>NC_015563.1:6615000-6685842 GCF_000214395.1 Delftia sp. Cs1-4 | reverse complement strand
TATCAGGAGCTTGTCCTCCGCCTTGTCGCAAAATGGGCAGGCATCCTTCGGGTTCGAAGGGCATTGCATCAAGTGGACAACGCTGTGATAATCGCGGGTTTCCCTGAATGTGTTCAGGGTGATATGTCCCGCCCGTCTGCATCGGGTCTGCATGCTGCCGCTGGCGGCCTTGGGCGAAACCTCTCGGGGTTGCTCCTTGGGCTGCACATGGCAAGTGCATCGTGCAGATTTTTGGCAGGTGGTCTGGCGGTTTGCCTTTGTGGCGGCTGCTGGCTGCACTGCGTGTAGCGTGCCGGATACGGGACCGGTGCAAAACTGAACCTTCTCTAGGAACCAACATGAAACGTACTTACCAACCCTCCAAGACCCGTCGCGCCCGCACCCACGGCTTTCTGGTCCGCATGAAGACCAAGGGCGGCCGCGCCGTGATCAACGCTCGCCGCGCCAAGGGCCGCAAGCGTCTGGCCGTCTAAGGCCAGCCATTGCTGGGCGGTTTGCTCGCTGCACTGAGCCCCTGAACGGGGTGCTGGCATGCAACGGCTGAAAACACGTCCGCAGTTTCAGGCCGCCATGGCTGCCGGTACGGTATCGCGTACCGCGCATTTCGCCCTGCACCGTCTCGTTCTGACGGAGCAGGGCGGCGCCATGGCGCCACCGACAGGGCCCGGGTCGCAAGACCCGCAGGCCCTGTTCGGCGTTGGCGCCGTGCGCCAGGATGCCTGGCTGGGCGCCATGGTGCCCAAGCGCTGGGCGCGCCGCTCGGTGACGCGACACACCATCAAGCGGCAGATCTATGCCGTGGGCAGCGAGCATGAGACCCTGATGCTCCAAGGCGCCCATGTGGTGCGGCTGCGCTCGGGCTTTGACCGGCGCCAGTTCGTGAGCGCCACTTCTGATGTGCTCCGGCAGGCCGTGCGCGCCGAGCTGCAGCAGTTGTTCGCCTATGCGGCGAAACGCCTGTCGCAGCCAGCGACCGAGCTGCCGCAGCCCGCACAGGAGCGCGCCGCAGCCGCTGGCGAGAGCATCGGGGTTGCGCCATGATGCAGCGGCTGCTGATGGCGCTGGTGCGCGGCTATCGGCTGATGCTCAGTCCCTGGCTGGGCTCGGCCTGCCGCTTCACGCCCACCTGCTCTGCCTATTCCCTTGAAGCGTTGGAGCAACACGGCGCTGCGGTAGGCTCCTACCTGACGCTGCGCCGCCTGGCGCGCTGTCATCCGTGGTGTGACGGGGGGCATGACCCTGTGCCAGAGCAAAAGCCCAGGCTGTTCACCAGCCTGACGGCTGCGCCCGAAAACACCCAACCTTCCTCACCTAAGAAGTCTTCATGAACGATATTCGCCGCACCATCCTGTGGGTGATATTTGGCTTTTCGCTGGTCTTGCTATGGGACAAATGGCAAGTGCACAGCGGCAAGAAGGCCACTTTCTTCCCCGCGCCTGCCGTCGCCACGGCCCCGGCACCTGAAACGGGCAAGGCGCCCGGCGATGCCAGCGTGCCCTCGGCGGCTGCTGCGGCAACGGCCGGTGCCGGCGAAGTGCCTGGCGGCGCTGCCGCCGCGCCCGAGGCAGCCCCGCGCCAGAACGTCACCATCAGCACCGACGTGCTGCGCCTGACCTTCGACAGCCAGGGCGGCACGCTGCGCCATGCCGAGCTGCTCAAGTACGCGGATTCCGTGCACAAGGACAAGCCCGTGGTGCTGTTCGACGAGAGCGTGCACCGCGTGTACCTGGGCCAGTCGGGCCTGATCGGCGGCGGTTTCCCCACGCACAAGACGACCATGACCGCGCTGCCCGGCGCGCGCGAGCTCAAGGACGGCGAGGACCAGATGGAACTGCGCTTCGAGTCGCCCGACATGGGTGGCGTGAAGCTGGTCAAGATCTGGACGCTCAAGCGCGGCGCCTATGACATCGGCGTGCGCCATGAAGTGGTGAACACCGGCACGGCGGCCGTGAGCCCGCAGCTGTACCTGCAACTGGTGCGCGACGGCAACAAGCCCGAAGGCGAACAGTCCACCATGTACTCCACCTTCACGGGCCCGGCCGTCTACACCGACGAGAAGAAGTACCAGAAGGTCGAGTTCAAGGACATCGAGAGCGGCAAGGCCAGCGTCGAGAAGTCGTCCACGGGCGGCTACGTGGCCATGGTCCAGCATTACTTCGCCAGCGCCTGGCTGCTGGCCGAGGGCATCCAGCGCGACAACTTCCTGCGCAAGGTGGACAACAACCTCTACGCCGTCGGCATGATCACGCCGGTGGGCACCATCGAGCCTGGCCAGAGCAAGAGCGTGGAAGCGCGCCTGTTCGCCGGTCCCCAGATCGAAAAGCGCCTGGAATCGCTGGCGCCCGGGCTGGAGCTGGTCAAGGACTATGGCTGGCTGACCATCCTGGCCAAGCCGCTGTACTGGCTGCTGGACAAGCTGCACGGCTTCCTGGGCAACTGGGGCTGGTCCATCGTGGCCCTGGTGCTGCTGCTGAAGATCGCCTTCTACTGGCTCAATGCCAAGGCCTACTCCTCGATGGCCAAGATGAAGGCCATCAACCCGCGCATCATGGAAATGCGTGAGCGCCTCAAGGACAAGCCCCAGCAGATGCAGCAGGAGATGATGCGCATCTACCGCGAGGAAAAGGTCAACCCCATGGGCGGCTGCCTGCCCATCATCATCCAGATCCCGGTATTCATCGCGCTGTACTGGGTGCTGCTGTCCAGCGTGGAAATCCGCAACGCGCCCTGGATCGGCTGGATCACCGACCTGTCGGCCAAGGATCCTCTGTTCATCCTGCCCGTGCTGATGACCCTGTCCTCGCTGCTGCAGACCGCGCTGAACCCCGCTCCGCCGGATCCGATGCAGGCCAAGATGATGTGGATCATGCCCCTGGTCTTCAGCGTGATGTTCTTCTTCTTCCCGGCCGGCCTGGTGCTGTACTGGCTGACGAACAACATCCTGTCCATCGCCCAGCAGTGGATCATCAACACCCGCATGGGCGTGCCGCCGCAGTTCAACCTGCCAAAATTCGGCAAGTCCACGCCGGCCAAGTAAGCCTGCGAAGGCCCTTGCTCCAAAGCCCGCTTCGGCGGGCTTTTTCATGGGCGGCCTATCATCGGCGGCCTGAAATCCCTCCCAAGAAAGCTCCATCCATGCTGCCCCGCCACAACGACCCCATCGCCGCCATTGCCACCGCCCCGGGGCGGGGTGCCGTGGGCATCGTGCGTGTGTCCGGTAAGGGCGTGGCGCCGCTGGTGCGGGCGCTGTGCGGGCGCGACCTCAAGCCGCGCGAGGCCACCTATCTGCCGTTTCGCGATGCCCAGGGTGGCCCCATCGACCACGGCCTGGCCCTGTTCTTCCCGGCGCCGCACAGCTATACCGGCGAGGATGTGCTGGAGTTGCAGGCCCACGGCGGCCCCGTCGTTCTGCAACTGCTGCTGGCGCGCTGCCTGGAGGCTGCGCAAGCCTCGGCAGAAGGCCATCGCAGCGTGCTGCCGGGCCTGCGCCTGGCCCAGCCCGGTGAATTCACCGAGCGTGCCTTTCTCAACGACAAGATCGACCTGGCCCAGGCCGAGGCCATTGCCGACCTGATCGACGCCAGCACCGAGGCCGCCGCGCGCAGTGCGAGCCGTTCGCTGTCGGGCGCTTTTTCCGAGGAAATCCATGGCCTGCGCGACGCGCTGGTGCACCTGCGCATGCTGGTCGAGGCCACGCTGGATTTTCCCGAGGAAGAGATCGACTTCCTGCAAAAGGCCGATGCCAGCGGCCAGCTCGCGCGGCTGCGCGGCAAGCTGGACCAGGTGCTGTCGCGCGCCCACCAGGGTGCGCTGTTGCGCGAAGGCATCAAGGTCGTGATCGCGGGCCAGCCCAACGCGGGCAAGAGCTCGCTGCTCAACGCGCTGGCCGGTGCGGAGCTGGCCATCGTCACCCCGATTGCCGGCACCACGCGCGACAAGGTGCAGCAGACCATCCAGATCGAGGGCGTGCCCCTGCATGTGATCGACACGGCAGGCCTGCGCGAGAGCAGCGACGAGGTTGAGCGCATCGGCATCGCGCGCGCCTGGGACGAGATCGCCGCGGCCGATGCCGTGCTCTTCCTGCACGACCTCACACGCATGGGCGAGCACGACTACCTCGCTGCCGATGCCGCCATTGCCGAAACCCTGGCCCAGAAGCTGCCGCGCCAGGTGCCCGTCATCGACGTCTGGAACAAGACCGATCGCGCGGAACCCGCCCAGATGCAGGCGCATGGCGGCCGTGAAGGCAGCGTGGCACTGTCGGCACGCACGGGCGACGGCCTGGATGCCCTGCGCCGGCGCCTGCTGGACGTGGCCGGCTGGCAGTCGGCCCCAGAAGGCCTGTACCTGGCGCGCGCGCGCCATGTGGAGGCACTGCAGGCCGTGGCCGCCCACCTGCAGGAGGCCGAGCTGCAGCTGGCGGCCCAGGCCGCCCACCTGGACTTGCTGGCCGAGGAACTGCGCCTGGCCCAGGTCTCGCTGAACTCCATCACCGGGGAATTCAGCTCCGACGATCTGCTGGGCGTGATCTTTTCCAGCTTCTGCATCGGCAAGTGACCGGGCTGCCGGATGGCCCCGACCCCATTCGCACAGCCAGCAGAGTTGCTGCAATACTTATCTTTTGCTACAAAATTTGCCGCCGAAAACCCGCTTGTCGGCATTGGCGTGCCCGCTGCCGTCGCTTAGCATGCGGCGTGCCGCAGCGGCCCTCGTCGCTGCCTGCCGCCGGGCGCAGTCCTGGCGCAGGTGCGCGGCCCACTTCGAACCGGATCCGCCATGTCTTCTTCCTCCCACAATGATTTGCGGCCACTGGCCCAGGCCATGTCGTCGGCCGTGGCTGTCGATGGTGTGCAGAACGCGCTGACCTTGGAGCAATGGGATCTGCTGGCGCCCTACCTGGTGCCGGTCATGCTGGCGGCGGGCGAGCTGCTGTTTGCCGAAGGTTCGCTGGACCGCAATCTGTACTTCGTGGAGTCCGGCAGCCTCAGCGTGCACTACCAGGATGCGAAGGAGCGCATCCGCCTGGCCATCGTCGGCCCGGGCTCCATCCTGGGAGAGGGCGCCTTCTTCGCCCACCGTGCGCGCCATGCCACCGTGCAGGCGGCTGCGCCGGGACGGCTTTGGTGCCTGACGGCCATGCGCTTCGCCGAACTCAGCAATCGCCAGCCCGGTGTGGCGCTGGCCCTGGTCATGGCGGCCGGCCAGGTGCTTGCCCGCCGTGCGGTGGACAGCCGCCGCCGGGTGGCCAGTACCTGAAAGGCTCCCGGGCAGCACCTGGGGCGGGGCGCTCTGCGGGCGCGGGGCGGTGACAGGCCGGCCTTTGCGCTGCGACAAATTGATACAGCGGTTTTGCTGCGCCCGTGCTCGAAATGTCGCAAAGTTGCAGGCACAATGCCGCGAGTTTGTGACTATTCGTGACAATGAGAGCCCCCATGTCTGTGTTCAACTGGTTTTCCCGCAAGCCTGTGCCGGAGCAGGGCCGTGGTTCGCCCGGAGACGATGGCCAGGCTAATGCCGTGGCGCGTCGTGATGCAGGGCCCGGCGGGCGCCGCAGCGAGCGTTCCGAGCGCCGTGAGCAGCTCTACGGTGTGGTGCGCGATGTCATGGTGCGTGCCGGGGTGTTGTCCGCCAGCTACAAGTTCAAGGTGCTCTCGCTGGACAACGTGGGTCAGCGCTTCGTGGTGATGATGGACCTGGCGCGGGCCTATGCCAGCGAAACCGCGCGGCTCAGCGAGATCGAGGCCATGCTGGCCCAGGCGGCCAAGGCCCGCATGGGCGCGGTCGTGACGGCCGTGTACTGGCGGGTCAGCGACCAGAACGCTGCAGCCCAGGCCCAAGCCCAGGTGCATTCCGCGGCGACGCGCGCACCGCGTCCTGCCCCGCCCATGGCCGTCCCGTTGGCGGCCTCGATGGAGGCGGCAGCGCCCCAGCGCCGCAGGCAGGACATGGCGCCCTTCGAACCCATAGATGATCAGGAAATGGCGGCCTTCAAGCTCGCCGTGGCAGCCATGCCCGCAGCCGGGCGGGGAGCGGGTTCTGCAGGCTCTGCTGCAGCGGCTCCCGCTGGTGTGCGCCGCTCGGGCCCCTTGCTCGGGCCGGGCGCAGGCGATCGCGGTGCGGACTTTCCCCACAGCACGCTGGACCACCTGGACCTGGGCGTCACCCAGTACGGCGAACTGCGCTGACCGGGCTGCGGCCCGGCTCAGTGGCCGGCGAAATCCACCAGCGTGAACAGCGGCAGTCCACTATCGCGCAGCAAGGTGGAGCCGCCCAGCTCGGGCAGATCCACGATGGCCGCGCCCTCGATCACGGTGGCGCCGAGTTTTTCCAGCAGCCGCTTGCCGGCCATCATGGTGCCGCCGGTGGCGATCAGGTCGTCGATCAGCAGCACGCGGTCGCCCGCCTTGACGGCGTCGGTGTGCAGCTCCACGGTGGCACTGCCGTATTCGAGTTCATAGGTTTCCTCCACCGTGGTGAAGGGCAGCTTGCCCTTTTTGCGGATGGGTACAAATCCCACGCCCAATTCGTGGGCCACCACGGCGCCCAGGATGAAGCCACGCGCATCGAGCCCGGCCACCACATCGGGGCGCATGCCGCGCTGCATGTAGCGGTGCACGAAGGCGTCGGTCATCACGCGAAAGACCTGCGGGTCCTGCAGCAGCGGCGTGATGTCGCGGAACTGCACGCCGGGCGCCGGCCAGTCGGGAACGGTGCGTATGTGCGTGCGCAGGTAGTCGTTGACGCTGGGGGTGGTATGCATGGCGCTGGATCGGGGGGCTGGAGAAGACGGGCCAGTGTACCCAGGCGCCCGATGGCGACCGCCGCCGCCGGATGGCCAGACCGCCTAAAATCATCCAGATGAATTCTGATGCTGCCACCCTGGATGCGCTGGACACGCCCCGTGCCCTGCGCCTGGCCCGCGACACCCTGGGCATCGAGGCCGATGCCCTTCAAGCCATGTCGCAGCGCCTTGATGGCGTGTTCGGCGAAGTGGTGCAGCGCATCCTGCGGCTGTCCGGCCGCGTCGTCGTGATGGGCATGGGCAAGAGCGGCCATGTCGGGCGCAAGGTGGCCGCCACCCTGGCTTCCACGGGCACGCCTGCGTTCTTCGTGCATCCGGCCGAGGCCAGCCATGGCGATCTGGGCATGGTGACCGGCATTGACCTGGTGCTGGCGCTGTCCAACAGCGGCGAGGCCGATGAGCTCGCTGCGCTGCTGCCGGCCATCAAGCGCCAGGGCATTGCGCTGGTGGCCATGACCGGCGGCGCGCAATCCACGCTGGCCCGCCATGCCGACTGGGTGCTGGACACCCGTGTCGAGCGCGAGGCCTGCCCCCTGAACCTTGCGCCCACGGCCAGCACCACGGCGCAGATGGCCATGGGCGACGCCCTGGCCGTGGCCCTGCTCGATGCGCGCGGCTTTGGCGCCGAGGACTTTGCGCGCTCCCATCCGGGCGGTGCGCTGGGCCGCAAGCTGCTGACCCATGTGCGTGATGTCATGCGCAGCGGCAATGAGCTGCCGAAGGTCGGGGCCGATGCCAGCTTTGTCGAACTGATGCGCGAGATGAGCGCCAAGGGCCTGGGCTGCTCGGCCATCGTCGATGCGGCAGGCGTGCTGCAGGGCATCTTCACCGACGGAGACCTGCGCCGCCGCGTGGAGGCCGGCACCGACCTGCGCGCGCTGCAGGCCGGCGATGTCATGCACAAGGGGCCCCGCACCATCGCCGAAGACGCGCTGGCCGTGGACGCCGCCAGCATGATGGAGGAGCACGGTATCACCGCGGTGCTGGTGGCCGATGCGCAGCGCCAGCTGCGCGGCGTGGTCCATATCCGCGACCTGATGCGCGCCAAGGTGATCTGATGGCACGCGCTCCTTTGACGCCCGTGCAGAACTGGGACGCACAACTGCTGCTGCTGGCACAGGATGTGCGGGTGGCCTTCTTCGATGTCGATGGCGTGCTCACCGATGGCGGCCTGCTGTTCTCTGGCGAAGGCGAGGTGCTCAAGCGCTTCAACACGCTGGACGGCCATGGCCTGAAACTGCTGCAAAAGGCCGGCATCACGCCCGCCGTGGTGACGGGCCGCGATTCGCCGGCCCTGCGCCTGCGGCTGAGCAACCTGGGTGTCACGCATGCGCGCTTTGGCACGGAAGACAAGGTGCCTGCCGCCGAGGCCATTCTGGGCGAGCTGGGCCTGCAGTGGCACCAGGCGGCAGCCATGGGCGACGACTGGCCCGACCTGCCCGTGATGCGGCGCTCCGCCTTTGCCTGCGCGCCGGCCAACGCCCATGACGAGGTGCTGGCCGTGGCCGACTGGATCACGCCGCGCAGCGGTGGCGAAGGGGCGGTGCGCCAGCTGTGCGACCTGCTGCTGGCCGCGCGTGGCGCCTATGCCGGGCTGCTGGCGGAATACGCATCATGATCCAGGCCTGGCGCCGCGTCGGTGACCGGCTTTCCCTGTACCTGCCCGTGCTGCTGATGGGCCTGCTGGCGCTGGGCACCTGGTGGCTGGTACGCAATGCACCGCAGCCCGTGGCCAGCGGCACCGAAAAGGCCGTGGCGCATGAGCCCGACTACTTCATGAAGGATTTCTCGATCAAGAGCTTCGACGCCACGGGGCGGCTCAAGAGCCAGATCGAGGGCAGCATGGGCCGCCACTATCCGGATACCGACACCCTCGAAATCGACAACGTGCGCATGTTCGCGGTCTCGCCTGAAGGCCGCATCACGCGCGGCAGCGCCAAGCGGGCGCTGAGCAATGCCGATGGTTCCGAGGTGCAGATGTTTGGCAATGCCGTCGTCACGCGCGAGCCATTTGTGACAGCAGGTAAACAACCGCAGCCGCAGTTGCAATTCCAGGGCGAATTCCTGCACGCTTGGCCCAACGAGGAGCGCGTGAGTTCCAACCAGCCCGTGGTGCTGACCCGCGACAAGGACCGCTTCACGGCCGACAGCATGCAGTACAGCAACCTGGATCTGGTGATGAAGCTGCAGGGCCGCGTGCGCGGCACCCTGCAGCCGTCCAGGACCAAGTAAGGCGCCAGCGCAAGCGCAGGCCTGCCGATGGAGAACAAGCCATGACGACATCCTCGCGCAGCCCGGCACCCCTGGCCTTCATCACCGGCGCATCCAGCGGCATAGGCCAGGCCCTGGCCTGGCATGCCTACCAGCAAGGCTGGTCGCTGGCACTGGTTGCGCGGCGTGGCGACGTGATGGCGCAATGGGCTGCGCAGCAGGGCCTGGAGGCGTCGCGCTTCGCCATCTACGAGGCCGATGTGGCCGTGCCCGACAGCATCATCGCTGCCGCCCGGCGCTGTGAGCAGCAGCAGGGCCTGCCCGATGTCGTGATTGCCAATGCCGGCGTCAGCTGGGGTGTGGACACCTCGATGCGCGAGGATATCGACACCATGCAGCAGGTGCTGGCCGTCAACACCATGGGCGTGGCGGCCAGTTTTCATCCCTTTATCGCGCCCATGGTGCGGCGTGGAAGCGGGCAGTTGGTCGGTATCGCCAGTGTGGCCGGGCTGCGCGGCCTGCCGGGACATGGTGCTTATTGCGCCAGCAAGGCTGCAGTCATTGCCTATTGCGAAAGCCTTCGCGGTGAATTGCGCAGTAGTGGCGTAAAAGTCACTACATTGCTTCCTGGTTATGTAGATACACCCCTCACACGCGGTAACCGCTATGGCATGCCATTCCTATTGCAGCCCCATGAGTTTGCTGCAAGGGCCTGGCGTTCCATTGATGCCGGGCGCAGCCTGGCCATCATCCCCTGGCAAATGGCGTGGGTTGGCCGTTTGATGAAAATTCTGCCAAACCCCTTGTTTGATCGGCTGCTTGTAGGACGAAAGCGCAAACATCGTCATTCGAAAAATCCCTGAAGCTCGTCGTGCTCAGGGAATATGTTCATGCATAAACTTGCACCCGCAAAAAAGGCTCCCTGAAGGAGCCTTTTCTTGTTTGGGAGAACATGGGAGACCGGGGTCTCATTCTCCGTTGTTATTGTTGTTTCCCCAGCCGCCGCCACGGCCGCCATTGCGGGGGCCGGAGCCATAGGGGCTGCGGAAACCACCATCGCCACGGCCGCCGTAGCCGCCGCCACCACCGCCGTCACCACGGCCATAGCCACCACCGCCGCCGCCGCCGCCATCGCTGCGTCCGTAGCCTCCGCCATCACCGCGGCCACCGCCACCGTAGCCACCGCCGCCGCCATCACCACGGCCATAGCCGCCACCACCGCCGCCGCCACCAAAGCCGCCCGAGCGCGGGGGACGAGGCTCCATGGGGCGCGCTTCGTTCACCACGAGGCTGCGCCCGCCCAATGGCTGGCCATTCATGCCTTGAACGGCTGCCTGTGCCTCGGCATCGCTGCCCATTTCGACAAACCCGAATCCCTTGGAGCGGCCTGTGTCGCGTTCCATCATGACCCGGGCGCTGGTGACAGCGCCGAACTGGCTGAATGCCTGCTCCAAGTCGTTGTCACGCACACCATAGGGAAGGTTGCCGACGTAAAGCTTATTGCCCATCAAAAACTCCTCAACTCCTCAATGCTCACTGGTTTGCGCTCGGCTTCAGGACGCACAGACATCAGGTTCTTTGTATACAAGAGCCTGTCCAACCTTCCTAAACACATAGCGTTCGAACGGGTCTGCCCGAAACCAAATTATGAAGCACAAAAATCAAAAAGATAAATGCTCGAAAACACAAGCTGATAACGTTTGGCAACAAAAAAGGGGCCCGAAGGCCCCATTTTTTTGCTAACGCAAGCTCTAAGCGAGTGCTTAGTAGCTGTTGCGACGGCCGCCGCCACCGCCGTAGCCGCCGTCACGGTTGCCGCCGCCGAAGCCGCCGCCACCGCCGCCACCACCAAAGCCGCCGCCGAAGCCGCCGCTACGGGGAGCGCGGGGCTCCATCGGACGGGCTTCGTTGACCACCAGGTCACGGCCGCCGCGGTTTTGGCCGTGCAGGCCTTGGATAGCAGCTTGTGCTTCGGCATCGCTGCCCATTTCGACGAAGCCGAAACCCTTGGAACGGCCGGTGTCGCGCTCCATCATCACTTTGGCGCTGTTGACGGCGCCGAATTCGCTGAAGGCTTGCTCCAGATCGCTGTCACGGAAGGTGTACGGCAGGTTGCCGACGTAAAGCTTGTTGCCCATGGAGGACTCCTGAAAAAACTGGAAAACGCGATGGAGCCCTAGGGAGTCAACACGGGATGACAACGTTAGAGACGCAAACGCACTCGCCCTCATTGAGCCGAAGCCCGAACGAAAGCCTGCCCATTATGTGGCAGAAGTTTTCGCACGTTATTACTGTTTCGCAAAAATTCGTCGTGCCCGCCACAGAATGCCCCTGGGAGTAACCCTGAAATTGCGGCAGCGCATAAGCAAGTGCCGTGGCGGCAGTGGTGGTCGGCATGCGGATCGGGGGGCTGCTATGATCGCCGCCTCAGTCTTTGGGGAGTAGATCGTTCGGCTCAGTAGCCGGATGCATGCGTCAACAAACTTGGGCCTTCGCTGGCCTATGGCGTATGCGGCGCGCAGTGCAATGCTGCGTGTGACCGATCGAGACCATTGACCGCGCACCGATCCAAAGGCCGGAGTCGGAGCGTGGTCAATGCGTGCTCTATCCGGCCGGATAAATCCCCACACCATGGAAGCCTTCCTGATTTCAACCTCCGTCGTCGCACTTGCCGAGATGGGGGACAAGACCCAGCTGCTGTCGCTGGTGCTCGCCGCGCGTTTTCGCAAACCCTGGCCCATCGTTGCGGGCATTTTCGTGGCCACGCTGGTCAACCATGCGCTGGCCGGTGCCGTGGGTGCCTGGATCACCAGCTACCTGGGCGAGAACGCCATGCGCTGGATCCTGGGCCTGTCCTTCATCGCCATGGCGATCTGGATGCTGATCCCCGACAAGCTCGACGAGGACGAGGTCTCCGGGCATTCGCGCTGGGGCGTCTTCGGCACCACGCTGGTGGCCTTCTTCCTGGCCGAGATGGGCGACAAGACGCAGATCGCCACCGTGATGCTGGCGGCCAAGTACAACGCCTACCTGTGGGTGGTGGCCGGCACGACGCTGGGCATGATGCTGGCCAACGCACCTGTGGTGTGGCTGGGTGACAAGCTGGTCAAGCGCGTGCCCATACGCCTGGTGCATGTGGTCTCGGCCGTGATCTTCCTGGTGCTGGGCGTGCTGGCCCTGTTCCTTCCGGGGACGGGCGTTTTGGCATAATGAGTCTTCATGCGCCGATTTGCTTCTGCTTGCGGGCGCTTTATAAATCCTGCTAAAGACGACACCAGAGAACCCGGCCTCGTTTTTAGCGATGCCGGGTTTTTTCATGTCCTTCATCGCCACACCACAAAACATGCACTTCGACGAGCCCCTGCCGCTGCAGGGCGGCGGCTCGATCCGGGACTACGACCTCGCCTACGAGACCTACGGGCAGCTCAATGCCGATCGCAGCAACGCGGTGCTGGTCTGCCATGCGCTCAATGCCTCCCACCATGTGGCAGGCGTCTACGAGGGCCAGGCCAAGAGCGAGGGCTGGTGGGACAACATGATCGGCCCGGGCAAGCCCGTGGATACGAACCGGTTCTTCGTGATCGGCGTGAACAACCTGGGCTCGTGCTTTGGCTCGACCGGCCCCATGCACGCGCATCCCGACACCGGCAAGATCTATGGCGCCGACTTCCCCGTGGTCACGGTGGAGGATTGGGTGGACGCCCAGGCCCGGCTGCTGGACCGGCTGGGCATTGACCAGCTGGCCGCCGTGCTGGGCGGCAGCCTGGGCGGCATGCAGGCGCTGTCGTGGTCGCTGCGCCATCCTGACCGCATGCGCCACGCCGTGGTCGTGGCCAGCGCGCCCAACCTCAATGCCGAGAACATCGCCTTCAACGAGGTGGCGCGCCGCGCCATCGTCACCGACCCGGATTTCCACGGCGGGCATTTCTACGAGCACGGCGTGGTGCCGGCGCGGGGACTGCGCATCGCCCGCATGATCGGCCACATCACCTACCTCAGCGACGACGTGATGAACCAGAAGTTCGGCCGCCAGCTGAGGGAGGGGCTGGACCTGAAGTACAGCACGCAGGACGTGGAGTTCCAGATCGAGAGCTACCTGCGCTACCAGGGCGAGAAGTTCAGCAGCTACTTCGACGCCAACACCTACCTGCTGATCACGCGTGCGCTCGATTATTTCGACCCGGCGCGCGCGCATGGCGGCGACCTGACCCGGGCGCTGTCCGTGGCCAAGGCCGGCTTCCTGCTGGTGAGCTTCACCACCGACTGGCGCTTTGCCCCCGCGCGCAGCCGCGAGCTGGTCAAGTCGCTGCTGGAGAACAACCGCGACGTCAGCTACGCCGAGATCGACGCGCCCCACGGCCATGACGCCTTCCTGCTCGACGATCCCCGTTACATGAAGGTGATGCGCTCCTACTTTGACAACATCGCCCAGGAAACCCCGACAGTCGCCAAGGAGGCCGCATGACCGAGCTGAACACCATGCAGGCGATTGCGCGCCTGATCCCCAAGGGCTCGCGCGTGCTCGACCTGGGCTGCGGCGATGGCGCCCTGCTGTCGCACCTGCAGCGCGAGCGTGGCTGCACCGGCTACGGCGTGGAGCTGGACGACGCCAATGTGCTGGCCTGCGTGCGCCGGGGCGTGAACGTGCTGCAGCTGAACCTGGAGGACGGGCTGGCCATCTTCCAGGACAACAGCTTCGACGTGGTGCTGCAGATCGACACGCTGCAGCATCTGCGCAATGCCGAGACCATGCTGCAGGAGACGGCGCGCATAGGCCGCGCGGGCATCGTCGCCTTCCCCAACTTCGCGCACTGGCCCAACCGCCTGTCCGTGCTGCGCGGGCGCATGCCGGTGACGCGGCGCCTGCCCTACCAGTGGTATGACACGCCCAATATCCGCGTGGGCACCTACAAGGACTTCGAGGTGCTGGCCACCCGGAACCGGCTGCGCATCCTGGACTCCTTCGGCCTGCAGGATGGCCGCAGCGTGCGCACCCTGCCCAATCTCATGGCGGGCACGGCCGTCTTCCATTTCGAGCACGCCTGAGCGACGGTCCGGTCCATGCCCGTGTCATGGGTGGCGCGCACAATCGACGGATTGCGAACCCGAAAGGCAGACATGAACCGCTTCCCACGCCGCCGCGCGCTGGCCCTGGCCGGCGCAGCCGCCGGCCTGCTGCTGGCAGGCTGCGCCACGCCGCAGGCCGCCAATTCCCCATCGCAGGCCGCGGACTGGCCTCCCCGGCCCGCGCTGATCGCGCACCGCGGCGCATCGGCACTGCGGCCAGAGCACACGCTGGAGGCCTACCGGGAGGCCATACGCGCGGGCGCCGACTTCATCGAGCCCGACCTGGTCATCACGCGCGATGGCGTGCTGGTGGCGCGGCATGAGAACGCCATCGCCATCCTCGCGGCCGACGGCAGCCTCAAGGAGGCCACCACCAATGTGGCCGACCGCCCCGAGTTCGCGGCGCGCAAGACCACCAAAACCATCGACGGGCAGGCGATCACGGGCTGGTTCGTGGAGGATTTCACGCTGGCCGAGCTGAAGACGCTGCGTGCGCGTGAACGCATCCCGGCGATCCGCCCGGCGAATGTGCAGTTCAATGACCGTTTCGAGGTGCCCACGCTGCAGGAGGTCATCGACCTGGCAAAGGCGGAGAGCGCGCGCACGAACCGAACCATAGGCATCTATCCCGAGACCAAGCACCCGAGCTACTTCCAGTCCATCGGCCTGCCGCTGGAGCCCGTGCTGCTGAAGCTGCTTGCGGACAACGGCTGGAACCATGCGCAGGCGCCGGTGTTCGTGCAGTCCTTCGAGGTCGAGAACCTGCGCTGGATCCGTGCGCGCAGCAGCCTGCGCCTGGTGCAATTGCTGGCTCCCAAGGGCAAGCCCCATGACAGCGTGGCACGCGGCACGGGCCCCGGCTATGCCGACATGGTCACGCCCGCAGGCCTGGCCGAGATTGCGCGCTACGCCAACGGCATCGGGCCGAGCAAGAGCATGGTGATCCCCGTGGTGCAGGGCGCCAATGCGGCGCCCACGGCACTGGTGGCCGATGCCCACCGTGCGGGGCTGCTGGTCCATCCCTGGACGCTGCGGCCCGAGAACGCCTTCCTGCCCCTGAGCCTGAAATCGCCGCCCGCACAGGACGGCACCCGGCGCGGCAATGCGCGCGCCGACATGGACGATTTCCTGCGCACGGGCATCGATGGCATCTTCACCGACGATCCGTCGGTGGGGCGCGCGGCCATCGATGACCTGCTCAAACCGAAGCCTTGAGACGGCGCGCCGCCGCGCGCTTGCCTGCTGCCTGCGCCTGCTCCAGCCACCGCTGCACACGGGCGGCCTCGGCGCCGAGCACGGGGCCGAAGCTGTGTATGCGCACGGGCCGGATGCCGCTGAATTCCAGGATGGCGCGGCGCATCTGGTGGTGGCCCGGCATGTGCGCCACCCAGCGGTAGTACCAGGGCGGTGAATCCATGCTCACCAGCAGGTCGGCCGTGCGGCCGGCCAGCAGCCGGTCCCACAGCACCGAGCCCTTGCGGTACTTGAACGCGAAGCCCGGCAGAAAGATGCGGTCGATGAATCCCTTGAGCAAGGCCGGCAGGCCGCCCCACCAGGTGGGATAGGCCCATGCCAGGTGGCTGGCCCACAGGATGTCGGCCTGGGCCCGCTGCAGGTCAGGCTCCAGGGGCTGGTCCTGGCGGTAGCCGGCATGCAGCAGCGGGTCGAAGTCCAGTTCGCCCAGGCGCAGCAGGCGTACCTCGGCGCCGCTGTCGCGTGCGCCCTGTGCGTAGGCGTCGGCCAGGCCTGCGCACAGGCTGCTGGCCGACGGGTGGCCGAGGATGATCAGGATGCGCTGGGGATGCGTATCGGCAGGAGGGCGGGAGGTGCTTGGAGACATGGCGCCCATGTTCGCCTTGCCCCTTGGGGCAGGGTCAAGCACCCGGGCTCAGGCCGCGTGCTCAGGCCAATGCGGGTTCGCAGGCGCCCTGGGTACCTGCCGTCTCCAGGCTGCATTCGAGCAGTTCGCGCTCCAGCGCCGCCAACTGGGACTGCTGTGCCTGGAGGCGCCGGATTTCTGCCTGAACCTGGGTGCTGCGCTCGCGCAGCAGCCGGGCCAGGGCTTCCCAGCTTGTGGCCTCATGGATGCGGTGCAGGCCGTGCAGCTCGTCCAGCCGAAAGCCCAGTCCCAGCGCCTGGCGTATGCGCTGCACAAGCACCAGGTCCTGCTCGCCATAGATGCGGTAGCTGCCTGCCCGTGCCACGGCGCCGAGCAGGCCCCGTGATTCATACAGCCGGACGGCCTTGGGCGAGCAGCCGGCGCGTCGGGCGAGTTCTCCGATATACATGGCGCGATCGTAGTCGTTGGCGGCGGGGTGTCCGGGGTCCGTGCCGCCTTGGCGCACAATGACCGGATCGCGGCGCTGGCTTCGCTCGAACGGTGCGCCGACCCATGACACGAGGACCCGCCATGAACGCACGCACCCCTTCGCAACTGCTGCAGCCCGCAGCCGCGCTTGACCAGATCAGCCGCTCCTGGGACGAGCGCATCGTCCCGGCGCTGACCGAGTACATCGCCATTCCCGCCAAATCGCCCATGTTCGCGCCCGACTGGGAGCAGCAGGGCCACCTGGAGACCGTGCTGCGCAATGCGGCGGACTGGGTGCTGGCGCAGAAGGTGGCCGGCCTGACGCTGGAGATCGTGCGCCAGCCCGGCCGCACGCCGGTGCTGTTCTTCGAGGTGGAGGGCACGCAGGACAAGGCGGCCTCCAGCCCCACGGTGCTGATGTACGGCCACCTGGACAAGCAGCCAGAGTTCGACGGCTGGCGCAGCGACCTGGGCCCGTGGACGCCCAAGTACGAGAACGGCAAGCTCTATGGCCGTGGCGGCGCCGACGACGGCTATGCGGTCTACGCCAGCATCGCGGCCGTGCAGGAGCTCAAGCGCCAGGGCGTGCCACACCCGCGCATCCTGGGCCTGATCGAGACCTGCGAGGAAAGCGGCTCGCGCGACCTGCTGCCCTATGTCGATGCCCTGCGTCCGCGCCTGGGCGATGTGGGCCTGGTGATCTGCCTGGACAGCGGCGCCGGCAACTACGACCAGCTGTGGCTGACCACCAGCCTGCGCGGCATGGCCAGCGGCACGCTGAAGGTGGAAATCCTCACCGAGGGCGTGCATTCGGGCGATGCCTCGGGCGTCGTGCCGTCGTCCTTCCGCATCCTGCGCCAGGTGCTGGACCGGCTGGAGGACAGCAAGACCGGGCGCCTGCTGCCCGCCAGTTTCCACTGCGAGGTGCCGGCCGAGCGCATGGCGCAGATGCGCGACACGGCGGCCATCCTGGGTGAGGAAACCTATGCCCGCTTCCCCTGGGCGCACTACGACTGCGGCGGCTCCACGCTGTTCGCCCTGCCCACCACCACCGACCCGGTCCAGGCCCTGGTCAAGCGCACCTGGGAGCCCACGTTGAGCGTGACCGGCGCCGAGGGCCTGCCCGCGCTGCAGGATGCCGGCAACGTGCTGCGTCCCTATACCGCCTTCAAGCTCAGCCTGCGCCTGCCGCCCCTGGTCGATGCCGCTGCCTGCGTGCAGGAAATGAAGGCGCTGCTGGAGGACAACGCGCCCTACCAGGCCCGTGTGACCTGGCAGGGCCTGTCGGGCGCCAGCGGCTGGAATGCGCCAGCCATGGACGGCTGGTTCGAGGACGCGCTCAACGCGGCAAGCCAGGCGCATTTCGGCGCCTCCTGCGGCTACATCGGCCAGGGCGGCACGATTCCGCTGATGAACATGCTCAGCCAGGGCTTTCCCAAGGCCCAGATGATGGTCTGCGGCGTGCTCGGTCCCAAGAGCAATGCCCACGGTCCCAATGAATTCCTGCACGTGCCCTATGCCAAGAAGCTCACGGCCGCCGTGGCCCAGGTGATCGCCGCCATGGCCGGGGCGCAGGCAGCCGCCGAGGCGGGCGCTGCTGGCGTGGCGTGATGGCAGCGCCGGCCCCCGCACCCGTTCCCGCACCTGCCTCGCAAGGCCAGGTCACGCGCCTTGCGTCCAGCGATGGCGCCGAGCTGTCACTGCGCGACTGGCCCGTGGATGGGGGCCAGGCGCGCGCCACCGTGCTGCTGGTGCACGGCCTGGGCGAGCACATCGGCCGCTATGAGGCGCTGGCCCGGCGCCTCAATGCATGGGGCTATGCGGTGCGCGGCTACGACCAATACGGCCATGGGCGCTCGGCAGGGCCGCGCGGCGGCTTGACGGCCGATGGCCGGCTGCTGGATGACCTTGCAGCCGTGGTCGATGCCACGCGTGCCCAGCAGCCCGCTGGCCAGCCGCTGGTGCTGCTGGGCCACAGCCTGGGCGGCCTGGTGGCGGCGCTGTTCGTGGCGCGTGCCATCCGGCCTGTCGATGCGCTGGTGCTGTCTTCGCCGGCCCTCGACGTGGGTTTGTCGCCCATCCAGAAGCTGCTCGTGGGCACGCTGCCGCGCCTGGTGCCCGACCTGCGCGTGTCCAACGGCCTGCAGATTCCCTATCTCTCGCATGACGCGGCGGTCTGCGATGCCTACCGTGCCGATCCGCTGTGCCATGACCGCATCTGCGCGCGGCTGGCGCGGTTTCTGGCGCAGGGCGGCCCGCAGGTGCTGGCCCGCGCGGGGCAGTGGGGCGTGCCCAGCCTGCTGATGTGGGCGGGGGACGACAGGCTGGTGGCGCCGGCCTGCAGCCAGGCCTTTGCCGACCGCGCGCCGCCAGCCGTGGTACAGGCGCAGTGCTTTGACGGCGCCTACCACGAGCTGTTCAACGAGCGCGATGACTTCGCCGCGCCCGTGTTCGCGCGGCTGCGCGACTGGCTGGGCCGCTTCAGGCCAGCGTGAGCGCCGCCAGCGCGGCCAGGGGCGCGGTTTCCGCGCGCAGCACGCGTGGCCCCAGCGTGACGGGCACAAAGCCCTGGGCGCGGGCCAGGGCCTCCTCGGCAGGCGACAGGCCGCCCTCGGGGCCGGAGAGAAAGACCACGGGTGCATCCTCGGCCGTGGCATCCAGGATCTCACCCAGCGGCCGCGTGCCCTCGCCCAGCGACAGCAGCAGGCGCAGCGTGCCGGGCGGCAGCTGTTTCGCACCGCCCTCCAGCCAGTCCTCCAGGTCTGCAGGGGTGTGCAGCGGGGGAACGCGGTTGCGCGTGCACTGCTCGCAGGCCGATACGGCCACGGCCTGCCAGTGGGCGAGTTTTTTCTCGGCGCGCTCGCCCTTGAGCTTGAGCACGCTGCGCTCGGCCACCAGCGGCGTGATGCTGGCGGCGCCCAGCTCGGCCGCCTTCTCCACCAGCCAGTCCATGCGTTCGTTGGCCGTGATGCCGGCCAGCAGGTGCACGGGGCGCAGGGGCTCGCGTTCCACGGCGTGGTGCGCGCCTATGCGCACGGCCACGTCGCTGCGGCCCATGCGCAGCACGGTGGCCTCGAACTCACCGCCGCTGAAGCCTTCGCCGGCGCGGCCTTCGAAGAGGGTGATGCCGTCGCCGGGCTGCAGGCGCAGCACCTGCACATGGCGTGCCGCGCCGGGCGGCAGGTCGATGTCGGCGCCGCTGCGCAGCGCAATGGGGCAGTGAAAGCGTGGCATGGCGTATCCGTTCTCAGACGCGCCCGTAGGCCCAGCCGACCTGGGGCTGGATGTTTTCGATCTGGTCCACCAGGCGCAGCAGCGGCGTCAGCTCGCGGTAGCGGCTGCAGGTGGAGCGGATGTAGTGGATGAAGCGCGGCGCGTCGGCCAGGTAGCGGGGCTTGCCGTCGCGCAGCGTCAGCCGCGCGAAGATGCCGGCCACCTTGAGGTGGCGCTGCAGGCCCATCCACTCCACGCCCCGGTAGAACTCGCCGAAATCGTCGCCCCAGCCGCTTTGGCTGCGTGCGCCGACCAATCCCGACTTGCGCGCCTTCTCCCAGTAACGCACGGTAATGTCGATGACAAAGTCCTCTTCCCAGCTGATGAAGGCATCGCGCAGCAGGCTGGCGATGTCATAGGTCACCGGGCCATAGACCGCATCCTGGAAGTCCAGCACGCCCAGCGGGCCGCTGGCGGTCACGGGCTGCATGAGATTGCGCGTCATGAAGTCGCGGTGCACGAAGACGCTGGGTGCCGCCAGGTTGTGGGCCACGATCTGGTCGAAGGCCTTGGCCAGCGTGGCCTGCTGCCTGTCGTCGAGCACGGTCTCGCGGTGACGCGCGATGTACCAGTCGGGGAACAGCTGCAGCTCGCGGCGCAGCAGCGCGTCGTCATACGCGGGCAGCACGTCGGGGCGCGAGGCGGTCTGCCAGGCCAGCAGCACCTCCAGCGCCGAGCGGTACCAGGCTTCCGCGTCCTGGGGCTTTTCCGGGTCCAGCGCCTCGATGACGGTGTGGCCGCCCAGGTCGGACAGCAGCATGAAGCCGTGCGCCGCATCCCAGTCCAGGATCTGCGGCACGGCCAGCCCGGCCGAGGCCATCAGCGCCTGCACCTTGGCGAAGGGCGCGCAATCTTCCTTGTCCGGCGGGGCATCCATGACGATGAGGCTGGCGCCCGCGCTGGTGTCCAGGCGCAGATAGCGGCGAAAGCTGGCATCGGCCGAGGCAGGGCGCAGGGTTTCGGGGCGCAGCGCGTGGCGGGCGGACAGCGGGGCCAGCCAGGCGTCGAAGGCGGCGTGGCGGGCGGGGTCGGCCCAGACAACGCCGGCCGTGGGGGTGTTTGGATGGCTCATGGATAATCGCGATTCTACAAACCGCCACCCCGGCGAATGCCCGGCGGTGATGCTAGGCTTGCGCCTTTGTCCACCCGCCGCTGTTGACCACCGTGTACCTCCGACCGCCGCTCCCCGATCCGCTGGCTGCCCGCGCGCCCGCGCGCCCCGCTGTACGCCCGCTGGCCTGGCTTGTGGCTCTCGCATGGGCCGGTGGCTCCACCATGGCCCAGGCCCAGCCCGCTGCAGCCGACGAAGGCCGGCTGCAGCAAGTCCGCCCGCTGCGCCCCAGCACGCTGATGCAGGAAACCTATCCCGAGGCGGTGCGCTCCCAGCAGCCCGTCTATGTGCGCGGTGACGCGCTCAGCGGCCAGCCGGACATCAACTCGGTGGTCGAGGGCAATGCCGAACTGCGCCGTGGCGACACCATGATCCGCGCCGACCGGCTCGAATACCAGGTGCCCGACGACCGCGTCAATGCCTCGGGCGCGGTGCACATCAACCAGGCCGGCAATGTCTACGAGGGCACGCAGCTGGACCTGGAGGTCGATGCCTTCAAGGGCTTTTTCGACAACGCCGGATATCGCTTCCTGGCCAATGGCGCCTACGGCAAATCCTCGCGCGTGGACTTCATCGACCGCGACCATGCCGTGGTCCACGATGCCACCTACACCACCTGCCAGCGCGACGACGAGGCCAGCTGGGAGCCTGCCTGGATGCTGCGCGCCCGGACCCTGCACATCGATATGGCCGAGGAAGTGGGCGTGGCCGAGGGCGCGGCCCTGCAGTTCAAGGGCGTGACCGTGCTGCCCGTGCCGCGCATGAGCTTTCCGCTGTCGGACAAGCGCAAGTCGGGCCTGCTGCCTCCCACCATGGGCCTGGACAAGCTCAGCGGCATCGAATACACGCAGCCCTACTACTGGAACCTTGCGCCCAACCGCGACATGACCCTGTATCCCTCGGTCATGAGCAAGCGCGGCGTCAACCTGGGCGCCCAGTTTCGCTACCTGGAGCCGACCTATTCGGGCGAGGCCTATGCGGCCTACATGCCCGGCGACCGCCAGCGTGACCGGGACCGCTGGGCCTACTCGCTGCAGCACCGGGGCGTCATCGACTCGCCCATTGGTGGCCTGGGGTTGAACATGAACCTCAACCGCGTCAGCGACGACAACTACTGGCGCGACTTCCCGCTGGCCGCCAAAACGCTGCGCGAGCGCCTGCTGCCCAACGATGTGAACCTGTCCTGGGCGCGGGGCTACAATGTGCTGACCCTGCGCACCCTGTACTGGCAGACCATGCAGGATGCATCGGCGCCTATTGCCCCGCCCTACGGCATGAAGCCGCAGCTGCAATGGCGCTACACGCCGCTGGACCTGCCGCACGGCCTGGACTTCAGCTTTGTGGCCGACACCACGCGCTTCGAGATCGACAAGCCCCTGGCCGGCATGACCTACAACAACGGCCAGCGCAGCTACATGCTGGCCCAGGTGAGCCGCCCCTTCCTGTCGCCGGGCGCCTTCATCACGCCCAGGATCCAGTTGCACACCAGCAACTACCAGGTGGACAGCCTGATGAGCAACGGCAGCCGCAATGCCTCGCGCACGCTGCCCACGGTCAGCGTGGACAGCGGGCTGGTGTTCGAGCGCGACACCACGCTGTTCGGCCGCCAACTGCTGCAGACCTTCGAGCCGCGCGCCTTCTACACCTACACGCCCTACCGCGACCAGAGCTTTCTGCCGCTGTATGACACGGCGCGCAACGACTTCAACTTCGCGAGCATCTACTCCGAGAACGACTACAACGGCCAGGACCGCATTGCCGACAACCACCTGCTGACCCTGGGTGCGACCACGCGCCTGATCGACGGGACCACGGGTGCGGAAAAGGCGCGCTTCGGCATTGCGCAGCGCGTGCGTTTCTCCGACCAGAAGGTCATCTTGCCCGGCGAGGTGCCGGCTACCAGCCGCCTGTCCGACGTGCTGCTGGGCGCGGCCATCAACTGGACCGATGCCTGGTCCACCGAAGGCACGACCCAGTACAACCGCGACCTCAACCGCTCGGTGCGTACCACCTTTGGTGCGCGCTACAGCCCCAGCTCCTACCGCACGGTGAACGTGGCCTACCGTACCCAGTACGACACCGTGGCGCGTACCGACGCCAGCAAGCTGGTCGATGTGGGCTGGCAATGGCCCATCAACGACCTGTGGGGCGACAAGGGGCGCGACCTGGGTGCTGGCCGTGGCCAGGGCGGCGGGCGCTGGTACACGGTGGGCCGGTTGAACTACAGCCTGAAGGACCGCAAGCTCGTCGATACCGTGGTCGGGCTGGAGTACGACGGCTGCTGCTGGATTGGCCGCGTGGTGCTGGAGCGCCTGCAAAGCTCCATCACCCAGTCCAACACCCGGCTGCTGTTCCAGATCGAGTTCGTCGGCTTCTCGCGGCTGAGCCTGGGTGCAGACCCGCAGCGCAGCCTCAAGCAGAATGTGCCGCGCTACCAGTACCTGCGCGAGTCCGTGACGCCTCCCAGCCGCTTCACCAACTACGATTAGAGCCAACGCTCCAAACACGCTTTTTGCAAGGCATCTCTCCCATGCGTTTTCTTTCCCAGACCCATTGCTGCGCAGCTGCCGCTGTGGCGCTGGCCTTGTTGGCCACCACAGCCCAGGCGCAAGGCCTGCGTGTTCCGGGCCAGTCCAGGGCGCCCCAGGCCGGCGATGCCTCCGTCTCGCGTGCGCTGGACGCCACCAACCTGCCCTCGTCGCGCGATCGCGGCGCCAAGGCAGGCGTGCGCTCGGCCGATTACATCGTCGCCGTGGTCAACTCCGAGCCGGTGACCAACAACGAAGTGCGTGCCCGCATGGCGCGCGTGGCGCAGAACATTGCCGAGCAGGGCGGCCAGATGCCGCCCGAGGCGCTGCTGGCCCGCGAGGTGCTCGAGCGCCTGATCGTCGAAAAGGCCCAGCTGCAGGAAGCCAAGGACACGGGCCTGCGCGTGGATGACTACGCCGTGGACCAGGCGCTGACCAATGTGGCGCGGCAAAACGGCCTGGACAAGGCTGGCCTGCAGTCCCGCCTGCGGGCCGAAGGCGTGAACGAAAAGCAGTTCCGCGAAGAGCTGCGCCGCCAGATCACGCTGCAACGTCTGCGCGAGCGCGATGTGGACGGCCGCGTGCGCGTCACCGATGCCGACATCGATCGCTACCTGGCTGAGCAGCGCAGCGGCGGTGCCGACAAGGCACCGGCCGCCGTGAACCTGGGCCACATCCTGATTTCCGTGCCCGAGAACGCCAGCCCCGCCGAAGTGGCCGAGCGCGAGGCCCGCGCCAAGCAGGCCGCCGAGGCCGCCCGCACGCAAGGCGACTTCCTGGCCGTGGTCAAGGAGTTCTCCGATGTGCCCGACGGCCAGGGCGGCGGCGCCATGGGCATGCGCCCGCTGGACCGCTATCCCGAGCTGTTCACCAAGGCCGTGGGCCAGACGGCGCAGGGCGGCATCGTCGGCCCCTTCCGTTCGGGTGCGGGCTTTCACGTGCTCAAGGTGCTGGAGAAGTCGCAGGCCGGCATGCCGTCCGTGGTCACGCAAAACCATGCGCGCCACATCCTGCTGCGCATTGGCGACCAGATGACCGAGGCCGATGCCGCCAAGCGCCTGGCCGACTACAAGCGCCGCGTGGACAGCGGCCAGGCCAGCTTCGAATCGCTGGCCCGCGAGTTCTCGCAGGACGGCAGCGCGCGCAACGGCGGCGACCTGGGCTGGGCCTCGCCCGGCCAGTTCGTGCCCGAGTTCGAGCAGGTGCTCAATGCGCTGCAGCCCGGCCAGGTCAGCGACCCGCTGGTCTCGCGCTTCGGTGTGCACCTGATCCAGCTCATCGAGCGCCGCCAGGCTGCGCTGACGCCCCGCGAGCAGCGCGACATGGTGCGCAACGTGGTGCGCGAGCGCAAGCTCGAAACCGACTACCAGACCTGGCTCCAGGAACTGCGTGGCCGCGCCTACGTCGAGTACCGCGAGCCTCCGCAATAAGACACCCCCCGAGCAGCTGCGGCTGCAGCAGTCCACAATGGAAGGCGGTGCCATGGCGCACCGCCTTGCTTTTTCTATGAAACACATTCCTCGCAAACGCTTCGGCCAGAACTTCCTGACCGATGACGGCATCATCGACGGCATCGTGAGCGCCATCGACCCCCGGCCGGGCCAGTCCATGGTCGAGATCGGGCCGGGCCTGATGGCCCTGACCCAGCCCCTGGTCGAACGCCTGGGCCGGCTCACCGTGATCGAGCTGGACCGCGACCTGGCCGTGCGCCTGCGCCTGCACGAGCAGCTCGACGTGGTCGAGTCCGACGTGCTCAAGGTGGACTTCCGTGCCATTGCCGCGCGCCTGGGCGTGCCCAAGCTGCGCATTGCGGGCAACCTGCCCTACAACATCTCCAGCCCCATCCTCTTTCACCTGCTCGAGCAGGTGGACGTGGTCGAGGACCAGCATTTCATGCTGCAAAAGGAGGTCATCGACCGCATGGTGGCGTCGCCCTCCACGGCCGCCTATGGGCGGCTGACGGTCATGCTGCAGTGGCGCTATGCGATGGAGAGCGTGCTGTACGTGCCGCCCGAGAGCTTCAATCCGCCGCCCAAGGTGGACAGCGCCGTCGTGCGCATGGTTCCGCGCGAGGCGCCGGCAGCGCTGGACGCGAAGCTGCTGGAGGAGATGGTGCAGGTGGCCTTCAGCCAGCGGCGCAAGATCCTGCGCAACACGCTGGGGCGCTGGCTGGAGGCCAAGGGCTTTGACGGGGAATTCGACCTGCAGCGCCGCGCCGAGGAAGTGCCAGTGTCCGAATACGAGGCACTCGCCGCCCGGTTCACGCGCGCCTAGGCACAGGCGGTGCCCAGCGACTGCAGCGCCGACAGAGCCCACAGCACCCGATTGGGCGCTGTGGGCTCTGGGCCCTCAATGTCCTGCGCTTACAGGAACGAGTAGAAGCAGCGGAACGGAATCTTGCGCTCGGCCCAGTACTCGGCCGCGTCGCGGAAGCTGTCCAGCAGCTGCTCGCGCACTTCCTTGTCGAACTTGGGCGTGGTCGGGATCTGGTCGAGCACGAGCACAAAGCCCGGCTGCGGGCCGGCCTTGTGGATGGGGTCGGTCAGGCAGTCGTAGAGCGCGTCGAAGTTCTTGCCGAAATGCGCAGGGAAGAAGAACTGCGTGGCCAGCAGTTCCAGGATATCGGCCTTGGTCTGCGCATGGGCCAGGTTGGCATACAGAAAATGGCACCCCAGCGTCTCGGCCGCCTGTTGCAGATCCTCCACCCTGTAGGCGCGGATCGACTGCACGATGTTGGCGCGCACGTTCCGCAAAGGGGTGTCGGGGATCTTACGAAGTGGTGCATCCATCTCCGTGGCTCTTTCTCTAACGTGGATGTGGCCTGCGGGGACGGGCTCATGGCCTTCGGCATCCCTGGGCTGTGGATGAAATGCAGACCCCTGCCAGCGCACTGCGTCGGACACGGAGGGTCGAACTGGCTGTAGAGACTGGGTCGAGGTCATTCGATGATCTTGCGAAAGCTGCTGTAGTGGTCGCTGGTGTAGTAGCAGGCATCGGGCTGCTGGGGCTCTCCGCCGCAGACGATGCGACGGGCCCCACGGTCACGCGAACCGGGCGTGCGCACCGTGTACTCACGGTAATAGCCGCGCGACTGACGCGGCAGGATGCGCTCGCGGTTGCCGAACACCGTGCCGTCCTTGTCGTGGGCAAAAGGCCCGCCGCGCAGGATCAGCGTATACGTGGAACGGCCTTCGCGCGGCAACTCGGACAGGGCGACGGTGGCCACGGCCGCCGTCGTCTCCACGCTCTCGGGCGCCGAGCGGCGCGCATCAGCGAGCGAGGGCGACAGCACAAAGGCGGCCCCGACGATGAGCGCTAGACCGGACTGGTACGCCTTGGCGGCGGCTGCCTTCAGCATCAACTACACCTTTCAGAAATCCAGGGAAGCCCTGAAATCTCGACCCGCTAGTGTGACGGAACACCCCTCAAAATGCAAGTTCTGCCCAAAAAACAGGCAGCTTGACCAAGGAAATGTCTGGGGATTGAACAGTGGGCAGGCAACTCTGCGCCTGAGTTGCCTGCTATTCAATGCAAATGCCGCCCGTTGTCAAAAAAAGCGCGCGCGGCCAAAACGAGGGACACCGAGCAAGGGCCGCCCCGCAGCGAGGGTGTCGTCCCCCTCCCGCGAAGCGAGAGAGGGGGAAGCGGCGAAGCCGCTCAGGGGGTGCTTACCGGTTAGCGTTAGCGTCCGCCACCGTCAGCGCCGTCATGTTGACGATGCGGCGCACCGTCGTGCTCGGCGTGAGGATGTGCACGGGACGGGCGGCGCCCAGCAGCACGGGGCCGATGGCAATGCCGCCGCCAGCGGCCTGCTTGAGCAGGTTGTAGCTGATGTTGGCCGCGTCGATGTTGGGCATGACCAGCAGGTTGGCGTTGCCCAGCAGCGTGCTGTTGGGCATGAGCTGGGCGCGGGCCTTGCCGTCCAGGGCCACGTCGCCGTGCATCTCGCCGTCCACTTCCAGCCACGGGGCCTGCTCGCGCAGCAGCTCCAGGGTCTGGCGCATCTTGACGGCGCTGGGCTGGTTGCTGGAGCCGTAGTTGGAGTGCGACAGCAGGGCGGCCTTGGGCTTGACGCCGAAACGCATCATTTCCTCGGCGGCCATGATGGTGATCTCGGCCAGCTGCTCGGCCGTGGGGTCGTAGTTGACGTGGGTGTCCACCAGGAAGACCTGGCGGTCGGGCAGCAGCAGGCCGTTCATGCAGGCATAGGTCTGCACGCCGGCGCGGCGGCCGATCACCTGGTCCACATACTGCAGGTGGTGCGATGTCTGGCCCCAGGTGCCGGTGATCAGGCCATCGACTTCGCCCTTGTGCAGCAGCATGGAGCCGATCAGGGTCAGGCGGCGGCGCATCTCGATCCGGGCGATGGGCACGGTGATGCCCTTGCGCTCGGTCATGCGGTGGTAGGTCTGCCAGAAGTCGCGGTAGCGCTCGTCGTGCTCGACGTTGACCACGTCGTAGTCCGTGCCTTCCTTCAGGCGCAGGCCGAATTTCTCGATGCGCTGGGCAATGATGGCCGGGCGGCCGATCAGCGTGGGGCGCGCAATGCGCTCGTCCACCACGATCTGCGTGGCGCGCAGGATGCGCTCTTCCTCACCCTCGGCGTAGGCCACGCGCTTCTTGGCGGCCTTCTTGGCCGCGGCGAACAGCGGCTTCATCATCGTGCCCGAGGCGTAGACGAAGGTCTGCAGGTGGGCGCGGTAGGCATCCATGTCCTGGATCGGACGCTGGGCCACGCCGCACTCGGCGGCGGCCTGTGCCACGGCCGATGCGATCTTCATCATCAGGCGCGGATCGAAGGGCTTGGGGATCAGGTACTCAGGGCCGAAAGTCAGTTGCTCGCCCACGTAGGCGGCCGCCACTTCCTCGCTTTGCTCGGCCTGGGCCAGCTCGGCGATGGCGTGGACGGTGGCGATTTCCATCTCGGTGGTGATGGTGGTCGCACCGCAGTCCAGGGCACCGCGGAAGATGTACGGGAAGCACAGGACGTTGTTGACCTGGTTGGGGTAGTCCGAGCGGCCCGTGGCGATGATGGCGTCGCTGCGCACGGCCTTCACGTCTTCGGGGATGATTTCGGGGTTGGGGTTGGCCAGCGCGAAGATCACCGGACGCGCGGCCATCTTGACCACCATGTCCTGCTTGAGCACGCCGCCAGCCGACAGGCCCAGGAAGACGTCGGCGCCTTCAATGACCTGGCCCAGCGTGCGCAGCTCGGTGGCGCGCGCGAACTGGGCCTTGTCCTCGTCCATCAGCTCGGTGCGGCCCTCGTAGACCACGCCGGCCAGGTCGGTGACGAACACGTTCTCGCGGCGCAGGCCGACCTTGAGCAGCAGGTTCAGGCAGGCCAGGGCAGCGGCGCCCGCGCCCGAGGCCACGAGACGGACCTCCTCGATCTTCTTGCCGGCCACCTTGAGCGCGTTGACCATGGCCGCTGCCACGGTGATGGCCGTGCCGTGCTGGTCATCGTGGAAGACGGGGATCTTCAGGCGGCGGCGCAGCTCGCGCTCCACGAAGAAGCACTCGGGTGCCTTGATGTCTTCCAGGTTGATGGCGCCGAAGGTGGGCTCCAGCGCGGCGATCACATCGACCAGCTTTTGCGGGTCCTTCTCGTTGATCTCGATGTCGAAGACGTCCACGCCCGCGAACTTCTTGAACAGGACGGCCTTGCCTTCCATCACCGGCTTGGAGGCCAGGGCGCCGATGTCGCCCAGGCCCAGCACGGCGGTGCCGTTGGAGATCACGGCCACCAAGTTGCCGCGCGCCGTGTACTTGAAGGCGGCGGCCGGGTCCTTGACGATCTCTTCGCAGGGCGCTGCCACGCCGGGCGAGTAGGCCAGGGCCAGGTCATGCTGGTTGGCCATGGGCTTGGTCGGCACGATGGTCAACTTGCCGGGCTTGGGAAACTCGTGGTATTCGAGTGCGGCACGGCGCAGCTGGGCACGTTTATCGGAAGGGGTCGGGGCCGTGTTGTCGGACATCAAGCGTCTCCAGCGAAGGCATGGCCAACGCACGCGCGGATCAGCCCGCGTGCCGTCGGCCGAGGTAGGGGGGAACCGATTGTAGGCCGACAGGCAATAGCCGGGCCCTGCTGTGAAACTGTTGTGATGCCTGGTTGCCCAATGCCCCGCGGCGGCGGCGGTCTTTGCTTGCGCGCCGCCGCAAAGCCGGGCAATCACATGGCATCCATCAGATGGCGTCCAGCGGAAACACCGGGCGGCTGACCCGGGCGAACGGAAAGCGCGAATAGTCGGAGGTGGTCACGCCGGGGCTGTCGCACTCGATCAGGCCGGCGGACAGCGGCACGAAGACGGGCCGGCAGTACATGCGCGACTTGAGCAGCACGAAGCGAAAGCGCGTCGGGTCCATGCCCACGCAGTGGAAAACGCCCAGGTCCCAGGGCTCGTGCGTCTGCTCGGTGATCACGATCTGCGCTGCGCCCGTGTCCAGGCAGACCGTGCGGCCCATGTGGCAGCGCTGGCCCGTGTAGATGGGGCCGCTGACCGTGTAGGCGCCGTCGCTGACGGCACGCACCGTGCCGCGCAGCCGCAGCGGCTGCTTGTGCAGACCTATGCCTTCGAGCGACACCTTGTTGCCCAGCGCGATCTCCACCTCGGCGCCTTCGCCCGCCGCCGTGAGCGAGGCAACCGCTTCGGGGTCGCACAGCGGGCCCACGGCAATGCCTGACAGGCCCAGCTCCAGCGCGGTCTGCAGCACGTCCATGGTGTCGCAGGTGCCGCCGGACATGCAGTTGTCGCCGTGGTCGAGCAGCAGCACGGGGCGGTCGGCGCCTTCGGCCAGGGCCTGGGCGCGGCGCAGTGAATCGGCCAGCGGCTCGCTGCGGTAGATGAAGTCGGCGCGGCGCTGCCAGATCCGGGCGGCCAGCGCGTCCACGCTCGCCTGGGTGGCCGCGCGCTCGTCGGTGCGACAGGTGGCGACCACGCTCACGCAGGGCGCGGCGATGTCGGCCAGCGAGAAGCCGCCGAACACCGAGACCGCGGGCAGGCCCTCCGCTTCCAGGGCGCGCGCTGCGTTCACGGCGTCCAGCATGGGGCCGTCCAGCGTGGTGCTGCGCAGCGTGTGGCTCATCAGGGGCAGGCGGTGCCAGCACACGGCGTAGCGCGCGCGGCCGGCCAGCATGTCCAGCAGCAGGCGGCCCGCGTGCTCGCCGGTCTCGTACATGTCGATGTGCGGATAGGTCTTGAAGCCCACCATCACGTCGGCATTGCCCACCATTTTTTCGGTGATGTTGCCGTGCAGGTCCAGCGCCACGCCAACGGGCACGCCGGGCGCGGCGGCGCGCACGCGTTCGAGCAGGTCGCCTTCGCCGTCGGCGCTGTTCTCGGCCACCATGGCGCCGTGCAGGTCCAGCAAGATGGCATCGCAGCCCGGCGCGGCCGCCACGATGCGGCGCGTGAGTTCGTCGTAGGCGGCCGCATGCACGGGGCCGCTGGGATTGGATGTGGCCGATACCGGCGTGACCAGGGTGGCGCCCGCCGCCTCGGCCAGGTCGATGAAGGCGGCCATGGCCGTGCGCATGCCCTTGTTGGCCGAATAGGCCGCCTCGCCATAGGTGGGCGCAAACGCCTCGATGGGCGTGGGCACGGGCGAGAAGGTATTGGTCTCGTGGTTGAGCCGGGCGATCAGAATCTTCATGCCGGCACCCCGCCGTCCGCTGCCTGCACCACGCCCGCGGCCGCCAGCATGGCGCGCAGCAGCACGTTGCAGCCGGCCTCCAGGTGCGCGGGCTCGGCGTCCTCGATCTCGTTGTGGCTGATGCCGTCGGCGCAGGGCACGAAGATCATGGCAGCAGGCGCCACGCGGGCCAGGTAGACGGCATCGTGGCCCGCGCCGCTGACCACGTCCATGGCGCTGTAGCCCAGGTCGGCGGCATTGGCGCGCACGGCCTCCACCAGGTGCGGCGTGAAGGGCTGGGGCGGGAAGTAGACGACCTGCTCCACGCCAATGGTCACGCCACGCGCGGCGGCAATGCGCTCGCAGGCCGCGCGCAGTGCGGCGTCCATGTCCAGCAACTGGCCGTCGTCCGGCGCGCGCAGGTCCACGCTGAGCTTGACGCCGCCCGGGATCACGTTGCGCGAGTTGGGAAACACCTCCAGCGATCCCACGGTGCCGCGCGCATGCGGCAGGCGGTCCAGGGCGATGCGGTTGACCTCGGCCACGATGCAGCTGGCGGCCAGCAGGGCGTCGTGGCGCAGCTCCATGGGCGTGGGGCCGGCATGGGCCTCCATGCCCTGCACGCTGACGTCGTACCAGCGCTGGCCCAGCGCGGCGCTGACCACGCCGATCACGCGTTCATGGTTTTCCAGCACCGGACCCTGCTCGATATGGGCCTCGAAATACGCGCCCACCGCAGGCGCCGGGCCGGCCGGCCCGGCATAGCCGATGGCGCGCAGCGCCTCGTCCACGCTCACGCCCTGGGCATCGCGCTGGGCCAGCGCATGCTCCAGCGTGAAGGCATTGACGAACACGCCCGAGCCCATCATCACAGGCACGAAGCGCGAGCCTTCCTCGTTGGTCCACACGGCCACTTCCAACGGGGCGCGCGTGCGCACCCCGCCATCGTTGAGCGTGCGCAGCACCTCCAGCCCGGCCAGCACGCCGTAGTTGCCGTCGAACTTGCCGCCCGTGGGCTGGGTGTCGATGTGGCTGCCCGTCATCACGGGCGGCAGCGCATCGTCCAGGCCTGCGCGGCGCGCGAAGATGTTGCCGATGGCATCGACGCGGATGCTGCAGCCGGCCTCGCGCGCCCACTGCACGAAGAGATCGCGCCCCTGGCGGTCCAGGTCCGTCAGCGCCAGGCGGCACACGCCGCCCTTGGGTGTGGCGCCTATGCGCGCCAGGTCCATCAGCGATTGCCACAGGCGGGCGCCGTCGGTGCGCAGCCCGGCCGCAACGGCGGCGGCTGCAAGAGGGGTACTGAGATCCATGAATGACTCCTGGGAATGCGAAAGGCGGTGGATCAGGCGATCCCTACACCGAGATACCGGTCCTTGATGGCGTCATCGGCCAGGAAAGCGGCATTGCCTGCCTCGTGCGCAATCGCACCCTGTTCGATGATGTAGTGGCGGTCGGCCAGCTGGGTGCAGACCTCCAGGTTCTGCTCCACCAGCAAGATCGCCACGCCAGCGGCCTTGATGGTCTTGAGCTGGGCCACGATCTCCTCCACGATCACGGGCGCCAGGCCCTCGACGGGCTCGTCCAGCATGAGCAGGCGCGGCGCGTTCATCAGGGCGCGGCCTATGGCCAGCATCTGCTGCTCGCCGCCCGACAGCTGGCCGCCGCCGTTGCCGCGCCGCTCCTTGAGGCGCGGGAAGATGCGGTAGATGTCGGCCAGCTGCCAGGGCGAGCGTTTGCGCTGGCCCAGCAGCAGGTTCTCCTCCACCGTGAGCAGCTTGAAGATGCCGCGGTGCTCTGGCACCAGGCAGATGCCGCGCTGGGCCACCTGGTGCGTGGCCAGCCGGTGCACGGGTTCACCGCCGAAGCGGATCTGCCCCTGCGAGGGCTGCATCACCCCCGCGATGGACTTGAGCGTGGTGGTCTTGCCCGCGCCGTTGCGGCCCAGCAGCGTGACCAGTTCGCCGTCCTGCACCTGCAGCGACACGCCCTGCAGCACATGGCTCTTGCCGTAGTGGGCGTGTATGCCCTCGACCGAAAGCAGGGGACCGCTCATGCCTTTCCTCCCGTGATCATGTTGCCCAGATAGGCGCTGCGCACGCGCTCGTCGGCGCGGATCTCGTGGGGCAGTCCTTCGGCCAGCACGCGGCCTTGCTGCATGACGGTGATGGTGTCGGAGATGTCCATGACGATGTTCATGTTGTGCTCGATGAGGACCACGGTGTGCTCGTCCCTGAGGCCCTGGATCAGGCGCTTCATCTCGTCCAGGTCGTCGATGCCCATGCCCGAGGTCGGCTCGTCCAGGAAGATGGCCTTGGGCCGTGCGGCCAGGGCCATGCCCACCTCCAGCCGCCGCTGCTGGCCGTGCGAGAGGTTGCCGGCCGGCGTGTCCGCATGGCGCTCCAGGCCCAGGCGCGACAGCACGCTGGCCACGGTATCGGCCAGGGCGCGAGCACCCACGGGCGCGTTCCAGCAGTCCAACGCCCTGGCGGGGGCCACGCCCTGTGCGGCCAGGCGCAGGTTCTCGCGCACGGGCAGGGTCAGGAACAGGCTGGTGACCTGAAAGGACCGTGCCATGCCACGGCGCACGCGTCGGTGGTCGGGCTCGCGCGTCACGTCGTGGCCGTCGAAGACGATGCGCCCGCCGCTCACGCTCTTGGTGCCCGTGAGCATGTGGAACAGCGTGGTCTTGCCCGCGCCGTTGGGGCCGATCACCGAGTGCACGGTGTGGGCGCGGACCTTGAGGTCCACGCCGCCCAGGGCGACGAACTTGTCATAGCGTTTCTCGACGCCCACGGCTTCGAGCAGGATGGGAGATGCTGCGGCGCTCATGCCTGGCCTCCTTTGGTTTCTGCAGCGGCCGTCTCGGCATCTGCCGGCCCTTTGCGGCGCACCAGGGCCCACAGGCTCTCGCCCAGGCCCCACAGGCCGCGCTGCAGGCCCAGGCTCACGATCATCAGCACCACGCCCAGCAGCAGCAGCCAGCGCGGCCACAGGGTGGACAGCCAGTCGCCCAGCAGCACATAGAAGGCCGCGCCCAGCACCGAGGCCAGCAGGTTGCCCGTGCCGCCGATCACGGTCATCACCAGGATCATTTCGCTGGTGTGGTACTCGGCGTTGGACAGCGGGGCGATGCCCGTCATCATGGCGTGCAGCGCGCCGGCCAGGCCCGTCACCGCGCCCGAGATCACGAAGGCCTGCAGCTTCAGCAGCCTCAGGTCGTAGCCCACGGCGGCGGCGCGCTCCTCGTTGTCACGCACGGCCAGCAGGGTGCGGCCGAACATGGAGTCGCAGACGCGGCGCAGCAGCCAGAACACCACCAGAAAGAGCACGGCCACAAAGCCGTAGTACTGCCAGGGCGTGGCCAGCGGCCACAGCGTCTGGCCGGCCACCGCGAGGGCGGGGCGGGGCACATCGAGCAGGCCGTTGTCGCCGCCGGTGATGTCCGTGGCCGAGTAGGCCAGAAAATAGAACATCTGCGCAAAGGCCAGGGTGAGCATCACGAAGTAGGTGCCGCGCTGGCGTATGGCCACCCAGCCGACGATGGCCGCGCCCACGGCCCCCATGGCCGTGGCGGCCAGCAGGGCCAGCGGCATGGGCAGGGGCCAGCGCGTCAGCAGCAGGGCGATGGTGTAGCTGCCCAGCCCGAAGAAGATGCCCTGCCCGAAGGACAGCAGCCCCGTGTAGCCCAGCAGCAGATTGCAGCCCATGGCCGCAAGGCCGAAGATCAGCACCTCGCTGGCCAGCGAGCCCGACTGCATGCACAGCGGCATGGCGACCACGATGGCCAGCGCGAGAAGGAGATGGGAATGCCTGGTCATGGTCTTCATCCTTTGCGGCCCAGCAGGCCATGGGGTCGCAGCAGCAGAACCGCGGCCATGGCCACGTAGATCATCAGGCGCGCGCCCTCGGGCCACAGCGTGCTCATCACGCTTTGCACGATGCCGATCAGCAGGCCGCCGACCAGGGCGCCGCCGAAGCTGCCCAGCCCGCCCACGACCACGATCACGAACGCCACGCCCAGCGCCTCCACGCCCATGAAGGGCTCGGCGCCGCGTATGGGTGCGGCCAGCACGCCGGCCAGCGCCGCCGTGGCCGCGCCCAGCGCGAACACCAGGCTGAAGATGCGCAGCACGTTCACGCCCAGCAGAGACACCATCTCGGTCGATTCGCTGCCCGCGCGCACCGCGCTGCCCAGCCGCGTGCCCTCCAGCAGCCACCACAGCAGCACGGCCAGCACGGCGGTGAAGCCGATCACGAACAGCCGGTACTTGGGATAGACGAAGCTGCCCCACATCACCACGCCCTGCAGCAGATCGGGCACGGCCACGCTGTCGCCCAGCGGGCCCCATTGCACGATCACCAGCTCCTGCACCACCAGGGCCAGGCCCACGGTGACGATGATGTGGAACTCATGCGCCTTGGCATACACATGGCGCAGCATGAGTTTTTCCACCAGCCAGCCCAGCGCGCCCACGGCCAGCGGCACCACGACCAGGGACAGCCAGAAGCTCATGCCCCAGCGCGTCATCTGGTAGCAGAAATAGGCGCCCAGCAGGTAGAAGGCACCGTGCGCGAAATTCACGAAACGCAGCAGGCCGAAAACAATGGACAGGCCCACGGCCAACAGGAAATACAGCATGCCTATGCCGATCCCGTTGATGGTCTGAAGCAGATAGATGCTCATACAGGGTCCGAAACGATGGACGAAGGAGGCGGCGCGGAATGCGCGATGGTTTGAACCCCGTGCGACACAGGGCTGAGCCCTTGAACCGGCATGGCCCAACTCGGGGACACCGAGCAAGGGCCGCCCCGCCGCGAGGGTGTCGTCCCCCTCCCGAAGGAGAGGGGGAAGGCGCGCAGCGCCTCAGGGGGTGCCTTCCATCTCAAACCAGCTTGCAGCCGGTCTGGTCTACGGGCAGGAAGGACTTGCCTGAGCTGACCACATCCACGTAGTCGTCCTTGTTCTTCATCTTGGACTTGGCCTTGCCCTTGAGCAGGTAGTAGCTCTTGAGCACCTGGTGGTCGGCCTTGCGCACTTCTTCCTCGCCCGTCAGGCCCTGGTACTTCATGCCTTCCAGCGCGGCGACCACGGCCTTGGGGTCGGCCGTGCCGGCCTTGATGATGGCGTCGATCATCAGCTTGGTGCAGATGTAGTGGCCGGCCAGGCTGTAGTTGGGATTGGCCTTGAACTTGTCGTTGCAACGCTGCACCAGATCGTGGTTGAGCGGCGTGTCCACCGTGTGCCAGTACTGGGCGCCGAAGTACACGCCGTCGCACAGGTCGGCGCCCAGCGACTCGAACTGCTCCAGCCCCGAGGCCCAGGCGATCAGGATGGTCATGTTCTTGTTCATGCCGAAGCTGATGGCCTGGCGCAGCGTGTCCGAGGACTGGGCGCCGAAGTTCAGCAGCAGCAGCACGTCGGGCTTGGCGGCCACGGCGTTGGTCAGGTAGCCGCTGAACTCCTTTTCGGTCAGCGAGTGGTAGCTGTTGCCCACATGCTCGATGCCCTTTTCCTTGAAGATGTTCTTGGCCGCCGTCAGCAGGCCGTCGCCGAACACGTACTGCGGCGTGATGGTGTACCAGCGCTTGGCCTTGGGCAGGGATTCGACCAGGGGGCGCACGGTCTGCTCGATGGCGCCGAAGGTGGGTGCCGACCAGCGGAAGGTGGCGCTGTTGCAGTCCTTGCCCGTGATCTCGTCGGCGCCTGCGGTGGTGATGAAGATGCCGCCGGCCTTCTCGGCCTCCTTGCCCATGGCCAGCGCCTCCGACGACAGGATGCCGCCTGCGAAGAAGCGCGTGCCCTGCTGCTGCGAAGACTCCTGCAGCTTGCGCACGGCCGTGGCGGGCTTGCCCTCGGTGTCCAGCACGGTGTAGGCCAGCGGCCGGCCCAGCGCCTTGCCGTACTGCTCGATGGCCAGCTTCATGCCCAGATCCGCATACTTTCCGTTGGCCGCGAAGGCGCCCGACATGGGCACGGGGCAGGCGAACTGGATGGTGTCCTTGGACTGCGCCCAGACGCTGCGGCCCAGGCCCAGCGATGCGGGCAATGCGCCCAGTGCCGAGAGTTGCAGGAGGTGACGACGTTGCATGGGATCTCCGTGATGGGAACTGAAGGCGCGGCGGCCCGGGTACGCTTTTCAGAGCAAGTTGCATGCCAGTCGAAATGGGTGCGTGCAGGCTCCTTGATTCATATTTATAGTGATAAATAGAAGAAATAGGGCGCGTGCTAACCCTAGGCGGGCACGGCCACGCGCCATGGCGGTGCATACTGCACCAAACCCGCATTCAGACTGGGCGCGGACACGATCCGGTGCCCTTCCGGAGAACACAACAATGGATACACCCAAGTCGCCCTCCCTGGCCATCCGGCAGCTCAAGCGCCCGGATCTCGTGGCCCAGGAGATCAAGCGCCTGATCACCGAAAAGAACCTCAGCCCCGGCGACCGCCTGCCGCGCGAAAGCGAGCTGCAGGCACAGTTCCAGGTCAGCAAGGGCACGATCCGCGAGGCCCTCAAATCGCTGGAAGTGCAGGGGCTGATCACCATCTCCACCGGCCCTTCGGGCGGTGGCACGGTCGTCGAGGTGCCGCTGGACCGCACGCTGCAGTTCATGCAGAACTACCTGTTCTTCCAGGAGGTGACCATCGACGACATCTACACGGTGCGCCAGATGCTGGAGCCCGAGCTGGCGGCAGGCGCCGTGCCCCATCTGACTGAGGCGGATTTCGACGCGCTGGAGCACAGCATCGCCTGCTGCGACCCCACGCAAAGCAGCGAGGACCTGGTGAGCCAGCGGCGCGAGGACGTGAACTTCCACGACATCCTTGCAGCGGCCAATCCCAACCCCTTCCTGCGCTTCACCTGCGAGCTCATCAACGAGATGATTCGCCAGCTCATCGTCTTCGCCAACCGCACGCCCCAGTCCGAGCACCGGCGCTTTGGCGAGGCCAATGCCCGGATCCACCGCGACATCGTGCAGGCCGCACGCGAACGCGATGCCGTGAAGGTGCATGCGCTGATGCAGCAGCACATGCGGGATGCAGCCAGCAGCGTCAAGCGCATGAAGGGCCGCATCCAGGGGCGGCTCATCCTGGATGCCGACAGCCTGCGCAGCCCGCGTCCGCAACGCGCCGTGCAGCCGGTGGAAAAGCCTGCGATGGCAGTGCCGAGGACTGCACCAAAAAAGGCACCGAAACCGGCAGCAAAAGCAGCGCCAACAACAACGGCAAGGCCGGCCGCAAAGACCGCCGCAAAAGCCGTCGCGAAGACCACCGCAAAGGCGGCTCCGAAGGCGCCCGCCAAGCCACTGTCGGCGCGTCCCGCCGCCGCACGCAAGCGCGCGGCCTCCTGAACTGTCCCGCGCCGGTCATTGCCGGCCCAGGCCACGCGTTTCGCGCCGCCCGCTGCTGGTATGCTGCCGCGCGCTCGGCCTTCACGCATTCCACCCCCTCACGAGACAACAGCATGAGACAAACCCCTTTCGCATCTTCCCGTACCCCTGCCCTGTGGCGCGCCCTGGCCGGCGGCCTGGCGCTGGCGGCCACGCTGGCGGCGCCCCTCGCCCATGCCCAGGGCGCAGGCAGCTATCCGTCCAAGACCATTCGCCTGGTCGTGCCCTTTGCGCCTGGTGGCTCCACCGACATCCTGGGTCGCCTGCTGGCGCAAAAGATGGGCGAGAGCATGCACACCACGGTGGTGGTGGACAACAAGCCCGGCGCCAACGGCACCATCGGCTGCGACCTGGTGGCCAAGGCGCCGGCCGACGGCTACACCGTGGTGCTGGGCGATGTGGGCTGCATGGCCATGGCCAAGGGCCTGTACACCAAGCTGCCCTATGACCCGCTGCGCGACTTCGCGCCCATCAGCCTGGTGGCACGCAGCCCGCTGGTGCTCACCGTGGGCGCGCAAAGCCCGTTCCACTCGCTCAAGGAGCTGACGGCGGCGGCCCAGGCCCAGCCCGGCAAGCTCAACTACCCCTCGTCGGGCACGGGCGGCCCCAACCACCTGGGCGCCGAGCTGTATGCCATGCAGGCCAAGGTCAAGATCGGCCACGTGCCCTACAAGGGCAGCGCGCCTTCCGTGGTGTCGCTGGCAGCTGGCGAGACCGACTTCGGCTTTCTCACGGCCGTGACGATTGCCGCGCAGCTCAAGGCCGGCAAGGTGCGCGCCCTGGCCGTGGCCCACAACGAACGCCTGCAGTCCATGCCCGACGTGCCCACCATGTCCGAGGCCGGCCTCAAGGACTTCACGGCCGATGCCTGGTTCCTCGCGGCCGTGCCCGCAGGCACGCCCAAGCCCATCGTCGACAGGCTCTACGCCGAGATCGCCAAGGCCCTGCCCGCGCCCGAGGTCAAGGAAAAGCTGGACGCCATGGGCGTGCTGCCCTCGGGCCTCAAGCCCGATGCCTCGGCCCAGTTCCTGCGCGTGGAAGTGGACAAGTGGCGCGATGTGATCAAGAACGCGGGCATCACGCTGGACTGATTTCGCAGCCTTGCCATTGCCATGTAAAAAGCCCCTGCGGCCTCACGGCCCAGGGGCTTTTCTCATGTGCCGGAGATGCTCAGTTCGTTTCCGTCAGGGCATCGCCCAGGGCGCTGACCAGCCGCTCGATCTCGGCCTTCTCGCTGATGAAGGGCGGCGCGATCTGGATGGTGTCGCCGCCGTAGCGCACGTAAAAGCCCTTGTCCCAGCACTTCATGGCGATCTCGTAGGGACGGCGGGCCGGCTCGCCGGGCAGCGACTCGATGGTGAAGCCCGCAGCCAGGCCGAAGTTGCGGATGTCGGCCACATGCTTTGCTCCCTTGAGGCTGTGCACTGCTTGCTCGAAGAACGGGGCCAGTGCGCGCACGCGGCCCGGGCCGTCCTCGCGCTGCAGCAGGTCCAGCGCAGCCACGCCCGCCGCGCAGGCAATGGGGTGGGCCGAGTAGGTGTAGCCGTGCGGGAACTCCAGCATGTACTCGGGGCCGCCCGCTGCCATGAAGGTGTCGTAGATCTCCTTGCTGGCCACCACGGCGCCCAGGGGCTGGGCGCCATTGGTCACCTGCTTGGCGATGTTCATGATGTCGGGCGTGACGCCGAAGGCCTCGGCCCCCGTCATGGCGCCGCAGCGGCCGAAGCCCGTGATGACCTCGTCGAAGATCAGCAGGATGTTGTTCTGCGTGCAGATCTCGCGCAGGCGCTGCAGATAGCCGGCCGGCGGAATCACCACGCCGGCCGAGCCCGAGAAGGGCTCGACGATGACGGCCGCGATGTTGCTGGCGTCATGCAGTGCGATCAGGTCCAGCAGCCGGTCGGCCAGCGCGCGGCCATCGGTGGTGGGCATGCCTTTGTGGAAGGATCCCAGCGCTGGCTGCGTGTGCGGCAGGTGGTCGGCCTCCACGCCCTGGCCGAAGGTCTTGCGGTTGCCCACCATGCCGCCGACCGAGATGCCGCCGAAGTTCACGCCGTGGTAGCCCTTCTCGCGCCCGATCAGCCGGGTCTTGCCGCCCTGGCCCTTGGCGCGCCAGTAGGCGCGCGCCATCTTCAGCGCCGTGTCGGCCGCCTCCGAGCCCGAGCCCGTGAAGAACACATGGTCCAGGCCTGCAGGCGTCAGCTCCTTGATCTTGTTGGCCAGCGCGAACGAGGCCGGGTGGCCGAACTGGAAGGCCGGCGCATAGTCCAGCTGCTGGGCCGCGCGGCCGATGGCTTCGGCGATCTCGCGGCGGCCATGGCCCAGGCCCGAGCACCACAGGCCCGACAGGCCGTCGAAGATCTTGCGGCCGTCGGCATCGGTGTAGTAGGCGCCCTGGGCGCTGGTGATCATGCGCGGGCGCGCCTTGAACTCGCGGTTGCCGGTGAAGGGCATCCAGTGGGCGTCAAGCCAGGCGGCATCGGTGCGCGTGGCGGCTGCAGCGCCTTGTTCGGTGGGAACCAGGGTCATGGTGATCTCCTCGGGCCGGGAAAGAAATAAAGGAACCGGCCCATTGTGATCGTGCCTTTTGATTTCTCGAAGTGCGTGATATCGAGGTTCACTTGCGGATTTCCGCAAGTGAGCAGGGGCTTGCCGGTCCGGGCCCGGAGAGCGCGCATTGTGGGAATCCATGGCCGTCTCCGCCCTGGTGCTCGCCTATAGTGGCTCCCCTGTAGTGGTGGCCGGTTCAGGCGGGCACCGGGAGGCGAAGGGCGATGGCGGATTTTTCGATGGACAGCACCCCAGGCCGCCCGGCGCGGGACGGGCGCGCGCGGGCCGCGCTGGGCCAGCTGGGCGACATGGACCTGCGCCTGCTGCGCGTATTCAAGGCCGTGGTCGAGTGCGGCGGCATGTCGGCTGCCGAGCTGGAGCTGAACATCGGCAGCTCCACGCTGAGCCGCCATATGAAGGACCTGGAGGAGCGCCTGGGCCTGACGCTGTGCCGGCGCGGGCGCGCGGGCTTCGCGCTCACGCCCGAAGGCCACCGCATCTATGAGGCCACCTTGCAACTGCTCGGTGGCGTGGAAGGCTTCCTGGGCCAGGTGGACGACATCCATGGCCGGCTGGCCGGCACGCTGGACGTGGCGCTGTTCGACAAGACCGTGGGCAATCCGCAGTCGCGCATTCCCGAGGCGATCGGCGTTTTGCACGACCAGGCGCCGCAGCTGCATCTGCGCCTGCATGTGGCCGCCATCCAGGCCATCGAGCGCGGGCTGATGGAGGGGCGCTGGCAGGTGGGCGTGCTGCCATCGGCACCCAGTTCGGGCGCGCTGGACAGCGCCCGGCTGTTTGGCGAGCGCATGCAGCTGTACTGCGCTCCCGGCCATCCGCTGCATGGCGCAGACCATGGCGGGCTGGACTGGGACAGCCTGGGTGCGCATGCCTTCGCAGGCCTGGGCTACCAGTCGCCCAACATGGCGCTCAGCCACCAGGCCGGCCTGCAGCGCCAGGCCACGGGTTTTGACCAGGAGGCCATTGCCATGCTGGTGCGATCGGGCCGCTACCTGGGCTTTCTGCCCGATCACTATGCACAGGCCATGCAGGACCAGGGCCTGCTGCAGGCCGTGGCACCGCACCGCTTTTTCTATCTGTGCGATTTCTTCGCGGTCTGGCGCAATGCCGTGGCCCCTGGGCGTGCGGCCCGGGTGTTCATTGACGCCCTGCTGGCCGTGCACCATGGATGAACGGGTTCATCACAGCCTTGGAAAGAGGAAATTCACAGGTTTGATATCAGGATGTGCACAGGTTTTTGCACAGCTTGTACTCAGGTTTTTGCAGCGTATGCGCTTGACAATGTTTGGCATTGTGGCCGGGGCCAGGGCTTCAGTCCGCCCCGATTGCGCCGACATGCATGCATGGATTCCGTGTCGGCCCTGGGCCGTACGAGCAGCGCCTTGATACCAACGATTTCGCATTTCCCGGGTTCTTGCCACCATGCGCCGCCATGTCCACCTCTCTTGCCGCCACGGCAGGGCCGGGTTTCAGCCCGTACCGCCATCGACCATCCTGGCCAGGGTCTCGGCCAGCCATTTCCCGAATGAGTCTGCGCCAAGGGGCTGCATGGGTGTCGGCATGGGCATGTTCATCTCCGTGTTCCCGGCAGGCTCAGGCTGCGGCCGTGGGCGGCGCCATCGCGGCGGCGGCATCGGCACGGCGGCGCAGGCCTCGTTCCCAGAGCTTTTCATGGAAGAAGAAGGCCACGGCCTGGACGGTGGGCTCCAGCAGGCTGAGCGTCAGCGCAGCCCAGAGGTTGCGGGTCACGGCATAGGCCACGGCCGCCGCCACCGTGACGTGGATGACGTAGTAGCTGGCGGTTTTCATCAGCGTGTGGCGGTGGTGGTGCAGGGTCTGGCGGATGCGGGTCATGGGGCTTTCCTCGGGGCTTTTCTCGTGATGAGACTCCATGCTAGGTGTGATAAATAGCTGCGGCCAATCGAAAATGATTATCAAAGACATGAAGACTATCGATGGCGGGCAGGCAGGTGCCGTGGCCCTGTGCCATTCAGGGGGGGCGCCATGAATTGGGACGAGATCTTCGTGCTCGGATGGGCACCCCATCCGCAGTGGTTCCAGTGGCTGCATCCGGGCCTGGTGGCGCTGTCGGTGGGGGTGGCCGTGGCCACGTCGATGATGGCCATGCAGATCGCGGGGCTGGCGCGCAATGCCGCCTCGCCCCGGATACGCCGCACCGGCGTGCTGACCGGCGCCTTCTGCCTGGGCGCCGGCATCTGGGCCATGCACTTCATCGGCATGCTCGCCTTTGTGCCCTGCACCTTCGGCGACTACGACCCCTGGATCACCGCGCTGTCCATGCTGCCCAGCATGCTGGCGTCCTGGCTGGCGCTGACGCTGATGGTGCGGCCCCGGCTGTCCGCCCAGGCGCTGGTCGGCGGCGGCGTGCTCATGGGGCTGGGCATTGGCTCCATGCACTACATCGGCATGGCGGCGGCCCAGACCTGGAGCCTGATGCTCTACGACCCCTGGGGCGTGCTGCTGTCGGTGATCGTGGCCGCCACCATGGCCATGCTGTCGCTGTGGGTGCGCTTTCGGCTGGGCAACACGGGCCGCCTGTGGCCCACGCTGGTGGCCGGCATAGTCATGGGCCTGGCCATTTCCTGCATGCACTATGCGGGCCTGTACGCACTGCGCCTCAAGCCCGGTATCGATGCGCTGGCGCAGCAGGAGGCGCCCACGCATGCGCTGCTGGTGTTCTCCATCGTGGGCGTGGTGGTGCTGATCTTCGGCCTGGTGCTCGCGGTCAACATGACGCTGCGCTACCGCCAGATCTACCGGCAGGTCCAGCGCAGCGAGTCGCGCCTGCGCGCCGTGGTGGATACGGCGGTGGACGGCATCGTGATGATCGACGGGCGCGGCAGCATCGTCTCGTTCAATGGCGCGGCCGAGCGGCTGCTGGGCTGGACGGCGCATGAGGTGCTGGGCCGCAGCGCCAGCCTGCTCATGCCTGCGTCGGGCTGCGATGGTGAGGGCGGCTCGCTGGAAAAGCAGCTGGCCGCGGGCTTTGCAGGCCTGCTCGGCTCCAGCCGCGATGTCCATGCCCTGCACAAGGACGGCACGCAGATCGCCGTGCGCCTGGCCGTGGGCCGGGTGGCGATTGCGGGCGATCCGCTGTTCGTGGGCTTTGTGACCGACATCCGCGAGCGCCGCCAGATGCTGCAGTCGCTGCGCCGCAGCGAGGAGCAGTACCGCACCCTGATCAACAACGTGCCGGGCACCACCTTCCGCTGCCTGTACGACGGCAAGTGGACGCCGCTGCTGCTCAGCCGCTCCATCAAGGAGCTGACCGGCTGGACTGAGCAGGACTTCACGGACGGACTCACGGGCTGGGACCGGCTCATCCATGCCGAGGACCGCGACCGGCTGGAGGCTGCGGTCTCGCATTCGCTGTCACGGCGCCAGACCTACAACGCCGACTACCGCCTGCTGCACCGCGACGGCAGCACCCGCTGGGTGTCCGAGACCGGGCGCGGCGTCTTCAACGAGCACGACGAGCTGACCTGGATCGACGGCGTGATCATGGACCAGACGGCGGCGCGCGCGCGCAATGCCGAGTTCGAGGGCACGGTGCGCGCCATCGACCTGTCGCTGGCCACCATCGAGTACGACCTGCTGGGCCAAGTGCTGCGCGCCAACCGCAATTTCCTGGACCTGTTCGGCTACCGGCTCGACGAGGTCGCGGGCCGCCACCACGGCATGTTCTGCGAGCCCGGCTATGCCCACACGCCCGAGCATGTGCAGTTCTGGCGCCGCCTGGCCGAGGGCGAATTCCAGGCCGGCGAATTCCTGCGCTGCGGGCGCGAGGGGCGGCGCATCTGGGTGCAGGCCACCTACAACCCCATACGCGACGCCGACGGCCGGCCCTACAAGATCGTCAAGCTGCTCACCGACATCAGTGCCCAGCGCAAGCTGGCCCAGGAGCTGGTGCTGGCCAAGGAGCATGCCGAGGCGGCCGCCGCCGCGCGCAGCACCTTCCTGGCCAACATGAGCCACGAGATCCGCACGCCCATGAACGCCATCATCGGCTTCACCGAGGCGCTGCGCGAAACGGCGCTGCAGCCCACGCAGGCGCGCTACCTGGACACGGTGCACTACGCTGCGCGCTCCATGCTGCGCCTGCTCAATGACATCCTGGACACGGCCAAGCTCGACAAGGGCGCGGTGGAGCTGGAGATCGAGGATTTCTCGGTGCGCGAGCTGTGCCAGCAGATCCTGGCGTCGCTGCGCATCACGGCCGACCGCAAGGGCCTGGACCTGCGCCTGGACTACGACCCGCACACCCCGGCGGCCCTGCGTGGCGACGGCATGCGCGTGCAGCAGATCCTGGTGAACCTGCTGGGCAATGCCGTGAAGTTCACCGAGCGTGGCCATGTGCTGCTGCGCGTGCGCTACGAGCAGGGCGTGCTGCAGCTCGATGTGCATGACACGGGCATCGGCATCGCGCCCGAGAAGATCCACCGCATCTTCGACCCCTTCGCTCAGGCCGATGCCTCGACCACGCGGCGCTTTGGCGGCACGGGCCTGGGCACGACCATCTCGCGCCAGCTGGCCGAGCTCATGGGCGGCAGCATCCAGCTGCACAGCACCGTGGGCGTGGGCACGGTGTTCGAGGTGCGCCTGCCCCTGCCGGTCGGCGAGAGCCCGCTGTCCGAGCGCGGCGCGGCCAGCCGCGGCCTGCCGCCGCTGCACATCCTGGCCGTGGACGATGTGCCCGAGAACCTGGAGCTGTTGCAGATCAACTTCTCCAGCCAGAACCACCAGATGGCGCTGGCGCATGACGGCGCCGAGGCGCTGCGCTGCGTGCAGGCGCAGGAGCCGCCCTTCGACGTGGTGCTGATGGACCTGCAGATGCCGGGTATGGATGGCCTGGCGGCGGCGCGCGCCATCCGCGTCTGGGAGCGGCAACTGCAGCGCCGGCCCGTGCCCATCGTCGCGCTGTCGGCCAGCGTGCTGGAGAAGGACCGCAGCGACGCCAGCGCCGCCGGCATGGACGGCTTTGCCTCCAAGCCGCTGGACATGGCGCGGCTGCAGGCCGAGATCGCGCGGCTGCTGTCGCTGCAGGTGGCGCTCAAGGAGGCCAGGCCGCCCGCGCCCGCCAGCGCCCAGGCGGGGCTGCCCGATGTCACGGTGGACTGGGCCTCGGGCATTGCGCTGTGGGGCCGGGTCGATCCGCTGGTGGCCGCCATTCGGCGCTTTCTGAACGAGCAGCTTGACCTGGCCGATCGCCTGCGCCGCGCCCTGCAGCGCCCGGGGACCGAAGCCCTGGTGGGCCTGGCGCACCGCGTGCGCGGCGCGGCAGGCAACCTGGGGCTGCAGGCCGTGTACCGCCTGGCGTCGCGCCTGGAAGGCCAGGCGCAGGATGGCGCCCCGCAGCCCCAGCTGCTTGCCCTCATCGACCAGTTGCAGCAGGCGCTGGATGCGGTGACGCAGGAGCTGCGCCAGCGCCATCCGGCCGCCATGCCGGTGGCCGAGGTCGCGGGCCAGGCGCTGCCCGGCGGCCCGGCACCGGCGCCGCCCGTGGCCGATGCCGGGCCGCAGGGCGGCGCGTCCTGCCTGCCGGCCGATGCCCGGCCCTGGCTGGAGCGCATCGTTGCCGCATTGCAAAGCGGGGAGCTGGACGGGCAGGCCATGCAGGCCCTGGTGCGCATGCTGACGGCCGAACAGCTGCAACCACTGCAGCAGGCACTGGATAATTTCGACTTCGAGCGTGCGCAGGAATGCGCCCAGCAGCTGCAGCAGCAACTGCCCTCGATCGATGGAGACAGAGCATGAATGCGCCCAATCTACTGGCAACGGACAAGCGCCCGCGCCTGCTGCTGGTCGATGACGACCCGACCAACCTGCATGTGCTGCGCCAGATCCTGGGCGAGGACTACCGGCTCTCGTTCGCCACGGACGGGCGCAAGGCACTGCAGCTGGCACAGCACCAGCCGGACCTGATCCTGCTGGACATCATGATGCCCGAGCTCGATGGCTACGCCGTGTGCCGCCAGCTCAAGGCACAGGCCGACACCGCCCGCATCCCGGTGATCTTCATCACGGCCCTGTCGGACGGGCAGGACGAGGCGCTGGGCTTTGCCTCCGGCGCGGTGGACTACATCGTCAAGCCTGTGCGTGCGCCCGTGGTGCGCGCGCGGGTGCGCAACCACCTGTCGCTGGTCAAGCTCGACGAGTTGCGCAGCACGCGGCTGCAGATCGTGCAGCGCCTGGGCCGCGCGGCCGAGTACCGCGACAACGAAACCGGCATGCACGTGATCCGCATGAGCCACTACGCAAAGACGTTGGCGCTGGCGGCCGGCTGCACCGACGAGTGGGCCGACGACCTGCTCAACGCCGCACCCATGCACGACGTGGGCAAGATCGGCATCCCCGACGCCATCCTGCTCAAGAACGGCCCGCTGACGGCCGAGGAATGGACCGTCATGCGCCGCCATCCGCAGATCGGCGCCGAGATCATCGGTGAGCACGACTCCCAGGTGCTGCAGATGGCCTACAGCATTGCGCTGACCCATCACGAGAAATGGGACGGCACGGGCTACCCGCAGGGCCTGGCGGGCGAGGACATTCCGCTGGCCTCGCGCATCGTGGCCGTGGCCGACGTGTTCGATGCCCTCACCACGGAGCGCCCCTACAAGCACGCCTGGACCGTGGACGACGCCATGGAGCACATAGAGCAGCAGGCCGGCGCCCACTTCGACCCGCGCCTGGTGCCGCTGTTCATCGGCCTGCGCCCGCAGCTGGAAGACATACGCGAGCGCTGGAAGGATTGACCGCACCGGCAGCACCGATTCCGGCAGGGCATGCTGGGGCATGGGCCATCGCTTACCCTGGCGGGCCTGCCATCGGCGCTCAAATGACCTGTCCATGTCTTCTCCCCCGCCCCTCGCTGGCCGCTTCCATGTCCGCGCACTGACCGCTGCCGACCTGTCCGATCTGCTGCACATCCAGCTGGCCTGCTATGGCGCGGACTATGCCGAGAGCGGCGAGGTCTTTGCGCGGCGCCTGGCCAGCGCGGCGAACTGCTCGCTGGCGCTGGAGCAGGGCGGCCGGGTGCGCGCCTACCTTGCGGCCTACCGCAGCCGGATGGCCAAGATCACCCCGCTGCACGGTGACTTCGAAGCCGTGGAGCAGGCCGACACCCTCTACCTGCACGACATGGCCGTGCACCCCGACGCTGCAGGCCAGGGCCTGGCGCGCGCGCTGCTGGCGCCGCTGTGGGACAGGGCGCGTGCCGAGGGCCTGCGCCACACGGCCCTGGTCTCGGTGCAGGGCTCGCGCGGCTACTGGGAGCGCCATGGCTATGCCGTGCAGGCGCTGGCGAACCCGCTGCAGCAGCAGCGCCTGGACAGCTATGGCGATGGTGCGCTGTACATGGTCCGGCCGCTGTAGGGCGCGGTGTCGCGTGGGTGGCCGGCAGGGCGTGTTGATGGCGTGTTGATGGGGTTTTGGCCGGGACGTGGCGGCCGCCTCTGGTCATAATGCGCGCCATGCCCGATCGCTGGAAACCCAATGTCACTGTGGCGGCCATCATTGAGCGCGATGGCCGTTTTCTGCTGGTGGAAGAAGACACGGCCGATGGCGTGCGCTACAACACGCCCGCAGGCCATCTCGACCCGGCCGAGTCGCCCATCGCCGCCTGCGTGCGCGAGGTCGATGAGGAAACCGCGCACGACTTCGTGCCCACGGCCCTGGTCGGCATTTACCTGAACCGCTTCGTGCGCACGCGCACGGGTTCGGACATCACTTATCTGCGCTTTGCATTCACGGGCGAGCTGGGCGGGTTCCGGCCCGGCCAGCCGCTGGATGACGGCATCCTGCGCACGGTCTGGATGACGCTGGACGAACTCAAGGCCTGCGCAGCCCAGCACCGCAGCCCGCTGGTGATGCAAAGCATCGAGGACTACCTGGCCGGCCGCCGCTATCCGCTGGAGCTGATCCATACCGATCCCAGCGTGATGCAGGCTCCGCAGCCCCACTGAGTCACCAAGGCACCGAGCACCATGCCGGCCCTGTCTGTCACAAAACGCCACGCTCCCGCGTCTTGATGGCATGCAGACCTCCTCCGTCACCGACGATCCCCTGGCGCTGTTCGAGCGCCACCGCCCGCGCCTGTTCGGCCTGGCCTACCGCATGCTGGGCCAGCGCGCCGATGCCGAGGACCTGGTCCAGGAAGCCTGGCTGCGCTGGCATGGCGCCGAGCGCGCCGGCATAGAGCAGCCCGAGGCCTGGCTGGTCTCCGTGACCACGCGCCTGGCCATAGACCGGCTGCGCCGCCTGCGCGCCGAGCGCGAGCACTACCAGGGCTTCTGGCTGCCCGAGCCCCTGGTCCAGCCCTGGGCCGAGGAGGCCGCGCCCTCGGCCGAAGACCTGCTGGAGCGTGCCCACGACGTGTCCACGGCCCTGATGTTCGTGCTGGAGCAGCTCACCCCCGACGAACGTGCGGCCTTCCTGCTGCGCGAGATCTTCGATGCCGACTATGCCGAGGTGGCCCAGGCCCTGGGCCGCAGCGAGGCTGCCTGCCGCCAGCTCGTGCACCGCGCCCGCAGCCATGTGCAGGCCGGTCGCCCGCGCTTTGCGGCGCCGCCCGAGGCCCATGCCGCGCTGCTGCAGCGCTTTGCGCAGGCCGTGCAGGGCGGGAACTTCGCGCAGATCCAGGCGCTGTTCGCGCCCGATGCCGAACTCATCAGCGACGGCGGCGGCAAGGTGCCCTCGTTCGGCCGCGTGCTGGAGACGGGCCGGCGCCTGGCCCTGCTGTACTTCGCCACCACGCGCCGCATGCGGCGCAACGGCCAGCGCCAGACCCTGCACCTGGCGCGCGTCAACGGCCTGCCGGGCCTGCTGCGCTGCATCGACGGCGAGCTGGAGTCCGTGCAGACGCTGCTGGTCGAGGACGGCCTGATCCGCTGCATCTACACGCTGCGCAACCCCGACAAGCTGGCCGGCGTGGCCGTGCCGGCGCCATTGCCCTTCCCGGCAGGCCCTGCAGCGTAGTCAGATGGTCAGATGAACTGAAGATCGCGGGGCGTGACGCCCTCGAACACGCGCTGCAGCTGGGCCGGGCTCAATCCATACATGCGCTGGAACAGGCCGCCCAGCACGGCGCGGTACTCGTTGAGCACGGGATGGTCGCGGTTCTGGAACAGGTTTTTCTGGTTGACCTCGACCTGCTCGCCCACGATGCGCCCGCCCGCATGCGAGGACAGCCCGCCGCCCAGCAGCCAGTAGGTCGTGCCGTGGCCGTGGTCCGTGCCCTTGTTGCCGTTCTCGCGGAAGGTGCGGCCGAACTCGCTGATCACCACCACCACCGTATGCCGCCAGGCCTCGGGGCCGATCTCCTGGGCAAAGCCGGCCAGGCCCCGGCCCAGTTCGTCCAGCCGCCCGGCCAGCGCGCCCGTGGCGCCGCCCTGGGCCACGTGCGTGTCCCAGCCTCCCACATCGACAAAGCCCAGGTCGAAGCGCTCGCGCATCAGGGCCGCCATGCGCTGCGCCACCAGGGCAAAGCCGCGTGCGCTGATGGCATTGCGCCCGGCCTGGTCCATTTCCTCCTGCACGCTGCGCTGCACGGCATCACGCACCGCAAAGCCCTCCTGCACGGCCGGGCCCAGGGCCGTGCCCGCATACATGGCGGCAATGGCTTGGCTGCGGCGATCGTCCAGGCCGCCCTTGCCCACGGATGCCAGCGCCATGTTGGCGGCCGGCAGGCTGCCGCGCAGCAGCAGCGGAAGCTGGGGCGTGAAGGCCATGGGCGATACCGCCGTGCGGCCATCCTGTCCCAGCACCTGGGCCAGCCGGTTCAGAAAGCCCGACTGGTAGCTGCGGCGCCCGTCCAGGCCCTGGCCCAGCTCGATGGAGTCCTGCGTCTCGAAATGGCTGCGCGACAGGTCGTGCGTGCCCGCAAAGGGCACAAAGCAGGCCTGGCCTGCCTGGAACAGCGGGTGGATGCTGTCCTGCAGCACCGGGTGCAGGCCCCAGCGGTCGTCCAGCGCCAGGGCGCCCCGGGCCTCACCGGGCCGGGCAATGGCGATGCTGGGGCGGGCCTCGTAGTAGAAGTCGCTGTGCGTGGGCACGAGCAGGTTGCTGCTGTCATAGGCGCCGCGCAGGAACACCAGCAGTAGGCGCGGCGTGGCTGGCCGGGGCGTGGCGGCCTGCAGCCGGCCCAGGTGGGTGGCAAAGGGCAGGGTGGAGGCCAGGGACAGAAAGTGGCGTCGCTGCATGGACAGTCTCCCCGGGGGTCAGCGGAACATCATTTCGGGGGCGGACAGGAAGTAGGTATTCCAGTCCGCCGGATTGCGGGCCTGGGCCAGTGCCGCCTGCGTGGCCTGGCTCCACTGCGGCAGGCGCTGGCGCACGCTGGCCAATTCCGACAGCGTGGGGTAGGGCGGCTTCTCCAGCGCATCTGCGGGGTCGGCGCGGAACAGCACGGCGCTGCGCGTGGCGATCTGGCGCGCCACCTCGAAGCGCGCCGCCATCTGGCCCGAGCTGGCCCAGTCGGACTGCATCTGCGGATAGCCGTCCGGCGTCTCATGCGCATAGAGGTTCTGCCCCAGCCGGTTGACCCAGCCCAGCACCGGCGCCACGTCGGCCGCCACGCGCTGGTCCACCGACAGCCGCGTGGCGGCCAGCACGTAGTGCAGCGGATCGCGGAACTTGCGGCCGAAGCGGGCGGCCTCGGGATCGGCCAGCAGCGTGGCCACGGTGGCCGCGATATCGCCCCGGCTGCGCGTGAAGGCCTGGGCCGTGCGCTGCACCAGGGCGGGCGGCGGATCGTCGGCAATGAAGAACACCGCCAGCTTGCGCGCGATGAACTGCGCCGTGGCCGGCGAGGCGACGATGCGGTCCAGCGCCTCCTGGACCTCGGCCATGCCGCGTGCGTGCAGGGGCTGGCCCAGGAAGGTCTTGGGGCCGTAGTCGTGCCGGTTGGGGTTGAACTCGAAAAAGCCCGAGCGCAGGTAGTCGCCCTGGCGCTCGGGGCGCATGCGCGGCGGCGGCGTGCCGGCCGGCTGCAGGCTGATGCCCACGCCGGTCAGGATGCGCGCCATCTCCTGCACATCGGCCTGGGTGTAGCCGCTGCCCACGCCCATGGTGTGCAGCTCCAGCAGTTCGCGCGCGTAGTTCTCGTTGATGCGGCCTGCCGCATTGCTGGCGTTGTCCAGGTAGCGCAGCATGGCCGGGTGGCGCAGCGAGGCTTCCAGCAGGCTGCGAAAGCTGCCCAGCGCATGCGGGCGTATGGCCTGCTCCTCGTAGTCGCCCACCCAGGCGCGGATATCGGCCTTGCGCAGGCTGACGCTGAAATGGTTCATCCAGAACCAGGTCATCTGCTCCTGCAGCTGCGCCGGCGAGTACAGCGCGCGGATCACGAAGCGCTTCTGGGCATCGCTGCCCAACTGGTTCAGCGTGCGCTGGTAGGTCTGCTGCAGCGTGGCCTTTTCATCGGCCGATGCCGCCTCCTGCACGGCCTTGCGCTGGGTCTCCAGTTCCAGCAGAACCTCGTTCATGGGGCGCTGGCTGATGCCCAGCTGGTCAATCCGCTGCTGTGCCTGCGGCGGCAGCGGCCGGGGGCCGGGCTGCAACTGCCGGGCCAGCCAGGCCTTCAGGCCCAGGCGCTGCAGCTGTGCATCCTCGCTGTCGGTGGCGCCCCAGGTCACGCGGTCCAGCCATTGCTGGCGCTGCGCGGCGGTGAGGGGCGCATCGGGCAGGGCATGGAGTGCAGGCGTTGCGGAGGAGGGCGGCGCCTGCAGGGGCGCGCAGCCCGTGGCCAGGGTGATGGCGCAGAACGTGAGAGCGATGGCGAACGGCGAAGTGCGGCGCATGGTGTCTCGGTGGGTAGGGGGCATCCATTGGACGCCAGCATCCTCCGCCCATGTGCTTCGCCCTGTAAAGCGCCGGTAGCAAAAAGTAAAAGGCAAAAAAAAGCGGAGTGTGAAGCACTCCGCTTTTTTTGAGGAACCCGGCCTTATTTGCTGGGCCGGCTCGCGCATTCCGCGCACTGTCCGTACAAGGCCATCGAATGGTCCTGGATCACCCAGCCCTTGGCCTTGGCGATCAGGTTCTGGCGCTTTTCGATATCGGGATCGTAGAACTCCTCGACCTTGCCGCAGCTGGTGCACACGAAGTGGTCGTGGTGCTGGCCTTCATTGAGTTCGTAGACGGCCTTGCCGCTCTCGAAATTGCTGCGGATGAGGATGCCGGCCTGCTCGAACTGCGTGAGCACGCGGTAGACCGTGGCCAGGCCGATGTCCGAGCGTTCGTCCAGCAGCACGCGGAACACGTCTTCGGCCGTCATGTGGCGTTGCGCACCCGTCTGGAAGATCTCCAGGATCTTCAGGCGGGGAAGCGTGGCCTTCAGGCCGGTACTCTTGAGTTCGTCGATGTTCTTCATGTCTGGGTCTTTGGCAGAGACTGCCCGCTGGACTGCCACCATGGCAGGCGCGGGGCGGCGAACAAAATGGCCCTGGTGCCAGGGGCGTCGCATGATCGCAAGCCCTAGGGACCAGCCGCTACAATGATCCACGATCATATCCCTATGCTGATACCAATGCATGTTCAAGCCCGTTGCCGCACGAGTGCGGCCCTGATGCTGTCGATCGGGGTGGCGCTGGCAGGCTGCAGCAGCCTCGATGGCGCCGCGCACCGAGTCGCCAATGTCGTCACTCCCTACAAGGTCGAGGTCGTCCAAGGCAACTTCGTCTCCCGTGAACAGGTCGAGGCCCTGCAGCCCGGAATGAGCCGCCAGCAGGTGCGCGACATTCTCGGCACGCCGCTGGTCACCAGCGTATTCCACGCCGACCGCTGGGAATATGTGTTCACCATCAAGCGCCCCGGCGTCGATTCTCAGGTGCGCAAGCTGACCGTCTTCTTCAACGGCGACCTGTTTGCCCGCTCCGAAGGCGACGAGATGCCCACCGAGGCCGAATTCGTCGCCAGCCTGGGCTCCAAGAAGAAGCTGGGCAAGATTCCTCAGCTGGAAGCCAGCGAGGAGCAGCTGTCCAAGTTCCCGGCCGCCAAGCCTGTGGAAGAGCCCGTGGCCGCCGAGCCGCCGCCCACAGCGGCCAGCTACCCGCCACTGGAATCCGGCGCCCGTTGATATCGCCGCCCGCGCGCCGCAAGGCATGCGGGCGTTTTTCCGTGGATGGCGGCCGCCGCAGCGCCTGTCTGGCGCCGCTTTGGCCTGCTGTCCATGCATTGAGCTTGTGCATCCCTTTCCCGACATGAACGCCACGACTGCCACTTCCTCCAGCAACAACCAGCGCCTGCGTGTGGCCGTGGCCGGCGCCTCCGGCCGCATGGGCCGCATGCTGATCGAGGCCATCGCGCAAAGCGATGACCTTGCGCTGGCCGCCGCGCTGGACCGCGCCGACAGCCCTTCGCTGGGCACCGACCCCTCGGCCTTCCTCGGCCAGCCCAGCGGCATCGCCATCGAAAGCGATGTGCGTGCCGCGCTGTCCAAGGCCGATTGCCTGATCGACTTCACGCGCCCCGAAGGCACGATGGACCACCTGGCCATCTGCGCCGAGTTGGGCGTCAAGCTGGTCATCGGCACCACGGGCTTCAGCGACGAGCAAAAGACCCGCATCGCCGAGTACGCCCAGCGCACGGCCGTGGTGCTGTCGCCCAACATGAGCGTGGGCGTGAACGTCACCTTCAAGCTGCTGGAGATGGCGGCCAGGGCGCTGTCCAGCGGCTATGACATCGAAATCGTCGAGGCCCACCACCGCCACAAGGTCGATGCCCCCTCGGGCACGGCCCTCAAGATGGGCGAGGTCATCGCCGAAGCCCAGGGCACGAAGCTGGCCGACCGCGCCGTCTACGAGCGCTTCGGCCACACCGGCGCGCGCGAGGACAACACCATCGGCTTTGCCACCGTGCGCGGCGGCGACATCATCGGCGACCACACGGTGCTGTTCGCGGGCACGGGCGAGCGCATCGAGATCTCGCACAAGTCCAGCAGCCGTGCCGGCTATGCGCAGGGCAGCCTGCGGGCGGCGCGCTTCCTGGCAGGCAAGGCAACGGGCCAGTACGACATGAACGATGTCCTGGGTCTGTGATGGCGCAGACCCAGGGCCGTAGCGCCGCGTACCTCTCTTTGGCCATACGGGCGAGATAAAGACCATGACCGGCCCACTCTGGCTCTGGTGGCAGCAAGGCGACGCCGTGGCGCGCGGCACGGCGCTGCTGCTGCTGGCGCTGTCGGTGGCCAGCTGGGTGGTCATCGTCTGGAAGATCTGGTTCATGGCCGCCAGCCGCCGCCGCGTTCCACAGGCCATTGCGGCCTTCTGGAGTGCGCCGGACCTGGCCACGGGCCAGACCCGCATGGCCGAGGTCGATCGCCAGCAACTGGTGGCGTCCATGGCCGGGGCCGTGTCCCAGGCCCTCGCGCCCACGGGCAGCAGCGGCATGGCGCTCTCGGGGCGCGCAGCGCGCTCCGTGCGCCTCACGCGCGGCCTGCGCCAGGCGCTGCAGTCGGCCAGCCACCAGCTTCAATGGGGCCAGACCCTGCTGGCCACCGTGGGCGCCACGGCGCCCTTCGTCGGCCTGCTGGGCACCGTCTGGGGCATTCACCACGCGCTGGCCACATTGGCCGGCAGCGGACAGATCGGCATCGAGCAACTGGCCGGCCCTGTGGGCGAGGCCCTTGTGATGACGGCAGCCGGCCTGGCCGTCGCCCTGCCGGCTGTGCTGGCCTATAACCTGCTGGGCCGCGCCGCCGCCCAGATGGAAGCCCTGCTCGAAGGCTTTGCCCATGACCTGCAGGCCATGTTCGGCCTGGAGCAGCCCGGGCAGGCGCAGCAGGATGACGGCATGCCCGTCGCCGGCCTGCCGGCCGGCCCCATGGACGCACCCTGACCGGGCGGCCAGGCAGGAGCGCACATGGCCTTCGGACGACTGAGCGGCAAGGAGAGCGCCCCCCAGCCCATGCACGCCATCAATGTCACCCCGCTGGTGGACGTGATGCTGGTGCTGGTGGTCATCTTCATTCTTGCGGCGCCCATGCTGGCCGCCTCCCTGCGCGTGCAATTGCCCCTGGCCCAGGGCACCCAGCCCCTGGCGGCTGCGGGCGAGGACGATGCGCTGCTGCTGGAGGTCGATGCGCAGGGCGCGCTCTGGGTGCAGGGCCAGCCCACCACGCCCGAGGCACTGCGCGAGCGCCTGGCCCGGCTTGGCGCCCGCAATCCCCAGGCCGAGCTGCAATTGCGTGCCGACCAGGCCGTGCCCTATGGCCGCGTGGCCGAGCTCATGGGCTGGGCCCACGCGGCGGGCCTGACGCGCATGGGCTTCGTGGCGGAGCCTGCGCGAAGCCAGGAGGGCCGGTCCGCCGCCGTCCTGGGCCCCTCCGGCGCCGGGCGCTGAAACGCCGCCTGGCCTGCGCCCGCGAACCTATTCCTGCCCTTCGGGCCAGCGCTCGCTGCCCGCCAGCCGCAGATGCTGGCCATGGTCCGAGGAACGCTGGTACAGGCTGAGCCCGAACAGGGGCAGCATGCCGATCAGGTGGTCGAAGATCGCACCCTGTATGGCCTCGTACTCCACCCAGACCGTGGTGCTGGTGTAGCAAAACAGCTCCAGCGGCACGCCCATGGGCGAAGGCTCCATGGTGCGCACCAGCAAAAACATGTTCGGCGTCTTGTGGATGTGCGGATGGCGCAGCAGGTAGGCGTATGCATAGGCCTTGAAAACGGCCAGATTGCTGAGTTGCTGCGCGGCCATCGCGCTGCCTGCAGGCGCGTCGGCCATGCGCAGGTCGCCGCTGCGGGTCCAATGGTCCTTCAGGGGCTCCAGCAGCGCCAGTTTCTGCCGCTGCTCAGGCGTCAGCAGGCGGATGGTGTGGGCGTCTATGTGCAGCGAGCGGCGGATGCGGCGCCCGCCCGACTCGAACATGCCGCGCCAGTTCTTGTAGCTGTCGCTCATCAGCCGCCAGGTGGGAATGGTGGTGATGGTCTTGTCCCAGTTCTGCACCTTCACCGTGTGCAGCGCGATGTCGATCACGAAGCCATCGGCGCCGACCTGGGGCATCTCGATCCAGTCGCCCACGCGCAGCATGTCGTTGGAGCCCAGCTGCACGCCGGCCACGAAGGACATGATGGTGTCCTTGAAGATCAGCATCAGCACGGCCGAGGCCGCGCCCAGGCCCGACAGCAGCAGCAACGGAGAGCGGTCCACCAGGGTGGCGACGATGAGCACGATGGCGATCAGGAACACCAGCAGCTTGCCCAGCTGCACATAGCTCTTGATCGAATGGGCCTGCGTGGCCTTGCGCTCTTCCTTGAGCTCGTGCGCCTCGTTCATGGCGTTGAGCAGGGCGCTGATCACGCGGGCCACGTGGTAGATGGTGCAGGCGATGGCCAGGTTCAGGATCAGCGTGGCCCACTGCGGCTGCAGCTGCGGTATGGCCTGCACGCCCGACTGCATGACCAGCGAAGGCACGGCCTTGGCCAGCCGCTGCAGCACGCTGTCGTGCAGCAGCACCTGCGCCCATTCCATCTCCACCAGCGTGCTGCGCATGCGCGGCAGCACGCGCAGCAGCAGCCATTGCACGACAAACCCCGCCGAGCGGGCCAGCAGCACCAGCGCGCACAGCGCGGCCAGGGCCTGCATGACGGGATCCCAGCCGGAAATCAAAGACCAGTTCAGCAAGAAAAACTCCAGGGCGTTGCAGTGCCGGCCTGCCTGCGGCCGGCACCATGAGGCCGCGCGCAGTGGCGGCATGCCCGGGAGATGCGCATCGGTTCCTGCGCAAGCCCGGGCTGGCGATGGAGGAACGCCTGCGGCATGGCGCCGCAGAGTTGGCAAGCATACGCAGTGCGGCTTTTCCCCGTGCCATAGGCGGGCAAGCGGCCGCCGATGACGCAGTACCGCCTGCGGGCTTGTGGGCGGCTTCGGGCACGGCCGGGCCGGGGGCCTAAAATCGCCGGTTGATTCCGGCAATCCACCTTGTCAGGCCCCTGGGCCGCAGCACCATGCAAGAGAAATACAACCACATCGACGTTGAGCGCGCAGCGCAAGACCACTGGTCCGCCCGCGACGCTTACCGCGTGACCGAAGACCAGGCCAAGCCCAAGTTCTACGCCTGCTCCATGCTGCCCTACCCCAGCGGCAAGCTGCACATGGGCCATGTGCGCAACTACACCATCAACGACATGCTGACGCGCCAGCTGCGCATGAAGGGCTACAACGTCCTCATGCCCATGGGCTGGGACGCCTTCGGCCTGCCGGCCGAGAACGCTGCGCTCAAGAACAAGGTGCCGCCTGCGCAGTGGACCTACGACAACATCGCCTACATGAAAAAGCAGATGCAGGCGATGGGGCTGGCCATCGACTGGAGCCGCGAGATCGCCACCTGCGACCCCGACTACTACAAGTGGAACCAGTGGCTGTTCCTGAAGATGCTGGAAAAGGGCATTGCCTACCGCAAGACCCAGGTCGTGAACTGGGACCCGGTGGACCAGACCGTGCTGGCCAACGAGCAGGTCATCGACGGCCGCGGCTGGCGCACGGGCGCGCCGGTCGAAAAGCGCGAAATCCCCGGCTACTACCTGAAGATCACCGACTACGCCCAGGAGCTGCTGGACCATGTCCAGGTGGGTGGCGACAAGGCCACGCTGACCGGCTGGCCTGAAAAAGTCCGCCTGATGCAGGAAAACTGGATCGGCAAGAGCTCCGGCGTGCGCTTTGCGTTCACCCACGACATCCGTGGCGCCGACGGCCAGCCCATCCAGGACGGCCGCCTGTACGTGTTCACCACGCGTGCCGACACCATCATGGGCGTGACGTTCTGCGCCGTGGCGCCCGAGCATCCGCTGGCCCTGCACGCCGCCGCCACGAGCCCCAAGCTGGCCGCCTTCATCGAAGAGTGCAAGAAGGGCGGCACTACCGAGGCCGAACTCGCGGTCAAGGAAAAGGAAGGCCTGCCCACGGGCCTGTTCGTCACGCATCCGCTGACGGGCGCCCAGGTCGAGGTCTGGGTCGGCAACTACGTGCTCATGAGCTACGGCGACGGCGCCGTCATGGGCGTGCCCGCGCATGACGAGCGCGACTTCGCCTTTGCGAAGAAGTACGGCATCGCCATCCGCCAGGTCATCGCGGTCGAAGGCGAGACCTTCAGCACCGAGGCATGGGCCGACTCGTACGGCGACAAGCAGCGCGCTGTCTGCATCGATTCCGGCGAACTCGACGGCCTGCCCCATGTGGCGGCCGTGGACAAGGTGGCCGAACTGCTGGCCGCCAAGGGCCTTGGCGAGAAGAAAACCACCTGGCGCCTGCGCGACTGGGGCGTGAGCCGCCAGCGCTACTGGGGCACGCCGATTCCCATCATCCACTGCGAGGACTGCGGCGCCCAGCCCGTGCCCGCCAAGGACCTGCCCGTGGTCCTGCCCCAGGACCTGGTGCCCGATGGCTCGGGCAACCCCCTGATCAAGAGCGAAGCCTTCCACGCCGGCGTGGTCTGCCCCTGCTGCGGCAAGAGCGCGCGCCGCGAGACCGACACCATGGACACCTTCGTGGACTCGTCCTGGTACTTCATGCGCTATTGCGACGCCAGGAACAGCGAGCAGATGGTGGCGGAAGGTGCCGAGTACTGGATGCGGGACCAGAATGCCGCCACCGGCGGCAGCGGCATGGACCAGTACATCGGCGGCATCGAGCACGCCATCCTGCACCTGCTGTACGCGCGCTTCTGGACCAAGGTCATGCGTGACCTGGGCCTGGTCAAGGTCGATGAGCCCTTCACCAAGCTGCTGACCCAGGGCATGGTGCTCAACCACATCTACAGCCGCCGCACGGCCAAGGGTGCCAAGGAGTACTTCTGGCCCAAGGATGTCGAGCATGTGTTCGACGAGACCGGCAAGATCGTGGGCGCCAAGCTCAAGGCCGAGGTGGACAGCGCCGATGGCCTGCTGCCCGTGGGCACGGACATCGACTACGAGGGCGTGGGCACCATGTCCAAGTCCAAGAACAACGGCATCGATCCGCAGGAGCTGATCGAGAAGTACGGCGCCGACACCGCGCGCCTGTACACCATGTTCACCGCGCCGCCCGAGCTGACGCTGGAGTGGAACGATGCCGCCGTCGAAGGCAGCTACCGCTTCCTGCGCCGCGTCTACAACTTCGGCGCCAAGCTGTCGCAGATGGACATGGCCGGTGCCGTGCAAAGCGTGGCCGGCGCCAAGTCGCTGGACGACGTGGAGTTCGGCAAGGCCGCCAAGTCCCTGCGCCTGGAGATCCACACCGTGCTCAAGCAGGTGGAATACGACTACCAGCGCATGCAGTACAACACCGTGGTCTCGGGCGCCATGAAGATGATCAACGCGCTGGAGGACTTCAAGTCCTTCGACGACGCGGGTGCCCAGGTGGCGCTGATCGAAGGCTTCGGCATCCTGCTGCGCGTGCTCTACCCGGCCACGCCCCACCTGGCCCATGCGCTGTGGAGCGAGCTGGGCTACGCCGCCCGCCTGGGCGACGTGCTTGATGCGCCCTGGCCCCAGGTTGATCCCCAGGCTCTGGTGCAGGACGAGATCTCTCTGGTGCTGCAGGTCAACGGCAAGCTGCGCGGGGCCATCCTGGTGTCCTCGACGGCCGACAAGGCCGAGATCGAGCGCATCGCCCTGGCCAATGAGGAATGCCAGAAGTTCACCAACGGTGCCGTGCCCAAGAAGGTGATCGTGGTGCCTGGCCGCCTCGTGAACGTCGTGGTCTGACCCCCTGGGCGCCGGGCTTGCCCGGCGCCCGCAAGGAACCAAGCATGCAAAAACGTACCCTGCTCACCGCCCTGGCTCTGGCTCCGCTGCTGGGGGCCTGCGGCTTTCGCCTGCGGGGGGTGCCGACCTTCGTGTTCCGCTCGCTCTACATCCAGGCTGGCCGGGGCTCTCCGGTAGCGCGGGAGCTGTCGCGCAATCTGGCCAGTGCCAGCGACAAGCTGACCGTGCTGCGCGATCCGGCATCGCCCGACGATGCCGAAGCGATCTTCCAGATCGTCAGCGAGCGGCAGGAGCGGGTCATCGTCGGCATGAACGCGCTGGGCCAGGTGCGCGAATTGCAGCTGCGCCTGCGCGTGCGCTTCAAGCTGCGCACGCCCAATGGCGACGAGCCGATTCCCGAGACCGAAATCCTGCAGCAGCGCGATGTGACGTACAACGAAACCAACGCGCTGTCCAAGGAAGCCGAGGAGGCCATGCTCTACAAGGACATGCGCACCGACATCGTGCAGCAGTTGCTGCGCCGTCTGGCCGCCGTCAAGAGCCTGACCTGAGCCCCATGCAGCTTGCCCTGAACCAGCTTGGCGGCCATCTGGCCAAGGGCCTGCGCCCGCTTTATGTGCTGCACGGCGACGAGCCGCTGCAGCAGCAGGAGGCGGCCGATGCCATCCGCGCCGCGGCGCGCGCGGCCGGCTATACCGAGCGCAGCAGCTACACCGTGGCCGGCGCGCATTTCGACTGGAGCGCCGTGCTGGCGGCCGGTGGCTCGCTGTCGCTGTTTGCCGACCGGCAGATCGTCGAGATCCGCATTCCCTCGGGCAAGCCCGGCAAGGACGGCGGCGCCGCGCTGCAGCAGATCGCCGAGTCCGCGCGGGGCAACGACAGCACGCTCACCCTGGTCCTGCTGCCGCGCCTGGACAAGGCCACCAAGACGGGGGCCTGGTTCAGCGCGCTGGAGGCCCAGGGCATGACGCTGCAGATCGATCCCATTGAGCGCGCCCAGTTGCCGGCCTGGATTGCCCAGCGGCTGGCGGCCCAGGGCCAGCGCGTCGCACCCGGCGAGGAAGGGCAGCGCACGCTGCAGTTCTTTGCCGACCGCGTCGAAGGCAACCTGCTGGCCGCGCACCAGGAAATCCAGAAGCTGGCGCTGTTGCATCCCGAGGGTGAACTGAGCCAGGCCCAGGTCGAGCAGGCCGTGCTCAATGTGGCGCGCTACGACGTGTTCAAGCTGTCGGAGGCCGTGCTGGGCGGGCAGCTGGCGCGCGTCTCGCGCATGCTCGATGGCCTGCAGGCCGAAGGCACGGCCGAGGTGCTGGTGCACTGGACCCTGGCCGAGGACATCCGCGCCATCTGCCGCGTGAGGGACGCCATGGCCGCAGGCCAGCCCCTGCCGATGGCGCTGCGCGCCCAGCGCATCTGGGGCGTCAAGGAACGCTTGTTCGAGCGCCTGCTGCCGCGCATCACCGACGCCCAGGCCGCGCGCCTGCTGCAATCGGCCCACGCGGTGGACGGCATCGTCAAGGGCCTGGCCTTCGAAGGCTGGCCGCGCGACGGCTGGCAGGCCCTGCGCCGCCTGGCCGTGGACCTGGCCCAGGCCGGCGCCAAGGGCTGACGTACCGTTCCTAGCGCGTCTTTTCCAACTGCGCCTGGGCCTTGGTGGCCCAGGTCTCAAGGTTGTCCAGCAGGTCCTTCTGGCTGAAGGAGCAGCTTTCCTCGCTGAACAGCGCGCTGGACTCCAGTCGGTCCAGCAGATTGAGAAGCACTTCGCCGTAGCGCGGCGGCAGGGCCTGCAGCAACTCCGACGAGGCCCTGGCCTGCTGTCCGAGCACGGCGGCCGACAGCTGCTGCTGTGCCAGTTGGGCGAAGCCGGCGTGCAGCTGGGCGAGCTGCTGGGCGGCGAGAAGAGTGTCGTGGCTGGTGGACATGGCGGGAAACCTCTGCGTACTGGGCAGCAGTGTAGGGTGGCCGCGACATCCTGCCGGCCGCCGCAACGCGGGGTTTGCCCTCTGGCGGCCGTGCGCAGACGCATCCCGGCCGCATCGCAGCCGCATGTCGGCGCGGGGCATGCCCGGTCCCGGTGCGCAAATGGGCGCAACTCGGCGAGAATCTCGGAATGAACGCGCTCAATATCGTCGAATACACCCACAACCTGGGCGTTCAGGCCAAAGTGGCCTCCGCCCAGATGGCCCGAGCCTCGGCTGCCGTCAAAAGCCGCGCCCTGCTGGCGCTGGCGCGCCTGCTGCGGGAGAACGTGGAGCCGTTGCAGACCGACAACGCCCGTGACCTCGACCGCGCTGTGGCCAACGGCCTGTCCGCACCCATGGTGGACCGCCTGCGCCTGACGCCCAAGGTGCTTGAAACCTGTGCCCAGGGCTGCGAACAGCTGGCATCCATGGCCGACGTGATCGGCGAGATCATCGGCATGAAGCAAATGCCCAGCGGCATCCGCGTGGGCCAGATGCGCGTGCCCATCGGCGTGTTCGGCATGATCTACGAGAGCCGCCCCAACGTGACCATCGAGGCGGCCAGCCTCAGCATCAAGAGCGGCAACGCCTGCATCCTGCGCGGCGGCTCGGAAGCCATCGACTCCAACAAGGCACTGGCCGCCCTCGTGGCCAGGGCACTGGCCGAGGCCGGCCTGCCCGAGCACGGCGTGCAGCTGGTGCAGACCACGGACCGCGAGGCCGTGGGCCAGCTCATCGCCATGCCCGACTACGTGGACGTCATCATCCCGCGCGGCGGCAAGGGCCTGATCGAGCGCATCAGCCGCGAGGCCAAGGTGCCCGTCATCAAGCACCTGGACGGCAATTGCCACACCTATGTCGATGATCCCTGCGACATCGCCATGGCCGTCAAGGTGGCCGACAACGCCAAGACCAACAAGTACAGCCCCTGCAACGCCAGCGAGAGCCTGCTGGTGGCGCGCGGCGTGGCCGCCGAGTTCCTGCCGCAGATCGGCGCCATCTACGCCGCCAAGGGGGTCGAGATGCGCGGCTGCCCCGAATCGCTGGCCATCCTGAAGTCCGTGGCCGGTGCCCAACTGGCCGAGGCCACCGAGCAGGACTGGAGCGAGGAATACCTGGCGCCCATCATCAGCGTCAAGATCGTCGCGGGTGTGGACGAAGCCATCGCCCACATCAACCGCTACTCCAGCCACCACACGGATGCCATCCTCACGCGCGACCACATGCATGCCCAGCGCTTTCTGCGCGAGGTGGACTCGGCCAGCGTCATGGTCAATGCCAGCACGCGCTTTGCCGATGGCTTCGAGTACGGCCTGGGTGCGGAAATCGGCATCAGCACCGACAAGTTCCATGCGCGCGGTCCTGTGGGCATCGAAGGTCTCACCTCGCTCAAATACGTGGTGCTGGGTGAAGGCGAAGTCCGCACCTGACCGGACCTTGCTGCGCGCCGGCAGGCACCCGGCCGGGACGCCCCGCGCCGGGATGCCCCGCGCCGGCACCGCAGCACCGCAATGAACCCATGAAAATCATCATTCTTGGCGCCGGCCGTGTGGGCTACAGCGTGGCCGAAAGCCTGGTGTCCGAACGCAACGACATCACGGTGATCGACACCGATGCGCGTCGCCTGCGCGAGCTGGAGTCGCGCTTCGACCTGCGCGGCGTCGTGGGCAACGGCATCGATCCCCAGGTGCTGGCCGAGGCCGGAGCCAAGGACACGGACCTGCTGATCGCCTGCGCCGCGCTCGACGAAACCAACCTGGTGTGCTGCAAGCTGGCCCAGGTGCTGTTCGAGATTCCCACCCGCATCGCGCGCGTGCGCTCCTCGGGCTTTGGCGATGACGAGACGCTGCTGGGCAAGGAAGGCTTCGGCGTGGACCGCATCATCTGCCCCGAGGAATCGCTGACCAACTACATCAGCAAGCTCATCGAGTTCCCCGAAGCCATGCAGGTGCGCGCCTTCGCGGGCGGACGCGCCGCGCTGGCCTCGGTGCGTGCGCGCGACGGCGCCCCCGCCGTCGGCAAGCACATCGGCGAGCTGCGCGACTGCATGCCCGAGCTGGCCATGCGCATCGTGGCCATCTACCGGCGTTTCCTGGAGGAGCCCGACCGCTTCGTGCGCTGCGACGGCAACACCCGCATCGAGCCCGGCGACGAAGTCTTCATCCTGGCCGCGCGCGAGCATGTGGCCGAGGTGCTCCGCGCCATCCACCAGCCCGCGGGCCGGCCTTCGCGCCCCGTCTACCGCATCATGATCGCCGGTGGCGACCAGGTCAGTCTGCGCCTGGCGCTGCAGCTGTCGCGCGTGCCGGGCCGCTTTCACATCAAGATCATCGAGCCCGACGAGCAGCGCTGCCAGGACCTGGCCTCGCTGCTGCCGGCCGAGGTGCTGGTGCTGCACGGCGATGCCACCGACGAAGACCTGTTGGCCGATGAAAGCGTGGAGGACGTGGACCTGTTCCTGGCCCTCACCGACGACGACGAGAACAACATCATGGCCAGCCTGCTGGGCAAGCGCATGGGCGCGCGGCGCGTGCTCTCGCTGATCACGCGGCGCGCCTATGCCGACCTGATGCACGGCACGCAGATCGACATTGCGCTGTCGCCGGCCCAGGCCATGCTCGGCGAGCTGCTGGCCTATGTGCGCCGCGGCGACGTGCAGGCCGTGCACAGCCTGCGCAGGGGCGTGGCCGAGGCGCTGGAGATCGTGGCGCGCGGCGACCGCAAGAGCTCGCGCGTGGTCGGCCGCAAGGTCGAGGACCTGCGCGTGCCCGAGGATGCGCACATCGGCCTCATCGTGCGCGGCATTCCCGAAGGCGTGCCGGCCGACGAGATCGCGGCCGGTGCCGAGCCCGAGGTCATCATCCCGCGCGGCAACACCGTGATCGAGAGCGGCGACCACGTGGTCTTCTTCCTGCCCCACAAGCGGCTGGTGCGGGACGTGGAAAACCTGTTCCGCGTCAGCGCCACCTTCTTCTGAGCCCATACCCATGCGCGACCTGTTCCCCGTCCTGCGCGTGCTTGGCATGCTCATGGTCATGTTCGCGCTGTCCATGCTGCTGCCCTTTGCCGTGTCCTGGTTTGCCGACGACGGCATCTGGCGCATCTACCCCTGGGCCATCGGCATCACGGCGGCGGCGGGGCTGTCGCTGTGGGTAGGCCTGGACCATTTCCGGCGCGAGCTGCAGCCGCGCCACGGCGTCATCCTCGTCACCCTGGTCTGGGTGGTGCTGCCCCTGTGCGCCATGCTGCCCCTGGTGCTGGGCCTGGGCCATGTGGGCCTGAGCATCAGCTTCACCCACGCCTATTTCGAGGCCGTCTCGGGCCTGACGACGACGGGCGCCACCGTGCTCACGGGGCTGGACGCATTGCCTGTGTCCATCAACGTCTGGCGCACCTTCCTGCAATGGCTGGGCGGCATGGGCATCCTGATCCTGGCCGTGGCCATCCTGCCGCTGCTGGGCGTGGGCGGTGCCCAGCTGTTCCGCGCCGAGGCCGCCGGCCCCATCAAGGACACCAAGCTGACGCCGCGCATGACCGAGACCGCCAAGGGCCTGTGGGGCGTCTACGGCGTGTTCTCGCTGGCCTGTGCACTGGCCTTCTGGGCCGCCGGCATGGAGCCGCTGGATGCGCTGATGCACATGTTCGCCACGGTGAGCCTGGGCGGCCTGTCCTCGCACGACGCCAGCTTCGCCTACTTCGACTCGCCGCTGATCGAGCTGATCGCCCTGGTCTTCATGCTGCTGGCCAGCTGCAACTTCGCGCTGTACTTCGTGGCCATGCGCAAGGGCCGCTGGGACGGCTTCTGGCGCGACCCCGAAATGCGCGCCACGCTGGCCGTGCTGCTGGGCGGCGGGCTCATCGTCGCGCTGCTGCTGTGGGCCAAGGGCGTGTACGGGCCTGTCGAGGCGCTGCGCTACGGCATCTTCCACGTGGTCTCGGTGGCCACGACCACGGGCTTCACCACCGTCGACTACCTGAGCTGGCCCGTCTTCGCGCCCGTGCTCATGCTGCTGCTGTCGGGCGTGGCCACCAGCGCGGGCTCCACGGGTGGCGGCATCAAGATGGTGCGCATGCTCATCCTGCTCAAGCAGGCGCGGCGCGAGCTCACGCGGCTCGTGCACCCGCGCGCCATGCAGCCCGTGCGGCTGGGCAACGGCGTGGTGGACGACCGCATGATCTTCTCGGTGCTGGCCTTCATGCTGGTCTATGGCGCCACCGTGATCACGCTCAGCATGGTGCTGCTGCTCACCGACCTGGACCCGGTGACCGCCTTTTCCGCCGTGCTGGCCAGCGTGCACTGCATGGGGCCGGGCCTGGGCGCGCTGGGTCCGAGCTCCAACTATGCTGTGCTCACCGACTTCCAGACCTGGATCTGCACCCTGGCCATGCTGCTGGGGCGCCTGGAAATCCTCAGTTTCATGGCGCTGCTTTCCCCGGCTTTCTGGCGCCGATGATGCCGAAGAGACTAGGGAAAACACTTAGACCATGGTCCAATCTCTACAATTGCCCCCCACCGCCGTACCCAGAGGGTCTTTATGGTTCCACATCTCATCACGGCCCTGACAGGCCCGATCAACGAGCTTGAGCAGCGCATCCTCGACTCCATGCCGGCGATCGAGCGCTGGTTCCGGCTCGAATGGATGGAACACACGCCGCCTTTCTATTGCTCGGTGGACATCCGCAACGCCGGCTTCAAGCTCGCGCCCGTGGATACCAACCTGTTTCCTGGCGGTTGGAACAACCTGACCGACGAAATGCTGCCGCTGGCCGTGCAGGCGGCCATGGCGGCGATCGAGAAGATCTGCCCCGAAGCGCGCAACCTGCTCATCATTCCCGAGAACCACACGCGCAACACCCATTACCTGGCCAACGTGGTGCAGCTCAAGCGCATCTTCAACATGGCCGGTCTGAATGTGCGCATCGGCTCCATCAGCCCCGATGTGAAGAAGATCACCACCGTCACCCTGCCGCATGGCGACACGGTGACGCTGGAGCCGGTGATCCGCAGCAAGCGCCGCATCGGCCTCAAGGATTTCGATCCCTGCACCATCTTGCTCAACAACGACCTGTCCTCCGGCGTGCCGGGCATCGTCGAGGAGCTGTACGAGCAATACCTGCTGCCGCCCCTGCATGCAGGCTGGAGCGTGCGCCGCAAGAGCCGCCATTTCCAGAGCTACGAGGAAGTGGCCAAGCGCTTCGGCAAGCTGCTGGGCATCGATCCCTGGCTGATCAACCCGCTGTTCGGGCGCAGCGAAGGCATCGACTTCGCCAATGGCGTGGGCATGGAAGGCCTGGCCGAGCAGGTCGATGTGCTGCTGGCCAAGGTGCGCCGCAAGTACAAGGAATACGGCATCAAGGAAAAGCCGTTTGCCATCGTCAAGGCCGACAACGGCACCTATGGCATGGGCGTGATGACCGTGCGCGACGCCAAGGAACTGGCCGAGCTGCCGCGCAAGAGCCGCAACAAGATGGGCATGATCAAGGACGGCCAGACCGTGCACGACGTGATCATCCAGGAAGGCGTGCTCACCCAGGAGCGCATGAACAACGCCGTGGCCGAGCCCGTGGTCTACATGATGGACCGCTACGTGGTCGGCGGCTTCTACCGCATGCACCCCGAGCGCGATGTGGACGAAAACCTCAACGCGCCCGGTGCCGGCTTCGTGCCGCTGGCCTTCCAGCACAGCACCCAGCTGCCCCAGATCGGCGCCCGCCCGGGTGCCAGCATGCCCAATCGCTTCTACATGTACGGCGTGGTGGCCCGGGTCGCCATGCTGGCGGCCAGCTATGAGCTGGAGGCGACCAACCCCAACGCGGAAATCTACGACTGATCGGGGTGCTGTCCGATGCGCTCGTCATCAGGACAGCGGACAATGCCGGCATTTCAATTGACTGAAGCCATCTCCCCACGGGATGGCGCATAGACCTGTGCAGAAAACCAAATCTTCGTTGGCCGCGCTCACCCTGGGCGCCATCGGCGTGGTCTATGGCGATATCGGCACCAGCGTGCTGTATTCGGTCAAGGAGGTGTTCGGCTCCGGCCATGTGCCGTTCACCCAGGAGAACATCTACGGCGTCCTGTCGCTGCTGTTCTGGACGCTGACGGTCATCGTCTCGCTCAAATACGTGGTCCTGGTGCTGCGCGCCGACAACAACGGCGAAGGCGGCCTGGTCGCCATGCTGGCCCTGGCCTCGCAGACCGTCAAGGACAAGCCGCGCCTGCGCAGCGTGCTGCTGCTCATCGGCATCTTCGGCACCTCGCTGTTCTATGGCGACGGCGTGATCACGCCGGCCATCTCCGTGCTTTCGGCCGTCGAGGGCCTGGAGGTGGTGTCCCCGCACTTCACCAAGGCGGTGATCCCGCTGACCCTGGTCATCCTGTTCCTGCTGTTCTGGTTCCAGAAGCATGGCACGGCAGGGATAGGGCGCTTCTTCGGCCCCATCACCCTGGTCTGGTTCGCCACCATCGCCGCGCTGGGCATACACCAGATCGCCGGCCATCCGGAAATCCTGGCGGCCATCAGCCCGCACTTCGCGGTGCGCTTCATCTGGGACAACCCCGGCACCAGCTTCATCATCCTGGGCGCCGTCGTGCTGTGCGTGACCGGGGCGGAAGCGCTCTACGCCGACCTGGGCCACTTCGGCAAGAAGCCCATTCGCCTGGCCTGGTTCTCCGTGGCCATGCCTGCCCTCACGCTCAATTACTTCGGCCAGGGTGCGCTGCTGCTGGCCAACCCGGCCGCCGTGAAGAATCCCTTCTACATGATGGCCCCGGCCTGGGCCCTGCTGCCCCTGGTGCTGATGGCCACCATGGCCACGGTCATCGCTTCGCAGGCCCTGATCACGGGCGCCTTCAGCGTCACGCGCCAGGTCATACAGCTGGGCTATCTGCCGCGCCTGGAAGTGCGCCACACCAGCGTGCGCGAGGCCGGCCAGATCTATATGCCCCTGGTCAACTGGAGCCTGTTCGTGGCCATCGCGCTGGCCGTGGTGCTGTTCCGCTCCAGCGGCAACCTGGCGGCCGCCTACGGCATTGCGGTGACGCTGGACATGCTGATCACCACCACGCTGACCTTCTTCGTGATCCGCTACCGCTGGAACTACCCGCTGGCCCTGTGCATTGCCGCCACCGGCTTCTTCTTCCTGGTGGACCTGGCCTTCTTCTCGTCCAACCTGCTCAAGCTGTTCGATGGCGGCTGGTTCCCGCTGCTGATCGGCGGCACGGTGTTCTCGCTGATGATGACCTGGCGCAAGGGCCGCGAGCTGCTGCACCAAAAGCTGCAGGCCGATGCCATCGACCTCAAGAGCTTCCTCGAATCGGTCTGGCGCCATCCCCCGGCGCGGGTGCCGGGCACGGCCGTCTTCCTGTCCGGCGAGCCTGGCACCGTGCCCAACGCCCTGCTGCACAACCTCAAGCACAACAAGGTGCTGCACAGCCAGAACATCTTCGTCACGGTGCGCAACCACGAAATTCCCTGGGTGGGCCTGGACAAGCGTACCGAGATCGAGGCCCTGGGCAGCGACTGCTGGCAGGTCATCATCAACTACGGCTTCAAGAACGAACCCGACGTGCCAGCGGCGCTGTCCCTGCTGCGCCCCCGGGGCTGCCAGCTCGACGCCATGGAGACCAGCTACTTCCTGTCGCGCGATGTCATCATCCCGCGCATCAGCCACCGCATGGCGCCCTGGCGCGAAAAGCTGTTCGCCCAGATGCACCGCAACGCCAGCCGTGTCTCCGACTTCCTGCACCTGCCCAGCAACTCCGTGGTGGAGCTGGGCTCCAAGATCGAGCTGTAGGCGTCGCCCGCGCATCGCACGATCCGCGACTGTGGTGACAGAATCGCGCGATGCGCTTTCTCCGTGACTTGAGTCCCTCCGCCTTTGCGGCCGGCTTCGTGGCCGTGCTCGTGGGCTTCACCAGCTCGGTGGCCCTGGTCTTCCAGGCCGCCCAGGCCTTTCATGCCACACCCGAGCAGATCACCTCCTGGGTCTGGGCGCTGGGGCTGGGCATGGGCCTGTGCTCCTTGCTGCCCTCGCTGATACTGCGCATGCCCGTCATGGTCGCCTGGTCCACACCAGGCGCTGCCGTGCTGGCCACGGCGGGGCTTGCCGGTGGCTTTTCCATGGGCGAGGCCGTCGGCGCCTTCATCATCAGCGCGGGGCTGATCATCCTGGTGGGTGCCACAGGCTGGTTCGAGCGCGTCATGAACCGCATCCCCATGGAAATCGCTGCCGCCCTCCTGGCGGGCGTACTTGCCAACTTCGGCATGCAGGCCTTTGCCGCCGCCAGGCACG
>NC_015563.1:6607500-6610000 GCF_000214395.1 Delftia sp. Cs1-4 | reverse complement strand
GGCAAGGTTAACCGAATAGGGGAGCCGTAGAGAAATCGAGTCCGAATAGGGCGTCCAGTCGCTGGGTGTAGACCCGAAACCAAGTGATCTATCCATGGCCAGGATGAAGGTGCCGTAACAGGTACTGGAGGTCCGAACCGACTAGTGTTGCAAAACTAGCGGATGAGCTGTGGATAGGGGTGAAAGGCTAAACAAACTTGGAAATAGCTGGTTCTCTCCGAAAACTATTTAGGTAGTGCCTCAAGTATTACCTGCGGGGGTAGAGCACTGTTTAGGCTAGGGGGTCATGGCGACTTACCAAACCTATGCAAACTCCGAATACCGCAGAGTACAGCTTGGGAGACAGAGCACCGGGTGCTAACGTCCGGACTCAAGAGGGAAACAACCCAGACCGCCAGCTAAGGTCCCTAAAATTGGCTAAGTGGGAAACGAAGTGGGAAGGCTAAAACAGTCAGGATGTTGGCTTAGAAGCAGCCATCATTTAAAGAAAGCGTAATAGCTCACTGATCGAGTCGTCCTGCGCGGAAGATGTAACGGGGCTAAGCCAGTTACCGAAGCTGCGGATTTGCAATTTATTGCAAGTGGTAGGAGAGCGTTCTGTAAGCCTGTGAAGGTGCCTGGTAACGGGTGCTGGAGGTATCAGAAGTGCGAATGCTGACATGAGTAGCGTTAAAGGGGGTGAAAAGCCCCCTCGCCGTAAGCGCAAGGTTTCCTACGCAACGTTCATCGGCGTAGGGTGAGTCGGCCCCTAAGGCGAGGCAGAGATGCGTAGCTGATGGGAAACAGGTCAATATTCCTGTACCGATGTGTAGTGCGATGTGGGGACGGAGAAGGTTAGCTCAGCCAACTGTTGGATATGTTGGTTCAAGCCTGTAGTCGTGCCTGGTAGGCAAATCCGCCGGGCTTAGATGAGGGGTGATAACGAGTCTGCTTGCAGACGAAGTGAGTGATACCCTGCTTCCAGGAAAAGCCACTAAGCTTCAGCTACACACGACCGTACCGCAAACCGACACTGGTGCGCGAGATGAGTATTCTAAGGCGCTTGAGAGAACTCTGGAGAAGGAACTCGGCAAATTGATACCGTAACTTCGGGAGAAGGTATGCCGCAAGTAGGTGAACTTGAACAAAGGGAGCCCAAAGCGGTTGCAAAAAATCGGTGGCTGCGACTGTTTAATAAAAACACAGCACTCTGCAAACACGAAAGTGGACGTATAGGGTGTGACGCCTGCCCGGTGCTGGAAGATTAAATGATGGGGTGCAAGCTCTTGATTGAAGTCCCAGTAAACGGCGGCCGTAACTATAACGGTCCTAAGGTAGCGAAATTCCTTGTCGGGTAAGTTCCGACCTGCACGAATGGCGTAACGATGGCCACACTGTCTCCTCCAGAGACTCAGCGAAGTTGAAATGTTTGTGATGATGCAATCTCCCCGCGGAAAGACGGAAAGACCCCATGAACCTTTACTGTAGCTTTGTATTGGATTTTGAACGGATCTGTGTAGGATAGGTGGGAGGCTTTGAAGTGAGGACGCTAGTTCTCATGGAGCCGACGTTGAAATACCACCCTGGTGCGTTTGAGGTTCTAACCCAGGTCCCTTATCGGGATCGGGGACAGTGCATGGTAGGCAGTTTGACTGGGGCGGTCTCCTCCCAAAGCGTAACGGAGGAGTTCGAAGGTACGCTAGTTACGGTCGGACATCGTGACGATAGTGCAATGGCATAAGCGTGCTTAACTGCGAGACTGACAAGTCGAGCAGATGCGAAAGCAGGACATAGTGATCCGGTGGTTCTGTATGGAAGGGCCATCGCTCAACGGATAAAAGGTACTCTGGGGATAACAGGCTGATACCGCCCAAGAGTTCATATCGACGGCGGTGTTTGGCACCTCGATGTCGGCTCATCTCATCCTGGGGCTGTAGTCGGTCCCAAGGGTATGGCTGTTCGCCATTTAAAGAGGTACGTGAGCTGGGTTTAAAACGTCGTGAGACAGTTTGGTCCCTATCTTCCGTGGGCGCTGCAGATTTGAGGAAGCCTGCTCCTAGTACGAGAGGACCGGAGTGGACACACCTCTGGTGTATCGGTTGTCACGCCAGTGGCATTGCCGAGTAGCTAAGTGTGGAAGAGATAACCGCTGAAAGCATCTAAGCGGGAAACTCGTTTCAAGATGAGATCTGCCGGGGCCTTGAGCCCCCTGAAGAGTCGTTCAAGACCAGGACGTTGATAGGCTGGGTGTGGAAGCGCAGTAATGCGTTAAGCTAACCAGTACTAATTGCTCGTGAGGCTTGACCCTATAACTTTGATGACGTGATCATCAAGGTGGTTATGCCAAGTAAGGCGCAGTCAAAATACAAAGCTGATTACAGACTCTATGAATTCGTTGTGTTGCTCCGTGAGCAGCATGACATCAAGTTATGCCTGATGACCATAGCAAGTTGGTACCACTCCTTCCCATCCCGAACAGGACAGTGAAACGACTTTGCGCCGATGATAGTGCGGGTTCCCG
>NC_015563.1:4690000-6602500 GCF_000214395.1 Delftia sp. Cs1-4 | reverse complement strand
TTCATATCGACGGCGGTGTTTGGCACCTCGATGTCGGCTCATCTCATCCTGGGGCTGTAGTCGGTCCCAAGGGTATGGCTGTTCGCCATTTAAAGAGGTACGTGAGCTGGGTTTAAAACGTCGTGAGACAGTTTGGTCCCTATCTTCCGTGGGCGCTGCAGATTTGAGGAAGCCTGCTCCTAGTACGAGAGGACCGGAGTGGACACACCTCTGGTGTATCGGTTGTCACGCCAGTGGCATTGCCGAGTAGCTAAGTGTGGAAGAGATAACCGCTGAAAGCATCTAAGCGGGAAACTCGTTTCAAGATGAGATCTGCCGGGGCCTTGAGCCCCCTGAAGAGTCGTTCAAGACCAGGACGTTGATAGGTCAGGTGTGGAAGCGCAGTAATGCGTTAAGCTAACTGATACTAATTGCTCGTGAGGCTTGACCCTATAACTTTGATGACGTGATCATCAAGGTGGTTATGCCAAGTAAGGCGCAGTCAAAATACAAAGCTGATTACAGACTCTATGAATTCGTTGTGTTGCTCAGAAAGAGCAGCATGACAACAAGTTATGCCTGATGACCATAGCAAGTTGGTACCACTCCTTCCCATCCCGAACAGGACAGTGAAACGACTTTGCGCCGATGATAGTGCGGGTTCCCGTGTGAAAGTAGGTCATCGTCAGGCTCTTACAGCCCAAGAAACCCCGTAGCCCAAAGCTACGGGGTTTTTTGCATTGGGGTGCAGGAAACGGGGAAACAGGCTGAACAGCCAAAACGGACAGCCAACCGAACATCCAAAACGGACATCCCAAAAAAAGAGAGCGCTGACGCGCTCTCTTTTTTCATTCTGAATGCGCAATGCTTCAGAGCGGCAGGCATTCACCCTGTACAAAGACCTTAAGTTCGCCCGACTGGATTGATGTCCAGGTTTCATTCTTGGTCAACGGCGCTGTGACGATGATGGCCACACGGTCCTGTGGTGTGGTCTCTCGGGCGAAGTCCACGGTCAGGTCCTCATCCGACAGATGGGCCTGGGCAAAGGGGTGGCGACGTTCGATGTAGCACAGGTGTGTGGTGGCATGGGCCCACAGCGCTTCGCCGTTGGACAGCAGGAAGTTGAAGGTGCCGTGTGGCGAGATGCGCCTGGCCAGTTCGCGCAGCGTATGCGTGAGTTCCTGCACGCTGGGCAGGCCGGCATGGGACTTCCAGAGCTCCTGAAGAATCCAGCAGAAGGCCTGCTCGCTGTCGGTGTTGCCTACCGGATGGAAGTGGGCATGCAGTTTGGGAGCGAAGCCCTTGAGATCTCCGTTGTGGGCAAAGACCCAGTTGCGACCCCACAGTTCACGCACGAAGGGGTGGCAGTTCTGCAGGCTTACTGCGCCCTGCGTGGCCTTGCGGATGTGGGCGATGACGTTGCGGCTCTTGATCGGGTACTCGCGTATCAGCTTGGCGATGGGCGAGTCGATGGCGCGCTCATAGCCGACGAAGTGGCGCAGGCCCTTGTCCTCGAAGAAGGCGATGCCCCAGCCGTCCGTATGGTCGCCGGTATTGCCCGCCCGCTGGGTGAACCCCGAAAAGCTGAAGCGCACGTCGGTGGGCGTGTTGCAGTTCATTCCAAGCAGCTGGCACATGGCGGTATCGTTGTTTGCGTAGTTCAAGCCATAGCCTAACGCCTGGCGCGGCAGCTGCAAGCACAATGCGGGGCAACGGCAAAAAAACGGAACACACCCATGCCCATCCTCTGTCTGCATACGGCGCACAGCAACGCCGTGATCTTCGAGCAGGCTGCTGCCGAACTGGGCTGGCCGGCCCACTCAATCGTTCATCAGGTGCATGAGGAACTGCTATTAGAGGCGGAGGCTGCAGGTGGCATGAATGCGTCGCTTCGGCAGAAAACGGCAGGGCAGCTCGATGCGCTGGCAGACCCTGCCGATATCGATGCCGTGCTGCTGACCTGCTCGACCCTGGGCCCGGCCGTGGCGGATTGCCGCAGTGGCAAGGTCTGGCGTGCCGATGGCATGCTGGCGCGCAAGGTGGCCGCTGCCTTGCAAAGTGACCCCGAATCGCGCATTGCACTTCTGTGCGCCGCTCCCACGACGTACGAAGCCACGCGCAATCTGTTCATGGGAGAACTGCAGCAAGGCAACGCAGATCAACGCATGCAGCTGCAATGTGTTGAAGGGGCCTGGGCTCTTTTTCGCAGTGGTGATGTCGCTGGCTATGTGGCGTGCATGGCCGGTGCGGCTGTTCAGGCCCATGCTGCCGGTGCTACCCAGGTGGCCCTGACCCAGGTGTCCATGGACGGCGTTGCCAGGCACTGGAAGCCAGATGCCTCCATGCCTGTGCCCTGGACGGTGGCTGGGAGTGCACTGCAGGCACTCATGGAAATACGGGATTAAAGACCAGGTTTCATGAAAAAAGGCAGCCAAAGCTGCCTTTTGCATGCACTGAGCGAAAAGTCCTCAGCTGCGTTCGGACCAGAGCTTGCCGCCCGTGGCCCAGTTTTCGCGCTTGATGTCGGTGATCAGGATGTCCACCGATTCGGGCGAGCCACCGAGGACTTCGACCGAGACGCGCGTGATCTCTTCGACCAGCTTGCGCTTTTGTTCGACGGTGCGGCCTTCCATCATTTCGACGTGGTACGTGGGCATGTCAATCTCCTCAGGGATCAAGTTCTAGGGGGTTGGGTCGGCGACATCATATCGGCCGACGCGGGCGGTCGAGGCTTGTCGGTGCCAAGCGCGCAGGCGGGGCACAGGCAGGCCTTGTTGCGCAGGGGCTCCGGAATGCGGGCCAGTGCATCGGGTGCCACCGGCGTGTCCATGCACCAGCAGTTCAGCGGATCAACGCCCGCAAGAATGGCGCATTGATTGCTGCGGCCGCACAGCGGACACAGGCTGGCATCGGGGGGAGGGGCACTCATCGTGGTTCCGAGTGTAGGCCCATGAAAAAAGCACCTCAGGCAAGCCTGGGTGCTTTTGCAGCCTTGGGCGCCGCCAGATGTCAGGCGGCTGCCTTGACCTTCAGGCGCCAGGCATGCAGCAGGGGCTCGGTGTAGCCACTGGGTTGCTCCTTGCCCTTGAAGACCAGGTCACAGGCGGCCTGGTAGGCCATCGAGGTGTCGAAGTGGCCGGCCATGGGCTTGTACAGCGCATCGCCCGCGTTCTGCTGGTCGACCACGGCGGCCATGCGCTCGAAGGTCTCGCGCACCTGGGCCTCGGTCACGATGCCGTGCTGCAGCCAGTTGGCGATGTGCTGGCTGGAGATGCGCAGCGTGGCGCGGTCTTCCATCAGGCCCACGTTGTGGATGTCGGGCACCTTGGAGCAGCCCACGCCCTGGTCCACCCAGCGCACCACATAGCCGAGGATGCCCTGGACGTTGTTGTCCAGCTCCTGCTGCTTTTCAGCCGCGCTCCACTTGTCTTCCTTGACCACGGGCACCTGCAGCAGGTCGGCCAGGATGGTGGCGCGCTCGGCGTCGGCATTGGTCTGCTCCAGCTGCTTTTGCACTTCGGCCACGTTGACCTGGTGGTAGTGCAGGGCGTGCAGCGTGGCGGCCGTGGGCGAGGGTACCCACGCGGTATTGGCGCCGGCCTTGGGGTGGCCGATCTTTTGCTCCAGCATGGCCTTCATCAGGTCGGGCATGGCCCACATGCCCTTGCCGATCTGCGCCTTGCCGCGCAGGCCCAGGCCCAGGCCCACGAGCACGTTGCTGCGCTCATAGGCGGCCAGCCAGGCGCTGCCCTTCATGTCGGCCTTGCGGACCATGGGGCCGGCATACATGGCGGTGTGTATTTCGTCGCCCGTGCGGTCCAGGAAGCCGGTGTTGATGAAGGCCACGCGCGATGCGGCGGCGGCAATGCAGGCCTTGAGGTTGACGCTGGTGCGGCGCTCCTCGTCCATGATGCCCAGCTTGACGGTGTTCTCGGGCAGGCCCAGCACCTTTTCCACGCGGCCGAACAGCTCGCTGGCGAAGGCGGCTTCCGCGGGGCCGTGCATCTTGGGCTTGACGATGTAGACGCTGCCCGTGCGCGAGTTGCGGATGCCGTTGGCGCCCAGACCCTTGATGTCGTGGACGGCAATGGCCGTGGTGACCATGGCGTCCAGGATGCCCTCGGGGATTTCCTTGCCATTGCCCCAGAGGATGGCCGGGTTGGTCATCAGGTGGCCGACATTGCGCACGAACATCAGCGAACGGCCATGCAGCTTGACGGGCTTGCCATCGGCGCCCGTGTACTCGCGGTCGGCGTTCAGGCCGCGCGTCATGCTCTTGCCGCCCTTGTCGAAGGTTTCGGTCAGCGTGCCCTTGAGGATGCCCAGCCAGTTGGCATAGCCGACCACCTTGTCCTCGGCATCCACGGCGGCCACGGAGTCTTCCAGGTCCAGGATGGTGGACAGGGCGGCTTCGACCACCACGTCGGCCACGCCGGCGGCATCGGTCTGGCCGATGGCCGTGGTCTTGTCGATGCGGATGTCGATGTGCAGGCCGTTGTTGAGCAGCAGCACGGAAGAGGGCGCCGCGGCATCACCCTGGTAGCCGACGAACTGGGCGGTGTTCTTCAGGCCCGTGGTGCCGCCGCTCTTGAGTGCGACGACCAGCTGGCCAGCTTCCACGCGATAGCCGGCGGCATCCTTGTGCGAGCCCGATGCCAGCGGGGCTGCCTGGTCCAGGAAATCACGTGCGAAGGCGATCACCTTGGCGCCGCGCACGGGGTTGTAGCCCTTGCCCTTTTCCGCGCCACCGTCTTCGCCGATGGCGTCCGTGCCGTACAGCGCGTCATACAGCGAACCCCAGCGCGCGTTGGCGGCGTTCAGCGCATAGCGGGCGTTGAGAATGGGCACGACCAGCTGGGGGCCGGCCTGGATGGCCAGTTCCGCATCCACATTGGTGGTGGTGGCCTTGGCATCCTTGGGCTGCTCGACCAGATAGCCGATCTGCGTCAGGAATTGCTGGTAGCCGGCCATGTCGGTGATGGGGCCGGGATGGGCCTTGTGCCAGGTGTCCAGCTCGGTCTGCAGGCGGTCACGCTCGGCCAGCAGGGCGGCATTGCGAGGAGCCAGATCGTTGACGATCGCGTCGAAGCCTTTCCAGAACGCCTCGGGAGCGACACCGGTGCCCGGGAGCACTTGTTCATTGATGAAACGGTGCAGCTCTGTAGCGACCTGCAGGCTGTGGGCTTGGGTGCGATCGGTCATGGTGGGAACCCCGGGTTGGATGGATGGAAAGGCTTGGCAGACCCTTTTCGGGCCTGACTATAAGGAATACTTTATTAGATTTATTTGCGTACATAAATAGACCATAAATCTTAAAACTCGTGACTTTTACGCAAAAATGTGGGAAGGTTATGCGCGCGCCAGAACCGGCCGGCTTTGGCGCGCAGCCCTATGCATGGTGCACATGGAGGACAGCCAGTGCCCACTATGCAAAAAGGCGAGTCACAGGAGACGGGTGTGCGGTCGCATGCCCCACAAGAACACGGAAAAGAAACGGACAGCGGTCATGGACAAGCTCAAGGCATTCGAGTCATTCGTATCGGTGGCAACGCGCGGCAGCCTCACGGCGGCGGCCAAGGCGGAAGGCGTGGCGCCGGCCATCATGGGGCGGCGCCTCGATGCCCTGGAAGAGCACCTGGGCGTCAAGCTCATGGTGCGCACCACGCGGCGCATCTCCCTCACGCATGAGGGCAGCGCCTTTCTTGAGGATTGCCAGCGCCTGCTGTCCGATGTGTCCAACGCCGAGGCCAGTGTCAGCGCGGGCGGGGTCAAGGCCACGGGCCACCTGCGCATCACGGCGCCGGCGGGCTTTGGCAGGCGGCACGTGGCGCCCCTGGTGCCGCTCTTTCGGGACCTGCACCCGGATGTGACGATTTCCCTGAACCTCAGCGACCGCGTGGTCGATCTGGCCGGCGAAGGCTTTGACTGCGCGGTGCGCGTGGGCGATCTGCCCGACTCGGCCCTGGTCAGCGTGCGCATTGCCGACAACCGGCGCCAGTGCGTGGCCACGCCTGCCTATCTGGAGCGCCGAGGCACGCCGCGCCACCCCAGCGAGTTGACCCAGCACGACTGCCTGACGCTGTCCAGCGACGCCTCGCAGACGCGTGGCTGGGCCTTCCGCATCCCCCATCCCGACAGCGGCACCAGCGAGGTCGTGCACTTCAAGCCGGGCGGCCCGCTGGACTGCTCCGACGGTCAGGTACTGCACGACTGGTGCCTGGGCGGCTGGGGCATCGCCTGGCGCAGCACCTGGGAGGTCGAGGCCGAGATCACCTCGGGCCGCCTGGTGGCTGTACTCGAAACATTCGCGGCACCGCCCAATGGCATTTTTGTCGTCTTTCCCCAGCGCAAGCACATGCCGCTGCGTGTGCGGCTGTGGATCGACTATCTCAAGCACCACTACGAGCAGCCGGATTTCTGGCGGCGTACCCACGCGGCCTGAGCGGGCCGCCCAGCAAGGAGGAATAAGCATGGCAGTGTCGATAGCGACGAAAGCGGTATCCGCAACGCAGGGCGCGGCCCGAGGACGGCGGCGCTGGATGCGCATGGCGCTGGGAGCCGCCTGCCTGGGCATGGTGGCGGGCTGCGCCGTCCAGGGGCCGGGGCAGGGCCGGCCGGACGGGATGCGGCAGGGCGCGGTGCCTGCCGGCATCGTGAGCGTGACCTTTGACGATCCCTCGCGGTTCGACGCCGGGCGCAACGGACCCCAGGAGTCCGAGAAGGCGCGCCGCGCCTGGGTCGATGCGCTGGCCCAGTTCCTGGCCGAGCGTGCCGCGCCCAGGCTGCCCCAGGGCCAGCGGCTTGAAGTTCACCTCACCGATGTGCAGCGCGCAGGCGGCTTCGAGCCCTGGCGCGGGCCCCAGGCTGCCGATGTGCGCATCGTGCGCGACATCTACCCACCGCGCATCGACCTGCGCTTCAAGCTGCTGGGAGCCGATGGAAAGCTGCTGCGAGAAGGCAGCCGCCAGCTGCGCGACGCCAGCTTCATGATGCGCCCGGACCTCTATCCCAACGATCCCCTGCGTTACGAAAAGACGCTGCTGGATGACTGGGTGCGCGCGGAACTGGGGCGCTGACCGGACCGCAGTGGTCTACCGATTGCCTCGGACATCACGATGGCAGTCCCCGTTTCTGGCGTAATGGACGCTTGGCCCAAGAGGCCCAATTTCTATACGGATTCCCCATGACGATAGAAGCCATCCTGGCCAGCCTCCACCTGCTGGCCATCCTCACCTTCGTGGTGTTCCTGTCCAGCCAGGCGGCGCTGTGCCGCAGCGAGTGGATGAACGCCGCCGTGGTGCAGCGCCTGGCGCGGCTGGACATGATCTATGGCCTTGCCGTGGTCTTCCTGGTGCTTACCGGCATCGCCCGTCTGGTGTGGGGCGTCAAGGGCATGTCCTGGTACGTCTCGCAGCCACTGTTTCATCTGAAGATGACTTTGTTTGTCGTCGGCGCACTGCTGTCGATCAAGCCCACGCTGGCCTTTCGGCGCTGGCGCCGCGCGCTGGATGCCGGCCAGGGCCTGCCCCAGCCGGCCGAGGTCGCCAGCACGCGCCGCTGGGTGATGTGGCAGGCCCATGTGGTGCCCGTGATCGCCGTCGTCGCGGTGTTCTGGGCGCGGGGCATGTAGGCTCCGTTTTCCTGTCCGGCGGCATGGGGTGGGCCTGCCACGTAGAATCCGCCGATGCTCTCCGTCAAACAGGAACTGCTCGTGGCTCTGGCCGGCGAGCTTGAAACTTTGTCGCCCGGCGCCGGTGCCCGTGCCGCTTTTGAATCCCCCAAGGTGGCTGCGCATGGCGATTTCGCCTGCACGGCCGCCATGCAGCTGGCCAAGCCGCTCAAGCTCAACCCGCGTTCGCTGGGCGAGCAGCTCAAGGCCGCGCTGGAGGCCACGCCGTCCTTCCAGCGTTGGGTCGATGCCATCGAGATCGCCGGCCCCGGCTTTCTGAACATCCGCCTCAAGCCCGCCGCCAAGCAGCAAATCATCCGCGAAGTGCTGGAGCAGGCCGAGAAGTTCGGCTGGCTGGCCGACCGTGGCGCAAAGATGCTGGTCGAGTTCGTCTCCGCCAACCCCACCGGCCCGCTGCACGTGGGCCATGGCCGCCAGGCCGCGCTGGGCGATGCCATCTGCAACCTCTATGCCACCCAGGGCTGGGGCGTGCACCGCGAGTTCTACTACAACGACGCGGGCGTGCAGATCGACACGCTGACCAAGAGCACGCAGCTGCGTGCCAAGGGCTTCAAGCCCGGCGACGAATGCTGGCCCATCGATCCCGAGAATCCGGCAAGCAAGGCCTTCTACAACGGCTCCTACATCCAGGACATCGCCGACGACTTCCTGGCCCGCAAGACCGTCAAGGCCGATGACCGCGAATTCACGGCCAACGGCGATGTCGAGGACTACGACAACATCCGCCAGTTCGCCGTCGCCTATCTGCGCAACGAGCAGGACAAGGACCTGCAGGCCTTCAACCTGCACTTTGACGAGTACTACCTCGAATCCAGCCTCTACACCAACGGCTATGTCGAGGACGCGGTGCAGCGCCTGATCGCGGGCGGACATACCTACGAACTCGACGGCGCGCTCTGGCTCAAGTCCACCGACTACGGTGACGACAAGGACCGCGTGATGCGCAAGCAGGACGGCAACTACACGTACTTCGTGCCCGATGTCGCCTACCACATCCAGAAATTCAAGCGCGGCTACTCCAAGGTCGTCAACATCCAGGGCACGGACCACCACGGCACCATCGCGCGCGTGCGCGCCGGCCTGCAGGCCGCCGACGTGGGCATCCCTGCCGGCTATCCCGACTATGTGCTGCACACCATGGTGCGCGTGGTGCGTGGGGGTGAGGAAGTCAAGATCAGCAAGCGCGCCGGCTCCTACGTCACGCTGCGCGACCTGATCGAATGGACCAGCAAGGACGCGGTGCGTTTCTTCCTGCTGTCCCGCAAGCCCGACACCGAGTACACCTTCGACGTGGACCTGGCCGTGGCCCAGAACAACGACAACCCCGTGTACTACGTGCAGTACGCCCATGCGCGCATCTGCTCGGTGCTGGCCGCCTGGGGGGGGGGCGCGGCCACGCTCAAGGACGTGGACCTGTCGGCGCTGGAAGGCCCGCAGGCCCAGGCGCTGATGCTGCAGTTGGCCAAGTACCCGGCCATGCTGACCTCGGCCGCAGAAGGCAATGCGCCGCACGACGTGACGTTCTACCTGCGCGAACTGGCCTCGCTGTACCACAGCTACTACGACGCGGAACGCATCCTGGTGGACGACGAAAAGGTCAAGCTCGCCCGCCTGGCACTGATCTCGGCCACGCGCCAGGTATTGCACAATGGCCTGGCAGTGCTGGGCGTCTCGGCCCCGCAACGCATGTAACTTCGAGCGACAAGCGATCTATGAAGACACAGCAACGTGGGGGCACCGTCATCGGTCTCATCATCGGCATGATCGTCGGGCTGGCAGCAGCCCTGGCCGTCGCCGTCTATGTGACCAAGGTGCCCGTGCCCTTTCTCTCCAAGGGCGGCAAGACGGCCGACCAGGACGCGGCCGAGGCCCAGCGCAACAAGAACTGGGACCCCAACGCGCCGCTGCAGGGCAAGAACCCGGCGCCGCCACCACCGGCCGCCGTCACGCCCAGCCTCCCTGGCAGCACCGCACCAACCACCCCCACCCCGCCCGCCGTGGCAGGAGGCGTGACTCCGCCACCCGCGCCCGTGGACCCGGCCAAGCCGCCTGCCAAGCCCGAAACCAAGGCCGATGGCAAGAGCTCGGCCGATCCGCTGGGTGACCTGGTCAAATCGCGCTCCGCCGCCGCCGAGAAGGCGGAAAAGGCAGAAAAGGCCGACGCCGCCTTCAACTACTTCGTGCAGGCCGGTGCCTTCCGCAGCCAGGGCGATGCCGATGCGCAGCGCGCCAAGCTGGCCATGCTGGGTTGGGAGGCGCGCGTGAGCGAGCGCGAGCAAAACGGCATCACCATCTTCCGCGTGCGTGTGGGTCCGTTCACCAAGCGCGACGATGCCGAGCAGCTCAAGCAAAAGCTCGATGGCGCCGGGGTCGAGTCCACGCTGGTGCGCGCCGCACGCTGAAAGCGCGTTGCAACAAGAGCGCTGAACTTTTGGCGGGCCCCTGCCTCCTAACCTGCAGCATTGAACGAGGAGTTTGTTTTGATGAATCGCCGCGACTTTTCCCTGGCTGCCTCGGCAGCCGCTGCCAGCGCACTGACGCTGGGCACTTCCGCCGCCCAGGCCCAGGCCGCAGCGCCCAAGGAGGGCAAGGACTACATCAAGCTGGCCAAGCCCGCACCCACCAGCGCCGGCGCCGGCAAGGTCGAGGTGGTCGAGTTCTTCTGGTACAGCTGCCCGCACTGCAATGCGTTCGAGCCCACCTTTGCCGCCTGGAAGAACCAGGCACCGGCCGACGTGGTCGTGCACCGCGTGCCCGTGGCCTTCAACGCCAGCTTCGTGCCCCAGCAAAAGCTCTACTACGCCTTCGAAGGCATGAACCTGCTGGACACCATGCATGCGCGCGCCTTCCACGCCATCCATGTGGAACGCAACCGCCTGGCCAAGGACGACGAGATCTTCGCCTGGGTGGGCAAGCAGGGCGTGGACGTTGCCAAGTTCAAGGAGGTCTACAACTCCTTCAGCGTCTCCAACCAGGTTCGCAAGGCCACCCAGCTGCAGCAGGACTATGACGTGGAAGGCGTGCCGGCCATGGGCGTGGCAGGCCGTTACTACACCGACGGCACCAAGGCCGGCAACATGACCAATGTGCTGCGCGTGGTCGATCAGCTGATCGCCACCAGCCGCAAGGGTTGAGGCTGGGGCCTCGGCCCAGCCAAGCCGCGACAGGCCCGCCATTGCGCGGGCCTGTCGCTTTTGGAAACCTCTTTTTGTGCCTTTGTGTCAGCGCTTTCCGTGCGCGTTGAAAGACGCCAGGAACGGTTGCGCGCGACACCCCCTACAATGGATGCAAGAAGCGTGCCCTCCATGAAACAACGACTTTCCTCCCTCCTGCTCGCCGCCGCCCTGGCGGCTTTCGCCGGTATGGCACAGGCCGAAAAGGCCGACAGCACCAAGCCCATGAACATCGAGGCTGATGCGCTGCGCCATGACGAACTCAAGCAGACCAGCGTCTTCACTGGCAACGTGGTGATGACCAAGGGCACCATCGTGCTGCGCGGCGCCCAGCTCGATGTGCGGCAAGACCCTGAAGGCTTTCAGTACGGCGTGGTGACGGCCGAGGCGGGCAAGCGTGCCTTCTTCCGACAAAAGCGCGATACCGTGCCGGGCCAGCCCGAGGAGTTCGTGGAAGGCGAGGGCGAGGTCATCGAATACGACGGTAAGGCCGACCTCGTGAAGTTCATCCGCCGCGGCGAACTGCGCCGCTATCGCGGCGGCCAGCTCAGCGACGAGATCACCGGCTCCATCATCGTCTACAACAACCTCACCGACGTGTTCACCGTCGACGGGCAAAAGACCAGCGGTGGCCAGCCCAGCTCCACGGCCGGCCAGGGCGGTCGCGTGCGCGCAGTGCTGGCGCCCAAGGAAGGCACGCCGGGCTCGCAGCCGCGCGCCCCCGCAGCGGGCACGCCGGGCACGTCCCTGCAGCCCAGCAACAGCCTGGACAGCCTCGGCGGTACCAAGCGATGAGCGGGCAAGCCGCAGCCCCGGCTGCCACTGCACGCGCCGACCAGGGCAGCAGCCTGCAGGCACGCCATCTGGCCAAGTCCTACGGCAGCCGCAAGGTGGTCAAGGACGTGTCGCTGTCCGTGAAAAAGGGCGAGGTCGTGGGCCTGCTGGGCCCCAACGGCGCGGGCAAGACCACCTCGTTCTACATGATCGTGGGCCTGGTGCGCAGCGACGGCGGCGACATCTTCATCGACGGCCAGGCCGTGGGCAACATGCCCATCCACCAGCGCTCGCGCCTGGGCCTGTCCTACCTGCCGCAAGAGGCATCGATCTTCCGCAAGCTCAGCGTCGAGGACAACGTGCGCGCCGTGCTGGAGCTGCAAAGGGACGAGCAGGGCCGGCCGCTGGCGCGCAGCGTCATCGAGGAGCGCCTGACGGCGCTGCTGCAGGAATTGCGGGTGGACCATCTGCGCGCATCGCCTGCGCTGGCGCTGTCGGGCGGCGAGCGCCGCCGCGTCGAGATCGCGCGTGCTCTGGCCACGCAGCCGCGCTTCATCCTGCTGGACGAGCCCTTTGCCGGCATCGACCCCATCGCCGTGATCGAGATCCAGCGCATCATCGGTTTTCTCAAGGCGCGCGGCATCGGCGTGCTGATCACCGACCACAACGTGCGCGAGACGCTGGGCATCTGCGACCATGCCTTCATCATCAGCGACGGCCACGTGCTCGCCCAGGGCACACCCGAGGAGATCGTGGACAACGCCGAAGTGCGGCGTGTCTACCTCGGCGAACACTTCCGGATGTAGCGCCATGCCCTGCCTGGCCCGTCTGCGAGACTGTCTGCGCGAAGGAGCTGCCGCTTGAAGCCCGGTCTGTCGCTGCGCGTCTCCCAGCATCTTTCGCTCACTCCCCAGCTGCAGCAGTCGATACAGCTGCTGCAGCTGTCCACGCTGGAGCTGGCGCAGGAAGTGGAGCAGATGCTGGGCGACAACCCCTTCCTGGAGCTGGCGAACGAGGAGGGCGATCACGATGCGGCTGCCGGCACCCGCGAGCCTGCCGCGCCCGGCGCCGAGGCCACGGAGTCCTTCCAGGAAAGCCGCGCAGACCAGCCTTCGGCGGCGGTGGAGTGGGAGCCCTCGTCGGACGCATCCTCCGGCGATGCCGTGGAGACTTCCGGCACGGCCGAGTCCCTGAGCTGGGAAGGCGACGGCCAGACCACCTCGGGCAACGATGACCGCGACTGGGGCAGCGATGCGCCCTCCAGCCGCACGCGCGGGCAGGGCGAGGAAGACGAGGCCGATGCCACCGAACTGGCACGCAGCGCCGAAAGCCTGACCGACCACCTGCACCGCCAGGCCCTGAGCCTGCGCCTGGGCGAGGTGGACCGCGCCGCACTGCGCTTTCTGATCGAGAACCTCAACGACGACGGCTATCTGGAAGACCCGCTCGACGAGCTGGCACAGGGCCTGGCGGGCGACGATCTGGAGGAGTGCGAGGAACTGGTGCACCGCTTCACCGTGGCGCTGCGCCTGCTGCAAAGCCTGGAGCCCGTGGGCGTGGGCGCGCGCGACCTGGCCGAATGCCTGACGCTGCAACTGCGCGACCAACTGGCCGATGCCGAGCGCGAAGGCAACGGCAGTGCCGAGGACGAAGACCGGCCGGCCGTGCTGCGCACCGCGCTGGACATCTGCGCCCAGCCCATGGACCTGCTGGCGCGGCGCGACCTGCGCAAGCTCGCCAGCCTGTGCGGTGCGCGCGAGGAGCGGCTGCGCGAGGCGCTGGTGCTGATCACCCGGCTGGAGCCACGCCCGGGCCGGCGCTTTGCCGACGTGCAGCGCCAGATCGTCGTGCCCGACGTCATCGTGCGCCCCGTGCGCAGCGGCGCGGGCCGCATGGACTTCAGCGTGCAGCTCAACCCCGACGTCATGCCCAAGCTGCGCGTGCACGACATCTATGCCAGCGCGCTGCGCAGCCACAGGGGCAGCGAAGGCCATGCAGCGCTGCAGCAGCGGCTGCAGGAGGCGCGCTGGTTCATCAAGAACATCCAGCAGCGCTTCGACACCATCCTGCGCGTGTCGCAGGCCATCGTGGAGCGCCAGAAGAACTTCTTCGTGCATGGCGAGCTGGCCATGCGCCCGCTGGTGCTGCGCGACATTGCCGATGCGCTGGGCCTGCATGAATCCACCATCAGCCGCGTGACCACGGCCAAGTACATGGCCACGCCGCAGGGCACCTACGAGCTCAAGTACTTCTTCGGCTCGGGCCTGGGCACCGAGGCCGGTGGCAATGCTTCCAGCACGGCCGTGCGCGCGCTGATCAAGCAGTTCGTCGCGGCCGAAGACCCCAAGAAGCCGCTGTCGGACAACCAGCTCGCCGACATGCTCAAGGAGCAGGGCATCGAATGCGCGCGGCGCACGGTGGCCAAGTACCGCGAGCTGCTCAAGATCCCGCCGACCACGCTGCGCAAGGCGCTGTAGACCAGGCGCGCAAACTCGCCATCGCGCCACCGTGGTGTCTATGGCGTTCGGCCGGCCACGGCATCCCACTTCAAGCCGAATTTCAGCAGGTACTTGCGCAGGCGGTCGGCATCGTTGACCACGCTGCGTTGGGTGCGTGACCGGTCGAACAGGCGGCGCCCCGCATCGGACAGCGAAGGCGACTCCCGGCACACGCGCAGCACCGCTTCGAGCTGCATGCGGTCGAACAGATCCAGCGGCTCCAGCACTTCGGCAGACAGCAGGCTTTGCAGGCGGGCGCCGGCCGGTTGCACGGCATCGCCTCTTTGCCACAGCCACTTCAGGCGCTGGATCTCGGCATCGACCAGGGCCGTGGAGATGCGCCCCCCGTCGGCCAGCGTGGCCAGGCGCGTCATGCTGGCCGACAGGTCGCGGAAGTTGCCGCTCCACAGCGCCTCGGGCGAGCGCGCAAAGCGCAGATAGCGCTCGCGGGCCTCCACGTTGAAGCGCACCATCTGGCCGGTCTCGTCGGCCGAGCGCGCGAGCAGGTGGTCCATGTTGGGTTCGATGTCCTCGGGGCGCCCGGCCAGGCCCGGCAGCGCGTAGGACCACAGATTGATGCGCGCGAACAAATCCTCGCGAAAGCGCCCCTGCGCCACGTCGATGCGCAGGTCGCGGTGCGTGCCGGCGACCAGTTGGAAGTCGCTGCTGACCTCGCGGTCGCTGCCCATGGGATAGAAGCGCTTTTCCTCCACCGCCTTGAGCAGCATGGCCTGTTCGTCCAGGCCCAGCTCGCCGATTTCGTCCAGGAACAGCACGCCCTGGTGCGCGCTGCGCAGCAGGCCGGCGCGGTCGGCCGCAGCGCCCGTGAACGCGCCCTTCTTGTGGCCGAACAGCACCGAGGCCGCACCATCGCCGCGCAGCGTGGCGCAATTGACCTCCACGAAATCGCCCTGGACCTGGTGCCTGGCCTTCTTCAACTCGTACATGCGCCGCGCCAGATGCGACTTGCCCGCACCCGTGGGACCCGTGAGCAGGATGGGCGCGCGCGAGCGCACGGCCACGCGCTCGATCTCGTCGATCAGCGCGTTGAACCCGGCATTGCGCGTGGCGATGCCGCTCTTGAGAAATTGCACGGCCTCGCTCTGCTCGGCGCCGAAGCGCTGGGCGATCACGTCGTAGCGCGACAGGTCCAGGTCGATCAGCGCATAGCTGCCCGGGTCGCCCATGCGCTGGCGCCGGGGTGGCGAGGTCTGGGCCAGCACGCCGGGAATGCGGCGCGACTCCACCAGCAGGAACAGGCAGATCTGTGCCACGTGCGTGCCCGTGGTGATGTGCGTCCAGTACTCCTCGCGCTCGGGGTCGAAGCGGTAGGCCTGCGTCCAGTCGAACAGCCGCGCATAGACCTCGCCGAAATCCCAGGGATCGGCAATGTCCATGGGCACGAGGTTCACCTGGGTCTCGGGCGATGCCGTGGCGATGTCGCCCTGCAGCAGCTGCGCCAGGGCCAGATGGGGCGGCGTGTAGAGCAGCTCCAGCCGCTCCACCACCAGATCCTCGTGCTGCATGAGGGAGAGGGTCGGCCGCCATTTTTCCCAGCGCCCCGCGCCCCTGCCGGAGTCCAGCTGCGTACCCAGAAAGCCGATGACGACCTTTTTCTTTTCCATTTTTTTTGTCTAGTTGAATAGCTGAAATTCTAGTTTCTTTGGATTGAAGAAGAAATCAAGAAAAGTGTGATTTGAGATTTATTCAAATAAATCAATGGGTTGAAGAATTGTTTGGCGCCTGAGGCCAGGCTGGCATGCATCTCGCAATAACCAAGGCATCCAGTGCAGGCGGTGACCGCTCACAGGCCGGGGTTGGGGCAAAGGCCCGCCCCGCCGGTGCCGGAAGTCCGGGCCCACAGGGGCCTGTCGATTTCCCGCATGCCGCACGCCGCAAGCGCTGGGTAACGGCAAGGTTGTGGAAACCGTCCCGCAAGGGACGCCTGGTTCGACTCCAGGCTTGCCAGCCACTGGTAGCTCAGTCTGGTAGAGCACCCTCGCAAGAGGACTGTCGCAGGTTCGATTCCTGTCCACTCTTCCGGCCGCAAGGCCGGGCTATTGAAACGGTCGAAAGACCACCCGCCGAACGCGGGAGGTGGCCACCGGGTTGCGATGCAGCCCAAGGCCCCCACCCGTCAGCGGCGGCGGCTGTGCCAGGTCCCGGCACGGTCCGCGCCCGCAGACAGCCACGCTGCAACCTGTTTCCAGGGTTGCCGCCACGGCGCACTGCAAGGCCCGGGCCGTGCCCCCTGGAACCCCGCCGCTGCTGTAACGGCACCCCTATTGATTGCGGCGAAGACGCCGAACGAGGAGAAGAAGAAATGCTGAAGATCCAACGCATCACCATCAAGAAGAACGAACGCGCCCTGCTGCTGCGCAATGGCGATTTCGAGCGCGTGCTGCACAGCGGCCGGCACTGGCTGTTTGCCGGCACCGACCAGTTGCGCGTGGAAACCTTTGCCCTGGAGCAGCCCGCCTTCACGCACGGCCTGGCCGACTACCTGATGGCCCAGGAGCCCGCCGTGGTGGCCGCCGAGTTCCTGCGTGTGGAACTGTCCGAGACCGAGGCGGGCCTGCGCAGCGAAAACGGCGTGCTGGTCGAGATCCTGCCGCCCGGCACGCGCCGCCTGTACTGGAAGGGACTGGTGGATGTGAGCGTGCAGGTGGTCGACCTGCAGGCCGGCGCCGAGCTGCCCGCCGCCCTGGCAGCGCGCCTGACCCAGACGCAGCTGCGCCAGCGCAGCGTGTCCGGCCTCAACGGCGTGCTGCAGGTGCAGGTGCCCGCAGGCCAGTGCGCGCTGCTGACCATCGACGGAAAGGTGGACCGCCTGCTGCAGGCCGGCAGCCATGCGTTCTGGAAGTTCGGCCGCAGCATTGCCGTGGAGCTGGTGGACCTGCGCCTGCAGGCCGTCGAGGTCTCGGGCCAGGACATCATGACCCGCGACAAGGTGAGCCTGCGCCTGAACCTGAGCGCGACCTATCGCCACACCGACGTTCTGCGCGCCTTTGCCCAGCTGCAAAAGCCCGCCGAGCACCTGTACCGCGAACTGCAGTTCGCGCTGCGCGCCGCCGTGGGCACCCGCACCCTCGATGAGCTGCTGGAGAACAAGACGGTGATCGACGACGTGGTGACCGCACACATGGCGGCCAAGCTGCAGCCCTTCGGCATGGTGGTGGAGAGCGTGGGCGTGAAGGACATCGTGCTGCCCGGCGAGATGAAGGCCATCCTGACCCAGGTGGTGCAGGCCGAAAAGCAGGCCCAGGCCAACGTGATCCGCCGCCGCGAGGAAACGGCGGCCACGCGCTCGCTGCTCAACACCGCCAAGGTCATGGAGGACAACCCCGTGGCCCTGCGCATGAAGGAGCTGGAGACGCTGGAACGCGTGGCCGAGCGCATCGACAAGATCTCCGTGTTCGGCGGGCTGGACCAGGTGCTCAACGGGCTGGTGAAGATGCGTTGATCACGCGATGAGGCAGGTATGGAGTGGCTGGCGGTGCCGGTTGCTTCATGCCTGCCCTTGAAGGAGAGACACCATGGACAAGAAGATGACATCGAAAAGGATGCAATCGCCTGCAGCGCAAATACAGGAGCGTACAGACGCCCTGGTTGCTGCATCACAGGCGCTCTACCAGAGCTTTGCGGGATACAGGTCGCCGTCGGTAGCGCTGGACGCTTGCGTCACATGCTGCATGGATGCAGACCTGGAGCGCGAGATGCGTCGACTGCCCCTGCGCAGCCTGACCGAGCACCATTTTTACCAATACAACGACGCTGCCAAAAGCGTGGTCCAGCCTGCAGATGAGATCAAGTACCTGGCGCCAAGAATGTTGGAACTGCTGGCGCAGGGCGCAAGGCTGCACCACTCCACCGAGTTGTATCTGGACCGCCTTGGTCGTTGCGAGCCCGGCTCCTTTTCATCGCAGGAAAGCGCGGCGTTGCAAGCCTTTGCTCGTGCCTTCTTTGCCTTGGGCCTGGAGCAGTGGGCTGAGCCGGACACCAGCGTCTTCCAGGGCGAAGAGGCCTTCTCCTTTTTGCTCATGTGGGACTACGCCGGTGTGCCGCTCCAGCCCCTGCTGGACCACTGGCTGACCTGTGACAGCGAGAGCGCCACACTGCATTTTGTCGATGCATGCTTCTACGAATTCATTTGGGGTGGGCACTGCATCAGCAATGCCTTCGCATCCGATCGCAATGGCTACCGTGCAACGATGGAGCAGTGGCTCTCGCAGACAGGCACCAAGAAGCATTGGGCAGAAAAGCTGCTGCAACTGGCCGAGCGTGGCCCGGCCAGCACCTGGCTGCCTTCAGGCAAGCGCGACCACCAGTGCTACCCGCTGGATGAGCGCATAGGCGCGGTATTCGACGCCATGGCCACTTGAGGCGGAAACACGATTCAACCAAGAACAAAGACATGAAAGAGAACAGCACCATGAACAACTACCAACAGCATGAAGTCGATGGCGGCGTCCCCATCAAGATGTGGACCAAGGGCGTGCCCGTGGAGGACGAGGCGCGCAAGCAGCTGGAGAACGCCGCGCGCCTGCCCGTGGTGTTCAAGCATGTCGCGGCCATGCCCGATGTGCACCTGGGCATAGGCGCCACCGTGGGCTCGGTGATCCCGACCATCAAGGCCATCATCCCGGCGGCCGTGGGCGTGGACATCGGCTGCGGAATGATGGCCGCCAAGACCACGCTGCGCGCCGAGGACCTGCCCGACAACCTGGGCCCGCTGCGCTCGGCGATAGAGCAGGCCGTGCCGCATGGCTCGGTGCCGCGCCACCGGGGCCGTGATCCCGGCAGCTGGGAGAACCCGCCCGTGTCGGTGGACCAGGTCTGGGCCACGCTGGCCGATGAGTTCGACCTGCTGTGCGAGCTGCATCCGCGCCTGGCCAACACCAACAACCGCAAGCACCTGGGAACGCTGGGCAGCGGCAACCACTTCATCGAGATCTGCCTGGACGAGGCGGGCTTCGTGTGGTTCATGCTGCACTCGGGCTCGCGCGGCGTGGGCAATGCCATCGGCACCCATTTCATCGAGCTGGCCAAGAAGGACGCAGAACTGCATCAGCGCAACCTGCCCGACAAGGACCTGGCCTACTTCGAGGAAGGGGCCCGCTACTTTGGCGACTATGTGCGCGGCGTGTCCTGGGCGCAGAAGTTCGCCATGCGCAACCGCGAGGTGATGATGGCCAACCTCATCGCCACGGTGCGCAAGGTGATCGCCAAGCCCTTCGAGTCGCATGTGGAGGCGGTGAACTGCCACCACAACTACGTGCAGCAGGAGCGCCATTTCGGCCAGGATGTGTTCATCACCCGCAAGGGCGCGGTGAGCGCGCGGCGCGGCGAGCTGGGCATCATCCCGGGCAGCATGGGCGCGCGCAGCTATATCGTGCGCGGCCTGGGCAATCCGGAGAGCTTCGAGAGCTGCAGCCACGGTGCGGGCCGCGTGATGAGCCGGACCAAGGCCAAGAAGATGTTCAGCGTGGAGGATCACATCAAGGCCACCGAGGGCGTGGAATGCCGCAAGGATGCCAATGTGGTGGACGAGATTCCCATGGCCTACAAGGACATCGATGCGGTCATGGCCGCGCAGCAGGATCTGGTGGAGGTGGTGCACACCCTGAAGCAAGTGGTGTGCGTGAAAGGTTGAGTGGATGAGGGCCCCGGGCTCTCATCCTCCAGAACAGAAAGCAGGATGGGAGCATGAGGGAAGAAAAGGTATTGAGCGCGCATCCGGTCTCCGACGCCATGCGCGCCAAGGTGCTGGCCAACCTGGCCGAGGTGGAGCGCAGGCACGAGGTCACGGTGCTGTTTGCCTGCGAGTCGGGCAGCCGCGGCTGGGGCTTTGCCTCGCCCGACAGCGACTATGACGTGCGCTTCATCTACGTCCACCGCCTGCCCTGGTATCTGACGGTGGCGCCGGGCCGCGATGTCATAGAGCAGCCGCTCAGCGGCGAGCTCGATGTCAGCGGCTGGGAGCTGCGCAAGGCGCTGGGGCTGCTGCGCGCCTCCAACCCTACGCTGCTTGAATGGCTGCGCTCGCCCGTGGTCTACCGGCAGGAGCAGCCCTGGGCCGAGCGCCTGCATCTGCTGGCCGAGCAGGGCTTTTCGCCGGTGCGCGGCTACCACCACTACGTGGCCATGGCGCGCAAGAACCTGCGCGCCCACCTGCAGGGTGATGTGGTGCGCTACAAGAAGTACTTCTACGTGCTGCGCCCCTTGCTGGCCGCGCGCTGGATACGCGAGGGGCGTGGTGCGCCGCCCATGCGCTTTGCGCAACTGGCGGCGGGCACGCTGGAGGATGCGGGCCTGCTGGCCGAGCTCAATGAGCTGCTGGAGCTCAAGATGCGCCTGGGCGAGGCCGCCAAGGGGCCGCGCCGGGTGCGCGTCCATGATTTCCTGGAGCGCGAGCTGGCCCATGCCATGGCCCATGCGCCCGATCCGGGGGAGCAGGCCGACGCGGCGCCGCTGGACCGCTATCTGGGGGATGCCGTGGCGCGCTTTGGCGGCAATGAATGAAAGAGAAAAATGAAAGTGATCGAGATCGACGGCTCCGCCGGGGAGGGCGGAGGCCAGATGCTGCGCAGCGCGCTGGCGCTGTCCATGTGCACGGGCCAGCCCTTTGCCATGCAGCGCATCCGCGCCGGGCGCGCCAAGCCGGGCCTGATGCGCCAGCACCTGGCCTGCGTCAATGCCGCCGCCGAAATCTGCGGCGCGCAGATGCAGGGCGCCGAGATGAATTCGCAGGCGCTGCAATTCACCCCGGGGCCGGTGCGTGCGGGCGAGTACCGCTTCGTGATCGCCTCGGCGGGCAGTTGCACCCTGCTGCTGCAGACGCTGTGGCCCGCGCTGATGCTGGCCAATGGCGAAAGCCGCCTGACCCTGGGCGGCGGCACCCATAACCCGGCCGCGCCGCCCTTCCACTTCCTGGAGCGCAGCTATGCGCCGCTGCTGCACAGGCTGGGCGCGCGCTGCGAACTGCGGCTGCGCCGGCTGGGCTTTTATCCGGCCGGTGGCGGCGAGATGGACGTGACGATCACGCCGGCAACCAATGGGCTGGTGCCTTTCGATATCACCGAACGCGGCGCCCCCGTGGCCAGCCATGCCGAATGCTTTGCGCCCGCGCTGCCACGCGCGGTGGCCCAGCGCGAACTGGACCATCTGGGCCAGGCCCTGGGCTGGTCTGGCGAGCAGCTGCAGGTGGCTGCCGTGCGCCAGAACGAGGGGCCGGGCAACGCGCTGCTGGCCACGCTGGCCTATGAGCACCTGAGCGAAGTGTTCACGCAGTTCGGCATGAAGGGCGTCAGCGCCGAAAAGGTGGCGCATGACCTGGCGCGCGAGGTGCGCCGCCACCAGGGCAGCCGGGCCGCGCTGGGCCCGTACCTGGCCGACCAATGGGCCCTGCCGCTGGCGCTGGCCGTCTGGCGCAGCGGGCGCGCTGCCAGCTACACCTGCACGGAACTGACGTCACATGCGCGCAGCAATTTCGAGGTGATCGAGCGCTTTGTGCCTGTGCGCTTTACCACGGACGCAACGGGCGACGGCTGGCGTGTTTCGCTCTCGCCAGCCTGAGCGGGGTCAGCGATCGGCCCGCACCAGCGTGCTCTTGCCGAACAGGCTCTCCAGCAGGTCCACCACCAGTTCGGCCGTCTGGTTGCGCACATCCAGCGCGGGATTGAGCTCCACCAGATCCATCGAGCCCAGGCGTCCGGTGTCGGCCAGCATCTCCATGCACAGCTGGGCCTCGCGGTAGCTGGGGCCGCCGCGCACGGGGGTGCCGGTGCCGGGCGCGATGTCGGGATCGAGGTAGTCCACGTCGAAGCTCAGGTGCAGGTGGGTGTCGCTGCCTTCCAGGTCTTCCAGCGCGCGGCGCATGACCTCGCGCATGCCCAGCTCGTCGATGGCGCGCATGTCATAGACCTCCACGCCCAGCGAATACAGCAGGCGCTTTTCCTGGTCATCCACGCTGCGCAGGCCGATCTGGCACAGCGAGGCGGCTGCCAGCGCCGGATCGCCGCCCTGGGACAGCGCGGTGAGCGCCGCGGGCCCCAGGCCGCACAGGCTGGCCACGGGCATGCCGTGCAGGTTGCCGCTGGGCGAGATATCGGGCGTGTTGCAGTCGGCGTGCGCGTCCAGCCAGATCACGCGCAGCGCGCGGCCCCGTCGGCGGCAGTGGGCGGCCACGGCGCTGATCGAGCCCATGGCCAGGCTGTGGTCGCCGCCCAGCATCAGCGGCAGCTCGCCGTCGTCCAGCGCCCGGCCCACGGCCTGGTGCACGGCGTCCATCCAGGCGCGGGCCGGTGCGAGGTGGCGCAGCCCCTGCTCGGGCGGTGTCTGCGGATTGGGCGGGCCTGCCAGATTGCCGATGTCGCTCACCTGGCAGCCCAGCTGGCGCAGCGCCGGGCCCAGGCCGGCCACGCGCAGTGCGTCCGGCCCCATGGCGCTGCCCAGGCGGCTGGCGCCGATGTCGGTGGGCACGCCTATGAGTCTCAGGGCGCGCGCGGTCTGCGGGGTCGTATGGGTGTTCATGCTCATGGGACCCATGGTATGCAGTCCCCGTGTCAGCCAAAGCCGCGTTCTGCCTGCCCGGCCTCGCGCACCAGCCGGTACAGGTCGCGGGGGTCGGCCAGCGCAGGCACCAGGTCGATCGACTGCATCAGTCCGGTGTCGTGGGCCAGCGCGCGCAACCAGCGCAGGGCCGAATAGTCCTCCAGCGCAAAGCCCACGGAGTCGAACAGCGTGATCTCCGTGTCATGCCCGCGGCCCGGCGCCTGGCCGTTGATGACCTGCCACAGCTCGGTCACGGGCGCGTCGGCGGGCAATTGCTGCAGCTCGCCTTCCACGCGCGTCTGGGGCGTGAACTCCACGAAGATGCGCGCGCGCCGCAGCAGTGCCAGAGGCAGCTCGGTCTTGCCGGGGCAATCGCCGCCGACGGCGTTGATGTGGGTGCCCGGGCGCACGTCGGCATCGGCGATCACGCAGGCGCGGTGTTTGGCGGCCGTCACCGTGGTCACGATGTCGGCGCCCTCCAGGGCCTCGGCGCTGCTGGCGCAGCAGGTGATGCGCTGGGCCGCGATGCCCGCATGGCCCAGGTTGTCCACCAGCTTGCGCATGGTCTGGACATCGATGTCGAAGATGCGCAGCCGTTCCACGCCCAGCAGGTGGGTGAACGCCAGGGCCTGGAATTCGGACTGCGATCCTGCGCCGATCAGCGCCATGCTGCGGCAGCCCGGCCGTGCCAGCCGGCGCGCGGCCAGCGCCGAGGTGGCGGCGGTGCGCAGCGCCGTGGCCAGCGTCAGGTCGGACAGGAAGACCGGCAGGCCCGTGGCCACGTCGGCCAGGGCGCCGAAGGCCATCACCGTGGGCAGGTCCCGATCGGCGTTGTCCGGGTGGCCGTTGACGTACTTGAAGGCGTAGTCGAGCGCATCGGACACGGGCATGAGCTCGATCACGCCGCCGGGCGAATGGTGGGCGATGCGGGCCGATTTCTCGAAATCGGGCCAGCGTGCGAAGTCTTCCTCGATGGCATCGGCCAGGCCGGCCAGGCAGGCGGCAACGCCGACCTGCGCCACCAGGCGTGCGGCCTGCGTGGCGCCGAGGAAATCCGTGTGGACGGGCGTGGTTCGAGGCTTCATGGTGCTCTCCCTCGCGGTTGCTTCCACTGTAGGCCCGGGCCGAAGCGCAGGCAAGCGGGTTTCGGCTGGCGCCTGCGCGGGGAATCGCGGTGCGCGTATGCTCGGCACCCAAGCTATGAACCAACTGCATCTGTTTTTGCCCTGCGCCGCCGGCGTTGAGGGATTTCTGGCCGACGAGGTCCACGCGATCACCGGCCTGAGCGGCCACGACCTCATGGTGGGCCGTGGCGGCGTGATGGTGCGCGGCCTGTGGCGCGACGCCCTGCTGCTGAACCTGCACAGCCGACTGGCCCAGCGCGTGCTGGTGCAGCTGTCGCAGACCCTGTACCGCAACGAGAACGACCTGTACCGCGCCGCCAGCGAAGTGGCCTGGGAGATCTGGTTCTCCCCGCGCGAGAGCTTCAAGATCGAGGTCACGGCCCAGCACAGCCCGCTGACCAGCCTCAACTTCGCGGCGCTGCGCGTCAAGGACGCCATTGCCGACCGCTTCCGCGACAGGAAGGGCGTGCGCCCCGACGTGGAAACGCGCCACCCCGACGTGCGCGTGCACCTGCACCTGACGACCGACGAGGCCACCATCTACATCGACACCTCGGGCGAGGCGCTGTTCAAGCGCGGCTGGCGCGAGGACAAGGGCGATGCGCCGCTCAAGGAAACCCTGGCCGCGGCCATGATCGCCGCCACGGGCTGGGACCCGCATGGCGACGATCCCCAGCCGCTGTACGACCCCTGCTGCGGCAGCGGCACGGTGCTGATCGAGGCTGCGCAGATTGCACGCCGCATTCCGGCCGGCATCCTGCGGCGCTTCGCGTTCGAGAAGCTGGTGCCCTTCCAGAGGCATGTGTGGGAAGCCATGCTGGACGAGGCCGAGGCCGCCATCCTGCCCGACAGCCCCGTGGCCATCTATGGCTCCGACGTGTCCCACCGCATGGTGGACTTTGCCCAGCGCAACGCCGAGCGCGCGGGCGTGGGCCAGACCGTGCAACTGCGCGGTGGCGACGCGCTGCAGCGCATGCCGCCCTGCGAGCAGTCCGGCCTGATGCTGCTGAACCCGCCCTATGGCGAGCGCATTGCCGCAGCCGGCTCGGCCGGCCGCAGCGCCGGCGAACGCATGGAAGTGGTCGAGCGCGCGGGCCGCGAGACGGCCCAGACCGAGGACGGCGTGGAATTCTTCAGCCAGCTGGCCACCCACTGGAAGAAGAACTACAGCGGCTGGAGCGCCTGGATGCTCACGCCCGACCTCAAGCTGCCCGGCAAGATGCGCCTGAAGGAGGCGCGTCGCACGCCCATGTGGAACGGCCCCATCGAATGCCGGCTGTTCCGCTTCGACATGATCCGTGGCGCAGTCAAGCCCAGAAAGGCCGCCGAAGGCCCGGCAGAGGGCGCCGCGCCATGAAGATCGTGCTGCGCTGGCCGCAGTGCAACGACGGCTACGAAGGTCCCCTGCCCCGGCCCGTAGTGCTTGATACCAATGTGGTCCTTGACATGCTGATCTTCGACGATCCGCATGTTCCGCCGATCCGCGAACTGGTGGAGCAGGGACAGATGCGCTGGATCGCCGACCAGGCCCAGCGCCTCGAACTCGAGCGCGTGCTGCACTACAGCCAGATCGCGCCGCGCGTGGCTTTCTACGGCAAGACGGTCGAGGGCGTGCTCTCGGCCTTTGACGGAGCGGTCGAGTACGTGGCCGATGCGCCGCGCATCCGCTTTGCCTGCACCGACCCCGACGACCAGCATTTCCTGGACCTGGCCAGCCAGCACCAGGCGCTGCTGATCAGCAAGGACAAGGCCGTGCTCAAGCTGCGCAAGCGCGTGGCCGGCCTGGGCGCCACCGTGGGCAACATCCTGCTGGCCGAGCAGGAAGAGGCGCTGGCCGCCTGACGCCCTGGATACTGTTGTGCAGCAACCACCCAGGCGGCAACGGGGCAACAGGCTGGGTGCGGCCAGCTTGAAGGCTTTCTCCTAAACTGGCGGCCATGCAGCAGGGGCAAGCCCTTCTGCCAGGAGGACGGCCTCCCCCACATCGGGACATGCATGCGCCGGGACGACCCGGCTCCACAAGGAGTTTTCCATGGCATGGGTCTATCTGTTGGTGGCGGGGCTGCTCGAAGTGGTCTGGGCGTTCTCGATGAAGCAATCGCACGGCTTCACGCGCCTGGTGCCCAGCGCCATCACCATCGTCACCATGATCGCCAGCTTCGGCCTGCTGGCCGTGGCCATGCGCAGCCTGCCGCTGGGCACGGCCTACACGATCTGGACCGGCATCGGCGCCGTGGGCGCCTTCCTGGTCGGAATCACGGTCCTGGGCGAGCAGGTCAGCGCCATGCGCATCGGCGCGGCCGTGCTCATCGTCTCGGGCCTGGTGCTGATGAAGATGTCTTCGGACTGAGCGGGGCCGCTTCCTGCCGGCCAGGCCGGCAGGAGGTCGGGGACCGGGCTCAGAACCTGGTTCAGAAGCGGTATTTGACGCCCACCATCAGATTGCGCGGCGTGCCGTAGTGGCTGTAGTAGCCCGCGTAGCTGAAGTACTTGCGGTCCAGGGCGTTGTTCAGGTGCACCGACGCACTCCAGTGCCGGTCGATGTCATAGCGTGCCATCAGGTTCACCACGGCATAGCTGGCCTGCCGCACCGTGGCGTCGCCCACCTCGCTTTGCCAGTTCACTCCGCCGCCCAGTGTCAGCCCCTGTAGTGCGCCGCCCAGGCGGTAGCTGCTGAACAGCTTGACGCTGTTGCGCGGCAGCATGGTGTTGATGCGCTGGCCCTCTGCATTCGTGGTCAGGGTGTTGGCATAGCCGGCAGAGACCTGCCAGCCCGGCGCCAGCTCGCCGCTCAGTTCCACCTCCAGCCCCTGGGAGGTGGTGTTCTGCTCGGCCTTGTAGACATTGCTGCCCGGGAATTGCGCCTGCCACACCGCCAGGTTGTCCTGCTTGAGGTTGAACAGGGCCAGGCTGGAGTTGAGCTTGCCGTCCAGGTGCCTGCCCTTGATGCCGACCTCCAGTCCCCGGCCTTCCATGGGCGCCAGCGTGGCATTGTTCTCGTCGCGCACCCAGGAGGCCTGGGGGTTGAAGATCTTGGTGTAGCTGGCGTACAGCGCCCACTGAGGCGTCATGTCGTAGACGGCGCCCACGTAGGGGATGAAGGCGCCGTTTTCCCGGGCGCGGGTGGTGGTGGCCTCTCCGGTGTCCGGCGTGCTGGCGGTATCGCGCCCCCAGTAGATCTGGCGGCTGCCCAGGATCAGGCGCAGCGGCTCGGAGATGCGGAAACGTCCGGTCAGATAGCCTGCGTACTGGTGCTCCCTGGTGGAGAAGCGGCCGCTGGTCGCGAAGTCGGGCACGGGATTGCTGCCGTCATAGGTGAACAGGTTGTCTATGCGGCCTGCGGCCGAGTCGGAGTAGTCGTAGAGCCAGCTGCCGGAGGTGGGTCCCTTGTCCTCGAAGCGCGACAGCGTCAGGCCGGCGATCAACTCGTGCTCGCGGCCGAACAGTTTGAGCGGGCCGGTCAGGTACATGTCGAGGTTGTGCTGGCGCGGCTGCCCCTGAAAGCGCACGGGCAGCAGGCTGGTGCCGCTGCCATCGGCCTGCAGCGTGCCGTTGAGGTAGGTGTAGACCGAGTCGTAGCGGTCCTGGCCGTAGGCGTACTCGACCTTGCCGGTCCAGCCGCCGCTCAGCTCGCGCTCGATGGAGGTGAAGAAGCCGCTTTGCTCATGGTTGTTGTACGACCAGTTCGGCGATCCGTTCAGGGCGCGGGGCAGCCGGGTGGCACTGCCGTCCGGAAACCGCGACGGCAGGCCCGAGCGCATCGGCGCATCCACATCGTTGCGCAGGTAGCTGAAGCCCACGGTCCACAGGGTCCGGTCGTCGAGATCGACCTCGGCGATGCCGTACAGCAGGCGCGAGTTCTGGTGGTAGCGCTCCAGCCAGGCATCGCCCGATTGGTAGTCCGCAACCAGGCGCGCGCGGGCCGAGCCGTCCTGGTTCAGCGGGCGGGAGATGTCCAGGCCCGCGCCTCGGCGTCCCCAGCTGCCGGCATCGACATTGAGTTGCGTCTGGGGTCTGGCCGTGGGGCGCTTGCGGATCAGGTTGATGGTGGCCGAGGGGTTGCCCATGCCGCTGATGAGGCCCGTGGCGCCGCGCACGATCTCCACGCGGTCGTACATGGCCATGTGCTGGGTGTACTGGTTCAGGCCCGCAGCCGTGGGCACGCCATCGATCTCGTAGTTCTGGATCTCGAAACCCCGCGACCAGTAGCCGTCGCTTTCGGCACCCAGGCCGTCGCGCGTGACGATGATGCCGGGCGCTGCCTCCAGCATGTCGCTGAGCCGCGTGGTGCCCAGATCCTCCAGCCGCTGGCGCGTCATCACGGTCAGCGCCTGGGGCGTCTCCTGGGGAGCCAGGTTCAGGCGCGTGGAGCTGCTGGACGATGCCGTGGTGTAGGAGTCCGTGCCCTCCGTGGTCGAGCCCGGGGCCTTGCCGGACACGGTCACCGTGGCCAGGCTGACGCCTTGCTCCGGCAAAGGCGCTGCCGACGCAGGCAGGGCGCTGGCCTGGGGCGCAGTCCGCACGCCGAGCACGCCCTGGGCATCGCGCGTGAGCACCAGGCCGCTGCCGGCCAGCGCGGCCTGCAGCGCCTGCTCCGCCGTGTAGCTGCCCTGGATCGCCGGCGCCTGCTTGCCCGAGGCCAGGGCGGGGTCCAGCGACAGCGTGCGGCCGCTGTGCTGGCCAATGGCCAGCAGCGTCCGGGCCAGTGGCCCGGCTGGCAGGTCATAGCGTTGGCGCTGGGCGGCTTCGGCGCCGGAGGCTACCGCGGCCTCCTGGGCGGTCTGGGCCTGGACGGGCAGGGTGGCGATGAGGGCGGCCAGGGCTGCGGCATGGGCCACGGGGCGCCATGCGAAAAGAGAGCGGGACATGCTTGTGGACTCCGGAGAATGGGGGATGACACAGGACATGTCGCGCGAGCGGGTCGGATGTGATCACCCCTGGCGCAGTTTTTTGGAGCCCCGCGTTGACCGGGCCTCAGGCCGCATCGATCAGCGTCAGCCAGCCGCCGCGATAGCGCGTCACGCGGATGGGCAGGCTGCTGGCCAGCGCCTGCAGCGCATGGTCGGTATCGTCCAGCGGGAAGGTGCCCAGCACGCGCAGCCGGGAGGCGGCAGGGGCGACGCGCAACAGGCCGGTCCGGTAAGGCCGCAGGGCTTCGACCACCGAGTCCAGCGGCCAATCGTCCACGGCCAGCATGCCGCTTTGCCAGGCCGCTGCCGCCTCGGCGCGCGCCAGGGCCTCGGAAATGGCGGCCCCGTCCATCCAGGCGCTGGCGCCGGCCCGCAGCGGGGACTGTGCGCCCAGCCGTGTGTGCAGGTCCACGTCCTGCGCGAGCGCGGCCACCTGCGTGCGCTCTTCCTGCAGGCGCACCATGAAGCGCGCGCCGTGCGCTGCCGGCACCTGGGCCTGGCCATGCCGGGTCTGCACGGTGAAGGGGCTGCCGGCCGGCACCTGCGCGATCAGCGCGCCCTGGCGCAGATGCACGCGGCGGCGGTCGGCGCCCAGGTCGATATCGATGGCGCTGCGCGCGTCCAGCAGCAGCCGGCTGCCGTCGGCCAACTCCAGGCTGCGCCGCTCGGCCGTGGCGGTATGGGCATCGGCCAGCAGGCCGGGCAGCGGCGTGAATCGGTGGGCCACCAGGCCTCCCAGGGCCGCGCCCGCAAAGGCCAGTGCGCCGCCCGCAATGCGCCTGCGGCGGCGGTCGGGCTGCAGCAGTGCGTTCAGCGCTGCATCGGCTGACGCATGGCTGGAGGTGTGTGGCGCCAGCGGTTGGAGCACGCGCTCCAGCGAGCCGCTCACCTGGGACCACGCGGCTTCGTGGGCCGGGTCGGCCTGTCGCCAACGGTCCAGGGCCTTGCGCTGGTGCTCGGTCATGGCTCCCGAGCGCGACTCCACCAGCCAGGCGATGGCCTGCTGGCGCAGGGCGGCGGCCGAGGTGGCACTCATTGCGGCAGCGCCGTTGCGCAGTCCAGTGCGCAGCAGGCGGCTATGGCGCGGCCCATGTGGCGCCGCACGGTGATCTCGGCAATGTCCAGGCGCAGTGCGATCTCCCGGTAGGGCATGTCGTGCAATTGGTTGAGCAGCAGCACGCGGCGCGTGGTGGGTGGCAGCGACTGCAGCACGCGGTCCACGGCCTGCAGCGCCTGCACGAGGGCATAGCGCTCCTCTTCCGAGGGCTGGTGGACGGCGGGTTGGGCCGCCAGCGCTTCCAGGTAGGCCTGCTCCAGGTCGCGCCTGCGCCAGAAGGAGAACAGCGTGCGCTTGGCCATGGTGGTCAGGTAGGCGCGCGGGTTGTCCAGCGGTGGAAGGTGGCGGGTGGTGAGCAGTTGCACGAAGGTGTCGTGCGTCAGGTCTTGCGCCTGTGCGGTGTCGCCCAGCTTGCGGCGCAGCCAGCCTTGCAGCCAGCCATGGTGGTCTGCGTAGAGCACGGCGACGGGAGGTGGCGGCAGGGGATGGGCGGGCATGCGGCGGGACAGGTGATGGGATGGGAATGCGTCTCAATTATCGCGCCATGCCCTCACTCCCCGTGATTCACCTCGCCCGCGAGGCCCTCAGCGGCCCGTGCCCAGCTCCAATGTCAGGCGCAGCATGTCGCGGTGCTGCACGCCGCGCTCCCACAGCTGGGTGGTGTAGTGCCTGAGGAAGAAATCCCGGTCTATGCCCGTCACGCGAAAACCCGCGCGCTGGTAGAAGACCAGCTGGTCGCCGAAGCTGCCCGTGCCGACCTCGATGCGCGGCGCTCGCTGGGAGCGCGCCCATTCGATGGCACGCCGCAGCAGGGCGGTGCCCAGGCCCCGGTGGTGCAGCGATTCCGCGACCGCGATGTTCATCAGCTCCCAGGCGGGTGGGGCCGATGCCTCATCGCCGCTGGCGCGCAGCGGCACCAGCACGCACATGCCCAATACCTCGCCGCGCCCGCCGGGACGCGGCGGCTGGCCTTCGCGCTGGAAGGACTCGCGCGCGGCAAAACAGGTGGAGCCCGCCAGATAGCCGCGCACCTTCTCCCGCGACGGATCCGCCGACAGCAGCAGCGGCCACGGCGCCTCGGCCGGGTTCAGCGGCTCTATGTGCCAGGGTGCGAGAGAAGCGGAAGGCGCGGTCATAAGCCTGAATCATCCCATGCCTGACATTGGGACGCAGTTGGGCTCCTCTGCGGAATCTTGACGTGCGCTTACAACTGTGCCTTTGCACGGGCAGATCTAGTGGTTTATACTTAGACCTAGGGTAAACGCTTAGAGGGTTTTCCCGGCATTCGCGGCACTTGAGATGCATGCCGCCAGTGATTGTTGAGCGTCTCAGTAAGGAAGTTCACCATGCGCCAAGCAATCTATTCCCTGATCGATTTCATCCAGCAAGCCCGCAACGCCGAGCTCGAAATCGCCAACCAGTAATCCGGTTGGAGGCAGGTGCGCCCTGAAGCGCGCCCACCGATGCGATCGCCCCATTGCCGATGATGGCCTTGGGGCTTTTGTGTTTCTGGGCGCCGGGCTTGCGGGCGCCGGGCTGCCCTGTAGCCCTGGCTACAGGCCCAGCACCAGCCTGCCGCTCCTGGCGCGCGAGCAGCAGCTCATCATCTTGGTGCAGGCCGCGCGCTCGCCGCGCGTGAGCACCATGTCGCGGTGGTCCACCTCGCCGTCGAGCACGGGCACTTCGCAGGACCCGCACAGCCCTTCCCGGCAGTCGCTTTGCACTTCGATCTTCGCGCTGCGCAGGGCGTCCAGCAGCGTCTGGTCGTTGCGCACCTGCAGCACAAGGCCCGAGGCGCGCAGTTCCACCTCGAAGCCCTGCTCCCTGGCAGGGTCCAGCGCCCCCACGGTGGAGACGAAATGCTCCACGCGCAGGCTGTCCTCGGGCCAGTGGCGGCTGGCGGCCTCCAGGCCGTCCAGCAGGCGCGCCGGTCCGCAGGCATGGATGCGGGCTCCGGCGCGCGGCGTGGCCAGCAAGGCGGCGTAGTCGGCGCGCCGGCCCTCCTCCGCCACGTACAGATGCAGCCTGGCGCCATGCTCGGCCAGCAGCGGTGCCAGCAGCGCCATGCCCGCGCGGCGCCGGCCGCTGTAGTGGATCTCATAGGACAGGCCCAATGCCCTGGCGCGCCGTGCCATGGCCGAGATGGGCGTGATGCCGATGCCGCCGGCCACCAGGATCAGGTGGCTGGCGCCTTCGTCCAGCGGGAAATGGTTGCGCGGGCCCCGCAGCTGTACGGTGGCGCCGCGGTGCAGATGCTTGTGCACCCAGGCCGAGCCGCCACGGCCGTTGGCCTCGCGCAGCACGGCAATCTCGTAGCTGCCGGTGTCCTGCGGGTCGCCGCACAGCGAGTACTGGCGTGACAGGCCCGTGTCGCCGCATTGCAGGTCGATGTGCGAGCCCGGCGTCCAGCGCGGCAGGGCGTGTCCATCGGCGGCCTTCAGGCGCAGGCGCAGCACGCCTTCGGCGGCGGCCTCGGCCTCGGCCACGACCATGGGCCGGCTGGCGCCGCCCTGCAGGGCTTCGCCGATGCGCACGGGCTGGCGCGCCTGCAGCAGGGCGGGACGGGCGCGCTCGGGGTTGAGGGCCGGGTCCCACTCCACCCACAGGTGCTCGGGGCCCCGGAACGAGGTGTTGGGCACGTAGGTGAACCGCTGCTCGGCCAGCCGCATGTGGGGAAGGCGGCGCGTGAACTCCTCCAGGAAGATCTGCATCTCCATGCGCGCCAGGTTCTTGCCCATGCACTGGTGCGAGCCATAGCCGAAGGTCAGATGGTCGCCGGCGTTGTCGCGGTGGATGTCGAAGAAGTCGGCATCGGCGAAATGCCGCTCGTCGTGGTTGGCCGACGAGGTCACGATGAGCAGCTTCGAGCCCGCCGGCACGGCCACGCCGCCGATCACCACGTCGCGCGTGGCCAGGCGCCGCCAGGCGGCCACCGAGCCGTTGTGGCGCAGGCATTCCTCCACGGCATTGGGGATCAGCGCGGGGTTCTCGCAGATCTGCTTCCAGGCGCCGGGATGCTGCAGCAGCAGCTTGACGGCGTTGGCCGTGGCATTGGCCGTGGTCTCGTGCGCGGCCACGATGCCGGCCATCATCATGGAGTGCAGGTAGGAGTCGGTGACGACCTCGGGAAGCTCCTTTTGCTTGCGTATGCCGTATTGCATCCAGCCCGGCGCATCGGGGTTCTCGCGCATCTTGGCCAGCACCTTGCCGGCCAGCTGCCAGAAGTTGCCCACCGCATGGGCCACGGCCACCTGCTGCTCGGGCCGGGGCCGGCCCCAGGTGTTGACGGTGTGGGCGATCGAGTACTCGCGCAGCCTGTCCATGTCCTCCTCGGGCACGCCGAGAAAGTGCAGGGCCACGGTCAGCGGCACCTCCCACAGCATCTGGTCCACAAGGTCGGCGCGGCCGTCGTCGATGAAGCGGTCCACATAGGCGCGCGCCAGCTCGCGCACCATGGGCTCGTGGTGGCGCAGCTCCTCGGGCGTGAACGGGTCCATCAGCGCGCGGCGGCGCGGCATGTGGGCGGGCTCGTCCTCGTTGACCAGGGTGCGGTTCAGCGCGAAGCCGTAGGAGGCCAGCACGGCATTGGCCTCCTCGCCCGTGGGCGTGATCTTCTCCAGCGCGATCGAGGGACTGAAGGCGATGTTGTCGCGGAACACCGCCTTGATGTCGTCGAAGCGCGTGACCACCCAGTAGCCCAGTTGCGGGCTGTAGAACACCGGCTCCTGCTCGCGCGCCCAGCGCACATATTCGGGCGGGTCCTGCTGGTAACCGTCGCTGAACGGGTCGAAGGCCGCGGCACCCGCGCTGACGGGGCAGCCCGTGGGGCCGGTCTGGCCGCTGGGCTGGCGGTGGTCGAAGGGGCAGCGCGCGGAGGCTGGCGCAGAGCCGGACGCAAAAGCGGACGCAAAGGCGGACGGGGCGGTGTCGGGGGCGGCGGAGGCAGTCATGGCAGGTTCGCAGGCAGGCGCGGAGGGTCAATCCAAAGTGATGTTCTGGTCGCGGATCAGCTGGTGCCAGCGCGTGCTTTCGCTGGCCAGCAGCGCGGCGAACTGCTCGGGCGTATTGCCCACAGGCTCCACGCCGAAATCCACGAGCTTCTGGCGCACGGCGGGCTCGTTGATCGCGGCCACGACCTGCCGGTGCAGGGCCGCGATGACCGGGGCCGGGGTCCTGGCGGGCGCCACCAGTCCCACCAGGGCGGCGGCCTGCACCTTGGGCAGGCCCAGCTCGGCGAAGGTGGGCACGTCGGGCAACTGGGGCAGGCGCGTGGCGTTGGCCACGGCCAGCGGGCGGACCTTGCCGCCCTTGATGAAGCCTGCGCCCGCGGCCAGGTCCACCATCATCACGGGCACCTGGCCGCCAGCCACGTCGCCCAGGGCCGGTGCCGCGCCCTTGTAGGGTGCGTGCACCAGCTTCAGGCCGGCCTCCACCCTGAGCAGTTCCATGGCCAGGTGGTGCGGGCTGCCGGCACCGGCCGAGGCGTAGTTCACGCCGTCCTTGCTGGTGCGCGCCTGGGCCAGGAAGTCTTTGGCCGTGGCCGCTGCCATGCCGGGGCCGGCCACCAGGATCATCGGGAAGCGGCCCATCAGCGTGACCGGCGCAAGGTCCCTGGCGGGGTTGTAGCTGAGGCTCTTGTAGAGCACGGGATTGAAGACCAGGGTGCCGTTGTCGGCCGACAGCACGGTGTAGCCATCGGCGGCGGCACGCGCGGTTTCCGAGGCGCCTATGGCCGTGTTGCCGCCCGGGCGGTTGTCCACCACGATGGGCTGGTGCACCTGGCCGCCCCAGGCCTGGCCTATGGTGCGGGCCAGGAAGTCCGAGCCGCCGCCGGCCGCGTAGGGAACGATCCAGCGCACGTTCCTGCTGGGGAATCCGTCCTGGGCCAGCGCGCCGGGCAGGGCGGTGGTCGATAGCAGGCCTGCGGCCAGTGTGGTGAGGAAAAGGCGCTTGTGCATGGGACTTGTCTCCGGTGAGGCCTGGGTGGAATCCATGGAATCTTGTTTTGCGTAATTTTTCTACGCATTGCGTAAAAACACCGCCCGGGATTACCCGCAAGCTGCGGCACAATGCCCCGCCAGCCCTTAAAACAGGCCTTTCCAGACCCGCCCTGCCGCCATGACTTCCACTGTTGCCTCCGAGATTGACGAGCCCGCGCCGCCGCGCGAAAGGCGCCAGCGCGTGCAGGCCGCCGAGACCTGCCTGGCCGTGCTCAAGGCCCTGGCCACGCTGGGCGGACGCGCCAGCCTCACGGCCATCGCGGGCGCGGTGGAGGAAAGCCCGGCCAAGGTCCACCGCTACCTGGCCAGCCTGATGGCCGAGGGGCTGGTGGAGCAGGACCGTGGCGGCACGCAGTACGCGCTGGCGGCCGAGGCCATGCGCGTGGGCCTGGCCGCCATGCGGCAGTCCGACCCCATCCGCCTGGCCGAGCCGGCCCTATTGCACCTGCGCGAGGCCTTGCAGGTCACCAGCTTCGTGGCCGTGATGGGCAACCTGGGGCCGACCATCGTGCGCTTCGAGGAGCCGGGCCTGCCGGTCACCGTCAATGTGCGCGTGGGCTCGGTGATGTCGCTGCTGTGGTCGGCCACGGGGCGCGCCTTCTTCGCCTTCATGGACGACGATGCCCGCGTGGATGCGCTGCTGGCCCGGGAGCTGGCCGAGGCGCCGGCCGCGCGGCGCGCGCTGCTCGATGGCGCGGACCCGCTGGGCACGCTGCGCCGCGAGATCCGCGCTGCGGGCTGCGCCTCGGTGCGCGACGTCAACCTGCCGGGCATCAGCGCCGTGGCGGCGCCGCTGCACGACTACACGGGCCATGTGGTGGGCGTGCTGTGCGCGCTGGGCGCCAGCGGCGGCTTCGACCCGGACCCGCAGGGCGCGGTGGCCCGGGCCCTGCGCGCCGAAGCGGCGCGCGTCAGCGCCTCGCTGGGCCATCTGCCCGGCTGAAGCCCGACTGAAGCCCGACTGAGGCCCGACTGAGGCCCGGTTGAGGCCCGGTTGAGGCCTGCAGCCCGCTGCCGCTACGGCGTCACCAGCGTGTAGGCCATGCGCACGCGCTGCATGTCGCGGCCCAGGCGGCGGCTTTCGGGCAGGCGGCGCACCCAGGCCAGCTGTTTCACGGTGCGCGCCATCAGGGCGCGGGTTTCGGGCTCCATGGACTGCACGAAATCCTGCCAGGCCGTGCGCGCGGCCGGCATGGCGCCGGCCTGCTCCAGTATCCAGGCCGTGGAGTGGGCGTAGCACAGGGCATCGCGCACGCGGCACAGCGCCAGGGGCAGGTGGGCGGCAGGGTCGTCCTCGAAGTCGATGAAGCCGATCACGCCATCGGCACAGCAGACCATGTTGCGCGCAAAGGCCTGGCTCAGGCAGTCGCCGCTGCCATGCACCTGCTGCAGGGTCTGCAGGCCCTGCAGCCATAGCGCCAGCGTGCTGCCATCCCCCCGGGGCAGGGCGGCTTCCATGGCATTGCCCAGCGAGGGCGCTTCCACGCCGGGGCTGCCCAGGTGGCGCATGGCAAAGCCGTCCTCGCACTCGGCCAGCACGGCAGGCACGCGCAGGCCGCGCTGCGCGAGCTGGCGCAGGCGGCGTACCTCGGTGCGGATGGCTTCGTGGCCGCCGGGATTGGGCACGGGCCGCAGCACGGGCAGGCGCAGGCACAAGGCGAGCAGGGCCAGCGCGCGATAGCGCCATGCCGGGTTGCTGGCGCCCGCGCGCTTGACCCAGATGGTTTCGTCTTCCCGGTCATAGCGCTGGATGCTGAGAGGCTGGCTCAGCACATGGGCGCGCAAAAAGGCGTCGTAGTCTGGCGGCTCGGGAGGCGGGACGGCGGAGGACGGTTCGGACACGGCAGGCTCTGGAAAGTGAGTGGCTGGCGCGCAACGCCAGCCGGATGCGGCAATTGTGCCGTGCCAGGACTTGCCGCTTGCGCCGGCCGGCAGGGGCGCCAGGGTTTGCACTGCGGCAAGGCCGGTGGATTTGCCGCTTGGCTGCCGGAAAATTGAGACAATCGTTTCATCTTTAGCAGTGCCGAAAACCATTCATGAACACAGAAGACAGTGGCAAGCTGGTGGCCGCCCTGGTGCGCGGCATCTCCGTGCTCCAGTGCTTTTCCAACAAGCACCAGGAACTCAGCGCCCGTGAACTGATGGACATGACGGGCCTGCCCAAGCCCACGCTGTTCCGCCTGATCGACACCCTGTGCGAACTGAACCTGATGCGCTACTCCGAGCGCCTGTCCAAGTACGTGCCGGGCGTGGGGCTGCTGAACCTGTCCTCGCCCGTGCTGGCGCGCATGCACATGCGCCAGTTCGCGCGGCCGCACATGCAGGAGCTGGCCAACCATCTGGAAGGCCAGATCCAGCTGGCCGTGGGCCACGGCCGCCAGCTGTGCCTGGTGGAGCTGGCCAACGGCCTGACCAACAAGGTCTTCCTGCCCGAGATCGGCGTGCACATCTCGCTGTCGCGCACCGCCACGGGCCGCGCCTACCTGCTGAGCCTGCCCGAGGCCGAGCGCGAGGCCTTCATCGCGGAACTGCAGGCCGACGATCCCGCACGCGCCCAGCAACTGCGCGAGCGGCTCGACGATGCGCGGCGCGACCTGGCCGAGCACGGCTTTTGCCGCAGCCACGGCGACCTGCACCGCGAGATCCAGTCCATTGCCGTGCCCATGTCCACGGCCAAGGACGGCGAGTACTGGGTGTTCTCGGTCTCCCTGCCCATCTACAGCCCGCAAAGCCGCGCGCTGGAAAGCGATGCCGGGCCGCGCCTGATCACGCTGGTGCGCCTGGTCGAGGGCATGCTGGGAGCTTCCAGCCTCTCGTGAATCAGCGGGCGCTGCGCCAGACCTCTTGCGCTCGCCCTGCGCTCACCTTCTCCCGCACGCTGGCGGTATCGGAGCCTGCGGCGCTCGCAGGACCCGGCGCATAGGCCTGGCCGTCAAAGCGCGGCGCGGGGCTGGCTTGCAGGGCGCCGCCTTCGGGCTGCAGATAGACGCCACGCGCCTGCAGGTGCGGGTGGCAGGCGGCTTCCACAGGGCTGAGCACGGCGCCGAAGCAGGCATCGCTGCCCTCCAGCAATTGCTGCCAGTGCGCGCGGGGCCGGGAGGCGAACAGCGTCTGCAGCTGCGCGCGCCGCGCCGGCCAGGCGGCGCGGTCCCACTGGGGGCCCTGGAACGCTGCGGCACCGGCCAGGCCCAGCCTGTCCAGCAGCAGGGCATGGAACTGCGGCTCGATGGCGCCCACGGTGATGAAGCCGCCATCGGCACAGGCATAGGTTTCGTAGAACGGCGCACTGTCGTGGATGCTGTGGCCGCGCTCGTCGGCCACCAGCCCGCGCTGGCGCGCATGCAGCATGAGGTTGAGCATGTGCGCCGCACCATCGACGATGGCTGCATCCACCACGGTTCCGCGCCCCGTGGCGCGTGCCTGCACGATGCCGGCCAGCAACCCCGTCATCAGGTACATGGCGCCGCCGCCGATGTCGCCCAGCGTGGCAAAGGGCGAGACCGGCCGGGCATCGGCCGGCGCGCATCCCCACAGTGCGCCCGAGACGGCGGCATAGTTGTTGTCGTGGCCAGCTGCCTGAGCCAGCGGGCCGTCCTGGCCCCAGCCCGTCATGCGGCCATAGACCAGGCGCGGGTTGAGGGCCTGGCAGGCCTCGGGTCCCAGGCCCAGGCGCTCCATGGTGCCGGGCCGCATGCCTTCGATCAGCGCATCGGCATCGCGCACCAGGGCCAGCACCAGGTCACGCCCTTCGGGCGACTTGAGATCGGCGAACACCGAGCGCTTGCCGCGCGACAGCGCGGAGGCGGCTGAGGTTGCTGATGTGGCGGCGGGTTCCGCCTCGGGCCGCACGATGGACACCACATCGGCCCCCAGGTCCGCCAGATGCATGGCGCAGAACGGCCCCGGGCCGATGCCGCCAATCTCCAGCACGCGCACGCTGTCCAGCACCTTCATGGCGTCTCCGTCGAAATCGGTTCAGTCGAGTTGCAGCTGGCGGCTGGTGATCAGCGCGCCCCAGCTCTTGCGGTCGTTGTCCACCAGCTGGGTGAACTGCGCCTGCGGCATGCCGCCTGGGCGGCCGCCGAGCTCGCGGTAGCGGCGCGCCACCTCGGGGTCCCGGAGCACGGCGACAAGGCCGTCGGTGAGCTTGCGCACCACGGCGGGCGGCGTCTGCGCGGGCAGGAAGAAACCCATCCAGCCGACCTTGTCGAAGTCCTGCAGGCCCAGCTCGGTGGTGGTGGGCACGTTGGGCAGCTCGGGCTCGCGCTGCGCGCCGGTCACGGCGATGGGATGCAGCTTGCCCGCCTTGATATGCACCAGCGAGGCCGTGAGGTTGTCGAACATGAACTGCGTCTCTCCCGAGACGATGGCCGCCGTGGCCGGTGCCGAGCCACGGTAGGGCACATGCACCACGTCCACGCCCGTGCGCTCGCGCAGCAGTTCGCCCATGAGGTGCGTGGTCTGGCCCACGCCGGCCGAGGAGAACGACAGCTTGCCCGGCGCCTGCCGCGCGGCCTTGAGCAGATCCTCCAGCGAGCGCACCGGCGATGCCTGGGGCACGACCAGCACGTTGGAGAACGAGATCATGTCCGTCAGCGCCACGAAGTCCTCGGGCCTGTAGGGCAGCTTCTTGTAGGCCGTGTAGTTGATGGCGTTGGAGCCCGTGTTGCCCACCAGCACCGTATAGCCGTCCGGCTGCGCGCGTGCCACCTGGCTGGCACCGATGGAGCCGCCCGCGCCGGGCCTGTTGTCCACGATGACGGGCTGGCCCAGCCGCTCGCCCAGCTTGAGCGCCAGCAGCCGCGCGGGAATGTCGGTGGAGCCCCCGGCCGCGCCCGGCACGACCAGGGTGATGGGCCGCGTGGGCCAGGCATCGGCTGCAATGGCTGCCGTGGCGCACAGCCAGGCGGCAGCGGCCAGCGTGAGGCGTTTGAACATGGTGTTTCTTCTCCGCGCGTGTGCTGGGCCAGGGCGCTTCTCAGCGAGGACTCATCCGAATGGCACCGTCCAGGCGAATCGTCTCGCCATTGAGCATGGGATTTTCAAGAATGTGCAGCGCGGTCATCGCGTACTCGGACGGATGGCCCAGGCGTGCGGGGTTGGGCACGGAGGCGGCCAGCGACTGGCGGATGTTGTCGGGCAGCTTGGCCAGGATGGGCGTGTCGAACAGGCCCGGCGCAATGGTGCACACGCGGATCATGCGCGTGGCCAGGTCGCGCGCGGCGACGATGGTCATGCCGATGATGCCGGCCTTGGCCGACGCATAGGGAATCTGGCCGATCTGCCCCTCATAGCCCGCCACCGAGGCCGTGAGCACGCAGGCGCCGCGCTCGCCTTGCACCGGCTCGTTGCGCGCCATGCTGGCGGCGGCCAGGCGCAGCGTGTTGAAGGTGCCGATCAGGTTCACGCGCACGATGCCCGTGTACTTGTCCAGCGAGCCGGGGCTGCCGTCCTTTTCCACCAGCCGCAGCGGCCCGCCCACGCCCGCGCAGTGCACCAGGGCGCGGAACTCGCCGAAGTCCTCGGCGGCGGCAATGGCGGCGGCCATCTGGTCGGCGTCGGCCACGTCGGCCTTCACGAAGCGCAGGCGGCTGCCGTGGCGCTGGCGGGCGGCGTCCACCATGGCCGCGCCGCGGTCCTCGTTCAGGTCCACCACCACCACGTTCAGGCCGCGCTCCAGCAGTGCCTGGGCCGATGCCTCGCCCAGGCCCGATACGCCGCCCGTCACCAGGGCCGTCATGTTCTCTTGCAGTTGCATGGATGTGTCTCCGGTGCCTGGCTTACAGGCGTTCGATGATGGTGGCGTTGGCCATGCCGCCGGCCTCGCACATGGATTGCAGGCCATAGCGCGCGCCGCTGTCCTCCAGCGCGTGCAGCATGGTGGTCATCAGGCGGATGCCCGAGGCGCCCAGCGGATGCCCCAGGGCGATGGCGCCGCCGCGCGGGTTCAGCCGCTCGGGGTCGGCGCCCAGTTCTTTTTGCCAAGCCAGCGGCACGGAGGCGAAGGCCTCGTTGATCTCGCAGTGGTCCATCTGCTCCAGCCGCATGCCGGCCTTGGCCAGCACGCGCCGCGTGGCGGGAATGGGGGCCGTGAGCATGTACAGCGGATCGTCGCCCACCACGTCCAGCGCCACGAAGCGCGCACGCGGGCGCAGGCCCAGTTGCTGGGCGCGCTTCTCGCTCATCAGCAGCATGGCGCTGGCGCCGTCGGTCATCTGCGAGGCATTGCCCGCCGTGGTGTGCCAGCGGATCTGCGGAAAGCGCGCCGACAGCTCGTCGTTCTGGAACACGGCCTTGAGCGCGCCCAGCTTCTGCGCCGTGGTGCCCGGGCGGATGGTCTCGTCGGCCGTGACGAGGCCGGCAGGCGTGGCGATGCCCACGATCTCGCGCTCGAAGTGCCCGGCCGACTGGGCCGCATGGGCGCGCTGGTGCGATCGCGCGGCATAGGCATCCAGTTCCTCGCGGCCCAGGCCCCAGCGCGCAGCCACGAGGTCGGCCGACACGCCCTGGCCCACCAGCCCCGGCGCAAAGCGCGCATCGAAGCGCGCGCCCGTGGTGTTCTGCCCCATGCGCGAGCTGCCCATGGGCACGCGGCTCATGGACTCCACGCCGCAGGCGATCACCATGTCCTGCGTGCCCGACATGATGGCCTGCACGGCAAAGTGCACGGCCTGCTGGCTGGAGCCGCACTTGCGGTCGATGGTGGTGGACGGCACATGGGCCGGCAGGCCTGCGGCCAGCCAGGCCAGACGGCCCGGCGTGCCGGCCTGCTCGCCGGCCTGGCTCACGCAGCCGGTGATCACATCGTCCACCGCGCCGGGATCGATGCGGCTGCGCTGCACGAGCTGCTCCAGCACCTGGCTGAGCAGATCGACGGGGTGGAGCTGGGCCAGGGCGCCATCGGGCTTGGCCCGGGCCATGGGACTGCGGATGGCATCGACGATGACGGGTGTGTTCATGCGGATTTAATGAGACTGGAGGTTCATGAAATGAATGATAAGTCTCGAAATTTGCGTTGAACAAAGCGTTTTCCCGGATGAAAAACCGAGCGTAAACAAAAATACTTGCTGAAAACCCGATGAATTCGAGACGGCGGATTCAAAAAAAGCAAAGGAGACAGGCGTGCATGACTTTCACAGCTGGGCCGATGCCCGGCCCGACCGCGTTGCGCTGACCATGGGCGACAGCGGCCAGCAGCACACGGCGGGCGCGCTGGCGCAGCGCTCGCGCGAGGTGGCGCAGTGGATGGCCGGACAGGGCCTGGCGGCCGGCGACACGGTGGCCGTGCTGATGGAAAACCGCGTGGAGATCCTGGAGCTGGTGCTGGCCGCGCGCCTGGCGGGCCTGTACGCGGTGGTCATCAGCACCCACCTGACGGCGCCCGAGGTGGCCTACATCCTGGGCGACAGCGGGGCGCGCCATGTCTTTGCCTCGGCCGCCACGGCGGCGCAGCTGCCGGCCGCGCTGGCGGCCACCGTGCATTCGGTGGACGGAGACTGCGCATCCACGGGCCTGCCGTCGCTGGCCGATGCCCTGGCCGCCTGGCGTGCGCAGGCGCCCGCGCCCATCGACCTGTCCAGCCGTCCGCTGGGGCGCGACCTGCTGTATTCCTCCGGCACCACGGGCCGGCCCAAGGGCATCAAGAAGGCGCTGCCGGCGGCGCTCTACCGCACGCAGGCCGATCCCGAATTCCTGGCCTGGCAGCGCAACATGGGCTTTGATGCCGACGCGGTCTACCTCTCGCCCGCGCCGCTGTACCACGCAGCACCGCTGCGCTACTGCCTGCGCACGCTGGACGGCGGCGGCGCGGTGGTGATCACGGCGCGCTTCGACGCTCAGCAGGCGCTGGCCATGATCGAGCGCTACCGCATCACCCACAGCCAGTGGGTGCCGACCATGCTGGGGCGCCTGCTGCAGCTGCCCGAGGAGGTGCGGCACGGCTATGACTTGTCCAGCCACCGCTGCGCCATCCATGCGGCCGCGCCCTGCCCGGTGGCCGTCAAGCAGGCGCTGCTGGACTGGTGGGGCGACATCCTGCTGGAGTACTACGCAGGCTCCGAAGGCTGCGGCATCACCCTGATCAACTCCGCCGAATGGCGCCGGCGTCCAGGCTCCGTGGGCCGCGCCAGCTACGGGCGGCTGCGCATCGTGGGCGACGACGGGCAGGAGCTGCCTGCGGGCCAGATCGGCCGCGTGTTCTTCTCGGACGTGGCGCCCTTCGCCTACCTCAACGATCCCGCCAAGACCCGCGAGGCCATCGACGAGCGCGGCTGGGCCACCTATGGCGACCTGGGCCATGTGGATGAGGAGGGCTACCTCTTTCTCAGCGACCGGCGGGCGGACCTCATCCTGTCGGGCGGCGTCAACCTCTATCCGCAGGAGATAGAGAACGCGCTGGCCACGCACCCGGCCGTGCAGGAGGTGGCCGTGGTCGGCGTGCCCGAGCCCGACTTCGGCGAGCAGCCCATGGCCGTGGTCGTGCTGCGCCAGGGCCATGCGGCCAGCGCCGAGATGGCGCGCGCCATCGTCGCCGAGGCCGGCGCCACGCTGTCGCGCCTCAAGCGCCCACAGCGCCTGCAGTTCGTGGACGAGCTGCCGCGCCTGCCCACGGGCAAGCTGCTGCGCCGCGTGCTCAAGGACAGGCTGCGCGAGCAGCCCCACGCGGGCTTCAACCTGCGCAGCGCCTGAACGGCCCTTCACCGTCTTTCCTCACCGACAACCACCGGATACCGACCCATGCAAGACCTGACCGAGCGCTCCGTCTACCGCGAAGACCATGAACAGTTCCGCGAGCAGGCCCGCCGCTTCTTCGAGCGCGAAATCGTGCCCCACCATGCCGAATGGGAGCGCCAGGGCATCGTGCCCAAGGAGGTCTGGCGCAAGGCCGGGCGCGAAGGCCTGCTCAACCCCATGCTGCCCGAGCCCTACGGCGGCGGCGGCGACTTCGGCCATGCGGCCGTGCTGCTGGAGGAGATCGCGCGCACGGGCGCCAGCGGGCTGGGCTTTCCGCTGCATTCGGACATCGTCGCGCCCTACATCCATGCCTATGGCAGCAAGGCCCAGAAAGACCGCTGGCTGCCGCGCATGGCCGCAGGCGAGCTGATCGGCGCCATCGCCATGACCGAGCCCGGCGCGGGCAGCGACCTCAAGTCCGTGCGCACCACGGCGCGGCGCGAGGGCGACCACTACGTGCTCAACGGCCAGAAGACCTTCATCACCAACGGCATCAATTCGGAGCTGGTCATCGTCGTCGCCAAGACCGCGCCCGAGATGGGCGCCAAGGGCGTGTCCCTGATCGTGGTCGAGGACGGCATGCCAGGCTTCTCCAAGGGCCGCAAGCTCGAGAAGATCGGCCTCATGGCGCAGGACACCTCGGAGCTGTTCTTCGACAACGTGCGCGTGCCGGCCGACCACCTGCTGGGCGAGGAGAACGCGGGCTTCAAGTACCTCATGCACGAACTGGCCCAGGAGCGCCTGGTGGTGGCCGTGCGCGCGGCCGCCTCCATCGAGGCCTTTTTGCACAAGACCATTGCCTACACGCGCGAGCGCAAGGCCTTCGGCCAGCCGGTGTTCGACTTCCAGAACACGCGCTTCAAGCTGGCCGAGGCCAAGGCCCAGGCCACCATGCTGCGCGTCTTCGTGGACGACTGCATCGCCCTGCACCTGCGCCGCGCTCTCGCCCCCGACCGCGCCGCCATGGTCAAGCTCAATGCCACGGCGCTGCAAAATCGCCTGCTCGACGAATTCCTGCAACTGCATGGCGGCTACGGCTACATGACCGAATACCAGATCGGCCGCGCCTGGACCGATGCGCGCATAGGGCGGATCTACGGGGGGAGCGACGAGATCATGAAGGAGATCATCGCCAGGACTCTTTGAACCCCCTGAGCCGCTGCGCGGCTTCCCCCTCTCTACTCGCTTCGCGAGGGAGGGGGACGGCGCCATCGCCGCGAGGCGGCTCTTGCTCGGCGCCCCTGGCTTGGGGCCGCGCCCGTCTCAGGGGTCACGGGCGATCGGGGCGGCTGGGCTTTCGGGGGCAAGTTCCGACCGGACGCCACGGACATGGCGGCGCGGCTACACTGCGGGCCATTCATTCGAGGGGCTGGCCGTGGCCGGTTCCTTCCCCCTGTTTTCCCTAGAGATTCCGCCATGTCCAACGACGCCCACGAAGCCACCGCCCTGCCCGACGAGCCTGCCCTGACGCCCGAGGCGCTGGAGGAACTCGACGATCTGCTCGACGAGCTGCGCACGCGCGGCGAGGAGATTCCGCAGTGGGAGTTCTGCGACGGTTTCCTGACGGCGCTGATCTGCACGCGCCGCGAGGTGCCGGCCGCCGAGTGGCTGCCCATGCTGCTGGGCGACGGCGGCACGCTGGAGGTGGCCGAGGGCCAGCCGCTGCCTCTGATGGAAGTGTTCAAGGACGCGGCGCAGCAGGCGCGCTTTCTGGAGCTGGTGGGCCTGCGCATGGACGAGATCCGCACCCAGCTGGACGCAGACGTGAAGACGCTGGAAGACGACCGCACCTTCCAGCCCGAGGCAATGGACATGCGCGGCGCCATCCTGTCGCTGCCCGAGGAAGAGCGTCCCGATGACGGCGAGATTCCCTCGTTCGGCCAGATCTGGGCGCTGGGCTTCATGTTCGTGGTCGAGAACTGGGCCGAGGAATGGGCCGCCCCGCGCGACAAGGAAGCCGCCGGCTGGCTCAACGAGGCGCTCAACGCCGTCGTGGCCCTGACCGAGGACGACACCGGCAAGCCCGAAGTCTGCATGTACGACGAGGACGGCCCCGCCAGCACCAGCCAGGAGCGCGTGGAGCAGTTCGGCGAGGCCATCTGGGCGCTGTACGACCTGCGCCAGATCTGGAAGAGCATGGGCCCGCGCCAGGAAACCATCGTCAAGGGCGAGCAGCCGGGCCGCAATGACCCCTGCCCCTGCGGCAGCGGCAAGAAGTTCAAGAAGTGCCACGGCGCCTGAGCGCCCGCGCCACAGGCTTTGGATGCACGGGCCATGAGACATATCGGTGAACGCATACGCGCCCGCCGCGCCGAACTGGGCATGACCCAGGGCCGGCTGGCCGAGGCCGCAGGCATCACGGCCTCGGCCGTGTCGCAGATCGAATCGGGGGCCATCCGCACCCTCAAGAACGACACCCTGGCCCGCGTGGCCCTGGCGCTGCAGACCACGGCGCTGGAGCTGACGGCCGGCCTGGAAGACGACAACGCGCCGCTGCCCGTGGACGAGCAGCGCCTGCTGGAAAGCTACCGCGCCCTGCCTGCACCGCTGCAGGAGATCGCGCACAGGCTCATAAAAGCCTTGCGCTGATCAGCGCATTGAGGCGCTGCAAGGCGTGTGCCACGGTGGCCTGGCGCACGGCGGCGCGGTCACCGTCAAAGCGCACGCATTCGCTGTGCGTGGTGCCGTACACGTTCCAGCCGAACCAGACCGTGCCCACGGGCTTGGCGGCGCTGCCGCCGCCCGGCCCGGCCACGCCTGTCACGGCCACGCTGCACTGCGCGCGTGAGTGGGCGATGGCGCCTTCGGCCATGGCGCGCGCCACGGGCTCGCTCACGGCGCCGTGCTCGGCGATCAGCGCCTCGGGCACGCCCAGCAGGTCGTGCTTGGCCGCGTTGGAGTAGCTGACAAGGCCGCGCTCGAACCATTCGCTGGAGCCGGCGCGGTCCGTGCAGGCCGCAGCGATCATGCCGCCCGTGCAGCTTTCGGCCGTGGCCAGCATCCAGCCGCGCTGCAGCAGCAGGCCTGCCAGGGTTTCGACGAGTTCGTTGGATGCGCTCATGCCAGCTCCTTCAGCCGATGAAATGGCGCCATAGCGCGATGACCAGCAGCGTGCAGAAGGCGGCCACCAGATCGTCGAACATGATCCCCCAGCCGCCGCGCCAGCCGAAGCCCTTGAAGCCCCGGTCGGCCCATTTGACGGGCTGGGGCTTGGCGGCATCGAAGAAGCGAAACAGCCCAAAGGCGATGAGCTGGCCCCAGAAGCCCGTGGGCATGACCAGCCACAGCACCAGCCAGAAGGCCACGATCTCGTCCCAGACCAGGTTGCCCGGGTCGGCCACGCGCATGTGGCGCGCCGTGACCGTGCAGGCCCACCAGCCCAGGGGAATGCTGCCCGCGATCAGCAGGCCGATCTGCTGGGGCGTGAACCAGTGCTGCAGCAGCAGGAAGGACAGCCAGGCCCACAGCGTACCCACGGTGCCGGGCGCGATGCGCCCCAGCCCCGAGCCCAGCCCCATGGCGATGAAGTGGGCCGGGTGGGACATCATGAATTCCAGCGTGGGGCGAGCCATGCCGCCCTGCGGCGGGCCTTCCGGTGGGCGCGCCGCAGAGGCAAAGGTGGGGGTAGCAGGATCGCCGGAAACCTCCGGCCGCAGCGGCGCGTCACTCATGGGGCGAGATCATAAGCGCGGCCCTGGTGCTTCACTGACGCTCTTCGACCGCCAGATCCTGCGGATGGCGGATCTGGTGGCGGGCCTCGAAGCTGGCGCTGGCGCCAGCGGCCAGCGGCTGCTGCCAGGCGATCATGCCGTTGCGGTCGTTCCAGCGCGTGGTGGCCGGCTGCGGGCTGTATTGGGACTGCACGCGGATCTGCTCGTTGCGCGAGACGGGTGCGGCGTCCACCACCTGCAGCTCGATGGCGTGGTCATGGCGGTTGTCCACCTGGAAGCGCCGCGTGACCTGGCGTTCGGTGCTGCTGCTGAGCAGGCCGCCGCTGCCCGTGGCCGAGTCCACGGGCAGGTTGCGCACCACCACCTTGTCGTCACGGCCGAAGGACAGGCCCTGGGCCAGCGCGGCGGCGTTGCCGAAGTCCAGCCGGCCCTGGCCGGCGAAGGCGCCATCGCGGAACAGGGCCACGGGGCCTGCGGGCCAGACACCGGCCGGCACGGCCAGCTGGGCCACCAGGTAGGCGGCCTCTTCCACGGCGGGCGCCGTGCGCGTGAGCAGGGTGGCCGGCAGGTTCTGCGAGCCCAGGGCCAGGGTCACGCGCTCGCTGCTGGAGGGCACGCTGATGCGGTAGGGCACGGAGAACTGCGTGGCGTAGGCGGTGTTGAGGCTGGCGACATCGAGCACCGGCAGCTCGGCGGCCTCGCTGGCCGCCCCGGGCTTGCGGGCGCGCTCCAGCATCATCGCAGGGGCCGCCGGGGCCGGCGCTGGCGGAGGGGCCATGGCGGCCACGGGGCGGGGCCGTTCCACATCCAGCGTCCAGGGATTGGGTAGGCGCGCCTGCGTGCTGCGCGAAGGCTGGCCGGTGGACAGCAGCAGCTGCACCTGGCTCCAGTCCTCGCCGCTGTTCTGGGCCACCAGGGCCAGGCGTTCGATGGCCACCGTGCCCTTGGCCGGGTCCAGCTGGGCGCGGTAGGTTGGCTGCCAGCTCGGGCCGCGCACCTGGTAGGTGAGCTGCACATTGGCATCGGCCGGGCTGGCCAGTTGCACGGTGACCTTCATCACCTGGGCGTTGCCTGCGCCCGTGCGGTCGCGTTCGAGCTGCAGCGGCCTGAGTTGCTCCTGCAGCGCCTGCTTTTGCCGCAGGATCTGGTGGGCGCGCAGCGTGTTGCCACGGCTGGTGGTGCGCAGCGCCTCGGTGGCGGCGCCCAGCTGGCTGGCGGCGGGCAGGGCGGGGGCTTTGGCGTCATCGCCGGGCTTGGCCAGGCCCTGCAGGTAGTCGCCCACGAGCTTGGCAGCGGACTCGTCGGCCTCCAGCGCGGCCAGCTGGTCTTCCAGCGTGCGGATCTGCTGCTCCAGCGGGCTGGCGCAGGCCTTGGAGGCCAGTTCGCGCGGCTGCGACTGCAGCTTGTAGTCGCCCAGGCGCACGCCGGCATCGGCGCTGACCTGCAGGCTCTGCGGGTCGATGGAGCCGGGCAGGCACTCGAACACCAGCTGGCGCGTGGCGGCCGTGATGCGCGCCGTGCGCTCCACCGAGGCCACGCCCGCATACAGGGTGACGCGCGCGATGGGGGCGCGGGCGATGGTGGCTTCCTGGGCTTGTGCCTGGGCCTGGACCGGGGTGCCTGCCAGCAGGAAGCAGGCGGCGGCCAGGGCAGAGAGGGCGGGCAGGGCGGGCAGGGCGGAGCGTTGAACCATGGGCAGTCCTTCTCGGATGAAAGTGGTTTGGCGCGGCGTCAGGCCGCAGCGAAGTGGTCGAATGAGGTCCACCGGGGCGCCATGGCCGCACCGTCCGTGCCGATCAGCCGCAGGCCGGGCGGGGCCTCGATGCAGCCGATGCGCGTGACGCGCGTGGCGCTGGCGCGGCCTGCGGCCTGCACGGCATCGCGCCGGTCGGCCGGGGCCGTGAAGCACAGCTCGTAGTCGTCGCCGCCGGACAGGGTGCACTGGTGCAGCAGGTCGATGGCCAGGGGCGTGTGCCGGCCGGCATCGAGCAGCGGCGTGATCAGGCGCGTGTCCAGGCTGGCTCCCACGCGGGATTGCTCGAGGATGTGGCCCAGGTCGCCCAGCAGGCCGTCGCTCACATCCAGCGCGCTGCTGGCAATGCCGCGCAGCGCCTGGCCCAGGGCCACGCGCGGCGTGGGCGCTTCCAGGCGCTGGCGCGCGGCGGCCAGCGTGCCGGGTGGCAGGGTGGTGTGGCCCAGCAGGGCTTCCAGCGCCAGGCGGGCATCGCCCAGGCTGCCGCTGACCCAGATGTCATCGCCCGCGCGCGCGCCGCTGCGCAGCAGGGCCTGGCCGGGCGGCACCTCGCCGAAGACGGTGATGCAGATGTTCAAGGGCCCCTGGGTGGTGTCGCCGCCGACCAGTTCGCAGCCGTGGGCGTCGGCCAGGGCCAGCAGGCCGCCTGCGAAGGCCTCGGTCCAGGCCGCATCGGCACGCGGCAGGGACAGGGCCAGGGTGAAGGCCAGCGGGCGGGCGCCGCAGGCCGCCAGGTCGGACAGGTTCACGGCCAGGGATTTGTGGCCCAGCAGGCGCGGGTCCACGTCGGCGAAGAAATGCCGGCCCTCGACCAGCATGTCGCTGGAGACGGCCAGCTGCATGCCCGGCGCCGGGGCGAGCAGGGCGCAGTCATCGCCCACGCCCAGGGCGGCGCGGCTCACGGGGCGCTGGAAGAAGCGGCGGATCAGGTCGAATTCACCCACGGTGGCGGCTTTCGGATGCGTTTGGCGATCGGGCTATTGTGCTGCGAGGTTCGTGCTGCCCCGTATCAGGTGGTCTCGCCCGCACCGGGCCGATGCTCCAGCGCCAGCGCGTGGAAGGCCTGGGCGGCCGGCGACAGGCTGCGCTGGCGCCTGCGCACCAGGTACAGGTCGCGCCGGCGGTCGGCATCGGCCAGCGGGCGCGTCACCAGGCCGGGCTGCACGAAGTGGAACAGCGCCAGGGCCGGCACCACGCTGATGCCCAGGCCCGCGCGCACCATGCCCATCACGGTGGCCAGGTGCTCCACCTCCAGCAAGGTGTTGAGGGGCGGGGCCTGCTCCTGCGATTCCAGGTACTGGCGCACGCTGCTGTGGCGGGCGAGCTGGATGAAGGGTTGGTCCCGCAGGTCGGCCATGGTTGGCGCTGGCAGCGCTGCCAGCGCATGGTCGGCGCGGCAGACCAGGTGCAGCCGGTCGGCGCAGAACCATTCGGCCTGCAGCTCCTCGGTGTCGGCGCGGATGGCGGCCAGCGCCAGGTCGGCCTGGCCCGAAGCCACCTGGGCGATGCACGATTCGGACAGCAGGTCCGACACCTGCAGCTGTATGCCCGGATGGCGCGCATGGAACAGCGCCAGCACGGGCGGCAGCCAGGCCGCCGCCAGCGAAGGCAGCAGGGCGATGGACACGCGCCCGCGCTGCAGCGCCGCCGCCTCGCGCAGGCCGTGCACGGCATCGCCCAGGTCGGCGCGTATGCGCTGCGCGGCATCGAGGAACTGCGCCCCCTCCTGCGTCAGCGCCACATGGCGCGTGCTGCGGTCGAACAGGCGCACGCCCACGCCGTCTTCCAGCCCCTTGATCAGGGCGCTGAAGGCCGGCTGCGACAGATGGCAGCGCTGCGCGGCCAGCGTGAAGCTGCTGAGCTGGGCCAGGGCGATGAAGGCATCGAGCTGGCGGGAGGAGATATTCATCGGGTTTTTGGATGAGTTGATCCGAATAATCGATTTCACAGATTAGCAGCCCTTGCCTACATTGGCCTGCATGGACCATCTGGAAACCTTCTTTGCCCCGGACAAGCCCCCGCTGTGGGTGGGCTGCGCAGCCGGCTTCTCGGGCGACCGCACCGATGCCGCCGCGCCCGTGGTGCGCGCCCTGGCGGCCAGCGGCCAGAGCGCCTGCCTGATCTTCGAGACCCTGGCCGAGCGCACGCTGGCGCTGGCCCAGCTCGCGCGGCACGAGCAGCCCGACGCGGGCTATGAACCCCTGCTGGAGGACCTGCTGGAGCCCGTGCTGGCCGATTGCCTGGCGCATGGCATACGCATCGTCAGCAACTTCGGTGCGGCGAATCCCGAAGGCGCGGCGCGCTGCATCCAGCGGCTGGCGCAGCGCCTGGGCCTGCGCGTGCCGCGCATCGCCGTGGTGCATGGCGACGATGTCAGCGGCCCGGCGTACCGCGGGGCGCTGCGGGCCGCTCTGGGCGCGGAGTTTCCCGAGGATTCGCTGGTCAGTGCCAACGCCTACATCGGCGCGCGCGCGATTGCCGAGGCCCTGCAGGCCGGCGCCGAGATCGTGGTGGCCGGCCGCGTGTCCGACCCCTCGCTGACCCTGGGGCCGGCCATGGCGCATTTCGGCTGGGCCTGGGACGACTGGGACCGCCTGGCGCGCGCCACCATGGCCGGCCACCTGCTGGAATGCGGCGCCCAGGTCACGGGCGGCTACTTCGCCGACCCGGGCTTCAAGGACGTGCAGGGCCTGGCGCGGCTGGGCTATCCCATCGCCATCATCGAGCCCTCGGGCGACTGCACCATCACCAAGCCCGAAGACACGGGCGGCCTGGTCAGCGAACGCACGGTCAAGGAACAGCTGCTGTACGAGGTGCACGACCCGGCCGCCTACCTGACGCCCGACGTGGTGGCCGACCTGTCCGAGGCCGAGGTGCACCAGGTGGGGCCTGACGCCGTGCGCCTGAGCGGCGTGCGCGGCCATGCGCACAACGGCCACTACAAGGTCAATGTCTGCCATGCCTCGGGCTGGCTGGCCGAGGGTGAGATCTCCTATGCCGGCCCGCGCGCCCTGGAGCGCGCCCGGCTGGCCGGCGAGGTGCTGCGCGAGCGCCTGGGCGGCGAGGCCGCAGGCGACCTGCGCCTGGACTGGATCGGCGTGGCCAGCGTGCTGGGCGACGACGCCGGCCGCTGGCGCGACGCGCAGCCGGCCGGCGCAGCCGCCCCCCAGGACGTGCGCCTGCGCGCTGCCTGGCTGCGCCCCACGCAGGCCGAGGCGCGGCGCCTGCCACGCGAGGTCAATGCGCTGTACACCTGCGGGCCGGCCGGCGGCGGTGGCGTGCGCACGGCGCTGCGCGCGCGGCTGGGCACGGTGTCCTGCCTGCTGGCGCAGCAGAGCGTCGCCACCGGATGGAAGTGGGCCGGGGAAGAGATCGATAAAGGGGTCGAGAAAGAAGCCGGGGAGCACGCCGCATGAACACACTGCCAACCACGATGCCCGTCACCGTGCCGCTGTACCGCCTAGCGCACGGGCGCACGGGGGACAAGGGCAACCGCTCCAACATCAGCCTCATCGCCTGGAATGCCGCCTGCTGGCCCGTGCTGGTGGAGCAGATCACCGAAGAGCGCGTGGCCGCGCACTTCGCCGCCCGGCGCCCGGCGCGCGTGCAGCGCTTCGTGCTGCAGCGCCTGCAGGCCATGAACTGGGTGCTGGACGCGGTGCTGGACGGCGGCGTCAACGACGCGCTCAACCTCGACAGCCACGGCAAGGCGCTGTCGTACTGGCTGCTGCAGATGCAGGTCCACATACCGGCTTCGCTGCTGCCCCACCTGGCGCCGGAGTAGCCGGCAGCACCCGCCCGTCACACATTCATCACAACAAAGGAGACAGACATGAACCTTTCGCAGAACCTTCCCCGCCGCCATGCGCTCGTGCTGGCCGCCTGCGCGCTGGCAGCCGCTGCAGCACCGGCCCTGGCGCAGGACTATCCGTCCAAGCCCATCACCTTCGTCGTGCCGTTTGCGGCCGGCAGCGCCACCGACCAGCTGGCACGGGCGCTGGGCCAGGCCGTGACCACGGCGACCAAGCAGGCCGTGGTGGTCGAGAACAAGGGCGGCGCCAGCGGCATGATCGCGGCCCAGCAGGTGGCGCGCTCGGCGGCCGATGGCTACACGGTGCTGATCACCACCAACACCACGCATGCGGCCAACCAGCATCTGTACAAGAAGCTGCCCTATGACGCGGTCAAGGACTTCGCGCCCGTGGCCGGGCTGGGCAAGGGCGGCCAGGTGCTGGTGGTGCGCGCCGATGCGCCGTACAGGAACGTGGGCGATCTGCTGGCGGCGGCGAAGAAGCAGCCGGGCAAGCTGTCGTTCGGCAGCGGCAGCTCCTCCAGCCGCGTGGCCGGTGAAATGCTCAAGCAGCTGGCCGGCGTGGACCTGATGCACGTGCCCTACAAGAGCAATCCGCTGGCCATCACCGACCTGCTGGGCGGCCAGATCGACCTGATGATCACCGACACCTCCACCGGCGTGCCCCAGGTCAAGTCGGGCAAGCTGCGCGCCCTGGGCTACTCCACCACCAAACGCAGCCCGCAGCTGCCCGAGGTGCCCACGCTGGAGGAAGCCGGCGTCAAGGGCTATGACATGGGCTACTGGTTCGCGGCCTACGCGCCCGCTGGCACGCCCGAGGCCGTGGTGGCCCGTCTGAACCGCCTGCTGTCCGACGCCGTGCACAGCGCGGGCGCCAAGTCCTTCTTCGAGATGTCCGGCTCCGAGGGCTGGACCGCCACGCCCCAGGAGCTGGCCGCCTTCCAGGCAGGCGAGACCCAGAAGTGGGGCCAGGTGATCAAGGCCGCCGGCATCCAGCCCGAGTAGGCCGCTCCCCGCTCTCCCGTTCCCTTTTTATCCGAACCGTCCTAGGCCGCCGCAATGCACGGCGGCCAGGGCGGAGCCTTGCCTGTGCCATGACCCCAAGGAGACAACATGCACATCAGATCCACCCATCCACTGGCCCTTGCCCTGGTCGCATCCGGCCTGCTGACCGCCTGCGGCGGCAGTGACTCGCCCACCGGCTCGCAGGCGCCTCGCATGCAGTTGAGCATCAGCGCCACCGAGGACTTTGCCGGCAGCTACGGCAGTGTCGGCGCCTACGAAAAAGTGACCGGCGTGCTGCGCGGCGAGCTGGACCCGGCCGACCCGAAGAACGCCGTGATCCAGGACCTGGCGCTGGCGCCCGTCAATGCGCGCGGCATGGTCGAGTACAGCACCGACTTCGTCATGCTCAAGCCCAAGGACATGTCCAAGGCCAGCGGCGTGCTGCGCTATGACGCGCCCAACCGCGGCAACATCCTGACCATGCCCAACCCCACGGCCACGCCCGGCGATGCGGTCTACCTGGAGCGCGGCTATGTGCTGCTGTACTCGGCCTGGCAGGGCGATGTGCCCAAGTCCACGCCCGCGCGCCTGACGGTCACCGTGCCCGTGGCGCGCAACAAGGACGGCAGCAGCATCACGGGCAGCTACCGCACCGAGCTGGTCCCGGCCGCCGCCGTGCCCTCCATGACCCTGCCCGGCGGCGTGTTCAACGGGACCATGATCCCCTACGAGCCCGCCAGCCTGGACAACACCCAGGCCGGCTACTCGCTCACGCGCCGCATCAACGAAACCGATGCGCGCCAGACCGTGCCTGCGGGCGACTGGAAGTTCGCCAGCTGCGATGCCGCCGCCAATCCCTTCCCCGGCACGCCCGCGGCCACCAACGTCTGCCTGAAGGGCGGGTTCGATCCGCAGTACCTCTACGAGCTGGTCTATGTGGCCAAGGACCCCAAGGTCATGGGCGTGGGCCTGGCCGCGCTGCGCGACACGGTGAGCTTCTTCCGCGCCAAGGCGGCCGATGCCGACGGCAAGGCCAATCCGCTGGCCGGGCGCATCACGCACACCATCGGCCAGGGCACCTCGCAGTCGGGCAATGCCATGAAGACCTTCCTGCACCTGGGCTTCAACCAGGCGCTCGATGGCGGAAAGGTCTTCGACGGCATGTATGCCCATGTGGCCGCGCGCCAGACCAACATCAACACGCGCTTTGCCGTGCCCGGCGGCGGGGGCGGCCTGCGCACCGACCACACGGCCTTCGGACAGACCGCGCCGCGCGGCCTGGACAAGGACTACAGCGACGAGGTCAGCGGCCGCCAGGGCGGTGTGATGAAGCGCTGCGAAGCCAGCAACACCTGCCCCAAGTTCTTCCTCGGCCTGTCGGGCACGGAGTTCTGGCAGCTGCAGGGCTCGCCCGTGCTGACCGATGCCAACGGCCTGCGCGACATCGCCCAGCCCGCCAATGCGCGCATCTACTACTACGCCAGCACCCAGCATGGCGGCGCAGGCGGCACGGCCAGCATCGGCTATGCGCCCACGCGCAATGTCTATCCGGCCGGCACCGTGGTGCACTTCAACGACACCTTCCGCGCGCTGTTCATCGCGCTGGAGGACTGGGTGGTGCGCGGCACCGAGCCGCCGGCCAGCCAGGTGCCCAAGCTGGCCGACGGCACCCTGGTGCGGCCCGACAAGCTGGTCTTTCCCGCCATGAAGGGCCTGAGCTGGAGCGTGGGCGGCGTGCAGACCGCCATCCCCGAGTTCCGCTACCTGGCGCGCCACAACGGCTTTGCGCTGCTCGACTTCGGCCCGCAGTACGTGCCGCAGGACGAAAGCGGCATCGCCACGCTGCAGCCGCCGCGCGCCACGGGCAAGGACTACGCCATCCTCGTGCCCCAGGTCGATGCGGCCACCGGCCTCACGCGCGCCGGCATCCGCAGCGTGGAGGCGCGGGCACCGCTGGGCACCAGCATGGAGTTCAACTACGTGGCCACGCCGGGCATCGTGGACCTGTCCAACCTCACGGGCAGCTTCATCCCCTTCAACAAGACGCGCGCGGCGCGGCTGGCGGCCGGTGACGGGCGGCCTTCACTGGAGGAGCTGTATGTCGACCAGGCCGGCTACGTGAGCGCCGTCACGGCCGCGGCCCAGGACCTGGTGCGCCAGCGCCTGCTGCTGCAGCGCGACGCCGACGCGCAGATCACCGCCGCGCGTGCGGCGGCGGTGCTGCCTTGAGCCTGCGCTGAACGCAGGCCTCAGACGGCCTGGCCGCGAAAGCGCATGGCCGCCTGGCGCGAGACCTCGGCCAGCAGCTGCTCGCTGCGCTGGCGTTCGCGCAGCCAGCGGGCATCGTTGCTGCCGGCGGCCACGTCGCTGCGCAGCAGATGCAGGGCGGGCGCGGCGCCATGGCGGGCCGCGTAGTCGGCCACGGCATCCATGGTCTTGAGGATGTGGTCGGCCAGCGGCATGTGCTCGCCCGTGGCCGGGTCCACGTACACGGCCTCCAGGCCGAAGCGGCAGGCCTGGAAGCGGTTGTAGGTGTAGACCAGGTAGTCGTCTTCCACGGGCGTGAAGGGCTGGGTGTCCATGAACCAGGCAGCCAGCGCCTGCACGTAGCCGGACAGGGCGGCTGCGCGCTCGATGGTCAGCGGCGTGTCGAACACGCGGATCTCGATGGTGCCGAACTCGGGCTTGGGCCGGATGTCCCAGTAGAAGTCCTTCATGCTCTTGACCACGCCCGTGCGCGTCATCTTGTCGAAGTACTGCTCGAACTCGCTCCAGTGCAGCACGCAGGGCGCGCGGCCCGACAGCGGAAAGGCGAACACCGAGTTCAGCCGCGCCGAGTCGAAGGCCGTGTCGTGGCCCTGCACATAGGGGCTGGAGGCCGACAGCGCAATGAAGTGCGGGATGTAGCGCGACATGCGGTGCAGCATCAGCAGGGCCGCGTCGGCGTCGGGGCAGCCGATGTGCACGTGCTGGCCGAAGATGGTGAACTGCTTGGACAGGTAGCCGTACAGCTGCGACAGCTCCTGGAAGCGCGGCTTGTCGTAGATGCGCCGCTCATGCCACTGCTGGAAGGGGTGGGTGCCGCCACCCACCACGGCGATGTTGAGCTTGTCGGCGCTTTTGACCAGCGCATCGCGGATCTGGCTGAGCTGGCCCAGCACCTCGGAGGCCGAATGGCAGACGCTGGTGGAGATCTCGATCATGCTGTTCGTCATCTCGGGCACCACGCTGCCGGGCAGCGGGTTCTTGAGCATGAGGCGCAGCATGTCCTCGGCGTAGGGGGCCAGGTCGTAGTCGTGGGTGTTGACCAGCTGCAGTTCCAGCTCCACGCCCAGGGTCAGCGGTTCGGACGAGTTGAAGGCTTCAAGACTCACGTTCATCTCCTGCGGTATTCGTGCGGCTCAGCGGCTTCCAGGGACGGGAGCTTTCGCCGGAGCGGTAGATGGCCACGGTGGCCAGGGCGGCGCCCAGCACCTCCATCACCAAAATGGTGGGCAGGGCCACGCCTGCGATCTGCGCGCCCAGCTCGGGCGCGGCGGCCACGAACTGCGATGCAATCAGCAGCGCCACCGACGACATGGGCGCCATGGCGCAGCCCACCCAGAAGGCCTGGCGCCAGTTGGCGCCCGTGCCCACATTGCCCACGGCCACGCCCAGGGTCTTGGCGACCAGGCGTGCCAGGATCACGGCGCCCACCACGCCGGCCACCGGCGCGCTCCAGTCGGCCTGCGCGGCCACGGTGGAGACCAGCACGAACATCAGCATGGTCAGCAGCGAGGCCGCCGTGCCCAGCTGGCGCGGCCAGGCCCAGGGGCGCGGGTTGAACTGCTTGAGCAGGATACCGCCCAGCAGCGCCGCCAGCGGCGCCGAGCCGCCCAGGTACGAGGCCACGGGCACGCTGGCCGAGATCAGGGTGAGAAAGAGGATGGAGGTGTTCTCGCTGGCCGGGCTCATGAAGCGCAGCGCCAGGCGCATCAGCACGGCCAGCACCAGGGCCACGGCCACCGAGACGCCCAGCACCACCAGCACCGGCATGATCGAGGCCACGAAGCCCGCCTTGGGCTGCGTCAGCATGCCCGCCTTGGCGCTGCCCAGGGCCAGCGCATACAGCGTGGACAGGGTGGCCAGCACCAGGCCGCGATCGGTCACGGCACCTGCGGCACGCATGTCGGCCACCACGCGCGTCAGCACCAGGGGCGAGGCCGCCATGGCCACCAGTGCCAGCGGCCCGGCCACTTCGGGGGCCACGCCCAGCCAGCGCAGCACCAGGGAGACCAGCACATAGGTCAACGCGGATTCGGCCACGCTTTGCACCAGCACCATGGGGTTGTGGCGGAACCAGCGCAGCGTGATGCGCCCGCCGCATTCGAACAGCACGATGGCCACGCCCAGCTCCAGCAGGAACAATCCCGTGCCCTGCAGCGGCCAGGCGGTATTGGCGCCAAAGCCGATCAGCCCGGCAATGCCGCCGACCAGCGAATAGCCGACCACCTTGGGCAGGGCCGCATGGCGCTGGCAGGCGTAACCCACCATGGTGGCCACGGCCAGCAGCAGGGACCATTGCACCGTGGCCAACCCGGCCGATGGCCGCAGCCACGGTTCCCAGAAGCTCAGCATGTCATTCATAAGCGAGGTCCTTTGCGCGAGCCAGTGGCCCGCAAGCGAAGCTCCGCAGAGCCTTCCCTGCGGCGCGGGCAATCCCGCGTCCCGTGCGCTTGGCACGGGGACACTTCGTTGGCGATCCACTGGCGTGACTGCCGGGCTGCAAGGCCGGGCGGGCACGCCAGCACGTGGGTTCCGCGTGGTTCCCGAGGTCCCGCAGGCTCAGGGGCGGAAGAAACTCAGCGGCGCTGTGCGCAGACGGCGGCGGATGGCCGAATAGATGCGCGAGCGGTCGACTCCGCTGACATTGTGTGCCCTCATCGCAACGCGGAATGCCAGATAAAAGCTGACAGTGACATTCAACGCGCCATTGACCGGCAGTAGGGCAACCGCCCACCAGAACATGTCGGAGTGCAGCACCTGCCAGCCCAGGGCCGCCATGGCGGCACCGATCTGGCCTGCCGACAGCGTGACGTGGCGCACCTCCAGCCCCAGGCCGAAGAAGGCCGCGAACGCGGGCACCAAGCCCAGCATCATGCCCAGCGAGACGTTGGCTGCAAAGCCCGAAATGTTCTTGCGCCAGAAATGCGCCCAGCGGTCGGCGCGCTTGGCACCCAGCCAGCGCGTGATGCCGGGGTTGTAGCGGATCACCGAGTCCAGCCGGCGCAGCACGAACCAGTTCTCGGCCCAGCCCGCGATCAGGCTGCTGGCGAACAGCAGCACGCCCGTGAAGGCCGCGAACAGCGGCGACATGCCAAGCAGGCTCAGCGAGTCGAGCACGGCAATCGCATGCGGCCCGTCAATCGGCGTGTGGCCGAACAGCTGGGCATAGCCCAGCGACAGCAGCAGCACCATGGGCAGCACCACCAGCACGTTGCCCAGCACCGCCGCCACCTGCGAGCGCACCAGGTGGGCGACCTCGTCCACGAACTCCTCGATGGCCTCGCTGGCGCGCAGGTCCTTGAGTTTGGCGGCCATGGCCGGTGCCGTCATGGCCGGCTGCTTGGTCGCCACCGTGAAGTGCAGCAGCTGGATCAGCACAAAGCTGATGGAGTAGTTGATGCCCGCCGCCAGCCCGCCCCAGAATGCCGACAGCCCCAGCGCGTAGAGCGCGAATTTCAGCAGCGTGGTGAAGGCCATCACAAAGCCGCCGCCGGCGGCCTTGGTTGCCATGGACAGGTATTCGCGGCCGGTGCGCGTGATGTAGTGCTCGCCCGTCTCGGCGCTGCGCTCGGCCACCTTGGCCGCCAGCAGCGAGGTGTTGGTGGACAGCAGCGCGCGCAGGCTGCGCCGCTCAATGCCCACGGACACCAGGTTGGCCAGCAGGTCGGCCGTCTCGGTGGCGCGGTTGTCGGCCACCAGGCAGTCCAGCAGGCGGCGCACGCGCAAAATGCGCGCGCGCAGCTGGCGCAGGCGGAACACCAGGCCCACCGAAATCCCTTCGGACTCGAAATGTGTGTAGACCGATGTCACGGCCGCGCGGCAGGCATCCAGGCGCTCGCGCAGCCGGGCCTCGGCCGCATCGCGCCGGTCATTGGTGCGCAGCGCGTGCATCACCTCCACGCGCAGGCTTTCGGCGTCGTGGATCAGGGCGTGGAAGGGCTGGTCGTCGCGCGCCTGCTCGTCCATGCGCAGGCGCAGTTCGGGCGAAAAGCCCGTGGACAGGATCTGCCCCGTGCAATAGGTGATGGAGCCCAGCAGGCTGTTCTGCCAGAAGCTGCTGCCCTGGCCCTCGCTGCCGTCGGTCAGCAGCAGTGCGATGCGTTCGAGCAGCGGCGCCTCCAGCGCGTGCAGCCAGCGCGCGTCGAATTCGTCGGGCATGGCCAGCATGAACAGCTCGGAAGCATCCACCGTCTCGGGCGTGCTGGGCAGCAGCTTGTAGCGTGCGCGCTCGGACAGCTCGCTGAACATGTTGGTGCGCGGCGCAAAGCCGAAATCGGCCAGCAGCGCCGTGATGTCCACGGTGTCGATGAAGCGCAGCCACCAGGCATGCAGGCGCTGGCGCACGGCCGGGTCGGCCTCCACGGCCTCCACCAGCAACTGCACACGCTGCACGGCGCCGTCCACCGACGGCTTGGGCGCGCGCACCCACTCCAGCAGGTGGATCAGCCAGATATGGCGGTGCGCGAGGTCGGCCTCGGGGTCGAGTGCGGCCAGAAGGCCGGGCAGGTCTTGGGTGATTCGCTTCATGTAGGGGTCTTGCGGCAGGGCGGAAGACTAGCGCCTCCCCCGAGGAACGCGCTCAGTGCAGCACGCGGTTGTCAGGGTCTGGAAAGCTGTCGCCGCCAGCGCCCGACTGCAGATGAAAGCGCGGGATGGGGCACTCGAAGACTTCGCCCTCGTGGCTGATGCACAGATAGCTGCCCTGCATGCTGCCGTTGGGCGTGCGCAGCTGGCAGCCGCTGGTGTACTCGAAGGTCTCGCCGGGCTGCAGCAGCGGCTGGCGGCCGATCACCCCCAGGCCCTTGACCTCTTCGACATGGCCCAGTTCGTTGGTGATGATCCAGTGGCGCGCGATCAACTGGCCCGGCACCTGGCCGGTATTGGTCACGGTGATCGTGTAGGAGAAGGCGTATACGCCCGCCGCTGGAGCGGATTGCTCTGGCAAAAAGGCGGGGCGGACCTGGACCTGGAACTCGTTCATGGGCATGGCGGCAATGGTAACTGCCCGCAATGTACCGGCTTGCGAACGTCCCCACGCGCCGCCGCCCATGGCTTTGTGCCGTCGCTGGTGCCGGCATGGGCTAGCTGCGACAATCGCAGGCCATGAGCCCCACCTACCGCATCGCCCCCTCCATCCTGTCTGCCGACTTCGCCCGTCTGGGTGACGAGGTCAAGAATGTGATCGCCTCCGGCGCCGACTGGATCCACTTCGACGTGATGGACAACCACTACGTGCCCAACCTCACGTTCGGTCCCATGATCTGCGAGGCCCTGAAGCCCCATGCGAAGACGCCCGACGGCCAGCCCGTGCCCATCGACGTGCACCTGATGGTCTCGCCCGTGGACGAACTGGCCACGGCCTTCGCCAAGGCCGGCGCCGACTACATCAGCTTCCACCCCGATGCCACGGCCCACGTGCACCGCAGCATCCAGAACATCCGCGCCCAGGGCGCCAAGCCCGGCCTGGTGTTCAACCCCGCCGCCCCGCTGGACGTGCTGGACTGGGTCATCGACGACATCGACCTCATCTTGCTGATGAGCGTGAACCCCGGCTTCGGCGGCCAGAGCTTCATCGACAGCACGCTGCGCAAGATCGAGGCCGCGCGCAAGCGCATCGAGGCCAGCGGCCGCGACATCCGCCTGGAAGTGGACGGCGGCATCAAGGAAACCAACATCCGCCGCGTGGCCGATGCCGGTGCCGACACCTTCGTGGCCGGCAGCGCCATCTTCGGCAAGCCTGACTACAAGGCCGTGATCGACGCCATGCGCGGCGCCCTGGCGGCCTGAGCTTCGGCCTGCCTCCAGCAAAAAAGGCCCGCGAATTGCGGGCCCTTTTCGTTGCCAACGGCGCTTTCAGCCGCCCAGCTCATGCTCTCCGGGCATGACGAAGATGCTCTTGCCCTGCGTGTCGAAACCGGGCGGCGCAAAGCGCGCCACCGGGACATGGTTGTGCTGGATGGAGCTGACCTTCCACGCGAATGTGCGGCCCTGGCTGGTGAAATTCACGGTTTCGCCGCAGGCGATATTGATGGGCGCTTTCTGCGATAGATCGACAGTACGGTAGACGCCCGCAGGCGCGGGCGATCCGTAATAGGATTTGCCGTTTGCAAAGCGTTCCGCATGGGCCGGCAATGCAGCCATGACGATTGCTGCGGTGCCCAATATGAATATGGATTTCATTGAATATGCCTCCGAAATAGGGCGGATACATGGGCGGATTCATGAAATCCGCCATGAACTGTATTCAGTCCATGGCGGAGACTGTAGAGTCATCGGCTTCTATATATCCGGGCAGCCGGATGACATTTCAGCCATATTGCCGCAAATGCGTGGAAATCTTCAGAAACTATGGCGCATGCCGAGTTCAGCGCCTGTGGAGCTGCCGCCCGCAGCCAATCCGGTGGTGCCGCCATTGAGGCTGAAATTGGCCCCGCCCTTGTTGGTCACGCGTGCAAGGGTTCCGTACAGCGCCGTGCGCCGCGACAGGTTGTGCACATAGCCGATCGCATACCTGTTGGCATCGCTGCCATTGAAGGCCACCGGGCCACGGCGCGAGTCGGTGCGCACATAGGAGGCGCGGATGTAGTTCGCCCCCACGGGCACGGTAAGGCCGACCTGCCAGCGGTCCTCGGAGCCCGCGATGCGGGTTCCATAGGTGCCATAGGGCAGGTCCTCGCGCTGGAAATACCCCATCAACTTGGCAAAGCCGAAATCGTAGGAGGCGCCTGCGCCGTATTGCTTGAGCTTGGTGCCCGCAGCGTTCACATCGGTCGAGCCATAGGTGAGCGCCAGGTTCAGAGGGCCGTTGTCGTAGGTCAGGCGGCTGCCGAAATGGCGGCCGGCGCTGCTCACGGGGTCTTCGTCCAGGGCATACATCACTTCTGCCTGGAAACCGCTCCATTTGGGAGTGAAGTACTGGATGGCGTTGTCGCTGCGGTAGTAGTTCGAGAAGGTGCCGGGCAGGCGGCTGATGATGTTGGAGTTTGCCAGGCCGATCACGTTGAACGGGTCGAACTTGGTGGGATTTTGCGCGGCCGGCGTGAAATCGCGGCCCAGGCGCAGCTCGCCGAAGCCGCCCGCCAAGCTCACCGTGGAGCGGCGCTGGAAGAACTTGCCATTGGCGTTTGTCGTGCCGGTGTCGGCATAGAGGTCTGACTCCAGCCAGAACTCGGCTCTCAATCCGCCGCCCAGATCCTCGGTGCCGCGAAAGCCAAACCGGCCCGATGACAGCCCGCTGTTGTTCATGGTCATGTTGCTGGGCAGATCGCTGTTCTTCACGTAGCGCCCATTGACGTCAACGATGCCGAACAGGGTGATGGATGACTGCGCACTGGCCGCCAGCGAAATGACGGGCAGTGCGGCCGCCAATATACGATTGAATTTCATGCCTGGTCCTTGTATTGAATGTGGATTCCATGCGCATCCATTTCAAAACGGATGCTGTTGTAAATACTAGAATTCACAGGGCGGCGCCAGGAGCCTTGAAAAGGAATCGACGGGGGGTGGCAAGCCAATCACAGGTTTTTAGGGCTCAACATGTTCCGCCCGGCCAACACCAATGGATTGCAATTCCATTCATGGCAGTTATCTTTCTTCAATATGTCTTGAATGTCACTTTTCTGTTGGGTAGATGGATTCTGGAGATTGATAGCATCCCGGGGGTTGAATCCGGTAAAGAAGAAAAAATCAATTCGTATCGGGTTGTTGATACGGCTGTGAGCGGGTATCGCAAGATAGGAGGGGACAGAAAAATGCGGCGCGAGGATGTCAAGCTGAGGATGCTGGCCAGGCGAGGGGACACGGGTGCCAGGCTTCAGCTCGGGGAGGCGTATCTGACCGGGGGACCCGGCGTTTCCAGGAGCATCCCGGTGGGGTTGGAGTATCTGCAGGCCGCACTGCCTCAGGCCAGGCGCCAGGCCTCGGTCTGCATAGCCTTGCATCTGCCGCTCAGGGAGTTGCTGGAGCACGGGCTGCTGGAGACCCTGAGGATCGCGGCGGAGTACGAGGATGTCGGGCGCCAGAAGCTTGCCGCATGGCATCTCATCCGGGGGGAGCTCGATCTGGCGCTGGAGTGCCTTGGCAAGTGCAGCGCCGCCCTGCCAAGCCATCTGGCAAGCAGCGTGTCTGCGCACACATCCGGCGAGCTGCTGCAGGCGTTGCAGATCCTGCGCGCCATACAGCCGCTGGACATTGCCGAAGTCATGGCCTGCGAGGCCCGGCAGGCCATGGCCAAGGGCCAGTCGCACCGCGCCGTGCGGATGCTGGAGCTCCTGCGCGACCTGCCTCATGCCGCTCATGGCCCGGTCATGCAGCAGCTGATTGCCGACCTGGTCCACCAGGCGGAGGTGGCGGGCCATGGCCTGGGACAGCTGACCGTGGGCTGGATCGAAGCCAGCCTGGACCGATGCGCCGCCAATGGCGACGTGCGCGCCTGCCACGTGCTTGGACGGGCGCTTTCGGGGCTGCCCTGTGCACACCTGGCTCCCGAAAACCTCGTGAATGCGCAGAACCTGCGCAAGGCCGCAGCCCTGCTGCTGCGCGCTGCCGATGGCGGCATCGTCACCGCCTGGCTGCACCTGTTCCGCATCTGCTCCGACTACCGCAGCTCGGTGGCCAATCCCACCCTGGCACGCTTTTGCCTGGAGAAGGCGGCACGTCACGGACTGCCCGAGGCCGAGCGCCGCCTGGGTGCACTGGTGCTGCGTGATGCCACGCACATCGAACCCATGGAACAGGGCGTGGCCCTGCTCCATGCTGCAGCGGCCAAGGGGGACGTGCTGGCCGGGCTGCTGCTGCGTTCCTTGCTGCTGCCCGTGGGCGGTGACAACGAGGAGGAGGCCCTCGCGGCCATCGAGGCCGTACAGCCAGATGCCCCGCTGCTGGCCATGCGCCTGCGCCTGGCGCGCGTGTTCGGGCTCACCAAGCTGGAGGCGCTGTCGGTCAATCCCTCGACCGCCATGCGTCCCTGGGGGCTGGTGGTGGGCCACAACCCCCTGGTGGCCAAGGCCCGGCTGTGCGAGCCCCGTGCCGTGCCCGCGACCACGCCCGATGCCCAGCGCTGCCTGGAGCAGGCCGCGTCCATGTTCTCGGCACAGCACGGGGAATCCCTGGCGCCGGAAGGCTCGCTGAGGGCCCGATCCCTGCAGATGCGGCGGCTGTTTCACCGCCTGCAGATCAGTGAAACGGTCTTCTTCGCTTCGGCCTCCTCACAGCAGCGCGATGCCATTCGCATTGGCACGAAATGGGCCAGGCGGCAGCAGCAGATCCTCCGGCAGGTGCTGGCCTGAGCCTCGCCTGTGCCCGCGTGCGAAGGAAAAGACATGAAGATCCTGATCGTGGATGCCCACCCGCCGTCGGCGCAGTACCTGTGCCAGGGCCTGTGCCAGGACGGATTCAACGTCGATGTCGTGCATGACGGTCTGCAGGGCCGCAACCTGGCACTGAGCCGCGCCTACAGCCTGCTCGTGCTGGATCTGGACCTGCCTGGCCAGAGCGGGCGTGCGGTCCTGCAGACCCTGCTCCAGGCGGGCGACACGCCCACCATCGTGGTCACCGCAAACGACAGTCTGGAGGACCAGGTGTTCTGCCTGCAGAACGGCGCCGATGACTACCTGGTCAAACCCGTCAGGTTGCCGGTGTTCCTGGCCCGTGCACGGCTGCGGATGCGAGGCTCTGCCGGCCAGGAGGGCCTGCGCCTGACATTGGCGGACCTGGTGCTGGACCTGTCGAAAAAGCGGGTCGAGCGTGCCGGCCGGCGACTGGACCTCACTCGCCAGGAATTCGCCGTGCTGTGGCTGCTGCTGCAGCGCCAGGGCGATGTGGTCACGCGCGCCGAACTGGTGCAGCAGGTCTGGAGCCTGCCCGTCGATGCGCTGAACAACGTGGTGGATGTGGCGGTGTGCAGGCTGCGCAGCAAGCTCGATGATCCCTATGCGGTCAAGCTGCTGCACACGGTGCGCGGCATGGGCTACCTGCTGGCGTTGCGCGACGGGGATCCGGCCAAGCAGCCCTGATCTGCCCTGTTCTGGTACGCCCGCCGCCACAACGCCGGGCGGGTCAGCCCAGCCACCGACGGATGCGCCCCGCCAGCGCCTGGGCGCTGATGCCGTAGCGCTCATGCAGCGTGGGCAGGGCGCCCGCATCAAGGAAGGCGTCCGGCAGGCCCGCCAGCCGAAAGCGCGCGGGCCGCACATCGCGCTCCAGCAGGGCGCCGGCCACGGCCTCGCCCAGGCCGCCCACCACCGAATGGTTCTCCGCCACCACCACCAGGCGCGGCCCGCTGCTCACGGCCTGCACGATGGCCTGCACATCCAGCGGCTTGATGGTGGCGCAATGCAGCACGGCGGCACCCACGTTGTCGGCGGCCAGCAGTTGGGCGGCCTCCAGCGCGCGCATGGTCAGAAAGCCGCTGGAGATGATGAGCACCTCGCGGCCCTCGCGCAGCATCTTCGCCTTGCCCAGCTCGAAACGGTAGTCGTACTCGTCCAGCACCAGCGGCACGTTGCCGCGCAGCAGCCGCATGTAGACGGGGCCGCGGTGCGCCGCGATCTGGGGCACGGCCTGGGTGATGTCCAGCGCATCGCAGGGGTCGACGATGGTCAGCCCCGGCACGGCCCGCATCATGGCCAGATCGTCCGTGGCCTGGTGGCTGGGGCCGTAGCCCGTGGTCAGGCCGGGCAGGGCGCAGCAGATCTTGACGTCCAGGTTCTCCTCGGCAATCACCTGGTGGATGAAGTCATAGGCCCGCCGTGTGCCGAAGACGGCATAGGTGGTGGCAAAGGGCGTCAGCCCCTCCTTGGCCATGCCGCCGGCGGCGGCCATGAGCAACTGCTCGGCCATGCCCATCTGGAAGAAGCGCTCGGGGTGGGCCTGGGCGAACAGGTGCAGGTCGGTGTACTTGGCCAGGTCGGCCGTCATGCCCACCACATCGGGCCGGCTGGCGGCCAGCTCCACCAGGGCCTTGCCGAAGGGCGCGGCCTGCACGCGCTGGCCCTCGGCGGCGATGGAGGCGATCATGGCCGAGGTGGTCGGCCGGGGCTTGGGGGTGGCAAGAGGCATGTTCATGGCAGGGCGGGCTCCAGGGGTTGCGATGCGTCCAGGATGGCGATGGCCTGCTGCCACTCGGGCGGATCGACGCGGATGAAATGGTTCTTCTCGCGCTGCTCCAGGAAGGGCACGCCCTTGCCCATCAGCGTGTCGCAGAGGATGACGCGGGGCCGGTCCTCGGCCAGCGCCCGTGCCGCGTCGAAGGCCTGGACGACCTGGGTCAGGTCGTTGCCGTCCACGCGCTGCACATGCCAGCCGAAGGCGGCCCATTTGTCGGCCAGCGGCTCGAAGCCCAGCATGCGCGTGGACGGGCCGTCGGCCTGCTGGTTGTTCACGTCCACCAGGCAGATCAGCCGGCCCAGCCCGTGGTGGGCGGCGGACAGCGCGGCCTCCCAGGTCGAGCCCTCGTCCAGCTCGCCGTCGGACATGGAGTTGTAGACAAAGGCATCGCTGCCCTTGTGGCGCAGCGCCAGCGCCATGCCCACGGCGATCGGCAGGCCCTGGCCCAGCGAGCCGCCCGAAATCTCCATGCCCGGCGTGTAGCTGGCCATGCCCGACATGGGCAGGCGGCTGTCATCGCTGCCATAGGTCTGGAGTTCCTCGTCGGACAGGATGCCCGCCTCGGCCAGGGCCGCGTAGAAGGCGATGGCGTAGTGGCCGTGCGAGAGCAGGAAGCGGTCGCGGCCCTCCCACTCGGGCTCATCGGACCGCAGCCGCAGCGCGTCGCCATAGGCCACGGCCAGCACATCGGCCCAGCCCAGGGCCTGGCCTATGTAGCCCTGGCCCTGCACCTCGCCCATTTGCAGGGCGCGGCGGCGTATGCGCCAGGCACAGGCCGCGAGCCGGTCCAGGCGCTGTTGCAGTTCTTGGTTCATGCATCGTCTCCTCGGGATGGAAGGGCGCGTGGCTCAGCGCAGGATGCTGGCCGGCACATAGGACACCAGCGCCAGCACCGCCAGCGCCACCAGGTAGAAGGGAATCAGCTCGCGCACGGTCTGGCCCACCTTGACCCGGGCCAGCGAGCTCGTGATGAACAGCGTCGTGCCCACGGGCGGCGTGTACAGCCCCAGGGCCAGGTTCACGACCATCATGATTCCCAACTGGGTCATGTCCATGCCGATGCTCTGGGCCAGCGGCACGAACACCGGCGTGAGCAGCAGCACGGCGGCCGGCAGGTCGATGAACATGCCGATGAAGAGCATCAGCAGGTTCATCAGCACGATCACCAGCCAGGCCGAATGCACATGCGACTGCACCCAGTGCACGATGCCATCGGGCATGCGGTCGAAGGTCAGCAGCCAGCCGATGGCCGACGAGGCCATGATCACCAGCAGCACCACGCCCGTGGCCAGGCCCGCATGCACCACCGCATCGTTGAGCCGGCGCCAGCCCAGGTCGCGGTAGATGGCGGCCGACACCAGGCCCGCATACAGCGTGGACAGCACGGCCACCTCGGTGGGCGTGGCGATGCCGAAGCGCAGGAACACGATGATCAGCACCGGCAGCAGCAGGGCCGGGCTGGCGTACAGCAGGTGGCGCCGGAAGGCGGGCCAGGCAAAGGGCGTGATGTCACGCGGAAATCCGCGCCTGCGGCCCACCCACCAGCACACGCCCATGAAGCCCGCGCACATCAGCAGCCCCGGCACGATGCCCGCCACGAACAGCGCCGCAATCGATGCATTGGCGCTGAGCGCGAACAGGATCATGGGAATCGACGGCGGGATCAGGATGTCGATGGTGGCCGCCGCCGCCAGCGTGGCCGCCGAGAACGCGGGCGGGTAGCCCAGCCGCCTGTGCCACGGGATCATCAGCGAGCCGATGGCCGAGGCATCGGCCACGGCCGAGCCCGACACCCCGCCGAACAGCGTGGACGACATCACCCCCACCTGGGCCGGCCCGCCGTGAAAGCGCCCTATCAGGGCCGACAGCACGCCCACCAGGGCCTCGCCCAGGCGCCCGCCCATCATCAGCGAGCCGGTGAGCATGAAGAACGGAATGGCGATCAGCGGAAAGCTCTGCACCTGGGCCACCATCTGCTGCACCAGCAGGTCCAGCGGCACGCGGTCCGAGGTGGCCGCCGCCGCCATGGCGCCCATGAGCAGCGCGTGGGCAATGGGCATGGCGATCACGGCGCCCGCCATGAAGACGAAAAGCATGATGAAGGACATGGACCTGCCCCCTTCACCAGTGCGCGGCGGCCACGGGCCGCGCGGGTTCGGCATCGGCACTTGGGGCATCGGCCGCATCTGCAGCCCTTGCGGATGCCCGGCCCCCGCCCGCCACGCAGGCGCGCCAGGCCGACTGCAGGGCCAGCAAGGCCAGCAGCGCCATGCCCACCATCACGCAGCCATAGGTCAGCGAGCCGGGAATGCCCAGGATCTGGCTGCGCTCGTCATGCACGATCTCCAGCATGTTCAGCGTGGACCAGGCCAGCGTGGCGTACAGGGCGGCCACGGCCAGCCAGCCCAGCACGGCCGTGGCGCGCTGCACGCGGGCCGGCAGCGCCTCGACCAGAAAGCTCGTGGTGATGTGGGCACCATGGGCGGCGGCCAGCACCACGCCCGACATCACCAGCCAGGGAAACAGCAGCTCGGGCACCTCGTTGGCCCATTGCAGGCTGGCGCCGCTGGCATAGCGCAGGGCGGTGTTGCACACCAGGATCACGAAGATCACCAGGGTGCTGGTCCACAGCACGGCGCGGCACAGGCCCGTGACCAGGCGTTCGATGAGGTTCATGGATGGCTCCCTGCACTTCACTGCGCGCCTGCGGCCTTGACGACCTTGGCGATGTAGGGGCCCGCAGGGCTGGCCAGCCACTTGTCCTGCACCTTGGCTGTGGCCTGGGCGAAGGCCCGTGCGTCGATGGTGCTCACCTCCACGCCCTTGGCGCGGATGTCGTCCAGCAGCTTGTCGTCGGCCTCGCGCGCCAGCTGGCGCTGGTAGGCCGTGACCTCCTGCGCGGCCTCGGTCAGCAGCGTGCGGTCGGCGGCCGGCAGCCGGTCCCAGCTGCGCTTGCCCATGATCAGCGGCGTCATCTGGAACATGTGGCCCGTCAGCGTCAGGTGCTTTTGCACCTCGTACAGCTTGCTGGCGTGGAAGTTGGCCAGCGGGTTCTCCTGGCCGTCGACCACGCCCTGTTGCAGGGCCACGTACAGCTCGGCGAACTTGATCTGCTGGGCCTCGGCGCCCAGGGCCTGGATGATGTCCACCAGCACCGCGTCGGGCGGCGTGCGCATCTTCAGGCCCTTGAGATCGTCCACGCTGCGCAGGGGCCGCTTGCTGTTGGTCATGTGGCGTATGCCGTTGTCCCAGTAGCCCAGCACCACCATGCCCTTGGCGGCCGATTTGTCGGCCAGCTCCCGGCCCAGCGGCCCGTCCAGCACCTGGAAGGCACGGGCCGGCGTGGCGAAGAGAAACGGCATGCCATAGGCCGCGTACTCGGGCACGGCCGCTGCCACCGCGCCCTGGGAATTGGCCGACAGGTCCAGCGCGCCCGTGCGCAGGGCCGTCACCATGGCCGCGTCGTCGCCCAGCTGGGCCGAGGGCGCGACCTGCACCTCGATACGGCCCGCGCTGCGCGCCTTCACCAGTTCGGCGAATTTCAGCGAGGCCAGGTGGCGCGGATTGTCGGGCGCCGCGCCGTGGCCCAGCGTGAGCTTCACGGCCTGGGCGCCGGCCAGGGCCGGCAGCAGCAGGGCGCAGGCTGCCAAGGCCCTTGCGGCCAGGGCAGCGCGTTGGAAATGCTTGTTCTGCATGGTCTTGTCTCCTTTGCTTTTTGGGGGGCCATGCGCGCCATGGCCAGGCCGGTGGGGTGCGCAGTCAGTGGATGAGCATCCCGCCGTTCACATCGAGCGTGATGCCCGTGCAATAGCCGGCCAGGTCGCTGGCCAGGAACACGCAGGCGCCGGCCACATCGTCGGCGCGGCCCAGGCGTGCCAGCGGAATCGTGGCGGAGATCTCGCGCTTGCGTTCGGGGCCGAGCTTGCCCTGGGTGATGTCCGTCTCGATCAGGCCCGGCGTGACGCAGTTGATGCGTATGCCATCGCCGCCGAACTCGCGCGCCATGGCGCGGGCCAGGCCCAGCACGCCGGCCTTGGCGGCCGAGTAGTGCGGCCCGCCGAAGATGCCGCCGCCGCGCTGGGCCGAGACGGAAGAGATGCAGACGATAGCGCCCGCTTGCTGCCTGCGCATGGCCGGCAGCACGGCCTGGGACATGTACAGCGTGCCGCGCAGGCTCACGTCGAGCACGCGGTCGTAGTCGGCCCCGCCGATCTCCAGCGTGCCCACGGCCTGCGTGATGCCCGCGTTGTTGACCAGCGCGTCGATGCGCCCGAAGGCGCGCAGCACGGCGGCGGCCGCCGCCTCGCACGAGGGCTTGTCCGTCACGTCGGCCACCAGCCCCAGGTGCCCGTCGCCCAGCCGCGCGGCCGCGCCGGCCGGATCGGCCCGCTCCAGGTCGAGGATGGCCACGCGGGCCCCCTGGGCGGCCATCTGGCGCGCCGTGGCAAAACCGAGTCCGTTGATCCCTGCGCCGCCGGTGATGATGGCGACCCTGTCCTTGAGCAGCATGTGCCTGTCTACGCTGTAGTGGTGGTGGATGCAGCCATCTTGGGCTGTCACGAGCATGAAGACAAACGATGTTTCATCAGCCTAAGATGACGGTTCTTCAGCTCAAGTACGGGGTCTCCCGGGGTCTTCCGGTGTTCCCCGGTGTCCGCCCGTGAGCTGCCCGCGTCCTCGAGGAACTTGCCATGGCGTCCATTCCCAGCAGTGCCCACCTGCAGGCCTTCGAGGCCGTGGCGCGCCGGCGCAGCTTCGCGCTGGCGGCCTCCGAGCTGCACTTGACGGCCTCGGCCGTCAGCCACCAGGTGGCCAAGCTGGAGGCGCAGCTGGGCGTGCGCCTGTTCGAGCGCAGCGCGCATGGCGTGCGCCTGAGCCGCCCGGGGCAGGCCTACCTGGAGCGCGTGGGCGGCGCGCTGGCGGCCATCGTCTCGGCCACCGAGGACCTGCGCCACAGCATGAGCAACAGCCTCTACGTGCACTGCGCGCCCAGCATCGCCAGCCTCTGGCTCATGCCCCGGCTGCGGGACTTCGCACGGGCCTGCCCGCACATTGCGCTGAACCTGTCGGCTGCGCATTCGCACAGCGACTTCGCGTTAGGCCAGGCCGATATCGACATCCGCTACGGCATTGCGCAGTGGCCGGAGCTGGAGGTGGAGCCCCTGTTCGAGGAGCACATCCTGCCGCTGGCCAGCCCCGCCTTCGTGGCCGAGCATGGGCTGCAGCGCGTGCAGCAGTTGCTGCATGTGCCGCTGATCCAGAGCAACGTCAGCATCGTCCAGTGGTCGGACTGGTTCCACTCGTTCTCGCAGCTGCGCGCGCCAGAGCGCTTTGCCGTGCGTTTCGACCGCGCCCAGATGTCGCTGGACGCGGCCACGCAGGGCCTGGGCGTGGCGCTGGAAAGCGCCATGAATGCGGGCGGCCACATTGCCGACGGCCGGCTGGTGGCCCCCTTCGGCATGGACCGGGCCCTGCGCGTCAAGGCCCACTTTGCCGTCTACCCCGCGCGCAACGCCCGGCGGCCCGCCGTGGCGGCCTTCCTGGCCTGGCTGCATGCCGAGGCTGCCCGCACCGAGCAGCAGCCCTGCCGCCAGAGCCCGGAATGAGTTGGCCGCCAGCCCCGAAAAAGGGCAGAACGGATATTCCTGCATCCATTGCGAAAAACCTGCGATGCAATTTCTCTATGAATGAGCCAGTGTGCGGCAAATAGTTTTATTGCCCCTGTTTTCGGTGAATGACGACGTGATTGCCAGCAGGGATTGGCAATAATTCGGGACAGCCATACACACAGGGAGTGCCACGCTGAAATGGCCAAATCAGCAAGACGCCGATTTATCGGACTGATCACGGTGAGCTACGGATTGTTCGCATTCGGCTGGATCCTTCTGTCCGACAAGCTGTTGTTCGCATTGGCAGGGAATGCGGATATCGGCTGGCTTTCCGTCGTCAAAGGGCTGTTCTTTGTGTTGGCCACGGACTTCCTCCTGTTCTTCGCGCTGTGCTCGGTGCCGGCCGCGCACAGCGGCGGCGCCTCCGCCATCACCCAGGAAATGGGGCCGCGCCGTTTTCCGGTCTGGGCCTCCTATCTGTTTGCCCTGGCCATGAGCCTGGCCGTGCTGGCCGCCAGCAGCACGCTGGCCAGCCATTTCGGTGAACGCTCGCTGCTGCTGCTGTTCATGCTGCCCGTGCTGGTCAGTGCGCTGATCGGCGGCCTGGGGCCGGGCCTGCTGGCCACGGCCTTTGCCGCCTACAGCCTGGACCAGACCGACGGCGTCGCCGTGCGCGACTGGGCGCAGTGGGGGGTGGTGGCCGTCAACGGCCTGGCCGTGAGCGTGCTGGCCGAGACGCTGCAGCGCTCGCTGCGCAAGGCCAACATGCAGCGACAACTGCTCGACTCGGTGATCTCGGGCACCTCGGACGCCGTCTTCGTGAAGGACCTGCGCGGGCGCTACCTGCTGGTCAACCGGGCCGCCGCCAGCCTGGTGGGCCGCCAGGCCGAGGACATCGTGGGCAAGGACGACTTCGCGCTCTTTCCCTTCGGCATCGCCAGCGCCATCCGCAGGAAGGACCAGGCTGTGCTGCGCCAGGAGGTGGCCACGCATGAGGAGCAGCTGACGGTGGAGCCGGGCAGGACGCTGGACCTCCTGGTCACCAAGGGCCCGGTGCGCAACACCGCAGGCCACATCGCGGGCCTGTTCGGCATCTCCCGGGACATCACCGAGCGCAAGCGCTTCGAGCGCGAACTGGCCCAGGCCGCCGTGGTGTTCGACAGCAGCCACCAGGGCATCATGGTGGTCGATCCGGGGCGGCGCATCACGCGCGTCAATCCGGCCTTCACCCGCATCACCGGCTATGCGCCCGAGGACGTGATCGGCAAGACGCCGCGCGTGCTGTCCTCGGGCCTGCACGGCCCGGAGTTCTACCGGCAGATCTGGGCCTGCATCGCGCGCGACGGCTTCTGGCACGGCGAAATCTGGAACCGCCGCAAGACGGGCGAGATCTTCGCCGAGATGCTGTCCATCTCCGCCGCGCAGGGCGCCGGTGGCGAGATCGAGCACTACATCGGCGTCTTCACCGACATCAGCCACATCAAGGCCCACGAGGCCGAGCTCGAGCGCGTCACCCACTACGACCTGCTCACCGGCCTGCCCAACCGCCGCCTGCTGATCGACCGGCTCAACCAGGCCATGCTGCGCACGGCGCGCGAGGGCCGCTCCCTGGCCGTGTGCTTCCTGGACCTGGACGGCTTCAAGGAAATCAACGACCTGCACGGCGCGGCCGCGGGCGATGCGCTGCTGGTGGGCGTGGCCGCCCACCTCAAGAGCGTGCTGCGTTCCGAGGACACGCTGGCCCGGCTCGGCGGCGACGAGTTCGTGCTGCTGCTGTCGCACATCGGCTCGGCCGAGCACTGCTCCACCATCCTCGACCGGGTGCTGGAGGCGGCCAGCCGTCCCGTGCCCGTGCAGGACCGGGTGCTGTCCGTGACCGCCAGCGTGGGTGTCAGCCTCTACCCCGACGACCAGGCCGACCCCGACCTGCTGCTGCGCCATGCCGACCAGGCCATGTGCGTGGCCAAGCAGGCCGGGCGCAACCGCTACCAGCTGTTCGATCCGGAAAACGACCGCAAGGCCCATGCGCGCCGCCTGCAGCTGGGCTGGCTGCGCCAGGCGCTGGAGAAGGGCGAATTCCTGCTGCACTACCAGCCCAAGGTGGAGCTGGGCGGCGGCAAGCTGGTGGGCGCCGAGGCCCTGCTGCGCTGGCACGACCCGCGCCAGGGCCTGCGCGCGCCGGGCGAATTCCTGCCCTTCATCGCGGGCAGCGACCTGGAGCGGCCGCTGGGCGACTGGGTCATCGGCGAGGCCGTGGCCCAGGCGGCGCGCTGGTTCGGCCAGGGCCTGGACCTGTGCGTGAGCATCAACGTCAGCGCCAACCAGCTGCTGGACGGCGGTTTCCACGCCAAGATGGCCCAGGTGCTGGCCCGCCACCCGGACCTGCCGCCGCACCTGATAGAGCTGGAAATCCTGGAAAGCGCCGCCATTGCCGACATGGAGCAGGCCATCCAGGTGATGGGCCAGTGCCGGCAGCTGGGCATACGCTTTGCGCTGGACGACTTCGGCACCGGCTACTCCTCGCTCACCTACCTGCGCAAGCTGCCCGTGCAGTCGCTCAAGATCGACCAGAGCTTTGTGCGCGACATGCTGGCCGACCCGGACGACCTGGGCATCGTCGAAGGCGTCATCCAGCTGGCCAGCACCTTCCAGCTCGAATCGGTGGCCGAAGGCGTGGAAACGCCCAAGCATGCGCGCCGCCTGCGCGACATGGGCTGCCACGTGGCCCAGGGCTACGGCATCGCCCGGCCCATGCCCGCCGACCAGCTGCCCGCCTGGGCCGCGCGCTGGCAGGCCGGGGACAACTGGCTGGCGCATGGGCGGCATATGCCGTCCGAGGCCTGAGCTTCGCGTCCCGGCGCCGGTGCCGGTGCCGGCTATGTCAACTCGGCTGGACGGGTTTCCATGGCATTGCGGGTGGGCAAGGTGATGCAGAACAGGGCCCCTCCTGCGGGGCCGTTGCTGGCGACGACGGTGCCGTCCATGGTGTCGATGATCTTGCGGCAGATGGCCAGGCCCAGGCCCGTGCCGCCCGAGCCGTCCTTGGTCTTGCTGGACTGCACGAAGGGCTGGAAGATCTTGTCCAGTTCCTGCGGCGGAATGCCCGGCCCCTGGTCGGAGACGGCAATGCAGATATCGCCCTGTCCGTCGATGCGGCCCTGCACATCGATGCGCCCGCCGATGGGCGAGAACTTGATGGCATTGGCCAGCACATTGCGCACCACCTGCTGAAAGCGCACGGGGTCGGCCTTGGCGATCAGCGGCGTGTCGTCGAGCTCCAGCCGCAGGTCGATGAGCTTGTGCTGCTGCTGCGGCTCCAGCTCGCGGACCACGGGCCGTATCAGGCTTCTGAGGTCGGTGCGTTCCAGGTGGATGGTTCCCACGGCGCTTTCCAGCTTGGCGACATCCAGCAGGTCGTTGACCAGGGCCAGCATGCGCTGGCCGGCTGCATGGATGTCGTTGAACATGTCTGCCATCGCGGCATTGCCGAGAGAGCGCAGGCCGCCCAGCTCGGCAAAGCCCATGATGGACTGCAGCGGGGTGCGCAGCTCGTGGCTCATGTTGGCCACGAATTCCGATTTCACGCGGAAGGCCTCTTCGGCCGCGTCGCGGGCTTCGTGGATGGCATGCTCGGCCGCGCGGAATTCGCTCACGTCCACAAAAATGCTGAGCACGCCGGTGATCCGGCCCTGGGCATCCTTGACTGCCGCCTTGGAGATCTGCACGTCGCGGTAGCTGCCGTCCACATGGGGCAGCCGGGCCTCCAGCACCATGGGCTGGCCTGAACGCATCACATCCTCATTGCCGTGCATCTGCAGCAGGTCATGGTCGCCAGAGTGCAGGCCCTCGACTTCATGGCCAAGCACGGCGTAGCGGCACCTGCCAAAGAAGTCTTCCCAGGCCTTGTTCACCAGGGCCACGCGCTGGCCCGCGTTCGTGACCAGCATGGGCAGGGGCGTGGTCTCGAACAGCAGGTGCTGGAAGGCCAGCTGGGTCTGCAGCTCCTGCTGGGCCTTCCAGCGGGCGGTCACGTCCACGGCGCTGCCGGCAAAGCCCACCAGCCGGCCCTCGCGCAGCAGGGGAACCACGGCGATGTCGCAGAGTATTTCCCTTTCGTCGGGAAGGCGAAAGCGCGCCTGGCAGTTGCGCAGGGCCAGCTTGGCCTGGGGGTCGAGCAGTGCCTGGATCTGGGGCCTGCAGGCTTCATGCACGATGCCCTCCAGCGGCTGCCCTACCGCCTCGGCGCTGGGCTGCCCGGTCCACTGCTCCCAGCGGGCGTTCACGAAGGTCAGCCGGCCGTGGCTGTCGGTGCGGAAGATCAGCTCCTGCACGCTGCGCATGAGCACGGCCATCTCATGCTCGCTGCGGGCTATGCGCGCCTGGGCCTTTTCCATGGCCTGCTGGGCCGACTTCTGCACCCTGCGGGTCTTGAGCACCGACGCGCTCAGGCCCAGCACCAGGGCAAGAAGCGCAAGTCCTGCAACGAAGAAGGCGAAGGCATCGTCACGCCAGCGCGCGATCACCGCCGCGTAGGGCTCCTCCACCACCAGCAGCAGGGGCCAGTTGCGGACCGTGCGAAAGGACACGATCTCATGGGGGCCGAGCAGGCCGGCGCCAATGTAGGAGCCGAATTCGCTGCCTGGCAGCCATTTCTGGAAGATGGGGGTCTTGCGTGCAGAGGCCGTTTGTACGCCCCCGCCTGCGTTCGTGCTGGCCAGCGGTTGGCCGTCGTAGCTCAGCAGCACCGCCTCGTAGCTGAGGGTTTCCAGCGTGGCCTGGTAGAAGTTGGCCACGGCATCGGGATTGACCAGGCCCACCAGCACGGCGGGTGCGCCGCTGTCGTTTTCGAAGGCCAGGATCTGGGGCAGGTAGTGGACGCCCCGCGGTATTGCATGCGGGGCCAATGTCAGGGAAGAGAGGCTGCGGCCGCTGACAAGGCGTCCCAGTTGCACCTTGCCCAGGAGCGGAGCCGATGCATTGTCCGGCAGCAACTGCTGCACCTCGATCTGCAGGCCGGCTTCGCCCGCCTGCGTGCTCGCCAGGATGTGGCCCTGGCCATCGAGCAGCGCCATGCTGCGCAGAACCGGCAGTTGGGCGACCACTTGCGCCATGGCCGCCTCGCGCGCGGCGCGCGGGCTGTCGGCGGACAGGATGACCGGATTGTGGGCCAGGCTCGCCAGGGCGACATCGCCGGTCTCGAAGGTCTTGCCGGTCTGATCTTCCAGTACACGGCTGAGCAGTGCGGCCTGGGATCTGCTTTGCTCGGCCTTGGTGTGCAGTTGGCCCCAGATGAAGAGCACAAGCCCCGCCAGCACGCACAGCGCAAAGCTCAGGATCCAGGCTTTGATGTGGGCGCTGCGCCTGGCCCCCAGGAAGCGATGCATGGCGGCTCTGTGCGGCATGGTGATGGGCTCCTGCGCAAGGAGGGTCAGGGGGCAACGATCGCGGTCAGGCCGTTGTTGCGCGCCGCCCGGGCCAGCCGGCCGTCGCGCCGGATGTCGGAGACGAACTGGTCCAGGCGAGCGAGCCACTGGGTGTCGGCCGGACTGGTCGCGTAGCCGTATGGAATTACATGAAACGGCTTGGGCGGGGCGATCAGCCGGGCCCAGTCGGAGCTGTCGAGCAGCCTGCGGCTATAGGGGTAGTCGGTCATGAACACGTCCACGCGCCCCGCCATGAGTTCCTTTTCCCGGCTCTGGGGTGGCTCGATGGGCACGAGGCGCGCGTGCCTGAGCGTCTCGCGCATCACGGGCTCCATGAAGGTGCCGCGCTGCACGGCGACCTGCACGCCAGGCTGGTCGATGTCCGCCCAGGATTGCACGGTCTGATTGCTCTTGGTGGTCACACCGTAGATGTCGCTGCTCAGATACGGCTGCGTGAAGCGCAACTGCTTTTGGCGCTGGGCAAAGATGCCCACGGCGAACATGGCGACATCGCAGCGCGACTCCAGCAGGTCAGGTATCAGCCTGGGAAAGGAGGAGTCCACATACTGCACCCGCACGCCCAGGTCCTTGGCCAGCTCCACGGAGAGCTCCGCATCGATGCCCGTCAGCCTGCCTGTGCGCGCGTCACGGAACGTGATGCCGTAGTAGTCTGGCCATATGCACACACGCAGGGCGCCCGTGGATGCAATCCGCTCCAGCACCTCGCCAGCTGCGGCAGAGCCGGACCATGGCACCAGACACAGCAGCAATCCGGCAGCGGCTGCCAGACGGGCCAGCACGCGCCGCTGAGGCGGTGCGCCGAAACAGGTCGATGATGGGCGCATGGCGGGCTTTCAGGGTGTGTCGATCAGTTCGGTGAAGGACGGAGCCTGCCGGGTCAGCGCCAGGCGCAGCGCATCGAGCTCTTCGATGTTGTCCATGAAAGCGTCGACGATTCCGGGATCCAGGGCCTTGCCCCGTTCCGCCGCGATCATCTCCAGGGCCTGCTCCAGCCCGAACGCCGGCCGGTACACCCGGTCCATGGTGAGCGCGTCGAAGATATCGACGATGGACGTGATACGAGCCGACAGCGGGATTTCTTCGCCTGCCAATCCCTGCGGATAGCCCTTGCCGTCGAAGCGTTCGTGGTGGCTTGCGGCGATCTCGGCGGCCATCTGGAACAAGGGGATGCGTGACTGGCCCAGCAGGCGTGCGCCGATCTCGGCATGCCGGTTCATGACGAGGCGCTCCTCGGGACCCAGGGGGCCCTCCTTCTTGAGGATGGTGTCCGGAATGCCGACCTTGCCTATGTCATGCATCGGGGCCGCCTTGCGCAGCAGGCTGGCGAATTCGATGCGGCAGCCCAGGCGCAGGGCCAGGGCCTCCGACAGGTAGCCGATGCGGACGATGTGCGAGCCCGTGTCGTCGTCCTTGAACTCCGCGGCCATGGCCAGGCGCAGCAGGGTCTCGTGGTGGGCACGTGTCACTTCCTTGAGAAGATCGTTGCGCTCGCGGTACATGCGGCCGAAGTCCTGGATGAGCAGCTCCATCTGCTCCACGGCCGCAGGATCGAAACGTCGCGATGGCTCCCTCGGGGTGCCGGTCTGGTACTGGGCCATCAGGCGATCCTCTGCAGGCTTTCGATCGTCTCCAGCAGCTTCAATGTGCTGAAGGGCTTGACCAGGTATTCGTCGGCTCCGGCGAGGATGCCCGCCTTGCGGTCTTCGGCGCCGCCCCGGGCCGTCAGCAGGATGACCAGCGTATGCAGCAGCTCGTAGGAGCTCTTGATGCGGCTGCAAACCTCCAGGCCATTGATGGTGCCCGGCATCATGATGTCGAGCAGGACGATGTCGGGCCTGAGCCTCTGGGCCATCGTCCAGGCTTCATCGCCGTCACAAGCCTCTACGACTTCGAAGTCACGGAGTTCCAGCGTCATGCGCAGCAGCTTGCGGATGTCTGCATGGTCTTCGACGATGAGTATTTTTTGCATGGGGAGATCTTTCATGCCGAAACGGAAATTTGATCCGACATGTGAATCATAAATATCAATTTCATCAAATTTTATTGAATTTTTCTATCAGATCCGTGCCGGGCAAGGTGCTCCGATGGGCGCGACCCATGCACGATCGCGACAAGTCGCAGGCAGGCAAAACGCTTGGGGCGGCAGAAGGCGCAACTGAGCCGCCAGCCGGGCAGGTGGCAGCCCTGAGGCAGGTTCGTTGCAGACCTGCCGCTGCGCCTGTGCGCAGGGCCCGTTCCTAGGCCTCGTCCTTCCACAGTGCATCGAGGTCGGTGAAGCCCCATTTCGCAGGGTCTTCCCGGCTGACGATCTTCTCCGTGCACCCAGGCCGGGCCAAGTCAACGGTCTCCGGTGCCATCCGCATGCCGCTGGCCGTGGAATAGAACACCTTGACCTGCGGACAGGTCAGGGACTGGCGGCCAGGGTCGATGACCACCCCCAGCCTGCCCGTGGTCAGCCGCACCAGGGAGCCCACCGGATAGATGCCTATGCTTTTGACGAAGGCCTGGAAAACGGTCTTGTCGAAGTGGCCGGCACTCCATTCGGCCATCTTGTGCACCGCCTCCGCAGGATCCCAGCCGCGCTTGTAGGGGCGGTCCGAGGTGATGGCGTCGTAGACATCGCAGACCGCGCCCATCTTCGCGAACAGGCTGATGTCCTCGCCGCGCAGCCTGTGGGGGTAGCCCGTGCCATCCACCTTCTCGTGGTGGTGAAGGCAGACGTCCAGCACGACCGGGTCATCGACGCCACCGGCCTTGAGCAACTCCAGGCCTCGCGCCGGATGCTCACGGACCTCGGCAAACTCCCTGTCGGTCAGGCGCCCCGGCTTGTTCAGGATGGGGGCGGGGATCGCCATCTTTCCGATATCGTGCAGCAGGCCCGCATAGCCCGCCTCGCGCACCTGCTGCGGTGGCAGGTCGAGTTGGCGTGCCAGCACGATCATCAGGGCGCAGACCGCCACCGAGTGCATGTAGGTGTAGTCGTCGCTGGTCTTGAGCCTGGCGATGCTGATCATGGCGCTGGGATTGCGGATGATCGAATCGGACACCTCGGCGACCACGGAGCGGGCCTCGTCCTGGTTGATCTCCCTGCCCATGCGCACCTCGCGGAACATGGCGGTGATCGCCTGCCTGGACTGGTGGCAGATGTGGGCGGCCCGCTTCACCTCCTCCTCGAAGGCAACGGGCCGCAGCTCGCACTCCAGCTCGGCCAGTTGAGAGATCTCGGACAGTTGGGCGTCGATCACGGTGTCCACCTGCTCGCGGGTGAAAGACGGCCCGCCTTGCGCAACATCCAGGCCCTTGGCGGTATCGATCCACACTTCCTGAATGGGGGACTGCAGGATCCTCGCCAGGTCGGCAGGGTCTTCCAGCTTGAAGCGGCTGCGCCAGAACGGGTGTTCCATCCAGCTGCCGCAGAGGCTTTCCAGAAACATGCCCAGCCGCAACTGGCGCACGCTGATGCGCTTGATCATGAACTCGGACCCCGCAACGGTTCACTTGGATGCACCATCTTGCCGCCTTTTGCCTGCTTCTGTACGAATCCAGGTCAGAAGGCCGCCCATTCCTCATCCTTGACCTGCGGCTGCGCACGGACAGGCGACAGGCGTTGCGGCCTGGAGGGCTGCGCTTGCCTGGGGGCCATGGCCTGGGCGGTCGCGGCGCGCGGCCCGCCAGGCTGGCTTGCGCCGTGCTCGGGATGCATCTTGAAGGTGGAGACGATCTGCGCCAGGGCGGCGGCCTGCTGCTCCAGGCTGCCTGCAGCGGCCGAGCTTTGCTCGACCAGCGCCGCGTTTTGCTGCGTCATCTGGTCCAGCTGGCTCACCGCCTCGCCGACCTGACGGATGCCCACCGCCTGCTCGGCCGATGCGCTGGAGATCTCGCTGATCATGGTGTCCACGCTGCGCACCTGCTCCACGATGCGGCCCATCTGCTCGCCGGCCCGGGTCGCCACCTCGGTGCCCTGCTCGACCTTTTGCAGGTTGGCGCCGATCAGCTCCTTGATCTCCTTGGCCGCCGTGCCCGAGCGCTGGGCCAGCGCGCGCACCTCGCTGGCGACCACCGCGAAGCCCCGGCCCTGCTCGCCGGCCCGCGCGGCCTCCACGGCCGCGTTGAGCGCCAGGATATTGGTCTGGAAGGCAATGGCGTCGATGACGTTCGTGATCTCGGCAATCTTGCGCGAGGCCTCCGAGATGTCCTGCATGGTATGCACCACCAGGGCCACGGACTTGCCCCCCTCGACAGCGGAGGCCGAGGCGGCCGAGGCCACCTTGTTGGCCTGCTGTGCCGTGTCTGCATTCGTGCGCACCGTGGCCGTGAGTTCCTCCATCGAGGCAGCCGTTTCCTCAAGGTTGCTGGCCTGCTGCTCGGTGCGCTGGCTCAGGTCCAGGCTGCCAGAGGCGATCTCGCTCGATCCCGTGGCAATGGAGTCGCTGCTCTGGCGTACACGGCCCATGATTTCACGCAGCTTGTCGTTCATGCTGCTCATGGCGGAGAGCAACTGGGCTGGCTCGTCCCTGCCCTGCACCACGATGTTGGCCGTGAGGTCGCCGTGCGCCACGGTGTCCACCACCGAGACCGCCATGCGCAGGGGCTCGGTGATCGAGCGCGTGATCGCCCAGGCCAGCACGGTGCCCAAGACCACTGCCAGGGCGGCCAGGCCGCCGAGCAGGTACAGCGCCAGGTGGTAGTCCTTCTCGGCCTGCTCGGTGGCCTTGCGCCCGCCTTCCTGGTTCAGCGCGATGTCCTGGCCCACGATGTCCATGAACTCGGTGAAGACCTGGGTCGCAGATCCCGTGGCTTGGCCACGCGCCTGGGCCGACTGCTCCGGCCCGGCCTTGGACAGCTCCAGCACCTTCCTATCCTCCAGTACGACGGCGGCCCAAATTACGCGCATCTTGTCGTACAGCTTCTTTTCCTCTGGGGAGGAAATGAGCTTTTCGTAGGTGGAGAACTCCGACTCAAGGGCTTTCTCGGCCTTCGCCAGTGCCTCCTCCTGAGCCTGCTTGCCCAGTACAGACTCCTCAATCACATGGCGAAGGGTGGCGCGGCGGGCTTCATTGGCCGTGGCCCGGATCGAGGCCAGCACATTGGTGGAAGGCAGCCAGTTGGTGCCCAGGTCGTTGGCATTGAACTGGACCCGGGCGATCTGCAGGGAGCCGATGGCCGCCACCGTGCTCAGCAGCAGCAGGAGCAGGGTGAAGGCAACGATGAGCCGTGTGCGGATGGACAGAAGGCGGAGGAACATGGTGGGGGGCTCCTGGGATGCGGTTGGTAATTTTTGATCAATATGATTTATTTGATAATTTACCAAGCTTGCGCCCATCTTGAGCGATTGAATTTATCAATTTTGTTCCACTGGGCCATTGCTCCGGGATGCGCTGCGCCCGAGCCATCACGCAGTCCTCTACCTCTCTGGATGAGCCGTCACCACAGTCCAGCAGCGCTTGGCGACGCGTTCCGGCTGGCCGCGCGGCGAGGCACCAGCCCCACCAGAAATGTAACAACCGGTTGTGCTGCTCTTTGCTCTCTGTTAAATTTCTATCAAATTCATCAAATAAATTTGATTGGAGTGATAAAGATGCCGCATGCACTGAAGACCGACACCACCAAGCAATGGCTCTCCTTCCGCGTGGACGATGAGGAGTTCGGCATCGATCTGCTGCAAGTGCAGGAGATCCGGTCCTACGAGTCGCCCATGCGCATTGCCAACGGCCCTGCCTACTTCAACGGCGTGCTGGAACTGCGCGGAGACGTCATTCCCGTCATCGATCTGCGGCTCAGGCTGGGCCTTGCGCCCAAGCCGTACGACGCCTGCACCGTGACCATCATGTTGCGCCTGCCCGGCGGAGTGACGGGCATGGTGGTGGAGGGGGTCACCGACGTGGTGACGCTCATGCCGCAGGACCTGCGCGCCGTGCCCGCCATGGGCGGGGGCCTGGTCAATGACTGCCTGCTGGCCATGGGCGTGCTCAATGAGCGCTCGCTGCTGCTGATCGATGCCGACAAGCTCCTGGCGACGGCCACGGCAGCCCTGCCGGACTGCGCTGCGAACTGAGCAATTTGCTCCGGCACGTCCCGCTCTCCCGCTCGTACACCGCAAATTTTCATATCGCCCGCAGACCTGGAGGCGGAGAAAGGCGCTCTCACCTCAGCACACGCCGACGTCAAGGCCTGGCTGACCGAGCTCCAGGCACAGCAGCTGGTGCAGGCCGTGTCGATCTTCCAGCTGGGAGGCCATGCGGCGCAGCTTTCCTCAACCCCACCGCTCCCGCAACCGACGGTGCGGGCGCGCAAGCCGGCACCCGCGACAGCGGCGCTCCCCGTACGCCAGGCTGCCCGCGCCGTGCAGCCCGTGCAGACCGTGCACAAGCAAGCGCAGGAGCGGGACGACTGGGTGTCGTTCTGATCAACCTCCCCCTTGCGTGCGGCCCTGGCGCTCGTCGGACCGCATCGCGGCACACCGGGATACGGGGCCACGGCCATGCAGGGGCTGCCAGGGGACGCAAGGCCCAAGTCCCAGGGCCCGCGCAAGTTCTGATATTTTCAACGCTGTTCCTGCGCAGGCAGCCCCCGGCTTTCGACACCCCCATTTCATGATTTCAAACCTCATTCCGTTGAACCCACAGCAACTGGACGCCGCCATCGTTGATCTCGACGGCACCATGGTCAACACCCTGGGCGACTTCGCCGAAGCCCTCAACCGCATGCTGGCGGACCTGCAACTGCCGGCCATCGCCCCGCAGGCCATCGAGAACATGGTGGGCAAGGGCTCGGAGCACCTGATCCGATCGGTGCTGGCCCATGTGGGCGCGGCCGATGTGGATGCCATCTACGGCCAGGCCTGGCAGCGCTACGAGCACCACTACCTGCAGCTCAACGGCCAGTTCGCCGAGGTCTATCCGGGCGTGCTCGAAGGCCTGCAGGCCCTGCGCGCGCGCGGCCTGCGGCTGGCCTGCCTGACCAACAAGCCGCTGTCCTTCGCACAGCCGCTGCTGGCACAAAAAGGCCTGGCGCCGCTGTTCGAGCAGGTCTTCGGCGGGGACTCCTTCGAGCGCAAGAAGCCCGACCCGCTGCCCCTGCTCAAGACCTGCGAGGCCCTGGGCACCTCCCCCGCGCGCACGCTGATGCTGGGCGACTCCAGCAACGACGCCCAGGCCGCGCGCGCCGCGGGCTGCCCCGTGGTGCTGGTCAGCTACGGCTACAACCACGGCCAGCCCGTGCGCCAGGTCGATGCCGATGGCTTTGTCGATGCGCTGACCGAACTGGCCTGATTTGCACAGTTCCAGGTTTTTTGGAAAAAGAATGGGATTTGGCGATGGTTAACGCACTTTGACGGTGCGATTTATGTTTTTGCTAGAGTCGTCTGCTTTGCCATCCTGGCCGCGATCCGGCCACAGACAAGGAGGAAGCACGCCACATGCACGGACTGCACCTGACCGCCGATCTCTACCAATGCCAGGGCGACGCGCGCCACATGCTCGACGCCGATGCCATTGCCGCCCTGTGCCGCGCACAGACCGCGCAGGCCGGCCTGACCCTGGTGGAGGACCGCTGGGTCAAGTTCCCGGACTACCAGGGCCAGCCCGGCGGCGTCACCGGCACCGTGCTGCTGGCCGAATCGCATCTGGCCATACACACCTGGCCCGAGACCGGCTGCGTCACCGTCGATGTCTACGTCTGCAATTTCTCCGCCGACAACTCGGGCAAGGCCCGCGCGCTGATGGAGGGCGTGATCGCCGCCTACGCGCCGGGCCGCGTCGTGCGCCAGCAACTCATGCGCGGCGACATCGGCCCCGGCGCCAAGGACGAGGCGGCGGCCGATGAGGGCGATTGGGCGCTGGAGGCGCTCACGCCCCATGCGCGCTTTGGCTGGCGCGCCACGCGGCGCGAAACCGTGCAGACGCCCCATCAGGAGCTGGAGCTGCTGCATACGCCGCAGTTCGGCAAGGTGCTGCGCCTGGACGGGCGCTTCATGACCTCCGAAGGCGAGGAATTCTTCTACCACGAGGCCCTGGTCCACCCCGCTGCCCTGGCCCACCCGGCGCCGCGTAAGGCGCTGATCCTGGGCGGTGGTGATGGCGGCGCGGCCGAGGAGCTGCTCAAGCACCCGTCCATGGAGCAGGTGGTGGTGGCCGAGCTGGACGAGGCCGTGGTCCAGGCTGCGCGCACGCACCTGCAGCAGGTGCACCGGGGCGTGTTCGATGACCCGCGCCTGCAGCTGCGCATAGGCGACGGCATGGCCATGGTGGAGCGCACCGAAGAACGCTTCGACCTCGCGCTCATGGACCTCACCGACCCCGACACGCCTGCCAGCGCGCTGTACTCCGACCAGGCCCTGGCGCGCATGAAGCGCGTGCTGGCGCCGGGCGGCGCCCTGGTGCTGCACCTGGGCAGTCCCGTCTTCCATGGCGAGCAGGTGGCGCGGCTGGTGGCCAGCCTGCGCGAGCGCTTTGCCATCGTGCGCTGCTACGGCCTCTACATCCCCCTGTACGGCGCCTACTGGGGCCTGGCCGTGGCCTCCGACACGCTGGATGCGGCGGCGCTGCCCCCCGCCCAGCTGCGCCAGCGCCTGGCCGAGCGCCGCCTGCCCGACCTGCGCTACTACAACGCCGAAGTGCACCCCGCACTGTTCGCGCTGCCCAACTATTACCGCGACCTGGTGCAGCCCGCGCCCCTGGCGGCGCTGCCCCCGCGCGCGGTCCGCGTCGCCTGAGCCCAGCCCGTTCGGGCAACGGGCCGCGCCCGGCCCGCCCTGGCCGGGCTGCGGTGGCAACTGCGCGCCCGGCAGGGCAAATTTGACACAGTGCTGCAATCTGGTGGCAAGTCTGCTGTAATGAAAAACGGCGGGAAGGCCCGTGCGCCCGCCATTTTTCCGGCTTCCTGGTAAGTATTCCGGGATATTGCGTGCTTGCAAAAACCATATCAACAGATAAAGCGCCAGACGCCCTGTATCAAAATGACTGCTTCCCTTTCAAAAACAAGAATATCCGCGTCCAAATACCATGATGATTCCTTGCTGCGGCTTTGGAATTGGGCTTTGTTGGCGGGACTGATATTGAGCTTTCCCCTGAGCTTTGTATTGCCGCAAAGCCTGAGCTGGGAAAATGGATTCCTGGAGAATATCCAGGCCGTGACCCTGCTGCTGGGCATGGTGGCGGCCCTGGTTGCGGCGCGGCGGCAAAAGGGCTCCTTTGCAGCGCCACTGTGGTGGATCGCCTCCCTGTTCTGGCTGGCCTTTCTGGGGCGTGAACTGGCCTGGGGCGCGGCTTTCCTGCCCAGCCTGGAGGCTGGCAAGTGGGGGCCGGTGATCAGCTCCCAGGTGCTGTGGTACCGGCCCGCCGTCAAATGGGTGGTGGGTGCCATGCTGCTGCTGTGCTGCTATTGGTTTGTGCGCCACGGTGTCTGGAACAAGGTCATCAAGCGCCTGGTGCGCGAGAACGCGCTGCCGATATTCAGCCTGGCGATATTTGTCGCGGCCATGGTGATATCCACCAATGCGGAAGGTCATGGCTTCATTGTCCTGCAGCAATGGTTTGATTATCAGGTGATCGTGCTGGAGGAACTGGTGGAGACCTTTGGCTATATGGCACTGTGGCTGGCACAGTGGGCGCTGGTCAGGTATGTTGCTGGCTGGCAGGAAGATATTTGAGCCAATATTGATCAAACCGGCCGCCTGCATATTCCCGGTGTAATGGGGCAGATTCAGGGGCCGGTAAGTCGCCAGTAAGACGCAATCGGGGAGCATGGCCGTTTTCCCCGCAGGTTTGCCGCTCTCGCGGCGGACCGACGGAGCCTGAAACGACAGAACGTGCCATCGCAATGCAAGCCTCCATCTACCAGGACGTGATAGGTATCCAGGCGGCGGGCCAGGCGTATTCCCTGGGTTCGCGCTTCCAAGAATGCAGCCAGCACCGTGCAGTGCGGCTGGAGACGATCTTCGAGCTGGTCATCCTCAAGTTCCGCGAGGACCTGCTGCAGGCGCTGGCCGAGGAGCCCCCAGGCCCCGCACGCCACCTGCGCGCCTATATCCGCTGCGTCTGCGAGCATGCCCTGTCCCGCCAGCGCGGCCAGAAGACGGCCGCACAGTTGCTGACCCGCGCAAGATTCCAGAACATATGGTTTGATTTCGTGGACGCGGCCTGCGCCGACGATCTGGTGTCCGAGGACATTGCCCTGCAATGCCGCGCCATGGTCGAGGACCTGTGGGTCATCCATGTGCTGGTCGAGCCCATGGCGCCGCAGCGCATCACCGGGATCAGGGAGCATTTGCTGTCCCTGTGCGGCAACGACGGAAACCATGAATCGCATCGCATTAATTGAGGACCATGCCAGGCTGGCTACGCTGGTCAGCCGCTCGCTGGCCAACTCCGGCATAGAGACCGACGTCTTCCACCAGATCTCCACGGCCTGGCTGGCCCTGCAGGACATCGACTACGGCGTCATCGTCATCGACCGCGGCCTGCCCGATGGCGACGGCCTGCAACTGGTGCAGCGCCTGCGCGCCGCAGGCCGCTCCACCCCCTGCCTGATGCTCACGGCCCGTGACGCGCTCAGCGACCGCGTGGGCGGCCTGGAGGCCGGTGCCGACGACTACCTGACCAAGCCCTTTCCCATGGAAGAACTGATCGCCCGCGTGCGCGCCCTGCTGCGCCGCCCGGCTCTGGTGCAGGAGCTGGCGCCGCAGCTGGGCGACATCAGCATCAGCCCGCAGCAGGCCTGCATGCACTGCGCGGGCTCGGCCATCGCGCTGCCGCCGGCGGAGCTGCAGATCATGCTCAGCCTGGTGCGCAAGGCCGGCGCCACGGTGCGCCGCTCCACGCTGGAGGCGGCGGCCTGGGGCATGAGCAGCGTGGTCACGCCCAACGCCCTCGATGTGGCCCTGCACCGGCTGCGCCGCAAGCTGGCCGCGGCCGGCTCGTGCATGGAAATCGTCAACATCCGGGGTCAGGGCTATGCGCTTCGCGAACCTTTGCTGGCCCGGTAGCCTGCGCTCGCGGCTGCTGGCCGTCTATGGGTTGAGCATGGTGTTCAGCGCGCTGCTGGTCGGCGCGCTGGTGATCCTCGTCGCCAAGCCTTTCGACAGCTATGCGCTGCAGCGCGGCATGGGGCATGCGGCCGAAAAGCTGGCCGAGTGGGTGAGCTTCGATGCCAAGGGCGTGCCCCAGGGTTTCAGCGAGCGTGAACTCAAGGCCTGGATGCTGACCAGCCTGGGCGAGGAAATGCAGCTGCGCATCACCGACGCCCGCGGCCGCGTGGTCTTCGCCCCCAACGGCGAAATGCAGCCGCTGACGCAGACCGGCCAGGGCTTCGACCCCGAGCTCAAGGCCTTTGCCTACGAGCGCGGCGGCGTGGTCATGCGCGCGGGCACGGCCACGCTGGTCCACGACGGCACGACGTGGCACGTGCAGATAGCCGTCAGCGACCGCATGGTGGACTGGCTGCGCGAATCGGTGGGCCTGCCCGCGCTGTGGCGGGGCATGGTGGCCATCGGCGTGGTCTTCCTGGTCGTGTTCCTGTTCTCCACGCACCGCACGCTGCAGCGCATGCTCAGGCCGCTGGGCGTGGCCGCGCAGGATGCGCAGCGCATCACCCCGCAGACGCTGGGCACGCGCCTGCAGCCCAAGGACCTGCCGCGCGAGTTCGCGCCCCTGGTCGAGGCCTTCAACCATGTGCTGGACCGGCTGCAGGCCGGCTTCAGGAACCAGCAGGAATTCCTGTCCATGGCCGCGCATGAGCTCAAGACGCCGCTGGCCCTGATGCGCGTGCAGATCGAACTGGAGCCCGAGGACCGCCGCAGCCCCGAGCTGCTCAAGGACGTGGACCACATGGCGCGCCAGGTCCAGCAGCTGCTGCACCTGGCCGAGGTCTGCGAACACCAGCGCTACCGCATGGAAGACATTGCGCCGGCCGACATCATTGGCGAGGTCTGCGACTTCATGGCCCGCGCCTCCGAAAAATGCGGCGTGCACATCCACTGCGAGGTCAAGGACGGCTCGCCTGCCTGGCGTGCCGACCGGGGCGCGCTCTTCGTGCTGCTCAAGAACCTGATCGAGAACGCCGTGCAGCACAGCCCGCAGGGCGCCACCGTCACCGTGAAGGCCTGCGGCCTGGGCTTTTCGGTGCTGGACCAGGGCCGTGGCGTGCCGCCCGAGGACCTGCCGCGCATCTTCGAGCGCTTTTGGCGCAGCAGCGAGCGGCGCGACCTGGGCGCAGGCCTGGGCCTGCCCATCTGCCTGGAGATTGCGCGCGCCCACGGCTGGACGCTCACGGCCCTGCCCGGTGCCACGGGGCTGGAGATCCAGGCGCGCTTTGCCGGGCCGGTGCAGGAGCCCGCGCAGCCGTTCAACCGCCCAGCAATGCCTTCTTGAGCTGGTCGTCGGCCGGGTGCGGGCCCAGCCAGATGCCCAGCAGCGCCTGGAAGAACTCGGGCTCCTGGAAGGGCGCGCCCTGGGCCTGGCCCTTGACGAAGACCTGGGCACCCTGGCCCGGCACCCAGTCCACCGAGAAGTTCTCGCCCGGCAGCAGCTTCTTGTGCTGCGTGAAGATGTCGCTCATGCGCAGCACGCCGGGCACCAGGCGCGAGAAGCGCGCGCGCTCCATGTTGTCCTCGATGCCGCGCGCGAACAGCTTGCCCAGCTCGGCCGAATCGATCTCGCGCAGCATGGTCACGCTCACGCGCTTGGGGCCGGGCAGGGCCGCGATTTCCTGCAGGCTGGCGGCCGGCTTTTCCAGGTACAGGCCCGCCGTGTAGACCTTGAAGATGGCCTTGTAGCGAATGCCCGCGCCATTGAGCTGCAGCGTCTGGCCGCCCACCCCGGCCTGGGCGGGATAGGCCACGCCCGCGACGGTGCGCGGCGGCTCCTGGGCAGTGGCGGCCAGCGGCATCGCCAGCGCCATGGCCAGGGCGGCTGTCTTCATCCAGCGGGGCAAGGCGGTCATGGTGTCTCCTGCGGGGGGCGGGCTGTGGCCCGGTTGCGGTTTGTTACGTCCGGGCGAGATGTTGTGGGGATTGGAGAGGGGTGGCAACAGGGTTTTCGCGGGCCGGTGGATGGCGCTGCTTTGGCGGCGTTTCCGCGCTGGTTCTCTTTGTAAGCCCCTGTCGGGGCGTTTCTTTTCGAGGCCGGGTTTCGGCCCGGCGGCCGACCTCCTTTTCTTTGATTCGTCAAAGAAAAGGAGGCAAAAGAAAGACGACCCGAATGTCCGCGACCCCTTCGCTGCGCTGCGGGGCAACCTGCGCCGTGGCGGTTGCGGGGTTCGCCGTGAAACTCACTTCGCGCTGCGCGCTACGTTCAAACAATCACGGCGAGTCAGATGACGAAGCAGTCCTGTCCTTCGGCAGGGCTGCAACCCCGCAACCGCCACGGCGCAGGCGCTGACATACGGGGAGTTTGCCCGGGCCTTCGCTGCGCTCGGCCGGGTGGGCGAGAAGCCTTGGGCGTTTCAGCCCAGGACGTTCTTCAGCAGCGTCTTTTCCTGCTCCGTGAGGGCGGCGATGCATTCGTCGCCGAGGGCCTGCAGCAGCCGGGTGCTGTCGGCGTTGGCGATGTCCAGGCCCAGGCGCTTTTGCTGGGCTGCGGGCTGCGTGAAGTTCAGGCGCAGGTAGCTGCTGGTGCCCAGTTCCTGGCGGGCCGCCTTGACGGCCTGGACCTCCTGGGCGGCCATGACCAGGTCCAGCAGGGGCTTGACCAGGGTCAGCCCGCGCCGGGGCATGGCCACGGGGTCCTGGCCCTGCTGGGGGTTGGCGGTGCCTATGCTGATCATCACGATGTCGGCGGCCGGCCCCCAGAGCTGGCGGGCGGCCTGCAGGGCCAGCAGGTCGGGCGCGTTGGCGGCGAGTCCGCCGTCCACGAAGACATGGCCTGCTGCGGCGTGCGCGGGAAAGTAGGTGGGGGCGGCCGATGAGGCCAGCATGGCGTCCATCAGCGTCAGGCCCAGCCGGTCCCTGTCGGGCAGGGCGCCGCTGGCCAGCACGTGCAGCTGCGATGAATTCCAGTTCACGGCGGGCAGCAGCAGCGGCACCTGCAGTTGCCCCAGGGCGGACTGCTCCGCTTGCGGCATGGCCTCCTTGATCGCTGCGCGCAGCGGGGCGCTGTCATAGAGCGCCTTGCCCATGGCCTGGCGCAGGCCGGGCAGCCATTTGGAGGGAAAGATGGCGGGGCCATGGTCCAGCAGCAGTTGCTTGATGCGCGCGGGCTGGCAGCCGCTGGCCAGGGCGGTGGCGATGATGGCGCCGATGGAGGTGCCGGCGAACAGGTCCACTTTCTCCAGCAGGTCGCCGTTGCCGAATTCGCGGTGGATGCGCTCCAGGACATGGGCGCTGAAGAGGCCGCGATAGCCGCCGCCCGACAGGCTCAGGACGACCCGGCGCCGGCGCAGGCCCTGGCGCACCGCGCTGGACAGGGGCGGTACGTCGAAGTCCATCACAGCGCGTGCACGGCAACGCCCCGGGCGGCGGCCTGCGTCAGGTAGAGGTTGGCGGGTTCGGTGTAGCAGACCTTGAGCAGGTCGGCCGTGGCGATGAGCAGCCGCAGGTCCTGCGCCAGGGGCGCCGTGCCCCGCGGGCCCTGGCTGTCCAGCGGCGCGAAGTTGCGCCATTCGATGAAGCGCTCCAGCACCTTGTTGTCCACGCTGGTCAGCATGGAGGCGCCTTCGGCGCGCAGGTTGGCATACAGCGCATCGAGCAGGGAGAACCATTCGTTGCGGTCACGCAGGTCGTGGAATGCCTCGGCCACGGCCGCCTTGGCGATGGCCATGGACAGGTCGCTGACGATGCAGTCCAGAGGCCGGATGGTGGAGAACCACTCCAGGGTCGCGGGCTCCTGGTTCGCCATCCACAGCAGGCAGCGGGGGCCCAGCAGGTAGCGGCTCATGGCGCGCGCCGGGCGGGTACGTCGATATCGCCGCGCGCCCCGGACATCTGCGCAGCGGACAGATCCACGGCCTGGCGCGGCAGCGGCAGGGACCGGCAGATGTCGGCCACCGTGCGGGGGGCGCGCTCGTTGGCGGACAGGGCCACCATGTGCTCCTCGCTGACGATCACGTAGCGCTTGCGGCCCTGGGAGATGAGGGCCACCCCGTCGTGGTCGGCCTGTTTGAGCACCGCGCCGTACTGCGCCTTGAAGACCGAGATCGGCATGGGCGTGGTGTTGCGCGGCATGGCCGAGCCGACCTGGTGGCTCAGGTCCCGCAGGGCGCGGTTCAGCGGGTCGCGTTCGCCCTCGGGCAAGGCAGCGTCGGTGCGGGCAGAGAAATGGGACGGCATGGTCGACCTTTCTGGTCAGGTTGTGCTGCCATTGTTGGTCAGGCTGACCAGGGTGTCAATTGTGGCCATGGCAGGCCCCTGCGGCGCCCCCGCAAGGCGCCGGTCCGCACTTGTACCCAGCCGCGTCTGCGCTACACTTGCCCGCTATGTTCATTCATCGCATGTTCATTGCAGGTTGTGGAGACCGGGGAGCCTGGCCCTGGCGCAAGCCTGTCCAACTGAACAGCTGAAGCACCCGGGGCGCGACCCGGCGTGCACCCGAGGCCCTACGGGCCAATCGAATGAATCGGCGCAATCCATACGCAGCCCGCACCCACACCAGGTCTGCCAGCGCCACGCAATCCGGAGCCTTCCCCCGTGATCACCGAACTCGAATTCAAGAGCCTTGCTGCGCAGGGCTACAACCGCATCCCTCTGATGGTCGAGGCGTTTGCGGACCTCGAAACCCCCCTGTCCCTCTACCTCAAGCTGGCCCATGCGGGCGGTGACGGCAAGCACAGCTTTTTGCTGGAGTCCGTGGTGGGCGGCGAGCGCTTCGGGCGCTACAGCTTCATCGGCCTGCCTGCACGCACGCTGCTGCGCGCCAGCGGCTTCGGCGATGCGGCATGCACCGAGGTGGTGACCGATGGCCAGGTGGTGGAGACGGCCAAGGGCAATCCGCTGGATTTCATCGCTGCCTACCAAAAGCGCTTCAAGGTGGCACTGCGTCCGGGGCTGCCGCGTTTTTGCGGCGGGCTGGCCGGCTACTTCGGCTACGACGCCGTGCGCTACATCGAGAAGAAGCTGGAAGATTCCTGCCCGCCCGATACGCTCAACTGCCCCGACATCCTGCTGCTGCAGTGCGAGGAAGTGGCGGTGATCGACAACCTGTCGGGCAAGCTGTACCTGATCGTCTATGCCAACCCCGGCGAGAGCGAGGCCTATACGCGCGCCAAGAAGCGGCTGCGGCAGCTGAAGGATCTGCTGCGCTACTCGGTCAGCGCGCCGCAGATCAAGGCCGGCGAGAGCCACCCGGCCCAGCGCAGCTTTGCCAAGGAAGACTACCTGGCGGCCGTGGAGAAGGCCAAGGAGCTGATCGCCGCGGGCGACTTCATGCAGGTGCAGGTGGGCCAGCGCATCCACAAGCGCTTCACGGCCAGCCCCTTGAGCCTGTACCGCGCGCTGCGTTCGCTCAATCCCAGCCCCTACATGTACTACTACCACCTGGGCGATTTCCATGTGGTGGGCGCCAGCCCCGAGATCCTGGTGCGCCAGGAGAACACGGACGAGGGCCAGAAGGTCACCATCCGCCCGCTGGCCGGCACGCGCCCACGCGGCGCCACGCCCGAGGCCGACAAGGCCACCGAAAAGGAGCTGGTGGCCGACCCCAAGGAACGCGCCGAGCACGTGATGCTGATCGACCTGGCGCGCAACGACATCGGCCGCATCGCCAAGACGGGCAGCGTGAAGGTGACCGAGGCCTTTGCCGTGGAGCGCTACAGCCACGTCATGCACATCGTCAGCAACGTGGAGGGCATTCTGCGCGACGGCATGGACAACATGGACGTGTTCAAGGCCACCTTCCCGGCCGGCACGCTGACGGGCGCGCCCAAGGTGCATGCCATGGAGGTCATCGACCAGCTGGAGCCCACCAAGCGCGGCATCTACGGCGGCGCCTGCGGCTACCTGAGCTTTGCGGGCGACATGGACCTGGCCATTGCCATCCGCACGGGCGTGATCAAGGACGGCACGCTCTACGTGCAGGCCGCCGCCGGCGTGGTGGCCGATTCCGTGCCCGAGATGGAATGGAAAGAGACCGAGCACAAGGCGCGCGCACTGATGCGCGCGGCCGAGCTGGTGGAGGAAGGACTGGAATGAGCACGGACCGCGCCAAGCAGGCCATCGACCTGGTGCAGCACTGCACCGACATGCTGGATGTGCGCCGCAATGTGGATGCGCTGGACGATGTGCTGGTGCCGCTGCTGGTCACGCGCATGGGCTACATGCAGCAGGCCGCGCGCATCAAGGCCGATGCGGCCCAGGTGCGCGACGAGGGCCGCATCGAGGCCATCGTGCGCCGCGTGCGCGAGCGCACGGCCGCCGAGGGCGGCCAGCCCGACATGATGGAGGCGGTGTACCGCCACCTCATGGAGGAATGCATTGCCTACGAGCACCGCGAGTTCGTGCGGCTGCGCGAGGGCGGTGCGCAGGACGATCGTTCCTAGCCCGGCAGCCAGCGCAGCGCATGGCGCGCTGCCACCCATTCCTCGTTCGTGGGCTCCACGCCCACGGTGACGGCGCTGCCGGTGGCCGAGATCACGGCCGCATCGCGCGCATTGGCCTCGGCGTCCAGCCGCAGGCCCAGAAAACCCAGGCCCTCGCACACGCGCCGCCGTATCTCGGCGCTGTGCTCGCCCACGCCTGCGGTGAACACCAGCAGGTCCAGGCCGCCCAGCACGGCGACCAGGGCGCCGATCTCGCGCACGACGCGCCGCACGTACAGGGCCAGCGCATCGCGCGCACGCTCGGCCTGGGCATCGTCGCCTGACTCCAGCGGCAGCAGCACGCGCGGCTCGGACGAGGTGCCCGAGACGCCCAGCAGGCCGGACTCGTGGTACAGGATGCGGCCCACTTCCTGCAGGCTGAGCTTTTCGATTTCCATCAGGTAGATCACGGCGCCGGGGTCCAGCGCGCCGGTGCGCGTGCCCATCATCAGGCCGTCCAGCGCCGAGAAGCCCATGGTCGTGGCCACGCTTTGCAGGCCCTGCATGGCGCACAGGCTGGCACCGCTGCCCAGGTGGGCCACCAGGGTGCGCCCGCGCGCCAGGTCGCCATGGCGCTCGGGCAGGGCGGTGGCCATGTATTCGTAGGACAGGCCGTGGAAGCCGTAGCGGCGCAGCCCGCGTTCCCAGGCCGCATGCGGCAGGGGCAGCAGTTGCTCGACCTTGGGCAGCGTGTGGTGGAAGGCGGTGTCGAAGCAGGCCACCTGCACCAGTTCGGGCCGCTCGCGCAGCAGGATGTCCATGGCCTCCAGCGCAAAGGGCTGGTGCAGCGGCGCCAGCGGGATGAAGGCCTTGAGGTCGGCCAGCACGCCGGCATCGACGCGCACGGGCTCGAAGTAGCGGCTGCCGCCGTGCACCACGCGGTGGGCGACGGCGGCCACGCGGGCGCCGTCCAGCTGCGCCAGGCGCGCGGTGATGCGCTCGCGGATCAGCTGCAGCGCGGCGCGGTAGGGGTGGGCGGCATCCAGGGCGATGGCAAAGGGCGGCACGCCGCTCTCGCCGAAGTCGGGCGCGGGCCCGCCTATGCCCTGGACCTTGCCGTTCCACAGCGGCTTGCGCGGCAGCGGGCGCTGGGCACCGTCGAAGACGGCGAACTTGATGCTGGACGAGCCGCAGTTGAGCACCACGACCAGTTCGCGGGTGGCAGGGGAGGCGGTGTGGGCAGGGATCATGGCGGGGAGTTCCGGTAGCGGTGGGCCAGCAGCAGGGCAATGGCGCAGGAGGCGATGCGCGAGGCGCGGCTGTCGGCGCGGCTGGTCAGGATCACGGGCACCTTGGCGCCCATGACGATGCCGGCGCTGGCCGCCTCGCCCATGTACATGAGCTGCTTGGCCAGCATGTTGCCGCTTTCCAGGTCGGGCACGACCAGGATGTCGGCCTGGCCCGCCACGGGCGAATCGATGCCCTTGGTGCGCGCGGCGGCCATGGACACGGCGTTGTCGAAGGCCAGCGGCCCGTCGAGCACGCCGCCTTCGATCTGGCCCCGGTCGGCCATCTTGCACAGCGCGGCGGCGTCCAGCGTGGCCGGCATGTGCGGGCTCACGGTCTCCACGGCGGCCAGTATGGCGACCTTGGGCTCGGGCACGCCGATGGCATGGGCCAGGGCGATGGCGTTGCGCACGATGTCGGCCTTTTGCTGCAGGTCGGGCGCGAGGTTGATGGCCGCATCGGTGACGATGAAGGGGCGCGGGTAGTGCGGCGTCTGCAGCACGAAGCAGTGGCTGACGCGGCGCTTGGTGCGCAGGCCGGCGGCGGCGGCCACCACCTCGGCCATGAGCTCGTCCGTGTGCAGGCTGCCTTTCATGATGGCCTCGACCTCGCCGCAGGCGGCCAGCTCGGCGCCGCGCGTGGCGGCGGCGTGGCTGTGCGGCACGTCCTCGATGCGCAGGCCGCCCAGGTCCAGCCCGTGCTCGGCCGCCACGGCCTCCAGCCGCGCGCGCGGGGCCACCAGCACGGGGTCGATCAGGCCTTCGCGGCGCGCGTCCAGCGCGGCCGAGAGGCTGGGCTCGTCGCAGGGATGGACCACGGCCACGCGGATGGGCGGCAGGCCGGCCACATGGGCCAGCAGGCGCTGCAGGCCGTCGCGTCCACCGGCTTCCAGGCGGATCTCGGGCAGGCTGGTGCGCTGGCGCTCGATGTGGCGCGCAGGCGCATGCACGGTGGCCTGGCCCTCGATCACGGCGGCGCCATGCTGGTTGGTGCAGGCCACGGCCAGCGTCACCTGGCGCTGCTCGGCCTGCTTGGCCAGCACCTCCACGCGCACGGTCAGCCGGTCGCCTGCGGCCAGCGGCGCCAGAAAGCGCAGCGTCTGGCCGACCAGGGTGGTGCCGGGGCCGGGCAGGCGCGTGCCCAGCACCGAGGCCAGCAGCATGCCGCCCCACATGCCGTGGGCGATCAGGGCCGTGTCGTCATCGTCGGCGCCGGCAACCGTGCCAGCACCGGCACCGGCACCAGTGCCGTCGGCCACGGCCGCGCCCGACAGGGCGGCGAACAGGCGCAGGTCCTGGGTGCTCAGCGTGCGTTCCAGGCTGGCGCTGTCGCCCACGTCCAGCTCGTCAAAGCTGTGGTTGCGCAGCAGGGCCAGGTCTTCGGGCGGCAGGGCCGCATCGGAATCGGGGGAGAGGTTCATCGCTTTTTCCGGGGGCTGGGGTGTGCGCGGCTGGCCTGGGCACGTGCGGGGCGCTTGGCGGCAGGCGCGGAGTCGGGAACAGGTGCGGGCTCGGGTGCCTGTTCAGGAGCTGCAGCAGGAGCGGCCACAGGAGCCGCAACAGGAGCGGTCAGAGGCGCTGCCGAAGGAGCTGTCACGGGTGCCGTCAAAGGTGCCGTCACGGGTGCGGGCTCAGGCTCGGCCACCGAGGCTGGCGCGATGGCCGGGTGCCGCTCGGCCGGCTCTTTCGCCTGCCTGGACTCGGCGGCCTCCAGCGCCTGCACGAAATGCCCCATGGCCTGCAGCAGGCGCTGGTGCTCGGCATCGCTGAGGTTGCCGCCCTGGTTGGCCAGCTCGTCCACCGTGGTCATGCCCCAGCGGATGTCGGCGGCGGGCGAGGCGGCCAGCAACCGGGGGATGGCGGCCATGGCGGCGTCGGGCTCGCGCTGCATCAGCAGGGCCTGGCGGCGCACGATGCGGCGGAACTGCGCCATGTCGGGCGGCACGCCGCCCAGGTGGTCCTGCAGCAGCCGCCAGGCGTGGCGGAAGTGGCGCTCATCGGCCTCGCCGCGTGCGCGCAGCACGTGGAACAGGGCGCGGATGACGGCCTCGTACAGCCCGCCCTGGGCCACGCTTTCGTGCAGCCGCGCCAGCTCCTGGCGCATGTACTGGCAGTGCTCGGGCGATTCGCCGGGGTGCGGGCGCGGCGGGCCGTCGTCCTGGCGGCTCTGGCCGGCCAGGGCCTGGACCAGGGGCGAGCCATAGATGGCGTGGAACAGCCGCGCCTGCATGGCATCGCGCTGGTCGCGGTAGGTGTCGAGCAGATGTACCACGGCCTGCGACATGGCCTGCTGCGCCTTCAGGAAGGGGTTGTCGGGCTCGACGGGGTGGCGGTCCTCGCGCGCATGCTCGGCGGCCTGGGCCACGACGGGTGCCAGCGGGTGCGAGTCCGACCAGCATTCATAGCCCACGCGCAGCGGGTGCATGGCCTGCAGCCAGCGCGCAGACAGCGGCGTGGACAGTGCCTGCACCCAGGGCTGCACGGTGTTGCGGTACAGGGCCAGGTTGATTTCGGAGACGCGCGCGGCAGCGGCAAAGTGGCGCTCGCTTTCGGGGTCGGGCCGGACGATGGCGCGCACCTCGGCCAGGTCGCTGCGGCGGATCTTCATCAGGTAGGCGTCGTCGGTCAGATCCTGTGCCGGCACACCGGCCGGGCGGTCGGCGATCTCGGCGCGGTAGATGCCGGCGGGCAGCAGGTCGATGATGTCGATGTGCGCCGCGAACTCGCGGTGCTCCTTGCGGCCCACGGCGCCCGAGACAAAGATGCCCAGGTGGCCGATGCTGTCATGCGTGGCGAAGACGATGGTCTGGTCGTGGGCGGCGATGTCCTCGTCGTCGCGGTACAGGTCGGTGATCCAGCCCAGGGCCTGGCCCGGCGGCGTGATGTTGTCGCCATGCGAGCAGAACACCACGATGGGCGAGCGGATGTTGCGCAGGTCGATGCGCACGCCGTCCGAGGTCGTCAGCTCGGCCGTGGCCAGCCGGTTGCCGATGAACAGGTTGTCCACGATGTACTGCATCTCGCGGCCTTCCAGGAAGACATAGCCGCCCCAGTACTTCTCGAAGCCCAGGTAGCGCGGCCCCTCGGTGTCCACGTCGGCATAGACCTGGTACTGCTTTTCCCACAGCGTGTTGGCCGGGTTGAGGTTCTCGAAGTTCTGCACCAGCCATGCGCCGTCGAAGCGGCCCGCGCCCAGGTCGCTGGTCAGCGCCGTCATCCAGCTGCCGCCCATGAGGCCGCCGCCGTAGCGCATGGGGTTGTCGCCGGCCCAGTACGACAGCGGCGCACCGGCCACGATGATGGGGCCGAACAGCTCGGGCCAGACGGCAGCCGTCATGAGGATCTGCCAGCCGGCCTGGCAGTTGCCGATGACGGCGGGCTTGCCCCGGCTCTCGGGGTGCAGCTCGGCGACCTTGCGCACGAATTGGGCCTCGGCGCGCATCACGTCCTCGACGGTCTGGCCGGGCACGGGGTCGGGCAGGAAGCCCACGAAGTAACAGGGATGGCCGGCCTTGAGCGCGGCGCCGATCTCGCTGTCGGGCTTGAAGCCGCCGATGCCGGGGCCGTGGCCCGCGCGCGGATCGACGACGATGAAGGGGCGCTTGGCCGGGTCGATGACCGTGCCCTCCATGGGCGCGATGCGTGCCAGGCCGTAGTTGACGGGGCGCGGCAGGTCCAGGCCCGACATCACGATCTCGGCCCGGAAGCTCAGCACATTGGGCACTTCCTCGGCCAGATGCTCGCGGTACTGGTTGCCACGCTGGCGCCGGATGTCGGCATACAGCAGCGAACGCTGCCAGGCATCGGTGGCGTATTGCGCGGCTGCCTGCGACAGCTTCATCGGATCGCCCCACATCCCTCCCACGTCCACGGTGCCGTGGCTCTGCAGGTTCTCGTTCATCTGGCCCACTCCTTTACCGGCATGTCATGCCCTGCTCTTAGATTGCGTGTGATTGCTTGTGGCTGGGTGCGGATGGCCGCCCCGCGCCCATGCGGCCCCGCACCTGCGGGACCGCGTGGCGGCTTCCTTGGGAGCCGTCAGCCCTGGGCTGTGGCGTCGCGGGCCGTTTCGGCGGCGGCTGCCGCAATGGGCTGCTGTGCCGCATGGGCGGGCTGGGCCACGGACTGCACGGCCGAGGTCCAGCGGGCGAGCAGGTCGCTCCACGGCACGGCGGTGTCGGCTGCGCCCTGGGTGCTGTTACCCAGCGTGGCTGCCACCTGTTGCTGCCAGTCGTGCACGGCCTGCTGCACGCCCTGGGCCAGGGTCATCTGGCTGGCCATGGCGGTCTGGGCCAGGGCCTGGGCATGGCCCATGCGCAGATGGGCGTGGCGCCAGAAGGCCTGGGCGGGCAGGGTGGCCAGCTCCTGCCAGCTGCTGGTCTGCTGCACGCCCTCGATCTCGCTGCCGGTCTCGGCGATGCGCTCGGGGCCGTTGCGTGCGGCATGCTCCAGCCACTGTTGGCCGCTTTCCTGCAGCAGCCGGCTCAGGTGCAACTGCAGTTCAAGCTGTGCCTTGAGCAGATGGAGGGGAATGGTCTGTGCGCTCATATGAAACTCCTTGCTGGTTGAGATGGAAAGATGCCTTGGCGGCGGGAACGAAATCAGGCCATCTGGCTGATGGTCTTGCGAAAACGGGTGAGCGTGAGGGCGAACAGCACGGAGCCGATCGCGGCCAGCGCGAGGAAGGGCTTCCAGACCACGTCCAGCCCCGCTCCGCGGTAGAGGATGGCCTGCGACAGCTCGACGAAGTGGGTGGTCGGCGCGGCCAGCATGATGTTCTGCACCAGCTCGGGCATGCTTTCGCGCGGCGTCATGGCGCCCGACAGCAGCTGCAGCGGCAGCAGCACGAGCACCAGCAGCATGCCGAACTGTGGCATGTTGCGCGCCAGCGTGGCAAGGAAGATCCCCAGCGACGTTGTGGCGAACAGGCACAGCGCGGCCCCCGCCAGGAACAGCGGCAGCGAGCCTTCGATGGGAACGCCCAGGGCGCCGCGCACCACGAGGTTGAGCGAGGCAAAGGCGGTGACCAGCACGACCAGTCCCATGGACCATATCTTGGCCAGCATGATCTCGGTCGGTGTCACCGGCATGACCAGCAGGTGCTCCACCGTGCCGTGCTCGCGCTCGCGGATCAGGGCCGCGCCCGTGAGGATGATGGACAGCATGGTCACGTTGTTGATGATCTGCATCAGCCCGCCGAACCAGACCTTGTCCAGCGCTGGATTGAAGCGCGCGCGCACCACCAGGTCCACGGGCAGGGCGGTGGCGCCCCGAAAGCGCCGCACGAACTCGCTGACCTCGGCCGTGACGATCTGCTGCACATAGCTGTTGCCCGTGAAGGCCTGGCTCATGCGCGTGGCGTCCACGTTCAGCTGCAGCTCGGGGGCGCGGCCCGCCAGCACGTCGCGCTGGAAGTTGGGCGGGATGTTGAGCACGAAGGTGTAGGTGCCCGAGTCCATGCCCGGGTCCATCTGCGTGCGGTCGATCATGGCCGGTGGCGCGAACTGCGGCGGATAGAAGGCGCCCGCGATGCGCTGCGACAGCGGCGAGCCGTCCTCGTCCACGATGGCGATGGGCGCGTTGTGCAGGCTCTCGGGCATGGCCGTGGCCGCCGTGTAGATGGAGACCGTGAACACATAGGCGATGAGCACCAGCAGCACGGGGTCGCGCCACAGGCTCCACAGCTCCTTGACGCCCAGCCGGTAGATGTTGGAGAAAAGGCGGGTGCGCATGTCAGCTCTCCTGCTTTCTGGTCAGTGCAATGGCCAGGCCCAGGATCACCGGCACGGACAGCAGCAGCGGCCCGAACGAGCCGGCCAGCTCCCGAAATCCCAGCGCCTTGCTGAACACGCCGCGGCTGATGGCGATCATGTGGCTGGCCGGATAGACCTCGCCGATGATGCGGCCCGCCCCCTCCAGCGAGGACACGGGATCGACCAGGCCCGCGAACTGCGTGGTGGGGATCAGCGTGCCGATCAGCACCAGGAACATCGAGGCGATCTGGCTGCGCGTCAGCGTGGAGGCCAGCAGGCCGAAGCCCGTGGAGGCGCCGCTGAAGATCAGCGCCGCCAGGGCCAGCGTGGCAAAGCTGCCCGTCACGGGAACGCCGAACAGGGTGACGGCCATCAGGCACATCAGCAGGAAGTTCAGCATGGCCAGCACCACATAGGGCAGTTGCTTGCCCAGCAGGAATTCGGTGCGCGTGACCGGCGTGACGTAGAGGTTGGTGATGGAGCCGCTTTCCTTCTCGCGCACCACGGCCAGCGCCGTCAGCATGGCCGGCAAAAGCAGCAGCAGCAGGGGCATGACGGCCGGCACCATGGCCGGCAGGCTGCGCACGTCGGGGTTGTAGCGAAAGCGCGTCTGGATGTCGATCAGGCCGGCCGGCGTCACACCCAGGCGTTCGCGCGCCTGCTCGGTCAGCCAGTGCTGGTGGATGCCCTGCAGGTAGCCGCGCACGGTCTCGGCGCGCGTGGGCATGGCGCCGTCGAACCAGGCGCCCACCTGCACGGAGCCGCCGCGCAGCACATCGCGCGCAAAGCCCGGGGGAATCTCGATGGCCAGGGTCAGCTCGCCGCTGCGCATGCGGCGGTCCAGTGCGTCGTAGTCGGTCAGCGGCGGCTGCTCGATGAAGTAGCGCGAGCCCGACAGGCTCATCGCATAGCTGCGGCTGATGGTGGTCTGGTCGCGGTCCAGCACGGCAAAGCGCAGGTCCTCCACGTCCAGGCTGATGCCGTAGCCCATCACGAACATCAGGATCAGCGAGCCCACCAGGGCCAGCGTGGCACGCACCGGGTCGCGCTGCAGCTCCAGCGCTTCGCGCCAGACATAGCTGAGCATGCGCTGGGCGCTGAAATGGCGGCGGCGCGCAGTGTGCGTTTCCACGGCAGCGGGGGCGGCAGGCGCGGCCTGCTGTTCCTCGGCCGGGGCCTCGCCGCCACCGGCCTCGACCAGGTAGCCGATGAAGGCTTCCTCCAGCGTGGCCGCGCCGCGCTTGGCCACCAGGCGCGCGGGCGTGTCGCTGTCCAGCACCTTGCCCGCATGCATCATGGACATGCGGTCGCAGCGCTCGGCCTCGTTCATGAAGTGGGTGGAGATGAAGATGGTCACGCGGTCGCGCCGCGACAGCTCCACCAGCAGGCGCCAGAAGCCGTCGCGCGCCACGGGGTCCACGCCCGAGGTGGGCTCGTCCAGGATGAGCAGCTCGGGCTTGTGCACCATGGCCACGGCCAGCGACAGGCGCTGGCGCATGCCCAGCGGCAGGGCGGCCGGCAGGCTGTGCTGCGCGGCCTGCAGGTCGAAGCGCTGCAGCATCTCGGCCACGCGCGCGGGAATGTCCGCCTCGGGCACGCCGAACAGGCGCGCATGCAGCACCAGGTTCTGGTGCACGGTCAGCTCGCCGTACAGCGAGAACGCCTGGGTCATGTAGCCCACGCGGCGGCGCGTGTCGATGTCGCGCGGGTCCACGGGCTGGCCGAACAGCCAGGCCTGGCCCTCGCTGGCCGGCAGCAGGCCGGTCAGCATCTTCATGGTGGTGCTCTTGCCGCAGCCGTTGGAGCCCAGGAAGCCGAAGATCTCGCCGCGGCGGATGCGGAAGGACACATGGTCCACGGCGACGAAGTCGCCAAAGCGCATGGTCAGGTCCCTGGCCTCGATGGCGATGTCGTCCTCGCCGCCTGCAGGCAGGGGGGCGATGGTCACGGGCGCATGGCCGCGCTTTTTCTCTTCGGGCAGCAGGGCGATGAAGGCCTCTTCCAGCGAGCGGCTGTCCGTGCGCTGCAGCAGCTCGGCCGGCGTGCCCGTGGCCAGCACGCGGCCCTCGTCCATGGCCACCAGCCAGTCGAAGCGCTGGGCCTCGTCCATGTAGGCCGTGGCCACCAGCACGCTCATGCCGGGGCGCTGGCGGCGGATGCGCGCGATCAGGTCCCAGAACTGGGCGCGCGCCAGCGGGTCGACGCCCGTGGTGGGCTCGTCAAGAATGAGCAGGTCGGGGTCGTGGATCAGCGCGCAGCACAGGCCCAGCTTCTGCTTCATGCCGCCCGACAGCTTGCCGGCCGGCCGCTCCAGGAATTTGCGCAGGCCCGTGGCCTGGGTGAGATCGTCGATGCGGCGGCGCCGCTCGGCCGCGTCATGGCCGAACAGGCGCGCGAAGAACTGCAGGTTCTCCTCCACCGACAGCGTGGGATAGAGGTTGCGCCCCAGGCCCTGAGGCATGTAGGCCACGCGCGGGCAGACGGCCTCGCGGTGCCGGCGCTGGGCCATGTCGCCGCCCAGCACCTCGACGCTGCCTTCCTGGATCTTGCGTGCCCCGGAGATCAGCGCCATGAGGCTGGACTTGCCCACGCCGTCCGGCCCGATCAGGCCGACCATGCGGCCTTCGGGAATGTCCAGGTCTATGCCCGCCAGCGCCTGGACCTGGCCATAGCGCTGGTGCACGCCCTTCAGGCGCACGACCCAGCCGCTGGCATGGGGCGTCGTGCTCTCGCTCATTGCGCGGGCTGGGCTGGCAGCTTGATGGTCAGGTTGGCGGGCCACTCATGGCTGGCATCGGTGCGCAGCCAGGCCATGCCGGGCACGCCGGTCTTGACCTGTTCCAGATGGCGGCGCAGCAGCTCCGGCGGGATCTGGGCGCGCACGCGGAACATCAGCTTCTGGCGCTCGCTGGCGGTCTCCACGGTCTTGGGCGTGAACTGGGCCTGGCTGGCGACGAAGGAGACGCGGGCCGGGATCACGTACTCGGGCGCGGCGTCCAGCACCAGGCGCACCTCGCTGCCCAGGGCAATGCGCCCGGCGGCAGTCTCGGGCACGAAGAAGGTCATGTAGACATCGGACAGGTCCAGCAGGTTGAGCACGCGCCCGCCTGCGCCCAGCACCTCGCCGGGCTGGGCCACGCGCAGCTGCACGCGGCCGTCGCGCGGGGCCTTGAGCACGCCGTCGTCGATGTCGGCCTGCACGCGCGCCACCGTGGCCGTGGCCGCCTGCACCTGGGAGCGCACGCCGACCACCTGGGCCTCGGCCGCCTTCACGGCGGCCTGGGCAGCGGCGGCCTGGGCGCGCGTGGCGGCCAGCGCCGCCTCGCTGCCGCGCACGCGGGCGCGGTCGTCATCGAGTTCCTGCACCGAGGAGGCGCCCTCGCGCGCCAGCGTTTCCGAGCGCTTGAAGCGGCGCTGCGCGGCGTCCACCTCGGTCTCGCGCTGCACGATCAGGGCCTGGGCGGCGGCCAGGTCGCTGCGGCGCAGGGTGACCTGGGCCTCGGCCGCGGCCACGCTGTGCTCGGCCTGCTGGCGCATGGCGTCGGCTTCCTGGCGCTGGGCGCGCAGGGTGTCGATCTGCATGCGCGCCACGGGCTGGCCGGCCTGCACGAAGTCGCCCTCGCGCACCAGGATTTCCTCCACGCGGCCGGGCAGCTTGGTGGAGATGTCGATCTCGGTGGCCTCGACCCGGCCGTTGCTGCCGACGAAGCCCTCGCCAGGGCCCTTGGGCGTGAAGGTCTTCCAGGCCCACCAGGCCACGAGGGCCAGGACCGCCACGGCGGCGATCGGCACGATCTTGTTCTTCAGAGAGGTGTTCTTGTCCATGGGCGGGTCCGGAGGCTTCAGGAATTCGGGGGATCGGCAGGCGTGGCCGGCAGGGTGGCGGGCAGCGCGGCAGGTTCCGCGCCGCTGCCGCCGCCCAGGGCGGCATACAGGCCCACCTGGCTGGACAGCAGGGCGCGCCGCGCCTGCACCAACTGCTGGCGTGCGGCCAGCAGGTCGCGCTGGGCGTCCAGCACCTCCAGGTAGGCGGCCGAGCCGTTGTCGTAGCGCAGCTGCGCCAGCCGCGCGCGCTCGGCCTGGGCCTGCACGGCGGTGCGCTGCACGGTGATCTGCTCGGACAGCCAGCGGCGTGCGGCCAGGCCATCGGCCACCTCGCGGAAGGCGGTCTGGATGGCTTTCTCGTACTGGGCCACGGCCATGTCGCTGCGGATCTCGCCCAGCTCCAGGTTGGCGCGGCGCCGGCCGCCGTCGAAGATGGGCAGGGACACCGTGGGCACGAAGGCCCAGGCGCGGCTACCGCCGTCGAACAGGCCGTCGAGTTCGGCGCTGGCCGTGCCCCAGCGGGCCGTGAGCGCAATGCGCGGGAAGAAGGCGGCGCGCGCCGCGCCGATCTGGGCCCGGGCCGCGCGCAGCTGGTGCTCGGCCGCGGCAATGTCGGGCCGCGCCGTGAGCAGTTCCGAGGGCAGGCCCGGCCGCAGCTCGGCCAGCACCAGGGCGTCGTCAAAGGGTGCGGCGGCGGGCAGCGGGCCCGGGTGGGCGCCGACCAGCTGGGCCAGGGCATGCAGCTGCTGCGCGCGTGCCAGCTCCAGCTGGGCCAGCAGGGCCTGCGCCTGGGTCAGCAGGGTCTGGACCTGGGCCAGCTGCAGGCGCGAGCTGGCGCCCACGGCCTCGCGGCGCGTGAAGATGCGAAAGGATTCCTGGCGCGTGGCCAGCGTCTCGCGCGCAATGGCCACGCGCTCGTCCAGCTCGCGCAGGCCCAGGTAGCCGTCGGCCACCTGGGCGATCAGCGCGGTCTGCACGGCGTGGCGGCCCGCATCGCTGGCCAGCCAGGTCTGCAGGGCCGCGTCCTTGAGGCTGCGCACGCGACCCCACAGGTCCAGCTCCCAGCTGCTGAAGCCGACCTCGGCGCGGTACTCGCCGCTGACCACGGAGCGGCCCGAGAGGTTGAGGTCGCCAGGCACGCGCGCCCGTGCGGCCTGGCCGCCCACGCCAATGGCCGGGAACAGCTCGGAGCGCTGGATCTGGAAGGCCGCGCGCGCCTCTTCGGCGCGCAGCGCGGCCACGCGCAGGTCGCGGTTGTGCTCCAGCGCGGTGGCGATCAGCTGGCGCAGCGCGGGGTCGGTGAAGTAGTCGCGCCAGGGCAGGCCGGCGGCGGCGACACCCTGGGCGCCCGCCTGCAGATGGGCAGGCCAGGCCTCGGGCGTGGGCAGGGGCGGCGGCTCGTGCGGCGGCGCCAGGGAGGCACATCCCGCCAGGGCTGCGGCCAGTGCGGCTGCCAGCGCGGCGGCGGCGGTTCGGGGGAATGGGAGGGTCATCTGCAGTGCTGCGGGGTGCCGGTGCGGCAGCCGCTAGTTGAGGATGTGGTGGCCGCCATCGACATACAGCGTGCAGCCCGTGATGGCGCGCGCCCCGTCCGAGGCCAGGAAGGCGCACAGCGGCCCCACGTCGTCGGGCTGCAATTCGCCGGCAATGGGCGAGCGGCGCACGCTGTCGGCCACGAGTTCATCGAACGCGGCAATGCCCGAGGCCGCGCGCGTGGCGATGGGCCCGGGCGAGACGGCATTGACGCGGATGCGCGAGGGGCCGAGCTCGGCCGCCAGGTAGCGCGTGGTGGACTCCAGCGCGGCCTTGACCGGGCCCATGATTCCGTAGTGCGGCATGACCTCGCTGGCGCCCAGGTAGCTCAGCGTCATGAGGCTGCCGCCGCTGGCGGCCATCAGCGGCTCGGCCAGGTGGGCCATGCGGATGAAGGAGTGGCAGGAGATGTCCATGGCCAGCGCAAAGCCCTCGCGGGAGCTGTCCACCACGCGGCCCTGCAGGTCCTTGCGCGGGGCGTAGGCCACGGCGTGCAGCACGAAGTCCAGCCGGCCCCAGCGCACGGCGGCGGCATCGAACAGCGCGCGCATCTGCTCGTCATCGCCCACGTCCAGCGGCATGCGCAGCTCGGCACCGATCTCGTCGAGCAGGGGCTCCACATGCACACGGGCCTTGTCGTTCTGCCAGGTCGCGCCGATCTCGGCGCCCGCCGCATGCATGGCCCGGGCACAGGCCCAGGCAATGCTGTCGCGGTTGGCGATGCCGACGATCAGGCCCTTTTTGCCAGCCAATAGCGTCATCTCGAATGCTCCAGATCAGAAGGTCTGCCGGGAAACAGGCCGCCTTGGGGCGGCTTCGTCAGGAATCACGGGGCATGGCGCGGCATTGCCGACATATGCGCCACGGCGAATGTTTGTATTTCCTGTGACTACGAAGCTTTTGATAGCTTGTTTTGATGAATGCAAATCAAAGGTTTGCATGCCAATATCGTCTCCTGGTCTTTTTCATTCTATCTATGTTGCACTGCAGCGACCGATTTTGGCGATGCCGTTTCGTTATATCGATGCAGTTCACTCCATAGGCTTGACTCAGGTCAAAGAGGGCGGCCTCACTGAGAGGATGTCGCTTGCCGCCAGTCGCTGCGTCCAGTAGAGCAATAGCGTCTTTTTGCGCCAACAGCCGAACATTCCCGGTATTGGCCGGATTTCAATGAATACAAGGTTTTCACACCATATTGGTGCACGGGGGTAAAGAAAACCGGAAATCTGCCGATGGTCCATGAACAGAGAAAATCCCCTGCCTGCAAAGGCCTGGGGCCGCCATTCAGTCAAGACAAGACCGAAGGAAGACGATCAATCCATGACCAGCATTTCATCCACCGGCGCCAGCTTTGCCGCCAGCGCAGCGGGCATGCGGCCCACGGTGTCCGTGAGGTCGTCAGCGACCACGGCAGCTGCTGCACCCGCCGACCCGGGCACGCAGGTCACGCTGGGCCAGTCCACAGGGTCCAGCGTCATCTATGCCAAACCGCAGCCCGTGGAACTGGGGCAGTTCAGGCTGACCCGGGCCTGGGCCTCGCAAGACAGGGACGACATCAGCACCCTGATGGCGCGCAACCTGGGCCTGGGCCCGTCGGCCAGCCTGGCCGACCGCTGGCGCGGCCTGGGCGGCGCCCTGCTGTCGCGCTTTGCGGCCACGCCGTCGGACTACCAACAGGCGGTGGCGGAGTACCAGGCGCCCACGGCGGCCGACTCCGTCGCAGGCAGCGCGGATGCGCAGGCCCTGGACAAGTCCGCACTGAGCGATGTGACCGTGGGCGCTGCCACCGTGAGCCTGAAGATCCGCACGCAATCGGGCCAGACCGTGGAGCTGCGGATTGCCACGAACGACGGCAGCGAAGCGGGCAGCAGCAGCGGGCTGCGGGTCGAGGTCAAGAGTTCCGGCACCTTGAGCCAGGCCGAGAGCGCGGCCATTGCCCAGCTGGCCGACGGGCTGGACGAAGCGCTGGAAGGCCTGGGAAAGCCGGGCAAGCCCCAGCTGGAACTGGGCAAGCTGTTGGACTTCGACCGCAGCGTGCTGTCCGGCCTGGACCTGGACATCAAGAACCCCAAGCCTTCGCAGCCCCTGTCCTCGTTCAGCCTGCATGTGGGCGCCGATGGCCGATCGGTGGCGATGAAGGGCGCGGCGGGCGAGCTGGCCGTCAACCTGGAGTCCGATGCCCCCGTGGGCGCCAGCGCTTCGCAGCGCCAGGCCGCGCTGGACCAGCATCTGAAGCGCTTTGATGCCGCCGCGCAGCGCGGCCGTGCGGATGCGGCGCTGGTGGACATGTTCAAGAGTGCCTTCAGTCAGCTGCACAACGCGCAGGCGCCGGCCGCGCCGGGCGCCATCGTCGCGCTCTCCGGGCTGGAGCGTTCCGTGCAGTCCCTGCAAAGCGGCCTGGCCGATTTCCAGGCCAGCTTCAGCGGTGATTTCGAGAACACCAACGAATTCGGCGCCGTGACCGAAATCGGCCGCGCCGAGTACCAGGTGGGCCAGAAGACCACCCGGCAGTCCCGCGGCAGGGAGGGCGAGTCGATCGCCCAGGTGGTGACCGAGTCCCTGAACGCCGAATCCAAAAAGGCGCGCAACCGCAGCATGCTGGATTTGCAGTCGGGCAACTATGACCTGACCAAGGTGCAGGACAGCCGCACCATCACCACGCTGATCGAGACAGCCGGCAAGCAGGTCACCGGCGCGCTGCGCAAGACGCAAGAGCGCCAGATGCAGACGTGGGACCAGCTGGTGGAGCACCGCACCCAGCAGCACCGCGAAACGCCCGGTGAGCGCAGCTTCACTGAGCAACTCGCGCTGAGGTAGTCGCGCTGAGATAGTCGCGTTGAGTTAGTCGCGGCGCGGGCCGGGCCGCGTGTCGTCGTTGTGTCACAAAACTTCCGTATAAGAAGTTTTTTTGAACAAGACATGACAACGGCCCGCGCGTTCATGACCGAATTTCATCTTGCCGTCATCCAGGGCGGAGCCTCTCAATGAACGCGCGCCGTGCTTTGGCGGCGTCGCTGGCGGCGCTGCTGCTGGCGGCCGTGGGCGGCGGTATCTGGTACTCGCGCACGGCCCTGGTGCAGGACCGCCAGGCGCAGCTGACGCAGCAGCAGTCCGTGACGGCACGCGGCCTGATCGGCTCCGAGAAGGAAGCCTTCTTCCAGGACGAGCGCGTGCGCGACGTGCTGGCGCGCCACGGCGTGACGGTGACGGTGCAAAAGGCCGGCTCGCGCAGCATTGCCAACAGCTACGACCCCAAGCAGTACGACTTCGGCTTTCCCTCGGGGGCGCCGGCTGCGGCCCAGCTCAAGGCGGCGGCCAGGGCCGGCACGGTCTACACGCCGTTCTACACGCCCATCGTGTTCGCCAGCTGGCGGCCCATTGCCGAGATCCTGATCGCCAACGGCGTTGCGCAAAAGCAGGGCGACTTCTTTTACGTGACCGATCTTCCCGCCCTGCTGGCCATGGCCGGCAAGGGCACGCGCTGGCGTGACCTGAAGGCCTCCGGCGCCTTTGCCACCGGCAAGGCCGTGCTGCCCGCCAGCACCGATGTGCGCAGCTCCAACAGCGCGGCCATGTACCTGGCGCTGGCCAGCTATGTGCTCAACGGCCAGCAGGTGGTGCAAAGCCCGGCCGACCTGGAGCGCGTGATGCCGCAGGTGGCGCCGCTGTTTTTGCGCCAGGGCTTCCAGGAAAGCTCGTCGGCCGGGCCGTTCGAGGACTACCTGGCCCTGGGCATGGGCAAGGCGCCGCTGCTGGTGGCCTATGAATCGCAGCTGGTGGAGTTCCTGCTGCGCCACCCGCAGCGCAGGAGCGGCGAGATGGTGATGCTCTACCCGCAGCCCACGCTGTATTCCAAGCATGTGCTCGTGCCCTACACGCCTGCAGGCGATCGCGTGGGCCAGCTGCTCGAATCCGATCCGCAACTGCGCGCATTGGCGCAGGAATACGGCTTTCGCACCGGCGGCGACACGCACGGGCCCGAGCGCTGGGCCGGGCAGGGCGTGCAGGCGCCCGCGCAGCTGGTGGATGTGATCGAACCGCCCAGCCAGGAGTGGCTGGAGCGAATGATCGTGGACATGGAGCAGCGCTTCAAATGACCGAACGTTCCAGGAGCAACCGATGAGCAACACCCCCCAGACCACCGCTGCCAGCGCCGCCGTGGCCGTGCCTGCACAGGAGCAGGATTTCGTGCTGGAGCCGCCTGCGCCCGCCCTGCCCGTGCCCATCGAGTCGGCCAGCGGCAAGGTCCGCCTCAAGGCCGAGGAAGTGCAGCAGCTGGACGCGCAGGTGGCGCAGTTCATCGACGACATCACCGCCAACGACAGCCAGTCGCCCGCCTTCAAGGGCGCGGTCGAGCGCATCCACGGCATGGGCAACAAGGAGGTGCAGGCCGCTGCCGCCGTCTCCAACCGCATGCTGGAGCGTCCCGTCAAGACGCTGAACAACGGCCTGTTCGACCAGGGCAGCCAGATCGGCCAGGGCCTGATCGACCTGCGCCGCCAGGTGGAGGCGCTGGACCCCTCGCGCCAGGACGACCTGTTCAAGCCGCGCAAGCTGCTGGGCTTGATCCCCATGGGCAACAGGCTGGTGGACTACTTCGACAAATTCCAGTCCAGCCAGAGCCACCTGAACGCCATCATCGACAGCCTCAAGCGCGGCAAGGACGAGCTGCTGCGCGACAACGCCGCCATCGAGCAGGAAAAGGCCAACCTGTGGGGCCTGATGGAGCGGCTGGAGAAATACATCCACATCGGCAAGAAGCTGGACGCGGCGCTGGAGGCCAAGGCGGCGCAGCTGGACGCCAGCGACCCGGAAAAGGCGCGCGTGGTGCGCGAGGACATGCTGTTCTACGCACGCCAGAAGGTCACCGACCTGCTCATCCAGATGGCGGTGAACGTGCAGGGCTACCTGGCACTGGACCTGGTGCGCAAGAACAACCTCGAACTGGCCAAGGGCGTGGACCGCGCGACCACCACCACGGTCTCTGCCCTGCGCACGGCCGTCATCGTGGCGCAGGCGCTGGCCAACCAGAAACTGGTGCTGGACCAGATCACGGCGCTGAACACCACCACGGGCAACCTGATCGCCGGCACCAGCGAGCTGCTGCGCGAGCAAAGCGGGAAGATCCACGAGCAGGCGGCCAGAAGCACCATCGACATCGCCAAACTGCAGCAGGCCTTCGGCAACATCTACCAGACCATGGACGCCATGGCCGACTTCAAGGTCAAGGCCCTGGCCTCCATGCAGACCACGGTGGACACGCTGTCGCAGGAGGTGGACAAGTCCCGCGCCTATCTGGAAAAGAGCCGCCGCGAGGACGTGCGCGAGGCGCTGCAGGCGCCCGCCGGCGAGGTGGTGCTGTGAGCATGTTCCGGCGCCTGGCGGCCTGGTGGCTGCTGGGCCTTGCGCTGGCCCTGGCCGGCTGCGGCAAGTCGCCCGAACCCGCGCCGCAGGCCGCCGCCAAGTCCGATCCGTCCGCCGGTCCCCAGGGTGCATTCACCGTGCTGGCCGGCTCCGAGCTCAAGGACGTGGCGCCCGCGCTGGAGCAGGCCGCCACGGCGGCGGGCGTGCCGCTCAAGCTCAGCTATGCGGGCACGCTGGAGATGGTCGAGCGCATCAATGCGGGCGAGCAGTACGACGCCATCCTGCCGCCCAATGGCGCCTATCCCGCGCTGGCGCTGGCGAACAAGCCGCTGGCGCGCGAAAAGCTTTTCTACTCGCGCGTGGCCCTGGGCGTGAAGGCCCCCGTGCTGCAAAAGCTGGGCTGGGACAAGGCACCGCCCACCTGGGCCGACATCGCACGCGCTGCCGTCCAGGGCCGGCTGCGCTACGGCATGACCAATCCGGCCAGCTCCAACACCGGCATGAGCGCGCTGTTCGCCGTGGCCTCGGCCGTGGCCGGCAAGACCGAGGACCTGGACGCCAGGGAGGTCAACGCCAAGGTGCTCAAGGATTTTCTGTCGGGCCAGAAGCTCACGGCAGGCAGCTCCGGCTGGCTGGCCGAGGCCTTCGAGCGCGAGCCCGGCGCCGTCGATGCGCTGGTCAACTACGAGGCCGTGATCCTGCGCCTGAACGAGAAGCTGCCCGCCGCCGACCGGCTCACCCTGGTCTACCCGCGCGACGGCGTGATCTCGGCCGACTATCCGCTGATGCTGCTCAACGCTGCGCGGCGCGCAGACTATGACCGGCTGGTCGCCCAGTTCAAGGCCCCCGCCTTCCAGGGCCAGCCGCTGCGCCAGGCCCAGCTGCGCCCCGCCAGCCCCGAGGCGCAGGCCAGCCCGGTGCTGCCCACGGCGCCCGTGGTGGAGCTGAGCTTTCCGAACCGGCTGGAGGTGATCGATGCCGTGCTCTCGGCCTACCAGAGCGATCTGCGCCGCCCGGCCACCAGCATCTTCGTGCTGGACGTGAGCGGCTCCATGAAGGGTGCGCGGCTGGCGCAGATGAAGGAGGCGCTCAAGCTGCTGTCCGGCGCCGAGGCCTCGGCCGCCAGCCAGCGCTATGCCGCCTTCCAGGCGCGCGAGCGCGTGCTGCTGATTCCGTTCTCGGGCCTGGTCGGCCAGCCCGCGCGCGTGCAGTTTGCGGCGGGCGACCTGCAGGCCGCAAGCGCCCAGGTGCTGGCCTATGCCGACAGCCTGGTGGCCGACGGCGGCACGGCCATCTATGACGCGCTCACGCTGGCGCAGCAGCAGGCACGCCAGGAACTGCGGGCCGATCCCGAGCGCTTCGTCAGCATCGTGCTGCTGACCGATGGCGCCAACACGGCCGGCCGCGACTGGGCCGCATTCGAGCGCGAGCAGCGCATGGCGCGCGACGGCGGCGCGCCGCTGGTGCGCGTCTTTCCCATCATCTTTGGCGAGGCGCAGTCCGGCGAAATGCAGGCCCTGGCCGCGCTGACGGGCGGGCGCGCCTTCGATGCGCGCAACACCGGCAAGAGCGGGCTGCCGCTGGTGTTCAAGGAAATCCGGGGCTACCAGTGACAGCGCCGCCACCGATCGGACCCGCCTGATGCGCCGCCTGCAGCTTTTCTTCTACGGCAACGGCAACCTCGCCGGCCTGGCGCTGGCCCTGCTGGGGCCGGTGCTGCTGTTCGCGGGCGTGATCGGCGGCGGCTGGGGCTGGATCACGCTGGGGCTGTACGTCGCGGGCCTGCTGCTGGGCTGGGCCCTGCAGCCCGCGGGCGCCAGCTTCGAGCGGGCGCTGCAGCAGCACTGGAGCGCCGAGGACATCCGCGAACGCATCGACGAGCTGGTGCAAAAGGCCCGCCCGATGCTCACGCCCGAGATGCAAAAGCACCTGGACAGCGTGCGCGGCTCGGTGCACGAGGTGCTGCCCTCGCTGGCCGAGGCCGGCCCGGTCTTCAACGACGGCCTGTTCACCGTGCGCGAGACGGTGCTGCAGTACCTGCCCGCCACGCTGTCGCACTATGCGGCGCTGCCGCCGCTGTTCCGTGTCACCCAGCCCGTGCAGGACGGCAAGACGGCCAGGCAACTGCTGACCGAGCAGCTGGCGCTGCTGGCCGGGCAGATGCAGCAGGTGGTGGCCCATGTGGCGGCCAGCGATGCGCAGGCGCTGCTGGCCAACGGGCGCTTTTTGAAGCAGAAGTTCGACCAGCCGGATTTCCTGAAGTGAGGCGGCCGCAGGGTCGTCCCGCCACGCTGCGCGGACCCTGTGTTAGCATGCTCCGCCATGCAGCCTGCTGCATTCCCGTCTTCCAGACACCTGAACTCTCGATCCAAGACAGCCATGAACGGTACGCCCGTTTCGATCATCGTTGCACAGTGGTGGCGCTTCCAATAAGGAAGCGGCACGTCGTTGCGGTTGCGTACCGCGCCTTGCCGCCGTGACGGCAGCAAGGCTCACCCAGCAGATGGCTCCCCGGCACGGCGGCTCCCAGAACCCAGGAGATTGCCCAGATGCCCTCAGATTCCCCCTTCCAGACCCAGGCAGCATTGCGCGCATTCCCGCGCCAGCCTTCGCTGCGGCATGCCCGCGCCACCCGTTTTTCCCTTTGAGACCCAGGAGCCGGTATGACCAGACTGCTGATGATCGACAACTACGACAGCTTCACCTACAACATCGTCCAGTACTTCGGCGAGCTGGGTGCCGATGTCACCGTGGTGCGCAATGACGAGGCCACGCTGGACGAGGTGATCGCCCTGGTCGAGCGCGAGAAGATCGACCGCCTGGTGATCTCGCCCGGCCCCTGCTCGCCGGCCGAGGCCGGCATTTCCGTGGCGGCCATCCAGCACTTTGCAGGCCGCCTGCCCATCCTGGGCGTGTGCCTGGGCCACCAGAGCATTGGCGCGGCCTTCGGCGGCGACATCGTGCGCGCGGGCCAGCAGATGCATGGAAAGACCAGCGTCATCACCACCGACCGCAAGGGCGTGTTCGCCGACCTGCCCGAGCAGTTCACGGTCAACCGCTACCACTCGCTGGCCATTGCTCGCTCCAGCCTGCCCGAATGCCTGGAGATCACGGCCACCAGCGAGGACGGCGAGATCCAGGGCGTGCGCCACACCAGCCTGGCCATCGAGGGCGTGCAATTTCACCCCGAGAGCATCCTCACCGAGTATGGCCACGCCATGCTCAAGAATTTCCTGGAACAGAAGGCCTGAGCAGGCCGGCACCCAACCGAGACACCGCAATGACCCAGATCACCCCCCAGGAAGCGCTGCAGCGCACCATCGAGCACCGCGAAATCTTCCACGACGAGATGCTGCACCTGATGCGCCTGATCATGCGCGGCGAGCTGTCGCCCGTGATGACGGCCGCCATCGTCACCGGCCTGCGCGTGAAGAAGGAGACCATCGGCGAGATCACGGCCGCGGCCGAGGTGATGCGCGAGTTCTCCAACAAGGTCCATGTGGAGGACAAGCGCCACCTGGTGGACATCGTGGGCACGGGCGGCGACGGCGCCAACACCTTCAACATCTCCACCTGCTCCATCTTCGTGATCGCGGCGGCGGGCGGCAAGGTCAGCAAGCACGGCGGGCGCAGCGTCAGCAGCAAGAGCGGCAGCGCCGACGCCATGGAGGCGCTGGGCGTCAACATCCAGCTCAGCCCCGAGCAGATCGCGCGCAGCATCGCCGACGTGGGCATCGGCTTCATGTTCGCGCCCAACCACCACCCGGCCATGAAGAACGTGGCGCCCGTGCGCAAGGAGCTGGGCGTGCGCACCATCTTCAACATCCTGGGCCCGCTGACCAATCCGGCCAGCGCGCCCAACATCCTCATGGGCGTGTTCCACGAGGACCTGGTCGGCATCCAGGTGCGCGCGCTGCAGCGCCTGGGCGCCGAGCACGCCATCGTGGTCTATGGCCGCGACGGCCTGGACGAGATCAGCCTGGGCGCGGGCACCCTGGTGGGCGAGCTCAAGGACGGCGTGGTGCGCGAGTACGAGATCCATCCCGAGGACTTCGGCCTGCGCATGGTGGGCACGCGCGCCTTCAAGGTGGACAATCCCGAGGAATCCAAGGCCATGCTGCTGGGCGTGCTCCATGGCGAAAAGAGTGCCGCGCGCGACATCGTCTGCCTGAACGCGGGTGCCGCCCTGTATGCGGCCAACGTGGCCTCCAGCATCGAGGACGGCATGGCCCGCGCCCAGGCGGCGCTGGACAGCGGCGCTGCCCTGGCCAAGCTCAACGAACTCGTGGCCTACACGGCCCGGCTGACGGCCTGAGCCGCGCAGCCCCCATCGACCACCGAATACAAGAAACCAAGGAAAGCAACGTGTCCGACATCCTCAAGCAAATCTGCGACGTGAAAGTGCAGGAAGTGGCCGCCGCCCAGAAGCGCATGCCCTTCGCGGACATGCGCCGCGACGCCGAAAGCCGCGTGCTCACGCGCGACTTCGTGGGCGCGCTGCGCGCCAAGATCGCCGCCAGCCATGCCGGCGTGATCGCCGAGATCAAGAAGGCCAGCCCCAGCAAGGGCGTGATCCGCGAGGACTTCATCCCCGCCGACATCGCGCAAAGCTATGCCGATGGCGACGGCAAGGGCGTCAGCGCCGCCTGCCTCTCGGTGCTGACCGACAAGCAGTTCTTCCAGGGCAGCGTGGACTATCTCAAGCAGGCGCGCGCCAGCTGCCACCTGCCCGTGCTGCGCAAGGATTTCATGGTCGATCCCTACCAGATCTACGAATCGCGGGCCATGGGCGCCGACTGCGTGCTGCTGATCGCCGCCTGCCTGGACGACGCGCAGATGGCCGAGATGGAACAGATCGCCCACAGCCTGGACATGGCCGTGCTGGTCGAGGTCCATGACGGCGCCGAGCTGGACCGCGCCCTGCGGCTCAAGACGCCGCTGGTGGGCATCAACAACCGCAACCTGCGCAGCTTCGAGGTCAGCATCCAGACCACGCTGGACCTGCAAAAGAACGTGCCCGCCGACCGCCTGCTGGTCACCGAGTCGGGCATCGGCAGCCGCGAGGACGTCAAGGCCATGCGCGATGCCGGCATCCACAGCTTCCTGGTGGGCGAGGCCTTCATGCGCGCCAAGGAGCCGGGAGAGGCGCTGGCCAAGCTGTTTGCCTAAGACGCGTCGTTGTGCGGGCCGGCCGGTGAATCCGGGGTCCGCACGATGCGCACCACCCCGAGCTTGAGCCCCAGCATGGCCAAGATGCGGTTCATGGTCTGCACGCTGCCTTCGCTGCGCTCCTGCTCGATGTCCTGCAGCGTTCTATAGGAAACGCCGCAAAGCTTGGCCATCTCGGTCGTGGTCAGCCGCATGGTCTTCTTCAGATGCCGCACGGCCTGCGGCAAAGACCATTCGGGGTGGGCCAGCACATCGTCAATGGCCTGCCTGCGCAGCTCCAGCTGCTGGGCAATGGGAATGGGGGTGAAACGCTTGTCCATGGTCTTCAGCGCAGCGCAGCGAGCTCCTGCGCACGTGCCAGGAGGGCGGGACGCAGGTGGTCGAGAACCTCGGGCTCCAGCCCTAGCGCCAGACCGTCTGCGGCGATGCGCTCCAGCGCGGGAATCATGGCCTTGAGGCCTTTCACCAGTGGATCGCGCTGCAACGGCTCCGACTGCGTGCCCCGGCGTTTTCGAGGGAGCTGCGCGGCCAGCGCACAGACGCTATCCAGCACACGGCCCCAATCGGGCCGGCCGCCCTGTTCATCCCGCCAGCGGATGCGTCGGGCAATGCCGTCCGGGTGGAGATACATGGGCGCAAAGTCGTACAGGGGCGTGAGCGCGATGCGGCCATCGAAACCGCGCTGCACGGCGGTGTTGCGCGCGTGGTTGTCCTTGTTGCCCAGGGCCAGGTTGGCAATGTCGCGTTTGATGTATTCGAGCACTTCCTGCTGCGGGTGGCTGCAGTGCCGCATCAGCTCCAGGCAGACCGTGTCATGGTCGGGCACGGCTTCGAAGCCTGGCATGCCGGTCAGCGTGGCAATGCTTTCCTGCGCCAGTCGCGTGACCGCGCCCTGGCGCACCTGCCGGTCAAACCGTCGTATGAACAGCGCACGCTGGTGCAACTCCAGCGGTGCATGCACCCGCAGTCCCAGATCGGCGGCCAGACGCATATAGGTGGCCTCATGCCTGAGGATGCAGGCCAGCTGCGGGTCGGTGCCGCGTCCGAACTTGACGATGTAGTGCTGCACCGCCTGCTCGTCCGCAAGGGTGTGGTCCAGATACAGCAGACCATCCTGGGCGCGTGTCAGCAGCACCTTGGGCCACTCGCCTTGTATCCCGGAGGACCCGGCAACAAACAGGCCATGCGAGGCAAGGTACTCGGAGAACTCGTCGCCGCGTTGCGCAACCTCCTCGTCGGTGAACCCGCGCATGCCCCCCGCATGGTTGCCCAGCCATTGCGCCGCTTCCTTGACGCGCAGGTTTCCTATGGGGTTACCTGCCCCGGCCAGCAGCAACTGCCAGTCGGCAACCGCACCTGCCAGGGGAGATTGGCCCAGGCGTTGCAGCAGCTCGCGCCGACCAAAGCCTTGAGGCAGCATGTCGATCAGAAAGACTGGCCAATGCACCTGCTGCAGGGGCTCCAGCCCTACAGGCCAACGGGCACAAAGGGCGCGGGCATCGGTGGCGCCCGCATGCTGGACCGCCCAGTCCACGGTATAGCCCGAGTAGGTGCTGGCCTTCCAGCCTTCTCCTTGCTGCCCGCGCAGGTCCACGCTCGCGACGTCGTGCCAGGCGCTGCAGTGGTGCAGTTGTAGAGTGCAGTTTGCGGTCATTTACACGAAATTCTAGGTAAAGCATTGGGCTGACTCAAGGTTTTTCGTATGTTTTTCCGTGTAACCATTGTCTGTCTTTGGGGCGCCATTGGACGCGGACGTACCTCCCCGCCGCAGGGAAAGGTATGCTTGCCGTGATCCAACAGGCATGGCGCTTGCGCCCATGCATTTCAGCTGTACTTTTTTGAGGGAGGCTGCTGCCTCGGCATGTGGCGGCGGTGCCCCCATCCGCCATGGCCCTTCAAGACGACGCAATCGCCCCGGCGCAAGCCGACCAACTCCAATCCGCCGATCCCGCCGACTGGCCCGTTGCGCCCGACTGGCAGCCCCTGGTCGAGGACTTCTTCGCGGGTGCCACAGGCCAGCAACTGCTGACCTTTCTGCACCAGCGCCTGGAAGCCGGCGCGGTGATCTTTCCGCCCCAGCCGCTGCGCGCGCTGGAGCTGACCCCGCCCGAGGAAGTGCGCGTGGTCATCCTGGGGCAGGACCCCTACCACGGCCGGGGGCAGGCCGAAGGCCTGTCGTTCTCGGTGGCGCCGGGCGTGCGCATGCCGCCCTCGCTGCAGAACATCTTCAAGGAGATGCAGCGTGACCTGGGCGTGCCCTTCCCGCCGTTCCCTAACCCGGGCGGCAGCCTGGTCAAGTGGGCCAGGAACGGCGTGCTGCTGCTCAACACCTGTCTCACGGTGGAGGAAGGCCAGGCGGCCAGCCACTCGGGCAAGGGCTGGGAGCTGCTGACCGATGCGGTGATCCGGCACATCGCCCAGGGCGAGCGGCCCGTGGTCTTCATGCTCTGGGGCAGCCATGCGCAGTCCAAGCGCGCCTTCATTCCGGCCGACCGGGGCCATCTGGTGCTGACCAGCAACCATCCCTCGCCGCTGTCGGCGCTGCGCCCGCCCGTGCCCTTCATCGGCAACGGGCACTTCGGCAAGGCGCGCGACTTCCGCGCTCAGCACGGTTACTGAGCAGCTCGTTCGGGGCGTGGCTCCACCATGGGGAACACGCTGTCGAAGCGGTCCAGCATGGACATGAGCGCCGTTACCTTGGAGGCGTCGCCCTCGATGCGCAGCTGGCCGCTCTTGATGGCCTCGGCCATCGTGGTCTCCTGGCCTGCAATGGCGTCCAGCGTGGCGCGCGTCAGGCGCAGGCTGGCATGGGCGGCGGGCGCAAGGCCCGGGCTCTGGGTGAGGGCGCTGTTCTCCAGGTTCAGGCTGCGCTGCTCGCCGGTGTCGGTGAAAGTCCAGTTGAGCACGATGCGCTGGCCTGCGGCCTTGCCCGCGTCCAGCCGCACGCCCAGGTAGTCGAAGAACATCTCCAGCGGCAGGCTGCGCACCAGGTCGCGCGCGGTGCTGCCGGGCCTGGGCAGCTGGGGCACGCCCTGGCGCAGTTCCGCCGCGCCCTGCAGGAAGGCGTTGCGGGCCGTGGCCGATTCCATCTGGTAGCCCAGCTGTTCATAGGCATTGGCCGCCAGGCGGCGTGCTGCCTGGTTGGCCGGGTCGGCAAAGACCAGCTGCGAGGCGATCTGCGCCACCCAGCGGTATTCGCCGCGTTCGTAGTCGGCCTGCGCACGGCGCAGCACGGCATCGGCGCCACCCATGTATTCCACGGTCTTGCGTGCGGCGGGCACGGGCGGCAGCGCCTCCAGCTGGGCCGGGTTGCCTTCGTAGTAGCCCAGGTAGTGCTGGTAGATGGCGCGGATGTTGTGGCGCAGGTGGCCGTAGAAGGCATGCGTTGCGCCGTCGCGGGCCAGGGATTCGGGCATCTTGAGCATCTCGGCGATCTCCGAGCCCACGTAGCCGTGGTTCATGAGGCGCACGGTCTGGTCGTGCAGGTATTTGTAGGTGTCGCGCTGGCCGGCCAGCAGGTGCTGCAGCCGGGGCTGGCCCCAGACCGGCCAGTGGTGCTGGGCGATCAGGATCTCGGCCTTGCCGCCATAGGTGTGCAGGGCGTCGTTCAGGTGGCGCGACCAGCCCAGCGCGTCACGCACCTGGGCGCCGCGCAGCGGCAGCAGGTTGTGCTGGGTGTGCACGGCGATCTCGGCCATGTTCAGCACCTTGAGCTGGGGGTAGTACATGATCATCTCGGCCGGCGCCTCGGCCCCGGGCGTGAGCGCGAACTCGATGTCCACGCCGTCGATGCGCAGGGTCTCGCGCGGCTTGTCGATCACGCGCGTGGGCGCGATCAGCCCCATGGTGCCGGGCGCACCCGCCTTGCCCAGCCCTGCGTCCACCTGTCCCCTGGCATCGCGCGGCAGAAGCATGCCGAACTGGTAGAGCGCGCGCCGGCCCATGGCGTGGCCGGCGATCACGTTCTCGCCCACGGCCTCGGCCATGAAGCCCGCCGGGGCGATGACCTGCACGCGGCCCGCATCCACCTCTTCCTGGCGCACCACGCCGCGCACGCCGCCGAAATGGTCCACATGGCTGTGCGAGTAGACGACGGCCACCACGGGCTTGCGCGGGCGGTGCTGGAAGTACAGGTCCATGGCGGCCTGGGCGGTCTCGGTGTACATCAGCGGATCGACCACGATCAGGCCGGTCTCGCCCTCGATGATGCTCATGTTCGACAGGTCCAGGCCGCGCACCTGGTAGAGCCTGTCGGTCACCCGGAACAGGCCGCTGACGCGGTTGCGCTGGGCCTGGCGCCACAGCGCGGGGTGCACGGTGTCGGGCGCCTGGTCCTGCTCCAGGAAGGCATAGGACTGCATGCTCCAGATGGGACGGCCCTGGGCATTGCGCACGACCAGGGTGTCGGCCGGTGCGATCAGGCCGCGCCGGGCGTCCTCCATGGCCTGCGCATCGTCCAGCGGCTGCTGTGCCAAGGCCGCCTGCTGGGCCGCGCGCGTGGCGGCGCTGGCCGGCTGGGGCCTGGCCATGTCGGAGACGGGCAGGCTGCCGTGGGCGCAGGCGCCCAGCAAAGCGGCTGTGGCCAGGCTGGCCAGCAGGCGGGAAGGGCGCGCCAGCGCGCGGGGCAGGGGGTGTGAGGCTTGCATGGAAAGGTCTCCTGGCATGTTCGATGTCAGCGGCGAAAATACGCAGGCCCGCCGGCTGTGTCTGTCAGCCACCCGACATCCCCTCTCATGCAAACTGCCCACGCCTTTTCCTACCTGCCTACGCTGCGCGCCGGCCGCTGGTTCAGCGCGTTGGCGCCGCAGTTTGCCGATTTGTTGCTGGCGCTGGCCCAGCCGCGCAGCCTGGAGACGGGCGAGGCCCTGTTCCTGCGCGGCGATGCGCTGGAGGGTGGGCTGTTCGCCGTGGTCCGGGGCAGCATCGGTTTTTCCGGGGTGGGTGGCCAGAGCGAGCATGCGCGCGAGGCCCTGCTCACGCGCATGGGCCCGGCCACCTGGTTTGGCGAGATCGCGCTGTTCGACGGTTCGCCGCGCACCCACGATGCCCACGCCATGGAGCCCAGCGTGGTGCTGCAGGTGCCGCGCCAGCCGCTGCTGGACTGGCTGCAGCAGCACCCCGCGCACTGGCATGACCTGGGCGTGCTGATGTCGGGGCGCATGCGGGCGGCCTTCGCGGCGCTGGAGGATCTGGCCCTGCTGCCCGCGCCCCAGCGCCTGGCGCGCCGCCTGGTGGCCATGGCGCGTGGCTACGGCGAGCGGCTGGACGATGTGCCGGCCCGGCCGCGCCTGGATATCACGCAGGAGCAGCTGGCGCGCATGCTGTCGATCTCGCGCCAGACCACCAACGTGCTGCTGCAGGGCCTGCAGGCGCGGGGCCTCATCCGCGTGCAGCGCGGCGAGATCGAGATCCTGCAGTGGCAGGCGCTGTGCGCCGAGCGGTTCTGAGAAGGCCCGGTTAGAGGGTCCATCAAGGCGGCGCTACGCGCTGCAGGCCGCCTGCTTCAGACCACCAGCACGCCTTCCACGTCCTGCACCTTGCGCCGCGCCAGTGCGAGATGGGCCTTGGCCTTGTCGAGCACCAGGTACAGGAACAGGCCCTCGTGGTGGGCGCGCGCCTTCAGGGCGGGGTCATTCTGCATGGGGGCTGTCCTGCGACAGGGCTTCGATCTGCAGCAGCAGCAACTCGATCAGTGCCACCACCTGCGCGCGCTCGCGCACATCGGCCGGCACCACCGGGCACAGCAGGCCACGCGACTGCAGGTGCAGGGCAAATCCTTCGAGGTCGGGCCGACCATGCCGGTCCATGCGGCACACGGCCACCACGCAGGCCGTGGTGCGCAGCGTGGCGGACAGGGCATTGATGTAGGTATCCAGGTCGCCCAGCGGGTCGGGCCGGCTGTTGTCGATCAGCAGGATCACCCCCAGCGCGCCGTGCGAGAGGATGTTCCACATGAAGTCGAAGCGCTCCTGGCCCGGCGTGCCGTACAGGTACAGTTTTTCGCCGTTGTCCAGGGTGAGTTCTCCGTAGTCCATGCCGGCGGTGGTCAGGGCCTTGTCCACTGCTGCGCCGGTGTTGCACACGTCGGTGCTGACCGGCGCGATCTCGCTGACGGCGCGTATGGCGGCGGTCTTGCCCGCGCCCGCGGTTCCGCAAATCAGGATCTTCAGTTCACTCATGCACGGAGGCTCTCGTCAATTGGGCAAGCCGCTGGCGGATGCGGTCGAGAATGCCCTGGGCGGGACCCGGGGCAGCACTGCTGCGGGGTGCCGTGGTGGTCCAGCGCAGCAGGCCGATGGCATCGAGGCGGTTCAGGAAGGCCGCGCAGATCTCTGGCGCAAGGCCCGAGCGCCGGCACAGCGCCTGCAAGGTGGTCGGCCGGCCCGTCATCAACGTGGCCAGGCGCATGTGGTGCGCGCTTGTCAGCAGCCGCTGGGGGGGCCAGCGCAGCAGCTGCACCAGCATGTCGGTCGCCGCTGCCGGGTGGGGGGCCGCCACCATGCGTTGCCCGGACGCCGTCTGGCGCACGGCCAGGGCGCGCAGGCCCATGGCATTGAGGCAGTCCTCCACCGCGTCGGCGCGCAGGGGCAGGCTCAGGTAGTCCCCCGTGGGGCGGGTGCTTTGGGGCTGACGGCCCACGCGCAGCGTCACCTGGCTGGACGGCGGCTCGTGCACGCCTTCATGCAGTACCACCAGGTCGGCCGAGGATTCCGTCCATTCCCAGCGGTGCTGCGTGCGGTGGTCCACCAGCCGCACGAAGGAGCGGAACAGCCTGGCGTCGCGGTCATCGAGGCCGCGCAGCGTGAAGGTGAGCGTGTGACGCTCATCCATGCCGCATTGCCTTCAGCAATTGCAGCCGCAACCGCAACCGCAATTGCAGTTGCCTTGCCCGCAGGCTCCGGCCTGCCTGTTTCCTTGTGCCCATCACGTTGCCGTTTCCTGTCCTGAATGCGCCGCACGGCAAAGCAAGCCGCGCATGCCAATGATTTCAAAGGAGATGCGGGCGAATCATAGGAAGCGCTTGGAGCGGGAGCGGGCAGTTCGCCAGCGTGATTCGGAATCGTCCGATATGTATTCGGATCAGTCCTATCGCATTGCGTTCCTGCAGCGAGACTTCAGACTCTCTGAGCGGTTTTTTTGTCGCTTCCGGATTTTCGGAGCCATGGCGACGCTGAAAAACAGGAGTTATCTGGTTGTTGTAACCAAGACCTTGGAATGCATTGCCAATTCAGCAGGCTTGCCGTGTTTTGTGTCTGGGCGTTCCATGCCAGGGCGCCAGGTGGATTACCAGGAGGTGGGCAGCCTGAGCTGCAGCATTTCCAGGAAAGACTGCGCCGCATGCGGTAGCGTGCGGCCGGCCAGGGTCTGCACCTCGATGTCGCGCAGGTCCATGCCCCGGTCGCTGAGCGCCACGGCCACCAGTGCGCCTGTGGCCACCATGTGGCGCGCGGCGATCTCGCTGGCCACGGCCACGGCGGCGCCCTGGGCTGCAAAGTTCAGCAGGGTCTTGCCGTGGTTGCTCTCCATCACGGGCATCAGCATCAGGCCCTGGCGGCTGCAGGCCGCGTCCAGCAACTGGCGCACGGCAGTATCGGCCGGTGTGAGTGCCAGGGGGTGGCGTACCAATTGGGCCAGCGACAGGCGGCGGGCCTGGGCCAAGGCATGGCCGGGTGCGACCAGGGCCACCAGGGGCGCCGCCACGCGGCAGGCCACGGCAATGCCTTTTTCAGGCGCGCGGCTGAAGCACAGGCCGATGTCGGCCGTGCCGCTGCGCACGGCCTCTGGCACGGCAGGCGTGGGCAGCACCATCACCTCGAAGACGATGCCGGCATGCGCGCGCTGGAACGCTGCGCACAGGCGCGGCAGGAACTCGTTGGCAAAGGCGTCGGAGCTTGCGATGCGCACGCGGCCGCTGCGCAGCCCCTGCAGGGCCTCGATCTCGCCCAGCGCGCGCTCGGCGTCCAGGCCGGCGCGGCGCACATGGTCGGCCAGGATCTCCCCGGCCGCATTGAGCACCATGCCGCGCGGGTGGCGTTCGAACAGCGGCGTGCCCAGCAGCGACTCCAGCGCCGCGATCTGGCGGCTGATGGCCGAGGCCGCCACATGCAGCCGCGCCGAGGCCTCGGTCAGCGATCCGCATTGCGCCACTTCGTGGAAGTAGCGCAGCGCGGTGTCCTGCAAAAGAAGGTGGCGGGCGTCGGGCATGTCGCCCCGATTGTCATCAATTTGCCGCAGAGGCAACGCAGGTTTGCAAATTTGCTGATGGCGGCAAAGGGGAGAGGGTTCTACGATGGCCTGTTGCGGCGTTGCTGGGGAGCAGCGGCTGCAGCCGTCCAACCCCTGTCCAGGAGTGTGCCCATGAAGGCATTGCCCAGCGTTTTACTTCCACGCCGCGCCATCGTGGCTGCAGCCTGTGCCCTGGCTGGCGCCATCGCCCTGCCCGCCGTGGCACAGGGCCAGGCGTCCTGGCCCTCGCACCCGGTGCGCCTGGTCGTGCCCTTTCCGGCCAGCGGCGCCACCGACCTCGTGGCGCGCGTGGTGGCGCAGCGCATGTCCCAGGACCTGGGCCAGCAGCTGGTCATCGACAACCGCCCCGGCGCGGGCGGCACCATCGGCACGGGCGAGGCCGCCAAGGCCTCGCCGGACGGCTACACGCTGCTGTTCACCACCAGCAGCACGCATGCCATCTCGCCGCATCTGATGACCCGTCTGGCCTACAAGGCCGACAAGGATTTCACGCCCATTGCCGAGATCGGCGGCGCGGCCAGCATCCTGCTGGTCACGCCCTCGCTGCCCGTGCGCAATGTGCAGGAGCTGATCACCTATGCCAAGGCCCATCCGGGCGCCCTCAACTACGCCAGCAGCGGCAACGGCACCATCGTCCACCTGAACGCGGCGGCCTTCGCGGCACGCGCGGGCCTGCAGCTGACCCATGTGCCCTACAAGGGCACGGCCCAGTCCATCACCGACCTGGCCGCTGGCCAGGTGCACCTGCTGTTCGACTCCATTCCCACCGGCATGCCCCATGTGGCCAGCGGCCGCCTGCGCGCACTGGCCGTGACCGGCGACAAGCGCAGCGCGCTGGCGCCCGACCTGCCCACGGTGGCCGAGTCCGGCCTGCCTGGCTATTCTTCGGTCACCTGGTTCGGCGTCTATGGCCCGGCCGGCATGAAGCCCGAGCTGGTGGCGCGGATCAATCAGGCCTTCAACAAGGCCATCCAGAATCCCGAGGTGGTGGCCAGCCTGGCCAAGCAGGGCGTGGAGGCCGCATCGCCCCGCACGCCCGCGCAGTTCGCTGCCATGGTGCAGGCCGACAGCGCGCGCTGGGCGCAGGTCATCAAAGAAAACAAAATCACCCTTGACTAACCTTTTCCCCATCGAGACATGACAAGCACCATCAAGGACTGGACACTTCCCTACGCCTCGCACCGCTCTTCGGTGCTGGGCCGCAACATGGTCTCCACCTCGCAGCCGCTGGCCGCGCAGGCCGGCCTGTCCATGCTGCTGGCCGGCGGCAATGCCGTGGATGCGGCCATTGCCACGGCCATGGCGCTGACCGTGGTCGAGCCCTCGGGCTGCGGCCTGGGCAGCGATGCCTTCTGCATCCTGTGGGATGGCAAGGAATTGCACGGCCTCAATGCCTCGGGCCGCTCGCCCGAGGCCTGGACGCCCGAGTACTTCGCCGGGCTGGGCGGCATCCCCGAGAAGGGCTGGAACGCCGTCACCGTGCCCGGCGCCGTCTCGGCCTGGGTGGAGCTGTCGCGCCGCTTCGGCAAGCTGCCGTTCGAGCAACTGGCCCAGCCCGCCATCCGCTATGCGCGCGACGGCTTTGCGGTCTCGCCCACCATCGCCACGCTGTGGGCGCTGGGCGGCGCCAAGCTCGGCGACCAGCCCGGTTTTGCCGAATGCTTCCTGCCCGATGGCAAGGCCCCCAAGGCGGGCGAGGTCTTCCGCAGCGAAGCCCATGCGCGCACGCTGGAGGAGATCGCCGCCACCAAGGGCGAGTCCTTCTACCGTGGCGCACTGGCGCGCTCGATGGCCGAGCACGCCAAGGCCTGCGGCGGCGCCATGACCGAGGCCGACCTGGCCGCCCACCAGGCCGACTGGGTCGGCACGGTGTCGCAGACCTTTGGCGACTCGGTGATCCACGAGATCCCGCCCAACGGCCAGGGCATTGCCGCGCTGATGGCGCTGGGCATGCTGGACGCACTGGGCGTGGGCGCAGAGCCGCTGGACGGCGTGGAGTCCGTGCACCTGCAGGTCGAGGCCATGAAGCTGGCCCTGGCCGACCTGCACGAATACAACGCCGACGGCGACCACATGCGCGTCGAATCCGCCCATCTGCTCGACGCCGGCTACCTGCGCGAACGCGCGGCGCTCATTGACCGCGAGCGCGCCAGCGCGCCCACCTACGGCGCACCGCGCCCGGGCGGCACGGTCTACCTGGCGGCGGCCGATGCCAGCGGCATGATGGTCTCGTTCATCCAGTCCAACTACATGGGCTTCGGCTCGGGCGTGGTCGTGCCGGGCACCGGCATCAGCCTGCAAAACCGCGGCCACGGCTTCACCACGCAAGCCGGCCATGCCAACGAGGTCGCGCCGCGCAAGCGCCCCTCGCACACCATCATCCCGGCCTTTGCGATGAACGCCGACGGCACGCCCCAGATGGCCTTTGGCGTGATGGGCGGCCCCATGCAGAGCCAGGGCCACCTGCAGATGGCCCTGCGCGTGCTGCGCTACGGCCAGAACCCCCAGGCCGCCGCCGACGCACCGCGCTGGCGCGTGACGGGCGGCAAGGGCGTGGCTGTGGAGCCGGCCTTCGACGCCGAGGTCGTCGCCGCCCTGCGCGCACGCGGCCATGAGGTCACGGTGGAGGAAGGCCATGGCGTCTTCGCCTTCGGCGGCGCGCAGTTGGTGCTGCGCGACGGCGACCACTACATCGGCGGATCGGACCCGCGCAAGGATGGGGGCGTGGTGGCGTTCTGAGCGGGGGCTGTGTCCGGCAGCCTCACCCCCAGCGCAACACCCAATCCGCCCGCCCCCGCGTTGCCGCAATGCGGCGCGCATTGGGCTCGTCCACCTGCGCCACCCAGTCGCGTGCGGCCTGGGGGCTGCGGCCGTGGAGTTCGTGGCGGCGGGTCAGGCGTTCGATGCGAAGGCGGTCGTCCATGTCCACGTACCAGACCTCGTCCAGCAGCGCGTGCACGGCATGCCAGTGTGTGCCCGGCGCATCCTGTTCCTCCATCAGCAGGTAATTGCCTTCGGTGATGACCAGGGGCACGCCGGGCGCGATGGCGATGGCGCCTGCAATGGGCTCCTCGATGGCGCGCCGGAATTCGGGGGCGTAAACCGTTTCACCGGCCACGGGCGTGTGCAGGCGGCGCAGCAGCGCCACGTAGCCGGCCGAGTCGAAGGTGTCGGGCGCGCCCTTGCGCTGCGCGCGGCCCAGGCGCTGCAGCGCGGACTGCGCCAGGTGGAAGCCGTCCATGGGCACGGCCGCCGCCAGCGGGCCCAGCGCCTGCAGCAGGGCCGCGCAGGCCGTGCTCTTGCCTGCGCCGGGCGGGCCCGCCAGGCCCAGCAGGCGGCGGGGGCCGGAGCGTGCCAGCGCAAACGCACGCGCCAGGGCTTCGGGCGGCAGGATGGCCGTCATGCGCGTGCCTGCTGCGCGCTGGCCAGCCCGTCTGCCATGAAGCCGCGTGCGTGCAGGGCCAGGTCCATGCCGTCTTCCCACATCGGGCGCCAGATGGCCAGCGCGTTCGACAACTGCTCGTTGACGATGGCCGACGAGAAACTCTCGAAGGTGACGGTGCCCTGGTAGCCGATCTGCGCGAGCGCACCGAAGAACTGCGCGAAGTCGATGTGGCCCGCGCCCAGGTAGCCGCGGTGGTTCTCGCCGATGTGCACATAGCCCAGCCGCTGTCCGCAGGCCAGCACGGGCGCGGCGAGGTCGGCTTCCTCGATGTTCATGTGGTAGGTGTCCAGGTGCACGCAGACATGGGGTTGGCCGACTTCGTCGATGAACTCCAGCGCTTGCGTGGCCGTGTTCAGCAGATTGCTTTCGTAGCGGTTGACCACCTCCAGGCCCAGCGTGACGCCGCGCTCGCCCGCGAAGTCGGCAATGCGCCGCACGGCCTCGATCGCGTTGCGCCGGCCCTGCGGCGTGCAGGGGTGGCCGTATTTCGCCATGGCGCCGTAGAGGATGCCGCCGAAATAGCGTCCGCCCAGGCGCGCCGTGATGTCCACGCCCTCTTGCAGCAGCGCCAGGCCGAGCGCGACCACGGCGGGGTCTTCGCTGGAGACATCGGCCTCGAAGGTCAGCCCGCGCGAGCAGCCCACGCCCAGGCCATGCTCCTGCAGCAGATCACGCGTGAGCGCCAGGTCCATGAGCCGGGGGCCGTGCAGGGACAGCTCGACCAGGTCGTAACCGGCCTGGCGCGTCTGCTCGATCACATGGCGGGTGGAGGCCGGCGACAGGTCGCCGGCCCATACAAGGGCGTGGATGCCGAGGGGGTTCATAGGGGCTCCGGGTGGACGCTGCGAGAGAGTGAAGGGGAGGGTTCGGCGGGTGCCCGGGCACGGCCCCGCCAGCGCGCGAGCAGGTGGCGCGCGGCCACGGCGGCGATCATGGTGGCGCCCCACAGGGCCTGCGTGAGCTGGGCATTGGCGCCCAGCAGGTTCACCCCGCTGGACAGCACCTGCAGGATGAGCAGGGCGACGAACAGCCCCGACACCCTGCCGAAGCCGCCCATGGGATCGGTGCCGCCCAGGATGGCCGCAAGCACCGTGACCAGCAGGTAGGACTGGGCGTAGCCCGCACTGGCCGAGTTGAAGCGCGCCATCATCAGCACGGCCGCGATCCAGCACAGCAGCGTGGACAGGGTGTAGACGCCGATCAGCACGCGGCGCGTATCGATGCCCGCATGGCGCGTGGCCTCGGCATTGGAGCCGACCATGCGGATGGCCAGCCCGTGGCGCGTGCTGCCCAGGTACAGGCCCACCAGCAGGCACACGGCCGCGAAGATCCAGAACGGCAGCGGCAGGCCCAGCCACTGGGCCGAGCCCAGGGCCTGGAAGGCCTCGGGAAAGCCTGCAATGGGCTTGCCGCGCGTGAGCCAGACGCACAGGCCGTTGATCAGCGACATGGTGCCCAGCGTGACGAGGATGGGATGCGCATGGACGCGCGCCACCAGCCAGCCGCTGGCCAGTCCCACCAGCAGGCTGGCGAGGGCGCCCACGGTCAGTGCCGCGGCGATGAGCAGGCCCTCATGGCCCGACAGGTCCAGGCCCAGCGCCGACAGGCCTCCCACCAGCACCCAGGCCATGGCCAGGCCCGCCATGTTGGCGCTGGCGACCACGGCCAGGTTGATGCCGCCACTGACCAGCGGCAGCATCTGCGCCAGTGCCAGCAGGCCCAGCTCGGGGATTTGCAGCAGCACCGATTGCAGCGTGCCCAGGGTGGCGAAGCTGCCGGGCAGCAGCAGCGTGAACACGGCGCACAGCAGCGCCAGCAGCGCGATCAGGCCCAGCGGCGCGCCAGTGCTGCGGTTCATGGCGCGGCCCCCGCCAAAGGCGCTGCAGGGGTGGCGTCAGCGCTGCGCTGCTGGTTGCGTCGCTGCGTGCGCCGCAGTCCCGTTGCGGCGGCGCAGGCCAGTACCACGGCGCCCAGCAGCACCTGGAAGAAATACGGCGACACGCCCAGCAGGTTCAGCCCGTTGCGCAGCACGGCCAGCAGCAGCACGCCCATCAGCACACCGCCCACGCTGCCCGTGCCGCCGAACAGGCTGGCGCCGCCCAACACGGCGGCCGCGAGCACGAACAGCTCCGTGCCGACCAGGGCGTTGGGCACCGACTCGCCCACGCGGTGCGCCTGCACCAGGCCTGCGATGGCCGCCATCATGCCGAGCCAGCCATAGGCCACGCCCTGGATGGCGCCCAGCCCGATGCCCATGCGGTGCGCGGCCTCGGGGTTGCCGCCGAAGGCGTACAGGCGCCGCCCCAGCGCGCTGCGGCTCAGCAGCAGCGCGGTCAGCAGGGCGGCCGCAGCGGCCACGGCGATGGGCAGGGTCAGGCGCACGGGGTCTGTGCCGTCGGTGCCCGCGAAGCGGGCCAGCACCACGGAATCGCTCCACCACGACGGCAGGTCGTAGATGGACCGGCCGCCCGTGCCATGCATCAGCAGCGCGAAGTACAGGTTCAGCGTGGAGATGGTGATGATGATGGAGGTGGCGCGCAGGCGGTGGATGAGCAGGGCGTTGAATGCGCCCAGCGCCAGTCCCGTGGCCAGGCCCAGCGCGATGCTGGCCGCCGGTGCCCAGCCCAGGCGTGTGGCCGCGAGGGCCGCAAGGTACTGCGCCACCGTGGCCGTGGCGGCAAACGAGATGTCGATGCCGCCCGCGACCAGCACCACCAGCAGGCCCACGGCCATGATGGCGGTGACCGATGCGCCCTCGGCCACGTCCATCCAGTTGCCCAGCGTCCAGAAGCCCGGCGCCAGGGCGCCGAACAGCAGGGCCATGGCGGCAATGGCCAGGCCCAGCCGGGCCACGGGGTGGTGCAGCAGCGCGTGTGCGTGTTCAGGCATGGACGGCCTCCTCGATCTGGCTTTCGGAATGCACCCCCGGCACGAACTCGCCGGCCATGCGCCCGCCGCGCATGTGCAGCACGCGGTCGCAGTGGGCATGGACCTCGGCCACCTCGTCCGAGATGACGATCACCGCCATGCCCTGTGCGGCGAGCCCGTGCACGATCTCGAAGATGCCCTGGCGGTTGCCGATGTCCACGCCCACGGTGGGCGAGTCGAGGATCAGCAGGCGTGGCGCGGTCGCCAGCCAGCGGGCCAGCACCACGCGCTGGGCATTGCCGCCCGACAGCTGGTGCACGGGTGCGTCCAGCGCGGGCAGGCGCATGTGCAGGCGGTCGCGCCACTGGGCCGCAGTGGCGGCGCGGCGACTGGCGGGCAGCCAGCCCAGCGGGCCGGACAGGCGCGGCAGCATGGCCAGCACCAGGTTGTCCTGCACGGACTGGCGCAGGTTCAGGCCGATGGACTGGCGGTCCTCGGGCACATAGGCAATGCCCGCCGCCATGGCGTCGCGGTTGCTGCGCAGCGCCAGCGTGCGGCCGCCCAGGCGGATGCTGCCGCGGTCGGGCCGGCGCATGCCGAACAGGCCCAGGGCCAGCTCGGTGCGGCCCGCGCCCAGCAGCCCGGTCAGGCCCAGGATCTCGCCCTCGCGCACATCGAAGCTCACGTCCTCGTAGTCGCCGTCGCGGCCCAGGCCGCGCACTTCCAGCAGCACGGGCGCGGCGGACATGTCGCGCGCATGCAGGCGCTCATCCACTTCCTGCCCGGTCATCAGCGTGGCCAGTTGCCTGCCCGACAGTTGCGCGGCGGGCCAGGTGCCCAGCTTGCGCCCGTCGCGCAGCACGGTGACGCGGTCGGCGATCTCCATGACCTCGTCCAGCTTGTGGCTCACGAAGACGATGGCCATGCCATCGGCCTGGAGCCGGCGCACCACGGCCAGCAGCGCATCGACCTCGGCGCGCGTGAGCGAGGCCGTGGGCTCGTCCATGAACAGCAGCCTGGCCCGGGCCGCCATGCCCCGGCAGATGGCCACAAGCTGGCGGCCCGCAATGGGCAGGTCGCCCACCCGCGCATCCAGCGGCAGCGCAATGCCCAGGCGCCGCATCACGGCCTGGGCCGCCTCGCGCTGGCGCCTGCGGCGCACGGGCGCCCACCAGCGGCCCATGGCCTGGTCGAAGGCGATGTTCTCGGCCACGCTCAGGTTGGGAAACAGCGACAGGTCCTGGTAGATCACCTGAATGCCCAGGGACTTGGCCAGCGCCGGGTCCAGCCGCTGCACGGGCTGTCCGCCGATGTCGATGCACGCGCCCGGCTGCGGCGCGTGCACGCCGCTGAGCACCTTGATCGCCGTGCTCTTGCCGCTGCCGTTGCTGCCCATCAGGCAGTGCACCTCGCCGGGCATCACGTCCCAGTCCAGCGCATGCAGCGCGGTGGCGTCGCCAAAGCGCACGGTGACCGCCTGCATGCGGACCAGTGCCGTTGTGGTGGCATCCATGGCAGCGCGCGGCTCACAGGCCCAGGCTGACCAGCCGGTCTATGGTCTGCCGGTTGATCGGCTCCAGCTTCTGGCCCTGGATGTTGCGGCGCTCGGGGTCCACCTGGACCGTGCCCAGGCCCGGTATCTCCATGCCGTCCGTGGGCTCGCGGCCGTCGATCAGCATCTTGCCCACATGCACGATCACCTCGCCGGCCAGCGCGGGGTTCCAGATGAAGCCCTCGCGGATCACGCCGTCGCGCACCAGCTTGGCGCCCTGGCCCGGCGAGAACGAGCCCACCACGGCAATGCGCTCGGCTTTGCGCGCATCGGCCACCGCGCGGCCCGCGCCAATGGGGCCCTGGCTGCCGAAGGCCAGAAAGCCCTTGAGGTCAGGGTGGGCGCGCATCAGGTCCTGGGCGCTGCGGTAGGAGTCGTCCAGGCTCTCGGCCACGCCGAAGCGCTCGGACACCAGCTGCATCTTCGGCCACTGCTTTTTCTGGTGGGCGATGGCCGCATCGGCCCAGGCGTTGTGCAGCGGCACGGTCAGCGAGCCCACGAAGACCACGTACTTGCCTTCGCCACCCATGGCCTTGCCCAGGCTGTCCATGTGGCGCTCGCCAAAGCCCGCGACGCTGCTCAGCTCGATGTTCCAGTCGGCGCCCTTCTGGTCGGGCGACTCGTGCGTGAGCACCTTGATGCCCGCGCTGCGCGCACGCCGGAACACGGGCTCCAGTGCCCTGGCATCGTTGGGCACCACGGCGATGACCTTGCTGCGGCGCGCGATCAGGTCCTCGACCGCGCGCACCTGCTGGGCCGCATCGGCCTCGGTGGGGCCGACCATGCCGCTGGAGATGCCCAGCTCGCGGCCTGCCTTGCGGATGCCGGCCTCCATGGCGTTGAACCACGGAATGCCCCCGACCTTGGCCACCACCGACACATCCTCGGCGCTGGCCGCGCCTGCCAGCACCGCCAGGGTGTAGGCCAGCAGTGCCCTCGAGAACCGGCTGAATCCATGGAACATGGCGCTCCTCCCTCTGTTTTGCACAATCGATTGCGCAAACTATAGACAGATGGACTTCCATTGCCGATGCGGGATTTCCCGGGCCGCTGCTGCGTGCCGGTGCCGGTCCGCCCGAATCGCTGCCGCAGCGGCTACGATGGCCGCCGAGCGCTCCCGTCCCAACCCCCTGCAGAGCACCGTGAACCGCCCCCGAACCTCCACCATCTACGACCTGGCCGAACTGGCCGGCACCTCGGCCTCGACGGTCAGCGCCATCCTCAACGGCAGCTGGCAGTCGCGGCGCATCAGCGAGGAGACCGCGCGCCGCGTGCAGCAGCTTGCCCAGGAACACAGCTTTGCCGTGAACCGCCAGGCCAGTGGCCTGCGCCGCCAGCGCTCGGGGCTGATCGGCATGGTGATTCCCACGCACGAGGACCGCTTCTTCGGCGCGCTGTCCCAGGCCTTCGAGCGCATGGCCCACGCGCGCGGCCTGTGCCCGCTGGTGGTCAGCACGCTGCGTGACGGCGCGCTGGAGGTGGAGACCGTGCGCTCGCTGATCGCCTTTCGCGTGGAGCACCTCATCGTCACGGGCGCCACCCGGCCCGACGCCATCAGCGCCGAATGCCGCAAGGCCGGCGTGCGCCATGTCAACGTGGATCTGCCCGGGAAGAAGGCGCCCTCCGTCACCAGCGACAACCGCTGGGGTGCGGCCGAACTCACGCGCCTGCTGCTGGCGCGCTCCAGGCCCCCGGCAGGTGCGCCGCAGGACGCCATCTGCTTTCTGGGCGGCGTCCGCAAGGAGTACGCCACCGAGCAGCGCCTGGCCGGCTTTCGCGAAGCCCTGGCGCCCCACACGCCGGTGGCGGACGAGCACATCATTTGCTGCGGCTACGACCCCGAAGCGGCCCGCCTTGCCATGGCAGCGCTCTACCAGCGCCTGGGTGGCCTGCCGCGCGCCCTGCTGTTTTCATCGGGCATCACGCTGCAGGGCGCCATCCGCTTCCTGCGCGCACTGCCCGATGCGGAACTGGCGCAATGCAGCTTTGGCAGCTACGACTGGGACCCCTATGCCGAATGCCTGCGCTTTCCGGTGCACATGGTGCGCCAGAACGTCGAAGGCCTGATGGCCGAGGCCTTCCGCGCCATCGACGGCGAAGGCCTGCGCGCGGGGCAGGTGGTGCAGGTGCGGCCGCAGTTGGTGGAGTGGGGGGAGGGCGTGCATCCCACGCCATAGGCGCGAAACCTCGGCTGGCTCAGTGCGCGCCAGCAGTGTCTTGCTGCGCAATGTGGCTGACGTGGATCACGTCGCTGCTTTGCCTGCGCGCTCACGGATTGCCGCTGCCGGCTGGCCGCAGCAATTCCCATGGCTCCACTTCCAGGGCCCTTGCCAGCATTTCCACTTCGGTGAGCTTGGCGGAGCCGGCCTTGCCATCCTTGCCCGGCTTGCGCCGATCCGGGCTCAGATACAGGCTGATCGTTGTCTGGCCCACTCCGCATTTTTTGGCCAGCGCCATTTGCTTCAAGCCCTTTTTCTCCATGTGGAGGGCCAGGTTGTCGGCAAGGATCTGGTTGAGGGAGCTTTCAGGCATGGGGCGAGTGTGCAGAACTTTGCCCACAAAGTGTTGTTTGACATTGCGGAAAACCGGTCGCGTCGATTCTTGATCCCAGGTCATACCGCAGACATGCGGATAGTCCGCTGCCTTGCCTTCATCGCCCTGCGCCCACCAACCCCGGCATCACCGTGAAATCCACTTGCGCCTGCGCCAGTTGCTGCATGGCCGGGATCAGGGCGCGGGCGTCGCCGCGTCGCCATTGGAAGGCGTAGTGCAGAGGCGCGAGGGCAGCCTTGGGATGGGCGCCCCCGACGGCGCGCAGGCCCAGGGCGGCGATCCAGCCGGTGGGCAGGAAGCCTACGCCCAGGCCGGCGCGCAGCATGCCGGCCACGGCGCCCCAGCTGTTGCACAGGATGCGCTCGCGCACGCTGGCGCCCTGGGCGAGCAGCCAGTCGTCCAGCAGGCGCGTGGTGCCGGCCTGCGGGGGCAGGGTGACCAGCGCATGGCGCTGCAGCAGGGCCGTGGCGCCCAGGCGGCCCGCGCCTGCCAGGCCGGGGGCCACGGCCCAGGCAAAGCGTGCGGCGCCCACGGGGCGGGACAGCAGGCTGCTGCGCGAGGAGCGGCCAGCGATGACGGCAAAGTCCAGCTCGCCGTCGTCCAGGCGCTGCTCCAGCACGCCGCCCACGTCCACATGGGGCTCCAGCACCAGTTGCGGATGGGCCTGGCGTGCGGCGGCCACGAAGGCCGGCAGCCAGGTCAGCGCCGACAGGTCGCCCACGCCGAAGCGGCAATGGCCGGCCAGCGCCTCGCGCGTGTCCAGGGCCTGGCCCAGCGCGGCCATGGCGTTGAGCACCTCCAGCGCGGCGGGCAGCAGGCGCTGGCCGGCATCCGTGAGCACGGCGCGGTGGCCGCTGCGGTCGAACAGCGGCTGGCCCAGCGCGGATTCCAGTTCCGTGATGCGCTTGGACAGCGAGGACACGGACAGGTGCACGCGCTGCGCTGCCGTGGCGAAGTTGCTGCAGGTGGCGGCCCACCAGAAGGCTTCGAGCTGCTTGACCGAGGGTGTGGACATGGGTTTGTCATTGGCAAAAAGCGAACAAGTGCATTCTAAATAATCCACTTTCATTCAATGGATGCGCGGCCTACAGTGGCGCCGGTTCCTGAACATTCCGAGGTCCGCACCATGGCCGCCATCGCTTCCTCCTCTGCCTCCACGCCTTCGGCATCCGCCCTGCCGGCGCCGCGCGCCCCGGCCGTGCTGCGCCGCATGCTGTCGCTGCATGATTTCGAGGAGGCCGCGCGCCGCAGGCTGCCCCGGCCCATCTTCGGCTACATCGCCGGGGCGGCAGAGGACAACGCCTCGCTGCGCGACAACCGCGAGGTGTTCGGCGAATGGGGCCTGACCACGCGCGTGCTGGCCGATGTGTCGCAGCGCTCGCAGGCCGTGGAGTTGTTCGGCGAGCGCTATGCCAGCCCTTTCGGCATTGCGCCCATGGGCATCAATGCGCTGTCCACCTACCGGGGCGACCTGGTGCTGGCGCGCGCGGCCCAGCGCGCGGGCATTGTGTCGGTGATGAGCGGCACTTCGCTGATCCCCATGGAGGAGGTGGCGCGCGAGAGCCCGGCCACCTGGTTCCAGGCCTATATCCCTGGTGACCAGGCCCGCATCGACGCGCTGATCGACCGCGTGGAGCGCGCAGGCTTTCGCACCCTGGTGGTGACGGTGGACATACCGATCTCCGCCAACCGCGAGAACAACATCCGCACCGGCTTTTCCACGCCGCTCAAGCCCAGCCTGCGCCTGGCCTGGGACGGCATGGTGCGCCCGGGCTGGGTGGCCGGCACCTTCCTGCGCACGCTGCTGCGCCACGGCATGCCGCATTTCGAGAACTCCTTTGCCACGCGCGGCGCGCCCATCATGTCGTCCAGCGTGATGCGCGACTTTTCGGCACGCGACCACTTGAGCTGGCGCCACATCGAGGCCATCCGCCGCCGCTGGAAGGGGCCGCTGGTCATCAAGGGCGTGCTCAGCGTGGAGGACGCGCTGCAGGCGCGGCGCGTGGGGGCCGATGGCATCGTGCTGTCCAACCATGGCGGGCGGCAGCTCGACGGCGCGGTGTCGGCCATGCGCATTCTTGAGGACGTGGTGGCGGCCCTGGGGCCGGACTATCCGGTGCTGATCGACGGGGGCTTCAGGCGCGGCTCCGATGTGCTCAAGGCCGTGGCGCTGGGCGCGCGCATGGTGCTGGTGGGCCGGCCCTTCAACTATGCCGCCGCCGTGGGCGGCGAGGCCGGCGTGCTGCACGCCATCGGCCTGCTGCGCGACGAGGTGGACCGCAACCTGGCCATGCTGGGCGCCTCCTCCTGCGGCGCGCTGGACCGCTCGCATATCGTGCGCCGCGCATCGGCCTGACAGAAACCTCCACCGTCCGTTCAAAACACAGCCATTCCCAGGAGACATTCCATGAACCACTTCACTTCACGCCGCAGCCTGTGCGCCCTGCTGCTGGCCGCTGGTGTCGTACCGGCCGCCATGGCGGCCGATGCCGGCGCCTATCCCACGCGCCCGGTGCGCCTGATCGTGCCGTTTGCGGCCGGTGGCACCACCGACATCGTGGCGCGAGCGATCGCGCCGCGCATGGCCGAGGCCCTGGGCCAGCCGCTGGTGGTGGACAACAAGGGCGGCGGCGGAGGCGCCATCGGCGCGCACGAGGCCGCGCGTGCCCAGCCCGACGGCTACACGCTGGGCGTGGCCACCGTGTCCACCACGGCCACCAATCCGGCCATCAACCCGCGCCTGCCCTACAACCCGCTCACCGATTTCACGCCCATCATCAACATTGCGGCCACGCCCAATGTGCTGGCTGTGCATCCGGGCTTCAAGGCGCAGAGCTTTGCGGCCTTCGTGGACGAGGTCAAGAAGAACCCCGGCAAGCATGCCTACGGCACGGCGGGCACGGGCTCCATAGGCCACATGCTGATGGAGCTGATGTCCAGCCGCTCGGGGCTGTCGCTCACGCATGTGCCCTACCGGGGATCGGGCCCTGCGCTCAACGATGCGGTGGCGGGCCAGGTGCCCATCGTCTTCGACAACCTGCCCTCGGCCCTGCCCTTCATCAAGGCGGGCCGGCTCACCGCGCTGGCGGTGGCCGCGCCCGAGCGCCTGGCCCAGCTGCCGCAGGTGCCCACCTTCAAGGAGCTGGGGCTGGAGCCGGTCAACCGCAGCGCCTTCTATGGCATCTACGGCCCCAAGGGGCTGCCGCCCGAGATCGTGGCGCGCCTGCATGCGGCCGCCCAGCGCGCACTGGCCAGCCCCGAGGTGCGCCGCCAGATCGAGGACACGGGCTCGCGCGTGATCGGCAACCGCCCCGAGGAGTTCGCACGCGAGATCGCGGCCGAGAACGCCCTGTACCGCAAGATCGCCACGGAGCGGCGCATCGTGGCGGATTGAGCGCCAGCCAGGGCGGGAATGGGGGATGGGGTCCGGGGCTGCGAAAAAATTTTCACCAACGCTGTCACAACGCGCACGCCCCGCGCGTCTTGAAGGTATGGGCCCGCCATTCCGGCCGGCTGCTACATCCCTCAAGGAGTGTTTTCCATGACCGCTTCGTCCTCCGCTGCCACCGGCGCCCGTCCTCTTGCCGCCCCCACGCCGCGCCTGAACTTCCAGGCCGTCGCCCCCGAGCTGTACAAGGCCCAGGCCGGCATCAACGCGCTGCTCAACCAGTCCAGCCTGGGCATCCAGCTGCTGGAGCTGGTGTTCCTGCGCGTCTCGCAGATCAACGGCTGCGCCTTCTGCGTGGACATGCACACGCGCGAACTGCTGTCCCGGGGCGAGGACCTGCAGCGCATCAACAGCATCGTCACCTGGCCCGAGGTGGATTTCTACGACGGGCGCGAGCGCGCCGCCCTGAACTGGGCCGAGCGCTGCACGCGCCTGAGCCAGGCCCATCCCGAGCAGCAGGACTTCGAGGCGCTGCGCCCGCATTTCAGCGAGCGCGAGATGGTGGAGCTGACCTATGCCATCGGCAGCATCAATGTCTGGAACCGCCTGTGCGCGGGCTTTGCAGCGCCCGTGGCACGCAAGCCGATCAAGCTCTGAACGCCTGCAAGCCGCTCACTCCGCCGAGAGCTTTCGCTCCTTCACCAGCCTGCCCCACTGCTCGTATTCCTTCTTCATGAAGGCCGCGAACTCGGCGCGCGTGGTGGGCTGGGGGGTGAGGCCGTGCTTGTTCAGCGCCTCCTTGACGCCCGGGTCATTGAGTACCTTGACGATCTCGGTGTTCCAGCGGTCCAGCATCGGCTTGGGCGTCTTGCCCGGTGCCACGAAGGCATACCAGTTCAGCGCCTCGAAGCCGGGATAGCCGGCTTCGGCCACCGTGGGGATGTCGGGCATGTACGCCGGGCGCGTGAGGCCCGTGGTGGCCAGCGGGATCAGCTTGCCGGCCTCGATGTGGGGCAGGGCCGTGGGCGGCGCGGCGAAGTAGCTGGTCACGCGCTCGCCCAGCAGGTCCTGCAGCGCGGGCGCGCCGCCCTTGTAGGGCACATGCACCATGTCGATGCCCGCGCGCTGGTTGAACAGCTCGCCTGCCAGGTGGGAGGCCGAGCCCGCGCCCGTCGAGGCGTAGTCCACCGTGCCCGGGTTCTTTTTGGCCTTGGCCACGAACTCGGCCAGGGTCTTCACGCCCGCGCCCTTGTGCACCACCAGCACGTTGGGAAAGTTCACGCCGCCCGAGATGGGCGCCAGGTCCTTGAAGGGGTCGTAGGGCAGCTTCATCAGGTGCGGCGCAATGGTCAGCGGCCCCACCGAGCCGAACAGCAGCACCGAGCCGTCGGCCGCCGCGTTGGCCACCTGCTGGTGGGCGATGTTGCCGCCCGCGCCGCCCTTGTTCTCCACCACCACGCTCTGGCCGATGTTCTCGCCCAGCTTCTTGGCGATCAGGCGCGCGGCCGCATCTGCGGCGCCGCCGGCGGCGAAGCCCACGACCAGGGACACGGGCTTCTTGGGAGGAAAGTCCTGGGCCTGCGCACTGGCGGCCAGTGCGAGCAGGGAGGCGGCCAGGGCGGTGGCGTGCAGGAAGTTGCGCTTGTTCATCATGGGGTTGTCTCCGTCATTGGCTGGGAATCGGGGCGGATGCGGCTAGTCGGCGCCCAGCCCGATGGGGCTGGGCTGGCGCTTTTCGGTGTTGTGGCGCAGCAGGGATGCCGTGCGGAACACGCCGTGCGCGAACTTGCCGTAGGGCAGGGTGGCGAACAGGGCGATCACCGCGCCCAGGTGCAGGCACAGCAGCAGGGCCAGCGCCGGCGTTCCGCGGCCCAGCCACAGCGCCATGCCGCTGGCGGCGACCAGGAACAGCAGGGCGATGAAGCCCAGGTCCATGGGTTTCTGGCGCGCGTCGCCATGCAGCGGGTGGCGCCTGCGGTTCAGGCGCCACAGGCCTGCGGTGCCCAGCATGAGGCTGGTGCCGCCCACCGCGCCCAGCAGCTTGGGCAGGCTGGGGAATTCGTAGGGCGCCGCCCAGCCGAACACGTAGTGGTAGACCGTGGCCAGCGCCGTGGCCGCAAAGCACAGCAGGAAGCCGTAGAAGGTCAGGTGGTGAAAGCGCCTGCGGCTCAGGGTGTAGGCATCGTCCTCGTTGTGGCAGCCCTCGCCGTGGCCGCCGTCCAGGTATTTGAGGCGCAGCACGTCGTGCGCGGCCTCGGCCGCCGCCGGCGTGCCCACGTCCACGCCGCCGGTGGCGGGCTTGACGTCCTTCCAGAAGCGGCGCACGCCCATGGCCAGTGCCAGCACCACGAACAGGAACACGGGCGCGAAGATGCCCACCAGCAGGTTGTGCGGGAACAGGTTGTAGAAGTTGGCGCCCAGGTCGGCGCCCCACAGCCGGCCCAGGCCGCCCTGCAGGGCCACGGCCAGCACCAGGAACAGCGACAGGCCTGCGGCCAGGGCCAGCGACAGCGTGAGCCCGTTCCTCTGGTACAGGCGCCCCAGGGCGGGCGGCCAGGCGTAGTCGACATAGGTCTGGCCGCGCACCTCGGCCATGGCCTTGGGGATGTTGATGGCGAATTCATGCGGCGGCGCGTACTGGCAGGCATGCAGGCAGGCGCCGCAGTTGTGGCACAGGTTGGCCAGGTAGTGCACATCGGCCTTGCCGAACTCCAGCCGCCGCGTCATGGCCGGGAAGACCGCGCAAAAGCCTTCGCAGTAGCGGCAGGCGTTGCAGATCTGCAGCGCGCGCGCCACCTCGCCTTCGGCGGCCGTTTCGGTGGAAACCGGCAGGATGGGAATGACCCGGCCGGCGGCCAGGTCCTGGGCTTCTTGGGCCAGGGCGTTCAGGGTCTGCATCTCGGTCAAGCCTTCTCTGTCACTGCGCCGCGCACGGCGGGGTGGCCCGTGGCGGCCAGGGCTGCGTTGCGGCCCGCGATGCGGCCGAAGGCCGTGCCGATGGACATGCCCACGCCGGCCGTATAGCCCTTGCCCAACACGTTGCCGGCCATCATTTCGCCGGCCACGAACAGGCTGGTGCTGGGCTGGCCGGCAAAGCGCACGGCCGCCGTGTCGTCGGTCTCCAGGCCCAGGTAGGTGAAGGTCACGCCGGGGCGCAGCTGGTAGCCGTAGAAGGGCGCCGTGTCGATGGGGCGGGCCCAGTGGGTCTTGGCGGGCACCAGGCCCTCGGTGTGGCAGTCGTCCAGCGCCGTGTGGTCGAAGTGGCCGACGCGGCAGGCGCCGTTGTAGGCATCCAGGGTCTGCATGAAGCGTTCCTCGTCCAGGCCCAGCTTGCGTGCCAGCTCGGGCAGGGAGTCGGCGCGCACGCCCGGGAAGACCGGCGGCATGAAGCGGCCAATGGCCTTGGCGTCGATGACGGACCAGGCGGTCTGGCCCGGCTGCTGGGCCACCAGGCGGCCCCAGATGGCATAGCGCTTGGGCCAGAAGTCCTCGCCCTCGTCGTAGAAGCGCTCGGCCTCGCGGTTGACCACCACGCCCAGCGAGACGCAATCGATGCGCGTGCAGATGCCGCCGTCGTACAGCGGCGCGCGCGCGTCGATGGCCACCATGTGGGCCTGGGTGGGGTCGCCGATGCGGTCGGCGCCATGGTCTTCGAGCAGGTGGCGCAGCAGCACGCCGCGGTTGAAGGCCGTGCCGCGGATCAGGAAGTTGTCGGACGGCCACTCGCCGCGCGCGTTCTGCCCCCAGGCCTCACGCAGCCACTCGCGGTTGGACTCGAAGCCGCCCGCCGCCAGCACGCAGGTCTTTGCGGTGATGCGCTGCTCGCCCACCCAGGCGGCCTTGAACTCGCCGTCCTCGATCTCCAGCCGGTCCACGGGCGACGCGTAGCGCACCTGCACACCCAGCCGTTCGGCGCTGCGGTAGTAGGCATTGACCAGGGCCTTGCCGCCGCCCATGAAGAAGGCATTGGTGCGCGCTACATGCAGGGCGCCCGACAGCGGCGGCTGAAAGTGCACGCCGTGGCGGCGCATCCAGTCGCGGCAGGTGGAGGAGGCTCGGATCACCATGCGCGCCAGGTGCTCGTTGGTGATGCCGCCCGTGACCTTGAGCAGGTCCTGCCAGAACTCCTCCTCAGGGTAGGCCTCGACCAGCACGTCCTGGGGCGCGTCGTGCATGCAGCGCAGGTTGCGCGTGTGGCCGGAATTGCCGCCGCGCCAGTCGCGCGGCGCCGCCTCCAGCAGCAGCACGCTGCGGCCTGCCTCGCGCGCCATCAGGGCCGCGCACAGGGCGGCATTGCCGCCGCCTATGACCAGGACATCGGGGTCCATGGAGTTCTCCTTGCATTCGCCATCGTGGGGATTGCGAATGTAGGGAGAACGCCGCGCGGCGGGCAGGGGCCCGCCGGCATGGGGGTATCAGTCTTCGTGATGGATGAGGGCCGTGCCAGCCCAGGCGCCGCCGCGCAGCAGCTGGCGCACGCAGTCGATCAGCACCACGCGCGCGGCCAGGGCGGCGGGCGACAGCTCATCCTCGGACAGGCTGCACAGCAAGTTGGTGCGCAGGGCATCTTTGTCCGTGATACGCGACCACTCGAAGCGCTGCGCGGCATCGGCATAGCGGCCCATGGAGGCCCAGGGCTGCACCGTGCTGCCCAGGCCTGCATCCACGGCCGCCATGACCATGGACAGCGAGTCCACCTCCAGCACCAGATGCGGCGTGAAGCGCGCCTGCGAGAAGGCCGTGTCCAGCGTGCTGCGCAGGCCGTGCAGGCCCGTGGGCAGGATCAGCGATTCGCCGGCCAGGTCGGCCAGCGCCATCTGCGGCGGCAGCGGCTCGGGGTGGTGGCCACGCGCGCGGATCAGGAACAGCTCTTCCTCGATCAGCGGGTGCACCTGCCAGCGCCGCCCGCCTGCGCGGGCCTGACCGCCGTGCAGGCGGGCGTCGAACAGCACGGCCATGTCCAGCGCGCGCGCATTGAGCATGTCGGTCAGGTGGCCGGACATGCCCTCCACCATGTGCAGGCGCACATCGGGGTAGCGCGCGCGCATGGCCTGCATCATGGGCAGGCCCAGCATGGCCGAGGTGGTGGGCGCCAGGCCCACGCTGACCGAGCCCGACAGCCGCGCCTGCTGCGCGCTGCGCACGGCCTGCTCGGCATGGCGCAGCGTGAGCTGGGCCTCGCGGAAGAAGGCCACGCCCGCCTCGGTGGGCACCACGCCGCGCGGCGTGCGCTGCAGCAGCCGGGTGGACAGCTCGCTTTCCAGGCGGCTGACCTGCTGGCTCAGCGCGGACTGGACCATGTCCAGGTCCAGGGCGGCGCGGCTCATGGAGCCCAGTTCGACGATGCGGACGAAGTAGCGGAGTTGTCTCAGTTCCATGGGGGCGGCGCTTGTGGATGGCAGCGGCGATTGTCGGTGCAGATCGTCGGCGCAGATTCTCGGTGCAGACCGGGCGGGCCGCTGCACCGGGGGCTTGGCCTCAGATGCCGCGCGGCAGCAGGGCCGCCAGGGCCTCGCCTATCGAGCGCGCAATCAGCTTCTGGCGCTCGCCGGGCATGCGCTCCAGCGTGGAGGCCACGCTGACGGCGGCCACGGGCTCGCCTTCGGCATTGCGCACCGCCATGCCCACGGCCAACACGCCACGCGTGGCGTGGTTGCCGATGACGGACCAGCCGCGCTGGCGCGTGGCCTTCACCAGCAGGGCCATGCGCTCGGGCGTCATGCCGCCGTACTGCTCCAGCACGGGCGCGTTGGCCGCCATCGCGGCCTGCACCTCGGCATCGGGCAGGGCGGCCAGCAGGGCCAGGCCCGCCGCTCCCACGCCCAGCGGCTGGCGCGTGCCCACCTGGATCACCAGGATCTGCACCGGATGCGTGCCCACATGGCGGGCGATGCAGTGCGATGCCGCGCCTTCGCGCACGATGGCAAAGGCCGCGTCCGCGCAGCCCGCGCTCACGCGCTCCAGCACGGGCTGCAGCCGCACGGCCATGTTGGGCTGGCCTGCGCTGGCGGCCGTGGCCGCCAGCCGGTGGCCGGCCGCATAGCCGAAGCGCCCCCTGTGCGCCACATAGCCGCTGTCCACCAGGGTGGACAGCAGGCGGTACACCGTGGCGCGCTCCAGCCCCGTGGCGCGGCACAGGTCAGCGACGCGCAGGCCCTCGCGGCCTGCGGCCAGCACGGCGTCCAGCACCTGCAGGCCACGGCGCAGCGTGCGGCTGCCGGCATCGTCGGCGGAGACTGGAATGTCCGCTGGCCGGACGTTTGGATTGGTGCTGCGCGAAGGCATGGAAAAGAATTTCCCGGTGATTGCAGGCAGGGCAGAAAAGGGCCTGCGTGCAGCGCGCAGTGTGCCGCAGGCCGTCGAAAGCCCACACAGGCAGACATAAGCGGACATAAGCAGACATAAGCAGACATCAGAACGATCACCTGGAGACAAGACATGACCACCCCTGCCCGTTTCAATCCGTGGGCGCGCCGGCGCCTGCTGGCCTGTTCCTTCACCTGCGCACTGGCCGGCATGGCCGCCGCGACCGTGGCGTTGGCGCCAGCGCCCGTGCTGGCGCAGCCGGCGTCCTGGCCGGCCCGGCCCGTGCGGCTGGTGGTGGGCTATGCGGCCGGCGGCGCCACCGATGTGATCGCACGCCTGGTGGCCGCCCGGATGGGCGAGCAGCTGGGCCAGAGCGTGGTGGTGGACAACCGCACGGGCGCCAACAGCAATGTGGGCGCCGAGGCCGTGGCGCGGGCGCCTGCGGACGGCTACACGCTGTATGTCTACACCATTGCCAACACCATCAATGCCTCGCTCTATCCCCGGCTCGGCTATGACCCGGTCAAGGACTTCGAGCCTATCGGCCTGATCGCCAAGATTCCCAACATCCTCGTGGTCAACCCGCGCCTGCCCATACAGAACGTGGCCGACTATGTGCGCCATGCCCGGCAGAGTGCGCAGGGCATCAGCTTCGCCTCGTCGGGCAGCGGCTCGTCGATCCACCTGTCGGGCGAGATGTTCCGTCAGCTCTCGGGCCTGCGCATGCTGCACGTGCCCTACCGGGGCAGCGCACCGGCCATCACCGACCTGCTGGGCGGGCAGGTGGATTCCATGTTCGACAACGCGCCCTCGGCCCTGCCCCATGTGCAGGCCGGCAAGCTGCGCGCGATCGCCATCACCAGCGCCCGGCGCTCGGCGCTCGGCGCTGCTGCCCGATGTGCCCACGCTGGCGGAGTCGGGCTATGCGGGCTTTGACGTGCAGTCGTGGTTCGGCCTGGCCGCCCCTGCGGGCACGCCGCCCGCCGTGATCGAGCGCCTGAACCATGCCCTGAATACCGCCCTGGCCGCACCCGAGCTGCGCCAGCGCCTGGGCGAGATGGCCGCCACGCCCGAGCCCGGCACCCCGGCGCAGATGCGCAGCTTTGCGGCGTCGGAGATCAAGCGCTGGCGCGAGGTGGTCAAGGCCTCGGGCGCCACCGCCCAGTAGTTCGACACACGTTCGGCAAAAGCTCAACACAACCGCCCCACAAGGAGACGACCCCCATGCAACCCATTGATTTTTTCTGGCGCGCGGCCGAGCGCTGGCCGCAGCGCATCGCCATCGACGCACCGGGCGGCTGCATGCGCTATGACGCGCTGGCCCGCAAGGTGGCCGCGCTGGCGGCCGGCCTGCAGGCGCTGGAGCCCGCCGTGCAAAGCCGCGTGGGCATCTGCGCGGGCAACAGCGCAGACCATGTCGCCGCCCTGCTGGCGGTGATGGCCAGCGGCAAGGTCTGGGTGCCGCTCAATCCCAAGAGCACGCAGTCCGAGGTGCGCCGCATCATCGATGCCACCGAGCCCTCCATCGTGCTGTGCGATGCGGGTGGCGCTGCACTGGTGCAAGGGGCGCCGGGCATCCACCTGGTGCTGGGCGAGGGCACGGCGGCCCTGGAGCAGGCGCAGGCCGGCGCTTTGCCTGTGACACCCGACCTGCCCGCCGATGCCATCCAGGCCATCAAGTTCACGGGCGGCACCACGGGCCTGCCCAAGGGCGTGATGCAGCCCTGCCGCGCCTGGATGGCCGGCATTGCCAACCAGATCCAGGCCTGGGGGTTCGATGAGCATGACCGCTACGTCATGGCCGCGCCCATCACGCATGGCACGTCCACCTACCTGCTGCCCATCCTGGCGCAGGGCGGCTGCCATGTGCTGCTCGACGGTGCGGGTGCCGAGGCCGTGCGCAGCGCCTTTGCCCTGCGCGGCGGCACCGTGTGCTTCATGCCGCCCACCCTGATCTACATGCTGATGGCGCTGCCGGGCGCCAGCCGTGCGGACTTCCCCGGCCTGCGCCGCCTCATCTACGGCGGCGCCGCCATGCCGCCCGAGAAAATCCGCCAGGTGCGCGCCTTCTTCGGCCCCGTGCTGGCCACCACCTATGGCCAGACCGAGGCGCCGCAGATCCTCACGGCCATGCGGCCCGAGGACTTCGAGGACGAAGGCCTGTGGACCTCCGTGGGCCGGACCACCTGGTTCAGCGACCTGGCCATCATGGCGCCCGACGGCCGCCTGCTGCCCCGGGGCGAGGTGGGCGAGGTCGTGGCGCGCGGCGATCTGCTGATGAGCGGCTACTGGCGCCTGCCCGGCAAGACGGCAGAGACCCTGGTGAACGGCTGGCTGCACACGGGGGACCGGGGCCTGATCGATGCGCAGGGCTACCTGCACCTCAAGGACCGCCTGAAGGACCTGATCATCACGGGCGGCTTCAACGTCTATCCCGTGGATGTGGAAAACGCCCTGGGCCAGCATCCGGCCGTGCACGAGTGCGTGGTCTTCGGCATCCCCGACGACCATTGGGGCGAGGCCGTGCAGGCCGCCGTGCAATTGCGCGCCGAACTGCGCCCCGACCAGCGGCCGGACGAGGCCGAACTGATCGCCTTCGTGCGCCAGCGCCTGGGCCCCGTGCAGACACCCAAGCGCATCCACTTTCACGCCAGCCTGCCGCGCTCGCCCGTGGGCAAGCTGCTCAAGACGGCCGTGCGCGAGCTTGCGCTGGCACCCCGCTGATCCCGCACACCATCACAAGGAGACCCTGGCCATGGCCACGCACCAACCCCCCGTCACCCGCCTGTGCACCCACACCCTCACCAGCCTGCATTACCGCGATGCCGACCTGGTCGAGGACCTGATGGGCAAGAAGACCTTCACCGAGGTGATGCTGATGCAGATCCTGGGCCGCACGCCGCGCCCCGTGGACCTGCGCATCGCCGATGTGGTGCTCATCGTGCTCATGGAGCATGGCCTCACGCCCAGCGCCATCGCCACGCGCCTCATCTACATGAGCGCGCCCGAAAACCTGCAGGGCGCCGTCTCGGCCGGCCTGCTGGCCGTGGGCAGCTCCTTCGTGGGCACCATGGAGAACTGCGCCGCGCTGCTCGACCGCATCGCCGCCGCCGCCGATCCTGACGCCGAGGCCCGCGCCATCGCCCGGCACCACAAGGCGTTGAAAAGCCCCGTGCCCGGCTTCGGCCACCACCTGCACAAGCCCGTGGACCCGCGCGCCTACAAGCTGCTGGACATGGGCCGCGCCGAACCCGAACTGGCGGGCAGCAGAATCCGCGCGCTCGAAATCCTCTCTGCCGCCGTGGACGCCGCAGCGGGCCGGCCCATCACCATCAATGCCACGGGGGCCGTGGCCGCCCTGCTGGGCGAGATCGGCGTGCCCACGGCCGTGATGCGCGGCTTTGCCGTCATCTCGCGGGCGGCCGGGCTGGTGGCGCATGTGGTGGAGGAGCAGCAAAGCCCGTCGGGCCGGTTCATCTGGGAAACGGTGGAGGAAGCCATCCCCTACGCGGGGCATGCAGTTTCCGCGAACGCAGCATGAAGCAATGACCGATGGACCGCCAGCCCCCCTGCCGCGACCATCACCCCCATGCAACACAACCATGGATTGTCCAGCGCCCTCGACGGCCTGCGCGTGGTGGACCTGTCCCGCATCCTGGCGGGACCCTGGTGCACCCAGAACCTTGCCGACCTGGGCGCATCGGTGCTCAAGATCGAGCGTCCCGGCACGGGCGACGACACGCGCGCCTGGGGCCCGCCCTTCGTGCAGGCGCCCGGTGGCGAGGCCGTGTCGGCCTACTTCCTGTCCTGCAACCGCGGCAAGCAGTCGGTGGCGCTGGACTTCACCGAGCCGGCCTCGCATGCCTGGCTGCTGCGCCAGATCCGCGATGCCGACGTGCTGGTGGAAAACTACAAGGCCGGCGCGCTGGCGCGCCACGGGCTGGACTACGCGGCGCTGGCCGCCATCAACCCCGGGCTGATCTACCTGTCGATCACGGGCTTTGGTCAGAGCGGCCCGTTTGCGCACAAGCCCGGCTACGACTATGTGTTCCAGGGCCTGGGCGGCCTCATGGGCTACACGGGCGTGGCCGATGGCGAGGAGGGCGCGGGCCCGCTGCGCACGGGCGTGGCCGTGGTGGACCTGATGACGGGCATGTATGCCACCAGCGCCGTGCTGGCGGCCGTGGTGCAGCGCCAGCGCACGGGGCGCGGCCAGCACATCGACCTGGCGCTGCTGGACGTGGCCGTGGCCATGAATGCCAACCAGGCGGCCAACTACCTGGTCAGCGGCGAGAACCCGCGCCGCACGGGCAACGCCCATCCCAATTGCGCGCCCTACGAGGTGTTTGCCTGCGAAGACGGGCATTTCATCCTGGCCATCGGCAATGACGGGCAGTTCGCCGCCCTGTGCTCCGTGCTGGGCACGGACTGGCACCTGGACGCGCGCTTTGCCACCAATGCCGCGCGCCTGACCGGCATGGCGCAACTGCGCCCGCTGCTGCGCGCGGCGCTGGGCCGCTGGCCGCTGCAGGCCCTGACCGATGCGCTGGACACCGCCCAGGTGCCCTGGGGCTGCATCAACACCATGGAGCAGGTCTTCGCCCATCCGCAGGTACGGCACCGCCAGATGCTGCAGACGGTGGAGCACCCGCAGCTGGGCACGCTGAAGCTGGTGCGCAACCCCATGGTGCCGGCCGGCGGCGGCGCCCAGGTGCCGCCGCCGCCCGTGCTCGGTGCGGCGCCGCAGGACTTCTGAATCCCTAGACATCGACAAGCCAAGAAGGAGACAAGGATGACGAAACGCATGAAAGCACTGAAGGCCGCCGTGGCAGCCGCCGCGCTGGCGGGGATGCCGCTGGCATATGCAGCGGGGGCGGCCGGGGCGGCGGGGGCAGGAAGCTATCCCGAGCGGCCCGTACGCCTGGTCGTGCCCTATGCGGTGGGCGGCGCCACCGATGTGATCGCGCGCGTGGCGGCCCGCTACCTGGGCGAGACGCTGGGCCAGCCCGTGGTGGTGGAAAACCGCCCCGGCGCGGGCGGCAGCACGGGCTCGGCCTATGCGGCCAAGCAGCCGGCCGACGGGTACACCCTGGTGATGATGGTGGAGAGCTCGCATGCCGTGAACCCCAACGTCTACGCCAAGCCTGCGTATGACCCGGTGAAGGACTTCACCCCCATCACCAACATCGCCAACGTGCCGGGCGTGATGGTGGTCAGCGCAGGCTCGGCCTACAAGAGCGCCAGGGACGTCAGCGACGCGGCGCGCGCCGCGCCGGGCCGGCTCAACTACGGCTCCTCGGGCAATGGCGGGCTCAGCCACCTGAGCGGTGCGCTGTTCGGCAGCACCACGGGCACCACCCTCACCCATGTGCCCTACAAGGGCCTGGGGCCGGCGCTCAACGACCTGATGGCGGGGCAGCTCGATGTGGTGTTCGACAACATGCCGTCTTCCGGTGCGCTCATCGCGGGCGGCCAGCTGCGTGCGCTGGCCGTGTCCAGCCCCGTGCGCCTTCCGGCCCTGCCGGGCGTGCCCACCTATGCCGAGGCCGGTCTCAAGCCCATGAACGACATGTCCTGGTATGGCCTGGGCGCGCCTGCCAGGCTCGATCCCGCCATTCTTGCCAGGCTCAGCGAAGCCATGCGCAAGACCTTGCAAAAGCCCGAGCTGATCAAGACCATCGAGCAGCAGGGCGCCGTCGTGGACTTCCAGGAGCCTGCGCAGTTCAGGCAGACGGTGGAGCGCTCCAACCGCGCCTGGTCCCAGCTGATCCGCGACATCGGATTCGAGAAACTTTGAGGAGATCTGCCGTGCATGCACAAGTGACCTTTCCCACCCCGCAGACCGCCGTGCTCACCATCACCGGCGGCGGGCCGCTGAACATCCTGGGCACGCCCGTGATCCGCGCGCTGACCGCGCAATTGGCCGAGCTGGCCGAGCGCCCCGATCTGCACTGCCTGGTGCTGCGCGGATCGGGCACGCGCGCCTTCGTGGCGGGGGCCGACATCCGCGAGATGGCGTCGCTCAACGCCGCCTCGGCACGCGCCTTCATCAGCGGGCTGCGCGACCTGTGCAACGCGGTGCGGCATTTTCCCGTGCCCGTGATCGCCCGGCTGCAGGGCCACACGCTGGGCGGCGGGCTGGAGCTGGCCATGGCGGCCGACCTGCGCATCGCGGCCGATGATGCCGTGGTGGGCATGCCCGAGGTCAAGGTCGGCATTCCCTCGGTGATCCACGCGGCCATGATGCCCGCGCAGATCGGCGGCACGCGCGCCAGCTGGCTGCTGCTCACGGGCGAGAACATCGGTGCCCTGCAGGCCGAGCGCTGGGGCCTGCTCAACGAATGCGTGCCCGGCGACCAGCTCGATGCGCGCATCGCGCAGATTGCCGAGGGGCTGGGCGGGATCGGCATCGAGGCGCTGCGCCAGCAAAAGCGCCTGCTGCGCCGCTGGGAGGGCATGGGCGTGGACTCGGCCATCACCGACAGCGTGGCCGAGTTCGGCGCGGCCTTCAACACGGGCGAGCCGCAGCACCACATGAATGCCTTCCTGGAGCGCAAGCAGGCCAAGGCCCAAGCCCAGCCCCAGCCCTGAACCTAGGCCTTGTCGGCCAGCCCTTTCAGAAAGCTGCGCAGCCGCTGCGCGGTGGGCGTTAGCGGCCGTTCGCTGGAGCGCACCAGCTGCAGCGGGCGCCGTGCCCAGGTTTCCTCCAGCGGCAGGCAGGCCACCGCATGCGCGGTGCCGAGCCTGCGGTAGATGCTGTGCGGAATGATGGCCAGGCCCACGCCCTGCGAGACCAGCCGCACGATGGAGGTGAAATCGTCCACATGGATGCGGCAGCGCAGCGGCCGGCCATGGCGCTTGGCCAGCTCGCGCAGAAAGGCGTAGTTGCTGCTGGTCAGCGCCATGCCCACGAAGGCATGGGACAGGGTGTCGAAGAACCGGCAGGAAGGGCCTTCGCCGTCGTCTTGCCTCTCGCCCGGCTGGGGCACCAGCGGATGGCCGGGCGGGGCGATCACCACCAGGCGGTCCAGCGCAAAGGTCTCGCAGGCCACGGCGCCCGCCATGGGCTCGCCCGCGTAGATGCCCAGGTCGGCCTCGCCCTCGGCCACGCTGGCGGCAATCGTCTCGCTGGTCTGCTCCACCAGGGTCAGGTTCACCTCGGGAAATGCGGTCAGGAACTCGCCGATGTGCGGGCCGATGAAGCCGTGCAGCGAGGAGCTGTTGGCCGCCAGCGTTGCCTTGCCCTGCAGGCTGCTGCCCAGCAGGGCGGCCTCGGCCTCCATGCCGTCGATGGCGGCGAACACGCCGCGCGCATGCTCGAGCATGGCGTGGCCTTCCTCGGTCAGCCGCATGCCCTTGTGCTCGCGCGTGAACAGCTGGCAGCCCAGGGCCTGCTCCAGATTGCGCAGGCGCTGGCTGGCGGCCGAGGGCGTCAGGTGCCGCGCCTGGCTGGCACGCGAGAGATTGCCGGCCTGGGCGATGGCCATGAACAGCTTGAGATCGGTCAGGTCGTAGCGCATGCGGGCGTTTCCTAGGGGGCAAGAGGGCCATTATTCCTGCTGGCGCAGGGCTGCAAAGCCCGTGGCGCGCAGCCTTTGAAGGGCGCTGGGATAATCGCTGCCATGACTAAACACCGCGTCGTGGTGGGCCTGTCGGGCGGTGTGGACTCCGCTGTCACGGCCCATCTCCTCAAGCAACAGGGCCATGAAGTGGTCGGCATCTTCATGAAGAACTGGGAAGATGACGACGACAGCGAATACTGCTCGTCCAATGTCGATTTCGTCGATGCCGCCGCCGTGGCCGACGTGGTCGGCATCGAGATCGAGCATGTGAACTTCGCCTCCGAGTACAAGGACCGCGTCTTCGCCGAGTTCCTGCGCGAGTACCAGGCCGGCCGCACGCCCAACCCCGACGTGCTGTGCAATGCCGAGATCAAGTTCAAGGCCTTCCTGGACCACGCCATGCGCCTGGGCGCCGAGAAGATCGCCACGGGCCACTACGCCCGCGTGCGTCAGAACCCCGGCACGCAGCTGTTCGAGCTGCTCAAGGGGCTGGACCCGGCCAAGGACCAGAGCTACTTCCTGCACCGCCTCAACCAGGCCCAGCTGTCCAAGTCCATGTTCCCCGTGGGCGAGCTGAAGAAGACCGAGGTGCGCCGCATTGCCGAGGAGATCGGCCTGCCCAACGCGAAGAAGAAGGACTCCACGGGCATCTGCTTCATCGGAGAGCGGCCGTTCCGCGACTTCCTGAACCGCTACATCAGCAAGGAGCCCGGCAACATCCTCGACGACCGCAACCGCAAGCTGGGCAAGCATGTGGGCCTGTCGTTCTACACGCTGGGCCAGCGCTCGGGCCTGGGCATCGGCGGCGTCAAGGAAAAGGGCGCGCCGCGCGGCGGCGGCGACCATGAGCCCTGGTTCGTGGCGCGCAAGGAGCTGGATACCAACACGCTGCGCGTGGTGCAGGGCCATGACCATCCCTGGCTGCTGTCGCAGTCGCTGCTGGCCGACCAGGTCAGCTGGGTGGCCGGCCACGCGCCCGCCGAGGGCAAGGCCTACGGCTCCAAGACGCGCTACCGCCAGCCCGACTCGCCGGCCCTGATCTCGGGCGCCACGCCCGAGGGCTTCCGGCTGGATTTTCCCGAGCCGCAATGGGCCGTCACGCCCGGCCAGTCGGCCGTGCTCTACGACGGCGACGTGTGCCTGGGCGGCGGCATCATCGCGGCAGTGGATCCGCACTGATGCAGCACTGACGCGGCACTGATGCGGATTGACGCCGGGCAGGATTCGGCCCGGCGCGTTTTGCTATCGTCACGGGGGGCGGCACAACCGCCCCTTTTTCTTTTTCCTTTTGTTCTTCACGACAGCACCACAGGAGACCCCATGGCTTCATCGATTCTTGCGCGCCGGCATTTTCTGGGAGCGGCCCTGGGCGCCGTGGCCACGGCCGGATGCAACGGCGAGGTGTCCTGGGGCGATCCCATCGATCCGCCCGTGACGGACCGCGTCAAGCGTGCGCTCGATCAACTCGACGGCCAGGTGCGCGCGCAGATGCGGCGCACGGGCGTGCCCGGCGTGGCCGTGGCGGTGGTGCATGAAGGGCGCCTGGTCTATGCCCAGGGCATGGGCGTGCGCCGTCTGGGCTCGTCGCTGGCCGTGGATGCGGACACGGTGTTCCAGCTCGCCTCCGTCTCCAAGTCCGTGGGCGCCACCGTGGTGGCGCAGCAGGTGGGCCAGCGCCGCGTGTCCTGGGACACGCGCGTGCAGCAGGGCCTGCCCTGGTGGACGCTGGAGGACGCAGATGCCGCCCAGCGCATCACCGTGGGCGACATGTATGCCCACCGCTCGGGCCTGCCCGCCCAGGCCGGCGATGCGCTGGAGGAGCTGGGCTACAGCCAGCGCCAGATCCTGGAGCGCCTGCGCTACCTGCCGCTGCGGCCCGTGGGCACCCAGTACGCCTACAGCAACTTCGGCCTGACCACGGGTGCCGAGGCGGTGGCTGCCATCGCGGGCCAGTCCTGGGCGGCGCTGTCGCAGCAGGCCGTCTACGGCCCGCTGGGCATGACGCAGACCAGTTCGCTGTTTGCCGATTTCGAGGCGCGCGCCAACCGCGCGGCCGGCCATTTGCGCGTCAACGGCGTATGGCAGGCGGGGCCGGTGCGCCGGCCCGATGCGCAGTCGGCCGCCGGCGGCGTCAGCTCCACGGTGCGCGACATGGCGCGCTGGATGACCATGCTGCTGGACGAGGGCCGCTTCGAGGGCCGCCAGGTGGTCGATGCGCAGGCGCTGCGCACGGCGCTGTCGCCGCAGATGCTGCAGTCGCCGGCCGGCAGCGGCGAGCCTGCGCGCTACTACGGCTTCGGCTTCAACGTGGGCGTGTCCGAGGCGGGGCGCACCACCTACAGCCACTCGGGTGCCTTCGGCACGGGCAGCGCGACCAGCTTCACCGTCATGCCCGAGCTCAAGCTGGGCATCGTGGTGCTGACCAACGGCATGCCCATCGGCGTGCCCGAGATCGTGGTCTCGCAGTTCCTGGACCAGGTCGAATGGGGCCGCCAGCGCCAGGACTGGGAGAGCATCTGGACGAAGCGGCTGGCACCCATCATGCAGCCGCATGGCGAGCTGGTAGGCAAGACCCGGCCCCCTTTCCCGCGCCCGCCCCGGCCGCTGGGCGCCTATGTGGGCAGCTACGCCAACCGCTTCTACGGGCCGGCCCAGGTCAGCCTGCAGACGGGTGGCGGGGGGCTGCAGGTCAGCCTGGGTTCGCAGCGCATGCTGCTCAGCCACTGGGATGGCGAAGTCTTCAGCTTCGTGCCCGAGGGCGATTCGCCGGGCAGCCTGTCCAAGGCCACGTTCGACGGCAACCAGCTCACGCTGGAGTATTTCGACGATGTGCTGACCCCGGCCGGCGTCAGTGCGGGGATAGGGCGCTTTTCCCGCTGAGGACGCCGTGCGCCGTGCTGCCCATGCTGTCGGGGAGGTGATCGCCGGGCACGGGCAGCCAGGCGGCCAGCACGGTGGCGCCGGGCTCTGAATCCATGTCCAGATGGCCGCCCAGGCGCTGCAGGCGCGCCTGCATGCTGCGCAGGCCCACGCCCATGCCGGCCTGCTGCACGGCGGCCACGTCAAAGCCTGCGCCGTCGTCGGTGATGCGCAGCATCAGCCAATGCGGCTCGGGCCACTGCAGCTGCACCTGCACGCACTGGGCGCGGCTGTGCTTGATCACATTGGCCAGTGCTTCCTCCAGCACGCGCGTCAGCGCCAGGCACTGCAGCGCACCGGGCGGCTGCGGCCAGGCGGCAGGCACCTGCCAGTCGGACTGCATGTCCAGCGCGTCGAACAGGCTGGCAAAGCGGTGGCGCAGCGGCGCGATCCAGGCCTGGGGCGTGTCCGGCACGGTGACGGAGACGCTGGTGCCGCTGTCGATCATCTGGCGCAGGTCGTCGCGCAGCAGCTTGAGCACGGACAGGAACTGGCGGTTGTGCATGGGGGTGCCGGCCTGCTCCACCATGGCGATGGAGCGCACCAGGGAGCCGCCCAGGCTGTCGTGCAGGTCGTGCGCCAGCTGCATCCGTTCCTGCAGCCGCGAGTGGCTGAGCGCCAGCGCATGCTCGCGCGCCAGCGTGCCGCCAAGCTCGTCGCAGGCACGCGCCACGCTGTCGGTCAGCTCCTGGTTGAACTGCTCGATGCGGCGCATGCTGAGCACGAACTGCCGGCCCAGCACCATGGACAGGGCCAGCATGGTCAGCGGTGCGGTATAGGGCATCCAGGGCGTGGCGGGGCCGATCACCTTCTTGAGCGCCAGCATGTCGTGCAGGCCCGCGCACAGGAAGACCAGCAGGCAGGCCGCGTAGACCAGGTGGCCTGGCTCGCGCGTGCGCCAGGCGTGCAGCGGAAAGTGCAGCGATACGGCCACGCAGATGCCGAAGTACACCAGGCCGATGTGCAGCACGCCGTCCACCAGCCACCAGGGCGCGAAGATGGCGGCGGCCATGCCGGCCAGCGTCAGCGCCCACAGCAGCTTTTCCAGCCGGGGCAGGTGCAGTTTTCCGAAGCGCCAGGTGAACAGGCAAAAGCTCTGGCCGAACAGCAAAAAGACCAGCAAATTGCCGCGTGCCACGGCCAGGGTGTCGGGGAAGGGCCAGGCCTCGGTGGCCAGGATATTGGCCAGGAACAGCGCCCAGCAGAAGGCATTGAGCGCGTACCAGCCAAAGGCCTTGCTGGCGCGCCGCTGCAGCCAGGCAAAGGCGAACAGCACGCCCAGCACCAGCGAGACCACGATGTTCATGGCAAACAGCGTGCGCTGGTTCCACCAGGTCTGCTCGTGCCACTGGCGCAGCGCCTCGGGCTCGCCCAGGCGCACCTCGCCCAGGCCGGGCGTCTGCTCGGCCAGGCCGTGCACGCGTATCCAAACGCTGTTGGTGCCCGCATGCAGGGCGGATTCGGGCAGCAGCCAAAAGCGCGGCATGTTCCAGCTGCGCGACAGGGGCTCGACCAGGTGCCGGTCGCGCCACAGCAGGTCGCCGTTCACGAAGACCTCGCCGGCCATGACCATGGAGTGCAGGGCCAGCGCCACGGGATCGGCGGCGGCGGGAGCGGTGGCAGAAGCGGCAGGAGGGTGAGCGCAGCCGCGCTGCCAGTCGATGCGGTACCAGACGGCGCCGCTGTAGCCGGGCCAGCGGTCCAGCCAGTGGTCGGGCAGGGTCACGTTGTGCCAATCGCGTACCGCGCTGGCCATGGGCGGCGGTCCCTGGCCTGCGGCCTTGGCGGACTGGATGGACAGGATCTGCGGCAGGCAGGCCTGGGCCAAGGCGCAGGGACTGCACAGGAGGACCGCCAGGCCCAGGGCGAGGCCCAGGGCCTGGCCCAGGGCGAGGCGCCGCACCGGGCCGAACCACCGGCGCCACCCGCCCATGGCCGTCAGCCCAGCAATCCGCGCACGCGTGCCGTGTTGACGGCGCGCGTGCGCGAGGACACGGCCAGCTTGCGGTAGATGTGCTTGATGTGGCATTCCACCGTGTAGCGCGACAGGTGCAGCTGCTCGGCGATCTCGCGGTTGGTCAGGCCATCGGCCACCAGGCGCAGGATCTGGCTTTCGCGCGCGCTCAGCGTGGACTCGGTGCCGCTGCTCTCCGGCGTGGCGGGTGCCGCGCCCTGCAGCTCGGCGATCACGCGGCGCGCGATGAAGGGGTCGATGGGGGCGCCGCCGCGCAGCACGCTGCGGATGGACAGCGACACTTCCAGGTCGTCGCGTTCCTTGAGCACATAGCCGGTGGCGCCTGCGCGCAGTGCCGCGAGGATGGCGTCCTCCGTGCTCCAGGCCGAGATCACCAGGATGCCCACGGCCGGGTCTGCGCTGCGCATCTCGGCGATCAGGTCGATGCCGCTGCCGTCGGGCAGGCCCAGGTCCACCAGGGCCAGGGCCACGGGCTCGGCCAGGCAGGCGCGGGCCTGGGCCAGGGAGCCGGCGAACAGCAGGGCATCGGGCGTGTAGCCCAGCTGGCCCAGCACGGACTGCAGCCGCTGGCGGATCAGCGGCTCGTCCTCCACCACCAGCACCGGGGCCGGAAGCGTGGACTCTGGGACAAGCAGGTGGGCGGGCATGGAAAAGGCGTGCGCAGCGGCGGGCGTAAAAAGGGGCAGGATGGCCGCCCGACTGTGGGCGAAGCCCGCATCTTTGCATATCCCTGAAAACTGGTAATCGCGGGGGTGCGCGCCGCTGCGCCGTCCATAATTCCGGCCCGGGCCGCACGGGCGGACCCTGGCAACGACACCTACCGAAAGGACGCCGCCGCATGGCACGCGTACGTGACCCTGCTGGCTACGATGGCCAGCGTGAAATGATCCTCTCCCACGCCGCCCAGCTGTTCGCGCAGCGCGGCTATGCGGGCACCTCCATGAACGAGGTGGCTGCGGCCTGCGGCGTCTCCAAGGCCACGCTCTACCACTATGTAATCGACAAGCACGACCTGGCCGTGCGCATTGCCGAAGAGCATGTGCTGCGTCTCGAAGCCCTGGTCAACGACACCCTGCAGGCCCATGCCGATCCCGAGCAGCGCCTGCATGCGCTGATCCGCGGCTTCGGCCAGGAGTACGCCCAGGCCCAGAATGCCCACCGCGTGCTGACCGAGGACGTGCGCTTCCTGCGCGAGCAAGACCAGCAGCGCATCCTGGACGTGGAGCGCCGCGTGGTCGCCGCCTTTGCGCAGACCATTGCCCAGGTGCGCGGCGAGCCCGCCGACAGCGCCCTGGGCAAGCCCCTGGCCATGCTGCTGTTCGGCATGATCAACTGGACCTTCACCTGGCTCAAGCCGGGCGGCACGCTGGACCATGACGCCATTGGCACCATGGTGTCCCAGCTGTTCTTCGGCGGCGTGCGCGCGGTCAGCGTGCCGGACGCCAAGAAGCCGCGCAAGGCCCGCCAGGCCTAGGCTCGGCCCGGTCCCTTACCACCTGCGCTGCACGACCACGAAGCGGTCGGCCACGAAGGCCAGCGTGGTGTAGCTGGCATTGGCCGCGGGATTGCCGCCCGTGGCGTGGAAGTCCGAGAAGCCTGCCGACTGGTTGACCATCACGCCCTGCGTGAGGTTGATGGACAGGGCCACGCGCGAGCGCAGCGCCGAGGCCGCCACGGCATCGACAAAGGCCGCATCCGTGGAGTACAGGCCCAGGGTCATCGCGCCATGCGCGCGCACGCTGCGCTCGGCCAGCTCGCGCGCGGCCTGGGCCGAGGGCACGGCCACCAGGTAGGAGACGGGGCCGAAGCATTCGCGCTCGTAGATGGCGGCGTCCGCCACGTCCAGCGCGCGCAGCGCGGGCGTGCGCACCTCGGCCTGCGGGTACTCGGGATGGGTGAGCTTTTGCGAGGCGCGCACGGCGCGGCCCACGGTGGCGGCCTGTTCCACGCGCTCCACGGTCTGCGCAGAGCCTATGGCGCCCAGCACGGTGAAGGCCACCTTGGGATCGGCCAGCAACTGGTCGATGGCGGCGGCCAGATCGGCGCCGACCTGCTCGAAGCTCTTGTGGCCCTGGTCAGTCTCTATGCCGCCGGCCGGAATCAGGAGGTTCTGCGTGGTGGTGCACATCTGGCCGCTGTACAGCGACAGTGACAGGGCCAGATTGCGCAGCATGCCTGCGTAGGCATCGGTGGACTCGATCACCACCAGGTTCACGCCGGCCATCTCGGCATACAGGCGTGCCTGCGGCGCGTTGGACTGCAGCCACTGGCCGAAGGTATTGCCGCCGGTGAAGTCGATGGAGGCCACGGCCGCATGCGTGGCCAGGGCCTGGGTCAATTCGGGCTTGTCGCTCACGGCCAGGGTCACGAGGTTGGGGTCCAGGCCTTGCTCGGTCAGCACATCGCGCAGCACGCTCACGGTGAGCGCGGCCGGCAGCACGGCGTTGGGGTGGGGCTTGACGATCACGGGGTTGCCCGTGGCCAGCGCGGCGAACAGGCCCGGGTAGGTGTTCCAGGTCGGGAAGGTGGCGCAGCCGATGACCAGGGCCACGCCACGCCCCACGATCTCGAAGCGCTTGTGCAGCACGGCGGGCGCATGCTTGCCCTGGGGCTTTTCCCAGACGGCCTCGGCAGGCACGTCGGCCATGGCCTTCCAGGCCACGGCAATGGCTTCCAGGGCGCGGTCCTGCGCATGGGGGCCGCCGGCCTGGAAGGCCATCATCGCGCCCTGGCCCGTGGTCAGCATCACCGCATGCGCGATCTCGAAGCTGCGCTGGTGGATGCGCGTCAGCGCCTCCAGCAGCACGCCGGTGCGGCCCTGGGGTCCGAGCGCCTGCCATGCGGGCTCGGCCGCCTGGGCGGCATCCACCAGTGCCTGGGCATCGCACTCGGGGTAGCGGATGTCCAGGGCCACGCCATAGGGCGACTGCTCGGTGGCCACGCGGGCGCGTTCGCCGGGCTGGCGCAGCGGATAGTCCTTGCCGAACAGCGCCTGCACGGCGGCATGGCCCTGGGCCTGGGCGGTCTCGCCATACACCTTGGGCGAGGGCGCCTCGGGGAAGGGCGACCAGTGGCCCCGGCGGGACAGGGCCTGCAGCGCGTCGTCGAGCAGAGGGCGGTGGCGTTCGTAGAGGGCGTGGGTGGGCATGGGATGTCTCCTGGTTTGGAATGTGGCGTCGCTATCAGGGTTAGTACCGGACAACAAGCCTTGTTGCTCAAGAAAGCTGCATCTTATAATCCTACCGTCCGGTCGGTCAATTATTCTGAACCTTTTGCCTCACGACGCCAGAACCCCGATGAACAAAGACCTGCGCCCCGCCCCCGGCGAACTCGACCCCATCGAAACCGCCAGCCGCGACGAGATCGCCTCGTTGCAGCTGCAGCGCCTGCGCTGGTCGCTGCAGCATGCCTACGACAACGTGCCGCACTACCGCCGCGCCTTCGATGAGAAGGGCGTGCATCCGTCCGACCTGCGCACGCTGTCCGACCTGGCCCGCTTTCCCTTCACCACCAAGAAGGACCTGCGCGAGAACTACCCGTTCGGCATGTTCGCCGTGCCGCGCCAGAAGGTGGCGCGCGTGCATGCCTCCTCGGGCACCACGGGCAAGCCCACGGTCGTGGGCTACACGTTGAATGACATCGACAACTGGGCGAATCTGGTGGCGCGCTCCATCCGCGCGGCGGGCGGGCGGCCCGGCGACATGGTGCATGTGGCCTATGGCTATGGCCTGTTCACGGGCGGGCTGGGCGCGCACTACGGCGCCGAGCGCGCGGGCTGCACCGTGGTGCCCATGTCGGGCGGGCAGACCGAAAAGCAGGTGCAGCTGATCCAGGATTTCCGGCCCGACATCATCATGGTCACGCCCAGCTACATGCAGGTGATCGTGGAGGAGATGCAGCGCCAGGGGATGGACCCGCGCGAGAGCTCGCTCAAGATCGGCATCTTCGGCGCCGAGCCCTGGACCGAGGCCATGCGCCGCGAGATCGAGGGCAAGGCGGGGCTGGATGCCGTGGACATCTACGGCCTGTCCGAAGTCATGGGCCCGGGCGTGGCCAGCGAATGCGTGGAGAGCAAGGACGGGCCGGTGATCTGGGAAGACCATTTCTACCCCGAGATCATCGACCCGGACACGGGCGAGGTGCTGCCCGATGGAAGCGAGGGGGAGCTGGTCTTCACGTCGCTGTCCAAGGAGGCCATGCCCATCGTGCGCTACCGCACGCGGGACCTGACACGGCTGCTTGCGCCGACCTCGCGCAGCTTCCGGCGCATGGGCAAGATCGTGGGGCGCAGCGACGACATGATGATCATCCGCGGCGTCAACGTCTTTCCGACCCAGATCGAGGAAATCGTGCTGGCCAATGCCAGCCTCACGGGCCTGTACCAGATGCACATCAGCCGTGAAGGCCTGCTGGACACCGTCGAGGTGCACTGCGAGCTGCAGCCGCAGCGGCGCGGCCTGGGCGATGCCGAGCGCGGCGAGATCGCGCAGTGGGTGCAGCAGCGCATCAAGACCCTGGTGGGCATTTCCACGGCGGTGCGCGTCTTCGATCCCGACACCATCGAGCGCACGCAGACCGGCAAGGCCCGGCGTGTGTACGACAAGCGGCCGCGTTGAGGCACCGCCGGCCGTCGTCAACCATTTCATTCAAGGAGATCGCACATGTACACCCAGGCCATGGACACCATGGGCAAGGAAGCGGGCGATGGCGGCAAGGCCGTGCGCTCGGCCGACGAAATGCGCCTGCAGCAGCGCTTTGACGAGCGCATCGATGCCGGCGAATTCATCGAGGCCAAGGACTGGATGCCCGACAACTACCGCAAGACGCTGCTGCGCCAGATCAGCCAGCACGCGCACAGCGAGATCGTCGGCATGCTGCCCGAGGGCAACTGGATCAGCCGCGCGCCCACGCTCAAGCGCAAGGCCATCCTGCTGGCCAAGGTGCAGGACGAGGGCGGCCATGGCCTGTACCTCTACGCCGCCGCCGAGACGCTGGGCAGCAGCCGCGACCAGATGCTGCACGCGCTGCACACGGGCAAGGCCAAGTACAGCTCCATCTTCAACTACCCCACGCTGACCTGGGCCGACATGGGCACCATCGGCTGGCTGGTGGATGGCGCGGCCATCATGAACCAGGTGCCCATCTGCCGCTGCTCCTATGCGCCCTACGCGCGCGCCATGGTGCGCATCTGCCGCGAGGAGAGCTTTCACCAGCGCCAGGGCTACGAGGCGCTGCTGACCATGATGCAGCAGGGCACCGAGGCGCAGAAGGCCATGGTGCAGGACGCCGTCAACCGCTGGTGGTGGCCGTCCATCATGATGTTCGGCCCGCCCGACGACCAGTCTCCCAACAGCGCGCAGTCCATGCGCTGGGGCATCAAGCGTATCTCCAACGACGCGCTGCGCCAGAAGTTCATCGACGCCACGGTGGACCAGGCCAAGGTGCTGGGCGTGACCCTGCCCGACCCCGACCTGAAATGGAACGAGGCCCGCCAGGCCCATGACCATGGCCCCATCGACTGGGACGAGTTCTGGCGCGTGATCGCCGGAGACGGCCCCTGCAACCGCGAGCGCCTGGGCGCCCGCGTCAAGGCCTGGGATGAGGGCGCCTGGGTGCGCGAGGCCGCCCTGGCCCATGCCCGCAAGCAGACACAGAGAAACCAGACCCGCAAGGAGGCCGCATGACCACCGCCGAACAGAACATCACCAACGAATGGCCGCTGTGGGAAGTCTTCGTCCGCAGCAAGGCCGGCCTGGACCACAAGCACTGCGGCAGCCTGCACGCGGCCGACCCGCAGATGGCGCTGCAGATGGCGCGCGATGTCTACACGCGGCGCCAGGAGGGCGTGAGCGTCTGGGTGGTGCGCTCGGACCAGATCGTGGCCAGCGACCCCGGCGACAAGGACATGTTCTTCGACCCGGCCCAGGACAAGGTCTACCGCCATCCGACCTTCTACCAGCTGCCGCCCTCGGTGGACCACATGTGAGCGGGGAGCTGCCATGAACGCCTCCGCCTCCGCCTCCTCCATCGCCATCGACGCCCGCCCCGAGGTGCAGTACCTGCTGCGCCTGGGCGATACCTGCCTGATCCTGGCCCAGCGCCTGGGCCAGTGGTGCGGCCACGCGCCCATCCTCGAAGAGGACATTGCCATGACCAACATGGCGCTGGACCTGGTCGGCCAGGCGCGTGCGCTGCTGACCCGCGCCGGCCAGCTTGAAGGCCGCGCGCACGACGAGGACCAGCTCGCCTTTCTGCGCGACGAGCGCGACTACTTCAACGCCACGCTGGCCGAGCTGCCGCGCGGCGACTTCGCCTTCACCGTGCTGCGCAACGCCATGGCCGCCACCTGGCTGCGCCTGATGTGGGAGCGCCTGGTGCACTCCAGCGACGCCGAGCTGGCCGCCATCGCCGCCAAGGCGCTCAAGGAAGCGCGCTACCACGAGCAGCACGCGGGCGACTGGGTGGTGCGACTGGGCGACGGCACCGAGGAATCGCGCCAGCGCATGGAGGCGGCCCTGGCCCAGCTGTGGCGCTACGCGGCCGAGCTGTTCACCGACGACGCCACGGACGCCGCCGCGCGCGCCAGCGGCCTGGGCCCGGCCTGGTCCGAGCTGCGCGAACCCTGGCAGGCCGAAATGGCCGCCCTGCTGCAGGAGGCCACGCTGGACATGCCGGCCGAATCCGCCTTCCGCAGCACGGGCCGCAACGGCGTGCACAGCGAGCACATGGGCTTCATCCTGGCCGAGATGCAGCACCTGCAGCGCGCCTATCCGGGCGGGGTGTGGTGATGGCTGCCGCACGGCTTGTGGCCGTCACATCCGCCTTGGCCGAGCGCGAGCGCCTGGCCTGGGCCGCGCTGCAGGACGTGCCTGATCCCGAGGTGCCCGTGATCTCGGTCTGCGAGCTGGGCATCGTGCGCGAGGTCCATGCCCTGCCCGAAGGCCAGGGCATGGAGATCGTGCTCACGCCCACCTACTCGGGCTGCCCCGCCACCGAGGTCATCGAGCGCAGCGTGCTCGATGCCATCGAGGCCGCAGGCCTGGGACCCGCGCGCGCCGTGCTGCGCCGCGCCCCCGCCTGGACCACGGACTGGATCAGCGACGACGGCCGGCGCAAGCTGCGCGAGTACGGCATCGCGCCGCCCGGGCGCTGTGGCGACTCCGGCCTGCCGGAAGGCACCTCGCCCATCCGCCTGGTGCGCCGCCGCCAGGGCATTGCCGTGCCCGAGCCCGTTGCCTGCCCGCACTGCGGCAGCGCGCACACCGAGCGGCTGTCGGCCTTCGGCGCCACGGCCTGCAAGGCCCTGCACCGCTGCCTGGACTGCCGCGAACCCTTCGAACACTTCAAGCCGATATGACCACGACCACGATGTTCCACCCGCTGCGCGTGCGCAGCATTGCGCCCGACACGGCCGAGGCCGTGGTCGTCTCCTTCGACGTGCCGCCCGCGCTGCGCGAGGTCTTCGGCTTCACCCAGGGCCAGTACCTCACCCTGCGCCACCAGATCGACGGCCAGGACCTGCGCCGCAGCTACTCCATCTGCGCAGGCGTGGATGACGGCGAGCTGCGCGTGGGCGTGCGCAAGGTGCGCGGCGGCCAGTTCTCCAACTGGATCAACGAGCATCTGCGCCCCGGCGACACGCTGCAGGTCATGGCGCCCCAGGGCCGCTTCTTCGTGCCCATCGAGCCCGGGGCCGCGCGCCACCATGTGGGCATCGCCGGCGGCAGCGGCATCACGCCCATCCTGTCCATCATGAAGACCGTGCTGGCGCGCGAGCCCGCCAGCCGCTTCACGCTGATCTACGGCAACCGCCAGCTGCAGTCCACCATGTTCAAGGAGGAGATCGAGGACCTCAAGAACCGCTACATGTCGCGGCTGTCGCTGCAGCATGTGTTCTCGGACGAGCACACCGACCTGCCGCTGAACATGGGCGTGATGGACCGCAGCAAGATCGCCGAATTCCTGCAGGGCGTGGTGCCGGCCGCGCACATCGACCATGTCTACATCTGCGGACCCTTCCAGATGAACGACGAGGCCGAGGCCGCCCTGCTGGCCGCCGGCGTGGCCGAGGAACGCATCCACATCGAGCGCTTCGGCGTGGCCCTGCCGGCCGCAGGCCAGGGCACGGTGGGCGCCGTGGTGCACGAAGCCCAGCCCGGCGACGCCGCCACCGCACGCATCACCCTGGTGCGCGACGGCCTCTCGCGCGAGATCCCCTTCACGCGCGGCCAGGCCAGCATCCTGGACGCGGCCTCCTCGGCCGGGCTGGAAGTTCCCTATTCCTGCACCTCGGGCGTCTGCGGCACCTGCCGCGCCAAGGTGGTCGAGGGCGAAGTGCGCATGGAGCGCAACTTCGCCCTCGACAAGAACGAAGTCGCCTGCGGCTTCGTGCTGACCTGCCAGGCGCATCCGCTGACCGAGCGCGTGGTGCTGTCGTTCGATGAGCGGTGAGGGCGCCTGCGTTCTGGCGCAGGGCAGGAAGACTCAGGGAAACAGTGTCGAAAGCATGTGCTTTGGCACTGGCAGCCCATCAGATGCTTCGATGAAGTGCAGACCCTTGGATGCGGGCTGTATGGACTGAAACGCGGAAGGAAAGCGCGGCAGCTGCACATGGTGCTTGCTCTTGCATTCCTCGCAGGCGTGGAACTGCGGCTGGAAGACTTTGTTTTTATGGCTTCCCACGGGACCGTTGGCGTCCCAGACGGCCAGCGATGCCTCGGTGGAAACCGGCTTGCACAGATTCTTCCAGTCCAGTGCCCCGTGCACGACCATGTAGAAGCCAATCAGGTTGGAAACGAGGTCTTCCTGGCTGAATCCACTGTCTGTGAGGAGCGACATGGATGCCTGCAGGCTCTCGAAGCCCATGGAAACCTCCATGAATATGGCCAGGGCCACGGAGCGCTTCGCTGAAAGAGACAGGCCTTTCTTGACGAGATAGAACTTGGCAAATTCCTGGGCCAGGCCAAAGCGCCCCATGGATTGCTTGTATTGAATCAGATGGCTGTCGGAGTGACCGGGAATCCCGATGCCGCGCTCATGCAGTATGTCTTTCCAGAGATAGGCCGCACTGGCGTAGCGATTGCGATGGCTCTCGACCGATTGGAGGTGGCCCAGGTCAATCCATCCGCAGTTGCAGGTATAGATGAGTCTTCGGGGTATGTGGGATCTGCTGGACATGTTCAGTCGTAATGGGTGAGCGTGACCTTGCACAGGCCTGTTGCGATTGCCTGGGTGACCGCCAGTACGGCAACTTCGCCGGCCGATGACGCGTATTGCGCGTATTGGACAAGGCGCTCTCCCTCGGGGACAAACGATGCGGCGGCATTTTCGGCATCGATGGATCTCTGGTGGAAATCCTTCTGGCGCAGGTAGCTGTTGATGGCCGCAGTGGCCTCGGTGATGTCCTTGGCGCTGGTCTCGAAGGTCATCTCGGACTGCGGGGGCTTGTTGCCATCACCGACGGAGCCGAAGTAGGCGGGCTCCGCCATCGTCCCTGTTGCTGGCGCATTGCGTATCAGGGAAGAGATGCCTACGTAATATCTGAGCGATCCCCGCTCAGGCGAGTAGTCCTCCTGGGAGATGAGAAACCCATACACGGCCAACCAGGATGCGGATGCGGCAAAGACCAGGAGGACAAGGCCCAAGATAACGGATCTGATTCGCATGGAAGAGGTGGGACGGGTTCGGGGAGGTGACAGCGGTCCAGATCCTAAATGAGCGGGCTGAAATCTTTATTTCAAAAGAGTAACTCTTTGAAATAGAGAACTTTCTGAATGCCCCATTTGATATTTGACGGATTTCTCTTTGCGAAAGAGCAGACCGCGTCTGCCCCAGGAAAGCAAGCGGTCTGCCAGCGCAGGGAAACCATGCCCGGGACAGGTTTCCTACTCGATGCCGATATCCAGCCGCGACACCAATGCCCGGCCGTGTTCGTTCAAGCCCGTCACCTCGACCGTGCTGCCGTGCTTGCGCAGGCGCTGGCAGACCTTGTCCAGCGCATTGACGGCCGTGATGTCCCAGAAATGGGCGTTGGTCAGTTCGATGCGCACCGGCCGGCCTTCGATGTCCCGCACGTCGAAGGCATCGACCAGCTGGTCGGCCGAGGCAAAGAAGACCTGGCCCGATACGCGGTAGGTCAGGCCTGCGCCGTCCTGCGTCTTCTCGACGGACAGCAGCCTTGAGACCTTGAAGGTGAAGAACACCCCGCTGAGCAGCACGCCGACGCCCACGCCGGCGGCCAGGTTGTCCGTGGCCACGGTGACCACCACGGTGGCCAGCATGACGGCGCTGGACAGCTTGGGATGCCTGAGCAGGGCGCGGGCCGATCCCCAGTCCAGCGTGGAGGCCGACACCATTACCATGATGGCCACCAGCGCCGCCACCGGCACCTGGGACACCCAGGGCTTGAGCAGCACCATCAGGATCAGCAGGAAGGCGCCCGCGAACAGCGTGGACAGCCGGCCCCGGCCGCCGTAGCGCACATTGCCCACGGTCTGGCCGATCATGGCGCAGCCGGCAATGCCGCCGAACAGGCTGGCCGCGATGTTGGCCACGCCGATGCCGCTGCACTCGCGGTTCTTGGAGCTGGGCGTGTCCGTGAGTTCATCGACCACGCTGGCCGTCATCATGGACTCCAGCAATCCCACCATGGCGATCGCCAGCGCGGGCAGGGCGATCAGGCGCAGCGTCTCCAGCGACCACGGCACCTGCGGCAGCCCGAAGCTGGGCAGGCCGTCCGGCAGCAGGCCCAGGTCGGCGACCGTCTTCAAGGGCAGGTCCAGCCAATTCGCCGCCACCGTCAGCACCACGATGCAGACCAGGGGCGAGGGCACGGCCGTGGTCAGCCGGGGCAGGCCGTAGATGATCAGCAGGCCGGCGCCCACCATGGCCCAGGTGGCGGCATTGGCGCCGATCAGGTGCGGCATCTGGGCCGAGAAGATCAGGATGGCCAGCGCATTGACGAAGCCCGTGCGCACCGAGCCCGACACATAGCGCATCAGCACGCCCAGGCGCAGCAGGCCGAACAGGATCTGCACGGCCCCCGCAAGAATGCCGGCCGCAAAAAGATACTGCACGCCATGGGCATGCACCAGCGGCGCCGCCACCAGGGCGACCGAGCCCGCAGCCGCCGACACCATGGCCGGGCGCGCGCCCGTGAAGGCGATGACGATGCTGATGATGAAGGAGGCGAACAGCCCGACGGCAGGATCGACGCCAGCCACGAAGGAAAAGGCGATGACCTCGGGGATCAGCGCAAAGGTGGCCACGGCGCCGGCCATGAGCTCGCGCGGAATGCTGGGCGCCCACTCGGCGCGAAAGGGATGGGGATGCTTCGACATGGAAATGGCCAGCCCCGCCGCGCTGGATGTGACAGGGCGGGGCAGGATTTTGTAGACGGGAATGAACATGCCGGGCGTCGGGCGATGCCCGAAACCTGGCGGCTTGTACGGTTCGACCGTGCTACGGCGGCGCCAGGCGGGTGCAGCCCGAGCGCCGGCTCTGCGAGCCGCGCGCGATGCGGGCCAGCGTGAAGCTGTGAAGGCGCGTGGCATCGCGGCTGCGCGCATGGCGAGCCCCTGGTTGACGGTGCCGGTGGACTGAAATCACGGGCGCGATTGTACGAGGGTGTGCGAGGGAGGGAAGCGCCGCGCCGATCATGAAGGCGCCATGGATGCGGCGCCTATGATGTGGCCGCTTTGATATTCGCTTGAAGAATTCTCGAGATATTCTGTTCTGTTTGCCTGCGGATGGCGCCATCGTATTCCTGCACTCGTGCAGAGAATAAAGATGCCTCCTGCGCAACTCTCGAAATGACTTCCATTGTTTCTTTTTTGCTGACTCCAGCTTCCTTGCCGAGCTGGTGCAGATGCGCCAATCTAATAATGGATGCCTCGCCTGCTACGTCCATTTGATGGTAGCCGCCCGGCCCTCGATTGAAGGTTATGTCATAAACCGGGGCAAGCTTCCAATGGCCATCCTTTCCCATCCTGAAGGAGAAATTCTTTCCGTGGTCATCCCGATTGTTGAAAATCACGTTGAACACAGCGCGTTCAAAGGCTTTTTTCACTTCCCTTGAATCTCTGGTCAGGAATCGTGTTGCCTGCATCAAGGTGATATAGCCGATGGACCCGGCAACCCGGAAATCAGCGCCAACAAATGCAGCCAAGGTGTGGACAGGAACGCGGTAATCGCCTTCTCTGTCGAAGCGTTTGATGCCAAAGGCAGACAGCCCCTGTCCCAGATCCAAGCTGACGGTAGGCGGCGCCTCAAGCCCGCATGCACTGGCAGACTTGACGTAGAGGTCCTCAATGGCACAAACCTCGGAGTGTTCATTCATTGCGGGAAATTTCACCAGCCAAGGTTCAGCGCCCTCCATGGGTACGGTGCTCGCGCGATGTGTCTCGCTATTCAGATAGACCAGCGCCTTGGGCCGAGCCCCATGAGGCGAACCACCCACCAGGGCAAGTTGCGCGAGCAGAGCTGTGTCCTTGTCCTCAAGCACTTGTTGCACTTCTTGTGCAAGCATTGCCATAGGAATATCTGCTTGAGGCTGTTTCATGAAACTATCAGCAGGTGCAAATGTCATTGCACCTAGTGCGCTGTCGCCAACATATGCCAATCGATCCAGCGCAGATAACCGAGCAGGATCCAAACCACGCTTTTGGAATAGTTTGTCCATCAGGAGCAAACCCCATCCATCCGGCAAAGAATCGTAGACAGGGCCTGGCAGACCTAATTGGTGTCTTGGTAGAGATCTGGAGAAATCGCGTCCCTTTACAAGCGGGAAAAGGTAGGGTGATAGCTCCAGTCCCTTGGAAAAAGCCTCGTCGGTATATTCAAAAATAATGCTGCTTCTGGCGTCGGCTGCACCCAGGGTAGCCCAATGGAATTTGTCGCCCCAGCCTTCGTAGTAGACATTAATCTTCTGAACCATGTGAAGCTTTCGGGGAACGCACCCGCTGAGGAAGAGTTGAAATCCTTTCAAGCTCTTCAATCGTGCGTGGTTGATAAAGAAACAGCTCTTCAAGCTGAATGGCAAGGCCCAGCACCTGTACAACGGCGATCACGGTCTCGAATGAGACGTTCTTGCCTGCCTCCATGTTGACGATGGTGGCCTTGGATACGCCTACACGGCTGGCCAGTTCCGCCTGAGTGAACTTTTGGGCGATGCGATGCTTGCGCAGCCGTGACGATAGCTCTGCCGCGATTTGTGAGGAAGAGTAAAGCCCAAGATTCATTATTTTTGTCTTTAAATATTAAAGACTCATACAAAGATAAATATTTTATTCTTTATGTGGAAGATGATCAAGGTCTGGCTGGCTTGCACAGCTGCGGCACATCCGCTGGGGTCTGGGCCTCGGTTCGCTTCAGCGGGGTCAGCATTCGACAGGCAAAGAAAAAGCCCGCCTCTCCGAAGAGCAGGCGGGCCCGAATCAACAAAAACAATCCTCTTCGGATTTAGAACGGAATGTCGTCATCCATGTCGTCAAAGCCCGAGGCCGCGCGCTGGGGCGGGGGTGCCATGGGTGCGGGAGCGGGGCGCTGGGGAGGAGCCTGGCGCGGTGCGGGCGCTGCCATGGGGGCAGGGGCCGGGCGGCGCTGTTGCTGCTGCTGGGGAGGGGCGTCGTAGCCGCTGTCGCCGTAGCCTTCATCGCCGTAGCCGCCGCCTTGTTGGCCACCGCCGCCGCCCTGGCGGCTGCCCAGCATCTGCATGCTGTCGGCACGGATTTCGGTGGCGTAGCGTTCCTGGCCGCTGGCCTGGTCGGTCCACTTGCGCGTGCGCAGGCTGCCTTCGACATAGACCTGGCTGCCCTTGCGCAGGTACTGGCCCACGATTTCGGCCAAACGGCCGTTGAAGACCACGCGGTGCCACTCGGTGGCTTCCTTGTTCTCGCCGGTGTTCTTGTCGCGCCAGCGGTCGGTGGTGGCGATGGTCACGTTGGCCACCTGATCGCCACTCGGGAAGGTGCGCATTTCGGGGTCGCGTCCGAGGTTGCCGACGATGATGACTTTGTTGACGGATGCCATGAGTGAAATACCTTTACATAGGGAAGTGGCCCGGGCATAGAGGGATGGATCCCGGGCCAGACGCGCCATTGTGCCGCAAGCCGTCCGCCGATGGCAGGGGGCGGATATCCCGTTGCAACCGCCTGTGGCGGCGGCTTGTAACCGTCTGAAAATCCGCCGTTCAGCCGTGGCGGCCCACGGGGCGCAGCGGCCAGGTGACGACCAGCCACAGCACGGCCAGGACGCTCGTCAGGGTGAACAGGCCCGGCATGCCGGCCCATTTGGCGACGGCGCCGCCCAGCGCGCCGCCTGCGAACAGGCCCAGCGATTGCAGCGTGTTGTAGGCGCCCAGCGCCGCGCCGCGCAGCGGGGCCGGGGCCATGCGAGAGACCAGGCTGGGCTGGGTGGCCTCCAGCGCGTTGAAGCCGCAGAAGAACACGAACATCAGCACGGCCATGGCCCACAGCGGCGGCTGCGCGCCGCCGGCCGCCAGCAGGCCCAGGCCGATCTGCACGAGGGTGATCAGGGCGATGGCGCCCAGCAGGGCCGCGCGCAGGCGCCCGCGCCGCTCCATGGCGAACAGGCCGCCCATGGCGGCGAAGGACAGCACCACGGCCGGCAGGTAGACATGCCAGTGCGCCTGCTTGTCCAGGCCTGCCTGCACCAGCATGGCGGGCACGGCCACCCACATGGACATCTGCACGGTGTGCAGCACGAACACGCCCAGGTTCAGGCGCACCAGGTCGCCATGGCGCCACAGCTCGGCCATGCGGCCGCGCGGCTGGTCAGCGTGGCGCGCGGGCTCGGGCGGGACGACCCAGAGCACGACGGCAATGCCCGCCAGCGCCAGGGCGCAGGTCAGGCCGAAGATGCCGGGCAGCCCGCCCCAGGCCGCCAGCAGGGGACTGAGCACCAGGGCCAGCGCGAACATGAGGCCGATGCTGCCGCCCACCATGGCCATGGCCTTGGTGCGCACGCTGTCGCGCGTGAGGTCGGCCAGCAGCGCGGTCACGGCAGCTGAGACGGCGCCCGCGCCCTGCAGGCCCCGGCCCCACATCAGGCCCAGCAGCGAGTCGGCCGTGGCCGCCAGCAGGCTGCCCGCGGCAAAGACCAGCAGCCCGGCGACGATGACGCGCTTGCGCCCGAACCGGTCCGAAGCCAGGCCCAGCGGCAGCTGGAACACGGCCTGGGTGAGCCCGTACAGGCCCATGGCCAGGCCGATCATGGCCGGATCGTCACCGCCCGGGTATTTGCGGGCCTCCAGCGCGAACACCGGCAGCACCAGGAACAGGCCCAGCATGCGCAGCGCAAAGATCAGCGCCAGGCTGGCGCTGGATCGGCGTTCCTGCGGGGTCATGCGGCCCGATGCGGCCGAGGAGGGGGCTGGCGCCTGGGCGCCGTGGACGGGTGTGGGGGAATCGAGCACGGGGTGCACTGTTGTGGGGGCAAGCAATCCGCCATTCTCGCCCATAGGCCGGCGCTGCGGGGTGGCTGGGTTATGCAAGGCAGTGCAAGACAGTTTTGTGAAGGGGCGCCGCGGCAGACCCTGCCGCCCCGCAGACCGAGCCGCCATGCGGTGGCACGGGTTCTGACCTATCATGGCGGGTTCGCCTTCGCAGGGGTTTTCCCGATGCCTGGTTCCCACACGATTTCCGAAGACGGCGGCCTGGACCGGGCCGCCGACTCCCGCTCCCAGCCCGACGGCCGCTACCTTGGCCTGGCGCTGGCGCTGGCGCAGTCACGCATCGCCATCCGCGGTGCGCGCACGCACAACCTCAAGAACATCGACCTGGACATTCCGCGCAACCGGCTGGTGGTGATCACCGGGCTGTCGGGCTCGGGCAAGTCCAGCCTGGCCTTCGACACGCTGTATGCCGAGGGCCAGCGCCGCTATGTGGAGAGCCTGTCGGCCTATGCGCGCCAGTTCCTGGGGCGGCTGGACAAGCCCGATGTGGACCTGATCGAGGGCCTGTCGCCCGCCATCAGCATCGAGCAGAAGGCCACCAGCCACAACCCGCGCTCCACCGTGGGCACGGTGACCGAGATCAACGACTACCTGCGCCTGCTGTTCGCACGCGCCGGCACGCCCTACTGCCCCGACCACAACCTGCCGCTGCAGTCCCAGACCATCAGCCAGATGGTGGATGCGGCCCTGGCCCTGCCCGAGGACACGCGCCTCATGGTGCTGGGGCCGCTGGCGCGCAACAAGAAGGGCGAGTTCGCCGAGCTGTTCGCGCAGATGCAGGCCCAGGGCTATGTTCGCTTTCGCATCGACGGCAAGATCCACGAGTCCCATTCCCTGCCCGCGCTGGAGAAGAACGAGCGCCACGACATCGACGTGGTGATCGACCGCCTCAAGGTGCGCGCCGACGCCCAGCAGCGCCTGGCCGAGAGTTTCGAGGCCGCCCTGCGCGCGGGTGGCGCCGACGCCGGCGGCCGCGTGATCGCCCTGGAGATGGACAGCGGCAAGGAACACCTCTTCAGCGCCAAGTTCGCCTGCCCGCTGTGCAGCTATTCGCTGCCCGAGCTGGAGCCGCGCCTGTTCTCGTTCAACTCGCCCATGGGCGCCTGCCCGGGCTGCGACGGCCTGGGCTGCACGGAGTCCTTCGACCCCGAGCGCGTGGTCGCCTTCCCCACGCTGAGCCTGGCCAGCGGCGCCGTCAAGGGCTGGGACCGGCGCAACGGCTACTACTTCTCCATGCTGGAGAGCGTGGCGCGCCACTACGGCACCGATGTGGAGCTGCCCTTCGAGGAGCTGCCCGAGAAGGTGCGCCATGTGGTGCTCTGGGGCTCGGGCGAAGAGGAAATGCCCTTCAGCTACGTCTTCGACAGCGGCGCGCGCAAGGGCGAGTCCATGGTCAAGAGCCATCCCTTCGAGGGCATCATTCCCAACATCACGCGGCGCTGGCGCGAGACCGAGTCCAGCGTAGTGCGCGACGATCTGGCGCGGCTGCGCAGCGTCGCCGTCTGCCCCGACTGCGGCGGCACGCGGCTGCGCCGCGAGGCGCGCTTCGTGCGCATCGGCGAGGGCGAGCAGGCCCGCGCCATCTACGAGGTGGGCCACGCCACGCTGGCCGAGGCCCATGCCTGGTGCGCGTCCCTGCAGCTGTCGGGCGCCAAGGCCGAGATCGCGGGCAAGGTGGTGCGCGAGATCGCCTCGCGCCTGCTGTTCCTCAACGACGTGGGCCTGAGCTACCTGAGCCTGGAGCGCGGCGCGGACACCCTGTCCGGCGGCGAGGCCCAGCGCATCCGCCTGGCCAGCCAGATCGGCAGCGGCCTGACGGGTGTGATGTATGTGCTGGACGAGCCCAGCATCGGCCTGCACCAGCGCGACAACGACAAGCTCATCGGCACGCTGCAGCACCTGCGCGATATCGGCAACAGCGTCATCGTGGTCGAGCACGACGAGGACATGATGCGCGCGGCCGACCAGATCATCGACCTGGGGCCCGGCGCTGGCGTGCATGGCGGCCGCGTCATGGCCCAGGGCAGCTACGAAGAGGTGCGCGCCAATCCCGATTCACCCACGGGCCGCTACCTGGCGGGCACCCAGCGCATCGAAGTGCCTGCGCGGCGCACGCCCTGGCAACCGGTGCTGGAGGCAACGGCCGAGGGCGAGGCCCGGCCAGCGGCCAAGGGCTTCCCGGCCCGAACCCAGCAGCCCCCCGCCAATCCCGACAACGCAACCGCCCCCGGCGCGCCGCAACTGCAGGCCCTGCGCGTGGTGGGCGCACGTGGCCACAACCTCAAGGGCGTGACGGCGGACTTTCCCGTGGGCCTGCTGACCTGCGTGACCGGGGTCTCGGGCTCGGGCAAGAGCACCCTGGTCAACGACACGCTCTATACCGAGGCCGCGCGCCAGATCCACCGTGCCGGCGGCGAGGCTGCGCCGCACGACGACATCATCGGCATGGGCCATTTCGACAAGGTCATCAATGTGGACCAGTCGCCCATAGGCCGCACGCCGCGCAGCAACCCGGCCACCTACACGGGCCTGTTCACGCCCATCCGCGACCTGATGGCCGAGACCAACACCGCCAAGGAGCGCGGCTACGGCCCCGGGCGCTTCTCGTTCAACGTGGCCGGCGGCCGCTGCGAGGCCTGCCAGGGCGATGGCGTGGTCAAGGTGGAGATGCACTTCCTGCCCGATGTCTACGTGCCCTGCGACATCTGCAACGGCCAGCGCTACAACCGCGAGACGCTGGAGGTGCAGTGGAAGGGCCGCAACATCTCCCAGATCCTGGAGATGACGGTGGAGGACGCCCATGCCTTCTTCAAGGACGTGCCCACCATCGCCCGCAAGCTGCAGACCCTGCTGGACGTGGGCCTGTCCTATATCCGGCTGGGCCAGAGCGCGACCACGCTGTCGGGCGGCGAGGCGCAGCGCGTCAAGCTGGCCCAGGAGCTGTCCAAGCGCGACACGGGGCGCACGCTCTACATCCTGGACGAGCCCACGACGGGCCTGCACTTCGCCGACATCGCCCTGCTGCTCAAAGTGCTGCAGCAGCTGCGCGATGCGGGCAACACCATCGTGGTCATCGAGCACAACCTGGACGTGATCAAGACGGCCGACTGGATCATCGACATGGGCCCCGAAGGTGGCTCGGGCGGCGGTCAGGTGGTGGCCACGGGCACGCCCGAGGACGTGGCGGCCAACCCGGCCAGCCACACGGGGCGCTATCTGCGGCCCTATCTGGAGGCAGCGTCGGCTCCCGCGCAGGCCAAGCCAGGCCGCAAGAACGCAAAGTGAGGCCGGCCATGGACAGCAGCATCCGTGATTTCGTGGTGGTGGGCGCGGGCATGGCCGGTGCCTCGGTGGCCTGGCAGCTGGCGCGCGATGGCGGCGCCTCGGTGCTGGTGCTGGAGCGCGAATCCCAGCCTGGCTACCACAGCACGGGCCGCTCGGCCGCTCTGTATGAGGAGCACTATGGCCCGCTGCAGGTCCAGGCGCTGACGCGGGCCAGCCGCGCCTTCTACGAGCAGCCGCCGCAAGGCTTTGTGCAGGCGCCCATCCTGGCGCCGCGCGGCGTGCTCTATGTGGGCACGGCCGCGCAGAAGGGCCTGCTCGATGCCGCCCATGCCGAGGCGCTCCTGCACTCGCCCCAGGCGCGGCGCCTGGGCCCCGATGAACTCAAGGCCCTGGTGCCCTGCCTGAACACCACGCTGCTGGTCGATGGCTTTGCGGACGACGGCGCGCGCGACATCGACGTGCATGGCCTGCACCAGGGCTTCCTGCGCGGCCTGCGCCAGTGCGGCGGCGAGCTGCGCTGCAGCGCCGAGGTCCGCGCGCTGGCGCAGGACGGCGGTGTTTGGACCCTGGACCTGGCCGACGGCAGCCAGGTGCGCGCGCGCTGCGTGGTCAACGCAGCCGGCGCCTGGGCCGATGCGCTGGGTGCGCTGGCGGGAGCAGCGCCCATAGGCCTGGTGCCCAAGCGGCGCAGTGCCTTCACCTTTGCCGTGCCCGAAGGCATGGATGCCGCGCACTGGCCCGCCGTGATCAGCGCCGACGAGGGCTTTTACTTCAAGCCCGATGCAGGCCAGCTGCTGGGCTCGCCCGCCAACGCCGACCCCGTGGCGCCGCAGGACGTGGCGCCCGAGGAGCTGGACGTGGCCACGGGCATCTGGCGCATCGAGGAAGTGACCACGCTGCAGATCCGCCGCCCTTCCCACACCTGGGCCGGTCTGCGCAGCTTTGTGGCCGACGGCGAGATGGCCGTGGGCTGGGATGCCTCGCCTGCGCCGCTGCCGGGCTTTTTCTGGGTGGCCGCCCAGGGCGGCTACGGCATACAGAGCGCCTTCGGCTACAGCCTGCTGGCGCGCAACCTGCTGCGCGGCGAGCCGCTGGATGCGCGCCTGGCCGCGCAGGGCGTGCAGCCTGAACGGCTGTCGCCCGCGCGCTGCCAGCGCGGCTGAGGCTCAGAGCGGCGAGCGCCGCGCAAAGCGCACCACGGTCACGCCCGCGCGCGCCTGGCGCACCGAGGGCATGACCAGCACGCAGTCGCCATAGGGCGTGATCACCGGCTCGCCATCGTTGTCGCCGATCACCGTGCCGGCCTTCTCGAAGCGCTCCAGCCCCGTGAACGGCGCCGTGAAGCGAAAGCCGCTGCTCTTGGCCACCACGGGCGCCGTGACTTCCAGCGCCCACTGGGCCGGTGCGTCGGCCTGCTTCCAGCCGGGCAGGGCGGCGTGCAGCGCGCTGTTGTCGAAGATGGCGGCCACTTCGAGGAAACGCAGACACTGGTCGTGCGCCACGTCGCGGCTGGCCAGATCGCCGTGGAAGCCGCATTCGATCAGCAGCGAGCGCGAGTCGCCGGCCTCGGCGTCGGGCAGGCCGAAGCGTCCGTAGTCGCGCAGCCGCGTGCCGTCCTTGTGGCCGGCATCCACGACGATGTTCGCCGGCGCGCCCATCTGGCGTGCCAGATCGCGGTTGCGCGGCTGCATGCCGGTCAGCAGCAGCGGGGCCGAGGGCTCGTGCATGGAATGCAGGTCCAGCAGCCAGTCGGCCTGCTGCACGAAGGGACGCAGCGCGGCGGCGCGGCGGCGTTCGCGGGTGCTGCCCTCGTCGATGCGTGCGTCTATCCACTGGCGGTTCATGTCCTCGTCCACGAAGCGCGAGGCATCGTGGCTGGCCGCGTCGAAGCGGTCGAAGGCATCGAGGTTGGCCAGCACCAGGGTCAGGCGGCCGTTGTCCAGCGCCAGGCCGTTGCTCAGGGCCTGAAGCAGCCCGGACACGGCCCAGGCGCCGCAGATCTCGTTGCCGTGCACCAGCGCGGAAATCATCACGTGGCGGCCCGGGCGTCCCGAGTCGAATTGCCACACGCCCTCGGTACCGGTATTGCCCGCGCGCCAGGCGCTCAGGTCGGGCAGGGGAAGATCAAATCGCAAAGTTTCCATGGCTGGCTCAGTTCTCGATGTGGGCAAACTGGACGATTTTTGTGTACTTGGCGATCTCGGCGTTGATGTGCTTGCCGGCATCCGTCTTGGGATCGGCCACCACCGAGCCTGCCTCTTCCATCTTCTTGCGGAACTCTGGCGAGGCCATGGTCTCGTCCAGCGCCTTCTTGACCTTGGCGGCCACGGGTGCGGGCAGGCCCTTGGGTGCCATCAGCGCGAACCAGACGTTGATGTCCACGTTCTTGTACTGGGGCAGCTCGGACAGGGCCGGGATGTCGGGCGTGATGGCCGAGCGCTTGGCCTCCGTCGTGCCCAGGGCGATGACCTTGCCCGCGCGGATCTGGGGCAGGCCCGAGGACAGCACGAACATGCCGAACTCGATGTTGTTGCCCACCAGGTCCGTGGTCAGGGGCGCCACGCCCCGGTAGGGGATGTGGGTCATGTGCAGCTTGCCCTGCTCCTTGATCATTTCACCGGCCAGGTGCAGTGCCGTGCCCACGCCCGAGCTGCCGTAGCTGAACTTGCCCGGGTTCTTGGCCACCAGGGCGCTGAACTCGGCGGCGGTCTTGACGCCGGCCTTCTGCGAGGCCACCAGCACCATGGGCTGGGAGCCGATCATGCCGATGGGCGTGAAGTCGCCGATGGAGTACTTGATGCTCTTGTTGATCAGCCGTGCGATGGCCAGCTCGTTGTTGGCGCCCACGAACAGCGTGTAGCCGTCGGGCGTGGCCTTGACGGCCTTTTGCGCGCCGATGGCGCCGCCGGCGCCTCCCAGGTTCTCCACCACCACGGGCTGGCCCAGGCGCGAGGCCAGGCCATCGGCCACGAAGCGGCCCACCAGGTCGGTGCTGCCGCCGGCGGGGTAGCCCACGATCATGGTGATGGCGCGGTTGGGGTAGCTGGCGGCGTCGTCGGCCAAGGCGCTGCCGGTGGCGGCGATCAGCAGGCCGCAGGCCAGGGCGGTGCGGCGCAGGAGGGAGTTGCTGGGCATGGGGTTATTCCTGAAATGTATGAGATTGATTGTGCGAAGGACTACCCAGGCATTTGGTGCTGATTCGGCACGAGGTGGAGCCATTGCAGCACCAAAACCCGCTTGTTCCACAGCGCGGTGCGGGTTTGCACCAGGAGGGCGCATGCATGCACCCGTCAGGCGCCCGTGATGTCGCTCCAGAACTGCTCGGCCGCGGGTCCCAGGTGGCGCTTGGGACGGTACAGGCGCACGTCGAAGTGCACTTCCAGGCCCGGGTCGCCGGCCACGGCCAGGCGGCCGGCCTGGCAGTCGCCGCGCACCATGGACCAAGGCATCCAGGCCAGGCCCAGGCCGCGCAGCACGTATTCGTAGTGGGCGTCGGCCGAGTCGCAGTCCACGCAGCGGCGCAGGCGCGGCGCCAGCGGATGCCGGGCCAGGTGGTCTTCCACCAGGCGGCCCAGGGCCATGCTGTGGGAGAAGGCCAGGTAGGGCACGGGAGCGACGGGCTGGTGGCTGGCCGACAGCTCGTACAGCGGGCGGCCCTGGGCATCGGCGCGGGCCACGGGCACCAGCCTGTCCTGCATCACCGTCAGGTAGCTGAACTGGCGACCGTCCAGGCGCACGCCAATGGCGGCGTGGTGGTAGACCAGCGTGAAGCTGACTTCGCCGCGCTGCAGCATGGCCACGGTCTCGTCCAGCGTGCGCGTGACCACGCGCAGCTCGGCCGTCTGCAGCACGCTGCCGTGGCGCGTCAGCCAGTCGGCCACGATGGTGCGCGCCAGCGTGCGCCCCGTGGCCAGGGTGATCACGCGGGCCTGGCGCCCGGCCACGGCCTGCAGTTCATCGTGCGACTGGGCCAGCGTGCGCACCAGTTGCTCGGCCGTGTCGCGGAAGGCTTCGCCGGCCGGCGTCAGCCGCACGGGGCCGCCGCCGGGCTCGACCAGGGGCGTGCCGGCCCAGGCCTCCAGCGCGCGGATGCGCCGCCCGAAGGCCGGATGGGTGACATGGCGCAGCTCGGCCGCGCGCGTGAAGCTGCGCTCCTGGGCCAGCAGCAGGAAGTCTTCCAGCCATTTGCCTTGCATGGCCGGGCTTCCCTGCCGTCTCAGGCGGCGGCTGCGTCTTGCAGCGTCTGGCGCGTGGCCTGGGCGGCGGTGCGCGCGGCGGCAGCGAAGTCGTCGCCCTGCGAGGCATAGAGCACCGCACGCGAGGAATTGATGATGATGGGGCCGCCGCCGATGCGCGCTGCCTTGACCGTGGCCACGGCATCGCCCCCCTGGGCGCCCACGCCGGGAATCAGCAGCGGCAGCGAGGGCGCGAATTCACGCACGCGCTCGATCTCCTGCGGGCGCGTGGCGCCCACCACCAGGCCGAGCTGGCCGTTGGTGTTCCAGGGGCCTTGCGCCAGGCGCGCCACATGCTCGAACAGGTGGGGCTGGCCCGGCAGATCGGCCAGGCGCTGCGCCTGCAGGTCGTCACCGCCGGGGTTGGAGGTGCGGCACAGCAGGAAGGCGCCCTTGCCCTCGTACTGCAGGTAGGGCGTGATGGAGTCGAAGCCCATGAAGGGCGACAGGGTCACGGCGTCGGCGCCGTAGCGCTCGAAGGCTTCCTTGGCGTATTGCTCGGCGGTGGAGCCGATGTCGCCGCGCTTGGCGTCCAGGATGATGGGCACATGGGGAGCGACGGCGCGCATGTGGGCCATGAGCTTTTCCAGCTGGTCTTCGGCGCGGTGGGCCGCGAAGTAGGCGATCTGGGGCTTGAAGGAGTTCACCAGGTCGGCCGTGGCGTCGACGATGGCGGCACAGAAGTCGTAGATTTTGCTTGCATCGCCGCGCATGGCCGCAGGAAAGCGGCTGGGTTCGGGGTCCAGGCCCACGCACAGCATGGATTGGTTCTGGGCGGTGGCATTGCGCAGCATGTCGAGAAAGGTCATGGGGCGCGATTTTAGCGATCGGCCCTTCCCGGGGCCTGTCGCCGGGCATCCAGCGGGCCTGGCGGCCCGCGGGCACAATCGGCGGCCTATGCCTGCCTTCACCGCCCGACAAATCCTTTTGCTGATCGCGCTGACCCTGATCTGGGGCATCAACTGGCCGGTGATGAAGCTGGGCGTGCAGCATTTCCCGCCGCTGAGTTTCCGCATGGCCTCGATGTGGGTGGGGCTGCCCATTCTGGCGGCCTTCGTGGTCTGGCGCCGCCTGCCGCTTGCCGTGCCGCGCGCCTATTGGCCCCGGCTGGCGCAGCTGACGCTGTTCAACATGGTGCTGTGGAACAGCCTGATCATCATTGCCATCCCCATGCTGTCCAGCGGGCGGGCGGCCATCCTGGGCTACACCATGCCCATCTTCTCGGTCGTGCTGGGCAGCCTGTTCTTCCATGACCGGCTGGCGCCGCGTGCCTGGGCGGGTGTGGCGGCGGCCTTGGCGGGCGTGCTCCTGCTGCTGTGGCACGAGGTCGGCGCCCTGGGCAGCCGCCCCATCGGCGTGGGCCTGATGCTGGCCGCCGCGCTGAGCTGGGCCTTCGGCACGCAGAAGCTGCGCCGCGCCGAGGTGCCCGTGCCCCTGCTGACGATGACGCTGTGGATGGTGGCGCTGACCGCGCTGACGCTCACGGTGCTGGCCTTCGTCTTCGAGCGCCACCTGTGGCACTGGCCCGACGCCCAGGCCACGGGCGCCATCGTCTTCAACGGCGTGCTGGTGCTGGGCTTTGGCCAGACGGTCTGGTTCTTCCTGGCGCGCAGCCTGCCGCCCGTGGCGTCCACGCTGAGCGTGATGATGATCCCCGTGCTGGGCGTGTTCAGCGGCGCCTGGTGGCTGGGCGAGGTGCTGCACTGGCAGGACTGGACGGCCGTGGCGCTGATGGTGGTGGCCATCGCCTCGGTGCTGTGGCCGGCGCGCGGCCGCTGAGGGCAAGCAGGGGAAGGTCAGGAGAAGAAGACGCAGCCTGACTGCGCACACGGGCGCAGTCAGGCCGCAGGGCCTCAGCGTTGCGCCGTGGCCGGGGCGCCCAGCAGGCGCTGGATGTCGATGTTGTTGGGCAGCGCGTAGTCGTGGCTGCGCACGATGCGGCTGTCGTCGGTGCGAACCAGCTTCAGGCTCACATAGGTGTACTTGGCAGCCGCCGAGTACGTGCCCACCAGGACCAGGGCCGCATTGTGGTTGCGGGCGATGTCCTTGATCTCGCGCGACAGCAGCAGCTCGCCCGTGCCTTCCTTGACGTACACATCGCCGCGCAGCTTCAGCTCCTTGACGTTGTAGCCCTTGGCGGACAGCTGGGAGGCGTACAGCTCGCTGAGCGTGCGGCCCAGGGGGGCCGAGCGCGTCAGGTCGTTGACGTTGACCACGGTGGCCACGAGCACGGGCGCCTCGCCCAGTTCCTCGGTGTTCAGGCCCTTGACCAGCTCGTCCACGGCAGCGCGGCTGCTGGCGATGAAGGGGTTGGCTGCGGCCGACTGGTAGGTGGGCTCGCCGCGGCGCGCGGCCGACGATTCGGGCGTGGTCGCGGGAGCGGGCACGGCGCAGGCGGACAGCAGGGCCGCCGCAGCCAGTGCGGCAGGCAGGAGGGGCGTGCGCAGTGTCATTGGCCCACCACCTTCAGGTTCTTGGCGGGGAATTCGGGGCGCTCGTCCTCGGCCGTGAACAGCACGGCGTCGCTCTTTTCGAGGTAGTAGACGTCGGTCTTGCGCGCCAGGTATTGGTTGTTGCGCACCACCGTCGTCGTCAGCACGAGTTCGGGGTTGGGCAGGCGCTTGCCGTGGCGCACGACCTGGGCGCCGTAGCTCACCTGCAGCTGGGCCTGGGCCGGCTGCTGCATGACGGTCACGCCGCTTTGCACGAGCTTGGTGATGATCAGCTCACGAAAACCCTTGTCGAACTGGCTGGGCTCGGCCGGCAGGGCCACGTGGACCGGCGTGGTGCGCTCGATGCCAGTCTTTTGCAGTGTTTCCAGCGTCTTGGCGACGACATCGTTGGCCACGGAGTCCCAGTGGCCGGCAGCGCCGATCTTGGGCTGGGCCGTGGCTTCGAAGTAGCTGGTCATCGGTGCATTGACGCAGCCCGCTAGGGCCAGGCAGAGGCCCGCCAGGGCCAGGCCGCCAGCGGATTTGAACGATCGCATGGATTTCTCCTCGGTGCGGAGCGCGCTGCGGCGGATTGCTGCAGCTGCGCAAAGTGTCGATTGTGGCTTCGCCGCGAGGCACTGACAAGAAAGTGCCCCGTATCCGGATGTTGCCGTGCTCAGCCGTTGGCGCGCTTTTGCAGGATCTCGAAGGCAGGCAGGGTCTTGCCTTCCAGCACCTCCAGGAAGGCGCCGCCGCCCGTGGAGATGTAGCCGACCTTGTCCTCGATGCCGTACTTGGCGATGGCGGCCAGGGTGTCGCCGCCACCGGCGATGCTGAAGGCGTCGGACTCGGCAATCGCCTGTGCCACGACCTTGGTGCCGTTGGCGAACTGGTCGAACTCGAACACGCCCATGGGGCCGTTCCAGACGATGGTGCCGGCCTTGCGCAGTTGCTCGGCCAGGCGGGCGGCGGTCTCGGGGCCGATGTCCAGGATCATGTCGTCGTCAGCCACTTCGGTGGCTTTCTTGACGGTGGCGGGCGCGTCGGCCGCAAAGGTCTTGGAGACCACCACGTCGGTGGGAATCGGCACCTCGGCGCCGCGTGCGGCCATGGCGTCGATCACGGCACGGGCCTCGCCGACCAGATCGGCCTCGGCCAGGCTCTTGCCGATGTTCAGGCCCGCGGCCAGCATGAAGGTGTTGGCAATGCCGCCGCCCACGATGAGCTGATCCACGTTCTTGGCCAGCGACTGCAGGATGGTCAGCTTGGTCGACACCTTGGAGCCGGCCACGATGGCGGCCAGCGGGCGGCGCGGGTTGGCCAGGGCCTTGGTGATGGCGTCGATCTCGGCCGACAGCAGGGGACCCGCGCAGGCAATGGGCGCGAACTGGGCGATGCCGTAGGTGGTTCCCTCGGCACGGTGTGCAGTGCCGAAGGCGTCGTGCACGAAGATGTCGCACAGCGCGGCCAGCTTGCGGGCCAGTTCTTCCTTGTTCTTCTTCTCGCCCACGTTCACGCGGCAGTTCTCCAGCAGCACGACCTGGCCGGGCGCCACCTGCACGCCGTCCACCCAGTCGGCGACCAGCGGCACTTCGCGGCCCAGCAGCTCGCCCAGGCGGCGGGCCACGGGCGCCAGCGAATCGGCGGGCTTGAACTCGCCTTCGGTGGGGCGGCCCAGGTGGCTGGTCACCATCACGGCGGCGCCGGCCTTCAGTGCCATCTCGATGGCGGGCACGGAGGCGCGCACGCGCGTGTCCTCGGTGATCTCGCCGGCATCGTTCAGGGGCACGTTGAGGTCGGCGCGGATGAAGACGCGCTGGCCCTGGGCCTTGCCCTGGGCGCACAGATCGGAGAAACGGAGAATGTTCATGACGGCGGCGTTGCGATCGGTGGCGATCGCCATGGAATTGAAACGAAAAAGAGGTAAAGCGCGGCCATTGTAGGCGGCGTGCCCGCCCCGGCAGCGGGCGTGCGCACCGGCGATCCGGGGCATCGGGAGCGCCTGTAATCCGGTTTCAGCCGGGGAGCCGGGCGCTCTCGCCCGCGCTGCGCCTACCAGCCCAGGCCGATATGCAGTGGCAGATAGACCGCCATGCCGAGCGCGATCGTTCCCATGATGCTGCGCTTGTAAAAAAAATACATGACCGCGCAAGCCAGGGCCGGCAGGCGCGCATCGACCACGGTGGAGATCAGCCGGCCGTTGGTCATCACGATCTCGGGCGCAATCACGGCCGCCAGGGCCGCCAGCGGCGCGTACTTGAGGCCGCGCTTGAGCCATTGCGGCAGGGGCACCTCGCGCTCTGGAATCAGGAAGAAGGCGCGTGTGAACAGCGTGATGGCCGCCAGGCCCACGCAGGCCAGCCAGGGCCACAGCCAGGACAGATCCATCAGAGCGTTTCCTTTTCCTTGATTTCCACGGGTCGGACGTCTTCGTCCAGCGGCAGCCGGGCATGGCGCTCGCCATGGGCTGTATCGGGCGGGAGAATCACCGGGCCCGACTCCCCTTTTTCAGGCGCCTGCAGGGCGCGCAGGCGCTGCTGCAGCGTTTCCGCCAGCAGGCCTGCGGCCACGGCTGCCGCAATGGCCACGAGGATATTGAGCTTGAGCGGCAGCGCAAAGGCCGCCACGGCCGCGCTGGCCGCAACCACGCCTGCCACCCAGGTGGCACGGTCGTTGAGCATGGACAGCAGCACGCCCATCAGGGCCAGCACGCCCGCAAAGCCCAGGCCCCAGGACAGGGGTACCTGGTCGGCCAGCAGGATGCCCAGCGTGGACGGGATCTGCCAGGCCAGCCAGTTGGTCGAGGCGGCACCCCAGAAATAGGGCAGTTGCTCGGGCTGGGGCCGGGCATCGGGGTAGCGCTTCATGAAGCCCACGAAGATCACGTCGCCGCTGAAATAGGCGATGGCCAGGCGGTGGCGCAGGCGCAGGTGGGCAAAGTAGCTGCGCCACATGCTGCTGAGGATGACGAAGCGCAGGTTCACGCAGATGGCCGTGAACCAGACCACCCACATGGGCGCGCCCACGGCCATCAGCGGCAGCACGGCCAGCTGGGCACTGCCGGCATAGACCAGCAGGCCCATGAACAGCGCCAGGGGCAGGGACATGCCGCTCTTGATCATGGCCACGCCCGTGACCAGGCCCCAGGCGCCTATGCCCAGCGCCGTGCCCGACATGTCGCGCACGCCGGTCATGAAGGCGGGATCGCGCGCAATGCCGCGTGCGCGTTCCACCAGGGGCTGCAGGTTCATGGCGTGCCGCCGCTGGCAGCACCGTCCAGGATGGCTCCTTCAGGCAGATCGAAACCGCGCAGGAAATCGCCCGCCGCCAGCCGCTTGCCGCCCGCGCGCTGCAGCAGCGTCATGCACAGCACGCCATGGCCGCAGGCCACGCGCACGCCGTCGGCGCCTGCGGACAGCACGGTGCCGGGCGCTGCCGCCGCCACGGCGACGGCGGGGTCGGCGGGGTCTGCGTGAGCCTCCCAGACCTTGATGGCTTCATCGCCGTACTGCGTGGCGCCGCCCGGGAAGGGGTTGAAGGCGCGCAGGCGCCGGGCAATGGCCTCGGCATCCTGGCGCCAGTCGATCTGGCTTTCGGCCTTTTCGATCTTGTGCGCGTAGTTCACGCCCTCGGCGGGCTGGGGCGTGCGCGGCAGGCCGCCGCAGGCGCTCATCTCCAGCGCCTCGACGATGAGGCGCCCGCCCAGGTCGGCCAGCTTGTCGTGCAGGCTGGCCGTGGTGTCGTCGGCGGTGATGGGCAGGCGCTCGATGAGGCACATGTCGCCCGTGTCCAGGCCCGCGTCCATCTGCATGATGGTGACGCCGGTCTCGGCATCGCCGGCCTCGATGGCACGGTGGATGGGGGCGGCGCCGCGCCAGCGCGGCAGCAGGCTGGCGTGGATGTTCAGGCAGCCGCGCGGGGGCGTATCGAGCACCCACTGCGGCAGGATCAGCCCGTAGGCGGCCACGACCATGACATCGGCCTGGGCCGCTTCGATGGCGGCGCGGGCGGCGGCGGCCTCTTCGGGGTATTTGCCGTCCAGGCGCAGGCTGCGCGGCTGGGCCACGGCAATGCCATGCTCCAGCGCGCACTGCTTGACGGGCGAGGCCTGCAGCTTCATGCCGCGCCCGGCGGGACGGTCGGGCTGGGTCAGCACCAGGGGGACGGTAAAGCCCGCGGCGAGCAGGCGTTCAAGGGCAACGCGCGCGAACTCGGGCGTGCCGGCAAAAATGACTCTCATGCAATCCAGTAGGGACAGTGGGACGGTGTGCAGGCTCAGCGACGGTCGTCGTCGTTGAACACTTCGTCGGTGAACATCACGCGGCGCACCACGCCGGCGGGGTCGATATGCACATGGGCCTGGCGGCGAATGCCATTTTCCAGAATACGGTAGGTCCAGATGTCGCCGTTGAAACTGTAGACCCTCTCGATCAGCGCAGGCGGGCCGAAGAGCTGACGCACGCTTTCGCGGGTGTCCTCGCCGTTGCGCAGGGCGTGGAAGCGTTCGATGGTGAGCGCCTGCTCCACGCGCACCAGGCGCTGGCTGGCGTCGAAATCCATGTGGTAGACCTGCTGGCCCGCAGGCTGCCGGCTGTAGACCAGGCGCGTGCCGCCGCCGTCCAGCGGCAGGCTCAGGGTCGGGCGGCCCATGGAGCGCTCGATCTCGGAGCGCGGCGTGCCGGGCTTTTGCCACTCGGGCACGGCGCAGCCGGCAAGCAGCAGGGACAAGGCCAGGGCAAGCAGCGCCCAGGCAACGAGGCCCGCGCCGTCCATCTTCCAGCGCGGCATGAAGCGAAGCGCTGGCAGGTAGGTCATGCGCGTTCTGCCTGTTTCTGCTGCTTGAGCAGCTTGGTCTTGATGCGGTTGCGCTTGAGCGGCGACAGGTACTCGACGAAGACCTTGCCCATCAGGTGGTCCATCTCGTGCTGGATGCAGATGGCCTTGAAGCCTTCGGCCTCGATGATGCGTTCGTTGCCGTTCTCGTCCAGCGCCTTGACCTTGATGGCGGTGGAGCGCTCGACGCCGTCGTAGATGCCGGGCACCGACAGGCAGCCTTCTTCGCCCAGCTGCGTTTCCTCGCTGGCCCAGAGCAGCTCCGGGTTGATCAGCGCAAAGGGCTCGTCACGGCCTTCGGAGACATCGACCACGACCACGCGCTCGTGCACGTTCACCTGGGTGGCTGCCAGGCCCACGCCCTGGGCGTCATACATGGTGGCGTACATATCCTGGACCAGCTGGCGAATGCGGTCATCGACCTTGGCAACCGGCTTGGCAACGGTGTGCAGGCGGGGGTCGGGATAGCAAAGAATGGGCAGAATGGACATGGCGTGGTCGGTGAATGTCGTTATTTTCGCCACTTTTCTGCCTGGGCGCAGCGGGACGACGCAATAAGCGTTGCCCTCTCATGGCCTTGCACGCAGAATCTTTGCTGATTTGTAAGACCTGTATGGCCGTTCATGACAAGATCGGCCGTGCCGCAGTGCCTAGGAGGGACGCTGCGTCAGCCACAAGAAGAGGAATTCCATGACTGCATTCGCCACAGCTCGTACCTGGACTGTCGCAACGGCCCTGATCGCTGCGTTCGCAGCGGCCCATGCGCAGCAGCTTCCGGTGACGGCATCGCAGCGCTCGGCCGCCCAGCAGGTGGCCCAGCAGGGCGTTCCCGTGGGCGAGCTGGCGCCCGATGCGCCCGACAGCTACACCGTCAAGCGCGGCGACACGCTGTGGGGCATCTCCGGCATGTACCTGCGCCGTCCCTGGCGCTGGCCCGAGCTGTGGGGCATGAACATGCAGGCCATCGCCAATCCCCACCTCATCTATCCGGGCCAGGTGCTGTACCTGGACAAGCGTGATGGCTATGCCCGCCTGAGCACGGCGCGGCCCATGGGCGACGGCGGCGGCGAGCCCGGTGTGGTGCGCGTGTCTCCGAGCACGCGCAGCGAGTCGCTGGCGCAGGCGGCCCTGCCCACGCTGCAGCCCCATCTGATCGAGCCCTTCCTGGCCGAGCCGCTGGTGGTGGATGCCGAAACGCTGCTGCGCGCACCCCGCCTCATCGCCACCACGGACGAGCGCGTGCTCATGGCCAGCGGTGACCGCGCCTATGCGCGTGGCACCGCCGAGGCGCCGCTGCGCAAGGGCGACGGCCTGCCGCGCCAGTACCGTGTCTTCCGCGATGCGGTGGCGCTCAAGGACCCCATCTCCGGCGAGGTGCTGGGCTACGAGGCCAAGTACCTGGGCCTGGCCGATCTCATCGAGGGCGAGACCTCGCTGGAGATCGTGGACAGCAAGGGCGAAAAGCACGAGCAGGCCTCTCCCGCCACGGTGGACCTGTCGCGCGCCAAGACCGAGATGCGTGCTGGCGACCGCCTGCTGCCCGCACCGGAACGAACCTACATGAACTATGCGCCGCATGCGCCGCAGGCTGCCGTGAAGGCCCATGTGGTGTCCCTGTACGGCGACCAGGCCGTGCGCTGGGCGGCCAACAACCAGGTCATTGCCATCAACAAGGGCACGCAGGACGGCATGGACGTGGGCACGGTGCTGGAGCTGATCCGCCGTGGCGTGCGCATCGTGGACAAGACGGGCGACAAGAAGGAAGAAGTGCAGCTGCCCGACGAACGCAATGGTTACGCCATGGTGTTCCGCACCTTCGATCGCGTCTCCTACGCGCTGATCCTGGAGGCACGGCGCGGCGTCGAGGTGGGCGACAGCCTGACCTCGCCGGCTCCCTGACCCCCAGCGGCCTGCCGGCAACGCCATGGCGGCCGCCTTGCAGTCCACCGACCGGCTCGCTCCCGAGGAGCTGTCCGCCTGGCTTCGGCTGCTGCTGACGCCCGGCGTGGGCCGCACCACGGCGCGGCGCCTGCTGGCGGCCTGCGGTGGCGCGCAGAACATCTGGAGCGGCCCTCCAGCCGCCTGGCAAGGCCTGGTGACGGCGGCACAGGCCCATTCGCTGCAGACCGTGCCCCAGCGCCTGGAGCAGCTTGTGGCGGCCACGGCGCAATGGCTGGACCAGCCCGCTTCCGGGCAGTTGCATGCCGTGCTTGCGCTGGGCCATCCCCAGTATCCGCAGGCGCTGCTGCAGACCGAAGATCCGCCGCTGCTGCTGCATGTGCAGGGCAGCGAGCGCTGCATGGCAGGTTCTGGTCCCTGGTTCCCCTATCCACAGTCCCTGGCCATGGTCGGCAGCCGCGGGCCGACGGTCCAGGGCGCGGCCAATGCGCGCGCCATGGCGCAGGCGCTGGCCGAGGCCGGCCTGTGCATCGTCTCCGGACTGGCGCAGGGCGTGGATGGCGCTGCCCATGAGGGCGCACTGCGAGCGGTGCTGCGCACGGGCGCCCAGGCGGCACCCGTCACCATTGCCGTCGTGGGCACGGGCCTGGACCAGGTCTATCCACGGCGCCACATCGGCCTGGCCCGCGAAGTGGCCAGCCATGGGCTGATCGTCAGCGAATATCCGCTGGGCACCGGCCCCATGGCCGCGCACTTTCCGCAGCGCAACCGCATCATTGCGGGCCTGTCGCAGGGCACGCTGGTGGTCGAGGCGGCCCTGCAATCGGGCTCGCTGATCACGGCCAGGCTGGCCAGCGAACAGGGCCGCGAGGTCTTTGCCATCCCTGGCTCCATCCACGCGCCCCAGTCGCGCGGCTGCCATGCGCTGCTGCGCCAGGGCGCCAAGCTCGTGGAAACGGCGCAGGACGTGCTCGATGAGCTGCAGGGAACGGTCGTGCGCCTGCCGCTTTCCAAGCCCGTACCGGCAGCAGCGGCGGCAGCGGCAGCTGTTCAGTCCGCACAGGACCATGAGAACGACGCCACCCTGCGCGCCCTGGCCCACGACCCGTTGTCGCTGGACGAGCTCATGGACCGCACAGGCATGGACGCCGCAGCCCTGCAGGCCCACCTGCTGGAGCTGGAACTGGAAGGCCGCGTGGAGCGCCTGCCCGGCGGCCTGTTCCAGCGCCTGGCCCAGGCCTGATCTCAAAAACTGGCGCGTCCCCAAGCGGGAGATGCCGAGCAAGAGCCGCCTCGCGGTGGGGGCGCCTAGCCGATGGCATCGTCCCCCTACCCCGCGAAGCGGGTAGAGAGGCGCCGTGCCACGGGGGGAAGGCGCGTAGCGCCTCAGGGGGAGCTTAGCCTTTCAGGGTTCGCCTGAATCTTCTCCAGCGCATCGCGCGTCGCGCGCACCGTGAGCGCCTCTTCGTCATGCACGGACAGCAGGCCGGACTGCAGGTAGGAGGCCATGCGCCGCAGCTGCAGCAGGTGGCAGGTGCCATCGAGCGCGGCGAACAGGTGCAGCTGCTTGCGGCGGCTGCGCCAGGTGTATTGCACCTGGATGCGCGCGCCGTTGTGGTCCAGCGTGAACCAGCGGCCCGGCTCCAGCGAGGTGGCCCACTCCAGCATCACCGGGTCCACGGCGGTGTTGGTGCTCGGGATGACGTTGAGCCCGGCCGTGTCCACGCCCAGGATCATCTCGATGTTCTCGGGCGACAGCGGCATGTCCTCGTCGAGCATGCCGTCTTCGCTGATGTACTGCTCCAGATGGGACAGCCGCTGGGCCATGGCCTCGATGCGGGCCGGTGCGATGGTCGCTGTCTTGGAGACGAAGGCTTCGGCCAGCGTGTCGGTGACCAGCTTGATGCGTGCGGACTGCCCCTCGCCCGTGACGCCGATCAGGGCCAGCCCTTCGCGCAACGTCTGCAGCAGCGTCGGCAACGTCTGGATCACGCGCGAGCGTTCCTGGCGCGTGGGCTTGGCGCTGGCGGCCCAGACCAGTTCGCTGGCGGCCTGCTTGAAGCGCATGGTGCGCGCGTCCTTGGCGCCGTGGCGCACGGCGGCCAGGGCCAGCACCTCGGTCCAGGTCTTGAACAGGAACTCGCGGATCTCTTCGCGCACCGGCATGTCGGTGAGCAGGTGGCGCAGCTCGATCGTGTACTGGATGGCCAGGGTTTCCTTTTGCTCCACCTGCTGGGCCACGCTCACGATCTTGGCCTTGTCCTGCGACTGGGTCAGGTAGCGTGCCAGGAAGTCCTCGAACTCGCGCAGCACCAGCACGAAGACCTTCTGGCCGGTCTCCGGGTACTGCTCGATGACCTGGACGATGCGCCGGATCTCCGACTCCAGCGCGCTGCCGCTGATGCTGGAGGCGTCGAACCCCATCACGCACGAACCCAGGCGGTCGATCAGCAGCCGGGCCGGGTGGCGCAGGTTGCTGAAGAATTCCGGCTCGGCCAGGGCCACGCGCAGCACGGGCACCTGCAGCCGGGCAAACCAGACGCGCACCGAGGGCGGGATGCGGTCCTCGGTCAGGATGGCCTGGAACATCAGGGCCACGATCTCGATGGTGGCCTTTTCACCCGAGGTGGTGGCCTTGCGCTTGAGCTCGGCCGAGCGCTCGCGCACCTGGCCCACCAATTGGCCGATGGCGGCCGGGCTGGCATCGATTTGCAGCGTGGTCAGTCCCCGGGCCAGCATCTGCTGGTACTGCGTCTGGGCCACGACGCGCTGCTCCAGCAGGGCCTGGGTCAGCGCGGCCGATGCGGGGGCCTGCTGCAGGCCACCGCCCACGCCGCCCACGCCGGGCACCAGGCCCGGCACGCCCACGCCAGGCTGCATGAGCAGGCGGCGCAGTTGGCCCACGACTTCATGGGCGCGGTGGCGTGCGCGCGAAAGTGTTGTCAGGCCCACGGGCATCTGGCCCTGGGGCAGTGCTCCGTTGGGCGGATAGGAGGCGGCAGCGCCCGGCACGCCGCCCATCTGCGTGGGCGCATAGGCCGAGGAAGGCTGCGAGGTCGAGACAGGCGCCGTGGCCGGGCCCAGGCCCATGGCGCGCGTGGAGTGGCCGCCCTCGGTGCGCCGCACCCGCATGGCCACGTCCTGCGAACGGGTGACGCCCTGGCCGTCCAGCAGCTGGTGGGCCGCCTGGTATCCGGCCACCAGCAGCGGTGCCAGGGCTGTCTGCAGCAGATCGTTCACGCGCTGCAGATCGCCGCGCTGCAGGCCGCTGGCGAGCCATTGCTCGACCAGATGGCGGCACACGGACTCGCTGCGCAGAATGTCGTCGGATGGCAGTTCCTGGTTTTCGATGGCCTGCATGCGCAGGCGCAGCGTATCGAAGACGGGTGCCGTGGTTTCCCCCATGGCCAGCGCCATGCGGGAGGCCAGGATCTTGTTCTCCACCACATCGTCGCTGAGCAGTTCGAACTGCAGCGCCCCGCGCTGTGGCACGGAGGCCGGTGTGGCCCTGCCCGGCTGCAGTGCGCCCTGCAGCGCCTGCATGCAGGCATTCAGCCAGGCCGCCTGATGCTGGCGGTAGCTGGACCAGGCCTCGCGACGCTCCTGCATTTCACGTGCGGTGCCCACAGCCTGGGCCTGTTGTTCCATCTGGGCCAGCAGCTGCTGGGCCACGCCGGGCAGGCCCTTGCACAGTCCACGCACCCAATGCAAACGCGCCTGCTGGCCCAGTGAAGACTGGGTGCCAGCAGGCGCGTTGGAAGGGGTGGGCAGGGAGGGCATGCCCGCGAGTGTAAGCCGGTCTGGAGCTAGAACATTCGCTTACACAGTGGCGCCGGCGTTGGGATCGTTGGGGTCCGTGGAAGCCTTGGGCGCCTTGATCAGATCCTCGCGCTTGACGCCCAGCCACATGGCGATGGCGGCGGCCACGAAGACCGAGGAATAGATGCCGAAAAGGATGCCGATGGTCAGCGCCAGCGCGAAGTAATGCAGGCTGGGACCGCCGAAGAAGAACATGGACAGCACCATGGCCTCGGTGGAGGCGTGGGTGATGATGGTGCGGCTCATCGTGCTGGTGATGGCGTGGTCGATCACCTCGGTGGTGCTGAGCTTGCGGAACTTGCGGAAGGCTTCGCGGATACGGTCAAAGATCACGACCGACTCGTTGACCGAGTAGCCCAGCACGGCCAGCACGCCGGCCAGCACGGACAGCGAGAACTCCCACTGGAAGAACGCGAAGAAGCCCAGGATGATGACCACGTCGTGCAGGTTGGCGATCACGGCGGCCACGCCGAACTTCCATTCGAAGCGCATGGCCAGGTAGATCACGATGCCCAGCACCACGAAGCCCAGTGCCATCAGGCCGTTGTGCATGAGCTCGTCACCCACCTGCGGGCCCACGAACTCGGTGCGGCGCAGCGTGACTTCGGCGTCTTCCTTCTTGAGCGCCGTGAGCACCTGCTCGCTTTGCTGCGCGGAGGACACGTCCTTTTGCACGGGCAGGCGGATCATCACGTCGCGCGACGTGCCGAAGTTCTGCACCGTGACGTCGCTGTAGCCCAGCTTGGAGACGGTATCGCGCACCTTGGCGATGTCGGCGGTCTGGGTATAGGCCACCTCCATCACGGTGCCGCCCGTGAACTCCACGGACAGGTGCAGGCCGCGCGTGAGCAGGAAGAACACGGCCAGCGCGAAGGTGATGAAGGAGATCGCGTTGAGGACCAACGCGTACTTCATGAAGGGGATGTCTTTGCGGATGCGGAAGAACTCCATGGTCTTCCCCCTTTCAGTTGTTGGCGCCGGAATCGGCGACGCTGGAACCCTTGGCAGCCACGGAGCGCAGCTGGCTGGTGTCTTCCGGCTTCCAGACCTGGCCGATGGAGATGCTCTTGAGCTTCTTGCGGCGGCCGTACCAGAGGTTGACCAGGCCGCGCGAGAAGAACACGGCCGAGAACATGCTGGTCAGGATGCCGATGCAGTGCACCACGGCGAAGCCGCGCACCGGGCCGGAGCCGAAGGCCAGCAGCGCCAGGCCCGCGATCAGCGTGGTCACGTTCGAGTCCAGGATGGTGTGCCATGCGTTCTCGTAGCCCGCATGGATGGCGGCCTGCGGCGAGACGCCGCCGCGCAGTTCTTCGCGGATGCGCTCGTTGATCAGCACGTTGGAGTCGATGGCCACGCCCAGCGCCAGCGCCATGGCGGCGATGCCGGGCAGGGTCAGCGTGGCCTGCAGCATGGACAGGATGGCCAGCAGCAGCAGCACGTTGACCGACAGGGCCACCGTGGAGATCACGCCGAACAGCATGTAGTACACGCACATGAAGGCCGCGATGGCCACCAGGCCCCAGACCACGGAGTGGATGCCGCGGTTGATGTTGTCGGCGCCCAGGCTGGGGCCGATGGTGTATTCCTCGATGATCTCCATGGGCGCGGCCAGCGAGCCGGCACGCAGCAGCAGGGCCGTGTCGTTGGCTTCCGCCGTGGTCATGCGGCCCGAGATCTGCACGCGTCCGCCACCGATCTCGGTACGGATCACGGGAGCCGTCACGACCTCGCCCTTGCCCTTTTCGAACAGGATGATGGCCATGCGCTTGCCCACGTTCTCACGCGTGATGTCCTTGAAGATGCGCGCGCCCTTGGCATCGAGCACCAGGTTGACCGTGGGTTCCTGGGTCTGGCTGTCGAAGCCGGGCTGTGCGTCGGTGAGGTTCTCGCCGGTCAGCACGACCTGCTTTTGCACGATCACGGCCTGGGCGTTGCGGTCCAGGTAGCGCTCGGAGCCGAAGGGCACGGGGCCCGAGCCCAGCTCGGCGCCGCGCGCCTCGGAGGATTCGTCGACCAGGCGCACTTCCAGCGTGGCCGTGCGGCCCAGGATGTCCTTGGCCTTGGCCGTGTCCTGCACGCCGGGCAGCTGGACGATGATGCGGTCCAGACCCTGCTGCTGGATCACGGGCTCGGCCACGCCCAGCTCGTTGATACGGTTGTGCAGGGTGACGATGTTCTGCTTGAGCGCCTGCTCCTGCACCTTGCGCAGGGCTTCGGGCTTGATGGAGGCCAGCAGCTTGAAGCCGGCGCCATCAGGCTCGGAGGTGGCCGCCAGATCGGGGAACTGGTCGGTGACCAGATTGCGTGCGGCCGTGAGCATGGCCTCGTCGCGCACGCGGATCTCGACGGTGTTGCCGTTGCGCGAGACGCCGCCGTGGCGGATGTTCTTGTCGCGCAGCGAGGTGCGCAGGTCGCCGGCAAAGGAGTCGGCCTTCTTGGTCAGGGCCGCAGCCATGTCCACCTGCAGCATGAAGTGCACGCCACCGCGCAGGTCCAGGCCCAGGTACATGGGCTTGGCGCCGACGGCCGTGAGCCATTGCGGCGAGCGCGACACCAGGTTCAGCGCCACGATGTAGGCCGGATCGTTGGCATCGGGGATCAGGGCCTTCTGGATCACGTCCTTGGCCTTGAGCTGCTCGTCGGGCGTGTTGAAGCGCGCCCGCACCGAGGTGCCCTCGATGGTCAGCACATCGGGCTTGACATCGGCAGCCTTCAAGGCCTCTTCGACCCTGTGCAGCACCGCGTTGTCCACCTTGACGGTGGCCTTGGCCGAGGAGACCTGCACCGCAGGCGCCTCACCGAAAAAATTGGGCAGGGTGTAGAGCACCCCCACCAGCAGCGCGATCACGATGATCGCGTACTTCCAGACCGGATATCGGTTCATGATCGCGCTCTTCGCTCTTTGTAGACAGCAACGCACAAAAGGGTGTGCTGCCGCCTGCGCGGTCCGCACACCCGCAAGACAGGGACAGCGCTTACTTCAGCGTGTCCTTGGGCAGCACCTGTACGACGGCGCTGCGCTGGATCTGGACTTCCACACCCGAGGCGATCTCGATGTGCAGGAATTGCTCGGACATGCGTGTCACGCGGCCGATGATGCCGCCGGACGTTGCCACTTCGTCGCCCTTGGCCAGCGCCTCGATCATGGAGCGGTGCTCCTTCTGGCGCTTCATCTGGGGGCGGATCATCACGAAGTACAGCACCACGAACATCAGTGCCAGCGGTGCCATGCCGTACAGCTGCGACATGAAGTCGCCACCGGAGGCTGCTGCTGCGGGTGCGGTCTGGGCAAAAGCGGAAGAAATAAACACGGGCAAGACTCCAGGATTGGAAGGTCGAAAAAGGGTCGCTGCGCACGCCGTATGCACGGGCCCGCGCAGGAGAACGGAGCATTGTATGCGTCAGCCCTGACCCACATGGGCTGCCAGGATCTGGCGGCTGCGGGTTTTTCGGCGACGATGGCTGCAACTGGCTGCCATCTGCCGTTTTTAAAGGGGTGGAGCGCGGTTTTTCGTGATTTTTGCGCCCGGCTTGACGGTCCATGGAACGGACCCTGACGGAGCCGCGCCGCCCACACCTTGCGGTGCGGGCGGCGGCAGCGATCTTACAGGAGGCCCCTGGAGCGGGGCGGTCCGTGTGGTTTCAGGCGACGCCGACGGCGGGCTTGCCCGTGCTGCCGGCACCCCGTGAAGGTGCGCTCCAGCGTGCCATCAGCGCCTTCCACTTGATGCGGGCCGCTGCCAGGTTGCGCTCCTTCACATGGCCGTAGCCGCGGATGTCCTCGGGAATGCTGGCGATCTCCACGGCCAGCGCCAGGCGCTCTGGCGTGAGTTCGGTCAGCAGGCCTTCGATGCACTGGCGGTATTCCTGGATCAGGGCGCGCTCGGTGCGGCGCTCCTGCGTGCGGCCGAAGGGGTCCAGCGCTGTGCCGCGCAGGCCCTTCATCTTCGCCAGCACTTCCATGGCCTTGCGCATCCAGGGACCGTAGGACTTCTTGACCAGATGGCCGTGCTCATCCTTGCCGGCCGACGACGGCGGCGCCAGGTGGTGGACCACGCGGTAGTCGCCCTCGAACATGCCGGCGATGCGCTGGCTGAAGGCCGCATCGGTGTGCAGGCGCGCGACCTCGTACTCATCCTTGTAGGCCATGAGTTTGAACAGATAGCGGGCCACGGCCTCCGACAGGCGCGTGCCGGAGCCCGCCACGCCGCGCTCGGCGGCATGGATCTTGTCCACGAAGGTCTGGTACTCGGCCGCATAGGCGGCGTTCTGGTAGCCCGTGAGGAAGTCCACGCGCTTGGCCACCATCTCGGTCAGCGAAGGCTTCTTGACGAACTGGATCACCTGGGCTGTCTGGAACAGGGCGCGCACGGCAGCCAGGTCATGGGCGCAGCGGCGGCCCCACTCGAAGGCGGCCTTGTTGTTGTCGGCCTGCACGCCGTTGAGTTCGATGGCGCGCATCAGCGCCGCATGCGACAGCGGCACGCGGCCCTTTTGCCAGGCGTAGCCCAGGATCAGCGGGTTGGTGTAGATGCTGTCGCCCAGCAGTTGCACGGCCACCTGCTCGGCGTCGAAGCTGCCCAGCAGCTCCGGGCCCACGGCCTGGGCCAGGGCGCTGGCGCAGCGGTCGTCCGGCGCCTGCCAGTCAGGGTTTGTGACGAAGGCTGCCGTGGGCGAGCCGTGGCTGTTGAGCGCCACGAAGGTGCGGCCTGGCTGCATTACGGACATGGTGGTCGGCGTGGCCGTGACGATGGGGTCGCAGCCGATCACCAGGTCGGCCTTGGCCATGTCCACCTTGGTGGTGTAGATGGCCTCGGGACGGTTGGCGATCTGGATGTGGCTCCAGGTGGAGCCGCCCTTTTGCGCCAGGCCGGCCGCATCCTGGGTGATCACGCCCTTGCCCTCCAGGTGGGCGGCCATGCCCAACAGCGAGCCGATGGTGATCACGCCCGTGCCGCCGACACCGGCCACGACGATGCCCCAGGCCTGCTCGGCCACGGGCAGCACGGGCTCCGGGATGGCGGGCAGCATGGACAGGTCGCCCTTCTTCTCCTTCTTGGGCTTCTTGAGCTGGCCGCCTTCGATAGTGACGAAGCTGGGGCAAAAGCCCTTCACGCAGGAGTAGTCCTTGTTGCAGGTGTTCTGGTTGATGCGGCGCTTGCGGCCGAACTCGGTCTCCACCGGCTCGACCGACAGGCAGTTGGACTGCACCGAGCAGTCGCCGCAGCCTTCGCAGACCAATTCGTTGATGACCACGGTCTTGTCGGGCGTGGCCAGCGTGCCGCGTTTGCGGCGGCGGCGCTTTTCGGTGGCGCAGGTCTGGTCGTAGATGATGGCCGTGCAGCCCTTGAGGGTGCGGAACTCGCGCTGGATGCGGTCCAGCTCGTCGCGGTGGTGCACGGTCACGCCCTCGGCCAGCGGCACGCCGTCGTACTTGGCGGGCTCGTCGGTGACGATGACCAGTTTGGCCACGCCCTCGGACTTGAGGCTGTTCATGATCTGCAGCACCGAGTGGCCCTCGGGCCGCTCGCCCACGCGCTGGCCGCCCGTCATGGCGACGGCGTCGTTGTACAGCAGCTTGTAGGTGATGTTCACGCCGGCCGCGATGCTCTGGCGTATCGCCAGCAGGCCGCTGTGGAAGTAGGTGCCGTCGCCCAGGTTGGCGAAGACATGGGCGTCCTTGGTGAAGGGCGCCTGGCCCACCCAGGTCACGCCCTCGCCACCCATCTGCGTGAAGGTGCTGGTGGAGCGGTCCATCCACACCGTCATGTAGTGGCAGCCGATACCGGCCACGGCGCGGCTGCCCTCGGGCACGCGGGTGCTGGTGTTGTGCGGGCAGCCGCTGCAAAACCATGGCACGCGGTCGCCCGTGGGCTGGCTCTGGGCCACCTTGAGCGCGGCCTCGCGGGCGTCCAGCACGGCAATGCGCTCGTGCATGCGCTGGGCGATGTGTTCGGGCACGCCGATCTTGGTCAGGCGCTGGACGATGGCGCGCGCGATGAGGGCCGGCGTCAGGTCCGCATTGGGGCGCAGCAGCCAGTCCTGGCTGGGATTGGGCACCGACCATTCGCCGCCGTGCTCATCGCTGAACTTGCCGACCACGTTGGGCCGCACGTCGGAGCGCCAGTTGTACAGCTCTTCCTTGATCTGGTATTCGATGACCTGGCGCTTTTCCTCCACCACCAGGATTTCCTGCAGGCCGCGCGCGAAGTCGCGCGTGATGGTGGCCTCCAGCGGCCAGACCACGTTGACCTTGTGCACGCGTATGCCCAGCTGGCGGCAGGTGTCGTCGTCCAGGCCCAAGTCGGCCAGGGCCTGGCGCATGTCGTTGTAGGCCTTTCCGCTGGCGATCAGGCCGAAGCGGTCGTTGGGGCCGTCGATCACGTTGTGGTTGAGCCGGTTGGCGCGCACATAGGCCAGGGCCGCATACCACTTGTAGTTCATCAGCCGCTGCTCCTGCTCCAGCGGCGCATCGGGCCAGCGGATGTGCAGGCCACCGGGCGGCATCTGGAAGTCCTCGGGCAGGATGATGTTCACGCGGTCCGGCTCCACCGACACGCTGGCCGAGGACTCCACCACCTCCTGGATGGTCTTCATGCCCGACCACAGGCCCGAGAAGCGGCTCATGGCAAAGGCGTGCAGCCCCATGTCCAGGATGTCCTGCACATTGCTGGGAAAGAACACCGGCGTGCCGCAGGCCTTGAAGATGTGGTCGCTCTGGTGGGCGGCCGTGCTGCTCTTGCTGATGTGGTCGTCGCCGGCCAGCGCGATCACGCCGCCGTGCCTGGCCGTGCCCGCCATGTTGGCGTGCTTGAACACGTCGGAGCAGCGGTCCACGCCCGGGCCCTTGCCGTACCACAGGCCGAAGACGCCGTCGAACTTCTTGGTCTCGGGATAGAGATCCAGCTGCTGCGTGCCCCAGACGGCCGTGGCGCCCAGCTCTTCATTGACGCCGGGCTGGAAGACGATGTTGTTGGATTCGAGGTGCTTTTTCGCGGCCCATAGCGCCTGGTCATAGCCGCCCAGCGGGGAGCCCCGGTAGCCGCTGATGAAGCCTGCGGTGTTCAGGCCCGCTGCAGCGTCGCGCTGGCGCTGCAGCATGGGCAGGCGCACAAGGGCCTGTACTCCGCTCATGAACGCACGGCCGTGCTGCAGAGCGTATTTGTCGTCGAGAGTGACCGTCTCCAGGGCGCGGCGCACGTCTTCGGGCAGTGGGGCATTCATGGCTTGTCTCCATCGATGGTCGGCGCCCTGTCATGTCCTGCCCGGAACGGGAAAGAGGCATGCACGGCACTCGTTGTCTGAACCAAATCGCCTTTTTTCAGTGTATTCGTGCTCGTCTGATAGGTCTTTGCTTTCTTTGCGCTGTTTCAAGTATTCTGAGCAAGAATCTTTCTTGAAAACGGTGTTTTGTGCAAACTTTGGACAAATTCGATATTGCCATCCTCGGCCACCTGCAGGCCGATGCGCGCCTGACCAATGCCGAGCTGGCCCAGCGCGTGGGCCTGTCGGCCGCGCCCTGCTGGCGCCGTGTGCGGGCGCTGGAGGAGGCGGGCTTCATCCGCGGCTACCACGCCGACATCGACCGCCACAAGATCGGCCTGGGCGTGCTGGCCTTCGTGCGGCTGGATGCCGTGCGCACGGCCGGCACGCTGACGCTGGAGATGGAGGACGCCATCCGCAAGCTGCCCGAGGTCGTGACCTGCCACTACATCAGCGGCACCGGCACCTTCGAGCTGCAGGTGGTGGCGCGCGACCTGGACAGCTTTGCGCAGTTCGCGCGCAACACGCTGCTGAACCTGCCCAATGTGAAGGACATGCAGACCAGTTTCTCGCTGGGCGAGATCAAGTCCAGCCATGCGCTGCCCCTGTCCCAGCTGGGGCCCATGGCGGGCAAGGGCCTGCCGGACCAGTAGCCGCAGGCCGGCGGACTGGTCTATGAAGGTCGCGCCGAAGCGACAGTGTGCTCCTGCAAAAGGAGCAAAAAACGCCTGCCGTGCAAGGCGGTGATCGTGGTTCTTAGTGCAACAACCATTTCTGGCGCCACCCCCGCGTTTGGGCCGAGAATCAGGGGCACATGGCCGCAGAACAAACAACACCAGTCCCCGCCCAGCCGCCTGCCTCTGAATCCGAGCCTTCCACCCAGCCTCCGGCCGAGCCTTCGGGCATGGGGGCGCCGGGCACCCTGATCGAAGACCCGTCAGGCATGACGGCCGCCGACAAGGCGGCTGCCGAGGCCGAAGGCCAGAAGGCGGCCCAGGCCCAGCAGGGCGTCTGGGCGCCGCTGTCCGGCCCCACCTTCCGCATGCTCTGGCTGATCTGGATGGCGGCCAATACCTGCATGTGGATGAACGATGTGGCGGCGGCCTGGCTCATGACCTCGCTGACCACCTCGCCCGTGCTCGTGGCCCTGGTGCAATCGGCCTCCACGCTGCCCGTCTTCCTGCTGGGCCTGCCCAGCGGCGCGCTGGCCGACATCCTGGACCGGCGCCGCTACTTCATCGTCACCCAGTTCTGGGTGGCGGCCGTGGCCCTGGTGCTGTGCCTGTTCGTGCTGTCCGGCCAGATGACGGCGCACTGGCTGCTGGTGCTGACCTTTGCCAACGGCATCGGCCTGGCCATGCGCTGGCCCGTGTTCTCGGCGCTAATCCCCGAACTCGTGCCCAAGCACCACCTGCCCTCTGCCATGGCGCTCAATGCCGTGGCCATGAACGCCTCGCGCATCATCGGCCCGCTGGTGGCCGGCGCCATCATCGCCAGCCTGGGCAGCGCCTGGGTGTTCGTGCTGAACGCCGTGCTGTCCATCCTCTCGGGCATCGTGCTGATCCGCTGGAAGCGCCGCCATGTGGCCAACCCGCTGGGCCGCGAGCGCCTGCCCTCGGCCATGCGCGTGGGCCTGCAGTTCGTGCGCGAGTCGCCCCGCATGCATGCGGTGCTGGCGCGCACGGTGTGTTTCTTCCTGCAGTGCACGGCCGTGATGGCCTTGCTGCCCCTGGTGGCCCAGCGCCTGCACGGCCCCACCGAGGGCGGGGGCGGCGCCGAGACCTTCACGCTGCTGCTGGCCTCCATGGGTGCGGGCGCCATCGTGGGCGCCATGTTCCTGCCGCGCCTGCGCCAGGCCATGTCCAAGGAAAGCCTGATCCGGTCGGGCTCTGCCGTGCATGCGCTGGCCACGCTGGCCGTGGCCCTGTCGCCCAATGTCTACATGGCCGTGCCGGCCATGATGCTGGCCGGCATGGCGCTGATCTCCACCGCCAACGTGCTGGGCGTCTCGGCCCAGATGGCCTTGCCCAACTGGGTGCGGGCGCGCGGCATGTCCATCTACCAGATGTCCATCATGGGCGGTACGGCGACAGGCGCCGCGCTCTGGGGACAGGTGGCCAGCATGGTGGGCGTGCGGGGCAGCCTCATGGTGGCCGCCGCCAGCGGCGTGGTCTGCATGCTGCTGGTCCAGCGCCTGGTGCGCGACCGCCAGATCGAGGAGGATTTGAGTCCCTCCAAGGCCTTCCAGCGCCCCGAGGTCAACATCCCCGAAGCCGGCCGCGTGGTCGTCACCATCGAGTACCAGATCGACCCCACCCAGGCCGAGGCCTTCCGCGCCCTCATGCAGGAAAGCCGCCGCAGCCGCATGCGCCAGGGCGCGCTGGGCTGGAGCCTGCTGCACAGCATGAGCCACCCTGAGCGCTATGTGGAGCAGATCATCGACGAGTCCTGGACCGAGCACCTGCGCCGCTTCGACCGCGTCACCGCCGCCGACGTGGCCCTGCGCGACCGCAAGCTGGCCTATCACAAGGGCAAGGAACCGCCGCGCGTCACGAGGTATTTTGATACCCCCTGAGGCGCTGCGCGCCTTCCCCCTGAGGGGGACGGCGCCCTCGCAGCGAGGCGGCTCTTGCTCGGCGCCCCTGGCGTTGGGCCGCGCCAGAGCGAGGGACAGTGGATAGAGGTGTGTCTGCGCTGGTCTTGTGCCATGCGGGGCGAGCCTTGGCGCAAAGGATAAAACCGGCGCACCCCAAAGCGAGGCTGTCGTCCCCCTCCCTCGCGGAGCGAGTAGAGAGGAGAAGCGGCGTAGCCGCTCAGGGGGTCACCTCAAGTGCGGCGCCTGGCTGGCAAGGCTGCGCGGCCAGAAGGCCCACAGGCGCAGGTTCTGCTTGATACGGCCGGCCAGGTCGCCGGCTTCGGGGCCCCAGCCCATGAAGTAGTCGGCGCGCACGGCGCCGACGATGGCGCTGCCGGTGTCCTGGGCAAAGACCAGGCGGTTCAGGGCCACGGTGGGCCCGGATGTGGACAGCCAGACCGGCGTGCCGTAGGGAATGCTCTGTTTGTCCACGGCGATGGAGCGGCCCGGGGTCAGGGCCACGCCCTGGGCGCCCTTGGGGCCGAATTGCAGGTCCAGGCCTTCCAGCGGCTCCTCGCGGAAGAAGACATAGCGCGGGTTGCTCCACAGCATTTCATTGACGCGGCCGGGGTTGGCGGCCACCCAGGCGCTGATGCCGGGCCAGGTGGCATCGCGCACCAGTCCCTGGTCCAGCAGCCAGCGGCCCACGCTCTTGTAGGGCTGGTCATTGGTGCCCGCAAAGGCGACGCGGATGGTGCGTTGCGCGCCTGTGGGCTCGGTGATGTTCAGGCGCCCCGATCCCTGGATGTGCAGCACCATCGCATCGACGGGGTCGCGCAGCCAGGCGATGGCGCGGCCTGCCAGGGCCGCCTGGGCCTCGGGCATCGTCTCGATCTGCTGGCGCGAGAACCAGGGCTTGCGGCTGCCGAAGCCGGCGCCGGCCGGCGTCTTGTACAGCGGCACGTTGAAGCCATCGCCCGGCAGGCGCCGTGCCTCGAACAGCGGCTCGTAGTAGGCGGTCAGCATGCCGTCCGGGCCACCGCCCAGCGCTTCGATGCGGTAGGGCTGCAGATTGGCCATGAGCCAGGCGCGCTGCTCGTCGCCCGTGGCAATGCTCAGCTGGCGCACGTCCCGGCACAGGCCCGCGAAGACCGAGCTGGGCCGCTCGCAGTTCTTGAGCCAGGCATTCCAGGCTTCGTGCAGCGCGTCTTCCTGCAGGCCGGGCAATTCGCTCCAGTCGGCTGCGATCCAGCGGCTCTTGGTGGGGGTGCTGGTGACCAGCGGGGGCCTGGGTGTCACGGTGACCGGGCCTCCCGGCTGCAGGTCGGGCACGGGCGAAGGGTCATAGACCGGCTTGGTGGTGGTCGTGCAGGCGACCAGCGTCCCTACAATCAGCGCCATCGCGGCATGGCGCAGGAGGTGGAAATTCATGGGGTTGATTTTGCTCGAAGCACTGCTGGCCTTGGTGATTCTGGTCGCTATTGTGTGGTGGACCATGTTCTCCGGGCGCCGCAAGGGCGAGTTGCCCGTGGACACGCCACGGGATTCGCATCCGTCTCCAGACAAACCCTCTCCCGGGCAGGATCGCAGCGGCCCGTGACGGCCGTGGAGGCAGCCTCGCGGAGCGGGCGCCGTCCTACGGGTATGCCCTGCCCGCACTGATAGGCTGTGCTCAGCCTGCTTTCCACAATGGGGACCCTGGCGCTACCGCACGGTGCGTTCCCAAGATTCAAAAAGGAGTTTCCCATGCGCAAGCACATCGTTCTGGCCGCCGCAACGGCTGCCGCACTGTTCATCTCCGGCTGCGCGAACATGAGCGACACCCAGCGCCGAACGGCCACGGGCGCTGGCGTGGGCGCTGCAGCCGGCGCCGTGCTGGGCGCGGTCACCGGCGGCAGAGCCGGCACGGGCGCCGTGATCGGTGCCGGCGTGGGTGCACTGGGCACCTACATCTGGTCGCAGAACATGGAAAAACAAAAGCGCGAGATGGAGCAGGCCACCCAGGGCACGGGCGTGAACGTGAGCCAGACGGCCGACAACCAGCTCAAGCTCGACATTCCCAGCGACATCTCGTTCGACACCAACCGTTCCGACATCAAGGGCAACTTCGCCCCCATCCTGGACCGCTTCGCAGAAGGCCTGCGCAACAACCCCAATGCCGAGGTGCGCATCATCGGCCACACGGACAGCACGGGCTCGGACGCCATCAACAACCCGCTGTCGCTGGACCGCGCCAACAGCACGCGCAACTACCTGACCATGCGCGGCGTCTCGGGCGCTCGCATCGCCACCGAAGGCCGTGGCTCGCACCAGCCGGTGGCTTCCAACGACTCGGCCAGCGGCCGTGCCATGAACCGCCGCGTTGAAATCTTCGTGGGCGAGATCCCGCAGCAACAGCAGCAGCCCCAGTATCAACAGCAGCCGCAGTACCAGCAGCCGCAATACCAGCCCCAGTACCAGCCCCAGTACCAGCAGCCCCGCTGATCCCGGCTCTGGCCCGGATGCAACGCCCCGCAACGCGGGGCGTTTTTGCGTGGGCAGCCACCTGCCTTGCCCTATGCTGGCATCCATCCATCAATGGGGAGTCGTATGAGTGAAGCAAGCACAGCAGGCATGGCCGACGTGGTCAGCCCGCTCGACAAGGGCCTGGGTGCACTGTCGGCGCCCTGCGCGCCGCAGGACGCCGCAGCGCAGGGCTGGAACCTGCTGCGCGAGGATCTGGGCCTGCCGGCCGCCGTGCTCTCGCAGTCGCGCCTGGCGCACAACCTGGCCTGGATGCAGCGCTTTGTGGACGCCTACGGCGCCAAGCTCGCGCCCCACGGCAAGACGACCATGGCGCCCCGCCTGTTCCGCCAGCAGATCGATGCGGGCGCCTGGGGCATCACCTTGGCGACTGCCCAGCAGACACGCGTGGCCCATGCCCACGGCGTGCGCCGCGTGCTCATGGCCAACCAGCTGATCGGTCGGCGCAATATGGCCGCCGTGGCCGAGCTGCTGGCCGATCCCGGTTTCGAGTTCTTCTGCCTGGTGGACTGCGCCGAGCAGGTCGAGCAACTGGCGGCCTTCTTTGGCGCGGCGGGCCAGTCCGTGCAGGTGCTGATCGAGCTGGGCCCGCCCGGCGGGCGCACGGGTGTGCGTTCCGATGCGCAGATGCAGCCGCTGCTGGACGCGCTGGCAAGGGCTGGCGCGGCCGTGCGGCTTGCCGGCATCGAGGTCTACGAAGGCGTGCTCAAGGAAGAGGATGCCATCCGCACCCTGCTGCGGCGCGCCGTTCACTGGCTTGAGCGGCTCGCAAGCGATGGACGATTGCAGCGCAGCCCGGCCGTGCTCACGGGGGCCGGCTCGGCCTGGTACGACGTGGTGGCCCAGGAATTCGGCAAGGCCGATATAGGGGGAGCGCTGGATCTGGTGCTGCGCCCCGGCTGCTATCTCACGCATGACGCGGGCATCTACCAGGCAGCGCAGCAGCGCATCGACCAGACCAACCCCGTGGCGCAGCAGATGCGTGCCAGCCTGCTGCCTGCGCTGCAGGTCTGGGCCTATGTGCAGTCGCTGCCCGAGCCTGGTCGCGCCATCGTGGCGCTGGGCAAGCGCGATACCGCCTTCGAGGCCGTGCCGCCCCGGCCCGCGCTGCGCTACCGCCCCGGTGATGCCGCGCCGGTGGCCGCACCGCCCCATTGGGAGGTCACGGCCATGATGGACCAGCATGCTTTCCTGAAGGTGGCTGAGGACGATGGCCTGCGCGTCGGCGACATGCTGGCATTCGATATCTCCCACCCCTGCCTGACCTTCGACAAATGGCGGCAGATGGCCGTCGTCAATGACCGCTATGACGTGGTGGACGTGATCGCCACGTATTTCTGAGGATGTCAGCCGTGCGTGCGCAGCAGGTTGGCCAGTTCCACGGCCGACTTGACCTGCATCTTGTCGAAGACGCGCGCGCGGTGGACTTCGACTGTGCGCACGCTGATGTCCAACTGGTCGGCGATGAGCTTGTTGGGAATGCCTTCCACCACCAGCCGCATCACGTCGCGCTCGCGCTCCGTCAGTTCGTTGAAGCGTGCACGCACGGCCTCGCGAGCGCGGGTCTCGGCCTGGTGCTGGGCTGACAGTTCCAGCGCCTGCTCGATGCGGTCCACGAGCGCGTTGTCCGAAAAGGGCTTCTCGCAGAAATCGAAGGCGCCGCGCTTGACCGTGTCCACGGCCGTGGGCACGTCGGCATGGCCGGTCAGGAAGATCACGGGCATGCCCGCGATCTGGTTGCGCTCCAGCATGAGGTTGAACAGCGCCAGCCCGCTCATGCCGCCCATGCGCATGTCCAGCAGCAGGCAGCAGGGATTGCGTGGTGGCGGGCGCGACTGCAGCATGGCGTCGAAGGCCTCTGCGCTGTCATAGCATTCGCTGAGCAGGCGGCGCGAGCGCAGCAGCCAGGCCAGCGCTTCGCGTACATCGGTGTCGTCATCGACGATGTAGACGGTGGCGTCGGGTACAGGTTCCATGGGCCTATTGTTCCATCTATGGTTCCACCTGTGCCGGGTTGTGGGTCGGCAGCGTGAAGGCGAAGACGGTTCCGCGCGGGCTGTGCGGGCTGTGCTGCAGGTGGCCGCCATGCTGTTCGACCACGGTGCGGCACAGGCTCAGGCCCAGGCCCATGCCCTCGTTGCGCGTGGTGAAGAAGGGCGTGAACAACTGCTCCGCCACATGCTTGGGGATGCCGCTGCCGCAGTCGATGACGGCGAATTCCACCCAGCTGCGGCGCGTGCTGGCGGCCGCACGCCGCACGCGCAACTGCAGTTCGCGGTCCACGGTCTCGGGCGAGTCCATGGCCTGCATGCCGTTGCGCGCCAGGTTGAGCAGCACCTGCTCGATCATGGTCGGATCGCAGAGCACGGGCGACAGGCCGGGCTCGATATCGGTGGTCACGCGCACGCCCAGGTTGCGCGCCTGCAGGCTGACCAGCGGCAGCACGGCGTCTATAAGTTCGGCGGCACCTATGACTTCGCGTGATTGGTCGCGCCGCCGCACGAAGTCGCGCACGCTCTTGATCACGCGGCCTGCACGGTCGGCCTGGAAGCTGATGCGCTCCATGGCCATGCGCAAGTCCTGCAACTGCTGGCGCAGATGGGCTTCGTTGCCGGCGCTGCCTGCCGCACCGTCGTCGCTGCCCAGCATGTTCAGCGATCCTGTGGCGTAGCTGGAGATGGCCACCAGCGGCTGGGTGAGTTCATGGCTGAGCAGCGACGCCATTTCGCCCACGGTGGCCAGGCGGGCCGTGGCCTGCAGGCGCTCCTGCGAGGCGCGCGAGATCTCTTCCATGCGCTTTTGCTCGCTGATGTCGATGAAGGCGCTCATCCAGCCCGTGTGCTGGCCCTGGGCGTTGATCAGCGGCGCCTCGAAGATCAGCACCGGAATGCGTGTGCCGTCCTTGCGCATGAAGATGCTTTCGTGGCCCTCGCGCGGCGGCGGTGCGTTGCCGGACAGGCGGTTGTCGCGCCGGCGCGCGTAGATTTCGGCGCGCTCGGGCGGCCAGTAGGGCGCGATGCTCAGGCCCAGCAGCTCCTCGGCCGTAAAGCCCACCATGTTGCAGAAGGCCGGATTCACATAGCTGATGCGGCCCTGCAGGTCGCGCGCGCGCAGGCCCGTGACCAGCGAGTCCTCCATGGCCTTGCGAAAGGCCAGTGCATCGCCCAGGTCACGCTCGGCACGCAGGCGGCGGCGGTTGTCGCGCACCAGCACGGCAACCACGGAGACCAGGGCGATGGACATCAGCGTCACCAGGGCCGTGAGCACGTTGGGAAACACGCTGGGCGCGCGGTGCCAGCTGTCCATGCGCAGCACCAGGGTGCTGCCGGGCAGGTCCAGCAGCTGCTGCGCCGTGAACATGCGCGTGCCGCGCCAGGAGGCGCCCAGCAGGGCCAGGCGCGTGCCGTCGGGCTCGGTGAAGGACACTTCCTGGGTGCGCGGCAGGTTCTTGCTGACCTGGGTGATCAGCAGGCTTTGCAGGCTGTAGGTGCCGATGACGAAGCCGATGATGTGGCCGCTTTGCGTCAGCGGCAGGCAGACCTCCATCATCTCCGTGCCCAGGCCCTCGGCCAGCAGCTGGAAGTAGCTGGGCGAGTAGGCGGGGCCGTTCAGGCGGCGCGCGTGGGTGCAGGTCAGCACGGCCTCGGGGTGGGTGTTGTTCGTGCGCAGCTGGTCTTCCCACTGCACGTTGCGATAGGGGGTCTCGGCATGGGAGCGGATCTGCAGGCCCGCGTCGCGCCACTCGATGCGCATCAGCTCGCGGCGCACCTGCAGCAGCTCGGCGGCGCGGGTCTTCCATTCGGCGGGCTCGTTGTCGGGCGCGTTCAGCGCCTGCAGGTCCTGCAGGTTGCGGTTGAGCGCTGCGCGTATGTCGGCCACGGCATTGGCCGTGTCGCGCTCCAGCTTGTCCTGGACCTGGGAGGCCTCGTAGCGCCCGGCCAGCCAGACCATGGTGACGAGCATGCTCAGGACCAGGGCGACCAGCAGGCTCCACAGCGACCAGCGGCGCCAGGCCGTGCGCCAGCGGCGCCAGGGCCAGCGGCCTTCGGGCATGGGCGACATCGGTGACATGGCCGGCATGGGCGGCATTGGCGGGTGCGGTGGATTCACAGGACGCGGTGCTCCAGGGCCGGCAACTGGCGGCGCACATGCGCCAGGCGCTCGCGCTTGATCTCGCCCAGCACCACGCCGGCACCCTCGGCCTGCTGCGCCAGCACCATGCCCCAGGGATCGGCCAGCAGGCTGTGGCCCCAGGTACGGCGGCCGTTTTCATGGTGGCCGCCCTGGGCGGGTGCCAGCAGGTAGGCCTGGTTTTCTATGGCGCGGGCGCGCAGCAGCACTTCCCAGTGCGCCAGCCCCGTGATGTGGGTGAAGGCGGCGGGCACCAGCAGCAGGTCGGCGCCCTGCTCGGCAAGGCGGCGGTACAGCTCGGGAAAACGCAGGTCGTAGCACACGCTCAGACCCAGGCGCCAGGTATCGCCATCGCGCGAGGTTATGTCGCAGGTCACGGGCGTGTGACCCGCCTGGACCACGGCGGCTTCCGTGTAGCGCTCGCGTCCGTTGTCGTAGTGGAACAGGTGGATCTTGTCGTAGCGTGCCACGCATTCGCCCTGGGGCGAGAACACCAGCGAGCTGTTGAGCACATGGGCATCGTCATCGGCCACCAGGGGCAGGGTGCCGCCGACGATCCACAGCTGCAGCTCGCGTGCTGCGCGGCGCAGGAAGTCCTGGATGGGGCCTGCGCCGAAGCTCTCGCGGTAGGCCAGTTTGTCGGTGTCGCGCAGGCCCATGGCGCAGAAATACTCGGGCAGGGCCGCGAGTTCGGCCCCCTGGTCGCGCGCCTGGCGCAGCAGTGCCAGCGCCTGGTCGAGGTTGGCGCGCACATCGGGTTCCGACACCATTTGCAGGGCTGCGATTTTCATGGGTTCTCTCCTGAAGAAGCGGGCTCGGTGGCGCCGGGAGGCGTGCTGGCGGGGCTGTTGGCGGCAGGATCGGAAGGTGTCGTGGCCCGGCGCCGCGGCAGGGCCGTGACCTGGGGCTCGTCCCAGCTGCCGTCGATGCGGAATTCCTTGGTGGCCGCCGCGATCAGCGGGCCGCGCAGCAGCACCTGCGCCAGGAAGCTGCCCAGGCCGACCACGGGGTTGATGGCCGTGGCCACCAGGGAGGCCGTCATGGCATTGATCTCGGGCACCACCACCACATGCAGATTCTGCGTCTCCTGGACCAGGTCGGCCGTGCCCTCCATCAGCACGGCGGCGTTGACGCCCTTCATCTGCATGTTGTTGGTGCGCGCCACGCCGTCGGTGATCTGCACGTCGCCGCGCATGAAGTCGAAGGCGAAGCCGTTGCTGAACACATCGCGGAAATCCAGCGTCAGCCGGCGGGGCAGCGCCTGCAGGCTGAGCACGCTCAGCAGCTTGGCCAGGCCCGGCTCGGCCTTGAGGAACTGGCCGGTCTGCACATCCAGGTGCATGGAGCCAGAGAGGCTGCGGAAGTCGGGCGTGATGGGCGAGCCCGTCCAGCCCGCCGATCCCTGCAGCACGCCCTTGCCGTTGCCCACCACGCCGGGCATATCGAAGCGCGTGAGCAGCTTGCCCACGTCGCGCAGGTCCAGCTGGAACTGCAACTGGCTGCGCCCCGGGTGTTCGGACTGGCCCTGGGGCAGGCGCCACTGGCCGCTGGCCGTCAGCGTGGCCTCGGGCGTGGCGATGTTGAAGCGCGACAACTGCCATTCGCGCGCCGCCGCATCGCCGGGAACGGGGCGGTTGCGGGCCTCCACTTCCAGGCGGCCCAGGGCGTGGCCTGACAGGTGCATGTCGTCCACCACGATCTGCAGGGCCGGCAGCTGGCGCGGCCCCTCGCTGAACAGGGCGTCCACGCGGTCGGATTTGGCCTCGGGCACCGTCAGGCGCGACAGCCGGGCCACCAACTGCCCTTCGGGCTGGGCATCCGTGCCTTCGCGAAAGCCCACGTAGCCGTCAAGCTCCTGGGAGGCGAGGTTGCTGTGCCACGAGCCGCCATCGCGCGAGATGCCCGCCACCACGTCGTGCAGCTGCCGCCCCTTGGCCTGCAGCTGCTTGACGCGCAGGGTCAGCCGGTCGGGGAGGTATTCGCGCGCAGGGTCCGCGGCATCGGCGGGCTCCGGCTTGGCGCCGCTGGACTGCGGCGCCAGTGCCAGCCAGTCGTCGAGATTGAAGAGCGGCAGCTGCACGTGGGCCTGCACGCCCTGGCCCGAAGTGGAGGCCGTGCCCGCTTCCTGGCCGATGAGGATGCTGCCGTGCAGCACACGGCTGTGCTTGCCGCTGATGTCGCGCTCATAGAACACCGAGCCCGTATCGCCCAGTTGCACGCTGATCTGGTCGCGCAGCGGGGCATCGGGCGAGGTGAAGCTGGCGGGTGCGAGCTGGTGGCTCACGTTCAGTGGCTGGATGGACTCCGCTGCCTTGCCCAGCGGGGCGGGCAGGTTGATGCGCATGCCTTGCAGGCTGGACTGGACCTGGATTTCGGGTGTTCCGCGCCGCACCTTCAGCAGCAGGGAATAGGGCGACTGGCCCTCGGCATGGCGGGCCAGGTCGGCCACCCAGCCCAGTTCCCTGGCTTCGCGCAGCCCCTGTGCCGTGGCCGTGCCCTGCACGCGCACCTTGACGGACGATTCGGTGGCCGGCGCATTGCGCGCCAGCGCCTGCATGCCGCCATCGGCGCGCAGCTCACCGCCCAGCGCGCGCGCCTGCAGGCCGGCCAGCGAGAAGCCGGTTTCGGAGAACTTGACGGCCCCGCGCAGCTGGCTCAGATGGGGCGTCTGATCATCGAGCTGCAGGGAGTTGCCCGCCAGCGTGACCTGTCCAGACACCTTGCTGCGGTCCAGATGGTCGATGGGCAATTGCAGCTGCAGGGCCAGTTGCGCGGCGCCCGTGGCCTCGCTGCCGTCCAGCACGTGCCCGGTCAGCGCCGACAGGGCCGAGGTCTTGACCACGCCCAGCATGTCGGCCAGCGGGCCCTGGCCCTTGGCGGTCACGGCCACCTCGGTGTGGCCCAGGTTGGGAATGCTGGCCTGGATGTCGCGCATCTGCAGCTGCGGGTAGCCCGCGAACTCGCCGCGTGCATTGCGCACGGCCATCGACGAGCGGTCGAAGACCAGCTCGCCCGACAGATCGACCAGGGCCGGCCAGGGCGCCTCGCCATGCGTGAGCAGATGGGGCGGCACATATTCATAGTGCACGTCATGCAGCTTGGCAGCGATATGGAACTCGCCCTGGCTGGGCTTTTCGGCCGGCACGTGGTCCAGGTGGCCGCGCACCTTGAAGTTCACCGTGCTTGCGCGCCCGGCGTGGATGGCCTCTCGCACGTAATGGCGCGCATCGGCGGGGATTTCCAGCGGCAGGTAGCGGTGCACGCGCGTGCCGTCTGCGTTGCGCAGCTGGCCCTGCAGGTCCAGCACGCCCGGAAAGCGCGGGTGCTTGTCGCTGCCGTCGCCGGTGTGCCACTGCGCGCGGGCCTCGCCTTCGGTGTCGTCATTGGCAAAGCGCAGGCTGGGCACCTGCACGCTGATGGCCTGTCCGCGCAACTGCCAGCGCAGGCTGGCCTGCAGGCGGTGCAGCGGGATCTCGGGTTCCTCGAAGACGCCAGGAAAGGACAGAGCGGCCGGCTGCTGCCCCGTGCCCTCCATCTCCAGCTGCGCCTGTCCGCCGTCCTGGTCCAGCGAGAAGCGCGCGTTCAGGCCCTTGATGCCGGGCATGCCCGGCTTCGTGGGGCCTTCGGACGATGCCACTCCGTCGATCGACAGCTGCTGCAGCTCGCCGCTGGCCTTGTACTGCTGCACAGCCTGCAGCGGGCCGCGCCAGCTTGTCTGGAACTGGCGCAGTTGGCCGGCCGGGGCCATGTCGGCCAGATGGCGCTGCAGCTGCTCGGGCAGCGGCAGGCGCTGGCCCAACTGGGCAAGGATGGCCAGGTCAATGCCATCGGCCTGGAACTCGCCCTGCTCGCCCAGCGCCCCCTGCGTGCTGGCGCCCGCAGGGTTGTAGCGCGCACGCAGGTTGCCAGCCGGCCAGTGCAGGCCGTCGCCCGTGGAGAACTCCAGGTTCTGCGCAGCGAAGCGCCAGCCGTCCTGGTGTTGCACGCTCAGCCTGCCCGTCAGCGCCTGCAGTTGCAGCGGCTCCAGGTTTTCGCGCCACTGCAGTTGCAGCGCATTCACCGCCACATCGGCCATGGCGCCCACGGGCTGGCCCTGGCGCAGGTCGATCCAGGCGCGCAGTGCGCCCCGGCCCTGCTGCAGGCGCAGGTCGGACGTATCCATGTACTGCCCGAGCCGGGACAGGTCGATCTGCGTGAACATCGCATGGGCCTGTCCGCTCCAGCGCTGCCAGTTGCCCTCGTGCGTGGACAGCAGCGGCTCGCGGAACAGGCCGGCGAGCATGAAGCGCTCGCCCCAGCCTTCGGGCGGCGTGGCATCCAGGCGGATTCCGTGGCTCCAGCCCTTGTTGCGCAGCACCATGTCCACATCGCGCAAGGCCAGCGGCGGTGCCTGGCGCAGTTCGTCCACCCACAGCAGGCTGCCGCCACGCAGGGCCAGCTCGGTCTGGGAAAACAGCCAGTCGGCGGCGGCATTGTCCCCGCCCGATGAAGGGCTGATCTCGATGCCGGCCACGAAGACACGGCCATCGGCCGCACGGCGGACCACGAGTTCGGGGCGGTCGATATAGATCTGCTCCACGCCCAGGCGCATCAGCGAGCGGGCCGAAACGGCCACCACCACGCTGGGCAGGAGCAGGGCGTCCGCGGTGTGTTCTGGGTCTTCGACCACCACGTCGCCCAGCTCGAACCGGGGGACCAGTCCCTCGCTGCGGGCCGTGATGCTGCCTATGCGCACGGGTAGGCCCAGCGTGCGTGAGGCCAGGGATTCCAGCTGAGGACGCCATTCGCCGATTCGCGGCACAATCCAGCCATGGAGCACCCCCCACACGGAGCCCAGGACCAGCCAGAAGGCCAGGACCAGCCCCAGTGACCACCGCGCAAGGCCGGCCATCCAACGGGTCAGGCGTGTGGGGTGCGGTTTCGGTTCGATCATCGGCGGCATCAGCTATGACGGGAATTATGACCGGCCCCCTCGGGGACCGGACGGTAACCAAGGGTTGCTGCGATCCCTCTGCGCGTGAGTGGCCGCTTCTTTCGCGTTCCGTATGCAATCCTCAGAGCACGCAATGGCAGACACGGCCTTGAATGTCCCCGCACAGGCCGCCTATTCCCGTTTCCACCAACGGCTGCATCGTCGCTATGGCGACGAGTTGAGCCTGTTGCCGCCGGGCCCGCCCGAGCGCGCGTCCATGGAGCAGGCCCTGGCGGCGCTGCTGGAGCGCGGGCTGGACCTGTCGGCCGCGCTGCGCGTGCTGCGCCAGCTGGTCATGGAGCGCACCATGGTGCTCGACTGCGAGCAGCAGGCGCCGCTGGCCGTGGTCACGCGGGCCGTGACCGAGCTGGCCGAGCTGGCGCTGGAGCGCGCCTGCATCCAGGTGCGCGCCGAACTCGATGCGCGCCATGGCGCACCGCAAGGCCCCGAGGGCCGGCCCGTGCAGCTGTGGATCATCGGCATGGGCAAGCTGGGCGCGCGCGAGCTCAATGTCTCCAGCGACATCGACCTGATCTACGTCTACGAGCAGGACGGCGACACGGCCGGCCTGCCTGACGGGCGCGGCGTTCTCTCCAACCATGAGTACTTCGCGCGCGTTGTCAAAGGCATCTATGGCCTGATCGGCGACACCACCGAGCACGGATTCGTGTTCCGCGTGGACCTGGCGCTGCGGCCCAACGGCAACTCGGGGCCGTCGGCTGTCTCGCTGGCCTCGCTGGAAGAGTATCTGCAGACCCATGGCCGCGAGTGGGAGCGCTTCGCCTGGCTCAAGAGCCGGGTGGTGGCGCCCATGGACAGCGTGCGCTCCACGCAGGTGCAGGCGCTACGCGCCGTGGTCCTGCCCTTCGTCTTTCGCCGCTATCTGGATTACGCGGTCTTCGATGCGCTGCGTTCGCTGCACCGCCAGATCCGCGAGCATGCGGCGCGGCGCAGCGCGGGCCATCCCGGCCGCTCCAATGACGTCAAGCTCTCGCGCGGCGGTATCCGCGAGATCGAATTCACCGTGCAATTGCTGCAGGTGGTGCGTGGCGGCCAGTTCCCCGAGCTGCGCTGCCGCCCCACGCTGGAGGCGCTGGGGCGCCTGGCGCGCGCCGGCCTCATGAGCCAGGAAGTGGCCGACGCCCTGGGCGCGGCCTATACCTTTTTGCGCCGTGTCGAGCACCGCATCCAGTACCTGGACGACCAGCAGACCCATGTGCTGCCCACGCGCGATGACGACCTCGAATGGATTGCGCGCACCATGGGCTTTGCCGATACCTGCGCCTTCCTGCACCAGTTCGACGCCCACCGCGAAAAGGTGGCCGAGGAGTTCGACACCCTGCTCGGCGGCTCGGCCCCGCCGCAATGCAGCGCGGGCCGCTGCAACGGCGCCCGCAGCCCTGCCCAGGGAGGAACGCCGCGCGAGATCGATGGACTCATGGAGCAGCTGCCTCCCGCCCTGGCCGCCCACGTGGCCGACTGGCGCGGCAACGCCCGCATCGCCAACCTGCGCGACGAGGCGCGCAGCCGGCTTTTCCGCCTTGTGCAGCGCACGGCGCAATGGGTGGCCGAGCGCAGCGTGCCCGAAGACGCCGCAGTGCGCTTTCTGAACTGGCTGGAGCCGCTGCTGCGCCGCGAAAGCTATCTGGCCCTGCTGCTGGAGCGCCCTGCCGTGCACGAGCGGCTACTGGACCTGCTGGGCGCGGCGCGCTGGCCCGCGCGCTATCTGCAGCAGCACCCGGGCGTGATCGACGAGCTGGCCAACGACGCCATGCTGGGCGAGCGCTTCTCTCCCATGGATTTCGAGCATGAGCTGGCCCTGCGCCTGGCCGCGCTGCAGACCACGGGCGAGGACGACGACGAAACCCTGCTGAACTTGCTGCGCCGCGCCCACCATGCCGAGGTCTTTCGCACGCTGGCGCGTGATATCGAGGGCCGCATCACGGTCGAGCAGGTGGCGGACGACCTCAGTGCGCTGGCCGACTGCGTGCTGCGCGTGACGGCCAGCTGGTGCTGGAGCCGGCTCAAGAACCGCCACCGCGAGTCGCCGCAGTTCGCCATCATTGGCTACGGCAAGCTCGGCGGCAAGGAGCTGGGCTACGGCAGCGACCTGGACATCGTCTTCGTCTTCGATGACGACGACGAGCACGCCTCCGAGATCTATGCCGCCTTTGTGCGCAAGCTCATCAACTGGCTGGCCGTCAAGACGGGCGAGGGCGATCTGTTCGAGATCGACACCGCGCTGCGCCCCAACGGCAACTCCGGCCTGCTGGTGACCAGCTTTGCCTCCTATGCCAACTACCAGCAGCAGCGCGGCAGCAACACGGCATGGACCTGGGAGCACCAGGCCATGACGCGGGCGCGCTTCGTGCTGGGCAGCGACGATCTGCAGGCCCGCTTCGACGCCGTGCGCGAGGCCGTGATCACCGCGCCGCGCGACGCTGCGGCCCTGCGCGACGAGATCGTGGCAATGCGCGAACGCGTGCGCAGCGCGCATCCGGTGCGCGGCGGCCTCTTCGACGTCAAGCACAGTCCCGGTGGCATGGTCGATGTGGAGTTCGCCGTCCAGTATCTGGTTCTCTCGCAATCGGCCCTGCATCCGGGGCTGATGGCCAATCTTGGCAACATCGCGCTGCTGCAGCGTGCGGAAGAGGCGGGCCTGCTGCCTGCAGGCGTGGGCCAGCAGGCCGCCCGGGCCTACCGTGAACTGCGCCGCCTGCAGCACGTGGCACGGCTGGACGAGCGGACGGCCCAATTGGTGCCGGGCCAGGCCGAACCGCTCAGTGCGCCGGTCAAGGCCCTGTGGGAAGCGGTTTTCACGGGGGCCGCTCTGGTGTGAGGATGCGGGGAGGGAAGGTGGTCGGCCCTGGCCGACGCCGTCCCGTCAGCATCCATCGAACACGGCCTACAGCAGAATGACGCTCCTCGTCAAAATGTTACATTTTTCCCGCCCCCGACCCCTGGAACTTCTGCAAAAGTAGCTCATCTATTGGACAGGTTGACGAGAGAGGGTATCCAGACCGAATTTCACGTTGCGAAGCCTCTGGGGCCACAGTCCTGAACTGTTCCGCCCGAAGCGCTTCTCCTCCCTCCCTCTCTTTATTCGTTTCGGGATGCTTCGCAACTTTTTTATGCCAGCAAAAAGGCCACCCATCGGGTGGCCTTTTTTGTTGCCGCTGCAGTTGTCGTTGCGGGGGTGACCCGTTTTCAGGGCTGGGGCGGGCGTGTGGCCGCAAAGCTGGCGCGTTCCGCCAGCTTGGCCTGCAAGGTGGCCAGATTGGGGTGGTCGGCGCGCCAGTCCAGTTCGGGAAAGCGAAAGTCCAGCCAGCCCAGGGCACAGCCCACGCACACGTCGGCCAGGGTGAAGTGGATGCCGCAGCAATACGGCTTGTCGCCCAGGCCCTGGGACATCACGTTCAGTGCGGCGCGCACCTTGGCCAGCTGGCGGTCTATCCAGGCCTGGCAACGCTGCTCCTCGCTGCGGCCATCCCAGGTGGCTTCGAGGCGGGCCAGGGCTCCGGCGTCCAGCACGCCATCTGCCAGGGCTTCCCAGGTCTTGATCTCGGCACGCTCGCGGCCTGTGCCGGGGATCAGCTTGCCTACCGGGGAAAGTGTGTCCAGATATTCGACGATCACGCGCGAGTCGAACATGGCATCGCTGCCGTCCATGACCAGGCGTGGCACCTTGCCCAGCGGGTTGCCGGTGCCCGGCGACAGCTCGCGGCTCCAGGGGTTTTCCTCGACGAACTGATAGTCGAGCCTTTTCTCGGCCAGTACGACGCGTACCTTGCGTACGTAGGCGCTGGTGGAGGAACCTATCAGTTTCATGGCTGTTTTCCGTGGCGAAGAGGCGGCCCATGGGCGGGCAGCCGATTCTATGCGCTGCCCGGCGATCTCCCCCTACAGCCCCCGTTTTTGCCGCGCGCACCTACAATCACGGCCCATGAATCTGCCGCACATCTCCGCCCTGTCCCCGCTCGACGGCCGCTACGCCGCCAAACTGTCTCCTCTGCGCCCGATCATGAGCGAGATGGGATACATGCACCGCCGCGTGCAGGTGGAGGTGACCTGGTTCATCGCCCTGTCGGACGCCGGCTTTGCCGAGTTCAAGCCCCTGACCGAAGGCGCCCGCGTCTATCTGCAGGATCTGGTGAAGAACTTCTCCGAGGCCGATGCCGTAGCCATCAAGGACATCGAAAAGACCACCAACCACGACGTCAAGGCCGTGGAGTATTGGATCAAGGGCAAGTTCGACGGCCGTCCCGAGCTGCTCAAGGCCGCCGAATTCGTGCATTTCGCCTGCACCAGCGAAGACATCAACAACACCAGCCATGCGCTGCAACTGCGCGCCGGTCGTGACAGCGTGCTGCTGCCGGCCTTGGCGGGCATCACTGCCAAGCTGCGCGAGATGGCCCACGCCTACGCGGCCGTGCCCATGCTCAGCCGCACGCACGGCCAGACCGCCAGCCCCACCACCGTGGGCAAGGAAATCGCCAACGTGCTGGTGCGTCTGGAAAAGGCCTCTGCCCGCATCGCCGAGGTCAAGCTCCTGGCCAAGATGAATGGCGCCGTCGGCAACTACAACGCCCATCTGTCGGCCTGGCCCGAGTTCGACTGGGAAGCCTTCAGCAAGAAGGTGATCGAGTCGCCCGAGCCCCAGGGCCTGGGCCTGAGCTTCCAGCCCTACTCGATCCAGATCGAGCCGCATGACTACATGGCCGAGCTGTTCGACGCCATCGCGCGCGCCAACACCATCCTCATCGACTTCTCGCGCGATGTCTGGGGCTATGTGTCCCTGGGCTACTTCAAGCAGCGCCTGAAGGCCGGCGAGATCGGCTCGTCCACCATGCCGCACAAGGTCAACCCCATCGACTTCGAGAATGCCGAAGGCAATCTGGGCCTGGCCAACGCACTGCTCAAGCACCTGGCCGAAAAGCTGCCCATCTCGCGCTGGCAGCGTGACCTGACCGACTCCACCGTGCTGCGCAACATCGGCGTGGCCATGGGCTATGCCACGCTGGCCTACAGCTCGCTGATGACGGGCCTGAACAAGCTCGAACTCAACGAAGAGCGCCTGCAGGAAGACCTGGACCACGCCTGGGAAGTCCTGGCCGAGCCCATCCAGACCGTCATGCGCCGCTACGGCGTGCAGGGCGCCTACGAAAAGCTCAAGGAAGTCACGCGCGGCAAGACCGTGCAGGCCGAAGACCTGCACCGCCTGATCAACGGCCTGGAAATCCCCCAGGCCGACAAGGATCGCCTGCTGGCCATGACGCCTGCCTCCTATGTGGGCAAGGCTGCCGAGCTGGCCCGCCGCGTCTGAGTTGATGCAGGTGATCCCAGGGTCCGAAACTGCCCTGCGCTCCAACAATTTCGATGCCTTCAGGCTGCTGGCAGCCCTGCTGGTCATTTGGAGCCACCAGTTCGCGGTCCTTGGGTGGCCTATCCCGAAGCTGCTTTACGACGAGCCCGGAGCAGTCGGCGTTGTCGTTTTTTTTGCCATCAGCGGCTATCTGGTGATGCTGTCCTGGCTGGCAGATCCACACCTGGGCCGATTCGCGATGCGCAGGGTGTTGCGCATTTGGCCGGGCTTGACTGCTGCCGTGGTCTTGTGTGCGCTGGCACTGGGGCCGCTGGTGAGTTCGCTGTCCTTGGATGCGTATTTCGCGCATCCGCTGACCTGGAGCTATTTCAGCAATCTCTGGCTGCAGACGCGATATGAGCTGCCTGGCGTATTTGAGACGAATGTGCTGCGCACAGCAGTCAACGGCCCGCTGTGGACCATTCCTCTGGAGGTCGGCTGCTATGTGGCGCTGGCCGCGGCGGGCGCTCTGGGCCTGCTGCGTTGGCGTCATACCGCACCCTTGATCTTTGTGGCATTGATGGTGGCACTATGGCGGCGCTACAGCATCGCTCCCGGCGAGCCCATGCCTGAATGGTCGTTCGCGCTGCAGTATGCGATGGTGTTCTCGCTCGGCGCCACGCTGGCATGCTGGCGCCATCTCTGGATCTCCCGGCGGATGCTGGCCCTTGCCTTATTGCTGGCCGGCTGCGTGCTGCTGCATGCCAAAGGACCTCTGATCCTGGTGCTGCAAGCGCCTTTGCTGGCAATGGCCGTGCTCGCGGTGATGCTGGGCTCCGCCAGCACACCCCTGCTGCGACAAGCTGGTCGCTTTGGTGATTTGTCTTACGGCCTGTACATTTACGCCTTTCCCGTTCAACAGACAGTGGTCTGGTACTTTTCAGGCCGGATCGGTTTTGGTGCGGCGCTGGCCTGCAGTCTTGTGGGGGCTGGCCTATTGGCGATGCTGTCCTGGCACCTTGTTGAAAAGAAGGCGCTGGCCTTCAAGCCACGCAAGCCGACTGTCTCCTCCTCCCTCGATATTCCTGCGCATCTGTCCTCCTGATGGCCATGCGCTGTCCCTGGTTTTCTCATGGCCCTCAAATCCACCATCTTCAAGGCGAACCTGTCCATCGCCGACATCGACCACGGCTACTACGCCGACCATGCGCTGACCCTGGCGCGCCATCCTAGCGAGACGGACGAACGCATGATGGTGCGCCTGGTGGCCCTGGCCCTCAATGCACACCAGCTCAATGACATGTGCAAGGGCGACGGCACGCTGGCGTTTGGCGCAGGCCTGTCCGATCCCGAAGACCCCGATGTCTCGCTGACCGACTTCACGGGCGCCAAGCGCCTGTGGATCGAGGTCGGCCAGCCCGAGGAAAAGCCCATCGCCAAGGCCTGCAACAAGTCCGATGCGGTGGTGCTCTACGCCTTCCACCATGCGGCCGAGGTCTGGTGGAAGGGCCTGGAGGGCAAGCTGGCGCGGCTGAACAAGCTGCAGGTCTGGCGCATTCCCTCCGAAACATCCCAATCCCTGGCGGAGCTGGCCGAGCGCAGCATGCAGCTGCAGGCCACCATCCAGGAAGGCGCGCTGACGCTCAGCAGCAACCTGGGCACGGTCTTCATCGAGCCGCTGCGCTGGAAGTAAACGGGCTCCCGCTCAAGTCCCCCGTTTCAACCCGGCAACTGCATCCGGACGGCCTGGGCGAAGGACTCCACGGTCCAGCCCGCGCCCAGCAGCATGCGGCGCGTGGACAGGCGGTCCATGACATCGTCCGGCACGTTGCGGCCCAGATGGATGAGCGACTTGCTGTCCGCAATGCCCACATATTGGCCGTCATAGCTTCGCGCCAGATGGTTCCACAGGCCGTGGGCGCCCGGCGACTGGCGTGCGCCGCTGACCAGGCAGGTGCCTTTGTCCAGCACGCTGCGATACACGGCGCTGGCAATGCCGCGCCGCTGGTAGTCCGGAGCAAAGCGCGAATGCGGCGAGCGCACGCGCCGGTCGGTGCGCTTGTCCACCTCGACCAGGCGATTGAACACTGTGTAGCCGGCCAGGCAGCGCCGCTCCATGTCCTCCACGTAGGCAAACCATTCGCCGTCGGCTTCACGCCAGTGCAGCTGGAACTGCGGGTCGTGCAACGGGCGGCGCTCCAGGCCATGGAGCTTGTTGCCGGGCTGGTACAGGCGCTCGTGAATGGCTTCGAGCTCGCCCTCCACCAGCGGCTGCATCACGTCGATGCGCAGCTCGGTGACGTGGCGTGGCGCGCAGCGGGGCAGGGCGCGATGCGCCACGGTATCGCTCAGATGGCGCAGATGGCGCAAGAGCGTGGAAAAAGAGGGGGCGGCAAAAGAGGGCCCGGCTGGGGCAAGGGCTAGACAGGTCACGGCAGGGCTCGCTTCGTCGGCTGGCCGTCGGCTGGCCTTGAGGCCGGGCAGACGCGTGAAAATCCAACCGCCTTCAGGCTTTCGGATGAAGGCGGCGCAAGAAGAGCGGATTCAGTGAAGCGACGCTGCCCGGTTCCGCGCAGGGCAGCGCATCAAGACCGTGCGGCCTGTCGGGGGCCGATGTTCAGCCGTGCTGCATCACGCTCGCGCAGGCGCGTGGCCGTGGCGGGCCAGGCCTTGCCGGCCGGCACGCGCGTCTCGCCCGCATCACGTGCCGTGAGGCGCAAGCAAAGGCGGAGGTGGCTGTGGCGGTAAGCGGCGGTCTGCAGCATGGCGGCCGATGTTAGGCCGTCTGCAACATCGCACTGGTCCGGTGCGGTATCCGGCAGATCAGCCGGCAATCAACCAGCAATCAGCCAGAGTCACGCGATGTGTCCGTGCGCTCGGCCGCACGCTCTGCATAGCGGGTGAAACGCCAGGAGTCGCCCTCTGCCGTGATCCTGCGCCAGACCATCCGCTTTTGTGCCGGCTCCATCGCGGTCCACAGCTGCACTTCGTCAAAGCTGCGGCCGCAGCCCTTGCATCTTTCGTCGCCCTGGCTGGTGGAGCAGATGGCGATGCAGGGCGTATCGGGCGTGGTGTCGTACCAGGCCAGCCAGGCCGCCATGGCGTGCGAGGGAAAGCCCTCAACCTGTACTTCGCTCTCATGCCAGAAGATCATCAGCGCGTACACCTCGGCCAAGGCCCGTACTTCGGGCTGCAGCAGCACGCCGTCCGGGGACGGATGGCGCTCACGCCAGTAGTTGATGGCGGCTTCGATGTCGGTGATGTGCAGTGCGGTCATGGACGGTCAGGGGCAAGGGACAGCGATGATAAGACGCCTGCCCGTGCACGGCCGGGCATGGCTGCAACACTCCGTTGGCTCAAGGGTTGCTATGGATAGTGAAGCGTTTGAGGTAGGCAGATAAATGGTCTGGGGGATGCGCGACTTGTGCTTCCCGTGGAAATGAAGGGTTTTTTCACTTGCGTGCCGTGGCGGCTTTGTGTTGCAATCCACAGGTTCGAAGGGGAGTAGCTCTCTGCCGGCGTGGGTGGTTTTTGCAAAGCCACCGTGCCGGCATCGGAATGGTCGTCAATACGAAGCGCAAGCTTCCGGCCTTCCGGGCTGCGGTGCATACCGCAGCCGAGCAAGACCTTTGATGGACCTGATGACGGTCGATCAATGTGTTCTCCCCTGAGCCAGGCATGTCCTTGCCCGGGTAGGCGCTGCGGCGTTGCATCGGTCTTTCTGTGCCGGTGGGTGTTTCTCCAGGAGGGAGGAGTTCTCGCCGGCCTTACTCAACAGCGAGGACCTTATGGACTTGGACTTTCTGACTCACGCCCCGTTCTGGGTGGCCCTGGGCCAAATCATCATCATCGACATCCTTCTGGGCGGCGACAACGCGGTCGTGATCGCGCTGGCCTGCCGCAAGCTGCCGCCCGAGCAACGCAAGAAGGGCATCATCTGGGGCACGGCGGGTGCCATTATCCTGCGCGTCATCCTGATCGCCTTCGCGATGACATTGCTGGCGCTGCCCTTCCTGAAGTTCGTCGGCGCACTGCTGCTGGTGTGGATCGGCATCAAGCTGATTGCCCCTGATGAAGACGGCCACGACAACATCCAGGGCAGCGACAAGCTGCTGGCTGCCATCAAGACCATCATCGTTGCCGACCTGGTGATGAGCGTGGACAACGTGATCGCCATCGCTGGCGCTGCCCAGAGCTCGGGCGAGCACCAGATGCTGCTGGTCGTGCTGGGCCTGTTGATCTCCATCCCCATCATCGTCTGGGGCTCGCAGCTCGTGATCAAGCTGATGGAGCGCTTCCCCATCATCATCGTGGCCGGCGGCATGCTGCTGGGCTGGATTGCCGGCGGCATGCTGGTCACCGACCCCGTCTTCGCCAATACGGAGAAGTGGGACTGGATGGTCAAGCTGCCCCAGACCGACATGCTCAAGTACGGTGCCAGCGTGTTCGGAGCCCTGCTGGTGCTGGCACTGGGCAAGTACATCGCTTCGCGCCGTCCTGCTCCCAAGGCCGGTGCCCACGGAGCCTGATCCGCTGAAAAGTTGAGGTGGGCGCCGGGTTGGCCCGATGGGCCGCCCGCGCCGATTCGCGACAATCCATGGCAAGGGCGGCCCCGGCCGCCTGCCTCTCCCACTCCCGCAAACCCAGTTCGACAAGGACTTGCTTTGAACCCCATCATCGTCTACGTGGATGACGCTTCCTACGCTCTGCCTCTGGTACAGGCCCTGGCCGCCTCGCCGCAGGCCCAGGCCTCGCACTGGCTGCTGGTGGCCTGCGCACCGCGCATTACCCACCGGGTCAGCAAATGGGTGAGCCACAGCGCGCGCGAAAGCTGGCGCGGCAAGTGGGCGGACAAGCTGTTCGCCCAATTGCTGCCGGTGTTTGGTGACAGCGCTGGCAGGATCACGCCGGTGCTGGCCAAGGGCCCGCTGGCCGAACTGGTGGCCCAGCTCCAGCAGGAGCACGGCACGGCCCAGATCGTCGATGCACGCCGCCCCAAGCAGGAAGCCACGGCTCCCGCCGTGGCGCCTGCCGCCCCGTTGGGCCGGCGCTGGAATCTTCCGGGAACGCTGGCGGCCATCGGCGCGCTGATGGGCCTGGTGTTCGAGGAAGCGATGATCTAGAGGCTGGCGTCTGCCTGGCCGCTCTGGTCAGGCGATCGCTTTCAGGACGGCATCCCGGAAAACGGGATGCCGTTTTTCATGGGGCTCTCCGGTCCACGGTTTCCAGTGCGCCGCCTCAACCTGGATCTGCCGGCTGCTGCTATGCTGCCCGCATGAAAATCCTGATCAAATGGCTGCTCAGCGCCGGTGCCCTGCTGGTCGTGGCCTATCTTTATGGTGGCGTGCAGGTCAACAGCTTCAGCTCGGCCATGATCGCGGCGCTGGTCATCGGCCTGCTCAATGCGGTGCTGCGCCCCATCCTCGTGGTGCTGACGCTGCCCGTGACCATCGTGACGGTCGGGCTGTTTCTCTTCGTGGTCAACGGACTGATGTTCTGGGCAGCCTCGGGCCTGCTCAGCGGCTTTCACGTCGCGGGCTTCTGGGCGGCCATGCTGGGCGCGCTCATCTACTCGCTGCTGGGCCTGGCCATCGAATCACTTCTCGCGCGCCTGTTCCCTTAGCAGCTCCTCCACGGCACGCAGTCGCGTGTCCACGATGGAGGCTTCAATGAAATCCACCTTGGGCCCGCCCTTGCGGGCCAGGTCCTGCGCGGCCTTGAAACGGTCCACTGCCGCCGCGTAGTCGTAGTGCGCGACCTGGGCCTCGGCCTCGGCGCGCAGCGCGCGCAACTCCTGGCCCTGGGCGCGCTGCACCTGGGCCAGCAACTGCCAGGCGCTGGCATCACGCGGGTGGTCCGTCACCCAGGTCTGCAGCGGGCCTGCCATGCTGGAGGCGCCCTGCTCGCGCAGCAGGATCTGGGTGCGCATCAGCAATTCCGGCCTGCGCACGGCGCGGTTTTCGACCACATTGACGGTGGCCAGGCTGGGGCCGCTCTCCGTTGTCTTGGCGGGGATGGATTCCGTTGGATTGGCCTGGGCAGGCGCAGCTGCCGGCAGGTAGAGCGGTGGCAACGCCTGCAACGCGGCGCCGGGCTTGCCGGCCGTCAGCTCCATTTCGGCCTGCAGCAGCCTGGCCTGCCGCTGGGCGCTGGCATCTGCGGCGGTTGCCACTTGAAGCCGCCCGGACATTTCCCGCGCTTCGGCCCAATCGCGCAATTGCACGGCGCTCAGCGTGGCGGCATATAGCTGCGCCACCTGCTGGGTTTGGGTTTGGCTGCCAAAGCTGGTGGAGCGCGGCTGCTCGGCCCACTGGCGCAGCACATCCACGCCGGGGCGCGACAGCACGCGGGCCCGTGCGGCCATCATCACGTGTTCCAGGGATGGTGCTGGCGCAGGCGCAACGCCACGCGGCAGGCGCGAATGCATGTCGGCCATGCGTTCCGTGGTCAGCGGATGGCTGCGCAGATAGGGCCAGCTGCCGTTGTCATTCAGGCGGTTGGCCTGCTGCAGCTTGTCGAACATGGTCACAAAGCCCTGTGGCGCGAACCCTGCCGGCGCCATCAGCCCGTAGCCCATGCGGTCTGCCTCGCGCTCCATGTCGCGCGAAAAATTCAACTGGTTCTGCACGGCCAGCGCCTGGCCGCCCATCATCATGGCCATGGCGGCATCGGGGCTGCGGCTGGCGGCCAGGGCGCCCAGAATCATCGAGCCGATCATCAGCGGCGTCTGCTTGCCCTGCTGGGCAATGAGTCGCGCGATATGGCGCTGCGTGACGTGGCTTAGCTCGTGTGCCAGCACCGATGCCAGCTCGTCGCGCGTGCTGACCACGCCGATCAGGCCCAGGTGCACCCCCAGATAGCCGCCGGGCAGCGCAAAGGCGTTGACTGAGCGGTCCCGCCCCAGCAGGATCTCCCAGGCAAAGCGCTCTTCCAATTCGTCAGACAGTTCGCCGCGCGTGCGTGCCGCATCGACCAAGTGCTGCCAGATGCCTTCCACATATTCCTGCAGTACCGCATCGTCGATGTAGTCCGGATCGCGGTACAGCGAGCGGATGATGCGGTCACCCAGGCGCCGCTCGTCACTGGTCGTCGTGGCCGCGCCGTCGCCCAGCGTGGGCAGGCGCAACTGGGCCTGTGCGGGGGCATGCGTTGCGATGGTGAGAGAGGTCGCCAGCAACTGCAGGCCGACGGCGATACGTGTCTTCAGGCGTGATGGGCGCATGGGCAGGTAAGAACCAAGGGGCCGGGCCCGTGCATCGGCACGGGGCGGTGAAACACCCCACTATGATGCCTCGGTTCGCCGAACGTTCACGGCAGGACTGACCAGCGTGTCAGGACTGCCGTAGACCGGCCCGTGCATTTTTTGGAGTTGTGCCATGTCTTCCCTCACCCATTTCGACGCCCAGGGCCAGGCCCACATGGTCGATGTCGGCGCCAAGCCCGCCACCCACCGCATCGCGGTCGCCGAAGGCCGCATCACCATGCAGCCTGCCACCCTGGCCATCATCCAGAGCGGTACCGCCAAGAAGGGCGACGTACTGGGCATTGCGCGCATCGCCGGCATCATGGCTGCCAAGAAGACCAGTGACCTCATTCCTCTGTGCCATCCGCTGGCGTTGACGCGGGTGGCAGTGGATTTCGAACTGTTGCCCGAAACGTCGTCCGTCCGCTGTCTTGCCACCGTCGAGACCGTTGGCCCGACCGGGGTGGAGATGGAGGCGCTCACAGCCGTGCAGGTGGCCTTGCTCACGGTCTATGACATGTGCAAGGCGGTGGACAAGGGCATGGTGATGGAGGGAACCAGGGTGCTGGAGAAGCACGGAGGCAAGACGGCGAGCTTTATTGCATACGCCCCTGGTCAGTGAACAGCTTTGAAACCTCAACCCAGCAATTTCTTTACAGCAATTGCAATGACTATCCCGACCAGGATGCCCGCTGAAATCTCTAGCCGCGTGTGACCCATACGCTCCCGCAGGGGCCTGTGGGAGGCATCTTTTGCAGCAAGTCTGTTGATAGTCTGCGCATGATTGCCAACCTGGCGGCGCAAACTGTTGGCATCCAGAACGACAATGCAAGCAAGCGTGAAGGCTACGCCGAAAGCTGGGTGATCAAGGCCTTCCTTCAGGGCGATCAGGGCCGCCATGCTGCTCACGATGGCGCTATGGTTGCTAGGAAGCCCACCGTAACCGATGAGACTGAACGCGAGTCGCCGAGCCTTGATGCTGTTGATCATGAACTTCATGGAACCGGCCACCAGCCAGGCGAGAAATGGGGTTAGCACGTAGGCGTAGTTCATGACAGGCCGGCCGTAGGCCAAAGGGCCCATCCACACGCAAAGACCCACACCAAGACAGTCAGCAGCAGTTGCCAGTCAACCAGCAGTGCATCGGTGGGAGACTCGCCCCCGTTCAGCGCCTCCACCACAAACCAGTAACGGAACAGTCCAAACAGCACGAGCGGGATGGTGATCACGAGCTCAGGTCTCTCTGACATGACAAACATGCTGTAGAACAGTAGTGCCCCAGTGGCTGACATCTCTGCGTAGCGGTCGACCAGGGCAACAGAGTACTTCTCCAGAACCTGCCGGCCCTTGCTGCCGCTGTGGCTCAATTCCTGCCGCCGTTTGACGGCAGCCAGGTAGAGGGCCAAGCACAGGGTCGTGATGAACATCCAGGAAGATACAGGTACGTCGAGTGCCATGGCTCCTGCATACACCCTTAGCACGAAACCGATGGCAATGGTGAAGATGTCTACTACCGGCTGATGCTTGAGAGCGAAGGTGTAGGCCAGATTGAGAATCAAGTACGAAGCGATGACCAAGCCAACTTTCGGTACAACGATCAGGCCATAGAGCAGCGCTGCATAAAGGGCGGCAAGCAACATCAGGGCCATGCGTACGGACACGATGCCAGCTGCCAAGGGGCGCGTTTTCGACTTCGAGGGGTGAAGGCGATCACGCTCGATGTCATGGATGTCGTTGATGATGTAGGTGGCGGAAGATGCCAGACAGAACAGTGCTGCCGCAAGCAGCGTACTGAGGAGGGCGTATGGTTCCAGAAATTTTCCAACGAAGACCAGCGGGGCCAGTACAAAACTGTTCTTGATCCACTGCTTGGGCCTCATCAGTCTCAACAGTCCGAGCAGTTGGGCCTGAGGCGAGCGGGATGCTACGGTATCATGGATCATTTCAAATGCCGGTAATATGTTCAATGCGTTCCTCAACCAAGCTGGCGCTTAGCTACGGCATTTTCGCACTAGTAGCCACTGTGGCGAACATTGGCGCCCAGGATATTATTATTCAAATCTATGATGGTGTATTCCATGTGTGGGTTTCCATCATCGGCGGAACAGGCGTTGGGCTTTTGGTCAAATATTTTCTTGACAAGCACTACATTTTCCGATTTCGACCGAAGGATGTGGTCCATGATGCACAGGTATTTCTGCTCTACATCGGGATGGGATTGATTACCACCATCCTGTTTTGGGCATTCGAGCTGGGATTTCACGCAGTTTTCGAGACAAAGGAAATGCGCTATCTAGGTGGGTGTGTTGGATTGGCAATCGGCTATCTCGTCAAATACCATTTGGACAAGAGATTTGTTTTTCGTTCGGACGCTTTATGAAATCCGTATCTTCCTGGGGGCGTTTGAGTGCATCTCCACACCATGTGGTGGAGCTATACAATGCGGAACATGCGAGGGGCGCAGTGCTGAATAGCCCGTTTCCCGGTCTGGCTTATGGTATGGGTCGCAGTTATGGCGATGTTTGTCTGAATTCTGGAGGAACGCTTTGGAATACGGAAAAAATGGATCATTTCATCGCTTTTAATGAGGAGCGCGGCCGTCTGATCTGTGAGGCCGGTGTTCTTTTGCGTGATATTCAAAGGCTGATGGTTCCACGCGGATGGATGCTGGCAGTCACACCGGGAACGCAGATGGTAACCGTAGGCGGTGCGGTCGCCAATGATGTCCATGGCAAGAATCATCATGTACATGGGAGTTTTGGTGATCATGTACTATCCATGACGCTGCTTCGTACCGATGGCGAAATCATCCACTGTGGACCATTCGAAAAAAAGGAGTGGTTTGCTGCAACGGTTGGTGGCATGGGTCTTACAGGGCTGATCACTCAGGTAGAAATACAGCTGCATCGCATACCTAGCCCCTGGGTGGATTCTGAAACAATTCCATATTCTCATCTGGATGAATTTTTCTGTATCGCAGATGATTCTGAGGATCATTGGGAGCATACGGTTTCATGGATTGATTGTTTGTCTGGCGTGCAAGGAAGAGGCTTGTTCATGAGAGGTAACTTCCAGAATTCCCCGTTATCTCATCAGACACAGTACGCGGCCCGCAGCATAAAAATACCTGTTACGCCGCCAATTTCCCTGGTCAATCAATGCTCTTTAAGGTTGTTCAACAACCTTTACTACCATCTGAAGAAAATCCGTGCTGGTCGTAACGTAGTTCACTATGAGCCATTCCTCTATCCGCTGGATAACCTGCTGGAATGGAACAGAATATATGGACGGAGTGGATTTTTTCAGTACCAAAGCGTAGTGCCCAGAAGTGTCGCGCTTGATTCGGTCAAGGCTATGCTCAGGGAGGTCACGGCCTTTGGTGGAGGATCGTTTCTGGCGGTGCTGAAAACATTCACCAAGAGAGAGGCTGTAGGTATGATGAGTTTTCCGCGTGAGGGAGCAACTCTGGCATTGGACTTTCCAGATCAAGGAAAGCGTACTGCCGATCTTTTCACACGGCTTGATCACATTGTCAGAGAGGCTGGTGGCCGTATCTATATGGCAAAGGATTCACGTATGCCCCGTGAACTTTTCGAGGCTGGATACCCGCGTCTCCAGGAATTTTTGAAATATCGAGATCCAGGCATAAGTTCCGTTCTCTCGCGCAGACTGATGGGAGGTTGAATTGTCTAATAGAAAGAGAATCGTAATTGTCGGTGCTACCTCAGCCATTGCACAGCACTGTGCCAGATTATGGCTTCAGGGTTCTGAAGTTGATCTCGTACTGATTGGTCGGGAGCAGCAGCGTCTTGAGATTATTGCGGCCGATTTCAAAGTAAGGAACTCCGGCGCCCACATTGTGATTGAGCAGGCGAATTTCACCGATGTTGCGAGCATTGTTGAGGTTGCAAGAAAAGTAATGGATCAGGGTGATGTCGATATCTTGTTGATTGCGCATGGTGCATTGCCGTTGCAGCGCGATTGCCAAGAGGATCTGGTGCTTTGCGAGAGGACCCTGGAAATCAATGCGATATCTCCTGTGCTCTTTGCGGAGGCCTTTGCAAAGTACATGGAGAGGCAAGCTCATGGAGCTATTGCCCTGATCGGCTCTGTTGCAGGTGATAGAGGGCGCAGATCAAACTATGTTTATGGCGCAGCAAAGGGTCTGGTTGATCGATATGCCCAAGGGCTACGCCACCGATTTGTCGGGAAGGCGCTGAAAATCGTACTCATCAAGCCGGGCCCTACAGATACCCCCATGACGGAAAGCATGAAAGGTAAGGGCCCTCGGCTGGCACCTGTCGGGGATGTGGCCAAGGATATTGTAAATGGCATACACCATGGGCGCGCTGTGATCTATACGCCTCGCAAGTGGAGGTTGATCATGTGGGTGATTGAAAGGATGCCTGATTTTATTTTTAATAAGATGAATATATGATAACAATTCTTTGCTGAGTAATTATTTTTGGTATGCCAGCAGCATTATTCTTAAATGATTCAATAAGGATGGGATTGCGTGTGGTTTTGCATGCGCGAACAGAAAATTTTGTCAATTCTGTTCGCGCATGGATGTTGCAGATTTTTGTGATTAGCCCCAGGGGTTAATGATGAAAAGTGCAGAATACTCTATGTCGAGAAGATAAAGGGACTTGCAGACTCACTATTTTTCACAATCCCATCTTGATCGATTCTGGGTTGTTGAAAAATTACTAGAACACAGTTCCTTGATGTATGCCATTCGCATATTCTCTAAAGTTTCTCTGTGATTTTGCGGATATCGAGACTTTGCTTCGTTGAACAATGATACGGACTCTTCTTTCCTTCCTAGCGAATAGGATGCCAAAGATTTTAGGTAAATTGCATAAAAACCATTTTTATCGAGAGTCAATGCAAGGTCAAGATAGTATTCGGATTCTTTGAAATAACCGAGATGAAGAGTTGCCTCCCCCATGGCTGAAAATAAAGCATGGTATGCGGACTTGTAACTATCTTTTGGTGATCTGAGTTCGGTAAAATCTGTCTTTTTATTTTCTTTTAAGAAGTTGTTGAGAATTTCGATTGCGTGCTGATATTGACCGAGATCAACGTATGCTTGTGCTTTGATAACCGATATTCGCAGATCCAGCCCTTCCTCCAGTTTTCCCATCTTTGTAAGAACGCGAACTTCATCAGCCTTGGCGATGGCGCTTTCGGGCATACCCTTCTTCAACATGGCAAACGCAAGTGACGTCTTTGCGGCAGGATCTCCATCATTTTTAATGTCCACCCACGTCCATAGCGAGAGGTTGTCTTGCCAGAATGGGATGGTCGATCTCGTAATGAGCATGGCCCCGGTCAGATACAGAATCGCAAGCATTGCCATGATTCTATTGATGCTTGTTTTCTGACGATCATTTCTACACTCTGAGTAGGCGAGTAGAGTGACGCATCCTGTGATGAATAGAGTGAGCGGGAATGCCAGGAATCGCTCTTGACCAATAGAGCCTGCAATGGTAAGCGGGATTATGTGTAATACCGGGGTCAGGGATATGAGGAATAGTATGAATAAAAATGATTGTTTGTTTTTTTTGATGATTGCCAACAAGGTGAATATTGTTGCCAGCGTAAGGGCGGCTATTCCGAAGAAAATATGCTGAATCCCCATGTCCTTGGGGAGAAATTTGTGATAAGGATTGATGGAGAAGAATGGGAATATAGACATCTTTATGTAAAAAATGCATGTATATCCAATATATGCTATGTATTTTATTATATTTCCATCATAGCTATCAATCACCACTTCGTCCACATGCACGATGCTTGGCATATATATTGATTTCAGTGCAATATACGCCAACAATAAGGCAGCCATTAGTGCAGAGATCAATATTGCATCGAAGCTAGGTTTGAATCTGCTGCTCTTGTTGCTCAGAAAATAGTCTAGCACCAGTATCAAGACTGGCATGGTGAATATCATCTCCTTGGAAAAAGCTCCAAGAATAAAGGAAGAAATAACCAGCAGCACCCTTAGTGGTCCAGAGATGCTAAGGTAAAAATACAGACAGGCGATGGAGAAAAAAGTTACCAGTAAATCAAATCTGCCAGCGACCCATACTGATGACTCAATCAATGCAGGATGCACAAGATAGATCAATGCCGCCAGGGTAATTGCGGTTGCATTCTGGCGAAGGTTTAGTTTTTCTATAACCTTTGCAATGAAGAAAGCCATAAATATGGCGTTCCCCATATGCAGGCCTATGTTTATGAGGTGAGATGTGCTAGGGTTTACACCGAAAATCCAGAACTCTATCGCGAACGTCAGCAAGGCGAACGGCCTGAAATATGTAGTACCCGGGATTATGGGTTGTACTATTGCCTCCAACCACTTTTCTTGCTTTCGCAATCCATCAGAACTCAAGAATAGATTGTTGTCGTCCCATACATACTCCAAATGAATAATATTGGGGAAGTATGTTATTAGGGCTAACAGCAAAATAGCTGGGAAAAGAATATAAATTATTTTTTTCATGCTAAAAAAAAGCCCGCGATTGCGGGCTTTTTTATTGATTAAGTAATGCTTAACGGCACTCAGCAGGTGCGTACTTCGCTGGCAAAGTACCGAGTGCTGCAGCACCCAGCAGGCGGGTGCCTGCAGTAGCTGCAGTGGTCGAGCCACAAGCCCAGTCGATGGCACCTTGCTTGCCATCGGCCAGCGCAACCTTTTGCACATTGGGCGTAAAGACCAGGGTCTTTCCACGCACATCGGAGGGGAAGCCGGCGCTAGTACCACTTTGCAATGTAACAGTGATTTGACCATTTGCAGAATCGATGGTCATATCTGCAACATACTTGGTCGCCTTCTCGTTGCTGGGTTTGCTGTTGAATGTTGCGGCCGCTGCCACCATGCCCGAAAGGCCGTCAGTCTGGAAAGCTTCGCTGATCAGAGACTTTGGAGATGTGGCTTGAATTACGGCTTCGCTGACTTTGGCTCGCACCGTGTAATCCTGATAAGCCGGCAGCGCAACTGCTGCCAAGATGCCGATGATCGCCACAACGATCATCAATTCGATCAAGGTAAAACCTTGCTGGATGGAACGCTTCATGAACTTCTCCTCATAGGGGGTTGATTGCATGCTCTATCGAGCAAGAGCCGTGCCAGTTGCGCCTTGAGGCCAAGGTTCGCGCATGTGTATTGTTTGGTTGCAACTTACACGGGTGGTCGACATTCTCTGACAAATCGATCCAATTTTGCGTGACATTTTTGTCAAGGATGGTGCGCTTGCCAACTAAGCAACAGCGAACCTTGTCAGTGGATCAAGAGGGTCCCTCACGCCACCAGGAACTGCATCTGCGTACCTGCCAGCTCCACCGTGTCGCCGTGCTGCAGCGGCATGGCGCGGCGGCCGATTTCCTGGCCGTTGAGCTTGAGGCTGGGGGAGTCGCCTTCCAGCTGGGCCAGCACAAAGCCGTGGTGCTTCTGGGTGATGGAGGCGACCGCCACGCCGGGCTTGCCCAGGGTGGTGACGACTTTGACCAAGGGGACTTCGCGGCCAGCGGCGTTGCCGTTGAGCATGCGGATGGCAGCCTGGCGCGTGGCCAAGCCAGCCATCGAAGGCGGCAGTGTGTGGTCGAAGCCTGAGGGCGTCTGGGTGCTGAACTGCGATGGCAGGTCTTCCGCCAAGGGGGCTGGGCGGGTTGCCTCCACTGCTGCGGCAATGGCCGCGAGGGCCGAGCGTGAGGACGCGCTGACCTGCTGCTGCACGAAGCGGATCTTGTACTTGCCGATGTCCAGCAGGTCGCCGTGGTTCAGGGTCTGGCGCAGTATGGGCTGGCCGTTGACATAGGTGCCGTTGGTGCTGCGCAGGTCTTCGATGATGACGGTGCCGTCGACGATGCTGAGGACGGCGTGCTCGCCGCTGACGGCGAGGTTGTCGATCACGATGTCGTTGTAGGGGCGGCGTCCCAGCGTGGTGCGCTCCTTGGCCAGCTGCACTTCCTTGATGACGGCGCCGTCGATGGAGATGACCAGGGTCGGCATGCTCAAAGTTCCTTTGTTATGCCCGGCTTGCACCATCCACTGGGCGATCCGGAGCTGGGGTGTATCTAAATATTATGTCTGCGGCCTGCGCGCGCCGAGGTCTGCCATCGTATTTGATACAGACTATGGATTGTCTTTTCCTGATTGTTGGATTTGCAATCATTTTTAACAATTGGAACCTGCGAGGGCGGTGCAGGCAAGCGCGTCCATCGGTTGGGATCTGCCGTCGATCGCTGTGTGGGGCTCAATCGAGGGAGGTGCTGGCTGCAGGGGGCGGGCTGGCCTGTATCTCGATCAGCGCCGCGCTGATGTTGTCGTTTCCGCCGGCTTCATTGGCGGCGGTGAGCAGCGAGGTCAGCAAGACGGGTAGCGGACGGGATTGGGTGAACAGAGCGGCGATGGCTTGGTCATCGAGCATGTCGGTGAGGCCGTCGGAGCACAGCAGGATGCGGTCGCCGGGTTGCAGCGGCCACTCATTGAAATCGGGCGTGACGTCCGGCGTGACGCCCAGGGCCTGGGTGAGCAGGTGGCCCAGGCCGGATTGCCGGGCTTCGTGCTCCTGGATGCGGCCTGCGTCGATTTCTTCCTGTAGCCAGGTGTGGTCTCGGGTCAGGCGCAGCAGTTGACCCTCGCGCCAGCCGTAGGCCCGCGAGTCGCCAAGGTGGGCGAGCATCAGCAGGCTTGGCAGCAGGGCTGCGGCAATGATGGTGGTGCCCATGCCGCGGCAGCCCGGTGTTTCCCGGGCGGCGGTGAGAATGGCGGCGTTGGCCAGGTTCAAGGCATTGGCCAGTGACTGCTGCAATTCCTGGCGGGTTTGTGGAGTGTTGGCTGCCGGCGCCTCGGTGGCTACGCTTTGCAGTGCTACTGAGACCAGGCTGATGGCCATGGCGCTGGCGACTTCGCCGGCGTTGTAGCCACCCATGCCATCGGCCAGCACCGCAATGGGCCAGGGCTGGGCGCTGGGGTGGATGGTGACCGCATCCTCGTTGTTGTCACGGCGCCGGCCCACATCGGTGCGCGCAACCATGGCGCAGTGTTGCGCAGGGACTGCCTGTCGGCAGGGCTGGTCCGGGGTCTTGGGTGCGCTGGGCATGGTGGCGAAGGGCGGGCGCGGCGGTGTTGCCATCAGTCCCTGTGTGCAGATGCAATGGTGAAGCCGGTGCACAGCGTAATTGAAAACCGTGCCCCCAAGTGCCAAGAATGGGCCGGCGCAGCGGCTCGTCAGCTTGACGCCACATCAAGAACGGACCCTCACAAAGCAAAAACGCACTGCCGAGGCAGTGCGTTGTGGAGGTGGCGAGGGGCCGCCTGCGGCGGTATCAGGCCTGTGCCGCGTGCTTGGCGCCGGAGCGCGACTGCAGGAGCTTGCCAATGCCGACGACCAGTACGGCACCGGCGGCAGCCGCCACGTAGTGCAGCCAGGGATGGCTGATGGCGTAGTCGTGCAGCAGGCGGTCGTTGACGATGGTTTCTCCGCCGACCCAGCCGATCAGGGCAGCGCCCAGCGTGATGATGACGGGGAAGCGCTCCATGAGCTTGATCATCAGCGTGGAGCCGAAGATCACCAGCGGGATGCTGATGGCCAGGCCCAGGATCAGCAGGACCATGTTGCCTTGCGCCGTGGCGGCCACGGCGATCACGTTGTCCAGGCTCATCACCAGGTCGGCGATCAGGATGGTGCGGATGGCGACCATCATGCTGCCGTGTCCTTTGGATTCGCCTTCATCATCTTCTTCGCCGGTCAGCAGTTGCAGGCCGATCCACAGCAGCAGGCAGCCGCCCACGATCTGCAGGAACGACAGCTCCAGCAGCTTGGCCGCGACCACGGTCAGGATGATCCGCAGCACCACGGCGGCGCCGGAGCCGAACATGACGGCTTTCTTTTGCTGTGCGGGGGGCAGCGAGCGTGCTGCGAGGGCGATGACGACTGCGTTGTCGCCAGACAGAATGATGTTGATCCAGACGATCTTCAACAGGCCGATCCAGAAATCGGCGCTTTGCAGGTATTCCATGGTTTCTCCACTGTTATGAGTTGAAAAGCGCCAGGGCGGTGGCCTCTGGCGCTTTTTCTTTTTTGGAGTCGTCAGTGTAGGGCGGACTTGCCGCCTTACCGATTCGTAATTCTGCGTAATTTTCTCCTGGGGCGAACCCCAGGATGTCACGCAGAACCGGTGCCGCTTAGATCAGGCCCTTGAGCAGGCGACCCATTTCGGAAGGATTGCGGGTGATGACGAAACCGCACTCTTCCATGATGGCCAGCTTGGCGTCGGCCGTGTCGGCACCGCCGGAGATCAGCGCGCCGGCGTGGCCCATGCGCTTGCCGGGAGGGGCGGTGACACCAGCGATGAAGCCGACGATCGGCTTCTTCATGTTGTCCTTGCACCAGCGGGCAGCTTCGGCTTCGTCGGGACCGCCGATTTCGCCGATCATGATGACGGCGTCGGTGTCGGGATCGTCGTTGAAGGCCTTCATCACGTCGATGTGCTTGAGACCGTTGATCGGGTCACCGCCGATGCCCACGGCCGACGACTGGCCAATGCCCAGTTCGGTCAGCTGTGCCACGGCTTCATAGGTCAGCGTGCCGGAGCGGCTGACCACGCCGATGCGGCCCTTCTTGTGGATGTGGCCGGGCATGATGCCGATCTTGATCTCGTCGGGCGTGATCAGGCCGGGGCAGTTGGGGCCCAGCAGCAGGGTGCGCTTGCCGCCTGCGGCTTCCTTGGCGCGCATCTTGTTGCGCACTTCCAGCATGTCACGGACGGGGATGCCTTCGGTGATGCAGATGGCCAGGTCCAGGTCGGCTTCCACGGCTTCCCAGATCGCGGCGGCAGCGCCTGCGGGGGGAACGTAGATCACGGAGACCGTGGCGCCCGTGCCTTGCGCGGCTTCCTTGACGGAGGCGTAGATTGGCACGTCGAAGATCTTTTCGCCGGCCTTCTTGGGGTTCACACCGGCCACGAAGCAGTTCTTGCCGTTCGCGTATTCAATGCACTTTTCAGTGTGGAACTGGCCCGTCTTGCCCGTGATGCCTTGGGTGATGACCTTGGTGTCTTTGTTGATGTAGATCGACATGGTGTTTTCTCCGGGCCTGCTTACTTGACGGCTTCGACGATCTTGGTGGCCGCTTCGGCCATCGTGTCGGCGCTGATGATGGGCAGGCCGGACTCGGCCAGCATCTTCTTGCCCAGTTCTTCGTTCGTGCCCTTCATGCGCACGACCAGGGGCACTTGCAGGTTCACGGCCTTGCAGGCAGTGATCACGCCAGTGGCGATGGTGTCGCACTTCATGATGCCGCCGAAGATGTTGACCAGAATGCCTTCGACCTTGGGGTTCTTGAGCATGATCTTGAAGGCTTCGGTGACCTTCTCGGGGGTGGCGCCGCCGCCCACGTCCAGGAAGTTGGCCGGCTCGCCGCCGAACAGCTTGATGGTGTCCATGGTGGCCATGGCCAGACCTGCACCGTTGACCAGGCAGCCGATGTTGCCGTCCAGCGAGATGTAGGCCAGATCGAACTTGGAGGCTTCGACTTCAGCGGGATCTTCTTCGTCCAGGTCGCGCAGGGCCACGATTTCGGGCAGGCGGAACAGGGCGTTGGCGTCGAAGTTGAACTTCGCGTCCAGGGCAACCACGTTGCCCTTGCTGTCACGGTTCAGCGGGTTGATCTCGACCAGCGAGGCATCCGTGTCCATGTAGCACTTGTAGAGCTTCTGGCAGATGTCGATGAACTGGGCGGTGGAGTCGGCAGGCATGCCGATGCCCTTGGCCAGTTCTTCGCCCTGGGCCTGGGTCAGGCCGACCAGGGGGTCAACGAAGATGGTGATGATCTTCTCGGGAGTGGAGTGGGCCACTTCCTCGATGTCCATGCCGCCTTCGCTGGAAGCGATGAAGGCCACCTTCTGCGTGCCGCGATCGGTCACGCACGACAGGTAGTATTCCTTCTGGATGTCGGCGCCGTCTTCGATGTACAGGCGGCGGACCTTCTGGCCTTCGGGGCCGGTCTGGTGCGTGACCAGCTGCATGCCCAGGATCTGGCCAGCCAGTGCCTTGACGTCGTCAATGCTCTTGGCAACCTTCACGCCGCCGCCCTTGCCGCGACCACCAGCGTGGATCTGGGCCTTCACGACCCACACGGGGCCGCCGAGCTTCTGGGCGGCCTCGACGGCCTCTTGCACTGTGAACGCAGGGATACCGCGAGGTACAGGCACACCAAACTGACGCAAGATGTCCTTGCCTTGGTATTCATGAATCTTCATGATGTCTCTCTCAAACAAATAGGGGGGGATTGACCCGGTAGCCCTGGGGTGCTGCCTCAAGGCGGAGTGACCTGGCAATCGCCGAATGTACCATGCTGCACTGCGCCATCCGACACGCCCCCATGCGCAGAATCCACAATTTCCTGCGGGCCAAGCAGCATGTCAGGAACTGTGCAATGCATTGATATGTCAGGGAAAAGACGGTTTCCCGACATTTCTTTCAGACGCCACAGCTCTTTTGTCTTATAGAGGATCTGCAGACGGCGCTGCCCGCCGTTTGTAACAGGCGCATGTCAGCGCGCCCTTGATCGCCACTGCCAACCGTTTTGCGACAACGGGCGCAGGGGGACCCGGTTTCGGTGAGAATCCGCAGCTGGAACGCGGCAATGGTGCCGCAGCGGCTCCAGGAGGGCCGCGCAGCAGGAGAAATACAGCGATGGCAAAAGTCTTTATCGATGGCGAAGCAGGCACGACAGGGCTGCAGATCCGTGAGCGTCTGGTCGATCTGTCCGGCGTGGAGCTGGTCAGCATTGCCCCCGAGCTGCGAAAGGATCCTGCCGCCAAGCGTGCGCTGATCGCCGGCGTGGACTTGGTCATCCTGTGCCTGCATGACGATGCCGCGCGCGAGACCGTGGCCATGGTCGATTCCATCGAGGCCGAGACCGGCCGCACCATCAAGATCATCGATGCATCCACGGCCCACCGCGTGGCGCCCGACTGGGTGTATGGCTTTCCGGAGCTGCGTTCCGGCCAGCTTGAGGCGGTCAAGACTGCCAAGCGTGTGTCCAACCCCGGCTGCTATGCGACGGGAGCCATCGCGCTGCTGCACCCGCTGGTTGCCGCGGGCCTCATCCCCGCCGACCACGGCCTGAGCCTGCCCTCGGTGTCCGGCTATTCGGGCGGCGGCCGCAGCATGATCGAAGCCTATGAGGCCGGCACGGCCGCGCCTTACGAGGCCTATGCGCTGGGCCTGACGCACAAGCACATTCCCGAGATCCTGCAATACACCGGCCTGACGCGTCGCCCGGTGTTCATTCCCGCCGTGGGCAATTTCCGCCAGGGCATGCTGGTGCAGCTGCCGCTGCATCTGGACCTGCTGCCGGGCGCGCCCAAGGCGGCCGACCTGCACGATGCGCTGGCCTCCCACTACGCGGCCACCAACACGCCGGAGCAATGGGTGTCGGTGCTGCCGCCGACCGAGGACATGAAGCTGGCCGCCGACACGCTGACGGACACCAACAAGCTGGAGCTGCGCGTGTTCGCCAATGAGCAGTACCGCCAGGCCGTGCTGATCGCCCGCCTGGACAACCTGGGCAAGGGCGCCAGCGGCGCCGCCGTGCAGAACCTGCAGATCATGCTGGGCCTGTGAGGCCCCCCGCGCCCCCGTCCTTGCCGGGCCGGCGCAGTCCGGTCTGGGGCCATGTCCTGGCCCTGGCCGTGCTGTGCCTGCTGGTCGTTGTGTTTGCCTGGAAGCTGCGGCCTGCATTGCCGTCTTCATCGCGCCTGCTGCTGAGTCCGCTGCTGGGCAATATGGAGGCCTGTCTGGTGCAGGACGGGCTGCGCGAGGACTTTCCCAAGGAATTTCAGCAGATACCCGCCAGTTGCCTGGGTCCGCAGGGCTCGGCCGCAGAAATGGTGAAAGCCACGCTGCAGCGCCTGGGCCGGCCCCAGGGCGAACTGGACCTGGGCTATACGCTCAGCGTGCCGCTGCTGCGCTATGTGCAGTGGAATGGCCAGGCCTGGGAAGTCCGGGGCGAGGCGCTGGACCGCGTGGTGCGCACGGTGGCGCAGGCGCACCGGCCCGTGGTGCTGTATCTGTTCGCCACGCATTTCGAGGTGCACTCCAAGGCCGAGGAGCGTCTGGCCGCCGATCCCGCCAATCTTGCGTGGACACCCAAGGGGCCGCTGCCGCTGGACAGCTATCTGGGCGCGCGCATCTTCCCATGGTCGGTCGCGCGGCAGGACAACGAAGTCACGCGCGTACGCAAACTGGTCGTCGATGCCCTGGCCGAGCGCATGTGCGCCGCAGGCGATGCCGCCATGCACCAGCTGCGCGCCCTCACCGTGCTGGGCGAGACGCACCAGCTGTTCCCGGGATTCGAGGCCGGCATGGGATTCGCGGCCGAAGACTATGCGGTCACCGACTACAGCCCGGCCTCCGTGGCGGGTTTCCATGCATTCCTGCGCCAGCGCTATGGCGACATCGCGCGGCTCAATGCCCACCTGAAGTCTGGCTTTGCCAGCTTCGACGCGGTCGAGCCGCCATCGCGCAACATCCGCAGCGAGCCGCTGCAGAACTTCTTCCAGCACATCGACAGCTATGCAGCCGGCACCGTGCCCGTGTCCGGCTGGGTCCACTCGCCCGATGCGAAGCTGCAAAAGCAGCTGGCCGTGGCCGTCTTCGTGGACGGGCATCCTTACTCGCACGCCCCCGTGCACATGCATCGCCAGGACGTGGCTCAGGCCAAGCCCGGGTTCCTCACGCCCGATGTGGGCTGGCGTGCCGACATCCGCTATCCGGCGCTGGGTGAGGGCCTGCACCGCATCGACGTGGTGCTGCAGGCCGGTGGACGCAGCCTGGGCCTGCTGGCCACGCGCCAGATCGCCGTGATGGACCGCAACCAGGGTGAGCCCAGGCCCCATGCCGCCGAGGCCTTGCCCGACTTCGGCAAGCTGCCGGACGGCGTGGAATTCTGGGTGGACAGCCCGCAGGACCGGCTGGCGCTGTTCTACAACCCGCTGGTCACGGACTGGAACGATTTCCGCGAGCAGCAGGTGGCCGACTACATCCAGGGCTTTTCCGAGCACATCGGTCACGGCTGCCTGGGCCGGGTTCCTCGCTTTGCCCACCAGCTCAACCCCCATGCGAATCCGAGCTGGGACGCCAACCGCTATGCCGTGGAGCGCAGCCTGCAGCGCATGCCGGGGCTGTCCCTGGGTGTCAGCCTGTACGGCGAAGATACCTACGGCCCGCTGGTCGGCCAGATGCTGCGCCGCTATGGCCACACGGCCTATGGCGTGACGGAGTTCCATCCGCTGGTGGCCCTGTCGCCACAGCGGCTGGAGAAAGTGCTGACCATGCACCGCCGCCAGGGCGCGCGCTTCCTGTCCTTCTTCATGGAAGCCCGGCCCGAGGATGCGACGGGCACGCAGTCCAGCAACGAGTTCTCGTTCGATGCGGACAACACCGCGCATGGCTCGGATGCGCTGTACCACTCGCTGCGCCAGCTGCTGCAGCCGCACTGATCTGCCGCGCGCAGCCATCGACGTGTCTTCCCTGCAGAACAGCTCCCCCGTGGCCGCCGGCCGGGCCACCGCCATCGGACTGCTGGCCGTGGTGTGCTGGAGCTGCACCGTGGGCCTGATGCGCTCGGTGGCCGAGCCGCTGGGCGCCGTGGGCGGCGCCGCCATGCTCTACACGGTCAGCGCACTGTGCGTGGCCGCCGTGCGCGGCTTGCCCAGGCCCTCGCAGTGGCGGGCCATGCATCCGGCCTACTTCTGGGGCTGCGGCCTGCTGTTTGCGGTCTACGAGATCTGCCTGTCGCTGGCGATTGGCCTGGCGCAGGACCGCGCCCAGGCACTGGAGCTGGGGCTGATCAATTACCTGTGGCCCAGCCTGACCATCGTTTTGGCCGTGCTGCTGCGCCAGCAGCATGCGCGCTGGTGGCTGTGGCCCGGCGTGCTGCTGTGCCTGTGGGGCCTGACGCGCGTGCTGGGCGGTGATTCCCCGCAACTGCGGGGCATGGCGGACCACATGCTGTCCAACCCGCTGGCGTATGGACTGGCTTTTGGCGCCGCCCTGCTGTGGCCCTGCTATTCGCTGGCTGCGCGGCGCTGGGGCGGTGGCCACAATGCCGTGGGCCTTTTCCTGATATGGACCGCGCTGGCGTTGTGGATCAAATGGCTGTGGCTGGGCGGTGAAGGCGGCATGCAATGGTCGGGCACCGTGGTGCTGCAATTGCTGGCCGTGGGCGGGCTCACCGCCCTGGGCTACAGCTGCTGGGAGCACGGCATACAGCACGGGCATCTGGCCGTGATGGCTGCCGCCTCGTACTTCACGCCCGTGTTCTCTGCCTTGCTGGCCAGTGCCTGGCTGCAGGTGCAGCCGGGCTGGGGCTTCTGGCAGGGCGTGGTGCTGGTGACCGTGGGGTCGCTGGTGTGCTGGGGTGCGACCCGGCGCGCAGGCTAGCCTTCGTCCTCTGCTCCTGCGTCCCAGTCTTCGCTGCGCCCCCGCAGCACCTTGCTCGCAATTTCTCCACCAAAACCGCGCGCGGCCAGGAAACGCATCTGCTTGAGTCGTTCCTGCGGTGTGGTCGGTGGTGCGCCGAAGCGCTGGCGCCATACGGCAAGGGCGCGCTGCAGTTCGGTGGCACGCAGTTGCTCTGCGGCGGCGCGCACCAGGCCGTCGTCCAGTCCCTTGTTGCGCAACTCCTGCACCACGCGTGCCGTGCCAAAGCGCGCGGCCTTGCGGTGCAGCACGGACTCGGCCACGCGCTGGGCACTGATGAAGCCGCGCTGCTCCAGCGCGTCGAGCATGGCGCCCAGGTCTTCGCCTTCCTCCACATGAGGGGCGAGCTTGCGTTCCAGCTCCAGCCGTGAATGTTCGCGCTGGCCCAGCAGCTTGAGCGCCCGGCCCTTGAGCGACAGCTTGGCGAATCCCATGCGGCAATGTCTCCTGAATCGTCCCGAATAAAAAAGGCCCCCACGCTCCCCTTGCTGCGCAAGGTCCGCTGCCCCCCAAGGGGGGCCGCTTTTTTGCCTTGGGGCGTCCCGGCGATAAAAAAGGCGCAGACGTGAGCCTGCGCCAAGATGGCAAACACAGTGTGTGCAGGCGCGGCAGCGCCTGCAGTGAGGGGTCAGGCCGCTCAGGCTTCGATCACGCCGTCCTTGTCGGCCTTGGCCTTGCCCGCCTTGGCGGCCTTGGCTTCGGGGGCATCGCCACCGGCCGTGGGCAGCAGGGCGATGCCCAGGCTGTCGCGCACCTTGTTCTCGATCTCCACGGCCAGGCCGCTGTTCTCGCGCAGGAATTCGCGAGCGTTGTCACGGCCCTGGCCGATCTTCTCGCCGTTGTAGGCATACCAGGCGCCCGACTTGTCGAGGATCTTGGCGTTGACGCCCATGTCCAGGATTTCACCTTCGCGCGAGATGCCTTCGCCGAAGAGGATGTCGAACTCGGCGGTCTTGAATGGAGGCGAGACCTTGTTCTTGACGACCTTGACCTTGGTCTCGTTGCCGATGGCCTCGTCGCCCTTCTTGATGGTGCCGGTGCGGCGGATGTCCAGGCGGACCGAGGCGTAGAACTTCAACGCATTGCCGCCCGTGGTGGTTTCGGGGCTGCCGAACATCACGCCGATCTTCATGCGGATCTGGTTGATGAAGATGACCATGCAGTTGGTCTTCTTGATGGTGGCTGTCAGCTTGCGCAGCGCCTGGCTCATCAGGCGGGCCTGCAGGCCGGGCAACTGGTCGCCCATCTCGCCTTCGATTTCGGCCCGGGGTGTGAGGGCGGCCACCGAGTCCACGACGATCATGTCCACGGCACCCGAGCGCACCAGGCTGTCCACGATTTCCAGGGCCTGCTCGCCGGTATCGGGCTGGCTGATCAGCACTTCGTTGAGGTTCACGCCCAGCTTCTGGGCGTAGCTGGTGTCCAGTGCGTGCTCGGCGTCGATGAAGGCGCAGGTGCCGCCCTGCTTTTGCATTTCGGCGATGACCTGCAGCGTCAGCGTGGTCTTGCCCGAGGATTCAGGGCCGTAGATCTCGATCACGCGGCCACGGGGCAGGCCGCCCACGCCCAGGGCGATGTCCAGGCCCAGCGAGCCGGTGGAGACGACCTGGATGTCCTGGATGGCTTCGCCTTCACCCAGGCGCATGATCGTGCCCTTGCCGAACTGCTTTTCGATCTGGGCGAGTGCGGCCTGCAGGGCCTTGGCTTTTTCACTGTTGGCGGTGGTGACGGCGGTGTTCATGCGGACTCCTGGGTTGGCTGGGGTTTCAGCTCTGTATTTGCATTCAGGCTGGATGCTTGAACAGTAGTTTATGGGCTTGTTGGTTTGTTTTGTTGGTGTTTTTAGTCAGTTTTCCTGACTTGTTGGATTTGCCTCCACAATGCATCCATGAGTGAGTTTTCCCCCGTCACGCCGCCCGCCGACGCCTGGCGCCAGACCCACCTGGGCCGCCTGCTCGGCCATGCCATGCGGCGGTTCGACGCGCGTGTGCTGCAGCTCATGGCGCGCGATGTGGAGGTGCCGCTGGCGCTGTCCAATCTTGCGGCGCGCGACAAGGTGGGTGCGGCCCACATCCACATCACGCGGCATCTGCCGCTGGCTGGCGACAGGCTCACCGACCTGGCCGAGCGCGCTGGCATGACCAAGCAGTCCATGGGCGACCTGGTGGCCCAGTGCGAGGCCTGGGGCCTGGTCACGCGCGAAAGCGACGAGCGCGATGCGCGCGCACGCCGCATCCGCTTCACGCCTGCGGGCCTGGCATGGCTGCAAGCCTTCCATGACGCCGTGTCCCAGGCCGAGGCCGAGTTCCGCGAGGAAGTCGGCGACGACATCGCCACCGTGGTGGCGCTGGGGCTGGAGGCCTATGCGGGCGGCGGCTCACTCGGGTAAGGTCCCTGCCCGTGGGGCGGGGCGCATCCTAGAATCCTAGGAATCAAAGACGCGCATTTCCAACATCCAGAGCGCGTCTGTATTTCAGGAGACAACCCCATGCGCATTCTGATTGCCGAAGACGACCAGGTCCTGGCCGATGGTCTGCTGCGCAGCCTGCGCGGCTCGGGCGCCGTGGTCAGCCATGTGGCCAACGGCAGCGAGGCCGATACCGCGCTGATGACCAGCAGCGAGTTCGACCTGCTCATCCTGGACCTGGGCCTGCCCAAGATGCACGGGCTCGAAGTGCTCAAGAAGCTGCGCGGCCGGGGCGATGCGCTGCCGGTGCTCATCCTCACGGCAGCCGACAGCGTGGAAGAGCGCGTGCAGGGGCTGGACTACGGCGCCGACGACTACATGGCCAAGCCGTTTGCGCTGTCCGAGCTGGAGGCGCGTGTGCGCGCTCTCACGCGGCGCGGCATGGGTGGCGCCAGCAGCACCATCAAGCACGGCCCCCTGGTCTACGACCAGGCCGGCCGCGTGGCCACCATCGACGGCAAGATGGTCGAGCTGTCGGCGCGCGAGCTGGGCCTGCTGGAAGTGCTGCTGCAGCGGGCCGGGCGGCTGGTCAGCAAGGACCAGTTGGTCGAGCGCCTGTGCGAATGGGGCGACGAGGTCAGCAACAACGCCATCGAGGTCTATATCCACCGCCTGCGCAAGAAGATAGAGCGCGGCCCCATCCGCATCGCCACCGTGCGCGGCCTGGGCTACTGCCTTGAGAAGATCGCTTCCTGAGGCAGCTGCCCCGGCTGTCAGGCCCGGGTTGGCTTGCCTGCGCATAGTGGCGGATGCCACGGGGCCGTGAACCCGTCGTGAGGGCTGCCCGCCGATGAAAATCTTCCAGCGTGAACAGCGCTCACTGTTCGGCGAGATCCTTGACTGGATGCTCACGCCGCTGCTGCTGCTGTGGCCCGTGAGCCTGGCGCTGACCTGGCTGGTGGCCCAGGGCCTTGCCAACAAGCCGTTCGATCGTGCGCTGGAGTACAACGCCCAGGCGCTGGCGCAACTGGTGATGGTGCAGCAGGGCAAGGTGCTGTTCAACCTGCCGCAATCGGCCAGCGAGATCCTGCGCGCCGACGAGTCGGACACCGTGTATTTCCAGGTGCTGGGCGTAAAGGGCGAATACCTGGCCGGCGAGCGCGATCTGCCGCTGCCGCCCGAGTCCGACGATCCGCCATCCGGCGATCTATCGCCCGGCGGTGCACCGACCGGCGGGGCCGTGCAGCTGCGCGATGCGGAGTTTCGCGGCATTGACCTGCGCGTGGCTCATGTCTGGGTGCGCATGCCCCTGCCCGACGAGCCCCAGGCCCTGGTCCAGGTGGCCGAGACGCGCGAAAAGCGCAGCGTGCTGGCCACGGAAATCATCAAGGGCGTGATGCTGCCCCAGTTCGTCATCCTGCCCCTGGCCGCCTTGCTGGTGTGGCTGGCGCTGGCGCGCGGCATCAAGCCGCTGCACCGGCTGGAGGAGCGCATCCGCGCGCGCCGGCCCGAGGACCTCTCGCCCATCAACCACAAGGACGTGCCGCTGGAAGTCGTGCCGCTGGTGGACTCGGTCAACGACCTGCTGGGTCGGCTCGGTGATTCGCTGGCCACGCAAAAGCGCTTTCTGGCCGACGCGGCCCACCAGCTCAAGACACCGCTGGCCGGGCTGCGCATGCAGGCCGAACTGGCCCAGCGCGAGGGCGTGAGCACGGAGGAGTTGCGGCAGTCCCTGGCACAGATTGCGCGCTCCAGCATCCGTGCCACGCACACGGTGAACCAGTTGCTGGCGCTGGCGCGCGCCGAGAGCGCCGGCGTGGGCCGCGGCCTGGCCATGCAGCCCTGCAACCTGGTGCGCATCGTCACCGACGTGGTGCGCGACTGCCTGCCGCGCGCCATGGACAAGCATGTGGACCTGGGATACGACGGCGCCGAGTCATCGGCCACGGGCGTCTGGCTGCAGGGCAACGCCACGCTGCTGACGGAGCTGGTTCGCAACCTCGTGGACAACGCCATCAACTACACGCCTTCCAGCAGCAGCCGGCCCGGCATGGTCACGGTACGCGTGCTGGCCGATCCCTTCGGTCAGGTCCTGTTGCTGCAGGTGGAGGATTCTGGACCCGGCGTGCCCGAGGCCGAGCGTGACCTGGTGTTCCAGCCGTTCTACCGCGTGCTGGGCTCGGAGGCCGATGGCTCGGGCCTGGGCCTGCCCATCGTGCTGGAGATCGCGCGCCAGCATGGCGCCCAGGTGGTGCTGGAAGATGCGCATCCGGGCCAGCAGCCGCCGGGTGCGCGTTTCAGCGTGCGCTTCACGGCGCTGCGCTCGCCGCCGTCGCCCAAGCCTGCGGCATAGGTGGCGGGGCTTCCCCGGCTGCCGCAGATTCCCCGGGAGCCACAGGCGCCACCGCGATCCGTCCCGGCGTCTGCGCGGCATGGTCCACCAGCCAGTTGCGGAAGATGCCCAGGGTGCCGTGGTTGGCGCGGTCGGCCGGATAGCACAGCCAGTAGCCCAGGGCGCTCTGGTAGCCGTGCTGGGGCAGGGGCTCGTTCACCAGGCCGGCCGCGATCTCGTCCTGCACCAGGCAGCGCGGCACCAGGGCGATGCCCATGCCGGCCATGACGGCGCGGATGATGGTCTGGAACTGGTCGAACTGCGGGCCCGCAAGGGGGCTGATGCCGTTGACGCCATGGGCCTCGCTCCAGCGCGCCCAGGCATCGGGAATGGTCACATGGCGCAGCCGGGTGCAGCGCGCCACGTCCTGGGGGGTGGTGATGCGTGCCTCGGGGCCCGCACCGCGCGGCGGTGCGATCAACGCCACCTGGCGGCCCACCAGATAGTGGGCATGCGCGCCATTCCAATGCCCGTCGCCAAACAAAATTGCGCAGTCCAGCCCCGGACTGTCAAATTGGTAGCTGTGTACGTAGGGTACAAAGTGCAGCGTGATCTGTGGATAGCGCTGCTGAAACTGGGGCAGCCTGGGGATCAGCCACTTGGCCGCGAAAGTCGGCAGCGATGACAGGTGCAGCGCGCCTCGGCTGTCATCGCTGGTGATGAGTTCGAGGGTGGCTGCCTCCAGCTGGCCCAGCAGGGCGCGCACTGCGCGCTCATAGCGCTCGCCCGCGGGCGTCAGCCTCAAGCGCTTGCGCTCGCGTTCGAACAGCGGCACGCCCACCCATTTCTCCAGCTCCTGGATCTGCTTGCTGACTGCGCTTTGCGTCAGGTGCAAGGCTTCGGCCGCGCGCGAGACGCCCCCGAAGCGCACCACGGTGGAGAAAGCGCGCAGCAGATGCGTGGGCGGGTTGAGGCGGCGCAAACTCATGACAGGGATATGATGAAAGTATTCCTGTTTGGAATATTAACAGGCACAGTATTTGCTTTTTTTGTGAGCAGATTTCTTTTAATCTGAACTTGTTTGTAAGAAAGATCCTATGCAACGACGTCATTTCCTTGCTTCCATCGCCGCTTCTTCTGTCGTTCCTGGAATGTCCTTCGCCCAGGACACCTCCCGTCCCCTGCGCATCGTCGTTCCGTTCCCTGCTGGTGGCTCCACCGACATGGTCCCGCGCAACATGCAGGACGTGCTGCCCAAGTTGCTGGGCGGCCAGGCCGTGGTGATTGAGAACAAGGCCGGCGCTGGCGGCTCCATCGGCATGGCCGAAGTGGCGCGTGCCACCGACGGCGTGACCTTCGGCATCGCCACGCTGTCCACGCACGGCGTGAACCCCGCCGTGTTCAAGAAGCTGCCCTACGACGCCATCAACGACTTCGTCGGCGTGACCGAGATCGTCAAGGCGCCTGGCGTGATCGTGATCAACCCCAAGCTGGTGCCCGCCAACAACTTCGCCGAGTTCGTGAAGTACCTGAAGGCCAACCCCGGCAAGGTCAGCTTCGCAACACCCGGCAACGGCACCATCGGCCACATGTGGGGCGCCCAGTTCATGAAGAGCACGGGCACCGAGATGCAGCACATTCCCTACCGCGGTGCAGGCCCGGCCATCAACGACGTGCTCGGTGGCCAGGTGCCCGTGTACTTCGACCAGGTGGCTTCCTCGCTGCCCCACATCAAGGGCGGCAAGGTCAAGGCCCTGGCCGTGTCCTGGCATGAGCGCCTGGACGTGCTGCCCGACGTGCAGACCTACGCCGAAGCCGGCCATGCCGACCTGAACGATCCTTCTTGGTTCGGTCTCGTGGCCCCCAAGAGCACGCCGCCCGAGCAGATCGCCCGCGTGCAAAAGGCCATCGCGGCCGCGCTCAAGGACCCGGCCGTGCAAAAGCGCATGGCGGCCCAGGGCCTGTACATCTCCGGCACCAGCAGCGACGCTTTCACCAAGCAGATCGCCAGCGAAGTCGCCAAGATGAAGAAGATTGCCGCCACGGCCCAGATCCAGCTGGATTAAAGGCTCCCCCTGAGGCGCTTCGCGCCTTCCCCCTCTCTCGCTTCGCGGGAGGGGGACGACGCCCTCGCTGCGGGGCGGCCCTTGCTCGGCGTCCCTGGCCTGGGACGCGCCAGTTTCATGGCGGGCTGGCCGCAGCGCAGCGGTGCAATGCGTAACCGAGATAGACCACTTCCTCATGCATCCCGTCCTGCGACTGATCAGTCAGAACTTCCTGCAATCCCTGCCCGGCGCGGCAGGCTCCGGCGCGGCCGATGCCGCGCCGCCCATGGTCACTAGCGTTGCCGGCGCCAGTGCCGTGGTGCTGGACTCGCCGCACAGCGGCACGGTCTACCCGGCGGACTTCGGCTCCTGCCTGCCGCTGGCCACGCTGCGCCAGGCCGAGGACACGCATGTGGAGAAGATCTACGCCTTTGCGCCGGGCCTGGGCGTGAGCTGGGTGGAGGCGCATTTCCCGCGCATCTACCTGGATGCCAACCGCGACACCACCGAGATCGACACCACCATGATCGAGGGCGAGTGGCCGCTGCCCGTCACCACCGACCAGGTCGTGCTGCAGAAGGTGCGCCTGGGCAAGGGCCTGATCTGGAAGTTCACCGATGAGGGCGTGCCCATCTATGACCGCCAGCTGCCCGCCGCTGAACTGCTGCAGCGCATCGAGCGCTGCTGGAAGCCCTACCACGCCGCCGTGGAGCGCGCCATCGACGGCGCCCATGCGCGCCATGGCTACAGCATTCATATCAACTGCCACTCCATGCCTTCCGTCGCAGCCAGCCATGCCACGCTGCACCCTGGCCTGGTCCATGCCGACTTCGTCATCGGCGACCGCGACGGCAGCACGGCCAGCCCGGCGCTGTCCGAGCGCATCTGCGCCTTCCTGCGCGAGCGCGGCTACAGCGTGGACTACAACCATCCCTACAAGGGCGTGGAGCTGGTGCGCCGCTACGGCAAGCCCGCCGAGCACCGCCACAGCATCCAGATCGAGATCAACCGCAAGCTCTACATGAACGAGCAGACCCTGGATCTCGACCAGGCCGGCTACCTGCGCCTGACCACCGACCTGAAGGTGCTGGTGGAGCAGCTGATGGCCACCGATCCGCGTACGCTCTGAAGCCCCTGCGAGTGAAATGCAAAAGGCCCGCGATCACAGGATCGCGGGCCTTTTTTCATCGTGCCCTGGCGGGGCTCAGCAGGGCCTGAACGGCCTGCCCTCGAAGGCCTTGCCGCCCATGGACTCGACCTGGCTGCGCAGCGCGGGCGTGGCCTGGGGCAGGCGCAGCGTGTAGAGGGTGATGTCGGGGCGCTCCTGCACCACGCGGGCCGTGCGCACGCCCTGGCGCGCAACGTTGGTCAGCTCGCGCGTGGCCGCTTCCTCGGAGGAGAAGCGGCCCAGCGACAGGCCCGGCTCCAGCGCGCCGCCTGCGCGGTCGAAGTCGATCTTGCGTGCACGCAGTTCCGCGCGCTTGCGCTCCAGGAACTCGGCATCGGGGAATTTGCCCATGTAGACCATCCAGCGGCCCGGCTGGTGCGTGCTGCTCAGGTCCCACTGGTCGCTGGCGACCTGGGCGATGAGGCCGCGGCGCAGCGCCTCGGCATGGCGGTCTTCGATGCCCGTGGCCACCAGGCAGCTGGTGGGCTGGCCCGCGGCTTTCTCGGGGCGAGCCGGTGCGGCGGGTTCCTCGCCACTGGCAGGGGCAGCAGGTGCTGCGGGTGCCGCAGGGGATGCAGGAGCCGTGGCCGGGGTGGCCGAGGAGGGGGCCGGCGCGTTGTCCACACTCAGCAGGCTCAGCGCCTCCGGGCGCACCTGCTGGCCCAGGCGCTCGGGCTCGGTCTGGGATGGCGGTGCCAGGCCCAGGGCCTGGAGCTGGCCGTGGTTCCAGAGGTAGTAGCCGGCATTGGCCAGCACCAGCAGCAGGAAGGCGATTCGCAGCATGTCGTTTCTTGGGCCCTAGTGATGAGTCACCCGCCCTAGCCTACAGCAGCCGGGCGCACGCTGATTTCCGAGCTGGTGATGGCCTGAAGGCCGCGCGCCGTGCGTACCAGCAGCGCGCCATCGGGGCCCACGCCCTCGGCCGTGCCGCTTTCGCCATCGCTGAGATTGACGGCGCGGCCACGCAGCAGGTCGCGCTGGGCAAAGCGCTCCACCAGCGGCGCAAAGCCCTGGGCGGCAAAGGTCTGTATGTCGGAGACCAGGCCCGGCAGCACACAGGCCAGGGCGGTGGGTGCGTCCAGGCGTTCGTCCAGCTCCAGCAGGCTGGCCGGGGGCGTGCGCATGCCGTCGCCGGGGCGGGGGCGCACATTCAGGCCGATGCCCACGACCACGTAGCGCGGCGTGCCGGGCTCATGCGCGGCGCTGCCGACAAAGCTGGCCGTCTCGATCAGGATGCCGCCGAGCTTGCGGTCGCCGTCGATCCACAGGTCGTTGGGCCATTTGAGGCCGATGCGCGGGCGCTGCGAGCCCGGGGCGGGCAATTGCGGCTGCAGGCTTTGCGCCACGCTCAGGCCCACGGCCAGCGACAGGCCGGACCAGTCGGCAGGCGCCAGCGGCATGCCCAGCGAGAAGGTCAGCGAATCGCCCACGCCGCTGGTCCACTGGCGGCCCAGCCGGCCCCGGCCGGCGGTCTGCACTTCGGTCACCAGCAGCACGGGTTCGTTGCGGCCATCGCGGGCGCGCGCCATCAGCTCGGTATTGGTCGAGCCGATGCTGGGCACGATTTCCACGGAAAAGCCCGGCAGTTGCGGCTCGATGGCCTGCCACAGCGATTCCGCAGGCCAGTGAATAGGGGACGATGCCATCATGCGCCGGCCTTTGTGGAGGATTTGCGGGATTTTTTCCTTGGCTTTTGGGGGGCCTTTTCCAAGGGCTTTTCCAAAGGCTTTTCCGCTTTGACCTGCTGCTTTTTGGCCCGCTTTGTCTTTTCAGATTGTTCCGATGCCGGCTTTGCGCTGGCCGGCAATGCATCGCCGGGCATGGGCGGGCGCCAGCCGCGCTTGGGCGCCAGCAGCGTGCCGCGGCAGGTGGCCGCGCCGCACCAGCATGGATACTCGGCCTTCAGCTTCCTGGTGTAGGGTTCGTCGATGATCAGGCCGTAGTCGTAGCTCAGCTCCTCGCCGGCGGCGATGTTGCGCAGCGCGACGATGAAAATCCGGCCATCGCGCTCATCGGTGTAGCAATTGGGAGCGCAGCTGTGGTTGATCCAGCGCGAGGAGTTGCCGCCATAGTTGGCGTCGATCACGCGGTCTTCGTCCACGTGGAAGTAGAAGGTATGGTTGGGCTGGCTGGGGTCGTGCGGATGCCGGTCCTGGGCTTCCTGCCAGCTGACGATTTCCCCTACGTACTCGACGAGGACCTCGCCTTCGGCAAGATCCTGCGCGGCGAAGACGCCCTTGCCATGGACACCCGAGCGGCGGGTCTGGATACGGCGGCCGCCGGAAGGGGCCAAAGCTGTGCGGGGCATGTTTTCTCTGATAACTTGAATAGGCACACATGCGCGTGCGCGTACACGTACGTACACGCGTGAGCCATGGATTGTAGAAGCGCAGGCTGCGACATGCAGGTCCTGCGGAGAATGACGAGTACACACAATGACAAAGACCCTGGTGATTGCTGAGAAGCCTTCGGTCGCGCAGGACATCGTCCGCGCGTTGACTCCGGTGGCGGGCAAATTCGACAAGCACGATGAATACTTCGAGAGCGAGCACTACGTCGTGACCAGCGCCGTGGGCCACCTGGTGGAAATCCAGGCGCCCGAGGAATTCGACGTCAAGCGCGGCAAATGGAGTTTTGCCAACCTGCCGGTGATTCCGCCGTATTTCGACCTCAAGCCCGTGGACAAGACCAAGAGCCGGCTCAATGCCGTGGTCAAGCTGGCCAAGCGCAAGGATGTCACCGAACTCATCAACGCCTGCGACGCGGGCCGCGAGGGTGAGCTGATCTTCCGCCTGATCGAGCAGTACGCCGCAGGCGCCAAGCCCGACGGCAAGGGCCTGGGCAAGCCGGTCAAGCGCCTGTGGCTGCAGTCCATGACGCCGCAGGCCATCCGCGACGGCTTCCAGAACCTGCGCAGCGACGCGCAGATGCTGGGCCTGGCCAGCGCCGCGCGCAGCCGCTCCGAGGCCGACTGGCTGGTGGGCATCAACGGCACGCGCGCCATGACGGCCTTCAATTCTCGCGATGGCGGCTTCTTCCTGACCACCGTGGGCCGCGTGCAGACGCCCACGCTGTCCCTGGTGGTGGAGCGCGAGGAAAAGATCCGCAAGTTCGTGAGCCGCGACTACTGGGAAGTGCATGCCGCCTTCGATGCGCAGGCCGGCCAGTACCTGGGCAAGTGGTTCGATCCCCAATGGAAGAAGAGCGAGGATGCGGAAGCCCGCGCCGACCGCATCTGGAACCAGCGCGACGCCCAGGCCATTGCCGACGCCGTGCGCGGCAAGCCGGCCCAGGTCACCGAGGAGTCCAAGCCCACGTCCCAGGCCAGCCCGCTGCTGTTCGACCTGACCAGTTTGCAGCGCGAGGCCAACGGCAAGTTCGGCTTCTCGGCCAAGACCACGCTGTCGCTGGCGCAAAGCCTGTACGAGCGCCACAAGGCCCTGACCTACCCGCGTACCGACTCGCGCGCCCTGCCCGAGGACTACGTGCCCGTGGCGCACCAGACCTTCGCCATGCTGGCCGGCAGCGGCATGCGCCACCTGGCGCCCTTTGCCCAGCAGGCGCTGGACGAGAACTACGTGCGCCCCACCAAGCGCATCTTCGACAACAGCAAGGTGTCGGATCACTTTGCCATCATCCCGACCACGCAGGCGCCCAGCGGCCTGTCCGAGGCCGAGCAAAAGCTGTATGACCTCGTCGTGCGCCGCTTCATGGCCGTGTTCTTCCCCAGCGCCGAGCACCAGGTGACCACGCGCATCAGCAAGGTCGAGCAGCACAGCTTCAAGACCGAAGGCAAGATCCTGGTCAAGCCCGGTTGGCTGGCCATCTACGGCAAGGAGGCCGCCAACGAGGTCGAAGGTGGCAAGGACGGCGACAAGGGCCAGCCCCTGGTCGCGGTGCAGCCCGGCGAGCAGCCGCGCGCCGGCCAGGTCGATCCCAAGGGCCTCAAGACCAAGCCGCCCGCGCGCTACTCCGAAGCCACGCTGCTGGGCGCCATGGAAAGCGCCGGCAAGCAGGTCGAGGACGACGAGCTGCGCGAGGCCATGCAGGAAAAGGGCCTGGGCACGCCTGCCACGCGCGCGGCCATCATCGAAGGCCTGCTGACCGAAAAGTACATGCTGCGCGAAGGCCGCGAGCTGATTCCCACCGCCAAGGCCTTCCAGCTCATGACGCTGCTGCGCGGCCTGGGCGTGGAAGAACTCTCGCGCGCCGACCTCACCGGCGAATGGGAGTACAAGCTGGCGCAGATGGAAAAGGGCCAGCTCTCGCGCGATGCCTTCATGCAGCAGATCCAGTCCATGACGGAAAAGCTGGTCAAGAAGGCCAAGGAATACGACCGCGACACCGTGCCCGGCGACTACGCCACCCTGTCCACCCCCTGCCCCAACTGCGGCGGCGTGGTCAAGGAGAACTACCGCCGCTACGGCTGCACGGGCAGCGACGGACAGGGCGCGGGCTGCGGCTTCTCGTTCACCAAGTCGCCGGCAGGCCGCACCTTCGAGACGGCCGAGGCCGAGCAACTGCTGCGCGACCGCCGCCTGGGCCCGCTGGACGGCTTTCGCTCCAAGGCAGGCTGGCCCTTCGTGGCCGAGGTCACCATCGTGCACGATGAGGAAGGCGGCAACTACAAGCTCGAGTTCGACTTTGGCGACGACGCCGCCTCCGAAGACACGGGCGAGCTGGTGGACTTTGCCAGCCAGCAATCGCTGGGCCCCTGCCCCAAGTGCGGTGCGCCGGTCTTCGAACACGGCAGCAACTACGTCTGCGCCAAGGCCGTGCCCACGCTGGCCCAGGCCACGCCCAGCTGCGACTTCAAGAGCGGCCAGATCATCCTGCAGCAGCCCATAGAGCGCGAGCAGATGCAAAAGCTGCTGCAGACCGGCAAGACCGACCTGCTGGACAAGTTCGTCTCCAACCGCACGCGCCGCAGCTTCAAGGCCTTCCTGGTCTGGGATGGCGCGGCCGGCAAGGTGAACTTCGAGTTCGAGCAGCGCGACAGCAAATACCCGCCGCGCAAGACGGCGGCCGCCAAGAGCGCGCCGGCCAAGAAGGCGCCTGCCAAGAAAGCCGCAGCCAAGACCACGGCAAAGACGGCCACCAAGACCGTGCGCAAGCCGGCTGCCGGCACGCTGCAGCCCAGCGCGGCCCTGGCCGCCGTCATCGGCGAAGGCACGGTGGCGCGTACCGAGGTGGTCAAGAAGCTGTGGGAATACGTCAAGGCCCAGAACCTGCAGGACCCCAAGGACAAGCGCGTCATCCGCGCCGACGACAAGCTGCGCCCCGTCTTCGGCAAGGACAGCGTGAACATGTTCGAGCTGGCCGGCATCGTCGGCAAGCATCTGGCGTAAGGCGCCTGCCTGACCTGATCCTGCGACCCGCTTTTGCACCTTGCCGGAGCGGGTCGCCGGCCTGACACGGGGACAACACATGCTTGGGCTAATCTAGCGGGCATGGATACCGAAATGCTCACCCCGGCAGCGGCTGCCGCCGCTGCTTCCTCCCTGGCGCCCTCGCGCTCCATCCGCCTGGACGGCGCCTCCAACTTCCGAGACCTCGGTGGCTACACGGGCCTGGATGGCCGGCGCGTGCGCTGGCGCACGCTGTTCCGTGCCGACCACTTGGCCGGCCTCAGCGCAGCGGACCTGGACGTGCTGCAGGGCCTGAAGCTCGCGCGCAGCGCGGACTTCCGGGGCAAGATGGAAAGCGCCCACCTGGCCTACGAATGGCCGGGCATTGCCCGCCATGCGCTCATCGTCGAGCCCACCGTGGTGCAGCGCGCCAGTGCCCTGATCGCTGCAGGCAACGACCTCACGGCCGCCCATGCCGAGGAGCTGATGCAGGACACCTACCGCAGCTTCGTGCACGACTACGCGCCACGCTTTGCACAGCTGTTCCAACTGCTGCTGGACAGCCAGGACCCGCTGGTCTTCCACTGCACGGCCGGCAAGGACCGCACGGGCTGGGCCGCCGCCCTGCTGCTCACCGCGCTGGGCGTGGACGAGGACACCGTGATGCAGGACTACCTGCTGACCAACCAGCTCTACCAGCGCCCCGCCACCACCTTCGCCCCCATGCCGGCCGAGGTGATGGATGTGCTGTGGCGCGTGCAGGCGTCCTACCTGGCGGCGGCCACCGACATGGTGCGGGCCGACTTCGGTGGAATGCAGGGGTATCTGCGGGATGCGCTGGGCATCGACAGCGCTGCACGCGAACGGCTGGCTGCGCTTTACCTGGAAGGTTGATTACCTTCGCTCACGGGGCGGCGGGTTGGCGCGGCTAACATGGGCTGTGCCGGTCGGTTGCGCCGGAGATGAAGGAGATTGCGATGAAATACGGCATGCGTGGGCTGGCCGCGATGGTGCTGGTGGCCTTGAGTGTGGGGCTGGCTGGCTGTGCGGGCGGGGTGCCTGGGGATGTTTCGGGGAGCCAGGCGTCCAGTGGCAGTGGGGTGACGGTGTTTGGGACTGTGGATGCCAATGTGAGTCATACGCGGACTTCGCGGTGACTCGGTTTGTGCTTTGATTCTTTCGCTGGATTTGTCCCTGCCGAGTGGTTGTTTTTCGAGGCCGGGTTTCGGCCCGGCGGCCGACCTACTTTCTTATCGCGCGATAAGAAAGTAGGCAAAGAAGCGCGCTCCACTGCCCACGACCCTTCGCTTCGCTACGGGCGACCTGCGTTGGGCGGAAGGGGGGAGGCTGGGGACAGCCAACAGCCAACAGCCAACAGCCAGCCGGGTCAGGGCTGGATCGGCGTGATCACCACGCCGGTGCCTGCGGGGGCGTCTTCGCCGCCGGGCAGGGTGGGCGTGGCGGGGGTGGCTTCCTGCACTGCGCGCTGGTCCGTGGGGCCCAGCGTGCCCTGGGTGAGGGGGATGCTGGGTGCGGGCAGGGCGGGGGTGCTTTCTATGATTTCCTCGCCGGGCGACAGGCCCGGGCCGGGTGGCTCCGTGGGCTCGGGCGCGGGTTCCGGGGCCGGAGTCGGCTCCGGGGTGGCGGGTTGGCCGGGCTGTGCGGGCGGCGGCTGGTCAGGCCACCAGTCCTGCATGCGTTCGCGCAGGCGGCCGACCATGTCGGACCACCAGTGGCTTTGTTCGGGCGGCTCGAAGCGGGCCTTGGCGTCGATGACGGGGCTGCGCAGGGCGCGGGACATGAAGTCTCCCACCATGGGCAGGGCGCTGCGCGAGCCCTGGCCCCAGCGGTCGCTGCGCAGGGTGATGCGCGGGTCGTTGAAGCCGGCCCAGGCGCCGGTGACGATTTCCGGGTGCATGAGGATGAACCAACCGTCGGCATTGCCCTGGGTGGTGCCGGTCTTGCCGGCCACGTCGGCGTGGATGCCGTAGCGCTGGCGCACGGCCACGGCCGTGCCTTTGTCCACCACGGCGCGCAGCATGTCCACCAGGGCGTAGGCGTGGTCTTCGTCCAGCGCGCGCTCAGGCTTGGGCGGACTGAATTCGGCGATGACCTTGCCGTCGGCGTCCTCGATGCGCGTGACCATCATGGGCGGCAGCCAGCGGCCACCGTGGGCCAGGCTGGCATAGGCGTTGACCATTTCCAGCAGTGACACGGGGCTGCTGCCCAGGGCCAGGGCGGGCACTTCGTCCAGCGGGCTTTGGCGCACGCCCAGGGCGCGCGCCAGGCGCGCCACGCGGGCGGGGCCCACGGATTGCATGACTTCGGCGGTGATGGTGTTCTTGGAGTAGGCCAGGGCATCGCGCAGCGTCATCTCGCGGCCCGTGGGTGGCGTGGCGTCGGTGGGGCGCCAGACTTCGCCGCCGGGCAGCTTGATTTCCACGGGGCCGTCCACGCGCTTGTCATCGGGGGTGGCGCCCTGCTGCAGCGCGGCGCCATAGACAAAGGGCTTGAAGGTGGATCCGGGCTGTCGCCGTGCCTGCTGCACATGGTCGTAGGCATCCTGCGTGAAGTCGCGGCTGCCCACCCAGGCCAGCACTTCGGAGGTGGCCGGGTTCAGCGCCACAAAGCCTGCCTGCACGCGGGTCTTGTCCTCGCGCAGCTGCTTCATGAAGGCCTTGTCGGCCAGCAGGGCCTTGAGGGTGTCTTCCTCGCTGTCCTTGTCCGTTGCCTTGTCCTTGCCTTGGCCGTCCGCGCGTTTGCGCGCCGCGCGCCAGGCGGGGGTCTCCCGCACCAGCTGTTGCACCAGCGGGTTGGCGGCATTCCAGCCGTCGCGCTGGCTCCAGGCGCCGTTGGCCACGCCTTGCAGCGTGCGCGTCTGGCGCGCCACGGCCTGGTTGGCCCAGTTCTGCAGGCGCGAGTCGATGGTGGTGTGCACCACCAGGCCGTCGGTGTAGATGTTGTAGTCGTTGCGGTCGGCCCAGTCGATCAGCCATTTGCGCAGCTGCTGCGCGAAGTGGGGGGCCATGCCCAGGGGCTCTTCCTGGCGCTCGAAGTTGATGCGCATGGGGCGCTTCTTGAGCTGGGCGAACTCGGCCTCCTGCAGCACGCCGCGCTTGACCATTTGCGACAGCACCGTGTTGCGGCGGTACAGCGCGCGGTCGGGGTTGAGCACGGGGTTGTAGTAGCTCGTGCCCTTGAGCATGCCCACCAGCGTGGCGCTTTCCAGCACCGTCAGCCGCGCGGCCGGTTTGTCGAAATAGGTGCGCGCCGCCATCTCTATGCCGAAGGCGTTGTAGAGGAAGGGAACGGTGTTCAGATAGGTCTCGAGGATCTCGTCCTTGGTGTAGAGCGCCTCGATCTTGAAGGCCGTGATCGCCTCCTTGAGCTTGCGGTTGAGCGTGGGCGCGCGGCCGATCTCGGTCGGGTACAGATTGCGTGCGAGCTGCTGGGTGAGGGTGGAGCCGCCCTGCGGATCGCCGCGCAGCGTGTGCACCACCGAGCCCAGCGTGCGGCGCCAGTCCATGCCGTGGTGCTCGTAGAAGCGGTGGTCCTCCGTGGCGATCAGCGCCTTGATCACCGAGGGCGACATCTCGTCGAGCTTCACCCACTGCCGGTTGCTGCGCTTGAACTGCGCGAGCTGCTTGCCATCCGCGCTCATGATCTGGGCGGGCTGCTCCAGCTTGGCCTTGCGTATGTCGCGGATGCCGGGCGTGAACGGGATCAGGGCCAGCACATAGAGCGCGAACAGCAGCGGCAGCGCGGCGGCGAACAGCAGCCATTCACGCCGCGTGGGCCAGCGGTGCCACCAGGGCAGGGCCGCCACGCGCTGGCCGATGCGGCTGGCCAGCAGCCTTTGCCAGGCTGCGAGCACAGCGTCGGGCAGCTTCAAGTCATTGAAAGAAAAGCGCATATTGCAAGACGGCCCTGATGACAGGACATCAGGGCCGATAGGGCGGGACCATTTCCGCGAAGCCGAGAGAATGCCCAAAAAAACGGCACCCCGCTCGCGCGGGGTGCCTTGCCTATGGGCCAAGCCCCGGTATTGTCGGGCTGGCGGGTACTGGCGGGAAGTGCTTATTTCTCCAGCCAGTCGGACAGCTCGTCCGCATGCTCCTGCTCCTGCTCCAGGATGGATTCGATCAGCCGGCGCGTGGTCGGGTCCTTGTCGCCGATCAGGTCGATCATCTGGCTGTAGGCCTCGATGGCCACGCGCTCGGCGATCAGGTTGGTGCGGATCATGGCCTTCAGGTCCATCTCGCCGTTGTAGTCGGCATGGCTGCGCTGGGTCAGCGTCTGGGGGTTGAAGTCGGGCTCGCCGCCCAACTGCACGATGCGCTGGGCCAGCTTGTCGGCGTGGGCCATTTCCTCGTTGGCATGGACCAGAAACTCGTCGGCAATGGCGGGCGAAGCCAGGCCCACGGCGGTGAAGTGGTGGCGCTTGTAGCGCATCACGCACACCAGCTCGGTGGCCAGCGAGTCATTGAGCAGCTTGATGATGTCCTCGCGCCAGGGCCCGAAGTGCGGGGTCACGGCGCCATCGTCCAGGCTGTGCTTGGCGGCCTCCAGGGCCTTGGGGTCCAGCGCCAGATGGCCGTTGCCGGCGTTGGATTTGGCTTGCTTCGTGGGGGTGCTGTTGGGGTTCATACGTGGTCTCTTCATCGTGGGACGGAAACTACGGCAGGCATGCGCCTATGCGGCTTGTAAACACCTGCCAGCGAAACGGGACCAGGCGGGCCGATGTGCCCGCCTGTTGCCTTCCAAGGTAAGTTTTTGGCCGCCTGCTGTCTGTGAGACAAGTCCGCATCCCCATGCCCGGCCAGCGCGCCCCTGGGTGTCCCGGCGCTACCATGGGCGCTCCACTCCAGGAGCACCCGCATGAATGACACCGCCGCCGCGCCCCGCTCGGCCTACGACTTCGAGGCCACCTCCATCACGGGCCAGGCCGTCCCCCTGTCGGACTACCGCGGCAAGGTGCTGCTCATCGTCAACACCGCCAGCGCCTGCGGCTTCACGCCGCAGTACGCCGGCCTGCAGGCGCTGCATGAGCAGTACGGCGAGCGCGGCTTGGTGGTGCTGGGCTTTCCGTGCAACCAGTTCGGTTCCCAGGAAAAGGGCAGCGAATCGGAAATTGCCAGCTTCTGCGACCTGAACTTTGGCGTGCGCTTTCCGCTCATGGGCAAGATCGACGTCAACGGCGCCAACGCCCACCCGCTGTACCGCTGGCTCACGGCCGAGGCGCCGGGCGTGCTCGGCACCAAGGCCATCAAGTGGAACTTCACCAAATTCCTCGTTGGCCGCGACGGCCAGGTCATCCGCCGCTATGCGCCGCAGGATGCGCCGGCCAAGCTGTCCACGGACATCGAGGCCGCGCTGGCGCTTTGATGCGTTGATGCGCGTTGATGTGCGCTGATCGCGCCTGTCCATCAGGGTTTCACGCAGGGCCGGCAGCGCGGGCCGGCCGCACGCCATGGTTAGCATGCTCCTTGACATCACAACAAGGAGACAACACCCGTGAAAGCCTTCCGCCGCACCGCCCTCGCCCTGCTCACTGCCTGCACATTGCCCATGATTGCTACCAGCGCCGCCGCCCAGGAAAAGCCCGTGGTCCAGTTCATCGCCACGGGCGGCACCATCGCCATGAAGATCGACCCGGTCAAGAACGCGCCCGTGCCCGCGATCTCGGGCGACGACCTGCTGGCCACCGTGCCCGACGTGGGCAAGTACGCGCGCATCCAGGTCAACAACCTGTCCAACGTGCCCTCCGACTACATGGACCCGGCCCGCTGGGTGCAGCTCACCCAGGCCGTACAGGCCGCGCTGGCCCGGCCTGAGGTGGCTGGCGCCATCGTCTCGCACGGCACGGACACGCTGGAGGAAACCGCCTTCTGGCTGGACCTGACCGTGCAGTCGTCCAAGCCCGTCGTGCTCATAGGCGCGCAGCGCAATGCCTCGGTGTCCGACTTCGACGGCCCGCGCAACCTGCTCAACGCCGTGCGCATCGCCGTGGACCCCAAGGCGCGCGACAAGGGCGCCATGCTGGCCATGAACAACCAGATCAATGCCGCGCGCTACGTCACCAAGACACACACGGCCAACGTGGAGACCTTCCGCTCGGGTGAGTTCGGCTTTCTGGGCGAGGTCTACCCGGACCGCGTGAACTTCGCCTCCGCCCCCGCGCGCCGCCAGCACCTGCCCATCCAGGCGCAGACCATGCCCGAGGTGGAGATCTTCCCCATGTACGGCGGCGCCAACGGCCAGGCCGTGCGCCAGGCGGTGGACCGTGGCGTCAAGGGCATCGTCATCGACGCCCTGGGCATGGGCAACATGAACGTCGCCATGCTCGATGCCGCCAAGTACGCCATCGGCAAGAACGTGCCCGTGGTCGTCAGCACGCGCGTGCACAACGGCCGCGTCATGCCCAGCTACGGCTTCGAGGGCGGCGGCAAGACCTCGTTCGAGGCCGGCGCCGTCATGGCCGACGACCTGCGCGCGCCCAAGGCGCGGATCCTGCTGATGCTGGCGCTGCAGTCCGGCGTGACGGGGCAGAAGGACCTGCAGGCGGTATTTGATCGGTAAGAGTGAGATCTACCTTTTCCCGATGATGCCCGCATCTTCTGATGCGAGAGGCATGACGGCCTCTCAAGTTTTTCACAATTGGGAGGGCTGCGACTGGAGCGTTGTCTCCTTTCACGAGGAGTCCTCTGATTTCATGGCCATTGTTGTTGGATCAGAGGATTTTTCTTGAAATCAGGGTATAACCCATATCTTTCGAAGCTTCGGTTTCCGGGTCTCCGGTCTGTCTGCGTTTAGCCAATCCAGGCTCGGGCTGCAATGAGTGATCTCGTTGATTCCGTTGAACTTGTTGAAAGACGAGCTGCCTCTCTATGAATGAATATTCTGGTGAAGAAAATGGAATTCCTCTTCTGGGTGAGCCGGTCCACGCAGTTGGTTCTGGTTTTGCAGTCAACATTCCCTCATTGCCGTCCGGGGCAAGTCCGATAATTGATGAGACATCTGGAGACTGTGTTGGGTATATCCATGAAGGTGCCAAGAATGTTTGGCACATTTACGATATCTCGGGACAGCATGTTGGGATCAGAGAGAGTCCTTTAGAAGATCCCCTTATTGATCCATTGGATCTTGTTTTGCTTGGTCCAGTTGCGTTGAAACTGGTTCGTGCAGGAATCGGTTCTGTAAGTCGCTTGGTTGCTGGGCGGGCGGCACTTGGCACTGCATCACAGCTGACTCGTTCCCTGTTGCCGCTTCTTCGAAGCAAGCTGAAAGGGGTTTCGGTAAGAAATTTGAAATTTACCGAGACAACACTCAGGCACATGGAGAATCCTGGGAGATTTGTTCCTGTACACATCATTCATCTGGCCATAAAGCATGGAAAGAGGATGCCAGATCCTCAAAAAGTTGCAGGTGTTTTCAGATACGAAATTCCGATGTCCAGATTCATCAAGCGAGGCGCTGGGTACGTCAAGGAACAGAAAACACTTGAGGTTGTTGTTCGGGAGTCGGACTGGACTATCCTGCATTTTATGTATTTCTGAAAATGCTGAACATCAATACAGAAGATCTAAGTCTTCAGATAGAGCCGGTGGCCAGTCGTTTTGAGGCCCCGGGCGGACCATATCTTGAATGGATTGACTTGTTCGTCAAGGTGGCTGTCCCTGGGATAGATGCAGAAGGTAATTGGTCTGCGATGCCTGGAGAGTTGAAGAAGTTCTTGATGGAACTCCAGTCGATGAAGGCTGGGAATAATTTTGGAACGAGTGCAATACTGTCCGGAACGGAGCCGGGACTTGGCATTTCATTGAGAATGCTGGAAAGGGGCTTGATCATCATGGATTGGAGTTTTCAGCCAAGACCCCCAGATGGTCCAAAGATTTCAGGGGTCTGTGGCTTGGATCAGACTTTTCTGGATGATTTGATGGATGGAGTGCAGTCTTTGTTGGATTTCCATGATTCAACAAGCTAGAAATCTGAATTCAAACTTGGATCTTTTTCATGCTTCATGAATACAGAGAGCCGCTGTTTTTGATGTCGCACCAATAGGACTTGCCATGCAGGATGACGATCTCGAATACGTGGGCTTCTGGGCCCGCACCGGCGCCGCGCTGATCGACACCGTGATCCTGCTCGTGCTCATGCTTCCGGCCCTGATCTCCATCTATGGCTGGGAGTACCTGGAATCCGAAAAACTGCTGCACGGCCCGGCCGATTTCGTCATCACCTGGGTGCTGCCTGCCATTGCCGTCGTCATCTTCTGGATCAAGAAACAGGCCACGCCGGGCAAGATGCTCATCGCCGCCAGGATCGTGGACGCGCAGACCGGCGCGGACATGAGCACACGGCAGGCCATCATTCGCTACCTGGCCTACTTCGTGTCCATCATCCCGCTGTGCCTGGGGCTGATCTGGGTGGCCTTTGACCCGCGCAAGCAAGGCTGGCACGACAAGATTGCGGGCACCGTGGTGGTCAGGCCCAAGCACCGGGGGGTGCAGCCGGTGAAGTTCCGCTGACACGCACCTCAGGCGCGCCCGCAGCGGGCGCTCCGTGCTATTTCAACGGCAGCTCGGATGTGGCGTCGCGCAGCTGCGCGGCCCGCCCCAAGTTCAGTGCTGCAGCACAGGACAGGCGCCTGATCTCCGTCGCGTTGCCGGCTGCGCCGCCAGCCAGAGAAGCAAGCCAGCTGCATTGGGCATCGCGGTACTGCGTGAACTCCTTGCCGGAGGCGGACAGCCTGGCCTTGGCCTGGGAGGCATATTTGGCATCCTCATCCCATTGCCCCAGTGCGCTGGCTGCCTGTTCCTCGGCCTGCTTCAATGCCTTGTGGCTGTCTGCGAGCCTGCGCGCCAGGCAGTCTCGCATTCCGGCCTGGGAGTGGGCACTGCATTCCTCGCGCAAGGCGCGTTCATCGGGTTGAGTAATGATTTCCGTGGCGAGGCTCCACAGAGGAATGCAGGCTGCCAGTGCCAGGGTTGTCAGCTTTATTGCTCGCATGTGGAGGTCCTGAATCCGAAGAGGCCGGGCTGCCTGATCCCGATGCAATGACGATGGCCGCAAAGGCGCCGGGCATTCTGGCATGCTTGATTGGCTAGGTTGCGAGCAACCGCAAGCGAACGCCAAGCCACCGGTCATGCCAATGCGCAGTGGTTTCCCTTGCGCACGAGCACTGGCCTCCCCGCCCCGTGGCTCAATCCTCTTCCAGCCCCGGCTCGTCCACCACGAAGCCCGAGCCGTCCTCGTGGCAGAACACGCATTGCTGCAAGAAGCTGTCCATGCTGCTGGCGTGGAACCAGATCAGGCCCTGGTCTTCGTCGCAAAGCATGTCGGTCTGGTCGTCCACGCTGGCGGCGGCAAAGCCGCTCAGTTCCATTTCTTCGAGGAACTGCTCCAGGTCCTCGCAGCCTGCAAACAGCTCATGGTCCAGGCTGCCGATGCGGCCCTTGAAGGCGCCGTGCAGCACTTCCACGAAGGGGTTGCCGCCGGGGTCATGGCCAATGACCATGAAGTGCGCGGCAAACAGGTTCTCGCGCTGATGGTCCTCCACGTCGCAGTGCTCCGAGCCTGCGCGGAAGTGGTGCAGGGTGCGCAGCCAGGCGTGGTTGTCGCCGGTCTCGTCGTCGGCCTGCAGGTAGTCCTCGCGGTCGGGCGCCGCTTCGAGCCGGTCGAAGTCCAGGCCGTTCTGCGTGATCAGGAACTGCGCGTAGGCGTCGGAGAAGCCTTGCGCGGCCTGGTACTCGCGCACCGCCTGGGCGTCGGGCAGGGCCAGGCCGAAGGGATTGGGAAAGCGCACTTGCATGGAACGGTCCTTGAAAAGGAGTGAACGGCGGCCAGGCAGGCCGTGCCCGCAGGATGGTGCAGGCGTTGGGAGGCAGTTTGGTGACAGTTCCGTATCACGAAGAAACCACCAGCCTCGAATGCCCCACGCCACCGCCTTTCTCCACCCGCACCTGCACGGCGATGCGCTCCTTGAGCGCCTCCACGTGGCTGATGATGCCGATCATCTTGCCGCTGTCGTTGAGCCGGTCGAGTGCGTCGAGCGCGATCTCCAGCGTGTCGGCATCGAGCGTGCCGAAGCCTTCGTCGAGGAACAGGGAGTCGATGGAGGTCTTGTGGCTGACCAGGTCGGACAGGGCCAGTGCCAGGGCCAGGCTGACGAGGAAGGCTTCGCCCCCCGATAGCGTGCGCGTGTCGCGCGGGGTGTCGCCCTGCCAGCTGTCGACGATGTCCAGTTCCAGCTCGCCTTCGGGCTTGCGGCGCAGCAGGTAGCGGCCGTGCAGGCGTGCCAGGTGGAGGTTGGCCAGGTGCAGCAGGTGGTCCAGGGTGAGGCCCTGGGCGAAGCGCCGGTATTTGTCGCCCTTGGCCGAGCCGATGAGGCCATCCAGGTGCTGCCACAGGTCGCTGTCGCTGGCCTGGGCGGAGATGTGCTCGAACAGGGCCTGCTGGCCCTGGCGGCGGCGCTGGTCATCGGCCAGCTGGGCGCGGGCGCCGCCCAGTTGTTCGCTGAGTGCCGTATGGCGCTCCTGCAGTGTTTGCAGCAGCGCCTGGATGGCTTCGGGTGCCAGGTCGGTCAGGGCCTGGGCCTGCAGATCCGCGTGCTCGCGTTGCGCGGCTTCCAGCAGGGTGGCCGCGCGCTGTTGTGCCGCCTGCAGTTGCTGGCGCAGCGCGGCCAGGCGCTGGCGTTCGGGTGCGGGCAGCAGGGCCTGCAGGTAGGCGGGCTCGTCAGCAAAGGGGCTGGTGCTCAGGGCGGCCTGCCATGCGGATTCGGCCTGTGCCGCTTCCTCGCGCTGGCGGGCCAGCGTGGCCTGGGCCTGTTGCTGCTGGCCTTGCAGGGCATCCTGCTGGCGCGTGAGAGCGGCGATGTCGCTGGCGCATCCGGCCAGGGCCTGCGGCAGCTGTTCCACGGGCGGCAAGGGCAGGGAAGGCGGCTTTGCCACAGCCGTATCGGCGGGATGGGGCTGCGCCGTTCCCTGCCCCTCCCACTGTGTTTCCCACTGTTTGTTCCAGCGCTGCGCATCGGCCTCGGCCGCCTCGCATTCCTTGCGCTGCAAGGCCATGGATTGGGCCAGTTGCTGCAGGTCGTGCCGGGCCTGTTGCCAGTGCTGCCATTCGGCTTCGCGCGCTTCAAGCCAGGGCTGGGCCTCATCGGGCACCGTGTGGCTGGCCTCGCCGAGTGAAGCCTGCAACTGCGTGTTCAGCGCCTGGGCTTCGGCCAGCAGGCCGGCGATGGATTGCTGCAGTTCTTCGCGGCGTGCGCTGTGGTCGGCCAGGGCCTGCTGCTGCAGCGCAAGCTGGCCTTGCGCGGTCTGCAGTGACTGGCGGCTGTGCTGGGCGGCGTCCTTGGCCTGTTGCACGGCCTGCTCGCCTTGCTCGGCGGCCTGCACGGCGCGCTTGAGCGTGTCCAGCTGGCGGGCGCAGGCCTGGGCCGATGCGGCGAGGGTGTCGGCCTGTTGCCAACTGCCTGGCGCGAGTTGCAGGGGTTGCGTGAGGCCCTGCCATGTGTCGTTCCATGTGCCGTGCCAGCGTGCGATGTCCTGTTCCAGTTCGTCGGCCTGGCGCTGGCGCGCAGCCTGTGCGGCCGTGGTGGCGGCCAGCGTGGCGCGGGCGGTTTCGCCCTGGGTTTGCAGGGCGTCGAGTTCATCCTGCTTGCGGCGCAGCGCGGCTTCTGTGGCCGAGGCGTCCAGCGCTTCGTAGGCGGCCACGGCCGGGTGCTCTTGCGCGCCGCACAGCGGGCAGGGCTGGCCGGGCTGCAGGGCGTGGCGGTGCTCGGACAGGCTTTGAATGCGCTGCTCCTGGGCCAGCAGCTTTTGCTTGTCGCGGACCTGTTCTCGCACGTCTATGTAGCGCGTGCGCAGGGCTTGCCAGGTGTCCGTCTGCTGCTGCGCCAGTGCTGTGCCTTCGCGCAATTCCCGGGCCAGTGTCTGTTGCTGGCGCGCAAGTTCGCGGCGCTGCGCGGCCTGGGTTTCTGCCTGGCGCCACAGGTGCAGGCGGTCCTGCTCTGCCTGCTCGCGCGCGCGCAGCTCGGCCATGCCGCCGCTGCCTTGAAGGCGCTGCGCCTGTTCGTCCTGCGCGTGCTGGAGTGCGGCGCTGGCGCAGGCCTGGGCGTCGGTGGCGGCCTGGACCTGGGCCGCGCCGGCTTCGGCGCTTTGCGCCATGCGGGCCTGTTCGGCATCCAGCTTGCGCAGGGCCTGCTGCTGGTTGGCCGCTTGCTGTTGCTGGCTGGCGCGCAGCTTGAACTGCTGGCGCCAGCTGCCCAGGCGCTCGCCCAGCAGGGCATGTGCGGCATGTTGGGTGCAGAACTGTTCCAGCGTTTGGTGCTCGGCCTGCTGGCGGGCCAGGGTGTCTTGCGCGGCCTGGGCCAGGCGGGCGGACAGGGCCTGGGCATGGCGGTGCTGCAGCAGCAGCCGGGCCTGGGTCTGCTGTTCGTGCTCGCGCAGTTGCTGCAGTTGCTGGCGGCTGTCATCGCAGGCGGCGGTGCTGCGCTGCCAGGCCTGGTGCAGCGGTTGCAGCGCCTGCGCGGGCTCGTCATGGGCCAGTCTTTCCAGTTCGGGCGCGGCCTGCTCCAGTGCCTGGGCGGCGTCTGCGCAGCCGGTGCGGGCGGCCTGCAGTGTCTGGGTGGCCTGGGCCAGTTGCTGCTGCCATTGGTGCTGGGCCTGGGTGCGCAGGTAGTCGGCCTGCAGCGTGGCCTGCTCCGTCACCAGGCTGTCGGCCTGGGCCTGCAGGGCATCGCGCGCCTCGGGCGTCAGCAACTCCACGCCATCGGCCTGGGCCTTGAGCTGGTCCAGGCGCTGGCGCGCATCGCGGGCGCGTTCGAAGACTTTTTGCGAGATGAGGCCGTAGATCTCGGTGCCTGTCAGCTCTTCCAGCAGGCCGGCGCGGACGTTGGCATTGGCTTCAAGGAACGCCGCAAAGCCGCCCTGGGCCAGCAGCATGGACTTGGTGAAGCGCTCGAAGTCCAGCCCCGTGATGGCAGCGGTCTGCTCCAGCTTGTCGCGCGTCTGGCTGCTGAGGATGCTGCCGTCGCCACGGGCCAGTTCCACCTTGGGCGCCTGCAGCGCGCCATCGAGCCTGTCGCGTGCGCGGCGCTGGCTCCAGAAGGCGCGGTAGACCTGCCCCTTGACCTCGAATTCGACCTCGGCCAGGCAGTCTGCCGTGTGGCGCGTCATGAGGTCGTTGGCTGATGCCGAGATGTTGTTCAGCCTGGGTGTCTGGTGGTACAGCGCCAGGCAGATGGCATCGAGCAGGGTGGACTTGCCCGCGCCCGTGGCCCCGGTGATGGCGAACAGGCCGTTGCCCGCGAACGGTGCCTGCGTGAAGTCGATGCGCCATTCGCCCTTGAGCGAGTTGAGGTTCTTGAGCCGCAGCGTAAGGATCTTCATGCGCGGGCCTCCTCGCCGTGTTCGCCGGCGCCTGGCTGGGGCGCATCGAGCCCGGCCACCACTTCCTGGTAGCGCCGGGTAAGGGCCTGGGCCAGGCCGGGCTCCAGTGTTTCCAGCGCCAGGCGGCGCTCGAAGACGTCGGCGGGGCTGATCTCGTGCAGCGACTCGCCGGCGGCGGCGGCCATGCCGGCCACCGCCCGGCCGCGCTGACGCCGCACGCGCAGCAGTTCCACGGGCAGCTCGTCGGCCAGGGCCTGCACGCGGTCGGTGAGCTGGGGCAGGTAGTCGTCCTGCTCCACCACCACCTCCAGCCACACGGGCCATGCAGGGCTGCCGGCCTGGGCGGCGGCGCGCATCAGATCCGGCAAGGCGGTCAGGCTGCCTGCCACCGAGGCCATGGGCTGAAAGCAGGGAACGGGCAGCGGCGTGACGGCCTGCAGCCCTTCGGGGCCCAGGTCCACCAGCAGCATCTGCTTGGACTGGCGGGCCTCGTCAAAGCTCAGCGCAATGGGCGAGCCGCTGTAGCGGATGTGCTCCAGGCCGCCCACTTTCTGCGGCTGGTGGATGTGGCCCAGGGCCACGTAGTCGGCGGGCGGAAAGGCGGAGGTGGGGAAGGCGTCCAGCGATCCCACGTAGATCTCGCGCACGGACTCGCTGCTGCTGGCGCCCACGGTGGTGAGATGGCCCGTGGCGATGATGGGCAGGCGCTGGCCGGATACGGCGGCCAGCGTGTCACGGCGTGCCATGGCGGCGTCGTGCACGCTGCGGTAGCAGGACTCGATGGCGGCCTGCAGCGCCTGCTGCTTTTGCTCGGCGCTTTGGCCCGGCTGGCTCAGCACCAGGTCGCGCGGGCGCATGAAGGGCAGGGCACAGACGATGCAGCCGGGCGCGGCCGGCTGCCCCGGCCGGCGCCGCAGCGGCAGCTCGACCACGTGGCTGGCCGTCTCGCCCACGGCGGCAACCACGGTGGTGTCCAGGCAGGCCAGCAGCTCGCGGTTCTCTGCCAGCGTGGCCACGGAGTCGTGGTTGCCGCCCAGCAGCAACAGGGCCACGCCCGCCGCATGCAGGCGCACCACCAGCTGGCTGTACAGCTCGCGCGCATAGCTGGGCGGCGCGCCGGTGTCGAAGATATCGCCCGCGATGAGCACGGCATCCACCGCCTGGGCATCGACCTGCTCCAGCAGCCAGTCGATGAGCGCAGCGTGCTCGGCCTGGCGGCTCTTGCCCATGAAGTGCTGGCCCAGGTGCCAGTCGGAAGTGTGAAGAAGGCGCATGGTTTCGGTATCGCGGTATCGGTGCAATGTCCGCCGGCTGTGGCGGGGGCGACAGTATGGTCGCTGGCGCGCATGGGTGACAGCAGGACGGCGTGCCGCAGCTAACATCCCGGTTCGCATCAACCAAGGAGACACAGGCATGTTCAGCCACGTCATGGTCGGGGTCAACGACCTCGAAAAATCCAAGCAGTTCTACGACGCATTCCTGGGCGCGCTCGGCGTTGCGCCGGGCATGGCCAACAAGAACCGCTATTTCTACCGCAGCGCGGGCGGCACGTTTGCCATTTCCACACCGATCAACGGCGAGTCTGCCTGCCACGGCAATGGCGCGACCATCGGCTTTGCGACGCAGTCGCCCGAGCAGGCCGACGCGGCCCATGCCGCCGCCGTGGCAGCCGGGGGCGTGACCTGCGAGGATCCGCCCGGCTGGCGCGAGGCTTCGCCCGGCGGCCGGCTGTACCTGGCCTATGTGCGGGATCTGGATGGCAACAAGCTGTGCCTGTTGCATCGGCCGCCGAAGGCCTAAGTTTCTGACCGTGCCGGACGGTGTTTTTTCGGGGCTGGAGCCCTGACGTCGAAACGCCAAAATGCAAACAGCCGATGTGCCATCGCTGCACTCGGCCGTTTTTTATTGCGGTTGGCCAACGTGGTCCACGCCAGAATAATCACCATTGAAATGGCTTGAACTTGCATTTTGGGCAGTGCAATACCGTCTTGTCCCTGCCCTCCAGGAACAGCGCACCGCCCCGGAACTGGTTGATGCTCCAACTTCCACGGCTGCCATCGCTGAATGCGATTTCGCCGCTTGCATAGCAGGGCGACCAGTCTAGCGTGTAGTGCGCGTCGTTTTCGTTGGTGGTTTTTGCCTGTTGAAAATAACGGCGTACCTGGGAGATGGTCAGGACAAAGTTAGCGCAACTCACCGCTGGGTCTTTTTCGATGGGCGATTTGGCCGCGTTTTCCTGGATGGTGATCTGGCTGATCTTGGGAAGTATCAGTGGGCAAAGTGGCGGCTCGAACTCTGAGCCTTTTGTGCATTGATTGGCGGCGGAGGCGGTGCTAGCCATAACAACTAGCAGGGGTAAGGTTAATAGTGATCTCACCATTTTGCTGAAATCGCTTCCGTAGGATTTTTTCTAGAGACTTCTGGATGCCTGAAAACTTCGCTCATAGATATTCTTAGTGTCAGCGTTAATTCCGCGATAAGCCACTGTAGTGCATTATTCTGCTCGCTTGTAACGGCTTGATAAGTTTTCTTTTCGTCTGGTATGTTCCCGCCACGAGGAAGTGCTTCACCTACCAATTCAATGCCAATGCTGTCTTGGTTGGCTGGAAATCGTGCTGGAACCTTTTTCAGCATCTCGCGCTTATTCTCTTGGGTCGGATTGAAACGTTGTAACGATTTTAATTCAACTGGCGTACATCGCTTTTCCAGTAGACAACGCGCTTTTATTTTGCCAATGTGCCATGTTTGTTTGTAGAGGGAAGCGGTTTGATATATTGTTCCATCTTTCTCTATCAGGAAATGTGCTCCATTTGCTGATGGGTTTTTGTAACTGTCAATTGAAGACTGTGCTGTCGACCCTCCAGTTTGATGAACAATGATGCCATGAATTTCTTTCATTTCACCACGTTCAATGGTGGGTGCGATGGCTGGCTTTATGAGTGAGTGGATTGCTATTCCATTTCTATCGATTATTAGCATTTGAGTACCAAAGATGTGGGCCTGATGATTGCCCATAAGTTGTTAATCAGTGATTTGCGCCATATCGTAATTGCCGCTGATATGTTAGCCATGATGGGTATTGAGTGGTTGGGTTGAATTTGTAAAATTATGCAATCCTGATCTTTTTGTCATATCTCGCAGTTTTTTAGATGTTTGGGCGGCTGTTGTTGTGATCTGATATGCAAATCAGTCCGCCTGGCGGAGTAGCAACTGTCTTGGCTTATGCGGGCGATCAAGAAATTGGTCGACAACTGGACAGGCCCGGCCTCGGAAAAAGCATCACCTGGCAGGGGCAAAAAACACGCGTGCCCATACCCACTGCCCTCTGCGCCATACTCCCGCCCGAACGCGCCCGCCGGGCGCTCACCCCCAAGGAGAATGCGTGCAATCAGCAAGTGACCAGTGGTTCGACGAGGCGTACTACCAGCGCTACTACTTCGACAAGAAGACCAGCGTGGTCGATACCGAGCATGTGAACCGTCTGGGCGCTTTCGTCTGTTCCTACCTGAGTTATGTGCGCGTGCCCGTGCGCCGCGTGCTGGATGTGGGCTGCGGCATCGGTCTGTGGCGCGAGGCGGTGCAGCGCCACTTCCCCGGTGCCAGCTACCACGGCGTGGAGTTCAGCGAGTACCTGTGCGGGCGCTTCGGTTGGGAGCGCGGCTCGGTGGTGGACTATGCGGCGCATGATCCTGCAGAGCCCTTCGATCTGGTGATCTGCCAGGGCGTGCTGCCCTATCTGAGCCCGCCGGATCTCAAGCGCGCGCTGGCCAATCTGGGGCGGTTGAGCCGAGGCGGTCTGTATGTGGAGGCGGTGGCGCGCGAGGATTACGAACGCGGCGTGATCGATGAGGATCTGACCGATCCGCGCCTGTTCCGCCACCGGGCCGATCTGTACCGGCGCGGGCTGGCCGAGCATTTCAAGGAACTGGGCGGCGGCGTGTGGCTGAGCCGCCGCGCCGAGCTGCCGCTGTTCGAGCTGGAAAGCGTGGGATGAGCCTGGACATGTCAGCTGTGCCTGCTTCGGCGCAGGATGCCTGCGTGCCTCTGTCCTATCTGCGCGGCGTGGACTCCGGCGTGGCGCCGCATGCGGTCTCGCGGCTGCGCACGCAGCGGCTGGCGCGCAGCACGCGGCCGTTTCTGTCGCGCGGCGGGCCGCGCGGTGAGCGCTGCGAGGGATGCCGGCTGCGGCCTTCGCACTGCCTTTGCGCGCTGCGTCCCATGCTGCCGACGCGGGCGGGCTTTTGCCTGTTGATGCACGATGCCGAGCCGCTCAAGCCCAGCAATACGGGTTGGCTGATCGCCGATGTGGTGGAGCAGACGCATGCCTTCGGCTGGGCGCGCACCGAGGCCGATGCGGGCCTGCTGGCCTTGCTCGATGATCCGCAGTGGCAGCCCTATGTGGTGTTTCCCGGCGAGTTCGTGGAGCCGCCGCAGCGCGTGGTGCATGCGCTGCCGGCGCCCCGAGCCGGGGTCGAACCGAACCAAGGCCGGCGCCCGCTGTTCATCCTGCTGGACGCGACCTGGCCCGAGGCGCGCAAGATGTTCCGCAAGAGCCCTTACCTGGACCGCTTTCCGGTGCTGAGCCTGCACCCGGACCAGGTGTCGCAGTACCGTCTGCGTCGCTCCCAGCGCGAAGACCATTTCTGCACCAGCGAGGTGGCGGCCCTGTGCCTGGAGCTGACGGGCGACGGAGGCGACCGGCGCGCAGGCCGCGCGCTGGAGAGCTACCTGGCGCTCTTCACCGAGCACTATCTGCGGGCCAAGAACCAGCAGCCGGTGCAGACAGACAGTGACGCGCGCCGTGGTCTGCAGGACGCGATCTCTTCCGTTTGTCCGCCTGCTTGTTAAAAACGATAGCGGAAGATGCTGGTGTTCATTGGGATTGGTGGCGTTTTGTTCCAAATTGTTGACGGCGCATCCAACTCCCCTTGCCCTGTGTTCGCCAGTGGCTCAACAGGGCGGCGCAGGGCGGCGTGAGGCAGGGCGCAGCAGCGTCGGCGACAACTTCCTGTTACGTTCCGGCCGCGGTGCGCTGCCCATACTCGCGGCGTGCGATGAGAGGTGGACAGGCGGCGGGGCGGGGTGACCCAGGATTCCAGGCCGAATGTCCATCGAACCTGGCCCGCAGGCGGTGATGGCTAAAATCGGATTTCGCTGAAATTCATCAGCCATTGCCCTGTACTGCAGGGCATGTTCGTGCACGCAGGGCCGCCCGTAGAGGCGGCCCGCATCCTCCAGGTGCGCCGCAGCCGCGGCTCGCGGATTGCTGGTCACAGCATCCGCCGGGAACCTTGGGGCGTGCCGTCTCTCTTATCGCGCTGGACCATGCGTTGCGACCCTCCCGGGGACGGCTGCGCCATGTCCGCGTGCTCCATTTTTCATGGGGTTTGTTCATGGCCCGGGGCGTATGCCCCGGCGTTGGAAAGGTGTCCGGTTTTGGTGGTCAAGGATTTCAAACTGCACTACAACCCCGCCCTTGACGGGCTGCGGGGCGTGGCGATCCTGTTGGTGATCTTGTCGCACTCCCATGCGCCTTTGTTCGATGGCGCATTCTTCGGGGTGGACCTGTTCTTCGTGCTCAGCGGCTATCTGATCACCTCGCTGCTGCTGATGGAGAACGAATCCGAAGGCCGCATCGGCTTCTGGCGCTTTTACCGCCGCCGCTTCTATCGCCTGATGCCGGCGCTGGCCCTGTTCCTGGGCGCGTACTGCATCTTCGCGCCCTTGCTGTGGCCGGACCTGAATGACATCTACACCGATGCGCTGGTCTCCATCCTCTATCTGGCCGACTACGGCATCGCCTTCTTCGACAGCCCGGACACGCTGCTGCACATGTGGTCGCTGTCGGTGGAGGAGCATTTCTACCTGATCTGGCCGCCGCTGCTGGTGCTGCTGCTGCGCTTTTCCAAGCCGGGCCGTCTGTGGCGCCCGATTGCCCTGCTGTGGGCGCTGAGCTGGCTGTGGCGTGTGTACTGGGTGGACCAGGGCCAGCACTTCTATGAGATCTTCTTTCGCTTCGACACCCGTGCCTCGGGCCTGTTCGCCGGTGCGCTGCTGGCGGCGGTGATGATCGAGCGGCCCGACTTCATCGCTGCATTGAAGGCGCGCATGCACCACGCCATGTGGGTGCCGCTGGCCGTGCCGCTGTTGATGGCGCTGCAATGGGACAACCAGGACGCCATGGTCTGGGGCATCACCGTGGTGGAATGCGCCGCCGTGGTGCTGCTGGTGGCGGCAAGCCAGGGCTCGGGCCTGGTCTTCGACATGCTGTCGTCGCCCACGCTGGTGAAACTGGGCCGCCTGTCCTATGGCGTCTACCTCTGGCACTACCCGGTGGTGCGCTATCTGCGCGCCGACTTCTCGTGGCCCGTGGTGGTGGCGCTGGGACTGGCGATCTCGGTGGCGCTGTCGGCGTTGTCGTTCTACACGATCGAGCGCTGGGCGCTGCGCATGCGCGATGGCGAGCGCAAGGGCGGCGAGCGCCAGCCGCAGGCGCAGCCGGCCTGAATGCCGGCAGCGCGCCGAAAGCAAAAAAGGGAACGTTGGCACGTTCCCTTTTTTTGTGGGTGAAGGAGATCCGCTGCGCTCTCAGAACCCTGAGCCGGGCTGGGACAGGTACTGCAGTTCCTCGGCCGTGCTGGTGCGGCCCAGGATGGCATTGCGGTGCGGAAAGCGGCCGTAGCGCACGATGACGTCGCGGTGCCGGTGGGCGTAGTCAAGCGTGCCGGCGAGGAACTCGCGCACGCCCTCGCCGCCAGCGTCACCGGCCTGGTCGGCCAGGGCCTGGAAGGCGGCCACGCTGCGGTCCTGCAGGGCCAGGTCTTCGGCATGCTCCAGCGGCAGGTAGCAGAAGATGCGCGCCACGGCAGGCAGGTCGGCATGGCGGTCATGGCCCAGGGCGATGCCGTCCAGCGCCAGTTGCAGCGCCTGCGGGTCGCCTGCAAAGCTGCGTGCCGTGCCCCGGAACAGGTTGCGCGTGAACTGGTCCAGCAACACGATCAGCGCCAGCCGCCCCAGCGCCGTGCCGGCCCAGCCGTCCAGTTGGCCGGCCAGTGCATCTTCGACCAGGGCGCCGAAGCGCTCGCGGATCTGGTCGTCAGTGGCATCGGACTTGATGAACCACAGGTTCTTGCAGGCCAGGGCGCCCGCGTTGTCGGGATGCGCGGAGCCCAGCCAGTAGCTGAGCACGTCGGCGATGCGCGGGTCTGCGGCGTGAGAAGGAGCAATGCTTGTCATCGGTGGCCAGGCTCTTGTCGGATGAGGAAGCCTTCGATTGTGCAGGCGGTGGCGTACTGCCCTTGTGGATGGCAGGTTTTGCGCAGTCAAAGCACAGCTTGTGCAAATATTTCTCAATAGCATGTGCACAGGTTTTTCAAGAGAAATTACCGGAGTTATCCACAGATTGGCATCTGAATTTCATTGCTGTTGCCTGTCAATCAGGCATTCATGAATTCAAGATTTCGCGCAGCGATGCTGCGAAAGTCCCCGGAGATGCGCGCATCCTGCGCGACGGCCTGCCAGAAGCGGCGTGCCAGCGCCTGGGCATGCGGCCATTCGGCCAGCGTGGCGGCCGTGGGCCGCTGGGGCTGGGAGCCGAAGTCGCGCTCCACGATCTCGCCGTTGATGGGCATGTAGAGCATGGGCAGCATGTCGTAGGTGGGCGACAGCGCCCAGTCGCCATGGGGCTGCGGCAGCACGAAGGAGATGTTGCCGTAGTGCCGGTCGGTGTTGGCGATGAGCTGGCCGTAGGCTTCGAGCAGGCGCAGGCTGCGCGCGTCGGCCTTGGTGATGAGGCCGCGTGCGGCCAAGCGGTTGGCCGTGGCTGCCCAGTTGTCCACCTCGCCCACGTACTGGGCATTGAGCACCTGCAGGGACACCATGCCGATGCGTCCAGGGTTGCTGCCCGGGTGGGCCTGTGAGACGGGCATATCGCCCGGCACAACGCTTGGCACATCGCCCGGCGCCGGCTGGCTGCGGTCGAAGCGCTCCGATTCGAGGAAGGCGCGGCCGCCATCGAGGAACAGCCGCGTGCGCGCTGCGGGCAGGCCGTCTTCGGCCAGGGTCTGCAGTGCCAGGTGCTCGCAGACCAGCAGGTCGCGGATGCGCTGCTCGGCCGGCGCGTTGCCTGCCGGGGAGAACTTGACGATGACGCTGCGCCCGGCCGTGATGCAGCAGAACTTGGGCTGCTCGCCGCCCGCCGACGAGCCCGGATGCGTGCCCTGCATGGCCTGCATGGCCAGGCGCGGATAGTCGGCCGCAGAGGCGGCGCGCAGCGTGCGCGCGGGCAGGGAGTGGAAGCGCTCGAAGGCGGCTTCGCCCACGATGAGGTTGCCCGGCAGGTCTTCGCCAAAGGGGGCCAGGGCGCGCAGCACATCGTCCTCGCCCCACTGGCGCGGGTCGCCGCCCAGCTGCAGTTCGGGGTGGCTGTGCGCAAAGCTGCGGCCGATGAAGCCCTGGGGCCGCATGTCGTCCAGGAACCAGGGCAGGCCGTCGTGCTGCTCGCTGAGGCCGTCGGCCTCATCCACCCAGAAGCCGCCGCCGTGCAGGGCGATCATGCGGCCGAAGGGTGATGCATGGCCTTCGGTGTCCACGCGCATGATGGCCACCTCGGCGCCCACGCCCGCCACCTGGCGCGGCAGCACATAGCGCTGCGTGCGCGCCGCCCCCACCTTGCGCACCTGGCCCGACTGGATCAGCGGTGCCAGCGCGCGCGACACCGTGGGCTGGCTCACGCCCAGCATCTGCTGCAACTCGCGCGCCGCCAGCGCGCCGCCCTGGCGGCGCAGTGCTGCCAGCACCTGCAGGGAGAGGTCTTCAGTGGCCATGGGGAATCAATTCATGAATGGATGAAACAAGGGGTTAATTTATTGAAAATCAAGGATTTATGCAAATCCATGAATTGATATATGAATAGATAAAAAAACCGCGCCCAAGGGCGCGGCAAAGCTGGATTTCGCGGCGGCTTGCAGGTCTGCGAATCACGATCACAGCCTGTGAAACTGGCGTGCTCCAACTCAGAGACGCCGAGCAAGAGCCGCCTCGCGGCGGGGGCGCCTAGCCGAGGGCGTCGTCCCCTGGGGGAAGCGGCGCCAGCCGCTCAGGGGGTCAGAAATTGTGCGTGATACCCAGGCTGATGCCGCTGGCGCGTGTCTTGTTGCCTGCGCCCTGGTAACCGTTCTTCCACTTGGTCGTGTCCAGCTCCAGGAACAGGCTGGTGCGCTTGGACAGCTGGTAGTCCACGAAGCCGATCAGGCGCTGGAAGCCGTCGTCGCCCTGGCCCGTGCGCTCACGGTCCACCTTGTAGTAGCCGCCGTTCAGACCGATGACGGGCGTGACGGCGTAGCGCGCGCCCAGGGCCAGGATCTTGTTCGTGGTTTTCGCGGTGTCGCTGGTCTCGGCCTTGTTGCGGCCGTAATTGAGCATCAGGCGCAGGTCGCCACGGCTCCAGGCGCCACCGATATTGGCGGCGTCCAGCGTGCGGCCGCTGGCGTCGTGGAACTGGGTGTAGGCACTGGTCAGCACCAGGTCGTCCTGGCGCCAGTCCAGGCCCAGGCCGCGCGTGTCCAGGCGCGAGGCCGACACGCCGGTCTCCCCGAAGCTGTACATGGCGCGCGCCGTGAGGCCGCCAAAGCTGCCCGAGTACTTGATGGAGTTGTTGACGCGGTTGGAGCCCACCTTGGTGTTGGTGGCGCCCCATTCGTTGTTGAGGCCGTGGCCCGTGAGGCTGGTGACCTGGATGTTGGGGTTCAGGCCCGCAAAGCGCAGGGCGATGGGATCGACCAGGCCCACGGAGTCGGAGATCAGCGTGTTCTGCCGGCCAGCCGTGACCGCGCCCCAGTGGCCGGCCAGGCCCACGATGGCCGCCCGGTCGAAGGTGCCGGCCACGCCGCCGATGCCGCCCACGTCGGCGCCCAGCGTGGATTCGAGGTTGAAGATGGCGCGCAGGCCGCCGCCCAGGTCCTCGCTGCCGCGTATGCCCCAGCGGCTGGTGGGACCCACGCCGCTGTTGACCGAGCCCATGCTGCCCGCAGCCGGCGCATTGGCGCCCGACAGGCCGCTTTGCGCGCGCACCGACACGTCGATGATGCCGTACAGGCTCACGCTGCTGGTGGACTGCGCCAGGGCGGGGCCGGCCGCGCAGCCTGTGGCCAGCAGGGCGAGGGCGATGTTCTTCTTCATGGTGTCTCCTTGATTTCTTCTGGAAGGCGGGAACTTTGCGAGCGGCCGAGTTTCCGTATGGGAGCCGGTACTGCCTATGTCCGGCGGGCACTAGCTGCTATGTCGTTTCGTTCTCGAAGTGGCTTCGCGAAGGTGCCGGGCAACACCCACTGCAGGGACAGGGAATAGCCCCTGGCGGGACAATGTCGCTCTCAAAAAACATAGCGCCATGCGTATGGCATGCATGGCGCTTCAGGGTTTCGTGTCGGGCTTTCTGAGGCTTGTGCTGTCGTGATGAATCGCCGCTTTTTGTTGATGGTCGTGGCAGCGGGCTGGAGCCTGGCCGCGACCGGATGTTCGGGAAAGTCCGGACCTGGGAATGTCTCGGTTTCGCGGCAAAGGCTGCAGGAGGTGGTGGCCCAGCGCTTTCCCCGGCAGTTCCCCGTGGCCGGCATGCTGCAGCTCAAGCTGCATTCGCCGGTGCTGGGATTGCTGCCCGAGCGCAACGCGCTCAATGCGGTGCTGCAGGCCGATCTGTCGGGGCCCGTGCTCAAGCAGGGCTATGGCGGCCATCTGAACCTGGACTTCGCGCTGCGCTACGAGCCCACGGACCGCACGCTGCGCGCCCACCAGATCAAGGTCAACAGCCTGGTCATCAATGACCTGGCGCCCGCCATGAGCGACATGCTCACCACCTACGCCAGCGCGCTGGCCGAGCAGGCGCTGGGCCAGCTCGTGCTCTACCAGCTGCAGGACAAGGAACTGGCCCTGATGGACTCGCTGAACATGGAGCCCGGCGCCATCACGGTGACGCCGGACGGCCTGAGCGTGGCCCTGGTCCAGAAGCCCGTCGCGCCGCGCTGAGCGCAGCGGCGCGCCTTCGTCCTTCCCTTCGCCCGCGCCTCAGTCCGCGCGGATATTGGCGGCGCGAATCACCTCGCCCAGCTCAGCACTCTCGGCCTGAATGAAGGCGCCGAACTCGGCCGGCGTGCCGCCCATGGGCGATGCGCCGATGTCGGCCAGCTTCTGCAGCACGGCGGGCTGGGCCAGGCTCTTGTTCAAAGCCTGGTTCAGCGCCTGCACCACGGCCGGCGGCGTGCCGGCCGGCGCCACCAGGCCCCACCACACGGTGGCCTGCACATTCACGCCCAGCGAACGTGCCGTGGGCACGCCCGGCAACAGGCGCGAACCATTGTGGTTGAGCACCGCCAGGGCGCGCAGCGCACCGCTGCCCACATGGCCTGCCACCTCCAGCGGGTTGATGGCCATGAAGTCCAGCCGCCCGCCCAGCAGGTCGGTCACGGCGGCCGAGCCGCCCTTGTAGGGGATGTGCACGGCCTGGAAGCCGCCTGCGCGCTCCAGCAGGGCGCTGGCCATGTGGCCCGAGCTGCCCACGCCAGCCGTGCCATAGGACAGGGCGCCGGCCTTGGCCTTGCCGGCGGCGATCAGCTCGGCCAGGTTCTTGTGGGGCGACTTGGCGTTGACCACCACGACCAGCGGCGCCTCGCCGATGCGGCCCACCGGGATGAGGTCCTTGAGCGGATCGAAATTGAGCTTGGCGTACAGCGCCTTGTTGGTGGTCAGCGTGTTGGAGGCCGTCAGCAGCAGGTAGCCGTCGGCCGCGCCGCGTGCCACCGCGCCCATGCCGATGTTGGTGCCGCCGCCTGGCTTGTTGTCCACCACCAGGGACTGGCCCAGCAGCTCGGCCATGGGCGGCGTGACCAGGCGCGTGATGATGTCCACGCCGCCGCCGGGCGAGTAGGGCACGACCACGGTCACGGGGCGCTCGGGGTAGCCGGCCGCTGTGGCGACCAGGGGCAGGGCCGCCCAGGCGGCGGCGGTGGTGCCGAGCAGGGCCAGCGCGTGGCGGCGGGTGGAATGTCTTGTCATGCATGTCTCCGTTGATTGTTATGACCCGGCGGCAGGGCCGGGTCCGCCATTATTTAGCGTGCCAAGCATGGCTGGGCGCCGAACGTTACGATGCAGCGGCCATCGATTTCTTGGCGAACCCGTCCAGCCTTCAAGGTGCCCCATGACTCCACAGAATCCGCTTTCCGCCTTTTCCGTCACGCGCAAGTGGCCGGCCACGCAGCCGGACCGCATCCAGCTGTATTCCCTGCCCACGCCCAACGGCGTCAAGGTGTCGATCGCTCTGGAGGAGATGGGCCTGCCGTATGAGGCGCACCGCGTGGGCTTCGAGAGCAATGACCAGCTCTCGCCCGAGTTCGTGGACACCTTCCCCAACAACAAGATCCCGGCCATCCTGGACCCGCAAGGCCCGGGCGGGAAGCCGCTGGCGCTGTTCGAGTCGGGCGCCATCCTGGTCTACCTGGCCGAGAAGTCCGGCAGCCCGCTGCTGCCCGCCGACCCGGCCGCGCGCTATGAAACGCTGCAGTGGCTGATGTTCCAGATGGGTGGCGTCGGCCCCATGTTCGGCCAGCTGGGTTTCTTCCACAAATTCGCGGGCAAGGACTTCGAGGACAAGCGCCCGCGCGACCGCTACGTGAACGAGTCCGTGCGCCTGCTGGGTGTGCTGGAGCGCCGCCTCGCAGGGCGCGCCTGGGTGATGGGCGAGCAGTTCACCATTGCCGACATCGCCCTGTGGCCCTGGGTGCGCAACATGGTGGTGGAGCAGGGCTACAACGCGGCCGAACTGCTGGGCTGGGAGCGCTTTCCCGAGCTGCAGCGCGTGCTGGCCGCCTTCGTGGCGCGCCCGGCCGTGCAAAAGGGCCTGGTGACGCCGCCGCGCAACTGACCCGGCGGGCGTTGCATTCCTGGGCCGCACTGTCCCAGCCATGGTGGCTTTCAAAACGGGCGCGGGGGCCGCATCTGTCCGAGAATGCAGCGCCCCCTTTTTTCTTGCGGGCGCAGCCTCACAGGAGCCACGATGACCGCAGCCACCACCCCCGTCCTCCAGAGCCAGTCGCTGGGCCCGCTGTGGCCCACCATGGACCCCTTCCTGTTCTGTGCCCACCATGACGATGCCTATCCGCCCAGCGATGGCCGCCTGGGCGTGCAGGCCGTGGACCTGGAGGGCCGCCAGATGGGCAGCGACTTCAGCCGCAAGGACGGCTTTTCCATGTACCACGGCGATGGCGTGCCGGGCTTTCCCGGCCACCCGCACCGCGGCTTCGAGACCGTGACCCTGGTGCGCAAGGGCCTGATCGACCATTCCGATTCGCTGGGCGCGGCCGCGCGCTTTGGCGGCGGCGACGTGCAGTGGCTGACGGCCGGCAAGGGAATCCAGCATTCGGAGATGTTCCCGCTGCTCGACAGCGACGCGCCCAATCCGCTGGAACTGTTCCAGATCTGGCTGAACCTGCCTGCGCGCTCCAAGATGGTGGAGCCGCACTTCACCATGTTCTGGAACGAGCGCATCCCGCGCCTGGAGCACGCAGACGACGCCGGCCGCAGGACCGTGGTCACCGTGGTGGCAGGCAGCCTGCCCGGCACGGCGGCCGCCCTGCCGCCGCCGCCCGAATCCTGGGCCTCGCAACCCGAGGGCGACGTGGCCATCTGGACGCTGCGCCTGGAGCCCGGCGCGCGCTGGACGCTGCCGCGCGCGGCCGGTGCGGACACGCAGCGCATGCTGTATTTCTTTGCAGGCCAGGCACTGCAGGTCGGGCCCACGGCGCTGGCACAGCATGCGGCCCTGCATGTGGATGCCACGCAGGACTGGGAGCTGCACAACAGCGGCGCCGACGCCGTGGAATGCCTGGTGCTGCAGGGCCGCCCCATTGGCGAGAGCGTGGCGCAGTACGGCCCCTTCGTGATGAACACGCAGCAGGAAATCATGCAGGCCATGCAGGACTACCGGCGCACCCAGTTCGGCGGGTGGCCCTGGGCCGAGCAGGACCCGGTGCATGGCGCAGAGAACCGGCGCTTTGCGCGCTACCCGGGCGCTGCGGCCGAGGAGCAGCCGCCGGCTGCCTGAGTCCGGTCAGGCCGCGTCAGGCCGTGTCTGCGGGCGGATGAAAGCTGGCCGGCGCGGGCGTGCGCCCCAGCTCCTTGAGGATCTTCAGCGTGATGGCCATGCCGGTGTTGCCTGCGGGCACGCCGGCATAGACGGCGGTCTGCAGCAGCACTTCGCGGATGGTGTCCAGGTCCAGCGGCGCGGCCTCGGCGTCGGCCGGGTCGGCCAGCAGCCCCGTGCGGATGTGCAGCTCGAACTCTTCCCAGCGGCCCATGGATGCCGTGATGGCCAACACCATGATGCGGCGCGTGCGGCGCTCCAGGCCGGGGCGGCTCCAGATGCCGTCCCAGGCGTAGGCCGTGATCATGCGTTGGAACTCCACATTCAGTTCGTTGGCGCGCGCCACGGATTGGTCCACCCATTCATCGCCCAGCACGCGGCGGCGGTTGGCAAGGCCGCGCTGCAGGGCGTCGGCGGAAGGTTCGGTCATGGCGGGGGTTCCTGTGTCAAGCATGGGAATGGGCATTGGCGTGGATCTGCGGCGCTGCCAGCAGCGCCAGGCATGCATCATGCGATGCCTGCACGGCGCGTGCCGGGTCGCAGGCCCGGGCCAGCGCATCTTCCAGCGCCTGCAGGGCAGGCGTTTCCAGCCGGGGCGCGGCCCATTCGGCCAGCAGCAGGCGCAGCTCGCGCCCCTGCTCCAGCGCCTGCGGGGCCAGCAGCTCCACGGCGGCCAGGGCCTCGGGCTTGCCCGTCCAGGGCGCCATGGCGTGCACGCAGGCCTCTGAAAACACCAGTCCGTGCAGGCCCCGCACATGGCCCAGCATGCGCTGCGGATGCACCTGCAGCGACTGGGCGGCCTGGCGCAATGCGGCGGCGGCGCCATGCACATGGCGCCACAGGTCGGGCCAGTGCGCGACCTCGGCCTGCCACTCGCCCAGCGCGCGCTCATGGGCCTGGGCCATGCAGCCCAGCAGCAGGGCCGCAAGCTGGGGCACGGCCTGGGCCTGTGCCACCGCCTGCATCAGGTGCACGGGATTGCGCTTGTGCGGCATGGCGCTGGAGGTGCTGCCGCGCGGCGCCTCGCTGACCTCGCCCACCTCGTACTGCGCCATCAGCGACCAGTCCTTGGCCAGCTTGGCCAGGCTGCCGCCGCATACGGCGGCCTCCATGGCCAGGCGCATCCAGTCGTCGCGCTGGGTATGCCAGCTGCGGCCGCAGGCCGACAGGCCCAGGCGCCGGGCCAGTGCCTGCTCCACCTCGGCACGGTGGCTTCCCAGCACGGCGCCATTGCCCACGGCGCCGCCCAATTGCACGCACAGCGCAGCGGTGGCCAGCCTTTCAAACTGTTCGATGCTGCGGCCCACGGCGGCAGCCGACTGCGCGCACTTGAAGCCGAAGCTGGTGATCTGCGCGGGCTGCAGCAGGCTGCGCGCCAGCATGGGCGTGGCCGCGTGCGTGCGGGCCAGGGCCTGCAGTGCGGACTGCAGCGCGTCCAGCTCGGCCAGCAGCGCCTGCAGGGCCTGCTGCGTGAGCAGGGCCTGCGCCGTGTCCACGGCGTCCTGCGTGGTCGCGCCCCAGTGCAGCCAGGGCAGGCCTTCCGGGGCGTGGGCCTGCAGCCACTGCTGCAGCGGCCGCACCACGGCCAGGCCCAGCGCGCCGCTGGCGCGCGCCTGCTCCACCACGCCTTCGCACGTGAGCGGCGCCTGCGCGCAGGCGCGCGCAATGGCCTCGGCGGCCGGGCGCGGCACCAGGCCGCAGTCGGCCTGGGCCTGGGCCAGCGCGCTCTCGAAGCGCAGCAGCGCCTGCAGCCAGCGCGCGTCTGCAAACCAGTGGCCGCTGTCGGCGGGGCCCAGATAGTCCTTCACCAATGACATGCTGTCCTTGCCGGTCTCAGGCCGTGGCGCCCGAGGCCTTGATCACGGCCGCCCACTTGGCGCTCTCCACCTGGATGCGGGCCGCGTACTGCGCGCCATCGCCCAGCAGCGGCACGGCGCCCTCGATGCCCAGGCGCGACTGGAAGGACTCGGCAGACGCCACCTTGAGGATGTCGCGCCCCAGCGCGCGCACCGTCTCGGCAGGCGTGCCCCTGGGCGCGAGGATGCCGTAGGTCAGCGAGCTCTCGAAGTCGGCCAGTGCACGCACGCCGGACTCGGCCACCGTGGGCACGTCGGGCAGCTGGGGCTGGCGTTTGGCGCCGGTCACGGCCAGGGCGCGCAGCTTGCCGGCCTTCACCAGGGCCATGGCCGCGGGAATCACGCCAAAGCTGAAGTCCACATTGCCGCCCACCAGGTCGGTCAGCGATGGGGCCGTGCCCTTGTACGGCACGTGGATGGCCTTGGCGCCCAGCGCGTGGGCGAACATCTCGCCCGTCAGGTGGCCGCCCGTGCCCGAGCCGCTGGAGGCGTAGTTCATCTCGCCGCTGCGCTTGCGCATCTGCTCGGCCAGATCGGCCACGCTGCGCGCGGGCGAGGAAGCCGGCACCACCAGCAGCAGGGCCGACGAGGCGAACATGGCCACCGGCTGCAGATCGGTGGCCGCATTGAACTTGAGGCCCGGATACAGCGAGGGATTGATGGACACCGTGCCCGTATGGCCCAGCAGCCAGGTGCCGCCGTCGCCGGCCGAGCGCACCACGGCTTCCGTGCCCAGGTTGCCGCCCGCGCCGGCCTTGTTCTCCACGATCATCCCGTAGCCGAAGGACTCGTTGAGGCCGTGCGCCATCTGCCGCGCAAACACATCGTTGCCGCCGCCTGGCGCAAACGGCACCACCAGTCGGCTGCCGCGCTTCTGGGCCCAGGCCGGCAGCGCACAGGCGGCCAGCGCGGCGGCGGCGGTGGACAGCCACATCCGGCGCGGCAAAGAGGTCTGAGAGGCTTGAGAGGTGGGCCGGGAATCCATGCGTCTGTCTCCTGAAATAGTCGTTGTCACGCAGTGTGGTGCAGCGCAGCCTGGGAAAACAGCAGTTGCATCTGCGTTGTGATTCAAGAAAATGTGTGAAATGGACGTGAGATACATACACAATTTCTTGAGAGTGGTGGACACCGGCTCCATGTCCGAGGCCGCTCGCCAGCTGGACCTGAGCCCCTCGGCCATTGCCCAGCAAATGCGCGTGCTGGAAGGCGAGCTGGGTGCGCCGCTGCTGGTGCGCCATGGCCGCAGCGTGCGCGCCACCGAGGCGGGCGAGCGGCTGTTCGAGCGCGGCCGCCAATTGCTGCAGGACTTCGAGGGCCTGCGCGAATGGGTGGCCTCGGATACAGACGGCGGCGAGCTGCGGCTGGGCACCGTGAACACGGCGCTGCACGGCTTTGTGCCCGCCGTGATGCGGGCCTTCGTGGCGCGCCACGCCGAGGTGCGCATCAGCGTGCGCGCCGGCCTCACGCCCGAGCTGTACACGGCCTTGGTCCAGTCCGAGCTGGACGTGCTGATCTGCCTGCAACCCTCGTTCGACCTGCCCAAGACCGTGTGCTGGGCCGAGCTGCGCCAGGAGCCTTTGGTCGTGCTGTGCCGCGCCCGCGATGCGCAGCAGGACCCGCTGGCCCTGCTGCGCACCCGGCCCCTGGTGCGCTACGACCGATCCCTGGCCGGTGGCCGGCTGGCCGACCGCTACCTGCGCGCCCAGGGCATTGCGCCGCTGGAGCGCATGGAACTGAACTCGGTGCTGGCCGTGGCCATGATGGTGGACCAGGGCCTGGGCGTGGGCCTGGTGCCCGACATCGGCCCCGTGCTCTCCCAGGGCCGCGACGTGCGCGTGCTGGCGCTGCCCGAGCAGGGCGCTGCTGCGGACGGCGCCGGCTCCCGCCCCGCCGATGCGCGCAAGGTCGGCCTGCTGTGGCTCAACACCTCGGCCCGCGCGCGCTGGGCGCGCAGCCTGCTCGAATGCGCGCGCGAGTGCCTGGCTTGAGGTCGGGCGGCCGGTGAACCCACGGCCGCGACGCTGGAATGCCCCAGGTCGCCGACAATGGCAGCTTTGCGCGGCGCGCCTTCTGCGCTGCGGTTTTCCAAGGCCTTTGCCATGAACATCACCAAAGACACCGCCGTCACCATCAACTACAAGATCACCGACAAGCTGGGCAAGCTGCTCGACAAGGGCGACGTGGCCTATCTGCACGGCGGCTACGACAACATCTTCGCCAAGGTGGAAGCCGCCCTGGACGGCAAGGCCGTGGGCGACACGCTGACCGTGGACCTGGCCGTGGAAGACGCCTTCGGCGCGCGCGACGAGAGCCTGACCCGCACCATCCCCAAGGGCGAGTTCCCGCCCGGCGTGAAGGTCGGCGGCCAGCTGCGCGGCACGGATGACCAGGGCCAGCCCCAGATCTACCACGTGGTCAAGATCAAGGGCCCCGTGGTGCTGCTGGACGGCAACCACCCGCTGGCCGGCATGGCGCTGCACTTTGCCTGCAAGGTCACCGAAGTGCGCGCGGCCAAGCCCGAGGAAATCGAGCACCGCCACGTGCACGGCGGCCACGGCCACCACCATTGAGAGGCAGGGCCGGGATACACCCGGTCCGCACGGCCCCGCAAAGCCAAAGGCCGCCCGGCATGCCCGGCGGCCTTTGTGTTTTCCGACTAGACCGCCTCCAGCGCCAGCAGCGCCGTGGCGGTGTTGGAGATCGGTATGTGGTAGTTGCCGTGCACGCGCCGCACGCCGGGCGCGGCGCTTGACAGGGCGCCGCGCATGGCCAGCCACATCAGCAGTTCCACGCCCTGGGTGCCGGTCTTTTCCACCAGTTCATGCACGCTGAACTGCGTGGCCCATTCGGGATTGGTGGCCATGCTTTCAAGGAACTGCAGGTCGAAGGCCTTGTTGATGAAGCCCGCGCGCTCGCCATCGAGCTGGTGCGACAGGCCTCCTGAGGCGATGACGGCCACGCGCTGGTCGCTGTTCCAGCGCGCGATGGCCCGGCCCACGGCCTGGCCCAGCGCATAGCAGCGGCGCGCCGAGGGCAGCGGGAACTGCACGGTGTTGATGCACACCGGCACGACGGCCACCGGGCAGTCGCCCTCGGGCCAGAACAGCTTGAGCGGCAGCGTGCAGGCGTGGTCCACCAGCATCTCCTGGCAGCTGACCACGTCGAAATCCTCGCCCACCAGGGACTCGATCAGGTGCCATGACAGCTCCGTATGGCCGCGCAGCGGTGCCAGCGTGGGAATGCCCCAGCCTTCGTCGGCGTTGCAGTAGCGCTCGGCCGCGCCCACGGCGAAGGTGGGCATCTTGTCGAGGAAGAAGTTCAGGCCGTGGTCGTTGTAGAACATCACCACCACGTCGGGGCGCCGGGCGGCCAGCCATTCGCGGATGGGCGGGAAGCCGTCGAAGAAGGGCTTCCAGTAGGGCTCGTTCTGCAGGCCCTTGTGGATGGCGTTGCCGATGGCGGGAATGTGCGAGGTGCCGAGGCCGCCGATGAGATGTGCCATGGTGGGTGTCTCCTGTGCTGTGTCTTGCGTGTGGTCTGCGGCGGGGCTCAGGCGTGCGAGCGCAGCAGGGCCTGGAATTCGGCCTTGGTCATGCCGGTCTGCTGGGCGCCTATGTCCTGCATGTCCAGGTGGAAGATGCCGGCCAGCTTGGCCAGGTAGTAGGCGTTGCCGCCGGCCGCGATCATCTGCAGCACGTTGCGCGCGCGCACGGCATCGGCCTGCTCCTGGTTCAGCCCGTAGCTGCGCATATAGGCCTCCTCGTCGGCCAGGAAGGCCTGGCGGTTGGCCAGCTCGTTGAAGGAAAAGCACATGCTGTTGAGCGCATAGCCCTTGCGGGCCTGCCTGCCGTCGAACAGGGTGGTGCCGGGAATCTGCGGCTGGTCGGCCATGTTTTGTCTCCGGTATTTGCGTTGGATCAGCGGCAGTGTCCGGCGCGCGTTGCCAAAGATAAAGCGGCGGCCAATCATGGAATGCATGAGACAAATCGATGGATCGCAGCTCGATGGCAGGCTGCTGCAACTGCTGCTGGCCGTGCTGGAGACCGGCAGCGTCACGGCGGCGGCGCAGCGCCTGGGCGTGACGCAGTCGGCCGTCAGCCATCTGCTGGACAAGCTGCGCGCCATCACGGGCGACCGATTGTTCGTCCGGCAGGGGCGGGGCATTGCACCCACGGCCCATGCGCTGGCGCTGCAGGACCCGGCGCGCGAGCTGCTGCGGCAGATGCAGCAGTTCGGCCAGGGGCCCAGCTTTGACCCCGCGCACTGGCGTGCCGAGATCACCATTGCCGCCAACGACCTGCAGCGCGAACTGCTGCTGCCCGCGCTGGCCCGGCGCCTGCGCACGCAAGCGCCCGCAGCCATGCTGCGCGTGATCGACAGCGGCGCGCCGGATGCCGAACTGCTGCGCTCGGACGCCTGCCTGCTGGCCATCAGCCCGCGCCCGCCCGATGCCACGGACATCGTGCAAAAGCGCCTGTTCAGCGATGAGTACGCAGTCTTCTATGACAGCGCCGTGCGACAGCCGCCGGCCAGCCTGGCCGACTATCTGCAGGCCGACCACGCCACCGTGGCCTATGCCGACCGCCAGGCGCTGGACCTGGACCTGCAACTGCAGGCGCGCGGGCTGGAGCGCCGCTTTGCCGTGCGCGTGCCGGGCTTTGCGGCGCTGGCCGCCTTTGTGCGCGGCACGCCGCTGCTGGCGACGGCGCCGTCGCTGCTGGGCCGCACGGCCCTGTCATCGCTGGCCAGCTTTGCCGTGCCCGTGGACTGTCCGCCGCTGCCCATGTTCATGATCTGGCACACGCGCCACCAGGCCGATCCCGCCCATGCGTGGCTGCGCGGGCAGTTGCAGCAGGTGGTGGCGCAGGCGCTTGGAGGCGCCGGGCCGTCAATGCCTGCGAAGCAAGGCGCGGCGCAGCAGGCGCGCGGCGCGGTTGCGGATCTGGAAGGGGCTGTGGCTCACGGCGGGGCTCACGCGGGCGCGTGAGCAGGCAGCCAGGAAGTCGCGCAGCAGCACGCTGTCATCCAGCGTGCTGGTGTCCGGGTTGCGGAACTGGAATTCGGGGTGCCACTGCGTGGCGGCGATATAGCTCTTGAGCGTGCCGGGCTTGCGGAAGATGGCCTCGGGAATGCGGTCGGGCAGGCTCCAGGCCTCCACATCGAACTCGGGCGCCACGTCCTTGATGCCCTGGTGGTGGATGCTGTTCACGCGTGCGCGGTCCAGCGTGGGGTACAGCGCCTCCAGCCGGCTGCCGGGCACGATGGCGATGTCGTGGTAGTGGCGGTCGTACTCGGTGGGATTGCGGTGCAGCTGCGAGCCGGGCACCTGGGTCTCGATGTCCTGGTAGAGCGTTCCGCCGAAGGCCACGTTGATCAGCTGCAGACCGCGGCAGACGCCGAAGATGGGCTTGCCGGCCTGGGAAAACGCCTCGACCACGGCCAGGTCGTAGAGGTCGCGCACGCGGTCGCCCAGCCATTCGGGGCGCATGGGCTCCTCGCCATAGCTGCCGGGCCAGACATCGGCGCCGCCGTGCATGACCACGCCGTCCAGCCACTCGGCATAGTGCTCCAGCGTCACGTCGCCGCGCGCGGTCTCGCCTGTGGGGCAGGGCACCATCACCACCATGGCGCCGGCCGACATGATCCAGTGCGCTATCGATTGCTCCACGTACTGCAGCGTCTTGCCCGTGAAAAGCGGACGCTGCGGGTCCGCATGGGAGAAACAGGCCGAAAGGCCGATCTTGAGGCGGCGTGAGGCAAGTGGGCTCATGGGGTGGTGGGCAAGGGGAAAGTCCTGATAGTCACGTTGTAAGCCCAATCGTGCCTGCGACCTGTAGGAAGGGGTTGAACGCCCGCGACCGGCGCAGGGCCATCACTGCAAATAGGTGTAGGTGAATGCAAGAGTTGTCTTGAGGCATCTCAAGCTTTTTCCGTCCATTCGTGCAGGCGCCCCGCCCGCGGGTGTAGCCTGTAGGCAGGGGTTGGGGCTGCGGATGCTGCAGCGCGAAAAACCTGACGACGCAGGGTGCGACTTGCTGTGCAGGCAGCCCGCATGGCGTTACGATGGATTCGCCAGTTCATCAATGGCCCCGACAACCCCGCCGCGCCGGTGGTGCGGCTTTTGGCGACTAGGAGGATATGCATGCAAGTTCAGGTTCATGCCGACGATTCGATCCAGGGTGGCGAGTCCTTGGCGCAATGGGCGCAGGAAGAGATCAACGCCAAGCTGGCGAGATTCAAGGACTACGTGGTACGCGTGGAGGTTTTCCTCACCGGCGTCGATGCGCTCAAGACCTCCGGCGCTCCCGGCAAGCGCTGCGTTCTGGAGACCCGGGCCAATGGCCGCCCGCCGATCGCCGTGAACGCCGAGGCTGAAAAGGTCAAGGATGCCTTCAACGCGGCCATTGAGAAGCTGAAGCGGGCCGTGGAGACCGACCTGGGCAAGCTCAAGGACAAGAACGGCCGCGAGAGCGTTCGCGGCGTGGAAGACGGCACCGAGGTGGATGCGGCCAGCCCGGCCTGACCCTCGAAATCCCCGCAACACAAACGGCAAGGCGCCCCATTTGGGGCGCCTTTTGGTTGGGCAGGGCCATGGCTGCAGGTCGATCGCCGCAGCAAGCGCGTTCAGCGCGAGGCGCGCAGCACCACGCCGTCCAGCGAAGGCGCATGTAGCGGCTTCAGGGGCGATGCCAGCGGCGGCCCGAAGCGGCGCGCCGCACCTGCGGGCAGGGCCTGCGCATCCTGACCGGCCTCCGCTTCCCATTGCGCGCGGGCCTCGTCGATCTCCTCGCTGGTGCGGGCCACGAAGTTCCACCACAGCAAGATGGCTTCATCCATGGGCTCGCCGCCAATGACCAGCAGGCGGCTGCCGGGCGTGGTCTCGATGGCGACCGAGGCCGTGCCCAGGGGCAGGTAGAGCAGTTCCTCCACCGGCAGGGGCTGGCCGTTCACGCTCACGCTTCCTTCCAGGCTGAGCACGGCATGCTCGAAATCGGCGCGCAGCGGCAGCGTGGCGACGGCATTGCCATTGCCCGCGCTGTCCGCATGCAGGTCCACGCTCATCAGGGGCGTGTGCACCTCGGCCGGCGACGTCAGGCCCAGCGCTTCGCCGGCCAGCACCGTGGCCGTGAAGTCGCCCACCGTGGTTGTGGGCAGCTCGGGGTAGTGCTGGAAGCGCGGCGGACCGTTGCGGTGCGACTCGGGCAGCGCAATCCACAGCTGCGCGGCGTGGATGTGCGAGGGCGTCTGGCTTTCCTCGGAATGGGCGATGCCGTGGCCGGCCGTCATCAGGTTGACCTGGCCGGGGCGGATGATCTGGGTGTGGCCCAGGCTGTCGCGGTGCAGCACTTCGCCGCGGATCATCCAGGTGAAGGTCTGCAGGCCGATGTGCGGATGCGGGCCGACCTGCATGCCCGGTGGCGCGGGGTCGGCAGGACCGGCGTGGTCGAGGAAGCACCAGGCGCCGACCTTGCGCAGGGCGCGCTGGGGAATGGCGCGCTGGATGGGAATGCCGCCCACATCGGCGGTGCGGGTGGGCAGGTGCTGGGGTTGGGAGTGGGGCTGGGACGTGTCGGACATGGTCGGATCGGCCTGTTTCGTGGGGGAAGCCACCAGTGTCGTGCAGCGCGGCGCAGCAGGCAAACGCGGCTCGCATGGATTGGGCCTGTTCGCTGACAGCGCGTTCTCAGGAACATTGTTTACATTCGAAGAACGGACCGGCGCCCGCCATTTTGGCGGGCGCCGGCCTCACTCTTACAGGAGAAAACGCCATGAATACATCCGTACAGACGCAAGCCGAAGCCGCTGAAGAGGCGGTCCAGAGCGCCGTGGAAGTCCAGCGATTCCCCGAGAAGTTCGAAGCCACGGTCACCGGCAATGTGCAGCACCGGGTAGGCGACGGCCCCCTGGAAGACATTCCGCGTGGCACCCGTGTGCAGGTGGCCACGGCCATCGGAAGCTATGTGCTGTCCTGGACCCAGGACGAGCAGCCGATCACCGTGTCGCTGGCCAAGCGCGAGTTCGAGCTCTATGTCGATACCGGGGAGATCGAGGTCAGCCAAGCCTGACGCCGGCCATGTCCCCATCCACTCCCAAAAGCCCTGCGGCCTGACAGCTGCAGGGCTTTTTGCATGGTGGCCCGGCCCGCGCTCAGGCCGGCAGCTGCAGCGCGGTCTGGATGTGCACCTCGCCGGCCAGCAGCTTGTGCACGGGGCAGGCCTCGGCCACCTGCAGCAGGCGCTGGCGCTGCTCGTCGTCCAGCTCGCCTTGCAGCGTGATCTGGCGTTCGATCAGGTTGCCGCTGGCGGGCGTGCCTTCGGGGTTCAGGCGCAGTTGCACGTCCACCTGCTCCAGCTTCCACTGCTTGCGCGCCGCGTACATCTGCAGCGTGACCGTGGTGCAGGCGCCCAGGGCCGACAGAAGCAGTTGCAGCGGGTTGGGCGCCGTGTCGCCGCCGCCCTTGTCCGCGGGCTCGTCCACATGCCAGCTGTGGCCTTGGGGGTCGCCGAGCGTGACGCGATAGGGGGTGTCCGTGCTGGTGGCGTGGGCGCTGTGGATCATGGAAGGTCCTTTGTCCTGGGGTGTCGCAAGAGGGGTGGGAGAGGCAACGGACGACTCTACGCCTGCTTTGCGTCCGCTGCCTGGGGACGGTGCTTCATGCGCAGCGGGATTTTGAGGTAGTGCACGCCATTGGCCTCGGCCGCAGGCCAATGGCCTGCGTGCATGTTGACCTGGATGGCCGGCAGCAGCAGGGCGGGCGCGGACAGCGTGGCGTCTCGCTGGTTGCGCATGGCAACGAAGCTGGCCTCGTCCACGCCCGTGTGCACATGCACATTGCCGGCGCGTTGCGCGTCCACCGTGGTTTCCCAGGCATGGTGGTCGCGGCCCGGCGCCTTGTAGTCATGGCACATGAACAACCGCGTGGCGGGCGGCAGGGCCAGCAGGCGCTGGATGGAGCGGAACAGCGTGCCCGCATCGCCGCCGGGGAAGTCGGCGCGCGCCGTGCCGTAGTCGGGCATGAACAGCGTATCGCCCACGAAGACCGCGTCCGCGATGCGGTAGGACACGCAGGCCGGCGTATGGCCGGGCGTGTGCATCACCTCGATGCGCAGCCCGCCCAGCGGCAGGCTGTCGCCGTCGGCCAGCAGCCGGTCGAAGGGCTGGTCGCCGCCGGACGCGGGCAGGTTGAAGACGGGGCGGAAGATGCGCTGCACCTCGCGGATGTGCTCGCCCACGGCAATCGGGGCGCCCGTGCGCTCGCGCAGGTACGGGGCTGCGCTGAGGTGATCGGCATGGGCATGGGTTTCCAGAATCCAGCGCACTCGCAGGCCCTGGGCCTGCGCGGCGTCCAGCACGGCATCGGCCGAGCCGGTGTGGGCCTGGCCGCTGGCGTGGTCGTAGTCGAGCACGGGGTCGATGACGGCGGCCTCGGCCGTGTCCGCGTCCCAGGCCAGGTAGGTCACGGTGTGGGTGTTGGCGTCGAAGAACGGTGCAATGCGCAGCGGTGATGTCATGAAGGCACTCCTGGTTCGATGGCTGTGCAGCCTGTCGGTAATTATATTAGAATTTGCTAAATTAGATTGTTCTTGATCAACCATGACCGAACCGACGCTCTCTCCCGAACAGGCCTTTTTGCAGCAGGGCGCTGCACGTGCCGCCGCGCTGCTGCGCGCCGTGGGCAACGAGAGGCGCCTGCTGGTGCTGTGCCTGCTGATCGAGCATGGCGAGCTGTCCGTGGGCGAATTGCTGCAGCAGATCCCGCTGAGCCAGTCGGCCCTGTCCCAGCATCTGGCCCGCATGCGCGAAGAGGGTCTGGTCGCCTACCGCCGCGAGTCGCAGACGCTGTACTACCGCATCGCCAATCCCGATGTGCAAAAGCTGGTGGCCACGCTCAAGAGCATCTTCTGCGCCTGAAATCCTCTGTTCCCAAGGAGCTGATCCATGTCCCTTTCCTCCGTCTCCTCCCAAGCCGCCCGCCAGATGCAGGAGCAGGGCGCCTGGCTCATCGACATCCGCGCGCCGGACGAACATGCGCGCGAACGCATAGGCGGCGCACGCAGCATGCCCATGGACCGCCTGGCGGCGGGAGCCCTTGCCGGCGCGCCCGCCGCCGTGGTCTTTCACTGCCGCTCCGGCCACCGCACGCGTCTCAACGCCCAGGCCCTGGCGGCAGCCTTGCCGCCCGGCTGTGCCGGCCATGTGCTCGACGGCGGCCTGGACGCCTGGAAGGCACAAGGCCTGCCCGTGCTGCGCGACAGCCAGCCGATGGAGCTGCAGCGCCAGGTGCAACTGGGCGCGGGCGGGCTGGCGCTGCTGGGCGCCGTGCTCGGCGCCACGGTGTCCCCGTGGTGGCACCTGCTGTCGGCCTTCGTGGGCTGCGGCCTGATCGTGGCCGGTGCCACGGGCTTTTGCGGATTGGCGCGCGTTCTGATGAAGGCGCCCTGGAACCGGCGCGCCCTGGGGCAGTGACGGCGCCTGCACTGAATCCAGCCTGACGCCTGCTGTCCGACCCCCAAGTTCCCCTGTTCAGGGGACTGTGGAGAACCCCGGACGGCAGTACGATAGCTGTATGACATCTGTTTACGCTCAACGCCGCGCACGCTTGGCCGCCCAGTTGGGCGCTGGCGGCATCGCCATCATTCCCACCGCTCCCGAGCGCCAGCGCAACCGGGACACCGGCTACCTGTACCGCCACGACAGCTACTTCTACTACCTGACCGGCTTTGCCGAGCCCAATGCCTGCCTGGTGCTGGCCGCGGACGGCACCAGCGTGCTGTTCTGCCAGCCCAAGGACCTGGAGCGCGAAATCTGGGACGGCATCCGCCTGGGCCCCGAGGCCGCCGTGGCCACGCTGGGCGTGAGCCAGGCGTTCTCCAGCGCCGAGATCGATACGCGCCTGCCGCGCCTGCTGGAGAACCGGGGCCGCCTCTGGTATCCGTTCGCCACGCATGAAGGCCTGGCCGTGCGCGTGGAAGGCTGGCTGGGCCAGGTGCGCGCGCGCGTGCGCTTCGGCGCGCTGTGCCCGGCCGAGCAGGGCGACCTGTGCACGCTGCTGGACGAGATGCGCCTGGTCAAGGACGCGCATGAACAGGACATCATGCGCCGCGCCGCCGCCATCAGCGCCCAGGCCCATATCCGCGCCATGCAGCGCTCGGCACGCATGCTGCGCGCAGGCCAGGAGGTGCGCGAATACCACCTCGACGCCGAACTGCTGCATGAATTCCGCCAGCAGGGCTCGCAGTACGTGGCCTACGGCTCCATCGTGGCAGCCGGCGCCAACGCCTGCGTGCTGCACTACCAGGCCGACAAGGCGCCCGTGCATGCGGGCGAGCTGGTGCTGATCGACGCGGGCTGCGAGCTCGACGGCTACGCCAGCGACATCACGCGCACCTTCCCCGCCGATGGCCGCTTCACCGGCCCGCAGCGCGCGCTCTACGAGCTGGTGCTGGAAAGCCAGAAGGCCGCCGTGGCGGCCACGCGTGCCGGCGCGCGCTTCAACGATCCGCACGACGCCACCGTGGCCGTGCTGGCGCAGGGCATGCTGGACCTGGGCCTGCTGGACAAAAAGGTCTATGGCAATGCCCAGGACGTGATCGAGCAGCGCGCCTTCTTCCAGTTCTACATGCACCGCACGGGTCACTGGCTGGGCATGGACGTGCACGACTGCGGCAGCTATGTGGAGCCCTCGGAGCTGGGCCAGTCGCACGAGCGCAAGGACCCGCTGTCGGGCGAGACCATCACCAACCGCCCCAGCCGCATCCTGCGCCCGGGAATGTGCACCACCATCGAGCCGGGCATCTACGTGCGCCCTGCGGCCGGCGTGCCCGAGCAGTTCCACAACATCGGCATCCGCATCGAGGACGATGCCATCGTCACCGAGACGGGCTGCGAGCTGATCACGCGCGGCGTGCCCGTGGAGCCCGACGAGATAGAAGCCTTGATGCGTGACTGACAACGCCAGCCTGCCCACCACCGGCCCCGTGTCCACCCTCATGCCCGCCCCATCGGCCTATGTCCCGCCCGCGCTGCCGCGGCTGAGCTGGCGCATCTTCACGGTGCTCTGGCTGCTGGGCCTGCCCGGCGTGGCGGCCATGGCCTGGTTCGTGCTGCCCGACTGGATGCGCCTGCTGGGTCTGCCCGTGGAGCCGCTGGCCACGCCGCTGGCCGGCATTGGCGTGATGGCCGCGCTGCTGGCCCTGCCCGTGGGCGTCGGGGTGTGGCTGGGGCCAAGGCTGGGCCTGTCCGCACCGCTGCTGACCACCTGGGTGGCCGGGCGTTCGCCCCAGCGTGCCGTGCGCTACCTTACGTTGCCGGGGCTGGCCGGCGGCGTGGTCGGCGCGGCCTGGCTGGTGACCCTGGCCCTGGCCTGGCCCGACGACCTGACCCTGATCGACCCCGTCTACGCCATGCCGCTGGGTGCCAAGATCCTGTACGCGGGCATCACGGCCGAGCTGGTGATGCGCCTGGGCGGCATGACGCTGGTGATGTGGCTGCTGTGGCGGCTGAGCGGGCGCACCGACCGCCGCCCGGGCTGGATGCTGGGCTGGTGGTCGGTGATGCTGTCGGCCCTGCTCTGGGGCTTGCTGCAGCTGGCGCTGGCCTGGGGTACCTGGGGCGGCCTGTCGGACGGGCTGGTGCTGCAGCTGCTGCTGTTCGAAATCGTCCACGGCGCCGTGGGCGGCTTCCTGTTCTGGCGCTATGGCCTGGAGGCGGCCATGGTGGCCCATGCGATCACCTATCTGCTCTCGCACGGGCTGGTGTGACTCTAGCCAAACCTCAGCGAGCCGAACAAGCCTTCGGTCTCATCCTTGGGGCCGGCCGCGAAGTACAGGGCATTGCTGTCGCCCAGGGCCACACCGTTGCCGAACTGCAGCGCCCACAGGCCCGGTATGGCGACCGGGCGGTCCTGGCCATCGCGCAGCTCGTCCACATAGCTGCCGCTGTCCAGGTCGAAGGCGCAGATGCGGCCCGCGCCGCCGAAGTTGCCCACCAGCAACCGGCCCGATAGCGGCCCGAAGTCGGGCGGTGCGATGGCCACGCCCCAGGGCGCGTTGAGCCTGCCATCGTCTGAATAGATCCGCTGCAGGCGCCCGTCCAGATCGAACTCGGCCAGCTTGCCGCGCGCGGGGCGGTTGCCGGTTGCGGCCTCGCGCTCTGCATCCATGGCATCTTCCTCACCCGCGAAGAAGGCGCTGGCGTCCTCGGGGTCGGGCTGGCTCATGGCGTAGAGCACGAAGACGCGGTCTCTTGAGCCGTCGTTGACAACCTGGATGTTGAACGGCACGGGATCGCCAGGTCTGGCAACGCCGGCAGGGCCGCTGGCGAAGGGGTTGACGAAGCCCTGGGTGGGGGTGAGCTGCCACTGCGCGTCCAGTGTGCGGATCTGAGGCTGGTCGCCGAAATCGGCCAGCCACAGACGGTCCCAGCGGCCCGTATGCAGGGCCGCGCCGAAGAAGGCCATGCCCCGGCCTGTGCCATCGAAGACCTCGACGGCTGGGCCGTCCACGCGCACGATGGCGCCCGTCTCGGCGTCGCGCTCGGTCCAGGCGCTGACGCTGCCGCTGTCGGTCACGAAGACAAAGCGCGCCGCGCCGTCGAGCAGGCGCCCGCCTGCGGGCTGGCTGCGCACGCGGAACAGGTGGGATTCCAGGGGCGCGCCGTGGTAGACCACGCCAGTGACCTTGCCTGCGCTGCCGTCGTCGATCCGGGAGTCGGACTGGGGCACGGCCACCTTGCGAAGGCCGTCCTGGCGCAGTGTGCGCAGGCTTGGCTCGGACGAGCGCGAGACGTCACCCAGGAATTGCCAGGAAGTGCCACCGCCGCCAATCCAGAAATGGCCGCCTGCGCCGGCCGGGCGGATGGCAATGCCCCAGCCGTTGACGAAGTCGGGTTCCGTGAAGCGCGCGCCGTAGCCGGCATGGCTGGCGAGCAGGGGTGTCTGGAGGTAGCGGTTGGCGGGTGCGCCGCCGCCGCAGGCGGTCAGCGCCGAGGAAGCGAGGGCGCTCAGAACAAAATGTCTCCGGTCGAGCATGTTGGATTTTCTGGTGGCATGGCAAAGCGGTGGATGGGTTGGCTGAGCATGCGAAACCAAGGGGCACCGGATGTTCTGGCTGCTGCCTGCGAACCCGGGGGGCCGCAGATATGAACAGGCGATGCTAGGGAGGGGCCGCCTGCCGGGTCAATGCGGCCCCGTCTGATTCTGCAGAGCGATGCAGGAGGACTCAGCGCAGCTGCCTGCGCAGAATCTTTCCGGTCACGGTCTTGGGCAGTTCCTCGCGCAGCTCGACGATGCGCGGCACCTTGTAGGCGGCCATGTGCGCCTTGCAATGGGCGATGAGTTCCTCGGGCGCGGCCTGCCGGCCCGCTTTCAGCGAGACCACGGCCTTGACGGTCTCGCCCCGGTAGTCGTCTGGCACGCCGATGACGGCGGCCTCGCGCACGGCGGGATGGGTGTAGAGCACGTCCTCGACCTCGCGCGGCCAGACCTTGTAGCCGGCGGCGTTGATCATGTCCTTCTTGCGGTCCACCAGGTAGAACCAGCCGCGCTCGTCCATGAAGCCCACGTCGCCCGTGCGCAGCCCGCCCTCGAACATGGCGTCGGCCGTGGCTTCGGGCAGGTTCCAGTAGCCGGACATGATCTGCGGGCCGGCCGAGACGATCTCGCCGATCTCGCCCGGCGCGGCCTCGCGGTGCTGGTCGTCGATGATGCGCACCACCGTGCCATAGACCGGCACGCCGATGGACAGCGCACCCGATGCCTGGTCCACCGGCGCCCGCGCGCCCAGCGGCACGAAGTGCGTGGGCGAGCAGGTCTCGGTCATGCCGAAGGCGTTGTGGATGGCCAGGCCCGACAGCTGCTCGAAGGCCTGGATCACGGCCGGCGCAATGGGCGCGCCGCCCGAGTACAAGGCCTTGAAGCTGCGGAAATCCTCGCGCGAGACGCCCGGGTGGTTCATCAGCGCCACGAAGGCGGTGATGGCGCCGATGGTGAAGCTGGGCCGGTGCTCGCGCATGGATTCGAGCATGGTCTCGGGATGGAAGCGGTGGCTGAGCACCAGCGGGCAGGGCACCAGCAGGGCCAGGGCCACATGGCCGACCAGGCCGGTGATGTGGAACAGCGGCGCCAGGCCCAGCACGCTGTCGTCCGCCGTGATGCCTATCCAGTCGCGGTAGGTCTGGGCGTTGAAGGCCAGGTTGCCATGCGTGTTCATGGCGCCCTTGGGCTGGCCCGTGGTGCCCGATGTGTAGGTGATCACGGCCGTATCGCCCGCCGCGGGCCGGCGCGCCAGCGGCGCGGGCTGGCCGCCGGCCTGCACCAGCGCAAGCAGGTCCAGCGTGCCATCGGCCACGGGCAGGCGCGGACCGTCGCCGAGCACGCGCGCATCGCCGCGCGTCTGCCAGTCCAGCGCCGATGTGGTGACCACGGTGGCCAGCGGCAGGCCGCCGGCCGCATGCACCTCGCGGGCCACGTCCAGGTACAGCTGGTCCAGGCACAGCAGGGCCTGGGCGCCCGCGTTGTGCAGGATGTAGTGCAGCTCGCGCTGCCGGTTCATGGGATTGACCGGCACGGCGATACCGCCCAGCTTCCAGGCCGCCACCAGGCCGATGACGAAGGCCGGATTGTTCTGCGTATAGAGGGCCAGCCGGTCGCCGGCCGCAAAGCCCCGCGCCTGCAGCGCATGGGCCAGCGCGCTGGCGGCCTGGTCGAGTTCGCGCAGGTTCAGCCCGCCGTCGAAGTAGCGCACGATGGCGCAGCCGGGTGCCGCAGCCAGCGAGGCTTCGAACAGGTCGAGCATGCTGCTGAACTGCGGCCGCATCTCGGCCGGCTGGCCCGGAGCGTAAAGGCCCAGCCAGGGCCTGTCGTGCGATGGGGCCGCGCTCATTTGATCACCACGGGATTGACGGGCGAGCCCGTGGCGCGGTGGATCTTCAGCGGCGCGGCCACGTACAGAAAGGTGTAGCGGCCGTCGCGCGCGCAGCTGTCGGCCAGGGCCTCCAGGTCGCAGATCTCGGTCAGCGTCACGCCCAGGTTGCGCATCAGCGCGCAGTGCAGCGGCAGGGCCACGCCATGCACGGGGTCCATGGTGACTTCGTTGGCGATGGTGTCGGTGACCAGGTTGGGGATCTCCATCGCATGGAACCAGTCCACGAGTTCGGGCGAGTAGGTCAGGCCGGGCTCGCAGAAGTCGTTGTAGAAGCTCGCCTGGTCTTCGTAGAAGCCCGACAGGAAATTGGTGCGCACGATCAGGATGTCGTGCTTTTCTATGGTGTGCCCCTGGGCCTTGGCGCAGGCCATCAGGTCTTCGTGCGTGAAGGTCTCGGCACGCTCCAGCGCTGCCTTGCCGCGGTGGCGTGCCATGTCCAGCAGCACGCCGCGCCCCACGATGCCGCGCGCGCCCAGCGCCTCCACGCTGGCCTTGTCGAGCCCGCCGACGGTGGTGCGTGCGTCATAGCCATTCCAGATGCGCCCGCCGTACCAGACATGGCCCAGCGCGTCGTACTGGGTCGATCCCTGCAGGAAGGCGTCCAGCTTGTCATCGGCATAGTGCAGGCCGCCGGGGAACCGGGGTGCATCGGGGCCGTCCCAGCTGGACTCGTCAAACACCATGGTGCGCTCGGCCGGTGTGCGGCCGGGCCAGACCGGATCGCCGCGCGGGTCGCCGATCAGGCGCTGCAGCGTGAACGTCTCGCCCGAGCGGATGTGGGACACGCCGCGCAGCACCTCGGCGGGCGTGAGGAAGTTCAGCGCCCCGACCTCGTCGTCGGGTCCCCAGCGGCCCCAGTTGCTGGGGGCGTTCCTGAGCAGATCCTCCATCAGCGGGGCGTCGTCGTGCGTGTGTCCATGGTCGTGGGCATGTCCCATGTCTGTCTCCTGTCGTTGGTTTGTCGAACAAGGCGCGCAGGGCATTCAAACGCCAGGAGGGGCGCGAGGCTGTCGCGGGTTCGACACGCGGGCGGCAGGCATTGCGAACGTCCCGGGCAAAACTGCTTTCACAGGCGGCAGGCATGGCGGCGTGCCTGCGCCGGCGATGCTGCGCTGCAGCATCAAAACCCATAGCGGCAAAGGCCAGACGCCACGGTGCTTTGCGATGCGCTGCGTGCCGCGCCTGCGCGATCTGCGGGGTGCCTGGGGCCTGGCTTTCAGCCCCTGGCCACATGCCGGAATGTTGCCTTCATGTAACCGCATTCGTGTGAGAATTGAAACCCGATTACAAACCCTGAGCGAGAGACATTCCATGCAAGTCCGCCGTGCCACCAAGATCGTCGCCACCCTGGGCCCCGCTTCCAGCGACCCGCAACTGCTGGAACAGATGGTGCGTGAAGGCGTCAACGTGGTGCGCCTGAATTTCAGCCACGGCAAGGCGCAGGACCACATCGACCGCGCCACCATGGTGCGCGAGGCGGCCCAGCGCGCAGGCCGCGAGGTGGCCATCATGGCCGACCTGCAGGGCCCCAAGATCCGCGTCGGCAAGTTCGCCGAAGGCAAGGTCATGCTGGAGCCCGGCGCGCGCTTCGTGCTCGACGCATCGCGCACAGCGCCCGGCGACCTGGGCGGCGTGGGCCTGGACTACAAGGAGCTGCCGCGCGACGTGAAGCCCGGCGATGTGCTGCTGCTCAACGACGGCCTGATCGTGCTCACCGTGGACCATGTGCGCGGCGACGAGGTGCACACCACCGTCAAGCTGGGCGGCGAGCTATCCAACAACAAGGGCATCAACAAGCAGGGCGGCGGCCTGACGGCCCCGGCGCTGACGGCCAAGGACATGGAGGACATCAAGACCGCCATGAGCTTCCAGGCCGACTACGTGGCCGTGAGCTTTCCCAAGAACGCCACCGACATGGAGATGGCGCGCCAGCTGTGCAACGTGGCTGCGGCCCAGTACGGCCACAAGCCCGGCCTGATCGCCAAGATCGAGCGCGCCGAGGCCATTCCGCGCCTGGAAGAGATCCTGCATGTCTCCGACGGCATCATGGTCGCCCGTGGCGATCTGGCCGTGGAAGTGGGCAACGCGGCCGTGCCCGCGCTGCAAAAGAAGATGATCCGCATGGCGCGCGACATGGACAAGTTCGTGATCACCGCCACGCAGATGATGGAGAGCATGATCACCAACCCCGTGCCCACGCGCGCCGAGGTCAGCGACGTGGCCAACGCCGTGCTGGACGGCACGGACGCCGTCATGCTCAGCGCCGAGACCGCCGCCGGCAAGTACCCGCTGGAGACCGTGCAGGAAATGGCCAAGATCTGCGCCGCCGCAGAAGCCGCCGAAGACCCGGACAGCGATGCCGAGTTCACCGGCCGCCAGTTCTCGCGCATCGACCAGTCGATCGCCATCGGCGCGCTGTTCACGGCCCACCACCTGGGTGCCAAGGCCATCGTCGCCATGACGGACAGCGGCTCCACCGCGCTGTGGATGAGCCGCCACCGCATCCACATCCCCATCTACGCGCTCACGCCCAAGATCTCCACGCAGCGCAAGATGGCCATGTACCGCAACGTGCGCCCCCTGCTCATGGACACCAGCGCCGACCGCGACACCGCGCTGGACCAGGCCGAAGGCCATCTGCGCGCGCGCAACATCGTGCAAAGCGGCGATGTCTATGCCATCACCTGCGGCGAGCCCATGGGCCAGCCCGGTGGCACCAACATGCTCAAGATATGTCGTGTGAACTAACCCCCTGAGGCGCTTCGCGCCTTCCCCCTCTCGCTACGCGGGGGGGACGACACCCTCGCGGCGGGGCGGCCCTTGCTCGGTGTCCCTCGTTCTGGGGGGCGCCAGTTTTATGTGCCGTGCGCTATGCCTTCGCCATGGTCTATTGGGGCCTGCCTGAGTGGGTTCGTGCGTTGTAGGGCAGCAGGTTGGGCATGACGGCAAGGCGGCGCCACAGCGCGGCATGCCAGACCAGGGTGGCGCTGCAGATGCCCACGATGGCGCCGCCGACCACATCGGACGGGAAGTGCACGCCCAGGTGCACGCGGCTCCAGCCCATGCCCAGGGCCAGCGACCAGGCTGACACCATGACCCAGCGGCGGTGGCGCGTGCAGCCCAGGGTCAGCGCCTGGGCCAGGGCAAAGGCGCCCGTGGCGTGCATGCTCGGAAAGCTGGACCGCAGCGCGTGTTCCACCCATTGCACGCCCATGCCCAGCTGGGCAGGACGCGGCGCCGGGAAGCCCCAGCGGATCAGCCGCGCCACGGCCCAGGCGGCCAGCATGGACAGCAGGGCCAGCACCAGCGTGCGGCGCAGGGCGGGCGAGCCGCGCAGCAGCCCGGCCATCACGGGAACGGCGCACAGCGAGGGAAGCCAGGAGGAGATGGCGCGCGCCGCCTCGATCGAGATGGCGGGCGTTTGCGCGTTGGCGTTCAGCAGCGTGAACAGGGCGGGGTCCAGGGGCAGCATGGAAATGCTCGATCAGGGAGTGGAAGGCGGAAGGCTGGCGGCGGGCCACAGGGAGTCAGGCGCGCTGCCCCGGGTTCGCAGCGCACGCGTGACCGCCAGGTCGAAGAGCCAGCCCGCCGTCCAGCACAGCCAGCCGGTCCACAGCGTGTGGCTCATGAAATGGGCGCCGCGCATCTGCTGGGCCAGGCCCATCAGCAGGCCTGCGGCCAGCGAGACGGCCAGCCAGATCCAGGCTGCGCGCGGTGCATGGCGGCGCAGCGCGAAATACCCGGCCAGAAAGGCGAAGCCTGCCGAGGCGTGGCCTGCGGGAAAGCAGCGGCCCGGCCCACCGTCGGCCAGGCCCAGCGACCAGTGCGAGACGTGGCGCGCCACACCGCCGAACTCGGCCAGGTCCCAGGGGCAGCTGGTCGCGCTGGTGTACTTGAGCAGCGAGATCAGGGCCAGCGACAGCAAGATGCCCGCCACCAGCTGCACGCGCCGCCCATGGGGCAGCAGGCGCAGCGGGCCCACGGGCCGCCAGACGCACAGCGTCAGGCCCAGCACCACCAGCCAGGCCAGGCGGCGTGCGCCTTCGTGGGCGATGTTCACGAAGAACCAGTCCGAACGCAGCGCAAAGCCATCGGCGTCGCCAAACCAGCGGGCCATGGACAGGTCCAGGGCGCTGGCATCCCAGGCCAGGACCACGGCCAGGGCCGCCAGGGTCCACAGCAGGGTGCTTTTGAAGGAGGGGCCCTGCGCGGGGGCTGCGGAGAAATCTCGGGGTTCAGGTGTCGGCATGGCCGGCAGCATGAGAAGCGCGGCTTAAACCCGTCTTAACGCATGCCCCGGCGTGCGGCCCTCGTCTGGCGCCGCAGCCGGCAGCGGCCATTGCACAATGCGCGCATGCGAATACTGGTCGTCGAAGACAACGCGGGCATTGCCGCAGGCCTGCAGGCCAATCTGCAACAGCGCCGCTATGCGGTCGATGTGTGCACCACCGTGGCCGAGGCCTGGCATGCGCTGGAGATGGAGCGCTTCGATGCCGTGCTGCTGGACCTGGGCCTGCCCGATGGCGACGGCAGCGAAATCCTGCGCCGCCTGCGGGGCCCGCGCCGCCCGGGTGGCGACAGCCAGGCCCTGCCGGACCCCAACACGCCCGTGCTCATCCTGACCGCGCGCGACCAGGTGCGCGAGCGCATCGCCGGGCTGGACCTGGGTGCCGATGACTACCTGGTCAAGCCCTTCGACATCGACGAGCTGGAGGCGCGGCTGCGCGCCATGCTGCGCCGCGCAGGAGGCCAGGCGGCACCCGTGATCCGCCATGGCGAGCTGGAGGTCGACCCGGCCGCGCGCACCGTGCGCCGCGACGGAAAGCTGGTGGAGATGTCGCCGCGCGAGTTCTCGGTGCTCTGGGTGCTGCTGCAGGCGCGCGGGCGCGTGCTCTCGCGCCAGCAGATCGAGGAACATCTCTACAGCTGGGGCACGGCCGTGGAAAGCAATGCCGTCGAAGTCCACATCCACCACCTGCGCAAGAAGCTGGGCAATGCCAGCATCGTCACCATGCGTGGCGTGGGCTACTTCCTGCCCGTGGAGAACACATGAGCACCGCGCCGGACCGCCGCCCCTCGCTGATCTGGCATCTGATGGCTTGGATGCTGGGCGCGCTGGTCGTGGTCTGGGCCAGCTTCGTGGCACTGGGCTACCAGACCGGCGTGCACGAGGCCGACGAGCTCACCGACGGCCACCTGGCCGGTGTGGCTGCGCTGGTGCTCAATCTGGAAGTCGCAGGCGCCGTAGGCCAGGGAGCAGCCACGCCCGTGCATGAGCCCCCCGGCCTCATGGCCCACGACTACCAGCAGTCGCTGAGCGTGGCCCTGTGGGATGGCTCGGGCCGGCTCATCTCTCGGACCGGCGATGCGCCCGAGCCCTCCTTCGACACCGAGCAGGGCTTTGCCACCCTGCGCCTGGGCCCGGAGCGCCGCGCCTGGCGCAGTTTCACCCAGTGGAGCCGCGACCACGCACGCAAGGTCAGCGTGATGATCGAGCTGCAGGAGCGCGACGAACTGGCCGACGACATTGCGGGCCAGATGGTCGAGCCCGGCCTGTGGCTGCTGCCCGTGGTGGCGCTGGCGCTGGGGCTGGCCATTCGCCGGGGCATGCGGCCGCTCAACGAACTCTCGCGCGAGGTGGAGCGCCTGGACCTGGCCCAGGCCGAGCGCGTCTCGCACCGCCACGCGCTGCGGGAATTCATGCCCGTGGTGAACTCCATCAACACCTTGCTGGACCGCCAGCAGGAGGCGCTGGAGCGCGAGCGCAGCCTGGCCAACGAAGTGGCCCATGAACTGCGCACGCCGCTGGCCTCCATCGCCTTGCAGGCGCGGGCCCTGGGCGATGCGCCGGCCGGCGCCATGGACGCCCCGGCCCAACGCCAGGCGCTGGCGCAGATAGGCCGGGACGCGCTGCATGCCGGCCATGTGCTCAACCAGCTGCTGGCACTGGCGCGCGCCGGCCGCGCCATGCTGGCCGAGCCGCCCGTGCCCGTGGACCTGGCCGCGCTGGCCCGGCAGGTGGTAGCCGCCCATGCGCAGGCGGCCTGGCAGCGCGACTGCAGCCTGTCCGTGCAGGCGCCTGAGGCACTGGGCGTGATGGGCAATGCCGTGCTGCTGGAGCTGGCGCTGCGCAACCTAGTGGAAAACGCCCTCAAGCACACGCCGCACGGCACGCAGATCGAAGTCCAGGCCGGGCAGGGGCCCGACGGCGAGGTCTGGCTGCAGGTCTGCGACGACGGCCGCCGTAGCGACGGCCGCCGCGATGGCGCAGAGCGCGCGGCAGCGCCCGTGGACAGCCTGCACCTGGGCCACGAGATCGTGGCGCGCGTGCTGCGCGCCCACCAGGGAAGCTTTGGCGAGGCCGCGCCGCCCGAAGGCTTCACGACCTGCTACCGCATGGGAATGCCCGGGACAGGGTTGGCGGCAGCTGGTTAAAATCGCCAGTTACCAAGCGGTTACTGCCGCGATCCCCCGGCCGTGGCCCCGCAGCGCACCCATGACGCAGCGGCGGCTGCCATGCGGCAGGGGCATCCCCCTCTCAACAACTTGATACGGACCCTACACATGCCTCTCGTTTCGATGCGCGAACTGCTGGACCACGCTGCCGAAAACGGCTACGGTCTTCCCGCCTTCAACGTCAACAACCTGGAGCAGGTGCAAGCCGTGATGTCGGCCGCTGACGAAGTGGGCGCGCCCGTCATCCTGCAGGCCAGCGCAGGCGCCCGCAAGTACGCCGGCGAGCCCTTCATCAAGCACCTGATCCAGGCCGCTGCCGAGCAGTATCCCCACATCCCCCTGGTCATGCACCAGGACCACGGCACCTCGCCCGCCATCTGCCAGGGCGCGCTGAACCTGGGCTTCGGCTCGGTGATGATGGACGGCTCGCTGATGGAAGACGGCAAGACGCCTTCCTCCTTCGAATACAACGTGGACGTGACCCGCAAGGTCGTGGAAATGGCCCACAAGCTGGGCGCCACCGTCGAAGGTGAGCTCGGCTGCCTGGGCTCGCTGGAAACCGGCATGGCTGGCGAGGAAGACGGCGTGGGCGCCGAAGGCGTGCTCGACCACTCGGCCCTGCTGACCGACCCCGAGGAAGCGGCCCAGTTCGTCAAGGCCACGCAGCTGGATGCGCTGGCCATTGCCATCGGCACCAGCCACGGCGCCTACAAGTTCACGCGCAAGCCCACGGGCGACATCCTGTCCATCCAGCGCGTCAAGGAAATCCACGCGCGCCTGCCCAACACCCACCTGGTCATGCACGGCTCCTCCTCCGTGCCCCAGGAACTGCTGGAAATCATCCGCCAGTACGGCGGCGCCATGAAGGAAACCTACGGCGTGCCCGTCGAGGAAATCCAGGAAGCCATCAAGCACGGCGTGCGCAAGATCAACATCGACACCGACATCCGCCTGGCGATGACCGGCGCTGTGCGCAAGTTCCTGGCTGAGAACCCCGAGAAGTTCGATGCCCGCGAATGGCTCAAGCCTGCCCGCGAAGCCGCCAAGCAGATCTGCAAGGCCCGCTACATCGAGTTCGGCTGCGAAGGCCAGGGCGCCAAGATCAAGGGCTACACGCTGGAGCAGATGGCCGCCAAGTACGCTGCCGGTTCGCTGCAGCAGGTCGTGAACTGATCGGTTCCTTCCCCTTCAAAAAAAGCCCGCCGGTCCGCCCGGCGGGCTTTTTTGTTGTCAGCGCGGCGCGGGGGCCGCAGCCGGGGACCGCTGGGGTACGGCCATGGCCATCTCGTCATCGGGCACCACGGGCTGGGGGTGGCTGGCGTTCCAGCCCGACACCAGCAGGCTGGTGCCCGACAGCACCAGCAGCAGGCAGACCATCCATTCCACCAGCCGCTTGGGCAGGGCGGGCGGATGGCGCATGTGCAGCCAGGTCACCACCGTCACCACGGGAAAGGCCAGGGCCGCCGCCAGCAGCACGCTGGCGGTGATCTCGCCCTCCCAGGCCACCATCACCAGGCGCAGCAGCGCGCAGGTGAGGAACATGGCAAACAGGCACTGGCGCACCACCAGGCGGTCCAGCGGCTGGCGGTACAGGTGGTAGACCATGGGCGGGCCCGGCGTGGCAAACAGTCCGCCCAGCACCCCCGAGGCCACACCGGCCACCCACAGCGACACCGGCCCCGACACCTGCGCGTTGACCTGCTTTTGCAGCAACAGCAACAGCGCGCAGGCCACGATGGCCAGGCCCAGCAGCATGCGCAGCCCGCTCAGCGCATTGCCGCTGAGCCACTGCAGCAGCAGCACGCCGCCGATCACGCCGATGACGCTGCTGATCAGCATGGGCTTGAGCAGGGACCACTGCGGCACCTGGCGGTGGGCGCGCAGGTAGGCCACGCCGTTGACCACGGACAGCAGGCAGGCCACGTTGGCCGCATCGCCAATGCCCATCAGGTGCGTGGCACCGGCCACGCCCACGAAGATCAGCCCGAAGGCAAAGCCCGTCAGGTTCTGGCAAAACGTCGCCAGGCCCACCAGGGCCAGGAACATCACATACTGGATCACGCTCATCGAAAGGCTTTCTGGCGCGCCGCTGCGCCGAACCGGCGACGCTATCACGAAGCGCGCGCCGCTGCCTGCAGGCGCAGCGGGCAGGGCGCCAAGCCGCCGATCGCCAGGCCGCACTCACCGACGCGCGGTGTATCAGCCCGGCGCGTTGAGGCGTTCCAGCCGCTCGGGCGTGCCCACGTCGGTCCAGCGGCCCGTGTACAGGCTGGCCCCCACCTGGCCGGCCGCCATGGCGCGGCGCAGCAGCAGTACCAGCGGCACGCGCCATCCCTCGGGGTTGCCGGGCGGGATGTCGCACCAGGGCGCGGCAAACAGCTCGGCGCGCAGCAGCGCAATGGTGCCGTAGGTCTGGCGCGGGCGGGCATCGCCCTCGGGCCAGTCGCAGGCCAGGCTCAGTTCGTCCACACCGAAGTCGCCACGCGGGTGGTGCTCGGGGTTGGGCACCAGCCACAGATGGGCCAGGCGGCCGCTGGCGGCAAATTCGCGGGCCGCCTCGAACGGAAAATCGAAGTCGGGCGCGTAGACGTCGCCGGCCGCCAGCCAGAACACATCGCCCAGCAGCGGCAGCGCGCGCGCAATGCCGCCGGCGGTCTCCAGCGCCTGCTCGGGCTCGGGGGAATAGGCCAGTTGCAGCGGCTCGCCACCGGCGTCCGGCACGAATTGGGGGCCGAATCGCGCCGGAATCTGCGCGCCCAGCCAGCCCGTGTTGACCACCGCGCGGCGCACGCCCGCCCGGGCCAGCGCCTGCATGTGGTGCTGCAGCAGCGGCTGGCCCTGCACCTGCAGCAGGGGCTTGGGTGTGGTGTCGGTCAGCGGCCGCATGCGCTCGCCACGGCCTGCGGCCAGCAGCATGGCAGGCGGCTGTTCGGTGAGGGAAAGCGCCTTGGCGGCGGGGAACGGCGGGATGGGCTGGGCGGTCATGGAGGGCAACTGTAGACCATTGCCAGCGGCCATTGCCCCGCGCGCGGGAGCCGAAAACCCCAGTCCTTTAAAATGGCCGGCTTATTCTGATTACCCCCTCCTTCACGGAGCGCCCTGATGGCCAACACTCAACAAATGGCGAATGCGATCCGCGCACTCGCAATGGATGCCGTTCAACAAGCCAACTCCGGCCACCCCGGCGCCCCCATGGGCATGGCCGACATGGCCGTGGCACTGTGGAGCCGTCACCTCAAGCACAACCCCGTCAACCCGCAATGGGCTGACCGTGACCGCTTCATCCTGTCCAACGGCCACGGCTCCATGCTGATCTACGCGCTGCTGCACCTCACGGGCTACGCGCTGCCGATCGACGAGCTCAAGAACTTCCGCCAGCTGCACAGCAAGACGGCCGGCCACCCCGAAGTGGGCATCACCCCCGGCGTGGAAACCACCACCGGCCCGCTGGGCCAGGGCATCACCAATGCCGTGGGCTTCGCGCTGGCCGAAAAGCTGCTGGCTGCCGAATTCAACCGTCCCGGCCACGCCATCGTCGACCACCACACCTACGTGTTCCTGGGTGACGGCTGCCTGATGGAAGGCATCAGCCACGAGGCCGCGGCCCTGGCCGGCGCCTGGAAGCTGGGCAAGCTGGTGGCGCTGTACGACGACAACGGCATCTCCATCGACGGCAAGGTCGCTCCCTGGTTCATCGACAACACGCCCGCCCGCTTCGAAGCCTATGGCTGGAACGTGATCCGCGACGTGGACGGCCACAACGTCCAGGCCCTCGATGCCGCCATCGCCGCTGCCAAGAAGAACAGCTCCAAGCCCACGCTGATCTGCTGCAAGACCAGCATCGGCAAGGGCTCGCCCAACCGCCAGGACACGGCCAAGGCCCACGGCGAGCCCCTGGGCGCCGAGGAAATCGCGCTGACCCGCGCGGCCCTGGGCTGGGAGCACGGCCCCTTCGACATCCCCGCCAGCGTCTACGGCGACTGGGATGCCAAGGCCGCCGGCGCCAAGGCCGAAGCGGCCTGGAACAAGAAGTTCGCCGCCTACGCCAAGGCCTTCCCCGAACTGGCAGCCGACTTCACGCGCCGCATGGCCGGCGACCTGCCTGCCAACTTCGGCGAGATCGCCGCGCAGATCGCCTCCGACGCGCATGACGCAGGCGCCACCGTGGCCAGCCGCAAGGCCAGCCAGCTGGCCCTGGAAGGCCTGACCGCAGCCCTGCCCGAACTGCTGGGCGGCTCGGCCGACCTGACCGGCTCCAACCTGACCAACACCAAGAGCACGCCTTCGCTGCGCGTGGACGACAAGGGTGCCGTGGTCCTGACCGAAGACGGCAAGATCGGCCGCCACATCAACTACGGTGTGCGTGAGTTCGGCATGGCCGCCATCATGAACGGCATCGCCCTGCATGGCGGCTACATCCCCTACGCAGGCACCTTCCTGACCTTCAGCGACTACAGCCGCAACGCCATCCGCATGGCCGCGCTGATGAAGCAGCGCGTGGTCCACGTCTTCACGCACGACTCCATCGGCCTGGGCGAAGACGGCCCCACCCACCAGTCCATCGAGCACGCCGCCTCGCTGCGCCTGATCCCTGGCCTGGATGTCTGGCGCCCTGCAGACACCACGGAAACCGCCGTCGCCTGGACCGTGGCCCTGAGCCAGAAGAACAAGCCCACGGCCCTGCTGCTGTCGCGCCAGAACCTGGCCTACGCAGCCAAGACCGAAGACGCGCTGGACGACATCGCCTGCGGCGCCTACGTGCTGTCCGAGCCCAAGGCCGTCGGCCTGAACAAGAAGGCCCAGGCCGTCATCATCGCCACCGGCTCCGAAGTGCAGCTGGCCCTGGCCGCCCAGAAGCTGCTGGCCGAGCGCAAGGTCGCCGTGCGCGTGGTCTCCATGCCCAGCACCACCACCTTCGACAAGCAGGACGCCAAGTACAAGAGCCAGGTGCTGCCGGCCAACCTGCCGCGCATCGCCGTGGAAATGGGCGTGACCGACTTCTGGTGGAAGTACGGCTGCGCCGCCGTCGTCGGCATCGACACCTACGGCGAATCGGCTCCAGCGCCCGTGCTGTTCAAGCACTTCGGCTTCACGGCCGAGAACGTGGCCGACACCGTGCAGGCTGCGCTGCAGCGCGCCGGCAAGTAAAGCTGCGAGAAGGGGCCTGTGGCCCCTTTTTGCCGCCCGCCAGGCCCGGCCTGGCCCTCACCGTTTCAGTTTTTCCGTTTTTCGCAATCCGTCAATCCAAGAGGCAAATATGACGATCAAGATCGGTATCAACGGCTTCGGCCGCATCGGCCGCATGGTGTTCCGCGCTGCCGTGCAGAACTTCAGCGACATCGAAGTCGTGGGCATCAACGACCTGCTCGAGCCCGACTACCTGGCCTACATGCTCAAGTACGACAGCGTGCACGGCCGCTTCAAGGGCGAGGTCTCGGTGGAGGGCTCCAACCTGATCGTCAACGGCAAGACCATCCGCCTGACGCAGGAGCGCGACCCCGCCAACCTGAAGTGGAACGAAGTCGGCGCCGACATCGTGATCGAGGCCACCGGCCTGTTCCTGACCGACGAGACCGCACGCAAGCACCTGGCTGCCGGCGCCAAGAAGGTCATCATGTCCGCGCCTTCCAAGGACAGCACCCCGATGTTCGTCTTCGGCGTGAACTGCAAGACCTACGCCGGCCAGGACGTGATCTCCAACGCCTCCTGCACCACCAACTGCCTGGCTCCCGTGGCCAAGGTGCTCAACGACAAGTGGGGCATCAAGCGCGGCCTGATGACCACCGTGCACGCTGCCACCGCCACGCAAAAGACCGTGGACGGCCCCAGCAACAAGGACTGGCGCGGCGGCCGCGGCATCCTGGAAAACATCATTCCCTCCAGCACGGGCGCAGCCAAGGCCGTGGGCGTGGTGATTCCTGAGCTCAACAAGAAGCTGACCGGCATGTCCTTCCGCGTGCCCACCTCCGACGTGTCGGTGGTGGACCTGACGGTGGAGCTGAACAGCGAAGCCAGCTACGAAGAGATCTGCGCCGAAATGAAGGCCCAGTCGCAAGGCGCGCTCAAGGGCGTGCTGGGCTACACCGAAGACAAGGTCGTGGCCACGGACTTCCGCGGCGAGTCCTGCACCTCGGTGTTCGATGCCGAAGCCGGCATCGCCCTGGACAAGACCTTCGTGAAGGTCGTGTCCTGGTACGACAACGAGTGGGGCTACTCCAACAAGTGCCTGGAAATGGTGCGCGTGGTCGCCGCCAAGTAATCCTGGCGCGAACCGCTGCGGGGCCTGTCGAGGGCCCTGCACCAGGCCGGCATCGGACGCGATGCCGGCCTTTTTCATGGCGGGCAGTGTGCCCTGGCACTGCAAGCGTTGCTCGACAAAGCCGGCACTGGCGGCGCGGCATCATGGCCGCATGACTACTTCATCCGCATTGCACGAGAACATTGGCTTTGACGACTTCCTCAAGGTGGAGCTGCGCGTGGGCCGCATCGTGAACGCCCAGGTGTTCAAGGAGGCGCGCCGCCCCGCCTATGTGCTGCAGGTCGATTTCGGCCCGGAGCTGGGCCTGCGCAAATCCAGCGCCCAGATCACGGCGCTGTACCGGCCCGAGGAACTGATAGGCCGCCAGGTGGTGGCCGTGCTGAACTTTCCCAGCAAGCAGATCGGTCCCATGCGATCGGAATGCCTGGTCACGGGATTCCACAACGAGAACGGCGAGGTCGCGCTGTGCGTGCCCGACCGCGAGGTGCCGCTGGGCACCAAGCTGCTGTGACGGCCTGGGTGACTATTGGCCTGGGTGACTATTCGATGCGCACGTCGGCCGCCTTGACGATGCGCCCGGACGCTTCCCAGTCGTCCTTGAGCAGGCGCTGGAATTCGGCGGCCGGCAGGGTGGCGGCTTCCACGCCCACGCGGGCCAGGCGCTCCTGGACCACGGGCTCGGCCAGCACCTTGCGCACGGCGGCGTTGATGCGCTCCACTTCGGCGGGCGGCGTGCCGGCCGGTGCCAGCAGGCCCAGCCAGGAGTCGAAGGCATAGCCGGGCACGCCGGACTCGGCCACCGTGGGCAGATCGGGCAGGAAGCGCGAGCGCTGCTGGCCCGAGTAGGCCAGCAGCTTCACGCGCGGGTCCTTCTGGAAGGCCAGCATGCCGATGGTGGCGCCCGTGACCAGCTGCACGCGGCCGGCCAGCAGCTCGGTCGTGGCGTCGCCCGTGGATTTCATCGGGATGTGCTGCAGCTTGATGCCCGCCTGCGCGGCCAGTGAGGCCGAGGCCAGGTGCGAGGCGCTGCCATTGCCGGCCGACGCATAGTTGAGCTGGCCGGGCTGGGCCCTGGCGCGCTGCAGCAGCTCGCCCAGGGTCTGCACGCCCGAGGCGGCCGGCACGCCCACCACATAGCCCGTGCGGCCCAGGAAGGACACGCCCACGAAGTCCTTGAGCGGGTCATAGGGCAGCTTAGCGTACAGATGGCCGGCCAGGTTGTGGCTGGCCGCAGCCAGCACCAGGGTGTTGCCGTCCGGCGCGGACTTGGCCACCTGGGCCGTGCCCACGCTGCCACCCGCGCCCGCCCGGTTTTCCACCACCACGGTGGCGCCCAGGGCCTGGCCCAGTTCATTGCTGAAGGTGCGTGCCACCGTGTCCTGCGTGGCGCCTGCGCCGAAGGGCACGACGATGCGGATCACGCGTTCGGCATGCACGGCCGGTGCCAGTCCCAGGGCCAGGGCTGCTGCCAGCAGAACGCGGCGGGTGACGGGAGAAGGGTGAGGGGTTTTCATGGGGAAGTTTCCTGGGGGACGACAAGCCACCGCTCCACCAGCCGCACGAAGTAGCTGGCGCCGATGGCAAGGATGTCGTCGTTGAAGTCGTAGGAGCGGTTGTGGATCAGGCAGGGGCCGTCGCCATGGCCGGGCAGTCGGTGATCGCCCTGGCCGTTGCCGATGAAGGCGTAGCAGCCGGGCCGCGCCTGCAGCATGTGGGCGAAGTCCTCGGCCGCCAGCACGCCGGGGAACTGCGTGTCCACGGCGTCGTCGCCCGCGATCTCGCGCATCACGGCGGTGGCGAAGGCGGCCTCGGCCGCGTGGTTGACCAGCGGCGGCGAGGCGCGCCGGAAATGGATCTCGGCTCGGCAGCCATGGGCCAGGGCCGTGTGCTCGGCCTGGCGGCGCAGGGCGGCTTCGAGGATGTCCAGCGCCGCCACGGAGAAGGTGCGCACCGTGCCGCCCACCCAGGCGCTGTCGGGAATCACATTGGGCGCGTCCGAGCCCTGGATCTGCGTCACCGCCAGCAGCGCGCGTTCGCGCGAATCCACATGGCGCGCGACCAGGGTCTGCAGCTGCTGGGCCAGGTCAATGGTGGCGGCCACCGGGTCGATGCCCGTGTGCGGCAGCGAGGCATGCGTGCCCTGCCCATGCAGCACGATGCGGAAGGTGTTGCTGGAGGCCATGAGCGCGCCCGGGTTGAGCGCGAAGCTGCCCACGCGGTCCAGCGCGAAGTTGTGCAGGGCGAAGACCGCATCGCAGGGGAAGCGCTCGAACAGGCCTTCGTCGATCATCCTGCGTGCGCCGGCCTTGCCCATCTCTTCGGCCGGCTGAAAGATCAGGTGCACCGTGCCCGCGAAGTCGCGCGTGCGCGCCAGATGCCAGGCCGCGGCCAGCAGCATGGTGGTGTGGCCGTCATGGCCGCAGGCATGCATGCGGCCTGCGTGCTGCGAGCGGTGGGCGAACCGGTTTTCTTCCTGCAGCGGCAGCGCATCCAGGTCGGCGCGCAGGCCGATGGTGCGCGTGCCGTGGCGTGCGTCCATATGCCTGCCGCGCACCACGCCCACCACGCCCGTGCCGGCCAGGCCGGTGTGCACCTCCACGCCCCAGGCGGCCAGGCGTTCGGCCACGATGGCCGAGGTGCGGTGTTCCTCGAAGCCCAGCTCGGGGTGGGCATGCAGGTCGCGCCGCAGGGCCACGAAGGGCGCCATGTCGGCAAAGCTTTCGATCAGGTGGGGCAAGGCGGTCTCCGGCCGCAGCCGGCCCATGCCTGCTGCGGCGAATCCCGGATTCTGTAAAACCGCGAGCCCTGCGGCAACGAAGCAAAACGCATATGCATGCGCCCTGCATGCACAAGCCGAACGGGCCGATCAAGCCGTTCAGGCGGACGTCACAGGGCCCTCAGGACTGCGCCATGCGCTGCGCGAGAAAGTCCAGGAAGGCCGTGATGCGCGCGGCCAGCGCCGTGTTGCGGTAGTAGACGGCGTGGATGGGCTGGCGCTGCTGCACGGTCTCGCGCGCCAGCACCTGCACCAGCTCGCCCTGGGCGCGATCGCGCACGGTCATGAAGTCGGCCAGGCAGACCACGCCCTGGCCTGCCAGGGCCAGTTGGCGCATGGTCTCGCCGCTGGAGGCCGTGAGCTGGGGCGCGGCATCCCAGCGGTCGCCGCCCTCGGGCGTGCGCAGCGGCCAGTGGTTCAGGCCGGGCACCTGGCTGTTGCCAATGCGCTGGTGGCGCGCCAGCGCGGCCACGCTGGACACGGGGCCATGGGCCTGCAAGTAGGCGGGGCTGGCCAGCACGCGCAGCACGCTGTGGCACAGCAGCCGCGCATGCAGCGTGGAGTCGCGCAGCTCGCCGATGCGGATGGCGATGTCGGTGCGCTGGGCCAGCAGGTCGATGTGCAGGTCATCGGTGTTCAGCTCCAGCGTGATCAGCGGATAGAGCGCGCGGAACTCGCCGACCAGCGGCACGATGGCATGCAGCATGAAGGGCGAGGCCGCGTTGACGCGCAGCAGCCCGGCCGGCGCCTGGCGCCGCGCGGCCAGTTCCTCCTCGGCCGCGTCCAGGGCCTGCAGCACCTCGCGCGCGCGGGCCAGGAAGCGCTCGCCTTCCTCGGTCAGTTCCAGGCTGCGCGTGGTGCGCCGCACCAGTGTGGTGGCCAGCTTTTTCTCCAGGCGCGACAGGCTGCGGCTGATGCCCGAGGTGGTCTGTCCCAACTGCTCGGCCGCCGCCGTGATGCTGCCGCAGTCGATCACGGCGCGAAAGGCCTGCAACTCGTCCAGGGTGGTTTTCATGGGGCGCCAGCTTGGCGCAATTGTTGCTGCAGCGTCAAATATTTTCTGCTGATACCAGGCTTTATCTGCAAGCGTTAACCCGCCAGACTGCAGTCTTCGGGGCGTGGTTCCGCGCCTTGTTTGCTTTTTTGAAAGACCTGCATGACATCGACTGCCTCTCTCGCTTCCGTGGTGCCCGCGTTCGGCCTGGGCACCTTCCGCCTCAAGGATGAGGTGGTGCGCCACTCCGTGGGCCAGGCCCTGGAGGTGGGCTACCGCGCCATCGACACCGCCCAGATCTACGGCAACGAGGCCGATGTGGGTGCCGCCATCGCCGCTAGCGCCGTGCCGCGCGATCAGCTCTTCCTCACCACCAAGATCTGGACCGAGAACCTGTCCGCCGACGCGCTGATCCCCAGCCTGGAGCGCAGCCTTGAAGCCCTGCGCACCGACCATGTGGAGCTGACGCTGATCCACTGGCCCTCGCGCAGCGTGCCGCTGGAGGACAGCCTGGGCGCGCTCATGCGCGCCAGGGAGCAGGGGCTGACGCGCCACATCGGCGTGTCCAACTTCAACATCGCGCTGCTGCAGCAATCCATTGCCGCCGTGGGCGCCACGAACATCGCCACCAACCAGATCGAACTGAGCCCCTATCTGCAAAACCGCGCCGTCACCGACTTCGCACGCCAGCAGGGCATTCACACCACCTCGTACATGACGCTGGGCTACGGCAAGCTGCTGGCCGATCCCGTGCTGGCCGACATCGCCGCCGCCCACGGCGCCACGCCCGCCCAGGTGGCGCTGGCCTGGGCCATGGCCATGGGCTATGCCGTCATTCCCTCGTCCACCCAGCGCGCCCACCTGCAGGCCAACCTGGACAGCTGCCGGCTGGTGCTGGGCGCCGAAGACATGCAGCGCATCGCCGCGCTGGAACGCGGCGACCGCCAGGTCAGCCCTGACGGCCTGGCTCCCGCCTGGGATTGAACGGGGGGCTGTGATCGGGGGCCTGCGCGGCCCGGCGGGCTTTGACCTGGAGCAACGCAATGGTGACCCTAGGGGTAGTACTAGGGTTATCACAGTATCGAACGACCGTGCTTTTTATGAGAATGCACGTTCAATCGAGAAACCAGGAGACGAGCAGCATGAGTGACCGCCCATGGCTGGGTGCCTATCCGGCAGGTGTGCCCGCCGACATCGATCCCTCCCAATACCCCTCGCTGGTGGCCCTGATGGAGGAGGCCTTCAGCCGCTACGCGGACCGTGTGGCCTATTCCTTCATGGGCAAGGAGCTGACCTACTCACAGGTCGATGCGCAAAGCCGCGCCTTCGCCGCCTATCTGCAGAGCCTGGGCCTGGCCCGCGGCGACCGCGTGGCGCTGATGATGCCCAACATTCCCCAGTACCCCGTGGCCGTGGCCGCCGTGCTGCGCGCGGGCTTCGTCGTGGTCAACGTCAACCCGCTGTACACGGCCCGCGAGCTGGAGCACCAGCTCAAGGACTCGGGCGCCAAGGCCATCGTCATCATCGAGAACTTCGCCCACACGCTGCAGGCCTGCAAGGCCGCCACGCCCGTGCAGCACATGGTGCTGTGCACCATGGGCGACCAGCTGGGCATGCTCAAGGGCGCCATCGTCAATTACGTGGTGCGCAAGGTCAAGAAGCTGGTGCCGCCGTTCTCGCTGCCGGGGGCCGTGCGCTTCAACGACGCGCTGTCCAAGGGCATGCGCTCGCCCTTCCAGGCGCCGCAACTGCAGGCCTCCGACATGGCCCTGCTGCAGTACACGGGCGGCACCACGGGCGTGAGCAAGGGCGCCGTGCTGCTGCACAGCAACATCATTGCCAACGTGCTGCAGTCCGAGGCCTGGAACCTGCCTGCCATGGGCAAGGTGCCGGCCGGCGAGCAGCCCACCAGCATCTGCGCGCTGCCGCTGTACCACATCTTCGCCTTCACGGTGAACATGATGCTGTCCATGCGCACGGGCGGAAAGACCATCCTGATTCCCAATCCGCGCGACCTCAAGGCCACGCTCAAGCAGCTGTCCACGCAGCGCTTTCACAGCTTCCCCGCCGTGAGCACGCTGTTCAACGGCCTGGCCAACCACCCGGACTTCAACACCGTGGACTGGTCGCACCTGAAGGTCTCGGTCGGCGGCGGCATGGCCGTGCAAAGCGCCGTGGCCCAGCTGTGGCTGCAAAAGACCGGCTGCCCGATCTGCGAGGGCTATGGCCTGTCGGAGACCAGCCCCACGGTCAGCTGCAACCCGGTCACCTCCACCGAGTTCTCGGGCACCATCGGCGTGCCCTTGCCCAGCACCTATCTCAAGCTGGTCGATGACGACGGCAACGACGTGACCGAACTGGGCGCGCGCGGTGAACTGGCCATCAAGGGCCCGCAGGTCATGGCCGCCTACTGGCAGCGCCCCGACGAAACCGCCAAGGTCTTCACCGCCGACGGATATTTCCGCACCGGCGACATCGGCACCATGGACGAGCGCGGCTACTTCAAGATCGTGGACCGCAAGAAGGACATGGTCCTGGTCAGCGGCTTCAACGTCTATCCCAATGAAGTGGAAGACGTGGTCTCCAACTGCCCCGGCGTGCTCGAATGCGCCGTGGTCGGCGTGCCCGACGAGAAGACCGGCGAGGCCGTCAAGCTGGTCATCGTGCGCAAGGACGACAGCCTCACCGAACAGGCCGTGCGCGACTTCTGCCACGACAATCTCACGGGCTACAAGCGGCCTCGCGTGATCGAGTTCCGCACCGAGCTGCCCAAGACCCCGGTGGGCAAGATCCTGCGCCGGGAGCTGCGCGACAGCAAGTAACGCAGGCGGCTTGCCGTGTTTGAAAAGAGGCGCTGCGGCGCCTCTTTTCATTGGAAAGGAACACGTCTTCAGAACACGCCCAGACCCGCCAGGGCCAGCGCCGCCAGCGCCACGGCCGCCGCATTGAGGCAGGCCAGCGCAAAGCCGAAGCGCACGAGTTCTCCCTCTTCCTGGGCATTGGTCCGTGCCAGGCCCAGCACCAGCATCACGATGGACAGGGAGCCCAGTGCCGCATGCCCGGCGGCGCTGTTGTGCACGGCGGCCAGCAGCAGGCGCGAGGACTCGGGCAGCAGGGCGATGGCGGGCATGAAGATCGCGTTGCCGCCCACGTTGGAGCCCGTCATGTAGCCGGCCAGCGCGCCGAAGGCCGCCACGATGGGCGCCAGGGCAGCGGGCGCCAGCTCGGCCAGCAGCTGCACCAGGCCGGACAGGAAACCGGCCTTGACCATCATCTGCGACATGGCCAGAAAGAAGAAGATGGTCAGCAGCGGGCGCTTGGCGCGGGCGGTGAGCGCACCGGCCAGGGGGATGCCGCTGCCGGCGCCGCGCACCAGCAGAAGGCCCAGCACCAGGGTCAGCGCCAAGCCCGGGGAGGCCAGCGGCTTCCAGGCCACCTGGGCGCCCTGCAAGATCCAGCGCTGGTCCCACTGCGTGGCCAGGGCCAGCAGCTTGAGCAGCACGATGGCAAGGGCCAGCGCCAGATACGGCCAGGCCTGTCGCGGCCAGCCGGGTGCCGCCTGGTCACGGCCGCGCATGCGCAGTGCGCGCACCAGCATACCCAGCGCCACTGCAAAGCCCGCGCCCACGCCCGCCACCTCGGGACCCAGCCAGCGGCTGATGCCATGCAGCACGCCCACGAACAGCAGGCCAAAGCCGCCCAGCAGCAGCCAGGCCCGCGCACCGCGCTCTCCGGCCAGGTGCAGGGACAGGGCGCCCAGCACCAGGAATACCGGCGCGCTGGTCAGCGAGGACACAGCTGCCAGCGCGGCCGCGTCCACATGGGCCAGCGAGGCACCGATCACGGTGGCCAGGCCCAGCGTGCCCCAGGGCATGATGGCCATGCCCGCCAGCGCCATGCGCAGTGCGGCGCGCCGCTCGAACAGGCTCAGCAGCAGCGGCACGGTGGCGATCAGCGACACGCCAAAGCCTGTCATCGCCTCCAGCAGCGGCGCCAGGCCCAGCACGATGAACACCACCTGATCGGCCGGCCCCAGGCCCAGCGAGCGCACCCACTGGCTCAGCGCCTGGTTCACGCCCATGCGTTCGATGAGGATCACAAAGCCCAGGCCCGGCACGATCACGAAGGCCGTGCTCAGGAACAGCACACCCGTGTCGCGCGCTGCGGCCAGGGCGGCGCCGGAAGCGGCGGTGCCCGTCGCCATCCAGGCATCGACCAGCCACAGCAGGGCGACCAGCACCGCCCCGGCCATGGCCGCCTGCACAGGCGGGCGGCGCAAAACCATGAGCATGGACATCACAAGAAACACGGGAGACAGGTGGAGCAGGGTGGCCATGGGATGGGCTTTCTCGGCAGGCAGGTCCGCATGCGTTGGATGCGGAAAACGACGAAATACTATTTCGCGGCACCTGTTTTTTGGTCTCTGAATTGGGGGTGTTTGCGAGAAAATTTCTCACCCTCCAAAAGTCCTCGCTTCCCATGACCAAGCCCACCGCCCACCCTGCTCACCTGGCCGACCTGGACGGCTTCGACCGCGCCATCCTGGCCATCGTCCAGCGCGACAGCACGGTGCCGCTGCGCCTGCTGGCCGAGCAGGTCAACCTGTCCACGGCCGCCGTGCAGCGCCGCCTCAAGCGCATGCAGGCCGAAGGCGTGATCACCGGCCAGGCCGCCACCGTGGACCCCACGCGCGTGGGCCGGCCCATCACCATCATCGTGGAGGTCATGACCGAGCGCACCAGCATCGACGCGCTCAACGCCATGAAGTCGCACTTCGCCGTGCCCGAGGTCCAGCAGTGCTACTACGTCACGGGCGAGGTGGACTTCGTGCTCGTGCTCACCGTGGCCACCATGCAGGAGTACGAGGCCCTGGCGCGGCGCCTGTTCGCCGAGAACCCCAACGTCAAATGGTTCAAGACCATCGTGGCGCTGGACCGCGTGAAGGTGGGGCTGGAAATTCCCTGCGAGTGAAGGCCCTTTGGCGCAATCTTGACAGCCGCGGAACGGCCGCCTACATTGAGTGGAATGATCGTTCCAATTCAATGAGCCGCCATGCGCACCAAGGACTTCGACCCCGATGACATCGCAGACGCCGCCATGCAGGTGTTCTGGCAGCGCGGCTACGCGGCCACCTCGGTGCAGGACCTGGTGGACGGCACGGGCCTGTCGCGCAGCAGCCTGTACGGCACCTTCGAGAACAAGCAGGGGCTGTTCCAGCATGCGCTGCGCCGCTATGAGGCCGTGACCACCTCCAACGTGGAACTGCTGTCCGGCCCGGGGCGCGCCCGGGACCTGGTGCGGCAGCTGCTGCTGCGCATCGTGCAGGACGAATTGAGCGATGCCGGGCGCCGTGGCTGCCTGGTCGCCAATGCCGCGCTGGAGCTGGCCGGCCATGACGAGGCCGTGGCCGAGAGGGTGGCCGGCAACTTCCAGCGCCTGCAAAAGGCGCTGGAAAAGCTCATCCTGCGCGGCCAGCAGGAAGGCGACATCACCGACAGCAAAAAGCCGCGTGCCCTGGCGCGCTTCGTCCTGAACACCGTGCAGGGCCTGCGCGTGCTGGGCAAGGGAAGCAGCGCGCCGCAGCGCCGCCAGTGCCTGATGGACGTGGTCGACGTGGTCGACATGGCGCTGCAGGCGCAGTAGCCGGCCACCCGCCACCCGCCGCGCGCATGTCGTGCCGTTGCGGGTTTTTATTTTCCTTGAATTGGAATGATCGTTCCAGTAATCCGGATTTCGGTTTTCCTTGTCTGTTTCACTCTCTCATCACCCTGGAGTTCCCATGCATTCAAACCTTCAAACCACCATTGCCGTGCTCGGCACGGGCCTGATCGGTGCGCCCGTCGCGCGCAACCTGCAACGCAAGGGCTTCACCGTCCGCGCCTGGAACCGGACGGCCGCCAAGGCCCAGGCCCTTGCGGCCGACGGCGTTCAGGCCTGCGGCGATGCGGTCGACGCCGTGCGTGGCGCCCGCATCGTCGTCACCGTGCTCAAGGACGGGCCGGCCGTGCTGCAGGCCATGCAGGCTGCAGCGCCCGCATTGCAGCCGGGCACACTGTGGCTGCAACTGAGCACGGTGGGTGTGGACGCCATCGCGCCGCTGGCGCAATTCGCCGATCGGCATGGCCTGGTGTTCTACGACTGCCCCGTGCAGGGCACGCGCCAGCCGGCCGAGCAGGGCCAGCTGGTCATCCTGGCCGCAGGCCCGCTGGCGCAGCGCGGCCAGGTGCAGCCGGTGTTCGATGCCATTGGCAAACGCAGCCTGTGGATTGCGCAGCAGGCAGGCGCCGCCAGCCGGCTCAAGCTGGCGCTCAACCACTGGGCCTTCGCACTCACGCATGGCCTGGCCGAAAGCCTGGCGCTGGCCAAGGGGCTGGACATAGAACCGGCACTGGTGGTCGATGCCGTCACGGGCGGGCCCATGGACAGCGGCTTCTTCCAGGCCAAGGCCGCTGCCATGCTGTCAGGCCGCTACGACGCCAGCTTCACCGTGGCCAATGCCGTCAAGGACGCCCAACTGGTGGCCGATGCCGCCGCCGGCGCAGGCCTGCTGCTGGATGGCGCCCAGGCCGGGCTGCGCCGCTTCGAGCGCGCGCTGGCCGCCGGGCATGGCGACAAGGACATGGCGGCATCCCACCTGGCATCCCATCCAGCCTCCCATGCCTGAGATGCGCAGCGAGGACAAGGCAATGAACCAGCCCATGGACACCTCCGGCGACACGGGCCTGCCGCTGGGCAGGCTGCTGGCCCTGGCGATGGCAGGCTTTCTGGCCATCATGACCGAGACCCTGCCGGCCGGCCTGCTGCCACAGATCGGCACGGGACTGGCAGTGTCCGAAGCCATGGCCGGCCAGATGGTCACGCTGTACGCGCTGGGTTCGGTACTGGCCGCCATTCCCGTCGTGGCCGCCACGCGCGGCCTCAGGCGCCGGCCGCTGTTCATGGCGGCGGTGGGCGGGCTGCTGCTTTTCAACAGCCTCACCGCGCTGTCCGGCCACTACGGCCTGACCCTGGTCGCCCGCTTTGCCGCAGGCATGGCTGCCGGCGTGATCTGGGGGCTGGTGGCCGGCTATGCGCGGCGCATGGTGCCGCCGCATCTGCAGGGGCGTGCACTGGCCGTGGCGGGCGTGGGCCAGCCGTTGGCCCTGGCGGCCGGCGTGCCGCTGGGCGCCTGGCTGGGCAGCCTGTTCGACTGGCGCGGCGTGTTCTGGGCGCTGTCGGCGCTGTGCCTGCTGCTGCTGGCCTGGGTGCGGCTGGGTGTGCCGGATTACGCCGGGCAGACGGCGCACCAACGCCAGCCCGTGGCGCGCATCCTGCTCGTGCCCGGCGTGCGTCCCGTGCTGCTGGCGCTGTTCGGCTGGATGCTGGCCCACAACATGCTCTACACCTTCATCGCGCCTTTCCTGGTCTCTGCAGGGCTGGGGCAAAGGGTGGATGTGGTGCTGCTGCTGTTCGGCCTTGCGGCCATTGCCGGTATCTGGCTCACGGGCCTGCTGGTGGACCGCTGGCTGCGCGCGCTCACCGTGCTGAGCCTGGCCTTGTTCGCCGTGTCTGCGCTGGTGCTGGGCCTGGCCGGGCAGTCGGCCGTGGCCGTTCTGATCGGCGTTGCGGCCTGGGGCCTGAGCTTTGGCGGCGCGCCCACGCTGCTGCAGACCGCGCTGGCCGACGCGGCAGGCGAGGGCGCCGACGTGGCCCAGTCCATGCTGGTGACGGTCTTCAACCTGGCCGTGGCGAGCGGCGGCGTGGCCGGCGGACTGCTGCTGGGCTGGCTGGGTGCCTCCGCCTTGCCCTGGGCGCTGGCGGTGTTGGCACTGGCCTGCCTGTCCGTGGTCTGGCCGGCCAGCCATGCGGGCTTTCGGCCTGGGCGGCGCAGCATGGCTGCCTGAGGCACCCGCATCGCTGTTGCACCCGCATCGCTGTTCCCTCAACAGACTGGGCAGCAAAGGGGCCACATGCCGCTGCGCATGTGGCCCTTGTTGCGTGCGATCAATCTTCCTATAATTGTTTTACCCCATGAACTGTGATTCATGGATAAAACAAATGGCGCCTTCCCCGCCATGATCCACCGACGTTGATGGAGAGACACATGTCCGAATCCGCTCAGAACACGCCCCGCACCTGGGACCAGCCCGAAGGCTCCAGCTTCGAACAATGGATGGAGTCGCGCGTGGCGCGGTTTTCCACGCGCAAGTACGACTTCGACGCGCTGAAGTTCCAGGCCGACTTCGACCCCAAGTACCGCCGTGGCCAGATGCGCTACATCGGCACGGGCGGCACGGGCGTGGCTGCGGACAGCAACACCATCCCGTCCGAGAACTTCACCTTCTCCACCATGGTCATCCCGGCCGGCAATGAAGGCCCCTCGCACCTGCACACCGATGTGGAGGAAGTCTTCTTCCTGATCCGCGGCAAGCTCAAGCTCGTGCTGGAGAAGGACGGCCAGCGCTTCGAGACCATCCTCACTGACCGCGACGTGGTCTCCGTGCCGCCCGGCGTGTACCGCGAGGAAATCAACATCGGCGACGAAGACGCGCTGATGTGCGTGATGCTGGGCGCCAAGAAGCCCATCACGCCCACCTATCCCCCAGAACACCCCCTGGCAAAAATCAAACGTTAGAAATGGAGCACCCCCTGAGGCGCTTCGCGCCTTCCCCCTTGAAAGGGGGACGACAGCCTCGCGGCGGGGCGGCCCTTGCTTGCTGTCCCTGGCTTGGATCGTGCCAGTCTCATGGCTGAAGGGCCATGCCATCGCCATGGATAACTGAAATGACCCCCTCGGTAACAGCATGCATGGAGCAGCGCCTTCAGGCGCAGTTCCCCGAACATCTCATCGCCCTGCCCGGTGGCGCTCAGGCCGCCTGGCGCGAGGCCGGCGACACGGCCTCGGACTTTGCCGTGGTGATGCTGCACGGCATCAGCTCGGGCGCCGCCTCCTGGCTGGACGTGGCCCTGGCGCTGGCGCCGCGCACGCGTGTGCTGGCCTGGGACGCGCCCGGCTATGGCCGCTCCACGCCGCTGGCACCCGACGCGCCCACGGGCGCCGACTACGCCCGCGTGCTGGAGCAGTCGCTGCAGGCGCTGGGCGTGCGCCGCTGCCTGCTGGTGGGCCACTCGCTGGGTGCGCTCATGGGCACGCCCTGGGCGGTGCAGGCCGGTGCCGGGCGCGTGCAGCAACTGGTGCTGATCAGCCCCGCTGGCGGCTATGGCGCACCCGGCATGGGCGAGCAGCAGGCCAAGGTACGCCAGGGCCGTCTTGCGGCCCTTCAGGAAAAAGGCATCGAAGGCCTGGCCGCCGCCATCGACCAGCGCCTGGTCTCGCCCGCCGCACCCGAGCCCGTGCGCCAATGGGTGCGCTGGAACACGGCGCGCCTGCATGCTGCCGGCTACGCCCAGGCCGTGGAGCTGCTGTGCGGCAGCGACCTGGGGCAGGCGGCCGGGCAACTGGCCATGCCGGTCGAGGTCTGGGTGGGCGAGCACGACGTGGTCACGCCGCCCGCTGCCTGCGCGGCCTGGGCCGCAAGGCTGGGCGCCCGGTACGTTACGCTTGCGGCAGCCGGCCATGCCTCTGTCGTCGAACAACCTGCGGATGTCGCACAGAGGCTGGCCACCCTGCTGACCTGATGGCCTACCGGCCCGAATTGCGATGAGCGACACCTCCGAAACCCTCTCGAACGACAACGACCGCTACACCGTCCCCGCGCTGGAGCGCGGCCTGCGCCTGCTGGCCTGCTTCACGCCTTCGCAGCCCGTGTGGAGCGCGCCCGACCTGGCGCGCACCCTGGCGCTGCCGCGTTCCACGGTGTTCCGGATGCTGACGACGCTGGAGAACATGGGGTATCTGCAACGCTCGGGCACCGAGTACCGGCTGGGCCTGTCCGTGCTGCGCCTGGGCTACGACTACCTGTCCACCCAGCCGCTGGCCCAACTGGCCGAGCCCGTGCTGCAGGCGCTGTGCGAGCGCCTGGGCTTCACCACCAACCTGGCGCTGCTGGACGGCACCTCCGTGGTCTACGTGGCGCGCATCGCGCCGGCCGGCGCCTTCCAGGGCGCCGTGCGCGTGGGCTCGCGCCTGCCCGCCCATGCCACCGTGCTGGGCCGCGCCCTGTTGCAGGACATGGACGCAGACCAGCTGCGAGAACTCTTCGGCGGCAGCGAACTGCCGCAATTCTCGGAAAGCACGCCGCGTGACGTGCAGCAACTGCAGCAACTGCTGCTGCAGGACCGCGAGCGCGGCTACGCCATGGGCGAGGGCTTCTACGAGCCCGGCGTCTCCAGCATTGCCGCGCCCGTGCGCGATGCGCAGGGCCGCATCATCGCGGGCCTGGGCATGGCCGTGGCATTTACCGAAATCGCACCCGGGCGCATGGCGCACTGGGTGGAACAGGTGCGCGAGGCCGCCGTCGAGCTGACGGGCCACCTGCGCACCCAGCATCCTGGTTTTCTGCGCTGAGGAGACGGTGCCCCCACCGGCCTTCAGCGCGTTCTTGCTCAGAAAGAAATGACGATGAATATTGCTGTGATTGGCTGCGGTGCGATTGGCGCCAGCGTGCTCGAACTGCTCAAGGGCCATGCCGCGGTGCAGGTGGGCTGGGTGCTTGTGCCCGAAGTGACGGACGCCGTGCGCGCCACCCTGGCCCGGCATGCGCCCCAGGCGCGCGCACTGCCTGCGCTGACGACTGAAGACCGGCCCGACCTTATCGTCGAATGCGCAGGCCATACCGCCATCGAAGAGCATGTGCTGCCCGCCCTGCGGCGCGGCATTCCTGCCGTCGTGGCCTCCATCGGCGCACTCAGCGCCCCCGGCATGGCCGAGGCCGTTCAGGCCGCGGCCGAGGCCGGAGGCACCCAGGTGCAATTGCTGTCGGGCGCCATCGGCGGCGTGGATGCGCTGGCCGCAGCCCGCATCGGCGGCCTGGACGAAGTGGTCTACACCGGCCGCAAGCCGCCCCTGGCCTGGACCGGCACGCCCGCAGAACAGCGCTGCGACCTCGCCAGCCTCAAGGAAGCCTTCTGCATCTTCGAAGGCAGCGCACGCGAGGCCGCCCAGCTCTACCCCAAGAACGCCAACGTGGCCGCCACCCTGTCGCTGGCCGGCATGGGCCTGGACCGCACCACGGTGCGCCTGTACGCCGACCCGGCCGTGGACGAAAACGTGCACCATGTGGCCGCGCGCGGCGCCTTCGGTTCCATGGAATTGACCATGCGCGGCAAGCCGCTGGAGGCCAACCCCAAGACCTCGGCCCTCACCGTCTACAGCGTGGTGCGCGCCGTGCTCAACCAGGCCACGGCCATCGCCATCTGAGCCGCACCGGGCACAGGCTCGCGGCACAATGGGCGCTTTCGCCCCGCAGGCGGCCTCCGGGCCGCCTTTGCTTTTTGCCTGTGCCGTTGAAACGTTGAAAGAGAAGCCACCATGACCATCGCCATCCTCAGTGCCCTGCCGCAGGAACAGGAAGGCCTGGTCCATGCCCTGTCCGACGCCCAGGGCACGGCCCACGCCGGCCGCATGTTCTGGCGCGGGCGCCTGCATGGGCACGACGTGGTCTGCGCGCTGTCGGGCATAGGCAAGGTGGCGGCCGCCACCACGGCCACGGCGCTGATCGAGCGCTTCGGCGTGCGCCGCATTGCCTTCACCGGCGTCGCCGGTGGCCTGGGCGAAGGCGTGCGCGTGGGCGATGTCGTCGTGGCCGACGAATACCTGCAGCACGACCTGGACGCCTCGCCCATCTTCCCGCGCTGGGAAATGCCCGGCTACGGACGCACGCGCCTGCCCTGCGATCCCGAAATGACGGCCGCGCTGCTGGCCGCCGCCCAGGCCTGCGTTGCCGAGGCGGGCGAAGACCTGCGCGCCGCCCACGCCACCACGGCGCCGCGCGCGCACCAGGGGCTGATTGCCAGCGGTGACCAGTTCGTGGGCACGGCGGGCGCCTCTTCCGCGCTGGCGCAGGGCCTGCGTGCTGCAGGGCATGAGGTGCTGGCGGTGGAGATGGAAGGCGCCGCCGTGGCGCAGGCCTGCCTGGACTATGGCGTGCCGTTTGCGGCCATGCGGACGGTTTCCGATCGGGCGGATGACAGTGCGCATGTGGACTTTGCGGAGTTTGTGAGGGTGGTGGCGAGTCGGTATGCGTTGCGGGTTGTGGATGGGTTTTTGCGGCGGCTGTCAGCGCAGCGCTGAGCGGTCGTGCTTTTATGCCGCTGATGCCTGGAGAACCGTCGCATCGTCCAGTTCAAAGTGCAAAGCCGTGCCAAGCGCCACGCTGGCGCGGGCCAACGTGGCCAGGGTGACGCCGGTGTCGTTTTCGTCCAGCAAGCGGTTCACCACCATGCGGCTGGTGCGCATGCGTGTCGCCATCTCGGTCTTGCTGACTTTCTGGGCTTTCATCGCCTGTGCGAATTGCCAGGAAATCACCCGCTTCACTGCGATAGCTGTGGCCTCCTCAAGCAGGCCTTCTTCTTCGAGGAAGTCATCGAAATTGCTGCCTAGATGTTTGTTCATGGGGTATTCCTCAGCTTCTTGAGCCGGTTTCTGGCAGTTGTCAGATCCGGCGCGGGGGTCTTGGCCGACTTTTTGATGAAGCCATGCAGCAGAACCATTTTTCCATTCTGGGCCGTGAATAGGACACGTGCGATGCCATCGGCAATGCTGCACCGCACCTCCCACAGTCCTGGCTCCATCTTGCGTACTACCGGCATGCCCAGAGGCCAGTTGTATTGGACTGTCTTGATATCGGCGCCGATGGCTTTGCGGTCTTCCACCGTAAGTTCACGAAGCCAGTCACGCACGGGCTCCTTGCCGGCATCGGATCGGTAGAAGACAACGGAAAGAATGGGCTCTTCCATCGGAAAAGTGTATCTAAAAAAGTACTATTTTGCTGCGTGTCGTTACTGATGACCGTGTAGCCCGTGTGTCATCGGAGGCCAAAGCCTTGGCGCTGGACGCGAGGGGAATTCCTGCCACTGCGATTGCTTGGTTTTGATGCCTGGTTCCTGGCCCGGCAGCCGATGGCCCTTCTTGATTCGCCAAGAAAGGTCAGGTCAAAGACGGCAACCCGAATGCCCGCGACCCCTTCGCTGCGCTCGGCCGGATGTGGCCGCACTTGTGGCTATGGGCTTTGAGTGTGGTCGCAACCTACGCTTCTGGCTTCGCCTTGCACATAGTCGGCCAGTGACTCAGCGCCGTCGCGGATGGCGCGCAGTGCGTGAGCCATGGCTTCTGGACGTCGCAAGTCTTCTGGTGCATTGAGGCTGGCCAACACAAGTTGGGCCAGGGCCCATATTTCGTTGCAGCCTTCCTGTACCCATCCATTGGTGTCGGTGATGGTGCGAGCCAGTTGCTCGAAGCTGGCGCGCGTGGGAAGAGCGGTGCGCTGATCGTTCATGTTTTCGTACTCCTGTGCGAGACGGAAACACCCGACCTGCGTTTTCAAGCGCAGGAAGGGTGGATGGGATGTTGAAAACACGCACACAGACGTGCGGGCAGCCTTGCGGGTAGCCCCATCCCATCCAAAACCGTGTGGACGTGCGGGTGCGATGCCCACTGTCCAAGTGTTCAGACGTGACGAGGCCTCACTTTCGGGGAGGCTCTGCCGCTGTGTGTAGATGGTGTTTTCAAGCACCAGCCCCGGAACAGGGGGCCACCGAAATCATAGAGGCATTCCACAACCCTGCCTCAAACCCCAGGCCGAGCGAAGCGACGGCCTGCATCCACTCCCCGTATGAACGCGCCTGCGGCGTGGTGGTTGCGGGGTTGCAGTCCTGCCGAAGGACAGGACTGCTTCGTCATCTGACTCGCTGCGGTTGTCTGAGCGGAGTTCACGCAGTGAACGCAGCGAGTTCCGCAGCGAACCCCGCAACCGCCACGACGCAGGTTGCCCCGGAGCGAAGCGCAGGGGTCGCGGGCATTTGGGCGCGTTTCTTTGCCGACTTTCTTGCCGCGCGGCAAGAAAGTCGGTCGGCCGCCGGGCCGAAACCCGGCTCCCGCCCGCAGGGCGGGCATGTCCTCACAAGCCATAAAAAGCCCCCATCCAAACACACCCAGACACACCTCTGTCATCCATTTCCCACACGCCTCCGTGTTTTCCCCAATCCCACCCCGAACCATCAGTCCTAAACTCACGCTTGTTTCAAGAAAAAAGTGTCATTTCAAATTTGAAACAGACACAAACCCCCTTCGATTGAGGTACGCCATGAACACCACGCCCTCCACAGGCCAGCTTGCCGGCCGCCGCATCCTCGTCACAGGCTCGGCGCGCGGCCTGGGCTTTGCGTTCGCCAAGGCTTTTTGCGAGCAGGGCGCGCGTGTCGCCATGGCCGATCTGCGCGAGGAGCTGCTGGCCGAGTCCGTGGCCCGGCTGCGTGCGCAGGGCTTCGAGGCCCATGGCTTCGGGCTGGATGCCGGCAATCCGGAGTCGATAGAGCGCTGCGCGCAGCAGGCCGTGCAGGCGCTGGGCGGGCTGGACGGCCTGGTGAACAACGCGGCCGTGACCGATTCGGGCGGCAAGGGCATGGACGACATCGATCTGGACAAGTGGGACCAGGTGATGAACGTGAACGTGCGCGGCGTGTGGCTGATGACGCGCGCCTGCCGCGCCGCGCTGCGCGACAGCGGCCGGGGCGCCATCGTCAACCTTGCGTCCGACACCGCGATGTGGGGCGCCCCCAACCTGATGGCCTATGTGGCCAGCAAGGGCGCGGTGATGGCCATGACGCGTTCCATGGCGCGCGAGCTGGGGGCCGACGGCATCACCATCAACGCCGTGGCGCCGGGCCTGGTGCTGGTGGAGGCCACGGAGTACGTGCCCGAGCACCGCCACCGCCTGTACATCGACCAGCGCGCGCTGCAGCGCGAGCAGCGGCCCGAGGATGTGTCGGGCGCCGTGGCCTATGCGCTGTCCGATGGCGCACGCTTCGTGACGGGGCAGGTGCTGCCCGTCAACGGCGGCTTCGTCATGAATTGAAGGGGTTTCGCCATGAACGACACCACCCCTTCCGGGAATGCCGAGAGCGCTGAAAGCGCGGACAACGGCGCCGACAAGTACATGGTGCCCGCGCTGGAGCGCGGCCTGCGCCTGCTGCAGGAGTTCGGGCGCGGCAATGCCACGCTGGGCGCGCCCGAGCTGGCCCGCCGCCTGCAGCTGCCGCGCGCCACGATTTTCCGCATGCTCAACACGCTGGAGGCCATGGGCTTTCTGCAGCGTGCCGAGGGCAGCAATGACTACCGGCTGGGCCTGTCCGTGCTGCGCCTGGGCTTCGAGTTCCTGTCGTCCATGGACCTGACCGAGCTGGGCCAGCCCGTGATCGCGCGGCTGTGCGGCGAAATCCGCTATCCCTGCAACATCGTGGTGCGTGATGGCCGCTCCATCGTCTATGTGGCCAAGGTGACGCCGCCCACGCCGCTGACCAGTTCGGTGCGTGTGGGCACGCGCCTGCCTGCCCATGCCACGGCCCTGGGCCGCGTGTTGCTGGCCGATCTGTCCCTGCCCGAGCTGCGCGCGCTCTATCCCGAAGAGCACCTAGAAGCGCACACGCCCAAGACGCCGCGCACGGTGCTGGACCTGTTCAACCTGGTCGAGGCCGACCGCGAGCGCGGCCATGTGTTCAGCGAAGGCTTCTACGAAAGCTCCATCTGCACCATCGCCGCGCCCGTGCGCGACCACAGCGGCCGCGTGGTGGCGGCGCTGGGCACGACGGTTCCCGCGCCCCATGTGGAGGAGGGCCGTGCCGAGACCCTTATCGCCGGCGTCTGCGACGCGGCGGCCGAGCTGTCCGAGCTGCTGAACTACCGCCCGCAAACGCAAACGCAAACGCAGACGGCACAGCTGCTTTCCCTCAATTCCCGGCGCGCAGGAGGCGGCCATGTTTGATTCCCAACTCAAGGACACCACGGCCGTCGTCACCGGCGGCTCTTCGGGCATTGGCCTGGCCACGGTCGATCTGCTGCTGTCGCAGGGCGCGCGTGTCGCCCTGTGCGGGCGCAGCGCCGAACGCCTGGAGCAGGCCGTGCAGCAACTGCGCGAACGCCATCCCGAGGCCCGCCTGTTCGCCCAGGCCTGCGACGTGCTCGACGCCGCCCAGGTGCAGCAGTTCGCGCGCGACAGCGAGGCTGCGCTGGGTCCGGCCTCCATCCTCGTGAACAACGCGGGCCAGGGCCGGGTCTCGACGTTTGCCAGCACCGACGATGCGGCCTGGACCGAGGAGCTGCACCTGAAGTTCTTCTCGGTGCTGCATCCCACGCGCGCCTTTTTGCCGCAGCTCGAGCGCACGGCTGAGCCGGCCATCGTCTGCGTCAATTCGCTGCTGGCCTCGCAGCCCGAGCCGCACATGGTGGCCACCTCGGCCGCGCGCGCCGGCCTCAAGAACCTGGTGCGCTCCATGGCCACCGAGTTCGCGCCCAAGGGCGTGCGCGTCAACGGCATCCTGGTCGGCCTGATCGAGTCCGGCCAGTGGCGCCGCCGCTTCGAGGCGCGTGAGGACCGCAGCCAGGACTGGAACGCCTGGAGCGCCGACCTCGCCCGCAAGAAGTCCATTCCGCTGGGCCGCCTGGGCTCGCCCGACGAGGCCGCGCGCGCCATCTTCTATCTCGCCACGCCCCTGTCCTCCTACACGACCGGCAGCCACATCGACGTCTCCGGTGGCCTTGCACGGCAAGCGTAGTGCTCCAGCCCCTTCACCCGATTCAAAGCAGAACATGACTTCTTCCGCATCCAAAATCACCGTCGGCGCCGTTGTGGCCCAGTTCCTCGAACACTGCGGCGTGCAGGCCGCGTTCGGGGTGATCTCCATCCACAACATGCCCATCCTGGACGCGATGAATGCGCGCGGCCATGTCCGCTTCGTGATGGCGCGCGGCGAGGCCGGCGCCGGCAACATGGCCGATGCCTGCGCGCGTTCCACCTCCAGCCTGGGCGTGTGCATCACCAGCACCGGCCCGGCCGCCGGCAACATCGCCGGCAGCCTGGTGGAGGCCTATACGGCCGGCACGCCGCTGCTGCACATCACGGGCCAGATCGAGACGCAGTACCTGGACCAGAAGCTGTCGTACATCCACGAGGCGCCCGACCAGCTGACCATGCTGGGCGCCGTGTCCAAGGCGGCGTTCCGCGTGCGCAGCGCCGAGACCTGCCTGTCCACCTTGAAGGCCGCCGTGCAGGCCGCCATGACCGCGCCGACCGGCCCGGTGAGCGTGGAGATTCCCATCGACATCCAGCAGACCGTGATCGACATGCCGGCCGACCTGTCGCCGCTGCCGGTGGCCGTGCTGGCCCCCAGCGAGGCATCGCTGGATGCGCTGGCCGACACGCTGGCCAAGGCGCGCCGCCCGCTGCTGTGGCTGGGTGGCGGCGCACGCCACGCAGTCGCTGCCGTGCAGCGCCTGAAGGCGCTGGGCTTCGGCATCGTCAGCACGGGCCAGGGCCGCGGCATCGTGGCCGAGGACGATCCGGCCTCGCTGGGCGCCTACAACATCCAAAAGCCCGTGGAGGCCTTCTACCAGCGCTGCGACGCCATGCTGGCCGTGGGCACGCGCCTGCGCAGCAACGAGACGCTGAAGTACGAACTGAAGCTGCCGCGCCCGCTGCTGCGCATCGATGTGGACGCCGCCCAGCAGGGCCGCTGCTACGCCGATGACGGCTTTGTCTGCGGCGACTCGGCCCTGGCGCTGACAGGCCTGGCCGACCGGCTGGAGGCGCGCGGCTACAAGGCCGACCCCGAGCTGCTGGCCGACCTGCGCCAGGTGCACGACGAGGCCGTGGCCACCATGCGCGACGGCCTGGGCCCGTACAGCGTGCTGGTGCAGGAGCTGCAAAAGGCCGTGGGCCGCAACTTCAACTGGGTGCGTGACGTGACCGTCTCCAACAGCACCTGGGGCAACCGCGAGCTGCGCTTTTTCGAGCCCAATGCGGGCGTGCACGCCACGGGCGGCGGCATCGGCATGGGCATGCCCATGGCTATCGGCGCGGCCGTGGGCGCGGCGGTCAGCGGCTCGGGCCGCAAGACGCTGGGCCTGGCGGGTGATGGCGGCTTCATCCTGAATCTGGGCGAGCTGGCCACGCTGGTGCAGGAAGAGTGCGACACCCTGATCGTGCTGATGAACGACCAGCGCTACGGCGTGATCCAGAACATCCAGGACGCCTCCTACGGCGGCCGCCGCTGCTATGTGGAACTGCACACGCCCGACTACGCGCAGCTGTGCGCCTCCATCCAGCTGCCCCATGCCCGCGTGCAGAACCTTGACGAGCTGCCCGCCGTGCTGGCCTCGGCCTGGCCGAAGAAGGGCCCCTTCCTGCTGGAGATCGACATGCGCGCCATCGGCAATTTCAAGGCCACGTTCTCGGGCCCGCCCGTGAACAAGCTGGACCAGATCCCGGCCACCACCACGGCGTCCAAGGCCGTCTGAGGCGGCTGGATTCGAACGAACGAGAGAGGCTCACCATGTCGAACCTGGAACTGCTCCCCATCAATATCGCCGGCGAATGGCGCCTGGGCGGCGGTGGCGAATCCACCACGCTCTATCCCGCCACCGGCGAAGTGGTGGGCCGCCTGCGCGCGCCCAGCCTGGAGGATGTGGAGGAGGCCATCCAGAAGGCCGACCACGCCTTCCGCACCAGTGGCTGGGCCCAGAAAAAGCCCCATGAGCGCGCGGCCGTGCTGCACCGCGTGGCCCAGCTGATCCGCGAGCGCGCCGAGCCCCTGGCCCAGCTGCAGCGCCTGGACAACGGCAAGCCCATCAAGGAAACACGCATGCTGGTGGCCAGCGCCGCCGCCACCTTCCAGTTCTTTGCAGCGGCCTGCGAGACCATGGAGGAAACCATCACGCCCTCGCGCGGCGACTTCATGACCATGAGCGTGTACGAGCCCATGGGTGTGGTGGCGGCCATCACGCCGTGGAACTCGCCGATCGCCAGCGAGGCGCAAAAGCTGGCGCCTGCGCTGGCCGCCGGCAACGCCGTGGTCGTCAAGCCCGCCGAGGCCACGCCGCTGCTGGCGCTGGAGCTGGCCAGGATCTGCGAAGAGGCCGGCGTGCCCAAGGGCCTGGTCAGCGTGCTGCCGGGCCGGGGCTCGGTGATTGGCGATGCCATCACCAAGCATCCGCTGGTCAAGCGCGTGTCGTTCACCGGCGGCACGTCCACGGGCAAGCACATCGCCCACATCGCGGCCGACAAGATGATGCCGGTCTCGCTGGAGCTGGGCGGCAAGTCGGCCACCATGGTGCTGGCCGATGCCGACATCGACCATGCCGTCAACGGCGTGCTCTACGGCATCTTCAGCTCCTCGGGCGAGTCGTGCATCGCGGGCTCTCGCCTGTTCGTGGCGCGCAGCCTGCATGCCGAATTCATGCAGCGCCTCACGGCCAAGGCCGCCGCGCTGCAGGTGGGCGACCCGGCCGACGAGCGCACGCAGATGGGCCCGCTGATCACCGCCAAGCACCGCGAGTCCATAGAGAGCTATGTGGCCCTGGGCCTGTCCGAAGGCGGCCGGCTGCTCACGGGCGGCCAGCGGCCTGAGGGCGCGCAGTTCGAGCGCGGCTACTACTACCGCCCGACCATCATCGACGGCGTGAAGAACGACTGGCAGATCTGCCAGCAGGAAATCTTCGGCCCCGTGCTCGTGGCCATGCCCTTCGACAACGAGGACGACCTGCTCGCCCAGGCCAACGACAGCGTCTACGCGCTGGCCGCCGGCATCTGGACGCGCGACTACAAGAGCGCCTGGCGCATAGGCCGCGCCGTGCAGGCCGGCACCGTCTGGATCAACACCTACAAGCAGTTCTCCATCTCCACACCCTTCGGCGGCTGGCGCGACAGCGGCCTGGGCCGCGAGAAGGGACGGCTGGGCATACAGCAGTACATGGAGCAAAAGAGCATGTACTGGGGCTTGAACGACCAGCCTTTGGCCTGGGCGAACTGAAAGGGAATCGACATGAGCGTACTGGGCATAGACGAAATCACCTACGGCGCGGACGACCTGGCCACCTGCCGCCGCTTCTTCCTGGACTGGGGCCTGGCGCTGGTGCAGGAAGCGGACGACCGGCTGGTGTTCGAGACCCTCAACGGCTGCCGCGTGATCGTGGCCGCCGTGGACCATCCCGATCTGCCGCCCGCCATCGAGGCCGGCCCCACGCTGCGCGAAGTGGTCTGGGGTGTGGAAAGCGAGGCCGATCTGGCGCTGTACGCCGGTCGCATCGCCGCGCTGCCGGGCTTCACACAGGGCCAGGGGCGCATAGGCTGCACCGACCCCAACGGCCTGTCCGTGCGCCTGCAGGTCACGCAAAAGCGTGATGTGGATGTGCAAGGCGCCGCCTACAACACCTGGAACCGCAAGGACCGCGTCAACCAGGCCAGCCCGGCCTACGAACGCGCCCAGCCCATCGAGGTCGGCCATGTGGTGTTCTTCGTCAAGGACGTGCAGGCCTGCGAGCGCTTCTACGTGGACAACTTCGGCTTCGCAGCCTCGGACCGCTACCCCGAGCGCGGCGCCTTCCTGCGCTGCGCACCCGACGGCGGCCACCACGACATCTTCCTGCTGCAGCGCCCGGCCAAGGACGCGGGCCTGAACCACGTGGCCTTCACGGTGCGCGACATCCACGAGGTCTTCGGCGGCGGCATGCACATCTCGCGCTGCGGCTGGGACACCCAGCTGGGCCCGGGCCGCCATCCCGTGTCCTCGGCCTATTTCTGGTACTTCCGCAATCCGGCCGGCGCCCTGGTCGAGTACTACGCCGACGAGGACCAGCTCACCGCCGACTGGCAGCCGCGCGAGTTCGAGCCCGGCCCCACGGTGTTTGCCGAATGGGCCATCGATGGCGGCATCGACGGCAACACCCGGCGCCAAAAGGGCGTGGGTACCAGCGACGGGAAATTCATCACCGACAAGCGGCATTGAGACCGCGCCTGACGGCTCACCCCACAACCCAACCACCCCACGGCCTCCCCATGAACAAGACACGTCGCCAGGTTTCTCTTGCCGCTGCATTCCTGGCTGCAGCCACGCTGTCCGGCACCGCGATGGCCCAGGCCTATCCGGCCAAGCCCATCACCATCATCGTGGCCTATCCGGCCGGTGGCGACACCGATGCCATGGCGCGCCTGTATGCCGAGAAGCTGTCCACGCGCCTGGGCCAGCCCGTGCTGGTGGACAACCGCCCCGGTGCCAGCGGCACCATCGGCAGCGTGCATGTGGCCAAGGCCGCGCCGGACGGCTACACCCTGCTGCTGGCGCCCAATACCTTCGCCATCGCGCAGTTCGTGCTCAAGACGGCCTCGGGCTCCAGCTACGACGTGCTGCACGGCTTCACGCCCATCGTGCAGACCAGCGTGCAGCCCATGTTCGTGGCCACCAACCAGGCCTCGGGCATCAAGGACATGAAGACCCTGATCGCCCAGGGCAAGCGCGACGGCCTGACCTACGCCAGCCCCGGCAGCGGCTCGCCCATGCACATCCTGGGCGAGATGTTCAACCGCGCCGCTGGCACGCGCATCGCCCACATTCCCTACAAGGGCGTGGCGCCTGCCGTCAACGACCTGATCGGCGGCCATGTGCCCACGACCTTCATGACCTGGGGCCCGATTGCGCCCTACATCGGCGGCAAGGTCACCGCCCTGGCCGTGGCAGACAGCCAGCGCAGCGCGCTGGCCCCCAATGTGCCCACCCTGGCCGAGCTGGGCGTCAAGGACGTGGAAGTGTCCGCATGGCAGGGCCTGTTCGGCCCCAAGGGCATGTCGCCCGAGACCGTGAAGCTGCTGAACACGCACCTCAACGAGATCCTGAAGATGCCCGACGTGGTCTCCAAGATGGCCACCTTCGGCGCGCTGCCCGCAGGCGGCGAGCCCGCGAGGCTTGAGAAGACCAATGCAGCGGACTTCAACCGCTTCGGCAAGCTCATCAAAGACCTGGATATCAGGGCTGATTGAGCACCCCCCACACAAGACAGTTTTCGAAGGAGAGAACCATGGCCGCTGATCGCTATCTCGAGCCGCACCAGGCGCGCGAACGTGCCCCCACCCTGATGGAAGACCTGCTGGGCGATTCCATCGAACGCGCCTTCGGCGAAGGCGTGCAGACCCTGCCCGAACTGGTGGCCTATCTCAACCGCAGCGGCCCCGCCGGCGAAAACGGCCAGGCCTGGACCGAAGACAGCTTCCAGGCGCTGATGGCGCGGCTGGGCTATTGATACCGAGCAGGACTGGAGAGCCCCATGAACGTACAAACCATCACCATCGATCCGGTGGACGGCCTGCTCAACAAAGGCCTGAAGAACCTCTGGTACGCGGTCTGCCCCTCGGACTTCGTGAAGACCCAGCCCGTGTCGGTGCGCCGCTTCGGCCGCAAGATCGCGCTGTGGCGCGATGCCGCCGGCCAGGTCCATGCGCTGGAAGACCATTGCCCGCACCGGGGCGCGCCGCTGTCGCAGGGCGTGATCCTGGGCGACCGCCTGGCCTGCCCCTACCACGGCGTGGAAGTGCGCGGCGACGGCACGGTGACCAAGGTGCCCGGCAGCCCCGGCTGCAAGCTCGAAGGCTCGCGCGCGGCGCTGGCCTTCCATGCGCGCGAGGCCCATGGCGCCATCTTTCTCTACAACAGCGACAAGGCCGTTGACGAGGCGCCCGAGTTCACGCTGCCCGAGGAGCTGACCTCGCCCGAGTACTCCAACTTCCTGTGCTATGCCGAGTGGCGCAGCGACTACCGCTATGCGCTGGACAACGTCATGGACCCCATGCACGGCACCTTCCTGCACAAGCAGTCGCACTCCATGGCCGAGGGCGACAGCAAGGCCACGTTCCAGGTGCGCGAGACCGATGATGGCTTCGTCTTCGAGAAGGTGGGCCAGCGCGGCGTGAACTTCGACTGGACCGAGTGGGGCAGCACGGGCGTGCACTGGATGCGCCTGGAGATTCCGTACCCCAAGACCGGCGGCCCCGGCGGCAACTTCGCCATCGTGGCCTGCGTCACGCCCATCAGCGCCGACCTGTGCGCCGTGTTCTTCTGGCGCTGCCGCAAGGTGCAGGGGTGGATGCGCGACACCTGGCGCTTCCTGTACCGCAACCGCCTGGAGGCGCGCCACTGGGCCGTGCTGGAGCAGGACCGGATCATGATGGAGCAGATGGAGCTGGACGCCAACGAGCGCGAGAACCTCTACCAGCACGACATCGGCCTGGTGCGCCTGCGCCGCCACCTGCGCCGCCTGGCCCAGGAGCAGATCGACGAAGGCGCCGCATCATGAGCACCAACCTCCAGGCCTTCGTGCACACGCTGCGCTTCGAGGCCCAGGACACCATCAGCGTGGACCTGCGGCCCGTGGCGGGCGGGGAGCTTCCCGCCTTCACGCCGGGCTCGCACATCGATCTGCACCTGCCCAATGGCCTGGTGCGCAGCTACTCGCTGAGCAACCCCAGCGAGGAGCGCCACCGCTACGTGGTCGGCGTGCTGCGCGACCGCGCCAGCCGCGGCGGCTCGCGCTGCGTGCACGAGTCGCTGCGCGTGGGCATGCCCATCACCATCTCCGAGCCGCGCAACCATTTCGCGCTGGACGAAAGCGCCGCGCACACCGTGCTGGTGGCCGGCGGCATCGGCATCACGCCGCTGCTGTGCATGGCGCGCCGGCTCAAGGGCCAGGGCCGCTCGTTCGAGATGCTGTACTTCGCCCGCGAGCGCAAGGGCGCGGCCTTCCTGGAAGAGCTGCAGGCGCTGGGCATGCCGCTGCACCTGCACTTCGACAGCGAGGCCGGCGGCCCGCCCGACCTGCGCGCGCTGCTGGCCCAACGGCAGCCCGACGCGGGCACGCACCACTACGCCTGCGGCCCCACGCCCATGCTGGACGCCTTCGAGAAGTTCTGCGCCGAGCTGGGCCACGCCAACGCCCACGTCGAGCGCTTCACGCCCGTGGAGGTCAAGGCCGCCGATGACGCGCGCAGCAACTACACGGTGGAGCTCAAGCGCAGCGGCCGCTTCATCGAGATCACGCCCGAGAAGTCGCTGCTCGACACCCTGCTGGATGCCGGCATCCAGATGGACCACAGCTGCTGCGAAGGCGTCTGCGGCTCCTGCGAGACGCGCGTGCTCGAAGGCATTCCGGACCACCGCGACTCGGTGCTCAGCCCCAAGGAAAAGGCCAGCAACAAAGTGATGATGGTCTGCGTTTCCGGCTGCAAGAGCGAACGTTTAGTGCTCGATATCTGAGCAGGCAATCAGACCTGCACGGCAACAACCCACCACCCCCAAGCCCCCCAAGCCACCACCCCAGAGGAGACAACCCCATGAAAACCATCCATACGCCCATGCTGGGCGTGGCGCTAGCCTGCCTGGCGTCCTTGCCCGGTGCCGCTTCGGCGCAGTCCAAGGTCGAGATCTTCGGCGTCGTCGATGTCGGCGTCACGCACCTGAACGGCTCCGGCCCCTCCAAGACCGGCCTGTCCACGGGCGGCGCCAACATCAGCCGCCTCGGCTTTCGCGGCACGGAAGAGCTGGGCGGCGGCCTGCGCGCGGGCTTCTGGCTGGAGGCGGGCATGGACGTGGACAGCGGCTCGGGCAAGGCCAGCGGTGGCGGCCTGAGCTTCAACCGCCGCTCCACCGTGAGCCTGTCGGGCGACTTCGGCGAAGTGCGCCTGGGCCGCGATGACTCGGCCACCTTCCTGAGCACGCTGATCTTCGACCCCTTCCTCACCAACGGCGTGGGCGGCACCATGGGCTTCACCATGCTGGGCATTCCCGGCACGGGCACGGCCACGGGCGGCGCGCCCATCCAGATCAGCAACGCGGTCAGCTACTTCCTGCCGCAGAACCTGGGCGGCTTCTACGGCCAGGTGCAGGTGGCCATGGGCGAGCAGGCGCGCAGCGCACCCAACAAGAACCAGGGCGACTACCGCGGCCTGCGCTTCGGCTACCGCCAGGGTCCCTTCAACGGCGCGCTGGCCACGGGCAAGTTCTATGGCGACAGCGATGCGACCAACCTCACGGCCAGCAACGTGGGCCTGAGCTGGGACTTCGGCGTGGCCAAGCCCATGCTGCTGTGGGCCAGCGAAAAGCGCGGCGCCCTCAAGGTCACCGCCCTGCAGCTGGGCGTGACCGCGCCCGTGGGCATGGGCGAGTTCAAGGCTTCCTACGGCCACTACAACACCGACGGCAGCAATGCCGACTGGAACAAGATCAGCGTGGGCTACGGGCACAACCTGTCCAAGCGCACCCAGGTCTACGGCACGGTGGCCTTCCTCAAGAACAAGGACGGCGCGGCCAAGTCCATCGGCGTGCAGGGCCTGTCGGCCCCGGGCACCACGCTGGGCGGCCGCTCCTCCGGCTTCGAGGTGGGCGTGCGCCACTTCTTCTGATACAGCCCATCGGGCGATAGAGACTTGCCATGAAAGATATGCGTGCGGCCCGCTGGTGGGGGGTGATCAGCCTCTTCATCATCGTCGCCATCTCCTATGTGGACCGGATCAACCTTTCGATCCTCATCCTCGACCAGGGATTTCTGGACCACATCGGGCTGACGCACGACGACCGCACGCGCCAGGGCCTGCTGGCCACGGCCTTCATGGTGGGCTACGGCGTTTCTTCCTTCGTGTTGACGCCGTTTTGCGCGGCGCTCTTCGGCGTGCGCCGAAGCCTGGTGGTCGGCCTGCTGCTGTGGGGCGCCGTGTCCTTTCTGTCCCCGGCCATGAACAGCTATGGCCTGCTGCTGGCCTCGCGCATCCTGCTGGGCATCTCCGAAGGGCCGCTGTACTCGCTGGCGGGCAGCTACATCAAGGCGCATTTCCAGAGCCACGAGAACGGCCTGCCCAACTCCTTCGTGAACATGGGCACGGGCCTGGGGCTGGCGGTGGGCTACCCGCTGATCGGCTACCTGGTGGCCGGCCATGACTGGCAGACCTCGTTCCACGTGCTGGGCCTGATCAATGTGGCCATCGGCATCCCGCTGGTGCTGGCCTTCATCCGCATGCCCCGCGTGGACACCGGCATGCCGCGCCCGCGCTCGCTGGGCGAGGCGGTGGGCCAGGTCGGCCAGATCGTGCGCGGCGCCATGCACACGCGCTATCTGGTGCTGGTGGCCGTGCTGTCGGCGGCCTTCTTCTCCTACCTCTGGGGCAGCAGCAACTGGCTGCCGGCCTATCTGGAGTCGCGCGGCTTTTCGCTGCGCGAGATGGGCTGGCTGGCCTCGCTGCCCCAGTACGCCACGGTGCTGGCCGTGCTGGTCGGCGGCATCGTCATCGACCGCCTGCCGCGCCGCCAGGTGCCGCTGATCTTCGTCGGCGGCAGCCTGGGCCTGGCGCTGGCCATCTGGCTGGCCATCCACATGGAAGACCGCTACGCGGCGGCCTACTGCCTGATCGCCGCCAATTTCTGCTGGGGCCTGATGAGCCCGGCCATTCCCAGCACCGTGCAGTATTGCGCGCGGCCCGAGCATGTGGCCAGCGCCTACGGCGTCGTCAACGGCACGGCGACCCTGGTGGCGGGCTTCATGCCTGCGCTCATGGGCGCCGTCATCGGCTGGACCTCGCATTCGGCCGGTGGCGGGTTCGTCGCAGGCTTCAGCCTGCTGGTGGGCACGCAACTGGTGGTCATGGTCTGCGGCCTGGTGCTGTGGCTGCGCGAGCGCGGCCAGGGCACCGACCGTGCCAGCGATGCCCGGGACACCTCCGCGCGCACGGCCTGACCTGCACTACAGCGCGCCCGCTGCGGCGCACTGCTCCAGAAACGTCACCAGGGCCTGCACGCGCGCCGTGCGGCCCTTGCGCGTGGGCACCAGCAGGGTGACGGGCGCGCTGCCGAAATGCCAGTCGGGCAGCACGCGCACCAGCCGGCCCTCGGCAACGGCCTGCTCCATGTCCCATTGCGAACGCAGCACCAGACCCAGGCCCTGCTCGGCCCAGTGGCGGGCCACGCCGCCATCGTTGGTCACATAGGACGGCGTCACACGCAGGGTCTGGCCGTCCACGGCGCGCCGGCTGGCGGCCGGGCGCAGGTGCCAAAGCGTCACGTCCTCCTCGTTCTCGCGGATGCAGATGCAGGCGTGCTGCAGCAGCTCGCGCGGCGTGGCGGGCGTGCCGTGGCGGCGCAGGTAGTCGGGGCTGGCGCACAGCCAGCGGTCATTGGCGGCCAGCTCGCGCGCCACCCAGGAGGAGTCGCGCACCACGCCGATGTGGACCACGGCGTCGGCATCGTGGCGGTCGGGGAAGGGCGTTTCGCGCAGGTCCAGCTGCAGCTTCAGTTGCGGGTGCTGGCGCGTGAAGGGCACCAGGGCCGGGGCCAGCCGGCTGCGCCCGTAGCCAAAGGGCGCGGCAATGCGCAGCGTGCCGCCCAGCTGGCGGGCATCGCCGTGCAGCGAGTCGCGCAGCTCCTCGATCTGGCCCAGCAGCCGCACGGCCTCGCGGGCAAAGCGCTCGCCCTCGGGCGTCAGCGCCAGGCGCCGCGCGCTGCGGTTGGCCAGGGACAGGCCCAGTTCGGCCTCCAGCCGGCGCAGCCGCATGGACAGGGCAGGCGGCGTCACATCGAGCGCACGGGCTGCGGCGCTGAGCGAGCTTTCGCGCAGCAGGGCGGCGGCAAGCTGCAGGTCTTCGATGGCAATCATTCAATTTGCCTTAACGATTGATGACGGCGGATTTAACCACGGGCACAGGTTCCATCCGTACAGTTCCAGGCCATGAACACCCCAGCCCCACTGACGGAAACGACCGCCGCCGCCTGGCCCCGTGCCGTGCTTTTTGACCTGCTGACCGCCTTGCTCGACTCCTGGACGGTTTGGAACAGCGCTGCCGGCAGCGAGGCCGCAGGGCGCGACTGGCGCGCCGAGTACCTGCGCCTGACCTATGGCTGCGGCGCCTACCAGCCCTATGAAGACCTGGTGCGCGAGGCGGCCCGCAACCGGGGCCTGCCCGCCTCGGCCGCCGACCGGCTGGAGGCGCAATGGGACCAGCTGCAGCCCTGGGATGGCGCGCGCGAGCTGCTGGCCGCCCTGCGCCCGCACTGCCGCCTGGCCGTGGTGACCAATTGCTCCGAGCGCCTGGGTCAACGTGCCGCTGCGCTGCTGGGCGTGGATTGGGACGTGGTGGTGACCTCGCAAGCAGCAGGCTTCTACAAGCCCGACCCCCGGCCCTACCAGCTGGCGCTGGACCGGCTGGGGCTGCCTGCGGACCAGGCCGCCTTTGTGGCCGGTTCGGGCTATGACCTGTTCGGCACCTCGGCCGTGGGCCTGCGCACCTTCTGGCACAACCGCGTGGGTCTGTCGCGGCCCGATGGAGCGCCTGCCGCCGAAGCTGAAGCTTCCACGCTGGCCCCCGCCTTGCCCTGGCTGCGCGGCTTTGCCGCAGGCTGCTGACTGCGCCAAGTCTCTTTCAGGAGCCCCCATGCAAGACACTCTTTTGACGTTGGACACGCCCGCTGCCGTGATCGACCTCGACCGCATGCAGCGCAACATCGCCCGCATGCAGCAGCTCATGGACGCGCAGGGCGTGCGCCTGCGCCCCCATGTGAAGACCAGCAAGAGCGTGCCCGTGGCCGCCGCGCAGCGTGCGGCCGGGGCCTCGGGCATCACGGTCTCCACCCTGAAGGAGGCCGAGCAGTTCTTTGCGGCAGGCACCACCGACATCCTCTATGCAGTCAGCATGGCCCCGCACCGCCTGCCGCACGCCCTGCAACTGCGCCGGCGCGGCTGCGACCTCAAACTCATCGTGGACAGCGTGGCGGCGGCCCAGGCCATTGCCGTCTTTGGTCAGGAGCAGGGCGAGGCCTTCGAGGTGTGGATAGAGATCGACACCGACGGCCACCGCTCCGGCGTGGGCGCAGACGATACGCCGCTGCTGCTGGCCATTGGCCGCACGCTGCACGACGGCGGAATGCGCCTGGGCGGCGTGCTCACGCATGCGGGCTCCAGCTACGAGCTGGACACGCCCGAGGCGCTGCAGGCCCTGGCCGAGCGCGAGCGCGCCGGCTGCGTGCAGGCCGCCGAGGCCCTGCGCGCGGCCGGCCTGCCGTGCCCCGTGGTCAGCGTGGGCTCCACGCCCACGGCGCTGGCGGCCAGCCGGCTGGACGGTGTGACCGAGGTGCGCGCAGGCGTCTACGTGTTCTTCGACCTGGTGATGCGCAACATCGGCGTGTGCACGGCCGAGGACGTGGCGCTGTCGGTACTGGCCACCGTGATCGGCCACCAGGCCGACAAGGGCTGGGCCATCGTGGATGCGGGCTGGATGGCCATGAGCCGCGACCGCGGAACGGCCCGGCAGAAACAGGATTTCGGCTACGGCCAGGTCTGCGACCTGCAGGGGCGGGTGATGCCGGGCTTCGTGCTCACGGGCGCCAACCAGGAGCATGGCATCCTGGCGCGCGCCGACGGCAGTGCCGAGGCCGGCATCGCCACGCGCTTTCCCCTGGGCACGCGGCTGCGCATCCTGCCCAACCATGCCTGCGCCACGGGCGCGCAGTTCCCGGCCTACCAGGCGCTGGCGGCAGATGGCTCGGTGCAAACCTGGGAGCGGCTCCATGGCTGGTGAAAACGGGATCGATCTGCGCCATGCATCGCCGAACCTGCCTGCGCCGGGCGGCCACTACAGCCACACGGCCACGGGCCAGGGGCAGGTCTTCGTGTCAGGGCAGCTGCCCATACGGCCCGACGGCACGCGCCTGGTGGATGCCGGTTTCGAGGACCAGGCCCGGCAGGCGCTGGCCAACCTGGCAGCGGCGCTGGAGCTGGCCGGCAGCGGCGTGCCGCGGCTGCTGCAGGTGCGCGTGTACCTGGACGACATGGCGCACTGGCCGGCCTTCGACCGCATCTACGCGGACTGGGCCGGCACGCACCGGCCCGCGCGCGCCGTGGTGCCCACGGGGGCGCTGCATTTCGGGTTGAAGGTGGAGATCGAGGCCGTGGCGCTGGCCTGAGAAGGTGTTCCGGCCCGAGGGGGGGCCGGCTGCCGCTACTTCAGCCAGCCGCGCTTGCGGAAGTAGAGCATGGGCCCCACGGCGCTGAGCACCATGAGCCCGATGACGTAGACGTAGCCGAACTCCCATTCCAGCTCGGGCATGAACTTGAAGTTCATGCCGTAGACGCTGGCGATCAGCGTGGGCGGCAGCAGGGCCACGCTGGCCACCGAGAAGATCTTGATGATCTTGTTCTGGTTGATGTTGATGAAGCCGACCGTGGCATCCATCAGGAAGTTGATCTTGTCGAAGAGGAAGGCCGTGTGGCTGTCCAGCGATTCGATGTCGCGCAGGATCTGGCGCGCTTCCTCGAACTGCTCGGCATTGAGCATCTTGGAGCGCATCATGAAGCTGACGGCGCGGCGCGTGTCCATGACGTTGCGGCGGATGCGGCCGTTCAAGTCTTCCTGGCGCGCGATGGCGCCCAGCACCTCGCGGGCCACGTCGTCGGTCACGTCGCCGGACAGCACCATCTGGCTGGCTTTTTCGAGGTCGTCGTAGATGCGCTCCAGCGTGTCGGCCGAGTATTCGGCGTCGGCGTCGAAGAGCTTGAGCAGCACGTCCTTGGCCTCGTCGATCAGGCCCGGCGCGCGACGCGCGCGCATGCGCAGCAGCCGGAAGACCGGCACGTCCTCGTCGTGGATGGAGAAAAGCACGCCGCAGCTGCGCAGGTTCTTGTTGTGCTCGTTGACGATGAAGGCCACGCGCACCGAACGCGGGTCCTCGTCATCGTCGATCAGGAAGTCGCTGCGGATGTGCAGCTCGCCGTTGTCTTCTTCGTAGAAGCGGGCGGATTCCTCGATGTCGTCGTCCATCGCATCCTCGGGGATGGACAGCTCGTAGTGCTGCTTGATCCAGCGCTTTTCCTCGACCGTGGGCGACTCCAGGTCCACCCAGATCGGCTTGAAGCGGGACAGCTCCTCCAGCGACTCGATCTCTTCTTGAACCAGGCGGCCATTGGCCAGCGTAAAGATGTTGAGCATAGGCTCACTCCAGGTGTTCTTCTCAGGCGTGCGGGGTATCGGAGGTGCTTTCAACCCCACAGGCCAACCGGGAGTTGAAAGCTACCAACTGGGGTAGGTTTCCACGGAGCTTTCTCCAAGATGCAAAGCGTTGGATTATGCAGCGTTGCGCTGCAGCATGCGGGCCGGCTGCGCTATTCGGAAGCGGCTCCAGGGGGCATCTGGCGGCCTGTCACAAAAGCCTGCGCATGGCACAGGTCGGCCCAGGCGCCGGCCTTGGCCTGGGGGGCGCGCAGCAGGTAGTTGGGGTCGTAGCTGACCACGGCCGGCACGCCCGCAATGCGGTGCGGCTCGGCACGCAGGCGGCCCAGCGCCTCCTGGCGCTGCAGCACGGCGCGCGCCGTGGCCAGGCCCAGCACCAGCACGCAGGCCGGGCGCAGATCGCGCAGCAGCGCCTCCAGCGATGGCTGCAGCGCCGGGACCTCGGGCGCCTCCTGGCCTTCGGCCGCAGGCTGCACGCGGTGCAGGGCGGCGCTGTACAGGCGCGGATGGTCCTGCAGGTTCAGCGCGCGCAGCATGTTGTCCAGCAGCCGGGCCGCGTCGCCTTCCAGCGCGGTGCGCGCGCAGTCGGGGCCGGGGCGCTGGGCGGGTGGCAGGGGCAGGGAGTTGGCGGGCGGCTCCAGCAGGATCAGCCAGCCGCCTTCGCCGCCATCACCGGCAGGCGGCGTTGCCGCGTAAACGGGCCGCACGGGGCCCAGGCGCCAGCCCAGCCCCGGGGCGCCGGCCACGGGCTGCTGCACGTAGCGGCGCGGCGGGCGTTCGCGTTCGGGGATGACGGGTGCGGGAGAGGCGTGCACGGGTGCGGGAGGCGGTGGCGCCTGGACAGGCGCCTGAACAGGCACCTGAACGCGTGCGGGCGTTGGCGCGGCGACAGGCGCCGGTGCAGCAGGCGTCGGGGAGTGCGCTTCCTGCACGGGCGGCGGCACGGGGCGGGCCACCGGCGGATCTGCCAGGGGCGCCGCTGCAGGCGCATCGGCGGGCGCAGCCAGGGCCTCGGACAGCACGGCGGGTGCGGTCTCGGGCTCGGGCAGCCAGACGGTGATGCCCATGGCGTGCAGCATGGCCCGCTGGCGGGTGTCTAGATTCAGGGCCATAGCTTGAGGCTCATGAGCACGGCATGCTCGCGCGGGCCGTCGTGCATGGGGTAGTAGTTCTTGCGCAGGCCCACCTCCTGGTAGCCATGCGCGGCGTAGATGCTGCGTGCGCGGACATTGCTCTCGCGCACTTCCAGCCAGATCCATTGGGCCTTGCGCTGGCGCGCCCACAGGGCCAGCGCGTCCAGCAGGATGCGGGCCCAGCCCTGGCGCTGGCGCGACGGGGCCACGGTGATGTTGAGCAGGTGGACCTCGTCGAGCACGATCATGGCGACGAAGTAGCCCACCAGTTCGCCCCGCGCATCGACCAGCAGCTGCGCTTCATTGCCGGCCGCCATGGCATCGATGAAGTTGCCACGGGACCAGGGATGCGAGTAGGCCTGCTGTTCCACAGGCAGCAGCATGTCGAGCGACAGCACGTTCAGCGGCTCGAAGCGCACGCTGTCCCGCTCCGGCGCCGGAGCGTCGGTCAGGGGCGGCTGCGGCCGCGAGGGCTGTGGCGTGTGCGTGCTCATGGTGCGGGTGGGTTGGCCTCTGGAGTGGGCGTGGCCAGGGCCAGCGCGGCGGCCGCCTTGGCAGCCTCCCGCTCGGCCGTGGTCTGCGCGACTTTATCGCGGATGTAGCGCGGCAGGGCCTGGTCGGCCGGCAAGGCGCGGTCGGCCGCCAGCAGGGCCGGGGCCAGGCGCAGCATGGCGGCGGCGGTGGGCAGGGCGGCCAGGTGGCTGGCCTGGGGCGCCAGGCGCTCGCCGTAGGCGGCCAGGGCATTGCCGGCCACCACGGTGCCGGGCGGCAGTTGCAGGGCCTCGGGCGCGCACAGGCCGAAGTCGCCGCTTTGCTCGCCAATGTCGTTCCAGCGGCCGTCGCTCCAGTGGTAGGCGGCGTGGTAGACCTCGTTCATGCGCGCATCGATCACGGCGATGAGGTCGGTGCAGCCGTATTGCACGCGCGCCTGTTCGGCCACGGCCAGCAGGCTGTCCATGGGCAGCACGGGCACGCGGGCGGCAAAGGCCAGCCCCTGGGCCACGGAGCAGGCCGTGCGCAGGCCCGTGAACGAGCCCGGACCCCGGCCGAAGACGATGGCCTGCAGCTCGGCGAATTCCAGGCCGGCCTGGGCCATCAGCGCCAGGATGGCGGGGATCAGCTCGGTCGAGGTCTGCGGACCGCCGGGGCCGCTGTGCTCCCAGACGGCATCGCCGCGCTGCACGGCGATGGAGAGGGTGTCGGTACTGGTGTCTAGGGCAAGAAGATTCATGGCTTGGGGCAGGCGGCGGTGCCGCAGCAAGTGCAGGATTATCGGTGCCCCGCCCGTCCCGCGCCCGGCAGGGCTGCAATGACCGGCGTAGACTTGCCGGCCATGTTGCATCTTTCGCCGTCTTCTTCCCTTATTTCCTCGATTTCCTCCGCCTTCTCACTCGGAACGCCGCGTTCACGCCGGGGCCTGGCGGCCGCGCTGCTGGCGGCGTCTGTCCTGCCCGGCGTGGCAAGCGCCCAGGCAGATGCGCCCACCTCGCCGGCCTCGCTGTCCACCAAGACTGCACGCGAAAGCCGGCTGCCCCCGGCCGTGGAGGCGGCGCTTGCGCGCGCCAAGCTGCCGCGCGACGCGGTCTCGGCCCTGGTGGTCGAGGTCGATGGCCGGGCCGCCCCGCGCCTTGACTGGCAAAGCCATGTGGCCATGAATCCCGCCTCGGTCATGAAGCTGGTCACCACCTATGCGGCGCTGGATCAGCTGGGTCCCGCACATGTCTGGCGCACGCCCGTCTTCCTGGGCGGGCCGGTGCAGGACGGCGTGCTGCGCGGGCCGCTGTACATCCAGGGCCAGGGCGATCCCAAGCTCGTGATGGAGCGGCTGTGGCTGATGCTGCGCCGCCTGCAGGGTATGGGCATCAAGGTCATCGTGGGCGACATCGTGCTGGACCGCAGCGCGTTTTCCGTGAGCGGCCATGACGCGGCCACCTTCGACAACGAGCCCTGGCGCCCCTACAACGTGGCGCCCGACGCGCTGCTGGTCAACTACAAGGCCGTGACCGTGGGCTTCACGCCCGATGCGGCGGCGGGCGTGGCGCGGCTGCAATACGATCCGCCGCTGGCCGGCATCCAGCAGCAGGAAACCGTGCCGCTGGCGCCGGCCGGCAGCGAATGCGGCGACTGGCGCGCCCGTCTGCAGCTGGACATGGCCGACCCGCTGCGCATCGCCTTTGCCGGCCCGTTCCCGGCCAGTTGCGGCGACAAGAGCTGGTCGCTGGCGCCGGCCCAGCCCGAGGCCTTCGCGGCCCGCGCCATCGAGGGCATGTGGCGCGAGCTGGGCGGCAAGCTCACCGGCACCGTGCACGACGGCCGCGTGCCGGCCGGGCTGCAGCCAGCGTTCCAGAGCGAATCGCCTTCGCTGGCCGAGGTGGTGCGCGACATCAACAAGTACAGCAACAACGTCATGGCTCAGCAGGTGTTCCTGACCATGGGCATGCAGCGCACGGGCGTGGCCAGCTTCGAGTCCTCGCGCCAGGCCCTGGGCCAGTGGTGGCAGGCGCGCTGGGGCGCGGCCGAGCAGCCCGTGGCCGACAACGGCGCGGGCCTGAGCCGCGAGGCGCGCATCACCGCCTCCGGCCTGGGCCGCATGCTGCAGCAGGCCTGGGCCTCGCCGGTGATGCCGGAGTTCGTGGCCTCCATGCCCATCGTCGGCGTGGATGGCACGCTGCGCCGCAGCCTCAGCCGGGCCCAGGGCATGGCACATCTGAAGACCGGCACGCTGCGCGATGCCTCGGCCCTGGCCGGCTATGTGGACGGGGCCAGCGGCCGCCGCTACGTGCTGGTGGCCATGGCCAACCACGCCAACGCCCCGGCCGCGCGTGCGGCCTGGGATGCGCTGGTGGACTGGACGGCGCGCGACCGCTGATCGGGCGCCTTCGCGTCTTGTGCAGGGCCTGCTTTCGCAGGCCCTTTTTCATTGTTTTCCCAGCAAGGGCGTTGTCCTACCCACGGGCCATGCGGCGGTCCTTATCGTCTGTTCGCCCGCGTGCGAATTGCCTTGTCGGCGTGCGATTTCTATCCGTAGTTGCCCGGTGTCGCCAATGCGCAAGTGTCGTTACGATGGCTTTAGCAAAAAAGCACGGTCGTGCTATTCATAACACTTCACGGAGATTCCATCTTGGCAAATCGTTATCGAATCCTCGCGGCCGCTCTGGCCACGGCCGGCCTGCTGGTCGCTTGCGGCGGCGGCAGCGGCGCTGACACCACCCCCCGCGCCAAGATCACCTCCGTCAAGGTGATGGGCGACAGCCTCTCCGACAGCGGCACCTTCGGCTACAAGTTCACCGTCCAGAACGCCACGCTGACGGGCGCCGGCTCCAACCAGGTCTGGGCCGAGCGCGTGGCGGGCCTGTACAACATCTCCCTGTGCCCGCGCTTCAACGGCACGGCCTTCACGCCCAACACCTCGTGCAACAACTACGCCGTGGGCGGTGGCCGCATCAACTACACCAGCGCGCCCACGGCACCCATCTCCATCACGCAGCAGATCCTGCTGGCGGGTGCGGCGGGCTTCACGGCCGATGACCTGGCGGTGATCGACGGTGGCGCCAATGACGCGGCCGATGTGATCGGCGCCTTCCTGGCCGCCTCCAGGGACCAGGGCGCCAACTTCAAGGCGCTGCTGTCCACCAAGATCGACGCGGCCACGCTGGGCGCGCTGCTGCAGCAGGGCCAGACCGGCATGGCCCAGGCCGGTGGCCTGTACATGCAGAACCTGGCCAAGGGCTTTGTCTCCAGCATCCAGACCAATGTGCTGGGCAAGGGCGCCACGCGCGTGGCCATCCTCAACGTGCCCGCCATCACGCTGACGCCGCGCTTCCAGCTGGTGCTGCAGTCCGTGGCTCAGCAGCAGGGCTCGGCCGCCGCCGCGCAGCTGGAGACCGTGTTCGACGGCTGGGTCAAGGCCTTCAACCAGCAGGTCGCGGCCGGCTTCGAGGGCGAGAGCCGCGTGGCCATCATCGACTTCTACAGCGAGTTCCGCCAGCAGATGGCCGACCCCGCCCAGTACGCCTACACCAACGTGAAAAAGGCGGCCTGCCCTGCCACCGGCGTGGGCGCCGACGGCCTGCCCACCTACAGCTTCCCGACCTGCACCGAGGCCGCGCTGTCCGCCTCCATTCCCGTGGGCGAGACCAGCGCCAACTGGTGGAAGAGCTATGCCTTTGCCGACAGCTTCCACCCCACGCCCTATGGCCACCAGCAGATGAGCCAGCTGGCCTCCCGCACCCTGGCCCGCGCCGGCTGGCTGTGATAGCAGACACGCAGCACGAGGAGACACATCCATGAAGACATTCCTGCGTATCACCGCCGCCGTGGCCATGGCCACGGCCTGCATGGCCGCCACCGCCCAGTCCGCCGGCACCTGGAGCGTGCGCCTGGGCGCCACGCGCATCGATCCCCAGACCAGCAGCGGCTGGCTGAGCACGCCCAGCTTCCCCGACACCCGCGTGGACGTGAAGGCCAACAGCCAGCTCACGGGCGGCGTGACCTACATGGTCACCAACAACTGGGCCATCGACGTGCCCATGGGCCTGCCGTTCAAGCACGACTTCGTGGGCGATGGCGCCATCTCCGGCACGGGCAAGCTCGGCCGCACCAAGGTGCTGCCCGCCACCGTGTTCGCGCAGTACCGCTTCGGCGAGGCCAACTCCGCCTTCCGCCCCTACCTGGGCCTGGGCGTGACCTATGCCAAGTTCTTCGGCGAGCGCACCACGGCCTCCCTCAACGGCCTGACCGGCGGCACGCTGGCCAACCCCACCACGGCCTCGGTGGACAGCAAGTGGGGCCTGACGCCGCAGATCGGCTTCGTCTACAACTTCAACGAGCGCTGGTTCCTGGACGTGGCCTACTACAAAAGCTTCCTGAAGACTACGGCACACCTGTCCTCGGGCCAGAGCGTGTCGCTCAAGCTCAATCCCAACGTCTACGCCATCGGCATCGGATACCGCTTCTGACAGGTCGCAGTCCCCAAAGAAAAACCAGCCCGCGGGCTGGTTTTTTCATGGAGCGGGCCTGCGCCTACTTGGCCGTGGGCATCACGAATTCCGCGCCCTTGGGCGTGCTCTCGGGCCAGCGCTGCATGATGCTCTTTTGGCGGGTATAGAAGCGCACGCCTTCCTCGCCGTAGGCATGCATGTCGCCGAACAGGCTGCGTTTCCAGCCGCCAAAGCCGTGCCAGGCCATGGGAACGGGAATCGGCACGTTGATGCCGACCATGCCGACCTCGATGCGGCGGCCGAACTCGCGCGCCACGTTGCCGTCGCGTGTGAAGCAGGCCACGCCGTTGCCGAACTCATGGTCGTTGACCAGCTGCACGGCCTCGGCGAAGTCCTTGGCGCGCACCACGGCCAGCACGGGGCCGAAGATCTCTTCCTTGTAGATGCGCATGTCGGGCGTGACATGGTCGAACAGCGTGCCGCCCAGCCAGAAGCCGCCCGAGGTGTCGGTGCCCGTGGCGGCGCCGGCCGCCTTGCCGTCGAAGCCCCGGCCATCGACCAGCAGCTGCGCGCCTTCCTTGACGCCCAGGTCGATGTAGCCGCTGATGCGATCGTGCGCGGCGCGGGTCACGATGGGACCCATTTCCGCGGCCAGGTCCTCGCCGTCCAGCACCTTCAGCGCCTTGGTGCGCTCGATCAGGCGCGGCAGCAGCTGGTCAGCCACATCGCCCACCAGCACGGCCACGCTGATGGCCATGCAGCGCTCGCCGGCCGAGCCGTAGCCGGCGCCGATCAGTGCGTCCACGGCCTGTTCGATATCGGCGTCAGGCATGACCACCATATGGTTCTTGGCGCCGCCCAGGGCCTGCACGCGCTTGCCGTGGCGCGCGCCCGTCTCGTAGATGTAGTTGGCAATGGGCGTGGAGCCCACGAAGCTCACGGCCTTCACCTGGGGATGCTCGATCAGCGCATCCACGGCTTCCTTGTCGCCCTGGACCACGTTGAACACGCCGTCGGGCAGGCCGGCCTGCTTGAGCAGGTCGGCGATCAGCAGCGAGGGCGTGGGATCGATGGGGCTGGGCTTGAGCACGAAGGTGTTGCCCGCCGCAATGGCCACCGGGAACATCCACATCGGCACCATCACGGGGAAGTTGAACGGCGTCACGCCCGCCACCACGCCCAGCGGCTGGCGCAGCGTCCAGTTGTCGATGCCGGTGGAGACCTGGTCGGTGAAATCGCCCTTGAGCAGCTGCGGGATGCCGCAGGCGAACTCCACGATGTCGATGCCGCGGCTGACCTCGCCCTGCGCATCGGTGAAGACCTTGCCGTGCTCGGCCGTGATGGCGTGGGCCAGTTCGTCCTTGTGCTGGTTGAGCAGTTCGAGGAAGCGGAACATCACGCGCGCCCGGCGCAGCGGCGGCGTGTCGGCCCACTTGGGGAAGGCCGCCTGGGCGGCCGCCACGGCGGCATCGACATCGGCGCGCGAGGCCAGGGCCACGCGGCCCGTGACCTGGCCGGTGGCCGGGTTGGTCACGTCCTGCTCGCGGCCGCTGGCACCTGCCGTGCGCTGGCCGTTGACGTAATGGACGATGGAAGCGAAGGAGGTGTTTGCGGTGTTCATGCCGGCCAGTCTAGGAGTGCGCCTTCGGCCTGCCTAGGCGCTGCGCTTGAATTGATTGTTCATTTTGCTGAACAATCCCTGCATGGCAAATGAAAAACCCGATGCCAAGGCCGAGGCCTTGTGGAGTCACCTGCACTGGCTGGTCGTGCTGGAGCAGCAAGGCAGCTTTACCTCGGCCGCCGCGCGCCTGGGCGTGAGCAAGGCGGCCATGAGCCAGCGCGTGGCCGAGCTGGAGCGCGCGGCCGGCGTGGCCCTGGTCACGCGCACCACGCGCAGCGTGCGCCTGACCGAAGCGGGCCAGCGCCTGGTGGACGAGACGCGCGGTGCCTTCGAGCACATCGCCGACAGCTTTGCGGGCGTGCGCGACCTGGCGGCTGAGCCGCGCGGCCTGCTGCGCGTGACCGCGCCCGTGGCCTTCTCGCGCCAGCAGCTCATGCCCCGGCTGCCGGCCTTCCTGCGCGCCCATCCGCAGATCCGGCTGGAGCTGGACCTGTCTGACCACCTGCGCTCGCTGGCGATGGAGGGCTTCGACATTGCCGTGCGCCATGCCTCCACCCCGCCCGAAACCCATGTGGCCTGGGCGCTGGCGCCCACGCGCTCGCTGCTGGTGGCCAGCACGGACTACCTGGCCGCGCACGGCACCCCGGCCACCCCGCAGGACCTGGCCGCGCACCAGTGCCTGCACTACCCGCGCACCCAGGGCGCCATGGCCTGGAGCTTCGTGCCCGCCTATGCCGGTGCGGACGCCGGTGCAGACGCCAGTGCAGACGCAGTACGCACCGTCGTGCCCGTGGCCGGCGGCTTTGCCGCCAACAACAGCGAAATGCTGCGCGACGCCGCCATGGCAGGCCTGGGCATCGCCCTGGTGCCTGACTTCAGCGCCCAGTCGGGCCTGGCCTCCGGCCATCTGCGCGAGGTGCTGCCCGGCTGGCGGCCCGTTGATGCCTTCGGCGAACACCTGTTCGCGATACGCCCCTACGCCAGCCACGTACCGCGCGCGGTGGCGGTGTTCGTGGAGTTCCTGCGGGCGTCGTTTGCGGCGGGGTTCATCCGCTGAGGGCGAGCCCTCAGGCCTTGATCCCCAGCTTGTCCACCAATTGCTTGAACACTGCGTTGTCGCGGTCGATCACGGCCTTGAATTCGGGCTGGTCCAGGTAGCCCTCGCCCATGTTCTGCTTGGCCATGGTCTCGCGCAAAGTGGGGTCCTTGAGGGTCAGGGCCATGGCCTTGCGCAGGGTCTGGACTACGGCGTCGGGCGTGTTGCGGGGCACGGCCAGGCCGCGCCAGCCGCCGATGAGCAGGTCGATGCCGCGCTCCTTGAGCGTGGGCACGGCTTCCCAGCCGGCCTGTATGCGCTGCTCGGCCATGATGGCCAGCGGGCGGATCTTGCCGGCCGCCACATAGGTGGCCACCTCCACGGGCGTGACGGCCACGGCCTCGATGTGGCCGCCCAGCAGGTCGAGCACGGCAGGGTTGGCGCCGCGGTAGGGCGCGTGGTTGAACTTCACGCCTGCCTTGTCCTGCAGCGCGGCGGCGGCCAGGTGGCCCAGCGAGCCCGGGCCGGCATTGCCGATGCGCACGGCGGCCTCGTCCTTGCGCGCGGCGGCGATCAGTTCCTCGATGCTGCGATAGGGCGAGTCGGCACGCACGGCGATGGTGGCGGGGTCGGCGTTCAGGCGGGCCACGGGCAGCAGGGCGTCGGAGCTGATCTTGGTCAGCCCCATGTGCGGGATCATGGTCAGCTCGACGGTGATGATGCCGATCTTGTAGCCGTCCGGCCTGGCGTTGGCCAGTTCGGTCCAGCCCACGGCGCCGCTGGCGCCTGCGCGGTTGAGCACGATCAGGTCCTGCGGCAGGTGCTTGCGCGCCACCTCGGCCAGCGCGCGTGCCAGCACGTCGGTGCCGCCGCCAGCGGCAAAGGGCACGATGAGTTCAATGGGGCGCTGGGGCCAGGCGCCGGCCGGTGCCTGCGCCATGGCGGGCAGGACCGGCGTTGCGGCCAGGGCGGCCAGCGAGTGGATGAATTGGCGGCGGGATGCGAGGGTCATGGCTTGTCTCCGGGATCTTTTTTATGTGGCGATGTCTGCGCTTCAATCCATTTTGATGTTGGCGGCCTTGATCACGCCGCTCCACAGCGCCTGTTCCGAGCGCACGAAGCCTGCGAACTGCTGCGGCGTCATCTCCATGGGCTGTATGCCGATCTCTTCGAGCTTGGCACGCGTTTCGGGGTGGCGCAGGGCGGTGGCCAGGCTTTTGTTCAGGCGCTCGGTGAGCGCAGGGCTCAGGTGGGCGGGGCCGACGAAGCCCTGCCAGGCATAGGCTTCGAAGCCGGGCACGCCGGCCTCGGCCATGGTGGGCACGTCGGGCAGGATGGGCAGGCGCTGGGGCGTGGCCACGGCCAGCACGCGCAGCTTGCCCGCGCGGATGGCCGAGATGCTGGGCGGCAGGTCCACGAACATGGACTGGATCTGGCCGGCCATGAGGTCCTGCAGCGCCGGGGCCGAGCCCTTGTAGGCCACGTGCAGGATCTGGGTGCCCGTGCGCTGCTTGAACAGCTCCAGCGCCACGTGCAGCGGCGAGCCCGGGCCCGACGAGGCCGAGGAGATGCCGCCCGGCTCCTTGCGCGCCATCGCCAGGAATTCCTGCACGTTCTTCGCAGGGAAGGACGGATGCACGGCCAGCACCAGCGGCATGCGGCCCAGGCCGCCGATGTAGCTGAAGTCCTTGCCCGCGTCATAGCTCAGGCGCGCATACATGGCGGGGTTGAAGGCCAGCGTGCCCGAGTCGGCCGTGCCCAGCGTGTAGCCATCGGCCGGGGCGCGTGCGATCAGCGTGGCACCGATGATGCTGGCCGCGCCGGGGCGGTTGTCCACCACCACGGGCTGGCCCAGGTCCTTGCCCATCTGCACGGCCAGCTGGCGCGCGATCACGTCGGTGGTGCCGCCCGGTGCGTAGGGCACCACCCATTTGACGGGCTGGGTGGGCCAGGCTGGCGCGCTCTGGGAGGACGGGGCTGGGGCGGATTGCGCCTGGGCGGTGCCCATGCCCAGCGTCAGCAGGGCGCAGGAAAGCCAGGCCTGGCGGTGCAGGGCCATTGGGTTGAACAGCATTTTTGTCTCCGGTGGTTTTTATGGTTGTCTGTTGCGCCGTGCGTCAGCGCGGCCGCAGCATCCATTCGTGCGCGGGGTCGTTGCGGAAGGCCCAGCGCCGCTCGGGCCCGGCCATGGTGTTGAGGTAGTAGAGGTCGTAGCCGTGCGGGGCCACGCAGGGGTGGTAGCCGCGCGGCACCATCACGGTGTCGCGGTGCTCCACCGCCATGGCTTCGTCGATGCTGCGGTCATCGGTGTAGACGCGCTGGAAGGCAAAGCCCTGGCTGGGGTTGAGCAGGTGGAAGTAGGTCTCCTCCAGCACGGTCTCGGCGTCCGGCGCGGCGGGGTCGGCGCTGTCGTGCTTGTGCGGCGGATAGCTGGACGAGTTGCCCGCGGGCGTGATGACCTCGACCACCAGCAGGGACTCGGCCGCCTCGGTCTCGGGCAGGATGTCGCAGACATGGCGCGTGTTGCTGCCCTGGCCGCGCACGCTGCGGCGCATGCTTTCGGGCGCGATCACGCGCGTGGCATGGCGGCCCGTGGCGGGTGCGGCGCTCAAGGCAATGTCGGCGGGTCCACGCGCTGTGATGCGCAGGCTTTGGCCGGGCGGCACGTAGACGGCCGTGGGCGCACTCTCCTCGAACACGCTGGAGCGGCTGCCCAGGGCGCTGAACGCCTGGCTGCCGACCCGCATATCCACCTGGCCGGTGAGCACGGTGATGCAGTATTCGAGCGGGCCGGTGGACAGCGCCTCCACCTCGCCTGCCTGCAGCCGCAGGGCCTTGAAGTGGATATGCTTCCAGCCCGCGCTGGCGGGCGTGATGTCGGTGACGATGCGGCCGGGCGCGGCCTTGACGAGAAGGCTCATGCCGTGGCTCCTTCGGTGATGTCCTGGCGCGCGCCCACGCGGCTGGCATCCCAGCCCGCGATCAGCGCGCGGAAGTTGGCGGCGACGGCATCGCGCAGCGCGGCGTCGTCCAGCTCGTTGCGCAGCCACTGCAGGGCCGGGCCGGCCCAGACGCTGCGGCCGATCATGAAACCCTTGACCACGGGCGCCCGCGCCTGGGCAAAGCCCTGCACCAGTTGTTCCACGGGCTGGGACAGCCCCAGGATCACGGCGCCCCGGCACCAGGGGTCGCGTTCGTTCACCAGGGCGTCCAGCGCCTCCCAGTTCTCGCGCGCCATGGTGCCCACCTTCCACCATTCGGGCTTGAGGCCCAGGTCGTAGAAATGGCGTATGGCGCGCAGCACGGCCTCGCCCCGGTCGTCGGGCGCCAGCGTGTCCTTTGGCGGGATCACTTCCAGCAGCAGCTCATGGCCGCTGGCGCGCGTGGCGGTCCAGACCTGCTGCAGCCAGGCATCCTGCTCGGCGCGCAGTGCGGGCGTGTCGTCGGGGTGGTAGAAGACCAGGCATTTGACGGTATGGCTTTGCGGCCAGTGCAGCAGCTCGGAAGCCAGCGAGTCCGTGCCGTCAAAGCGCAGCGGGCGCGAGCCCGGCAGCTCGATGGGCCGGCCTATCCACCAGCCGCGTCCCGTGGCATCGTGCAGGGCGGCCTCGCCCAGGTCGTGCCGGCCGTCGATCAGCACGCCCATGCGGCCCGCGTTGCCCGGATCGCGCTCGACCTGGGCGACCACCTCGTTGATCAGCCGCTTGAGCGGGCGCAGCCGCGCGGGCGCTGCGCCGGCCTCGCGCGCCAGATCGTCGAACTGGCTGCGGTGGTCATAGGCCAGCACGCACAGCGCGGGCCACTGCGGCCGCGCGCGGCTGACGCGGTGCAGGTGGGACAGCTCGGGGTCCTGGTCAGGACGCGGATGGCGGTGGCCCGAGAACCAGTGCGCCAGCTCGGCCTGCGTGGGCATGGCCGGCGCGCAGCCATGGCGCGAGACCACGATGGCGCCGCAGGCGTTGGCAATCGCCGCAGCTTCCTCCAGGCTCTTGCCGCGCAGCAGACCCGACAGCAGGCCCGAGGCAAAGGCATCGCCCGCGCCCAGCACATTGAGCACTTCCACGCGCTCGCCCAGCACCGTGGGCGCATCGGCGATCGCATCGGGCACCTCGCCCTCGATCAGCGAGCAGCCCAGCGGCCCGCGCTTGACCACAAAGACGGCGCGGCTGCATTCGCGCACGCGGCGCAGGCTGGCGATCAGGTCGCCCTCCACGCCGCCGGCGATCAGCCATTCCTCTTCGGTGCCGATGATGAGTTCGAACTGGCCCAGCTCGGCCTGCAGCCTGCGGCTGACCTCGGCGCTGGCCACATAGCGTGTCTCGCCGTCGCCGCGCGAGGCCAGGCCCCACAGCACGGGCCGGTAGTCGATGTCCAGCACGCGCACCAGACCATGGCGGCCTGCCATCTCCAGTGCCTTGCGGCTGGCGGCCAGCACGCCGGGTGCGCTCAGGTGGGTGCCCGTGATGGCCAGGCAGCGGCAGCGGGCCAGGAACGCCTCGCTGATGGCCTCGGCGTCCAGGGCCATGTCGGCGCAGTTCTCGCGGGCGAAGAGCAGGGGGAAGGTCTCCTGGTCCTTGATGCCCAGCAGCACCATGCCGGTCAGGCGCTGGGCATCGACCTGCACCTGGCTGGTGTCGCAGCCCTCGCGGCGCAGCGTCTCGACAAGGAAGCGGCCATTTTGTTCATCGCCCACGCGCGAAATCATGGCCGAGCGCAGCCCCAGGCGCGCCGTGCCGAAAGCCATGTTGCCTGAGGAGCCGCCCAGGTACTTGGCAAAGCTGCTGGCCTCCTCCAGGCTGCAGCCGATCTGCTGCGCGTAAAGGTCCACGGCCAGTCGGCCCAGGCAGGCCACGTCCAGCGGCCGGTCGGAGGGAAAGTTCAGCATGCTCATCGTCATAGGCCTGTGCGTTGCGGACACCCGCGTGCGGGCCTGTCCATAATCGTTGCGTGCATGCGATCATAGATCGAAATAGAAAAAGTTTTCCATATATATGAAAAATAGAAAAACCCTTGGCGATGCAGGCGCCCCCTCGCTGGCCGGCCCCTACGCCGACCGCGCCGCCTTCCTCACCGTGCTGCGCGAAGGCTTCGAGGCCCTGAGCCGCCAGCTCAAGGCCATCGGCCGCCATGTGGAAATGCAGGGCGATCGCCTGGCCTTCGACGGCATCCAGGCCACGGCCGAGCAATGTGGCGTGCAGCCTTCGGCCGTGGTGCGCTTTGCCAAGCATTTCGGGTTCTCGGGGTACTCGGAACTGCAGGCGCTGTTCCGCGCCGATGCGGCGCGCCAGCTCTCGGCCCAGCATGACTACCAGGACCGCATCCGGGGCCTGATCGCCTCGGGCAACGAGCCACGCAGCAGTGCGCGCCTGGCGCACGAGGTCATCGAAGGCAGCATCGAAAGCCTGCAGGCCCTGCAGCGCGGCCTGCTGCCCGAGCAGTTCGAGGCGGCGGTGGACCTCATGCTGGATGCCCCCTCGCTGTGGCTGGCCGCCTCGCGCCGGGCCTTCCCCGTGGGCGCCTACCTGGCCTATGCGCTGCAGCACACCGAAAAGCCCGTGCACTGGCTGCACGGCCTGGGCGCAATGCAAAAGGGCGAGCTGCGCGCGCTGGCGCCCGGCGACGTGATGCTGGCCGTCTCCTTCGAGCCCTATGCGCCCGAAACGCTGGAAATGGTGGACGCGGCCCTGGCACGCGGCGCGCGCCTGCTGGCGCTGACCGACAGCCAGCTCAGCCCCCTGGCATCCCGCGCCACCGTCACCCTGCTGGCACAGGACGCAGCCACCTTCGGCTTTCGCTCCCTGACCAGCACGCTGACCCTGGCGCAGTCGCTGTTCCTGGCGCTGGCCTACCGGATGGAGCTGGCGTACGAGCCTTCGGTGAAGAGGTCCTAGGCGGCAGCGTTCCGCCCAGGGCCGCTTTGTGGGGGTTCACCAATGCGCAGGCTTGCTGGCTGGTTTTTTCCGCGTCTGCACGTTCAGCGGCAACTGCGATTGCGCCAGCTCGTCGTCCCTGATGTGATGGCGAACCCAGTGCGCCAACGCCGTCAAGCGCTTGTTGGGCACTTTGCCGTCTGCTGCGGTCCTGTCGCGCAATGGCATGACCAGCCCCAGCCTGGCGGCGGGCACGTCCTCGCGCAGCATGCGCAGTGCGGGTTCCACGTCACTGTCGTTGGAGCAGATCACCAGCTGGTCGCATTCGCCACGTACTGCATCACGGTAGGCGTGCAGCGCAAGGTTCACGTCGGTCTGCTTTTCTTCGATCATCCAGACGCGCGACACGTTGTTCTTGCTCGGGTTGGCGCCCGCTTGGTAGCTCGGCAGGGATGTGGGTTCGAAGACGTGGAAGCCGTTGACGATCTGGATCAGGCCAGGGTCTCGTGCCTGAAGGGCGCGAAGGTACTGGGTCTGTGCCTGGACCGATGCCTCGCCATGCCGGGCGTACGAGGCTTTGACAGGGGCCGTGAAGTACTTGATGGCGACAACCTCTGCGCCAGGGTCTTGCGGCAGCAGGATGCGATCACGAAACAGCGCAGCAATGTCCAGCCACTTGTACGGCGTGCCCTTGAGCCGCGAGTAGTAGAGGTTGTAGCCGTCGATGTAGATGGTTGTTCTGGTCAATGTCCAAGCCACCAATGAAAAGACCACCTTGCGGTGGCCTTTTCGCCCTAAGCCTGAGCCAACTGAATGACACCGCGAAGGGATTGTGTAGCGCGATTCTACCAACTCCTGCCATTCAAAGGCCTGGAACGGCGCCTGTTCCTGCGGCGCACGCCGTTGGACAGGCGCGCGGGTTGATGCCCGATGCGGCACTGCAGTCCCGGGGGGGGCCTCTTCTATCCCGCAGCTGCCGCGCGCAGCAGCCGGTCGCGCACGCCTTCCCAGTCCGGCGTGTCGGGTGGAGTCTCGATCCAGATCAGCCGGGCGCCGACTTCATCGAAATCGCGCAGGGCGCCGAACAGCTCGCGCGCGGTGGCGGCGGCGTCGGCGGGCATGGCGCGCAGCGTGACGGCGCGCGAGGCGGTGCGCAGCGGTGTGCGGTGGTAGACGGCCAGGTTCCTGGCGTCGGCGCCCAGCACGTCCAGCCCGGCCTGCAGCTGCCTGGCGTCCATGAGGCGCACCTGGGCGTTGGGCGCGTAGTGGGCCAGCAGGGTGCCGGAGGCGCGTGGCGTGTTTTCCTGCAGCTCTTCCTTGGACAGGGGGCGCTGGCCGCAGGCGCGCTCGATATCGTCGCGCGTGATGGCGCCGGGGCGCAGCAGCACGGGCACGCCGCGCGTGCAGTCCACGATGGTCGATTCAATCCCCACTTCGCAGGCGCCGCCGTCCAGCACCAGCAGCGCGTCGCCGAACTCGCCGGCCACATGGGCCGCCGTGGTGGGGCTGACGCGGCCAAACTTGTTGGCGCTGGGCGCCGACACGCCCCAGACGGGCGGCTGCAGTCGCTGGCAGGCGGCCAGCACGGCATGGGCGACGGGGTGGGAGGGGCAGCGCAGGCCCACGCTGTCCTGGCCGCCGGTCGAGGCCCGGGCGGCCTGGGGCATGCGCGGCAGGATCAGGGTCAGCGGGCCGGGCCAGAAGGCGTCGATCAGCTGCTGCGCGAACAGCGGCACTTCACGCGCATAGCGCGTGATGGCGCCGCTGTCGGCCACATGCACGATGAGCGGATGGTTGGGCGGCCTGCCCTTGGCGGTGAAGATCTGCGCGACGGCCGCGTCGTTGTCGGCGTCGGCCGCGAGGCCGTAGACGGTTTCCGTGGGCAGGCCCAGCAGTTCGCCGCGCTGCAGCGCCTGCGCGGCGGCCTGGACAGAGGCCGCCAGCGTTCCATCAAGAATCATCGCGCGGGCCTTCAGAACGGCTCTATACCCAGGATGGCAGCGGCCTGCAGGGCGGTGGAGCGCACGGCCTCGGGCGAGGGGCCGGTGACGTTCAGGTGGCCCATCTTGCGGCCGCGCTTGGCGTCGTGCTTGCCGTACAGGTGCAGGTGGCAGCCGGGCAGGGCCAGGACCTGGTCCCAGGCCGGCGCCTTGGCCTGTTCGCCGTCCTTGAACCACAGGTCGCCCAGCAGGTTCAGCATGATGGACGGGCTGTGCTGGCGCGGCTGCGTCAGCGGCAGGCCGGTCATGCAGCGCACCTGCAGCTCGAACTGCGAGACATCGCAGGCGTTCTGGCTGTAGTGGCCGCTGTTGTGCGGGCGCGGCGCGATCTCGTTGACCACGAGCATGCCGTCCTGCAGCACGAAGAATTCGACGCAGAGCACGCCCACGTAGTCCAGGCCGTCGGCCACGGAACGTGCGGCGGCCAGCGCCTGCTCGACCTGGGCCTGCGGCAGGTTGCCTTCGTAGACCTCGGTGACGGAGAGAATGCCTTCGCGGTGCAGGTTGCGCTGCACGGGCAGGTTGACCATGGAGCCGTCACGGCCGCGCGCCACGATGACCGAGCATTCATGGGCCAGCGGCAGCATTTTTTCCAGCACGCAGGCCACGCGGCCCAGTTGCTCCCAGGCGGTGGCCAGCTCGGCGGCGTTCTTCACGCGCACCTGGCCCTTGCCGTCGTAGCCCATGCGGGCGGTCTTGAGGATGCCGGGCAGCAGGCTGGCGTGCACGGCCGCCAGCTGGGCGGGCGTCTCGATCACCGCATAGGGCGCGCAGGGCACGCCGCAGCGCACGAAGTGGGCCTTCTCCTGGGCGCGGTCCTGGGCAATGGCTACGGACGAGCCGGCTGGCGAGACCGGCCGCTGGGCGGCCAGCAGGTTCAGCGCCGCGGCGGGCACGTTCTCGAATTCGGTGGTGACGGCGGCCGACAGGCGCGCCAGTTCGGCCAGGCCCTGCGGGTCTTCGTAGCCGGTACGGATGTGGTGGTGGCTGACCAGGCCGGCAGGGCTGGTCGGGTCGGCGTCGAGCACGGCCGTGAAATAGCCCATGGCCTGGGCCGATTGCACGAACATGCGGCCCAGTTGGCCGCCACCCAGCACGCCCAGCGTGGCGCCCGGCAGGATCACATCTGCGCTCATACGGCCACCGGGGGAAGCGTCATTGCGCGCGCTGCGGCGGTCTGCTCGGCGCGGAAGGCTTCGAGCCTGGAGCGCAGGGCCGGGTCCTCATTGGCCAGCAGGGCCACGGCGAACAGGGCCGCATTGGCCGCACCGGCCGCACCGATGGCGAAGGTGGCCACGGGCACGCCCTTGGGCATCTGCACGATGGAGTGCAGCGAGTCCACGCCCTGCAGGTGGCGGCTGGCCACGGGCACGCCGAGCACGGGCACCACGGTCTTGGCGGCAATCATGCCGGGCAGGTGGGCAGCGCCCCCCGCACCCGCGATGATGGCCTTCAGGCCACGGCCGGCAGCGGCTTCGGCATAGGCGAACATGTCGTCGGGCATGCGGTGGGCCGAGACGACCTGGGCTTCATGGGCGATGCCAAATTGCTGAAGAATGGCAACTGCGTGCTGCATGGTCTCCCAGTCGCTGCTGGAGCCCATGACCACACCGATCTGGATGGAGTTCATGTCGTGAGGGCGCCTGCGGCCCGGCCTAGTGGAACCCGCGATTTTACTTTTTTAGTCCGGATCGGCCCGCATCCCCCTGCAAATCACCGCACAGCCGTGTGCTGCTCGCGCGCAAAACCCAGCACGCGCTGGCGAAACACATGGGCCAGCCAGGCCAGGGCCAGCCCCACCTGCACGGCCAGCGACAGCCACATTCCGCTGGTGACGGGCTTTGTCAGGCCGGCTGCCAGCGGCTGGGCCAGCACGGCGGCATCGGCCCCGGCCAGGCCAAAGGCCAGCAGCGGCAGCACGATGTTGACCAGCAGCCAGGTGACGGCAAACGCGGCCAGCGGCGACTTGATGCGCCCGGCCAGCAGGGAAAAGCCCGTGGCCAGCGCGGCATCGCGCAGCAACTGCGCCGTGGCCAGCGCCGCCAGTTGGGCCGCGCCCGGCACCATGGGCTGGCCGCCCGCGGGCCACAGCAGCCACAGCGCGCAGGCCAGCACGGCCAGCAGCCAGCTCACGGGCCACAGCGGCAGCGCTTCGAGCGCGCCACGCCAGCGCCCCTGCAGCACGCACCACTGCACCTGGCGCCAGCTGCGCAGGCCCTCGTCCATGCCGTGCAGGCAGACATAGGCCGTGCCCGCCAGCGCCAGCCCGGTGGTCCAAGCGAAGAAAGAGGCCGGGCCGGGGCCATGCAACTGCATTGCATCGAGGTGCATGCCTCCAAAGGCCAGGCCCGCCACGCACAGGCCCAGCGGCCAGGCCCAGGGCAGGGTGCGCACATCCAGCCGCGTGCACAGCAGCCGCCACAGGGCCAGCAGGCCCAGCCCCAGCGCGATGGCGCCGAACAGGTAGATGGCGCCGCGCCCGTGCAGCGGCACGGACCACCACAGCACAGGGCGGCCTTCTTCGCGGCCCAGCTGCTCGGTCAACCGGCCCAGGATAGGTCCGGGCAGCACCATCACGAACAGCAGCGGCACCAGCACGAAGCGGATGCGGCGCGCGGGCTGCTCCTTCGGTCCCCAGCCCATGAGCACGGAGTGCATGCTCCAGGCCTGCAGGGCCAGGCCCCACAGCACGGCCTGCAGCACGGCGTGCACGCCCCAGGCCAGCCCGCCCGGCTGGCCCGCCGAGGTGACCAGCACGGCCAGCGCGCACCACAGCATGTACAGCCAGGCCGCCAGCGGGGCGCCCAGCAGCTTGCCCCAGGCCATCTGCCAGGGCGTGAGGGCCGACAGGCGCTGCCAGTCCCAGGTGTGCTGGTGCGCCTCTTCGTTGAGGCCGCGCCCGGCCAGTACGCTGCCCAGGCCGGCCGCGGCGATCCACATGCCGATCAGGGCGGCGACCAGCAGGGCATGCAGGCGGTCTTCGGGCTGGACCAGGACCATTGGCGTGGCCAGCAGCAAGGCGGTGAGCAGCAGGCTCCAGCCCAGTTGGGCGGGCCGCCAGTTGAGCCAGAGCTGGCGCTGGAATTCCGGGTTGTGCGTCATGGCTGCTCCGCAGGGGTGAGGGGGGCTGCGGCCTGCAGGCCGCGTGCGTAGCGGTCCTGCAGGCGCTCGCGCACAGGCGCCAGGCTGGCCACGGGCAGGCCGGCGCCAACCAGGCGTGCCAGCAGGTCGGCGCGTTCGCGCGGCAGGGCGGGCAGCCACAGCTGCAGATGCACCAGGCCCTGGTCATCGGGCGGCGGCACAGGGGTGTCGGGAAGGACTAGATGCAGTTGCCGTGCCAGCGACCCGGCCGAGGCACCCGGGGGCGGTGCCAGCTCCAGCGCGTACAGCGCCAGCGGCACATCGCCGCCGGCGGCAGGTGCCTTGATGCCGCCGTGCAGGGCCTCGTGGCTTTCCACGCGGCCGCCGCGCAGGCTCAGGATGTGGGTGCAGTACTCGTCGAGTTCGCTGAGGATGTGGCTGGAGACGATCAGGGTCATGCCCTGGGCCTGCAGCGCCCGCATCAGCTGGGACAGGCTGGCGCGGGCCTCGGGGTCCAGGCCGCTGGCCGGCTCGTCCAGCAGCAGCACGCGCGGCTGGTGGACGATGGCCTGGCCGATGGCCACGCGCTGGCGCTGGCCGCGAGACAGCTCGGTGGGCAGGCGCTCCAGCAGATCGGCCAGGCCCAGCTGCCCGGCCACGTGCGCCACGCGCTGCGGCGCCTCGGACGGGGGCACGCCCATGGACAGGGCCGCGTACTGCAGACAGCGCCGCACGCTCAGGCGGTCATAGAGGCCGAAGAAATCCGACAGATAGCCCAGGTGCCGGTGCACTTCGCGGGGCTGCTCCTGCACGGCAATGCCATGCACCTGGACCTGGCCCGACAGCGGCTGGTCCAGCCCTGCGATGCAGCGCATCAGCGTGGATTTGCCGGCGCCGTTGGGCCCCACCAGGGCCGTGACGGTGCCTGCGGCGATATGGACGCTGACGCCATCGAGCGCGCGGTGGCCGGGGTACTCGAACACCAGCTGCGAAACCTTGATCAAGGCGAGCCCTCCCTCATTGCGTTGATGGCAGGCCGCAATGGCGGCACAGCGCGCCAATATAGCCCAGCGCTGCCGCGCCGCGCCCTCGGCCGGGCGGCTTGAAATGCGCGCAGCCTGCTCCCATCTGGGGTGGCTGCCGCCCATGGCGTTCACGCCCTGGGCCTTGGAATTGCTGGAGAATCACACGGTCCGCATCGGAGGCATTCGGCCGCCGAACTCCGAACCGCCACAGTCCGCGCGCCCTGGCCGCGCGCCTTGCCACAGGGTCTGATCACATGATTGATGTCACCATTGAGAATTTCGAAGCCGAAGTCGTCGCCGCCTCCATGCAGGTGCCGGTGCTCGTCGACTTCTGGGCGCCCTGGTGCGGCCCGTGCAAGACGCTGGGCCCCATCCTGGAAAAGCTCGAAGTGGCCTACGAGGGCCGCTTCAAGCTGGTCAAGATCGACTCCGACCAGGAGCAGCAACTGGCCGGCATGTTCGGCATCCGCTCCATCCCGACCTGCATTCTGATGATGGGCGGCCGCCCCGTGGACGGCTTCATGGGCGCGCAGCCCGAAGGCAAGCTGCGCGAGTTCCTCGACAAGCACCTGCCCTCGGAAGGCGAGCTGGCCGCCGAGGCCGAAGCCGACGAGGCCCACCAGTTGCTGGAAGCCGGCGACACCCAGGCCGCCCTGCAAAAGCTGGCCGACGCGCTGGCCGCCGACCCCGCCAACGACGATGCGCGCTTCGACTACGTGCGCCTGCTGATCGCCACGGGCGGCTACGAAGAGGCCGGCGCCCTGCTGGCCGAGCCGCTCAAGCGCATTCCCCAGGCCACGCGCTTCGAGGCGCTCAACCAGTGGCTGCAATGCATGCTGTTCGTGCACAACGACGAGCGTGGCAACTGGGAGTTTGCGCAGTTCGATGCCGTCATCGCGCAGAACAAGCGCGACTTCGACACCCGCTTCGGCAAGGCCCGGGCCCTGGCCGCCGAAGGCCAATGGGCAGCCAGCATGGACGAACTGCTGGAAATCATCATGCGCGACAAGGATTGGAACGGCCAGGCCGCGCGCAAGCTCTACGTGGGCATCCTGGAGCTGCTCACGCCCCCGAAGCCCAAGAAGCAGGACGCCATCCCCGGCAAGAGCAGCGGCGGCATCGAGCTGCTGGGCAAGGCTGGCGCCGAGCAGGACGAAGCCACGCAACTGGTCAACAGCTACCGCCGCAAGCTCAGCATGGCGCTGAACTGAGACCGGCGCTGCACGGGTGAAGAGACGGGGAGCCTTGCGGCTCCCTTTTTTCATGGCGAGGACTCAGGGTGCAACCGGTTCCTCGGCCGCATGCGCGCGGTGCAGCAACTGCACGAAGCCGGGCGCATCGGGCAGATGCACATCGGCCAGGCGCCTGACCGGAATGCCCGGGGACCACGAATTCATCACCACGGCGCCAGCCAGGGATGGCAGGTCGGCCCGGGTCAGCACGGCCTGGCGCTGCGCCACGCCCAGGCGCTGCAACTGGCGCCGCAGCATGGACTCGGTCGTGCCCGGCAGCACCTGGGCGCGCGGCCAGACCACGGCATCTCCATCCCAGAAGGCCAGGTTCCAGATGGTGGCCTCGCCAATGCGGCCGTGGCGGTCGGCAAAGGCGGCGTCGTCAAAGCCCTGGGCCACGGCGCGGCGCAGCAGATGGGTCTTGGCCACCTCGCCCACATGCTTGAGGTGGGGCAGCATGCGCTCATGCTCGAACAGCGCCAGGCTCAAGGGCCCGGCGGGGCCCGAGGCGGGTGCCGAGGTGCGCACCAGCATGCGCGGCCGCGCATCGGCGGCCGTGAATTCCCCGGCAGGCGAGTACACCGTGGCGGTCAGCGACACATCCTGCGGGCCGTTGGCAAGCGCCGCCCGCAGCTGCGCCTGGACATGGTCATCGGACAAGGCCTGGCCGTACAGCTCCAGCGAGGCCTGGCGCAGGCGCTGCAGATGCAGGTCCAGCCCGCGCAGCCGGCCGCCGCGCACCTGCATGGCCGTGAAATGGGCATGGCCGGCAAAGGCCAGGGCGGCGAGTTCGGCCGCCGTAGCGGGCTGCCCATCGATAAGGCTGGTGAAGAAGGAGGCGGTTTCCATGGGTTCATCCATCAAGTTTTCTTGATTGTTCGATGGCAGTCCCAAAAGAGGAAGCAAGTAGTATTCGGCACTTCATCAAGAAAAATTTGAAGATCCATGCGCCAGCTTCCACCCGGCACGCGCGCCCTGCGCAGCTTCGAGGCTGCAGGGCGCCACCTGAACTTCACGCGCGCGGCCGACGAACTGGGGCTGACCCCGGCGGCGGTCAGCCACCAGATCAAGGAGATGGAGGAACAGCTGGGCCTCGTCCTCTTCACGCGCAACAGCCGCAGCATGCAGCTCACGCCCGCAGGCAGCGTGCTGCTGGAGGCCACGGCCGAGGCGCTGGGCCTGCTGCGGCGCGCCACGGGCCGGGCGCGCCAGCTGGCCCGGGGCGAGACGCGGCTGCGCCTGTCGCTGGGCGCGCGCTTTGCCACGCAGTGGCTGCTGCCCCGGCTGCCGCGCTTTCGCGCCGCGCATCCGCAGATCGAACTGAGCTTCGACATCTGCGACGAGGTGCGCGACTTCGACGCCGATGACATCGACGCCGCCATCCGCTTCGGCACCGGCCGTGATCCGCACACCCTGGCGGTGCGCCTGTTCGATGCCAGGGTGATCCCCGTCTGCAGCCCGGCCCTGCTGCAGTCCGGCCCGCCGCTGGCCCGGCCCGTTGACCTGCTGGCGCACACGCTGTGCCATGTCGATTGCAGGGTGGACGGCCAGGTCTGGCCGAACTGGCCGATGTGGATGGCGGCGGCCGGCGTGGAGGGCCTGGACGCAGGCCGTTGCATCGCCTTCACCGACTCCAGCCATGTCGTGCAGGCCGTGCTGGACGGCGGCGCCGTGGGCCTGGTCGAGCAGGACCTGGTGGCCGAAGACCTGGCCCGTGGCCGCCTGGTGCGCCTGTTCGACATCGCCGTGGGCCTGGGCCCGGCCTACGCCTACCACCTGCTCTACCCCCGGCGCAGCCAGGGCCAGCCGGCCATCGAGGCGCTGCGTGCGTGGGTGCTGCAGGAGGCCGGGCTGGCAGGAGACGGGCTGCTGCCCGCCTGAGCCTGCGATTCAGGTGTTCGCAGGCTTGATCCTCTGGAACTGGAACCAGCCCTGGTTGAGAAACACGGGCAGCAGCGGCACCAGATAAAAGACGATGGCGTCCAGGAATGGTGACCCCGCGGCCTCCTTCTGCGGCGCACCGCCAAGGAGTGCGTGGATCGCAGCGGGATCGCGCCAGTACATCCCGGCCCAGATCAGCCACAGGCCCAGCATCGCCAAGCCGAGCCAGCCGCGCCAGGCGGACTTCGGCTGGTCGGGTATCAGGGCGGACGCTGCGTTGTCGAAGCAGAGACTGCTGAACAGGGATACAGCGGCCATGGCACAGGCCGTCAGAGGGATCTGCCACGCACGATATTCGGGGACGATGGCCACCATCGACATGCAAAGTACAGCAGCCAAGAAATGGGGGGATTGTTCCGAGCCCAGCACCATCAGCCGGTAGGGCAGTGCGATTGTGCGGCGCAGCAATGCCAGCGAGAGTACGAGTATTTCCTGCAGGCTCGAACTGCGCCGCTGCTGCTTGCGCAGAACGACCGACTGCCTGAGTCCATGCCATGCCTGCTCCATGCGGTCACCGTGCAGCGTGTACGCGATGGCACAGACCAGGAACCAGGTCGCGCCGGCCAGGGCTCCGGTCCAGGGCATGTCCTTGAACCATGGCAGGGCCTGCACGGCCAGGGCGCACCACAGCAGCAGAGGCGGCAAGGCCTTGCCAGCCGGGCTGGCAGGCAGCAGCGCCAGCCAGTAGGCAACCAGCACCAGCATCACGGCCACGAAGAGCAGCGGCGTGCTGTCCACCGAGGTGAAGAGCACGGGCCACATGCGGGCCTCCCAGATGCCGAAAATGGCCGTCGCCGTCACCATGAGCGCCACGGCAGTCCAGACCATCGCCAGCATCCTGTTGCGGCTGAGTCCCCCCTTCCACAGTGCCGCGTGCTGGGCGTGCTTGACGTGCAGCACCCCGCTATAGGCGTAGCCGGCCATCACGAACGTGCCATACCCGATGAGGAGCACCGCCATGAGTCGGACCCACCAGGGCTCATGGGCATATTCGCTCCAGGACATCAGCACGGACGAGAGAAAGACCACCAGGGCAGTCCGGAAGGCGCAGCCCATTTCCATGGCGTGGTCGGCAAGTGAATGCAGCGGCGGCTTCGGGACGCCGAGCGCATAGCGCTGCCCCGGGCTGAGTTCGTTCCACAGGCGGGCAAGCCGGCTGGGGGCGAGCATCGCCAGCAGGTAGATGCGCCACTTTGCAAGCTGCTGCACCAGTTGCCCGAACAGCGCGATTTGGCCGTAGTACTGCCTGAAGGCAGGATCGGGGTAGAAACGGGATTCCAGTTGGTCCAGTTGCTCTCGCAAGGCGGTGGCGCGGGCATGCCCCATCCATTGCCAGGCGCGGAAATCCGTCTCCCAGGCGAAATACTCGGACAGGGCGCGCGCAAATGCCGGCGGAAGCTCGGGCACCTCGATCACCAACTGCGCAAACCAGTTGCAGGCGTCAGGACGCTGTGACAGGGGCAGCTTGTCCAGTTCCCGCCGCAGATTGGGCCAGCCGTTCAGCAGTGCATCAGGCCCTGCCTGCTTGAGGTAGTTGAGCGTTTCGTGCGCCAGATCCCTGGGCGGGATGAAGGCGGCTTCCTGTGCCTGGGGTTCTGCTGCGTCCGTGTTGCCGGGCAGAGGTTGAGTCCCGGGGCCAGGCACCGGCTCCGACAGCGGTGCAGGCTCTTGTTCCTGCTGCGCAGGCCTGGCACTGGATACCTGCTCGACCGCAGCCGTGCTCGGCATCTGCGGATCGCCCGTGGCCGGTCGCCTGGCGTGCTGCAGGGCCAGGTCATAGGCCTCGCGCAGTGATTGATAGGCGGCCGCATCGTCATCGGGCCGCGTGTGCTTGAGCCTGGCTGCGTAGGCCTTCTTGATGGCCGGCAGGTCGGTCGTGGCTTCAATGCCCAGTACTTGCCAGAAGTTCATAGCACGAAGCCCTTGTCGATGCTGTCCAGGTACTTCCTGAACTCGCCGCGCCACTGGCGGATCTGCTGCTCGTCCTGGCTGTCGAGAATGGCTTCGAAACGCGCCAGCGCGTGACCTATGTCCTGTCGCGCAGGGCCCAGCCTGTCTTCGTACAGCCGCTTGGCCCGTGCGACCAGATAAGCGTTTTCCTGTTTGTCGCGCGGATGGATCTTGAGTGCGCGCAGCTTGAGCAGGGCCTCCTGGATCTGCTCGTCGCTCAGGACATGATCGCTGCGCTTGATCAGCGTGCTGGTGGTCTGGCCGGTTGCCGGAATATGCCCTTCCACTTCGAGCAGACCATTGACGTCATAGGTGAAGCGGATATTGATGCTGATCTCGCCGCGTCCCTTCGCCGGTATCTCGACTTCCAGGTCGCCGAGTTTCAGGTTCTCGCTGCCCATGGGTGACTCGCCCTGGCGCACGTCGATGACGATGCGCGTCTGTCCATCCTGAACGGTGCTGTAGGTCTGGACACGCGATACCGGCACCGGCGTATTGCGTTCGATGATGGGTGAAAAGCGGTCGCTGTAATGCCGTCCATCGATATTTTCCGAACTCACGACTCCCAGCGAGTAAGGCATCACATCGGTCAACACGATTTCGCTGAGTGCGGCATTGCGTGATTTGAGGCCGGCTTGAATGGCTGCGCCGTGTGCAATCGTTTCATCGGGATGGATGGTGCGCAGCGGCAGTCGGCCGAACAGGCGCGTGACCAGCTGGCGGACCATGGGCATGCGGCTGGCGCCCCCGACCAGTACCACTTCGTCCAGATTGGCAATGTCCAATTGCGCATCGAGCATGGCGCGTTCCAGCGGCCTGCGCAGTCGCTGCAGCAGGTCTGCGCAGCGGTTTTCATAGTCGACACGGCTGAGCGTCAATGCATGCGGCGTCTCCTGGTAGGTAAACCGCATTTCAGTGGACTCGCTCTCGCTGAGGTCGCGCTTTGCCTGTTCCGCAGCGTGCCAGAGCCCCCCATCGGAAGAGAGGCTTTCGCGGGGAACGCTGCGCAATGCAGGCGTCTGCTCAATGAACCAATCGACCAATACCTGCGCGAAGTCCTCGCCGCCCAGGCGTGTGTCCCCGGCGCTGGCGCGCACTTCCACCACGCCTTCGAAGTACTCGAGCACGGAAACGTCAAAGGTGCCGCCGCCCAGATCGAACACCAGAAAGGTCGAGTGATCCGGCCTTTCCTGCAGGCCATAGGCGAGGCCGGCTGCCGTGGGCTCGTTGAGCAGCCGTTCCACCTTGATACCTGCCAATTGGCCAGCCGCCTGCGTGGCCTTGCGCTGCACATCGTTGAAATAGGCCGGCACGGTAATGACTGCCTCGGTCACGGGTTCGCCCAGATAGGCTTGCGCATCCGCCACCAGTGCGCCAATGACCAGCGCGCTCAATTCCTCGGCGCGCAGACGCTTGGGCCCCAGCACAACCGTGTGGTCCGTGCCCATCCAGCGTTTGAACGCCATGGCCGATTGTTGGGGATGCGTGGCAACACGTTCCCGGGCCGCCAGGCCCACCAGAATGGCACCATCGTCCGAAATGCTGATGGCCGACGGAGTCAGGAAATGGCCCAGCGAATTGGGTATGAGTTCGGTCTTGCCATCGCGATAAATGCTGATCAGGCTATTGGTGGTGCCCAGATCGATTCCAACTAGCATTGCGCTCCCTCTCAATGATGTGGGGAGGCATTTTGTCCGATGTCATAGGCCCCGACTATGGGATTTCGAGGGCTGGGCCGCCGCGATCAAAGAGTGTCGGCAAATCGCATCAACCCGCGCACCACGGCCTGCACGGCCGGGTCTTGTTGCGCGGCGCTGCGGCAGGCCAGGCCCAGCGGGCGTGTCAGGGCGGGGCTGAGTCCGCGCTGCTGCAGCGTGCGGCTGACGGCGTCCATGGGCTCCTCGCGCGGCAGGACGGTGGGGCCGTGGCCTGCGGCGACCAGGGCGCGTATGCCTTCGGGAAAGCTCATTTCCATGCGCGGCTGGGGCAGCAGGCCCGCCTGGGCGAACCATTGGGACAGCAGGCGGTGCATCTGGGTGCCGGCGGCAAAGCCTATCCAGGGCTGGGCGTTGAGCCATTCGGGAGTGATCTGGTCGGGCAGCGGCATCTGCGGCGGGGCAAACAGCTCCATGGGGTCGTTGCGCCAGGCGCGCATTTCCAGGCCGGAAGGCACGGGCTGGGGCAGCCCGACCAGGGCCAGGTCCAGGTGGCCAGTCGCCAGGCGCTGCATGGCCTGGGCGGAGCTCACGACTTCCAGGCGCAGTTCCACGCCGGGCGCGTGCTCGGCCAGCCATTGCAGCAGTTCGGGCAAAAGCAGGGGGCTGACGCCGGCCGAGGCGCCTATGCGCACGCTGGCGCCAAAGCCCTCGGCACGCTTGCGCACCTGGCGCAGCAGGGATTCGCTGTCGGCCAGCAGGCGGCGTCCGCCTTCGGCCAGCAGAGCGCCTGCGGGCGTCAGCTGCGCCTGGCGCTTGCCGCGCACCAGCAGGGGGGTGTCCAGGCGCGCTTCCAGTTCCTGGATGTGCAGGCTGACGGCGGGCGGCGACAGGTGAAGGGCCTGGGCGGCGGCAGCCAGCGTGCCGAGGTCGGCCACGGCCACCAGGGTCTGGAGCTGGTCAAGGTTCAGGCGTCGCATCAGGTTTCCTGAAGATGATGTTCCAAAGATTCGACTTTATCTAATCTGGGTACGAATCCATCATCCCGTCCCGTATCAAGAACGAGGCCATGGAATGGAATTGAGCAATGCGGTGCTGGCCGCGGCCCTGGGGGCCGCGCTGATGAATGCGGGATGGAACAGCGCCATCAAGCTGGGCGGCGACAAGATGGTCGCCATGGCGCTGACCACGGGGCTGGCCAGCCTGTGGTCGCTGCTGGTGCTGCCCTGGCTGGACTGGCGCGCGGCGGGGCTGTGGGACGCATCGGTGTGGTGGTGGCTGGCGGCCTCGGTGGCCGTGCACACCGTCTATCACTTCGTGCTGCCGCGCGCCTACCAGCATGGCGAGTTCGGCGTGGTCTACCCGGTGGCACGCGGCAGTGCGCCGCTGTTCGTGACGCTGGGCGCGGCGCTGCTGGCCGGTGAGTGGCCGGGCGCGACCGGGCTGGCCGGCGTGCTGTGCCTGTCGCTGGGCGTGCTGGCGCTGTCGGTGCGCAGCGGCGCGGCCAGCGGTTATGGCGGCAGCGGCTATGCGCTGGCCACGGGCGCCATGATTGCCTGCTATACGGTCATCGACGGGCTGGGAGCGCGCGCATCCGGCTCCGCGCTGCTCTATGCGGCCCTGCTCACGATGGGCGATGGCCTGGCCACGGTGCTGATCGTCGCCTGGCGGCGCGGCCCCGCCGTGCTGCGTGCCGATGCACGCACCTGGCGCCTGTGCGCCCTGGCCGCCGCCATGCAGCTGAGTGCCAGCTGGATGGCGACCTGGGCGCTGTCGCAGGCGCCCATGGGGCTGGTGTCTGCGCTGCGTGAAAGCAGCGTGCTGTTTGCGGGCTGGATCGCTGCCTGGCTGATGCGCGAGCGCCTGGGCCGCGTGCGCATGCTGGCCTCGGCGCTGGTGTTCGGCGGCATCGTGCTGGTGCGCTGGGGCGGTTGAGCCGCCCGGCGCCAACGTCCGCTGCGTGCTCAGCCGTGGCTGATGCGCGTGCCCAGGAGCGTCAGGAACTGGGCGATCCAGGCCGGGTGTGCGGGCCAGGCGGGGGCGCTGACCAGGTTGCCTTCGGTATGCGCCTGGTCCACGCCGATGTCGGCATAGGTGCCGCCGGCCAGTTCGACCTCGGCACGGCAGGCCGGGTAGGCCGAGCAGGTGCGGCCCTTGAGCACGCCGGCTCCGGCCAGCAGTTGGGCGCCATGGCAGACGGCGGCCACAGGCTTGTTGTTGTCGAAGAAGTGGCGCACGGCGGCGCGCACGGCGTCGTAGTTGCGCAGGTACTCGGGGCCGCGTCCACCGGGGATCACCAGGGCGTCGTACTGCTCGGGCTTGATGTCGGCGAAGCTGGCGTTGAGCGTGAAGTTGTGGCCGGGCTTTTCGCTGTAGGTCTGCGCGCCCTCGAAATCATGGATGGCCGTCTTGATGTGTTCCCCGGCCTTCTTGTCGGGGCAGACCGCATGCACCGTGTGTCCCACGGCCTGCAGGGCCTGGAAGGGGACCATGGTTTCGTAGTCCTCGCAGTAGTCGCCACAGATCATCAGAATCTTCTTGCCAGCCATGTGCTTGCTCCTTCAGAAAAAGTCAGAGGAAGCGAACATTGTGGCAGCGTCGGTGACGCAGGCATGACCGGCTGCAAAAACGCAGGCCCGCAACGAAAAAGAGAGCCGAAGCTCTCTTTTGCGGGGGAAGGCGCGCGGGGCCGGGCTACGGCGGGCCGTCAGGCCGTCAGGCGCTGCAGGGCTTCGCGGTACTTGGCGGCCGTCTTCTCGGTCACTTCCTGGGGCAGGCGCGGGGCCGGAGCCTTCTTGTCCCAGGGCTTGCCGTTGACCTGGGCCTGCTCCAGCCAGTCGCGCACGAACTGCTTGTCGTAGCTGGGCGGGTTCTCGCCATTGGCCAGGGCCTGGGCATAGCCCTCCACGGGCCAGTAGCGCGAGCTGTCGGGCGTGAGGACTTCGTCCATCAGCACGAGTTCGCCGTTCTCGTCCAGGCCGAATTCGAACTTGGTGTCGGCAATGATCATGCCCTTTTCGAGGGCGATGGCCGCAGCTTCCTTGTAGATGCGGATGGCCGTATCGCGGATCTGGGAGGCCAGCTTCTCGCCGACCATCTCCACCGTGCGCTCGTAGGTGATGTTCTCGTCATGGTCGCCCATCTCGGCCTTGGCGGCCGGCGTGTAGATGGGCTCGGGCAGCTTGGCGGCGTTGGTCAGGCCTTCGGGAAGGGGCACGCCGCAGACCGAACGCGATTCCTGGTATTCCTTCCAGCCGCTGCCGGCCAGGTAGCCGCGCACCACGGCCTCGATCAGCACGGGCTTGAGGCGCTTGACCAGCATGGAGCGGCCCGTGACCTGGGGCACTTCGGCGGGCGTGACCACGGACTCGGGCGCTTCGCCGGTCAGGTGGTTGGGGCAGATGTGGCCGAGCTTGTCGAACCAGAACAGCGCCATTTGCGTCAGCAGCTCGCCCTTGCCGGGGATGGGCTCGCCCATGATCACGTCGAAGGCCGACAGGCGGTCCGAGGCCACCATCAGGATGCGGTCATCGCCCACGGCATAGTTGTCGCGCACCTTGCCGCGCGCGAGCAGCGGCAGCGAGGCAATGTTGGAAGTGTGCAGGGCGGAGGGGCGGGACTGGGTGGTCATGTGAGGCAAGGGGCAATCTGGCAAAGAGGCTGCAGCGGCCGGATGGCTGCAAGCGGCACGCGCAGGAGCGCGATTCTAACCAACGGCGCCTCACGGTGACGGGCGGCCCTTGGCAAGCCCCACCCCAGGGGCGCAGCCTGGCAAACCCGCCGATTGTGCGCCCAATTGCATGGCGCGCAAAACCCGCCTCCAAGGCCCTGCACCGTCCTGCGCTATCGGCTTGCGGCGTTGCTTTTGGGCAGACCCCGGCGCATAGTGGATTCGCAAGCAAACGAATGCGCATTCCGGCCTGCAAGCACCTGTCCCTGCGGATCGTCTCCCGGTGGACCGGGCTGTTTTCATCCAGAGCAAGGAGTGTTTAGATATGAATCTGACGATTAGTGGGCATCACCTGGAGGTCACTCCCTCGCTGCGCAGTTACGTCATGGCCAAGCTCGAACGCATTCTTCGACACTTTGACCAGGTGGTGGATGTAAAGGTCTTGCTGACCGTTCATAACCAAAAGGAGAAGGAAAAGCGCCAACGTGCCGGTTGCACGCTGCGCGTCAAGGGCCAGGATCTTTTTGTCGAGACCTCTCACTTCGATCTCTACGCCGCCGTCGATGCGCTGGCTGACAAGCTGGACCGCGTGGTGGTGCGCTACAAGACCCGCCAGCAGGGCAGCCGTTATGGTTCGGCCAAGCGACTCGATGATGCTGGGCTGACCTTGGCGTCAGTCGGGTGACAGGTAAGGCGTCTGCCCTGTGCGGGCGCTTACAATACCTGCGCTTATGTGGCTGATGAGCCACGCACGACCACCGCCCTTCGGGGCGGTTTTTGATGGGGGTCAGGGTTTCCCCACGGTTTCCGGCACTGCGGTGCATAATTGTTTCCCGAACCATGAACCGTCTTGCCTCCATCCTGCCCGCCGCTCAAGTGCTCGTGAGCGTCGACGTCACCAGCAAAAAGCGCGCTTTCGAAGAAGCAGGTCTGCTCTTCGAGAGCCTGCATGGCCTGTCCCGCGCACTCATCACCGACAGCCTGTTTGCACGCGAACGCCTGGGCTCGACGGGGCTTGGCCACGGCGTGGCCATTCCCCATGGGCGCATCAAGGGCCTGACCGCTCCCATGGCGGCCGTGTTCCAACTGGACAATCCCATTGGTTTCGATGCCCCCGATGAGCAGCCCGTGGGCCTGCTGATCTTTCTGCTGGTTCCCGAAGCGGCCACCCAGAAGCATCTGGAAATCCTGTCCGAAATCGCCGAGCTTCTCAGCGACAGCCAGCTGCGCGAGCGCCTGAAGTCCTGCGCCGATGCGGCCCGGCTGCATGGAATGATTGCCGGCTGGCAGTCCTCCGCTGCGCCTCTGGTCTAGTCTTCCAGACTTTTTCCTTCCCTTTTTCACGGGCCTTGCCATGAGACCCAGTGCCATCAGCGCCGATGTCCTGTTCGAGGAGTTCCGCTCCAGCCTGCGCTGGGAGTGGGTGGCGGGCCTGGGAGCCTCGGAGCGCCGTTTCGACGAGATGGCCGTGCGCTCGGCGCGCTCCGGCGCGGACCTCGTCGGCTACCTGAACTACATCCATCCCTACCGGCTGCAGGTGCTGGGCGAGCGCGAGATCGCCTATCTGAGCAATGCCACGCCGCAGGACTGCCAGCGCCGCGTGGCACGCATCGTCACGCTGGAGCCGCCCGTGCTGGTGCTGGCCGACGGGCAGACGGCGCCCGATGCGCTGCTGTCCATGTGCGAGCGCGCCCACATTCCCATGTTCTCCACGCGCGAGCAGTCGGCCTTCGTGATCGATGTGCTGCGCGCCTACCTGGCCAAGCATTTCGCCGACCGCACCACCATGCACGGCGTGTTCATGGACATCCTGGGCATGGGAGTGCTGATCACGGGCGAGTCGGGCCTGGGCAAGAGCGAGCTGGGGCTGGAACTGGTGACGCGCGGCAACGGCCTGGTGGCCGATGACGCGGTGGACCTGTACCGCATCAACCAGACCACGATCGAGGGCAAGTGCCCCGAGCTGCTGCAGAACCTGCTGGAGGTGCGCGGCATCGGGCTGCTCGACATCCGCGCCATCTTTGGCGAGACGGCCGTGCGCCGCAAGATGCGCCTCAAGCTCATCGTGCACCTGGTGCGCAAGGAAACCATGGAGCGCGAGTACGAGCGCCTGCCGGCCGAGCCGCTGACGCAGGATGTGCTCGGCGTGCCCGTGCGCAAGGTGGTGATCCAGGTGGTGGCGGGCCGCAACATCGCCGTGCTGGTCGAGGCCGCCGTGCGCAATGCCATCTTGCAGCTGCGCGGCATCGACACCTACCAGGAATTCGTGCAGCGCCACCGCCGCGCCATGGAGCGCGGCGACACCTTCTAGCGACCTCTGGCGTCGCCGAGGCCGGGCCGCCTGTTGCCTGGCCCCCACTGTTTTCAACGCGATTGTTTGCTGGCCGTGCGCCCATGTTTGCGCGCGGTGCGTTGTTGCCGATTTCTTAATAAGAATAATTCTCATTTTCTATAATTCGGGCAGATGCCGTATCCGGCCTGTGCCCGAGTGTGTCCGAGTGGCTCCGGGCTGGATGCGGCGCATTTCTTTCCGTCTCGAAAGCCCTCCCGGATGTCTTCCCGTACCCGCATCGGCCTGCCGCGCGCAGGCGCCGTCAGCCCCTTCACCCCTGTTTGCACGCTCCACCGCCTGGGCACCATCGCCCGTGTCTGCGCCATGGTGGCTGCCGCGGCGCTGCCCGCCGGCGCCTGGGCCGCTGACGCCGAGCTGGGCGAGGTCACGGTGCGCGGCACCACCGATCCCCAGACCCTTCCCACGGTGGCCCCGGGCGGCCAGGTGGCCAAGGGTGCGGGCCTGGGCGTGCTGGGCCAGCGCGATGTGATGGACACGCCGTTCAACATCACCTCCTACACGGCCGAAGGCATTGCCAACCAGAACGCGGCCACGCTGATGTCGGTGCTGGAAAACGATCCTTCGGTGCGCTTCACCACCAACACCGGCCATGCCTACGAGAACTTCACCATCCGCGGCCTGGGGGTGAATGCCTCGGAGCTGGGCTTCAACGGCCTGTATGGACTGGCGCCCGACGGCCACGTGCCCGTCGAGATGATCGAGCGCGTGGAGGTGCTCAAGGGCCCCGGTGCGCTGATGAGCGGCATGACGCCCGGCGGCGCTGTGGGCGGCACCATCAACCTGGTGACCAAGCGCCCGCTGGCCCAGGATCTCACGCGCGTGACCACCATGTTCAGCAGCGGCTCGCAGCTGGGCCTGCAGGCCGATGTCTCGCGCCGCTTCGGCCCCGAGCGCCGCCTGGGCATACGCGTCAACGGCAGCACCTCGAGCGGCGACACCGAGATCGACGGCCAGAACCGCCGCCATGGCCTGGGCGCGCTGGCGCTGGACTACCAGGGCGACGGATTCACGCTGGGGCTGGATGCCTACAGCTACCGCTCCAACATCCGTGACGGCAGCCCGATGATGGTCAGCATGCAGAACCTCAAGCAGGTGATTGCAGCGCCCGACGCCAAGACCAATCTCTTCCCGGGCATACGTGCCCAGCAGCAAAGCGATGCGCTGATGCTGCGCGGCTCGGTGGACCTGGGCGCGGACTGGACGCTGTTCGGCTCTGCAGGCACGGCACAGCATGCCTACGACGGCATGCTCAACGGCACGCGCGTGGTGCTGCGCGCCCAGGGCGACGGCTCGGCCGTGGGCCAGACCTACAACCAGTACGGCTATACCGACAGCACCGCGGCCGAGTTCGGCGTGCGCGGGCGCCTGCGCACGGGCGGCGTGAACCACCTGCTGGTAGCCTCCCTGAACTGGATGGACCAGAAGGGCGGACGCGCGGCCGTGGCCACCAGCGCCAGCTACATCACCAACATCTACAACCCTGCGCCCATCACGCTGGCCGGCCCCTACGGCGCCATCAAGCAGGAGCGCGACGACGTGCTCAGCAGCCTGGCCCTGGCCGACACGCTGAGCTGGGGTGGCGATGCCGTGCAACTGACCGTGGGCGCACGCCTGCAGCGCGTGAACCAGAAGATGGCGGGCTACAACGAGCAGGCCGTCTCGCCCGCGCTGGGCCTGGTGGTCAAGCCCTGGGGCGATGCGGTCTCGCTGTATGCCAACCATGTGCAGGGCCTGAGCGCGGGCTCCATCGTCGGCGCCACCTATGCCAATGCCGGCGAAGTGTTCGCGCCCTACAAGACCAAGCAGTTCGAGATCGGCGCCAAGTGGCGCATGGGTGATTTCACGCAGACGGTCTCGCTGTTCCAGATCGAGCGGCCCTCGTCCGTGGTGGAGACCGCGACCAACCGCCTGCTGATGGATGGCGAGCAGCGCAACCGGGGTCTGGAGTGGAATGTGTTCGGCGAGCCGCTGCGCGGCACGCGCGTGCTGGGAGGCCTGGCCTACACCCAGGCCATCCAGAGCAAGACCCAGGGCGGCGCGCGCGATGGCTTCGGCGTCTACGGCGTGCCGCGCTGGACGGCCAACCTGGGCGGCGAATGGGATGTGCCCGCGCTGCCGGGCGCCACGCTCACCGGTCGCCTGATCTACACGGGCGCGCAATGGGTGAATTCGGCCAACACGCTGAAGATGCCCAGCTGGACCCGCGTGGACGTGGGCGCGCGCTATGCCACCCGCATCGCGGCCAAACCCGTCACCTTCCGCGCCACGGTGGAGAACCTGTTCGACAAGTCCTACTGGGCCGGCAGCTTCAACGACAACTTCGCCACCACGGGCGGCCCGCGCACGGTGCGTGTCTCGGCCACGGTGGACTTCTGACGCCATGGCGCAAGCTGCACGACAAGGCCTGTGCCTGGCCGCCTCGCTGCTGTGCCTGCTGGGCGCAGCCGTCCATGCCGGTGAAGACATGACGGCAACCGCATCGCGGCAGGCCCTGGCCGCACGGCCGGGCACGCTGGCGCCGGGCCAGGCGGCCACAGGGGTCCTGGCTGCCGGTGGGCGCGAGTCCTGGCGCGTCGATCTGCCCGCCGGCCACGTGGTCCAGGGTGAATTCGAAGGGCAGGGCGTGGCCCTGGACCTGGAGGATGCCCAGGGCCGGCACCTGCGCCGCCTGGCGCGGCCCGACGGCGGTGCGCAGTCGCTGATGTGGGTCACGGAGGGGGCCGGCAGGCAAAGGCTGGTGGCGCGCCACATCGCAACGGACGCGCTGATGGCCGGCGAGGTGAAATCCGCAACCGGCCGCTTTGCGCTGCGGTTGACCTCCAGTCTTGCGCCGTTGGGCGCCAAGGCTGTGCAGGCCCTGGAGCGGCCTGCGCTGGAAAGCCCACGCCTGCAGGCCCTGGCGCAGGCCATCCAGCGCGGCGCGGGTTCGGGCGTGGCGGCAGACGCCTTCTGGCGGCGCGTGCAGGAGGAGGGCGCGCCGATGGTGGAGCCGCTGCCCGGCGGCCAGTCCCTGGTCACCTTCCTGTGGCGTGGCCAGCCGCGCGCCGGCATGCAGGGGGTTCGCCTGTTCGGCAGCCCGGCCGGCAATCACGATCCCTTGCAGCACCTCGACGGCAGCGATGTCTGGTGGGCCAGCTTCCGCATGGCCGACAACGCGCGGCTCAGTTACCGCCTGGCGCCCGATGTGCCGCTGATCGCAGGCTCGGCCATGGAGCAGCGCCGCGCCCTGCTGGCCACGGCGCAGCGCGATCCGCTCAATGCCAAGGTGTTTCCGCAGCCGCCAAAGTCGCCTCAGGGCGGCTTCATCGACGCCTTCCAGGGCGCCTCCGTGCTGGAGCTGCCCAAGGCACCGCCCCAGCCCTGGGTGGCGCCGCGCGCGGGCGTGGCCCAGGGGGCGCTGGTGCAGCACCGCCTGTCCAGCCGCGTTCTGGGCAACAGCCGCGATGTCTGGACCTACCGCCCGGCGGGCGGCCAGGCGCCCGAGGCGCTTCTGGTGCTGTTCGACGGCAACGCCTATGCGAAGCAGGTGTCCACGCCCACCCTCATCGACAACCTCATGGCCGACGGTCTGATCCCGCCCACGGCCGTGGTGCTGGTGGACAACGCCAGCCCGCAGGCGCGCGGCAAGGAGTTGCCGCCCAACACCGCCTTCGCACGCTTTCTGGATGAGGAACTGATGCCCTGGGTGGGTGAACAGGGCCTGGGCCAGCCGGCGGCGCGCACGGTGATCGGTGGCTCCAGCTTTGGCGGCCTGGCCTCGGCCTATGCGGGTCTGGTCAATGCGCGCTGGTTCGGCAACGTGCTGAGCATGTCGGGATCGTTCTGGTGGTCGCCGGCCGGCGAGGTGCCGGGCTGGGTGCAGCGCCGCTATGCCCAGGAGCCACGCCAGCCCGTGCGCTTTTATCTGGATGCGGGCCGCTACGAGCGCGCACGCGGCGGGCAGGACGGCATCCTGGAAACCAACCGCCACCTGGCCGATGTGCTGCGCGCCAAGGGCTACGAGGTCACCCAGGCCGAGCACGAGACCAGCCATGACTACCTGCAGTGGCAGGGCTCGCTGGCCTGCGGCCTGGTGGCCCTGCTCAACCCCGGGCGCTTTGCCCAGGGCCTGCCGGCCTGCGAGCGCATGCCGGACGGCACGCCGGCACTTCCCTGATGCCGCAAAGGCCAATGTTTGAACTTCCTGGCAATACAGCAATCATTGCAAAGATGAACACCATGAATGCAAATCATTCCCGTCGCCGGATCCTGGCGAAGATGGGCCAGGGCCTGGGCGTGCTGGTCACGCTGCCGCTGGCGGCGCAGATGTCCCATGCCCAGACGGCAGCGGCTGGCAAGACCGTGACCGTGCCGCATGCCAAGGGCGAGATCCAGGTGCCCTTCAAGCCCGTGCGCGTGCTGGTGTTCGAGCTGGCGGCGCTGGACACGCTGCAGGCGCTGGGCGGCGAGGTGCGGGGAGTGCCCGAGTTCAAGATGCCGCCGCTGCTGGCCCGCTATGCCGATGCGAAATACGCACGCATCGGCAGCCTGTTCGAGCCTGACTACGAATCCATCAAGGCGCTGTCGCCCGACCTCATCATCGTGGGCGGCCGCTCCGAGGCCAAGTACAAGGAGCTGTCGCGCTTCGCCCCCGTGCTGGACCTCAGTGTCAGCGACCAGCACCAGATGGCCGACATCTACCGCAACATCCGCACGCTGGGCGCCGTCTACGGCCTGCAGGACAAGGCCGAGGCCGAGGTCAGGTCCGTGGAGCAGGCCATCACTGCACTGCATGGCAAGGCGCAGGACGCCGGCAAGGGGCTGGTGCTGCTGACCTCGGGCGGCAAGCTCAGCGCCTACGGTCCGGGCTCGCGCTTCGGCATGCTGCACGATGTGTTCGGCGTGAAGCCGGCCATCGACAACCTGACGGTGGCGCGCCATGGGCAGGTGGTCTCCTTCGAGTTCCTGCTCAAGACCAATCCCGACTGGCTGTTCGTCATCGACCGCGACGTGGCCATCGGCCAGGATGGCAAGACCGCCCAGCAACTGCTGGACAACCCGCTGGTGCGCGCCACCAAGGCCTGGCGCGGCAAGCAGGTGGTCTATCTGAATGCGGCCAACTGGTACACCCTGTCCAACGCCGGGCCGGGCGCGCTGAAGGCCAATATCCAGCAACTGTCGGATGCCTTCACCCGCACATGACCTCAAAGCGTTGAGCCCGCCTGTCGCCACCGCGCACGCCGCGCCCATGTCACGCCCATCGCGCCAGGCCCTTGCCTGGCTTTTCGCGCTGGGCCTGCTGCTGGCGCTGTCGCTGGCCAGCCTGATGGTGGGCGCGGGCGACATGCACTGGAGCGTGCTGTGGTCGCGCAGCGAGGACGACCTGGCCAGCCAGGTGCTGGTCTACAGCCGCGTGCCGCGCACGCTGGCCCTGGTGCTGGCCGGCGCATCGATGGCGGTCTGCGGCCTGCTCATGCAGATGCTGGCGCGCAACCATTTCGTGGAGCCTTCCACCGTGGGCACGGTGGAGTCGGCCAGCCTGGGCATGCTGGCCGCGTTCCTCTGGGTGCCGCATTGGCCGGTGATGGCCAAGATGGGCATCTCGGCCGTGGCGGCACTGCTGGGCACGGCGCTGTTCCTGGCCGTGCTCTCGCGCATCCGGCTGCGTTCGTCGTGGATGGTGCCCCTGGTCGGCCTGGTGCTGGCCGGCGTGCTGGAGGCAGCCGCCAGCTTTCTGGCGCTGCAATTCGACATGATGCAGGCGCTCAAGTCCTGGTCCAACGGCGATTTCTCGCTGGTGGTCCAAGGCCGCTACGAGTTGCTGTGGCTGTCGCTGGGCGTCACGGCCCTGGCCTGCCTGGCGGCCGACCGCTTCACCGTGGCGGGCCTGGGCGAGAGCTTTGCCACCAACCTGGGCCTGAACTACCGGCGCCTGGTCTGGCAGGGGCTGGTGGTGGTGGCCGTGGCCACCTCGGCCGTGGTGGTCACGGCCGGCAGCCTGCCCTTTGTGGGCTTGATCGTGCCCAACGTGGTGCGCCTGGTCCTGGGGGACAACGTGCGCCGCAGCGTGCTGTGGGTGGCGCTGATCGGCGCGGGCCTGACCGTGCTGTGCGACCTGGTCGGGCGGCTGCTGATCGCTCCCTATGAAATTCCCGTGGGCACCGTGCTGGGCGTGCTGGGCAGTGCCCTGTTCCTGGCGCTGATCCTGCGCCGCCGCAAGGACCTTGCATGAGCAGCCTGCCGCAATCCGTGGCTTCCGATGGGCCTGCAGCGCGCAGCTGGGGCCATGGCGCGCGCCTGGCGCTGCTGGGCGCGCTGGCCCTGCTGTGCCTGCTGGCCTTCATGACCGTGGGCGTCAAGACCGACTGGGCCTTCGTGCTGGAGCACCGGGGCGCCAAGGTGCTGACCATGGCGCTGGTGGCCTGTGCCATCGGCCTGTCCACCGTGGTGTTCCAGACCGTGTCGCACAACACCATCCTCACGCCTTCCGTCATGGGGCTGGATGCGCTGTACCTGTTCGTGCAGGCGTCCATGGTGCTGATGCTGGGCGCGGCGGGCGTGTCCGCCATGGGCGAGGTCGGGCGCTATGCGCTCAACATCGTGCTGATGATGGGCTTCAGCGTGCTGCTGATGCGCTGGCTGTTCGTGGGCCATGCCAGCAGCCTGCACCTGATGCTGCTGGTGGGCATGGTGGGCGGCATCTTCTTTCGCAGCCTGGCCGGGCTGGCCATGCGCGTGCTCGATCCCAATGAGTTCACGGCGCTGCAGGACCGCATGTTCGCCAATTTCAACGCGGTGAACCTGCAGCTGCTGCTGCCGTCGCTGCTGCTGATTGCTCTGGGCAGCGCCTGGATCTGGCGCCAGCGCCGCGTGCTGGACGTGATCTCGCTGGGGCGCGATGCCGCCGTCAGCCTGGGCCTGGACTACGAGGGCCGCGTGCTGCGGCTGCTCGCCGTGGTGGCCTGCATGGTGGCCGTGTCCACGGCCCTGGTCGGCCCGGTGATCTTCTTCGGCCTGCTGGTCAGCAACATGGCCTATCACGCCATGGGCACGCGCCGCCATGCCTGGGTGCTGCCTGCGGCCGTGCTCTGGGGCTGCGTGCTGCTCATGGGTGGGCAGGTGCTGCTGGAGCAGCTTTTTCAATTCAATACCGTGCTGAGCATCGTGGTGGAGTTCCTGGGTGGAATCGTCTTCATCGTGCTGCTCATGCGCAAGGGGACCCAATGATCGAGGTGCGTGATCTGCTCAAGCGCCATGGCGGCACGGCAGTGCTGCAGGAGCTCAATTTCGATGTGCCCGAGCGGGCGCTGACGGCCATCATCGGGCCCAACGGGGCGGGCAAGTCCACGCTGCTGTCCCTGGTCAGCCGCCTCATGCCCATCACGGCGGGCAAGGTGCGGGTGGCCGGCCTCGACGTGGCCACCACGCCCACCGAGGCGCTGGCGCGCATCATGGCCATCCTGCGCCAGGACAACCAGAGCACGCTGCGCCTGACGGTGCGCGACCTGGTGGGCTTTGGCCGCTTTCCGCACAGCAAGGGCCGGCTGGGCCCCGAAGACCTGCGCCATGTGGACGAGGCGCTGGAATACCTGCAGCTCACGCCGCTGGCCGAGCGCTTTCTCGACGAACTCTCAGGCGGCCAGCGTCAGCGCGCCTACATCGCCATGGTGCTGTGCCAGGACACGCCCTTCATCCTGCTGGACGAGCCGCTGAACAACCTGGACATGGCCCACGCCGTCAGCATGATGGGCCTGCTGCGCCGCGCCGTCACCGAGCGCGGCAAGACCGTGGTCATGGTGCTGCACGACATCAACTTCGCCTCCTGCTACGCCGACCACATCATCGCGCTCAAGGACGGCCGCCTGGCCGTGGCGGGCACGCCGGCCGAGGTCGTGCAGGACGAGGTCCTCAGCAGCCTCTACGGCATCCCCGTCAGCGTGCACGAGGTCAAGGGCCGCAGGCTCTGCCATTACTTTGGTTGAGCATGCGGTGTTTCGGGCTTGGCGCTTGAACCTGGCGCGGCCTGAGGCGAGGGACACCAAGCAAGGGCCTAAGCCGGCCGCGCCGCCCCGCCGCGAGGGTGTCGCCGGCTGCCCGTATGCCCTCCTCCCTCGCGAAGCGGGTAGAGAGGCGCCGTGCAACGGGGGGAAGCGGCGTAAGCCGCTCAGGGGGTACTTCTTTTCAACAGCATGGAGTCGCCATAGCTGAAGAAGCGGTACTCCTGCGCAATCGCATGGCGGTACAGCGCCATCACCTGCTCATAGCCCGCGAAGGCGCTGACCAGCATCATCAGCGTGCTCTTGGGCAGGTGGAAGTTGGTGATCAGCAGATCGACCACCTGGTACTCGAAGCCGGGCGTGATGAAGATGCGCGTGTCGCCGGAGAACTGGCCTGTCTGGGCCCAGGACTCCAGCGTGCGCACCGTGGTCGTGCCCACGGCGACGACGCGGCCGCCGCGCTGGCGGCAGCGTTCCAGCGCAGCCAGCGTGGCCAGCGGGATCTCGTACCACTCGCTGTGCATCTGGTGGTCGGCCAGGTTCTCGGTCTTCACGGGCTGGAAGGTGCCGGCGCCCACGTGCAGCGTGACGCTGGCGCGCTCGATGCCGCGCTCGGCCAGGCGGGCCAGCACGGCGTCGTCAAAGTGCAGGGCGGCCGTGGGCGCGGCCACGGCGCCGGGGCGGGCCGCGAAGACGGTCTGGTAGCGCTCGCTGTCTTCGGCGGCGTCGGGGTCGTTGCCGGTGTCCTGGTGGCGCTCGATATAGGGCGGCAGCGGCAGGTGGCCGAAGCGCTCCATCAGCTCGTGCGGCGTCTCGCCGCGCGGGCCTTCGAAGCTCAGGTGGAACAGCGGGCCGTTCTCGTCGGGCCAGCGGCCGCGCAGCACGGCGTCGAAGCCGCCGCGGTTCTTGCCGCCGCACAGGTGGATGCGCGAGCCGGGCAGGGGCTTCTTGCTGACGCGCATGTGGGCCACGACATCGTTGCCTTCGAGCACGCGCTCGACCAGCAGCTCCAGCCGGCCGCCGCTGGCCTTCTCGCCGAAGATGCGCGCCTTGAGCACGCGCGTGTCGTTGAACACCAGCAGGTCGCCGGGCTGCAGCAGGTCGGGCAGCTCGTGGAAGATGCGGTCGGTGGGCGGGGTGGCATCGTCGCGGCCGTCGAGCAGGCGCGAGGCGCTGCGCTGGGCGGCAGGATGCTGGGCGATCAGGTTCTCAGGAAGCTCGAAGTCGAAATCGCTGAGCGAAAACACACGGGACAGGGAGGACATGCAGTGCTTGAGGGCCGGACATGGCCCGTTCCAAGTTCGTTGAACGGAAGTCCGCCATTGTCGCAAACCCTGGGGTCATCCCCGGAATTTCGCGGCGGTCACTTGGCCATCTGGGCCTGCGTCTGGGGCTGGCGCTCGAACTCCAGCCACAGCGTCTCCAGATCCGGGAAGTCCCAGTTCACCGGGTCCTCGCGCGCGATGATGCGGTCGTTGCCCTGGCTCTCGGACAGGTCCTCGATCTCGGGCGTGATGCGGCAGGCCTGGCGCAGCGAATAGAACACCTTGACGCGCGGCGCCAGCAGGCTGCCCGGCGAGGCATCGACCACGACGGCCAGGCGCTGCGAATGCAGGCGCACCAGCGAGCCCAGCGGATAGATGCCCACGGTCTGCACGAACTGCTCGAACAGCCGCTTGTCGAAATGGCGGGGGCTCCACTCGGCCATGCGCCGCAGCGCCTCCGAGGGCGGCCAGCCCTTCTTGTAGGGCCGGTCCGAGGTGATGGCGTCGTAGACATCGCAGATCGCCGTCATGCGCGCCAGCAGGCCGATGTCGCCCTGCTGCAGTCCGTCGGGGTAGCCGCTGCCGTCCACCTTTTCGTGATGGTGCAGGCAGGCATCGATGACCTCGTCGTCCAGGCCCAGCGGGCGCAGCAGCTGCTCGCCATGGCGTGGGTGGGCGCGCATCAGCGCCCATTCCGCATCGTCCAGCGGCCCCGGCTTGTTGAGCACGGCGACCGGGATCGCGGTCTTGCCTAAATCGTGCATGAGACCGGCCATGCCGGCCTTGCGCAGGCTGTGGTCGTCCAGGCCCATGCGCTTGGCCAGTGCCACCATCAGCGCGCACACGGCCAGGCTGTGCATGTAGGTGTAGTCGTCGGCCGTCTTCAGCCGTGCCAGGCCGATCAGGGCGTGGGGATTGCGCGCCACGGAGGCCGTCACATCGTCCACCAACTGCCCGGCGGCCGTGGCGTCCACGGGCCGGCCCAGCCGCGCGTCGCTGAACAGGCGGCTGAGCAATTGCTTGGCCTGCACGCAGGTCTGCGCGGCGCGGCGCAGCTCGGTGGCGGTGGAAATGGGGGCCGTGCTCTGCTCGGAGACAGGGCGGGCGCTGTCCGGGATCTGGTGGCGAAGCTCGTCCTGCGGATCAAAGCGCAGGCAAGGCACCTGGACACCCACGTCCAGGCCCTTGCGCACGTCGATCCAGACCTCCTGGATGGAGGTGGAGCGCAGGCGCTGGAGGTCGGCCTCGGAGCGGAGCAGGAAACGGGTTCGCCAAAAAGGATGCTCCATCCAGGAGCCGCAGAACTCGTGCAGGAACATGCCCAGAGTGACATGCTGGACATTGATACGCTTCAACATGGCATTCGGTGGCGGGGTAACACTACGTAACGTCAGCGTGCATGGTAGCGGCTTCCCCAGAGACCCGGGGCCTCAAGGGTGCTTTGGGCAAGGGCATCCGGCATGAACGTGGCGTGTTGCCTACACCTGTATATTCATACACTATGCAGCATGCCCGCCCATGTCCATGCGCATGCTCTGAAACAGGATAGCCCATGCCCTTGAACGTCTCCTCTGCCTTCCCAGATCTGGGGCGCGACGCCCCCGGCGGCAAGGCCGCGCGTTCCGGCAAGGGAAAGGCCGCAGGCAAGGGCGGCAAGGCAGCGGAGAAAGCAGGAGACAAGCCCGCAGCGCCCGCCAAGCCCGCAGCCAGCGCCGCGCAGAAGGCGCTGCAGAAGATGGGCCTGGTGCGCGACATCGATCTGGCACTGCACCTGCCGCTGCGCTATGAGGACGAGACGCGCATCACCGCGCTGCGCAATGCCCGCGAGGGCGACACGGTGCAAATCGAGGCCACGGTGACCCACAGCGAGGTGCAACTGCGCCCGCGCCGCATGCTCAAGGTCACGGTGGACGATGGCACGGCCGAATGCGTGCTGACCTTCTTCAGCTTCTACCCCTCGCACCAGAAGACCCTGTCCGTGGGCGCGCGGCTGCGCATCCGCGGCGAGGTCAAGGGCGGCTTCTGGGGCCGGCAGATGCTGCACCCGGCGTTTCGCGCGGCGGGCGGCGACCTGCCCACGGCGCTCACGCCCGTCTATCCCACGGTGGCGGGCCTGCCCCAGGCCTACATCCGCCGCGCGGCGGTCACGGCCATGCTGCGCGCCGATCTCTCCGATACGCTGCCCCAGGGCGAGCATCCGCCCGTGGCGCAGTTCCATGGCAACGGCGGGCTGCCGCCGCTGTTCAGCCTGCGCGATGCGCTGCAGTTCCTGCACCACCCCACGCCCGATGTGGCCCTGGCCACGCTGGAAGACCATTCGCACCCGGCCTGGCAGCGCCTGAAGGCCGAGGAGCTGCTGGCCCAGCAACTGTCCCAATACGAGGCCAAGCGCGAACGCGCGCGGCTCAGGGCGCCCGTGCTGCGCGCCCAGCCCATGGACAGCGCCCAGGGCCTGGCGCGCCAGTTCCTGGACCAATTGCCCTTTGGCCTGACCGGCGCCCAGCAGCGCGTGGTGGCCGAGATCCTTGCCGACATGGAGCGCCGCATGCCCATGCACCGGCTGCTGCAGGGCGATGTGGGATCGGGCAAGACCGTGGTGGCGGCGCTGTCGGCCGTGGCCTGCATCGAGGCCGGCTGGCAGTGCGCGCTGATGGCGCCCACCGAAATCCTGGCCGAGCAGCATTTCGGCAAGCTGGTCGGCTGGCTGGAGCCGCTGCTGGCCCCGCTGGGCAAGCGCGTGGCCTGGCTGGCCGGCGCACAGAAGAAGAAGGAACGCACCGCCATGCTGGAGCTGGTCCACAGCGGCGAGGCGGCCCTGGTCGTGGGCACGCACGCCGTCATCCAGGACCAGGTGCAGTTCAAGAACCTGGCGCTGGCCGTCATCGACGAGCAGCACCGCTTCGGCGTGGCCCAGCGGCTGGCGCTGCGCCAGAAGCTCGCGGCCTCGGGCATGGAGCCCCATCTGCTGATGATGAGCGCCACGCCCATCCCGCGCACCCTGGCCATGAGCTACTACGCCGACCTGGATGTGTCCACCATCGACGAGCTGCCGCCGGGCCGCACGCCCATCGTCACCAAACTCATTGCCGACAGCCGCAAGGACGAGGTCATCGAGCGCATAGGTGCCCAGGTCGCGGAAGGGCGACAGGTCTACTGGGTCTGCCCGCTGATCGAGGAAAGCGAGGCGCTGGACCTGTCCAACGCCACGGCCACCCATGCCTATCTGAGCGAGATGCTGCCCGACGTCATGGTCGGCCTGCTGCACTCGCGCATGCCCACGGCCGAGAAGAAGGCCGTGATGGAGCTGTTCTCCGCCGGGGTCATGGGCGTGCTGGTCTCCACCACGGTGATCGAAGTGGGCGTGGACGTGCCCAACGCCTCGCTCATGGTCATCGAGCATGCGGAGCGCTTCGGCCTGTCGCAGCTGCACCAGCTGCGCGGGCGCGTGGGGCGGGGTGCGGCGGCCTCGGCCTGCGTGCTGCTGTATTCGGTGGGAGACAGTGGGCGCCTGGGCGAGACGGCCAAGGACCGGCTGCGTGCCATGGCCGAGACCAATGACGGCTTCGAGATCGCGCGGCGCGACCTGGAGATCCGCGGCCCCGGGGAATTCCTGGGCGCGCGCCAGTCGGGTGCGCCCATGCTGCGCTTCGCCGACCTGGAGCAGGACCTGATGCTGCTCGACTGGGCCCGCGAGCTGGCGCCGCGCATGCTGGAGCAGCACCCGCAACTGGCCCAGCGCCATGTGGGCCGCTGGCTGGGCGGCAAGGCCGAATTCCTCAAGGCCTGATCGGTTCGTTCCATTTTTGCTGGGTGGCTGTGTTACGTATTTTTACGTGTCCAGGCGCTGCCTGGCAACGTCATCTTCCCCAGGCCCGCAGCCCGCGCCAGACATGGTTTCCACACGCGTTGTAGCCATCGAAATGGAGCGCTTCATGCCGTCCTGGCGGTGACAGCACCGTCCCGTTACGGCATTGAATATTTGTGACCTTTTGGTACATTGAGTCACAAAAAACAGGGTAGCTCCATCCGGGAGGGGATGGCCTGCCAAGCCTCCCCCACGGGGAGGACGGCCGCGATCACTCTTGTGTTGTCCCATTTTTCTGCGAATGAGGAGCTGCCAACATGAATGAAGCCGTTCAAGCGAATGAGATCGTCGAGACCTCCTGGCGCATGGGCCTGGTGGTCCTGTCCTATGGCATTGCCGTATTGGGCTCCTTCGTGGCCCTGACTGCGGCGCAGCGCATCCGGGGACGCGAGGGCATCAGCTGGCTGAACCTGCTGGCGGCAGGCACGGCGCTGGGCGGCATCGGCGTGTGGTCCATGCATTTCACGGGCATGCTGGCGCTGAACCTGGGAATGGGTTCGGGCTACTCCATGGTCGAAACCCTGCTGTCCCTGTGCGCCGCCGTTGCCGCCACCTCGGTGGCGCTGGCCTTTGTCGCGCGGCGGCCCGAAAGCGGGGCGCGCGTGCTGGGCGCGGGCACCCTGCTGGGCCTGGGCGTGGCCTTCATGCATTACCTGGGCATGTATGGCATGCGCTTTCCGGGCTTCATCGTCTGGTCCGTTCCCACCGTGCTGCTGTCCGTGGGCATCGCCGTGGCCGCGGCCAGCGCCGCGCTGTGGCTGTCGTTTCGCACCAGCTCGCCGGGCATGCGTGCGCTGGCCGCCGCCGTCATGGGCGCGGCGGTCTGTTCCATGCACTACACCGGCATGGCCGCAGCGGACTTCGTATGCATTTCAGAGACACAGCGTTATGCTAGGCCGCAAGGCTTTGCCGTGATCAGCGCCCTGGACCTTCCGGTCTTTACCGTGATCGTGGCCATAGGCCTGGCTGCATTGATAGGCATGGACCAGCTCATGCAGCAACGCGACCGGATGCGCCGGCCGTTGCACTAGGTGGATAAATACAAAAAGCCGGCGGGTCGGGGAGCGCGCAGTGGTCATGCGCGGACGAGGACTGGCACAATCGAATTAGGACAAATCCTAGAACCTGTGCAGGAACTTTTGAGGGGAGCACCCCGGCAAGCCGGCCGCAAGGCCTGATTGCACAAAGGTTCCGGCACAGGTTCTTGGTGTAAGACCATCGTATTTTCCGAGGCTCCCTCCCAGACACAGCTCGCCAATGACACTTACCGAACTCAAATACATCGTGGCCGTGGCACGTGAAAAGCATTTTGGCCGCGCCGCCGAAGCCTGTTATGTGTCCCAGCCCACGTTGTCCGTGGCGATCAAGAAGCTGGAGGAGGAGCTCGATGTCAAGCTCTTCGAGCGCAGTGCCGGCGAAGTGTCGGTCACGTCGCTGGGCGAGGAGATCATCCGTCAGGCGCAAAGCGTGCTGGAGCAGGCCGCCGAGATCAAGGAAATCGCCAAGCGCGGCAAGGACCCGCTGTCCGGCGTGCTCACCCTGGGTGTGATCTACACCATCGGCCCCTACCTGCTGCCCGACCTGGTGCGCAACTCCATCATGCGCACGCCGCAGATGCCGCTGATGCTGCAGGAGAACTACACCATCAAGCTGCTGGAGATGCTGCGCACCGGCGAGATCGACTGCGCCATCGTCGCCGAGCCCTTCCCCGACACCGGCCTGGCGCTGGCTCCGCTGTACGACGAGCCCTTCATGGCCGCCGTTCCCAGCACCCATGCGCTGGCCCAGAAGGACCATGTCTCCACCAGCGATCTCAAGAACGAGACCATGCTGCTGCTGGGCTCGGGCCACTGCTTCCGCGACCATGTGCTCCAGGTCTGCCCCGAGTTCGCACGCTATGCCAGCAATGCCGAAGGCATTCGCCGCACCTTCGAAGGCTCGTCGCTGGAGACCATCAAGCACATGGTGGCCGCCGGCATGGGCGTGACCCTGGTGCCGCGCCTGTCCGTGCCCGCCGATGCGCTGGAGACCACGGCGCGCCGCCGCAAGACCGACGAGCCGCACATCCGCTACCTGCCTATCCTCGAGGACGACGGCTCGGCCCCGCCGACACGCCGCGTAGTCCTGGCCTGGCGCCGCAGCTTCACGCGCTACGAGGCCATCGCCGCCCTGCGCAACGCGGTCTACGCCTGCGCCTTGCCCGGCGTCAAACGCCTGTCCTGATGACCGCACCGGCGCGCGCTCCGGGCCTGTGGGGCCGCTGCGCTTGCGTTATCGTTGCAACTGGCTCCCGGGCGACCTGCCGGGAGCATCTTCCGTTTGTACGAAGCTGAAAGGGATCCCATGGCCAAAAATGCCAGCAAAGACAAGTCCGGTGCAAAGAAGCCAGAGGCCGTGCAGGCCGACAAGGCGGACAAGGCGGACAAGGCAGTGCAGCCTGCAAAGGCCGCACTGGCCGACGTGGCACCGGCGTCCGTGCGCTCCTCCGCCATCCATATCGGCATCAGCGACAAGGACCGCGCGGCCATCGCCAAGGGCCTGTCGGCCCTGCTGGCCGACACCTACACGCTGTATCTGACCACGCACAATTTCCACTGGAACGTCACCGGCCCGATGTTCAACACGCTGCACACCATGTTCATGGGGCAGTACACGGAGCTGTGGAACGCCGTCGACCCCATCGCCGAGCGCATCCGTGCGCTGGGCCATTTCGCGCCGGGCTCCTATGCCGACTTCGGCAAGCTCACCAGCCTGGCCGACGTGCCTCACGATCCGCCCAAGGCCCTGGAGATGGTGCGCATCCTGGTCGCCGGCCACGAGGCCGTGGCCCGCACGGCGCGTAGCCTGTTCCCCCTGGCCGACAAGGCCAGCGACGAACCCACGGCCGACCTGCTGACCCAGCGCCTGACCGTGCACGAGCAGACCGCCTGGATGCTGCGCGCCCTGCTCGAAGACTGATGCTGCGCAAACCCCAGTCTTCCCGCGTACCCACCCTGGCCCGGGAGTGATGCCACCGCATGCTCTGGACCTGGATTGACGCACACGCCGGCACGGGCGGCCTGTGCCTGGTACTGGCCGCCCTGGGCGGCCTTTTTTTCTATCTGCGCCTGCCTGCCACGGCCCGGCTGCGCTACGCAGGCCTGCCCATGCCGCGGGCCGCATGGCTGGGCCTGGCTGCCGCTGGCGTGCTGGCCTTGCTGGCACTGGCCGTGATGGTGCGCGACATGCTGGGCCTGGCCCAGCCCGCAGGCTGCGCCACCTGCACCGACTGGCCGGCGCTCGACGAGGCCCTGCACCTGTGGCTGGCCGGCCATGCCACCGATGCCTGGGTGCGCCCCGTGGTCGCCTTCACCCAACTGGGCAATGTGGCCTGGATGGTGTCGCTGTCGGCCGCCGTGCTGGCGCTGCTGCTGTGGCGGCGCGACTGGCTGCATGCGGCCGCCTGGGTGGTGGCCACGGCTGGCGTGGGCCTGTGGATACGCGCCATCAAGACCAGCGTGGGCCGTCCGCGCCCCGTGGGTGGCTGGGTGCCTGAGGGTGGCTTCAGTTTCCCCAGCGGCCACAGCGCGGGCACCTTCGTGCTTTATCTGATGCTGGCCTGGCTGCTGCTGCCGTACCTGCGCCCGGCCTGGCGCTGGCCCGTGGGCCTGGCGGCCCTGGCTGTCGCCCTGGGCGTGGGCGCCAGCCGCGTGGTGCTGCGCGTGCACTATGCCAGCGATGTGCTGGCCGGCTGGCTGCTGGGCCTGGCCTGGATGGCGCTGGTGATCTGTGCCGTGGAGTGGGCGCAAACCCGCGTTGCCGGCAGGCGCTGCTGAGGCGCGCCGCCGAGCCCACCCGCCCAGCGGCGACAATGCGGGCATTTTCGAATGTGATGCGTGCGATGGTCGGCCCACGGCCGCCATCGGCGCCCAGACGCCATGCCCACCACCTCCTCTACGCCCATGCCTGCGCCCCGGCGCAGCAAACTGTCGCTCTATCTGGACCTGGTCCGCTTCAACCGGCCGGCCGGCTGGCTGGTCCTGGTCTGGCCCACGCTGGCCGCACTGTGGGTGGCAGCGGGCGGGTTTCCGGGCTGGCATCTGCTGGTGGTCTTCGTGCTGGGAACGGTGCTGATGCGCAGCGCCGGCTGCTGCATCAACGACATCGCCGACCGCGATTTCGACCGCCACGTCAAGCGCACCACGCAGCGGCCCATCACCTCGGGGCAGGTCTCGGTCAAGGAGGCCGCCCTGCTGGGCGCAGCCCTGGCCCTGGTCTCGCTGGGCCTGGTGCTGACCACGCGCTGGGAGGCCGTGGCCTGGTCCGTGCCCGCCGTGCTGTTCACCATCCTCTACCCGTTCACCAAGCGCTTCTTCGCCATGCCCCAGGCCTTCCTGGGCATTGCCTTCAACTTCGGCATCCTCATCGCCTTCGCCGCCGTGCAGGGCCAGGTGCCGGCCACGGCCTGGATTCTGTGGCTCGCCAACATGTTCCTGGTGCTGGCCTATGACACCGAATACGCCATGGTGGACCGCGACGACGACCTCAGGATCGGCATGAAGACCTCGGCCATCACCCTGGGCCGCTTCGACGTGGTGGCCGTCATGGGCTTTTTCGTGCTCTGCGGCCTGCTCACCGTCTGGGCGCTGGCGCCCTATGGCCTGGCCTGGCCTTTCTGGCTGGGCCTGGCCGTGGCCGCGGCCCAGGTGATCTGGCACTTCACCCTGATCCGCCACCGCACGCGCGAGGGCTGCTTCGTCGCCTTCAGCAAGAGCCACTGGATCGGTGCCAGCCTGTTCGCGGGCGTGGCGCTGGGGTTTGCGCTGCGCTGAGGGCTCAGCGCTGAAAAAACAAGGGAGGCCGGTGCCTCCCTTTTGCATGGAGCCTGGGGCGCGTTGCGCCGGGCTCAGCGGCCGAACTCGGCGGCCAGCTCCTTGGCCCGTGTTTCCGCTGCCCGCATGGCGGCCACGAAATGCTCGGGCACCTGTTGCGCCTGCATGTGGGTGATGGCGGCGTGGGTGGTGCCGCCCTTGCTGGTCACACGCTGGCGCAGCACGTCGGCGCTTTCGGTGGAGCGGGCGGCCAGTTCCGATGCGCCCTGGAAGGTGGCCACGCCCAGGCGGTAGGACTGCTCGGCCGTGAGGCCCATGTCCACGCCGGCCTGTGTCATGGCTTCGAGGAACAGGAAGACATAGGCCGGGCCCGAGCCCGACAGGGCGGTCACGGCGTCCAGGTGCGCTTCCTGGTCGACCCAGACGAACTGGCCCGTGGTGGCAACGACCTGCTCGATGGCGCTCTTGCCTGCGGCATCGACCTGGGCGCGGGCGAACAGGCCCGTCATGCCCTTGCCCACCAGGGCCGGCGTATTGGGCATGGCGCGCACGATGCGGCCCGTGCCCAGCCACTGGGCGATGGAGTCCGTGGGAATGCCGGCGGCAACGCTCAGGTGCAGGGCCTGGGCGGTGTGCGGTGCCACGGCCTGGGCGGCTTCCTTGAAGGTCTGGGGCTTGACGGCCCAGACCACGATGCTGGCACCGTCCAGCGCGCTGGCGGCGGCCGCGGCATCGGCATGGGCCGTGATGCCGAAGTTCGTGCGCAGCGCGTCGCGCGCGGCCTCGAAGGGTTCGACGACGACGATGCGGTCTGCGGATTGGCCCTGGCCGATCAGTCCGCCGATGATGGCGCTGGCCATGTTGCCGCCACCGATGAAGGCGATGACAGGGGAGGCTGTGGAAACGGTGTTCATGCTGGTGGCGGTGGAGAAGGAAAACGAAGAGTTTAGAGCGTGTTCCCACCGTGCCAGCGCATGTCCACGCCATGGCTGGCGGCCAGGTTCAGGGGCTGTGCCGGGGCGTCGGGCCGCTGGCGCAGGGTGAGCGCGCAAGGACCCTCTCCGCGCGTGGCAAGGCGCTGGCGCAGTGCGTCGGAGGCCGCCAGTGCCTGCGCGCCTTTCAGCAGCAGATCGAACCCCTGCAATGCCAGCCGCGCGCCCTGGTCATCCAGCCTCTCCAACGGCAGGTCCGGGCCCAGCAGCGCCCGGTAGCGATCCAGGCTGGCGTCCAGGTCGTGCACGGCGACGGTCAGCGAGGCCACGCCCAGCGCGCCGTTGGGATGCTCGCGCACGCTGCCTTCGGGCACGCGCAGCGCGCGCGGCGTGACGTCGCCGCACAGGAAGGGCAAGTCGGGCGTGGCGTGGCGCGCCGTCTGCCACAGCAGTTGCGCGCCGTCGGGGCGCACGCGGCCTCCGTCCACGGGGCCGACCAGGGTATCCAGCCCCCGCCCGCGTGCCTCGGCCAGCGCCTGGGAGGTGCTTTGGGGCAGCAGGGCGAAGTCCACCAGCCCTTCGCCATGGTCGCGCAGCGTGCGGTACCAGCGCTCTTCGGGCGCCGGGGCGGTCCAGGCAATGATCTCCAGGTAGGCGCCGTCGGCAAACACGACCAGTGCGTTGTGCGAGGTGCGGCCCGGATGGCGGCCGCCGATGGCGACCTGGAAGCCCAGCGCGCGGTAGTCCGCCACGGCGGCCTCGAGGTCCTGCACGGCGATGACGATGTGGTCCAGCGGAAGTGCCATGAAAGCTCCTGTGTGGTGTAAGGGGGTGCCGTCCGGATTCTCAGTCTTCGAGCTGGACCTTGTTGTCGCGCACGAAGCGGCCCCAGCGCTCATATTCCTGGCGCACCCAGCGGTCGAGGGCGGGTCCGTCCGTGGCCATGACTTCAAAGCCCGACTGCATGAGCTTGCTGCGGATGTCGGGCGTGTTCAGCGTGGCCTGGAAGTCTTCGGTGAGCTTGTGCACCGTGGCTGCCGGCGTGGCGGAAGGCGCGAACACGCCGATCCACGAGTAGGCCTCGAAGCCCGGGAAGCCGGACTCGGCCACGGTGGGCACGTCGGGCAGCTCGGGCAGGCGCTTGAGGCCGGTCACCGCCAGCGGCTTGATCTTGCCCGCCGAAATCTGGCCGCGCAGCGCCGCATAGCTGAGCAGGGTGAGGTCGGACACATTGCCCAGCACGGCCTGCACGGCCGGGCCGCCGCCGCCGTAGGGCACGTGCAGCACGTAGGTGCCCGAGCGGCGCTTGATGTCTTCCATCACCAGGTGGTTCATGGACCCCAGGCCGGTCGATGCGTAGCTGTATTTGCCCGGGTTGCGGCGCGCCAGCTCCAGGAAGCCGGCCAGGTCCCTGGCGGGCACCGAGGCCGAGGCGCCGATCACCAGCGGAAAGCGCAGCGCCAGCGACACGCCCGTGAAGTCCTTGAAGGTGTCGTAGGGCAGCCGGGACTTGGCGATGGGATTGATGGCATGGGTGTCGAAGCTGAACAGCAGGGTGTTGCCGTCCGGGGCCGACTTGGCCACGTACTGGGTGGCGATCTGGCTGGCGGCGCCGGGGCGGTTCTCCACGATCACCGGGCGCCCGGCCACCTCACCCAGGCGCGGCTGCAGTATGCGGGCGGCGATGTCGGTGCTGCCCCCCGGCGGGAAGGTGATGACCAGCTTGAGCGGGGCGGCGCCCTGCGCGGATGCCGTGCCGGACGGCCCCAGCAGGGATGCGGCGGCCATGGCCAGCAGCAGCTGGCGGCGTGAGGGTGGATGGGGCATGGGAAGGCTCCTTTTCAAGCGCATTGGCGGGCAGGAAATCGGGAATCTGTGCGTGGGGCTGGCGTCAACCCATCCACTGGCTCACCGGCACGGCCGTGTCCTGGAGCTCTTGCGAGATCACATCCACCAGCGCCGGGCCGTCGTGCATCAGCGCGGCCTTGAGCGCGGCTTCGAGATCTGCCGGGTCATGCACCTGCCAGGCCTTGACGCCGAAGGCCTCGGCCACGCGGGCATGGTGGGTGCGGTTGAAGTCGACTGAAAAGTAGCGTTCATCGTAGCCGGACTTCTGGCTGGCCTTGATCCAGCCGAACACGCTGTTGGAGAACACGATCATCTTCAGCGGCACGTTGCGGCGCACGATGGTTTCCAGCTCGCCGCAGGTGAAGCCGAAGCTGCCGTCGCCCATGACCGCGACCACCACGAAATCGGGCTGGCCGATGGCTGCGCCAAAGCCGGCGGACATGGCAAAGCCCAGCGCCCCGTGCGCGCGGTTGGTGATGAAGTGCCGGCCGGCCTGGGGTGCGTCGAAATAGGCCGTGAAGTAGGGGCAGGGCGTGCCGGGGTCGGCCACCACGATGGCGCGCGCGGGCAGCAGGCGGTTGAGCGTGTCCACCACGCGCTCGGGCTTGATGGGGCGCTCCAGCGAGGCCGCCAGTGGCGCGAAGAAGGCCTGCTTGGCGGCGCGCGCGGTGGCCGCCAGCGCGGCGCCGTCCGCGGCATCAGCGGGGCGGCGGGCGATGCGCTGCTGCACGGCCGCGTGCAGCGCCTGCAGGCCCAGCAGGGCGTCGCCCACCAGGGCCACGTCGGTGCGGTAGTTGGTGCCTATGGTCATGGCGTCCACGTCCAGATGGACGATGGTCACCTTACGCGAGGGCATCTGCCAGTGCTCGGTGGTGGTGGAGCCGGCCCGGGCGCCGATGAACATCACCAGGTCCGCCTGCGCCACCACGGCGCGCGTGGCCTCGACGCCGCCATTGGTGCCCACCACGCCGGCATTGAGCGGATGGCTGCCCGCCAGGCTGCCCTGGCCGCTGACGCTGGAGCACACGGGCGCATTGAGCAGGGTGGCCAGCGCATCCAGTGCGGCGCTGGCGCCCGCGATCAGCACGCCGCCGCCGCAGATCAGCACGGGGCAGCGTGCCGCCACCAGGCGGTCGGCAGCCTCGGCCACGGCCGCCGGATCGGGGGCGGACCGGTAGGCCGGATAGTGGTCATGTCCTAGCTGGGCCCAGACATCGGCCGGATCCAGCGTGTGCTTTTGCACGTCATAGGGCAGGCAGATATGGGTGGCGCCGGGCCGGCCCGTGGTCATGGCGCGAAAGGCGCTGCGCACGGCGTGCGGAATCTGGTCCACGCGGTCGATGGTGGTATTCCACTTGGTCAGGGGCCTGTACAGCGCCTGCTGGTCCAGTTCGGTCAGCGGGAACTTGCCACGCGCACCCACGGAAACGTCCGAGGTGATGCCCAGCACGGGCACTGAGGACTCGTTGGCCTCGGCCAGGCCGGGCAGCAGGTAGGTGGCGCCGCCGCCGCTGGGGCCTTCGCACACGCCCACCTTGCCGGTGACGCGCGCATAGGCGTCGGCCATGTAGCCGGCGCTGCGCTCGTCCCGCGTGAGGATGTGGTCCATGCCGTGGTCCAGCCGCGCCATGGCGTCGTAGAAGGGCAGGCTGGTGTCGCCGCACAGGCCGAAGATGTGCTTGACGCCATTGAGCTGCAGCATGCGGACCATGGCGTCGGCGCCATTGAAAGCGGTGGTCATGTCGGGAGTCTCCAGGCAGGTTGGGTGACGGGATTTTTAAGAATTCATTTCAGTATACTTAAAAGAATGCACAGCGCCAAAGGGCACAATGGCGCCATGAAAATCTCCAACATCCGCCATGAACGGGGCTCCAGCGTCTACAGCACGCTGCGTGACATGGCCATCTCCTACGAATTCAAGCCGGGCGAGCGCCTGAGCGAGAGCGAACTGGCGCTGCGCCTGGGCGTGAGCCGCACGCCCGTGCGCGAGGCACTGACGCGGCTGGTGGCCGATGGCTTTTTGCTGCCGGCCAGCCGCGGCTACATGCGGCGCGAGCTGGACGTGAAGGAGTCGCTGGACCTGTACGAGGCCCGCGTGGCCGTGGAGCGCGAATGCGTGCGCTTGGCCGTGGAGCGCGCCACCGATGCCCAGCTCGACGAGGCCCTGGCCTACCTGGAGCAGAGCCAGCGCGTGGCCTCCGATACGCCGATCCGGCAACTGGTGGACCTGGACGAGGGATTCCACCTGCGCATTGCCGACATGGCCGGCAACGCCGAGCTGCGGCGCATGCTGGCGAGCCTGAACGAGCGCATCCGCTTCATCCGCTGGATCGACATGGAGAGCGTGGGCCGGGACTCCACCCAGCGCGAGCACCTCGAGATCCTGCGGGCCCTGCGCGCGCGCGACGCCCACGCCAGCGAACGCCTGATGGCCGAGCACATCGGCCTGCGGCGCGAGCAGATCGTGGAGGCCATTGCGCGCGGGCTGACGCGCATCTACCTGCCGAAGGAGCAGGTGCAGGCCACGCCCTGAAGCGCCTTCAGGGTGCGCAGGGCGGCGAGGGCCGGTAGGCGGTGATCAGGATCTGATTGGCCTGCGCCGGATTGAAGTTGTCGTCGCTGGCGAACACCAGCACGCGCGTGCCATCGGGCAGCGGCGGGCCCCAGGACATGGCTTCCATGTTGTCCAGCCGGCCGGGCTGCACGGTGGACAGATCGGCCACCAATTGCTTGACCGCCACCTGTGGCGGCGTTTGCGCGAAGCTGGCCAGGGCCAGCGTGTCAGGTGCCTCCAGGCCGATGCGGTACAGCCGCGCGCCAAAGCCGTGGCCCGGGCTGTAGGAGCGCTCCAGTACCAGCAGATGGTCGGGACCGTCCGGCAGGATTTCGCTGATGCCGTTGACCTCGCGCTGGGGCAGGGCCCAGCTGGCGGCCGGCACGGCATCGGGCTGGTAGGCGATCTGGCGCAGCAGCTGGCCGTCGTCCAGGCTGACCAGGCTGATGCGCACGGGCGCGCCTGCCGTGGCGGCGCTGGCGCGCGGGCCGTCCTGGCGCAGCGGCGCCTCCAGGGCCAGCCAGGCCTGTTGGCCGTCCGGCGTCACGGCCAGCCCCTCGAAGCCGAAGTTCGAGCGCAGGCCCGGCCTGCCGTCCTCGTCCTTGAATGCGTAGAACCACCGCGCGATCTGGCGGCCCGTGGCGTCGGTCCTCACCAGCGAGGTGCCAAAGCCCCGGCCCGGGTCGCCTTCATCGGTCCACAACAGGCCGCCGTCCGGCAGCAGGCGGATGGCTTCGGGGTCGGGCACGGGCTGGGTGGCGGGCGCGGCATGGCGCGGGCGCAGCCAGCGGCCCTCGGCATCCAGCAGCGGATGCACTTCGGTGACCTGCGCCTGCCAGGGGTTGGGGCCGGCGCGCTGGCCGGCGTCCAGCGGCTCTATGCGCAGGCGCATCCAGCGCGCGGGGCCGCGCGCCGAGCGGTCATCGCTGATGGCCACGTAGTCGCCGTGCCGGGCGTCGTAGTCCAGTCCCGAGATGCCGCCGGTGGTGGCGCCATGGATGGGCTCCTCGCGCGCAATCGTGGTGCTGCCCAGCCATTGCAGGCGCGCGCATGCCGTGGGCTGCGGGGCCGGCAGGGCCTGGGGCGGCGCGGCGCAGCCGGCCAGCAGCAGGCCCGCAAGCACCAGGCTGGCCGCCTTGAACAAGGCCGTGAGCCCGTTGTCAGGCCGCCAGCGCGGTCTGGGCCACCGCATGCTCCCAGCGCGCCATCAGCTCGTCGGCGCGGTGCTTGTCCAGCGTGGGCACGAAGCGGCGCTCGGCCTTCCACAGCGCCGACAGTTCCTCGGTGCTCTGGTACACGCCCGAGGACAGGCCTGCCAGGTAGGCAGCGCCCAGGGCCGTGGTCTCCACGCAGGCCGGGCGCACGACGGGAATGCCCAGCAGGTCGGCCTGGAACTGCATGAGCAGGTTGTTGACGCAGGCGCCGCCGTCCACGCGCAGTTCGCTCACCGGCGCGCCGCCGCTGGCCACCGCGTCGCGGCTCATGGCCAGCAGCAGGGCGGCGCTCTGGAAGGCAATGGATTCAAGCGCGGCCCGCGCGATGTGGGCAATGGTGGTGCCGCGCGTCAGGCCCGTGATGGTGCCGCGCGCATCGGGCTTCCAGTAGGGGGCGCCCAGGCCCGTGAAGGCTGGCACCATCATCACGCCGCCCGAGTCGGGCACGCTCTCGGCCAGTTGCTGCACCTGGCCGCTGTGCTCGATGGCGCGCAGCCCGTCGCGCAGCCACTGGACCACGGCGCCGCCCACGAAGACGCTGCCTTCCAGCGCATAGGCCGGCGCAGCGGTGGGCTGTGCCGCAGCGGTGGTCAGCAGGCCGTTGGCGGAGGTCTGGAACACGCCGCCCGTGTGCATGAGCATGAAGCAGCCCGTGCCATAGGTGTTCTTGGCCATGCCGGCCGAAAAGCAGGCCTGGCCGAAGAGGGCGCTTTGCTGGTCGCCGGCCACACCGCCAATGGCGATCTCGCCGCCCAGCACCTCGGCTGCCGTGCGGCCGAAATCGGCGGCGGAAGGCAGCACCTCGGGCATCAGCGCGCGCGGAATCTCCAGCAGCGCCAGCAGATCGTCGTCCCACTGGTTGGTGTGGACGTTGAACAGCATGGTGCGGCTGGCGTTGGAGACATCGGTCACATGGCGGCGTCCGCCCGTGAGCTGCCAGATCAGCCAGCTGTCCACGGTGCCGAAGGCCAGTTCGCCGCGCTCGGCGGCGGCGCGCGCGCCGTTGACGTTGTCCAGAATCCAGCGCAGCTTGGTGCCCGAGAAATAGGCGTCGATCAGCAGGCCGGTCTTGCGCTGGATGGTGTCGGCATGTCCGGCCTCGCGCAGCTGGGCGCACAGCGGCTCGGCGCGGCGGTCCTGCCAGACGATGGCGTGGTGTATGGGCTGGCCCGTGGCGCGGTTCCAGACCACGGTGGTCTCGCGCTGGTTGGTGATGCCCAGGGCGCGGATGTCGGCAGCCGCCAGCCCGGCCTTGGTCAGGGCCTCGCGCGCCGTGGCCAACTGGGTGCGCCAGATCTCGCGCGGATCGTGTTCGACCCAGCCGGGCCGGGGATAGATCTGCGGCAGCTCCAGCTGGGCCGAGGCCACGATGCGGCCCTGGGTGTCGAAGACGATGCTGCGCGAGCTGGAGGTGCCCTGGTCCAGGGCAAGCAGATAGGTCATGGTGCGGTATCCAGGAAAAGCAGGGCCGGTGCGCGTGTCCTGTGCGGGCGGTGGCGCAGCGGCTGCGGAAAACTTATTGCGCCACCACGCATTGCACTTCTGCTTCGCGCAGAAGGGCATCGAACGGGGCGGGGGGCGCGGTATCGGTGAACAGGCGGTCGATCTGGTCCAGGCGTGCCAGCTCCACCATGGCCTGGCGGTGGAACTTGCTGTGGTCGGCGGCCAGCCAGACCTCGCGCGACTGGGCAATGATGGTCTGGGCCACCTTGACCTCGCGCATGTCGAAGTCGCGCAGGCTGCCATCGGGCTCGATGGCCGAGATGCCGATCAGGGCGATATCCACCTTGAACTGGCGGATGAAGTCCACGGCCGCCTCGCCCACGATGCCCCGGTCGCGCGTGCGCACCACGCCGCCGGCCACGATGACTTCGCAGTCCGCGTTGGAGCTGAGGATGGCCGCCACGTTGAGGTTGTTGGTGATCACGCGCAGGCCCCGGTGCTTGAGCAGGGCCTGGGCCACGGCCTCGGTGGTGGTGCCGATGTTCAGGATCAGCGAGCAGCCGTTGGGAATGGCGTCGGCCACGGCGCGCGCAATGCGCGACTTGCCTTCGGCATGCAGCACCTGGCGCTGGGTGTGGCCCAGGTTCTCCACCGTGGCGCTGGGCACGCGCACGCCGCCGTGAAAGCGCACCATCAGGCCGGCATCGGCCAGCTTCTGTATGTCGCGGCGCACGGTCTGCAGGGTCACGCCCAGGATCTCGGCCAGCTGCTCCACCGAAGTGGACTGGCGGCTGCGCACTTCGTCGAGCAGCTGTAGTTGTCGGGGATTGGTGTTCACGGCGGCGATTCCAGATCTGGTGCGTTCTCAGGCAAACAAGGCGGGGCGACCGGTTTATAGCGCATTTGCCCCTGGCCGGCCGTGGGTTGGGGAACTTTAAAACGAAGAAAAAAGAACAGCACCTAGGGTATGTGTTGATGGGCTGCGATCTGGAAAGAACAAAAATGATCACGTTCTTGCTTTCGGATGGCGCGCAATCGCCGCCTTGAGCGAGATGTTTCTCCTTGTTCAATCGCTGCCCCCCGAGGCGGCCTCGTCAGTGAGGGCGGTCGTGGAACTGGTGTTGGAGAGAATCAGCAAACGCGTGGGCGGCCAGACCTGGCTGCACCCCATGCACCTTGAACTGGAAAGCGGCGCGGTGACCGTGCTGCTGGGTGCCACGCAGGCCGGCAAGACCAGCCTGATGCGCATCATGGCCGGCCTGGACGTGCCCACCGAAGGCCGTGTGCGCGCCGATGGCGTCGATGTGACCGGCATGCCCGTGCGCGAGCGCAACGTGGCCATGGTCTACCAGCAATTCATCAACTATCCCTCGCTCACGGTGGCGGACAACATCGCCTCGCCGCTCAAGCTGCGCGGCGACCGCGACGTGGCGCAGCGCGTGCGCGCCCTGGCCGAGCGGCTGCACATCGAGATGTTCCTGGACCGCTACCCGGCCGAGCTGTCGGGCGGCCAGCAGCAGCGCGTGGCGCTGGCGCGCGCCCTGGCCAAGGGCGCTCCGCTGATGCTGCTGGACGAGCCCCTGGTCAACCTCGACTACAAGCTGCGCGAGGAACTGCGCGAGGAACTGACCCAACTGTTCGCCACAGGCGACTCCACCGTGGTCTATGCCACCACCGAGCCCGGCGAGGCCCTGCTGCTGGGTGGCTACACGGCGGTGCTGCATGAGGGCGAACTGCTGCAGTACGGCCCCACGGCCGAGGTCTTCCATCAGCCCAATTCGCTGCGCGTGGCGCGCGCCTTCAGTGATCCGCCCATGAACCTGATCGCGGCCAGTGCCGTGGAGGGCGGGCTGCAACTGCCGGGCGGCGCGCGGCTGCCCGTGGCGCTGCCTGCGGACCTGGCCGTGTCCGGCCAACTGACCCTGACCCTGGGTCTGCGCGCCAGCGCCCTGCGCCTGCAGTCACGGCCCGGCGATCTGGCACTGCAGGGCGTGGTGGAACTGGCCGAGATTTCGGGCTCCGACACCTTCGTGCATGCCACCACGCCCTGGGGCGAGTTGGTGGCCCAGGTCACGGGCGTGCACCACCTGGACCTGGGCAGCGCGGTCACGCTGCACCTGGATCCGGCCCATGCCTACGTGTTCGGCACGGACGGCGCGCTTGTGCTGGCGCCGGCGCGGCCGGGAGGACGATGAGATGGCCCGCATAGAACTTGATCTGGCCCACTCCTACAAGCCGAACCCGCAGCAGGACAGCGACTACGCGCTGCTGCCGCTGAGCATGGTCTTCGAGGACGGTGGCGCCTATGCGCTGCTCGGCCCCTCGGGCTGCGGCAAGACCACCATGCTCAACATCATGTCGGGCCTGCTGGTCCCCTCGCAGGGCAAGGTGCTGTTCGACGGCCGCGACATGACGCGCGCCACGCCCCAGGAACGCAACATCGCCCAGGTGTTCCAGTTCCCGGTGATCTACGACACCATGACCGTGGCGGAGAACCTGGCCTTTCCGCTGAAGAACCGCCGCATGCCCGAGGAGCGCATCCGCGCGCGGGTCGGCCAGATCGCCGAGATGCTGGAGATGAGCGGCCAGCTCGACCAGCGCGCGGCCGGCCTGTCGGCCGATGCCAAGCAGAAGATCTCGCTGGGCCGGGGCCTGGTGCGGCCCGATGTGTCGGCCGTGCTGTTCGACGAGCCGCTCACGGTGATCGACCCCCAGCTCAAGTGGCAGCTGCGCCGCAAGCTCAAGCAGATCCACCATGAACTGCGGCTCACGCTGATCTATGTGACGCACGACCAGGTGGAGGCCCTGACCTTTGCCGATCAGGTCGTGGTCATGACGCGTGGGCGCGCCGTGCAGGTGGGCACGCCCGCCCAGCTTTTCGAGCGGCCCAGCCACGCCTTCGTCGGCCACTTCATCGGCTCGCCGGGCATGAACTTCGTGCCGCTGCAGCAGGACGGCGGCCGGCTGCTGGCCGAGGGCCAGTACCTGTCCCTGCCCGCCGCACTGGCCAGCGTGGCGCCCGGCCTGTCCCTGAGCCTGGGCATACGCCCCGAGTACCTGGCACTGGCCTCGGCCGACGCGCCTGGCGCCGTGGCCTGCACGGTGGAGCGCGTGCAGGACGTGGGCACGCACCAGCTGCTGGTGGCGCGCCTGGGCGAGCGGCTGCTCAAGCTGCGCTGCGGTGCCGATGCCTTCCTGCCCGCCGTGGGTGAAACGGTATGGGTGCAATTGCAGGGCCCCCACACCTGCTACTACGTCAACGAGGAGCTGCAGGCATGAGCCAGACCGTCAAGCCCGTCAACCAGAAGGCCTGGCTGCTGATCCTGCCGGTCATCATCTGCGTGGCCTTCTCGGCCATCATCCCGCTGATGACGGTGGTGAACTACTCGGTGCAGGACATCATCAGTCCCGACCGGCGCGTGTTCGTGGGCACGGAATGGTTTGCCCAGGTCATGCGCGACGAGGAACTGCACTCGGCCCTGCTGCGCCAGATCGGCTTTTCGCTGGCCGTGCTGCTGGTGGAGATCCCGCTGGGCATCGCCCTGGCCCTGTCCATGCCGGCCCAGGGCTGGAAGGCCTCGGCCGTGCTGGTCGTGGTCTCGCTGTCGCTGCTGATTCCGTGGAACGTGGTCGGCACCATCTGGCAGATCTACGGCCGCGCCGATATCGGACTGCTGGGCGCGGCGCTCAACGCGCTGGGCGTGGACTACAACTACACGGGCAATGCCACCCATGCCTGGCTCACCGTGCTGGTCATGGATGTCTGGCACTGGACGCCGCTGGTGGCCCTGCTGTGCTACGCGGGCCTGCGCTCCATTCCCGACGCCTACTACCAGGCCGCGCGCATCGACGGCGCCAGCAAGTTCGCGGTGTTCCGCTACATCCAGCTGCCCAAGATGCGCGGCGTGCTGATGATCGCCGTGCTGCTGCGCTTCATGGACAGCTTCATGATCTACACCGAGCCCTTCGTGCTCACGGGCGGCGGGCCCGGCAATGCGACCACCTTCCTGTCGCAGTACCTGACGCAAAAGGCCGTGGGCCAGTTCGACCTGGGGCCGGCGGCGGCCTTCTCGCTGATCTATTTCCTCATCATCCTGCTGCTGTGCTTCATCCTCTACAACTGGATGCAGCGCGTGGGCACGGCAGACAAGGAAGGGGCAAAAGAATGATCACCACGCTCCCTTCGTTCACTGCCCCCCGAGGGGGCTCGGCCTCCCTTGGGGCGGCCCTGCGGGAGGCCGGACATGACTGAAGACCGCCGTTTCCACAAGCGCACGCTGTTCCTCGTCGCCTACCTGCTGTTCGCCGTGCTGCCCATCTACTGGATGGTCAACATGAGCTTCAAGACCAACGAGGAGATCCTGTCGAGCTTCTCGCTGTGGCCCCAGCATTTCACCTGGGCCAACTACCAAACCATCTTCACCGACGCCTCCTGGTACTCGGGCTACATCAACAGCCTGATCTACGTGGCCATCAACACCGTGATTTCGCTCACGGTGGCGCTGCCGGCGGCCTATGCGTTCTCGCGCTACCAGTTCCTGGGCGACAAGCATGTGTTCTTCTGGCTGCTGACCAACCGCATGACGCCGCCGGCCGTCTTCCTGCTGCCCTTCTTCCAGCTCTACACCACGGTGGGCCTGATGGACACGCACATCGCCGTGGCCCTGGCCCACCTGCTGTTCAACGTGCCGCTGGCCGTCTGGATCCTGGAGGGCTTCATGAGCGGCATCCCGCGCGAGATCGACGAGACGGCCTATATCGACGGCTACTCCTTCCCGCGCTTTTTCCTCACCATCTTCCTGCCGCTGATCAAGGCCGGCGTGGGCGTGGCGGCCTTCTTCTGTTTCATGTTCAGCTGGGTGGAGCTGCTGCTGGCGCGCACGCTGACCAGCGTGAACGCCAAGCCCATCGTGGCGACCATGACGCGCACCGTCTCGGCCTCGGGCATGGACTGGGCGACGCTGGCGGCGGCCGGCGTGCTGACCATCGTGCCGGGCGCCATCGTGATCTGGTTTGTGCGGCATTACATCGCCAAGGGGTTCGCCATGGGGAGGGTGTGAGGCACCCCCTGAGCGGCTTACGCCGCTTCCCCCTCTCTACCCGCTTCCGCGGGGGAGGGGGACGACACCTTCGGGGCGGGGCGGCGCGGCCGGCGTAGGCCCTTCCTCGGTGTCCCTGGGCTGGGCTCTGCCGGTTTCGAGAAGCTGCGGTATTGATGCTGGATTTCTGAAAGGACTCGTCAATGTTTTCCTGGATGGCCTGGACGCTGCCGGTGGCGGTGTTCTTCAGTTGCATCGTGCTGATGCTGGTGGGCATGACGCTGTGGGAGTTGCGCAGCCCGACCTTGATGCGCAAGGGCTGGCTGCCGATGGCGACGACGCGCGGGGACCGGCTGTTCATCGGGTTGCTGCTGGCGGCCTATGTCAATCTGGCCTGGGTGGGCCTGGGCGAGAGGATGGTGCAGTGGTTCTCGCTGGAGGCCGAGCCTTCGGTGTGGATCAGCCTGGTGCTGTCCATGCTCGTGCTGGCCGTCGTGATGCGCAAAGGCTGAAATGAAGCACCCCCTGAGTCGCTGCGCGCCTTCCCCCTCTCTCGCTTCGCGGGAGGGGCACGACAGCCTCGCTGCGGGGCGGCCCTTGCTCGCTGTCCCTCGCTTGGGACATGCCTGCTCTATTCGCAGTGCCATGAATATTTGAAGCTTTTCTCAACAGCCGGGTCCGAAGCTCCCCCGGGGCCCGCTGGTGCATGTGCATGTCGGGGAGACAGCAAGAATCTAGGAGACGGCAGATGAAACAACGACTTCATACCATCGCCCTCGCGGCGGCCCTGCTGGCGGCGGGGCAGGCGTCCTGGGCCGGAGAGGCGGAAGCCAAGAAGTGGATCGACGCGGAGTTCCAGCCCAGCACGCTGTCCAAGGACCAGCAGATGGCCGAGATGAAGTGGTTCATCGAGGCGGCCAAGAAGCTGCAGGCCAACGGCGTCAAGGAGATCGCCGTGGTCTCCGAGACCATCACCACGCACGAGTACGAGAGCAAGACGCTGGCCAAGGCCTTCACCGAGATCACGGGCATCACCGTCAAGCACGACCTGATCCAGGAAGGCGACGTGGTCGAGAAGCTGCAGACCTCGATGCAGTCGGGCAAGTCCATCTATGACGGCTGGATCTCCGACTCCGACCTGATCGGCACGCACTACCGCTACGGCCGCATCATGAGCCTGACCGACTACATGGCCGGCGCCGGCAAGGACTTCACCAATCCGGGCCTGGACATCAAGGACTTCATCGGCACCAGCTTCACCACCGCGCCCGACGGCAAGCTCTACCAGCTGCCCGACCAGCAGTTCGCCAACCTCTACTGGTTCCGCGCCGACCTCTTCGAGCGCAAGGACCTCAAGGACAAGTTCAAGGCCAAGTACGGCTACGAGCTGGGCGTGCCGCTGAACTGGAGCGCCTACGAGGACATCGCCGAGTTCTTCACCAACGACGTCAAGCAGATCGACGGCAAGCCCATCTACGGCCACATGGACTACGGCAAGAAGGACCCGTCGCTGGGCTGGCGCTTCACCGATGCCTGGCTGTCCATGGCCGGCGCGGCCGACAAGGGCATTCCCAACGGCATGCCCGTCGATGAATGGGGCATCCGCGTGGCCGACGACAAGTGCACGCCCGTGGGCGCATCGGTCTCGCGCGGGGGCGCCACCAACTCGCCGGCCGCCGTGTTCGCGCTCACCAAGTACGTGGACTGGATGAAGAAATACGCGCCCAAGGAAGCCATGGGCATGACCTTCGGCGAGTCCGGCCCCGTGCCGGCCCAGGGCCATATCGCGCAGCAGATCTTCTGGTACACCGCCTTCACGGCCGACATGACCAAGCCCGGCCTGCCCGTGGTCAATGCCGACGGCACGCCCAAATGGCGCATGGCGCCCGGCCCCAACGGCCCGTACTGGAAGGACGGCATGCAAAACGGCTACCAGGACGTGGGCAGCTGGACCTTCTTCAAGGACCATGACGCCAACCGCACGGCCGCCGCCTGGCTCTACGCGCAGTTCGTCACCGCCAAGACCACCAGCCTCAAGAAGACCATCGTCGGCCTGACGCCCATCCGCGAAAGCGACATCCGCTCCAAGGCCATGACGGACATGGCGCCCAAGCTCGGCGGCCTGGTCGAGTTCTACCGCAGCCCCGCCCGCGTGGCCTGGACGCCCACCGGCAACAACGTGCCCGACTACCCCAAGCTGGCCCAGCTGTGGTGGAAGAACGTGGCCCAGGCCGTCACCGGCGAGAAGACGCCCCAGGGCGCCATGGACAACCTGGCCGAGGAAATGGACCAGGTCATGTCCCGCCTGCAGCGTGCCGGCATGGCGCACTGCGCGCCCAAGCTCAACCCCAAGGGCGACCCGGCCAAGTGGCTCAGCGACAAGCAGGCGCCGTGGAAGAAGCTGGCCAATGAAAAGCCCAAGGGCGAGACGATTGCGTATGACACGCTGCTCAATGCCTGGAAAAACGGCAAGGTGCGTTAGCACCCCCTGAGGCGCTTGCGCGCCTTCCCCCTCTCTACTTGCTTCGCAAGGGAGGGGGACGACGCCCTCGCCGCGAGGCGGCTCTTGCTCGGCGTCCCTGAGTTGGGCCGCGTCGGCTTTGGGCGCAATACCCTGCGCTGGCACCAAAGTCCATCGTTGGGCGTCCTGGGTCGCCAAAACACGAAACGAAAGATAGCGAAGAAAAAAATACAAAAACGAGCGAAAATAGCGGAAAACCCGATTCCGTCCCCTTCGCATTGGGCGCAGGCGTGGCGTCCCGGGTGCTGACATGGCGGCTACATGGCGCCCTGTTAACTTGCCCCCCATTCCTTCGTCGAAGATCCATGTCCCTCGCTGCTTCCCCTCTGCCCACTGGCCGCGCCGCCCTGCTGGAACGCCTGGCCCAGCCTGAAACCTACGATCTGGCCATCATCGGCGGCGGTGCCACCGGCCTGGGCGTGGCCCTGGACGCGGCGGCGCGCGGCTTCAAGGTCGTGCTGGTGGAGTCGCATGACTTCGCCAAGGGCACGTCCTCGCGTGCCACCAAACTGGTCCATGGTGGCGTGCGCTACCTGGCCCAGGGCAACATCGCCCTGGTGCGCGAAGCGCTGCACGAGCGCACCACGCTGCTGCACAACGCGCCCCACCTGGCGCAGCCACTGGCCTTTGTCATGCCGTCCTACAAGCTGCTGGACACGCCGTTCTACGGCATCGGCCTCAAGATGTATGACGCGCTGGCCGGCAAGGCGGGCCTGGGCGCTACGGAGTTCCTCTCGCGCTCCAGCACCGTCAAGTGTTTGCCCACCGTGCGCCAGCAAGGCCTCAAGGGCGGCGTCAAATACTGGGACGGCCAGTTCGACGATGCCCGCCTGGCGCTGGCGCTGGCACGCACGGCCGCTGCCAAGGGCGCGCTGCTGGTCAACTACTGCCCCGCGCTTGAGCTGCTGCATGAAGGCGGCAAGGTCGCCGGCCTGGTCTGCGAAGACACGGAATCGGGCCGGCGCTTCACGCTGCGCGCCAAGTGCGTGGTCAACGCCACCGGCCCCTGGGTGGACCTGTTCCGCCAGCAGGATGCCGAGGCCCAGGGCCGTCCCGTCAAGCCCATGGTCGCGCCCAGCCAGGGCGTGCACGTGGTGGTGGACCGCGACTTCCTGCCCAGCGATCACGCCCTGCTCGTGCCGAAGACGGCCGATGGCCGCGTGCTCTTTGCCGTGCCCTGGCTGGGCAAGGTCATCCTGGGCACCACCGACACCCCGCGCAATGACCTGGCACGCGAGCCCCTGCCGTTCCCCGAGGAGCTGGACTTCATCCTCACCGAGGCCGGACGCTACCTCACGCGCCAGCCCACGCTGGCCGACGTGCGCAGCATGTGGGTCGGCCTGCGCCCGCTGGTCAAGCCCCAGGACGACGACGGCGAGAACACCAAGAAGATCAGCCGCGAGCACACGGTCATGTCCAGCCGCACCGGCTTGGTCACCGTCACGGGCGGCAAATGGACCACCTACCGCGCCATGGCCGAAGACGTGCTCTCCGAGTGCTTTGCCATCGGCCGCCTGCCGCACCGCCCCGGCGGCGTCACGGCCCGCCTGCCGCTGGCCGGTGCTCCGGCCGAGTCCGCCGTGCACCACCGCATGAACCAGGTCCAGGGCCTGCACTCCTATGGCACGGAAGCCTCGGCGGTGGAGGCGTTGCCGGGCAACGACGAATGGCTGGCAGACGGCCTGAACGAAGCCATGGTGCGCTTTGCCGCGCGCTTCGAATACGCGCGCACCGTGGAAGACGTGCTGGCGCGCCGCAGCCGCCTGCTGTTCCTCGATGCGCGCAAGGCCGCCGAGGTGGCGCCGCGCGTGGCAGCCATCCTCCAGGAGGAGCTGGGGCAGGACGCCGGCCTGGCGGACTTCATGCCGCTGGCGGCCCAGTACCTGCCGGCCTGATCGCGGCTGAAGCCCCTCTCAAGCAAAACGCCCTGCACTGCAGGGCGTTTTGCTTTTGGAGGCAGATGCAAGTCAAGGAAAGATTGTCAAAATTGATGGATATCTATCTTTGATTGTTTTTATGAATCAGAATGCTGCCCATGGCATCTCGTAACGGTGCCAGCGAACAGCAGCCAGCACAAGGCTGACGAGGGAGGGGGAATGATGAAGAAAGCGCTTGAAAGTCCGTTTTCCGCAGGGCCAGGGCCGTGCCCGAGCCCAACGCGGTGGCCCCAAGCCGCTGCGATGTCTGCGCCGCCGTAGCACGCGCGGCCAGCCCGCAGCAGACGATTGCGTTGAGTCTGCCACCCTTTGCCGAGCCCGCCAGGCTCGGCTTTTTTATGGGTGTTTCCGATGGGGTGCGGCCATCAGCAGGTCCAGCTTGCTCCTGGGTTGATAGCGCTCTTGTGGGGGTTGCGCAACGCTGCCGGCCAGGGGTGGAAAAGGCGGCTAAGGGTTTGACGCGCAACGGAATTTCTGGGACAATCCCATGCTTCACGTGAAAATCGTGAAGTTATCTGCCCAGTGGAAGCGCCGAGAAATGGTTTTCGGCGTGGACGACGGGCCCAAGACTGACTGGCTGCTCGCGGCCCTTGAGAAGACTCTGGGGCTGTCGAGTGTTTGCTGGAGCAAGTTGGGAATATTGAAATGATCCAAACAGAATCTCGGTTAGAGGTTGCCGACAACACCGGCGCGAAGTCTGTTCAGTGCATCAAAGTGCTGGGCGGTTCTCATCGTCGCTATGCGAGTGTTGGTGACATCATCAAGGTGACCATCAAGGAAGCTGCACCGCGTGGACGCGTCAAAAAAGGCGAGGTCTACAGCGCGGTCGTGGTGCGTACGGCGAAGGGTATTCGCCGTGCTGATGGCTCGCTCGTCAAGTTCGACGGCAACGCCGCCGTTCTGCTGAACGCCAAGCTGGAGCCTATCGGCACCCGCATCTTTGGCCCCGTGACTCGTGAACTGCGCAACGAAAAGTTCATGAAGATCGTGTCCCTGGCACCTGAAGTTCTCTAAAGGAAGCACCATGAACAAGATTCGCAAGGGCGACCAAATCATCGTGCTGACCGGCCGTGACAAGGGCAAGCAAGGCGTGGTCTCGGCTCGCAAGGACGACTCCCACCTGTTGATCGATGGCATCAACATGGTGAAGAAGCACGTCAAGCCGAACCCCATGAAGGGCACCACCGGCGGTATCGTGGAAAAGGCCATGCCTATCCACCAATCCAACGTGGCCATCTTCAATGCAGCGACCGGCAAGGCTGATCGCGTGGGCATCAAGGTGCAGGCCGACGGCACACGCGTTCGCGTGTTCAAGTCCAGCGGCGCCGAAATCAAGGCGGCCTAAGGGGTAACACATGGCACGACTGCAAAAACTGTATCGCGAAAAGATCGCGGCTGAACTCAAGGAAAAGTTCGGCTACACCTCCTCCATGGAAGTGCCCCGTCTGACCAAGATCACCCTGAACATGGGTGTGAGCGAAGCCGTGGCCGACAAGAAGGTGATGGACAACGCCGTGGCTGACCTGACCAAGATTGCTGGTCAGAAGCCCGTGGTGACCAAGGCCAAGAAGGCTATCGCCGGCTTCAAGATCCGTGAAGGCCAGGCCATTGGCTGCATGGTGACCCTGCGTGGCGTTCAGATGTATGAATTCCTGGACCGTTTCGTCACCGTGGCTCTGCCCCGCGTGCGTGACTTCCGTGGTATCTCCGGCCGTTCTTTCGACGGTCGCGGCAACTACAACGTCGGCGTCAAGGAACAGATCATCTTCCCCGAAATCGAGTACGACAAGGTGGACGCTCTGCGTGGTCTGAACATCAGCATCACGACGACAGCTCGGACCGACGATGAGTGCAAGGCACTGCTCGCCGCTTTCCGTTTCCCCTTCAAGAACTGAGGTGGCGCATGGCTAAAGTTGCATTGATCCAGCGCGAACTCAAGCGCGAAAAGCTGGCAGCCAAGTACGCTGCCAAATACGCAGAACTGAAGGCAATCGCCGCTGACGCAAAGCGCAGCGACGAAGAGCGCGACGCCGCTCGCCTGGGCCTGCAGAAGCTGCCCCGTAACGCGAACCCCACTCGCCAGCGCAACCGCTGCGAGATCACGGGTCGTCCCCGTGGCACCTTCCGTCAATTCGGTCTGGGCCGCGCCAAGATCCGTGAACTGGCCTTCGCTGGCGACATCCCCGGTGTCACCAAGGCCAGCTGGTAAGCAAGCAGGAGAGATTAAACATGAGCATGAGTGATCCCATCGCTGACTTGCTGACCCGCATCCGCAATGCACAAATGGTCTCCAAGACCACCGTGACGGCTCCTTCCTCCAAGGTCAAGGTTGCCATCGCCCAGGTGCTGAAGGATGAAGGCTACATCGACGGCTTCCAAGTGAAGACCGACGCTGGCAAGTCCGAACTCGAAATTACCCTGAAGTACTACGCCGGCCGTCCGGTGATCGAGCGCATCGAGCGCGTGAGCCGTCCCGGCCTGCGCGTGTACAAGGGCCGTGACGCAATCCCCCAGGTCATGAACGGTATGGGCGTTGCCATCGTCACCACTCCCAAGGGCGTGATGACGGATCGCAAGGCACGCGCCACTGGCGTGGGCGGCGAAGTGCTGTGCTACGTGGCCTAACGGACATTAAGGAGAAATACTGAAATGTCTCGCGTAGCAAAGACTCCCGTGGCCATCCCCGCAGGCGTGGATGTGTCCATCAAAGACGACCAGATCAATGTGAAGGGCACCGGCGGCACGCTGTCGCAAGCCCAGAACGTTCTGGTGAAGATCTCCAACAACGAAGGCAAGCTGTCTTTCGAGCCCGTCAATGACTCGCGCGAAGCCAACGCCATGAGCGGCACCATGCGTCAGCTGGTGAACAACATGGTGGTGGGCGTGAGCAAGGGCTTCGAGAAGAAGCTGTCGCTGGTTGGCGTGGGTTTCAAGGCTTCGGCCTCGGGCTCCAAGCTGAACCTGGCGATCGGCTTTTCGCACCCGGTGAACTTCGAAATGCCGGCCGGCATCACTGTCACCACCCCCACACCGACCGAAATCTTGGTCAAGGGTGCTGACCGCCAGGCCGTTGGCCAAATGGCTGCTGAGATCCGTGCCGTTCGTCCTCCCGAGCCCTACAAGGGCAAGGGCATCCGTTACTCGGATGAGAAGGTCGTGATCAAAGAGACCAAGAAGAAGTAAGGAGCTGCATTATGTTGACCAAGAAAGAGCAGCGTCTCCGTCGTGCCCGCCAGACCCGCATCCGCATTGCACAGCAAGGCGTGGCACGTCTGAGCGTGAACCGTACGAACCTCCACATCTACGCAAGCGTGGTGTCGGAAGACGGCACCAAGGTGCTGGCTTCGGCCTCCACCGCCGAAGCCGAAGTGCGCACCCAACTGGGCGCCATCGGCAAGGGTGGCAACGTGGCTGCCGCTACGCTGATTGGCAAGCGCATTGCCGAGAAGGCGAAGGCTGCCGGCGTGGAGAAAGTGGCTTTCGATCGCGCTGGTTTCGCATACCACGGCCGCGTGAAGGCTTTGGCAGAAGCCGCTCGTGAAGCCGGCCTGCAGTTCTAAGCGGAGCGGATAGAAATGGCAAAGTTTTCTCCCAAGGTGCAAGACGAAGGTCGTGACGACGGTCTGCGCGAAAAAATGATCGCGGTGAACCGCGTCACCAAGGTTGTGAAGGGCGGTCGTATCCTCGGCTTCGCTGCACTGACCGTGGTTGGCGATGGTGATGGCCGCGTTGGCATGGGCAAGGGCAAGTCGAAGGAAGTGCCTGCAGCCGTGCAAAAGGCGATGGAAGAATCCCGTCGCAACATGATCAAGGTGTCTTTGAAGCACGGCACGATCCATCACACCGTGATGGGTCAGCATGGCGCAGCATCCGTGATGCTGAACCCCGCTCCCAAGGGTACCGGCATCATCGCCGGCGGCCCGATGCGCGCCGTTTTCGAAGTGCTGGGCATCACCGACATCGTGGCCAAGAGCCATGGTTCGTCGAATCCCTACAACATGGTCCGCGCGACTTTTGACGCTCTGAAGCACTCCACGACCCCTTCGGAAGTGGCAGCCAAGCGCGGCAAGTCGGTTGAAGACATCTTCACCGCCTGATCGGAGTCAATCACATGACAACGCAACAAACCGTGAAGGTGCAACTGGTGCGCAGCCCCATTGGCACCAAGGAATCGCACCGCGCCACCGTCCGTGGCCTGGGCCTGCGCAAGCTGAACAGCATCAGCGAACTGCAGGACACGCCTGCCGTGCGCGGCATGATCAACAAGATCAGCTACCTGGTCAAAGTTCTCTGAAAGGATTGATGATGGAACTCAATAGCATCAAGCCTGCAGAGGGCTCCAAGCACGCCAAGCGCCGTGTCGGTCGCGGCATCGGCTCCGGCCTGGGCAAGACTGCCGGCCGTGGTCACAAGGGTCAGAAGTCGCGTTCGGGTGGCTACCACAAGGTGGGCTTCGAAGGCGGTCAAATGCCTCTGCAGCGCCGTCTGCCCAAGCGTGGCTTCAAGTCGCATCTGCTGAAGTTCAATGCAGAAGTGACCCTGTCCGCTCTGGAACAGCTGGGCCTGGCCGAAGTCGATCTGGCAGCTCTGAAGCAAGCCGGTCTGGTTGGTGAAATCGCAAAGGTGGTCAAGATCATCAAGAGCGGTGAAATCAGCAAGGCTGTCAAGCTCAACGGCATCGGCGCTACCGCCGGCGCCAAGGCTGCCATCGAAGCTGCCGGTGGCAGCATCGCCTGATTAATGATCTGAAAGAAGACATCCGTGGCTACTAGCGCAGCTCAAATTGCAAAAACCGGAAAATTCGGCGATCTTCGCCGCCGTCTGGTTTTTCTGTTGCTCGCGCTGGTCGTTTACCGGATCGGGGCTCATATCCCCGTGCCGGGCATCGATCCAGCGCAGCTGCAGCAGCTGTTCAATGGCCAGCAGGGCGGCATTCTCAATCTGTTCAACATGTTCTCGGGTGGGGCGCTCTCGCGCTTCACGGTGTTCGCACTGGGGATCATGCCGTACATCTCGGCATCGATCATCATGCAGCTCATGACCTACGTGGTCCCTACATTCGAGCAGCTGAAAAAGGAAGGTGAATCGGGTCGTCGCAAGATCACCCAATACACCCGCTACGGCACATTGGGCCTGGCGATTTTTCAGTCCCTGGGAATTGCCGTGGCTCTGGAAAGCTCCGCAGGTCTGGTTCTGAGCCCTGGCTTCGGCTTCCGCCTCACGGCGGTGGTCAGCCTGACGGCCGGCACCATGTTCCTGATGTGGCTCGGTGAACAGATCACGGAACGTGGTCTGGGCAACGGCATCTCGATCCTCATCTTTGGAGGTATCGCCGCAGGTCTGCCGAGCTCCATCGGTGGTCTGCTGGAGCTGGTGCGCACCGGTGCCATGAGCATCCTGGCCGCGATCTTCATCGTTCTCGTGGTGGCAGCCGTGACGTACTTCGTCGTGTTTGTCGAGCGGGGACAACGCAAGATCCTGGTGAACTATGCGCGTCGTCAGGTGGGTAACAAGGTGTATGGTGGCCAGTCTTCGCACTTGCCGCTGAAGCTGAACATGGCGGGGGTCATTCCTCCCATCTTCGCTTCCTCGATCATCTTGCTGCCGGCGACCGTTGTGAACTGGTTCAGTGCAGGGGAATCCATGCGCTGGCTGAAGGACATTGCTAGCACGCTGACCCCCGGTCAGCCGATCTATGTGATGCTCTACGCCACTGCCATCATCTTCTTCTGCTTCTTCTACACGGCCCTGGTGTTCAACAGCCGGGAAACCGCCGACAACCTGAAGAAGAGTGGTGCCTTCATCCCCGGGATCCGTCCCGGTGACCAGACGGCCCGCTACATTGACAAGATCCTGGTTCGCCTGACCCTGGCTGGCGCGGTGTACATCACATTCGTGTGCTTGTTGCCCGAGTTCCTGATCCTGAAGTACAACGTTCCGTTCTACTTCGGTGGCACATCACTGCTGATTATTGTGGTGGTGACCATGGACTTCATGGCCCAGGTGCAGAACTACATGATGTCGCAACAGTACGAATCGCTCCTCAAAAAGGCGAACTTCAAAGCGACACTTGGCAATTGAACTAAGTGATGGGCCTGGCCGGCGGTGCCGGCGGGTCCAGTAAGAGTTAGTAGACGCCCACTCGATCTATCCATCGCGGGCATGTTTCCCGGTCGATAGGCCGTAACGGATGTAGAGTTTTAGGAGAATGAAATGAGAGTTTCGGCTTCGGTCAAAAAAATCTGCCGTAACTGCAAGATCATCCGCCGCAAAGGTGTGGTGCGAGTGATCTGCACGGACCAGCGCCACAAGCAGCGCCAGGGTTGATAGGAAAGTTTGAGGACGAATAATGGCACGTATCGCTGGCATTAACATCCCGCCGCATCAGCACGCTGAAATCGGCCTGACCGCTATCTATGGGATCGGTCGCACCACTGCACGCAAGATCTGCGAAGCCGCTGGCATCGCATATTCCAAGAAAATCAAGGAACTGACTGACGGTGATCTGGAAAAGATCCGTGATCAGCTGACTTCCCTGACTCTGGAAGGTGATCTGCGTCGCGAAACAACGATGAACATCAAGCGTTTGATGGACATCGGTTGCTATCGCGGTTTCCGTCATCGTCGTGGCCTGCCCATGCGTGGTCAACGTACCCGCACGAATGCACGTACCCGCAAGGGTCCGCGCAAGGGTGCCGCGGCTTTGAAGAAATAAAGAGATTGAAAGATCACTATGGCTAAGTCTCCCGCAAACAACGCTGCACAGCGCGTTCGCAAGAAAGTCCGTAAGAACATTTCGGACGGCATTGCCCACGTGCACGCTTCGTTCAACAACACGATCATCACCATCACCGACCGCCAAGGCAACGCTCTGTCGTGGGCCTCGTCGGGTGGCCAGGGCTTCAAGGGTTCGCGCAAGTCGACTCCCTTCGCTGCCCAGGTGGCTTCGGAAGTGGCTGGTCGTGCTGCCATCGAACAGGGCATCAAGAACCTGGACGTCGAAATCAAGGGTCCCGGTCCTGGCCGTGAATCCTCGGTTCGCGCCCTGGGCGCCCTGGGCATCCGCATCACCTCCATCGCGGACGTGACGCCGGTTCCCCACAACGGCTGCCGCCCTCAAAAGCGCCGTCGTATCTAAGCTTTTTCACCAAGCCCACCGCCGCCCAGATGTGTAACATCGCGGGCGGCTCCCGTGCTTGTGCACGGCAGATGACACAAAGGAAATCAAGTGGCACGCTATATCGGCCCCAAGGCCAAACTCTCCCGCCGTGAAGGCACTGACCTGTTCCTGAAGAGCGCACGTCGCTCGATCGCCGACAAGTCCAAGTTCGACACCAAGCCCGGCCAGCACGGCCGCACTTCCGGTCAGCGTACTTCCGACTTCGGCCTGCAGCTGCGTGAAAAGCAGAAGGTCAAGCGCATGTACGGCGTGCTGGAAAAGCAATTCCGCCGCTACTTCGAAGCCGCCGACAAGAAGAAGGGCAACACCGGTGCCAATCTGCTGTCGCTGCTGGAGTCGCGTCTGGACAACGTGGTGTACCGCATGGGCTTCGGCTCGACCCGCTCGGAAGCGCGTCAGCTGGTGTCGCACAAGGCCATCACGGTCAACGGCCAATCCGTCAACATCCCTTCCTACATGGTGAAGGTGGGTGACGTGGTCGCCGTGCGTGAAAAGTCCAAGAAGCAGGCTCGTATCGTCGAAGCCCTGCAACTGGCTGGTCAAGTCGGTTTCCCCGCATGGGTGGAAGTGTCTGCCGACAAGGCTGAAGGCACGTTCAAGAAGTCGCCTGACCGCGACGAGTTCGGTGCAGACATCAACGAATCCCTGATCGTTGAGTTGTACTCGCGTTAATTCCGCGCAGCGACATTTCTGTAAAACCGTCCCCCAGCCGCGAGGCATCGCGCTGGGGTGCTTCACCAGCCTTACCGGTGTAACGAGCCGGGGGTATTGAGAGGAAGTCTGCATGCAAACCAATTTGCTGAAGCCCAAGACGATCAATGTCGAGCAGCTTGGCCACAATCGCGCCAAAGTTGTTCTGGAGCCGTTTGAGCGTGGCTACGGCCATACGCTGGGCAACGCCCTGCGCCGTGTCCTGCTCTCGTCCATGGTGGGTTACGCAGCGACGGAAGTGACGATTGCTGGTGTGTTGCACGAGTACTCGTCCATCGACGGTGTCCAGGAAGATGTGGTCAACATCCTGCTGAACCTCAAGGGTGTGGTGTTCAAGCTGCACAACCGCGATGAGGTCACGCTCTCGCTGCGCAAGGATGGCGAAGGCGTCGTGACGGCGCGCGACATCCAGACGCCCCACGACGTGGAAATCATCAATCCTGATCATGTCATCGCCAACCTGTCGCAAGGCGGCAAGCTGGACATGCAGATCAAGGTGGAGAAGGGCCGCGGCTATGTGCCCGGCAACGTGCGCCGCTATGGCGACGAGTCCACGAAGTCGATCGGCCGCATTGTGCTGGACGCTTCGTTCTCGCCCGTCAAGCGCGTGAGCTACGCCGTCGAATCGGCCCGCGTTGAACAACGCACCGACCTCGACAAGCTGGTGGTGGAGATCGAAACCAATGGTGCGATCACTGCCGAGGACGCCGTGCGCGCCTCCGCCAAGATCCTGGTGGAACAGCTCGCCGTGTTCGCTCAGCTGGACGGCGGCGATATCGCCAGCGTCTTCGATGCTCCGGCCGGTGGCCGTGGTGCCGCAACCGCCTTTGATCCCATCTTGCTGCGTCCCGTGGACGAGCTGGAACTCACAGTGCGTTCGGCCAACTGCCTCAAGGCAGAGAACATCTACTACATCGGCGACCTGATCCAGCGTACCGAAAACGAGCTGCTCAAGACCCCCAACCTGGGTCGCAAGTCGCTCAACGAGATCAAGGAAGTCCTGGCTTCCCGCGGTCTGACGCTGGGCATGAAGCTCGAGAACTGGCCGCCTGCTGGCCTGGAAAAGCGCTAAGCACTATAATTGCAGGCTCTCCTTTTTGGAGAGCCTCAGTGCCTCGGGCAGTACCTGATACGGCTGCACGAATTAATCAACAACTTGCGCAAATTCGGTTGAGGCAAGCTGCAGATCCGGTAACGGGTCCAGGCTTGCATCCTTGTTTGCGCAAGCCCTAATTACATATTTTAGGAATAAAGCACCATGCGTCACGGTCACGGCCTCCGCAAACTCAATCGCACCTCTTCGCACCGCCTGGCGATGCTGAAGAACATGATGAATTCGCTCATCGAGCACGAAGCCATCAAGACCACCGTTCCCAAGGCCAAGGAACTGCGCCGCGTGATCGAGCCCATGATCACCCTGGCCAAGGTCGACACCGTTGCCAACCGCCGTCTGGCATTCGACCGCCTGCGCGACCGCGACAGCGTGACCAAGCTCTTCAACGAGCTGGGCCCCCGCTTCGCAAAGCGTCCTGGTGGCTACACCCGTATCCTGAAGATGGGCTTCCGCGTGGGCGACAACGCCCCCATGGCCTTCGTGGAACTGGTCGAGCGCGCTGAAGAAGGCGCCGCCGAAGCCAAGGCAGCTGAATAATCTGCTATAATTTTGGAATACCGCGCGATGGAGCAGTCTGGTAGCTCGTTGGGCTCATAACCCAAAGGTCGGAGGTTCAAATCCTTCTCGCGCAACCAAATTGAAAAGGGCTACGACAACTGTCGTAGCCCTTTTTTCATGCCCTCGCGTCAGGGCAAAGGCCAGGCGGACAGCGCGGCATCAGCCGCCCAGCTGGTTGCCGATGCGCTGGCCCAGCCGCAGGCGCACGCGGTGGGCGATTTCCTGGGCGACCTCGGGGCTGAGCACTTCGCTGATGTGCAGCAGCTCGGTGTAGTGCATGTACAGAAGGCCGCGCAGGGTCTTGAATGCGGCCTCGTGCTCGGCGCCGCAGACGCTGGCGTCATTGGCCAGCACGCGCTCCACCACACCGGCCTGCAGCAGCGGGATCTTGCATATGACGGCGTGGCGGGCGATCTCCAGGTCGATTTCCTGGAGCCGGCATTCCCATTCCTCGGGCAAGAATCGGTTGGCTGGCATGTCGGCTTTTCTCCTTTTTTCACTGCATGGGTACACCGGGGCGAAAGGCACCCGGTCTGGGGATGCTGTCATGTGAGCGGGGCTCGGTGGCCTGGGTCGCCAGGTTTACTGGCCCGGCCTTGACGCCTGTCAAACTTCGGTGGCGCAGGCGCCCGCTGGAAGCCGGGCTCATGCTGCACTGCATCATGATGTCAGTCATGCGGCGCGGCCGCCAGTGCCCGTGCAGGCTGGTGGGCTTTTGCTCCCGGCAGGCCATGCTCTCTCGGCGCCGCTCCGGCAACGCAAAGGATCCACATGCTCGAGAAGATCGCCTCGCTGTTCCGCTATTTCAAGGCGGCCGTGCCGTTCCGGCTGGTGCCGGCACTGATTGCCACCGCCGTGCTGTTCGGCCTGCTGCTGATGCCCGTGGCCGAGGGGCTGACGCCCAAGGGCTGGCAGCTGGTCGCCATTTTCCTGACCACCATCGTGGCCATCATCCTCAAGGTCATGCCCATCGGCGTGATGGCCTTGATGGCCATCGTCATCGTCTCGCTGTCCCAGGTCACCTCCGGCTCGTCCAAGGGTGCCATCACCGATGCGCTGAGCAGCTTTTCCAGCCCGCTGATCTGGCTGATCGTGGTGGCCATCCTGATCTCGCGCGGCCTCAAGAAGACGGGGCTGGGCAGCCGCATCGGCCTGATGTTCATCGCCCTGCTGGGCAAGCGCACCATCGGCATCGGCTACGGCCTGGCGATCTGCGAGCTGGTGCTGGCTCCGTTCACGCCCAGCAACACGGCGCGCGGCGGCGGCATCGTGCACCCGATCATGAAGTCCATCGCCAATGCCTTCGAGTCGGACCCGGCCAAGGGCACGCAGGGCAAGGTGGGCACCTACCTGGCCCTGGTCAACTACCACGCCAATCCCATCACCTCGGCCATGTTCCTGACCGCCACCGCGCCCAACCCGCTGGTGGTGGATTTCGTGGCCAAGGCCACGGGCCAGGCCCTGCACCTGAGCTGGACCACCTGGGCGCTGTACATGCTGCTGCCGGGCCTGCTGTGCCTGCTGCTGATGCCGCTGGTGATCTACCTGCTGTCGCCGCCCGAGCTCAAGGCCACGCCCAATGCCGTGGAGTACGCGCGCAGCGAGATGGCGCGCATGGGGCCGCTGTCGGGCAAGGAGCGCGTGATGCTGGGCACCTTCGGCCTGATGCTGCTGCTGTGGGCCAACGTGCCGCAGATGCTGTTCGGCTCGGCCTTCGTGCTGGACCCCACCGTGGTCGCCTTCCTGGGCCTGTTCGTGCTGATCATCACGGGCACCATCGACTGGGATGACGTGCTGTCCGAGAAAAGCGCCTGGGATACCCTGGTATGGTTCGGCGCCCTGGTCATGCTGGCCGAGCAGCTCAACAAGCTCGGCGTGGTGTCCTGGTTTGCCGTGGGCATGAAGAACGCCATCGTCGCCAGCGGCCTGGACTGGCTGCCGGTGGCGGCCATCCTGGTGGGCGTGTTCGTGTTCTCGCACTACCTGTTCGCCAGCACCACGGCCCACATCAGCGCGATGATGCTGGCCTTCCTGACCGTGGGTGCGCAGCTGATTCCGGCCGACTATGTCGTGCCCTTCATGCTGATGATGACGGCCGGCTCGGCCATCATGATGACGCTGACCCACTACGCCACCGGCACTTCGCCCATCATCTTCGGCAGCGGCTATGTCACGCTGGGCAACTGGTGGCGCGTGGGTGCGGCCATGTGCGTGATCGAGCTGCTGATCTTTGCCGTGGTCGGCAGTGTCTGGTGGAAGCTGCTGGGCCTGTGGTGAGGGCGGCCGCCCTCAAGCCGTGGTCCGTGGCTCGCCCAGCGACAGCATGAGCCGGTTGGCCCAGTTGAAGAAGGCCGTGCCGTGCAGCACATCGGAGATGGCGGCATCGTCCAGGCCTGCGGTGCGCAGCGCATCGATGTGGGCGGGCTCCAGCGCAGGCGGCGTCTGGGTCAGCGCCACGGCCGCCGTGACGATGGCGTTCCAGCGCGGCCCCAGGTCCGTGCCCGGGCCTTCGTCGAGCAGGCGCTGCACGTCGCCGCCCCGGCGCGAGAAATGCGTGGCAAAGCGCGCATGGACCGAGGCGCAGTAGATGCAGCCATTGGCGCGCGAGGTGGCTGCAGCGGCCAGCTCGCGCTCGGCGCGCGGCAGGCCGGCGTCGGGGTTGTAGAAGATGTCCTTGTCGGTGCGCGTGCGTGCGCCCAGCGTGTCGGGGTCGCGCGCCAGCAGGCGGAAGTAGGGCGACTGCGCGCGTGAGGCATCGACCAGGCCTGCATGGTGGCGTTCGGTCAGCTCGCTTTCTTCCAGCGGCTCAATCCATGGCAGCCAGTCGAGTTGTTCCTGGGTGAAGACCTGGGGAGCGGCGGAGTTCGTTGAGGTCATGGCTGGGCTTGCAGGGTGGTGGGTTGATGGGCTGCCTGGGGCGCGGGGCGTGCAGCCAGCACGCGCAACCCCGCCACCACGCGGATCTGGAAGGACAGGAAGGACGCCAGCTGGGACAGGATGACGATGTCCGTCTCGCTCCAGCCCGCCTGTTGCAGCGCCCGCAGGGCCCCGGCGCTGGCGTCGCGCGGGTGGTAGGCCAGCAGGTGGGCATGGGCCAGCGCCGCGGCCAGGCGCGGGCCCAGCAGTGCGGCGTGGGCCGGGTCCACGGCATAGGCGGGGCCGGGCTGGTCCTCGCGGCTCAGCGGGCCTGCCGGGTAGCTGCCGTAGGGGCCGTGCGGGCCGCTGCCGGCCTGCAGGCTCTGGGCGCGGCCACGCACCACTTCGGACGCCACCACGGCGGCCAGTTCCGCATCCTCGGTGGCCAGTCCGCGTGTATAGAAGACGGCGCTGCGCGGCTCGCCATGCAGCCCGGCCGTGAAGGCGGCCAGGGCCAGCCGCTCGGGCAGCGAGACCGTGCCGGGCACGGGCTCGGCGGGCGTGAACAGGGCGGCAAAGCTTTGCTGGGCCTGCGTGCGTGCCTCGGTGCGGTGGCGGCGCACGCGGTCCAGTGCGCTGCCGGGGGTGATGTCGGCGAGGTGGTCGATCACGTCGCCGGGAAAGCGGGGCGTTGCGGTGGTGTTCATGGTCATGCGGCTTGCAGCAGTCCGGCCCGGACTGCGGGGAGGGAAGAGGGCGCTGGGGTGGACGTGGATGTGGACTCATCGGCACGGCGCCAGCCCAGGGCCGGTGCCACATGGGCGGCCGTCAGCTCGATGGAGCGCAGGATGGCGTCGTGCGGAGGGTCGATGGAATGCACCTGGAAGACGATGTCGCTCACGCGCGCCAGCGCCGTGTCGGCGCGCAGCGAGGCAATGACCTCGTCGGGCGTGCCCACATGCACGTCGTAGGCGGCGATGAGATCGGCCAGCGGCGCCTGCGGATCGACGCGGGCCGCCCATTGCGAGGGCTGGGTCGCATGGCGCAGGGCCACGCGGCGCAGGCCGGCCTCGGCCCAGCGCAGCGCATCGTCTCGGCGGTCGGCCACGAACAGCGTGCGCGAGCCCAGGATGCGCGGCGCCCGCCCTGCGGGCAGGCGGGCGAGGTAGGCGTCGATGATGGGGTTCTGGATCTCGGACAGCGTGGCCTGCGGCGCGCCTTGGGGCCGTGGCTGGGTGCGCGACAGCATCAGGCCGTCGCCGTTGGCCCCGGCCCGCGCGCCGCCCTCGGCCGAGAACGTGGCCTGCCAGACGCGCTCCAGCAGCTGCGGCGCGGCCGGGTACAGGCGCACGCCGCCGGCCAGCGCACGCCCGGCCCAGGCGTCCTGCAGCACGCCGAAGTTGCGTGCGAAGACGGCGCCGCGCTCTGCGCCCTGCACGCCAAAGGCCTCGAAGGATTCGGCCGTGCCGCCCGTGCCCAGGCCCACCTCCAGGCGGCCGCCGGTCAGCAGGTCCAGCACGGCCGCGTCCTCGGCCACGCGCAGCGCGTTTTCCAGCGGCAGCGTGATCACGCCCGTGCCGATGCGGATGCGCCGCGTGCGCGCCGCCACATGGGCCAGGAAGACGAAGGGCGAGGGCAGGCCGCCCTCGCTTTCATGGAAATGGTGCTGGGCCACCCAGGCCGAGTCGAAGCCGTGGGCCTCGGCATGGGCGATCTGCTCGGCCACCAGGCGGTAGCGCTCGCCGGCCGGCGCGTCGTCGAGCAGGCGGCTGAAGAAGCCCAGGCGCGGGCCGCTGCGGGGGACGGCGCCAGCGTGTGTGTCAGGCGGTATGAGGGACAAAATCAATGCTCCTTTTGCCGGGAATGGCGTCCATGAGTTCACGCGTGTAGTCGCTGGTGGGGCGCTGGAACACCTCCTCCACGCTGCCCGCGTCCACCACCCGGCCCGCGCGCAGCACCGACACCGTGTCGGCAATCTGGCGCACCACGGCAAGGTCGTGCGAGATGAAGAGATAGGTCAGCCCCAGGTCCTGCTGCAGCTGGGCGAGCAGGGCGAGGATCTGGGCCTGCACCGTCACGTCCAGGGCCGATACGGCCTCGTCCAGCACCAGCACCTGCGGCTGCAGCACCAGGGCGCGCGCAATCGCCACGCGCTGGCGCTGGCCGCCCGACAGCGCATGCGGGCGCCGCTGCAGCACGGCGGCCGGCAGGCCCACGCGCTCCAGCATGTCGTGCACGCGCCGGCGGCGCTCATCGGCCGGCAGCGGGTCGAAGTTCAGCAGGGGCTCCTCGATGATGTCGAACACGCTCTGGCGCGGGTCCAGAGAACTGAACGGGTTCTGGTAGACCAACTGCACGCGGCGGCGCAGCTGGCGCAGGGCCTCGCCGCGCAGGCCCGTGACCTCGGTGCCTTCGATGCGGATGCGGCCCGCCGTGGGCCGGCCCAGGCCCACGATGGCGCGGATGGTGGTGGTCTTGCCCGAGCCTGACTCGCCCACGATGGCATGCGTGCTGCCCCGGCGCACGCGCAGCGACACGCCGTCCACGGCGCGGAAGATGCCGCGCCCGTGGGCCGAGGCATGGCCGGGCGCCGCGAACTCGTGCACCAGGTCCTCGACCTCGATGGCCCAGTCATCGGCCGTGGCGGGCCTGGGCGTGCGGCGCGGCGCGGGCGCCAGAGAAGGCGCATCGGCCAGCAGTCGCCGCGTATAGGCGCTTTGCGGATTGCGCAGCAGCTCCAGCGTGGGACCCTGCTCCTGGATGCGGCCGCCCTGCATGACGACCAGGCGGTGCGAGCGGTCGGCCGCCACGCCCAGGTCATGCGTGACCAGCAGCACGGCCGTGCCGGTCTCGCGGCGCAGCGCGTCGATCAGGTCCAGGATGCGCCGCTGCACGGTCACGTCCAGCGCGCTGGTGGGCTCGTCGGCAATGATGAGGGCGGGCCGCAGCGCGATGGCGATGGCGATCAGCACGCGCTGGCGCATGCCGCCCGACAGTTCGTGCGGATACTGGCGTGCGCGCAGCGCGGGCTGGGACAGGCCCACGCGGGCCAGCAGCTCCAGCACGCGCGCCTCCACGGCCGTGCGGTCGCGCAGTCCGTGGATGCGCAGGATCTCGCCCACCTGGTCGCCCACCGTGCGCACGGGGTTCAGCGACATGGTGGGGTCCTGCGGCACCAGGCTGACCACGCGGCCGCGGATGGCGTTCCAGCGTGCGGCCGGCCAGCCCGAGACCTCGGTGCCCTGCAGGCGGATGCTGCCGTGCTCGCGGTGGCCGTTGTCGGCCAAAAGGCCGATCACGGCCTGGGCCGTGGTGGTCTTGCCCGAGCCCGATTCGCCGACCAGGGCCACCACCTCGCCCGGCGCCACGGAAAACGACACGCCGTGCACCACGCGCTGCGCCTGGCCTGCGGCATCGCGGTAGGCCACGGCCAGGTCCTGCACTTCGAGCACGGGGGCGGTGGTTGCCACCGCTGGTGCGGCGTGGATGCGTTCCTCGATGGCGGCGCTCATGCAGGCCTCCGTGCGAAGGCCGTGGCGATGCGGTTGGCCGCCAGCACCACGGCCACCACGATCAGGCCCGGCGCCGTGGTCAGCCACCAGGCGGTGGCGATGTAGTTGCGGCCCTCGGCGATCAGCAGCCCCCATTCGGGCGTGGGCGGCGGTGCGCCGTAGCCCAGAAAACCCAGGGTGGAAATCGCAAGGATCGCCGAGCCGAACTGCAGCGCCGCCATGGCGATGACCGAGGTCAGCGAGTTGGGCAGCACATGGCGCCACAGCACGGCGGCAAAGCGCCCGCCGCTGCCAAAGGCGGCCTCCACATAGTCGGAGCGGCGCACGCGCACCACCTCCGAGCGCACCAGGCGCGCGAAGCTGGCCACCGAGACCACGCCTACGGCAATGGCCGCGTTGATGGTGCCAAAGCCCAGCACGATGATGATGGTCAGCGACAGCAGCAGCGAAGGCACGGCCAGCAGCACATCGACCAGGCGCATCAGCGCATCTTCCGTGCGCCCGCCCGTGGCCCCGGCCAGCAGGCCGATCAGCGTGCCCACGGCCAGGCCCACGCCCACGGCCACGAAGGCGCCCGACAGCGAATGCACGGCGCCATGCACCACGCGCGCCCACAGGTCGCGCCCCAGCGCGTCCGTGCCCAGCCAGTGCGCGGCGCCGGGCGCCAGCAACTGCTGGCCGGCCTGGCCCGCGATCGGGTTCTGGTGGGCGAACCAGCCGGGCGCCAGTGCCCACAGCGCGGCCACGGCAATCACCAGCCAGGCCAGGGCCAGCGTGGGCGGCAGGCGTTTCAGGGATTGCAGGCGGGCCGGCAAGGCGAAGCTGCGGCGCGGGGCGGCTGGCGCAGGGGCCAGGGACGACGCTGGCAGCGCCGTGGGAATGGGAGTAGGAGTGGCGGGCGCGGCCTGGGCATCCAGGGCCGGGGAAAGAGCGCTTGAGACGGCAGTGTTCATGGCCGGTTCTCCACGGAATGGCGCAGGCGCGGATCAAGCAGCGGGTACAGCAGATCCACGGCGAGGTTGATGAGTACGAAGGCGGCGGCCGAGACGACCACCACGGCCTGGAGCACGGCCGTGTCCTGGTTGCCCACGGCCTGCTGGGTCAGCGTGCCCAGGCCATTGAGGCCAAACACGGCCTCCGTCACCACGGCCCCGGCCAGCAGCTCGCCGAACAGCACGCCGGCAATGGTCAGCGTGGGCAGCAGGGCATTGCGTGCCACATGGCGCAGCAGCACCCAGCGGCGCGAGGCGCCCTTGGCCCGTGCCACGGCCACGAAGGGCTGGGCCAGCACGGCATCGATATTGCGCAGCAGCACCTGGGCCAGCGGCGCCGAGATCGGCACGGCCAGGGTCAGCGTGGGCAGCACCAGTCCTTCCCAGGGGCCGGGATTGATCACGGCGATCCAGCCCAGGCGGAATGACACCACCTGGATCAGCATGATCCCCAGCCAGAACACGGGCACCGAGATAAAGACCGAAGGCAGCGAATACAGCGCGTTGCGCAGCCAGGCAAAGGGCGCCAGGCTGGCAGCCGCCGCCAGCGCCACGGCCAGCAGCGCGGCTGCGGCAAAGCCCAGGGCAGCGAGCTTGAGCGTGGGTGGCAGGCTGGTGGCCAGGCCCTGGCTCACCGGCACGCCGGCCTGCAGCGAATAGCCGAAGTGGCCCGTGAGGAACTGGCCCAGCGTGTGCAGGTACTGCTGCCACACGGGCTGGTCCGAGCCATAGGCGGCGCGGATGTCGGCGATCTCCTGCGGGCCCAGGCCCAGCTCGGGGTTCAGGAACTTGATCAGCACGGCATCGCCCGGCAGCAGCTGCAGCAGGATGAACGAGACCGTGAAGGCCGCCCACAGCACCAGGGCGGCCTGGGCGATGCGGCTGAGCAGATAGCGGCGCGGCATGGGAGCGGTTCCTCAGGGAGCGATCCGGTCAGCGCCTGGCCAGCCAGGTGCTGTAGAAGCTGGGCCGGCCCACGGCCTCGAAGCCCACGTCGCGCACCCAGCCTGCGCCCGCAAAGGCCTGGGGTTCCTCGAAGATGGGGATCACATAGGCCTGGTCGATCAGGTAGTTCTGCACCTCGCCGGCCAGCGCCAGGCGCTTGGCGGCATCGGTCTCGGCCGCGATGGCGTCGAACAGGCCGTTGAGCTTGGTGTCCTCAAAGGACTTGACCTTCTGGCTCACGCCGCCCTTTTGCAGCAGCACGTTGCGGTTGGTCGGGTAGTAGTTGCTCTTGATCACGTCGGGATCGGCGCGGCCCACCATGCCGGGCAGCACGCCGGTCTTGTCGGGGTCCAGCGTGTCCACCGCGCGGCTGCCCGCGTCGCCCGACAGCACGTTGAGCTTGACCCCGATGCGCGCCCACTGCTGGGCCACGAGCTGCAGCGTCTCCTTGTTCTGCGGCTGGGGCAGGGACTCGTAGGTGGACAGCACGAAATCGCGGCCGTCCTTCTGGCGCAGGCCGTTGGCGCCCAGCGTCCAGCCGGCCTCGTCCAGCAGCTGTTTCGCCTTGGCCTCGTCATAGGCCAGCTTGGCCGACAGGTCCACGAAGCCGGCCGCCGTGGAGGCAATCACCGAGCGCGCCTGCGGATAGCGCGGCGAGAACAGCGTCTCCACGATCTCCTTGGCATTGGTGCCGTGCAGCAGCGCCTGGCGCACCTTGAGATCGGCCACCAGGGCGTTGTCCGGGCGGATGGCCACGCTGTTGTTCACGCCGCGCGTGGGCGGGGCGTAGATGCTGAACTTCTGGTCCTCGACGCGCTTTTCGTCATAGGCCTGGATCTGGCGGATCAGCCCGGCCTGCCCGGCCAGCAGCGCGCCGATGCGCACGCTGTCCTCGGGCGTGACGATGAACTTCACCTCGTCCAGCCGCGCGCGGCCCTGGTGGGCCAGCTTGGCGGGGCCCCAGGCATAGTCCTTGCGCACCTTGAGCACCAGCTCCTTGCCCAGCGTCTCGCTGGCCACCACGAAGGGGCCGGAGCCGATGATGCGCGTGGCGTCGCCCAGCTCCTCGAAGGGGCGGTCCAGCGTGGCCGGCGAGACCAGGCCCGAGCCGATCACCGAAGTGCCCTGCAGAAAGCCCGGCGAAGGCTTTCTGAAGAAGAACTTCACCGTCAGCGGGTCGATCACCTCGCTGCGCTCGTAGTTGTTGATCACCTCGGACACCGGCTGCTTGAGCGCCTTGTTGCCCAGGCCATAGGTGTCGAAGTTGCGCGCCACGGCCGCCGCGTCCAGCGGCGTGCCGTCGGAGAAGGTGACGCCGGGCCGCAGCTTGAAACTGTACTCGGTGGCGTCGGCATTCACGGTCCAGGACTCGGCGATCCAGGGCTGGATCTCCAGCGTCTTCGGGTCCTGGTAGGTCAGCTTGTCGGTGATCTGGTTGAGCACGCCGCCGTTGGGATAGAAGCCCCCGGCCGGCGGATAGAGGTTGGTATGGGCCTGCTGCTCCAGGTAGACCAGGGTGCCGCCTTCCACGGGGCCAGCAGCCGCGCCCGCCTGGGCCGTATCGGCCTGCCTGGAGCACGCCGCCAGCAGCAGGCTGCTGCCCGCCAATACCGCTATCGCGGCCTTCCATGCCACCTGACCCGCCTTCGATTGGGAAAACACGTTCGTACCTCGCCGCCGCTGGGGCGCTGAAAAACAAGACTGCCGGCCACAGGACCGGCTCCATGTTTTTCATGCTATCGATGCCAAATATTTGCGCTCATATATCGAGTTGCATCGATATTTGGAAAACGACTAAGGGATGGGGCCCCCGCATATCTGCCCAGTGCATAAGCGCAGACGGATTCGTTTGTTTGCCGCGCATGCGGCGGTCCCAACAATGGGCTGGTACTTCCTTCACCGAAAGCCCGTCCATGAGCCATCTCAACGAATACCTCGCCGAAAAGCGCGCCGCCGTGCTCGCCCGCAGCGCCGCCGTCGCGGCCGGCACGGCCCAGCCCGCCCACCTCAAGGCCCATGTGCGCGCCGAGGGCCGCAGCGGCGTGCGCCGCCTGCGCATCCGCGAGCACCAGGTCATCAGCGACAGCCCGCCCGACTTCGCGGGCTACAACCTCGGCCCCAGCTCGCCCGAGCTGCAGCTGGGCGTGCTGGGCACCTGCGTCACCCACATCTTTCTGATCCAGGCGGCCGAGCGCCAGGTGCCCGTGGAGAGCCTGGAGGTCGAGGTCACGGGCATCATCGATCCGCGCGGCGGCAAGCCCGGCCACGAGGCCACGCCCATCTGGCCGCACGAGATCGGCTACACCGTGCACATCGACTCGCCCGCCAGCCGCGCCGAGATCGATGCGCTGTTCGAGGCCGTGGAGCGCACCTGCCCCATCCTCAACCTGCTGCGCAATCCGCAGAACATCCGCGCCGAAGTGCGCCATACCGACTCCAGCGCCGCCGCGCGCCTGGCAGCCTGAACACCGTGCGGAAAGCACCCCTGTCATGACCCTGCCACTCGACCACATCGTCATCGCGGTCCAGGACCTGGAACGCGCCATTGCCGACTACACCGCGCTGGGCTTCAACGTGCTGCGCGGCGGCGAGCACCCGGGCCGCTCCACGCACAACGCCCTGGTGGTGTTTGCCGACGGCGCCTATTTCGAACTCATCGCCTGGCGCGCACCCGCGCCCGAGGAGCGCTGGTGGCAGCAGCTGCAGCGCCATGGCGAGGGCATTGTCGATTTCGCGCTGCTGCCCACCGAGACTGGCGCCGTGGTTGCCGCCGCCCAGGCGCGCGGCCTGGACTACGAGGCGCCCTACGAAGGCGGCCGCCTGCGCCCCGACGGCGCGCAGCTGCGCTGGCGCAATGCACGCGCCCGCAGCCAGGACCTGCCCTTTCTCTGCGGCGACCTCACGCCGCGCGCCCTGCGCGTGCCCGAGGGCGATGCACGCGTGCACCCCAACGGCGCCACCGGCGTGGCCCGGCTGTACGTGGCCGTGCATGACCTGCGCGCCAGCCTGGCACGCTGGCGCGCGCTGCTGGGCGAGGGCGCCGACATTGGCGAGGCCCGGCTGTCGGACGACGGCAGCGCCTACCGCGCATCGCTGAGGCTGGGCGCCACTGCGCTGGGCGCCACCGCGCTGGTGCTGGCTGCGCCTGCCCAGGGCGTTGCCACGGGCACCCTGGGCCACCGTCTGGCCACGCGCGGTGAAGGCCCTTATGCCATCGAGCTGCAGGTACGCCAGCCCGCGTCTGCGCTGGCGCTGGACGAGACCGCCACGCATGGCGCGCGCATCGTGCTGGCCCAGGTTTCCCCGGCCAGGGAAACCGCCGCCGCCTAGGCGAAATGCGTGGGCGCTAGAATGGCGCCCCGCTGACACCCATGCCCACCCCGGTGGGCGTTTTCGTTGCAGCCGCGGCCTTCCTTGAGGGGCGCCGTGGCGCGGCGCTGCTTGCCATGACGACTGCTTCCACTCCTGCCACGCTGGGCATAGATTTCGGTACCTCCAACTCCGCCATGGCCTGGCGCACCCCCGGCCAGACCGCACGCCTGCTGCCGCTGGAGGGCGATGCCTGCGGCATGCCCACGGCGCTGTTCTTCCATACGGACGAGCACAGCACCCATTTCGGGCGCGATGCCATGGCCCAGTACCTGGACGGCGAGCCGGGCCGGCTCATGCGCTCCCTCAAAAGCCTGCTGGGCAGTGCGCTGCTGCAGGAAAAGACGGCGGTGCACGACCAGTTCGTGAGCTACCAGGACATCATCGGCCTCTTCCTGCGCCGCGTGGCCGACCGGGCGCGTGCCTCGCTGGACGGCCGCCTGCCCGAGCGCGTGGTGCTGGGCCGGCCCGTGCATTTCGTGGACGACCATCCCGAGCGCGACCGCCAGGCGCAGCAGGCCCTGGCCGATGCCGCGCGCGCCGCAGGCCTGGGCGAAGTGGATTTCCAGATGGAGCCCATTGCCGCCGCGCTGGATTACGAGCAGCGCCTCACGCAGGAATCCGTGGTGCTGGTGGTGGACATCGGCGGCGGTACCTCCGACTTCACCGTCGTGCGCCTGGGCCCCGAGCAGGCCGGCCGCAGCGATCGCCGCGACGACATCCTGGCCACCAGCGGCGTGCACATCGGCGGCACGGACTTCGACCACCGGCTCAACCTGGCCCAGCTCATGCCGCTGCTGGGCTACCGGCACATCGGCCCCAGCGGCCGCGAAGTGCCCAGCCGCGTGTTCTTCGACCTCTCGACCTGGCACCTGATCCAGTGGCTGTACTCGCCCAAGGCCCTGGCCGAGGCGCGCAACCTGCGCACCGACTACAGCGACCAGCGCCTGCACAAGCGCCTGATGGAAGTGCTGGAACTGCGCGAAGGCCACCGCTTGGCCGCCGTGGTGGAGCAGGCCAAGATCGAGGCCTCCACGCGCCATGCCGAAGCGGCCATCGAGCTGGGCTGGCTGGAATCGGGCCTGTCCGCCGCCATCTCGCCCGAGGTGCTGCACGAGCAGCTGCAAGGCCCGCTGCAACAGGTCGTGGCCTGCGCCCAGGACTGCCTGCGCCTGGCCGGCGTGGCGCCCCAGGCGCTGGACGCCATCTACCTCACGGGCGGCTCATCGGCCCTGCGCACGCTGCGCGATGCGCTGCGCGAGGCCTTCCCCGGCGTGCCGCAGGTCGAAGGCGACCTGTTCGGTGGCGTGGCCACCGGCCTCGCGTATGCCTGATCAATCCGCGTCGCCGTCCTCCTCGGCGGCCTGCTTGATAGCCAGCGCGGCGTCATAGAGGCGGTTGCGCGGTGCGCCCGTGATCTCGGCGGCCAGGCGCACGGCGGTCTTGGTGGGCAGCTCGGCCAGCAGCAGGCGCAGCACGCGCAGCGCTTCGCCGTCGGCCTCATCGCCACCCAGGGCCACCGGGTGCAGCACCACGGCGAATTCGCCCTTGCTGCGCTGGGGCACGGCCTGCAGCCAGGCCGGCAGCGCGCTGGCGGGCATGGTGGCAATGTCCTCGAACTGCTTGGTGATCTCGCGTGCCAGCGTCACCGGGCGCTCGCCCAGCGTGGCCAGGGCGGCGGCCAGGTCGGCAATGCGGTGGGGCGCCTCCAGCAGCACGGTGCAGCGCGGCTGCAGGGCCAGTTGCTGCACGGCGGCCAGGCGCTCGGCCGACTTGGTGGGCAGAAAGCCTGCGAAGACGAAACCTCCCTCGCCCTGCGAAGGCGTGACCGCGCCGGCCACGCTGATGGCGGCCGTGATGCTGCTGGCGCCGGGCAGCGGAATGCAGCGCAGGCCCGCGGCCTGCACGGCTGCGCACAGGCGTGCGCCGGGGTCGCTGACGCCGGGCGTGCCCGCATCGCTGACATAGGCGATGCGCTGGCCCTGCTGCAGCCGCGCCACGATCTGCTGGGCCGCCTCGGCCTCGTTGTGCTGGTGCACGGCCAGCAGCTGGCTGCCGGGCCGGTCCAGTCCATAGGAGCGCAGCAGGCCCTGCGTGTGGCGCGTGTCCTCGCAGGCCACGCAGTCCACCAGCTGCAGTACATGCAGGGCGCGCAGGCTGATGTCGGCCAGGTTGCCGATGGGTGTGGCCACCACGTAGAGGGCGCCCTGCGGATAATGCTGGGATGCCGCAGCATCCTTGGCTGCGCCCAGCGCGGTGGCGAAAGAGGTAGTCAATGGGTTTCCTTGCGAAAAAGCCGGCAGGCGCGGGGCCGTCTGCCCTCACGACCCGGCATCGGGGCCAGCAGGCCGAGGATGCGGCGCTGGCCCATCTGCAGGCGGCCGGCCTGCGTCTGGTCGAGCGCAATTATCGGACGCCGGGCCGCGGCGGCGGCGAGATCGACCTCATCGTGCAGGCGCGCGACGGCACCGTGGTCTTCGTCGAGGTGCGCAGCCGCGGCACGCGCGCCTTCGGCGGTGCCGGCGCCAGCATCGGTGCCACCAAGCAGCGGCGCATCGTATTTGCGGCGCGCCACTACCTGATGCGCTGGTCCGCGCCGCCGCCATGCCGCTTCGACGTGGTGCTGGTCGAGCCCGGCGCCGGGTCCGCCGTGCAGTGGCTGCAGGCCGCCTTTGACGCCGAAGGCGCCTGATCCGTTACCGCTGCAGCACAAATAACGCCTGGCTACGAAAGACTTCAAGGGCGGCAGTTATCATCGGGCCTCCATGCTTGAGCAACGTATCCAACAGCATTTCATCGACAGCGCCGACCTGAAATACCAGGCCGCCCAGGCGCTGAGCCAGCCCATTGCGGCGGCAGTGCAGGCCATGCTGGCCTGCGTGACCAGTGGCGGCAAGGTTCTGGCCTGCGGCGCGGGCGCCTCTGCCAGCGATGCCCAACTCTTCGCCGCCCTGTGCGTGGCCGGCTTCGAACGCGACCGGCCCGAGCTGGCTGCCGTGGCCCTGGTCTCCGACGGCGGCCTGCTGGGCACCGTGGGCGCCACGGGCTCGGGCGGCAACGCCACCCAGTACCTGGCGCGCCAGATACGCGCCCTGGGCCAGCCCGGCGACCTGCTGCTGGTGCTGTCCGCCACGGGCAACGACGTGGCCGTGCTGGAGGCCCTGGATGCCGCCCATGAGCGCGACATGATGGCCGTGGTGCTGACCGGCCGCACGGGCGGCTCCCTGGCCGGCCGCGTGCGCGAGACCGATGTTCTGATCTGCGTGCCGCACGACCGTGCGGCGCGCGTGCGCGAAACCCATACGCTGGTGCTGCACTGCCTGTGCGACGGCGTGGATGCCCAGTTACTTGGTGAACAGGAGATGCCTCTATGAAGTTCCGTTGGTCCCGCGCCGCCTGCGGTGTGCTCGCCGTCGCGTCCCTGGGCGCCGCCCTGTCGGGCTGCGTCGCCCTGGTGGGCGGCAGCGCCGTGATGGCCGGCATGTCGGTGGCGGACCGCCGCACCACCGGCACCCAGGTGGAAGACCAGGGCATCGAGCTGCGCGCCAACAACCGCATCGCCGAAGTGCTGGGCGACAAGGCCCATGTCAACGTCACCAGCTACAACCGCCAGGTGCTGCTGACCGGCGAGGCCGGCAATGAGGCCGACCGCCAGACCATCGAGAAGCTCGTGCGCGAGCAGCCCACGGTGCGCAATGTCTTCAACGAAGTGGTGGTGGCTCCCTTCACCTCCACGCTGAGCCAGCGCTCCAAGGACACGCTGATCACCACCCAGGTCAAGGCCAGCCTGCTGGACGCCAAGGACATCCAGGCCTCGGCCTTCAAGGTCGTGACCGAGAACAAGGTCGTCTTCCTGATGGGCATCGTCACCCCGCGCGAAGCCAAGCGCGGTGCCGAGATTGCACGCGGCATCAACGACGTGACCAAGGTCGTGCGCGTGGTGGAAGTCATCTCCGAGGACGAACTGGCCCGCATGCAGCCCCAGTCCGCCCCCGTGGTCACCGACGACTTCGGCAAGGCCGCCGCAGCCAGCGCTCCCACAAGCCTCTCGGAAAGCAGCCTGTCCACCCCCGCAGGCGCCACCGCCACCCCGGTGAAGTGATCACCGCCGCCTGAAAGCAAAAGCCGGAACATGTTCCGGCTTTTTGTTTTGGACATAGGAAGATCTCGTTCCTCAGGGCATAGCACTTGAATCTGGCAGGGCCTAAAGCCAGGGACACCAAGCAAGGGCCGCCCCGCAGCGATGGTGTCGTCCCCCTCCCTTGCGAAGCAAGTAGAGAGGGGGAAGCGGCGTAAGCCGCTCAGGGGGTGAGCCTCTTGATGAGGCTGGAGGTATCCCAGCGCCTGCCGCCCATCTGCTGCACATCGGCATAGAACTGGTCCACCAGGGCCGTGACGGGCAAACGGGCGCCATTGCGCTGGGCTTCGGCCAGCACCAGGCCCAGGTCCTTGCGCATCCAGTCCACGGCAAAGCCGAAGTCGAACTTGCCTTCGGCCATGGTGCGGCCACGGTTGTCCATCTGCCAGCTCTGGGCGGCGCCCTTGCCGATGACATCGAGCACGCTGGGAATGTCCAGTCCCGCGCGCTGGCCGAAGGCGATGGCCTCGGACAGGCCCTGGACCAGGCCCGCGATGCAGATCTGGTTGACCATCTTGGTGAGCTGGCCGGCACCGCTGTCGCCCATCAGCGTGCAGGCGCGCGAGAAGGCCATGGCCACGGGCTGCATGGTGGCGAAGGCGGCCTGGTCGCCGCCGCACATCACGGTGAGCTGGCCGTTCTGGGCGCCGGCCTGGCCGCCCGAGACGGGTGCGTCGATGAACTGCAGGCCCAGCTCCAGCCCGGCCGCATGCAGCTCGCGCGCGACTTCGGCCGATGCCGTCGTGTGGTCGGCGAAGATGGCGCCGCGGCGCATGCCCGCGAAGGCGCCGTCCGGGCCCAGCACGACCGAGCGCAGGTCATCGTCATTGCCCACGCAGCTGAACACGATGTCGGCGCCGGCCACGGCCTCGCGCGGCGTGGCCGCATGGCCGCCGTTGAACTCCTCGCACCAGGCGCGGGCCTTGGCCGGCGTGCGGTTGTAGACCGTGACGCGGTGGCCCGCCGTGGCCAGGTGGCCGGCCATGGGGTAGCCCATGACGCCCAGCCCGAGGAAGGCCACGGAAAGAGGGGCGGTGTCCGCATAGCTGCGGGCGGCGATGGAGGAGTCGGACATGGAAGCAATCCTGAGAGGTGGTGGGAGGCGGGTGGCGCAGGGCCGCGTCCGGCGCGGCCCTGGAAGGAGCCGGCATGCCGGCTCAGCGCACTGAAGGCGCGGTCAGGGCGTGCATGGCACGCCCCTCAGACGATGGCGAAATGCTCGGTGCCCGCCGCCAGGTCCAGCGACTTGGCGCGCTGGCTGCCCAGCTTGATCTGCAGCCGCAGGTCGTTGACCGAGTCGGCATTGCGCAGTGCATCCTCGTAGGTGACCAGGTTGGACTCGAACAGGTCGAACAGCGCCTGGTCGAAGGTCTGCATGCCCAGGTTGCGGCTTTTCTTCATGATCTCCTTGATCTCGGTGACCTCGCCCTTGAAGATCAGGTCGGAGATCAGCGGCGAGTTGAGCATCACCTCGATGGCGGCCACACGGCCCTTGCTGTCCTGCTTGGGCAGCAGGCGCTGGGAGACCATGGCGCGCAGGTTCAGCGACAGGTCCATCAGCAGCTGCGGGCGGCGGTCCTCGGGGAAGAAGTTGACGATGCGGTCCAGCGCCTGGTTGGCGCTGTTGGCGTGCAGCGTGGCCAGACACAGGTGGCCGGTTTCCGAGAAGGCGATGGCGTGCTCCATGGTCTCGCGGTCACGGATTTCGCCCATCAGGATCACGTCTGGCGCCTGGCGCAGGGAGTTCTTGAGCGCCGCGTCCCAGCTGTCCGTGTCCAGGCCCACTTCGCGCTGCGTGACCACGCAGTTCTTGTGCGGGTGCACGAATTCGATGGGGTCCTCGATGGTCACGATGTGGCCGTAGGAGCTTTCGTTGCGCCAGTCCACCATGGCGGCCAGCGTGGTGGACTTGCCCGAGCCCGTGGCGCCGACCAGGATGCACAGGCCGCGCTTGGTCATGGCCACCTCCTTGAGCACCTGGGGCACGCCCAGGCTGTCGATGGTGGGCAGGGCCAGCGGAATCGTCCGCATCACCATGCCCACGCGGCCCTGCTGGATGAAGGCGTTGACGCGAAAGCGCCCTATGCCCGGCGGCGAGATGGCGAAGTTGCACTCCTTGGTGCGCTCGAAATCGGCGATCTGCTTGTCGCTCATGACCGAGCGCGCCAGCGTCAGCGTGTGCACGGGCGACAGCGGCTGCGGCGACACCTTGGTGATGCGTCCGTCGATCTTGATCGCCGGCGGGAATTCCGCCGTGATGAACAAGTCGCTGCCGTTGCGGCTGACCATGAGCTTGAGCAGGTCGTTGATGAACTTGGTGGCCTGATCTCTTTCCATTGCCGTATTCCCCCGGGCATTGCGCGCCGTTGTGGCGCGCAGGTTGTTTTGTTATTTGCAGGTAGGCCGGTCCGGCCCGCAGGGGCCAGGCGTCCTCATATTCAACTCACTCACTCACTGTCTATGTGTGCTGCTCTTCGCCCAGGCGCACGCTGATGGCGCGCAGCCGGAACGAGAGCTTGCGCGCCAGCAGCGCCATCAGCTTGGCGGCCAGCGCGGCGTCCTTGGCCATCATCTCGTCCAGCGCCTCGGCGCTGAGCACGCCGATCTCGCAGTCGGTCAGCGTGGTGCAGCTGGAAAAGCGCGGCCCGCCGTCCAGCAGGGACATCTCGCCCAGGATGTCGCCGGGCCGCGTCTGCGCCAGGCGCATGCGCTCGCCCCAGGGCTGCTGGCGCTCCACGGCGATCTGGCCGGACAGCACCACGGCCATGAAGCTGCCGTTCTCTTCCTGGCGGATCACGTCGCGTTGCGGTGCCACGGCCGCGTAGATGAAGTATTCACTGAGCCGCTGCAGGCTGGCCGCATCCAGCTGGCCCAGGTAGCGGTCGCGCGACCACAGCTGCTCCAGCTGGCCCCCGCCGCCGCGCGGCAGCCGCGTGGCCCCGACCTCGATGGCGCGCGCCTCCCAGGGAACGGGAGGAGTGTGCGGATCCATGAAGCCATGCGCCGCCAGCGTGGTCGTGAAGAAGGCCGACTCGGAGGCCGGGGCCGAAGGCTCCTGGCCGCTTCGCAGCTTGCGGAAAATGCTTTTCATGGCGCGTGGCGAGAGGCTGGGCGGGTGGCGGTCAGCCCGGGAAGTTGTCCGGTATCTTGGCCTTGGCGCGGGCTTCCGCAGGGCTGATCAGGTTGCGCCGCACCAGATCGGTCAGGTTCTGGTCCAGCGTCTGCATGCCCACATTCTGACTCGTCTGGATGGTGGAGTACATCTGGGCCACCTTGGCCTCGCGGATCAGGTTGCGGATGGCGCTGGTGCCCAGCATGATTTCGTGGGCCGCGATGCGGCCCTGGCCGTCCTTGGTCTTGCACAGCGTCTGCGAGATCACGGCCTGCAGCGATTCGGAGAGCATGGCGCGCACCATCTCCTTTTCCTCGGCGGGGAAGACGTCGATGATGCGGTCGATGGTCTTGGCGGCGCTGGAGGTGTGCAGGGTGCCGAAGACCAGGTGGCCCGTCTCGGCCGCGGTCATGGCCAGGCGGATGGTTTCCAGGTCACGCATTTCGCCCACCAGGATGGCGTCCGGGTCCTCGCGCAGCGCCGAGCGCAGGGCGGCCGAGAACGACTGCGTCATCGGCCCGACTTCGCGCTGGTTGATCAGGCACTTCTTGGAGTCGTGCACGAATTCGATGGGGTCCTCCACCGTCAGGATGTGCCCGTACTCGGTCTCGTTGAGGTGGTTGACCATGCCGGCCAGCGTGGTGGACTTGCCCGAGCCCGTGGGGCCGGTCACCAGCACCAGGCCGCGCGGCTTCAGGGCCAGGTCGCCGAAGATGCGCGGCGCGTTGAGCTGCTCCAGCGTCAGGATCTTGCTGGGAATGGTCCGGAAGACGGCGGCCGCGCCCCGGTACTGGTTGAAGGCGTTGACACGAAAGCGCGCCAGCCCCTCGATCTCGAACGAGAAGTCCACCTCCAGGAACTCCTCGTAGGCTTTGCGCTGGGAGTCGCTCATGATGTCGTAGACCATGGCGTGGACCGTCTTGTGGTCCAGCGGATCGACATTGATGCGGCGCACATCGCCGTGCACACGGATCATCGGCGGCAGCCCCGCGGACAGGTGCAGGTCGGAGGCCTTGTTCTTGACGCTGAATGCCAGCAATTGGGTGATGTCCACGGAGTTCGCTCCCTCGTTTGGTACGCTGGCGGCAATTATGACGACGATTGAAAACAAGCTTCAACAGATTCACGAACGGATTGCCTCGGCCTGCGCGCAGGCGGGCAGGGCGTCCGGCTCGGTGCAATTGCTGTCCGTCTCCAAGACCTTCGGTGCCGACGCCGTGCGCGAGGCCGTGCTGGCCGGCGAGCGCAGCTTCGGCGAGAACTACATCCAGGAGGGCGTGGAAAAGATCGCCGCCGTGCGCGCCATGGGCCTGCCGGGCGGCGAGGCCCTGCAATGGCATTGCATAGGCCCCATCCAGAGCAACAAGACGCGCCTGGTGGCCGAGCATTTCGACTGGGCCCAGACCGTGGACCGCCTGAAGATCGCCGAGCGCCTGTCGGCCCAGCGCCCCGAGGGCCTGGCGCCGCTGCAGGTCTGCATCCAGCTGAACGTGGATGGTGGCGAGACCAAGGCCGGCGTGGCGCCGCAGCAGGCGCTGGAGCTGGCCGCTGCCATCGTGCAGCTGCCGCGCCTGGCGCTGCGCGGCGTGATGAGCATTCCCGACGATGTGGCGGGCTTCGAGGCCCAGCGCGAGGTGCATGCGCGCGCCACGGCCGTCTTCGAACAGATCCGCGCCAGCGGCCTGCCGGGGCTGGAGCGCTTCGACACGGTATCCATGGGAATGACCGGAGACCTGGAAGCGGCCGTGGCCGCAGGCAGCACGATGGTGCGCGTGGGCAGCGGCATCTTTGGCCAACGCAACTACGCCCCGCGCTGAGCGAGGCGTAGCTGGCTTAGCTGGCGGGGAAGGCCGCCTCAGCGCCCGCCGGGCCGCTTCATCTGGCAGGCCGTGGGCAATTCCACCTGCTCGGGCGTGTAGACGGCATCGGTGCGAAAGCCGTAGTTCGTGCCTTCCCAACCGGCCTTGACCAGCTTGCCGTCCACGGGCGCGATGGTGTTGACCACCTGGGGCAGCAGCAGCTGGTGGTCCTTGCCGCGCATGCGCACGGGGCCGACCACGGTGTCCATCTGCAAATCCTCCATGGCCAGCGCGATCTTCACGGGTTCGGTGGACTGTGCCTTGGCCATGGCTGCGGCCAGCATGCGCGGCACCAGGTCCATGCGCGGGGCCAGGAAGTCCTTGCCCATGCGGGCCTTGTATTCCTCGGCGCGGGCATCGGCCAGCGGGCGGCCGGCCTGGCCCGGGTGCCATTCGGCCACCCAGGTCAGCTGGCCGATGCGGGTCTGGGCGAAGGATGTCACCGTGCCCGGCATGCCGCCCGCGCTGTGGTTGAAGTAGCGCAGGTCATAGCCCGAGTCGGCGGCCGACTTGAGCAGCAGGGTCAGGTCCTGGCCCCAGTTGCCCGTGATCACCGAGTCCGCACCCGTTTCCTTGATCTTGGCCACATAGGGCGCGAAGTCCTTGACCCGGCCTATGGGGTGGAGCATCTCGCCCGTGAACTGGATGTCGGGCCGGGCCGCGCTCACCATCTGGCGCCCGTAGGCCGCCCACTGCTTGCCGTGGGCGTAGTCCTGGTTGAGCAGGTAGACCTTGCGGATGCCCGGCTGGGTCTTGATGTAGCTGGCAATCGCCTGCATGCGCATGGCGGTGTTGGCATCGAACATGAAATGCCAGAAGCTGCAGGCCTTGCCCGTCAGCTCGGGGTCGATGGAGGAATGGTTGAGCACCAGCACCTCCTTGCCCGGATTGCGCTGGTTGTGGCGCGAGGCCGCCTGCACCAGCGCCGCCACCACCGAAGAGCCCGAACCTCCCGTCACCACCACGCGCGCGCCCTGGTCAATGGCCGCCTGCAACGCGGCCTGGCTTTCCTGGGCCGAGAGCTTGCTGTCGAACTGCAGCAGCTGCAGCTTCGCGCCGTTGAACAGCCCGCCCTTGGCGTTCACATCCTCGACCGCGTATTGCACGTGGTCGCGCATCAGCTCGCCCGTACTGACGAAGGGGCCGGACAGCGGGTCGATGAAGGCGATCTTAAAGGTCTCGCCGCCCTGGGCGTGGGCAGCCGTGCTGCACAGCAGGGCGGCGGCGAGAACGATGGATGGCCGGGAAAAGCGGCGTACGGGCATGTCTTGTCTCCTCGAAGGAATGGTCGTCAGTCCTTGCCGGGCGGCTCGGCGCGGGGCCGGCTGCGCCGTGCAGGCGTCTTTTTCGCGGGGGATGCGGCAATGGCTTCGGGCGCGGTGGCTGGCGCCGTGCGCAGGCCCAGCACGCGGCTGGCCAGCTCGGTCAGCTCGGCCACCATCTCGGCCGTGCCCAGGCGGCCGCCGGGGCGGTACCAGTTGTAGAGAAAGCCCGGCAGGCTGCAGGCGGCCTGGGCGGTGATGCGTGTCTCGCGAAAGTCCAGGTGGCCGCTGGCGCGGCCTTCTTCGAGCAGCGCGCAGAACTGGCGATAGAACTGGCGCGCCAGCGTGCGCGAGGCCTTCATGTACGCAGGGCTGAAGGCCTGGGGCTCGCGGTACGGAAAGAAGGCCGCCGGATAGTGGGCAATGGTGGCCGCGATCAGCCGCTGCAGGCCGTCCACGGCCTTCTCGTGCGCGGCGCGCGCATCGTCGGCCGCGAAGTCCAGCACCGTGAAGCAGGCCTCGGTGGGCGCCCAGCACAGGGTCTCGAAGATCTCCTGCTTGTTGCGGAAGTAGTAGTAGACGAAGGGCTTGGTCACGCCCAGGGCCTGGACGATCTGCTCCATCGTGGTGTTGGCGTAGCCGTTGCGGTCGAACAGGGCCTCGGCTGCCTTGAGGATGCGTTCGCGCTTTTCATCGGAGCCGGCCGTGGGAAGGCGCTGGCGGCCGCGCGGGGTGACAGGGGGCTTGGGCATGCGGGAAATCTCGTGTCGCGTCGGTGGCTGCGATGGTTATACCGATGGGTAGCAATGTTCTACCAGCGGGTATATATTGGCAAGCCGCTGGACCCCAAAACAAATCAAGGCTATCCCTTAGGACTGGTTCCGGGATGGCCAGACACCCAGGAGACAAGCATGGCGGATTCCGAGACCCTCATTCCCCTGCATGAGGCCCTGCGCCGCAATGCGCGCAACCACCCCGGCCGCGACGCCTACATCTGGTATGGCCGCCACATCAGCTGGGCCGAGGTGGATGCGGCCAGCGACGCCTTCGCCGCGCGGCTGCAGGCGCTGGGCGTGGGCCGGGGCGAGCCCGTGGCGCTGTTCATGAACAACTGCCCGCAGTACATCGTGGCGCACTACGGCATCCAGAAGGTCGGCGCCATCGTCTGCCCCTGCGGGCCGCTGAACAAGGAGCATGAGCTGCAGTACCAGCTCGATGACCTCAAGGCCCGCGTGATCGTCGCGGCCGATGTGCTGCTGCCCGTGGTGGACAAGGTGCGCGCCAGCACGGCGCTCAGGCATGTGCTGGCCGTGCGTTATGGCGACTGGCTTCCTGAATCGGCCACGCTGGCGCTGCCGCCCGAACTGCAGGCCCCCGTGCAGCCGCTGCCCGAGGGCGTGGAATCGTTCTGGGATGTCATGCACAGCGGCGCCAAGCCCGTGCCCGTCGATGTCGCCATGGACGATGTCTCGCTGATGACCTATACCTCGGGCACCACGGGCCTGCCCAAGGGCGCCATGCTCAGCTACGGCAACGCGGCCAGCAAGACGGCCGGCGCCTCCAGCGCCACGGGCGTGAACGCCGGGGACATGCTGCTGGCCGTGGCGCCGCTCTATCACATTGCCGGCATGTCCATGGGCGTGAACATGCCCGTGCACAGCGGCGCCACCTGCGTGCTGCTGCACCGCTTCGACCCGCTGGCCGTGGCCCAGGCGCTGGAGCGCTACCGCGTGACCTGGTGGTACAGCATCGCACCCATGAACGTGGCCGTGATGCAGCTGCCGGGCGTGGAGGCCATGGACTTTTCCGCGCTGCGCCGCAACACGGTGACCAGCTTCGGCATTGCCTACACCGAGGAGCTGGCGCGGCAGTGGAAGCGCTTCACCCCGAACTGCATCTCCAGCGAGGCGGCCTATGGCCTCAGCGAGACCCACACCATGGACACCAGCATGCCCGGCGACGCCATCCGCTGGGGCACGCACGGCAAGCCGCTGCCCGGCAACGAGGTGCGCATCATCGACCCCGAGACCGGCGAGCCGCTGCCGGCCGGCGAAGTGGGCGAGATCACCATCCGCGGCCCCGGCAACTTCAAGGGCTACTGGAACAAGCCCGAGGCCACGGCCAGGACCCTGAAGAACGGCTGGGTCCACACGGGCGACATGGGCCGCATCGACGCCGATGGCTACCTGACCTTCATCGGCCGCTTCAAGGAAATGATCAAGGTCTCGGGCTACAGCGTCTTCCCCGAGGAGGTGGAGGCCATCCTCATCAAGCATCCGGCCGTGGCCCAGGCCGCCGTGATCGGTGTGCCCGACCCGCAAAAGGGCGAGGTCGTGCGCGCCTTCATCGTCACGCGGCCGGGCCAGCAGATCGCGGCCGAGGACCTGGTGCAGTGGTCGCGCGAGAACATGGCCAGCTACAAGGCGCCGCGCGAGGTGCGTTTCATCGAGGCGCTGCCCGCCACCGGCGCGGGCAAGGTGCTGCGCAGGATGTTGAAAGACACCCCCTGAGTCGCTTCGCGCCTTCCCCCTCTCTACCCGCTTCGCGGGGGAGGGGGACGACACCTTCGGTGCGGGGCGGCCCTTCCTCGGTGCCCCTTGCATTTGAGGGCGCCAGTTGCAAACGCTGTTGACCATTGATACCGGACCTTTTACCCATGTTCCAGAAGATCCTGATTGCCAACCGCGGCGAGATCGCGCTGCGTATCGTGCGCGCGCTGCGCGAGCTGGGTGTGCCGAGCCTGGCCGTCTATGCCGCAGACGATGCGCAGGCGCCCCATGTATCCGCTGCCGATGCAGCCGTGCCCCTGGGCGCCAGCGGCCCCTCGGCCTACCTGGACGGCGCCCACCTGCTGCGCATTGCGCGCGAGCACGGCTGCGACGGCATCCATCCGGGCTACGGCTTTCTCAGCGAGAACGCGGGCTTTGCCCAGGCCTGTGCCGATGCGGGTCTGCGCTTCATCGGCCCCACGCCCGCTCATCTGGCGCTGCTGGGCGACAAGGCCCGCGCACGCGATCTGGCGCGCCGCTGCGGCGTGCCGCTGATGCCGGGCAGCAGCGAGGCTGTCACGCTGGAACAGGCCCAGGCCTTCTTCGAGGCGCAGCAGGCCGGGGGTGCCAGCGGCATCATGGTCAAGGCCATCGGCGGCGGCGGCGGGCGCGGCATGCGTGCCGTGGCGCGCGCCGAGGACCTGCCTTCCGCCTATGAGCGCTGCCGCAGCGAGGCGCGCGCCGCCTTCGGCGTGGACGGCGTCTATGTGGAGCGGCTGATGACGGGCGCACGCCATATCGAGGTGCAGATCCTGGGCGACGGCGGCGCAGGCCCCATTGCGCTGGGTGAGCGCGAATGCACGCTGCAGCGGCGCTTCCAGAAGCTGGTGGAGATCGCGCCCAGCCCCAGCCTGGCGCAGCCGCTGCGCGAGCGCATCACGCGCGACGCGCTGCGCATGGCCGCCGAGATCGGCTACGAGAGCCTGGGCACCTTCGAATTCCTGGTCGATGCGGCCTCCGACTCCCTGCCCTATGTCTTCATCGAGGCCAACCCGCGCCTGCAGGTCGAGCACACCATCACCGAGGAGGTCTTCGGCATCGACCTGGTGCAAGCCCAGATCCGCATTGCGGCCGGCGATCACCTGGGCGAGCTGGGCCTGGATGCCAGGACACCGCCCGCGCCGCGCGGCTATGCCATGCAGTGGCGCATCAATGCCGAGACGCTGGATGCCGCAGGCCAGTCGCGCCCCGGCAGCGGGCGCATAGGCGCGCTGCAGTGGCCGGCCGGGCCCGGCATCCGCATCGACACGCATGCGGTGGCGGGCGCCAGCCCCTCGCCGCACTACGACACGCTGCTGGCCAAGCTCATCGTGCACAGCAGCGCGCCGCGCTTTGAAGACGTGCTTCGCCGCGCACGTCGCGCGCTGGACGAATGCCACATCGACGGGCTGGCCACCAATCTGCCGCTGCTGCAGGCGCTGGCCCGGCGGCCCGAGATGGCATCGCAGGCCGTGCACACACGCTGGCTTGAAGAGGCCCTTCCCGAGTTGGTGGCGGACGCCCAGGTGTTGGCCGAAGGCGCGCGCCGCACGGCTGTGGCCACCGAGGTTCCGGCGGCGGCCGAGGCTGCTGGCGCGCCCGTCCCCGAAGGCGCCATCACGGCCCCCATGCCCGCGCGCATCGTGCAGTGGAGCGTGGCCGTGGGCGATGCCGTGGCCGCAGGCGCCGAGCTGGGCGTGCTCGAAGCCATGAAGATGGAGCATGTGCTGCTGGCGCCGCAGGCCGGCACCATCACCCGACTGCTGGCCGAGGCCGGTGCCTATGTGGCCCAGGACCAGCCCCTGCTGGTGCTGGCCGCCGCCGAAGGCGTGCAGGCCGACGCACGCGCGCAGCAGTCCGCACAGGACCCGGACCACATCCGCGCCGACCTGCAGCGCGTCATCGACCGCCATGCCTTCACGCGCGATGCCGCCCGGCCCGAGGCCATGGCCAAACGCCATGCCCAGGGCAGCCGCAGCGCGCGCGAGAACATCGCCGACCTCTGCGACGCAGGCAGCTTCATCGAATACGGTGCGCTGGCCATTGCCGCGCAGACGCGCCGGCGCAGCATGGACGACCTGATTGCCAACACGCCGGCCGACGGCATGGTCACGGGCATGGGCTCCATCAACGGCGCGCAGTTCGGCCAGGAGCGCTCGCGCGCCGTCGTCATGTCCTATGACGCCACCGTGCTGGCGGGCACCCAGGGCGCGCGCAACCATGCCAAGACCGACCGCATGCTGGGCATTGCGCTGGCCCAGAAGCTGCCCGTGGTGCTGTTCGCCGAAGGCGGCGGCGGGCGGCCCGGTGACACCGACACGCCCGTGGTCGCGGGCCTGCATGTGCACACCTTTGCGGCCTATGCGGCCCTGTCGGGCCAGGTGCCGGTGATCGGCATCACCCATGGCCGCTGCTTTGCGGGCAACGCGGCCTTGCTGGGCTGCAGCGACGTGATCATCGCCACGCGCGCCAGTTGCATCGGCATGGGCGGGCCGGCCATGATCGAGGGCGGCGGGCTGGGCGTCTTCCGGCCCGAGCAGATCGGGCCCAGCAGCGTGCAGCATGCCAATGGCGTGATCGACGTGCTGGTCGAGGACGAGGCCGAAGCCGTGGCCGCCGCGCGCCACTACCTTTCCTTCTTCCAGGGCCGCACCACGGAGTGGACCGCGCCCGACACGCGCGCCCTGCGCCATGTGGTGCCCGAGAACCGGCTGCGTGCCTATGACACGCGTGCGGCCATGGCGCATCTGGTGGACGAAGGCAGCCTGCTGATGCTGCGCACGGGCTTTGGTGCAGGCATCCACACGGCGCTGGCGCGCATCGAAGGCCGGCCCGTGGGGCTGATGGCCAACAACCCCTCGCACCTGGGCGGCGCGATCGACGCCGATGCGGCCGACAAGGCCGCGCGCTTCATGCAGCTGTGCAATGCCCATGGCCTGCCCATCGTGAGCCTGGTGGACACGCCCGGCTTCATGGTTGGCCCCGAGATCGAGAAGACGGCCCAGGTGCGCCATGTCAGCCGCCTGTTCGTCACGGCGGCCAAGCTGCGCGTGCCGTATTTCAGCGTGGTGCTGCGCAAGGGCTACGGCCTGGGGGCCATGGGCATGACGGCCGGCAGCTTCCATGCGCCGGTGTTCAACGTGGCCTGGCCCACGGGCGAGTTCGGTGCCATGGGTCTGGAAGGCGCCGTGCGCCTGGGCTTCCGCAAGGAACTGGAGGCCCTGCCCGAGGGCGCCGAACGCAACGCCCTGTTCGACCGGCTGCTGGCCCAGCAGTACGCCCACGGCGAGGCCATGCACATGGCCGGCACGCTGGAGATCGACGCCGTCATCGACCCCGCCGACACGCGCGCCTGGCTGTCGCGCGGCCTGGCAGGGGCGCGCGTTGCGCCTGCCCAAGCCGGCTTCGTGGACACCTGGTAGGCCCTGAAAACGCCACGGACGGCATGCTAAGCTGGCCGCCTTTCCGACGAACATGATGGCGGGCCTGCGGTGCAGGCCCCGCTGCCTCTGGAGACTCCCCATGCCCGGACTTCTGCCCGATATCGATCCCGACGGCCTGCTCGAATTCTCGGTGGTCTACACCGACCGCGCGCTCAACCACATGTCCAAGCGCTTCGCGGGCGTGATGCAGGACATCCTCACCACGCTGCAGGAGGTCTACCACGCCCACACGGCCGTGCTGGTGCCGGGCAGCGGCACCTTCGGCATGGAGGCCGTGGCGCGCCAGTTCGCCAACCGCGAAAAGGTGCTCATCGTGCGCAACGGCTGGTTCAGCTACCGCTGGACCCAGATCTTCGAGGAAGGCGGCCTGGGCGGTGGCGCCGTGGTCTGCAAGGCGCGTCGCCAGGGACCGGGCAGCCAGGACCCCTGGGCGCCCTGCGCGGCCGAGGACGTGGCCGCCGCCATCCGCACTGAAAAACCCAAGGTCGTGTTCGCCCCCCATGTGGAGACGGCCAGCGGCATCCTGCTGAGCGACAGCTACCTGCGCACCGTGGCCGATGCCGCGCACGAGGTGGGCGCGCTCTTCGTGCTGGACTGCGTGGCCTCGGGCGCCATGTGGGTGGACATGGAAAAGACCGGCGTGGACGTGCTGATCAGCGCGCCGCAAAAGGGCTGGAGCAGCTCGCCGTGCTGCGCCATGGTCATGCTCTCGCAGCGTGCGCGCGAAGCCATCGAGCACACGCAAAGCTCCAGCTTCTCCTGCGACCTCAAGAAGTGGATGCAGATCGCCGAGGGCTACGAAAAAGGCCAGCACGCCTACCACACCACCATGCCCACCGACGCCCTGGTCCGCCTGCGCGACGTGATGCTGGAGACGCGTGCCTACGGCTTCGCCAAGGTGCGCGACGAGCAGATCGCCCTGGGCGCCAAGGTGCGCGCCCTGCTGGAATCGCGCGGCTTTCCCAGCGTGGCGGCCGAAGGCTGGAAGGCCCCCGGCGTCGTGGTCAGCTACACCACCGACCCCGGCATCCAGAGCGGCAAGAAGTTCATGGAAGCCGGCCTGCAGACCGCCTCGGGCGTGCCCCTGCAGTGCGACGAAGGCCCGGACTTCAAGACCTTCCGCATCGGCCTGTTCGGCCTGGAAAAATGGCACAACGTGGACCGCACCGTCGGCCACATCGCCAAAGCGCTGGACGATATCGGTGTCCCCGCCAAGGCGTGAACCCGCTGCAAACATTGCATTGAAAGAACCCTCATGAACAAGACCCTCACCACCCTGGCCGCCTCCTGCGGCCTGATGCTCGCCGCATTCACCGGCGTGGCGGCCCATGCGGCCCAGCCCGTCACCACGGCCAGCGGCCTGGTCTATGAAAGCCTCAAGGAAGGCACGGGCGCCAGCCCCAAGGCCAGCGACACGGTGCGCGTGCACTACCGCGGCTACTTCCCCGACACGGGCAAGGACTTCGACAGCTCCATCACGCGTGGCCAGCCCATCGAGTTCCCCTTGACCGGCGTGATTCCCTGCTGGACCGAAGGCGTGCAGAAGATGAAGGTCGGTGGCAAGGCCAAGCTGACCTGCCCGCCCTCCATCGCCTACGGCAGCCGTGGCGCGGGCAGCGTGATCCCGCCCAACGCTACGCTGAACTTCGAGGTGGAACTGCTGGGCATCAAGTGATGGCCGGCCCGCTGGCCGGGCCAGCCCCCGCTTGATGCAAAGCCGGCCTGCGGGCCGGCTTTTTTACGGTCGTTGAAAGGGATATGCCGTGGATTCACGCAAACCGCTGGACGCGCGCGCCGCCGCGCTGATGCTCATGCTGTGCCTGATCTGGAGCCTGCAGCAGATCCTGCTCAAGGCCACGGCCGATGCCATTGCGCCCACGCTGCAGATCGCGCTGCGCTCGGGCGTGGGCGCCGTGCTGGTGTGGCTGTTCATGCGCTGGCGCGGCATGCGCGTGCAGTGGGGCGACGGCAGCTGGCGCCCGGGCCTGGCCGTGGGCACGTTGTTTGCGCTGGAATTCCTGCTGGTGGGCGAGAGCATCAACCACACCTCGGCCGCCCATGTGGTGGTCTTCCTGTATTCCGCCCCCGTGTTCGCGGCGCTGGGCCTGCACTGGAAGCTGCCCTCGGAGCGCCTGGCGCCGCTGCAATGGCTGGGCATCGCACTGGCCTTTGCCGGCATAGCGCTGGCCTTCCTGGGCGGCGGCAAGCCTTCGAAGGCAGCCGGCGCCGCCATGCTGCTGGGCGATCTGCTGGCACTGGCCGCCGGTGTGGCCTGGGGCGCCACCACGGTGGCCATCCGCACCACGCGGCTGGCATCGCTGCCCGCCGCGCAGACCCTGCTCTACCAGCTGGCCACCGGCTTTGCGCTGCTCCTGCCCGCCGCCTTCCTGCTGGGCCAGACCCGCTTCGAGCCCACGCCGCTGGCCTGGGCCGGCCTGGCCTTCCAGTCCGTGCTGGTCTGCTTCGTGAGCTTCCTGGTCTGGTTCTGGCTGCTCACGCAATACCTGGCCTCGCGCCTGGGCGTGTTCTCTTTCATGACGCCCATCTTCGGCGTGGTCTTCGGTGCCTGGCTGCTCAGCGAGCCCATCGAGCCCAACTTCCTGGCCGGGGCACTGATGGTGCTGGCGGGGGTGCTGCTGGTGAGCGGGTATGGGTGGCTGATGTCGCTCAGGCGTCCTGCCTGACCAGTCCCAGCCGCCGCGCCAGCCGCTGCAGGTTGGCGCGGTCCATCTGCAGCTCGCGTGCGGCGGCGGCCCAGCTGCCGTGGTGGCGCTGCAGGCTGGCGTCGATCAGGTGGCGCTCGTAGCTCTCCACGGCTTCGCGAAGGCCTTGGGGGCTGGCGCCGGGCGATGCGGCCTGTGGGACGGGCAGGGACGGGGAGGCCGTCGCCGGGGGCTGCGCGTCATCCCGGAGATCGGCCTGGCCCAGCGTGACCATGCGAGCCCGGCCACCGGCTGGAGCGGTGGAGGGCGCACGGCTCAGCGCCCGCAGCACGCCGCGGCTGATGAGGTGCTCCAGCTCCCGGACATTGCCGGGCCAGTCCTGGGCCAGCAAGGCCGATTGCGCAGCGGGGTGCAGGCGCAGTCCGCCCAGGCCCAGGCGCGAACGGTTTTCCTCGAGGAAGAAGCCGGCCAGCATCAGCACGTCGCTGTCGCGCTCGCGCAGCGCGGGCACGCGCAGCGGGTAGACGCTCAGGCGGTGGAAGAAATCGGCGCGCATGCGGCCCGCCGCCACCTCGGCGGCCAGGTCGCGGTTGGTGGCGGCGATCACGCGCACGTCCACATGGTGTTCTCGGTCCGAGCCCAGGCGCTGCAGCTGGCCGCTTTGCAGCACGCGCAGCAGCTTGGCCTGCACGGGCAGGGACAGCTCGCCCACCTCGTCCAGGAACAGCGTGCCCTGGTCGGCCTGCTCGAACTTGCCGCTGCGCTCGGACAGCGCACCCGTGAAGGCGCCGCGCACATGGCCGAACAGCTCGCTTTCGACCAGGTTGTCGGGCAGGGCCGCGCAGTTGATGCTGACCAGCGCCCGGCCTGCACGCGCCGACTGCGCATGCACGGCCTGGGCCACCAGTTCCTTGCCCGTGCCGGTCTCGCCCGTGATCAGCACGTTGAGGTCGCTGGCCGCGACCAGGGCGATGTCCTTTTGCAGCGCGCGCATGGCCGGGCTCTGGCCGATCAGCGGACGCGATGACTCGCCCCCCGGGGCGGCGCCGGGCGCGGGCAGGGCGCGCGCACTGCGCGCCAACCGGCGCAGCCGCTCGGCCGTGGTCACGGTGGCCGCCGCCAGGTTGCTAAAGGCCTGCAGCGCCGCCAGCGCGGCCGGGTCGGCAAAGCGCCCGGGGTCCAGCGCGTCCAGCGTGAGAAGGCCCCAGGGCAGGCCGCCCGTCTGCAGCACGCAGCCCATGCAGTCGTGCACCTCCAGCGGTCCGTGGCCCTGGGCCACCAGACCGTCATAGGGATCGGGCAGCGGGCTGTCGGGCGCAAAGCGCATGGCCTGACCCGCCGCCAGCAGCTGGGCGAAGCGCGGGTGCTCGGCAATGCGAAAGCGCCGGCCCAGCGCATCGGGCACCAGGCCATCGATGGCCACGGGCCGCAGCCACTCGCCCTCCAGCCGCAGCAGGGCGGCGGCATCGGCCGGCAGCACGGCGCGCAGGGCTGCCAGCAGGCGGCGAAAGCGCTCGCGCTCGGGCAGGTCCTGGGCCAGGTCGGCCACCAGAGGGGTCAGGGCATGCAGGGCGGTGGATGTGGTCATAAAGACTGCGATCGCTGTCAAAAAGACTCGTTTTGACGAAGGTCATATTGACGCATGAAACGCCAAACCCTTGTTCTGCAAGGGCTGCAGTCCTGGCACGGCACTTGCCTTTGTCAAGGCATGCCCGGCATCGCACCGGGCATGCCCATCCCCGTACCCAAGGAGTTTCCCGTGCTGACCGACCGCCAACGTGCCATCGTCCAATCCACCGTCCCGCTGCTTGAAACCGGCGGCGAGGCTTTGATCACCCACTTCTACCAGACCATGCTGGGCGAGTACCCCGAGGTGCGCGCCCTGTTCAACATGGCCCACCAGCAAAGCGGTGCCCAGCCGCGTGCCCTGGCCTATAGCGTGCTCATGTACGCCAAGCACATCGACCGGCTCGAAGCCCTGGGCGATCTGCCCGCGCAGATCATCAACAAGCACGTTGCGCTGCAGGTGCAGCCCGAGCACTACCCCATCGTCGGCACCTGCCTGCTACGCGCCATCCGCGAAGTGCTGGGCGCCGAGATCGCCACCGACGAGGTCATCGATGCCTGGGGCGCCGCCTACCAGCAACTGGCCGACATCCTGATCGGCGCCGAACGCCAGGCCTATGACCGCACGGCGGCGGCCGAGGGCGGCTGGCGCGGCGAGCGTGCCTTCGTGGTCGAGGACAAGGTGGCGGAAAGCGCCGAGATCACCTCGTTCTACCTGGTGCCGGCCGATGGCGGCCCCGTGATCGCCCACCAGCCCGGCCAGTACATCGGCCTGCGCCTGGTGGTGGACGGCCAGGAGCAGCGGCGCAACTACTCGCTGTCCGCGCCCGCCGATGGCCGCAGCCTGCGCATCAGCGTCAAGCGCGAGGCAGGTGGCAAGGTCTCCAACTTCCTGCACGACCGGGTCCAGGTCGGCGACACGCTGCAGCTGTTCCCGCCCGCAGGCCACTTCACGCTGCAGCCCGGCGAGCGTCCGCTGGTGCTGATCAGCGGCGGCGTGGGCATCACGCCGACCCTGCCCATGCTGGATGCGGCCTTGCCCAGCAAGCGTCCCGTGGTCTTCATCCACTGCGCGCGTGAGCGCGGTGTTCATGCCTTCCGTGAACGTGTGGATGCGCTGGTCGCAGTGCATCCGCAGCTCAGCCGGTACTACTGCTATGACCGGGTGGAGGAGGGCGATGAGGCCGATGCGCAGGGACTGCTGACCGCCCGGCAGTTGGGTGAGTGGCTGCCTTCAGTGGATGCCGATGTGTATTTCCTGGGGCCCCGGCCGTTCATGCGGTCGGTGAAGGAATCATTGCGGGTGTTGGGAGTGCCGGAAGGGCAGGTCCGCTATGAATTCTTTGGGCCGGCGGAGGCGTTGGCCTGATTTGCCGTCGATTCGCTCGGGTCCCCTGGCCTGAGTGGTGGAGCAGGGGCCGGGCCTCGGCCCGCCGTGCATCGGGCGATCAGCCCTGCACGGCCCACATGCCCTGGTTGTCCGACACCCACTCCCCAAACGCCTGTGCGGGCAGGGGCTTGCTGCACAGATAGCCCTGGAAGAAGTCGCACCCCTTGCCGCGCAGGAATGCCAGTTGCTCGGCCGTCTCCACGCCCTCGGCCAGAACCTTGAGCCCCATGGCATGCCCCAGCGCGATCACCGATCCGCTGATGGCCATGTCGTCCGCGCTGTGCGGGATATCGCGGATGAAGCCCTGGTCGATCTTGAGCAGGTCCAGCGGAAAGCGCTTGAGGTGGGCCAGCGAGGAATAGCCGGTGCCGAAGTCGTCGATGGCCAGCCGCAGGCCCTGGGCGCGCAGGCGGCGCATGACGGCCAGGGCCTCCTCGGGGCGCTCGGCCAGGGCGCTTTCGGTGATCTCCAGTTCCAGGCAGTGCGGGGCGAAGCCCGTGGCGGCCAGCGCGTCGGCGGTGGCACCAGCAATGTCGGTCAGCAGGAACTGGTGCAGCGAGACATTGACCGCGATGGTCATCTCGGGCAGGCCCTGATCGCGCCAGCGCTGGCCCTGGGCGCAGGCCTCGCGCAGCACCCACAGGCCCAGCGCGCCGATGACGCCCGAGCTTTCGGCCACGGGAATGAAGCGGGCCGGGGAGATGAGGCCCTCGTCCGGGTCCAGCCAGCGCACCAGGGCCTCGGCGCCCACCAGGCGGCCCGTGGCCAGGTCGATCTGGGGCTGGAAGTACAGACGCAGGTGGCCCAGGTCTATGGCCTGCCGCAGCCGTGCCTCCATGGCCAGGCGCTCGCGTGCGGCCGAGGTCATGTCTTCCTCGAAGAAGCACCAGGCACGGCCGCTGCGCGACTTGGCGCCGTAGACGGCGGCGTGCGCGCCCTGCAGCAGGTCCTGGGCATTGCCGGCGTGGGAGGGATACATGCAGATGCCCACGCTGACGCCGGCCATGACTGACAGGCCGTCCGGCGAGCTCCAGGGCTGGCCGGCCGCCGCGATCAGTTGCCGTGCGCGGGCGATGGCGTCGCCGCGCTCGCTCATGCCCTTGCACAGCACGGCCAGTTCGTCACCGGCCATGCGACCTATGAGGTCCTGGGGACCCAGGGAGTCGTGCACACGGGCGGCGATGTGGCGCAGCACCTGGTCGCCAATGGCGTGGCCGTAGCTGTCGTTGACGTCCTTGAAGCGATCGATGTTCAGCAGCATCACGGCCAGCGTGCCCTGCTCGGCGGCCGCCTCGGCCACGGCGTCTTCCAGCAGCGCTGTGAAGCGCACGCTGTTGGGCAGGCCGGTGAGCATGTCGCGGTGGGCCAGGAATTCGAGCTGGGCCTCGCGCGCCTTCTCGGCCGAGATGTCGGTGAACATGCACACGTAGTGCGTGACCTTGCCCTGTGCGTCCTTGACGGCGCTGAGCGACATGCGCTCGGGGAAGACCTCGCCGTTCTTGCGGCGGTTCCAGATCTCGCCCTGCCAGTGGCCCGTGGCCTGCATGCTGTCCCACATGGCCTCGTAGAAGGCCTTGTCGTGGCGGCCGGACTTGAACATGCGCGGTGTCTTGCCCAGCATCTCCTGCTCGGTATAGCCCAGCAGCCGCGTGAAGGCGCTGTTGACCGAGAGGATGCGGCTGCGCGCGTCGGTGACGACCACGCCCTCCATGGTGTTGTCCACCACGGCGGCGGCCAGGCGCTGGCGTTCGTCGGCCTCCCGCCCGGCGGCCATCGCGGCATGGGCAGTGCGCTCTCCACGGCGCATGCGCCACAGCAGCCAGCCGCCGCCCACGGCCGTGACCAGCACCAGGGTCACCGAGGACAGCATGCGCCGCTGCGCCGCCGCCTCGGGCGGAATCTGCAGGTGCGCCAGCAGCCATTCCACGCCCCAGAGCCACAGCAGACCTGCGCACACGTACAGGGTCATTGCGCCCCAGAGCGGTATTCGGGGCTGCTCTCCCTGATCTTGCATGTGGTTCCTCAGAACGTTCCCAGAACGTGTGACTTGCGCAGGGTCGTGTCCATGCTGCGACAATTGCGCCGCTATGACCCAAGCCTATATTCTTACCCTTTCGTGCCCCGACCGGCTCGGTCTGGTACATGCCGTCTCGGGCTTTCTGCTCGAGCAAGGCGGCAACATCGAAGAGGCCGCGCAGTATAACGACCCGGCCACCGGACTGTTCTTCATGCGCGTGCAATTTGCCTGCAACGGCTGCGATCCCGCGGCTCTGAGGGCGGCCCTGGCCGACCTGGGCGGCCAGTACCAGATGAAGTGGCGCCTGCACACCAAGGCCGAAGCCATGAAGACCGTGCTCATGGTCAGCAAGGAAGGCCACTGCCTCAACGACCTGCTGTTTCGCTGGAAGAGCGGCCTGCTGCCGGTGGACATCCGCGCCATCATCAGCAACCACCGCGAGTTCTACCAGCTGGCGGCCAGCTACAACATCCCCTTCCACCACATCCCCGTCACGGCTGCCACCAAGGCCCAGGCCGAGGCAAAGCAGTTCGAGATCATCGAGGCCGAAGGCGCCGAACTCGTGGTGCTGGCGCGCTACATGCAGGTGCTGTCCAACGACCTGTGCACCAAGCTGGCGGGCCGCGCGATCAATATCCACCACAGCTTCCTGCCCAGCTTCAAGGGTGCCAAGCCCTACTACCAGGCCCATGACCGCGGCGTGAAGCTGATCGGCGCCACGGCCCACTATGTGACGGCCGACCTGGACGAAGGCCCGATCATCGAGCAGGACGTGGCCCGCGCCGACCACACCGACACCGTGGAGGACCTCACGGCCCGCGGCCGCGACACCGAGAGCCAGGTGCTGGCCCGCGCCGTCAAGTGGCACAGCGAGCACCGCGTCATCCTCAACGGCCACAAGACCGTGGTCTTCCGCTGAAGCCGGCTCCCGGCCGCCCATGGCGAACGTGACCCTTGCCGCCGGCAGCGGCTTTGCCCCGCCCGGCAGCGGCGCCCGCCGCATTCCGCCCATACAGTGCCTGCTCACTTTCGAGGCGCTGGCGCGGCTGCGCAGCGTGACGCAGACGGCCGAGGAGCTGTGCGTCACGCCCAGCGCCGTCAGCCACCGCGTGCGCCAGCTCGAGCAGATCCTGGGCACGCGGCTGTTTGGCCGCTCGGACTTTTCGCTCACCACCGAAGGCAGCGCCTACCTGTCCCACGTGCGCGAGGGCCTGGGCGCGCTGCAGCGCTTTCCGGGCGAGGTGACGGCGCCGGGCCGCCGCAGGCTCAAGCTCGCCGTCACGCCCACCTTTGCGCGCGTGATCCTGATCCCGCGCCTGCGCCAGTTCACGGAAACCTACCCCGAGATCGACATCGCCCTGCAGGTCTCCATCCCGCTGCTGGACGTGGTGGCCGAGGATGCCGACCTGATGGTGCGCTTCGGCCCCGGCCACTATGCCGATGTGGAGCACATCGAGCTGGCGCGCGACGTGGTCACGCCGCTGGCCTCGCCGGCCTTCATCCGCGAGCACGGCCCCTTCGAGCAGCCCCAGGACCTGGAAGGCATGCCCCTGCTGCGCAGCCCGCTGGAGCCCTGGCGCACCTGGTTCGGCGCCACCGGCCTGGACTGGCCCGAGCCGCACGAGGGCTCGCAGTTCAACGACATCGGCCTGATGTGCGACGCGGCCTCGGCCGGCATGGGCATCGCCCTGGTGCGCCACAAGCTGGGCGCGCCCTGGCTGGACAACGGCACCCTGGTGCGCCTGTTCGACGTGGACACGGCCAGCCCCCATGCCCACTACCTGTGCTGGCGCACCGGCACGATGGACCGCTGGGAATGCGCGGCCTTTGCTGAATGGTTGAAGAGGGCGATGGCCTGCTGAGGCGCCCATAACTGATTTCACGGATTTCACGCGCCGTTGCAATAAACATCAGCGCAGCCCCGCTGCACAAAGACGGCGGCATCGCCTAAAGTCAGGCTCCATGACTTCCGCCAGCTCCCCAGCCAGCCTCGCTCCCGGCGCCATGGCGTCGGCCGCCGCCGATGCGGCCCACCAGCAGCCCACAGTCTCCGAGCGCGCACGGCGCCAGGCCGAGGTCGTGGCCGCGCTGGCCCGCCATGTGCCCGCCCACGCCCTGCTGTGGAATGCCGAGGACACCACGCCCTATGAATGCGACGGCCTCACGGCCTACCGCCAGCGCCCGCTGGTGGTCTGCCTGCCCGAGACCGAGGCCCAGGTCCAGGCCGTGCTGCGAGCCTGCCACGCTATCCAGGTGCCCGTGATCGCGCGCGGCGCGGGCACCGGGCTGTCGGGCGGTGCCTTGCCCCATCCCATGGGCGTGACGCTGTCGCTGGCCAAGTTCAACAAGATCCTGCAGGTCGATGCGGCCAGCCGCACGGCCGTGGTGCAGTGCGGCGTGCGCAACCTGGCCATCAGCGAGGCCGCCGCGCCCTTCGGCCTGTACTACGCGCCCGATCCCAGCAGCCAGATCGCCTGCACCATCGGCGGCAACGTGGCCGAGAACTCGGGCGGCGTGCACTGCCTCAAGTACGGGCTGACGGTGCACAACGTGCTCAAGGTGCGCGGCTTCACCGTGGAGGGCGAGCCGGTGGAGTTCGGCTCCACGGCACTGGACACGCCGGGCTTCGACCTGCTGGCCATCCTGGTCGGCAGCGAGGGCATGCTGGCCGTGACCACCGAAGTCACCGTGCGCCTGATCCCCAAGCCCCAGCTGGCGCGCTGCATCATGGCCAGCTTCGACGACGTGCGCAAGGCCGGCGACGCCGTGGCCGCCGTGATCGCGGCCGGCATCATCCCGGCCGGGCTGGAGATGATGGACAAGCCCATGACGGCCGCCGTCGAGGACTTCGTCAAGGCCGGCTACGACCTCACGGCCGAGGCCATCCTGCTGTGCGAGAGCGACGGCACGCCCGAGGAAGTCGAGGAAGAGATCGCCCACATGAGCGAAGTGCTGCGCGGCGCCGGGGCCACGGCCATCACCGTCAGCGAAAGCGAGGCCGAGCGCCTGCGCTTCTGGAGCGGGCGCAAGAACGCCTTTCCCGCCAGCGGGCGCATCAGCCCCGACTACATGTGCATGGACTCCACCATCCCGCGCAAGCGCCTGGCCGACATCCTGCTGGCCATCCAGGAGATGGAAAAGAAATACGGCCTGCGCTGCGCCAACGTCTTCCACGCGGGCGACGGCAACCTGCACCCGCTGATCCTGTTCGATGCCAACGACCCCGACGAGCTGCACCGCTGCGAGCTGTTCGGCGCCGACATCCTGGAGACCAGCGTGGCCATGGGCGGCACGGTCACGGGCGAGCATGGCGTGGGCGTGGAAAAGCTCAACTCCATGTGCACCCAGTTCACCACAGCCGAGAACGACCAGATGTTCGCGCTCAAGGCCGCCTTCGACCCGCAGGCCCTGCTCAACCCCGGCAAGGTGATTCCCACGCTCAACCGCTGCGCCGAGTACGGAAAGATGCTGGTGCGCGGCGGCCAGATCTCCCACCCGGACCTGCCGAGATTCTGAGGCGCAGTGCAACGGGCGCGGTGCAACCGGCGACGTGCAACGGGCGCGGTGCAACCGGCGCCCTGCAACGAGCACCATGCAACCCGCTGGTCACGGCTGCTGCAGGCAGCGCAGCCACAGCCCATCGAGCGCGCGGGCCAGCGCAGCCTCCTGCCGGGGCACGGCCAGGTCCTCCGCCAGGTCTTCGATCATGGCCTCCAGTGGTACGGCATGGGACAGGGTGCGCAAGCCGCATTCCATCGCCAAGGCGGTGTCCAGGTAGGCCACGCGCGCGCCGGCCACGCTCCAGCGCGTGAGTTCGCGCACACGGCCGACCTGGTTCAGCCGCAGGCGCATTGCCTCCAGCCGCTCGGCCAGGGATCTGCGGATGCGCTCCCCTGTCTCGGGCCGGTCCTCCTCCAGTCTGCGCAGCGCCGCCTCCTGCTGCTCTAGCGTGCGCTCCAGTGCCCGCAGAGCCGCCTCGCGCCCCAGCCGGGCCTCGTCGTAGCGCGGCAGGGCTGCACGCATGCGCTCCAGCGTCTGCTTGCGTTCGCGTGCGTAGACCGGCTCGGCGGGGCGCCCGGAACGCACGCAAGCGTCGGCGGCCAGCACCAGCCGCTGCGGAGCTGCTTCGGCGCCCAGCCCTTGCGGACGGAAGCTGCGGCAGTCTGTCATTTCCTCCAGCATGCGCAGGTCTTCCAGGTGCAGGCGCATGCGTTCCGCGTCCTTCTGCGCCTCAAGCCGATGGCGACCCAGCATCTCCTGGCGCTGGCGCTCCAGCATCAGCAATTCGCGCCAGCCGCCACGCAGCCGGGCCTCGAACCGCGCCTGCTCGCCATCGGCCGCTTGCTGCAGCTGCTCGGCATCCTGGCGCAGACGCAGCTGCAGATATCCATGCGTGCCTGATCTCTCGCAGGTGTACTCGACGATGCGCCCGCCGCTTCCATCGCCCACGCTGCGCCATGCACTGCGCGCGCATGCGTTCCTCTCCTGGAGCACTTGGCCTATCGAGACCCCCGATGCACCGCCCCAGGATGCGGCCTGGACCGCCAGGACATCACCGTCGTCGCCGCCGCAACCGCCCAGCACCAGTACAAGGCTCGAGGGCAGCAGCCACACTCGTTGCCAACGCATTTGCTCCCCCGTGCATGTGATTTCCAGATCGATGGTTGATATTAACTATCAATCAAAAAGAGATGTGATTTTTATCAATACTCACATCTCAATCAGACCAATCCCATAGCGTTCGCGCATGCAGGATGCAAAGCAGCGGTTTGCTCAAAAATTACGTGATTCAATGCAGGCCCAGGGCTATGAAGCCAGGCCTGCCGTGCTGGAGCACGAGTTCAATTCCCGTTTCTGGGGCAAGCCCATGTCCCAGCACGGCGTGCGCCTTTGGCTGGTCGGCAAGACCATGCCCAACGCCAAGAAACTCGCTGCGCTGGCCGACTGGCTGCAGGTGCCGCTGGAGGAGTTCCTGCGCTCGCCGCAGCAGGTTCGCGAGGTGCGCGAACCCAAGAGCGCCTGGTCCGCAGGCCTGGGCTACGAGGACAACGAGCTGTTCAAGATCTACCTGCGCCTTCCCGTGCCCAAGCGCCGGCTGGCGCGCGACGTGATCCTGGCCATTGCGCGCGCCCATGATGCCGAGGAAGCGGAACGCGCCGCAGGCTCGTAGCCAGGCGGCGCGTCGGGTTTGCATTGATCCGGCACCTGCGGGGCACGGGCCCCGCCTGCGCATCAGCCACCCATGGCACGCTGGCGTGCATCGCGCTGGGCAGGCGTTTCGTTGATCAGTTCATTGATCACTTCCTGGCGTGTCTTGCCCGCGCCGGTCTGCGGTGCGGGAGCCGGATAGACGCTGGCATTGAAGCGCGAGGTGCCGCCCTGGCGCACGGCTGCCTCGGCGTCGGCAATCACCTGGGCGCGTGTCTTGCTGCTCTTGAAATGCTCGGGGTGGACGACGGCGCCCGCCTCGTTGTTGGCCGGGTGGATATATCCGGCCGCCGATGCCATGCCGGGCAGCAGCAGCGCTGCCGATGCGGCCAGGCCGGCGATGAGGGTGGCGGGGGTGAAGCGGCGTTGCGACATGATGTGATTCCTTTCAGGCACGTTGGTAATTCGTTCTCCCCACGCCCCGCGATGCGGAACGCCGAGGAGAGGACTCCAATGTAGAAATCACGTGCCCACACCAGCCCCACAGGATGGTGACATTGCTGTCATACAACCGACACAGATGACCGCGATGACCGAGACACTGCAGCGCCTCGGCGCTCGTCAGCCCCGGTACTGCGCACGCGCTCGGCCGGGCGCCAGAGGGTCCAGGCGCACGTCCAGCAGGCCCTCGGCATCGCCCGCGATGCGCGCCAGCGTCTGGCCGAAGGGATCGGCGAACTGGCTTTCGCCGCAGAAGGCGTAGCTGTCGCCGGGACCGGCGCGGTTGGCCATGGCGATGTAGCACTGGTTGTCCATGGCGCGCACGGGCACGGCGTGGCGATGGATGTGGCCGTGGGGGTGCATCATCCCGTCCATCAGCACGATCAGGTCCACGCCCTGCACGCCCAGGGCGCGGGCCGGTACCGGAAACTCGATGTCGAAGCAGATCAGCAGTCCCACTCGCAGGCCGCGCCATGTGCAGACGGGCTGGCGATCCCCGGCCTCGAAGACCCCGTGGTCCGAGTCGTAGAGCATGGACTTGCGGTAGTGCAGCAGCACCTGCCCGTCGGCATCAATCAGCAGGCCGGCATTGAAGTGGCGGCCCCGGTCCGCTTCGGCCAGGCCGATGGCGACGGCCACGCCGGCTTGCCGCGCGGCCTCGCGCAGCGCAGTGGCCGAGGGGCCATCCAGCGGCTCTGCCAGCTGCGCCACGTTGTCCGGCCGGGGAAATCCGCTGATGCAGGTTTCGGGAAAGACCAGCAGGTCGGCCTGACCCGCGCTGGCCCTGATCGTCTTCAGCGTCATCGCCAGGTTGCCGGCAATGTCGCCGTCGCGCAGACGGGGCTGGATGATGCGGATGCGGTACTCCGTCATGGTGTGCGCTCCTTGAGATGCAAAGGGTGGCTGTCCTGCCGCGGCTGGCAACTGGCGGCCTCCTCGGCCTGCAGATCCAGGTTGCGGGCCAGCACCCAGTAAAGGCTGCCGGCCACGAGAATGCCCGGCAGCCAGGCGAAGTCCACGCCGCCCAGCCGCTGCGCAGCCCGGCCGATGAAGACCGCATGGCCGTCCGTGGCGTCGTGGATGTGGAAGAAGGGCACCATGGCCGCAAAGCCGCCCAGATAGGCGCAGATGCCGCGCCAGCCCCAGGCGCCGTAGATGCCTTGTGGCGTGAAGAAATCGGCGATGGCGTAGCGGCCCTTGCGCACCAGGAAGTAGTCCACGAGGTTGACCGCCGTCCACGGCACCAGGAAGTACAGCAGCAGCGCCAGGAAGGAATGCAGCAATGCCACGCCGCTGCCCTGGATGGACAGCACGCACGCGAGGATGGTGGCGCTGATGGCGGCGATGGCACCGATGCGTGCGCCGAGTGTGCCGAGTGCTTCGCGTGCACCGCATGCACCGCGTGCACTGCGTGTGGGGCGCAGGCCGCCCAGCGAATCCGCCGCCGTGAGCACGGTCAGCGCCGCGCTGTAGGTGTTGAGGGCGATGATGGGCACGAAGGCCACGACGGCCAGGACAGGCAGCAGCCGGTCCGCGCCCGGGAACAGGCCGGTGCCGATCCGTCCCAGCGCCGCCAGCGCGTCGCCGGCCTGCAGCCGCTGCGCCATCCACGCGCCCAGCCCGATCATCCAGGCCCCGGACAGCGAGGCGCCCAGGAAGATGGCCGCGATCAGGCGCCGGGGCTCGGTATGGCGCGGCAGGTAGCGCGAATAGTCGGACACATAGGGCGCATAGGAGATGTTGTAGCTGGCCGCGATGGTGAACTGCGCGGCAAAGGCGCTCCATGCGAATCCTGGCAATGGCTCCGGCCGAACGTGCAAGGCGGGCTCGCCCATGCCTGCCAGCAACGCCAGCGTGGCCAGCGCATACAGCGGCAGTGCCAGCATCAGCGCGCAGCGGAAGGCCCTGTGCATCACATCGTGGCCGCAGACCGCCAGCAAGGCGCCTACCGCCACGGCCACGCAGGCCGTGGGCGCTGGCGGCAGGCCGAACACGGCCTGCATGCCCTGCATGATGAGCGAGACGTTGACGACGTTGAACCCCGTGAACACGAGCAGCGTGGCGCACAGCGGCAGGGTGACGCCGCGAAAGCCGAACTGCGCGCGCGACTGGATCATCTGCGGCAGCCCCAGCTGCGGCCCCTGCGCGCCGTGCAGCGCCATGAACAGCGTGCCGAATATGATGCCTAGCGTGCCGGCCAGGGCGCTCCAGGGCGCCGAGAGCCCCAGCGACGGGCCGACGAAGCCGATGGAAAGCGTGAAGAAGTGGAAGTTGCCCAGGAACCAGAACGGCCCCTGGTCGGCGAGCCGCGCATGGCGCTCGCTGTCGGGAATGCAGTCGATGGACCGGCTCTCCACGGCGATGCGGGCACGACCGTGTTGTCCGCTGGCGGGGCTGTTCATGGCCTTGTCTCCCTCCCGTTGTCCTTGCTGTTGTGGGACAAATTCTAGGCAGGAGCCTGCCGCCGCTCCATGCCTGATGCGCGACGTTCACATCGACTGGAAAAGATGTTTGGCCAGCCGGCCAGCCCCTGGTGCCGAGGCGGCCGGGCATGGAAAAAAGCCCCGCGCCGCCTGGCTGCCACAGGGCCTGCCAGGCGGCATGGGGGCGTGGGTGGCGTGGGTGGCGTGCTACGCGGCTGGTGCCGATGCCGTGGGCACGGCGCCTGCCGCGTCCGCTTCCGACGGGTCGTTGCGGTGTACCAGCCGGTACAGCAGCGGCAGCACCAGCAAGGTCAGCAGCGTGGACGACAGGATGCCGCCGATCACCACCGTGGCCAGCGGCCGCTGCACCTCGGCGCCCGTGCCCGTGGCAATGGCCATGGGAACGAAGCCCAGCGAGGCGACAAGGGCCGTCATCAGCACGGGGCGCAGCCGGGTGAGCGCGCCCTCGGTCACGGCGTCGGGCACGCTGGCGCCCTGTTCGCGCAAGGTTCTGATCCAGGAGATCATGACCAGGCCGTTGAGCACGGCCACGCCCGACAGCGCGATGAAGCCCACCGCCGCCGAGATGGACAGCGGTATGTCGCGCAGCCACAGCGCCAGGATGCCGCCCGTGAGCGCGAACGGAATGCCCGTGAAGACCACCAGCCCGTCGCGCACATTGCCGAACATGGCGAACAGCAGCACGAAGACCATCAGCAGCGCCACGGGCACGACGATCTGCAGGCGGCGCGTGGCCGACTCCAGGTTCTCGAAGGTGCCGCCCCAGCGCGTCCAGTAGCCGGGCGGCAGCGACAGGCCCTGCAGCTTCTGCTGTGCCTCGCCCACGAAGGAGCCCATGTCGCGCCCGCGCACATTGGCGCTGACCACGATGCGGCGCTTGCCGTCTTCGCGGCTGACCTGGTTGGGGCCGGGCGCGGTCTCGAACGTGGCCACGGCCGACAGCGGCACGAAGCCGATGCGCCCGTCCGCCCCGCGCGGCAGGGCGATGGGCAGGCGGCTCAGGGCCTGCAGGTCGTTGCGCACGGCGTCCGGCAGGCGCACCTGGATGTCGAAGCGCCGGTCGCCCTGGAATACCGTGCCGGCCTCGGTGCCGCCCATGGCGGTGCTGATGGCGTCCTGCACATCGCCCATGTTCAGGCCGTAGCGCGAGGCCTTTTCGCGGTCGATCTGCACGGTGAGCATGGGCAGGCCCGTGGTCTGCTCGACCTTGACCTCGGAGGCGCCCGCGATCTGCTGCAGCATGCCGGCCACGGTCTGGGCGCTTTTCTCCAGCACGGCCATGTCGTCGCCGAAGATCTTCACGGCCACGTCGCTGCGCACGCCCGAGATCAGCTCGTTGAAGCGCAGCTGGATGGGCTGGGAGAACTCGTAGTTGTTGCCCGGGATGCGGTCCACCGACGCCTGCACGGCGGCCAGCAGCTCATCGCGCGGGCGCGCCGGGTCGGGCCACTCGCTGCGGGCTTTCAGCATGATGTAGCCGTCGGAGATGTTGGGCGGCATGGGGTCGGAGGCGATCTCGGCCGTGCCGGTGCGCGCGAACACGCGGTCGATCTCGGGGAACTCCTTCTTGAGCGCCTTCTCGATCTGCATCTGCATTTCCAGCGACTGCGTAAGGCTGGTGCCCGGGATGCGCAGCGCCTGGATGGCGAAGTCCCCCTCGTTGAGGTTGGGCGCGAACTCGCTGCCCAGGCGCGTGGCCAGCAGCAGGCTCAGCGCCACGGCCACGGCGGCGGCCGTGAGCACCACGGCGGGCGCGGCCATGACGCGCGCCAGCACGGGCGCATAGCCGCGGCGTGCCCAGCCCATGAGGCGGTTTTCCTTCTCGGCCACCTTGTCGCCCATGAACAGCGCAATCGCCGCCGGGATGAAGGTGATGGACAGCAGCATGGCGCCGGCCAGCGCGATGACCACCGTCAGCGCCATGGGATGGAACATCTTCCCCTCCACACCCGTGAGCGCGAAGATGGGCAGGTAGACCACCATGATGATGAGCTGGCCGAACAGCAGCGGGCGGCGCGCTTCCTTCGCGGCGGCGAAGACTTCATGGAAGCGTTCGCTGCGCGTCAGCGACCGTCCGCGCGCCTCCTGCGCATGGGCCAGGCGGCGCACGCAGTTCTCCACGATGACCACGGCCCCGTCGATGATGATGCCGAAGTCCAGCGCCCCCAGGCTCATGAGGTTGGCGCTGACCTTGTAGTGCACCATGCCCGTGAAGGTGAACAGCATGGACAGCGGGATGATCAGTGCCGTGATCAGCGCCGCGCGCAGGTTGCCCAGGAACAGGAAGAGGATGACCACCACCAGGGCCGCGCCCTCCACCAGGTTCTTCTTGACCGTGGCGATGGCCTTGTCCACCAGGTTCGTGCGGTCGTAGACGGTGATGGCCTTGACGCCCGGGGGCAGGCCCCGGTTGATCTCGGCCATGCGCTGGTCCACGGCGCGCGAGACGGTGCGGCTGTTCTCGCCGATCAGCATGAACACCGTGCCCAGCACCACCTCGCGGCCGTTGTCGGTGGCCGCGCCCGTGCGCAGCTCCTGGCCCAGGCCGACCTCGGCCAGGTCGCGGATGCGGATGGGCTGGCCCTGGGCCGAGCCCACGATGACCTCGCGGATGTCGGCGATGCCGCCGACCTGGCCCGGCGCGCGGATCAGGTACTGCTCGCCCTGGCGCTCGATATAGCCCGCACCCACGTTGCTGTTGTTGCGCTGCAGGGCGGTGACGATGTCGGCCAGCGTGAAGCCGTAGGCCGCCAGCTTCTCGGGCGCGGGCGCCACCAGGTACTCCTTGGCGTAGCCGCCGATGGAGTTGATCTCGGTGACGCCGGGCACGTTGCGCAGCTGCGGCTTGATGACCCAGTCCTGGATCTCGCGCAGGTCCATGGGCGTGTAGGGCGTGCCGTCGGGCTTTTTCGCATCGTCCTCGGCCTCCACGGTCCACAGGTAGATCTCGCCCAGGCCCGTGGAGATGGGGCCCAGCGTGGGCGTGATGCCGGCAGGCAGGCTGTCGCGCGCCTGCTGTATGCGCTCGCCCACCAGCTGCCGTGCGAAGTAGATGTCCGTGCCGTCCTTGAACACCACGGTGACCTGGGACAGGCCGTAGCGCGACAGCGAGCGCGTCTGCTCCAGATGGGGCAGGCCGGCCATCACCGTCTCTATGGGATAGGTGACGCGCTGCTCGGTCTCCAGCGGCGAGTAGCCGCTGGCCTGGGTGTTGATCTGCACCTGGACATTGGTGATGTCGGGCACGGCGTCGATGGGCAGGCGCTGGTAGTTGTAGATGCCCAGCCCTGCCATGGCCAGCACGGCCAGCAGGACCAGCCAGCGCTGCTCTATGGCAAATCGGATGATGCGTTCAAACATGGAGTTCTCCGTTCATGCCCGCATCAATGGGAGTGCTCGGCCGTGGCCTTGCCCAGCTCGGCCTTGAGCATGAAGCTGCCCTCGGCCACGTAGGATTGGCCGGGTTTCAGGCCTTCCAGCACCTCGGTGGTCTTGCCGTCGGCGCGGCCCACGCGCACCGGCTGGGCGCGAAAGCCCCCCTGCACGGGCACGAAGACCACGGTCTGCTGCTCCATCTTCTGCAGTGCCTGCGTGGCCACGGCCAGCGGCGCCTGCCGGGATGATGCCGTCAGCTCCACGTTCACGAACAGGCCCGGGCGCCACACGCCGTCGGGGTTGGGCAGGGTGATGCGCGCGGGGGCCGTGCGCGTGTCCTGGCCGATCAGGGCGCCCACATAGGCCACCTCGCCCGTGGCCGAGGAGTCGAAGGCCGTGGCGCGCACCGTGGCCTTCTCGCCCACGCGCACGGCGGGCAGGTCGGGCGCGGCCACGCGCATCTCGGCCCAGACGCTGCGCAGGTCGGAGATGGTGAAGACCTGGGTGGTGTCCTGCACGGCCTCGCCCACGGACAGGTGCTTTTCCACGATCACGCCGTCAAACGGCGCGCGCAGCTCGAAGCGGTTGAGCCCGCCCGCACCACCGCCGGCACCGGCGCCCGTGGCGGCCAGCTTCTGCTGGGCGTTGGAGACGGCGATCTCGGCCTCGCGCAGCGCCTGGCGCGCCTGCAGGTAGTCCTGCTCGGCCGAGACCTTTTCCTCCCACAGCTGCTTTTCACGTGCGTAGGTGGTGCGGGCCAGCTCCAGGCGCTTGCTGGCGGCCAGCAGTTCGCTGCGCTGCTCGGACACGGCGGCGCTGCTGAGCACGGCCAGCAGCTGGCCCTTCTTCACGTTCTGGCCCAGGTTGGCGGGAACGCTCTCGGCAATGCCGGCCACGCGCGGCACGACGTGGGCCGTGCGGTCTTCGTTGAAGCGGATCTCCCCGGGCAGCTGCAGCACGGAACGCACGGTGGCCGGACCGGCCTCGGCCAGGCGCACGCCGGCCGCCTGCATGCGCTGGGCGTCCATGGCGATCAGGCCTTCGTCGTCGCCATGGCCGGCTTCTGCAGCCGGTTTTGCGGCAGGTTGGGCCGCAGGTTGGGCGGCAGGCTTGGCATCGGCTTTTTCCGCCTTGGAGTCTTCATGGTGTTCATCGTCGGCATGGCCTTCGTCGTGCTTGTGGCCATCGGCTGCGGCTGCGGCGCCGTGGTGCTCGCCATCGGCATGGCCTGCGGCCTCGCTGTGGCCATGGCCATGGCTGTCGGCCTTGGCAGCGCCCGGCGTGCCGCTGCGCAGGATCAGCGTGGCGGCCAGCGCGCCCAGGGCCAGGATGACGGCAATGGCCACGAGGGTGCGGCGCGGTCCGAGGGGGGAGGAGGAGGGCTTGGTGTTCATGGTCTGGATGCAATCAGGTTGCTATCGGAATCAGAGGCCGGATTCGGTGCCCAGCAGGCGGTCGATGTCGGCGGCGGCGCGGTGGGTGGCCAGCAGCTGGTCCAGGTACTGGCTGCGCGCCTCGGACCAGGTGCGTTGTGCGTCCAGCACGTCGAGGTAGCCGAACTTGCCCAGCGCAAACCCGCGCGAGGCCAGCTCGTAGGCCGTGCGCGCCGTGGGCAGCACCTCCTCGGCCAGCTGGCGCGCCTGCTCGCGGCTGGCCTGCAGCAGCTCGCGCGCCTCGAACAGCTGGGCCTGCAGTTGCACGCGCGTGGCCAGCAACTGCTCTTCGGCCTGGTCGGCCAGGCGCAGGGCCTGCAGCTGGTTGCCCCGGTTGCTGTCGAGCACGGGCAGGGGCACGGAGACGCCGACCACGAGCTGGTTGCGCCCGACCTCGGTGGCGCGCTTGACGCCCAGGCTGACGGTGGGATCGGGCAGGCGCCGCGCACGCTCCAGGTCGGCCGTGGCGCGGCTTTGCTCCAGCGCCTGGCGCGCACGCAGCACGGCGGGAGCCTGTTCGATGCGCTGCTGCAGGGCGGCCAGCTCAGGCAGCTGGGGCAGGGCGTCCACAGCGCCCTCGGCCTGGCCGAAGGGGCGCACTCGCTCGCCCCACAGCGCCTGCAGCTGGCCGCGCGCCACGCGCAGGCCCGAGCGGGCCTGGGCCTGCTCCAGGCGGGCGCCGGATTCGGCCACGCGGGCCCGGGTTTCCTCCAGCGGCGCCACCTTGCCGGCGGCCACGCGGCGGGCTGCGGCCTCGCGCGCGCTGCTGGCGATCTCCAGCGTCTGCCCGGCCAGGACCACGCGCTGCTGCGCAGCCAGCACGCCGAAGAAGGCCGTGCCCACGTCGGCGCGCAGCGCAGCCTCGGCCCCCGCCAGCTCGGCCTGCGCCAGGTCGCGCCCGCGCTCGGCCACGCGCATGCGGGCCTCGCGCTTGCCGCCCACTTCCAGGGTCTGGTTCAGCTGCACGGTCAGCGTGCGCGTGCTGCGGCGCGTGTCCTCCTGCGACCAGGCCAGCTCGGGATTGGGCCGGGCCTGGCTTTGCAGCACGGCGCCATCGCTGGCCTCCAGCGCACGGCGGGCCGCACGCAGGCCGGGGTTGCCGTCCAGCGCCAGGGCCAGGGCCTGCTGCAGGTCCAGCGGCGGGCCGGCCGGTGTGGACTCGGAAACAGCGGCTGCAGATGGCGCAGCCGCATCGGCAGGCTCGCCCGCCTGCACGGCGGCGCAAGCGGTCAGCACGGCCATCACCAGCAGGGCGCGCGGCCCGGGCCAGGCGCTCCATGGTGCGTGGGAAGCCGTCCTCGACGGAAAGGACGAAGGGAAAGACATACACGGACTCCTTGCCCGCGCGCAGGTCAGGCCTGACCGTTCATCAGCCGGTCAGGCCGCTGCGGCGGGCGCGCACGGCCCATGGCCGCTGCGCGCGAGGGGATTTCAGGGGAATGCCGGTCCGGGGCAGAAACAGGGCCATGCCCGGCCGGCGGCTGCAGGGGGCGTCAGCCCTGCCAGCGGGGCCGATCGGGGCGCAGCAGCACGGCCGAGGCATGGCGGCGCAGCGGCTCGGCGAATGGCATGGGGGGAGGCGCCACCGGCGCGGCCTTGGCGTAGTGGGTGGCGACGGCCACCCAGGCATGGCACATGGAGCAATCGACGCTGAGCGACGACGGCTGGCCCTGGTCCGACTTCTTTGCCGGTTGCCCCGGTTCGGCGCCAGCGCCCGGATCTGCGTTGGCATGGCGCTCGGCGCCCATGCCATGCAGGCTCACGCCGTGGACATGGTGGCCGAAGTGCCGGGTCTCATGCCCGTCGTGCCGGCACAGCGCAGCGGCCGCCATCCAGCTCCACTGGAACAGCAGCGCGATCACGAGAACGGCGAGGGCGGCGAGACGGGGCCGGGTCATGGAGGAGGGCATGGGGCAGGTGGGGATTGTCGTGCATGGCGTTTGCCCACAACCACGACTCCCCCAAGCCGGCGAGTCTAGGGCCGTGCGGCGACCTGTGGCTGTCGGGCACATGACAAATTTGTCATCTTGGCAAACCATGCCCTTCCCCGACAATGCTCGGCATGAAAGTCCTGGTCATCGAAGACGAAATCAAGCTGGCCGACTACCTCCGCAAGGGCCTGACCGAGGAGGGGTTCGTGGTCGATGTCGCGCACGACGGCATCGACGGCCTGCACCTGGCCACCGAGCTGGCCTACGACCTCATCGTGCTCGACGGCATGCTGCCCGGCATCGACGGCCTGGCCGTGCTGGCGGCGCTGCGCCAGTCGCGCCAGACACCGGTGCTGATGCTGACGGCGCGCGGCCAGGTGGAAGACCGCGTGCGCGGCCTGCAGGGCGGCGCCGACGACTACCTGGTCAAGCCCTTTGCCTTCTCCGAACTGGTGGCGCGCATGCATGTGCTGCTGCGCCGCAGTGTCGGCACGGCGCATCCGGCGGCCGAGGCCACCATGCTGCGCATGGCCGACCTGGAGCTGGACCTGATCCGCCGACGCGCCACGCGCGCCGGCCAGCGCCTGGACCTCACGGCCAAGGAATTCAACCTGCTGAGCCTGCTGCTGCGCCGCCAGGGCGAGGTGCTGTCGCGCACCGAGCTGGCCTCCCAGGTCTGGGACATGAACTTCGACAGCGAGACCAACGTGGTCGAGGTGGCCGTGCGCCGCCTGCGCCTGAAGCTGGACCAGCCCTTCGAACAGCCGCTGCTGCACACGGTGCGCGGCATGGGCTATGTGCTGGAGTCGCGCGCACCGTGAGCGCCGCCCCTGCCGCACCTCCCCCCGCCGACATTCCCCACCTGGGCCGGCGCCTGTCGCGCTGGCTGGCGCTGCAGACCATGCTGGGCCTGGGCCTGGTGTGCGCGGCCGTCTACGGGGTGGCATCGATGACGCTGGAGCAGCACCAGCACGAGACGCTGGACCTCAAGCAGCAGGCCGTGCTGCACCTGATGACGGAAAGCCGCAGCGCCCACAACGAGGCCGGTCTGGCCCACATGCTGGACGACTTTCTCACGGGCCTGGACGAGATGTCGCTGCGCATCACCGACCTGCAGGGCCGCGTGATCTACGAGCGCCTGCGCATTCCCAAGACGCCGGGCCGCACGCTGCAGCGCAGCTTCGAGGTGGTGCTGGCCGACAGTGGCCAGCATGCACAGGCCCAGCTCACCCTGGACCGCGCCGACGATGACCGGCAACTGTCCCTGCTGGCCTGGACGCTGGCCCTGGCCGCCGTGGGCGGCGCGCTCCTGGTGTCGCTGACCGGCATCTGGCTGGTGCGCCTGGGCCTGGCGCCGCTGCGCGAACTGACCGAGCAGACGCGCCAGCTGTCGGCCCAGGACCTGCAGCGGCGCCTGGACGACAGCGGACAGCCGCAGGAGTTGCGCCCGCTGATCGCGCAATTCAACGCCCTGCTGGAACGGCTGGCCGTGGCCTACCGGCAGATGGAGGCCTTCAACGCCGACGTGGCCCATGAACTGAACACGCCGCTGACCACGCTGATCAGCAGCTGCGAGCTGGCCCTGCGCAAGCCGCGCAGCGAGGCCGAGCTGCGCGAGGTGCTGGCTTCCAACCTGGAGGACCTGCGACGCATGGCCGGCATCGTGGCCGACATGCTGTTTCTCTCGCAGGCCGACCGGGGCCAGGGCGCGCGCCTGGCGCCCTGGGCCAGCCTGGCCGCGTTGGCCCATGAGGTCATCGACTTTCACGAGGCCGCGCTGCAGGAGGCCGAACTGCAGGTCGTCGTCCAGGGCGACGCGGCCGCCGAGGTCGATGCGCGGCTGCTGCGCCGGGCGCTGTCCAACCTGCTGGGCAATGCCACACGCTATGCACAGCGCGGCTCCACCATCACCGTGCAGATAGGCGCACGGCCCTGTGCCCACCACGGTGGCGCCGGTGACGTGGCGCTGGCGGTGCTCAACCGGGGCCCGACCATAGCCCCCGCCGACCTGCCGCGCCTGTTCGACCGCTTCTACCGGGCCGACGCCGCGCGCAGCCAGGCCGACCGCAACCATGGCCTGGGCCTGGCCATCGTGGCCGCCATCGCGCGCATGCACGGCGGGCGCTGCTTTGCCGAGTCCGAAGGCGGCTTCACGCGCATCGGCCTGGAACTGCCCGACAGCCCGAGCCCGCCACGCGATTCCCCGGCCTGAACACAGGCACCGGAGCGGCGGCACAATGGCGCCCCATGACGCAAGACGCCCCCTCCTCCTACGCAACGCTGCTGGCCGAAGGCAATGCCCTGGTGGCCCAGGCACAGCGGGCCGCCACCCAGGATTTCGCCCAGGCCAGGGCGCTGTGGCAGCAGGCCGGCAAGCAGTTCTACCTGGCCCACAAGGCCGACCCCGACCAGGCCGAGGGCGCGTTTCGCCTGGCCCAGGCCTGGATGGCAGAAGCCCATGCGCTGCAAAAGGAAGAATCGCCAGACGCCGTGGTGATGTGGCGCAACGCCGCCGCGCAATGCGAGCTGGCGTTCGACCTGGAACCCGAAAACGGCCGCCTGGCCATGACGGCCGCCAGCTGCCACATGTTCGGCGGCCAGCATGACGCGGCCAAGGCCTGGCAGCAGATCGGCCAGCACCTGCTGCCGCCGGCGCCCGAAGGCGACGGCGCCTGAACCAGGCTACAGCGCGATCAGCTTGAACACGGCCCGCGCCGTGCACACGGCCTGGCCCGCGCTGTCCAGCACATTGCCCTCGCAGAACACGGTGCGCGCGCCTGCGCGCAGCACGCGGGCCTCAATCAGCAGGTCGGTGGTGGCCGAGGCGAGGAAGTGCGTGCTCATCTCGATGGTCACCACGCCCAGCCCCAGCGGGTTGGACGAGCGCGCGGCCGCGCTCAGCGTGAAGTCCAGCGCGCTCATCAGCGCGCCGCCATGGCCATGCCCCCGGCTGTTGGCCAGGTGCGGATGCATGGGCAGCCGCGTGCGCGCCAGGCCGGGCGCCAGGCTCACGGGCTCCAGGCCGATATGGGACATGAAGGGCACGTCGATGCCGAAGTAGCCGCGCGCCAGCGCGGCGGCCTCCAGGTCCGGGGCGGTGGAGATTCCAACGGCGTTCATCCGATCTCCGCAATCGCCTGGCCTTCGGCCACCGGCTCGCCCACGGCCACGAGCATGCGGCGCACGACGCCTGCCACCTCGCTTTCCACGGGAATCTCCATCTTCATGGACTCCACGATGATGAGGGTGTCGCCCAGGGCGACGGTGCCGCCTTCGGCGGCTTCCACAGCGGCCACTAGGCCGGCGATGGGGCTTGTGATCATGTTCGGGGTGGTGGTCATGGGTAGGGCTTTCAAAGGTGGGCCAGCACGCGCTGGGCGATGCCGGTGTCGATGCGCAGGTCCAGGAAATCGGCGTGGCCCAGGATGCGTTCGATGAAGGGGATATTGGTCTTCACGCCCTCGATGCGGGTCTGCGCCAGTGCCTGGCGCAGCCGTGCGATGGCCTGGGCGCGGTCGCTGCCATGGGCCACGAGCTTGGCGACCATGGGGTCGTAGAAGGGCGTGACGCTGCAGCCCTGGGCATAGCCGGTCTCCACGCGCAGGCCTTCGCCCTGGGGCATCTCGAAGCGGTCCAGGCGCCCCGGCGAGGGCAGGAAGCGCACGGGGTCTTCGGCATAGATGCGCGCCTCGATGGCATGGCCGCGGGCCACGGGTTCGGCGGGCAGCACCTCCCGCATGCGCTCGCCGGCGGCCAGGCGGATCTGGGCCTCGACGATGTCGATGCCCGTGATCCCCTCGGTCACCGCATGCTCGACCTGCAGCCGCGTGTTCATCTCCAGGAAGACAAAGCCGTGCTGCGGCGTGTAGAGCATCTCCACGGTGCCGATCACGTCATAGCCCGTGCGCGCCAGCAGGCCGGCCAGCAGTTGCCGCATGTCGGCCAGGGCCTGCGCGGGAATGCCTGCGGGGCGGGCCTCCTCCACCACCTTCTGGTGGCGGCGCTGCACCGAGCAGTCGCGCTCGAACAGCACGCGCACCTCGCCATGGCGGTCGGCCAGCACCTGGAACTCGATGTGGCGCGGCGCCTCGATCAGCTTTTCCAGGTACAGCTCGGCCGTGCCGAAGTACTTGGCGGCAATGCCGCTGGCCTTGGACCAGGCGGCCTCCAGCTGCGGTGCATCGTGCGCGGGCAGCATGCCGATGCCGCCTCCCCCGCCTGCGGGCTTGACCAGCACGGGAAAGCCGATGCGCGCCGCCTCCGCCTGCGCCTCCTGCAGGCTGTGCAGCACGGCCGAGCTGGCCGCCTGCGGCATGCCCTGGGCGGCCATGAAGGCCCGCGCCTGGGTCTTGTGGCCCAGCGTGCGTATCCAGTGCGGCGAGGGGCCGATGAAGCACAGGCCCTGGCGCTGCACGGCCTCGGCGAAGTCCGCGTTCTCGGAGAGAAAACCGTAGCCCGGGTGCACGGCATCGGCCCCCGTCTCGCGCGCCACTTGCAGCAGCCGCGCCTGGTCCAGATAGCTTTGCGCGGCGGGCGCAGGGCCTATGCACACGGACTGGTCGGCAGCGCGCACATAGGGCAGGCCGGCATCGGCCTCGGAGTACACGGCCACGGATTCAAGGCCCATGCGCCGCAGCGTGCGGATCACGCGCGCGGCCACGGCGCCCCGGTTGGCGACCAGCACGCGGCGGATGGGGTGCGGGGCGCCGCTCATGCCGCCTCCGAGGAGACCGCTGGCGCGGCGGCCACGGCCACCACCGCATCGACGATGACCGGCGCCTGCGCGCCGCGCGCCACGAGCACGGGATTGGCATCGACCGACTGCACGCGCCCGCCCTGGGCCAGCATCCAGTCGCCCAGCCGCACCATCATGGCGGCCACGGCGTCCAGCTCCACGGCCGGCATGCCGCGCACGGCCGCAAAGGCCGGGGCGATGGACAGGCGCGCAAGGGCATCCTGCGCCTGCCGCGCACTGAAGGGGGCCACGAGGAACTGCACGTCCCTGAGCGCCTCCACCAGCACGCCGCCCTGGCCGACCATGACCACCACGCCGAACTCGGCATCGACATGGGCACCCAGCGCCAGCTCGAAGTCGGCCTTGTGCTGGGCTCCCAGCAGCAGGCCGCCATCGGCCGCGCCCAGGCGGGCCAGCGTGGCGGCGAAGTCGCCAAAGGCCTGCAGCGCCTGCTCCGCCTCGCGGATGTTCAGCCGCACCAGGCCATGCTCGGACTTGTGCGAGAGATCGGCGGACACGCCCTTGGCCACCAGGGGCCGTGGCAGGGACTCGATGGCGGCGCGCACCTCGTCCTCGTTCCTGCAGACCAGATGGCGCATCACCGGCAGGCCGGCGCGGGCGAGTTCGGACAGGCTGGAAGGCTCGTCCAGCGTAACCAGCGTGATGGAGCGGGAGGCCGGCACCGGCACCGATGCCTCGGCAGACGGCACCTGTGCCTGCCTGCCACCGGCCTGCTCGGCCAGCAGCGCCAGGCCGCGCATGGCGGCGCGTTCGCTCCAGAAGGTGGGCACGCCCTGGCCCTGGAAGGCCTGGGCCACCCAGTCCTGGTTGACGCTGACCGCAATGGGCACGCCGGTGTCGCGCGCAAAGCGGCTGGCCTGGCCCGCGAAGTCGGCAAAGTCATAGCCCTCGCCGCCGATAGGGAAGCCCACGTGAACGAGGTCCGCCGCACCGCTGCCCGACAAGGCCCGCAGCGTGTCGCCAAAGGTCTGCGGCCTGCCCAGCAGGGCCGTGGTCATGTCGATGGGATTGCGCGCCGTGACATAGGACGGCAGGGCCTGGGACAGGCCGTCCAGCGTGGCGGCATCGAACGGCTCCAGGGCCAGTCCGTATTCTTCGGCCGCGTCGGCCGACAGCACGCAGGTGGCGCCCGAATTGCTGATGCTGACCACGCGGCGACCGCGCGGCGCAGGCTGGGACAGGAACAGCGGCGCGTAGTCGATCAGCTCGCGGAAGTCGGCCAGGCGCGGTATGCCGTGCTGGCGCAGGAAGGCATCGGCCAGCGCGTCCTCGGCCGCCAGCGCGCCCGTGTGCGAGCTGGCCGTGGCCTGGCCTGCGCGCGTGCGGCCGGCCTTCACGGCCAGGATGGTGACGCCGCGCGCATGGGCCAGGCGCGCGGCCTCGGCCAGCCAGGCGCTTTGCCGCAGCGTCTCGATGTAGAGCACGACCAGGCGGATGCCTTCGTCCTCGACCACGGCGCGCACGGCCTCGGCTGCGCAGACATCGGCCTCGTTGCCCGTGGACAGCATGTAGCGCACGCCGATGCCCGCGCGGCGCAGGCCGCCGTAGAGAATGGCCGCGCCCGCACCGCTCTGGCTGACGATGGCCACGGGGCCGTCGGCCGGCGCGTTCTCGTTGATCATGGTCGAGAAGTTGAGGATGGCGCCCGTGGCGAAGTTGGCCACGCCCTGGCAATTGGGGCCGAACAGGCGCAGCCCGCCGCCTGGCGCCCTGCGCGCCCGCGCCACCAGGTCGGCCTGCTGCCGGCGACCCTCCTCGCCCAGTTCGGCAAAGCCGGACGAATAGATCACAGCCAGGCGCGCGCCCACGGCCACGCAGTCGTCGATGGCGGCGGCCACGTCCTCGCCGGGCAGGCTGATGACCACGGAGTCGGGCGCCGCGGGCAGCGCGCGCAGCGAGGGGTAGGCTGCCAGGCCCTGGACCTCGGCGCGCTTGGGATTGACGGGCAGGATGCGGCCTGCGAAACCATGGCGCCGCAGGTAGTCGATGGGCCGGCCACCGGCCTTGATGGGGTTGTCGGAGGCGCCAAGGATGGCGACGGAGCGGGGGTTCAGTGCTTGCAACAGAGACATGCGTACCTCATCAATCCAAAGACAAGGCTTCGCGCTGGATCACTTGCCCCCAATCCGAGACCTCCTTGGCGATGCGCTGGCCGAACGGCGCGGGCGGCATCATCACGGGCTCGCCCTGGCTGCTGAGCACGGCGCGGATGCGTGCGTCCTGCAGCACGCCCCTGGAGGCCTCATAGAGCCGGTTGACGATGGCCGGCGGCGTGCCCGCAGGCGCCAGCAGGCCGGCCCAGAAGGTGACGTCGAAATCGGCATAGCCGGCCTCGGCCATGGTGGGCACCTCGGGCAGCTGCTGCATGCGCCGGGGCGCGGTGACGGCCAGCGCCACGAGCTTGCCGCTGGCGATGTGTGGCAGCGCGCTCCAGGTGTCGAACTGCGTGTCCAGCTCGCCGCTGAGCACGGCCATCTGCGCCTGCGATGCGCTCTTGTAGGGCACATGCGTGGTCTTCACGCCCGTGCGGTTGCTCCAGGCCGCATAGGCCAGGTGGGCGATGTTGCCGGGGCCGGCAGAGCCGTAGCTGAGCTTGTCGGGATGGCCCTTGGCGAAGGCGATCACATCCTTGGCCGAGCGTATCTGGTGCTTCTGCGCCCACTCGGGGTTGACGGTGAGGATGAAGGGCGCATCCAGCACCATGGTGATGGGCGCGAAGTCCTTGGCGCGGTAGGTGATCTTCTTGTAGATCTGGGGGTTGATGGTGATGCTGCTGGAGTTGGTGACCAGCAGGGTGTAGCCGTCGGGCGCGGCGCGCGCCACCTCGCCCACGCCGATGGCGCCGTTGGCGCCGGGCTTGTTCTCCACCACCACGGGCTGGCCCAGCGACTTGCTCAGCGGCTCGGACAGCGCACGTGCAATGGTGTCGGTGAACGAGCCTGCAGGAAAGCCGACCACGATGCGCACGGGGCGCGTGGGCCACTTGTCCTCCTGGGGGGTCTGGGCCTGGGCCGCCGTCGCGGCGCAGATGGTCAGGCACGGCGCCAGGCACAGGGCCAGGGCGGTGCGGCGCGAGGGCGCGCGCGGTTGTCTGGTTGCCATTGCTTTGTCTCCTTGGGTTTTTATGCGTTCAGGGCCGCAGGCCGAACTGCGGCGCTCCGGCCTCGCGCAGCGGCGCGGCCAGTTCCACGAATTCGCTGAGCAGGGCGCGCGTGTCGCGCGGATCGATCACCTCGTCGATGCCGAAGGCCTCGGCCGTGCGGAAGGGCGAGGTCAGGCTGCGCACGCGCTGCTCGATCTCGGCGCGCTTTTGCACGGGGTCGTCGGCGCCTTCGATCTCGGCCTTGTAGGCCACCTCCAGCCCGCCCTCGATGGGCAGCGAGCCCCAGTTGGCCGAGGGCCAGGCATAGCGGAAGTTGAAGCGGCCCATGTGCTGGTGGCCGGCCGCCGCCACGCCGTAGGCGCGGCGGATGATGATGCTGCACCAGGGCACGGTGGCCTGGTAGACGGCGGCCAGGGCGCGCACGCCGTAGCGCATGACGCCGGCCTTCTCGGCCTCCACGCCGATCTGGAAGCCCGCGATGTCCACCAGGTTGACCACGGGCAGGTGGAAGGTCTGGGCCATGTCCACGAAGCGCGTGAACTTCTCGGCCGAAGGGCCATCCCAGCCGCCGCCGTAGAAGTACGGGTCGCTGGCCACCACGGCCACGGGCCAGCCATCGATGCGCGCCAGCCCCGTGACGATGGCCCGGCCCCAGTGGCGGCCCGTCTCCAGGAAGGAGCCCTCATCGACCAGGCATTCGACGATGGGCCGGATCTTGTAGACCTTGCGGCCATCACGCGGAATGGCCGACAGCAGCCATTCGTCGCGCCGCCGCGGATCGTCCTGCGGCGCGGTGCGCGCAGGCAGCTCGTACACCGACGATGGCAGGTAGGACAGGAAGCGGCGCACGCGCTCGAAGGCCTCCTGCTCGGTGGCTACCTCGTCATCGACCACGCCGTTGCGCGTGTGCACCTGGCTGCCGCCCAGCTCGTTCTTGGTCACGTTCTGGCCGATGCGCGCCACCACGGGCGGGCCGGCATTGAACAGCTGGGCGGTCTCCTTGACCATCACCGAGTAGTGGCTGGAGGCCACGCGCGCCGCGCCCATGCCGGCCACCGAGCCCAGGGCCAGCGAGACCACGGGCACGGTGGACAGGTTCTGCACCACCTGGCTCCAGACCTTCATGGTGGGCACGCTGGTGTAGCCCTTGGTCTCGATGTTGCGCACCGAGCCGCCGCCGCCCGTGCCGTCCACCAGGCGCACCATGGGCAGGCGCAGGTCGTGCGCCATCTTCTCGGCAAAGATCAGCTTGTCGCCCACGGCGCCGTCGTTGGCGCCGCCGCGCACCGTGAAATCGTCGCCCACCACGACCACGGGCCGCCCGCCCACGCGCGCCCGGCCCATGATGAGGTTGGAGGGCGTGAAGTCCGTCAGCCTGCCCAGGCCGTCGTACTGGCCCGAGCCGGTGAGCGAGCCCACCTCCACGAAGGACTGCGCGTCCGTGCAGGCATCGATGCGCTCGCGCACCGTGAGCTTGCCCGCGGCCTTGTGCCGCGCCACCTTGTCCTCTCCGCCCAGTTTGGCCGCCAGTGCGCGGCGGTATGCGATCTCGTCCACTTCGGGTTGCCAGCTCATGTCGTCGTGTCTCCTTGTGCCAGCACAGATGCACAAGGCGTGCCAAAACGCAGTGCGTTGAATTCAAAGGATTTTTTCCACAGCCGACCTTCACGTGTCCACATCAAGGACAACCTCGAAGACACGGGTTGGGCACTGTCTTTAATGGAGACACCACGGGGACAGACCCGTGGCCTGCGCGCCGCTAGAGTGCGTTCACCCCAGCCACTGCCCGCCATGCCCATGCCCAGCTCCCCCGACCACCGATTCGGCGTTCTCGTGTGGCGACGCGACTCGCCCGAGCCCGTGGCGCGGCTGGGCCTGGCGCAGGAGCCGCTGCTGCATGCAGCCGTCACCGAGGCCCTGGCCCGCGCGCACGGCGACGGGCACAACCCCATCGGCCATGGCCAGTTGCTGCACGTGGAAACACCGGGCCCGCGCGGCACGGTGGCCCGCCATGTGGCCGTGGTGCTGGCCGATGCCGAGGGCGAGGTCGCCCTGCTGCGCCCGGCCGACGAGGCGGCGGCGCTGTTCGACATGGTGGCCAGCGTGCCCTTCGCCTTCGCCATCCTCAACATGTTCCTGACCAACCCGTACCAGGCGATCACGGTGGCCGACCATGAAGGGCTGATGCGCTACATCAGCCCCGTGCACGAGAAGTTCTTCGGCCTGGCGCCCGGCACGGCCGCAGGCCGGCGCGCCGAGGACGTGATCCCCAACTCGCGCCTGCCCCACGTGGTGCGCAGCGGCCGGGCCGAGATCGGCGACCTGCAGCAGCTGGGGCCGGGCGTGAGCCGCATCGTCAACCGCATGCCGGTCTACGAGGGCGGCGCCGTGGTGGGCGCCGTGGGCCAGGTCAGCTTCAGCGGCGTGGAGGCACTCAACCGCATGCAGCAGCGCCTGAACCAGCTGCATGACGAGGTGCAGCACTACAAGCGCGAACTGAGCCAGCTGCGCGGCGGCACGCCCACGGCGCAGATGGTGGGCGCCAGCGCCCCCATGCAAAGGCTGGCACGCGAGATCGACGCCGTGGCGCGGCTGGACGTGCCCGTGCTCATCCTGGGCGAGAGCGGCAGCGGCAAGGAGCTGGTGGCCCAGGCCCTGCATGCGCGCGGGCGCGATGCCGACGCGCCCCTGGTCAGCCTCAACCTCGCGGCCCTGCCGGCCACGCTGATCGAGTCCGAGCTGTTCGGCTACGAGGCCGGCGCCTTCACGGGCGGGCGCAGGCAGGGCCAGCCCGGCAAGCTGGAGCAGGCCGAGGGCGGCACGCTCTTCCTCGACGAAGTGGCCGACATTCCCATGGAGATCCAGGTCAAGCTGCTGCGCGTGCTGGAGGACCGCCAGGTGCAGCGCCTGGGCGCGCACAGCGGCCGGCAGGTGAACTTCCGCATCGTGGCCGCCACGCACCGCGACCTGCGCGGCCTCATCGACAGCGGCCGCTTCCGGCTGGACCTGTTCTACCGCCTCAGCGGCGTGGTGCTGCATGTGCCCGCCCTGCGCCAGCGCCTGGAGGACATCCCGGCCCTGGTTCAGCGCTTTGCCCAGTCGTTCTGCGAGCGCAACGGCATTGCGCTGCCGCGCATCGCGCCCGGTGTCATGCCCTACCTGGCCCGCCAGGCCTGGCCCGGCAATGTGCGCCAGCTGCGCCAGCGCGTGGAAGAGGCCCTGGTATTCTGCGACGGCCACCTGCTGGGCGTGGACAACTTCGCGCGCCACGAGGACCCGCTGGCCGGCGCACGACCTTCGCCCGTTGCCGAGGCAGACATGCCCTCCACCGGCGCCGTGGCCCCGCTCAAGGACCAGGAGCGCAACGCCATCCTCGACGCCATCGCACGCTGCGGCGGCAACAAGAAGCTGGCCGCGCAGGAGCTGGGCATCTCGCGCTCCTACCTCTACAAGGTGCTGGGCGCGGCATCGCCCGGCTGAGCCTGTCGGGCCGAGGGCAGGGAATTCGAGACAGCGGCTGGCCGCACCGTTGCCATACTAGGCACCCCGTACCCATTGCCGCCCCTGCCGCACCTGCCGCACCCGGCGCCCCGAATGCAAGACACCCGAGACGCGCTCGAACAGCGCCAGATCCCCATCTACTTCGCCGCCGTGGCCCTGGCCGCGGCCGCCGCCTGGGCGCTGCCCGGCACGGGCGTGCTGGAGCGTGCCATCAACCCCGCGCTGGCGCTGATGCTCTATGTGACCTTCTTGCAGGTGCCCGTGGCCGAGCTGCGGCGCGCCTTCGGCCAGGTGCGCTTCCTGGCGGCGCTGATGGTGGCCAACTTCATCGTGGTGCCGATGCTGGTCTGGGCCCTGCTGCAGTTCCTGCCCGCCGACCCCCTGCTGCGCCTGGGCGCGCTGCTGGTGCTGCTGGCGCCCTGCATCGACTACGTGGTCACCTTCTCCCACCTGGGACGTGCCGACGCGCGCCTGCTGCTGGCAGCCACGCCGGCCCTGCTGATCGCGCAGATGCTGGCCCTGCCCGGCTACCTGGGCCTGTTCCTGGGAGACGATGCGGCACGGCTGGTGCAGGCGGGGCCTTTCCTGCATGCGTTCGTGTGGCTGATCGCCGTGCCGCTGGCCCTGGCCGCTGCCACGCAGCTGTGGGCGGCCCGCAGCCGGCGCGGCGCCAGCGTCTCGGCATGGCTGGGCCTGCTGCCCGTGCCGGCCACGGCGCTGGTGCTGTTCGTGGTGATCGCCTCCGTGCTGCCCCAGCTGGGCCCGGCCACGCACGCGGCCTGGAGCATGGTGCCCGTCTACGCGGCCTTTGCGGTGGCGGCGCCCGCACTGGGCTGGCTGGTGGCGCGCGCCTTCCGGCTACCGGCAGCCTCGGGCCGCGCCGTCGCGTTCAGCGCGGGCACGCGCAATTCGCTGGTCGTGTTGCCGCTGGCCCTGGCCGTGCCCGGCGCCATTCCCGTGCTGCCGGCCGTCATCGTCACGCAGACGCTGGTGGAGCTGCTGGCCGAACTGGCCTATGTGCGCGTGATTGCGCTGTGGGGCCGGGACCGGGAGCCGGCCCTGGCCCGCGGTCAACGCGATGACGCCGCGCCATAGGCCTGGCGCAGCTGCGCCATGTTGTCCAGCAGCGCCGTCGGCCCGGCGCTGCCCATCAGGTACCAGCCCTTGGGATCGAGGAAGACGACCTGCCCCTTGCGGCCGGCCGCCGTGGCGTGGATCCGCGCGTTGTCGAACACCTTGCGCGAAGCCATGATCTCGCCGCCGTCTGCCGCTTGGCCCGTGGCCGTGTTGCGGTCGATGACGTAGATCCACTCGGGGTCCAGCCGCGCCACATCATCGAAGCCGTAGGCGGTGCCGCGGGCTGGCAGTTGCGCAGCCGATAGCGCCGAGCGCGCGCCGAACACATCGAACAGAAAGCCGAAGCGCGATCCCGGCGCCTGCGGCAGGAGCTTGTCGTTCACGGCCATCAGCAGCAGGCCCGGCGCGGCCTGCGAGGCCTGGGCACGCAGGCCCTGCAGCTCGGCCTGGATGCGCTGCACCAGCGCACGGCCCTGCGCCTGGCGGCCGAACAGCAGCGCCAGCGTGGCGATGTTGCGTTCGATATCGGCCAGCATGTGCTTGCCGCTGACGCTCAGGTCCAGCGTGGGCGCGATGCGTCCCAGCACCTCGGCCTTGCCGGCCGAGCGCCCGCCCACGATGATCAGGTCGGGCGCCAGCCGGCTCAGCGCCTCGTAGTCGGGCTCGAACAGCCCGCCCGCCGCAGGCCGCTGCGCGAAGCTGTCCAGATACCGGGGCAGCTGCGCCCGGGGCACGCCTGCGACCGCCGACGCGGGCACGCCCAGCGCATGCAGTGCATCCAGCGCCCCCAGGTCATAAACCACCGCGCGCCGGGGTGCGCCGGGCAGGCTGGTCATTCCCCCGGCATGCCGCACGGACAGCGGGGCCGCCACCGCAGTCCCCAGGAACAAGGCCGGCAAGGCCAGCGCCGCCGCGCGGCGCGTGATATCGAAGGTCATGGCAAAGAATCCCAGGAAAAAATGAAAGGAGTTCCGGCCTCCGGAGGCGGGTGCCGCGCCGGGAAGCGGCGCGGCCCGATTCGCAGGCCACGGGCAGCGGCCGCCCTTGCGGCCGGGATGCCTAGAACTTCACGTTCATGCCGATCCAGTAGCGCCGGCCGTCCTGCACCGTGGCGTAGTCCTCGTAGTACACGTCCTTGTCGAACAGGTTGTAGATGCCTGCGTAGAAGGTCACGTCCTTGCTGTAGTTGTAGGAGCCGCCCATGTCGAACATGGCATAGCTGCCAGCCACCCAGGTGCGCGCCGAACGGCCGCCCGTGGGCTGGCTTTCCTTGCCCCGGTAGGACAGCTTGGCCCAGCCCGCCCATTGCTGCGAAGGCTTCCAGTTCAGCGCCAGGTTGAGCATGTGGCGCGGCAGCTGGCTCAGCGGCTGCCCCGCGAACTCGCCGCTCTTTTGCTCGGACTTGGTGAAGGTGTAGCTGCTGCTCAGGTCCAGCGTGCGCGCCAGCGGGGCCTTGAACGTGGCTTCGATGCCGCGCGTGATGGCCTTGTCGATATTGACGTTGGTGGTGGGCGTGTTGCCCGAGGAATTGGCCGGCCCGCACTCGGGACAGGCGATGCGCGTGATCTTGTCGTTGAACTCGTTGTCGAACACCGTCAGGCCTGCCGACAGGCCGGCGCCGTTGTTGTAGAGCACGCCCAGTTCCTTGCTCAGCGAGGTTTCGGGCTTCAGGTCGGGGTTGCCGTAGATGTTGCCGCCGCGGCTGGACTGGCCCCAGTCGCCCAGGGTCTGGCGCAACGAGGGCGCGCGAAAGCCGGTGGACACGCCGCCCTTGACGGTCCATTGCGCGTCGAGGTTCCACACGCCATACAGGCGCGGGCTCCATTGCGATCCGCCCTTGCTGTCGTGGTCGTAGCGCAGGCCGCCGGTCAGGGCGAAGTTCTCGCGCAGGCGCCACTCGTCCTCGGCGAACCAGGCGTACTGCGTGCGATCGGCCGTGGTGCGCGCCGAGCCCGGCAGCGTATTGGTCGTCGTGTCGCGCAGGTCCTGCTGGTTGTAGTACACGCCCGTGGTCAGCAGGTGCTGGCGGCCCAGCGGCGCTACCCAGCTGCTGTTGAACACCGTGTTCCTGATGGTCATGTCGCGCGACAGGTTGCGCGTTTCCTCGCGCTGCAGATAGGTGTCGGAGGAAGCCCAGCCCCAGCGGCCCTTGTGCTGCAGCGAGTAGTTCTCGCGCTCGAACTTGCGGTCGCTGGGCGCATCGGTGGGCAGCAGGGTCATGCCAGGCGACGAAACGAAGTGCTGGCGCGAAGTGCCGATCTCGGCGATCAGGTCGTGGTCCTTGCTGGGGGTCAGCGCCAGGCGCAGGTTCAGCGAACGGTTGTCGCTCTTGTTGTAGCCCTGGTAGATGCGGTCCTGGTCGCGCTTGCCGTAGTTGCCGTACAGGCTCAGGCCCAGCAGGTCGGTCTTGATCGGACCTGACAGGTAGAAGTTGGTCTGGTAGGCATCGCCCGAGGTGGAGCGCTCCTGCAGCGTGGCGTCGGCGCGCACCGAGCCATGCCAGTTCTTCGCCACCTTGCGCGTGATGACGTTGATCACGCCGCCCATGGCGTCCGAGCCGTACAGCGAGGACATGGGGCCGCGCACCACCTCGATGCGCTCGATGGCCTCCAGCGGCGGAATCCAGCTCTGGTCCGTGCCGGTGCTGCCGTTGGTCTGGGTCTCGCGCGTGCTCATGCGCTTGCCGTCCACCAGGATCAGGGTGTAGTTGGCGCCCATGCCGCGCAACGAGATGTCGTTGGAGTTATTGTCCGAGGGCGTGAGGATCACGCCGGGCACATCGCGCAGGGCATCGTGCAGGTTGCGGTAGGCGCCCTGCTCCAGTTCCTGGCGCGTGATCACCGAGATCGAGGCCGGCGCCTGGCTGATCTCCTGCTCGAAGCCGCTGGCCGTCACGACCAGGGTTTCCAGCGTGGCCCCGCCTGCTGCCTGGGCCAGCGCGCTGCCCGAGGCCAGCAGGCCCAGGCAGGCGCCCAGCGCGGTGCGGCGCAGGGGAACGACGGTGGAGGGAAACGAAGCACGCAGGGAGGTGCAAAGGGCGGACAGGGCAAAGCCACGGCCCGCCGCGGGGGCTGTGCAGTTGTGCATGGGAAAGCTCGCAAGAAGAATCACGGACGGTCGAACGACCGGGGTGCGCATCCGCTCTGTTGTTTTTGATGAGTGCGAATCGTTCTTATTTTATTTTCCCGTCGACAACGGCCTGGCCGACGGCAGCGCAGCTGCTGTTTTTCTTTACAAGCGGGCCGATCTGTGAGCAACTCATTCAGGATGCTGAATGTTGCCTTGTTCATCAATGACATGCAGGGCCGCCAGCGCCCGGGCGCGTGCAGCGCCCGGCCCGATTCAGGGCGTTCCGGCGAACACGGCAGCTTTGTAAAGTTGGCCCGATGTGGCCCGCAGGCAACATCCTGATACGAAGATCAGGACCACATCCGCCCCGCATTGGAGACCAGGAACAGCACCAGCCCCACGGCACCGCCGACCACGGTGCCGTTGATGCGGATGTACTGCAGATCCTTGCCGATGTGCAGCTCGATCAGCTCGGACAGCTCGCGCGCATCCCAGCGCCGCACGGTATCGGCGATGTGCTGGGCCAGGAACTGCGAGACATCGGGCGCCAGCGCCTGGGCCCAGCGCTTGAGGCGCTCGTTCATGGAGCTGCGCAGCGCCTCGTCGTGCGCCAGCGACTGGCCCAGCCAGCGGCCCATGGCAGCGGTCTTGCGCGCCACCTGCGAATGCTCGTTGGCCAGGTCCGCCTGCAGCTTGGCGCGCAGGCCCAGCCACAGCGCTCGCAGGTAGCCGGCCAGCTTTTCGTCGTGCAGCAGGTAGTGGCGCAGCCGCTCGGCGCGCTCTGACATGGCGGGGTCGGACTGCAGCCGCGTGACCAGCCGGTCCACGGAGGCGTCGAAGGCCTTGCGCATGTGGTGCTCGGGGTTGCTGGCAATGTCCTGCAGCAGGCTGTCGAGTGCGCCCGCAATGGCGCTGGCGCCCTTGTCGCTGAGCCAGTCCGTGGGCAGCATCTTTTCCTTGAGCGGATGCTCGCGCTTGAGCCACAGCACGATGGTCTGGGCGATCAGCACATGGGTCTCGGCCTCGCGCAGCACGCCGCTGACGCGGGCCAGCACATCGTCCAGCACGGCCTGGTGGCGGCCGTCCTTGGTCAGGCCCGACAACAGATCCGCCGCCGCGCGGGGCAGGTCCACCTGGGCCAGCAAGGCCTTGAACGCCTGTGTCAGAAAGCGCTCCACCTGCCGGTCCTGCACCATCTCCAGCGCCGCCAGCGCCAGCCGCGCCACCTGCCGCCCCAGCAGGGTGCTGTTGGCCGGCGTGGTCAGCCAGCCGGCCAGCACGCGGGCGGGATCATGGCGCTCGATCAGCGCCACCAGCGAAGGGCCGTCCAGGAACTTGTCGCGCACGAAGTTCGCCAGGTTCTCGCCGATGCGGTCCTTGTTGCGCGGGATGATGGCCGTATGGCGCCCGACCAGGGGCAGGGGAATGCGCCGGAACAGCGCCGACACCGCAAACCAGTCGGCCAGCGCGCCGACCAGCGAGGCCTCGGTCACGGCCTTGATGCAGGCCAGCCACAGCGGCACCTGCTGCCAGTGCCCCGCCGCCACGGACGAGGCCACGAAGCCCAGCGCCACGAACAGCAGCAGCGCCAGCGGCAGGCGCTTGGCCGACTTCAGTGTTTGACGTTGCTCTGGCGACAGCATGGAGCGCAGCATACGACGCCCGTCCGCCATCCGCATGACGATGCCTGCCGCCAAAGCCTGTCAGCCAGCGCCTGCCTGCGAATTGCGCGGACAATACCGGCTTTCTTCAGAACCCTCTTGCGAGAACAAGACCATGACCGACGCCAACGCACCCGCCGATCGCCCCGCACTGCCCGACCACCTGTCCATCGACCCGCGCAGCCCGCACCATGTGGCCGCCGTGTTCGAGCACGACATCGGCATCCGCTTCAACGGCAACGAGCGCTTCGATGTGGAGGAATACTGCGTGAGCGAGGGATGGATCAAGGTGCCGGCCGGCAAGACGGTGGACCGCAAGGGAAAGCCCCTGCTGATCAAGCTCAAGGGCGCCGTGGAAGCTTTCTACCGCTGATTTCCGGCCGGTCGCAAGGCCGGCCGCAACCTCTTCAGGAATCAGCGGGCTTCAGCCCGCATCGGCCCGCGGCGCCGGCGGATTCCTGAACTTCTCCCGCAGCTCGGCGCAGTGGTCCTTGGCGGGCAGGGCATCCGTCTTCTGCAGCCAATCCACATCCGAGGCCTGCGCCACCGATGTCTCCCCCGCCTGCGCCACGGCCACCTTGGCGCCTGCGGCCTCGGGCAGCCAGGTGGGAATGCCCACGCCGCGCAGCACGTGGCCGCGCCCGGCCACCAGCAGCACGGTCTTGCCGGGCTTGACTGCGGCCCTGGCCACCTCGGCCATGCTGGCATCGCGGGCCAGCTGGATGCGGGCCATGGGCGCCAGCTGGGTGTCGGGCAGCAGGCCGCAGTGGCCTTCGCGGATGGCGTCGAGCTGGCGCTGCCAGCCCTCGGGCGGCAGGTGGGTGTCCAGGTTCTCGTTGCGCATGGCCTGCTTCATGTCGGCGCGCGGCAGGTTGCCCCCGAGCACGGGCGCGCCCGCGCGCACGGCGGCCATGACCACGCCGCGGTAGCGCGGCCAGGGCCAGGCCGCGTCCTGCCATTGCAGGGCCTGCTGCACCGCGTCCTCGGAGGCATCGCGTGCCAGGCTGGCCGTGGAGCCCGTGCGCGGCGCCATCTCGATCACCAGCGCGGCCAGGCGCTCCTGTTTTGCCAACTGCTCCACCGTGGCCTGCTGCCAGGCCTGGTGGGCGACCGCATCGTGCTGCTCGCCCAGCAGCACGATGGGCGCGTCTGACCAGCGCTGCAGCTGCTGCGTCCAGTCCCGCGCCGGGGCGGAGGAGCTGGCGCAGCCGGCAAGGGCTGCCGCCAGCAATGCGGCCGCAGCCAGGCCGGCAAGGCGCGGGGTGCGGATGAAGGGGCGGGGGATGGAGCGGGCTTGCATGGCCCCATGCTAAACACTGGCCTCGCCCGGGGACGCCATAGGCCCTGTGGGCATTGGGGGCAGTTGAAAGGATCCTAGGAATCGGGGCGGGGGCACGGCGCAAACGGGTGGCGCTTGATTCAGGTCAAGACGCGCAAATGCGCCGTGACTACAGTGCAACCATGCATGGCAAGCCCTCGCTTTCGACCAAGCTGCTGCTCATGGGCGCAGCCTGCCTGCTCGCGGCTGTGGCATCGATCGGTTTCACGCTGTGGGTGGCCTGGCAGCTGGAAGGCGGTGCGGCGGCGGTGAACGAGGCCGGGCGGCTGCGCATGAGCATGGTGCGCATGGCCATGGCGCGCCAGAACGAGGCGCCAGCGCAGTGGCAGGAGCGCGCACGGCAGTTCGACGCCAGCCTGGACCTGCTGCGCAGCGGCGACATGTCGCGGCCGCTGTTCGTGCCCTGGAGCGATGCGGTCAGCGCGCGCTACGAGCGCATACGCGGCGACTGGAGTGCGCTGCGCACGCAGTGGCAGGCCGAGGACCATGTCGATGCGCAGGCCATCATGGGCAGCGCCGACGCCTTCGTGCGCGAGGTGGACGGATTCGTCGAAGCCATCGAGGACCGGCTCTCGCGCTGGACGGCCATCCTGCACCTGTTTCAGATGTGTCTGATGGCGCTGGCCATCATCGCGGCCGTGAGTTTCATGGCCACCAGCTACTGGCTGGTGCTGCATCCCGTGGGCCAGCTGCGCTCGGCGCTGGAGCGCATGCGCCGCGGACACCTGGACACGCGCATGAGCGTGGAGGTGGACGACGAGTTCGGCCAGCTGGCGGCCGGCTTCAACCTGATGGCCCAGTCGCTGCAAAGCTCTCACGCCGAGCTGGAGGACAAGGTGCGCGAGAAGACCGCCAGCCTCAACGTGCAGCACCAGCAGCTGCAGGCGCTGTACGCGGTCAGCGTGCAGGCGTCGGAGGCCGCCAGCCTGCAGTCCCTGGCCGAAGGCTTTGTGCGCCAGGTCCGCCTGGCGGCCCAGGCCGATGCGGCCACGGTGCGCTGGTCCGACGAGGCCAACGAGCGCTACGTGCTGCTGGCCGGCGACGGCCTCCCCCAGTCCATGTCGGTGCAGGAGCACTGCCTGCACACGGGCGCCTGCCTGTGCGGCCAGCCGCGCGAGCAGGCGCGGCTGCGCGTGATCCCCATCACGCCGGCCAGCGACCTGCAGCTGCCCCACTGCCGCGAGGCCGGCTTCCAGACCGTGGTCAGCATCCCCGTGCAACTGCAGCAGCGCCTGCTGGGCGAGGTCAACCTGTTCTTTCGCTCCACCGTGGTGCTCACGGACGACATGCGCGACCTGCTGTCCGCCATGGCGCGCCACCTGGCCAGCGCCATGGAAAGCCTGCGCGCCACGGCGCTGGAGCGTGAGGCCGCCGTGGCCGAGGAGCGCGGCCTGATCGCGCGCGAGCTGCATGACTCCATTGCCCAGTCGCTGGCCTTTCTCAAGATACAGACCCAGCTGCTGCGCGACGCCGTGGCCAAGGGCCGCGACGAGGCGCGCGACCGCAGCCTGGGCGAGCTGGAAGTGGGCGTGCGCGAATGCTATGCCGACGTGCGCGAGCTGCTGGTGCATTTCCGCACGCGCACCAGCGCCGAGGACATCGAGGCCGCGCTGCGCGCCACGCTGTCCAAGTTCGAGCACCAGACGGGCATTGCCACCTCGCTGAGCATGTCGGGCCAGGGCCTGCCGCTGGCGCCCGACGTGCAGATCCAGGTGCTGCACATGGTGCAGGAGGCGCTGTCCAACGTGCGCAAGCACGCGGGTGCCAGGCATGTGGAGCTGCGCGTGGGGCGCCACCCCTGGCGCTTCGAAGTCTGCGACGACGGCTGCGGCTTCGTCCCCGCCGACGTTGCGCCGGACTCGCTGCATGTGGGCCTGGGCATCATGCGCGAGCGCGCCCTGCTGGCGCAGGCGCTGGTCCATGTCCACTCCCGCCCCGGCGAGGGCACGCGCGTGCTCATCGAGCTGCCGCCGTCGGCCTCGGCCGGCGCGCCAGCGCAGGCCCTCCCCTCGAACGCGTGACACGCTCCCGCAAGAAAAAGACCGCCCCATGTCCTTCTCCAGCCCCATCTCCGTCTTCGTCATCGACGACCACACGCTGTTCCGCCGCGGCCTGATCGCCCTCATCGCCCAGGATGCGGGCCTGCGCGTGGTCGGCGAGGCCGGCGACGCGGGCGAGGCCCTGCGCCTGGTGCCCGCGCTGGCGCCCCAGGTCATCCTGCTGGACAACCACCTGCCCGGCGTGCTGGGCGTCGATGCCATCGCGGGCCTGCGGGCCGCATCGCCCGGCAGCCGCGTCGTCATGCTCACCGTGAGCGAGGACGGCCAGGACCTGGCGGCCGCGCTGCGCAACGGTGCCCAGGGCTATCTGCTCAAGACCATCGACGGCGACCTGCTGTCCGAGGCCCTGCGCCGCGCCGCGCGCGGCGAGCCCGTGGTCAGCCCCGAGATGATGGGCAAGCTGGTGGCCGCCTTCCAGTCCCAGGGCGCGCCCGAGCCCCAGGCGCCCGAGCCGGACGAGGCCCCGGCCTCGCCGCTGTCCCCGCGCGAGGAAGAGGTGCTGGTCCAGATCGCCCGGGGCGCCAGCAACAAGGAAATCGCCCGCACGCTGGACATTGCCGAGACCACGGTCAAGATCCATGTGCAACACATCCTGCGCAAGCTCGGCCTGAGCTCGCGCGTGCAGGCGGCGGTGTATGCGTCGGAGCGGCAGCGGGATTAGCGGCCTACGCTGTGGCTGAAGCCCAACCATCCCCCGCACACCGCAGCGCCCACACCCACGCCAGCGCGGCCGCCACGGTCAGCCCGGTGAGCATGGCTGCCGCGCCCATGGCGTCCAGCGCCACGCCGGCCGCCAGCGGCACCAGCATGCGGCTGGCGGCGAACAGGCTGGCCTGCAGGCCGTAGTCGAAGGCCTGCCAGCGCGGGCGGGCGAATTGCATCATCAGTCCGAAGACGCAGGCCGAGGAGGCGCCCATGGCCGCTGCCACGCAGGCCACGGCCGCGACCAGGCCCGGGGGCGGGGCGCCGGCTGCGATGACGGCCGCCAGCAGTGCCAGCGCCGCCACGTTGCAGCCCGCATACAGGGGCAGGGCGCGCCGGGTGCCCAGGCGGCGCGTGAGCAGGGGCGAGGCCGCGCCCGCCAGCGCAGCCACCACGCCGCCGCCCATGCCGGCCAGCAGGGCGGCCTGGGCGGGCGCGAAGCCGTGGTCCAGCATCAGCGGCTTGAGGTAGAACCAGGCCGCGCCGATGAAGGGGAAGTAGCTGACCAGCACCAGGGTCCAGCGCCAGGCGCCGGGCTGGGCGCCATAGCCGCGGACCATGGCGGCCAGTCCAGCTTTGGGCGCAGGCAGCAGCACAGGCGAGGGCGCATCCCCGGGCTCATGGCGCACCACCCAGGCCAGCAGCAGGGCGCCCAGCGCCAGCGCGCCGGCCAGGCAGAGGAAGGGCGCGCGCCAGCCCCATTTCGCCTGCATGAGCAGCATCATCCCGCCGCCCACGATGGCGCCCAGCGACAGCGCCGCTGCGCGCACGCCCCCGGCGCGCATGCGCTCGGACGCGGGCAGCAGGCGGATGGCCAGGGCGCTGACGGGAATGTCGGCCCAGGTGGCGGCCAGCGCGGCCGCGAAGGCCAGGCCGAACAGCCACAGGCGCTCGGCCAGCAACTGCTGCCAGCCCAGGGCCAGCAGCACGGCCGCATAAGCCAGGCACAGGGCCAGCGCCCAGGCGCGGTAGCGCGGCTGGCCGTTCGCGCTGCGCGCTTCCACGGGCGCGGCCAGCGCGAACTTGATGAGCGCGGGCAGCCCCGCCAGCTGGAACAGGCCGATGGCCGTGCCCGACCAGCCATGCTGGCGCATGACCAGGGGCAGGCCCAGCCAGAGGTAGACGCTGGGGGCGGTGAGCGCCAGGTGCAGCCAGCCAAAAAGCGCCTGGAGCAGCCAGACCGGGCGAGGGCGGGCGGTGCTCATTGTGCTGCCTTGCGCGCCACGAGCACGGCCAGCGGCGCCATCGGAAACTCGCGCGACTCGATGCGTTCGATGCGCTCGAAACCCGCCTGCGCCAGCAGCGTCTGCAGCTCGCCGCGCCGGGTCAGGCTGCGGCCCAGCAGGCGCATGGGCAGGTAGTAGGGCAGGGTGCGCAGGGCGGCTTCGGGCGTCTCATCCACCTCGGCATGGGCGCAGACGAAGACGCCGCCGGGCGCCAGCGCGTCGAACACCTTGGCCACCACGGCTGCCGCATCGGGCACGAAGTGCAGCACGGACGAGCACCAGACCAGGTCGTAGCCGCTGCCTATGCCGTCCGTGGCCAGGTTGCCGCCCAGGGCGGTGAAGCGGTCGGACAGGCGGGACTGGCGAGCATTGTCCGCCGCCACGGCCACGGCCTCGGGCCAGTCGAAGACGCTGGCCTGCAGCGCGGGCTGCTGGCGCAGCAGGGCCAGCGCGATCCAGCCGGGGCCGCCGCCCAGGTCCAGCATGCGGCGCGGGGCACCTGCACCCGCACCCGCACCGGCAGCGACCTCGGGCACCTGGTCCAGCACCTGCAGCGCGGCAGGCACGCTGACGGCGCGCTGCTCCTGGCCGATCTGGGCGCGTGCGGCGGCGGCCCAGCCTTCGGCATTGCCCGTGGTCAAGGGGGCGCTGCAGGCCGAGCCGTCCCCGGCAGGGCCGTGCTCGACCAGGCCGCGCAGCAGCGTGGCGGAGTGGCGCAGCGAGCGCAGGCGGAACAGCCAGGCCGCGCCGCAGGACTCGGGCGATGCGCTGTGCAGGTAGCGCAGCGCATCGGTGGCCAACAGATAGCTCACGGGCTCGTGCTGGCCGCGCCGCAGGAGGCCCATGCTCCACAGCAATTCCAGCCAATGGGAGGTATTGGCCTCGTTCCAGCCCTGGGCCTGGGCCAGCTCGGCCGGCGTCTGGGGCGTGGCCAGCCGGTCCAGCGCCCCCGATTCGAGGGCCAGCACCAGGGCCTCGGCCTGCACCTGGGCGGCGGCCAGATCCCACAGCGGTTGCAGGGCGTGAGAGGGGGCGTGGGTAGGGGATTCACAGCGGGGTGTATTCATCGGAAGGTCCTTTTCACGAAAGGGAGTCACATGCGCCAGGTCAGCCGCACGCCGAACTCGCGCGGCGGGCTGTAGACCACGACCTGACCATTCAGGTAGCCCACGGCGTCGTAGCGGCGGTTGGCGGCATTGCGCAGGTAGGCGGCGATTTCCCAGGACCCCTGGGCATAGCCGGCCGACAGGTTGAGCAGCCCGTAGCCGGGGCGGCGGTAGGCGTTGGCGGCGTCCAGGTAGACCTTGCCCGTGCCCTGCACGGCGGCCTGCGCCCACCAGCGGCCGGGCGCGTCGTACCGCAGCGCCACATGGGCCGTCATGTCGGGCGCAAACGGGTTGCGGTGGCCGTCGTAGACGGCGGCGCCGTCGCGGAAGCTGCCGAAGCGCGTGCGGTTCAGGCCCAGGGCGGTCTGCAGCTGCCAGCCGCCGCCGAACACATAGTCCAGCTCGAAGTCCGCACCCGTGGAGCGCGCCCGCGCCGCATTGGTGATGTAGACCACGCCCGGCAGGCCCATCTGCTGCACTTGCATGTCGCGCACCTGCTGGGTGTAGACCGAGGCCGCATAGCGCAGGCGCTGCCCCAGCAGCCGGCCCTTGGCGCCGATCTCCCAGGCGCGCACGGTCTCTGGCTCGTAGGCCGCATAGCCCATGGCCGGAGAGAACACGTTGAAGCCACCCGCGCGGTAACCCTCGCTGAGGCTGGTGTAGATCTGGTCCTGGGGCGACCACTGGTATTGCAGCGAGAGCTTGGGGCTCAAGCGCGACCAGTCGTCGCTGCGCGCCGCCGCGCCCACGGGGGCCAGTTCCACGCGGTTGCGCTCCACGCGCGCGCCGGCCGCCAGCGTCCAGCGCTCGGACAGCGGGACGGTCCAGTGCGTGAACAGCGCCGCCGTGCTGCCCTTGAGTCCGGCCGTGGGCCGCATCAGCGCGGCGGGCAGCTTTTGCTCGTAACGCAGGTCATGGTCGTCGCGGTCCAGGTACAGGCCGGCCAGCCAGCGCGCGTTCCACAGGCCTGCGGCCTCGCCCTCCAGGCGCAGTTCCTGCGAGGTCGTGGCCAGGCGGTAGTCGCGCCGTACATGGAGCAGGTCGGCGCTCTGGAAGTCCGTGTCCTGCAGCACGCGGTCGTCGAAGACGTTGCGCGCGGTGATGGAGCGCAGCCGCAGCCCCGAGGCAAAGCGGTGCGAGACATCGAGCGACAGTGTCTGCCCGCGCGAGCGGTTCCAGCTGTCCGTGCCCGAGTTCACCGTGGCGCGCGGCGCGGCAATGCTGCCCCATTGCGCGGCGCCGTCCTCCCAGCGCTGCTGGGCGTAGCGCAGCGTGGCCTCGGTCTCGGCCGTGGGCGTCCAGCGCAGGGCCAGGCGGCCGCTGGCGCGCTCGCGGTCGTCCACGCGCGCTCCCGTCGCCTGCTGGCGTATGAAACCGTCCTGCGCGCGCCACTCGCCCGACAGGCCGATGTGGAGCTGGCCCGGCACCAGGGCGCGGCCCAGCTCGAAGCTGCCCGCGCGCTGGCCGTGGTTGCCGGCCTCGGCGCTGATCGATGCATAGGGCGTGTCGCCGGGCTGGCGCGTGACGATGCTGACCACGCCCGCTTCGGCATTGCGGCCGTACAAGGTCGATTGCGGGCCGCGCAGCACCTCCACGCGGTCCACGCCCTGCAGGTTGTGCTCGAAGCCCTGGGCCATCAGCGTGGGCACGCCATCGACCAGCAGCAGCGTGGACGAGGAGAACGACACGAAGTTGGCCGTCAGCCCGCGCATCACGGGCGGCTGCACGCCCGACTGGCCGAAGGCCTGGAACACAAAGCCCGGCACCTGGGCGGACAGCGCGTCCAGCCCGCGCACGCCGGCCGCCTCCAGCGCCGCGCCGTCGAAGACGGAGACGCTGGCGGGCACGGCGTCCAGGCTCTCGGCCTGCTTGTTCACCGTGACCGTGATCTCGGGCAGGGTGGCTTCGGGCGCCTGGCCCTGGGCCGCCACCGTGAAGGGGGCCAGGGCCAGCGCGGCCGGCCAGCGAAGGGGGAATGCCATGGTTTTCTCGTCCTCTCCAAAAGGGAATCTCGTTGGAGACCGATGCTAGGGAAGATGAGAATCGCTATCATTTGAAAACGTATGCGCGCCGGAGCATTTCCTATGCGAAGCGCGCCTCCATTCCTCGCACATGACCTCTCGCATCCCTTCCTCGCTTGCCTTGCCCCAGCCCTGTGCGCCGGGCTGGACGCGGCATGCCCTGCCCGCCGAGCTGGGCGACTGCCATGCGGAGCGCTTCACGCTGGGCGACGGCATCGTGCTGGCGCGCTCGCACTACTGCCCGCTGCGCGACCTGGTGGAGGACAGCGTGCAGGCCGATGCCTCGGACCAGGGCCGCACCCTGGTCATCACGCTGGGGCTGGCCGGGGAATCGGGCTTTGTGGCGCGTACGGGTGCGGCACTGCGCTTCGGCGCGGGGCAGACCACGCTGGCAGCCTTTCGCGGCAGCCAGGGCGAGCGCCGCTATGCGGCCGGCCAGACCGTGCGCCAGCTGCGCCTGCTGTTGTCGGGCGCGGCGCTGGACCGCTATCTGGGGCCTGAACTCTCGCAACGCCTGACCCAGGTGGACGGCGCGGCCGGCGTGCGGCCCTTGGACCACCGTGCCAGCCTGCCGGCCAGCCTGGCGCTGGCGCGGCGCCTGGCCCAGCCGCCTGGGCATCAGCCCACCGATGCGCTGGACCGCCACATCGCCATGCTGAGCCTGGCCGCGCTGGAGCTGCGGCACCTCGCGCCTGCGCCGCAGCCGGCCAAGGCGGCACCGCGCTGGTCGGCCGACGAACTGGCCCGGCTGGAGCAGGCGCGCGAACTGCTGTCCACCCAGATGGACCGCGCGCTGACCCTGGCCTACCTGAGCGCCGCCGTGGGCCTGGGCGAGCACCGGCTCAAGCAGGGCTTTCGCGCCGTCTTCGGCACCACGCCCCAGGCCCTGCTGCTGGAGCTGCGCATGCGCCGCGCCTGGGCGCTGCTGGAGACCGGCTGCCAGGTCGCCCAGGCCGGCTGGCAGGTGGGCTATGCCCATCCGTCGAACTTCAGTGCCGCGTTCACGCGGTTCTACGGGCGCAGCCCGAAATCGGTCTTCGGCCGGCGCTCCTGATCTGCGTCAAGCCTTTTTGTCCTCGATAGTTCTTTGGAACTAGGCCCGCCTGCGCGCTCCTAGTTCTTCCGCCTTGTCCGAGCGTACGGCTGGCGGATGTGCGGCGCGGCCCTCGCGCGGGACCATGGATGCCATAGCCCCCACGAGGAAAACAAAATGGCAAACACAGCGCCCACCGCACAGGGCGACCCCCGCAAGAGCACCAGCACAGGCACACGCCACGACCGCCAGGCCTGGTCGGTCCTGGCCGTCAGCACCCTGGCCTTCACGGTCTGCTTCATGGTCTGGATGATGTTCGGCATCATCGGCATCCCCATCAAGAAGATGCTGGATCTGAACGCCACGCAGTTCGGCCTGCTCACGGCCATGCCCGTGCTCACGGGCTCGCTGGTGCGCGTGCCGCTGGGCATCTGGACCGACCGCTTCGGCGGGCGCATCGTGATGGCGGTGCTGATGGCCGTCACCGTGCCCGCGATCTGGGTGATGGGCTATGCCACCGAGTACTGGCACTTCCTGACCATCGGCCTGTTCGTGGGCCTGGCGGGCGGCTCGTTCTCGGTGGGCACGCCCTATGTGGCGCGCTGGTTTCCCAAGGAGCGCCAGGGCATGGCCATGGGCATCTATGGCGCGGGCAACTCGGGCGCGGCGGTCAACAAGTTCGTGGCGCCGGTGATCCTGGTGGCCTTCGGCTGGGCCGCCGTGCCGCATGCCTATGCGGCCATCATGCTGGGCGCGCTGGTGCTGTTCTGGCTGTTCAGCCACAGCGACCCGGCCCACCTGGTGCCCAGCAACGTGCGCTTCAGCGACCAGTTGAAGGCGCTCAAGGACCCGCGCGTGCTCAAGTACTGCCAGTACTACAGCATCGTCTTCGGCGGCTATGTGGCGCTGAGCCTGTGGATGGTGCAGTACTACGTGGGCGAGTACGGCCTGGACATCCGCGTGGCGGCCCTGCTGGCGGCCTGCTTTTCGCTGCCGGGCGGCGTGCTGCGCGCCATCGGCGGCTGGCTGTCGGACAAGTACGGCGCACACAGCGTGACCTGGTGGGTGCTGTGGGTGTGCTGGATCTGCCTGTTCCTGCTGTCCTATCCGCAGACCGATTTCACGGTGCTCACCACCGAGGGCAGCACCCGCTTTCACCTGGGCCTGAACGTCTATGCCTTCACCGCGCTGATGTTCGTGCTGGGCATTGCCATGGCCTTCGGCAAGGCCAGCGTCTTCAAGTACATCAGCGACGACTACCCCGGAAACATCGGCGCCATCAGCGGCATCGTGGGCCTGGCCGGCGGCATGGGCGGCTTCATCCTGCCCATCCTGTTCGGCGTGCTGCTGGACTGGACGGGCATCCGCTCCAGCGCCTTCATGCTGCTGTACGGCGTGGTCTGGGTGTCGCTGATCTGGATGTATTTCACCGAGGTGCGCCGCACCGACGTGCTCAACAGCCACGGCGGCCACAGCGATGTGCAGCCGGCCGCGCGCTGAACCGCAGGAGTTGCACATGCATGCGAACACCAAGACCGCCGCAAAGGCATCCGCGCGCAGCCGCCCCGGCAGCGTGCTGACCCTCTGGCGCCCCGAGGACAAACAGTTCTGGGAGCGCGAGGGCGAGGCCATCGCCAGGATCAATCTCTGGATCTCGGTGCCCGCCCTGTTCCTGGCCTTTGCCATCTGGCAGGTCTGGAGCGTGGTGGCCGTGAACCTGCCCGCGCTGGGCTTCACCTACTCCACCAACCAGCTGTTCTGGCTGGCGGCCGCGCCCGCGCTGTCGGGCGCCACGCTGCGCATCTTCTATTCCTTCATGGTGCCGCTGATGGGCGGGCGCCGCTGGACGGCGCTGTCCACGGCCTCGCTGCTGATCCCGGCCATCGGCATCGGCTACGCCGTGCAGGATGCCAGCACCGGCTATCCGACCATGCTGATCCTGGCCCTGCTGTGCGGCCTGGGCGGGGGCAACTTCAGCTCCAGCATGGCCAACATCAGCTTCTTCTTTCCCAAGGAGCGCAAGGGCTCGGCCCTGGGCGTGAACGCGGGCCTGGGCAACCTGGGCGTGTCGGTGGTGCAGTTCCTGAGCCCGCTGGTGATCACGGCCGGCATCTTCGGCGTCTTCGGCGGCGATGCGCAGACCATCACCAAGGCCGGCGAGACCACCCGGGTGTGGGCGCAGAACGCGGCCTTCATCTGGGTGCCGTGGATCGCCATCGCCTCGCTGGCCGCCTGGTTCGGCATGAACGACATCGCCGACGCCAAGGCCAGCTTCGCGGCCCAGGCCGCCATCTTCCGGCGCAAGCACAACTGGGTGATGTGCCTGCTGTACCTGGGCACCTTCGGCTCGTTCATCGGCTTTGCCGCCGGCTTTCCGCTGCTGATCAAGAGCCAGTTCCCGGCGGTCAATCCGCTGGCCTATGCCTGGCTGGGCCCGCTGCTGGGCGCGCTGTCGCGGCCCTTTGGCGGCTGGCTGGCCGACAAGGCGGGCGGCGCGCGCGTGACGTTCTGGAACTTCCTCGTCATGGCCGTGGCCGTGGTGGGCGTGCTGTATTTCCTGCCCAAGGGCAGCGGCGGCTACGCGCTGGGCTTCGGCCCTGCCGAGGGCAGCTTCATGGGCTTCTTCCTGATGTTCCTGGTGCTGTTCCTGACCACGGGCATCGGCAACGGATCGACCTTCAGCATGATCCCGGCGATTTTCCTGGCGCTCAAGCAGCGCGAACTGGGCGCCCATCCCAGCGAGCAAGCGCAGGCCCATGCCCTCAAGGAGGGCAATACCGAAGGCGCGGCCGCCCTGGGCTTTGCGGGCGCGCTGGGAGCCTACGGCGGCTTCTTCATCCCCAAGAGCTACGGCAGCTCCATCGCCGCCACGGGCGGGCCCGAGCTGGCGCTGTGGGTGTTTGCCGCCTTCTATGTGCTGTGCGTGGGCGTGACCTGGTGGTACTACGCGCGCAGGAACGCCGAGATGCCCTGCTGAGCCCCGGGCCGCAGGCACTACTGCACCGAACAGCAACGCACCGCAACGAACAACAAGGAGTCCCGCGATGAGCCATTTTCTGGACAAGCTTTCCTACTTCTCCCTGCCCCGGCAGGAATTCTCCAACGGCCATGGCCAGGTGACGGGCGAGGACTGCACCTGGGAAGACGCCTACCGCGACCGCTGGGCGCATGACAAGGTGGTGCGCTCCACGCACGGCGTGAACTGCACGGGCTCGTGCTCGTGGAAGATCTACGTCAAGGGCGGCATCGTGACCTGGGAGACCCAGCAGACCGACTACCCGCGCACGCGCGCCGACCTGCCCAACCACGAGCCGCGCGGCTGCGCGCGCGGCGCCAGCTACAGCTGGTACCTGTACAGCGCCAACCGCGTCAAATACCCCATGGTGCGCGGCCGGCTGCTCAAGCACTGGCGCGCTGCCCTGGCCGTGGCCAGGAGCCCGGTCGATGCCTGGGCCGCCATCGTCGAGAACGCGGATGCGCGCAGCGAGTGGCAAAAGCAGCGCGGCCTGGGCGGCTTCGTGCGCAGCAGCTGGGACGAGGTCAACCGCATGATCGCGGCGGCCAACGTCTACACCATCAAGAAGCACGGGCCGGACCGCATCATCGGCTTCTCGCCGATTCCGGCCATGTCCATGATCTCGTATGCCGCAGGCAGCCGCTACCTGAGCCTGATCGGCGGCGTGTGCATGAGCTTCTACGACTGGTACTGCGACCTGCCGCCGGCCAGCCCCCAGACCTGGGGCGAGCAGACCGACGTGCCAGAGAGCGCCGACTGGTACAACTCCAACTTCATCATCGCCTGGGGCTCCAACGTGCCCCAGACGCGCACCCCCGACGCCCACTTCTTCACCGAGGTCCGCTACAAGGGCGCCAAGGTCGTGGCCGTCACGCCCGACTACTCCGAGGTCGCCAAGCTGGCCGACCTGTGGATGCACCCCAAGCAGGGCACGGATGCCGCCGTGGCCATGGCCATGGGCCACGTCATCCTCAAGGAGTTCTACTTCGGCGAGCGCGGCCGCCCGGCCTATTTCGAGGACTATGCGCGCCGCTACACCGACCTGCCGCTGCTGATCCGCCTCAAGCGCCAGCAACTGCCCGATGGCCGCACGGCCCTGGTGCCCGAGCGCTATGTGCGCGCCAGCGACTTCGACGGCCACCTGGGCCAGGACAGCAACCCCGAGTGGAAGACCGTGGCCTACGGCGAGGACGGCGGCGTGGCCCTGCCCAACGGCTCCATCGGCTTTCGCTGGGGCGAGGCCGGCCGTGCCGACGAGGGCCTGTGGAACCTCGAATCCAAGGAGGCGCGCACGGGCAACGACGTGCAGCTCAAGCTCTCGGTGCTGGACGGCCAGGGCGTGGACAGTGAAGTGGCCGACGTGGCCTTCCCCTACTTCGGCGGCCTGCAGTCGCCGGGCTTCGACGCCAACGAGCAGGGCACGGATGTGCTGCTGCGCCGCGTGCCCGTCTCGCGCATGGTGTTGGACGGCGAGGAGGCCATCGTGGCCACCGTGTTCGACCTGCTGGCGGGCAACTACGGCATCCACCGCGGCCTGGAAGGCGAGGGCGCTGATGGCGGCTATGACGCCGATGCGCCCTACACCCCGGCCTGGCAGGAAAAGATCACCGGCGTGCCGCGTGACCAGGTGATCGCCATTGCGCGCCAGTTCGCCGACAACGCCGAGAAGACGCGCGGCAAGTCCATGGTCATCATCGGCGCGGCCATGAACCACTGGTACCACTGCGACATGAACTACCGCGGCATCATCAACATGCTGATGCTGTGCGGCTGCATAGGCCAGAGCGGCGGCGGCTGGGCGCACTACGTGGGCCAGGAAAAGCTGCGCCCGCAGACCGGCTGGACCGCGCTGGCCTTTGCGCTGGACTGGCTGCGCCCGCCTCGCCAGATGAACTCCACCAGCTTCTTCTACGCCCACACCGATCAGTGGCGCTACGAGAAGCTGGGCGTGGAAGAGGTGCTGTCCCCGCTGGCCGACCGCAGCCAGTACGGCGGCGCCATGATCGACTACAACGTGCGCGCCGAGCGCATGGGCTGGCTGCCCAGCGCACCGCAGCTGCAGGCCAACCCGCTGCAGCTGGTGCGCGACGCCCAGGCCCAGGGCCTGGACGTGAAGGACCACGTGGTGCAGTCCCTGCAGGACGGCTCGCTGTCCATGAGCTGCGAGGACCCCGACCACCCGGCCAACTGGCCGCGCAACATGTTCGTGTGGCGCTCCAACATCCTGGGCAGCTCGGGCAAGGGCCATGAGTACTTCCTCAAGCACCTGCTGGGCACCACCCATGGCGTGCAAGGAAAAGACCTTGGAGAACAAGACCCCCCCGATGCGCTGCGCGCCTCCCCCCAGGGGGCGGCCGGCTTGGGGCGGCCCGGCGCCGGCCATTCGGCCAAGCCGCAGGAAGTGCGCTGGCACGACAAGGCGCCCGAAGGCAAGCTGGACCTGCTGGTCACGCTGGACTTCCGCATGAGCACCACCTGCCTGTACTCGGACATCGTCCTGCCCACGGCCACCTGGTATGAGAAGAACGACCTCAACACCAGCGACATGCACCCCTTCATCCATCCGCTGTCGGCGGCCGTGGACCCGGCCTGGCAGGCCAGGAGCGACTGGGAGATCTACAAGGGCTTCGCCAAGTCCTTCAGCGAGGTCTGCGTGGGCCACCTGGGCGTGGAAAAGGACGTGGTGCTCACGCCGCTGATGCACGACACCCCCGCCGAGCTGGCCCAGCCCGATGGCGTGCGCGACTGGAAGAAGGGCGAGTGCGCCCTGATCCCCGGCAAGACCGCGCCGCAGATTGCGGTGGTCGAGCGCGACTATCCCAACCTCTACAAGCGCTTCACGGCCCTGGGCCCGCTGATGGACAGGCTGGGCAACGGCGGCAAGGGCATCGGCTGGAACACCGAGACCGAGGTGGAGCAGCTGGGCGAGCTCAACGGCCTGGTGCGCGAGGAAGGCGTGAGCCAGGGCCGCCCGCGCATCGTCACCGACATCGACGCCACCGAGGTGGTGATGATGCTGGCGCCCGAGACCAACGGCCACGTGGCCGTCAAGGCCTGGGAGGCGCTGTCGAAGCAGACGGGGCGCGAACACGCCCACCTGGCCCTGCACCGCGAGGACGAAAAGATCCGCTTTCGCGACATCCAGGCCCAGCCGCGCAAGATCATCAGCTCGCCCACCTGGTCGGGCCTGGAAAGCGAGAAGGTCAGCTACAACGCCTGCTACACCAACGTGCATGAGCTGATCCCATGGCGCACCCTCACCGGCCGCCAGCAGTTCTACCAGGACCATCCGTGGATGCGCGACTTCGGCGAAGGCTTCGTCAGCTACCGCCCGCCCGTGCACATGAAGGCGCTGCAGGAAGTGCAGGGCCAAAAGCCCAACGGCCACCCCGAGATCGCGCTGAACTTCATCACGCCGCACCAGAAGTGGGGCATCCACTCCACCTATGGCGACAACCTGATGATGCTCACGCTGGCGCGCGGCGGCCCCATCGTCTGGCTCAGCGAGGACGACGCCAAGAGCGCCGGCATCGCCGACAACGACTGGGTGGAGCTGTACAACGCCAACGGCGCCATCGCGGCGCGGGCCGTGGTCAGCCAGCGCGTCAAGCCGGGCATGGTGATGATGTACCACGCGCAGGAGAAGACCATCAACACGCCGGGCTCGGAGATCACCGGCACGCGCGGCGGCATCCACAACTCGGTCACGCGCATCGTGCTCAAGCCCACCCACATGATCGGCGGCTACGCGCAGTACAGCTACGGCTTCAACTACTACGGAACCATCGGCACCAACCGCGACGAGTTCGTCCTGGTGCGCAAGATGCGCCGCATCGACTGGCTGGATGACGAAGCTCCGGCCGGCGCAGCCGCCCATGCCTGAACAACAAGGAGAACCACGATGAAAATCCGCGCACAGATCGGCATGGTGCTGAACCTGGACAAGTGCATCGGCTGCCACACCTGCTCCGTCACCTGCAAGAACGTCTGGACCAGCCGCCCCGGCGTCGAATACGCCTGGTTCAACAACGTCGAGACCAAGCCCGGCATCGGCTACCCGCGCGAGTGGGAAAACCAGGCCAAGTGGAACGGCGGCTGGATGCGCCGCACGGACGGCTCCATTGCGCCCCGCCAGGGCGGCAAGTGGAGCCTGTTGATGCGCATCTTCGCCAACCCCAACCTGCCCCAGATCGACGACTACTACGAACCCTTCACCTACGACTACGAGCACCTGCAGTCGGCCAGGGAAAGCAAGGCCGCGCCCACGGCGCGCGCGCGCAGCCTGATCTCGGGCCAGCGCATGGAGAAGATCGAATGGGGTCCGAACTGGGAGGAAATCCTGGGCGGCGAATTCAGCAAGCGCAGCCATGACGTGAACTTCGAGCAGATCCAGAAGGACATCTACGGCCAGTTCGAGAACACCTTCATGATGTACCTGCCGCGCCTGTGCGAGCACTGCCTGAACCCGGCCTGCGTGGCGTCCTGCCCCTCGGGCTCGATCTACAAGCGCGAGGAGGACGGCATCGTCCTCATCGACCAGGACAAGTGCCGCGGCTGGCGCATGTGCGTCTCGGGCTGCCCCTACAAGAAGATCTACTACAACTGGCAAAGCGGCAAGGCCGAAAAATGCATCTTCTGCTACCCGCGCATCGAGGCCGGCCAGCCCACCGTCTGCTCCGAAACCTGCGTGGGCCGCATCCGCTACCTGGGCGTGCTGCTGTACGACGCCGACCGCATCGAGGAGGCGGCCAGCGTGGAGCGCGACCGCGACCTCTACCAGGCGCAGCTGGACATCTTCCTGGACCCCAATGATCCCGAGGTCATCCGCCAGGCCCGCATCGACGGCATCCCCGACGCCTGGATCGAGGCCGCCCAGTCCAGCCCCGTCTACAAGATGGCAGTGGACTGGAAGGTGGCCCTGCCGCTGCACCCCGAGTACCGCACCCTGCCCATGGTCTGGTATGTGCCGCCGCTGTCGCCCATCACCTCGGCGGCGAACGCCGGGCATCTCGACAGTGTCGGCCGCAGCCCCATCAATGGCGACCTGCCCGATGTCTCGCAGCTGCGCATCCCCGTGCAGTACCTGGCCAACCTGCTCACCGCCGGCGACACCACGCCCGTGGTGCGCGCGCTGGAGCGCATGCTGGCCATGCGCGCGTACCAGCGCAGCAAGCACGTGGACCAGGAACAGAACCTGGCCGTGCTCCAGTACGCGGGACTGACGGTGGACGAGGTCGAGGACATGTACCAGACCATGGCGATCGCCAACTACGAGGACCGCTTCGTCATTCCCTCGGCCCACCGCGAATACGCCGAAAGCGCGTTCGATTTGCGCGGCGGCTGCGGCTTCTCGTTCGGCAACGGCTGCTCCGACGGCAACACCGACGCCAGCCTGTTCGGCGGCAAGAAGCCGCGCACCATCCCCATCCGCGCGCAAATGTGAGGACTGCCGCCATGTTCAATCACAACACCTCCACCCCCGTGCGCCTGACGCTGCGCGCGCTGGCCTGCCTCATCGGCTACCCGGGCGCCGAGCTGCGCGCCCTGCTGCCGGGCCTGATCGACGCCCTGCGCCTGGAGCAATCCGTGGCGCCCGCGCGGCTGCGCGAGTTGCAGCAGCTGGCCGAGCAGCTGCAGGCCATGGACCCCTTCGAGGCCGAGGCCCGCTACGTGGACACCTTCGACCGGGGCCACCAGACCTCGCTGCACCTGTTCGAGCATGTGCACGGCGACTCGGCCGACCGGGGCCCGGCGCTGATCGACCTGCAGCAGACCTACGAGCGCGCGGGCCTGGCCTTCGAGGCCGACGAACTGCCCGACCACCTGGCCGTGGTGCTGGAGTTCGCCTCCACCCAGCCGCCGGCCATCGCCCGTGAATTCCTGGGCGAGATGGCCCACATCCTCAACGCCCTGTTCACGGCGCTGGCGCGGCGCGACAGCCCCTATGCCAGCGTGATCGCGGCCGTGCTGGAGATCACCGGCCACAGGGCCGAGCGCGTGGAAATCCGCCCCGAGCCCGCCATGGACGAGGCCTGGGCCGAACCCGCCGCCTTCGACGGCTGCAGCAGCCAGGGCCAATCCCGCCCCGGCGCCGAGCAGCCCGTGCATTTCGTGCGCCGCACGGCGGCGCCCCAAGCCCAAGGACCCCGCCAAAGGAGCCTGACATGACCCCCTCCTGGATAGACCACCTGCTCTTCGGCCTCTACCCCTACATCTGCCTGGCCGTGTTCTTCATCGGCAGCTGGCTGCGCTTCGACCGCGACCAGTACACCTGGAAGAGCGACTCATCGCAGCTGCTGCGCAGCGGCAGCCTGCGCTGGGGCAGCAACCTGTTCCACATCGGCGTGCTGTTCCTGTTCTTCGGCCACACCGTGGGCATGCTCACGCCGCACTTCGTCTACGAGCCCTTCATGGCCGCAGGCGCCAAGCAGCTGCTGGCCATGGTCAGCGGCGGCATCGCGGGCACGCTGGGCTTCATCGGCCTCACCATCTTGCTGCACCGCCGGCTGTCGGACGTGCGCATCCGCGCCCACTCCAGGTTCAGCGACATCGCCATCCTCTGGCTGCTGTGGCTGCAGCTGCTGCTGGGCCTGGCCACCATCCCGCTGTCTGCAAAGCACATGGACGGCTCCATGATGATGGCCCTGGCCGAATGGGCGCAGCGCATCGTCACCTTCCGTGGCGGCGCGGCCGAACTGCTGGCCGAGGCCGGCTGGGTGTTCAAGGCCCACATGTTCCTGGGCATGAGCATCTTCCTGGTCTTCCCCTTCACGCGCCTGGTCCACGTCTGGAGCGGCTTCGGCACCCTGGTCTACCTGCTGCGCCCCTACCAGCTGGTGCGCTCGCGCCGCCTGGGCCTGCCCGCATCGTCGGCACGCCGTGACGCCAAGCCCGGCCATTGAGGAGATCGACATGGAACATGGATGCAACGGATCGGGCGGCGGCCACTGCGGCTGCGCGTCTTCAACCCCTTCTTCAACTTCTACTTCTTCTGCCCCGATGGGGGATCTCCCGGCGATTCCCGAAGTGCCGGCCTTCCAGCCCGTGGGCGAGGCCGGTGCCGAGGTGGCCCGCATCAACAACACGCCGCTGCACGCACCCGGACAGCGCCCGCCCGAGCGCGAACTGCGCCAGCGCGCCTGCACCGAGCTGCTGCGCCAGGCGGCCCAGCGCGAAGGCCTGCTGGGCGCCGATGATGCGGCCGGCGACGACGGCGTCATCAGCGAGCGCGCCTCCCAGGCCATAGAGCAGCTGCTGGAGCAATCGCTGCACCTGCCCGAGCCCGGCGAGGACGCCTGCCGCCGCCACTTCGATGCCAACCCCGCGCGCTTCGCCAAGGGCGAGCGCGTGCGCCTGCGCCACGTGCTGTTTGCCGTCACGCCCGGCGTGGACGTGCGCGCCCTCACCCAGCGGGCCGAGGCCCTGCTGATCGAGCTGCGCTGTGCCGACGACGCCGGCCTGCGCTTTGCCGAGGCCGCGCGCCAATGGTCCAACTGCCCCAGCGGCCAGCACGGCGGCGAACTGGGCTGGCTGGGCCGCAGCGATTGCGCGCCCGAATTCGCGCGCGATGTCTTTGCCTCCCAGGAAATCGGCGTGCTGCCGCGCCTGGTGCACAGCCGCTTCGGCCTGCACGTGGTCGAGGTCTGCGCGCGCGAGGCGGGCGTTCTGCCCGACTGGCAGCAGGCGCGCCCGGCCGTCGCCCAGGCCCTGCACCAGCAGACCTGGGTGAGCGCGCTCCACCAGTACCTGCAACTGCTGGCCGGCCAGTCCGAGGTGGTGGGCGTGCGCATCGCTGCGGCCGACTCGCCGCTGGTGCAATAGCAGGGGGATGTGCCCATGCCCGACGACGAGCTGCTGCTGCGCCTGCGGCGCTTCCACGAGCACGCCTTCCCGCAGTACCGCGCGCAGTTCCGCACCCTGGTCGACGAGGGCCAGCACCCGACCACGCTGTTCATCGGCTGCTCGGACTCGCGCCTCGTGCCCTACCTGCTCACGGGGGCGCCGCCGGGCGAGCTGTTCCTGGTGCGCAACGTGGGCGCCTTCGTGCCGCCGTACGACGGATCGCACGGCCACCACGGCACGGCGGCGGCCATCGAATTCGCCGTGCTCAACCTGCAGGTCAGCCGCATCGTGGTCTGCGGCCACAGCCACTGCGGAGCCATCAAGGCCCTGTATGGAGAAGTCTCGCCCGAGGCACGCAACCTGCAGCGCTGGCTGGACCTGGGCCGCGAGGCCGTGCTGCCCGTGCAGGCCGGCCCCGAGGCGCTGCGCCGCACCGAGCAGCGCGCCGTCGTGCTGCAGCTCGAACGGCTGATGGACTATCCCATGGTGCGATCGCGGGTAGAGGCCGGGCAGCTCAGCCTGCACGGATGGCACTATGTCATCGAAGACGGCGAAGTCCATGTCTTCGATGTCCAGACCGGCCGCTTTGTTGCGGCATCTCAAGCTCCGCACAGCGGCACCGGGCCGTACCCGCCCTACGTGGAGCATGATGGACAAGTGCTTGTCGACTGAGGCCCGAGCAAGTGCCAGGGACGGCGGCAGGCAAGTCAACACGGGAGCCATGCCAATGCATCGCGAAAACCTGGGCCGCGCGCAGGACGCGGCGGATCTGCAGCCCATCAGCCTCGATGTGCTGCGCGAAAAATACCTCAAGGACGGCGAGACCGGCGTGGGCGAGCTCTACGCCCGCGTGGCCCGCGCCCTGGCCTCGGTCGAGCCCGAGGCGCGCCGCGCCGAATGCGAGGCCCTGTTCCTGGCCAACCTGCAGGCCGGCGCCATAGGCGCAGGGCGCATCATGAGCGCGGCCGGCACCGACCTGCAGGCCACGCTGATCAACTGCTTCGTGCAGCCCGTGGGCGACTGCATCCAGGGCGTGGACGACGGCGGCTACCCCGGCATCTACGAAGCCCTGCGCGAAGCCGCCGAAACCATGCGCCGTGGCGGCGGCGTGGGCTACGACTTCTCGCGCATCCGCCCCCGTGGCGCCGAGGTGCGCGCCACCGCCTCGCTGGCTTCGGGCCCGTGTAGCTACATCAACGTCTTCGACCAGTCCTGCGCCACCGTGGAAAGCGCGGGCGCGCGGCGCGGCGCCCAGATGGGCGTGCTGCGCATCGACCACCCCGACGTGCTCGAATTCATCACCGCCAAGCGCACGCCGGGCCGCTGGAACAACTTCAACGTCTCGGTCGGCGTCAGCGACGCCTTCATGCAAGCCGTGGCCGAAGACCAGCCCTGGCACCTGGTGCACCGCGCCCGCCCCGGCACCGCCCTGCTGGAGCAGGGTGCCCACCAGCGCGCTGACGGCCAGTGGGTCTACCAGACCCTGCCCGCCCGCACGCTGTGGGACACCATCATGCGCTCGGCCTACGACTTCGCCGAGCCCGGCATCCTCTTCCTGGACCACATCAACGACGACAACAACCTGCGCTACTGCGAGGAGATCGCGGCGACGAATCCTTGCGTCACGGCAGATACCTGGGTGCTCACCGAGTCGGGACCAGCCCGGGTTGCAGACCTCGTCGGAAAGACATTTGGCGCCGTGGTCGACGGCCAGGTTTACGCCACCGAAAGTGCGGGCTTCTTTGCCACCGGCCGCAAGCCGGTGCTGCGGCTGACCACACGCGAGGGCCAGGTGCTGCGCCTGACCGCAGACCATCTGGTGCGGCGTGTCGCTCGCCGCACGCGCTATGCGTTGCAGGCTGAATGGACTCCGGCCGCCCAACTGCAGGCAGGCGACGAGGTACTGCTGCACAACCACCGTGCGTTTCAAGGCTGGGATGGGCAGGGCACCGAGGCCGAAGGCTACCTGTTGGGCCTGCTGATAGGCGATGGAACCCTCAAGGCCGACAAGGCCGTGATCAGCGTATGGGCGCCCGAGTTGCGCCAGGTCGCAGGCAACGCCGGCAGTGCGGTGGCCTATGCCGCCACGGGCGCGGCAGGCATCATGCAGGCCGCCGAGGCTGCAGCCGCCAGCTTGCGCCACCGCGCGGATTTCCGTGGATTCCAGCGGCCAGTGGCGGGACGTGGCGAGGCGCGCATGGCCAGTGCCGCATTGCGCGATCTGGCGCTTGGCATGGGGATGGAGCCAGGGCGCAAGTGCATCACCAAGTCCATGGAAGCGGCCTCTTCTGCATTTTCCGCAGGGCTGCTGCGCGGCCTGTTTGATGCCGATGGGTCGGTCCAGGGCACACAGGACAAGGGCGTGAGCCTGCGCCTGTCCCAGAGCGATTCTGAGTTGCTGCGTACCGTGCAGCGCATGCTGCTGCGCCAGGGCATGGCGTCGACGATTTATGAGAACCGTCGGCCAGCCCAACTGCGCGCCATGCCCGACGGCAAAGGCGGCCAGCGCGACTATGCAACCCAGGCACAGCATGAACTGGTCATCAGCGGCGACAACCTTGGCATCTTTGCCGACCGCATAGGCCTTGCGGACACCGATAAGGCCGAACGGCTGGAGCAGGCCCTGGCCCAGTACCGGCGCACCCCGAACCGTGAGCGCTTCACTGCCACCGTCCAGGCGTTGGAGAGCGACGGCGAGGAAATGGTCTATGACGTCACGGTGGCAGACTGCCACGCCTTCGACGCCAATGGCCTGTATGTGCACAACTGCGGCGAACAGCCGCTTCCCTCCTACGGCTGCTGCGACCTCGGCCCCGTCATCCTCACGCGCTTCGTGCGCCATCCGTTCGGCTTCGCGGGCGAGCCTGCGTTCGACTTCGAGGCCTTCGAGCGCGCCGTGGCCGTGCAGGTGCGTGCGCTGGACAACGTGCTGGAACTGACCTGGTGGCCGCTGCCGCAGCAGCGCGAGGAAAGCGAGGCCAAGCGGCGCATCGGCGTGGGCTTCACGGGCATGGGCAATGCGCTGGCCATGCTGCGCCTGCGCTACGACGCGCCCGAGGGCCGGGCCATGGCCGCGCGCATTGCCGAGCGCATGCGCGATGCGGCCTACGGCGCCTCGGTGGAGCTGGCGCGCGAGAAGGGGGCCTTCCCCAAGTTCGACGCCGATGGCTACCTGGCCGAAGGCACCTTCGCCAGCCGCCTGCCCGAGGCGCTGCGCCAGCGCATACGCCAGCACGGCATACGCAACAGCCACCTGCTGTCCATCGCGCCCACGGGCACGGTCAGCCTGGCCTTTGCCGACAACGCCTCCAACGGCATAGAGCCGCCGTTCTCCTGGACCTACAAGCGCAAGAAACGCACGGCCGATGGCGGCAGCGCCGAGTACGCGGTCGAAGACCATGCCTGGCGCCTGTACCGCTCGCTGGGCGGCGACGTGCAGCAGCTGCCCGACTACTTCGTCAGCGCGCTGCAGATGCCTGCGGCCGGCCACATCGCCATGATGCAGGCCGTGCAGCCCTTCGTGGACACGGCGATCTCCAAGACCGTCAACGTGGCCGCCGACTATCCCTACGAGGACTTCAAGGACCTGTACCGCCAGGCCTGGAAGGCCGGCCTCAAGGGCCTGGCCACCTACCGGCCCAACACCATCCTGGGCGCCGTGCTCGAAACCCATGCGCCCGAATCTGCTGAAAAGCCGGCCTCCCCCGCGCCGGCAGAGGCCGCGGCTTCCGCACCCGACCCGCTGCGCACCGTGATAGAAAGCCGCCCCCAGGGCGCGCTGGACGCCGTGGCCGAGAAGATCGAATACTGGACCCAGCAAGGTCCCAAGCGCCTGTACCTGGTCGTCTCCTTCCTGCCCGTGGTGCTGCCCGATGGCCGCACGGTGGACCGCGCCATCGAATTCTTCATGCCCGTGGGCCAGAGCGGCGAGTCCCAGCAATGGGTGACCTCCAGCATGCGCCTGCTGTCACTGGCTGCGCGCGGCGGCTTCCTGGAGCGCGCCCTCAGCGACATGCGCAAGGTGGCCTGGGACCGGGGCCCCGTGCGCCTGGGCACCCACCAGCGCGACGACGGCACACGCGTGCCCATGTGGCACGACTCCGAGGTGGCCGCCATCGCCTATGCGGTGCAGAACATCCTGGCCCGGCGCGGCAGCGGCGCACCGCCCGCCCCATCGCCGCTGCCCGAGCCCGAAGCTCTTGCCACCGACCCCATGGTCATGGCCGGCCGCAAATGCGAGGAATGCGGCGCCCATGCCGTGATCCGCAAGGACGGCTGCGAGTACTGCACGGCCTGCGGCCATCTGGGGAGCTGTGGGTGAAAGTTACCGTGGCCCCGCGCCCGCAGGGCGATGCCGTGCCCGGTTGGCGCGCGCCCGGCACGGGCTTCGACCAGCCCTTCGAGATGCTCGAAGCCTGCCACGAGCGCGTGCTGCGCATGCTGGCGCTGCTGGACCGGCTGCGCGTGCATCTCCAGACCAAAGGTTGCGACGACAGCGCACGCCAGGCGGCGCGCGACATCCTGCGCTACTTCGACCAGGCGGCGCCGCTGCACCATGAGGACGAGGAGCTGCATGTCTTCCCGCCGCTGCTGGAGCAGGGCGATGCGCAGACCGTGGCCCTGGTGCAGCGCCTGCAGCGCGAGCACGGCCTGATGAGCGCCGACTGGGCGCTGGCGCGCCAGCCGCTGCTGGACATGGTCGAGGGGCGGTCCCAGGGCTTTGGCGCGGCTGACGAGGCGGTGTTCGAACGCTTCGCGGCCTGCTATGCCAGCCATGTCGAGAATGAAGAGCGGCTGGCCTACCCGCAGGCGCGCGGCCTGCTGCCAGAGGCAACGCAGGCGGCCATGGGCCGTGAGATGGCCGTGCGGCGCGGCGCGGACCTGTCACGGAGATAGCGCCGCCGGCAGCGCGCGGGAGCCGGCGCGGCGATACTCGCAGGCTTTGGACCTGCCCCTGCCTCGCCTGCCATGCCCGAGCGCCGCCACATTTTCCTGCTTCGCATCGCACTGACCCTGCTGGGCGCCTTTGCCGCCGCCCAGCTGTGCCTGTGGCTGCGCACGCCGCTGCCCTGGATGCTGGGGCCGCTGATCGCCACCTCGCTGGCCTCCATCCTGGGCGCGCCCACGGCCAGCGCGGGCCGGCTGCGCAACGGCGGGCAGTGGATCATCGGCGCCTCGCTGGGCCTGTACTTCACGCCGGCCGTGGTGCAGTTGATCGCGGGGCTGTGGTGGGCGATTGCCGTGGCCATCGTCTGGGCGCTGCTGCTGGGCTGGGGCTTCGGCGCCTGGCTGTACCGCGTGCATGCGCCGCGCATGCCGCAGATACCGGCTGGCGAGATGCGCGCCACCACCTACTTCGCGGGCGCCATTGGCGCGGCCTCTGAAATGACGCTGCTGGCCGAGCGCGAGAACGCGCGCACCGACCTGGTGGCGGCCAGCCACAGCCTGCGCCTGGTCATCGTCACCGTGAGCATTCCGTTTGCGCTGCAGTGGAGCGGCCTGCACGGGCTGGAGGGGCTGACGCCGCCCAGCATCCGCATCGTCGAATGGCCGGGGCTGGCGCTGCTGGCCGTGCTCACGGGCCTGGGCGCCTGGGCCATGGACCGGCTCAAGCGGGCCAACCCCTGGTTCCTGGGCGCGCTGCTGGTGTCCATGCTGCTGACCATGTGCGGCCAGGAACTGTCGGCCGTGCCCCAGGCCCTGGTCAATGCGGCGCAGTTGGTGATCGGCATCAGCCTGGGCGTGCGCTTCAAGCGCGAATTCCTGCACACCGCGCCGCGCTGGCTGGGCTCCGTGGCCGTGGGCACCGTGGGGCTCATGGCGATCTGCGCGGCCTTTGCCTGGCTGCTGCACCTGGCCGTGGACCTGCCCTGGGTCACACTGCTGCTGGGCACCTCGCCGGGCGGCATCACCGAGATGGCCATCACCGCCAAGGTGCTGCAGCTGGGCGTGCCCGTGGTCACGGCCTTCCAGGTCTGCCGGCTGATCGCCGTGCTGCTGCTGGTGGCGCCGCTGTTCCGCTGGGTGGAGGCGCGCGGGCCGGCCGCGTCGCGCACGGCCTAGGGCCCACCTCACCACAGCCCACTGTCGCTGGTAGACACCGCAATCGCACCACCGGCCAGCGCCTGCTGGACCTGCTCCTGGCTGCAGACGAAGCCCGAGGCCACCAGGGGCGGCAGGATGCGGCGCTCGGCCTCGGTGATGTGGGCCAGCATGGGGGCGGGCATGATCTGCACGAGGTTGGGGTCGCTCTGCTCCACGGCCTTGATGCTGCGCGGCCAGGTGGAGCGGTCGGTGACGAAGACCTTTTGCATGGTCAGCAGCCCGGCCTTGTTGGCGCGCTGGATGGTGGCCACGCGCGTGGACAGCAGGCTGCTGGCGCCCAGGTCCACAAGGTAGTCCACGCCGCCCTTGTCGGGCGAGATGCCGTCGCAGCTGTCGATGTTGACGATGGCGATCTTGCCCGCCCCGGTGATGGTGGAGATCACCGAGCGCAGGCGGCGCAGTTCGATGTTGGCGACGATGGCGACTTCGGCCTGGCTGGCCAGCAGCGCGTCCATCTGCTCAGCTCCGTACAGGGTGGCGATGACGGGGCGGCGCGCCAGCCGCGCGCCCAGGGAGTTGTCCGGGCGGCCCATGTCAGAGGTCCAGCCCCAGCTTGCCGGGGTTGAGCAGGTTCTTGGGGTCCAGCATGCGCTTGGTGGCCTCCAGCAGGGCAAAGGCCGGGCCCAGCGATTGCCGCATGTAGGGTGCGCGCAGCAGACCCACGCCGTGGTGGTGGCTGAGCGTGGCGCCGTGGCGCAGCAGCACGGCGTTGGCCGCGTCCCAGGCCGCGCGGTACCAGTGGGCACGCTGGTCCACGGCCACCTCGCCGCGCAGCGAAAAGTACAGGCAGGCGCCATCCACATAGGCATGCGACTGGTGGGCCGAGCCGGCCAGGGTGCCGGGGATGGCCTGCAGGGCGGCGACCACTTCCTCGTAGATGGCCGGAAGGTCTTTCCAGGGGCCGCACATCTCCAGCGTGTCGGCGACGAAGCCCGGGCCTTTCTTGAAGCCCTCGGCGCTCTTGCCGGTCAGGTAGCGCGTGTCCAGCCAGCGCTCCAGGGTGGCGGCGCCGTCCAGCCGTTCACCCAAGGGTGCACACACACGCTCGCAGATGGCCATGACGGCGTCGACAATCTCGGGCGCGCCTTCGTCGGCGATCAGCAGCACGTTGAGGTCGCTGCGGCCGAATTGCACGCCGCTTTCCAGCGCGTCATACAGCCGCAGCGCGGCGGGGTTGGCGCCTTGCTGCAGGATCTGGCGGCAGGCCTCCAGGCCCTGGGCAAAGCTGGCAAAGCCATAGGCGATGGCGCGGCCGTGGTCGGGCAGGCGGTGCAGCTTGAAGCGGATGCGCACGATCACGCCCAGCGTGCCTTCCGAGCCGATGAACAGCTGCTGCAGGTCCGGGCCGATGGCCGCGCGCGCATAGCCGCCTACGGTGACGAGGCGGCCATCGGCCAGCACCACGTCCATGCCGTGGACCATGTCCTCGATCTTTCCGTAGCGCGTGGACAGCTGGCCCGCGCCCCGGCAGGCCACCCAGCCGCCCACGGTGCTGATGCCGAAGGACGAGGGCCAGTGGCCCATGGTCATGCCGTGGCGGCGCTGGATGGTTTCCTCGAACACGTCGCCGAACATGCCGGCCTCGACCTCGACGATCTGGCTTTGCTCGTCCATGGCGATAAAGCGATTGAGTTCGCACAGGTCCAGCACTATGCCGCCGCGCAGGGGCAGGGCCGCGCCCGTGACGTTGCTGCGCCCGGCCGAGACGGTGACGGGAATGGCGTGTTCATCGGCAATGCGCATCACGGCCTGCACCTGCTCCACGGTGGATGCATGGGCGATGACGGCCTGCGGCGTGGCCGGGTGGCCCGAGGTCTCGGCCATCATGGTGCGCGCCCACCAGTCGCGCGTGCCGGCAACGATGTCGGCGCGCTCGGTCTGCACGCGGTCGCAGGCGGTGCGCAGCGCGGCGAGCGCGGCCTCGGGCACGGCCACGGGTTCGTGCTGCAGGCCGCAGGCAGGACCTTCGGAGGCAGGGCGGTCGGCTGCAGGTGCGGCCTGCGCCGCCCAGCCTGGGGTCGTGGGGGCGCCCACCACGTAGTTGCGGCGGTTGTAGCCGCGGGCGATTGCGTCTTTGCTCAGCATTGGATGTCTCCCATCAAAATCTGTTTTTCGCGCTCCACGGCGCGGCGGTAGTCGTGGACCTGTTGCGCGACCTGCGCGGGTGTCAGTCCCAGTTCATCGGCCAGGATGTCGCCCACGCGCTGCGCGGCGTGGGCCGAGGCATCGCGCGCCATGAGGCGGGCGCGCAGGCGGCGCGAGAGCACGTCGTCCACGCTGGCCGCCATTTCGTGGCGCACGGCGTAGAGGACCTCGGCCTCGGTATGGGGCAGGCCCTGCACGATGGGCCGGGCCAGTTCGGGCCGCACGGCCAGCAGGTCGCTGACGAAGCGCGCCTCCGTGCCGTAGCGCTCGCCCAGGTGGGCCGACAGGCCGCCCGTGGCCGTGATGGCCTGGGCGTCGTAGCCGGCCGCGCCCAGCACAAAGGCCGAGGTGGTGGTGCAGCGCGTGCGCCGGCCCAGCAGTTTCTCGACGGCGTCCACGGTCTGCTCGGCCATGTGGCGCGAGGTGGTGAGCTTGCCGCCCACGATGGTGACCAGGCCGTCGGCTGCCACATGGATTTCGTGGTTGCGCTTCATCTCCACGGTCTTGCCGCCGGGCGGGCCGACCAGGGGGCGGCAGCCGGCGATGGAGCCGACCACGTCCTCGGGCGAGAGGTCCACCTTGAGTGCGGAGCGTGCGCCTTCCAGCAGGAAGTCCAGCTCGGTGCGCGTGCAGTGCACATCGTCCAGGCCACCTGCGTAGTCCTCGTCGGTGGTGCCCAGGTAGGAGACATCGCCCCAGCGCGTGATGGTGGCGCGCCGGCTGCGGCCCGGCACGGGAATGGTGACGGTGCAGTCGTTGCGTATGCGCAGCCAGGGAATGGCCACGTGCACGCCCTTGGCGGGGCGCACGTGCAGCCGGGGTTCCTGGCCGGGCTTGCGGCCATCCCAGTCGCGCAGCCACACGCCCGTGGCCATGACCACGCTGCGCGCGCGCACCGTGATCTCGCGGCCATCGGCCTGGACGATGGCGCCATCCACGCGGCCGTGGGCGTTGCGCGTGACGGCGGTGGCCTGGCAGTGGTTGAGCACGGCCGCGCCATGGAAGGCCGCGGTGCGCGCCACGGCCAGCGTGAGCCGCGCATCGTCCACGCGCGCGTCGAAGTACATGTAGCCGCCCAGGAGCTGCTCTTCGCGGAAGCTCGGGCAGTGCGACAGCACCTCGGCCTTGCCGAGCTTGCGGTGCAGGATGCCTTCGCGCCAGCCGCCGGCCAGGTCATAGGTCCACAGCAGGCTGCCGAAGGCCTTGGCCAGGCGGGCGTCGAAGACGCCGTCGCGCTCCATCACGGGAAACAGGAAGGGCAGGCGCTGCACCAGGTGCCGCGCATTGCGGCGCAGGCGCTGGCGCTCCAGCAGCGAGTGCCGCACCAGTCCCAGGTTGCCCTGCTCGATGTAGCGCAGGCCGCCGTGCACCATCTTGGAGGACTTGGACGAGGTGCCCGAGGCGAAGTCGTCCTTCTCCACCAGCGCCACGCGCAGGCCGCGCAGGCTGGCGTCCAGCGCCGCATAGGCGCCGGTGATGCCGCCACCGATGACCAGCAGGTCGAAGGCCTCGTCACCCAGCCGCGCGAGCTGGTCCGCGCGCTGCAGCTGCAGCGGCGCGGTCTGGGTCAGTGCGGCGCTGTCCCTGCGTTCATTGCCAAAGGGCCACTGCATCATGCGCAGCCCTCCAGTGCGGCGCTGCGCCCGGGGGCCCGGGCGCGGGCCAGTTCGTCGCCCACGCGGGCGCGCCAGATGCGGCGGCGCTCGCCGCGCTCGTCGGTGGCCATGCGCGGGGTGAAGACCGCTTCGGTGCGTAGCGTGGCGCAGGCCTGCTCCAGCCCGTCCCACAGCAGGCCTGCGCTGCCGGCCATGAAGGCGATGCCGCGCAGGCTGGCCTTGTCGGTATCGGCCAGGCGGCGCACGGGCAGGCCGCCCAGGTCGGCCTGGATCTGCAGCAGCGCATCGCTGCCCGACAGGCCGCCGCCCACCAGCAGCTCGCCCACCTCGGTGCCTGCGGCCGCCTCGTCGGCCTGCACGCAGGAGGCCACGGAATGCGCAATGCCTTCGAGGATGGAGCGCGCCAGCTGCGGCCGCGAGGTGGCCATGGACACGCCCGAGATCGAGGCCCGCGCGCCCGGCTCCATGGCCGGCAGGCGCAGGCCCGTGAGCGCGGGGATGAAGACCAGGTCGGCCGGCGTCTCGGCCTCGCGGGCCAGGGTGCTGATCTGCTGCGGGTTGTCGAACCACTGCAGCTTCTCGCAGATCCAGTTGAGCGCCGAGCCGGTGGTGGGCACATAGGTCTCGATGGCATAGCGCGAGACACCGCCCATGCGCCGCGCGGTCATGGTCAGCGAGCTTTCATGGGCTGCGTCATGCGCGGGCAGCTTTGTTCCCGTGAGCACATCGACGAAGCTGCCCGTGCCATGCACGCACAGCGCCTGGCCCCGCTCCAGGCAGCCCAGGCCCACGGCGGCCGCATGCTGGTCGCCCGCGCAGGCCAGGATGGGCACGGCCAGGCCCAGCAGCTCGCTGCGCGTGCGGCCGAAGTCCTGCACGTCCTCGCACAGGCGGGGCAGCAGCTCGGCGGGAAACTCCAGCGCGTCCAGCCAGTCCTGCAGATAGCGATGCTCGCCCAGCGCATAGGCGTTGCCCGAGGTCACATTGGTGGGCGTGGTGACCACGGCGCGCGCATCCGACAGATGCCACAGCAGCCAGGAGTCGATGGTGCCGAAGGCCAGGCGGCGCTGCTGCCAGGCACGGGCTACGGCCGCATCCTCACGCAGCTTGCGCGCGGCCCACAGGTAGGGCGAACGCACGCCCACGGGCCGGCCCGCGTGGCGGATCAGCCGGGCATCCCAGTCGCCGGCCAGCAGGGCCAGTTCGTCGCGGTGGCGCGAGTCCTGCCAGACCATGATGGGCGCTAGCGACCGGCCTGTGACCGTGTCCCAGAGCACGGCCGAGCAGCGCTGGTTGGCAATGGCCAGGGCCACGATCTGCTGGCCGCAGCCCTGGGCGCGGGCGATGGCGCGGCGGCACACGTCCAGCGTGCGCTCCAGCAGCAGGTCGGCGTCCTGCTCGACCACGCCGGGGCGCGGGCAGTGGATTTCCAGCGGCAGATAGTCCTGGGCGGACACCTGCCCGTCGCGTCCCACGACGGCGGCGCGCGTGCCCGAGGTGCCTTCGTCTATGCAAAGGATCACGGCTTCATGGTGCATGGGGTGGTCTCTTTCAGGCGGTGGTTTGAGCGACCTTGGCGGGCGGGGCGGCGTCTTCCGCGAACTGGGGCGCGCCGGGCTCGTCGTCGGGATTCACCGTGGTGCGCGTGGGGTCCCAGCGGATGGAAAAGCAGACGATGCTGGCCAGCAGCGGGACCACGGACAGGATGAGGAAGGTGTTCTCCAGCCCGTACTGCTGGCGGAACAGCGGGAACACCAGCAGCCCCAGCGCCGCGCCCATGGCGCCCAGCGCGCCGATCACGCCGTTGGCGCCCGCGCGCAGCTCGCTGCGGAACGACAGCGTGGATAGGCTCTTGCCGTTGGCGCCGGGCCCGCCCGAGTGAAAGAGGATGAACAGCGAGGGCACGGCCACGGCCAGCCAGATGGGCATGCGGCCGTTGAACAGGCCCAGCACCAGCAGCATCAGGAACACCAGCGCAAAGCCGAAGGCCGAGGCCCGCCGCAGGCCCAGCCGGCGCCCGATGACGGGCGACAGGAAGCCGCCGACGATGCCGAACACGTTGAACACCAGCGCGCCCAGCGTGGCCTCGCGGAAGTCCTTGCCGAACAGCGAGGCGCTGATCAGCGGCAGGTACCAGCCCACGGCAAAGTACTGGATGGACTGGCCTATCTGCACCGTGGCCGCCAGCAGCGTGCGCGGCAGGTAGATGCCGCGAAAGATCAGCAGCACATTGGCCAGGCCGCGCCGGGCCGGGTTGAGCACGGGCAGGCGCTCGGCAAGGGGCGCTGCCCTGAAGGTCTGGCCATAGATGCGCGTCATGGCGCGGGCCGCGTCGTCCAGCCGCTCCTTGCGTGCCAGCCAGGTCGGGCTTTCCACCAGCAGCGCGGCCTGCATGCCCAGGATGAACACGCCGAACACGGCGGTGGCAGCGACCGAGTAGCGCCACAGCGAATCGCCCACGTCCCAGGAGTGGAACCACAGCGCCAGCACCAGGTTGCTGCACACGGCCATGTACCACATGCCCTGCCAGACATTGAGCCGGCTCTTGAGGCGGGCGGGCGTGAATTCGGCCAGCACCGCCATGGCGATGGCGAAGTCGATGCCATAGGCCGCGCCCACGAAGAAGCGGCCGAAGAGGATGGTGGCGTAGTCGGGCGCCATGCTGACCAGCAGCGCGCCGGCCACGGCCAGCACCTTGGCGATGACCAGCGGGCGCATGCGGCCCCAGCGGTCGGCCATCCAGCCGCCGATGGGGTTGAAGGCGATGGACACCCAGGAGGCCAGCGACGTCATCCAGGCCACCTCGGCCGGCGTGAGCTGCTGGTCGCGCGTCATGGGCCCCAGGCCCACGCTGAGCGCGGAGTTGGAAAAGGCGTCGAGGAAAAGGCCGCCGAGTGCCAGCCACCAGATGGTGCCGGCGCGGCCTGAAATGCCCTGGCGTGCGTCGATGTACGAGATGACATCCTGAACGCCACGAATGCTGTGGCCTGTGGTTTGCATCGCTGCCTCCTGGTTGTCTGCAAGAGGCCGGCGCACACCACACAGGCGCGACAAGACCATCTCACAGATGGTCTTCAAATCTTGAACCTGCGCTCAGGATTCTAGGCAGGCGGCGCTCGCTGCGGATCGGTGAAAGCACCAGGGTCCGCGCAATGGCCGCGCCCAAAGAAAAAGCCCGCCGCAGAGAACCTGCGGCGGGCTTGGCACGCGGCCCCTTCAGGGGGCTGTGCGCTGTGTGCTGTCAGTGGACCACGACGGGCTGCTGGGCCAGGCCTGCGTAGCGATCCAGCGCGTCTTCCACCTCTTCCTCGGTGGGGGCGTCGAGCTGCCAGGCAATGATCTGCTTTTGGAACATCTCGGCCCAGGAGCCGTCCAGGTAGACCTCCTTGCCCGAGCGCTTGTCCACGATCTCGAAGCCGTGGCGTGGCAGTTGGCGGGCGGTGTCGACTGCCTCATTGCCAGCCGTTGCATCCGGATCCATGTCGGGACGCAGATGGAGCACCACAAAAGATTCGGAGTCGTAAAGCATTTGCATGGTGTTCCCTTTCTGGCCCGTTGCCGGGCGTCGCACAGCCTACATGGCTGCGAAGCGCCGGATTTCAAGAACCGTGGGGGTCCCGATCTATCACAGGCACTTGCATGCAGTATTCCACGGATTGGCATGCGCGGCGGCGTGCGCCGCAGGCCGCGCTGTGGTAGGCGGGCGGCAGCGGTGCCTGCAAGTGCCCGCCTACCCGCGATCAGGGCGCCTGGCGGCCCTTGAGCTGCAGGTCGGCGAAGTCGCCGTTGTCCTGCGCCAGCCGGATGCGCACGGGCAGGTATTGCATGGACGGCGCCAGCCACAGCGAGGCCTGCTGGTCATCGCCGGCCGCCGCGATCTTGTCCAGCCGCAGCGCCTGCGTGCTGCCCGAGGGCAGGTCCAGCGTCTCGGTCTCGCCCACGCGGAAGGTCCAGCGGTCGGCGCGCCGCGCGCTGACGGTGATGAAGCTGATCTGCGTGCCCGCCGGATAGCGCTGCGGCGCCGCCGCCAGCAGGGCCGACAGTTGCAGGAACACGCTGAGCCGGTCCTGCGCGCCGGGCGCGATGGCGGCATCGGGCGCGCCCGTGCTGAAGTGCGCCAGGTTCTGGTCGAACGCCAGCTGCGCCGATTGCTCCTTGCGTGCCTTGTCGTTGAAGCGGCTGGGCTCCAGTCCCCTGTCGGTGATGCGGCCCTCGCTGGTCTGCGAGCGCGAGCCCAGCAGGAACAGGCTGACTTCCTGGCTGGCCTGGTACTGGCCGTTGGCATGGCGCCAGACCAGCTCGGCACTGGCCGAGTAGTTGAAGCGCTTGGCCTGGCCGGTGACGGCGAACGACAGCCGCGCGGGATCGGGCAGTTGCACGGGAACGGGGGCGTCGGAGGCCAGCGGCGTGCCGTCGGGCGAGGTGATGGCCATGCCCTGGGCCGGGCCGGCCGAGGGTGCGGGTGGTGTTTCGGGTTCGGGCTTGGAAGCAGGCGGCGCCGGCGGTGTGGCCGGGGTTGCCCCGCTGCCGGCATCGGCGGCTTCCGAGGCTTCCGATGCGGCAGGCTCCGGCGCTGCGGCCATCGGCAAGGGCTCCACGGTTTCGCGGATGGGCGTGTCCAACGGCTCGGCCACGGATGCGGCGGGTGCCGGGCGCTGGACCTTGGGGCGAGGCTGCTGCGGCTTGGGCGCAGGCGCCTTCGGTGCGGGTACGGGCGCTGCAGGCGGGGGGGCGGGTGGCTCGGGCAGGGACAGCGCCCGCGTCTGCATGGCCGCCACCTCGGTGCGCGGCGCTGACACCTGGCTCCACAGCGGCAGGCCCAGCAGGGCCAGGGCGTGCACGCCCAGCACCACGGCGGTGAGGGCGGGCAGGGCGCGCTGGCGTAGGCTCATGTCAGTTATCCATAGTGCTGCGCGCCACCCACAGCCCATGAAACCGGCGCGGCCCAAGGCCAGGGACAGCGAGCAAGGGCCTACGCCGGCCGCGCCGCCCCGCAGCGAGGCTGTCGTCCCCCTTCCAGGGGGAAGGCGCGAAGCGACTCAGGGGGTGTAGCTTCATCTCAGGCATTCCAGCCCAGGTCCTGGGACAACTGCACGCAGGCTTCGCGCAGCGGCGCGTCGATGGCGCCGCCGTATTCGGGGTCGAAAGTTGCAATCGAGCCCAGCGTGGTCAGGCCCAGCACGATATGGCCCGAGGAGTCGAAGACCGGCGTGCAAAACGCCACGATGCCGGGCAGCACGGTATCGACCACGCGGGCGGTGCCGCGCTCGCGCACCTCGGCCAGCATGGCGTCTATGGCCTCGGGGGTGAGCGGCAGGTCCTTGCGCTGGATGCGGCGGGCCTTGTCCACCTCGGGCTCCAGCAGCGGGGCCGTGACCTCGCGCGGCAGCCAGGCCGCGAAGCAGCGCCCGGTGGCCGAGGCCAGCATGGGCATGACGTCGCCCAGGCGCAGGTTGGCGGTGACCGACTGCGCGCTTTCCTCCCAGTGCACGATGGTCGGCCCGTGGTTGCCCCAGACGGCGATGGCCGCCGTGTGGTGGATGCGCTCCATGAGCGCGGGCATGCGCTCGCGCGCCAGCCGCACGGGGTCCAGCCGCGCCAGCGATGCCAGGCCCAGCTTGAGCGAGGCCGGGCCCAGGTCGTAGCGGGAGGTGCGCGCGTCCTGGGTGACCAGGCCGATGCGCTGGAAGCTCACGAGGTAGCGGTGCGCCTTGGCGGCGCTCATGCCGGCGTCGGACGCCAGGTCCTTGAGCATCTGCGGGCCCCGGGCGCGCGTCAGCGCCTCCAGCAACGTAAAACCGACCTCGACCGATTGAATCCCTGCGCGTTCCTTGTCCATTGCAATAGAATTTGGTTTTGTTTAGTTAAATCAATTTAACTTATCGTAATTCGTGGCTGCGTCGCCATGGGTATCCAGGCCGCTGCCCGGATGCCGTGGCGCGCGGCGGCGGCACGGGGGAGCAGCATGAAACTTGCCACATACAAGGACGGATCGCGGGACGGGCAACTGGTCGTGGTGTCACGCGACCTGAGCCAGGCCCATTATGCGACCGGCATAGCGAGCCGCCTGCAGCAGGTGCTCGACGACTGGAGCTACATGGCGCCCCAGCTGCAGGACCTGTACCACCTGCTCAACAGCGGCAAGGCGGTCCATGCCTTTGCCTTCGATCCGCGCCAGTGCATGGCGCCGCTGCCGCGTGCCTACCAATGGGCCGACGGCTCGGCCTACATCAACCATGTGGAGCTGGTGCGCCAGGCGCGCGGCGCCGAGGTGCCCGCCAATTTCTACACCGACCCGCTGATGTACCAGGGCGGCAGCGACGATTTCCTGGGCCCCTGCGACGACGTGGTGGTGCCCAGCGAGTCCATGGGCATCGACTTCGAGGCCGAGATCGCCGTCATCACCGCCGACGTGCCCATGGGCGCCACGCCCGAGCGTGCGCTGGGCGGCGTGCGCCTGGTCATGCTGGCCAACGACGTGAGCCTGCGCAACCTGATCCCCAATGAGCTGTCCAAGGGCTTCGGCTTCTTCCAGTCCAAGCCCGCCACCTCCTTCAGCCCCGTGGCCGTGACGCTGGACGAGCTGGGCGACGCCTGGAAGGGCGGCCGCCTGCACCTGACGCTGCAGTCCACCTGGAACGGCCGCAAGGTAGGTATGTGCGATGCGGGCGAGGACATGAGCTTTCACTTCGGCCAGCTCATCGCCCATATCTGCAAGACGCGCAATGTGCGCGCCGGCTCCATCGTGGGCAGCGGCACCGTGAGCAACAAGGGCGTGGAAAGCGGCAAGGGCAAGAACCGGCGCATGGAGTGGCCCAAGGGCTACAGCTGCATCGCAGAGAAGCGCTGCATAGAGACCATCCAGGACGGCGCGCCCAAGACCGAGTTCATGCGCTTCGGCGACACCATCCGCATCGAGATGAAGGGCAAGGACGGCCAGAGCATCTTCGGCGCCATCGACCAGAACATCGTCGAGCCTGCCGAATGAGCCGCGTCTGCGCACCCTGGTGGCGCCTGGCGGGCAGGTCGCTGCGCGCCGGCCTGGCCGCGCTGGCGCTGTCGCCGCTGGCCGCGGCATTCGGGGCGCCCCCGGCCGCGGACCCCGTCACCTGCCCGCCCGAGGCGCGCATGCCCAGCCCGGACGAGATCCGCGCCATGCAGCGCAAGGCGCAGGACCGTGGACTGCTGTGGCGCATCGAGCACCGGGGCCGCACCAGCTGGCTCTACGGGACCATGCACGCGGCCAAGCTCGATTGGAGCGTGCCCGGCCCCACGGTGGCGGACGCGCTGCGCGCCTCCGACAGCCTGGCGCTGGAGCTGAACATCCTCGATCCCGAGGTCATGAAGGTCTTGTTCGCAGGCATGCAGGCGCGGCCCGATGCGCCGCCGCTGCGCGGCGATCTCCAGCGCCGGCTTGAGGAGCAAAGGCGCCTGGCCTGCGCCGGCCCCGAGCTGGCCCTGCTGCGCCCCGACGCCCAGGTGATCTCCCTGTTGTCGCTGGCCGGCCGCAGCGAGGGGCTGGACGCGTCCTATGGCATCGATTTCTCGCTGGCCGGCGTGGCGCTGGCCCTGGGCAAGCCCGTGCTGTCGCTGGAGACACCCGAGCTGCAACTGCGCGAGCTGGTCTCGGACGACCCCGCGCGCGTGGCCGAGACGGTGGAGTCCGGCCTGCGCCAGCTGGAAAGCGGCATCGCCTCCCAGAAGCTGGGACTGATCGCACGCGTCTGGGCCGATGGCCGCATCCACCTGCTGGAGAGCCTGCCCGACTGGTGCGACTGCATGGCCAATGCCGCCGAGCGCGCCGACTACGACCGCATGGTCTATGGCCGCAACCCCGGCCTGGCGCGCGAAGTGGCGCGGCAGATCCGTTCCGGCCGCAGCGTGTTCGCCGCCGTGGGCGCCCTGCACATGGTGGGCACGCGCGGCCTGCCGGCGCTGCTGGCGGCCCAGGGCTTCAAGGTGCAGCGCGTGGAGTTCCCCGCAGCCAGCCCGCCCTGAAACACACGGCCGCCGCCTCCATGAACAAAAGCAACAGGGCGCGGCCAGGACCATCACACCCATCCCACAGGAGACAACAATGGACCGTAGACAATTCCTGGCCGCCGTGGCGGCCTCATCCGCCGGCATGGCCGCGCCTTTTGCACAGGCGCAGGACTGGCCCGCCAGCAACATCCGCTGGGTCGTGCCCTATCCGCCCGGCGGCGGCACCGACGTGCTGGCGCGCACCGTGGCCGAGGCCATGCGCCAGACGCTGAACCAGACCATCGTGGTGGACAACCGCCCCGGCGCCTCCACCAACATCGGCGCCCAGATCGTGGCCACGGCCAAGCCCGACGGCTACACCATCATGTCGGGCGACAACGCCGTGCTGGCCTACAACGAGCACCTGTTCAGCAAGCTGTCCTTCAACCCCGAAAAGGACTTCACCTACATCGGCGGCATCAGCCGCTTCCCGATGGCGCTGGTGGTGAACCCGAACTTCGAGGCCAAGACCTTCAAGGAATTCCTGGCCTACGTGAAGGCGCATCCGGGCCAGGTCAACTACGCCTCGCCCGGCAACGGCTCGCCCCACCACCTGGCCATGGAGATGTTCAAGAACCGCACGGGCACCTTCCTGACGCACATCCCCTATCGCGGCGCGGCGCCTGCGCTGGCCGACGTGATGGGCGGCCAGGTGCCCTGCATGTTCCTGGACCTGGCCTCGGGCCTGCCCGTGATCCAGTCGGGCAAGGTGCGCGCCCTGGCCATCGGCACGGGCAAGCGCGTGCCCAGCCTGCCCGAGCTGCCCACGCTGGCCGAGGTCGGCGTGCCCGATACCGAGGTCTATGCCTTCCAGGGCATCCTGGGCCCGGCCAAGATGCCCCCCGCCGTGGTGCAGCGCCTGAACGCCGAACTCAACAAGGCGCTGGCCAACCCCGCCGTGGTCAAGCGCATGCAGGACTTCGGCATGGAGGCGCTGCCCGGCACGCCCGAGCAGTTCCTGGCCATGTCGCGCGCGGAATCTAAGCGCTGGGGCGCCATCATCAAGAGCGCTGGCGTCAAATTGGACTGACCCCCTGAGCGGCTGCGCCGCTTCCCGTTGCACGTCGCCCGTTGCACGGCGCCCCTTCTCGCTTCGCGGAGGGGGACGACACCCTCGGTGCGGGGCGGCCCTTCCTCGGTGTCTCTGGGTTGGGACGTGGCGGTTTTGGGGGCGGCGCCCGGCTTTGAACTGATGCGCTGGTGCTGCTTTTTTGGCGTTCCTGATCGCCAATCCAGCGATCAATCCAGCGCCTTCTGCCTGCGCATGGTGGTGAAAAGAACGGCCAGGCTGGCGGCGGCGCCGGCCACGCCCAGGGCGGCGAAGAGGGGGATGCCCCACAGGCGCGGGCCCATGGTCAGCAGGCCGGGGGCCAGGCCCAGGATGAAGGCGCCGGAGACCACGGCCAGGGCCAGGCGGGTGGCGGCGCGTTCCAGTGCCAGTGAAAGCCGGTCGATGTGGCGTATGTCCAGGTCGGCCTGCAGCCGGCCCGAGCGCAGTCTTTGCATCACCAGCCGCAGGGTGTGCGGCGCGTCGTTGGCCAGTTCCAGCCACTGCGCCATGGCGGCGCGGCGCTGGCGCGCCAGGCTGCGCAGGGAGTAGCGCTGCAGCAGCTGGGCCTTGACCAGGGGCGTGGCCGTCTGCACCACGTCGAATTGCGGGTCCAGCTGCAGCAGCACCTGGTCGGCCGTGATCAGGGCCTTGAGCAGCAGCGCCATGTCGGCGGGCAGGGCCACGCCGGTTTCGCGGGCCAGGGCCATGAAGTCCTGCAGCGCGCGGGACATGACCAGGCGGCCATTGCTGGCGCCGGGGCCATGGCGGGTCACGAAGCGGTCCACGGCGGCCTCGATGCGCGCGGCCGAGGGCGGGGCGCGGCCGGGCATTTCGCTTTCGGCCGCCCATTCCAGCAGCACGCCCGAGAGGCTGCGGCCCTGACCCTCGACCAGGGCGCGCATCAGGCCCAGCACCTGGCGGCGGCGCTGGGGAGACAGCCGCCCGACCATGCCGAAGTCGATGAAGCCCACGCGGTTGCCGGGCAGGGCCAGCAGGTTGCCAGGGTGCGGGTCGGCGTGGAACAGGCCGTCGCGCAGCACCATCTGCAAAAACGCGCAGGCGCCACGGCGCGCCAGCAGCGGGCCGTCCAGCGCGGGGTCCGCACCCACGGCCGAGGCCGGCACGCCCGGCACGAAGTCCTGCACCAGCAGGCGCGGCCCGCTCAATGCCCAGTGGATGGCCGGCACGACGATCTCGGGCTGGGCCGCGAAGTGCCGCGCCACGGCATCGCCGTTGTGGGCTTCGACGGTGAAATCCAGTTCCTCGCGCAGCGCCTGGCCCAGCTGGCGCGTGACTTCGCGCGGGCGGTAGCGTGCCAGCTGCGGCCATTGTTCCTGGGCCAGCAGCGCCAGGTGCTCGAGCAGGCGCAGGTCGGCTTCGATCTGGGGGCGCAGCCCGGGGCGCTGGACCTTGACCACGACTTCGATGTCGGCAGCGCTGGCCGCAGGGGTGCTGTCGCTGCCGCTGCCGTCCTCCTGGTCTTGCCGGTCATCCCGGTCTTCGGCCGCAGGCAGCCGCGCGCGGTACACCTGGGCCATGGAGGCCGAGGCCAGCGGCACGGGGTCGAAATGCGTGAACACCTGCTCCACGGGCAGGCCCAGCGACTGCTCGATCAACGGCTGGGCCGTCTCCCAGGGCAGCGGGGCGGCGTGGCTGTGCAGTTGTTGCAGGGCGGCCGTCCATTCGGGCGCGAGCAGGTCCGAGCGCGTGGCCATGATCTGGCCCAGCTTGACGAAGCTGGGACCCAGGTATTCGAGGGCCATGCGCAGGCGCTCGGGGCGGCTGGCATCCAGCGGATGCTCGGGATGGGGCTGGCTGCCGCGCGGCGCGAAGCGGGCCAGGCCCAGCGTGTCGACCAGGTCGGCCAGCCCGAAGCGCAGCAGCACGCCGACGATTTCCTGCAGCCGGGCACGGTCGCGCACGGCGACCACGGCGGTTTGCAGCATGGGCATCTCCTGTCGGTGGTGGCAATGCGGTCCATTGTGCCGATGCGCCAGACGCCATTGCGCAGGAATCGCCCGCCTTCGGGGCGGGGCTCAGGCCAGCCGCTGCACTTGCACCGCGCAGTCGTAGAAGCTGGGCGCGCGGCCCAGGTCGGTCAGGCGCTGGTGGGTGAGCTCGTTGACGTTGGTGCCGTTGTCGCCATGCTTGCGCCACCAGATGCCCAGGCCGTTGACCACGCCACGGCGCGCGCGGCCGTTGAGGGTGGCGTGGCATTCGTAGCTGCCCCGGTCGTTGAAGACGCGCACCCGGTCGCCCTCGGCTACGCCGCGCGGGGCGGCGTCGTCGGGGTGCAGCTCCACCAGCGGTCGGCCTTCCATGGTGCGCAGGCTCTTGACGTTGACGAAGCTGCTGTTGAGAAAGTTGCGTGCCGGCGGCGAGATCATGGCCAGCGGGTAGCGCGCATCCGTTTCGGCGGTTTCGTAGTTGGGCAGGTAGTCGGGCAGCGGGTCCATGCCGCGCCGCGCCAGCTCGGCGCTGGTGAACTCGCAGCGGCCCGAGGGCGTGGCGAAGCCGCCCTCGGCAAAGGGGGCCTCGGGCAGGGCCAGGGTGGCAAAGCCCTTGTCCATCAGCTCGTTGAAGTCCACGCCGCGCCCCTCGAAGGCTTCGCGGCACAGTTGCTCGTCTCCCGTCTGGAAATGGTCGGCGGCAAAGGCGGCATCGTGCCGCGCCATGTGCGCGGCCAGGTCGCGGAAGATCTGGCCGTTGCTGCGCGCCTGGCCCAGCGGCGGGATGGCGGGGCGGTTGAGCAGCACGTCGGTATGGCCGTAGCTGCCGTGGATGTCCCAGTGCTCGATCTGCGTGGTGGCCGGCAGCACGTAGTCGGCCAGGTCGGCCGTGTCGGTCATGAACTGCTCCAGCACCACGGTGAACAGGTTCTCGCGCGCAAAGCCGGCCACGACCTTGGCCGACTCGGGCGCCACGGCCACGGGATTGCTGTTGTAGACCACGATGGCATCCACGCGCGGCCCGAAGCCATTGCCGCCTTCGTGCAGCAAGGCGTCGCCGATGGTGCTCATGTTGATGGTGCGCGGGCGGCGCTCGCCCAGCAGGTGCGGCATCTGCAGTCGGGCGCGCTGCGCGGGCAGGGCGCCCGAGGCGGACAGCAGCAGGCCGCCCGCACGGTGGCGCCAGGCGCCCACCAGGGCCGGCAGGCAGGCGATGGCGCGCACGGCATTGCCGCCGCCGCGCGCGCGCTGCACGCCGTAGTTCAGGCGGATGGCGGCGGGCGTGGTGGTGCCGTAGTCGCGCGCCAGCTGGCGGATCTGCTCCACGGGCAGGCCGCAGACCTGGGCCGCGCGCTCGGGCGGCCACTGCAGGGCGCGGGCCTTGAGTTCCTCCCAGCCCAGCGTGTGGCGCGCAATGTAGTCATGGTCCAGCCAGCCGTGCGTGATCAGCTCGTGCATCAGGGCCAGTGCCAGGGCGGCATCGGTGCCGGGCAGCAGCTGCAGGTGCTCGTGGCATTTGTCGGCGGTCTCGGTCTTGCGCGGGTCGATGCACACCAGGCGTGCGCCGTTGCGCTTGGCCTCCAGCGCATAGCGCCAGAAATGCAGGCTGCTGCCGATGCTGTTGCTGCCCCAGATGAGGATGAGCCGGCTTTCGGTGAAATGCTCCACGCGCATGCCCAGCTTGCCGCCATAGGTCAGGTTCAGGGCCTCGCCCCCGGCGCTGGAGCAGATGGTGCGGTCCAGCAGCGAGGCGCCGAGCTGGTGGAAGAAGCGCCGGTCCATGCTCTCACCCTGCACCAGGCCCATGGTGCCTGCGTAGCTGTAGGGCAGGATGGTTTCGGGATCGCGCGCCGCCAGGGACTGCAGGCGCGCGGCGATGTCGGCCAGCGCCTCGTCCCAGCCCACGGGCTCGAACTGCCCGGAACCCTTGGGGCCCACGCGGCGCAGCGGGGTGAGCACGCGCTCGGGGTGGTAGCTGCGCTCGGTGTATTTGCTGACCTTGGCGCAGAGCACGCCGCCCGTGTGCGGATGGGCGGGGTTGCCCTGGACTCTCTTGGCGATGCCGTCTTCGACCGTGGTCACCAGCGAGCAGGTATCGGGGCAGTCATGGGGGCAGGCGCCCAGCACCTGTGAGGTGGACTGGAGTGGGGGCGTGGCGGAGGACATGGTGGCAGCGGTCTCGGACAGGGTGGGTACTTTGCGAAAAAACCGTGAAAGCCGGGAAAACGGGAAAAGGCCGTCACGGGCAAGGGGCGGTGCCGGTCTTGCATGCCGCAATCGCCGCTTGTCTTTATTATGCGGACCCTTGCAGCCGGCTGCACGCAGCAACGGCGCCGATTCCAGCGACAAAAACAGGCAAGTTCATGCTCCGACCCAAGACGGCGTTCAGCCGCAGACAGTTCATCGCAGCCAGCACGGCTGCTGCCGCCACCTGGACCGGCGCAGTGCGCGCCCAGGACGCGGGTGGCACCATCGTGCTGGGCCAGTCCTGCCCGTTGACCGGGTCTGCAGCGCAGATCGGCCAGCCCTTCCATGAAGGCGCCAAGCTGTACTTCGAACAGCTCAACGCGCAGGGGGGCATTGCCCGGCGCAACATCGAACTGCGCGTGATGGACGACGGCTACGAGCCCGAGCGCTGCGCGGCCAATACCCAGCGCTTCCTGTCCGACGACGTGTTCGCCCTGTTCGGCTACGTGGGCACCTCCACCAGCATGGCCGCGCTGCCGCTGCTGCAAAAGGCGCGCGTGCCCCTGTTCGCACCGCTGACGGGCGCCGACGCGCTGCGCCAGCCCCAGCTGGCCCACCTGGTCTTCAATGTGCGCGCCTCCTATGCCGACGAGACGGCGCTGATGGTGCGCCACCTCACGGGCCTGGGCCTGAAGAAGGTGGCCGTGCTGCACCAGAACGATGCCTATGGCGAGTCGGGCCTGGCCGGTGTCAAGGCGGCACTGGCCGCCAAGGGGCTGGAGCCCGTGGGCGCGGCCACGGTGGAGCGCAACTCGAACAATGTGGCGGCGGCCGTCAAGACGCTGGTGCCGCTGGGCGCCGATGTGATCGTGCAGATCGTCACCTACTCGGCCAGCGCGGCCTTTGTGCGCGCGGCGCGCCAGGCAGGCTTTGGCGGGCAGTTCTACAACGTGTCCTTCGTGGGTGCCCAGGCGCTGTCGGAGACGCTGGGCAAGGATGCCGAAGGCGTGGTGGTCACCCAGGTCGTGCCCTCGCCCTTCCAGACCTCGCGCCAGATCACGCGCGATTTCCTGGCGGCCATCCAGAAGGGCGGCGGCAAGCTGACGCCCAACTATTCCAGCATGGAAGGCTATCTGGCGGCGCGCGTGTTCGCCGATGCGCTGCGCCAGGCATCGGCCTCGGGCAAGCCCACGCGCGACGGCCTGGTGGCCGCGCTCGACGCCATGCACGGCCAGCAGGTGGCGGGCTTCCCGCTGGTCTTCAAGCCGCAGTCCGGCAAGCCGCGCTTCGTGGAGTTGTCCATGCTGACCGGCGACGGCAAGGTCCGGGTGTAGGCTTGCAGCTTTCCCTTCGGGTTGGCTCTGCGCGCAGGCGCTCGCGGCGTTGCAGCGCGTGCCAAGGCATGGGCCTTGGCGGCGCACTGCGCCTTGCGATCACCAGCGCGCAGAGCCAACGCGGGTACTTAAAAGTGCATAACACGCTCTAGAAGGAGAATCCCATGGCCTTGCTGCAGGAACTGCTGGACCGCGCACCCGAGATCACCGCGCTGCGCCGCGACATACATGCCCATCCCGAACTGTGCTTCGAGGAGATCCGCACCGCCGACCTCGTGGCCCGGCAATTGGAGGGATGGGGCATTGCCGTGCACCGCGGCCTGGGCCGCACGGGCGTGGTGGGCACCATCCACGGCCGTGACGGCGGCGCCAGCGGCCGCGCCGTCGGCCTGCGCGCCGACATGGACGCCCTGCCCATGCAGGAGTTCAACACCTTCGAGCACGCCAGCCGCCATGCCGGAAAAATGCATGCCTGCGGACATGACGGCCATGTCGCCATGCTGCTGGCTGCCGCGCAGTACCTGGCCGCGCACCGCGACAGCTTCGAGGGCACGGTGCACCTGATCTTCCAGCCGGCCGAAGAGGGCGGCGGCGGCGCGCGCGAGATGGTCGAGGGCGGCCTGTTCACCCAGTTCCCCATGCAGGCCGTGTTCGGCATGCACAACTGGCCGGGCATGAAGGCCGGCACCATGGCCGTGGGCCCGGGCCCGGCCATGGCGTCGAGCAACGAGTTCCGCATCGTCGTGCGCGGCAAGGGCGGCCACGCGGCCATGCCGCACATGGTGATCGACCCGCTGCCCGTGGCGGCCCAGCTGATCCTGGGCCTGCAGACCATCGTCAGCCGCAACGTCAAGCCCATCGAGGCGGGCGTGGTCTCGGTCACCATGGTCCATGCGGGCGAGGCCACGAACGTGGTGCCCGACAGCGTGGAGCTGCAGGGCACGGTGCGTACCTTCACGCTGGAGGTGCTGGACCTGATCGAGCGGCGCATGAAGACCCTGGCCGAGAGCATCTGCGCCGCGCATGACACGCGCTGCGAGTTCGAGTTCGTGCGCAACTACCCTCCCACCATCAACTCCGCCCCCGAGGCCGAGTTCGCACGCCGCGTCATGGCCGAGGTCGTGGGCGAGGCCAACGTGCTGCCCCAGGAGCCGTCCATGGGCGCCGAGGACTTCGCCTTCATGCTGCTGGAAAAGCCCGGCGCCTACTGCTTCATCGCCAATGGCGACGGCGACCACCGCGCCATCGGCCACGGCGGCGGCCCCTGCACGCTGCACAACCCCAGCTATGACTTCAACGACCAGCTGATCCCGCAGGGCGCCACGTTCTGGGTGAAGCTGGCCCAGCGCTGGCTGAGCGAGCCCACGCGCTGAGGCCCTTGCAGGGTCCGGCCGACACCGGCATGTCACACACCGCACCTAGCATGCGGTCCCTGTGACCTCCATCGAATCCTCCACGGCCGCCGCGCAGGGCGTGGCCGTCCAAGCCCGGCAGCTCAAGCGCATCCACGGCGAGCGTGCCGTGCTTCAGGACATCAGCCTGCAGATTGCCCCCGGCGAGGTGCTGGCCCTGCTGGGGCCTTCGGGCTGCGGCAAGACCACCCTGCTCAAGATCCTGGCCGGGCTGGAGCAGCCCAGCCGCGGCGAAGTCTGGATGGACGGGCAGTGCGTGGCCAGCGCCTCGCAGTCCCTGCCGCCCGAGCGGCGCGACCTGGGCCTGGTGCTCCAGGACCATGCGCTCTGGCCCCATATGAGCCTGCAGGCCAACGTGGCCTTCCCATTGGAGATGCGCGGCCTGCCTCGCGCGCAGATCCACGAGCGGGTGCAGCAGACCCTGGGCCTGGTCGGGCTGCAGGGCATGGGCGAGCGTCTTCCCGGCAGCCTGTCGGGCGGCCAGCAGCAGCGCGCGGCGCTGGCCTGCGCCGTGGTGGAGCGCCCGCGCCTGGTGCTGCTGGACGAACCCCTGTCCGGCCTCGACTGCAACCTGCGCGAGCGCCTGTGCGAGGAAATTCCCCGGCTGCTGCGCAGCCTGGGTTGTACGGCCGTCTATGCGACCCAGGACCGCCAGCAGGCCTTCGCCGTCGCCGACCTCGTGGTCGTGATGGAGCACGGCCGCATCCTGCAACCGGGCAGCGCCCGGGGCCAGGTGCCGACCCCCGTGCCCTGCGAGGCCGACCGATGGCCCGTGGCCGGGCACCTGTGCAGCGCAGCGTAGGAGCGGCATGGCCGGTCTCGGTTCGGATGACGGTGAAAAAAGCACGGTCGTTCTAAATTCCTGCTTTTTTGGCTACACTGTGCCGCTACACGAACCGCCCACCAGGAGACCCGCCATGTCCGATCTGAACGCCGCCTTCGAGGCCGCCGTCAAGAACTCCACCTCGATCAGCGAGCGCCCCGACAACGCCACGCTGCTCAAGCTCTACGCGCTGTACAAGCAGGCCACCGAAGGCGACAACGAGGCCAAGAAGCCCAGCTTCACCGACATGGTCGGCCGCGCCAAGTGGGACGCCTGGGAAAAGCTCAAGGACACCTCGGCCGACGACGCCAAGCAGCAGTACATCGACCTGATCGAATCGCTGCGCTGATCAACACCACCACCGATCGCAGACACAGGCAAGGCCCCGGAATCCGGGGCCTTGTCGTTTCCGGCCACGGCCCCGGCCGGGCTCAGTACTTGTTGGAAAAGTTCGCGCTGATGCGCTGGCGCAGGTACTCCGCGCCCGTGATCGGCGGGTACTTCTTTTGCGGGCCCTCGATCACCGCGTCCTCGTTGGCCTGGCAGAAGAAGGCCAGGCTGTAGCGCGCGCCCTGGTATTCATGGGGCAGGGGGTTGCGCACGCGGTGGAAGTTGCTGGGCAGCTGGTCGTCGCTCCAGCGCGTGAGCATGTCGCCGATGTTGCAGGTGATCACGCCTTCCACAGGGTCCACGGGCGTCCATTGCTGGCCTTCCATCTCCTTGCCCGGCAGCACCTGCAGGCCGCCCTGGCCTGCGCGCTGGAACAGCAGGGTCAGGCAGTCGAAGTCGGTGTGGGCGCCTGCGCGCCACAGGCCCAGCTCGTCCTTGAGCGCAGGATCGACCGCGAAGTAATGCAGCATGCGCAGCGTGCTCTGGTAGGCGGGCACCGAAGGGTCGTGGGCGCGCGTGAAGAAATCCGCATCAAAGCCCAGCTTGTGCGCAAAGCACGACAGCAGCTGCATGCCCACCTGCCAGCACTGGCGCTCGAAGCCCAGCGTGGCCTGCTGAAAGCCCGGCAGCTCCTGCTCCGTGGGCCACAGGCCGGCCATGCGCGGGCGCGTCATCTGGTAGGACTCCTTCTGGTCGGGCGTGCGCGTGGAAGGCCGGATCTGCGCCTTGTGCTCCCAGCCCGCATTGCGCGACAGCGGCCACTGCGCCTTCACCTCGCGCGGCAGGGCGAACAACTGCTCGGCACGCCCGAAGGCCGCATCGATATCGGGCTGGGGAATGCCGTGGCCCGACACCTGGAAGAAGCCGATCTCCACCGAGGCCTGCCAGATCGCATCGGCGATCTCGGCCTTGCGGCGGTCAAAGTCGGAGATGTCGATCACCCGCACCTCCCGTGCGCGCGTCTCCTGCCCCTGGCCGCCCATGCGGGCCTCCTTGGCGAGTTCACCCAGCGCGTAATCTGAGGCCGGTGCCGAAGGCATGGTGGGGTTGGCAAGCATGTTCATGGTCTGTTTCCTTTGCCGCAAAGGCAGTGGCAAGGCACGCGGCGGCCGGCGCAAAAAGACACCGATCCCGCCCGTCGCTCTTGAAGTGGCTGACAGGGCACAGGTCGCAGCCACGCCGCTCCCGCACCCGCTTCAAGAGCAATGACCCGCGCCGGCACAGGCCGGCAAGCTGAACGCTTCTACTCTTGCCAACCACCCAAGCAAACAGCGCGCCAGCCCGCGCAGGCCGGTTCGTCGCTGCGCGCGTTCCATCGTGGTGCAGCAGCCCACAGAAATCGTGGTGCATGCCCGTATCTCGTCGGTGGTGCACCAAGGTGATGCATACAGCCCGCTTCCTTCAAAACCGGCGCGGCCAAAAGCCAGGGACGCCGAGCAAGAGCCGCCTCGCGGCGAGGGCGTCGTCCCCCTCCCTTGCGAAGCAAGTAGAGAGGGGGAAGCGGCGCAGCCGCTCAGGGGGTGGTACGCCATTTGCATACAAGGACGAACGAGTAGAAGCGTTCAGCACGCGCCCAGTGCGCGTTGCCCGGAAATTGCTCATGTCACGCCAGCCGCCCGGCCCCATGCCAGCGGCCGGTCCCCATGTTGATAGCGACTGAGAGTTCCACCATGCAACGCCGCCATTTCCTTGCCGCCGCCGCCGCCCTTCCCGCTGCCAGTGCCGTGATGCCCGGTGCCTTCGCCCAGGGCAAGGCGCTGACACCGCTGAAGTTCACGCTGGACTTTCGCGTGACCTCGCAGACCGCGCCCTTTTTCGTGGCGCTGCAAAAGGGCTACTACCGCGACGAGGGGCTGGACGTGAGCATCGACGTGGGCTCGGGCTCGGTGGCATCCATCACGCGGGTGGCCAGCGGCGCCTACCAGCTGGGCCTGGGCGACATCAGCTCGCTGATCGAGTTCCAGGCGCAGAACGCGGGCGCGGCGCGCGTGCAGGCCGTCTACCAGTACTACAACCGCGCGCCGTTCGCCATCATCGGCCGCAAGGACCGGGGCATCACGGGCGAGTTCGCCAGCCTCAAGGGCAAGAAGGTGGCCGCCGCCGCCGTGGAGTCCACGCGCCGCGTCTGGCCCCTGGTCGCGCAGCGCCAGAACCTGCCGGCCGACCTGTTCGCCTGGACCACGACGGAGTTCTCGGCGCGCGACAACGTGGTGGTGCGCGGCGATGTGGATGCGGCCACCTATTTCCATGACTCGGCCGTGTCGCTGTTCGCGCGCATCAAGCCCGAGGAGCTGTCGGTGCTGCGCTATACCGATGCGGGCGTGCAGCTGTATGGCAATGCCATCCTGGCTTCCAGCGCGCTGGTGGCCGAGCAGCCCGGCGTGGTGGCCGCCTTCCTGCGCGCCAGCAACCGCGCCCTCATCGAATGCCTGGCCCAGCCCGCGCTGGCCGTGGCCGCCGTGCGCCAGCGCGAGCCCATCCTGGATGAGAAGCTGGAACTGGCGCGCTGGGCCATCACCTCGCAGTACCTGGCCGCGCCCGATACGCAGCGCCACGGCCTGGGCGACATCGACCCGCAGCTGCTGGCCCGCCAGGCCGAGCAGGTCAGCCAGGCCTTCGGCCTGAAGGCACCCGTGTCGGCCGATGCGCTGTTCAACCGCAGCCTGCTGCCGCCGCTTGCCGCGCGCATGGCCAAGGCCTGAGGGATCGCACATGGACCACGCCACCGTTTCACTGCCCCTTGAGGCCTCGCTCGACGAGCGCGACGGCCTGTACCTGCGCCGCGCCATCGCCATGGCCGACCGCGCGCGCAAGCGCGGCAACCGCCCTTTCGGCGCGCTCATCGTGGCCGCCGATGGCCGCGTGCTCGCCGAGGCCTCCAACGCCAATGGCGAGAGCGGCGACTGCACGGCCCATGCCGAGCTGTCGGCCATCCGCCTGGCCAGCCCCCTGCATGACCGCGAGGCGCTGTCCGCAGCCACCTTGTATTCATCGGCCGAGCCCTGCGTGATGTGCGCGGGCGCCATCTTCTGGGCGGCCATAGGCCGCGTGGTCTACGGCATAGACGCGGTGCGCCTGCGCGAATTCCGCGGCGAGCGCCTGGACCAGAAGGATGCCGAGCTGTCCTGCCGCGATGTGTTCGCCGCCTCGTCACACGCCATCGAATGCATAGGCCCGGCGCTGATCGGCGAGGCCGCCGCTTCGCACCAGGGCGCCTGGAAAAGCTGACCCGGCCCCGTTCCGTCCCCACCGTTTCTTTTGACCATCAGAGAGGAAGCCCACCATGCAAAAACGACTGTTCCTGCACACCGTCCTGGCCCTGTCCGCCAGCGCGGGCCTGGCAACGGCCCAGACACAGGCCCACGCGGCCACGCCGCTGAAGTTCCAGCTGGACTGGCGCTTCGAGGGGCCGGCCGCCTTCTTCCTGCAGCCGGTGGCCAAGGGCTACTTCAAGGACGCGGGCCTGGATGTCACGGTCGATGCCGGCAGCGGCTCGGGCGGCGTGGTGCAGCGCGTGGCCTCGGGCGCCTATGACCTGGGCTTTGCCGACATCGCGGCGCTGATGGAGTTCCAGGCCAACAACCCGGACATGCCCAACAAGCCCGTGGCCGTGATGATGGTCTACAACAACACGCCGGCCTCGGTGATGGCGCTCAAGAAAAGCGGCATCGCCAAGACGGCCGACCTCACCGGCAAGAAGCTGGGCGCGCCCGTGTTCGATGCGGGCCGCCGCGCCTTCCCGCTGTTCGCCAAGGCCAACCAGGTCGGCACCGTGCAGTGGACGGCCATGGACCCGCCGCTGCGCGAGACCATGCTGGTGCGCGGCGATGTGGATGCCATCACGGGCTTCACCTTCACCTCGCTGCTGAACCTGGAGGCGCGCGGCATCAAGGCTGCCGATGTGGTGGTCATGCCTTATGCGGACTTCGGCGTGAAGCTGTACGGCAACGCCATCATCGCCAGCCCGAAGCTGATCAAGGAGAACCCGGCCGCCATCAAGGCCTTCCTGCAGGCCTTCGCCAAGGGGGCCAAGGAAGTCATCGCCAACCCGGGCGCGGCCATTGCCTACGTGAAGGAGCGCGACGGCATCGTCAACACCCAGCTGGAGACGCGCCGCCTGCAACTGGCCATCGACACCGTGGTCAACAGCGCCGACGCGCGTGCCGAGGGCTTTGGCCAGGTCGTGCCCACACGCCTGTCGCTGATGGCGTCGCAGGTCTCCGATGTCTACGCCACCAAGACGCGCGTGAACCCGGCCGAGGTCTGGAACGGCAGCTTCCTGCCGTCTGCGGCCGAGCTGAACATCCTGCCCAAGAAGTGACGACAAAGTGATTGACACCGTGCGCGTGCGCCAGCGGGTGGCGCGCACGGCCCTTGCCTGCTGCCTGCCATGAATTCCTCCACATCCCACGGCGATGACGACGCCTTCTTCGTCGAGTTCCGCGACGTCTGGCTTGCCTACAACGAGGAGCTGCTGCGCGCCAACCACTTCGCGGTCGAGGCCATCGACCTGCAGGTGCGGCGCGGCGAGTTCATCGCCATCGTCGGCCCCTCGGGCTGCGGCAAGTCCACCTTCATGAAGCTGACCACGGGGCTGAAGATGCCGTCAATGGGCCGCGTCATGGTCAACGGCGAGCGCGTGACCGGGCCGCTGAAGATCTCGGGCATGGCCTTCCAGGCGCCGTCGCTGCTGCCCTGGCGCACCACGGTGGACAACGTGCTGCTGCCGCTGGAGATCGTGGAGCCGCACCGCTCGCTGTTCCGCCAAAAGCGCAAGGAGTACGAGGCGCGTGCGCGCGCCCTGCTGCAGAAGGTGGGCCTGGGCGGCTACGAGGACAAGTACCCCTGGCAGCTGTCGGGCGGCATGCAGCAGCGCGCCAGCATCTGCCGCGCGCTGATCCACGAGCCCCAGATGCTGCTGCTGGACGAGCCCTTCGGCGCGCTCGACGCCTTCACGCGCGAGGAGCTGTGGTGCGTGCTGCGCGACCTGCAGGCCGAGCAGCGCTTCAACGTCATCCTGGTCACGCACGACCTGCGCGAGAGCGTCTTCCTGGCCGACACCGTGTACGTGATGAGCAAGAGCCCGGGCCGCTTCGTGGTGCGCCGCGACATCGAGCTGCCGCGCCCGCGCGAGCTGGAGCTGACCTACACGCGCGAATTCACCGACATCGTGCACGAGCTGCGCGGCCACATCGGCGCCATGCGCAAGACCGGCGCGGCCATCCAACAATAGAACGGGGGAGATTCACATGCACAAGAAATATGCGGAACGCTGGGCGCCCTGGGTGCTGCTGCTGGCGGTCATCCTGCTGTGGCAGGTCATCTGCTCGGCCTTCGAGGTCTCGGAGTTCATCTTCCCCAGCCCCTGGGCCATCGGCCGGCAGCTGGCCGAGTTCAGCGGCATCATCGCCGCCCACGCCTGGCGCACCTACTGGGTGACGATGGCGGGCTTTGGCATCGCCATCGTGGTGGGCGTGCTGCTGGGCTTTCTGATTGGCTCCTCGCGCCTGGCCTATGCGGCGTTCTATCCGCTGATGACGGCCTTCAACGCCTTGCCCAAGGCGGCCTTCGTGCCCATCCTGGTGGTCTGGTTCGGCATCGGCGCGGGACCGGCCATCCTCACGGCCTTCCTGATCAGCTTCTTTCCCATCATGGTCAACATCGCCACCGGCCTGGCCACGCTGGAGCCCGAGCTGGAGGATGTGCTGCGCGTGCTGGGCGCCCGGCGCTGGGACGTGCTGATCAAGGTCGGCCTGCCGCGCTCCATGCCCTACTTCTACGGCTCGCTGAAGGTGGCGATCACGCTGGCCTTCGTGGGCACCACGGTCAGCGAGATGACGGCGGCCAACGAAGGCATCGGCTACCTGCTTGTGTCGGCCGGCTCGTCCATGCAGATGGGCCTGGCCTTTGCCGGCCTGATCGTGGTGGGCGCCATGGCCATGGTGATGTACGAGCTGTTCAGCGCCATCGAAAAGCGCACCACCGGCTGGGCCCGGCGCGGCTCGCAGGGTGAGTGAGTGAGAATCCGGCCATGATGCCCGCACCCACGACGCCGCCGCCCATGACACCCATGGCGCCCCTGACCGACGAACAGGTGGCCCGCCAGCTGCGCCGTGCAGGCGCCGTGGCCGGGCGGGCCATGGCCATGGGCCGCCACCCCTTTGGCGCGCTGCTGCTGGCGCCCGACGGCGAGACCGTGCTGGCCGAGCAGGGCAACATCGACACGGTGAACCATGCCGAGTCCACGCTGGCGCGCACGGCCGCCGCCAACTATCCGGGCGCCTACCTGGCGCAGTGCACCCTGGTCACCACCTTCGAGCCCTGCGCCATGTGCGCCGGAACCATCTACTGGGCCGGCATAGGCCGCGTGCTCTACGGCGCCGAGGAAACGGCGCTGCTGGCGCTGACGGGCGACCATCCCGAAAACCCCACGCTGTCCCTGCCCTGCCGCGAGGTCTTCGCGCGCGGGCAGCGCAGCGTGCAGGTCGTGGGGCCCGTGCCTGCGCTGCAGGAGGAGATGCTGGCGCCGCACCGGGGCTTCTGGCAACAGGGCTGAGCCGCCTGCGCGGGCGGCTCAACTGCGGCAGCCGGCCAGCGCGTCCAGGGGCTTCTGGTAGGTGGGGCTGGTCACGTCCAGCAGGCCCAGGGTGGTGTGGTAGAGGTTGTCGTGCGACAGTGGCGCGTCCAGCTGGCCGCGCACGCAGCGCTCGGACACGCCGGTGCGCTCGCCCAGGTTGCCCAGCCAGGCAATCATGGGAATGTGCTTTTGCTCGTCGGGCGCCATGGCGTAGGGCATGCCGTGCAGGTAGATGCCCATCTCGCCCAGCGACTCGCCATGGTCCGACATGTAGACCATGCCGGTCTGGTAGCGCGACTGCTGGCTTGCCAGCCAGTCGATGGTCTGCGACAGGAAATGGTCGTTGTAGCGGATGGAGTTGTCGTAGACGTTGACCACCTGCTCGCGCGTGCAGCTGGACAGCGCGTTGGTCAGGCATTCGGGCTGGAAGACCTTGGTCTCTGGCGTGGAGCGCTTGTAGTAGGCCGGGCCGTGGCTGCCCATCTCGTGCATGACCAGCACCACGCCGCGCTCGCGGCGCTCGCGCGGCAGGGCGGCGATGCGTTCTTCGATGCCGCTGAGCAGGATGCCGTCCAGGCATTCGCCGTCGCTGGAGCACAGGGCCTTGCCGTCGGGCGTGTTCAGGCGGTCGGCCGTGCTGGCGTTGGGAATGCGTTCGCACACGCCCTTGCAGCCGGCCTGGTTGTCCACCCACAGCACGGCCAGGCCGGCGTTGTACAGCACGTCCACCAGGTTGTCGTAGTCCACCTTGCTCTTGTAGAAGCCCGTGTGGCCCAGGTGCGAGAACATGCAGGGCACGGATTCGCGCGTGCTGGTGCCGCAGGAGGTCACGTTGCTCCAGTTGAGCACCTTGCGCCTGGCCAGCTCGGGCGTGGTGTCGCGGGCATAGCCGTTCAGGCCCCAGTTGGCGGCGCGCGCCGTCTCGCCCACCACGATGACGAACAGCGGCGGCTTGCGCTCGGCCGCGTAGGTGGCGCCCAGCGTGGCGCCGGCCGCAATGCTGGCAAACGGGCGCTTGGGCCGCAGGATGGGCTTGAGCACCGCGTCCAGCGAGGCCAGCACGGGGCTCACGGGGTTGAGCATGTGGCGCATCCACAGGTTGTTGCGGATCACGGGGGCCAGCTCGCGGTACGAGACAAAGACCGATGCCGCCAGCAGCACCACCGAGGCGGCCAGCAGCCCCAGCGTGCGCAGCACCGTCTGCGTGCTGCGGCGCGGGCGGATGATGCGCAGCCGCAGCAGCCAGGCCGTGGGCAGGCCGGCCACCAGCAGCAGCTGCAGCAGCAGCTGGGGGTTGAACAGGTCGCTGCTTTCGCGCAGGTCGGTCTGCAGGATGTTGTTGATCATGCCGCCGTCCATCACCGTGCCGTAGGCGGTCATGAAGTACTGGGCCGAGCTGGCAATCCAGGGCAGGGCGATCCACAGCGGCTTCATGCCGCGCGGCCAGGCCGTCAGCGACAGCAGCAGCAGGATGCCGCCCAGGCCCAGGGGCAGCAGGCGCAGCACCAGGGTGGCCAGGCTGCCGTCATAGCCTTCGAGGTGGGGCAGGCGCAGCCACAGCGCCCAGTTCGCGGTGGCCAGCAGCCACAGCGCCAGCACCACGGCCACGGCCTGGGGCGAGCGCGGGGCGCTCCAGGCCGTGCGCAGCCGTGCCGGGAGGCTGGCGGGGGCAGGCTGGGCAGAGGATGGGGCCGGGGCTTGGCCGGTGCCGGAGGAGCCGGCAAAGGGGGGGCGGGCGAGCAGGCGTTCTGACATGGCCGCGAGCGTAGAATTCGCAGCTTAAGAACATCTGAACCCCGCGTTCAGACTCCGTTCAGCTTGAACCCCTCCCGTCCCCTCTGTTGCGCCCGTACCCGGTGCACACCCTGATGTGCGAAGGCCCAGCCTCCCATGCGAATCCTGCTGGTCGAAGACGATGAGGCACTGGCCCAGGCGGTCGGCAGCTATCTGCGCTCCAAGGCCTTTCTGATCGACAGCGTGCCTTCTCTGGCGCAGGCGCGCGCCTGCCTGGCCGGTGCCAGCTACGCGGCCGTACTGCTGGACCTGCACCTGTCCGATGGCGACGGCCTGGCGCTCATGCCCACGCTGCGCCGGCTGGAGCAGCCTCCCGTCACCATCGTGCTGACGGCACGCGACCAGGTCAGCGACCGCATCCGCGGGCTGGACGCGGGGGCCGACGACTATCTGGTCAAGCCCTACGACCCCGAGGAGCTGCTGGCCCGCCTGCGCGCCGTGAGCCGGCGCGGCGGCGGCATGCAGGCCGGGCAGGACGCGGTGCTGCGCATGGGCACGCTGGAGATCGACCTGGCCCGCGAAATGGTGCGCGATGCCGGCCGCACCCTGCTGCTCACGCCCAAGGAATGGGCGCTGCTGCGCGTGCTCACGGCCCAGCCGCAGCGTGTGCACGCGCGCGAGCATCTGCTCGATGCGCTCTACGGCTTCGATGCCGAGGCCGACAGCAACACGCTGGAAGTGTTCATCAGCCGGCTGCGCCGCAAGCTCGGGCGCGACCGCATCCTGACCGTGCGCGGTACCGGCTACCGCCTGGCCCTTGAGCATGGATGAGCCGCAGCGCTACAGCCTGGCGCTGCCGCCCCGTCTGGCCGACCAGCTGGCCCGCGAGCTGACACTGGCCCTGGCCGCCGTCTGGCTGGCCTGCGTGCTGGCGCTGGCCTGGTATGTCAGCCACATCGTGCACCACAACTTCGACCAGGAAATGATCGACAGCGGCCACCGCCTGCTGGAGGTGGCCGTGCACCAGCTGGAACAGGAGGACCACTCGCGAGAGGGCGTGCAGCGCCCGCATGTGGCCTCGCAGCCGGGCGACGAGGCCGAGGATCTGGTCTACCAGCTGCAGGACGGCCGCGGCAACGTGCTGCTGCGCACCCAGGCCGCCCCCGTGGCAGCCTTTGCCGTGCCCATGCGCGAGGGCTTCTACGAGCGCGAGGGCTGGCGCATCTATGTGGTGGCCCATCCCCGGCAGCCGCTGTTCCTGATGCTGGCCGATCCCATGGTCGAGCGCAGCGAGGCGCTGCAGCGGGCGCTGCTGGCGCTGGGCGCGGTGATGCTGGTCATGCTCGCCCTCATGGGCTGGGCGCTGCGCGTGACCGCGCGGCGGCGCCTGCGCGTGCTGCGCGACATGCAGCTGCAGCTGAGCGAGCGCGGCGGCTCCAACCTGGAGCCGCTGGACCTGGACGCCATGCCGCGCGAGCTGTGGCGGCTGGGCCGGGGCATCAACCACCTGATGCAGCGCCTGTCGCATGCGCTGCAGGTGGAGCGCTCCATGGCTGCCAATGCGGCCCACGAATTGCGCACGCCGCTGGCCGTGGCCACGCTGCGCCTGCAGACGGCCCTGGACAGGGGCGTGGACAACACCGATGTGCGCGCGGCCTATGAGGCGCTGGAGCGGCTGCGCCAGCGCACGGAAAAGCTGCTGCAGCTGTCGCGCGCGGCCTCGGGCTCGGCGCTGGCGCAGGACGAGGTGCGGCTGGACGCGCTGGCCAGCATGGTGGCCTCCGAGTTCTGGCAGCAGGACGAATCCACCCAGCTGCGGCTGGACGTGGTGCTGCCCGAGCAGCCCTGCGGTCCGGTGGCGGGCGATGTGGACACGCTGGCCATCGCCTTGCGCAACCTGGTGGAGAACGCGCTGCGCTACAGCGATGGCTCGGAGGTGCTGCTCGAAGTCTGCGACAGCCGCACCGTCCAGGTGCGCGACGAGGGGCCGGGCATGGATGCGGCGGCGCTGAGCACCGCGCGCGAGCGCCATGTGCGCCATGTGGACGACCTGCGCCTGCCCCAGGGCACCGTGCGGGAGCTGGCGTCGCCGGGCTACGGCCTGGGCCTGTCCATCGTGTCCATGATCGTGGCCCAGCACGGCGGCAGCCTGGAGCTGCAGTCGCCGCTGCCCGGCAGTTCCAACGGCCTGCTGGCCCGCATTCAGTTGCCGGGATGCGACCCGTCCGTGGATACCGACGCACGGTCCTGATCCGGGGCGCAGGCAGGCGGCAGGGGCGCATCGGCGGGCATGAGCCCGCACAGCCTTGTGTTGCGCTGCAAGGCAGGCAGGGCGGCCAGTTTCTCTACCTCGGCATAGAAACGCTGCCAGCCCTGGGCGGCCTCGCCGCCGGCCTGGTCCGGCGCCTGGGTCTGCGCTTTTTTCCACAGCGCGGTGAGGGCAGGCACCCAGTCGTCGTAGGCGGCCAGCGCGCCAAAGCTGGCGTTGTTGGCATCGGTCACCCACTGGTCCAGCCGCGCCTGGTTGCGGTCGTAGAGCTGGCGCTGTGCATCGGTGGTCAGCAGAGCGGCATCGGCGCTGCGCCATTGCGCGCGCAGCGCGGCGTAGTCGCTGCGGAACTGCTGGTAGATCTGCGCCTTGGCCTGCGGCATGGTGGGGCCGCGCTGCTGCGGGTCCTGGTAGAGCTGCTGCAGCGCCTGGCGCGTGTGGCCGGTCAGCGCCCGCCACTGCGCGCGCCGCAGCTGGCCTGCATCCCAGCGTGCGCGGGCGGCGGGGCCGGCCTCGGTGGCCAGCCACAGCGGCGTGCCCAGGCGCTCCACGGTGGTGGCAAAGGATTCGTTGAAGGCCGTGTCGCCGGCCACATAGACCACCTGGTGGGCCAGTTCGTGGAACAGCAGGCCGGCGAACTCGCCTTCGCCCCAGCCGATGAAGGTGTTGAGCAGCGGATCGCCGCCCAGCCAGTTCAGGTAGCCCAGCGTGGAATAGGCGGGCACGCCGTAGCTGCCGGACTCCAGGCCCTGGTCGGCCAGTTGCCGTGCCTGGGTCATGGCGTCGGCCTCGGCAAAGTAGCCCCGGTAGCCCACGCAGCCGGCCACGGGAAAGCACCAGCGGTGCAGCTCCAGGCTGTCGGGAGGCGCGGCCACCACGTTCCATACGGCAAACGGCCGCTGCAGATCGGCATAGCGGCGGTAGCTGGCGTTGTCGGGCAGGCCCAGGCGCTCCACGGCAAAGGCGCGCATGCGCCGGGCCGACAGCAGGCGCTCGCGCAGTGCGGGCGCAAGGTTCTCGTCCTGCAGCCAGTCGTCAATCGGGCGGCTGGCCTGCAGCAGGTGCATTTGCCCGCGCAGGCTTTGCCAGTAATAGCCCAGTCCGTCGCCACCGGCCCCCCGGCTGGCACAGCCGCTCAGCAGCAGGCCTATGCCCACCAAAATCGCGGGCAGGCCGCGCCTGACTACACTCAAGCCTTCTCGCACCCTTGGCCCCCTTGCTGCTTTCATGGACTTCTTCACGCTGGCGATCATTGTCTTCATCGCAATCTACCTGCTCAAGACGCAGCAACAGCGCCGGCATACCCTGCTGCTGGCCCAGTATCTGGGACGATTCCAGATCGAGAAGCTGATGGGCGGCCTGATCGAAGGCTATCTGCGCGTCCTGGGTGAGAGCGACGAGCAGCGCCGTGCCCAGATCTGGACCGTGCTGGACAACACCGAGGCCAACCTGGCCGAGCAGTTCCAGCGCTTTGCCAAGGAGATGGCCACGGCTGATCCGCAGCTCACGCGCGTGAGCACGCTGCCCGTGGCGCTGCCCTATCTGGACCGGCTCTTTCCCTCGTCGTCCTTCGATCTGCGCGACGCCATGCAGCTGCATGCGCGCGGCATTGCCTCCGTGCGCGTGGCCGACAGCGCCAACGAGGACGAACGCCGTGCGCGCGCCTTCACGATGACGGCCGAGCTGTTGCTCATGCAGTACACCTGTCATTGGTTTTGCAAATCGCGCGCCGTGGCATCCCTGCGGCTGGTCGCACGGCACAAGACGCCCTTCGAGCAAGTGCTTGCTTCGGTGACGGATCAGACACGGCGCGACTACAGGCAGCTGATCGCCTGATCACTCCCGCTGTGGCGGGGCGCCATGCCCCGCCATGCACAGCCCAGGCTGCGATTGACGCAGTGCGCCTTGCTGTCAAAAATGAACGCCATGACACAAGTGCTGAGCTCCATCGAGGCGCGGCTGGCGTCTCTCCCTGTCCCCGTGGCCGTGATCCTGCCCTCCGGCCAGCGCGCTGGTCCTGCGGATGCGCAGGTGGTGCTGCATTTCCAGACCATGTCGGCCATGGCCAGCCTGGCGGCCGGGCAGATAGGGACACTGGGCAGTGCCATCGTGGAAGGGCTGGTGCGCATCGATGGCCGCATGCGCGACGTGATGGCGGTGGCCGCCAGCCTGTTGCAGTCCGATCCGGTGCGCGGCACATCGCACTGGTGGGGGCATGCCATGGCCCGCATGCGCTCCATGGCCGCGCACACGCTGGCGCGCGACGCCCAGCAGATCCAGTTCCACTACGACATCTCCGACGACTTCTACGGCCTGTGGCTGGACCCGCGCCGCGTCTATTCCTGCGCCTACTTCCGCGATCCGCAGATGACGCTGGCCCAGGCCCAGGAGGCCAAGCTGGAGCACATCTGCCGCAAGCTGGACCTGCGGCCCGGCGAGCGCTTCCTGGACATCGGCGCGGGCTGGGGCGCGCTGCTGCTGTGGGCGGCCGAGCACTACGGCGTCACGGCCACGGGCATCACGCTCTCGCACAACCAGCACCGCTACGTGCAGCAGCTGATTGCCGAGCGCGGCCTGCAGGGCAAGGTGGACATGCAACTGCTGGACTACCGCGCGCTGGCGCCCGCCCAGCCCTTCGACAAGATAGGCTCGGTGGGCATGTTCGAGCATGTGGGCCAGGCCCAACTGCCCGAGTACTTCCAGACCGTGCACCGCCTGCTGCGCCCGGGCGGCATGGCGCTGATCCACGGCATCACGGCGGGCGGCGTGGACAACACCGAGCTGGGCGCGGGCATGGGCGAGTTCATCGACCGCTACATCTTCCCCGGCGGCGAGCTGATGCATGTGAGCCGCGTGCTGCACGACATGGGCCACAGCGGGCTGGAAATGGTGGACACGGAGAACCTGCGGCCCCACTACGCACGCACGCTGTGGAACTGGTCCGACGCACTGGAAGCCCGGCTGCCGCAGGCGCAGCGTATCCTTGAGCAGCATGCCGATGCCGAAGGTGCCGCCAAGGTGCTGCGCGCCTACCGGCTCTATCTGGCGGGTTGCGCCATGGGATTCGAGCGCGGCTGGATCGCCCTGCACCAGATGCTGTGCACGCATCCCGATGGACGGCTCCAGTCGGGACCCATGGTGGGGGCTCAATCGGACTATGCTTTCAACCGCGAGTACATGTACCGCTGAGTGCATGACACGCCACACAGAAAAAGGATAGCCATGCTCTACAAGTTCAAGTCCCGTGCCACGGCCGACGTCATCATGCTCGAATCCAACGGCCGCCAGGTCCTGGAGATCGTCGGCAAGACGCCCGGCGCCAGCGGCATCATCACGGTGCAGCAGATTCCCGCGGCCATCGAGGCGCTGGAGGCCGCCGTCGCCGACGACGACGCCCGCCGCAAGGCCAGCCATGAAGACGAGTCCCAGGACGGCGAGCAGGACAGCGCCGCAGCGGGCGCGCGCGACGCCGTCAGCCTGCGCCAGCGCGCCGCGCCCATGATCGACATGCTGCGACGCAGCGCCGCCGAGAACAGCGACGTCACTTGGTAAGCCGGCGGCCCCACCGGCCCCGTCAGGCGTTGATGCCCTTCATGCCTTCCTCCGTATAGCGCTGCCCGGCCACGGGCAGCTCGTCGCTGGCGCGCCGCAGCTCGTCCAGCTCGGCGGGGGTCAGTGCCACGGACAGCGCGCCCAGGTTGTCCTGCAGATGGGCGATGCGCCGGGTGCCCGGAATGGGCACCACGTCAGGCCCCTGGGCCAGCAGCCAGGCCAGGGCGATCTGCGCGGGCGTGCTGCCCTTGCGCTGCGCCAGGGCCGATACGGCGCCCACCAGGGCCTGGTTGGTGTCGATGTTGCCGGGCTGAAAGCGCGGCAGGCTGGCGCGGAAATCGCCCTGCTCGAAGGCCGTGCCGCCATGAAAGCGCCCCGTGAGAAAGCCGCGCCCCAGCGGCGAATAGGCCACCAGCCCCACGCCCAGCTCGCGGCAGGCGGGCAGCACTTCGTCCTCCACCTCGCGCGTCCACAGCGAATACTCGGTCTGCACCGCCGCCACCGGGTGCACGGCATGGGCACGGCGCAGCGTGGCCGCGCTGACTTCGCACAGGCCGATGCGGGCGATCTTGCCCTCCTGCACCAGCTGCGCCAGGCCTTGCATGGTCTCTTCGATGGGGCGCGTGGCATCGACGCGGTGCACGTAGTACAGGTCGATGCGCTCCACGCCCAGGCGCCGCAGCGAGTCCTCGCAGCTTCGCCGCGCGTACTGCGCGCTGTTGTCGATGCTGCGCTGGTACTCTCCGGCCTTGCGCACGATGCCGAACTTGGTGGCGATCTTCACGCGCGGCCGGCGCGAGGCCAGGAAGCGGCCGATCAGCTCCTCGTTGTGGTGCGGCCCGTAGACATCGGCCGTGTCCAGGAAGTCGATGCCGGCCTCCACGGCATGGTCCAGCGCCTGCAGCGCCAGGGCGTCGTCGCGCGGACCATAGAACTCGCTCATGCCCATGCAGCCCAGGCCCAGGGCGGATACCTGCAGATCGTGGCCAAGTTTGCGTTGTTGCATTGCATATCCTCTTGCTGAAACAAGGGGCCAGTATGGTTTTCCGAAGCGGCCTTGCCTACTGACAAAATCGCGCTTTGATCTTCCATTTTCGGAAAGCATTCCCGAAAAAATTCCCGAAAACAAAGGAGCATTCCATTGCAGTGGGACGACGCCCGCATCTTCCTGGCCATTGCCCGCGCCGGCAGCCTGAGCGGTGCCTCGGCCGCGCTGGGGCTGGGCGTGGCCACGGTCTCGCGCCGGCTGGACCGGCTGGAGTCCGCGCTGTCCATGCCGCTGTTCAGCCGCCACCAGAGCGGCTATCGGCTCACCGCCGACGGCCAGGCACTGCTGGCCCCGGCCGAGGCGCTGGAGCAGGCGGCCCAGGCCCTGGGCGATGCCGCGCAAAGCCAGGCACAGGTGGCGGGCGTGGTGCGGCTGGCCACGGCGGAGAACCTGGCCAACCCGCTGATCGCGCCCTCGCTGGTCCCTCTGTTCGCCCGCCACCCGGGTCTGCGCGTGCAGCTGGTCAGCGGAGTGCAGACGCTGAACCTGCACCGGCGCGACGCCGACCTGGCCGTGCGCATGACCCAGCCCGAGGCCGGCCACCTCACGATACGGCGCCTGGGCACGCTGGGCTTCGGCCTGTATGGATCGGCCGGCTATGTGCAAGGCCGCGCAGGCGGAAACGGAAGCGCGGGCACCCACGGCTCGGACCCGTTCGAGGGCGATGCCTTCATCGGCTGGGACGACAGCCACGCCCACCTGCCCGCCGCACGCTGGATGGCGCGCGCCCTGCACGGGCGTCCCTGCCGGCTGGAGACCAATACCCTGTCCGCGCAGCTGGCCGCGGCCCAGGCCGGCCTGGGCCTGGCCGTGCTGCCGCATTTCCTGGCGCGGCAGGCGGGACTGGTCTGCGTGGAGCCGCAGCTGGGCGCCGACCAGCCCATCTGGCTTGCCATGCATGCCGACCTTGCCCATTCGCGGCGCGTGCGTGCCGTGGCCGACCACCTCATTGAATTGTTCGAGCGGCGGCATGCCGAACTCGAAGGCCCGGCCTGAGCCGCAGCAGGGGCCGCGCGCCGTGTTAAACACGCACGCAGATTGCGAGAAAGAAAGGACTTCCATGCACCGCCTCCGTCATTCCTCCCGATTCCTGCCCTGGCTGGGCGCGCTGGCCGCCACGCTGGCACTGGCCGCATGCGCCGACAGGCCCAAGGCGCCCACCGGCCCGCAGGCACCCCCGGGAGCGGCGGCTGCCGTGTATTCGCTGCTGTTTCTGGACAACGCCTCCAACCTCGGCCCCAAGGCGGCGGCCTACTGCATAGGCAATGGCCGGGGCTGGGCGCTGCTGGACCCCGATGCGGGCACGCTGGGTCTGTTCAGTGGCCAGAGCCATGTGCGGCCGGCTTCGGCCTGCGACGTGGGCAAGGGCGGCGAGCAGGTGCTGGACCGGGACAGCGGCCGGCCGGCGCTGATGTTCGGCGTCGAGCTTGTGCACTGCACGGCCTCGGGATCGCAATGCCTGATGCGCGGCAGCTACTACGAAGGTCCGGGCAACACGCAGAGCAACCTCTACAACGCAAGCCAGCGCGGCGGCAGCTGGCAGGCCGTGATGGCGCTGCGCGGGCCGGCGCCCTGAGCCTGCATCTCTGCTGTCGCGCGGCTCCCAGCAACGAAAAAGCCCGGCCGAAGCCGGGCTTGATCGTGGTTGCAACCGGGCGATCCGTCGCGGTGGTGGTCCTCGGGATCAGTCGGCGTAGGTGCCGGCTGCCTTGATGACCTTGCCCCACTTCTCGATCTCGGCCTGGACGAACTTCTTGTGGCCTTCGGGCTCGATGCGGCCGTCGCTGGCGATCACGGCGCCCAGGGCTTCCTGGCGCTTGATGAACTCGGGGTCCTTCAGGGCGGCCTTCATGGCCTCGTTGACCTTCTTGACGATGTCGGCCGGCGTGCCCTTGGGCGCGTACAGGCCGTGCCAGATGGTGACCTGGAAGTCGGGCACGCCCACTTCGGCCAGCGTCGGCAGGTCCTTGAGCGCGGGCATGGTCAGGCGCTTGGGCGTGGTCACGGCATAGGCCTGCACCTTTTTGGCCGTGATCTGGCCCGTGGTGTTGGTGGTCTGGTCGCACAGCAGGTCCACCTGGTTGCCGATCAGGTCGGCAATCGCGGGGGCGGCGCCCTTGTAGGGCACGGGCGTCATTTCCGTCTTCATGGACGCCTGCAGCATCAGGCCGCACAGGTGGGAGGCGGAACCGATGCCGGCATTGGCCAGGTTGACCTTGCCCTGGTTCTTGCCGATCCAGTCCTTGACCTCGGCGAAGTTCTTGGCCGGCAGGCTGGGGCGGCCGATCAGGGTCATGGGCACGTCGTTGATGATGCCGGCGTACTCGAAGTCGTTGAGCACGTTGAACGACAGCTTGCGGTACAGCGACGGGATCGTGGACATGCCGATGTGGTTGATCAGCAGCGTGTAGCCGTCAGGACGGGCACGTGCGGCCTTGGCCGTGCCGATGGTGCTGCCGGCGCCGTCGGCGTTGTCCACCACGATGGTGGCATTGTTCAACTGCTTGCGCATGGACTCGGCCAGATCGCGGGCCACCTTGTCGGTCGGGCCGCCTGCGGTGAACGGCACGATGAGGGTGATCGTCTTGCCTGCGGCAGGATAGTCCTGCGCGTGGGCGCCAAGGGCTGCACCGGCTGCCAGCGCAATGGCTGCGATCTTGAACAATGCTTTCATAGTGTCTCCAAGTAAATAGCGTGCAAATGATAGGGGGCGATGCGCATTTGCCTTCGAGGGCAAACACGCAAGAGAAACCGAATGCACGAGGAGACGGATTTTAAGAATTGTTTCTATTGCGCCGCAGCAGATTCCCTTGCCATTGATCTAGTGCAAACCCTGGGAGTCTTGACAGGCGTCATGTTTTCAGGGTCTGCGAATGCCGCTCGGCGGCGAGGCCGCCGTTCCCGCACCTCGGTGGCTACTTGTACGACCTCGCGTCTTCAATGACCTTCCCGTCATTGGGTAGGGTGCCCGGCAGCACCATCTGCACATCGCCGCGCAGCTTGGTGACTTCGCGCACGGCATCGGACAGTTGCTGGGCCAGGCCCGGTGAGGTTTCGCGGGTTTCGACCAGCAGCTGCATCTGGTCGTTGGCCATCTCGCCCGTGACCACCAGCCGCGCGCGCCCCACCTGTGGGAAGCGGCGCACGACGTCGGCAATCTGGCCCGGGTGCACGAACATGCCGCGCACCTTGGTGGTCTGGTCGGCGCGTCCCATCCAGCCCTTGATGCGTGCGTTGGTGCGGCCCGTGGGGCACTGGCCGGGCAGCACGGCAGAGAGGTCGCCCGTGCCGAACCGGATCAGCGGGTAGTCGAGGTTGAAGGTGGTGATCACCAGTTCGCCCACCTCGCCGGGGGCCACCGGGTCGCCCGTGCCGGGGCGCACGATCTCGACGATGACCTGCTCGTCCAGCACCAGGCCTTCGCGGGCCTCGGTCTCGTAGGCGATCAGGCCCAGGTCGGCCGTGGCATAGCACTGGTAGCCCGCGATGCCGCGCTCGGCCAGCCAGTCGCGCAGCGAGGGCGGGAAGGCCTCTCCCGAGACCATGGCCTTGGTCACGGAGGGGATGGGCAGGCCCATCTCCAGGGACTTTTCCACAATGATCTTGAGGAAGCTGGGCGTGCCCACGTAGCCGGCGGGCCGCAGGTCGGCCATGGCCTGCACCTGCTGCTCGGTCTGGCCCGTGCCGCCTGCGAACACCGTGCAGCCCAGCGCATGGGCGCCGCTTTCCATCATCGAGCCCGCGGGCACGAAGTGGTAGCTGAAGCAGTTGTGCACCAGTTCGCCGGGCCGAAAGCCCGAGGCATGCAGCGCGCGCGCCATGCGCCAGTAGTCGGGGCGGCGGCTTTCGGGCTCGTAGATGGGGCCGGGGCTGCAGAACAGGCGCGGCATGGGCTGGCCCAGGCCGATGGCGTTGAAGCCGCCGAAGATCTGCGCGGGCCGCTGCTCGGCCTGGCGCTGCAGCAGCTCGTATTTGCGCGTCACCGGCAGGCGGGCCAGGGCCTCGCGGCTGGTGATCTGCGTGGCATCGACGCCGGCCAGGATCTGGGCGAAGGCAGCCGACTGTTGCTGCGCATGGGCGATCTGCCGGGGCAGGGCGGACAGCAGCGCCGTTTCGCGTTCGTCAGGGGTGCGCGTCTCCAGCGCGTCGTAGAAGGCACTCATGGCTAGTCCTGTGGAAGAAGGGTCTGGGGCAGGGGCTGGGAAATGTCCGCCGGTCAGGCCAGCCAGCGTTTTCTGCGCTTGTAGCTTTTCACGTCCTTGAAGCTTTTCCGCTCGCCGCCGCCCACGCCCAGGTAGAACTCCTTGACGTCCTCGTTGCTGGCCAGGTCCGAGGCCGCGCCGTCCATGACGATGCGGCCGCTTTCCATGATGTAGCCGTAGTCCGAATATTTGAGGGCCATGTTGGTGTTCTGTTCGGCCAGCAGGAAGGTGACCTTCTCCTTGCTGTTGAGGTCGCGGACGATGTTGAACACCTCCTCGACGATCTGCGGGGCCAGGCCCATCGAGGGTTCGTCCAGGAGCACCATGCGCGGATTGGCCATCAGCGCGCGGCCGATGGCGCACATCTGCTGCTCGCCGCCCGAGGTGTAGGCGGCCTGCGAGGTGCGGCGCGTCTTCAGGCGCGGAAAGTAGTTGTAGACCTTCTCGAGGTTGGCTGCTATCTCGCCCTTGTCAGTGCGCGTGTAGCTGCCGGTCATGAGGTTTTCCTCGATGGTCAGGTGGGCGAAGCAGTGCCGCCCCTCCATGACCTGGACCACGCCGCGCTGCACCAGCTCGGAGGGCGTGAGGCTTTCGATGCGCTCGCCCTCCAGCTCGATCGTGCCCTTGGTCACCTCGCCACGCTCGCCCTTGAGCAGGTTGGAGATGGCGCGCAGCGTCGTGGTCTTGCCCGCGCCGTTGCCGCCCAGAATGGCCACGATGCTCTCGCGCGGCACCTGGAGCGAAACGCCCTTGAGCACCAGGATCACATGGTTGTAGATGACTTCGATGCCATTGACCACGAGCAGCGGATCGCTGGGGGCCGGGGCGGAGGTGGGTGCGGTGGTCATGGCGTCGTCCATGGGCGTTGATACGAAAGCGGAGTGCGGGGCCGCAACTCTCGAAGCATCTCTGCGCGGGGCATGCCCCAACTCAGGGACACCGAGGAAGGGCCGCCCCGCACCGAGGGTGTCGTCCCCCTCCCCCGCGAAGCGGGTAGAGAGGGGGAAGGCGCGCAAGCGCCTCAGGGGGTGCAAGTTCTAGCTTTTACGTTCTTTTCCTTGGCGTACTTGTCCGCGTACTCCTTGACCAGCGGTTCGACCATGGACTTGTCGGCCTGGTACCAGTCGGAGACCACCTTCCACTTGGCGCCATCCCACTGGGCGATGCGCGACCAGTCGGTGCCCAGGTGGTTGTCGCAGCTGGTCTTGACGGGGCGGATGATCTTGCCGAAGCCCAGCTCGTTGAGGCGCTCCTGCGTGAGGTTCAGGTTCTCCAGGCCCCAGCGCACCTGCTCGGAGGTCATGACCTTGCCCTTGCCGTACTTTTCCTGTGCCGTGCGGATGGCCTCCACCTGCAGCATGGAGATCACCATGCCGCGCGTGTGGGCCATGGCGCCCAGTTCCTTGGCGTCGGTGGCCGTGCCCTGGCCCTTGTCGTAGACCATGGCCTTGACCTCGTCGTGCACCTTGTCGTGCTCGGCCGTGTTGTGGATGGTCACGGTGTTGTAGCCCTTGGCGCCGGCGCCGATGTCCTTCACGTCATGGTCCGAGCCGGCCCACCAGATGGCGTACATCTTCTCGCGCGGGTAGCCGGTGGCCTGCGCCTCGCGCACGGCCGTGGGCGTCATCACGCCGGCCGACCACAGCAGCACGTAGTCGGGGCGCTGCTGGCGGATCTGCAGCCAGGTGGACTTCTGCTCCACGCCGGGCGCCGTCACGGGCAGCAGCGTCAGGTCGAAGCCTTCCTTGGCGGCGCGCTTTTGCAGCAGCGGAATGGGTTCCTTGCCGTAGGGCGAGTCGTGGTAGACCAGGGCGATCTTCTTGCCCTTGAGGCTGCCCTTTTCCTTCTTGAGGATGTCCTGGATGATGGAATCGGCCGCTGTCCAGTAGTTGCCCAGCAGCGGGAAGTTCCACTCGAAGACCTTGCCGTCGGCCGACTGCGACAGGCCATAGCCCGTGGTGATGATGGGCATCTTGTCGCCGGGCGCCTTGTCCGTCACGGCGAACGTGATGCCGGTGGACTGCGGGTCGAACCCGGCAGCGCCGCCGCCCTTGCCCTTCAGGCGCTCATAGCATTCCACGCCCTTGGCCGTGTCGTAGGCCGTCTCGCATTCCTCGTAGGCGATCTTCACGCCATTGATGCCGCCCTTGGCGTTGACCAGCTTGATGTAGTCCTGCTTGCCATCGGCCCATGGAATGCCCAGCGGCGCGAACTGGCCCGTGCGGTAGACCAGCAGCGGCACGAACTGGTCCTGGGCCTGTGCGGCAGGGGCGGCCACGAGAGCGCCGATTCCAGCAGCGACCGTGGCAGCGGCGATGGCGACTTTCTTGAACATCATGACGTTGTCTCCTAGTTGGCTGGGGAAGATTCCCCGGTTATCCGGCACTCTGTGGCGCCCTGTCTCGATACAGATCAACTCAATGCGGGAAGGGCCAGACGCGCAGCTTCTGGCGGGCCGTGGCCCACAACTTGGCGAGTCCATGCGGCTCCACGATCAGGAAGAACACGATCAGCGCACCGAAGATCATGTGCTCCAGGTAGGTCGCCGTGGCCGTGGACAGCGGCAGGCCCATCCAGTGCGGCACCTGGGTGAGCAGCAGCGGCAGCAGCACGAAGAAGGCCGCGCCGAAGATGCTGCCCACCACCGAACCCAGGCCGCCGATGATGATCATGAACAGCAGCTGCAGCGAGCGGTCCAGGCTGAAGGCCGCGGGCTCCCAGGCGCCCAGGTGAACGAAGCCCCACAGCGCGCCGGCCACGCCGACGATGAAGCTGCTCACGGCAAAGGCGCTGAGCTTGGCGTAGGTCGGGCGGATGCCGATCACGCTGGCGGCCACGTCCATGTCGCGCATGGCCATCCACTCGCGGCCGATGGCGCCGCGCACCAGGTTCTTGGCGGCCAGGCCCAGCACGCACAGGATGCCCAGGCACAGCAGGTACTTCTCCATGGGCGTGTCGATCTTCCAGCCCATGATGGACAGCGGGCCTGCGCTCACCGAGCCCGAGGAAGAGTTGTTCGTCACCCAGGCCGCGCGGCTGGCCAGCCAGTCCACGAAGAACTGGGCGGCCAGCGTGGCCACGGCCAGGTACAGGCCCCGGATGCGCAGGCTGGGCAGGCCGAAGATCACGCCGAAGACCATGGCCAGCACGCCGCCGCCGATCAGGGCCACCAGCAGCGGCATGCCCTCGAAGCGCACCTGCAGGTTGTAGGCCGCGTAGGCGCCCACGGCCATGAAGGCGCCGGTGCCCAGAGAGATCTGGCCGCAGTAGCCGACCAGGATGTTCAGCCCCAGCGCCGCCAGCGACATGATCAGGAAGGGGATCAGCACGGCCTGGAAGGTGTAGTCGCTGACGCTGAAGGGAATCACCAGGAAGGCGACGGCCAGCAGCGCCACGATGGCCCAGCGGTCCTGGGCGACGCCGAAGATCTGCTGGTCGGATGCGTAGGTCGTCTTGAATTGACCGTTCTCACGATAAAACATGGTGCAAGTTCTCCGTAACGGTCAAACGCGATCAATGATTTTGTCGCCGAACAGCCCCTGGGGCCGCACGAGCAGGAAGCACAGGGCCAGACCGTAGGCGAACCAGGTCTCGATGCCGCCGCCGACCATGGGGCCCAGGTAGACCTCGGAGAGCTTCTCGCCCACGCCGATGATCAGGCCGCCGATGATGGCGCCGGGCAGCGAGGTCAGGCCGCCCAGGATCACCACGGGCAGGGCCTTCAGGGCCACCAGCGACAGCGAGTACTGCACGCCCAGCTTGGAGCCCCAGATGATGCCCACCACCAGGGCCACGCCGCCGGCCACCGACCAGACGATGACCCAGATGCGCGACAGCGGGATGCCGATGGACTGCGCCGCCTGGTGGTCGTCGGCCACGGCGCGCAGTGCGCGGCCGGTCTTGGTCTTCTGGAAGAACACGCTGAGCGCGGCCACCAGCAGCGCGGCGATGCAGGCCGCGTACAGGTCTTCCTGGCTGAGCAGCACGCCGCCCTGGAACAGGCCCTCGAGGATGAACATGGGGTCCTTGGGCATGCCCACGTTGATGCTGTAGACGGCGCTGCCGAAGATCATCGGGCCCAGGCCGTCCAGCAGGTAGGCGATGCCCAGCGTGGCCATCAAGAGCGTGATGGGCTCCTGGTTGACCAGGTGGCGCAGCGCCAGCCGCTCGATCACCCAGGCCACGACCACCATGATGGCCAGCGACACGCAGATGGCCAGCAGGTTGGTGAACCAGCCCGGCTCCATGCCGATCCACTTCGGGATCCACTCGGAAAAGCGCGCCATGGCCAGGGCCGAGAACAGCACCATCGCGCCCTGGGCGAAGTTGAACACGCCCGAGGCCTTGAAGATCAGCACGAAGCCGATGGCGATCAGCGCGTACAGCGTGCCCACCATGAGGCCGCCGAACAAGGTTTCCAGAAAAAATCCCATGTCAGTCCCCTCAATGGCTGGTGCCAAGGTAAGCGCGGATCACGTCTTCGTTCTGGCGCACCTCGTCGGGTGCGCCGTCGCCGATCTTCTTGCCGTAGTCCAGCACCACGACGCGGTCGCTGATGTCCATGACCACGCCCATGTCGTGCTCGATCAGCACGATGGTGGAGCCGAACTCGTCGTTGACATCGAGGATGAAGCGGCACATGTCCTGCTTTTCCTCCACGTTCATGCCGGCCATGGGCTCGTCCAGCAGCAGCACCTGCGGCTGCATGGCCAGGGCGCGGCCCAGGTCCACGCGCTTTTGCAGGCCGTAGGGCAGCTGGCCCACGGGGGTCTTGCGGTAGGCCTGGATCTCCAGGAAGTCGATGATGTGCTCGACGAACTCGCGGTGGCGGATCTCCTCGCGCTGGGCCGGGCCCAGGCGCAGGGCCTGCATCAGGATGCCGCTTTTGATCTGCAGGTTGCGGCCGGTCATGATGTTGTCGATCACGCTCATGCCCTTGAACAGCGCCAGGTTCTGGAAGGTGCGCGCCACGCCCATCTCGGCCACCTGGCGGCTGTTCATGTGGCTGAAGGTCTTGCCCCGGAAGGTGATCGATCCCTCGGACGGCGTGTACACGCCGTTGATGCAGTTGAGCATGGAGCTCTTGCCCGCGCCGTTGGGGCCGATGATGGAGCGGATCTCGTGCTCGCGCACATCGAACGAGATGTCCGTCAGCGCCTTCACCCCGCCGAAGCGCAGGCTGATGTTCTTGATGTCGAGGATGACATCGCCGATCTTCTTGTGGGTCATGTCAGCGGCTCCGGTCAGGCCCTGGCGGTGGCAGCCACCGAATGGGTTTTGGCATCGATGATGGACAGCGTGGCGCTGACGCTGCCGGTGCGGCCGTCCTCGAACTTGACCTGGGTCTCGATGAACTGCTCACGCTTGCCCGTGTACAGCGCATCGACCAGCACGCCGTACTTGTCGGCAATGAAGCCGCGGCGCACCTTGCGCGTGCGGGTCAGCTCGTCGTCGTCGGGGTCCAGCTCCTTGTGCAGCACCAGGAAGCGCGCCACCTGCGTGTCGGCCATGCCGGCTTCGGCGGCCAGGTCGGCGTTCACCTGGGCCACGCAGTCGGCCACCATCTCCAGCACCTTGGCCTTCGATGCCAGGTCCACATAGCCGCCATAGGGCAGGCCCTGGCGCTCGGCCCAGTTGCCCACGGCCTCGTAGTCGATGTTGATGAAGGCGCAGACCTGGTCGCGGCCGTGGCCGAAGCACACCGCCTCCTTGATCTGGGGGAAGAACTTGAGCTTGTTCTCGATGTAGTTGGGCGCGAACATGGCGCCCCGGCTGGTCTTGCCCACGTCCTTGGCGCGGTCGATGATGCGCAGCTGGCCGCTGGCGTCGATCACGCCGGCATCGCCCGTGTGGAACCAGCCATCGGCATCCACCACCTCGGCCGTGGCGTCGGGGCGCTTGTAGTACTCCTTGAGCACGGACACGCCCTTGAGCAGCACCTCGCCGTTGTCGGCGATCTTCAGCTCGATGCCCGGTGCGGCCTGGCCCACGCTGCTCAGCTCCACCTGCCCGTCGCGCTGTATGCACACATAGGCGCAGGTCTCGGTCTGGCCGTAGAGCTGCTTGAGGTTGATGCCGATGGAGCGGAAGAAGCGGAACAGCTCGGGCCCGATGGCCGCACCCGCCGTGTAGGCCACGCGGATGCGCGACAGGCCCATGGCATTGCGCAGCGGCCCGTAGATGCACAGGTCGCCCAGCGCGTACTTCAGGCGGTCCAGCGTGCCCACCTTCTTGCCGTCCAGGATGTCCGAGCCCACGCGGCGCGCCACGGCCATGGCGCGGCCGTACATCCATTGCTTGAAGGGCGCGGCATCCTCCATGCGGATGGACACCGAGGTCAGCATGCCTTCGAAGATGCGCGGTGGCGCGAAGTAGTAGCTGGGGCCGATCTCGCGCAGGTCGATGGACACGGTCGAGGCCGACTCCGGGCAGTTGATGGTGAAGCCCGCCACCAGCCACTGCGCGAAGGAAAACAGGTGGTCGCCCACCCAGGCCGGGGGCAGGTAGGAGATCACGTTGTCGCCGGGTCCCAGGCGGTCCACCTGCACGCCGCCGCGTGCCGACTCGCCAAAGCTGCGGTGCGTCTGGCACACGCCCTTGGGCTTGCCTGTCGTGCCCGAGGTGTAGAGGATGACCGAGACATCGTCGGGCGACAGCGCGGCCAGCATCGCATCCCAGGCGCCCGGGTGTGCGGCATCCCACTCCTGGCCCTTTTGCAGCAGCGCCTCGGTGCTGATCAGCCCGGGCTGGTCGTAGTGGCGCAGGCCGCGCGGGTCGTCATAAATGATGTGGCCGAGGCCGGAGACGCTCTCGCGCACCTCCAGCAGCTTGTCGACCTGCTCCTGGTTCTCGGCAAAGGCGAAGTCGATCTCGGCATCCTCGATGACGAAGCGCATCTCGGCGGCCACGGCATCCTGGTACAGCGGGATCGGTACGCCGCCCAGCGCCTGCACGGCAATGAAGCCCATGTAGACATGGGGCCGGTTGTCGCTGATGAAGGCCAGATTCTGGCCGCGTGCCAGGCCCAGCGCCGCCAGGCCGCAGGCCATGTGGCGCACGGTCTCGGCGGCTTCGCTCCAGCTCCAGGTCTGCCAGATGCCGTATTCCTTCTCGCGCAGCGCCGGCGCCTGGGGGCGCTGGGCGGCATGCTGGAGCAGCAGGTGCGGGAACGTGGTCGTCATTCCATGTCCTTGGATGTTCGTGAATGGTGGTCGCATGGTGCAGATGCCCAGGCTGTGACCTACCGGCTTGGACTGCATCCTAGGACTGGCTTTGACGCCGTGGTGTCTGTTTGACGACAATCCGCGGGAAACTCATCATCGGGAAAACGCGCCGTAACAAAAGGTGCCAAAACGGTCTCATGTCCCGCTTGGGGGCTTGCGCATCCGGGAATGTGCGCGCGCCGCGGTCCTTCTGGAAATCCCGCTCACGCCAGCCACCGGGCTCGGGCAATGCTTGGGTGGTTTTGATGATTGATCCGCGCACCCTCGCCGCGACTCCATGAGCCAAGAACTGTCACTGCACCAGCGCCGCCGCGCGCCCCGGCCCGAGGAACTCGAAGGCATTCCCTGGCTGGCCGTACTCCAGCCCGCCGAGCGCGAACGGGCCCAGAAGGCGCTGGTCGTCGGCGACGCCCAGCCCGGCGACTATGTCTGCCGCACCGGCCGCGCGCCCACCTACTGGTTCGGCGTGGTCGAAGGCCTGCTCAAGATGAACACCGACGGCGCCGATGGCGCCAGCATGACCCTGGCCGGCCTGCCCCCGGGCGGCTGGTTCGGCGAAGGCACGGCCGTCAAGCGCGAGCCCTACCGCTACAACGTGCAGGCCATACGCCGCAGCGTGGTCGGCGGCCTGCCGATCGAGACCTTCCACTGGCTGCTGGACCACTCCATCGGCTTCAACCGCTTCGTCATGAGCCAGCTCAACGAGCGCCTGGGCCAGTTCATCTCGGCCCGCGAAATCGACCGCCTCACCAACCCCGACCTGCGCGTGGCCCGCAGCCTGGCCGCGCTCTTTCACCCGCTGCTGTACCCGGGCGTGGGCGAGGTGCTGCGCATCACCCAGCAGGAGCTGGCCTACCTGGTGGGCCTGTCGCGCCAGCGCGTCAACGAGGCGCTGTCCGTGCTGCAGCGCGAAAACGCCATCGTCGTGGAGTACGGCGGCCTGCGCGTGCTCGACCTGGAGGCGCTGCGCAGCGGGCTGTTTGCGGCGGCGCGGCGGGCGGCTTGACGCTGCCCACTGCCACCCACTTGCGGCCTCAGATCACGCCTTCGCCCCGCAGCCTCTCCTGCTGCTGCGCATCCAGCCCCAACGCCGCATAGATGCTTGCATTGTCCTGGCCTGTGGCCGGGCCGCTGCGTGGCGAAGGGGCCTGGCGGCCGGTGAAGCGTGGCACGGGCGCGGGGGCGGTGAGGGGGCCCAGGTCGGGGTCGGGCAGGGTGATGAAGCTGCCGCGCTCCACGAAATGCGGGTCCTGCAGCGCGTCCTCGGCCGAGCAGACCTTGCTGAACGGAATGTCGTGCGCGGCCAGCGCGGCCGTGGCCTGGGCGCAGTCCAGGGCTGCGCACCATTGCACGATCTGCGCATCCAGCGCCTGCAGGTGGCGTATGCGCGCGGCGTTGTCCGCAAAGCGCGGGTCGGCGGCCAGCTCGGCGCGGTCCATGGCCTGGCACAGGCGCGCGAAGATGGCGTCGCCCGTGGCGACCACGGTGAGCCAGGCGCCGTCGCGCGTGCGGTAGACGTTGGAGGGCGCCGTGTAGCCCGCGCACGACCCCGTGCGGCTGCGTGCCTGTCCGCCCAGCTGGTACTCGGCCGCCAGCGGATCCAGCAGGCGCAGCATGGCTTCGGTGGCCGACAGGTCGATCTCCACGCCGCGCCGTTCGCCGGGCGGCTGCGCGTTGCGCTCGGCCAGTGCGGCCGCGATGGAGAAGGCGCCGAACAGGCCGGCCACGGCATCGCCCAGCGGGTAGTTCATGTGCTGGGGCGGGCCGCCCGCCTCGCCCGTGAGGTGGGCGAAGCCGCTCATGGCCTCGAAGATGCGCGCAAAGCCCGGCCGGCGCGCATAGGGGCCGGTCTGGCCGAAGCCCGTCAGGCGCAGCACGATGAGGCGCGGGTTGCGGGCATGCAAGGTGGCCAGGTCCAGCCCCCAGCGGTCCAGCGTGCCGGTGCGGAAGTTCTCCACGAGCACGTCGAAATCCTCGATCAGCCGCAGGAACAGCGTGCGGCCCTCGGCCTTGCGCACATCCAGCGAGATGCCCTGCTTGCCCCGGTTGGCGGTTTTCCAGAACACGGCGTGGCCGTCGTGCACGGGGGCCAGGCTGCGCAGCGTGTCGCCGCCGCCGGGCAGCTCCAGCTTGACGACATCGGCGCCCAGGTCGCCGCACAGCGTGGCCGAGAAGGGGGCGGCCAGCACCGTGGCCATGTCGAGGATGCGCACACCCTCCAGCGGATAGCCTTGGCGCTGCATCAGTTGCCTTTCAGGTCCACGTTCTTCAGCACGGGCTCCCAGGCGCGGCGGTCTTCGGCCACGCGCTTGTGGAAGTCTGCCGTCTGCGTGGGCAGCGGCGTGGCACCCAGGCGCGCCAGCTTGTCGCGCGTCTCGGGCAAGGCCATGGCCTTGGCCAGCGCCTGGTTGAGCGTGGCCACGATCTGCTGCGGCGTGCCCTTGGGCGCGGCCAGGCCCACCCACAGGCCGGTGTCCAGCCCGGCCACGCCCAGCTCGGCAAAGGTGGGAATGTCGGGCGCTGCGGGCGAGCGGCTCTTGCCGGTCTGCGCCAGGATGCGGATCTGCCCGCCCTGCATGTAGGGCAGGGTGCCGCCCAGGTTGTTGCACATCACCGGGATGTGGCCGGCCATGAGGTCGTTGACGGCCGGGGCGTTGCCCTTGTAGGGCAGGTGCTGCATCTTCGTGCCGAGCCGGTGGTTGACCATCTCGCAGACCAGGTGCGAGGGTGTGGCCGTGCCGGCCGAGCCGAAGGACAGCGTGCCGGGCCTGGCCTTGTCGGCCGCCACCAATTCGGCCAGCGTGCGGTAGGGGGTCTTGGCGTTGACGGCGATGACGTTGGGCAGGTCCGCCACCAGGCCGATGTACTCGTAGTCGGTCAGCGGGTTCCACTTGAGGTTGGCGTGCACATGGGGCAGGAAGACATTGCTCAGGCCTGCCATGAGCAGGGTGTAGCCATCGGGCGCGGCGCGCGCAACGAGTTCCGAGCCGACCAGGCTGCCTGCGCCCGGCTTGTTCTCCACCACCACCGGCTGGCCCAGGGCCTGACCAAGTTCCACTGACAGCGCTCGGGCCACGAGGTCGGTGCTGCCGCCTGCGGGAAAGGGAACGATCACGCGCACGGGCCGATCGGGAAAAGCCGCCTGGGCCGTCTGTGCCGCTTGGGCCGTTTGGGCCGCCTGCGCGCAGGCACACAGCGCAGCCAGCAGGCCCAGGGTGGCCAGGTGCTTCGAGGTGAGGGGGTGTGTCATGGGGGCCTCCGGTGTCAGGCGCTCTCGCGCAGCATGAGCTTGGCGATGTTGAGCTGGTGGATCTGGCTGGTGCCTTCGTAGAGGCGGAACAGGCGCACGTCGCGGAAGTAGCGCTCGATGGGGCTGAAGTCGGCCACATAGCCCGCGCCGCCGAACATCTGCACCGCGCGGTCGGCCACGCGGCCGCACATCTCGGAGGCGAAGTACTTGCACATGGAGGCGGACAGCGCCACGTCCTCGCCCCGGTCACGGGCGCGGGCGGCCTCCAGGATCATGGATTGCGCCGCGAAGATCTCGGTGCGGCTGTCGGCCAGCATGGCCTGCACCAGCTGGAAGTTCGCCACCGGCTGGCCGAACTGCTCGCGCTGGCGCACATGGGCCAGCGCCAGGTCCAGCATGCGGATCGCCGGCCCCGTGCACAGCGCGGCCAGGTGCAGGCGCTGCTTGTTGAGCACCTTCATCACGGTCTTGAAGCCCTGGCCCTCGCGCCCGCCGATGATCTGGTCCGCCGGCACGCGGCAGTCCTGGAAATGCACGTCCGACACGGGCGAGCCCGCCTGACCCATCTTGCGATAGGGCTGGCCCGTCACCAGGCCCGGCGAGCGCTCCACGAAGAAGGCCGTCAGCCCCTCGCTGCCCGTGCTGCCTTCGCCGGTGCGGGCGATGACGGTGAAGACATCGGCCAGCGGCGCATTGGTGATGAAGCGCTTGCTGCCGTTGAGCACGTAGTGGTCGCCCTCGCGGCGCGCCGTGGTCTGGATGTTGCTCGCCTCCGAGCCCGCGTCCGGCTCGGTCAGCGCCAGGCAACCCGTGAGCTCGCCGCGCGCCATGCGCGGCAGCCAGCGCTGCTTTTGCGCCTCGGTGCCGTCGGCCACCAGGGCTTCCGAGCCAATGCCGGTGTTGGTGCCCACGCGGGCCCGCAGCGCCACCGAAGCCTGGGACAGCTCGAAGGCGCAGCGCACCAGCTCCTCGGTGCTCAGGCCCAGGCCGCCGTAGGCCTGGGGAATGCTCCAGCCGAAATAGCCCTTGTCGCGCAGCTCCTGGACCACGGCGGGCGGAATCTCGTCATCGCGCTCGATCTGCTCTTCGAGCGGATGCCAGCGGTGGCGCACGAAATGGCGGATGTCTGCAATCAACGCCTGCAGGCGGGCGTCGGCGGGATGGGGGGTGGGGACTTGGCTCATGGGCCGCACTGTAGGAAGCGCGGGCTCCAGGGCTGCAATGCAGTTTCAAATATTGAAATGCAGTTGCGGCTTTGCGGCCGTGGTCCGCACAATCGCCACGTGCCCCACACCCCCATTGCCCACCAACCCAGGGACTCGCAGGATGTCTGCCGCATCCGCGAGCAGGACCCGTATTTCGCTGGCACGCTGGCCAAGGGGCTGATGATTCTCCAGTGCTTCGTCAGCGACCCGCGCCCGCATGCCAACAGCGAGCTGGCCCGCCGCCTGGGCCTGCCGCGCCCCACCGTGTCCAGGCTGTGCCGCAGCCTGCAGACCATGGGCTACCTGGACCATGACGAGCGGCTGGACCGCTACTTCGTCGGCCCGGCCGCTGTCGCCCTGGGCTACCCCTATGTGATCAACACGCCCTTGCTCGGCCCGCTGCGCCTGCCCATGCAGGCGCTGGCCGACCGTGTGAAGGGGGCGGTGTCGGTGGGCGTGGTCATGGACCTGGATGTGGTCTACCTGGATACCTGCGCCTGGGAGGGCGGCACGCTCAAGCGACCCGGCGTGGGCGCCGTGCGCGGCGTGCTGGAAACGGCCATGGGCCGGGCAGGGCTGGCCCAGCTCGATGCCGGGGAACTTCAGCGCTTCCTGGACCGCGTACGCAGCCAGCGGCCCGAGGAATATGCGCGCTGCATGGACAACGCCAGCGAAAGCCTGGCGCACTATGCCGCCCGGGGCTTCGCGGTCAACATGGGCGACTCCGGCCTGGGTGTGTGCGCCGTGGGTGCGGCCTCGCGCATCCGCTACGGGTCGCGCCGCCTGCTGTTCAACTGCGCCGTGCCGGGCCTGCGCATGCCGGCCCGCACGCTGATCCGGGATGTGGGCCCCCAGTTGGCGCAGTTGGTGGCCTTGTGCGACCGGCTGCCCGTGGACCGCTGATCTGCGGGCCTGGCGCTTCAGAAGGCGGCCAGCACGATGCCGATGGCCAGCAGCACGCCGAAGGAGATCCAGCCGTTCTTCTGGTCCAGGCCGCCGATCTGGCGCAGCGCCTCTTCGCGCGCGGCGCCCACCAGGCCCCTCTGGTTGATCTGCTGTATGCGCGTGACCAGCCATTGCAGGTAGGTGCGCTTGACCGTGAACGAGATGGCCACCGCGATGCCGAGCACGCGCCCGGCGCCGCCCGTGCCGGGCATCAGCAGATTGATGATCAACAGGGTGATGAAGGCCACCACGGCATAGGCGTAGACGCGGCGCGCAATGGCCCAGGAAACGCCCATGAAGGGAATGGCGGTCCAGCAGGGACTCATGGATGCGAAAAAGCCCTTTTTCCCGCTGACCATGCGCTCCCACAGTGGCCGGTATTTCTCAGCATTCGGGCCGATGGCGGTCTCCATATCGGACCACTCGATTCCAGTCAAGTCCGGCTTGGTGATAAGCAGCGCCTTGAATTGTTCTTTCAATGGAGTGGAATTCGATAGGTTGGGTGTATCGCTCATGGTTTTCCTTGTTGAATGAGGCGGGAGTCCGGGCGGGATGGTCTGGATACCGCAGCAGGCGCTGCGCGAAGGGCTTTTGTCTCGAAACAGCCCCCCGTTTCTGGACGGGCGCCATTCTATGGGGAGATGCATGGGCAATGGCAAGCTCAATGGGTTGATTTGCAATCGCCAATGAATGAAATCGCCAAAATAAAATACAGTTTTTTACATATCGCATGCCGTGCATTGGAAGATCCCAATCGGCTGGATTGAAGATGTTTTGCCGATGTGATTCGCTTCTTGTCGATTTTTCATTGAGGATTCATCCGGTTGTGCATATCGCGCCGGATACAGCGATGGGGATGGGGCGGCCGCCAGGCGCATTGCATTAGGCATGAATGTGTGGTGCGGAACATGGCGAGCCCGCCGGGTCGCAGGGCCGGGTGGCGGGGCTGGCAAGGGGCCCTGGCGGCCTGCCCGCAGGCCGCCCGATAGCCGAGCGCAATGCCCGTATTGGCCGCAGGGCGCAGCCGCTGCGGGCCTTGCCGCGCGACAATGGCGGTCTAATGTCATCCCCTACTTCTTCCAAACCGTCCCGGCCCGGCGCCGACGAGGCGGCAGCGCCCTCCGCGCGCCCTGTGCTGCGCCGCCCCGAAAAGCCACAGGCCGAGCCGGCTGGCGATGCCCGCCGCCCTTCGGGTGGCGCGGGCAAATCTGCGGGCGCACGCGGCGGCCCGCGCAGTGACCGCAACGACCGCAATGAACGTGGCGGCGACCGTGGCGGCCGCAATGATCGCTACGAGCGCTCCGACCGCCGTGATGCCCCCCCTCGCGGCGATGCCCGCGGTGGGGCACCCCGAGGCGATGCCCGCGGTGCAGCACCCCGCGACGACGCCCGTGACCAGCGCCCGCGCAGCAGCGGTTTCGGCCGTGCCGAGGACCTGGACCGTTCCCAGCCGCGTGGCGACTGGCGCGAACAGGGCGGCGGCGAAAACCGTGCCCCGCGCGAGCAGCGCGACATGCGCGATGCCCGTGATACGCGCGATGCCCGCCCCCCGCGCCCGCCCCGCCCGGACGATCGCCGCGACCGGCCCTATGGCCAGCGCGATGAGCGTCCGCGTGATGGTCAACGCGATGGCCAGCGCGACGGTCCCCGTGACGGCCCGCGTGAAGGTGGTTTCCGCGACCGTCCCCGTGACGATGCCCGCGGCCCCCGCCGTGACGATGCGCGCGGACCGCGCCGCGACGACGCCCGTGGTCCCCGCCGTGATGACGCCCGTGGCCCGCGCCGTGATGACGCCCGTGGCCCGCGCCGCGACGAGGCGCCCCAGGCCGAGCCCGCCTACCGTCCGCTCAGCGGCATCCGCACCTACCGTCCCGCCGACGGTGGCGCCAGCCGCGAAATCCCCGTCAAGCGTGCTCCCGAGCCGCTGCAGGAGCAGGTTCCCGGTGGCGTGCGCATCAACAAGCGCCTGGCCGACATGGGCCTGTGCTCGCGCCGCGAAGCCGACGAGTGGGTGGACAAGGGCTGGGTCCGCGTCAACGGCGAACTCGCCGTGATGGGCCAGAACGTGGTGGCGGCCGACCGCATCACCGTCGAGCGCGAAGCGCGCGAGCGCCAGGACCAGCAGGTCACCATCCTGATCCACAAGCCCATGGGCTATGTCAGCGGCCAGGCCGAGGACGGCCACGAGCCCGCCGTGGTCCTGGTTACGCCCCAGAACCACTGGAACCAGGACACCAGCCGCACGCGCTTCAACTTCGCGCAGCTCAAGGGCCTGGCTCCCTGCGGCCGGCTGGACATCGACTCCGTGGGCCTGCTGGTCATGACCCAGGACGGCCGTGTGGCGCGCCAGATCATTGGCGAAGACTCGGAGATGGACAAGGAGTACCTGGTGCGCGTGACCTACGGCGACCGCGACATCGACGTGCAATCCGTGTTCCCGGCCGAGCAGCTGGCACGCCTGTGCCATGGCCTGTCGCTCGATGGCGAGGCACTCAAGCCCGCCAAGGTGGACTGGCAGAACCCCGAGCAGCTGCGCTTTGTGCTGACCGAAGGCAAGAAGCGCCAGATCCGCCGCATGTGCGAACTGGTGGGCCTGCGCGTGGTGGGCCTCAAGCGCATCCGCATCGGCCGCGTGACGCTGGGCAACCTGCCTGTGGGCCAGTGGCGCTACCTGGGTGCACACGAGAATTTTTAGCACCCCCTGAGCGGCTGCGCCGCTTCCCCCTCTCTCGCTTCGCGGGAGGGGGACGGCACCCTCGGTGCGGGACGGCCCTTCCTCGGTGCCCCTGATTTGGGCAGCGACGGTTTTGAGCTCGTGTTTAGAATGCGAACCATTCTCAAACGAGCTTCAGCGCTGCGGCACGCCAGTCCGGGGCGCGTCCGTCTTTTCATGCGCGCACCGGCCGATCCCGTACACACCCTCTATGTCGAACACCACGGCTGGCTGCAAGGCTGGCTGCGCCGCAAGCTGGGCAATGTGTTCGAGGCTTCCGATATCGCGCACGACACTTTCGTCAACGTGATCACCTCGGGCATGGCCGGCCGCATCGAGCAGCCGCGCCCCTTTCTGGCCACCGTGGCCCGCCATCTTGTGATCCGCCAGCACCGGCGCCGGCTGCTGGAGCGCGCCTATCTCGACACCCTGGCCCTGTTGCCCGCTGAACTTGCCCCTTCGCCCGAAGAGCGGCTGATCGCCCTCGAATCGCTGCAGGCCGTGGACCAGGCGCTGGACGCGCTGGCGCCCAAGGTGCGCGAGGCCTTCCTGCTGGCCCACCTCGAAGGCCTGAGCTATGCGGACATCGCCACGCGCCTGGGCGTGTCCATGACCAGCGTCAAGCGCTACCTGGCCCAGGGCTATGAGCGCTGCTTCGTGCTGGCGCTGTCCTGATGGCGCCGGTGCCTCCTTCCGATCCTCGGCGCCTGTCCAGCGCAGCGCCGCTACCCGGCAGCAGTATCCAGGCGCCCCAGGCGCTGGGCCGGCCCTTGCCGGCCGGCGTGGCGCGGGCGGCTGCCGGCTGGTTTGCGCTGCTGCAATCTGGCCAGGCCTCGGCCGCCGACCGCGCGCGCTGGCAGCGCTGGCTCGATGAAGACGCCGACCATGGCCGCGCCTGGGCCCATCTGCAGGCCGTCACGGGCGCGCTGACGGGGCTCAACGCCGGTGGCGCGGGCTATCGCGGCCTGTCCGCCGCTCCCCGGGCTGCGCGGCGGCGCCTGCTGGGCCTGTTTGCGGGCTTGGGCACGGCGGCGGGCGCGGGCTGGCTGGCCAGCCGCACGCCGCAGTGGCAGCAGATGGCAGCCGACTACACCACGGGCACGCAGCGCCGCCGCTGGACCCTGCCCGACGGCACGGACATGCTGCTGGGCCCCGGCAGCGCCGTGGCCTTGCAGTTCGACGGCAGCGAACGCCGTCTGCGCCTGCTGGCCGGCGAGGCGCTGTTCACCACCGGCCATCCCGCAGGAACGTTGGGCGATCTGCCCTTTGTGGTGGAGACCGCCCACGGCCGCGTGCGCGCCCTTGGCACGCGCTTCATGGTGCGCAGCAGCCATGCAGGTGCGCGCGTGGCGGTGTTCGAGCGCGCCGTGGAGCTGCGCCCGGCCGGCACAGGCGCATCCGCACGGCGCCTGCAGGCGGGCGAGGCCATGGACTTCACGCGCACCGGCTGGGGCACGGTGCAGCCGGCCGGCCCTGCGGACGACGCCTGGAGCCGGGGCCAATTGTGGGTGGACAACCAGCGCCTGGACGACTTCCTGGCCGAGCTCAACCGCTACCGCCCCGGCTGGCTGCACGCCGATCCGGCCGTGGCCGGGCTGCGGTTCTCGGGCGTGTTCCCGCTGGACGAAGGTGGCATCGATGGCACGGACGCCGTGCTGGCCATGCTGCCCGGTGCGCTGCCCGTGCAACTGCGCTGGCGCACGCGCTGGTGGGTGGTGGTGGAGCCTGCGCAGCCGCGCGGCTGAGGCTTTTTCTTCTTTTTCGCATTTTTTTGCGCCGGGGGTGACCCGATTTCCCGCGCCGCGCTTCCTTGTTTCCGAGAGCTTTGATTTTCGACATCGGAACACAGGGAGAACCCAGGACCATGCAACCCCTTTTCATGCCCCGCCCCGCGCTGGCGCTGGCCATCGCGCTCATGCCCGCCGCCGTGCTGGCCCAGGCCCAGCGCAGCTATGACGTCGCTGCCGGCCCGCTGGATGCCGCCTTGCGCAGCACGGCCGCCCAGGCCGGCGTGGCCCTGATCTTCACGGCCGAGCAGACGGCCGGACAGCGCAGCGCGGGCCTGCGCGGCAGCTATACGGTGGAGGGCGCCTTCGAGGCCCTGCTGGCCGGCACCGCCTGGCAGGCCGTGCGCCAGGCCAGCGGCGCCTATGCGCTGCGGCGGGTGGAGCAGGTGGTGCCCGCTGCCGCTGCAGGCGCCACGCTGGCCACGGTCAACGTGACGGCCGCTGCCGAGCGCAGCGCGGTCTCCGAAGGCACGGGCTCCTACGCCACGCGCCAGTCCAGCACGGCCACACGGCTGGGCCTGTCGCAGCGCGAGACGCCGCAGTCCGTCAGCGTGGTCACGCGCCAGCTCATGGACGACCAGGGCCTGACCAGCCTGCCGGAGGTGCTGGAGAAGACACCCGGCATCACCGTGGGCCGCAACGACAGCGAGCGCACCACCTTCTACTCGCGCGGCTATGCCATCGAGAATTTCCAGTTCGACGGCGTGCCCAACACCATGGACTCGGCCAACCAGTACACCACCTCGCTGGCCGACAGCGCCATCTATGACCGCGTGGAAGTGGTCAAGGGAGCGACCGGCCTGCTCACGGGCGCGGGCTATCCGTCGGCCGTGGTCAATCTGGTGCGCAAGCGGCCCACCAAGACCTTCCAGGCCTCGGCCGAGGCGGCCATCGGCAGCCATGACCGGTTGCGCGGCGTGGGCGACATCTCCGCGCCGCTGACCGAGGACGGCCGCGTGCGCGCCCGCGTGGTGGCCGTGGCGCAGAACGCCAGGTCCCATGTGGACGACTACAGCCGCAACGTGCGCAGCCTGTACGGCATCATCGAGGCCGACCTGGGTCCGGGCACGGTGGCCAGCCTGGGCATTGACCACATGCAGACGCGCGCCAACGGGGCCAGCTTCGGCCACATCCCGCTGTTCTTCAAGGATGGCAGCCGCACGCATTTCCCCACCTCGCTGAACCCTGCGGCGCGCTGGTCGTACTGGGACAACGACAGCACCAACCTGTTTGCCGAACTCAAGCACAGCTTCGGCAATGGCTGGAAGGCGGACCTGTCGGCCAGCCGGCTGCGCCAGTCGCGCGACGTGGAGGTCGGCGTGGCCGCCCACGGCATGGTGGACCCGGTCAGCGGCCTGGGCATCAACATGCTGTCCAACAAGATTCCCACCGATGCCACCACGCAGGCCGTGAATGCGGCGCTGTCCGGGCCGTTGCAGCTGTTCGGGCGCGAGCACGAGCTGTCGTTCGGCGCCAGCTGGTCGCGCCAGCGCCGGCATGCGCCCGGCTACACCAACGCCTACGGCCCCGTGGGCAACTACTTCGAGTGGGACGGCCAGGTGCCCCGGCCCGATTTCCAGCTGCGCGACCACCGCATGACGCGCATCGTGGAGAAGGGCGTCTTCGGCGCCGCGCGCCTGCGGCCCACGGACGACCTGTCGGTGATCCTGGGCGCGCGCGTGAGCTGGTACGACATGCTGGACGACACCACGGGCCTGGACGGCAGCTACGGCGTGAACAACGCGCTGCGCGTGGCGCACAAGACCGTGCCCTATGCAGGCGTGGTCTATGACCTGAACCGCCAGCTGTCGCTGTACGCCAGCCAGACCGATATCTTCAATCCGCAGACCTACTACAAGGACGCAGCCGGCAGCCCGCTGCCGCCGCTTACGGGCCGCAGCCGCGAAGTGGGCGTGAAGGGCGAGTTCCTGGACGGCCGGCTCAACGCCTCGCTGGCGCTGTTCCACATCCAGCAGCGCAATGCCGCGCAGTACGTCAGCGCCAATCCGGAAACCGGGGAAGAGGTCTATGCGGCCATCGACGGCGTGACCAGCAAGGGCGTGGAGATGGAGGTGTCGGGCAGCATCACGCCGGCCTGGAACATCTACGGCGGCTACACCTACCGTACTTCGCGCGCACCGGCCCAGCCCGATGTGATCCTCAGCGCCGTCAACACCAACCAGCCGCGCCACCTGTTCAAGCTCAGCACCAGCTACCGGCTGGGCTCGCAATGGACCGTGGGCGGGTCGCTGGCCTGGCAGAGCCTGACCTACTACCAGCAGTCCTCCGCCCCCTATGCACGCGCCGACCAGCGCTCCTATGCGCTGGTGGGCCTGATGGCGCGCTACGACGTGGACCGCCAGTGGTCGGTGACGCTGAACGTCAACAACCTGTTCGACAAGACCTATATGCCGGGCCTGGGCTCCTATGGCACGGGCGTGTATGGCGATCCGCGCAATGTGCTGGTCACGGCCCGCTACAGGTTCTGATGCGGCTGCCTGGCGGCTGTGCCACTAGGCCTGCGACCACATCCGCAACAGGTTGTGGTACGTGCCGGACAGCGCGGAAAGCGCGGGGTCGCCCGGGTGGCGCACCGTCAGTTGCTGGATCTGCTGGTCCAGGTCGAACAGGATGCGGCGCTGCTCGTCCGAGGCCACGAGGCTGTGCGTCCAGAAGAAGCTGGCGTAGCGCGTGCCGCGCGTGACGGGGTTGACGCGGTGCAGGCTGGTGCCGGGGTAGACGATGGCGTCGCCTGCGGCCAGCTTCACGCTCTGGTGGCCGAAGGTGTCCTCCACGATCAGCTCGCCGCCTTCGTACTCGTCGGGCTCGCTGAAGAACACGGTGGTGGAGACATCGCTGCGCACCTTGATGGCCGTGCCGGGGATGGTGAAGATGGCGTTGTCTATATGGTTGCCGTAGGTGCCGCCGCCCTCGTAGCGGTTGAAGCGCGGCGGCAGCACCTTCAGCGGCAGGGTGGCCGACATGAACAGCGCGCTGGCCCCCAGCTTGTCGAGGATGAGGTTGCCTATCGCCTGGCCGGCCTGGCTGTCCAGCGGCAGCTGCAGGTTGGCCTTGACCTGGGCCGCCAGAGGGCCGGCCGTGGCGCGGCCGTCCTGCCACGGGGCCTGCTCCAGCGCCTGGCGGCACTGGCACACTTCGTCGGGGCTGAGCAGGGCGGGTATGCGGAGCATCATGGCAGGCGGTCCTCAGGGGGAATCAGCGAGTGTCCCGCAAAAAAGCCCCGCAGGCGGCGATGGCCTGCGGGGCTTTGCGGTGATCTGCGCAGTGTCAAGCCGCTGCGCGTTCGCGCGGGGCGATCAGCAGATCAGTACGTCCACTTGAGCGAGGCCACGGCTGAGCGGCCTGCGGCCATGGTCGCGTAGTGGGGCGAGCGGATGCCGCTGTAGTAGACCTTGTCGCCCAGGTTGTACAGGTTCAGCTGCACGGTCAGGTTGCGGTCGATCTGGTAGGCCACCATGGCGTCGTAGCGCGCATAGCCGCTGGCACCCTTGGTGACGATGCCGCCATCCACCGTGGACAGGATGTAGCTCTGGTTCACGCTGCTCTGGGCGTAGATGCCCAGGCCCACGGTCAGCTTTGCCATGGGCTTGTAGCTGGTCCACAGGCTGAAGCTGTGCTTGGGCGTGTTGGGAAAGGGCTGGCCATTGGCCACGCTGCCCGCGCCGGCGTTCTTCTGCTCGCTGTCCATGTAGGTGTAGCCGCCGAAGACGCTCAGGCCCGGCAGCACGCTGCCCGTGAAGCCCAGCTCCACACCGTTGACCACCTTGTTGCCGCCCATGTAGGTGACGCCGTTTTCGGTGATGCGTGCATTGGTCACGTCGTTGCGGAACAGCGCGGCGGTCAGCGCCAGGCGCTTTTCCATCAGGTCCCACTTGGTGCCAAGTTCGAGCGAGCGGGTCTTCTCGGGAGCGAGGTTGGCCAGCTGGTCGGTGGAGATGCCCAGGTCCTCGTTGCCGTTGCCCAGCATGGAGCCGCCGGGGCGCGAGGAGGTGCCGATGCTGGCGTAGATGCTGCCGTTGGTGGCCGGCTTGTAGACCAGGCCCAGCTGGTAGTTGAACAATGTGTCCGAACGGCTCAGGTCATAGGCCGGCGTGTTGCGGCCGGCGGGGCCGGAGGAGCTGAGCTTGTAGTGGTCCATGCGCAGGCCGGCATTGAGCAACCACTGGTCGTTGAACTTCAGCGTGTCGAAGCCGTACAGCGCCACGGTGTCGATCTGGTTGTGGCTGGGGTCGCCCAGCGTCACGGGCAGGTTCCACAGCGGGCTGCTGTCGGGGTTGTTCAGCGAGGCGCACCACAGGCTGGCGGCCGTGCAGGTGGTGTTGGTGGTCTGCAGCGCGGCGATGCGGGACTCGGCCTTTTCCTTGGACAGTTCCAGGCCGAACGAGTAGCTGTGGCCCACGCTGCCGGTCTGGGCCTTGCCCGTGAATTCCGAGAGGTTCTGCAGCGTCTTGATGTCGGCCACGCGTGCATTGCCACGGCGGAACACATAGCCATTGACGACATTGCCCTTGCTGTCGTCGGGCTGGGTCCACAGGTAGTCCTGTTCGGTCTTGCTGTAGCGCAGACTGTTGCGGAACTTCTGGGTGTCGGTGAACTTGTGCTCCACGGTGGCCGTGAACAGGTCACTCTTTTCCTTTTCGTAGTCGCGGCTGGTCAGGCCGTACCAGTTGTCGCGGTTGTTGCCGTAGGTGGGACGCACCACGCTGCCGCCGCGCAGGCCGGCCGCAGCCGTGCTGCTGTACAGGTAGGGCACGCCGCCATCGGGAATGTTGTCGGTCTGCAGGTGCTGCCAGGACAGCGAGACCTCGGTGGGCGTGCCCATGCCGAAGGTCACCGTGGGGGCAATGCCCCAGCGCTTGTTCTCGGGGCCGCTGCGGCCGGGAACGTCGGCGTCGTGCACCATGGCGTTCAGGCGCAGGCCCACGCCTTCGCCCAGCACGCGGTTGGCGTCGATGGTGGCGCGCCGGTAGCTGTCCGTGCCCAGGCCCACGTCGCCGCTGATGAAGTTCTCGTTCCTGGCCTTCTTGGTCACCAGGTTGATGGAGCCGCCCGCGCCGCCACGGCCTGCATAGGCCGAATCGGCGCCCTTGATGACTTCCACCGCTTCCAGGTTGAACACCTCGCGCGTGCCGGCCGCAATGTCGCGCATGCCGTCCACGAAGGTGCTGGCCTGGGCATCCATGCCGCGGATGAAGGGCTGGTCACCCGAGGGGTTGCCGCCTTCGCCGTTGCCGAAGGTGATGCCGGGCGTGGACCGCAGGGCTTCCTGCAGGCTGGTCGCGCCGGTCTGCTTGATGATTTCCTCGTTGATGACCTGCACCGTCTTGGGCGTGTCCACCAGCGGGGCCGTGAACTTGGCCGAGGAGGCGTTGTCGGTCTTGACGGGCGCTTCGGTCGAAGACGTCACGTTCACGGTGCCCAGCGTGGTGCTGGTCTGTGCGAAGGCCGGGGTGCCAGCAAGGCACAGGGCAGTGGCAATGGCCAGCTGGGTGAGGTTCGCGGGGGGGAGGATTTGTTGGATTTTGCTCATGTTCACTCCGATGAAAGCCCGCGGATTGTTATTGCGAATCACTAGTGTTCGGTTTCTGCTTCGTAAAGTTGGCCGGTTTGTGCCGGGTGAAAGTCCTTCGCGTTGCCGCCATGCAACAAACGAAAACCGTGTTTCACCAAAGATTCAATGAAAAAAGCGGCTGTCGCCAGCCGCTTGAGTCTTCTGCGGGGCGCCTGCAGCGCCCGTCCCTGGCCTTATTCGTTGGCCGGGTTGGCCAGCAGGGCCTTGTAGATCACGGCGCCGATCAGCGCACCCACGATGGGGGCCACCCAGAACAGCCACAGTTGCGAGATGGCGATCTCGGGACCGAACAGGGCCGGGCCCGTGCTGCGCGCGGGATTGACCGAGGTATTGGTCACGGGAATCGAGATCAGGTGGATCAGCGTCAGGCACAGGCCGATGGCCAGCCCGCCAAAGCCGGCTGCCGCGCGCTTGGCCGTGGCGCCCAGGATGACCAGGATGAAGAAGGCCGTCATCACCACCTCGGTGACCAGGGCTGCCGTCATGCCGTAGCCGCCCGGCGAATGCGCGCCGTAGCCGTTGGTGGCAAAGCCGCCGATGTCGGCACCGGCCTTGCCCGTGGCGATCACGTAGAGAATGCCTGCGCCCGTGATGGCGCCCAGCACCTGCGAGACGATGTAGCCCGGCAGTTCGCTCCAGGCAAAGCGCCCGCCCATGGCCAGGCCCACGGAGACGGCCGGGTTGAAGTGCCCGCCCGAGATGGGCCCGAAGGCATAGGCGCCCGTGAGCACCGTCAGGCCGAAGGCCAGCGAGACGCCGACCAGGCCGATGCCCACCTGCGGGAAGGCGGCGGCCAGCACGGCCGCACCGCAGCCGCCCAGGGTCAGCCACAGGGTTCCGAGGAATTCTGCGGACCATTTTTGAACAGAGCTGTGCATGGAAAATCTCCTGAAGCAGGCCCGCCGTTGCGCCCGGGCCCTGCGCGCACCGTCCGCCGCACAGCGGAAAGTGGCGCAGTTATAGCCCTGCGCCAGCCCCGCCGTGAGGGCGAAAAAGTGAACAATCGTCCAGAGCCTACGCCGCCACAGGGGCGGCGGGGTCTTGATAATGCGCTCGCCGGCCCGAGATGAGGGCTGATTTTTTCCCTGTTGTGAACCCATAGGACATAGGACACTGTCTGCATGAGCAAGCAAACCCATTCTTTTCAGGCCGAAGTTGCACAGCTGCTGCACCTGGTCACGCATTCGCTGTACTCCAACCCCGAGATCTTCCTGCGCGAGCTGGTCTCCAACGCCTCCGACGCCTGCGACAAGCTGCGCTTCGAGGCGCTGAACGATGCCTCCCTCTATGAGGACCAGCCCAACCTGGAAGTGCGCGTGTCCTTCGACGCCGCTGCCAAGACGCTGACCATTGCCGACACCGGCATCGGCATGAGCGAGCAGGAAGCCATCGACAACCTGGGCACCATCGCCAAGAGCGGCACCAAGGCCTTCATGGACAAGCTGTCGGGCGACCAGAAGTCGGACTCGCAGCTGATCGGCCAGTTCGGCGTGGGCTTTTACTCGGGCTACATCGTGGCCGACAAGATCACCGTGGAAACACGCCGCGCGGGCCTGCCGGCCTCCGAAGGCGTGCGCTGGACCAGCGGCGGCACGGGCGAGTTCGAGGTCGAGCAGATCGAGCGCCCCCAGCGCGGCACCAGCATCACGCTGCACCTGCGCCCCGAGGCCGAGGAGTTCCTCAACGCCTGGAAGATCAAGCAGGTCATCGGCAAGTACTCCGACCACATCAGCCTGCCCATCCTCATGGAAAAAGAGGAGTGGAAGGACGGCGAGAACGACCAGCCCGGCACCATGGAGAAGACGGGCGAGTGGGAGACCATCAACAAGGCCAGCGCGCTGTGGACGCGTCCCAAGAAGGACATCACGGCCGAGCAGTACCAGGACTTCTACAAGGCCATCAGCCACGACTTCGAGAACCCGCTGACCTGGAGCCACAACCGCGTCGAGGGCAACACCGAGTACACGCAGCTGCTGTTCATCCCGGCCAAGGCGCCGTTCGACCTCTACAACCGCGACAAGAAGGCCGGCGTCAAGCTCTACGTCAAGCGCGTCTTCATCATGGATGACGCCGAGGCGCTGATGCCCGGCTACCTGCGCTTCGTCAAGGGCGTGATCGACTCGGCCGACCTGCCGCTGAACGTCAGCCGCGAGCTGCTGCAGGAAAGCCGCGACGTGCGCCTGATCCGCGACGGCTCGACCAAGCGCGTGCTGTCCATGCTGGAAGACCTGGCCAAGCACGATCGCCACGACGCTGCCGCTGACGCGGCGGCCGACGGCGTCACCGACGTGGTCAGCGAAGAGGACAAGGCCAAGGAAGGCAAGTACAGCCAGTTCTACGCCGAGTTCGGCCCCGTGCTCAAGGAAGGCCTGGGCGAGGACTTTGCCAACAAGGAACGCATCGCCAAGCTGCTGCGCTTTTCCTCCACCAGCCAGGACGAGGCCATCGTCTCGCTGGCCGACTACAAGGCCCGCATGAAGGAAGGCCAGGACGCGATCTACTACATCACGGCCGACTCCCTGACCGCAGCCCGCAACAGCCCGCAGCTCGAAGTCTTCCGCAAGAAGGGCATCGAAGTGCTGCTGATGGCCGACCGCGTGGACGAATGGGCCATGGGCTACCTGACCGAATTCGACGGCACGCCGCTGCAGTCCGTGGCCAAGGGCGCCGTGGACCTGGGCAAGCTGCAGGACGAAGAGGAAAAGAAGGCCGCCGAGGAAGCGGCCGAGACCTTCAAGCCCCTGCTGGCCAAGCTCAAGGAAGCGCTCAAGGACAAGGCCGAGGACGTGCGCGTGACCACGCGCCTGGTGGACTCGCCCGCCTGCCTGGTGGTGCAGGACGGCGGCATGAGCCTGCAGCTGGCGCGCCTGCTCAAGCAGGCCGGCCAGCAGGCGCCGGACGCCCGCCCCGTGCTGGAGGTCAACCCCGAGCATCCGCTGGTCAAGAAGCTGGACGGATCGGTGCATTTCCATGACCTGGCCAACATCCTGTTCGACCAGGCCGTACTGGCCGAAGGCGGCATGCCCGAGGACCCGGCTGCCTACGTCAGGCGCGTGAACGCGCTGCTGGCGTGAGTTCCTCACAAGGATTGCCTCGCCGCATTCCCTAGGCCTTAGTGCCTGCTCACTGCCGCGCCGCCGCGCGGCAGATCAGCATTGCAAGCCGGTGCCAGCAAGCTGCCACCGGCTTTTTCACGTCCGCGTTCCGTGAGGAAAACCGACCGAAAAAGGTCGACTCACGAAAAACTCACAAATACCTCTAAATACTCACTTTTGTTAAAAATTCCAGATCATATTTACTTTTGGTAATAAAGAACCATCATGCCTCCTTTTGGTGCGTCCGGTAGTCGGCTTTCTGACAGAGCTGTTCCAGCCGGGCACCTCGTGCGTCCGTGCCTGCGGCATTCGGCGCTGTCAACGAAGCAAAAGAGAGGTTTGTATGGCTTTCACGAGAAAGGGCTGGCTGGCGCGTGCGCTGCTGTCCGGCGGCTTGCTGGCAACAGCGGCTGCCGTGGCGGCGCCGGCCGACACCGACATCCTGGTCAACCAGGACGGTCTCTATGACGGACAGGACGCATCGGCAGGCCCTGCCGGCGGCAACTTCACCTATGTGGCCAAGGTCAGGCACAACAACATCGGTCCCGACGCCGTAGGCGTCACCCTGACCGAGGTGCTGCCCGTGGGAGCCGTGTTCCAGGGCTACAGCAGCAGCCCGGGCGGCATCACCTGCACGGCACCGGCTGCCGGCACGGTGCTCACCGCAGGCAACAACACGCTGGTCTGCAACATCGGCAACCTGGCGCCCGCCGACGGCTTCAAGTCCGTGGGCTTCGAGGTCATCCTGCCGACCGTCGGCACCAACTGGCGCGCCGTGGCCAGCGCGCGCATGGCCTCGCCCGACTACGACAACGACCAGAACAACACGCAGCTCGATCGCAACTTCACCACCACCGAGGCCGCCGATCTGGCCATCGCGATGGCGGCTCCCGCCAGCGTCGCCAACGGCGGCGCCTTCCAGTACACCATCGACGTGCAGAACAAGGGCCCGTCCGAGGTGCCCGCCGGTGGCCGTACCGTGGTGCGTTTCCCCGTGCCCAACGGCGCCGTGGTCACGGGCGTGCCCTCAGGCAGCGGCTGGAGCTGTACGCCCGCCTCGGGCTATCCGCTGATCTCGGGCGAGCTCAGCTGCACGCGCGGCGGCCCGGTGCTGCCGGGCGCTGTGCTGCCTTCCATCTCCGTGCCGGCCATCGCCAACATGAGCGGCACCATTGCCGGCGCTGCCAGCGTCAAGGGCTACAAGGACGCCAGCACCGAGATGCCCGACGGCCAGTCCGGCAACAACACCGCCAGCGCCGCCGTGGTCTCCAGCGGTAGCGAGTTCGTGGATGTCTCGCTGCGCAAGCAGGTGGCGCCCACGGTGCTGGATGCGCTGCAGGCGACCGAGGTCACCTACACGCTGCAGCCGCGCCGCGAAGGCGGCTCCCTCGTGCCGCGCGATCTCACCATCACCGACACCCTGCCGGCCGGCGTGACCTTCATGGGCTTCGACGGCAGCACGGCGCCCTGGAACTGCGGCCACAACAGCGGCACCATCACCTGCACCCACGCGGGCGAGTACCCGGTGGCCGGCTACGCCAACATGCAGGCCATCCGCTTCAAGGCCAGCGTGGCTGCGGGTGGAACGCCGGGTGCGCAACTGGTCAATCAGGGCGTGATCGGGGTTCCACCCGAACTCAACGAGCCCAACAAGACCAACAACACCGATAGCGCGGCGGTGAGCTTCAGCAACGATGCACGGCTGCGCCTCGTCAAGGCCGGCCCCAGCCGCCCGGTGCTGGCGGGTGAGGAGTTCCAGTACACGATCACGGTGACCAACAACGGTCCCATGCCTGTGCTGCCGAATCAGCTGATCACCGTATCCGACACCCCTGCGGACAACCGAATGACCGTCATCGGCATGTCCGGTGCGGGCACCGGCGCGGGTGACTGGACCTGCGCCGCCCAGAGCTGCACCTCGACCGCGGGCCTGGCCGTGGGCGCCAGCCGCCAGATCACGGTCAGGGTCAAGGTCACGCTGGCCTCGGGCCATCTGGACTTCACCAACAACGCCTCCGCTGGCGTGATCGGCCGGGACAATGCATCGGCCACCACCTCCGCGACCGTCACCGTGTCCGCCGACAAGGTGGATGTGGGCATCGTCAAGAGCGTGGTCAGCCCTGTGCCGCCGGCCTCCATCAAGAGCGGTGAAGAGGTCACCTACCAGCTGGTGGTGAAGAACCACTCGGCCAGCACGACGGTGACGAATGTCCGCGTGCGCGACGCGCTGCAGTCCCTGGTCAAGCAAATTGACGGCGTGCGTATCGTGGGCGGCAACCCGGTGGACGAGGCCGGCAACCCCGTGCCCTACGCATACCCGGGCGGCGGCTTCGTGTCCAGCCGCATCGTCTCCGGCGCCAACGCCAGCTGCGGCACCCCTTCGGGCGGCGTCAACAGCGAGACGCGCGATCTGACCTGCGACATCTCCTCCATGGCCCCGGACGCCGAGGTGGTGATCGAGGTCAAGATCCGCCCCAAGCGCGCCACCACCGGCACCTATGCCAATGCGGCCTCGGCCCAGTCGCGGGACATCCATGACGCCGATCCCGGCAACGATTCCTCTACGGCCAGCATCACCGTGCAGGCCATCGCGGAAATCGCGGCGCAAAAGCAGGTCTCGCCCAAGGTGGCGGCTGCGGGCGAGCCGCTGACCTATACGGTCACGGTGCCCAACTACGGCCCCTCGTCGGCCGCCAATGTCACGCTCAAGGACGTGCTGCCTGCAGACGCCATCTTCATCGGCACGCCTACGGTCTCCGGCGGCGGCACCTGCACTCCGGCTGCCACCGATGGCGTGCAGGGCGGCACGCTGGAATGCGCCTGGACCGATCCGCTGGCTTCAGGCGAGCAGTACACCGTGAGCTACAAGATGCGCTCGCGCGGCGATCTGGCGGCCGATACGGAGATCTCCAACACCGTGGCGGTGGACACCACCACCGAGGAGCTGACCAAGGCCAACAACCAGGCCGAGGCCAAGGCCCGGCTCAAGCGCGCCGAGCTGGATGTGAACATCAGCATGCGCCACACGGCGGACGGCCTGGTGCTGGGTGAGGACACCGAATACACCATCACGGTGACCAACTCCGGCCCCTCCTACGCCACCCAGGTGGTCGTGACCGACAAGTTCCCCGCATCGGGCTCCACGGCCACCTTCAGCTACCAGAACGGTCTGGCGCTGGCCGGCATTCCCGGCGCCTCCGCATCCTGGTGCGGCGTGCAGCCGGCGCTGAACGCGACCAGTGGGCCGCTGCAGTGCACCATCCCGGCGCTGGCTCCGGGCCAGAGCATGACCATCAAGTTCAAGATGCGCGCACAGACCCTGCCCGACAAGGCATCGGGCGGCACCATCTACCACGAGGCCTCGGTCAAGCCCTTCGAGACGGAATGGCTGAGCAATGGCGGCGATGTGATCGTCAACAACACCACCACCGACCGGACCTCCACCAGCCGCCAGGGCAATGCCGTGGACCTGGGGATCGGCAAGCAGGGCCCCGCCGGCCCGCTGGACGATGGCGACACGGCCAGCTACACGCTGACCGTCACCAACTACGGCCGCGATCCGCAGTCGCCCGCAGGCGGCTCGGTGACCGACGTGCTGCCCGCCGGGCTGGAGTTCGTCTCGGCCTCGGCAGGCTGCAGCTACGCCAGCGGCACGCGCACCGTGACCTGCAGCGTGCCGCAACTGGCCCAGGGCGGCACGGCGGTCTTCACGCTGGAGACAAAGCTGGACAAGCCCTACAAGGGCGCCCGCCCGCTGGTCAACTCGGCCACGGTCTCGGTGCCCGGTGACGGCAATCCCGACAACGACAAGGGCACGACCACCACGCCGCTCAAGCCGGGACCGGGCGGCACGGCCAGCATTCCCACGCTGTCGCAGTGGGGCCTGATGCTGATGTCGTCCCTGCTGGCACTGATGGCGCTGGGGACCATGCGCAGGCGCGAGCGTCGGTGATGCGCCCGTGACGGCAAGGGCCGGTGGCGTGATTCACGCACCGGCCTTTGTCGTCTTTGAGCGGTCCGAAGATAATGCGAGCCTATAGAGGGACACTGTTTCGCAACTGCCAGGTCGCAAGCCCGGCAACCAACACTCCAAGACCTGCCATGCTGCGCTTCTTTCTGATCTTTCTGGCCATCCAGCTGACGATGTTCGGGCTGAACCTGCTCAGTTGGGTGCAGCAGCACATCGTGCTGCCCTGGACGTCTTTTCTGGCGCACATCTGCGCTTCGCTGGTGACTTGGTTCGACAGCACGGCCTCGGCCACGGGCAAGGTGCTGTGGAACACGGCCACGGGCTTCGGCGTCTCCATCGAGGCCGGCTGCAACGGCCTGGAGGCCTACATCGTGCTGTTTGCCGCCGTGATGGCCTTCCCCTCGTCATGGCGCCAGAAGCTGGCTGGCCTGCTGGCCGGCTTCGTGGCCGTGCAGGCCATCAACGTGCTGCGCGTCATCAGCCTGTTCTACCTGGGCCAGTGGAGCACCACGGCCTTCAACTTCGCGCACGAGTACCTCTGGCAGGCGCTGATCATGCTGGACGTGCTGGTGTTCTGGCTGCTGTGGGTGCGCTGGAGCGGCCGCAAGGCGCCGTCGCAGGATGACGGCGGCCAGCCGCCGCTGCCGCCCGCCGCTGCAGCTTCCGCCGCCGTGGCCGCCTGAGGAGCAGGCCATGATCGGACGCAATCCCATCTCGCGTTTCGCGGCCCTGGCCATGGGCGGCATCGTGGTGCTGACCCTGGCCTGGACGCTGGCGGCCGGCTGGCTGGCCGTGCCGGTGTCCGGCATGAGCAAGTGGGTGCTGGAGAACGCCGCCAACGGCTGGGTGCAGCGCGTGGACCTGGAGACGCCCCGCAGCCTGGTCGTCAATTCCTCGGTCCAGGTCTCCAACGAGCAGACCGGCTGGCGCCGCGCCGAGGCCATCGTCGAGGTCGATCCCGCCCGCTACGGCTACGGCCTGCCGGTGCTGGTGGCCATGCTGCTGGCGGCCTGGGGTCCGGGCCGGTGGTGGCGCATCCTGGTGGGCTATGTGGCGCTGCTGCCCTTGCAGACCTTCAGCGTGGTCTCGCAGGTGCTGATGCAGCTGTGCCTTGCGGCGCGGCTTGACCTCAACGTGCTGGGCATACAGACATGGCAGCTGGAGGCCATCGTCTACGCCTACCAGATGGGCGGGCTGATGGTGCCCACGCTGTGCCCGGTGCTGCTGTGGCTGGCGCTGGACATGGGCTTTGTGCGCCGCGTGCTGCTTCCGGCCTGGAACCGCAGCCGCGCGCCTGCTGCCGCACCGCAGCCCATGGTGGCACCCAAGCCCTCGGCCTGGCGCCAGACCGATGGCGCGGCCACCTCCACCGGCCATCCGCTGGTGTCCTCCAGCAGCGCGGCCACCCTGCCCAAGGCCAAGGCCACCAGCGGCACGCCGCAGCGCTGAAGGCCGTGCGCGGCCGTCTTCAGCCCTGCGCGGGCATGGGCGGCAGCAGGCCGCGCTCGGTGATGAAGTCGATCACCTCGCGCAGGCCCTTGCCGCTTTTCACGCTGCCCATCACATAGGGCTTGTGGGCGCGCATGCGCTGCGTGTCGGCTTCCATGATGGACAGGTTGGCGCCCACGTAGGGCGCCAGGTCGGTCTTGTTGACCACCAGCAGATCGCTCTTGGTGATGCCGGGGCCGCCCTTGCGCGGAATCTTCTCGCCGCCGGCCACGTCGATCACGTAGATGGTCAGGTCCGACAGCTCGGGGCTGAAGGTGGCGGCCAGGTTGTCGCCGCCGCTTTCGATGAAGACGATGTCCGCCTCGGGGAACTGGCGCAGCATGCGGTCCACGGCCTCGAGGTTGATGGAGGCGTCCTCGCGGATGGCCGTGTGCGGGCAGCCGCCGGTCTCCACGCCCATGATGCGCTCGGGTGGCAGGGCCTCGGCCACCGTCAGCAGGCGCTGGTCTTCCTTGGTGTAGATGTCGTTGGTGATGACCACCAGGTCGTAGTGGGCGCGCATGGCCTTGCACAGCATCTCCAGCAGCGTGGTCTTGCCGGAGCCGACCGGGCCGCCGATGCCGACGCGCAGCGGGGGGAGTTTCTTGATGCGGGTGTTCATGGTGGACTTGGGGTAAGTGATCAGGACCGGAAGAGCCGGGAGTACTGGTGTTCGTGCCGCGCCTGCAGCACGCTCCATTGGGGCAGCATGGTGTCCAGCCGGGGCGGCGCTTCGCTGGCGCGGCGGCGTGCCTCGCCCACGGCCTGCTCCAGCAGCGGATGCAGGGCCAGCAGCAGGCTCTGGCCCGCCACTTGGCCCAGCGGCACGGCCTTGATGGCGGCGGCCACCTGGTTCTCCAGCCAGGCAAAGCCATAGGCCAGCAGGGCGTGGTCCTCGTCGGCATCCACGGCGGCGCAGGCACAGGCAAAGGCCGTGGGATAGGCCAGGCCAGGGGTGTCCACCAGCGCGCCCAGTTGTGCGATGCGGGGCGCAAAGGCCTCGCCGCCCCAGGGCACGGAGCGCAGCAGGCTGTGCAGCGACCAGCCCATCTGCAGCGTCTCGGCACGGGCCTCGCGGCTGTCGCGGCTGGCAATGAACCACTGGTTCCATTCGTGCACCGCCCCCTCGTCGCCTGCGCTCCAGGCCCGGCGCAGCAGCAGCCACAGCGGTGCCTCGCAGCGTGCAAAACCGTGGGCCAGCGCATCGGCAATCCAGGTGCGCGCCGTGCCGGCATCCGTGACCAGACCGTGCTCGATGGCGGCCTCCAGCCCCTGCGAATAGCTGAAGCCGCCCACGGGCAGCTGGGGCGATGCCAGGTGCAGCAGGGCGCACAGCCCCTGTATCGACAGGTCAGCCATGCGGATGGTCGTGGCCGTGCCCGTGTCCGCAGCAGCCTTTGTGGTCATGGTCATGGCTGTGATCGTGGCCATGTTCATGCCCGTGGGAATGATCGTGGGAATGGCCGTGTGCGTGCCCATGGTCATGCAGCGCATACACGCTCTGCGCCAGCGCCTGGTCCTCGGCAAAGCTGGCGTCATGGCCGTGGCGGTGGCCGCCGCCATAGGCGCCAGCCTCGGGCTCGAAGGGCGCATCCACCAGGACCACCTGCGCACCCAGGCGCAGCAGCATGTCGTGCAGCACGGGGTCGTTTTCCAGGTGCAGGTGCGTGGGGGTGACCTCCACCGGGATATGCCGGTTGCCCAGGTGGTAGGCCGCACGCAGCAGGCCCAGCGGCGTGGCCGCCGTCACGCGCAACACTGCCTGGGGCGCCGCGCGCACGGCGACCAGGCTGCCATCCTCGGCCACCAGCACATCGCCGCCGCGCAGCACGCTGCCGCGCGCCAGCACCACGGCCAGCTCGCGCCCCGTGGAGTCGATGGCCGCAAAGCGGCTCTTCTGGCGCATGTCCCAGTCCAGTTCCAGCGTGGCGGCGCGCCTAACTAGTACGGCGGCAAGGCCCCCGCCCTGCGGCATGTGTTTGTTGACGGTGAGCATGGGGTGATCAGAACAGAAAATACCGCTGCGCCATCGGCAGCTCGGTGGCGGGCTCGCAGGTCAGCAGCTGGCCGTCGGCCACGACCTGGTAGGTCTCGGGATCGACGCTGATGTCGGGCTGCCAGTCGTTGTGCACCATGTCGCGCTTGCTGACGCTGCGGCAGTTTTCCACGGCCACGGTGCGCTTGCGCAGGCCGTAGCGGTCTGCCACGCCGGCCTGCTGGGCGGCCTGCGAGACGAAGGTGAGGCTGGCCGCCGCCACGCCGCTGCCCTGGCCCGCGAACATGGGGCGGTAGTGCACGGGCTGGGGCGTGGGGATGCTGGCGTTGGGGTCGCCCATGGCGGCGCTGGCGATGCTGCCGCCCTTGAGGATGAGGCTGGGCTTGACGCCGAAGAACGCCGGCCGCCACAGCACCAGGTCGGCCAGCTTGCCGACCTCGACCGAGCCCACGACATGGGCGATGCCATGCGTGCGTGCGGGGTTGATGGTGTACTTGGCCACGTAGCGCTTGACGCGGAAGTTGTCGTGGCGCGCGTTGTCGCCCGGTAGGCTGCCGCGCTGGACCTTCATCTTGTGCGCGGTCTGCCAGGTGCGCAGCACGACCTCGCCCACGCGGCCCATGGCCTGGCTGTCGCTGGAGATCATGGAGAAGGCGCCCAGGTCGTGCAGCACGTCCTCGGCCGCGATGGTTTCGCGGCGGATGCGGCTTTCGGCGAAGGCGATGTCCTCGGCAATCGAGGCATCCAGGTGGTGGCAGACCATGAGCATGTCCAGGTGCTCGTCCAGCGTGTTCACCGTGTAGGGCCGCGTGGGGTTGGTGGACGAGGGCAGCACGTTGGCCTCGCCGCAGACCTTGATGATGTCGGGCGCGTGGCCGCCGCCCGCGCCTTCGGTGTGGTAGGTGTGGATGGTGCGGCCCTTGAAGGCGGCCACCGTGGCCTCGACGAAGCCGCCCTCGTTGAGTGTGTCGGTGTGGATGGCGACCTGGGTGTCGGTCTCGTCGGCCACGCCCAGGCAGCAGTCGATGGCGGCGGGCGTCGATCCCCAGTCCTCGTGCAGCTTCAGACCGATGGCGCCCGCCGCGATCTGCTCGCGCAGCGGCGCGGCCTGGCTGGCGTTGCCCTTGCCCAGCAGGCCGATGTTCATGGGGTAGCCGTCCACGGCCTGCAGCATGCGCTCCATGTGCCAGGGGCCGGGCGTGACCGTGGTGGCGAAGGTGCCCGTGGCCGGGCCCGTGCCGCCGCCGATCATGGTGGTCACGCCGCTGGTCAGCGCCTCGTCGATCTGCTGCGGGCAGATGAAGTGGATGTGCGTGTCGATGCCGCCGGCCGTGACGATCATGCCCTCGCCCGCAATGATTTCCGTGCCGGGGCCGATGACGATGGTCACGCCCGGCTGCATGTCCGGGTTGCCGGCCTTGCCTATGCCTGCGATCAGCCCGTTCTTGATGGCGATGTCGGCCTTGACGATGCCCCAGTGGTCGATGATCACGGCATTGGTGATGACGGTGTCGGCGCAGTCGGCGGCCATGCGCTGGCTCTGGCCCATGCCGTCGCGGATGACCTTGCCGCCGCCGAACTTGACCTCTTCGCCGTAGATCGTGTGGTCCTTCTCGATCTCGATGACCAGGGCCGTGTCGGCCAGCCGCAGGCGGTCGCCCACGGTGGGGCCGAACATCTCGGCATAGGCCTGGCGCGTGATGCTTGCCATAGCATTCCCTTTCTGTTGTCTACGACGCTATGCGTTGCTCGTTGTACTTAAAGCCGGCGTGGTCCAACCCGGGGACACCGAGGAAGGGCCGCCCCGCACCGAGGGTGTCGTCCCCCTCCCGCGAAGCGAGAGAGGGGGAAGCGGCGTAGCCGCTCAGGGGGTACTTCAAAGCCTGCCCATCACCTTGGCGTTGAAGCCATAGATGATGCGGTCGCCGGAGATTTCCACCAGTTCCACGGTGCGCTCCTGCCCGGGCTCGAAGCGCACGGCCGTTCCGGCCGCGATGTTCAGCCGCCAGCCGCGTGCGGCGGCGCGGTCGAAGTGCAGGGCCTCGTTGACCTCGAAGAAATGAAAGTGCGAGCCCACCTGCACGGGCCGGTCGCCGGTGTTGGTGACCGTGAGGGTCTGCACGGGCCGGCCCGCGTTCAGCAGGATCTCGCCGGGCTCGGCCAGCAGTTCGCCGGGGATGATGCGCTCGGTCATGTGCGGCTCCCGCGCTCAGCCTGCCAGCGCCACGGCACCGTAGCCCATGGCGGCCACGCCGGCCAGGCGTGCGGCCCAGGCCGATGCCGTGCCGCCGCGCATGGCCCGGCCAAAGGCCACGCCCAGCGCATGCAGCACCAGCGTGGTGGCGACCATGCCCGCCATGTAGGCCCAGAACACGGCTGCGGGCAGCGCGTGGGGGAAGACCTCGCCATGCGCGTATCCGTGGAACAGCGCGAAGGCGCCGGCCAGCACCATGGCCAGGGCCACGGGCAGGCGGCGCTGGGCCACCAGCAGCAGGCCGAAGGCCAGCAGCGAGGCGGCCACCATGGGCTCGACGGCCGGCAGCTCCAGCGGGGTCTGCGTCAGCGCCAGGCCCAGCGCCATGCAGGCGGCAAAGGCCACGGGCGGCAGCCACTGGCGCTGCAGCATCAGCCCGCACCACAGGCCCAGGGCCAGCATGGCCAGCAGATGGTCCAGGCCCGCGATGGGGTGGGACAGCCCGGCCATCAGGGCCTGCATGGCGCCGTCACCGGCATGCAGGTGGGCGCCGGCCCCCGTATGGGCGCTGGCGGCCGTGGCGGCGGCCAGCAGGGCCGGGGCGAGCAGGTAGTTGAAAGTGTTGCGGAATCTGAACATGGAGATCTCCTTGATCGCTATCGAGACTGGATCTGCCCACGGCACAAGCGGATGCAGCGGGCTGGTTGGGGGTGCCCAGCAAGGGCCGCCCCGCAGCGATGGCGCCGTCCCCCTTGGGGGAAGCGGCGTAGCCGCTCAGGGGGTCAAACTATTGGGTGATGAACGGTGACCAGCTTGGTGCCGTCCGGGAAAGTGGCTTCGACCTGGATGTCCGGGATCATTTCTGGAATGCCCTCCATCACATCGGCGCGCGTCAGCACCGTGGTGCCCAGGTGCATGAGCTCGGCCACGGTCCTGCCGTCGCGCGCCCACTCCAGCACGGCGGCGCTGATCAGCGCCACGGCCTCGGGGTAGTTGAGCTTCAGGCCGCGCGCCTTGCGCCGCTCGGCCACCAGGGCTGCGGTGAACAGCAGCAGCTTGTCTTTTTCACGCGGGGTGAGTTCCATGGATGAGTCTCCGTTGATCAGGTGGCCCAGAGGCGGGGAGGGCGGGCAGGCATGTCCAGCAGTGCCGGGCGCAGCAGGCGCCAGCCTTCATGCAGCACGGCCCGTGCCGCCTCCATGCGCCGGGCCAGCACGCGCAGCAGCAGCACCGAGGGCGCGCCACCCTGGCCGGCCAGCAGGCTGGCGCCGGCGCGCACTTCATCGCTCCAGGGCAGGCTGGCGGCCAGTTGCTCGCTCAATGGCTCCATGGCCGCCAGGGGTTCGGGGGCCACGGCCCAGAGGCTGGCCTGTATGGGCAAGCCTGCCCAGGCAACGGGGCTGGACAGCAGGGCATGGCCGGCGTGCAGTTCACCTTGCTCCAGCCACAGCGGCCGTCCGCCGCATGCGAGCCGGTTGTGAAGCTGCAGGCGTGCGGCAGCGCAGTGGGCGGCGCCGGTGTGGTTCCAGTGCTCGCCCGCGCCATAGCGGCCCAGCACCACGGCGTCCCAGCCGATGGCGCGCGCGCCCGGCGCAAGATCCAGGTCCAGCGCCATGGTGGCGTCGGCACCGGCGAACAGCATGTTTTCCTGTGGCAGCCATTCCAGGATGGCGCCTTCTTCCACGCGCAGCCGCACGCGCTGCGCGGCCGGGCGGCCCTGGGACTTGTACCAGCGCGTGGCGCCCGGCGTGGTCAGCAGGGCATGGGCGCCGGGCTCCACGGTCACATCGATCTGCAACTGGTCGCCGCCGGCCACGCCGCCGGGCGGGTGCAGCAGCACGGCATGGCAGATGCCGGGGCCTTCGGGGTGCAGCGGTTTTTGCACGCGCAGCGGGCCGCTGTGGCGTGCGTGGGAAAGCACGCTGCCCTGGCCGGCGCGGTGCCCGAAGCGCAGGTCCAGCATGGCCTGCCAGCCCGAGGCGCAAGCGGGCACGGCGGTGATCGGTAGCGCTGCGGACATGGGCGTGAGGGGCGGTACAGGGCGTGGTGGTTGTAACGGCCTTTGTCATGCATTTAGCGTGCCAATCCGGTGCAGTGGCGGTTGCGCCATGCTGGTGCGCTGGCGTATCGGATTGGTGCGTTTCCTGCATGACAAGGCGCGCAAGACGGCACGTTTGCAGTGCATTCTTGCGCAGCGTGCCGCAGGCTGGTGCGGCTTTTACGCGCTTGCCCGGGTCTGACGCGCCAGGCTTCTGTCCCAGGCCACGACGGCCAGCGTGGCCAGGCTCAGAATCAGGCCTGCCACGCTGGCACCTGTCCATCCCCAGTGCAGCCAGACCGCCGAGCCCACGGCCGAGCCTGCCGAGGCGCCGATGAAATAGCCCGTCATATAGACCGCATTGATGCGCGAGCGCGCCAAGGGTGCCAGCGCATAGATCACGTTCTGGTTGCTGATGTGCAGGGCCTGCAGCGCGGCATCGACGATGAGCAGCCCCGCCAGAAACCACCACAGGCTGGTGCCGCCCAGCCACAGCGCCCCCCAGCCCGCCAGCATGAGCAGGCCGCCGGCCAGCGTGGTGCGCTGCTCCAGCCCCCGGTCGGCCAGCCGGCCGGCCATGTTGGCCATGAGGGCGCCGGCCACGCCGACCAGGCCGATGAGGCCGATCTGCGCATCGCCAAACCCGTAGCCCGGCCCGGCCAGCAGCAGTGCCATGGTCGAGAACAGCACGCTCACCGTGGCAAAGCCCATGCCGCCGATCAGCGCCCGGCTGCGCAGGCGCGGCTGCTCGCGTGCCAGCGTGAGCAGGGAGCGCATCACCGCGCCATAGCCTATGGGCTGGGCCGGCTGCGCCAGGGGCAGCGCGCGCCGCAGCAGCAGGGCCACGCCGGCCGTGGCCAGGGCGCCCACCCAGTAGACGGCATTCCAGCCGCCCAGCTCCGACAGCAGGCCCGCCACGCTGCGTGCCGCCAGGATGCCGATCAGCAGCCCGCTCATGACCAGCCCCACGGCGCGCCCGCTGGCGCCGGGCGCCGCAAAGCTGGCCGCCATGGGCACCAGCACCTGTGCCGCGACCGAGAACAGCCCCGTCATCAGCGTGCCCGCCGCCAGCAGCGCAAAGCTGTGCGCCATGCCGCTGGCCAGCATGCCCAGCGCGGCCAGCAGCATCAGGCCCAGCACCAGGCGGCGGCGTTCCAGCATGTCGCCCAGCGGCACGAGCAGCAGCAGTCCCAGCGCATAGGAGACCTGGGCCATGGTCACCGTCAGCGAGGCACGCGCCTCGCTGATGCCCAGGTCGATGGCGATGGAGTGCAGCAGCGGCTGGTTGAAGTAATTGGCGCCCGCGCACAGGCCGCAGGCCGTGGCCATGAGCAGCAGGGTGCTCTGGGGCAGCACGGGCGTGGCGGTGGCCTGCATGGGCGGCGAGGGCAGGGCGGGGGCCGGGGAGGATCTGTTCATCGGACGAATGCCTGTGTTATCTGCTTATGGGTGGCAAACGGATGGCTCAGACCCACAGCGGCGGCCGTGCGGGCTGGGCGTGGGCGGGCAGTGCGGCCACGGCATCGACCTCGATCAGCATGCCGGGCAGGGCCAGCCGGGGCACGGGGATCAGGGTGCAGGCCGGAAAGCGCGGCAGGGTATTGCTGGGGGCGCCATCGCCGGGGGCACCGTCGCTCCAATGCAGGCGCACGGCGGCCTGCCAGTCGTTGAAGCGGGCCTCCGAGTGGTCGACGATGAGCAGGGTCAGCTTGACCACCTGGCCCATGTCCGCGCCCGCCGCCTGCAGCGCCAGCTTGAGGTTGGACAGCGCCTGCTGCGCCTGGGCCGCGAAGCTGTCGGGCAGGTCGCCCGCCTGGTTCTCGCCGCCCTGGCCCGAGACGAAGGCCCATTGCGCCGGCCCGTGCACGGTGACCACATGGGTGTAGCCGTTGGGCGTGGCGTCGTAGAGGCCGGCGGGCTGCAGATGGTGCAGTTGCGGGGCCGTGGAAGCTGCGGGCTGCGCCGAGGAGGTGGCAAGTGCGTCGTGTGGCATGTATGGCTTGGAGTCTGAGAGTGGGCCGGACCGGGCGGCGAGGCTTGCCAGTGTGAAACCTCAACCAAAGTTGAGGTCAAATGCAGGCCTGCTTGGACCTATTTTTCCTGCGCCTATTTTCCTGCTGCCATGAATCTGTCTTCTGCCGGTGTCACCGCGTCCGACCATGACGGGCCGGCCATCCTCTCCGTGGGCGAAGTCGCCCGGCGCAGCGGCATCACCGTCTCGGCCCTGCATTTCTACGAGCGCCAGGGGTTGATCGAGAGCCTGCGCACGCCCGGCAACCAGCGCCGCTATGCGCGTGCCGTGCTGCGGCGCGTGGCGGTCATCAGGGTGGCCCAGCGCATGGGCGTGCCGCTGGCCGAGATTGCCGAGGCGCTGCAGGACCTGCCCAGCGGCCGCACGCCCACGCAGGCCGACTGGGCCGCGCTGTCCGCGCGCTGGCGCCATGCCCTGGATGCGCGCATCCAGGGCCTGACCCAGCTGCGCGACCAGATCGACGGCTGCATTGGCTGCGGCTGCCTGTCCCTCAAGGTCTGCCCGCTGCGCAATGACGGCGACTGCCTGGCCGAAGACGGGCCGGGACCGCACTTTCGCTGAACAGGCATGCGCCCTTGGCGGAACTAGTGCTTGGGCATGGGCAGCGTGGGCGTGCGCGTGCACATCCAGCACAGCCAGCCGGCCAGCGCACCCATGACGATGCAGTAGGCGACCAGGGCCTCGGTGATGCCGATATGGTCCGAGAGCCAGCCCAGGCCCAGGATGGGCACGATGGTGCCCAGGTAGCCGACCACCAGGTACGTGGACAGCAGGCCCGTGCGTGTGGCCGGTGTCGAGACCTTGTTGACGATGGACATGCCCGCCAGGTTGCACAGGCCGTGGCCCGCCGCCGTGGTGATCACGCTGAGCGCGAACAGCAGGGCCGAGCCCGCGAAGCTGTTGACCAGCAGCAGGAGGTTGCAGGCCACCAGGCAGGCAAAGCCCACAATGGCCGAGCCCTTGGTCGGGCGCGGGCGCGCCAGGTACTGGAAGCCCGCCGAGAGGAACAGGATCACGCCGATGGACAGGCCCGAGACAGCCGGCCCGTGCCAAGGCACCATGCGCTGCATGAAGCTGGGCGCCAGCGATGCGAACAGGCTGAACATGCCGAAGGCGCAGAACGCGCACATGCCGCCCAGTGCGTAGTGGCGCGCAAAGCGGCGCTCCGGCAGCGTGATGGTGGGCATGAAATCGCGCCAGTGCAGCGCGCGTGCCTGGGTGGAGGCCAGCTCGGCCGGCTCGGCGATGCGCACCTGGTACAGCGCATAGATGGCCAGCAGCCCCAGCCCCAGTGAGGGGATGTAGGCCGTGACCAGCGGCCAGGGCAGCCACTGCGCGATCAGCCCGCCCACCACGGGGCCCAGCCCGAAGCCGAAGGCAATGGTCAGGCTGGTCGTGGCCGCGGCGCGCTGCAGGTCGCCCCGGTTGTTGAGCCGGGTCATGCCCACCGAGGCCGAGGTGGTGATCAGCCCCGAAGCCACGCCGATCACCACGCGCCCCAGCGCAAAGCTGGGCACGTTCCAGGCCACGGCGGAGGCCAGCACGCCCAGCGTCATCAGGATCAGCCCGGCGCGCAGCACGGTGACAAAGCCGAATCGGTCGGTCAGCCGGCCCAGGAACAGCAGGCTGGCCAGCGCGCCGAACATATAGGCCACGAAGATCTGCGTGATGTGGCTGGGCTGCAGCCCCCAGGCCTGCTGGTACAGCGGGTACAGCGGGCTGGCCAGGGCGGTGCCCATGACACCCACGCACATGGAAAAACACACCCACGCATAGGGTGGCCAACGGGTTTGCATAGAAAAGGGAGCGAAAAGGGAGCGCGAAGAAAGCGAAGGGGAAAGCGGCGCCGCGCAGGCCTGGCGCCACCGAGGCGCCACGGCACTGTCCGGGAGCGCATGGAATCTGGAATGACCCGCAGGCCAATGGGTGAATTCTAAGAAACCCGCGTGTCCTGAGTGTTTCGCTGCCTCCGAGCCCCTGGCATGGACCCGGGCATACCGCTGGCATCGTGCGCCGGGCGGGCGGGTGTACCCTGTGGCCGTCCCTGTGTTTTCCCTTGTCCAGAGAGTCCGGCATGCCAGTTCCATCCTCCGCCTTCATGACCTCCCAGCCATCCCGCAAGGCAGCGTGGACCGCGCTTGGCGCCTGCGCGCTGCTGCTGGCCGGCTGCGGCTCGGTGGGCGGCGGCGTGGGCATCGGAATTCCGGTCGGCCCCGTGTCGGTGGGCGTGGGGCTGGGCAGCGGCGGGCTGAGTGCCGGAGTCGGCACGGGCGTGGGCCCGGTCGGCGTTGGCGTCGGCGTCAACCAGAGCGGCCAGGTGCTGGGCAGCGCAGGCGTGGGCGCCTCCACGGGTGTGGGCGGCGCGCGGGTCGGCGTGGGCGTGGGTTCATCCACCGTGCTGCACGATCCGCAACGCTCCAACGTTCAACCGGCCCCGGCCCCGGAGCCAGCGCCTGCAGCCCCGCCTCAGACCCCGGCCGGCCAGGTGCAATGGCGTGATGCCAGCGGTCAGGTCGTGCCGACCTGCCGCGTCGATGGACGTTGCTGAGCCGGTGCGAGAGAGGGGAAAGGCGCGTAGCGCCTCAGGGGGTGCTTCTGATCACCCCGCCCAGACGATGCGGTCGCGACCAGCGTTTTTTGCGAGATAAAGGCGCCGATCGGCATCGGCCAGCAGTTGCTGGGCACTGTTGGTGGGCGAAGGCGCAATGCAGGCCACGCCCAGGCTCACGGTCAGCGCCTGGCCCAGGGGCGAGGCGGCATGGGGCAGGTCCAGCAGCCTGAGCGCATCGACGATGCCCTGCGCCACCAGCACCGCGCCATCCAGCGCCGTATGGGGCAGCAGGCAGACGAATTCCTCGCCCCCATAGCGCGCCAGCAGGTCGCCCGGCCGGTGCAGTGCGCCCTGAATGGCCTGGGAGATCTGGCTCAGGCATTCATCGCCGACCAGATGGCCGTAGTGGTCGTTGTAGGCCTTGAAGTGGTCCACGTCCATCATCACCAGCGACAGCGGCTCGCCCAGGCGCTGCAGGCGCATGAACTCGCGCTCCAGCTGGGCACTGAAGAAACGCCGGTTGGCCACGCCCGTCAGCCCGTCGCTGTGCGACAGCAGCTGCAGCATCTGGCGCTGCTGGGCAATCTCCAGATGCGTGCGCACGCGTGCCTTGAGCACGGCCGGGCGAAAGGGCTTGGTCACGAAATCCACGGCGCCCAGGTTCAGGCCCAGTTCCTCGCAATGGGGCTCGGTCAGCGCGGTGAGGAAGATGATGGGGATATGCGCGGTCTGCAGGTCGGCCTTGAGGCGTCGGCAGACCTCGAAGCCGTCCATCTCCGGCATGCGGATGTCCAGCAGGATGAGGTCGGGCAGGTACTGGCGGGCCAGGGCCAGCGCCTCCTCGCCGGTGTAGGCCACAAGCGGGCCGCACAGATCCTTGATCACCTGGCAGATGATGGTGGCGTTGTCCGGAACGTCGTCCACCACCAGCACCTTTTGCGCGGCAGGCAAGGGCTGTAGCGGGTTGGGCAGCGATGGTGGGAAGGCGGAGTAGGGCATGGCCGATGGGATTTCGGGCCGAGAATACCCCGGAACCCGCAGCCCTGGATAGGGCGCCGCGGGCCTGGACAATTTGTAAAGATATCTGTCTTCGGGAGGCAGGCAGCCCGGTGGCCTCAGGCGTATAGAGGCTCTTCCTGCATGGCCTCGATCTGCTCGTTGAGCATGTCCACCTGCCCGCGCCAGTAGTCGGGCGTGCCGAACCAGGGGAAGTTGATGGCAAAGATCGGGTCGTCCTGGCGCCGCGCCAGCCAGGCGCTGTAGTGGATCAGGCGCAGCGTGCGCAGCGGCTCGATCAGGGCCAGCTCGCGGCGGTCGAAGGGACGGAACTGCTCGTACCCATCCAGCAGGGCGCCCAGCTGGCGCGTGCGCTGGCCCCGGTCGCCCGACAGCAGCATCCACAGATCCTGCACGGCCGGGCCGGTGCGCGCATCGTCCAGGTCCACGAAATGCGGGCCGCCGCGGCCTTCGTCGTCCAGCGGCGTCCACAGCACGTTGCCGGGATGGCAGTCGCCATGCAGGCGCAGCGTGCGCGCGCTGTGCAGGCCGAAGTGGCCGGCTGCGCTCATGCCGTCGGCGGCGGGTGCCATCAGGTCCAGCGCGCGCTGGCAGGCGGCCTTCCAGGTGGATTCCACTTCCAGCGGAATCATTTGCCGGTCCAGCAGCCATTGCATGGAGTCCCTGCCGAAGGTGGCCAGGTCCAGCGCCGGCCGGTGCGCAAAGGGCCGGGCTGCGCCCACGGTGTGGATGCGTGCCAGGAAGCGCCCGGTCCACTCCAGCACCTCGAAGTCGTCCAGCTCGGGCGGACGGCCTCCGCGCCAGGGGCTGACCGAGAAATCAAAGCCCGCGTGGCTGTGCAGCGTGGCGCCTTCCAGCACCAGCGGGGGCACGGCGGGCACTTCGGCGGCCGTCAGCTCGGCGCTGAAGGCGTGCTCCTCCAGGATCTGATCGCGGCTCCAGCGGCCCGGGCGGTAGAACTTGAGCACGACGCGATCGCCGTCTTCCAGTACGGCCTGGTAAACGCGGTTTTCGTAGGAGGCCAGGGCCGTGAGCCGGCCGTCGCCCCACAGGCCGACCGAGGCCAGGGCGTCGAGCACCACGTCGGGCGTGAGGCGGGCATAGGCGTGCGAGTCGTCGTCGGGGACGACATTCAGATCAGGATCGTGCGGTGTGGCGGACATGGGGCGATTGTCGCCGGGCTGGCTTAAGCTGTGCGGCTGCCTAGCCTTCACCGATTCGCCCGCCGTGCCGCTGCTGCCCCATTTCCTGCAATCCCATGCCATAGCGAGCGCCAGCTCCAGTGCGGCAGGCGCATCCGACGACTGGAGCGGCTGGCATCTGGGCCGGCGCCGCTATGCGGTCTGGGTGCTGGAGCTCCATGCGCTGGGTCCTGGTGAGGGCGAAGCCGTGCGCCGCGCCTGTGCGCAGGCGCGCCAGGACCTGGCCGCTGCGCTGGTTCCGCGGTACGAGCGGCAGCTGCATGTGACCCTGGCCACGGCCGGCTTTCTGGATGGCGATGCGGCCCTGCCGGACGCCTACGGCGCGGCGGAACTATCGCGCGACTTGCACGCGCTGCAGGACCTGCCGGCCGCACCGCTGCAACTGGAATTCGGCGGCTGGGGCAGTTTCGAGATGGCGCCGTATCTGCAGGTGCGCGACCGCAGCCAGGGCGGGCCCACGCTGGGCATGCTGCATGGTGCACTCAGGCCGGCAAGACCCGAACTGGCGCTGACCGAGGCGCTGCGCCCCTATGTACCCCATGTGACGCTGGGCGCCTGGAGCGCCGCCTGGCCACGCGCCCAGGTGCTGCAATGGATAAGCGGCCTGCCGGTGCTGGAGCACTGGCAGGCCGCCGTGGGCGAGATCGCGCTGGTCAGCTATGCGGCCGACGCCTTGCACGGCCCGTTGACCTGCCATGCACGCTACGACCTCCGGGGTCGCAGGTTGCAATGGCGGGAGCGGCCGGGCTGGGCCTGATCAGACCAGGGTGATCTGCACGTCGATGTTGCCGCGCGTGGCGTTGGAGTAGGGGCAGACCTGGTGGGCTGCGTCCACCAGGGCCTGGGCGGCGGCCTTGTCCATGCCGGGCAGGCTGACCTTCAGGCGGGCAGCGATGCCGTAGGCGTTGGGGATGGTGCCCAGGTCCACTTCAGCGTCGATGGACAGATCCTGCGGCAGGCTGATCTTCTGCTTGCCGGCCACGGCCTTGATGGCGCCGATGAAGCAGGCCGAGTAGCCTGCGGCGAACAGTTGCTCGGGATTGGTGCCCGTGCCGCTGGTGCCTGGCGAGGAAAGTGTCACGTCCAGGCGTCCGTCATCGGTGCGCGAGGCGCCGTCGCGGCCGCCGGTGGTGTGGGCACGTGCGGTGTACAGGACTTTTTCGAGCTGGGCCATGGTGTCTTCCTTTTGCAAAGTTGTCCGGCTGTGCGGACGGGTGGAGGAAATCGGCAATCCGTTGTCAGTCGCTGCGGCGCGGCGCCAGCCGCTCGCGCAGTGCGCCGAGTTGCTGCGTCAGCGCCTGCAACTCGGGCAGCGTGCACTGCGTGCTTTGCAGCACGCAGGCGGGAATCTTTTCAGCCGCATCGCGCAGTGCCCGGCCTTGCGGGGTGAGCGTGATGCGCACGCGGCGCTCGTCCTGCGCATCGCGCACCCGCTCCAGCAGGTTCGCGCCTTCGAGCCGCTTGAGCAGCGGCGTCAGCGTGCCCGAATCCAGGGTCAGCTGCTCGCCGATCTCCGACACGGTCAGGCCGTCGCGCTCCCACAGCACCAGCATCACCAGGTACTGCGGATAGGTCAGGCCGATGCCGTCGAGCAGGGGCTTGTACAGCTTGGTCATGGCCAGCGACGCCGAGTACAGCGCAAAGCAGACCTGGTTGTCCAGGCGCAGAAGCTCGGGGGTGTCGGTGGGCAGGGCATTGCGTGGCATGGGCTGAATTATTGCTGTCAATTAAATTGCGCACAACTTAATTGAGGAAATCCCTCCAGATCTGAGGGGGAAGATCGGGAGGGCGAGAAAGGCCTAACGGCCCGTGAAGCGCGCGGGGCGTTTCTCGATGAAGGAGCGCACGCCTTCGGCGGCATCCTCGCTGCTGGCCAGGCGCTGCTGCACGGGAATGAAGTCGGCCACGGCGGCGGCCTGGCCCAGCTCGATGGCCTTGAGCACATTGAGCCGCGTGGCCACCACGGCCTGCGGGGCCTGGGCGGCAATCCGCTCGGCAATGCGCAGGGCCTCGGCCAGTTCCTGGCCCGCTGGCACCACCTTCTGCACGAAGTTCAGGCGATAGGCCTCGGCGCTGTCGAACTCATCGGCCGTGAGCAGGTGCAGCATGGCATTGCCCACGCCCGCACGCTCGGCCATGCGCAGCGTGGCGCCGCCCGTGGGCATGATGCAGCGCTGCACCTCCAGCTGGGAAAAGCGGCAGTCATCGGCCGCGACCACGATGTCGGCGCCCAGCATCAGCTCGATGCCCACCGTGAAGCAAATGCCCTTGACCGCCACCACCATGGGCTTGGCGCGGCGCCGGTAGCCGACCAGGCCGTAGTCGTGCGGCTCCACCAGGCCTTGCGGGATGGCCTTCCTGCCCGAGCGCAGGTACTCCGCCATCACCGGCAGGTCCAGCCCCGCTGTGAAATGGCTGCCAAACGCATGCAGCACGCCCACGCGCAACTCGGGATCGTCGTCCAGGCGCGTATAGGCCTCGGCCAGCTGCTGGAACATGGGCGGCGTCCAGCCGTTGCGCTTGGCGGGGCGGTTGATGCCGATCAGCAGCACATGGCCGCGCACTTCGCAGCTGATGCAGCCTTCGGGCGGCGGGGTGGGTGTGTTGATGTCCATGGTTGTCTCCTGCGCATGGACCTTAGAGCAGGCCGCTGGAGGGCGCAGTCGCGCAGAAGACGGCCGGCCCGAGCGGGCCGGCAGGCCAAGGCCGTGTATCAGTAGCTGTACACGCCGCGGCCCGTCTTGCGGCCCAGGCGGCCGGCGGCCACCATTTCCTTGAGCAGGGGGCAGGGACGGTACTTGCTGTCGCCGAATTCCTTGAGGTAGACCTCCATCACGGCCAGGCACACGTCCAGGCCGATCATGTCGGCCAGGGCCAGGGGGCCGATGGGCTGGTTGCAGCCCAGCTTCATGCCGGCGTCGATGTCCTCGGCCGATGCCAGGCCTTCGGCCAGCACGAAGAAGGCCTCGTTGATCATGGGCACCAGGATGCGGTTGACCACGAAGCCGGGGGCGTTCTTGACGGTGATGGGGCTCTTGCCCAGGCGCTCGGACAGTTCCTTGACCGTGGCGTGCGTCTCGTCGCTGGTCTGCAGGCCGACGATGATCTCCACCAGCGCCATCATGGGCACGGGGTTGAAGAAGTGCATGCCGATGAACTTGTCGGCACGGCCCGTCACGGCGGCCAGCTGGGTGATGGAGATGGACGAGGTGTTGGTGGCGACGATGACGTCGGCATCCAGCAGCGCGTCCAGCTGCTTGAGGATCTTGACCTTGAGCTCGTAGTTCTCGGTGGCGGCCTCGATGACCAGTTGCGCGCCCTTCAGCGCCGCGTAGTCGGTCGATGTCTTGATGCGGGCCAGGGCGGCGGTCTTCTCTGCCTCGGTCAGCTTTTCCTTCTTGATCAGGCGGTCCAGGCTGCCCGAGACGGTGGCCACGCCCTTCTGGACGGCGGCCTCAGAGATGTCCACCATGACCACGTCGATGCCCGATACCGCGCAGGCCTGCGCGATGCCGTTGCCCATGGTGCCTGCGCCGATGATGCCTACGGTTTGAATTGCCATGACTGTCAGTCTCCTCAAACGAACAAAGTGAATGCGATCCGGCGATCGTAGCGGGATTCGGAGCATCCACCGGGTTTGCCCCGGCTTGCGGCGCCGCGCAGGCGACTGCAACAGTGGATGGCTAAACCGCAGGGGAGGGGAGACATGCTGGATTTCATCGTGATCGGAGGGGGATCGGCGGGCTCGGTGCTGGCCGGGCGGCTCAGCGAGGATGCTGAGACGCAGGTGGCGCTGCTGGAGGCCGGGCCCCCCGACTCCAGCGTGCTCATCCACTGTCCGGCGGGCATGGCCGCCATGGCCAAGGGCGGTCGCCACAGCTGGGGCCTGTCCACCGTGCCGCAGCCGGGTCTGGGCGGGCGGCGCGGCCACCAGCCGCGCGGCAAGGTGCTGGGCGGCTCCAGCGCGGTCAATGCCATGGTCTATGTGCGCGGTCAGCCGGCCGACTACGACCACTGGGCGGCCCAGGGCAACCCGGGCTGGAGCTGGAGCGAGGTGCTGCCCTATTTCCTGCGCGCCGAACACAACGAACGCGGCGCCGATGCCTGGCATGGCGCGGGCGGGCCGCTGAACGTGGCCGACCTGCGCGATCCCAACCCGCTGTCCCGGGCCTTCGTGCAGGCGGGCGTGCAGGCCGGCCATGCGCACAACGCGGATTTCAACGGCCCGGCGCAGGAGGGCGTGGGCCTGTACCAGGTCACCCAGCGCAACGGCGAGCGCCACCACGTCGCCAAGGCCTATCTGGCGCCGTACCGTGCCAGGCCCAATCTGCGCGTGGAAACGGCTGCCCAGGTGCTGCGCATTCTGTTCGAGGGCCGGCGCGCCGTGGGCGTGGAGTACCTGCAGGGCGGTACGGTGCAGCAACTGCACTGCCGGCGCGAGGTGCTGCTTTGCGGCGGCGCACTGCTGTCGCCGCAGCTGCTGATGCTGTCTGGCGTGGGGCCGGGCGAGCACCTGCGTTCGCTGGGAATCGATGTGGTCCACCATCTGCCCGGCGTGGGCGCCCATCTGCATGACCACCCGGATGTGGTGCTGGTGGTCGATGGCGCGCAGCTGACCGACAGCTTCGGCCTGTCACTGGGCGGTGCGCGCAGATTGCTGGCCGCCGTGGGCCAATGGCGCAGCCAGCGGCGCGGCATGCTGACCACCAACTTTGCCGAGGCGGGCGGCTTCATCCGCAGCAGCCCTGGCGAGCCTGCGCCCGATCTGCAACTGCACTTCGTCGTCGCCAAGCTGGTGGACCACGGGCGCAAGACGGTCTGGGGCCATGGCTATTCGCTGCATGTCTGCGTGCTGCAGCCGGCCAGCCGCGGCAGCCTGCGCCTGGCCAGCGCCGATCCGCTGGCCCTGCCGCTGGTGGACCCGGCCTTTTTCTCCGATGCGCAGGACCTGCGGCGCATGGTGAACGGCGTGCGCCGCGCCCACGAGATCCTGGCCCAGCCTGCGCTGGCGGCCCTGGGCGGGTGCGAGATGCCGGCCTCGGCCGGCGCGCAGGACGATGCAGGCATCGAGGCCTTCATCCGCAGCCATGCCGACACCATCTACCACCCCGTGGGCAGCTGCCGCATGGGGCCGGGGCCCATGGACGTGGTCGATGCGCAGCTGCGTGTCTACGGCATCAAGGGCCTGCGCGTGGTCGATGCCTCGGTCATGCCGCGCATCGTCAGCGGCAACACCAATGCGCCCACGGTGATGATTGCGGAGAAGGCGGTGGACATGATCCGCCACGGCGCGCGCTAGGTGCCTGGCGTGCGCCCGTGCGCCATGGCCTGCTCAGGGATGGAGGCCGACGGCTGCGGCCCCTGCTCCTCGGACGCGGCCACCGGACTCAGCCGCACCTGCGTCCAGCAGTCGCGCCCGCGGCGCTTGGCGGCGTAGAGGGCGGCGTCTGCGGGGGCCAGCATCAGTTCCAGGCACAGGCCGTTCCAGGCCTGGGGTGCGTGGGCGCAGCCGGCGCTGAAGCGCACTTCGAAGCCCAGCACCTTGCGCGAGGCCTGCAGCAGCGCGGACTGCAGGCGGGTGCACAGGGTGTCCACGCCGTCGTCCGTGGTGTAGAGCAGCAGGCAGAACTCCTCGCCGCCCCAGCGCGCGGCGATTTCGTCGCTGCGCAGCTGCTGCTGCAGCAGGCGGGCGAACAGGCACAGCGTCTGGTCGCCCACGGCGTGGCCGTGCTCGTCGTTGACATGCTTGAAGTGGTCCAGGTCCAGCATCACCAGGGCCAGGGCCTGGCGGTGGCGCTGGGCATGGGCCAGCATGGCAGGTGCGCGCTCCAGCAGGGCGCGGCGGTTGGGCAGCCCGGTGAGCATGTCCTGCAAGGCCAGGTCGCGCAGTTGCTGGCTGGTCTCGTCGCGCCAGGCCACGAGCACGGCCACCATGAGCAGCGTGCTGCTCAGCGTGGTCAGCAGGGCGAAGATCTGGTTGGCGCCGCTGTCTGCGGTGAAGCTGGGCAGGAAGGGCGTGGCCAGGGCCAGGTAGCTGCGCACGAACAGCATCAGCCCCATGAAGGCGGCCACGCCGCACATCAGGTAGCGCCAGCTGCGCGCCACGGGCCGCTGTGGGTCCAGGCACAGGCCGGCCAACGCCATCAGGCACAGGCCATGGACGGCACTGAACCAGCCGGTGCGCAGGGCCGCCTGGGGCAGCAGCAACGCAAAGCCCAGCGGCCCCAGCACGCACAGCGCGATCAGGCCGCGCTCCAGCAGCATCGGGCGCGGCCCCAGCCATTCACGCAGGGCGCGCGCCATCTGCCACTGGGCGGTGGCGGCCAACGCCGCCGCGCCCAGCGACAGCAGGTCACGTCCCATCAGGCCGTGGGGCAGGCGGCTGGCGATCAGGATGAGGGTCCAGGCCACGGCCTGCATCAGGAAGAAGTGCTGCGCATGGCGCGCCGCACCGCTGACGCGACGCCCCATGGCCAGCGGCAGGGCGGCCGACATGGCCATCATGTTGATGGCCACGACGGCGGTCATGGAGAAAAAGTCCAGGGTAGGCAGCGTGGATGGCATGTGCGTCCCTGGATGGCGGTGCGAAGCGTGGCCCGTGAGAAGCGGTGGCCGGTGGCGGGGCGCTACTGGAACGCCACCTCCGCGAAGCTGCGCAGCTTGCGGCTGTGCAGGCGCTGGGTGCCGCCTTCGCGCAGGATGTCGATGGCGCGCATGCCGATGCGCAGATGCTGGTCCACGCGCTCGCGGTAGAAGTGGTTGGCCATGCCGGGCAGCTTGATCTCGCCGTGCAGCGGCTTGTCGGACACGCACAGCAGCGTTCCATAGGGCACGCGGAAGCGGAAGCCGTTGGCCGCGATGGTGGCGCTTTCCATGTCCAGCGCCACGGCGCGGCTCTGGCTGAAGCGCAGCTGGGGCAGGTTGTTGGGCAGCAGCTCCCAGTTGCGGTTGTCGGTGCTGGCCACGGTGCCGGTGCGCATGATGCGCTTGAGGTCGGGGCCGTCCATCTGCGTGACGTCGGCCACGGCCTGCTGCAGTGCCAGCTGGATTTCGGCCAGCGCGGGAATGGGCACCCACAGCGGCAGCTCCTCGTCCAGCACATGGTCCTCGCGCACATAGGCGTGGGCCAGAACGTAGTCGCCCAGCTGCTGGCTGTTGCGCAGGCCCGCGCAGTGGCCCAGCATCATCCAGGCATGCGGGCGCAGCACGGCGATGTGGTCGGTGATGGTCTTGGCATTGGCCGGGCCCACGCCGATGTTGACCATGGTGATGCCGCTGTGGTCGGCGCGCACCAGGTGGTAGGCCGGCATCTGCGGCAGGCGCGGCGGCGGCGTGCCCAGCTCGTCATTGGGCTGGGCCGGCAGGCCGGTGCGGCGCGTGACCACGTTGCCGGGCTCGATGAAGGCCACGTACTCGCTGTCCTCCCGGGCCATCTCGGCGTGGCCCAGGCGGATGAATTCGTCGATGTAGAACTGGTAGTTGGTGAACAGCACGAAGTTCTGGAACCACTCGGGCTGGGTGCCCGTGTAGTGGCGCAGGCGGTGCAGCGAGTAGTCCACGCGCGGGGCGGTGAACAGGGACAGCGGCAGGGCCTCGCCGGGATGCGGGCGCCAGGTGCCGTTGGCAATGCCGTCGTCCATGGCTTCGAGGTCGGGCAGGTCGAACACGTCGCGCATCAGCTGGCGCCGCTCGCGCGTGAGCGTTCCCTCGATGTGGTCGTTCTCGGCGAACGAGAAGTGGATGGGAATGGGCTTGTCGCTCAGGCCCACCTCCAGCGGCACGCCGTGGCTCTTGATCAGCAGGCGGAACTGCTCGGCGTAGTAGCGCGAGAACAGGTCGGGCCGCGTGAGCGTGGCCTCGTGCGTGCCCGGGCCCTCGACGAAGCCGTAGGCCAGCTGCGTGTCGGCGCGCGCCACGGTGCTCGTGTGCATGCGAACGAAGGGGTAGTAGGCGTGGACGGGAGCGGCCGGGGTTTCGCCGGAGACGAAGCGCTGCATGTTCGAGCGAAGGTGCTCTATCTGCTCCCGGTAGATCTGCTGTACGTGCTCCAGGGCCCGCTGGGGGTCGGTGTGCAAGGTGGCTGCGGCCCTGGAGGCCTGCGAGGGGTTGTGAAGCAAAACCATGGGCTATTGTCGTTGGACTGGATGACTGTTGTGCAATTGCCAGGCGCGCGCCCTCTCGGCCGGCAGGGGCGGCGCCACAAGGTATCCCTGCATCATGCCGCAGCCCAGCTCGCGCAAAAGCGCCAATTGGGCAGGTGTTTCCACGCCTTCCGCCACGATGTCCAGGTGCAGGCTGTGGCCCATCTGCACGATGGCGGTGACGATGGCCGTGTCGTCCTCGCTATCGGGGACGTCGGCGATGAAGGAGCGGTCTATCTTGAGCTGGTTGATCGGGTGGCGGCGCAGGTAGGCCAGCGAGGAGTAGCCGGTGCCGAAGTCGTCGATGGCCAGGCCCACGCCCAGGGCCTGCAGCGCCTGCAAGGTGTCCTGCACCTGCCCGCTGGTGTGCATCAGCGTGGACTCGGTCAGCTCGATGTGCAGCCAGCGCGCCTCCAGCCCCGTTTCCTCCAGCACCTGTGCCACCTCGCGCGCCATGTCGCGCTGGCGGAATTCCAACGCCGAGAGGTTCACGGACAGCGGCACCGGCGCCAGGCCCTCGTCCTGCCACTGGCGCGCCTGGCGGCAGGCCTCGCGCAGCACCCAGTGGTCTATGGCCGAGATCAGGCCGCGCGCCTCGGCAAAGCCGATGAACTCGCCGGGCAGCACCAGGCCGCGCTGCGGATGGCGCCAGCGCACCAGGGCCTCGAAGCCCGCCAGCCGGCCATCGGCCGTGAAGGTCTGGGGCTGGTAGTACAGCTCGAACTCGCCGCGCTCCAGCGCGCCGCGCAGTTGCTGCTCCTGCATCAGCATCTGGGCCTGGGTGGCCTGGCCGTCCTGGGCGGGTGCATAGAACTGCAGGTTGCGGCGGCCGCTGTCCTTGGCCATGTGCATGGCGCTTTCGGCGCGGTTGAGCAGCTCTTCGGCGTTTTTCCCGTCGCCGGGGTACATGGCGATGCCCATGCATGGCGAGATCACCAGCGGCGTGCCATCGATGGCGCAGGGCGCCTCGATGATGCGCTGCAGGTGGCTGGCCTGTGTCTCGGTTTCCTGCGGATCGGGGTCGTCGGTGAGCACGACCACGAACTCGTCGCCGCCCACGCGCGCCACCAGGTCGTGGGCGCGCACGCTGCCGCGCAGGCGCTGGGCGACCTCGCACAGCAGCAGGTCGCCGGCCTGGTGGCCCAGCGAGTCGTTGATGGTCTTGAAGTGGTCCAGGTCGATGATGAGCACGGCCAGGGCGCGCCGCTTGACCGAGGCCAGCGACAGCGCCTGGCGCAGCATCTGGATCAGGCGCACGCGGTTGGGCAACTGGGTGAGCTGGTCGTGCTGGGCCAGGAAGTCCATGCGCTCCTGCGCCAGCTGGCGCAGCGTGATGTCGCGCACCAGCACGATGCGGTAGGGCCCGCCCTCGGCCGGCATGGTCTTGGCCTCGATCTCCACGGGGATGCGGTGGCCGTCCTTGTGCTGGATGGCGCCGTCGAAGCGGTCCTCGCGGCCGCTGCGCATGTACTGCAGTGCGTAGAGGCGGAACTCGGGGCAGATGTAGTCGAGGATGGGGCGGCCGGTCAGCTCGTCCAGCGTGTAGCCGGCCAGGCGGGACAGGGCCTCGTTGCCGTCGATGATCAGGCCGTCGCGGTGCATGACGATGGCCTCGGTCGTGACCTCGGTGAACTTGCGCATGCGCTCTTCGCTGTCGCGCACCTTCTGCGCCACATGGTGGTGGTGGCTCACGTCGGTGATCTGCACCACGGCGCCCTGCAGCTGCCCGTGCTCGAAGTGCGGCATCAGCAGCGATTCGATATGGCGAGGCGGTCCATCCGGCTGGGGCACCTCGCGCTCGTAGCGCACATGTTCGCCGCGCAGGCCGCGCTCCACATGCTCGGCGATGAGCTGCCACACGGCTTCGCCCACGATCTCGCGCACGGTCTTGCCGACCGCCTCGGCGGGCGTCAATCCGAAATTGCGTGCGTAGTTGATGTTGGCGAAGCGGCAGCGCAGCGTGCGCGCATCGAAGTAGGCCAGCATGGCCGGAGCCGTATCTGCTATCAGCCGCAGCAGCGTATCGTTGGGCCCCGTGATTTGCGCATCGACGTTCTCTGGCATTCGTCCCCCTCGCTGGGGATTTATAGCGGAATCGCCGAGATTTTGATAGCGCTCTTGTGCGAGGGTGAGCGGCCGCTGACGCGAGGGAGCGCGTGCGGCTGTCGAGCCTCCGGGGCGGCCGTGGCGGCCTGTCTTTTTTTTGCAGCGCCGCATCACGTGCGGCGCGGCTTCTTTACTTGAGCAGGTCCTGCACCTGGCCCAGTGCAGTCTGGGCGCACTTGTCGTCCAGGTGGCCGCCGGGCGCGCCGCCGATGCCCACGGCGCCGATCACCTCGTTGCCCACCTTCACCGGCAGGCCACCGCCTAGCAGCAGGTAGCCGGGAATGTTCACCAGGTTGGCGGCGCCGGGGTTCTTCTGCGCGCCTTCCATGATGGCCAGCGTGCTGTTCTTGGCCGAGGCAGCCGTATAGGCCTTCAGCCGGCTGGCCTCCAGCGTGTGGGGGCCGGCATTGTCGGCGCGCTGCACGGCGCGCACGGTGCCGGCACGGTCCACCACGGTGGCGGTGACGGCATAGCCGTCGGCGGCGCAGGCGGCCACGCTGCGTGCGGCGATCTGGTTGGCCAGCTCCAGCGACATGTTCTTTTCCGTGCGCACGGCCTCGGCCTGGGCGGCGGTGGTGATCAGGCCCAGGGTCAGGGCAGCGAGGGTGGCGAGCTTGGTGGCGTGGCGTTGCATGGTCTTCTCCTTCGGGGTCAGGACGGCCCGGGCCACAAGCCCGGACGGCATGCATGCACTGTAGAAAATGCCGCCGCTGCGCACCATTCGGACGGTTACGCTCGGCGCTGCGTAGAAATACGGAGAAGCCAGGCGCGCTGCTGGGCGAGGAGGTGGCGCTTCAGGCGCCTGCCGCCGTGTCCGCCAGGCTGGCGTAGCGGCGTATGAGCTGGGCCAGGCTGGGCGCCTCCAGCTTGGCGAAGAGGTTGGCACGGTGCGTTTCCACCGTGCGCGGCGACAGCTCCAGGCTGCGGCCAATCTCCTTGTTGGTCAGGCCCTGCACGATAAGCGCCAGCACCTCGCGCTCGCGTGCCGAGAGCTGGGCGAAGCGCTGCTGCGCATCGCGGTCGGCCTGCTGGCGTTCGCGCGACTGCACATGCTGGCGCACGGCGCCTTGCAGCGCGTCGATCAGCACCTCGTCGTCCACGGGCTTTTCCAGGAACTCGGCCGCGCCGGCCTTGAAGGCGCGCCGGCACATGTCCACCGTGCCATGGCCGGTGAGCATGATCACGGGCTGGTCCACGCCCTGCTCCACCAGCCGGCCCAGCAGGGCCAGTCCGCCGATGCCGGGCATGCGCACGTCCATCACGATGGCGCCTATGCCCTGGCGGTCCAGCCCTTCGAGAAAGGCCAGCGGATCGGCCCAGCACTGCACGCGTAGGCCCACGGTGCCGATCAGCAGGGCCAGGCTGTCGCGCACGGCCTCGTCGTCATCGACCAGATGGATCAGCGGGGACAGGTCTTGGGCAGGCGCGGCGGTCATGGGTTCGGTGGTGGTGGTGTGGATGCGGTGGGGGCGGCGCGTGCCGTGGATGCATTGGCGCATGCACTGGCGCACGCCGCAGGCAGCAGCAGCTCGAAGCGGGCTCCGCCGCCCGGTCCCGAGGCGGCCAGCTCCAGGCTGCCGCCCATGGATTCGGCCAGGCTCTGGCTCAACGTCAGGCCCAGGCCCAGCCCCTGGGCGCGGCCCGTGGCAAACGGGGTGAACAGGCGCTGGCGCATCTCGGGCGCCACGCCGGGTCCGCTGTCCTGCACCGCCACCAGCAGGCGGGTGTCGCGTCGTTCCAGCTCCACCCGCAGATGGCGGGCTGCGGGCGGCTGCTCGTCCATGGCCTGCAGCGCATTGACCAGCAGGTTGTGCAGTATCTGCTGCACGGCCACGGGGTCGGCCTGGGCGGCGGGCAGATCGGCGGCCTGCACTTTCATCTGCACCTTGACCTGGACCTGGCGGCGCCGCAGCTCGGGCTCCAGCAGATAAAGCGCTTCGGCAACGGCCTGGTTCAGATCCAGCGGCTCGGCCTGGGGCGCAAGCCCCGGTTGCTCCACCAGGCGGCGCAGCCGGCCTACCACGGCGGACGCACGCTTGGCCTGCTCGGCCGCCTGCGTCATGGCCTGGCGGGCGGCGTCCATCTCGGGCGGGTCCTCGGCCAGCAGGCGGCGCGCGGCCTGGCTGTTGGACAGCACGGCCGTCAGCGGCTGGTTCAGCTCATGCGCCATGCCGGCGGCCAGTTCGCCCAGCGTATTGAGCCGCGCCACCTGGCCCAGCTGCAGCAATTGCTCGGCGCGGCGGCGGGCCACGCGCTGTCGCAGCAGGGCGCGCAGCGCGGCCACGGCCAGCGCGCAGCCCAGGGCCCAGCCCAGCATGGCCGTCCAGGGCAGCACCGAGGCGTCCAGCGGCTGGCGCAGGTACAGCACCAGCGGCTGGCTGGGCGAGGCCAGGGTCTTGCTCACCTCCCAGGACCATGTGTTCCAGCCTGGCGAGCCGGTGCTGCCGGGCTGGATCAGGAATTCCTGCCCGCCCAGGGCCAGCCAGGCGCGCACCGGGCTGGTGGCCGGTGGCATGGGCCATTCGTCGGCGGGAATGGTGGCGCGCAGGTCCAACAGCAATGCATAGCTGGCCGGCAGCCCGGCCTGCACCAGGTACAGGCGGCCCCGGGCCAGATCGGCCAGGGCCAGTTCGGCATGGCCGCTGGCCTGGGAGCGGCGCTCGGCCTCGGCCATGCCGTGCGGCCAGGGCGCGGGCCAGGACTCGCCTGCGGCGGCCGAGCGGCGCGCCACATCCAGCACCTGCGGATACAGGCGCGGCAACTGCTTCCACGAGGCCTGGTCGGGCGCGGGCTGGCGCGGCTGCAGCAGCGCCAGCGTGCCCAGGATGGCATCGTGCTGCACCATGCGCTGGCTCAGCAGCCGGTGGGCAATGCGGGCATCGGTATCGAAGACCTCGCGCAGCGACTGCAGGCGCCCATGCGCCAGCCAGGCCGCGCCGCAGCATGCGGCCACGGCCCAGGCCAGCACCCACCATGCCGCATGTCGCCACCAGTTCATGGCGCGGATTCTGGCATGCGCATCGCATGCGCAGTGGTCTAATCCACGGCACCCCCACCTATCGCAGCGCAGCATGGCCGAGTCCACTCCATCTACCGCCAACGCACCCGACTGGATGGCGCCGCACAGCCTGCTGCGCATCTCGGTGGTCGTGGCGCTGCTGACCATCGTGCTCAAGACCCTGGCCTGGTGGCTCACGGGCTCGGTGGGCCTGCTGTCGGACGCGCTCGAATCCTTCGTCAACCTGGCCGGTGCCGTGTTCGCGCTGACCATGGTCACCATCGCCAAGCGGCCGGCCGACACCGATCATCCCTATGGCCACCACAAGGCCGAGTACTTCTCTGCGGGCTTCGAGGGCATCCTGGTCATCGGCGCCAGCCTGGCCATCGCCTGGGCGGCGCTGGCGCGGCTGTGGAACCCGCAGCCGCTGGAGCAACTGGGCTGGGGCCTGGCGCTGTCCGTGATCAGCTCGGCCCTCAACGGCCTGCTGGCCGTGGTCATGCTGCGCTCGGCGCGCCAGCACCGCTCCATGGCGCTGGAGGGGGATGCCCGCCACCTGCTCACCGATGTCTGGACCTCGGCCGGCGTCGTCATCGGCCTGATCGGCGCATCGCTCACAGGCTGGCTGTGGCTGGACGCGGCCGTGGCCATAGGCGTGGCGCTCAACATCTGCGTGCAGGGCGCACAACTGGTCTGGCAGTCGTCCCAGGGTCTGATGGACCAGGCGCTGGACGCGCCCGAGCGCCTGCGTATCGACGCCGTTCTGGACCGCCATGCGCACCGCGAGCAGGGCGTGGTCTTCGACAACATCTCCAGCCGGCGTGCCGGCGAGCGCAGCTTTGCCGACCTGCACATGCATGTGCCCGGCGACTGGAGCGTGGCCCGCGCCGCGCGGCTGCGCACCGAGATCGAGGCCGAACTGCTGCAGGCCGTGCCCGGGCTGTATGCGCGCATCGAGCTGCTGCCCCTGGGCATGCAGACCGCCATGGAAGCCGCCATCGAGGCAGCGGGCCAGGCGGACACTCCTTCCCCATCCACCGACAAGAACCCGAACCCCGAACAATGATCAGCATCCTGCAGCGCGTGAAACAGGCGCGCGTGGAAATCGACGGCCAGGTCGCCGGTAGCATAGGCCCCGGCCTGCTGGCCCTGGTCTGCGCCGAGCGCGGCGACACCGAGGCCGAGGCCGACAAGCTGCTGGCCAAGATGCTCAAGCTGCGCATCTTTGCCGACGACGCGGGCAAGATGAACCGCAGCGTGCAGGACCTGGACGGGCAGGGCGCCTGCGGCGGCCTGCTCATCGTCAGCCAGTTCACGCTGGCGGCCGACACCGGCGGCGGCAACCGCCCCAGCTTCACGCGCGCCGCGCCGCCGGACGAGGGCGAGCGCCTGTACGACTACATCGTCCAGCGGGCGCGTGCCCTGCACCCGGAAGTCGCCACGGGCCGCTTCGGGGCCGACATGCAGGTGCACCTGCTCAACGACGGGCCCGTGACCATCCCGCTGTCGATAGCTCCGGCCACTGCGGCATAGCGCGCTGCCGAGGGGCGGATTCTGGCGCGATTTGCGAGCGCGGCCTGGTCGGAACATGCCTGCAAAGCCCGTATTCTTGCGGCCTCAGCATTCATCGACAGACCGACGACCATGAAGAACCATCCGTTCAAAGCCTCCACCCTGGCCCTTGCCATGAGCATGGCCCTGGCGTGGAGCGGCGCGGCCGGCGCCGACACCCTCAGGAAGCCCGCGCTGGACGCGCTGGCCCAGGCGCAGCCGGCACCCACCGACTTCGCCAGCTTCCTGAAGCAGGCTGCGGCCGCGCAGCCTGCCATCGCCCAGGCCGTGCAGCGCCATGCCGCAGGCGCCGCGCTCACGGGGGATGAACTCAACCACATCGCCCGCCTGCTGGGCCTGTACACACGTCTCACGCAGGAGCAGGCCGTGCTGGCCAGCATCGAGCGCATGGTCGCCCTGCCCACGGTGCGCGATGCCAAGGTGCCGCCGCACGAAAGCCCGGCCATTCTGGCCTTCGGCGAACTGGTGCAGCAGATGGCCAGGGACTTCGGCCTGCAGTACCGCAACGTGGACAACCGCATCTTCGAAGTCACCCTGCCTGCGAACACCGCGAACACCGCGAACTCGGGTGCCGATGAATTCGGCATCCTCACCCATGCAGACGTCGTGCCCGTCGTCCCCGCCGAATGGGTGCTGGACGGCCAGGCCATCGACCCCTTCAAGGTCACGCGCGTGGGCGACAAGCTCTACGGGCGCGGCACCATCGACGACAAGGGCTCCATCGCCACCGTGCTGTTCGCCATGAAGGCCGTCAAGGACAGCGGCCTGCCCCTGTCGCGCGGCATACGCCTCATGATCGAGACCACCGAGGAAACCGGCGGCGACGCCATGAAGTACTACCAGGGCAAGACCACGCTGCCCGCCTACAACATCGTGCTGGACAGCAAGTACCCAGCCGTCGTCGCGGAAAAAGGCTCGGGCGCGCTCAAGGCCGTATTCGACGACGTGAAGGCCGAGCCCGCCCAGCCCGCCATCACCGCCATGGCCGGCGCCGCCTCGGCCAACGCCATTGCGCAGACTGCCACCGCCACCATCACGGCCGGCGACGAAGCCGCCATCGAAGCCATCGCCGCGCGCCTGCAGGCGGCCAAGGGTGACTTCACCACCAGCTATGCAGGGCAGGGTGGGCCGTTCACCATCGACATCCAGCGCAGCGGCACCGCAGCCACCGTCAAGGTCACGGGCACCTCGGCCCACGGCTCGCGCCCTGAGGAAGGCGTCAACCCCGTGCCGCGCCTGACGCTGTTCCTGCAGCAGGTGCTCATGCCCACCGATGGCGTGGCCCTGGTCCAGCCCAATGCCTACAGCAACGCCCTGCGCTACATCAACGGCGCCTTCGGCCTCGACTACTTCGGCAAGCAGCTGGGCGTTGCCTATGCCGACGACTTCATGGGCCCGCTGACCCTGTCGCCCAACCTCATCAAGGCGGCAGACGGCAAGCTGGAAGTCACCACCAACGTGCGCATGCCGCGCGGCAAGACGCCCGAGCAACTGCGCACCGAAGTCGAGCAACGCATCACCCGCTGGAGCGCGGCCGCCAAGGTCCCCCTGACCCTGCAATACACCCAGGGCAACTGGATGGCGCGCGACCCCAAGGGCGCCTGGCTGTCCACCCTGCTCAACATCTTCGGCGACACCACGGGCCTGGACGCCAAGCCCGTGCCCACGGCCGGCAGCACCACGGCCAAGCTCATGCCCAACGCCATCAACTTCGGCCCTGCCATGCCCGGCAAGAAGTACACGGCGCACAACGCGCTCGAATACAAGGAACTGCCGGACCTGCGCGCCGACATGCAGATGTTCACGGAAATGCTGGTGCGCATCGGGAATCTGAAGCAGATGCAGTGATCATTCACTGGGATGTAAAGAAAGGCGCCTTGTGGAAGCAAGGCGCCTTTTTATTCCTGGGACAAGCCATTGAAGGGGATTGGCAATTTGATACAACTGCCTGCGGGAGGCTGCAATGCAGGATATCAAGGGCCAGGATCTCAAGACCATTCTCCATTCCAAACGCGCCAACATCTATTACCTTGAGCACTGCCGTGTCCTGGTCAATGGCGGGCGGGTGGAATATGTGACCGATGCCGGCAAGCGCAGCCTGTATTGGAATATTCCCATTGCCAACACCACCAGCATCCTGCTGGGCACCGGCACCTCCATCACGCAGGCGGCCATGCGGGAACTGGCCAAGGCGGGCGTGCTGGTCGGCTTTTGCGGCGGCGGCGGCACGCCTTTGTTCAGCGCCAATGAAGTCGATGTGGAAGTCGCCTGGCTCACTCCGCAAAGCGAGTACCGCCCCACTGAATACCTGCAGGCCTGGGTCCAATTCTGGTTTGACGATGAACTGCGCCTGCATGCCGCCAAACAATTGCAGGCTTTGCGATTGCAGCGGCTGCAGCAGGAATGGGGTGCACGTGCCTTGCGTGAATCCGGCTTTGCCGTGGATATGGAGCGCCTGAAGGCGCTGGTGCAGCAATTTGCGGCGCTGATGGCCAATGCGCCCGATGTCATGACACTGCTGACCGATGAGGCACGGCTGACCAAGGCCTTGTTCAAGCTCGCCGTGGACGCCGTGGGATATGGCGAATTCACGCGCGCCAAGCGCGGCACCGGCACCGATGCAGCCAACCGCTATCTGGACCATGGCAACTACCTGGCCTACGGACTGGGCGCCACGGCCACCTGGGTGCTGGGCCTGCCCCACGGCCTGGCCGTTCTGCATGGCAAGACGCGGCGTGGTGGCCTGGTGTTCGATGCGGCCGACCTGGTCAAGGATGCGGCCATCCTGCCCCAGGCCTTCCTGTCGGCCATGCACGGCGACGACGAGCCGCAATTTCGCCGCCAATGCATCGAGGCGCTCACGCGCAGCGAATCGCTGGACTTCATCATCGACACGCTCAAGCGCATTGCCGTCGACACGGCGCGCCTGGCCGGCGCGCCCACAACGCCCACAACGCCCGGCGCTGCGCAGGAGGCCGACACATGAACGTGCTCTTCGTCTCCCAGTGCAGCAAGCGCGCCCTCACCGAAACGCGCCGCATCCTCGACCAGTTTGCCGAGCGGCGCGGCGATCGCACCTGGCAGACGCCCATCACCGCGGCTGGGCTCGACACCGTGCGCAAGCTGCTGCGCCAGACCGCGCGCAAGAACACCGCCGTGGCCTGCCACTGGATACGCGGGCGCGACCACAGCGAACTGCTGTGGATCGTGGGCGACGGGCGCCAGTTCAACGCAGAAGGCGCCGTGCCCACCAACACCACGGCCAGCAACGTGCTGCGCGCAGAAGACGAAAGCCACTGGCACCACCTGCCACTGATCACGGCGCTGGCCGCTTTGGCTGCCCTGGTGCATGACCTGGGCAAGGCCACCCAGGCATTCCAGGACCGGCTGAAGAATCCGGGCCTGCGCGAGCGCAACCACTACCGCCATGAATGGGTGTCGGTGCGGCTGTTCCAGGCTTTCGTGGGCGGCGACAGCGACGCGGCATGGCTGCAAAGGCTGGCAGCCTGTGTGGATGAGGCTGCCGACGCCCGGGCCTTTGAGGCGCAATGGCTGGATCACCGCAGCGGCCGCCTTCTGCGCGATGGCCTGGACGAGCCGCAGGCCAGCCAGCATCTGCCGTTCAAGGCGCTGCCGCCGCTGGCCACCGCCGTGGCCTGGCTGGTTCTGACACACCATCGGCTGCCCTGCATGCCGGTCGCTGCAGGCCGGCAGGAGTCCGACGACGAGCTGGAGCCCGACCGCCGCCAATGGTGCCGCTTCGGCGCGCGCCCGCGCTTCGTCAACAGCAATGAGATCGAGCAGCTGCTGCAGCGCATCAGCGCCGACTGGAACGAGCCGCGCGAGAAAGCCGATCCGGCAAAAGTGCGCTCCCATTGGGACTTCCCGCAGGGCCTTCCGGTGGCCACGGCCGCCTGGCGCAAGCAGGCGGCGCGCTATGCGCTCAAGCTGCAGGAGTTGGCGGGCCGGTCGCTTGACGCTGCAAGCCTGGGCGATCCGTTAACGCTGCACCTCTCGCGCCTGTGCCTGATGCTGGCCGACCATCACTACTCCAGCATCGAGGACGAAGCGCGCCGCCATCCTTTCCGCAACGCGGGCTATCCGCTGTACGCCAACACCCGGCGCAAGAGTGCAGCTCCAGGTGCCGCGTCCGCGTTCAACCAGACACTGGACGAACACCTGCTGGGCGTGCAGGCCCATGCCACGCTGGTAGCGCGCTCGCTGCCCACACTGGCGCGCAGCCTGCCGGCCCTGCGCAGCCATCGCGGCCTCAAGAAGCGCAGCAGCAACGCGCGCTTCCAGTGGCAGGACAAGGCCGCCGACCTGGCTGCCAGCGTGCGCCACCGGGCCGCCAGCCAGGGTGGCTTCATCGTCAATATGGCCTCCACAGGCTGCGGCAAGACGCTGGGCAATGCGCGCATCATGAACGCGCTGGCTGACCCGGGCGTGGGCATGCGCTGTGCCTTCGCCATCGGCCTGCGCACGCTCACGCTGCAGACGGGGCGGGTGTTCCAGAACGACCTGGGCCTGGGCAACGACCAGCTTGCGATCAAGGTCGGCGGCGCGGCCAGCCGCGCGCTGTTCGAGTACTGGGAAGCGCAGGCCGAGGCCACGGGTTCGGCCTCGCGCCAGGCGCTGCTCGACGAAGGCGGGCAAGTCCTGTTTGACGGCAATGACCAGCACCCGCTGCTGCAGCGCCTGACCGACGATGCGCAGGTGCGCTCGCTGATCGCCGCGCCCGTGCTGGCCTGCACCGTGGACCACCTCACGCCCGCCACCGAAAGCCTGCGCGGCGGCCGCCAGATCGCGCCCATGCTGCGCCTCATGACGGGCGACCTGGTACTGGACGAGCCCGATGATTTCGACATGGCCGACCTGCCCGCGCTCACGCGGCTCGTGCACTGGGCAGGCCTGCTGGGCTCACGCGTGCTGCTGTCCTCGGCCACCTTGCCGCCAGCGCTGGTGGAGGGGCTGTACCTGGCATACCGCGCCGGGCGCGAGATCTTCCAGCGCCATCGCGGCGAGCGGCCCGGCGAGCCCGTTGCCATCTGCTGCCTGTGGGTGGACGAGTACCACCAGCAGGCACTGGACTGCGCCGATGGCGCAGGGTTTCGCACAGGCCATGAAGGCTTTGTGCAAAAGCGCGTGGCCCAGCTCGCCCGGGCCGAGGTGCGGCGCCTGGCTGCCATCGCTCCCCTGCCTGCCGGCTGGCAGGGGCTGGACCCGGCCGCGCGGCGTCGGGATTTTGCGCGCATCGCGCTGGAGCATGCATGGCAGCTGCACCAGCAGCCGGGCAACCATGGCATTGACCCCGCCAGTGGCAAGCGTGTGAGCTTCGGCCTCATCCGCATGGCCAATATCGAGCCGCTGTTCGACGTGGCCGTGGCCATGTATGGCCAGGGCGCTCCTGCACCGGGCGTGCGTGTGCACCTGTGCGTCTACCACTCGCAATTTCCGCTGCTTGCGCGTTCCAGCATCGAGCGGCACCTGGACACCGTGCTGGACCGCCGCTCCCCCGACGGCGCAGACCCCCTCTTCCAGAGGCCGGCCATCCGCGCATTGCTTGATGCCAACAATGAGGCCGATCACCTCTTCATCGTGCTCGGCTCCCCCGTCACCGAAGTGGGCCGCGACCATGACTATGACTGGGCCGTGGTCGAGCCCTCGTCCATGCGCTCGCTGATCCAGCTGGCCGGACGCGTGCGGCGCCACCGGCCGGGTGCGGTGCAGGAGGCCAACATGCGGGTGCTGGACAGCAACCTGCGCGCTTTCGAGCATCCAGGCCGGGCGGCATTCTGCAAGCCGGGTTTCGAGATGGAGCCGGTGGATGACAAGGCGGATACGGCGCGGTACTTCCACCTGCGCTCGCATGACCTGCAATCGCTGCTGGCCAAGCACACCAAGGGTGAGCACCTCTGGCCCGTGGATGCCCGCGCACGCATCGAAGTGGCCAGGGAGCAGTTCCACCCGGCCAGGAACCTCGTGGACCTGGAACACGCCCGCCTGCACGACACCATGCTGCCGCGCCCCGCAGACAGCCCGGATGCCACGCCGGTGCTGCGCGCCGCCAGCCTGCACTGGGCCAGCCCTGCCTGCTTCTGGCTCACGGGCCTGCTGCCGCAGTTCCAGCGCTTTCGCTACGACCCGTTGCCGCGCGTGGATGTGGTGTTTCTGCCGGACGAGGAGGAAGAGGGCCTGCAACTGCACCGCGTGGTCGATAGCCAGCGGCGGGGCGACAAGCTCCATGTGCTGGTGCAGGACAGCCTGCTGCACCGGGAGCCTTTGGACTTACGGAAGGGGACGGTCACTGCATGGGGACAGGCTGACCTGATGCAGGAACTGTTAGCCCTGGCGGAGGGCAAGGGGCTGGGGCTGGATGCCTGTGCAAGCAAGTACGCCACGGCCAGCCTGCCCGACAAGGCACAGGGCTGGCGCTGGCATGGCGTGCTGGGCTTTGTGGGCCGTGCCTGAGGATCAGGCGGTATGCAGCTGCATCGGATGAACTTGCCTCACGGACGCCTGCAACTCCGCGTTCAGCTCTGCCGTGCGCAGGTCGTAGGCGGTCTGAAGGTTCAGCCAGGACTGAGCGTCGCCCCCAAAGAAGCGGCTCAGCCGCAGCGCCGTGTCGGCCGTGATGCCGCGCCGCTCCAGCACGATGTCGTTCACGCGCGAGGCGGGAACGTGCAGGTGCCTGGCCAGCGCGTTGGCGCTCATGTCCATGGGCTTCAGGTAGTCCTCGCGCAGGACTTCACCTGGGTGTATGGGGCGCATGCCGTTTTTAAGCATGTCTTTCTCCTGTGCCCCTCATTGCCGGGAGGCGCCGGTTCCCAAGCCGCCGATGCGGCAGCGAAGGCATGTCATTGTTCGTCAGTGGTAATCCACTATCTCTACGTCAACCACTCCCTTTTCCGTCCAGACAAAGCAGAGGCGCCACTGGTCGTTGATGCGGATGCTGTGCTGGCCCTGCCGATCTCCCACGAGCATTTCCAGGCGATTGCCAGGAGGGCTGCGCAGAAATTCAAGTGTCACAGCCGCATCCAGTTGAGCCAGCTTGCGCTCCGCCACGCTCTGGATGTTGGCGAACCGGCGGGTCTTGCCGATGGTGAACAGGCGCTGGGTTTCCGGGCACTTGAAGGAAGTGATCGCCATAAGTCAGGAATTTTATACCGTTTACCGTTATTCGGTATATCGCTTTGCAGCAGAAAGGAAACGAAGCGCAGAGGAGCAAGACCACCCGCACCGTTCGTTGAAGGACATCGTTGCAGACCACGCAGATCGTGGGTTTGTTCTGAATTTCTTGCAAGGAGGAGAAGCAATGCCGCCCACCCCAAGCGCCATGCGTTGGCATGACGCCATCGCCATCTTTATCCAGGAACGGCTTCAGGCCAAGCTGGACAAGCTGGCCGAAGACGACCCCAAACGACAGGAGCTGCTGGCTCAGCACCAGCGCGATACCTGGTTGGAAGACGCCGCCCGCCGGGTGACGCAAATCCAGGCCGTCACCCACTCCCTCAAACCCATACACCCCGACGCGCGCGGCACCAATCTCTATGTGGAGCCGGCCAGCCTGCCAGCGCTGCAGGAACTGGGAAGCCATGCGCTGGGGCAGTCCTTCGCCGGCGATGTGGTGGGCAATGCGGCGGCGCTCGACGTCTACAAGTTCCTCAAGGTCGAGGTGGACGGCACCAGCCTGCTGACCGCGCTGCTGGCGCAAGACCCGGGCGCGCTCCAGGCCCTGCATGAGGACCCGCAGCAGGCCATGGGCTTGCGCGATGCCTTCGTCGGCCTGACCCAGCCGCGCGCGGGCGCACCCAGTTCGCACACGCGGGCCAAGCAGCTGTACTGGCTGACGGGCAGCGATGCCTGTGCCGATGAAGGCTATGAATTGCTGGCGCCGTTGTTTGCCACCTCGCTGGCTCATGCCGTGCATGCGCAGGTGCAGGAAGACCGCTTTGGGGAAAGCAACAAGGCGGCCCGGCAGGCGCGGCGCGAGCGCAAGGCGCATGACGGCGTCTTCCATGACTACCCTGGGCTGGCCGTCCAGAAGATGGGAGGGACAAAGCCACAGAATATTTCCCAGCTCAACAGCGAGCGTGGCGGGGTCAACTACCTGCTGGCTTCGCTGCCACCGGTCTGGCGCAGCAGCGATGTACGGCTGCCGGTGCATGCCAGCTCCGTGTTCGACAAGCTGTTCGTTGGCCGTCCCGAGGTGCGCAGCACGGTGCGCAAGCTGCGTGCCTTCCTTGCGACCGACCCGGAGCCCAACCTGCAAACGCGCGAGCGCCGTGAAGCCTTCATGGATGCGCTGATCGATGAAATGGTCTCGCTCGCCGGCGAAGTGCAGCAGACCCTGCCCGCTGGCTGGAGCCGCGACTCGGAACGCTTCGGCAAGCTGGTGCGTGAAGAGCAGCTGTGGCTGGACCCATTGCGCACCGAACTGCGCGATGAGGAGGAGTTCGCCCGCGAATGGCTTTGGATGGACTGGCCTGCCGAGGTAGGCAAGCGCTTTGCCAACTGGCTCAACAGCCAACTGTTCGGCCAGTTGCCCGTGGGCGACGCCGAGGCGCGTGTGTGGCGGAAAGAGCTGCTGACCGATGAGGATGGTTTTGTGCAGCAGTTGCGCGAACTGCGCAAAAGGCTGGACGCCCCGGCCTATATCCCTATCCGCAAAACGCATGATGAACTGGTGATGCACAGGGGGGGCGTGGTATGAGGCAATCGCCACAACCGCAGGCCATCCTGACCTTCCCCCATCTGCGCGTCCAGAACGCCAACGCCATCTCCAGCCCGCTCACCCATGGCTTCCCCTCCATCACCGCCTTCACCGGCCTGATGTGGGCGCTGGAGCGCAAGCTGGCGCAGGCCGGCATCCCCTTGCGCCTGCACGCAGTGGGCGTGGTCTGCCACCACCATCAGGAGCAGGTCAGAGGTTCAGGGAAGTTGTACGACCCTCACACTTTTCATTTGCGCAAGCCTTACGTTGCTACCGCAGACCAAGCTAGAAAGTTGGAGGAAGGTACCCCTCCTTCTATCGTCGAGGAAGGCCGCATCCACCTCGACATCTCCCTGGTCTTCGCCGTTTCGGAAAAACGCGCCGCAGGCGCTGCGGCCACGTTGGTGCAGAGTGCCGAGCCGCAGATGCAGCAATGGGCCGATGAAGCCGGGCAAATCCTGTCGCAAATGCGCGTGGCCGGCGGCAGCCTGCTGCCATCACGCGCCGCGCCCGGCAGGCGCGTGCGCCCCAGGCTGTCCGTGCTGGCAGAGGACGCCACCGAGCGCAGCCGCCAATTCCGCGAATGGCGGCGCCAGTGGCTGCCGGGCTTCGCCCTGGTGGGGCGTGACGACCTGCTGGCCGACCGCCTGCACAGGCTGCGCGACAAAGCGGCGCACACCACGCTGCTCGACGCCTGGCTGCATGCATCGCGCTTCAACCATGAGCCCGTGGCAGCGGCCGAAGGCCAGCCCCCGCCTGCCGATGGCAAGCATCCATGGGCAGATCCCTGGCGCGGCCCCGGCAGCGGCTGGATCGTGCCTGTGCCCGTGGGCTATGCGGCACTCTCGCCATCACATGCCGCAGGCGAAGTGCTCAACGCCCGCGATGCCACCACGCCGCTGCGCTTCGTGGAGTCGGTCTACTCGCTGGGCGAATGGATCAGCCCGCACCGCCTCACCCATCTGGAGCAACTGCTGTGGCATGCGCACACCGATGAAAAGCGGGGCCTTTACCGCTGCCGCAGCGGCTACGTCTCAGACCCGGCAGCCGTGGCCGACCCTGACGACGCCGCAGCCCAGGAGCAGGAAGACGACGACAGCTATGCATACACCTGACCCGCGTCCTTGCACCTTCGCCTTTCACACCGTATTGCCAAAGGATTGAACACCATGTCCAGCACCCTCAAGACCGCATCCGTCCTCGCCTTCGAACGCAAGCTCGACCCCTCCGACGCCGTCTTCCACGCAGGCAACTGGGATGACAGGGCGGCCTCCGCCTCCTGGCCCTCCGTCAAGCTGCGCGAGAAATCCGTGCGCGGCACCATCTCCAACCGCCTCAAGACCAAGGACCAGGACCCGGCCAAGCTCGACGCTGCCATCGAGAACCCCAACCTGCAGACCGTGGACGTGGCAGCCCTGCCCGCCGATGCCGACACGCTCAAGGTGCAGTTCACGCTGCGCGTGCTGTCTGGCGCAGGCACCCCGTCTGCCTGCAACAGCGCCGAATACCAGGCCAGGCTCGCACAAACGGTGCAGGCCTATGCCTCGGCCCAGGGCTTTGCCGAACTGGCCAACCGCTATGCGGCCAACCTGGCGAACGGGCGCTTCCTGTGGCGCAACCGCGTGGGCGCGGAAAGCGTGCAGGTGCAGGTGGTGCAGCTCAAGGATGGCAAGGCCGGGCAGGCATGGGCGTTCGATGCGCTGGCCCACAACCTGCGCACGCTGGAGCAGCCTGATGAGAAAGTGGCTGCGCTGGGCAGCGTGATCGCGCAGGGGCTTGAGGGCAAGGCCCATGTGCTGCTGCAGATCACCGCCTTTGTGCGCCTGGGCGCGGGCCAGGAAGTCTTCCCCTCGCAGGAACTGATCCTCGACAAGGGCAGCACCAAAAAGAGCAAGACGCTCTACCAGATCGGTGAAAAAGGCCAGGAGGTCGCCGCCATCCACTCCCAGAAAATCGGCAACGCCCTGCGCACCATCGACACCTGGTACGACGGCGCGCAGGACCTGGGCCCTATCGCGGTCGAGCCCTACGGCTCCGTCACCACCCAGGGCAAGGCCTGGCGCCAGCCCAAGCAAAAGCAGGACTTCTACACCCTGCTGGACGACTGGCTGCTCAAGGACAAGGTGCCGCCCGTCGAGCAGCAGCACTTCGTGATGGCCGTGCTGATCCGCGGTGGTGTCTTCGGCGATGCGAGCTGATGGCCATGACCTCGCACTACATCGACATCACGCTGCTGCCTGACCCGGAATTCAGCCACGCCCACCTGCTGGGCGCGCTGGTCGCCAAGCTGCACCGTGCGCTCGTGCAACTGGGCAGTGCTGACATAGGCATCAGCTTTCCCGGCTACAGCCTGCGTCCACGCACTCTGGGCACCATCCTGCGCCTGCATGGCAGTGAAGCCGCGCTGCGCTGCCTGATGGAACAGCCCTGGCTGCAGGGCATGCGCGATCACGTGCAATGCACGCCGCCAGCTTTGGTGCCAGAGGGCGCCGTGCCCTACCTGGTGCAACGCCGGCAATTCAAGACCAGCCCCGACCGCCTGCGCCGCCGCCGCATGCGGCGCAAGGGAGAAACCGCCGAACAGGCCGCGGCCGCCATCCCCGACAGCGTGGAGCGCACCCCGGACCTGCCCTACGTTCAATTGCGCAGCGCCAGCACCGGCCAGCCGTTTTGCCTGTTCGTGGAGCAGAAAGCGGTGCAGGGCACGGTGGGTCAGGAAGGCTTCAATACTTATGGGCTGAGCCTGGGAACTGCTGTTCCCTGGTTCTGACCCTTTTTCTGGCGGCCTGAAGACTGCCTTGTAAATCAACAGCTTGGCGGATGCCCCGGAATTTGGGGTGTTTGCCTGCTGGAGGTGAAAGCTCTTTCAAAATCAATGGATTGGGGAATTTTTTGCCTTGTTCGCTGCCGCGTAGGCAGCTCAGAAATTGTAGAGCGCCTGGGCCATTTCCAGCAGGCGGTTCGCTGCCGCGTAGGCAGCTCAGAAAAGACCAGCAAAGCCAGCGACTATGTGATCCAGGTTCGCTGCCGCGTAGGCAGCTCAGAAAAGCATGAAGGCCGGCGCCTCAGCAATCGGCATGTTCGCTGCCGCGTAGGCAGCTCAGAAAAGCCACTGCGCTGCGGCAAATGCCTTGCTGGCGTTCGCTGCCGCGTAGGCAGCTCAGAAATTGTAGATGCCGTCGCTGGTCTTCTCGACACAGTTCGCTGCCGCGTAGGCAGCTCAGAAATGGCCGCGCGCCCGGTAGTCGTTCCAGTCCTTGTTCGCTGCCGCGTAGGCAGCTCAGAAAAACGTGGACCAGCTTCCGGCCATCTACGGGATGTTCGCTGCCGCGTAGGCAGCTCAGAAAACTGCATGTGCTGAACGCCTAGGCCTGATTCGGTTCGCTGCTGCGTAGGCAGCTCAGAAATGCTGGAGATCACCAGTGTGCGCGTGGAGCGGGTTCGCTGCCGCGTAGGCAGCTCAGAAATCATAGAAGCCGTCATCTCCCATCTTTGCCGTGTTCGCTGCCGCGTAGGCAGCTCAGAAATGAAAACAGGATCGGTCGTTCTTTCATGGCGTGTTCGCTGCCGCGTAGGCAGCTCAGAAAGATGGAATCGCGCGAAAGTACGCAATTGCGGCGTTCGCTGCCGCGTAGGCAGCTCAGAAAATTGAATATTGGGCCGAGAACTATGCGACTGCGTTCGCTGCCGCGTAGGCAGCTCAGAAAGCTTGTTGGGTCGTATTCACCAGCCATGTTTTGTTCGCTGCCGCGTAGGCAGCTCAGAAATGTACGGCGACGCCCCTCTGCCTGAGCTGGCGGTTCGCTGCCGCGTAGGCAGCTCAGAAACCCAGCGGTTCAGGTTGCCGCCTGAGGAGCTCGTTCGCTGCCGCGTAGGCAGCTCAGAAATTGCTGCCGGCCTCAGTCGAGTAGTCGTAGAAGTTCGCTGCCGCGTAGGCAGCTCAGAAAATTTTCAGGAGCATCACAAATGAGTTCCTGGAGTTCGCTGCCGCGTAGGCAGCTCAGAAATTCCCGCGCGGCAGGCCGGTGGCTTCGGCGATGTTCGCTGCCGCGTAGGCAGCTCAGAAATACAAGCGGCCGATTCTGAGCGTCCCCGTATCGTTCGCTGCCGCGTAGGCAGCTCAGAAAAGAATCATGAGCGGCATCAGCAGGAAGGCCATGTTCGCTGCCGCGTAGGCAGCTCAGAAAGTGCGGCTGATTGTGTGCGACGGCCATAGCGGGTTCGCTGCCGCGTAGGCAGCTCAGAAAATCGATCAACTGCAACTTTTGGAGGCCGCTCAGTTCGCTGCCGCGTAGGCAGCTCAGAAAATTTCGGGTATGTGAGCAGCGTCGGAAATTCTGTTCGCTGCCGCGTAGGCAGCTCAGAAAATCTGCCTGGGCCAGCGTCCCATCGTGCACATGTTCGCTGCCGCGTAGGCAGCTCAGAAAAGCGTGGCAACGGCCATGGCCTTGTCCTTGGGGTTCGCTGCCGCGTAGGCAGCTCAGAAAAGGATGCATCGTGAGAACTCAGCGCTGTCTTCGTTCGCTGCCGCGTAGGCAGCTCAGAAATTGCGGCTTGCGCGCGGCGATGGGTCGAGCCGTTCGCTGCCGCGTAGGCAGCTCAGAAATCGGTCAGCGTGTATCCCTCTCTCTCGCTTGCGTTCGCTGCCGCGTAGGCAGCTCAGAAAAGGGGGCGGATGAGCCACATCTGCTCATACTCGTTCGCTGCCGCGTAGGCAGCTCAGAAATCTACGCATGCGACCTGCGCGCGCTCCTGGCTGTTCGCTGCCGCGTAGGCAGCTCAGAAAAACAAGGTGTTGGAAGCCGCCGGCGGCAAGTGGTTCGCTGCCGCGTAGGCAGCTCAGAAACCGAAGTGGCTGCGCGTGCCGGTGCAACGCTAGTTCGCTGCCGCGTAGGCAGCTCAGAAAAATGATGACCCTGGGCCAATTCGTGTTTGGCCGTTCGCTGCCGCGTAGGCAGCTCAGAAAAAACGAGCAGATGAAGCTGAGCCGAATGGGCAGTTCGCTGCCGCGTAGGCAGCTCAGAAATTCGACGGGATCTTTGACGGACTGTTCAAAGAGTTCGCTGCCGCGTAGGCAGCTCAGAAACTCAGTGAATGCCCGCTTTGCCCCTGACCCTCGTTCGCTGCCGCGTAGGCAGCTCAGAAAAAGGTCTTGGGGCCGAGGATGCCGTCATCAACGTTCGCTGCCGCGTAGGCAGCTCAGAAATTCCAGATCGACGCGGCGAACGGCATCCTGTCGTTCGCTGCCGCGTAGGCAGCTCAGAAAATCCCAAGTTCTGATGACGTGCGCACTCTGCTGTTCGCTGCCGCGTAGGCAGCTCAGAAAAACCACCGGAGCCATCCAATGACCGATCTCGCCTTCGCTGCCGCGTAGGCAGCTCAGAAATTTTGGCCGTCCGAGCTACCCGGCGCGCATGAGTTCGCTGCCGCGTAGGCAGCTCAGAAAGCTTGGAATTCCTGTGGCGCGAGGGCAAGGTGGTTCGCTGCCGCGTAGGCAACTCAGAAAGTGCGGTCCACGACCTCATCGTTTTCCATCTCGTTCGCTGCCGCATAGGCAGCTCAGAAATCCCACGACCATCCGCAAACTTGATCCCCAAGTTCGCTGCCGCATAGGCAGCTCAGAAATTTGCGCCTGGCGTTGCAAGATCAGACGGCTTGTTCGCTGCCGCATAGGCAGCTCAGAAAATGGAAATCGCCAAGATGCCCAGCCAAAGCGAGTTCGCTGCCGCATAGGCAGCTCAGAAAATCGCAGCGCCCCGGGCTCCCGTCGATCCCGCGTTCGCTGCCGCATAGGCAGCTCAGAAACTGGACCAGGCGATCTACCTGCGCCGCGCCATGTTCGCTGCCGCATAGGCAGCTCAGAAAAGCAGGCCTGGAGCGAACTGAAACGCCGGCTTGTTCGCTGCCGCATAGGCAGCTCAGAAATGGGTGGGCAAGGCCTGGTTCGCTGCCGCATAGGCAGCTCAGAAAATGAAGGCCGGACAGATCGCGGAGAGCATTGCGTTCGCTGCCGCATAGGCAGCTCAGAAAATGGACGAATCAAAGGCTGTGGTGCGCTACGGGTTCGCTGCCGCATAGGCAGCTCAGAAAAGGGATGACAACGTGATGCACGGCGCCGTCGATGTTCGCTGTCGCATAGGCAGCTCAGAAAGGCCACGGCCGCGCGAGGTTTGGGCTTCTGGCGTTCGCTGCCGCATAGGCAGCTCAGAAATGGGCTGACGCCAAGGAATCCGAGCTCCGCACGTTCGCTGCCGCATAGGCAGCTCAGAAATGAATCCGGCCAAGAAGCAGGCCTATCTGGTGGTTCGCTGCCGCATAGGCAGCTCAGAAATCGTTCAGCTACGGCCCGTATCGCTTGGCCTGGTTCGCTGCCGCATAGGCAGCTCAGAAAATGACGCAGTGTGCCGCGAACCCTACGCCATGGTTCGCTGCCGCATAGGCAGCTCAGAAAAGGACCGCGACATGCTGGTGATGCCGGCGGATGTTCGCTGCCGCATAGGCAGCTCAGAAAACTGCCACACGATGTAGTCGATCAAAAAGAGAGTTCGCTGCCGCGTAGGCAGCTTAGAAAATCCGCCTCCAGGGTAACGCCATGCAGCACAGGTTCGCTGCCGCGTAGGCAACTCAGAAAACGGAGCCGCCCGGCGCGGGGGGGGCGCTCAGGTTCGTTGCCGCTTAGGCAGCTCAGAAAGGCTGCTGACTTGGAGGCGACAGAGAAGCCTCTGCATTCAACCTTCCGGGCCATGCTCCGCGTATTCCACAAAGGACGGTGCTTCATCAAACAGTTGCAAGAGCAGTTTGAGGCGCCGGGCGTAGAGGCTCTGTGGCCGGTTGAAGGCCTGGGCTGCCAGGGCGATGGCTGCGCGGGCGAGGTACCACTCGTTGTCGAATTCGCTGGCGTCCTCGAATACCTTGTGCCGAATTTGCCGGATGTGATTCAGCGCCAGGTCTGCGGCCAGGTCCACCTCTACATCCGCGTCATGCCAGTCCATGTCGGCACAGCGTGTTTCGATCAGAGCAACCAGCCCCATCTCTGCGCGGGCAATGGACAGGGCGATCATTTGCTGCATGGTTGGCCAGGCAGCGGTGTCCATCGTGCAGGGCTTGTTCGTTGAGTGCCGTGACGCAGCCATATCGATTCCTTTGTCCGTCGCTTCAATGACTCGGGCTTTCTATGCACGATCTATGCACTCAATATTCTATGCATTGTGCATAGAAAATGGCAAGCGTGTTCCATGGCAAAGTGCGCGGATGGCACGCGACGACCCAACCATCTACATGCGTATCCCTCAGGAGTTGAAGGATCTGCTGGATGCCGCTTCTGAAGAGAACCGGCGCTCAATGACTGCCGAGGTCGTGGCTCGGCTACAGCAGACCTTTGCGGCGCCGCGCGTTTCGGGCATGGAAAGCGGTAGTTCGCAAATGAATCTGGATACCCGCGTCGGTGACGAAACGCTGGAAACCGTGAAGCGTATCGAAGAGCGGTTGCATTCGCTTGCGCAAGCCCTGGCCCTGCCACAGAGCGGCTCTCAGCCAGACACGGATGCGGCGACGCCGGAAAGATCCACAGGCAAGCGCGTATCGAAGTCAGCGCAGAGTGCGGCGCCGAAGAAGTAGCTTTCTGGCCTCACTGCCTCCAGAAAAACACCCCCGCCATCACCAGCCCCGTCAGCACGATGCCTGCGCGCAGCCATTCGGGCGGGATGCGGCGTGCCAGGCGAGCTCCGCCGTAGCCGCCTGCGGTGGCGGCAATCATCATGACCAGGGCCTGCTCCCACTGCACGACGCCACCGGCCGCATAGATGGCGACGGCAATGGCCGTGAGCAGGGCGGAGACCAGGTTCTTCATGCCGTTCATGGCATGCAGCCTTGTCTGGCCCAGCAGGCCGAACAGGGCCAGCAGCAGGATGCCCAGACCGCCGTTGAAGTAGCCGCCGTAGATGGCCACGGCCAGCATGCCGGCGCCGGCTTTGACGGGTGAGGCATGGGCGGCATGCTCGGCACTGCCGCGCGACGCCATGCGCCTGAGCTGGGGCGCGAAGGCGAACATGGCGGTGGCGGCCAGCAGCAGCCAGGGGACGACCTTGCGGAACAGGTGGTCGGGCGTGACCAGCAGCAGGGCCGCGCCCAGCGAGCCACCGATGAGCGACAGCACGATGACGCCGCGCATGCCCAGGCCGGGCGGCGGCTCCATGTCCTGGCGAAAGCCCCAGGCACCGGCCATGTAGCCGGGCAGCAGGGCGACGGTGCCGGTGGCGTTGGCGGCCACGGGCGGCACGCCGGTGAAGACCAGGGCGGGCAGGGTGAGGAAGCTGCCGCCTCCGGCAACGGCATTGAGCGCGCCGGCCACGAAGGCGGCGCTCATGAGCAGTGCGATGTCCCACATGGGTGTTGTCTCCTCCTGGAGCCGGGCATCGGCAGGCCGCCGTGGCCTTGCGCGGCCAGGCCGGTGTTATAGGTCGAGGCCGATCTTAGTGCCGGACCATCGGCCGGGCTGTCGCACCGGCATGGCGGCTGGGTCAGGGCTGCTTTGCGCAAAAGGACAGGATCGCGCCGGCGTGGTGGCCACCTGGCGGCTAGGGCTGCTCCACCACCGGGCCGGGCAGGCCCAGCGTGGCGCGCAGCAGGGCGACGCGCGGGTTGGCGACGGCGCTGCGGTAGATCAACGCCACGGGGCCCATGGAGATGGCGGGTGTGACATGCACCCTGCGCACCCCCAGCGACCGGGGCGAGGCCTGCAGCGTGGAGTCGGGCACGGCGCTGAGCCCCAGGCCGGCCCGGACCAGTTGCAGGTTGGTGAAGGGGCTGGTGGATTCGATGACGGGCGTGGGCGCGATCACGCCTTCGCGGCGGAACACCTCTTCCATCATGCGGCGCAGCATGGAGCTGCGCGTGGGCAGGATCCATCGCTGGCGCGCCAGCTCCTCCCAGCGGTTGCTGCGCGCGTGGCCTGCAGGGTGGTCCGGCGGGGCGATGACGGTGAAGCCGGTGTCGAACAGTTTTTCGTAGCGCAGTGGCTGGCCTGCAGCCTCGGGCAGTTCGGTGGGGTAGCTGGTGATGAGGGCGTCGAGCTCGCCGTCCAGCAGGCATTGCACAAGCAAAGGCACGCGTTCTTCCTTGAGCTGTACCCGTACATGGGGCTGCTGTGCGGCCAGGTCCGCCAGTACGCCGGGCAGGTAGCCCTGTGCCACGAAGGGCGGGGTGCCGATGCGCAGCAAGGTGATGGCCGGTTGCTGGGCGGTCTCGCTGCCCAGATGGCGCAGCTCGGCCAGCAGCATGGCCGCGCCGCGGATGGCGATCTCGCCCTGGGCCGTGGGTTCGAGCCCGCGCGCATTGCGCAGGAACAGCGTCACGCCGAAGGCCGCCTCGATCTCGCCCAGGGCCTTGCTCAGCGCGGGCTGGGTCAAATGCATGAGGCCGGCGGCGGCGCGCAGGCTGCCTCCCTGGTGCAGGGCCAGCAGGAGCTGCAGGTGCTTGAAGCGCAGCCGCGACAGCAGGCGTTGCGGGTCGAAGTCGTGCATGTTCCCGGGGGTGGAGTGATTACCAGAGGTTTGCCATCCATCCAAACATATCACTATTGGAAATGGGCCTGCCGTTCTATCGTGACCCCACGACGACAAGCGACAAGGAGACAGGACCATGGACAGACGCGTCTTTCTGGCAGGCAGCCTGGCGGCTGCCGCGCTTCCGCTGGTGCGGGCCAGCGATTTTCCGAGCCGGCCGGTGCGGGTGATTTCCCCGTATGCGGCGGGCGGGGGGCCTGATGTGCAATTGCGCCAGGCCGGCCCGGTGCTGGGGGAGATCCTGGGGCAGTCCATCGTGATCGAGAACAAGGTGGGTGCGGCCGGCGTGCTGGCCGCGCAGTATGTGGCGCAGCAGCCCGCCGATGGCTACACCTGCCTGATGGGCTCCAACACCCACCTGATCCAGAAGCTGCTGCAACCGGGCCTGCGCTTCGACCCCATCGGCGACTTCACGCCCGTCAGCAACCTGGCCTCATCGCCCACGGTGCTGGTGGTGCGTGCCGATGCGCCCTGGCGCACGGCCCGGGAGCTGATCGCGGGGCTGAAGGCCCAGCCGGCGCAGGCCAACTACGGCTCGGGCGGCATAGGCACTTCGGCCCATCTGGCGGGCGCCACGCTGGCCTCGCTGGCGGGCCTGCAGGTCACGCACATACCGCTCAAGGGATCGGTGGAGATTGCGGCATCGCTGATCCGCGGCGATACGCAGTATGCGTTTCCGGTGGCGGGCACCGGCATCCCCCAGGTGCAGGGCGGCAAGCTGCGGGCCCTGGCGGTGACCAGCCGCAAGCGCCTGGCGCAGCTGCCCGAGGTGCCCACGCTGCAGGAGGTGCTGGGCAGCGAGCTGGCGGTGCAGGAGTCCTGGTTCGGGCTGTGGGCTCCGGCCAGGACGCCCCCTGCCGTGGTCGAGCGCCTGCACGCCGCCGTGCGCCAGGCCGCCGCCCAGCCAGCGCTGCGCGCCTCGTTCGAGGCTGTCGGCAACGAGGCCACGGCCAGCGCTTCGCCGCAGGCCTTCGCTGATTTCGTGCGCAGCGAGAACCGCAAGTGGGCCGCCATCATCGAGCTGGCCGGCATCACCGCCAACAGTTGAACCAGGGAAAGGCAAGACGGGTATGGACAAGCCGCTGCAAGGAGTGCGCGTCATCGACATGTCGCATGTGATCGCGGGGCCGCTGGCCTCGCACTACCTGGCCCAGCTCGGGGCCGAGGTCATCAAGGTCGAGCCCACGCGTGGCGAGGTCATGCGCAACAGCCGGGCGCCCGGCGAGCCTGGGGGCGGCATGCCTTCGGGCTTCGTGGCGCTCAATGCGGGAAAGCGTTCGCTGGCGGTGGACATCCGCCAGCCCGAGGGCGCGGACATCGTGCGTGCCCTGGCGCGCACGGCCGATGTGTTCATCGAGAACTTCCGCCCCGGCGTGGTGGCGCGCCACGGCCTGGGCTACGAGGACATCCGGGCGGTGCGTCCCGACGTGGTGTACTGCTCCATCTCGGGCTTTGGCCAGCAGGGCGAGTGGGCCGGGCGGGGCGCCTATGACCATGTGGTGCAGGCGCTCACGGGCATGATGATGATGGCGGGGGGCGACGAGGAAGCGCCGCCCGTGAAGGTGGGCTTTCCCGTGATCGACGTGGCGGTGGGCATGCTGGGGGCGCTGTCGGTCACGGCGGCCCTGCACCAGCGCAACGCCTGGGCGCCTGGCGAGCGGCGCAGCCAGCACATCGATGCCTCCATGCTGCAGGCCTCGCTGATGCTGATGTACCCGCATGCCTGTACCTATCTCACCCATGGCGTGGAGCCTCGGCGCGTGGGCAACCGGGGCTATACGGGGAGCCCGGCGGCCGACACCTACCGGTGCGCCGACGGCTGGCTGTCCACGGCCGCCAACACGCCGCAGCAGTTTCGCAGGCTCGCCAGCGTGCTGGGGCTCGATGCGCTGTGCGAGGACGCCACGCTGCTGGACCTCGATGCCTTCAACGCGCCCGAGGGCGGCTTTGTCGCCGCGCGCGATGCGTCCGCGCTGCAGCGGCTGCAGGCATGTCTGGCCGAGGCCTTCGCCGCACGCAGTGCTCGGGACATGGAAGCCCGGCTCAACGCCGTGGGCGTGCCTGCGGCCAGGGTGCGGCGCCTGGGTGAATTCCTGGGCGAGGCCCGCGCCGCCGGCACCGTGTCACCTGTGAGCTATGGCGCCGACGGCGCTGCGGTGGACACTCCGGGACTGGGGTTCCGGTGGATGGATGCCGCGCCCCTGCCGGGTGCGCCGGCCCCCGCCCTGGGCGACGACAATCTCGCGCTGCTGCGGGAACTGGGGATGGCGGACGAGGCCATCGGCCGCCTGTGCCGCAGCGGCGTGCTGGGCGCGCCGCAGTCCTGATTGCCTTTGGATTTCCTTTGCCACTGCCTTGCTGGAGACCCCATGTTCAAAGCCTTGCTGCTGACCCAACCCGTACCGCGTGAAACCCGTGCCGAGTGTGTGGAGCTGGACGAAGCCAGCCTGCCCGCCGGCACGGTGCGCGTGGCCGTCTCGCATTCCACGCTCAACTACAAGGATGCACTGGCCATCACGGGGCGCTCGCCCGTGGTGCGCCAGTTCCCCATGGTGCCGGGCATCGACCTGGCCGGCACGGTGCTGGACAGCGAGGACGCGCGTTTCCAGCCCGGCGATGCCGTGCTGCTCAACGGCTGGGGCGTGGGCGAGACCCACTGGGGCGGGCTCGCCCAGCAGGCGCGCGTGAACGGCGACTGGCTGATCCGCCGGCCCGAGGCCTTCAGCGCACGGGATGCCATGGCCATAGGCACGGCCGGCTATACGGCCATGCTGTGCGTGATGGCGCTGCAGGCGCATGGCATCACGCCCTCCAGCGGCCCGGTGCTGGTGACGGGGGCCAATGGCGGCGTGGGCAGCATTGCCGTGGCCCTGCTGTCGCGCCTGGGTTTCGAGGTGCACGCCGGCACCGGGCGGCCCGAACAGGCCGAGCACCTGAAGGCGCTGGGCGCGGCGCGGATCGTGGAGCGCAGCAGCCTGGATGCGCCCGGCAAGCCGCTGCAAAAGGAGGTCTGGGCGGCGGCCGTGGACAGCGTGGGCAGCCATACGCTGGCCAATGTGTGCGCCAGCCTGCGCTACGGCGGCTGCGTGGCGGCCTGCGGGCTGGCCCAGGGGCTGGACCTGCCCGCTTCCGTGGCACCGTTCATCCTGCGCGGCGTGTCGCTGCTGGGCATCGACAGCGTCTATGCGCCGCAGGCGCGGCGCGAGCAGGCCTGGGCGCGGCTGGCCGCCGAACTGCCGCGCGAGGTGCTGGAGCGCAATACCGAAGAGGCGGGCCTGGCCGATGCGGTTGCGCTGGCGCCCCGGCTGCTTGCCGGCCAGGTGCGCGGCCGGGTCGTCATCGATACGGCGCGCTGAGGCCCGCGTGGGCTCTGGTGCCGCCTACTTGGCGTAGGGGTCGGCAAAGCCCAGCTCGACCATGATCTCGGTCTCGTAGGCTTCCATTTCCTCGGCGTCCTGCTCGCTGGTTTCATGGTCCCAGCCTTGGGCGTGCAGCGTGCCGTGCACCAGCAGGTGGGCGTAGTGCTCCTCCAGCGTTTTGTTCTGCTCGCGCGCCTCGCGCTCGACCACGGGGGCGCACAGCACCAGGTCGGCCATGGCCGTGGGCTCCTGCTGGTAGTCGAAGGTCAGGACGTTGGTGGCGTAGTCCTTTTGCCGGTATTCGCGGTTGAGCTGCTGGCCTTCCTCGGCATCGACGATGCGCACGGTGATTTCGGCATCGACGGCCAGGGCGTGGCGTATCCAGCGCGTGACCTTGCTGCGGGACAGCACGGCGCGGTGGACAGGTGCCTCGGCAAAGCGCGCGAATTGCAGGGACAGTTGCAGTTGGTTCAGGGACATGGGGGAGTGCGTGGGCGTGAGCTTGGGCGTGTGCTTTGGAGCGCCCGTGGGCGGGCGTCTGCTGTGGCTGTCGGGATCAATGCGCGGCAAGGCGCGGTGCGGCACGGCGCGCCGGGGCCTGGCCGCGTGCGTCGTAGGCGTCCACGATGCGGGCCACCAGCGGGTGGCGCACCACGTCGGCGCTGGTGAAGTGGTTGATGGCGATTCCCTTGACGCGCTTCAAGACGCGCTCGGCATCGATCAGGCCGCTCAGGGCGCCCTTGGGCAGGTCGATCTGGCTGACGTCGCCCGTGACCACGGCGCGGGCGCCGAAGCCGATGCGCGTGAGGAACATCTTCATCTGCTCGGGCGTGGTGTTCTGCGCCTCGTCCAGGATGACGAAGGCGTTGTTCAGAGTGCGCCCGCGCATGAAGGCCAGCGGCGCGATCTCCAGCACATTGCGCTCGAAGGCCTTTTGCACCTTCTCGTAGCCCATGAGGTCGTAGAGCGCGTCGTACAGCGGGCGCAGGTAGGGGTCGACCTTCTGCGTGAGGTCGCCGGGCAGGAAGCCCAGGCGCTCGCCTGCCTCCACTGCGGGGCGCGTGAGCACGATGCGCTGCACGGCGCTGCGCTCCAGCGCGTCCACGGCGCAGGCCACGGCCAGGTAGGTCTTGCCGGTGCCGGCCGGGCCGATGCCGAAGGTGATGTCGTGGCGGGCGATGTTCTCCAGGTAGGCCGACTGGTTGGCCGTGCGCGCGCGCAGGTCGGGGCGGCGCGTGGACAGCTGGATGGCGTCCTGGGGCTGCTCGATGAGTTCGGTGTCACCGGCCAGCATCAGTTGCAGGGAGTCGTCCAGGATGGGGTCGTCGGCCATCTCGTAGAGGGCCTGCAGCAGCTCCAGTGCGTCGTTGGCCTTGGCCTTGGGGCCGTCGATCTTGAATTGCTCGTGGCGGTGGGCGATCTTGACGCCCAGTGCGATCTCGATGGTGCGCAGGTGCGCGTCGGCCGGGCCGCAGACGTGGCTCAACCGGTTGTTGTCGTGGGGTGTGAAGGTGTGGCGCAGGATCACGCGGATAATTCCAGAGATTCCGGGCGGCGGCCAGCGCGAGGGCGTGGTGCCATACCCTGTGAATGGGCCGGCGTTCGGTTGCGGACGGGCATGAAAAGCCGCCCCCAGGGCGGCAAAGGACACCAATGATAGGCAAATTGACAGGAACGCTGCTGGAAAAAAACCCGCCCGAGGTGCTGGTGGACTGCGGCGGCGTGGGCTACGAGGTGCAGGTGCCCATGAGCACCTTCTACAACCTGCCCGCCAGTGGGGCCAAGGTCAGCCTGCTGACGCACTTCGTGGTGCGCGAGGATGCGCAGCTTCTGTACGGCTTTGGCACGCACAGCGAGCGCCAGGCGTTCCGCGAGCTGATCAAGATCACCGGCATCGGCCCGCGCATGGCGCTGTCGGTGCTCAGCGGCATGAGCGTGGAGGACCTGGCCCAGGCCGTGACGCTGCAGGAGGTGGGCCGCCTGGTCAAGGTGCCGGGCATCGGCAAGAAGACGGCCGAGCGCCTGCTGCTGGAGCTCAAGGGCAAGATCGGCGCCGATACGGGCGCGCAGTCGCTGTTCGTGAACAACGATCAGAACGACATCGTGCAGGCGCTGATGGCGCTGGGCTATTCCGACAAGGATGCGGCCGCCGCGCTCAAGAAGCTGCCGCCCGACGTGGGCGTGACCGAAGGCATCAAGCTGGCGCTGAAGGCGCTGGCCAAGTGAGCGGCGCATGAGCATCCATACCGACGATTTCGGGCAGGGCGGCTTTGCGCAGGGCGGCTTCCCGCCAGACAAGGCACCGGACAAGCCGCGCATGATTTCGGCAGCGCCGGTCTCGCGCGGGGAAGAGGCCATGGAGCGCGCGCTGCGCCCCAAGCTGCTGCAGGAGTACGTGGGCCAGGCCAAGGCGCGCGAGCAACTGGAGATCTTCATCGGCGCGGCCCGAAAGCGCAATGAGGCGCTGGACCATGTGCTGCTGTTCGGCCCGCCGGGCCTGGGCAAGACCACGCTGTCGCACATCATCGCGGCCGAGCTGGGCGTGAATCTGCGCCAGACCAGCGGCCCCGTGCTGGAAAAGCCCAAGGACCTGGCGGCGCTGCTGACCAACCTCGAAGCCAACGATGTGCTGTTCATCGACGAGATCCACCGCCTGTCGCCCGTGGTCGAGGAAATCCTCTACCCGGCGCTGGAGGACTACCAGATCGACATCATGATCGGCGAGGGGCCGGCGGCGCGCTCCATCAAGCTGGACCTGCAGCCGTTCACGCTGGTGGGCGCGACCACGCGCGCGGGCATGCTGACCAACCCGCTGCGCGACCGCTTCGGCATCGTGGCGCGGCTGGAGTTCTATACGGCCGAGGAGCTGGCGCGCATCGTGCGGCGCAGTGCAGGCCTGTTGAACGCGCCCATCGATGACGAGGGCGCCTTCGAGATCGCGCGCCGCTCGCGCGGCACGCCACGCATTGCCAACCGCCTGCTGCGCCGCGTGCGCGACTATGCCGATGTGCGCGGCGACGGCAGCATCACGCGCGAGCTGGCCGACCGCGCGCTGGCCATGCTCGATGTCGATCCCCAGGGCTTCGACATCATGGACCGCAAGCTGCTGGAGGCCGTGGTGCACCGCTTCGACGGCGGCCCCGTGGGCCTGGACAACATCGCGGCCAGCATCGGCGAGGAGGCGGGCACCATCGAGGATGTCATCGAGCCCTACCTGATCCAGCAGGGCTTTTTGCAGCGCACGCCGCGCGGGCGCATGGCGACCCAGGCGGCGTACCGCCATCTCGGGTTGCCGGTGCCAGAAAAAGACACCCCCTGAGCGGCTGTGCCGCTTCCCCCTCTCTCGCTTCGCGGGAGTGGGACGACACCCTCGGTGCGGGGCGGCCCTTCCTCGGTGTCCTAGATCTAGGACTGCGTGATACCCCTACTCATTCTTCCGTGCCGGCGTTCCAGAAGGCCTGCAGCACGCCGGGCAGGGCCTCGATGGCGGCGATCACGCGGTCCAGCTCGTCTGAGTCCACCGAGGTGGCGTAGAGCATGGCCTCGATCTCCGTGTCCTGCGGGCCGAAGGCATGGGTTTCCACGCCGCGCACGGGGTAGCTGGCGTTCTCCAGCAGCTCCAGCATCTGCTCGCGCACATCGCCCTGGGCGCCGCGGTGGCAGATGGCGTAGACGTAGTAGGTCGACTCCGTGGATTCGTCATCCACCGGGCGGCGGTTGATGCGGTTGACCACGGGGCGCAGCAAGGTATTGCTGGCCAGCACGAACAGCGTAGCCAGGCCCGCCTCGGCCACCAGGCTGGCGCCCGCGCAGGCGCCCACGGCGGCCGAGCCCCACAGCGTGGCCGCCGTGTTCAGCCCGGTGATGTTGGCCCCTTCCTTCATGATGGCGCCCGCGCCCAGGAAGCCCACGCCCGAGACCACGTAGGCCACCACGCGCGTGGCGCCCTCGGCCCCGCCCAGGCGCACGGCCAGGTCCACGAAGACGGCCGCGCCCACGGCGACCAGGGTGTTGGTGCGCAGCCCCGCCGTGCGCTGGCGCACCTGGCGCTCCAGGCCGATGAGGGCGCCGAACACGAAGGCCGTGGTCAGGCTGACGAAGGTGTCCAGCATGGCGCCGGGGTTGAGGTTCTGCAGGGCCTGCATGGGGTTCCGGGCTTTCCTGGTGAATGGGTTGGAGGGTGCGTCACTGCCAGCCGTAGCGGCGGATGTAGACACGCTTGAGCAGCGTGGCCAGGCAAGCGTAGCCCAGCAATATGGCAATCATCCACGGGAAGTAGGCCGCCGGCAGCGCCTGCAGCTTGAAGTAGCCGGCCAGCGGCCCCATCGGCAGGAAGATGCCGGCCGCCATCACGGCCGCCGTGGCCAGCAGCAGCGGCCAGGACGGGCGGCTTTGCAGGAAGGGGATCTTGGGCGTGCGGATCATGTGCACGATCAGCGTCTGCGTGAGCAGCCCGATGACGAACCAGCCCGACTGGAACAGCGTCTGCTGCTCAGGCGTGTTGGCGGCGAAGACGAACCACATCAGCGCGAAGGTCAGGATGTCGAACAGCGAGCTGATGGGCCCGAAGAACACCATGAAGCGGCCCAGGTCGGCCGGGTTCCAGCGCAGCGGCTGGCGCACCAGTTCGTCGTCCACGTTGTCGAAGGGGATGGCGATCTGTGAGAGGTCGTACAGCAGGTTCTGCACCAGCAGGTGCAGCGGCAGCATGGGCAGGAAGGGGATGAAGGCCGAGGCCACCATCACCGAGAACACGTTGCCGAAGTTGGAGCTGGCCGTCATGCGGATGTACTTCAGCATGTTGCTGAAGGTGCGCCGGCCCTCGATCACGCCCTGCTCCAGCACCATCAGGCTTTTTTCCAGCAGGATGATGTCGGCCGCTTCCTTGGCGATGTCCACGGCGCTGTCCACGCTGATGCCGATGTCGGCCGCGCGCAGGGCCGGTGCGTCGTTGATGCCGTCGCCCATGAAGCCGGTGATGTGGCCGTTGGCGCGCAGCGCATGCACGATGCGCTCCTTGTGCAGCGGCGTGAGCCGGGCGAACAGCTGGTGTCGTTCCACTGTCTGGCGCAGCATCTCGTCGTTCATGTGCTCGATCTGCGTGCCCAGGACGATGCGGTCTGCGGGCAGCCCCACATCGCGGCAGACCTTGGCGGCCACCAGTTCGTTGTCGCCGGTCAGCAGCTTGACGGCCACGCCGTGCGCGGCCAGGGCGGCCAGCGCCTCGGCCGTGGTTTCCTTCGGTGGGTCCAGGAAGGCGATGTAGCCGATCAGGGTCAGCTCCGACTCGTCGGCCACGCCGTAGTCGCTCTTGTGCGGCGGCACTTCCTTCATGGCCACGGCGACCACGCGCAGGCCCTCGCGGTTGAGCTCGCGCGTCACGCGGCGCACGCGGGCCAGCTGCTCCTCGTCCAGCGGGCGCGTGCCGTCGCCTTCGCGCAGCCGGGTGCAGGCGCCCAGGATTTCCTCGACCGCGCCCTTGCAGATCAGCTCGTGGTGGTGGTTGCGCTCGGCCACCACCACGGACATGCGGCGGCGCTCGAAGTCGAAGGGGATCTCATCGACCTTGCGGTAGTCCTCGGCCAGGCGCATCTGGGTGTGCAGCTCCACGTGTTCCAGCACGGCATGGTCGAGCAGGTTCTTCAGGCCCGTCTGGTAGTGGCTGTTGAGGTAGGCGAAGCGCAGCGTCTCGTCGCAGGGCTGGCCGAAGGCGTCGGTGTGCCGCTCCAGCACGATGCGATCCTGGGTCAGCGTGCCGGTCTTGTCGGTGCACAGCACGTCCATGGCACCGAAGTTCTGGATGGCGTCCAGCCGCTTGACCACGACCTTGCGGCGCGACAGCACCACGGCGCCCTTGGCCAGGGTGGAGGTCACGATCATGGGCAGCATCTCGGGCGTCAGGCCCACGGCCACGGACAGCGCGAACAGGAAGGCCTCGGCCCAGTCGCCCTTGGTGTAGCCGTTGATGAACAGCACCACGGGCACCATCACCGCCGCAAAGCGGATCAGCAGCCAGCTGACGCTGTTGACCCCGGTCTCGAAGGCCGTGGGCGCGCGGTCGTTGGAGGTCACCCGCGTGGCAATGGTGCCGAAATAGCTGCGGTTGCCCGTGGCCAGCACCACGGCCAGCGCCGTGCCCGAGACCACGTTGGTGCCCATGAACAGCAGGTTGCTGGCATCCAGCACGCCAGTGCCATTCGATGCACTGGCGTCGGCGCGCTTTTCCACGGGCAGGGATTCGCCGGTCATGGCGGACTGGCTCACGAACAGGTCCTTGGCGCTGAGCACGCGGCAGTCGGCAGGGATCATGTCCCCGGCCGACAGCACCACGAAGTCGCCGGGCACGACCTCGCGCAGTGGCACCTCGTAGCGGCGCGCCTGCTGGCCGAAGCCGCTGTGCGGGGCGTCTGCGGAGTCGGCATCTGCCGGCGCCGTGGGGCCGCCATTGCGGCGCAGCACCGTGGCCGTGCTGCTGACCATGGCCTTGAGCCGCGCGGCGGCGCGGTTGGAGCGGCCTTCCTGCACAAAGCGCAGCAGCGTGGACAGCAGCACCATGGAGGCGATGACGACCGTGGCCTTCATGTCCTCGGTGGCGTAGGAGACCACGGCCAGCAGCGTCAGCAGCAGGTTGAAGGGATTGCGGTAGCAGTACCACAGGTGCAGCCAGCCGGGCAGCGGCTTTTCGTGCTCGACCTCGTTGGGGCCGAGACGTGCGAGCGCGGCGCGGGCCTGCTCGCGGGTCAGGCCGTCCTCGCTGGAGCCGGTGCGCGCCAGCACGGCGGCAATGTCATCGCGCGAGGCGCGCAGCAGCTCGCGCGTGAGGGTCGGCGATACCGAGCGCGAGTGGTGCACGGCCGTGCCCGAGGGCAGGGCATTGCGCCGGAACAGCCCCAGGGCATGGCGGCTGCGCAGAAACGCCTGGAACAGGTGCTTGAGGCTTTTCATGGTGACCTCCCTGGCGGCTCAGGCCTGGCTCGAACGAAGGGTGGCGCGCAGCCAGTGCCAGTTGCGCTGGCAGGCGCACAGCAGGCGGCGGCTCAGCGGCGGGCGGGTCACGGTGGCTGACTGCAGCCATTGGCGCCGCGCATGGGCAGGCAGGTGGCGGTAGACCTCGGCGCGCTCCTGCGCCGCCAGCAGGGACAGGACGTCGGCCTGCTGGCGCTGCGTGAGCGCCACAAGGGCGTGGGCGAAGAGATCGGGGCCGTGTTGCTGCAGCAGGGCGTGCAGTTGTCCGGTATGGCGTGCCGCAATGGCGGCTTGCAGGGCCAGCTGCAGGGTGCTGGCGCGGGAGGTGTGGCTGGCGCGTGTGGCGGCCGGCGTGGCTGCGGGCAGGGTGCGCAGCGCGGTGATGACGTGTTGCATGGCGGGCTTCTTTCGTTGCGGCCGAAAGAAGCCCGGCACCTATCCGTCAATGGACGTGCGCGGGTCTCCCGGCCGGGGCCTTGGGATGAGGCGGAAGGGCCGCAGGCATGTGCGGCCGGACCGTATCGGAGGGGTCAGGGCAAGATCGACTCGGATCGGGGTCCATGGGGGAGCTCCTTTCTGACGAGGGGACGGACAAGGCGGGCGGCGCGCTCAGCGCGGCTGCAGGCTCAGAAAGCTGCGGATGCGGTGCGTGGGCCAGTGGGTCTGCAGGTCCAGGTGCATGGCGTGCTCCATGGCCGAAGGGGCCTGGGCTTGCATCTGTGCCTGTGCCTTGGCCTGCATTGCTGCCTGGGAGGCAGCCACGCGCGTGCCGGTGGCGCCGGGGCAGGGCGCGGCAGTGGCAGGCTGCAGGCGTTGCATTGCGGGGCGGACGAACGGTGTGGACATGGCTTTCTCCTTGGCGAACCAGGAAGACCGCCGTAGGCAGGGCCGTCAAGCAGCGTGGGCCGGGCGCTGCTCGATGGCAGCCACACGGGCACGCGGTCAGTGATCAACAGCCATTGGAATCTTCGGTGCAGGAGCGGCGTGCCTGATGCATGCCAAGCGCCACTGCAGCGCCGGGCGGCGCGAAGATCCAAGGGGAAACGCAGCAATGGATGGAAGCCGACCGACATGGCCGCTCCCATCACAGGAGTCGGTCAGTCAGCCAGCAGCGAAGCCATTGCGGCGCGCTGTTTGTCACTGGTTGAACTGGCACTGTCCACGGAGGACTCCTGAAAATGCGATCCCTCGATTGTGCCTTGCGAGCTGCTTCGGGTCAACCCTGATGTCGATGCGCCACGGGCCAGCCAGCCCTGCACGATCAGCAGCTGCGCCGCATAGTAGGTGGACAGCACGCCGGCTTGCGCGCCGTCGAAGGGCTGCACAAATCGGTTGATGGCCAGCAGCGAGTCGCTGGCCATGAAGAAGCAGGCACCCATGGCCACCTGCCAGGCCGCCTTGCCGCCCAGATGCCGCGCGCGGCCCAGGGCCTGCGCCGCCATCAGCGCAATGACCAGCACATAGGCGGCCACGGGCAGGCGCAGCGCGGCGGGCAGGCCGCCCTGCCAGAGCACGGCATACATGCCCGCGCCCAGGGCCAGCGTGGCGGCCAGCGAGGGCCGGTGTGCAAACCAGGGCGCATCCTGGCGCAGCAGCACGATATAGGCCAGGTGGGCGAGCAGGAAGCTGGCCAGGCCCGGGATGAACAGATCGGGCAGCATCAGGAACACGTCGCCCGCCAGGGATGCCGCCAGTGCCGCGGCCAGCCAGCAGGCGCCGCGCGCGGGTTTCGCCAGTGCCGAGAAGGCCGTGCTGCCGCGCCACAGCTGCATGACGGCGATCAGCGCAAAGACCATAGTCAGCGGCTTGAACAGCCAGTGCCAGTGCAGCATGTCCAGCGCGGCGGTGGCGGTGGCCAGTGCGCCGGCCTCAATGGCCAGTGCCAGCCACAGGCTGATGCGCCCCTGCATGGCTGCGCCCAGCGCCCATTGGCAAGCCAGCAGCACGGCAAACCACAGTGCATTGCGGGCCGTCGAGGACTGGTCGGCATGCCAGAGAAACAGCGACACCCCGGCGATCAGCGCCACGAACTGCAGGCCTGCAAACCAGCGCAGGCCGCGCTCCATCCCCGGTGCGTAGAGCACGCGGTGCGCGTCCAGGTCGAAGGCCGGCCTGGGAAAGCGCTGCGCCACATCGGCAGGGCGCCATCCGGGCGGCTTGAGCCAGACGCGCAGCTTGTCGCTCCAGCGCCGCGCATGCCAGCTGTCATGGATGAGTTGCCGGTACACCACGGCGTTGGCCCACAGCGGATCCCAGCTTTGCAGCAGGCCGCGCGTGCCGTAGACACAGGGCTCGCTGTCGTCCTCGGGCTTGAAGGTGCCGAACATGCGGTCCCAGACGATGAGGATGCCGCCGTAGTTCCTGTCCAGGTAGCAGTCATTGACGGCGTGGTGCACGCGGTGGTTGCTGGGCGCGCAGAACCAGCGGTCGAACCAGCCCAGGCGCCGCACCTGCTCGGTATGGACCCAGAACTGGTAGAGCAGATCGATCAGGCCCACGATGGCAAACACCAGCGGCGGCACGCCGGCCAGCGCCATGGGCAGGTAGAACAGCCAGCCCAGCAGCGCGCCCGAGCTGGTCTGGCGCAGCGCCGTCGACAGGTTGTAGTCCTGGCTCTGGTGGTGCACGGCGTGGGCTGCCCACAGCACGGCCACCTCATGGCCCATGCGGTGCAGCCAGTAGTAGCAGAAGTCGTAGAGCAGCAGGGCCAGCAGCCAGCCGGGAATGCTGGTCCAGAAGGCGTCGTTGCGCCACAGCGCCACATGATCGAAGGCCAGTGTGTACAGACCTATGCGCAGCAGCTGGGTGAAGACGGCGCTGGTCTGGCTGAGCATGCCCAGGCTGATGGAGCTGACGGCATCGGCCAGCCGGTAGGCATTGCGCCCGCGCCACAGGCTCACGCCCCATTCCAGCGCGATCAGCAGCAAAAAGGCCGGCGTGGCGAAGACGATGATTTGGCTGGGTGAGGGCATCATGGCCTGCCAATTCTGGACAGGGCCGTTGTGCGGCGCCTTAGGCGTGAACCCTAGGACACGGAATCACAAGGGTTGAAACGGATTGCAATAAATGGGGCTTCATGGCAGGCGCGTGGCAGGAAAATTGCGCCCTATGGCAGAATCGCCCGCTTTCCACGCGCTGGACGTGCTTGCCCTGCAGGCCATCGCCAGCCCGCACCGCCTTTGCCGGCATGCGCCTTGCATGCCCAAGCCCCATGCCCTTGTCCCGCCGCTCCCTGCTATCGGCTGCCGCCTCACTGGCTGTGGCCCTTGCCGCTGCACCCGCCGCCCATGCCGCGCCGGGCGCGGGCAAGCCCTGGCCGGCAGCCGGGCCCATCACCCTGATCGTGCCCTTTGGCGCGGGCAGCGATGTGGACGCCACGGCGCGGCTGATCGCCGAAAAGCTGGGTGCGCGGCTGCACCAGTCGGTGGTGGTGGACAACGTGCCGGCCTCGGGCGGCGTGCTGGGCGTGAGCAAGGTGGCGCGCTCGCACGCCGATGGCTATACGCTGCTGCTGGGCTTTGACGGGCCGGTGAGCATTGCGCAACTGGTGAACTCCTCGGTGCGCTATGACGCCGAGCGTGATCTGGCTCCCGTGGGTCTGGTCACCGCGGCGCCCATGGTGATCGTGGCCCGCCCGGGCCTGCCGGTGCACAACCTCAACGAGCTGATCAGCATGGCCCGCGCCCGGCCCGGCGCGCTGACCTATGCCACGCCGGGCGTGGGAACGGTGCTGCACCTGGCCATGGAACGGCTGCAGGAGCGCGCCCGCATCCGCCTGGTCCATGTGCCCTATCGCGGCGTGGCCCAGGTGACCAGCGAGGTCATGGGCGGCCAGGTCGATCTGGGCATTCTGATGACCACCGGCGCCACGCCGCTGGTACAGCAGAAAAAGCTGGAAGGCGTGGGCGTGACCTCGGCACAGCGCATCGATGTGATTCCCGAGGTCATGAGCTTTGCGGAGGCGCCCGATCTCAAGGGCTTCGAGCTGGAAGCCTGGACCGGCCTGTTCGCCCCCGCCCGCACGCCCGAACCCGTGGTCAGCCGCCTGGCCGCCGAACTGGCCGAGGTGCTGAAGCTGCCCGAGGTCCGCAAGCGCCTGCAGGACAGTGGTGCCACGCCCGGCTCGGGCACGCCGGCCACGTTCGCCCAATTCCTGAAGAAGGAAAAGGCGAGCTACACGCAGATCGTCAAGTCCGCCAATATCCAGGTGGAATAGGCCGCGCTGACGGTCAGCGGGTGACCGCTTTTTTCCATTGAATGAAGACAGGGCCGGCGAAATCGGCGGCATTGTCTGCAGTCGCCTTTGTGCGCCGAGTGCCACGTATTGGTGTGTGAAATCTGTTACCCTCCGCTTACATTTTTAAGGGGGCGGTGTGGGGGTGGAGAAAATCATGCGCCGGGCCATGGCATGGCTCTGGCTTTTTGCGCTTGCAGCGTCGGGTGCTGCAATGGCCGAGGACCGGCCCAATGTCACTTTTGCGGGAGTCGCCTATTCGGGCGACGCCAGTTCGCAGCAGCAGCGATTCCCTTATTCAAAGCAGTATGAGAGCCGCCTGAAGGCCGCCGGACACAGTGCCTATGCGCGGGCACTGGCATTCGTGCAGCAGGCGCCTGCACAGCATCTGCAGATATCCACCAATCCCATCGATGAGCTCAAGGGGCGCGACCAGGCCCTGGTGGTTTCTCTGGTGCTCAATTCCGAGACGGTCTCCGTGGAAAGCTTTGGCGGCGTGCGCAAGCTGTTCATCCTGATTCGTGGGCAGGCCCTGTTTTTCGATTTCAAGTCCATGACGGCGGTGCGTTCGTATCCACTGAGCTTTGCCTTCATCGACAACCTGCGCCACGAGCCGTCGCAAGAGGAAATCATGGAGCGCGTGACCAAGGTATACGAAGGCGCGGGAGGCAAGCCCGGCATCTTCGGCCGTTTTGCCCAGGTGCTGGCCACGGCCACCGTGCCCTCGCAGACTCCGCGTTTCCTGCAGGTCACCGATATCCAGATTCCCGCCGCCATGGCCGAGATGCTGCCCGGCTATCTGCAGGACCCGCAGGTGCACAAGACCTGGGCCGCCGATATCGTGGGCGAGGCCATTTCCAGCCGCATTGGTGTGCCCATCATTCCTTTTGCCATGGGCTATGCCGTGGGCAATGTGATGCGCATGCAGGTGCTTGATGGAGAGGTCTACACGCTGCAGCTGCCCAGTGCCGACTACGCCATCAGCGTCGATTTCAAGGGATTCAAGAAGCTCAAGTTCAAGGAATCCAGCGCCGGCACCAGCTATGTCTACGGCACCTTTGCCGATATGCGCATCCAGGAACCCAATGGACCGGTGTTTCTCGGCGCCTCGCTGAAGAACGCGGAAGTGAAGGTGGTGCCTTCCACGCAAACCCATGTCGATGATTTTCCGGCGTTCTATGACTCGCTCAACGGCCTTTTCGTGAAGCTGGCCGAGACGGTGGCGGCTGGACGGGGCAATGACTGGCTCAAGTCGGCTGCTGCCGAGAGCGACATCGAAGCGCAAATTGTCAAAACAAAAGACCTGATGAATCTATGCAAGTAATCCAGAAAATCCTCCTGTGCCTTTCCATGGCGCTGTTCGCGGCCGGTGCGGGCGCGCAGGTGCAGCAGGCACGCGGCAAGGCCTCGGTCAGCTACCAGGATTCAAAGGTCAGCCCGCAGGACAAGGAGCGTGCGCTGATGGCGGCCCAGCTCAAGGCCGTGGAGTTCTACTACGCCGAAGCCGGCCAGTCGGAGGCCGAGAATTTCGACGCCGTGCGCGACAAGATCCTGGCCAACCCCGATCGCTACATCCTTGAGCACACCGTGCTCAGCGAAGAGGACAACGCCGACAGAAAGCAGTACACGGTCTCCGTGCGCGTGGCGCTGAACGTGGCCAATCTGCGCAATGCCGTCAAGGCCAACTCTGCCGTGGTCAAGGCCGGTCCTGCAGGCCGGTCGCCGCTGGCCTTCATGTTCGTCTCGCGCCAGGTGGCCACGACCAAGTCCTTCGATGACCGCGTCTACAAGCGCGTGGACGAGACCGAGGACGTCAAGGCCCAGGTCAGCGCTTCCGAAAAGGGCAGCGAGGGTGAATCCATCCGTGGCGGACGCATCAGCACGAATGCCTCCACGGCGACCTCGGGCACCGCCTCGGTCAAGAGCAGCCGCACTTCCGAAACCGGCGGCAGCACGACGCGCCGCTCGGCCGAGTCCACCTGGCGCGTGATCCCCAGCGCCAACCTGTCCCAGGTCTTTTTCTCCAACTTCGCCAAGGCCGGCTTCAAGGTGTCAGAGGCTGCCCTGGTGGAGCCCTACACGGGCGGCCACTTCAAGGTCGCGGCCGTGGAGAACGACTACAAGAGCGGCATGGACCTGCAGCCCTCGACGCTGGCGGCCATGGTGGCCGGCATGCGCACGGCACAGATTCCCTACATCGCCCTGGGCACGCTGGATGTGGGCATGGGCGAGCCCGACCCCCAGACCGGCCTGATGCGCGTGAGCGTGACGGTCAACGCCAAGATCCTGGACATCGCCCAGACCATTCCCGACACGATTGCCGCCGTCGGCCCCGTGCTGTACGCGGGCATGGGTCCGTCCGAGGATGAGGCGCGCAACAACGCGCTGAAGCTGGCCGCCAACAACGCGGCCCGCGATCTCACCAGCCAGGTCACCAATCTGGGCCTGCGCTGAGCGCTGCGGCTTCCAAGGTCCGGCTGCCATGCAGCCGGACCTTTTTTCCGTTCTTTCGCTTTCCACGTTTTCCACGCCTACCTCGTTTTTATCTTCGCCGTCCGCGTTCACGGACTGCTGCAACCCGAGTCCATCTCCATGAAAAAGCTCTTCACCACCGTCGCCGTTGCCGCCGCCATGGCCAGCCCCGCCCTGACACAGGCCCAGTTCTCCATGCCCTCCATCCCGGGTGTCGGCAAGCTCATGGGCGGCAGCGGCTCTGCCGACGTGGCCGGCCAGGGCGACGCACTGGTGCGCAGCTATGTGGGCGCCAGCAAGGAGGTGCTCAGCGCCAATGCCAAGATGGCCACGGCCCTGGGCCTGAAGGAGCAGGCCGCCAGCGCCGCCAGCACGGCGGACAGCCTGGGTGACGGCGCGACCATCGGCGCGCTGGGCGATGGCAACAAGGTGGTCTCCGACACCAGCGGCGCGATTGCCGAGTCCATGGCGAAGAAGCCCGTGCTCGATGCCGCCTCCAAGGCCACCTTCGCCGAGGGGCTGGTGCACCTGGTCAACGGCAGCGTGAAGTACGCCGGCATGGGCAAGGATGTATCGGTCATGGGCAAGAGCCTGCAAAGCGCCAACCCCATGCAGCTGACCAAGCTCACCTCCGCGGCCTGGGTGGTGTCCAAGTTCCCCGGCTCGGCCTCCGACCTGTTCAGCACCGTGCAGACGGCCATTGCCTTCGCGCGGGCCAACGACATCGAGGTGCCGGCCAATGCGGCCGACGCCACGGCCGCGCTGGGCACGCTCAAGCTGTGATCCGGTACAGGCAAGGAGCACTTTCTATGCGTACCCGCATCATTGCGGCCGTCGTGGCTGCCTGCGCCGCCATGTCCGGCTGTGGCGACAAGCCATCCGAGCAGCCCAGGACCGACGCGCCTGAACAACCCCAAAGCGTCGCCCCGCCCGTGCCCGACGTGGGCAGGCTGGAGACCGTCGAGGTCCAGGTCATCGGTCTGGGCCAGTCCCCTGGCGAAGCCATGGCGCAGGCGCTGCAGATGGCGCTGCTGCAGGTCAATGGCGCCGTGATCCAGTCCGCCTCGGTCACGGCCAAGTACGGTCTGGATGTGGCGCTGGGGCAGGACGCCGCCTCGCTGCGCGCCAGCGCCTTCGCCGAGGTGGTCAAGCAAAAGTCCGGTGGCGTCATCCAGTCGGTCCAGGTGGTGGATCTGGAGGAACCCAAGCCTTGGGCCAAACGCTACAAGTACACCATCAAGGCCAACATTTCCAAGTTCAAGCCTTCGGCCGAGATGCAGAAGATCAAGGTCGTTGTGGGGCCGGTGCGCTTCGAGCAGGCCTCGCTGCCCATGGGCGACCGCAGCGTCTCCGCCGCCGAGGTGGGTGCAACGCTGAGGCAACGCATCAGCGACGCCCTGGTGCAGACAGGCCGCTTTGCCGTGCTGGACCGCGAATTCAGCCCCGAGATCGAGCAGGAACTGGCCATCATCGCCACGGGCCAGGCGCCCAGCGCCGAGTTGGCCAAGCTGTCCCAGGCCGCCAGCGCCGATCTGGTGTGGAGCGCCCGCGTCAGCAGCTTTGCCTACAACCGCCATGCCCGCCAGCTCAAGACCAGCGACCGCCAACTGGTGAGCTACTCAGGCGGCTGGGCCCTGTCGCAGAAGCTGGTGAACGTGGCCACGCGCCAGGTCACGGCCTCGGATTCGCTGCGCGGCTCCGTCCCTTCCACGGCACCGACCACGCTGGGCGCGGGCGTGGATGGCAACAAGGTCATGACCGACATGAGCGATGCGCTGGTCGCCGGCGTGGTCAGCTCCATCCTGCAGCGCACCTTTCCGCTGACCGTGGTCGCCCGCGATGGCGAAAGCGTGGTGCTGAGCCAGGGCGGCCAGGCCGTGAAGGAGGGCGCGCGCTACCAGGTGGTGGCCATGGGCAAGGAGATGAAGGACCCGCAGACCGGGCAAAGCCTGGGGCGCCTGGAGTCACCGTGCTGCGAACTGGTGGTCGATCGCGTGACCCCCAACCTCTCCTACGGCCACCTGGAGAACATGCGCGGCGGCATGGAAGACCTGCCACCGGGCGGGCTGCAGGTGCGTGAGGTGCTGAAGGCATCCGCCGCGCCCGTGCTGGCTGCACAGGCTGCATCAGGTGATACGGCCGCGGCCGCTGAGCCCCAGGCCGCACCGGCCCGTGCTGCACAACCGCCCGCAGCACGCCGCGCGGCATCGCCCGCCAAGGAGGCCGATGCCCCGGTCGGCAAGAAGGACGACGACAACTGGTAAGCGACAAGTGGCGGGGAGGTGCGCTGCGGCGCCCTTCCCCATGCGGGTGCTTAGCTGAAAACCTCGTCGCGCGCACCGCCTTCCAGGTGCTGCACATCGCCCCAGCCGACCAGGCCCAGGCCCTGGGGCGTCCACAGCAGGCGGTTGATGGCCGCGTTGCCCAGCGCCCAGGTGCGGGGCGCCTGCACTTCCTGGTGCGTGGCCAGGCGGTAGAGCACATCCATCACGCCGCCATGCGCCACGATCACGATCTGCTCGCCGGGATGGCCACTGGCCAGCCGGTTCACCGTGGCCGAGATGCGGTCGCGCAGCATCAGCAGCGACTCGCCGCCGCCAGCGGGCACGAACTCGGGATCGCGCTTGCGCCAGCGCAGCGCATCTTCCGGGTGGGACGCCTCGATATCGCTGAAGGTCTGGCCCTCGAAGCTGCCGAAGCAGCGCTCGCGCAGGCCCTTGTCGGCCGTCAGCGTCGCCCCCGTGCTTGCGGCCACGGCCTCGGCCGTGACATAGGCACGCAGAAGGTCGCTGCTGTAGATGGCGGCTACCGGCTCACCCGCCAGGGCCTTGCCGGCCTGGGCGGCCTGCCAAAGTCCCATGTCGTTCAGAGGAATGTCCAGATGGCCCTGGATGCGGGCGTCCACATTCCAGGCGGTTTCTCCGTGGCGGATGGCAATGATGCGCGTGGCTTGCATGAGGGGCTGGCGTGGGGTGCTGCAAAAAGAGCAGGCATTGTCCCGCAAGCTGCGGGAGCCTGCATGGCCCAGGTGCGCAGGCCAAGTGGATCCTTGGCATAGTCAACTAAAAGGCGAAACTGGCGCGCCCTAAACCCAGGGACACCGAGGAAGGGCCGCCCCGCACCGAGGGTGTCGTCCCCCTCAGGGGGAAGGCGCGCAGCGCCTCAGGGGGATCAAATAAGACTTTTTGCGTTGTTCAGCACGAAATCGCAGGCCTTTTCCTTGAGGTCGCCCTTGAGCTTGTCGATGCTGAAGCTCTTGCCGTTGGAGCCAGTGACCAGGCCGCCCAGGCCGTTCTGGAATCCCGTGTCCTTGGGCTCTTCCTGCTTTTGCATGCCCAGCTTGCCCAGCAACTGGTCCTTGACCTGGGCCGCCTTGTCGGCATTGAGGTAGTTGTTCTTCATGCAGTAGGAGATGACGCCTGCCGCATTGCCGGCCGTGGCCGAGGGGCTCAGGCCCAGGGCGGACAGCGCACCCGCACCGCCTGCCCCCGCGCCCAGCATGCCGCCGAGGCCGGAGCCGGCGCCTTCGCTGCTGGCGGCGGCCTTGTCACCGCCAAGGCCCGAGGCCTGGCGCAGCGAGTCGCCCAGGCCCGACGCCTGGGCAGGCAGGGCGCCCAGGCCCAGCATGGCGCACAGCAGTGCGCTGGCAATGGATGTCTTCATGGATGCTTCCTTTCCGCGGAAACCCGCAGGCTCGATACAGGGCCTGAAATTAGCACGCCGTGCGGCGCAGACCTGTGCCCGATTGCAAACCTTTGCCAGAGCGGGCCGTGGCGGTCTTTCGCGTTTTCACTAGCTGTCAAAGCCGTTGGCCTGTCCATGATGGCCGCACGCCAATGGCGGGCCGCAGGCGGCGGTCTTGTTATTTGGAAATGGCTTTTAAGTATAAAAATCAATTCAACAAGCTGTAAAAGTTATTTACAGTGGGGCGCACCTATATGGCCCGCTTCTTGCGGCGCCCGGGCTGCTGCGTCGCATGACCGCCGCCCTTCCAATCAATCCACAGGGGAGCAGACAAATGATCATGAAGATTCTGGGCAGTTCTTTGCTGGCCGCAGGCCTGTTGACCTCGGCCGCGCTGGCCCAGGCCGAGACCGTGCGCTGGGCGCGCGGCTCCGATCCGACGTCGCTGGACCCGCATGCCTTCAACGTGGGCACCAATTTCGTGCTGCTGCACCAGATCTACGAAACCCTGGTCATCCGTTCGGCCGACGGCAAGCTGGTGCCCACGCTGGCCACCTCGTGGAAGATGACCTCCGACCCGTCGGTCTGGGAGTTCAAGCTGCGTCCCAACGTCAAGTTCCATGACGGCACGCCGTTCACGGCGCGCGACGTGGTCTTCTCGCTGAACCGCGCCAAGGGCGAGAACGCCCAGGTCAAGTCCCTGCTGTCCTCGATGGAGGAGGCCAAGGCCGTGGACGATCTCACGGTGCAGGTGAAGACCAAGGGCCCGAACCTGATCTTCCCCGACAACCTGACCAATCTCTTCATCATGAGCGAGAAGTGGTCCAAGGCCAACGGCGCCGAGACCACGCAGGACACGGCCAGCAAGACCGAGAACGGCGCCACGCGCGCAGCCAACGGCACGGGCGCCTATGTGCTGGCTAGCCGCGAGGTCGATTCGAAGACGGTGATGAAGCTCAACCCCGATTACTGGGGCAAGGGCCAGTTCCCGCTGCAGGTGACCGAGCTGGTCTACCTGCCCATCAAGTCCCCGGCCACGCGCGTGGCGGCCCTGCTGTCGGGCGAGGTGGACTTCGCCCAGGACATTCCCGCGCAGGACGTGGCGCGCCTGAAGCAGGACAAGCGCCTGCGCATCAATGAAGGCCCCGAGAACCGCTCCATCTTCCTGGGACTGAACGTGGGTGCGGCAGAGCTCAAGAGCAGCAACGTCAAGGGCAAGAATCCGCTGGCCGATCCCAAGGTGCGCCAGGCCATCGAGCTGGCCATCGACCGCGATGCGATCAAGCGCTCGGTGATGCGCGGCCTGTCGATTCCCACGGGCGTGATCGCGCCGTCGTTCGTCAATGGCTACGACAAGGCCTTCGCGGCCTATCCCAAGGCGGATGCCGCCAAGGCCAAGCAGCTGCTGGCCGAGGCGGGCTACCCCAACGGCTTCACCATCACGCTGAACACACCCAATGACCGCTATGTGAACGACGAGGCCATTGCCACGGCGGTGGCGGGCTTCCTGGGCCGCATCGGCATCAAGACCGAAGTCTCGGCCCGGCCGATCGCCATGCACAGCGTGTCGCTGACCAAGGCGGACAGCGACTTCTACCTGTACGGCTGGGGCGTGCCCACCTATGACTCGGCCTACATCTTCGACTTCCTGGTGCACACGCGCGGCAAGGACAGCCGTGGCGCGCAGAACGCGACGCACTACAGCAATGCCGATGTGGATGCCAAGATCCTGTCCCTGTCCTCGGAGAGCGACAAGGCAAAGCGCGATGCAACCATCAAGAGCATCTGGGAGACCGTGCAAAAGGAGCGCTTCTACATTGCGCTGCATGACCAGGTGATCCACTTCGCGTCCGTGCCCCGGATCAATGTGCCCGTGCACCCGGACAACGCGCTGCACTTCAAGTTCGTCAAGTTCGAGAAGAAGTAAGCACCGATGCTGGTCCATCTGCTGCGCCGGCTGGGCCAGTCCGCCCTGGTCCTGCTGGCCGTTTCCTTTGTCTCGTTCATGGTGTTCCGCCATATCGGCGATCCCACGATCAGCCTGCTGGGCGAGGACGCGACGGTTGCCGAGCGCGAGGCGCTGACGGAAAGCCTGGGCTTCAACAAGCCCGTGCCCCTGCAGTACCTGGGCTACGTGGGCAAGGTGCTGCAGGGCGACCTGGGCATCTCCTACCGGCTCAAGCGCCCCGTGACCGAGATCATTGCCGAGCGCCTGCCCGCCACGCTGGAGCTGGCGATGACGGCGGCGCTGTTCGCCCTGGTCATCGGCGTGGCGCTGGGCGTGTACACGGCCATACGGCGAGAGGGCTGGCTGAGCCGCTCGATCATGACGGTGTCGCTGGTGGGCGTGTCCCTGCCCACCTTCCTGATCGGCATCGCCCTGATCTACCTGTTTGCCGTGGAGCTGCGCTGGCTGCCGTCCTTCGGGCGCGGCGAGACGGTGAAGCTGGGCGGCTGGGAGACCGGGCTGCTGACGGCCTCGGGCTGGTCGGCGCTGATCCTGCCGGCCATCACGCTGGGCTTCTACAACATGACGCTGATCATGCGCCTGGTGCGCGCCGAGATGCTGGAGGTGCTGCGCGCCGACTACATGCGCTTCGGCCGTGCGCGCGGGCTGCGCGAGCGCGACCTGTACTTCGGCCATGCGCTGCGCAACACCCTGATTCCCGTGATCACCATCGCGGGCCTGCAGATCGGCTCGCTGATCGCCTTTGCCATCGTCACCGAGACCGTGTTCCAGTGGCCCGGCGTGGGCCTGCTGTTCATCTCCTCCATCCAGGGCGTGGACGTGCCGCTGATCGCCGCCTACCTGATGTTCATCGCGCTGCTGTACGTGGGTATCAACCTGCTCGTCGATTTCCTGTACGTGATCGTGGACCCCCGCTTGAGAAACCGATGACCGATTCCGCCAAACAAGCAATCCCTCCCACGGGCTGGCGCGCCAGCGACTCGCCGGTCAAGCGCGCCTTTGCACGCTCGCGCCTGGTGCAGGCGGCGGCGCTGGTGCTGGCGCTGATCGTGGCGGCCACGCTGCTGTCGCCCTGGCTGGCCTGGCAGAACCCCTTCGATCCCGCCAATCTGGACCTGATGGATGCCTTCACGCCCCCGGGCCAGGCGGGCACCAGCGGCACGCTGTACGCGCTGGGCTCGGACGACCAGGGCCGCGATGTGTGGAGCGCCATCCTCTATGGGCTGCGCATGTCGGTGCTGGTGGGCGTGTCGGCCGTGGGGCTGTCCCTGCTGATCGGCGTGCCGCTGGGCCTGGTCTGCGGCTATGCGGGCGGCTGGTTCGACACGCTGATGATGCGCATCGCCGATGTGCAGCTGACCTTTCCCGTGATCCTGGTGGCGCTGCTGGTCTTCGGCATCGCACGCGGCCTGCTGCCCGAGGGCTACCGCGACGACATGGCGGTCTTCGTGATCATCGTGGCCATCGGCCTGTCCGACTGGGTGCAGTACGCACGCACCGTTCGCGGCGCGGTGATGGTGGAAAAGCACAAGGACTACGTGCTGGCGGCCCAGCTCATTGGCCGCAGCCGCGTGGCCATCCTGGTGCGCCACATCCTGCCCAACCTGCTGGCGCCCATCCTGGTGATCGCCACCATCAGCTTCGCGCATGCCATCGTGGCCGAGTCCACGCTGTCCTACCTGGGCGTGGGCCTGCCGCCCACCCAGCCTTCGCTGGGCACGCTGATCCGCATCGGCCAGGGCTTCCTGTTCTCGGGCGAGTGGTGGATATTGCTGTTCCCCTCGCTGGTGCTGCTGGCGCTGGCGCTGTCCGTCAACCTCGTCGGCGACTGGCTGCGCGACGCACTGAACCCCAAGCTGCAATGAGCACGACACAAGAATCCGGGCAGCCCCCTGCACAGCCTCCGGTGCTGAGCGTTCGCGGCCTGTCCGTCACCTTCGACACCTACAAGGGCCCCGTGCAGGTGCTGGACGATGTGTCCTTCGACATCGCGCCCGGCGAGATCCTGGGCGTGGTGGGCGAGTCAGGCGCGGGCAAGTCCATGACGGGCGCCGCCGTGATCGGCCTGATCGAGCCGCCGGGCCGCATCTCGGCCGGCACGGTGCAGCTGCGCGGCGAGCGCATCGACACGCTGCGCGGCGAGGACCTGCGGCGCATACGCGGCCGGCGCATAGGCTCCATCTTCCAGGACCCGCTGACCAGCCTGAACCCGGTCTATACCGTGGGCCGGCACCTGGTGGAGACCATCCGCACGCACCTGCCCGTCTCCGAGAAGGAGGCTGAAGCGCGCGCGCTGGCCCTGCTCGAAGAGGTGGAGATCCCGCAGGCGCGCGAGCGCATGGCCCAGTATCCGCACCAGTTCTCGGGCGGCATGCGCCAGCGTGTGGCCATCGCCCTGGCGCTGTGCGCCGAGCCCGAACTCATCATTGCCGACGAGCCCACCACGGCGCTGGACGTATCCGTGCAGGCGCAGATCATTGCCCTGCTGCGCCGCGTGTGCAAGGAGCGCGGCGCGGCCGCCATGCTGATCACGCACGACATGGGCGTCATCGCCGAGACGGCCGACCGCGTCATGGTCATGTACCAGGGCGGCGTGCTGGAAACCGGCCCCGTGCGCCAGGTGCTGGACGCACCGCAGCAGCCCTACACCCAGGTGCTGATGGGCGCCATTCCCAGCGTGCACCACCGCGTGCAGCGCCTGCCCGTGCCCGAGGTGGGCGGCGGCCCGGCCGCGCCCGCCGTGCCCTGGCAGCCTGGGGCCGGTGCGCAGGAGCCCGCGGCTGCCCTGCTGGAGGTCAGGGATCTGTGCAAGGAGTTCGACCTGTCCAGCGGCTGGCTGGCCCGGCTGCTGGCGCGCGAGGACAAAAAGATCCTCAAGGCCGTGGACGGCGTCGGCTTCTCCATCCGCAGGGGCTCCACCTTCGGCCTGGTCGGTGAGTCCGGTTCGGGCAAATCCACGGTGGCGCGCATGGTGGCGGGGCTGACGCCGCCCACCAGCGGCACCGTGCTGTTCGACGGCGTGGACAAGTGGAGCCCGGCCGCCCAGACCGTGGCCATGCGCCGGCGCTTCCAGATGATTTTCCAGGACCCGTATGCCAGCCTGAACCCGCGCTGGACCGTGCAGGAACTGATTGCCGAGCCCCTGCAGGTGCTGGCCCTCACGGCCGGCAAGGACGAGACGGCCGAGCGCGTGCAGGAGGCGCTGCGCCGCGTGCGCATGAAGCCCGACGATGCGCGCAAGTATCCGCACCAGTTCTCGGGCGGGCAGCGCCAGCGCATCGCCATCGCGCGCGCCCTGGCCAGCCGGCCCGAGTTCATCATCTGCGACGAGCCCACCTCGGCGCTGGACGTCTCGGTCCAGGCCCAGGTGCTCAACCTCATGCGCGACCTGCAGGAGGAGTTCGGCCTGACCTATCTGCTCATCAGCCACAACCTGGCCGTGATCCGCCACATGTGCGACGACATCGGCGTCATGCAGCGCGGCCGCCTGGTCGAGACCGGCGAGGCCGGCGCCGTGCTCGATGCGCCGCAGCATGCATACACGCGCGCGCTGATGGCTGCCGTGCCGGATATGGAGCATGTGCACTGAGGCACTGCTTCAAGCGCCATCACCATGCAAAAAAGGCCTGCGGATGCAGGCCTTTGCTTCTGAGACACGATGACTTACCGGGCGGGTGCTGGCGTGGCCGGTGCTGCCTGCGCCGCAGGCGCCGCCTGGGCCGGCGGCTGCGCCGGCGCGCCACCCTGCTGCACCGGACCGATGGTGGTGCGCACCACGCGCGAGCCCTTGGGCGGGTTGGGGAAGCCGGTCAGGGCGGCGTCGAACAGGATGCCGAAGATGGCCGGGTCGTCGGTCCACACATCCTGGCGCTGGGCCGAGGTCTCGTAGACGATCTGCTGCGTGGTGGCGTTGCGCATCACGATGCTGACGGCGCGGTAGTACTCCAGCGGCGGGCCGTCGAACATGAAGCTGCCGCCAAAGCCCATGCCCCAGCCGCGCCCGTAGCCCACGCCCCAACCCCAGCGCGGGCCGCCCCAGCGGTCGTAGTAGGGCCAGGCGGCGTAGTCTCGCGCATAGCGTGCGTCGGCGCCGATCTGCACGATCAGGCTGGCCCGGGAGTCGTCACGCTGCAGGCCCACGCGGCCCAGGGCCTGCTGGGCCTGGGACTCGATGGCCGCGAAATGCGTCTGCGCCTCGCGTTGCGAGGGCAGCACTTCCAGGCGGTAGGTGGGCGGCGCGGGCAGGGCGCCCAGCGTGGAATAGCTCTGGACGGTGCTCTGGACTTCGCGCACGCTGGCGCAGCCCGTGAGCAAGGCCGTGGCCACGATGGCCAGGACATGGATGCAGCGCAGCTTCATGGTGTACTCCTTGGTCGAAAAAAGGCCCGTTTGCACGGGCCTTGGTTGGAGTGGGGCGATTGTTATAGGTTCAGCCGTCAGGACGACAGTTGTACCACCTGCAGGCCGGGCAGTGATGCGGAGACGGGCATCTCTTCATGGTCGAAGGCCATGTCGCCGTTGGGGTCGGCAATGCCGGTGGCCTTGGCGTTCTTGAAGTCGTGCAGTTCGGGGTCCATCATGTGCGTGGTCACGATGTGGCCCATGGCGCGGAACATGCTTTCCACGCGGCCCGGGAATTTCTTGTCCCATTCGCGCAGCAGCTCGCCCACGGCCACGCGCTGCAGGCCGTCCTGGCTGCCGCAGAGGTTGCAGGGGATGATGGGGAAGTTCTGGTACTGGGCCCAGCGGACGGTGTCCTTCTCGGGCACGTAGCACAGCGGGCGGATCACCACATGCTTGCCGTCGTCCGAGACCAGCTTCGGGGGCATGCCCTTCATGCGGCCGCCGTAGAACATGTTGAGCATCAGCGTCTGCACGATGTCGTCGCGGTGGTGGCCCAGGGCCACCTTGGTGCAGCCCAGCTCGTCGGCCACCTTGTACAGGATGGCGCGGCGCAGGCGCGAGCACAGGCCGCAGGTGGTCTTGCCCTCGGGCACCACGCGCTTGACCACGCTGTAGGTGTCCTGCGTTTCGATGTGGTAGTCCACGCCGATGCTCTTGAAGTACTCGGGCAGCACATGGTCAGGAAAACCGGGCTGCTTCTGGTCGAGGTTCACGGCCACCAGCTCGAATTTGACGGGCGCGCGCTTTTGCAGCTTGCGCAGCACGTCCAGCATCGTGTAGCTGTCCTTGCCGCCCGACATGCAGACCATGATCTTGTCGCCTTCCTCGATCATGTTGAAGTCGGTGATGGCGCGGCCCACCTCGCGGCACAGGCGCTTTTCCAGCTTGACCTGTTCGCGCTCGATCTTGATGCGGTTGCCGTTCGCGGTATGGGCTTGGGCATCCGCATCGGCGGCGGCGGTTTCGGGGGCGGCTTCTTCGGCCAGCCAGGGGTTGTCGGTCACTGCATTCATGGGGTTCACCATTGTCCGGTTTCGATGCGAATGGCCACTTCGCAGTCTTCAAAGATTTCCAGCTTGGCGATTTTCACGCGCACGCCCAGCACGCCGGGCAGCTGCATCAGGCGCTGGGCCAGCTTGCCGATCAGGCTCTCCAGCAGGTTCACATGCTCGGCCGTGCATTCATCGATGATGATCTGGCGCACCTTGCGGTAGTCCAGCACATGCAGGATGTCGTCGTCGCGCGGCGCCAGCGGTTGGGTGCCCAGGCTCAGCTCGGCATCGACCTGGATTGGCTGGGGCATCTGTTTTTCGTGGGCGAGGATGCCCAGGTTGGCGTCGAAGCGCAAACCCGTGAGCGTCAGGATCTGTTGTCCGGTGGCGGAGTGCATGGGGAAAAGCCGTGGAGTGTTTGGGGTGGCGCGCGCAGGCGCCTACATCATGGAAAAGTCGCGCTCGAAGCGCTGCAGGTGCTGGCCGCCATCGACCAGCAAGGTGGTGCCGGTGATGGACTGGTTGTCCAGCGCAAAGCACACGGTGGCGGCCACGTCGGCCGCGCTGGACGAGCGGCCCAGCGGGCTGAGGCGGTGCAGCGACTCGAAGCGCTCCTGGCTCAGCATGTGGCTGGTCAGCGTCAGGCCCGGGGCCACGCCGACGACGCGCACGCGCGGTGCCAGCGCCAGCGCCAGCATGGTGCCGGCGGCCTCGAGAGCCGCCTTGGACAGCGTGTAGCTGAGGAAATCGGGGTTCTGGTTCCAGAGCTTCTGGTCCAGCATGTTGATCACGGCGCCGCTGGCATGCTCCTCGCCAGCCGCCACGCGGTCCTCGATATGGGCATGCAGCGCATGGGCCAGCAGGATGGGCGCGCCGGTGTTGCTGCGCAGGTGGGCTTCCAGGGCCACGTAGCTGAAGCTGCCTGCATCGTCGTGCTCGAACAGCGAGGCGTTGTTGACCACGGCATCCAGGTGGCCGAAGTGCGCCACGGCGCGCGGCACCAGGGAGCGCACCGAATCCTCGTTGAAGAAATCGGCATCCAGGGCGGCGCTGTCGCCGGCCAGTTCAGCGCAGGCGGCGGCCGTCTCCAGCGCCTCGTCGTGCGAGTCGCGGTAGTGCACGGCCACTTGCCAGCCGGCGCTGGCAAGCGCGAGCGCGATGTCGCGCCCCAGGCGGCGGGCCGCGCCGGTCACCAAAACGGTGCGTGTTCGGGCAGGTGTGGACATTCGAGGACAATGTACGGATCGTGACGACAGAACCCTCAATTTTAACGGCCGCCCTGCAATCCCGTGTTGCGCAAGAGATTGCGTCCTCTGGAGGCTGGCTGGCTTTCGACCGTTTCATGGCCCTGGCACTGTACGAGCCGGGCCTGGGCTACTACGCCAATGACACCGCCAAGTTCGGGCTGATGCCATCGTCGGGCAGCGATTTCGTGACCGCGCCCGAGATGTCTCCGGTCTTCGGCCAGCTGCTGGCCGCCCAGGTAGCCGAGGCGCTGCAGCGCACGCATACCCGCGAAGTCTGGGAGTTTGGTGCCGGCACGGGCGCGCTGGCGCTGCAGGTGCTGGACGAGCTGGCCGCCCTGGGCGTGCGGCCGGACCGCTACACCATCGTCGATCTGTCGGGCACGCTGCGCGCGCGCCAGCAGCTCAGGCTGGTGAAGTACGAAGGACTGGTGCACTGGGCCGATGCCCTGCCCGATCGGCTCGAAGGCGTGGTCATCGGCAACGAGGTGCTGGATGCCATGCCCGTGCAGTTGCTGGTGCGCAAGGCAGGTGTCTGGCACGAGCGCGGCGTGGTGCTGCAGCCGGACGGCAGCCTGGGCTGGGAAGACCGGCCCACGCAGCTGCGCCCGCCCATGGAGATCGAGGGCGAGCACGACTACCTGACCGAGATCCACCCGCAGGGCGAGGCCTTCATCCGCACGCTGGGCGAGCGCATGGCGCGGGGCGCTGCCTTCTTCATCGACTACGGCTTCGGCGAGTCCGAATACTTCCACCCGCAGCGCCACATGGGCACCCTGGTCTGCCACCGCCTGCACAAGGTGGACGACGACCCGCTGGCCGAGGTCGGCCTCAAGGACATCACGGCCCACGTGAACTTCACGGGCACGGCCGTGGCCGCGCAGGAGGCGGGCTTCGAGGTGCTGGGCTATACCTCGCAGGCCCACTTCCTCATCAACTGCGGCCTGGGACCCAAGCTCGACGCCCTGGCCCAGGGCCCGCGCGCCATGGCCACCAAGCTGATGATGGAGCACGAGATGGGCGAGCTGTTCAAGGTCATCGGCCTGGCCAAGGGCGTGGAGCCCTGGGACGCCATGGGCTTTGTGCGCGGCGACCGCACGCACCGCCTGTAGCCGCCGGCCAGAGCTCCGCCCCGGGCCTCAGCGCTGGACGCTGCGGCCGTTGCTCACCTCGTAGGCCGTCTGGTCCTTGAGGTTGATGCGGTAGATCTCGCGCGTGACGTTGCCCGAGAAACCCAGCTCCACGATGGACAGGTTCTCGAACGTGGTCGTGAAGCCGCCGGGCAGGATGCGGTTCAGGCGCGCGGCGGTCTCGCCCATGGCGCGCTCGATCTCGGGCGTGAAGGTGGCTTCGCTGTAGACCAGGGTGTTGTGCGGGTTGTGGCTGCGCACCTCCTTGCCGGCCTGCACCTGGTTGATGCCGCTGACGCCCACGCTTTGCACCATGGTCTTGGCCGAATCGTTCATGCGGGCATAGACGGGCCCCGTCACGCGCGGCAGCGGGCCGTCGCGCAGCGGTGCCATGGCGGCGGTGGCGCGGGTGTTGAAGTCCATCATGGCCTCGTAGGCCGGGCCGGACTTGACGATGCCCAGGTCCAGCCACCACGGCTTGCCGGCGCCCTTGGCGGCCTCGGTGGTGTAGAAATTCTTCAGGTGCACGTCCTGCAGCACGGGCGGCAATGCCGGCAGGGCGGCCAGCATCTTGCGCGGCGTGGTCGGGTCGGCGCTGTGGATATGCACCACGGTGACATGGGGCAGGTTGAAGGTATTGGCCTCGGCCACCAGCTTCAGGCCCAGCAACTGCTCGTGCACCACGGGCGTGACCTGGCTGTCCATGATGGCCGTGGCATCGGCCGGCAGTCGGTAGACCAGGCCATAGGTGGCCTGGTGGGCGCGGAAATCGCTGCGCTGCAGGGCGCTGTTGTCGATGGCGCCCGACGCTGCGGCTGCCGTGGTGGGGGCCGGAGCGCTGGCGCAGGCCGCCAGCAGGGCGGCGGGCAGGATGGCGAGAAGAAGGCGCCTGGATGTGTGTTGCATGGTGGGGTTGTCTTGTTGCGGCATGGAGCCATGGAAGAAGGGGGCTTGTCGCGAATGGTCCCGAAGCCTCCCGCCACGGGACTTTCCCAATGTAGGACGCCCATGTGTCCTGCCCATGACGCGCCGCCGCCGTACACTCGGCGCCATGATCCGCTGGCTCCTCGTCATCTTCCTGGCCCTGCTGCTATTCAATGGCCTGCACGCCTGGCTGGAGCGCATAGGCCTGGGCCGCCTGCCGGGCGACTTCCGCTTTCGCCTGTTCGGCCGCGTGATTTTTCTGCCCATTGCCAGCACCGTGTTGCTCAGCGTGATTGCCGCCCTGATCGCCAAGCTGGTCTGAGCATGGCTTGAAGCACGGGCGCGCCGCCCGTATATGCAGGCATTGCCCCATGACTTCCGAACAAGAGGCCGCCCATGTCCGACAAGCTGCATTTCGTCTGCCCCCATTGCCACACCACCAACCGCATTGCGGCCGACCAGCTCGGTAGCGCGCCTGACTGCGGCAGCTGCCACCAGCCGCTGGTCACCGGCCAGCCCGTGGCGCTGGATGCGCAAAGCTTTGCCAAGCATGTGGGGCGCAGCCAGGCGCCGGTGGTGGTGGACTTCTGGGCGCCCTGGTGCGGCCCCTGCCGCATGATGGCGCCGGCCTTCGAGCAGGCGGCGCAGGCGCTGGCGCCCGGCGTGCAGCTGGCCAAGCTCGATACCGAAGCCCATCCCCAGGCCGCTGAGCCCTACAACATCCGCAGCATCCCGACCATGGTGGTGTTCAAGGAGGGACGCGAGATCGCCCGTGTCTCCGGCGCTTTGCCGGCCGGCGAGATCGTGCGCTGGGTGCGTTCGGTCGTCTGATTTCTCTGCGGGGCCCAAGGCCGGGCGCCTTCAGGCCCGCCCTCAGGCCTGCACTTCGCCCGCCTGGTAGAAGCAATAGCCGCTGTTGCGCAGCGTCTTGACGGGGAGTTGCTGGCCGCTGGCCTCCTCCACCTTGCGGCGCAGCCTGCGCATCTGGGTGTCCAGGCGGCGCTGGTCGTAGACCAGGTAGTCGCCGCCCAGGGCCTGCACGATCTTTCGGCGGCTCACCTCGGTGCCTGCCTGGCCCATGAGGCACTGCAGCACCAGCAGGTCCTGCTGGGAGAGCGCGACCGGCGGGGCCGAGGGGGGCAGCAGGCGGCTCGGGCCCAGCTGCAACAGCCAGCGTGCCTGGCGCTGCTGCAGGCCCAGGCGGCGCACCAGCGCGGCCAGCGTGGCCTCCAGCTCGTCCAGATCACAGCCTTTGCCCAGGTAGTGGTCGGCTCCGTTTTCCAGGCCGTCGATGCGGTTGGCGCTGGTGTTGTGCGCGCTGAACACGATGATGCCCAGTTGCTGGCCCTGCTGGCGCAGGCGCTGGATCAGGGCCAGGCCGCTGCCATCGGGCAGGCCGATGTCGATGATGGCCAGGCGGTGGCGCCGGGCGTCGAAGTGGCGGTCGAACTCCTGCAGGCTGGCAACGCATTGCGGCGCGTAGCCCAGGCCCTCCAGGAATTCACCCAGTTCATGGCGCAGCACGGGCTCGTCTTCGAGCAGGATCACATCAAGCATGGGGAGGAAGGGGGCGGAGCGGCGAGGCCGGGAGGCTGGTGTACGCTGGCGGCCCTGTGGTGGACCTCCGATGCGATATTACCGTGCAACCCTCCTGCTGCTGGCCTGGCTGCTGTGTCCGCTGCTGACCCAGGCCCAGGCGCTCCTGCTGAACCCCGATGTGCCCATGCTGGAGACCGCCGGTCAGTGGCAGCGGCTCGATGACGCCGCTGGCCTGCTCGATGCCGGGCAGGCCGACGCCGCCCCCGGATGGCAGCCGCTGCCCGGTCACCTGAACGCCAGCTTCACACAGGTGGCGGTCTGGCTGCGCATGCCGCTGCAGGTGGAGCAGCCCGGCAGCTGGATGCTGCTGCTGGGCAATGCCCTGCTGGACGAGGTGGAGGTCCACGTGCGCAGATCCGGTGGCCCCTGGCAGCTGCTGGGGCGCAGCGGCGAAGAAGTGCCGCGCCACGCCTGGCCGGTGGACTACCGCAGTCCGGCATTCCAGTTCGAGCCGCCTGCCGCCGGGTCTTACGAGTTGCTGGTGCGCCTGCGCGCGCGCAACGCGCTCGTCACCCGCATCGATCTGTGGCAGCGACTGGCGTTCGACAACCACACGCGGCGCGAGGCCCTGTCGTTCGGCCTGTATTTCGGGCTGTACCTGCTGTTGATCGGCGTGCAGCTGGTGTTCTGGCTGGGCACGCGGGCCCCCTTGAGCGGCCTGTTCCTGGCCTATCTCAGCGTCTGCGTGCTCAATGAGGTGGTATCGCTGGGGCTGGTGCAGCAGCTGACGGGCCTGCCCGGGTTCTGGAGCGACCGCCTGCTGGGATGCGGCATTGCCGCCGCCCTGGCGATTTCCATACAACTGGCCTGCAGGCAGCTGGACCTGGCGTCGCTGTATCCGCGGCTGGTGCGCCAGATCGTGCCGCTGCTGTGGCTGTTCAGCCTGTGCTGCATGCTGCTGGTGGTGTCGGGTCACTACTCGGCGGGCATGGTCCCGGTGCAGGCCATGACCCTGCCGCTGACCCTGGGCTTTCTCACGTTCGCCCTTTGGCTGTGGCGGCGCGGCCATGCCCCGGCGCGGTTCTTCATGCTGGCGTTCGGCATCTTCTATGCCGGCGTGCTGATCTCTTTCCTGCGCAACCTGGGCTGGCTGCCCATGAACGCGCTGACCGCGCTGGTGTCCACGCATGCGTCCGCGCTGGGCACCATGGCGCACATGCTGCTGCTCAGCGGCTGGATCATCGGCGGATACGAGCACAGGCGCCGCGTTCGAGAGCGGGAGCAGGTGCTGCTGGAGGCCGAGCTTGTACAGCGCCAGTTGCGCGAGAGTGAACTCAGCGAGGCGCTGGTGCTGGAGCGCAGGGTCCGCCAGGAGCAGCGCGACTTTGTCGCCATGGTCTCGCACGAACTGCGCACACCGCTGGCCATCATCCTGACCAGTGCGCAGCAACTGGCGCGCAATCTGGCGGCACCGCCCGACAAGACGCTGGCACGCAGCCGCAACATCCGCGAAGCCGCCCAGCGCCTGCTGGCCCTGGTGGACGACTGCCTGGCCGACGACCGCATGGCCGAACCCCAGCCCCATGCCGAGCCACGCCTGCAGCCCTGCGACCTGCATGCGCTGGTGGATGGCTTGTGCCTGGACTTTGCGCCCGGCCGCATCGTCTGCCACCTGGGCGGGGGCACGCAGCAATTGATCACCGATGCCGGCCTGCTGCGCATCGCGCTGCGCAATCTGCTGGCCAATGCAGACCGCCACACGCCCGAAGGCGAATCGTTCCGCCTGGACGTGACCAGGCAGGGTGAGGGTCTGGAGATCCAGGTCTCGAACCCGGCAGAGCCCATTGCCCAGGCGGACCAGGACCAGTTGTTCGAAAGGTATTACCGTGGCCGCAACGCCCAGCACCGGCCCGGCGCCGGGCTGGGGTTGTACCTGGTGCGGCGCATCGCCGAGCGGCTGGGCGGCAGCGTGGCCTTGTTGACGGCAGGAGGCGAGCAGCCCGTGTGCCTGCGACTGGTCCTGCCCGTGGCGCGAGCCTGATTCCCGTGTGTGGCGGCCTTTGCGCTCAGGCCGCCTGCGCCAGCCAATCGGCCACGGCCTGCGCGCGCGCCGCCTGCACGGCCTCGCCTATGGCCTTGCCCTGTTTGCCGCGCGCTGCGGCCTGGGCCGCGATGTCCGAGGTGGAGATGGACAGCGCGGCAGCCAGCGCATCGCGCAGGCGGGCACGCTGGGGGTAGGGCCGGTCCTCGAAACCCAGGCGCCCCCGCGCGTCGCATTCACAGGCCGCAAGGGCCTGCTCGAAGCGCGCGGGCTTGCGGATGGCGTCGCAGCGCTCCAGCAGGCGCACGATGGCGGCGCCGTTGAGCTCGCCGCTGCGGTGGATGTTGCCGTGCTCGCGCGCCACCACGTCGCCCAGTTCGCGGCAGTCGGTGGGCACGCGCAGCCGCTCGCCCACCTTTTCGGCCAGGCGGGCGCTGCGGTGCTCGTGTCCTATGTGGCGCGGCAGCACATCGGCCGGGGTCGTGCCCTTGCCCAGGTCGTGCACCAGGCAGGCGTAGCGCACGGGCAGCGGGGTGTCCAGCTGCGCGGCCATGTCCAGCACCATCATGGCGTGCACGCCGGTATCGACCTCGGGGTGGTACTCGGCGCGCTGGGGCACGCCCCACAGGCGCTCCAGCTCGGGCAGCAGCACGGCCAGCGCGCCGCATTCGCGCAGCAGCTCGAACATGCGCGAGGGCTGGCGCTCCATCAGGCCCCGGCTGATCTCCTGCCAGACGCGTTCGGGCACCAGGGCATCCACCTCGCCGGCGGCCACCATCTCTTGCATCAGGGCCATGGTTTCCGGTGCCACCGTGAATTCGTGGAACCGTGCCGCAAAGCGCGCCACGCGCAGGATGCGCACCGGGTCTTCGCGAAAGGCATCGGTCACATGGCGCAGTACCCGGGCCTGCAGATCGGCCTGGCCGCCGTAGGGATCGTCGATGGCGCCTTTGCCATCCCAGTCCGGGGGGGCGGCCATGGCGTTGATGGTCAGGTCGCGCCGGGCCAGGTCCTGCTCCAGCGTGACGTCGGGCGCCGCCTGCACGACGAAGCCGCGGTAGCCGGGCCCGCTCTTGCGCTCGGTGCGCGCCAGGGCGTACTCCTCGTGGGTTTCGGGATGCAGGAAGACGGGGAAGTCCCGCCCCACGGGCATGAAGCCGCGCTCGGCCATCTGCTCGGGCGTGGCGCCGACCACGACCCAGTCGCGGTCATGCACGGCCCGCCCCAGAAGGCGGTCGCGCACCGCGCCGCCCACCATGTACACCTGAAATTCGCTCATCCCGCAATGGTACGGCCTGGGCGGTGACATGATGGCGGGCTGCACCGGGCGCCCAGGGGCGCCGCATGCCCATTTTCCATTTGGAGACAAAACCATGGCTTGGTCCTTTCGACCGCGTGTTCCCGCCCTGATCCTGGGCCTGGCGGCTGCCGGCCTGCTGTCCGCAGCCAGCGCCGCACCGCTGGCCGACACCACCCGGCAGGCGGCCCGTGCCAGCCTGCATGAATGGGTCGAGGTGCTGGCCCTGCCCAACGACGCCAATGTGCCGGCCGACATCCAGAAGAACGTGGCCTGGTTTGCCAAGGCCTTCGAGCGGCGGGGCTTCGAGGTACGGCAACTGGCCAATGGCGACAAGCCCATGCTCATGGCCACGCTGCCGTCGGCTGGGCCCGGGCGCAAGACCGTGCTGTTCTACGCCCACCTTGATGGCCAGGCCGTCAAGCCCGAGGAGTGGCAGCAGGCCAGCCCCTGGCAGGCCACGCTCAAGCAGCGCCAGCCGGATGGCCGCTGGGCCACGCTGCCGCTGGAGCAGTTGTACGGCGAGCAGCCCGATCCGCAGTGGCGCGTGTTTGCGCGCTCGTCCTCGGACGACAAGGCGCCCATCGTCATGCTGCTGGCGGCATTGGATGCGCTCAAGGCCCAGGGCAAGCAGCCGGGCGTGGACATCAAGGTGCTGCTGGATTCCGAAGAGGAAAAGGGCTCTCCCACGCTGGGCCGCGTGATCGGCGAGAACCTGGCTGCGCTGAAGTCCGACGCCATGGTGGTGCTCGACGGTCCCATGCACGCCAGCAACCGGCCCACCCTGGTGTTCGGCAACCGGGGCATTGCCCAGGCCACGCTCACTGTCTATGGCGCCAGCCAGGAACTGCACAGCGGCCACTACGGCAACTACGCGGCCAATCCGGCCCAGACCCTGGCGCGCCTGCTGGCCAGCATGAAGGGCGATGACGGCAAGGTGCTGATCCAGGGCTACTACGACGGCATCGAGTTCGATGCGCAGGCACGCGAGGTGATGCAGGCCGTGCCCGACGACGAGGCCGCCCTGCGCAAGCGCCTGGGCATTGCGAAGGCCGAGACCGTGGGACGCAACTACCAGGAGTCCATGCAGTACCCCTCGCTGAACGTGCGCGGCCTGCAAAGCGCCGAGGTGGGCAGCAAGGCGCGTACCGTCGTGCCCTCCGTGGCCGTGGCCGAGATCGACATGCGCACCGTGCCCGAGACGCCTCCCGAGCGGCTGGAGAAACTGTTGCGCACCCATATCGAGGCCCAGGGCTTCCATCTGGTCGATGGCCCGCCCACGGCCGAGCAGCGTGCCAGCCACCCCAGGCTCGCCACCCTCAAGCTGGGCGGTGTATCAGCCTCCGGCTCTGCCGTTCGCACACCGTTGGACGCCCCTGTCGGCCAGTGGCTGCGCAAGGGCATGAACAAGGCCTGGGACAGCGACCCGGTGCAGATCCGCATGATGGGCGGCACCGTGCCCACGGGCGCGGCCGTGCAGGCGCTGAAGATTCCCTTCGTCATCGTGCCCCTGGTCAATGCCGACAACAACCAGCACAGCTTTGACGAGAACATGCGCCTGGGCAACTACTTCGATGGCGTGCACAGCCTGGTGCATCTGCTGGCCGAGCCGTTCTGACAGGCGCCGGACTGGCAGCAGACAGGAGGCACTCAGCCCGCCGCAGCCGTGCGGTACGGTTCCTCGAACGGCCGGAAATCATGCTCGGCCAGTGCGCCCTGCACCCAGTCCTGCACGCCCGGCAGGGCGCGCACGCGGCGCACATAGGCGTCGATGGCCGGTGCCACGGGCAGCTCATAGGTCGCCAGGCGCATGCACACGGGGGCGAAGAAGGCATCGACGATGCTGAACTGGTCGTACAGCATGGGGCCGCTGGCCGTGGACAGCAGCGGTTGCCACAGCTCGGACAGGTGCTGCACATCGTCGCGCAGTGCGACGTTCTCTGCCCATAGCCGCGCGCCGACCTCGGGCAGCTGGGCCTCGATGTTCATCGGGCACAGCGAGCGCAGGGCGCCGAAGCCGCTGTGCATCTCGGCGCAGAGGCTGCGCGCGCGGGCGCGATTCAGCGCCAGCGTGGGCCACAGGTGCTTTTCAGGGAATTTCTCGGCCAGGTACTCGCAGATGGCCAGGCTGTCCCAGATGGCCATGCCTTCATCCATGAGCACGGGCACGCGGCCCGAAGGCGAGAGCGCGCGGGCGCGCTGCTTGAAGGCGGACTGCTCGTCGAAGCTGTCAAAGCGCAGCATGACCTCTTCGAAAGCAATGCCGGCCTGGCGCATCAGCACCCAGGGGCGCATGGACCAGGACGAATAATTCTTGTTGCCGATATAGAGCGTGAGCATGGCCGCAACCTCCGCGATAGGCCCTACAGCTTAGCAAGCATGGCAGGAAAACCCATGTAGGAGCTGGGCGCTGCCTGGGCGCGCTCTAATGCGTGCCATGCAAAACGATAGCTCTTCTCCCCAGGCGCCAGCGGCGCGCCACACGGCTGCACTGGTCCTGTTTTCCGGCGGCCAGGATTCGACCACCTGCCTGGCGCAGGCGCTGTCGCTGTACGAGCGCGTCGAGACCCTCGGTTTTGACTACGGCCAGCGCCACAGCGTGGAAATGCAGGTGCGCCAGCAGGTGCGCGAGCGGCTGGCCAGGGACTTTCCCCAATGGGCTCCGCGCCTGGGCGATGACCATGTCCTCTCGCTGGACGTGCTGCAACAGATCGGCGGCTCCTCCCTGACCGAGGACGTGGCCTTCGCCATGCAGGCCGACGGCCTGCCCAACACCTTCGTGCCCGGCCGCAACCTGCTGTTCCTGACCCTGGCCGGCGCGCTGGCCTACCGGCGCGGCCTGTCGGTGATCGTCACCGGCGTCTGCGAGACCGACTACTCCGGCTACCCCGACTGCCGAGACGACACCATGAAGGCCATGCAGCTCGCCCTGAACCTGGGACTGGAGCGGCGCCTGCGCATCGAAACGCCCCTGATGTGGATAGACAAGGCCCAAACCTGGCAAATGGCCCACGACCTGGGCGGCGACACCCTGGTGGACCTCATCCAGCGCGACACCCACACCTGCTACCAGGGCACGCGCGAGACGCTGCACGACTGGGGCTACGGCTGCGGCACCTGCCCCGCCTGCGACCTGCGCGCCCGCGGCTGGCATCAATGGCAGGCGCAGCGCGAGACAGCAAACTAAAGAAGCACAGCGCTAAAAACCGGCGCGGCCAAAAGCGAGGGACACCGAGCAAGGGCCGCCCCGCAGTGAGGGTGTCGTCCCCCTCCCCCGCGAAGCGGGCAGAGAGGGGGAAGGCGCGCAGCGCCTCAGGGGGTGCTTGTTCTACACCGGCCAGACGACCCCATGGTCATTCAGGATGGCATCCAGCGGCAGGTCATGCGGCTCGGGCTCGAACTCGTCCACATAGCCGCAGCCGTAGCCCAGGCCCACGGTGAAGGGCTTGGGCTGCAGTTCAGCCAGGGTGCGGTCGTAGAAACCCCCGCCATAGCCCAGGCGGTAGCCGCCGGCCGCATAGCCCACGCAGGGCACGAACAGCAGGGTGGGGGTCAGGGTTTCGGTGTCCTTGGGCTTGGGAATGCCGTAGGCATCCTCTTCCATGGGACAGCCCGGGTACCAAGCGTGAAAGCTGAGTGTCTTACGCTGCTTGTCAATCACCGGCAGTCCGATTCGGCGCCTTTGTGGGGTACCCTGTAGCTCGCCATCTTCCTTCCAGCGGTGAAGCGCGGGCAGCGGATCGAACTCTCCCTTGATCGGCCAATAGGCGCCGATCACGGTGTCGGGCCGCTGTATCAGCCAAAAGCGCATGACCTGTTGCAGCGCGTCGGCGCGCTGCAGTCGGTCGGGAAGATTGAGGCGCTGGTCTATCAAGCTGCGGCGCAGGGCTGCTTTGTCCATCAGATAATTTCCTCCATGCACTGGCTGAAGATTTTGACACCGCTTTTGGCGGCTTCCCTCTGGACCACCGCAGCCACGCCTGCGCTGGCGCAAAACCGTGGCGACGATGTCTTGCTGGAAATGCAGCAGGCCTTCCGCAAAGGCGACAAGGCCAAGCTCACGCAGCTGCTGCCTTCTGCGCGTGGCCATGTGCTCGAACCTTGGGCCGCGTACTGGGAACTCAAGGCCCGGCTGGAAGAAGCCAGTGCCGATGAGATTCTGGGGTTTTTCAAGCGCTGGCCCGGCACCTACCAGGAAGACCGGCTGCGCAACGACTGGCTGCTGCTGCTGGGGCAGCGCCGCGACTGGGGCATGTTCGACCAGGTGCATGGTGCGTTTCGCATGCGCGATGACCGCTCCGTCAGCTGCTACGCCCTGCTGATCGACAGCATCAAGGGCCAGCCTGCTGCCAACCTGGGCCAGCAGGTGCGCGACCTGTGGTGGGCCCAGCGCGACGCCGACGACGGCTGCACCTACGCCGCCGGCGAGTTGTACGCGGCCAAGCAGATCAGCGAACCCGAAGTCTGGCGCAAGGCGCGCCAGGCGGCCGAGGCCAATCGCCAAAAGGCCACGCGCGATGCCGTGGCCATCGTCGCTCCCGAGGCCTTGCCCCAGGTGGCACAGGTCTTTGCCTCGCCCGCCAAGTACCTGGCCGGGCAGACGCGCGTGCGCGGTGCCGTGCCCAAGGAACTGGCGCTGCTGGCGTTGATCCGCATGGCCTCCAGCGACCCGGCGGCGGCGGCCACCCAGCTGGAAGGCGGCTGGGGTGCCCGGCTGACGGCCGAGGAGAACAACTGGGCCTGGGGCGTGATCGGCAAGCAGGCCGCGCTCAAGCTGCAGCCCGAGGCGGCGACCTATTTCGGCAAGGTGCGCAAGGACGGCGACCTCAGCGATGAACTGCTGGGCTGGAAGGTGCGCGCCGCGCTGCGCGCCGGCGACTGGCGCACGGTGCGCCGCGCCATCGACGCCATGGGTCCCGAGCGCACCGAACACACATGGACCTACTGGAAGGCGCGTGCCTTGCTGTCCGGCCGACCTAGCGAGCAGGAACGCTCCGAGGCGCGCCAGTTGCTGGAGGACATGGCCGGCCCCGGCAGCTTCTACGAGCAATTGGCGCTGGAGGACATCGGCCAGCGCGTGACGGCGCCCCCCCAGCCGGCGCCGCCCACGGCGCCCGAAAAGGCCGCCGCCCGCGCCAACCCCAGCCTGGTGCGCGGTCTCTACGCCATCCAGAACGGCCTGCGCAGCGAAGGCGTGCGCGAATGGAACTACGCCACCAACCTGCACCAGGCCGGCGGCATGAGCGACCGCGAACTGCTGGCCGCCGCCGATCTGGCCTGCCAGCAGCAGGTCTGGGACCGCTGCATCAACACCAGCGAGCGCACCCGCAGCTTTGCCGACTGGAGCCAGCGCTTTCCCATGCCCTTCCACGACACGGTGCTGGCGCGCTCGCGCTCCATCGGCCTGGACCCGGCCTACGTCTATGGCCTGATCCGCCAGGAAAGCCGCTTCATCATGGATGCCCGCTCGGGCGTGGGCGCCTCGGGCCTGATGCAGGTCATGCCGGCCACGGCCCGCTGGACGGCGCGCAAGATCGGCATGACGGACTTTTCTCCGTCCATGATCAATGACCGCGAGGTGAACATCACCATCGGCACCGCCTATCTGAAGCTGGCGCTGGACGATTTCGACGGTTCCATGGCGCTGGCTGCGGCAGGCTACAACGCCGGTCCCGGCCGCCCGCGCAACTGGCGCAACGGCCCGGTGCTCGACGCCGCCATCTGGGCCGAGAACGTGCCCTTCACCGAGACGCGCGACTACGTGAAGAAGGTGCTGTCCAACACCACCAACTACGCGGCGCTCATCACGGGCCAGCCCCAGTCGCTCAAGAGCCGCCTGGGCACCATCGGCCCCCGCGATGCAGCCACGCCCGACCCCAGCAAGGACCTGCCCTGAGCCGCACTTGACATTCCTGCGGGGTGCAGCGTCGCCTGGCGTTGCTACACTTGGTTACCGACAGGCGGGCCGCATGCCGCGGCCCGGATACCGCAGGGGTTTCAACAATGAAAACAACATGGAGCCGCGCGGCCTGGGCCGCGCTGGGTCTTGCATGGGCGTGCACGGCGGCAGCGCAGCCGGTCTACAAATGGGTGGACGCGGAAGGGCGCACGCATTACGGATCGCAGCTGCCCACCGACCAGGCCGATGCCGGCCAGATCAAGGTATCGCCCAATGGCAGCTCGGGCGCAGGCTCGGGCCGGTTTGGCGAGGAGCGCAACCCCGACGGCACGAAGAAGCTGCCCAAGCAGGTGCGCGAGATGGCGGACGGCGTGGCCAAGGGCCTGAGCAAGGTCGACTCCAAGGAGGTGCCGCTGAACTGCGCCGCCGCCGTGGACAACATCCGCAGCCAGGTGGACACCATGGTCGAGAACGGGCAGAAGAACGTCAAGGGCGGCTACATCACCCAGGCGCAGTTCGATGCAACCGCCGGCAAGTTTCGCGAGGCGCGCACGCACGCCACGGTGGCCGACTGCCAGGCCGCCACGGGCCGCTCCAAGGCCATGTACCAGTGCATGTCCAGCAGCTACAACCACCTGATCGGCTGCGCGGAAAAGCACAAGCCCTGAAGCGATCCGATCCCTCAGGTCTCCGCCCACATGCGCAGCAGGTTGTGATATTGGCCCGCGAGGCTGAGGGTTTCGTCGGTCTCGCCCAGTTTTTCGCGCAGGCGCTGGATGGTCTGGTCCATCTCGAACAGCATGGCCCGGCGTGTGTCGTCGCGCACCATGCTCTGCGCCCAGAAGAAGGAGCACACGCGCTCGCCCCGGGTGACCGGTTCCACGCGGTGCAGGCTGGTGGAGGGGTAGAGGATGAGATCGCCGGCCGGCAGCTTGACCTCGTGCGTGCCGTAGGTGTCCACCACGACCAGCTCGCCGCCGTCGTAGTCCTCGGGATCGCAGAGGAAGAGGGTGCAGGACACATCGGTGCGCATCCACTGCTGCGCGCCTGACAGGCGCCGCGCCGCACCGTCCACGTGCAGGCCATAGGTTTCACTGTCCGCATAGCGGTTGAACAGCGGCGACATGGTGCGTGCGGGCAGGGCGGCACTGAAGTACAGCGCATTGGCCGCCAGCGCCTGCTCGATGATGCGGCCCTGCTCCAGTGCCACGGGCGAGTCTTCGGGCAACTGGCGGTTGCGCTTGACCCGGGCGCCCTGGCTGCCTGCCGTGGCACGGCCATCCACCCAGTCGGCGGCGTCGATGGCTGTGCGGATGGCAGTGATCTGCTGGCGCGTGAGCACGTCGGGAATGTGCAGCATCATGGTGCGGGTCCTCCTCGCATGGAAAAAGCCCCGGCGGGGCCGGGGCGGTACAGAGATTGTCGGCGCTCTGCGCGCGGCAAGGCCGGCGCGGCGGCCCGTCTTGCATCCACTCAGAAGCGGAAGTTCGCGGACACGCGCACGGAGCGCGGCGTGCCCGGGAAATAGCGGTAGCCGCTCTTGTTGATGGCGCCCACGTATTCCTTGTCGAACAGGTTGTAGAAGTTCAGCTGGATGTCGGCGTTCTTGTTGATGCGGTAGCTGGCCATGGCATCGAAGACCCAGTAGGCATCGGTGAAGTTGGGCGTGCCCACGGCGCCGTCGGTGCCACGCTTGAGTCCGCCCGAGTAGCGCGCCCCGCCAGCCAGCGTCAGGCCGAACGGGAACTGGTAGCTGGTCCACAGCGAGAAGGCGTTCTTGGGCGTGTAGGTCAGGCCGCTGGAGCCGTCCTGCGCCACGGTGGCACCCGTGTCCACCTTGGTGTTCTGGATGGTGTAGCCCGCCGTCACGCCCCAGGCCGGGCTGATTTGGCCCGTGGCGCCCAGCTCCAGACCCTGCACGATCTTCTTGCCGGTCTGTCCCACGGTGCCGTCAGGGTTGGTGACGATCTCGTTGGTGATCTCGGTGCGGAACAGCGCGCCTGTCAGCAGCAGGCGCTTGTCCATCAGCTCCCACTTGGTTCCCAGCTCGGCGGTCTTGGCCTTTTGCGGGTCCATGTTGGGATTGTTGGCGTTGTTGGCGGCCGTGGACAGCGTGAAGTTGGCACCGCCCGGTGGCTGCTGCGACAGGGCGTAGTTCACGTACACGCTGCCATTGGGCGCGGGCTTGTAGAGGCCGCCGATCTTCCAGCTCAGCAGGGTGTCGGAGGCCTCCAGGCCCACGGCGCTGGGCAGCACGGTGCCTGCAGGATTGCTGCCGCAGGCCGGGCCGCTGCGGCCGCCGCAGACGGCGCGTGCGTCGTACTGCGTCTTGTAGCGGTCCAGGCGCAGGCCGGCGTTGGCCTGCCACTGTTCGTTGAACTTGAGCGTGTCGAAGGCGTACAGCGCAAAGGTGTCGGTCGAGCCCTTGCTGTCGGCGCCGTTGCGCGACCAGTTCAGGCCGGAGCTGGGCACCTGCGGGTCATAGAGATTGGCATCGGGCCAGGCGCCTGTGGTGCCCGTGCCGTAGTTGCTCTGCTTCTCGCGCGTGATCTCCACCCCGGTGCTCAGCTCGTGCCGCACGCTGCCTGTCGCCAGCTTGGTCGTCAGGTTGGTCTGGTTGGTGACGATGTCGTTGACCTGGTTCTTGAAGGTCGGCAGGCTGCGCGCCACGGTCCAGTTGGCGGGGTTGCTGCTGTTGTTGGCGGACAGCGTCATGAAGGCCGTGAGCAGGTAGTCCTGCTTGGTGCGACCCCAGCGCGTGGTGTTGCGCAGCGTGGTGTCGGGCGTGAAGTCGTGTTCCACGCGCAGCGTGACCATGTCGGCCGTCACGTCGTCGTGGTCGGCGCTGGTGCCGTAGAAGCGGCTGGGGTCCACGGGGCGGCCCGCGTTCAGGCGCGCGTCGGTGTTGCTGTAGCCGGGCAGGCCGATGGTGGGCACGCCGCCGTCCGGCACATTGCTTTGCTTGACGTGCAGCACGTTCAGGTAGGTGCGCGTGTCGGTGTTCAGTCCGAAGGCGAACGACGGTGCGATGCCCCAGCGGTCGTTGGCCACGCGGTCGCGGCCGGCGACGCCGGCGTCCTGCACCATGGCGTTGAGCCGGAAGGCCGCGCCGCCCATGCCGGTCAGGCTCTTGTTCCAGTCCACGGTGGAGCGCTTGTAGCTGCCCGAACCCGCGCCCAGCGAGGCGCCGAAGCTGTCGGTCAGGCTGGGCTGCTTGGTGACCATGTTGATGGCACCGGTGGGGGCACTGCGGCCGTAGTCGGTGCTGGCCGGGCCCTTGGTGACTTCCACCTGCTCGGTGTTGAACACGTCGCGCGAGATGGAGCCCACGTCGCGCACGCCATCCACATAGATGCTGTTGGAGGTGTCGAAGCCGCGCATGTAGATGGCATCACCCGTGCTGGTGTTGCCGTTCTCGCCCGCGTAGAAGGTGCCTGCGCCGGGCACGTTGCGCAGCGCCTCGGTCAGCGTGGTGGCGCCTTGTTCCTGCAGCACCTGCTCCTTGATGACGGAGATGGTCTGCGTGGTGTCCACCAGCGGCTGGGTGAACTTGGGAGAGGAGACCTGCGCGGGCTCATAGCCGGTGCTGCGTGCGCCTTCGACCGTCACTTCCTTGAGGCTGGGCGCGGCATTGGTGCCAGGGGAAGAAGTCTGGGCCATTGCGGGCAGGCCCAGGGTGGCCAGGGCTGCGGCAGCAGCGATGAGACCGGCCGACGACGGGCGGCCGGCACCATGGTGTTTGCGGCTTTTGATGTACGTGTTGGAGTTCGCCATGTTGGAGGAGGGCGCAATGCCCGGCGCACGGGAGGGCGCCGTGGGCGGTGAATGTGCTGGCTTGCTGGTCGGATGGCGTGCAGGACGGCTCCGGTGCTGGCTGTAACAGAGGTCTATGTCTGTAGTGAAAATGATAGTGATTCTTAATAAAAATATAAGAACTATCTGATATCGCCTTGTCTGTTCGTTGCCGCTCGGCAACACCTCGCTGGCATCAGAACTTCAGCGTGGCCACGAGCCGGGCCGAGCGTGCTGGGCCCGGCATGTAGCGTGCGCCGTTGTTGTTGAGGCTGGCCACATATTTCTTGTCGGCCAGGTTGTAGACGTTCAGTTGAAGGCGCAGGTGCTTGCTGACCTCATAGGCCATGAAGGCGTCGTAGACCCAGTAGTCGCGTGTGCTGGGCATGTTGGTGGTGTCCGGCACGGCGGAATTGCTGACCAGGCGCGCCATCCTGGCCATGTAGCGTGCGCCACCACCCAGCGTCAGTCCGTTGCCGAAGCGGTACGTGGTCCAGCTGGTGAAACTGAGCTTGGGTGACCAGTTCAGGTGTGCGCCGGTCTGTGAAGACGTGCCCTGCTCAATCTTGGTGTTCATGCGTGCCAGGCCGGCCGTGACGTTCCAGGCCGGCGTAATCTGGCCGACGGCGCCCAGCTCGATCCCCTTGACCTGCTTCTTGCCATACTGGGTCACGGCACCCGTGACGTTGTCGATGGTGCCCAGGTCGTTGCGCACCGTGGTTTGGAACAGGGCGGCCGTCAGCAGCAGGCGGCGATCCAGGATGTCCCACTTGGTGCCCACTTCCAGGTTGGCGGCCTTGGAGGGGTCCATGCTGGAGTGGTTGATGTTGCCCTCCGTAGCACTGAGCGAGAAGTTGCTGCCGCCCGGCGGCTGCTGCGACGTCGAGATACCGGCGTAGATGCTGCCGTAGTCCACCGGCTTGAAGACCAGCCCCAGTTTTGTGCTTAGCAGGCTGCCGCTGCTGCTTAGTTGGCTGGTGGTCTGCGCACCCGTGGCGGCATTGGGTGCGGTGGTGTTGTCGTTGGCGCTGCGGTAGCGGTCCCAGCGCAGGCCGCCGTTGAGCTGCCACTGCGGACTGAACTCGATGCTGTCGAAGGCATACAGCGCGACGGTTCTGGTGTTGCCTTCGCTGATCTGGCCTGTGTAGCGGATGTCCTGGCCCGTGATTGGATCGTTGACGTTGGGGTCATAGAGGTTGGCGGGCGCCATGGTGCCGGCGCCCGTGCGTCCCCTGGAGGTCTGCTTCTCGTAGATCAGTTCCAGGCCCGCGCTCAGCGCGTGCTGCAGTCCGCCGGTCTTGAAACTCGATGAAAGATTGCTCTGGTTGGTGAGCAGTTGGTTGGATTGCCAGCGCAACTGGCGCGAGCGCGAGGCAGTCCAGGTGGCGGGGTCCGGGCGACCCACGGCGCTTGCGCCGCTTCCGTCGCTGACGATGCCCGAGGTGCCCGTGAGCAACTGGTCGATCTTGCTGCGTCCCACGCGCGTGATGTTGCGCACCGTGGTGCCGGGTGACAGGTCGTGCTCGAAGCGCACGGTGGCCTGGTTCAGCTCGGTCTTGCTGAAGTCGTCCAGGCTGCCGTAGAAGTTGGACGGGTCCACGGGCTGTATGTCTTTGATGCCCAGTATGGACAATGCGCCGTTGTAGAAGCCTGGAAGTCCCACGGTGGGCACGCCGCCATCGGGACGGTTGTCGTATTGCAGCAGTTGCATGTCGGCGATGAGGCGCGTGGGCGTGCCCAGCCCCAGGGCCAGCGATGGCGCCATGCCCATGCCCTGGTCGCGCACGAAGTCGCGGCCTGCGACACCACTGCTCTGGACCATGGCGTTCAGACGCAGGGCGGCGGTGTCGCCGAGCTGCCGGTTCAGGTCTGCAGTGGCGCGGTTGGTGTCGGCGGTGCCGGTGCCAAGGCGTATCTGCGACAGATCGCCCAGCATCGGCAGCTTGGTGCGCATGTTGATGCTGCCGGAAGGCGCGCCGCGCCCGTACTCGGAACCCGAGGCGCCCTTGACGATCTCGATGTCCTCGATGTTGAAGGTGTCGCGCACCGAGCTGCCCAGGTTGCGCACGCCGTCGATGAAGATGCTGCCTGTGGTGTCGAAGCCGCGCATGAAGATGTTGTCCTTGCTGTTGGAGTTGCCGCCTTCTCCCAGCAACAGGGTCACGCCGGGCGTGTTGCGCAAGGCTTCCTGCAAGGTGGTTGCTTCCTGTTCCTCCATGACTTCCCGGCGTATCACCGACAGGGTCTGGGGCGTGTCCACCAGCGGGCGGGTGAACTTGGGGGATGCTGCCTTTTGCGCCTTGTAGCCACCGTCATGGCGGTCGCGGACCTGGACTTCCCCGAGTGTCTGGTCCAGCGGAGCTGGCGTGGCGGGCTGCGCCTGGATCTGCATCGGCAGGCTCAGTGCCATCAGCGTGGCGGCGATGCCCACGGCATGCGGCCGTGTCGCAGCCGCGCAGTGCTTGCGGCCGGTGATGTGATTGGTGTGGTGAGCCATGCCCGCCTCCCTCGCTGTGCATGATTGGATGCTGGCTGGCGGGGCGGCTGGACGCGGAGCGCGTCATGTGGCAGGCCTGAGGCTCGCTCTGATCAGCGCAGGCACTTGGCCTGCAGTGCGATTCCCGTGGACGTCAGGAGCGCCTTTTTGCTGATCAGCGAATGCTAGTCATTGCCATTTGTGAAATCTATCAGAGCATTCTTAATTTCTTTTACGTCTATCGCAGATCTGTTTCGTTCAGGCGTTGTGAACCCATTCGCCCTCGCGCTGCGCCGCGCCCGATTGCACCAGCGCATCCACCAGCGTGCGGCTCCAGTGCTCGGCGGTTTCGTGGCTGAAATAGCCTGCATGCAGCATGCCGAAGTAGGGCGTGGCGGCCAGCCAGGCCAGCAGATCGGTGGTGCGTATGCGCTGCCAGTCCAGCAGCCGGTACTTGAGCAGCACCTTGGCCGCGTAGAGCGCGTGGCGCTCGGGGGCGCGCACAAAGCCGTCCAGGCGGCGGCGCGCCGTGTCCAGCGCGGCGGCCACGCCCGTGAAAACGCCGCCGTGGCCGGGGACGATGGTGAGCGGTGCCAGGCCTTCGATCACGTCGAGCGTGGCGGCCACCTCGTCGAAGGCGCTCAGGCCCTCGATCTCGGGGAAGACCACGCCGAAGCCGTTTTCCCAGAGCGCGTCGGCCGAGATCAGGGTGCGGCTGGCGGGCTCGAACAGGATGATGGAGTGCGGATCGTGCCCGGGCGCGGCATGGATCTGCCAGTCGCGTCCCGACAGCCGCACGCTGGTGCCGGGCTGCAGCACGCCGGTCAGCGCAAATTGCGGGCATTCCTGGCCGGTGGGCGTGTAGCTCAGTGCAGCGGGGTTCCAGTCGCGCACGAAGGCGGCCTGGCCCGGTGCGGCGTAGGTCCGGGCCTGCGGCCAGCGCGCCTGCAAGGCAGCATTGCCGCCGCAGTGATCGCTGTGCAGATGGGTGTTGAGGATGCGTGCCAGCGGTTGGCCGGCCAGCGTCTGCTCGACCAGCAGCACGGTCTGCCCGGCATGGCTGACGTAGCCGGTATCGACCACGGCAGCGCCGTCGTCCTGCGGGTCGTCCACAGGGACATCGGTATCGGCGGCGAAGACGATGTTGTTGGCCGACAGCCAGCCGCGCTCCAGCACGGTCATGCCGGGGGGCAGCGCGGCGCTGTCGCTGGTTGGGGCGGAAGTTGTCATGAGGAGGCGAGGCGGCTTTTGCCCGAGGCTAACAGCCGCAGGCAGCCACGGCTGACGCGTGGGCTACAGCTGCGGCCGTGCGGGTTTCAGGCGGGATCGCGCAGGGCGCGCCTGAGGATCTTGCCTACGTTGGTCTTGGGCAGTTCGTCGCGGAACTCCACCGTGCGCGGGCGCTTGTAGCCGGTGAGCTGGTCATGGCAAAAGCGCATCACCTGTTCCTCGGTCAGTGCCGGGTCGCTGCGCACCACGTAGACCTTGATGGCCTCGCCCTGGCGCTCGTCGGCCACGCCCACGGCTGCGCATTCGAGCACGCCGGGGCACATGGAGATCACGTTCTCCAGCTCGTTCGGATAGACGTTGAAGCCGCTGACCACCATCATGTCCTTCTTGCGGTCGATGATGCGGGTGAAGCCCTCCTGGTCCATCACGCCGATGTCGCCGGTGCGCATGTAGCCGTCGGCCGTGAAGGCCTTGGCGGTTTCGTCGGGCTGGTTGTAGTAGCCGCGCATGACGTTGGGGCCCTTGATGCACAGCTCGCCGGCCTCTCCCATGGGCAGGTCGCGGCCTTCGTCGTCCTTGATGGCGATGGAGATGCCCGGCAGCGGCAGGCCGATGGTGCCGCTGAAGGAGGTGGTGATGACGGGGTTGTTGGTGCCGATGGCGCAGGTCTCGCTCATGCCCCAGCCTTCGATCATCACGCTGCCCGTGACCTGCTGCCACTGGCGCGCCGTGCCCTCGCTGGCGGCCATGCCCCCGGCCTGCGACACGCGCAGTTGCGAGAAGTCCAGCTCGCGGAACTGGGCGTTGTTGAGCAGGGCATTGAACAGGGTGTTGACGGCCGGCAGGATGTGGAAGGGCCGTTTTTGCAGCACCTTGACGAACTTGGGGATGTCGCGCGGATTGGGGATCAGGCTCAGGCTGGCGCCCATGCGCATGGCAAACAGGCTCACCGTGAGCGCGAAGATGTGGTACAGCGGCAGCGCCGCGATGATGTGCGTGTCCTGGGCCTTCACGCGGCCATGCAGCGCGGGCGTGAACCAGGCATGGGCCTGCAGCGTGGCGGCCACGATGCAGCGGTGGGTGAGCACGGCGCCCTTGGACAGGCCCGTGGTGCCGCCCGTGTACTGCAGAAAGGCCACCGAATCCAGCCCCGCCTGGCTGGGCCGCAGCTCTTTCTGGGCGCCGCGCGCCAGCGCCTGGGAAAAGGTCGTGACCTCGCGCACCGTGCCGCCCGAGCCGTCCAGCGGCAGGCTGTAGGCTGGCACCATCTTGGCCAGGTGGCGCACGGCGAAGGTGATCCAGCTGCCGTACATGCCGCCCAGCAGATCGCCCATGGCCGTGACGCAGACATGGCGTATGGCGCTGCGCTCGATCACGTCGGCCAGGGTGTGGGCGAAGTTCTCCAGGATGATGATGGCCGTGGCGCCCGAGTCCTTGAGCTGGTGCTCCAGCTCGCGCGGGGTGTACAGCGGATTGACGTTGACGCAGGTGTAGCCGGCGCGCAGCACGGCCGCCATGCTGACGGCGAACTGCGGCACATTGGGCAGCATGATGGCCACGCGCGCATCGGGCTCCAGGCCCAGCCCCTGCAGCCAGGCGCCCAGGCGGGTGGACAGCTGGTCCAGCTCGCGGTAGCTCATCCAGCGGTCCATGCAGACCGAAAAGGGCAGGTCCGCATGCTGGGTGAAGGCCTCCTCCAGCAGGTGTGTGAGCGAGCGGTATTGCTCGGGATGCACCTCGTGAGGCACATCGGCGGGATAGTTCTTGAGCCAGGGCGCAGCGTCCATGCAGGGTACCTTGGGTTGCTGGGAAGACAGGGGGACAGCGAAGTTGCAGGCGCCGGTCGGCCGGCCACCGCTGCGGCCGATTCTGGTCAGGCGGGTGCTTTGCGGTCTACACGGGGTTGTCCTAGGGCCTGTGCTACGTTGGCTTCTTTTTTCATTGGGGACGGGCTGCCGTGAACGCACGCATTCTGCAAATGGTGGCGCTGGGCACGCTGGCGGGCGCCGCGGCCTGGCTGGCATGGTGGTGGCCGCGTTCACCCGGACTGGCGCTGGCGGGGGCGCTGCTGGGCCTGTGCTGGCCGGGCCTGCACCTGGGCCTGCAGATGGTGTTGATGCGCCGCGTGGTGCGCAAGGAGGGGGCACCTGTGCCGTCGTGGCGCACGGTGGCGGCGGCCTGGCTGGCCGAGTGGCGGTTGGCCGTGCAGGTGTTTGGCTGGCGGCTGCCGTTTCGCGCCCGTGCCCAGGCCGATGGCTGGCCTGACGGCGGCACCACCGGCCAAGTGGGTGCGATGGGCCAGGTGGGCGTGGTGCTGGTCCACGGGTTCTTCTGCAACCGCGCGGTCTGGGCGCCCTGGCTGCGGCGGCTCAAGAGAGGCGGCATTGCCTGCGCTGCCATGACGCTGGAGCCGGCGCATGGCGCATCCATCGATGCCATGGTGGCCGACCTTGACGCCTGCGCGCGCCGCATGGCCCAGGCCACTGGGCGCGCTCCGCTGATCGTGGCGCACAGCATGGGTGGCCTGGTGGTGCGGGCCTGGCTGGGGCAACTGTCGGCGCAGGAGCGCCCGCAACTGGCGGCCCATGTGGTGACGCTGGCCACCCCACACCGTGGCACCTGGATGGCGCGCTTCGCCCATGGCCTGCCGGCGCTGCAGATGCGCATGGACAGCGCCTGGCTGCAGCGCCTGGGGCCGCCGCCCTCGGACGTGCCCTTCAGCTGCTGGTGGAGCTGCTGCGACAACATCGTCTTTCCATTCCCCGTGGCCACGCTGCCGGGGCAGGATGCGCACCGCCTGGACGATGTGGCCCACGTGCAGCTGGTGTTCGACGAGCGCGTCTGGCGCTTTTGCCTGGCGCTGCGCGAGCGGCTTGAGGCTGCAGATTCCTGCAGCGCCGATTCCTACAGAGCGACCTCGCCCGGCAGCAGCGCATCTGCCGCGACGGTGGGCTGATCGCGCAGCTGGCGGTACAGCGGCTCGAAATCGGCGGCCGTGAGGTCGAACAGCTGCTGCAGGTCGTCGATCACGAAGTAGGTGTGCTGGTAGCTGTCGATCTTGTAGAGCGTGCGCATGGCGCGCTCCAGCGACAGCGGCAGGCGCTGCGGCTCGGGGCTGCGCACCGAGTAGTTGAGTTCGCCCGATGAACTGAGAATGCCCGCGCCATAGGCGCGCAGGCCGCCCTGCTCGCGGATCAGGCCGAATTCGATGGTGTACCAGTACAGGCGCGACAGCATCTCGCAGGCGCCCAGCTCGGCCGCCTTGAGCCCGCCCTGGCCGTAGGCCTGGATGTAGTCGGCGATGACGGGGCTGAACAGCAGCGGCACATGGCCGAAGAGGTCGTGGAAGACATCGGGCTCGACGATGTACTCGAACTCCTCGGGCTTGCGGATCCAGTCCGTGACCGGGAATTTGCGGTTGGCCAGCAGCGAGAAGAAGGGCACCTCGGGAATCAGCCCGGGCACGCCGACGATCTCCCAGCCCGTGGCGCGGCGCAGGCGCTCGTTGACTTCCTCGAAGCGCGGAATGCGGTCCTTGGCGCCCAGCGAGGGCAGGGCGTCGATGAAGTGCTGGCTTGCCAGGCCCGGCAGCAGGGCGGACTGGCGCTCGTACAGGCGCCGGTAGGTGTCGTGGTCGGCCTCGGTGTAGGCGTCGTAGTCCTGCGCGCAGGTGTAGTCGTCGCTGGCGCGGCTGTAGTCGCCGCGCGGGGGGCGGTCGGCCTGGCCGTAGACCACAGGTGCCACACCGGGGGCGTGGGCGGGGGCGTGGGACGAGGTGGGGGTCGCTGCGGTGCTCATCATGGTGCTCTCCAAGGATCTTGTCATTGCCGCCCCAGGCCGGGGGCAGGCAAGGCACCTGCGCGGCTCAGAGCTGGCGGATTCGGGCGGCCTGTACCAGCAGGCCGTATTTGCTGTGCTCGGAACGCACAAAGCGCGCGAACTCCTGCAGTTGCAGCTCTTCGGGCAGCGCGCCCATGGCGGACAGGGTGTCCTGCACCGGGCGGCTGCGCATGGCCTGCGAGAACGCGGCGGCATGGCGCTGCGCCTGTTCCGCGGGCCAGCTGGCCGGTGCAAACAGGCCGAACCAGTTGGCCATGTTGAAGCCCTGCACCGTGTCGTTGAGGCTGGGCACCTCGGGCAGCAGGGGCGCGCGCTCCAGCGTGGTCACGGCCAGGGCCTGCAGCCGCCCTGCGCGGATGTGCGGCAGCGAAGACGCCAGGCTGTCGAACAGCAGGTCGGCCGAGCCGTCGAGCAGGGCCGACAGTGCCGGCTGCGTGCCGCCGAAGGGCAGGTGCAGCAGCGGCAGCCGCGTGAGCATCTGGTACATCTCGCCCGACAGGTGGCCGCTGCTGCCCGGCCCGCCCGAGGCATAGCGCAGCGGCTGGCGGTGCTTTGCAAGAAAGCGCTGCAGGTCCAGCGGCGTGCGTATGCGCCACTGGCGTGCCAGATCGCTGCGCATGACCAGCACATTGGGCATGCGCGCCACCAGCACCAGCGGCTGGAAGTCGCGCAGCGGGTCGTAGCCCAGCTGGGGCTGCAGCCAGGGCAGCACGGCATGGGTGGCGGCCGCGCCCATCAGCAGCAAGCGGTCCTGGGCGGTGGCCTGGGCGACCATGTTGGAGCCCTTGGCGCCGCCGTCGCCCGGCACATAGAGGATCTGGATGGCTCCCAGCTTCGCGGTGCTGGCCTCGACCAGCGGCCGTGCCGTGCGGTCCAGCGGGCCGCCGGCCGCATAGGGAACGATCAGGGTCAGGGAGTCGGGCTTCGCATCGCGCGTCTGGGCGGCGGAGGGCTGCTGGGCCTGCGCCGCCGCAGGCAGCCAGGGCAGGGCGGCCAGTGCTGCCAGCAGGCTGCGCCGCGCCAACCGGGCCGACGGCTGCGGGCCGGCTGGCGCAGGCGCTCGGGCATGGCGTGACATGGCGCGGTTGGCGTCGTGGCGGGGCGTCATGGCGTGAAGCGAAATGGAGGCGATCCCCGCAGTATAGGCAGCGTGGGCAGGCCGGAAGGCGTGGACGATGCATGTCCCGTTGGCGCTTGACTGTTTGCGCGCAGGCCTGGGCGGCAGCCTGGTTCAGCGGGGCATTCATGGGGATCTCCGGCCAGTTCAGTGCAGGACAGTCGGACGGGCGCCATGGCCGGCGCCTGCGTCTTCTCGATCGGTGCTGTCACTGTAGGCGGGAGGGGCTTCAGCTTTTTGCCGTTTGCCCGTGGAGGGAAAATGCGAAATGCATGAAAATTGCGGAAATCTTTCGTTTATCGCAATTTAACTGGTTAATTCGGGTTAACCCTGAAGAAATCCGTACTTATTTACGAGTCCACCGCCATGAGCGCCACGCACAACATCGACAAACTGGATCGGGCCATTTTGCGCCGCCTGCAGGCCAACGGCCGGGAAACCTATGACGTCATCGGGGAGCAGGTCGGCCTGTCTCCCAGCGCCGTGCTGCGCCGGGTCAAGCGCCTGGAAGACGGCGGTGTGATCGATCGCTATGTGGCCCTGGTCCAGCCCGAGACGGTGGGCCTGGGGCTGACCGCCTATCTCAACGTGCGCCTGGAAAAGTACACCGAGACCAGCAAGCGCAACCCCATGGACGTGTTCCGCGCCAGCGTGCAGACTTGGCCCGAGGTGGTGGAATGCGTGTCACTGACCGGCGAAATGGACTACCTGATGCGCGTGGTCGTGGCCGATATGCAGCACTACACGCGCTTCGTCATGGACACCTTGCTCAAGCACCCCAGCGTGCAGGACTGCAAGACCAGCTTCGTGATGGACCGGGTGAAGGTGACCACGGCGGTGCCTCTGTAGCCACGAAGGCTCGGACAGGGGGCCTGGCCGTCGAGAGGTGCAGGGAGGGAAAATTGGTTTGCATGCCAAAACCTTACGGTTTTGTTGCATTGCAATATCTCCGTTGCTCGACATCGGGTTTTTACCTATATTTGAGCCATGAATGCATCCAAAGACTGGTTGAAGGCGTCCTGGCAGGCCGGCCGGGACATGTTGCGTGCGAGCGCAGGCCAGCCGCACCGTCCCGATGGGCGCTCCGCGTCCATGGTGCCCATTCGCTCGCTGGGCCCGTCCCACCGCGAGCGCGTGGTGGCGCATTTGCTCAAGCTCGATGAAGGCGACCGCTACCTGCGCTTCGGCTATGCCGCCAGCGACGAGCAGGTCCGCCGCTATGCCATGCAGCTCGACTTCGAGCGCGATGACATCTTCGGCATCTACAACCGCCGTCTCGAACTGATCGCCATGGCGCACCTGGCCTTTGCCTCGCATCCCGAGCACAAGAGCTGCGCCGAATTCGGCGTCTCCGTGCTCAAGCAGGCACGTGGCCGTGGCTATGGCGGGCGCCTGTTCAACCGCGCCGTGATCCATGCACGCACCAAGGGCGTGTCCATGATGTTCATCCACGCGCTGTCGGAGAACACGGCCATGCTCAGGATTGCGCGCAAGGCCGGCGCCACCATCAAGCGCGATGGCTCCGAATCCGAGGCCTACCTGCAACTGCCGCCCGCCGGCATCGACACGCACATGGCGTCTCTGATGACCGAGCACATCGGCGAGGTGGACTACCAGTTCAAGAAGCAGGCCAAGCAGTTCTGGGATTTCCTGGCCGACGTGCAGGAAATCCGCCGTGGCGTGCAGGATGGCCGCCACCAGGCCGGCGAATAAGCGCAAAACGCCGCAAGGGAATTGGCGCAGCGCATGCAGGGGTGACGGAGCAATCCGCTATCCTTGCAGCTTGTTTCACTACCGCACGTCCTGCACTCCAAGACAGTGTCCGACCCCCATCCTGCGCGCTCTTCCGAGAAGGAAAGCAAGCGAAGCTTCCTGCAAAAGGTGGCCGAGTTCATTCACCCGGCCCCCGACTCTCCCGACGAGCTGATCGAGACCCTGGCCGACGCCGAGGACAATCAGGTCATCGGCCCCGAGTCGCGCGTCATGCTCGAACGCGTGATCCGCATGGCCGACATGACGGCCGGCGACGTCATGGTCGCAGCCCCTCGCATGGACTTGGTCAACATCGACGCGCCGTTCGATGAATTGCTGCACCAGGTCATCACCACGGCCCATTCGCGCTTCCCGGTCTACCAGGGCGAGCGCGAGAACATCATCGGCATCCTGCTGGCCAAGGACCTGCTCAAGCTGCAGCGTTCGCCGGACCTGAACATCCGCGCCCTGCTGCGCCCCGCCGCCTTCGTGCCGGAGAGCAAGGGCCTGAACGATCTGCTGCGTGAATTCCGGGGCAACCGCAACCACCTCGCCGTGGTCATCGACGAGTTCGGCCGCGTGGCGGGTCTTGTGACCATCGAGGACGTGCTGGAGGAAATCGTCGGCGAGATCGAGGACGAGTTCGACATCCCCGAGGACGAGGGCGACATCTTCGCCCTGGCCGACAACAGCTACCGCGTGGCGGGCGACACCACCATCGAGCATGTCAACGAGACCTTCGAGGTCGCCCTGCATGCCCGCGATCCCGACGATGAGTTCGACACCATCGGCGGCCTGATCGCCCACGAAATGGGCCATGTGCCCAAGCGCGGCGAGCAGATCCATCTGGCGGGCCTGGAATTCACCGTGCTGCACACCAAGGGCGGCGCCGTGCGCTGGTTCAAGGTGGTGCGCGATCCCGCCGCCGACAGCCTGCTGCGCAGCTGAGGCTGCGCCTGAACCTGCCCTTGGCTGGACCTCTCTCACCCGAGACCTACCTCTTTTTGCGCACAACCGGCCGATGCCCCTGTCCAGTTCTTCCGCTTTCTCGCAAGACGGCCGGCGCATGGGCCGGTTCGCCCATGGCGTGCTGCTGCTTGTGGCCGGTGCAGCGCAGGCCCTGTCGCTGGCCTGGCCCTGGGCGCGCGGGCAAGGCGACGGGCCGCTGAGCCTCATCGGCGGCTATGGCCGCCCGCTGTGGTGGCTGCAGATTCTGTCGCTGGCCGTGCTGGCGCGCGCCCTGCAGACGGCGCAGCGTCCGGCCCAGGCGGCAGGGCGTGCCATGCTCTTCGCCACGGCCTGGCTGGTGGCCACCTTCTGGTGGCTGTTCATCTCCATGCATGTCTACGGCGGCCTGCCTGCGCCGCTGGCCGTTGCCGCCGTGCTGGCGCTTGCGGCGTTTCTGGGCAGCTACTACGCTGTGGCCGCCTGGGGCTGGCAAAGGCTGCGCCCTGCTGGTGCGGCGGGTGGCGCGCTGCTGTTTTCCGCCGTCTGGCTGCTGGCCGAGCTGGCGCGTGGCTGGCTGTGGACCGGCTTTCCCTGGGGCGCGGGCGGTTATGCCCATGTGGAAGGCCCCTTGTCCGTGCTGCCGCGCTGGATTGGCGTCTATGGCACGGGCGCCGTGGCGGCCTGGCTGGCATATGGGTTGGCGTATGGGCTGGCTGCCTTGCTGGACAGACAGGGTCTCCGGCCCGTCCGCCTGGTGGTCACTGCAGTGGCGCTGGTCCTGGCCTGGGGCGGGCTGTGGTGGCTTCGCGATGCCGCCATCAATGCACCGTCGGCCGAACGGCCGGCGCTGAGCGTGGCCTTGCTGCAGGGCAATATCCCGCAGGATGAGAAGTTCGAGGCCGGCAGCGGCATTCCGCTGGCGCTGGGCTGGTACGGGCGCGAGCTGCGCGCGGCCACCGCGCAACTGGTCGTGGCGCCTGAGACGGCCGTACCCCTGCTGCCCCAGCAACTGCCCGAGGAATACCTGGACCTGCTGCGCGAACCGTATCTGAAGAAGGACGGCCGGCAGGCTGCGCTGCTGGGCATTCCCCTGGGGTCGGAAGAGGCCGGCTACACGAACTCGGTCGTGGGCTGGCAGCCCGGCCAGATCCAGGACTACCAATACGACAAGCACCATCTGGTGCCCTTCGGGGAGTTCATCCCGCCGCTGTTCCGCTGGTTCACGCAGATGATGAACATACCGCTGGGCGACTTCAACCGTGGCGCGCTGGGTCAGCCCTCCATGGCCTGGGCCGGCGAGCGCCTGTCGCCCAACATCTGCTACGAGGATTTGTTTGGCGAGGAGCTGGGGGCGCATTTTGGCAACGCGGCGACGGCGCCGACGGTGCTGGTGAATTTCAGCAACATCGGATGGTTTGGCGACAGCGTGGCCATCGACCAGCATCTGGCCATCAGCCGCATGCGCGCCCTGGAATTCGAGCGCCCCATGCTGCGCGCCACCAACACCGGCGCCACGGTTGCCATCGACCACCGGGGTGTGGTCACGCAGGCGCTGGTGCCTTACGAGCGTGCCGTGCTGCAGGCCAGCGTGCAGGGGCGTGAGGCCTTGACGCCATTCGCGCGCTGGGTGCACGCGGCAGGTCTGGTGCCGCTGTGCCTGGCTGCCTTGGCGGTGCTGGCGGTGGCGTGGATCAGGCGCCGCAAGCGGCCGGTCCAGGGGCTGTAGCCAAGGCCCGCGACCTGGGTCGGCGTGGCTTTTGTGGCAGAGTTTTGATGCGGCCTCGGGGTTTTGTTGCAGTCTGGCAACGTTCAACCCCGATAATGCGCGGCTGCATGGTCCGCTGCGGGCCGCACCCATTCAGAGATAGAGGTGGCGTCAGTGCCGCCGTGGAGCAAGTTAGACAATGGCCGATTCTTTTTCGTATGAGCAACTGATCGCTTCGGGCGAAGGCAAGCTGTTTTCCGCAGACAGCGGACGTCTTCCCCTGCCTCCCATGTTGATGTTCGACCGCATCACGCACATCGACACCGATGGTGGCGCCCACGGCCTGGGCAAGATCGTCGCCGAACTCGACATCAAGCCTGATCTCTGGTTCTTCGACTGCCATTTCCGGGGCGATCCCGTCATGCCCGGCTGCCTGGGCCTGGACGCCATGTGGCAGTTGATCGGCTTTTACCTGACCTGGCTGCGCCTTCCCGGCCGTGGCCGCGCCCTGGGCGCCGGCGAGGTCAAGTTCACGGGCGAAGTGGGTCCTGACGTCAAGCTGGTGACCTACGAAATCAACATCAAGCGCGTGATCAAGCGCAAGCTCAACATGGCCATCGGCGATGCACGCCTTCTGGCCGATGGCAAGGAAATCTACGTGGCCAATGACCTGCGCGTGGGTCTGTTCCTGCGCGAGGGTGAAGGCCAGGGAACGGCAGCATGACCAAACGTCGCGTAGTCATCACCGGCGCGGGCATTGTCTCGTGCATCGGCAACGACCTCGATACCGTGGAGACCTCGCTGCGCGAGGGCCGCACGGGCATCAAGGCCATGCCGAAGTTCACCGAACTGGGCATGCGCAGCCAGGTGGCCGGTGTGCCGGAGATCGACGTCGAGGCACGGATCGATCGCAAGCAGCTGCGCTTCATGGGCGATGCGGCAGCCTATGCGCAGATCGCGCTGGAAGATGCCATCGCCCAGGCCGGCCTGGCTCCCGAGCAGGTCAGCCATCCGCGCACGGGCCTGATCATGGGCTCGGGCGGCGGCTCGCCGGCCAACCAGATCGAGGCGGCTGACACATTGCGCGAGAAGGGCATTCGCCGCGTCGGTCCCTACCAGGTCACGCGCTGCATGAGCTCCACGGTGTCGGCCTGCCTGGCGACCAATTTCAAGGTCAAGGGCATCAACTACTCCATCACCTCGGCCTGCTCCACCTCGGCGCACTGCATCGGTGCTGCGGCACAGCAGATTGCCTGGGGCATGCAGGACGTGATGTTTGCCGGTGGCGGCGAAGAGCTGTCCTGGGGCATGGCCCTGCTGTTCGACGGCATGGGTGCCATGTCCAGCAAGCACAACGACCAGCCCGAAAAGGCTTCGCGCGCCTATGACGCCAACCGCGACGGTTTCGTGATCGCAGGCGGCGGCGGTGCCGTGGTGCTGGAAAGCCTGGAGCACGCCCAGGCCCGGGGTGCGAACATCCTGGCCGAAGTCGTGGGCTTTGGCGCCACCAGCGATGGCGAGGACATGGTCGCGCCCTCGGGCGACGGCGCCATCGCCTGCATGCAGCAGGCCCTTGAAGGCATCGAAGGCGGCGTGGACTACATCAACACCCACGGCACCTCCACGCCTGTGGGCGACATGCAGGAAGTGCGCGCCATGCGCGCCCTGTTCGGCGACCAGGTGCCGCCGTTCTCCTCCACCAAGTCGCTGACCGGCCACTCGCTGGGCGCGACCGGCGTGCAGGAAGCCATTTACTGCATGATCATGATGAACAAGGGCTTCATCGCAGGCTCGGTCAATGTGGACACGCCCGATCCGGCACTGGGCGACATGCCCCTGGTCACCCGCACGCGCGATGCCCAGTTGAATACCGTGCTGTCCAACAGCTTCGGCTTCGGTGGCACGAACGCCTCGCTGGTGCTGCGCCGCTGGCAGGGCCAGTGAACACGCCCTGGTGTGTAAAAGGCGTGTCCTGAAGGAAAAAGCCCGCCTCCTGCGGGCTTTTTTACTGGCGAGCGCCGACAATGCCCAGGTCGCGCGGGAGGCAGCACCCCATGCTGCTGCCGGATCCCCGCCCCAAGAACAATGAAATTTTGCAAGGTTGAACCATGATTCTTGTCACAGGCGGCGCTGGCTTCATCGGCGCCAATTTCGTGCTGGACTGGCTGGCTGCCGGCGATGAGCCGGTGCTCAACGTGGACAAGCTCACCTACGCCGGCAACCTCAAAAGCCTGGAGAGCCTGCAAGGCGATGCGCGCCATGTCTTCGTGCAGGCCGACATCGGCGACGGCGAAGTCCTGGCCCGACTGCTGGCCGAGCACAGGCCGCGCGCCGTGGTCAACTTCGCGGCCGAGAGCCATGTGGACCGCTCCATCCATGGCCCCGAGGACTTCATCCAGACCAACGTGGTCGGCACCTTCCGCCTGCTCGAGGCCGTGCGCGGCTACTGGAGCGCGCTGGATGCCGAGGCCAAGGCGGCCTTCCGCTTCCTGCATGTCTCCACTGACGAGGTCTATGGCAGCCTGGCGCCTGCGGCACCGGCCTTCACCGAAGACCACCTCTACGAGCCCAACAGCCCGTACTCGGCCAGCAAGGCCGCCAGCGACCACCTGGTGCGCGCCTGGCACCACACCTACGGCCTGCCCGTGCTGACCACCAACTGCAGCAACAACTACGGCCCGCTGCACTTTCCCGAGAAGCTGATCCCGCTGATGATCGTCAACGCCCTGGCCGGCAAACCGCTGCCCATCTATGGCGACGGCATGCAGGTACGCGACTGGCTCTATGTGCGCGACCACTGCAGCGCCATCCGCCGCGTGCTGGAGGCCGGCAGGCTGGGCGACACCTACAACGTGGGCGGCTGGAACGAGAAGCCCAACGTCGAGATCGTGAACACGGTCTGCGCGCTGCTCGACGAGCTGCGCCCCAAGGCCGATGGCACCAGCTACAGCGCACAGATCACCTATGTGAAGGACCGCCCCGGCCATGACCGGCGCTATGCCATCGACGCGCGCAAGCTCGAGCGCGAACTGGGCTGGAAGCCTGCCGAGACCTTCGAGACCGGCATCCGCAAGACCGTGCAGTGGTACCTGGACAACCCCGAATGGGTGGCCGATGTGCAGTCCGGCGCCTACCGCGAATGGGTCAGCCGCCAGTACACGGAGGGAGCCGGCGCATGAAGCTGCTGCTGCTGGGCCGCAATGGCCAGGTGGGCTGGGAGCTGCAGCGCAGCCTGGCGCCACTGGGCGAACTGATTGCGCTGGACCGCCAGGGCGACGCCGGTGGTCAGGGCCTGTGCGGCGATCTCTCGCGCCTCGATGAGCTTGCACAGACCGTGCGCGCTCTGCGCCCCGATGTCATCGTCAATGCCGCCGCCCACACGGCCGTGGACAAGGCCGAAAGCGAGCCTGACCAGGCGCGGCTGCTCAACGCGTTGGCCCCCCAGGTGCTGGCCCGCGAGGCGGCGCAGACCGGTGCGCTGCTGGTGCACTACAGCACGGACTATGTCTTCGACGGCAGCGGCAGCGCCGCGCGCACGGAGACCGAGGCCACGGCGCCGCTGTCCGTCTATGGCAGCAGCAAGCTCGAAGGCGAGCAACTGATCCAGGCTTCGGGCTGCCGCCACCTGATCTTTCGCACCAGCTGGGTCTATGCGGCGCGCGGCGGCAACTTCGCCAAGACCATGCTGCGCCTGGCCCAGGAGCGTGAGGCACTGAGCGTGATCGACGACCAATGGGGCGCACCGACGGGCGCGGACCTCATCGCCGACGTCACGGCCCACGCCATTCGCCAGCTGCAGCGCCAACCCGGCGACCAGGGCCTGTACCACCTGGTGGCCGGTGGCGAGACCACCTGGCATGCCTACGCCAGCCATGTGATCGCCAAGGCGCGCGAACTCGCGCCCGAACGCCCCTGGAAGGTGCAGCGCATAGCTGCCGTGCCCACCAGCGCCTTTCCCACCCCGGCGCAGCGTCCGCACAATTCCCGCCTGAACACCGACCGGCTGCAGCAGACCTTCGGCCTGCGCCTGCCGCACTGGCAGGCCGGCGTGGACCGCATGCTGCAGGAAATCATCTGAGCGTGGCTGCGCGCTTCAGCAAGAACCCCAGGATCCAGGACATGAACCAGACACGCAAAGGCATCATCCTCGCGGGCGGCTCCGGCACCCGCCTGCACCCGGCCACGCTGGCCATCAGCAAGCAACTGCTGCCGGTCTACGACAAGCCCATGATCTACTACCCGCTGAGCGCCCTCATGCTCGCGGGCATCCGCGAAATCCTCGTGATCAGCACCCCGCAGGACACGCCGCGCTTCGAGCAATTGCTGGGCGACGGCTCGCAGTGGGGCCTGAAGCTGGAGTACGCCGTCCAGCCCAGCCCGGATGGCCTGGCCCAGGCCTTTTTGATCGCCGAAGACTTCCTGGCCGGCGCCCCCAGCGCCCTGGTGCTGGGCGACAACATCTACTACGGACACGATTTCCCCCGCCTGCTCGAACGGGCTGACGCGCGCAGCGAAGGCGCCACGGTGTTTGCCTACCATGTGCAGGACCCGGAACGCTATGGCGTGGCCGAGTTCGATGCCCAGGGCCGGGTTCTTTCCCTGGAGGAAAAGCCCAAGCAGCCCAGGAGCAACTACGCGGTCACGGGCCTGTATTTCTACGACAACCAGGTCGTTGAGCTGGCCAAGTCCATCAAGCCCTCGGCGCGCGGCGAGCTGGAAATCACCGACCTCAACCGCCTGTATCTGGACAAGGGCCAGCTCAATGTGGAGCTCATGGGCCGTGGCTATGCCTGGCTGGACACGGGCACGCATGACAGCCTGCTGGAGGCAGGCCAGTTCATCGCCACGCTGCAGCAGCGCCAGGGCCTGAAGGTGTCATGCCCCGAGGAGATCGCCTTCCGCCAGGGCTGGATAGATCAAGCACAGCTGGAGACACTGGGCCAGGCCCTGGCCAAGAACGGCTATGGCCAGTACCTGCTGCAGATCCTCAAGGAAAAGGTGCACGCATGAAGGCAACACCCCTGGCCATCCCCGAGGTGATGCTGATCGAGCCCAAGGTCTTTGGTGACGATCGCGGCTTCTTCCTCGAAAGCTTCAACCAGCAGGCCTTCAACCAAGCCACGGGCACGGACCACCAGTTCGTGCAGGACAACCACAGCCGCAGCAAGAAGGGCGTGCTGCGCGGCCTGCACTACCAGTTGCCTCCCCATGCCCAGGGCAAGCTCGTGCGCGTGGTGCGCGGCGCCGTGTTCGACGTGGCCGTGGACATCCGCAAGGGCTCGCCGACCTTCGGCCAGTGGGTGGGCGCCGAGCTGACGGAAGACAACCACCGCCAGCTGTGGGTGCCCCCAGGCTTTGCCCACGGCTTCGTGGTGCTCAGCGACAGCGCCGACTTCCTCTACAAGGCCACGGCCTTCTACGCGCCCCAGGCCGATCGCGGCATTGCCTGGGACGATCCGGCCATCGGTGTGCAGTGGCCGCAGCTCGATGTGGAGATTTCGCTGTCGGACAAGGACCTCAGGCAGCCGCTGCTGGCGGATGCCGAGCTGGCCTGAGCCGGTTCACATATGGTCCGGCAGCACCCCGCCCGGCACGGCTTCCTCCAGAAAGCCGGCGATCAGCCGGGCCTGGCGGCGTTCGCGCAGGCAGTACAGGTATTCGGGCAGGCGCGGCACGGGGCCTGCGAAGGGCAGGACGACGATGTCGGGGTGGGCCGAGGCTTCATGCTGGGCGAAGACGCTGATGCCCATGTCGCGGATCACGGCCTCGCGGATGGCTTCGCGGCTGGCGATTTCCATGATGTGGCGCGGTGCCAGGCCGGCGGCGGCCAGCATCTGTTCGGTGAGCTGGCGCGTCATGGAGCCGCGCTCGCGCAGGATCAGCGTGTCGTGCACCAGATCGGACGCCTGCACCATGGTGCGCTGCGCCAGCCGGTGGCTGCGGTGCACCAGCAGGGCCAGCGGGTCCTGGCCCAGCTCCACTCGCAGCAGGCGCGGATCGCTCTCCAGGTGTGACGAGGTCGCCAGGTCCACCTGGTAGTCCACCAGCGCCTGCACCATCTGGCGCGAGTTGCCGCCCACGATGGCCACTTCCACCCGCTCGAAGCGCCGCTGGTAGCGCTTGACGATGTCCAGCACGTAGTAGGGCGCCGTCGCGCCTATGCGCAGCTGGCCCTGGCTGGCATCGCCCGAATGGCGCAGCGCCGACTCCAGCTGGATGGTCTGCAGCAGCAATTGCTCGACCTGGGGCAGCAGGCGCAAGCCGGCATCGGTGATGGACAGCCGTCCGCCCTGGCGATGGAACAGCTCCACGCCGTAGTGCTCTTCCAGCGCGCGGATCTGGGTGGTCACGGTGGGCTGGCTCAGTGCGAGCTGGCGCGCGGCTTGCGTGATGCTGCCAAGGCGGGCGACCCAGAAAAAGGACTTGAGCTGCGTGACGAACATGGCGGGATTGGAGGCAGGGGGGCGGCTCCATATTTCACCATGTCGCCGCAGCCTGAAGGCCTGCGGTGGCCGGGTATGTCCCGGGAAAAAACTCCTGCGCCCAAAGGCACACTTCTTGCATACCAGTTTGCGTGCCAGTTTGTGTGCCAGCTGATCATGGTTTTCGGCTGGTCTTGTGTCAGTGATTACTCGTGGTCAAGGAGCGCATCAATGGACATCCGCAACCCCTCGCCAGGTCTCTACAACGAAGATCTGGCGCCCACCAGGGACCGCCGCTGGGGCGCCTTCAGCATCTTCAACGTCTGGACTTCGGACGTGCATAGCCTCTGGGGCTACTACCTGGCGGCCAGCCTGTTTCTGCTGTGCGGCAGCTTCGTCAATTTTCTGATCGCCATCGGCATCAGTTCCCTGGTCATCTTTTTTCTGATGAACCTGGTGGGCTATGCGGGCGAGAAGACCGGCGTGCCCTATCCGGTGCTGGCGCGTGCCTCGTTCGGGGTTTGGGGTGCGAATCTGGCTGCACTGGTGCGCGCCGTCGTGGCCTGCTTCTGGTATGGCGCGCAGACGGCGGCCGCCTCGGGCGCCATGGTGGCGCTGATGGTGCGCAATGAAGCCCTGCTGTCCTTCCACCAGACCACGCACTGGCTGGGCCATTCGGGGCTGGAGGTGATCTGCTACGTGGTCATCTGGGCCTTGCAGCTGCTGATCATCCAAAGGGGCATGGAGACCGTGCGGCGATTCCAGGACTGGGCCGGGCCTGCCGTGTGGATCGCCATGCTGGTGCTGGCCATCGGCCTGTGCGTGAAGGCCGGCGGCTTCAGCTTCGACCACGGCATTCCCATGGATGTGCTGCTGGACAAGACCAAGGATGCGGGGGTGAGCGGCGCGCCGGGCAGCTTCTGGGCGCTGATGGCCGTGGGCGCGACCTGGATCACCTACTTTGCGGCGCTGTACCTGAACTTCTGCGACTTCTCGCGCTATGCGAAGAACAAGGAGGCGGTCGCCAAGGGCAACCTCTGGGGCCTGCCCGTGAACCTGATCGCGTTCTCGCTGGTGGCCGGCATCACCACGATTGCGGCCTTCAAGGTCTATGGCGAGGTGCTGCTGCACCCCGAGCAGATCTCGGCCAAGTTCGACAGCTGGGTGCTGGCCCTGCTGGCCGCCGTCACCTTTGCCGTGGCCACGCTGGGCATCAACGTGGTGGCCAACTTCGTCTCGGCGGCCTTCGATATTTCCAACGTGTTTCCCAAGCGCATCGACTTCAAGCGCGGCGGATACATCGCCGCACTGATCGCCCTGGCTCTCTACCCCTTTGCACCATGGGAGGGCGGCGCTGCCCACTTCGTGAACGCCATCGGCGCCACCATGGGGCCGCTGCTGGGCATCATTCTGGTGGACTACTACCTGGTGGCCAAGGGCAACATCAACGTGGCCGCGCTGTATGACGAGCATGGCGAGTACCGCTACGAGGGCGGCTGGAACGTCAACGCGCTCATCGCCACGGGCATCGGCAGCGTGTTCTCCACCATCCTGCCCAACTTCACCAGCCTGCTGCCGGTCTGGTGGGGCACCTACGGCTGGTTCTTCGGCGTGCTGATCGGCGGCGGCGTGTACTGGGTGATGGCCACGCTGCGCCCGCGCCGCATTCCGGCCGCGGCCTGAGGAGGCCGCCATGTCCGAGCCACAGGATGCGCCGGCCACCGGGCCGGCCTTGATCGCAGAGCGTGTCATGCGCTCCATCGTCGAGCGCAAGCTGCGCCCTGGCGAACGCCTGGGCGAAAAGGAACTGGCCGAGGTCTTCGGCGTGAGCCGCACCATGGTGCGCGAGGCGCTGATGCAGCTGCAGGCGCGCGGCTTCGTCGAGGTGCGCTCGCGCCAGGGCTGGTACGTGGTCGAGCCCTCGTTCGAGGAAGCCCAGGAAACCTATGCCGCGCGCCGCGTGCTGGAGTCCGGCATGCTGCGCGACGCGGGCCGGCCGCTGCAGGCGGCCATACGCACGCTGCGCGAGCATGTGGCCCAGGAGCGCGGCGCCATCGCAGAGGCCGACAACGCCGGCCAGCGCAGCGTGCTGCTGGCCGACTTCCACGTCTGCCTGGCCGAGCAGATGGGCAACCGCTTTCTCACGGCCATGATGGCCGACCTCTCGGCGCGCACCACCCTGGTGTCTGCGCTGTACCAGTCGCAGACCGAGGCACAGCACTCCAATGCCGACCACGAGGCCATCGTCGATGCGCTGGCGGCCGGCGACATGGCGCGCGCCGAGCAACTGATGCGCGAGCACATCGACGCGCTGGCCGCGCGGCTGGATCAGAACCTTGCCCACCGCGCGCGCCTGCAGGACCGGCTGCTGGATGCGCTGCAGCCCCAGGCGGCGCAGGCAACGCGCACAGGCAGGGGCAAGCCGCGCGGCTGAAGAGACGGGGTGGGCGATGGGTGGGACTCCCAAATCCGCCAATACCCGCTTCGCCAAATTTCCGTTGTGTGACACGGGCGTTTCACCTGCGCTTCCTAAAGTGGGTGTCAGAGGTGGTGAACCTGCCACCTGTCCACGAACCCACAACGGAACTGCCACGCCATGCGCCACACCCTTGCCTCCCTGGGCCGCCGCCTCGCCATTGCCTCTGCGGCGCTGACCGTCGCCTCCTTCGCATCCCTGGCCCACGCGGCCAAGACCGAGCTGCTGGTCTACAGCGCGCTGGAAGCCGACCAGATCAAGGCCTACAAGAGCGGCTTCGAGAAGGCCCATCCCGAGATCGAACTCAAGTTCGTGCGTGACAGCACGGGCATCATCACGGCCCGCCTGCTGGCCGAGAAGGCCAATCCCCAGGCCGACGTGATCTGGGGCGTGGCCGCCACCTCGCTGATGCTGCTGGACAAGCAGGGCATGCTGCAGCCCTATGCGCCCAAGGGCCTGGACAAGGTGCGCGCCAACATGCGCGATCCGCGCGCGCAGCCGACCTGGGTGGGCATGGACCTGTGGTCGTCGGCCATCTGCTTCAACACCGTGGAGGCCGGCAAGCGCAAGCTGCCCGTGCCCGCCAGCTGGGCCGACCTGGTCAGGCCCGAGTTCAAGGGCACGATCACCATGCCCCACCCGGCCTCCAGCGGCACGGGCTACCTGATGGTCGCGGCCTGGCTGCAGATCATGGGCGAGGAAAAGGGCTGGGCCTACATGGACGGCCTGCACCAGAACATGGGCGTGTACACGCACAGCGGCTCCAAGCCCTGCCGCCAGGCGGGGGCCGGCGAGTTTCCCGTGGGCCTGAGCTTCGAGTACCGCGCCAGCAAGACCAGGAAGGACGGTGCGCCCATCGACATCGTCTTCCCGCAGGAAGGCCTGGGCTGGGACGTGGAGGCCACGGCCATCCTCAAGACCAGCAAGAAGCAGGAAGCCGCCAAGGCGCTGGCCGACTGGGCCGTCACGCCAGAGGCCAACAAGCTGTACGCCGCCAACTTCGCCGTGCTGGCCTTGCCCGAGGCGCAGGAGAAGCTGGAGTTCATTCCTGCCGATCTGGAAAAGCGGTTGGCGAAGAACGATTTCAACTGGGCCGCCGATAACCGCGACCGCATCCTGGCCGAGTGGAGCCGCCGCTACGAAGCCAAGGCAGAGAAAAAGTAAGCCGGAGCCACGCCATGCTGCGCATAGACCATATCGCCAAGCGCTACCGCGAGCAGCAGGTGCTGCGCGGCATTGACCTGAACGTGGAGGCGGGCGAGTTCGTCAGCCTGCTCGGCCCTTCGGGCTGCGGCAAGACCACGCTGCTGCGCATCGTCTGCGGCATCGACATGCCTGACGAGGGCAGGGTGCTGTTCGAGGGCGATGACATCACGCGCTGGCCGGCCGCACGCCGTGGCTTTGGCGTGGTGTTCCAGAGCTATGCGCTGTTTCCCAATCTCACGGCCGCGCAGAACGTGGCCTTCGGGCTGAACGGGCAACCTGCGGCGCAGGCGCGCGAGCGTGTGGCCGAGATGCTGTCCCTGGTGGGCCTGGGCGCGCAGGCCCAGCGCTACCCCGCCCAGCTGTCGGGCGGCCAGCAGCAGCGCGTGGCCCTGGCCCGTGCGCTGGCGCCCCGGCCGCGCCTGCTGCTGCTCGACGAGCCGCTGTCCGCGCTCGATGCCCAGGTGCGCACCGAGCTGCGCAGCGAGATCCGCCAGCTGCAGCGCCAGCTGGGCATTGCCTCCATCATGGTCACGCACGACCAGGAAGAGGCCTTGTCCATGGCCGACCGCGTGGTGCTCATGCACCAGGGCCGCATCGAGCAGCAGGGCTCGCCCGAGCAGCTCTATGCCCGGCCCGTGAGCCAGTTCGCGGCTGGCTTCGTGGGCCGCATGAACCTGCTGCCGGCCACGGCCGAATCGGCGGACCAGGTGCGCATCGGCGAGGCCAGCCTGCGCTGCGCGCTGGCCGGTTTCGAGCCTGGCGCTGCCCTGCTGGTGGGCGTGCGGCCCGAGAGCGTGGTGCTGCACCCGGCCCAGCCCACGGCATTGGCCAACCTGTTCCGCGCCCGCGTGGTGGAGACCTCCTTCCTGGGATCGATGGCCCTGGTGCGCCTGTTCAGCCCCACGCTGCAATGCCAGGTTGACGCCCAGTGGCCCCTGCGCCACGACGTGGGCCTGCCCGACTGGCTGCAGGGCGAGGTGCTGATGGAGCTGCCCGCCGCTGCGCTGCAGCCGTTGGCGGCGCCCGACGCGAGGAAGGCCGCATGAGCGCGCATCCCATGGACACGGCCATTTCCGTGCCTGTGCCCGTCCCCGTGCCCGTGCCGGTGGACCGCTCCGTTCCCGCCCGCCGCAGCGTGCCTGCAGGGCCCGTGCGTCCGCGGGGGCGCAGCGCAGGCTGGGAGCGCTGGTGGCTGGGCGCCCTGGTGCTGGGGGCACTGGCCTGGCTGCTGGCCACCATCGCCCTGCCGGTCGCCAGCCTGCTGGGCAGAAGTTTCTGGGACGATGCGGGCCGCTTCACGGGCCTGGCCCAGTTCATCACCTATGCGCGCATGCCGGGCGTGGCGCAATCGCTGTTCAACAGCCTGTGGCTGTCGGCCGTGAGCAGCACGGTCTGCGTGCTGCTGGCCTATGTCTACGCCTATGGCGTGGTGCGCAGCTGCATGCCGCTGGCGCGCTGGTTCCGGGGCCTGGCCTTGGTGCCGCTGCTGGCGCCTTCGCTGCTCATGGCCATCAGCCTGATCTACCTGTTCGGCAGCCAGGGCCTGCTCAAGGGCTGGCTGCAGGGGGGCTCGGCCTACGGGCCCTTCGGCATCATCGTGGGCTCGGTGCTCTGGACCTTTCCGCATGCGCTGATGATCCTGTGCACCACGCTGGCCTCGGGCGATGCGCGCCTGTACGAGGCGGCCGCCACGCTGGGCGCCAGCCGCTGGCGCAGCTTCCGCCAGGTCACGCTGCCGGCCAGCCGCTACGGGCTGATGATTTCGTGGATCGTGGTCTTCGTGCTCGTGGTGACCGACTTCGGCGTGCCCAAGGTCATTGGCGGCAACACGGCCATGCTGGCCACCGATATCTACAAGCAGGTCATAGGCCAGCAAAAGCTGTCCATGGGTGCCGTGGTGGCCATGCTGCTGCTGGTGCCTGCGGGCCTGGCCTTTGCGGCAGAGCGCCATTTGCGTGCGCGCCAGGCGGCGACCATGGGCGTGCGCTCCGTGCCGCTGGTGCCCCAGCCCCATGCGCCGCTGGACCGCGCGCTGCTGGCCTACTGCGCGCTGGTGGCGCTGGCGCTGCTGGCCGTCATGGGCACGGCCGTGCTGGCCTCCCTGGTCAGCTACTGGCCCTACAACCTCACGCTGACGTTCAAGAACTACCGCTTCGACATGATGGACGGCGGCGGCTGGGCCAGCTATGGCAACTCGCTGTCCATGGCGCTGGCCACGGCGGTGGTGGGGGCGGTGCTGAGTTTTGTGACCGCCTACCTGGTGGCCAAGCCCCAGCGCTGGGCACGCACGCGCCAGTGGCTGCATGCCGTGGCCACGCTGCCCATGGCCGTGCCGGGGCTGGCGCTGGGCCTGGGCTACATCCTGTTCTTCAATGCCCAGGGCAATCCGCTGCACTTCCTGTACGGCAGCATGGCCATCCTGGTGCTGTGTTCGGTGGCGCATTTCTTCTCGGTGGCGCACATCACGCAACTGGCCGCGCTGCAGCAGCTCGATGCCGAATACGAGCGCGTGGCCGATTCCCTGGGCGTGGCCTTCTGGACGCTGCTGTGGCGCGTGCACCTGCCGGTGTGCATGCCCGTAGTGATGCAGGTGGCCGGTTACTTCTTCGTCAACGCCATGACCACGGTGTCGGCCGTGGTGTTCCTCTACTCGCCCGAGACCACGCTGGCCTCGGTGGCCGTGCTGGCCATGGACGACGCGGGCGACACCGCGCCCGCCGCCGCCATGGCCACGCTGATCTTTGCCACCGCCGCCACGGGCCGGCTGCTGATCGCGGCGCTGGATGCCTGGGTGCAGCGGCGCACGCAGCGCTGGCGCCAGCGCTGATCCCTTCTCTCTTCCTTCCTCCGTTTTTTCCCATGAAGAACTACGACCTGATCGTGGTGGGGGCCGGCATTGTCGGCCTGGCCCACGCCTATGCGGCTGCGCGCCGTGGCCGCAGCGTGCTTGTCATCGAGCGCGACGCGGCCTGCATCTCCGCCTCCATCCGCAACTTCGGCTTTGTGACCGTCACGGGCCAGCAGGCCGGTGCCCACTGGCGGCGTGCCATGCGCTCGCGCGACACCTGGGCCGAGATTGCGCCGCAGGCCGGCATTGAGGTCGTGCACCGCGGCCTGTGGCTGACGGCGCGCCGCCCCAGCGCCGAGGCCGTGCTCCACGCCTTCCTGAGCACCTCCATGGGCGAGCGCTGCGAGCTGCTCACGCCGGCCCAGGCCGCCGAACGCCATCCTGCACTGCGTACCGGGGATTTGTCCGCCGTGCTCTACAGCCCGCATGAACTGCGCGTGGAGTCGCGCACGGCCATTGCCCGGCTGGCGCAGTGGCTGGAGCAGGCCATGGGCGTGGATTTCCGCTTTGGCGAGGCCGTGCTCGAGGTGGCGGCACCCCGGGTACGCAGCACGCGCGCCAGCTACCACGGCGAACGCGTGGTGGTCTGCAACAACGCCGACCCGGGCGGCCTGTTCGCCGGCCTTTGGGCGCCGCACCGCATCCAGCTGTGCCAGCTGCAGATGCTGCGCGTGCGGCCGCAGCCGGGCTTTCGGCTCAAGGGCTCGGTCATGGGTGACCTGAGCATGGTCAGATACGAGGGCTACAGCGCCCTGCCCGAAGCCGCCGCGCTGCGCGCCGAACTGGAGCGGGAGGAGGGCGAGAGCCTGGCCCACGGCATCCACCTGATCGCCGTGCAAAGCGCCGACGGCAGCCTGGTGGTGGGCGACTCCCACCACTACGGCGCAGCGCCCCCGCCCTTTGCCAGCGAAGCCGTGGACCGGCTGATGCTTCGCCACATGAACGATGCCCTGCACCTGCGCGATGCCCAGGTGGTGGAGCGCTGGGTGGGCGTCTACCCGAGTGCGCAGGACGCGCCCTGCGTGGTGCATGCGCCCGACGAGGCCACACGCGTGGTCGCTGTCACGGGCGGGTCCGGCGCCAGCACGGCGTTCGGTCTGGCCGAGGAGGTCTGGAGCGCGTGGTGAGCGGCAGCCGGCCTACTTACTTGCCGAACATCACCCACAGCAGCGCCAGCACCATGATCGTGGCCAGCACGGCCAGCGTGATCTTGAGGGCGCTGTAGGGGCGCTCGCCCGCAATCTGGCCCGTGTAGCCGTTGGCGATGATCTGGAAGGTCTTGCTGCCGTAGGTGTAGCCCACCAGCCAGACCGGCACGAGGATGTGCTTGAACGTGCGGCCCTGGTACTCGCGCTGCATCTGCAGGTTGCGGTAGGTGTCGCCGGGCACCTGGCGCGCGCACAGGGCGCGCAGCTGCTCGTCCATGTCCTGCACGTTGACCTGGGCGGCCTTGCCCAGGTCGATCTGGTAGCGCTCCACGGTCCAGCCGCGCACGAACTCGGGCGTGTAGGGCTTGAGGTCGGTGGTGGTGGGAAAGGGCTCCACCTGGCGCAGCAGGTTGGCGTGCACGCCCACGGTGCCGGGCACCAGTTCGTCGTCGAAGAAATGGGCGAGGCTGCCCGAGGCCGGCTCCCAGCGCACATGGCGCACCTGGCGCGTCTGCACGTTGCCGTTGCTGTCGCGGTAGGACTCGGTGGTGTAGTAGTAGAAGCCCGCCTCGGCCTGCCAGTCGGCGCTGGCGTGGGCGTCGAAGGTCCAGTAGGGCAGGTAGACGCCGTGCAGCGTGTCGGTCAGCGCGGCGGACTTCAGGCGGTTGGGCGCGAACCAGCGGCTGCCGTACCACTGGCGGATGCGGTCGCGGATCTGGCCGTCGCTGATCTTGAAGGGCAGGATGCTCTGCGGCGTGATGGCATCGCCCTGGTCCTCATGGGCGACGATGGAGGGTGAACCACAGAAGTCGCAGCGCTGGGCCACGGTGCGGTTCACGAAGACCGAGATCGCACGGCAGTTCTGGCACTGGACCTCGTAGCGGTCCTCCGTGCCCCAGCCGCGGCCGGACTTGGGGTTGCGCAGCGCCTCGGCCAGGTCCTGCTCGACCACATCGCGGCCCAGTTCCTCGCGCGTTTCCTCGCTCCAGGGCACCGTGGTGCCGCAGTACGGGCACTTGAGCGCCTGGGCCTGGGCATTCCATTCGAGGTTGGCGCCGCATTCGGGGCAGGGGTGCTTGCGCACCATGGCGGGCGCGGCGGCTGCGGCCTCCCAGGAACCGGAGGCGGGGGAAGTCGAGGTGCTGGAGGAACTGGAGGAGGGCGCGCTCACGGCATCGGTCCTGGAAAACGGGACGCGGCGCCAGGCAGGGCCTGGCGCCGCAAAGGGTCAAACCACGGAAATGTCAGCCGCGCAGGAAGTCATCGAGTGCGGCTTGCGCAATGCGCCACTGGCTGCCGATCTGGCGCGCCTTGAGGTTGCCGGCCTGGATCTCGGCCAGCACATCGGCCTCGCTCACACCCAGCACCTGGGCCGCCTGGGCCGGGGTCAGCACCTGCAGTCCACTGGCGGCGGGCGCTGCGGGGGCCTGGGCCGCCTGTGCGGCAGCGGGCGAGAACGGATCGGACGCCTGGCCCTGGCCGGCCGGTGCGCCACCGCCACCGCCGTTTTGCATGCTCTTCATCATCTCCTGCGCCATGCCGAAACCCATGGCCATGGTGGCGGGCAGGGTGGCCGCGGCAGCGCCTTCGCCGCCCGTGGTCATGGCCTGCCCCATCTGGTATTTGACGTAGTCGTTGAGGTTGCCGATTGCCGTCATGCTGGAGCGCTTGTCGATGGCCTGCTCCACCTCGGGCGGCACGGACACGTTCTCCAGCACGAAGCTGGTGATCTCCAGGCCGTACTTGTCCGTCATGGCCGGGTTGATCAGCGGCAGCAGCGCATCGCCCAGCTCGCCATAGCGCTGGGCCACGTCCAGCACGGGCACCTGGGCCTTGGCCAGCGACTCGGTGAACACGCTGATGATGCGCGAGCGCATGGTGTCGGCGAACTCGTCGATGCGGAAGTTCTGGTCCGTGCCCGCCACTTCCTTGAGGAACTTGGCCGGCTCGACGATGCGGAAGTCGTAGGTGCCGAAGGCGCGCAGGCGCACGGCGCCGAAGTCCTTGTCGCGCACCATCACGGGGTTGGATGTGCCCCACTTGTTGCCCGTGAACAGGCGCGTGTTGATGAAGTAGACATCGCACTTGAACGGCGAGTTGAAGCCGTACTTCCAGCCCTGGATGGTGGACAGGATGGGAATGTTCTGCGTGGTCAGCGTGTGCTTGCCGGGGCTGAACAGGTCGGCGTACTGGCCGGCCGAGACAAACTGCACCTGCTGCGACTCACGCACGATGAGCTGGGCGCCGTTCTTGATTTCCTTGTCGTCATCGGGCCAGCGGTAGGAGAGCGTGTCGCGCGAGTCATCGGTCCACTCGATGATCTCTATCAGTTGCTTGGTGATGATGTTCATCAGGTTCATGGCAGGCTCCGGGGCGGTGGTGGTCCACGACAAAAAAAGGTCAGTGGGCCATTCTAGGGGGCGTGCATGGCGGCGTGGCGAACGGTCACCGGCCGCTGCCCTGGTGAATTGTCAAAAAATGATCCGGATGCGTCGTGCAAGGCGGGCTTTCAGGTCTTCGCGCGCCACGGCCTTTGCTGGCATGTGTCGCCTGCTCTGTTTTTTGATGCAGATCGCCCTGTGGAGCGTCTGCCGTGGGGCCGCAGGCCGGCAGCACGGCGCACGGCCGGGCGGCGCCTTAAAATCGTCGTTTGCGCGGCGCGAGCCGCCTCTCATTCACCGGCGCGGCCCCGGCCTGCGTGCGACGCCTGAAACAAGTCATGCTCACTTTCCAACAAATCATCCTCAAGCTGCAGTCCTACTGGGCCGACCAGGGCTGCGCGCTGCTCCAGCCCTATGACATGGAAGTGGGCGCGGGCACCTCGCACACCGCCACCTTCCTGCGCGCCCTGGGCCCCGAGCCCTGGAAGGCCGCCTACGTGCAGCCCAGCCGCCGCCCCAAGGACGGCCGCTATGGCGACAACCCCAACCGCCTGCAGCACTACTACCAGTTCCAGGTGGTGCTCAAGCCCGCGCCCGACAACATCCTGGAGCTGTACCTGGGCTCGCTCGAAGCCCTGGGGTTCGACCTGAAGAAGAACGACATCCGCTTCGTCGAGGACGACTGGGAGAACCCCACGCTGGGCGCCTGGGGCCTGGGCTGGGAAGTCTGGCTCAACGGCATGGAGGTGACGCAGTTCACCTACTTCCAGCAGGTCGGCGGCATCGACTGCAAGCCCGCCACGGGCGAGATCACCTACGGCCTGGAGCGCCTGGCTATGTACCTGCAGGGCGTGGACAACGTCTACAACCTGACCTGGACCGACGGCCTGAGCTACGGCGACGTCTACCACCAAAACGAGGTGGAGCAGTCCACCTACAACTTCGAGCATTCGGACGCCGACTTCCTGTTCACCGCCTTCGGCGCCTACGAAAAGCAGGCCAACCACCTGATCGGCGAACAGCTGGCGCTGCCGGCCTACGAGCAGGTGCTCAAGGCCGCCCACACCTTCAACCTGCTCGATGCGCGCGGCGCCATCAGCGTGACGGAGCGTGCCGCCTACATCGGCCGCATCCGCAACCTGGCCCGCGCCGTGGCCAAGGCCTATATGGACAGCCGTGCGCGCCTGGGCTTCCCCATGGCGCCCAAGGCCCATGCCGACGAAGTGCTGGCCGAGCTGGCCAAGGCCGCCGAACAACAGGGCAAGAAGGCCGCCTGAGGCGGACACCGCTGCACCGAGAGAACACCAGACCATGAACGCATCGAATCTTCTTGTTGAACTGTTTGTCGAAGAGCTGCCCCCGAAGGCGCTGCAAAAGCTGGGCGACGCCTTTGCCGGCGTGCTGTTCGAGCAGCTCAAGGCCCAGGGCCTGCTGGCCTCCAGCGAAGCGCGCCTGACGGCCTATGCCTCGCCGCGCCGCCTGGCCGCCCACATCACCGAAGTCCTGCCCCAGGCCGAGGACAAGGCCGTGGCGCAAAAGCTCATGCCCGTCTCCGTGGGCCTGGACGCCGACGGCAAGCCCACGCCCGCCCTGATCAAGAAGCTGGCCGCCCTGGGCGCCGGCGAAGAAGCCGTTGCCGGCCTGACCCGCCAGGGCGAAGGCAAGGCCGAAGCCCTGTTCCACGCTTCCACCGTGCGCGGCGTGATGTTGGCCGACGGCGTGCAAAAGGCGCTGGACGAAGCCATTGCCAAGCTGCCCATCCCCAAGGTCATGCGCTACCAGCTGGCCGACGGCTGGAGCAGCGTCCATTTCGTGCGCCCGGCCCACGGCCTGGTGGTGCTGCACGGCACCGAGGTGCTGATCGGCGTCAAGGCCCTGGGCCTGACGGCCGGCACGGCCACGCATGGCCACCGCTTCGAGGCGGCGGTCGATCCCGTGGTCATCCGCTCCGCCGATGACTACGCCGCGCAGCTGCGCGAGGAAGGCGCCGTCATCGCCAGCTTCGCCGAGCGCCGTGCCGAGATCGCGCGCCAGCTGCAGGCCGCTGCCGAGCGCGTGGGCGGCGGTGTCCGTCCCATCGAGGACGAGGCCCTGCTGGACGAAGTCACGGCCCTGGTCGAGCGTCCCAATGTGCTGGTCTGCGAGTTCGAGAAGGAATTCCTCGACGTGCCGCAGGAATGCCTGATCCTCACCATGAAGGCCAACCAGAAGTACTTCCCGCTGCTGGACGCCGCCGGCAAGCTGACCCACCAGTTCCTGGTGGTCAGCAACATCAGCCCCCAGGATGCCAGCGCCGTCATCGGCGGCAACGAACGCGTGGTGCGCCCGCGCCTGGCCGACGCCAAGTTCTTCTTCGACCAGGACCGCAAGAAGACCCTGGCCTCGCGCGTGGACGGGCTGGGCAAGGTGGTCTACCACAACAAGCTCGGCACCCAGGGCGAGCGCGTGGAGCGCGTGCGCTCCATCGCCAAGAGCATTGCCCGCCAGCTGGGCGACACGGGCCTGGCCCAGCAGGCCGACCTGGCCGCGCAACTGGCCAAGACCGACCTCGTGACCGACATGGTGGGCGAGTTCCCCGAGCTGCAGGGCACCATGGGCCGCTACTACGCGCTCAACGACGGCCTGGACGTGGCCGTGGCCGATGCCATCGAGGACCACTACAAGCCCCGCTTTGCGGGCGACGAACTGCCGCGCGGCAACGCCGGCGTGGTCGTGGCCCTGGCCGACAAGCTGGAAACCCTGGTCGGCATGTTCGGCATCGGCAACCTGCCCACGGGCGACCGCGACCCGTTCGCGCTGCGCCGCCATGCGCTGGGCGTGATCCGCATGCTGGTCGAGAAGGACCTGGCGCTGGATCTGGAAACCCTGCTGGTCAGCGTGCTGCCTGCCTTCGGCGACAAGATCGAGGACGCCACGCCCCAGCTGGCCGACTTCATCTACGACCGCCTGGCCGGCAACCTGCGCGAGCAGGGCTTCTCGGCCCAGGAAGTGGACTCCGTGCTGGCCCTGCGCCCGCAGCGCCTGTCCGACGTGCAAAAGCGCCTGGAGGCCGTGCGCGCCTTCGGCGAGCTGCCCGAGGCACCGGCCCTGGCCGCCGCCAACAAGCGCGTGGGCAACATCCTCAAGAAGGCCGACCAGGCCGTGCTGGCCCAGGTCGACGCGGCCGTGCTGGCCGAGGTGGCAGAGAAGGACCTGTACGCGGCCCTGCAATCGGTGGCGCCCAAGGCGCAGCAGCAGTTTGCTGCCGGCGACTACACGGCCAGCCTGCAGACCCTGGCCGCGCTGCGCGCCCCGGTCGATGCCTTCTTCGAGCATGTGATGGTCAACGCCGAAGACCCGGCGCTCAAGGCCAACCGCCTGGGCCTGCTGGCCACGTTGCACGAAGCCATGAACCGCGTGGCGGACCTTTCGCGACTGGCGTAAATGGAGCACCCCCTGAGGCGCTTTGCGCCTTCCCCCCGTGGCACGGCGCCTCTCTACTTGCTTCGCAAGGGAGGGGGACGACACCTTCGGTGCGGGGCGGCCCTTCCTCGGTGTCCCTCGTCTTGGGACGCGCGCAATTGAGTTCTGACATTCTTGGGACCCGACCATGAAAATTGCGATCCTGGACCGTGACGGAACCCTCAACCAGATCGGTGAGGAGGGCTTCATCGGCTCAGCCGAAGCCTGGAAGGCCCAGCGCGGGGCGCTGGAAGCCGTGGCGCGCCTGAACCGGGCCGGCTGGCATGTGGTGGTCGCCACCAACCAGCCGGGCCTGGGCCGGGGCCTGTTCGACGTGACCGAGCTCAATGCCGTGCACGCGCGCATGCACCGCGAAATGGCGGCGGCAGGCGCGCGCGTCGATGCGGTTTTCTACTGCCCCCATGCGCCGGACGAGGAATGCCATTGCCGCAAGCCCGGCACGGCGCTGTTCGAGCAGATTGCCGAGCGCTTCGGCGTCGAGGGACATCAGCTGTGGGTGGTCGGCTCCTGCGTGGCCCACCTGCAGGCCGGCGCCGCCATGGGCGCGCGCCTGCACCTGGTCTGCACGGGCGCCAGCGCCGGAGTGTCTCTGGACGGGGCGCTGCCGCCTGGACTGCCGCCCGGCACCCAGCGCCATGCCAGCCTGGCCGCGCTGGCCGATGCGCTGGTTCCGGCAGATGCCGCACCCGCTCCCTGAACGCCTGAACGCCCGAATGGCGCTTTGCCCATGCGCCGCCGGCCTGCCGTCCTGCGCACAATGCTATCTTTGTGAATTCCGATTCCTGAGGGCGCAAGGCCCGGGCCTGCCGCCCGGCCGCTGCGCCGCTTTCTGCACCACACTGCCGCCATGTCCCTGATCCGCTCCACCCTCCACATGCTCTGGATGGGCATCACCGTGATCCCCTACACCCTGGCCGTGCTGCTCACGCGCTGGCTGGGCGGTGGGCCGCGCCGCGTCTATGCCGTGGCGCGCGCCTGGCTCAAGCTGTCGGTGGACAGCGCCCGCGTCATCATGGGCGTGCGCCACCGCGTGCAGGGCATGGAGAACCTGCCCACCGACCCCAAGCAGGGCGTGGTGCTGCTGGTCAAGCACCAGTCCACCTACGAGACCTTCCTCATGCCGGCGATCATGCCGCGCCCGTTGGCCTATGTGTTCAAGAAGGAGCTGCTCATGGTGCCCTTCTTCGGCTGGTCCATCGGCAGCATGGACATGATCCACATCGACCGCAAGCACGGCTCGCGCGCCTTCCACAAGGTGGTCGAGCAGGGCAAGCGCCTGTTGGGCCAGGGCACCTGGGTGATCATGTTTCCCGAAGGCACACGCATCCCGCGCGGCCAAAGGGGCGAGTACAAGACCGGCGCCACGCGCCTGGCCATCATGACCGGCGTGCCCGTCGTGCCCGTGGCCGTCACCTCGGCCAAGTGCTGGCCGCGCAAGGCCTTCATCAAGACGCCGGGCGTGGTCGATGTCTCCATCGGCAAGCCCATTCCTTCCGTGGGCCGCAAGCACGAGGAGCTGATGGTGGAAGTCGAAAACTGGATCGAGGCCGAAATGCAGCGCCTCGACCCCGAGGCCTACCGCGCCTGAGGCGCCGGAGACCGGCATGGCGGACCCGGCACAGCGCAGTTGGGATTGGCTGCTGCCACCTGCCGTGCAAACGCAGGACGGCGGGCTGAAGCCGCGCCGTGACGGGGCTGCTGCCCCCGCCCAGCCTTCGTCCGCGCCTCTTCCTCCTTCTCCTCCTTCTCCTACATCTCTCCCATCTCCATCCACCATCCCCGAGCCCAGTCCCCGCATCCACCCGGAGGCCAACCAGCAGGCGGTCCTCCAGGGGCAGGTGCTGCATTACCGGCTGCAGCGCTCGCGCCGGCGCACCATAGGCTTCACCATCGGCGCGCAGGGGCTGGTGGTCAGCGCACCTGCCTGGGTCAACATGGCTGCCATCGCGCAGGCGCTGGAGGCGAAATCGGGCTGGATACTGCGCAAGCTGCATGAGGCCGGCCAGCGCCAGCAAGCCCAGCAGGCGGCACGCATCCGCTGGGAGCACGGCGCAGAGATCGGCTATCTGGGCCGCCCCTTGCAGCTGTGCCTGACCGGCGGCGAAACCCAGCCGCTGCGCACGCGCCAGGTACACCGTGAACAGGCGGCCGACGGCAGCCAGTCCCTGCACCTGCCGCTGGCGCCCGGGGCATCGGCCGCCGAGGTGCGCGCCTGCGTGCAGGCCTGGATGCTGCGCGAGGCGCGCTCCTGGTTCACGGCCAGCCTGCAGCGCCACGCGCCGCTCCTGGGCGTGCAGTGGACCAGCCTGAGACTGACCAGCGCAAGCACGCGCTGGGGCAGTGCCAACACGGCCGGCGCCATCCGGCTGAACTGGCGGCTCATGCAGCACGCGCCCGAGGTCATCGACTACGTGGTCGTGCACGAGCTGTCCCACCTGCGGTACATGGACCACAGTCCGCGCTTCTGGGCCACGGTGGCCAGCGTGATGCCGGGCTGGGAGGCGCAGCGCCAGGTGCTGCGTGACAAGCTGCTGCCTCCCTGGGAATAGGCGATCCGGGCACCGGCGAGCCGGCGCCAGTCGGGCTGGACGGTTATTCTTGCCGGGCACACAACCGCGTCCTATCAAGAAAGCCAACCCATGTCCGCAAGCGCTCCCGTTCCCGCAGCCATTCCGCTGACCGTCCAGCCCGCACCGGGCTATGCAGGCGACATTCCTGCCGAACTCGCCTGGCAATGGCTGCAATCCGGCGAAGCCGTGCTCGTCGATGTGCGCACCGATGCCGAGCGCGACTGGGTGGGCCGCGTACCGGGTGCCGTGGCCGTGGCCTGGAAGCAGTGGCCGTCCATGGCGATGAACCCCGATTTCGACAGCCAGCTGCGCGCCGCCGTGCCTGAAGGCCGCAAGGTTGTCCTGCTGTGCCGCAGCGGCGTGCGCTCGGTGGCCGCTGCCCAGCGCGCGGCGCAACTGGGCATCGAGGCCTACAACATCCTCGAAGGCTTCGAGGGCGATGTGGACGCCAACGGCCAGCGTGGCCATGTCGGCGGCTGGCGCCTGCGCGGCCTGCCCTGGCGCCAGTAAGCCGGCGCCGATCTGGCGTCGTTCAGCGCTGCGGCTCCGCGAATCCCAACGCCACCGCCCGGGCGGCCACCATGTCCACCAGGGCCTGGGCCGGTCCCGACAGCGTGGCCTGCGAGCGCATGGCCAGCAGCAGCCGGCGCCGGGTGTTGAGCGCCCCCAGCGGGCGCAGCCGCAGTGCCCGCGCGGCCAGGTGCGGCGCGGTGGCCGCGCGCGGCAGGATGGCCAGGCCCAGGCCCACCGAGACCATGTGGCACATGGCGTCGAAGCTGCGCACCTGGATGCGGATCCGCACGGGCCGGTTGATGGATTCGGCCTCGGCCGCAATGCGCCGCATCAGCGAGGTGGAGCGGGCCAGGCTCACGAAGTCGTGGTCCAGCACGGTGGCCAGGGGCACGGGGGAGTCGTCGTCCGTGTCCAGCGCATGGCCGCGCGGCATGACCAGCACCAGCTCGTCCACATCGCAGACCTGGGTGCTCAGCCCTTCCAGGGGCGTGTTCTCCCCGATGATGGCCAGCTCGGCCACGCCGCTGAGCACGGCGCGCACGGACTCCTCGCTGAGCGCGTCTTCCAGGTCCACCGAGACGCCTGGGTGGGCGGCCATGAAGTCGGCCAGCAGCCGGGGCAGAAAGCCTGCAAATGCGGAGTTGTTGGCCCACAGGCGCAACTGGCCCGTGGCGCCGCTGCGAAAGTCGTCCATGGCCAGGGCCAGATGTTCCAGCCGGGCCACCACGTCCACGGCATGGTGGTACATGCTCTGACCGGCAGGCGTGGGCGTGACGCCGCGCTTGCTGCGCACCAGCAGGGTCACGCCGCAGTGCTGCTCCAGCTCGGCCACGCGCTTGCTGGCGGCTGCCAACGACAGCCCCAGCGTGCGCGAGCCCGCCGTCAGGCTGCCGGCATCGACCACGGCCACATACAGGCGCAGCGTCAGCAGATCGAATCGGTGCAGGTTGATCATTCCCATCCTCCACCGCAGGCGAAGGATGGATCAACGAGATACGGCTGTTCGGCCGCGTGCAGGCCCGCAAGAATGCGCCGGTACAAAGAGAACATGGAGACAAGCATGAATCGACGCATTGTGCTGCAGGCCGCCGGCCTGGCAGCGGCCGCCCTGCTGGGCGCAGGAACCGTCCAGGCCCAGGCCTTTCCAACCAAGTCCATCACCCTCGTGGTCCCCAACCCGCCCGGCGGCGTGGTAGACACGGCGGCACGCCTGGCGTCCGACCCGCTGTCGCGCCTGCTGGGGCAGTCGGTAGTGGTGGACAACCGGGGCGGCGCCAGCGGCAACATCGCCTACCAGATGGTGGCCCGGTCGCCCAAGGACGGCTACACGCTGCTGGCCTCGTATTCGGCCTACCACGTGGGCAATCCGGCACTGTTCCCCAAGCTGCCCTGGGCGCAGTCCGAGTTGGCGCCCGTGGGGCTGATCGTGGCCGCCACCAATGTAATCGCCGTTCATCCTTCCGTTCCGGCGAACAATCTGCAGGAGTTCATCGCCTATCTGCGCAAGAACCCGGGCAAGGTCAATTACGCGTCGCAGGGCAATGGCTCGCTATCCCATGTGGGCACGGCCGTGTTCGCCCAGGTGACCCAGACCCAGATCACGCATGTGCCCTACAAGGGGTCCGGCCCTGCCATCCAGGACGTGCTGGGTGGCCAGGTGCAGATGTTCATCACCACGCCGCCTTCGGTGCTGGGCCATGTGCAGACGGGCAAGCTCAGGGCCCTGGCCGTGACCAGCAAGACGCGCCATCCCATGCTGCCCGATGTGCCCACCACGGCCGAAGCGGGCCTGCCGGGCTTCGAGCTGGAAGCCTGGGTCGGCCTGTTCGCACCTGCGGGCACGCCGCCCGAGGCCATCGCCAGGCTGTCGGACGCGCTCAAGACCTCCCTGGAGTCGCCCGACGTGCAAAAGCGCGCGGCCCTGCAGGGCGTGGAGCCGCGATTCCTTGGCCCGCAAGCGCTGGGCGCCCTGGTCCAGCGGGAGACGGACCACTGGGGCAAGGTGATCAAGGCCAACCACATCACGATGGATTGACATGACAGCCAAAACCCATTTCCGCATCGGGCAGATCGTGCCCAGCTCCAACACCACGATGGAGACCGAGATCCCCGCCATCCTGCGCGCCCGCGAGGCGCTGGCGCCCGAGCGTTTCACCTTCCACTCCAGCCGCATGCGCATGAAGCATGTGACCAAGGAGGAACTGGCCGCCATGGACGGCGACAGCGACCGCTGCGCGCTGGAACTGTCGGATGCGCGTGTCGATGTGCTCGGCTATGCCTGCCTGGTGGCCATCATGAGCATGGGGCGCGGCTACCACCGTGTCTCGGAAGCGCGCCTGCACCAGCGCACCGTGGACAACGGCGGCCCCGCGCCAGTTGTCACCAGCGCCGGCGCCCTGGTCGATGGCCTGCACGCCATCGGCGCGAAGAAGGTGGCGCTGCTGGCGCCCTACATGAAGCCGCTGACGCAGTTGGTCATCGACTACATAGAGAACGAGGGCATCGAAGTGGTGGACAGCATCTCGCTGGAGATTGCCGACAATCTGCAGGTGGGTGCCCAGGATGCGCGCGCACCCATCGAGATCACGCGGCGCCTGAACACGGCCAACGCCGACGCGGTCATCGCCTCTGCCTGCGTGCAGATGCCCTCGCTGGCCTCGGTGCAGCCCATCGAGGACCACGTGGGCCTGCCGGTACTGTCTTCCTCGGTGGCCACGACGTTCATGATGCTCAAGCGCCTGGGCTTGCCGACAGCCGTTCCGGGATTCGGTGCGCTGTTGAGCGGTAAATACTGACTACTGACTGAGCCCACGAAAAAACCGCCCGAAGGCGGTTTTTTCACGGAGGCAAGAGATCACAGCGCCGGGATGCGCAGCTTCTGGCCGGGGTAGATCTTGTCGGGGTGGCTCAGCATGGGCTTGTTGGCCTCGAAGATCACGGGGTACTTGTTGGCATCGCCATAGAATTTCTTGGCAATGGCCGACAGCGTGTCGCCGCGCACCACGTCGTGGTACTGGGCTTCGGGCTCGGGGTTGGTCACCGTCATCTGGTTGTCCACCGACTGCACGCTGGAGACGTTGCCGCAGCACAGCGTCACCTTTTCCTTGACCGCCTGGGTGGGGGCCGTGCCCAGCACCGTGACCTTGCCCTGCGAGCCATCGAACTGCACCTTCACGTCGCTGACGCCCAGGTTCTGCGTGCCGATATAGGTCTCGATGGCCTTGGCGGCCTTGGCATTCAGGTCTTGCGCAGGCTCGGCTGCCTGTGCGGCGCTGCCGCCGAACAGCTTTTCGCCGGCTTCCTTGATGAAACTGAAAAGTCCCATGGGTGACTCCTGTTGGTGGGTGGAAAAACGGAAAGGCCAATGTAACGCCTAACAGTGGCAGCGCGCGCTGCCGGGCAGGAGCGCTCCCGGATTTTTGACATTTGCGCCATTCTTGCGTTCACGTCCTCACTCAGTTGTCGTCCATGGCTGACGCTATCCTCCGGAAAACTCCGATAATCGCGCCCATGACTTTTTTGGCCATAGACATCGGCAACACCCGCTTGAAATGGGCGATGTACGACGCGCATCGGCCTGGCGCCGCTTTGCTGGCGCACGGCGCGGAGTTCCTGGAGCACATCGAGCACCTGGCCGAAGGGCCGTGGAGCGACCTGCCCACGCCTACGCGCATGCTGGGCTGCGTGGTGGCCGGCGACACGGCGCGCCGGCGCGTGCACGACCAGATCGACATGATGCTGGGATGGGATTTCGAGCCGCAGTGGGCCGTGCCCGGCGCGGCCGAGGCCGGAGTCACCAATGGCTACGACTTCCCCTCGCGCCTGGGGGCGGACCGCTGGGTGGCCATGATCGGCGCGCGCCAGCACATCCTGCAGCGCGGGCCAGAGCGGCCCCTGATCGTGGTCATGATCGGCACCGCCGTCACCGTGGATGCGCTGGACCAGCACGGCCACTTCATGGGCGGCCTGATCCTGCCGGGGCACGGCATCATGCTGCGCGCCCTGGAAAGCGGCACGGCCGGCCTGCACGTGCCCACGGGTGCAGTCACGCCATTCCCCACCAACACCAGCGACGCGCTGACCAGTGGCGGCACCTACGCCATCGCCGGGGCCGTGGAGCGCATCTACCAGCATCTGTACATGCACTGCAGCATGGAGCCCGCCTGCGTCATGGCCGGCGGTGCAGGCTGGAAGATGGTGCCCAGCATGACGCGGCCCTTCGAGCTGGTGGACAACCTCATCTTCGAAGGCCTGCTGGTCATGGCGCAGCGCCGCTGGGGCGATGCCAGCGGCCTGCCTGCCGACGCGGTCAAAGCGGCCTGAAGCCACTTCGATCGTGCGGCGCAGCATCGCGCCGTTATATCCGTTGCGTAACAGTTGATGACAGCGCTGGTGCCGGGTGCAGGGGCGGCCGTGGACCCCGCATCCGGAGCCTTTCGCGGGGGATGCGGCGACAGTGGATAATCCGCGGCAATGTCTTCCACCAATCACGTCATGGAACCGATTGCCGGTGTCGAAGCCCCGATCAAGGGGCGGCTGGGCGAACGCCTGCTTTCCGCCGGCAAGCTGAACGAGCGCGATCTGCAAAACGCCCTGCAGGCGCAGCAGGAGCTGGGCGGCTACCTGGGCCAGGTGCTGGTCCAGCTGGGCGTGGTGGCGGAAGCCGACGTGGCCCAGGCGCTGTCCGAGCAACTGCACATGCGCTGGCTGCGCGCGGAAGAGTTTCCCGACCTGCTGCCCGATGTGCCGGGCCTGCTGGCCAGCTTTCTGGATGCGCAGTGCGTCTGCCCCATTTCGCTGCAGGACGGCGTGCTCGAAGTGGCCATGTCCGTGCCGCAGGACCCCTTCATTACCAAGGCGCTGCGCCTGGCCACCGGGTTGCAGATCAAGCCCGTGCTGGCGCTGGAAGCCGATATCCGCAAGGCCCTGTCCGAAGCCGGCCAGGAACCCGAAGGCGAAGAAGGCCAGGACTGGGAGTCGGACGCCACGGGCGGCGACTTCGTCGAGCATCTGAAGGACCTGGCCAGCGAGGCGCCGGTCATCCGCCTGGTCACGGGCATCATTTCCCGCGCCATCGAGCTGCACGCCTCCGACATCCACCTGGAGCCCTTCGAGGCCGGCCTGCAGGTGCGCTATCGCATGGACGGCGTGATCCATGCGGCCGAACTCGTGCCGCCCCGGCTGAGCGCGGCCGTGGGCTCGCGCGTCAAGCTGCTGGCCCATCTGGACATTGCCGAGCGGCGCCTGCCGCAGGACGGTCGCATCAAGACCCGCGCCAAGGGCCGCGAATTGGACCTGCGTGTCTCCACCGCACCCACGGTGCATGGCGAGAGCATCGTCATGCGGGTGCTGGACCGCGCCAACGTGCGCCTGCGCCTGGAAAGCATGGGCTTCGAGGTCGATACGCTGGAGCGCTTCAACACCTTGCTGGCCAAGCCGCACGGCATCGTGCTGGTCACGGGGCCCACGGGCTCGGGCAAGACCACCACGCTGTACGCGGCCCTGTCCAAGATCGACGCGGTTTCCAACAAGATCATCACCGTCGAGGACCCGGTCGAGTACCAGCTCGATGGCATCAACCAGATCCAGGTCCATCCGCAGATCGACCTCACCTTTGCCAACGCCCTGCGCTCCATCCTGCGCCAGGACCCGGACATCATCATGATCGGAGAAATGCGTGACGGAGAAACCGCGCAGATCGCCGTGCAGTCCGCACTGACAGGTCACTTGGTGCTGTCCACGCTGCACACCAACACGGCCGCAGGCGCCGTCACCCGCATGCGCGACATGGGGGTGGAGAGCTACCTGATCACGTCCTCGGTCAACGGCGTGCTGGCCCAGCGCCTGGTGCGCACGCTGTGCTCGCACTGCAAGCAGCCTGACACGCTGCCGACCGCCGCCGTCGAGGGCAGCGGCCTCAAGCGTTTTTTGCGCGAGGGCTCGCCCATCTACCGCGCCGTCGGCTGCGAGCATTGCCGGGGCACGGGCTACAAGGGCCGTACCGGCATCCATGAACTCATGGTCATCGACGAGCCGCTGCGCCGCGCCATCATCGAAGGCCAGGACGCCAACGCCCTGCATGCCATGGCGGCCAAGAGCGGCATGCTGAGCCTCTACGACGACGGCCTGCGCAAGGTGGCCTCGGGCGCCACCACGCTGGACGAAGTGCTGCGCGTGACCCAGGACCAGAGCGATGCCTGATTACAGCTGGGAGGCCGTGGACAGCCGCGGTCAGATGGTCAAGGGCACTTTTTCCGCTGCGGCCGTGGCCGAGGTGGTGGTGCACCTGCGCAAGAGCCGCCTGTCGCCCATCAAGGTCGAGGAAGCCGCAAGCCTGGGCAACGTGCCGCTGGCGGCGCGTGCGCTCAAGAAGGGCCGCATCAAGGCCGACGACATCCAGGGCATGACCACCGAGCTGGCCATCATGATGCGGGCCGGCCTGTCGCTGGACAACGCGCTCAAGGTCCTGGTCGAGATGAGCCACAAAGTGCAGATGCAGGCCATGCTCCAGTCCGTGCTCGACAGCGTCAAGGCCGGCATGCCGCTGAGCCAGGCACTGGGCAAGCACCACGACCTGTTCGGCGACTTCTATATCAACATGGTGCGATCGGGCGAGGCCAGCGGCCAGATGTCGGGCGTGCTCAACCGGCTGGTGGAACACATGGCGCGCCAGCGTGCCCTGCGCGACAGCGTGGTCTCGGCCACCATCTATCCGGCCATCCTGCTGGGCGTGGCCGTGCTGTCCCTGGTGGCCATGCTGGGCTTCGTGGTCCCGCAGTTCGAGCAGCTCTTCAACGACATGGGCGACGCGCTGCCCCTTCCCACGCAGTTCGTGATGGGGCTGGGCCATGCGTTTCGCAGCTACGGCTGGGCGGTGTTCATCGTGCTGGGCGCGCTGGGCTGGGTCTTAGCCCGCTGGGCCAAGAGTCCCAAGGGCCGCCAGACCTGGCAATCGTGGCTGCTGGGCCTGCCAGGCCTGGGTGGCGTGGTGCGCAAGTACCAGCTGACCCTGTTCAGCCGCTCGCTGGGCACGCTGCTGGGCAACGGCGTCACGCTGCTGACCGCACTGCGCATTGCCAGCGACACGGTCTCCAACGTTGCCATCCGCGAGCGCCTGGAAAAAATGGGTCCCATGGTCAAGGAAGGTCATCGCATGGCCCATGCCGCCCAGAAAACCGGAGAATTCGAGCCCCTGGCCCTGAATCTGGTGCGGGTCGGCGAGGAAACCGGCCGCCTGGGCGACATGATGCTGGAGCTGTCCAACATATTGAACCGCGAGGTCGAAAACGCGATCAAACGCCTCCTGACCATGCTGGAGCCGGCGCTGATCCTGGTCCTCGGTATCCTTATCGCCTCCATCATCGTGTCGATCCTGCTCGGAATCCTGTCCGTCAACGATCTGGCCGTCTGATGAATCTGAATTGACTGAAAGGTATGTAGAAGATGATGCGCATGCAAAAGCAACTGTCCTCCCGCGCCCGCAAGCGTGGCTTCACGCTGATCGAACTGCTGGTCGTGCTGGCCATCCTGACCCTGCTGGCCGGCCTGGTCGGCCCCAAGGTGCTGAACCAGTTGGGTGGAGCAAAGACCAAGACGGCCGGCGTGCAGATCGCCGACATCGAAAAGGCGCTGGAGCTGTACAAGCTCGACGTGGGCCGCTATCCCACCTCGCAGCAGGGCCTGGACGCGCTGGTCAAGCAGCCTGCCGGCGTTGCCGGCTGGGCGGGCCCCTACCTCAAGGGCGGCGTGCCGAATGATCCCTGGAACAACGCCTACCGCTACACGTATCCTGCTGCCAATGGCGACCTCGAGATCCTCTCGCTGGGTGCTGACGGTGCCCCGGGCGGCGAAGGTGAAGCAGCCGACGTGCGCAACACCAAGTAAGGTGCTCTTGAACACTGCTGTAGCCACCGTTGCCGCACCGTTTTGCCAAGGATGAGTCTTGAAGCACGCCCAGGGTTTCACGCTGATCGAGCTGCTGGTGGTGTTCGCCATTCTTGGCGCCATCATCGGCATCGTGCCGCCTGCCATGGGCAAGCTGCGCGATGCCGTGGACTATCGGCAGACGGTGCAGGACGTGACGGCCCTGCTGCGCAAGGCGCGCCAGCAGGCCACGCTGCAGGGCATGCCTGTGGCATTCGCGGTCAATACGAATAGCCGCCAGTACGGCATCGCCGGCCAAGCCACGGCCAAGCTGCCCGACAGCCTGACGGTGCAACTGACCACGGCAGCCGGCATGGCGCTGGCTGATGGCAGCCAGACCATCGTCTTTCTGCCCGAAGGCGGCGCCACGGGGGGCAGCATTTCGCTCGCCCGCGCGCAAAGCGGCGGTGGCGTGCGTCTGCGTGTGGACTGGCTGTCCGGCCAAGTCACCAAAGAGGCCCTGTAATGCGTCGGCGCGCCGCTTCCCGCCCCAGGGTGCGGGGCATGACCTTGCTGGAGCTGTTGGTGGCGCTGTCCATCATGGCTATCTCGCTGGCGCTCATTTATCGGGCCGTTGGTGGTTCCGCGCGCGGTGTTTCCAAACTGGAGCAGAACCAGGGCGTGGCCCTGCTGGCCGATTCGCTGATGGACGCCTTTCCCATGGTCGATCCTGGTGGCACCCAGGCCTCAGGGCAGGATGGTGTCTACGCTTGGCAGGTGGCTTCCGCGCCTTTCTCCGTGGGCGGCCTGCCCGAAACCGCGGTTCCCCTGCATGCCTTGCGCATCACGATCTCCGTTGAAAACCGCAGTTGGGTCTTCGAGACCCTGCGCCCGCAGCGCCCTTTGCAGCAAGGCGAGGTGACGCGATGACTGGGCGCGCTCCATCTTCGGGCAGGCAAAAGGGCTTCACGCTGGTGGAACTGCTGGTGGTCATGGCCCTTCTGTCCCTGCTCATGCTCGGGCTGGCCTCGGCCATGTCCACGGTCTCGCAGACACAGGAGCGTGTGGATGCTCGGCTGGACCGCATGGACCATCAACGGGTGTCCATTGCATTCCTGCGCTCGGTTCTGGGTCAGGTCTCTGCCGTACGGCGACAGACGGCTCTGCGCAAGCAAGGCGAGAGCGAACTGTTTTTCGAAGGCGGCCCGCAAGGCATGCGCTGGCTGGGCATCATGCCCGCCCGCTTCGGCATGGGCGGTCGTACCCACTTCCAGCTTTCCGTCGAAGGCGATGCCCTGGTGCTGCGGTTCGCACCCTGGCAAGGGGCCGATGTAATGCCCGACTGGGGGCAGAGCCAGTCCTACGTGATCGATCGCGGTGTCACGGGTTTTGCCTTGCGTTACCAGAACGCCAAGCTGGGCGTGGCACATTGGCAGCCGCAATGGGGACCCGAAAAGGACAACGAAAAGGAACTGCCGTCTGCCGTGCAAATCGAGTTGCAGTCGGCGTCGGGGGTATGGCCGATGATGGTGGTTGCCGTGCGTACGCCGGCAAGTTCCAGCCAGACGCGTGGCGGTGCCAGCCTCGGCGGCGGTGGAGTGTTTTGATGGAGCAGCCTCGGACGAAGTCAACGCAGAGTGGCATGGCATTGATCCTGGTTCTTTGGATCGTTGCTGCCTTGGCTATTTTTGCCTCCAGCTTGGGTGGCGTTGTCCGCCAGGAGGCTGCGGTGGGTGGCGTGACGCGCCAGATGATTGAAGGCCGGGCTGTGGGTGAAGCGGCCATCTATCAGGTCTTGCAGCGCATGGCGGTGAAGCCTACCGAATTCAGGGAGTTCAGTTCCGTCTCAATCCCGCTAGGAGGCAAAATTGTCGAGGTGGATATCGTTCCGTGGACCGGTCTGATCAACATCAACGGTGCGCCACCTGCCCTGCTTTCTGGCCTTCTGGTGCAGGCCGCAGGTATGGGTAGGGGAGCGGCGGACGAGTTGGCCCAAGCGATTGTGCAAGCTCGATCTGGCCCAGGAGGGCAAACCCTTCAAAGATCGCCTTGGGAGGCTCCGGAGGATCTACTTCAGGTGCCTGGAATGACTTACGCCATTTTTTCGGGCCTGCGTGACTTCGTCGTAGCCGATGCGGGTGGAAGGTCGGGCTTGAATCCTGCTGCTGCACCTGATGTTTTGCGCAACTGGCTTGAAAGCGCGGATGCTGCGGCACCCTTCCGCCAGAGCGTCTCCGGTCCGCGCTATTCGCTGGTGGCGCGGGTTCCATTCGAAGGCTCGGGTGTTGCCCAGATCACCATGCAAGTGTTTGTGCAGGGTGGTATGGGAGGGGGGCGATTGCCCTGGGCCGTTTTATCCGCTTCCCAAGCCTGGCGGGGGCGCATGTAGCGTCGGCCGGTACAAGAAAGGAAGCTCCTACCGTGACACAACAATTTAAACAAGGAACGGCTTCATGGCTTTGATGACTTCCGATGCCAAACTTTTCGGCGTCGATCTGAGCTCATTGGGCAGGCAGTTGCATGATGCGTGGCAGCAATTGCTGGATCTGCCATTGCTGCGCCGAGGCATGCCTGCGACTCGCATGCAGGTCGTGGGTGCGGAGACCGATGCTTGGGTCAGAGGCAGTCGCTTGTCGTGGCACATGTCCGCTCGGGCTGATGGCCATAAATCGCCTGCCGCCTATTCTGCAATTCTTGTGGGATCCGATCAGGTACTTGCTCGCACGCTGCTGCTACCGTCAATGCCTTCCAAAGCACTTCACGGTGCCGTTGAGCTTGATGTCTACACCATGTCGCCTTTTTCGCAGGAGCAGACACTGTGGGCTTATGCGGCAAGAGGCGCAGAGGCAGGTACTGGCCAGAAGGTCGATGTCGTCATCACTTCGCGTGATCTGGTCGAGCAGGCGATAGCGGTCCATGGCTTCCAGGGGGCCGACAATGCCGGACCAGAGGTATGGCTACAGGCCCCCGCCGGACCCATAATGCTGCCCGGCTTCGGCGAGCAGCGTCGGCTCAAGCGCGAAGCCCGCCAGCGTGTTTGGCTTCTTTTGGGAGGCGTGGCAGTTGTGGGCTTGGTTGCAGCACTGGCAATTACGCCCACTGCGCAATTGCGCCTACGCGCCATTGATGCCGCAAGCCAGCTCACAAAGCTGGCCAAAGGCACCAGCGAAGTGGCGGCGCGACGGCAGACCATGATGGCAGAGGCCGAAAGTGTTGCCGAACTCCTCAAGCTCCAGCAGCAGCAACTCGATCATCTGCGGCTGTTGGCCATGCTGACGCAATTGCTGCCGGATGACACGGCAGTACAGCGCATACAGTTCAAAGGAACGAAACTCATCGTGAATGGCTTGAGTGACAACGCATCGGCGGTGGTGAGTACGTTAGCTAAAGAGCCCGGATTTCGGGAAGTGCGGTTGCCCAGCGCTGTGACACGTGTGTCGCGCACGAGCAAGGAAAGCTTTGTCTTGGAGGCCATGATTGATCCAGCAATCCTGGGCCTGCATGCCGTGGCTCCTAAAGAGCCTGAGCAGGCTCCAGAAGCTCAGGCGCCATCGGCAACGAAGGACTCAGCAAAGGAGGGCGCATGACCCGTAAGACCACCAGGCTGGCCTGGCGGCAGATGATGTTGCTGGCTGCACCTGTTCTGTTGCTGATGATTATGTTGGTGCTGCTGGCGTTCTGGGTGCATGCCCATCATCGCAATGGCGAGGAACAGCTTGCTGCGCTGGAGCCTCGCTATGCGCGCTTGCTGGGAATGCAGATGCAGGAGCAAGAGATACAGCAGACACTGGAGCGCATTGCCGAGGTCAAAGCTTTGCATGTGTACCCCGGTGAGGGCGGAGACGCAATGCAGACGGGCAATGGCGTACAGCAGCGTTTGCGTACCGCATTGGATCGTGCGGGCCTGTCGGTTGTCAGCAGCCAGGTGCGCTTGAATCCTGAAGAAGGCACTTATGAGCGCATTGACATCATCATGACGTCCGAAGGAGAGTGGTCGGCCGTTCAACTGGCTCTTCTTTCCCTACGCGACCTCAGTCCAACGGTCTGGCTCCAGGATCTGGAGGTCGGCCTGCTTGGGAATCTCCAGACGAGTGATGTCAAGACTGCACCTCGGGTCAGTGTGCAACTCACTTTCAGCATTCTTCGGAGCAAGACGTCGTGAAGCAGCAAATCAATTGGCTCGGGTGGGGCGTTGCAACCACCCTGGTGCTGCTGAGTAGTGTCTTGGCCTGGGTCTGGTTCACACCGCAAGGTCAGATCAAGAATGCACACTGGCAGCCCCCGGCGCCTATCAAAGCGGACATCACTGCATTGTTGCCTGTCGATCCCCCTGCCAAGGCCTCTGGCGGGGAGAGGGAGGAAGACCGTTGGATGCTGCAGATGCAGGAGCGGCCGCTGTTTGCGCTCAGCCGCCGCCCTCCGCCGCCGCCCCCGCCACCCAAAAAGCCTGAGGTGGATGAAACAGAGCAGGACCAATGGTCTCAGGCCAAAGTCCTTGGCCTCTTCGACGGAAGTGTTTCTGGTGTCATCGTGCAGTACGCAGGCAAGGAGCAGCGCCTGCTGATGAATCAGTCGCTTGGCGGCTGGAAATTGCTGCGCGTGCTTGACAGGGGTATTGAGTTGGAGCGGGGCGATAGAACTCGCCAGCTGCCGCTCACCAAGGCTGCAATGGACAAGGCACCGCCTTCCGCCGCAGCTCCGCGCGTGCCGGGTCCTGCTCCCTCGAATGCTATTGAAGAGGCGCGTAAGGCTCAGGAGGCGCAAAGGCTTCAATCAGGCCAAGCAGCTGCTCCATCCCCTCCCCGCAGACGAGCCTCCCTGGGCGGCGGGACTGTCGAGTAAGCATTCGACGACTTTGGAAGAATTCACCTAGAAAACCTATGCAACTGTCTAATCGACCTATCCGAACCGCATTGGCACTTGCCGTGTGCCAGTTGCTGCTGGCCTGCGCGCAGCCTGCCAAGAACAATTTCGTCAGCCATTTCCGCACCGATACGAACCAGGGCGACTATGTCTTCCTGCCCGAGGACGACGGAAGCGACGCTAAGAGCAAGAAGTCCGACGATGAGGCTGGTCGCACCAAGCCTCGCATCCTTGACGGTACCGGCAAGCTGCTGGGGGAGGCCAAGACCTTTCCTGCTGTCGAAGGCAAGCCCGTCAAGCTCAATTTCGAGGATGCGCCTTTGGCGCAGGTGGTGCGTACCGTGCTGGGCGATATCCTATCGCTTGACTACGTGCTGCACCCCCCGATCACGGGCAATATCACGCTGAGTACGCGCAGCACCATTCCCGCGGACCAGGCCCTCAACCTGCTCGAGACGGCGCTGCAGGCCAATGGCTTGGCCATGGTGCGCGATGCGCGCGGCACTTACCATGTAGGCCGTGTCGATGCGCTCAAGAGCATCGGTGCCACCGTGCGCCAGGCGGTGGTCGACAAGCCGCTGGCTCCGGGCTACGGCACCATCATCGTGCCCCTGCAGTACATCGGTGCCAATGAAATGGCCGCCATTCTCCGGCCCATGGTTCCCGGCGATGCCATCTTGCGCGTGGACAACATCCGTAATCTGTTGGTCATGGCCGGATCGCGCGCCCAGGCAGAGGGCTGGCTCGACATGGTTCGGACCTTCGATGTGAATTTGCTGGAAGGTATGTCCGTCGGTGTATTTCCATTGAAATACGTTTCCATCCAGGAGGTCAGTTCGGCATTGCAACTGATGAACGGCGGGGCCGGGGCAGCAGGCGCTGCTGCGCCTGCTGCAGGTGCCGCCGGTGGGGTGCGGCCAGGCGCGGTCGGTGCTGGTGCCGTTGCGGGGGGCGCAGGTGCGGCGGCGGGCGCCACGGCGCTGACGGAAGGCAATCCCTTGTTCGGCGCTCTGCGTATCATGCCGATCGAGCGCCTCAACAGCATTCTGGTGATCACACCGCGCGCAGCCTACCTGGACGAGGCGCGCCGCTGGATCGCCAAGCTGGATCAGCCAGGCTCTGGCGGGTCACAGCCGCAGTTGAACATCTACCATGTGCAGAACGGCAATGCCCGCCATCTGGCGGGTGTGCTGTCCGGCATCTTTGGAGGGTCCACGGGCGGGACCACGGCCAACAGCGGTGTGGCGCCCGGGCTGGGCACGTCGACGGGCGCCAGTGCGTTCGGCAACAGCAGCGGCTTTGGCAATAGTGGCTTCGGCAACAGTGGCTTCGGCAATAGCGGTGTTGGAAGCAGTGGCTTTGGCAGCAGTGGTTTCGGGAGCGGCGGCTTTGGAAGCAGCAACTCCGGCCAGCGTTTGGGCAGCACAACCGGCTTTGGCCAGTCGGGCGTGACGGGGCAGGCAGGAGGCCAGGGTGCCGTCGTGGCCAATCTGGGCAGTATCCGCGTCATGGCCGATGAACTCAACAACTCCGTACTGGTCTGGGGTACGCCGGCCGAATTCGAGCGCATCGAGGCTTCGCTCAAGAAGCTGGACCTGCCGCCCACCCAGGTGCTGATCGAGGCCAGCATCGTGGAAGTGACGCTCAATGACACCTTGCGCTATGGCCTGCAATGGGCCTTCAGCGGCGATGTGGGCAACAAAGGCTACAGCGGCACTGGTGGTTTGCTTGGCGCGGGCGGGGACAGCGCGCCGCCGGGGGCGTCTGGCCTGAACGCAGCCGGACAGCTGACCGCTGAAGGCATTACGCTGGGGCAAGGCTTCAACTACACGCTCAAGAATTCGTTGGGCAATATCAAGGCCATGCTTACCGCCTTGGCGGGCAAGACCCAGGTCAAAGTCGTGGCGAGCCCCACACTGACGGTGCTTGATAATCACACAGCTGCGATCGCAGTGGGGACGCAGCAGCCCTACCAAGCGGGGACCACGGTGGTTGGAACCTCAGGAACGCCCATCAATAACTTTGCATACAAGGACACGGGTGTGAACCTCCAGGTCACCCCATCGGTAAATGCGGGCAATCTGGTCACCATGACCGTCAATCAATCGGTGACGGATGTGGGTGCGCAAGATGATGTGACCAAGCAACGGTCTTTCTTGCAGCGCCAGATATCGAGCCGTGTTGCCGTGCGCTCCGGCGAGTCCATCGTCATGGGTGGCTTGATCCAGGAAAACTCCAGTGAAGGCCGCTCGGGCATTCCCTATCTTTACGACCTTCCGGTCGTCGGCAACCTGTTTGGTACTACCAACAACTCGGGCGCACGCACTGAGTTGATCGTCATCATCACGCCGCGCGTGGTACGCACTGACATCGATGTGCGCGAAGTCAGCGAGGATCTGCGCGAGCGCATGCGAGCGCTTGCGCCGCTGCTCAAATCCCCGGCCTCCGTGGAGGTCGGCCCCATGACCGCCGAGCCGCGCTGACGCAATGGCAGGCATCCGGAACATTTGGAGGCTGTCTGCCTCCAATCCCCTTTTTTGGAGAGAAAGAAAACGCATGAAGAACTCGACATTCAAGCTGTCCCGCCTGCTGCAGTGGGGCACAGGCCTGGCCTGCGCCGCGGTGCTGGCGGGCTGTGCCACGGTATCGGATGAAGGCAAGTCGCCCGAGGACCAGGTGACCAACCGCTCCAACGCCTTCCTGAAGGCGCGCCAGACCGGAGAGGTGGAGAAGGCCTATGCGCTGACCACGCCCTCCTACCGTGCGATCAAGACCAAGGAGCGTTTCGTGCTGGAAAACGGCTCCGTCACCCCTCTCAAGGGTGGGGAACTGCTGTCGGTCAAGTGCGAGGAAGTGCGCTGCGTGGTACGCCGCAATTTCCAGGCTTCCTCTGCCGCCATGGGGGAGGTACTGGTGCCGATCAGCATCACTGAGGCCTGGGTGAACCAGGACGGGCAGTGGTGGCTGTACATGGAGTAAGTTCCTCTACACCTGTGTGCAAATGTCTGGGATAATTCGCCGTCCCTGTACCGCAGTTGGCCAGGCAAGTGTTGTTTTTTTCGCAAAAGCTCGCTTGGGCGCCCTGAAAAAGCCATATAGGGGCGTAACTGGCTGTGCTACGATTCCCCGGCGATCAATCGTGGTGGTTGCAACTACCTTATCTTTTTTACTGGAGATAGTTCTTATGAAGAAAAATGTTCTGGCCCTGAGCATTGCTGCCATGGTTGGTGGCCTGGGCTTCGCCAGCGTGGCGTCTGCTGGTGTGTTTATCGGCTCTGCTGCAGCTGACAACACGCTGAAGACCATCGGCAAGTCCAATGCTGAGTCCTTCCGTCTGGCTGAAGGCGGCACGGGTCACAACCTGGTCGTGCCTTACTTCAACGCGCAAAACGGCAACATGACCGTTCTGCACCTGGTGAACACCGACACCGTCAAGGGCAAGGCTGTCAAGGTCCGTTTCCGTGGCGCTGCCAACTCTGACGACCTGCTGGACTTCCAAGTCTTCCTGTCGCCCCAAGACGTCTGGACCGCTGCCGTGACGCAAGGCGCCGATGGCCGCCTGCAACTGCAATCGTCGGACAACACCTGCACGGTGCCCGCTCTGCGTTCGCGCGCTGTGGCCGCTGGCGAAGACTTTGATTCCATCCCCGCTAAGGAAGCTGGCAAGCTGGGCTTCTTCAACTCTTCCACCGGCCGCCTGAACCCCAAGCTGTCGGCTGAGCAGAAGGCCAACGGCACACGTGAAGGCTATGTTGAAATCTTCAACATGGCTGACATCACGGAAGAAGCGTGGTACGGCGCAACCTTCGGTACGGCAGGCACTGCGCGCTCGCCTCTGTACCAGACCATCAAGCACAACTCGTCTGGCGTTGCAGCTTGCAACACAGCCGTGCTGGAAGCTGTTGCTCTGGATACCAACTTCAAGACTGAGCCCGAAATTGCTGCCGCCGGTCTGAACGCTCCTACAGGCCAGCTGATGGCTGACTGGTACATCCAGAACGTTGCTCAAAGCACCACGTACTCTGGCGCTGCCACTACGCTGACTGCTGTTACCGGTGCTGGCGTGGCTGGTGTTGGCAACTTCGTGCTGTTCCCGCAAAGCCCCACTCCCGCTGTCACGGATGAAGACGTGAACAGCGTGACTGCTGACCCGCTGCTGCGTACTGCTACGGCTGCTAACCTCATCGGCACCTCCAAGGATGCCGCTGGTGCTGCTACCGGTCTGGGTACCGTTGCTACGCCCGTGATCCGTGCTGGTTACTACGACCTGCCCGACATGTCGACCCCTTACCTGTCGAACCTGGCTGCTGACGAAACGGGTCCCGAAGGTCAAGCCCAGGCTCTGACACGTGCACTGGCAGTTGACAGCGTGATCAACCAGTACGCCAACGACGCTTCTGTCACTGGTAAGACTGACTGGGTGTTCTCCATGCCCACCCGTCGTTACAGCGTGGCTCTGGACTACAAGGGTGCTGACACGACCAACCCTGCTGTTGCAGTGTTCACGCGTAACATCACCGGTGCAGCTGCTGGTGCTGAGGCCTTCTTCCACAGCGGTAATTCCACTGTGACGGCTCCCCGCGCCGATGCCCGCATCTGCGTGAACGCCATTGGCCAAGCCTTCTTCGGCCGTGAAGAAGAAAGCCGTCGCAACGGCGCGGTCCTGTCGCCCGGTGAAGTCGAGCAAGCTCGCTTCTGCGGCGAAACCAGCGTGCTGAGCTTCCGTGACGCAGGTGCTTCCGTTCTGGGCGCAAGCGTTGCTCGCCAAGATACCGGCACTTCGGCCTTCACACGTGGCTGGGCAAGCGTTGCCGTGTACAGCAATGCTACTGCTACCGCGAACGGCGCTGGCCTGCCCATCACTGGTCACGCTTTCCTGAAGCTGACCAACCCCAGCGTGAGCGCTGGCCAGTCCGCCACCTACGGCATCACCTGGCCCCACCGCTACACCCGTCGTTAATTTGTTTGCGTAAGCAAGCAACTTAAGACCTAAGTAGCACTCTAAGAAAGCGGGACGCAAGTCCCGCTTTTTTTATTTGTATTGTCAAAAGAAATCAACCATGCAAGTGACCAAGACTGCTTCCTTTTCCCTGTCGCGTACTTCCCTGGCCCTGCTGGCGGCTGCAACCCTGCTGAGCGCCACAGCTGCCCGTGCTGATCAGACTGCTGTGCTGATGGACGGGCCCGTGCATCGCATTACGGCCGCAGATGTGCAAGCGGATGGCATGCGCATGCCCGAGGATGCGCGCGCCATCATCCTGGCGCAGCCGCAACGGGTGGAGCAGATCGTCACCAACCTCTATGTGCGCCGTGCGCTGGCTGATGAGGCCACCAAGCAGGGCTTGGCCAAGCAGGCCGATGTACAGGCTGCCTTGGTCGTTGCGCATGACAAGGTGCTTTCCGAGGCCTGGATCCAGATGATGCAGGAGCGCCACAAGCTGCCAGACCAGGTGGCCGAGGCCCAGGCACGCAATCTGTACAACGCCAAGCCTGAGCGCTTTGAGCTGCCGGAACAGGTCAAGGTGAGCCACATCCTGATTGCAGGTGACACCCCCGAAGCCAAGACACAGGCCGAAGAGCTGCTGGCCCAATTGAAGTCCGGTGCCAACTTCGCCGAACTGGCCAAACAGAAATCGGCCGACAAGAGCAATGCCGGCAAGGGCGGTGATCTCGGCTATTTCGCACGCGGGCGCATGGTGCCCGAATTCGACAAGGCCGCTTTTGCGCTCGAAAAGCCGGGCGCGCTCGATCTGGTCAAGACCCAGTTTGGCTACCACATCCTGAAGCTCGATGCCCGCCGCCCCGCAGGCGTTCAGCCCTATACCGAGGTGCGCGATGAACTGCTCAAGGAGGTCCGTGCGGCTGCGGTGCAGACGGCCATCTCGGTCGAGGCTGACAAGCTGATGGCCACCGGCACGGTGCGTACCGAGGCCATCCAAGCCTTCAGCGAAGGCGTGAAAAAACAGTAAGCGAGTGTCCTGGCTCTGCGTATGCTCTTGGCTCCCTGGTGCTGTGAGCTGTGTGTGGCAGAGCCAGGCCTGGCAACGGTTTCAAGGGGAGCACGGCGCATGTGCTGGCTCTCCGAAGGCTGTGCATTTGACGCATAGTGGATTCCACGTCCTGGCACTAAGGGCATGCAATGCGCGAGAATACGCGGTTTGACGTGACGCACGGCGCTGCGACTCCTTTCCGTCCCAGCGCGCTTGCCTGAAACAACGCATGTACTATTTTCTGGGCGAATGCCGGGCACTCTGGCAGGCACGTGGCCTGCTGTGGGTGATGACCCGCCGCGAAGTGGCGGCGCGCCACGCAGGCACGGCGGCTGGCGTGGTCTGGCCCTATCTGCAGCCGCTGCTGGTGGTGGCTGCCTACTATCTGGTCTTTGACGTGGTGTTCGGCATGCGTCTCGGCGATGCCGCTCCTACCAAGGCTGTTGGCGCCTTTCTTGTCGTGGGCGCGCTGCCCTGGATGGCCTTCTGTGATGCGGTGGGCAGGGGCATGAACAGCCTGATCGATGCTGGCGGCCTGTTGCACAAGAATCCGTTGCCGCCAGTCTTGTTTGTCACGCGCACCGTGCTGGCGAGCGGCCTGATCTATGGGCCGCTGATGCTGCTGGTTGCGTTGGCCTATCTGCCATCCCATGGTCTGCAGCCACCGGTCTTGGCTCTGGTGCCGCTGCTGCTGGTGCAGTTGTTGCTGTGCCTGGTGCTGTCCTATGTGCTGGCCATTCTGGCGGCGGCACTCCGTGATGTTGTGCAGCTGGTCGGCTTCTTTTTGTCCGTCGGCATTTACCTTTCACCAATTCTTTTTCCCATGGCGATGTTCCCGGAGCGTTGGCGCTGGGTGCTTTGGCTCAACCCTATGACGGCTTTGGTTCAGGGTTATCAGCAGATCCTGCTTCAAGGCGCATGGCCACCAGCGGCCGTGTGGTGGGTGTCATTCATCTGGCTGGGCGTGCTGGCACTGCTGCTGAATGTGCTGGTTGCACGCAGCCGAGACCAATTGGTGGACTGGTTGTGAGCGTGGAGCAACGCAGCGGCGCGGACCCGCGTTTGAGCTTGCTCAAGTTGTTGGCCGCATTTGCGGTGGTCATCGTTCACACGACCATGGTCAGGGTGTCCCAGGTCGACATCCACAGCCTGGGCTGGTGGGTCGCCAATGCGGCCGATGGGGCGGGGCGCTTTGGCAGCTCGATGTTTGCCATGGTGGCTGGCGCAGTGCTCTTGGCACGCCCAAGCGAGCGTGAACCAGGCCGTTTCATATGGCAGCGGTTGGAGCGTCTGCTGCCCGCCGTAGTGTTCTGGAGCGTCTTCTACTTCCTCTGGCGGCAGTGGATGTGGGGCGGCATCACCTGGAACGTCGTAGGCCATGACCTGTTGCTGGGCTCGCCCTGGTATCACCTGTGGTTCATGTTCATGATGTTGGGCCTTTACATCGCCATGCCCGCCATGCGCTTTGCGGTGCTGGGTGTTGGAGAGGGGCGAGGCTGGATTTACCTGCTACTGCTGGCGGCGGGCATGACTTGGTTTGCATCGATCGCACAGACACTGCAGCAGCTGTCGCACGCGAGCTTTGTCGGGCTGGTGCCTTTCTTTGCCATTTATTGTTGGGCAGGCTACTACCTGCTGCGCAAGCCGGTTGAAGTGCCGGCCTGGATACTGTTGCTGGCCATTGTCTTGTGCGTGGCCATGATGGCGGTCGGGGTGGCATGGTCCTACCCGCAACTGCAGGGCTGGGCATTCGTGCTGTTCTACAGCAACCGCAGTCCGTGGGCGATGGTACTGACCGTCAGTCTGTTCCTTTTGGTACTGCGCGTGCCCAGGACAGTCATTCCTGCGTGGGTGAACCGTCTGGGTGCTGCCACGTTGGGGGTTTATGCAATACATCCTTTTTGGATCGACATGCTGGCGCGCTGGGGCTGGAGCCTGCAGCGTGCGGGTGATGCGTGGATTTTGCTGACATGCCTGGTGTTTGCCTTGTCCATGCTGACTTCTCTGTGTATATCTGCAATACCCGGTATGCGCCGGCTGGTGAGTTGAGAATGAAGCAGTTGGACGATGAAACGGTGTTGAAGGTGCAAGGGGTCTGCAAGGAGTACAAGCTCTATGCTTCACCCCGTTCCAGGCTGAAGGCCTTGCTGACTGGGCGCGCCACGCACCGTAGCCATTGGGCGCTGCGGGATGTGTCCTTCGAGTTGCGTCGCGGACAGTGCATAGGTGTGATCGGCGATAACGGCGCGGGGAAGAGTTCGTTGCTCAAGCTCCTGGCTGGTACCTTGCAGCCGTCCCAGGGGCGTATCGAGCGCGTGGGGAGAGTGACTGCCATTCTGGAATTGGGTGCAGGCTTTCATCCTGATTTCAGCGGACGCGACAACCTGTATTTCGGTGGAAGCCTGATTGGTATCGGCCCAGAGCGCATGCGCGAACTGGAGCCGGAGATCGCCGAGTTTGCCGAGCTTGGCGAAGCTCTGGAAAGGCCCGTCAAGACCTATTCCTCAGGCATGACCGTGCGTCTGGCATTTGCACTTGTGACAGCAGTACAGCCCGACGTTCTGATCATCGATGAGGCTTTGGCCGTCGGCGATCAGCACTTTCAGAAGAAATGCGTGGAGCGCATTACTGCGTTCCGGGAAAATGGCTGCACCATATTGTTCTGCTCGCACAGTCCGTACCATATCCGCAACCTGTGCGATGCGGCGCTGTGGCTCAAGAATGGGCATGTCGAGCAGTTCGGTCCCACTGAGCCCGTCCTTGCGGCCTACGACGCGTATACGCGCCAGCGGCAGGCTGTGGATGAGTCACCTGCATCGCCTCATCAGCCAGGAGAGGTAGAAGCGCCAACTCCAGCTCCGGTTGCGCTGGATTTGGGTAGTGCCTGCATTCTGTCGGTAGATGTGGCCAATCTGGAGCAGGCACCTCCAGGACAGCCCGCGCTTTTGAAGGGGCAGGATCTGGCTGTGACCATCACGGTGCGTGGCCGTGGCGATGAGCCGCCCAATATCGGCTTCATGATTGAGCAGTCACAGGGGGTGGGCATTACATCGCTAGGCACGCATGAGGAAGGTGTGGTGCCAAAGCCCATGGGTGATGGAACCTGGCAGTCTGTACTGACATTCCCTGATCTGCCGCTGCATAGTGGTGACTACGTGATCAGCGCTTACCTGTTCGATGCCACTGGGTTGGTTGTCTATGACGAGTGGCTGCATTATCTGCATGTACGCTTTGTTGCGCCCAAGCTGATGCCGGGGCTGGTGCAGCTGCCGCACCGATGGGAGTAAGGGTGGCTGGATTGGGAAATCTTCTGCGGCGGCTGAAGACAGAGAGCCGTGATCTGCTGGAGTTTGTCCTGTTGCCCGGACTTGCAGCTGTGTTGCCGTGGTCAGCGTGCTTTCGATTGTTCAAGTGTTTCGCTCGCTGGAATTGGCTCTATGCGGAAGACAGTATTGCGGCGTTGGAGCAAGCGCGACAGTATGGTCTGTGTGGCGATGATTCTGAAGCGTGGCTGGCCGAACGCAAGCTGGTGACCTTGATGGATCATGCGGACCACTATCTGCTGCGCACTCGGTCTGTGGCGTGGATGCGGCGGCATGTGGAAGTGCAAGGTCAGTGGGATTGCCAAGGAGGGGCGGCCTTGCTTTGGACCTTCCATTGGGGCATGGGAATGTGGGCCTTGCGTCATGCGCGTGAGCATGGCGTGCATGCATCCATGGTGCTTGCAGCACCCAGTGGGCCTGACTTTGTCGGGCGAACGGTGTTCGGCATCTATGTGAGAGCCCGTATGCGCTCGGTCGCGCTTGCATTGGGCGAGCCGGTGATCTTTGTCCCAGGAGGCATGTCTGAAGTCCGCAGGACTATTTCAAGGCAGCAGCAGGTAATTGTTGTGATGGATGTTCCCCAGGACCAGGTTTCTGTGACGCGGGTGACGCCATTGCTTGGCTTGCCGGTCAGTGTGCCGGCTGTACTTCCTTCCATGGCAGTGGAGCAGCAATTGCCAGTGACGGTTTTTTACATGGGGGCAGACCTGGCGACTGGTCGCCGGATGCTGTGCATCAAGCCTCTTGGTGTGTATGGAGATACTGGTGTATTGACCGATACGGTCTTCGCCAATCTTGATCATTTATTGCGTACAGCACCTGCCGCATGGCATTTGTGGGCACAGGCTCCACGGTTTTTCGTGGCACGGGATTGAAAAAGGACGTTATGGACTGGTTGTTGCGGTTGCGGGAGCGGATGTGGGGAACGGCACCATGGGATGCCTCACATATCACCGACGAGTGGTTTCGTGCACACTTTGGCTATGCAGCTGACGTTGTACACCAATGGGTTGGAGATCGGCTTGACGTGAGTCAGGCGAAGCTCCTGAATTTTGGATGTGGCGATGGAATTACGGATCTTGCGCTTGTGTTGCGGCATGGCGCCACTGCCATCCATGGCGTGGATATACGCCGGGAGTACGCCAAGTTGCCGCGCATTGCGCGGGAGCAACTGGGAATGGAGCGGATTCCGACGGCACTGACCTTTGAGACCATTGAGCCCAGCAGTCCACTGGCGGCTCGGCATGCAGGTGTGGATGGCATCTTGAGTTGGTCTACCTTCGAGCATGTGCAGCGGGACCAGCTGTTGCCAATACTTCGTGACTTGCATGCCTGCCTGCGCCCTGGCGGGGTATTCTTTCTGCAGATCGAGCCCTTGTTTTATTCTCCGTTTGGGTCTCACTTGCGTCGGTATATCGACACACCTTGGCACCATCTGTTGATGTCGGAGGATGAGCTTTGGCATCGGATTGAGGAGCACCAAGGGCCGCTTGATGCCGCAGAGGTGGATTTTGGGTTCGCTGACTTTGGCGTGGACGGGTACAAGCGTTTCGTCTTCAAGGAGTACCAGGCGCTGAATCGTCTGACGGCTGACGAATTGGTCGAGATCCTGCAGCAGGCCGGTTTTGAGTTGCTGCGACAGGAAAGGCGCATGGTGGAGGAGTCCGTTCCGCAGGAGCTGCTTGCCCAGTATCCGCAAGAGTGGCTGGGTAATAACGAGATACTGCTGCTGCTAGGAAAGCAATGAGCGCGGTGAGGGACGCTGGCAACAACGCTTTTCACCTGCTGCGGATTGGTGCCGCGGCGGCGGTTATTTTTAGCCATCAATTCCCCATCACCGGCACACAACCACCACCGTGGCTGCACTCGAACATGGTGGGGGGCGTTGCAGTGATGACGTTCTTTACCATCAGCGGCTATCTGGTCACTTTGAGTTGGCTGCATGATCCGCGATTGATAGCGTTCATTGGCAAGCGATTGCTTCGCCTATGGCCAGGGATGCTAGTTGCCGTTCTTATAGGCATTTTTTTGTTTGGCCCGATATTCACTGCGTTGCCCACGCGCGATTTCTTTCTGCACTCCTTAACGCTTGATCACTGGCGTAATCTGCTGTTGGTGAAGGCATATCCAAATCTACCTGGAGTTTTTACTGAAAACCCTTTGGCTGGTCTGATGAATGGACCGTTGTGGACCATTCCTCTCGAGGTTATGTGTTATGCCGTACTTGCTGGTGCAGGGGCGCTGGGATTGCTTCGTTCTCGGTGGGTTGCGTCTGCTGTGCTGGCGGGTTATCTTGTATTTTTTCTGACCCTGCGTAACGCCGACCTGACTGGTGTCATGCGACATTGGTTTGAATATCCGGCTTATTTCGCTTGTGGCAGTTTGATTGCTTTGAACAGGAAATGGTTTGTTTTTCATGCCAAAGCATTGCTATTGGGTGCCTTACTGCTGGCTGTTTTTTTATTTTTTGGATTGGGGCTGGAGCATTCTGCGGGCCTTTTGTTGCTGCCGCCGCTGCTGATTTTTCTGGGACTGCAGACAGGGACAGTGTTGAGCCGGCTGCATCGATGGGGTGACCCCTCCTATGGCATCTACTTGTTGGGTTGCCCTATCCAGCAAGCGGTGCAGGCGACCTGGCCACAACTACCGTTTCTGGCTGGTTTGATGCTGGCCTTGACGATCGCCTTGACCGCCGGTTACGTCTCCTGGCATGCTGTCGAGTCGCCAGCTCTCCGACTGAAACGCTTCCTGAATCCTCGCCTCAGCTGATCAAAGCCAGTTGACGGAGATGTTGTCGAATTCCAGTGACCAGCCTTGGGTGTAGTTGCGCGCAAAGACCAGACCAAAGGCGAACCCTGTGAGCTTGTTGTTGAGGATGTTGCCCTCAGGGTTTTCCGTGTCATGCACCAGCTGGCTGGTGACCAGCTGCCCGTCACGGCGCAGCCAGTAGGCGAAATAGTCGGCGCTGTTGATATGCAATTCCACGTCGTACCAGACATGGTCCTGCATGGAGGGGCCGCAGTGCTCCCCATTCCAGACAATGCTTGAAGGCCGCGCTTCGGCCTGGATGGTCCACCATGATTCGGGTTGACTCACCATGTGTCCTTGGCACGGGCGAAGCGTGCCAGACAGATCGCCGACGATGAAGCCTCTGCCGCGGTTGTACCAAGAGGTGCTCTCGCTCCTGCCTGATACGAAAAAGTGTGCCTCTGGATTCGTTGTGAAGAGGTCGTTGGAGCGGAACCGAAACTTCAAGACTTGAGTATGGGTTCCCGCAGGCCGGGGCGTGGCAAAGGTGTGATGCAGGAAGCCTTGTCCTGCAACTGCTATCCGATGGGAGGGCAGAGTCTGCTCTCCCCAGGGATAGGTTTCCTTGACATGGTCAGCGGCAGTCCCGTCGGAACGGATGTCGCGGGTGAACACCACTTTCGAGGGGATCGCCGGGGCTGACGGATTGATCGGAACTGTCTGGCTGAAGGTGATGGCCTGGGCGGCCCAGAGCAGCAGCGAGCAGCCGACTACAGGAAGCAGAAAGCGGGCAGGAAATTTCATAATGTAGACTGGCGGAGGTCGGCTGCGAAGGATGGTGCCTGAGCCGTTGATTCTAGGCCGTCTCCTCATGGGCAACTCTGCCTCATCTTTGCGCCGCAATGGCTTTGTGCCACGGCCTATCGGATCGCTTGGACATGGGTAACCGTTTTGACTTGCTGCGCTTGGCCGCAGCACTGGCCGTATTCGCCGCGCACGGCGAGTTTCTGTATCGGCTGCGGCTGCCTGTTCCGTTTCCTGGCCATAGCCTGGGATCCCTCGCGGTCTATGTGTTCTTTTTCGTCAGCGGATATCTGGTGTGTCAGAGCTGGATGAGGGATCCTGTCTGGGGTGCTTTTTGGCTGAAGCGTCTCATGAGAGTCTTTCCCGGACTGATTGTGTCCGTGGCTTTTTCGGTCTTTGTACTGGGTTGGGGGGTGACCACGCTGGGATCTGCCGATTACTTCAGTGCGCCTGCAACCTGGCGCAATTTTTTCAACAACGCGGCAGGTTTCGCCACGGTGCAAACTCTCCCTGGTGTCTTCGAGACGAATCCATTTGCCAAGGCCGTCAATGGATCGTTGTGGACCATCCGGTATGAACTGGCCATGTACTTGGTTCTGGTGCTTGTGGCCTTGTGCGTTCGAGGACGGCGCTGGGTATATCCGGTGGTTGCAGCCTTGCTGGCAGTGTTATGGCAAGTCGCTTCTGCAGCAGGTTGGGATGTGAGCTTGTCGGCGAGCCGTAGCCTGTTCGCTGAAGTGTTTCGATGGCGCGATTTTTGCGCCTTTGGCGTCCCCTTTTTTGTGGGAAGCACCTTGGCCGTCTATGACGTCCGTCCTCGGGCTTGGATGATGGTAGTCGCAGTGGCTGGGTTCGCATGTGCCTGGGGTGCGATGGATGCCTGGGTGAGGCAGATGGCTGTCTGGACAGGGGTGTCCTGTGGCATCTTCTATGTCGCGCATGTGGGTGCAAGCACTATAGGATCCCAACGTTGGCGCGCCGATCTGTCTTATGGCGTGTACATATACGCATTTCCTGTTCAGCAGGCGGTCACGGAGCACGGTTTGCGCGCCGGCTGGGATCTGGCTTGGTGCCTGTCTGTCTCGCTGGCTTTGATTCTCACGCTTGCATTGCTGTCCTGGTATGGCGTGGAGCGACCCTGCATACTGGCTGCACAACGTTACCTTAGGCGTAGTGCTGCACAGCATGGAGCCGCGACTAAGCCTGCAACCAGTTCTTGACGCGACGCTGCCAGTGTGCGGGAATGCGCTTGGCCACGCCGCGCAGGACTGGCATGGAGCGCAATCGTGCCAGAGCGGCCAATGCCACTGAGCTGGCCACATGGGCTTCGCGCTGCAGGCGATGCGTTGCCAGTAAAGCCGTGGACAAAGGCTGGAGTACGGCCTGTTCGCCAGGCTGGAGACCTTTCAGATAGCTTTGCGCATAGAAGGCTTCGCCAGCCAGCGCCTGAGAGGTGCCTGACGCAGGAGGAGTTTCCGGTGCGTGTGAGGCGACGAAATGTGCCTGACGTACCTTGGCGAAGAAATCCAGCCACTGCGCAGGGCTGGCATCCCAGGCGTGGACCCAGGACCATTCGCGCCCTGCCAGCCTTTCGGGGAAGGCGCCGAGATCGGGTCCGACGATAGGTAGGCCAGCCGCCAGACAGGCGCTCAGCGTGTAGCTGTAAGTCTCCGGCCATTGGGCAGGGAACCAGGCCAGATCGGGCTGCAGCCACTCCAGCAGCGCAGGCAGTTCCTCTTCCTTGTAGCCGCCATGCACGGTCAGGCGCGCGCGCGGCTGGGTCTGCAGGCTGCGGTAGGCATAGCCGAGCAGATGGAACTCCACCGGGGTGCCACGCTTGGCGGCCTCCTGTGCCACGGCTTCCAGTACGTCGGCGCCCTTGATGGCGCTCATGGCTCCCAGTACGACGATCTTGAGCGGGGCCGTGGCGGCCAGCGGGTGTGCCACCGGGACCGGCAGCTGTGCCGGCAGGTCGGTGTGGGCAACCGCCTGGACGCGGGCACCGGGCACGAAACCGGCGATCCGGTTGGCCGTGTCCTGGCTGGGGGCCAGCACATGGCGCGCGTTGTTCAGCAGCAGCGCATTGCGGTGGCGCCACTGGGCCACGGTGCCGGCATAGGGGGCTGTGTCCGTGGGTTCGCAGCAGCCGCACTCGCCCGCGCGGGGCGGCACGACGTAGCGGTTGTCTATGCCGGTCAGCGAGATGTTCTTGCAGTAGGTATAGAAATCATGGGCCGTGAAGTCATAGGCCGCACCAAGACGGGTGGGAAGGTCCAGGATGGCTTCGCTATGGCCCAGCAGATGCTGGTAGTGCACATGCACCACGCCCAGCTGGCGCAGGGCCTGCACCAGTTCCTCCATCTGGTCGTTGATGCGGAAGGCGAGCTCGAATGCTTCCTTTTCCTCGGCGCGGCGCAAAACCACGACTCCACCAGCGGCCGGGGACAGCATGAGGAACAGTGCCTTGCCTTGCAGGAACTGCGCCAGTTCGCGCACATGGCGCACCGTGCCGCCTGCCCGGTCGTGGAGCACGGCCAGCACCACAGGCTGGTGTGCGGCCTCTGCCTGCAGGCGTGCCACATCCAGCGCAAGGCGTGCGGTGCGCGCAGGGTCGGCCTGGACGAAGGCCATGACATCGGCTTCGTAGCGCGGATGCAGGCGGCGCAGGGTTTCCATGGCGGCACGTTCGCGCGGGCTCTTGCTTTCTCCGAAGCTCACTCCGCCTGTGTGCAGCACAAAGGTGTCCAGCAGATGCAGGTTGCGCCAGCCAGCGGCTGCGGCACGCTGGCAGAAGTCGTTTTCTTCGCCATAGCCCTTGCCGAAGTGCTCGGTATCGAACAGGCCGACGGCGTTCAGGCTGTCGCGGCGGATGTACATGCAAAAGCCCACGCCGGTCGGCACGTCCACCACCTGGCCGGGATTGGTGCGCGCGCACAGTGCGTCGATGGCGGCCGTATCCATGCCGGGCGGCAGGTCGTTGCCCTCGCAAAAGCGCGGGTAGCTGCAGATGGTGGCGTTGTTGGAAAACGGCGTGACGGAGGCGATGCGTGCATCGCCGTAGGCGGCCTGGCGGATGCGGTCCAGCCAGTCATTGGCGACCACGGTGTCGCTGTTGAGCAGCAGCACGTCATGGGCGGTGTTCAGCGCCATGCCCCGGTTGACGGTACCGACGAAGCCGAGGTTTTCCTCGTTCTCCAGCAGGGTGATGCGAGGCTCCTGTGCCGCCTTCTCGCGCAGCCAGGCCGTGACTTCGGGCTCCGGGCTGGCATCGTTGATGACCACCAGTTGCCAGTGCGTGCGGCAGGGGCTGGCCAGCACGGATTCGATGCAGTTGCGTGTGTCGTCCAGCCCCCGGTACACGGGCACGATCACATCGACTGGTTGCTGGGGCATCGGCTGCGGTACTGGGGTATAGGGGACAGGGGCAGGAACGGGTGTGCGGCCCAGCAGGCGGTCAATGCGCATCTTGGCGTGGACGAGGGGACGTGTGGCTCGGAAGACGGTGGAGTTCTCTATGTCGCGCAGGTGTTGTTCCAGCCGTGCGAAGTCCCGCTGTACGCGGGTGGCTTCCTGTTGCCAGATGGCTCGCTCCTTGCTCTGCGTGACGTGGCTTTCTTCTAACAGGGCATTGCGATGCTGAAGCTGCTGGATTGAATCAACTTGCTGTTTAGTTTGATCCGCTAGCCGCTGCACTTCCTGTGCATGCTTTTGCTCATGCACCTGTTGCTGGATGTGTAGTTGATCCTGCAGATCGTTGGCGCGGCTGCGTTCCTGCGCGATCTGCCGCTCAAGCGGCTGCACGGCCCCGGCCAGTGCCAGATAGTCGGCCGACATGGGCCATCCCATCTCGATCTCCAGCGAGGCGCCACGCAAGGGGGTCAGGGTTTCTGCGGGAATGGGAAGTTCGAACCAGGGGTCATCGCCGGTCAGCAGCAGCATCAGCGCGAATGCGCCTGCCGGATGGAGCCCATTCCACACGAGCTGATGGTGCGGGCGTTGCCCCAGCAAGGCGGCATCCGAATCCTCGGGACGCCATTGCCAGACGACGGCGCCTTGCCCATCCAGCAAGGCCAGCCGGTACAGGTGCACGAAGCCCGGCCGGTCGGCCAAGTCCAGGCGCAGATGGCTCAGCGAAGTGTTGTGGTCGGGCAGTGCAAAGCGCAATGTCTGACGTGCCTGGCCAATGATGCCGGTGGTGGAGAGCTTGCTCTCTTCCTCATAGCGGCCAGCGCGCGCCATGTAGAGCTGGGCCGTGAACAGTGCATGCCCCTGTGGGTAGTTCAGCGGCGGCTCGATGGGCAGCGCCTGGGCGGCGGGCGCTGCACTGGCGATGAACTGGTAGGCCAGTGCATCGGGCGTGGCCAGCAGGTGGCGGGCAACGGCCGGGGGCAGGCTGTCGTAGGCGACGCGGAATTCCGACTCGGGAAGAGCGCGCTCGATGGTGTCGATGTCGTCCACCTGCCAGCCTTGCTCGGCCAGAAAGCGCGACAGCGAGCGCCGCGTGAAAAAGCGCAGGTGGGTGCGGTCCAGCAGGCCTTCTTCGCGGTAGCGGAATTCGCCGTGCAGCAGTTCTGCCACCAGGCCGCTGTAGCCTGCGTTGGGTACGGAGATCAGCAGACGGCCTTCGGGTGTCAGCCGCTTGCGGCAGGCAGCCAGGATGCGCTCGGGCTGGCGCAGGTGCTCGAGCACGTCGGCGCAGACGATGTAGTCATAGCGCGCGTCGCCGAAGAGCTGGTCCAGGTCGCAGTCCTCCAGGTCGGCCACATGGACATGGCGGTAGAAGGGCGCGGCATGGCGGGCCTCTTCCTGGCTCAGGGTGACGCCGTCGCAGACGCATTGCTTGTGCTCGGCGAGGAAGGCGCCCAGCGCGCCGCTGCCGCAGCCCAGATCCAGTATGTGCGCCTGGGCCCGGACATGGCCGGCCAGCACGGACAGCGACGTGCGCTCGTTCAGATCGACGGTGCGCAGGTAGACGTGGGGATCGGGAATGGGTGTGGTCATAGGAAATGAGGTGCCAGGCGCGGTCCGGGCAGGGATCGATCGCCCGTCATATTCATCTGCGCCAGTCGACCGTGGCCGGTCCGCAGAGAGCGGCGGAGCACGCCCACGCCAGGCGCAAAAAATCCCGGAAGTCCGGGCGGCAGATTGTCGCGCATCATAATCCCGGCCACTGCAGTGATTGCATGGCATGGCGGGTTAATGACATTTTGTGCGGCTGTTGCATTTCCTTGCATCACGGCATACCCGCTGACGCCTTCCGGGCGCCTTCCGCTGAATACTCGGAGCCGCCGTTTTTTCGGCGCAGGTATGCGGGTTGGAATTTGAAGATCTGAAGGGCGGCATTGATGGGTTCATCGTTGGTCGTGTCGGTGGTGAGCCACGGACATGGCGCTCATATACAGAGGCTGCTTGAATGCCTGGGTTCGGCGCGCCTTGCGCCGATGTCCCGCGTGGTGCTGACGCTCAATATTCCCGAACCGGAGCCCCTGGCTCCAGCGACCGGCTGGCCTTTTGTCCTGGAGATCCGGCGCAATGCGCAACCCCTGGGTTTTGGCTGCAATCACAACCGGGCGCTGGCAAATGCCCGGGAGGCGTTTGTCTGCGTGATCAATCCTGACGTGTACTGGGGAGCGCAGGAAGAGCCGCTGCAAGAGCTTCTGGCGCTGGCGGCCCGGCCGGGGTTGGCCCTGGCCTATCCCCCGCAGATCGGCGAAGACGGCACGCTGCAGGATTTCGAGCGGGAGCTGCCATCTTTCTGGAATTTGCTGCGACGCAAGCTGCACGGGCGTGTGGAGCAGCGTGTGGAATGGGTCAATGCGGCCTGCCTGGTGCTGGGCCGGGATAGCTGGATGCGGCTGCGTGGGTTTGACGAAGGTTTCTATATGTATTGTGAGGATGTGGATCTGTGCCTTCGCCTGCGGGTGCTGGGCGGAGAGCTTCGGCGCGGTGAGTTGCCTGTCGTCCATGCGGGCCAGAGGGCGAGCCGGCGCAGCCTGCGCCATGGCGCATGGCACGTGGCCAGCCTGCTGCGGCTGTGGAGCCGTCCGGCCTACCGCAAGGCCCGAGCCTTGCCGCAGGCAGCGCCCTCGCTGCGCAGCCTGCATGGGGAGCCATCGTGATCTGGATGGCGGTATTGGCCTTCATGGTGTCTTGCACCGGCTGTGCACTGCTGGTGCGCTGGGCCGGGCGGTCCTCGACGTCCTCTTACGGATACGACAAGCCGCAGCGCTTTCACATCGGCGAGGTACCCCGGCTTGGGGGCGTGCCGATGTACCTCGGGCTGGCTGTCTCCTGGGGGGTGGGCACCTGGCTGAGCATGCGCGGAGATCCTTCCTCGCTGCGCATGCAGCTGTGGGTTGTCGTGTGCCTGGCCGCCATGCTGCCGGCCGTGGTCGGGGGGATCATCGAGGATGTATCGCAGCGCCTGAGCGTGCGTTACCGCCTGGTGCTCACCCTGCTGAGCGCCGTGCTGGCGGTTTTGCTGTGCGGCCTCACCGTGCCCCGGCTCGGCTGGCCCTGGCTGGAACAGGCACTGGGTCCGGCCATGCCCTGGCTGGGCATGGGCCTGGCCGTCCTGGCCCTGACGGGCCTGCCCCATGCCTTCAACATCATCGACGGCTACAACGGGCTGGCCGGCATGGTGGCCACCATCATCTGCCTGGCGCTGGCCCACGTAGCCCTGCAGGTGGGGGACCGGACCCTGGCCGCCATGCTGGTGACGCTGGCCGCCGCCACCTGCGGCTTCCTGGTCTGGAACTACCCGCGCGGCATGATGTTTGCAGGCGATGGCGGGGCCTATGTCTGGGGACTGGCGATTGCCCTGGCCAGCATTGCCCTGGTGCAGCGCAATTCCGCAGTCTCGCCATGGTTTCCCATGCTGCTGCTGATCTATCCGGTCTGGGAGACGGTGTTTTCCATTTACCGCAAGCTGATGCGCGGCATGTCGCCGGGCATGGCGGATGCCCTGCATTTCCACCAGTTGATCTACCGGCGCATCGTGCGCGGCGTGTTCGACGACGATCTGGCACGGCGCATGCTGCGTCGCAATAACCGGACTTCGCCCTACCTGTGGGCGTTCACGCTGCTGACCGTGGTGCCGGCATTGCTGTTCTGGAGCAACACGCCCGTTCTGGTGGGTTTTTGCCTGCTGTTCGTGGTCAGCTATGTGATCGCCTATCTGGCCATCGTGCGCTTCAAGCTGCCGGGCTGGATGCAGAACAATGGATGATGGCCGGGCGCCAGTGGGCGTTCCGTCATCCGGGCATGCAACACTGCCGCGCAGTTGCGGCACAATGCCCGCCTTGTTGTTGACTACTTCCACGCCCCAGGGCTAGCACCATGAACGATATCCTCTCGATTGCCCCCCGCGACAAGGCCGAAATCCTCGCCCAGGCCCTGCCCTACATCCGCAAGTTCCATGGCAAGACCATGGTCATCAAGTATGGCGGCAACGCCATGACCGATCCGGCCCTGCAGGCCGACTTCGCGGAAGACGTGGTGCTGCTGAAGTTGGTGGGCATGAATCCGGTGGTGGTGCATGGCGGCGGGCCGCAGATCGAGACGGCCCTCAACCGCCTGGGCAAGAAGGGCGAGTTCATCCAGGGCATGCGCGTGACCGACGCGGAAACCATGGAAGTCGTGGAATGGGTGCTGGCCGGCGAGGTGCAGCAGGACATCGTGGGCCTGATCCACCAGGCCGGTGGCAAGGCCGTGGGCCTGACAGGGCGCGATGGTGGCCTGATCCGCGCACGCAAGCTCAAGATGGTCGACAACAAGGATCCGAACATCGAGTACGACGTGGGCCAGGTGGGCGACATCGTCTCCATCGACCCCAGCGTGGTGCGCGCGCTGCAGGATGACGCCTTCATCCCCGTGATCAGCCCCATCGGCTTTGGCGAGGAAAACGAGAGCTACAACATCAACGCAGACGTGGTCGCCAGCAAGCTGGCCACCGTGCTGCAGGCCGAAAAGCTCGTGCTGCTGACCAACACCCCCGGCGTGCTGGACAAGGCCGGCAGCCTGCTGACCGACCTCACGGCACGCGAGATCGACGCCCTGTTCGCCGACGGCACCATCTCGGGCGGCATGCTGCCCAAGATCAGCGGCGCCCTGGATGCCGCCAAGGCCGGCGTCAATGCCGTGCACATCATCGACGGCCGCGTGCCGCATGCCATGCTGCTGGAAATCCTGACCGACCAGGCCTACGGCACCATGATCCGCAGCCATTGAGGCCCGATGGCGCGGACTTTGCGGTTCGCGTTACCATCGCGCATGGCCCGGGCGTGGTCTGACGGCCTGGGCCGGTTTGCTGCAAGCCGCCTTTGGGCGGCTTTTGTTTTTTAGGTTTGATATGCGTTTGCTTCTTGTGGAAGACGATGTGATGGTGGCCAGCGGCATCAAGCTGGGGCTGTCCGATGCGGGGTATGCCGTGGACTGGGTCGGCAGTGCCGAGCGCGCCCTGGAGGTGCTGGCCCAGGAAGCCTTCGACCTGGCCGTGATCGACATCGGCCTGCCGGGCATCGACGGGCTTGAACTCACACGCCGCCTGCGCAGCAGCGCGGTGGAGAGCTCGGCCATGCCCGTGCTGATCCTGACGGCGCGCGATGCGCTGCAGGACCGCGTGCAGGGCCTGGATCAGGGCGCCGACGACTACATGGTCAAGCCCTTCGAGCTTCCCGAACTGCTGGCCCGGCTGCGCGCGCTGCTGCGCCGCTCGCAGGCAGCCACATCGGCCGTCCTGAGCTTCGGTCCCATCGAGCTGGACACGGCAGGCCGCCGCGCCGGCGCGCGCCAGCCTGCGCAAGACGATGAGAGCGAGGGAAAGCTGCTGCCCATCGATCTGGGCCCGCGCGAGTGGACCGTGCTGGAGTACCTGCTGATCCACGCGCCCAAGCCCGCCAGCAAGGACAAGCTGCTGCAGGCGCTCACGGGCTGGGACCGCGAGATCACGCCCAATGCGGTCGAGGTCTATGTCTCTCGCCTGCGCAGCAAGCTGGAGCCGCATGGCGTGGCGCTTCGTTCCATCCGGGGCTTCGGCTATCGGCTGGAACTCTCGCATACCGCCGCCTGATGCGGACATGGCGCATGGCCCCAGGCGCTGACCGCCCATGACAGCCAATCTGCGCCTTCGCCTGCTGGTATTGCTGGTGGTGCCGCTGACGCTGCTGGCGCTGATGGGCGGCTGGTTCGGCTATCGCTCGGCAGACGAAGCCTCCACCCAGCATGACCAGCGCCTTTTGCGCCTGCTGCCTGCGCTGGCTGATTCGGTGCTGGCGCCGTCGATCGCCGAGGGAACGCCGCCCCTGGTGGCGCTGACGCCCGCCATCGAGGACGTCTTGCGCCAGCGCGGCGACGACGTCGGATATGCCATAGGTGACCTGCAGGGCCATGTCGTTGCCGGCGACACCTGGATCCGCTTCGACGTGCCTTCCACGCCGCTGGCCGAATTCCACAGCCAGGAGCATGACGGCCTGACCTATCGCGTGGCCGTCATGCGCGCCGAAACCTATGGCGCCGGTGAAATGGTGCTGGTGCTGGCCGATGGCGGCGATGTGCGCCAGCAATGGGTGCGCCAGTTGCTGCTGCATGTGCTGCTGCCCAGCGTGTTGCTGATCGCCGGCGCCGGCATTGCCATCTACTGGTCGGTCAGCCGGGCTTTCCGGCCGCTTCTGACCCTGACCCAGGCAGTGGAGCGGCGCTCGCCGCGCGACCTCAGTCCCATCTCGGAGCACAGCTCGCCGGCCGAAGTCCGTCCGCTGGTGCGCTCGCTCAATCGCCTGTTTGCACTGGTCAACGCACAGGCCGAAGGCCAGCGGCGCTTTGTGGCCGATGCGGCCCATCAATTGCGCACGCCGCTGGCGGCCTTGCAGGCCCAGGTCGAGGCCTGGGCGCTGAGCGCGCAGGCTGCCCAGGCCGAGGCGCGGCGCAAGGGCACCGAGGCCCAGGTGGTGCTCAGCGTGACGCAGATCGAGCAGTTGCGCGATGCCACGCGGCGAACCTCGCAGCTGGCACGCCAGTTGCTGGCGCTGTCACGTGCCGATGCCCGCAATGCCGAAGTCCAGCCGCTGCAGAAGGTGGACCTCAAGGACCTGTGCGAAAGCATGCTGGAAATGTTCTTCGACCAGGCCAGCGCCAAGGGGCTGGACTTCGGCCTTGACGTTGCTCCGGCCAGTGTCTGGGGTCACAGCTGGCTGCTGCGCGAACTGGTTTCCAACCTCGTGGACAACGCCATCAAGTACACGCCCCCCGGCGGCAGCGTCACGCTGCGCTGCGGCATGTACCATGGCGCGGGGCAGTCTGCGGATGAACCGCAAGGCTGGGCCTTCCTGGAGATCGAGGACGACGGCCCCGGCGTGCCCGAGGCCGAGCGCTCGCAGATCACGCAGCGCTTTTACCGCGCGCAGGGCGCGGCCGGCGATGGCACGGGGCTGGGATTGGCCATTGCCGAAGAAATCGCCCTGCTGCACCAGGGCACTCTGGCCTTTGGCGCCGCAGCGCAGGGCAAGGGCCTGCTGGTACGCTTGGAGCTTCCATTGCAAATGCCGGCCGTGCTCTCGGAAACAATAGCAGCGCAAGCAACAGGCAAGCGATCCTGACGGTTGCGCTCATGGGGACAGCTTTGTGCGGAGTTGCCGCCGAGGGCTGTGAGAGAATTACTTACAAATAGTTGATCTGCTTATGTCCGAGTCTGAAGTTCTGTCGCCTTTATCCGCTCCTGGCGCTGATGTCGTTTCCGACGAAGCCGCCTCCGCTTCCGCCCCTACGCCAGCGCGCAAACGCCCCAAACCCGGGGAGCGGCGCGAGCAGATCCTGCAGGCGCTTGCGGCCATGCTGGAAAAGCCCGGCGCAGAACGCATCACCACGGCAGCGCTGGCAGCCCATCTGGGCGTCAGCGAGGCAGCCCTGTACCGCCACTTCGCCAGCAAGGCCCAGATGTTCGAAGGACTGATCGAGTTCATCGAGCAATCCGTCTTCACGCTGGTGCAGCAGATCGTCGGTCGGGATGTGCCGGAGGAAGAGCGGCCCGCAGTGGACGGAATGCGCCAGGCCAGCCGCGTGATCTCCCTGGTGCTGCAGTTTGGCGAGCGCAACCCCGGCATGGTGCGCGTCATGGTGGGCGATGCCATCGTCTTCGAGCACGAGCGCCTGCAGGCCCGCATGAACCAGTTCTTCGACCGCATCGAATCCACGCTGCGCCAGTGCCTGCGCCCCGCCGCCGGTGCGCTGGGCTCTTCCGCCCCGACGGTCGATGCCCAGGTGGCCGCCAGCGTGCTGACATCGTTCGCGCTGGGCCGCCTGCAGCGCTACGCGCGCTCGGGTTTCCGCCGCCTGCCTACCGAGCATCTGGAAGCCAGCCTGGCCTTGATGGTCTGAACATGGCCCAGCGGACCCCAGGGTCCGCTTTGCAGCAAAGCCACCCGCTTGCGCCGGTGGCTTTTTTTGCGACCAGGGCCTTGCTTCGTCGCGGTGGCTGTGCTCAGCCCACGAGATTGCGCCGTCGCCTGGCCGGTGCTGTCACGCCCAGCGCCGCAACGATGCGCCCCACCTGGCCTTCCGTAATCCCATGCTCGGCAGCCAATTGCCGGGCCGTCTTGTCCGTGGCGTAGTCTGCGGCGATGCGCTGATTGCGCAGTGCCTGCAGTGCGCGCGCCGCCCTGGGCAGCTGGAAGTGGGGCAGGCCGCCATACTCACGGGCGAGCTGGAGCAAGGCTTGTACGCCGATGGTGGCCGCATAGGGATGCTCGGCTGTGACCTTGTCCGGCGTGGGAACGTAGATGCGCAGTCCACCCCAGCGCTGCACCAGGGCCATCGTGGGCTGCAGTCCGATCAGGCGCTCGAAGTCCTGCAGCAGGGGCGGAAGTAGATCGCTGCAAGTGCCATGGTGCGGGTGCGAGGCGGCTGACGCGGGCGTGTGCATGCCGATGGTGGGGGGCAGGGCAGCAGGCCGAAAGCCCTGGAAGGCAGGTGCCGGATGGTGTTCGGAATGCATTTTGGCTGTACGCTCTTGGTTCAAAAGGAAACGGTTCAATTTGAACCATATTCTTGGTCCATAACGAACCACTGTCAAGATTCGCCATGCCTGCAAAACCTGTGACTGATGCGCTTACATCCAACGTTGATGAGGTACTGGCGCGCATGGCTGAAGCCTTGGGACCAGACTGGATGGCGGGCATGGAGGTGCAGCCTGAAACGGTGCGGACTTGGCGCAAGCGCGGCGAAGTGCCAGCACGGCAACTGCTGCGGGCCTCGCAGCGAGCGGGCCGGCCGCTGGAGTATTTCAACGGCACGGGCGCAGCGAAGCCTGGGGCTCGGCATGGTGGGGCGGCCGAAGACGAGTTCACGCAGATCGAGATGCTCGATGCGCACGTCAGCGCAGGGCATGGGGCCGTCAATGGCCCCGACGAGGTGATAGGCCGCTTCGCCTTCCGTTCGTCCTGGCTGCAGTCCAAGGGACTGGGCAGGCACAACGCCAAGATCGTGCGTGCCCGTGGAAGATCCATGGCGGACCGCATCAACGACGGCGACATCCTGCTGGTCAACACCTCGGTCGATACGCTGACCCAGGATGGTGTCTATGTGATCGAGCTGGAGGGCGAGAACTACGTCAAGCTGCTGGAGCGCGACTTCAGCACGGGCGGTGTGCGCATCGTCAGCTACAACCCCGCCTATCCGCCCCAGGTTCTGGAAGGCGAAGCCGCCAACCGGCTGCGCATCTGCGGCCGGGTCCTCTGGCACGGCGGAGAACTCTAGAGCGTGTTATGCACTTTTAAGTACCCGCGTTGGCTCTGCGCGCTGGTGATCGCAAGGCGCAGTGCGCCGCCAAGGCTGATGCCTTGGCAAGCGCTGCAACGCCGCGAGCGCCTGCGCGCAGAGCCAACCCGAAGGGAAAGCCGGGAAAGAGGCCCGGCCCTTCGTTGCAGCCCGCTTGCGGTATGGCAACCGCGGCGCGTGCTGCGCCTCGTTCCGGGCCTCTTTCCCGGCTTTCGCGGGCGCTTAAAAGTGCATAACACGCTCTAGCCCCAGGGCCGTGCCGCCCGGCACCGCTCCAAAGACTTTGCCGCGGGCCTGAGGCCAGCCTGCGCGCTTCCGTCTTCTCCCAGCCTTTCTCGTCCTCCTCTTTCGTGCATCCGTGCCTGCCCGAGCGGCAGGACGTTTGCGCTTGCCTGGCCGTTGGGATGTGTCGGGCCAAGGCACATGTGCCTGGCATCCAGATCCGCTGCGCCTGAGAAGGCTCGCTCCTGTGGACGCTGAAATCGGGCCTGCATATGCAGGCCTTATTCATTTTTGCCTGCCTCGGCACAGTCACTCCATCGCAACGACGCATCTTTTTCTGCGTCCCCCAACGGAGTGACCCATGTACGCCATCGCACAACTGTTCCTGCTCTTTGCCGCTCATCTGCGGCCCATCGTGGCCGAGGCTGCGGCGAGTGTGGCGGCGGCCTTTCCGGTGCTGCGCTCATGAATGCACTGGCCCAGCATCGCAACGCCATCGTGGCCGTCCTGGCCTCGGTGCCGCAGATCGGCGTTGTGCAGGACCGCGAACGCCATGCCGCCAGCGATGCCGAGCTGGCCGCCCTGTTCACGTATACGCCGCCTGCAGCAGGCACGGCCCATGTCCGCGGCTGGTGGCTGCGCAGAAGCAGCACGGCCGAGCACGGCAGCAGCACGGCCCGCACGGTAAGCGTGCACCAGTGGACGCTGCATGGCTACCTGGCCATCGCCGACGCCCAGGCCAGCGAGTTGCTGCTGGACGACCTGGTCGAGCAGTTCCGCGCCCTGGTGCGAGCCGATCCGACCCTGGGTGGCGTTTGCCAGCCCGGCCCCCTGGCAGGCAGCGACGACAGCACCGATGGCGTGCAGGTCATGCGTGCCGAGCCTGTGGATTTCGCGGGAGTGCGTTGCCACTCCGTTGTCCTGCAACTGAGAACCTGGAGCTACCTGTGACCTGCACACCACCGAACCGGGCCTAGACCGGATACCCGCAACTTTCCCGCAACCCCTGTGGTCTGCGGCGCTGGAGAACGGCGCCAAAGGCCGCGAAACCTCTCCTCATCTCTTCAAAGGATTTTCCAAATGGCAGCAAAGATCATGCGCAAGATGGCCCTCCTGGCCCTGGTTGAAACCGTTGTCGGCACGGCCGTCGTGCCGCTGGCGGCCAATGCCATGCTGGTCAGCGACGTGACCCTCACCCCCATCGAGGGCGATGTGGTCGAGCGCAACAACATCCGTCCCTTCTTCGGTTCCAGCGGCAGCACCCTGGTCACCGAATACCAGAAGGTGGCGTTCTCCGTGGAATTCGCGGGTGTGGCCGCAGCGGGTGAGCGTCCCGGCGTGACCGACCTGTTGCGTGCGTGTGCCGCCAGCGCCAGCACCGAGACTGGCGTGAAGACGGTCTTCTCTCCCGTGACCGACGGCATTCAGAGCGTGACCATCTACGGCAACGTGGACGGCACCCTCTACAAGATGCATGGTGCACGCGGCGAGGTGGAGTTCAGCACCGATGCCAAGGCCATTCCCAAGTGGAAGTTCGAGTTCACGGGCTCCTTCGTCCCCGCCGTGGATGAGGCACTGCCGGCAGTGGACTACAGCGACTTCGTCGCTCCCCTGGGCGTCAACAAGACCAACACCCAACTGACCCTCGACGGCCTGGCGGTGGCCTGCAGCGCCTTCAGCTTCAAGTGCGGCAACCAGGTGGTCAAGCGCGACCTGATGAACGTGGACACCGTGGAAATCACGGACCGCAAGTCCACGGGCAGCGTCACCTTCGAGAACACCAGCGTGGCCACCAAGGACTGGATCGGCCTGGCGCGTGCCAGCGCCATCGTGCCCGTCACGCTCAAGCACGGCCCCGGCGCCACCAACACCGTCAGTTTCAAGAGCGCACGCGCCCAGATCGGCAAGCCGACCTACAGCGACAGCGATGGCGTGCAGATGATCACCATCCCTCTGTCGTTCATTCCCTCCGACGCGGGCAACGACGAGTGGTCCATCGAGATCTGACGCGTCACCTCCCTGCCTGACAACTACACATCCAAGGATCACCATGGCCGTCAAGATTTCCGGGCTCAAGCCCACCATCTCCGTTCCCGCAACGCTGTACCTGCCCGTCGATGAGGGCAGGTTCGGAGCCCATCACTTTGCCGTCGTGTTCAAGCGCCTGGGCAAGGCGCGGCGTGACGAGATCAATGAACTCATCGTCGTCGGCAAGCCCGCCACGCAGCCCGATGGCTCGCAGGAGGTACGTCGCATGACCATCCCTGAGCTGCTCGACGAAGTGGTTGTGGGCTGGGAGGGGATGCTGGGCGACGAAGGAACACCCGTGCCCTACAGCCGCGACGAGCGCCTGGCGGCCGAGGAGGCCTACCCGGGACTGGAGCAGGCCATGGCCGTGGCCTGGTTCGACGGACTCAACGTGCACCAGCGGGATGCCGCCACAAAAAACTCCGTGGCGCTGTCCGGCATCACCTCGGCCTCGACGGCGCAGACCGCTATCTCGTAGACGACGAGCTGCGCGCCCAGTGCGCGCAGATGGGGATCGACCCCGACCGGATGGTGCCCGGCGATCTGCAACGCCTGCACCCCGAGGACTACGAACTGTGGCCGGAGCATGCGATGGCCTGGAGCGTGTACCTCGGCTGCTCCACCCAGTGGCGCAGGACGGCCACGCCCTGGGGCCAGTGGCACTGGGACGGGCTGGACTACGCCGGGGCCGAGATCGTGATGCGCCGCTACGCGGTGCCCGCTGCGCAGCGCGGCGAGGTCTTCGCGCAGTTGCAGGTACTGGAGGCGCAGGCGCTGCGCCAGCTCAACCGGGGCTGAGGCATAGGGGCCTCGGCTCCGGCCTTTCAAGACAAACACAAGCGGTCAAGCATACCGAACAGAGATCAGCATGAGTACAGCGGTCAAAAGCATAGGCATCGCCGAGATGCCCAGCCTGAGCGAGCTGCGTGCGCAGAATGCCCAGTTCTCCCAGGAGCTCGACAAACTCCACGGCAAGCTGCAGCAGGCGTATGCCGGCATGTCGCAGTTCGCAGGTGCCTCAACGGACACGGCACTTGTGTCGGCGCGTGCCAGCGTCGATGTCGAGAGCCTGTCTACTTCCATGGGCAAGATTGCAGGCCGCGCCAATGCCCTGCTGGAGGTGGCGGGTTCGGCGGCCAAGGTGGGAGAGGCCCTCTACACGGCCAGTGCCCAGACAGAGAATCTGCGTACGCGGCTGGACCTTGCCACCGGCAGCAAGGGCGCGCAGGAACTGGCCTATGTCACGGCCCTGGCCGATCGGCTGGGCCTGCAGCTCAATGCCACCGGCCAGGCCTACGCCGACTTCGCCACTAAGGCGCGGGGTACGGCGCTGGAAGGCGCGCAGGTGCAGACCATCTTCACGGGGATTGCCTCGGCCAACGCGGCCATGGGCCTTTCCGTGGAGCAGGGCAATGCCTCGTTGGCAGCCGTACTCGACCTGATGGGCAAGGGGACGATAGGCGCGTCGGACTTCAGCGAGAAACTGGGACATATCCCGGATGCGGCGCTGGTCGGCGCTCAGGCCCTGGGTGTGACACAGGAGCGGTTCTCCCAGATGCTGCAGACCGGCGAGGTCGTGACGCAGGACTTTCTGCCCCGTTTCTCGCAGGCGCTGCAAAGCTCCCTGGGAGAGGGGACGGACAAGGCGGCGGACAGGCTGGATGCCGGCACCCAACGCATGGCCAACGCCTGGGACAAGCTCAAGTCCGCCGTGGGAGATTCCGGCATCAGCCAGATGATCTCCTTTGGTATGAATGCAGCGGCCAACGACATGAACGCCTTTTCGGAGTCCATGTCGCGTGCTCGTGACAACGGGTCGGGCTTCCTGGGCCAGATCAGCAGCGGGCTGGGAAACATCGCCGGGCGCGCGGTGGGCTTGCAATATGTCAGCACGGCCTTCCAGTCGAATGCGGAAAAGGCAGCCTATCTGGCCAAGGAGCTTCCGCGCGCCAGGGCTGAGTTGGAGATGCTGCAGGCCAAGGGGGCAGCCACATCGCGCAATGTGTGGGTGCGCACGGCCCATGACGATGCCCAGCGCTTGGTCGAAAAATTGCAGCAGGTGCAGCGCGAATTGATGGCGGCACAGGGTCAGCGCAATGCAGGCGGCGGCCGTGGGTTCATCAATCCGCCGCTGGTGGGACAGCCACAGCCGCAGCCGCAGGAGCAAAGCAAGAAAACCGATGCGCCTGCGCAGAGGAAAGAGAAGCCTGCAGTGCCCCGCATCGTCAGCTACGCACCACCGGCCGCGCCAGCCAGAACGCAGCAGGACAATGAGGAGCTCAAGCGCGATCAGGAACTGCAGAAAAGGCAGCAGGAGGTGGCGCAGCTCGTAAAGGAACACCAGACCAAGGCAGAACTGGCCGAAAAGAACCTGGACCTCGCCCGGCAGGAGACCCTCGCGATCGGTTTGACTGGCGATGCGTTGGGACAGCTGCGGCAGGAGCAGGTTGAAAAGACCATCGCGGAACTGCAAGACAACGCAGCCAAGCAAGAGAGCGTCCGATGCTCGAAGGACGTCGCCGAGGTCGTGGGCAAAGAGGCCGATGCCACGCGCGAACTCGCCAGGGTCAAAGGCTACAACGACTCGGCACGCATGGTGGCCGAGTACGCGCAAAGCGTGAAGGAGGCCAACGAGGCGACCCAGTTCGAGCAGTCCCTGGCCGCCATGTCGCAGCGCGATCGGGAGATTGCCCTGGCGCAGTACAGGATCGAGATAGATCTCCAGAAAAAGCTGCAAGACATCGCGGCCAAGAATCCCACGGATGCCGCTGCCGCCCAGAAGCTCAAGGAAGACGCCACGGCCGCTGCGAACCAGGCCAAGGCCAATGTCGCCGAGCGCACCCGCATGCAGGAAACCCAGAAGTCCGTTGACCAGATGGACGAGATGTTCCGCAAGGGCTTCGCAGACATGCTGGCCAACGGTACGGAAGGCTGGCGCACGTTCACCAAGAACCTGAGCGCGACGTTCAAGGCCACGGTGGCCGATGAGATGTACAAGGCGTTCGCGCGGCCGCTTGTCATGCCTGTGATAGCGCAACTGCAAGGATTCATCGGCAACCTTGGCGCGGCGCTGGGGCTCGGCGGGGCGGGTTCAGGCGGCTTGCTCGGGTTGGCCGGCAACGCAGGCAACTTTTTGTCTCTGGCTGGCAGCGGCGGAATGCTGGGCAGTCTGGCGGGAACCGTTGGGGGATGGCTTGGCTTCGGCGGTTCGACAGCAGCTGCATCAGGTCTTGGGTTGACCGCTGGAGGCGGTTTAGGCCTTACGGCTGGAGGCGGGCTGGGCTTGACTGCCTCCGGGGCAGGTGCGAGCTCCATCGGCGCTGGGCTGGGCTCCGGAACCGCGGGTAGCGCAATGGGGTTGGGTGCTGCGATGCCATGGATCGCTGGGGGCTTGGCACTGTATTCGCTGCTCAGCAGCGATGTTTTCGGCTCCCGCGGCCCCAACCACGCCGGTGCCGCCTACAGCACCGCTGGCGTCGGCAACGACAAGGCTGCCGAACAGCTGTTCGGCCGTGCGGCCGGAGACTGGTATGACGATCTGACGCAGCGCCACAGCGATGCCGTCGAAAAGCAGCTCAAGACCAGCCTGGATGGCCTGGCCTCGGTCTATGGGTCCCTCAGCAAATACGCGACGGGTAGCGCGCGCGGCATTGACTTGGTGGGCGGCTTTGCCGCCAACGGAAAGTACACCGACGAGGACGCCTACGGCTACGCCAAGATCATCGACAAGACGACCGGCATGATCCTGGCCGGCTTCGAGAACCGCTCGCTGGGCAACAACCCGGAAGAGGCCTACAAGGCTTTCCTGGGCCAGACCGGTTCCCTGCTGGTGTCCGAACTCAAGAAGGCGGACCTGCCCAGCTGGATGCGCACCACGCTGGACTCGCTGGGCGAAGCACCCAATATCGAGGCGTTGCAGGCAGCCTTCCAGACCATCGACCTGATCGGCCGCTCCTTCGAGGAACTGGGCAAGAAGATCACGGGCTTTGCCGACCTGACCGACCTGGCCTTCGAGTCCCTGATCAAGGCTTCGGGCGGCATCGAGGCGCTGAATGCCAACGCCGGCAGCTTCTACCAGAATTTCTACAGCGAGGACGAGCGCAAGACCATCGCCAAGCGCGAGATGGGCAGCAAGCTCAAGGACCTGGGCGTGGACATCGACCTGGATGCCGACGACGCCCAGGCCCGGTTCCGCAAGCTGGTGGAGGACAAGCTCAAGGCAGCCAACTCTGAGGAGGCAAATGCCAAGGTATTGAAGGACGCCATCTCCAAGGTCCAGGGCACGCAAGGCCTCAAGGACATGGCCAAGACTGGTGCCTTCAAGGACTGGGCCAGCACCACCCTGGGAGAAGGTTCGGGCGATATCGGAAAACTCGCGGCCGATCTCGAGAACCTGGCGAACACCAGCACGTCGCTGGCCGACTTCACTGCCGGTATGGACAAGCTGATCGGCAATATCGGCGGCACCGGCAAGTCTTCGGCCGAGACCGCTGCCGAGCTGCTCAAGCTCAACGACACGTTCAAGGCCGTTACCAAGACGTCCGAGGATGCTGCGGCGGCTTCGGCCAAACAGGCGGAGGAAACCAAGCGCAAGCAGGAGGAGCAGGCGCAGGAGGCGAAGAAAAAGAACGAGGCCGATACGGATGCGGCGTGGAGCCTGCTGCAGCGTTCCGTCGATGCGGAGCGCTCGGCCATACAGGCACGCATCGATGTCGCGCAGGAGCGCGTGGATACCGAGCGCGCCCTCATGGACACCTTGCGCGGGCATGTCGTCGAACTGCGCGGCCAGATCGAGAGCACCCAGGCCATGGCCTTGGCCAGAGCCAACGAGGTCATTGACCAGGCACTGGCTGCGTACCGGCGCACGGGCTATCTGCCCGAATCGGCTGACATCGGCGAGGCTGTCTCGGTTGCGCGCGGCGGTATTTCCTCGGGCAACTTCCGCTCGCGCCTGGACTATGAGGCCGCGCAGTTGATCCTGGCCAACAAGCTCGAAGTGCTGCATGACGCGGCGGGCGAGCAGCTGTCTGCCGATGAATTGATTCTGGAGCAGGAAAAAAGCCAGGTCGATGCGTTGGAGCGGCTGCTCAAGACCGAGAAGGAGGCGCTGGACATAGCGCGTGGCATCGACACGCGGCTGCTGTCGTCCGATCTCGCATGGGCGGAATTCCGCGCGGCACTGCTCAAGGAAGGAGCGGATACCGGAGATGGTGCTGGTTCTGGTGAAAGCGGTTCCGGTGGCGGCAGCGGGGGTGCGGACTTTGGTCCTGGGCCAGGTCCTGGAAGTGGGGGTGGCAGCTCCACCGTGCACAGCAAGTACAAGATGCCTGTTGCCGTGCTCGGTGATGGCTTCGCGATCTACGACTACGAAACGGATCCCGAGAGAGTCAAGAAGCTCGATGCGCTCTCGCCAACCTTCCATAAGTACGACGGCACCGGAGACCTGGTGGGACTGGCCAATGACATCAAGGCCCAGGGGGGCACGGCGCTGGATCTTGCCTATCTGTATGGCTACTCGGAGCGCGACGTGCTGGCGGCGTTGGACCAGTTCGGCATTCCGCGCTTCGCCTCGGGTGGCGAGCACTTCGGCGGCCTGCGCCTGGTCGGGGAAAACGGCCCCGAGCTCGAGTTCACCGGACCTTCACGGATCCACAGCGCCCAGCAGACGCGGCGCCTGCTGGAGGGTATGCAGGGCGGCGACCTGCACAGGGCCCTCGAGTCCCTGCAGCGTCTGACCTATGACCTGGGGCGCCAGCAGATCGTGCTGCTGCAAAGCCTCGAAAAGATGGCTCGCAAGAGCGACGCCATCGGCGTCAAGCAAAGGGAGACCGCATGAACGATGAATTCACACGCGGCATGGGATTTGTGCCGCCCCTGCCTATCACGTTGGACAACATGAGCACGAACGTCGCCGCAAGCGGCCTGCAGCCCTGGTCCGCCAGCAAGGCCTATGCGCTCAACGACGAGATCATCGACGCCTCGCGCGTGATCTGGCGCAGCATGGCCGGCAGCAATACCGGCAATGACCCCGCCAGTTCGGAAGGCAAGTGGCAAAGGCGCGGTGTGGAAAACCGGCTGCGCATGTTCGATGCCAGCCTGGGCTCGTACACCGAGGCCGATGACCTTATCGAGGTCACCATCAAGCCCGGCCGCGTGGTCACGGACATCGAGCTGCTGGGCCTGCAGGCGCACACGGTCGAGGTGGTGATGACCGACCCCGTGGCCGGCGAGGTGTTCCACAGCGGGCAGCGCCTGGTGCTGCGCCCTTCGGGCAATTCGCACTGGGGCTACTTCTTCAACCCCATAGAGCGCGAACGCAAGCTGTCCATCTCGGGACTGCCGGCCTACACGCAGGCCAGCATCACGATACGCATCGCCAACATGGGGGCCAAGGCGCGCTGCGCCGAAGTCGTCATCGGCCGTGCCGTCTGGCTGGGCAACACGCAGTGGCGGCCCTCGGTCAGCTTCGACGACTGGAGCCTCAAGAAGCGCGACGACTGGGGCGGCTGGATGGCCGAGCCCGGCGCCTACAGCGACCGCTTGAAGCTGCAGGTCCTCGTTCACGGCACGCAGTACGAGCGCGTGCGCAACGAAATCCTGGCGTATCGCGCCAGACCGGTCGTCTGGATAGGTGCGCGCGGCTACGGCGTGCTCACCACCTACGGCTACATCACGGGCTTCGACCAGGTTCTGGTGGCCCATGGCTTCTCCGATTGCAACCTAACCATTGAAGGACTGGAAGACGATGAACTTCACACCCCCACCTAGTGCACCCGAGGAATCGGTGGCGATCCCGAATCGTCGCACGGACCCGCAGGACGTCTTCGACGTCAAGACGGATGTCTATCTGAACTGGCTGACGGGCTTTCGTAACTGGACGGCGGGCCTGGTGACTTGGCTCACGACGTTTCTGACGGAAATGGCCCAGGCCATGCTGACGGTCGAGGGCAACAAGAACGCTGCGCAGGCCGCCGCCTCCGCCGCCGCGACCAGCGCCCAGAACGCTGCCATTGTCGCCGGTGCCTCCCGATGGGCGCCGGGCAGCTACGCCCAGGGCGACGCCGTGTGGTCGCCCCAGTCGCTGCTGACCTATCGGCGCGTACCAGCCGGCACCACGGCCAGCGCGCTCGACCCGGCCCAGGATCCCGCGGGCTGGCGGCTGTCCGGTTCACCGCAGTCCATGCCGCAGCAGGAGCTGACAACGGCAGGGCCCCATCACCTGATCGTCGGCATGCACTACATCGTCCTGCACCCGCAGTGCGAATGCCTGATGCCGGCCGGGTCCGCGCCGCAGGAGCAACTGCGCGTCACCAACCGCTCCGGTGCGCTGACGCCCGTGCTCAGGCGCAACGGAGGCAAGTTTTCCGGAATCGAGGACGACCTGGCGCTGGACTCGCGCTATGCCGACCGCGTATTTACTCAAACCGCAACCCTTGGGTGGATCTGATGCTTTCCTTCAACAATATCTATGGCCAACCTGCCGCGCTGATGCGTCGGCGTATTTGGAGCGGGGAGGAGCGCAAGATTTCTGGTGTCTCTGCGCATATTGCCAATGCATTCAAGCCAGTTCGCAGTGTTTCTCCTGCAAATTTTTCTGCAAGCATGGGTTTATACAATGGGCGCCTGTATTTTTTGGCTAAAGGTGGAAATGTTTATACCACTCCAGATTTGAAAACTCTCACCCACCGTTTGTTGGCTGGTGGAGAGAATTCAATTATTACATCCATTGCTCAACTGGGCGGGGTTGTGATCGTTGGTACGCAATATCGATCAGGTATGTACACCTCATATGGGGGGTATGTCAGTGTTGATGACGGTTTGACATTCAGAAATGCACTTGCGACGCCAAGGTTTGTAAGAGCAGGAGACTATTTTTACGCCTTGTCTTCGAGCATGGTTCGTTCGAAGACGGGCCTGGATACGGCATGGAGTGCCACGTCCATGCCATCAGGGGAGGTATGGAGTCATGTGCTGCACAATGGTGAAATTTATTTCACATTGAGTATTATTAACAATGTATTTTACAATGCAGCTTACTCATTGGATGGGGTGTCGTTCATTTTGTCAAATAAATTTGCAAACGAGCGATCAAAGTTTCCATCTGGTGCTTATATGCAAAGTGCAGCAGTCATTGGGAAAAAGTTTGTAATGGTGGGCGTGCAGGGGGGGCAGATATACACCGTGATGACTGAGAATGGTATTGATTTTGAGCAATTTAGCCAGTCGCTAGAAAGCGGCGTAGAGGGGGAAGAATTTAGGAGCTGGATCATCCAGGTCGTTGCGGCAGATGGGGTGATGTATATGCGAGCCGCTACTAGCGATACGGCCGGTATTATTCGTACTCGAATTTTCTCGTCCATTGATGGCATTTCCTGGCGCGCTTTGCCTGCCATCGCAACTCGTAGTAGCTTGATAGACCCGTCCAACGGGATGTTTGAGCTCGCCCCTGGCCAGGGGATCTATGCCATCCCCTGGGCAGATGCAGACCATGCATTCATCTCCGACACCGTCAACGACCGCGACTTCTATTACGAACTGGGTGCCGCATGAACTACGAATTCAACCTCTGGGGCTGGTACGCAGGCATGTCCACTACGCCCGGCTCGCGCACGACGACACTGCCGCCCGACAACATGCAGACGCACGAGACAGCGGGCCGGCCGCGCAGCAACTTCACGGGGCTGGCCTGGGTCGAGCTGCCCTATGAGGCGCCACCCGAGCCGGTGCCCGAACCCGCGCTGCCGGAGATCGTCATCACCGGTATCGCGGCCGACAGGGAGGGCTTCGTGCACACCCCGGACTTCACCGATGCGACGGTGCCGGTGGGTGCTACGCTGGCCTTCGCTGCCGAACTGCGGGCCGGCGATCAGGTGCTGACGCTGGACGACAGCTTCCGGCTGCCCATCCGGTCGCGCGATGGCCGCGAGCGCGTGGTGCTGGCCTCCATGGCCAAGGGCTTCATCCGCTTCTCTGTCCACTTCGAGGACAGTCGGGTCTGGGAAGTGACCGAAGCCATGGTCAATTCCGACCTTCCTCCCGAACGCCACATGCGCTTCAAGGGCATCAAGGTATTTGCCGTGGAGGCATGACTTGCTCTGAGGCGTGACAAACAACCAAGCCGGCACCTGCCGGCTTTTTTGCGCCTGCCCACAAGCTAGGTGTTTTCCCCCGCATGTCTTCGCCGCGACAAGCTTTCCATGCAAAATAGCACGAACGTTCGTTTTAACAAGAATTTTGCATGTCCAGCGTTTCCGCCCCACGCCGCACCACCCGTTTGACCGCTGACGCCACGGCCGATCCCAAGGCGGGCTCTTCCGTGCACGAAGCCGCTGCGCCCGCGCCGCGCCGCGCGCTGCACAAGGGGCAGCAGACCAAGGCCACCATTGTGGAGGCTGCCCTCAACCTGGCCACGCACATTGGCCTTGAGGGCCTGTCCATCGGCGCTCTGGCCGAGCTGACGGGCATGAGCAAGTCGGGCGTGTTCGCGCATTTTGGCTCGCGCGAGGAGCTGCAGATTTCCGTGGTGCATGAGTACCACGACCGTTTCGAGCAGGAAGTGTTCTTTCCCGCGCTGGAGGCGCCGCGCGGCGTGGCGCGTCTGCGTGCGCTGTTCGACAACTGGATGAAGCGCACTTCGATCGAGCTGGACTCGGGCTGCATCTATATCAGCGGCGCCGTGGAGTTCGACGACCGCACGGGGCCGGTGCGCGATGCGCTGACGGCCTCGGTCCAGACCTGGCACGCAGCCATGCGCCGCACCATCGTGCAGTGCCGCGAAAGCGGCGACCTGCGTGCCGACCTGGACGAGAACCAGCTGCTGTTCGAGATCCACGGCCTGATCCTGGCCCTGCATTACGAGGCGCGCTTTCTGCGCAACGAAGGCTCCATGCAGCGCGCCATCGACGGCTTCGAGAGCATTCTGGCGCGCTACGCCAGCCCGGCCTGATTTTTTCGCTTCCACCGTTTTCACCGCATCCACCGCAAACCCCGCCATCACAGGAGAAGACAAATGCCCAGCTACAACCCGCCCCTGCGCGACATGCAATTCCTCATGCACGAGGTGTTCAAGGTCACGGACGACTACCAGCAGATGACGGCGCATGCCGAGGTCGATGCCGACACCATCAATGCCGTGCTCGAAGAGGCGGGCAAGTTTGCGGCCAATGTGACGTTTCCGCTGAACATCAGCGGCGATGCAGAGGGCTGCGTGCTGAACAAGGAAACCCACGAGGTCACCACGCCCAAGGGCTTCAAGGAGGCCTACCAGAAGTATGTGGAAGGCGGCTGGCCTTCGCTGTCCTGCGACACGGCCTACGGCGGCCAGGGCCTGCCCTTTGCGGTGAACTCGGCGGTGTACGAGATGCTCAACAGCGCCAACCAAGCCTGGACCATGTACCCTGGCCTGTCGCACGGCGCCTATGAAGCCCTGCATGTGCACGGCACGGAAGAGCAAAAGAAGCTGTACCTGCCCAAGCTGACCAGCGGCGAGTGGACCGGCACCATGTGCCTGACCGAGCCCCATTGCGGCACCGACCTGGGCCTGCTGCGCACCAAGGCCGAGCCCGTGGCCGGCGCGCCCGAGGGCACCTACAAGATCACCGGCAACAAGATCTTCATCAGCGCGGGCGAGCACGACTTCACCGACAACATCGTCCACCTGGTGCTGGCCCGCCTGCCCGATGCGCCGGTCGGCTCCAAGGGCATCAGCCTGTTCGTGGTGCCCAAGTTCGTGGTCAAGGCCGATGGTTCGCTGGGCGAGCGCAACCCCATCTTCTGCGGTGCGCTGGAGCACAAGATGGGCATCCACGGCAATGCCACGGCACAGATCAATATCGACGGCGCCATCGGCACCCTGGTGGGCCAGCCGAACAAGGGCCTGCAGGCCATGTTCGTGATGATGAATGCCGCCCGCCTGGGCGTGGGCAACCAGTCGCTGGGCCTGACCGAGGTGGCCTACCAGAACGCCCTGGCCTATGCCAAGGACCGCCTGCAGATGCGCAGCCTGTCGGGCACCAAGGCCAAGGACAAGCCGGCCGATCCCATCATCGTCCACCCCGATGTGCGCCGCATGCTGCTGACGGCCAAGGCCTATGCCGAAGGCGGCCGCGCGCTGGTGACCTATTGCGCCTTCCTGATCGACAAGGAGTTCAACCACCCCGACGAAAAGGTGCGCAAGGACAGCGCCGAGCTGGTGGCGCTGCTGACGCCCATCGTCAAGGCCTTCATCACCGACAACGGCTGGACGGCCACCACCATGAGCCAGCAGGTCTATGGCGGCCATGGCTTCATCACCGAATGGGGCATGGAGCAGTTCGTGCGCGATGCGCGCATCAACATGATCTATGAAGGCACGAACGGCATCCAGGCGCTGGACCTGCTGGGCCGCAAGGTGCTTGGCAACCAGGGCGCTTCGCTCAAGAAGTTCGGCAAGCTGGTGGCGCAGCTGGTGGAGGAAGAGGGCGTCAACGAGAAGATGGCCGAGTTCATCAACCCCATCGCCTACCTGGGCGACCAGATGACCAAGTTCACCACCGAGATCGGCTTCAAGGGCATGCAAAACCCCGACGAGGTGGGTGCCGCGTCCGTGGACTACCTGCGTGTGGCGGGCCACCTGGTGTTCGGCTACTTCTTCGCCCGCATGGCCCAGGTGGCATTGCGCGAAATCGCCAAGGGCAACACGGACCCGTTCTACCAGGCCAAGCTGCAGACCGCGCGTTTCTACTTCGCCAAGCTGCTGCCCGAGACCGCCACGCTCATGCGCACGGCCCGCGCGGGCAGCAAGTCCCTGATGGACACGGACGCGGCGCTGGCCTGAACGGCTTCACTCCAATATGGGGCGCGGGCTGTGCGCATCAGCGTGGCCCGCGCGCCTTTCTAGGCGAAAGGGGTTTGAAATGAAGGCATATCAAGCACTGGCAGCAATGGTCCTGGGCCTCACGGCTGCCGCAGCGCAGGCGCAGATGACGCCCGTGGGCCTGTGGAAGAGCGTGGACGACAAGAGCGGCGAGGCCAAGTCCGAGATCCGCGTGGCCGAGAACGACGGCGTGGTCACGGGCCGCATCGAGCAGATCCTGCGCAAGGGCGCCGATCCGGCCGCCACCTGCACCGAGTGTTCTGATGACCGCAAGGGCCAGCCGCTCAAGGGGCTGGAGATCATCCGCGGCGCCAAGAAGGCCGAGGGCAAGGACGTCTGGGAAGGCGGCAAGATCCTCGACCCCGAAAACGGCAAGACCTACACGCTGCGCCTGACGCCCATCGAGGGCGGCGCCAAGCTCGAGGTGCGCGGCTCCATCGGCCCCTTCGGCCGCACCCAGACCTGGGTGCGAGTGCAGTAAACCATTCCGGAAGGCGGCCGCAGCGGCCGCCTTCCTCCCACTTGTGGAACATCCATGTCCCGATTCAATGTGAAGAAAGTCGCCGTGCTCGGCGCTGGCGTGATGGGAGCGCAGATCGCCGCCCATCTGGTCAATGTCAAGGTGCCCGTGGTGCTGTTCGACCTGCCCGCCAAGGAAGGCCCGAAAAGCGGCATTGCCGAGCGCGCCATCGCCAACCTCAAGAAGCTCAAGCCTTCGCCCATCGGCGTGGCCGAGGACGCGGACCTGATCCAGCCCGCCAACTACGAGGAGCACCTCAAGCTGCTCAAGGGCTGCGACCTGATCATCGAGGCCATTGCCGAGCGCATGGACTGGAAGCTCGATCTGTACACCAAGATCGCGCCCCATGTGGCCAAGCACGCCATCGTGGCGTCCAACACCTCGGGCCTGTCCATCACCAAGCTGTCCGAGGCGCTGCCCGACGCGATCAAGCCGCGCTTTTGCGGCATCCACTTCTTCAACCCGCCGCGCTACATGCCGCTGGTGGAGCTGATCGCCACGCCGACCACGCAGCCCGTGGTGCTGGACCAGCTCGAAGCCTTTGTCACCAGCGGCCTGGGCAAGGGCGTGGTGCGCGCCAAGGACACGCCCAACTTCATCGCCAACCGCATCGGCATCGCCGGCATGCTGGCCACGATGAAGGAGGTCGAGAACTTCGGCCTGACCTTCGACGTGGTCGATGACCTCACCGGCAAGAAGCTGGGCCGCGCATCCAGCGGCACCTTCCGCACGGCCGACGTGGTGGGCCTGGACACCATGGCCCATGTGATCAAGACGCTGCAGGACAACCTCAGCGCCGAGACCGACCCCTTCTACGGCAGCTTCGGCACGCCGCCCGTGCTGGCCAAGCTGATCGAGCTGGGCAACCTCGGCCAGAAGGCGAAGAAGGGCTTCTACAAGAAGGTCGGCCGCGACATCCTGCAGTTCGAGCTGGACAGCGAGGACTACGTGCCCGCCGGCGGCAAGGCCGACGAGGTCTATGGCCGCATGCTCAAGAAGCCCGCTGCCGAGCGCCTGAAGCTGCTGCGCAATGCCGAGGGCGCGCAGGGCCGCTTCCTGTGGGCCATCCTGCGCAACAGCTTCCACTACGCGGCCATCCACCTGGAGAGCATTGCCGAGTCCGCACGCGACGTGGACCAAGCCATGCGCTGGGGCTTCGGCATGAAGCAGGGCCCGTTCGAGCTGTGGCAGGAAGCCGGCTGGCTGGAAGTGGCGAAGATGATCCAGGAGGACATCGATGCCGGCAAGGCATTGAGCAAGGCGCCCCTGCCCAAGTGGGTCTTCGAAGGCCCGGTGGCCGAGGCTGGCGGCGTGCACACGGCGCAGGGCTCGTGGAGCCCTGCCAAGGGCCAATTCGTGCCCCGCCGCGTGCTGCCCGTCTACGAACGCCAGATCTTCCCCGAGAAGCTGCTGGGCGAAGACAGCCTGCCCGACTGGAAGACGGCCGGCACCACGATTGCCGAATCCAAGGTGCTGCGCACCTGGACGCTGGACGGCCAGATCCTGATCGCCAGCATCAAGAACAAGATGCACGCCATCAGCCCCGAAGTCATGGAAGCGCTGATGGAAGCCGTGGACGTGGCCGAGGCCGACTTCCAGGGCATGGTCATCTGGTCGGGCGATGCGCCGTTCAGCGTGGGCGCCGACCTGGAGGCCACCATGCCGGCCTTCGTGATCGGCGGCGCCGACGCCATCGAAAGCGTGGAGCAGGAGCTGCAAAACCTCATGCTGCGCATCCGCTACGCCCAGGTGCCCGTGGTTGCGGCCATCCATGGCATGGCGCTGGGCGGCGGCTGCGAGCTGGCCGTCTACAGCGCGCGCCGCGTGGCGCACATGGAGAGCTACATCGGCCTGGTGGAAGTCGGCGTGGGCCTGGTGCCCGGCGCGGGCGGCCTGACCTACATCGCGCGCCGCGCGGCAGAGAACGCCGCCACCAGCACGGGCAAGGACCTGCTGCCCTTCCTGACCGAAGGCTTCACGGCCGCGGCCATGGCCAAGGTGGGCACCAGTGCCATCGAGTCACGCAAGCTGGGCTACCTGCTGGACAGCGACCTCATCGTGCCGCACAAGGACGAACTGCTCTTCGTCGCCATCAACGAGGCCAAGTCCATGGCCGCAGGCGGCTGGCGCGCGCCGCTGCCGCGCAGCTTCCCCGTGGCGGGACGCAGCGGCGTGGCCACCATCAAGGGCTCGCTGGTCAACATGCGTGACGGCGGCTTCATCAGCGAGTTCGACCAGCATGTGGCCAGCCTGATCGCCAACGTGGTCTGCGGCGGCGACGTGGATGCGGGCACCCTGGTGGACGAGGCCTATCTGATGAAGCTCGAACGCAAGGCGTTCTGCCACCTGATCGGCCATCCGAAGACCCATGAACGCATTCTCGGAATGCTGAACACCGGCAAGCCCGTCCGGAATTGATATGTCCCCCCTGAGTCGCTTCGCGCCTTCCCCCAGGGGGACGACAGCCTCGCGGCGGGGCGGCCCTTGCTTGCTGTCCCTGACTTGGGACATGCCTGCGTTGCGGGCCGCGAATAACTGAGATCTAGGAGCAATCTCCATGAAACAAATCCAAGACGCCTACATCGTCGCCGCCACGCGCACGCCCATTGGCAAGTCGCACAAGGGCTTTTTCCGCAACTACCGTCCCGACGACCTGCTGGCGACCACGCTGAAGGCCGCGCTGGCCCAGGTGCCGGGGCTGGACCCGGCTGCCATCGAGGACATCATCTGCGGCTGCGCCATCCCCGAGGCCCAGCAGGGCCTGAACGTGGCGCGCATCAGCGCCGTGCTGGCGGGCCTGCCCACCAGCGTGGGCGGCATCACCGTGAACCGCTTCTGCGCCTCGGGCCTGTCGGCCGTGGCCATGGCGGCGGACCGCATCCGCGTGGGCGAGGCCGACGTGATGATCGCGGCCGGCGTCGAGAGCATGAGCATGGTGCCCATGATGGGCAACGCGCCCTCGCTGTCGCCGTCCATCTTCGAGCGCGATGGCGACGTGGGCATTGCCTATGGCATGGGCCTGACGGCCGAGAAGGTGGCCCAGCAGTGGAAGGTCTCGCGCGATGCGCAGGACGCCTTTGCGCTGGAGTCGCACCGCCGTGCCCTGGCCGCGCAGCAGGCCGGCGAGTTCAAGGACGAGATCACGCCCCTCGAGGTCACCGACCGGGGCCTGGACCTGGCCAAGGGCGAGCCCGTGGTGCGCACGCGCACCGTGGAGCTGGACGAGGGAGCACGCCCCGACACCAGCCTGGAAGGCCTGGGCAAGCTGCGCACCGTGTTCGCGGCGCGCGGCTCGGTGACGGCCGGCAACAGCTCGCAGACCAGCGATGGCGCAGGCGCGCTGATCCTGGCCAGCGGCGCCGCCGTGCAGCGCTTCGGTCTCACGCCGCTGGCGCGCTTCGTGAGCTATGCCAGCAAGGGCGTGCCGCCGGCCATCATGGGCATCGGCCCCATCGAGGCCATCCCGGCCGCGCTGCGCTATGCGGGCCTCAAGCAGGACGACATCGACTGGTTCGAACTCAACGAAGCCTTTGCCGCCCAGTCGCTGGCCGTGGTCAACACGCTGGGCCTGGACCCCGCCAAGGTCAACCCCATGGGCGGCGCGATTGCCCTGGGCCACCCGCTGGGCGCCACGGGCGCCATCCGCTCGGCCACCGTGGTGCATGCGCTGCGCCGCAAGCAACTGCGCTACGGCATGGTGACCATGTGCGTCGGAATGGGCCAGGGCGCCGCCGGCATCTTCGAGCGGGTCTGACCGTTGCTCAAGGCCCCGTTCGCGGGGCTTTGTTTTTTCCGCTCATCCCATCCTTTCCCATCCATGCGAGCCGGCACAGAAACGGCACCGACCAGGAGACAGCCATGGAACAACACCAACTCAGCAGCGACGGCGCCACGCTGGCGCTGCGCGTCTACACGCCCGCTGGCCCGCCGCACGCCAGCGTGGTCATCGGCGGGGCCATGGGGGTGCGCCAGGCCTTCTACGAGGCCTTTGCCACCTGGCTTGCGGGCCAGGGCTATCGGGTGACCAGCTTTGACTACCGGGGCCATGGCGATTCCCTGCAAGGCTCTTTGCGCCAGGTGCGTGCCGACCTGTGCGACTGGGCGCGCGACTACGAGGCGGTCATCGCCCATGCCAAGGCGCAGTTGCCGGACCAGCCGCTGTTCCTGATCGGCCACAGCCTGGGCGCCCAGCTGCCGGGCCTGCTGCGCTCCCCGCAGCTGGTGGACGGCCTTTTGAGCATTGCGGCCGGCAGCGGCTACTGGCGTGACAATGCGCCTCGCCTCAAGCGCATGGTTCCCTATTTCTGGCATGTGCTGGTGCCCGTGGCCACGCGCCTGTGCGGCTACTTTCCGGGCCGGCGCCTGCGCAAGGTGGGCGACCTGCCGGCCGGCGTCATGCTGCAGTGGCGCCGCTGGTGCCTGAACCCGCGCTACAGCGTGGGTGCCGAGGGCGAGGCCGCCGCGCGCAGCTACGCCGCCGTGCGCTTTCCGGTGATGGCGCTGTCCATGAGCGACGACGAACTCATGACCTGGCGCGGCACCGAGCACCTGTTCGCGCTCTACGCCAATGCCCCCAGCCGCATCGAGCGCATCGAGCCCAAGGCCCTGCAGTTGCGGCGCATAGGGCATTTCGGCTTCTTCCGCGCCGATATGCGCGACGCGCTCTGGGGCCGGGCCGTGGACGTGTTCTCGGGCTGGACCAAGGCGCCGGCCGCCGCGGCCCACCCGCGCTTTCCCTCACCCGCAGAGTCGCCGGCTTGACGGACGCGGGCCCCGCTTGCCATCACACTCGTTTGCCATGAGCACAGACATCCATCCTCTCGACCAGGCCGTGGCGCTCACGCCCACCGGCGCCGTTGGCCACTACCAGGGCCAGACCACGCAGGACTACTGGAACATGGTGGGCCCGTACGGCGGCATCACCGCCGCCGCGCTGGTGCAGGCCATCCAGCAGCATCCGCTGTGCCTGGGCGATCCGCTGTCCATCACCGTCAACTACGCGGCCGCGCTGGGCGCGGGGCGCTTCGACATCGAAGCCCGCCCCGTGCGCACCAACCGCTCCACCCAGCACTGGCTGCTGACCATCACCCAGCCCGACCAGGATGGTGATGCCCAGGTCGTCACCACGGCCACGGCCGTCACGGCCGTGCGGCGCAGCACCTGGGGCGGCACCGACCTGTCCATGCCCGAGGTGCCGTCGCCCGCCACCGTGCCGCGCGTGCCGCCGCTGGGCGGCGTGGAATGGCTCAACCGCTACGACATGCGCTTTCTCGACGGCATCATTCCCCAGACCTGGGATGGCCGCGAGACCGACAGCCTCACGCGCCTGTGGGTGCGCGACGAGCCGCCGCGCGCACTGGATTTTTGCGCGCTGGCCGGCCTGGCTGACGTATTCTTCCCGCGCGTGTGGCTGCGCCGCGCACAGCGCACCCCGGCGGGCACGGTGTCCATCACCGTCTACTTCCATGCGGGGCGTGAGGAACTGGCGGCGGCAGGCACGGGCCACCTGCTGGCCCAGGCGCGCGGCCAGGAATTTCGCAACGGCTTCTTCGACCAGAGCGCCCAGCTGTGGAGCGAGGCCGGCGTGATGCTGGCGAGCAGCCACCAGATCGTGTATTTCAAGGAATAAGCAAGGCAAGACCATCATGAGCGAAACCACCCAGGACATCCTCGTGCACACCGAAGCCGGTGTCTGCACCATCACCTTCAACCGCGCAGACAAGAAGAACTCCATCACCGAGGCCATGTACGCCAGCATGGCCGATGCGCTGGCCCAGGCCGGCGAAGACGCCGCCGTGCGCTGCGTGGTCTTCCAGGGCGACATGGCCATCTTCAGCGCGGGCAACGACATTGCCGACTTCCTCAAGCAGTCGGCCGGCGGCGCCGCCAGGCCGGAAGGCGAGCAGCGCCCCGTCTGGCGCTTCCTGCACAACATCGCCGCCTTTCCCAAGCCCGTGATCGCCGCCGTCTGCGGCCCGGCCGTGGGCATCGGCACCACCTTGCTGCTGCACTGCGACCTGGTCTATGCGGGCGACAACGCGGCCTTCTCGCTGCCCTTCGTGAACCTGGGCCTGTGCCCCGAAGCGGCCTCCAGCCTGCTGCTGCCCCAGATGCTCGGCTACCACCGCGCGGCCGAGGCCCTGCTGCTGGGCGAGCCCTTCCTGGCCGAAGCCGCCCTGGAAGTGGGCCTGGTCAACCGCGTCGTGCCGCCCAGCGAATGCAATGCGCTGGCCCAGGCCCAGGCCAGGAAGCTGGCCGCCAAGCCGCTGTCGGCCCTGATCGAGACCAAGCGCCTCATGAAGGCCGGCCAGTCCGGCCTGGTGCGCGAGCGCATGGCCGAGGAGGGCGCGAGCTTCGGCAAGCTGATGGGCGGGCCTGCTGCCAAGGAGGCGTTCACCGCGTTCATGGAGAAGCGCAAGCCGGACTTCAGCCAGTGCTGAAATCCACGAAGGCCTCCGAGGCCTCCGAGGCGCCCGTGCAGTTCGAGCCCGAGTTCATCGCCGGGCTGCGCGAAGTGTTCGAGCGCCAGATCGCCTTCAACCAGGTGCTGGGCCTGCGCATCACCGAAGTGCTGCCCGAGCGGGTTGAAGGCCGCATCACCATGCGGCCCGAGCTCATAGGCCACGCCGCCTACCAGCGCATCCACGGCGGCGTGATCAGCGCCGGCCTGGACTCCATGGGCGGCCTGGCCGTCATGGCTGCCATCGGCGCCAAGCACATGGACGATGCGCCGCTGCAGCGCCTGCACCGCTTCTCGCGCCTGGGCACCATCGACCTGCGCGTGGACTACCTGCGCCCCGGCATAGGCGGCGAATTCATCCTGCGCGCCGAGGTGCTGCGGCTGGGTTCGCGCGTGGCCAACACGCGCATGGAATTCCTGGGGGCCGATGGCAGCTTGCTGTCCACGGGGACGGCGGCGTACATCGTTTCTTGAAGCATGGCCCGCTGACTGCGGGCCTTCTTTTTGCGTTTCTTCACCCCCAGCGCGCGCGCCACACGGCCCAGGCCGTGCCTGCGCCATAGGCGGCCATGGCCACGGCGACCAGGATGAACAGCGACTGCGCGCTGCCCAGGCCGCTGGACATGAGCCAGCCGCCGCCCACCACCACGATCAGCAGGCGCACCGTGCCGGCCAGCACGGGAGCCCAGACGCGGCCTGCGCCCAGGGAGGCGAAGTACAGCACCAGTCCCAGGCCGAACAGCCCGAAGGCCGGGCCCACGGTGCGCAGGTAGAGGTCGGCGTAGGCGCGCACGGCCGGGTCGCCGGTGAAGATGCCTGACCACAGCTGCGGCCAGACCATGACCACCAGCCCCAGCACGCCCAGCAGGGCAGCGGCCATGGCGCCGCCCGACCAGGCCACGCGGCGCGCGCGGGCCACCTGGCCTGCGCCCATGGCCATGCCCACCATGGGCACGGCGGCCATGCCCACGCCGAAGGCCATGGGGATCAGCAGGAACTCCAGCCGCTGGCCTATGCCGTAGCCGGCCAGGGCCAGCGGGCCCAGGCGGGCGACCATGCCTGTCAGCAGCAGCGCGGCCAGCGCCGTTTGCACGGGGGACAGGCAGGCCAGGGCGCCCACGCGCAGGATGTCGCGGAACATGGGCCAGGCCAGGCGCGGCGTGCGCCAGTCCAGCTGCAGGCGCTGCTGGCCCCACTGCAGGTAGGCCAGGAAGGCCGCCACGGCCAGCACCATGGCCACGATGTTGCCCACGGCCACGCCCGGCATGCCCCAGCGCGGCATGGGCCCCAGGCCCAGCCCCAGCGTGCCGCCCACCACGATCTGCACCAGCGAGGCCGCAAAGATCACGGCCGACGGCATGCGCATATTGCCCGTGCCCCGCACCACCGAGGCCAGCGTATTGCACAGCCACACCAGGATGGCGCCGCTGAACAGCACGGCGCCAAAGCCCGTGGCCGCTGCCAGCACCTCGCCGCGCCCGCCCAGCCAGCCGTAGAAGGTGGCGCCGCAGAGCACGAAGATGAGCGAGTACAGCAGGCCTGCGATGGCGCCGATCACGATGGCGTGCAGGGCCAGTGCCGAGGCACGCGCGCCGTCGCCCGCACCCAGCGCGCGGCTGATGGCCGAGGACACGCCGCTGCCCATGGCACCGTTGCTCATCATCTGCGTGAGCATGGCCAGCGGAAACACCAGGGCCATGGCCGCCAGCGATACGGTTCCCAGCTGCCCTACGTAATAGGTCTCCGCCACGGCGACCAGAACCGACATGCTCAGCGCCACCATGTTGGGCACGGCCAGGCGCACCAGGGTGGAGGCGATGGGGCCGCTGACCAACGGATGCTCGGACCCGCTGGCCGCAGCGCCAGGGGCTGCGGAGGGCAGGGCGGCGCTCATTCCGCGCTCTCCTGCGTGGCGGTTTCCAGCACGGGCAGCATGCCCAGCACCAGGCTTTCCAGCGCGCCGATCTGCTCGCTGCCGCACAGCTCGCGCACGCGCTGCTGGGCCTGGCGCCACAGGGCGGCAGCCTCGCGGATGCGGGCGCGGCCTTCGGGCGTGACCACCACGCAGCGGCTGCGCGCATCCGCGCCGGGAACCAGGTCGATGAAGCCGGCCTGCTGCAGCGTGCGCAGGTTGCGCGTCATCGTCGTGCGGTCGGTGTGCAACTGCTCGGCCAGGGCCGAGACCGTGGGTGGGCCGTCGGGCGCATTGCGTGCCTGCACCAGCAGGCTGAACTGCGTGCCGCGCAGGCCGCTGGGCGCCAGCGTGTCGTCATAGAGCTGCGAGATCTTGCGCGACAGGCTGCGCACCATGAAGCAGGTGCAGACCGGACTGGCGGCGCTTGAGGTGGAGGAGGTCATGGGGCGAGGGGCAGGTTGCCTGGAATGGAAATGAGTGTAGATGCACCTATTGATTTGCGCATGTCCGCTGCGCGACCTGCGCATGCGCGGTGTGTGATCGAGAAAGGCTTGCAAGCACATGAAACGGGAGAACCATCTCGTTACCGTTCTTGCGAGATGCCGGCATTTGTTGCCAGTTCGTGTGCGTAGCATCGGATTTTTCCGAAGGAGACCCACCCATGGCTGTTCAGAACCCGTTCTTTGGCAAGCGCGACAACGATGCTTTCACCTCCCGCAACACCCTGGGCAGCGGCACAGGCGCCGCCAGCACGGGCGGCAGCCCTTCGGGAGCCGTCATGCCCAGCTCCAGCGTGAGCAGCCCGGCATCCACCCAGCGCCAGGCCTCGCCTGTGTCGCAGGACTCTCCGGGCAGCAAGCTCACCGTGGGCCCCAACATCAAGCTCAAGGGCGTGGAGATCACCGACTGCGACACGCTGGTGGTCGAAGGCACGGTGGAGGCCACCATGGACTCGCGCGTGATCCAGATCGCCGAGCAGGGTGCCTTCCATGGCACGGCCGAGATCGATATCGCCGAGATCCATGGCGTGTTCGACGGCACGCTGACCGTGCGCGAGAAGCTGGTCATCTACGGCACGGGCAAAGTCAGCGGCAAGATCCGCTACGGCAAGGTGGTGATCGAAGAGGGCGGCGAGCTCACGGGCCAAATCGAGGCCGGCTCCTCGCCGCGTTCATCTTCGGGTTCGGCCGTGGCGTCCAGCGCCTCCAGCCTGTCCTCTTCCTCGTCGGCCGTCTCCAGCGACAGCGCCGCCAGCAGTTCCGCTGCCCTGGCTGCGGCCACCGCAGCGGCCTCGCTGCAGCCGCGCGTCACGCCGTCGCTGGCATGAGCCATCTCTGCTGCCGGAAATGAAAAAGCGACCTGCGAAGGTCGCTTTTTTCATGGCTGCAGAGGTGGGCGGGTTCAGCCGGCCTGCTGCTGCTTGCGTTCTGCATTGCGCTCGGCCGATGCGCGCCAGGAACGCACCTGGTCGTTGTCCGGAAGCGACTGGGGCTTGCCCTGGCCGTCGATGGCCACGTAGGTCAGCAGGGCTTCGGTCACCTTGACGAAGCGGCCCTGGTCGGCAAAGCGCTCGGCATAGACCTCGACATCGACCGTGACCGAGGTGCGGCCCACGCGCTGCACGCTGGAGTAGAACGACAGGATGTCGCCCACGCGCACGGGCTGCTTGAAGATGAACTCGTTCACGGCCACGGTGACCATGCGGCTCTGGCCCAGGCGCGAGGGCAGCACGGAACCTGCCAGGTCGACCTGCGCCATGACCCAGCCGCCGAAGATGTCGCCATTGGCGTTGACATCGGCGGGCATGGGAATGACCTTGAGAACCAGCTCCTTGTCTGCGGGCAAGGGATGGGGCGGGAGGTCGGGGCGGGGTGGCATGGGCACAATCGGGTCAATATAACAACCGAGAATTGTCTTTCATGCGACGCGAGAGCGCTTCCCCTACGGATTTACCCTTAGTCCCAACCCCGGCACCGTCGCGGGACTGGAACGCGCTGCGGCGCCTGCTGCCCTACCTGTGGCAATACAAGTGGCGCGTGCTGGCGGCGCTGGGCTTCATGATCGGGGCCAAGCTCGCCAACGTGGGCGTGCCGGTGCTGCTCAAGCACCTGGTCGATGCGCTGGATCTGAAGGCCGGCGATGCCCGCGCGGTGCTCGTCGTGCCCGTGGCCCTGCTGCTGGCCTACGGGCTGCTGCGCTTTTCCAGCTCGCTGTTCACCGAGCTGCGCGACCTGGTCTTTGCCAAGGCCACGCAGGGCGCCTCGCGGGCGATTGCGCTGTCCACCTTCGAGCACCTGCATGCGCTGAGCCTGCGCTTTCACCTGGAGCGCCAGACCGGCGGCATGACGCGCGACATCGAGCGCGGCGTGCGCAGCACCGAGTCGCTGATCTCGTATTCGCTCTACAGCATCCTGCCCACCTTCATCGAGATGGCGCTGGTGCTGGGCATCCTGGCGCTGCGCTTCGACATCTGGTTCGCGGTCATCACGCTGGCGGCGCTGGTGTTCTACATCACGTTCACGGTCACGGTGACCGAGTGGCGCACGCGCTTTCGGCGCGAGGCCAATGCCCAGGAGTCGGCGGCCCACACCAAGGCCATCGACTCGCTGCTGAACTACGAGACCGTCAAGTACTTCGGCAACGAGGGCTTCGAGGCGCGGCGCTATGACGAGAACCTGGAGGCGCTGCGCCGCGTGCGCCTCAAGAGCCAGACCACGCTGAGCATGCTCAACTGCGGGCAGCAGCTGATCATCGCCACGGCCCTGGTCGCCATCCTCTGGCGCGCCACGCAGGGCGTGGTGGACGGGCGGCTGTCGCTGGGCGACCTGGTCATGGTCAACGCCTTCATGATCCAGCTCTACATCCCGCTGGGCTTTCTGGGCGTGATCTACCGCGAGATCAAGCAGAGCCTGACCGACCTGGAGCGCATGTTCACCCTCATGGACAAGGAGCGCGAGGTGGCCGATGCGCCCGGCGCCCGGCCCCTGCCGGCAGACGGCGCGCCGCCCGAGCTGCGCTTCGAACACGTGGACTTCGCCTATGACCCCGAGCGGCCCATCCTCAAGGACGTGAGCTTCACCATTCCGGCCGGCAAGACCGTGGCCGTGGTCGGCCCTTCGGGCTCGGGCAAGAGCACGCTGGCGCGGCTGATCTTCCGCTTCTACGACGTGCAGTCCGGCCATGTGCGCATCGCCGGGCACGACCTGCGCGAGCTGACCCAGGACAGCGTGCGCGGCGCCGTGGGCATCGTGCCGCAGGACACGGTGCTGTTCAACGACACGGTGGAATACAACATCGCCTACGGCCGCCCCGGCGCCAGCCGCGACCAGGTGGTGGCGGCCGCGCGCGCCGCGCGCATCCACGACTTCATCGAGGCCACGCCCCAGGGCTATGCCACGCGCGTGGGCGAGCGCGGCCTCAAGCTGTCGGGCGGCGAAAAGCAGCGGGTGGCGATTGCGCGCACCCTGCTCAAGGACCCGCCCATCCTGATCTTTGACGAGGCGACTTCGGCGCTGGACTCGGCCAACGAGCGCGCCATCCAGGCCGAGCTGCAAAGCGCCGCGCGCAACAAGACGGCGCTGGTGATTGCCCACCGCCTGTCCACCGTGGTCGATGCGCACGAGATCCTGGTCATGGATGCCGGGCGCATCGTCGAGCGCGGCACCCACGCCCAGCTGGTCGCGGCGGGCGGGCGCTATGCGGACATGTGGGCGCTGCAGCAAAGCGGGGAGCCCGCCGTGCTGTAGCGCGGGGCGGCCGAGGGACCGGGCGGCCGGGTGGCCGGGCGCCTGGACGGCTTCAGGGCTTGAGGTGCGTGACCAGGAACTGCTCCATGGCTTCGTAGAACTCGAACTTGTTCTCGTCGTTGTGAAAGCCGTGGCCCTCGTTGTCCTTGACCATGTACTGCACCTCGACGCCGCGCTCGCGCAGCGCCTTCACCACCTGGTCGCTCTCGTCCTTGTTCACGCGCGGATCGCGCGCGCCCTGGGCGATGAACAGCGGGGCCTTGATGCGGTCCACATGCAGGGCTGGCGAGGTGGCGGCCAGGCGCTCCCTGTCGCGCTCGGGATCGCCCACCATGGCGTGCATCTGGTCCAGCAGCGGCTTCCAGTAGGGCGGAATGGTCTTCATGAAGGTGAACAGGTTGGACACGCCCACATAGTCCACGGCCGCCGCATACAGGTCGGGCGTGAAGGCCACGCCGGCCAGCGTGGCATAGCCGCCATAGCTGCCGCCGTAGATGCCGATGCGCGCAGGGTCGGCAATGCCCTGGTCGATCAGCCAGTGCACGCCGTCGGTGATGTCGTCCTGCATCTTCAGGCCCCATTGGCCGAATCCCGCTTCCCAGAACGCGCGGCCATAGCCCGTGGAGCCCCGGAAGTTCACCTGCAGCACGCAAAAGCCCCGGTTGGCGAGGAACTGCACCTCGGGGTTGTAGCCCCAGCCGTCGCGGGCCCAGGGGCCGCCGTGCGGGTTGATGATGCAGGCCAGGTTCCTGGGCTCGCGGCCGGCCGGCAGGGTCAGGTAGCCGTGGATGGTCAGGCCGTCGCGGCTGGTGTAGCTGACGGGCTGCACGCGCGACATGGCGGACTCGGGAATGGCCGGGTTGATGTCGGCCAGCTTGGTCAGCGCATCGGCGGCCGCGTCGTAGATATAGCGCGCGCCCGGCGTGCGGTCGTTGAAGGCGGCGACGATGAACTTGTCCTCGGCGCGGTTGGCGCCCTGGATGGCGAAGTCGTAGCCCGGCAGCTGCGCGGCCAGCCGGCCGTACAGGGCTTCGGTCTCGGCATCGAAGAAGCGGTACTGCGGCTTGTCGGTCTGGTAGGCGGCCAGGGTCAGCACGCGGCGCTTGCGCGAATAGGCCGCCGCGCCCAGATCGACTTCTTCGGGCACGAAGATTTCCTCTTCCTCGTCGGGCCGGGCCGGGTCGATGACCACCAGGGCCAGCTTGTCGCGGCCCCGGTTGGACAGGGCGTAGAGCTTTTGGTCGTCGAAGGTGAAGAAGGCCGGGCTGACGCTGGTGCGGTAGTCGGTGGTGATCAGGGGCTGGAACTCGCCGGCCTCGTCGTCGCGGTAGAGCAGGGCGCTATTCAGGCCGTCGCTGGCCACGGCGGCCCGCACGCGGCCCGCATGGTCGGTCTGCCAGCCGACGATGTTGCCGGGGTTCTGCGCCACCAGTTGCGCCGCGCCCGTGTGCACGTTCACGCGGTACACGTCGAAGACCTCGGCATCGCGCCGGTTGTGGCTGATCAGCACATGGTCGGGGTCGTCTTCCAGGTCGTCCTCGATGCTGGCGCGCACGCCGTCCCAGGGCGTCAGGTCGGTGGCTTCGCCGCTGCGCGCGTTGACCGCCAGCACGTGGAAGTTCTCGTCGCCGCCGAAGTCCTTCTGATAGAGCACCACATCCGAGCCCTTCCAGAAGAAGTTGCTGATGTCGCGCTCGGTCTCGGCCGTGATGCGGCGCGGCTCGCCCACAGGGGTGCTGCCCTCCAGCGCCTGCACATGGATGTTCATGCGCGCCGGATGGCCGTCCACGCTGACGGGCTGCATGAAGCCCAGCATGCTTCCGTCATCGGCCAGGCGGAAGAAGCCGCGCTCCGGATTGCGGAAGAAGTCCTTGATCGGATAGGCCTGCGGAGCCTGCGCATCGGCGCTGGCATCCCGTGCCAGGTTGAGGATGTGGGCGGCCATGGCGGGGTGTCGGGAAAACGTCGGCAAGGGTGACCTCCTGGGTTGCAGCGGCAGGGGAAAAAGGGAGCCGGCCATGATGCCATGGCGATGTATACAAACAGGCGGGTCACTGTCTTTGCTGGGATTGGTTGTATACATTTGATTGGTGTTTTCCCGTGTTTTTGCGGAAAAATGCACCATGAATCGCCTTGGATGTATACATTCACGCCATTCCATCCAGACGAAGCCCCATGAGCCCCCAGCTTGCCCCCGCCGCCTCCGAAGCGGAAAGCCACTCCCAGGTCATCAAGGCCCAGCTGCAACTGCGCGAGATGATTCTTGCGGGCGAACTGCCCGCAGGCGAGCGCATCGCCGAGCTCACCGTGGTGCAGCGCCTGGGCATCTCACGCACGCCGGTGCGCGCCGCGCTGATGCGGCTGGAGCAGGAAGGCCTGCTCGAAGCCATGGCCGGCGGGCGCGGCTACCGCGTGCGGCTGTTCTCCGAAGCCGATGTGGCCGATGCCATCGAGCTGCGCGGCACGCTGGAAGGCCTGGCCGCGCGCTGGGCGGCCGAGCGCGGCGTGGCCGAGCCGCTGCTGGCCCAGGCCGGCCGCTGCCTGGATGCCATCGACCGTGTGCTGGAGACGGCCGACTGGGGCGATGAGGCCTTCTCGCGCTATGTGGCGCTGAACTCCGAATTCCACGACCTGCTGCACTCCATGGCCGGCAGCAGCGTCATGCAGCGCGAGCTGGAGCGCGTGGTGCGCATGCCCTTCGCCTCGCCTTCGGGCTTTGTGCTGGCGCGGGCCGAATCGCCGCGTGCGCGCCACAGCCTGATGGTGGCCCAGGACCAGCACCGCCAGGTGCTGGACGCCATTGCCGCGCGCGAGGGCGCCCGGGCCGAGGCGCTGATGAAAGAGCACTCGCGCATCGCGCGCCGCAACCTGCACGAGGCCGTGAGCGAGCCCGGCAGCCATGCGGTTCCTGGCGTGCAGTTGATCCGAGCCTGATCCGCGCTTGATCTGAGATTGATACGTGCCGGCGGCCTCGGCCGCCCGTGCCCCTGCCACCGCAGCGCCAAGGACTGCGGACCCCACCCATAAAGGAGACCCCCATGAGCACATTCCCCAAGAACACCTGGTACGTGGCCGCCACGTCCGACGAGATCCAGGACAAGCCGCTGGGCCGTCGCATCTGCGGCGAGCGCATTGCGTTCTACCGCGCGCAGCACGGCGTTGCCGCCGTGGAGGATTTCTGCCCGCACCGCGGCGCGCCCCTGTCGCTGGGCTTTGTCTGCGAGGGCAAGCTGGTCTGCGGCTACCACGGGCTGGAGATGGGCTGCGACGGCAAGACCATTGCCATGCCGGGCCAGCGCGTGCGCGGCTTCCCCGAGATCCGCAGCTATCCCGTCGAGGAGCGCCACGGCTTCATCTGGGTCTGGCCTGGCGACAAGGCGCTGGCCGATGCCGCCCTGATTCCGAAGCTGCCCTGGCACGACAACCCCGAATGGGCCTACGGCGGCGGCATGTTCCACATCCAGGCCGACTACCGGCTGATGATCGACAACCTCATGGACCTGACGCACGAGACCTATGTGCACGCCAGCTCCATCGGCCAGGCCGAGATCGACGAGACGCCCTGCAAGACCGAGACGCGCGGCGAGGGCGCCGATGTCGAGGTCGTCACCAGCCGCTTCATGAACGACATCCCCGCCCCCCCGTTCTGGAAGATGGCACTGCGCAGCAACGGCCTGGCCGACGAGGTGCCCGTGGACCGCTGGCAGGTCTGCCGCTTCACCCCGCCCAGCCATGTGCTGATCGAGGTCGGCGTGGCCCATGCAGGCCACGGTGGCTACGACGCGCCCGACGAGCACAAGGTCTACAGCATGGTGGTGGACTTCATCACGCCGGAGACCGAGGAGTCCATGTGGTACTTCTGGGGCATGGCGCGCCGCTTCAATCCGGGCGATGCCGAAGTCACCGACCGCATCCGCGAGGGCCAGCACAAGATCTTCAGCGAAGACCTGCAGATGCTGGAGCTGCAGCAGCGCAACCTCAGTGCCCACCCCGACCGCAAGCTGCTCAAGCTCAACATCGATGCGGGCGGCGTGCAGTCGCGCAAGGTCATCGACAAATGGATTGCGCAGGAGCAGCAGGCGGCGGCGGTGGCCGCAGCAGCGGCCCAGCCTGCCGCCGCCGTGGCCTGAGGGCGGCCATGGCCCGGCGTGCATCCAGGACCGGCGCCGGGGATGGGGTAACCTCGGCGGGCTTCAACCCCAGGGCCGCAAGGCCTGCCGCCACCGATGGTCCACTCCGCCTCCGATCCGCTTTCCATCGACCTCTACGACCAGCCGGGCCACCTGATCCGGCGCGCGCAGCAGATCGCGGCGCAGCTGTTCCGCGACGTGCTGGGGCCGGACGTGACGCCGGTGCAGTACGCCATCCTGCGCATGCTGCAGGAAAAGCCGGGCATCGACCAGGTGACGCTGGCGCGGCTGGTGGCGCTGGACAACTCCACCACGGCCGACATCGCGGCGCGCCTGGAGGCCAAGGGCTGGGTGCTGCGCGAGATCCTGCCCCGGCGCCAGCGGCGCCTGACGCTCACGGCCGAGGGCGAGACCATGCTGGCCGGCTTCGTGCCCAATGTCCACGAACTGCACGAGCGCATGCTGGCCGCGCTCGAACCCCAAGAGCAGGCCGAGTTCAAGCGCCTGCTGCGCAAGTTCGTGCAGCTGCACGACGTGCGCGAATCCACGGAAACAACGTCCGCCGACTGAGGGCGGCCTGGCCGCCAGCGCGCATGGCGAGCCGACCCTGATCGGGGAAACCCGGTATTTGACGTACATCATCATTCAGTAAACTGAATCACATTCAGCATACGTAATGAACTGCTGAAAAACGGCTGAAAACACAAGAAAGCTCGGCCAGAGCTTCGACCCCAAGGAGACCCACGATGACTGCCTGCCTGCTTGCCCCTCGCCTGCAGCGGCCCCGCGCCGCCGCATCTTCCATCCCCTTTTCGCAGGAGCTGCGGCCATGAGCGCCGACCTGCGTGCAAGCGTCGACCAGCGGCCCATGACGCGCTTCCAGTGGTCGGTCATAGCCCTGTGCATGGTGCTCAACATGATCGACGGCTTCGACGTGCTGGTCATGGCCTTCACGGCCTCGGCCGTGTCGGCGCACTGGCAGCTCAGCGGCGCCCAGCTGGGCTTTCTGCTCAGTGCGGGCCTGTTCGGCATGGCGGGCGGATCGCTGCTGATCGCGCCCTGGGCCGACCGGCTGGGCCGCCGGCCGCTGATCCTGGCCTGCCTGGCCCTCTCGGGCGTGGGCATGCTGGGCTCGGCCTTCAGCCACAGCGCCATCCAGCTTGCGGCGTTGCGCGTGCTCACGGGCCTGGGCGTGGGCGGCATCCTGGCCTGCAGCAACGTGATCGCCAGCGAATACGCCTCGCAGCGCTGGCGCAGCCTGGCCGTCACCCTGCAGTCCACGGGCTATGCGCTGGGCGCCAGCATTGGCGGCTCCATCGCGGTGTGGCTGCTGGGGCGCCATGACTGGCGCGCCGTCTTCCTGTTCGGCGGCTGCGTGACGCTGGGCGTGCTGGTCCTGGCCTGGTGGCGACTGCCCGAGTCCATGGACTTCCTGCTGGCGCGGCGCCCGGCCGGCGCGCTGCAGCGGCTCAATGCCCTGGTCGGCCGGCTGGGCCTGCCCACGCTGGTGGCGCTGCCGCCTGCCGCGCCCGCATCGGCGGGGCCGGTGCGGCGGGGCCCGCTGCAGCTGTTCGCGCCGGGCCTGCGCCGGCCCACGCTGCTGGTCTGGCTGTCGTTCTTCGCGGTGATGTTCGGCTTTTACTTCGTGATGAGCTGGACGCCCAAGCTGCTCGCCGCCTCGGGCCTCACGCCCGAGCAGGGCGTGACCGGCGGCGTGCTGCTGAGCCTGGGCGGCATCCTGGGTGCCACCTTGCTGGGTCTGCTGGCGGCGCGCTATCCCGTGCACCGCGCGCTGGCCGGCTTCATGCTGGCCACGGCCGTGCTGCTGTGCTTCATCGTGAGCAATCCGGGCTCGCTGCTGCTGTCGTACGCGCTGGCCTTCCTGATCGGCGTCTTCGTCAACGGCTGCGTGGCGGGGCTCTATGCCATCGCGCCCATGGTCTATGGCGGCGAGGTGCGCGTGACCGGCGTGGGCTGGGGCATAGGCATAGGGCGCATCGGCGCCATCGTCTCGCCCATGGTCGCGGGCTCGCTGCTCGACGCCTCCTGGTCGGCCAGCCAGCTGTACGTGGGCTATGGCGCGGCCTTCGTGTTCGCGGCCTGCATCGTGTCGCTGCACCGGCTGCAAGGGCCTGAAGCCGGCAGGCCCGCAGCCACGGGCCGCACGCTGTCGGCGCATTGAGCGCGACTTGCAGACAAGAAGGAGAACCCCATGACCGAATGCACCACCATTGCACCCGCCTCCACACCCGCCTTCCCGCTGGATCAGTGGTATGTCGCCGGCTTTGCCTGGGAGCTGCAGGACGCGCCACTGGCCCGCACCCTGCTGGGCCGGCCCGTCGTGCTGTTTCGCACGCCCGACGGCAGCGTCGCCGCGCTGGAAGACCGCTGCTGCCACCGCGAGCTGCCGCTGTCCTGCGGCACGGTGGAGGCGCGCGGCCTGCGCTGCGGCTACCACGGCCTGCTGTTCGACCGCGCCGGGCAGTGCCTGGAGATTCCGGGCCAGCAGCGCATACCGCCCAAGGCCTGCGTCAAGTCCTTCGACCTGCGCGAGCGTGACCAGATTCTCTGGATCTGGATGGGCGCCACGCCCGATTCCGTGCCCGCGCAGGAGCCGCCCGCCTATCCCGTGCACGGGGATGCGCGCTACCGCTTCGGCGGCGATGTCTACCACTACGACGCGCCCTACCAGCTCATCCACGACAACCTGCTGGACCTCAGCCACCTGGGCTATGTGCACCTCAAGACCATTGGCGGCAATGCCGGCGTCCACATGAATGCCGAGCTCAAGGTGCGCCAGGAGGGCGACAGCGTCACCGTGCTGCGCTGGATGCCCGACTCCGACCCGCCGCCCACCTATGCGGCGGCCTGGCCGTTCGCGGGCCGCATCGACCGCTGGCAGGAGGTGGAGTTCCACCCCTCGCATGTGCGCATCTGGACTGGCGCCATGGATGCGGGCAGCGGGCAGCTTGACGATCCGCAGCGCGAAGGCTTTCACATGCGGGGCTTTCACGGCGTGACGCCGGAGACCGAGCATTCGGCCCACTACTTCTGGACCATTGCCACCAACCCGCATCCCGACATGCAGGACACCACGCGCCTGGTGATCGACCAGACGGCCGCCACCTTCGAGGAGGACAAGGTCGTCATCGAGGCCCAGTTCCGCAACCAGCAGCGCTTTGGTGCGCGCCCCGTCATCGACATCCACGTGGACGCCGGCCCCAATCGCGCGCGCCGCGTGATCAGCCGGCTGCGCGAGGCCAGCGCCCAGGCGCTGGCGGCGGCCTGATTTTTCCGAACCCCTCCATTCCCACGTTTCCCCATGCAAGCCAACCCCATCCTCCAGGTGCGCGTCGCGCGCAAATGCGCCGAGGCGCAGGACATCTGCAGCCTTGAACTCGTGCCGCTGGACGGCCAGAGCCTGCCCGCCTTCACGGCCGGCTCGCACATCGACCTGCACCTGCCCGGCGGCCTGGTGCGCCAGTACTCGCTGTGCAACGACCCGCAGGACACGGGCCGCTACGTGGTCGGCGTGCTGCGCGAAGCCGCCTCGCGCGGCGGCTCGGCCGCCGTGCACGAACAGGTGCAGGAAGGCCAGCAGATCGCCATCGGCGCGCCGCGCAACCACTTCGCGCTGCATGCGGGCGGCCCTGCGCGGCATCTGCTGCTGGCCGGCGGCATAGGCATCACGCCCGTGCTGGCCATGGCGCGCCAGCTGGCGCGCGAGGGTGCCGATTTCGAACTGCACTACTGCGCGCGTTCGCGCGAGCGCATGGCCTTCACGGCCCTGCTGCAGTCCATGCCCTGGGCCGACCGCGTGCACCTGCATGTGGATGGCGAGGGCGCGCTCGACATGGCGCAGCTGCTCGGCGCCCCGCAGGCGGGCCTGCACCTGTATGTCTGCGGCCCGCGCGGCTTCATGGACGCGGCCCTGGGCATGGCTCGCACGTCGGGCTGGGGCGAGGACAGTCTGCACTACGAGTTCTTCGCGGGCGAGGCCGTGCAGCGCGAGGGCGATGCCGGTTTCGAGATCGAGATCGCCAGCACCGGCCAGGTGGTGGGCGTGGCGCCCGAGCAGACCGTGGTCCAGGCGCTGGCCGGCATCGGCGTGGAGGTGCAGACCTCGTGCGAGCAGGGCGTGTGCGGCACCTGCCTCACGCGCGTGCTCTCGGGCGAGCCCGAGCACCGCGACATGTACCTGACCGAGGACGAACAGGCCGCCTGCGACCAGTTCCTGCCCTGCTGCTCGCGCGCCAAATCCGCCCGGCTGGTGCTGGACCTGTAGGGCGGCACCGCTCAGGGCCTCTGGCGGGTGGACAATGGGTTTCCCCTTGCCCACAGCCCGTTGAAGCCGCTGATTTCCCTGCGGCAGCGGGCGCCGCTCTTTCGCCATGCAACCTGCCCTGCTTGTCCTGAACTTCAACGCCGAAGGCCATCTGCGCCAGATGGCCCAGGCCTTTCCCTCCTTCGACCTGCTCTACGCGCCCGACGCCAGCCAATGCGAGGCGGCTCTCGCCGAGCACGGCGCACGCATCCAGGCCGTGCTGACCATCGGCTCCATCGGCCTGTCGGCCGCGCAGATGCAGCGCATGCCTGCGCTTCGGCTGGTCTGCGCGCTGGGCGCGGGCTACGAGAACATCGATGTCGCCCATGCGCAGGCCCATGGCATTGCCGTGGGCAATGGCGCGGGCACCAATGACGACTGCGTGGCCGACCACGCCATGGGCCTGCTGATCGCCTCCGTGCGCGGCCTGGTGCGCCTGGACCGCGCCACGCGCGACGGCGTCTGGCGCACTGCCATGCCGCTGCCTCCCAATGTCTCGCACAAGCGCCTGGGCATCCTCGGCATGGGCGCCATCGGCGCCAAGATCGCCCAGCGCGCGCTGGGCTTCGAGATGGAGATCGGCTACCACAACCGCAGCCAGCGCAGCGAGCTGCCCCACCGCTACTTCGGCGACCTGCTGTCCCTGGCGCAATGGGCCGATGTGCTGCTGGTCGCCACGCCGGGCGGCCCGGGCACGCGCCACCTCATCAACACGCAGGTGCTGGATGCGCTGGGCCCGCAGGGCCATCTGGTCAATATCGCGCGCGGCAGCGTGGTCGATACCGCCTCCCTGGCCGCCGCCGTGCGCGAAGGCCGCCTTGCCGGCGCGGGCCTGGATGTCTACGAAAGCGAACCCGCGCCCCCGGCCGAACTGCTGGACCTGGACGCCGTGGTGCTCACGCCCCATGTGGGCGGCTGGTCGCCCGAAGCCGTGCAGGCCTCGGTGGACCGCTTCATCGCCAACATGCGCTGCCACCTGGAAGGCCGCCCGCTGGTCTCGCCCGTCACGGCCTGAGGCCGGATTCAGCCCTGTGCCATCCCGGCAGTTGCTGCCAGGTGCAGCAGTCCCATGACCAGGCAGATGGCCGAGGACACATGCCAGAAGCGGTCGCTGTTGTCCGGGAACCGCGGCTTCAGCCACGGATAGGCCACGGCCCGCGCCACCAGCACCAGGCCGGCCCCGGCCAGCACCGGGCGCATGAAGGGCAGGGGTCCCAGCAGGCCCGCGCCTGCCAGCGCATACCCCGCCAGCAGCGACAGCACCACGCCGATGGCCGCCGACACCAGCGGCGGATACCAGTGCCCGGCCTCGGCCATGCGCGCCATGCGCTCGCCGGCCCCCATGAGCCGCAGCCCGCGTCCCCCCCAGACGATGCAGGCGAAGTGGGCCAGCGCGGCCGCCGTGTCGAACAGGGCGGCGGCCAGGGCCAGCAGTTGCACTCCCTTCACGGCAGGGCTTCCCACGCGCCGGTGTGCTGATGCTTCTTCATGGTGTATTCCTTGGGATTTGCTGCAATGGCCGGCCACTGTAGTGCTTAAACTCCGGGCAGGAAACTCGCCTTGTGCTCAGGTTTTGCCGCATGCCCTCCCATACCTCCACTACCACTGAATCCCAGAGAAGAAGACAGCCCGTACAGGCCCGTGCGCAGCGTACGCTGCAGGCCATTGTTCAGGCAGCAGCTCAGATTCTGGTCAAGGAGGGCGAAGCCGCGCTCACCACCAACCGCATTGCCGAGCGCGCAGGCGTCTCCATCGGCACGCTCTACCAGTACTTCCCCGACAAGCAGGCTGTCTTCCGCGCCATGGTCGATGGCCAGCGCCGTGTGGCCGTCGCGGCCATCGAGACCTGGCTGGAGCAGGCGTCGGAGCAGGGCCTGCCGCGCGAGGCCGTGGCGCGCGGCGTGGTCGCCTGCATCGTCGAGGGCTTTGCGGGCCGCACGCCCGCGCGGCGCAAGCTGGCGCGCTTTGCCTGGCGCCAGGATGGTGACGAGCGCATTGCCCTGTCCATGCGCGAGACCGCCGAGCGCATGGCCGCCCACCTGCAGCGCTGGGGCGGTCCCTCGCTGTCCTATGCGCGCCTTTACGTGGCCACGCGGGCCGTGCTGGGCACGGTGCGCTTCGCCTCGCTGGAGGCCTCGCCGCTGATTGCCTCGGGCGCACTGGAGGAGCTGCTGTGCGAGATGGGGACAGACATGTTGCTGGGTGGCGTGCAGGGCGCCGGCGCTGCTGCCTCATAGAGGCTGTCCCATTCGCCGAGGCCATCATGGGGGCATGGCGTTCGTTGATGGCGTGCCGGAGACCCAGGCCGTTCCTGCGCAGCAGGATGGCGAAAAAAAAGGCCCCGCAGAGCGGGGCCTTTTGCTTCTACCGGAGTGTGCGATCAACCGATAGCATTCTAACGAGTTCGCGCGGCAATGGCTTTCTCCGCCACATCCACCAGGTCGGTGCCGACCTGCTGCTTCCACTTGTCGTAGACAGGGCGCGTGGCCTTGACGAAGGCTTCGCGCTCGGCTGGCGTGAGTTGGGTCACGGTCACGCCGTTGGCGGCCAGGTCCTTGAGCAGCGGCTTGTCGGCCTCGATCATGCCCTTGCGCGCGATCACGATCTGCTCCTTGGCAGCGTCCACGGCGGCCTGGCGCACGATGTCCTGGTCTTCCTTGGTCCAGGTGGCCCAGATGTCCTTGTTGACCACGAAGATCAGCGGATCGTTGATGTAGCCCCACAGCGTCAGATGCTTCTGGCCCACGGACTGCAGCTTGGCGGCCATGTAGACCGAGACGGGGTTTTCCTGGCCGTCCACGGCGCCGCTGGCCATGGCGGGCTGGGCATCGGCCCAGCTCATCTGCGTGGGGTTGGCGCCTAGCGCGGTGAAGGTGTCCAGGAACAGCGGCGAGCCCACGACGCGGATCTTCAGGCCCTTGAGGTCGGCAGGGGTCTTGATGGCGTGCTTGGAGTTGCTGATCTCGCGGTAGCCGTTCTCGCCCCAGGCCAGCGGCACCACGCCGGCCTTTTCCAGGCGCTGGAACAGGCGCTTGCCGGGCTCGCCATGCGTGAGCGCGTCGGCAGCGGCGTAGTCGGGCATGAGGAAGGGCAGGGCGAACAGGTTCAGCTCCTTGATCTGGGGCGACCAGTTCAGCGTGGAGCCCACGGCCATGTCGATCACGCCCTGGCGCAGCGCGCTGAATTCGCGCGTCTGGTCGCCCTGGATCAGGGACACGCCCGGGTAGAGCTTGATGTTGATGCGGCCGTTGGTGCGCTCGCGCACCTTGTTGGCCCAGATCTCGCCGCCCTTGCCCCAGGGAAAGGCCGTGCCCAGCACCAGCGACATGCGGTACTCGCTCTTGTACTTGGCCGGAGTCTGCGCCACTGCGGGAGCGGACGAAAGGGCCAGGGCCGCAGCCGCGGCCAGGCCGCTGGCGAGGAAAGTGCGAAGTTTCATTGCGAAGGTCTCCTTGTTGAATTTTTGGGGAATCAGTAGCCCAGGCGTGCTGGGAGCCAGAGAGCCAGCTGCGGGAAGGCGATCACGGCGATCATCACCAGGAACATGGCCAGCAGCATGGGGCCGACCCAGCGCACGGTGGACTCCATGCGCACGCCCGCGATGCGGCAGGACACCATCAGGTTCACGGCCAGCGGCGGCGTGAACTGGCCCAGCGCCACCTTGAGCGTGAGGATGACGCCGAACCACACCGGGTCCCAGTTGTAGTGCTGCATGATCGGCAGCAGCAGCGGCACGAAGATCAGGAAGATGGAGATGCCGTCCAGGAACATGCCCACGGTGATCAGCAGCAGGATCAGCAGAGCCATCACGCCGTACTCGCCCAGGCCCGAGTCCACGATGGCCTTGGCCACCGGATCGATCACGCCCAGCGTGGACAGCGAGAACGCGAAGATGCCGGCCAGCGATACCACCAGCAGGATCACGGCCGACAGCTCGCCGGCCTCGCGCAGGATGGGGTAGAGGTCGCGCAGCGTGATGGTGCGGTGGATCACCATGCCCACGAACAGGCCGTAGAACACGGCCACCACGGCGGCCTCGGTGGGGGTGAACCAGCCGGCGCGCATGCCGCCCAGGATCAGCACCGGAGCGGCCAGGCCCCAGGAGGCCTCGCGCAGGCTGTGCCAGAACGGCGGGCGCGGCATGGACGATTCCAGCGCACCCATCTTGTGCTTGCGCGACATCCACACGGCGGGAATGATCAGCGCCACGCCGGCCAGGATGCCGGGGATCATGCCGGCCGCAAACAGCGCCGGCACCGAGGCGCCGGGCACCAGCACCGAGTAGATGATGAAGGCCACGGACGGCGGGATCAGGATGTCGGTGGCCGCAGCCGCGCCCACCACGCTGGCCGAGAAGCTGCCCGGATAGCCGGCGCGGCTCATGGCCGCGATCATCACGCCGCCCACGGCGGCGGCATTGGCCGGGCCCGAGCCCGAGATGCCGCCCAGGAACATGGCCACGGCAATCGCCACCAGGGGCAGCATGCCGGGGCCGCGGCCCACGATGGCCACGGCGAAGTTCACCAGGCGCAGCGCCACGCCAGAGCGGTCGAAGATCGAGCCCACGAGCACGAACATCGGAATCGCCAGCAGCGGGTACTTGCCCAGGCCCGCATAGAAGTTCTGCGGCACGGCCAGCAGGCCGAACCACTGCGTGTCGGGGCTGGCCAGCGCGATGGCGGCGGCGCCCGCCAGGCCCAGGGCCGCGCCGATCGGCACGCCCAGGAACATCAGGCCCAGGAAGGCGATGAAGAGCAGGGTTGCGATCATTGCGCCTTCTCCCCGGTGCTGTCATCGAAGGCGCCAGGGCGGCCCTGGCGCTGGAACAGCTGCAGCGCGCGCACCGTGATCAGGGCCGAGCAAATCGGCAGCCACATCGAATACCACCACTGCGGCACGCCGATGCCGGGCGAGGTTTCCTCGAACCGGTAGTCGTCCCAGACCACGCGCACGCTCAGTGCGGCGATCACGGCGAACAGCAGGGCCACCATCAGCGTGCCGAAGCGCGCCAGGCGCTTCCTGCGCAGGGCGCTGCCGCCTTCGGCGAAGTACTCGATGCGGATATGGGCGTTGCGCGCCACGGCCGCCGAGCCCGCGACCATGGCCAGCAGGATCATCAGGAAGACCGAGATTTCCTCGGTCCAGGCGAAGGAGGAGGAAGTGAAGTAGCGCACCAGCACATTGGCGAAGGTGATCAGGGCCAGCAGGGCCATGATCACCACGGTGAGCCAGTCCTCGATGCGCAGCGAGCGCGGCTCGTCCGGCTGCGAAGGCGTCTCAGCGGCGCCGTTTTCGGTGGGAGGGGATGACATGGACGCGGGGAGTCAGAAAATTACACATGGCGGGGCAGATGCAGTCACTGAGCTTCCTCGGCGTCGTGTGCCGGGGGCCGTGAGGAAAAAATGTCACATTGGGTAAATGCGGCGCAGCGCCATTATGTGCGCATCCATGCGGTGTGCCAGAGGGACCATCCCTGCCCTGTCAGGCACCCGTCACGGCCCGGCGGATAATGGCGGGCATGGAAACCAAATGGCTAGAAGATTTCGTCAGCCTGGCTGAAACACGCAGTTTCAGCCGCTCCGCCCAACTGCGGCACGTGACGCAACCTGCGTTCTCGCGCCGCATCCAGGCACTGGAGGCCTGGGCCGGCACCGACCTTGTGGACCGCAGCTCCTACCCGACCCGGCTCACGCCGGCCGGCAAGACCATGTATGACCAGGCGCTGGAGATGCTGCAGTCGCTGCAGAGCACGCGCACCATGCTGCGTGCCCACGTCAGCGCGGGCAAGGGCATGGTGGGGTTTGCGGTGCCGCACACGCTGGCCTTCACTTTCTTCCCGAACTGGGTCTCCAGCGTGCAGGCCAAGTTCGGGCCGTTCCGAAGCCGGCTGTTCGCGCTCAACGTGCATGACGCCGTGATGCGCCTGGTCGAAGGCGGCTGCGACCTGCTGATCGCCTACTTCCATCCGTCCCAGCCCTTCCAGCTTGACCCGGCGCGCTACGAGATGGTCAGCCTGGGCCATGAGGTGCTCGCCCCCTACGCCAAGCCCGACGCCGACGGCCTGCCGCTGCACCAGCTGCCGGGCCGCCAGGGCCAGCCGCTGCCTTATCTGGGCTATGCGCCCGGCGCCTACCTGGGCCGGGTGACGGAGCTCATCCTCAAGGAAGCGGCCGAGGCCGTGCACCTGGAACGCGTCTACGAGACCGACATGGCCGAAGGCCTCAAGGCCATGGCGCTGGAAGGCCATGGCGTCGCGTTCTTGCCGTTCAGCGCCGTGCGCAACGAGCTGGAGGCCGGGCGCCTGGTCAGCGCCGCACCTGCGGGCGACAACGGTTTTCGCATGGACATGGAAGTGCGCGCCTACCGTGAAAAACCCGCCAGCAAGGACGCGCCCCAGGGCGTGGCCGGCGCGCTGTGGAACTTCCTGCTGGAGCAGGGCGAGACCATCGGCTGACACGCCAAACGGCACGCATCAGGAAAAAAGGGGCTCTCGCAGCCCCTTTTTGCTGCACGTTGGTGCATGCGGGTGCCCGGCAAGAGCCCGACTTGGTGCACGGGTTATGCCTAGGGTAAACACCTATTATGCATAGCATGCATAAGGGCTTTTGCAAACGGCATTGGCTGTGCCACCGGCCCTGGCATTAGAGTGCGCGCACAGCAACCACGCCGTGTGCAGGACCGCCGGTGCGCTGGATCGGGCAAAAAACGCGTGCCATGGCACGGCAGTTGCTTACCTGAATCCGGCTGACGTGCTGGAAAGCCCTAGCACGTCTCGGTGCTCCAGCACCGTGCGTGATTGCACAATATGTGTCACATCGTTGATAGTTCGAGCAAGCCCACAAGGCGACTCGACCGTTCTCATCAAGACCGTTTTCGTTCTCATCTCAGGAGACCCGTATGAAGAAGCATTTGTTGGCCATCGCCGTGACCGCCCTGGCTGCAGGCAGCGCTTTCGCGCAGGCTGGTGACACCCTGGCCAAGATCAAGTCCTCCGGCGCCGTGACGCTGGGCGTGCGTGAATCCTCCGGCCTGGGCTACACGCTGGGCAATGGCAAGTACGTGGGCTTCCACACCGAGATGGGCGAGCGCGTGCTGGCTGACATCCAGAAGGAACTGGGCCTGGCCAAGCTGGACATCAAGTACCAGCCCGTCACCTCGCAAAACCGCATCCCCCTGGTGACCAATGGCACCGTGGACATCGAGTGCGGCTCCACCACCAACAGCCAGGCCCGCCAAAAGGATGTGGCCTTCGCCGTGACCACCTACGTGGAAGAAGTGCGCATCGCCGTCAAGGGCAACTCCGGCATCACCGGCATCAAGGACCTGAACGGCAAGACCATCGTCACGACGACGGGCACCACCTCGGTGCAGACCCTGCGCAAGAACAAGCGCGCCGACGGCCTGACCTTCAAGGAAGTCATGGGCAAGGACCACGCCGACAGCTTCCTGATGCTGGAAACCGGCCGTGCCGACGCCTTCATCATGGACGGCTCCATCCTGGCCGCCAACATCTCCAAGTCCAAGGCACCTGCCGACTACAAGATCGTCGGCGAAACCCTGTCGGTCGAGCCCATCGCCTGCATGCTGCGCAAGGACGACCCTGCCTTCAAGAAGGCCGTGGACGACTCCATCAAGCGCCAGATCGCCGACGGCTCGCTGGCCAAGCTCTATGACAAGTGGTTCATGCAGCCGATTCCCCCGGTCAACGTGAAGGTCGGCCTGCCACTGTCCGACGCCACCAAGGACGCATGGGCTCACCCCAACGACAAGCCCATGGAGTCGTACGAAGTCAAGTAAGCACCAGCTGAATGCCGCCCCTTCTGCCATGCGGTTGGAAGGGGCGTTTTTTGTTGCGTCGCCGGTTTTTCTGCCGGCACGCATTTCGTGTTTTGAATGAAGGGGTGCTCCTATGAGTTGGGATTGGCAGGTGTTCTGCCAGGACACCATTACCCAAGAGGTCGGTCAAAGCTGCTTCGGCAAGAACGGCGATATCACCTACCTGGACTGGATGCTGTCGGCCTGGGGCTGGACCATTTCCGTGTCGCTGCTGTCGCTGTTGATCGCACTGGTCGTCGGATCGCTGATCGGCACGCTGCGCACTTTGGAGGGCCGGCCGTGGATCGTGCGGCTGGGCAATGCCTGGGTGGAGCTGTTTCGCAATATTCCGCTGCTGGTCCACATCTTCATGTGGTACCACGTGGTTCCGTCCTTTGTTCCTGCGCTGAAGTCGCTGCCGGGCTTCGTGCTCGTGGTGCTGGCGCTGGGTTTCTTCACCTCGGCGCGTATCGCCGAGCAGGTGCGTTCGGGCATCCAGGCGCTGCCGCGCGGCCAGCGCTATGCGGGCATGGCGATGGGTTTCACCACGTTCCAGTACTACCGCTACGTGCTGCTGCCCATGGCGTTCCGCATCATCATCCCGCCGCTGACCAGCGAGACCATGAACGTGTTCAAGAACTCGTCCGTGGCCTTCGCCGTGTCCGTGGCCGAGCTGACCATGTTCGCCATGCAGGCGCAGGAAGAGACTTCGCGCGGCATCGAGATCTATCTGGCCGTCACCGGCCTGTATGTGGTTTCCGCCTTTGCCATCAACCGCATCATGGCCTTCATCGAGAAGCGTTCGCGCGTCCCGGGCCTGATCGCTGCCAGCGGCGGAGGACACTGACATGAACCTGCAAATCGACTGGTCGTTCTTCACCTGGGACCTGTTCAGCAACTTCGTGCTGAAGGGCCTGTACTTCAGCCTGACGCTGACCGTCATCGCCACCATCGGCGGCGTGCTCTTCGGCACCGTGCTGGCGCTGATGCGCCTGTCCGGCAAGAAGTGGCTTGATGTGCCCGCCACGCTCTACGTCAACGGCATGCGCTCCGTGCCGCTGGTGATGGTGATCCTGTGGTTCTTCCTGCTGATGCCGCTGATCATCGGTCGGCCCATCGGCGCCGAGGTCTCGGCCATCATCACCTTCATCGCCTTCGAGGCGGCCTACTTCAGCGAGATCATGCGCGCGGGCATCCAGTCCATCCCGCGCGGCCAGGTCTCCGCGGGCCAGGCCATGGGCATGACCTACGGCCAGAACATGCGCCTCGTGGTCCTGCCCCAGGCCTTCCGCAACATGCTGCCGGTGCTGCTCACGCAGACCATCATCCTGTTCCAGGACACCTCGCTGGTCTATGCCATCGGTGCCTACGACATGCTCAAGGGCTTCGAAGTGGCGGGCAAGAACTATGGCCGTCCCATCGAATCCTATCTGGCCGCTGGCGTGACCTACTTCGTGCTGTGCTACTCGCTCTCGTGGGCAGTCAAGCGCCTGCACAAAAAGATTGCCATCATTCGATGACACACCACCCCCTGAGTCGCTTCGCGCCTTCCCCCTTGAAGGGGGACGACGGCCTTGGCTGCGGGGCGGCCCTTGCTGGCCGTCCCGCCCCCATGACCGCGCCCCTTGTCGGCGCGGCGATGGACAACTGACACGAGTCGGAGTGAACCAATGATTGAACTCAAGAACGTTTCCAAGTGGTACGGCAGCTTCCAGGTGCTGACCGACTGCTCCACCAACATCCAGAAGGGTGAGGTCGTGGTGGTCTGCGGCCCTTCGGGCTCGGGCAAGTCCACGCTGATCAAGACCATCAACGCGCTGGAGCCCTTCCAGAAGGGCGAGATCTTCGTGGACGGCGTGGCCGTGCACGATCCCAAGACCAACCTGCCCCAGCTGCGCAGCCGCGTGGGCATGGTGTTCCAGCACTTCGAGCTGTTCCCGCACCTGTCGGTGACCGAGAACCTGACCATCGCCCAGATCAAGGTGCTGGGTCGCAGCCCGGACGATGCCAAGAAGCGTGGCCTCAAGATGCTGGACCGCGTGGGCCTGACGGCGCACAAGGACAAGTTCCCGGGCCAGCTGTCGGGTGGCCAGCAGCAGCGCGTGGCCATTGCGCGCGCGCTGTCCATGGACCCCATCGTGATGCTGTTCGACGAACCGACCTCCGCGCTGGACCCCGAAATGGTCGGCGAAGTGCTGGACGTGATGATCGGCCTGGCCAACGAAGGCATGACCATGATGTGCGTGACCCACGAAATGGGCTTCGCACGCAAGGTGGCCAGCCGTGTGATCTTCATGGACGTGGGCGGCAAGATCCTGGAGGACTGCTCCAAGGACGAATTCTTCGGCAACCCCGAAGCACGCCAGCCGCGCACCAAGGAATTTCTCAACAAGATCCTGCAGCACTGAACCGGTGCGGCCCTTGCGGGCACGGCAATCAAGGGGCGCTTCGGCGCCCTTTTTTGTGGCCAAGGCGAGCTGATGATGAGAATAGTTCTCGATACAATCGCCGGCTCAGCTGTTTGCATCGTGCTCCAGATTCCGCTCCCATTACCCCGCCGCCGGACAACTTCCACGTCCGCCGTGCCATGCCTGCCATGAAGCGCGACGACGCCCCGGGAGAGCCCGGTGGCCATTCCCGCAGTCTCTACACCCGCTGGCGCAAGCCGCTGCAGCGCATGCTGGCGCGGTACTTCAAGAGCCCGGCCGATATCGAGGATGCCTCCCAGGAGGTCTTCGTGCGCATGCTGTCGGCCGACAAGTGCCTGCCCGTGGACGAAGAGCGGCCCTATCTGCATCAGGTCGTGCGCAGCGTGGCGGCCTTCGCGCACCGCACGGCGCCGCAGCAGGCCGGTGTGCGGCTGGTGTCCGTGGAGGATTGCCGCGACGAGGTCGAGTCCCTGCCGGCCCGCGACAGAGCCGATCATGCGCTGGACGATGAGCGCCGCCAGCGCCTGGCCCGGCTGCGCGATGCCCTGAACGAGCTGCCCGAGCGCCAGCGCCAGGCCTTCGTGCTTCACCGCGTGCAGGAACTGACGCTGGAGCAGACGGCCGAGCGCATGGACATCACCGTGCGCATGGTCTCGCGCCACCTGAGCCGGGCACTGTCCTATTGCGAGATCCGCGTACGCTACGCCAGCGCCGAGCAAATGCGTGCCCTGCTGCGCGCAGACGAGCAGCGGCCGGGCGCCGCAGAGAACACACGATGAGCAACGAACTTCCCCCGGGCGTTTCGCCGCAGGAGCTGGTGGGGCTGCATGACAGGGCGGCCGACTGGTTCGTGCGCCGCCAGCAGCCGGACTGGACGGGCGCCGATGAGCGCGCGCTGGATGCGTGGCTGGGCGCCAACCCGCTGCACCGCAGCATCTTCGAAGGCATGTCGCGCCACTGGCATGGCGCGCCACAGCTCAGGGAACTGTTTCCCGATGAGTTCGGCGCAGCGGTGCCGCCCGCCGCGCCTGCCGTCTGCGCTGCACCAGCGGCCGCGCCGCCGCGCCAGCGCGTTCATGCCCGCTGGCCCGGCCGCCCTGCAGCAGCCCTGTCCGTGCTGGCGGTGGTCTCGCTGCTGGCCTGGGGGGGCTGGTACCGCTGGGACCACACGCCGAGCTATACGCTGCAGGCCCGCACGGCGCCCGGGCAGACTCAGAGCATCGAGCTGCCCGATGGCTCGCGCGTGGACCTCAACGTGGACAGCGAACTTCAGGTGCGCTACTACCCGCGCCGCCGCGAGGTGGTGCTGGATCGGGGCGAGGCCTTCTTCGAGGTCACACCCGGCCCGGACCGGCCCTTCACCGTGGACTCCGGCGCCAGCCGCGTCCGGGTGGTGGGCACCGCGTTCAATGTGCGCGCCGGGCCGCCGCGGCTGGTGGTGAAGGTGCTGGAGGGCAAGGTGCAGCTGCGGCCCGAGCGGGAGCGGGCCGGGGGCGATGTCCTGCTGCTGGCGGCAGGCGCGGGCGTGGCTGTGGACAGCGCCGGCCGGCACAGCTCCGTTGTGGCCGATGCGGACAGCGTGGGCGACTGGCGCACGGGCCAGGTGCGCTTCAGCGGCACGCCGCTGGCGGAGGTGGCGCAGGAGCTGTCGCGCTATCTGGGTGCACCCGTGGAGCTGGGCGACGAGTCGCTGGGCCGCCTGCGTGTCTCGGGCCTGCTGGCCACGGCCGCGCCCGAGCGCTTTGTGCGCGCGCTGCCTGCCTTGATTGCGGTACGCGTGCAGCCGCGCAGCGGCGGAGGGTGGCTGATCGTGCGGGGATGAATCGAAGGTTGAGAAACAATTTGTTTCAAACTGACGGCCAACCCCAGGTTCCAGCTTTGCACCGGTCTTGGCTTCTATAGGGGCAGGGGCGTGGATTTTCCAGGCCCGCACGGCTGCCAGCCAAGGACCACCGAGGGCGCTCGTCCCTCACGCCCCAGCCAACGGCCGCAACACCTGACGCGCATGCGCGGGTGGGCTGGAATGGCTTGTCCGGCGCGGTTCCTGATCGCCCGCGACGGCTGCCTGCAGCCTGCCCGTCGCGTGCCCGTGCAACGGCACAGCAACGGAGTGGCAATGAGAGCGCAAGAAGCAGCAGGCAGGGAATTCGCAGGCAGGGGCACGCATGCCCGACACAGGAACATGAAGGAGCAGGGCGCTGGCCCGCAGGCCGGGCCGCGCCTGCTGGCGTGGCTGGTGGCCGGTGCCGTGGCCGGCATGGGGGCCGCGCCGTCCGCCCGTGCGCAACAGCTTCAGCAGCCGGCCGCCTCTTCACCGATGCCGTCATCCGGACAGCGCCTGGCCTTTGACCAGCCGGCGCAGCCGCTGATCAACGCGCTGCGCGCCTTTGGCCGCCAGACCCAGTTCCAGGTGCTGTACGACGAAGCCGTGCTGGGCGGCCGCCAGGCGCCGGCCCTCCAAGGCAGCTTCACGCCGCAGGAGGCCATGGACCGGCTGTTGGCTGGCACCGGTGTGACCGCGCACAGCACCGAGCAGGGCACGTTCACGCTGCGCAAGGCGCCTGCGCCGCAGCCGTCGGCGGGCACCACGCTGTCCACGGTCAACGTGACATCGCAGCGCATGGCCGCGCCGGGCAGCTACGTGGGCAGCGGCAGGAGCGCCAGCACCAAGCTGGACACGCCGCTGATCGAGACGCCGCGCTCCATCTCCATCGTCACCCAGGAGCAACTGCAGAACCAGGCGCCCAAGAGCATCGAGCAGGCCCTGTCGTACACGGCCGGCGTGTCCACCGAAGTCACGGGCGCGGACCTGCGCATGACGGGTGCCATCATCCGGGGGTTCAGCGATGGCAGCTCCTACTACAAGGACGGCCTGCGGCAGTTTTCGGCCGGCACCTATGGTTCGTGGAACGACGAGATCGACGAGCTGGACAGCATCGAGGTCATCAAGGGCCCGGCCTCCGTGCTCTTTGGCCAAGGGCGGCCGGGCGGCGTGATCAACGTGGTCTCCAAGAAACCCGAGGCCGACCATGTGAACAGCTTGGGCCTGTCCTATGGCCGCTACCAGCGCGCCCAGGCCACGGCCGATCTGGGCGGCGCGCTGGATGCTTCGGGCGACCTGCTGTACCGGCTCAACCTCAAGGCGCGTGACAGCGACGGACGCACCGTGGGCTCGCGCGATGACCGCATCTCCATTGCGCCCTCGCTGCGCTGGAACCTCTCCGGCCGCACCCACCTGACCGTGCTGGGCAGCTACTCGCGCGAGCGCGGCACGCCCAAGTCGTGGTGGCCCAGCCTGTTCACCTACCCGCAGATCAAGGACCTGCCCGCGCACCTGACGGCCGGCGACCCGTCCTTCGACCGCTTCGACCGCGACACGCGATCGCTGGGCTACGAGTTCTCGCACCAGACCGACAGCGGCTGGCAGCTCACGCAGAACCTGCGCTACTCCACCATCGACATCGACTACCGCCACATCTACGCCATGGACGTGCTGGCCGACGGCCGAAGCGTCTCGCGCGCCAGCCTGGCCCAGCGCACCAAGGGCCGCACGCTGGCGCTGGACACCCGCCTGCACAAGGACCTGCGCTGGGGCGGGCTGCAGCACCGGATGGCCTTCGGCATGGACCATGTGAAGTACAGGGAGCGCGGCGGCCTGGGCTTTGGCTGGGATGTGCCCGACCTGGACATGCTCGACCCCACCTATGGCCAGTCCATCGCCTATCCAGAGCTGGAGGACAGCCGCACGGACCTGCGCCAGACCGGCATCTACACGCTCAACCAGTTCAAGTGGGACCGCTGGGTGGCCAATCTCAGCCTGCGCCATGACCAGGCGCGCACCACGCAGAACAGCAGCACCCAGCCGCGCATGAGCGACAGCGCCACCACCGGCAGCGCGGGCCTGCTCTACCTGTTCGACAGCGGCTGGGCGCCCTATGCGAGCTACGCGACCTCCTTCGATCCGGTCACGGGCCTGCAGTACGACGGCAATCCGTTCGAGCCCCGGCGCGGCAAGCAGTACGAGGCGGGCGTGAAGTACCAGCCTCCGGGAAGCACCTCGCTGTTCACGGCCTCGGTCTTCGACCTGCGCCAGACCAACGTCACCACGCTGGACCCCGACCACCCGCGCTTCAGCATCCAGACGGGCGAGGTGCGCTCCACGGGGCTGGAGCTGGAAGGCCGCTTCGCGCTCACGCGCGAGCTGAACGCGCTGGCCAGCTACACCTACCTGGACCCGCGCACCACGCAGAGCAACCGGCCCGCCGAAATCGGCCGCCAGACCATACAGACCACACGCCACATGGCCAGCCTGTGGCTGGACTACCGACCGCGCGCGGTGCCGGGCCTGATGGTGGCCGGCGGCCTGCGCTACAAGGGTCGCTCTCCCTACAACGTGGCAGCGGACGGCACGCTGAACATCAACGACTCCGCCACGCTGGCCGACCTGGCGCTGGCCTACGAGACGCCGCAGTACCGCATCGCGCTGAACATCAACAACCTGTTCAACCGCAAGTACTTCGCAGGCATCTTCCGCGGCGTGGATCGCGAGGCCACGCTGAGCTTCAAGTACTACTGGTCTATGTAGAAGACCTGCGCGTGGGTGGCTTGCGCGCGGCGCGAGCCGGCCCGCGCGGCTCGGCCGTCCTGATCAACTGGTGGTTGAACTCCTTCCACAGCGCGTCGCGCCGGGCCAGGGCCTCGGACACATCCTTGTGGCGCAGCTGGGCCACGGCCGAGACCAGGGCGTTGCACAGGTAGAAGGCTGCCGTGTAGGAGTGAAAGGGCGAGGCATTGGCCGTGCGCACCTGCAGCCAGTGGTGGGCCACGGTGGCCAGCGGCGCGGCGGGGCTGTCGGTGATGGCCAGCACCTGGGCGCCGGCGTCGGCAAAGCGCTGCGCTATCTCGAAGGTGCCGCGCGAATACTGGCTGACGCTGAAGGCCAGCAGCGTGTCCGAGGGGCCGATCCACAGCAGCTGGTCGGCCGGCGCGATGGCTCCGGCATCCAGCTCCTGCACGCCGGGGCGGCACATGTTCAGGTGCAGGGCCAGCCAGGCGGATACCGGCGAGCTGTTGAGCTGGGCCAGCACGAACACGCGGCCCTCGCCCTGGGCCAGCTTGCGGGCCATGGCCTCGAAGGCCGCCATGTCCAGCCCCTCGCGCGTGGCCTGGATGTTGTGCTGGTCGTGCAGCAGCGCATCGTCCACGCACTCGCTCAGGCTGCGCTGCGCGCCCAGCAGCACGGGCGCGCGCTGGGCGGCCGTCTGCAGCAGTGCCGTCACCTCGCCGCGCGCCTCGCGCTGGGCCTCGGCATAGCTGGCATAGCCGAGCTTGGCGAACAGGCGCACCACGGTCGAGGCGCTGGTGCCCGTGTGCGCGGCCAGCGCCGTGGCCGACTCCAGCAGCGCATGCGGGTAGTTGCTGCCCAGGGTCTGGGCCAGCGTCAGCTCGCTGGCCGTCAGCTCCGCGCCCTGCTGCGCCAGGCGCTGCGGCAGCAGCAGTGCGGCTTTTTGCAATGGTGATTTCATATTTTTCTTGTATATGCAACGTGTGTTGCAAAATAGGGGGTCGCGTGCAACACTGCATGCACTCTGGAGATTCCACCATGCACGATACCCTCGAACAAAGCCGCGTGCAGCAGCGCGCGAGACTGCTGGACTGGCTGGGCGGTCAGCAGCAGGCCATGCAAGGCCTGTTGCACAAAATTGTCGATATCGACAGCGGCAGCCGCGATGAAGCCGGCATCCTGGCCGTGGCCCAGGCGCTGCGCGAGCGGCTGGAGGCGGCCGGCGTGGCCGTGCGTTTCGAGGACGTGCCCGGCTACGGCGTGCTGCTGCATGCCGATGTCGCCGGTCCCGACGGGGACGGCCCGGCCGAAGGCGCACCCATCTATCTGATGGGCCATATGGACACGGTCTTTCCGGCGGGCACCGTGGCGCGCCGCCCCTTCCGCGTGGAAGAGGGCAGGGCCTACGGTCCCGGCGTGGCCGACATGAAGTCGGGCCTGGTGCTCAACGTCTTCGTGGCCGAGGCCTTTGCGCGCTGCGGCGGCCTGGGCGCGCCGCTCAAGCTGTTCTTCTCGTGCGATGAGGAAATCGGCTCGCCCGCCACGCGCCAGACCATCATGGACACGGTGCGCGGCGCGCGCGCCGTCTTCAATGCCGAGCCCGGCCGCGTCAGTGGCAACCTGGTGACCAGCCGCAAGGGATCGATGGCCGTGGAGTTCGAGGTGCAGGGCGTGGCCGCCCATGCGGGCATCAACCACGCGGCCGGCGCCAGCGCGCTGGAGGCCATGGCGCGCAAGCTGCTGGCCCTGCATGCGCTGACCGATCCCGCCACGGGCACGACCACCAATGTGGGCGTGCTGCAGGGCGGCATCGTGCCGAACATGGTGGCGCCCCACGCCAAGGCCGAGCTCGATGTGCGCTACACGGCCCAGACCGATCCCGATGCGCTGATGGAGCGCATCCGCGCCATCGTGGAGGAAGAATCCGTGCCCCGCACCCAGGGCCGCGTCACCGCCGTGCGCCGCACCCTGCCCATGGCGCCCACGCCTGATGCGTTGCTGCAGCTGTACCGGCGCGGCGCGCAGTCGCTGGGCTTTGATGTGCAGGGCGAGTTCACGGGCGGCGCGGCCGACAGCGGCCTGACCGCCTCGGTGGGCGTGCCCACGCTGTGCGCCACCGGCCCCGTGGGCGGCCATCCCCATACCGAGCGCGAGTACTGCGAGCTGGCCACCTTCGTGCCGCGTGCGCAGGCCGTGGCCCTCGCCATCTTTGATCACCCCTGATTGCGCTGATACCCATGAAAAACCTGTCCGTGAACCCCTCCCTGAACACCCGCCGCAAGCTGCTGGGCGCAGGCCTTGGCCTGGCGGGCCTGTCCGCGCTGGCGCCGCTGGCCGCACGCGCCGATGACAAGTACCCCTCGCGCCCGATCACGCTGGTCGTGCCGTTTCCGCCCGGCGGTTCGGTGGACATCATGGGCCGCCAGTACGCCGAGCCCCTGTCGCGCATCCTGGGCGTGCCCATCGTGGTGGAGAACCGGCCCGGCGCGGGCGGCTCGGTGGCCACGCAGTACGTGTCGCGCGCCAAGCCGGACGGCTACACCCTGGTCGTGTCCTCGCAGAGCAGCCACCTGGCCAATCCGCTGACCCAGCCCAAGGTGGGCTACGACCCCATCAAGGACTTCGAGAACATTGCCATCCTGGGCCGCCAGCCCAATGCGCTGATGGTGCATTCCAGCCTGCCCGTGAAGAACTTCCAGGAGTTCATCGAGTACGTGAAAAAGCGCCCCGGCCAGGTCAACTACGGCAGCGCCGGCATCGGCAGCATGGGCCAGCTCAATGTGGAAATGCTCAAGGCCGCCACGGGCATCTTCGCCACGCACATCCCCTACCGTGGCGGCTCGCCGCTGGTCACGGCCGCTATCGGCAACGAGGTGCAGTTCATCCTCGACAACCTGGTCTTCATGCTGCCCCACGTGCAGTCGGGCAAGGTGCGCGCCCTGGTCGTGGCCTCGGAGCAGCGCCTGCCCATGCTGCCCGACGTGCCCACCATGGCCGAGGTCGGCTATCCCCAGCTCAACATGAGTTCCTGGACCGGCATTGCGGCGCCTGCGGGCACGCCCGACGCCATCGTCCAGACGCTGTACAAGGCCATCCGCCAGGCGGCCACGGCGCCGGCCATGGTGGCCAGCCTCAAGGAGCGCGGCGTGGTCGCCCCCGAGGAGATGAGCCCCGCCGCCTTCGAGAAGATGATGGCCGAGCGCCTGAAGCTCTTCGGCGAGGTGGTGCGCAAGGCCCATATCGTGGCCGAGTAAGCAGGGCGCCCTGGATGGCCGGGCGCAGCCGACGTATTTCCATAAGGAGGAGACATGAGCATGACCCCTATCGCCCGCCAGGCTGCCAGCCACCCTTCCCGCCGCCGTGTGCTCGGCGCGGGGCTGGGCCTGGGTGTGCTGGCGCCGCTTGCGGCGCTGGCCGCTGAAGGCAAGGCCGCCGGCTACCCCACGCGCCAGATCAGCTTCATCGTGCCGTTTCCGGCCGGTGGCTCGGTGGACGCCATGGCGCGCCAGTATGCCGAGCCCATGGCGCGCATCCTGGGCGTGCCCATCGTGGTGGAGAACCGGCCCGGCGCGGGCGGCTCGGTGGCCGCGCTGGCCGTGGCGCGCGCCAAGCCGGACGGCTACACCCTGGTCGTGTCCTCGCAGAGCAGCCACCTGGCCAATCCGCTGACCCAGCCCAAGGTGGGCTACGACCCCATCAAGGACTTCGAGAACATCGCCATCCTGGGCCGCCTGCCCAATGTGCTGGTCGTGCCCGCGAGCCTGCCCATCCGCAGCTTTGCGGAGTTCATCGCCTATGCCAAAAAGCACCCTGGCCAGCTCAACTACGGCAGCGGCGGCACGGGCAGCATGGGCCAGCTCAACATGGAGATGTTCAAGGCCGATGCGGGCCTGGACATCACCCATGTTCCCTACCGGGGCGGCACGCTGCTGGTCACCTCGGTGCTGGCGGGCGAGGTGCAGGTGTTCTTCGACAACCTCATCTCCATGCTGCCCCACATCCAGGCAGGCAAGGTGCGCGCCCTGGCCGTGGCCTCCGAGCAGCGCGTGGCGCAAATTCCCGATGTGCCCACGCTGGCCGAGGTCGGCTACCAGCAACTGAACATGAGCTCCTGGACCGGCCTGGCCGCGCCGGCCGGCACGCCCGCACCCGTGGTGCAGGCCCTCTTCAAGGCCGTGCGCCAGGCCGCCACGGCGCCGGCCATGGTGGCCAGCCTGCAGGACCGTGGCGTGACGCCGCCCGAGGAAATGAGCCCCGCCGCCTTCGAGGCCATGATGTCCGACCGCCTCAAGCGCTTTGGCGAGGTGGTGCGCAGGACGGGCATCGTCGCCGAGTGAGCCTGGCCCGCCAAGGGCCTTCACCTCAGTCCAACTGCACGCCCACCTCGCGCACCAGCCGCCCCCAGTCCGCCAGGTCCTGGCGCAGCGTGTCGGCGAATTGCGCGGGCGTGGTCCGGGGCAGGTCGGTCAGGTTGAGCTCGCCCAGCTTTTTGGCCGTGGCCGGGTCCTGCAGCAACTGGTTGATGGCGGCGTTGAGCTTGTCCACGATGGGCTGCGGCGTTTTGGCGGGCGCGAAGACGCCGTACCAGGAATAGTTGTGAAACGGGTAGCCCGCCTCGGTCAGGCTGGGCAGGTCCGGCTGGCTGGGAATGCGCTTGTCTCCGCTGTGCGCAATGGCGCGCACGCGGCCCGCACGCACCAGCTCCACCGTGGACGAGGTGTCCGCAAACGCGGCCTGCACCTGCCCGCCCAGCAGGCCCTGCACACAGGGGCTGCTGCCCTTGTAGGGCACATGCTGCATCTGCAGGCCGGCCTGCTTGAGCAGGAATTCCATGGTCAGGTGCCCGCCCGAGCCCTGGCCCCAGGAGCAATAGCTGAGCTGGCCGGGCCGGGCGCGCACATGCTCCACGAACTCCTTGAGCGAATGCACGGGCAGATCGCGAGAGACCAGCAGCAGATTGCCCGCGCGCCCTATCTGCGCAATGGGTGCGAAGTCCTTGATCGGGTCATACGGAACCTTGCGGTAGAGGCTGGGGTTCACGGCCATGGACGCCGTGTAGGTGAACAGCAGCCGGTAGCCGTCCGGCGCACTGCGCGCGGCCTGCTCCACGCCGACCAGGCCGTTGGCGCCGGGCCGGTTGTCCACCACGAAGGGCTGCTTGAGCAGCCGGGTCAGGCCTTCGGCAAACACCCGCGCGATGGTGTCCGTGCCGCCGGCGGCGGCCGTGGGCACGATCAGCGTGACGGGGCGGGCGGGGTAGTTGCCGGCATCCTGTGCCGGCTGGGCGTGGCCTGTGCAGGCCATGGCCTGCAGCAGTGCCAGGGCCATGCCGTGCTTCTTCATCGTCTTCATGCACTTGTCTCCTTGTGTCGCCTTGAGTCGCCTTGCCTGTGCGCGGCCCCGTCAGCGCAGCCCCAGGCGCGCCTGCGTGCCTTGCTCGATCATGTCGGCCCCCACCCGGTAGAGGTTGCGCGAGACATAGCTGTCCACCTCGCGCGCACGCTCGCGCAGCCAGGCGGCCTTGAGGCTGCGGGCCTGGCCGATCTCGGGCGCGTCGCCGGCCGCCGTGGCCAGCACGTCGATCACATGCAGGGCCAGCTGCCACTGGCCCGCGTCGGCCAGCGCCTGGGCGCTGGCCACCAGGCCGGGCTTGTCGGTGATGGCCTGGGCAATGGCGGCGCCCGCAGCCTCGGGCGGGGCCGGGTGCAGCGTGGTCGGGTTGCGGTCCCACCAGCCGTTTTCCGAGCGGTAGATGTCGCGCACGATGTAGCTGGGGTCGCCATAGGTGGGCTTCATCCACTCCACGCCGAACAGCTCCTGCGGATAGTCCATGGCCGCCAGCACCTGCTGCTCGTTCAGGCCCTCGTTCATCAGGCGCACGACTTCGGCGCGCAGCCAGCGCAGCGCCTGTGCGGTGTGCAGCAGCACCTGCTGCACGGCCTGCTCGCCCTCGATCACGGGACCGAACTCGCGCACGGCCTTGAGCGGGCGCAGCGCGGCCATGGCCTGCAGCGTGTCGGCCCAGCGCACGGTGTCGCGCAGCGTGCGAAAGGGCGTGCCGATGTTGGGTATGGAGTCCAGCAGCGCCGCGCCGCCGTACAGCACGCGCTGGCCGGGGCTCCACAGCGCGATGGCGTCGTCGGTCTCGGACGGCGCCCAGAACAGCTCGATGCGGCTGTCCCCGCTGCCTATCTCCAGCCGCGTGTCGAAGGTTTCGGTGGGCTCGTGCATGTCCAGCCGGTGCTCGAAAAAGCCCGCGCTGCGGTTGAACTGGATCTCGGCCATGCGGTGCTGCAGCGCCCGGGTCTCGCGGTAGCGAGCCTGGCGGCGCGGCAGGTTGCGGTGGGCGATGAGGCGCGGCACGGGTTCTCCGCGCGCGGCCGCATGCTCCAGCCAGGCAGGCACGCCCGCGTTGTAGCCGATGTGGCCGTGGCTGTAGCACAGCGCATGCACGGGCGCGTCGCTGAGCTGGCGCAGGCTGGCGATCATGTCCTGGCTGACCTTGCCGCCGGGGCCGGCGTCGATCACCACCAGGCCCGCGTCGGTCTCGGCCACGAAGGACTGGCCCTGGCCGCGCAATATGTGCAGGCCCGGCGCCACGGTTTCGCTGCCGGTGCCAACCAGCAAAAAGGGCTTGTCGTCGTCTCTGGCGTTCATGGGGTCTCCGGGTCTGGTTCGATGGGGGGCAGGGCGTAGCGGCCGTCCAGCAGTTCGGGCCGGGGCATGTAGGCGCGCAGGCACAGGTAGAAGCCTTCGCGCGGCGCGGGCAGCCAGTTGGCGCGGTGGTCTTCGCTGGCCGGCGGCGCGTGGCTGATGTGGATAGTCAACCCGCCATCGCCATCGCCATCAGCGTCGGGGCGCAGGCCCGGCGTGCGGTCGCCGATGGCATGGCGGTCGATGGGGTTGTCCACCAGCATGCAGTCGTGGGCGCCGTAGAGGGTCAGGGACCAGAAGGCCTGCACGGGCGGCAGCGCGCCTGGGGCAAAGCGCAGCCGGTAGCGGCGGCTGCCATGCAGGGGCCGGCCCTGGGCGTCATGCCAGGCCAGCGGGTAGATGGCCTCGCGGCTTTCCAGCATGCCGATGTACTTGAGCGCAATTTCGGCGCGGGCCTGGAAGTCGTCGCCAAAACTGCCTTCGACCAGGGCGGGGAGTTCCCAGCCCGAGTCCAGGCGCCGGCCCGTGCTGGCCGCGCGCAGCCGTGGCAGCACGCTGTCCAGTGCGCGCTGCAGTGCGGCTTGCTGTTGCGCATCGGGTGCGCCCAGCCCGGCGCCCAGGCCCACGGCCGCAAAGCGCGCGACCCGTGCGGTGTGTTCCTCTGGTGGCGGGTTGTCGCGTAGCGCGGCATTGACCTGGGCGGCGTAGTACGCAGCGGTGGGCACGGCATTGGGCATGGCGTCGGGTGCGGCCTGGGGATTGCAGTCCGGGTCGAAGGCGCGGGCCTGCGAGGGCGTGCCCGCCTGCCAGTCGGCCAGCGGGCGCACCGCAAAGCCGTCCTGCAGCGCGTGCACGGCGGGCAGGTCATGCTCGCCATCGACCAGGATGCGGCCTATCACCCACAGCCAGGGCGTGGGCGCGGCAATGTGTGCGCCGGGCGCATCGAACGGTGGCGGCAGCGCCCCCTGCCAGCCGGGCGGCGTGATCAGGAAGGAGCGCGCTGCCGTGCCCGTCAGGCGTTGCCCGATGTGGGCGAAGGGGTTGGTGAAGAAGTCCAGCAGGCCCAGTACGTAGTAGCGGCCCGCCGTGTCGGGCGCATCGATCACCAGCGGCCCGGCGCCCAGGTCCAGCCAGGCGTTGGTGTAGAGCGTGTCGTTGTTGGGCGTGACCACGCGGCTGGTGCCGGCGCGCAGCAGCTGGCGCGCATGCACGAACTGGTTGCACCAGCGCAGCGTGGCTGGCGCAGCCTCGCCCGCCGCATTGCGCCGGGGCGAGGTGGCCGCGCGCATGCGGCGCATCTCGTACAGCGGGCAGGTGTGGATGACGGCCTCTTCGGCCAGGGTGCTCAGGTCCATGGCGTGTCTCATGCGGCCACGGGCTGCAGGGGCGGAACAGGCCATTGGTGCGCGCCTGCCTGCGGGTGGTACATGCGCAGGATGAGGTAGAAGCGCCCGTGCGGCGTGGGCAGCCAGTTGGCGGCGCCCTGTGCCGGTCGGGCATGGCCCAGGTCGATCTGCAGGCTGCCGTCGGCCTCGCGCAGCAGTCCCGGCGTGCGGTCGCCGATGGAGTGGCGGCCGATCTCGTTGCCGTAGAGAAAGCGGTCGGCGTCATACAGGGTGACCGACCAGAAGGCATCGGCCGGCGGCATGTCGGCGGCATTGAAGCGCAGCACATAGCGCTGGCTGCCGTCCAGCGGCTGCAGGCCTGCGTCGTGGTGGGCGGCGGCGTAGATGGCCTCGCTGGTGGCCAGCGCGCCCAGGCCCAGGTAGGCGGTGCGTGCGCGGCCCAGGTACTCGCTGCCGTAGCGGCCGGTGGACGGCGTCATGGTCCAGGGACGGGGACGGCGGTTGCGCCCCATGGCGGCCACGGTGCGCACGCCGTCGGCAAAGCCCTCGGTCAGGCCTTCGCGCACGGGCTCCTCCAGCTGCTCCCACGCCATGTGGGCGCTGGCCACCAGGCCGGCCTGGCCGAACCAGGCCAGCAGCCCCTGGTCCTCCTTGCGGCCAGGCGCCTCGGCCAGCGCATGGCAGAGGTTGGCAAAAAATCGCGGTGCAACCTCGGCCGCAGGCTCCTGGTTCTCGAAGGCGGCCGCCATGGCGTCCACGGGCGGGCCGACCCAGTTCGTGACGGCGGCCGGGCGGCCTCCTTTCGGCGTGCCTGGCGCGGGCTCCAGCCGGATGTCGGCCTGCAGTGCGCGGGCTGCAGGCCAGTCGGGCGCATCGCCCACCACGGTGCGGCCGATCAGCCAGACCAGGTTGCTGGGGCAGTGCACCAGGCGGTGGCCGGCCAGGTGTTCCGGCACCTGGCCGCCCGGCCCGACCAGGACCACGGTCTCGCCTTCGGGCGCGCAGTTGCGCGGGCCCAGGTTCTCGAAATTCTCGGTATAGGCGTCGTACAGGGCCAGCACGAAATAGCGGCCCGGATGCGCGGCGCTGGAGGGCACGGTCAGCAGGCGCGGGCCGTCGGCCAGGTGGATCCAGGCCAGCGAGTACAGCAGGTCGTTGGCGGGCGTGACCACGTCGCGGTCCTCATGGGTGGAGGGGCGCTGGCTGTGGTGCAGCGTGTCGAAGTCGCCGCGCATGTCCAGGCCCAGGCCGGTGGCGCGCGCGGCGCCGGCATCGGTCTGCAGGCGGCAGGTGCGGTAGGTCTCTATCAGCGGATAGCCGTAGACAAAGGCGGCCAGGCCGATGGAGCGCGCCAGGGCGCGGCGGACTTCGGGCAGGGAGGGAGGGGTCGGGTTCATGTCCATTGTTTTCTTCAGGGCAGGAGGGGGTCAGTCGAGGGTCACGCCCGTGGAGCGCGCCAGGTCCAGCGCCACGGGCAAAAAGGCGGCGTAGGCGGCGCTGGCCTCGGCCGGGCTGTTGCCCTGGGCCTCCAGGCCCAGCGCCTCGACACGCTGGCGCACCTGGGGCTCGCGCATCACGGCGGCGACCTCGCGGCCCAGGCGTTCGACGATGGCGTCGGGCGTGCGTGCGGGCGCCATCAGCGAGATCGATCCCGTGATGGCATACACGGGCTCGCGGTAGCCCTGCTCGGCAAAGGTGGGCACATCGGGCAGGGCCTTGCTGCGGCGCGGCCCTGCCACGGCCAGGGCGCGCAGCTTGCCGGCCTCGATGAAGGGCTTGAGCGTGGCGGCCGAGCCCAGCGTCATCTGGATCACGCCGCTGATCAGGTCGATGGACATGGGCCCCTCGCCCTTGTAGGCCACGTGCAGCGACTGCAGGCCGTAGGCCTTGTCCATGAAGACCTGGACCTGGTGCGGCTGTGTGCCCGCCCCCCAGGAGCCCATGGCGTACTTGCCCGGCGACTGGCGCACGGCCTCGACCAGGCCCTTGAAGTCCCTGGCCGGCACGGCCGGGTTGACCGCCATCACCATGGAGGGCGAGACCACGTCCGAGACCATGCGCAGCTCGGTGCGCGGGTCGTAGGGCAGCTTCTTGTAGAGCACCAGGTTGGCCGTGATGGGCCCGGGCACGGTCAGCAGCAGGGTGTGGCCGTCGGGCGCGCTCTTGGCCACATGCTCGGTGCCGATGATGCCGCCCGCGCCGCTGCGGTTGTCCACCACCACGGGCTGGCCCAGGCGCTTGGCCAGGCCCTCGGCCAGGATGCGCGCCACGGTGTCGGTGGAGCCGCCGGCCTGGTATTGCACGACGATGCGCACGGGCCGGGCGGGATAGCCGTCCTGGGCCAGCGCGGCGCTGCAGGCCAGGGCAAGGCAGGTCAGCGCGGCGGTGCGCAGCAGGGGTGTGTTCATGGTGGCCTCCGGGTGGGAGCTGGAATGGGCATTGGCTTTCATGCAGCCTCCCTGCCGATGACCAGCGCATCGACGGCCACGCAGCCGCCGTCCTCGCGCGGGCGGGCGATCAGGGGGTTGATCTCGGCGCTTTCCAGCGTGGCGCCTGCGCGCTGCGCAAAGCCGGCCAGGGCGCACAGCGTGTCGGCAATGCTGTCCAGGTCCACGCGGGGGCGGCCGCGCGCGCCGTCCAGCACGGCAAAGGCCCGCAGCTCGCGCACCATGGCCAGCGCGTCGTCGCGCGTGATGGGCAGCAGGCGCAGCGAGACATCGCGCAGGATCTCGGCATGGATGCCGCCCAGCCCGAACATCAGCACCGGGCCGAATACCGGGTCGCGGTGCACGCCGGCGATGCACTCCACGCCGCCCTGCACCATGGGGGCGGCCAGCGCGCCGTCGATGTGCGCATCGGGCCGGGCCTGGCGCGCATTGGCCAGGATGCGGTCGAAGGCGGCCTGGGCGCTGGCCGCATCCGCCAGGTTCAGTGCCACGCCGCCCACGTCGGACTTGTGGGCGATGGCATCGCTGCAGACCTTGAGGACAATGCGTCCGCCCATCTCCTGCACGGCCTGCGCTGCCTCGGCCGCCGTGCGCACCAGCCGGTGCGGCACCACGGGCACGCCGGCCTCGGCCAGCAGAGCCATGCTGCGCTGCTCCGACAGCGTGCCCGCCGCCAGGTGCAATGCGCTGCCTGCATCTGCCATCGCGGGCAGAGCCTGCGGTGTTTCATGCAGGCGGGCCAGCGCGCCAATGCAGCGTATGGCCGCGCCCGGGTCGGCGAACACCAGGCAGCCCAGCGCCTCCAGCGCATCGCGGCGCTCGGGCGGGCACAGCGTGCTGACGGCCAGCAGGGTGTCGGGATGGTGGGCGCGCAGCGTCTGCACCAGGCTTTGCAGCACGGGCCAGAAGGCGTCGGACAGGCCGCCTGCCGCGAAGAAGCCCAGCCAGCTGTCGAACTGCCGGTCGGCCAGCATCAGGCGGGCGCTGCGCTCCAGCAGCGTCATGTCGTTGGTGACCTGGCCCGTGATGTCCACGGGGTTGCGCGGCGCGGCAAACGGCACCCATTCGCGCAGCTGGCACTGGGCCGCATCGGACAGCGGTGCCACGTCCAGGCCGGCTGCGCTGGCGTCGTCGGCCATCATGGCGCCCACGCCGCCCGAGACCGTGAACAGTCCGATGGACCGCCCCTTGGGGGCCCGCGCGATGGAGGCGCTGGCCGCCAGCGCGAAGAAGTCGGTGATGGAATGCGCGCGCAGCACGCCGTAGCGGCGGAACACCGCGTCATAGACGGCATCGTTGCCCGCCAGCGAGGCCGTGTGCGATGCGGCGGCGGCCGCGCCCAGGGCGCTGGTGCCCACCTTGCACATGACCACGGGCTTGCCGCGCTCCTGCGCCAGGGCCAGGGCCGCGCGCAGCCGGGGGCCGTCGCGGCAGCCTTCCATGTAGGCCATGATCACGTCGGTCTCGGGGTCCTGGGCCAGCCAGGCCAGGCCATCGGCCAGCTGCACATCGGCCTCGTTGCCCGTGGTGGCCCACAGCGACAGGCCCAGCCCGCGCTCGCGCGCCAGGCTGTAGGCATAGGCACCGAAGGCGCCCGACTGGCTGACCATGCCGATGCGCCCGGGCCGCACCAGCCCGCCGCCCGGCGCGGGCGAGAACGTGGCGTAGACCTGGTGGCCGGGGCGCATGAAGCCCAGGCAGTTCGGGCCGATGAGGCGTATGCCCGCCTCCTGCGCGCGCCGCGCCAGCGCCTGCTGGGCGGCCGTGCCGTCGGAGCCGGTCTCGGCATAGCCCGAGGAAAACAGCACCATGGACTGCACGCGCGCGGCGGCCGCATCCTCCAGCACGCCGGCCACCTGCGACTGCGGCACGGCGACGATGGCCAGGTCCACCGGCGCGCCGATGGCGGCCAGCCGCTCGTGCGCGGGCAGGCCCTGCACGCGGCTGGCGCGCGGGTTCACCGCATACAGCGCGCCGCCGTAGCCGAAGCGCAGCAGGTAGTCCAGCGGAATGCCGCCGATCTTGCTGGCCTGGTCCGAGGCGCCGACCACGGCGATGGAGCGCGGCGCGAACAGCGCGTCGAGCCGGGAGGTGTCAAAGCAATGGCTGTCGGTCATGTGTGTCCCTCAGAAGTTGTGGCGCACACCCAGCGCCAGGGACCGCACGCCGTCGCCGCTGTTGGCGGCCACCGGCACGTTGGCAATGGCGGCCGAGGCATTGGCCGCGTTGCCCAGCTCCAGCCAGCGCGCGTAGAGCACGGTGCGCTTGCTCAGCGCGTAGTCGTAGCCCAGCGTCCAGGTGTTCTGGGCGCGGTCCGTGCCGCCCACCTCGCGCCGCGCCACCGAGACCAGCAGCTTGGAGCGCGCATCCACGCTCCAATCGGCGCCCAGCTGGGCCAGCTTCGCCTTGGGTGTGCCTGCACGGTCCACGCGGTTGATGACGTAGTTGCCCGTCAGGCGCAGCCCGTCCAGGGCTTCCCAGCTGGCCGACAGTGCCTGGTACTGGCTGGTGGCGGGCGCGGCCACGGGTGCGGCGGCGCTGCCTTCCACGGACTTCTGGAAGCTGTAGGCCAGGAACCAGGGCTTCTGGTTCCAGCCCAGCGTGGCGCCGTAGAGGCGGCCGTTGCTGCTGTTCGGTGAAGCCACTTCGCCGAAGGAATAGGCCAGGTCCGCCAGCCAGGGCTGGCCTGCCGGCGTGCGGTAGCGCACCAGGTTGTTGGCCCGCGCCGCAAACGGCCTCAGGCCGGCCTGGGCATCGGTGGCCGACACCAGGTTCAGCGAGGAAAACAGCGCGTTCATGCCCAGCGGATCGGCGCGGAACAGCGCGCCGAACATGGGCGTATACATGCGGCCCATCTCCACGGCGCCCCAGCCGCTGTTCAGTCCTACCCAGGCCTGCCGCGTGAAGGCCAGGCCCGGGCCGGGAATGGTGCCCAGGCCCGTGTCCGGCGCCACGCCGGCCTCCAGCATGAACTGGGCGCGCAGGCCGCCGCCCAGGTCCTCGCTGCCGCGAAAGCCGATGCGCGATGCCGCGCTGCCCCCGTCCTCCAGCCGGCTCAGGCGCGTGGCGCCCGACCTTGCGCTGTTGATGTGGACGTCGACGATGCCGAACATCTCCACGCTGCTCTGGGCCCACGCGGACGTGCCCAGGGCCGCCATGCCGCCGGCGGCCAGCCAATGCTTGTGCTTCACGAACTTGTCTCCTTGGTAGCGCCCCGGATGCTTTGCCCGGTGGCTTGCTTGCTACTATCCCGAGCGACAGGGGATGCACTCTGTCAAGCCATTGACAAATGGCGGTACATGGGCACCGGACTAACCCGGGGCCTTCGACATCGTGAGAGAACCATGCGCTCCAAGCCTGCTCCCGTGGCCGACCCTTCGGCGCTGATCCGCCGCGCCCTGGGCCTGTGCCGCATGCTGCGCAACTGGCCGCCCGAGGTGCTGGATGAGCTGACGGCGCTGTCCCGCCTGGGCCGCTACGAGCGCCACCAGCAGGTGCGCGCCGCCGACCCCAAGCGGCGCGAGGTGCTGGTGGTGGCTTCGGGCTGCGTGGAAGTGGGCGGCGTGGACGCCACGGGCTCGCGCTTCGTGCTGTCCATGCACAGCGCGGGCGACATCGTCGGCCTGGCGCGGCTGCTGGAGCACACGCAATTCGTCTACGACTACCACGCGCACCAGCCCACCGTGCTGGTGGAGATCCCCGGCGAGTCCTTCCTGGCCCTGCTCGATGCCCATCCGCCGCTGTGGAAGGACATCTGCCTGCTGGTGCTGGCGCGCATGCACGAGCTGATCGTCGTCCAGCAGCGCCACGCCTTCAGCAACATCGACAACCGCGTGGCCGAACTGCTGGCGCGGCTGGCCCCCACGCATGGCCAGCCCGCGCCCGACGGGCAGGGCGTGGTGCTGCGCATCTCGCAGAGCGACCTGGCCGCCATGCTGTCGGTCTCGCGCCAGACCATCAACAAGGAGCTGCGCCTGCTGGAGCAGCGCGGCCTGCTGCAGGCCGCCTATGGCCGGCTGACCATCGTCGACCTGGCGGGCCTGCTGCGCCTGGCCGATGCGGGCGCGCGGCCGGGGCCCTAGCCCCGGTCCGCGGGAATCAGTCCTCGTCCAGAGGCGAGGCATCCTCGCCGAACAGGGCCTGTCCGTCGGCGCGCAGCAGCTCCAGCATGTGCCGGGCCGCGGGCGACAGATAGCCGTCGCGCCGGCAGGTCACGCCCAGGTGGCGGCGCAGCGTGGTGGCCGGCAGGCGCACTTCCCTGAGCGTGCGGCTGCGCTCCAGCCGCAGCGTGTGGCGCGAGACGAAGGTCAGCAGATCGGTCTTGGCCACCATGCGCGGCAGCAGCGGGATGGAGCCCGCCTCCACCTGCACCGTGGGCGCCGGCATGCCGCGCGAGGTGAAGGCCTGGTCCAGCCATTGCCGGCTGGGAATGTTGGCACTGGGCAGGGCCCAGGGATGGCGCAGCAGCGCGGCCATGGTGATGCGCTGGCGCTCGAAGACGGGGTGGTCCTGGCGCGCCGCGACCACCACCACATCCTCGGCAATCGGGTGGGAGACCAGCTCCGGATCGCCCTCGGCCGTGAGGCCGATCAGCAGGTCCAGCTGGCCCTCGCGCAGGCGGTCGCGCAGTTCCCAGCTGGGGCCGATCACGATGCTGATGGTGATGCGCCGCCCGTCGGCCAGGGCCTTGCTGCACAGCTCGGGCAGCAGGTGGTCGGCGGCCACAGGCCCGCTGCCGATGCGCACATGGCCGGCATGGCCTTCGTTGAAGTCGCGCACCTCGCGCAGTGCCTCCTGGCTGGCATTGCGCAGCATGCGTGCGCGCGCCAGCAGCACATCGCCCAGCGGCGTGAGGCGTATGCCGCGCCCGGCACGCTCGAACAGCGCGCCGCCCACGGTCAGTTCCAGGCGCTGTATGCATTTGCTCAGCGCGGGCTGGGTGCGCCCCAGCTGTTCTGCGGCCCGGCCCAGGTGCCCGAGGTCGGCCACGATCTCGAAGAAGCGCAGGTCGCGCAGGTGCAGGTCCATCGATGAATAAAAGTGATGTTTGAATGAACATTATCGAATGGACGGAATGGGTGGCGCTCACAAGAATGCGGTGCATCGACAAAGCGAATTGCCAGTTTCCATGACCGCCACTACCCACCCGCCCACCGTTTTCGTGACCGCGCCACGCCTGGCGCCCGCCGGGCTGCAGCGCCTGCAGGCGGCGCACTGCCGCGTGCTGTACCTGCAAGACGGCGGCGGCGAGGCCGAGGTTGCCGCCGTGCTGGCACGCGAGAGCGTCGATGCCGTGATCTCGCGCACGGCCACGCTGTCGGCCGCTGCCATCGCGGCCTGTCCCACGCTCAAGGTCATCTCCAAGCACGGCGTGGGCGTGAGCAATATCGATGTGGCCGCGGCCAGCCAGCGGGGCATTCCGGTCTATGTGACGCCGGGTGCCAATGCCCAGTCCGTGGCCGAGATGACGCTGGGCCTGATGTTCGCGGCCGCCCGCCGCATCGCCTGGATGGATGCCGAGCTGCGCGCCGGCCGCTGGTCCCGCGCCCAGGACGGCCTGGAGCTGAGCGGCCGCACCCTGGGCCTGCTGGGCTTTGGCCAGGTGGGCCAGCGCGTGGCGCGCGTGGCGCTGGCGCTGGGCATGCAGGTGGTGGCCTTCGATCCAGCGTTCGACCCTGCGTTCGATCCGGCCTGCGCCCCAGGGCCCGGCACCGTGGCGGGCGTGCGCATGCTGGGCTCGGTGGACGAGCTGCTGCCCCTGTCCGATGTGCTCAGCCTGCACGTGCCCCTGAATGCCCGCACGCGCCATCTGCTCGATGCCGGCCGCATCGCCCAGCTGCCGCGCGGCGCCCTGCTGGTCAACACCGCGCGGGGCGAGGTGGTGGACGAGGCGGCGCTGATCCACGCCCTGCGCAGCGGCCACCTGGCCGCCGCCGGCCTGGACACCATGGCCGAGGAACCCCTGCCTGCGGGCCACGCCCTGGCCGGGCTGGACAACGTGGTGCTGACGCCCCATGTGGGCGGCTCCACGCCCGCCGCGCTGGCGGCCATGGCCGGCATGGCCGCCGCCAATGTGCTGGGCTGGCTGCAGGGCAGCCCGGCCGATCCGTCCCACTGCGTGAACCCCGAGGTTCTGCGCTGAGCTGTTTTTTCCCGGAGATTTGCCATGACCACCCCATCCAGCCAATGGCCTGCGGGCTACCGCATCCATCCGCGCGCCGCAGGCCCCGAGGCCGGCGTCGTCCAGGCCTTCAAGGCCATTCCCGTGGCCGCCATCGGCGACGCCATGAGCCGCAATGTCGGCGCCATCGGCCTGCGCCAGTACCACGCGCGGCTGGAGGCCGTTCTCTGCGGCCCCGCCGTCACCGTGCGCGTGCGGCCCGGCGACAACCTCATGATCCACAAGGCGCTGATGATGGTGCAGCCCGGCGATGTGCTGGTCATCGACGGCGGCGGCGATGTCTCGCAGGCTCTGGTCGGCGGCCTGATGCGCACCACCTGCCTGGCGCGCGGCCTGGGCGGCCTGGTCATCGACGGCGCCATCCGCGACCTGTGCGAATGGGCGCAGGACGGCATGCCCATCTTTGCGCGCGGCCACACGCACCGCGGGCCCAGCAAGGACGGCCCGGGCGAGATCAATGTGCCCGTGGCCTGCGCCGGCCTGGCCGTGCTACCCGGCGACCTGATCGTGGGCGATGCCGACGGCGTGATCGCCGTGCCCGCGGCCGAGGCCGCCGAGGTGCTGCGCCGCAGCCAGGCCCACCTGGCCCGCGAGGCCGTCATCCGCGAGACCAACCGCAGCGGCACGGCCGACCCCGAGCGCTTCGACGCCGTGCTGCGCGCCAAGGGCCTGCCGGTCTAGCGTCCCGCGCGCAGGCTGCGCCCGACTTTTTCCCGCCAAAACGATTCCAAGGAGACAAACAATGACAATGCGCAGACGGCATCTTCTGGGCGGCGCTGCCGCCGCCCTGGCCACGGCCTTCCCTGCACTGGCGCTGGCCCAGGGCGAATGGCCGCAGCGGCCCGTGCGCCTGGTCGTGCCGTTTCCGCCCGGCGGCGGCACGGATGCCACCTCGCGCCTGGTGGCCGACCGGCTCAACCTCGCCATGGGCTGGACCATGGTCATAGACAACAAGCCCGGCGCGGGCGGCAACATCGGCCTGGATGCCGTGGCCAAGGCCGCGCCAGACGGCTACACCATCGGCATGGGGCAGGCCGCCAACCTGGCCATCAATCCCAGCCTCTACGCCAAGATGCCCTTCGATGCGCTCAAGGACTTCACGCCCATCGCCAGCGTGGCCCTGCAGCCCGTGGTGCTGACCGTGCGGCGCGACTCGCCCTTCAAGAACCTGCAGGACTTCATCAAGGCGGCCAAGGCCAGGCCCGGCACCTACGGCATCGCCCAGGCTGGCAATGGCACGGTAGGCCACCTGGCCGGGGAAATGCTGGCACGCCGCGCGGGCATCGAGGTGCTGCAGGTGCCCTACAAGGGCGCCAATACCGCGCTCACCGACCTGATGGGCGGGCAGGTGGACCTGTACTTCGGCAACACGGTGTCGGTGATGTCGCAGCTGGCCACGGGCAAGATCCGTGCGCTGGCCGTCACCTCCGCCCAGCGCGTGCCGTCCCTGCCTGATGTGCCCACGGTGGCCGAGCAGGGCTATCCGGGCTTCGAGGCCTCCACCTGGCTGGGCCTGGTGGGGCCGGCCAATCTGCCCGCCCCCATCGCCGAGCGCATTGCCGACGCGACCATGAAGCTGCTGGCCACCAAGGAGGTCAAAGAGAAGCTGGCCCAGGAAGGCAGCATGGCCACGCCCGCCAATGGCGCGCAGTTCGGCGAGTGGATTCGCAGCGAGCACGCCAAATGGGGCAAGCTGATCCGCGAGGGCAAGTTCCAGATCAACTGACCATGGCAGCCCCAATCGAGGTCGACCGGCTCGACACCCCCAGTTCCTCCGCACCCGCAGGTGCGGGCCAGGGCTCCTCCACGCCGCGCAGGCTCAGGCACATCCTGTCGCTCGATGATTTCGAGCGGGCGGCGCGCCACCACCTGCCTGCGCCGATCTTCGCCTACGTCAGCGGCGGCTGCGAGACCGACAAATCCCTGCGCGCCAACCGCGAGGCCTTCGATGCCCACCGCTGGGTGACGCGCGTGCTCACCGACACTTCGCGGCGCACGCTGGCCACACCGCTGCTGGGCCAGACCTGGGCTGCGCCCTTCGGCATCGCGCCCATGGGCATCAGCGCGCTGTCCGCCTACCGGGGCGACCTGGTGCAGACGCGCGCGGCGGCGGCCGCCCGCATCCCGGCCATCCTGAGCGGCACCTCGCTGATCCGCATGGAGGAGGTAGTCCAGGCCAATCCCCAGGCCTGGTTCCAGGCCTATGTGCCCGGCGAGACCGAACGCATCGTGCAGTTGCTGGGGCGCGTGGAGGCCGCAGGCTTCGCCACCCTGGTCGTCACCGTGGATACGCCCGTGTCGGGCAACCGCGAGAACAACATCCGCGCGGGCTTCTCGACGCCGCTGCGGCCCGGCCTGCGCCTGGCGTGGGAGGGCATCACCCATCCGCGCTGGCTGCTGGGCACGGCGCTGCGCACGCTGGTGCGGCACGGCATGCCGCACTTCGAGAACTCGCAGGCCACGCGCGGCGCGCCCATTCTCTCGTCCACCGTCACGCGCGACTTCGGCGCACGCGACCACCTGAGCTGGGAACACCTGGCCCTGATACGCCAGCGCTGGAAGGGCCGCCTCGTGGTCAAGGGCATCCTCAGCCCGCAGGACGCGCTGGCCGCGCGCGATGCCGGGGCCGACGCCATCATCCTGTCCAACCACGGCGGCCGCCAGCTCGATGGCGCGGTCGCGCCCCTGCACATGCTGCCCCTGGTGGTGGAGGCGCTGGGGCCGGACTACCCGGTGATGATCGACAGCGGCTTTCGCAGGGGCAACGACGTGCTGGTGGCGCTGGCCCTGGGCGCACACTTCGTCTTCGTGGGCCGGCCCTTCAACTATGCGGGCGCCGTGGGCGGCGAGGCCGGCGTGCTGCACGCCATCGCCATCCTGGCGGCCGAAATGCGGCGCAACATGGCCCTGATCGGCGTGCAAAACCTGCAGCAGCTGGGGCCGCAGCACCTGCGACCGCGTTAGCCACGCGCCAGTCCCGAGGGTGGCGTGCCCCGCAATTGGCCCGCGGTTTCGCGGCGATGGGAAAATGGCGGAATGACCGCCTCCACCAACACCCTCACGATCACCCGTCCCGATGACTGGCACCTGCACGTGCGCGATGGCGAAGCCATGCGCAGCGTGGTGCCGCATACGGCCGCCCAGTTTGCGCGCGCCATCATCATGCCCAACCTCAAGCCGCCGGTGACCACCGCCGAGCAGGCGCTGGAGTACAAGCAGCGCATTCTCTCGGCCGTGCCCGAGGGCATGGCCTTCGAGCCGCTGATGACGCTGTACCTCACCGACAACCTGCCACCCGAGGAAATCGTGCGCGCCAAGGCGGCCGGCGTCGTGGCCTGCAAGCTCTACCCGGCTGGCGCCACCACCAACAGCGACCACGGCGTCACCGACCTGCGCAAGATCTACCCCACTTTGGAAGCCATGCAGCGCGAAGGCCTGCTGCTGCTGGTGCACGGCGAAGTCACCAGCAGCGACATCGACCTGTTCGACCGCGAGGCCGCCTTCATCGACCAGCACCTGATCCCGCTGCGCCGCGACTTCCCCGAACTCAAGATCGTCTTCGAGCACATCACCACGCGCGAAGCCGCCCAGTACGTGACCGAGGCCGACCGCTTCGTGGGCGCCACCATCACGCCCCAGCATCTGCTGTTCAACCGCAACGCCATCTTCACGGGCGGCATCCGTCCGCACTACTACTGCCTGCCCGTGCTCAAGCGCGAGACGCACCGCCTGGCCCTGGTGGAGGCAGCCACCAGCGGCCTGCCCAAGTTCTTCCTGGGCACGGACAGCGCGCCGCACGCGGCCCATCTCAAGGAACACGCCACCGGCTGCGCGGGCTGCTACAGCGCCCATGCCGCCATCGAGATGTATGCCGAGGCCTTCGACAATGCCGGCGCGCTGGACAAGCTCGAAGCCTTCGCCAGCTTCAACGGCCCGGACTTCTACAGCCTGCCGCGCAACACCGGCAAGATCACCCTGGTGCGCGAAAGCTGGACGCCGCCGGACAGCTTCGCCTTCGGCGAGGCGCAACTGAAGCCCCTGCGCTCCGGCGAAGCCTTGCCCTGGAAGCTGGTTTAAGCTGGCGGGACTGCCACCCGCCAGAGGATTGCCATGCCTGAGCCGCAACCGCGCATCGCCCTGCTGATCGACGCCGACAACGCGCCGGCCGAGATGATCGACGAGATCCTGACCGAGCTGTCGACCTTCGGCGTCATCGACATCCGCCGCGCCTACGGCAACTGGACCAAGCATTCGCTCAGCGGCTGGCAGCGCAAGCTGCTCGATTTCGCACTGCGGCCCATGCAGCAGTTCGACTACTCCAAGCACAAGAACGCCACCGACATGGCGATGACCGTGGACGCCATGGAGCTGCTCTACACCGAGCGGCCCGACGCCTTCGGCATCGTCTCCTCCGACGCCGACTTCACCCCGCTGGTCATGCACCTGCGCTCCAAGGGCGCGGCCGTCTACGGCTTCGGCATGGCGCAGACACCCCAGCCCTTCGTCAATGCCTGCTCGCGCTTCCTGTACCTGGAGGCGCTGGGCGAGGCGGCGCCCGCCAACGGCAATGGCCAGGACGCCGCGCATGAGGCGGGCCAGGCGGCGGTGCCGCCCGTGGCTGCAGCTGCGGTGGCGGCCTCTGTCCAGCCCTCCACTGGTACGGGCAAGGAGCGCGCCCAGGCCGAGCAGGCACCTTCCTCTTTGTCCGCTCCCGAGCCGCAGCGCCCCTGCCTGCGTGTTCCTTCGCAGGAACTGCGCCAGGACACGCGCCTGCTGAGCATGCTGCGCGGCGCCGTCAACGCCACGCAGGATGAAAGCGGCTGGGCCCATGTGGGCGCCGTGGGCGCGCAGATCGGCAACAAGGCCTCGTTCGATGCGCGCAACTACGGCTATGCCACGCTCACCAAGCTGCTGGCGGCCACGCAGGCGTTCGAGATGCGCGACGAAGGCACCTCGCGCGTGGCCGTGCGCGACAAGCGCCTGGCCAAGGCCCAGTCCAGGCCCTCCGGCAATTGACGTTTCCCATCGACTGGAATGCGCCCTGGCTGCAGGGGCTGCAAACGCAGGGCAGGGCGGCCTGCCTGCAGGTGGCGCAGGGCCGGCCGGTCTGGCAGGCCTTGCAGTCACTGGCCGACGCACAGGCGCTGCCCTGGCGCTTTGTGCCCCAGCACGATCTGCCCGAAGGCAAGGCCTACGAGCAGTTCATCTTCGAGACGCGCTGCATTCCCACGCGCGACAACCTGCATGACTTCTTCAACGGCCTGATCTGGCTGCGCTGGCCCGCGCTCAAGCAGCGCTGCAATGCCCTGCAGGCCGGCGCCATTGCCCAGGCGGGCGTGGGTGCGCAGCGCGGGCCGCTGCGCGATGCCGTCACCGTGCTGGACGAGAACGGAGCCCTGCTGCTGGCGCCGGCCGCGCTGTGCGAGGCGCTGAGGCACCGGCGCTGGCAGCAGCTCTTCGTTGAGCAGCGCGCGCTGTGGCGCCAGGCCAGGCTGCTGCCCATAGGCCATGCGCTGCTGGAAAAGCTGGTGCAGCCGCGCAAGCCCATCACGGCCCATGTGCTGTGCGTGCACACGGATGGTGCAGGCGCCACGGCAGGCCCCGCCACGTCGGACATCGACGCCTGGCTGGCCGGCAGCATCTGGCTGGAGGCCGACACCCTGGCGTGCAAGCCTTTTGCACCCTTGCCCGTGCTGGGCGTGCCCGGCTGGTGCCACGAGAACGAGAACTTTTCCTTCTATGATGACTCTCTCGTGTTCCGGGCGCCCCGTTCCGCACAAGCATCACAACAAGGAATGGCAACGGCGCAGGACCCGGCTTGAAAACAGCCGGTGGGGCCCTCACTTTTCAACGCTGCAGGGCCCAGATCCTTCCCCCTTTCCCCACTTTGTGGAGAACCCACTGATGAAACGCATCGCACTTTTTCTTTTGACCAACGTCGCCGTCGTGGTGGTGCTGGGCATCGTCGCCAGCCTGCTGGGCGTCAACCGCTTCCTGACTTCCAATGGCCTGAACCTCGGGGCCCTGCTGGGCTTCGCCTTCATCATGGGCTTTGGCGGCGCCATCATCTCGCTGCTGATCTCCAAGCCGCTGGCCAAGTGGAGCTCGGGCGTGCACGTGATCAACGAGCCGCGCAACGCCGATGAGGCCTGGATCGTCAACACCGTGCGCGGCTTCGCCGACCGTGCCGGCATCGGCATGCCCGAAGTCGGCATCTACGAGGGCGAGCCCAATGCCTTCGCCACCGGCGCCTTCAAGAACTCGGCCCTGGTGGCCGTGTCCACGGGCCTGCTGGAAGGCATGACGCGCGAAGAGGTGGAGGCCGTGATCGGTCACGAGGTCGCCCACATCGCCAATGGCGACATGGTGACCATGACCCTGATTCAGGGCGTGATGAACACCTTCGTGGTCTTCCTGTCGCGCGTCATCGGCTATGCCGTGGACAGCTTCCTGCGCAAGAACGACGAAAGCAGCTCGGGCCCCGGCATCGGCTACTACGTGACCACCATCGTGCTGGACATCGTGCTGGGTTTCCTGGCCGCCATCATCGTGGCCTGGTTCTCGCGCCAGCGCGAATTCCGCGCCGACGCGGGTGCCGCCCAGCTCATGGGCCGCAAGCAGCCCATGATGAACGCCCTGGCCCGCCTGGGCGGCATGCACCCCGGCGAGCTGCCCAAGAGCGTGGCCGCCATGGGCATTGCCGGTGGCATCGGCAAGCTGTTCTCGACCCACCCGCCGATCGAAGAGCGCATTGCCGCGCTGCAGAACGCGCAGAACCTCTGAGCGACCGATCCCGCCGCTACCTTTGGCGGCGGATCTTTACTCAGGCTTCACAAGCCCCTGTCAACAACCGGCAGGGGCTTTTTCGTTGTATCTGCATGGCCGCCCAAAGTGCGGCCAGGAGTGCATCGTGAAGTCTGTATCGATTCAAACGCCGGGTCGTCGCCTGGCTCCGGCCCTGGTCCTGGCTGCCGCCACCGTGGCATTGACCGGCTGCGTGGTGGCGCCAGCCTATCCCGTAGGTCCTTCGGGCGAGGTGGTCTACGCGCCCATGGCGCCGCCGCCGCTGCAGACCGAGGTCATTCCGGTCGCTCCCTCGCCGGTTCATGTCTGGATCGGCGGCTCCTGGGGCTGGGGTGGCGGCCGCTATGCCTGGCGCCCCGGTTACTGGGCCGCGCCGCCGCACCCCGGCTATGGCTGGCGCCCGCACGGCTGGGACCATGGCCCGCGTGGCTGGTACCAGCGCCCGGGCGGCTGGTACCGCCGCTGAGTCAGCTGGCGGCGGCGTCGCCGCTGCCGCCCTGGCCGGCCTTGGCCAGCAGGAAGTCGATGCAGGTGCGCACGGCCCGCGTCTGATGACGGTCGGGCAGGTACAGCAGGTACATGTGGGTGCCGAAGATGCTGAGCCGGTACTCCTGCAGGGTCAGCACCACCTCGCCGCTGGCCACCTTGTCCTGCACCACGTAGTCGGGCACCAGGCCCACGCCCAGGCCCGCCAGAATGCCCTGGCGCAGGAAGGGGAAGTGCTCGGAGATCATGGTCGGCGCCAGCAGCACCTCCTGGCGGTCCGTCCCCTGGTAGGCCGACAGGCGCAGCTGGCGGCCCATCACGCCGGCCGTGATCAGGGGGCTGTTGCGCAGCTCGTACAGCGTGGTGGGCAGGCCGTGCTGCTGCGCATACTCGCGTGAGGCGCAGGCCACGTAGTGCACATTGCCCAGGCTGCGCGCAATCACCGACAGCGGCGGCTCCTGGATCACGCGGATGGCGATGTCCACCTCGTCGCGCAAATGGTCGGCGCGGTTCTCGAACAGCACATCCAGCACGATGCCCGGATACAGCCGCTTGAACTCGATCAGCCAGTCGCTCATCACGATCTGCCCATAGCCGCTGGGCACGCTCAGCCCCACGCGGCCTGCCATCCCCTGGCCCAGCGACGTGATCGTCTCGCGCGCCGACATCATCTCGTTCTGGATCGCGCGGCCATGCTCGTACATCCGCATCCCCACCTCGGTCGGCTCCACGCGCCGCGTGGTGCGCCGCACCAGCTGCACCCCCACCGATTTTTCCAGCTGCGTCAGGTGATAGCTCACATTGGCCCGCGTCATCTTCAGCTTGCGCGCCGCCTGGCTCAGATTGCCGCTATCGATGATTTCCACCAGCAGGGTCAGGGAGTTCAGATCCATGGATATGTCCAGATACTTTGCTTCGCCCACAGCCTATGAAATGGGCGGGGCTCCAAAACCAGGGACACCGAGCAAGGGCCTACGCCGGCCGTGCCGCCCTGCAGCGATGGTGTCGTCCCCCTCCTCGCGCAGCAAATAGAGGGGGGAAGGCGCGCAAGCGCTTCAATGTCAAAGATTTTTTTACAGTCTGTCAATCATTCATGGGATTGTAAAGAACCATTGTCGTGGCAAGAATGGATGTTTTGAGTGGAAAACCCAAGTTCGGAGACATACAGATGAGCGAACAAGCCCAGGCTTCCGTGGTCCAGACCCGCCTTGATGGTGCCGTGCTGGTGGTCAGCATCAACAATCCCCCCGTGAATGCCCTGGGCCAGGCCGTGCGCGCCGGCCTGCTGGCTGCCGTGGAGCAGGCCGAATCGGATGCCGCCGTGAAGGCCGTGCTCATCGTGGGTGAGGGCAAGGCCTTCATCGCCGGAGCAGACATCCGCGAATTCGGCAAGCCCGCCATGCCGCCCTCGCTGCCCGAGGTGCTCAATCGTCTCGAAGCCTCCGACAAGATCGTGGTCGCCGCCATCCATGGCCCGGCCCTGGGCGGCGGCCTGGAAGTGGCCATGTCGGCCCACTACCGCCTGGCTTTGCCGGCTGCCAAGCTCGGCCTGCCCGAAGTCAACCTGGGCCTGCTGCCCGGCGCTGGCGGCACGCAGCGCGCACCGCGCCTGATGGGCGTGAAGGCGGCCGCCGACCTCATGCTCAGCGGCAAGCACCTGTCGGCCAAGGCCGCGCTGGCCGCCGGCCTGGTGGACAAGCTGGTGGACGGCACCGACGCCACGGCCGCAGGCCTGGTCTACGCCAACGAGCTGCTGGCATCCAATACCGCGCCGCGCCGCACGCGTGACATCGAGATTGCCGACAAGGCCGCCGCCCTGGCCGAACTCGACGCGCTGGCCGCCGAGACCGCCAAGAAGAGCCGCGGCCTGTTCTCGCCGCTGAAGATCGTGGAATGCGTGCGCGCCGCCGTGGAGCTGCCCTTCGACGAAGGCATCGCCAAGGAGCGTGCCCTGTTCGTGGAATGTCTGAACAGCCCGCAGCGCGCCGGCCTGATCCACGCCTTCTTCGCCGAGCGCGAAACCGCCAAGATTCCCGAAGCCAAGGCCGCCGCGCCGCGCCACTTTGCCAAGATCGCCGTCATCGGCGGCGGCACCATGGGCGCCGGCATCACGGTGTCCGCGCTGGACGCGGGCCTCACGGTGACCATGATCGAGCGCGACGCCGAGTCCATCGCGCGCGGCCAGGCCAATGTGGAGAAGGTCTACAACGGCCTGATCGCCAAGGGCCGCATGACCGAGGAGGCCAAGGCCGCCGTCATGGCGCGCTACACGCCCAGCACCTCCTATGACGACATCAAGGATGTGGACCTGGTGATCGAGGCCGTGTTCGAGGACCTCGAAGTCAAGAAGGCCGTGTTCAAGGAACTGGACCGCGTCTGCAAGCCCGGCGCCGTGCTGGCCACCAACACCTCCTACCTGGACATCGACGCCATTGCCGCCGCCACCTCGCGCCCGCAGGACGTGATCGGCCTGCACTTCTTCAGCCCCGCCAACATCATGAAGCTGCTGGAGATCGTGGTGCCCGCCAAGGTGGCGCCCGACGTGGTGACCACGGCCTTCGAGCTGGCCAAGCGCATGAAGAAGGTGCCCGTGCGTGCCGGCGTCTGCGACGGCTTCATCGGCAACCGCATCCTGGCCGTCTACAAGCAGGCTGCCGACTACATCATGGAAGACGGCGCCAGCCCCTACGAGATCGACGAGGCCGTGCGCGGCTTCGGCTACCCGATGGGCCCGTTCCAGGTCACCGACCTGGCCGGCGGCGACATCGGCTGGGCCACGCGCAAGCGCCGCGCGGCCACGCGCGATCCCAAGGCCCGCTACGTCGAAGTGGCCGACCGCGTCTGCGAGCGCGGCTGGTTCGGCCAGAAGACGGGCCGTGGCTTCTACCTCTACCCGCAGGGCGCGCGCGTCGGCCAGCCCGACCCCGAAGTGCTGGCCATCGTCGATGCCGAGCGCGCCAAGAAGGGCGTGACGCCGCGCAAGTTCACCCCTGAGGAAATCATGCGCCGCTACATGGCCGCCATGGTCAACGAAGGCGCCAAGGTGGTGGAGGAGGGCATTGCCCTGCGCCCGCTGGACGTGGACGTGACCTTCCTGTCCGGCTACGGCTTCCCGCGCTTTCGTGGCGGCCCCATGAAGTGGGCCGACATGCAAGGTTTGGACAAGGTGCTGGCCGACATCCGCGAATTCGCCAAGGAAGACGCGCTGTTCTGGAAGCCCGCTCCCCTGCTCGAAAAGCTCGTGGCCGAAGGCCGCGATTTCGAAAGCTTGAACAAGGCAGCGTAAGCCGCCCCCGCGTTTCCCCGCCATGCCCTTGACCCGCTTCGTCCAACGCAGAGCGGGCAGGGCCGTGCACAACCACAACAATTTTCCAGAGACAAGCAAGGACCGACCATGCGCGAAGCCGTCATCGTTTCCACTGCCCGCACGCCCCTGACCAAGTCGCACCGCGGCGAGTTCAACGTCACGCCCGCCGCCCAGCTGGCGGCCTTCTCGGTCAAGGCCGCGGTCGAGCGCTCGGGCATCGACCCGGCCATGATCGAGGACCTGATCCTGGGCTGCGGCAACCCCGACGGCTTCCAGGGCCGCAACCTGGGCCGCCAGACCGTGCTGCGCGCCGAGCTGCCCCTGTCCATCGCGGGCACGACCATCACGCGCTTTTGTGCCTCGGGCCTGCAGTCCATCGCCATCGCGGCGGGCCGCATCGTGGCCGAGGGCGTGGACGCCATGCTGGCCGGCGGCATCGAGACCATCTCGGGCATCCGCCCCGGCAACAACCTGCCCACCGACATGGACCCCTGGCTGGTCGAGCACAAGCCCGCGCTGTACATGGCCATGATCGACACGGCCGACATCGTGGCGCGCCGCTACGGCATCAGCCGCGAGGACCAGGACGCCTTCTCGCTGCAAAGCCAGCAGCGCACGGCCGCCGCCCAGGCCGCCGACCTGTTCAAGGACGAAATCATTGCCTGCGCCACGCGCATGGCCGAGAAGAACAAGGACACGGGCGAGATCACCTACCGCGACGTGGTCGCCACCAAGGACAACTGCAACCGCGCCTCCACCACGTTGGAAGGCCTGGCCAAGCTGGAACCCGTCAAGGGCCCGGACCAGTTCATCACGGCCGGCAATGCCTCGCAGCTGTCCGATGGATCGTCGGCCTGCGTGCTGATGGAAGCCAGGCAGGCCGAGCGCCTGGGCCTGTCCCCGCTGGGCGCCTTCCGCGGCTTTGCCGTGGCCGGCTGCGAGCCTGACGAAATGGGCATCGGCCCCGTCTTCGCGGTCCCCAAGCTGCTGGCGCGCCACGGTCTCAAGGTCGAGGACATCGACCTGTGGGAACTCAACGAGGCCTTCGCCTCCCAGGCCCTGTACTGCCAGCGCAAGCTGGGCATTCCCAACGAGCGCCTGAACGTCAACGGCGGCGCCATCTCCATCGGCCACCCCTTCGGCATGACGGGTGCGCGCCTGGCGGGCCACATCCTGCTGGAAGGCCAGCGCCGCAAGGCCAAGTGGGGCGTGGTCACCATGTGCATCGCAGGTGGCATGGGCGCCGCAGGCCTGTTCGAAATTTATTGAATAAGCACCCCCTGAGCGGCTGGCGCCGCTTCCCCCTCTCTCGCTTCGCGGGAGGGGAACGACGCCCTTGCTGCGGGGCGGCCCTTGCTCGGCGTCCCTCGCTTGGGGCATGCCAATTTCAGGGCTGCAAACGGCTTACAACGCCACGGATTACTGGGGAATAGCAATGGATTTGCAATTTACGACTGAAGAACTGGCCTTCCGCGACGAGGTTCGCGGCTTCCTCAAGGACAAGCTGCCCGAGGACCTGTCGCACAAGGTCAAGAACGGCCTGCAGCTGAGCAAGCAGGACATGGAGCGCTGGCACGCCATCCTCAACGAGCGCGGCTGGCTGGCCAACCACTGGCCTGAGCAGCACGGCGGCCCGGGCTGGAGCGCGGTGCAGAAATTCATCTTCGAGCATGAATGCGCACTGGCGGGCACGCCGCGCATCGTGCCCTTCGGGCTGAGCATGCTGGGCCCCGTCCTGATCAAGTATGGCAACGAGGCGCAGAAGGCCCACTGGCTGCCGCGCATCCTCAATGGCGCCGACTGGTGGTGCCAGGGCTATTCGGAGCCGGGTTCGGGCTCGGACCTGGCCTCGGTCAAGACGTCTGCCGTGCGCGATGGAGATCACTACATCGTCAACGGCCAGAAGACCTGGACCACGCTGGGCCAGCACGCCAACATGATCTTCTGCCTGGTGCGCACCAATCGCGAAGCCAAGGCGCAGCAGGGCATCAGCTTCCTGCTGGTGGACATGAACTCGCCCGGCGTGGAAGTGCGCCCCATCATCACGCTGGACGGCGAGCACGAGGTCAACGAAGTCTTCTTCACCGACGTCAGGGTGCCCGTGGAAAACCTGGTCGGCGAAGAGAACAAGGGCTGGACCTACGCCAAGTACCTGCTGACCTACGAGCGCACCAACATCGCGGGCGTGGGCTTCTCGGTGGCCGGCCTGGAAAAGCTCAAGGCCGTCGCCGGCCGCATGCTGCGCAACGGCAAGCCGCTGACGCAGGACCCGCTGTTCGCGGCCCGCCTGGCCAAGGTCGAGATCGACCTGGAGAACATGAAGACCACCAACCTGCGCGTGATCGCCGCCGTGGCCGGCGGCGGCGTGCCGGGCGCCGAAAGCTCCATGCTCAAGATCCGCGGCACCGAGATCCGCCAGGAAATCCTGTCCCTGGTGCGCCGCGCCATGGGCCCCTACGCCGCGCCCTTCATCGAAGAGGCCCTGCAGGCCGGCTACGACCAGCCCGCCATCGGCGACGCGGCTGCCGCCACGGCCGCCGCCGCGTACTTCAACTACCGCAAGCTGTCGATCTTCGGCGGCTCCAACGAAATCCAGAAGAACATCATCTCCAAGATGATCCTCGGCCTCTGATCCGGCAAGGAAAACGGAACATGAACTTCGAACACACCGAAGACCGCCGCATGCTGGCGGACAGCCTCAACCGCTTCGTCTCCGAGCAGTACGCCATCGAGGCGCGCAACCACGTCGCCTATGGCGAGGAAGGCCACAGCCCGCTGCTGTACGGGCAGTTCGCGGACATCGGCGCCATCGGCGCGCTGTTCCCGGAAGACGCTGGCGGCTTCGGCGGCCAGGGCTTCGACATCAGCGTGGTCTTCGAATGCCTGGGCCGCGGCCTGGTGGCCGAGCCGCTGCTGGGCGCCCTGGTCGTGGGCCAGGCCCTGATCTCGGCTGGCAGCGATGCGCAAAAGGAACAGCTGGCAGCCATCATCGGCGGCACGTCCATTGCGGCCCTGGCCCATGACGAGCCCGGCAGCCACTACGAGCTCAACAACGTCGCCACCACGGCCGTGCGCAGCGGCGACGGCTGGGTGCTGAACGGCGCCAAGGGCGTGGTCGCCTTCGGCGAGAAGGCCGACCTGCTGCTGGTCTCGGCCCGCACCTCGGGCAGCCAGTACGACGAGGCCGGCATCAGCCTGTTCCTGGTCCCCGGCAATGCCGCAGGCATCCAAAAGCGCGGCTACAACCGCATCGAAGGCGGCCGCGCGGCCGAGCTGGTGCTGGACAAGGTGCAGGTCGGCGCAGACGCCCTGCTGGGCGAAGAAGGCCAGGGCCTGTCCCTGCTGGAACGTGTCAGCGGCTACGCCGTGCTGGCGCTGACCGCCGAGGCCGTGGGCGCCATGGACGTGGCCAAGGACCAGACGCTGGAGTACCTGCGCACGCGCAAGCAGTTCGGCGTGCCCATCGGCAGCTTCCAGGCCCTGCAGCACCGCATGGCCGACCTGCTGCTGGAAGTGGAGCAGGCGCGCTCGGCCGTGATCAACGCGGCCGCCGCCATTGCGGACGAAGACCGCGTGGCGCGCGAGAAGGCCCTGTCGGCCGCCAAGTACAGCATCGGCCGCATCGGCACCCTGGTGGCCGAGGAAAGCATCCAGATGCATGGCGGCATCGGCATGACCTGGGAGCTGCCCCTGGCCCACTACGCCAAGCGCCTGGTCATGATCGACCACCAGTTCGGCGACGAGGACCACCATCTGTCGCGTTACATCGCACTCGGCTTGCAACACTGAGCCAAGGAAAGCCGCCATGACCGAAGCGAACCAAGTCCTGCTGACCCGCCGCGAAGGCGCCGTGCTGGTGCTGTCCAACAACAACGTGGCCGCGCGCAATGCGCTGTCGCCCGAGTTCTACGCGGCCGTCTCGGCGGCGCTCAAGAGCGCGGCGACCGACCCCACCGTGGGCGCCGTGGTGCTCACGGGCGAGGGCGGCCACTTCTGCGCGGGCGGCGACCTGCGCCAGCTGGCCAAGCGCCGCGAGCTGCCGGTGCAGGAGCGACGCGCCAAGCTCGAAGGCCTGCATGACCTGATCCGCAGTGTGCGCGACTTTCCCAAGCCCGTGATCGCCGCCGTCGAAGGCGCGGCGGCCGGCGCGGGCCTGTCGCTGGCCCTGGCCTGCGACATGCTGGTGGCGGCGAAGAACGCCGTGTTCTCGGTCGCCTACGTCAAGGTCGGCCTCACGCCCGATGGCGGCGCCACCGCCTTCCTGGCCGAGTTCGTCTCGCGCCAGGTGCTGACCGAGCTGTGCCTGACCGGCGAGCGCATCAGCGGCGAGCGCCTGCACGCCCTGGGCCCCGTCAACCGCCTGTCCGAACCGGGCCAGGCCCAGGCCGACGCCGTGGCGCTGGCCGCCCAGGTGGCTACCGGCCCCGACCAGGCCATGGCCCTGATCAAGGACCTGTGCCGCCAGGCGCCGCGCAACACGCTGGAAGAGCAGCTGGAGCTGGAGGCGCAGTACATGGTGCGCTCGCAGGAGAGCGAGGAATCGCGCGAAGGCATTGGCGCCTTCCTCGAAAAGCGCGCTGCCGACTTCACCAAGCTGCGCGGCTGAAACCGCTCAAGACCTAAAAGACTTTCCAAGGAGACAACGCACATGGCCGACAGCCACAACGATCAGAACCAGGACATCGACTTCCCGCTGGAGGGTGTGCGCGTGCTCGACCTCTCGCGCGTGTTCGCGGGGCCGCTGTGCGGCATGGTGCTGGCCGACTTCGGCGCCGAAGTGGTCAAGGTCGAGCACCCGGGCCGCGGCGACGACACGCGCGACTGGGGCCTGCGCATCGGCAAGACCGAGACCACCTACTACAACAGCATGAACCGCAACAAGCGGTCCATCACGCTGGACCTGCAGACCCCCGAGGGCGTGAAGATCGTCCACGACCTGCTGCCCCAGTTCGACGTGGTCATCCACAACTTCAAGACCGGCGGCGCCGAGAAGCTGGGCCTGGGCTACGAACAGCTCAAGGCCATCAAGCCCGGCATCATCTACTGCGCCGTGGCCGGCTATGACAGCAGCGGCCCCGAGGCCAAGCGCCCCGGCTACGACCTGGTCATCCAGGGCGAGGCGGGCCTCATGGCGCTCAACGGCGAGGCCGGCACGCCGCCGCTCAAGTTCGGCGTGGCCGTGGTCGATCTCATGACCGGCATGTACGCGGCCCAGGCCATCCTGGCCGCGCTGTTCCGCCGCGAGCGCACGGGCAAGGGCCGCCTCATCGAGATGGCGCTGTACGACAGCGGCATCATGATCACCGGCTACTACGGCCTGGACGCCATGCAGCTCGGCCACGACCCCGAGCGCTACGGCAATGCCCACCCCTCCATCGTTCCCTACGGCATGTACGAGGCGGCCGACGGCCCGCTGATCATCGCCGTGGGCAACAACGCCCAGTTCGACAAGTTCTGCCGCCAGGTGGTGATGCGCCCCGACATCGTCGAGGACGCGCGTTTCTCCACCAACGTCAACCGCGCCAAGAACCGCCTGGAGCTGGGCCCCATGCTCAAGGAACTGATCCGCTCCTTCCCGCGCGATCTGCTGCTGGAGCGCCTGACGGCCGCCGGCATCCCCTGCGGCCGCGTGGCCGGCCTGCACGAGGCCCTGACCAGCGAGCGCACGCGCCGTGGCGGCCTGCTGCAGGACATGCCCCACCCCGTGGTCGGCACCACGCCCGTGTTCGCGCCGCCCTACCGCCTGGACGGCCAGCGCCTGCCCATCCGCCATGCACCGCCCACGCTGGGCGAGGGCACGCGCGAGGTGCTGCACCGGCTGCTGAGCATGAGCGACGAGCAGCTGCAGCAGCTGCAGTCCAAGGGCGTGCTGACCCTGCCCGAGACCCCCGCGCAACAGGGATAAGAGGACCGATCACGCGACTGATTCCACGGGGGCCATTGATGCCCGGCTCCCGACCCGCCAGGTTTGCATGCCGCACCAAGACGGCACCCATAGACAGCAATACCCAGGAGACAAAACCATGAGCAACCAAGTCACACGCCGCGACATTCTTCAAGGGCTGGCCGCCATCGGCGGCACCAGCCTGCTGGCCACGGGCGCCACCAGCGCCCTCGCACAGGCCGGCAAGCCGGCAGCGTGGCCCACCAAGCCCATCCGCGTGGTCGTGCCCTTCAACGCGGGCGGCGCCACCGACATCATTGCGCGCACCATCGGCGAGGCCCTGGCCAAGCGCGTGGGCCAGCCCGTGGTCATCGACAACCGCGCGGGCGCGGCCGGCATCCTGGGCACGGACGCCGTGGTCAAGGCGCCCGCCGACGGCCACACCCTGCTGGTCTCGCTCAGCACCTCCATGCTGATCAACCAGTTCCTCTACACCAAGCTGCCCTACAACCCGCAAAAGGACATCGCCCTGGTCACCCAGATCGCGGCGGCGCCCGTCACCCTGGTGGTCCATCCCTCGGTGCCGGCCAACAACATGAAGGAGCTGCTGGCCTACGTGAAGGCCAACAAGGGCAAGCTCTCGTACGGCTCCTGGGGCGTGGGCTCGTATGCCCACCTGGCCGGTGCCTACATGAGCAAGACCATGGACGCCGACATGACCCACGCCGCCTACAAGGGCGAGGCGCCCATGATCCAGGAGCTGATCGGCGGCCAGCTGCAGATGTGCTTTTCCAGCGCGCTCAACACCAAGCCCTTCATCGACTCGGGCAAGCTCAAGGCCATCGGCGTCACGGGCAAGGAGCGCATGGAAATCCTGCCCAAGCTGCCCACCATCCATGAGCAGGGCGTCACCGACGACGCCTACGCCATCTACGGCTGGGTGGCCATGGGCGCACCGGCCGGCGTGCCCAAGGAGATCGTGGACCAGCTCTACGGCCACCTTCGCGAAATCGCCAAGGACCCCAAGGTGCTGGAGCGCACCGTGGGCGCAGGCTTCATGCCGCTGATGAACAGCCCGCAGGCCTTCCGCGAGAACTACCAGCGCGACATGCCCATCTGGAAGGCGCTGGTGGAAGAAGCTGGCGCGAAGCTTGATTGATTTTTCCGGCCCGCAGCAGCGGGCCGCCACCGACGACTGCTGAGACAGCTTTGAGAGGAGACTTCATGTACACGCGCAATCCCGCATCCCCGGCACGCCCCACGCGGCGCAGCGTTCTGGCCCTGGCCGCAGCCCCGCTGCTGGCCGGCATGGCCGGCGGCGCCCTGGCCGAGACCGGCTGGCCCAGCAAGATGCTGCGGCTGGTCGTTCCCTTCCCGGCGGGCGGCCCCACCGACACGGCATCGCGCATCGTGGGCCAGAAGCTGGGCGAGCGTCTCAAGCAGACCGTGGTGGTGGAAAACCGCCCCGGCGCCTCGGGCTCCATCGCGGCCGTGCAGGTCGCCAAGAGCCCGGCCGACGGCTACACGCTGATGATGCTGGCCACGCCCACGCTGCTGGCGCCGCACCTGTACAAGAAGGCCGGCTACGACACCGTCAAGGACTTCACGCCCGTGGCCACGGTCTATGACCTGCCCATCGTCATCGTGGTCAATCCCACGCTGCTGCCCGACGTCACCGACCTCAAGAGCCTGATCGCCCACGCCAAGGCGCAGAAGGTCGCGCTCAACTACACCAGCTCGGGTGCCGGCAGCTTCGGCCACCTGAGCATGGAGCTGCTCAAGCAGATGGCCGGCTTCGACATGCAGCACGTGCCCTACAAGGGCGGCGTGCCCGCCATCACCGACACCATTGGCGGCCAGGTGCCGATCATGTATGCCGACCTCGTGGCCGCGCTGCCCCACATCCAGGCCGGCAAGCTGCGCGCCATCGCCGTGGGATCGCCCCAGCGCGTGGCCATGCTGCCCGACACCAAGACCATTGCCGAGCAGGGCATCAAGGGCTACGACGCCGTCTCCTGGGGCGGCCTGCTGGCGCCCAAGGGCACGCCCAAGGCCGTGGTCGACCGCATCGCCAGCGAAGTTCAGCAGATCCTGGCCGACAAGGACATCCAGGAAAAGCTGCTCAACGCAGGCGCCATCGCCGCCTACCAGAACCCCGCCCAGCTGGGCCAGCGCATCCAGCAGGACTACACGCGCTGGGGCCAGCTGATCCGCGACAAGGGCATTGCAGTGGAGTGACATCGACATGAAGACACGCATCACCGAACTCTTTGGCATCGAGCACCCCATCATCCAGGGCGGCATGCACCATGTGGGCCTGGCCGAGCTGGCCGCCGCCGTCTCCAACGCGGGCGGCCTGGGGCTGATCACGGGCCTGACCCAGCGCACGCCCGAACTGCTGGCGCGCGAGATCGCCCGCTGCCGCGAGATGACGGACAAGCCCTTCGGCGTCAACCTGACCTTCCTGCCCTCGGTCAACCCGCCCGACTACCCGGGCTACGTCAAGGCCATCATCGAAGGCGGCGTCAAGGTCGTGGAGACGGCGGGCAACAACCCGCAGAAATGGCTGCCCGCGCTCAAGGAAGCCGGCATCAAGGTCATCCACAAGTGCACCTCGGTGCGCCATGCGCTCAAGGCCGAGGCCATCGGCTGCGACGCCATCAGCGTGGACGGCTTCGAATGCGGCGGCCATCCGGGCGAGGACGACATTCCCAATTTCATCCTGCTGCCGCGCGCGGCCGAAGAACTGAAGATTCCCTTTGTCGCCTCGGGCGGCATGGCCGACGGCCGCTCGCTGGTGGCGGCGCTGGCGCTGGGCGCCGAGGGCATCAACATGGGCACGCGCTTCATCGCCACCCAGGAAGCGCCCGTGCACGACAACGTCAAGCAGGCCATCGTCGCGGCCAGCGAGCTGGACACGCGCCTTGTCATGCGTCCGCTGCGCAACACCGAGCGCGTGCTGACCAACCCGGCCACCGAGCGCCTGCTGCAAAAGGAGCGCGAGCTGGGCGCGGCCATCACCTTTGCCGACATCGCGCCCGAGGTGGCCGGCGTCTATCCGCGCATCATGCATGACGGCGACATGGACGCAGGCGTCTGGTCCTGTGGCATGGTGGCCGGCCTGATCCACGACGTGCCCACGGTCCAGCAGCTGATCTCCGGCATCATGGACCAGGCCCATGCACTGATCAACGAGCGGTTGGCCGGCCTGGCCCGCTGACCGCCCATCTTCACAGGACTTACGCAAACAGGATGCGACAACGTGCTGCGCCTCATGGCAAGCCGCTTGCCTTGTTCCTTCTTGCGTAGGTCGTACTTCAAAAACCAGGAAAGAGCTTTCTCATGAAAATCCTTGTACCCGTCAAACGTGTCGTGGACTACAACGTGAAGGTCCGCGTGAAGTCGGACGGCACGGGCGTGGACATCGCCAACGTCAAGATGAGCATGAACCCCTTTGACGAAATCGCCGTCGAAGAAGCCGTTCGCCTCAAGGAAAAGGGCGTGGCCACCGAAGTCATCGCCGTCTCCTGCGGCGTGGCCCAGTGCCAGGAAACCCTGCGCACGGCCATGGCCATCGGTGCCGACCGCGGCATCCTGGTGGAGACCACCGAGGAGCTGCAGCCCCTGGCAGTCGCCAAGCTGCTCAAGGCCCTGGTCGACAAGGAGCAGCCCGGCCTCATCATCCTGGGCAAGCAGGCCATCGACGACGATGCCAACCAGACCGGCCAGATGCTGGCGGCCCTGGCCGACCTGCCGCAAGCCACCTTCGCCTCCAAGGTCGAAGTCGCTGGCGACAAGGTGAATGTCACGCGTGAAGTGGACGGCGGCCTGGAAACCCTGGCCCTGAGCCTGCCGGCCGTCATCACCACCGACCTGCGCCTGAACGAGCCGCGCTATGTCACGCTGCCCAACATCATGAAGGCCAAGAAAAAGCAGCTGGACACCGTCAAGCCTGAAGAGTTGGGCGTGGATGTGGCCCCGCGCCTGAAGACGCTCAAGGTGGCCGAGCCCGCCAAGCGCGGTGCTGGCGTGAAGGTGCCCGATGTGGCGACCTTGGTCAGCAAGCTCAAGAACGAAGCCAAGGTCATCTAAAGGAATTCGCAGACATGACATCCCTCGTTATTGCAGAACACGACAACGCTTCCATCAAGAGCGCCACGCTCAACACCGTCACTGCGGCCCTGGCCTGCGGCGGCGACGTGCATGTGCTGGTGGCGGGCGAGAATGCCGGCGCCGCCGCGCAGGCCGCTGCCCAGATCGCTGGCGTGTCCAAGGTCATCCACGCCGATGGCGCCAGCCTGAAGGACGGCCTGGCCGAGAACATTGCGGCGCAAGTGCTGGCGATTGCTTCGAACTACAGCCACATCCTGTTCCCCGCCACCGCCAGCGGCAAGAACGCCGCGCCGCGCGTGGCCGCCAAGCTGGACGTGGCCCAGATCAGCGACATCACCAAGGTGGACAGCGCCGACACCTTCGAGCGCCCCATCTACGCAGGCAACGCCATTGCCACGGTGCAAAGCGGCGACAAGATCAAGGTCATCACCGTGCGCGGCACGGGCTTTGACGCAGCGGCCACCACGGGCGGCAGCGCCCAGGTGGAGCAACTGGCCGCCGCTGGCGACAACGGCAAGAGCAGCTTCGTGGGCCGCGAGGTCACCAAGAATGACCGCCCGGAACTGACGGCTGCCAAGATCATCGTCTCCGGCGGCCGCGCGCTGGGCAGCAGCGAGAAGTTCAACGAAGTCATGACCCCGCTGGCCGACAAGCTGGGTGCCGCCATCGGCGCTTCGCGCGCAGCGGTGGATGCAGGCTATGCGCCCAATGACCTGCAGGTCGGCCAGACCGGCAAGATCGTCGCGCCCCAGCTGTACATTGCGGCCGGTATTTCCGGCGCCATCCAGCACTTGGCCGGCATGAAGGACTCCAAGGTGATCGTGGCGATCAACAAGGACCCCGAGGCACCGATCTTCTCGGTGGCCGACTACGGCCTGGAGGCCGACCTGTTCCAGGCCGTGCCCGAGCTGGTGCAGTCGCTGTAAGAACGCAAGGCACCGCACCGGGAGGCGGTGCCAACGGGCCCGGGTGAAGTATCCGGGCCCTGGCCAGAGCGGCACACAAGGCATGTGCCCCGGCCCCACCTGGTTCAGAGATGCAGGAGACAGATATGCAGATTTCCATTGGCCGCCGCAGCCTTGCGCTTGCGGCTGTTGTCTTTGTGGCCACCACGGGCGCCAGCGCACCGGCATGGGCCCAGGCCAGCGACTTTCCCACGCGCCCGATCACGCTGATCGTGCCCTTCCCCGCAGGCGGCTCCACCGACCGCCACATGCGCACCCTGGCCGACATCGCGGGCAAGCAGCTGGGCCAGACCATCATCGTGGAGAACAAGCCCGGCGCGGGCGGCACGCTGGGCCCGGGCAACATGTCCCGCACGGCCAAGCCCGATGGCTACACCATCACCCAGTTCCCCATGTCCATGCTGCGCATGGCGCACATGCAGAAGACGGCCTGGAACCCGGTCACGGACTTCACCTACATCATCGGCGTCTCGGGCTACACCTTCGGCTTCACGGTGCGCTCGGACTCGCCCTACAAGAGCTTCAACGAATACATTGCCGCCGCGCGCAAGAGCCCCGGCAAGATCGAGTACGGCTCCACCGGCATAGGCTCCTCGCCCCACCTGCTGATGGAGGAGCTGGCCGAGAACGCCAAGGTCACGCTCAACCACGTGCCCTTCAAGGGCAACGCCGACCTGCAGCAGGCCCTGCTGGGCGGCCACGTGGCCGCGCAAAGCGATGCCTCGGGCTGGGACACCTATGTGGATGGCGGCCAGATGCGCCTGCTCATGACCTTCGGCGAAAAGCGCACCCAGCGCTGGCCCGACGTGCCCACGGCCAAGGAGCTGGGCTATGGCGTGGTCTCCACCTCGCCCTACGGACTGGCCGGCCCCAAGGGCATGGACCCGGCCGTGGTGCGCAAGCTGCACGACGCCTTCAAGAAAGCCATGGATGACCCGCGCCACATCGAGGTGCTCAAGCAGCTGAACCAGGACGCCTGGTACCGCTCCGGCGCCGACTATGCGCAGTGGGTGCGCGAGGCCTATGCCAAGGACAAGGTCCTGATCGACCGCCTGGGCCTGGCCGCCAAGTAGGCCTGTCCTCCAATGCGCCCGCAGGGCCAGGGGGCTGGCGGGCGCAGTCCGCTTGAGATTCGTGAATTCGTGAAACGGAGTCCCTCATGACTGTCTCCCTGCCTTCGCCCGATGCGCCCTTCACCACGCTGGCCGAGCTGATCCGCAGCCACGCGCGCCAGCAGCCGGCCCATGCCGCGCTGCGCGACGACCAGCAGATGCTGAGCTACGCGCAGCTTGACGCCCTCATGGACCGCGTGGCCGCCGCGCTGCAGCGCGACGGCGTGCAGCCTGGCCAGGCGATTGCCATCTGCGCGTTGAACTCGGTGCGCTATGCCGCGCTGTTCCTGGGCGCCTTGCGCGCGGGCGTGGTGGTTGCGCCGCTGGCGCCGTCCTCCACGGCCGACAGCCTGGCCTCCATGCTGCGCGATGCCCAGGCGCGCCACCTGTTCCTCGACAAGGCGGCCCAGGACCTGGTGCCTGCCGACAGCGCCCTGCAATGCATCTCGCTGGACGGTGCCGCGCCCGGCCGGGCCTTTGACGACTGGCTGGCGCCCGAAGGCGCGCAGCCCGCGCCCGTGAGCGTGGAGCCGGCCGCGCCGTTCAACATCATCTATTCCTCGGGCACCACGGGCACCCCCAAGGGCATCGTGCAGTCGCACGGCATGCGCTGGGCCCACATCAACCGGGGCAGCGTCTACGGCTACGGCCCCGAGGGCACGACGCTGCTGGCCACGCCGCTGTACTCCAACACCACGCTGGTGGTGTTCTTCCCCACGCTGGGCAGCGGCGGCTGCGTGGTGCTGATGCCCAAATTCGACGCGGCCCGCTACCTGCAGCTGGCCCAGCAGCACCGCGTCACCCACACCATGCTGGTGCCCGTGCAGTACCAGCGCATCATGGCGCTGCCGCAGTTCGGCGAGCATGACCTGTCCAGCTTCCGCGCCAAGTTCTGCACCAGCGCGCCGTTCCGGGCCGAGCTCAAGGCCGACGTGGTGGCGCGCTGGCCCGGCAGCCTGACCGAGTTCTACGGCATGACCGAAGGCGGCGGCACCTGCATCCTCGAAGCCCATCTGCACCAGGACAAGCTGCACACCGTGGGCAAGCCCGCCGAGGGCCATGACATCCGCCTCATCGACGAGGACGGCCGCGAGGTCGCCCCGGGCGCGGACGGCGAGGTCGTGGGCCATTCGGCCAGCATGATGACCGGCTACCACGGCCAGCCCGCCAAGACGCGCGAGGCCGAATGGTTCGACCCCACGGGCAAGCGCTTCATCCGCACGGGCGACGTGGGCCGCTTCGATGCCGATGGATTCCTCACCCTGTTCGACCGCCGCAAGGACATGATCATCAGCGGCGGCTTCAACATCTACCCCAGCGACCTGGAAACCCAGCTGCGCGCCCACCCGGCAGTGGACGACGTGGCCGTGGTCGGCGTGCCCTCCGAGCAATGGGGCGAGACGCCCGTGGCCTACGTGGTGTCGCGCGCGGGGCAGCCGGCCCTGCCCGAGGACATCATGGGCTGGTACAACCAGCGGGCCGGCAAGACCCAGCGCCTGGCGGACCTGCGCTTCATTGCCGAGCTGCCGCGCAGCGCCATCGGCAAGGTGCTCAAGCGCGAGCTGCGCGACCAGTACGCGACGGGGCGCTGAACCGGCGGAGGCTTTCTCCAAACGATGTCCACCAAGAGGTACACCCCATGAGCAACGACACCACGATGTCCGAGGTCCGCCGCCAGGTGACGGCCGAGGAATGGCAGACCCGCATCGAGCTGGCCGCCGCCTACCGGCTGGTCGCCCACTTCGGCTGGGACGACCTGATCTTCACCCACATCTCGGCGCGCGTGCCGGGCCAGCCCGACCAGTTCCTGATCAACCCCTACGGCATGCTGTTCGACGAGATCACCGCGTCCAGCCTGGTCAAGGTGGACCACGAGGGCCGGCCGCTGATGGAGACCGAGTATGACGTCAACCCGGCCGGCTTCGTCATCCACAGCGCCATCCACGACGGCCGCCCCGAGGTGCAGTGCGTGCTGCACACGCACACGCGCTACGGCGTGGCCGTCTCGGCGCAGAAGGAGGGGCTGCTGCCCATCTCGCAGCAGTCCATCTTCCCGCTGGCGCGCCTGGCCTACCACGACTACGAAGGCGTGGCCCTGCGCGACGACGAGAAGCCGCGCCTGGTCGATGACCTGGGCGCCAGCAACTTCCTCATCCTGCGCAACCACGGCCTGCTGACCTGCGGCCGCAACGTGGCCGAGGCCGTGCTGGCCATGTACACGCTGGAGTCGGCCTGCCGCATCCAGATCCTGGCGCAGTCGGGCGGCGGCGAGCTCACGCGCATCCCGCAGGACATCATTGCCGACGCGGTCAACCAGTCGCGCCAGGTCACCAAGGGCAAGGGCGCAGGCCTGGCCTGGCCCGGCCTGCTGCGCCGCCTGGACCGCATAGACCCTTCTTACAAGGACTGAAGGAAACCATGGGAATTCTGGTCAATATCCACCCGAGCATGGGCGCGCCCATCGTCGACTCGCTGCGCTCGCTGGCGCCCGGCGTGCAGGTCTGGGGCCACCGCGAGGAGGCGCCGGCCGATGCGGTCGAGGCCATGCTCGCCTGGAGCCTCAAGCCGGGCGTGCTGCCGGCCTATCCGGGCCTGAAGCTGCTGTGCGCGCCCAGCGCGGGCGTGGACAAGCTGCTGGCCGTGCCCGACCTGCCGGCCGGCCTGCCCGTGGCGCGCACCGTCGATCCGCAGCAGCATGTGGAGATCGCACAGTACGTGGTCGGCACCGCGCTGCGCCACACGCGCGAGCTGGACCTGTTCGAGCGCCAGCAGCAGGCCGGCGACTGGCTGCGCCGCCCCGTGCGCGCCAGCGCAGACTGCCGCGTGGGCATCCTGGGCCTGGGCGAGGTCGGCCGCTTCGTGGCCGGCGCCATGCAGGCCATCGGCTACCCCGTCGCCGGCTGGAGCCGCAGCGCCAAGAGCATTGCAGGCCTGGCCACGCACAGCGGTGCCGAAGGTCTGAAGCAACTGCTGTCCACCAGCGATATCCTGGTCTGCGCCTTGCCGCTCACGCCCGAGACGCGCGACCTGCTGGACCGCCGCACCCTGTCCCTGCTGCCGCGCGGCGCCTACTTCATCAACGTGGGGCGCGGCGAACAGGTGGTGGAAGACGACCTGTTGGCCCTGCTCGACGAAGACCACCTGGCCGGCGCCGCGCTGGACGTGCTGCGCGACGAACCGCCCCAGCCCGGCAACAAGGTCTGGGGCCATCCCAAGGCCTTCGTCACGCCGCACATCGCGGCCCAGGCCTCGGCCGACACCGTGGCGCGCCAGTGCCTGGAGAACCTGCGTCGCCTGCGCGCGGGCGAGCCGCTGCTCAACCTTGTGGATGTGGCGCGGGGGTACTGAGCCCTTTTTCCATCCGACGCTGCGCTGTTGCGTGGCGTTTTTTCATCGCCGGGCCGCCCCAAGATGAAAAGCGGCCCCCTTGGGGGGCAGCGGACCTTGCGCAGCAAGGGTAGCGTGGGGGCCATTTTTCAACTGAGAAGAATCCAGAGACACCATGCCTTCGACTTCCCGCCGCGGCTTTTTGCAATCGACCGCTGCCGCCGCTGCAGCAGCCACCACCACCGTGCTGGCCCCCTCGGCCTGGGCCCAGAGCCCCTGGCCCTCCAAGCCCATCCGCATCATCGTTCCCTACACGGCAGGCGGCTTCACCGACCAGATGGCGCGCCTGCTGCAGGTCGGCCTGCAAAAGGCCCTGGGCCAGCCCGTCATCGTGGAGAACAAACCTGGCGCCAACAGCATCATCGGCGTGGACCAGATCGCCAAGGCCGCGCCGGACGGGCACACCTTCGGCGTGGTCATCGCGGCCTATGCGGCCAACACCACGCTCTATCCCAAGCTGCCCTACAACCCGAAGAAGGACCTGGTCGGCGTCTCGCTCATGGGCGTCTCGCCCCTGGTCGCTGCCGTGGCCATGAACGCGCCCTTCAAGACCACGCCCGAGCTGATCGCCTATGCCAAGGCCAATCCCGGCAAGGTGGGCTTCGGCTCCTCGGGCAGCGGCTCCAGCGCCCACCTGACCACCGAGCTGATGAAGCTGCTCACCAGGACGGACATGGTCCACGTGCCCTACAAGGGCGCCGCGCCCGCGCTGGCCGACCTCATGGGCGGCCAGATCCCGCTGTTCCTGGACCCGCCGCCCAACCTCATCCAGCCCGCCAAGGCCGGCCGCATCCGCCTCATCGGCGTGGCCAGCGACAAGCGCCTGGCCGCGCTGCCCGACGTGCCCACCTTCGTGGAGCAGGGCTACGACGGCTTGCTGGGCAGCACCTGGGCGGCCATGATCGCGCCGGCCAGCGTGCCGCGCGAGATCGTGCAGCGCATGTCCGCCGAGGTGTCGCGCATCATCCGCAGTGCCGAGGTGTCGCAGCGGCTGGAGCAGGTGATGGGGACGTTTGCGGAGGGGTCCACGCCTGAGGAGTGCGATCGGTTCATTGCTGCCGAGACGGAGAAGTGGGGGAGGGTGATTCGGGAGGCGAAGGTGACGGTGGATTAGGTTCTTCTTGTTCTCGGGTCTGTTTTTGTCCCTGTCCCGTGCCTGCTCGTCCAGCTCCATCCGTCAGGCCTGGGTGACCTTGATGCCATGCCGATACATCTGTGTGGCATTGTCCTATGTGCTACCTTGTACGTACCCTGTAACACATGAGAGCCCGCGCCATGAGCGAAGCAACTTTCACCTTCCGGGTCGATGAGGTCCTGAAAAACGACTTTGCCACCGCCGCCAAAGCCTGCGACCGCACGGGTGCGCAGTTGCTGCGCGACTTCATGCGCTCATATGTGCAACAGCAGGAACAGACTGCGGCACATGACGCATGGTTGCGCGCGCAAGTGCAGGTCGGCATCGACGCGGCCAACGCGGGCGAGGTGCTGTCTGCCGATGAAGTGGAGGCAGAAGCACGGGCATGGCGGGCCGAAATGCGCAGGAAGATTTCCGCGCCGTGAAGCTGGTATGGACACGTCCAGCAGCCGCCGACAGGCGGGAGATCCGTGCCTACATCGCTCAAGACAATCCGTCCGCCGCGCTGGCCCTTGACGAGCGGTTTTCCGAAATAGCGGGGCATTTGATCGACCATCCCCTGCTTGGCCGAGTCGGGCGCGTCGCCGGCACGCGCGAACTGGTGGTGCATCCCAACTACATCCTGGTCTATGACATGATCGCCGACAGCGTGCGTGTGCTGCGCGTCCTGCATGCGGCCCGCCAGTGGCCGCCGCAGCGGACATAGCCGTATCCCGGACGGGGAGATCCGGTACGCGCATGGATCGACGCGACGCAGGAGTCGATGGTCGATGCCCATCCCGAAGCGGTGTTCAAACGTCTATGCCCGTAGCCCTCCCGTCCAGGGCATCGACCCTCCACCGCCTCCTGGGCGCCCTCAACGCATGCCTTTCCCGATAGGCCGCAGGCGCCATCCCCACATACCGCAAGAACACCCGCCGAAACGCCGAGGCATCCCCATACCCGCAGGCCAGCGCCACGGACGGCACGCTCTCCAGCGTGATCTCCAGCAGCACCCGGGCCCGCGCGCAGCGCAGGCGGTGCAGGTGGTCCAGCGGGCTGTGGCCCAGTTCCTGCTGGAAGTGGCGCAGCAGGGTGCGCGGGCTGGTGGATGCCGCGTCCGCGAGGGCCTGCAGGTCATAGGGCTGCTCCACGCGCGCCTCCAGCCAGGCGATGGCATGGGCCAGCACGCTGTTGCGTGTGGCGGGAATGCGGCGGTCCTGCAGGGCGGCGCGGGTGGCGCGTTCGCGCTGGGCATCGGGCTGCAGCACGGCGGCCAGCGCTGCGGCCAGGTCGTCGCCGAAGGCATGGCGGGTGAGCGCGACGGCCATGGGCGCCAGGGCCTCGGGGTGGGAGGCGCTGAGCCAGGGCCTGTCGTCCACGAAGGGCTGGCCCTCGGCCAGTTCGATGCCCGGGAAGTCCAGGCCGAAGCCACCCATGAAATACCAGGGCAGGGCCACAAGCCGGCCCTGGCAGCGGCCGCCCGCTGCCGCAAACCAGGCGGCGCTGCCCAGCGTGCAGACGGCCAGGCCCTGGTCGAAGGCCGTGGTGATGCGGCGCACCAGGGCCGGATGCGCGGCGACGATGTCGCGGATGGAGGGAATGTCGGGGCAGTGCAGCGCGCTCACGAAGACGGCCTGCGCGGGCCCCTCGGCTGCCGCGCCTTCGGTCGCATGCGGCATGGCGGGCAGGGGCCGGCCCTGGCCGTCGACCCAGCGCCAGCCAAAGCGTGGCGCGCGCCGGCCCAGGCGCAGGCTGGCGACCAGGTTGGCGCTGCGCAGCATTTCGACCAGGTGCGCGGCATGGCCGATGGCGCTGTGCTCCAGGCAGGGCAGCTCGATGATGAAGGCTCGGGGCATGGCGGTTTTGGCTCCTCGAATGGCGATTTTGACGTGCCCGTCATACGTGCTTCACTTTTAGCATGGCTGCTTGTGCCACTTTCCAGGACCACGAAGATGCTCCACACCAGCGCCGAGACAAAGCCTTCCTCCTCCCCGCGCACAGGCCTGCGCTCCATCGCCCTGGCCGGGCTGCTGGCCTGCGGCCTGCCACTGGCGGCCAGCGCCCAGGGGCTCGATGCACAGGGCCTGGCGGCCCTGGATACCGCCATCCAGCCGCTGGCGCCCAAGATGGTGGAGTGGCGCCGAGACATCCACCAGCACCCTGAACTGTCGGGGCAGGAAGAACGCACGGCCAAACTGGTGGCCGATCACCTGCGCCGCCTGGGCATGGAGGTGCAGACCGGCGTGGGCGGTACGGGCGTGGTGGGCGTGCTGCGTGGCGGCCAGCCCGGCAAGACCGTGGCGCTGCGTGCCGACATGGATGCGCTGCCCGTGGCCGAGAAGACCGGCCTGCCCTTTGCCTCCAAGGCCAAGGCCCAGTACATGGGCAAGGAGGTTTCGGTCATGCATGCCTGCGGGCACGATGCCCACGTGGCCATGCTCATGGGCGCAGCTGAGGCGCTGGCCGGCATGCGCGCGAAGCTGCCCGGCACGGTGAAGTTCATCTTCCAGCCCGCCGAGGAAGGCGCCCCGGTGGAGGCCGATGCCCACGGCCATGTGCCCAGCTTCGGCGCCAAGGCCATGGTGGAGGCCGGCGTGCTCAAGGACGTGCAGGCCATCTACGGCCTGCACATCACGGCCAACCTGCCCTCGGGCATGGTGGGCTATCGCAGCGGGCCGCTGATGGCGGGCTCGGACAGCCTCAGCATCCAGGTCGAGGGCCGAGGCGGCCATGGCTCGTCGCCGTGGAATGCGGTCGATCCCATCGTCGCGGCCAGCCAGGTGGTGCTGGGCCTGCAGACCGTGGTCAGCCGCCAGCTCAACATCAGCCTGGAGCCGGCCGTGCTGACGATCGGCTCCATCCAGGGCGGCACGCGCTACAACATCATCCCGGACAACGTGGAGATGCAGGGCACGCTGCGCACCTTCGACGAGGACATGCGCCAGGAGGCACACAAGCGCATCACCGCCACGGCCGAGCAGATCGCGGCCTCCAGCGGCGCCAAGGCCAAGGTGCGCTTCGGCCCCGTGGCCTATCCGGTGACCACCAACCCCGCGGCACTGACCGAGGCCTCGCTGCCCGCGCTCAAGCTGGCCATGGGCGGCAAGGCCATGGTGATTCCCAAGGTCAGCGGCTCCGAGGATTTCTCGGAATTCCAGAAGGTGGTGCCGGGCTTCTTCTACTTCCTGGGCGCGCCGCCGGCCGGCCAGGACTTTGCCAAGGCGCCGTCCAACCACTCGCCGCTGTTCGACATCGACGAGAAGCAACTGCCCACGGGCGCGCGTTCACTGGCCGCGCTGGCCGTGGACTACCTGCAGCGCAACCCATAGTTATTGGACTCCCCCTGAGCGGCGGACGCCGCTTCCCGTTGCACGGCGCCCCCTCTCTCGCTACGCGGGAGGGGGACGGCACCCTCGCTGCGGGGCGGCGCGGCCGGCGTCGGCCCTTGCTCGGTGCCCTGGCTTGAGATCGAGTCCGTGCGAACCGCGTCGGCTTTATTTGGCGCTGGCGATTGCCGATGGGCCTTTCCACCACCGGGCGATGGCGAGCCGGAAGGGCAGCAGCAGCGCCACGCCCAGCACCAGCTTGACGCCCAGGTCGCCCAGGGCCCAGGTCACCCAGGGCTCGGCGGCGCCTGCGAAGGCGATGCTCCAGAACAGGAAGGTGTCCAGGCAGGCGGCCAGCAGCGTGGCCACCAGGGGGGCACGCCACCAGCGGCCCGCACGCAGGCGGTGGAACACGCCGATGTCCAGCCACTGCGAGGCGATGAAGGCCGCGCCGGAGGCCAGCGCGATGCGCGGCGGCGCCAGCACCAGCGAGGCGGCCACGGCCACGGCAAAGCCCACCCAGGCCACGCGCCGGGCCTGCTGCGGGCCGAAGCTGCGGTTGACCAGCTCGCTCACCAGGAAGGCGAACGGATAGGTGATGGCGCCCCAGGTCAGCCAGTCGTTGATGGCGTACTGCACCAGGATGTTGGACGACAGCACCACCACGCCCATGGCTGCAATGGCGGTCAGCAGCTGGGTGCGCGAGGGGGCGGCGAAACGGGGCGGGCGCGGTGTCATGCTGCGCCACCGGAGCCGCGTGCGCCCGACGAGGGCAGGGGCAGCCCGAGGATGGCGCAGGCCACGGCCTCGCCCACCTTGACGCCATCCACGCCGGCCGACAGGATGCCGCCCGCGTAGCTGGCGCCTTCGCCGGCCGGGTACAGGCCGCGCGTGTTCAGGCTGTGGAAGTCCGCGCCGCGCTCGATCTTCACGGGCGAGGAGGTGCGCGTTTCCACGCCGGTGAGCACGGCGTCGTGCATGTCGTAGCCGCGGATCTTCTTGCCGAAGGCGGGCAGCGCCTCGCGCATGGCCTCGATGGCGTAGGCCGGCAGCACGTGGTGCAGGTTGGTCAGCGTGATGCCGGGCTGGTAGGAGGGCTCGACCTCGCCCAGCGCGGCCGATTCCTTGCCCGCGATGAAGTCGCCCACCAGCTGGCCCGGCGCGTTGTAGTTGCGTCCGCCCAGCAGGTAGGCCTTGGTCTCCAGCTGGCGCTGCAGCACGATGCCTGACAGCGGGTGCAGTTCGCCGTCCTTGAGGTCTTCCACGCCATGGGTCTTGCCGTCGAAGGCCCAGGCAAAGCTCTTGGCATCGCGCGGATAGTCGGAGGGGTCGATGGCGCAGACCATGCCGGCGTTGGCATTGCGCTCGGCGCGCGAGTACTGGCTCATGCCGTTGGTGACCACGCGCTCGGGCTCGCTGGTGGCCGCCACCACGGTGCCGCCCGGGCACATGCAAAAGCTGTAGACCGCGCGCCCGTTGCTGGCGTGGTGCACCAGCTTGTAGTCGGCCGCGCCCAGCAGCGGGTGGCCGGCATGCCTGCCCCAGCGCGCCCGGTCGATCAGGCCCTGCGGATGCTCGATGCGAAAGCCCACCGAGAACGGCTTGGCCTCCATGTGCACGCCGCGTTCGTAGAACATGGCGAAGGTGTCGCGTGAGCTGTGGCCCAGGGCCATCACGGCATGGTCTGTCTCCAGCCACTGGCGCTCGCCGCTGTCCTGGTCCAGCACCTCCAGGGCGGTGAGATGGCGGTCCTCGCCCTCGCCCTCGATGCGCATGTCACACACGCGCTGGCCGAAGCGGATCTCGCCGCCCAGGCGGATGATTTCCTCGCGGATGCCCTCGACCACCTTCACCAGCTTGAAGGTGCCGATGTGCGGGTGCGCGGCATAGAGGATCTCGGGCGGTGCGCCGTGGGTGACGAATTCCTGCATCACCTTGCGGCCCAGGTGGCGCGGGTCCTTGATCTGGCTGTAGAGCTTGCCGTCGGAGAAGGTGCCTGCGCCGCCTTCGCCGAACTGCACATTGGACTCGGGCACCAGCTCGCGCTTGCGCCACAGGCCCCAGGTGTCCTGGGTGCGCTCGCGCACCGAGCGGCCGCGCTCGATCACGATGGGCCTGAAGCCCATCTGTGCCAGCACCAGGGCCGCAAAGATGCCGCAGGGCCCGAAGCCCACCACCACGGGCCGGCGCTGCAGGTCGGCAGGCGCCTGGCCCACGGCATGCCAGCGCATGTCGGGCGTGGGGTTCACATGGGCATGGCTGGAGAACTGCTCCAGCAGTGCGGCTTCCTGGCTCTCGTCGGCCAGCGTCAGGTCCACGATGTAGACGGCCAGCAGCTCGGACTTGCGCGCATCGAAGCTGCGCTTGTGCACGTGCACGGAGGCAATGGCCTCCTCGGCAATGCCCAGCTGGCGCGCGGCCAGGGCGCGCAGCGGCTCCAGGGGCAGATATTCGGTGTGGCTGTCGGGGTGGTATTGCACCGCCGACAGGGGCAGTTTCAGTTCAGAGACGCGGATCATGGCTTGTACCTATCAAGCAGAGGGCCGGCGATGGTAAGCCAAAGTGGGCGACCGCACAGGCTGCGGGCCGCACAGCCTTGGGGTGTGCTCGGGTTCGGATTTTCCGCCAGATATTCCTGGTCCTGATGTCGTCCCGATCCGGGCACGGACCTTGCATGCAGGGCCGGCCATCCGCGAGCGGGGTCCTTCAGCCCCGGTCTGACGGGGTGGCTGCATCTGCGCGAAGTGGTGGTGGAACGGATGTAAGCTCGCGGCAAGCCTGCGGGCGGGTGCTGCCCCAGGTGAACAAGATCAACGCATTCCACGCACCACAAGGAGACATTTCATGAAGCAACCCCCTTCCAGGCAACGCCTGCCTGCATGGCAGTGGATCGGCCTTGCGGCCGCCACGCCGCTGTTCCTCGCATCGTGCGGAGGCGGCGGCAATGGCGGATCGGGCCAGGACGACCTGGCCGCCTGTGCCATCACCTCGGGCGATGGCAGCGTGGTCGTGGGCTCGGGCCTGCCCGGTGATCCGGCCGCACCCGAACCCTCGTCGGGCTACCGCCTCGGCAAGAAGGCCCTGCACACCTCCAAGTACATGGTGGTCACGGCCAACCCGCTGGCGTCCAAGGCCGGTTGCGAGGTGCTCAAGTCCGGCGGCTCGGCCGTGGATGCGGCCGTGGCCGTGCAGATGGTGCTGGGCCTGGTGGAGCCGCAGTCCAGCGGCATCGGCGGTGGCGCCTTCATGCTCTACCGCGATGCAGCCACGGGCAAGGTCGTGGCCTATGACGGCCGCGAGACCGCGCCGGCCGCCGCCACGGAAAACTACCTGCGCTACGTGGACGACACCGCCGACCAGACCGCGCCCAAGCCCTCGGCGCGCGCCAGCGGCCGCTCCATCGGCACGCCGGGCGTGGTGCGCATGCTGGAACTCGCGCACAAGGACTACGGCAAGACCGCGTGGCCCCAGCTGTTCAATTCGGGCATCGACCTGGCCAGCAAGGGCTTCCCCATCAGCGGTCGCATGGCTGCGGCGCTGGACGGCTCCAAGGTGGAACTGGCGCGCGACGCCGATGCCGCCAAGCTCTACTTCGATGCCCAGGGCAAGCCGCTGGCGCTGGGCGCCAAGTTCGTCAACCAGCCCTATGCCGACACGCTGCGCAGCATCGCCAATGGCGGCGCCGACGCCTTCTACCGTGGCGACCTGGCCCAGGCCATCGTCAGCAAGGTGGGCGTGACGCAGACCGTCTCGGACGGCGCACCCATCACCCCCGGCAAGACCACGCTGCAGGATCTGGCCAGCTACGAGGCCAAGCGCCGCGAGGCCGTCTGCACCACCTACCGTGCGCGCTACATGGTCTGCAGCATGCCGCCGCCGTCGTCGGGCGGCATCGCCGTGGCCCAGGCCATGGGCATTCTGGAAAACTTCGACCTCAAGGCCTATGCGCCCACGGCCATCGATGGCGAGGGCGGCAAGCCCTCGGTGATGGGCGTGCACCTGGTCAGCGAAGCCCTGCGCCTGGCCTATGCCGACCGTGACAAGTACGTGGCCGACACCGACTTCGTGTCCCTGCCCGGCGGCTCGCCGGCCCTGATGCTGGACAAGAGCTACCTGCGCCAGCGCGCCGCCCTCATCTCCACGACCAAGAGCATGGGCACGGCCCAGGCAGGCAACTTCGGCACGCCTTCGCAGGGCGTGGTCGATGTCAAGGAGGCCGGCACCACGCACATGAGCATCGTCGATGCCAAGGGCAACGCACTGAGCATGACGACCACGGTGGAGTCCAGCATGGGCTCCTTCCACGTCACGCGCGGCTTCGTGCTCAACAACCAACTGACCGACTTCGCTGCCATCCCCAGCACCACCGAAGGCCCGGTCGCCAACCGCGTGCAGCCAGGCAAGCGCCCGCGCAGCTCCATGGCGCCCACGCTGGTGTTCGACCTGAAGACCGACGGCACCGCCGGCGACTTCAAGATGGCCACCGGCTCGCCGGGCGGCAGCACCATCATCCAGTACGTGACCAAGACCCTGGTCGGCGCGCTGGACTGGGGTCTGGATGCCCAGCAGGCCACATCGATGGTGGACTTCGGCGCGGCCAACAGCCCGACCACCAACGTGGGCGGCGAGCACCCCAACATCAACACGGCCAATGGCGGCAACGACGATCCGCTGGTCAGCGGCCTGCGTGCCCTGGGCCATGTGGTGTCCATCAGTGCGCAGTCCAGCGGCATCGGCACCATCTTGCGGGTGCAGCGCAATGGGCAGGCGCAGCTGGAAGGTGGGGCTGATCCGCGCCGTGAAGGGCTTGTTCTGGGCGATACCGTTCGCTGATTTTGGTCTGATGATTGGCTGAGGAAGGCGCTGCTGGCAGGGATGCTGGTGGCGCTTTTCTTTTATGGGGTCCATAGCCTACCCCCGGCAGGGACAAAAAAACATCCCTGAATGGCAGCCGCTCTGAAGGCATACGCCCCGTAACTGTCACGTCAAAGACATGCCCCAATCACCGCGATGCGCACAAAAAGCAGCCCACAAACTCTGCAAACCAAGTAACCACGTCACCCTCCGCTATAGAGTTCCACTCCCCGCACCCACGCTGCGCGTTTTCCCCAGACGCCCAAACGCTACGGGCTTGCCCGAATCCATGGTTGGCATGCATCCATCTAAATTGAACAGCAGCAAGTTCGATGGTCGTGAGCCTCTGAGGAAGATGGAAATGCAAAGACGAGTGTTTGGCGCATGGATGTGCGCATCGGTCCTGATGACGGGCGCAGCATGGGCGCAGGACAGCTATCCAAGCCGCCCCATCAGCCTGGTCGTGCCCTACGGCGCGGGCGGCGTGACCGACGTGGTGGCGCGTGCGCTGGCCCAGGGCATGGGCAAGCAGCTGGGGCAGACCGTGGTGATCGAGAACAAGCCCGGCGCAGGCGCGTCCATGGGCGTGATGGAGATGCGCACGGCCAAGCCCGATGGCTACCGCCTGACGCTGGCGCCCGTGAGCATCTTCCGCCAGCCCCACATCCAGAAGGTGCAGTACGACCCGGTGCGCGATCTCAGCTACATCGCCACCTACATGACCTATGACTTCGTGCTGGCCGTGCCCCAGGACTCGCCGTTCAAGACGGTGCAGGATCTGGTCGAGTTCGCCAAGAAGAATCCGGGTGCCGTGGATTACGGCACGCCGGGCAAGTTCACGGCCAACCACGTGGTGATGGCGCTGCTGGAGCAGGCCACGGGCGCACGCTTCACGCATGCGCCCTTCAAGGGCGATGCCGAGGCGCTGAACTCGCTGATGGCCGGCCACATCAAGTCCGGCGTGTACGCCAACACGGTGCTGCCGTACCTGAGCTCGGGCAAGCTGCGTGCCCTGGCCTCGGCCTCCGAGGTGCGGCCCGAGGCCTTTGCCAACGTGCCCACGTTCCGCGAGGCCGGTTATGCCTTCGATGTGCCCTCGCCCCTGGGCATTGCCGGGCCGCGCGGCCTGCCGCCCGAGATCGTGCGCAAGCTCGAAGCCGCCATCAAGGCCGCCATGGACGATCCGGCCTTCCGCCAGGTCGTCGGCAACTACGGCGTGCGCACGCAGTTCCGCGGCAGCCAGGAGTACACGGCGTTCGCCAGGAAGGCGTTCGAGGACGAGAAGAAGATCGTGCAGAACATAGGCCTGGAGGATTGAGGCCGCTACGCGGGCGGCAGCCCGGCCATGGCCCGCAGGTCCACCAGCCGGTCGTACTCGGCCGCCGTGACCAGCCCCAGCGCCACGGCCGCCTCGCGCGGCGCAATGCCGCGTGCCATGGCCTCGCGCGTGATGCGTGCCACGGCGTCATAGCCCAGCACCGGGTTGAGCGCGGTGGCCTGAAGCAGCGAGTGGCTGACCTGCTGCTCCAGCCGCTCGGTGTGTGCCTGCAGGCCGGCCACCAGCTTCTCGGCAAACACGCGGCTGGCGTCGCCCAGTGCGCGCATGGCGCGCAGCAGGTGGTGGATCAGCACGGGCTTGGCCACGTTGAGCTCGAAGTGCCCGGCCGAGCCCGCCAGCGTGACGGTGAGGTGGTGGCCCATGGCCTGGTAGGCGGCCTGCACCACGACTTCGGCCACGGTCGGGTTGCGCTTGCCCGGCATGATGGAGGAGCTCAGCCCATCGTCGGGAAACACCAGCTCCCCCAGGCCGCAGCGCGGGCCTGAGCCCAGCAAACGGATGTCATTGGCCATCTTCGCCAGCGAACCGGCCACCACGTTGAGCGCGCCCGAGACCTCGATGAGCGCATCGTGCGCGGCCATGCCTTCGAACTTGCAGGGGTTGGGCGTGACCGCCAGGCCCGTGAGCGCCTGTATCTCCTCGCAGAAGACCCGGTCGAATCCGGCCGGCGCGTTGAGCCCCGTGCCGGCCGCCGTGCCGCCCTGGGCCAGGCTCCACAGACGGGGCTGGGTGGCCTGCAGCCGGTCCATGCCGTGGCCCACCTGGTGGGCAAAGGTCTCGAAGCTCTGGCCCAGCGTCATGGGCACGGCGTCCATCAGGTGCGTGCGCGCCACCTTGAGCACGCCGGCAAAGGCCAGGGCGCGTTCCTGCAGGCGCTGCTGCAGCTGTTCCAGGGCGGGCAGCAGGTGGTCGCGCAGCTCCAGCGCCGTGGCCAGGTGCATCACCGTGGGAAAGCTGTCGTTGGACGACTGCGAGGCATTGACATGGTCGTTGGGATGGACCGGGCTGCGCGTGCCCGGGGGCTGGCCCAGCATCTGGTTGGCGCGGTTGGCGATGACCTCGTTGGCATTCATGTTGGTCTGCGTGCCCGAGCCCGTCTGCCAGATGGTCAGCGGGAAATGCGCGTCCAGCAGGCCGTCGCGCAGTTCGGTGGCTGCGTCCTCAATGGCCGCGCCGCGCTCGTCGTCCAGCACGCCCAGGCGCCGGTTGGCACGCGCTGCCGCCAGCTTCTGCAGCCCGAAGGCGCGGTACAGGCCCTGCGGAAAACGCTCCTCGCCAATGGTGAACAGCTCCAGCGCGCGCTGGGTCTGCGCGCCCCAGAGTCGGTCGGCAGGGATGTGGACGGGGCCGAAGGCATCGTGCTCGATGCGGGTATGAGCTTGGGTCTGTGCCTGGGCCTGGGTGCGTGTCTGGTCCATGGGCTCAGTCCAGCGAGATCTTCGCGTCGGCCGCCACCTTGCGCCAGCGCTCCACCTCGGCGGCCGTGTGGCGGGCCAGGGCTTCGGGCGCGTATTGATCTGCGGGCAGCAGGCGTATGCCCTGGGCGGCCATTCTGTCGGTCCAGGCCTTGTCGGCCAGGGCCTTGGTATAGGCCTGGTAGACCTTTTGCACCACGTCGCGCGGCGTGCCCTTGGGCGCGTAGATGCCGTACCAGGTGGCGGTCTCGAAGCCGGGCAGCAGCTTCTGGCCCAGCGCTGCCGCGCCCGGGAACTGCGGCATGGGCTTGTCCGAGGTGAGCGCGATGGCGCGGATGCGCTCGCCCGCCAGCTGGGGCAGGGCGGTGTTGGTCTGGTCGAACATGGCATCGACCTGGCCCGAGATCACATCGGTCATGGCCGGTGCCGCGCCCTTGTAGGCCACCTGGGTGATCTCCATCTGCGCGCGGCTGGCGAACAGCGCCGCCACCAGGTGCGAGGTCGATCCCACGCCCGCGTTGCCGAAGTTCAGCCGGCCCGGGTTCTGCTTGCCGAAGGCCACCAGCTCCTCTGCCGTCTTGTACGGGGAGTTCTTGCCCACCAGCAGCACCAGCGGCGTGTCGGGGAAGCGGAACACCGCCTCGAAGTCCTTGACCGGGTCATAGGCCAGCTTCTTGTACAGCGACGGCGCCGCGCCCATGTAGCCCATGTGGCCGACCAGGAAGCTGTAGCCGTCGGGCGCCGAGCGCGCCGCCTTGGCCGCGCCGATGGTGCCGCCCGCGCCCGGAACGTTCTCGATGATGATCTGCTGGCCCAGTTGCGTGCTGGTGCGCTGGGCGATGTCGCGCGCCATGGCGTCCGTGGGGCCGCCGGCCGCGAAGGGCACGATCCAGGTCAGCGGCTTGGCGGGGTAGCCGCCCTGGGCGTGCGCGGCCAGGGCGAAGGTGGTGGCGGCCAGGGCAAGGGCCAGGCGTGGCAGGCGGGGAAGATGGAAAGGCATGGTGTTGTCTCCTGTAGTGCTGTGTTCTGTCCTGGGCCGGAGTGTCAGCGGCCGCTGGCTGTATGGGCGCGCGACAGCGCAAGGGCGCGGTCCACCATCTGCGGGGCCTCGCCCAGGTAGTTGCGCGGGTCGGTGAGGCGCTGCAGCACCGCGCGGTCGAAATGGGCCGTGACTTCGGGCAGGCGGGCCAGCGCATCGGCCAGCGTGCCGCCCTCGGCGTTGACGCTGCGGCAGGCGGCATAGACGATGTCGTGCGCCTGCTGGCGGCCCGTGTGCGGGGCCAGGCCCATCATCACGGCCTCGGCCACGATCAGGCCGTCGGTCATGTCCAGGTTGCGGGCCATGCGTTCGGGATCGACGATGAGGCCGCCCAGCATGAAGCGCGCCTGGTGCAGGGCGCCAGCCGAGAGCACGAAGCTCTCGGGCAGGGCCACCCATTCGGCGTGCCAGGGGCCGGTGGCGCGCTCCAGGTCCTGGACCATGGCGTCCAGCATCAGGCCCGCATGCTGGCGCACGGCCTTGGAGGCGGCCAGCATCAGCTCGCTGGAGATGGCGTTGCGCTTTTGCGGCATGGTGCTGCTGGCGCCGCGCCCGGTGACGAAGGGCTCGAACACCTCGCCGAACTCGGTGGAGGAAAGCAGCATCACGTCGTAGGCGATCTTGCCCAGCGAGCCGGTGACCAGGGCCAGGAAATTCACGGCCTCGGCCAGGCCGTCGCGCGCCACATGCCAGGTGGTGGCGGGCACGCCCAGGCCCAGTTTTTCCATCAGCAATTGCTGCACTTCCAGGCCCCGTCCGCTCAGCGAGGCCAGCGTGCCTGCCGCCCCCGCGAACTGGCCCACCAGCACGCGCGGGCGCAGTTCCTGCAGGCGCTGGGCATGGCGGTCGAACATGGCCAGCCAGATGGCGGCCTTGTAGCCGAAGGTGATGGGCAGGGCGTGCTGCAGGTGCGTGCGGCCGGCCATGGGCGTGTCGCGGTGGCGCTCTGCCAGGTCGGCCAGGATGGTTCGCAGCGCGGCGATGTCGGCATCGACCAGGTCCAGCGCATCGCGCACCTGCAGCACGGTGGCCGTGTCCATGATGTCCTGGGTGGTGGCGCCCCAGTGGATGTAGCGGCCTGCGTCGCCGCACTGTTTCACCAACTGGTGCACCAGCGGCAGGATGGGGTAGCCGACAATGTCGGTTTCCTTGCGCAGCAGCTCGAAGTCCAGCGCTTCGAGGCTGCAGCGCTGCGCGATCTCGTGTGCGGCCTCGGCCGGAATCACGCCGCAGCGGCCCTGGGCGCGTGCCAGCGCGACCTCGACCTCGATGTAGCGCGACACCAGCGCGCTGTCGGCGAAGATGGCGCGCATGGCCGGGGTGCCGAAGGCGTCGCGGAACAGCAGCGAATCGATGGCGGTGCTGGAGGTGAAGGACGGAAGGGTCATGGTGCGCAATTGCAATTAAGTTCGGACATATCGATATTTTTATTTATGTACGTACATTACGAACATCCGGGTTTGCCTGGGGTGAGGGCCTGCGCCCATGGCTGAGACACGCTATGCCCAGGTGGCGCGCGACCTGTCCGAGCGCATTGCCTCGGGTGAATACGCCGTGGGCGCCCTGCTGCCCACCGAGCTGGAGCTGTGCGACCGCTATGGCGTGAGCCGCCACACCGTGCGCGCCGCGATTGCCGAGTTGCAGCAGTCAGGGCTGGTATCGCGGCGCAAGAAGGTGGGCACGCGCGTGGAGGCGGCGCAGCCCCATGCGCACTACCGCCAGGCGCTGACCTCGCTGGAGGACCTGGTGCAGTTCGGCGCCACCCATGTGCGCGAGGTGCGGCGCATCGAGGAGGTGGTGCTGGACCAGGACCTGGCCGCCGAACTGGACTGCCCGGCCGGCAGCCGCTGGCTGGCCATCTGCAGCCTGCGCCGCGACGGCGCCGCGCCGCACCTGCCCATTGCCTGGACCGTGGTCTATGTGGATGCGCAGCGCTTTGACACGCAGGAACTGGCCGAGCGCGTGCGCGCCGCGCCCGAGTTGCTGGTCAGCAGCCTGCTGGAGCAGCAGTACGGCCTGCGCATCGCGCGGGTGCGGCAGGCCGTGGTGGGGGCGCTCATTCCGGATGCGCTGTCGGAGGAATTGCAGGCCCCGGCCGGGTCAGCGGCGCTGAAGATCGTGCGCCGCTACCTGGATACCGATGGGGAGTTGATGGACCTCAGCGTGACCTTGCACCCGGCCAGCCGCTATACCTTGCATACGCAGCTGGACCGGGATCTGGCGAGCGTCTAGCCGTTGGCGTTGGCAGCTTCCGAGCCCTGCTCTGCGAGGAAGCCGCCGCTCTGGTGCGACCACAGCTTGGCGTAGATGCCGCCCAGCTCCAGCAGTTGCTGGTGCGTGCCCTGCTCGACGATGTGGCCCTGGTCCATGACGATGAGCCGGTCCATGGCCGCGATGGTCGAGAGCCTGTGGGCGATGGCGATCACGGTCTTGCCGTGCATGAGGCTGTCCAGGCTTTGCTGGATGGCCGCCTCGACCTCGCTGTCCAGCGCGCTGGTGGCCTCGTCCAGCAGCAGGATGGGCGCGTCCTTGAGCATGACGCGCGCAATCGCCACGCGCTGGCGCTGGCCGCCCGACAGCTTGACGCCGCGCTCGCCCACCTGGGCGTCGTAGCCGCCACGGCCCTTGAGGTCGGTCAGCGTGGCGATGAAGTCCGAGGCCTCGGCCTTCTGCGCGGCGGCCAGCATCTCCTGCTCGGTCGCGTCGGGGCGGCCGTAGAGGATGTTGTCGCGCATGGAGCGGTGCAGCAGCGAGGTGTCCTGCGTGACCATGCCCACCGCGCCGCGCAGGCTGTCCTGCGTGACGGTGCGGATGTCCTGGCCGTCGATGGTGATGCGCCCGCCCTGGGCTTCATGGAAGCGCAGCAGCAGGTTCACCAGCGTGGACTTGCCCGCGCCCGAGCGGCCGATCAGGCCGATGCGCTCGCCGGCGCGGATGTGCAGGTTCAGGTGGTCGATCACCTGCTTGCCGCCGTCCTTGTAGGCAAAGCTCAGGTCCTCGAAGGCGATGGCGCCGTGCGTGACCTGCAGCGGCCTGGCGTCGGGCGCATCCACGATGGTGCGCGGCTTGGTCAGCGTGAGGATGCCGTCCTGGATGGTGCCCACGTTCTCGAACAGGCCCGTCATCTGCCACATCACCCAGTGCGAATAGCCCATCAGGCGCAGCGCCATGGCGATGATGGCCGCCACCACGCCTGCGCTGGCCTGTCCGGCCGACCACAGGTACAGCGCCGTGCCCGCCGAGCCCACCAGCAGCATCGTGATCATCAGGTGGTTGACGATCTCGAACTGGCTGACCAGCCGCATCTGCGCATAGCCCGTGGACTTGAAGGCCTCCATGGCGTTGCGCGCGTACTCGGCCTCGCGGCGCGTGTGGGCGAACAGCTTGACGGTGGCGATGTTGGTATAGGCATCGGTCACGCGGCCCGTCATCATGGAGCGTGCATCGGCCTGCTCCTTGCCGATCTTGCCCAGGCGCGGAACGAAGTAGCAGCAGGCGCCGATATAGGCGGCCAGCCACAGCGCAAACGGAATCATCAGCCGCCACTCGAAGCTGGCCGCCAGGATCAGGATGCCGATCATGTAGACGCTCACGCCCACCAGCACATCGACCACCATGAACACCACTTCGCGCACCGACAGCGCGGTCTGCATGATCTTGGTGGTGATGCGGCCCGCGAACTCGTCGGCATAGAACGACATGCTCTGGCCCAGCATCAGCCGGTGGAACACCCAGCGCAGCCGCATCGGGAAGTTGATGGCCAGCACCTGGTGCATCACCGCCGTGTGAAAGGCCAGCAGCAGCACGCTGGACAGCAGGACGGCAGCAATGCCCCACACCGTGCCGCGCTGCTCTGCCCAGAAACCAGCCGGCGACACCGTGGACAACCAGTCCACCACATGGCCCATGAGGGCGAACAGCGCCGCCTCGTAGACGGCCAGCAGCGCCGAGGTGCAGGTCAGCAGCGCGATCCAGCCGCGCATGCCTTGCGTGCAGGCCCAGATGAAGGCAAAAAATCCCTTGGGAGGGACCGTGGGCTCGACGCTGGGATAGGGCGGAACGCGTTTTTCAAAGAAACCGAACAAGATTTTTTTACTCCTTGGTCAGACCATCGTAGGCCAGAGTCGGGTTTGCCCGATGCGCGTTCAGCATGACCTTTGGGCGCAACATGTTTTGTAAGAAATCTCCACACAACTGTCCTACGCGTGGGTTCGCGCCCGGATTTCAGTGCAGGGGGAACACCGCGCCGTGGGGAAGATTGTCCGCGTCCGGGGCCGCTTCGTTGTGCGCGAACGGGGAATGCAGCATGCCGCTGGCGGCAACAAAAAAGGCCTCTTGCGAGGCCTTGTGTTTCATGCCGCAGTGCAGTGCACTGCAGCGGACGGGGCTTGCCGCCGTCAGGCCGGCAGGAAGCCTTCCACCGACAGGTAGCGCTCGCCCGTGTCGTAGTTGAAGCCCAGCACCTTGGCGCCTGCGGGCAGCTCGGGCAGCTTTTGCGCAATGGCGGCCAGGGTCGCGCCCGAGGAGATGCCGACCAGGATGCCTTCCTCGCGGGCCGAGCGGCGTGCGTACTCGCGCGCGGGTTCGGCCTCGACCTGGATCACGCCGTCCAGCAGGCTGGTGTCCAGGTTCTTGGGCACGAAGCCTGCGCCAATGCCCTGGATGGGGTGGGGCGAGGGCTGGCCGCCCGAGATCACGGGCGAGGCGGCAGGCTCCACGGCAAAGACCTTGAGCTGGGGGAACCTGGCCTTGAGCACCTTGGCCACGCCGGTCAGGTGGCCGCCCGTGCCCACGCCGGTGATCAGCACATCCAGGCCTTCGGGGAAGTCGGCCAGGATTTCCTGGGCCGTGGTGCGCACATGCACGTCGATGTTGGCGGGGTTCTCGAACTGCTGGGGAATCCAGGCGCCGGGCGTCTGGCTGGCCAGTTCCTGGGCGCGGGCGATGGCGCCCTTCATGCCCTTTTCCTTGGGCGTGAGGTCGAAGCTGGCGCCGTAGGCCAGCATCAGGCGGCGGCGCTCGATGCTCATGCTCTCGGGCATGACCAGCACCAGCTTGTAGCCCTTGACGGCGGCCACCAGGGCCAGGCCGACGCCGGTGTTGCCGCTGGTGGGCTCGATGATGGTGCCGCCGGGCTGCAGGGCGCCGGACTTCTCGGCGTCCTCGACCATGGCCAGGGCGATGCGGTCCTTGATGGAGCCGCCGGGGTTGCCGCGCTCGGACTTGATCCACACATTGGCACCGGCGCCGAACAGGCGGTTGATGCGCACATGGGGCGTGTTGCCAATCGTTTGCAGGATGTTGTCAGCTCTCATCGGACCTCCGCGAGTTGGGGTGGTGGTTGGACAGTCGGGGGTGGCGCGCAGACGCTGCGCGAAAACCAGGCATTCATTGTGCACGCAGCTGTTCTATGCATGGGCTATATCGATATGGCCTGGACGGCTAACATCGCCGCATGAATCTACGGTTCCTGGAAACCTTTGTCTTGCTGGCCGAGCTGCGCAATTTCCGCATGACGGCCGAGCGGCTGTACACCACGCAGGCCGCCGTCTCCAGCCGCATCGCCACGCTGGAGCAGGAGTTCGGCGTGCGCCTGTTCGACCGTGGCGTGCGCGAGGTCACGCTGACGGCCGACGGCGCCAAGGCCCTGGTCCATGCTGAGCGCATGCTGCGCCTCATGCGCGAGATGCGCGAGGACATGCTGGACAAGCAGGCCTATGCCGGCGTGATCCGCATCGGCGCCATCGAGTCCATCGTGCACAGCTGGTTTCCCAACTTTCTGGCGCTGCTGCAGCAGCGCTATCCGCGCCTGCAGGTGGAGATCGCCTGCGACACCACGCTGCACATGTCCGATCAATTGGTGAAGGGCCAGCTGGACCTGTCGCTGCAGGCCAAGCCCGTGACGGCGGCTGGCGTGGGCCATCTGTCGCTGGGTGAATTTCCCATGGCCTGGGTGGGCAGCCCCAAGCTGGGCATTGGCGACGAGACCCTGAGCCTGGCCGAGCTGGCGGCCTTTCCCATCATGTGCTTTGCGCGCGGCTCCGAGCCGTATGCGGTGATCGAGCAGTTGTTCTCCACCGAAAGCAGCGCCTCGGTGCACCTGAACTGCATCGCCTCGGTGGCGACCATGATCCGCGTGGTTTGCGACGGCCTGGGCGTGGCCGCCGTGCCGCCGGCCATCATCCAGCGCGAGCTGGCCGAGCAGCGCCTGCGCCTGCTGCGCGTGGACCGGGAGTTCCCCTCGCTGCCGCTGGTGGCCTGCTTTCGCAACGATCACCAGAACCCGCTGACCGAAGTGGTGGCGCGCGCGGCCGAGGAGACCGCCGCCGCCTTTGCGCTGAACCACGGCCAGGCCGTGGCGCGGCTGCCGGGCAGCGGCCTGGGCGGCTAGGCCCGAGGCCACCTGGTCGATCAGCCCTGCGCCGAAGCCAGCAGCTGCTCCACGGCCAGGGCCACGGACAGCAGTCGCCGGTCCTGCCCGCCGAGGCCGGCCAGGCTCAGGCCCACGGGCGCCTCGCCTGCGCGCTGGCAGGGCAGGGAGATGGCGCAGCCGTCGAGGAAGTTGATCAGCGTGGGGTTGCGCAGGATCAGGCCGTTGGCGCCGAAGTAGGCCTCGTCGCTCTGCGTGAGGTCGGCGATCTTCGGGGCGACCACGGGCACGGTTGGCATGACGATCAGGTCATGGTCGGCCATCTGGGCGCTGACGGCGGCAATCCACTGCCTGCGGCGTGCCAGCAGGTCGATGTAGTCGGCCGCGCTGATGTCCTTGCCGCGCAGGATGCGCGTGCCCACGCGCGGGTCGTACTCGGACAGGCGTGTGGCGATGTGGTGGCGGTGCCAGGCCCAGGCCTCGGCGGCCGTGAAGCCGCCCTTGGAATTGATGTCGGCCAGCTCGCCGAAGGGCGCGACCACGGCATGGGTGATGTGGGCGCCCGCCTGCGACAGCAGGGTCAGCGTGCGCTCCCAAGCGGCGGCCACGGTGGCGTCCATGCCGTCCAGCACCACGTTGGTGGGTGCCAGCAGGCGCAGGCCCTGCAGCGGCGCGGCATGCAGCTCGCCCAGCGGCTCGCCGCTGAGGATGGCGTCCAGCGTGGCGCAGCAGCGCACGCTGGGGGCCAGCGGGCCGATGGAGTCCAGGTTGGCCGACAGCGGCAGCACGCCCTCCATGCTCACGCGGCGCGCCGTGGGCTTGAAGCCCGTGAGCCCGCACAGCGCCGAAGGAATGCGCACCGAGCCGCCCGTGTCCGAGCCGATGGCCGCCATGGCCATGCCGTCGGTGACCGAGATGGCCGCGCCCGAGGACGAGCCACCCGGGATGCGGCCGCCGTCCTCGTCACGCTGCCAGGGATTGCGCGGCGTGCCGTAGTGCGGGTTGATGCCCAGGCCCGAGTAGGCGAACTCGGTCATGTTGGTCGTGCCCACGATGACGGCGCCGGCCTGGCGCAGGCGCTGCACCACTTCGGCCGTGCGCTGCGCGGGCGGTGCGTCGGCCAGCAGGCGCGAGCCGCCCAGCGTGGGAAAGCCGGCGATGTCGAACAGGTCCTTGACCGAGACCGGCAGGCCCTCGATGGGCGAGCGCGCCAGGCCGGCCGCACGCAGCACGTCGCTGGCACGGGCCTCGGCCAGGGCCGCGCCCTGGAACACGCGCGTGAACACCTTGGGGCCTTCCCCCGACATGGTGCGGGCCAGGGCCTGCTCGGTCAGCTGCACCGAGGTGGTTTCGCCGCCATGCAGGCGCTGTGATGCCAGTTCCAGGCTGGGCAGGGGGAGGGCTTGGGTCATGTGGGAAGTCCTGTGGGTGAAGGCGGGCGTGGGCGGATCGGAGTCGGGGCTCAGGCCACGACGTCCAGCAGTTCGCTGCGGTAGCTGTGGCGGATGGAACGCTGGCTGCGGGGATCGTACAGCTCCATGGAGAACTGCGTCGAGGGGCGGATGCCGCCGATGGCGCCCACCGTGCCGCAGGTCATGCCGCAGCCTGCGGGAAGCAGATCCTTGCCGCCCGTGAAGCCTGCGATCAGGTCCTGGGGCGTGCGCAGGCTGGCCAGCGTGCCTTCCTGGTAGAGCACCTCGCGGCCGTCTTCCACGATCCACGAGCGCACGACGAGCTCATCCCAGTGGCCGGCCACGTCGGCAAAGCGCCAGGCCTGGGTGGCCACGGGCTTGACGCAGGCCTGCTTGGAAAAGGCCACGCTGTAGGCTTCCAGCTTGCGGTCCGTGTGGTCGGAGGCCAGGCTCACGAACATCTCGCCTTCGTGCGTGAACACGAAGACCTCCACCTCGCCCGAGGAGTCCGGGCCCAGCACCTGCAGCGCGCTGCGCTGGCTCAGCTGGTTGCTGGAGATGCGGTAGTACAGCGGCACGGCGCTGGGGCGCGGGATGCCGATGGCGGCCAGCTCCTCGATGTGGTGCTCGATGGCCTCGCGGTCGCGGCCGGCCCAGCCGGCGACGATCAGGGTGTCGAATTCAGGGGCGAAGGTCTGGCCCTCAGGGGTGGTGAACTGCAGTTGCATGGCAGGCGATCCAGGGAAAGGCGGGGCCGCAGGCCCCGGTGGGAAAGAGGAGGGGGCAGTGGCGCGCGCGGTGCGGCGCGCAGGCATCACTGCTTCTTGACGAAGAGCACGACCAGGAAGGCGGCCATGAATTCCAGCGCGGCCACGAAGTACAGGCCCGAGGACAGCGACCCCGTGCTGGTCTTGAGCGCGCCGATCATGTAGGGCGCCACGAAGCCGGCCAGGTTGCCGATGGAGTTGATCAGCGCAATGCCGCCGGCCGCCGCCGTGCCGGCCAGGAAGGCGGCAGGAATCGACCAGAACACGGGAAAGGCCGCGAGGATGCCGATGGAGGCCAGCGTCAGCGCGCACAGGGCGAGCACGGCGTTGTGCAGGAACAGGCCCGTGAGGATCAGGCCCGCCGCCGCGATCAGCGCGGACAGGGCGCAGTGCATGCGGCGCTCGCCGGTCTTGTCCGAATGCATGCCGTTCCAGACCATGGCCAGGGTGCCGGCCAGGAAGGGAATGGCCGAGATCAGGCCGATCTGCAGCGTGTTCTGGATGCCGATCTCCTTGATGATGGACGGCGACCAGAAGGCAATGGTGGCGTTGCCGCTGACGATGCAGAAGTACACGGCGGCGCACAGCCACACGCGGTAGTTGCGGCAGGCGTCCAGGAAGGACACATGCTTGTGGCCGCCCTGGTTCTCTGCCTCCACGGCGGCGGTCACGGCGCGCTGCTCGGCCGGGCTCAGCCACCTGGCGTTGGCGGGCTTCTCGGGCAGGTACAGCAGCACGAAGAAGCCGGCGATCACCGAGGGAATGCCTTCCAGGATGAACAGCCACTGCCAGTTGGACAGATGGCCCACGCCCTGCATGCCATTCATGATGGCGCCCGCAATGGGGCCGCCCACGGCGCCCGCAATGGCGAACGAGGTCATGAACAGGCCGTTGACGCGCGCCCGGTGGCGGGCCGGGAACCAGTAGGTCAGGTACAGCACCACGCCGGGGAAGAAGCCGGCCTCCACCACGCCCAAGATGAAGCGCAGCACGTAGAACATGGTGGGCGTGGTCACATAGGCCATGGCCATGGAGGCCGCGCCCCACAGGATGGTGATGCGCGCCAGCGTCTTGCGTGCGCCGATCTTCTCCAGCAGCAGGTTGCTGGGTACTTCGAACAAAAAGTAGCCGATGAAGAAGATGCCGGCACCCAGGCCGTAGATGGCCTCGCTGAACTGCAGGTCGTCCAGCATCTGCAGCTTGGCGAAGCCGACATTGACGCGGTCTATCCACGCCAGGATGAAGAGCAGCACCAGAAAGGGAATCAGGCGCCAGGCGATCTTGCGGTAGGTGGCGTCCATGTCGGGCGGCGATGCCTGGCCGGCGCCGTGGGCGGGGGAATGTGCGGCGGATGCCGGACTGCTCATGGGGTGTCTCCTGTCTTCGACGGTGCAGCGGGCACACGGACCGGGGCGGGGCCCGTGTGTCTCAGGGGCTTCAGGCGCTGGCGGGTCTGCAGTGAGACCGGCCGGGCGTCTGGAGCTGTTCCTGTGGCGGCAGTATCGAAAGGCGGGACAGGGCTGTCCAACAAGAAATTATGAGCAGGCCTGAATGCAAATTCTTATGGGCAGAGCTGGTGCGGGCGCCGCACCGGCATGCAGCATGCGTGCACCATTTGCGCTCGGGAAAACCCTGATTTTTCAGGCGGTGGCGGCGGCACGCGGTGCGCGCAAAGGCTGCTTCCACAGCTCGGCCAGCAGCAGGCCGCCAATGGTCAGCACGCCGCCCACGGCGTGGTAGGCCGCCAGGGGCTCACCCAATGCCATGAAGGCGATCACGGCCGTGAAGATGGGTACCAGGTTGAAGAACATGCTGGAGCGGCCCGGGCCGATGCGCGCCACCGACATCATCCACAGCAGCGGCGCGGCGATGGAGGCCATGATGCCCGCAAAGCCCACCAGCGGCAGGTTGGTCGCGTTCAGCCCCGTGCGCGGCGCCATCAGGAACAGCGGTAGCTGCGCGATCACGGCCACCAGGATCTGCAGGTACAGCAGTTGCACCGTGGCCAGGCGCGGCATGGGCCAGCGCTTGAGCAGGATGTTGTAGACCGCATAGGCCAGCATGGCCACGAACATCAGCGCATCGCCGCCATTGAGGCCCTGGGTGAGCAAGGTGGCAGGTTGCCCCGAAGACACCACCAGGGCCACGCCCGCAATGGCCAGCACGCAGCCCAGCACGGCGCCCCGGCTCAACGCCTGGCCCAGCATGGCGGTGGACAGGCCCAGCACCATCATGGGCGTGAGCGAGCCGATCAGGCCCATGTGCGTGGCCGATGTCATATGGGCCGCGTAATAGGCCAGGCTCTGGTAGATCACCATGCCCAGCATCCCCAGCACGATGAGGCGCGGCAGCAGCGGCCGGATGTCGGCGCGCTGGCGCCAGATGGACGGCAAAAGGAAAGGCGTGAACAGCACGGCCGCCACCAGCCAGCGGTAGAAACCGATCTCGGCCGCGCCGATGCTGTCGGCCGCCATCTTGCTGACCACGGTATTGACCGACCAGATGAGCACGGCGATCAAAGGGAAAAGGTAAGACCCCATTGGAAGACTCCTAAGACTGGTCCTATGATCGTTCTGTCCGACTTGGAGTGCATCCCTGGTTTCGGACAATCGATAGCGCAACCCGGACCATCCGCCATGCCCCGTCCCAGCAAGCCCATGCACATCCAGAACGTCGAGGATGTGCCGGGTGAGTACTACTTCCGCTACGACGAATTCGGCGCCGACACCGAGGTGCCGCCGCACAGCCACAGCTGGGGACACCTCAACTACACGCCCCACGGCAGCATGTGCATGGACACGGCAGGCCAGCGCTGGGTCTCGCCGCCGCAGTACGGCGTCTGGGTGCCGCCCGGCGTGGTGCACAGCTGCCATGTGGCGCACGCCGTGGTCTACCGCTCGGTCTACCTGGCGCCTGCGCTGTGCAGGGAGCTGCCGGCGCAACCGTGCTCCATGCGCATCGGCGCCATCGTCAAGGCCATACTGGCCGACTTTGCCGTGCGCGACGTGCACATTCCCGCCACCGACGCCGACCTGCGCCTGGCCCGTGTGCTCTACGACCAGTTGCGGGCCGTTCCCGTGGAGCCTGGATATCTGCCGGCCGCTGAACACCCGGCCCTGGTCGAAGTGCTGACCCGCATGCGCGCTGCGCCCGAGGACCACCGCAGCCTGGCCCAATGGGCCGCCAGCGTGCACATGACCGAGCGCACCCTGGCGCGCCACTGCCAGCGCGAGCTGGGCATGGGCCTGGGCGAATGGCGCCAGCGCATGCGCTACCTGCTGGCCATCGATGCGCTGGAGGCCGGCCTGAGCGTGCAGCAGATCGCCTATGACCTGGGCTACAGCACGCCCTCGGCCTTCATCGCCATGTTCCAGCGCGAGGCCGGCACCTCACCCGAACAATTCCGCCGCGAGTTCTGCATGCCGCCGTGAGGCTGTTGCGCCATCTGCCTGCAGCCCGGCCCAAGCCGCGAGATAATGCCGCCCGTGAAGCACGCCAGACCGCCGCTGGTGCAATCGTGGAAACACGGCACTGGAGGAACGTCCGGACTGCACAGGGCAGCGTAGCAGCTAACGGCTGTCCACCGTGAGGTGAGGATCAGAGCAACAGAGACGAGTTTGGACGGAACAATTCCCCCCGGGTGTTCTGTGGGTCGGCGAAAGCCGAACCGGATGGCGCAAGCCATACGGTCCATGCGCAAGCATGGAACCCACAGCCACCTTGGACGGGAACCGTCCAAGGTGAAACGGGCAATCTCTACGCGCAGCAATACCAAGTAGGCACACGTTGACGGGGCCCCCGGAGTGTGCGGGTAGGTAGCACCGAGCCGGGCGGCGACGCCCGGCCCAGATTAATGGCGGTCACATGCGGGCAACCGCGTGCACAGAATCCGGCTTATCGGCGCGCTTCACACTTTCTTCCATGCCCCGCCACCGGCGGGGCATTTTCATGGGCGGTTCAGAACTGGTATTTGGCCGTCAGCAGCAGCCTGCGCGGCACGCCGAAATAGTTGCCGCCGTTGTTCGTGCCCAGGGTCTCGAAGTAGCGGCGGTCGAACAGGTTGCTGACGTTCATCTGCAGGTCCAGCTGCCGGTTCACCCGATAGCCGATGACCAGGTCGGCCACGGCATAGGCGGACTGGCGGATTGCATAGCCTTCGGCGCTGGTCAGCGACTCGGACGTGGTGCGGCTCTGGTAGCGCAGGCCGCCGCCCACGCGCCATGCGCCCAGCTCGCCGCCCAGGTGGTACATGGCCGACAGCTTGAGCTGGTGGCGCGGCGTGTAGCTGGCATAGGGCGCGCCCTTGGCGCCTTCGGTGCTGTCGCTGGCGATCTTGGCCTGGGTGAAGGTATAGCCAAGGCCGGCGTTCAGGCGCGGCAGGATCTCGCCGCTGATGTCCACGTCCAGCCCCTTGCTCTTGACCTTGCCCACCGAGCGGTAGCAATTGGTCTTCACCGTGCAGGAGTTGATGTCCGCGATGGCCTGGGGCAGGTTGTCCTGCGTGGTGTTGAACACGGCAACGGCCAGGTTCACGCGCTCGTCCAGGTAGCTGCCCTTGAGGCCCAGCTCGAAATTGCGGCCCTCCACCGGCGCCAGCATGCTGCCCGAGACATCCAGAAAATCCTGCGGCCGGAAGATGCTGGTGTAGCTGGCATAGGCCGAGTAGGTCTTGTTGATGTCATAGGTCAGCGCGGCATAGGGCGTGGCATGGGCTTTCTCGCTGAATTCGCGCTCCCGGCTCCAACTGCCCTGGCGCTGGACGTTGGTGAAGTCGTACCAGTCCAGGCGCGCGCCGGCGATCAGGTTCAGTGGCTCGGCCAGCAGGAAGCGGCCCGTGGCGTAGGCCGAGGTCAGCGTGGTCTTCTGGCGGCGCGTCCACAGGTCTTCGGCCAGCAGGCCGGAGCGGTCCAGCGAGTCGGGGTTCCAGGTATAGGGATCGACGCCATTGGCGATCAGCCATTCCCCCGTGGGCGACAGGTAGCTGTAGCCCTGGTCGCTCCAGCGGATGGTGCGGCGGCTGACGCCGAAGGCCAGGTCATGCTCGCGGCCGAACAGGCGCACGGGGCCCTGGGCCGAGGCATCGAGGCTGAGCTGGCGCTTGTCGTAGTCGTACAGGCCGCCGGCCACGTCGTAGCGCGTGCGGCCCTGGTCGTCCAGGCCGCCCGAGACCAGGTAGGCGCCGTCCAGCGCGGACTTGGCCTGCAGGGCGCGCGCTGCCAGCCTGGCCTTCCAGCCGTTGTCGAAGCGGTGCTCCAGGTCGGCGAACAGGCTGACCTCCTTCTTGTCCCATTTGCTCCAGGAGGGCGAGAAACGCCTGGATCGCGCAATGTCGAGGAAGGAGCCATCAAAGCCCATGGGCACGCCCATCCATTGCGAGCCGGGGTTGTCCTCGTTCACATAGGAGCCGCCCACGCTCAGCGTGGTGTCGCGGCCCAGGTCGAACTCGGCGGTGCCGTACAGCAGCTGGCGGCGGCTGCTGTAGCCATCGATGAAGTGGTCGCGCGACTGGGCCGAGGCCACCACACGCCCGCGCGCCGAGCCGTCCTCGTTGAGGGCGCCGCCCACATCGACCTCGCCCACGGCCTGGTTCCAGCTGCCGCCGCGCAGGGTGACCGAGCGCTGGGTGGTGCGCGGCGCGCGCTTGCGCACGAAGTTGATCGTGCCCGAAGGGTCGCCCACGCCCGTCATCAGGCCCGTGGGGCCGCGCACCACTTCCACGTGGTCGTACATGGCCATGGTGTCGTAGGTGGAGGTGTCGGTTTCATACGAGACGGGCACGCCGTCCTGCAGGAAGGAGCCGATCACGAACCCGCGCGAGAAATAGCGCGCCCGGTCGTCGCTCCAGCGGTTGATGGTGATGCCGGTGGCGCTGTTGGCCACGTCGTCGATGGACAGCATGCCCTGGTCGTCCATCTTCTGGCGCGTGACCACGGTGAGGGACTGGGGCGTCTCGCGGATGGAAAGCGGCAGCTTGGTAGAGGTGCTCATCAGCCCCGTGGTGTAGGAGCCCGAGCCCTCGGTGGTCGTGGTCTCGCCCACGGCGGAGACCGTGACTTCGGGCAGGGCCACGGTGCCGGCGGGCTTTTCCACCACCAGCGTGCCCTGGCTCACATGGCCTTCCAGCCCGCTGCCGCGCAGCAGCCGGGCCACGGCGGCGGCGGTGCTCAGGCGCCCTTCCACGGCGGGCGCACGGCGGCCCTGTACCAGTTCAGGCGCGGCCAGCAGCTGCAGGCCAGCCTGGCGGGCCAGTTGGGCCAGCGCCTGGTCCAGCGGCTGGGCGGGAATGTGGAAGTCGGTGCTGGCGGCCGTGGCCAGGGCCGGTGCCGCCTGGGCCAGCGCGGCTGGAGAAAGCTGCACGGCCAGCAGCGCGATGGCCGCGGCAACGGCATGGTGGCAGGCAAGGCGGGAAGGCTTGGAGGGGAATGAAGACATGGAAGGTCCCGTGGCGGATCTGGGCAATGGCGATTCCCGGGCTGCGAATGCGTCGCGTTCCCGGGTCCTCATGCCTATACGAACGGGCGCAGACATTCCCTCACGCCTGGTGCGCATGCGCCGTGCATACCGGGGCCATGGGCGCATCAGCGCATCAGCTGCGGCGGCGGATGACCAGGGTGCGCCCGGTTCCCGGGCCCTGTTCCTTTTCCTGCACCTCTTCCTGCACGCTGACCGGCAGGGTGCGCGGCAGCATGCGCAGCCAGCCCTGGGCCGCCGCAATGCGCACGCGCCCGAGCACGGGCAGGGCGGCGGCGTCGGGCTCCACGCGCAGTGGCTGCAGGCTGTAGCGCTCCAGGCGCCGGGCCACCTCGGCCAGCGGCGTGTTCTGGAAGTCCAGCCAGCCCTCGCGCCAGGCGGCCACTGCCGCAACCGTTTGCACGGCGGCCGTCTGGCCTGGCGCCAGGCGCAGCAGCTGGCCTGCACCCAGTTCATGCCGGGCGCCGCTGCCGTCGCGCACCTGCACGCGGCCCGCATCGACGGCGACCAGCACCGCATCGTCCTCCAGCGCCACCTCGAAGCGCGTGCCCAGCACGGTGACCTGTACGTCCGCCGCCTGGACCACGAAGGGCCGTTCCGTGTCGCGCGCCACGGCGAAGAAGGCGCTGCCGGCCAGCAGCCGCACCTGGCGGCGCGTGGCGTAGAAGTCCACCTCGGCGCGGCTGGCGGCGTCCAGCGTCAAGCTGCTGCCGTCGGGCAGGGGCTGGTTCAGCAGGCGGCCGGTGGCCGTGGCCAGCCGCACCTGGTACTGCGGCATCCACTGGCGCCAGGCCAGCCACATCGCCGGGCTGCCGACACCCAGGCCCGCCATCCCCAGCAGGGTGGAAAGGGCGCGGCGGCGGCCCGTGCGTGGTGCGGGTGCGGCGGTGTCTCCGCGCCAGCGGCGCAGCGAGGCTTCCACGCTGTCCATGGCGCGCATGACCTCGCGTTCCACGGTTTTGACCGAGACGCCGTGGCGCTCGGCCAGCTCGGCATGCGAGGCGCCCTCGATGCGGTCGGCCAGGAAGATGTCGCGGCAGCGCGCGGGCAGCTGCGCCAGGGCGCCTTCGACCCCGGCCAGGGCCTGGCGGTAGGAATGGGTGTCGGCCACATCGGGGCTGAGGGGGGAGGGCGGCTCGCCTTCCCTGGCGCTGGTGTCAAAGCGCTCGGCCGTGCGCTGGCCATGGCGCAGGTGGTCGATGGCGATGTTCTCCATCACCGCGTAGAGATAGGCGCGGCTGGCGCCTGGCGGACTGTCCGGCGCGGCGGGCGCATCGCTTTCGCCGCGCTGGCGTTCGGCCAGGCGTATCCAGGCGTCATGCACCAGGTCGCGCGCGGCCTGCGGGCCGGCGCGGCGCGCCACGAAGCGCACCAGCTCGTGGTAGCTGTCCTGGAAGGTGCTCAGCAGGGAAGAAGAGGAAGAGGCGGGCGCAGGCATGCGGGAGGCCCGAAGGCAGCACGGGAATCCCGCATTCTATGAAATGATTCTCATTTGCCGAATGTGCTGCCCGCCGCGCACCCGGCAATGCCGGCCTAGAACCGCTCCCAGGGCATCAGGTAGCGCCACTGGCCTTCGGGCACCTTGGCCAGAGAGAGGCGGCCAATGCGCAGGCGGCGCAGGCTGACCACGCGCAGGCCCACTTCGGTGCACATGGCGTCGATCTCGTCGGGCGCGATGCCCTTGAGCGCAAAGCGCAGGTGGTTCTCGTTCTGCCAGCTCACGCGGCAGGGCGGCAGCTGGCGCTTGCCGATCGGCAGGCCGGCCTTCATCAGCTCCAGGCCGTCCTCGTGGATCTGGCCCTCGACGCCGACGATGCATTCCTGCTCCAGCCACATGCCTTCCTCGCCCAGCTTGCGCGCCACGCGCTTGTCCTGGGTGTAGACGATGAGGCCGCTGGCCGGCAGCGGCAGGGGCAGGAAGGATTCCAGGTTCTTGAAATGCTGGGCCAGCACCAGCAGCGGCATGGGCGTGTCCACCTGGGCCATGCTGGCTTCGCCCAGCAGGGAGTGGGCGCTGCGCACCCGGCCATAGGGCCGGCCCTGGGTGTAGCCCGCAGGCTTGTTCATCAGCAGGGTGACGGGCGGCACGGCCTCGGGCTGGGCGCCGCTGCGCAGCGTGACCTGCTGCTCGGGGCGCACGCGCGTCTCGGGCAGTTGCACGACCTTGCCGTCCACCTGGACGTTGCCGGCGGTGATATGCAGTTCGGCCTCGCGGCGCGAGCATTGTTCCTGTTCGGCCAGGCGCTTGGCCAGGCGAACGCTTTCAGATTCAGACATGCGCGCAGCTTAACCAGATACCAGGCCCCGCGCGCGTCGTCGGTCATTGCCGGTCATTGCCGCCCGCACAGCGCACGGATGCGCTCCACATGCGCCAGCAGCGAGCGCTCGGCAATCGGCCACAGCTGGGGCGGGGCGTCGTCATAGGCCAGCCGCACCCAGTCCTGCACGCTGCCGTCGGGCTGTTTTTGCATGGCGGCCAGCACCTTGGCCTCGCGCGCCAGCCGGTGGGCCTTGAGCTTGGCGATCGCCTGGCGCGCAAAGCCCAGCACATAGCCATGGGCCGGCAGGATGAAGCGCGCATCGTGCGCGGCGCACAGCGCGTCGAGCCTGTCCAGCGAATCGATGTAGTCGCGCATGTTGCCGTCAGGCGGATCGATGATGGTGGTGCTGCCATTGAGGATGTGGTCGCCGCTGAACAGCAGGGCGTCTTCCTCCAGCACAAAGCACACATGGTTGGCCGCATGGCCGGGCGTGAACACGGCCTGCAGGGTGTGGGTGGTGCCGCCTTGCCCATCCTGCAGCACGATGCGCTGGCCGTCGGTCAGTGCGTAGTCGGGGGTGAAGCGGCTGGCCGGCCGGGCCGTGGGCGCCGAGGGCAGGCCGCCAATGGCGGGCCTGGGCCTGCCGGCCTGCACCGCCAGCGCCTGCAGCAGCGCGGCGCCCGGCGAGTGGTCGGCATGGGAATGCGTGCACAGGATGTGGCGTATGTCGCCGCCCGCCGCATCGAACAGGCGCTGCACATGGGCGGCGTCGGCCGGGCCGGGGTCGATGGCGGCGTAGCCCGTGGCGGCATCGCCCACCAGATAGCTGTTGGTGCCGGGGCCGGTCATCACGCCGGGGTTGGGTGCCGTCAGGCGCAGCAGGTTCTTGCGCAGTGGCACGGCACGCTCGCTCTGCCAGTCCAGCGTGTGCAGGATCTGGCCGTCCGGGCAGACCATTTCCAGCTCGCCGAAGGGGGCCTCGTCCTCCATGTGGCGGGCTTCCTTGCCATTGAGAAAGCCGGTGCGCGGGCAGCACTGCCACAGCGGCTGCTCGCCTTGCAGGGCGGCGAACACGGCATCGGTGCCCGCGAAGCGGCTGAGCCGGTCCAGCGTGCGGATGGTGGGGAAGATCATGGGGAAGCTGCCCGCGCGGTGGCGCTCCAGCGCTTCCTGCGGGCGCACCCAGATGGGCTCGAACTGTTCCGACCCGTCGGCGTCGGGTTCCTGGTCTTCGGGCATGCGCGCCACGAAGAAGGGCACATCGAAGCGCCGGGGCTGGTCGCGGTCGGCCGTCCAGTGGGCCAGGTACCACAGCGCATCCACGGCCAGGCGCAGGCCGCGTGCCTCGCACTGGGGCACCAGCGGCGCCTTGCGGTCCAGCGTGGCCAGTTCGGCGGCAGATACCGGCCGGCCCTGGGCATCGTGGGCCAGCAGGATGCCGAGTTCCTCGAAGGTCTCGCGCAGGCCGGCGATGGCCTGGGTGATGCGCAGCCCGTCGCCGGCCTGGGCGGGGCGGGTGCTGGCGCAGGCATGGGCGGCCTCGGCCGCGTCCTGGGCCTCGATGCCGCCGCCCGGGAAGACATAGGCGCTGGGCACGAAGCTGGCCTTGGGCGAGCGCCGAGTCATCAGCACCTCCAGCCCCTGGCCATCGGCGCGGTCGCGCAGCAGCAGGACGGTGGAGGCCTTGAGCGTGTCTACGGGCTGGCGCTGGGGGTGCAGGAGCTGGCTGGGGCGGGTCATGGGGGCATTATGCGGATTGGCCCGCCCGCCGCTGTTGCGCAAGAGACGCAAGTACTGCTGCGGGGCATGGCCCCGGATTGCGCCATGAGGCTGCCGTGCAGGGGATAATCGCCGGATGCAGATCCGCTTTACCAAGATGCAGGGCGCTGGCAACGATTTCGTGGTCCTCGACGAAACCGCCGGCCCGCTGGGCCTGAGCGCAGCCCAGTACCGCTTCCTCGCCCATCGCCAATTCGGCGTGGGCGCCGACCAGATCCTCACGGTGCGGCCCTCGCCCGCCGAAGGCATCGATTTCGAATATGTGATCCACAACGCCGACGGCGGCGAGGTCGAGCAGTGCGGCAACGGCGCGCGCTGCTTTGCGCGCTATGTGCACGACAAGGGCCTGACCGGCAAGTCCGTCATCCGCGTGCAGACGCTGGCCGGCCTCATCGCTCCCGAGCTGCATGCCGATGGCCGCGTCACCGTGGACATGGGCCAGCCCGTGCTGGAGCCCTCCCTGGTGCCCTTCAATAGTGCAGACCTTGTGCCCCGCCCGCTGGGTGCGGCGCAGCAATGGCCCCTGCAGCTGGGCGACGAGGCCACGGTCTGGATCGCCCCCGTTTCCATGGGCAACCCGCATGCGGTGCAACTGGTGGACGATGTGGACCACGCCCCCGTGGCCACCTGGGGCCCGCTGATCGAGCGCCATGCGCGCTTTCCCCAGCGCGTCAATGCGGGATTCATGCAGATCGTCGATCGCGGCCAGATCCGGCTGCGTGTTTACGAGCGCGGTGCCGGCGAGACGCTGGCCTGCGGCACGGGCGCCTGCGCGGCCGTGGTGGCCGGCATTCGCTGGGGGCTGCTCGACGCGCGCGTCGATGTGCACACCCGCGGCGGCCGGCTGACCATCGAGTGGGACGGCGGCGCGGTGCGCATGACCGGCCCCGCAGAGTTTGTTTTTGAAGGACAGATCGAGGTTCCCGACCAGCCATGAACAGCACTACCGATATCGCCGTCACCGAAGAGACGATTGCCGACTACCTGCTGAACCATCCGGAATTCTTCGAGCGCCACGCCGAGATGCTCGCGCGTGTGCAGCTGGTCAGCAGCCACAGCCCGCGCACCGTCAGCCTGCAGGAACGCCAGGCCGAGATGCTGCGCGAGAAGATCAAGGGCCTGGAGCACCGCATCATGGACATGATGCGCCACAGCAGCGAGAACGCCTCCATCGGCGACAAGCTGCATGCCTGGAGCTGCGCACTTGCCAAGGTCCAGGACCTGCGCGAGCTGCCCCACGCGCTCACGGCCAGCCTGCAGCATGTATTCGAGGTGCCCCAGGTGGCCCTGCGCCTGTGGAACGTCTCCGGCGCCCAGACCAGCAGCATCTACACCATGGGCGTCAGCGAGGACGCCAAGTCCTTTGCGGCATCGCTGACCATGCCATTTTGCGGCCCCAACATGGGCTTCGAGCCCGGCGGCTGGCTGGTCGATCCCGATGCAGCCCAGTCCCTGGCCCTGCTCACGCTGCATGACGGCGACAGCATCAACCCGGCCAATGCCTTCGGCATGCTGGTGCTGGGGTCTCCCGATCCGCTGCGCTTCGAGGCCACCATGGGCACGGAATTCCTCTCGCGCATCTCGGCCCTGGCCAGCGCGGCCCTGTCGCGCATGCGGCCCGTGCCGTTGACCCTGGCGCGCGGCTGACCGGCTGAAAGCCCATGCCGGGAGCATCGGACAGGGACGGGCTCCCGGAAGGCGACCTTCCGGCAGAGGATCTGGCTGCAGAGAACCTGGCGATGCTCCCCGCCGCCGTCCATGCCTATCTGGAGCATGTGCGCGTGCAAAAGCGCCTGGCCGACCGCACCTGCGCACTCTATGCGCTGGACATGGCCCGGCTTTGCACCATGGCCCGCGACGCCGGCCAGGAGCTGCTGGCGCTGCAGCCCGCCCACATCCGCCGCTTCGTGGCCCAGATGCATTCCCGGGGCCGCAGCCCGCGCGGCATTGCGCTCATCCTGTCTGGCTGGCGCAGCTTCTTCCGTTGGGCAGCCCAGCAATCGCTGGTGCCTTTCAATCCCGTCGAGGGCGTGCGCGGTCCCAAGGCCCCCAAACCCCTGCCCAAGGCATTGGGCGTGGATGACGCCGTGCAGCTGGCCGCCTTCAGCAACGCCGACGCCGACCCCTGGATCGAGGCACGTGACGCCGCCATCACCGAACTGCTCTACAGCTGCGGCCTGCGCGTGGGCGAGCTGGTGGGCCTGGACGTGGCGCCCGGCCAGGACACGCAGCGCCAGGGCCGTGGCTGGATAGATTTGCAGGCCGCCGATGCCCATGTGCAGGGCAAGGGCGGCAAGCGGCGCACCGTGCCCGTGGGCGCCGCCGCGCTGCAGGCGCTGCAGCGCTGGCTGGCCTTGCGGGAGACGGGCCTGGCTGGCGCGGCGGCCCAGGCGGCGCGGCAGGAGCCTGCGCTGTTCATTGGCCGGCGCGGCGAACGCCTGGGCGCGCAGTCGGTCTGGGCGCGGCTGCGCCAGCGCGGCCAGCAGGCCGGGCTGTCGGCCGGTGTCCATCCCCATGTGCTGCGGCATTCGTTTGCCAGCCACATGCTGCAGTCCAGCGGCGACCTGCGCGCCGTGCAGGAATTGCTGGGCCACGCCAGCATCTCGACCACGCAGATCTACACGCGCCTGGATTTCCAGCATCTGGCCCAGGCCTACGAGAGCGCCCACCCACGCGCGCGGCGCCAGAGTGGGGACGGCAGCGACAGTGGCGATGGCAATGGCGATAGCGATGAAAAGGGCGGCCTCCGATAAAAAAGGCCAAGCCCTCTGGCAAAACGGCACTTGACAGGCTCGCTAAACTTATTCGGAACGTCTTTTCGACAAGGCCCGTCCGTGGTGGACGGGCCTTGACGCTTCCCTTTGCTGAATTTTCTGAAAGCAATCCCATGGCACTGATTCCCGTCACCATCCTCACCGGCTTCCTGGGCTCGGGCAAGACCACGCTGCTCAAGCGCGTGCTCAGCGAGTCCCACGGCATGAAGATCGCCGTGATCGAGAACGAGTTCGGCGAAGAGAACATCGACACCGACATCCTCAGGACGGAGTCCAAGGAGCAGATCCTGCAGATGAGCAACGGCTGCATCTGCTGCACCATCCGCGAAGACCTGCGCGAAACCCTGCAGCTGCTGGCCGCCAAGCGCCGCAAGGGCCTGGTGGAGTTCGACCGCATCGTGATCGAGACCACGGGCCTGGCCGATCCCGGCCCCGTCGCCCAGACCTTCTTCATGGACGACGAGATCGCCGAGACCTATCTGATCGACTCCATCCTCACCCTGGTCGATGCCAAGCACGCCAACCAGCAACTGGACGACCGCCAGGAGGCGCGCCGCCAGGTGGGCTTTGCCGACCAGCTGTTCCTGTCCAAGACCGACCTGGTCAGCGAGGACGAGAAGAACGCGCTCATCCACCGCCTCAAGCACATGAACCCGCGCGCGCCCATCCGCGCCGTGCATTTCGGCGAAGTGCCCCTGAACGAAGTCTTCGACCTGCGCGGCTTCAACCTCAATGCCAAGCTGGACATCGATCCCGACTTCCTCAAGGAAGACGATCACGACCACGGACATGACCATGGCCACAAGCATGAGCATGACGAGCACTGCGGCCACGACCATGGCCATGAGCACGACGAGAACTGCGGGCACGACCACGCCCATGACCACGAGCACGGCGAGCACTGCAAGCATCCGCACCACCATCACCACGATGACGACGTCAAGAGCTTCGTCTACCGTGCCGACCGTGCCTTTGACCCTGCCCGCCTGGAGGACTTCCTGGGCGCCATCGTCAACATCTACGGCCCGCGCATGCTGCGCTACAAGGGCGTGCTGAACATGCAGGGCACGGAGCGCAAGGTCATTTTCCAGGGCGTGCACCAGCTCATGGGCAGCGACCTGGGACCGCAGTGGGCCGAGGGCGAAAAGCGCCAGAGCAAGATGGTCTTCATTGGCATCGACCTGCCCCAGGACATCTTCCTGCAGGGCCTGGAGCAGTGCCTGGTCTGAGTTTTTTGTGAACCTTTGTGGGCAATCGGATGGCTTTTTGCTGACATCTGAATGACACAGGGGCCGCCCGCATGCGTGGGCGGCCCCTTTGCATTCCTGTGGGGTATGTGCAACGGCTTGCGCTCCTGTAGAGCATCGATACAATCGCGCCCCTGAAGAGAGCCCCCAAGCCCAATGGACTGCCCCGCAGGGGTCGCCCATACCGTGAGGAGACAGCAAGTGAGCGCCGAATCCAGCAAGAAGCCGTCAGTGGCCGCACCGGCCCCGGCTGCAAGCCAGAAGGCCGCGGTCCGCACTGCGGTCGGCGTTGCCGACCTGGTGTCCCTTGCTGACCGCAAAAGGGCTCTTTGCACGCACGGCCGCCGCACGGCCTGGATTGCCGCACCCCGCCGTACGGGGAAGCCGGCAGGTTCCGCAACTGCGGCGATCGGCTGTCCTACACGGCATTCGACCCGGGCGCCCCGATTGACAGTACCATCCATGGCCCCGTCCGAAGCCCTCGGCGCGGACTAAGTTAGCGAAACCAACACTATGCCTACCACTACGCAAACGCCTTCGTCGGGATCGACGAAACGAGACCCCAAGCTGGCCAATGCCTGGAAGACCAAGTCGGTGGAAGAACTGACGGATGCCGAAGTGCTGGCCATGTCGGATGACGAATACATGAATGAGAAGCAGATGGCGTTCTTCCGCCTCAAGCTGCTCACTCTCAAGCACGACATGCACACCAACGCGGGTGAGACGGCAGAAAACCTGCGCGAGGACACCGTGGTGGTTCCCGATCCGGCCGACCGCGCCACCATCGAGGAAGAGCATGCGCTGGAACTGCGCACGCGCGACCGCGAACGCAAGCTGCTCAAGAAGATCGAGCAATCCATTGCACGCATCGACGCAGGCGACTACGGCTACTGCGACGAGACCGGCGAGCCCATCGGCGTGGGCCGCCTGCTGGCCCGCCCCACGGCCACGCTGTCGCTGGAAGCCCAGCAGCGCCGTGAGCTCAAGCAGAAGATGTATGGGGATTGAGTTGCAGCAACGGCCTGCAGGCCGTCGGTGCTAATCTGACTCGCCATGGCAAAAGAAGAGAGCAGCAAATCAGGGGGGTTGTTGTCCAAGGTGGTGCGCTTTGTGCGCCACCCTACGGTCAATTGGTCCGACCTCGACGGCCTGGACGGGGAGCAGGAAAGCCAGTACAGCAAGCAGGCGCTCAAGGAAATGATCGAGCGCAAGCGCCGCAACGATTTCGTGCGCAAGCGCGAGTTCGACCAGCTGCGCCGCCTGCGCCAGGCCGAGCTGCAACAGGCCTCCAGGCCGGGCAGCGCACCGGTCGGTGTGCCCGGCCCCGCCGCGCAGGGCTCGCAATTTCTCAGCAGCCTGCTGAGCTCCAAATCCTCCGGCGAACGCGCCGTCACGCTCAAGAAGATCGACGAGATCGAGGCCCAGATGTCCCAGCAATGGTGGCGGGGCAAGCAGGCGGCCGATGCAACCACCATTCCCATGGCGCTGCCTGCGGGCGGCAACCCCGCCCCGGCCTCGTTTCGCAAGCAGCCGCCGCCGTCTGGGCAGATTCCCATGCTCAGCGACGTGGTGCCGCCGGCCATTGCCTCGGCCGGCGACGTGGCGGCCTTTGCCACCACCTTGCCCATGAGCCTGGCACCTGCGCCGCAGGTGCCCTCCGTCTCGACGGCTCCCATCATTGACCCCATGCCCATGGCCCGCCCCCTGCGGCCATTGGAGGGGGCGACCGATTTCCTGCCGGCCTTCGCGGCCACCGAGGTCTCTCCGCCGCAGCCCATGGACATGGTGCCGCCCTGCTTCGTGGTGTTCGAGCACGATCCCGACCTGGAAGAGCCGGCCATCCTCTTTGCCAATGGCGATGTGGATGGTGCCGAGCAGGGCATGCTGGAGCTGATCGACCGGCGCGATGTTCCCGCGCAGTTGCCGGTCTGGCTGGCCTTGCTGGACCTGTACCGTGCGGCCGACCGCCCGTTGCAGTTCGACAAGGCGGGCATCGAATTCGCGGCGCGCTTCGGCCGCTCCGCTCCCCAATGGTTTGCGATGCCGCAACAGCGCACCGCCCCCGTGGTGTCCATGCCGGGCGCAGCGGCCGGGCGTGGCTGGCGCTGGAGCGCACCTGCACAGATCACGCCGAGTGCCGTGACGGCGCTGAAGGCCTCCCAGGCCAAGGCTTCCAGCCCCTGGAGCCTGGACTGGGCTGCCGTGGCCGGCATCGACGATGCAGCGGCCACGCCTCTGGAGGCGCTGCTGCAGCAATGGGCGGGCTCACAGGGCGTGTTCGTGCTGCTCAATGCGGACCGGCTGCTGGCGCTGCTGGGCACGCTGGCTCCCTCGGGCGATTCCAGCGTGGATACGCTGTGGTGGCGGTTGCGCATGGCGGTGCTGCGTTTGATGAACCGGCAGGATGATTTCGAGCTGGTGGCGCTGGACTACTGCGTCACCTATGAGGTCTCGCCTCCCTCGTGGGTGGACCCGGTCTGCCAGTGCCTGACGCAAGCCATCGAAACCGAGGCCGCGGATGCACCCCTGCAGGCAGGCGTTGCTGCCACGGCGGACGCCGTGCGATTTGCGCTGGCCGGCACCATTGAAGGCGATGCCTCCACCTGGCTGGACCCGGTGCAGGAGGGGGCCAGCCTGGGCGAGCCCGTGTTCATCGACTGCACCCAACTGGTGCGCATGGACTTTGCGGCGGCCGGCTCCGTGCTCAACTGGGCTGCCCACATGCAGTCGCTGGGCCATGTGCTGCAGTTCGGCCAGCTGCACCAGCTGGTGGCGGTGTTCTTCAATGTGATCGGCATCCAGGAGCACGCGCAGGTCACTCCACGGCGGGACTGATCCTGCCGCGCGGCGGCTGCGCCACACCCCTTCCGGCAGGACGGCGCACTCGCTGCGAAGAGCGCGTGGGCATTCTTTGAGCAGACCCTTGAGAAGGCCGCCTTCGCCCTCATCTGGCACCGCTATGGAACAGTATCACGGCACCACCATCATCAGCGTGCGCCGGCAGACCCCCGAAGGCGTGCAGGTCGCCATCGGTGGCGATGGCCAGGTCACATTGGGCAACATCGTCGTCAAGGGCACGGCGCGCAAGGTGCGCAAGCTCTACCACGGCAAGGTGCTTGCCGGCTTTGCCGGCGCCACGGCAGACGCCTTCACGCTGTTCGAGCGCTTCGAGGCCAAGCTGGAAAAGCACCAGGGCCACCTGACGCGCGCAGCCATCGAGCTGACCAAGGACTGGCGCACCGACCGCGTGCTGCGCCGTCTGGAGGCCATGCTGGCCGTGGCCGACGCATCGGCCTCGCTGATCATCACCGGCAACGGCGACGTGCTGGAGCCCGAGCAGGGCATCGTGTCCATCGGCTCGGGCGGCGCCTACGCGCACTCGGCGGCCAAGGCGCTGCTGACCAATACGGAGCTGTCGGCCGAGGAGATCGTGCGCAAGTCGCTGGCCATTGCCGGCGAGCTGTGCATCTACACCAACATGCACCACACGGTCGAGACGCTCTGACACCCGCGCGGCGCCGGCTTGCCCAGCAGGCCGGCGATCGAAACGCACGGCATTGAAACTCACAGTCGCCAGCGGCCAGGCAATGGGGCTGGCGGCGCAATGCATCGAATACACACCATGTCCTCTGCCATGACCCCCCAGGAGATCGTCTCCGAACTGGACCGCCACATCGTCGGCCAGGCTGGCGCCAAGCGTGCCGTGGCCATCGCGCTGCGCAACCGCTGGCGCCGCCAGAACGTGGCCGACGGCCTGCGCCAGGAGATCACGCCCAAGAACATCCTCATGATCGGCCCCACAGGCGTGGGCAAGACCGAGATCGCGCGCCGCCTGGCGCGGCTGGCCGATGCCCCCTTCATCAAGGTCGAGGCCACCAAGTTCACCGAAGTGGGCTACGTGGGCAAGGACGTGGATGCCATCATCCGCGACCTGGCCGAGGTGGCCGTCAAGCAGACGCGCGAGGCCGACATGAAGAAGCTGCGCCTGCGCGCCGAAGACGCGGCCGAGGACCGCATCCTCGACGTGCTCGTGCCCCAGGCCCGCAGCGGCGAGGTGGCCGCCGACAACACGGCACGCCAGGTTTTCCGCAAGAAGCTGCGCGAGGGCCAGCTCGACGACAAGGAAATCGAGATCGATGTCGCCGACGCGCCGCCCCAGGTGCAGATCATGGGTCCCCAGGGCATGGAAGAGATGGCCGAGCAGCTGCGCGGCATGTTCAGCCACATGGGCCAGGAAAAGCGCAAGACGCGCAAACTGCGCATTGCCGAGGCCATGAAGCTGCTGACCGACGAGGAAGCGGCAAAACTGGTCAACGAGGAAGACGTGCGCACCCGCGCCATCGCCAATGCCGAGCAAAACGGCATCGTCTTCATTGACGAGATCGACAAGGTGGCCACGCGCCAGGAAACCAGCGGCTCCGACATCTCGCGCCAGGGCGTGCAGCGCGACCTGTTACCCCTGGTCGAAGGCACCAGCGTCTCCACCAAGTACGGCGTGGTCAAGACCGACCACATCCTGTTCATCGCCTCGGGCGCCTTCCACCTGTCCAAGCCCAGCGACCTTATCCCCGAGCTGCAGGGGCGCTTCCCGATCCGCGTGGAGCTGGACTCGCTGTCGGTCCAGGACTTCGAGGCCATCCTCACCCAGACCCATGCCTCCCTGGTCAAGCAGTACCAGGCGCTGCTGGCCACTGAAGGCGTCACGCTGGAATTCACGCCCGAAGGCATCACCCGGCTCGCCGGCATCGCCTTCGATGTCAACGAGCGCACCGAGAACATCGGCGCCCGCCGCCTGTCCACCGTGCTCGAGCGCCTGCTGGACGAGGTCAGCTTCGACGCGGCCAATCTGTCGGGCCAGACCATCTCCATCGACGCGGCCTACGTGGACCAGCGTCTGCAGTCCCTGAGCCAGGACGAAGACCTCTCGCGCTTCATCCTCTGAAATGGGCCGGCTGCCGCGCAGCCGCCACCGAAGTGACTGCCCGCATTGCCGGGCAGTCACTTTTTGTAGGAGGGTTGCCCGAGTTGCAACCGGTCGCCAGCGAATTGAATCGTTGCAATTGCGTGCAGGCTTTGAGAGATCACTTGCAGTCAGTCCTCTAAGTACTTGTAAAGCCTGGGATTTTTGTCACCACTCACATTGCATTCGGCTTCTAAGTTGTTGATTTCATTGCAAATAATTGTCCATTCCCGGGTTGTGAAACACCAAATTGCTGCTACAGTGCAAAAAAGTGCAATTAAGTGGTGAAAGTTGCCTTTGTGCCCCGATTTCCGGGACGCGATGGCTCCAACCGACCGGGGTGACTGACCGTGTTTCAAGGGGCGTCCTCGCTGAATCTCGATGGAAAGGGGCGGCTGTCTGTGCCGACCCGGCATCGTGACGCCCTTGTGGCCATGGCCCAGGGCCAGGTCACCCTCACCAAACATCCCCACGGTTGCCTGATGCTGTTCCCGCGCACGGAGTGGCTGCAGTTTCGCGAGCGGATCGCGCAGCTGCCCATGTCGGCGCAGTGGTGGAAGCGCATCTTCCTGGGTAACGCCATGGACGTGGACATGGATGCCACCGGCCGCGTGCTGGTGTCGCCCGAGCTGCGTGAAGCCGTGGGTCTGACCAAGGAGGTCGTGCTGCTGGGCATGGGTAACCATTTCGAGCTGTGGGACAAGGCCACTTATGAGGCACATGAAGCGAAGGCCATGCAGGAGGAAATGCCTGCGGCCTTCCAGGATTTTGCTTTCTAGGAAAGAGGCGTTTTCTTGAATCAGCCGTTGCAACACATCACCGTTTTGCTCGACGAGGCCGTCGATGCGCTGCTGGACGGCGCCGCACAGCCCGTTGCCGGGCAATGGGTGGACGCGACCTTCGGGCGAGGCGGGCATTCCCGGCGCATCCTGCAGCGGCTGGGGCCGGATGGGGCCTTGCTGGCGTTCGACAAGGACCCGGACGCGATCGAAGAGGCAGCGCGCATCACCGATGCGCGTTTTTCGATTCGGCACGAAGGGTTTCGCCACCTCAGCGAGCTGCCGGCCGGCAGCGTGCAGGGCGTGCTGATGGACCTGGGCGTGAGCTCTCCCCAGATCGACAACCCCGAGCGTGGCTTCAGCTTCCGCTTCGAGGGTCCGCTGGACATGCGCATGGACACCACGCGCGGCCAGAGCGTGGCGGACTGGCTGGCGGAAGCCGATGCCCAGCAGATTGCGGAGGTGATACGTGACTACGGCGAAGAACGGTTTGCTGGCCCCATTGCAAAGGCGATTGTTGCTCGGCGCGAAAGCCAGGGGCCCCTTCGCAACACCGCGGAGCTTGCCGAGCTCGTGGCTGGCGCGGTCCGGACCCGCGAGGCTGGGCAGAACCCAGCGACACGCACATTCCAGGCTCTTCGGATTTTCATCAATGCCGAGCTTGAAGAGCTCGAACAGGCGCTAGAGGCCAGCCTGCGTGTGCTGGCGCCGGGCGGACGCCTGGTGGTGATCAGCTTCCACTCGCTGGAGGACCGCATCGTCAAGCAGTTCATCGCCAAGCACTCCAAGGAAGTCTATGACCGGCGCGCACCCTTTGCCGTGCCCACGCCCATGCGTCTTGAAGCGCTGGGCCGCATCAAGCCCAGCGAGGCCGAGGTCGCCGCCAATGCGCGCTCGCGCTCTGCCGTGATGCGCGTGGCCCGCCGCACCGGGGTGCCTGCATGAAGCGCATGCACCGTCTGGCGCAAGAGGAGGGCGTGGCATGCTGCGCCTGAACCTCGTGCTGCTGCTGGCGGTGATGGCCAGCGCCATCTTCCTGGTGCACAACCAGTACGAATCGCGCCGCCTGTTCACCGAACTGGACCGCGCCGTGGCCGAGTCGCGCCGCCTGGCCACCGAGCAGCAGCGCCTGCAGGTGGAAAAGCGCGCCCAGGCCACGCCACAGCGCATCGAGGTCATGGCGCGCGAGCGCCTGCAGATGAAGCCGGCCACGCCGGCCATCGCCCAGTACGTCAATGACGATGCGCGCACCGGAGTGGCTCCATGACGCGCAGCGTGCTCTACACCTCCAGTCCCCTGCTGGCGTCCAAGACTCCCTTGTGGCGCAGCAAGATGATCGTGGCCATGCTGGGCCTGGGCTTTGTCGGCCTGGGCGCGCGCGCAGCCTACGTGCAGGTGTTCGGCAACGACTTCTTCCAGCGCCAGGGCCAGGTGCGCTTTGCGCGCACGCTGGAGCTGCCGGCCAACCGCGGCCGCCTGCTGGACCGCAATGGACTGATCCTGGCCTCCAGCGTGCCGGCCGCCAGCATCTGGGCCATTCCCGAAGATGTCGAGCAGGATGACCCCGAGGTCAAGGCCAAGCTCAAGCAGCTGGCCGCGCTCATGGAGATGCCGCTGCCAGCGCTGATGGAAAAACTGGCAGACGAGGACAAGACCTTCGTCTGGATCAAGCGCCAGCTCGACTGGGACGTTGGTCAGCAGATCCATGCCCTCAACATCAAGGGCATCTACCAGCGCAAGGAATACAAGCGCCAGTACCCGGAAGGCGAATCGGCCGCCCACATCGTGGGCTTCACCAATGTGGAAGACCATGGCCAGGAAGGCATGGAGCTGGCCTTCGACAAGGAGCTGGGCGGCAAGCCCGGCTCGCGCCGCGTGATCAAGGACCGCCTGGGCCGCGTGGTCGAGGGCGTGGGCGAGGAAGTGCCCCCTCAGGACGGCCGCGACATCCAGCTGTCCGTGGACAGCAAGGTCCAGTACTTCGCCTACCAGAAGCTCAAGGAGCAGGTCATCGCGCACAAGGCCAAGGCGGGCAGCGTGGTGGTCATGGATGCGCACACCGGCGAATTGCTGGCCCTGGCCAACTACCCCAGCTACGTGCCCGACAAGCGCAAGAACCTGACGGGCGAGCAGCTGCGCAACCGCGCCATCACCGACACCTTCGAGCCCGGCTCGACCATGAAGCCCATCACCATCGGCCTGGCGCTGGAGTCGGGCCGCTTCAAGCCGGAAACGCCCATCGACACCACGCCGGGGCGCGTCAACGTCACGGGCTCGACGATTTCCGACACCCACAACTACGGCCTTCTCACCGTGGCCGGCGTGATCCAGAAGTCCAGCAACGTGGGCACGACCAAGATCGCGCTGCAGATGCCGGCCAAGGAAATGTGGGAAACCTTCTCGGCCGTGGGCTTCGGCCAGAAGCCGCAGATCTCCTTCCCCGGCGCTGCCAGCGGTCGCCTGCGTCCCTACAAGACCTGGAGGCCGGTGGAGCAGGCCACCATGGGCTATGGCTACGGCCTGTCCGCCAGCCTGCTGCAGATGACGCGCAGCTACACCGTCTTCGCCAATGGCGGCCGCGTGATCCCGGCCACCATGGTCAAGACCGACGAGCCGCCCGTGGGCGTGCCCGTGTTCTCGCCGCGCACGGCCAACGAGGTGCGCAAGATGCTGGCCCTGGCGGCCGGCCCCGGCGGCACGGGCCAGCGCGCCCAGACCATCGGCTACTCGGTGGGCGGCAAGTCGGGCACGGCCCGCAAGCAGCAGGGCAAGGGCTATGCCGCCGGCAAGTACCGCGCCTGGTTCACGGGCATGGCGCCCATCGAGAACCCGCGCATCATCGTCGCCGTGATGGTGGACGAGCCCAGTGCCGGCACCATCTACGGCGGCACCGTGGCGGCACCCGTGTTCAGTGAAGTGGTGCAGCAGACGCTGCGCCTGATGGGCGTGCAGCCCGATATGGAAGTCAAGCCCTTGATCGTCGCCAACCCCGTGGAGGAGCCCTCGCTATGAGTTCCTCCCAAGCCCTGCGGGTGCTGTCCACGGCCACCGAGGCTGTCCAATGGCTGGCCGCCCGCCTGCAAGGCAGCGGCACGCTGCAGACCGACAGCCGCAAGGTCCGGCCCGGCGACGCCTTCATCGCCTGGCCCGGCGCGGCCACCGATGGCCGCGCCCATGTGGCCTCGGCCCTGGAGCGCGGTGCCATGGCCTGCCTGGTCGAAGCGCAGGGCGTCGAAGCCTTCGGTTTTTCCGGCGAGCACATCGCGGCGCTGCCCGGCCTCAAGGCCGCCACGGGCCTGATCGCCGACCAGTGGTTCCAGCATCCCAGCGCCCAGATCGACGTGCTGGCCGTGACCGGCACCAATGGCAAGACCACCACCGCCTGGTGGCTGGCGCACGCGCTGGCCCAGGTGAAGCTGCAGGAACGCAGCGGCTGCGCCCTGGTGGGCACGCTGGGCGTGGGCATTCCGCCCGCCATGGAATCCACGGGCATGACCACACCCGATCCGGTGCGGCTGCAGCGCGCGTTCCGCGAGTACGCCGATGCGGGCCTGGCGGCCTGCGCCATCGAGGCCTCGTCCATCGGCATCGTCGAGCACCGGCTGGACGGCACGCGCATCCGCGTGGCGCTGTTCACCAATTTCACGCAGGACCACCTCGACTACCACGGCAGCATGCAGGCCTACTGGGATGCCAAGGCCGCGCTGTTCGACTGGCCCGGCCTGCAGGCCGCCGTCGTCAATGTGGACGACGTGCATGGCGCACGCCTGTGGGCCACGCTGCAGTCGCGCAAGCAGCCTGCCGCGCTCGACGTCTGGAGCATTTCCATCGAAGGCGCGGCGCGCCTGCAGGCCAAGGACATTGCGCTGGGTGCCGAGGGCCTGAGCTTCACCGTGATCGAGGCCGGCCACAGCCTGCGCATGCACACGCGCATGGTGGGCCAGTACAACGTATCCAACCTGCTGGGCGTGCTGGCCGCGCTGCGCTGCCTGGGCCTGACCCTGGACCAGGCCGTTGCGGCCTGCGCCCACCTGGAGCCCGTGCCCGGCCGCATGCAGCAGATCGTCCAGCCCGGCCAGCCGCTGGTGGCCGTGGATTACGCCCACACGCCCGATGCGCTGGACAAGGCCCTGCGTGCCCTGCGCCCGGCCGCCGAGCAGCGCCGTGGCCGGCTGTGGTGCGTGTTCGGCTGCGGCGGCGACCGCGATGCCACCAAGCGGCCGCTCATGGGGCAGGCCGCCCAGAAGAATGCCGACTGTGTGCTGGTCACCAGCGACAACCCGCGCAGCGAAGTGCCCGACCGCATCATCGACCAGATCTTGGCCGGCATGCAGCCGGGCGAGAACCTGCAGTCCCAGGCCGATCGCGCAGCGGCCATCGCCCAGGCGATTGCGCACGCCAGCGAACGCGACGTGGTGCTGATCGCCGGCAAGGGACATGAGGACTACCAGGAGACGGCGGGCCAGCGCCACCCGTTCTCCGACATGGCCGAGGCGCACAAGGCGCTGGCGGCCCGCGAAGGAAAGAAGCGGTCATGATGACCTTGCAACAAGCGCTGGAGCTGATCCAGTCGCATATCCCCCAGGCACGGCTGGTCGGCAACGGCCAGGCCGTGCTCACGCGCGTGCACACCGACACCCGCACGCTGCAGGCCGGGGATCTGTTCGTCGCCTTGAAGGGCGAGCGTTTCGATGCCAACCAGTTCCTGGCCCAGGCCCGCGAGGCCGGCGCTGCCGCAGCCCTGGCCCATGGCGGCCTGGAGGCCGCAGGCCTGTCCGGCATCGAGGTGCCCGATTCCCTGGCCGCCCTGGGCGCGCTGGCCACGGCCTGGCGCGCGCGCTTTGCGCTGCCGCTGATTGCCGTTACCGGCAGCAACGGCAAGACCACGGTCACGCAGATGGTGGCCTCCATCCTGCGCGCCCATGCGGGCGAGGCGGCCCTGGCCACGCGCGGCAACTTCAACAACTCCATCGGCCTGCCGCTGAGCCTGATGCGCATGACCGCCCAGCACCGCGTGGCCGTGCTGGAGATGGGCATGAACCATCCCGGCGAGATTGCCGAGCTGGCCGCCATCGGCCAGCCCACGGTGGCCCTGGTCAACAACGCGCAGCGCGAGCACCAGGAATTCATGCACACGGTCGAGGCCGTGGCGCGCGAGAACGGCAGCGTGCTGCTGTCACTGCCCGCCGACGGCGTGGCCGTGTTCCCGGCCGGCGACACCTACACGCCGCTGTGGCGCGAGCTGGCCGCTGCGCGCCAGTGCCTGCTGTTCGGCGAGTCTGCCGATGGCGCCCAGGTCCATGCGCGCGATGCGCTGTGGCTGGGCGATGCCTGGCAGTTCACGCTGGTCACGCCCGAGGGCGAGGCCCCGGTGCGCCTGCACATTGCCGGCCGCCACAACGTGCGCAATGCGCTGGCCGCTGCGGCCTGCGCCCAGGCAGCCGGTGTGCCGCTGGCCGACATTGCACGCGGCCTGAGCGTGTTCGAGCCCGTGCAGGGCCGTTCGCGCGCACTGGGCGTTTCGGTGCAGGGCCGCACGGTCACCGTGATCGACGACAGCTACAACGCCAATCCCGACTCGGTGGCCGCGGCCATCGAGGTGCTGCGCGAACTGCCCGCTCCCCAGCTGCTGGTGCTGGGCGACATGGGCGAGGTCGGCGACCAGGGGCCGCAATTCCATGCCGAGGCTGGCGCGCTGGCGCGCAGCCTGGGCATTGCCCGGCTGTTCACGCTGGGTGCGCAAAGCACATCCGCCGCCACCGCATTCGGTGCAGGTGCGCGGCATTTCGAAGACATGGCCTCGCTGCAGCAGGCAGCCTGTGCCGCGCTGCCCGAGGTGGGCAGCATTCTGGTCAAGGGTTCGAGGTTCATGAAGATGGAGCAGGTGGTTCAGGCGGTCGAGGCGGCCGGCAAGGATGACGGTTGCAAGAAGGAGGCCGCATGCTGCTGATGCTGTCCCAATGGCTGCAGGGCCTGTCCCCCGAGTTCGGCTTTCTGCGCGTCTTCCAGTACCTCACGATGCGCGCCGTGATGGCCGCGCTCACGGCCCTGGTCATCGGACTGCTGGCCGGGCCGCGCCTGATCCGCATGCTGACCTCGCTCAAGATCGGCCAGCCCGTGCGCGGCTACGGCATGGAGACCCATCTGGCCAAGAGCGGCACGCCCACCATGGGCGGGGCGCTGATCCTGCTGTCCATTGCCGTTTCCACGCTACTGTGGTTCGACCTGTCCAACCGCTTCGTCTGGATCGTGCTGCTGGTCACGCTGGGCTTTGGCACCATCGGCTGGGTGGACGACTGGCGCAAGGTGGTCAACAAGGACCCCGAAGGCATGCGCTCGGGCGAGAAGTATTTCTGGCAGTCCGTCATCGGCCTGCTGGCCGCGCTGTACCTGGTGTTCTGCATTTCCGAGAACTCCAATGCCCAGGTCTTCGAGCTGTTCGTCACCTGGGTGCAGTCCGGCTTTGCGCTGGACCTGCCGCCCAAGGCGGGCCTGCTCGTGCCTTTCTTCAAGGAAGTCAGCTACCCGCTGGGCGTGCTGGGCTTCGTGATCATGACCTACCTGGTCATCGTGGGCGCCAGCAATGCCGTGAACCTGACCGACGGGCTGGACGGCCTGGCGATCATGCCCGTGATCATGGTGGGCTCGGCCCTGGGCATCTTCGCCTACGTCACCGGCAATGCCGGCTACGCCAAGTACCTGCTGTTCCCGCACATCCCAGGTTCGGGCGAGCTGCTGGTGTACTGCGCGGCCATGGCCGGCGCGGGCCTGGCCTTCCTCTGGTTCAACGCCCACCCGGCCCAGGTGTTCATGGGCGACGTGGGGGCGCTGGCGCTGGGCGCCTCGCTGGGCACCATTGCCGTCATCGTGCGCCAGGAAATCGTGCTGGCCATCATGGGCGGCATCTTCGTGGTGGAGGCGCTGTCGGTGATGCTGCAGGTCACCTGGTTCAAGTTCACCAAGAAGCGCTATGGCCAGGGGCGCCGCCTGCTCAAGATGGCGCCGCTGCACCACCACTTCGAAAAGAGTGGCTGGAAGGAGACCCAGGTCGTGATCCGCTTCTGGATCATCACCATGCTGCTGTGCCTGCTGGGCCTGTCCACGCTGAAGCTGAGGTGAGTGCATGAACACCGAAGACTTCAAGACCGACCTCCACGCACTGCCGGCCACCGAGCCCGTCGTGCCGGCGTTCCCTGCCGAGCTTGTCGAGCTGGCGAAGCCGGCCGGAATGCCCGGCCTCGCTCCCGAGGGGCAGGTGGTTGCGGATCCGGTCCTGGACGATTCACCGGCTCCCGTGCCAGCCGGCGACGGCGAGGCGGAGCTTCCGGTCGCCGAGGTGACGCAGGTGCCGCAGGTGCCTGTGGCCCTTGCCGAGCCCGTGCCCGACATCGCCACGCTGACGGCAGCCAAGGATGCTGCCGCCTTCGTGGCCCAGATCTTTGCGGACCCCAGCATCTCCGACTCGTCCGATGCCGAGGTCACGCCCCTTGCCGCCGAAGAGGCGGTTGAATCCGAACAGGTGCTGCCGCCCGTGGCTGCCGGCTGGCCCGGCGAGCAGGTCCAGCACCTGCAGGGCCAGCGCGTGCTCGTGCTGGGTCTGGGCGCCTCGGGCCTGGCCATGGCACGCTGGTGCGTGCGCTGCGGCGCCGAGGTCATCGTGGCCGATACGCGCCAGGCACCGCCCCAGCTGCAGCAGCTGTCCACCGAATTGCCCCAGGTGCGCTTCGTGCCCGGCGAGTTCACGGCGCAGCTGGTGGACGGCCAGAGCCTGGGCCTGGTCTACCGCTCGCCCGGCCTGAGCCCGGCCGCCGTGGCGCCCGTGGTCGATACCGCGCGCGCCCAGGGCCTGCCCGTGGGCGGCGAGCTCGATCTCTTCGCCATGGCGCTCAAGGCCCTGGCCGCAGCCCATGGCTACCGTCCCACGGTGCTGGGCATCACCGGGACCAATGGCAAGACCACGGTCACCTCGCTGACCGGCAAACTGCTGGAGCATGCGGGCCTGCGCGTGGCCGTGGCCGGCAATATCGGCCCCACGCTGCTGGATACGCTGACCCAGGCCATCGATGCCGAAACGCTGCCCCAGGCCTGGGTGCTGGAGCTGTCCAGCTTCCAGCTCGATGGCGTGCAGATGTTCGAGCCCACGGCCGCCGCCGTGCTCAACATCACCCAGGACCACCTGGACTGGCACGGCAGCCTGCGCGCCTATGCCGATGCCAAGGCCTGCATCTTCGGCAGCAGCGGCACCATGGTGCTCAATCGCGAAGACCCCGAGGTCATGCGCATGCTGCCGGCGCCCGTGGTGCCGCCGGGCAAGCGCCAAAAGCCCCAGCAGCGCGCCCACATCACCTTCGGCGGCGACATGCCGCGCCGCCCCGGCGACTTCGGCCTGGAAGTGGTCAGCGGCATGACGTGGCTGGTGCGCGCCCATGAGGCCGACGAAACCGCCAAGGGCAAGAACGCCGAAGACCTGTACATCCAGCGCCTCATGCCTGCCGACGCACTGCGCATCCGCGGCCGGCACAACGCCATCAACGCCCTGTCCGCCCTGGCACTGGCCAGCGCGGGCGGCTGCACGCTGGCGCCGCTGCTCTATGGACTGCGTGAGTACCGGGGCGAGCCGCACCGCGTCCAGCCCATTGGCCGCGTCAACGGCGTGGAGTACTACGACGACAGCAAGGGCACGAACGTGGGCGCCACCGTGGCCGCGCTGTCCGGCCTGGGACCTGACCACCGCATCGTGGTCATCCTGGGTGGCGACGGCAAGGGCCAGGATTTCTCTCCGCTGGTCGCGCCCGTGTCGCGCCATGTGCGCACGGCCGTGCTGATCGGCCGCGACGCCGGCCGCATCCGCGCCGCCCTGCAGGACTGCGGCGTGCCCCTGGTCGATGCCACCACCATGGCCGACGCCGTGGAGCTGGCCGCCTCGCGCGCCCATGAGGGCGATGCCGTGCTGCTGTCGCCCGCCTGTGCCAGCCTGGACATGTTCCGCAACTACGAGGACCGGGCCCACCAGTTCGTCGATGCCGTGCGCGCGCTGGCGCTGGATGCCGGGCATGAACTCGGAGGTGCTGCATGACCGCCGTATCGCAGGCCCTGGGCCGCATGCGCTCCTGGTTCGGAGGCGCGCAGGAGAAGGCCATCGACGTGCTGCCCGTGCGCCTGGGCGGTCCCCAGTACCACCGGCCCACGCAGACGCCGGCCAGCGTGCTCGGCCTGGACCAGGCCCTGATCTGGGTGGTCATAGGCCTGCTGGCCTGGAGCCTGATCATGGTGTATTCGGCGTCGATCGCCATGCCGGACAATCCGCGCTTCGGCAAGATCGCGCCCACCCATTTCCTGATGCGCCATGCCATGTCCATCGGCATGGCCTTCGTCGGCGCGCTGCTGGCCTTCCAGGTGTCCATGGCCACCTGGGAGCGCATGGCGCGCAAGCTCTTCCTGGTGTCCCTGGTCCTGCTGGTGGCCGTGCTGATCCCGCACGTGGGCACCGTGGTCAACGGCGCGCGGCGCTGGCTGTCGCTGGGCATCATGAATTTCCAGCCGTCCGAACTGGCCAAGTTCGCCGTGCTCATCTATGCGGCCGACTACATGGTGCGCAAGATGGAGGTCAAGGAGCGCTTCTTCCGCGCCGTGCTGCCCATGGGGCTGGCCGTGGTGCTGGTCGGCGTGCTGCTGCTGGCCGAGCCCGACATGGGCGCCTTCATGGTGATCGTGGTGATCGCCATGGGCATCCTGTTCCTGGGCGGCGTGAACGCGCGCATGTTCTTCCTGATCGCGGCCCTGGTGGTGCTGGCCTTCGTGCTGATCATCGCCACCTCCGAATGGCGGCGCGAGCGCATCTTTGCCTACCTCAATCCCTGGGATGAAAAGCACGCCCTGGGCAAGGGCTACCAGCTGTCGCATGCGCTGATCGCCATCGGTCGCGGCGAGATCTTCGGCGTGGGCCTGGGCCGCAGCGTCGAGAAGCTGCACTGGCTGCCCGAGGCGCACACCGACTTCCTGCTGGCCGTGATCGGCGAGGAATTCGGCCTGGTCGGCGTGCTCTTGATCGCCGTCACCTTCCTGTGGCTCACGCGCCGCATCATGCTCATAGGGCGGCAGGCCATTGCGCTGGACCGGGTGTTCTCCGGCCTGGTGGCCGAGGGCATTGCGATCTGGATGGGTTTCCAGGCCTTCATCAACATGGGCGTGAACCTGGGCGCGCTGCCTACCAAGGGGCTGACGCTGCCCCTGATGAGTTTCGGCGGCTCGGCCATTCTGATGAATCTGATAGCGATAGCGGTGGTGTTAAGGGTGGACTACGAGAACAAGTTGCTGATGAAGGGAGGGCATGCATGACACAGCAGCCCATCTCCCAAGGCACGCAACGCCAGCGCACGGCCCTGATCATGGCCGGCGGCACGGGCGGACATATCTTCCCGGGCCTGGCCGTGGCCCAGGCCCTGCGCGAGCGCGGCTGGAACGTGCGCTGGCTGGGCGCGCCCGGCTCCATGGAGTCGCGCATCGTGCCCGCCCAGGGTTTCCCGCTGGAGACCATCGAGTTCTCGGGCGTGCGCGGCAAGGGCATCATGACCCTGGCCTTTTTGCCCGCGCGCCTGCTGCGTGCCTTCTGGCAGGCGCTGGCCGTGGTGCGCCGCGTCAAGCCCGACGTGGTGGTCGGTCTGGGTGGCTACATCAGCTTCCCCGGTGGAATGATGGCCGTGCTGGCCGGCAAGCCCCTGGTGCTGCATGAGCAGAACTCCGTGGCCGGCATGGCCAACAAGGTGCTGGCCAGCGTCTCCCACCGCATCTTCACCGCCTTCCCCAACGTATTCCCCAAGGGTCGCTGGGTTGGCAACCCCTTGCGCCAGGCCTTCACCGAGCAGCTCGCGCCCGAGCAGCGTTTCGCAGGCCGCAGCGGTCCGCTGCGCCTGCTGGTGGTGGGCGGAAGCCTGGGCGCCAAGGCGCTCAACGAGATCGTGCCGCAGGCGCTGGCCCTGATTCCGGCCGATGTGCGCCCCGTCGTGCTGCACCAAAGCGGCGCCGCGCAGATCGATGCCCTGCGCGCCAACTATGCCGCCGCAGGCGTCGCGGCCGAGCTCACGCCCTTCATCGACGACACGGCGCGCGCCTTTGCCGAGGCCGATGTCATCGTCTGCCGCGCTGGCGCCAGCACGGTCACCGAGATCGCGGCCGTGGGCGCCGCAGCCATCTATGTGCCCTTCCCGTCCGCTGTGGACGACCACCAGACCACGAACGCGCGTTTCCTGGTCGATGCCGGTGGTGGATGGTTGATGCAACAAAGCGCACTGACTGCCCAAAGCCTGGCCGAAATGCTACAAAATATGCAGCGTGCGACGCTGCTGGAGCGCGCTGGAAAAGCCAAGAAAATGCAAAAGACCGATGCCACCGCCGAGGTGGTCGCCGCCTGTGAGGAACTGGCCGCATGAAGCACGCCATTCATCACATCCATTTCGTCGGCATCGGCGGCGCCGGAATGAGCGGCATCGCCGAGGTGCTGCACAACCTGGGTTACGCCATCTCGGGCTCGGACCTGTCCGATAGCGCCACGCTGCGCCGGCTCGCCGGCCTGGGCATCGCCACCCACGTCGGCCATGCGGCCGCGCACATCGAAGGGGCTGACGCCGTCGTCACCTCCACCGCCGTGCAGTCCGACAATCCCGAGGTGCTGGCCGCGCGCGAGCGCAAGATCCCCGTCGTGCCGCGTGCGCTCATGCTGGCCGAGCTCATGCGCTTCAAGCAGGGCATCGCCATCGCGGGTGCCCATGGCAAGACCACGACCACCAGCCTGGTGACCAGCGTGCTGGCCGAGGCCGGGCTGGACCCGACCTTCGTCATCGGCGGCAAGCTCAACAGCGCGGGCGCCAACGCCAAGCTGGGCCAGGGCGACTACATCGTGGTCGAGGCCGACGAGTCCGATGCCTCCTTCCTGAACCTGCTGCCCGTGATGGCCGTCGTCACCAACATCGACGCCGACCACATGGAAACCTACGGCCATGACTTCGGCCGGCTCAAGGGCGCCTTCGTCGATTTCCTGCACCGCATGCCGTTCTACGGCCGCGCCATCGTCTGCGTGGACAGCCCGGCCGTGCGCGAGATCCTGCCCCAGGTGGCCCGCCCCGTGACCACCTACGGCTTTGCCGAGGACGCACAGGTGCGCGCCCTCAACGTGCGCGCCGAAGCTGGCAGCATGCATTTCACGGTGCGTCGCAGCAACGGCCAGAGCTATCCCGACCTGGACGTGGTGCTGAGCCTGCCGGGCGAGCACAACGTGCTCAACGCGCTGTCGGCCGTGGCCGTGGCCATGGAGCTGGAGATATCCGACGACGCGCTGCTGCGTGCCTTCGAAAGCTTCAAGGGCGTGGGCCGGCGCTTCCAGCGCTATGGCGAACTGGCGACTGCCGACGGCGGCAGCTTCACCGTCATCGACGACTATGGCCACCACCCCGTCGAGATGGCGGCCACGCTGGCCGCCGCGCGCGGCGCCTTCCCGGGCCGTCGCCTGGTGCTTGCATTCCAGCCGCACCGCTACAGCCGCACGCGCGACTGCTTCGAGGATTTCGTCAAGGTCATCGGCCTGGCCGACGCCGTGCTGCTGACCGAGGTCTATGCGGCCGGCGAGGCGCCCGTAGTGGCGGCCGACGGCCGCTCGCTGACACGCGCCCTGCGCGTGGCCGGCCGTGTCGAGCCGGTGTTTGTGGAAAACGTTGCCGAGCTGCCGGCGGCCATTGCCGTCAATGCCCGCGATGGCGACGTGTTGTTGTGCATGGGGGCAGGCTCGATTGGCGCCGTGCCCGGAAAGTTGGTTGAAATGCTTCAGAAACAAGAGCTGCAGGCGCAGCAGGGAGCTGTGCAATGAGCAGCTTCGGCACCCAGATCGATGTCAAGGCCCTGGGCAGGGTGGCCGTGCTGTTGGGCGGCCGCTCGGCCGAGCGCGAGGTCTCGCTGATGTCGGGCACGGGCGTGCTCAAGGCCCTGCTGTCGCATGGCGTGGACGCCCATGCCTTCGACCCCGCCGAGCGTGACCTGGGCGAGTTGAAGAAGGAAGGGTTCGACCGCTGCTTCATCGCGCTGCACGGCCGCTACGGCGAAGACGGCACGGTGCAGGGTGCGCTGGAGCTGCTGGGCATCCCGTACACCGGCCCCGGCGTGATGGCCTCGAGCATCGCCATGGACAAGATCATGACCAAGCGCATCTGGCGCTTCGAGGGCCTGCCCACGCCGGACTGGCGTCTGGTCGCCAGCGCAGGCGAGACGCGCGCCGCGCTGCAGGCGCTGGGCGCACCCATGATCGTCAAGCCCTCGCGCGAGGGCTCGACCATCGGCCTGACCAAGGTCTGGACGGCCGAGGAATGCGAGCAGGCCTATGTGCTGGCCTCCCGCTACGACCCCGAAGTGCTCTGCGAAGAGTTCATCGAGGGCGACGAGACCACCTGCCCCGTGCTCGGCACGGGCGAGGGCGCCCATGCGCTGCCCGTGATCCGCATCGTTGCCCCCGAAGGCAACTACGACTACCAGAACAAGTACTTCACCGACGACACCAAGTACCACTGCCCCAGCGGACTGCCCGCCGAGGAAGAGGCCGAGATCCGGCGCATCGTCGTGCGCGCCTTTCGCACGCTGGGCTGCCGCGGCTGGTCGCGCGCCGACATCATGATCCGCGCCGGCGATCGCAAGCCCTTCCTGCTGGAGATCAACACCTCGCCGGGCATGACGGGCCACTCGCTGGTGCCCATGTCGGCCCGCGCCATCGGTGTCAGCTACGAGAACCTCTGCCTGGGCATCCTGGCCAGCGCCGCGCTGGACGCTGCGCAACCGGAGCAGGAGCACGCATGAGCTACTCCCTGCCGGCCCCCTTCGACGTCAAGCTCATGAACGTGACCGCCACGGTCCTGTTCGTGGGCGTGGCTGCGCTGGGGCTGGCAGCGGTGAGCTGGTGGGCGCTGCGCCACCCGGCCTTCAACATCGGCCGCATCGTGGTCGAGGGCGAGCTGGTGCACAACAACACGGTGACGCTGCGCGCCAACGTGGCGCCCGTGCTCACGGGCAACTTCTTCACCGTGGACCTCAAGGGGGCCAAGGCGGCATTCGAGCAGGTGCCCTGGGTGCGCGAGGCGCAGGTGCGCCGCGATTATCCAAACAGCCTGCGCGTCATCCTGCACGAGCATGTGGCCGAGGCCTTCTGGGGCCCCGATTCGGGCACCGGCCTGATCAACAGCTTTGGCGAGGTCTTCGAGGCCAACCTGGGCGAGCTCGACCGCGACGGCCTGCCGCGCCTGCAGGGCCCTGAGGACAGCGCCCCGCAGATGCTGCAGATGTACCGGCTGCTGGTGCCGGCGCTGGGGCCGCTGGATGTGGAGATCGACGGGCTCACGCTCAATGCGCGCGGAAGCTGGCAGCTCAGGCTGGCCAATGATGCACAGATCGAACTGGGTGGCGGCAGCGTGGAAGCCGTGCTGCAGCGCGTGCAGCGCTTCGTGCGCACGCTGCCCCAGATCACGACCCAATACAAGCGCAAGGCCGACGCCATCGAGTCGGCCGACCTGCGCTACGAAGACGGATATGCGCTGAGGCTGCGCGGTGTGACCACCGGCACGGCCAAGGCGCCGGCTGCAGTGCGTCCCCGACGCTGAAGACGAGGGAGGAAAGACCTATGTACACGCACACCATGCAGCGACACAGCGACAGGACAGAACCAACCGGGGGCGGATGCTGATATGGCAAGAGAATACAAAGATGTGATCGTCGGACTGGACATCGGCACGGCCAAGGTCATGGTCGTGGTCGCCGAGGTCCTGTACAACGGCGAACTCAAGCTCGCCGGCCTCGGCGTGGCCCCGAGCAACGGACTCAAGCGGGGCGTGGTGGTGAACATCGACGCCACCGTGCAGAGCATCCAGCAGGCCTTGAAAGAGGCCGAGCTGATGGCCGACTGCAAGATCCAGCGCGTGTGCACCGGCATCACCGGCAGCCACATCCGCGGCCTGAACTCCAGCGGCATGGTGGCCATCAAGGACAAGGAAGTCACGGCCACCGACGTGGCGCGGGTGATGGAGACGGCCAAGGCCATCAACATCTCCTCGGACCAGCGGCTGCTGCTGGTCGAGCCGCAGGAATTCGTGATCGACGGCCAGGAAGTGCGCGAGCCCATCGGCATGAGCGGCATCCGCCTGGAGGCCAAGATCCACATCGTCACGGGCGCGCAGAGCGCGGCCGAGAACATCATCAAGTGCGTGCGCCGCTGCGGCCTGGAGGTCGAGCAGCTGCTGCTCAACCCGTTGGCATCGAGCCAGGCCGTGCTCACCGACGACGAGCGCGAGCTGGGCGTGGCCGTGGTCGATATCGGCGCGGGCGCCACCGACGTGGCCATCTTCACGGGCGGCGCCATCCGGCACACGGCCGTCATCCCGATCGCGGGCGACCTGATCACCAGCGACATCGCCATGGCGCTGCGCACGCCGACCAAGGACGCCGAGGACATCAAGGTCGAAAGCGGCTATGCCAAGCAGCTGCTGGCCGACCCCGATGCCCAGGTCGAAGTGCCGGGCCTGGGCGACCGCAGCCCGCGCATGATCAGCAAGCAGGCGCTGGCCGGCGTGATCGAGCCGCGCGTGGAAGAGATCTTTTCTTTGGTGCAGCAGGTGGTGCGCGATTCCGGCTACGAGGAAGTTCTGTCCTCGGGCATCGTGCTGACCGGCGGCAGCGCCGTCATGCCGGGCATGGTGGAACTGGGCGAGGACATCTTCCTCAAGCCCGTGCGCCGCGGCATCCCCAAGTATTCGAGCGCTCTGGCAGACATGGTGGCCCAACCCCGCGCCGCCACCGTGATGGGATTGCTCGAAGAGGCCCGCCTGGCTCGCCTGCGCGGTTTCAAGGTGGCACAAAAGAGTGGGTCGATGAAGACCGCTTTTGGCCGTTTCAAAGACTTCATCGTGGGGAACTTTTGATATGTGCTTTCATCGACTGCGCATTACCGGCCCGCCCACCGGCTTCCGAATACCGGACAGAAGACAGAATTTTCCCCAGACGGTGGTGACCACTTACAGAGAGCTACAGGAGAACCAACATGCCCATCGACATGATTGAAGTTGAAGAATTCAACCAGGGTACGCAGATCAAGGTGATCGGCGTTGGCGGCGGCGGCGGCAATGCCGTCGAGCACATGATTGCGCGCAACGTGCAGGGTGTGGAATTCGTCTGCGCCAACACCGACGCGCAGGCGCTGCTGCGCAGCAGCGCCCACCGCACCATCCAGCTCGGTGGCAGCGGCCTGGGCGCGGGCAGCAAGCCCGACAAGGGCCGCGAGGCTGCCGAAATGGCCGAGGACGACATTCGCACCGCCATCGAAGGCGCGCACATGCTGTTCATCACGGCCGGCATGGGCGGCGGCACGGGCACGGGCGCTGCGCCCGTGATCGCGCGCGTGGCCAAGGAAATGGGCATTCTCACCGTGGGCGTGGTCACCAAGCCCTTCGAGTGGGAAGGCGGCCGACGCATGGCCAATGCCGACAGCGGCCTCAACGAGCTCGAAGCCAATGTCGATTCGCTGATCGTCGTGCTCAACGAGAAGCTGCTGGACGTGCTGGGTGACGACATCTCGCAGGACGAGGCCTTTGCCCATGCCAACGACGTTCTCAAGAACGCCGTGGGCGGCATTGCCGAAATCATCAACGAGTACGGCCATGTGAACGTCGACTTCGAAGACGTGCGCACCGTCATGGGCGAGCCCGGCAAGGCCATGATGGGCACGGCCAAGGCCGCTGGCCCCGACCGCGCGCGCATCGCCGCCGAGCAGGCCGTGGCCTGCCCGCTGCTGGAAGGCATCGACCTGTCGGGCGCCAAGGGCGTGCTGGTGCTGGTCACGGCCGCCAAGGGCAGCCTCAAGCTGTCCGAGTCGCGCCTGGCCATGAGCACCATCAATGCCTACGCCTCGCCCGATGCGCACGTGATCTACGGCGCCGCCTACGACGACACCCTGGGCGACGAGATCCGCGTCACCGTGGTCGCCACCGGCCTGTCGCGCCCCAGCGCACGCCGCCAGAACATGCAGGTGGTGCAGGGCGGTCTGCGCACCGGTACCGACAACATGAGCTACCAGCTGCCCTCGGCCTCCATGGGTGCCGCCACGGCAGCCGGCGGCCTGGTGGGCGGTGCCGCTGGCGGCGCCGACTATGCCAACAACATGTCGGTCCCCAGCGTCTGGCGTACCAACCGCACGCAGGCCGCTGCCCGCGTCGATGCCCTGGCCTCCGGCGGCATGGACGATCTGGAAATCCCGGCCTTCCTGCGCAAGCAGGCTGACTGAGCAGCGGCCCATACGGTCGCTGCATAGCCGTGATAGCGAAAGCCGTGCCAGGGCCATGCCCTGCGCACGGCTGCCGCGTTCTAAAATAGCCGGATGCTCCAACAACGCACCATCAAGACGATCACCCGTGCCGTTGGCGTGGGCCTGCACAGCGGCCAGCGCGTCGAGTTGACGCTGCGACCCGCGCAGCCCGACACCGGCATCGTGTTCCGTCGCGTGGACCTGCCGGAGCCTGTGGACATCCCGATCTCGGCCGAAGCCGTCACCGACACGCGCATGGCCTCCACCATCGGCACCGGCGGCGCCAAGGTGCATACCGTGGAGCACCTGATGTCGGCCATTGCCGGTCTCGGGCTCGACAACATCTATATAGACATCACCGCCGAGGAAGTGCCCATCCTCGACGGCTCCTCCGCCTCCTTCGTGTTCCTGCTGCAAAGCGCGGGCATCGAGCTGCAAAAGGCTCCCAAGCGCTTCATCCGCGTCATCCGCCCCGTCGAGGTGCGCGAGGGCGAGGGCCAGAACCTCAAGTGGGCGCGCTTCGACCCCTACCACGGCTTCAAGCTGCGCTTCGAGATCGACTTCGCCCATCCGGCCGTGGATTCCACGGGCCAGTGCGTGGAGTTCGACATGGGCGAGGACAACTACACGCGCGACATCGCACGCGCGCGCACCTTCGGCTTCACCAAGGACGTGGAAATGCTGCGCAGCCATGGCCTGGCGCTGGGCGGCGGCATGGACAACGCCATCGTCATGGACGACTACAAGGTGCTCAACAGCGACGGCCTGCGCTACGACGACGAGTTCGCCAAGCACAAGATCCTCGACGCCATCGGCGACCTGTACCTGATCGGCAGGCCGCTGCTGGCCGCCTACAGCGCCTTTCGCTCGGGCCACGGCATGAACAATCAGTTGCTGCGTGCCCTGCTGGCCCAGCCCGACGCCTGGGAACTGGTCAGCTTCGACAGCGAGCGCCAGGCACCCAAGGGCTTCGCCCAGCCCGCGCGGGCCTGGTGAGGCGAGCGCCGCCATGCTGATCTTCCGCTGGCTGGCCACCCTGCTGCTGCTGGCCTCGGCCGTCTCCTTCGCGTTCTACCTGGGCACGGGCCGGCCGCACTACAAGCGCTGGGGCTTCATCATCCTCAAGTGGACCGTGATTGCCGGCGTGACCTTCTTCGCCGTTCTGTTCTTCGGCCGCATCGTTTGAGGGCGGCTCTGACTCGCATCCCATTCAACGCAGTTGCGGTAGCGAGATCGAGACCATGGCGCTTGCGGGAGGCGCGCTCAGGCGAGAGACAGCAAGCAAGGGCCGCCCCGCAGCTAGGCTGTCGTCCCCCTCAGGGGGAAGGCGCGCAGCGCCTCAGGGGGAGTCAATACACCCTGCCGCCCTTGTAGACGGCATGCTGGCGGCGCTGCAGCTGCGTGACCTCGGCCATCTTCGACATGGCGGCGCCCGCATGGGCGTGGGTGATGGCCAGGCCCAGGGCGTCAGCTGCGTCAGTGCCGGGCAGGCCGGGCAGTTGCAGCAGGCGGCGCACCATTTCCTGGATCTGGCTCTTGGCCGCGCGGCCGTGGCCGGTCATGGCCTTTTTCATCTGCAGTGCCGTGTATTCGGCGACCGGCAGGCCTGCATTGACCAGGGCCGTGAGCGCGGCGCCGCGCGCCTGGCCCAGCAGCAGCGTGGACTGGGGGTTGACGTTGACGAAGACGATTTCCACGGCCGAGGTGTCGGGCTGGTAGCGGCTGGCGACTTCCGAGATGCCGTCGAACAGCAGCTTGAGCCGGCCCGGCAGATCGCCGAGCGCGATGCCGGTGGTGCGGATGGTGCCGCTGGCCACATAGGCCAAGCGGTGGCCGTCGACGTCGATCACGCCGAATCCCGTGGTCTGCAGCCCGGGGTCGATTCCAAGAATGCGCATGGCGTGACTGTAGCCGTTCAGGGGATGACGGCGCTGGGCATTCTTTGCATGACCGTGCGCGTGCGCTGCAGCAGATAGCCGGAGTTGGGCAGCTTCTCGAAGCGTTTGGGCTGGGGCAGCATGACGGCCAGGCGTGCGGCCTCGGCCGCGCTGAGCTGTGAGGCGCTCTTGCGGAAGTAGTGGCGGGCTGCAGCCTCCGCGCCAAACACGCCCTGGCCCCATTCCACGCTGTTGAGGTAGATCTCCAGGATGCGCTGCTTGCTCAGCATCAGTTCCAGCAGCTGGGTCAGCACCAGTTCCTGGCCCTTGCGCAGCAGGCTGCGTTCGCCCGACAGCAGCAGGTTCTTGGCCAGCTGCTGGGTGATGGTGGAGCCGCCGTAGATCTTGGGCGCCTTGCCGTTGTCTGCCTTCTGGGCACGGGCTTCGGCGCGCTGGTTGCGCTGCCAGGCCTTCTCGATGGCCTCCCATTGCACCCCGTGGTGTTCGGTGAAACTGTCATCTTCGGAGGCGATGACGGCGCGCTTGAGCGTGGGCGCGATGCGGTCGTAGGGCAGCCATTGCTGGCTCCAGTGCAGGCCTTCGGAGCTGCGCAGCATCTGCCAGGCCTCGGAGCGCTGAAAGGCCGTGGATTCAGGATCGACCACCACCATCAGCGCAATGCGCAGCACAAAGAACAGCTGCAGCAGCAGGCCGGCGCACAGCACCAGCAGCAGGGCGCGTGCCAGGGATTTCATAAAGCGCTCAGCCGCCTTGAGCAATATGGGTGCGCAGCTCGTTCAGCACCTGGGCCGACGGGGGGCGCACGCCGCGCCACAGCGCGAACGATTCGGCGGCCTGCTCCACCAGCATGCCCAGCCCGTCGCGGGCCTGGGCGCCATGCTGCTCGGCCCATTGCAGGAAGCCCTGGGCTGCGGCGCCGTACATCATGTCGTAGGCCAGGCTGCCAGGCCGCAGCACGCGGGCCGGCACGGGCACCTCGGCACCGGCCAGGCTGCTGGCGGTGGCGTTGATGACCACGTCGAAATCCTCATCCACGGCCTGCTGCTCCAGCGCCACCAGTTCCACGCCATGGTGCGCGGCGATGGCGGCATGGCGCTGCACCAGGGCCTGGGCGCGCTCGAAGGTGCGGTTGACCACGGCGATGCGGCGCGGGCGCTCGGCAAGCAGCGAGCCCAGTGCGCCCGCTGCGGCGCCACCTGCGCCCAGCAGCAGCAGGTCGCGCCCGGCCAGCGGCACGCCCGCATTGCGCACGATGTCGGCCACCAGGCCCAGGCCGTCGGTGTTGTCGGCATGGATGCCGTCCGCCGCCAGCACCAGGGTGTTGGCGGCGCCGGCCAGTTGCACGCGCTCGCTGGAGGTGGTGGCCAGCTGTGCGGCTTCCAGCTTGAAGGGCACAGTGACATTGCAGCCGCGCCCGCCTGCCGCGACGAAGCCGCGCACGGCCTCGGCAAAGCCTTGCAGCTCCACATGCTGGCGCTCGTAGTGCAGGTCCTGCCCGCACAGTTCGGCAAAGCGGGCATGGATCCAGGGCGAGCGGCTGTGCGCGACGGGGTTGCCCATGACGCAGTAGCGGTCGGAGGAGGAGGTGGCGGCGGAAGTCATGTCGGAAAAGGAGAGTGCGCGAAGACAAGAGGAGGGCGCTACTGCACCGTCGTCTGCAGCGTCTGCTCGCGGGTGAACTTGAAGCGCGAGACCACGGCGATCTGGTCGGCCTTGGCGCGCATGGCGGGGCCGAAATGGCCGAAGGGGCCGGCCGCACGTGCAATGGCCTCGGCCCGGGTGTCCAGCAGGCGGTTGCCCGAGCCCTGCACGATCTCGGTGGACAGCACCCGCCCGTCGTGGTTGACGGTGAGGATCATGACCAGCTCGCCGTAGAGCTTCTTGCCGGCCTGCTCGGGGAAGTTTTCCGTGCCCTTGTCCTCGACCTTGCGGCGCAGGCCGTCGTAGTAGATGGCGTAGACGGCCTCGCGCGTGGACGGGCTGATATAGCGCTTCTTGGGACGGGCGTTTTCCTCGTTGATGCGCTTTTCGATCTCGGCCAGCAGCTTGACCAGCTGCTGGCGCTTTTCCTGCTGGGCCTGCTGCTCCTTGGTCTGCTTGGCCGCCTCGCGCGGGTCCAGCGGCGGCAGGGCCGCGACCTGCTTGCGCAACTGCGTCAGCAAGACGGTCTGCTGCTCCTGCATGGAGTCGATCTGGCGCTGGCGTTCCTCGAAGTCGTCGCCCACGGCCGTGAGTGCCGAGTAGGGCATGGGGCTGGAGGCCCGGCCCTTGTCGGCCTCGCCGCCGCCGGCCAGCGAGGTCTGCGCGATGGCCTGCGCCTTGTCGGGCTGCTCGTTGGCGCGGGCATTGACCAGGATGACTTCCAGCGGCGTGTCCTGGAACACGCGGTCGAAGCGCTCCGGGTCGATGAACCGGAACGAGAACAACCCGGCATGCAGGGCGATGGAAACGCCCAGTGCCAACTGCAGCGTGCTCAGGGAACGGAGGGCGGTAGGCAGTTTCACGTCAGATCTGGGGCAGTTGCTCGGATGTGAGGCAGGTCAGGGCTGGGCGGGGTCGGCCGCCGGTGTGCCATCGGTCTCGTTCATGTCCACGGCGATGGCGATGGGGCCGGCCACGGCTTCCTCGTCATCCTCGGCGCTGTCTTCGGCGCCATCGGCAGCGGCCGCCGCATCGCCATCCAGGCGCTCGATCAGCGTGCCCGAGACATCGAGCGCGATCTCGTCGATCTCGCCCAGGCGCACGCGCACATGGGCGCCGCGCGGCAGGCCGGTGACGCCCAGCACGGGGAAGACCAGGGGCAGGTCATCGGCGCGCACCAGCAGGCCGCCGCCCATGCCTTCCTTGATGACGGTGGCCGTCAGCTCGGTGATGGCGTGCTGCTGCAGGTACTTGAGCGTCCAGAACCGTTCCATGCCGGCCTGGTAGCCGTTGTAGGCGCTGTAGGCACCGTCGAAGCTGCTGATGATGCCGAACAGCTCGGCATCCTTGGGCTTGAACGGCGCGGCCAGGGCGGCGGTCTTGCCGTGGCGCGCGCAGGCAATGATCTGCCACTGGTTGACCAGGTCCACGTAACGGCGCAGCGGCGAGGTGGCCCAGGCATAGCTCTTGACGCCGATGCCTGCATGGGGCTGCGCCTTGGTGGACATGCGCACCTTGATGCCGGGCGCCAGGCTGGCCTGGCTGCGGTAGATGCCGGGCACGCCGAGCTCGGCCATCCAGCCGCCCCAGGTGCTGTTGGCCACGATGGCGGCCTCGGCCACGATCAGGTCCAGCGGCGCGCCGCGCTTGCGCACGCTGATCTCCACCTGCTCATTGCCGCGGGGCTCGGCGCCGCCGTTGCCCACGAGGCGGAAGTTGTAGTCGGGGCGGTTGAAGTTCTCGGGCTTGCCGCGCACCAGTTCACGACCTGCCTTCAGGTGCTTGGCCCAGCGCTGCAGGAACGTCAGTTCGGCGCGCTTGCCTTGCAGCACTTCGGGCGTGCCCTCGACCTCGAAGGAGGGGTCGGCCAGCCACTGCTCGGTGACGATGTGGTCCAGCTTGTCATGGCGGAAGTTGACCTGCACGGGCACGCGCTCCAGGCGCGTCTCGCTGGCCGTGGTCTCCAGCGTGGCCTCGTCCACGGTGACGTACAGCGACACGGCGGGGTTGGCGCGCCCTTCGTCCAGCGTGTAGATCTGCACCACCTCGTCGGGCAGCATGGTGATCTTGTAGCCGGGCATGTAGACGGTGGACAGGCGCGAGCGGCCGAGCTGGTCCAGCGGCGTGCCCGGCACGATGGCCAGACCGGGCGCGGCAATGTGGATACCCACGGTGACCGTGCCCGTGCCCAGGCCGCGCACCGACAGCGCATCGTCGATTTCGGTGGTGGCCGAGTCATCGATGGAAAACGCCTGGACCTCGGCCAGCGGCAGGTCGGCCGGTGGCTGTGGTGCCTGCAGGGCCGGGAACTGCGTGCCCTTGGGGAAGTGGTCGAACAGGAAGCGCTTCCAGTGGAACTCGTAGGCCGATTCAATGGCGCCGGCCCTGTGCAGCAGGTCCAGCGGTGCCAGGCGCGTGGCGCGGCTGGCCTCGACCACGGCCTTGTACTCGGCGGCGTTCTTGTCGGGGCGGAACAGGATCTTGTAGAGCTGCTCGCGGATGGGGCCGGGGCATTCGCCGGCGCCCAGCTGCTCGGCCCAGGCCGTGATCTGGGCCTGGATCTGCTTTTTCTTCTCTATGCCGGCCAGCGCCTGCTGCAGGATCTCGGCCGGCGCCTTCTTGAAGCGGCCCTTGCCGGAGCGTCGGAAGTAGTGCGGTGCGTCGTAGAGGCGGAACAGCGCGCCGGCCTGCTCGGCCAGCGTGGCCTTGTCCGAGAAATAGTCGCGTGCAAGGTCGGCGAAGCCGAATTCCTCCTCAGGGGCGAATTCCCAGGCCAGGTCCAGATCGATCTGGGCGGCCTGCGCCTGCGCCTGGGCGATCAGTTCGGCAGGCGCCGGCTTGTCGAACTTGAGCAGGATGTTGGCCGACTTGACCTTGACCCGTTTGCCCGAGTCCAGCTCCACCTGGGCGGAGGTGTCGGCTTCGGAGAGGATGCGGCCGGCCAGGAACTTGCCGGATTCTTCAAACAATGCGTGCATAGCCCGACATTCTCCCATGCTGCGGCTGGCAGCTGCCGCGCAGTCTTGCGCGGCATCAGGCCAGATTCAGGAACTCGTCCAGCTGAGGCAAGTACTCCTCGAAGTTGCTCAGCGCGTGATCGCCGCCCTCCTGGATGATCTGCAGCGCATGCGGATAGCGTGCGCTCATCTCGCGCCAGTCCAGCACCTCGTCGCCCTCGGCCGCCAGCAGCATTTCGGGGGCGGCCGGTGTCATATGGCGCGTGTCCAGCGCGCGAAGCTCCTCGATGTATTCGCGGCGGAAGAAGAAACGCTCCTCCGGGTTGTGCCAGGAAGTCTGCTCGCCGATGTACTTTTCAAGATCGCGCGCCGGGTTGACGGCCGGGTTGATCATCACGCTGCGGCAGCGCGCCAACTGGGCCACCCAGCTGGCGTAGTAGCCGCCCAGCGAGGAGCCGATCACGGCCATGGTCTCGCGCGGCCAGCTGCCGATGCCATCGGCAATCAGGGCAGCCGCTTCGCGCGGGGAAGGGGGCAGTTGCGGGCTCCACCAGCGCACATGGGGATGGCGCGTGGCCACATGCTCGGCCAGGCGACGGGCCTTGTTGGATTGGGGAGAGGAGCGAAAGCCGTGCAGGTACAGCAAATGGGTGGTGGTCATGGCGGGCGCTCTCCTTTGCGTTGCTGGGGCCGGGCGCGGGATGCGGCCCGGACGGCTCATGGCCCATTGTGGCCGCTGCGGCAGGCGGCGCCCAGCAGGGAAGGCCCGGGCCGACAGCTGGATGACAACCGCCTCCGTGGGCAACCCTGCGCCGGGCTGGGCCGCATGCGCCACGGGATAATGGCGGCCCGTGCCCGCGACCGACCATCCCCGTGACCGAATTCGACAAGCCCTCCCTCTGGCAACGTGTTGCCCCGCTGCTGCGGGGCTTTGACTTCTGGTTGCTGCTGTTCGTGGGCATGCTGGCGTCGGCGGGGCTGATCGCCATGTACTCCTCGGGCTTCGACCACGGCACGCGCTTCACCGACCATGGGCGCAACATGCTGATCGCGGCGGCCATCCTCTTTGTGGTGGCCCAGATTCCCCCGCAGCAGCTCATGAAGGTGGCCGTGCCGCTGTACATGCTGGGCGTGGCGTTGCTGGTGGCGGTGGCGCTGTTCGGCATCACCAAGAAGGGGGCGCAGCGCTGGGTCAACGTTGGCGTGGTGATCCAGCCCAGCGAACTGCTGAAGATCGCCACGCCGCTGATGCTGGCCTGGTGGTTCCAGCGCCGCGAGGGCCAGCTGCGCGGCACGGACTTCGTGATCGCCATGGTCCTGCTCCTGGTGCCCGTGGGGCTGATCATGAAGCAGCCCGACCTGGGCACCTCGCTGCTGGTGATGGCCGCAGGCCTGTCCGTGATCTTTTTCGCGGGCCTGCCCTGGAAACTCATCGTGCCGCCCGTGCTGGCCGGCGCCATCGGCATCACGCTCATCGTGCTGTACGAGCCCCAGTTGTGCGCCGACGGCGTGCGCTGGCCCGTGCTGCATGAATACCAGCAAACCCGTGTCTGTACCCTGCTGGACCCCACGCGCGACCCGCTGGGCAAGGGATTCCACATCATTCAGGGGATGATCGCCATCGGTTCGGGCGGCGTCTGGGGCAAGGGCTTCATGGCGGGCACCCAGACCCACCTGGAGTTCATCCCCGAGCGCACGACCGACTTCATCTTCGCGGCCTATTCCGAGGAGTTCGGACTGGTCGGCAACCTGTTCATCATCGTCTCCTTCCTGCTGCTGGTCTGGCGCGGGCTGGCCATCGCCATCCAGGCCAACTCGCTGTTCGCGCGGCTCATGGCGGCGGCCGTGGCCATGATCTTCTTCACCTATGCCTTCGTGAACATGGGCATGGTCAGCGGCATCCTGCCCGTGGTCGGCGTGCCGCTGCCCTTCATCAGCTATGGCGGCACGGCCATGGTCACGCTGGGACTGGCGCTGGGCGTGCTGATGTCGGTGGCGCGTTCGCAGCGGCAACTGCCGGGCGAGGGCGGCGGGCCGCTCTGAATTGCACTTTGCGGCGCCAAAGGCGCCCGCAAATGTCAAAGAGTCTGGATGCCTGCGGTATCGGGCGTCGCATTCCTTCCTGCGATTTGGCTTGGAAAATGAGACTCCAAAAGCGCTGGTTGCTCCTTTTTCGGTAGCTTCTGCGGGAGTCTGCTCACTTGCCAGCGCCGCCAGGGCAGGCTACAAAGCAAGTGCGGACATGGGCCAGCATGTTCGCCATCCACGCGGATGCATGCCTACGGAATGCCGCTCAGCCTGGTGGAGCGGCATTCCGTTCTTTTTTTGTGGGTTGGCAAGCCGCTGGCCGCAGCCGTTGCACGGCGAGGGCATGGCCGGCTCTCTACAATGCGTGAATGATCTCCCGCGAACCCACCATTGAACGCCTGGCCACAGCGCGCCAGTTGCTGCTTGAGCCCTTCGGGCTCGATGAAACCCATCTCGCGCGCGCACTGGCCGAGATCCGCAGCCACCAGGTCGACGACGCCGACCTCTACTTCCAGTACACCCGCGCCGAAGGCTGGAGCCTGGAAGAGGGCATCGTCAAGACCGGCAGCTTCAGCATCGACCAGGGCGTGGGCGTGCGTGCGGTCAGTGGCGAGAAGACGGCATTTGCCTATTCCGACGATATTTCCGAAGCCTCGCTGCTGGATGCCGCGCGCACCGTGCGCTCCATCTCGGGCGCGGCCCAGAGCAAGCGCGTGCGCGCCAATGCTCCCAAGATTGCGCAAAGCCGCTCGCTGTATCCCGGTCTGGACCCCATCGCCACGCTGGACAGCACGGCCAAGGTCGAACTGCTGGGCAAGGTCGAGAAACTGGCCCGCGCCAAGGACCCGCGTGTCGTCCAGGTCATGGCCGGCCTGGCCAGCGAGTACGACGTGGTGCTGGTGGCCCGTGCCGATGGCACGCTGGCGGCCGACGTGCGGCCGCTGGTGCGCCTGTCGGTTACCGTGATCGCCGAGCAAAAGGGCCGGCGTGAGGTGGGCTCTGCCGGCGGCGGTGGCCGTTTCGGCCTGGCCTATTTCAGCGACGAGCAGATCACCCAGTACGTGAACGAGGCCGTGAGCGCGGCCCTCACCAACCTGGAATCCCGTCCCGCGCCGGCTGGCGAGATGACCGTGGTGCTTGGCCCCGGCTGGCCCGGCGTGCTGCTGCACGAAGCCGTGGGACACGGTCTGGAAGGCGACTTCAACCGCAAGGGCGCCAGCGCCTTCAGCGGCCGCATCGGCCAGCGCGTGGCTGCCAAGGGCGTCACCGTGCTGGATGACGGCACGCTGGCCGATCGCCGCGGTTCGCTCAACGTCGATGACGAAGGCTGCACCAGCCAGAGCAATGTGCTGATCGAGGACGGCATCCTCAAGGGCTACATCCAGGACGCGATGAATGCCCGCCTGATGGGCGTCAAGCCCACGGGCAACGGCCGCCGCGAAAGCTATGCCCACATTCCCATGCCGCGCATGACGAACACCTACATGCTCGGTGGCGACCGGGAGCCGCAGGAAATCGTGGCCTCGATCAAGAAGGGCCTGTACGCCACCAACTTCGGCGGCGGCCAGGTCGATATCACCAGCGGCAAGTTCGTGTTCTCCGCCAGCGAGGCCTATTGGGTCGAGAACGGCAAGATCCAGTACCCCGTCAAGGGCGCGACCATCGTGGGCAGCGGCCCGGAATCGCTCAAGCACATCACCATGATCGGCAACGACATGCGCCTGGATAGCGGCGTGGGCACCTGCGGCAAGGAAGGCCAGAGCGTGCCTGTGGGCGTGGGCCAGCCCACGCTGCGCATCGACGGCCTGACGGTGGGCGGCACGGCCTGACGGTCCCATGCCCGCGCCCTGCACGGCAGGCCGGGCCCTGTCCTGCCTGACGCGGCCCGCCGCGTTCGGTGGGCGCCGCCCGGCGCCGATTCCATGACCCAGCTTTCCTTTTCCTCCCGGCCAGGCCCGCGGACCTCCGTCCATCCCCTGCGCAGCCTGCCGAAGCAATGGCGTGCCTGGGCCGGCGAGTCGCGGTTGAGCCGCTTCTGGCAGCATGAGCTGATCGTGGGCGACCTGCAGCCCATGCACCAGCAACTGGCCTTGCTGGCCGTCGCGCTGGACGAGTCCGTGCGCGTGCGCTATGCGGGCAGCCCGCGCCCCGCGGTGGAAGACGCCATACAGCAGCTTGACCTGGCGGTGCTGGACCACCAGCACTTTCTCACCACGCTGGCCACGGGCTGGCATGCCCTCTACGAATTTCCTGCCTACCAGCGTCTGCTCAAAGGCTTCAGGGAGGCCGTCCACGCCTGGCAGCAGTCCGTGCTGGTGGGCGATGCCCAGGAGCCCGAGCACTTCCGCCGCTGCGAGCGCCTGGGCTGGCGTCTGCTGGGCGATGCCTGCCTGCTGACGGACATGTTTGCCGAATCCGCTGCCGTGGCCGGCGAAGCCGATGTGACTTCCATCCTGTCTGGTTACAAGGCGCGCCGATGGCAACCCTTGAGTGCCGTGCGCCGGGCCCTGCGCAGGCTGCGTGACGCGTTGCTGCGGCGTTGATCGCGCCCTCGCATGACGCGCAGATGCATCATTTCCCGGGGTTTGCACGTTTTCATGGCTGATGGCAATAAAACTGCATGGCATCGTGATTTTCTACATATGCCTGAAGAATTTTTGCGTGAAACTGAGAAAAAAGCAGTTTTTTTGCGTCAATGATTTTGTGCTTTCTCTCTGTGGCACGGTGAACGGCAGCTTCCCCGCCTGCATGTCCATGTTGCACTGCGAAAAATGACTGTGCTACATTCGATCCCCATGCAAGCCCGTGCCTCCTTCTACTTTTACTTTTGGTTCTCCTCCCCGGCGGAAGAGAGGTAAGCGCGCGCACCCGAACAAACCTCCCTCAAAACCGCCGAAGCTGTAAAGCCCGGCGGTTTTTTGTTTTTCCCTCCCGATTCTTCGCTCCGTTTTACACGATCCATCTTTCCTCACGAAAGCAAGCAATGACTGCTCATCAAGCTTCCCTCGCCGATTCCTGGTATCGCGGCGGTTCCCAAAAGACTGGCCAAACCGACGACGCACGTATCAAGGACATCACCGTGTTGCCCCCTCCCGAGCACCTCATTCGCTTCTTCCCCATCCGCGGTACGGCCGTCGAAACCCTGATCGGCGACACCCGCCGCACCATCCACAACATCATGGCTGGCGAGGATGACCGCCTGCTGGTCATCGTCGGCCCCTGCTCCATCCACGATCCGGCGGCCGCCATCGAGTACGCACGCCGCCTGGCGCCCATACGCGAGCAGTACAAGGACACGCTGGAGATCGTGATGCGCGTGTACTTCGAAAAGCCGCGCACCACCGTGGGCTGGAAGGGTTTGATCAACGATCCCTACCTGGACCAGAGCTACCGCATCGACGAAGGCCTGCGCATTGCGCGGCAACTGCTGATCGACATCAACCGCCTGGGCGTGCCGGCCGCCAGCGAGTTCCTGGACGTGATCTCGCCCCAGTACATCGCCGATCTGATCAGCTGGGGCGCCATCGGTGCGCGCACCACGGAAAGCCAGGTCCACCGTGAACTGGCCTCGGGCATCTCGGCGCCCATTGGCTTCAAGAACGGCACGGACGGCAACATCCGCATCGCCACCGACGCCATCCAGTCGGCCAGCCGCGGCCACCACTTCCTGTCCGTGCACAAGAATGGCCAGGTTGCCATCGTGAACACGGCGGGCAACCAGGATTGCCACGTCATCCTGCGCGGCGGCAAGACCCCCAACTACGACGCGGCCAACGTGGCCGCAGCCTGCGAGGATCTGGAAAAGGCCGGCCTGCCTCCCACGCTGATGGTGGACTGCAGCCACGCCAACAGCTCCAAGCAGCATGAGCGCCAAAAGGATGTGGCACGCGACATCGCCGGACAGATCAGCGGCGGCTCGCGCAGTGTCTTCGGCGTGATGATCGAAGGCCATCTCGTGGGCGGCGCCCAGAAGTTCACGCCCGGCAAGGATGAGGTGGCTGCGCTGACCTATGGCCAGAGCATCACCGATGCCTGCCTGGGCTGGGATGATTCCCTGGCAACGCTGGCCGAGCTGTCCGACGCCGTGCAGCAGCGCCGCGTCAAGCATCCCGAGCCGGCTGCGGCCCTGGTTGCCGCCTGAGCCGGAAAAGAAAACGGGGCATGCATGCCCCGTTTTTTCCATGTCCCGGTTTGCTTGTTCAGTGTGGCGGCGTGGCGTCCGGCGGGGTCAGCCCGCCCTGGTTCAGCGTGTCGTCTATGCCCAGCAGCAGGACCAGCAATTGGCGCTTGTCGAATGCCACGGGCTGGCTCCATTCATGCTCGGCCAGTGGATGCACATGGCTTTGGCAGGGCAATTGGCCGCGGGCATCGACCACGGCACGCAGCCGGGGCAGGAAAACCCACTGCAGCCATTCGTGCAGCTTGAGTGTGTCGTACATGAACGGCATGGTCGATGCCATGGCCTCAGGGCTGGGCGCCACGGCCGACCAGAGGCTCTGGCTGCGCAACTCGTCTTCGAGTTGCTGCAACTGGTCGAGCAGTTTCTGGTGCGTGGTGTCGGTTGTCATGCGGTGAGGTCCATGAAAAAACGGGGCCAAATCTGTCGGCCATTGTACGTTTGCACCTTTGGGCAGGCGCTGGCAGGCCTTGAAACACCTGCTGGCGGCAGTGCCGACTCCAGCGCCGGTGCCAGTCTCTGGCACTTGAGGCATGTCAGCTTGCCCGGGGTGTGGAAAAGGCGCTTGCGGTTAAGCTCAGGGCATGAGTGACAGCCCTGTCTGCATGAGCAGGCACAGGGCCGTATCCCGTAATGAAGAGAGGAGTTCCATGCGCAGCGAAGTGATTGTGGTGTTGGATGCCGGACAAGAGTACCGCACGGACACCAGCGGGCTCACCCCCATGAGTTCCGATGAAGGACGGCATTGGCTGGACCAGCAGTTCATCTCCATGGACTGCGAACCCCTGCGCGCCAGCGGCAAGGTTCTGCTGGCCGACAAGCTGGTGGTGGTGGCGCGTGCGGCGCGTTCGCGCTCCGGGCTGTTCGACGACGAGCAATGGCGCAACAGCTATGCCGTGGCCGCCCAGGCCGTGCTGTCCAAGCCGCTGATCCGTGTCGATGTGCCGGCCATGTCCATCAGTTACTGACGACGGACAGATAGCGATACAGCAAAGAAGCCTGGGCATGACCCGGGCTTCTTTCATTGGGGGCCGTGCCCGGGTCAGCCTGCGGCCTGCAGCGCCGCCAGCAGCTTGGGGTGAATGCCGCCGAAGCCGCCATTGCTCATGCACACCACGTGGTCACCGGGGCGGGCGGCTGCGCGGATCTGCCCGATCAGCGTATCGATGTCTGCAGCCACCTGCGCCTTGTGGCCGGCTCCCACGCCCAGGGGGCGCAGCGCCTCGGCAGCATCCCAGTCCAGGCCGGCCGTGTGGCAGAACACCAGATCGGCGCTTTCCAGGGCCCAGGGCAGTTGCGACTTCATGGTGCCCAGCTTCATGGTGTTGCTGCGCGGCTCGAACACCGCCAGGATGCGTGCCTGGCTGCCGAGCTTGCGGCGCAGGCCGTCCAGCGTGGTGCGGATGGCCGTGGGATGGTGGGCGAAGTCGTCGTAGACGGACACGCCACCCGCCATGCCGCGCAGCTCCATGCGTCGCTTGACGTTCTGAAAGCGCGCCAGCGCTTCGCAGGCCTGCGCCGGCGTCACGCCCACATGCTCGGCCGCTGCAATGGCGGCCAGCGCATTGAGCTGGTTGTGCTCCCCGGTGAGTGCCCATTCCAGGCGCGCGACCTTGCGGCCACGGTGCAGCACGTCGAAGGCGCCGGGATCGCCCTGGGCACTGAAATCGCTGACCACCGCACCGAAGCTGGAGACCTCGCTCCAGCAGCCCTGGTGCAGCACGCGGGTGATGCTTTCCTCTATGCCGTTGACCACCAGCCGCCCGGAGGCGGGAACGGTGCGCACTAGATGGTGGAACTGGCGTTCGATGGCGCCGAGGTCCTCGAAGATGTCGGCGTGGTCGAACTCCAGGTTGTTGAGCACGGCCGTGCGCGGGCGGTAGTGCACGAACTTGCTGCGCTTGTCGAAAAAGGCCGTGTCGTATTCATCGGCCTCGATGACGAAGACGGGCTCCGCGCCGGCCGGCCCCTGGCCTGGCGTCGGGCGGCTGGATGCGCCCAGGCGGGCCGAAACGCCGAAGTCCAGCGGCACGCCGCCGACCAGAAAGCCCGGAGCCAGGCCTGCGCATTCGAGAATCCAGGCCAGCATCGACGTCGTGGTCGTCTTGCCGTGGGTGCCGGCCACGGCCAGCACATGGCGCGGGCAGGACGGATGGTGCAGCACCTGTTCGCAAAGCCATTGCGGACCGCTGGTGTAGGGGGCGCCGCTTTCAAGAATCGCCTCCATCAGCGGGAACTTGGGGCTGCCGTCGGGCAGCCGTGCGCGGCTGACCACGTTGCCCACGACATACATGTCGGGTTGCAGGGCCATCTGGTCGGCGCCGTAGCCCTCGATCAGGTCGATGCCCAGTGCACGCAACTGATCGCTCATTGGCGGATAGACGCCGGCGTCGCAGCCTGTGACGCGGTGCCCTGCCTCGCGCGCCAGTGCGGCCAGTCCGCCCATGAAGGTGCCGCAGATGCCCAGAATATGTATGTGCATGGCCGGGCATTCTACGGTTGCCGTCATGTCCGGGAGGGCTGTCCTGCAAAAACAGGAGCTTGCGGCCAAGCAGGCACCGGGTCCCGGAAACACAAGGTTGCGAAATCGCCGGTGCAAGGCGCTGGCGGGAACGGGCAAAGCCCGTCCGCGGCCGGCGGTGCCGCGGCTTGGGTCACAATGGCCCGGGGCCATCCACAGGGAAGGCCTCTTATATATATGTAGGGATACAGCGGATCGGAAAGCCATGGACCAAGCCACTGCCGAAATTGCCCAGACCGCGGCCCGCCTCGTGGTCGAGGAAGGGCTGGAATGGGGGGCTGCCAAGCACCGCGCACTTCGCCAACTGGGGCTGCCCGCGCGCACCGCGCTGCCGGGCAACGACCTGGTGGAAGAGGCCGTGCGCGAGTACATTGCCCTGTTCTGCGCCGACACCCAGCCCCAGGAACTGCAGGCCCTGCGCGAACTGGCCCTGCAATGGATGGACCGCCTGGCCGAGTTCCGGCCCCATCTGGCCGGCGCCGTCTGGCGCGGCACAGCCACCCGCCTGTCCGATATTTACCTGCAGCTGTTCTGCGACGACCCCAAGTCGGCCGAGATCGCGCTGATCAACCAGCATGTGGAGTACGAGCCCAGCACCGTCACCGGCTTTACGGGGCAGGCCGTGGAGGCCTTGAGCATCCACGCCTTCTGCCGCCCTTTGAACGAGTCCGTGGGCGTGCATCTGCTGGTGTACGACCATGATGATCTGCGTGGCGCACTCAAGCCCGACGGCCAGGGGCGCAGCCCGCGCGGCAGCGCCGAGGCGCTGCGCAGGCTGTTGGATCAGGATGAAGAGGAGGCCGACCGTGGCTGATTCAGTGGATGCAGGGCAAAACACATCTTCCCGCCGCCGTTGGCTGATGGGCGGCGTTGCCGCCGCCGCGGGCCTGGGTGGGGCAGGGTTTGCGTGGTGGCGTTTTCAGCCGCACGCCATGGATGCCAGTGCCGAAGAGCAGCTGTGGCAACAGCGCTTCATCACACCCGATGGCTCGGCCATGACGCTGTCGCGCTGGCGCGGCAAGCCGGTGCTGGTCAATTTCTGGGCCACCTGGTGCCCGCCCTGCGTGCGCGAGCTGCCCATGCTCGATGCCTTCTCGGCGCGCCAAGACCAGCATGGTATTCAGGTCATTGGCCTGGCCGTGGACAAGCCGGAGGCCGTGCAGCGCTTCCTGGGTCGCACACCCCTGCGTTTCCCTGTGGCGCTGGCGGTGGAAGGCGGTCTGGGCCTGACCCGCTCGCTGGGCAATCTGCAGGGCGGACTGCCCTTCACCGTGCTGCTCGGCGAAGATGGCATGGTGCAGCAACGTAAAATAGGTGAGCTTACTACCGAAGATCTGGCTTCCTGGAGCGCAAAAGGCTGATTTTTCGCATCATCGAAGCTGTGAAAGCCCAGGAAATGCCCTGAATTCCATGGCGACGTTGATGAAAAATATGCCTCAAAGCACGCAGAAGGGCGAAATTGGAGTAAATTCGCGCCCTATTTAGTTGTTAGCCGCTGGAGCTCCCATGGATTTGCGAAAACTCAAGACCCTCATTGATCTGGTGTCCGAATCGAACGTGTCGGAACTGGAGATCACCGAAGCAGAGGGCAAGGTCCGGATCGTCAAGAGCGAAGGCGCCGTGGTGCAGCACTATGTGGCAGCGCCCATGCAGGCTCCCATGGCCGCACCGATGGCGGCACCCGTCGCCGCTGCCCCCGCAGCGCCCGTGGCGGCACCGGCTGAGGCAGCCGTCTCCGGCCACGTGGTGAAGTCGCCCATGGTCGGCACTTTCTACCGCGCCTCCAGCCCTGGCGGCAAGCCCTTCGTGGAAGTGGGCAACCAGGTCAAGGAAGGCGAGACCATCTGCATCATCGAGGCGATGAAGATTCTCAACGAGATCGAAGCCGACAAGAGCGGCACGATCACGCGCATCCTGGGCGAAAACGGCCAGGCGGTAGAGTACGGCCAGCCCCTGTTCGTGATCGAGTAACCTGCAGGCGAGCGATGCCGCAAGCGGCACGACGCCCTGGCGCGAACGCATGCCGCGGCGCGACAGAGCAATTGGCTCAACTGACGGCTTCGGCCTGCGTACCGGCGCAGGCACCAAGTCGCGAGGACCTTCATGTTTAAGAAAATTTTGGTTGCCAACCGGGGCGAGATTGCCCTGCGCATCCAGCGCGCCTGCCGTGAACTGGGCATCAAGGCGGTGATGGTGTATTCCGAGGCCGACCGTGACGCAAAGTACGTCAAGCTGGCCGATGAGGCCGTGTGCATCGGCCCCGCGCCTTCGCCGCTGAGCTACCTCAACATGCCGGCCATCATCTCGGCCGCCGAGGTGACCGACGCCGAGGCCATCCACCCCGGCTACGGCTTTCTCAGCGAGAACGCCGACTTTGCCGAGCGCGTGGAAAAGAGCGGTTTCACCTTCATCGGCCCCACGCCCGAGAACATCCGCACCATGGGTGACAAGGTCTCGGCCAAGCAGGCCATGATCAAGGCGGGCGTCCCCTGCGTGCCCGGCTCGGATGGCGAGCTGCCTGACGACCCCGTGCAGATCCGCCGCATCGCCAAGGCCGTGGGCTATCCGGTGATCATCAAGGCCGCAGGCGGCGGCGGTGGCCGTGGCATGCGCGTGGTGCATACCGAGGCGGCGCTGATCAATGCCGTGCAGATGACCAAGGCCGAGGCCGGTGCGGCCTTCGGCAATCCGGCCGTCTACATGGAAAAGTTCCTGCAGAACCCGCGCCATGTGGAAATCCAGATCCTGGCGGACAACCACCGCAACGCGGTCTACCTGGGCGAGCGCGACTGCTCCATGCAGCGCCGCCACCAGAAGGTCATCGAGGAAGCGCCGGCTCCGGGCATTCCGCGCCGCCTGGTCGAGAAGATCGGCGAGCGCTGCGCCGCTGCCTGCAAGAAGCTGGGCTACCGTGGCGCCGGCACCTTCGAGTTCCTCTTTGAAAACGGCGAGTTCTACTTCATCGAGATGAACACCCGCGTGCAGGTGGAGCATCCGGTGACCGAACTGATCACGGGCGTGGACATCGTTCGCACCCAGATCATGGTGGCCGCAGGCGAGAAGCTGCCCTTCACCCAGCGCCAGATCAATGCCCAGCTCAAGGGCCATGCGATCGAATGCCGCGTGAATGCCGAGGATCCCTACAACTTCATGCCGTCGCCGGGCCGCATCACCATGTGGCATGCCCCCGGTGGCCCCGGCGTGCGCGTGGACTCGCACGTCTACAACAACTACTTCGTGCCGCCGAACTACGACTCCATGATCGGCAAGATCATCGTCCACGGCGACACGCGCGAGCAGGCGCTGGCGCGCATGCGCACGGCGCTGCTGGAGACCGTGGTCGAAGGCATCAAGACCAATATCCCGCTGCATCAGGATCTGATGGTGGACGCCAAGTTCATGGAAGGCGGCACCAACATCCATTACCTGGAAGAGTGGCTGGCGCACCGCAACGCCAACAAGCGTTGAGCAGGTTGCCCGATTGACCCTGCATGCTGGCCCCCGGCGACGGCGGCCAGCATTTTCATTTATTGCATAGAAAAGGATGGGCCCATGTTCGAGTTGAGCCTGCTGTGCCCGGAAGACCGGGTTGAGACCGTCAGCGATGCGCTGGATGCGCTGGACGCCCTGAGCGTATCGGTGGAGGATGCCGACGCGCAGACCGAGGCCGAGCAAGCCCTGTTCGGCGAGCCCGGCATGCCGCCGCCCAAGGATGGCTGGCAGCGCAGCCGCCTGGTGGCGCTGTTCCCCTCGCAGCAAGCGGCCGAAGAGGCGCGTGATCTGCTGCTGCCCCAGGACTTCTTCGAGGGCTGCAGCATCATCGCCGTCAAGCAGGTGCCGGAGCAGGACTGGGTGCGCCTGACGCAGTCGCAGTTCGCCCCGGTGGACATCACGCCCGAATTCTGGATTGTTCCCACCTGGCACGAGCTGCCGCCCGAGGCGCGCGTGAGCATCCGCCTGGACCCGGGCCTGGCCTTTGGCACGGGCACGCACCCGACCACGCGCATGTGCCTGCGCTGGATCGCCCGCCAGCCCCAAGGCAGTCTTGGCCGCACGCTGGACTACGGCTGCGGCTCGGGCATCCTGGCCATTGGCGCTGCCAAGTTCGGTGCCACCGACATCGACGCGGTGGACATCGACCCGGCAGCCGTGGAGTCCACGCGCTACAACGCCGATGCCAACGCCGTGCAACTGAAGGCGGGCCTGCCCGATGCCGGCAACGGCGAATACCGCACCGTGCTGGCCAACATCCTGGCCACGCCGCTCAAGGTGCTGGCGCCGCTGCTGTGCGGCCGCGTGGCAGCAGGTGGAAGCCTGGTGCTGGCCGGTATCCTGGAGCGCCAGGCCGACGAGCTCAAGGAGGCCTATGCGCCGTACCTGGCGCTGGAAGTGGCCGACAGCGAAGATGGCTGGATCCTGATGACCGCGCGCCGCGCGGCCTGATTTCCGGCCCGAGTCCCCGCGCGGCCGCCGCCTTCGTGGCGCGGGCCGCGAGCAGCTGCCTACAATCGATCGCTGATGAGCCAAGTCACCCGCTGTCCTGCCTGTGGAACCCGCTTCAAAGTGGTGGCCGACCAGCTGCGAATTTCGCAGGGGTGGGTGCGCTGCGGCGTCTGCCATGAAGTGTTCGATGCCTCCGAGGATCTGCAGCCCCTGCCCACGGCACCTGTGAACGCGGCCGGCACCTCGGTGGCCGGCACTCCGGTGGCTGGCGGGGCATCGCACAACCCGGCCGAATTCGAGGACGATGACATCCGCGAATTCAGGGAATCCATGTGGCTGCCGACGGCGCCGAGCGGATTGCCGGGGCGGGCCGCATCGGGGCCTGCTGCACCTGTTGCACCCTCTGTGCCTGCCGCACCTGCCGCACCTGCGGCACCTGCGGCACCTGCGGTATCCACCGCAACCACGGCTGCGGCTGCCAGGGCCGAGCCTTCGCCGTCCATGCCGCCGGCCGAGATGCCGACTCCAGAGGCCCCGCCTTCGCACCCTGTGACCGCGAAGGACCCCTCCGCCAGCGCCGCCGAAGAGTCGGGCAGCGCGCTGCCTGGAGCGTCGCTGGTGGACGAGATCCTGGCTGCGTCCCGGGCAGCGCTGAAGTCCCCGCCCGCCGCCCAGGCCGGGCAAGCCGTTGACGGCCTGCTCGGACCCGAGCCTGACACTGCGGCTCCTGTGCCCGCACCGGCAAAGGATGAGGAAGGCGCGCCGTTCACACGGCCCCATAAGCCATCTGACAAGCCATCTGACAAGTCGTCCGATGCGCCTGCGCCGTCCGTGCCAACCGGCCTGCTACGGGAATCGGAGCCGCAGGCGCAGGCCTCCGTGCCTTCGCCGGAGTTCTCCCGCTGGCCCGACAGCGATGGCGAGGGCAGCGGTGAGGCTGCGGCCGCGCTGCCCGAGGCCGAGCCCGGCTTTGTGCGCCAGGCGCGGCGCAAGGCATTCTGGCGCCGGCCTGCCGTGCGCGTGGCGCTTGTGCTGGGCAGCCTGCTGGGCGTGGGCGCCTTGGCAGGCCAGGTCATGTGGGGCCAGCGCGATGCGCTGGCCGTGCAGCATCCTTCGCTGGCGCCTGCGCTGCAGGCCCTGTGCGCCATGGCGGGCTGCGAGCTGCAGCCGCGCCGCCAGATCGGCGACGTGGTGATCGGCAGTTCGGGCTTTCGGCAGTTGCCGCGCAGCGGCCAGTACCAGTGGAGCCTGAGCCTGGAGAACCGTTCCGACTTCCCCGTGGCCATGCCCGCTGTCGAACTCACGCTCACCGATGCCCAGGACAAGCTGCTGCTGCGGCGCGTGATCCGGCTTGACCAGTTCGGCGCGCCCGCGCAGATCGAGGGCCATGGCGAGTGGAGCGTGACGGCCCCGGTCGAAGTGCAAGGCCTGGAGGCGGCCGTGGCCGGCTATCGCGCCCTGGTTTTTTATCCCTGAATCCCCCTGACTTTTCAAGAAAGCCGAGACACACCATGGCCGCTCTCATCTGCGGATCGCTTGCGTTCGACAACATCATGACCTTCGAGGGAAGGTTTGCCGACCAGATCCTGCCTGACCAGTTGCACATCCTCAATGTGTCCTTCCTGGTGCCCACGCTGCGCCGCGATTTCGGCGGCTGCGCGGGCAACATCGCCTACGCCCTGCGCTTGCTGGGCGGCGATGCCTGGCCCATGGCCATGGTGGGCAGCGACGGCGCCGACTATGTGCAGCGCCTCGACGAACTGGGCGTGCAGACCGCGCACATCGGCCAGCTGCAGGACACGCACACGGCCCAGTGCATGATCATGACGGACCGTGACAACAACCAGATCACGGCCTTCCACCCGGGCGCCATGATGCAGGCCCACGGCAACCGCATCACGCCAGAGCTCAAGGAGCAGGTGCGCGTGGGCATCATTGCGCCCGATGGCCGCCAGGCCATGCTCGAGCATGCCCAGCAGTTCAAGGCGGCCGGCATTCCCTTTGTGTTCGATCCAGGCCAGGGCCTGCCCATGTTCGATGGACAGGAGCTGCGCAGCTTCATCGAGCAGGCTGACTGGGTGGCCGTGAACGACTACGAGGCCCGCATGCTCAGCGAGCGCACGGGCTGGAGCCTGGAGCAGATTTCCGGGCAGGTGCAAGGCCTGGTGGTGACGCTGGGGGCAGAGGGCTGCGAGGTCTGGGTGCAAGGCGCCAAGACCCTGGTGGCGCCGGTGCAGCCCGCCGCCGTGGTCGATCCCACGGGATGTGGCGACGCATGGCGTGGCGCCATGCTGTTCGGCCTGGAGCGTGGCTGGGACCTGGTGCGTTGCGCCGAACTGGGCAACCGCCTGGGCGCGCTCAAGATTGCCAGCCGTGGCCCGCAGAACTACGTGCTGGACTTCGCCCAGCCCTGAAGCCGGGATCGCCGGCCGGCGGCGCAGCCGCCGTCTTCACAATGAAAAAAGCCCGACTCCAAAGAGCCGGGCTTTTTGCTTTGAGACCGGAAAAGTCTCAGGGCTTGTTGCCTGTGGGGAAGGGCCATGCGGCTTGGGGAGCCAGGCGGGTTTGCGCGATGGGCGCGGGTGCGGCAGCGGGAGTTGCAGGCGCGGCAGCGGCGGGAGCTGCTGCGGCCTTCTTGGGGGCAGCGGCCTTCTTCGGGGCTGCAGCCTTCTTGGCGGGAGCGGCAGGAGCTGCTGCGGCCTTGGCGGGCGCTGCGGCAGGCTTGGCAGCTGCAGCGGGCTTCTTGGCAGCAGCAGGAGCGGCAGCCTTCTTGGCGGGAGCAGCGGCCTTCTTCGCGGCAGGTGCAGCAGCCTTTGTGGCAGCGGGAGCAGCGGCCTTCTTGGCAGCAGGAGCAGCAGCCTTCTTGGCAGGAGCAGCGGCCTTCTTTGCGGCAGGAGCAGCAGCCTTCTTGGCGGGAGCAGCAGCCTTCTTTGCAGCAGGTGCAGCAGCCTTCTTGGCGGGAGCGGCAGCCTTCTTTGCAGCAGGAGCAGCAGCCTTCTTGGCAGGAGCGGCGGCCTTCTTTGCAGCAGGAGCAGCAGCCTTCTTGGCAGGAGCGGCGGCCTTCTTCGCAGCAGGAGCAGCAGCCTTCTTGGCAGGAGCGGCAGCCTTCTTCGCAGCAGGAGCAGCAGCCTTCTTGGCGGGAGCGGCAGCCTTCTTCGCAGCAGGAGCAGCAGCCTTCTTGGCGGGAGCGGCAGCCTTCTTTGCAGCAGGAGCAGCAGCCTTCTTGGCAGGAGCGGCAGCCTTCTTCGCAGCAGGAGCAGCAGCCTTCTTGGCAGGAGCGGCAGCCTTCTTTGCAGCAGGTGCAGCGGCCTTCTTGGCAGCAGGAGCTGCAGCCTTCTTCACAGCAGGTGCAGCAGCCTTCTTGACGGGTGCTGCCTTGGCAGTGGCCGTGGTTTTCTTCACGGTTTCAGCCTTGGGAGCAGCCGCCTTTTTGGCAGTGGTCTTCTTGTCGGTGGGGGCCTTGGTGGAGGCCGTCTTCTTCGCAGTTGCCATCATCTTCTCCTTCGTTGATTTGCACAAAACACTTCGGGGTACGGGGCTCCGAAGCGATCCAAAGCGATGTGGAGTGACGCATCGCAATGAACACGGAGACGCCCCACGCCGCAACACCATCGGTATTGCAAAAGCGTGAAGCGCGTCATGGTTCGCATTGTGCCTGCAGAGAAGCGATTAATCCCAGGAAAGTGCGCCGCCGGTTTGATACTCGATGACGCGTGTCTCAAAGAAGTTACGTTCCTTCTTCAAATCGATCATCTCGCTCATCCAGGGGAACGGGTTTTCCTCGTTGGGGAACAGGGCCTCAAGGCCGATCTGCGTGGCGCGGCGGTTGGCGATGTAGCGCAGGTAGCCCTTGAACATCGATGCGTTCATTCCGAGCACGCCGCGCGGCATGGTGTCCTCTGCGTAGCGGTATTCCAGCTCGACGGCCTTGACGAAAAGCGCCGTGATTTCTTCCTTGAATTCGGGTGTCCACAGCTGTGGATTTTCGAGCTTGAGCTGGTTGATCAGGTCGATGCCGAAGTTGCAGTGCATGGACTCGTCGCGCAGGATGTATTGGTACTGCTCGGCGGCGCCGGTCATCTTGTTCTGGCGGCCCAGCGCAAGGATCTGCGTGAAGCCCACGTAGAAGAACAGGCCCTCCATCAGGCAGGCGAAAACGATCAGCGACTTGAGCAGGGTCTGGTCGGTTTCGAAGGTGCCGGTCTTGAAGGCGGGGTCCATGATCGCTTCGATGAAGGGGATCAGGAATTCGTCCTTGTCGCGGATGGAGGGGACTTCGAGATAGGCGTTGAAGATCTCGCCCTCATCCAGGCCCAGCGACTCCACGATGTACTGGTAGGCGTGGGTGTGGATGGCTTCCTCGAAGGCCTGGCGCAGCAGGAACTGGCGGCATTCGGGCGCCGTGATGTGGCGGTAGGTGCCCAGCACGATGTTGTTGGCGGCCAGCGAATCGGCCGTCACGAAGAAGCCCAGGTTGCGCTTGATGATGCGGCGCTCGTCCTCGGTCAGGCCGTTGGGGTCCTTCCACAGGGCGATGTCGCGGTTCATGTTCACTTCCTGCGGCATCCAGTGGTTGGCGCAGGTGGCCAGGTACTTTTCCCAGGCCCACTTGTACTTGAACGGCACCAGCTGATTGACGTCGGTCTTGGCATTGATGATGCGCTTGTCGGCGGCATTCACGCGCTTGTGTGTGGTGCTCGGCGCAGCCTCCGCGCCGCTGGGCGTGTTCGAGAGGGTGGCGTCGTCGTCAAAGGTCAGCATTGCAATTTTCTCCGGCATGCCCTGGGGCATATGTTCAGTTCATTCGGTGCGAAAGAGTCCTCTCTTTCTGCTCCGGTCAATGTAGGACCATGGGTGGCCTGGCGTGTTGAGCAGGCCCAAGGTCCATGGCGAAGATCCTGCGCATGGCGCTGGCTGGCGGGCAGGGCGCGGGGCCTGCGCCGTGGCGAGGCCCCGCGCTGCGCGGCTTACTGGCAGGCTTCGCAGCCGGGATCGTCGATGGCGCAGAACTTGATGTCCGTCGCCGGTGCCTGGGCGCGCGCGGCGGCTGCCGCGGCTTCCAGGGCGCTGGAGGTGTTCACGGCGGCAGGCTGTGCGGCGGCGGCCGAGGGCACGGCGTTGAGCACGCGGCTTTGCACCGTGGACTTCTCGATGTTGGTGGCGCTGGTGGTGCGCAGGTAGTAGGTGGTCTTCAGGCCGCGCAGCCAGGCCAGCTTGTAGGTGTCGTCCAGCTTCTTGCCCGAGGCACCGGCCATGTAGATGTTCAGGCTCTGGGCCTGGTCGATCCACTTCTGGCGGCGCGCAGCGGCCTCGACCAGCCAGGTGGGCTCGACCTCGAAGGCGGTGGCGTACAGGCTCTTGACGTCCTGGGGCACGCGGTCGATGGGGCGCAGCGAGCCGTCGAAGTGCTTGAGGTCCATGACCATCACGTCGTCCCACAGGCCCAGGCGCTTCAGGTCACGCACCAGGTACTGGTTGATGACGGTGAACTCGCCGGACAGGTTGGACTTGACCGACAGGTTGCCGAACGAGGGCTCGATGGAGGCATCGACGCCGACGATGTTGGAGATGGTCGCCGTGGGCGCGATGGCCACGCAGTTGGAGTTGCGCATGCCGTGCTGGCCGATCTTGGCGCGCAGGGCATCCCAGTCCAGGCGCGAGGAGCGGTCCACTTCCACATAGCCGCCGCGTGCCTTCTCCAGCAGGTTCAGCGTGTCCAGCGGCAGGATGCCCTGGTCCCACAGCGAGCCCTTGTAGCTGGAGTACTGGCCGCGTTCCTTGGCCAGCTCGGTGGAGGCCCAGTAGGCGTAGTAGCAGATGGCTTCCATCGACTGGTCGGCGAACTCGACGGCCGCGTCGCTGGCGTAGGCGATGCGCATTTCATAGAGCGCATCCTGGAAGCCCATCAGGCCCAGGCCCACCGGGCGGTGGCGCAGGTTGGAGTCCTTGGCCTTCTGCACGGCGTAGTAGTTGATGTCGATCACGTTGTCCAGCATGCGCATGGCCGTGGTGATGGTCTTGCGCAGCTTGCCGTGGTCGATGGCGCCATCGACGATGTGGCGCGCCAGGTTGACCGAGCCCAGGTTGCAGACGGCGGTCTCGGTGTCGCTGGTGTTCAGCGTGATCTCGGTGCACAGGTTGGACGAGTGCACCACGCCGGCGTGCTGCTGGGGCGAGCGCACGTTGCAGGGGTCCTTGAAGGTGACCCAGGGGTGGCCGGTCTCGAACAGCATGGACAGCATCTTGCGCCACAGGTCCATGGCCGGGATGCGCTTGAACAGCTTGAGTTCGCCGTTGTCGGCCTTGGTTTCGTAGGCCTTGTAGGCGTGCTCGAAGGCGGCGCCGAAGAGGTCGTGCAGGTCGCCGACATCGGAGGGCGAGAACAGGGTCCAGTGGCCCTTTTCCATGACGCGCTTCATGAACAGGTCGGGAATCCAGTTCGCCGTGTTCATGTCGTGCGTGCGGCGGCGGTCGTCGCCGGTGTTCTTGCGCAGTTCGAGGAATTCCTCGATGTCCAGGTGCCAGGTCTCCAGGTAGGTGCAGACGGCGCCCTTGCGCTTGCCGCCCTGGTTCACGGCCACGGCCGTGTCGTTGACCACCTTGAGGAAGGGCACCACGCCCTGCGACTCGCCGTTCGTGCCCTTGATGCGCGAACCCAGGGCGCGCACGCGCGTCCAGTCGTTGCCCAGTCCGCCGGCGAACTTGGACAGCAGGGCGTTTTCCTTGATGGACTCATAGATGCCGTCCAGATCGTCGGGCACCGTGGTCAGGTAGCAGGAAGACAGCTGCGAGCGCAGCGTGCCGCTGTTGAACAGCGTGGGCGTGCTGCTCATGAAGTCGAAGGACGACAGCAGCTCGTAGAACTCGATGGCGCGTGCATTGCGGTCCTCTTCCTGCAGCGCCAGGCCCATGGCCACGCGCATGAAGAAGGACTGGGGCAGCTCGATGCGCGTCTTGCGCACGTGCAGGAAGTAGCGGTCGTACAGGGTCTGCAGGCCCAGGTAGTCGAACTGCTCGTCGCGCTCGGCCTTGATGGCGGCAGCCAGGCGGGGCAGGTCGTAGTTCAGCAGCTCGGGGTTGAGCAGCTCGTTGTCCACGCCCTTGCGGATGAAGCCGGGGAAGTACTCTGCGTAGGCCGCCTGGATGTCGGCCGGATGCACGTCACGGCCCATGACCTCGCGCACGATCGTGTGCAGCAGCAGGCGGGCGGTGACGTAGGTGTAGTCGGGGTCTTTCTCGATCAGCGTGCGAGCGGCCAGGATGGAGGCCTTGAAGACTTCTTCGATCGGCACGCCGTCGTACAGGTTGCGCAGCGTCTCGGCGACGATGGGGGCGGCCTGGATATCGGCGTTGAGGTTGCGGCAGGACGCCTCGATCAGCGCCAGCAGGCGGGCCTGGTCCAGCGGCACGCGCTGGCCGTTGTCGGTCACATGCAGCACGGGCGCCGGTGCGGCGGCGGCAACCGCTGCGGCCTCGGCGGCCTTCTTTTGCTCGGCACGTTCCTGGTTGCGGCGGTCGCGGTACAGCACGTAGGCGCGCGCCACGTCGTGGTGGCCGCCGCGCATCAGGCCCAGTTCGACCTGGTCCTGCACATCTTCAATATGGAAGGTGCCGCCGCCCGGACGCGAGCGCAGCAGTGCGCGAACCACGGCCTGGGTCAGCTCGTCCACGGTCTCGCGCACGCTGGCGGAGGCCGCGCCCTGGGCGCCGCGCACGGCCAAGAAGGCCTTGGTCAGCGCGACGGCGATCTTTTGCGGCGTGAAGGGCACCACATCGCCGCTGCGGCGGATGATCTGGTAGCCGTCCTGCACGGACAGGTGATGGGCGGAGGAAGGATTGGCAGCATCACCGTGCGCAGCGGGAGCCAAAGAATTCAGTGCTTCTTGCATGAGTTTCCTCAACGGGTGTTTGTGGATGGAACGGACGCGGACCTGCACTTGGGGCAGGCTTGCTGGGAGATGGAATCGGGGTCGGATGTACACACCGTTTTCACAGGGTGTGCACAGCTTGTGAACACTAGATATGGTGTCCAGCTTGCTTCTGGGCACTACCTGTAGTGTATCGCCGTCTCATGTACACGGGGTACTCACGGCCGGAAAACCGCTGTTTGCGCTGCGCCAAACGGGTGCGCAACCTACAAGCCAATAGCAGCAAAGGCCCGCTGCGCCGTGGCTTGCGGGCGATGGTCCGTCGCAAGCCGCGGCAGCCTTGGCCCTGCGCCGGTCGGACCGCTGAAAGCCCCATGGACAGTGGGGCTGCGACACATGCGTGAATTTGTAAAAAATGATCAGGCAGCCGCTGCGTGCGCCTGGCGCGCCACATCGGTTGCTTTCTGGATTGACAGACCCTTTGTCCTCTGCCTGTGGACAAGCGGGGTTTTGCGCAAGATCTGGCGGTGCCTGCGATGAGGGTGTGCGCTTACGTGGAGGGCTGGCCCGCGCCCGGCGGCAGCTGCCAGTTCGCCGTGGCTGGGTGGTGGGCCAGCAGCCCGCGCAGCCGGTGCCAGTCGAAGCCTGCGCCCGGATCGCATTTGCGGCCCGGCGCGATGTGCTCATGACCTGCGAGATGGGCCACGGGGTAGCGCGCCGCGATGGCGTTGCACAGGGCATCGAGCGCCGCGTACTGGGCCGGCTCGAACCGCAGGCCCTCCAGGCCTTCGAGCTCTATGCCGATGGAGTCGTCGTTGCAGCGGTCGCGGCCCCGCCAGCAGGAAGCGCCTGCATGCCAGGCGCGCGCATCGCAGTCCACAAACTGCCAGACCTCGCCCTGGCGCGTGATGAAGAAATGCGCCGACACCTCCAGGCCGCGTATCCCCTGGTAGTAAGGATGGGCGTCCCAGTCGAGCTGGTTGGTGAACAGTTGCTGGACCGCACCCGTGCCGTACTCGCCGGGGGGCAGGCTGATGGAGTGCACGACGACCAGATCGACCAGCGCCTGGGCCGGGCGCTCGCCAAAGTTGGGCGAGGGCAGGTGGCGGGCCTGCTGCAGCCAGCCGCCTTGCCAGGTCCAGGCCGGGGCCTGGGTGGCTTGCGCCTGCGGATCAGGACTCGCCATGGCCGCCTCCGTCCGCCTCGGCGCTGGCATCGCCGGGCAGGGCGATGTTCAGCCGGTCGATGCGGTAGCGGATCTGGCGCAGGCTCAGGCCCAGGCGCGCGGCGGTGGCCGTGCGGTTGAAGCCGTTTTCCTGAAGCGCCTGCACCAGAATGCCGCGCTCGCGCTCGTCCAGCCAGGCCTGCAGGTCACGGGGCAGCTCGGCATCGGCTGGCTCTGGCGATAGCGGGCCGCCTGGCGGCAGGGGGCGCGAAGGCGAGAGCGAAGGAGAGGGCGAGGCGGATGCGGGCGGTGCAGGCGGTGCGGGCGGCGTGCCGCAGGGCAGCTGCATCTCGGGATCTATGCGCAGCGGCCCGTCCTCGCCCAGCGTGATGGCGCGGTGCAGCAGGTTCTCCAGTTCACGCACATTGCCGGGCAGGGGCAGGCGGGCGATCTGCTGCACTGAACGCTCGTCGATCTCGGGCATGGGCAGGCCGGATTCCTGCGACAGCCGAGCCAGCAGGGCGCGGCACAGGGCGGGCAGGTCTTCGCGGCGTTCGCGCAGCGGGGGCAGCAGCACCTCGATGACATTGAGGCGGTAGTACAGGTCCTGCCGGAAGCGCCCCTCCCGCACATCGGCAGCCAGATCGCGGTGGGTGGCGCTGACGATGCGCACATCGGCCGCTTCCTCCTGTGCGGAGCCCAGGGGGCGCACGCGGCGCTCCTGGATGGCGCGCAGCAGCTTGGCCTGCATGGCCAGGGGCAGGTCGCCGATCTCGTCCAGAAACAAGGTGCCGCCGCGCGCAGCCTGGAAGTAGCCGTCGCGGTCCTGGGTGGCGCCGGTATAGGAGCCCTTGCGCGCGCCGAAAAACTCCGCCTCCAGCAGGTTTTCGGGAATGGCGCCGCAGTTCACGGCCACCATGGGGCCATGGGCGCGCTGGCTGCAGGCATGCAGCGCGCGGGCCACCAGCTCCTTGCCTGTGCCCGACTCGCCATGCACCAGCACCGGCGCCATGCCGCGCGCCACCTTGGCAATGCGCTGCTTGACGGTCTGCATGGCGGGCGACTCGCCGACCATGGCGTCCAGTGCGCCGCTGCCGTTGAGCACCGGGCTGGCGGCGGGAGCGGCCGAAGGGCTGCGCGCCGGCATCACGCCCGGGGCCGGCACACCGCCCACGCCCTGGGCGGCCGAGGCCACGACCAGGCGGAACTGCTTGAGGTCCACGGGCTTGGTCAGGTAGTCGAAGGCGCCTGAGCGCAGGGCCTCGACGGCGTTCTCGGCGGAGCCGTAGGCCGTCATGACCACGCAGCGCTCGCGCCGCTGCTGGCTGCGCAGGTCCTGCAGCAGCTCCATGCCCATGCCGTCGGGCAGGCGCATGTCGGTGATGACCACGTCGAAGCGCTGGGTCTGCAGTTGCTCGCGCGCCTCGCCCACGCTGGCGGCGGTTTCCACGCGGTAGCCTTCGCGCAGAAGGGTCAGTTCATAGAGGGTGCGCAGATCCGGCTCGTCGTCCACGACAAGGATCGATGCGGCAGCGGGCAGGGAGTTCAAAGGCATCACACCACAATCTGATCAAACAGGGAGGCCGGCAGGGCCGAGGCCGGGCCGGCACGGAACACGATGCTGAAGGCATTGCCCTCGACAGGGCCGTGCGGCGTGGGCCGCGACAGCCGCTGGTAGCTGATGCTGGCATCGTAGCGCTGGCACAGCTCGCGGCAGATATACAGGCCCAGGCCGCTGGAGCGGCTTTCCGAAGAGAAGAAGGGCTCGAACAGATGGCGTTGCACCGTGGGCTCCAGCGCGGCGCCGTCGCTCCAGACCTGTAGCCAGATCTGGCCGCCGGCCGGCGCGCCGGTCAGCACCTGCAGCGTGTGAGGCTCGTGGGCGTTGCTGCGGTAGCGCCGGGCGTTGTCCAGCAGGTTCACCAGGATGCGGCGCAGATGCTCGCCATCGAACACCACGGTCTTGTCCCTGGCGTCGAGCAGGAGCTGGATGCTGTGCGCGGGCTGGCCCTGGGCCTGCCATTCCTGGCAAACCTGGGCCACATGCTGGTCCAGGGCCAGCAGGCCGGCATGCGCCTCGCCAATGTGTTGCTGGGCCCGGGCGATGTTGAGTACGTCCTCGACGATGCGTGCCAGGCGCTCGGCATTCTGGCCCACGATGCGGCACAGCTGCTGCTGGGCCGGGTCCTGCGCCAGATCCTCGGCCAGCAGGGCATTGGCCTGGGTGATGGCGGCCAGCGGATTGCGGATCTCGTGGGCCACGGCGGCCGACATGCGGCCCATGGACGCCAGCTTTTCCGTGCGCAGCCGCGCCTCCATCTCACGCAGATCATGCAAAAAGACCACGCACAGCTGCTGCAGCAGCGCGGGCTCGGCCGCGTCGGCGGCGTCGGATGGGGTGGCGACCTCGGTCAGCCAGGTGCGCAGGTGCAGGCCCGTCATGCCTTCCTGGCCGATGGACTGCAGATGGATGGCGGCCGAGATGGGCAGGTTCTGGGCAAAGCTCTGGGCCACGGCGTCCTGCAGCCGCTGCCAGCCGGAATGCTCCTTGAGGGCGAAGGGCAGGGCATGCGCGTCGGCCAGCCCCAGCAGGTGCAGCGCGGCCGGGTTGGCCTGCTGCACGCGGAACTGGGGATCGACCACCAGCACGCCTTCGCCCAGGTGGCGGATCACCAGGGCATTGACCTGTTCCTGCGTCTGGGCCTTGCGGCTGCTGTGCTGGGCCAGGTGGCGCTCGCGCCGCACGCGGCGTGCCAGTTCGTGCGTCAGATAGGCCACCGCGAAATAGCCTGCGCAGGCAAAGCTGGCCTGGTAGTAGGCCTGGGTGCTTTCTATGCGGCCAGCCACGTCCTGCCATGCCACCCAGCCCAGGGTCAGCAGCGTGACGCTGGCCGTGGTGGCCAGGGCCAGCGTCAGATTGCCCAGCACGGCCGAGATCAGGATGGGAATGGCCAGCAGGGCCGAGTAGTTCAGCGGTCCGGTCTGCAGCATCTGCAGCAGGCAGATGACTGCGATGTCCACGCCGATCACGGGCAGCCAGTGCACGCCGGCGCGGGGCGAGGGCGGCTGCGCGCGTGCCGTCAGCCGCAGCAGCAGCGTCAGCCCCAGGTAGCCCAGGCAGACCAGCCAGACCAGGGAATTGCCGCCGGGCTGCACGCTGAGCAGCGCCAGCTGCAGCAGCAAAAGCGCAGTGGCGATGAGCACGCGGCCGGTCAGGAAGCCCTGCCATAGCCGGACAAAGGGGGTGTTGGCGTCGTGCGGCGACTGCGCCGCGGCCTCGTCGATGGTGGGTGGCTGGGGGGGGGCCGCGTCCTGCATGCTCAGCGCCGTTGCGCCAGGGTGCGGTGCTCTGCGCTGCAGTAGCTGCGGCCGGCCGCTTCGATGGCCTCGCTGCGCGGCAGGTGCAGGCCGCAGTGCGCGCACTCGACCATGTCCTGTGGAGCCGCCAGCGGCGCATTGGTCGGGTTGCGCGGCGCAGCGGCGTGGCGCCGCTCGCGGGCCTCGGCACGGCGCTGGCTGCGCCAGACGCCGACGGCAATGATGATGACGATCAGGACCAGCAGGTACTTCATGTGGTGCGCTCCAGCAGCACTTCCATGACGAAGCGCGATCCCGCATAGGCCAGCAGCAGCAGCAGGGCGCCTGCATAGAGCATGCGCACGGCGCTGCGGCCACGCCAGCCAAAGCGCGCACGGCCGATCAGCAGCACGGCAAAGGTCAGCCAGGACAGCAGCGAGAACACAGACTTGTGGTTCCAGACCCAGGCCTTGCCATAGAGCTGTTCGCCGAACAGCCAGCCTGCGGCCAGCGTGGCCGTGAGCAGCACAAAGCCTGCGGACACGAATCGGAAGGTCAGGCGCTCCAGCGTGAGAAGCGGCAGGCCGCTGTCATGGCCGCCGCCGCCCAGCCGCATGTGCTGCTCGGCGCGTGTCATCAGCGAGGCGTGGACCACGGCGGCCGCGAACAGTCCGTAGGAGGCAATGCCCAGTGCCAGGTGCAGCGGCAGCCAGGGCGAGGCGTTGACATGCAGAGGCGTTCCCGGAAACAGCGCGGCCATGAGCACGGCGGCCGTGCCCAGCGCGGACAGCGCCAGCTGCGCGCGCATCTTGGGGAACAGCTGCTGCTCGACGCCATAGACGGTGAGCACCAGCCATGCCGTCATGGACAGGGCCGGTGCGAAGCCGAAATGAGGCTGCTCCCCGAGCAGGCCCCAGGCCAGGGCCAGGGCGTGGAGCACCCAGGCCAGGCGCAGGGCAACGCGGGCGCCGGCCTGGCTGATGCGTCGGGCGCCGGCGGCTGGCACGGCATAGGCCACGGCTGCGGCAAGCGCCAGCATCCAGCCCAGGGGCGATACGTTGGCGGAAATCAGGGGGACGGAGAGCATCTTTCAATGATAGCTGTGGCTTTCCCGCCGCCGGTTGTGCAGGCTCAGAATCCGGGTGCCATGCCGTGGTTCGGCGCGCATTTTCAAGGCTCCACGGCTGCCTCGATGCGATTGCGCCCCTGGGCCTTGGCCTGGTAGAGCAGGCCGTCCGCCTTCTGCAGCCAGGTTTCCAAAGGCGCGGCAGACGGCTGCCGCACGGTGAGTACGCCGCAGCTGACGGTGAGCTGCGGCGCCGTGGGAGAGGCGGCGTGGGCGATGGACAGGCGCAGCACTTCCTGGCGGAAATGCTCGGCCATGGCCGGCGCATCGCTTTCGCCGGGGAGGATGAGCGCGAATTCCTCGCCGCCAAAGCGCGCTGCCAGGTCGTAGGGCCGGCGCGCATGGCGCTGCAGCGTGGCAGCCACGGCCTTGAGCGCCTCGTCCCCCTGCACATGGCCATAGCAGTCGTTGTATTGCTTGAAGTGGTCTATATCAATGAGAGCCAGGCCCACGGGCTCGCCCGTGCGCAGGCTGCGGCGGTAGGCGCGCTCCAGCACGTCGTCGAAGTGGCGCCGGTTGGCCAGGCCGGTCAGCCCGTCCACCATGGCCAGGCGCTCCAGGGCCTGGCGCTGCAGGGCCAGCCGAATCTGGTTGCGCACGCGCACCTCGACCACGGCGGGGCGTATGGGCTTGGAGACATAGTCGGCCGCGCCCAGGCGCAGGCCGTATTCCTCGGCCTCGGCATTGCTCTGTCCGGTGATGAAGATGACGGCGATATGGGCGGTGCGCTCCTGCGCGCGCAGCGCACCCAGCACCTCGTAGCCGTTCATGCCGGGCATGGCCAGGTCCAGAAGGATCAGCTGCAGGCGGTGTGCTTCGCGGTGGGCGACCACCAGGGCGCCAGGGCCGTCCTTGGCCAGCAGCACTCGGTAGTGGGGGCTCAGCAGCTCGGCCAGCATGCTGCGGTTCAGCCGCTCGTCGTCCACGATGAGGACCGTGGGCAGCTCCGACCCGGTCAGGGCGTCAAGCATCTGCGGCTCCCTGTAGGGCCATCCGGTTCGCGGCCATGCTCCGCGCCAGCTGATCGAGCGCCTGCAGCGCCGCCTCGGTTTCCAGGGACTCGGTGCAGCGCTGGATGCGCTGCAGCACGGATGCATGGCGCCCGCTGACCAGGGGCCGCAGCCGTTCCAGTTCAGCCACGGCGGCATAGTCGCTGTCGGCAATCTGCAGCCGCAGCCGATTCAGCGTGGATGAGACTTCTTCTGCGGGCATCGGCTGCCGCTGTGGCGGGGACGCAGCGCTGGACACCGTGGCCAGGGCTGGCAAGGCCGCCTGCCCGGACCGCACGGCGATTTCCGCCAGCAGGCCCTGCAGCCCATCGGCCAGCGCCTGGACCAGGGATGGCAGATCACCGCTGGGCCGGGCATTCCCGCCATCGCCGTCGCCTGACAGGCAGGCATGCGCGCCGGTCTCGGCCATGGCCGACCATTGCTCCAGCAGGTTCGCGCCCAGGTAGCCCAGGCTGCCCTTGAAGGTATGCGCCAACGACGCCACGGTTGCCCAGTTGCCGCTGCGCGCGGCGCGGCGCAGCTGTTGCGGCGCATCGGCAAAGTCCTGGGCAAAGCCTTCGATCGCATGCAGCATGCGCGGCGATTGGCTGGCAAGGCGTTGCCGCAGCTGCACAGGATCCCAGGGCGGGGCAGGGGGTGGCGGCGTGGGCCGGGAGGGCGGGGCCGGCGCAGGCGCTGCCGTTGTCGGGGGGGCTGCGCGCAGGCAGCGCTGCAGCGTCTCGTACAGCAGCACATCGTCAACGGGTTTGGTCAGATGGGCATTCATGCCTGCGGCCTCGATCCGGGCGCGCTCCTCGACATAGGCCTGTGCAGTCAGCGCGATCACCGGAAGATGCCGCAGCGCGCTGCGCGTGCGCAGGGCGCGCGTGGCACTGAGGCCGTCCATGCCGGGCATGTGCACGTCCATGAGCACGGCATCGAAAGGCTGGCTGTCGAGCAGCTGCAGCGCCTGCAGACCGTCTTGCGCAGTCAGTACCGATATGCCGGCCTGCTCCAGCAGCTCGGCGGCCACCTCGCGGTTGAGCACGTTGTCATCCACCACCAGCACCCTGCGCCCAGGCAGGCCCGGGTAGCGCTGCTGTGGCGACGGGCCGGCCGCCGGGTCTTCAGGCTGGGTCGATTCGGGGTCCCGCAGCGCCTCCCGGATGGAGGACCTCAGTGCCGATGCGGTCAGGGGCTTGATCAGCAGGCCTCGCAGGCCCCGCAGGCCAAACTGCGCGGCACGCAGCTGCACTTCGTCGCGCCCGAAGGCCGTGACCATGAGCGCAGCCGGGGTCTTGACCAGGTCCTGTCGCTCGCGCATGCGGCGTGCCAGCTCCAGTCCGTCCATGCCGGGCATGCGCCAGTCCAGCAGGGCCAGACCATAGGGGGATTCCTGGCGTGCGGCCTCTTGAAGCATGCGCAGCGCCTGCATGCCGTCCGCCGCCGTATCGCAGCGCATGCCCAGTCTGCGCACCATGGCGGCCAGCGCCTCGCGCGCGCTGGCGTTGTCATCGACGATGAGAACGCCGGTGCTGCCCAGGTTGTCGTGGCCGTCCGGCAGTGCATCCGTGGCAAGCCGGACCTTGGCCGTGAAGCGGAAGTCGCTGCCCTGGCCGGGCTGGCTGCACACGCCGATCTCGCCGCCCATGAGCTGCACCAGCCTGTGGCAGATGGCCAGGCCCAGACCGGTGCCGCCGTGGCGGCGCGTGGTCTGGATGTCGGCCTGGGTGAAGGGCTGGAACAGCCGCTCGGCCCGCGATGCATCCAGGCCTATGCCGGTGTCGCGCACGCTCACGCACAGGTGGTGCAGGGGCGCTGCCGTGGTGCCCGCATCGGCATCCGCAGGCGCGTCCACCGGCGGCGGCTCCAGATGCAGGGAGATCACCACCTCGCCATGCTCGGTGAACTTGATGGCGTTGCCGACCAGGTTGGTCAGCACCTGGCCCAGGCGCATTGGGTCGCCACGCAAACGGGGCGGCAGTTGCGGGTCCAGCGCATAGACCACTTCCAACCCCTTTTCCTCTGCGCGCAGCGCCGTGGAGGCCGTCACGGTCTCCAGCACATCGTCAAGGGCGAAGTCCACTTCCTCCAGCGCCAGCATGCCCGCCTCTATCTTGGAGAAATCGAGGATGTCGTTGATCACGGCCAGCAGGGCGCTGGCCGAGCGCTCCACCTTCTCCAGGTAGCCGCGCTGGCGCGATGTCAGCGCGGTCTGCTGCACCAGGCGCGTCATGCCGATGACGGTATTCATGGGTGTGCGGATTTCGTGGCTCATGATGGCCAGGAAATCCGATTTGGCGCGTTCGGCCGCTTCGGCGGTTTCCTTGGCCTGATGCAGCGCCTGCTCGGCCTCGCGTTCGCGGGTGATGTCCAGCATGATGCCGTCCCAGACCATGCCCTCCTGACAGCGCCGGGGGGCCGAGCGGCAGCGCAGCCAGCGGATCTCTCCGTCGGGCCTGATCACGCGAAAGCGGCAATCGAAGACCCGCAGCGTATCGATCGAGCGTTGCATCATCCCCTGGTAGAGCGGCAGGTCCTCGGGATGGATGGCATTCAGGTAGACCTGCCGATCGGCCATGATGGCGTGGGCCGGCACGCCGATCAGGTTCTCTATGCCGGCGCTGATGTAGCTGAGCCGCAGTTGCGTCAGGCCGCCTTCCAGGCGGTAGATGGCGCCGCTGGGCAGGTTGTCGGCCAGGGCTTCGAGGCGCATTCGTGCGTCCTCGCGTTCGGACAGGTCCTGCAGCGTGCCGCTGAGCGCGACGATGCGGCCTTGCTCGTCGCGCAGGGCCCGGCCCATGAGGCGGGCAGCGAACTGCCGGCCGTCCGGGCAGCGCTGGACCACATCGATGCTGTAGGACTGGCCGGTGCTGATGCACAGATCCACGGCAGCGGTGAGCCGGGCAAGATCCTGCGGCCCGAGCATGGCGCGCAGGGCCTGGCGCTTCAGTGGCGGACCCTGGGGGTCCAGGCCGTTCATCACATACATCATCTCCGAGGCCTGAAAGTGCCCGGTGTCCAGTTCCCATGTCCAGCTGCCCAGGCGCGCCAGCTGTTCGGCCTGGCGCAGCACGTCGTAGCTTTTTTGCAGCTGGGACTCGGTCTGGCGCATGAGCGTGATGTCGCGCGCAATGCCCAGCACGCCCACGGTCCGGCCCTCGGCATCGCGATAGGGAATCTTGGTGGACTGGAAGATACGGCGCTGCCCGTCGACCAGCAGATGATCGTCCATCACCACGGGCGCATCGCTGTCCAGCACCCGGCGGTCGCTGTCGGTGAAGCTGCTGTCGGAGAAAAGCTCCTGGTCGGTCTTGCCCACGATGTCTTCGGGCGCGCGCCCGGCAAAGCGCGCTGTGGCGGGGTTGGCGAAGGTGTAGCGGCCCTGCCGGTCCTTGGCGAAGACCAGGTCGGGCGTCTCGCGCATCACGGTCTCCAGCAGGCGCGTCGAGTCCTGCCACGGCCAGGTGCGGTTTTGCAGGTGCGGCTCAAGCTGCGCATTGGGCTGGCCGATCGGCTCGTCCTGGCTAGTGCGCTCGCTGAGGTCGTGCCAGGTAGTGAAGAAAAGCCGCCTGCCCGACAGTGACAGGCAATGGACATGGATCTCGGCGGGCAAGCTGGTGCCATCGCGGCGGATCAGCCGGCCTCGCAGACGGGCCTGGCTGTCCACGACCATGTCCCGCCAGAAATCACGCGGCCGTCCATCCAGGTCCAGCCATACGTCCATGATGCCCAGCCCCAGCATGGCGGCCTTGTGATGGCCCAGGCTGGCGCAGGCCTGGGCATTGGCATCGAGCAGGCCGCCCTGCTCGTCAAACAGAAGAAAACCGTCGGGCACACGGTCCAGGAACTGGCGATACGGCGTATCAGGCATGAAGACTCCCAGGCGGTAGCAAGCCAGCATTGCGGAATGTGATAGCCATAAACTATGGAAACATTGCGCATGTTACTGCTGGCCAGTGCGTGCCGTGGGGCACGGAAGGCCGGTACTTACCCCGGCAGGGGCAGCGGGTAGAATCATCGGGATCTGCAGGGTCCGTGCCGCGACCCGGCCCCACTTGGCCACCTGGCCCCGGCTGGCTCGCTGCAGCACACCTTTTCCTTTCCGACGACTCCAGTTCCTCCCCGCTTATGGCCTCCGCTCTGACCGACAAACTTTCGCGACTCGTCAAGGAGATGCGCGGCCAGGCCCGCATCACCGAATCCAACGTGCAGGACATGCTGCGCGAAGTGCGCATGGCCCTGCTCGAGGCCGACGTGGCCCTGCCCGTGGTGCGCGACTTCGTTGCGCGCGTCAAGGAAAAGGCGCTGGGCCAGGAGGTGCTGGGCTCGCTGCAGCCGGGCCAGTTGCTGGTGTCCATCGTCAACAAGGAACTCGCCACCACCATGGGCGAGGGCGTGGCCGACATCAACCTCAACGCCCAGCCGCCGGCCGTCATCCTCATGGCCGGCCTGCAGGGCGCCGGCAAGACCACGACCACGGCCAAGCTGGCCAAGCACCTGATCGAGCGGCGCAAGAAGAAGGTGCTCACCGTGTCGGGCGACGTGTACCGCCCCGCCGCCATCGAGCAGCTCAAGACCGTGACCGCCCAGGCCGGTGCCGAGTGGTTCCCCTCCACGCCTGACCAGAAGCCGCACGACATCGCCGTGGCCGCGCTGGACTACGCCAAGCGCCACTTCTTTGACGTGCTGCTGGTCGATACGGCCGGCCGCCTGGCCATCGACGAGCTGCTGATGGCCGAGATCAAGGATCTGCACGCCACGCTCAAGCCGGTCGAGACCCTGTTCGTCGTCGATGCCATGCAGGGCCAGGATGCGATCAACACGGCCAAGGCCTTCAAGGAAGCGCTGCCCCTGACCGGCATCGTGCTGACCAAGCTCGACGGCGACTCGCGCGGTGGCGCGGCGCTGTCGGTGCGACAGATCACGGGCGCCCCCATCAAGTTCGCCGGCGTGTCCGAGAAGATCGACGGCCTGGAGGTGTTCGACGCCGACCGCCACGCGCAGCGCGTGCTGGGCATGGGCGACATCGTGGCCCTGGTCGAGCAGGTCACCAAGGGCGTGGACATGGAGGCCGCGCAGAAGCTGGCCGAGAAGGTCAAGAGCGGCGACGGCTTCGACCTCAACGACTTCCTGGCCCAGATCCAGCAGATGAAGCAGATGGGCGGCCTGTCCAACCTCATGGACAAGCTGCCGGCCCAGCTCACGGCCAAGGCCGGCCAGGTGGACATGGACAAGGCCGAGCGCGAGATCCGCCGCAAGGAAGGCATCATCTGCTCCATGACCGCCAAGGAACGCAAGAAGCCCGAGATCATCAAGGCCACGCGCAAGAAGCGCATTGCCGACGGCGCGGGCGTGCAGGTCCAGGAAGTCAACCGCCTGCTCAAGGAGTTCGAGCAGATGCAGGAGATGATGAAGAAGATGAAGGGCGGCGGCCTCATGAAGATGATGAAGCGCATGGGCGGCATGAAGGCCATGAAGGGAATGATGGGCGGTGGCGGCGGCATGCCCAAGCTCCCGTTCTGATGGGCACCGCCTGAGCCGCCGGGCCGCGCGCTCTTTCCCGCCAAGCCGCAGCGCAGCCTGCGGCTTTTCTTTTGGCCGCGAGGGCTTTGTGAGAACATGCAGCGCCATGAAGGCTGGTGTTTCGACTTCCCTTGCGGTGTCTCCGGTGACCGGGGCGCGGCTCTCGCGCCGTGACTGGGGTCTGCTGGCGGCCGCCGTGCTGCTGGCTGGCTGCTCTTCCGCACCACGCAAGGGCGCGGGCCCGGCGCCGGTGCCTTCCCCGCAGGCGCTCAATCTGGACGGCGAATTGCGCGAGGCGCTGCTGGCGCGCACCATGCTTGTGGTCAACACGCCCTATACCTATGGCGGCAATTCGCCCGAAGGCGGTTTCGACTGCAGCGGCCTGATCCAGTGGGCCGTGGGCGGCATCACCGAAAACCGCCTGCCGCGCACCACGGCGCAGTGGGCGCAGTTCAGCAATCCCGTGGGCAGCCGCAGCCTGCAGCGTGGCGACTTCGTGTTCTTCAATACCCTGGGCGCGCGCTATTCGCACATGGGCATCTTCGTGGGCAACGGCCAGTTCGTGCATGCACCGTCCAGCGGCGGCACGGTGCAGCGCGTGCGCATGGACAACATCTATTTCGCCAAGCGCTTCACCGAGGCGCGCAGCATCTTCGCCTGAACGCTGGCCGGGCGACGGGTTTGAGCCGGGTCTTCAATCGATGAGTCAATCAAGATTCCAGGGAAATCCAGGGTGTCGGAATGCGTAACAAGCTCGAATTCGCACTGCGCCTGCGCCAGGCCATCGAGGCTGCGGGACTGGAGCCCCGGCCCAGCGTGCTTCTGAAGCTGTTCAATTCCAGTTACTGGGGGCCGCCGATCTCCTTCCAGGCGGTCTCGCGCTGGCTGAACGGCGAGGCCGTTCCCGAGCAGGACAAGCTGGTGCTGCTGGCGGGTTTGCTCGAGGTCGAGCCCGATGTGTTGCGCTATGGCGAGTCGGCCCACCGGTCCCCGCCGTCCCTGCCGTCGCCGCTCGAATGCCAGGAGCCGGGCGTGGGCTATCTCGAACGCGAAACCTTCGATGCCTTTCTGAAGCTGCCCGCGCCTCAGCGCCAGGTGGTGCGGGAGGTGATCCTCACCTTCGCCAAGGTGCATGGCGAAGGCTGAGCACCGGGCAGGGCAGGCAGCACAGGCGGCGTACCCACCTGGCGTCAGTCACCGGACGGCCTGCTGCTGCCAGGGCATCGCATGCCAGGGGTGGCGCGGATCGGCCACCCACTGCTGCACTTGCTCGGGCGTCACGCTGCGCCCCAGCACGTCGGCGCGGCCACGGGCCAGCCACTGGCTGCGGCCGCGTGCGTAGGCCAGGCCGAAGGCCTGCCAGCTGTCAAAGCAGTCCCGCGCGCGGCATGCGTTCAGGTGCAGGATCTGCTGGTGCAGGGCCTCGTCCACCCAGCCCAGCAGCCAGGCACAGCGCACATGGAAGGCCACGCGCGCGCAGGCAAAGGCCATGGCGGCATGGGGATCGTCACCGGCCTGCAGGCGCTGCAGGTCCAGCGTGAACCAGCGCTGGCGCAGGCCGTCGGGCAACTGGCGTGCGATCTGGGCATCGTCCAGGTCGGTGCGCAGGCCCAGGTGGTGCAGCACCATGGGGCGCAGCTGGGTGGTCAGTGCGGAGTCGGCGCCGTTGAGCTGCCGGTCCGCAAAGCCGCCCTGAATGGCGTGAAAGGCCATGGGATGGGCCAGGGCCAGGGCCCAGTCCAGTGCGGCGTCACCGCTGCGGTAGCTGCTGAAGTCGCCGCGTTGGCGTGACGCACACATGCGCCGCAGGCCGGCGCGCACTGCCCACCAGAGCAGTGCAGACAGCACAACAAGGGTGAAGGCGTTCATCGCGGATTTCCTGTCCTGCCCGGTGTTCCCGGCGATCCCGCTCGGCGCCGCGCCAGCTCCAGCGACTGCTGCAGGGCCGCGCTGCGCGGCATGCGCTCGAAGGCGGGCACGGGCACGGTGTCGCGTCGTGCCGCGACCAGCCATTGCATCAGGGGCGACCGGATGTCCAGCTGCTCCAGCAGCGCCGGGTGGGACTGCAGCAGCCACAGCTGCTCGGCCTCGGTGTGCAGCTCGCTGGCCGCGCACCAGGCAGCCGCGCTGCCCGTGGCCAGCAGCTGTGCCGGTCGGCGCACGATGCCCATGGCCAGGGCGTCCGCCGGCGCCTCGCCATCGGTATCGAGGTGATTGAGCAGGGCCAGCACATCGGCCAGGTAGCGCGCAATCGGCGGGCGGTTCTGCTTGCCCTTGATCTGGTCGATGCGCAGCCGCCCGTCGTTCCGCACCTGGGCGCTGACGGTGATGCGGGGCTGGGCCGTGCCCGTGCGGTAGCTGAACAGCCGCAGCCGGCCCTGCTCGCAGGCTTCGGCGTAGTGCTCGCCATAGCCGCCGCGCAGTGTGCCGCGCTCGCTGAACTGGCCCAGGCAGTGGCGCATCATCTGGCTTTCATAGGCCATTTCGGCGCGCAGGTCCGGGCTTTGGGCATCGAATTCGACGAAGACACCCAGCTGGCCACGCAGCAGCGGGCGCACGGCGCCGGGCCGGTGCTCGGCCCAGCCGCTGTCGCTTCTCCGGGCGAAGGCCAGGTGCTCCAGCGTCCAGCGCGCCAGCGCCTGCGGGCAGTTGATGCGCTGCAGCTTGCCCTCCAGCGCGGTGCCGCGCCGGGTGGACAGGAACTCCAGCAGCCGGCTCTCCAGCGCCAGCAGGGGTGCGCTGTCGGGCTCCACCCACCACAGCGGCGCGCTGCCGTCGGCCGCAGGCCTGTCCGGTGACAGCGGCTGGCGGGACGCATGTTCGCGCAGGCGCTCCAGCGCCCAGGCGGCAGGCTCGGCGCGCCGGTGCAGGCGCAGCAGCTCGGTCTGCGTGGACACGGGCTGCACGGCAGGCGGATCGGCGTCGAGGTTGCCGATCACATGGCGGTAGAAGTGATTGGCCAGCCAGGCGGCGATCTCCTCGCTGTCGCCGCGTGCAGCGCTGCGCTCGCGGATGCGCTGCTTGATGGCTGGCGCATTGACCACGTCGCGCGGCCGATAGGCACTGGCGGCGCTGGCACCGGCGCCCGGGTTCACCACAGCTTCCACCAGGGCTTGCTGTCCGAGCGCAGCTTGAGGCAGCGCTTGAGGCCGTCCTTTGCCATCCTGTGCTCGGCCTCGCCGTCGTCGGGCGTGAGCTTGGCGATGGCCTCGCGGTGCAGGGCCACGGCCTGGTCGATGGGGCCGCAGCTTTCCATGGCGCAGGCCAGGCGGCGCAGCGTGTAGCACTCGCCCAGGGCGCGCACTTCGGGCAGCAGGGCGTCCAGGCGCGGGCGCACCAGTTCGCCATGGTTTTCCGAGAAGAAGTCGAGCAGGGACATCAGTGAGGCCAGGTAGTCGCGCCGCTGTTCGCGCTGGTCGTCCTCGTCCAGTTCCTCGAACCACTGGTCCAGGCGCTCCAGCCAGATGCCGATTTCGCCTGCGCGGCCCAGCTGGTAGAGCGCCAGCGCCGCGCTGGGGAAGTAGTCCGTGGGGCAGTGGCGGCTGTAGCCGTAGTCCTGGGTGAAGTGCCACAGCTGCTCGGCCGCCGTGACGATGCCGGGGCGGTCGTCACGGCGGATGGCGCACCACAGCAGGCCGTCGTGGTGTTCGGCAAAGGGGCTGCTGGACAGGCCCTTGTGGTGCAGGGCCGCCGCCTCGTCATAGCGCTGCTGCGAGCGGTATTTGATGGCCAGGTTGTTGCAGAGCATGGAGTAGACGTGCAGGTGCGCGTCCTTGTACATGCCCTGGCCGCTGGCCCAGAAGGCCTCGAAGCGGGCCAGGCCCTCTTCGTAGTAACGCTGCACCAGCGGCTCGCGCACCTCGTCGCCCGGCACCTGCCGGCCTTCGCCCATGAGGGAGGCCAGGTCGTCCTCGTCGTCCAGGGTCACGCCCGCTGCATAGCACCAGTGGGCGCCATGGCCCTGCGCAAAGGGGCGCTGCAGCGCCTGCGCGGCGGGCAGCACGGCGAAGCGCGCGGCCCAGAGCATAGGCAGCAGCTCGGAGTTGGCGTGCCGGGGCTGGTCGGTCACGCCGCGCTCCAGCAGAGGCAGGGCCTGCTCCCATTGGCGGTCCTTGGCCAGGCGCCAGCCGTCGATCAGGTCCAGCAGAGGGTGGCCGGGCGCCTGGGTGCGCGCCAGGGCCAGGTAGTCGTCGGCGCTGCGCGGAGCAGCCGGGCTGTCTTCCAGGATCTCCTGCATGTCGGAATCCAGTCCCGCCCAGGCCAGGATCAGCGCCCAGGCCGGTGCATGGGCGGTGTCGCTGTCCACTCTGCGCAAGGCCAGTTCATAGCCCTGACGGGCCGATCCGGGGCGGCTGTGCAGCACGCTTTCCAGCGCCAGGTCCGCCGCATCGGCCAGGCGGCCCGCCTCTTCCAGCCACTGCAGCACCAGGCCGCTGAAGGCATCGTCGGAGTCATCCACCAGGCCGAAGCGGCCCAGCGCAGCCAGCTGCAGCGCAGCCTCGGGCTGGCCCATGGCATGGCAGGCCATGGCCTGCAGCCGGGCCGCATGGACCTTGCGGTGCGTGCGCACCGCCTGCGATGCGGCGGGGCTTTCGGTGCGGGCCAGATGCTGCTCCGCCGCCATGAGCACGGCCGGAACGCTTTGCGGGGCCAGCGGCAGGACCTCGCGCGCAAGGTGCAGCCAGTCGTCGAAGTCCACGTTTTGCTCTGCATCGGCCTGGGTCAGCAGCGCCGTGGCAGCCTGCACCTGGCGCACGGTGGCGGGCACATCGCCGCGCAGACGGGCCAGCTCGGCCTTGCGCAGGCAGGCACGCGCGTCGCGGCGCGCGGGGGAGGCCTCGCCATCCGGGTCGCTGCGTTCGTGGCTGCGCTGCAGGTCCACGCCTTGCTCGGCCAGCTCCCAGGCCTGGGCTTCGCGGGCCAGGTAGTGCCAGCCGTTCCAGTAGCGGTAGGGCTCGCTGGTATGCGGCAGCCGGCCCATGAGATCGGCAGCGGGCGCGAGCAGGGCCACGCCGCCTTCACGGTCAAAGCGCAGCCGGCTCTGGATGTCGCTGAGCGCCAGGCTGGCCGTGGCCAGCAGGTGGTTGTCGCCCTGCAAGGGCTGCAGCGTGGCAGCGCGGTGTTCGCGCAGCAGTGCGTTGGCGGTCTCGGGCCGTTCCAGGTCCAGCCAGAGATCGTGCAGGCGCTCCAGCTCGCCCACCGTGGCCGGGGCGAAGCGCTGCTGCGAGAGCAGCTCCATGACGGCCGCCTGGCGTTCGGCCGGGGCGATGGGGCTGGCATCAGCCTCCTGCTGCAGCAGGTCGTGCGCCTGGTCCATGAAGGCATGCAGGGCTTCGCCCTCAAGGACGGCCTGGGCGGTGGCGGGCTGGGAGGTGTTCATGGAATCGATAGCAAGCAAGCGAAGCTGGAAAAGCCATGCAGGCCGACGGACCTCAGGGCGGCGACCCCGCGATGCTAGCGGGCCAGCCGGCACCCTGCCAGAGTGGCCGGGCTGTTTTCACGTCCTGTTACATGCAAAAAAGCCCGGCATTGCCGGGCTTGGGTTACGCAGGAGGTCGCTGGGCCGCCGGGGCCGGGTTGGGCTCAGTGGCGCACCACGACTTCACCGCGCAGCGTGAAGGTGCGGGCCTCGGTGATCTTCACATCGATCATCTGGCCGATCAGGCGTTCGTTGCCCGGGAAGTTGACCACGCGGTTGCACTCGGTGCGGCCCATGAGTTCGCTGCCATCGCGCTTGGACAGGCCTTCCACCAGCAGGCGCTGTACCGTGCCCACGCGCTCGTCGCTGATGTCCTTGATGTTGTTGTTGATCACGGCCTGCAGCTCCTGCAGGCGGCGCAGCTTGACCTCGTGCGGCGTGTCGTCGTGCAGGTTGGCGGCCGGCGTGCCGGGGCGGGGGCTGAAGATGAAGCTGAAGCTGTTGTCGAAGCGCACGTCGTGGATGAGCTTCATCATCTTCTGGAAGTCTTCCTCGGTCTCGCCGGGGAAGCCCACGATGAAGTCGCTGCTCATGGCCATTTCGGGCCGGATGGCGCGCAGCTTGCGGATGGTGCTCTTGTATTCCATGGCCGTGTAGCCGCGCTTCATGGCCATGAGGATCTTGTCGCTGCCGTGCTGCACGGGCAGGTGCAGGTGGCTGACCAGCTTGGGCAGCCGAGCGTAGGCCTCGATCAGGCGCGGCGTGAACTCGTTGGGGTGGCTGGTGGTGTAGCGGATGCGCTCGATGCCGGGGATCTCGGATACGTACTCCAGCAGCAGGGCAAAGTCGGCGATCTCGGCCGTGTCACCCATCTTGCCCAGGTAGGCGTTGACGTTCTGGCCCAGCAGCGTGACTTCCTTCACGCCCTGGTCGGCCAGGCCGGCGACCTCGATGAGCACGTCCTCGAACGGGCGGCTGACTTCCTCGCCGCGCGTATAGGGCACGACGCAGTAGCTGCAGTACTTGGAGCAGCCTTCCATGATGGAGACGAAGGCCGAGGAGCCTTCCACGCGTGCGGGCGGAAGGTGGTCGAATTTCTCGATCTCGGGAAAGCTGATATCGACCTGGGGCTTGTGCTTGGCGGCGCGTGCATTGAGCAGCTCGGGCAGGCGGTGCAGGGTCTGCGGGCCGAAGACCACGTCCACATAGGGCGCGCGCTTGATGATTTCCTCGCCCTCCTGGCTGGCCACGCAGCCGCCCACGCCGATGAGCACGCCGCGTTCCTTCAGGTGCTTGTAGCGGCCCAGGTCGCTGAACACCTTCTCCTGCGCCTTCTCGCGCACCGAGCAGGTGTTGAACAGGATCAGGTCGGCCTGCTCGGGATCGTCGGTGGACTCGTAGCCCTGGGCTGCGCCCAGCACATCGGCCATCTTGTCCGAGTCGTACTCGTTCATCTGGCAGCCGAAGGTTTTGATAAAGACTTTCTTGGACATGGTGGGGTTCCGTCAGGCAGCCACCGCACTGCAAGCGGCGGTCTGCAAAAAATGAAGGTGGCTCGGCCAGGGGGCGGCGTGCCCCATGGCCGGGCCGCTGCGGCCTGCGAGGCGCGGGCCGCGTCAGCCGTGTACGTGCTGTGCTCAGTTGAAGATGCGCTGCAGCATCGACTTGGGCTTGTAGTGCTTGTCGGCCTCGGCCTTGGTCAGGATCCAGGCCTGGTGCAGCCACTGCGTCTGCGGCTCGATCACATAGCCCACCACGAGCTTGCTGCCCCGGTAATTGATGGCCTGCACCAGCGTGCGTTCAGTGCTGAACAGGCGAAAGCCCGGACTGGTGCGAATGGTCTTGCCGTCGATCTCCACCTCGGGGAACTGGGTCACGACCAGCTCGCCGAACTGGGCCTGCGGGGGGAAATTGCGCGTCTCGTTGGACGGCAGGCCCTGCGCGGCCACGCCCAGGCTGGCGCAGGCCAGGCCGGCGAGCAGGGCGCCGGCACACAGGCGGCGGACGGTAGAGAAATGGGGCTTGCAGCGGTTCATGGTGTACATCCAGGGGCTGAACCCGCGATTCTACGAACTTGCCGCCGCGCAGGCGCGGCACTCGGGCATTGGTTCAGGTGCGGCCCGGCGCATACAGCACCGCCTTGGGCGGGCGGCACAGGCCCCAGAAGCGCAGGCCGATCAGTTCGGCCATCTGCACGCCCATGGCCGTGGGCGCGGAGATGGTGGCCAGGGCGGCGATGCCGACCTTGGCGCATTTGCGCACCAGCTCATGGCTGCCGCGGCTGGAGAGCACGACAAAGCCGGCCTCGCCCAGGCGGCCTGTGCGGGAGAGGCGGCCGACCAGCTTGTCCAGCGCGTTGTGGCGGCCCACGTCTTCGAGCACATCCGTCAGCTGCCCGTCCAGCCCTGCCCAGCCTGCGGCATGCACGGCGCCGGCTTCGGCGTTGAGCAACTGCAGCGGCGGCAGTGCCGCGATGGCTGCGCAGACGGTGTCGGCATCGACACGGGCGATCCAGTCGTGCGCGGGCAGGGGGTCGAAGGACAGGTCCAGCGCCGCGAAGCTGTCCACGCCGCAGACACCGCAGCCCGTGCGCCCGCTCATGCTGCGGCGCCGGTCCTTGAGGCGGGCGAAGCAGCGCGAGGCCACGTCCAGTTGCACCTCGATGCCGTCCATGCCGGCCGGCAGGCCTGCGGCCTGTGAAGCCACGGTGCGCACCTCGATTCCGTAGCAGTCGGCAGCGCTGTCCAGAATGCCTTCGGTGAGCGCAAAGCCCAGCGCAAAGTCTTCCAGGTCCGAGGGCGTGCCCATCATCACGGCATGGGAGATGCCATTGAACACCAGGGCGATGGGGACTTCGCTGGCCAGCACCTGCGGTTCGGCCTGGATGCTGACGGCGCCGCCTTCACCGAGCCGGTGGCGCGCCACCGCATGCGTGCGCAGTGCGGCAATGGCGGGCGGGGCGGCGCATGCAGCATCTGCTGCGCCGGGGCCTGCGTCTGGGGCGGGGACGGGTGCGGGGGCGTGTTCGGTGGTGGCGTTCATGGCGTGGGCCGCGCAGGCGGCTTCCGCATGATATCGGCGCCGCCGCGCGTGCTCAGTCCAGCAATGCCATGCCCTTGATCTGGGCGAAGACATGCATGCCCGGCGCAATGCCCAACTGCCGGGCGGAATGCAGGGTGATGCGTGCCAGCAGGCGGGACGGGCCCAGCTGCAGCGAGACCATGACCTGGCCCGGGCCGTCCTCGCGCAGCTCCTGCACGGTGGCAGGCAGGATGTTGAGGATGCTGCTGTCTTGTGGGTGCTGCAGGCTCAGGCTCACATCGCGTGCCTGCACGCGCAACTGCACGGTTTCGCCGACGGGGCGCGGGGAGGCCATGACAAGGCGCAGGCGCCCGCCATCGAAGCACAGCGTACTCAGGTGTGCATCGGGATCGTGCTGCTGAACCTGTGCGCTGACCATGGCCGCTGCCGTGTCGCCCATGCTCAGGGGCAGGTCCAGCCGTGCCAGCAGCTCGCTGGTGGCGCCGGCGGCGACCAGGCCGCCGGCCTTGAGCAGCACCAGGTGCTGGGCCAGGCGAGCGACCTCGTCGATGGAGTGGCTGACATAGAGGACGGGAATGTCGAGTTCGCGGCGCAGCTGGTCCAGGTAGGGCAGGACCTCGGCCTTGCGCTGGGCGTCCAGCGCGGCCAGCGGCTCGTCCATCAGCAGCACCCGCGGGCTGGTGGCCAGCGCCCGCGCAATGGCCACGCGCTGGCGCTCGCCGCCCGACAGGGTGGAGGGCATGCGGTCCATCAGGTGGCCTATGCCCAGCAGGGACACGGCCTGGTCCTGGGATACCTTGCGCCGCGCGGCCGGCGTGCGCCGCATGCCGTAGTCGATGTTGCGCCGCACGGTCAGGTGCGGGAACAGGCTGGCTTCCTGGAACACATAGCCCAGCGCACGGCGGTGCGTGGGCAGCCATTGGCTGGCCGCATCGTCCTGCCAGACCTCGCCATTGACGGCGACGCGGCCGCGCGCGCGCTCCAGTCCCGCCAGGGCGCGCAGGCAGGTGGTCTTGCCGCAGCCCGAGGGGCCGAACAGGGCGGTAACGCCGCGCCCGGGCAACTGCAGCTGCACGTCAAGGCGGAAGTCTGCACGCTCCAGCGCCAGGTTTGCGATGATTTCCGAGGAGGGGTGGGAGTGCGCGGCGTCGGACATCAGGGAGGGAGAGAAGGCGGTCATCATGCGCGGCGCTCCTCACGCGGCTGCAACAGGTGCAGGGCCAGAAGAACCAGGAAGGAGAACACCACCATGCCACCCGCCAGCCAGTGGGCGTGGGCGTACTCCATGGCCTCCACATGGTCGTAGATCTGTACCGAGACCACGCGCGTCACGCCGGGAATATTGCCGCCCAGCATCAGCACCACGCCAAACTCGCCCACGGTGTGCGCAAAGGTCAGCACGGCTGCCGTGATGAAGCCCGGCCGCGCCAGCGGCAGCGCCACGGTGAAGAAGCGGTCCAGCGGCCCCGCGCCCAGGCTGGCCGCAGCCTCCATGGGCCGCGTGCCCAGGGATTCGAAGGCGCGCTGCAGCGGCTGCACCGTGAACGGCATGGAATAGACCAGCGAACCGATGACCAGGCCCGGAAAAGTGAAGGGCAGGGTGCTCAGCCCCAGCGCCTGCGTCAGCTGCCCCACGGGGCCGTTGGGACCCATGGTCACCAGCAGGTAAAAACCGATCACCGTGGGCGGAAGCACCAGGGGCAGCGCCACCACGGCGCCAATCGGGCCGCGCCAGCGCGAGCGCGTATGCGCCAGCCACCAGGCCAGCGGCGTGCACAGCGTCAGCAGCAGCACCGTGGTCACGCTGGCAAGTTTCAGCGTCAGCCGTATGGCGGCGTAGTCGTCGGCGGTAAGAATCATGCGGGAAGAATTCAGTGGTTCGCAGCGCTGTTGGATCTCACTCAACGCACGAAACCGGCGCGGCCCGGCTCAGCGACGCTGAGCACGGGCCCGTGCCGGCCGATCCCTCCCCAGGAGAGAGGGAAGGCGCGCAAGCGCGCCTCAACAGGTGTCAGAAGCTATAGCCGTACGAGCGGATGATGGCACGGGCCTTGTCGGCGCGCAGATACTTCATCAGCTCGGCGGCGGCTTCGTTGTCCTTGCCGTTGTTGAGCACGATGGCGTCCTGGCGGATGGGCTCGTGCATGGAGCCGGGCACCTGCCAGGCCGAGCCTTCGCGCAGCTTGCCGTTTTCCATCACCTGCGACAGGGCCACAAAGCCCAGCTGGGCATTGCCCGTGGCCGCGAACTGGTAGGTCTGGGCAATGTTCTCGCCCATGACGATGCGCGGCTGCACCTGGGCCGTGATGCCCAGCTTGTTCAGCACTTCCATGGCTGCCGTGCCGTAGGGCGCGAGCTTGGGATTGGCCACGGCGATGTGCTTGTAGTCGCCGGTCTTGAGGACCTCGCCCTTGTCGTCCACATAACCGGCCTTGGGGCTCCACAGCACCAGCTGGCCGATGGCGTAGGTGAAGCGCGAATCGGGCAGGCCGCGGCCTTCCTTGGCAATCTTCTCGGGCGTGGTGTCGTCGGCGGCCAGCAGGATCTGGAAGGGCGCGCCGTTGACGATCTGCGCATAGAACTTGCCCGTGGCGCCGAAGGACAGCAGGGCCTTGTGGCCGGTGTCCTTCTCGAACTCGGCGGCGATCTTCTGCATGGGCGCCGTGAAGTTGGCGGCGACGGCCACCGACACTTCGGCGGCCTGCGCAGCGGCCCAGCCGAAAAGGGCAAGGGCGGCGAAGGCGGTGGCACGCAGGGGCTGGTTCACGTTCATGGGTCTCTCGCTATTCCGTTGGTGAATAGCGCAGTGTAACGACCTGAAAATGCGCATGCAGGGTGCAGGCGTTTTGCTTGGCGGGAAATAACGCTTGGCGGGCATGATGCTACGCATGACTGCCGCAACCCCCGCTTCTCCCTCAGACCTGGTGCCCGCGCTGGGCCATGACCTGGCCGACCGGCGCATCGCCATCCTGCGGCATATCGCGGCAGGGCATTCGATTTCCCAGGCCGCGCGCGAGGCGGGTGTCAGCTACAAGGCGGCCTGGCAGGCGCTGGATGTGCTGACCAATCTGGCGGGCCGTGCCCTGGTGGAGCGCTCGGTGGGCGGCGCCGGCGGTGGTGGCGCGCGCATCACCGAGGCCGGGCAGTCCCTGCTGGCCATGGCCGATGCGCTGGAGCAGGCGCGCGCGCAGGTGCTGCAGCGCTTTGGCGGGCCCGCCGGCGTTTCTTCGGCGGCTCCCGGGCTGGGGCTGGGCCTGCGCACCAGCATGCGCAATCTGTGGCCTTGCCGGGTTGGTGCCCTGCAGGCGCAGGGCGCCCAGGTCCGCGTCTGGCTGCTGCCCGACGGCGGCGGGGATGCATCAGGCATTGCCGCACGCATCACCGAAGAAAGCGCCCAGTTGCTGGGCCTGGCGCCGGGCCTGCCCCTGATGGCGCTGTGCAAGGCCGCAGCCGTGCAGGTGCTGCCTTCGGCGCCACGCTCCGATGTGCATGCCCAAGCCAATGCCTGGCCCGCCCAGGTGCAGCGCGTGGCCCGGGCCGACAGGGCGGGGCCGCGTGAAGTGGTGGCACAACTGCCCTGGGGCGGTAGCGGCGTGGGTTACGCGGCCGAGCCGGCAGAGGGCGAGTCCTGGACCATGCGCGCAGGGCGCAAGGTCTGGCTGACGGTACCGGAGTCCGCCGTGGTGCTGGCCGTGGCTGATTGAGCGGGTGGAGCGGTGGAGCGTTGAAGGAGCAGCAGCGCGTTGCGCATGCGCAGCAGTGGCTGCAGATTCGGACGGGTCTGATGGCGCATTCAGGGCGGTATACGAAGAATTGCGCCGCTGTGAAACCTGCGCGCTCTGGCGGCGCGGGCTTTTCTGGCGACCTAATCATCGAAACCTCCCTGGCCCTCCATGAGCATCCTGAAATTGCGCAGGCAAGAGAAAGTGGCGGTCTACACCGCCCTGCTGTGTTCCTTCATCGCGGCGTTCATCTTCTTCGCGTCCGAAGGTGTTGCTGACAGTTTTCAGCAGCGGCTGGATGCGCTGGCCATCTGCGCCGTCATCGGTGCGCTGGTGACCTGGTTCAATCACTGGTGGTTCCGGGTCTGGGGCTGGCATCTGGTGCCTGTGACCCTGCTGCTGTTTTATGCCGGCACGCTGGCCGCAGGCTGGCTGTTTGGTGGATGAAGGCGGATGAAGGCGGATGAAGGCGGTGGTGGGGGAACCTGCCGCCACGCTTTGCATCGAAGATCCTTTTCGACTGCCTCACCAGGCCATCCACGGCCTTGCCCCTGCCATGAAGACCACCCTGTCCGCCGCCCTGATCTGCCTGCTCCTGTCCACCCCGGCCATGGCCCGTCCGCTGGACCCGGCGCCGCTGGACGCCTCGCAGTTCAACCTGGGGCTGGTCGGGTTCGCGGGCGAGATCTCGCCTGCGGAGCGGCACCTGGAGGCCATGCTCAGGCGGCCCGAGGCCAATGCCGTCCTGCTGTCGGTGATCGACGATCCGCGCCGATCTCCCGTGGCCAAGCTCTATGCGCTGTGCGGCCTCAAGCGCATGGGCAGCGGCGGCTACGAGGCCGCGCTGATCAAGCTGCGCGGCTTTGAGGGCCAGGTCTCCGTGATGCTGGGAGACCAGATGTTCCAGGAAGGCATCCGCGAGGCGGCAGACCGCATCGAAAACCTGGAGTGCAGCGAAGGCGGCTGAGCCTGGGCACGCCGGTTGCTGGACAAAAAAAGAGCTGCCACCGGCAGCTCTTTGCATTGTGGGGCATCGTTCCGAGCCGGAGGATCTGAGCCGCTCAGGACAGCTCGCGTCCCTTGAGTTCGGGGATAAGGAAGGCCGTGGCCAGCATGTCCAGCACATAGATGGCCGCCAGCAGGGCGATGGCCACCTGGAACGAATAGCTCATGGCCAGCGCACCGATCACCACCGGGCCCAGTCCGCCCACGGCGCGGCCGATGTTGAACAGCACGTTCTGCGCGGTGGCGCGCGCCTCGGTGGGATAGGCCTCGCTCATCACGGCGCCGTAGCCGCCCATCATGCCGTTGACGAACAGGCCCATGAGGGCGCCTGCCCAGAGCATGGCCGTGGGGTCGGACAGCTGCGAATAGAGCACGACCATGATGACCGAGCCCAGCTGGAAGATCAGGAAGCTGGGCTTGCGGCCGATGCGGTCGGCCAGCTGGCCGAAGACCCAGATGCCGACCATCATTCCCACCACGGTCACGGCAGTCCATATCGAGGACTTGGTCAGGCTGAAGCCCAGTTGCTTGGACAGGAAGCTGGGCATCCAGATCATGATGCCGTAGTAGCCGAAGTTCTGGACCGAGGTCAGCACGATCACGCCCAGGCTGACCTTGGTCGTGGCGCGGTCCTTCACCAGCAGCTTCAGGCTTTGCAGCACCGGCACGCGGGCCGAGGGCGTGGCGGACTGCTGGCGCTTCACGAAGACTTCGGGCTCGTGCAGCTTGTTGCGGATCACCCAGGCCACCACGGCCGGTATCACGCCCACCAGGAACATGCCGCGCCAGCCGATGAGGGGCAGCAGCAGCGGCGTCAGCAGCGCCGCACCCAGCACGCCCATTTGCCAGCCCAAGGCCACGTAGGACGAGACGCGGGCGCGGTGGCGTGCGGGCCAGGCCTCGGCGGCCAGTGCCATGCCGATGCCGAACTCGCCGCCCAGGCCGATGCCCGCAATCGTGCGGTAGGCCAGCAGGTCCCAATAGCCCTGCGCGAATGCGCACAGGCCCGTGAAGACTGCGAACAGCATGATGGTCCAGGTCAGCACGCGGATGCGCCCGTAGCGGTCGCTGAGCAGGCCGAAGAAGATGCCGCCGAACACGGCACCGATCAGCGTCCAGGTCACCAGCGAACCGGCCTGGCCCGGCGTGAGGTGCAGGTCGGCCGAAATGGCCGACAGCATGAAGCCCAGGATCAGCAGGTCGAAGCCGTCCATGGCATAGCCCACGGCCGAGCCGGCCAGGGCCTTCCAGCTGTAGCCATTGACCTGGGTGGCATGTGTGCCGACATGCGTGTCTGTGCTGGCGCCGGCAGCAGTGGCTGCGAGCGCCCCGGAGGAAGTGGTGGTCACGTGAAGATCCTTGAAAGCCAGGACGGCGCGCGCTCTCGCTGGGGTGCGGCACCACGCAAAACGCCTGCGCCGCCGGCTGGGCCGGCGTGCGGGCACGCTGCGCGTGTGCGGCATCCTGGAGTGGCGATGGGCACGGGAAATCCTGGTGGGAAAACAAGCTGGGCGGCCGGCATGCCGGAGCATGGCAGGGGCTGCGCGCAAAGACAGAGCGCAAGGTGCAGCGCCAAAAGACCGCTTCTGCAAAAAGCGAAAGCCCTGAAATCGGCCGGGCGATCAGGGCTTGGAGGTCGTGGGCAGGCCCTGAGAGGAGAGGGCGGCCCATGCGAGCGGGCGCAATGGTAAGGGAAGTGGCCGGACAAGGCAAGTAGGGCTGGCTTGCCAGACAGCTTCTACGGCATGGACGGCTGGTACTGCCCGGCGGGCGCGGGACGGATTCGGGTGTTGCGCGGATGCAGCAGCCCCTGTGCTGCCGATGGCCCAGGCAATTGAAGAAACGATAATGAGAACAAATCGCATTCGCTTTCTCTTCATGCCCTTCGACCCATCGGAGGGCATGGCGAGGAAGTTTTTTTATTGCCGTATTGCTGTTCTCCCGGAGCTTTTCATGCCACTGCATCGCCTTCGACCCCGCCATCGCCCTGCGCCTCTTGCGCTGGCCATCTCCCTTGCCATCGGCACTCTGTCTGCCCAGGCCCAGGCATTGCCGGACGCGCAGAACCCGGCCACGCTGCCCACGGTCACCGTGATCTCCAACCAGTTGGGCGAGGTGACCGAAGGCTCGGGCTCCTATACGCCGGGCACCATTGCCACAGCCACGCGCATGGTGCTGACGCCGCGCGAGACGCCGCAGTCCATCAGCGTGGTCACACGCCAGAAGATGGATGACTTCAACCTCACCTCCATCGACCAGGTGATGGAGCACACGCCCGGCATCAGCATCGTCACCTATGACAGCGAGCGCACCGAGTACTACGCCCGCGGCTTCGCCATCCAGAACTTCCAGTACGACGGCATTCCGATGATGCGCGACTCCGCGTACTCGGCCGGCAACACCCTCAGCGACATGGCGATCTATGACCGCGTCGAGGTGCTCAAGGGCGCAACCGGCCTGCTCACGGGCAGCGGTACTCCGGGCGCGACCATCAACCTGATCCGCAAGAAGCCCACGCGCGATTTCCGCGGGCATGCGTCCATCTCTGCGGGCAGCTGGAGCAACTACCGCACCGAGGTGGATGTGGGCGGCGCACTCAATGCAAGCGGCAGCGTGCGCGCGCGTGGCGTGGCGGCCTACCAGGACAAGGACTCGTTCATGGACCGCTATTCGCGCAAGACCGCGACGCTCTACGGCATTGTGGAAATGGACCTGACGCCACGCACTTTGCTGACGCTGGGCGGCGATGCGCAGAACAACCGTCCGGTCAACTCCACCTGGGGCGGCATTCCCCTGCTCAATGCCGATGGCCAATTCAATGACATGCCGCGCTCGCACAACAACGGCACGCGCTGGAGCCGCTGGGACCAGTACACGCGCACGGCCTTTGCCACGCTGGAGCACAGCTTCAGCAACGGCTGGGTGGCCAAGGCGCAGTTCAACCACCAGATCAACGGCTACAACGCCAACCTGGGCGCGGCGGCTGCGGGCTTCCCCAACCCGGCCGACGGCTCCGGCGTGTCGCTGTGGCGCGGCCAGTACATAGGCCGCACCACCAGCAATGCGCTCGATGCCTATGCCAGCGGGCCCTTCTCGCTGGGCGGGCGCGAGCACGAACTGGTGCTGGGCGCCAGCGTAGCAAGGCGCCACTGGAAGAACGATGGCTACTGGCAACTGCCCGCCGACTATGTGTCCACGGTGAATGACTACTACCACTGGAATGGCGATTCGCGCCTGCCGGTGTGGGGCGCCTCACCCGACTACGTGAACAGCGAAGTGACCAAGGAGCAGGGCTTCTACACGGCGGCGCGCTGGAACCTGGCGGCCGACCTCAAGCTGATCACGGGCGGGCGCTGGTCCAACTATCGCAACCAGGTGCAGGGCCAGCGCGAGACCGGCGTTTTCGTGCCCTATGTGGGCGCGATCTACGACCTCAATGGCAACTATTCGATCTACGCCAGCTACACCAGCATCTTCAGCCCGCAGTCCAAGCAAAACGAGAGCGGCAAGGCGCTGGACCCGCTGCGCGGCAACAACGCCGAGGTCGGCGTCAAGGCGGCCTTCATGGACGGCCGCCTCAATGCATCGGCGGCGCTGTTCCAGCTTCAGCAAGACAACTTCGGTATCGAGACCGGCGGCCTGACGCCCGGCGGCGCCACGGCCTACCGAGCCGTCGATGGCGTCAGGACGCGCGGCTTCGAGGCGGAGATGTCCGGCCAGATCACGCCCGCCTGGCAACTGCAGGCCGGTTTCTCGCATGCCATTTCGCGCGACCAAGGCAAGCGCGTGGCCACGCTCACGCCCTCCAACCAGTTCAGCCTGCACACCAGCTACAGGCTGGACGGCCCGCTTTCCGGCCTGACGGTGGGCGGCGGCGCGCGCTGGCAGGACAAGACCTGGGGCGACATCTCCACGCCATCGGGCGGCACGGCCGTTCACACCGTCAAGGGCTACTGGCTGCTGGACATGATGGCGCGCTACGAGTTCAGCAAACAGCTGTCGGCCACCGTCAACGTGCGCAACCTGCTGGACAAGAAGTACTACACCATCTTCAGCTACTACAGCACCTATACCTGGGGCGAGCCGCGCTCGGTGAATGTCAGCCTGAACTACAAGTTCTGAGGCCGGGCCCGCGCTGCGCCAGCGCGGGGTCTTTGGCCCTGGCGCCAAGGGCGCCGTGCTAGGCTGGCGCCCGCTGCGGCCCGTGCGCCGCAAGCGCTCCCATTGCCGCCCGTTCACTGCCCGTTGGCCGCCCGGGTCCGTCTATGACCTTGCGGTGCAGTGCGGCGATATCTCACAGGTTTTGCCAATAAAAACAATTCTCATTACAGTTTGGCATTCCGAGTTCTCCAACCTCCGATCCTTTCTGCCATGCATCCCATCCTGATTGCAGCCGCCCTGGCCCTGGGCGCGGCCGCCCCGATGAGCCAGGCCGCAGCCGCCGGCACCGTTCAACAGCCCGTGAAGAAGAGCCTCTCCGTTGCGGAGGTGGTCAAGCATTACGGCACCCTGGTGCACGCCAATTACTCGGACTCCATCAGCTCCGCCAAGACCATGCAGAAAGCCATTGCGGCCTTTCTGGCGGCGCCCAGCGAGCAGGGCCTGAACCAGGCACGCAAGGCCTGGCTGGATGCCCGGGAGTACTACGGCCAGACCGAAGCCTTCCGCTTCTACGCCGGTCCCATCGACAACGATGAAGGCCCCGAAGGCCAGATCAACGCCTGGCCCATGGACGAGTCCTATGTGGACTATGTGGAAGGCAATCCCAACGCCGGCATCATCAACAACCGCAAGGAAGCCATCACCAAGAAGCGCCTGGCCGAGCTCAACGAGCATGACGGCGAGGAGAACGTTTCCACCGGCTGGCACGCCATCGAGTTCATGCTCTGGGGCCAGGACCTGAATGACAAGGGGCCGGGCGCGCGTCCGTACACCGACTTCGTCGATGGCAAGAAGTCCAATGCCGACCGCCGCCGCGAGTACCTGAAGGTGGTGACCGCGCTGCTGATCGAGGATCTGCAGTCCGTGGCCGACCAGTGGAAGCCCGGCTCGCCCAAGAACTTCCGCGCCCAGTTCGAGAAAAAGCCCGACGATGCGCTGCGCCGCATCTTCGTGGGCCTGGGTTCGCTGTCGCGCGGCGAGCTGGCCGGCGAGCGCCTGGAGGTGGCCCTGGCCAGCCGCGACCAGGAAGACGAGCACTCCTGCTTCTCGGACAACACGCACCGCGATGCCGTGACCAATGCCCAGGGCATCCTCAACGTCTGGCAGGGCAGCTACAAGCGCCTGGATGGCAGCGAGCTTCAAGGCCCGGGCATCAAGGACTGGGTGGCCTCCAAGGACAGCGCGCTGGCCGACAGGACCACGCGCCAGATCACGCAGTCGGTGCAGGCGGCCCAGGCCATTCCCGCGCCGTTCGACCAGGCCATACAGGGCGCGCGCGACTCGGCCTCGCGCGCCAAGATCCAGGCCACCATCGACAGCCTGGTCCAGCAGAGCAAGGACCTGGTGGAGGCGGCCAATGCCGTCGGCATCACCCAGCTCAACCTGGTGGACCCCAAGGCCAACTAAAAGAACATCCACGCCAGCGTCCATCCATTCCTGCGCCCATGTGCCAAGGCCGCCGCCCCCGAAAGGGTTCGGCGGCCCTGGCTTTTCCAGGGACGTCCCCACCCATGAATCTCTCCCCCTCGCTGCTGGTCGCTGCCTCCCTGGTCCTGATGGGCTGCTCGGCCCAACAGCAGGACACGGTGGCTGCCGCTCCAGCGCGCGCGCCAGCACCGCAGCCTGCTCCCGATCCAGCTCCCGATCCAGCTCTTTTGTTCGCGGCACCCGGCGAGCCCCTGCCCCCGGGCGGCCAGACCACGGTCCACGCCACGGGCCGCAACGCCTTCTCGCTGCCCGCCGCCAACCTGGAGGATGCAGAGCGCACGCGCTTCGTCATCGGCAACTCCTTCTTCAAGCGCAACTGGGTGCAGGCGCCGGCCTCCACCACGGCGCGCGATGGCCTGGGCCCGCACTTCCTGGCGCGCTCCTGCGGCGGCTGTCATGTGCAGGACGGCCGTGCCCAGCCGCCCGACTTCCACAACCCGCTCAAACCCCAGCCCTTCGCGGGCCTGCTCATGCGGCTGTCCATTCCGGGCGAAGGCCCGCACGGCAGCCCGGTGCCGGACCCGGTCTATGGCGACCAGTTCAACACCGAGGGCGTGCTGGGCGTCAAGGGCGAGGGCCAGTTGCGCATCCGCTATGAACAGGTGCATGGCCGCTTTGCCGACGGCACGGCCTACACACTGGAAAAGCCGGTCTACGAGCTGGCTGCGCTCAACTACGGCCCCCTGGCTTCCAACCTGATGACCAGCCCGCGCATTGCGCCCCAGGTCATCGGCCTGGGCCTGCTGGAGCACATCCCGGAGTCCGAGATCCTGGCCAACGCTGCCGCCCAGGCGGCCCTGGGCGGCCCCATCAAGGGCCAGCCCAACTATGTCTGGGATGCCTACGGCGAACGCATGATGCTGGGCCGCTTCGGCTGGAAGGCCAACGTGGCCTCCATTGCCCACCAGACGGCTTCGGCCTTCCTGGGCGATATCGGCATCACATCGAAGCGTTTCCCGCACCAGACCTGCACGCCCGCACAAAAGGACTGCCTGGCCGCGCCCAACGGCAACGGCGCCGAGGGCGTGGAGATCGAGGACCGCGTGCTGGACGACGTGATCTTCTACCAGGCCACGCTGGCGCCGCCTGCACGGCGCAACGCCAGCGACCCTGCCGTGCGCCGTGGCGAGGCACTGTTCCACCAGGCCCAGTGTGCGCAGTGCCACCGGCCCTCGTACAAGACCGGCGCGGAGCTGTTCCCCGCGCTGTCGCCGGCACTCAGCAGCAAGGGGTTGTCGGGCCAGACCATTGCGCCCTACACCGACCTGCTGCTGCACGACATGGGCGATGCGCTGGCCGATGGCCGGCCCGACTTCAAGGCCTCAGGCCGCCAGTGGCGCACGCCGCCGCTGTGGGGCATAGGCCTGCTGCCCGATGTCAACAACCACCAGCGCCTGCTGCACGACGGCCGTGCGCGCGGCGTGCTGGAAGCCATCCTCTGGCACGGCGGCGAGGCCGAAGCCGCGCGCGAACAGGTGCGCCAGTTCAGCGCCGAAGACCGTGAAGCCCTGGTCAAATTTGTGGAGTCCCTCTGATGCAAGACATGCGCATGACCCCTCGCCAAATCCTTTGTGCCGCCGCGCTGGCGCTGCTGGCCGCCGCCCCGGCCCATGCCCAGGAAGTGGATGCCAACATGGCCATTCCCTTCTACAACACGGCCCACGCCGTGCAGGGGCTGTACGGTCAATGGTTCTCACCCCAGGCCAAGGCCGCGCAGGCATCCGCCCAGGCGCTGAACCAGGCGCTGCGCGCGCACTGCGCGGCACCTGCGGGATCGGCTGCCGCCACGCTGCAGACGGCGCGCCAGGCCTATGTGCAATCGTCGCGGCAGTGGAGCAGCCTCTCTGCCGTGGCCCTGGGGCCGCTGGTGGAGCGCCGCTCGGCACGTCTGGTGGACTTCCGCCCCATGCGCCCGGCCCTGCTCAAGAAGGCCATACAGTCGGCCCCCGCCGATCTGGCTGCCATGGAGCGCATCGGCGCACCCGCCAAGGGATACCCGGCGCTCGAGAACCTGCTGTGGACCCAGCCCGTGGAGCCGCAGACGCCGGCCTGCGCCTATGCCACCCTGGTGGCCGAGGAAATCGGCGCCGAGATGGGCATCCTCGGCAACGGCTTTGCGAAGCTCGCGGCCCAGGACTGGTCCGAGGACGGCGATGCCACCACCGAAGCCATGGCCGAGTTCATCAACCAGTGGGTGGGCGGCCTGGAGCGCCTGCGCTGGGCGGACATGGAAAAGCCCTTGCGCAGTGCGGGCAGTGCGGGCAGCAAACCGCCCGCCTGGGAGCATCTCGCCAGCGGCAGCACCCTGGAGATCTGGCGCGCGCACTGGCAGGGCCTGCGCACGCTGGCCGTGAGCGTGGACCGCAAGGTGCCCCAGCCCGGCGTGGACATCGTGCCCATCGAGTCCTACCTGCGCGGCCGTGGCCTGAACCCGCTGGCCGACCGCTGGCTCAAGGCCGTCAACGAGGCCGATGCCGGCATGCGCGCCCTGACCGAGCCGAGCGCCAAGGCCGTCGATGCCGCGACCAAGCCGCTGTCGCGCCTCAAGCGCCTCATGGAAGGCGAGGTGGCGCCTGCGCTGGAAGTCAACATCGGGTTCTCGGATGCCGACGGGGATTGAGCAGGCGCTGAATCGCCGCCGCTGGCTGCAGGGCATGGGGCTGCTGGCTGCCATGCCGCTGGTAACCTCCCATGCGGCCAGGCCGTCTGGACCGGCACGGTCGCTGGCTGCGGCCTGGATGCAGGGTGACCAGATGCGTGTCGGCATCGTGCAGGCCAGTGCGCAGGTGGACAGGCCGCTGCAGGTGCTGCAGGCCCTGGATGTGCCCACGCGCGCCCATGGCATGGCCGCGCTGCGCGACGGCTCCGTGGTCTTCGCCAGCCGCCGCCCCGGTGACTGGCTGGTGCGCTTGAAGCCGGGACAGGCCGCCGAGGATGCGCAGTGGCAGTGGATAGAGCCCGACCGCTTCTTCAACGGCCATGTCATCGAAAGCGTCGATGGCCGCCATCTCTACACCACCGAGACCGACCTGGAAGATGCCCAGGGCCTGATCGGCGTGCGCGATGCCATCACCTTGGAGAAGATCGCCGAATGGCGCACGGGCGGCATGGACCCGCACCAGTTGCTGCTGGACGCCGACGGCACGCTCATGGTCGCCAACGGCGGCATTCCCACGCAGTCCGAAACCGGCCGGCGCAAGCTGCAGCTGGACCACATGGATTCGTCCATCGCGCGGCTGTTGCCGGCCGAAGGCGGCGCCCGTGCCGGCCTGTGGAAGCTGGACGACAGCCGCCTGAGCCTGCGCCACCTGGCCTGGGGCCCGCAGGTCACCCACGCGCCCGCACGCCGCTGGCTGGGCATTGCGCTGCAGGCCGAGCACCGCGACACCGAAGCGCGCGCCGCCGCGCCCGTGCTGGCCCTGTTCGATGGCCACCGTTTGCATGCCGTGCCCCTGCCCGAATGGCGCGAGCCCCTGGCCGGCTATGGCGGCGACATAGGCTGCGACGGCCAGCTCTTTGCCGTCAGCTGCCCGCGCGTGAACACCGTCACCTGGTGGCAGGTGCCCGACAGCGGCCAGGCCAGCGGACGCTGGCTGCGCGGCGATGCCATGCCGGGCGTGTACTGCGTGGCCAACGCAAGTGTCTCGCTGGATGCCAAGGGCCGGCCCCTGCCTGCCGAGCCCGCGCTGTGGATGGGCGGCGCACGCCAGGCCCAATTGCGCCAGCGCGGTCAGGTGCTGCGCACGGTGCCGGTTCCCGGCATGGCGCTGGACAACCACTGGATTGCGTTGGAGCGCGGCAGCTAGCAGCCGGAGGCGGCGCCGCAAACGGCGCGCTCTGGCGGAGTGCAGCGCCAACGGAAAAAGGGTCTACGTTTGCACGTAGACCCTTTTCTTTGTTTGGTGGCGCTTCACGGATTCGAACCGCGGACCTGTGGATTATGATTCCATCGCTCTAACCGACTGAGCTAAAGCGCCGTAAGACCTAAATTATATGCAGAATTTTCGGCCCATCCGGCAAGTTGTGCAAATTTCTCGAAATTTCTTTGCGAGAGGCTTGCTGCGCCTTGCCGGAAGACGCGCATTGTAGCGTGACTTTCAGCCCGCTCAGAGATGCTTGAAGCTGGCGGGACGCTTGTTGACGAAGGCGTCCATGCCTTCCTTCTGGTCCTGGGTGGCGAAAAGCGCGTGGAACAGGCGGCGCTCGAACATGACGCCGTCGGCCAGCGAGCCCTCGAAGGCGCGGTTCACCGATTCCTTGGCCGCCATGACGGCAATCTGCGAGAAGCCGCTGATGATGATGGCGGCGCCCAGCGCCTCGTCCATGAGCTTGTCGAAGGGCACGACGCGGCTGACCAGACCGGCGCGCTCGGCTTCGGTGGCGTCCATCATGCGGGCCGTGAGGGCCATGTCCATGGCCTTGGACTTGCCCACGGCGCGCGGCAGGCGCTGCGTGCCGCCGGCGCCGGGGATCACGCCCAGCTTGATTTCCGGCTGGCCGAACTTCGCATTGTCGGCGGCGATGATGAAGTCGCACATCATGGCCAGCTCGCAGCCGCCGCCCAGTGCGAAGCCGCTGACGGCGGCGATCACGGGCTTGCGGATGGAGCGGATGGCTTCCCAGTTGCGCGTGATGTAGTCGCCCTTGTAGGCGTCGGCAAAGCTGTACTTGGCCATGGCGCCGATGTCGGCGCCAGCCGCAAAGGCTTTCTCGCTGCCGGTGATGATCATGCAGCCGATGGCCTCATCGGCATCGAAGGCCTGCAGGGCCTGGCCCAGCTCGTCCATGAGCTGGTCATTGAGCGCGTTGAGCTGCTTGGGGCGGTTGAGCGTGATGATGCCGACCTTGTCGGCTTCGACGCGAACTTCAATCATTTCGTAGGCCAAGGGAGTCTCCTGCTGGGGTTGTCGTCGTGATCCTCAAGAATAACCGGCCGGCGGCGCGGGGCGGCATGCGCCGCTCAGGGCGTGGCAGGCGCCTGCGCGCTGCCCGTGTGCCCGGCCAGCCAGCGTCCAGCGGTCTCCTCGTCCGTGATTTCCAGTCCGAGATTGCTGGGGGCGGGCGCCGCCAGGGTGCCGGATGTGGCAGCTTTTGCATCGCCGTTGTCCGTTTTCTCCACCATGGCGGCGGCCTCGGACAGCAGGCCCGAGCCCCAGGGCAGGGTCAAGGCCAGGATCTGCCGGTCGCGGGCCACCCAGGCGACGATGTCCAGGGCCGTGCCTGCATAAAGCGCCACGTCGTCCAGCCGGGTGATGCGCCAGCGCGCGGGCTGTGAATCCTCGGCGCCGGTGGGCAGCTCGATGGCCAGCCATTCGTCGCCCGCCATGAAGCCTGCGCGTTCGGCCAGGCTGCCGCGCAGCACGGTCTTGATGGTGATGCCCTGGCTTTCCTGCACGCGCAAGCCCAGGCGCTGGGCAGTCTGCGCCGGCTCGGCCTTGGCCTGTACGCCGTGCGCGGCCAGCAGCTCGGCCAGCGGCAGGTCGTCGGTGCCGTGCACCCATTGCGTGATCTCGGGCGCGAAGCTGCGCCCGCCCAGGTCCTGCAGCACGGCCAGCACGTCGGCCTCGCGCATGGGGCCGCCCTGGCAGCGCTGCCACAGCGCGCGCATCACGTCGTCCAGCGTGCTGCGGCCTTCGCGGCGCAGTTGCAGGTCCAGGGCCAGTGCGACCAGGCAGCCCTTGGTGTAGTAGCTGACGGTCTGGTTGGGCGTGTTCTCGTCCTGGCGGTAGTACTTGACCCAGGCGTCATAGCTGGCCTGGGCCACGGACTGCAGGTGTCGGCCCGGCGTCTGCAGCACCTGGTTGATGGTGCGCGTGATGAGCTTGAGGTACTGGGCGTTGTCGATCAGGCCGGCGCGGCGCAGCAGCAGGTCGTCGTAGTAGCTGGTGAAGCCTTCGAAGAACCACAGCAGCTCGGTGTAGTTCTCCTGCCCGTAGTCGTAGCGCGCGAATTCGGCCGGGCGCAGGCGCTTGACGTTCCAGGTGTGGAAGTACTCGTGGCTGATCAGGCCCAGCAAGGTGGTGTAGCCCTCGGCGGCCTTGCGCTCGCCCACGCGCGGCAGGTCGCGCCGGCCGCAGATCAGGGCCGTGGAGTTGCGGTGCTCCAGGCCCCCATAGCCGTCATCGACCACGTTGAGCATGAACACGTAGCGCTGCATGGGCGCGGGCGTGGCCTGCTCGCCCGTACCGTGCCAGAAGGCCAGCACGGTCTCGCAGATCTTGCGTGCGTCGGCAATCAGGCGCGCGCCGTCGAAGCTGGGCGCGGCGCCCGCGACGACGAAGCTGTGCGGCACGCCCGCGGCCACGAAGTCGCCGCGCCAGAAGCTGCCCATCTCCACGGGGCAGTCCACCAATTCGTCGTAGTGGGCGGCGCGGTACAGGCCCCAGCCGCGCGCATCGGTGTCCACGGCGTCCAGGCCGGTCGCTACCTGCCACGATGCCGTGGCATCCGACGCAAGCAGTTGCAGCGTGTGCGGCGTATCTTCCTGGCCGTGCACGCGCAGGCACAGGCTGGTGCCGTTGAAAAAGCCGCGGCGGCGGTCCAGCCAGGCCGTGCGCACGGAGCTGTCATAGGCGCAGAACTGGTAGTGGAGCACCAGCGGCACGCCGGCTGCGCAGTCGGCCTGCCAGAGGTTCTTGCCCTGCTGGGCCAGCGCGACGGGGCGGCCGTCCTGCTCGGCAGACAGGCCCTGGAGGTTCTTGGAGAATTCCCGCACCAGATAGCTGCCGGGAATCCAGACCGGCAGCGACAGGGTCTGGCCGGCGGCCGGGCGGGCGATGTGCAGTTGCACGCTGAACAGGTGCGCGTCCACATCAAGGGCCTGCACGCGGTAGTGGATGTCCGCTGCGGCAGTGGCAGTGGCAGTGGCAGTGGCAGTGGCAGCGGCAGCGGCAGCGGCGGTGGCGGCGAGGGGAGAGGTCATTCGGGCTCCTGCAGGTGTGGCCTGGAGGCTGCCCGGGCCCGCTGCGGCGGGCTGGAGCCGGGAAGCTCCGGCCGAGGGGGATCAGGTGGGCGGGCCCGGCGTCCATGGCGCCGGGCCCGCCCGGTGGCGGTCAGCGCGCGGCTGCGGCTGCGGCTGCGGCCAGGTTCTTCTCGACTTCCTGGGCGCTGATGGCGCCAGGCACGCGGGTGTTGTTGGTGAAGATGACGGTGGGCGTTCCCGTGATCTTGTACTTGCGGCCAAAGGCCAGGTTGCGCTGCACGGCCGAGGTGTCGCACTGGGCGGCGGCCGGCACCTTGTCGCGCAGCATGTGGTCGGCCCATGCACCGGCCTGGTCCTTGGCGCACCAGATGTTGCGCGACTTCTCGGCCGAGTCGGGGCTCAGGATGGGGTACAGGAACAGGTAGATGGTGACGTTGTCCACGGTCTGCAGGTCGCGCTCGAAACGCTTGCAGTAGCCGCAGTTGGGGTCTTCGAACACGGCCATCTTGCGCTCGCCCTTGCCGTGGACGATGGTCACGGCGTCCTTGAGCGGCAGCTGCTTGAAGTCCACCGCCGTCAGCTGGTTCATGCGGTCTTCGGTGAGATTGCGGCGCGCCTTGGTGTCGATCAGCTCGCCCTGGATCAGGTAGTTGCCCTTGGCGTCCGTATAGAACAGGTCCGTGCCGATGCGCACCTCGAAGAGGCCGGACATGGGCGTGGGGCGGATTTCGTCGATCTTTTCCAGCTGGGGAATGCGCTCGGTCAGCGTCTTGCGCAGGTTGGCGTCCTGGGCATGGACACCGAGGCTCCAGGTCAGGCTGGCGGCCGTCAGCAGGCAGGCGAAGAGTTTCATGGCAATGCGGTGGGTGGGCGGGGCCGCGTTCAGGCCGGCCGCGCCGTGGTTGAGGGGGATTGCGCGGCGCGGGGCGCCACGGAGCAGGGGTACGAGTCGCAAAACGGCAAAGGGTTCAACGGCACGGGATCGGCTTGGCTCCAGGCTCAGGCGCCGCTGCGCGGGTCCAGGCCCATGGCCTGGCGCGCCATCCAGTCCTTGAGCGGGCCGAAGCGCTCGAAGCCCTTCATGCCCCAGTTGCGCAGCATCTGCACCGGAACCTCGGAGCGGCTGAACAGCTGCTGCAGCCCGTCCATGGCCAGGCCCATGGGCGCCAGCGCGGCCTTGCGCTCGCGTTCATAGCGGCGCAGCAGGCGCAGATCGCCGGTGCTGCGCCAGTAGCCGCGCTCCTGCAGCACGCGTGCCAGCGCCTGCACATCGCCCAGGCCCAGGTTCAGGCCCTGGCCTGCCAGCGGATGCACGTTGTGGGCGGCATCGCCCACCAGCACCCAGCTGCGGGCCGAGCGTGCATCGCCGTCGGGCATGGAGCCGCACCAGTGGTCGGCCACGGCCTGCTGCAGCGGCCAGGCCATGCGCGGTGCGCTCAGCTCCAGCCGCCCCAGCGCGCCCTGGCTGATGGCTTCCAGCCGCGCGGTGAAATCCTGCGTGTCGGCGGCCAGCCAGCCGTCGGCCAGCTCGCGGGCGATGGACCAGACCACGGCCACGCTGTGGCCTTGCGGGCCGTCCAGCGGCAGCAGGGCCAGGATGCCTTCGGGCGTGAACCACTGTCGCGCCACCTGTCCGTGCGGCAGCTCGCAGTGCAGCCGGGTGGCGATGGCGTGCTGTGCATAGGGCGTGACGGCGAAGTCCACGCCGAACTCGCTGCGCGTGCGGCTGGCGCGGCCCTCGCAGATGGCCGTCAGCGGCGCCGCCACCGGCTGGTCCACCACCTCGACCATGGGCTGGTAGCGCACGGCCTCGGCCAGGCGCTGCTCCAGCGCGGGCACATCAACGATCCAGGTCAGGGCCTCGACATCCTGGCTGGCTGCGTCGAACAGCACATGGCCGTCAAGGTCGCCAAAGACCTCCATTTGCGTCACGGGCGTGGCGTGCTGGTCATCGGGCCAGCAGCGCAGGCTGTCCAGCAGGCCGCGTGCGCTGGCATTGAGCGCGTAGGCGCGCACATCGGGCGCGTTGCCGGTCGGCGCGGCCACCACCAGGGCCACGCGCAGCCGTTCCCGGGCCAGCAGGAGAGCCAGGGTCCGGCCTGCAATGCCGGCCCCGCGTATACATACATCAAAGGTTTGCGCCATGGCCGGCATTGTAGGAGTCCGGGCCATGCCGGGGATTCCAACTGGCGCAAACTCCGGCTTTGGCATGACCTGCCGCAGCCTGCGTCGCCATCTGGCATATTGCCGCCCATCGCATGGCGCCATTCGCACCATGGATGGCATACACACTCCAGATTTCCCACAAAGAGCTATCCGATGTTTGACCAAGAAAGAGACGTGCAGGGCCGCATTGCCCAGTTGTGGGTGTATCCCGTCAAATCCTGCGCGGGCATCGCGCTGCAAAGCAGCGGCGTCGGCGCCACCGGCCTGGCCTGGGACCGCCACTGGATGGTGGTCGATGCGCAGGGCGAATTCCTGACCCAGCGCGACCATCCGCGCATGGCCTGGATACGCCCCGAGCTGGAGGCCGGGCACCTGGTGCTGCACTTTCCCCAGCAGCCGCCGCTGCGCATCGCGCTGCAGGCCACGGGGCCGGAGCGCCGGGCGCGCGTCTGGTCGGACTGGGTGCAGGCCTGGGACATGGGCCCCGAGGCCGCCCGCTGGCTGACGCAGGCCCTTGGCACGGACTGCTCCCTGGTGCGCTTCGACCCGGCGGCGCCGCGCCGCACCAGCGAGCGCTGGACCGGGGGCGAGGCCGCACCTGTGCACTTCGCGGACGGCTATCCGCTGCTGGTACTGAGCCAGGCCGCCATCGAAGAACTCAACCAGCGCCTGCAGGCGGCCGGCCACGCCCCGGTGGACGCACGGCGCTTTCGCCCCAACATCGTGATCGAAGGCCTGGAAGCCCATGACGAGGACCGGGTCGACGGGCTCGACGTGCTCGATGCCCAGGGCCTGCGGCTGCGCATGGCCAAGCCCTGCACACGCTGCCCCATTCCCGACATCGACCCCGTCACGGCCGTGCAGGGCACCGCCGTGGGTGACGCCATCCGTACCTACCGCCAGGACGACCGTGTCGATGGCGCCATCACCTTCGGCATGAATGCCGTGCTGGAAGGCCTGCACGACGGGGCCGAACTGGTCGTTGGCCAGTCCGTGGCCGGCGACTGGCAGTTCGCCTGAAACGACAGGAAATGCCCGGTTGACTAAAATACGGGGTTTGTCCCCAGAATCCCTGTAGAAAGCCCTGCCATGAGCCTCAAATGCGGCATCGTGGGCCTGCCCAATGTGGGCAAGTCCACTCTCTTCAACGCGCTGACGAAGGCCGGCATCGCCGCCGAGAACTATCCCTTCTGCACCATCGAGCCGAACACCGGCGTGGTGGAAGTGCCCGATCCGCGCCTGCAGAAGCTGGCCGACATCATCACGCCCGAGCGCATCGTCCCGGCCATCGTCGAATTCGTGGACATCGCGGGCCTGGTGGCCGGCGCCTCCAAGGGTGAAGGCCTGGGCAACCAGTTCCTGGCCCACATCCGCGAGACCGACGCCATCGTCAACGTGGTGCGCTGCTTTGAAGACCCGAACGTCATCCACGTGGCCAACAAGGTGGACCCCATCGCCGACATCGAGGTCATCCAGACCGAGCTGTGCCTGGCCGACCTGGCCACCGTCGAGAAGGCGCTGAACCGCTACAGCAAGGCCGCCAAGTCGGGCAACGACAAGGAAGCCGCCAAGGTGGTGGCGCTGCTGACCCCCATCCAGGCTGCCCTGGACCAGGGCAAGCCCGCACGCACGGTGCCCGTCTCCAAGGAAGACGCGCCCCTGCTCAAGCAGTTCTGCCTGATCACCGCCAAGCCCGCCATGTTCGTGGGCAACGTCAGCGAAGACGGCTTCGAGAACAACCCGCTGCTCGACAGCCTCAAGGCCTATGCCGAGGCACAAGGCGCTCCCGTCGTGGCCATCTGCGCCAAGATCGAGGCTGAAATGGCCGAGATGAGCGACGAGGACCGCGACATGTTCCTGCAGGAACTGGGCCTGGAAGAACCCGGCCTGAACCGCCTGATCCGCGCCGGCTTCGGCCTGCTGGGCCTGCAGACCTACTTCACGGCCGGCGTCAAGGAAGTGCGCGCCTGGACCATCAAGGTCGGCGACACCGCCCCCCAGGCCGCAGGCGTCATCCACGGCGACTTCGAGCGCGGCTTCATCCGCGCCCAGACCATCGCCTTCGACGACTTCATCGCCTTCAAGGGCGAGCAAGGCGCCAAGGACGCGGGCAAGATGCGCGCCGAAGGCAAGGAATATGTCGTCAAGGATGGCGACGTGATGAACTTCCTGTTCAACGTCTGAGGCGGCACATGCTGCAGCGGGGCTGCTAGAGCAGCTCCCGCGCTTCTCGGAAAAACCGCGCTTTGCGCGGTTTTTTCTTGCCAGAAACGTTCATTCCCACGCGCTGAGCTGCCATGGACAATGGCACCTTTCCAATCAATCGGGAAAGAGAGTCCGTGCAATGGAACGCCCGCATTTCAGATTCCATCCCGGTGCCTATGAAACCGTCTTCGAGCAGGAAGAGGGTGTGTGTTCCTGCTGCGGACAAAACCGCAGCCTCAAGTACGAAGGCCCGTTCTACAGCCAACAAAGCCCCGACTACCTGTGTCCCTGGTGCATTGCCAGCGGGCAGGCTTGCGAGACATACCACGGCGAACTTGTGGGATATACCGATATCGAAGGCGTGTCGCCTGACCCGGCCGACCCGGAACCCACCATCGCCAGGGAACTGCTGTTGGAGATCGCGCAGCGCACGCCCGGCTACAGGGCCTGGCAGCAGCCTGTGTGGCTCACGCACTGCAACGCACCCTGTGTCTTCCTGGGTCACGCCGACAGGCAGGCCGTCGAGCCTTTCCTTGCTGAAGTCCTGCCCGACATCGAAGGCAGCTACAGGAACGATGCGCAGTGGATGCTGGAGCGCATGTCCACGGACGGCATGATTTCCGGCTGCCTTTTCCAGTGCGTGCATTGCGGCCGGCATCGGCTGCATATGGACGTGGGATGAATCCAATGACCACCTACGCCGACCTCTCCATCCAGACCGGCATTGCGCTGCCGCCGCTGTTGAGCGACCTCCTGGCATCGGGAAAGACCGTCTACGGTCCGGATTGGGCCGCCACCTGGCGCCAGCGCTGCCTGCAGGACCCACCCTTGTTCATGAGTTGGCAGGACTTCGAATGGATAGACGCCGAAGCCAGCCGGGAAATCATCGAGGGCTGGCTTCATCCTGGCGCACAGAACGGCCGGAGCTTTCTGCCATTCGCCCAGTCGGGCGCCGGCGATGCCTGGTGCCTGACGCCGCTGGACACGCATGGCGTGGGCGTGGCGCTGGTGTTGCACGATGACGAGGCCAGCAGTGTTTCGCACGCCTGCTTCGATGACTTTGTCTGCGCGGGATTTCTGCAGACCTTTGCGGACCTGAGCGATCAGCTGGATGACTTTTCCCAGTCGGAGGCTTTGCAACTGTTGCAGGCCGATGTCGCACAGACCGCGCGCTTCATGACGCAGGAGTTGGGCGACTATCTGCAGGATTTCTGCCGGCGCCCCTTGGAGATCAGGCCTTGGCGCGATGGGCCCCGGGCGCGTGTTCGCCATGTGGCTTCATTGATTTCACAGGATGAATTGGCGGCCGAACTGGACCGGCTGCCTGCCGTGGACCTTTCCTTTCCCGTCTTGGCGCGCTGGGAGGTGCGTTCGGTGGAGGAGGGAGACGCGCGGCATGGCCCTGCGCCAGAGTCCGCAAAGATCGACTGGCGGACCCTCGCCGCCGATCCCCTGCAGAAGATGGCGGCCATCAGGGGCTGCCAGAGCGAGCATGGCTGTAGCCTGGGACAGGCCAAGGCCATGGTGGACCAGTACATCGGAAGCTTGGGCCGCTCTGCCTGAACGCGGGCGGACCGGCCCCTGCAACCCACCATAATCACCCATCCCGCCAACCGACCGTCCCTTACCTTCGTGCCCCACCCCACCAGTCCCGCAGCCTCTCCCATCCATGCCGAACTCGTTGCCGTGCTGGCGGCGGTGACCCAGGGCACACCGCGCGTGCTGACCACGGCGGACGGGCAGTTGCTGCCGGCGGGGCCGTTCGAGGTGGGGCACCGTTCGCTGCAGGCCGGCCTGCGCGCCTGGGTGGAGGAGCAGACCCATCACCCGCTGGGCTACATGGAGCAGCTCTACACCTTTGCCGATGGCGATCGCACCGATGCCAGCGGGGCGCGCGTGATCTCGGTCAGCTACCTGGGGCTGACGCGCGAGTCTGCCGACCGCAGCGCGGGGCAGGCCGTCTGGCAGGACTGGTACCGCTACTTTCCCTGGGAAGACTGGCGCGGCGGCGAGCCGGCCCTGCTGCGCTCCCACATCGCTCCGCGCCTGCATGCCTGGATGGCCGAGGCGCGCGGCGCCCAGCGTGCGCTGCGGCGCCAGCGCGCGGACATCGCCTTCGGCCTGGACGGCGGGCCCTGGAACGAGGACATGGTGCTGCAGCGCTACGAACTGCTGTACGAGGCCGGGCTGGTGCAGGAGGCGGCCCACCGCGTCCATGGCGCGGCCGCCATGCTGCCCGGCGAGGCCATGCACCACGACCACCGCCGCATCCTGGCCACGGGCATGGCGCGGCTGCGCGCCAAGATCAAGTACCGGCCCGTGGTGTTCGAGCTGATGCCGCCCGAGTTCACGCTGCTGCAGCTGCAGCAGACGGTGGAGGCCCTGGCCGGGCGCGGGCTGCACAAGCAGAACTTCCGCCGCCTGATCGAGCAGCAGGATCTGGTCGAGGAGACCGGCCAGCTCACGGTGGGTTCGGCGGGCCGGCCGGCCAAGCTGTTCCGCTTTCGCAGCGATGTGCTGCTGGAGCGCGCCATCTCCGGCAGCAAGCTGCCCCTGGCCAAGGGCATCGACGGTTCTCCCTGAGCCGCACGGCACTTGCCCGATTGTGACAATGGCTTGACAGCACTTATGCTCGTATCTAGCATAAGTTCCTCGCTCAAGCCCGCAAGGCCGCGCGCCACATTTTTTTGACCTACATATACTCAAAATGAGCATTAATATTGCCAATGCCCTCAGTGCCCGCCTGCCGGTACCGCCGCTGCCCGACCTGATGCTGGAGCCGCTGGTGCGCTCGGCCCTGCTGGAAGACCTGGGCCGCGCGGGCGACCTGACCACGGATGCCATCGTCCCTGCGGACGCACAGGCCGAACTGCGCCTGGTGGCGCGCCAGGAGGGCGTGCTGGCCGGGCTGGACATGGCGCGGCTGGCGTTCCGTGCGCTGGATGCGCAGTCACGTTTCGAGCCGGTGCTGCGCGATGGCAGCGAACTGGCTCCCGCCCAGGAGATCGCGCGCATCCACGGCAGCGCGCGCGCCATCCTCACCGCCGAGCGCGTGGCGCTCAACTACCTGTGCCACCTGAGCGGCGTGGCCACGGCCACGGCATCGATCGCGCGGGCCATCGCCGACACGGGCGCACGCGTGACCTGCACGCGCAAGACCATGCCGGGCCTGCGTGCGCTGCAGAAATACGCCGTGCGCGTGGGCGGCGGCAGCAACCACCGCTTCGGCCTGGACGATGCCGTGCTGATCAAGGACAACCACATCGCGCTGGCAGGCGGCGTGGCCGAGGCCCTGGCCCGGGCGCGCGCAGGCGTGGGCCACATGGTGCAGATCCAGCTGGAGGTGGACACGCTGGAGCAGCTGGAGGTGGCGCTGTCCCTGGGCGTGGAAGTGGTGCTGCTGGACAACATGGACCTGGACACGCTGCGCACGGCCGTCTCCATGGCGCGCGGGCGCGCGGTGACCGAAGCCTCGGGCCGCATCACGCCAGAGACGGCGCGTGCCGTGGCCGAGACCGGCGTGGACCAGATCGCCGTGGGCTGGATCACGCACAGCGCCCGGGTTCTCGACATCGGCCTTGACACCTGAGGACTCGGCCATGGCATTTTCTTTGCGCGGGCGGGGACTCTGGACGCTGGCGGCCTGCGCGCTGCTGGCTGGCGCATCGGGGCTGTGGCTGGCGGCGCCGGGCAAGGCCGGCACGCGCCTGGAGCGGCCCATCACCATCGTTGTGACCTTTCCGCCGGGCGGCGGCACGGACCTGCTGGCGCGGCGCCTGGGCGAGCAGCTGCAGCAGCGCCTGGGCCAGCCCGTGGTGGTGGAGAACCGGCCCGGCGCCAGCGGCAACATCGGCGCCCATGCCGTGGCCCAGGCCGCGGCGGACGGCAGCACCTTGCTGATGGCCAACAGCTCGTTCGCCATCAACCCCGGTGTCTACGAGCGCCTGGATTTCGACCCGCGCAAGGACTTCACGGCGGTGTTCAACGCAGGCTCCATCGCCTCGGTGCTGGTCGTGCCTGCGGACAGCGCGCTGCAGACGCTGGAGGATGCGCTGGCCCAGGCGCGCCAGGAACGGCCGCTGCTGTTCGCCTCCTGCGGCAACGGCACGCCCCAGCACCTGGCGGGCGAAATGCTGGCCCGCGACGCGAAGCGCTTTGTGCAGCATGTGCCCTACAAGGGCTGCGGCCCGGCCATCACGGCCGTGGCGGCAGGCCAGGTGGCGGCGGGCATGGTCACGGCCAGCAGTGCCTCGGCCATGATCGCTGCAGGCCGCGTGCGCGCCCTGGCCGTCACGGCGCCACAGCGACTGCCGCAGCTGTCCGGCGTTCCCACGGTGGCCGAGCGCGGCCTGCCGGGCTTTGCGGTGGAGCAGTGGCACGGCCTGCTGGCACCTGCCGCCACGCCCCGGGCCACGGTGCAGGCATTGCATGACACGCTGGAGCAGGCGCTGGCCGATCCCGCCGTCAGCGCTGGCTTGCGCGACCAGGGCTACACCCTGGCGCGGCAGACACCGGGTCAATTCCAGGCGCTGATCGCAGCCGACATCGACCGCTATGCGGCCGTGACCCGGGCGCTGGGCCTGAAGGCCGATTGAGGGCCAGAGAAGGGCCAGAGAAGGGCCAGAGAAGGGCCGATTGGCGACTTACTGCATGAACCAGCCGTGGCTGACCACCAGCGACTGGCCGGTCAGCGCATTGCTGGGGAAGCCCGCGAACAGCAGGGCCACGCGGGCCACGTCCTCGGTGGTGGTGAACTCGCCGTCCACGGTTTCCTTGAGCATCACGTTCTTGATGACCTCGTCCTCGCTGATGCCCAGCGTGCGGGCCTGCTCGGGAATCTGCTTGTCCACCAGCGGCGTGCGTACGAAGCCCGGGCAGATCACATTGGCGCGCACGCCGTGCTTGGCGCCTTCCTTGGCCACGGTCTTGGCCAGTCCGATCAGGCCGTGCTTGGCCGTGACATAGGGCGCCTTGAGCAGCGAGGCCTCCTTGGAGTGCACCGATCCCATGTAGATCACGCTGCCGCCGCGGCCCTGCGCATACATGTGCTTGAGGCAGGCGCGCGTGGTGAGGAAGGCGCCGTCCAGGTGGATGGCCAGCATCTTCTTCCAGTCGGCAAAGCTGAATTCCTCCACCGGATGCACGATCTGTATCCCGGCATTGCTGACCAGGATGTCGATGCCGCCGAAGGCCCGGGCGGCCTCCTCGACCGAGGCGTTGACCTGGGCCTCGTCGGTCACGTCCACGGCCACGCCCATGGCCTGGGCTCCCGTGGCGCGCAGCTCGGCCGCCGTGGCATCGGCCGCCTCCTTGTTGAGGTCGGCAATGACGATGCGCGCGCCCTCGCTGGCGAACAGCCTGGCGATCTCCTTGCCGATGCCGCTGGCCGAGCCGGTGATGAAGGCGACCTTGTCCTTGAGTTGCATGGTGAGTCTTTCCTGGAGAGTGGATGAAACAGGCCGGTGCCCATCTTCGGCGCGGCCGGCCGCGTGCCCTTGTCGGCGCAGGGACCAGTCTGGCGCCGGTTTCTTAGACGAAACTGAGTCGGCAGGCCCGCAAGTCATGGCTGTGACGGCCGGCCCTTCAGGGCGCGGCGGCCTCGCGGTGCCGGGGCTGCTGGAACAGCTCGCAGACCAGTTCGCGCAGCCAGCGCTTGGCCGGTTCCTGCTCGAAGCGCCAGCTCCAGTGCAGCGACACGTCGAAGCGGTGATCGGGCAGGTCGGCATCGCGCACCGCATAGCCACCGCGCTCGACAAAGCCGGCCGCGATCTCGGCCGGCATGATCACCGCCAGGTCGGTCTTGCCCACGATGGAGGGCACGGCCATGAAATGTGCGGCCGACAGGCGGATGCGCTCATCGAGCCGCAGCGCCTGCAGGATGCGCAAGGTTTCCGAGTGCGAGCGCACCGCGGCAAAGTCCAGCTGGCGCAGCGTGGCCAGAGCCAGTGGCGCGCCTTCGGGCACGTGCGCCAGCGCGGGGTGGCCGCTGCGCAGCAGCACGCCGTAATGGTCGGACAGCAGCACGGTCTGCCGGGTCCGCGTGCCACCCGGCAGAAAGCCGATGGCGATGTCCAGCGTGCCTCGGTCCAGCGCATCGGCAATGCCGTCCAGTGGCATGGGCAGGGTCTCCAGCTGCACATGCGGGGCGCGCTGGTGCAGCGCCTGCATCAGCGGCGGCAGAAAGCGCGCCTCGCCGATGTCGCTCAGGTGGATGCGAAAGCGCTGGCGCGCCTGCAGTGGCTCGAAGCTCTGGGCCTCGGACATGGCGACTTCCAGCACCTCCAGCGCCTGGCGCACGGCCAGCGCCAGGCGTTCGGCACGCGGCGTGGGGCGCACGCCCGCATGCGCGCGCTCGAACAGCGGATTGCCCAGCAGCAGGCGCAGCCGCGTCACGGCCTGGCTGGCGGCGGGCTGGGACATGCCCAGCTCCTCGGCCGCGCGGCTGACGCTGCAGTGGCGGTACACGGCGTCAAAGACGCGCAGCAGGTTGAGGTCCAGGTTCTTGATATCCATTTGGTGAATATCTCTTAGATAGTTTATTCAATTGCTGGAAATCATAAGCGCCTGCACCATGGGCACCGACTTCCATGGCCACCGCGCGGCACGCACCGGGCGGCCGGCCCATTCCCCAGGAGCCCCCATCTTGCAAGCACCCACCACCCCCCGCAGCCAGCCCGCCCAGACTTCCCCCTCCACCGCGACCTACACCGTGCGCCATGCCGTGATCGCCATGCTGCGCGAGCTGGGCATGACGCGCATCTTCGGCAACCCGGGCTCGACCGAGCTGCCGCTGTTCCGCGACTACCCCGAAGACTTCTCCTATGTGCTGGGCCTGCAGGAAACCGTGGTCGTGGGCATGGCCGACGGCCATGCCCAGGCCACGCGCAATGCCAGCTTCGTGAACCTGCATTCGGCTGCGGGCGTGGGCCATGCCATGGCCAACATCTTCACGGCCTTCAAGAACCGCACGCCCCTGGTGATCACGGCGGGCCAGCAGGCGCGCTCGCTGCTGCAGTTCGACCCCTTCCTGCACTCCAACCAGGCCGCCGAGCTGCCCAAGCCCTATGTGAAGTGGAGCTGCGAGCCCGCGCGCGCCGAAGACGTGCCCCAGGCGCTGGCGCGCGCCTACTACATCGCCATGCAGGAGCCGCGCGGCCCCGTGCTGGTCTCCATTCCCGCCGATGACTGGGACAAGCCGGCCGAGCCCGTCAGGCTGCGCCATGTGGGCTTCGAGACCCGGCCCGATCCGCGCACGCTGGACCTCATCGGCCAGGCGCTGGACGCCGCGCGTGCCCCGGCCCTGGTCGTGGGCGCGGCCGTGGACCGGGCCCAGGGCTGGGATGCCGTGGTCGCGCTGGCCGAGCGCCACCAGGCCCGCGTCTTCGTGGCCCCCATGAGCGGGCGCTGCAGCTTCCCCGAGGACCATCCCCTGTTCGCCGGCTTCCTGCCCGCCATGCGCGAGCGCATCGTGCAGCTGCTGTCCGGCCATGACGTGGTCTTCGCCGTGGGCGCGGCCGCCTTCACCTACCACGTGGAAGGCGAGGGCCCGCACATCCCCGAAGGCACGGCGCTCTACCAACTGATCGAGGATCCGGCCATTGCCGCCTGGGCCCCTGTGGGCACGGCCGCCGTGGGCAATGTGCGCATGGGCGTGGAGGAGCTGCTGCAGCGCCCCGCACCCGCACCGCGCCAGGCGCCCGCACCCCGGCCCGCAGCGCCCGTGCCGGCCGCGCCCGCCGCAGGCGAGCGCATGTCGGTGGCCTTTGCCATGCACACGCTGGCCCAGGTGCGCGACCGCCACAGCATCGTGGTGGAAGAGGCGCCCAGCTCGCGCTCCACCATCCAGACCTACCTGCCCATCTTCCACTCGGGCACCTTCTACACCATGTGCAGCGGCGGCCTGGGCCACAGCATGCCGGCCGCCGTGGGCGTGGCGCTGGCAAAGCCCGAGGCCAAGGTGGTCGCCGTCATCGGCGACGGCTCGGCCATGTACGCCATCCAGGCCCTCTGGAGTGCAGCCCAACTGCGCCTGCCCATCAGCTTCGTGATCCTCAAGAACCGCCGCTATGCGGCGCTGCAGGACTTCGCCCATGTCTTCGGCTACCGCGAGGGCGAGAAGGTCGAGGGCACGGAACTGCCCGACATCGACTTCGTGGCGCTGGCGCGTGGCCAGGGCTGCGACGGCGTGCATGTGGAGAACGCGGCCGAGCTGGCCGATGTGCTGGCCCGCGCGCTGGCCCATCCCAAGCCCATCGTGGTCGAGGTCGAGGTCGCCTGAGGCGAAGCCCCCTGCAGGAGACACGGCAATGGAAAACACAAGAAGCATAGGCATCCTCGGCGCAGGCGCCATGGGCACCCTGTTCGGGGCGCGGCTGGCCCGCATCGGCCTGGACGTGACCCTGGTCGATGTGAACGACGAGCTGCTGCAGGCCCTGAACCGTGATGGCGCGCGCTGCCACACCGATGAGGGGCTGCTGCAGGCCCGCGTGCAGGCCGCGCGGGCCGAGCAGCTCACGGCGGGGCCCGCGCTGTGGCTGGTCTTCACCAAGTCGGCCCATACGCGGGCCGCGCTGCAGGGCATTGCGCATCTCATCGGGCCGGACACGCATTTCCTGAGCCTGCAAAACGGCATAGGCCATGCCGATGTGCTGCGCGAGCGGGTGCCGGTCGAACGCATCGCCGTGGGCGTGACCACCTGGCCTGCGCGCGTGATGTCGCCGGGCGAGGTCAGCTCCATGGGGCAGGGCGGTATCCGCTTCATGCCTTGCGATGGCCAGCGCAGCGCGGTCTTCGACCTGCTGGCGGAAGACCTCAACCGCGCAGGCATGCATTGCAGCATCGACCCGCAGGTGCAGGAGGCCATCTGGGAGAAGCTGGCCTTCAATGCCGCCTTCAACGGCGTGTGCGCCGTGACGCGCCAGACCGTGGACGGACTGGCCAATCCGCAGGGCGAGGCCCTGCTGCAGCGCGTGCTGGACGAGGTGCTGTCCGTCGCCCACGCCCATGGCGTCGCTGCCAGCGCCGAGCGCGTGGGCGCGGCCGTGCGCGATGCGCTGGACCACCACCGGGGCCACCAGCCCTCGATGCTGCAGGACCTGCTGGCCGGCCGTGCCACCGAGACGGGCGCCATCCATGGCGCCGTGCTGCAGGTGGCCGACCGCCTGGGCATTGCCGTGCCCGTGACGCGCACGCTGCATGCACTGGTCAGCCTGTCGGAGAACGCGGGCGCCGTCGCACCGCGCTGAACGCGCTCAAGGCAAAACGAGCCACTACAAGAAGGAGACAAGATGCTGCGCAGACAAGCACTCAAGGCCGCACTGGCCATAGGCGCCCCGCCCCTGCTGGGCATGGGCACGGCACGCGCACAGAACGGCAAGCCCGTCGAATGGGTGGTGGGCTTTGCCGCAGGCGGCGGCTCGGACGCCGTGGCGCGCACCGTGGGCGAGTCCTTTGGCAAGGCCCTGGGCCGCACCGTGGTCGTCATGAACAAGCCCGGGGCCGGCACCAACATCGCCGCCGAATACGCGGCGCGCACGCGCGAGCTGGGCAGCCTGGTCTTCACGGCCGACTTCGCCACGCTGGCGGCCAACCCCCACCTGTTTCGCAAGCTGGCCTACAACGCCGAGAAGGACTTCGTGCCCATCGGCCTGCTGGCGCGCTTTCCGCTGTTCCTCGTGGTCGGCAACCAGCTGCCGGTGCACAACCTGCAGGAGTTCACGCAGTGGGTGAAGGCCCAGCCAGGCCCCGTCAGCTACGGCAGCCCGGGGCTGGGCACGCCCCACCACCTGGCCACCGAACTGCTGTCGCAGCGCCTGGGCCTGAAGATGTCTCATGTGCCCTATCGCGGCGCGGGGCCGGCCCTGATCGACGTGATCGGCGGCCAGATCCCCTTCATGCTGGCCGACAGCGCGGCGGCGGCCCAGCACATTGCGGCGGGCAAGCTGCGCGTCATCGGCGTGGCCAGCGCCGAGCGGCTCAAGAGCCACCCGTCCGTGCCCACGCTGGCCGAGCAGGGCGTGAAGGACTTCGAGGCCCATGCCTGGCAGGGCCTGGTCGCACCCGCAGGCACGGACGACGCCACCGTACAGGCCTGGTCCGTGGCGCTGCAGCAGGCGCTGCGCTCGCCTGCCGTGCTGGCGCGTTTCGAGGCGCTGTCGCTGGAGCCGCTGCCCGGCACGCCTGCGCAGATGCGTGACTACTGGCGCAGCGAAAGCCGGCGCTGGGGCCAGGTCATCGAGTCGGCGGGCATACGGCTGGATTGACCGTAGCGCCGCTGCTGCTTCAGGCGTCCTCACCGTTTTCAAGAACTCATAACCCAAGGAGACATAGCTCATGCACAAGACAACCCCCTTCAGCCGCTGGCGCCGCCTGGGCCTGCTGGCCCTGCTGGGCGCGACGGCCTCGGTCCCTGCGCTGGCGCAGAAGGCCGGCGACAAATGGCCCGAGCGCCCCGTGCGCCTGGTGGTGAACTTCGCGCCCGGCGGCGCGGCCGATGTGCTGGCGCGCGCCATCACGCCCACCATGTCCCAGGTGCTGGGCCAGTCGGTGGTGGTGGACAACAAGCCCGGCGCGGGCGGCAACATCGGCATCAGCGAAACCGTGCGCGCGCCCAAGGATGGCTACACGCTGCTGCTGAGCTCGGGCGGGGCCATCACCATCAACCCGATGATCTACAGCAAGCTGGCCTTCAATCCCGAAAAGGACTTGACGCCCGTGGCTGCCGTGGCGCGCGTGCATGTGTTCCTGGAGACCAATCCCGCCGTGCCCGCCACCAACGTGGCCGAGTTCATCAAGCATCTGAAGGCCAATCCCGGCAAGCTGTCCTACGGCTCGCCGGGCCAGGGCAGCTCGCCGCACCTGGCCGGCGAGATGTTCAAGCGCATGGCCGGTGTCGATGCCGTGCACGCCCCCTACAAGGGCGCGGGCCCGGCGCTCAGCGACGTGCTCAGCGGGCAGCTGCAGTTCTGGTTCGACCCGGGTCCGGGCCTCAAGCAGGTCGAGGCGGGCAAGCTGCGCCTGCTGGCCATCGGCAGCCCGCACCGCTCGCCGCAGTACCCCAACGTGCCCACGCTGGCCGAAAGCGGCCTGCCGGGCTTTGATGCCGACACGCTGTTCGGCATCTACGCGCCCACGGGCACGCCCGAATCGGTGATCGAGGCCGTGCGCACTGCCGTGGCCAAGGCGCTGGAGCAAAAGAACGTCAACGATGTCATCCTCACCCTGGGCGCCACGCCCGCGCCCCTGAGCCGCAAGGCCTTCATCGACCACCACGCCACCGAGCGCGAGCGCTTCGGCGAACTGGTGAAAGCCATCGGCCTGAAAGTGGACTGACCTTTCCCGCAGGCCATCGCCCGCAAGCCGCCCGCTCCGCGCTGGCGGCTTTTTGCTTTTCGGGCCGGGCCGAGGGGGCCGGGCCGATCGGGCCTTGTGCCGGCCATCTTCTATACGAAGGTATATCCCGCATCCACCAATGAACAGGCCAGCCTTCCCAACAAAGGCTGGCCGCAGGCACTTTCGCCTTTGATAATTCCGGGCACATATTGCACTGCAGCAAACAGGGCTCCCGGCCTGCACGGGGACTGCGCCACCCACACGCAAAGGAGTACCCCATGGACCCCGATCCTGATTCCGATCCCGATCCTGCCAGGCGCTGCCGCGCCGTCCCTTTCCGTCTTTCCCTTCTTCCATTTCTTGATCTGCCCGGACCTGGGCGGAGGCCTGTGATCGCCTGAAGGGGCGAGAGGTCTGCGCGGGTCCGTGGCACCCGGAGACCTCAGGATGACCCGCTTTCTCGCTTCTGAACGACCAGGCCGACCCCATGGCCAACCACATGGCCGACCCCATGACCTGCACCAGCGCCATCCCTTGCTGGCGGCTGCATGGCCTGTGGGCGGGCTGCTGATCAGCGTGGCCATGGCCGCCTGCAACGGCCCGGCCGAAACCCAGGCTGCAGTAGCAACCCCCGCCACCGCCGCCCCGCAGCCGGCTCCCGTGCGCCGCGAAGGCAACCTCATCGTAGTGCCCGAAGGCTCGCCGCTGCGCCAGCGCCTGCAGGTGGCCGAGATCGCCCTGCAGCCGCTGCAGACCCGCCTGTCGGCCCCCGCCACCATCGAGGCCGAGCCTGAAAAGCTGGTCCGCATCACGCCGCCCGTGGCGGGCCGCCTGGTGCGCCTGCACCACCAGCTGGGCGATGCGGTGAAGGCCGGCGATGCGCTGATCACCATGGACTCCTCTGAGATCTCCAGCGTGCGTGCCGAGCACGCCAAGTCCCAGGCCGCGCTGCTGCACGCGCGCCAGGAATTCGACCGCCAGAAGCTGCTGTTCGATGCCGAGATCGCCGCGCGCAAGGACTACGAGGCCGCGCAGCAGTCGCTGGCCGCCGCGGGGGCCGACGCGCGCGCCGCCTCCGACCACCTGTCCCAGCTGGGTGCGGCCGTGCAGGAAGGCTCGCGCGGCAGCTACGTGGTCAAGTCGCCCATCAGCGGCCGCGTGGTCGAGATGGCGGGCTCGCAGGGCGGCTACTGGAACGATGTGAATGCCTCCGTCATGACCGTGGCCGACCTGCGCAAGGTCTGGCTCAGCGCCAGCGTCAGCGAGCGCGACCTGGCCCATGTGGACGTGGGCCAGCAGGCCCACATCGCGCTGGCCGCCTATCCCGACCTGCAGCTGCAGGGCCGCGTGCAGTACGTGGGCGAGCTGGTGGACACCGCCACGCGCAGCGTCAAGGTGCGCGTGGCCGTGGACAACCCCGAAGGGCGGCTGCGCCCCGGCATGTTTGCGCGCGTGGGCTTCGACGCCCCGGCGCGCCAGGCCGTGATGGTGCCGGCCGCGGCCCTGCTGCAGGGCCAGGTCAGCACGCGCGTCTTCGTGGACAAGGGCGGCTGGCGCTTCGAGCCGCGCGACGTGCAGGTCGGCGCGCAGCAGGACGGCCAGGCCGAGATCCTCTCGGGCCTGGCGGCCGGCGAGCGCGTGGTGGTCAACGGGGGAGTGCTGCTGCAATGATCGAGCGCATCGTCAACATCGGCTTTTCGCGCCGCGGCGTGGTCTGGCTGGTCTTTTGCTTCGCGGCCCTGTATGGCGTGTTCAGCTGGAAGCAGCTGCCGCTGGAGGCCTACCCCGACATTGCCGACGTGACCTCGCAGATCGTCACCCAGGTGCCAGGCCTTGCGGCCGAGGAGATAGAGCAGCAGATCACCATCCCGCTGGAGCGCGCGCTGCTGGCCACGCCCGGCATGCACGTGCTGCGCTCGCGCAGCCTGTTCGCGCTGTCGCTGATTACCGTGGTCTTCGAGGACGGCGTGGACGGCTACTGGGCGCGCCAGCGCCTGAAGGAGCGCATCGACGAGGTCACGCTGCCCTATGGTGCCCGCGCCGGGCTGGACCCCTACAGCTCGCCCACGGGCGAGGTCTACCGCTACACGCTGGAAAGCCCCGTGCGCAGCCTGCGCGAGCTGTCCGAGCTGCAGCAGTGGGTGGTGATCCCGCGCCTGAAGAAGGCGCAGTCCGTGGTGGACGTGACCAACTTCGGCGGCCTGACCACGCAGTTCATGCTGGAGCTGGACCCGGCGCGGCTGCTGCAGTACGGACTGGCGCTGTCGCAGGTGATCGAGGCCATCAATGCCAACAACGCCAGCGGCGGCGGCAGCGTCATCGACCGGGGCGATGTCTCCTATGTGGTGCGCGGCGTGGGCCTGCTGGGCTCGCTGGACGACATGGGCAACGTGGTCGTCAAGACCACGGACAGCGGCACGCCCGTGCTGGTCAAGGACCTGGGGCGGCTGACCTACGGCAACGTGGAGCGGCGCGGCATCCTGGGCAAGGACGGCAACTCCGACACCCTGCAGGGCATCGTGCTGCTGCTCAAGGGCTCCAACCCCTCGCAGGCGCTGGAGGGCATCCACGCCGCCGTGGAGGAGCTCAACGGCAAGCTGCTGCCGCCCGACGTGAAGGTGGTGCCCTACCTGGACCGCACCACGCTGATCGAGCGCACCACCCACACCGTGGGCAAGACCCTGGCCGAAGGCCTGATCGTCGTCGCCTTGGTGCTGCTGGTCTTCCTGGGCAGCCCGCGCGCGGCGCTGATCGTGGCGCTGACCATTCCCATGGCGCTGCTGCTGGCCTTCATCTTCATGCACCACGCGAAGATTCCGGCCAACCTGCTGTCGCTGGGCGCCATCGACTTCGGCATCCTGGTGGACGGCGCCGTGGTCGTGGTCGAGAACATCCTGCGGCGCTGCGAGGCCGACCAGAACCGACCGCTCACGCCCAGGGACGCCATCACGGCCACGCTGCAGGTGGCGCGGCCCATCTTCTTCGGCATGTGCGTGATCGCGGCCGCCTACCTGCCGCTGTTCGCCTTCGAGCGCATCGAGTACAAGCTGTTCTCGCCCATGGCCAGCGCCGTGGGCGCGGCCCTGGTCGGGGCGCTGGCCGTGGCCCTGCTGCTCACGCCGGCCCTGGCCTGGCTGGCCTTCCGCAGGCCGCGCAAGATCTTCCACAACCCCGTGCTGCACCGGCTGGGCGTGGGCTATGACCGCTTCCTGGGCGTGGCCGTGGGCCGCGTGCGCTGGCTGGCGGGGGCGGTGGCGGCCTCGCTGCTGGCGCTGGGCGTGCTGGCGGGCACCATGGGCCGCGACTTCCTGCCGTACCTGGACGAAGGCTCCATCTGGCTGCAGGTGCAGATGCCGCCCGGCATCACGCTGGACAAGGCGCGCGACATGGCCGACGCGCTGCGCAGCGCCGCGCTGGAGTTCCCCGAGGTCTCCTACATCGTCACCCAGACCGGGCGCAACGATGACGGCACCGACTACTGGACGCCCTCGCACATCGAGGCCAGCGTGGGCCTGCATCCCTATGGCGAATGGAAGTCGGGCCTGACCAAGCAGCAGCTGATCGCGAAGATGGCCGCGCGCTTCGACCAGCTGCCCGGTTATTCCGTGGGCTTCATGCAGCCCATGATCGACGGCGTGCAGGACAAGCTGTCCGGCGCGCACAGCGACCTCACGGTAAAGGTCTTCGGCCAGGATCTGGCCGAAGACCGGCGCGTGGCCGATGCCCTGGTGGCCGTGCTGGAGAAAGTGCCCGGCGCGGCCGACGTGGCCGTGGACGTGGAGCCGCCGCTGCCCAACCTGCGCATTGCGCTGGACCGCGCGGCGGCCGCGCGCTATGGCATCAATGCCTCCGAGGTGGCGCAGCTCATCTCCACCGGCGTGGGCGGGGCCTCCATCGGCCAGCTCTACGTGGGCGAGCGCAGCTACGACATGGCCGTGCGCTTCACGCCCGACACGCGCAGCAGCCCCGAGGCCATCGGCGCGCTGCGCCTGTCGGCGGCCAATGGCGCCCAGGTGCCGCTGGCCGACGTGGCGCGCATCACCACCACCGTGGGCCAGAGCGTCATCGTGCGCGAGGGCGGCGAGCGCCACATCCTCGTCAAGCTCAATGTGCGCGGCCGCGACCTGGCGGGCTTCCTCAAGGATGCGCACACCGCCATCGACCAGCACCTGGACTACGACCGCCAGAAGCTGCACATCGAGTGGGGCGGCCAGTTCGAGAACCTGCAGCGTGCCGAGGCGCGGCTGCTCATGATCCTGCCGCTGACGCTGGGCATCATGCTGGTGCTGCTGTTCGGCGAGTTCGGCAACCTGCGCCAGCCGCTGCTGGTGCTGGGCGTGGTGCCGCTGGCCATGATCGGCGGCTTTGCGGGCCTGCACCTGCGCGGCATGACGCTCAACGTCTCCAGCGCCGTGGGCTTCATCGCGCTGTTCGGCGTGGCGGTGCTCTCGGGCGTGCTCATGGTCTCGCAGATCAACCGGCTGCGCCGCGAGGACGGCCTGGGCCTGCGCGAAGCCGTGCTCGAAGGCGCCTCCAGCCGCATGCGCCCTGTGCTGATGACGGCCACCGTCGCCGCCTTCGGCCTCACGCCGGCCATGCTGGCCACGGGCCTGGGCAGCGACGTGCAGCGGCCCCTGGCCACGGTCGTGGTCTGCGGCCTGTTCAGCGCCACCTTGCTGACCCTGCTGCTGCTGCCCAACCTCTACTACGTGATCGAGGCCCGTGCCGCCCGCGCGGCCGAGCGCCGCCAGCGCCGCGCCGCTGAACGCGGTGAGAGCGGCGAACCGGATGCCGCCGAGGACGAGGGCCGCCGGCACACCGCAACGAGCCAACCCCATTGATGCGAGTCGCCATGCAAACGACCCCTTTCTTCCCCAGGCAGGCCCTGGCCCTGCTGCTGTGCCTTGGCGCCGCAGCCCAGGCGCAGACGGCGCCGTCCGCCGTGGCTGTTGCAGCCACAGGAACTGCAACTGCAACTGCAACGGCAGCACCTGCCGGCCTGCGCTTTTCCGACTACCTCAACGCCGTGGAGCAGCACAGCCCCCTGCTGCGCTCGGAGGAGCAGGGCGTGGAATCCGCGCGTGCCGGCATCGGCATCGCCGGCATTCGCCCCGACCCCAACCTCACGCTGGGCGCCTCGCGCGAGCAGGTGCGCACCGGCCAGCCCCGGCCCACCACGCGCAACTACGAGATCAGCATGGAGCTGGAGACGGGCGGCAAGCGCGCCGCGCGCATCCAGTCCGCACGCAGCCAGGTGCGCCTGTCCGAGGCCGGCCTTGAAGGCGTGCGCAGCCAGCTGTTCTCCGATGCCGCCCAGGACTACACCCAGGCCTGCCGCGACTCGCTGGCGCTGGAGCGCAAGCAGCAGACGCTGAAGGCACTGGGCGACGTGGTGCAGGCCAACGAGCTGCGGCGCAAGGCCGGCGACATCGGCGGCGTGGAATGGCTGCAGTCGCGCGTGGAGCGCGACCGCTTCCAGGCCGAGGTGGTGCAGGCGCGCGCAGAGGCGCAGACCGCGCGGCTGGCGCTGTCCGTCCCGCTGGGGCGCCGCCTGTCCGAAGTCTTTGCCAGCGACACGCTGCAATGCGGCTTCATGGAATTGGCCGAAGACTCGGGGCTGGAGGATGCCGACGCCCTGGTCGCCCAGGCGCTGCAGTCGCGCGCCGAGGTGCGCATCGCCCAGGCGGCGCTGGAGCATGCACGCGACAACGCGGGCCTGGCCCAGGCCAACCGCTGGGTCAATCCCACGCTGGCGGTGGGCATGGCCGCCGTGCCGTCCACGGCGGCCGGCACCGATGCCCAGGGCAATCCCTTCGATGGCGGCGGGCGCTCGCGCACGCTGTCGGTCTCGGTCAGCGTGCCGCTGCCGCTGTCGCGCCTGGACCGGGGCGATCTGGTGCAGGCCGAGGCGGCCGTGACCCAGGCCATGCTGGCCCTGCAGCAGGCCCAGAACCGGGCCGAGGCCGATGTGCGCGGCGCGCGCTTTCGCCTGACCGCCGCGCGCGAGAACGTGCAGCGCTACCGCGACGGCGTGCTGCGCGACGCGCAGCGCGTGCTCGAGGGCATGCGCCTGTCCTACCGGCATGGCGAGGCTTCGCTGCTGGAGCTGCTGTCCGCCCAGCGCTCGGCCGACGAGGCCTACCTGGGATCGCTGGAGGCAGAGACCGAGCTGGCCAAGGCCACCGTGGAGCTCCAACTGAGCGTGGGCCGGCGCCCCGCCCTCTGATCGCGGGAGGGCAGGGCATCTTGCGACACAATCGACACGCCCTCATCGCAGCCCTGCACGTCATGACCACCGCTCTGCGCCGCTTTCCCCATTGGCCTCGGGCCCTGATCCTGGCGGCCATGGGCGTCGCCATGGCCGCGATCTTCGCGCTGGACACGCTGACCGACTACGCCGTGGCGGCCGCCGTGTTCCATACCGCCATCATCCTGGTGGCAGTGCGCTGGTTCAGCCCGCGCGTGGTCATCGGCCTCACGGCGCTGTGCATCGTGCTGACCCTGGCCAGCTTTGCGCTCACGCCTGCCGGTGCCTATCGCACCGGACTGATCAACATGGTGATCAGCATCCTGGCCATTGCCATCACGGCCTATCTGGGCCTGAAGATGGTGGCGGCCCAGAACGCGGCCCATGAGGCGCGCACCCAGCTGATGCGCATCACCCAGACCACCAGCCTGGGGCAGTTGACGGCCTCCATCGCCCATGAGGTCAACCAGCCGCTGGCGGCCATCGTCACCAGCGGCAATGCCTGCCAGCGCTGGCTGGCCCAGGAGCCGCCCAATCTGGCCAAGGCCGGCCAGGCGCTGGAGCGCATCCTGGGCGATGCGCAGCGCGCCAGCGATGTCATTGCCCGCATCCGCAGCATGGCGCGCGGCGAGGCGCCCAGCCGCCAGTCCTTCGACCTCAACGACGCCGTGCGCGAGATGGCGCGCCTGTCGGACGCCGAGCTGGACCGGCGCGGCGTGGCCCTGGACCTGCAACTGGCGCCCGCGCTGCAGCCGGCCTGGGCCGACCGCGTGCACATCCAGCAGGTGCTGGCCAACCTGCTGATCAATGCCATGGATGCCATGCAGGGCACGCCGGCCGCGCAGCGGCGCATCACCGTCACCACCCAGGCCCTGGGCCAGCAACTGGTACTGACCGTGGCCGATGCGGGCGAAGGCCTGTCGCCGCTGGCCCGCACCCACCTGTTCGATGCCTTCTGGACCACCAAGCCCGACGGCATGGGCCTGGGCCTGAACATCTGCCGCCACATGGCCGAGGCCAACGGCGGCCGCATCTGGGCCACGGACCGCGAGGACATGCGCGGCGGCACGGTCTTTCACATCACCATTGCCTGCGCCCCGGCCACGGGCGACAGGTCTTCCACGGGATTGCGCCATGGCTGAACCTTCCACGGCCGAAGCCGAGGCACTTGTCTACATCGTCGATGACGACGCCTCGGTGCGTGCCGCCATCGAGGACCTGCTGGCCTCGGTGGGCCTGTGCGTGCGCGCCTTCGGCGCCACGCGCGAGTTTCTGGACCACTGGCAGCGGCAGCCGCCCGCGGGGCCTGCATGCCTGGTGCTGGACATCCGCATGCCGGGCCAAAGCGGCATGGACTTCCGGCGCCAGATGCTGGAGATGGGCCTGAAGCTGCCCACCATCTTCATCACCGGCCATGGCGACATTCCCATGAGCGTGGAGGCCATGAAGACCGGCGCCATCGAGTTCCTGACCAAGCCCTTCCGCGACCAGGACCTGCTGGACGCCATACAGCAGGGCATTGCCCTGGACCGCCAGCGCCGCGCGCTGGAGGCCGGCGAACAGGCGCTGCGCGCCTGCTGGCAGTCGCTGTCGCCGGGCGAGCAGGAGGTGGTCGTGGGCGTGGTGCGCGGCCTGCTGAACAAGCAGATCGCGGCAGACCTGGGCGTGAGCGAGATCACGGTGAAGGTGCGGCGTGGCCAGGCCATGCGCAAGATGCAGGTGCGCACGCTGGCCGACCTGGTGCGTGCGCTGGAGCGGCTGGATATCCGCTGAGGTGTCCGGGCAGGCCGGGCGCAGGCCAGGGGCAGGCCTGCCGCAACGCTTCAGTGGGCGTGGCCGTGCGCCGGTGCCTGCGCAGGCCCGCTTGCGGCACTAGCGGCACTGGCGGCATCCAGCGCCAGGAAGTGGTGGACCACGGGCCGCCCGGGGCCGATATGAAAACGCAGCGCCTGGGCCTGCAGATCGGCATCGGCCCTGGACACGCGCTGGTGCTGGCGCAGATGCTCGGCCCAGGACTCCACCAGGAACCACTCGATCACCCGGCCCGGCTCGCCCGTGTGCTCGGCAATGCCCCAGGCATAGGCGCCGTCGCGCCGCCGCTCGCGTGCGACATGCTGCATGGCCTCGATGAAGGCCGGCAGGTCGTCGCGGCGCACCTGGTACTCCACCTGGATCATCACCGGGCCACGGTCATGGGCCACGGGTTCGGCCAGCAGCGGCTCGGGCCAGTGGTTGGAGGCCTGCAGGTCCGCCTCGCCCGTGGGCAGCTTGATGCGGTGGAACACCAGCGAGATGGCCACCAGGCCCGCCGCGCCGATCAGCAGCGCCGTGGGAATGCCCACGCCCTGCGCGAACAGCCCCCAGGCCAGGCTGCCGCCCGCCATGGCGCCGTTGAACACCATCAGGTAGATGGCCAGCCCGCGGCCGCGCACCCAGTTGGGCAGCACCGCCTGGGCCACGCCGTTGAGCGTGGTCAGCGCAATGATCCAGCCCAGGCCCAGCACCAGCATCAGCAGCACGGCGGCCCATTGCGGCGGCGCGGCGGACAGCGCGGCCATCACGGCGGCGCTGAGCACGGAGGACAGCAGCACCAGGCCATCGGCATCCAGCCTTTTGCGCAGGCGCGGCAGCAGCAGCGCGCCCAGGATGGCGCCTGCGCCCACGGCGCCCAGCATCACGCCGTAAAAGCCTGCCGAGCCGCCCAGCATGCGCCGCGCCACCAGCGGCAGCAGGGCCCAGACCGAGCTGGCGAAGAGGAAGAACACGGCGGCGCGCAGCAGCACCACATGCAGCTCGCGGCTGGAGCGGGCATAGCGCAGGCCTGCGCGGAATGCGCCGAAGAACTGCTCGTTCAGGGCCGAGGCCTCGGCCTTGGGGCGCTTCCACCAGACCAGCGCGGCGATCACGAACACGTAGCTGGCCACGTCCGCGCCATAGGCCGCCGCCGCGCCGAAGCTGGCCAGCAGCAGGCCGCCGGCCGCAGGGCCGAGGGCGCGTGCGATGTTGATGCCCAGCGAGTTCAGCGCCACCGCGTTCTTGAGGTCGCTGCGCGGCACCAGCTCGGGCACGATGGACTGCCAGGTCGGCCCCATCAGCGCCGCGCCTATGCCGCCCACGAAGGTCAGCGCCACCAGGTACTCCACGGTCAGCGTGTTGGTGCGGGCCAGCAGCAGCAGGCTGGCGCTGACGGCAGCCAGCAGGATCTGGATGCCGATCAGGAAACGGCGGCGGTCCAGGATGTCCGACAGCACACCGGCCGGAATCGCCAGCAGGAAGATGGGCAGCGTGGCCGCCGTCTGGATCAGCGCCACGGCGGCCGGGCTGGCCGACAGCTCGGTCACCATCCAGGAGCTGGCCACATCGCGCATGAAGCTGCCGATGTTGCCCAGCACCGTGGCCGCCCACAGCACCGCGAACACGGGCTGGCGCAGCGGCGCGAAGCTGCCGGAGGAACTGCCGGCAACAGCTGGGGCAGACGGCTTGGAATCGATGGACATGGCCTTGCTCCTCAGGCCATCCAGCAGGAGCAGCCCAGCGCGCCGAAGAAGCTTCGGGGGTCCGAGGTCGGCACGTTCGATGCCCATGCGTCGGCATGGCTGTGGCCGTGCATGCCGCAGCTGGTGCCGCAGCCGCAGGCCGCCGCCAGGCTGCGGTAGCGCACGGGGTTGAGCGAGTTCCTGCCCGCGCCCTCGGGCTCGCCCCAGGCGCCGTAGCCGCCAAAGCGCCGCACGGGCGACCAGTCGGGCATGGCCGGCGGCAGCGGGTTGTCGTCATGCTGCTGGAAGGGGCCTGCGCCATAGACCACGCGGCCGCCCACCACGGTGAGGTCGGAGGTGAGGAAGGAGATCTCGTCCTCGGGCACGGCGAAGTAGTCCTTGCTGGGCACGATCATGTCGGCCAGCTGGCCCACCTGAATGCGGCCGCGCAGGCCTTCCTCGTTGGAGAACCAGGCCACGTTCTCGGTCCACATGCGCAGCGCGGTCTCGCGGTCCAGCAGGTTGCGCTGGGGGTACATCTGCAGGCCGCCCACGGTCTTGCCCGTCACCATCCACGACAGCGACACCCAGGGGTTGTAGGAGGCCACGCGCGTGGCGTCCGTGCCGGCCGAGGTCTTCACGCCGCGCTCCAGGATCTTCTTGACGGGCGGCGTGGCCTCGGTGGCGCGTGCGCCGTAGCGTTCGGTGAAATATTCGCCCTGGTAGGCCATGCGGTGCTGCACGGCCACGCCGCCGCCCAGCGCCGCAATGCGGTCGATGGACTTGTCCGAAATGGTCTCGGCATGGTCGAAGAACCAGTTCAGGCCGTCGATGGGCGTGTCGCGGTGCACCTTCTCGAACACATCGAGCGCGCGCGAGATGGTCTCGTCATAGGTGGCGTGCAGGCGCCACGGCCATTGGTTCTGCACCAGCACGCGCACCACTTCCTCCAGGTCGCCCTCCATGCTGGGCGGCATGTCGGGGCGCGGCTGGCGGAAGTCCTCGAAGTCGGCGGCCGAGTACACCAGCATCTCGCCCGCGCCGTTGTGGCGGAAATAGTCGTTGCCCTGCTTGTACTTCACGCTTTGCGTCCAGTTGAGGAAGTCGGCCTTCTCCTCCTTGGGCTTTTGCGTGAACAGGTTGTAGGCCAGGCGCACGGTGATCTGGTTGGCGTCGCTGAGCTTCTGGATCACGTCGTAGTCGTCGGGGTAGTTCTGAAAGCCCCCGCCCGCATCGATGACGCCGGTCACGCCCAGGCGGTTGAGTTCGCGCATGAAGTGGCGCGTGGAATTGACCTGGTAGTCCAGAGGCAGCTTGGGGCCCTTGGCCAGCGTGCTGTAGAGGATGGTGGCGTTGGGCTTGGCCAGCAGCAGACCCGTGGGGTTGCCGTTGGCATCGCGCGTGATCTCGCCGCCTGCAGGCTGGGGCGTGTCGCGGGTGTAGCCCACGGCGCGCAGGGCGGCCGCGTTGAGCAGGGCGCGGTCATACAGGTGCAGCAGGAAGACCGGCGTATCGGGCGCGATGGCGTTGATCTCGTCGATGGTGGGCAGGCGCTTTTCCACGAACTGGTGCTCGGTGAACCCCCCGACCACGCGCACCCACTGCGGCGCAGGCGTGATGGCCACCTGGCGCTTGAGCATGTCCAGCGCGTCGGCCAGCGAGCGCACGCCGTCCCAGCGCAGCTCCAGGTTGAAATTCAGGCCGCCGCGGATCACGTGCGTGTGGTTGTCGAACAGGCCGGGCAGCACGCTGCGGCGCTGCAGATCGATGCGGCGCGTGCCGCTGCCGGCCAGGGCCAGCACCTCGGCGTCCGAGCCCACGGCGATGAACCGGCCGTCCTTCACGGCCACGGCGGTGGCGGTGGGCTGGGCCTTGTTCAGCGTGGTGAAGCGGCCGTTGTGGAAGATGACTTCCGGCGTGGAATCGGACATGGAGGCTCCTTGGCGAGCGTTGGTGGTGCAACCCAGCAGTCCACCCATGGCAAGGGTGGCAGCGGAGCCCAGGACTTTTCTGCGCGTGGTCATGGTGCAGTTTTCTTGGAGAGAGGGGGAGGGGTCAGCCGTGGTGCCGATCGGCATCGGCATCGGCGTTCTTGCGGCCGGGCAACTCGCCCAGCACATGCTCGGTGGCCTGCGTCTTGCTGCAGGCGCTGCGCAGGTCCATGCCCTGCAGCAGATGCCGGCCCACGGGCACGATCTGCTCGCCGGCCAGGATGCCCAGCAGGCCGACCAGGGCCACCAGCGGCGGTGCGGGCGAGCGCACCTGCAGCAGGCTGTAGACCACACCGACCAGCAGGCCGGCCCCAAGGGAAAGTGCGTAGAGCTTCATGGTGTCACTCCGTGGACGGGGCCGGCGGCGGCGCTGACGCTCAGACCTTGGCGGGGTTCGGGCCCATGGTCTCGCCATGCTGCACGCGCTCGGCCGCCTTGTGCACCATGGTGTAGGCATAGTCCACGCCCATGCCGTAGGCGCCGGAATGCTCGCGCACGATGTCCATCACCGCGTCGTAGGTCTCGCGGCGGGCCCAGTCGCGCTGCCATTCCAGCAGCACCTGCTGCCAGGTCACGGGCACCACGCCGGCCTGCACCATGCGGTCCATGGCGTAGTTGTGCGCGTCCAGCGACGTGCCGCCCGAGGCGTCGGCCACCATGTAGATCTCGTAGTCCGTGTCATGCAGGGCCGACAGGGCGAAGGTGGTGTTGCACACCTCGGTCCACAGGCCGGAGACCACGATCTTCTTGCGGCCCTGGGCGGCGTTCCTGGCCAGTGCGTCCCGCACGTTCTGGTCGTCCCAGGAATTCATGGAGCTGCGCTCCAGCAGTTGGTGCTCGGGGAACACGGCCAGCAGTTCGGGATAGGTGTGGCCGGAGAAGCTGCCCGTCTCCACCGTGGTGATGGTGGCGGGGATGCCGAAGGCCTTGGCCGCCTTGGCCAGGCCCACCACGTTGTTCTTGAGCACCTGGCGGTCGATGGACTGCACGCCGAAGGCCATCTGGGGCTGCTGGTCGATGAAGATGATCTGGCTGTTGGCGGGGGTCAGGACTTCGAGGTACTTGCGGTCGGTCATGGTGATCTCCTGTGAGGGGTTGGACGGGGTACGGGAAATGTTTTCTTGGGAAGAGGCGGGCAGGGCGCTTCAGCGTGCCGTGTCGACGAGCACCAGCTCGGTGTCGGCCAGGGCCGTCACGCGGAAGCTGTCCACATCGCTGATGGCGGCGCCGTCGCGCTCCTGCAGCGTCACGCCGTCGATCTGCACCGAGCCGCTGGCCGGCACCAGGTAGCCCAGGCGGTCGCGGCCGATGCGGTACTCCGTGCTCTCGCCGGCCTTCAGCGTGGCGCCCAGCACCCGGGCGGCGGTGCGGATGGGCAGGGCGTCCTCGTCGCCGGGCAGGCCGCTGGCCAGGGCCACGAAGCTGCCCGAGCGCTCGCCCTTGGGGAAGGGCTTGGCACCCCAGGACGGGGGCTGCTGGCCGCGCTCGTCGGGCATGATCCAGATCTGGAAGATCCGCGTCGTGTCCTTTTCCTGGTTGTATTCCGAGTGGCGGATGCCGGTGCCCGCGCTCATCACCTGCACATCGCCCGCTTCGGTGCGGCCCTTGTTGCCCAGGCTGTCCTGGTGGGTGATGGCGCCTTCACGGACGTAGGTGATGATTTCCATGTTGGCGTGGGCATGGGGCGGGAAGCCCGTGCCGGCGGCGATGGTGTCGTCGTTCCACACCCGCAGCGCGCCCCAGCCCATGCGGGCCGGATCGTGGTAGCCGGCGAAGGAAAAGTGATGCTTGGCATCGAGCCAGCCGTGGTTGGCACCGCCAAGGGCTTGGAAGGGACGGCGTTCGATCATGGTGTTCTCCTGCTGCGTTGTGTGTTGCGATGGATGAACTTTATGTTTTGCCGATCAAGAAGAGAATAGAAAATATGCAAAGACATCTATTCCAAAACTTTCATGCCAAGACTTCCTGACCTCGAAGCCTGGGCCGTCTTCGCCAAGGTGGCCGAAACGGGCTCCTTCGCCAAGGCCGCCGCCGACCTGGGCGTCTCCCAGCCCACCATCTCCAAGGCCATCACGCGGCTGGAGACGCGGCTCAAGACCAGCCTGTTCCACCGCACCTCGCGGCGCATGTCGCTGACGGCCAGCGGCCAGGCCTCGCTGGAGCGCGCCGCGCGCATCCTGGCCGAGGGCGAGGCCGTGGAGGCCGAGATCAGCGAACAGTCCAAAAGCCTGCGCGGCCCCATCCGCATTGCGGCGCCCATGTCGTTCGGCATCTCGCACCTCGCGCCGGCCGTGCCCGCCTTCATGGCCGAGCACCCGGAAGTCACGCTGGACCTGCACTTCAGCGACGAGCTGATCGACGTCGTGGCCCAGGGCTTCGACATCGCGCTGCGCATCTCCTCGCTGCCCGACTCCAGCCTGCTAGCACGGCGCCTGTGCACGGTGCGCCTGCTGCTGGTGGGATCACCCGAATACTTCGAGCGCCACGGCCGCCCCACCCATCCGCGCGAGCTGGCGCAGCACCGGGCGCTGCGCTATGTGCACAGCCGCCTGGGCGAGGCCTGGCGCTTCGTGCATGCGCGCCGCGGCGAGTTCGCCCAGGTCGTGCCCACGGCCATGCGCGTGAACAATGCCGAGGGCCTGGCGCCGGCCCTGCGCGCCGGGCTGGGCCTGGCCCTGCAGCCCGAATTTCTGGCTTGGGAAGACCTGCAGTCCGGCGTGTTGCAGACCTGCATGGACGATTGGCAGGTTCCCTCCATCGCCCTGCACATCGTCACGCCGCCGGGGCGTGCCCGGCCGGCGCGCGTGCAGGCGCTGATCGATTTCCTGGCTGCGCACTTCGCGCTGGCGCCCTGGGCGCGCGAGCCGCAGGCGTAGATCGCAAAAAGGGGAGGGCTTCGGTGGGAGGGCTTCGGCCTCAGCTGGCCCAGGAGGCCGGCAGCAGCTGCAGCAGCACCACCGTCATCACCACATAGCGCAGGAACTTGCCGATGGCCATGTAGAACACGCAGGGCCAGAACGGCAGGCGCAGCCAGCCTGCCACGGCGCACAGCGGATCGCCCACCACCGGCAGCCAGCTCAGCAGGCAGGCCTTGGCGCCCAGGCGGCGCAGCCACACGCGGGCGCGGCGCTCGTGGCGGGACAGGGCGCGGGGCGGCTTGGCCCGCAGATCCTCGGGCAGTCCGGCGCGCCGCCGCTCGCGTGCCGCACGCCAGGCCTTGTGCGCACCCAGGCCCATCCACCAGCTGATGGCGCCGCCCAGCGTATTGCCGGCCGTGGCCACGAAGACCGTCTGCCAGAACAGATCGGGGTTGAGCTGCAGCAGGCCGACCACCGCAGGCTCGGAGCCCAGCGGCAGCAGCGTGGCCGAAATCAGGGCCACGATGAACACGGTGCTGAGGCCGAACTGCGGCAGCGCCAGCCAGCCCAGCAATTGATGCATCCAGAATTCCATAGGTGCTGCCAAGTGTAGGTCTGCGCTGGCTGACGCCTTGTCGGCCTGAAGCTATCGTGGGGCCTGTTCCAGAACCACAAGCACAGGGGGCGTCATGCAGACAGGGCGGATTGCAGGATGGGCGGGATGCGCGGCATTGGGAATGGCAGCAGCCGGCCTGGCCGGCTGCGCTGCGTTGCAGCCATCGCCAGGCAAGGACACCACCGTGGTGGCACAGGCCGCTGTCCAGGCGCCGCCCGCCCAGGCTGCACCGCCCTCGGCCTGGGGCAAGGCGCTGCAGGCCAAGGGCTGCACCCTGCCGGACCCGGCCGTGGGCGACAGGCTGGAGCAGCTGCAGCGCGAGCTGGAGCCGCTGGGCCTGGAGCCGCGTCTGCAAGGCTGCGTGAGCCTGGCCGGGTCGGAGCCCGGCCCGGCCCTGGTGCTGGACGCCTGGGTGACCGACGGGCGCAAGGCCATGGCCGTGGTGCGCGGCCCGCTGGCCGACGGCGAGGCGCTGGACCTGGGACTGGAGGCTGGGCTGCAGACAGCAGGGCAGCCGAAAGCCGGGCTGCAGAAGGTCGGCCTGCGCCCCATGCCCGACGACCAGATCTCTCCCGACGTGCAATTCAACCGCCGCTGGTGGCAGGGCCGGCTCGGTGCCTACGGGCTGCAGGCCGTTCCGGGCCAGGTGCGCACCTTCGTGCCCACACCATGAAAACTGCGCACTGTCTTGTTTTCGCTGCTTGGCCGTCTTGACGGCCCGGTTTTAGCCCTGCTGAAAATTTGGGCAGGTACAATCTTGGTCCTTTGTTGCCGCCCGTTTTGTGCTCGGCGCGCGCGTTTTCTCCGGCTTTTCCGATGTCCTCCCCACCCCTGTCCATAGGCCCCCATGCCCTGGCCAATCGCCTGTTCGTCGCCCCCATGGCCGGGGTGACGGATCGGCCGTTCCGCCAGCTGTGCAAGGCCCTGGGCGCGGGCTACGCGGTCAGCGAGATGGTGACATCGCGCAAGGACCTGTGGAACAGCCTCAAGACCTCGCGCCGCGCCAACCATGAAGGCGAGCCCGGCCCCATCGCGGTGCAGATCGCGGGCACGGACGCCGAGATGATGGCCGAGGCCGCGCGCTACAACCTGGACCGCGGCGCCCAGATCATCGACATCAACATGGGCTGCCCGGCCAAGAAGGTCTGCAACAAATGGGCCGGCTCGGCCCTGATGCAGAACGAGGCCCTGGCCGTGGAGATTGCCCAGGCTGTGGTAGAGGCCTGCGCCCCGCACGGCGTGCCCGTCACGCTGAAGATGCGCACCGGCTGGTGCGACGCGCACAGGAACGCCGTGGTGCTGGCCCGCCGCTTCGAGGAGGTGGGCATACAGATGCTCACCGTGCACGGCCGCACGCGCGAGCAGGGTTACAAGGGCTTTGCCGAGTACGACACCATCGCTGCCGTCAAGGCGGCGGTGCGTGTGCCGGTGGTGGCCAATGGCGACATCACCAGCCCCGAGAAGGCGCGCGACGTGCTCGCCTACACGGGCGCCGATGCCGTGATGATCGGCCGCGCGGCCCAGGGCCGGCCGTGGATCTTCCGCGAGATCGCGCACTTCATGGCCACGGGCGAGCACATGGCCCCGCCGCTGGTGGCCGAACTGCGCCGGCTGCTGCTGGACCACCTGCAGGACCACTACAGCCTGTACGGCGAGGGCACCGGCGTGCGCAGCGCGCGCAAGCACATCGCCTGGTACCTGCGCAGCCTGCCGGGCGGTGAAGCATTCAGACAACACATCAACACCATCGAGGACTGCGCGGTGCAATGGCAGGCCGTGGCCGACTATCTGGACGCCCTGGGCGCACAGATGGACCGGATACCGGCCGCCATCGATGCCGGCGCCACAAGCGCCGAATTCGGAGAGCCCGCAGGAATGACAGTATGAGCAACCAGAACATCGAACAATGCGTGCGTGAAAGCCTGGAGGGGTATTTCCGCGATCTCGACGGCGAAAAGCCCAACGGCATGTACGACATGCTGATCCACCTGGTCGAAAAGCCGCTGCTGGAAGTGGTGATGACCCAGGCCGACAACAACCAGTCCCGCGCTGCCGACTGGCTGGGCCTGAACCGCAACACGCTGCGCAAGAAGCTGCTCGAGCACGACATGCTCTGAGCGGCACGAATCTCCATTTCTTCAAACTCCCTGCACTGACGCCCATGAACGCCCTGCTCTCCGTCTCTGACAAGACCGGTATCGTCGAATTCGCCCAAGGCCTGCACGCCCTGGGCATCAAGCTGCTGTCCACCGGCGGCACCGCCAAGCTGCTGGCCGAGGCCGGCCTGCCCGTGACCGAGGTGGCCGAAGTCACCCAGTTCCCCGAAATGCTGGACGGCCGCGTCAAGACCCTGCACCCCAAGGTCCACGGCGGCCTGCTGGCGCGCCGCGAGCTGCCCGCCCACATGGCGGCCCTCAAGGAGCACGGCATCGACACCATCGACCTGCTGGTGGTGAACCTCTACCCCTTCGAGGCTACCGTGGCCAAGGCCGGCTGCACGCTGGCCGACGCCATCGAGAACATCGACATCGGCGGCCCGGCCATGGTGCGCTCTGCCGCCAAGAACTGGGCCGACGTGGGCGTGATCACCGACGCCGGCCAGTACGAGGCCGTGTTGGGTGAACTCAAGGCCAACGGAAAGCTGTCCGACAAGCTGCGCTTTGCGCTGTCCGTGGCCGCCTTCAACCGCATCGCCCAGTACGACGGCGCCATCAGCGACTACCTGTCCAGCGTGAAGTTCGAGGACGAGAAGCTCTCCGAAGCCTACGTGCCCGAGCGCAGCCCCTTCCCCGGCCAGAGCAACGGCCACTTCACCAAGGTGCAGGACCTGCGCTACGGCGAAAACAGCCACCAGCAGGCCGCCCTGTACCGCGACCTGTATCCGGCTCCCGGCTCCCTGGTCACGGGCGAGCAGCTGCAGGGCAAGGAGCTGTCGTACAACAACATCGCCGACGCCGACGCTGCCTGGGAATGCGTCAAGAGCTTCGAGCAGCCCGCCTGCGTGATCGTCAAGCACGCCAACCCCTGCGGCGTGGCCGTGGGCAAGGACGCGCACGAAGCCTATGCCAAGGCCTTCCAGACCGACCCCACCAGCGCCTTCGGCGGCATCATCGCCTTCAACCGCACGGTGGACAAGGCAGCGGCCGAGGCCGTGGTCAAGCAGTTCGTCGAGGTGCTGATGGCTCCCGACTTCACGGCCGAGGCGCTGGAAATCTTCAAGCCCAAGGTCAATGTGCGCCTGATGAAGATCGCCCTGCCTGCCGGTGGAGAGCGCGCCTGGGACCAGGGCCGCAACGCCATGGACGCCAAGCGCGTCGGCTCGGGCCTGCTGCTGCAGACCGCCGACAACCATGAGCTGGCCCTGGCCGACCTCAAGGTCGTCACCGTCAAGCAGCCTACGCCCGAAGAACTGCAGGACCTGCTGTTCGCCTGGAAGGTCGCCAAGTACGTCAAGAGCAATGCCATCGTGTTCTGCAAGAACGGCATGACCATGGGCGTGGGCGCAGGCCAGATGAGCCGCCTGGACTCGGCGCGCATCGCCTCCATCAAGGCCGAGGCCGCCAAGCTGAGCCTGCAGGGCACGGTCGTGGCCAGCGATGCCTTCTTCCCCTTCCGCGACGGCCTGGACGTGGTCGTTGACGCAGGCGCCACCTGCGTGGCCCAGCCCGGCGGCTCCATGCGCGACCAGGAAGTCATTGACGCCGCCAACGAGCGCGGCGTCGCCATGGTCTTCACCGGCGTGCGCCACTTCCGCCACTGATGGCCGGCCAACTGCCTCCTGACGCAGACGACGAGGGCGACGACGCCCCCCACCGGCCCCGCTGGCTGGGCTGGGCGCTCGTGGTCTTCATGCTGCTGGTGGCGCTGGGTGTCTTCAACATCGGCTGGCGCATCATGCGCGGGCCGGCTGTTGCGCCCGTTGCGGGCCTGCCGGCGGCTGCCGTGACGGCAGCTGCAGATCCAAATGCAGGTGCAGGTACAGATGCAGGCCCCCGGCTGCTTGCCGGCAAGGCCCTGGTCGAGGGCAATGACTGCCTGCGCTGCCACGGCATGGTGCGCCACTACGTGGGCCCGTCCTTCCAGCAGATCGCCGAGCGCTACCGGGCCCGCGAAGATGCCGCCGACTACCTGGCGCGCAAGATCCGCGAGGGCGGGGCCGGCGAATGGGGCCGCGCCATCATGCCGCGCCACCCGCACCTCGATACGGCGCAATCCCTGCAGATGGCGGCCTGGCTGCTGTCCCTCCCCTCTCCCGAGCCGGGGAAATCCTGACCATGTCCCGCCTGTTCACCGCCCCTGACGGCCGGCCGCGCTGCCACTGGTGCGCCGCCACGGACGGCTACCTGGCCTACCACGACCGTGAATGGGGCTTTCCCGTCACCGACGACCGGCGCCTGTTCGAGAAACTCAGCCTCGAAGGCTTCCAGTCCGGCCTGAGCTGGCTGACCATCCTCAACAAGCGCGAGAACTTCCGCGCGGCCTTTGCGGGCTTCGACTTCCACCAGGTCGCGCGCTTCACCGAAGACGACGTGCTGCGGCTGCTGGGCAATGCGGGCATCGTGCGGCATCGCGGCAAGATCGAGGCCGTGATCAACAACGCGAAGCGGGCGCTGGAGATGGTGGAGGCGCAAGGCTCGTTGTCGGCCTTCTTCTGGCGCCATGCGCCTGCACCCGTGACCGGTGGCGGGCCCGTGTCCGAGACGGCCGAGTCTCGGGCGCTGTCCAAGGAGTTGAAGAAGCTCGGGTGGAAGTTCGTGGGGCCTACGACTGTCTACTCGTTCATGCAGGCCATGGGGTTGGTCAATGACCATGATTTGGGGTGTGTGGTGAGGGGGGAGGTGGAGCGGGCGCGGGGTGCGTTTCTGCTTGGTGCTTGAGCTGAGGTCTGGTTTTTGACCCTGCCGGGTGGTTGTTTTTCGAGGCCGGGTTTCGGCCCGGCGGCCGACCTCCTTTTCTTTGATTCGTCAAAGAAAAGGAGGCAAAAGAAAGACGACCCGAATGTCCGCGACCCCTTCGCTTCGCTGCGGGGCAACCTGCGTCGGGCCGCCTGCGGGGTTCGCCGTGAAACTCACTTCGCGCTGCGCGCTCCGTTCAAACAATCACGGCGAGTCAGATGACGAGGCAGTCCTGTCCTTCGGCAGGACTGCAACCCCGCAGGCGGCCCGACGCAGGCGCTGACATACGGGGAGTGGGGGCGGGCCGTCGCTGCGCTCGGCCTGGTTTTGAAAACATCCAGCTACTACACTTGCGGGAGGCCGAAAGGCCCGGTGTGTCGAAGCATCTTTTCAACAGCGTTTGTGACCCCCAGCGAAAAGTGGGGTTCTGTTGTACCCAGATTTCTGGGGCTGGCGCGTTCGTGCGCGCAAGTAGGAGCCAAGACATGCACCCTCTCATCGCCGCTCAGGCGGCCCATTCCCCACCACCTTTTCTTCCCACCTGGCAGCAGGCCATGCATGCTTCGCTGGGCCTGGTGCAGAGCACGCTGCAGCAGTTGATCGAGCTGATGACCGACGATCCCGACAGGGACGACAGTGAAATCGATGTGGACTGCGTCGTGGAGCTGGCGCTGGAACACATCAATCGCATGAGTGTCCAGCAGCACGCGGACCGCTATGCCTTCGAGGTGGAATGGATCAAGGCAACGGCGGCGCTGCGGCTGGCGCAGGGCGCCTTCGGGCGGCCGCAGTCACGCTTTGGCCTGCGGCTCAAGGATGCCATCCAGCAGCTGGAGATGCTGCCGGAGCTGGTGGAGTTCGTGGACCAGGGCGACGACGAGTGATGTGACCTGCACGCCAGCGCCGGATCACGGCGTTGGTGGCGTTGGCGTGCAAGGGAAGATATCTGCGGATATCAGAGCGTCTTGAACACTTCGCGCGCGGCTTCGATGGTTTTGTCGATGTCCGCGTCCGTGTGCGCGGCGCTCACGAAGCCGGCCTCGTACAGGGCGGGCGCAAAGTAGTGGCCGCGCTCCAGCATGCCGTGGAAGAAGCGGTTGAAGCGTGCGCCATCGGTCTTCATGACCTCGGTCCAGGTGCTGGGCAGCTCGGGCAGCAGGTAGAAGCCGAACAGGCCGCCCTGGTGGTCCACGCTGAAGGGCACGCCGGCGGCGTCGGCTTCGGCCTTGAAGCCGGCCATCAGGCGGCCGGTCTTCGCGTGCAGGGCGTCGTGGAAGCCCGGCTCGCTGATCAGCTCCAGCGTCTTGAGGCCGCAGGCCGTGGCGATGGGGTTGCCCGACAGCGTGCCGGCCTGGTAGACCGGGCCCAGGGGCGAGAGCTTTTCCATGATCTCGCGGCGCGCGCCGAAGGCCGCCATGGGCATGCCGCCGCCGATGACCTTGCCCAGCACGGTGATGTCGGGCGCAAAGCCTTCGATCTGCTGGGCGTACAGGCTCTGGGCGCTGCCCAGGGCCACGCGAAAGCCGGTCATCACCTCGTCGTAGACCATCAGCGCGCCATGCTCGCGCGTGAGTTCGCGGATGCGGCGCGTGAAGGGCACGCTGGCGCGCACGAAGTTCATGTTGCCGGCAATGGGCTCCATGATCACGCAGGCGATCTGGTCGCCGAACTGGGCGAAGGCCTCCTCGAGCTGGCCCACGTCGTTGTATTCCAGCACCACGGTGTCCTTGACCACGTCCTGCGGCACGCCGGCCGAGGAGGAGGCGCCAAAGGTCGCCAGGCCCGAGCCGGCCTTGACCAGCAGGGCGTCGGCATGGCCGTGGTAGCAGCCGTTGAACTTGATGATCTTGTTGCGGCCCGTGAAGCCGCGCGCCAGGCGCAGCGCGCTCATGCCGGCCTCGGTGCCCGAGCTGACCATGCGCACCATGTCCATGGAGGGCATGAGCGAGAGGATCTTCTCGGCCAGCACGACCTCGCGTTCCGTGGGCGCGCCGAAGGAGAAGCCTTCCAGCGCGGCGGCCTGCACGGCGGCCATCACCTCGGGGTGGCCGTGGCCCAGGATCATCGGACCCCAGGAGCCGATGTAGTCGGTGAACTGCTGGGCGTTCTCGTCCCAGAAATGCGCGCCCTGCGCACGTCGCACGAAGCGCGGCGTGCCGCCCACGGCGTTGAAGGCGCGCACGGGTGAATTCACGCCGCCGGGGATCACGGCCTTGGCGCGTTCGAACAGGGGAATATTCAGGTCAGTGGTCATAGTGCAGGAGTCTGCCATGTGCGGGGTACAAGCCAGAGGCGCCAAGCCAAGGGCGCAGCCGCTCAGGGGCGGCCTGCCTCAATGCTTGGTGTCATGGGGAGGCATCACGAAGCCTTCGATGGCCTGGGTGTCGGCGTCAAGCTCGGTGAGCGGCTCGGCGGCCTCGGCGTCTTCGTCCTCGGGCTCGGGCTGGGCCCAGAACATGCGGTCCGGGATGAAGTGGCCCATGCCGGGGCGAAAGCCGCTGTCCAGGCTGCGGTCCAGGTACTCCAGCGCCTCCTGCGTGGCCAGCCCCAGGTCGTTGCCGCTGGCCACCAGGGCCGCCAGCGCGGCCGACAGGGTGTCGCCCGAGCCGGTGAACGTGGCGTCGAACATCTCGTACTTGCTGTTGCCCAGCACGGACTGCGCCGTGGCCAGCACGTTGTCCACGAACTGGTCGGGCAGGGGGATGCCGGTGACCAGCACGTAGGGCACTTCCAGGGCCTCGGCCGCCATGGCGATGTCGCGCGCCGTGGGGCTGCGGCTGTTGCTCCAGTCGGGCAGCAGCCAGCGGCACAGCGTACTGTGGCTTCCAACCAACACCGAGGTTTGCGGCAGCACAAGCTCCTTGAGCGCGTCCATGTACTGGTCGAGCGGGTCTTCCTCCCACCACGACAGGTCCGGCATGTAGCAGACGATGGGGATGTCGGGATAGTCGGAAGCTATCTCGGCGATCGCCGCCAGGTTGCCCGGGCTGCCCACGAAGCCGACCTTGATGGCGGACACGGGTATGTCCTCCAGCACGGCGCGCGCCTGCTCGGCTACGGCCTCGTCGTCAAAGGGAAAATGCTCGAAGATCTTGGCCGAATCGCGTGCGTAGGCACCCGTGACCACGGGCAGCGGATGACCGCCGACCGAGGCGATGGTGGCGATGTCGGCCGACAGGCCACCTGCTCCGCTGGGGTCGCTGGCGTTGAAGACCAGCACGCACACGGGAGCGGTTTCGTCCACCAATTCGGTGTCGGGACTGGGGGAGTTGGAGGGGTTCAATGCCATGGCTCAGCCCAGTTTGCGCCCCGCCAGCGAAGGCCGTGGCGGGTGGTTATGACTAGATACAATCGTTGCATTCTATGTGAAGGCCCTTTAAGCTGTGACCGACCCTAAAACTTGGATGTGCTTGATCTGCGGGTGGATCTATGACGAGGCGCAAGGCTGCCCCGAGCATGGCATCGCACCCCAGACGCGTTGGGATGACGTGCCCATGAATTGGACCTGTCCCGAATGCGGTGCACGTAAAGAAGACTTTGAGATGGTCGAAATCTGAGCGCGGGACCACCCGCGCCGACTCATACATTTCCGGGAGGTTTCTCAGTGACGACATCGGGCGCACCCTTGCGCGTACTCGTGGTGGATGACAGCAATACCATCCGCCGCAGCGCAGAAATCTTCCTCAAACAGGGCGGGCACGAAGTGCTCCTGGCCGACGACGGCTTCGACGCACTGTCCAAAGTCAACGACTATCAGCCCCAACTGATCTTCTGCGACATCCTCATGCCCAAGCTGGACGGCTACCAGACCTGCGCCATCATCAAGCGCAACGCGCGCTTCTCCGATACGCCCGTGGTCATGCTCTCGTCCAAGGACGGCGTATTCGACAAGGCGCGCGGGCGCATGGTGGGCTGCCAGGACTACCTCACGAAACCCTTCACCAAAGACCAGCTGCTGCAGGCCGTGGAGCAGTTCGGCAAGCAAACCATAGGAGCACTTTGATGCCCATCCGCAAAGTCCTGGTCGTGGACGATTCCAAGACCGAACTGATGTTTCTGTCCGACATGCTGCAAAAGCAGGGACTGCAGGTACGTACGGCCGAGAACGGCGAAGAAGCCCTGCGCAGCCTGGCCGAAGACCGGCCCGACCTGATCCTGATGGACGTGGTCATGCCCGGCCAGAACGGCTTTCAGCTCACGCGCGCCATCACGCGCGACCCGCTGTACGCGGACCTGCCCATCATCATGTGCACCAGCAAGAACCAGGAAACCGACCGGGTCTGGGGCATGCGCCAGGGCGCGCGTGACTACATCACCAAGCCGGTGGATGCAGGCGAGCTGCAGGCCAAGATCGCGGCGCTGAACTGACGCGGTGCGCTGGCCATGGCGAACCGTGAAGCACTGCGCGATCTGCAATCCCGTCTGGCCGGCCGTCTCCAGGCCGCACGCAGCGAAGGCGTCAAGGTGGCGGCCTGGCTGGCCGTCCAGGCCGGCGGGCGCAACTACCTGATGCCGCTGGGCCAGTCCGGCGAGATCTTTCCCTGGGCCGGCGTACAGCCCGTGCCCTATACAAAGCCCTGGTTCCTGGGCATTGCCAACCTGCGCGGCACCCTGGCCGGGGTGATCGACCTGGCCAGCCTGCTGGGCCACGGCGTGGCGCGCAGCGAACCGGCGCTGGCCGAGTCCAGCCTGCTGGCCTTCAATGCCGCGCTGGAAGTGAACGCCTCCCTGCTGGTGGACCGCCTGCAGGGCCTGCGCAGCGCCGACGCCTTTGTGCGCACCGAGCCCGCGCCCGAGCAATCCCCCGCCTTTTTCGGCCCCGTGCATATCGATGAAGCGGGCCACCGCTGGCAGGAGCTGCAATTGCAGCGCCTGTCCCAAACCTCCGAGTTTCTGAGCATTCGCGCCTGAGTTTCTGAAGGTCGTCCCATGTCATTCTTGCAACGTCTTGCAAATCGCTTCCAACGCAAGCCGGCCGACTCCGGCTCGGGCGCGGACAACAGCATGCTCGGAGACACCGTCTCCCAGGATATGTACGCACTCGATGCGTCCATGACCGTGCAGGGCGCGCCCGACGCCATGCCGGGCGACGCCGGCGCAGTCCTGGACCAGGAAACGGTGGTCCTGCCGCTGCTGGGCCGCGCGCCTGCCGCGCGCCACCAGCGCACGCTGTCCACGCTGCTGGGCGTTTCCGTGCTGGCCCTGGTGCTGGCGGCGGCATGGGCTCTGCGCCAGGCGGACGGCTCGGCGCAGCAGCTGGCCGCCACCGGCCAGGCCCTGATGCAGTCGCAGCGCCTTGCCAAGTCGGTGTCGCAGGCGCTGACCGGCGCGGCACCTTCGTTTGCGGACGTGCAAGACAGTGCGGGCGTGCTGGCGCGCAACGTGCGCGCCCTCACCTCGGGCGATGACTCCATGGGCGTGCGCCCGCTGGGCGGCGCCTACGCCGACGAGCTGGGCCAGATCATGCCGCTGATGGAGCGCGCCGAGCAAAGCGCCAAGGTGGTGATGGAGCAAAAGCAGATCCTGACCCAGGTCGGCGACGCGCTGCGCACCATCAACCGGCAGTCCTCGGACCTGCTGGAGATCGCCGAAACCATCTCCTCGCTCAAGCTGCAGCAGGGCGCCAGCCCCGCCGAGATCTCGGCCGCAGGCCAGCTGGTGATGTTGACCCAGCGTATCGGCAAGTCGGCCAACGAATTCCAGACCGCCGAAGGCGTGAGCCCCGAGGCCGTGTTCCTGCTGGGCAAGGACTTGAACTCGTTCAAGGAAATCTCCGAAAGCCTGCTGGGCGGCAGCAGCGAACTGCGCCTGCCCCCCACGCGCGACGCCCAGACCCGCGAGCAGATCGAGGCACTGATCAAGCTCTACGAAGAGACCCGCACCGAGGCCAGCGCCATTCTGGGCAACCTGCAGGGCCTGGTCTCCGCCCGCGAGGCACAGACCGCCATCAACGCCGACAGCGAACCGCTGCGCCGCCAACTGGAAGACCTGCAGACCAAGCTGCAAAGCGGCGCCGGCATCGGCTCGCTGCCCATGGGCCTGCTGGCCCTGGCCACCGTGCTGGTGCTGCTGTGCGGCGTGGGCCTGTCCCGCGTGCAGCTGCTCGACAGCCGCCTGCGCCAGGAAGCTGCCGAACGCCGCCAGGAAGAGTCGCGCGTGCAGGAGCATGAAGCCAAGCGCATCAACGACGCCAACCAGGCCGCCATTTTGCGTTTGATGAACGAGTTGCAGTCGGTGGCCGAGGGCGATCTGACGCAGGAAGCCACCGTGACCGAGGACATCACCGGCGCCATCGCCGACTCGGTGAACTACACGGTGGAAGAGTTGCGCGCCCTGGTGGGCAGCGTGCAGAACACGGCAACGCGCGTGGCGCAGACCACGGCCGAGGTGGATGCCAACTCCACCGAGCTGCTGGCCGCATCGACCGAACAGCTGCGCGAGATCCGCGAAACCGGCCGCTCCGTGCTGGACATGGCCGGCCGCATCAACGAGGTCTCCACCCAGGCGCAGGAATCTGCCCAGGTGGCGCGCCAGTCGCTGGAAGCTGCCGACCTGGGCCTGAAGGCCGTGCAGAACGCCATCGGCGGCATGAACTCCATCCGCGACCAGATCCAGGAAACCTCCAAGCGCATCAAGCGGCTGGGCGAATCCTCGCAGGAGATCGGCGAAATCACCGAGCTGATTTCCGACATTACCGAGCAGACCAACGTGCTGGCGCTGAACGCCGCCATCCAGGCCGCATCGGCCGGTGAAGCCGGTCGCGGCTTCTCGGTGGTGGCCGAAGAAGTGCAGCGCCTGGCCGAACGCTCGGCCGACGCGACGCGCCAGATCGCGGCGCTGGTGAAGGCGATTCAGACCGACACCCAGGATGCCGTGGCCGCCATGGAGCGCTCCACCCAGGGTGTGGTCGAGGGGGCCCGCCTGTCCGACTCCGCCGGCACCGCGCTGACCGAGATCGACTCCGTGTCGCGCCATCTGGCCGAGCTGATTGAGCTGATCTCCTCGTCCACCTCGCGCGAAGCCGTTCTGGCCAACGACGTGGCCGAGAACATCCAGCACATTTTCGCGGTGACCGAGCAGACGGGCGAAGGTACGCGCACCACGGCACAGCAGGTGCGCGAACTCTCGCACATGGCCGAGGAACTGCGCCAGTCGGTGGCGCGTTTCAAGATTGCCTGACCCGGTCCAACATAGCTATGCACAGGCCCTAGGGGCTTGGGGAACTGTCCATGTCAGTGGTTGACGAATCGCAAACGGGCGCGGCGCAGGCCGCGCACACCGAACAGGACCTGGGCCCGCTGGCCTGGGTGCTCGATGAGCTGCGCAAGTCGCTGGAAGGGGCGAGCAAGGCGGTGGCCCGTTTCGTGCGCGATGCCGATGCGGCACGCGCCTCGGACCTTGAGGAGCTTGACACCTCGGCCCTGCGCATCGCCCGCCAGCAACTGCACCAGGCCTGCGGTGCCCTCGAAATGGTGGGCCTGGGCTCTCCGGCCCTGGTGCTGCGCGGCATGGAAAGCGCCGTGCAGCGCTTTGTGCAGCGCCCCGAGCTGTGTACCGACCAGGCCGCCGCCACGCTGGAGCGCGCCAGCTTCGCGCTCATCGAATACCTGGAAACCGTGCTGGCCGGCAAGACCGTCTCGGCCGTGGCCCTGTTTCCCCAATACCGCGACACCCAGGCGCTGGCCGGCAACGACAAGGTGCACCCGGCCGACCTGTGGCCTGCCGAGCGCCGCGCGCGCGAGCCCGAGTGGGCGCGCCAGCCCGAGCCGCTGGCCTACGGCCCCGATGCCCGGGCCCTGCTCGATGGCGTGGTGCTGCGCATGGTCAAGAGCGACGACCGCGAGGCCGCCGCCCAGATGCGCGACCTGTGCCTGCGCTTTGCCGTGGGCCAGACCGAGGATGTCACCGCGCGCAGCTTCTGGAAGGTGGCGGCCGGCTTCTTCGACGCGCAGTCGCGCGGGATGATCGTGGTCGACCTGTACGTCAAGCGCATGGCCTCGCGCGTGCTCATGCAGTACGCGGCCATGGCCAAGGGCGACCGCACGCCGCCTGCGCGGCTTCTGCAGGACCTGCTGTTCTTCTGCGCCCAGGCCCGCCCTGCCGAGCAGGCTGGCGCCGCCCTGCAGGCGGTGCGCCAGGCCTACGGCATGCAGGCCCAGCCCCAGGTGGACTACCAGCAGACACGCTTTGGCCGCTACGACCCGGCGGTGCTGGTGCAGGCGCGCAAGCGCATCACCACGGCAGCCGATACCTGGTCCGCCCTTGCCGGCGGCGATCGTGCGCGCACCAAGACCGTGGTGGACCAGTTCGCCCAGGTGGCCGAATCCCTGGTCAAGCTGCACCCGGCCAGCCATGGCCTGGCGCGCATGCTGATCAAGGTGGCCGAAACCGTGGCCCGCATCGGCGAGCCGCCACCGGCCGAGCTGGCCATGGAAGTGGCCACCTCCGTGCTCTACCTGCAGGCGGCCTTTGCCACCATGGACATGGGCGACGAGGAACTGGCCGAGCAGTCCGCCAACCTGGTCCAGCGCCTGGAGGAATCCCTGCAGGGCGCGCCCGCGCGTCCGCTGGAGCCCTGGATGGAGGAGCTTTACCGCCAGGCCAGCGACCACCAGACCATGGGCTCGGTCGTGGGCGAGCTGCGTGCCACGCTGGCCGAGGCCGAGCGGCACCTGGACCAGTATTTCCGCAATCCTGCCGATGCCACCGTGCTGGCACCCGTCTCGGGCCAGATGGCGCAGATGCGCGGCGTGCTGTCCGTGCTGGGCCTGGACCAGGCCACGCAGGCCATGCAGCGCATGCGCGAGACCGTGGAACGGCTGGTGCTGGGTGAGATCGACGACGCAGAACGTCCCCAGGTGTTCGAGAAACTGGGCAACAGCCTGGGCGCCATGGGCTTTCTGATCGACATGCTGAGCTACCAGCGCAGCATGGCGCGCAAGCTCTTCGTCTATGACGAGGCCGAAGGCGGCCTGCGCATCCTCATGGGCCGTCGCGGCCACCGGGCCGATGATGCGGGCAAGGCGCCCGAGCAACTGCCCGCCTTGGACACCGCCGCCGTGCCGCCGCAGCGCGAAGCCGTTGCCGTGGCCCAGCCGCTGCCCGTGCCGCAGGACGCCATCGCCGAGCCGGAATCTGCCGCGCCCTCCACGCCGCCCCCGCCGCCCCCGGCTCCCGTGGACATCGCGACCGAGCCGCTGGCGCAGCCCGCGGCCGCCGAGCAGGACGCGCTGGCCGATGCCGCGGAACTGGCGCAATTCGCCAAGGCCCTCGAAGCGCCGGCCGAGCCGGTCTTCCAGCTGGACCAGTCCCTGGCCGAGCCAGAGCCCGCAGCCGAATCCGCGCCTGAAGCCGTCTCTGAATTCGTCTCTGCATCCGTGTCCGAGCCCGTGCCCCCGCCGGCCGGCCTGTCGGTCTCGGAAGAAGACTCGGACGACGAACTGCTGGGCATCTTCCTGGAAGAGGCCCGCGAGGTGGTGGACAACGGCCTGCAGGCCCTGCGGGCCCTGGCCGACGAGCCGGGCAACCTCAGCGAGCAGACCACGCTGCGCCGCGCCTTCCATACGCTCAAGGGCAGTTCGCGCATGGTGGGCCTGGATGAATTCGGCGAAGCCGGCTGGGCCATGGAGCAGATGCTCAACGCCTGGCTGGCCGAGCAAAAGGCCATGCCCCAGCCCATGCAGGAGCTGGCCAGCGATGCGCTGCGCGCCTTTGGCGCCTGGGCCTCGGCCATAGAGCGCCACCAGGCCGACGCCTGGCAGGCCACGCCGTTCCGCGCTGCGGCCGATGCCATGCGCCTGGAAGGCCTGCGCGCCGACGTGGCCCTGATGCCGCGCACACCGCGTGCCGAGCCCCTCGCACAGCCCGAACCCGAACTCGAGCCCGCACCCGCCGCAATCGAGGAATTCGCGCCCGTGGCCCAGGAGCCGCAGGCAGAACACCTGGATGCGCCCGAGCAGGCAACGCCCGCCCAGCCCGTCCAGCCCGCCCAGCCCGTCCAGACCTCTGGCGAGCTGGACTTTGCGCTGGACTTCGACCTGCTGGAGCCGGACCCCCAGCCTTCGGCCGCCGCGCCTCAGGAGTCGCTGGAGACACTGACGCCGCAAGCCGCCGAGGCGCCTGCCGAACTGGCCACCGACGCCGTCGAGGAACTGGACTTTGCGGCCTTCGAAGCTGCCATGCGCGACAGCGAGCAGGAAGCCCTGGCCGTCGTCGCGGGCGACCCGCCCGCGTTGCCCGAGGCCGCCGCCATCGAAGCCGAAGCCATCGAGGCCGAAGCTGGAACTGAAACTGAAGCACCGCAAGCCGCCGTGCCCCTGGCGCCTTTCGAGGGGCTGGACCTGGATCTGGGCCTGACACCGGCAGCGGCACCCGCCGAAGCGATCGAGATGATCGCGGTGCCAGAAACGGTTGAGGCGGTTGAAGCGGACGAAGCGCCAGAAACGGTTGAAGCGGTTGAAGCGGTTGAAGCGGTTGAAGCATCCGACGCAGTCGAGCCGGTCAAGGCGCCCGAGGTGCCCGAGGCAGAAACCCCGCAGGCCGAAGAGTCCGGCGACGAGGATCTGTCCGGTATCGACGCCGATGGCTTCAAGGTCGTGGATGGCCTGCGCATCAGCGCGCCGCTGTACAACGTCTACCTCAACGAGGCCGACGAATGGTCGCGCCGCCTGGACCTGACGCTGCAGCAGTGGGCGACCGAGCCCGGCGAGCCCGTGCCCGACGACGCCGTCGCCTTTGCGCATTCGCTGGCCGGAAGCTCGGCCACCGTGGGCTTCAAGGCCTTGTCGGACCTGGCGCGCCTGCTGGAACATACGCTGACCCATCTGCAGCCGCAGCGCTGTGGCACGCCCGACCAGGTTGCCGCCTGCGTGGCGGCCTCCGACGAAGTGCAGCGCCTGCTGCACCAGTTCGCCGCCGGTTTCCTCAAGACGCCCCAGCCGGGCGTGGAAGAAGCCCTGCAGGCCCTTCTGGCGCTGGACATCGAGGCCGCAGACGCGCCGGACAGCCGCCTGGACGCGCTGGAGCAGCTGGACCAACTGGACCAGCTGGAGCCTCAGGACGCCAGCGATGGCACGGACGCCGTGCTCGACGCCGGTGCCCAGGCGCAGACACCGTCGGTGGCGCCCCTGGCCTACTCCATGCGCCCCCTGGTCAACGATGCGCGCCACGAAGCCGAGCTGCAGCGCCGCATCGACGAGGCCATCGCCCATGCCGTGGCCGTGGGCAGCGACCTGGACGATGACATCGATGCGCTGGACGAGGTCGATCCCGACCTGTTCCCCATCTTCGAGGAAGAGGCCATCGAGCTGCTGCCCCGCCTGGGCGCCGCGCTGCGCCGCTGGCATGGCCGGCCCTCGCTGGACGAGGCGCGCCACGAAACCCTGCGCGCCCTGCACACGCTCAAGGGCAGTGCCCGGCTGGCGGGCGCCATGCGCCTTGGCGAGATGGCCCACCGCCTTGAATCTGCCGTGGAGCGGGTCGATGGCGAATCTCCGACCGCCGAGCAGATCGAGCCCTTGCTGGGCAGCTTCGACGCGCTGCAGGCCGGCTTCGACGTGCTGCGCGTGGCCGGTGAGCAGGCGCAGGAAGCGCCGCTGGACCTGGGCGATGAAATCTCCCTCGACGAGCCTGCAGCGGCTGCGGCCTCCGACGCATCGGCAGCGGCTGGATCACCGGCGGCCGCGGCCCCTGTGCCAGCGCCTGTCACTGCGCCGCTGCGCGCCGGTGCCCAGCAGACGGTGCGCGTGCGCGCCCAGTTGCTGGACCGCCTGATCAGCCAGGCCGGCGAGGTGCTGATTGCGCGCTCGCGTGTCGATGCGCGCCTGGCCCAGGCCCGTGGCTCGCTGGACGAGCTGGCCGGCAACCTGGAGCGCCTGCGCATGCAGCTGCGCGACATCGAGGTCCAGGCCGAGAGCCAGATGCAGTCGCGCCTGGCCCTGTCCAAGGACTCGGCCGTGGGCTTCGACCCGCTGGAGTTCGACCGCTTCACGCGCGTGCAGGAACTCACCCGCATGATGGCCGAGTCGGTCAACGACGTGGCCACCGTGCAGCGCAACCTGCAGCGCGACATGGCCGGCGCCGAGGACGACCTGGTCGCCCAGGGCCGCCAGGCCCGCGAATTGCAGCGCGACCTGCTGCGCACGCGCATGGTGGAGTTCGACTCCCTGGCCGAGCGCCTGTACGCCGTGGTCCGCCAGACCTCCAAGGAGATGGGCAAGCAGGTGCGGCTGAACATCCTGGGCGGCACCATTGAAATGGACCGGGGCATGCTGGACCGCATGATGCCGGCCTTCGAGCACTTGCTGCGCAACTGCGTGGCCCACGGCATCGAGTCGCCCGAGCAGCGTGCCGCCGCAGGCAAGCCCGCCATGGGCACCATTGAAATCATCCTGAGCCAGGAGCGCAACGACGTGGCGCTGTCGGTGGAGGACGATGGCGCCGGCCTGAACCTGCAGCGCATCCGCGACAAGGCCGTGGCCCAGGGCCTGTGGCCCGAGGACCAGACGCTGACGGAGCAGGACGCCGGCCGCCTGATCTTCGAGCCGGGCTTCACCACGGCCACCGAGGTGACCGGCGTGGCCGGGCGCGGCATCGGCATGGACGTGGTGCGCTCCGAAGTCAACGCGCTGGGCGGCCGCATCGAAACCCACAGCGAGGCGGGCCGGGGCAGTGCCTTCCGCCTCGTGCTGCCGCTGACGACCGCCGTCACCCAGGTGGTCATGCTGCGCGCGGGCCAGTTGCTGGTCGGCGTGCCCGCCAGCCTGGTGGAAATCGTGCGCCGCGCGCCGCTGGAGCTGCTGCAGCAGGCCTATGCAAGCCACAGCTTCGAAGACGGCAGCGAGACCCTGCCTTTCTATTGGGCCGGCGCGCTGTGGCAGTCCTCGCTGCGCAGCGAGGAAACCGTGGGCCGTACCCGGCCCGTGGTCATCCTGCGCAGCGCGGCGCAGCGCATTGCGCTGCACGTGGATGAAGTGCTGGGCAACCAGGAAGTGGTGATCAAGAACCTCGGCCCCCAGCTGGCCCGCCTGCCCGGCCTGACCGGCATGTCGGTGCTGGCCTCGGGCGCCGTGGTGCAGATCTACAACCCCGTGGCGCTGGCCAACGTCTATGGCGACGAGGTGCGCGCCCGGACCGAAGAGGCCGAGCGCGCCGCAGGCCAGGGCGACGGCGAAGCCGTGCTGGCCAGCGCAGGGCCGGCCTCGGTGCCGCTGGTGCTGGTGGTGGACGACTCCATCACCGTGCGCCGCGTCACCCAGCGCCTGCTGCAGCGCGAAGGCTACCGCGTGGCCCTGGCGGCCGACGGCCTGCAGGCCATGGAGCGCCTGGCCGAGGAACGTCCCACCCTGGTGCTGTCCGACATCGAAATGCCGCGCATGGACGGCTTCGACCTGCTGCGCAACATCCGCGCCGACGAGGCCCTGCGCGACCTGCCCGTGGTCATGATCACCTCGCGCATCGCCCAGAAGCATCGCGAGATGGCGCGCCAGCTGGGCGCCAACCACTACCTGGGCAAGCCCTACTCGGACGAGGAACTGCTGGGCCTGATCCAGCACTACTCCCTGCAGGGCGGCAGCATCAGCGGCGGCCCGCTGGCGCCGCAGTCGCTGCAGGCGCAGCAGGTGGACAGCGAGCCCCTGGGCGAAGGGGCCTGAAGGCTGGCGGCCTGAACAAAAAAGAGCAGCATCCGCTGCTCTTTTTTTATTCCAGCAGGTTTTTCAGCCGGCCTGCTTGACCACGCCATAGCGGGCCAGCGTGCGCTCGCGTGCGGCGGCATGGTCCACCACGGGATGGGGGTAGTCCGTGCCCAGCACCACGCCGGCCTCGGCCAGCTCCAGCGGCCGGGCCTGCCAGGGCGCGTGGCGCAGCGCGGCGGGCAGGCGGGCCAGCTCGGGCACGTAGCGCTCGATGAAGCGCGCATCGGCATCGAACTTCTGGCTTTGCGTGATGGGGTTGAAGATACGGAACCAGGGCTGGGCGTCGCAGCCCGTGGAGGCCGCCCACTGCCAGCCGCCGTTGTTGGCCGCCAGGTCGAAGTCGTTGAGCTGGCGCGCAAACCAGGCCTCGCCCCGGCGCCAGTCTATGCCCAGATCCTTGACCAGAAAGCTGGCCGCCACCATGCGCAGCCGGTTGTGCATGTAGCCCGTGGTGTTGAGCTGGCGCATGGCGGCATCGACCAGCGGATAGCCGGTGCGGCCCTCGCACCAGGCGGCGTACAGCGCATCGGCCTCGGGGCCGGTATCCCACACGATGGCGTCGTAGGCGGGCTTGAAGCTGGCGTGCACCACGTGCGGATGGTGGGCCAGGATCTGGAAATAGAAGTCGCGCCAGATCAGCTCGGACAGCCAGGTGGCGGCGCCCTCGGCATCATGGGGCTGGCTCTGCGTCTGCTCCCAGGCCAGCCTTGCCAGGCGGCGGATGGAGACCGTGCCAAAGCGCAGGTGCACGCTCAGGTAGCTGGGGCCCTTGACGGCGGGAAAGTCGCGCGCCTGCTTGTAGCGCGGCAGGCGCGGCAGGAAGTCGGCCAGCAGTTCCTCGGCGCCAGCGCAGCCCGTGGGAAGGCGCAGGCCGTCCAGCGTGCCGGCCTCAAAGCCCAGGTCGGCTGCGGTGGGCACGGGGCGGCGCTCGCCTTCGGGGCGCGGGGCCAGGCGCTCGGGCAGGTCGCGCTCGCTGGGATAGGCGGACAGGAAGAAGGGCGTGATCTGGCGCAGCCAGGCGTTCTTGTACGGGGTGAACACCGAGAACGGCGCGCCGGCCTGGGTCAGCACCTCGTCGCGCGCAAAGACCATGTGGTCCTTGAAGCTGTGCAGAGCCACGCCCTCGGCGGCCAGGGCCTGGCGCACGCGGGCGTCGCGGGCCAGGGCGTCGGGCTCGTCGTCCCAGTTGCAGAACACGGCCTGGGCGCCGAGCTGCCGGGCCAGGTCCGGGATCTGCTCAGCGGGCCGGCCACGGCGCACGATGAGGCCGGTGTCGGCGCGGCCCGAGGCCTCGCGCAGCGCATCGTCCAGCCCGCTCAGGCTCTGGCAGATGAACTCCACGCGCCGGTCTGCACGGGGCAGGGGGGCGAGGATGTCGTCGTCGAAGATGAACACGCAATGCACCTGCCTGCACTGGCGCAGCGCGTGGTAGAGGGCGGCATGGTCGGCCAGGCGCAGGTCGCGCCGCAGCCAGACCAAGCCCACAGGGTAAGAAGGTGGCATGGATCGCCGGTAAAATCCGTGGTTATGTCTGCTGAAACTGCGCCTATCAATCTGACGCACCACTTCCTGATTGCCATGCCTGGCCTGGAAGACGAAGCGTTCTCGCGCAGTGTGATCTACCTGTGCGAACACAGCGAGCGCGGTGCGCTCGGTCTGATTATCAACAAGCCCTCGCAGCTTACGCTGGAAGGCTTGCTGGAAAAGGTGGATCTGGCCCTGGGCCGCGAGGACCTTCGCGGCAACCGTGTCTTCAACGGCGGACCCGTGCAGACCGATCGCGGCTTTGTGCTGCACGATCCCATGGTCATCGAAGGCGCGCCCGACGACGAGTCCGCCTACGCCTCGACCATGACCATTCCCGGCGGCCTGGAGATGACCACCTCCAAGGACGTGCTCGAAGCCCTGTCCGACGGCGCAGGCCCCAAGCGCCTGCTGGTCACCCTGGGCTATGCGTCCTGGGGCGAGGGACAGCTGGAGTCGGAGCTGGCCGAAAACGCCTGGCTCACGGTGGGCGCCGACGCCAACGTCATCTTCGACACCCCGGTCGACGACCGCTATGACCGCGCCCTGGGCCTGCTGGGCCTGCAGCGCTGGATGATCTCGCCCGAAGCGGGGCGCGCATGAGCCTGCCCGCTCCCGAGTCCCAGGCAGCAGCGGCAGCCGGCACGGCCGTGCCGCCCACCGTTCCCTCCCATTTCCAGAGTTTCGTGGCCTTCGACTTCGGGGCCAAGCGCACGGGCTGCGCCGTGGGCACGCGCATGCTGCGCTCGGCCAACCCGCTGCCCACCATCCGCGCCGAGGCCGGCGAGGCCCGTCTGGCCCAGGCCGGCGAGCGCATCAAGGAGTGGCAGCCCGATGCGCTGGTCATCGGCGTGCCCTACCACCCCGACGGCAATGCGCACGAGAACACGGCGCGGGCGAAGAAATTCGGCCGCCAGCTCAAGAGCCGCTTCGGCCTGCCTGTCTACGAGGTGGACGAGCGCTACAGCACCACCGAGGCCCTGGCCGGTGGCGCAAGGGATGCCGATGCGGCCTCGGCCTGCATCATTCTTGAACAGTTTTTGAGGAGTCTTCCATGAGTGAATCCATTGCGGGAGCCGGCAGCCTGGTGCTGGACGCCGAGGCCCTGTACCGCGAACTGCTGCGCGGCGTGCGCAGCCTCATGGGGCCTGAAACCCGCCTGGCCGGCATCACCTCGGGCGGCGCCTGGCTGGTGGAGCGGCTGCACAAGGACCTGAACCTGCCCGGCAACCCCAGCGTGCTGTCCTCGGCCCTGCACCGCGACGACTTCGCGCAGCGCGGCATGGCCACCAGCGCCCAGACGCAGATCGACTTTGACGTCAACGGCGCCGACATCCTGGTGCTGGACGACGTGCTCTACACCGGCCGCACCGTGCGCGCCGTGCTCAACGAACTCTATGACTACGGCCGCCCGGCCTGCGTGCGCCTGGCGGTGCTGGTGGACCGGGGCGGGCGCGAGTTGCCCTTCCAGGCCGACTTCGCCGCCGCGCGCATCGCGCTGCCGGCCGACCGCCTGCTGTCGCTGGCGCGCGATGACGCCGGCGTCTTCCAATTCCGCATCCAAGAGGCCTGACCGTGCTGTACAAGCGCAATCCCCAGCTCAACAAGAACGGCGAACTGATCCACCTGCTGTCCACCGAAGGACTGTCCAAGGACATCCTGACCCACATCCTGGACACGGCGGCCAACTTCGTCAGCGTCAATGACCGCGAGGTCAAGAAGGTGCCGCTGCTGCGCGGCAAGAGCGTGTTCAACCTGTTCTTCGAGAACAGCACGCGCACGCGCACCACGTTCGAGATCGCGGCCAAGCGCCTGTCGGCCGACGTGTTCAACCTGGACATCGCGCGCAGCTCGGCCAGCAAGGGCGAGTCGCTGCTGGACACCATCGCCAACCTCTCGGCCATGGCCGCCGACATCTTCGTCGTGCGCCACAGCGAGTCGGGTGCGCCCTACCTCATCGCCCAGCATGTGGCGCCCCATGTCCACGTGGTCAATGCCGGCGACGGCCGCCACGCCCACCCCACGCAGGGGCTGCTGGACATGTACACCATCCGCCACTACAAGAAGGACTTCGCCAACCTGCGCGTGGCCATCGTGGGCGATGTGCTGCACTCGCGCGTGGCGCGCTCCGACATCCATGCGCTGACCACGCTGGGCGCGGCCGAAGTGCGCGTCGTCGGCCCGCGCACCCTGGTGCCGCCGGACCTGTCGCAGATGGGTGTGCGCGTCTTCCACACGCTGGAAGAGGGCATCCGGGACTGCGACGTGATCATCATGCTGCGCCTGCAGAACGAGCGCATGAGCGGTGCCCTGCTGCCGTCCAGCCAGGAATACTTCAAGAGCTTCGGCCTCACGGCCGAGAAGCTGCGCCTGGCCAAGCCGGACGCCATCGTCATGCACCCGGGCCCCATCAACCGCGGCGTGGAGATCGACTCCGAAGTCGTCGATGGCCCGCAGGCCGTGATCCTGTCGCAGGTCTCGTTCGGCATCGCCGTGCGCATGGCCGTCATGTCGATAGTGGCCGGCAACGAGGCTTGAAATGAAGCACCCCCTGAGCGACTGCGTCGCTTCCCCCTCTCTCGCTACGCGGGAGGGGGGCGTACGGGCAGCCGGCGACGCCCTCGCTGCAGGGCGGCCTTTGCTCGGCGTCCCTGAGATGGGCCATGCTTTTTCCATGCCCGGTGTCCTGGACTGAGTCCAGGCGCTTTTTGTGAATGCAAATGTTTTTGATCGCCGCAGGCCGCAGCCCATGCGCCGCCTGCGGTCTACGGGGTAGCAAACCATGAAGATACTCATCCGCAACGGCCGAGTGATGGACCCGGCACGGGGCCTGGACCAGCAGGCCGACGTGGCCATCGACGGCGGCAAGGTGCTGGCCATCGGCAAGGCGCCCGAGGGATTTGCCGCAGAACGCGAGATCGATGCCGCCGGCTGCTGGGTGCTGCCGGGCCTGGTCGATCTGGCTGTGCGCCTGCGCGAGCCCGGCCACGAGCACGAAGGCATGCTGCAGTCCGAGATGGCTGCATCGGTGGCCGGTGGCGTGACCAGCCTGGTCTGCCCGCCTGATACCGACCCCGTGCTCGACGAGCAGGGCCTGGTGGAGATGCTCAAGTTCCGCGCAGAGAAGCTGCACCAGTCGCGCCTGTTCCCGCTGGGCGCGCTGACGCTGGGCCTCAAGGGCGAGGTGCTGACCGAGATGGCCGAGCTGACCGAGTCCGGCTGCATCGGCTTCAGCCAGGCCGAAGTGCCCATGACCAGCACCCAGACCCTGCAGCGCGCGCTGGCGTATGCGGCCACCTACGGCTACACCGTGTGGCTGCGCCCGCAGGAGCTGTACCTGGGCAAGGGCGTGGCCGCCAGCGGCCCGCTGGCCACGCGCATGGGCCTGTCCGGCGTGCCCGTGGCGGCCGAGACGATTGCCCTGCACACCATCTTCGAGCTGATGCGCGGCACCCAGGCGCGCGTGCACCTGTGCCGCCTGTCCAGCGCCGCAGGCGTGGAACTGGTGCGCCGTGCCAAGGCCGAAGGCCTGCAGGTCACGGCCGACGTGTCCATCAACTCGCTGCACCTGACCGATACCGATATCGGCTACTTCGACAGCAGCGCGCGCGTCACGCCCCCGCTGCGCCAGCAGCGCGACCGCGATGCGCTGTCTGCCGCGCTGGCCGATGGCACCATCGACGCCCTGGTCTCCGACCACACGCCCGTCGATGAAGACGCCAAGGTCCTGCCCTTTGCCGAGGCCGAGCCCGGCGCCACGGGCGTGGAGCTGCTGCTGTCGCTGGCCGTCAAGTGGTCGCAGGAAAGCGGTGTGCCCCTGAGCCGCGCACTGGCCGCCATCACGGCATCGCCCGTGCAGGTGCTGGGATCGGCGCTGGGCGAGCTGCAGGAGCAACTGGGCCGTCTGGCCGAGGGCGGCGTGGCCGACCTGTGCATCGTCGATCCGCAGGCGGCCTGGACCGTGAAGCCCCAGGAGCTGGCCAGCCAGGGCAAGAGCACGCCCTTCGGCGGCTACGAGCTGCCGGCCCGCGTGCGCTGCACGCTGGTCGATGGCCGTATCGCTTACGAACGCCGCTGAACATGAGCCGTCTGCGCAGGGGAGGGCGCGCCACGCTGCGCGCAGCGCGCCTGTTCGGCCATGTGTGCAAGGGGCTGTGGATCGTGGCCCTGCGCTTTCCGCAGCTGCCCGAGGAGCGCCAGCACGCCCATGTGCAGGCCTGGGCCCTGCAGTTGCTGGCCCATGCGGGCGTGCGCTTGGAGATCCAGGGCGAGCCGCCGCGCCAGGGCCCCATGCTCATGGTCAGCAACCATATTTCCTGGCTCGACATTCCCGTGCTGCATGCGGCGCGGCACTGCCGCTTCATCTCCAAGTCCGACGTCAAGGGCTGGCCGCTGATCGGCACGCTGGCCACGGCGGCGGGCACGCTGTACATCGAGCGCACCTCGCGCCGCGATGCCCGGCGCATGGTGCAGAGCATGGAGGAATCCCTGCAGCGCCGCGAGATCCTGGCCATCTTCCCCGAAGGCACGACGGGCGACGGCCGCAAGCTGCTGCCCTTTCATGCCAATTTGCTGCAGGCGGCCGTGCAGATCGATGCGCCCGTGCTGCCCGTGGGCCTGCGCTTCATCGACGGCGCCACCGGCCAGATCAGCCACGCGCCCAGCTACGAGGGCGACGAAACCCTGCTGGGCTCCATCTGGCGCACGCTGTGTGCCGACGACCTGGTGGCCGTCGTCCACTATGGCCAGCCGCAGACGGCCGAAGGCCGCGACCGCCGCGTCTGGGCCCAGGACCTGCATGCCGAGGTGGACCGGCTGCGCCAGGCCTGAACGCTGCCAGCGACATGACTGACACTCTCACGCTCCGGCCCTCGCGGCCTGATGACCTTCCGGCCCTGAACGCCGTTCTCTGGGCCACCTACGAGAGCACCTGGAAGCCCCAGCTGACGGCGGACAAGCATGCGCAGTTCTGCGCCTCCGGCAAGACCGGGCAGTACGTGCAGTCGCGCGGCCAACTGTTCTGGGTGGCCGAGTGCGGCGGCGTAGTCGCCGGCTTCGTGGACTGGGTGGATGACTTCATCGGCGCCCTGCATGTGCTGCCGGCCTGGCAGGGGCGCGGCGTGGGCCGTGCCCTGCTGGCCCATGCCGAGCAGGCTCTGCGCGCCGCCGGCCACGCCCAGGTGCGCCTGGAGACCGACAGCTTCAACACCCAGGCCCTGGGCTTTTACACGGCGCAGGGCTACGCCACGCTGGACACCTATCCCGACGAGGAATGGGATTGCGGCCTGACCACGGTGCTCATGGGCAAGCCGCTGGCCTGAAGGCCAGGGCGGAGCAGGCCCGCCCTCAGTTGCTGTAGGGCTGTCGCTCCAGCACCAGGTTGGCGAAGTCCTCCACCAGGTCGGCGCCCAGTTCCTCGATGGCGTCGTCTTCCTCGTCGAAGGCCCAGACTACGCGGATGTCCGTTCCCTTTTGCCCGGCCTGGTCGAGCAGCTCGAACAGCGAGCGCAGTCCCATGGTCGATGCGCTGTTGATGTACTGCAGCTTCACCTCGGCCACGAAGCGTGCGGGCTGGCTTGCCTCGAAGTACTGCCCCAGCATGACCAGCAGGGGGTTGAAGAAGGGCAGCGGGTTTTCGGGGTAGCACTCGCCTTCGATGCGCAAAAGCTGCTCGGCCGGCGAGAAGACCACTTCGGGCGTGACGGAAGTGCGTTCGGATTTCAGTGCTTGCATGGCGGCGTCATTCGGATTCGGGAAGGGGTCCCGGCGCTCAGATCAGCGCCTTGACGTGGAACACGGCATGGGGCGCGGTATCTGCGGCGTCCTCTCCCGTGGCGATGTGGTACTGCAGCGGTGCCGAGGCGTCGCGCGCAATGGTCAGCCAGCCCAGACCCGCGCCGCGGCTGATGTCATCGCTGGCGCCGTGGTCGGTGTTGTGCAGCTGGGCCTTGTAGGCGGCCTTGATTTCGGGGTGGCTCATGGCGCGCACGGCATCCAGCTTGGCGGCCAGGCGCGGCACATGTTCGCGGCGCACGGCGTTGCTGCAGGCAATCCAGAAGCGCGCCTGTGCCTGATCGGCCCCCGCGTCCGGGGCACCGGCCGGTGCATCGATGCGGCCCACGCCGATGGCGCCCTGTGCCACGGGTTCGCCGAGTGCCTGGCTGGCTCCGGCGTCAGAGGCAGGCAGCGGCGCCGCGTAGTGCAGCACGTTCTGCGCCATTTCGATGAAGGTGGAAAACAGCTTGCGCTTGGCGCTGCTCGATCCGTCCTCGCTGGCCAGCCGGCACTTGAGCGTGTCGGCTGCCGCCTGGATCACATTGGGGTTGAAGGTGCCCGCGTAGTACAGCAGCAGGCCGTTGTGCTCGGCCTGGGCGCGCAGGTGCGCGAATTCGGACGGGCTCATGACTGCAGGGCCTGGTTGCGCCACACCAGCAGCGAGACATCGTCGCGGCGGCGCTGCGTGCCCTGCCACTGGGCAAAGGCCTGCCGGAATTCGGCGCAGGCCTGGGCGGCGGGGCGGTCGTGCTGCTCGTGCAGGAAGCGCGCCAGGCGCTTTCTGCCATGGGCGATCTGGCGCGGGCCGCCCAATTGGTCGATGACGCCATCGGTGGCCACCATCAGCAGCGAGCCGGGCGCGACCTCCAGCTCCTGCGTGCTCCAGGCCGCGTCGTCGGGCGTGGTCGCATAGCCTATGCCCAGCTTGTCGCCGGCATGGATCTGCACCTGGGCCGCCTCCTGCACGCCGGGCGGCGCCACCAGCAGGTCCAGCCGGGCCGAGGCAAAGCGCAGTTGCGTGCCGCAGGGCGACTGCAGGAACAGCGCGGCGTCCAGGCCGTCGCTGGAGGATTTTTCGGCGGGCAGGCCATCGGCGGGCGCTGCCGGTGCGCCCCAGGCGGGCTGGACGTCGCGGCTGCGCTGCTGCAGCACGCGCTTGATGTAGCGGTTCATCTGGCCCAGCAGGGCGCCGGGGTCGATGGCGGCGCCGGTGCCGGTGCCGGTGCCAGTGCCGATACCTGCAGGCGCCACGGCCTGTTCGAGAAAGGACAGTGCAATCAGCGTCATGAAGGCGCCCGGCACGCCGTGGCCCGTGCAGTCGAACATGCAGCCCAGCAGGCCCTGCGGTGTGGCGCGGAAGAAATACGCATCGCCGCCCACCACGTCGCGCGGCTCCCACAGCAGGCCGTGGTCGGCCAGCTGGCTGGCGAGCACGCGGTCGGATTCGACCAGGTGCGAGCGCTGGATCAGGCTGGCGTAGTCGATGCTGGCCATGAGCTGGCGCGTCTTGTCGGCCTCGATGTCGGACATGGCGGCCATCAGCGCGTGGCCCGTGCCTATGCCTGCGTAGCGGCCTTCCTCCACCGTGATGAAGCCGTCCTTGAGCACGCGGCTGCCGCTGGCCAGCGCCTGCTGCACCAACTGGTCGATGGGCAGGCCGGCCGCCACCACCATGGGCGCGGTGTCGGTGAATACCAGGCAGCTGCGGCGGCCGAACACGTCGCGCGCAAAGGGCCGCGCGTACTGCTCCATGAAGCGCTGGCGGTTGATCAGGCCCAGCGGCCGGTCATCGGCCACCACGGCCAGGGTTTCGAGCAGGGGCTGCTCGCTGAACAGCCGGTGCACATCCTCGTTGCTGGCCTCGGGGGGGATCGGTGCCGTGGGCTGGCTGAGCTGGCCTGCACGGGCCACAAGGCGCGGCGCGGCGGGCGCCGGGGCCAGCGCGGGAATGGGTGCAGGGTCAGGTAGCTGATCCGCTGCAGGGTGCTGCGTGGAGGAGGGGTCCAGAGCAAACATGGGTGGCCTTGAATTGTCACAAGATGTGACTGATTCTGGGTGCCACCCGTGACCGTCGAATGACAAAGCCCGGACGGCGCGGCGGACGCCGCTGGTTCAGGCTGCAGCGGACTGCGGGGCGCCCTGTGTTTCTCGCGGGAAGGCGACCACGTGATTCATGTCGAGCCGGATTCCCACCCACTCGCCCACCGCATGGTCGTGGTGGCTGGGCACATGGGCCATCACGCTGTGGCCGCTGGCCAGCTCCAGCGTGTAGAGGAACTCCGAGCCGCGAAACGCCTTGCGCAGGATGCGTGCCTGCACGGGCGAGGCATCGTCGTGCACCACATCGTCGGCGCGCAGCAGCACATCGCATTCGCCGCCCGGAAACTGCGCAGGCAGCGGGCAGGTGGCCGGATCGACCAGATCGCCCAGCGCCGTGCGCGCCACCACGCCGCCGGCCCCGGAAGGCGCCAGCGTGGCCGGCACGAAGACGCCGTGGCCGATGAAGTCCGCCACGAAGCGCGTGGCAGGGCGGTGGTACAGCGAATAGGCATCGTCCCACTGCTGCAGCTGTCCCTGGTGGACCACGCCGATCATGTCGCCGATGGCAAAGGCCTCCAGCTGGTCGTGCGTGACGAACAGGGCCGTGGCGCCTGCGGCCTTGAGGATGCCGCGCACCTCATGCGCCAGGCGCTCGCGCAGGTCCACGTCGAGGTTGGAGAACGGCTCGTCCAGCAGCATCAGCTGCGGGCTGGGCGCCAGTGCGCGGGCCAGCGCCACGCGCTGCTGCTGGCCGCCCGACAGCTCATGCGGAAACCTCCCTGCACTGCCCGCCAGGCCCACCAGCTCCAGCACCTCGGCCACGCGCTCGGCCTGGCGCGCCTTGGGAAGATGGTGGATGCCGAAGGCCACGTTGCGGCCCACGTTCAGATGGGGGAACAGCGCATAGTCCTGGAACACCATGCCGATGCGCCGCTGCTCGGGAGGGAGCGAGAAATCCGCGCTGCCCACGAGCTGGCCGTCGATGCGGATCTCGCCGCCGCTCACGGGCTCCAGGCCCGCCACGGCACGCAGCAGCGTGGTCTTGCCGCAGCCCGAGGGGCCGATGAGCACGCCGATGTCGCCAGCGGCCAGATTCAGCGTGACGCCCTGCACGGCAGGCCTGTCGCGGCCCGGGTAGCGCACCTCGAGTTGGGAGACGGTCAAAAACATGCGGCGATTGTAGAACCGCGCAAATGAATAGAATTCGCATTTGCATTGGCGGGCCAAGGGCATGCCCGGAGCCCGCCGACTCCAGCAGCCCGCAGGCACGTCCGGTCTCGGCGGCACATCGGCCCACAGGCCGGCGGCAGCCGCAGATCCCGGCCCGTTCCATAGCCCGGCAGCCAGATCCTCCCCCTCATCCTCTAGCCGAGACCTCCGCTTTGCGCCGTCTGTCGTCCGTACTCCGCTCCCTTCCCCTGCTCCTGCTGGCCCTGGTGCTGATGCTGCCCGTGCTGGCCGTGCTCGGCTCCTGGCTGCCCGTGGGGCAGGGCGATGCCCTGGCCGGCTCCATCCTGCGCGAGATGGCGGCCACCGTGCTGCCCGGCTATCTGTGGACCACGGTCTGGCTGGGCCTGCTGGTGGCGCTGGGCGCGGCCATCGTGGGCACGGGCACGGCGGCGGCCGTGACGCTGTTCGACTTCCGGGGCCGGCGCCAGCTGGAATGGCTGCTGCTGCTGCCGCTGGCCATGCCGGCCTATGTCACGGCCTATGCCTATACCGACTTCCTGCAGTTCAGCGGCCCGCTGCAGACCTGGATGCGCGACACCTATGGCCTGGAAGGCCGTCTCCTGCCCGAGGTGCGCAGCCTGGGCGGCGCGGTCTGGGTCTTCATCTTCTCGCTCTACCCGTATGTCTACCTGCTGGCGCGCACCGCGCTGGGCGAGCGCGCCGCGCACCTGATGGAGGCCGCGCGCCTGATGGGCGCGCCGCTGTCGCGGCGCATCTGGTCGGTGGCGCTGCCGCTGGCGCGCCCGGCCGTGGCCGCTGGCGTGGCCCTGGTAGTGATGGAGACGCTGGCCGACTTCGGCGTGGTCAGCTACTTCGGCATACAGACCTTCACCACGGGCATCTACAAGGCCTGGCTGTCCATGGACAACCGCATTGCCGCCGCGCAGCTGGCGACCTTCCTGCTGGTGCTGGTGGTGCTGCTGCTGCAGCTGGAGCTGCGCGCCCAGCGGCGCATGCGCTTCGTCACCGGCAGCACGGGCCGCGCCAGCTCGGCCGAGGCGCAGCCACTGCGCCTGCGCGGCTGGCGCTGCGCGCTGGCCTGGCTGGCGTGCCTGCTGCCCGTGCTCATGGGCTTTGTGGCGCCCGTGTTCTTCATGCTGCGCCCGCTGGCGGCCGACTGGTCGGTGCTGCCCTGGGACCGCTTCCTCGACTGGGCGCTCAACAGCGTGCGCCTGGGCACCATCACCTCGGTGCTGGCCGTGATCATCGCCGTGGCCCTGGCGTTTGCCGTGCGCCGCAACAAGGAGTCGGCCGTCACGCGCGGCGTGGTGCAACTGGCCAGCCTGGGCTATGCGGTGCCGGGCGCCGTCGTCGTCGTCGGCCTGCTGCTGCCCGTGGGCTGGGTGCAGCAGGTGCGGCCCGAATGGGGCTTTGCCGGCCTGGTCACGGCCACCGCCGTGGGCATTGTCTGGGCCTACCTGGTGCGCTTTTGCGCCGTGGCCCTGCAGTCCATGCAAAGCGGTTATGCGCGCATCGCGCCCAGCCTGGACGACTCGGCCCGCATGCTGGGCACGGGCGCCTGGGGCATGCTGTCGCGCGTGCACTGGCCGCTGCTCAGGCGCTCCACGGCGGCGGCGGCGCTGCTGGTCTTCGTCGATGTGATGAAGGAGCTGCCCGCCACCATGGTGCTGCGCCCCTTCAACAGCGATACCCTGGCCGTCGTGGCCTACCAGCTCGCGCGCGACGAACGCCTGGGCGAGGCGGCCCTGCCGTCGCTGGCCCTGGTGCTGGTGGGCCTGATCCCCGTGATCATGCTCAGCCGCACGCTGCGCGCCGAGCGCCCGGGCACGGCCCGCTGAGCCTGCGCTGCCGGGTGCTGCAAAGCGCGGCCCGGCAAACCCCGCTACGCTCGCGCCATGCACGCCAGAGTCCTGCGCTATCTCGACGAAGTGGTCCGCCGCGGTTCCATCCGCAAGGCGGCCGAACATCTGCACGTGGCCCCCACGGCCGTCAACCGCCAGATCCTCGACCTGGAGGCCGAGCTGGGCACGCCCCTGTTCGAGCGCATCCACAAGCGCCTGCGCCTCACCCCGACGGGCGAGATGGTGCTGGCCCATGTGCGCGCCACGCTGCGCGAGCATGCGGCGCTGCGCGAGCGCATTGCCGAGCTGCAGGGCGCGCGCAGCGGCGAGATCACCGTGGCCGCGACCACGGGGCTGGCCGGCTCGCTGCTGCCCTCGCTGGTGCATGAATTCCGCCAGCGCCACCCGGGCATCGTGGTGCGCATCATCGACCTGCCCTTGAGCGACATCGCGGCCGCCGTGGAAGGCGGCGACGCCGACCTGGGCCTGGCCTACGACCTGTCCGAACGCCCCGCGCTGCGCGCGCTGGCCACCAGCGAATGGCAGATCGGCGCCATCGTGCCGCCCCGGCATGCGCTGGCGCGCCAATCGTCCGTGCTGCTCAGCGAGTGCATAGGCCATCCGCTCATCCTGCCCGCGCCGCCGCTGTCCATCCGCAGCCTGCTGGACGAAGCCTTTGCGCGCAACGCCATCGAGGTCACGCCCGTGGCCGAGTCCACCTCCATGGCGCTGATCCAGCGCCTGGTCATGCTGGGCGAGGGCATTGCCCTGCTCAATCCGCTGGACGTGATGGAGGAGCGCAGCCGCAATGCCCTGGTCTTCGTGCCTTTGCGCGATGCGCATCTGCGGCGGCAGACGCTGGTGCTGACCGGCCGGGCCAGGGGGCAGTTGAGCGCGGCGGGGGAGCTGATGGCCCAGTCCATCGGCCAGGCGCTGGCAAGGCTGTTTGCCGGGGGGCGGTGAGTCTTTGGCACTGTCCACTTTTTGTGGACACATCGGGCGGAATTCAGCGCTATCGGCAATGGCTTGTCCTTCCTAGACTGGCGGCTTTTCCATTTCGAAGAAGAGAGCGCCATGACCTTGATCGCACTGAACGCCGATGTACTCGTCACCATGGATGCGCAGCGCCGCGAGATCCGCGACGGCGCCCTGGTGGCCGACGGCCCGGCCGTGCAATGGGTGGGCGCAACGGCCGATCTGCCGCCGCAGTACCGCCGCATGGTGGACGACGGCACGGCCCAGGTGCTGGACATGCGCGGCCGCGTGGTCATGCCGGGCCTGGTCAACACGCACCACCACATGTACCAGAGCCTCACGCGCGCCGTGCCGGCCGCGCAGGATGCGGAGCTGTTCTCGTGGCTGACCAACCTGTACATGCTGTGGTCGCACCTCACGCCGGAGATGATCCACGTCTCCACCCAGACCGCCATGGCCGAGCTGATGCTGTCGGGCTGCACCACCACCAGCGACCACCTGTACCTGTATCCGAATGGCGCTCGGCTGGATGACTCCATCGCCGCGGCGCAGCAGATGGGCATGCGCTTTCATGCGGCGCGCGGCTCCATGAGCCTGGGCCGCAGCAAGGGCGGCCTGCCGCCTGACGCGGTGGTGGAGGAAGAGGAAGCCATCCTGCGCGACAGCCTGCGCCTGATCCAGCAGTACCACGACAGCGCACGCCACTCCATGCTGCGCGTGGTGCTGGCGCCGTGCTCGCCGTTCTCGGTGACGCGCGAGCTGATGCGCGAGTCCGCCGTGCTGGCGCGTGCGCACGGCGTGTCGCTGCACACCCACCTGGCCGAGAACGACAACGACGTCGCCTTCTCGCGCGAGAAATTCGGCCTCACCCCCGCGCAGTACGCAGAAAGCCTGGGCTGGGTCGGCCCCGATGTCTGGCATGCCCACTGCGTCAAGCTCGATGCCGAGGGCATTGCGCTGTTCGCGCGCACGGGCACGGGCGTGGCGCATTGCCCGTGCTCCAACATGCGCCTGGCCTCGGGCATTGCGCCCGTGCGCACCATGCGCGATGCGGGCGTGCCCGTGGGCCTGGGCGTGGACGGCAGCGCCTCCAACGACGGCGCCCACATGCTGGGCGAGGCGCGCCAGGCCCTGCTGCTGCAGCGCGTGGGCCACGGCCCTGCCGCCATGGGCGCGCGCGAGGCGCTGGAGATCGCCACGCTGGGCGGCGCGCGCGTGCTGGGGCGCGACGACATCGGCGCGCTGGCGCCGGGCATGTCGGCCGACTTCGTGGCCTTCGACATGTCGGGCGTGGGCTACGCGGGCGCAGGCCATGACCCCGTGGCCGCGCTGGTGTTCTGCACGCCCACCGACGTGTCCACCAGCGTCATCAACGGCCGCGTCGTGGTCCGCGACGGCCACCTGCTCACGGCCGACCTGCCGCGCGTGCTGACACGCCACCGCGAACTGGCCCGCACGCTGTTCGAGCGCGCAGCGGGCCACTGACATACACCTGCAGCGCGGCAGGCCGGCACCCAGGCCATCGCGGGTGCCGGTCTGCCGCCCTGCGCCATTCCCCCGAAGCATCTCCAGGAGGCTCGAAGACCCAGGCAGCACTTTCAGGACCCCCACCCTTTTCCGGCACCACTGCCCCGACATACATACAAGCGCCTCTGAAGAGGCCGACGGCCAGGACACAAGGAGACAAGACAATGGAACAACTGCTTTACAAGGTGGAAGACCGACCGCCAATGCTCATCACCACGGTGCTTCTGTCGCTGCAGCACCTGCTGGCGGCGCTGGGCGGCATCATCGCCGTGCCCCTGGTCTTCGGCGGGGCGCTCAAGCTGCCGGCCGACCAGATCGTGGCGCTGGTGAATGCAGCGCTGCTGGGCTCGGGCGTGGTCACCATCGTCCAGTGCAGGGGGGTGGGGCCCGTGGGCATACGGCTGCCCTGCGTCATGGGCACAAGCTTCGCCTTCGTGGGCGCGGGCATCAGCGTGGGGCTGGAGCATGGCGTGGCCGGCATCCTGGGCTCCTCGCTGGTAGGGTCGCTGGTGATGATCGTGGGCAGCTACTTCATGCCCGTGATCCGCCGCTTCTTTCCGCACACCGTGACCAGCGTGGTCGTGACCATGATCGGCCTGTCGCTGACCCCCGTCGCCGTGGACTGGGCTGCGGGCGGCGTGGGCCGCAGCGACTACGGCGCGATCGGCCACCTGGCCATCGCCGGCTTCGTGCTGGTGCTGGTGATCGGCTTCGTGCAGTGGGGCAGGGGCATCGTCTCTGCCTCGGCCGTGGTGCTGGGCATCGCCTGCGGCTATGTGCTGTGCCTGGCGCTGGGCCTGATCGACTTCACCCAGGTGAGCGAGGCCGCGGTCTTCGCCATCCCGCAGCCGCTGACCTTCGGCATGACGTTCCCGGTGGCCGGCATCGTCGCCATGTCCATCGCCTTTCTGGTGACCATCGTCGAGACCACGGGCACCTTCATGGCCCTGGGCGCGGCCACGCAGACGCGCATCGACGGCAAGCGCCTGTCCAGCGGCATGCTGTGCGATGGCGTGGGCTCGGCCTTCGCCGCCGTGATGTCCAGCCCTCCGCTGTCCACCTTCGCCCAGAACGTGGGCGTGGTCTCGCTGACCGGCGTGGCCAGCCGCCACGTGGTCATGCTGACGGGCGTCATGCTGCTGCTGGCCGGCCTCTTTCCTGTGCTGGGCGCACTGGTGGTGACGATTCCGCAGCCCGTGCTCGGCGGCGCGGGGCTGATGATGTTTGCCATGATCATTTCAGCCGGCATCCGCATGCTCAGCGGCGCCGAGCACTCGCGGCGCGCCAGCCTGATCATCGCGGTCTCGCTGGGCTGCGGCCTGGCGGTCACGGTGCGCCCGGACCTGCTTGCCCGCATGCCTGCCTTCGTGCGCGAAGTTTTCGGCTCGGGCATCACCGTCGGCGCCCTGGTCGCGGTGGGGCTGAACCTGCTGCTGCCCGGCCGCGAGGTCGATGCCCATCCCGAGGAAGCCGTGGCCTGATGCGCATTTTCATGGGCCTACACTGCGGCCCATGAACACCACCGCACCCCGCACCGACATCACCATTTACCACAACAACCGCTGCAGCAACTCGCGCGGCGCGCTGGCCCTGCTGCGCGACAACGGCGTGGAGCCGACCATCGTCGACTACATCGCCCAGCCCCTGGACGCTGCGCAACTGCAGGCCCTGGTCCGGCGGCTGGGCGTGCCCGTGCGCGAGCTGCTGCGCAGCAAGGAAGCCGTCTACACCGAGCTGGGCCTGGGCGATGCATCCGTCAGCGATGAGCAGCTCATCGCCGCCGTGGCCGAGCACCCCGTGCTGCTCAACCGCCCCATCGTCGTCACGCCCAAGGGCGCGGCGCTGTGCCGCCCGCCGGAGAAGGTGCTGGCGCTGATCTGAGCGGCGGCGCCGCAGGCTGTGCCTGTGACTCAGGGCCGCGGCGCGGCCAGCAGGCCCAGCACCTGCTCGAAGGCCACCCCTATCGCCAGCAGGCGGCGGTCGCTGCCTTCGGGGCCGTCCAGCTCGATGCCCACCGGCAGCCCCTGTGGCGTCAGGCCGGCCGGCAGCGAAAGGCCAGGCAGACCGGCATTGCTGGCCGGATCGGTATTGCGCAGAAAGGCCTCGAAGGTGCTGACCGCCTCCGCTCCTTGTATCGACACTGTCGAGGAGCCGTTCACCTCGTCCAGCGGCACGGCCGCGAGCCGGGTGGTGGGGAACAGCAACGCATCGACCCGGTGCGTGGCAAAGGCCGTGGCGTAGTACTGCTGCAGCCGGGGCCGCCAGACCGTCATGGCCTCTTCGTACTGGTCTGCGGCCTCGTCCGCGAGCACGGCCTGGTACATGTCACGCACATCGGGACTGGCAATGCGCGCGGCGATGTCGGCCACGGTACGGACCGGCGCTTCGTTGGCGTCCAGCCACGCGGGCAGGTCGTCCACCGATTCATGCAGGGCCAGCGGTGCGCCGATATGGCTGTTGATGTCCAGAAGGTCGGGCATGGCCATATCCACCCAGTCCACGCCAGCGGCCTGGAGCCGCAGCAGCGCTGCGCGCGCCACGGCCTCGACCTCCGGCTCCAGGCCTTCCCACAGGGGGGAGGGCAGGCCAACGCGCAGGCCCCGCAGGTCCAGGGTCACCAGGGAACCGCTGTCCGTGATCACCTGGTCCAGCAGGGCGATGTCGGCCACGCTGCGCGCCATGGGACCCACGGTATCGCGCGTGTGGCTGATGGGGACGACCGCATTCGGGTCGTGGTAGCGCCGGCTGGCGCCGCCGTTGCCCACCGAGGGGCGAAAGCCCGCAATGCCGGTCAGCGCCGCAGGAATGCGCGTAGAGCCTCCGGTATCCGTGCCCAGCCCTGCAGGCACGATGCGCGCGGCAATGGCGGCGGCCGTGCCGCCCGACGAGCCGCCCGGGATGCGGCTGGGGTCGTAGGGGTTGCGCACAGGCCCCGCATGCGGCGCCAGATTCGTGCTGGTGATGCCGAAGGCCAGCTCATGCATGTTGGCCTTGCCCAGGACAATGGCCCCCGCATTCAGCAGGCGCTGCACAGAGGGCGCGTTGTCCCAGGGAATGAAGTGTTCCAGCGCCGGTGTTCCTGCCGTGTTCGGCAGGCCTCGCGTGTTGATGTTGTCCTTCACAACGATGGGAAGGCCGGCCAGCGGCAATTGCGCCCGGGCGTCGGCGGGCAGTGCGTCGATGCGCCGCGCAGCCGCCAGCGCGCCCTGCACGTCCAGCGCCGTCAGCGCATTGAGCCCCGACATGGCCTGCGCATGCGCGAGCAGGGTGGCCAAATAGTCGCTCGCCGCAAGCCGGCCCTGCTGTATGGCCGCAATGGCTTCGATGGACGTGAGGGCCCGCTGTGTCTGGGCGCTCGGGGGCAGGTACGGCTGCTGCAGGGTTGTCCTGGTCATGGCGGATGTCATGGCAGAGCCATGGGGGCGGGGATCGGCGCAAAGCGCTTCTGGCACACGTAGTACACCACCGATGTCAGTATCAGCCCGACGATCCAGGAAATGTCTGCGCCGTCCAGCATCTTCGCAACGGGGCCGGTGTACAGATCGGTGGCGACGAAAGGCAGTTGCACGGCAATGCCAAAGGCGTACGAAAAGATGGCCACGCCGTTGAAGCGCCCATAGATGCCGCCGTCCTGGCGGAAGAAGGAATCCACGTCGTACTGGCCGTGGCGGACGAGGTAGTAGTCCACCAGATTCACCGCAGTCCAGGGCACCATTACGCACAACAGCAACAAAATGAAGTGGGTGTAGGTGGCCAGGAAGTTGTCCTGGCCGGCCAGCGCAATCGTCAAGGCGATGCCGAACAGCAGGCAGGCACAGGCCGCGCGCGCCGCCGCCTTGGCCGACCAGGAAGGCCGCAGCGTCTGCACGATGGTGATCGTGGACAGCGCGCCGCAGTACAGGTTCATGGCGTTGGTGGCCGCGATGCCCAGCGTCAGCACGATGATCACCAGCGGACTGATGCCCTGCGTCAGCGTGCTCAGGCTTTTTACGATGTCATCGCCCTCCACCGTCAGGCCCACGAGCGCGCCCAGCACCATCGGAAAGATGGAGCCGAGGGTGCAGCCGCCATAGCTGGCCCAGAAGGCCACGCGCGGGCCGGTGTCCGCCGGCAGGTAGCGCGAGTAGTCGGACACATAGGGCGCATAGGCGATCTGCCAGAGCGCGGCGATGGACATGCTGCCCAGAAATCCCGTCAGGCTGGGTGCGTTCTTCGACAGCAGATCGGCCGGCAGCCCGTGCACGAAGATGATCCATGCGAAGGCCAGCACCAGCACCGCGCCTGCGCACCAGGTCAGCAGCCGCGTGTAGACGTGGATCAGCCGGTAGCCAAAGATGGTGGCCACCAGGCTCAGCAGGCCCACCGCGACCACGCCCTGGTTGACCGTCACGGCACTGCTCAGACTGTGCAGCGACTGCCCGCCCAGCACGAGGTTGGAGGCAAAGAAGCCCACATACATGACCACCACCAGGCCCACCACCAGCAAAGAGCCCAGCGAGCCGAACTGCCCGCGCGTCTGCACCATCTGGGGCACCCCCAGCTGAGGGCCCTGCGCCGCATGCAGCGCCATGAATACCGCGCCGACCAGATTGCCGACGACGATGGCCAGCGTGCCCCACCAGAACGGCTGCTTGAACACCGTGACGACCAGCGCCCCGGTGACCACGGTCAGCAGCATGACGTTGGTGCCGAACCAGATGGTGAACAGGTCGCTGGCCTTGCCATGCCGTTCATGGGCGGGAATGGGTTGGATGGTGCTGTCTTCCAGCCGCAGGGTGTTGTCGTTGTGTTCCATGGTGTCTCCTCCAGATAGTGGAGTTGCGGTTGCGTGACGTCCGTGTGCCTGTGCATTGGCACGTTGGGTGCGTCCGATGTTTTATGTCGGTGGAAAATCGCGGCATCTGCCGCTGCGGTCACTGTGGATGGCGGCTGTCCTCCGCTTGTGGCCGGGCCGGGTCCTGGGTGGCACCGTCAACGTGCGTCAGGTGGGCCGCCAGGCGGGCCAGCATGGCGTCACAGGCCTGCAGTTGTTCCACGGTGATGAACTCATCGGGCTTGTGCCCCTGGTCCATGCTGGCCGGCCCGCACACCACCGTGGGGATGCCCGCCTGGTCGAACAGTCCGCCTTCCGTACCGAAGGCCACCGTGCCGAAATCCCTGCGCCCGCTCAGCAGGGTCAGCAGTTGCGCAGCCTCGCTCTCGGGCGGTGTGGCCAGTCCCGGGTAGGCGCTCAGCGGCTGCAAGCGGATGCCGGTGCCGGGCTGCACCGCTTGCATGAGTGGTTGCAGATCGGTATCGGCATAGTCCTGCAGTTCGTACGCCACTTCATGCGCATCGAAGCCCGGCAGGGCGCGAACCTCGAAATCGAACTCGCACTCGGCAGGCACGATGTTCAGCGCGCGGCCGCCCTGGATGACGCCGACCTGCACCGTCGAGAACGGCGGATCGAAGCGCGGGTCGTGGTGCTCGGGCCGCGACAGCCTTGCGCCGATCTCGTCCAGCTTGCGGATCACGCGCGCCGCGTATCCGATGGCATTGACGCCGCGCGGCGCATGGGCCGAATGGCAGGCCGCGCCCTGGATGCGGCATCGCATCGCCAGCTTGCCCTTGTGTCCCAGCACCGGCTGCAGTTCCGTAGGCTCGCCGATCAGGCACAGGCGTGGCCTGTGGGGGCGGTTTTGCAGTTCCGACAGCAGGGACCGCACGCCCAGGCAGCCCACCTCCTCGTCGTAGGAAAAAGCCAGGTGTACGGGCATGGAAAGGGGCTGGCGCAGGAAAAGCGGCACTGCGGCCAACACTGATGCGATGAATCCCTTCATGTCGGCCGTGCCCCGGCCATACAGGCGGCCATGCGCCTCGGTGAGGCGGAAAGGCTCCATGGTCCAGGCCTGCCCGTCCACGGGAACCACGTCCGTATGCCCGGACAGGACGATGCCGCCACGGTCGCGTGGGCCGATGGTGGCGAACAGATTGGCCTTGGTGCCCTCGGCGTTGTGCAGCAGCTCGCTTTGCACCCCCAGGTCGGCCAAGTAGCGCTGGATGAAGCCGATCAGCGCCAGATTGGAGTCCCGGCTGACGGTCGGAAATCCCACCAGCGACCTGAGCAGATCGCGACTTGTCGGCTTATTCATCGCCAGGCACTCCATAGCTGGGTGCGGCCGTGGGGTCCAGAGCGCGCGTCAGGTAGACCTGCATCTGCGGCCGATACGCCTGCCCGATGATGGAGAAGGTCATGTCCTGCTCCTCACTGCGCGCCGGGCTGCCAGCCCTCGGGGATGACCGCGATCACGTCGATCTCCATCAGCCACTGCGGCTGCCCCAGAGCCGATATGCAAAGCCCCGTGGAGATGGGAAACACGCCCTTGAGCCACTTGCCCACTTCCCGGTAGACGGGCTCGCGGTAGCGCGGGTCGACGATGTAGGTGGTGGTCTTGACGATGTGCGACAGGTCGCTGCCCGCTTCCTGCAGCAGCTGCTTGACGTTCTTCATCGCCTGCTCGGCCTGCTTTTGCGGATCGCCCAGGCCGACCAGATTGCCCTCGAAATCGGTGCCGATCTGGCCGCGCACATAGACGGTGTTGCCGGCGCGCACGGCCTGGCACAGGTCGTTGTCCAGCGACTGGTTGGGATAGGTGTCCTTGGTGTTGAACATCCGGATGCGCGTGTGGGTAGGGGGCTGTGTGTGGGCGGGCATCATTGCGCTCCTGTGGGATGGGCGGCCTGGGTGGGCGCCCCGTGCGAGGGCGTGCGGTGGGCTGCATCGCGGTAGGCGAGGTACTGGCGCTGTATGGCGATGTGGTCTGCGATATGCCGGGCGTCGTGCCAGACGCCCCAGATGAAGCTGGAGCCGCGCCGCGACAGCCAGGGCAGGCCCAGGAAATAGATGCCGGGCTCGGACGAAACCCCGCGCTGGTGTCGCGGCTTGCCACTGGCATCGAAGGCATCGACCTGCAGCCAGCGGTAGTCCACCGCGTAGCCGGTCGCCCAGACGATGGAGGACACGCCGGCCTGCACCAGGTCCAGCGACGCCAGCGGCTGCGTGACGCAAGGCGGATCGGGCAGCATGCGCCGCGCCTCGGGCTCCTCGGGAAGGTCCAGGCCGTTGCGTGCCACATAGGCGTCCGCTGCGTCCAGCAGCGACAGGTAGTTCTCGTCGCCGCGCGTCAGATGGGTGATCAGGTCTGGCGCGAAGGACACGACACCATCATCGAAGACCCGGGTCACGCCCACCAGCGTGATCCCTTCATGGGCGAGACGGCGAAAATCGATGGTCTGGCCGCCGCGCGCCCCGCTGACGGCAATGGTCACATGCTCCTTGCCCGGTGCGGCCGTCTCCTTGTCCCATTCGCCGAGCACGCCCAGCCACCAGCAGAAATCGCGGTTGCGGTAAGAGCGCGGTGGCCGGTCATGCGGGCCCACCGACAGATAGACCTTTCGGCCGGCGCGCCGCAATTCATCGGCGATCTGCACGCCCGATGAACCAGCCCCCACCACCAGCACGGTGCCTTCGGGCAATTGCCCGGGGTGGCGATAGTGCGCGGAATGGATTTGTGTGAACCGCTTGTCTTCAGGGGCTAGCGCGGGGATCACCGGGCGCTGGAACGGGCCGGTCGCCACTACCACGCGGCGAGCGTGGACCAGGCCCTCGGAGGTCTCTGCGGTAAAACCTTCGACGCCCGTATTGCGTAGCACCCGGGTCACTTCCACGCCGGTGCGTATGGGGGCGCCGAACTTTCTGGCATAGGCCTCGAAATACTCGGCCACCCGGTCCTTGGGTGCGAAGGCATCCGCGTCCAGATCGTCGAACTCCAAGCCGGGAAAGCGGTCATGCCAGGCGGGGCCGTTGGCCACCAGCGAATCCCAGCGGCCCGTGCGCCAGCGTTCGGCAATGCGCTCGCGCTCCAGGACCAGGTGGGGCACGCCGATGCGGCCCAGATGCTCGCTCATGGCCACGCCGGCCTGGCCCGCGCCGACCACCAGCGTGTCGATGGAAATGGGATTGGCTGTCATGGGGCGCTGTCTCCCCGCGCCCTGTTCGGGGCCTGGGCAAAGTGCCCCTGGTCTGCTGTCTGCATGTCGTCCTCCGTGGGTCAGATGGGTCTGTCTGGGGAGGAAATTTAGGGAGAAAGTGGCTATTTATAAAGAATATTAATAAGATGCATTGCATAGTTTTGTTTTATGTAGAGCCTTCGTCGCCGCTGGAGCCAAGCCCGTGGAAAACCTATCGCTGCGGTACTCGCTTCGCCAGCTGCGCTACTTCGTCGCCACGGCCCAGGCGCTGTCTTTCACTGCCGCATCGCGGCTGCTGCATGTCTCGCAGCCGTCGATCTCCACGGCGATCGCCGATCTGGAAGAATCCTTTGGCGTGCAGCTGTTCATTCGCCACCATGCGGCCGGGCTGTCCCTGACCCAGGCCGGGCGCGAAATACTGGGCATGGCCCGAAGCCTGCTCAAGAACGCGGAAGAATTGCAAGGCGTTGCGCGCAGCCTGGATTCGGGTATGTCGGGCAGCATTGCGCTGGGCTGCCTCACTTCGCTGGCCCCGCCGCTGCTGGCCGGGCTCATCAGCCGTTTCGTGGCGGAGCATGCGGGCATCACCTTCCGCACGGCCGAAGCCCACCAGGAGGACCTGTTCACCAGCCTGCGCGACGGCACGCTGGACTTGGCCCTCACCTATGACATAGACCTCACCGACGACATCGCCTTCCAGCCGCTGCGCACGCTGCCTCCCTACGCCATCCTGCCGGCGCGGCACCGACTGGCCCGCCAGCGCGCCGTCACGCTCAAGAGCCTGCTTGCAGAGCCCTATGTCATGCTCGACCTGCCCCACAGCCGGGAGTATTTCGCGCGGCTGTTCGACGCCGTGGGCGAGCGGCCCGTGCCTGCCTTCCGCTCCGCCCAGCCCGAGGTTGTGCGCGGCATGGTGGCCAATGGACTGGGATTCAGCATCCTGAACTTTCCCCTGCAGTCCACGCACACGGTGGATGGAGTGGACTTCATCATCCGACCCTTCAAGGACGAGGTGGCGGTTGTCACCCTGGGCATTGCTCAGTCCCGCAGCCTCAAGCCCAGGCAGGTCGTGCAGCGCTTTGCTGGGTTTTGCGCAGAGTGGATGGGTGAGGGCCAGCGCCTCTAAGCCTCGCCTAAGTCTGCCCCTTCAGACTTCTCCCCAACGCAGCAAGGAACGCTGCTTTTGAGGAAAGGTCTGCGATGAACAAGATTCTGTCCACTCCCCGCCGTCTGGTGCTGGCCCTGGTGGCCGCAGGTGCCATCGGCGCCCTGGGCGCCACGGGCGCCGGTCTGGTTGGTGTGGTGCATGGCGATGCGCGTGCCGCCACGTCGCTGTTTGCGCCTGCAGCACAGCCTGCTTCTCCAGCTTCCCCCGCCGCCGCCGTGGCGGCGCCCAACTTTGCCGACATCACGGCGCGCAACGGCGCGGCCGTGGTCAACATCAGCGTGGTCGGCAGCTCGCGTGCCATGGGCGACGATGGCGACGAGGCCGCTGCGCGGCAGGGCCAGGGCCAAGGTCAGGGCCTGCAGGGCATGGACCCCAACGATCCGTTCTTTGAATTCTTCCGCCGCTTCGGCGTGCCCGGCATGCCGGGCATGGGCCAGGGCCAGCCCCAGCGCGATGTGCCCACGCGCGGCGAAGGCTCGGGCTTCATCGTCTCCAGCGACGGCCTGATCCTGACCAACGCCCACGTGGTGCGCGGCGCCAAGGAAGTGACCGTCAAGCTGACCGACCGGCGCGAGTTCAGCGCCAAGGTGCTGGGCGCCGATCCCAAGACCGACGTGGCCGTGCTGCGCATCGAGGCGAAGAACCTGCCCACCGTATCGCTGGGCAAGACGGCCGATCTGCGCGTGGGCGACTGGGTGCTGGCCATCGGCTCGCCCTTCGGCTTCGAGAGCAGCGTGACGGCCGGCGTGGTCAGCGCCAAGGGCCGTACCCTGCCTGACGACTCCTTCGTGCCCTTCCTGCAGACCGACGTGGCCATCAACCCCGGCAACTCGGGCGGCCCGCTGTTCAATGCGCGCGGCGAGGTGGTGGGCATCAACAGCCAGATCTACTCGCGTTCGGGCGGCTACCAGGGCGTGTCCTTCGCCATTCCCATCGAGGTGGCCACGCGTGTGCAGCAGCAGATCGTGGCCACGGGCAAGGTGCAGCATGCGCGGCTGGGCGTGGCCGTGCAGGAGGTGAACCAGGCCTTTGCCGACTCCTTCAAGCTCGACCGTCCCGAAGGCGCCCTGGTGTCCAGCGTGGACAAGAGCGGCCCCGCCGCCCAGGCAGGCCTGGAGCCCGGCGACGTGGTGCGCAAGATCGATGGCCAGCCCATAGTGGGATCGGGCGATCTGCCGGCCTTTGTGGGCCAGGCGCTGCCGGGCCAGAAGGTCACGCTGGAGATATGGCGCAACGGCGAGGCCCGCACGCTCAGCGCCGTGCTGGGCGATGCCAGCGACAAGGCCGCCAAGGTGGCCAAGGACAAGCCCGACGCCGGCAAGGGCAAGCTGGGCCTGGCCCTGCGCCCGCTGCAGCCCGAGGAAAAGCAGCAGATCGGCGTGAAGGACGGCCTGGTTGTGGCCGACGCCGCAGGCCCGGCCGCCGAGGCCGGCATCACCCAGGGCGATGTGCTGCTGTCCATCAACGGCACGCCTGCCGGTGATATCGAGGCCGTGCGTGCCGCCATGGCCAAGGCCGGCAAGACCGTGGCCGTGCTGATCTGGCGCGATGGCAACAGGATCTTTGTCCCCGTACGTCTCGGGTAAGTGAAAGGAGGTAAGGGACCAGAAGCATCCACACACTTGATTGATCGCACGGCCCCGGCGTGAATGCGCCGGGGCTATCGCTTTGGAAAAACCAGAGAAAAATGCCAGCGGTCCAAGGATCGGTACGCCAATGTGATGGTTGTATCGTGTGAAATGACGCCCGTTTGCGTTAGTAATGTTTCTTTTTGTGACGGATTGATGTAAGGGAAACCGCTTAGACTGCCGGCCCATCGAGGCGTGCGCTGACCGTCTTGATTCACGGAATACGGCCCCTGGGGGCGCAACGCATCACAGGAAAGGCACGGCTTTGAATCAGGACTACAGTTTGCAGGTGGCGGGTTTGGGCGCATCGTTCGGTGCGCGCGTCATCCTGGCTGAGGTGGACTTCGCACTGCCCGCCCGGGGCGTCACCGTTTTGCTGGGGCCTTCGGGATCGGGCAAATCCACCCTGCTGCGCACGCTGGCCGATCTCAATGCCGCCAACCCGCGTTTTCGCCGCTGGGGCAGCACGCGCTACGCGGGCCAGCCATGGCGCAGCGGCCTGCAGGCGCCGCGCCTGGTGCAGCAGCAGGCCAGGCTGATGATGGCCAGCACCTTCGATGCCATCGTGGAGCTGGCGCGCCCCCGTCTCAAGCTGGTGCCGCATGAGCTGCGCGACTGGTGCCGCGCCCAGGTGCAGGCTTTTGGCTTTCCCGAGCTTGCGCTGATGTTCGACCAGCCGGCGCTGCAGCTGTCCCCCGTGCAGCAGCGTGCCGTGGCCATCCTGCGCGAGGCGCTGGCCGAGCCGGCGCTGCTGATGGTGGACGAGCCCACGGCCGAGCTGGAGGGCTACGAGGCCTTCGTGCTGCTGGAACTGCTGCGCCAGGTGGGTCAGCGCACCGCCGTGCTGATGAGCACGCACCAGCAGCAGCACGCACAGGCCGTGGCGCAGGACATGCTGCTGCTGGCCGGCGGCCGCATCGCCGAGGCGCAATCCATGGAAGCCTTTCAGCGTGCGCCGCTGTCGCTGGCGGGCCAGCAGTTCCTGCGCACCGGCAGCTGCGCCGTGGCCTCTCCCGATGCGCGGGCCGAAGACCTGGAGGAGGGCGTGCCCCTGCCTCCTCCGCTGCCTGCAGCGGCCATGGCCGCGATCTCCGAGTTTCTGTCGGATGCAGTGGCCACCGAGCCTGCATCCGAGCCCATGCCTGCACCTGAGCCTGCGCCTGCGCCCGTGCCTGCATCCATGTCTGCATCCATGCCTGCGCCGGTTCCCGCACCCGCACCGACACCCGCTGCCACTGCCCGGCCGCGCGCCGTCAATCCCGCCGTGCTGGTGGACTGGCAGCCGCTGGCCGCCGACCCGCAGGCCGTGCCCGCCAGCCGCGGCCCCAACGGTTTTGCCTGGCTGGTGCCGGGCCGGCTGGCCGGTGCGCCGCAGCCCGGCGTGGTGCAGTCCATGGACTTTGACCTGAAGGCCCTGCGCGGCTGCGGCGTCACCGTGCTGATCACGCTGACCGAAAACGACCTGCCGCAAGAGCCGCTGCAGCGGCACGGCCTGCGCAACCTGCACCTGCCGGTGCGCGACCACGAATCACCCACGGTGGCCCAGATCCAGATGCTGCTGGCGCGCATGTCGGCCATGCTGCGCGCGGGCGAGGTGCTGGCCGTGCACTGCCTGGCCGGCCTGGGCCGCACGGGCACGGTGCTGGCCGCATGGCTGGTGCGCGAGGGCCTCACCGCCGACGAGGCGCTGCGCCGCGTGCGCCTCATCGACGCCCAGTACGTGCAGTCCCAGGCCCAGGAGGACTTGCTCTACGCGTACGAAGTGGCACTGCTGCTGAAGATGGGCTGACCGATCACATCCATTCACAATAAAAGGAAAGCTGCAATGAGCCTGGATAACGTTTTGAGCGAGGTGGCCGGGTCCGTGCCCGAGTGCCTGGCCATCGGCTACGTGGATGCCGCCTCCGGCATGCTGCTGGCCATCCGCACGGTGGACTCGCATCCGCGCGAAGTCATCGACCTGGTGGCCGCTGCCACGGCCGACCTGTTCAACGGCCCCAATGTCTCGATGATCGAGAGCCTGTTCAAGAAGTCGCGCGGCCTCAAGGACGACGGCCACCACTACTTCCAGGAGCTCATTGTCAACAGCGACAACCTCATCCACGTCTTCCTGCGCGGCAAGCTCATGCCCGACTACGTGGCCGTCTTCGTCTGCCGGCGTACCGCCAACCTGGGCATGGCCTTGACCAAGGCCCGGATGGCCATGCCTAAGATTGAAGCGGCGGTGTGACCGCCGCTCACCCCCTGAGTCGCTGCGCGCCTTCCCCCTCTCTAATCGCTTCGCGAAGGAGGGGGACGACAGCCTCGCGGCGGGGCGGCCCTTGCTCGCTGTCCCTGACGTTTGAGCGCGCCAGTTTCGGGCGGCATGTGCCTCAGAACTGAGCCAGCCTTCCAGGGAGCTATTCTTCAACCATGCGCTTACTGCTTGTCGAAGATGACGCCATGATCGGCGAGGCCGTGCAGACCCTGCTGCGCGGCGAGGGCCATGCGGTGGACTGGGTCCGTGACGGCCTGCAGGCCGATGCGGCCCTGTGCCCCGGCCCGGGTGGCGGCCATGGCTATGACATGGTGCTGCTGGACCTGGGCCTGCCGGGGCAGGACGGATTGCAGGTGCTGCGCCATCTGCGCGGGCGCCGCGATCGCACGCCGGTGCTGGTGGCCACGGCGCGCGATGCCGTGCGCGACCGCATTGCCGGGCTGGATGCGGGGGCCGATGACTACGTGGTCAAGCCCTATGACCTGGACGAACTGCTCGCGCGGCTGCGCGCGCTGGCGCGGCGTGCCTCTGGCGGGTCCGACCCGCTGTACGAGCGCGAGGGCGTGCGGCTGAACCCCGCCACGCGCGAGGCCAGCGTCGATGGCCGCGACGTGGTGCTCTCGGGCCGCGAATGGGCGGTGCTGGAGACGCTGCTGGCACGCCCGGGCAGCACGCTGTCGCGCCAGCAGATCGAGGACAAGCTCTACGGCTGGGGCGACGAGGTCAGCAGCAACGCCATCGAGGTCTACATCCACGGCCTGCGCAAGAAGCTGGGCGCGGGGCTGATCCTCAATGTGCGCGGCGTGGGCTACATGGTGCCCAAGCCATGACGGCGCCGGCTTCCTCCCTTGTTTCCTCCCTTGTCGCCCGGGCGCGCAGCCGCCTGCCCGGTGCACTGGGCACGCGGCTGCTCCTGTTCCTGGGCGCGGCCATCGTGCTTACCGCGCTGCTGCAGGGCCTGCTGGCCTACCGCAATGCGCTGCTGCAGACCGACACCCTGTTCGACTACCAGATGCAGCAGACCGCCTTTGCGCTGCGCGCCGGCCTGCCGGTGGATGCGCGCGGCAGGCCCCAGGGCACGCCGCCCGAGGATGAGAACCACGAATTCATCGTCCAGGTCTGGACCAACGAAGGCCTGCGCATTTTTGAATCCGCCCTGGGCGCCGCGCTGCCGCAGATGGCCGTGCTGGGCTTTGCCGACGTGCCTGCGCGCGGCACCGTCTACCGCGTGTTCTCGCTGCAGACGCGCTCGCAGGTGATCCAGGTGGCGCAGGACATGCGCGTGCGCCGCACCCTGGCGCGCGACGCCGCCTGGCAAAGCCTGCTGCCCATTGCCCTGCTGGCGCCCGTGCTGGCGCTGGCCGTGTGGTGGGTGGTGCGCAGTTCGCTGGCGCCCGTGCAGCGCGTGCGCCGCGAACTGGCCACGCGCCGCCCGCAGGACCTTGCGCCCGTGCCTGCCGAGGGCCTGCCCGACGAGGTGCGGCCCCTGGTGGCCGAGCTCAATGCGCTGCTGCAGCGCGTGGGCCAGGCCTTCGAGGCGCAGCAGCACTTCGTGGCCGACGCCGCGCACGAGCTGCGCTCTCCGCTGGCCGCGCTCAAGCTGCAACTGGTGGCCTTGCAGCGCGCGCCCGATGCGGCCGCGCATGACGAGGCCGTGCAGCGTCTTTCAGCCGGCATAGACCGGGCCACACGGCTCGTCGAACAATTGTTGACATTGGCGCGGCAGGAAGCCCAAGGCACGGTACAAGGCACGGCCCCAGGCCTGCAAGGCATGCAGGGCCAGCACGGCGCTGCCGCGGCCGCACCTGCCGACGTGGACCTGCGCGAGGTGGTGGAGCAGGCCCTGGCGGACCAGGCCGTGGCCGCCCAGCAGCACGGCCTAGACATGGGCCTGAGCGAGTCCCCGCAACTGCGGCAGTCCTTTGCCGTGGCGGGCGACGCACAGTCCTTGCAGATGCTGGTGCGCAACCTGCTGGACAACGCCGTCAAGTACGTTCCGCAAGGCGGTCGCGTCGATGTGGGCTGGCGCAGCGATGCCCAGGGCCGCGCCCTGGTGGTCGAGGACTCGGGCCCCGGCATTGCCGAAAGCGAGCGCGAACTGGTGCTGCGGCGCTTTGTGCGTGGGCCCTCTGCGGCTTCAGCGGCTTCTGCGGGCCAGCCGGCGCAGGGCAGCGGACTGGGCCTGGCCATCGTGCAGACCATTGCCGAGCGCCACGGTGCTCGCCTGCTGCTGGACCGCTCGCCCACGCTGGGCGGCCTGCGCGTGCAGGTGATGTGGCCGCCTGTGTCGGGCCGCTGACAGCGGCGCGTGGCGCGCAGGCCTATCGGCGTGTAGCGCGCGGCGGGAATGCTTCCCGCCTGCGTCCGGCCGGGTCACAATCCCCAAATTGGTGCCGGCCCGCCTGCCTTGCCATTCCCTCAGCAGGCGCGCGGGCAGTCTGCATCCGTAGTCATTTCGAGAGGTATTTCATGGAGTCCCTTGTCCAGCGCCTGTCCCAGTCCGTGACCCAGGCGCATTCGTTGGAAGAGTTGACGCGGCCCCTGCTGCAAATGCTCGAAGAGAGCACGCAGCTGGAGTCCACCTATCTCACCACCATCAACGAAGAACAGGGCCAGCAGCGCGTGCTGTACGCGCGCAACGCCAGCGAGATGCAGATTCCCGAGGGCCTGGTCGTTCCCTGGGGCGACACGCTGTGCAAGCGCGCCCTGGACGAGGGCCGCATGTACACGCCCGATGTGGGCGACTGCTGGGGAGACTCCGAGGCCGCGCGTGAACTGGGCATACGCACCTACGCCAGCGCGCCCGTGCGTTTTTCGGATGGCCAGCTCTATGGCACGCTGTGCGCGGCCAGCAAGTCCTCGCAGGCCCTGAGCAGCGAGGCCGAAGGCATGCTGCGCCTGTTCGCCAACCTGATTGCCGAGCGCGTGGAGCGCGAGCAGCTCATCGCCAGCCTGAACCGGACCAACCGGGAGCTGGCGGCGCTGGCCTTGCTGGACCCGCTGACCGGCCTGCCCAACCGGCGCTGTCTCACCGACGAGCTGGGCCGGCTCATTGCCCGGTGCGCACGCAGCCAGGAATGCGTGGTGGTGGGCTTCATCGACCTGGACCGCTTCAAGAACGTCAACGACGAGCACGGCCACGAGGCCGGCGACGCGCTGCTGCGTGCCATGGGCGAACGCCTGTCCGCCCACCTGCGCAGTGCCGACATGCTGGCGCGCTTTGGCGGGGACGAGTTCGTCTTCATCGGCGTGGGGCCCTTGTTCGGCAGTGAGGCCGATGCCGTGGCGCGTGAACTGCAGCAGCGCCTGTCGGATGCCTCGGCCTTCCAGGTCGATCTGCCCGATGGCAAGACGCTGGACTACGGCGGCGCCAGCGTGGGCGTGGTCTGCCTGCGGCCGGACTCCATCGATGCCGACGACGCGCTGCAAAAGGCCGATGCGGCCATGTACCGCGTCAAGATGGCGCGCAGCCGTGAAGCCAGGGGCAACGCGCTGCATTGAGCCAGCCGCAGGCCTGGCCCGGCGGCCAAGACCTGCTGCTGTCTTGCTCCGGCCTGTCTCGCTGCTTCTCGCGCGCGCTCTTTTTTCTTTCCGCCTCAGCCTGCTGCCAGCATGGGCTGCCTGCGCTGCAGTTCCACGGCGGCATGCTGATGGCCGCTTGCCGCCTCCAGCTTGAAGGCGCCCACCGTGCGCACCAGGTCGCCGGCCTGGCCACGCAGGCTGGAGGCGGCGGCGGCCATCTCCTCCACCAGTGCCGAGTTCTGCTGGGTGGCCTGGTCCATCTGCGTGACCGCCTGGCCGATCTGCGCCACGCCCGAGCTTTGCTCGGAACTGGCGGCGCTGATCTCGCCCATCAGATCCGTCACGCGGCGTATGGCGTCCACCACCTCGGCCATGGTCGTGCCGGCCTGGTCGGCCAGCGCGCTGCCGTTGTGCACGCGGCTGGCGCTGTCGGTGATCAGTTGCTTGATCTGCTTGGCGGCCTCGGCACTGCGGCTGGCCAGGCCGCGCACCTCGGTGGCCACCACGGCAAAGCCCCGGCCCTGCTCGCCCGCACGCGCGGCTTCCACGGCCGCGTTCAGCGCGAGGATATTGGTCTGGAAGGCAATGCCGTCGATCACATTGATGATGTCGGCGATCTGCCGGCTGGAATCACTGATGCCGCGCATGGTGTCCACCACCTGCCGCACGACCTCGCCGCCCTGCTCGGCCACGGTGGAGGCACCCAGCGCCAGCTGGTTGGCCATCTGCGCGTTGTCGGCGTTCTGGCGCACGGTGGAGCTGAGCTGCTCCATGGAGGCTGCCGTCTGCTGCAGGGCGCTGGCCTGGCTTTCCGTGCGTGATGACAGGTCCTGGTTGGCCTGCGCGATCTGCCCGCTGGCCGCTGCCACGCTGACCGATCCCTGGTGCACCTGGCGCACCACGCCGCGCAGCCCCTCCTGCATGGTCTGCAGCGCGCGCAGCAGCATGGACACCTCATCCTTGCCGCGCACATCGATGTGCCGAGTCAGGTCGCCCGCCGCCACGGCATCGGCCGTATGGATGGCAAGGCGCAGAGACCGTGCCATGTTGCGGATGATGGACCAGCCCAGCAGCACCCCGAGCAGCACGCCCGCGATGATGGAGCCCACGGCCACCGCAAAGATCACCTGGTAGAGCGACTGCGCGGCGTCGTATTCCTCCTTGGCGACGCGGGTCTGCAGCGCGGTCAGCTGCACGATCACATCACGCAGCGGCGCGTACAGCGCCTCGTCCTTGTCGATCAGCAGCTGCCGGGCCAGCTCCAGGTCACCGGACTGCAGCGCCTGCTGGGCCGGCTTCAGAAAGCCCTGCAGGAACAGCGCGCGCACGGCCTCGAAGCGGTCGGCCAGCTGCGCCTCTTCCTCGGTCATCCGGGTCTGGCGGAACGAGGCCCAGGCCTTGTTCACGTCGTTGATGTTGATCTGTATCTCCTGCTGCTTTTGCTGCGTGTACTCGGGCAGGTGCACGGCAATGGCGCCCGAGACTGCATGGCGGTTGCGCAGCAGAAGGCGCTGCACTTCCAGCAGATCGCCCAGTGCGACCAGGCGCTCTTCATAGACCACCTTGAATCGGCGGTTGGACTCGCTGATTCCATATAGCCCGAAAGCGCCGATCACGATCATGAGCAGTGAGAGAAAACCAATCAAGGCGGTCAGGCGAGTCGATAACTTGAAATTATTCATACTGCGTCCTTTGCATGCATTGCGGATGGTTGGTGGGTACTTGCGTTGTCAGGCCGCCCCGTGATGGCTCGCATCTCTCATAACGGAATCGGTAATGAAAATGAGATTTCACTAACGGGAAATGCCCGGTCTGCACAAATGCTCACAGGCATCCGGAAACGGCGATGCTGGCTTGCCGATGGCCTGCGTGGCCAATGGCGATCCATGTTGTATTGTTTTGTAAACTATTTGTTACAAACTATAGTATGAATCGAATGCTCCAGGCAATACCAGTTTTTCAGGTATTGGCCTTGGCCTGATAGGGGCTCTCTGCGTATTGCTTCGCTATTGTTTCGCTATGAAAAATACAGGCGGCAACGGCCCTGGCAGTGGCTGCGGCGCCGAACGGGCCGCCTAGAATCCGCCTTTATGCGCTGTGCATGCGCGGTTCATGCGCGTTCATCCGCGCTTGCGCGAGGCCCCTGGCCTGCCTTCACGAAAGAGATCCATGAAACCCAAAACCCTTGCCCGCGCGCTGGCCGCCCTCTGCGTGGCTGCGGCCGGACTGCTCTACGCATCGCCCTACATCGCCCTGCACCAGATCGGCAAGGCCGTGGAGCGCCGCGACGCCCAGGCCCTGTCCGGCTACGTGGACTTCCCTGCGCTGCGCGAAAGCATCAAGGGCCAGATGATGGCCAGGCTGCAGTCCCAGATGGGCGGCTCGGGCGACAGCGCCTCCAACCCCCTGGCCGGCTTTGGCCAGCAACTGGCCCAGGGCCTGGTCAGCCAGTTCACCGAGGCGCTGGTCTCGCCCGACGGCGTCATGCTCATGCTGGAAAAAGGCAAGCCCGGCAAACCCACGGACGTGGCCGCCGCAGGCGTGGGCGTGGACACCCAGGGCGGGCCGCCGCGCAAGGACTACTCCGTGGAGTACCAGGGATGGTCCAAGGTCTTCGTGCACCCGCGCGGCGAGCCGGGCGGCTTCATCTTCAGGCGCGAAGGCCTGTTGGGGTGGAGGCTGGTGGCCGTGAAGATGGATTGAGGGGCGCGGGCAGGCGGCCAGCACCCTGGCGCCTCAGCCTTGATGCAGCACCTTCATCACATGGCGCTTGCCCAGCCGCAGCGCGCGGGCATCGGCCTCTGGCTGCGTGTCGCAGGGCTGGTCATCGGTGACGGCCTCCAGGGCCTTGCCGCTGGCCACCTCCAGCAAGGTGGCGCGCGGCAGCCAGGCGCCTGGCGAGGCATCGCTGGGAAGTGATGCGGGCGTGATCCGCACGCCCATGTAAAGAAGGCTGTCCATGGCCTGCCGTATCCGTTCGGATCAGCCTGCCAGGGGCGGGCGGGGCAGGGCCAGCCACTGCTGGACGGCGGGGTGCTGCCACTGCCGGCGCGCATAGGCGGCCAGCGGCGCAGGCACGGCATCGCCGTTGAGCACCAGGCGGTTGAGCATCAGCGCCAGATCCACATCGGCAATCGACCATGGGCCGGCGATGTGGTCGTCCTCCGAGCGGATGAAGGCTCCCGCCACCGAAAACAGCTTGCGCGCCGCAGCCTGGCCCGCATCCGACAGCGGCGTGGGCGTGGGGCGGTAGAACACCACTTCGGTGCTGCGCTCCGAGCGCAAGGCCATCAGATCGCTGCGCAGCCAGGCCTGGACCTGGCGCACGCGGGCGCGCGCCTGCGCATCCTGGGGGTAGAGCGGAGCGCCGCCAAAGCGGTCCTGCAGGTACTCGCAAATCGCCGAAGACTCCGACAGGCTGAAATCGCCGTCCACCAGCGTGGGCACCCGTGCCGTGAGCGATGCCGCCACATAGTCCGCCCCGGTGTTCTGTCCCGCCGAAAGGTCCAGCGTGCGCAACTCGAAGTCAATCCCCTTGACCTTCAGCGCAACGAATACGGACATGGCATAGGGAGAGGCGAATTGCGAATCGGCGTACAGCAGCATGGAGGCCTTTCGGGAGACTGCATCAGTGATTGGGGCACTGATGGTAGCCGAGTGGGCAGCCGGATGGCCGGGCCGGCCATGCCTCGGCCCAAGCCCCGCAGTCCCAGGATCACACCTTCAGCGACCGCTCGATATCCGTCAGCTTGTAGCGGGCCAAGGCGAGGTTGCCACGGGCCTTGTCCAGCACCAGGTAGAGAAACAGCCCGGGGCTGTTGGGGATGAGGCGGATCAAATGGTATTGGTCGCCCAGGGTGATCAGAATATCTTCGATGCCCTTGCGCAGTCCCAGCGACTCCATGGTCTTGAGCTTGGCCCGCACCACCTGGGTATTGCCTGCCGCAGCAAGCTCCAGATCCACGCCGCTGCCCGCCTGGGCCAGGCACATCCCGCTTTGATGGTCCACCAGGGCCGCCGCCATGGCGCCTTCGATGGAAATAATGGATTGCATGGATTGGGATAGATTGCTTGACATTGAAACTTCTCTTTTTCTGAAATCGGTGTTGCCACCGGATGAAAATCGGGCTGAGAGCTTCTGCAGCTCTTCGATCAAAACAAACCAAAGTGTTTCTGAACTGCTGTCCGGTAATCGGTAAAGCTGAATGGATTCATGGTGCGGCATCCGCATTTGCTTGAGCGCTATTTCTTCCATGATGGCGCTTGGCATCAGAAAAATGCGTACGCAACGCACGGCCTCATTCAATGCTCTTTGAAACAACTCCCTGGCCTGATGCACGGCGCCGGGGCCGATCAGCAGCACCAGGGCGCTCGGCGCCGAGGGCTCGCACAGCGGCTCATCCCGCCCCGGCGGTCCGCCCCAGTCGATGACAGGGGCGCTTTCCGAGTCCGCCAGCCTCACGGCAACCCGCGGCTTGCCGGGGGCGTAGGCCACGCCCAGCTTGGCCAGGGCGCGGCCGCCCAGGCTGGAAGTCAAATCGATCACCCGAACGCCACAAGACATTTTTCAAGCACACAAGACAGAGGACGCCGCCAGGCGACGGAATGCTGCGAACTCTATATCAATTAGTTACATATGTTTCTTGCTGCTTGAAAGACTTGGGTCAGAAAAGGGAATTGGATGCCTTGAGAAAATGCAAACAATTGTGAATTGAAGAGGAGTTTTTTTATTTCTGTAGGCGTCTTCTGACAGGAAGTGCACGTCAATGCGAAGGACGCAGAAAATAGCAAACAGATACAATCGTTGCCACACCAGCCCATTGTCGGGCGCAAATCACCCATTCAGCGCTGAATAACAAGGGCTCCCATGCGCGGCATCCGCTCCATCCTGTCCAGGCTCGGCCTGCGTTCCGATTCCCCAAGCTCCCAACTGAAGGCCTTGTACAGCACCCAGGCCGTCATAGAGCTCGATCCCCAGGGCCACATCCTCTTCGCCAACGCGCAGTTTCTGGACCTCATGGGCTATGAGCTGGACGAGCTGCGCGGGCAGCACCACCGCATCTTCCTGGACCCGGCGGATGCGCAGGCTCGGGACTATCGGGACTTCTGGGCACGGCTTGCGCGCGGGCAAGCCTTTGTGGGCCGGTGCCGGCGCATCGACCGCCAGGGGCGGGAGGTCTGGCTGCAGGCCAACTACAGCCCCGTGCTCGACAGCCGTGGACAGGTGCTGCGGGTCGTCAAGTACGCCATGGATATCTCGGCCGAAGTGCTGCGCGACGCCGAAGCCAGCAGCCAGCTGGCAGCGGTAGGCAGGGCCCAGGCCGTGATCGAGTTCGGCCTGGACGGCAGAATCCTGCGCTGCAACCGCAATTTTCTGGAGGCCATGGGCTATGCGTCCGAAGACGAGCTGGTCGGCCGGCACCACAGCATGTTCGTGGCCCCGCAGGAGCGCAGTTCGGCCGAGTACGCGGCCTTCTGGGCGCACCTGTCGCAGGGCAAGCACTACCGGGGCCAGTTCCGGCGCATAGGGCGCCTGGGCAACGATGTCTGGATCGAGGCCAACTACAGCCCCGTGCTCAACCAGTCCGGCCAGCCCTTCAAGGTTGTGAAGTACGCCACCGACATCACGCAGCGCTACGAGGCCACGCGCCTGGTGCAATCGGCTTTCGAGCAACTGCAGCAATTGGTGCGCGACAGCGCTGCCCAGGCGCATGACGCGCATGCACAGGCGCGGGACGTGACGCGCATTGCCCAGCGCGGCGACGTGGCCCTGGACAGCGCGGTCGACGCCATGTCCAGCATCTCCAGCAACTCCCGTCGCATTGGCGAGATGGTGGGCCTGATCGATGGCATTGCCTTCCAGACCAATCTGCTGGCGCTCAACGCCGCCGTCGAAGCCGCGCGTGCGGGCGAGCAGGGGCGCGGGTTCGGTGTCGTGGCCGGCGAAGTGCGCAGCCTGGCCCAGCGCTGCGCCGAGGCCGCCAGGGAGGTCAAATCCGTCATCGGCGCGTCTGCGGCCAGCGTGCAACTGGGCTTCGAGCGTGTGAATGAATCGGGCGACATGATGAAGCAGATGCGCGCAGCGGCCGTGAATGCCAGCGACATCATGGACACCATCATCCAGGCCTCGCAGGCGCAGGACACGCGCCTGGGCGAGGTGCGCGAAGCCGTGTTGAGGCTGGAGAACGTCGTCGTCCAGAGCTGAGCCGCGCCCCGCTCATCCCAGGCGGCCCATGCCGCCTTCAAAGATATGGCGCACGTCGCGCAGGACCGGCGAGCCCCAGCCATCACGGTGCTCGCCATGCAGGGCGGCGGCCACGAAAACGATCTCCGTCAGCTGCGCAATGCGCGCCGCCATGCCGTGCGCCACGACATGGGTCTCCGTGTCCTGGCGATGGCCCATCTGCATCAGCGCCTGTGCCAACTGCTGGGCCTCGTAATTGGCCTGGCGGGCCAGTTCACGCCACTGCGATGGCGTTGCGCCGGTGTCCAGCCTGGCTTGCAATTCGTGCAGCGTGGTGCGCGGAAACACGATCCCGTCCACCGGCGTCTCTGATATCTGCGCCAGCGCCTGGGCCGCTTCTGCCAGCAGGCGAGTGCGTGGGCCGGACTCCGCATCGCCGGGCACCAGCCGCGCCGAATTGATGCAGGCGGCCGGTTTTATATTTCAAGAATATTTTCGAAAGCGTGTGCGCGTGGCTCCCTCTCACAACGCTCGCAACCTTCAGTCCACATGCATTTGTGTACCATCTCGCCCAACTTCATTGGGGGCAGGCTGTGGTGGCAAGACTGGCAATCGCTATTTGGTGGTTTGGTGTGGTCGTTGGAGTCGGCGGTGCCTTGACTGGGATGGCCCTTGGTGCTGTCGAGGTTCTGGTGAACCACGAAGAGCCCTGGGTTTTTTGGGGATACGGCGTGGGTGCCATCTGGTCATTGGCAACGGCGGTGACCTTCATGGGAATCAGCTATGTGCTGGGTGGTTCTTTCTGGAAGCCGCCGAAGGCTGATTGATGGCTTTTCGAGAACCATTGCCTGGCCCGCTCAGGCCGAACTACCTGCAAGCCACTCAAGGACAATCAGCGTTGCCTGCGTCTGGCCCGCCGGCGCCCTCTGACCGGCCGACCCCAATAAATGCTTCTGAATAACTTCTAGCTTCAAACGCTCGTCGTACTTCGCCATGAAAAACACCCCAAAGGTTGGACTGGTGTCCAACTTTTGGGGTGCAGTTCACAGATGGCTTGTGTTTTCAGCCCTGGCGGCGGCGCATTCTTGCGATGCCGAACATGGCCAGAAGGGATGACAGCGCGATGATGCCCCATTCAGACAGGGTGGGAATCGCCGCAGTGCTGGCGGGTGCTGCCAGCAGTGCAAAGCCACCCGGATCCTGGATGGATTGGTTGGCTATGCCGTCGTTGTCGCCGAGCCCGCCGTCGGTCAGCGTCAACGTGGCGCTCAGCCGGTCCGACGCCAGCACAGCACGGTTGGCAGGCAGTTGGTACCAGTGTGGTTGAGCACATGCCGTGCCTTGGCAGTTGAAACCATCAGGGCTGGGGCCGTACTTCATGTATACCGCGCCTGCAGGCACCGGTGTGCTGAAGTTCAGGGTGACGGTTGCATCGCTGCCCAGGTTGCCGCTGCTGAGATTCAGCGAGAGCAGTCCGGAGGGGAAAGTCACGCCTTGCGGAGCGGTCGCGGGTGGCGTGGTGCTGAAGCTGGCGTTGCTCACCTGCCAGCCGTTGGCTGGCTGCAGTGCGACCATTGCCTTGCTGCCTCCAGCGGTGGACCAGGGGGCTTCGCAGCTGTTGGCGTTGCCGCCGTTCAAGCCCTGGCACTGCCAGGTGTATTTGCCACTGGCGCTGGAGATCGCCGTAGCCGTGCCCGCACTGCACAGGCCCGCTGCAGGGGCAAGTGCCGTGGCTTGGTCCGCCGCCGTGCCACAAGCGCCAGCGACTGGCACCTGTACATCAACGTTGTGCACGGTTCCTGTCGCGAAGCCCCCTGCAATGGGCTTGGCTGCTGCGGTGCTCTCGATGCCGGTGCCGCTGCTGTTGAGGTCCAGGCGCACGCTGCCCGTGCCGCTGATGGCGGTGACGGGCACAGTCCATGTGATGCCGCCGTCAGCGCTGTATGGCGTGCCCAGCGTGCCGCTGGCGGTGCCTGTAGCGGTCAGCGCGAAATCGGCGGCGTCAACTCCGTTGACCTCTTCGCTGAAGGTCACTGTGAAATCGATGCTTGTGGCGCTGGCCGATGGTGTGCCCTGCGGAGCAATCGAGGCCACCGAGGGCCCGCCCGGCGTGGCACTGGCGACGACGTTGCCAAGGAAGTCACCCCAGATCCAGAAAGAAGAGGCACCGGCTGCGGCAGATATCGTCTTGGTTTCCGTATCGGTGGCGACATCAATGACATGGACTGTGCCATTCGCTGTTACAGCATACAGCGCTGCATCGTTTGCCGAGATACCAAGGCCCGTGATACCTGAGACCGCACCGCTCAGTGTGAGCGTTTTCTGTGTTGAGGTGTTGGCAGTGTCAACGACGTGCAGTACATTGTTGTTTCCGCCAACATATAGTTTGCTGCCATTCTTTCGAACTGCTACTGCCCTGGCGGTGCCATCAATGCCGCTTATTGTGATCTGAGTAACCGTGTTGTCTGCCAAATCGATGAGGCCAACCGTGTTGCCAGCATTGCTCGACGTATATAGTTTTCCGGCTCCTGTCGGGTCATAAGCCAAGCCAAATCCCGAATTTGAGACGTTTTCCAGTGTGGATAACGTGTTGGTGGCAGTGTCCAGTTTTTTGATCTCACCAGTGTCTCCACACCGCACATAAAGTGAGGCACCGTCTTGGCTTAGTGCAGAGGAGATTGCCCAGCATCCCGTATTTAAGCTGGCAGTGATTTGTTTGGAGTTGGCGTCTATAATATGCAGCTTACTATTGACGTAATCACTGACGTAGGCGATGGCACCATCTGCAGAAAAGGTGATGGAGACAGATGCTCCAGTGTTGTCGATAACTGCTTTTAGGGAGTTGTTTGTTGTGTCAATAACTCCCAGTTTGTTGTTGGATCTGTATTGCCCGAACCATGACTCATTGTTGGCGCCTGGTCGCAATGCAAGGGTGTAGATGTTATCATTTAACGTTGCGTCCATGCTTGCTGGACTTAATGTGGTGGCGAGTTCTCCAGTCGCGGTATTGATGACCGAAATTGTTCTGCTGTTTGAATTGGGAATATAGGCGTAATCGGCGGCGCTTACGGCACAGGCAATGAGTGAGAGCGAAGCGGCGGCGAGGACGTGCTGCAAAGAACGGCGCTGAATCATGTGTGGACACCTTTGAGGAAAACCCCTGAGAGCTTGCAATGCACGCCTTGAGGATTGGGGAGGCTGGAAAGAAGACCTGCTTAGACCGGAGGTTTGGCCCTTGGTCTCATAGTGAGACTTTTGCTACAAATTAGAACAAGCAGAAACATTTTGAATCTGAGCAAATCTGAGCAGATCGCGTTGCCAGGCGCGTCTTCAGAGGGTGCTGGGGTAGGAGAGAGTCCCCCCAGTTGTTGTGTTTGTGCTACAGGTGCAGGGTCCTGCGGCTATTGAGTCTTCATGCTGCGGCAGTCGGGCAAAGGCTCCATCCAATTCATGCCAAACCGCAAGCGACTCAGTCCGCGTGCTTGATGGGTGCGGCGAGGCTGCAGCAGCTCGTCAGCCTGCGCTATCAGTTCCGTACATGGGACTGGCTCTGGACGATCGCCCCGAACGGGAGCGGGGCGAATCGCGATCTATGACGGTGCGCAATGCAAAAAGCCCCTCAACACCCTATCCGGTGTCGAGGGGCTCTTGCCGTTTCTGCACGAATCATGTCCCCGGTATGTCACCGGACGATTTACAGTGCGCGCAAATGATTGATGCAAAAACCATCTGATGGTCCCTCCGACAGGAATCGAACCTGTATCTGGCGCTTAGGAGGCGCCCGTTCTATCCATTGAACTACGGAGAGGAGCAAACGGCGATTGTAAACCCACGCCGGACCCGCCCCGCGCACCGCCGGGAGGGCGGCATGCGGGGCGCTGGGGCGTCAGTCCTTGCGCACGGTGTAGATCAGGTCCAGCGCGCTGGTTTCTCCGGTCTGGCCGCGCAGGGTGAGGCGGCGCGAGAGGTCGTAGAAGATGTACAGCGTGCCCATGGCCCCCGAGAGGCTTTGCTCGTAGGTGACATAGAGGTCGCTGGACAGGCGCTTGCCCAGGGTGAGGGCGGCGCCGGTGGAGCCTTCGCCGCCCGGTCCCTTGAAGCCGATCTCGTCCAGGCCCAGGTTGCTGGCGATCTTGCCGCTGTTGTTGCGCCCGCCGCTGAGCAGGGACAGCGCGGCCTGCTGGAGCAGGGCGCTTTCGGCGCCGCCCGTGGCGGGGTCACGGCCCATGACCACCCAGGAGAGCTTTTCGGCATCGGGCATTTCGGGGTCGGAGTACAGGCGCACGCGCGGGGCGTTGGCCGTGCCCTGCACCTGCACGCCTGCGCGCACGGCGATGTTCGGGCGCAGCGCCAGGATGTCCAGCGAGGGGTTGGCGTAGGGGCCGTTGAAGCGGATGAGGCCGGTCTCCACGTCCAGCGACTGGCCCCAGGCGCGGTAGCGGCCCTGCACGGTGCGGATCTCGCCGGTGATGCGCGGCGGGCCGCCCGCCACGGTGGGGCCTTGCACTTCCAGCGCGCCTTCCAGGCGGGTGGTGATGCCGTAGCCCTGCAGCGCGAAGTCGCGGCCCAGGTCGAGCTTGACGAGGATGTCGGGCAGCTTGATGGTTTCCGCGCGGGCCTGGGCCTTGCGGTCGGCCTGCTGCTGTTTGCGCGCCGCTTCCTGCTCGGCCTTGCGCGAGGCGGCCGAGTGCACGACCACGTCGGAGTCCAGCGAGGGGGCGGATTCCTCGGGCAGGATGATGGTGGCGCGGTCGGTAGTTAGGTCGCCGCGCAACGTGAACTGGCCTTGCTCCAGCTTGGCCTGCAGGCCGCCGGAGATGCTGACCTGGCGGTCCGCGCGCACCAGCACCTGCAGCCTGGTGGCCTGGGCGCGCAGGTCCATGCTCAGGCCGGAGTTGCTGCCATCGGCATTGGGCGGGTCCCAGCGCACGAAGCCCGAGCCCGTGAGTTCGCCGCCTTCGCGCGGTGCCGTGGTGAGGTTGCCGCTGTAGCCCAGGATGCGCGCATTGCTGCCGCGGCCGCCCTGCATGCGCAGTTCGGTCAGGTCCAGCCGGTTGCCTTGCAGGCGGGCGCGCAGCACGCCGTTTTGCAGGTCGATGCCTTCCAGCGCGGACAGGATGCTCAGGCCGTCGGCCGAGAGATTGCCCTGCCACTGCGGGTTCTGGCGGTCGCCGCTGATCTCGGCCTTGGCCTGCAGCGAGCCGGTGACGCGCCAGCCGGGCGGGGCGAACAGGGCCCAGATGCCGATGTCGGGCATGCGGGCGTCGATCTGGCCGGACAGCGGGGCCTTCTCGGGCCAGGTCCAGGTGCCGTCCTGCTGGGCCAGGCGCGTGCCCAGCTGGGCGGTCAGGGTGCCGGCGCGTTCGCTGTCCCAGTCGAGCTTGGCCTGCACGTCGTCGCCCTGGGCGCGCACGCTCAGGCGTGCCTGCTTGATGTGGGCGCGCATGCCGGCGCCGCGCACGGTATGCGTGCGCACTTCGCCGGGCTTGCTGGAGCGCGGGCCGGTGGTGTGGATGACGGTGGTGCCCGAGCCGTCTTCCACGGCCAGGCGCAGGTCGCCAGCGGCACGCTCGACCAGCAGTTCGGCCTTGAGCGCGGGGCCGGTGGTGTCCAGGTCCCAGCGGGCGTTGAAGCTCAGGTCGCCGCTCAGGCCCATGGCGGCCAGCGGAGGCTCCTCGGCCATGGACAGGGCATCGACCCAGGCCAGCGGCAGGGCCTGGGCGCGGCCGGTGCTGCGCAGGGCCCAGCGGCCGTCGCCGCCCTGGGTGGCGCGGGTGTCGTCCCAGGCCAGCAGCACGCGCTGCGGCGCCTCGGCATTGGCGCGGCGCTGGGCCAGCGTGGGCGGCGTGACCTGCAGGCTGCCGGCCGACGCCGTGAAGGTGGTGGACAGGACGGTACGGCCCGTGGTGCGCTGGGCGATCTGCACGGGCTGCTTGCCCGCCAGTTGCAACTGCCAGGGGCCGGGCAGGTCCTGGCCCGGATTCAACCGGGCCTGCAGCCTGTCGATGCTGGCCTGCCAGTCCAGGGGCGCGGCACCGCGCGCCGTGGCAAGGCCGGCCTGCAGGGCCGTGTCGATCTGCGCGGTCTGCGTGCCGCGCTTCGCCTGGCCGGTGAGGGTGAGGCTGGCCTGCTCGGGCGAGCCCTTGAGGGCCAGGCGCAGCTCGGGCAGCTCCAGCGCCTGCTCGGGCGGCGTGTTGGCGGGCAGGTAGCGCAGCTTGGCGGCCTGCAGGTCGGCCTGCAGTTGCAGGCCGCTGGCGGGCAGCGGGTCGCCCACGGCAGCCTTCATGCGCTTTTGCAGTGCGCCCCATCCGCCGCGCCAGCTGGCGTCCAGCTGGGCCTGGCCTTCGACCAGGGCGCCGGCCAGCGGGTCCTTCATGCCGGGCAGCTTGCGCAGCCATTGCGTGAGGGCGGTGAGTGACGACAGCTTGAGCTGGCTGCTGCCCTGGCCTGCGGCGGGGCTGATGTGGCCGTCCAGCGAGAGCTCGGCGCCGGGCAGCTCGGCCTTCAGCACGGTCTGCAGTTTTTGCTGTTCGGTGTCGAACTGCAGGCTGCGGCTGCGCACCGAGGCCTGCAGCGCATCAAGCTGCAGGTTCTCCAGCGAGAGCACGGGCTGGGCCCAGCGGCCCTTGGTGGCGAGTTTTTCGATGCGCAGGGGCTGGCGCTTGCCGCCTGCGGACGCGGCTGCGGCCTGGATGTCCACGCTGAAGTCCACCTGCTGCTCTGCCGTGGTGCTGGCGCGCAGCTCGCCCTGCAGCGGTGCGGCTTCCAGGATGCTGTAGAGCGCGGCGGGGTCCAGGCGCTGGACCTTGGCCTGGCCTTCGAAGACCTTGGTGGCGGGCTCGAAGCGGCCCTGGGCGTCGATGCTGCCCGAGCCTATGGCGATCTGCGCCTGCTCCAGCAGCCACTGCTGGCCGTCATAGCGCACCGCGGCCTCGATCTGGTCCAGCGGCAGGCGCTGGCGGTCCCAGGGACCGGGCATGGCGTTGTTCAGGCGTGTCGTCAGTTGCCAGGCGGTGGTGGCGATGGCCGAGCCTGGTGCCTGGTCCGATGACTGTTCCGTGGCGGGTGCCTGGGCTGTATCAGCTGCCTTGCCATCCGGCCCGGCCTGCAATTCGCCGCTGATGCGGGTGCGCGGTCCCTGGGGCCAGAAGGCGGCGATGTCGATCTGGCTGAGCTGGGCGCGCGCGGTCTGCAGCGGCTGGGGCTGCCAGGGCCGGATGCTGGCCTCGATGTCCGCATGCATGGGTTCGGACACGGGGGCGGCTTCCTTGCGCTCCCTGGCCTTGCCGTTCTTGCCATCGGCCTTGGCGGATTTCTGTACGGCGGGAGGGGCAGGCGTTTCCTCGGACACCGTCCCGGGCTTGGCATCAACCTGGAGCTTGATGCCCAGTTGCGCAGCGGCGGTGGCCAGGGTGCCGTCGATCTGTGCCTTGGCCTGCACGGCCAGCGGTGCAGGTTTGGGGGCCTTGGCCGTGGAGGCCTCGTCGTCCGAAGCCAGGGCAGGCGCCTGCAGGTCGCCCTGCAGCTGGGCCTGGATGGCCATGGGCGCACGGGCCTGCAGGCGCAGCCTGGCCTGGTAGTTGCCATCGGCCCATTGCAGGTCGCGCACGTCCAGCTGGTGCTCGCTGCCGTCGTAGACGTAGTGGCCTTGCAGGCCCAGCACCTCGGCCTGGGGCGGGCCTTGCCAGACGATGCGCTCCACATGGAAGGGCACGTCGATCTTCACGGGCAGCACGAGCTGCTGCAGTGGCTCGACGGGTTTCTTGTCCTCGGGGTCGGGGGTGCTGGCAATGTTCAGCTCGGCGATGCGCACTTCGCCCAGGCGCACGGTGCGCGACAGCAGGGGGCGCAATTGCCAGCCGATGGTGGCGTCGCGCAGCTCCACCTTCATGGTGGGGCTTTGCCATTGCAGCCAGCCGATGCGCCCGCCCTGGCGCACGGTGCCGGTCACCTCCTTGGCCTGCAGGCTCTGGCCTGCGGGCAGCCAGCCGGCCACGCGCTGCAGGGTGTAGGCCAGCGAATCGGCACGGCCGCTCCACCACCAGGCGGAACCCAGCAGGGCGGCCAGCAGCAGGACCAGGACCAGGAAGAACCAGAGCAGGGCGCGCAGCCAGCGGCGGCGCTGGGGCACGGGTGGGGGCGCCGGCGGGGGAGGGGACGCCTGGGGGCTTTGGTCTGGCGCGGCGGAGGAGGCAGGGGTATTCAAGCGGGAATCCACCATGGTCAGAAGTTGAAGCCCAGGCGCAGGTGCAGGCGCAGCTGTTTTTCCTGGGCGCCCCAGGCGATGTCGGCCTGCACGGGGCCCACGGGGCTGCGCCAGCGCAGGCCGGTGCCCACGCCCACGCGCATGTACATGGAGTCGGGCGCATCGCCCACGGTGCCGGCGTCCAGGAAGACGGCATGCTCCCAGTCCTGCGTGTTGCCCTTGATGACGATGGGCCGCTGCCATTCGATGCTGCCCACGGCCATGTAGCGCCCGCCGATGACCTTGCCGCTGTCGGTGCGCGCACCGATGCTCTGGTAGCCGTAGCCGCGCACGGTGTTGTCGCCGCCGGTGATGAACAGCTGGGTGACGGGCAGGTCGGCATCCTTGCGGGCCAGCACGGCGCCGCCCGAGGCGCGCAGCGCCAGGCGGCTGCGGCGCTTGGTCTCGGGATCGACCTCGCCGATGGGAATCAGGCTGAGCCAGCGGCCGGAGACGCGGCCGAACGGCGTGCGCTGGGGCGTGAGCGTGGTGCCCGCGCCGACTTCCCAGGCAAAGCCGAAGCCCGAGGAGGGCGCCAGCGTGCTGTCGAAGTAGCGCCCGGTCCAGCCGTAGTTGGCCGTGACCGACGAGCTGGAGGGCGGCGCGCCCTCGCCCTGGGTCTTGGCGTAGTCGTACTGCAGGTAGTAGTTGCGGTCGATGTGGTCTTCGGACTTGGTGCGGCCGGCGCGCAGCTGCAGGCTGTTGACATCGAAGTCGCCCGAGGGCGCGCGCTCGGCCTTGGCCGTGGTGAACCAGCGCCACAGGGTTTCATCGGGCAGGGCGGTCCACTGCGTGGAGATCAGCGGGTTCTTGCGGTCGAAACGCATGCGCGTGACGGCACGCCAGCCCAGCCAGGGCAGGCGGTTGTGGATGTGGTCCACGCTCAGGCGCGGGCCGGTGTCGGTGCTCATGCCCACGCCGAAGACCCATTTCTGCATCTGGGCCTCGCGCACCTGGGCAATGACGGGCGTGGTGACCTGGGCGCCCTTGCGCTTGAGGGCCTCCTCATCCTCGGCGGCGCTTTCTCCCTGCTGGGGCACGTTGGCCAGCGTGAGGAAGACGGAGTCGTAGTAGCCGCTGCTGGCCAAGCGCAGCTGGGCATCGACCAGGGCGGTCTGGTCGTATTCCTCGCCCTCGGGCAGGCGTGCGATGCGGGCCGTGCCCACGGGGTCGTAGCGCTGGGCGCCTTCGATGCGCAGCGGGCCGAAGGTGTAGGCCGGGCCGGGCGCATAGGCCACGCTGACATCGGCCTCATGCGTGTCGGCGTCGATGTCGGCCAGGCTGGAGTCGATGCGCGCCAGCGGGTAGCGGCGCGACTGCAGCGTGCGCAGGCCCTGGCTCTTGGCCTGGCTCCAGTTGGACTGGCTGAAGCGCTGGCCGGGCTGCAGCGGCCAGTCCTCTTCGATGGTAGCGCGCTGGGAGGCGCCGTCGGGATCATCGGCATTGACGCCCGCAAAGCGCACCTGGCTGCGCGCAATGGTGGCGGGCTCGCCCGGGTCCACCTTGACGGTGACCTGCAGCGGGGCCTCTTCGGATTCGGGCGTTTCCTTGATCTCCACCGTGACCGTGGGGCTGAAGTAGCCCAGCGTGCCGATCAGGTCGCGCACGTTGGCGTCGGTGGCGCCCAGCAGCCGCGTGAGCTCGCGCCGCTGCAGATCGCTCTGGTAGCGGTAGCGGCGCAGCTCGAGGTGCTTTTCCAGCAGCTCGCGCACTTCCTTGGGCGCATCGACGACGAGCGAGAAGGCCGGGTCGCCGGTCGCTGCAATCAGCGACGGGTCCGTGTCCTTGTCATCATTCTTGGACGGCAGGAGGCTGCAGCCACCGAGCATCAGGGCTGCACTCAACAGAAACAAAAACGCCGGCCCTCGGGCCGGCGCTGTCGCGGGGGGGAGCTTGGGCATCGGCCTATTTTGACAGCAGGCGCATGGCGTCTTCCAGACCTTTGAGTGTCAAAGGGTACATGCGGTTGCCCGTGAGCTGCTGGATGATGCTGATGCTCTGGCGGTACTGCCAGACGCCAGGCGGCTCGGGGTTGATCCAGGCAAAGCGCGGGAAGGCATGCGTCAGGCGCTGCAGCCATTCGGCGCCGGGCTCCTCGTTCATGTACTCCACGCTGCCGCCGGGCTGCAGGATCTCGTAGGGGCTCATGGTGGCGTCGCCCACGAAGATCAGCTTGTAGTCCTTGTTGTACTTGCGGATGATGTCCCAGGTCGGAAACTTCTCGGCGAAGCGGCGGCGGTTGTTCTTCCACATGAAGTCGTAGACGCAGTTGTGGAAGTAGTAGAACTCCAGGTGCTTGAACTCGCTCTTGACGGCGGAGAACAGTTCTTCCACGCGCTGCACATGCTCGTCCATGGTGCCGCCCACGTCCATGAGCAGCAGCACCTTCACGTTGTTGTGGCGCTCCGGGATCATCTTGATGTCCAGGTAGCCCGCGTTGGCGGCCGTGCTGCGGATGGTGTCGGGCAGGTCCAGCTCCAGCTCGCCGCCTTCGCGGGCGAACTTGCGCAGCCGGCGCAGCGCGACCTTGATGTTGCGCGTGCCCAGCTCCTGCGTGTCGTCGTAGTCGCGGTAGGCGCGCTGCTCCCAGACCTTGACGGCGCTCTTGTTGCGGCCCGGCCCGCCGATGCGCACGCCGGCCGGGTTGTAGCCGCCGTGGCCGAAGGGGCTGGTGCCGCCCGTGCCTATCCACTTGTTGCCGCCTTCGTGCCGCTCCTTTTGCTCTTCAAGCCGCTTCTTGAGCGTCTCCATCAGCTCGTCCCAGCCCATGGCCTCGATGGCGGCCTTTTCCTCGGGCGAGAGCTCGCGCTCCAGCAGCTTCTTCAGCCAGTCCTGGGGAATTTCGCGCGTGAGGTCGGCCACCATCTCCACGCCCTTGAAGTAGGCGGCGAAGGCGCGGTCGTACTTGTCGTAGTGCTTCTCGTCCTTGACCAGCACGGTGCGGCCCAGGTGGTAGAAGTCGTCCAGGCTCCAGGCGTCGTCGCTCTTGGGGCCGACCACGCCGGCCTGCAGTGCCTCCAGCAGGGTCAGGAACTCCTTGACCGAGACGGGCAGCTTGGCCGCGCGCATGGTGTAGAAGAAGTCGATCAGCATGGCATCTCCCGAGGGCCCGGCGTACGCGCCCTCATGTGCGCGCCACGGCGGTGCTGCCGTCCGAATGGCGCTGCAACTGGTCCAGCAGCTGGGCGCGCGACTCGGGCCATTCGCCGCTGCGCAGGCTGTACATCACGGTGTCGCGGATGGTGCCGTCGCGGCGCAGCGCGTGGCCGCGGATCACGCCGTCCTTCTTCGCGCCCAGGCGCTCGATGGCGCGCTGGCTGGCGAAGTTGAAGCAGTCCGTGCGCCAGCCCACCACATGGCAGGACAGCGTGTCGAACGCGTGGCCCATGAGCATGAGCTTGGCCGAGGTGTTGACATGGGTGCGCTGCACGCTGCGCGCGTACCAGGTGTAGCCGATCTCCACGCGGCGCACCTCGGGCAGGATGTCGTGGTAGCTGCTGGTGCCCAGCACCTTGCCGCTGTCGTCGTCCAGCACGGCAAAGGCGAAGCGCTTGCCCAGGCTGCGCTGCTCCAGCGCGGCCTCGATATAGGCGCGCACATCACCGGGCTCGGGCGCCGAGGTCACGCGGATGCGCCACAGTTGGCCGTCCTGCACGGCCTCGCGCAGCCCGGCTTCATGGGCGAGGGCCAGGGGCTCCAGCCGCACGCCGTTGAAGCGCATGACCACGGGTCGCACAAAGCCCTGGTGCGCCACCGCGCCGGCCACGGGAATGGTCGTCACCTGGCCGGTGAGGGCCGGCACGCCCGTGTCGTTGGTGTGTTCTGGATGGGGCATGGGCGCAGGCCTCAGCGGTTGCGCTGGTTCATGAAGACCAGCTTCTCGAACAGGCTCACATCCTGCTCGTTCTTGAGCAGTGCGCCCACCAGCGGCGGCACGGCGACCTTGCCCTCGGCGGTCTGCAGCGATTCCACGGGAATGTCCTCGGCCACCAGCAGCTTGAGCCAGTCGATCAGCTCGCTGGTGGAGGGCTTCTTTTTGAGGCCGGGCAGGTTGCGCACGTCGTAGAAGACCTTCATCGCGGCGGTCAGCAGCTCGCCCTGCAGCTTGGGGAAGTGCACGGCCACGATCTGGCGCATGGTGTCGGCGTCGGGGAACTTGATGTAGTGGAAGAAGCAGCGGCGCAGGAAGGCGTCGGGCAGCTCCTTTTCGTTGTTGGAGGTGATGAACACCAGCGGCCGGTGCTTGGCGCGGATCATCTCGCGCGTCTCGTAGCAATAGAACTCCATGCGGTCGATCTCGCGCAGCAGGTCGTTCGGGAATTCGATGTCGGCCTTGTCGATCTCGTCGATCAGCAGGGCCACGGGCCGGTCTGCCGTGAAGGCCTGCCACAGCACGCCCTTGATGATGTAGTTGTGGATGTCCTTGACGCGCTCGCCGCCGTCGATGTCGGACAGTTGCGAGTCGCGCAGGCGGCTGACGGCGTCGTATTCATACAGGCCCTGCTGGGCCTTGGTGGTGGACTTGATGTGCCACTGCAGCAGCGGCATGTCCAGCGCTGCAGCCACTTCCTCGGCCAGCATGGTCTTGCCCGTGCCGGGCTCTCCCTTGACCAGCAGCGGGCGCTGCAAGGTGGCTGCGGCATTCACCGCGAGCATCAAATCCTGGGTGGCGACGTAGTTCTCGGAACCTTGAAATTTCATGGGCGGTATCAGCGTAAGTATTGATGGGGACGCTTGACGGTGACTGCCATAATCGTTCGCGCTACCCGCTCAGCAGTAGGCATCCGTCAGAACTCTTGAAGGATTGTGCGCGCAAAATGATAAAAACTTTGACCACGGTATTGGCGCTGACTGTCGCATCTGTGACCCCTGTGGCACAGGCCCAGCAAAGCAAAGGTGACGCAAAGGCAGGGGAGGGGAAGATCGCCATGTGCATTGGCTGCCATGGCATCCAGGGCTACCAGGCCAGCTTCCCCGAGGTGTACAAGGTCCCCAAGATTTCAGGACAGGGCGCGCCCTACATCGTGGCCGCGCTGCAGGCCTACCAGAAGGGCGAGCGCAAGCACCCCACCATGCGCGGCATCGCCGATCCGCTGACCGAGCAGGACATGGCCGACGTGGCTGCCTACTACGCCGAGCATGGCGTGGCCAAGGCCGCCGACGCCAAGGTCCGCGAGCCCAGCACCCAGGTTGCCGCGCTGCTGCAAAAAGGGGCCTGCGTCTCCTGCCACGGCCAGGGTTTTTCCAAGCCCATCGACCCCAGCTATCCGAAGGTGGCGGGCCAGTATGCGGACTATCTGTACTCTGCCCTCAAGTCCTACAAGACAGAAGGCAACCCCCACATCGGCCGCAGCAACGGTGTGATGGCCGGCATTGCCAAGCAGTTCACCAACAGCGAACTCAAGGCGCTGGCCAACTACATCGGCAGCCTTGATGGCGAGCTGCAGACCCTGCCCCAGCCCCATTTCCGCCTCGGTCAGAAATCGCAGTAGGTCGCGCCTTTCCTCCAAAGCAAAAGCCCGCAATTGCGGGCTTTTTTTCGAGCTTTGTTTCGGGCTTTGTCTTGAGGCGCTGAACGGCCCGGACTATGCGCCGCCCGTGGCCTTGGCGCCGTCGCTGGTGGCGCGGCGCTGCACGGCGGCAATGTAGGCCTCGCCATCCGGGGGGCGGCCCGAGCGCTGGCTTTCCCAGAGCATCTGCCCCAGGCATTCCATGGTGGCGTGGTGGGCGTCGTGCAGCGAGTCCAGGCGGCGGCTGAGCAGCTCCACGGCCTGGCGTATGCCGCGCGGCTGGTCGATGCTGCACTGCTCGCTGATGGACAGGTGCATGGACAGGTGCAGGAAAGGATTGGTCACGCCGGGCGTGGCGTCGTAGTCGCGCAGCAGGGCGGCGTCCACGTCGGCGAGGTCATCGAAATACTCGGGATGCTCGGCAATCCAGAGGCTGGCCAGCGTCTCTATGGCCTCCATCGGCGCGCCGTTCAGCATCTTGGTGCGCACGCCGCAGAAAAAGCGCCGCACATCGGCTTGGGTGGGGTTGAACATGGTGGCGCGCAGCGTAGCACGCAGCCCTTTTGGGCGGGCACGCAAGGACTTTGCCGAGGGCCCGCCGCAAGACAGGGATCAGAGCACCTCGAAGACCCTGCCGGTCTGGGCGCCTTCCACGCTGCGCTGGTAGGCCAGGGCCACGCGCGCGGCGGGCACGGTCTCGAAGCCGGGGAAAACAGATCCATAGGCCTGGGCCGATTCGGTCAGCAGGGTTGGGCTCACGGCATTGATGCGCAGGCCGCGCTGCAGTTCGACCGCAGCGCCGGTGACGAAGCCGTGGAGGGCGGCATTCACCGTCGATGCATTGGCGCCGTGGCGGATGGGCTCGGTGGCGGCGACGCCGCTGGTCAGCGTGATGGAGCCGCCGTCGCGCAGCCAGCGCTGGCCCAGCAGGGCGAGCCGCACCTGGCCCAGCAGCTTGTCCTGCAGGCCGGAGTTGAACTGCTCGGCCGTCATCTCGGACAGCGGGCCGAAGTGCAGCTTGCCGGCCGTGCTGACGATGGCGTCCACCTGGCCGGCGGCTTCGAACATTTTCTGCAGCGTGTCGGGCTGCGTGAAGTCGGCGCGCAGGTCGCCGCTGTTGCGGCCCACGGTGACGATCTCATGGCGCGGGGCCAGCAGGGCGTGGACAGCACGGCCGATGGTGCCGGTGGCACCGATGAGCAGGATCTTCATGCGTTTTTCTTTCGGAAGGAGTGAACAGGCCTCCAGTGTTTTGCAAATTGCCTATGCCATAAAGTAGCGAAATCTTTTTGTACTACTAAGCATTGGTTAGCAATCCATGGACAAGCTGCGCAATATGGAGGTCTTCATGGCCGTGGTCGAGGACGGCAGCTTTGCCCAGGCCGCGCGGCGCCTGGACATCTCGGCCGTGATGGTGGGCAAGCATGTGCAGCAACTGGAAGCCCACCTGGGCGCGCGCCTGCTGCAGCGCACCACGCGGCGCCACAGCCTGACCGAGGTGGGGCGCAGCTTCTACGAGGACAGCCGCCAGGTCTTCGAGCAGTTGCGCTGGGCCGAGTCTGCCGTGGAGCGCAGCCGCAGTGCCCCGCAGGGCCTGCTGCGCATCAGCGCGCCGACCACGCTGGGCAACCATGTGATCGCGCCGCTGGTGGCCGACTACCAGCTGGCCAATCCGCTGGTGCGCGTGGACCTGCAACTGAGCGACAGCATGGCCGACCTGGTGGGCGAGAACATCGACGTGGCCGTGCGCATCGGCCCCGTGGGCGGCGAAGGCCTGGTGGCGCGGCCGCTGCAGCCCTATCGCATGGTGATTGCGGCGGCGCCCTCGTACCTGCGGCGGCGCGGTAATCCGCGTGGCGTGGACGATCTGGCGCGCCATGACTGCCTGAGCTACGCGGTCTGGCAGCGACGCTCGGAATGGATTCTGCGCGGCGACGGCTCGGGTTCGGTGCAGTGGCCCGAAGACGCCCGCCTGCGCTGCAACAGCGGCGACGGGCTGCGCCATGCGGCGCTGCGCGGCCTGGGCCTGATCCTGCAGCCCGAGGTGCTGCTGGCCGCCGACATGGCCGCGGGACGGCTGGTGCCCGTGCTGCAGGACTGTGTGCCACTGCCGCGCCCGGTGCACCTGGTCTATCTGCCGGACCGCCGCCAGCTGCCCAAGCTGGCGCAGTTCGTGGACCACATGGTGCGGGCGCTGGGCGCGGCCTGAGGCCCGGTTTTCAGGGGCCGGGCGGCGGCGGGGCTTCCTGCGGCGCCTGGTCCTTCTCCTGCTGCGCCTGGGCCTCCTGCCGCTCCTTGGCCATCTGCTCGACCAGCTGCTGGCGGCCCTGCTTGGCCACGGCAATGAGCTGGGCCTGGTCCTTGTGGTGGGGGTACATGCGCTCGATCAGCTCCAGGTTGTGCTCCCGAAAGCGCGTGGTGGTGCGCTGGGCCTCGGCAGGGCTGTGGCCGGCGAGTTCCAGCACGGTGCGCGCCGACACCAGGCTGGACTCGAAGACTTCGCGCTCGACATGGTGCACGCCCAGGTCGCGCAACTGGTACCAGTGGGCCATGTCGCGCGCGCGGGCCACGATCTCCAGGTGCGGAAAGCGCTTGCGCACGCGAGCGGCGATCTTCAGCGATTGCTCGGAAGAGTCCACCGCGATGACCAGCACCCGCGCCTTGTCCGCGCCGGCAATGCGCAGCAGGTCCATGCGCGTGGCATCGCCGAAGAACACGCGGTAGCCGAAGGTGTGGGCCACTTCCAGCATCTCCACGCTGTGGTCGAGGATGGTGGCCGGCACGCCCTGGGTCAGCAGCACGCGTGCCACGATCTGGCCGTAGCGGCCAAAGCCCGCAATGATGATTTGCGCGTCCTGCGGCTCCGATATTTCATGGGGCCTGGCAGGCTGGCCCGCGCCGTCGACCTGGCAATCCTTCATGTCGGCAAAGCGCTTGAGCAGCAGCTTGTCCATCAGCACCAGCACCAGCGGGCCGATCAGCATGGACAGGGCCACGGCGGCCACCAGCATGGACGAGATGCTGTGGTGGAACACCTTGTACTGCGCCGCCGTCTGGAACACCACGAAGGCGAACTCCCCGCCCTGGGCCAGCAGCAGGGTGAACACCGGGCGCTCGCGCCAGGGCAGCTTCAGCACGCGGGCCAGGGTGTAGAGCACGGCGCCCTTGAGCGCCAGAAAGCCCAGCACCATGGCGGCCATGGCCCAGGGCGCTCGCAGCAGCACGCCGAAGTCGATGCTCATGCCCACGGCCATGAAGAACAGGCCCAGCAGCAGGCCCTTGAAGGGCTCGATGTTGGTCTCCAGCTCGCTGCGGTACTCGCTGTCGGCCAGCAGCACGCCGGCCAGGAAGGCGCCCAGCGCCATGGACAGGCCCACCTGCACCATCAACATGGCAATGCCCACCACCAGCAGCAGCGAGGTGGCCGTGAAGATCTCGGGCGTGCGGCTGCGCGCGATCCAGCGCAGCAGGGGGCGCAGCAGCAGGCGGCCGCCCACCACCACGGCGGCGATGGTGCCCACGGTCTTGAGCACCTGCAGCCACAGGTGGCTGTCGGTGTGCGTGGCATTGGCGGCCTTGACCGCGCCCAGGATGGGGATCAGCGCCAGGATGGGAATGGCGGCCACGTCCTGGAACAGCAGGATGGAAAAGCCGGCCTGGCCGCTGGGCGTGCGCATGAGGTTGCGCTCGGCCATGACCTGCAGGCAGATGGCCGTGGACGACAGGGCCAGGCCCATGCCCGCGATCAGGCTCACGCGCCAGGAAAAGCCGAAGGCCCAGGCCGCCAGGAACAGCACGCCCGTGCAGGCCAGCATCTGCGCCAGCCCCCATCCCAGGATGGGCCGGCGCAGCTCCCACAGGCGGCTGGGCTGCAGCTCCAGCCCGATCACGAAGAGCATCAGCACCACGCCGAACTCGGCAAAGTGAAGAATGTCATCCACATTGCTGACAAGCGACAGTCCCCAGGGGCCCATGGCAATGCCGGCACCCAGGTAGCCAATGATGGCGCCCAGGCCCAGGGCACGCGCAATGGGCACGGCCAGCACGGCGGCGGTGAGATAGAGAAAGCCGTAGGTCAGCCAGATGGGGGCGCTGTGTTCCATGGGAGCTCGGGATCTTGGAGTTGGTGTTTACCCTGGGGCAATTGATTGTGTCACTCTCACAGCCGGGTCAGCTTTCTGACAGGGTTAAAAATGCCCCCCACGCTCCCCTTGCTGCGCAAGGTCCGCTGCCCCTGGCCGGGCGCCCCCGAAGGGGCCGTTTTCATCTTGGGGCGGCCCGGCGATGAAAAATGCCACCGAATGCTTCACCGCCCCATCCGGCTTTGCCGCGGCAGTGCACCACATCGGCTGCACAGTTTTAAGATGCCGGCCTGCTCCGTATTTTTAAGGTGTTTGGCATGGATTGGCATACTTGGATCGCCTACTTTGTGGCCTGCTGGATCATTGCGGTCTCCCCGGGCTCGGGTGCCGTGCTGTCCATGAGCCATGGCCTGTCGTATGGCGTGCGCAAGAGCAGCGCCACCATCTTCGGGCTGCAGCTGGGGCTGCTGACCATCTTGCTGATCGCCGGTGCGGGCGTGGGCTCGCTGCTGCTGGCCTCCGAATGGGCGTTCAACGCCGTGAAGATCGTCGGCGCCTGCTATCTGATCTACCTGGGCATCAGCCAATGGCGCTCGGGTGCCGCGCCCCTTGCCACCCAGGAATCCATGCCCGAGCTCAGTGTGCGCCGCCGCGTGCTCACGGGCTTCCTGACCAACGCCACCAATCCCAAGGGCATCATCTTCATGGTGGCCGTGCTGCCCCAGTTCATGACCACCAGCCGCCCGCTGTGGCTGCAGTTGCTGATCCTGGCCGCCACCATGCTGGCCGTGGACACCATGGTCATGCACGGCTATGCGGCCAGCGCCAGCGCGCTGCGCGGCTTCATGCGCAGCGCGCGAGCGGTGCGCAGCCAGAACCGGGTCTTCGGCGCGCTGCTGATGGCCGTGGGCACGGGGCTGTTCTTTGTTCAGCGCGCGTCCAGGTGACATCCACCCTGGACTAACCCTAGCCTGTCGCGCGCCCGACATGGAGCGCGCGGCACCGGCCCCTACCATTTGGGGCATGAAAACCTTCCATTCCTATTCCGAAGTGCGTGCCTGCGTGGGCCAGGAAGTCGCCGTCAGCGACTGGATCACCATCACCCAGCAGCAGGTGCAGCTGTTCGCCGATGCCACGGGCGACCAGCAATGGATCCATGTGGACCCCGAGCGCGCGTCCAAGGGCCCCTTCGGCGCGCCGATTGCGCACGGCTTTCTGACGCTGTCGCTGATCCCCCAGTTTTTCCAGAACTGCTTTCACATCGAAGGCGCGCAAATGGGCGTGAACTACGGCCTCAACCGCGTGCGCTTCACCTCTCCCGTGCCCGTGGGCAGCCGCCTGCGCGCGCGCCTGACGTTGCAGGCCGCCGAGCCCATCGAGCCCGGTGGCCTGCAGATGACCTGGCTGGTGACCGTGGAGCGCGAAGGCGCGGACAAGCCCGCCTGCGTGGCGGAGTCCGTTGCCCGCAACTACGGCGCCAAGGCCTGAAGCAAAACTGACCCCCACGCTATCCTTGCTACGCAAGGTCCGCTGCCCCGAAGGGGCGCTTTTCATCTTGGGGCGGCCCGGCGATGAAAAAAGCCCGCAGGGGGCACCTGCGGGCTGGCTGCGTGGTGGCAGCGGTTGCGGGGGGCTGAGGCTCAGGCGCCGAAGTTCAGTTGGCCCGAACGCTCGGCGGCGGCGGCTTCGCGGCGCACTTCATCGCGGCTCACGGTGGCAGTGGCAGTGTTCTGGATGGGCAGGTAGCCTTCTGCGACGGAGGGCATGGTGCCATTGGCCTGGGCTGCCTTGAGGTCGGCCATGACCTGGGCACGTGTCAGCGTGCTTTGGGTCTTCACTTCGGGCGGGTAGCTGCTGTTGTCGGCATAGTCGAAGCCGGCAGCCTGGGCGGCGATGGCGGAGATGGAGAGGGCGGCCAGGACGGCAAAACGGCGGGTGTTCTTCATGATTCAAGTCCTTTGTTTTGTTTCTGGGACAGGGCGTTCTTTGCGGAAATCGCTTGGTAACGTAGAGCCCATGACTCAAATGTAGGACGGCTTGGAATCGGGAAAAACCCTTGGATTGGCAATGCGCTTTTTCAGCTGTTGAAACAATCGGCCGGGAACTTTCCGCCCGGTCAGGCCGATCACTCAGGCCGCGCCGGCTGCTCCCTCGGCCAGGGCAGCGCCCACGAATTGCTGCTGGCGCCAGGCTTCGAACACGGTCACGGCCACGGCATTGGACAGGTTCAGGCTGCGCTGCTGCGGCAGCATGGGCAGGCGCAGGCGCTGCTGCGGCGGGAACTGCTCGCGCACCTCGGGGGGCAGTCCCTTGCTTTCGGAGCCGAACACCAGCCAGTCGCCGGGCTGGAAACCGATGGCGTGGGCGGGGCTGCTGCTGTGCGTGGTCATGGCGAACATGCGCTGGCGGTCCGGCTGGCAGTCCTGCAGGAAGGCCTGCCAGTCGGCATGGCGGCGCACGGGCGCGTACTCGTGGTAGTCGAGGCCGGCGCGGCGCATCAGGCGGTCTTCCATGGAAAAGCCCAGCGGCTCGATCAGGTGCAGGCTGCAGCCGGTGTTGGCGGCCAGACGGATCACATTGCCGGTATTGGGCGGGATCTCCGGCGCGACGAGAACGATATGGAACATGGCCCGTATTGTCTCGCGGCGGCCTATGCCCCCGAGCCCCGAACCCCCACGATCAGGGCGTGCGCGCCAGCACCAGGGCGCTGACCTCGGCCGCGCCTGCACGCCGCAGGCAGGTGGCCAGCGCATGCAGGCTGGCGCCCGTGGTCATCACATCGTCGATCAGCAGGACCTTGCGGCCGCGCACATGGGGCAGTTGCGCCGGCGGCACCGCGAAGACCCCGCGCAGCTGGCGCAGGCGCAGGGCGCGCGGCAGGTCGTGCTGGGCCTGTGCCGTGTGGGCGCGCTGCACGGCCTGGTGCCGCAGCTTGCCGCGGGTGGATGGGCCGGACAGCGCACGGGCCAACACCAGGGCCTGGTGAAAGCCGCGTTCGCGCAGGCGCTGGGCAGACAGGGGCATGGGCAGCAGCAGATCGCATTGCTCCAGCTGCTCGCGGGCCCCGTGCTGCTCCAGCAGCAGGGCGGCCAGGCTGCGTGCCAGGCCGGTGTCGCCCCGGAATTTGAAGTCGCCGATCACCGTGTGCCAGGGATAGGCGTAGTCCAGCGCGGCAAGGCAGTGCGTCAGTGGCGGGGGCTTGACCAGGCAGGCACCGCAGACCTGCTGGCCGCCGCTGGCGCCGTGCCCCGCTGGCAGCGGCATGGCACAAAGCCCGCAGCGCGGCAGCGGCCTGGCCCAGCGCAAGCGGCAGTCCTGGCACAGGCGCTGCGCCGGCCAGCGGCGGCAGACGGCGCACTGGCTGGGCAGGCCGGCATGCCAGTGCGAAAGCCATGACGCAGGCAGGTTGGGCATGGAGTCAATATACTCGCGCCGCGTCCGCCACCCCTTTGCTCCGGGGCCGGGCGCCTGTCTTTCGAGGAGCCCGGATTCCCCGCCCAGCCATGTCCCACGAATTGCCCCCCACCATCGATCCGGCCGCCGCATTGCGCTGGCAGCAGGCCGCGCCTGCGGCCTCGCCGTGGCTGCATGAGGAGGTGGCGCGCCGCATGCAGGAGCGGCTGGACTGGATCGTCAAGCCGCCCCAGCGCTGGTGCCACTGGCAGCCCGTGCGCGGCGGCCTGCAGGCCCATGCGCTGCTGCGCCAGCGCTATGCGCAGTCCGAATGCCTGGTCTATGAAGCCTCGCCGCTGCATGAGGCTGCCGCCCGCGAGCAGCTGGGCGCACGCTGGTGGCAGCCCGCGCGCTGGACCGGGGGCGCCACGCGCTTCGGCGAGCCCGAGCCTGCCGGCGTGGACATGCTGTGGGCCAACATGGCCCTGCACCAGCAGGCCGACCCGCAGGCGCTGATCACGCGCTGGCACCAGGCGCTGTCCGTGGACGGCTATGTGATGTTCTCCTGCCTGGGGCCCGATACGCTGCGCGAGCTGCACGCCATCTACGCCCAGCTGGGCTGGCCGCCCGCCGGCCAGGCCTTCACCGACATGCATGACTGGGGCGACATGCTGGTGCACGCAGGCTTCAGCGAGCCGGTGATGGACATGGAGCACATCACGCTGACCTTTGCCACGCCCGAGCGGCTGCTGCAGGAGCTGCGCGAGCTGGGCCGCAACTTCCATCCGCAGCGCTTTGCCGCGCTGCGCGGCCGACGCTGGCAGCAGCGCCTGCACGAGGCCCTGCGCGAGCGCCTGGCCGGCCCCGACGGGCAGCTGGCGCTGACCTTCGAGATCGTCTACGGCCACGCCTACAAGCCGCAGCCGCGCGTGCGCCTGGAGTCCAGCAGCGCCGTATCGCTGGAGGACATGCGCAGCATGCTGCGCCAGCCGCGCAACACGGGTTTGCGATAGCCCCAATGTCGCTTTCCGGTCATTGATCGAAAACAAAAACGTCTACACTTTTCCCGAGCTGACAGAGACAACAGCTTTTCCCTGGGCTCGCTTTCCCGGGCCGGGAAAAGACCAGCGGTCCGCAGGCCGAAAGGGGAGACGATTTGGTGTTTCGTTTTGCCACGGGAACGAGAACGGGCCGACCCATCCAGGAGCGGCCCGCCCACGAGTTTGATCATCACCGGCTGCAGCAGTGCCTGTTCCTCTGGGAGCGGGCACTTGTCTTTCTGTCCCTGCTGTCCCCTCTTCTGTGTCGCATGCCGGGCCGCATGCGCCCCCTTTTCCAATCCGCTCCCGGCTCCCATGGCACACATGCCCTGAATGGCCGGCGTGCGCGCATTCTTCCGTCCACCTTGCTGCTGTCCTCCGAATTCATGCGCCTGCAGGCGCAGGCGGGGATGGCTGTACGCCCGAATCCTGGTCCCACGCCCGAGCTGCCGTTGATGCCGGCTGGCACGCTATTGGTGATTGCGCGCAGGCACATCTGCGGCGCTTTCATGCATGCTCGGACAGTTGAGGCCGGGAGTTGCCCTTTGGGCAGGCGTTGAACGGTCTGGCTGCGCGGCCCCCACGCCGGCGCAGCGGAGCGAGTGGATAACCCGAGGCTTAGATGTAAGTGAAAACTATGAAAAGCATTTCCACCAAGCTGGTTCTCTGGGGCTTGATGAGTGTGGCAGGGGGAGGCTCCCTTGCGCATGCGACGACAGATCTGCCAGGCGGCCCGGCCGTCAATCAGCTCAACCTTCATCCGGCGGTCACGCGCATCGCGCATGAGCAGCATTACCTGCACTGGATGATGCTGATCATCTGCACGGTGATCTTCATCGGCGTGTTCGCCGTGATGTTCTATTCGATCTGGAAGCACCGCAAATCGCGCGGTGCCAAGGCGGCGAACTTCCACGAATCGGCCACGGTCGAGGTGGTATGGACCATCGTGCCTTTCATCATCGTCGTGCTCATGGCGCTGCCGGCCACCAAGGTGCTGGTGGCGCAGAAGGACACCACCAATGCCGATGTCACGATCAAGGCCACGGGCTACCAGTGGAAATGGGGCTACGACTACATCAACGGCGAAGGCGAGGGTCTGAGCTTCATCTCCACGCTGGACAGCAGCCACCGCGCGCTGTCCGACAGCGGCGATGTCTCCAAGGCACCCAACGACTACCTGCTCAAGGTGGACAACCCGCTGGTCGTGCCCGTGGACCGCAAGGTGCGCATCATCACCACGGCCAATGACGTGATCCACTCCTTCATGGTGCCGTCCTTCGGCATCAAGCAGGACGCGATCCCGGGCTTTGTGCGCGACACCTGGTTCCGTGCCGAAAAGACCGGCGACTACTACGGCCAGTGCGCCGAGCTGTGCGGCAAGGAGCATGCCTACATGCCCATCCACGTGAAGGTGCTGTCGAGCGACGGCTACAAGGCCTGGGTGGACGAGCAAAAGAAGATCGCCGCCGCCAAGAAGGACGACCCCAGCAAGGTCTGGAGCCTGCCCGACCTGATGGCACGTGGCGAGAAGGTCTATGCGGCCAACTGCGCGGCCTGCCACCAGGCCAACGGCAAGGGCGCCGGTCCCATCAAGCCGCTGGACGGCAGCCCCATCGTCCTGGGTCCCACGGCCGAGATGATGCATGTGGTGCTGGAAGGCCGTGCCAACGGCGCCATGCCCGCCTGGAAACAGCTGAGCGATACCGAGCTGGCCGCCGTGGTCACCTTTGCCAAGAACCACTGGTCCAACAAGACCGGCCAGCTGGTGCAGCCGGCCGAGTTCGTGGCCGCCCGCACCGGCAAGTTCCCCGGCCAGTGAGCCCGCAAGACAGATGAGCGATTGGAGATAACAGCATGAGCGCCGTACTTCCCCCCATCCACAGCCCTGCGGGCGAGGGCCACGAACATGCGCATGAGCACGAGCATGGACACGGGCATGACGACCATCACCACCACGCCACGCCCACGGGCTGGCGGCGCTGGATGTTCGCCACCAACCACAAGGACATCGGCACGCTGTACCTGCTGTTCTCGTTCACCATGCTGATGGTGGGCGGGGTGCTGGCGCTGCTGATCCGCGCCGAGCTGTTCCAGCCCGGGCTGCAGATCGTCAACCCCGAGCTGTTCAACCAGCTGACCACCATGCACGGCCTGATCATGGTGTTCGGCGCCATCATGCCGGCCTTCGTGGGCTTTGCGAACTGGATGCTGCCGCTGCAGATCGGCGCCTCCGACATGGCCTTCGCGCGCATGAACAACTTCAGCTTCTGGCTGCTGATCCCGGCCGGCCTGATGCTGGTGGGCTCGTTCTTCATGCCCGGCGGCGCCCCCGCCGCGGGCTGGACGCTGTATGCGCCGCTGACGCTGCAGATGGGCCCGTCCATGGACACCTCCATCCTGGCCATGCACATCATGGGCGCCAGCTCCATCATGGGCGCCATCAACATCATCGTCACCGTGCTCAACATGCGCGCGCCCGGCATGACGCTGATGAAGATGCCCATGTTCGCCTGGACCTGGCTGATCACGGCCTACCTGCTGATCGCCGTCATGCCCGTGCTGGCCGGCGCCATCACCATGACGCTGACGGACCGCCATTTCGGCACCAGCTTCTTCAACCCCGCAGGCGGCGGCGACCCGGTGATGTACCAGCACATCTTCTGGTTCTTCGGCCACCCCGAGGTCTACATCATGATCTTGCCGGCCTTCGGCATCATCAGCCAGATCGTGCCGGCCTTCAGCCGCAAGAAGCTGTTCGGCTATGCGTCCATGGTGTATGCGACCTCGTCCATCGCCATCCTGTCCTTCATCGTGTGGGCGCACCACATGTTCACGACCGGCATGCCCGTCACGGGCCAGCTGTTCTTCATGTACGCCACCATGCTGATCTCGGTGCCCACGGCCGTGAAGATCTTCAACTGGGTGGCCACCATGTGGCGCGGCTCCATGACCTTCGAGACGCCCATGCTGTTCTCGGTGGGCTTCATCTTCGTGTTCACCATGGGCGGCTTCACGGGCCTGATCCTGTCGATGGCGCCCATCGACATCCAGCTGCAGGACACCTACTACGTGGTGGCCCACTTCCACTACGTGCTGGTGGCCGGATCGCTGTTCTCCATGTTCGCGGCCTACTACTACTGGGCCCCCAAGTGGACCGGCGTGATGTATTCGGAGACGCGCGGCCAGATCCACTTCTGGGGCTCGCTGATCTTCTTCAACGTCACCTTCTTCCCCATGCACTTCCTGGGCCTGGCCGGCATGCCGCGCCGATATGCCGACTACCCCATGCAGTTCGCCGACTTCAACATGGTGGCCTCGCTGGGCGCGCTGGGCTTCGGCCTGATGCAGGTGTATTTCTTCCTCTTCGTCGTCGTGCCCGCCATGCGCGGCAAGGGCGAGAAGGCGCCGCAAAAGCCCTGGGAGGCCGCCGAGGGACTGGAGTGGGAAGTGCCTTCGCCGGCGCCGTTCCATACCTTCGAGACGCCGCCCAAGCTCGATGCCACCGCCACCCGCATCATCGGTTGATGCAAGCCCCAAGGGAGATGCACATGGACGCACAGCAACGAAAAGCCAACCTGAGGCTGGCGCTGATCCTGGTATCGGTGGCGCTGGTCTTTCTGGCCGGCTTCGTGATCAAGATCACCGTGCTCCATTGAGGGCAGGCAACAGGAGGGACGTCCGTGAGCGTGCGCAGTGAAAACGCGAAGATGGTGGGCAAGCTGGCCGTGGTGGCGCTGGGCATGTTTGCCTTCGGCTACGTGCTGATTCCCATCTACAAGCACATCTGCGAGCTCACGGGCATCAACATCCTGTCGCTGTCCGAGCGCCAGGTGCCTGGCAACGGCACGGCCGGGCGCGATGTGAAGCTGCCCGCCAACTCGCAGGTGGACAAGAGCCGCACCATCACCGTGGAGTTCGACGCCAATGCGCGCGGGCCCTGGGACTTCAAGCCGGCGCAGCGCTCCATCCAGGTCCATCCGGGCGAGCTGGCCACGGTCATGTACGAGTTCCAGAATGTGCAGGACCGCCGCATGGCGGCCCAGGCGATACCGAGCTATGCGCCACGCCAGGCGGCCGCGCATTTCAACAAGCTGGAGTGCTTTTGCTTTTCGCAATACACGCTGGAGCCCGGGGAAAAGCGCGAATGGCCGGTGGCCTTCGTGATCGATCCGCGCATCTCCAAGGATGTGACCACGATCACGCTGTCCTATACCTTCTTCGAGGTGGGCGGCAGGACGCCGGCCGCACCCACGGGCGAGGCGCCGGTGGCGGCAGGGCCGAAGCAGGAGCCCGCCTCATGAATGCGCCGCAGCCACGGGAGCCGCGCCGCCCGCCCAGCGTGTGGCGCACGGTGCGCGCCGTGGCCTGGTCGCTCTTCGGCGTGCGCAGGGGAAGCGAGTACCAGCAGGACGGGGAGCGCATCACGCCGCTGCATGTGATTGCAGTGGGGCTGGCGGCCATCTTCGTGCTGGTGCTGGGATTGATCGCGCTGGTCAAGCTCGTGGTCTGAGCGGTGCGGCCATCGGGGACAGAGAGATAGACGGGAAACCGAGAACCAAGAATTTCAGGAGCTGAGCAATGAGTGCAACCACCCACGGCAAAACGCCTTACTACTACGTGCCGGCCGAGTCCAGCCACCCCGTCATGGCGGCGGCGGGGCTGTTCTTCGTGATCCTGGGCGCGGGCAACTGGATCAATGGGCATGAATGGGGCATGTACAGCCTGGGCCTTGGCCTGGTCTGGTGGCTGGCCGTGCTCTTTTTCTGGTTCCGGGAGGCCGCGCATGAAAGCGAGTCGGGCAAGTACGGGCGCAAGATCGATCTGTCCTTCCGCTGGAGCATGAGCTGGTTCATCTTCTCCGAGGTGATGTTCTTCGGCGCCTTCTTCACCGCCCTGTGGTGGGCGCGCTCGCATTCGGTGCCCGCGCTGGGCAGCCTGGACAACGCCTTGCTGTGGCCCGACTTCAAGGCCGTCTGGCCCAGCATGGCGGCCGGCGCCACGGCCTCGCCGGCCAACAGCGTCGAGCCCTTCCAGACCGTGGGCCCGTTCTGGCTGCCCACCATCAACACGGCGCTGCTGCTGACCTCGGGCGTGACGCTGACCATTGCCCACCATGCGCTGCAGGCCGGCCACCGCGCCCGCACCATCGCCTTCATGTGGATGACGGTGATCCTGGGCTTCGTCTTCCTGTGCGTGCAGGGCTACGAGTACTACCACCTGTACACCGAGCTGAACCTCAAGCTGTCCTCGGGCGTGTTCGGCTCGACCTTCTTCCTTCTCACGGGATTCCACGGCTTCCACGTCTTCGTGGGCATGCTGATGCTGTTCTTCATCACCATGCGCCTGCATGCCGGACACTTCACCTCCGAGCGGCATTTCGGCTTCGAGGGTGCCGCCTGGTACTGGCACTTCGTGGACGTGGTCTGGCTGTTCCTCTACGTCCTCGTGTACTGGATGTGAGGGTCTGCCCGCCCCATGCAAAAAGAAGCGCCTGGGCGCTTCTTTTTGTTTGCGGGGGCAGGGGGCCTGTTTATTGCCCGGCGGTCCAGCCGGTGGGATGGATGTAGCCCAGCTTGGCGGCCAGCAGCACGCACAGGAACAGCGTGATGGACAGGCCCACGCGCAGCGCCAGTGCGCGGAACATGGCGCGGCTGCGGCGCCGGTCGTCGCCCGGACCCTCCTGGTCTTCGGGATTGCGGCGCATCATGAAGAACAAGGCGCTGCCCAGACTGGCGACAATGGCCAGCAGGGCGAGAACGATCACGAATTTCATGGGTGGATTATCCGGTGCGTGTTTCCAGAATGCCAGACCGCTGGCGGTTTGTACTGATCACCTTGGCCGCGCTGATCGGCGTGGCCATCACACTGTCCCTGGGCCGCTGGCAACTGCAGCGCGCGGCCTACAAGCAGCAATTGTTCGATGCCGTGCAGCGCCAGCAGGGCCTGCCGCCGTTGGACAACGCGCAGCTGGCGCCCATGCAACCCGGTGCTGCCCTGAGCACCGAGGTGGCGCCCTGGCTGCACCGGCCCGTGCGACTGCAGGGCCACTGGATTGCCGGGCAATCGCTGTACCTGGACAACCGCCAGATGCAGGGCCAGCCGGGCTTCTTTGTGCTCACGCCGCTGCGGCTGGCCGCGCCGCATGAGGATGTGGTGATTGCCGTGCAGCGCGGCTGGGTGCCGCGCAACTTCCTGGACCGCACGGCCTTGCCCGAGGTGCAGACGCCCGAAGGCCTGGTGACCGTTGAGGGGCGCATGGAGGCCGCGCCGTCCCGGCTCTACGAATTCGGCCGTGCAGGGGCAGACCCTGATGGGCAAAAGTCGCGCATCCGACAGAATGTGGACATTGCCGAATGGGCCGTGGCCTCCGGGCTGCCGCTGCGCGAATGGAGCCTGCTGCAGACCGGCGAAGCCAGCGAAGGCCTGCGGCGCGACTGGCCCGTTGTGACGGCCGGTGTCGAGAAACACCATGGCTATGCGTTCCAATGGTTTGGACTTGCGGCCCTGATCACGCTTTTGTATGTCTGGTTCCAAATCGTCCGACGCTTTGTCCGCCCGCGCCATGCCCGCTCCTGAGACTCCCCTGGAGATGACTGTCCATGGCCTGCCACCCTTGCAGCCGGCCCTTGCCGGCGCGCAGCGCACGCGCAGCGGCCGCTGGAAGATGCTGGCCGTGTTCGCGGTCTGCGCCGCGCCCGTGGTGGCCTCCTATTTCACCTACTACGTGCTGCGGCCTGGCCAGCAGCGCAGCTTTGGCGAGCTGATCGCGGCCCAGCCGGCCCTGCCTTCGGCCACGGCCACCACGCTGGACGGCGCGCCGCTGCCGCTGCAGTCGCTCAAGGGCCAGTGGCTGCTTGTCAGCGTGGCGGGCGGTGCCTGCGGCAGCGCCTGCGAAAGCCATCTCTATCTGCAGCGCCAGCTGCGCGAAACCCTGGGCCGCGAAAAGGACCGGCTGGACCGGGTCTGGCTCATCTCCGACGACGCACCCGTGCCCGCGCACCTGCGCCCCGCGCTGGCCCAGGCCACGGTGCTGCGCGTGCCTGAGGCCGTGCTGCGCGGCTGGCTGCAGCCGGCGCCCGGCCATGCGCTGCAGGACCACCTGTACGTGGTGGACCCGCAGGGCCACTGGATGATGCGCATGCCCGCAGGCCTGGGCATGGCCGATGCCGGCAAGGCCAAGCGCGACCTGGACCGGCTGCTGCGTGCATCGGCCTCCTGGGACACGGCAGGGCGTCCGGGCGACGGCGAGTAAGGCTGGCCGGCCCCGGTAGGCCGGCAGGCAGGCCCCGCAGCGCCGGGGTCTTGCGGTTATGGGTTATGGTTTGCGGCTGTGCGAAAGCGCCTTCAGCGGACGCTTTCGCCTTTTCCCTTTCCAGCCCGGGCCGGCGCGCAGCCTTTGCGGCCACGCAGCCTGCGGCAACTACCTTGTTGAGGAAGCATGAACAAACGGACAGCGCTGCGCGTTCTGGGCTTGACCGCCATGGCATGGGGCGCCCTGGCGCTGAGCGGATGCTCGCGCGAGGCAAAGACCAGTTTCCAGGGTGTCGATGTCACGGGCGCCGAGTACGCCAAGGACATTCCCCTGCGCGATGTGGACGGCAAGCAGCGCAGCATCAAGGACTTTGCGGGCAAGGTCGTCGTGGTCTTCTTCGGCTACACGCAATGCCCCGATGTCTGCCCCACCACCCTGCAGGAGCTGGTCGAGGTCAAGCAGCAACTGGGCGCCGATGGCGACAGGCTGCAGGGCGTCTTCGTCACCCTGGACCCCGAGCGCGACACGCCCGAGGTGCTCAAGGCCTACCTGGGCAATTTCGACCCCGGCTTCGTCGGCCTGCACGGCACGCCGGACGAGACGGCGGCCGTGGCCAAGGACTTCAAGCTCTTCTACAAGAAAGTGCCCGGCAAGACCGAAGGCACCTACACGCTGGACCATTCGGCCGGCAGCTATGTCTATGACACGGCCGGCCGCCTGCGCGTGTATGAGCGATACGGCGGCGGCCCGCAGGTGCTGGGCGCTGACGTCAAGGCCCTGCTGCAGGAACAACGTTCCTGATCCTGCGCGCGCCGCAGCCAATGTGACCCCCGTCACATTGACTGCGTTTAGGTGCGCTGCAGCACACCATCCCTGATGTGCATCGCCTCAGGACTGCTTAGAGTGGGCCCCGCCTGGGGGTGTCATGCCGACGCCCCGCCCATCTCCGAGAGACCTGATCCATGCGGCGAAACGTGTACGTCACCCAGCGTGAGTACCCTCTGAGCGAAGGAGAGACGCTTCTTTCCGTCACCGACCTGAAGGGGCGCATCGTCTATGCCAACGATGCCTTCATCCGCGTCAGCGGCTTCGAGGCCGCCGAGCTCTACGGCAAGGCCCACAGCATCGTGCGCCATCCCGACATGCCGGCCGCCGCCTTTGCCGACATGTGGTCCACCATCCAGCGCGGACTGCCCTGGAGCGCCCTGGTCAAGAACCGGCGCAAGAACGGCGACCACTACTGGGTGCGCGCCAACGCCAGTCCCATACGCCATGCGGGCGCCGTGGTCGGCTACCTGTCCGTGCGCACCCGGCCCGAGCCGTGCGAGGTGCAGCAGCATGCGGCGCTCTATGAACAGATCAATGCCGGCGTGCGCTCGCTTGGCCTGCACCGGGGCTTTCCCGTGGGGCGCGGCGCCGTGGGCGCGCTGCAGCGGTGGTGGCGCTTTCGGCCACTGGCCTGGCGCGTGCAGGCCGTGGTGGCCGGCCTGTGGCTGCTGGGGTCGGCCGGGCTGTGGTCACCCGCGCTGCAGGCATCGGCCGTGCCGCTGGCCCAGGTCTGGCCGGCCTGGCTGATCTGGAGCCTGGCCTGCGTGGCGTCCGGGCAGTGGCTGCGCCGCCGGCTGCTCATGCCCCTGGCGGCGCTGCGCGGCCAGGCACAGGCCGTGGCCAGCGGGCAGCAGACCGATGCACGGTTCCTGCAGCGCACGGACGAGATCGGTGCCATCGGCAGCGCCGTGCGGCAGACCGGACTCAACCTGGTCTCCCTGGTCGGCGACATCCAGGGCAAGAGCGACCAGGTGCGCCGCTGCGCGCTGGCCGTGCAGCAGGGCAGCACCGAACTGAGCGACCGCACCGAAGCCGCGGCCGCAAGCCTGGAGCAATCGGCCCAGGCCATGCAGGCCCTGGCCAGCGCCATCGAGCGCAGCAGCGCCCAGGCCGGCGAGGCCGCCGCCCGCGCGCGGCACGGCGTGGACATGGCGGGGCAGAGCAGCCGCATGGTCGTGCAACTGGACCAGGGCATGCGCGGCGTGGCCCAGACCAGCGACCAGGTGGGGCAGATCAGCTCGCTCATCGACGGAATCGCCTTCCAGACCAACCTGCTGGCGCTCAACGCCGCCGTGGAGGCCGCGCGTGCTGGAGAACACGGCAAGGGCTTTGCCGTGGTGGCCGACGAGGTGCGCGGCCTGTCCCAGCGCAGCGCCCACGCCGCGCGGCAGATCAAGGCGTTGATCGAGGCATCGCAGCAGCAGGTGGCGCAAAGCTGCGCCATGGCGCGTGAAGTGGGCGAAGCCATGCTGGCCGTGCAGGCCGATATGCGCGAGCAACTGGTGCTGGCCGAAGGCATGCAGGCCGCCAGCCAGGCCCAGGCCGGCGGCGTGCAGCAGGTGCAGGCCGCCGTGCAGCAGCTCGAACAGATGACCCAGCACAATGCCGCCCTGGCGCGCGACACCATCGGGCATGCACAGCTGCTGGCCGGACAGGCGCAGGCGCTGGAGGCTGCGGCATCGGTCTTTCACGGCAGCGGGGCGTCCGCATGATGGCGGCGGGCTGGAGCATTGTTGCCGGCGATCCCGCCGCACCGGGCGAGGCGCTGGACGAAGACCTCAAGCGCGTGGCCATGGAGGCCGCGCCCGACGGTATCTTGCTTGTGGACCGCAGCGGCCGCATCCTACTGGCCAATCCCGCCATGCAGGCCATGAGCGGCTATGGCGCCGCCGAATTGCTGGGCCACTCGCTGCACATGCTGCTGCCGGCCGAGGCGCAGGCGGCCCACGGGCCGCAACTGCAGTCCTACTTCGCCCAGCCCGCGCGCCGGCCCATGGGCCAGGGGCGCGATCTGTGGCTGCTGCGCAAGGACGGCAAGCGCCTGTCGGTGGACATCGCCCTGGGCCACTCGCCGCACGGCAGCGGCGTGGCCGTGGCCTTTGTGCGCGACCTGTCGCAGCTGCGCCAGATGGAAGCCTGCATGCACTACCACGCCACCCACGACACGCTGACGGGCCTGCTCAACCGCTGGCAGTTCGGGCTGCAGGTGGAACAGGCGATCTCGCAGGCGCAGGCGCAGGCGCAGTCTGAATCGGGCGCCGGCCCCGCGTCCTTTGCGCTGCTGCTGCTCGACCTCGACAACTTCAAGGCCATCAACGACGGTTACGGCCACGACGTGGGCGACCAGGTCCTCAAGGAGGTGGCGCGCCGCCTGCAGGTCGCGCTGGGCGGCTCGGCCACGCTGGCGCGCATGGGCGGTGACGAGTTCACCGCCCTGCTGCAGCCCTGCAACGAGCCCGATCTGCGCCAGCGCATCGACGCGCTGCTGCACGAGCTGTGCCGGCCCTGCGCCATAGGCCACTACGCGCTGAACTTCGGTGCCAGCGTGGGCGCAGCCTTCTATCCGCAGGACGCGGGCGATGCGGCCACCCTCATGCGCTATGCCGACATGGCCATGTACGACGCCAAGCAGCGCAGCCGCTCCTCCTATGCGCGCTATGCCAGCGCCATGGGCGAGGCCATGGCCGAGAAAGTGCTGCTGCACGAACGCCTCAAGCGTGCCCTGGACCGGGGTCTGCTGAGCCTGCACTTCCAGCCCCAGGTGCAGGTGCTGGGCGGCCAGGTCCAGGGCGTGGAAGCCCTGCTGCGCTGGAACGACGAGCAGATGGGCTGGGTCTCGCCCGAACGCTTCGTGCCCGTGGCCGAATCCACGGGCCTGATCCTGGCCCTGGGGGAGTGGGTGATCGATGCTGCCTGCCGCCAGGCCGGCGACTGGCTGCGCGCAGGCATGCCGCTGCGCGTGGCGGTCAACCTCTCGGCCCAGCAACTGCGCCAGGCCGACCTGCAGCAGCGCCTCATGGCCAGCCTGGCCCGGCATGGCGTGCCGCCGCACCTGCTGGAGCTGGAGGTCACCGAGTCCGCCGCCATGACCGACCCGCTGCAGGCGCGCGAGCTGCTGGGCAGCCTGCTGGCGGCCGGCGTCTGCGTGGTGCTGGACGACTTCGGCACCGGCTACTCCTCGCTGGCCCACCTGCGCGATCTGCCCGTCTCGCGCGTGAAGATAGACCGCACCTTCATCGGCCCCATGCTCGACAGCCCGGCCGACGCCAAGATCGTCAAGGCCGTGATCGCGCTGGCCCGCACCCTGGGCCTGCAGGTGGTGGCCGAAGGCGTGGAAACCGCCGAGCAGCTGCGCCTGCTGCGCATCCTGGACTGCGACGCCTACCAGGGCTGGCTCTTCGCCCGCGCCATGCCGGCAGAGCAGATTCCCGCGCTGATTCACAAGCCCGTGGCGACCTTGCTGGCGCAGCAGGAGGAAGAGGCAAGAGGCGCTTGAGCATCAAACTGCGGACTGTTGCGATGGGAAGGGAGCGATGGTGAGCAGGGGCGACGGTTCTGCCAAACCTGGCGCTTGATGTTGCAACAGGTCGGCAAGCCTTCCGGTCCGCCCGATCAACCGCCACGCCCCTCGCACCCCACCTCCCTCACCCCACCCCCACTGATCCTCAACAACACCGCAGGCTGCAGCACGCAGTGCCATCGGTCGGGCCGCTCCAGCGCGCCGAGCTGCACCAGGCGCACAAGGCTGCGCGCGATGGTTTCGCGCGTGGTGGCCAGCAGGGCGGCCAATGCGCCCTGGCTGGGCAGGCGCACGAGCAGGCTTGACTGCAGAGCTGCCAGTTGCATCAGGGTGGCGGCCAGCTGGCGCAGCACGCCGGGGATGCGGACGATGTGGGCCCATTCCGCCAGCAGGGCGTTGTTGCAGGTGTAGCTGGCGGCCAGCGCGCGCACGAAGGCGGCATCGACCAGGCCGCGGCGCGTGATGGTGGCAATGTCCACGCAGCAGATGCGCCCCGGGCCCAAAGCCTCGAAGTGCATGGCCGAGGGCTGCTGCAGCCAGCCCGGGCTGCCCAGCGCGTGGCCGTTGCCGAACAGCGCCACGGGCCGCTGCACGCCGTCGCCGCCACGGCGGATGGCCAGGACGAAGCCGATCTTGATCACCTGGAATTCATGGGCGACGCTGCCCTGCGCCTGGAGCTTCTGGCCCTTGGCCAGGCCGCGTTCGCGGATGTGCGGCAGCCATTGCTGGAATGCGGGCGCGGGCAATTGGCCCAGCAGGCAATGGGACGAACGCATGCATTCGCTGCAGCGAACCGCTGAAGGCGTGGAGGACGACGATGGCATGGGGCACGCAGGCTAGGATGCGCCGCAGCCTGGGCAGGCAGACAGCCACCCAGGGCACCGGCAGTGGACCCGGGCGGCGCGCCCCGGGAGAAGCCGTGCAGGCTAGCGGGCTATGCCGTTGAATGCAACGCGATGTAACGCGTTTCGCGCGTGATGGCGGCCATCTGCCGCTGTTTCTTGACCTGGGTCAGACGGCTGCGGTGCTGTCGGCGTTGTTGGCGCTGCCGCTGCTGTCACTGCTGCCACTGCCGTGGGCGCGGGCCGCCTCGCGCATGCGTTCCAGCTCGCGTGCGGGCAGCGGGATGTCGCCGCTGGCGACCTTCATCAGCAGGCAGTGCAGCATTTCGGTGGACAGGCCGTGCAGCACCAGGCGGTGGCCGGCCCGCAGGGTGGACAGCGGCACCAGCGGGTGCTTGTTGTTGAGCATGACCAGATGCTCGGGCGAGGCGAGGATCTTGGCCGCATAGATGGCCACGGTCTCGTCCAGCTGCAGCGAGTTGCTGGCGCGCCAGAAGTCGTTGTCGGTCAGCAGCAGCTGGTAGACGGGCGTGTAGACCTCGATGGCGCTTTGCAGGTCCAGCAGGTTCAGGCGCCCGCGCGGCATGTCCTCAAGGCGCAGGGGCGGGTTGCGCAGCATGGCGAAGTCGGGCTCGGCCACGGGCTGCAGTTCCTGGCCTGCGGCGCGCAGCGCGTTGTTCAGGCGGATGACGAAGTTGAACAGATTCAGGTCGTGCCTGAGGAACAGGTCGTCCTTGATGTCGTCGATGCTGTCCGGCTCCAGCGGTGTGGTGGACACGGGCGTGGGCGCGTTGGCCGCGACAAAGGCCAGGATCTGCGAGCCCAGGTGGAAATGGCGCAGGATGAGCCAGTTGGCCTCGGGCGAGACGAAGCGGTTCATGCTGAAGGCCAGCAGCCGGTGCAGCAGCCTGGAGTGCGCCCAGTTGCGCGGCAGCAGCACCTTGAGGATCTGGATGAGCACGATGCTGGTGCGTGCCAGCGGCCGCAGGAAGGGCAGCAGGTACTGGCGCGAGCCGCTGCTGCAGTCACGCAGCCAGGCGGCCTTGACGTCGTCGGGCAGCGGCGTGCTCTGATCCAGGTACAGCGCGCGCCAGGGGCTGGGGTCGCGCTCGTCGTGGGGCGGTTCGATGAAGTCTGGTGGTTGCATCAGTGCTCCTCGGGCAGGACATGCTCGAACTGCATCAGGTAAAGCGCCGCCGTGTGGCGCGCGGTGCGCACGATGGCCTGCGCCGCCGTGCCCCCGCTGCCGTCTGTGCCGTCCAGCGCCATCACCATCTGCACGGCCATGAGCCAGCGCTCCAGGTGGTGTTCGTCGTTGGCTCCGTGGTATTCCAGGAAGCGGAAGGCATCGGGCGGCAGCGGCAGGCTGGCGCGCAGCAGCGGCAGCAGGCTGGGCACGATGCGCTGGCCCGTGCCTTCGATGATGTAGATGGCGCCCAGCAGGCCGACCGGATTGGGCGTGGCGGCCAGGCCGTGCAGGTAGGCGTTGAGCGCCTCGCCGCCGGGGTTGCGGCGCAGGCGGGTGAGGTCGGTCTCGGTGCCGCCGGCCTTGAGGTAGTCCTCGTGCAGGATGCGGAAGTCGTTCTGCTCCTCGCCCGCATGAACGTCGATCAGCGCGGCCAGCGCCGCGTGTTCTCCGGTCAGCGAGGCCGCGCCCTCGCGCATCCACAGGCTGCCCTCGCGCACCTGGGGAACCCAGTGGCTCATCCACCGCACGTAGTCCGCCGTCTGCAGCCTGCCTGTGCGTATGCGCTGCAGCAGCGGCGTGCGCCACACGCGCGAGCGGTAGTCCTGCCAGAGGCTGGCCAGTTCGGTCAGCAGCGGCGCCAGCGTGGCCGGGGCCTGGTTCGGATCGTGGGGCGGGGCGATGGTGGAGACATCGGGCAGCAGGTCCGGGGCAGCGGGAGCTTCGGCGGTGGCACTGCGTGCTGTGGCCTTGGCCGGGGTGGCGGTGGGTGCCTGGGCCGCATCCTCCACTTCCAGCAGCATGTAGCCGGCCGTGAAGCGGCCCGATTCGGGAATGAAGCACAGCACGGTATCGCCGTGCTTCAGGCGTGCCGATTGCGTGCGCAGGAACTCGGACAGCATCACGAAGATGGAGGCCGCGCCCGTGTTGCCACGCCAGGCCAGGTTGCTCCACCAGCGCTCGCGCGGGATGCCGAGCTGGGCCTTGCCCAGCAGCTCATCGACCACGGGGATGAAGCGCTCGGACGAGTAGTGGCACAGGAAATGGTCGATGCCGCGCCCGGGCACCCAGCCCGTGTGGGCCAGGTGGGCGTATTCGTGGATGCAGACATCGAACAGGTGCGGCAGCAGGCGGATGTCCTGGCGCAGCGACAGCGCGCCTGCGGCCTCGGCATCGCCCCAGGCGGCAAAGTCCAGGTGGCTGGTGGCGCGGTCGGGCGTCAGGCCCAGCTGCATGCAGACCGGGTAGTCGCCGGCAAAGCTGCGCAGATGCGTCCAGCGCAGCTTCAGCCGCAGGCCCGGCGCCTGGGGCAGGGCCTGCGGGCCGCCCAGCAGCACGGCGCCTGCGCCATCGGACAGCATCCAGCGCAGGAAGTGGGCGTCGAAGTCCGTGTTGTATCCCTGGGCCGCGAAGCGCGAGCGCTTGAACAGGCGCGAGGGCATTTCACTGGCCACGGCCAGGGCCAGCGAGTCGGGCGCGCGGTCCACGGCCTGGGCCGCCGCCTGCAGCGCGCCCACGCTGGCGGCGCAGACGCCGTGCACGGACAGGGTCTCCATGGGCGGCGCGGCCATCTCTCCCTGGATCATGTTGGCAAAGCCGGGCATGAGCGCATCGCCGCCCGACGAGCCGCTGGCCAGGAAGCCGACATCGCCCAGCGCACGCCCGGCCTGTGCCAGGCAGTCATGGATGGCCTGGGCGGCCATGGCCGTGTTGCTGTGGACGGTGCGGCCTTCGGGGTCTATGGCGTAGTGGCGCTGGACAATGCCGTTCTCGGCCAGGATGCGGCGCTTGAGGCGCTCGGACAGGCGGTTGAGCGGCGCCACGTAGGCATCCATGCCTGCGTTGTCCACGGGTTCACCGGGCAGGAACATGCCTGCGGCATGCAGATAGACGTTGGAATAGGCGACGGGCATGGGTTCAGGGTCGTATCAGTCGTATGTTCCGGGAGGCATTTGCGCACGCGTGCGCGCCGGCGGCCAGACCGTGCCGAGCACGAAGACGCGGGCCATGTAGGGTAGCAGTCCGCCTTCGTTGAGCGCAGGGGCCACGCGCTGGCGGTAGTGTTCGCTGTGCAGGCGCGTGAGCTCGGACCAGTGGGCCTGGGGCCGCTCGTGGTGGGCCGTGTGCAGGCCGATGTTGAACAGCAGCGGATTGACCCAGCCCTCGAAATTGCGCGCGTAGTTCAGTGGCGTGGCGCTGTCCATCCGCTGGCCGCGCGTCAGCGGCCGGCCATCGGCATGGGCGTGCTGCAGGTAGTTGGTGGCCAGCAGCCAGTGCAGGCCATGCAACTGGGGAACGATCACCAGCAGCAAGGCCTTTTGCCAATCCAGCGACAGCAGCAGTGCCCAACTGCCCAGCCACAGCAGGTACTGGCCCATGCAGTAGCGAAAGGCGCCGGGCCAATGCCGCCGCAGCTGGCCCAGCCAGCGCAGGAACAGCGGGTACAGCACCCAGCCGGCCTGCAGCGGGTGGAGCAGGTAGCCCAGCAGATGGTTGTGGTCGCCGCCGAAGCGGTAGGTGCGTGCCATGTCGCGCGGGCCGTGGCGGAAGCGGTGGTGGTTGGCCACATGGGCGGGCCAGAACACAAAGGTCGGGTGGCCCTGCAGCAGGGTCAGCCAGTAGTCGGTGATGCGGTTGGCCCAGCGCCCGCGCCACATGCGCAAATGCGTGTGGTTGTGGTGGATGACGCCCACACCCAGCGTGAGGAACAGCTCGATCCCGTAGAGCCACAGGTTCCAGCCATGCTGCCACTGCCACCACACGATCAGCGGCAGCGCCACCAGATAGGCCAGCGACTGCAGGTCGCGCCAGTGGCGCAGCCGGGGCAGCCATGGCTGGACGTGGCGAGCAGGCGGTCGGCTCATTCCGTCCTGGGCCGGGCCGTGGCGGGCAGTGCCACGCGCGTGCGCATCAGCCGGTCCATGAAGGCCAGCGCAAAGCCGTAGTTGCCATTGGGCCTGGCATGGTGCAGATGGTGGCGCCGGCTGGCGGCCAGCGCATGCGTGTCGGACACCCCGGGAAAGAAGTCGTAGTTGGAGTGGCCTATGACGTTCAGCAGCAGGCTGAGTACCGGCACCGAGGCCAGCGACCAGAAACTGAAGTCATGCACCACCATGGGCAGCAGGATGACGTTGCCCAGCATCAGCGCCTCGATGGGATGGAAGCTGTAGGTGGACCACGGCGTGGTGACGATGGAGCGGTGGTGGTCACCATGAAAGCGCCCCAGCAGCCGCGTATGCAGCAGGCGGTGGTTGATCCAGAAGTGCACATCGTTCCAGATCAGCAGCACCACGATTTCGATGGCAATGCGCCAGGGGCCTGCATCGGGCTCCAGCCGCGCCCACCCCAATTGCAGAAGGCCCCAGGGCACGATCATGCCGATGCCGAAGATCAGCACCGAATGCAGCGACTGGCGCCATTCGCGGCGCAACTGGTCGGGCTTGAGCGGGCGCGTGTCCAGCACGCGGCCCACGCCGCGCCGCTGCAGCCAGCGCGTGAGCGCCGTCATGCCCCAGCCGCCGGCCGTGTAAAGCACGCCGAAGAAGAGCAGGCCCCAGGCCATGACCTGCCAGGCGTTGAGTTCGGTGAAGGCTTGGGCAGCGGTCATGGCAGTGTGATCGAGCACGTCATTGCGCGTGGATTCCCTGTTCGCGGATGATGCGGCCCAGTGCCGTCACGTCCTGGCGTATGCGCAGGGCCAGGCCCTCCGGTGAGCTGCCGACAGCCTGCCAGCCCTGGGCGGCCAGGCGGGCACGCATCTCGGGCGAGCGCACGATCTCGCCGACCGCTTCGGCCAGCTTCTGCACATGGGCAGCGGGCATGGCCTTGGGCGCGGCCACGGCGTTCCAGATCTCCAGATCGAAGTCCCCCACGCCCAGCTCCTTGAGGCTGGGCAGTCCCGGCGCCAGCGGGCTGCGCGCGGCCGAGGTCACGGCCACGCCCCGCAGCTTGCCGGCCTGCACCTGGGCCATGGCCAGTGCGGGCGGCAGCATGGAAAGCTGCAGGTCGCCCCCCTGGATGGCGTTGAACACCTGCGGATAGCCGGGGTAGGGAATGTGTTCGGGCCTGAGCGCGGAGCGGCTCTTGAGCAGCTCCATGCCCAGGTGGCCCACCGTGCCCACGCCAGGGGAGCCGTAGCTCCAGCGGCTGCCGGCCTGGGCAGCGGCCTCCAGGAAGGCGCGGCCCTCGGGCGCGCCGGCCGGAGCCACCAGCACCAGGGGCGCCACGCCGATCAGGCTGACGGGCTGCAGGTCCTTCACAGGGTCGTAGCGCACGGCGGGGTTGAGCAGGCGGGCAATCGTCAGGTTGCCGTTGATCATTACGCTGAAGGTATGGCCGTCGCGCGCACGGGCCACCTGCTCGCCTGCGATGTTGCCGCCTGCGCCCACCTTGTTCTCGACGATGACGGGCTGGCCCAGGCGCTTTTCCAGCGGCTCGGCCAGTGCGCGCGCCGTGAGGTCCGGGGAAGATCCTGCGGGAAAGCCGACAATCAGGTGCAGCGGCTTGCTGGGCCAGCTGTCGCCCGCCACGGCAGCGCAAGGCAGCAGGGCCGAGGCCAGGGCGGTGGCCAAGGCATTGGCGAAGAGGCGGCGTAGTGGCGAGATGGCGCTGGCGGGCATGGGGTGCGTAGGGGCCGCAAAGGCTGCGGGCAATAAAAAACCCGGAGATTATCCGGGTTTGTCGTGAAGCGGCCTGTCAGCCCAGGCCGTCAGGCCATCAGGCGAACTCGGCCAAGGCCTTCTTCATCTTCTTCATGGCAGCCACCTCGATCTGGCGGATGCGCTCGGCGCTGACACCGTAGACGGCGGCCAACTCATGCAGCGTCATGCCGCCCGAGCCGTCGTCGTTGACCTTGAGCCAGCGCTCCTCGACGATGCGGCGGCTGCGGTCATCCAGCGAATCCAGCGCCATGGCAATGCCGTCGGTGGCCAGGTGGTCACGCTGGCGCGACTCGATCATGGCCGTGGGTTCGTGTGCGCCATCGGCCAGGTAGGCGATGGGGCCGAAGGCCTGCTCGCCATCGTCGCTGGGCGAGGGGTCCAGCAGCACGTCGCCACCGGCCAGGCGCGTTTCCATCTCCATGACTTCTTCGCGTTTGACGTTGAGCTTCTCTGCCACGGCGTCGATCTCGCCCGAGGTCAGCGTGTCACGCAGCATGGCGCCGTCCTCGGCCATGGCGGCGTCGGACTTCAGGCCCTGCTTCATGGAACGCAGGTTGAAGAACAGCTTGCGCTGGGCCTTGGTCGTGGCGACCTTGACCATGCGCCAGTTCTTCAGGATGTACTCGTGGATCTCGGCCTTGATCCAGTGCATGGCGTAGCTCACCAGGCGCACGTTCTGATCGGGGTCGAAGCGCTTGACGGCCTTCATCAGGCCCACGTTGCCTTCCTGGATCAGGTCGCCGTGCGGCAGGCCGTAGCCCAGGTACTGGCGCGAGATGGACACCACCAGGCGCAGGTGGGACATCACCAGACGCCCTGCGGCGTCCAGATCGCTGTGTTCTTTGAGCTTGCGGGCGTAGTCCTGCTCTTCCTCAAGGGTGAGCATGGGCAGGCGGTTGACCGCGGAAATGTAGGCATCCAAATTGCCCAGAGGCGGCACCAGGGCCCAGGGGTTAGCGGGTGCCAAGGTGGTCGCAATGGAGCCGGAGGCGTTTGTCATTGCAGAGTTCCTTTCTTCCATTCCTTCATATTAGCACTCGTTATGACCGAGTGCTAAAGCCAAAGTTCCGTGGGTTTTTCAGACGGTTGCACTCATTTTTGGAGTGCCAAAAGTCGTTTGTGCCTAGTCTGAGCGATTTTTGGAAACCCTGCTTGCCAGCGGTGGGCGCATATTGCTGGGAGAGCATTACAGTTTTTCCAGCAGGCTTTCAATCTGCCGGCCCAGTTGCAGCAAGGCCGGGTGCAGCTCCTGCACGATGGCCGGCAAAGGCTCCGTGGTGGAGACGCTGCAGTTCAGGACATAGATGGCATCGGGTGTCACCAGCGGCGTGGCCAGCGCAACCACTTCCGGCTGCCACGATGCGGCGCAGAAGCCTTGGCTTTTCACGGACTTGATCGCCGCCTGGATCTGCTGCTCCAGCGCAGGCCATTGGGCGCCTCTCTTGAGCCTGAAGCTGTCGAGCAAGGCCTTGCGCCTGGCCGATGGCGCCGCTGCCAGGTAGGCGCGCCCCAGCGACGTCAGTTCCATGGGAACGCGCTGGCCCGAGACCACATGCCTGAGCACGATCCGGCGGCTGTAGCGGATGGATTCCAGGTAGACCATCTCGTCCCTGTCGGGACATGCCAGGCCCACGTTGATCCGGCGTGTCTCGGCGAGGGTGCGCATCAGGGGCGCCGCGATCGACAGCACCGTCGAGCCCGTGCGCATGGCGTGCGCCAGGCTCAGGACCGCCGGGGCCAGGCGAAAGGCCCGGCTCGGGTGGTCGGCCTGCAGCATGCCGCAGCCCACCAGGGTCTGCGTCAGCCGGGTGACCGTGGCCTTGGACAGGCCGGTGCGTTCCGCCAGGTCGCTGTTGCCCAGCAGCTCCGAGCCGGGCCTGAACGCACGCAGTATTTCGACGCCTCTTTCCAGGGAGCGGTTGCTCGGGGACTGTCCCGGCTTGTCATGGAGGATGGGGGATCGCCTGTTCGTCATGCTGCTGCCGCTGGTGGGAGGACGCGCTTGCCCCGGTGTCGAAAGCTGTGTTCTTCCTGCCCGGGTACGGGCGCCTGATGGAAGCCAAGTATTCCACCGAATGCAAGGGAAATGCAGCCGCGGGCTCTGGCGCGCCCGCTTTGGAATTTCACTGGTTGGAATATGGGGGGTCACAAGCGCGGTGCGTTTCCCTAAGCTTTCACAAGCCAGTCGCCAGCGTCATCGCAACGCTGGCGCAGTGACCGGACCTCTGTCCATAGAACCAGGAGACACACCATGCCCAGTTTCGCCGCCCGCCGTTGTGCAAGGGCCATTGCGTTCATTGCCGTGCTCGCGACTGTCTGCAGCGCAGCATCTGCAGCCTTCCCTGAAAAGCCCGTGCGCCTCGTCGTGCCCTTTGCGCCAGGCGGCGGAACGGACCTGATCGCCCGCACGCTGGGGGCCGAGATGGCCAAGGACCTGGGCCAGCCCGTCATCGTGGACAACAAGCCCGGTGCCGGCACGATCATCGGCACCGACAACGTTGCCAAGAGTGCGCCGGACGGATATTCCGTGGTCGTGGCTTCGTTCGCGCACGCCGTCAATCCGGCGTTGCAGGCCAAGCTGCCGTACGGGAGCAACAAGGCCTTTGCTCCGGTGATCCTGATCGGCCGCGGCCCCAACGTGCTGGTGGTGCCCGCCGCCAGCCCGTACAAGACGGTGGCGGACGTGATGGCCGCCGCCAAGGCCAGTCCCGACAAGCTGACCTATGCCTCGCAGGGCGCCGGGACTTCGGCGCATCTGGCGGGTGAGCTGTTTGCCAACCTTGCCAAGGTCAGGCTCACCCATGTGCCCTACCGCGGCGCAGGCCCGGCGCTCACCGATCTCATGGGCGGGCAGGTGGACATGATGTTTGCCACGGCGGCGGCGGTATCCACCTTCATCGACAACGGCAAGCTGCGTGTGCTGGGGGTCACCACGGCCGAGCCGTCTGCGGCCTTCAAGAACGTGCCACCCATCGCCGTCACCGTCCCGGGCTACCGCGTCGAGAGCTGGTACGGCCTGTACGCGCCGGCAGCCACGCCTGCCGCCGTGATCGATCGCCTGAACGCCGCGGCCCGCAAGGCGGCCCGCTCGCCGGAGTTCGTTCGCAAGCTGGAGCACGAGGGCCTGATGGTCAATGCCGGACCTGCGGCGGAACTGGACACCTATGTGCAGGCCGAGGAAAAGCGCTGGGCGCAGATCGTCAGGCAAAACAACATCCATCCCGATTGATCGCACTGGCTGCGATCGCTTTCAAAGCACGCCATGAACTACGAACTGATCCAACTGAATGTCGCCGATGCGGTGGCGACCGTGACCCTGAACCGCCCCGACAAGCGCAACGCCATGAGTGACGACATGCGCACCGAGTTCATCGATGCCCTGGAGCGCGTGGCGGCAGACAAGGCCATCAAGGCCCTGGTGCTGACAGGCGCGGGCAAGGGATTCTGCGCAGGCGGTGACATCGCCGGAATGCAAAGGCGCATGAATGCTCCCGCGGGCGAGGTGGGCTTCAACGGCTGGCAGCGTCAGCAGCGCGTGCACCATGTCCAGGCCCTGCTGCACACCATGCCCAAGCCCGTGATCGCCGCCGTCAACGGCGCAGCGTCGGGCCTGGGGGCAGACACGGCGCTGGCCTGCGACTTCGTGATCGCCAGCGAATGGGCCAGCTTCGCGTGGAGCTATGTGCTGCGCGGCATCATCCCGGACGGCGGCGGCATGTACTTCCTGCCGCGCCGTGTGGGCCTGGTCAAGGCCAAGGAGCTGATCTTCACCGGCCGCCAGGTCAAGCTGCCGGAAGCCCTGGCCCTGGGCATCGTGGACCGCCAGGCCAGTGCCGAGACCTTGGTGGCAGACGCCCAGGCCTGGGCACGCGAGCTGTCCTCGGCTTCTTCCACCGCGCTGGCATTGACCAAGACCATCCTGAACCAGAGCTTCGAGCTGTCTTCGCACGATGTCTTCGCCCAGGGTAGCCAGGCCCAGGGCATCTGCTACACCAGCAGTGAACACCGCGCATCGGTGGAGGCCTTCCTGGCCAAGACGGCCGGCAAGGAGTGATGCCATGAGCGAAGCCATTGCCAAGCTGCTGTCGCCGCGCAGCGTCGCCGTCATAGGCGCCTCTGCCGACCTGAAAAAGACCACGGGCCGCCCGGTGGCTTACCTGCAAAAGCACGGGTTTGCCGGCCGCATTCTTCCCGTCAATCCGCGCGTGGAGCGCATCGGCGATCTGGCCTGCTATCCCGATGTGGCCTCGTTGCCTGAAGTGCCTGATGTGGCCGTGGTGCTGCTGGGCGCCGAGCGTGCGCACCAGGCCGTCAGGGAGCTGTCGGCGCTGGGCTGCGCGGCAGCCATCGTGCTGGCCAGCGGCTATACGGAAACGGGCGAGGACGGGGCGCACCGCCAGCGGCAGCTGATCGAGGCGGCGGGCAGCATGCGCCTGCTGGGGCCCAACACCATCGGGCTGGTCAACCTGACCGACCGGATCGTGCTGTCGCCCTCGGGCGCGCTGGAGATGGACGAGTTCCCCGTCGGAGGCATCGGCGTCGTCTCGCAAAGCGGCGGCATCCTGGGTTCGCTGCTGTCGCGCGCCGCCGCGCGTGGCATCGGCCTGTCCAAGCTCATATCCACCAGCAACGAAGTGGATCTGGAACTGGCCGACTTCATCGACCACCTGGCCGATGACCCGGCCACCAAGGTGATCGCGCTGTATGTGGAGACGGTGCGCCATCCCGCCAGGTTCCGTGCCGCCTGCCTGAAGGCCGCGCGTGCCGGCAAGCCCGTAGTGGCCTTCAAGATCGGCCGCTCCGAGGCCGGCGCCAAGGCCGCCGTATCGCACACGGGCGCCATGGCCGGTGCGGATCGCATGTACGACGCGCTGTTCCGGCAGGTCGGCGTGATCCGTGCGCAAAGCTTTGCCGACCTGCTGGACGTGCCCGCTGCGCTGGCCACGGGCCGCAGGCTGCGCGGCAGGCGCATCGCCATCCTGACGTCCACCGGCGGTGCGGGCACCCTGGTATCGGACGATCTGGGAGTGGCCGGATTCGACACGCCGGCCCCTGACCAGGCGACCGCCGACGCACTGCGTGCGCTGCAGACCGGCAGCGAGGCCGTGCTGGACCGCAACCCCATCGACGTGACCCTGGCGGGCCTGCGTCCCGACCTGCTGCGCGGCGCCATCAATGCCTTGCTGGCAAGCCCCAGCTACGACGCGCTGGTGATCATCGTCGGCTCCTCCAGCCTGGCCATGCCCGAGCTGCTGGCCGGTGCCATCCAGGACTGCCTGCCCCACTCCGACAAGCCGGTGCTGGCCTACGTCAGCCCGCATGCGCCGGAGATCGGCGCGCTGCTCACGCAACGCGGCGTGCCGGCCTTCGCTGCGGCGGAAAGCTGCACGGCCGCGCTGGCGGGCATGCTGGGCGTCAACGGCTTCCAGGGTGCGCCTTCCGTGCCGGTCGTAGGAAAAGGCTCCGTGCATGACCAGGACCTGCCCGTTGGCTGCCTTGATGAAGCGCAGGCCAAGGCCGTTTTCCGCCGTTTCGGCGTGCCGTGCGCGGCCGAGCGTGTGGTGTGCACCGCCGAAGAGGCCGAAGCCGCCGCGCGCGAACTGGGCGGCCGGGTGGTGCTCAAGATCCTTTCGTCCCGGATCACGCACAAGAGCGATGTGGGCGGTGTCGCCGTCGGCCTGACGGCGCAAACCATAGGTGCCCGGTGGGGCGCGATGGTGGACGACGTGCAGGCCAGGGCGGGCGTGCGCCCGGACCGGTTCCTGGTGCAGCAGATGGTGGCCGGCGGCACCGAGCTGATCCTGGGCCTGCACAAGGATGCGCTGGGCACCGCCGTGATGCTGGGCATGGGAGGCGTGACGGCCGAGCTGTTCCAGGACACCACGCTGCGGTTGCTGCCGGACGACGGCTCTCAGCTGGGGGTGCTGAGCCTGTCTGACGCCCTGGAGATGGCCAGGGAGCTCAAGACCTGGCCGCTGCTGGACGGCTTTCGCGGCCGGCCCAGGGCCGATGTCGATGCGCTGGCCCATGCCATCGTCGCGTTCTCTGCAATGGCCGCCCAGCTGGGCGACCGCGTGATCGAAGCGGAGATCAACCCGGTGTTCGTGCTGCCGCAGGGCCAGGGCGTGTGCGCTGCCGATGGTGTGCTGGTTCTGGCCTGAGGGCGCCAGGTACTGCACATTTCTTCCAAAAAAAGACGGCCTCATTGAGGGCCAATCCAAGGAAACCACACATGCATGCGACCGAAGTGTTCGGGCAGTTTGCCGCTCAATACCACCGTACCGAGCTTCCCGAAGCCGTCATCCACCATGCCAAGCGTGCCGTGATCGACTGGTATGCCGCTTTGTTCCCGGGGCTGGGCGCGGCCCCTCTTGCACAGTTGGAGCAGGTGCTTGCCGAGGACCTGGACCGCGGCTCCTGCCGGCTTGGAAACGGCCGCATGGCCACGGCGCGGGCGGCGGCACTGTTCAACGGTTCGGCGGCCCATGCCGCCGAGGTGGACGACAGCTTCCGCGATGCCATGTACCACCCCGGGGCCGCAACCATTGCGGCGGCGCTGGCGGCAAGCCAGCAGGCAGGGGCCAGTGGCCTGGACTTCCTGCGTGCCGTGGTGCTGGGCTATGAGGTCTCCACCCGCATCGGCGTGACCCTGGGCCGGGCCCACTACCGCTTCTGGCACAACACCGGCACCGTGGGCGTCTTCGGGGCAGCGGCAGCCGCAGGGTATGCGCTGCGGCTGGATGCGGGGCAATTCGCCCATGCACTGGCCACGGCGGCCACCTTCTCTGCCGGGTTGCAGCAGGCATTTCGCATGGATTCGATGTCCAAGCCCTTGCATGCCGGGCGCGCAGCGGAGGCCGGCCTGCTGGCCGCGCAGCTTGCGCACCAGGGGGTGACGGGATCGCTGGACGTGCTGGATGGAGAACTGGGCCTGGGCCGCGCAGTCAGCGACGGACCCGACTGGTCAGACATCGGTGCGACGCTGGGCAGGGACTTCCACATCACCCGGCTCACCTTCAAGAACCACGTCGGCTGCGGCCATACGTTCGCCGCCATCGACGCCGCGCTGGCCTTGCGCAGCCAGCATGCCCTGCGGGCGGACGACATCTGCAGCGTGGCCGTGGCCACCTATGGCCCGGCCCTGGATATCGCCTGTTACACCGATCCTGCGACGGAAAACGAAGCCCGCTTCAGTCTTCGTTTCGTGGTGGCCACGGCCCTGGTCCATGGCAGCGTGCGGCTTTCGGCGTACACCCCGGAGCGCCTGGCCGATCCCGCCGTTCGCGCATTGCTTGGGCGTGTCCAGGTGGCCGTGGACCCGCAAATCGACCGGGCCTTCCCGGGAAAGAGATCGGCGCGCGTGGAGATCGTCACCAGGGATGGCCGCTGCCATGGCTGGTTCCAGCCGGACCGCAAGGGCGATCCCGAGCTGCCGTTGTCGGATGGGGAGCTGGAGGACAAGTTCATCGAGCTTGCCGCGCCCGTCGCCGGCGAGGGACGTGCCCGGCAGTTGCTTTCCAACATCTGGGAGCTTGAACGGGCGGGCTGCCTTGCAGGCCTCGCAGCCTGACAGGGCTGCATCGCTTGTGGATTGCAGCCTGGCCTTCAGCAGGCCTGTGACAGCTGCTCCAGGATCGCCGGGTTCTCCAGGGTGGAGGTGTCCTGCACGATGGGCTCGCCGCGTGCAATGCTGCGCAGCAATCGCCGCATGATCTTGCCGCTGCGGGTCTTGGGCAGGTTGTCTCCGAACCGGATGTCCCTGGGCTTGGCGATCGGCCCGATCTCCTTGGCCACCCACTCCCGCAGCAGCCGGGCGATGTCTGCCGCCTCGGCGCCGCTGGGCCGCGAACGCTTGAGGACGACGAAGGCGCATATGGCCTCTCCTGTTGTGTCATCGGGCCGCCCCACGACGGCGGCCTCCGCCACCAGGTCGGTCATGGCCACCAGGGCGGACTCGATCTCCATCGTGCCCATGCGGTGGCCGCTGACGTTGAGCACATCGTCGATGCGGCCGGTGATGGTGAAGTAGCCGGTGCGCGCATCGCGAACCGCGCCGTCTCCCGCCAGGTAGTAGCGGCCCTTGAATTCTTCGGGAAAGTAGCTGGCGACAAACCGCTCGGGATGGCCCCAGATGTTCCTGATCATGGAGGGCCAGGGGCGCTTGATCACCAGGATGCCGCTGTCGCCCCAGGGCAGCTCGTTGCCGGTCTCGTCCACCACGGCGGCGGCAATGCCCGGGAAGGCCAGCGTGCAGGAGCCGGGCACCAGGTCCGTGGCTCCGGGCAGCGGCGTGATCATGTGCCCGCCCGTCTCCGTCTGCCAGAACGTATCGACGATGGGGCAGCGGCCCCCGCCCACCTGCTCGTGGTACCAGTGCCAGGCGGCGGGATTGATCGGCTCGCCCACGGACCCCAGGATGCGCAGGCTGCCCAGGTCGTAGCGCGCGGGATGCACCTGCGCATCGGCGTCGGCCGCCTTGATCAGCGAGCGAATGGCCGTGGGCGCCGTGTAGAAGACCGTCACCCCGTGGGCCTCGATCATTTTCCAGAAGCGTCCCGCGTCCGGGTAGGTGGGCACGCCCTCGAACACCACCTGCGTGGCGCCCAGCGCCAGCGGGCCGTAGGCGATATAGGTATGGCCGGTCACCCATCCGATGTCCGCCGTACACCAGAAGACATCGCAGGGCTGCAGGTCGAAGGTCCAGGCGCAGGTCACGGCGGCATGCAGCAGATAGCCTCCGGTGGCGTGCTGGACGCCCTTGGGGGTTCCGGTGGAGCCCGAGGTGTAGAGCAGAAACAGCGGATGCTCGGCCTGCACCCATTCCGGTTCGCAGACATCGCTCTGGGCTGCGGTGATTTCTTCAAGCCACAGGTCCCGGGGCGGGTGCATGGCGATGGTGCCGCCCGTGCGCCGTGCCACCAGCACGTGGCGGACCTGCTCGCAGCCGGGCTGGGCCAGGGCCTCGTCCACGATGCTCTTGAGGGGCAATTGCCGTCCTCCCCGCACTTGCTGGTCTGCCGTGATGACGGCGCAGGCCCCCGTGTCCGCAATGCGGTCGCGCAGCGCCGTGGCGGAGAAGCCGCCGAACACCACGCAGTGAATGGCGCCTATGCGTGCACAGGCCTGCATGGCGGCCACGCCGTCAATCGACATGGCCATGTAGATGACGACGCGGTCGCCCTTGCCGACGCCCAGGCTGCGCAGGGCGTTGGCCAGGCGATTGACCCTGGCGAGAAGCTGCGCATAGGTCACCTGCGTCACCGCGCCGTCATCGGCTTCGAAGATGAGGGCCGTGCGCTCGCCCAGCCCCCGCTGGATGTTGCGCTCCAAGCAGTTCCAGCTGGCGTTGAGCGTGCCGTCATTGAACCATTCGTAGAACGGGGCGCGGCTTTCATCGAGCACGCGCGTGAACGGGTGCTTCCACTCGACGAACTCGCGTGCGAGCCGGCCCCAGAACGCCTGGGGATCGGCGTCTGCCTCCGCGACGAGCCGGTCATAGGCGGCGCGCCCGCTCACGCGCGCATTGCGGGCCAGCTCTGCAGATGGGGGATAGGACGGTGCAAGGGACGGTGCAAGGTCTTGGCTCATGGTGGTTGTCTCCTGGGTCTAGAAATCAAGGGGGTCACGAAGCCGGTGCAAAAAGCTCAGGCGCAAGGCCCCGGGGCGTCAGTCCCCGCAGTGCCGGCCTATCCAGCCGGCAATGGCCGCCGCGCTGCGGAAGTCGTCGCAGGAGCGGGCCGGAATGTCCGGATGGCGCTGGTTCCACAGGCGTGCCAGCGCCTGGCCGGGGCCGATTTCCAGAACGCACCGCACCTGGCGTGCGGCAATGCTGTCCATGCAGTCGTCCCAGTGCACCGTGCCCGCTATCTGCTCGGACAGGGCTGCACGGGCGCCTGCGGCGTCACGCACCCGCCGGGCCGTGTTGCTGAACAGCGCCACGGCGGGCGCGTGCACGGCCACCTGGCCCAGGTCCTGTGCGAAGGCCTGTGCGGCCTGTCGCATCCACGGGGTGTGGGACGCCACCTGCACGCGCAGCCGGGTGGCATGCGCGCCCTGGCGGGCCGCCAGCGCCTGCGCCTGCTCCAGCGCCGCATGGGGGCCGCCCAGGATGAGGTTCTCGGGGCCGTTGCGTATGGCCACGGCCAGCCCGGTCGTCTCCAGCAGGGCGGCCATGCGTGCGGGCGGCAGGCCGCTGACGGCCAGCAGCCCGCCGCCGGGCATCTGCTGGGCGCAGCGGTCCATGGCCGCCGCGCGGCGCGCGGCCAGGGCGACGATGTCGCAGGCATCCAGCGCGCCCGCGGCACCGAATGCGGGCAGTTCCCCCACGCTGTAGCCCGCCACGGCCGAAGGCGCGGGCAGTTGCGGGGACAGCTGCATCCACGCGGCCATGGCCAGGCCCGCCAGCAGGGGCTGGGCCACGGCGTTGGACTCGGCCCACGGCGCATCGGCCAACCTGTCGCGCCAGTGCGAAACCTGCAGCTGTTCGCAGACTGCCTGTGTCCATGCATCGTCCGCCAGCCAGGCAAGCATGGCGGGATGCTGTGTACCCTGGCCTGAAAACAGCAGTGCAAAGCTCATGGCCGCTCGCAGACACGCAGCACCCAGCAGGCCGCCGCCAGGGTATCGGCCGCGCCGCCCGGCGAAAGGCGGCGCGCCACGAAATCGTCGCAAATGGCCTGCGCCCTGTACAGGCCTTCGGGATGCGCGCATCCGCCTGCCTGGAGAAAGCGGCGCGCGGCATCCTGGCCATGGCGCAGCCCCGGCATGCCCGCGCGGTGAGCGAGGTTGCAGTCGTCCAGCACCGCCATGATGTGGAACAGGGCCTCCAGCCGCGCCAAGGGGGCGGGCAGCCCGCTGGCATGCGCTGTGGCCAGCGCCGGCACGGCGGTGTCGAACAAAACGGGGAAACCCAGGGCCGCCTCCTGCGAGGCGCCCCGCAGGCCGTGGCGGTGCGCGGCGATGCCGCCGGGCAGGGCGGAGGCCCGCAGGCTGCGCTGGTGCAGCGCCTCCCCCCAGTGGCGGCACAGGGCCTCGCGCAGCCATGCGGCGCCGGGAATGCAGGCCTGCTCGGCCAGCACCGCGCCGCCGGCCGCGCACAGCAGGCCCAGCATGAAGACGGCGCCACGGTGGGTGTTGATGCCGCCGGTGGCGGCCAGCATGCGCTGCTCCGCCTCGATGCCCAGGCGCTCCAGCACGGGAAACGATGCGCCCTGGCTGCCTGCCTGTGCGATTTTGGGGAAGTAGCTGCGCAGCGCGAACAGGCTGCGCATGAAGCTGTGGGCATCCATGTCGTCATGGCTGCCGCGGTCCACCAGGGTCACCAGGCCGGGCTTGGGTGTCAGCGACAGCTCGTCGTAGAGGGCCAGCGTGGCCGCGCGGCCGATATGCCCGGTCGATGGCAAGGCCCGGGCCGGGTGGAGAAGGGCAGGTTTCATGCAGGAACTCCAGGCGCCGCAGCCGACGCACACCAGTCATGGTCTTCACGCAGTGCCACCCCGTGCAGGCCCTTGACCAGGACCGATCGCACCTTGCCTGCACGCCAGGCGGCCCATTCGCGCCAGACCACGGCCCAGCCGCCGGGAAACACCAGCTCGGCATCCACGCGCGGGCCTTCCTGCGGCATGGCCTGCAGCAGGCTGGCCAGCCGATCGCCCTGTTCGGCGCCATCGACCGGCACCCAGAGGTCGATGTCCGAGCCGGGCCGCAGATAGGGCAGGCCCGTGATGCACTGCCACCCGTGGCTGCCGAAGACAAAGCCCGTCGCACCTGCAGCGCGAAGGCACTGCTGCAAGGCGCCGTATGTGGCGAGGGGCGAGGCCGAGTGCGAGGCCGAGTACGAGATCGTGTGCGAGGCCATCAGCTCGTCCAGCGAGGGAAATTCGCGGGTGCCTATGGCCGCGCCGCGCGCCACATCGAAGCCCATGCGCCGCCGCTGCCAGCGCCCGGGCGCAGGCAGGCCCAGCGCCATCAGGCCGGCGGCGGCATGGTCGGCCGACTGCCGCGCGACCACCAGCGGCAGTGCATGGTCGCGCCAGTGCGTGAGGATCTCGCGCGCCTGCGCATCCCAGGGGCGTTCCAGCAGGTCTGCCCAGGCCTGCGGGCCCAGGTCCACCAGCTGGTGGCGGTGCAGGGTGTCCGGCATGCTGCGGCCTGCCTTCATCCAGCGGCCAGGACGCGCTGCACCACCTCGGCGGCCAGCTTGCGGCCGCCGCGCTCGGCGCCGTCCAGTGCGCGCATGTCCTCGCGCGGGCTGTGGGCCAGGGCGTCGCGCAGCGCCGCCTGCAGATCGCCTTGCCACAGGCCGCGCACGCCGCCCATGGCCACGTAGTTGCCCACGCCGGGCGCGAACACCGGGTTGGACTCGGACAGGGCATTGAGGAGGGACTCGGGCAGCTTGGTGATGCGCGACATGGCGGGGATGCGCATCACGCGGATCTCGGCCTCGGGCAGGGCGTAGCAGGCATCGGCGATCAGGCCCGAGGTGATGAAGCCGCCCGACAGCGCCTGGTCATAGACCAGGCCGATGACGCGGTGGCCCCGGCGCCGTGCCAGGTCGATGCAGGTGCCCAGGTGGGCCATGGCGCGGTTGATGCCCAGCAGCTCGTCATGGCGGCGCAGTTGCTGGCCCTGCGTGTCGATCAGCAGCACGATGGGGCGGCCAGGGTGCGCGCCGACCGTCTCCAGCACCACGCGGGCTTGGGCCAGGGCCAGCCGCACGCCGATGGGCGCGTGGCCCGTGGTGCCGACGATGGCGAGGGTCTGGCCATCGAACACCGCGTGGCCTTCGAGGAAATCGCCGTTGGCGTGAATCTGGTGGCCCGGGCCGAACAGGTGCTCGGCAAGTGTGTTCCATTGCATGGCGGCTACTCCTGTGAAAAGCCCGTGGCGGGCGTCGTGCGCAAGGCACGCACGGCGGCGGCGTCCAGGTCGGGCACGCGCCAGGCGTCGGGCACGCCCAGGGCCTGCCACAGGCGCATGGCCTCGTCCTGCGGGCCGATGGCGCTGCCCGCCTTGAGGGCGTCCAGGGTGTCCAGCCGCGCGCGCAGCAGCGCATGCTCCTGCAGCAGCCCTTCAAGACTCACCGGGCGGGAGTGGCCCAGCGCGGCGATGGCGGCGGCGCGGAAGGCCTCGACATCGTCGGCCACCAGCGCATCGCAGTCGCCGCACAGCCAGCGGTGCTTGCCGCCCGTGGTGCGCCAGACCAGGGCGCGGTCGCGCGCATCGAATTCATCGACGCCGTGCGAGGCCTCGATCACCTCCGGTCCCGACATGGCCAGGCGGCCGATGTCGCTCATCACCACCTGGTCGGCGCAGCGCGCCACGATGCCCATGCCGCCGAAGCAGCCGTTGGCCCCGCCGATGAGGACCACCACAGGGATGCCCGAGGCGCGCACGTCCAGCAGGGCGCGCATGACCTCCGACACCGCGATCAGCCCGGCATTGGCCTCATGCAGCCGAACGCCGCCCGACTCGGCCAGCAGCAGCACGGCCGCGGGCCGCTCCAGCAGGGCGCGGCGCAGCAGGCCCACGAGCTTGGCGCCATGCACCTCGCCCACGCCCCCGCCCATGAATTCGCCCTCCTGCGCGGCCACGAACACCGTGCGCCCGCCCAGCAGGCCCCGGCCGATGGCCACGCCGTCGTCAAAGGCGCTGGGCACGCCCAGCTGTGCCAGATGGGGGCTGGTCAGCCGCTCGGAGGGCGGCAGCCATTCATGGAAGCTGGCGGCATCCAGCAGCTTCGCCAGGCGCTCGCGCGCCGTGCATTCCGCGTAGCTGATCATGGCTGGCCTCCCTGCAGTTCGGCCAGGGCCTGGTCCAGCCGCAGGCTGACCACGGCCGGCGTGGCCCCCATGTCGTTGATGGACACGCGCACGCCGCCCACGGGGTGGCGTTCGCGGAAATCCTCCACCACGGCCTGCCAGATGGCGCCGAAGCCGTGTGCCGAGGTCTGCACCTGCACTTCGCAGCCATCGCCGCCCGTGCTCTCCAGCATCACCTCCAGGTTGCCCGAGCCGACCACGCCGACCAGGACGGGGGCAAAGGCGCCGGCCGGCCGGCCGCCTGCGAAGCAATAGCTCAGGGACTCCAGCCCTGCGGGTATCTCGCTCATATCGTCTCTCCTACCAGTTCCTGAATCGGCGGGGAGGCTGGTACAGCCCGCCCGAGGCCTGGGCCAGATCGCGCATGCTGCGCGCGGCCAGCAGATTGCGCGTGGCCTGGCGCGGGTCGATGCCCAGGTCCTGCGGACGGCGGATCACCCCGCGGTCACGCAGGTTCTCCACCATGCGACGGTCGCGCGCCAGGCCCACGGCCGTGTAGCCGGCCACGCCGCGGATGGCCTGCTCGCGCTCTTCGTCGCTGCGGCACAGCAGCAGGTTGGCAATGCCTTCCTCCGTCAGGATGTGGGTCACGTCCTCGCCGTAGATCATGATGGGCGGCAGGTCCATGCCGGCCTGCTCCTGCAGCGTCCAGGCATCGAGCCGCTCCACGAAGGCGGGCTGCATGTGCTCGCGGAAGGTCTCCACCATCTGCACCACCAGCTTTTGCCCGCGCGGCGTGCCTGCCGCGCCGCTGCGGCCCGCCCGCGCCTCGCGCCCGGCCTTGAGCCAGGCGGCGCTGGCATGGCGCCGGCCGCGCGCGTCCGCGCCCATGTTGGGGGCGCCGCCGAAGCCGGCAATGCGCCCCAGCGTCGCGGTGGAGCTGTTGCCGTCCAGGTCGATCTGCAGCGTCGAGCCGATGAACAGGTCGCAGGCATAGTGGCCCGCCGCCTGGCAGAAGGCGCGGTTGCTGCGCAGGCTGCCGTCGGCGCCGGTGAAGAACACGTCCGAGCGCGCCCGGATGTAGTCCTCCATGCCCAGCTCGGAGCCGAACGAATGGATGGACTCCACCCAGCCGGCCTCGATGGCCGGTATCAGCGCCGGATGCGGGTTCAGCGCCCAGTGCCGCGCAATGCGGCCCTTCAGCCCCAGCGATTCGCCGTAGGTCGGCAGCAGCAGCTCGATGGCTGCCGTGTCGAAGCCGATGCCATGGTTCAGGCGCTGGACCTCGTACTCGGCGTAGATGCCCTTGATGGCCATCATGGCCATCAGCACCTGGATTTCGCTGATCTGGGCCGGGTCGCGCGTGAACAGCGGCTCGATGACGTTGGGCCGGGGCGCCTGCACGACGAAATGCACCCAGTCCGAGGGAATGTCCACGCGCGGCAGCGCCGTGGTGGTGCCATCCACCATCTCGTTGACCTGGGCGATGACGATGCCGCCCGAAAAGGCCGTGGCCTCGACGATGGCCGGCGTGTCCTCGGTATTGGGGCCGGTGTACAGATTGCCCTGGGCATCGGCCGCGTGGGCCGCCACCAGGGCCACCTTGGGCGTCAGGTCCACGAAGTAGCGCGCGAACAGCTCCAGGTAGGTGTGGATGGCCCCGATCTCCAGCTGCCGGGCCGAGACCAGCTTGGCCAGCCTCGCCCCTTGCGGGCCGGAGAAGCTGAAGTCCAGCCGCCGCGCGATGCCGTTTTCAAACACATCCAGGTGCTCCGGCAGCGCCAGCACCGACTGCACCATGTGCAGGTCGTGCACCTGCTGCGGATCGAGCTGGACCAGGGCGCGGGCCAGGAAGTCGGCCTGCTTCTGGTTGTTGCCTTCGAGGCAGACGCGGTCGCCGGGCGCCAGCACGGCGTGCAGCAGCTCGGTGATGGCGCCGGCATCGACGCGCTTGCCGGCCAGGCGCGGCCCGAGGGCGGCCCGGGCGCGCGCCAGCCTGGCGGCGCGCTCCCCGGCTTTGAGGTTCCAGGAGGGGTCAGTCATGGGGTATCAGGGGTTGGCGTGACATGGAGGGGCAGGGGGCGGGCGTTCCGTCGAAGTGCCTGGCTAGAGGACCACGAACAGCAGCCACACGAGCAGCGGCGCCACCAGGGTGACAAGGCCGCCGTAGACCATCAGCTGGCGGAAGAAGCGGTCGCGGTCCACGCCCTTGGCATTGGCCAGGACGAGGGCGCCGTTGGTCGAGAAGGGGCTGACATCCACGATGGTCGAGGACACGGCCATGGCCGCGATGAAGCCGACGGCGCTCACATCGGAGCCGCCCTGCAGGAAGGGCACGGCCAGCGGAATCAGCGAGCCCAGCACCGCCGTCGAGGAGGCGAAGGCCGACACCACGGCGCCCACGAAGCACAGCAGCAAGGCCGCCACCAGGGGCGAGGTCAGCTGCGCCACGCTGTGGCCTACGAAGTCGATGGTGCCCATCTTGTCCATCACGCCCACATAGGTGCTGACACCCACGATGAGCATGATCTCGGGCCAGGACACCTGGCCCAGCGCGCGCTTTTGCAGGTTGGGCGCCATCAGCGTCAGCACCAGGCCGATGGTGATGGAGACAAAGCCGATGTCCTGCTTGAAGAACAGGGTGAGGACCGCGAGCGCCAGCAGGCCGACCACGGTGGCCACCTGGTAGCTGCGCGATTGCGGGGCGGCGTCCTGTTCAGGGGCGGCGCGCATCAGCGAGTCGCTGGAGCGTGCAGCCGTGTTGCGCTCCTCGGACAGGGCCTCGCCTTCGGCGTCGCCATACACCTGGGCGCCGCCCTGGGCATGCGAGACGCGCGGCGTGGCGGGCACGCTGCCATCGGCGTCGGCCTTCATGCGCATCAGCCGGGCGCCGCCCATCAGGAAGAACAGCAGCACGGCCACGGCCAGGTTGACCCCCATGCTGGCCAGCATGGTGGCCATCTCGTTGAGCGGCAGGCCCGCCTTGGCCACGATCTTGTTGGTGATGCCGCCGTAGATGCTGATGGGCGAGAAGCCGCCGCCCTGCGCGCCATGGATCACCAGCAGACCCATCATCAGCGGATTGATGCCGTACTTGGCGGCAAAGCCCAGGGCAATGGGCGCGATGATGGCCACGGCCGCAGGGCTGACGGCGCCCACCGCCGTCAGCAGGGCCGCAATGAAGAACATGATCCACGGTATGGCGGCAATGCGCCCGCGCACGGCGCGCACCGCCATGCGGACCAGCCAGTCGATGGTTCCGTTGTTCTGCGCCAGCGCGAACAGGTAGGTGATGCCCGCCAGCGTCAGAAACAGGTCGGCGGGAAAACCGCCAATGATGGCCTTGGTCCCCATGCCGGCCACCAGGGTGCCGACCAGGAAGGCCCCGACAAAGGCCAGCAGGCCCATGTTGATGGGCAGTGCCGTCGCCAGGACGAACATGCCTATCAACGCGCCAATCGATATCCAATGGGAATTCATGCGATGTCTCCGGTTTTTTATGCGCCTGCAATACGTGTGCATGCTGGTATGCACGGTACGCGGCGGCCCGGAGCGCATCAATAAAGCGCGAGCGCCAACAATTACGCAGAGAGAAACAATGAAGGGTTAACCCGGCGAAGCGGGGCTGTCGCCCCCGGCACGGCGGTTCAGCCGAGCTGCCCGTCCGCGAGCCGGCACACGCTGAGCAGGGCCAGCAGGTTGGGGTCGCGTTCGCGGGAGCGCAAAAAGGTCAGCACGATGGTCTGGCGCATCAGGTACCTGGCCTGCAGCGGTATCAGCTGCACCTTCTGCGGCATCACGCCGCGCACCCGCCCGGGCAGCAGCGTGTAGCCGACGCCGCCGCTGACCAGGTTCATCAGCGAGAAGATGTCATCCGTCTTCATCACCACGTTGGGCGTGAAGCCGGCCACCCGGAAGGACTCGATGAAGCCGCCATAGGTCGCAAAGCCTTCGCCCAGGCTCACGAAGTTCTCGCGCGCCATGGCGCCCAGATCGACCTCGGCCAGATGCGCATAGGGCGAGCCCACGGGCGCGGCAAAGAAAATGTCGTCCTCGAACAGCAACTGCGTCTGCATGTCGGCGGCGTTGTCCGGCATGGCCATCAGCGCCGCGTCCAGCGTTCCGTTGCGCAGCCGCTCCAGCAGGCCGGCGTTCGAGCCCAGCACCAGTTCGGTCTGCAGATCGGGGCGGCGCAGCTTCAGCGCCATCACCAGCGCCGGCACGGTGCGGTTGGTCAGGGAGTACAGCGAACCGATGCGGATGCGGTCCGCCGAGTAGCCTGCCACCTCGCGCGTGGCGCGTATGCCCTCGGACATGGTGGCCAGCACCTCCCTGGCGACATCGGCCAGGGTCTGCGCTGCCTCGGTGGGCTTGAGGTTGCGCCCCTCGTGCCGGAACAGGGCGCAGCGCATGCCGGCCTCCAGCGCGTGCAGTGCGCGGTGCACGCTGACCGAGCTGGTCTCCAGCCGTTCCGCCGTCTTGGCGAGATTGCCTGTCTCCAGGAAGGCGAGCAGCACCTCCAGTCTGCGGAAGGTTATTTCGTCATCGATTCTCAGGCTCATGGCAACGTCACGCTCTCATCGTGGGGGACGGGCGGATTGTGGCGTTGATCGCGTTGCGTGCACAGACTCCGGTCTGTCCGGGGGCGCGGCCCCGGGCGGCTCACGATGCGGATTGGCTGCGCTGGATGCTGCGGATGTCGAAGGCGCCGCCGGTCTGGGCCTGGTCGCTGGTGGTGACGGCCCGCTTGCCGAGCAGGGGGAAGACCAGCTCGGCAAAGCGGATGGATTCCTCCAGGTGCGGGTAGCCCGAGAGCACGAAGCTGTCCGCGCCCAGCGCGGCGTACTCGCGCAGGCGCTCGGCCACGGTGGCCGCGTCGCCGACCAGGGCCGTGCCCGCGCCGCCGCGCACCAGGCCCACGCCGGCCCAGAGGTTGGGCGCCACCTCCAGCCGGTCGCGCCGCCCGCCGTGCAGCGCGGCCATGCGCGACTGGCCCACGGAGTCCATGCGCGCATAGCCGGCCTGGGCGCGGGCGATGTCCTCGTCGGTGAGCTTGCTGATCAAGCGCTCGGCATCGGCCCAGGCCTCCTCGTTGGTCTCGCGCACGATGACGTGCAGCCGCACGCCCAGGCGGACCTGGCGGCCCTGCTGCGCGGCGCGGCGGCGGATGTCGGCGAACTTTTCGGCCACGGCGGCGGGGGGCTCGCCCCAGGTGAGGTAGGCGTCCACCTGGCGCGCGGCCAGGTCGTGGGCGGCGTCCGAGGAGCCGCCGAAGTACAGCGGCGGATGCGGCTTTTGCACCGGGGGAAAGAAGTTGCGGCCCTGCTTGACCTTGAAGTATTTGCCGTCGAAGTCCACGGCCTCGCCGGCCAGCAGGCGGCGCCAGATGGTCAGGAATTCGTCGGCGTAGGCATAGCGTTCGTCGTGGGCCAGGAAGATGCCGTCGGCCTCCAGCTCGGTGGCATCGCCCCCGGGCACCACGTTGAGCAGCAGGCGCCCGCCCAGGGCCTGGTCCAGCGTGGCGGCCTGGCGCGCGCTGGACACGGGCGCGCCCAGCGAGGTGCGCAGGGCCACCAGCAGCTTGATGCGCTGCGTGACGGGCACCAGGCTGGAGGCCACCACCCAGGGGTCCAGGCAGGAGCTGCCGGTGGGGATCAGCAGGCCGTCGTAGCCCAGCTCCTCGGCCGTGACGGCGATCTGGCGCATGTAGGCGTTGGTGGGGGCGCGGCCGAAGTCGGAGGTGCCGAGGTAGCGCGTGTCGCCCGAGGTGGGCAGGAACCAGAAGATGTCTGGCGATGCGTGGGGGTCTTGGCTCATGGGATCTCCGGGGACGATGGAAAAGACGGTGGCGCGGCCTCGCCCGGCACCTGGCCCAGGCGCTGCAGCCGCGCGCGCACCACGCTGCGGCTGATGCCCAGCTGGCGCGCGGTCTGCACCTGGTTGCCGCGGTTGCGCTGCCAGGCCTTGAGCAGCAGGGCGCCCAGCACGTGCTGCTCCAGGCCTTCGGCATGCACGTCGCACAGGCTGTCCAGCGCTTCGCCCAGGGCCAGTTCGGCGGCGGCGGCCTGGGCGCCGTGTTCGGCCTCGCGTGTGGGGACGGGATCGGGCTCGCCCTGGCTGCTGGCGATGTGCAGGTCGCCCGCGCCGATGTGCATGCCCTGGGTCAGCAGCAGGCTGCGGTGGATGACGTTCTCCAGCTCGCGGCTGTTGCCGGGCCAGTCGTGCTCCAGCAGCTTGCGCTGCGCGTCCTGGCTCAGTGCCATGGGCGCGTAGCGCATGCGCTGGCAGTAGCTCGCGATGAAGTGCCGCGCCAGCGGCAGGATGTCGGCCGGGCGCTGGCGCAGCGGCAGCACGGTGAGGGTGACGACATCGAGCAGGTAGTACAGGTCTTCGCGAAAGCGCCGCGCCGCCACCTTGGTGTGCAGCGGCGCGCTGCTGGCCGCGAGCACGCGCACGTTGGCCGGCGTGCGCTGGCTGGCGCCGATGCGGGTGACCGCCTTGTCCTGCAGCACGCGCACCAGCTTGCTCTGGATGTGCAGGGGCAGGTCGTCGATCTCGTCCAGCAGCAGGGTGCCGCCGTGGGCGTCCTCGAAGCGGCCGGGCAGGTTGCCGAAGGCACCCGTCAGCGCACCGCTTTCGTGGCCGAAGAGCTCGGCGTTGATCAGGGCCTCGGACAGCGCGCCGCAGTTGACGGCGACAAAGGGGCCGTGGCGGCGCGGGCTCAGGCGGTGGATGTGGCGGGCCACCATTTCCTTGTCGGCGCCGCTGTCGCCCAGGATGAGGACGCCGGCCTCGCTGGCGGCCACCTGTCCCATGGTCTTGAGCAGGGCCTGCGAGGCCGGGTCTTGCAGTATCCACGGCGCGGGCGCGGCGCCGTCATCGTGCGCGGGCGCAGGTACGGGCGCAGGTGTTGCCGAGGACTTGCCGGGCGGCCAGGTGGGCAGACGGGTGTTCATGGCGCGGCGTCACGAGTAGAAGCTGGGCTGCGGATGGGTTCCGTTGAGCACCCAGTCGCCCAGCTCCTGCAGCTTGTAGTGCAGCGGGTCGTGCAGCGTCTGCGTGCGCAGGTTGCGCCAGAAGCGGTCAAAGCGCAGCGCCGCGTGCGTGGCGCGCGCGCCCGTGGCCTCGAAGATGCGGCTGGACAGGTCCAGCCCCGAGCGCGTGGTGGCAATCTTGGCGGCCGTCACGGCCACGGCGACTTCGCCGCGCTCGTGGGCGGTCAGCGCCGGGCCACGGCGCCAGGCGGCGTCAAAGCGCTGCGCGGCCTGCAGGGTCAGCAGGCGCGCGCCTTCCAGCGCGGCCCACAGCTCGCCATACAGCGCCTGGATGTGGGGGTCTGCGCCGGCCGCATCGGCAGGGGACTTGAACCAGGGCCGCGCCTCGTTCAGCGTGTAGCCGCGCGCCTGCTCCAGCGCGCCCTGGGCAATGCCCAGGAACAGATGGGCCAGGATGAGCTGGGCCAGCAGCGGGCGCAGCGCGGCATGCGGCGTGGACAGCGGGCCGGGGTCCAGCAGCAGCTCGGCCGCCTCCACGCGCACGCGCTCGAACAGGGCCGAGCCGCTGTCGGTCTGGCGCTGGCCCATGTTGTCCCAGTCGCGCAGCAAGGTGATGCCCGTGCGCTCCGTGGGCACCACGCCGATCAGCAGCTGGCCGCTGTCGGCATCGATGGCCGAGGCCACCAGCATCTGCGAGTCCAGCGCGCCCGAGGTAAAGCTTTTCTTGCCCGAGAACTCCCAGTGGCCGGGCTGGCGCGTGGCCGTGGTGCGGCGGTCCAGAGGGTTCAGCGTATTGCCCCAGAACCAGCGGTGGCGTGCCGTCTGCAGCAGCCAGGGCCGCCACTGGGCGGGCTGGCCGAACAGTTGCACGGTGGCCAGGTGCAGGTGCTGGAAGCCGTAGACATGGGCCAGCGAGCCGTCTGCCGTGGCCAGGATGCGCACCGTCTCCAGCGTCTGCACCCAGTCCGCGCCCAGGCCGCCCAGCTCGCGCGGAATGCTCAGTGCCAGCAGGCCGCTGGCGCGCAGCGCATCGCGCTCGGCCTTGGGCGTGCCGCCTGCGGCATCGCGCCGGGCCGCCGTGGCGGCAAGGCGCTGCGCCAGATCCTGCGCAGTGGCTATCGGGTCCGCAGGGACGGCCTCTGCCTGGCTCACGCGGGCTGCCCGGCCAGGGCCAGGTCGGCGGCTTCGGGAACGGGCCGCTGTGCCTCGGCCTGGGCCTGCACCAGCTGCTGCAGCGCACCGCGCAGCACCGGGGCCGACAGCTGCACGGTCAGCTCGATGCGCTGGCGCAGCGATTCGCTGTGGACCTGGCCGTCCTGGATGTCCTCGGGCGTGGAGTACACGCCAATGGGCAGGGTGAGGGCCGAGAAAAAGCCGAACAGCGGGCGCAGCTGGTGGTCCAGGATGAGGGCGTGGCGCGGGCTGCCGCCGGTGGCGGCCAGCAGCACGGGCGTACCCTGCAGCGCGTCCAGGTCGATGAGGTCGAACAGGTGCTTGAGCAGGCCCGGCAGGCTGGCGCGAAAGACCGGCGCGCCGACGATGAGGAAGTCGGCCTGCTCGATGGCTTCGATGGCCTGCAGCGTGGCCGGCGGCAGGTCGTTCTTGGACAGGGCCGCGCCCAGGTGGGGCTGCAGGTCCAGCAGGTCGATGACCTGTGCCTGCAGCGGCAGCTCCTGGCCCAGGCGGGCATGCAGGGCGTCCAGCAGGACACGGGTGCGGGAGGGGCGGCTCAGGCTGCCATTGACGATGACAGTCTTCAGCGATCGGCTCATGGAAACTCCTTGGCGTGGGTTCCAGGAGGCAGCGCGGCATGCGGTTTGCGAAGACTGCCAGCCCGGATGAGGTGGGATGGATGCCTTCATTACAGGGCCGAACGCCGGTATGGCGAAAGAAACTTAACGCATTTGCTTATCGGTTTGGGTGCCTTGGCAAGTGCTTGTTTCTGAAAGGAATTTTGTGGCGCATGGCATGTGCTAATGCGTTCTGGCGATATGCGCACGGCCGCTGCGCCCGTCCCTGCGCAGCGCGGACGCGCAAGGGCCTTCAGCCCGCCACGCCCGTCACGCCCACGTGCCAGTAGTAGATGGGGTCGGCGCCGTTGAGCAGGATGTCGCCCGCCGAGCGGGCCTTGTACAGCACGGGGTTGTGCGAGGCCAGGGTGCGCGCATTGCGCCAGTGGCGGTCCAGTGCCAGGTCTTCGGACAGGGCGCTGGAGCCGCCCACCTCGAACAGCCGCGCGGCCGCCTGCAGCACGGGATCGACCACGGCCACTTGGGCCTGGGCCGTGCGCAGCTCCAGGGCATGCAGCTGCTGCAGCGGCACCTCGCGCCCGGCCTCGCGCTCACGCGCGATGCGGCCCAGCTCGGCGGCCACGTCGGCCACGGCCAGGCCTGCGATGTAGGCCGTGCCGGCCAGCTGGCCGACGATGTGCTGCACCAGCGGATCGTCCTTGGGCAGGGTGGCGCTGCCGTGGCTGAACACGCGGCGGCGCGCCTGCACATAGGCGATGGCATCGCGCTGCAAGGCCCGGGCAATGCCGGCCAGGGTGGCCAGGTGGGCCAGCTGGAAATAGGCCACCAGGGGCGTGGGCTGGGCGCGCGGGAAGCGGATCACGGCGTCGTCGGGCACGCGCACCTGGCTGAGCACGGTGGTGCCCGAGCCGGTCAGGCGCTGGCCAAAGCCGCGCCAGTCATCGAAGCGCTGCACGCCGGACTCCGAGGTGGGCACGACGGCGTGCACGGTCTGGTCTTCCTTGCCCGGCTCCACCGCGCGCGCCACCACGGTCACCCAGTCGGCATACAGCGTGCCCGTGCTGTAGAACTTGCGCCCGTCCAGCCGCCACCAGCCGGGCTGCGTGTCGGGCACCAGGGTGGTCTGCAGCGTGCCCAGGGTGCCCGTGCCCACCTCGGTGGTGGCATTGCCGAACACGGCGCCGCGCGCGGCCAGCGGCAGCCAGCGGGCCTGGGTGGCGGCATCGCGGTCGATGAGCACGCGGTCCAGAAAGCCGAAGTGCGGGCGCAGGATCTGGGCGACGTTGGAGTCGGCCTCGGCCAGCTCGGTCCACAGCGCGAACAGCTGCTCCACGCTGGCGCCGGCCCCGCCAAGGCGGCGCGGCACGCGCAGCGCGGTGAAGCCGCTGTCACGCAGCCAGGCGATGGGTTCATGGGCCAGGCTGCGCGTGCGTTCGCGCTCGGCCGCACCCTGGGCGATGCGGTCGAACACGGGGCGAAAGCGCGCCTGCAGGGATGGCAGCGAGGGCGCGTCGGGATCGGCCGGGCCGTCTGTGGTTGGGCCGGGCGCCGCGTAGGCCGCAGGCTCGGTGGCGCAGGGGAGGGTGGTGGTCATGGCTTTGCAAATTCAAAGGCCCGCCAACCCGGCCTGCCTGCAAGGCAGGGCTGGGCCACGGGCCGGTGGGGGCGGGTGGCTAAGGACTTCAACGCCGCCAGCGCGCGGCGGCGTGGCTGGCGGGCAGGCGGTCGCCCTGGCCGAACAGGCGCTGGCGCAGCGTGGCGTCCTCGCCGTAGCTGGTGCGGTAGCGGCCCCGGTTCTGCAGCTCGGGCACGACCAGGCGGGCGAAGTCTTCCCAGGTCTCGGGCGCGACGATGCGCGTCAGGTTGAAGCCGTCGATCTCGCCCACGTCGATCCAGCGCTCCAGCTCGTCGGCCACCTGGGACGGGTCGCCCACGATGGTGGCGTAGCGGCTGCCCAGCGTGAACTGCTCCAGCAGCTTGCGCCGCGTGGTCCAGCCCTGCTTCTGCGCGGCCTGCGCCGCCGACTGGATGGCGTTGGTGTTGCCGAAGGAGATGGGGTCGTCCAGCCCGTACTGCGCAAAGTCCACGCCGGTGCTGGCGGCAAAGTGGGCCAGCCCGCTTTCCGCGCTGGCATGGGCCAGGTAGTCGGCGTATTTCTCGCGCGCCTCGGCCTCGGTGCGGCCGGGCACCACGGCCACGCCGGCGTAGATCTTGATGTCCTCGGGACGCCGGCCCGCGTCCACGGCGGCCTGGCGCAGCTGGCGCGAGGCCTCGCGCGCGGCCTCGGGCGTGCGCGCGCCGATGAAGATGCCCTCGGCGTGCCGGCCCGCAAAGCGCAGCCCGCGCGGCGAGGTGCCGGCCTGGAACAGCACGGGCGTGCGTTGGGGCGAAGGCGCGCTCATGTGGATGGCGTTGGCGCGGTAGAACGGCCCCTCGTGCACCACCGGGTGCACCTTGCCGGGCAGGGCGTGGATGCGCCGCGCCTTGTCGGCGATCACGGCACCCTCTTCCCAGCTGCCTTCCCAGAGCTTGTAGGAAAGCTCCAGGAAGTCGTCGGCGCGGTCGTAGCGGCTGTCGTGCTCGGCCAGGCCGTCCTGGCCCAGGCCGCGCGCGCCGCTGTCCACATAGCCGGTGACGATGTTCCAGCCGATGCGGCCATTGGTCAGCTGGTCCAGCGTGGTCACGTCGCGCGCGAAGGTATAGGGCTGGTGCGCGCCCACGGTGGCCGTGAGGCCGAAGCCGATGTGCCGCGTCACCGCCGCCATGGCCGAGACCAGCAGCCAGGGGTTGTTGACGGGCAGCTGTATGCCTTCGCGCAGGGTCAGGTCCACGCCGCCCTGGTAGACGTCGTAGTAGCCGACCACGTCGGCGATGAAGATGCCGTCGAACAGGCCTTCCTCCAGCACCCTGGCGATGTGGGTCCAGTAGGCCAGCGTGCCGTACTCGGTGGAGCGGTCGCGCGGATGGGTCCACAGGCCGTGGTGTATGTGGCCCACGCAGTTCATGTTGAAGGCGTTGACGTGGATGTGGCGCTTGGCTTGCGTCATGGGGCGGGTCCTGCAGTCCGTTGCGTCAGTTCTTCAACCAGGCCAGGCGGTAGAGCTTCTGGTCGTTCAGGTAGAAGGCGTGGATGGTCTTGCGCACCACGTCGGAGTTTTTGTAGATGTCCAGGAAGCGGGCGATGCGCGGGTCGGCCGCGCGGTCGCTGCGGGCCACGAACTGGATGGCCCAGGAGTCGTCCTCGTAGCTGGTGTAGGCCAGGCCCTTGCTGGCATCGAAGGCCTTGGAGGCGATGATGAAATACGGAAAGCCCTGGGCCAGGTCCACGTCGGGCGTGGTGCGCGCCAGCTGCGGGCCCTCGATCTCCACGAACTGCAGCTTCCTGGGGTTGGAGACGATGTCCGCCTGGGTGCCCAGCAGCCCGGTGTCGGGGCGCAGCGTGATCAGGCCGGCGTGCTGCAGCAGGCGCAGGCCGCGGCCCACGTTGACGGGGTCGCTGGCAATGGCCACCTTGGCGCCCGTGGGCAGGTCGGCCAGGGATTTGTGGCGCGTGGAGTACAGGCCCAGGTAGGACAGGATGCCCGCCTGCACGCTGGTGAACTTGAAGCCCTTGCTGCGCGCTGCATTGGCCAGGTAGTTGCTGTTCTGGTAGTAGTTGAGGTCGATGTCGCCCGCGTCCAGCGCCACGTTGGGCGTGGCCCAATCGGTGAATTCCACCACCTGCACGTCCAGGCCCTGCTTCTTGGCCTCCTTGGCGGCGGCTTCCACCGAGTCCGCGAAGATGCCTGGCACCACGCCGATCTTCAGGGGCGCGGCCAGGGCGCTGCCCGCGAGCAGGGCAGCGCCCAGGAAGGCGGCCAGCCGGGGCCAGAGGGTGGGGGAGGTCGTTGTCATCATTGCATTCCTGTGTCGTTGATAAAGGTCAGAGCGCGCCATGGCGCGGCGGGCGTATGCCGTTGAGCACGTAGTTGCCCACGGCGTGGTATTTCCAGCGCACGGGGTCGTGCAGGGTGTGGGTGCGCGCGTTGCGCCAGAAGCGGTCCAGGCCCTGTCCCGCCAGGGTGGAGGCCGTGCCCGCCAGCTCGAACAGCTTGCTGCCCGCCAGCAGGCTGGCGCTGGTGCTCAGCGCCTTGGCCTGGGCCACGGCCACCGAGGCGGCGGCCACGCTGTCGTCCGTGGGCGCGCGCTGGGCGGCGTCCACGGCCAGGGCCGCGCGGGCCACCAGGGCATCGGCGGCGCGCAGGCGCACGTGGACATTGCCCAGTTGCTGCAGCAGCAGCGGGTCCTGCGTGGCGCTGGCCACGCCCGCGTCCACCCAGGGCCGCGCATGCTCGCGGATGAAGGGCAGGGCAGCCTGCAGCGCGCCGTGGCCAATGCCCGCGTCCAGGGCGGCATGGATGATCTGGGCGAAGGGGCCGATGGTGGTGGGCCGCTCGAAGGAGCTGGTGAAGGGCACCACCCATTCGGGCTCCACGCGCACGCGGTCGAACTGCACCGAGCCGCTGCCCGTCACGCGCTGGCCGAAGCCGTCCCAGTCGTCGGTGACGGTGACGCCGGCCGCATCGCGCGGGATGAAGACCAGATACATGCGCTCGCCTTGCCCCGGCGCCTCTTCCTGCGCGCTGACCAGGGTGGGAATCCAGTGCGCGAACAGGGCGCCCGTGCAATAGAACTTGCGCCCCTGCACGAACCATCCGCCGCTCTCGCGCAGCAGCCGGGTGCGGCGCTGGAAGTCGCGGTGGCCGATCTCGGCCAGCGCATTGCCCAGGCGCTCGCCGCGCAGCACACGGTCATAGAAGAAGGCCTTTTGCGCGGGCGATCCGCCCACGCGCAGCACTTCCAGCGAGTAGTAGTGGTTCTGCGGAATGTGGCCGAAGTTGCCATCGGCCGCCGCAATCAGGGCAATGGCCCGCGCCAGCGTGGCTGTGGACACGCCCGCGCCGCCGTACTCCCGGGGAATGGTGATGCCCCACAGGCCGCTCTGGCTGAACTGCTCCACCTCCTGCCAGGGCAGCAGGCGGTCGCGGTCGCGCGCCAGCGCGCCGGGGGCGATGAGGGCGGCAAAGCGGCTGGCCGCTTCGAGGGCCTCGGTCTCGCTGCCGATGATGTGGGCGGGCCGGGCGGGAGGCGCTGCGGGAGCGGGCTGGCTGCCCGGTGTGGAGGCCAGGGCCTGCAGCTCTTGGGTCGATGTCTGTGTCATGGCGGTCAGTTCCACTGGTGGCGGCGCGGCAGGGCGCCGTTGAGCAGGTAGTTGCCCAGCAGGTGGTATTTCCAGCGCACGGGGTCGTGCAGCGTGTGCACGCGGGCGTTGCGCCAGTGGCGGTCCAGGCGGTGGGCAGCGCGGCTGGCCGAGGAGCCGGCCAGCGCGAACAGGTGCTCGCCGGCCTGCAGCGCGGCCTCGGTGGTGAGGATCTTGGCCTCGGCCACGGCCACCGAGGCCTGGGCGCTGGCCTGCTCGTCCACCGCGCCACCAGCCGCTGCAGCCAGCGCATCCAGCGTGCGCGCGGCCTCCAGCAGCACGGCATGGGCCGCATCCACCTCGATCTGCAACTGGCCGACCTCGTGGATGAGGTGGGGATCGTCGCTGGCACGCGCCACGCCGGAGTCCATCCAGGGCCGGCTCTTGTCGCGCACGAAGTCCACCGCGTCGCGCAGCGCGCCCTGGGCAATGCCCGCGTCGATGGAGGCCTGGATCAGCTGCGACACCGGGCCGGACAGCGAGGGCGTGGCCTCGAACTGCCAGGCAGGCACCACGTCCTCGGGCTGTACCTGCACCTGGTCCAGCTGCACGCTGCCGCTGGCCGTGGTGCGCTGGCCGAAGGAGTCCCAGTCGTCGAACACGGTCACGCCTGGCGCATCGCGCCGCACCCAGACCTGCACGATGCGGCCCTCCTCGTCCTGGGCGCGAAACGGCACCCAGTGCGCAAATGCCGAGCCCGTGGAGTAAAAGCGCGTGCCGCTGACGCGCAGGCCGCCATCGGCATCGCGCGACAGGCGCGCCGTGGCCTCCAGCACATGGGCCGCGCGCCCCTTGCGCTCCGGCCCGGCATTGCCCAGGCGGTGGCCGGCCAGCACGTCGGCGAACCAGCGGCGCTTCTGGGACTCGCTGCCCATGTCCCGCAGGTTCTGCAGCACGGCGAAATGGTTCTGCGGAATCTGGCCCAGCGAAGGGTCGGCCGCGCACAGCGTGACGAAGACCTGGGCCAGCGTCTCGTACGAGGCGCCCAGGCCGCCGTAGGCGCGGGGCACGGTGATGGCGCCCAGCCCGCTGGCCGTGTGGCGCTCGATTTCCTGCCAGGGCAGGCGCCGCTCATGGTCGCGGGCGGCTGCGTCCACGCGCCATTCATCGGCCAGGGCCTGGGTGGCCTGCAGAGCCTCGGCCTCGCTGGTGATGCGGTGCGGGGTGGAGGGCGGCAGGGGCAGGCGCCGCAGCGCCCCGCCCGGGGTGTGGTGTGTGTTGCCGGGCAAGGCTGCGCCCAGGGCATCCGGTGTGGTCATTCCGTGCCTCGTTGCTGAGTCGGTGGGGAGAGGGCCGCCAGGCGGCGGCCCCGGAGGGAAAGGCGTGGTGCCTGTTTTCAGCGTCAGCGGCTGCGCAGCCGGCGCACGTAGCGGTCGCCCAGCACCTGGACCACGGTGACCAGCGCGATCAGCACGGCAATCACCAGCAGCATCACCTGGGTGTCGAAGCGCTGGTAGCCGTAGCGGATGGCCAGGTCGCCCAGGCCGCCCGCGCCCACGGCGCCGGCCATGGCCGAGGAACTGATCAGCGCCACCAGGGTGATGGTGAAGCCGCCCACGATGCCGGGCAGGGCCTCGGGCAGGTAGACGTGGCGCACGATGTCCCACTTGCGGCAGCCCATGGCCTGGGCGGCTTCGATGAGGCCGGGATCGACCTCGCGCAGGCTGACCTCGACGATGCGCGCAAAGAACGGCGTGGCGCTGATGGCCAGCGGCACGATGGCCGCCCACACGCCGATGGTCGTGCCCGTCACCAGCCGCGTGAACGGGATCAGCGCCACCAGCAGCACGATGAAGGGCGTGGCACGGAAGCCGTTGATCACGCTGCCCAGCGCGCGGTGCGTGCGCGGCGAGGCCAGGAAGCCGCCGGGCGCGGTGACGATGAGCAGCACCGCCAGCGGAATGCCCGCCGCCAGCGCGATGCCGCCCGAGACGCCGACCATCATCAGCGTGTCGGCCAGCGCGTTGCCGTAGCGCTCAATGGGGATGGACAGATTCAGCGACATATCCGAGATCCTTGATGTCATGCGCAATGGCCGCCGGGCCCTGCGTCAATGTGTTCCAGTCATGCGCGGCCGTGCCGCCGCCCAGCGCGATCAGCAGCTGCCCCTGGGCATGGCCCTGGATGCGGTCCACGCCGCCATGCAGCAGGCGCACCCGGCCGCCCAGGGCCTGGGCGATGCGCGGGAAGTCGGGCTCCAGCCCGTCCTCGCCGCGGTAGGTCAGCTGCAGGATGCGTTCGTGGCGGCCTGCGGGCGCGGTGCTCAGCAGGCGCTGGCGCAGGTCGTCGGGCAGACCGTGCTGCAGCGGTGCCAGCAGGGCGCGCGTGGCCGGGTGCTGCGGGTTGCCGAAGACCTTCCAGACCTCGCCCAGCTCGGCGATGCGGCCCTGCTCCAGCACCAGCACGCGGTCGGCGATCTCGCGGATCACGCTCATCTCGTGCGTGATCAGGACGATGGTGATGCCCAGCTTGCGGTTGATGGTGCGCAGCAGCTCCAGGATGGACTGCGTGGTCTCGGGGTCCAGGGCGGAGGTGGCCTCGTCGCACAGCAGGATCTCGGGGTCGGTGGCCAGGGCGCGGGCAATGCCCACGCGCTGCTTTTGCCCGCCCGACAGCCGGCTCGGATAGGTGTCTGCCTTCTCCTGCAGGCCCACCAGGGCCAGCAGCTCATTGACCCGCGCATTGATGCGTGCGCGCGGCAGGCCCGCCACCTGCAGCGGAAGGGCCACGTTGTCATGCACCGTCTTGGCCGACAGCAGGTTGAAGTGCTGGAAGATCATGCCGATGCGCCGGCGCAGTTGCACCAGCTGCGATTCGTCCAGCGTGCCGATGTCCACGCCGTCGACCCGCACCTGGCCGCTGCTGGGCTGCTCCAGCCGGTTGATGGTGCGCAGCAGGCTGGACTTGCCCGCGCCGCTGCGCCCGATGATGCCGAAGATGCTGCCCGGCGCGATTTCCAGGCTGATCGCGTCCAGCGCCTGTACGGGACCGGCCGAAGACTGGTAGGTCTTGGCCACGCCGCTGAAGGCCACGGCGCCGGGTCCACGCAGGGATTCCCGCGTGGTGGCCGCTGCCGATGAGCGCCTGCCCGCGTCATGGGCCGGCCTGTCCGCCTCGTGGGCCGGCCTGTCCGCCAGGGGCTGCCTGGCTGCAATGCTGGTTGACATGGCTGAAGTCCTCCCCGCGCCGCTCAGGGCTTGACCCAGGCCAGGTTGTACAGGCGCTTGTCGTTGGAGAAGGCGCGCTGGGCCTCGGCCTTCACCGCATCGGAGTTCTGGTAGATGCGGATGAACTTCTGCACCACGGGGTCCTGCGTGCGGTTGGCCTTGACCACGAACTGGATGGAAAAGCGCGCATCCTCGATGCCCGAATATGCGAGCCCGCTGGACGGATCGAAGGCCTTGGCCGCCACGATGAAGTGCGGGTAGCCCTGGGCGATGTCCACGTCGCCCGTGATGCGCACCAGCTGCGGCCCCTCGACCTCGACGAAGCTGAGCTTCTTGGGGTTCTCGACGATGTCGTCCAGGCTGCCCAGGTAGCCCACGCCGGGCTTGAGCTTGATCAGCCCCACCTTCTGCAGCAAGAGCAGGCCGCGCCCCTGGTTCACGGGGTCGTTGGCAATGCCCACCTTGCCGCCCTGCGGCACCTGGGCGATGGCCTTGTGCTTGAGCGAGTACAGGCCCACGTTGGCCAGGATGCCCGTGCCCGCGCTGGCCAGCTTGTAGCCGTTCTTCTGGATGGCGTTGTCCAGGAAGGGCTGGTGCTGGAAGTAGTTGATGTCCAGGTCGCCCGAGTCCACGGCCACGTTGGGCGTGGTCCAGTCGGTGAACTCCACCACCTGCACATCGATGCCCTGGGCCTTGGCCTCCTTGGCGGCCACGGCCACCGAGTCGGCGTAGGCGCCGGGCACCACGCCGATGCGCAGCTTGTCGGCAGCGTGGGCGGAGAACAGGGCCAGGGCGGCCAGCGGGGCGATCAGGGCACGGGAAAGCTTCATCGGGATCTCCGGAAAAAAAGGTTCGAAAAAGGCAGGAAGGGGCCGCGTCACGGCTTGCGCCACGGCAGGCTGTACAGCCTGTCGTTGGCGGCGAATGACTTGTGGATCTGCGCCTGCACGGCGCCCGAGGTCTGGTAGATGCGCACGAACTGCGCAATGCGCGGGTCCCGGGCGTTGTCCTGGCGCGAGACGAAGCGGATGGCGTAGTACAGGTCGTCAATGCCCGAATACAGCAGCGCATTGCCGGCCACCTGCGGCCGCCCGGCGTTGACGAAGTGGGCCGGGTAGCCCTGGGCCAGGTCCACATCGTCCAGCGCGCGCACCAGCTGCGGTCCTTCGATCTCGACAAAGCGCAGCTTGCGCGGGTTGGACACGATGTCGTCCAGCCCCGCATGCGGGCCCTTGCCTTCGCGCAGCTGGATCAGGCCGGCCTTCTCCAGCAGCAGCAGGCCGCGCCCCTGGTTAACGGGGTCGTTGGCCACGCCCACGCGCGCTCCCTCCTTCAGGTCGGCAAAGCGCTGGGTCTTGAGCGAGTACAGGCCGATGTTGGGCAGCAGGCCCGTGGCCACGCTGGTGAAGGCATAGCCGCGCTCGCGGATGGCGTTGTCCAGGAAGGCCTGGTGCTGGAAGTAGTTGAGGTCGATGTCGCCGGCCGCCAGCGCCGTGTTGGGCGTGGTCCAGTCGGTGAACTCGATGACCTGCACGTCCAGCCCCTGGGCGCGCGCCTCCTTGGCGGCGACCTCCACGGAGTCGGCCAGCGAGCCGGGCGTGACGCCTATCTTCAGCGCGGCGGCCGCCGCAAGGCCGGGCAGCGCCAGCGTGGCGGCGAGCGACCAGAGCAATGTGTTTCTGCGCGTGGGCAAGGCGTGGTTCCTCCAGCTCGGCCAGGCCCGGCGCCGGCGCCCACATGGCGCCTGCCGGCATGGCCTCTGAAGGCATTGCAACACCCGGCCCCGGCGCGCACCACGACGGAATTCACATTTCCTTATAGCGAGCCATGCGCGGCGCAAGGCATTGATCGCAAAGGAAATTTTGCACAGGCAAGATTGAGCTTATGCCCGCGCGAAATATGGCACCGTGCCGGCTGCGCAGGCTTGCGGCAGCCAGGGCGGCCTGCCGCGCTCCCAGGATCAAACGCCCTGCTGCGCCTTCATCCTCGTCCAGGCCTTGAAGAGGATGGACTGCAGGCTGGCACGCTCGCCCTCGTCCAGGTAGTCGACCAGCGATTCGCACATGCGCCAGAAGGCCGGCAGCGCGCGGGCCAGCACCTCGCGGCCCTGGTCGGTGAGCGCCAGGTCGAAGCTGCGGCGGTCTTCCTGGCTGAGGCTGCGCGCCAGCAGTGAGCGCTTTTCCAGCCAGTCCAGCAGGCCCGTCACCGACGAGCGCGTCACGCCGACGTAGCTGGCGATATAGGAGGGCGTGACCACCGTGTCGCCCAGCAGCCCGCGCTCGGCCAGGCCGAAGATCATGAGCACGTCGAGCTTGCTCTCGGACAGGCCGAACGCCTGCAGCGATGCGTTGGCGCGCTGCTCCACATCATCGGCCAGCCACAGCAGCAGCAGGCCCAGGCCGGCGGCCGGCGTGTCGGTGCCGGGCTGCGCGGTCTGGGCCATCAGGGCCAGGTGCGGGCGCAGCGCTTCGGGGGCGTTGGCGAGGGGGGTGGATTCGGGGGCCGGTGCGGCAGCGGTCTTGCGCGGACTCATGGGAGTGGATGAAAGCGGGTGAAACCGGGTTGAAGGCGGGTTGAAGGCGGGTTGAAGCCGGGAGAAGAAAGGGCGGTTGATTTTACGGCTTTCATATATTACGCTTTGTGTATAGTACGTTAAGCGTATTATTTGGCGGCACACAAATCTGCAAGGACATCCCATGCCCATCAAAGTTCTGGAACTCCACCATGTCGGATTCGGCGTCAACCACGCCCAGGCCGACGCCATGCTCGACTTCTACCGCGAAGTGCTGAACCTGCCCCAGGACGCCGCGCGCTGGAAGATCCCCGGCATCTACGGCTCCTGGATCAACCTGCCCAACGGCAGCCAGTTGCACATCCTCGGCAGCGAGGGGCCGTCGCGCTATGCGCAGGGCCCGGGCAGGGACCCCGTGTCCAACCACATCGCGCTGGCCGTGGACGACATCCTCGGCGCCGAGCAGGAGCTGCAGGCGCGCGGCGTCGATTACTTCACGCTGGACAACGTGGCATCGCCCAGCCTCAAGCAGCTGTTCCTGCGCGACCCGGCCGGCAACCTGGTGGAACTGCACCAGTCCAATGCGCGCGCCCCCGGCATCGCCCAGGCCGAGCAGGACGCGGCGCGCGCCGGCAACGAGTGACGCGACGCCCTCCCTTTTTCCCTTTCCCTCCGGAATCCCATGTACTTTGAAATGCAATCGCTCAACAGCGAGCAGCGCAGCAACATCCTGCACTCCCTGGTTCTGCCCCGTCCCATCGCCTGGATCAGCTCGGTGGACGGGGACGGCACGGTCAACGTCGCGCCGTTTTCCTTCTTCAACGCCATGTCGGGCGATCCGCCGCTGCTGTGCGTGTGCATCGGCTCGCGCCAGGGCGTGCTCAAGGACACGGCGCGCAACATCGCGGCCACGGGCGAGTTCGTGGTGAACCTGGTGTCCGAGCCGCTGGCGCGCCGCATGGCGGTGACGGCCATAGAGTTCGGCCCGCAGGTGGACGAGTCGGCGCAGGCCGGCCTGGTCCTGGGCGATGCACGGCGGGTGAAGGCGCCGCGCATCGTGGACAGCCCTGCGTCCTTCGAGTGCCGCGTGCGCCAGATCATCGATATCGACGGCGTGCGCAGCCTGGTGCTGGCCGACGTGCTGGCCGCCCATGTCATGGACGCGGCCGTGGTCGATGGCGAGCTCATGTACTTCGACCCCGCGCCCATGGAGCTGATCGCGCGGCTGCAGAACCCCGGCTGGTATGGCCGCGTAGGCGATGCCTTCCAGATGCCCACGCCCTCTGTGGCGCAGTGGGATGGCATGCAGCGCCAGGGCGTGTCCGACGGCTACCTGGCCTGGGCCGACGATGGCACGGCCGCGCGCTGAAGGGCCGCCCATGCTTGCGCAACACACCATAGACAGCCTGGCGGCCGAGCTGCACGCCAGCGAAAAAAGCCGCGTGCAGGTCCGGCACTTTTCCCGCCGCCATCCGGACATGACGGTGCAGGACGGCTACGCCATCTCGCGCGCCTGGATGCGGCTCAAGCGCGCCGAGGGCCGCACGGTCAGGGGCCACAAGATCGGCCTGACCTCGCGTGCCATGCAGCAGGCCGTGCAGATCGCCGAGCCCGACTACGGCACCCTGCTGGACGACATGTTCTTCGAGCCCGGCGGCGACATTCCCTTTGCGCGCTTCATCGCTCCGCGCGTGGAGGTGGAGCTGGCCTTCGTGCTGGGCCGCACGCTCAAGGGGCCTGGCGTCACCCTGTGCGATGTGCTGGCCGCCACCGACTGGGTGGTGCCCGCTGTGGAAATCATCGACGCCCGCATCGAGCAAAAGGACCGCGATACCCAGGCCATGCGCACGGTGCGCGACACCATCGCCGACAACGCGGCCAATGCCGGCATCGTCATGGGCGGGCGGCCCGTGCGCCCCGACGCGGTGGACCTGCGCTGGGTGTCGGCGCTGCTGCAGCGCAACGGCGTGATCGAGGAGTCCGGCGTGGCGGCCGCCGTGCTCAACCATCCGGCCACGGGCGTGGCCTGGCTGGCCAACCGGCTCGCGCAATGGGATGAGCAGCTGGACGCAGGCCAGGTGGTGCTGGCAGGCTCGTTCACGCGGCCCGTCACGGCCCAGGCCGGCGACAGCTTCCATGTGGACTACGGGCCGCTGGGCTCCATTGCCTGGCGCTTTGCCTGAGCTTCGTCCGCAGTGTGGCGATGGTGTCGCCTGCGGCACAGTCCGCAGGCCCGGCGCGTCGCCGACAATGCAGCGGCGCCGCCCGCCACCGGTGCGCGGGCGGCGGCTGCAACACATGCACTACAGGATGGACAAGCAATGGAGATGAAGAACGCAAAGACGGCCGTGGTCACGGGCGGAGGAACCGGCGTGGGCAAGGCCGTGGCGCTGGCCCTGGCGGGCGCCGGCTACCAGGTGGTGGTGGCGGGCCGCCGCCAGGCGCCGCTGGATGAGACCTGCGCCGAGGCCCAGGCAAAGTACGGCGCGGGCGAGCGCATGCTGGGCATTGCCACCGATGTCAGCGATCCGGCTGCCGTGGAGCAGCTGTTCGCGCGCACGGTGCAGCGCTTCGGTCGCGTGGACCTGCTGTTCAACAACGCGGGCCGGGGCAATCCGCCCGGCTCCTTCCTGGACTGGACGCCCGAGCAGTGGCGCGAGGTGGTCGATGTCAACCTCAACGGCATGTTCTATTGCCTGCAGCAGGCGTTTCGCACCATGCGCGACCAGTCGCCGCGCGGCGGCCGCATCATCAACAACGGCTCCATCTCCGCGCATGCGCCGCGCCCCAATTCCAGCGCCTACACGGCCACCAAGCATGCCGTCATGGGCCTGACCAAGACCGCTGCGCTGGACGGCCGTGCCTACGACATCGCCGTGGGCCAGATCGACATCGGCAATGCCATGACCGAGCTGGCATCGCGCATGGCCAAGGGCGTGCCCCAGGCCAATGGCGAGATCGCGGTGGAGCCGCTGATCGACGCGGATGTGGTGGGCCAGTCCGTGCTCTACATGGCCAGCCTGCCGCTGGAGGCCAATGTGCTGTTCCACACGGTGATGGCCACCAAGATGCCCTTCGTGGGCCGGGGCTGAACCGGCAAAGTCAGGTCTTCAGGCCTGCACGCGGCGGCTCGCCGTCTCGGACGGGAGCTCGCCGAAGCGGCTGCGATACTGGGCCGCGAAGTGTCCCAGGTGCAGGAAGCCGTACTTCTGCGCCACGTCGCGCACGCCGGAGCCGGCTGCGGCGCCCGGGCCCTTGGCTGCCTGGAGTTCGGCGCGCACCCGGTCCAGCCGCAGCTGGCGCAGGAAATCCATGGGCCCCATGCCCGCGTGCTGGCGGAAGGCGGCCTGCAGCGTGCGCGCGCTGCAGCCGGCCTCGCGGCAGACATCGGCCAGCGACAGGGGCTGGTCGGCATGGGCCTGCATGTACTCCTGGGCCTTGCGCACGCCGCGCGGCAGCAGGCTGCGCCGGCTGTCCCCGGCCAGTGCGCGGCTGTGGCTGTGCGTGGCCGACATCAGCAGGCTGGTCAGCAGGTATTCCTCCGCATGCTGGGCCAGTGCCTGCGTGGCCTGCAGGGCGTTGCCCGCATCCAGCGTGTGCCGCAGGCAGTCGATGAAATGCACCAGCGGTGCCAGCGCCGGCTGGTCCAGCGGCACGCCCAGATCGAACACGAGTGGCCGGCCTGCGGGCGCCTGCAGCAGCGCCTCCAGCCGCGCCACCAGGGCCGGGCGGGCCATGCGCACGATCAGGTGCGGGCTGTCGTCGGCCCAGCGCATGGACAGCGGCTCGGTCGGCGAGGGCAGGGAGGCCAGGCGCGGCGTGGCATCCACCTGCTGCGCGCCGCAGCGGATCTCGGCACTGCCGCGCAGGGGAATCTGCAGCAGGAAGAAGTCCCGCAGGTAGCCGGGCTCGATGTGCACGCCGGGACCGTACTGCACATAGTTCAGGCTGACGTTGCGGGAAAGCGGCGCGCTGTGGTGGCAGGCGTCCAGCTCGGCGCGCGGGCGCAGCATGCCCAGGCCATGCGGACAGAAGACGCGCGCCACGCTTTCGCGGGCCTCGTCCATGTCGTGGCTCTCGAAAAGCCGGTAGCGCTGCAGCGGCAGCGGTGTGTGCATGGCGTGTTCCATAGGCTGGGCAGAACGTAGCAAAAACCACCCGCTCCCACAATTCGGACCATTCCCCGGGAGCCAATTTCTGCGCGCCAGGGACAGTGCCTGCGCTTGCCGGATGCCTGCGCGGCCCGGCCCCCCGTAACGTGTGCTGCACAGGCCAGCCCGGCCTGGCATCCACACGGGAGAACAAGCGTCATGTTCAAGGGACTCGAAGGCAAAAGCGCCATCGTCACCGGCGGCTCCACCCTGATAGGCGCCGGCGTGGTGCGTGCGCTGCACGCGGCCGGCGTAAAGGTGGTCATTGCCGACATCGATGCCGACAACGGCCAGGTGCTCGCCGATGCGCTGGGCGAGGGCGCGCTTTTCGTGCGCACCGACATCACCGACGACGCGCAGGTCGCCGCCTGCGTGCAGCAGGCGTGCAGCCGGCACGGCGGCGTGCACATCCTGGTCAACCTGGCCTGCTCCTATGTGGATGAGGGCCTGCAGTCGCCGCGTGCCGACTGGCTGGCCTCGTTCAACGTGAACGTGGCCAGCGCCGTCGCCATGCTGCAGGCCGTGCACCCGCACATGGTGGCCGCCGGTGGCGGGGCCGTGGTGAATTTCACCAGCATCTCTTCGGAAGCGGCGCAGACGGGGCGCTGGCTCTACCCGGCCAGCAAGGCGGCCATGAAGCAGCTCACGCGCAGCATGGCCATGGACCTGGCGGCCGATGGCATCCGCGTCAACAGCGTCTGCCCGGGCTGGACCTGGTCAGCGGTGATGGACCGGCTCAGTGGCGGCGACCGCGCCAAGACCGACCGCGTGGCCGCGCCCTTTCACCTGCTGGGCCGCGTGGGCGATCCGCACGAGGTGGCGCAGGTGGTGCTGTTCCTGTGCTCGGACCATGCCAGCTTCGTGACGGGGGCCGACTACGCGGTGGACGGCGGCTACGGCGCCATGGGGCCCGAGCGCGCCGTGGCCGCCATTCCCCAATTGATGGACTAGCACGCAGTACGGACACGGAGCCGCAAGGAGACAGCCATGAAGAAAATCGCCATCGTCGGAGCCGGCCAGTCGGGCCTGCAACTGGGCCTGGGCCTGCTGGCCGCGGGCCATCAGGTCACGATACTGAGCAACCGCACGGCGCAGGACATCGCCCAGGGCCGGGTCATGTCCAGCCAGTGCATGTTCGACAGCGCGCTGCAGATAGAGCGCGGCCTGGGCCTGGATCACTGGTCGCGCGAATGCCCGGTGGTCGAGGGCATCGGCCTGTGCGTGCCGCATCCGGCGCAGCACGGCGGGAAATCGGTCGACAAGGCCATCGACTGGGCGGCGCGGCTGAACGCGGGCGCGCAGTCCGTGGACCAGCGCCTGAAGATCCCCGCATGGATGGACGACTTCCGCCGCCAGGGCGGCGAGCTGGTGCTCAAGGACGCGGGCATCGCCGAGCTGGAGGAATGCACGCGCAGCCATGACCTGACCCTGGTCGCCAGCGGCAAGGGCGAGATATCGAGGCTGTTCGAGCGCGATGCCCATCGCTCGCGCTTCGACCAGCCCCAGCGCGCGCTGGCGCTGACCTATGTGACGGGCATGAAGCCGCGCGAGCCGTTCTCCGCCGTGTCCTTCAACCTGCTGCCGGGCGTGGGCGAGTATTTCGTGTTCCCTGCGCTGACGACCACGGGCCCCTGCGAGATCATGGTGTTCGAGGGCGTGCCCGGCGGCCCCATGGACTGCTGGGGCGATGTGAAGACACCGGAGCAGCACCTGGAGCGCAGCCGCTGGATCCTCGACACCTTCGTGCCCTGGGAGGCCGAGCGCTGCCGCGACATTGCGCTGACCGATGACAACGGCATCCTCGCGGGCCGCTTCGCCCCCACGGTGCGCAAGCCCGTGGCCACGCTGCCGTCGGGGCGCAAGGTGCTGGGCATGGGCGACGTGGTGGTGCTCAACGACCCCATCACGGGCCAGGGCTCCAACAACGCGGCCAAGTGCGCCGACACCTATCTGCGCAGCATCCTGGCGCGCGGCAATGGCGACGGCAATGGCGCATTCGACGCCGCCTGGATGCAGCAGACCTTCGACCGCTACTGGTTCGGCTATGCGCAATGGGTCACGCAGTGGACCAACATGCTGCTGGCACCACCGCCACCCCATGTGCTCAAGCTGCTGGCCAGCGCGGGCACGCTGGCACCGCTGGCCAGCGCCTTTGCCAACGGCTTCGATGACCCGCGCACCTTCTTCCCCTGGTTCGCGGATGCGGGCGAGGCGGATCACTACATCGACAGCTGCGCGGCCATCGCCGCCATGGCAGCCGTCCCCGCCTAGCCGCAGAGGCCGCCATGAGCACATGCGAAACCCCGGCCGCCGCCCCGGCCTGCTCCTTCGATCCGCGCGAGCTGCGCAAGGCATTCGGCCAGTTCACCACGGGCGTGACCGTCATCACCACGCGCGCGCCGGACGGGCGGCGCGTGGGCATGACGGCCAACTCGTTCTCCTCGGTCTCGCTGGACCCGCCGCTGGTGCTGTGGAGCCTGGCGCGCCAGGCGCCCAGCGTCTGCGATTTCCAGGGAGCCAGCCATTTCGCCATCCACGTGCTGGCTGCGGGCCAGCATCCGCTGTCACGGCGCTTTTCCACGCCGCAGCAAGACAAGTTCGGCGGCCTGGAGTGCGCGGAAGGCCCGGCCGGCGTGCCCCTGATCGATGGCGTGCTGGCCCGCTTCGTCTGCCGCAACGTCCGGCAATACGATGGCGGCGACCACCTCATCTTCATCGGCCAGGTCGAGCGCTGCGAACGCTTCGACGGCGAGCCCCTGGCCTTTCACGCGGGCTACTATCAGGTGACGGTGCGGCACCCCGAATGCGTATGACGGGCCATGAAAAAAGCGGCACCGCAGCTTTCCCCACCCTTTGAAACGGAGACAACCCCATGCAGCAGAAAGAACCCCCGGCAAGCCGCCATGTGCGCATCAACGCGCTGGACGGCAGCGGCAGCTTCAACGCCTACCTGGCCGTGCCGGCCTCGGGCAGCGGCCCCGGCCTGGTGCTGGCGCAGGAGATCTTCGGCGTCAACGCCACCATGCGCGAGGTGGCCGACTACTACGCCGAAGAAGGTTACGTGGTGCTGGTGCCCGACCTGTTCTGGCGCCAGCAGCCCGATGTGGAGCTGGGCTACACGCCGGCGGACTGGGAGCGCGCCTTCGGCCTCTATAAGGGATTCGACGAGGCCCTGGGCGTGCAGGACATCCAGGCCTGCCTGAACGCCCTGCGCCAGCGCCCCGAGGTCACGGACGGCAAGGCCGGCGTGCTGGGCTTTTGCCTGGGCGGCAAGCTGGCCTACCTGGCCGCCTGCCGCACCGATGCCGATGCGGTGGTCGGCTACTACGGCGTGGGCATCGAGGCGGCGCTGGACGAGGCCGAGCGCATCCGCTGCCCGCTCACCCTGCATGTGGCCGAGCTCGACGCCTTCTGCCCGCCCGAGGCGCGCCAGCGCATCGTCCAGGCGCTGGGCGGGCGTCCCGGCGTGGCCGTGCATGTCTATCCGGGCGTGGACCATGCCTTCGCGCGCAAGGGCGGCGACCATTTCCACCGCGCCTCGGCCCTGATGGCGCACGAACGCAGCATTGCCACGCTCAAGTCCGCCATCGGCCCGCATTTCGACCTGGCCGCGCTGTGGGACAAGCACTGCGAGTACGAGTTCGCCACGCGCAACGTGGACGACACCATGGCCACCATGGTGGCCGAGCCCTATGTGAACCACATCCCCACCATGACCGGCGGCGTGGGCTTCAGCAACCTGCACGCGTTCTATACGAACCACTTCGTCAACAGCAATCCGCCCGACACGTCGCTGACGCCGATTTCACGCACGGTGGGGGCCTCGCAGGTGGTGGACGAGATGCTGTTCTGCTTCACGCACACCACCGAGATCCCGTGGATGCTGCCCGGCGTGCGGCCCACGGGGCGGCGCGTGGAGATCCCGCTGCTGGCCGTGGTCAAGTTCCGGGGCGACAAGCTCTACCACGAGCACATCTACTGGGACCAGGCCAGCGTGCTGGTGCAGGTGGGCCTGCTGGACCCGGCGCTGCTGCCCGTGGCGGGCGTGGAGACGGCCCGCAAGCTGCTGGATGAGACACTGCCTTCCAACGAACTGCTCAAGCGTTGAGCGCGGCGCGGGCGCATGGGTTTCACCCTGCGCCCGATGGCGGCCTGCAGGCCGCCAGGGCTCTCAGGGTTGCCACCAATGTTGATATGTCAACATTGGTGGATCATGCGGCCATCGCAATCGCCATCGCCGCCCGGTTCCCTCCGCCCAATGCCCCGCCCACGCACATCCACGATCCCTGCCGCCGATGCCGCCACCGGCCCTGCACCGGACACGCAGGTCTGCAGCCAGACGCTGGCGCTGGAGGACTTCATCACCTTCCGCCTGGGCGCGCTGTCCAATGCGCTGCAGACCCAGGTGACGCGCCACTACATCGCACCGGCATCGCCCGTGGGGCTGACCGAGTGGCGGCTCATGGGCCAGATCCAGCGCCACGGCGAGCTGCACGCCAGCGCGCTGTCACGCCTGAGCCTGATGGACAAGGCCCAGATCAGCCGCGCGCTGCAGCCGCTGATCGACCGGGGCTGGGTGCTGCGCCGCGCCGACCCGCAGCACGCGCGGCGCCACCTGCTGCAGCTGAGCGAAGCAGGGCAGGCGCTCTTCGACGAGGTGCTGTCCCGCGCACGCCCCTACCAGGCGGCCCTGCTCAATGCCCTGACGGCCGATGAGCGCGCCATGCTGGACCGCATCCTGGACAAGCTGGGCCGTGCCTCCCAGGCGCTGGACCAGGGGCTGGATGCCTGATTTCCCCACAAGCACAAGCCACTGCACAACCCACCTCAAGACCCACCTCAGAACCCACCCCACGAGCCACACCATGAATTGCTCCATGCACCCTGATGAGCGGGCCGCCCGCATCGAACTGGCCGCCTGCTACCGCGTCTTCGCCATGCTGGGCTGGGACGAACTGATCTACAACCACATCACGGTGCGCCTGCCCGACAGCGTGACGGGCGGTGAAAAGCAGTTCCTGATCAACCCCTTCGGCCTGCACTACGAAGAGGTCACGGCCAGCAACCTGGTACGCATCAACGTGCGCGGCGAGGTGCTGGACGGCTCGCGGCATCCGGTCAACCCGGCCGGCTTCGTGGTGCATGCGGCCATCCACGACGGACTGCCGGGCGCGCACTGCGTGATGCACACGCACACCACCTCGGGCATGGGCGTGGCCTGCCTGGAGCAGGGCCTGTCGCAAAGCAACTTCTACAGCGCCCAACTGCACGGCATGGTGGCCTACCATGACTTCGAGGGCATCACCATCCATGCCGACGAAGGGCCGCGCCTGCTGGCCAGCATCGGCCACCGCAAGGCCGTGATCCTGCGCAACCACGGCCTGCTCAGCTGGGGCAGCGACCTGCCCCAGGCCTTCGTGGTGCTGTGGACGCTGCAGCGTGCCTGCGACGTGCAGATGGCCACCCTGTCCATGGGTGCGCCGCGCATGGTCTCCGACGCCATGGCTCGGCGCTGCAACGAGGACTCGCTGACCTTCAACGCCAGCCACGGCGGTGCCCGCGATGTGTTCGACCACCTGGTGCGCCGCGTGAACCGGCGCGACAGCAGCTATCTCGATCTTTGAACCCGGAGCTTCCCGCGCATGACCATGGAACAGACAAGCATTTCATTCGACAAGGCCTGCATCTTCGGCGCCGGTGCCATCGGCGGCTGGATGGGCGCGGCCCTGGCCCGCGCCGGCTGCCAGCTCAGCGCCGTGGCGCGCGGCGCCGCGCTGCAGGCCCTGCGCACCCAGGGCCTGACCCTGGTGCACGGCGAGCAGCGCGAGCACTTCGCGCTGCGCGCCGAACAGGACCCGGCCGCCCTGGGCGTGCAGGACCTGGTCATCATCTCCGTCAAGGCGCCGGGCATGCCCGATGTGGCCGAGCGCATCGCCCCGCTGATCGGCCCGCAGACCGTGGTGCTCACGGCCATGAACGGCGTGCCCTGGTGGTTCCTGCAAGGCGGTGTCGATGCCAGCGTGCGCGGCAGGCAGCTGAAAGCCGTGGACCCCGACGGCCGCATTGCGCAAGCCATCCCGCTGGGCCAGGTGCTGGGCTCCGTGGTCCATGCCAGCTGCTCCAACGATGCGCCCGGCGTGGTGCGCCGGCACTTCGGCAACAGCCTCATCCTGGGCGAGCCCCTGGCCACAGGGCCCGGCCAGCCGCCCACGCCGCGCCTGGCGGCACTGGCCCAACTGCTGCAGCGTGGCGGCATCGAGGCCAAGGTCTCCGACAACATCCAGCGCGACGCCTGGTACAAGCTCTGGGGCAACATGACCGTCAACCCCGTCAGCGCGCTGACGGGCGCCACCTCGGACCGCATCCTGGGCGACGACCTGGTGCGCGGCCTGATCACGCGCGTGATGCTGGAGGCCAAGGAGATCGGCGCGCGCATCGGCCTGCCCATCAACGAATCGCCCGAAGACCGCCATGCGGTCACGCTCAAGCTGGGCGCCTTCAAGACCTCCATGCTGCAGGACGTGGAAGCGGGCAAGCCCGTGGAACTCGACGCCCTGGTGGGCGCGGTGCGCGAAATGGGCCAGCTGTGCGGCGTGGACACGCCCTTCACGGATGCGCTGCTGGGCCTGGCACGGCTGCAGGCACGGCAAAAGGGGCTGATGGCCTGACGCCGCAAAGGCCCGTACCGGCCTGCAGCGCGCAACCGTAGACTACGCCTCCATGACTTCCGCCAAGAACCCCGCCTCGCCCTGGTCCACGCTGTGCGTGGTGGCCACCACCGTCCCCAGCGCCGAGGAGGCCGCCCATCTGGCGCGCAGCCTGGTGCAGCAGCAGGCCGCGGCCTGCGTGCAGGTGGAGCCCATCACCTCGCACTATGTGTGGGAGGGCGAGATGCACGCCACGCCCGAGTGGCGGCTGGTCTGCAAGACCCTGCCCGACGTGCTGGAGCGCCTGGCCCGGCTGCTGCGCGCCGGGCACAGCTACAGCGTGCCGCAGATCACCATGCGCACCGAGCGCTGCATGGCCGACTATGCGCAGTGGCTGCGCTCCCAGGTCTCGACCCGGGACGTGGCGGACACTGCAGACATGGCCGCCGCGCCCCGCATCACTGCGGCGTGACGTTGGCGGCCTTGATCACGGGCACCCAGGTCGCTGTCTCCTTGCGGATCAGCTCGCCGAAGGCGCTGCCCGTGACCACCCAGGGCTCGATCCCCTGCAGGTCCAGCTGCCTGACCACGGCCGGCGTGTTGAAGATCTCCTGAATATCCTTTTCCAGCTGCTTGAGCACGGCCGGCGGCGTCTTCTTTGGCGCCATCACGCCGTACCAGGACGAGATGGCAATGCCCGGCACGCCCGCCTGGGCCAGCGTGGGCACATCAGGCAGGTACTTGCTGCGGGCCGGGTCGGTCACGGCCAGCGCACGCAGCTTGCCCGACTGCACATGCGGCAGCAGCGCGGGCACATTGCCCACGATCATTGGCACCGTGCCGCCCAGCACATCGTTGAGGCCGGGCGCCGTGCCCTTGTAGGCCACGTGCAGGATGTCGGCGCCGGTCTGCTGCTTGAACAGCTCGCCGGCCAGATGCAGGCTGGAGCCCACGCCGGGCGAGGCATAGCTGATGGTGGACGGCCTGGCCTTGGACAGGGCCACCAGCTCCTGCACCGTTTTGGCGGGCACGCCAGGGTGCACGGCGATCACATTGGCCGCCTTGGCCAGCGAGGCCACGGGCGCAAAGTCCGCCTCCACGCTGTAGCCGGGCCTGGCCAGCAGCGTGGGATTGATGGTCAGGTTGCCCTGGGGCACGACCAGCAGCGTATGGCCGTCCGGTGCGGCGCGCTTGACCATGTCGATGCCGATATTGCCGTTGGCCCCGGGCTTGTTCTCCACCACCGAGGTCTGCTTGTAGCGCTCGGCCAATCCCGTGGACAGCAGGCGGGCCAGCGCATCGACCGGGCCTCCGGGCGGAAAGGGCGCGACGATGGTGAAAGGCTTGGCGGCCAGCTGCTGCTGGGCGGCGGCATCCTGGGCCAGGGCGCTCTGGCATGCGGCTGCGGCTAGCAGGGCGGCAGCGCCGAGCAAGGTGGGGGCTTTCATGGGGAACTCCGGGGAACAAGGCAAGGCAGGTACAAGCAAAAGAAATGCCTGAGGGCTATCGGTTGTTTCTTGTATAAAACAACGTTCTTCTTATAAATCAATGCAAAGCATAAAACCTGCGGCTTGATTCGAATCAAGGGAAAACCCTTGCCTGCATGCCTGGGCCTTCGCTGCTCGCATGCCCATGAAAAAAGGAGCGCAGCGCGCTCCTTCGGATGGTGGTGTGCCGGGTGGCCTCAGGACAGCAGCGCCTGCGCGAATTCCCGGGCGTTGAAGGTTTCCAGGTCCTCGACCTTTTCGCCCACGCCGATGAAGTACACGGGGATCGGCCGTTCCTGGGCAATGGCGGCCAGCACGCCGCCCTTGGCCGTGCCGTCAAGCTTGGTGACGATCAGGCCCGTGAGCTGCAGCGCATCGTCAAAGGCGCGCACCTGGGCCAGCGCGTTCTGGCCGGTGTTGCCGTCGATGACCAGCAGCACCTCATGGGGTGCCGTGGCGTCGGCCTTGCTGACCACGCGGCGGATCTTGCGCAGCTCTTCCATCAGGTGCAGCTGGGTGGGCAGGCGGCCTGCCGTGTCCACCAACACCACATCCTTCTTGCGCGCGCGGCCGGCGGTGACGGCGTCAAAGCTCACGGCCGCAGGATCGCCCCCTTCCTGGCTGACGATCTCCACCGTGTTGCGGTTGGCCCAGACGCCAAGCTGCTCGCGCGCGGCGGCGCGGAAGGTGTCGGCGGCGGCCAGCAGCACGCTCTGGCCTTCGTCGGCCAGGTGACGGGTCAGCTTGCCGATGGAGGTGGTCTTGCCCGCGCCGTTGACGCCAGCCACCATGATCACGGTAGGCTGGTGCTCGCCGATGACCAGCGGCTTTTCCAGCGGGCGCAGCAGGTCGGCCAGGGCATCGGCCAGCAGCGCCTTGACGGCGGCGGGGTCGGTGGCCTTGGCCTCCTTGACGCGGCGGCGCAGGTCGGCGAGCAGGTGCTCGGTGGCCTTGACGCCGGTGTCGGCCATCAGCAGGGCGTCTTCCAGTTCCTCGTACAGCGCATCGTTGATCTGCGTGCCCGTGAAGACCGTGGCAATGCTGCTGCCGGTCTTGCGCAGGCCGGTCTTGAGGCGCTGCATCCAGTTCTGGCGGCTGGCACCTTCGGCCTCGGGCTTGGCCGTGGGCTCGGGCGCGGCAATGAAGTCCGCAGGCGCGATGGTGGACGCGGGTGCAGCAGCTGGGGCAGGCGGGGTCTCGGGGGGCGCGGCATCGCCCTTGCCGCCGCCAAAGGGCTTGCGCCACCAGGCACTGCCGGTGTCGGCGGCCGGCGCCGCTGGCGCGGCCGGTGGCAGGGCAGGGGGGCTGTCCTGCGGTGGGGTTGCGGGAATGCCGGCCTTTTCAGGCGCGGCGCTGCTGTCCGTCGGGGAAATCTCGGCGGCGGAGGGGGTGGGCTTTTTCTTGAAAAAACTGAACATCGGCAGGTTCTTAGAATCACAGCATTCTATGAAACATGCACTCACCCTCCTGGGCTTAATGGCCTGCATGGGCACCGGGGCTGCTTTGGCAGCCCCGGATGCATCCTCTTCCATCCCTTCATCGCTGCTGCAGACGGTGGCCAGCCAGGCCGCCGGCGGCACGCGCACCGCCACTTCGGCACAGCAATTCACCTTGAAGAACGGCATGCAGCTCATCGTGCAGCCCGACCGGCGCGCGCCCACGGCCGTGCACATGGTCTGGGTGCGCGTGGGCTCCGTGGACGAGGTCGATGGCACCTCGGGCGTGGCCCACGCGCTCGAACACATGATGTTCAAGGGCTCGCGCAAGGTGGCTCCCGGCGAGTTCTCGCGCCGCGTGGCAGCGCTGGGCGGCCAGGAAAACGCCTTCACCAGCCGCGACTACACGGGCTACTACCAGCAGATTCCGTCCAGCCGCCTGGAAGACGTGATGAAGCTCGAATCCGACCGCTTCGCCAACAACCACTGGCCCGACAGCGAGTTCAAGAAAGAGATCGAGGTCATCAAGGAAGAGCGCCGCATGCGCACCGAGGACCAGCCGCGCGCCGTGCTCATGGAGCAGTTGATGGCGGCGACCTTCGTGGCCTCGCCCTACCACCGCCCCGTGATCGGCTGGATGAGCGACCTGGACGCGCTGACGCCCGGCGACGTGCGCGACTTCCATGGCCGCTGGTATGTGCCCGGCAATGCCACCATCGTCATTGCCGGCGATGTGGACGTGGCCAAGGTCCGCGCCTGGGCAGAGAAGTACTACGGCAGCATTCCCGCACGCGCCCTGCCGGTGCGCAAGCCGCGCACCGAGCCCGCGCAGATCGGCATCCGCCGCATCGAGGTCAAGCAGCCGGCCGAGCAGGCCCTGGTGGCCCTGGCCTTCCGCGCGCCCTCGCTGACGCGCGTCAGCGACCTGCAGGCCGACGACCGCGATGCGCTGGCGCTGCTGGTTCTGTCGGCCGTGCTGGACGGCTATGACGGCGCCCGCCTGGAGCGCGCCCTGGTGCAGGGCGAAGGCCGCGTGGCCGACGGCGCGGGCAGCTCCATGTCCCTCATGGGCCGCGGCCCCGGCCTGTTCATGCTGACGGGCGTGCCCGCCACGGGCAAGACTGCCGCCGAGGTCGAGGCGGCATTGCGCGCCGAAGTGGCCAAGGTCGCCAAGGATGGTGTGGAGCCCGCCGAGCTGGAGCGCGTGAAGACGCAGTGGATGGCCTCCAATGTCTACGAGCGCGATTCGGTCATGGGCCAGGCCCAGAGCCTGGGCAATTACTGGATACAGGGCATGCCGCTGGATGCGGAAGACCAGCTGCTGACCCAGCTGCGCACCATCACGCCCGATGACGTCAAGCGTGTGGCTGCCAAGTACTTTGGCGATGACCAGCTCACGGTGGGCACCCTGGTGCCGCAACCCCTGCCCGAAGGCGGCAAGCCCCGTCGCCCCGATGCGGGTGCCGGCATCGGCGGACCCCTGCATTGATGCCCCCGAAGCACGCTGGAGTGAAGATGAAGAACATGAAAAAAATGGTGGCCAGCACGGTGCTGGCAGGCGTGGGCCTGGGCTTTGGTGCCACGTCCGCATGGGCCCTGCTGCCCATCCAGCACTGGACCCAGCCCAGCGGGGCGCAGGTCTGGCTGGTGGACAGCCCGGGCATTCCCATGGTCGATGTGCAGATGGACTTCGATGCCGGCAGCCGGCGCGATCCCGCCAGCCAGGTCGGCCTGGCCAGCGCCGTGGCGCTGATGGCCTCCAAGGGTGTGACCGCCCAGGGCGATGCGCCTGCGCTGGACGAGAACGGCCTGGGCCAGGCCTGGGCCGATCTGGGTGCCAGCTTTGGCGCGCAGGCGGGCCGCGACAGCTTCAGCTACGGGCTGCGCTCCCTGACCGAGCCTGCGCTGCTGCAGCGCGCCGTGGCGCTGGCGGCGCGCCAGATCGCCAACCCCAGCTGGCCGCAGGACGTGTGGCTGCGCGAGCGTGAGCGCTGGACTGCGGCCATCAAGGAATCGGACACGCGCCCCGGCACGGTGGCCGGCAAGGCCCTGAGCCAGGGCGTGTTCGGCACCCATCCCTACGGCGCACGCGCCACGGGCGAGAGCCTCGCGCACATCGACCTGTCCGACATGCAGTCCTTCCACCGCCGCCTGATCGCGGCCTGCCGCGCCAAGGTCAGCATCGTCGGTGCGGTCAGCCGCGAGCAGGCCGACCAGCTGGTGCAGCAACTGCTGGCTCCGCTGCAGGCGGCGCAGGGCCAGGACGCCAGTGCCTGCGCGCCCCTGCCCGACGTGCCCAAGGTGCAGGCGCTCAAGGCGCCAGTCAACGAGAACATCCCCTTCGCCTCGGCCCAGGCGCAGGTGCTGATCGCCCAGCCCGGCATTGCACGCAACAGCCCGGACTTCATGGCCGTGCTGGTGGGCAATCACATCCTGGGTGGCGGCGGCTTCACCTCGCGGCTGACCGAGGAAGTGCGCGAAAAGCGCGGCCTGAGCTACAGCGTCTACAGCGATTTCTCGCCGGGTCTGGACGCAGGCGCCTTCACGATCGCCCTGCAGACGCGCCCCGACCAGGCAGCCGAGGCCCTGAAGGTGTCGCAGGACACGCTGCGCCGCTTCGTGGCCGAAGGCCCGACCGAGAAGGAGCTCAAGGCCGCAAAGGACAATCTGATCGGCGGCTTTGCGCTGCGCATCGACAGCAACCGCAAGCTGCTGGGCAATGTGTCCAACATCGCCTGGAACGGCTTGCCGCTGGACTACCTGGAGCACTGGACCGAGCGCGTGCAGGCGCTCACCGTGCGTGATGTGCGCGAGGCCATGCAGCGCATGCTGCAGCCCGAGCGCATGGTGACCGTCGTCGTGGGAGGCAAACAATGAGCCGCAACAGCATCAAAATTCATACCCCTGCCGGCAAGCGCTGGCTGGAAAAGGCCACGGCCGAGGCCGCAGCACCCAAGGCAGCTGCCGCAGCGCCTGCTGCCGCCAAGGCGAAAGCCGGACGGCCGGCGCCGGTGGGCGCAGGCGAGGTCCGCATCATCGGCGGCCAATGGCGCCGCACGCGGCTGCCCGTGGCGCAGCACCCGGGCCTGCGGCCCACGCCGGATCGCGTGCGCGAGACCCTGTTCAACTGGCTGGGCCAGGACCTGACGGGCTGGCATTGCCTGGATGCCTTCGCGGGCACTGGCGCGCTGGGCTTCGAGGCCGCATCGCGTGGCGCGACCAATGTGCTGATGAACGAGCAGGACGCTACCCTGGTCCAGCAGTTGCAGCGCCTGCGCGAGCGCCTGGACGCCCAGTCCGTGCGCGTGCTGCGCGGCGATGGCATCGGCTGCCTGCGCCAGGTGGCGCCGGGCACGCTGGACCTGGTGCTGATCGATCCGCCCTTCGACCATGCCGATCTGTTCGAGCCTGCGCTGAAGGCCGCCGCGCAGGCGGTGTCCGCCACGGGCTATGTCTATCTGGAGGCGCCCCAGGCCTGGACCGAGGAGCAACTGGCCGAGGCCGGTGGCCTGCAACTGTTCCGCCATCTGAAGGCGGGCGCCGTCCACGCCCATCTGCTGCGCAAGGCACCGCAGGACGAGTAAAGGGCGCTGCGGCGGCCGCGTTCCCTGGCAGGAGCGCGGCTGTCGCACAGCCGACCGGCCATGCTGCAGCGCAATGCATAATGCGCCATCCGTGCCGGACAGGGCACGCGCAGCCAATGAAAGCGACCGCCATGAGCCACGACGTGATTGCCGTCTATCCCGGAACTTTCGATCCGATCACGCTGGGTCATGAAGACGTGGTGCGCCGCGCGACCCAGCTGTTCAGCCACGTCATCGTCGCCGTGGCGGCGGGCCACCACAAGAAGACCATGTTCAATCTTGAGGAGCGCATGCAGATGGTGCGCGAGGCCGTGTCCATCTATCCCCATGTCCAGGTCGAGAGCTTTCATGGCCTGCTGCGCGACTTCGTGGTGGAGCGCGGCGGCAAGGCCATGGTGCGCGGCCTGCGTGCGGTCACCGACTTCGACTACGAGTTCCAGCTCGCCGGCATGAACCGCACGCTGATGCCCGAGGTGGAGACCGTCTTCCTCACGCCCAGCGACCGCTACCAGTTCATCAGCAGCACCTTCGTGCGCGAGATCGCCACGCTGGATGGCGAGATCGACAAGTTCGTCTCTCCCAGCGTGCGTACCCGCCTTCTGCAGAAGGTGCAGGCCAATCGTGGGTCGTGATCGCACCACCTGATCGCACGACCTGGTCGCACGCCTTGATCCCGCTTCCTGATGCCCTGACCGCCTGGCTGTCCTGAGGCCCTGCAAGGGCGGCCAGGGCCCTCTCGCAGTTCCTTCTTAGAAGGCAGCCTGCCGCGTGGCGCTCGCATTCACGGCGGCGTGCACGAATTCCAGCTTGCGCCTGGCCCCGGCCGAAAGGGCGAACGGATAGGCATCGCCATGGCCCAGGCTGCGGTTGAGGCTGTTGGTCAGCAGCGTCAGCGGCACCCACTGGTCCAGCATGGTGCCGAAGTCCGGCTGTGCATGGACCGCGAAAGGGTCCTGCACGCACAGCGCGGGCTGCGTGACCGAGCCTGCACTTGTCCCTGAGCCTCCAGGCATGGTGATGCAGGTGCCATAGCTGGCCGCAGTCTCCAGCAGATCCACCATGTGCAGGTAATGGGCCCAGCTTTCGGCCCAGTCTTCCCACGGGTGGGAGGTGGCATAGGCGCTGACGAAGTTGTCGCGCCACTGCTCATCCATCGGGTTGCGCGCATAGTAGTTCTGCAGGGCCTGGCCATAGTCCTGGCGCTCGTCGCCGAACAGGCGGCGGAATTCCTCGATACGGCCCGCGCCCACCACCAGCCTGTCCCAGAAGAAGTGGCCAGATTCATGGCGCAGATGGCCCACCAGCGTCCGGTAGGGCTCGTGCAGGGCCTGGCGGCGCCGGGCACGCTCGGCATCGTCGGCCTCCACCACGTTCAGCGTGATGGTGCCGTTGGCATGGCCGGTCATCACGGGCGCCTGCCCCGGCAGGTCGGCCAGCAGCTCGAAGCGCGGCCCATCCTCTCCAGGCCGGGGACTCAGGCCCAGGCGGGCCAGCGTGTAGAACAGCTGGCGCTTGGCGGCCTCGATCCGGGTCCAGCGCAGCGCATTGGACGGGTCTGACAGATCGGGCAGCCAGCGTGTCTGGCGGCAGGACTCGCACAGCGCATGGGGATCGTCTGCGGGCAGGGCGAAGTTGCACTGTCCCACGGGACCCCGGTGGCTGCACATCTTGTAGAGCCGGCCTGGTGGCTTGCCGCTCGTCAGCGAGGACAGGCTCTCCCACAGCACGCTGTCCCGCGTGCCGGAAACCGGGCGCAGGCAGGCCACATGCAGTCGCTCGGGCAGGAAGGCCAGGGTGGCGCCGCAGTGCACGCATTGAACGCTGTCGAAGAAGACCGGGTGGCCACAGGCATCGCAGTTGAAGACTCGCATGTCGGTCACTTTACGCCGTATGTCCGGCGCACGGTGGAAAGGGGTCGTACCTGCCGTCGGCTGCAATGGTCGGCAATCCTCGCGGCGGACCGTGCGGCAGTTGGAGCCCTGGATGAAAAAAGGCCGGAAGTCTCCGGCCTTGTACTTGGATCAGCCCCCGCAGGGGCCTGCATCAGGGACGAACCACGATGCTGTTGCGCACTTCACGCACGTTCTTGGTGGTGCGGGCGATCTCGGCGGCGCGCGCCTTTTCCGATTCGGACTTGGCAAAGCCCGACAGCTGCACCGTGCCGTTCAGGGTCTCGACGCTGATGGAAGTGGCCGAGACACTCTTGTCTTCTGCCATCTTGGCCTTCACGGCCGTGGTGATGCCGGCGTCATCCACATACGAACCCACGGACTGCTGGTCGCGGGCGACGGAGCAGGCGGTGGTACCGAGCACGGTGGCACCGGCGACGAGAGCGAAAGCGATGGCACGGGTGTACTTTTGCATGATCAGTTCTTTCCTGGACAAGAAGATTGAGAGTAACGGGACTCGAGGGAACTCAGGGGACTCGGCGGCAGCTCACTTGCGCGAGCGGGAACTCATGAAGAACGCGGTGGCCAGGGCAGCGCCCGTGGCTGCAGCCAGCAGGATGGAGCGGCCAGGCTGTTCGATGACGTAGCGCGTGGTGGCTTCCGTGGCCGATTGCAGCTGGCGGCGGGCGCGGTCGGAGCTGTCGGCGCAGAAGTTGATGCCGCGTGTGGCCAGTTCCTGGGCACGTGCTGCGAGGTCATCGATGACGGGGTTCAGTTCACGCTCGATGGACTGGACACCTTCCTCGGCCTTGTCCAGCGCATTCGCTGCAGTGCGGCGTGTCGTGTTGACGGCTTCCTTGGCGGCATCCGCGACATCCTGGGCAACGTCCTTGGCGGTATCGGCGGCTTTGTTCACGGCTTTCTCGGCTTGGCTCATTGGTTCTATCTCCTCAAAACTGGCATGAATGCGAAAGGCGGTCGGGCTGCCGGGCTGGCTGCCCGCAGGAAGCGGGCTTGGGCTGGCAGGGGGCTGAAGGCGGCGCCGCCGCTACTTCTTGATCAGGCTCATCACAAAGGTGACGACAGCCATGATCACGAAAATATAGAACAGGATCTTGGCGATGCCTACAGCACCTGCCGCAATACCACCAAAACCGAATATGGCGGCTACCAGGGCGATGACGAAGAACACGATGGCGTAGTGCAGCATGTAAAACTCCTTGGGTTGTTCGTTTCCAAGAAACGGCACGGGGCGGATGGGCCAAGTGCTGTTTGCATGGGTTCGACTGTACTGAGCCGCCAAAGGTGTATCTGACGGTGGCCGGCGTGGCATGGCGTCAGGGTTAGGCGGGGGGGCAGTGTAGGAATGCTCCGGCTGCACAGGGCTTGCAGCCACCGCCGGCTGCGGCCATTCGGCGGCGCGCATGGAAAATGGCCCCCACGCTACCCTTGCTGCGCAAGGTCCGCTGCCCCTCGAGGGGGATGCTTTTCATCTTGGGGCGACCCGGCGATGAAAAAAGCCCCTGGCGCGTGGGCGCGCAGGGGCTTTTGCATGGCGGGTGCTGCCGCTTCAGGCGGTGGCGACCGTACCGGCGCTTTTGTCCGTGGAGATCGGCGCCAGCGGGATGACGGCGGAGATTGCCGTGCCCTTGCCCAATTCGGACGAGACGGTCAGACGGCCGCCTGCGGCCTCCACGCGGTGGCGCATGCCGGCCAGCCCGTGGGAGTTGGGGCGCATGGCCGAGGTCTCGAAGCCTTCGCCGTCGTCCTGGATCTGCACCGTCACATAGGTCGGATAGTTGTGCACGGAGACCAGGACATGGCTGGCCTTGGCATATTTGCCGATGTTGGTCAGCGACTCCTGGACGATGCGGTAGACCGTGAGTTGGGTGGATTCCGGCAGCTCCACCTGCTCCAGGTTGGCCGTGACTTCGATGCCGCTACGCTCGCCGAACTCGCGCGCCAGGATTTCCAGCGCCGTCGTCAGGCCCAGGTTGGACAGGGAGGAGGGGCGCAGGTCCTCGATGATGCGGCGCTTGAGGGCGATGCCGCTGTTGAGCGTCTCCACCAGATGGCTGACGCGTTCGCCCACGTCCGGCGCGCTGAGGTCGATCTTGGATTTGAGGCGCGCCACGTCGAGCTTGGCCGCCGTCAGCAGCGAGCCCAGCTCGTCGTGCAGTTCGCGCGCCAGGTGTCCGCGCTCGTCCTCGCGCACCTGCTGCAAGTGGTTGGCCAGCTCCGTCAGCGTGGCCGTGCGCTCGCGCACCAGGGCTTCGAGGCGGTTGCGCTCGTCGCGCTGGATCTCCTGCTCGCGCTGGTGGGCCTGCTGCAGCGCGTGGGCCTGGCGCAGGTACATGAAAAAGCCCAGCACGCCCAGGGCCGTGACCGTGGCGATGCCTATGCGTGACAGCGACAGCGTGTGCTCGATGTCCTGCAGGTTCTTGGCCGAGCGCTGGTCTATGCCTGACAGCAGCTTGCCCGTGTAGTCGCGGATGGCGTCCATGTTCTCCATGCCCACGTCGGTGAACATGACGAAGCGCCAGGCCTCCTCGTTGCCCTGGCGGTACAGGCGCAGGCTGAGTTCCATCTCGCTCATCTTGCGTTCGACCTGGCGCGCCAGCGGCGTGAAGATCGCCAGCTCCTGCGGGTCGTAGATGAAGATCTGGCGCAGCTCGTCCATGTTGTAGTTGATGGCCGTGATCGCCTTGCTGTAGGGCTCCAGGTAGCGCTCCTCGCCCGTGAGCAGGTAGCCGCGCAGGCCGGTCTCCGCATCCAGCATCAGCCGCAGCAGCTGGCTGATCTCCGAGCGGGTGTTCTGGGTCTGGGTCATGGCCTCCAGCGCCTTGGTGGAGCGCTTGTAGCTGGCCTCGTTAATGCTCACCAGCAGCACGGCCGCGACGATGGCGAATGCCAGGCTGATCGCAATTCTTCGGAAATTTATCCAACGCATAAGCATCCTCTCACCTACAAGATCTTCGCCGATATTCTGCATAATTCGTGTTATCGGCTGCCGGGGCAGTTCCTGCGCCGGCCGTTACCATATATTGTTTGCACGACCAGCGATCCCGCTGGTCCCCCGAAAAAGAGGTATTCATGATCAGAATTGGCATTGTGGACGACCATGCAATTGTGCGCTCGGGCCTGCGTCAGTTTCTCTCGGAACACGTGGACCTGCGTGTAGTCGGTGAGGCCGCCAATGGCCGCGAGGCCATCGATCTGGTGCGTGCCCACGAGATCGACGTGCTGTTGATGGACCTGTCCATGCCGGGCCAAAGCGGTATCGACGCGCTGGCCATGCTGCGCGCCAAGGCGCCGGACATGGGCATCCTGATCCTGAGCGGCTATCCCGAGGAGCACTACGCGATCAACCTGATCCGCCAAGGCGCCAGCGGCTACCTGAACAAGGAATGCGATCCCCAGGAGATTGCCGAAGCGATCCGCACCGTGGCCCTGGGCCGCCGCTACCTGACGCCCGCCGTGGCCGACCTGCTTGCCCAGCAGCTCAACCGCAAGGATGACGCGCCAGCCCATGAACAGCTGTCCGAGCGTGAGTTCCAGGTCTTCCTCAAGCTCGCGCGTGGCGAAACCGCAGGTGATATTGCAAAGTCGCTTTCACTGAGCGTAAAGACGGTCAGCACCTATCGCACGCGACTCATGGAGAAAATGGGATTGTCTTCCAACAGCGATCTGACGTATTACGCACTGAAGAACAGGCTGATCGATTGATTTTCAGTCAATAGAAAATACGGGCTGCACGATTATCAAGTCGTGCAGCCTTTTTCTTTGGTGAAAAATCAAATGCAGTGCTTTGGGTTCAGGCTGTTTTGAGTTGGTTGAGTGACGCCGCATCGATATTCATGCAATAGTCCATGAGTGCGTCGATTTCATTGGACTTGTCGAAGACTGCATCCACGCCGAGCTGGGCACAGCGGCTGCGGATGTCTGGTGTGGCGTAGTTGCTGAGCACCACGATCTTCTGGTGCGGCTGGCGCTCGCGGCAGGCGGTGAGCACACCCAGGCCGCTGCCCTGGCGCAGGAACAGGTCGACGATGGCGAGATCCCATGCGTCGGGGTTCTGCTGAAGCCAGTCCGTCCCCGCGCTCTCCGTCTCCGCGATGCCCACGGCCTCGACATCGGCCAGTTCTTCGAGCGTGGCGATCAGGTTCTCGCGGATCGTAGGGTTGTCTTCAACAAGATAGGTGCGCAATTTCACGGCTGTATCCAATAGGGACGCGGATGGCAATCGGAGTCCGGTGGAGCCCGGCCTCCATTGTCCTGCGCGACAGCGGGCGATTGTGCCAGTGAGGGATCGGCGTGGAGGTCAGCCGATTCCTACGCCTTGTTACCGCAAACGGGACATTCCGGTACACGAGTGGTTTGCATGCTACTCCAATCCAGGCTGCGGCTGTCGAACATGGTCAGGCGGTTTGTTGCAGGCGTGCCAAATCCCGCGATCAGCTTGAGGGCTTCCGCCGCCTGCAGCGTGCCCATGACGCCCACCACGGGCGCGAAGACGCCCATGGTCGAGCACTGCACTTCCTCGAACTGCGCATCGGGCGGGAACACGCAGGCATAGCAGGCGCAGTTCTCGTCGCGCGGGTCCATAACCATGAGCTGGCCGTCCAGCCGGATGGCCGCCCCCGCCACCAGGGGCACCTTGTGCCGCACGCAGGCCGCGTTGATCATGTGGCGCGTGCGGTAGTTGTCCGTGCAGTCCAGCACCAGGCTGGCCTGCGGCACGAGCTCGTCGAGCAGCGCGTCGTCGGCGCGCTGCTGGCGGCAGTCGATGCGGATGCCGGGGTTGATGGCGTGCACGGCCGTGCGTATGGATTCCACCTTGGGCTGGCCCACGCGATCCGTGGTGTGGGCGATCTGGCGCTGCAGGTTGGTCATGTCCACCGCATCGTCGTCCACCAGGGTGATGCGGCCTATGCCGGCCGAGCCCAGGTACAGCGCGGCGGGCGCGCCCAGGCCGCCTGCGCCGATGATGAGCACATGCGCCGCCAGGATGCGCTCCTGGCCTTCGATGCCGATTTCGTCGAGAAGGATGTGGCGCGAGTAGCGCAGCAGTTGATCGTCGTTCATTCGCGTCTCCAGACGTGAAAAAGCCGGGCGCAAGGCCCGGCTTGGTGCAGGCGCGGACCCGGTCCGCGCCGCGCTGTCAGTTTTCCTTCTTCTCGGGCTCGCGCTCGGTCAGGGTCTTGCTGACCATGACGGGCTGGCCCTTGAGGCGGTTGAGAGCCTGCTGCAGCTGGAAGTCCTTTTCGGTGCCGAACTCGGGCAGGCGGCGCTCGGCCGGCGGCTTCTTGGCTTCCTCTTCCAGGCGCTTGCGGGCTTCCTCGCGGGCCTTCTCGCGCACCTCGTCCTTGACCTCGGCACCCTGTCCGCTGGACAGGTGCTTTTCCAGGTCGGCCTCACGCATGCGCAGGGCGGCGAACAGGTCACCTTCGGGCGTCTCATCCACCATCACGTCGGGCACGATGCCCTTGGCCTGGATGGACTTGCCGCTGGGCGTGTAGTAGCGCGCCGTGGTCAGCTTCAGGCCCGTATCGGGGCCCAGGGGGCGCACGGTCTGCACGGAGCCCTTGCCGAAGGTCTGGCTGCCCATGATGATGGCGCGCTTGTGGTCCTGCAGTGCGCCGGCCACGATCTCGCTGGCCGAGGCCGAGCCTTCGTTGACCAGGACCACCAGCGGCAGCTTCTTGAGCGAGGCGGGCAGGCGCTGCAGCGGGTCTCCCATGCCGCGGCGGGCATAGAAGCTGGGCGATGCCTTGTAGGTTTCCTTGCTCTCGGCCAGTTGGCCGTTGGTGGAGACCACGGTCACATCCGGCGGCAGGAAGGCTGCCGAGATGGCGACGGCAGCGTCCAGCAGGCCGCCCGGGTCGTTGCGCAGGTCCAGCACCAGGCCCTTCATGTTGGGGTCCTGCTTGTACAGTTCCTCGACCTTGCGCACGAAGTCGTCCACCGTGCGTTCCTGGAACTGGCTCAGGCGGATCCAGCCGTAGCCTGGCTCGATCACCTTGCCCTTGACGGACTGCGTCTTGATTTCCTCGCGCGTGATGGTCACGGGGAAGCTGCGGCTTTCATCCTTGCGCAGGATGGTCAGCTGCACCTTGGTGTTGGGCTCGCCGCGCATGCGCTTGACGGCGTCGTTGAGCGACAGGCCCTTGACGGCCGTGTCGTCGATCTTGGTGATCAGGTCGCCTGTCTTGAGGCCGGCGCGGAAGGCGGGGGAGCCTTCGATGGGCGAGACGACCTTGATCAGGCCGTCTTCCTGCGTGATCTCGATGCCCACGCCGACGAAGCGGCCCGAGGTGCCCTCGCGGAATTCCTTGTAGGACTTCTTGTCGAAGTACTGCGAATGCGGATCGAGGCTGGACACCATGCCGGAGATGGCATCGGTGATCAACTTCTTGTCATCGACCGACTCGACATAGTCGGTCTTGATCAGGCCGAAGACGGCGGACAGCTGCTGGATTTCCTCCAGCGGCAGCGGGGTCATGGCACCGCGGGCCACGGTCTGCAAGGAAACCGTGGTCAGTGCTCCGGCGATTACGCCTACGGAAACCCAGCCGGCAATTTTGATTTTCTGGCCCATATCACCCCTTTAACCGCGTCAATATACACCCGCTTGGAAAGGCAAGCGCCCGCGTGGTTCCCTAAAAACGGCGCAGCAAGCGCAATTTCCGCAGCAGGCGCTCACCTCAAGCGGGCCCGGCTCAGGCCTTGCCCTGTGCGGCCACGGCGGCTGCAGCCTTGGCGGCAGCTTCTGCATCGCCCAGGTAATAGTGGCGAATGGGCTTGAGATTGGCATCCAGCTCATAGACCAGCGGAATGCCATTGGGCACGTTGACGCCGACGATGGCGTCATCCGAGATGCCGTCCAGGTACTTGATCAGCGCGCGGATGGAGTTGCCGTGGGCCGCGACCACGACGCGCTTGCCGGACAGGATGGCGGGCGCGATGGACTCGTTCCAGAACGGCAGCACGCGGGCCACCGTGTCCTTCAGGCATTCGGTCAGCGGCACCTGGCTGGGGTCCAGCTGGGCGTAGCGCACGTCGCTGCGCTCGCTGCGCGGGTCTTGCGGCTCCAGGGCCGGCGGGGGCGTGTCGTAGCTGCGGCGCCACACCAGCACCTGGGCGTCGCCGTATTGCTTGGCCATGTCCGCCTTGTTCAGGCCCTGCAGGCCACCGTAGTGGCGCTCGTTCAGGCGCCAGCTGTGCTGCACGGGCAGCCAGGTGCGGTCCATTTCGTCCAGCGTGTGCCACAGCGTGCGCGTGGCGCGCTTGAGCACGCTGGTGTAGGCCAGGTCGAAGTCATAGCCCTCGGCCTTGAGCAGGCGGCCGGCGTTCTTGGCCTGTTCGACGCCGGTGGCGGTCAGGTCCACATCGGTCCAGCCGGTGAAGCGGTTTTCGAGGTTCCAGGTGGATTCACCGTGGCGGATCAGCACGAGCTTGTACATGGCGGCTTTCTAAGTCTCTCGATGCGACAAAGCTGGGCTGTCGCGGGGGCAAAAGCCAGCATTCTAGAATTGACAGGTTTGCCAACCCAAGGAATGACGTGAAATTCATCATCGATAACTGGTATTTGATCCTGATCGCGCTGGCTTCCGGCGTGATGCTGCTGCTGCCCCTGGTGCGCGGCGCAGGCGGCGGCTCGCTGACGGCGGCGCAGGCCGTGCAACTGATCAACCGCCAAAAGGCCGTGGTCATCGATGTCTGCGAGCCCGAAGAGTACGCGGCCGCCCATGCCAACGGCGCCAAGAATGTGCCGCTGAGCCAGTTCGAGGAAAAGCTGCCCACCACCGTGAAGAACAAGGCGCTGCCGCTGGTGCTGATCTGCACCAAGGGCAACCGCGCCTCCCGTGCCGAAGGCATTGCGAAGAAGCTGGGCTACGAAAAGGCCCAGGCCCTGGCCGGTGGCCTGAAGGCCTGGCGCGATGCCGGCATGCCGGTTGAAAAGGCCTGAGGCGCCCCCATTTGATGGCGATGGAAGCCGCTGCTCCGCGCCCCGGGCGCCAGCCGGCGGCACGCCGCAAACTCGAAGAAAGACGCACATGCAAGCCGTGAAGATGTACACCACCGCTGTCTGCCCCTATTGCATCCGGGCCAAGCAGATCCTCAAGTCCAAGGGCGTGGAGCAGATCGAAGAGATCCGCATCGACACCGATCCGGCCGCGCGCGACGTGATGATGCAGAGCACGGGCCGCCGCACGGTGCCCCAGATCTTCATCGGCGACCGCCATGTGGGCGGCTGCGACGACCTGATGGCGCTGGACGCCGACGGCGGTCTGGTGCCTCTGCTGCAAAGCTGAAACACGGGCACTGCATAATGCTGGCCCAGGTGCCCGCTGCGCAAGCTCTTGGCAGCGGGCATTTTGTTGGTGATTTTTTTGATGCCCTGGTCACCGCACCAGGGTTTTTTGCCCAGAAAGACTGATTCCATGGCCGAACAGGACACTCCCGTCTTCCAGATCCAGCGCGTCTACCTCAAGGACCTGTCGCTGGAGCAGCCCAATTCGCCCGCCATCCTGCTGGAGCAGGAGCAGCCCAGCGTGGACATCCAGCTTGGCGTCGAGGCGACTCCCGTGGCCGAAGGCATCTACGAAGTGGCCGTGACCGCCACCGTGCAGACCAAGATCCAGGACAAGACCGTTTTCCTGGTCGAGGCCAAGCAGGCCGGCATCTTCGAGATCCGCAACGTGCCCGAAGACCAGATGGGTGGCGTGATCGGCATTGCCTGCCCCCAGATCATCTATCCCTACCTGCGCGGCAACGTGGCTGACGTGGTCACCCGCGCCGGCTTCCCGCCCGTGCACCTGGCCGAGATCAACTTCCAGGCCATGTACGAGCAGCAGCAGGCAGCCGCCCAGGCGGACGGCAACTCGCTGCCGCAGTAAGCCGGTCCATTCCCGGACGATGTGATTTGCGCCCAGGCGCATCGCATCGCTGTGGTACAAGAAAGGAGGCCCGAGGGCCTCTTTTTTTCATCAACGTCGCTTCTTCAACGTCGAGCAGATATGAACATTGTGGTGATTGGCGCAGGCGCCTGGGGCACGGCGCTGGCGATGAGCGCGGCCTCGCGCGGTGACGGGCGTGTCGTGACCCTTTGGGCGCGCGACGCCGCCCAGGCGCAGGCCATGCACGGCAGCGGCGAGAACGCACGCTACCTGCCGGGCGTGGCGCTGCCTGCCGCGCTGCAGGTGGTGCATGGCGAGATCGACGGCCATCTGGCGGCCGCCGACCTGATCGTGATCGGCACGCCCATGGCTGCCCTGCGCGAATGGCTGGGCCGGCTGCAGCATGTGCCCGCACCTGTGGCCTGGCTGTGCAAGGGCTTCGAGGCCGTGCCCGCAGGCGCTTCGGCCGCCGCCCATGGACTGATGGCGCACGAGGTCTGCGCCGAGGTGGCGCCCGATCTGCTGTGCGGCGTGCTCAGCGGCCCCAGCTTCGCGGCCGAGGTGGCACGCCACCAGCCCACGGCCCTGGTGGCGGCCAGCCGCCATGCCCAGGTCAATGACGCCCTGGTGGCCGCCTTCCACGGCGGCGCCATGCGCGTCTATGCCAACGCCGACATCGTGGGCGTGGAAGTGGGCGGCGCCGTGAAGAACGTGCTGGCCATTGCCACCGGCCTGTGCGACGGCCTGCAGCTGGGCCTGAACGCCCGCGCTGCGCTGATCACGCGCGGCCTGGCCGAGATGACGCGACTGGGCCTGGCCCTGGGCGCGCGCACCGAGACCTTCATGGGCCTGTCCGGCCTGGGCGATCTGGTGCTGACGGCCACGGGCGACCTGTCGCGCAATCGCAAGGTGGGCCTGCTGCTGGCCCAGGGCCGCACGCTGGAGCAGGCCGTGGCCTCGCTGGGCCATGTGGCCGAGGGCGTGTACAGCGCGCGCACCGTGCTGGCGCGCGCGCGGCTGCTGAATGTGGAGATGCCGATCACCGAAACCGTGGTCGAGCTGCTGGACGGCCGGCTGCAGGCGGCCGAGGCCGTGCAGCACCTGATGGCGCGCGATCCACGCGGCGAGTGATTCTTCGGTGTCCATGAAAAATGGCCCACACGCTTCCCTTGCTGCGCAAGGTCCACTGCCCCCCGAGGGGGCCGCTTTTCATCTTGGGGCGGCCCGGCGATGAAAAAGCCCCGGAGCTGGAAGGCCCCGGGGCTTTTTTGCGTCAGAAATCCTGGCGCCTGGCGCGCTACATGCCCAGTTACAGGCCCAGCTCCAGACCCAGCAGTTCTTCCACCGTCTGGCGGCGGCGGATCAGGCGCGCGCTGTCGCCATCGACCAGCACCTCGGCGGCCAGCGGGCGCGTGTTGTAGTTGCTGGACATGGAGCTGCCATAGGCCCCCGTGTCATGGATGACCAGCAGGTCGCCCACCGAGGCGCCTGCCAGCGCGCGCGGCAGCACCACGCCGCCGTCGCCCTGGGTGAACACGTCGCCCGATTCGCACAGAGGGCCGGCGACCACGGCATCGCGCAGGGGCATGGCCTGGCCGTCGCGGCGCAGCACTTCCATGCCGTGCCAGCTGCCGTACATGGAAGGGCGCATCAGCTCGTTGAAGCCCGTGTCGACCAGCACGAAATGGTTGCTGCCCGCGTTCTTGGTGGCGCGCACCTGGCCCAGCAGCACGCCCGACTCGGCCACCAGGAAGCGGCCCGGCTCGATCTCCAGGCCCAGCGCATGGCCCACGATGGCCTCGGCGTCCTTGCGTGCCGCATCCCACAGGCCGTGGTAGTGGGCGGTGTCGATGGTGGCGTCGCCATCGCGGTAGGGGATGGACAGGCCGCCGCCGGCCGAGATGGCCTGCAGGTCATGGCCTGCCTGGCGGGTGGCGCGCACCAGCTCGACCATGGCGCCGCAGACCTGCTGCAGGTGGCCGTAGTCCACGCCCGAGCCGATGTGCATGTGCAGGCCGGCCAGCTTCAGGCCGCCGTCGCGGATGGCCTGCAGCGCCGCCAGCAGGTCGCTGTGCCAGATGCCGTGCTTGCTGTGCTCGCCACCCGTGTTGGTCTTGTTGCTGTGGCCGTGGCCGAAGCCGGGGTTGATGCGCAGCCACACGGGATGGCCGGGCGAGGCATGGGCCAGCTGGTGCAGCATGTCGATGGAGCCGGCGTTCACGGGCACCTTGTGCTCGGCCACGCAGGCAAGCGTGGCCTCGTCCATCACGTCGGCGGTGAACACGATGTCGCTGTGCAGGTCGTCGCCATGGCCGGCCGCGTAGCCGGCGGCCAGCGCGCGCAGGATTTCGCCGCGCGAGACGGCGTCCACCTTCACGCCCTGCTCGCGCATCAGCCGCAGGATGTGGATGTTGGAGCAGGCCTTCTGTGCAAAGCGGATGGTGTCGAAGGCCTTGAGCTGGGCGATGCGTGCGCGGATGGTGGCGGCGTCATAGACCCACAGCGGCGTGCCGTGCTGGTCGGCCAGGGCCCAGAGCTGGGCGGGCGAGAAGGGATTGGACATGGTGTCTCTTTCAGGGGAACTGCCGCGCATGATGGCGGATGGGAGTCATTCAGTCCAATGCTTGTTCTTATGGTGTCTATTTGATTTGGATATGCTTTGGCCATGCAAGACCCCGCGCTGCCGCACACGTCCCCCGAGCCCCGCATCTCCCACCGCCACCTGGAGGTGTTTCGCGCGCTCATGCTCAGCGGCAGCGCCACGGCGGCGGCGCAGATGCTGTTCAGCTCCCAGCCCACCGTCAGCCGCGAACTGGCGCGGATGGAGAGCCTGCTGGGCTATGCGCTGTTCGAGCGCGCCCAGGGCCGGCTGCGGCCCACGGCACGCGCCCTCTCGCTGTGGGCCGAGGTGCAGCGCAGCTGGCAGGGTCTGGACCGCGTGGTCGAGCATGCGCTGGCCCTGGGCCGGCCGCACCAGGCGCGCATCAACGTGCTGTGCCTGCCCGCCCTCAGCCATGCGCTGCTGCCCGCAGCGCTGGCGCGCCTGCATGCGGAGCATGGCCCCGTGGCCGTCAGCGTGGCCACGCAGGAGGCTCCGCTGCTGCAGGAGTGGATGGCCGCCCAGCGCTACGACCTAGGCCTGGCCGAGCTGGCCGAGGCGCCTCCGGGCACGCGTGCCCTTGCGCTGCCCGCCATGGACGAGGTGGCCGTGCTGCCCGCAGGCCATGCGCTGGCCGCAAGGCCGGTGCTGGAGGTGGCTGACTTTGCCGGGGAAAGCTTTGTCAGCCTGGCGCGCGACGATCCCTATCGCCAGCAGATCGATGCCGTGTTCGAGCAGGCCGGCGTGCAGCGCCAGCTGCACCTGGAGACCCACAGCGCCGTGGCGGTCTGCGCCATGGTCCAGCATGGCCTGGGCGTGGCCATCGTCAATCCGCTGACGGCGCGTGCCTGCGCGGGGCCGCAGCTGGTGGTGCGGCCGCTGGCGTTTTCCATTCCCTTCCAGGTCCATGCGCTGCTGCCGCTGCACCGGCCAGCCGTGGCCGAGGTGCAGTGGCTGGTGGACGCGCTCGCCGCCGAGGTGGCCGCGGTCGGCTGAAGGCAGAGGGCGGGGTGCGGTCTCAGCGCGCCGCGCTGTCCAGGCCGGGAGCCTTGTCTGCAGCGGGCTCGGGCGGCAGGCCCCACTCCATCCAGTCGTCGCCAAAGATCTCCACCGGGTGCTGTGTGCGGTCCGATCCGTTGCCGCAGGCCAGCTCGTCGCGGGCGCAGTAGCGGTCGCAACCCCAGCAGGTGCGCTCGGGATGGGCGGGGTGGATGGGGAATTTCTTGGCCATGGCATCCAGCTTGGACCGCCATGGCCGCCAGGGTTTTGCGCTGGATCAGAACTCCAGGTTGTCGATCAGGCGCGTCTTGCCCAGGCGCGCGGCGCCCAGGGCCACCAGTGGTGCACCGGCCAGTTGCGCGCCCTCGGCGGGCGGCTGCAGGTCACGGCGCAGGCGCACGGTCAGGTAGTCGGGCTCCCAGCCCTGGGCGGCCAGGGATTGCATGGCCCAGGCTTCCAGTTCGGCCAGCGGCGCCTGGCCCGCACGCGCGGCATCGGCCAGTTGCTTGAGCGCCAGCGACAGCGCCATGGCCTGCTGCCGCTCGTCGTCGCTCAGGTAGCCGTTGCGCGAACTCAGCGCCAGGCCGTCGTCGGCGCGCGCCGTGTCGCCGGCCACGATGTTCACGGGCAGGGCGAACTGCTCGACCATGCGGCGGATCACCATCAACTGCTGGTAGTCCTTTTTGCCGAACACGGCCGTTCCGCCGCCGCTGGCGAAGAATACGGCCGAGAACAGCTTCATCACCACGGTGCACACGCCCGTGAAGAAGCCGGGGCGGAAATGGCCTTCGAGGATGTCGGCCAGCTGCGCATCGGGCTGGATCTTGAAGGTCTGCGGCTCGGGGTAGAGATCGGCTTCGCGCGGGGCGAACAGCAGGTCGCAGCCTTCGGCCTCCAGCTTGGCGCAGTCGGCCTCCCAGGTGCGCGGATAGCTGTCGAAATCCTCGTGCGGCAGGAACTGCAGGCGGTTCACGAAGATGCTGGCCACGGCAATGTCGCCGTGCTGGCGCGCGGCGCGCACCAGGGACAGGTGGCCGTCGTGCAGATTGCCCATGGTGGGCACGAAGGCGGGGCGGCCCTTGCTCGACAGGATGGCGCGCAGGTCGGCGATGGAGTGGACGATTTGCATGGGAAAACGGGGGAACGGGAAGCGGGAAGCGGAAAGCGGAAAAACGGATCGTGCAGCCTGCCGGACTACCAGGCGTGCTTGCTGTCGTCGGGGAAGCTGCCGTTCTTCACGGCATGCACATAGGCCTCGAAGGCGCCCTTGACGCTGCCCGCATCCGCCATGAAGTTGTGCACGAAGCGGGCCATCTTGCCCAGGTTCACGCCCAGCATGTCGTGCAGCACCAGGACCTGGCCGGCCGTGCCGCTGCCCGCGCCGATGCCGATGGTGTGGCAGTGCGGCAGCTCGGCCGTGAGTTCGCGCGACAGCTGTGCCGGCACCATCTCCAGCACCAGCATGGAGGCGCCTGCATCCTGCAGCTCCAGCGCATGGCGGCGCAGCGTGGCCGCGCCCTCGTCGCTCTTGCCCTGGACGCGGTAGCCGCCCAGCGCATGCACGGTCTGCGGCGTCAGGCCCAGGTGGGCGCAGACGGGCACGCCGCGCTCCACCAGGAACTGCACGGTGGGCGCGGTCCAGCCGCCGCCCTCGAGCTTGACCATGTGGGCGCCGGCCTGCATCAGCTCGCAGGCGCTGCGCATGGCCTGCTCGCGGCTTTCGGCGTAGCTGCCATAGGGCATGTCGGCGATCAGCCAGGCCGTGCCCTGCACGCGGTGCAGGCCGCGCGCCACGCTGGCGGTGTGGTAGCACATGTCCTGCAGCGACACGCCCACGGTGCTGTGCAGGCCCTGGCAGACCATGCCCAGCGAATCGCCCACCAAAATGCACTCCACGCCGGCCGCATCGGCCACGGCCGCGAAGGTGGCGTCATAGGCGGTGACCATGGTGATCTTCTCGCCGGCCTCGCGCATCTGCGCCAGGCGCGGAAGGCTCACGGGGCGGCGCTGGGGCAGCGGCGAGGCGGGAGGGATGGTGCCGTAGGGCGTGCCGGCGGTGACGGGTGCTTGGGTCATGGGGCGCTCGGAGGGGGATGGAATTGCCGCGAGTCTATGCGATGCGCGCGGGGGGCACCTGTCCCTGAGCTGTCCTTTGCTTTTCCGTCACCTTTCGGGCAGGCCACGCCATCGGCGCCACAGCGGAGACAGCAGGGCCACGAGCATGGCCGTGCTGGCTGCCACGGCAGGCGCGCCCATCAGCAGGTCCAGCCAGTGCTGGGTATCCGTCCAAGGGCCTGCGCTGCCGGCGGGTTGGGGCAACAGCAGTGCGGACCACTTGGACCAGGCGGCGGCGAGCCATATCAGGGCCAGCGACATGCCCAGGGCCAGCAGGACCGCGCCGGCCCAGGGGCGCTTGAGCACACGGATGCGCAGCCAGGCGACCGATATCAGCGCGGCTGGAAACAGCCCCAGCACATAGAGGTTGGTGATTCCCAGCATCCCGGCCAGCACGCTGCCAAGCATGGTCAGGACCAGGCATGCGCCCCAGGCCACCAGCTGCATGGCAGGCATCAGGCGCACCAGCACCAGGGCCAAGGCGAGGAAAAAGCCAGCGCTGGCGGCCGCCAGCAACTGGGACATCCTTGGCCATTCGTCGTCGCGGGACCTGTCAGCGCGCCGCAGATGGCTTTCCTGGTAGGCCGGCAGGGCGAGGCCGTAGCGCGCGTGCTTCCATTGCACATGCTGCATCGGGCTCCACCGGCTGCCGAACATCTCCAGCAGCATGAGCCACTCACGGTTGCTCTGGGCCAGATAGGTACCGAAGCATTTGCGCGGATCCGGCTCCAGATCCAAAGGCCTGCTGCGACCCAGGGCTGGTTTGCAGTTGGAGTTCTGCGCTCTGGATACCCTCTCGCCATTCCCTGGTTGCGGGTTCGCGGCCAGGTAGGCGCGCCATTCCTCGGCCAGGGGGGATTGCAGCGCGCTGCGGTAGCTGGCCAGCAGGTGCTCCGCCTCGTCCTGGGCGGAGCTGGCAGACTGGCGCACATAGCCTCTGGCCTGCAATGGCTGGCCGTAGCGCTCGAGTGTCGCGGCAATCGCGGCCTGGTCTGCGCGCATCAACCAGACCAGGGCCTGGATGCTCGGGTACTTCGCCGGATCGACCTCTTCCTCGCGCAGCACACGTATCCATTCCACGAGCATGGCCGCCTGGCGTGGCGCGACAAGCGCCTCCAGGGCGGCGACTTGCTCGACAGTCTGGATCTGTGCACTGACATCCGTGTCCGACCATTGGCGCTGAATCCGCATTTCATAGATGGGCGAAAAGGCGATCGCAGGCGCGAACAATAGCGATAGGAACAAGGCTCCCCACAGGTACTCCCACCACAGGCCCCAGCGGCCCACGGGGGCGTGTTCGCGCCAGCGGTTGTGGATGCGCACGCGCAGCAACCACCACAGCGCCAGGCCGATCGCCACGATCCAGGCCACGACGAAGCCGATGTCCAGTGCCAATTGCTCGGGCGTTTGCCGGGCCGTGGACGCAACGCCGGGCAGGGAGCCGATCCAGCGCGCGGGTTCGGCCATCCATTGCATCCAGATGCCCAGCACCAGCACGCACCACAGCAGCGCCAGCGGCAGATACCAGTGCAGGCGCAGCTGCCACAGCAGGGGGCAGCGCATCAGCACCCATTGGTCCCAGCGGTTCGTCATATCGGAAAAACGTGGCATGGCTCAGTCCCTCACGAACAGGCGGCGGGTGGATGCGGTGATGTCGCGGAAATAGCGCACGGGCATCTCTGCCTGCACGGCCTGCGCCAGGAACTGCGCTGCCGTGAACGGCACGTGAAAGCTCACGATGTGGGTCTGGCCGCTGAGCTGGTGCGTATGGGATGGCAGCCGGTCCAGCCAGGGTTTCAGTTGCGCCATGGCCCAGCCGGTCTCGAACTCGATGGCACAGCCTTCCATGGCGGCAAAGCTCTGCTGGACGCTGCGCGGCTGGCCTTGCTCCAGGAACAGCACCTGGTCGGCCACCTTTTCCACCTCGTACAGCTGCTGTGAACTCAGCACCAGGGCCATGGGTTGCCAGGGCGAGCGCGCCAGCGACTGCAGATCGGTCAGCAGGGTCTGCTGGGCGTTGATGTCCAGATTGGCCAGCGGCTCGTCCAGCAGCAGCACGCGCGGCCGGCAGAGCAGGGCGCGCGCCAGCTCGAAGCGCATCTTGTAGCCCGAGGACAGCTGTTTCCACTGGTGGCCCCGGAAGGCGCGCAGCCCCAGCTGCGCGATGACCAGCTGTACCAGGCAGATGTTGCGTTGGCCCACGGCGCCATGGCTGCGCGCGGCGAATTGCAGATGGTCCATCAGGCGCCCGCCCCAGACGGCCGGGCGCTGGGGGATATAGGCGAGCTGGGTGCGCAGCAGGTAGGCATCGGCGGCGGGAACGCCCCAGTCCAGCTGCCCTGCGTCGGGCGCCAGATCGGCGGCCAGCAGGCGCAGCAAGGTGGTCTTGCCGTTGCCGTTCTCGCCCACCAGTCCCAGGATGGTGCCGGGCTCCACGGCCACATCCACCGGCCCCAGCGCAAAGCCGCCGCGCCGGTAGCGCTTGACCAGTTGCCGTCCCTGTACACGGTACGCGCGGTGCGCACGGTGCGCGCGGGAAGGTGCGGAATCGGCCTGCAGCGCCTGGCCCGGAGCATGGGCGGCATGCAGGGCATCGAAGGCCTGCTGCACCAGCGCACGGCGGGGCTCTGCGCCGGAATCGGCAGCGAGGCCATCCCAGGCGTCCAGCGCAGTCAGCAGGCTCTGCTGCACGGCGGTTTCGGCCGGCAGGGCGGCGTCTATGAGTGCACGCCACGCGCCATGCCATTGCTGGCTGGCGATCGCCTGTTCCACGGATTGCGCCCAGGCCGCCACGGTGGCCTGCGGGCGCGCGGGTGGTCGTGCCGATTCGATGCTCGATTCCATGAAGCCCTCCCTTTTTTCTGTGCTGCGCGGTGCGGCCATCCGGGGAGCCGGACGGTGCGATTCCCGGCGCGCGACGAGTCTATGCGATCCCGCTATGCTGTACTTCCCGCGACGGACGACAGGGCCCGTACAGGCCCTGCGGATGCGCTTCAACGGTGTTGCCCCATGTCCGGTTCCTTACAGACATCTCCGCTCCTTCCCGCCGTGGCCTGGCAGGGCCTGCGCCAGGTCCATGTGCTGCAAAGCCTGTCCGACGAGCGACTGGCCGAACTGGCGGCGCAGTGCCGCTGGCAGCATCTGGCGCTGCACCAGACGCTGGAGGGCGCGTACACCGATCAGCGTCTCTACATGCTCGTGCAGGGCGGCTTGCGCGTCAGCAGCTATGCCCCCAACGGGCGCGGGCTCACGCTGGGCGAGATTGCCCAGGGCGTGTTCTTCGGCGGCCTGCCGCAGCAGCAGGTGGGTTGCACGGCAATGCCCCTGGTGGTCGAGGCAGGCGTCCCCAGCCTGATTGCCTCGCTGGCCCATGAGGATGTGGAAGCCCTGCTCATGAACGAGCCCCAGGTCCTGCGCGCCTTCATCGGCCGGCTCAGCGACCTGGCCGTGGCGCTGGCGCGCCGCATGGTGGATCTGGGAACGCTGTCGGTGCGCAGCCGCCTGCATACCCAGTTGCTGGAACGTGCCGAGCGCGCGGGCATCGACCAGGGGCAGGCCCTGCTGGCGCCCGCACCCCGGCAGACCGACCTGGCCCTGATGCTGGGCTCCAGCCGCGAGGAAGTGGCGCGCGAGATGTCGCGCCTGGTGCGCCTGGGCCTGCTGCGGCGCGAAGGCCGCAACCTGCGCATCTGCCATGTCGAAGGCCTGCGCGTGCTGCTCGAGGAAGCGCGCTGAGCCTTTGCCTGCCGCGGCTGTTTCAAGCCGCGAAAAACACTGTTTCTAGAACGCGTGAATTGGCCTTCTGTCGAGGGGAACACGGGGGAAAAGGCGGCACGTTGGCCAGCCCGGATGCGAAAACACGTGAGAAAACGCACAGACGAAGAATGCTGCAGCGCCGCATAGTACGTCCATGCCGTGAGGAAATGAATGCCGAGCGGCCTTTTGAAAGGATCTGACATGCGTACCCTCTCCGCTGCACTGGCCGCCCTGACCCTGGGCCTCGCCGGCACTGCAATGGCCCAAGAAGCCGTTTCCCCCTCGTCCTCCGCCACCGCAGGCCTGAGCCGTGCCGAAGTGCTGGCCGACCTCGAAATGTGGCACCAGGCGGGCATGACCTACCTGCCCTCGCCTTCGGCTGACCGCGACATCAGCTACAACTCGGCCGAATACCAGCGCGGCCTGGCCCGTTACCAGCAACTGCGCAGCGGCCCCGCCTACCGCGAGGCCGTGGCCCGCCTGGAAGGCCAGCACACCGTCACGCAGAAGTGATGTGAATGGATATGGGTCCGGCATGGTGCCGGGCCTGTTGGTGGAAAGCGTCCTTTCGGGACGCTTGGTTTGGCGCCCTTCGGGGCGCTTTTTTGTTTCCCTCGCTCTACACTGGGCGGCCCCGTGTCAGTGGCTGCTATCGATAGCGAAGCTGCTGATGCAAGTACAGCATGCGTTGACGGCCGTTTTGTGAAGTTTCTGATCGATTTTCCCAACCCCCATGACGGTTCGGCCGCCCGGCTGCGCCATGGCTTCGGGCCGCCGCTGCGCAGCCTGGCAGCCCATGCGCCCGAGCAGGTGCGCGGTGTGCTTGACGCCGTGCAGCAGGCCGCCCAGGCCGGCCTGTGGTGCCTGGGCTGGGTGCGCTACGAGGCGGCGGCGGCCTTTGACGCGGCCTACGCGGGCGCCTTGCATGCCACGCCGCCAGGCGAGCCGCTGGCCTGGTTTGCCGTCTTCGACGGCCCCCGGCCCTGGCCTGAAGACGCGGACGCAGTCGATACCGGCCCTCAGGTGCAATCTCAGGTGCAATCTCAGGTGCAATGGCAGCCCGGCCTGGAGCGCGCCGATTTCGATGCCGCCATCGCGCGCATCCACGAGGCGATTGCGGCCGGTGACTGCTATCAGATCAATTACACGGCCCAGTTCATGGGCCGGCTGCTGGGCGACATTCCATCGCTGTTCGCCGCGCTGCGCCGCGCGCAGCCCGGTGGCTACGTGGCCTGCATGGACAGCGGGGACGAGCAGGTGCTGTCCGTCTCGCCCGAGCTGTTCTTCGACTGGGATGGCGAGCGCATCCTCACGCGCCCCATGAAGGGCACGGCGCCCCGTGGCGTCACGCCTGCCCAGGACGAGGCGAATGTCCAGGCCATGCGGTCCTCGCCCAAGGAGCGGGCCGAGAACGTGATGATCGTGGACCTGCTGCGCAACGATGTCTCGCGCATTGCCGAGCCTTTCAGCGTCCAGGTGCCGCGCCTGTTCCATGCCGAACCCCTGCCCACCGTGTGGCAGATGACGTCCGACGTGCAGGCGCGCACGCGGCCCGACACCGGCCTGGCGGACGTGTTTGCGGCACTGTTTCCCTGCGGCTCCATCACGGGCGCGCCCAAGCGCCAGGCCATGCGGCTCATCCACGAACTGGAATCGGGTCCGCGCGGCGTGTACTGCGGCGCCGTGGGCGTGGTGCGGCCCGGCATCGCCGCGGGGCGCGTGCACGCCACCTTCAATGTGCCCATACGCACGGTGGTGGCGCGTGGCACGGAACTGCGCTGCGGCATCGGCAGCGGCATCACCTCGGGCGCCGAGGCGCCTGCCGAATGGCAGGAATGGCGCCACAAGAGGGCTTTTCTGGACAAGGTGTGAAAGGGCGTGCAGCCATGGCGGATACGGACTTCGATTTCGACATTCTGGAAACCCTGGCCCTGCGGGATGGCGGTTTCATCCACCTGCAGCGCCATGTGACGCGCATGCAGGACGCGGCGCGGCATTTCGGCCGTCCCTGCACGGATGCCGTGCTGGAGCAGGCATTGCAGCAGCTGCGCCAGGCGCACGCCAGCGGCCACTGGCGCGTGCGCCTGGCGCTGGATGCCACGGGGCGGATACAGACCCAGGCGGCGCCGCTGCCGCCTTCCGCCACGCCTGTTCGGCTGGCGCTGGCCGGCCGGCCCATCGCCAATGCGGTGGCGCATGGCGACTGGGTGCGCTTCAAGACCTCGCGCCGCGCGCACTACGACAGCCTGCAGCCCACCGATGCCTCGGTGTTCGACACCGTGCTCCACAACGAGGACGGCGAGATCACCGAGGGCACGCGCGGCAACATCGCCGTGCTGCTGGCGGGCCGCTGGGTGACCCCGCCGCTGTCCAGCGGCCTGCTGCCCGGCGTGGGCCGCGCGGTGGCGCTGGACGAGGGCCGCGTGGTGGAGCACCCGGTGCGGCTGGACGATCTGCCGCGCGTGCAGGGCTGGGCCTTCGTCAACAGCCTGCGCGGCTGGCTGCCGGCGGTTCTGCGCTGAATAGCAGGCTAGGGCCACGGGCGGAACTCATGGTTTTCAGGGATGGATTCCACAAGGCAATGTCAGACAATCGGTGAATATTGTTGAGCAATATCATTTTGATTGTTGGCTGATACCTGTCTCCCCTGAGATCGATCCATGCATGAATTCCGTATTTCCCGCCGCGCGCTGATCAGCGCCGCGGCTGTCCTGGCGGCGGGCCCGCTGTGCGCCCAGACCACCTATCCCAACAAGCCCATTCGCGTCGTCGTCGGCTACGCGGCAGGCGGCTCGGTCGACCTGGTGGGGCGCGTGGTGGGTGACATCCTGGCCAAGCACCTCAATGCGACCGTCGTGGTCGACAACGTGCCCGGTGCCGCCGGCGTGGTGGCCGCGCAGCGCGTGGTCGGTGCCAAGGCCGACGGCTATACCCTGCTCGCAGGCTCCAGCAACGAATTGGCGGGCACGAAGTTCGTCAACGCCGCGCAGAAGTACGACCCGGCCACGGACCTGACCGGCATCGCGCTGACCGGCGTGCTGCCCAACCTGTGGGTGGCCGGCACCAAGATGCCGGCCAGGACCATCGACGAGTTCATCGCCCTGGCCAAGGCCCATCCCGGCAAGTACAGCTACGGCAGCCCGGGCATCGGGTCCACGCCGCATTTCTCGGGCGAGCTGATCAAGAAGATTGCCGGGGTGGACATCGTCCATGTGCCCTACAAGGGATCGGCCGCGATGACCAGCGACCTGGCCGGCGGCAACCTGGATTTCGCCATCGTCTCTCCCTCGGTGGCGGCTCCGTTCATCCAGAGCGGCAAGATCAAGGCCCTGGGCGTGACCACGGCCCACCGCATCGCCATGATGAAGGACGTGCCCGCACTGGGCGAGAACGCAGCGCTCAAGGGCTACGCGCTGAGCGGCTGGTTCGGGCTGGCGGGACCCAAGGACCTGCCTGCCGATGTGGTGGCCAGCCTGCAGAAGGCCTTGAAGGCGGGCCTGGCCGATCCGGCGATGCGCGCGCGCCTGGAAGGGGCGGGCATCATTGCCCCCACGGGCGACGAAAACCTGGCCCAGATCATCCGTACCGACATGGGCAAGTACGCCGAACTGGTCAAGTTCGCCAAGATCACGCCGGAAAACTGAAGCACGGCCCGCCGCCATGAAAAACGCCTCGTTTCCCGAGGCGTTTTTTCATTCGGGCCTGTGCAGGGCATGCAGGGACAGCAGCCCCTCGAACGCATCGCGCAGCGGCTGCAGCGACGGGCCGGCAGGCGCCAGCCGTTGCAGCGCGCAGGCCGCTGCCTCCAGTGTGGACAGCTGGCCCGGCGCATGGGCCTTGCGCAGGGCGCCGTAGCGCGAGGCGGGAAGGTCGCCCTGCAGTGCCAGGCGCGGCAGGGCCTGCAGGCCGGGGTTGAGGTAGAGCATCTTGCGGCTCTTGCGCCAGGTGGCGTCCAGCACCACCAGGCGCAGGTCCTCGGGGCATGGCGCGGGCTGCGGCCAGGGCGCTTGCCTGGCCAGGCCCAGCTGGTCGCCGTGCGGCGTTTCCGGATAGAGCAGTACGGCCTGTTTCGGGGCGTCGCCGGCCTGCCAGGGCGCGTGCAGCAGTGCCTGCAACTGCGCTGGCTCGAAGGCCTCGCCCACCGCCAGGCGGCTGGCGGGCAGGCACAGGTGCAGCAGCCGGCCCGTGCCCTTGGCCTGCAGTTCTTCCTCGGGATGCTGGAGCACCAGCAGCTGCACCGCATGCGGCACCGGCTGCACCAGGGGGCACAGGCAGGTGCGCTCAGGGCGCAGGCATTGCGCGCAGCGTGCGCGGGTGCTCACGGCGGACAAGGCCCGGCGCCTGCCTTACAGGCGACCCTTGTAGTAGCTGGGCTTGTCCATGTCGGCGATTTCCACGCTGAGCTGGACCATCATGCCGGCCGGCTGGGGCGTGAGGCGGCGCAGCACCGCGGCAATGCCTTCGGACAGTTCCTTCTTGGCCGTGTCGGTACGGCCCGCCAGCAGGCGCAGCTGCACGTGGACGAAGCCGCGGTTGGCGGGTGCCGAGCCGATCTCGAACTGGCTGACCGGCAGCAGGCGGGCCTTGACGTCGGCCTCGTCCAGGATGCTGGGGTGGCCGCAGACGAAGGCATTGAGTTCGGTCAGCAGTTGCTGGCCGGGCAGGCCGGCGAGGTTGTCGGTGTATTCGACGTAGAGATGGGGCATGGATGTCTCCGTTCCGGTGGTGAAGAGGGATTCAGGGGAGGGGTGGGGCCAGGCGCGAGACCTCGTCCAGCGCCGTCAGCAGCAGCTGCACGTCGATGCGCGTGTGGGAGGCAGACAGCGCAATGCGCAGCCGCGCCGTGCCTTCGGGCACGGTGGGCGGGCGGATGGCGGGCACCCACAGGCCGCGCTCGCGCAAGCCTTCCATCACGGCCAGGGCCGTGGCGTTGGAGCCTATGACCAGGGCCTGCACGGCGGTGCGCGAAGGCAGCAGCTGCCAGCCCGTGCGCGCCAGCAGCGGCGTGAGGCCGGCGCGCAGCTCTGCAATGCGTTCGGCCAGGGCCTCGCGGCGCTCGTCCTCGGCCTCGATCAGGGCCACGCTGGCCTGCAGCGCGCTGGCCAGCATGGGCGGCGCGGCGGTTGCGAAGATGTAGCTGCGCGTCTTTTGCAGCAGCCATTCGACCAGCATGTCGCTGCCCGCGACAAAGGCACCGGCCACGCCAGCGGCCTTGCCCAGCGTGGCCATGTAGAGCACGCGCGGCGAGGCGTTTGCGCCCGTCAGTCCCGCCTCGGCCAGGCTGCCCCGGCCTTGTGGGCCGAGCACGCCGAAGCCATGCGCGTCGTCGAGCAGCAGCAGCGCGTCGTACTGCTCGCACAGCGCCAGCAGGCCGCGGATGTCGGCCACGTTGCCGTCCATGCTGAACACGGCATCGCTGATGACCAGCTTGCGCCGGGCCGTGCTGGCGGCCAGTTGCGCGGCCAGATCGGTCAGGTCGGCATGGGCATAGCGGTGGACCTGGGCGCGCGACAGGCGGGCGCCGTCGATCAGGCAGGCGTGGTTGAGCGCATCGGAGAACAGGGCATCGCCAGCACCCACCAGGGCCGGCACGATGCCGGCATTGGTGGCGTAGCCCGCATAGAAGTAGAGCGCGCGCGGCAGTTGCACGAAGTGCGCCAGCTGTTCCTCCAGCGCGGCGTTGGCCGTGCTGTGGCCGCTGACCAGGGGCGAGCCGCCCGAGCCCACGCCAAAGGCCTGGGCGCCCGCGCAGGCGGCGCGCACCAGGGTGGGGTGGCCGGCCAGGCCCAGGTAGTCGTTGCTGCAAAAGGCCAGCATGGGGTGGCCGTCCACCTCCATGTGGGCGCCGCTGGCGGCGCCCTGCAGCGGCGCCGTGGCGCGGCGGCGCCGGCGCAGGTGGGCCGCGTCGAGCTCGGCGATGCGCGCGGGGATGTCGTCCAGCCAGGAGCCGCTCATTGCCATTGCTCCGGCAGGGTGTAGGTGGTGGCGCGCGGGTCGGGGTGCTGCTGGAAGGGGATGTCGGCCAGCAGCGGTGCCTGCAGTTGCCGGTCCAGGTGCTGGCGCAGCCAGGCCATGTTTTCCTCGGGCACCAGCATGGCGGGGTCCACGCGGCTGGCAATCCAGCCGGCCAGGCGCAGGCCGCGCGCGCGGATGGCCTCGGCCGTGAGGGCGGCGTGGTTCAGGCAGCCCAGCCGCAGGCCCACGACCATGACCACGGGCAGGTCCAGCGCGCAGGCCAGGTCGGCGCCCGAGAGCTGGTCGGACAGCGGCACGAGAAAGCCGCCCGCGCCTTCCACCACCACGGCGTCGGCCTGTTCGGCCAGGCGCCGGTAGCTGTCCACGATGTGTGCGATCTCTATGGAGCGGCCGGCGCGCTGCGCGGCGATGTGCGGCGACATGGGATCGGGCAGCAGCACGGGGTTGTCCAGTTCGGGCGGCACGGTCAGGGTGGAGGCGGCGCGCAGCGCCAGCGTGTCCTCGTTGGCCCAGCCGCCCTGGCCGTCGGGCTCGGCGCCTGCGGCCACGGCCTTCATGCCCACCACGCGGGCATGGTGGCGGGCCAGCGCATGCAGCAGCCCGCAGGAGGCCAGGGTCTTGCCCACGCCCGTGTCGGTGCCGGTGACAAAGCAGCCAATGGTGCGGTGGGCGTTCACGAACGGTTCTCCTGGGCCAGGGTGTCTTCAAGGGCGGCCAGCGCGCTGGCGGCCAGGTGCTGCACGGCCTCTTCGTCCAGCAAATAGGGAGGCATGGCGTAGAGGGTGTTGCTGATAGGGCGCAGCAGCAGCCCGCGCTCCAGTGCGGCTGCGCTGTAGCGGCGCGAGAAGTCGGGCAGCGAGGTCTGCACATCCCAGGCCCAGATCATTCCCTGGCGCCGTGCGTGGCGCACGCGGGCGTGCTGGTTCAAAGGGGCGAAGGCGCCGTCAAGCCTTTGCGCCAGCGCGAGGTTGGCGTTGATGGCATCGGTCTGCTCGAACAGCTCCAGCGTGGCCAGGGCCGCGCGGCAGGCCAGCGGGTTGCCGGTGTACGAGTGCGAGTGCAGGAAGCCGCGCGCCACGGAATCGTCGTAGAAGGCGGCGTAGACGGTCTCGGTGGTCAGCACGGCCGACAGGGCCAGCGTGCCGCCCGTCAGGCCCTTGGACAGGCAGATGAAGTCCGGCCGTATGCCGGCCTGCTGGTGGGCGAACATGCTGCCCGTGCGGCCGAAGCCCACGGCGATCTCGTCCACCACCAGGTGCACCTCGTAGCGGTCGCACAGGGCGCGCGCCAGGCGCAGGTATTCGGGGTCGTGCATGGCCATGCCGGCCGCGCACTGCACCAGCGGCTCGACGATGAGGGCGGCCGTCGTCTCGTGGTGCTGCTCCAGCCACTGGCGCAGGCCTTCGGCGGCGCGCCGTGCCACATCGGCCGGGCTTTCGCCGCCTTGCGCGCCGCGTGCATCGGGGCTGGGCACGGTGTCGGCCAGGCGCACCAGGGGCGCATAGGCTTCGCGGAAGATGGGAATATCGGTCACGGCCAGCGCGCCCACGGTTTCGCCGTGGTAGCCGCCGGCCAGGCCGGCAAAGCGGCTCTTGGCGGGGCGGCCCAGGTTGCGCCAGTAATGGGCGCTCATCTTGAGGGCGATCTCGGTGGCCGATGCGCCGTCGCTGCCGTAGAAGGCATGGCCCAGGCCGGTGAGCGTGGCCAGCCGTTCGGACAGCTCCACCACGGGCGCGTGCGTGAAGCCGGCCAGCATCACATGGTCCAGCCTGGCGAGCTGGTCGGTGAGCGCGGCCTGGATGTGCGGATGGCTGTGGCCGAAGAGGTTGACCCACCAGGAGCTGACGCCATCCAGGTAGCGGCGCCCTTCGGTGTCGTGGAGCCAGGGCCCCTGGGCGCGGGCGATGGCGATGGGGGGTGCGGCCTCGTGCCGCTTCATCTGGGTGCAGGGGTGCCACACAGCCGCAAGGCTGCGGGCGGCAAGCGATTGAGTCATCGCGCGATTGTCACACCGCAGCGCAGCTCACAGCTGCTGCGTGGGAACGTGGTGGCGCAGTTCGACCTGGCGGTTGGCATCGTCCACGAAGACCAACTGCGGCTGGTGCGTGGCCACGTCGGTCTCATGCACCTGGGCGAAGGAGGCAATGATCAGCAGGTCTCCCACGGCAGCACGGCGCGCGGCCGAGCCGTTGACCGAGATCATGCCGCTGCCGCGCTGGCCCTTGATGGCATAGGTGACGAAGCGCTCGCCGTTGTCGATGTTCCAGATGTGGACCTGCTCGTTCTCGACGATGTTGGCGGCGTCCAGCAGGTCCTCGTCGATGGCGCAGGAGCCTTCATAGTGCAGCTCGCATTGCGTGGTCTTGACGCGATGGATCTTGGATTTGAGCAGGGTGCGGAACATGTTTGTCTCTCGAGGGGCGCTTTGCGCGGTCTTGATGGGGCCTTGGCTGGCAAAAAAAGCCACCAAGTCTATATGCGAAGGAGAAATCCCATGAAGGCCGTGAAGTTGTTCAACGGCAGCGGCGCTGCTGCGGGGCCTGGCTTCAGTTCAGGTCGAGCACGCAGCCATCGCCGATGCTGTCGCGCCATACGCGGATGCGGCTGGGGGCGGGCTGCAGGTCGGCCAGGGAATCGGCAATGAACAGGCACAGGTTTTCCAGCGTGGGCTTGCCCAGGCCGGGGATTTCGTCGAGAAAGCGATGGTCCAGCGCGTCGCTCAGGGTCTTCAGGCGCGAGCGCAGGTAGCCCAGGTCGATCACCATGCCGTTGTCCGGATTGCGCGGGCCGGTGACGCTGACTTCGGCATAGTAGGTGTGGCCGTGGATGCGGCGGCTGCTCTCGGTTTCGATGGCGCGCTCCAGCGTGTGGGCGGCATCGAAGAAAAAGCGCTGGTGAACGGTGAACTGCATGGCAAAAATCAGCGGATGCCGGTGAGCTTGTGGGTCTGCAGGCTCAGGCGCCAGGCCGGGCGCTGCAGGCATTGCGCTATGCAGGCGGCCGTGTTGTCGGCCTGCAGGACGTTGTCCATGGGCTGCAGGAAATAGCGGTCGAAACGGGTACCGGCCTCGATGGCCTGCAGATCGAAGCCGGGCTGCGGCCAGACCAGCTTGAGCTCCTGGCCGCTGCGCTGCACCCATTCGGCGCCCGCCTTGGGGCTGATGCACAGCCAGTCGATGCCCTCGGGCGCGGCCACCGTGCCGTTGCTTTCCACGGAAATGCGAAAGCCGCGCGCATGCAGGGCCGCGATCAGGGGCTCGTCCACCTGCAGCAGGGGCTCTCCCCCGGTCAGCACCACCATGCGGTGCTGGCTGTCGTCGGCTGGCCATTGGGACAGGATGCGTTCGGCCAGGGCGTCGGCCGTGGCGAACTTGCCGCCCAGCGTGCCGTCGGTACCCACGAAGTCGGTATCGCAGAACTGGCAGATGGCGCTGGCGCGGTCCTGCTCGCGGCCGGTCCAGAGGTTGCAGCCTGCAAAGCGGCAGAAGATGGCCGGCGTGCCGGCCTGGCCGCCCTCGCCCTGCAGGGTGTAGAAGATTTCTTTGACGCTGTAAGTCATGGTGCATGGAGGCCGGTGGAGCCGGCCTGTCGGTGTGCGCGTGCCTGTGTCCGTGCCCGCTAGACGGGCGTATAGGCCAGGCGCACGTAGATGGGCGCAAAGGCTTCGGCCTGGGTGATCTCGATCAGCGTTTCCTTGGCCAGCTCCAGCAGGGCGATGAAGGTCACGACCAGCACGGTCGAGCCTTTCTCGGGCTGGAACAGGGTCTCGAACTCGACGAAGCGCCGGCCCTGCAGGGCCTTGAGCACCTGGCTCATGTACTCGCGCACCGAGAGTTCCTCGCGCGTGATCTTGTGGCTTTGCACGAGCTTGGCGCGCTTGAGAATGTCGCGCCAGGCCGATTGCAGCTCGGCCACGTCCACATCGGGAAAGCGCGGCTGCAGGTTCTGCTCGATGTGGATCTGGGCCCTGAGGAAGTCGCGTCCGTAGTGCGGCACCTGGCCGAGCTGGTGGGCAGCGAGCTTGATCTGCTCGTATTCGAGCAGCCGGCGCACCAGCTCGGCGCGCGGGTCCTCGGCCTCTTCGCCGCCTTCCTGCTTCTTGGGCGGCAGCAGCATGCGCGACTTGATCTCGATGAGCATGGCCGCCATCAGCAGGTACTCGGCCGCCAGCTCGAGGTTGCGGCTGCGGATCTCGTCGACATAGCGCATGTACTGGCGCGTCACGTCCAGCATGGGAATGTCGAGGATGTTGAAGTTCTGCTTGCGGATCAGGTACAGCAACAGGTCCAGCGGCCCTTCGAAGGCTTCGAGGAAGACCTCCAGCGCATCGGGCGGGATGTACAGATCCTGCGGCAGGGCGAACAGCGGCTCGCCGTACAGGCGCGCCAAAGCCACCTGGTCGATCACGACCGGGGTGCCGTCGCCAGGAGGGGGGGATGTGGCGGAGGCGCCCGCAGGCGCCAGCGCGGATTCAGCCTCGGCCATGCCTTGCTGCCTGGGCGAATGCCGCATGCGCAGGGTGCACGGTGGGAACAGGCTGATTTTTCATCGCATGGGCAATCAGGAGTTCGTCTGGTAGACGTAGGGCTTCTGGTCCACGCGGCCGGCGCGCAGGTCTTCCCAGACTTCGTGGTTCACGTCCTTGTCCCACAGCAGCGAGCGGCCGGCCAGCTGCTGGCTGGGCAGCTCGGGCTTTTGCTTCTTCAGATCGTTGATGAAGTTGGTGGCGTCGGAGCGATAGTCGGGGCGGCGAAAGAATGACATAGTCTGATAACCTCTTGAATCGCGTGATTTTACCGGGACACCGCCGATGAACCTAGTCTCCCGTCTTCTGGGGGTTGCCGTGGCCGTGCTGGGCATGCTCTCGCTGCCCGGCTGCGATCCCCAAAACATCAAGGAACTCGAAGAAGGCCTGTCCACCGAGGCCGACGTCCGCGCCCGCTTTGGCGAGCCCGAACGTATCTGGACCGAGCCGGACGGCTCGCGCACCTTCGAGTACAACCGCCAGCCTGCCGGCAGCCGCAACTACATGATCACCATCGGCACCGATGGCCGCATGAGCGCGCTGCGCCAGGTGCTGGCGCCGCACAACTTCGAGAAGATCCACCCCGGCATGGACGAGGAGCAGGTGCGCCGCATGCTGGGCAAGCCCGCCAAGATCACGCCCTACCAGCTCAAGCAGGAAACCGACTGGGACTGGAACTACATCGATCCCCCCACGCGCGACATGGAGTTCACCGTGACCTTCGGGCCCGACGGCCGCGTGCTGCGCAGCGCCGGCCGCGAGAAACTGCACGGCGGCGCCTGACAGCAGGCCCTTGCAAGTTCCTGCAAGCATCCTGCGATGCGCTGTACCCTGCACGCCACAGCGCGCCGGGGCAACAATCTCTAGAATCCGGGTTTGTACCTATGACACCCCATGGGTACGGTGAAGGCCCCGAACCGGGGCCTTTGCGACGATAGATCTGTCATCACCCCGACAATGTCCACGCCTTCCCTACCCGCTGCCGCGCCCGCTGCGCCTGTCCCGGCCACCGCTTCGCTGCGCCATGGCCTCTTCGAGGATGTCCAGGCCCTCTTCACCGGAACCCTGTTCGTGGGCATCGCCATGATGATGTTCGCCCAGGCGGGGCTTTTGACGGGCAGCACGGCGGGCCTGGCCTTCGTGCTGCACTACGCCACGGGCTGGCCGTTCGGCCTGGTCTTCTTCGCGATCAATATCCCGTTCTACTGGTTTGCCTGGACGCGCGTGGGCCGCACCTTCACGGTCAAGACCTTCATCTGCGTGGGCGCGCTGTCGCTGATCACCGAAATGGGGCCGCGCCTCATCCACATCGACTACCTGCACCCGGCCTTTGCCGCCATCGCGGGCGGCCTGCTCATGGGCTCGGGCCTGCTGTTCCTGGCGCGCCACCGCTCCAGCCTGGGCGGCGCCACCATTGCCTCGCTCTACCTGCAGGACCGCTACGGCATCCGCGCCGGCAAGGTGCAGATGGCCATCGACTGCTGCGTGGTGCTGCTGGCGCTGTGGGTCGTGCCCTTCGAGCGCGTGGCCTGGTCGGTGCTGGCGGCCGTGGTCATGGGCGTGTTCCTGGCCGTGAGCCACCGGCCCGGGCGCTACGCCGGGCAGTAGCCTCAGGGCGTCAGAGGCTGCCCATCGGGCGTGCGGTAGCGGACGGTGATGCCGCTGTTGTCTGCGGCAGCCCCGTCATCGCTCATCGCATCGACGGCCTTGCCCACTCCCTTGCCGACGATTTTTACCGTGCCCACGGCCGCATCCGCGGCCAGCCCCACGGCCGAGGCCGTGACGCTGACCGCCGTGGCGGTCACGGCCACCACGGTGCAGCCGGACAGCAGGGCGCTGGCGCACAGGCAAAGAAAAGCCCCCAGGGCCGGGGACCGTGAGGGCTTGCGGGACATGGATGCCTTGCTTCAGTGGATGCGCATGCCGGGGGTGGCACCGGGGAAGGGCTCCAGCACGTAGATGCCGGGGTTGGCCTTCTCATCGGCGTGGCTGGCGGCCAGCACCATGCCTTCGGAGATGCCGAACTTCATCTTGCGCGGCGCCAGGTTGGCCACCATCACGGTGAGCTTGCCCTGCAGCTGCTCGGGCTGGTACATGCTGGAGATGCCGGAGAACACGTTGCGTGTCTTGCCTTCGCCCACGTCCAGCGTGAGCTGCAGCAGCTTGGTCGAGCCTTCCACGGGCTTGCATTCCACGATCTTGGCAATGCGCAGGTCCACCTTGGCGAAGTCGTCGATGCTGATGGTTTCGGCAATCTCCTCGCCGCCGGGCAGGACCTTCTCGACCACGGGTTCGGGGGCCTCGAACAGGGCCTCCAGCTGCTTGACGTCCACGCGCTGCATCAGGTGCTTGTACAGGCCGATGGCATGGCCGGCGCCCAGCAGGTTCTGTGCGTCGGCGAACTGCAGCGGCGCCACGTTCAGGAAGCCTTCCACCTGTTCGGCCACGGCCGGCAGGATGGGCTTCAGGTAGATGGTCAGCAGGCGGAAGGCCTCGATGCAGGTGGTGCACACGTCCTGCAGGCGGGCGTCCATGCCTTCCTGCTTGGCCAGCTCCCAGGGCTTGTTGGCATCCACGTATTCGTTGACGCGGTCGCACAGCTGCATGATTTCGCGCACGGCGCGGGCCGTGTCGCGGTTCTCGAAGGCCTGGACGACGGCCTCGCTCTGGCCGCGCAGCTGGGTCAGCAGGGCCTGGCCGTCTTCGCTGACCGTGCCCAGCTTGCCGTCGAAGCGCTTGGCGATGAAGCCGGCCGCGCGCGAGGCGATGTTCACGTACTTGCCGATCAGGTCGGAGTTGACGCGGGCCATGAAGTCATCGGGGTTGAAGTCGATGTCTTCATTCTTGCCGTTGAGCTTGGCGCCCAGGTAGTAGCGCAGCCACTCGGGGTTCATCTGCAGGCCCAGGTACTTGAGTGGGTCCAGGCCGGTGCCGCGGCTCTTGCTCATCTTCTCGCCGTTGTTCACGGTCATGAAGCCGTGCACGCAGATCTTGGTGGGCGTCTTGCGGCCGCTGAACTTGAGCATGGCGGGCCAGAACAGCGTGTGGAAGGTGATGATGTCCTTGCCGATGAAGTGGTACTGCTCCAGCGTGGGGTCGGCCATGTAGGCCTCGTAGTCCTCGCCACGGCGGTCCAGCAGGTTCTTGAGCGAGGCCAGGTAGCCCACGGGCGCGTCCAGCCAGACGTAGAAGTACTTGCCCGGCGCATCGGGGATCTCGATGCCGAAGTAGGGCGCGTCGCGCGAGATGTCCCAGTCGCCCAGGCCTTCGCTGGTCGTGCCGTCCGGGTTGGTGCGTACGCCGAACCATTCCTTGATCTTGTTGGCCACCTCGGGCTGCACATGCTGGCCGTCCTGGGTCCACTCGGTCAGGAACTCCACGCAGCGCGGGTCCGACAGCTTGAAGAAGAAATGCTCCGAGCTCTTGAGCACGGGCTTGGCGCCGGACAGCGCCGAGTAGGGACTGATCAGGTCGGTGGGCGCGTAGACGGCGCTGCAGACCTCGCAGTTGTCGCCGTACTGGTCCTTGGCGTGACAGCGCGGGCATTCGCCCTTGATGAAGCGGTCGGGCAGGAACATGTTCTTCTCGGTGTCGAAGAACTGCTCGATGGTGCGCGTCTCGATGAAGCCGGCAGCCTTCAGGTCCCTGTAGATCTGCTGGGCCAGCACGTGGTTCTCGGGCGCGTCGGTGTTGTGCCAGTTGTCGAAGGCGATGTGGAAGCCGTCCAGGTACTGCTTGCGGCCTGCGGCGATGTCGGCCACGAACTGCTGGGGCGTCTTGCCGGCCTTCTCGGCCGCAATCATGATGGGCGCGCCGTGGGCATCATCGGCACCCACGAAGTTGACCGCGTTGCCCTGCATTCGCTGCGCACGCACCCAGGTGTCGGCCTGGATGTATTCCATGATGTGGCCGATGTGGAAGTTGCCGTTGGCGTACGGCAGGGCGGTGGTGACGAAGAGTTTGCGTGCGGTCATGGATGGCGGCTTTCTCGGGGGAACCTGACATTCTAGAAGGGCTGGGCGGTTGTGGGGCGGCGATGGCTTTTCCGTGCAGGCCGACATACGAGGGAGTTGTTGCGGGCCTTCGCTGCGCTAGGCCTGTTGGCTGCAGGCCGTCAGTTGGCGACCAGCGGCCGTTGCCAGCCCAGGAACTGCTCGATATCGCTGCGCCGCGCCAGCGCGTCGCGCCGGCCCAGGGCCATGAGTTCGCGGGTGAAGCTGCGCTCGAACAGCAGGTAGCTGGCCAGGGCGGCGCCGCGCGGGTCACTGGCGTCCTGGCGCACGCCCAGGGCGCCCAGCAGGGTGCGCATGGGCAGGGGCAACTGGCCCACGTGGCGCGCGGCGATGGCGTCTATGCGCTCGGAGGGCGAGATGACCAGCAACTGCAGCGGGCGCAGCCGGCTGCGTTCGCGGTCGGCGGGCGGGATCAGGGCCAGCGTCTGGTTGATGCGCTCGGCGCGCTCCACGTCCAGGGACAGGGCGTCGAGGAAGATGCTCGACAGCGTGTGGCCCGCGATGTGGGCCAGCGACGGGTAGCTTGCGCCTTCTGGCGGCGGCCTGGCCGGCGGCTCGGTGCGCCGGCCCGCGCCCACGACGAGGATGCGCTCGGCGCCCAGGTGGATGGCGGGCGCCAGCGGAGCGGTCTGGCGCATGGAGCCGTCGCCGAAGTATTCGGTGGCGCCGTCCAGCGGCAGCGGCGTGGCCGGAAAGATGAAGGGAATGGCCGAGGAGGCCAGCAGGTGCGCGTGCGTGATCTGGGCGGCGGCAGCCTTGCGCTGGTTGCGCACCCAGGGCTGGAGCTGGTCCTGCGCCTGGCAGAAGGTCACGTGCTCGCTGGTGGTGTAGCTGGAGGCGGACACCGCCAGCGCACGCAGGTGGCCGTCCGCGATCAGTTGGGGCAGGCGCTCCAGCGGAACCAGGCCGCGCGACAGCAGCCGGCCCAGCGGCTGGTTGTCCAGCAGCGAACGCGGGCGCATGCGGCCCCAGCGCGCCAGGGCCCAGCCCAGGGACAGCAGGGTCAGCCAGCGCGCGCCGCTGCGCAGCACGCTCAGCGAGTCGGACAGGTAGATGTCCTCGGGCCGCAGGTTGCGCCAGATGCGCGACATGCGGCGCACGGCCCGGTCGAAATGGTCGCTGCCGCAGGCCAGGGCCGCCGCGTTGATGGCGCCGGCCGAGGTGCCGACCAGGATGGGAAAGGGATTGGGGCCATGCTGCTGGCCGCAGGCGCGGCGTATCTCGGCAATGGCCTCCAGCACGCCGGCCTGGTAGGCGGCGCGGGCGCCGCCGCCGCTGAGCAGCAGTCCGGTGCTGGGGGGAGGGAGGCTGGAGTCGGGTGAGGGCGCGGCATCGGGCATGCCTGGAGTGTGCCGCGCGCCGGCCGTCATCAGATCAGGGGATGACCCCGAAGGGATCAGGCCTTGGCCAGCAGGGAGCCCAGGTCCTTGCCGGAGATCAGGGCGATGCCCTGCTGCTTGGCCCAGGCGGCTGCATTCTCGGCCGGCGGCTGCAGCGACAGGTAGCAGACCGTGACCGCATCGCGCGCCTGGCCTGCGGCCAGCAGGGCGCGCAGCGGCTCCATGCCGTGCACGCCGGCCTTCCAGCGCTTGGCGCTGGCCACGGTGGTGCGGCCTTCGCGTTCCAGCACGAAGTCGGCGCCATCCTTGTCGGACAGGCGGGTCACGGTGTAGCCCTCGGCCTGCCAGGCGCGATCGAGCCGATCGGCGAACTCGCGCCAGCTTTGCTGGGCGGCGATCTCCAGGGCCTGCTCCACCTTGGCGGGGCTGGGCGCGCGCAGCTGGCGCCAGGCGGCAACGCAGCCTATGCCGAAGAAGGGCAGGGCGGTGATGGCGGCGAACGGCGCGATGTCCTTGGGCAGCAGCGCCGTGGACACCAGGGTCACCAGCGCGGCCAGCGCGATGCTGATCCACCAGCGCGAGCGCAGCAGGATCGCGAACAGGGAGTTGTGGGCCATCTTGAATTTCACGGGGCGGATCTTTCGCGGAAAAAGGCGGGAACAGGGGCCGCAAAGGCAGCAAGGCCCGCATTGTCTCGCGTGAGCGAGGGGATGGTGCCTTGGATAGACTATCCGGCTCTAGGAGTAATCAAAGCAATGGCAGTCACAGAACAAGCGCTCTTGGCCGCGCTCTCCAGCGTGCTCGACCCCCACACCGGCAAGGACTATGTGAGCACCCGCGCCCTGCGCAACCTGCAGGTCACGGGGGCCGACGTGGCCTTCGACGTGGAGATGGGCTATCCGGCGCAAAGCCTGGTGCCGGCGCTGCGCGGCCAGTTCGTCGCGGCGGCCAAGACCGTCGAGGGCGTGGGCAATGTCTCGGTCAACATCACATCCAAGGTCGCCGCGCATGCGGTGCAGCGCGGCGTGCAACTGCTGCCGGGCGTCAAGAACATCATCGCCATCTCGTCCGGCAAGGGCGGCGTGGGCAAGAGCACGACCACGGCCAACCTGGCGCTGGCGCTGGCCGCCGAGGGCGCGCGCGTGGGCATCCTGGACGCCGACATCTACGGCCCCAGCCAGCCCATGATGATGGGCATCTCGGGCCGCCCCGAAAGCCCCGACGGCAAGACCATGGAGCCCATGGAAAGCCACGGCGTGCAGGTCATGTCCATCGGTTTCCTGGTCAACAACGACCAGGCCATGATCTGGCGCGGCCCCATGGCCACGCAGGCGCTGGAGCAGATGCTGCGCCAGACCAACTGGAAGGATCTGGACTACCTGCTGGTGGACATGCCGCCCGGCACCGGCGACATCCAGCTGACGCTGGCCCAGCGCGTGCCCATGACGGGCGCCGTGGTCGTCACCACGCCCCAGGACATCGCGCTGATCGACGCCAAGAAGGGCGTGAAGATGTTCGAGAAGGTGGGCGTGCCCATCCTGGGCCTGGTGGAGAACATGGCGGCCCACGTCTGCACCAACTGCGGCCATGTGGAGCACATCTTCGGCGCCGAGGGCGGCAAGCAGATGGCGGCCGAGTACGGCATCGACTACCTGGGCGCACTGCCCCTGTCGCTGCAGATCCGCCTGCAGGCCGACAGCGGCAAGCCCACCGTGGTGGCCGAGCCCGACAGCGAGGCCGCGCAGATCTACAAGAAGGTGGCGCGCGACCTGGCCGTGAAGGTGGCGCTCAAGGCACGCGATTTCACGAGCAAGTTCCCCACCATCACGGTGAGCCAGGGAACCTGACCCTTCTGGCGCTGCCGGCATGAACCTGCTGACCTCGATGCGGTATCTGGCGGCGCTCAACGAGCACCGCCATTTCGGCCGCGCGGCGCTGGCATGCCACATCACCCAGCCGGCGCTGTCCAATGCGCTGCGCGCGCTGGAGGAGGAGTTCGGCACGGTCATCGTGCGCCGGGGCCGCTCGTTCGCGGGCTTCACGCCCGAGGGCGATCAGGTGCTGGCCACGGCCCTGGCCATGCTGCGGGCCGAGGAAGGCCTGCGCCAGGAACTGAGCGCCGCCGCCGGCGCGCTGCGCGGGCAGCTGCGCATGGCGGCCGTGCCCACGGCCATGCCCATGCTCACGCGCTTTGCGGCCCTGCTGCGCGAGCACCATCCGGGCATCACGCCCGTGGTGCTGTCCATGAGTTCGGCCGAGATCGAGAGCGGGCTCGAAGACCTGTCCCTGGACCTGGCCCTGGGCTACAGCGCGCGCATGCCGCCGCGCGGCCCGCGCCTGCAGTCCTGGCCCCAGTACGAGGAGCATTACTACCTGCTGTGCCGCGAGTGCTGCGATGGGCAGGGCGAGGGCCGGCCCTTTGCCTTTGGCGCCGACATCGCCTGGCGCGAAGTGGCCGGCATGCCGCTGTGCCTGCTCACGCCCGACATGCACAACCGCACGGTGATCGACGAGGCCTTCGCCGCCGTGGACATGGCCGTGCAGCCCGCCATGGAAACCAACTCCGTGCTGACCCTGGTGATGGCCGTGGCGCAAGGAACGGATGGCATGACCACCGTGCTGCCCGGCGCCATGGTGGCAACGGTGCGCCACATGCCGGGCCTGGTGGCCCGGCCACTGCGCTCGCCCGAGCTGGTCACGCCCATAGGCTTCATGGCCCAGCAGGGCGTGGCGCCCACGCGCGCTCTGCAGGCGGCGCTGCAACTGCAGGACGACGCCGGTTGGCGTGCGCAGTGCCTGCGGCATGCGGGGGCGCTGGCGGGTTAGGGCCTGTTCACACTAATGCGAGGATCGCGTTGCCCCGCAGCCGGGCAACCCGAAGGGAAGCTGCCTGCCAGCCCGCCACTCAGCGTTGCGCTCCTTGTGCGTGTGAGCACACGCACGGCGTCGCGCGCCTTGATTGGCGGGCTGGCAGGCAGCTTCGCGACCCCGCATTAGTGTGAACAGGCCCTAGCGCCCTTCGCTGGAAGCAGCGACCGGGAGTGCTGTCTGTTGGGCTTCTTCCGGCACAGGCGGGCATCGTTCAAAGGCCGTAATATCATTCATATCAGAGCGCTTGCATGCTGCAAGCACTCGTATGAGAATATTTTGATGGCAACTGCAACCAATCTTCCCGTTGATCGGGCCATCAAGGCACTGGGCCAGAGCATTGAGCTGGCGCGGCGGCGGCGGGGGCTGTCGCAGGCCGATCTGGCATCCCGCATGGGCGTTTCGGTCAGCACCGTGCGCCGCCTGGAAGATGGCCACCCCGGAATTGCGCTGTCCTACCTGGCAAGTGCCCTGCAGGTCTTCGGTGAGTTGGAGAAATTGCGCCTGCTCCTGGACACCCCGACCGACTCCGTCGGATTGGCACTGATGGATGCGCAACTGCCTGCGCGCATCTACAGCAAACGCCGCAAGGCACCCAAGGCGTTCTGAAGGGCGAATGCGACATGGTGACGCGCTCCGCTGCAATGGTCCACAACATGAAGTCGGAACTGGACGTGTGCCTGGGCAAGGCGGGCACGGCCGTGGGCAGGCTGGTATTCGTGCGCAACGGCATGCGCATGTTCACCCAGTTCGCCTACTTCCAGGACTGGCTGGGTCACAAGGATGCGTTCAACGTCTCCCCCGATCTCGCACTCACGCCGATCTACCAGACGCGCAAACCAGAGACCCGGGAGGACTCCTTGTTCTTCCTTGCGCTGGGAGACACGGAGCCGGATGCCTGGGGGCGGCGTGTCATTGCCCGTGCGCATGCCAAGCGGCGCGAGAAGGACCCGGCTCTTGGGGCACTGACCGAACTCGACTACCTTTGCGCCGTCGATGACTTCAGCCGGATGGGCGCCCTGAGGTTGCGCAGTGCGCAAGGCGTCTATCTGGAGTCCGTACGCGCAGGGCAGACTGCGACGCCTCCGATGCTGGAACTGGAGAAAATGCTCGCCTCCTCGAGGGCCGTGGAGCTCGGCAGGGAGTCGGCCCAGGATCTGGCCTACCTGCGGGGCAAGGCGACCTCGCTGGGAGGCATGCGCCCGAAGTGCAGCATCCTTGATGAAAAGGGGCATTTGGCGTTGGGGAAATTCCCCAGCGTTCAGGACGATCGCAATGTGACGCGTGCCGAAGTCCTGGCGTTGAAACTGGCACGTCTGGCCGGCATTGATGCTGCACAAGCCCATGTGGTTGCCGTGCATGGCACACCTGTGGCGGTCATCCGCCGTTTCGACCGTGGGCCCGGGGATACGCGCATTCCCTACATATCCGGCGCCACACTGCTGCAGGCGAGTCGGCAGCATGAACACGCGTACACCGAGGTGCTCGCGCAGATGAAAGGGCTGAGCGCGAACTACGTGGATGACGCGCGGCAACTATGGCGGCGCCTGGTGTTCCATCACCTCATCACCAATGTCGATGACCATCTGCAAAATCTGGGGTTCCTCTATGTAGGGGACAACCAATGGCAGCTTTCCCCGGCATTCGACATCAATCCCATGCCGGAAAAGAACCGTGAGTCCAAGACATGGTTGAGCGAAGACACAGGCCCTATCACCAGCATGGCGCAGTTGATGGGCCAAGCCTCGCAATTTTCACTGAGCCGCGACCAGTCGCTGGCGATCGTGCGCCAGGTTGTCGAGGCCGTGTTGCAGTGGCGCGTGCTGGGCCTGTCTGCGGAGGTTGGAATGACCGCGCAGGAGCTCGATGAGTTTGCCCTGGCGTTCGACCACCCGGACCTGGATGACGCCAGGAAACTGGCGGGCCTGTGAGGGCCTGGACGGTTCAGGCCGGCTGTGCCCGCTGGCCTGCCAGCGCAGTCTCTGGCGTGGCGTTCGGCGCGGCATTCAGTGCGGCGCGCACCACGTCGGGCGTGAAGGGCGCGGCGTAGAAGCGCCGGCCGGTGGCGTCGAACAGCGCATTGGCCAGCGCGGCCGGGCCGGGGACCGAGGCCGATTCGCCTGCGCCCATGGGGGGCTCGTCCTGGCGCGGCATCAGCACCACTTCGATGGGGGGCAGGTCGCGGAAGCCGATGATGGGGTAGCTGCCCCATTCGCGGCTGGCCACACCTTGCGCATTGAAGGCGACCTTCTCCATCAGGCTGCGGCTCAGGGTCTGGATGACGTTGCCGTGGATCTGGTGGCGCACGCCGTCGGGGTTGACCATCATTCCCGTGTCCTGGCCCACGACCAGGCGCCGCACGGTGATGCGGCCGCTGGCGGGGTCCACGTCGATGTCGATGACCCAGGCGGCCCAGGCCGCGCCGAAGCCGGGAAAGCGGCTGTGGATGTAGCGCGCATAGGCCACGCCGCGCCCGTGCAGCAGGCCGTCGGCGCCGGGGCGGCCCCGGCTTCCTGTGTGATTCCGCTGCCAGCCGGCGTGGCGAGCCGTGGCCTCGATCAGCTCGATGGCGCGCGGGTCATCGAGGTGGCGAACACGGTAGTCCACGGGGTCGGCGCCGGCCGCATGGGCCAGCTCGTCGATCATGCAATCGTGGGCAAAGGAATTGGGCAGGGCCGAGACGCCGCGCAGCCAGGATGAGCGCACGATGGGCGCCATGTCATGGCAGGTGATGCGCTGGCTGGCGTAGCGGTAGGGCGGCACGGCGGTGCGGTCGCCCATCTCCAGCGTGCGCGGCTCGCCCGGGATGCGGCCCGTGAGCAGCAGGGCCAGCAGCGGCGCGTCGTTGGAGGGGTAGCGCACGGCAAAGTCGTAGGCCAGCAGTTCGCCCCGGGCATCAATGGCCGCGCTCACGTCCATGAGCTGGGCCGTGCCCTTGGGCTCCCACTGGTGTTCCTGCTCGCGCGTGAGCTGCACGCGCACGGGCGCGCCCACGGCCATGGACAGCAGGGCGGCGTCGGCGCAGACATCGTCGGCGCAGTTGCGGCCGTAGCAGCCGGCCGCCTCCAGGCGCACGATCTCGATGCGGTCCTCGCCCAGTTGCAGCAGGCGGTCCAGGTCGGTGCGCAGCATGTGGGGGTTCTGCGTGCCGGCCCAGAGCTTGAGACGGCCCCCGCTGAAATCGGCCACGGCGCAGGACGGACCGATGGAGGCATGCATCTGGTAGGGCCAGACGTAGCTGCGGCGCAGTTCGGTGGCCGCACCCGTGCCGACGCCCGCGAAGGCATCGTCCACAGTGCCCTGGTCCAACAGCGAGCGGTGCTGGGCGGGATTGGCGCGTATCGCCGCAGCCAGATCGGATAAGTCAGGCGCTGGCGGCACGGCCTGCCATTGCACGCGCAGCGCGCGCATGGCGGCAATGGCCTGTTCCTCGCGGTCGGCGACCACGCCGACGAAGTCGCCCTCGGTGACCACCTGCACGTTGCCGGGCAGGTGGGCCACGGAGTCGCGCTCCACGGCCACCAGGCAGCGGCCGATGAAATCGCCACCGTCGCGGCCCGGGTGCGGAGGGCGGATGACGCGGCCATGGCGCATGCCGGGCACGCGCACATCGTGCACAAAGCTCAGCTCGCCCGTGGCCTTGGCAGGGATGTCCACGCGCGCCGCGCCACGGCCGACGAGCCGGTATTCGCTGGCGGGCTTGAGCTTCACTTCCTGATCGGGCGGGGCCAGCGTCAGCTGCAGTTGCTGGCCGCGCAGCAGATCGCCATAGCCGAGTTCGCGGGCATCGCTGCCATCGGCAAAGCGCACCAGGCCTTCGCGCGCCTGGAGCCGGTCCGCCGCCACGCTCCATTGCTGCGCGGCCAGCGCCAGCAGCTGCTCGCGCGCCTGGGCGGCGGCGCGGCGCAGCGGCACGGCCGAGATCTGGATGCTGGCGCTGGCAATGGTCGGGCCCTGGTTGGGCGCGGCGGCCGTGTGGCCCAGCACCATGTCCAGGCGCGCCAAAGGCACTTCGAGCTCTTCCGCCACGATCTGCGCCAGGGCTGTACGTATGCCTGTGCCCAGGTCCACATGGCCGTTGAAGGCCAGGGCGCGCCAGCCCTGGGGCGCGGCTTCGTCGGCCAGCACGGCCACGAAGACCTCGGGCGTGGACTGCACATAGTCGGTGGCCGTGCCGGGCTGGCCGGGCGCAGGGCGCGGCGGCGCCACGGGCTGGCGCACCACAAGCAGGGTGTCGGCGCGCGTGAGCAGCTGTGCGTGCAGGGCTTGGGGCTGGGGCAGGTTCATGGGGCGGTGTTCTTCGCGGGCACGCTTTCAGGCGTGCCCTGTGCATGTTATGCACTCCGGGGCCGGCTGCGCAGGGCCGGCCCCATAGGCGCGTTGGCGCGGTGGGATCAACCTGCGGCGAGGGCGTCGGTGTCGGCGATGGCCTGGCTCAGCGGCATCACGGCCGCGTACTTCTGGGCCATGTCGAACAGATTGGCTTCGTGCGGGCCCAGGGCGCGGTCGCCGCAGCAGTCGGCCACGACCAGCGGGCGAAAGCCCGACTGCATGGCATCGACCACGCTGGCGCGCACGCAGCCGCTGGTCACGCAGCCGGCCACCAGCAGGGTCTGCACGCCGCGCTGGGCCAGCCAGGGTGCGAGCATGGTGCCGAAGAAGGCCGAGGGCGTGCTCTTGCGCACCACGTATTCGCCAGCGGCCGGAGCCAGCTGGGGCACGATGGCGCTGTTGGGGCTGTCTTCCTTCAGGGTCAGCATGCCGGGCACCTTCAGGCAGAAGATGTTGTGGTCGGCATCGTCGTCCGAGAACACGATGCGGCTGTGCGCCACGGGCCAGCCGCGCTCGCGCGCATGGGCCAGCAGGTGCTGCGTCTGCGCGATGGCTTCGGGGATGTTGCCGCCGCCGAACACGGCCGGGTCGGCAAAGCCGTTGACGAAGTCGATGATGAGCAGGCCGAACGGGGCCTTGAGCGGCAGCGGCGTGCCGAAGCCCTGGCGCGCGTAGGCAGAGATGTCGCCCTGCACGCCCTCGGTGGGAACGCTCTGCGCGCCGGTGGCCTGGCCGGAGGTTGTCGTGGTCATGCGATGTCCTTTCCTTGCTTGGACCTTTTGGCGGCGCGCGCCAGTCCTTCCTCGTCCTGCACCACGCCGTCGATGACCGTGGGCTTGCCGTCCAGCGCCACCGAGCAGTGGCGCATGGGAATGTCGATGTGGCAGGCCGTGGTGCGGCTGCCCCCGGCCTCGTTGTTGGGACCCATGGACCACAGGAAGTTGCCCTCGAAGGCGCGGGCGTCCATGCCGATGTGGGTTTCCTTGTTGTAGTGGGCCAGCATGGACCAGTGGGCGCGCGGCTGCAGCCCCCAGCCGATGTGGGAGACGGCATAGGCCTCGGGGTCCTCGTAGGAGGCCATGTACTCCTTGAGGATGTCGGCCTGCAGGCCGCCGCTGATGCGCGTGACGTAGCCCTTTTCGATGACGAGTTCGATGGGCTCGGTCACGTAGTCCTTCATGGGCAGCAGGATGTCGCCCCGGTCCAGCACCACGCGGCCGTTGCTCTCGCCCTCGTCGGGCCAGGTCAGCACGAAGCCGCTGGGCCAGTGGTCCCAGCGGCCGGGCTGGTCCACGAAGCCGTATTCGCAGATGGCCGGGAAGCTGCCCAGGCGGCAGCGCAGGTCGGTGCCCGCGGCCGAGGTGATGTGCATCTGCCCGGCCGCCTCGATCAGCTTGGATGCGGCCTGCACGCGCGCGCGGTCGCCCTCGGTGGGCACCAGGCGGCACAGCACCTCGGGCGGCTCCACGGCCAGCAGGATCTTGGTGCCGGTCTGCAGGATCTCGTGCTGCTCGGGCGAGAACAGCAGGGTCATCAGGTCCAGCACCAGGTCGCTGGCCTTGAGCGCGGCGATGGCGGCGGGGTTGCCGGTCAGCGGCGTCGTTCCCAGGTAGGCCAGCGAGTCGCGGCTCAGTGATTTTTCGGCATTGACGGGCGGCAGGTCCAGGCGGTTGACGCGCGCACCCATTTCGCTGGAGGCGGCAATGGCGCAGCGCAGTGTCTGCGGGTGCGTGTCGGCGCCCGTGAGCACGGTGACGGTCTGGCCGGCTTCGAGCCGGGACAGCGTGAGCACCTGCTTCCAGGCGTGGATCAGATCGATATCGCTGACGGACATGGTCGGCTCCTTGGTGTCGCGATGGATGGGAGTGGGCTGCGGTTGGACATTCAGTCCACCCGCGCGCCGAGGAAATCGCCCAGGGCCGAATAGAAGCCGGCCTCGTTGTCCCAGGGAATCATGTGGCCGGCATTGGGCACGCGCACATGCTCGGTCTGGGGTGCCAGGCCTTGCCACTCGGCCACGTCCTCGCTGCGCACCACGTCGCCGCGCTCGGCCGTGACCAGCAGCAGCGGGTGCTGGATGCGGGGCAGGTCGGCATGGATGTCGTCACGGCCGAAGTCCTCGAAGCTCTGCACGATGGCCGGCTCGTGGCAGGTGTGCAGCCACTGGGCGCGCAGCTGGCGCTGCTCTTCGGTCCAGGTGGGGCAGAAGGCGCGCATGGCCTCGGCATCCATGCCCAGCGTGGCCTGGCGGATGGAGTCCACATACCAGGGCAGGGCGGCCGGGTAGGCGCGGCGGCCGGGGCCGGAGACCGGCGGATCGACGATGACCAGGCGCGTGAGCCCGGCCGGCTGGCTGCGTGCGGCGCGCACGGCGATGCGCCCGCCCATGGAGTGGCCGACCAGCGCCCAGCGCTGCAGGCCCAGGGCCTGGGCGAAGGCGGCCACGTCGGCGGCCTGGGCATCGAGGCTGTAGTCCAGGTCCGGGCCGGAGGACGACAGGCCGCGCCCGCGCACGTCCAGCACATAGGTGTCGAACTGGCGGCCCAGGTGCTCGGCCACGAAACCCCAGGTCACGGCCGGGCTGGTGATGCCGGGGATCAGGATGACGGCGTCGCGCTGCGCGCGTTCGCCCTCGGCGCCGCCGTAGCGCAGGTAGTGCTGGCGGATGCCGTTGGCATGGACGTTGCCGCCGTAGCGGAATGTGCTGGGGGTGCTGGAGATGCTGGTCATGCGTGTGTTCCTCAGGCCTTGGCTGCGCTGGTGCCGGTGTCGTAGGGATAGGCGCCCGACAGCAGCGCACCCGCGCCCGGCACCACGGGGTCCAGCCCCAGTTCCTTGAGGATGGCATAGGTGGTAGCGATGGAGGCGGTCAGCACGGGCTTGCCGGTCTGGGCCTCGACCTGGGCCACGGCCGGCAGCGAGGGCATCTGCACGCAGGCCGACAGCACGATCACGTCGGCGTCGGCGTAGTTCATGCCGGCCACGATGCCGGGCAGCTTGGCGGGGTCGTGGCGGCCCACGTCCAGGTTGTCGGGGATCTCCAGCGCGCGCCAGTCCACGATCTCGAAGCCTTCGGCGGCCACGTAGTCCATGACCAGCTGGGTCAGCGGAATCATGTAGGGCGCCACCAGGGCGATCTTCTTGGCGCCCATCACCTTGAGCGCTTCCACCAGCGCGCCGGCGCTGGTGATCACTGGGGCGGTGGCGCCATTGCTGGCCGTGCGCTCGGTCAGGCGCTGCTGCGAGACGCGGTGGTAGCCCTTGCCCATGGCCATGATGGCCACCAGGCAGGCATAGCCCAGCACGTCCACGCGCGCGTCGCTCAGCTCCAGCGCGCAGCGGTCGCTTTCGGCGTCCATGGCGGCCAGCTCCTCCTTCTGGACCTTCTTCATGCGCATGCGGCTGGAGTGGAAGGTGAAGCGGTCCTGCGGGCGCAGCGTGGAGTGGGCCTGCAGCATGGCAGGCACTTCGGTCTCCATGGTGGTGTTGGAGCTGGGGACGATCTGGCCGATGCGGAACGTTTTGGTCATGGACTTGCCTTTGCGAAGTTTCGAGGGTTTCTGATCAGAATCAACTGAGTGTGTACGCTTTATTCTTGCAAAAGACGTGCCGCCTTGCAAATGAGAATTTTCTCGGGGTTTGTACTGATTTGGTGCAGAAATTGCACCAAAAATGGCGAACTTCAATTTATTCTGCCGCCCTATGGTGCATGCGTCGATTTGAAAAATTCAAGCGCATACACCTGAATTAAGTGTTTTGTTGCCTGGCACGCTTCCTGCTCTACACCCTGCAAGGACGCGCCGAAGCAACGGTTGCCCCGTCTGGCTTTCAACATTCCTGCAAGGAGAAAACTGTGTCTCAATCCCCTCGAATCGCCGTTGTCGGCGCCGGTCTCGGCGGGGCTGCAGCTGCCAAGCTGCTGCTCCAGGAAGGCTTCAATGTCCGCGTCTATGAGCAGGCGCCCAGCTTCTCGCGCCTGGGAGCCGGCATCCACGTCGGGCCCAATGTGATGAAGATCCTGCGCCGCATCGGCATCGAGGACGCGCTCAACGAGCAGGGCTCGCATCCCGACTACTGGTACAGCCGCCACTGGCAGACGGGCGACGTGCTGGCCCAGATCCCGCTGGGCGACTACGCCGTCAAGGAATACGGCGCCAGCTACCTGACCGTGCACCGTGGCGACTTCCATGCGCTGCTGGTCGAGGCCCTGCCCGACAGCGTGATGGCCTACGGCAAGTTCCTGACCAAGGTGGAGGACCGCGGCAATGTGGTGGTCATGCACTTTGCGGACGGCACGACCGAGGAGGCGGACATCGTCATCGGCGCCGATGGCGTGAACTCCCGCATCCGCGAGGAACTCCTGGGCCCGGAACTGCCCAAGTACGCGGGCTACCTGGCCCACCGCGCCGTGTTCCCCACGCCCGAGGTCAAGGCCGGCATGCTGCCCTTCGATGCCTGCGTGAAATGGTGGAGCGATGACCGCCACATGATGACCTACTTCGTCACCGGCAAGGCCGACGAGCTGTACTACGTGACCGGCGTGCCCGTCGAGAAGTGGGACCTCAACGATCGCTGGCTGGAAAGCAGCAAGGAAGAGATGCGCGAGGCCTTCTCGGGCTGGCATCCCACCGTGCAGGCACTGATCGACGCCACCGTGGAAGTGACCAAGTGGTCGCTGCTCGAGCGCGATCCGCTGCCGCTGTGGAGCCGTGGCCGCCTGGTGCTGCTGGGCGATGCCTGCCACCCCATGAAGCCCCACATGGCCCAGGGTGCGGCCATGGCCATCGAGGACGGCGCCATGCTGGCGCGCTGCCTCAAGGAAGTCGGCGCGCACAACCATGAGCTGGCCTTCGCCCTGTACGAAGCCAACCGTGCCGAACGCGCCAGCAAGGTGCAGCGCATCTCGCACGACAACACCTGGCTGCGCACCAACGAAGATCCGTCCTGGTGCTTCGGCTACGACGTGTTCAACGTGCCCCTGGTCGAGCCCAAGGTCAAGGCAGCGGCCTGATACTCGCTGCCTTGCCGGACGAGGGGAGGGGAGGGAATCCCCCCCTCCTGTCCGGCCGCAGAACGCCGACATCCTGAACCGCAGCCAAGTTGCAAGAGCCTCGTCCCATGGGAACCCCAGTCCATCCAAGCAGTACCCCCAGCCCCATCCGCCTGCAGGTCAATGCACGCGCATGCGAGGTGCCGGCAGCGCCCGGGACGGCGCTGCTGCATGTGCTGCGCAATGACCTGGAGCTGAACGGGCCCAAGTACGGCTGCGGCCTGGGCGAATGCGGCGCCTGCACGGTGCTGATCGATGGCGTGGCCGCGCGTTCCTGCGTGATCCCCGTGCGGGCGGCCGTGGGCCGCGAGGTCACCACGCTGGAAGGCCTGGGCTCGCGCCAGTGCCCCGGCCCCACGCAGCAGGCCTTCATCGACTGCCAGGCGGCCCAGTGCGGCTACTGCCTCAACGGCATGATCATGACGGTGGAGGCCCTGCTGCGCCGCAACCCCAATCCCAGCGAGCAAGAGCTGCGCAACGAGCTGCACCACAACCTGTGCCGCTGCGGCACGCATGTGGAAATCATGCAGGCCGCCCTGCGCGCCGTGCAGCTGCGGGCGCAACGCGCCGCGCTGCAGGCACCCTCCGGTTTTCCATCTTCCAGCGCGGGCGAGGTCCAGCCATGAGCCCGGCCGGCCACACTCCCGCCCTGCCTTCCGACCTGCTGCACGGCCTGGCGCTGCGCCCGCCCGTCGCGGCCTGGGACGGTCTGCGCTACCGGGGCAGCGTGCCCCTGCATGCACGGCTGCAGGACGCCCAGGCCATGGCCGGCGTGGTGGCTGCGGTGCAGCGCGGGCATTTTCTGGGTGTGGTGGCCGTGGCGCCTGTCCATGCCCGGCAGGCCGCTGCCAGCCTGGCCCCTGCCTGGGATGACCGGCAGGAAGCCAGGGCCGCCAGCGCGCCCCGTGCTGCCGACAGAACCGACAAGGCTGACAAGGCCGACCTGCCCGATGCCGGCCGCTATGTCTGGCGCATGGCGGCGCCCGTGTCTTGCGAGGGTGCCGCACGCGCAGCCGTGTGGTGCCTGGACGGCCATGCCAGCGTCTGGCTGCCGCCCTGTGACGCCGATGTGCGGCAGATGATCGGCCGCGAACTGGCTGCATTGCTGCAATGCCCCGAGTCCGCGCTGCGGCTGTTCAGCCTGCCGGCCACGGCGGCCGGCACCCCGCATGTGCTGGATCTCATGGACGCAGCGGCCGATGCGGCCCTGCTGTCCCAGGCCGTGGGCCGGCCTGTCAGCGTGGCCTGCGAGGCCTGGACTGCTGCGGGCAGCGCACACAGCCGGGAGCTGGTGCTGCGCGTGGATGCGCAGCCTTCGCAAGGGCTTGAAGCCTACACGGTGGTGCAGCCTCAGCCGGGCAATGCATCGCCGCAGCCAGACCTGCTGCTGTCCGACACGCCCTGGGCCGTGCGCCCCAGCATGGCGCGCCTGTTGAGCCAGCCCGAGCTGGCGCGCGCCGCGGCCCTGGCCACCGTGCTCGATGCCGGCGAAGTGCATGAACGCAGGCTGGCCGCCAGCCTGCGGCATGCCGGCGTCGATGATCTGAATGCCGCCCAGGTCTTTGCCCGCGAAAGCCACTGGCATGAGCAGGCGCTGGACCAGGGCCGTGATCCGCTGCAATGGCGGCTGCAGCACCTGCCCGAAGGCCCGGTGCGCGATCTGGCCCGGCAGGTGGCCGAGCGTGCGCAGGCATCGCAGCAGGCACCGTCCCACGAGGGTGCCGACGGCCGCCTGCTGGGCCGGGGCTTTGCCACCGCCCAGCTGCAGACCCTGGATGCGCAGGGCGCCGACCTCCATGCCTGGAGCGCCTGGGTGGCCGAGGTGGCCGTGCACCCGCATACGGGCGAGATCGAAGTGACCCGCGTCGTGGCCGGCCATGACAGCCGCAGCCTGCAAGCGGCGCAGGCCGCCAGCACGCGGCCCGAGATCGTCCAGCAGGACCCGCAACTGCTGGCCGATGCGCGCCGGCTGCTGGGCGCGGCCCCCGCTTTTGACGACTGGGCGGGGTCCACAGCTTCCGCTGCTTCTTTCGACGTGGTCGCCAAGCCCGGCTCCGACCTGGCGCAGCATGCGCCCGGCGATGTCGCGGTCATCCGCCAGGGCGATCTGGCGCTGGACGGCGTGGCCACGCTGCCCGCCGCCGCCGCCATTGCCAACGCCATTCACCATGCGACAGGCGTGCGCCTGCGCGAAGTGCCCTTCCAGCCCGAGCAACTGCGCCTGGCCCTGGCGGGCGAGGGCGCCGGCAAGCCCGGTGCGGCGCGGCCCGGCCGTGGCTGGGGCTGGCTGGCCGCAGGCGCCGCAGGCCTTGCCGGCATGGCCGCCATGGTCTGGCCGCTGAAGCCGGCCCTGCCGCTGACCGACGGGCCCGATGTTTCCCTGTACTCGCCGCAGGCCCTGGAGCGCGGCCGCCTGGTGGCGGCTGCGGGCGACTGCGTGGTCTGCCACACGGCCCCGGGCGGCGCGGCCAATGCCGGCGGCTTCGGGCTGGAGACGCCGTTCGGCACCATCTACTCCACCAACATCACGCCCGACAACGAAACCGGCATCGGCCGCTGGTCCTACGCGGCCTTCGAGCGCGCCATGCGCCACGGCATCCACCAAGATGGGCGCCAGCTGTATCCGGCCTTCCCGTACACGGCCTTCGCCAAGCTCAGCGATGGCGACCTGCAGGCCCTCTACGGCTACCTGATGTCCCAGCCCGCCGTGAAGGCCAAGGCGCCCGAGACACAGCTGGCCTTCCCCTACAACCTGCGCCCGGCCATGGCGGGCTGGAACCTGCTGTTCCACGACGCCACGCCCTTCAAGGCCGACCCCGCGCGCAGCGCCGAATGGAACCGGGGCGCCTACCTGGTCGAAGGCGCGGGCCACTGCGCGGCCTGCCACTCGCCGCGCAATGCGCTGGGTGCCGAAAAGACCGGCATCCACTACCTGGGCGGCGGCGAGGCCGAAGGCTGGACGGCGCCCGCGCTCAATCAACTGGCCGGCGGCAAGCTGCCCTGGAGCCGCGAAGAGCTGTACCAGTACCTGCGCACCGGCTTCTCGGCCCGCCACGGCGTGGCAGCCGGCCCCATGGCGCCCGTCATCCACGGCCTGGCCCAGTTGCCCGAAGCCGATGTGCGCGCCATGGCCACCTATCTGATGGAACTGCCGGGCCAGGCCCCACAGGCCCCACAGGCCGCCGCCCCGGCCATGCCGGCACCGGCCGCCGTGCAGGCGGCGGCGCCTGCGGCTCCACCTGCCAGGGCCCTGGACCGCCACGCCAATGGCGAGCGCATCTACCAGAACGCCTGCGCCGTCTGCCATGAGGCGGGCAGCGGTCCCACATTGTTCGGCGTCAAGCCGCAGCTGGCCCTGAACACCAACCTGCATGCGGCCAGCCCCGACAACCTGGTCCAGGTGATCCTGAACGGCATACAGGCGCCGGCCGACGATGCGCTGGGCTACATGCCCGGCTTCGGGGACAGCCTGGATGACAGGCAGATCGCGGACCTGCTCGGATATTTGCGCGAACGATTTGCACCGGAGGAAAAAGCTTGGCCAGACGACACGAAGACGATTAACCGGCTGCGCATGCAGGCGCATGCGCACTGAGGGCGGCAATGGGCAGCAATGGGCGGCGGCAGGGGCGATGCCGCGGATATGGACACCTTGCCCTGGAATCTCTCCAGGGCCTGGGTCCTGACATCTGATGCTGGGGACGGGTGATGGGCAACAACGGACGGCGCTGTCGATGTGCAGCCTGTCCGCAATGCGCCCATCGCCCGGATGCAGAGACCGACATCCGGAAATTTTTCATCGGGCCATGGAGATGGCGCCGAGGGAGCGGTTCGCTCCGGATGTGTGAAGGGTGGAAGGCACGGCAGGAGACGGCAACACAAGCTGAACGGCCTTGCCTGGGAAAAGACAGATTCAACAATTGCGATGGCTAGAAAAGGAGTCCCTGCATGTCATCTACATACATTTCGGTGGAAAAAGGCATCCAGACAGCGGGTGTCGGCAAGTTCCAATATCGGCTGTTCGTCATCTTCGGGCTGGTCTGGCTGGCCGATGCCATGCAGGTGCTGTCCATCGGCTTCAGCGCGCCGTCCATTGCCAAGACCTTCGGCAAGACCGTGCCCGAGGCGCTGCAGACCGGCACCTTCTTCTTCATCGGCATGCTGATCGGCGCCTTCGTCTTCGGCCGCCTGGCCGACCGCATCGGGCGCCGCCCGGTGCTGATGATGGCCGTGGTGATCGACGCCTTTGCGGGCGTGGCCTCGGCCTTTGCGCCCGAGTTCGCCTGGCTGCTGGTGCTGCGCTTCATCACCGGCATCGGCGTGGGCGGCACGCTGCCCGTGGACTACACCATGATGGCCGAGTTCCTGCCCAGCGACCGCCGCGGCCGCTGGCTGGTGCTGCTGGAATCGTTCTGGGCCGTGGGTACCATCTTCCTGGCCATCCTGGCGCTGGTGGCCGTGTCCTGGGGTGACGATGCCTGGCGCGTGATCTTCTTCGTGACCGGACTGCCGGCGCTGATCGGCGTGGTGCTGCGCTTCTACATCCCCGAGTCGCCCATGTTCCTCAACCGCAACGGCAAGTCTGAGGAGGCGCGCAAGGTGCTGCAGCGGGTGGCCAAGGTCAACGGCACCACCGCGGACATCCCCGCCCTGCAGCCTGAAAAGCAGGAGCGCAAATCCATCCTCGCGCTGTTCAACGGCGACCTGCGCCGCCGCAGCCTCTCGCTGTTCCTGGCCTGGGCGCTGATCTCCATCGCCTACTACGGTGTCTTCGTCTACCTGCCTGTCAAGCTCAGCAGCGAGGGCTTCGCCTTCATGCGCGGCCAGGTCTTCCTGGTGGTGCTGGCCCTGGTGCAACTGCCCGGCTTTGCGCTGTCGGCCTATGGCGTGGAGCGCTGGGGCCGCAAGCCCACGCTGATCGGCTTTTTGCTGCTCAGCGCCGTCGGCTGCATGTTCTACAGCCTGGGCTCGTCGCCCTTCGTGGTCATCGGCTCCACCCTGCTGATGAGCTTCTCGCTGCTGGGCACCTGGGGCGCGCTGTATGCCTTCACCCCCGAGGTCTACCCCACCGACCTGCGCGCCAGCGGCATGGGCATGGCCGGCGCCGTGGCGCGCTTCGGCGGCCTGTTCGCCCCGGCCATCATTGCGCCCATCATGGCCACCCACTTCACCCTGGCGCTGGCCGTGCTGTCCGCCATGCTGGTGGGCGGCGCCCTGTCGATCTGGGCCGTGGATGTGGAATCGCGCAACCGGGCGCTGGATTGATGACGGCCTGAGCTGACTGAAAGGTCGGCTCAGCAAAAAGGCCAGAAGGATTTTTCCTTCTGGCCTTTGTTTTTTTGGGGAGGCTGCAACGGCTCAGTCGGCCTCGCCACCTTCCAGCATCTTCTTGAGCAGAAAATCCAGCGCCAGGCGCTCGGCCGGATTGAGCTTGCCGTAGGTGCTTTCGGTGATCTGCTTGGCGAAGGGCTCCATGTCGCGCACCAGGTCCTGGCCGGCCTCGGTGAGGTTGATGACGACCTTGCGGCGGTCGATGCGGTCATGGTCCACCTGCACCAATTCGCGCTGCTTGAGCCGGTCCACCACGCCGCGGATGGTGGCCTGGTCGATCACGGTGGCCTTGACGATGTCGGCAAGTGAGCTGCCGCTGTTGTCGCGCACGGAGCACAGCACCACGAATTGCGCAGCCGTGAGCTGCGAGTCGGGAATGTATTGCTGGAAGAGTGCAGTGTGGCGCTGATAGACACGCCGCAGCAGGTGGCCGATCTGGTCTGAAAAATGATAGCCATCCTGTGGCGTCATGGCTGATGGCGGGTGGTTCATGGTGCGCGTGAGCTTATCAAAATTCACACCAAATACCGTGTGATTTGCGACAAGCCGGGCGCATTTGCCAAGTGCCGCAAACCCGCGCTGGCTGCGGCATCCGCAAGACCTGGGGCAGCAGGCGCAGCACTGCCCGGCGGCTCATTTGCCGATTGAATGGCGCAATCATCCGTTTGAATTTGACGGCTTGCCCGGCAGGCCTTGAAATGGCATGAGAGACAAAGCGCCAGCGGACCGGACCGCGCCGCTCCCCACAACGAAAGCCAGCAGGGATACCCATGCCAGCCACACAAGGGAAGATCATTCCCATTGCCGTCCTCAATGCCGCTGCTGCCGGCAGCGCACTCGGCGCCCATGAGCGCGAGGCCGTCGAGCACGCCATTGCCGTCCATGCCCGGCGCCCCGGCCCCCTGATCGAGTGGCTGCACGCCGTGCAGGACATGCTGGGCCATATCCCCGAAGCCGCCGTGCCGCGCATTGCCGATGCGCTGAACCTCTCGCGTGCCGAGGTGCATGGCGTCATCTCCTACTACCCCCATTTCCGCAGCACGCCAGCGGGCCGCCATGTGCTGCAGGTCTGCCGCGCCGAGGCCTGCCAGTCGCGCGGTGCGGACGCGCTGCTGGCCCACGCAGGCCAGGCGCTGGGCTGCGGATCGAGTGAGCACGGGCATGGGCATGGGCATGCAACCAGTGCCGATGGCGCCGTCACGCTGGAGCCGGTCTATTGCCTGGGCCTGTGCGCGTCATCGCCTGCCGTGATGCTCGATGGCCAGCCCCATGCGCATGTCTCGGCCAACGGACTGGATGCACTCATCGCGCAATGCCGCCAGCCGGAGCAGGCCGGCGAGCCGGCGGCCCAGCCTGCGCATGCAGGGGCAGGGGCAGGGGCAGGGGCAGAGGCAGGGGCAGAGGCAGGAGCAGGGGCAGGGGCAGGCCCCGGCGTGCGCGTCTACGTGCCCCGCGATGCCGCCGCGCTGGCCGTGGGCGCTGACGCCGTGGCCGGCGCCCTGCAGCGCGAGTGCGCGGCGCGCGGCCTTCAGGTGCAGATCGTGCGCAACGGCTCGCGCGGCCTGCTGTGGCTGGAGACCCTGGTGGAAGTCGAGACGCCCGAAGGCCGCGTGGCCTACGGCCCGGTCACGGCCGATGCGGTGCCGGGCCTGATCGATGCCGGAATGCTGCAGGGCGGCAGCCATGCGCTGTGCCATGGACTGACCGAGGCCATTGCCTACCTGGCGCGCCAGGAGCGCCTGACCTTTGCGCGCGTGGGCGTCATCGACCCGCTGAACCTGTCCGACTACGCAGCCCATGGCGGCTGGCAGGGGCTGGAGCGCGCGGCGCGCATGGAGCCCGCGGCCATCGTGCAGGAGGTGCTGGATTCGGGCCTGCGCGGCCGTGGCGGTGCGGCGTTTCCGGCCGGCATCAAATGGAAGACCGTGGCCGCCGCAGCGGGGCCGCAAAAGTACATTGCCTGCAACGCCGACGAGGGCGACTCGGGCACCTTCGCCGACCGGCTGCTGATGGAAGGCGATCCCTACACGCTGATCGAAGGCATGGCCATCGCGGGCCTGGCCGTGGGCGCCACGCAGGGCCTGGTCTATGTGCGCAGCGAGTATCCGCATGCCATCGCCACCCTGCGCGAAGCCATTGCGCGCGCCGAGGCCGCAGGCTGGCTGGGCCGCGACGTGGCCGGCAGCGGGCGGGCCTTCCACATGGAGGTGCGCAAGGGCGCGGGCAGCTATGTCTGCGGCGAGGAAACGGCCATGCTGGAGAGCATCGAGGGCCGGCGCGGCATCGTGCGCGCCAAGCCGCCGCTGCCGGCCATCGAGGGGCTGTGGAGCCGGCCCACGGTCATCAACAACGTGATCACGCTGGCCACGGTGCCGCTGATCCTGGCGCGCGGCGCGGCCTTCTACCAGGGCTTCGGCATGGGCCGCTCGCGCGGCACCCTGCCGTTCCAGCTGGCCGGCAACATTGCGCGCGGCGGCCTGGTGGAAAAGGCCTTCGGCCTGAGCCTGCGCGAGCTGGTGGAAGACTTTGGCGGCGGCACGGCCACGGGCCGCACCGTCAAGGCCGTGCAGGTGGGCGGCCCGCTGGGCAGCTATGTGGCGCCGGCCGACTGGGATGCGCCGCTGGACTACGAGGCCTATGCCGCCAAGGGCAACGTGGTGGGACACGGCGGCATCGTCGTGCACGACGACACGGCCGACATGGCGCAGCTGGCGCGCTATGCCATGGAGTTTTGCGCCATCGAGTCCTGCGGCAAGTGCACGCCCTGCCGCATCGGCTCCACGCGCGGCGTGGAGGTCATCGACCGCATCGTGCGCGCCGGCACCGACCCTGCTGCCCACGCCGGCCAGGTGGCCCTGCTGGAAAGCCTGTGCGACACCATGCAGCACGGCTCCATGTGCGCCATGGGCGGGATGACGCCGTATCCCGTGCGCTCGGCGCTGAACCACTACCCCCAGGACTTCGGCATCGAGTCCACCACGGCCGCAACGGCTGCCTGACCGGAGAACACCATGCTCGACCACTTGAAGCAAGCCGACTGGGGCACGCCCGCCAGCCCGTCCGAACGCCTGATCACCCTGGAGATCGACGGCCGCGAGGTCTGCGTTCCCGAGGGCACCTCGCTGATGCGCGCTGCCATGGAAGGCGGCGTCAGCGTGCCCAAGCTATGCGCCACCGACAGCCTGGAGCCCTTCGGCTCCTGCCGCCTGTGCCTGGTGCAGATCGAAGGCCGCAAGGGCTTTCCGGCCTCGTGCACCACGCCGGCCGAGCCCGGCATGAAGGTGCGCACGCAAAGCCCGCAGCTGCAGGACCTGCGCCGCGGCGTGATGGAGCTGTACATCTCCGACCATCCGCTGGACTGCCTGACCTGCAGCGCCAACGGCGACTGCGAACTGCAGGAGATGGCCGGCACCGTGGGCCTGCGCGAGGTGCGCTACGGCTTCGACGGCGCCAACCATTTCAAGGGCCAGGCGCGCGCCGAGGTCGATGTCTCCAACCCGTACTTCAGCTACGACCCCAGCAAGTGCATCGTCTGCAACCGCTGCGTGCGCGCCTGCGAGGAGACGCAGGGCACCTTTGCGCTGACCATCTCGGGCCGGGGGTTCGAATCGCGCGTCACGGCGGGGCAGGGCGGCAGCTTCATGGACAGCGACTGCGTCAGCTGCGGCGCCTGCGTGCAGGCCTGCCCCACGGCCACGCTGCAGGAAAAGACCGTGACCGAGCTGGGCCAGGCCGGGCACAGCGCCATCACCACCTGCGCCTACTGCGGCGTGGGCTGCGGCTTCAAGGCCGAGATGAAGGGCGAGCAGGTCGTGCGCATGGTGCCCTGGAAGGACGGCCAGGCCAACGAGGGCCATGCCTGCGTCAAGGGCCGCTTTGCCTGGGGCTATGCCACGCACAAGGACCGCATCACCCGGCCCATGGTCCGCGCGAAGATCACCGACCCCTGGCGCGAAGTGAGCTGGGAAGAGGCCATTGCCCACACGGCCAGCGAGTTCCGCCGCATCCAGGCGAAGCACGGCAAGGACTCGATTGGCGGCATCACCTCCTCGCGCTGCACCAACGAAGAGGCCTACCTGGTGCAAAAGCTGGTGCGCACGGCCTTCGGCAACAACAACGTCGATACCTGCGCGCGCGTGTGCCACTCGCCCACGGGCTATGGCCTGGGCCAGACCTATGGCACCTCGGCCGGCACGCAGACCTTCAAGTCCATCGAGCACACGGACGTGGTCATGGTCATCGGCGCCAATCCCACGGCCGCGCACCCGGTGTTCGGCTCGCGCATGAAAAAGCGCCTGCGCGGCGACGGCCGGCGTGCGGGCGCCAAGCTCATCGTCATCGACCCGCGCGAGATCGAGCTCGTCAAGTCGCCCCACATCCGCGCCGACTACCACCTGCAACTGCGGCCCGGCACCAACGTGGCCATGATCACCTCGCTGGCCCATGTCATCGTCACCGAAGGCTGGCTGGCCGAGGACTACATCGCCGAGCGCTGCGATGCCAAGTCCTTCGCGCAGTGGAAGGAATTCGTGGCCCGGCCCGAGAACTCGCCCGAGGCCATGGCCGAGGTCACCGGGGTGGCGCCTGACCTGGTGCGCGGCGCCGCGCGCCTGTATGCGCTGGGTGCCGAGGACCACGCGGCGGGCACTCCCGTCAACGCGGCCATCTACTACGGCCTGGGCGTGACCGAGCATGCGCAGGGCTCGACCATGGTCATGGGCATTGCCAACCTGGCCATGGCCACGGGCAACGTGGGCCGCGAAGGCGTGGGCGTGAACCCGCTGCGCGGCCAGAACAATGTGCAGGGCTCCTGCGACATGGGCTCCTTCCCGCATGAGCTGCCCGGCTACCGCCACATCTCGGACAGCACGGTGCGTGCCGAGTTCGAGGGGGCCTGGGGCGTGGCGCTCAGCCCCGAGCCCGGGCTGCGCATTCCCAACATGTTCGAGGCGGCCCTGGCCGGCAGCTTCATGGGCCTGTACTGCGAGGGCGAGGACATCGTGCAGTCCGACCCCAACACCCAGCATGTGACGGCCGCGCTCTCGGCCATGGAATGCGTGGTGGTGCAGGACATCTTCCTCAACGAAACCGCCAAGTACGCCCATGTCTTCCTGCCAGGCGCTTCCTTCCTCGAAAAGGACGGCACCTTCACCAATGCCGAGCGCCGCATCTCGCGCGTGCGCAAGGTCATGGCGCCGCTGGCCGGCTATGCCGATTGGGAGGTCACCCAGCTGCTGGCCAATGCGCTGGGCTACGCCATGCACTACACGCACCCGAGCGAAATCATGGCCGAGATCGCCGCGCTCACGCCCAGCTTCGCGGGCGTGAACTACGACAAGATCGACCGGCTGGGCAGCGTGCAATGGCCCTGCAATGACAGCACCGAAGAGGCCGGCACTTCCATCATGCACAGGGACCGCTTCGTGCGCGGCAAGGGCCGCTTCATCATCACCCAGTACGTGGCCACCGACGAGAAGGTCACCCAGCGTTTTCCGCTGCTGCTGACCACGGGGCGCATTCTGTCGCAGTACAACGTGGGCGCCCAGACCCGGCGCACGCACAACAGCCACTGGCACAGCGAGGACCGGCTGGAAATCCATCCGCATGACGCCGAGGACCGCGGCATACGCGACGGCGACTGGGTCGGCATCGCCAGCCGCGCGGGCGAGACCGTGCTGCGCGCCACCGTCACCGAGCGCATACAGCCCGGCGTTGTCTACACCACCTTCCACTTTCCCGAATCGGGCGCCAACGTCATCACCACCGACAGCTCGGACTGGGCCACCAACTGCCCCGAATACAAGGTCACGGCCGTGCAGGTGCTGCCCGTCCCCCAGCACGCCCAGCCGTCAGACTGGCAGCGCGGCTTTGCGCGCATGCATGAAGAGCAGATCGGCCTGCTGCATGCCGCGCAGGCAGGCAGCATGGCCGTGGCGGGAGGCAAGTGATGGACAGCGCGAACCTGGTCCGCATGGCCAACCGCATCGGCGAGTTCTTCGAGGCCATGCCCGAGCGTGACGAGGCCCTGCAGGGCATTGCCGAACACATCCGCAAATTCTGGGAGCCCCGCATGCGCGCCGAACTGGCCCGCGTGCTGGCCAGCCCCGACGAGGCGCAGGCGCTCAAGCCCATCGTGCGCGAGGCGCTGGTGCTGCATCCGCTGACCTTGCCGTCGGCGGCGCAGGCTTAGCCAAACCGCTTCTTCTTCGCCATCTCCCGCGCCAGCGCCACAAAGCCTGCGGCCGCTGGCGACAGGCGTTCCATGCTGCGCACGGCCAGGCCGGTGACGCGGCGCTGGCGGGGCGCGAGGCTGCGGTAGACCATGCCTTCGGGCGCCTGCTCGGGCACGGCCAGGCGTGCGGCAATGGCAATGGCGTGGCCCTGGGCCACGAAGCCCTGCATGGAGGACATCTGCTCGAAGTGGTAGATGGCCGCAGGCTGGGCGCCGGCCTCGGCCAGGAAGCGGTCGATGTGCGCGCCCGACCCGGCCGAGGTGCGCACAAAGGCCTCGCCCTGCAGGTCGGCGGCGCGGATGCTGCGCTGGACCGCCAGCCGGTGCGCGGCGGGCAGCAGCGCCACCAGTTCGTCTTCCACCAGGGGTACGGTCTCGAAGCGCTCGTCGGGCAGCACGACGAAGCCGATCTCCACGCGCCGCTCCAGCAGCCACTTGACCACGGTGTCGTCGTTTTGCTCGTCGATCTGCACCAGTACGGCGGGCTGGCGGCGCCGGTATTCGGTGATCAGCGGGGGCAGCAGACGCAGCGAAGAGGTGGCGCCGAACGAGGCCACGCGCAGCGTGCCGCGCGCCATGCCGCGCTCGGCATCGGCCTCCTGCCGCAAGGCCTCCTTTTGCTGGAGGATGTCGTTGGCGCGCTGCAGCAGCCGCGTGCCTGCGTCGGTCAGCGGGGAGTGAGGGCCTTCGCGCCGCACCAACTGCACCTGCAGCTCGCCTTCCAGCGCGCGCAGGGCATGGCTGACGGCGCTCTGGGTAATGCCCAGCAGCGCGGCTGCGCGCGAGAAACTGCCGGCGCGGGCCAGCGCCGCGAACACTTCGAGCTGGGTGAAGGTCATGGGATCACGGTGTCCAGGTCATGAGCATTCGCTCATTTGTCTATGAATCGATATGAGCACATAGTACGCGCCATGAATTTTCAACGCTTCTTCGGTCCCCACCTGCGGCTTGTCGGCATGGCCCTGCTGTGGGGCGCTTCCTGGCCTGCAGGCCGCGTGGTCGCACAGAACATGCCGCCGCTGGCAGCCGCCAGCCTGCGCTTCCTGCTGGCCGCCGCCGTGCTGCTGCCGTGGCTGTACTGGGCCGGTGGCATGGCCGGTCTCAGGCACTGGAGCGCCAAACGCTGGCTGGGCATGGCGGCCGCTGGCGCCACGGGCGTGTTCGGCTATGCGGCCTTCTTCCTCATGGGGCTGCAGCATGTGCCGGCCGGCAAGGCGGCCCTGGTGATCACGCTCAACCCGGTGCTCACGCTGGCGCTGGCGGTCTGGCTGTTCGGCGAGCGGCTCAACCGCACCATTGCCCTGGGCATGGCGCTGGCGGCCTGCGGCGCCGTGGTGGTGATCTCGCATGGCCAGCCGCTGGCGCTGCTGCAGGGATCGGTGGGCGCCGGAGAGCTGCTGATCCTGGGCTGCGTGGTGTGCTGGGTGACCTACACCCTGATCGGCCGCTGGCTGCTCACGGGCGTGGATGCGCTGTCGGCCACGGCCGTGACCTCGACCATGGGCGCGGCCATGCTGCTGGTGGCCAGCCTGGTGGTGGAAGGGCCGGCCGGCCTGCAGGCTGCCGTGCTTGGCAACGCAACCGCCTGGGGCGCGCTGGCCTTCCTGGCCTTCGGCGCCACGGCGCTTGCCTATGCCTGGTATTTCGATGGCGTCAAGGCGCTGGGTGCGGGTGCGGCCTCGGGCTACATCACCCTGGTGCCCGTGATCGGCGTGGCGCTGTCGGCGCTGTGGCTGGGCGAGAGCATCGATGCCAGCATCGTGCTGGGCGGCGGCATGGCCGTGGCCGGCACGGCGCTGATGAACTGGGGGCGCAGGCCTGCGTCCGCCCCGCGCATGCAGGGTGCGCAGGCGGCAGTCCGCAGTTGACGTGTCAGGTGCTCCGCCTGGCGCGGATGGCGTTGCGCGCGGCGCGCAGCAGCTTCAACTGGAGCCAGCATGAGGCCAGCAGGCCTGCCGCAACGATGAGCCAGTGATGCAAGGCAAACCCTGGCTGGTGAAAGCGCACGGGCAGATCGACTGCCTCCACCAGCACGCCGATCTCGATGAACGCCAGCAGGCCTGCCATGGCGGCAAGCCAGCCGGGTTCGCGCTGCGATGTACCGGCTTGGGAACGCTTTCGGCGTCCTGCCAGCCTGAAGAAAATGCCCAGGGCGATGGTGCCCAGAATCAAGGCCAGCACCAGCTTGCCCAGCAAGCTGGCTGCGGCCGCGCCGCCCAGGGACAGGATCAGGCCCACGATTTCGGCCACGGCTTCGAACCGTGCCGCAAGGGCCTTGCGGATGCGCAACAACATGGCAGCCTTCTTTCAGCGTCCGTGCGCTTCAGAAGGCTGTGTGCCGCAGCATGGTGATTTCCTGAGCTTGCCCATCCCGTCCCCCTGGTTGTGTGATCCGGCGAGCGTATCAAAACCTGTCGGGCGGCCGGAGGCGGCCCAGGCTCAATCCATGCTGATGTTGCGCTCCGTGATCACCTTGGTCCAGCGCACGGACTCGGCCTGCAGGTGCTTGGCCGCTTCCTCGGGCGTGGAGCCCACGACCTCGGCGCCAATGGCCTTGAAGCGTTCGAGCACGTCGGGCTGCTTCATCTCGGCCACGAAGACCTGGTTGAGCTTCTTGACGATGGCCGGCGGCGTGCTGGCGGGCATGAAGACGGCGAACCAGGGCGAGACCTCGTAGCCCTTGATGCCGGCCTCTTCCATGGTGGGCACGTCGGGCATGCTGGACGAGCGCTTGGCCGTGGTCACGGCCAGGGCGCGCAGCTTGCCCGACTGGATGTGCGGGCGCGCCGAGGTGATGGAGTCGAACATGTAGTTGACCTGTCCGCCCAGCAGGTCGGACACGGCCGGGCCCGATCCCTTGTAGGGGATGTGCAGGATGTCCACGCCGGCCAGTGAGTTGAACACTTCGCCCGCCAGGTGGATGGAGGTGCCGTTGCCGGCCGAGGCATAGGTCAGCTTGCCGGGCGAGGCCTTGGCGGCGGCCACCACGTCGGCCACGCTCTTGACGTTGGGCTGGGTGGAGTTGGTGACCAGGATGTTGGGCACCACGGCCAGCACGCCCACGGGGGCGAAGTCCTTGATCGGGTCGTAGCTGAGCTTGCGGTACAGCGGCTTGTTGGTGGCCATGCCGATGGAGGTGATCATCAGCGTGTAGCCGTCGCCGGGCTGCTTGGCCACGAAGTCGGCGCCGATGTTGCCGCCGGCGCCGGGACGGTTCTCGATCACGAAGGGCTGGCCCAGCGTGCGGCCGGCCTTCTCGCCCAGGGTGCGCGCAATGGCGTCCATGGCGCCGCCCGGCGGGAAGGGCACGATCCAGCGGATGGGCTTGCTGGGCCAGTTGGCCTCGGGAGCCTGGGCGTGCGCGGCGGGCATCACGGCGGACAGGCACAGGCCTGCGGCTGCGGCGGTCAGAAAACGGCGTTTCACATTCACTTCAGTTGTCTCCGAAAAATTTGGTCTTGGTTTGGGCTGTGCTCAGGCGATGGCCGAGGGATGCCTTGCCAGCGGCGTGACCTGGATGTCCATGTAGGGGAACAGCGGCAGGCCCTGCAGCAGCTCGTGCAGCTCGTCGTTGGAGGCCACGTCGAACACGCTGTAGTTGGCGTACTCGCCCACCACGCGCCAGATGTGGGGCCAGCGTCCGTCGTGCTGCAGCTGCTGGGAATAGGCCTTCTCGCGGGCCTTGATCTCGGCTGCCACGTCGGCGGGCAGGTCGTGGGGGATCTTCACGTCCATGCGGACCAGATAAAGCATGTTTGTCTCCAGGAGGAATGAAAGGAATTCAGGTCGCAGCCCCGGTCCGGGCCTGCCCCATGTCGAAGTGCTGCGGCTGGCTGCCGGCCAGCGCACGGTCGAAACGCGCGAGTTGCTGCAGGTCGATCTCCACGCCCAGGCCGGGCCCGTCGGGCAGTTGCAGCTCGAAGTCGCGGATGGCCATGCGCTCGGTGACGATGTCGTCCACCAGCAGCTGGGGGCCGAACAGCTCGCAGTTGTAGTGCTGCCCGCCCAGCGTGGCAAAGACATGGGCCGAGGCGGCCGAGCCGATCGAGGTCTCCAGCATGGTGCCGCCGTACCAGCCGATGTCGGCCGCCTGGGCAATGGCCGCCACCTTGCGCGTGCGCAGCAGGCCGCCGTGCTTGGCCACCTTGAGCGAGAACACATGGCTGGCCTGCTCGCGCGCCAGGCGCATGGCGTCGTAGGGCGTGCACACGCTCTCGTCGGCCATGACCAGCGCGCCCTGCAGCGTGGCCGTCAGCTCGCGCAGCGCGGGCACGTTCCAGCCAGCCACGGGCTGCTCGATCAGGGTCACGCCGGCATCGATCAATTGCGGCAGAAAGCGCCGCGCCGTGGCGCCGTCCCAGGCCTGGTTGACGTCCACGGTCAGCGTGGCGCGTCCCTGCAGGCCGCGTGCGATCTCGCTCACATGGGCCACATCGGCTTCGGGCGTGCGCGCGCCGATCTTCATCTTGAAGATGCGGTGGCGCTTTTGTTCCAGGCGCAGATGGGCCTCGGCCAGGTCGCGCTCGATGTCGCCGCTGGCCAGCGTCCAGGCCAGGGGCAGGCTATCGCGCTGCTTGCCGCCCAGCAATTGCCACACGGGCAGCTGCAGGCTGCGGGCCACGGCGTCCATCAGCGCGATTTCCACGGCGCTCTTGGCAAAGGCATTGCCCTTGCAGGCCAGGTCCATGCGCGAGAGGCAGGCCTCGAAGCGCGCGCCGTCCTGGCCGATCAGGCTGGGCGCCAGGTGGTTGGTGATGGCGTGGTGGATGCTCTCGGGCGATTCCTCGTTCCACGACGGACCGCCGATGGTGGCGGCCTCGCCAAAGCCCGTGGCGCCATTGCGCAGCCACAGCTGCACGATCACCGGGCTTTGCCGGCTGATGGAGCCGAACGACAGCTTGTGCGGACGGATGGTGGGAATGTCGAGGATCCGCGCCTCGATGCGCTCGATCAGGAAACGGTCTTGCATGCCACAAGCGTAGTGGCATGTATTGCACTGTTCCAGTGAATTATTTTCCAGGAATTGTTCGATGAAATCGATAAATTGAGTGCGTGCGGCAATCCGTCGTGCCGACGGTGTGCCGTCACTCTAGAGGCTGCCGGGCCGGTGGGATGTGGCAGGCTGCACTGGAGCGCTTGCGCCAGGGAAGGCAGCAGACAGCGGCAAACCCGCCTGACCCTGCAGCCAATGCAGGAGCGGATGAATTGCGGTGATGCAGTGCGCAGTCTGGCGCGATGATTCGGCGATGAAGTGCTGGCGGCCGATGTGACGGATTCCGATGGCGAGAAAAAGATCTCGGTCTATCTGAAAAGGCAATCCGGCAAGCAGATGGCCAAAAAACTGGGCGTGAGCAAGATCAATGAATTCGCGAGCACGGAAGAGGCTTCCTATTTCAAGGAGACCAGCAAGAAGACCACCTTGATGGTGGGCTCGGCCGATGAATTGCACATAGGCAATTCAGGAAAGAGCATCCGCTTCAATTCGGCAGTGGCTTGCCAGATGATCAAGTGAAGCGGCATCGGTATGCCACGCACCGGATCGTGAAGAAGAGGCCGCAACGCAGGAAGCCAAGCGATGATGTGGACGGAGGGCACGTGCAATTGGCCGAGAATGCAGGAATGCAAAATACAAAGCGCTCCACATTCGGCATGCGCAGCTTGCACACCGCGTGTGCATCCCTGTATGCAGCGGCCATTGTGCCGCTGCTTTCTTGCCTGGTGGCAGCGAGTCCAGCGCAGGCCCAGGCACTGTCCGTTCAGGTTCCCCATGGCCTGGATGGCTCGGCTGCCATGCGGGAAAACATGGCGTACGGTGTAGATCTCTGGTTGATGGCTCACGACAATGCGCGCCGTGTACTGCTGCTGGATCGCTGCACTGCACTGGATCGGAAGTTTCCCCAGCAAGCTGCGCCAGCAATGGTTGCGGCAAGCACGGAAGTCCTGCGCTGGATGACAGGCGAAGCATATTCCGATCTGCCGCCGGAGCCCTATTCGGTAGCCGTGCGCGAAATGCTCCCGGTTCTGGCAAAGCACGCGTTCAGCGAAAAGGAGCTTGCATCGTGGGATACCTTGCGCAATTCACCGCAGGGCCGTAGAGGGCGGGCCATACGAGAGGTCCAGTTGGCGCTGACAAAGGCGGCCGGCAGCCTGGTCGACGTGAGTTCAGGGCGCTATTGGAACTGGCCGTTGGCGCGAGCAGCGCGGCTTGCCGATGCCCATGGCCTGAGAGAGCAGGTCGATGCAGCATTCGAGGCGCTTGAGCCCGGAGCCGCCGCATGGCTGCGCGGTGTCAGTGTCGTTCCCGGGGAAACGCCGGCAGATGAAAAGTTCACGGGCCGCATCGCTGCTTCCGGCACGCTGTTGGCCCAGCATTTCATCGATGGCCTGGCACCCTTGGACAAGGAGGCGTATGAGCGCATCGAGCAAGTCAAGTTGCTGTATCGCTGGATAGATATCACGCAGGCGCTCAATCGTTTCGCCGCCAGGCCCAATCTGCCCTTCTTGCGCGGAGAGCCTATTCCCGAAACCGTGGCCGGCTTTTGTGACAGCGTGGGCTTGCCATCGTGCCAGCCCGGCGGTGAACTGCACACGGCCATCACCGGATACCAGGTGGCTACCGGCAATGCCGCACGCAGCGATGTGCCGATGAATACCACCCGTCGCATCGTGCATGGCCTGCCTGCCTCAGGTTGCGGCCCGATGTCCGGACCAGCCTATGGTGCCAGAGGCAGGCACTCGGCGAGCTCGGTGTCCGCGCCCTAGCGTTCTGTACCAGATGTCTGCCACCATGGAAATGCCCCGGGCGATGGCCAGCCCCAGGTGGGCAGGAGGCTCTGGTGCCGCGCGCCGCCCATGTTGCCACCTCCTTGCCGCGAGGCTTGGGCTGCATGGCGGGCTGACAGGGTGGCTCGGCGCGCGGCTGGGCACCTTCAGAAACTGCTGCGCAGCGTGACCATGATGCTGCGCGGCAGGCCGTAGTAGTTGCTGCGCGTGGCCGTGCCCACGCGCTCCCAGTAGACGCGGTCGAAGAGGTTGTCGATGTTCACGGCCAGCTTGACCTTGGGCGTGAGCGGGTAGGCGGCATAGACGGACCAGACGCCGTAGCCGCCCGCGCGCCAGCGCACGGTGCCCAGGGTGTCGTAGAACTCGCTGACGGCGCGCACGCCCGCGCCCAGCTCCAGCCCCTGGGCCACGGGGCCGGCCACGCGGTAGCGCGCCCACAGGTTCACGCTGTGGCGCGGCGACATGGTGCTGAAGTCGGTGCCCGTCTGCGTGACGGTGCCCTGCAGGTATTTGGAGCGCATGTAGGCGTAGCTGGCCGCCACGTCCCAGCGCGGCGACAGCGAGCCGACCACTTCGGCCTCGAAGCCTTCGGAGCGCACCTTGCCTGCGGGGATGACGAAGGCGGCATCGGCGGGGTCGGCCAGCGCGCGGTTGGTGTCCTGCATGCGGTAGACGGCGGCGGTGGCGCTCAGGCGTCCGTCCAGCAGGCTGCCCTTGATGCCGGCCTCCACCTGCCGGCCCTCGCGCGGGGCGATCTGGCCGCCGCCGGCCAGGCGCCCGCTTTGCGGCTGGAAGATGCGCGACTGGCTGGCGTAGAGCGTCCAGCTGTCGTTCAGATCGAAGAGCACGGCGCCGAAGGGCGTGAACTGGCCATCGACCTCGTAGCCCGAGCGCGTGTTCTGCAGCCGGTCCGAGGTTTCTGTCTTCCACCAGCTCTTGCGCGCGCCCGCCACCAGGGTGAGGGCCTGCGTGGGCTTGATGCGCAACTGGCCGTAGACGCCGCGCAGGCTGGTGCGCGTGATGTCGTCGGCAAAGGGCTTGAAGCTGGGCTCGGGGATGGAGGAGGGGTCGTAGTGGAACAGGTCGGCGGGCGTGTTCATGGCGCCGCGCAGCATGCGCAGGTGCATGTTGGAGCTGCGGTAGTCCGCGCCCGCGATGAAATGGTGCGTCTGCCCGGCCCATTGCCAGGGCGTGCTGTAGTAGATGTCGGCCGTGGTGTCGGCATAGTCGCGGTCCACGGTCTGGGCCTGGGTGAAGCGGCTGATGCCGGTGTCCGATACGGCCGAGTAGCCGTTGATGTACTTGTCGCGCTGCTGGCGCAGCACACGGCGCGCGGCCACCTTGAACAGGCCGCCGCCGTCGAGCCGCGTCTCCAACTCGATGAAGCCGGCCAGCGATTCGGGCGCGGCGCGGCCCCAATCGGCGGCAATGGCCACGTCGCGCGGAATGGGGGTCAGCCTGCCGTCGGCGTGGGCGGGCAGGCCGGTGTCGTAGTTGCCCCGGCCGCGCTGCCAGGTGGCGCCCACCGAGACCGTGCTCTGGGAAGTGATGTCCAGCTCCACCGTGCCATACAGGGCCTGCTTGTGGCCGTCCATGGCCATCACGGGGCTGCCGAAGTTCTCGTGCAGCGCCACCACCCGGCCACGCAGGCGGCCATCTTCGGACAGCGGGCCGGTGACATCCACCTCGGCCCGCTTGCGGCCCCGCGAGCCCAGGCCGATGGCGCCCTGGCCCTGGTAGTCCGGCAGGGCGCGCTTGCGCACCAGGTTGAGCATGACGCTGGGCTCGCCCGCGCCCGAGAACAGCCCGGCCGGCCCGCGCAGGGCCTCGACCCGGTCGAACAGGGCCAGGTCCAGCGTTTCCTGGGTGGCCGGGTTGCCGCTGACGGTGAGACCGTCCAACTGGTAGGTGGACGACTGGTAGCCGCGCGAGAGGATGTCGCTGCGCCCGCCTGTGCTGCTTTGCCGGCGCACGACGATGCCGGGCACCACCTTGGCGGCTTCGGTGAGCTCCACGAAGTTCTGGTCATCGAGCTGCGCGCGCGAGATCACGGACACGGACTGCGGCGTCTCCCGGGCCGTCAGCTCGATCTTGGTGGCCGCGCTGGCATAGGGCGCCCGGTAGCTGCCCGTGCCTTCCGTGCGGCCGTCGCGCAGGGCCGTGGCCGTCACCCGTACTTCGTCCAGCGCGGTCTGCGGGCGCGCCGGGGCGAGGCGCAGCAGCCAGCCGCCCTGGGGCTGGGCAGAGGCTTGCAGCCCGCTGCCGGCCAGCAGGCGCTGCAGTGCCTCGGCCGGCTCCAGGCGGCCCTGGACGGCGGGCGCGGTCTTGCCTGCCAGCAGGGCGCTGTCGGCCGCGATGCTGGTGCCGGTGGCGCGCGCCAGGGCCTTGATGGCGTCGGACAGCGGCTGGGCCGGCAGGTCGATGTCGGCAGGGGCGGCCAGGGCTGGCGTGCAGGCCAGTGCCGCCGCGCAGGCGAGCAGGGACAGGCAGGCGCGTGCCGGGCGGGAGGAAAGAGGGCGGGCAGGCATGGCGGGAACGTTCTCCTGGAAATCGGTTGTGCTCGCCTGTATGACGGGGCAGCCCGCCGGATCCCTGATGTGTGTTGGCCGCTTTTTTTCAGTTTTTCCGGATTTTTTCCGGCGCCGTGCTGCGCGGGGCCAGCCAGGTGGCGCCGTCGCGCTCCTGCACGCGCACGGCGGCGATGCGCGGCAGCGCGTCCAGGAAGCTCTCCACATCGGCGCGCTGCACGGCGGCCGTGATGCGCGGCCCGCCCGTGCCGTCGGCTACGGCCGCACGCACGGGCTGGCGGCGCCAGCGCGACAGCGTGGCCGCGATCTCGCCCAGCCCGGCGCTGTCGAAGACGATGAGGCCGCGTTCGATGGACGAGAAGCTGTCGCGCGCATCGCGCTGCACGCGACGGGGGCGGGGGCTGGCGTGGGCGCCATCGGCACCGGGTGCTGCACTGGGGGCGGCACCGGCGCTTTCGTCCGGCAGTTCCCCCACTTCGCCAGCCTGCAGCAGCAAGGACGGTTCTCCGTCAGCACCTTTCACCGCCAAACGCACCGTGCCATGCTCCACGCTCACCCGCACCAGGCCCGGCAGGCGGTTGACGGTGAAGCGCGTGCCCAGCACGGTGATGCGCGCCTGGCCTGCGTCGATGGTGAAGTGGCGGTCTGCATCCCTGGCCACGTCGAACAGGGCCTCGCCCCGCTCCAGCACCACGGCGCGCTGGCGGCGCGTGTATCGCGTGGCGATGCGGCTGGCCGGTCCCAGGGTCAGCACGCTGGCGTCGGGCAGGTTCAGCACGATGCGTTCGCCAATCGCACTGTCGCGGGCCAGGGCGAACACGGTGGCGTCCTGCCATTCAAGCCAACCGCGCCATGCCAGCAGGCCCGCCGTGCCCAGGCCGGCAACGCCCAGCACGCCGCGGGTGATGGCTGCGCGGCGCGTGTTGCGGCGCTGGCGTGCGGCGGTGTTCACGGCCGTGGCCAGGGCCTCGGTGCGGGGCGTGGAGTCGAAGTCCTGCCACAGCGCCTCGAAGGCGGCGTATTCGGCGGCGTGGCGCGGGTCGGCGTCCATCCAGGTGCGCCAGGCGGCGGCGTCGGCGGCGCCGGGCTGCGCTCCCGCATCCCGGTGCATGCGTATGAACCAGCGCGCGGCCTCTTCGCGCGGCGTGGTCATGGCGCGAGCAGCTCGCGCGCGGCGCGCAGGTCCAGCAGGGCGCGCATCAGGTGGCGCTCCACCATGTTCAGGCTGATGCCCAGCGTGGCGGCAATCCTGGGCTGCGAATGGCCTTCCACCTTGCACAGCCAGAACACCTCGCGGCAGCGCGGGGGAAGCCCTTCGATGACCCGCTGCGCAGCGGCCAGGCGCTGCTGCAGATCGGCCAGCACCTCGGCGGAAGGCGCGGTGAATGCTTCCTGCACGGCGATGGCGTCCGCGCGCCTGCCGGGGGCCGTGGAGTCCGGCTCGCCTGCCAGGTCGGGCAGGGGCACGAAGCGGCGTTCATGCGCCATCTGGTCCGCGAGCACGGTACGCGCCACCACGCGCAGATAGGCGTGCGGCTGGGCGATGCCTTCATGCCTGCCGCTGAGGGCGTAGCGCACGAAGGCGTCATGCAGCACATCCTGCGCACGGTGGATGCAGCGCGTGCTGCGCCAGATGGCGGGCAGCAGGCTGCCGTAGGCCCAGCGCAGGTCCAGGCCCAGCCAGGCTGCGGGAGTCGGATGGCGTGTCATACGAACGGGAATGGAGGCCGGGCGTGCCGACCGGCAGGTTCAGGGAGCAAGGTTGCGGCATTCTAAATGAGACTTTTTCTCATTTGTTGCCGAATGCCCACGCGCTCTCAGCCCTGTCTGGCTCCGCTACAGCAACTCCGCCGGCCGCGTCTCCGAGGCGCCGGTACGGCAGGGCAGGGTGATGCGAAACAGCGACCCGCCTTCGGAGCGGTTGCTGGCGGCGATGGTGCCGTCCATGGCGTCGATGATCTTGCGGCAGATGGCCAGGCCCAGGCCGGTGCCGCCCGAGCCGTTGCGGGTTTTGCTGGACTGCACGAAGGGCTGGAAGATCTTGTCCAGTTCCTGCGGCGGAATGCCCGGCCCCTGGTCGGAGACGGCGATGCAGATATCGCCCTGTTCATCGATGCGGCCCTGCACATCGATGCGCCCGCCAATGGGCGAGAACTTGATGGCATTGGCCAGCACATTGCGCACCACCTGCTGGAAGCGCACGGGGTCGGCCTTGGCGATCAGCGGCGTGTCGTCGAGCTCCAGCCGCAGGTCGATCAGCTTTTGCTGCTGCTGCGGCTCCAGCTCGCGCACCACGGGCCGGATCAGGCTCCTGAGGTCGGTGCGCTCCACGTGGATGGTGCCCACGGCGCTTTCCAGCTTGGCCACGTCCAGCAGGTCGTTGACCAGGGCCAGCATGCGTATGCCCGCCTCGTGGATGTCGTTGAACATGTCGGCCATGGCGGGATTGCCGCGCGAGCGCAGGCCGCCCAGCTCGGCAAAGCCCATGATGGACTGCAGCGGGGTGCGCAGCTCATGGCTCATGTTGGCCACGAATTCCGATTTCACGCGGAAGGCCTCTTCGGCCGCGTCGCGGGCTTCGCGGGTGGCATGCTCGGCTGCGCGGAATTCGCTCACGTCCACAAAAATGCTGAGCACGCCGGTGATCTGGCCCTGGGCATTCTTGACGGCTGCCTTGGAGATCTGCACATCGCGGTAGCTGCCGTCCACATGGGGCAGCCGGGCCTCCACCATCATGCGCTGGCCCGAGCGCATCACGACCTGGTTGCTGCGCATCTGCAGCAGGGCATCGTCGCGCGCGTGCAGGCCCTTGATCTCGTGGCCGAGCACGGCGTAGCGGCCCCGGCCGAAGAAGTCCTCCCAGGCCTTGTTGACCAGGGCCACGCGCTGGTCCGCGTCGGTGACCAGCATGGGCAGGGGCGTGGTCTCGAACAGCAGGTGCTGGAAGGCCAGCTGGGTCTGCAGCTCCTGCTGGGCCTTCCAGCGGGCGGTCACGTCCACGGCGCTGCCGGCAAAGCCCACCAGCCGGCCGTCGCGCAGCAGGGGAACCACGGCGATGTCGCAGAGCATCTCCCGGTTGCCCGGCAGGCGGAACATGGCCTGGCAGTTGCGCGGTGCCAGCCGGGCCAGGGGATCGAGCAGGGCCTGGATCTGCGCCAGGTACGAGCCGTCCACGATGTTCTCCAGCGGCTGGCCCACGGCCTCGGCGCTGGGCTGGCCGGTCAGCTGCTCCCAGCGCGCGTTCACGAAGGTCAGCAGTCCCTGGCTGTCGGTGCGAAAGATCAGCTCCTGCACGCTGCGCATGAGCACGGCCATCTCATGCTCGCTGCGCGCCAGGCGCGCCTGTGCCTGCTCCATGGCCTGCAGTGCCGACTTCTGGACCCTGCGGGTCTTGAGCACCGACCAGCTCAGTCCCAGCACCAGGGCCAGCAGGGCCACGCCGGCCACGAAGAAGGCAAAGGCGTTGTCCCGCCAGCGCGCCACCATGGCCGCGTAGGGCTCCTCCACCACCAGCAGCAGCGGCCAGTTGCGCACGGTGCGGAACGACACGATCTGGTGGCGACCCAGCATGCCCGCGCCGATGTAGGAGCCGAATTCGCTGTGCGGCAGCCATTCCTGGAACAGCGGCGTCTGCAGCGCGGCGGCCGCCTGCACGCCCGTGCCCTCATTGGTGCTGGCCAGGGGTCGGCCGTCATAGGTCAGCAGCACGGCCTCGTAGCTGAGGGTCTCCAGCGTGGACTGGTAGAAGTTGGCCACGGCGTCGGGATTGATCAGGGCCACCAGCACGGCGGGCATGCCGTTGTCCTGGTGGAAGGTCAGCAACTGCGGCAGAAAGGACACGCCGCGCGGCGTCGGATGCGCCCGTGGCGCCAGCGACGACAGGCTGCGGCCGGGCACCAGCCGGCCCAGCTGGGGCTTGCCGGGGACGAGGACGGCCGCCTTGTCGTGCAGCAGATCCTGCGTGTTGATCTGCTGGCCGGCCTCTCCTGCCTGGGTGCTGGCCAGGATGAGGCCCTTGTCGTCGATCAGCGCCATGCTGCGCAGGTAGGGCAACTGGGCGATCAGCAGGGCCATGGCGGCCTCGCGCGTGCCGCGCCCACTGCCTGCGGCCACGATGGCCGGGTTGTGCGCCAGGCTGGCCAGGGCCATTTCGGTGTTCTCGAAGGTCTTGGCCGTCTGGTCCTCCAGCACGCGGGCCAGCAGCGAGGCCTGGGACTTGCTCTGGTCCGCATCGGCATGCAGCTGGCTCCAGACGAAGAGCACCAGTCCGGCGAGCACGCACAGTGCAAAGGTCAGCACCAGCGCCTTGATGTGGGCACTGCGCCGGGCTCCGAGAAAATGATGCGCGGCAGCTCGTTCAGACATGATGAAGGTGCTCCATCGGAAGTTTCAGGGCGCGACGATGGCGGTCAGGCCGTTGTGGCGCGCGGCCCTGGCCAGGCGGCCGTCGCGCTTGATGTCCGAGACGAACTGGTTCAGGCGTGCCAGCCACTGGGCGTCGGCAGGGCTGGCCGCATAGCCGTAGGGCAGCACATGGAAGGGCTGGGGCGGCGCGATCAGCTGCACCCAGTCCGAGCTGTCCAGCAGCTTGCGGCTGTACGGGTAGTCGGTCATGAACACGTCCACGCGCCCGGCCATGAGTTCCTTTTCGCGGGTTTGCGGCGGCTCCACCAGCACCAGGTGCGCATGCCTGAGCGACTCGCGCATGACCGGCTCCATGAAGGTGCCGCGCTGCACGGCCACCTGCACGCCGGGCTGGTCGATGTCGGCCCAGCTGCGCACGGCGGGGTTGCTCTTGGTGGTGATGCCGTAGATATCGCTGCTCAGGTAGGGCTGGGTGAAGCGCAGCTGCTGCTGGCGCTGCGGCAGGATGCCGACGGCGAACATGGCCACGTCGCAGCGCGACTCCAGCAGGTCGGGCACCAGCCGCGAGAAGGACGAGTCCACATGCTGCAGCCGCGCGCCCAGGTCCTTGGCCAGCTCTGCCGAGAGCTCCGCGTCGATGCCCGTGAGCCTGCCCGTGCGTGCGTCACGGTAGGTGATGCCGTAGTAGTCGGGCCAGATGCAGACCTTCAGAGTGTGGCTGCTGGCCACGCGGTCCAGCACCTCGCCGGCCCGTGCTGCGCCAGGCCCCATGGCCAGCACCGCCACCCAGACCGGAACCAGTGCCAGCAGCAGCGCCTGCACAACGGGCAGCACAGCGGGCAGCACAACGGCCTGCACGGCGGCCCGCACCAGCGCGGACAGGCGCGCGGCGTTCCCGGACGGTATCTGCCATCGGCCCGCGGCGGCCTGCGTGTGCATCGTCATCAGTCGCTCCTGTAAAGACTGGCCAGGGTCTCCAGCAGCCGGTTCGGGCTGAAGGGCTTGAGCAGGTATTCGTCGGCACCGGCATTGAAGCCCGCCTCGCGGTCCTGCGCACTGCCCCGGGCCGTCAGCAGGATCACCCGCGTGTGCCGCAGGTCGTAGGAGGTCTTGATGCGGCAGCACACCTCCAGGCCGTCCAGCGTCCCCGGCATCATCATGTCCAGCAGCACCACGTCGGGCTGGCTGCGCTGGGCCAGGGCCCAGGCTTCGTCACCGGTCGGCGCCTCCATGACTTCGTATGCGCTGGACTCCAGCGTCATGCGCAACAGCTTGCGGATGTCGGCTTGGTCTTCGGCGATCAGTATCTTCTTCATGGCGGGCCTTTCGCAACGCAGTTGAAGGGTTCTGCGTTGGATTCAATCATAAATATCAAATTCATCAAATTTGTATTGAATTTTTTAATCGTATTTGATGCAAAATTGCTGCCATGTCCGAGAACAGCACCCCACCAGGCCAAATTCCGCACTACACGACCGCTGAGGTGGCCAAGCTGCTGGGCATGGCGGTGCGGTCGGTTCAGCTCATGGTCGATCGCGGCGATCTGGAGGCCTGGAAGACCCCCGGGGGGCATCGGCGCATCACGCGCGCCTCCGTGGAACGCTGGCGCGGCAGGCAGGGCGATGCGGCCGCCACGTCCGGGGCGCCAGCGGCGGCCCCGGCGCCCGCTCCCGCGCAGGCCGGCACGGGCCCGCGCGTGCTGCTGATCGAGGACTCCGTGCACTTCCAGAACCTGGTGCGCCTGCTGGTGCAGCGCCACTTTCCCGACGTGCAACTGCACGTGGCGCACGACGGGATCACCGGCATGGCGCTGTACGGGCAGATCCAGCCCGACGTGCTGCTGGTGGACATCCTGCTGCCCGATATCGACGGCGCCGCCCTCATCACCACCTTGCGCACGCATGAGCAGTTCGCGCGCTGCAAGCTGCTGGTGGTCACCTCGCTGGATGCGGCAGAGCGCGAGGCCTACGCCTTTGCGCTGGGCGGCGCGCGCGTGATCCACAAACCCCAGCTCGTGCAGGAGCTGCCCGAGGCGCTGGGCGAACTGCTGGGCAGGCAGGCAGCGTGAATCCGGCCCATCCTGCGGTCCTGCTGGTGGAGGACGATGCCTCGATTGCGCGATTCGTCACGCTGGCGCTGGAGGGCATGCCCCTCACCCTGGTGTCCTGCGCGAGTGCGGAGCAGGCGCAGAGCCTGCTGCAGAGCCAGCCCTTTGCCCTGCTGATCACCGACCTGATGCTGCCCGGCGCCTCCGGGGTCGAGCTCATCGAATGGCTGCGCAGCTCCCCGCAGGCAGGCTGCAGCGCCGTGGTCTTCAGCGCCGGCGTGCGGGCCGACGTGGCGCTGCGGCTGGAGCAACTGCAGGTCTGGGGCGTGCTGCGCAAGCCCGTGTCGGTGGCGCAACTGGTGGACTGCGTGGAATCGGTGCTGGCGGCGCAACCGGCCGGCTCGCCCGCGCCAGCCAGCGTGCAGGCTGCCGAGGCGGATGTGCCGGTGGATATGCCTGCGGATATGCCGGCGGATATGCCGGCGGATGGCGGCCCGGCCGCCGTCTCCAGCTATTTCGGCGGCGATGCCGCCCTGTTCCACAGCTACCGCGCCAGCTGTCTTGCGCAGTTGCCCGACGATGTGGCGCTGGGCGAAAACCTGCTGGCCGCGCGCGACGCCGCGGCGCTGCGCCGGCTGGCGCACAACCTCAAAAGCGTGCTGCGCCTGCTGGGGCACGAGCAGGCCAGCGGCCTGGCGCAGACGCTGGAGCAGGCCTGCCTGGCCAGCGACTGGGCGGGCGCCACCGATGCCTGGCGGCAACTGGGCGCGGCCCTGCTGGGAATGCTGGACGGCGCGGGCCAGCGGCCCCGGCGCGGCTGACACCGCGCCCGCCATTGCGCCATCCCGCCGTCATTGCGGCGGGCTGCGCAGCACCCAGCCGTGCCAGATTCCCGCCGCCGTGGGAATGGCCAGGCAGACGCCGGCCAGCATGTCGCCAAAGCCGCCGTCGCTGAACAGGGCCGAGACCAGGCCGATGGCCGTCAGCACGCCCAGCGCGATGGGCCAGCCCCAGAGGGCGAGAAAGCCCCGATGTTGCGCGCCGCTCATGCCGTGATCTCCTTGCCGCGCGGCGCGGGCTGCGGGGCCGGCACGCTCTTGCCCTTTTTGACCCACAGGTACAGGCCCGTGCCCAGCACGATGATGCTGGCGATGTCCAGCAGCGCCCAGAGGATCTGCATGGCCCGCCCGCCGTAGTCGCCGAAGTGCAGCGGCTGGGACACCAGCAGCGCCGTCAGATACCAGGGCAGGGCGGGCGCGGCCGTGACCTGGGCGGTCTTGGCGTCCACCAGCACGGGCAGGAACAGGCGCGAGGTCAGGGGCTCGTTGCCGCGCAGGAAGAAGGTGTGGTGGTGCGGGCTGGAGAACGTGGTGCCGGGGAAGGCGATGAAGTACAGCTTGGTGCCCGGCACCTGCTGCTGGGCGGCCTGCAGCGATTGCTGCAGCGAGGCGCGCTCCGCCACCGGCACCGTGTCCTGGCCCTGGTAGGGCGCCAGCACGCTGCTGAGCTGGTCATGCTGCCAGTACTTGATCAGCAGGTCGGCCCAGGTATTGATCATGCCGGTGGCGCCCACCACGAACAGCCACACCAGCGTGACGATGCCCAGCAGGTTGTGCAGGTCCAGCCACTTCAGGCGCGGCTGGCGCGTGCGGCGCACGGTGCCGAAATCGAGCTTGCGCATGAAGGGCGCGTACAGCACCACGCCGCTGACGATGGCGATCAGCAGCAGCAGCCCCATGAAGCCCAGGAACAGCTTGCCCGGCAGCCCCGCGAACAGGTCCACGTGCAGCTTGAACATGACCCACATGAAGCCCTGGTCGAAGCGCGGCTGGGCCAGCAGCTCGGCCGTGCGCGCATCGATGACCACGGAGCGGAAATCGTCCGTGGGCGCCGGCGTGGGCGTCATGGTGACGAACCAGAGGTCATCGGTGTCGTCGGACTTGGAGACGAACTGCACCACGCGGTCCGGGTGCTGGGCACGGGCCACCTCCAGCACCTTGTCCAGACTGGCATGGGGCGTGCCCTGGGGCATGGGCGGGGCCTCCACCTCGGTGCCCAGCAGGTGGCCGATTTCGTGGTGGAAGATCAGCGGAAGGCCGGTCAGGCACAGCAGCAGCATGAAGACGGTGCAGACCAGGCTGCTCCATTTGTGCAACCAGGCCCAGGTCTTGATCGTGTGGCTTTGCATGGGGTGTTTTTTTCTCTGACAGAAGGGGGCCTGGGGCCCCCGCCATCACCGCGCCCCCGGCGCCATGCCGGGGGCGGGGCGGTTGCCGGTGGCCGGGGGCTTAGAAGTCCACTTGTGCCGACAGCATCAGCGTGCGCGGTGCGCCCGTGGTGGTGTAGCCGGCGGCAGTCACCCAGTAGCTCTTGTTGCTGACGTTCTCCAGGCTGGCGCGCAGCACCACCGGCTTGCCGGCCACGTGGGTGCGCAGGCGTGCGCCCAGGTCCAGGCGTGTCCAGCCGGGCATGCGCAGGATGTTGGCCGCGTCGTAGTACATGGACGAGGTGTGGATCACGCGGCCGTTCAGGCTCAGGCCCTCCACCCAGGGCGTATCCCAGTCCAGGCCCAGGTTGAAGGTGCGCTCGGGCACGCCGTTGGCATCGTTGCCCTGGTTCACGCCGCCTGCCGTGCGCGAGAGCTTGGCGTTGTTGAAGGCCGCGCTGGCCAGCAGGCGCAGGCCCTTGTGGATCTCGCCGTATGCGGTCAGCTCCAGGCCGCGGTTGCGCGTCTCGCCGCCGAAGCTGTAGACATTGGTCACCGGGTCGGTCATGGAGCCCGGGCGCTGGATCTGGTAGAGCGCGGCCTGCGTGGTCATGCGGCCCCAGTCCACCTTCACGCCGACCTCGTACTGCTTGGACTTCTGCGGCGCGAACACCTGGCCGGCATTGGCCGTGTTGGGCCCGGCCGTGCCGCCTGCCGACAGGCCAGCCGTGTAGTTGGCGTAGACCGAGACATTGTTCTGCGGCTTGAACACCACGCCGGCCAGCGGCGTCACGGCGCTGGCCTTGTACAGCGTGGTGCCGCTGGCGTTCTTCTGGTCGATGGTCTGGTCGCGCAGGCCCACGGTCACCAGCACGCGGTCGCTGAACAGCGCCATGGTGTCGGCCAGTGCCAGGCTGTGCTGCGTCAGCTCGGCGTTCTTGGTGGGCGCGCCGCGCACGAAGTCGATGGCCGGCAGGGGCGAGGGGTTGTAGATGTTGGAGGGGACGGCTTTGGTGGTCAGCTGGTAGAAGTAGCCGCTCTCGCGGTCCATGTAGTTGGCCGCTGCCACCACGGTGTGGCCGATGGCGCCGGTCTTGAAGCGCGTGCGCAGGCCCACGTCGGCCGAGGTGGTCTTGTTGAACTCGTCGTAGAAGCCGTTGCGCACCGTGAAGTTGCCCAGCGAGTCGATGCGCTGCACGGCCGTGGGGAAGCTCTGGTCGCTGGACACATCGCTGTAGCCCACGCCGCCGTAGACGGAGGTGTTGGCGTTGATGTCGTACTCCACGCGCGAGATCACGGTCTTGGCCTTGTCCAGCAGCTCCGTGCCCGGGTTGAAGTTGGTGCGGCTGTCGGGCACGGCGGGCACCTGGGTGATGCCGGCCAGGAAGGCGCTTTGCGGGCGGAATTCCGTGGTCTTGCCGCTGGTGGTCAGCGCGTCCAGCGACCAGCGCAGGCCCTGGCCTTCGTAGTCCAGGCCGACCGATGCCAGGCCCAGGCGCTGGCGGCCGCCGTCGATATTGCCTTCGCCGTTGCGCCACACGCCATTCACGCGCACGCCCCACTGGTTGTCTTCGCCAAAGCGGCGGCCCACGTCCAGGTGGGTGCCGAACTGGGCCTTGCCCATGTAGGTGGCGGTCAGGCGGTTCAGCGGCACGTCGCCCGCGCGCTTGGTCACCACGTTGATGCTGCCGCCGATGCTGCCGCTGGGGCCCACGCCATTGGTCAGCGAGCCGGGGCCCTTGAGCACTTCCACGCGCTCGATCACCTCCAGCGGCAGGCGCGTGGAGGGCGACAGGCCGTACAGGCCGTTCACCGACACATCGCGCATGGACAGGGAAAAGCCCCGCACCTGGAAGTCATCGCCATAGCCGCCGCGCGCCTGCAGCGTGCGCACCGAGGCGTCGTTCATCACCACGTCGGCGATGGTCAGAGCCTGCTGGTTCTCGATCAGCTCCGAGGTGTAGTTGGTCGTGCTGAAGGGCACGTTCATCTGGTCGGTCTTGCCCAGGATGCCCAGGTCGCCGCCGCGCGCGATCTGGCCGCCGGCATAGGTCTTTTGCAGTCCGCCAATGGCCTCGGCCTGGTCGCTCACCGTCACTTCCTTGAGGGCCGGGCCCTCGGCCGTCTGGGCCGCCACGCCCACGGCGGCCAGGGCCAGGCCGGCGCCCAGGCATTGGCGGATCAGGCGCGTGAGGGGGTGGGGAGCGAAGCGGAAGTCCGCAGGAGTGCTGTGGTGCGTCATGGCAGTCATGTGCAAAGGTTGGAAAAACCGTGAAGAAAAACCGGGGAAGAAAAACAGGGAAAGGAGGGCAGGCCGGCCGTGGCCCTAGAAGCGCGCGCGCAGCGACACCGTGACGTTGCGCGGATCGCCGTAGTAGTTGTTGAAGTAGGTGCTGTTGGGCGAGAACTTGGCGTAGTAGCGCTTGTCCAGCAGGTTGCTCACGTTCAGCTGCAGCGAGTAGGTGTCATCCAGGCGGTAGGCCAGCAGCGCGTCAAAAAGCGCATAGCCACCCTGGCGGGTGGTGACATCGCCCACGCTGGCGTAGGCATCGCTTTGCAGCCGCACGCCGGCGCCTGCGGTCCATCCCTGCAAGGGCCCCTTGAAGCGGTGGCTGGCAAACAGGCGCAGCGCATGGCGCGGGTCCACGGGCCGCAGCGGCTGGCCCACGTTAGCCTCGGAGGTGTCGCGCAGGTACCTGGCCTGGGTGTAGGTGTAGCCGGCCAGCACCTGCCAGCCTGGCGCGGGCTCGCCGGACAGCTCCAGCTCCCAGCCCTGGCTGCGGCTCTTGCCGCCGGCCATGAAGCAGTGGCTGGTCGGGTAGTACGGCAGGCAGGGCATGGCCGATGCCGTGTCCTGCATGGCGCTGCCCACGCGCTGGATGCGGAACACCGACACGCTGGCCTGCAGCCGGCCGTCCATGAAACTGCCCTTGAGCCCGGCCTCCAGGTCCTCGCCCCGGGCGGGCGCCAGGATGCTGCCGTCGGCGGCCTTCTTGTCCTGGGGGCTGAAGATCTCGCTGTAGCTGGCATAGGCGTCCAGCGTGTCCGACAGCGCATGCACCAGGCCCGCATAGAGCGTCAGCTCGCGGCGCACGCTGTAGCCGCTTTGGGCATTGCCGGGTTCGAGATAGCTCCACCAGCTCAGGCGCGCACCGGCAATGGCGGTGAGCGAGTCGGTCAGCGACAGCCGGGCCCGCGCGAATCCGCCGTACTGGTGGATGTGGGACACGGGCGATGAATAGGCGTTGCCGTTGCCCTCGCTGTAGAACGGCTCGGGGTAGCTGGTGTACGGATTCCAGCCGCGGATGTCCACATTGCGCAGCGGGCTCACGCCCCAGTAGCCCGTGGCGCCCGTGCTGCGGATGCGCTGCAGGTCGGCGCCCAGCGACAGCTCGTGCCTGCGACCCAGGGCCTCGAAGGGGCCGCTGGCCAGCAGGCTCAGCGCGTTCTGCGTGCTGCCGTCGCCGCCATAGATGGAGGTGCTGACGTCGAACAGGTAGGGATTGCTGTCGCTGGCCCTGGAAAACGAGGTCTGCTTGAACCCGTCCGACCGAAAGCGCGTGTGCGCCGCCTGGGCCTTCAGTTGCCAGCCGCTGTCCAGCCGGTGCTCCAGCTCGGCAAAGGCCTGCTGGTTGTGGCGATTCCAGGTATTCCAGGGCGTGCCCAGGTAGGTGCTGCGCGGCAGGCCGAGCTGGCTGCCGTCGGCGGCGGCGGGCAGGCCGCCCCAGGAGCCCGTGGCCTGCAGGTCCGTGTGCTGCAGGCCGGCCGTGAGCGTGGTGCGCGGCCCCAGGTCCGCCTCCAGCACGCCGTACAGGCCCAGGCGCTTTTCCTTGCGCGCGGTCTGGAACGATGCCTTGTCGTCCGCCAGCGCCACCAGCCGGCCGCGCAGCGTGCCGGCTGCGTTCAGCGGGCCGGACAGGTCGGCCTCCATGCGCTGGCGGTCCCAGGAGCCCAGCGTCAGCGCGGCCGAGCCCTGCCATTGCGCCGTGGGCCGCTTGCGCACCATGTTCACCATGGCCGAGGGCGAGCCCGCGCCACGCAGCAGGCCCGTGGCGCCGCGCAGCACCTCCACGCGGTCCAGCATGGCCGTATCGGGCTGGATGAAGGTGGAGGCCGAGGCCACCTGGTTCACATTGAGCCCGTCCACCTGCAGCGAATCGATCTGGTAGCCGCGCGAGTAATAGGCGATGCGCTCGCTGTCGATGTACTCCACCGTCACGCCCGGCGTGTGCTGCAGCACGGCATGCAGGTCGGGCAGGGCCTGCTCGTCCAGCCACTGGCGCGTGAGCACGGTCACGGGCTGCGGGATGTCGCGCACCGACTGAAGCCCCTTGTAGCCCGTGACCAGGCTGGCCGCGTAGCTGTCCGATGCCTCGGTCGTGGCACTGGCCGGCGCCGTGGCCCGGACCGTGACCGTGCCCAGCGTCTGCCCGCCCGTGCCCGAGGCCGCCGCTGGCAGCGGCCGCAGCGTGTAGACGCCGCTGGACTCGCGCACGGCCTGCAGCGCCGTGCCCTGCAGCAGCCTGGCAAAACCGTCTTCCACGCCATAGCTGCCCTGCAGCCCAGGGGACTGCAGCCGGCCCAGCTGCGCGGCATCAAACGACAGCGCAACGCCAGCCTGGTTGGCGTATTGCGCGATCACATGCGTGAGCGGGCCGGCCGCAATCGAAAAGCTGCGCTGGCCGGCTTGGGCGGCCTGGGCGGACGGCGCCGCATGGACGCAGTCCGCTGCCGTGGCAACCAGCATCGCCACCCCCAGCACCGCTGCCACCCCAGCCATCCCCATGGACGCAGGCCAGCCCCGGGCGGTTGCAAGGCCGTCCTGGGGCTGGTGGGGGAGGGGGCGGGGCATGGGGCTGGGAAAAGTGGTGTGACTCCCCGTATGCCGAACAAGCCCTGCCGATCCTGCAAGTTCGGCTGGACTTTTTTTGCGCTGCCGCTGAGATTTTCTCCGTTACTTTCCGTTGATCGCCAGGTGGAATAAGGCTGGGTTGCTATGGTTTTATTTTTTGATCAATGCCTCAGGACACCACCACCGGCCGGGGCTGGCGCGTCCCCGCCAGCGCCAGGCCCGCGAACAGCATCAGCATCAGGCCGTAGGCATAGGTGACCGGCAACAGACCGAAGCGCGCGGCGGCCATGCCCGCTGCGATGGCCGGCACGCTGAACGCCAGGTAGCTGGCGATGTAGATGGCCGAGATCAGGGCGCCGCGCTCGTGCGGCTCGGCCAGCGGGATCACGCTGCGCAGCGCGCCCTGGAAGCCCACGCCAAAGCCCGCGCCCGCCACCACCGAGGCGCCCAGCACCAGGGGCAGGCTTTGCAGATGGGCGCCGACCAGCAGCAGGGCCACCCCGGCCAGCAGGCCGCTGCCGCCGAACTGCAGCATGGCGCGCGGCGCGCGGCTGCGCAGCGTCCAGATGGCAGCGGCGGCGCTCAGCGTGTTGATGCACACGGCAAAGCTGGCGGCGACCTCCGAGCCCGTGACCGAGCGGATCATCGACGGGCCCAGCGACAGGTAAAAGCCCCCCAGCGCCCACACCGTGATGCTCATGGGCAGCACGCGCATGAAGTCGGCCCGGGCCTGGCCCGGAATCCGCACGCGCGGGCGCATGGCGGCCAGTGCGCCGGGGCGGCGCGCGCCCGTCTCGGGCAGCACGGCCATGGCGGCGGCCACGGCCACGAAGATCAGCGCCATGAGCCAGAACACCAGGCCCAGCTGCTGGCGCCACAGCTGCGCGAACTCGCCCGCCACGACAATGCCCGCCGCCATGCCGACCATGGGCGCCATGGTGCTCACCAGCGTGCCGCGCTCGCGGTGCAGGTCCAGCAGCGCCGCGCCCATGGCCGCACTGGCCATGCCGGTGGCAAAGCCCTGCAGCACGCGCGCCAGCACCAGGGCCTGCACGTCGCCCGCGCGGGCGAACACCGCCAGCGAGACGATCTCCAGCACCAGCGCCGCCAGGATCACGGGCTTGCGGCCCAGGTGGTCCGACAGCGCGCCCGTGGTGAGCAGGGCCAGCAGCAGGCTCAGCGCATAGACCGCGAAGACCAGGGTCAGCATGCCGGAGGAAAAGCCCCAGTCCTGCTGGTAGAGCCGGTACAGCGGCGTGGGCGCGCTGGAGGCGGCGAAGAAGCTGCCCAGGCCGAAGGCCAGGACGGCGAGGCTGCGGCCGGGCCGGGCAGCGGGAGTGGAGTTGGATGGTTGCAGTACCGACATGGTTAAGAGCCCTGCTGCACAATTAATGCAAAGTTTTTGCGTTAGCGAATTCTGCGCTTGTGCGCTGCTAACGCAAATTTTTAGCTTTAATAACCATGAGCACGCAAGTCCCATCCCTTTCCAAAACAGGTGGTCCCGCCCGTCCCGGCGGACGCAGCGCGCGCATCCAGGCCACGGTCTACCAGACCGTCAAGGGCCTGCTGGAAACCATGCCGCGCGAGGAATTGAGCTTTCCGCTCATCGCCGCCCAGGCGGGCGTGACGCCGTCCACCCTCTACCGGCGCTGGGGCGACATACAGCAGCTGCTGGCCGATGTGGCCGTGGAAATCATCCGGCCCACGGCGCCGCCGCTGGACACGGGCACGCTGGAGGGCGACCTGCTGGCCTGGGCCGAGCAGTTCCTGGAGGAATCGGCCTCGCCGCTGGGCCGCACCATGCTGCGCGACATGGCCGCCGCAGCGGGCAACGAGCACACGCCCTGCGCCTGCGTGGAAATCCTGCGCGGGCAACTGGCGCAGATCGGCGAGCGCGCAGCGCGGCGTGGCGAGGCGATGCCCGCTGCGGACACCCTGATCGACGCGCTGGCCGCACCCATCGTCTACCGCGTGCTGTTCGATCTGCCGCCGTCCCTGGAACACGTGCAGGCACGGGTGCGCGGCCTGCTGCAGGCTGAAACGGCTTAGCCCTTCAGCGCCCGCGCCAGCACCTCGAAGATCCGCGCATCCGAGCACTGCGCCACATTGAAGCGCAGGAAATCGCCTGCGCTCTGCGACTGGCTGAAGGCATTGCCGGGCGCCAGCACCACGCCATCCTCCAGGCAGGTACGCGCAAGCGCCGTGGCATCCATGCCCCCGGGCAACTGGCACCACAGGAACATGCCGGCCTGCGGCACCAGCCAGGGCTTCATGCCCAGGGCCCGCAGCCGCGCGGCCGTGCGTTCCATCTCCTGCGCCAGCCGCAGCCGCACGGACTCCATGTGCCTGCGGTAGCCGCTGTCGGTCAGCGTGCGCAGCACGATGTCGGCGGCCATGCGCCCGCCGCCGAAGTTGGTGGCGATCTTCAGGTCCGCCAGGTCCTGCGTCCAGTCGGGCCGCGCCGCGATGAAGCCGCAGCGCAGCGAGGCCGACACCGTCTTGGAGAAGCTGCCGATCTGGATCACGCGCGACAGGCCGTCGAAGGCCGCCAGCCGGGGCGCCGCATGGGTCTCCAAGTCGCAGAAGATGTCGTCCTCCACGATCACCAGGTCCGAGCTGTCGGCCAGCTTCAGGATGCGGTGCGCCACCAGTGGCGACAGCGTGGCGCCCGTCGGGTTGTGAATGGCCGAATTGGTGATGTACAGGCGTGGCGAATGCGCCTGCAGCGCGTCGGCGAACCGGGCCACGTCGGGCCCCTGCGGCGTGTAGGGCACGCTCACGGCCTGCACGCGGTGCGCCTTGAGCAGCGCATGGAAATTGAAATAGCAGGGGTCGTCGATCAGCACCGTATCGCCGGGCTCCAGCAGGAAACGGCAGACCAGGTCGATGGAGTGCGTGCCCGACTCCGTCAGCAGGATCTGCTCGGGCGAGGTCTCCAGCCCCATGGCGGCCATGCGCCGCGCCAGCAGGCGGCGCAGTGCCGGGTGGCCCAGCGGCGTTGCGTACTCCGTCAGCTCCAGCGTGCCCGAGCGCGCCAGGGAGCGCAGCGCGCGGCGCACGCCTTCCTCGTACAGCCATGAAGGAGGCAGCCAGCCGCAGCCTGGCTTGAGCGCGTGGGCATCTGCCTGCAGCGACTGGCGGGCCAGCCACAGGGGGTCGACCTCCCTGTCCACGCGCGGCCCGATACCGCCCAGCGCCAGCGGCGCCACCGGCCCCGCCACATAAAAGCCCGAGCCCGGGCGCGAGACGATCACCCCCTCGGCCGCGAGCCGCTCATAGGCCTCCACCACCGTGGACACCGACACCTGCATGGCCTGCGCCTGCGCGCGCACCGAGGGCAGGCGCGTGCCGGGCAGGTAGGTGCGCGCGGCGATGCGCGACTGGATCTCTTCCATCACCGCCTGGATGCGTGTGCCGCTGCGCATGGCTGCTCTTTCTTCTGTAGTGGATTTGTGTGCATAACAGTTCTTTTGAATTGTATTGGACTGTCTATGGAAGATCCGGCCGTGCAATGGCCCACTGCCTGCTGCAAACCAAGGAGCTTTTTGATGGACAAGACAAGCAACGGGTGGATCAACGGATTCATCGGCGTGGCGATCTTTGCGGGATCGCTGCCGGCCACCCGCGTGGCGGTCGCCGACCTGGACCCCACCTTCCTGACCTGTGCGCGCGCCAGCATCGCGGCATTGCTGGCCCTGGCCATGCTGCTGGCGCTGCGCCAGCCCCGGCCCGCGCGTGCCGACATGCCTTCGCTGGCGCTGAGCGCGCTGGGCGGCGTGGTGGGCTTTCCGCTGCTGACCGCGCTGGCGCTGCAGTACGTCACCTCGGCGCATTCCATTGTCTTCGTGGGCCTGCTGCCCCTGTCCACGGCCGTGTTTGCCGTGCTGCGCGGCGGCGAGCGGCCGCGCCCGGCCTTCTGGCTGTTCTCGCTGGCGGGCGCGGCCTTCGTGGCCGGCTATGCGGCCGTGGGCGGGGCCGGGGGCTCGCTGCGCGGCGATCTGCTCATGCTGGCCGCCATCATCGTCTGCGGCCTGGGCTATGCCGAGGGCGCGCGCCTGTCGCGCACGCTGGGCGGCTGGCAGGTCATCAGCTGGTCGCTGGTGCTGGCCCTGCCCGTCATGCTGCCGGCCGCCCTGCTCAGCATGCCGGCATCGCTGGCCGATGTGGGCCGGCCCGCATGGTTGGGCCTGGCCTATGTCTCGCTGTTCAGCATGCTCATCGGCTTTGTGTTCTGGTACCGGGGCCTGGCCCAGGGCGGCATTGCGGCCGTGGGCCAGATCCAGCTGCTGCAGCCCTTCATGGGCCTGGGCCTGGCGGCCCTGCTGCTGCACGAGCAGGTGAGCTGGGGCATGGTGCTGGTCACCATGGCCGCCGTGGTCTGCGTGGCCGGGGCGAAGAAGTACGCGCGCTGAGCCCGTCCGGCGTGGTGCGGGGCGTGGTGCGGGGCGTGGTGCAGGGCGTGGTGCAGGGCGTGGTGCGGGGGGAGCGATGCAGGGCGGTCAGCGCCCGGCCTCGCGCATCACCTGCTGCGCGAACTCTGCGGCCGAACCCTCGAACGGCTGGTTGCTGGCCGCCTCCAGCCGGCTGCGGATGGCCGGCGCGCGCAGCGCCTGGGCCACCGCGGCATTGATGCGCTGGGCCAGCGCTGGCGCCATCTGCGGCGGCGCGAACAGGCCGAACAGCGAATCCAGGTTGGCCTGCGCATGGCCCAGCTGCGCCAGCGTGGGCACATCGGGCAGGGCTGCCAGCCGCTGCGGCGCGCCCACGGCCAGGGCCTTGAGGCGGCCCGCGCGCAGCGCCTGCAGCTGCAGCGGCGCCACATTGGTGGACAGCAGCTCGAAATGCCCGGCCAGCGCATCGTTGAGCTGCTGGCCCCCGCCCTTGTAGGGCACATGCACGATGGGAATGCGCGTGGCCTGCTCTATGCGCTGCAGCACGGCGTGGCCCGTCGTGCCCTCGCCCGTGGTGGCCCAGCGTATGCCGCCGGGCATGCCGCGCGCCTCGGCCAGCATGCCTTCGAAATCTGCGGCCTTCAGCGCCGGCGTGCCCACCAGCAGCATGGGCGTGCGCATCACGCCGGCCACGGGCGTCACGGAGGCAGCGGCCAGGCCCACGGCGGTGGCGGCGGCAAAGACCAGGGTGCGGCCGTCGGGCGCGCTGCGCGCCAGCAGCTCCAGCGCCACGGTGCCGCTGGCGCCGGGGCGGTTGTCCACGATCACGGCCGTGCCCCATTGCTGCGCCAGTTGCTCGGCCAGGGCGCGGGCCACCATGTCGCTGACACCGCCTGCGGGGTAGGCCACCACGATCCGCACGCTGGCGCCCGGCCAGGCGGGCCGGGCCGGCAGCGCCTGGCCGGGCCAGGCCAGCGCGCAGGCAGCCGCCGCCAGCAGGGCGCGCCGGCCGGTATCGGTGCCTTGCGGTGCCTGCATGCCTCAGCCGCCCGGCGCCTGGTGGCGCTGCGCCAGCTCGCGCGCCAGGGCGATGAAGGTGGCCGCGGGTCCTGCGCCGCCGGTTTCCGTGCCGGCCTCGCGGTGCACCAGGGTGAGCGGGGCGCTCAGCCGCACGGCGGGCTCGAAGGCGCGGTAGACCACCGCCTCGGGATGGGCGCCGCGCACCGAGGCCGGCACGATGGACAGGCCCACGCCCGCCGCCACCAGGTTCACATTGGTCATCATGCGTTCCACCTCGGCGGCCACCTCCACCTGTACCTTGTGCCGGGCGCACAGCGCCAGCAGGTTCGCATACAGCCCCGGCGCGCCCGTGCGCCGCACAAGGATCAGGCGCTCGCCATCGAGCTGCCTGAGCGCCACGGGCTTCGATGCATCGCGCGCCAGCCGGTGGTCCACGGGAATGGCCAGCAGCGCGGGCTCCTGCAGCAGCGTCTCGAACACCAGGCCTTCGGGCCGGGCCACCGGCACGCGCAGAAAGCCGCAGTGCATGCGCCCGGCCTGCACGGCTTCGGTGATCTCGGCGGCATTGTTCTCGCTCACATCCAGCGCAATGTCGGGATGGCGGCCACGGCACAGGCGCAGCACCTCGGGCGTGAAGGCATGGGCCGCCGCCGAGCTGGTGAAGCCCACATGGATGCGCCCGCGCTCGCCGCGCGCAAAGGCCTGCATGCGGTCGCGCATGGCGGTGAAGTCGGCCAGCAGCCGCGTGGCCTCGCCCTGCAGCTCCAGGCCCGCGTCGGTCAGGTCCACGCCCTTGGGGTGGCGCCGGAACAGGGCAATGCCCAGCTCCTCCTCCAGCGCGCGGATCTGCTGCGACAGCGGCGGCTGCTGCATGCCCAGCAGCTCGGCCGCGCGCGTGATGTGGCCGGTATCGGCCACGGCCAGGAAGTAACGGAGATGGCGCAGTTCCATATATGTGAAAAGTATCCAGCCGATATCCTAAAAATCTTTGAAATATTGGACAAGCCTCTACAGAATCCGATCCAGTCATCGATGCGACCGCTTGCCGCGGCGCGGCAGGTGACTTCCAACAAGAAGCCAAGACAGGAGACAAGACATGCAAGCATCCGCGTATTTCCCCCTGCGTCCCGCCAGCGCCTCGCTGCTGGCCGCGCTCGCCCTGGCCGGCTGCGGCGGCGGCTCGGCCGTGCTGCACGGGCCGGTCACCTCCATCGAGACCGCGCCCAAGAGCACGGCCTGCCCTGCCGAGATTCCTGCGGGCATCAGCTGCTGGGCCGGGCAGGACTCCAAGGGCGCCTACTACCTGATCGCCAAGCCCGCGCAGTGGAACGGCACCCTGGTGCTGCACGCCCACGGCGGCCCGGACCTGGCCGCGCCCACCGCCGACCGTGCGGCCGAAGACCTGGTGCGCTGGTCCATCATGGTGCGCGCAGGCTACGCCTGGGCTGGCTCCACCTACCGCCAGGGCGGCGTGGAAGTGCGCGCCGCCGCTGAGGACACCGAGCGCCTGCGCGGCATCTTCCGCCAGCATGTGGCCAAGCCGCAGCGCACCATCCTGCACGGCCAGTCCTGGGGTGCGGGCGTGGCGGCCAAGGGCGCGGAAATGTTCAACGAGCAGACCGTGGGCGAGCGCCCCTACGACGGCGTGCTGCTCACCAGCGGCGTGCTGGGCGGCGGCACCCATGCCTACGACTTCCGCACCGACCTGCGCGTGGTCTACCAGTACCTGTGCGCCAACCACCCGCGCCCCAATGAGCCGCAGTACGCGCTCAACCTGGGCCTGCCCGCTGACGCCAAGATGCGCCAGGCCGACGTGGCCCTGCGCGTGAACGAATGCCTGGCGCTGGACAAGCCCGCCGCCCAGCGCACGGCCGCGCAGCAGGCGAAGATCGACACCATCACCAAGGTCATCAAGATCCCCGAAAGCGCCATCCAGTCGCACATGAACTGGGGCACCATGCACTTCCAGGACATCTCGGCCAAGCGCACGGGCGGCGCCAGCCCCTTCGGCAACGAGGGTGCGGTCTATGCCGGCTCGGCCGACGATGCCGCGCTCAATGCCGGCGTGCTGCGCTACCGCGCCGACCCTGCGGCCTACCGCAAGTTCGCCGATGACACCGACCCCGTGGGCAGGATTGGCGTGCCGGTCCTCTCGGCCAAGTGGATCAGCGACCCCACCGCCTTTGTGGAGCTGGATGCGCGGTTTCGTGCGGTGATGCAGCAAGGCGGCAGTGGGGACCGGCTGGTGCAGACCTTTACGCGGCAGGGGACGCACAGCTATATCAGCGATGCGACCTATCCCACCTTGATGACTGCGTTGATGCAGTGGGTGGAGGCGGGGGTGAAGCCGACTGCGGCGGGGATTGCTGCTGCTTGTGTGGGGAATGAGGCCAAGTTTGGGGTGGGGTGTAGTTTTGATGCGGCTTATGTGCCGGCTGCGTTGGGGGCTCGGGTGCCTGAGAGGGCGCGGCCTTCTTTGCAGTGAGCTGGTTTTTTCCCTGCAACGGGTTAGTTTTTGACCCTGCCGGGTGGTTGTTTTTCGAGGCCGGGTCTCGGCCTGGCGGCCGACCTACCTTTCTTTGATTCGTCACCGGTACGCCGGCCGAAGAAAGGTAGGCGAAAGAAAGACGACCCGGATGTCCGCGACCCCTTCGCTTCGCTGCGGGGCAACCTGCGTCGTGGCGGTTGCGGGGTTCGCCGTGAAACTCACTTCGCGCTGCGCGCTACGTTCAAACATCACGGCGAGTCAGATCACGAAGCAAGCCTGTCCTTCGGCAGGCTTGCAACCCCGCAACCGCCACGACGCAGGCGCTGACATACGGGGAGTTTGCTCGGGCCTTTGCTTCGCTCGGCCTGGGGTTTTTTTAGCGGGGCATGTTGGTTCTTGTGGCGGGGGCCAGTTGCGCCGCGAACTCGCGCGCGGCCGCGCTGTAGCTGGCGCCTCGGCGCCACAGCAGGCCTGCCGTGCGGATGAGCTGGGGGGCGACCAGGTGGATGGCCACCATGTCCGTGGCCTGCTGGGCGGCGCGCTCGGGGACGATGGTGGCCATGTCGCCCCAGCGGCACAGCGCGATCAGCGATTCCACCGAGCCCATTTCCGCGCGCAGCAAGGGCGTGACGCCTGCGGTGCGCAGCCCGTCCTCGATCAGGCTGCGCGTGTAGAACGTGCGCGGCAGCAGGGCCAGGGGCACGCCGGTCAGCGACTTGACGGACAGCGTGCGGCGCCCGGCCAGCGGATGCGATGGGTTGACCAGCAGCATCATGCGTTCGTCGAACAGCGGCAGCGCGTCCAGCTCGGCGCGCTGGGGCGGGTGAAAGCTCACGCCCAGGTCCAGGCTGCCGTCCAGCAATCCCTGCTCCACGGGCGGGGCCAGCAGCTCGATCACCACCACGTTGACCTTGGGATAGGCACGCATGAAAGCCGCCACGGCCGGGGCGACCAGGGTGTTGAGGAAGGTGGGGATCACGCCGATGGTCAGCGTGCCGGTCTGCAGCTCGCTGAGGTCGGCCAGCGCCATGCGCCCGGCCTCCACCTCATGCAGCGCACGCTCCGCATAGTTGCGGAACACCACGCCCGCCTGCGACAGCTTCAGCCCCCGGCCAATGCGCTCGAACAGCGCCATGCCCAGCTCCTCTTCCAGCTGGCGCAGTCCATGCGAGAGCGTGGACTGCGTGACATAGAGGTTTCTGGCCGATGTCGTCAGGTGCTCGGTCTTGGCGATATCGACAAAGTAGCGCAGCTGGCGCAGTTCCATGGGTGAAGGCAAGGGGGTGTTCGGCGGGCCAGTTTCTCACAGAGATACGGGCGCGCCGCACAGTTCACTCGCCGTCGTCCTGGTCCACGAACTCCACCAGCTCCGGCAGCATCTCCAGCTGCTGGATGGCATCCTTGAGCCGCAGGCCAAAGCGTGATTCCGGCCGCCCGAAGGCGCCCTGCGCCAGCCGCAGCGCCGCCGTTGCCTTGATCCACTCCACCTCGAAGGCATAGCGGTCCGCGTGCTGCTGGACACCCATGCGCTTGATGTGCTCCAGCGCCAGCTCCACGGCGCAGTCCACATCGACTTCGCTGTCGTCCCTGTCGGGGTCGTCGACCATCAGTTCGATCAACTGCTGCAGCGTGCTCTGCACCAGCCCCAGCGAGGCGTGCATGGCCTGCCGCCAAGTGGGAAGAAAAGGTGGTTGGGGAGAAGACGCCTGTGCGGCGGTGAGAGGGTGCATAACTTGGTTCCTGTATGAAACAAAGGCCCCGCTCTAGGTGGGGGCTGCAACCTCTACGTGCTGGTGTTACGACACACCAAGCCTTTCGGCTCGCCGCAAGTTTAACGGCTGCGTATCAAGAAGCCAGGCCGAGCGCAGCGAAGGCCCGCAACAACTCCCCGTATGTCAGCGCCTGCGTCGGGCCGCCTGCGGGGTTGCAGTCCTGCCGAAGGACAGGACTGCTTCGTGATCTGACTCGCTGCGGTTGTCTGAGCGGAGTTCACGCAGTGAACGCAGCGAGTTCCGCAGCGAACCCCGCAGGTGGCCCGACGCAGGTTGCCCCGCAGCGAAGCGAAGGGGTCGCGGACATCCGGGTCGTCTTTCTTTTGCCTCCTTTTCTTTGACGAATCAAAGAAAAGGAGGTCGGCCGCCGGGCCGAAACCCGGCCTCGAAAAACACCCCCCCGGCAGGGACAAAAAACAGCACCTGACCAAGACCAGACCAGAACAGACCAGCTGTCACACCCCTGTAAACCCCCACCAACAAACTCCCCCCCTTCACCACCCCCACAAAAACCACATGCCGCTGAGCAACCTCCCCACATTGCAATCCCTGCTCCTGTCCCGCCGCCTGGCGCTGAGCGTCCTGGCCAGCGCCGCGCTGGTGGCCGCCTGCGGTGGCAGCGACAGCAACGACAGCACGACGCCCCCGGTGGCCAGCCAGCCCGCGACGGCCACGCTGGCCGTGCTGGAGACCACGGATCTGCACTTCAATGTGCGCAGCTATGACTATTTCAAGCTGGCCGAGGATGCCTCCTACGGCTTCGAGCGCACGGCCACGCTGGTGCGTGCGGCGCGCAAGGAGTTTGCCAATACGCTGCTGGTGGACAACGGCGACACCATCCAGGGCACGGCCCTGGCCGACTACGAGGCCGAGGTGGCCAAGATCTCCTGCACGCAGCAGCTGTCCATGTACAAGGCCATGGGCGCGCTGGGCTTCGATGCGGGCACGCTGGGCAACCATGAGTTCAACTACGGCCTGCCCTTCCTGAACCAGGTGCTGGGCGGCGGCCTGGACGTGGACGGCGTGGACAAGGCGCTCAAGTGCGCGGGCAATGGCTTTCCCATGGCGCTGTCCAACGTCTACAGCAGCAAGACCAAGCAGCCGCTGGTGCAGCCCTACGTGATTCTGGAGCGCAAGATCGCGGCCAAGGACAAGGATGGCAAGGCGGTGGAGCTGCCCATCAAGATCGGCGTGATCGGCTTCACCACGCCGGGCATCATGAACTGGGACAAGCGCTATCTGGAAGGCAAGCTCTACACCGAAGGCGCCGTGGAGTCCGCCCAGAAGTACCTGCCCGAGATGCGCGCCAAGGGCGCCGATGTGGTGGTGGCCATGCTGCACGGCGGCCTGGATGGCGCGGCCTACTCGCCGACGATGGAGAACCCCGGCCTGCACCTGAGCAAGGTGGCCGGCATCGACGCCATGGTCATGGGCCACCAGCACAGCGTGTTCCCCGATGCGGCGGCCACGCCGGCGTTCACGCAGGCGGGCGTGGACAACAAGGCGGGCACCATCAACGGCGTGCAGTCGGTGATGGCCAGTTCCTGGGGCAAGGCGCTGGGCGTGATCCAGCTGGCGCTCAAGTGGGACGGCAAGCAGTGGAGCGTGGACAAGAGCGCGGGCAAGAGCGAGCTGCGCAATATCCAGACCGGCAAGGACGCCGCAGGCAAGGCCACCTACGTGGCCGTGGACCCGACGGTGGCGCCGCTGATCGAGAGTCAGCACCAGGCCGCCATCCAGTACGTGAAGACGCCCATCGGCAGCACGGACTTCCGCATGAGCACGCTGTTCGCCGATGTGGGCGACCCGGGCGCCATCCAGATCGTCAACCAGGCGCAGCGCGACTATGTGGCCGACTATGTGAAGGCCAGCCTGCCGCAGTACGCGCAGCTGCCCGTGCTGTCGGTGAGCGCGCCGTTCAAGTCGGGCTTCCAGGGCGGCGCCGACTACACCGACGTGGCCGTGGGCCCGCTGGCCATCTACAACGCGGCCGACCTGTACCTGTACCCCAACACCGTGTATGCGGTGAAGGTGAATGGCGCCGACATCAAGGACTGGCTGGAGGCCGCTGCCAAGCGCTTCAACCAGATCGATCCGGCCAAGACGGGTGAGCAGCAGCTGATCAGCACCTTCCCGGGCTACAACTTCGACATGTTCACCACGGCCGATGTGCAGTACGAGATCGACGTGACCCAGCCCGTGGGCAGCCGCATCAGGAACCTGCAGTACCTGGGCAAGGCCATCGACCCGGCGCAGGAGTTCGTGATCGCCACGAACAACTACCGCGCCACCAGCGGCAAGAGCTTCATCGCCAAGCTCGACGGCTCCAGCGCCATCTGGGCCTCGCCGGACGCCAACCGCGACGTGGTGATCGGCTACGTGCGCAAGAAGGGCAGCATCACGCGCGCTGCCAATGGCGCGGCCAAGAGCTGGCGCTTCACCAAGGTGGCCACCTCGGCCAACGTGGTGTTCAGCTCCGGCGCCAACGCGCTGCCGGTGGCGCAGGCGGCGGGCCTGGCCAACATCTCGCTGGTGGCGGCCGATGACGGCTCGGGCAAGGGCACGTCCAAGTACCGCCTGGATCTGTCGAAGTAAGTTCCGGCAGGCAAGCAACAAAAAAGCCCCGTGCATCTGGCACGGGGCTTTTTTGCTTGTGCCGAACGGGCTTCAGCGCGCAGGCGGCATCTCGAACACCAGGCAGGTGGTGGTGGCGTGGGCGTAGAGCGTGCCATCGGGGCCGACCAGGCGCGCCTCGGCCGTGGCCAGCTGGCGGCCGCAGTGCAGCACGCGGCCTTCGGCGCGCACGCGCGGCACGCGCGGGGTCAGTGCCTTGACCAGGTTCACGCCCAGCTCGGCCGTGGTGTAGCCCCGGCCCGGCGGCATGCAGGTGTGGACGGCGCAGCCCAGCGCCGAGTCCAGCAAGGTGGCGAACCAGCCGCCGTGCACTGTGCCCATGGGGTTGAGGTGGTTGGCGCCGGGGCGGCCCTGGAAGACGGCGCTGCCTTCGCCCACGGAAATCAGCATGAAGTCCAGCGTGCGTGCAATGGGCGGGTAGGGCAGTTCGCCGCGCAGCATGGCCTGCATCAGCTCCAGCCCGCTGCGGCCTGCGACCTGGTCGGGGCGCGACACGCCTGCGCCGGGGCCGGCGTCCAGCCGGAGGGTGACCGCCTGTTCCTCGTCCAGCCAGGCTTGCAGGGCAGGGGAGATGGCGCCGGAGGTGACGCTGGAGGTGAGGCTGTGGGCGGCCTGCTCCGGGGAGTGGGTGCGGGTGTCCATGGAATGTCTCTCTTTCATTGGGAAAAATGCGGGCGCCAGACTGTCTGGGATGGCGGCGTGGATATTATTGTATCTACAACAGTTGTATATGCAATAATCTGCGCCATGCCAGTGAATCCAGACATCCTCGCCGTGCCCCAGGGCTGCACCAACCACCGCGTGCGCCAGCTCATGCGCAGCGTGGGCCAGGTGTATGACGCCCATCTGAACGAGACGGGGCTGCGCATCACGCAGTACTCGCTGCTCAGCCATGTGCTGGCCGCCGGTCCGGTGCGGCCCTCGGACCTGGCGCGGCGCATGCGCATGGACGCCTCGACGCTGACGCGCAACCTCAAGCCGCTGATCGACGCCGGCTGGGTGCGCATGGGCCAGGGCGAGGACCAGCGCAGCCGCCTGGTGCACATCACCGACGCGGGCCAGGCCAAGCGCGAAGAGGCCAAGCAAAGCTGGAAGACCGCACAGAACGAGCTCAACGCCCGCGTGGGCCCGGAGCGCGTGGCGGCCCTGCATGCGCTGATCGACGAATGCCTGGTGCTGCTCGATGGCGGCAATGGCGATGGCGCTGGCGATGGCAACGCTGCAGACGGCCCGCAGGCGTAGGCCCTACCGAATTCCCAACCCCCGAAGAGACTCCCATGCTCTCCAACTCCACGGCGCGCTGGCTGCAGCGGCGCGGCATCCACTACGGCTGGCTGGTCGCGGCCATCACTTTCCTCACCATGCTGACCATGTCGGCGGCGCTGGGCCTGCCGGGCGCCATGCTGCAGCCGCTGTCGCGCGAGTTCGGCTGGAGTACGGAGCAGATTTCGAGCAGCCTGGCGCTGCGCTTTGCGCTGTTCGGCCTGCTGGGGCCGTTTGCGGCCGTGATGATGGAGCGCTTCGGCCTGCGTGCCGTGATGTGCATGGGCCTGGCCCTGTTGGGTGGCGCCATGGCGATGGTGACGCAGGCCACGCAGCTGTGGCATCTGTTTTTGCTGTGGAGCCTGCTGCTGGGCATGGGCACGGGCCTGACGGCGCTGGTGCTGGGCGCCGTGGTGGCCAACCGCTGGTTTGCGGCGCGGCGCGGCCTGGTCATCGGCGTGCTCACGGCCAGTGCGGCCACGGGGCAGCTGGCCTTCCTGCCGCTGGCCGCCTGGATGATCGAGCACTGGGGCTGGCGCTCGGCCACGGTGCCGGTGTTCGTGGCCAGTGCCTTGATTGCCGTGCTGGCCCTGCTGTTCGTGAGGGACCGGCCTTCGGACCTGGGCCTGGTGCCCTTTGGCGGCGATGCCTCGGCCCCGCCGCCGCCGGCCATGGCCATGAACTTCGGCACGCCCTTCAAGGTGCTGGCCGAGGCCGCGCGCAACCGCACCTTCTGGCTGCTGGCGGGCACCTTCTTCATCTGCGGCCTGTCCACCAACGGCCTGGTGCAGACGCACTTCATCTCGCTGTGCGGCGACAACGGCATGGGCGCGGTGCCCGCCGCGTCGGTGCTGGCCATGATGGGGGCCTTCGATTTCGTGGGCACCGTGCTGTCGGGCTGGCTGTCGGACCGCTACGACAACCGCAAGCTGCTGTTCTGGTACTACGGGCTGCGCGGCCTGTCGCTGTTCTGGCTGCCGCATTCGGAGTTCACCTTCTACGGCCTGGGCCTGTTCGCCATGTTCTACGGGCTGGACTGGATCGCCACGGTGCCGCCCACGGTCAAGCTCACGGCCCAGCATTTCGGGCCGCAGAAGGTGGGGCTGGTGTTCGGCTGGATCTTCGCGGCCCACCAGCTGGGCGCGGCCACCGCTGCCTGGGGCGCAGGCCTGACGCGCACGTTGCTGCTGACCTATACGCCCGCGCTGTATGCGGCCGGCCTGGCCTGCCTGGTGGCGGCGGTGATGGCGCTGGTGATAGGGCGGGCGCGCAAGGCGGCGGCGGTGGCCGCGGCCTGAGCCCCATCACCGTTCACGCCATCCACGCCTTCAGTACAGCTGGCGCTTGCCCGGCTGCAGCAGGACGACCAGGGCGCCCGCGCCACCTTCGGCCGGGCGGGCCTGCACAAAGGCGAGCACTTCCTTTTTCTGCACCAGCCAGCGCAGCACGCGGCCCTTGAGCACGGGGGTCTTGCCCGGCGAGCCCAGGCCCTTGCCGTGCACCACGCGCACGCAGCGTATGCCGGTGCGGTGCGACAGGCGGATGAACTGGCCCAGCGCCTCGCGCGCCTCGTCCACGCGCAGGCCGTGCAGGTCCAGCTGGCGCTGGATGCTCCACTGCCCGGCGCGCAGCTTGTGGGTCACGTCCAGGCCGATGCCGGGGCGCCGGAAGCTGAGCTGGTCGTCGGTGTCCAGCAGGGTGCTGACGTCGAACTCGTCGCTCATGGCCTCCTGCAGCACGCGCTGCTCGTCCAGCTCCAGCTGCAGGGGCAGCGGCTCGGGGGGCTCGGGGGCGTGGAGGTGGCGGGCGTGCGCGGACTTGAGCGCATGCACCGGGCCCACGGTGTTTTCGAACAGCTTTTGCTCGGCCAGGAGGCGGCGCGCCGCCTCGGCGCGCTGCTGCTGGAGCAGGGCCTCTTGGGCGGCGGCTTCGGCCAGTGCGCGGCGCACTGGCGCGAGGTCCTGCAGGCTGGTGGCTTTCAAAGTCATGGTGACGCCGGTTGTACCGCAATTTCGGCACCCCGGCGGCCATGGCGCCCTCTCAAGGCCTGGTGGCCCTAGAAGCGATAGCGGGCGCTGACCTGGACATTGCGCGGCGCGCCGTACATGCCCGAGTACCACCAGCCGGACATGGCCGCGATGTACTTGCGGTCGAACAGGTTGTTGACGTTCAGCGTCAGCGACAGCTGGTCGCTCACGTCATAGCGGGCCATGAGCCCGGCCACGGCGTAGGAGGCCTGGCGTGCGCTGACCTGCTTGCCGACCTGCCAGGCTTCGCCGCTGTACTCGATGCCGCTGCTCCAGTTGACACCACCGCCTACGGTCAGCCTGCGCCATTCGCCGGGCATGCGGTACGTGGTCCACAGGCGGGCCATCTGGCGCGGGAAGGTGGTGTTGATGCGCTGGCCCGTGGCGTCTTCGGAGGCGCTGAAGTTGTAGGAGGCGGCAATCGACCATTGGCGGTTGATGGCGCCGTTGACTTCCAGGTCCAGGCCCCGCGTCTTGGCGCCCTTGATGGCGCGCGAGGCGGTGGTGGTGGTGCCCGGGATGAACTGGCCGGGGTCGGACTCGGCCAGGTTGTCCTGGCGGATGAGGTAGACGGCGGCGCTGGTGGCCAGGCGCCCGTCCAGGAATTCGCTCTTGATGCCGGCCTCGTAGGTGTTGCCTTCCTGCGGGTCCAGGAAGGCGCCGTTGCGGTCGCGCGAGGTCTGCGGGCTGTAGATGGTGGCAAAGCTGGCGTACAGCGTGTGCTGCGGGTTCAGCGTGTAGACCAGGCCTGCGTAGGGCGTGAACACGCGGCGTTCGGACGAGGGCGAGGTCTGGTGGTATCCGTCCGTGGTGTCGGTGCGGTAGTCGCTGTCGTAGTTGAACAGCTTGCCGCCCACGATGAGCTTGAGGTCGTCGGCCAGCGCGAAGCGGCCGGCGCCGTACAGGCTGGTCTGGCGGCGCGTGCTGTCGAAGACCACGAAGCGGTCGCCGAACACCGGGCTGCCGCTGCTGTCCCACTGGTAGATGTTGACGGGCTTGTTGCGCAGGCCCGTGATGTCGAAGCTGCCGTCGGTCAGGCTCTGGAAGTCGGTGTAGTCCAAGCCCAGCACCGCCTCGTGCTCGCGCCCGCCCAGGTTGAAGGGGCCGCGCAGGTTGATGTCCACGGATTTGTTGCGCAGCCGGTAGTCACGCCGCTCGGCGTTAAGCGACAGGCCATCGCCGGTCTCCCGGTCGAACAGGCTGTTGTTGACGGCCAGGTAGACCGCGTCTTCGCGCTGGTTGGAGCGCAGGTAGTTGGCCGAGAGCTTGAGCTGCCATCGGTTGGCCAGCGCCTGCTCCAGCGTGACGAAGGCGCTGGTGGAGTCGGTGTTGAAGCGGTTGTCGCGGCTGGCCGGGTTGAAGGAGACGGGGAAGTCGGTCTGCCGCCCGTCGCTGCTGAACAGCGGAAAGCCCAGGTAGGCCATGGAGCCGCGCGAGCGGCCGCGCTGGTGGTCCAGCCCGGCGGTGAGCTTGAGCGTGGAGGTGAGGTCGGCCTCGATCACGCCATAGAGCACCTCTTTTTTCTTGCTGTAGAAGTCGATGTGGCTGTCGCCCTCCTGGTGCACGGCGACCAGGCGGCCGCGCACGCTGCCCGAGGCGTTGAGCGGCGAGGACAGGTCCAGCACGCCGCGCCGGTTGCCCCAGGAGCCCACGCTGGCCTCGGCCGAGCCCTGGAACTGCGCCGTGGGCTTTTTGCGCACCATGTTGACGATGCCGGACGGATCGCCCGCGCCCGTGGTCAGGCCCGAGGCACCGCGCAGCACCTCGATGCGGTCGTACAGCGCCATGTCGGCAATGCTTTGCGTGGGCAGGGCGTCCAGGCCCAGGAATTCGGTGTGCGTGCTGACGCCGTCGAGCTGGTAGTTGGTGATGGGGTAGCCGCGCGCATTGGCGTTGCTGCGCTCGGTGCCCAGCGCCGAGGTGGAGATGCCCGGCACGCGCGCCAGCACGTCGCTGATGCTGGTGAGGTTTTCGTCCTCCATGCGCTGTTGGGTCATCACGCTGACCGACTGCGGCGTGTCGCGCACGCTCAGCGCCAGGCCCGTGGCCACGCCGCTGGGGCCGCGCGCGGTGTAGCTGCCCGTGCCTTCGGTCGTGCCTGCCCGGTCGGCCTGGGCGACCACCTTGACCTCGGCCAGCGCATGGTCCTGGGCGCGGCCCGGGGCTGCCGTGGCCGGTGACGCCGCGGGCGCGGCGACGGAGGCCAGCACCGTGAGCGTGCCCTGGGGCGTGCGTGCCAGCCGCAGCCCGCTGTCGCCCAGCGCCAGCTGGGCGGCCTGCTCCACGCTGTAGCTGCCCCGGATGGCGGGCGCGCGCTTGCCGGCCAGCAGGGCCGGATCGGCGCTGATGCTGCGCTGGGCCTGGCGGGCGATGCGCGCCAGCGAGTCGTCCAGCGCGCCGGCGGGCAGGTTCCATTCCAGGGTGGCGGCTGCCTGCGATGTGCTGGCCGCCACCGGCTGTGCCCAGGCCTGCGGCGGTGCGGACAGCGACCAGGCCAGCGCGGCGGCCACGGGCAGCAGCAGCGAGGGCGGGCTCGGCCTGCGGTGTGCGGGCGTGCTGCCGGGCTGCGGGATACGGAGAGGGCGGCGTGCGGAGGCCATGGAGTCGGAGGTCCTTGTCGTTGCGGTGGAAATGAAGGGCTTTCATTCCGTATGTGCGACAAGGGCGGCAAAACCCCTCACGCGGCGCAAAAAAAGACTCAAGCGGACCGGTTTCGCACGTCGATCACCGTCAGCCAGTCCCCCCAGCGGCGCACGCTGACGGGATGGGTGTCCACCAGGTCCTGCAGCACCTGGTCGGGCCGGGCCAGCTGGAACACGCCGAAGATCCGCAGGCGCGCGGCCTCGGGGCTGATGCGGATGATGCCGGCCTGGTAGGGCCGCAGCGCGTCGATCACCTCGCCCAGCGGCTGGTCGCGCACGTCGATGACGCCGTCGGCCCAGGCGGCCGGCGCCAGATGGGCGGTGTCCTGCGTGCGGATGCCATCGGCGTCGATCCAGGCGCTGCGGCCCTCCTGCAGCCGGTGCTGCCGGCCGTTCAGGCTGGTGAGCAGCACGCTGTGCTCCAGCACATGCACCAGGGTGCTGCCTTCGGCCTGGCGCACCATGAAGCGCGTGCCCAGCGCCTGGGCCGTGCCCTGGGCGCTTTGCACGACAAACGGGCGCAGGGGCTGGCCCGGCGCGCTGGCAGCCACCTGCGCCAGCAGTGCGCCTTCGCGCAGGCGCACCAGGCGGCGGGTGTCGCTGTAGGCAATGTCGGCGGCCGAGCGGGCGTCCAGTTCGATCTCGCTGCCGTCCGGCAGCCGGTGGTGGCTGCGCTGGCCGGTGCCCGTGCGCAGGTCGGCGGCCAGCGTGGTCAGCGGTGTTTGCCGGTGCACCAGCCAGGCCGTGGCGGTGCTGGCCAGCAGGGCGGCCAGCCCACCGCGCAACAGGCCGCGCCTGCGCGCGGCCTTCGGGATGGGCGCCACCAGCGCCTGCAGGCCCAGGGATGCCGTGCCCCCGCCCTGCCGGCGCAACTGCACGAGGGCGGGCTCCACCCCGGCGGACAGGCGTTGCTGCACCATGGCCCAGGCCTGGGCATGGCCGGGCGACTGGCGCAGCCAATGGGCGAAGGCGCGGCGGTCGTCATCGCTGGCGTGGCCCGAGTCCAGGCGCACCAGCCAGTCGATGGCCTGATCGGTGGCGGCATCCATGCAGGTGATCAGCCGTGGGATGCCTGCGGCGACAGGTACAGGTGCACCAGGGCCTGCTTCATGTAGCGCTCCACCGTGGCAATGGACACGCCCATGGCCTCGGCGATCTCGGCGTGCTTGAGGCCGTCGAGCCGGCGCAGCAAGAAGGCCTGCCGCACCTTCGGGGGCAGGCCGTCCAGCCATTGGTCCAGGGCCTCGATGGCTTCGCGCACCAGGGCGTAGTCCTCGGGGGAGGGCGCCACTTCCTCGGGCAGCGTGGCCAGCGCATCGAGCCAGGCCTGCTCCAGTTCGCGCCTGCGCCAGAAGTTGTAGAGCACCCGCTGGGCCAGCGTGGTCAGGTAGGCACGCGGCTCCTGGATGGCATGGGCCTGCCGGGACGCCACCACGCGCTCGAAGGTGTCGTGCGCCAGGTCCTCGGCCTGGTGGGAATTGCCCAGCTTGCGCCGCAGCCAGCCGTGCAGCCAGTCATGGTGGGCGACGTAGAGCGTGTGCACCGGGTCGGCGGTGGACGGGGAGGGCATGGTGCAGCGGTTTTGCAAATGAGAATTTTTCTCATTTTACAGAGTCTGCCTACATCAGCCCCTCGCTGGCCATGGACAGCGAGGCACCGGGCGCCACGATCACATGGTCCAGCACCTGGATGTCCACCAGGCCCAGGGCGGCCTGCAGGCTCTGCGTGACGGCCTTGTCGGCGGCGCTGGCCTGGACCTGTCCGCTGGGATGGTTGTGGGCCAGGATGACGGCGCCCGCATGGTGGTGCAGGGCGCGCAGCACCACCTCCCGCGGGTAGACGCTGGTGCGCGTGAGCGTGCCCCGGAACATTTCTTCCAGCGCGATCAGCCGGTTCTGGCCGTCCAGGAACAGCACGGCGAAGACCTCATGCTGGCGCGCCGCCAGGTGCAGCTGCAGGTAGCGCGCCACGGCCTCGGGCGAGGCCAGGGCCGGGCGCTCGCGCAGTTGCTCGGCCATGGCGCGGCGCGCCAGTTCGAGCACGGCCAGGAGTTGCGCGCACTTGGAAGGCCCCAGCCCCTTGATGGCCTTCAGGTCGGCGTGCCCGGCCTGCAGCAGCCCGGACAGGCCGGCCCGGCCGGGCAGCTGCAGCAGTTCCTGGGCCAGCTGCAGCACGCCCTTGCCGGCCATGCCGGTGCGCAGCACGATGGCCAGCAGTTCGATATCGGAAAGCGCCGTGGGGCCGTGTGCCGCGAGCTTTTCGCGCGGCTGGGCCTGGGCAGGCAGGTCTTTGAGAGCCATGGTTCAGCCAGGTGGGGGCGCCGCAGGGACACCGTTGCACGGGGCGTGGGGGCATGGATGTTTTTCTACAATACGGGCCAGTTTATCGGGACTTCCATGACCTCTAGCGCTTCTTCCTCGGCCCTCCCCACGGTCCAGACCGGCTCGTTCCTCACGCTGCACTACCGCCTGTCCGGGCCTGCAGGTGATGTGATCAACACCTTCAACGACAAGCCCGCCACGCTGTCCCTGGGCGCGGGCGAGCTGTCGCCCGCCGTCGAGCAGCGCCTGCTGGGCCTGGCCGAAGGCACGCGCACCACGTTCGAGATGCCGGCCGGCGAAGCCTTTGGCGAGCGCAACGGCGACATGATGCAGTGGGTGGCGCGCAAGCTGATGAACGAGCTGGGCGACCCGCACGAGCAGTACGCGCCTGGCGACGTGGTGCAGTTCCCCACGCCCGACGGCCTGGGCAGCTACGCGGGCGCCGTGGTGCAGGTGCGCGAGGACGGCGCCGTGCTGTTCGACTTCAACCACCCGCTGGCGGGCCAGCCGGTGACGTTCGAAGTGCAGATCATCGGGGTGCTCTGAGGTGCTGGACTCGACCTCGCCCCAGGAAATCCTGCTGGCCGAGCCCCGGGGCTTCTGTGCCGGCGTGGACCGTGCCATCGAGATCGTGGAGCGTGCGCTGGCCAAGTTCGGCGCGCCCATCTACGTGCGCCACGAGATCGTGCACAACACCTTCGTGGTCAACGATCTCAAGGCCAAGGGAGCGATCTTCATCGAGGAGCTGGACGACGTGCCGCCCGGCTCCACCCTGGTGTTCAGCGCCCACGGCGTGAGCCGGGCGGTGCAGGAAGAGGCGCGCAGGCGCGGTTTCTCCATCTTCGACGCCACCTGTCCGCTGGTGACCAAGGTGCATGTGGAAGTGGCCAAGCTCGCCAAGGAAGGCTACGAGTTCCTGATGATCGGCCACAAGGGGCATCCCGAGGTCGAGGGCACCATGGGCCAGCTGTCCGAGGGCATCCACCTGGTCGAGGACGAGGCCGATGTGGCCCGGGTCACCCCCCGCCAGACCGAGAAGCTGGCCGTGGTCACGCAGACCACGCTGTCGGTGGACGATGCCGCCGGCATCACGGCGGCCATCCGCGCCCGCTTTCCGCAGGTGCGCGAGCCCAAGCAGCAGGACATCTGCTACGCCACGCAAAACCGCCAGGACGCCGTCAAGGTGCTGGCGCCGCAGGTGGATGTGCTCATCGTCGTGGGCAGCCCCACCAGCTCCAACAGCAACCGCCTGCGCGAGCTGGCCGCGCGCCTGGGAACGCCCGCCTACATGGTGGACAACGCGGGCGAGCTGTGCGAGGAATGGTTTGCCAATGCCGGGCGCGTGGGCCTGACGGCCGGCGCCTCCGCCCCCGAGGTGCTGGTGGACGAGGTCATCCAGCGCCTGCGCCAGCTGGGCGCGCTGTCGGTGCGCAAGATGGATGGCATCGAGGAGACCGTGAAGTTCCCGCTGCCCAAGGGCCTGAAGATCGACGCGGCCACGGGCCTGGAGATCTCCGTGGGCAAGCAGCCCGAGACGGGCGGCTGAGCCGCAGGCGCAGCGGGCATTGGCCAAAAAGCAAACGGGCGCCTGGCGCCCGTTTTGCATGGTGGGGCCGAAAGCCTCAGCTCCACAGATCCAGCGGAGGATCGGAGGCCACGGCGCGCAGGATGTCGGTGCGGCTGATGAAGCCGGCCAGCAGGCCCTGCTCATCGGTCACGGGCAGGCCCGGTAGGCCGGTCTCCAGCAGCACGCCTGCCACGCGGCGCAGGTCGGTGGTGGTGGCCACCGTGGGAATGGGGGAGATCATGACCTCGTTCACGGGCCGGCGCGCCAGGGCAATGGCGTCCTTGATCGCACCGGGCTCGGGCAGCAGGTCCAGCGGCGCCATGTCGGCACGCAGCAGCAGCCCGACCACGCGGCCACCGGCATCCAGCACGGGGGCCTGGGCCACGCCGTGCTCGGCCAACACGCGCCAGGCGTCGTTGACACCGGCCTCGGGCGATACCGTCACGGCCTCGTGGCTCATCACGTCGGCCACGGTCTGCAGGGGCTGGCGTGGCTGGCTGGGGCCTTTTTCCGTGGAAAGGTAGGCATCGACCGCTCCGCGCAGCCGCGGAGCGGGCTCCGGCGCGCCGGCAGGCTGGCCCGCGAGGTCGGCCAGGATGGCGGGGAACGAGGCGGCGGCATCGTCCGCCATCACATCGGCCGAGCGCGTGCGCAGGGCCTGCGGGCGTTGTACGCGGCGCACGGGCGCCACCTGGCCCAGCCGCTCGGCGGGACCGCGAAACATCTGTCCGTTGGGACCGAAGACAAAAAACATGGGTGCTCCCGGGTGCGCAAACCGCTGTGGGCGGCATATCGGAAGTATCGGCGCTGGCGCGGGATTTCTGTAGCGGCAAGACCCCCAACGCCCAGGGGCGGGCGCTGCCATGGCGATACCGCCTAAAATTGCCGGCTATGCTCGATATCCTTCTTCTTCGCAAAGACCTTGACTCGGCCGTCGCACGGCTGGAGACCCGCAAAAAGCCCCAGGCCTTCCTGAATGTGGAGGCCTTCCAGTCCCTGGAAGCAGAGCGCAAGTCCCTGCAGACACGGACCGAGGAGCTGCAGTCCAAGCGCAACCAGCTGTCCAAGCAGATCGGCATGCTGATGGGCAAGGGCGAGAAGGACGCTGCCGAGGCCGCCAAGGCCGAAGTCGGCAGTCTCAAGACCGAGCTGGACCAGTCGGCCACGCGCCTGGAGCAGATCCAGGGCGAGCTGCAGACCATGCTGCTGGCCGTGCCCAACCTGCCGCACGACAGCGTGCCCGTCGGTGCGGACGAAAGCGGCAATGTGGAGGCGCGCCGCTGGGGCACGCCCAAGACCTTTGATTTCGAGGTCAAGGACCATGTGGACGTGGGCCAGCCGCTGGGCCTGGATTTCGACATGGGCGTCAAGCTGTCGGGCTCGCGCTTCACCGTGATGAAGGGCCCCATCGCCCGCCTGCACCGCGCCCTGGCGCAGTTCATGATCGACCTGCAGACCGACTCGCATGGCTACACCGAGTGCTACGTGCCCTACGCCGTCAATGCCGACTCGCTCAAGGGAACGGGCCAGTTGCCCAAGTTCGAGGGCGACCTGTTCGCCGCCAAGAAGGGCGGCCAGGATGGCGAACCCGTGCCCGACAACGCGGCGCTCTACCTGATTCCCACGGCCGAGGTGCCGCTGACCAACTTCGTGCGCGACGTGGTCGTGGCCGAGGACCAACTGCCCATCAAGCTCACGGCCCACAGCCCCTGCTTCCGTTCCGAGGCCGGCAGCTATGGCCGCGACACGCGCGGCATGATCCGCCAGCACCAGTTCGATAAGGTCGAGATGGTGCAGATCGTGCATCCGGAAAAGAGCTACGAGGCGCTGGAAGAAATGACGGGCCACGCCGAGGCCGTGCTGCAGAAGCTGGGCCTGCCCTACCGCGTGATGAGCCTGTGCACGGGAGACATGGGCTTTGGCGCGGCCAAGACCTATGACCTGGAAGTCTGGCTGCCTGCGCAGAACACCTACCGCGAGATCAGCTCGGTCTCCAACTGCGAGGCCTTCCAGGCGCGCCGCCTGCAGGCACGCTTCAAGAATGCCCAGGGCAAGAACGAGCTGGTGCACACGCTCAACGGTTCCGGCCTGGCCGTGGGCCGCACGCTGGTGGCTGTGCTGGAGAACTACCAGAACGCCGACGGCTCGGTGACCATCCCCGAGGCGCTGCGCCCGTACATGGGTGGACAGACTTTGCTGAAGGCCTGAATTTTTAGGCTATAATTTCAGCTTCGACGCTGCGGAGAGGTGGCAGAGTGGTCGATTGTACCTGACTCGAAATCAGGCGTACGTGCGAACGTACCGAGGGTTCGAATCCCTCCCTCTCCGCCAATGTGTCAGCAAACAAGCGCCTTCCGAGGCGCTTTTTTGTTGTGCCCATCAATCTACCCATCAATGGATGAAGCGATGGCCAGTCAAGCGAACCAACCCCATCCGCATGACGATCCGGAGCGAACGACGCCCATGGGGATGGTCCGCTACGGACATGAGTTCCTGGAGGCTGCCTTCGTTGTGTACGAACGTGCGGCCCAGCTAGATTCCCGCATGGTCATGCCTCCTGTCCCTGCCCTATATCTCTTGGGTCATGGCTTGGAACTCACCTTCAAGGTTTTTCTGCTGAGCAAGGGCGTCACGCTTGAGCACCTTCGCCGTAAGCTGGGCCATGACTTGGAGAAGGCCTTCACAGCCAGCAAGGAAAACGGGCTCGACTCATTGCTTCAATCGCACGCCCTGGACGAGTCTGTGCTGACTTTGCTCAATGTGATGTACAGCACGAAGGAGCTGGAGTACATCGTGACAGGAGCGAAGACTATCCCTCACTACCCACTGCTGCAGAACTTCGCTATCAAGCTGTTTGATGCGGTTGCTGCCTCGATCGGTTTCCGGGACCGTCTTGCCAAGTGGACCTTGGATGAGTCGCCAGTTTGACGCCTCGCTGGGCATCGTCATGTGCGATGGCGGGATGTTAAAGCTTTAACGAAAAATCAAAGAATCAAAGAATCGGAACGCCCGAAAACCCGAATGGATGTTGGGTTTCGGGGCGTTTCTGTTTGATTAACAAAATTCAAACGGGGGAAATTTTTTGCGCGTGAGGAATAGGGCGGTCTAGGTCTGCAAAGGCTCCGGACGTTGGCTGCCCCCCTACCCCTTGGCCGCCCTGCGGATGCCCCTGGGGCGCCCCAGGAAGATCGTGGCCCTGTTATCGCCTCCAGCAACTGCAGCGGCGCGCCTGCACGCCCGAGGCGTTCTCCTGGCAGTCAATGATTGCTTCGTGAGTCGTCTGCGCGAGGTGAGAGAGGTTGGGTTGCTATGAGTCCAAAGAAACCCTGGCATCAGTTGTAAGCAAATGCTGATAAGTTTCGAGCTCCATTAGGAGGACTCAATGGCAATACTTTTGGTGACTTACGACTTGAAGAACCCAGGTCGAAATTACGAGCCGCTGCACAGCCTGCTGAAGCAATACAACTACTGCAAAGGCATGGAGTCTGTTTGGTTGCTTGACACAACCCAGACAGCAAGCCAAGTGAGAGATTTGATAACTCGAGTCGTTGACGGAAATGACATAGTTTTTGTTACGAAGCTAGCCAATCAATCTTGGGCTTCAAATAACTTCTACTGTGGAGAATGGCTTAATGCACCTCTTCGCAATTGGGCCTAAGACCAGCTCGGGCACTCCGCTGCATTGACTATATGTTTCAAAAGAGCCCCGCTGGGCGAACCATGCGGGGCTTTGTTGTATCTGGGCCTGGCTGTGCTTACGCGCGCACGACTTTGACCACTGCGAAGGTCTGCGGGTAGGGAATCACCACATCAGCGCAGACGTGGCAGGTAAAGCCGATTTCGCCGGTGGATGCGAATACCTTGCGCAGTAGTTGGATGCTCACGTTCTCGCGCAGCAGGCAGTTGCGGCCATAAAAAAGGCCCGCGTTGGCGGGCCGTGCTCAGATCTCGAGGGCCTTGCGGTCCTTGCCTTCAATCCAGCGCGGCGGTTTGCCCCGGCCGGTCCAGGTGGCTCCGCTGGCGGGGTCGCGGTATTTGGCCACGCCAATGCTGGCGGACTTGGCCTTGCCGGTGCTGAAGATGTCATCCTGGGTCAGACCGAACTGCTCGACGAGTTCGCGGACCTTGGCGATGACTCCGCCTTTTTCCGCCTTCAGGGTGGCGGCGATCTTTGCCTCAAGCTCGGCCTTCTGCTGGAGGAGGGTTTTGTAATCTGCTGTCATGTATTCCTCATGGATAGTGTGCTACACAATGACGCATTCTATGGAGACAGGGCCCATGTCGCATGTGGGACATCGTTGGTGTTTGCACCTAGCCTCTGCTCCGACTGCCCCCATGCGCTGTGCGCGGACCGGGCCTAGGCCTCGGCAAATTCGCGCCTGGCGCTGAAGTGCAGGATTTCGGAATCCTGCGCTCCCCCCTGTCTTTGAATGACGATGGTGCCGTTGGAGTGCAGATAGATGCGGATGCCTGGCAGGGTGTCCGAATCCAGATGGCAAGGGCTTTTGTCGAGGTTTTTCCAGCCATGTTCTGCGCACAGCGTGCGTTGTCGCATGCGGTTGAGCAATTCACGGCGAGCGCCAGCGCCTTCGCAGATGCGCATCCAGAGCAGCAACAGCATGTCGTGTGCCTCCTGGCGGGATGAGCAGGGAGGCATGTGCTTCAACTGGTTCAGCAGGGTGAAGAACCGTTCCTCTGCGCTGATTTCAAGTGCCATGTCTGCCTCCTGTGTGCCTGGATATGCATCAAAGTGTAGGCAGGCCCGGTTCCGCGAAGGCGCGGCGTTTGGCGACAGCGCCGGTGGCGTTTTTTCCTGCGTGTTTGCAGGATTTCTGCCAGGGCGGCTGTCATGGCCCATGCCAGCCGTGTCAGTGAGACTGCATGCCCATGAGATTGCACGACATGGCGCATTGCTGGCAGGCTGCCGCGCAGGTCTGGCAATGGTCGTGGGAATGCTTGCTGCATTCGTCGGCGCAGGCCTGGCAGATCTGGGCGCACAGGCGGCAGATGTCCGGCGCATGCGGGCTCTGGCGCGCCATTGCGGCCACGGCCAGTTCGCAGATCTGCGCGCATTCCAGGTCCTGGGCAATGCAGGCGGCCATCATCTGGACGTCTGACTCCTTCAGGCAGGCGGCGGCGCAGGTATTGCAGGCAATGACGCAGGCCTGGCAGGCGTCCATGCAGGCCTTGTAGTCGATGGCAGGTGGGGTGGTATTCATGGCAGTTCTCCAGGAATGAGGGAGTGAAGTTGCGCAGGGCGTTCTTCCTTGGCCATTCGCTGGCAGCTATCCGCACCAAAGAAAACGCCCCGCGAACGGGGCTGTGTCAAAGACCGCGAGGGTCGGGATTTACAGGTAGGGCACGCCGTAGTAATCGTTCACGCGGCGGCCATATTCATCGGTGTATGCCGGAGCCGTATCGCGTTCGTAGCGTGGAGCGTTGTCCAGTTGCTCGCGCGTCAGCGACACCACGTAGCCATTCATGTTGGGCTCGTACTTGAGGGATTCCCAGGGCAGCGGATAGCGATCCGTGCCGATGCCCAGGAAGCCGCCGAACTCCATGACGGCATAGCGGACCTTGCCGGACAGCTTGTCGATCATCAGCGTGTCTATGGTCCCCAGCTTGTCGCCTGCCGGGTTGTAGACATTGGTGCCGCTGACGGTTTCGGAAGAAATGACGCTCGATGCGGTGTTGGGTGTGACCATGACGTTCTCCAGTGAGTGGGTTTGTGCTGACCCGCCAGCGCGGTGCGTCTGGCGGCTGAGCGATGCGGCTTTGAATGGGGCGCGGTAGCCGGCCTGTCAAGAAAACCTGTGCATCGCCTGGCGAAGTCGAAGCCTGTGTGCTTCTGGGTTCTAGCTTAGGACGGCATCTGCGGGCACCGGGTAGTCGGGCCGCCGCGACGGGCGTAGGAGGTGCCTTGGGCGGCGGAGGCCAGGTCCTACGAGCCCCTGTAGTCAAGGTCGGCGGGGCTGCGGGCCTTGGCTGACGCGGGGCAGCAGCCTGGGCCGGCTGCGGCGCGGCAGGGCGAGGCGTACAACAAAAACGACAGGGCAATGAAGCGCAGGCAGTCCCGCATGCGTGTGGCATGCCCCGAAGGAGAGCCCCATGAATGCAAGCAACAAGCCATCCATCCAGCCCACCCAGCCGGTGTCCACGGATGCCCCCGAGGATGAAGACCTTGCCGAGCAGGCACGCCCCGGCCACGGTGTTCCTTCGCAGGACCCCGATGCGTCCGCGCAGTTCGAACTGTCGCCCGAGGATGCAGAGCGCGAGTCGCGCTCGGTATTCATCGGCGGCGGCGTGCTGGCCGGAGCCGCTGCAGGCGCTGCGGCGGGTGCTGTGATTGCCGGCCCGGTGGGCGTGGTGGTCGGCGGCACGGTAGGCAGCGTGGCCGGTGCGCTGGGCGGTGCGGCCGCTGGCGCCGTGGCACCTGCGCAGGGCGCGGAAAAACCGTCGCACCTCGGCAGCAAGTCTTCCGGGTGACAGGGAAGGGGTGGTGGCAGGCCCTGTGTAGCGCAGCGGCCATGGACGGGTGTGGGTGCATCCCGTATACAGAGGCCTGTCCACTTTCTTCCCACCCCAGATGGCCAACGTACTCATCGGCATCGTCGCCGCAATCCATGTCTACATCCTCCTGCTGGAGATGTTTCTCTGGGACAAGCCGGCCGGACGCCGCGCGTTTGGCCTGACGCCCGAATTTGCCCAGCAGACCAGGACACTGGCCGCCAACCAGGGCCTGTACAACGGCTTTCTCGCCGCTGGGCTGATCTGGGGGCTGGCGCAGGGGGCCGATGGCCTGGGCTTCAAATACTTCTTCCTGGTCTGCGTGCTGGTGGCCGGCGTGTATGGCGCCGCCACGGCCAGCCGCAAGATCCTCTGGGTGCAGGCCGTGCCGGCTGCTGTGTCGCTGGTTGCGCTGTACCTGGGCCTTTGAGCGCGCCCAAAGCGCCCAAAGCGCCCAAAGCTTTCAAAGCGCTCAGGGCGAGCTGGCTGTGAAGGTGACCTGCCCGGTGTAGGTGCCTGCCCTGCGGGAGGCCAGGTTGGCATAGGACAGGGTCCAGTTCGCCGTGCGCTGGGTGACCAGCCCCGCAAAGGCGGTGGCCACCACGTTGACCGCTGCGCCCGTTCCCGTATTGGGTATCAGCGGCGCGGGCAGGTTGCTGTCGCTGGTGGCGATGGTGATCTCCGACAGCGGGATGGTATTGGCCCCGCTGGTCAGCGCCGTGGTGGCGGTGGCGCGCAGCGTGACCTGGCCTGCGTTGCTGCGCACCTCCACCGGCAGCACATTGCCGCTGGGCGTGATGCTGAAGCTGGGGGCCGCGCCGCTCCAGTTCACCGAGGTGTTGCTGCCCGCCACGGGCGTGGTGGGCACGCCAGGGATGGACGGGGCGAGCACAAAGGCCACGCTGCTGGTCGTGCCGCCGGGTGTGGGCCAGGTGCCGTCGCCTATGCGAAAGAAGATGAACTTGTCGATGGCGATGGTGAAGTCCAGGTTCACCGAGGTGCTCAGCGGCACCAGCAGGCTGGGGCCTGTGGTGCTGGACGCCGCATGCACGGTGTGGCCCAGGCCGCCCAGCGCCATGGACAGGGCCAGCCACGCCATCGGCCTGGTTGTCATCACTTCAGTTCCACATCGATCTTGAAGCTGCCTTTTTCCCAGTCCAGGCTGCCCTTGGCCTTGACCGGATACGCGGGCGGCGGGGCGGGCTGGCCGTCTTCACCCTTGGGCATGAGGGCCAGCGTGCGTGTCTGGCCCGGCAATATGGGCGTGCCTTCCGGCACCAGTTCGAAGCGGCGGCCCTTGTTGTCCACGGCGTCCAGGCTGCCTTCCAGCCGGCCATGGGCATCGCCGGTGTTGCTGACGGTGACCAGGGCGCGGCGCGTCTTGCCGTCTTCGGCCATGGAAAGCTGGCGAATGTCCAGCTGGGGCGCAGCACCTCCCAGCGTCACGTAGACGGCCACCGCGATGCGGCCCGTGACAGGCAGGCTCAGGCTGGCGCCGCCGCTGCGTATGACGGTCTGCTGCGCGGGCTCCACGCCTTCGATGGCGATCATGAAGCGGCATTCGCCGCGCGGCGCATCGGCAGGCGGCTCCACCTGGAAGCGGAAGGCCTTCTTGCTGCGGCCTGCAATCGTGACGCTGCGCCGCTCCAGCAGCACCCAGGGCCGGCAACTGCCGGGCAGCAGTTCGTCGTGGTAGGTGATGTCGCCCGTGTCGGAATAGGTCCAGTCGATGGTGCGCATGGCCACCTCGGTGGGTGCCGAGGCCAGGTTGTGGATGTCCAGCGATTGGCCCGTGCGCGCCCCCGGCTTGGCCGACAGCTCGAAACGCGAGGGCGCCACGACCAGCTCGAACGGTGCGGCGGCGGCGCCGGTGCAGGCGATCAGCAGGGCCAGTGAAACGGCGATGGGAGGAGCTTTCATGGCAGGGTCTCGATCTCGAAGTAGGACTCGAAGCTCAGCGCCGAGCCCCGGGTCAGGCGCAGCTCGGCGGGGTCGATGTGCAGCGTGAGGTCGAAAACCTCGGCCATCCAGGGCGTGCGCACCACGCCGTTCCAGACCTGGACCCGATCGCCGGGCCGGCCCGTGCCACCTGCAAACACGCCATTGCCGCGCCACTGCACCTGCATGCCCGCAGGCGAGCGCAGGCCCGTGACCAGGGCGGGAATCACATAGAAGATGCGCGCCGTGCGGCCGACATGGGGCGCCGTGGCCAGCCGGTATTCGATGCGTCCCATGGGCAGCTCCAGCAGCCGCTCGCCGACGACCCTGGCCCGGGCGAAGTCGCTGCGCACCTGGGACCGGGGCGAAGCCGAGTCGTCCAGCCGCGCCACTTCGGCATGCGCCGCGAGGGCCGTGGCCCAGGCCAGTGCCATGCACAGGAGCGGCCAGGCCAGCGGCCTCATACCATCGATGCCGTGAAGCGCACGGTGCCCTTGTAGTTGCCGCCCGGGTAGACCACGTCGTTGTCGTAGGTGAACTGCAGCACGGTGCCGGTCAGTTGCCGTGACTGGACGGTCCAGCCAGCGACCGGGCACAGCGCGCCAGAACAGACGGATGCGTTCGCGTTGTAGCTGGCGATGGACTGGCCGGCGCTGGCGGTGAAGCGCCCGTTCTGTATGTCGCCGGACGCAGCATTGCCGTTGTTCGATGCCACCCAACTGATCTTGCTGAACGGAATGGTCGCGCTGCCGCAGCCACCCGACTGGCAGGAAAGTGCGGTGGATGAATCGACGACCAGCGTGACTGGCCGGGCCACGGCGGTGCCCAGCGCGGGACGTGTGGGAGACACCGAGACACTGATGCTGGGCGTGCCCGTCACGGCCACGGGCGTGAGGCCGGCGTTGGCTCCCGTCACGCTGAAGGCCACGGTGTCCACGGTTGCCCCGGTCGTGCCCACGCGCAGTGTCAGGCTGTAGTTGAGCAGGTCTGTGTCGGTCACGATGGTGAACACGGCCTGCGCGGGCGGCTGCACAACGCAGAGGGCCGCTGCGGCCAGCAGGCGAGGCAAAGCCTTGTCCATCAGATGCCCTGGGCCGTATACGTGATGACGTTGGTATAGGTATTGGCAGCCCAGCTGGCCGGCGTACCTCCCAGCGCATATGCCCAGGTTCCCGTCGCAACCACGTTGGAGGGGAACGAGGTGGACGCGCAGGCACCCAGATTGGGCCCGGGGTGGGGCAGGTTGCCGGTGGTCGTGACGGTGAAGTCCGCGTTGGTGGGGCCGCCCGTGGCATTCCAGGCGCCGACCGCGCAGTTGATGGTGCCGGCGCCTGCATTGGTCCAGGCATAGACCGTGAGCGTGGCGGCAGCCGAGGTGGCGGCGACGGTGGGCGCGGCGCCGTTCCAGTCCACGTTGGTGTTGTTGACGGAGGCCAGCGGCGTGGTGGGCACGCCGGGGATGCTCAGCGTCGAGGTCCAGGTCACCGTGTCCACCGTGGTATTGGTCGAGCCCACGCGCAGCAAGATGAGCTTGGGCACGGTCACGCTGAGGTTGACCTTGGCCTGGGCCGTGATGGTTCCGGTGCCCGATCCGTACTGGCTCTCGGCCATGGCAGGCAACGCGGTCAGGGCCAGGCCGAGGCCGCCGAGCGATGCGGCCAGCAGGCGTTGAGCGATGGATGTTCGTTTCATGGAATCTCCTTGGATGGAACGGGTTGCCTGGGAAGCCTGTGCGCCTTAATCAGTCATTCATTCACTCATTCACTCACTCGCCCACCTTGACCACGGCAATCGACGCCGAGGCCTGGCCGCGCAGGGGCACGTGCACGCTGCTGGTGTTGTCGCCGGAGGCGCCCCAGGGCAGCGGCACGCTTTCCTGGGTGAGCGACAGCCGGTGGTGGCCCGTGGGCACCACCGGGAATTCGAACTGGCCATCGCGGTCGGTCACCGTGCGGTAGCGGCCGTCAAGCACCACCTCGACGCCGGCCACGCCCGCCTCGCCCGCCTGCTGTTCGCCGTCGCGGTTGGCGTCGTAGAACACGCGGCCGGACAGGCTGCCGCCGCCCACGCCTTCACCGGGTGCGCCTGCGGCCGCATAGGCCGTGCCCGCGCTACCTTCCCAGCGCAGGTAGACATAGGCGGTCTTCTCGTCGCTGCGGTAGAGGTTGGGCAGGGAAGAGGGCGTGGGCAGCAGCGAGGACCGGGCCTGGTTGAAGTGCGCCATGACGCCCATGCGCCAGCCCCGGCCCAGTTCCTTCTCGGCCGACAGCGAGCCCGACAGGCCCCGGCTGGTGTAGAGGCTGCCGCTTTGCGAGGTGTAGCGCAGGTTGCCGGCCAGCTGCAGCCCGCTTTCCAGCCAGTAGCGCCATTGCAGCCCGGCCGTTGGATAGTTGCGCGACATGCCGCCGCTGCGGTCGCGCGCATAGCCCAGCGTGGTGGTGAGCTCGGACCGCAGCGTTGCCTGGCGTGCACCAGCCCAGTCCTGCTCCCACTGCACCTCCTGGCCCGTGGCGGAGGAGTCGCCCAGCACGATGAGCTCGTTGCGCCGGACGGTCAGCATGAAGCGGCTGCGCGGCCAGTCGAAAAAGCGGGTCTGGTAGAACGCGCTGCCATAAAGGCTGCGCGATTGGCCGCCGCCTGCGGTGCCCGCATCGTTGCGCGTCTGGTAGGCGCTGAAGCTGCCGCCCACGGCCGTGTGCCGGTCGAACTGGTATTGGGCATTGCCATTCGCTCCCAGGCGGCGGTAGCCCGACAGTTGAAAGCCTGCATCCTGCGCCGTGGTTTGCGGCGTGCGTTCGTAGTCCAGCCCCATGCCCCAGCTCAGGCGGGTGACATGGCGGTCCACGCGCCAATAGGCGCCGCGCGCCGCGCTGGACAGCGCGTAGTCGCCAAAGTGCAGCTGGGGCTGGGCTGCATGCAGGCCGAATTCATGGCGGTAGGCGCCCGCGCGCGCACTGGCCTCGATGAACAGGCCCTGGGCGCTGCGGCCCTCCGTGCCGGCGGTGCCTGCCGCTGGAGAAAACAGGGGCGCGCTGGTACGGCTGCCCAGCAGCGTGGTGCGAAGTCTGAAGTCGCCATCGCGCAGCACGCCGCGCCCGTAGCCCAGCGAAGCGGCCCAACTGGTCACGCGCTTGCTGCCCAGGCCCAGGGCGGAGCCGGGGTCGTATTGCGTGTCATCGCCGGGGTAGTGCCTGAGACTGTAGTAGGCGGGAATATCGTCGGCCTGGTCCAGCTGGAAGGCGGCAAACCAGGGACCATCCAGCCGCACGGTGGCGCCCAGCCAGCCCAGCGTGCCCTGGTTTTTCTCGAACCCGGGGTAGGGCCCTCCCGTGAGAAGGCCGCGCTGGCCGTAGCCCGCGCGCAGGTCCAGGTCCGGGCGGAAGATGCGCGCCGAGGCGCCGCGCACCGTGGTCGAGCCCAGCGACAGCCGGTAGTTGCGCGCCAGGCCATCGGTCAGCTCGCTGTAGAGGTCGCCCACGGCCGTGTCGGCGAAGGTCTGCGTGGTCAGCGGAAAGCCAAGGTTGCGCAGCGTGAAGCGCTCGCTCGTGGCTTGCCGGGCATAGCCCAGGCCACCAATACTCAAGCCACCCATACCCAGGCCATTGCCAAAGTTGTCGCCGCTCAGGTGCCGGCCTTCGGCCTGCAGGGTGAACTCGCCGTAGTTCAGTGTCTCGCGGCGGTATTCGAGGCGCTGGCCGATTTCTGTGGCGCGCTGGCGGCCATAGCCGGTGGTGCGGGATTCGCCCAGGCCCAGGCGGCTTTCCACCACCCAGGCGCGAAAGCCCTCGGGCTGCTCGGCTTCGGGCTCGGCGGCAGCGGACTGTGCGATCTCGTCCGGATCCATGAAACGGTCCTGGTAGGCAGGGGCGGCCCCTTCGGAGAGTGCCTTGAGCCGGGCCTGCTCGGCCTGGTCGCGGTCCAGGGATTCGATGCGTGCCTCAGCCATGGAGGTACCGGCAACGGCCGCCGAAGAAGGTGTTTGCGCCTGTGCGCCGCACAGGAAGGCGGGAGCGGCTGCCAGGCTCCACCCAAGGCACGCGAGCGGCAGGCGCGACCAGACTCCAGCGGGGCCGGCAACGGTCCGCGGCAGCGTTCGAATCATCAACCAAGATCCCTGCTTTATTCATCGGATGCCAAGCCATCTGGCCAAAACAACTGATCACAAAACTGCGGAAAATGGCTGAATGCGTGCAGCCATCGATTGGGCCCTGCAAATACCGGAGCTGCACTTCAAAGACCGGCCGTTGTCAATGGTGTGCCGAATGAGAGGTATTCAGGGTGAATATCATCGTTCCCTAAATGGCATGGTTTATCCAGTAGGACGGCACGCTGCCGGATGGTAGGGGAAAGGGTGATGCCATTCGATGTTCATCTGTGGCGCTGCGGTGCCTGGCTGGCAGCGCCCAGAGGGCAGTTGGCGGGCTTTGCTTTTTGGCTATGGATGGGTTTCAGGTTTTCTATTGATAGCAATGAATCATTTGCTTTTCATGCGGCAATAGAGGCTGCTGGGCGTTATCTCCGTTTTCAGGCAATTCATCTGTTGGAAAACGAGGGTTCTCATCAGATTCCGGCTGCTGGAGAATCAAGGAATGGCGCAACTGAAGTGCGCCAGGTTCTGATTGGTTTTTGGACTGGTATCCGGCCAGGTTGATTGATGCAGGCTAAAGCACCTGCACCAATGCAAGCTGCCGCAATCATTTGCCCTGTCTTCATGAACTCTCAGGCGCATCACAGGCAAGGCCAACGCAGACCCCGGGCACCCTGGAGGGCGCTCGTGGTCATGGTGTTGGCTGTCGTTGTGACCCTGGTGGCAGGCCTGTACCCCTGGAATGCCCCGCAGCATGGCAAGGCGGCAAGCCGCATGGAAGGCTTTGCAGGCGGCGCGTCCCTCATGGCCAAGAAGCGCCAGTTCCATGTGGTCCAGCGGCTGAAGACCCACCGCCTGGCCGAAGCCGAGCGGCGCCAGTTGCTGGCCCGTGACACCGGCGCGCGGAATGTGCGGGAGGCGTGGCCGGCACGGGAGGTGCGAGAGTTGCGTGCGTTGTCTGAGGTGCGCGCGGTGGCCGGCCCGCTCTCAGTCCACCAGCGCCTGTATGGCCTGCAACTGCGCCGCCAGCCCGGGCCGCGCGGCTGGAAAAGTCTCCTCGAAGGCGGCGGTGCCTACCGTGAAACCCGCGGCACCGCTAGCAAGCACGGCCGCGATGCGTTCGCTGCGATCAATGGAGCCGGCCACGACCACGGGCTTGTCCACCGCATCGCAGACCGCCTTGATCAGGGCCGGCACGTCGCCCCGGAAACGGTAGGCCAGCAGGTCCAGGCCATGAACGCCCTCCAGCCCCGCGATGCGGCGCGCGCTGGCCACGATGTCCTCGGCCGGCCCTGAAAGCACGCTCGGATGCCCGCTGATCCTGCCGGGGAACGGATAGTAGGCAATGCCGCTGCCGCGCAGCACGGGCAGCACCGCCTCGGGGCGCGTGCCGCCCATGAGAACGTCCACCCCGAGCTCGACCGCCGCGCGGGCCGAAGCCACCTCGCTGGCCTCGTCCAGGCTGACGACTTCCAGATAGACCCTGGCACCGCTTGCGCGGATGTCCCGGGCCAGCTCGCGCAGCTGGGGCAGGGGCAGGCCTATGTCCTTGAAGCCCACATGGCGCACGCCCTGGGCCAGCACTTCGCGCAGCCGCTCGCGCGCATCGGCAATGGTCTTGTCCTGCTGCGTGAGCATGAAGATGAAGTCCGGGCGCTGCGCCTGCCCGCTGGCGCCGGAGCGGCCCGCCTGCACCATGGCCGCCGCCTGGCGCAGCGCGCAGGCCAGGCTGGCATGGTCAGCACGGCCCGTGCCGGCGATGTCGAAGGCCGTGCCGTGGTCCACCGAGGTGCGCACGAAGGGCAGGCCCACGGTAATGTTCACGCCCTGCTCGACGCCCAGGTACTTCACGGGAATCAGCCCCTGGTCATGGTATTGGGCGACCACCACGTCGAACTCGCCCCGGCGTGCCCGCATGAAGACCGTGTCGCCCGGCCAGGGGCCGTTGGCGTCTATGCCCTCGGCACGTGCGGCCGCAATGGCGGGGATGATCACCGAGCGGTCCTCGTCCCCGAACAGCCCGTTCTCGCCGGCGTGCGGATTGAGGCCCGCCACGGCCACACGGGGCCGGGCGATGCCGAACGCCCGGCAGGCCCGGTGCGCAAGGCGGATGGCACGCAGTTCGTTGTCCGGCGTGACTGCGGCAATGGCCTGCTGCAGCGGCACGTGGATGGAGACCAGCAGCACCCGCAGTTCGTCATTGGCGAGCATCATGGCGAAGTCGCGCGTGCCCGAACGCTCGGCCAGCATCTCGGTATGGCCGGGGTGGGGGCAGCCCGCGGCGCGCAGCGCCTCCTTGTGGATGGGGGCGGTCACCAGGCCTGCGACTTCGCCGGCCAGGGCCAGGTCGATGCCGCGCTGTATGTAGGCATGGCAGGCGGCCCCGGCGCGCGCATCGATGCGTCCCCAGGCCAGGTCCTCGGGCAGCCGGTCCCCGGTCTGGAGCACGAAGACGGTGGCGGGTGGCACGGTGGCGGGAACCTGGGCCGGCGTGTCGATGGCGTGGATGCGCGGGTGCACGCCCAGCATGTCGGCTGCCCGCTGCAGCCGCCCCGTGTCGCCGATGACGAAAAAAGGCGCACGGGGCCGGGCGGGGTCCATGGCCAGCTTGACGATGATCTCGGGGCCTATGCCCACGGGATCGCCCATGGTGATGGCCAGGGGTGCGGGGGCGATGGTGGGGGCTTCGTTCATGGTCATTGCTGAAAGCTCAATCGATGGAGGTACTTTGCATGAAAATCGCACTGCAGAAAATCGATATGGATTCAGTATTCAGTTGATCAAAAGTCAATTGAAATCTCTCCCCACTCCCTTTCTTCGATGTGTCTGATGTGTCCGATGTGTCCGATGCCGCCCTCCAGTCCCATGGCCCCACCCACACATATGCCGCCGCTGTCCGCCCTGCGTGCCTTCGAGGCCACGGTGCGCCACGGCAGCGTTTCCAAGGCCGCGCGCGAGCTTCACCTGACCGATGGCGCCGTGAGCCGCGCCGTGCGCGACATGGAAGAGGCGCTGGGCTTTGCGCTGTTCCAGCGCAGCAACCGCAGCATCATTGCCACCCCCACGGCACGTGTGCTGGCCGAGGAGGTGGCCCTGGCGCTGGAGCGCCTGCGCGGCGCGCTGGGCCGAGCGCGGCAGGCCGCCGGGCCGGACCGGCCGCTGGTGCTGTCCTGCGAGCCCACCTTTCTGATGCGCTGGCTGATTCCCCGCCTGGGCGATTTGCAGGAAGCGATCGGCACGCAGCGCGAGCTGCGCCTGGTGTCGGCCGGCGGCTCGGTGCCCTTTGCGCGCGAGGGCATCGATCTGGCCATACGCCGCGCGGATTTCGACATGGGCGCCGATGTGGTTGCCGAGCCCTTTTTGCAGGAGCACGTGGGTCCCGTCTGCAGGCCTGCACTTGCGAAGACGCTGGCACGCTCCGGGCCGCTGGGCGGCGTGCTGCTGCACACGGCATCGCGCCCAGACGCATGGCGGCATTGGAGCGAGCTGACCGGCGTGCTGCTGCAGCCCGGGCGCGAGGCCCGCTTCGAGCATTTCTACCTGAGCCTGCAGGCCGCCGTTGCCGGGGCGGGCATTGCCATCGGGCCGCTGGCGCTGGTGGCCGACGATCTGGCCAGCGGCACCCTGTGCGCGCCGCGCGGCTTTGTGGCCGACGGCTCGCACTACGTGCTCATGTCACCCAGGCCGGTGCATGACGAGGCCCGCTTCGCCCTGGTGCTGGAGTGGCTGCGCACGCAGACATTGCCGCTGGCGCGGGCCGACGCATGACTTGCGCCTGCCCGGCTTCACTGGTCGTGCTCGGACAGCTCCCGCCAATGCGTGCGGGTGAATGCATAGACGGTTTCCAGCGCCGGTGACAGGCTGCGCGCGCCCATGCGCGCCATGCCGTAGCGGCCGCAGCGCCGGGGATCGGCGGGCAGGGGCACTTCGGCCATGGTGCCGCTGGCGCGCTCCTGGCGCGTGATGGACAGCACGCCGAACAGCAAGGTGTCCGTGGCCAGGGTCACGCTGCGCAGCAATTCCAGGTTGTTGCAGTGCAGGGTGAACAGCTTGTCGGGCTCGGCGCCCTCGCCCCACAGCTCGGCCAGCTGCCGCGCCATGGCCGTGCTCAACGTGGTGGTGGCCAGGGGGTAGCGGCGGATCTCGTCCATGCCGGGGTTTTGCAGCACGGGGTGGCCCGCGCGGCAGACCAGGCCGGCGGGCAGCTCGCCCAGCAGCTCCATGTCCACGTCATCGGCGGCGCGCAGCACATAGGCGTCGCCGACGATGGCGTCTATCGATTCATTGCGCAGCAGCTCCAGCAGGGAGCTGGTGGCGCCCATCTCGGTGCGCACCTTGATGTGCGGATGCGCCTGCGCCATGTGGATCAGAAAGGGCTTGAGCAGCAGTGCCGCCGGGGCCGGCGCCACGCCTATGGCCAGTGCGCCCTCCTGGCCGCCGCGCAGCAGCTCCAGGTCGCGCCGCAGCTGGGTTTCCTCCAGCCGCATGCGGCGTGCGCGCTCGGCCACCAGTTCGCCGAAGACCGTCAGCCGGGCGCGCCGCGCGCCCCGGTCGAACAGCTGCGCCCGGAGCTCGTCTTCCAGTGCGCGGATGCTGCGGCTCAGCGCCGGCTGGGTCAGGTGCACGGCGCGCGCCGCGTCTGAAAAAGTGCCGTGCTCGACGATGGCCAGCAAGTGCCGCAGCTTCTGGGTATCCATGCGTGATCCTCATGGTTTGTTGGCAAATTTCTCATTTGAATTATAGGTAGGCACTTCCTAAGATCGCATCCATGGACATTGAAACGTCCTATAGAGCGGCCACAACCGCCAACTCTTTCATCGGAGCAAAAGGAGACAAACCATGCTCAAGCTGTTCATCGGCATAGGCATCCCGTACATCGCGGTGATCGGCCTGCTTCCCTGGGTTGCGTCCGTCGATCGCCATCTGCTCGGCGTGCCCTTCATCTACCTGTGGATCTTCATGTGGTTCGTGCTGACGTCGCTGTGCATGCTCGTGTGCTGGCTGATGTTCGACCGCCACGAAGCCGACGACGTGCAGTCGGCCTGAAGGGAGCACCGCCATGACCACCGCAGTCTTTCTGGGCTTCATCGCACTGTCCCTGTACCTGGCCATCCGCTCGCGCACGGGCAAGGGCGCGCAAAGCGTGCATGACTTCTTCGTCGCCTCGCGCCAGTTCGGCGCCTACCTGGTGTTCTTCCTCGCCGCCGGCGAGATCTACAGCATCGGCACCATGGTCGGCTTTCCGGGCGGCATCTACGCCAAGGGGCCGACCTATGGCGTCTGGTTCCTGGGCTACATCCTGCTGGCCTATCCGCTGGGCTACTTCCTCGGCCCCATGATCTGGAAGGCCGGCCTGCGCCACAACGCCATCACGCTGCCGGACCTGTTCAAGGGCCACTTCGGCAGCCGCGCGCTGGAGCTGATCGTGGCCGGCTCGGCCATCCTGTTCCTGCTGCCCTGGGGCCAGCTGCAGTTCACGGGGCTGGTGGCGGCGCTCAAGGGGCTGGGCTGGAACTTCCAGCCGCTGCACCTGCTGCTGATCTCGGCGGGCCTGGCCTTCACCTACATCGCCATCTCGGGCGTGCGTGCCTCGGCCTACATCGCCATCCTCAAGGACATCCTCATGGTGGTGGCCATCATCGCCACGGGCGTGGCCGTGGGCTGGCATGCCGGGGTGGGCGATGTGTTCGCCGCCGCCAGTGCCAAGGTCAGCAACCACATGACCGATACACAGCTGCGCTTTTCCATGAGCACCATGCTGTTCCAGGCGCTGGGCTTCTACATGATGCCGTTCGCCGTGCAGAACTTCTTCACGGCCAAGAGTTCGCACACCATCCGCCGCACGCAGATCGCCATGCCGCTGTACATGCTGATGTACCCGTTCCTGGTGCTGGCCTCGTACTACGCCATCAGCCAGAACCTGGAACTGGCATCGCCCAACGAGGCTTTCTTCGCCGCTGCCGTGCGCCTGCTGCCCGACTGGCTGCTGGGCCTGGTCGCCGCAGGCGCCGCGCTGTCGGGCCTGCTGGTGCTGGCGGGCATCTGCCTGGCCATCGGCCCCATCGTGGCGCGCAACCTGCTGCCCGGCCTGCCCGAGGCCAAGCAAAAGCAGGGCGCCAAGGTGGTGATCGTCATCTACCTGCTGCTGTCCATCGTGATGACGCTGCTCACGCCCAACCTGATGCTGACCCTGATCAACACCACCTACTACGGCGTGACGCAGTTCTTCCCGGGAATGATGGCCATCCTGTTTGGCTGGCGCATCCGGCCCCTGGCCATTGCCCTGGGCATCGTCTGCGGGCAGGCGCTGGCCATCGTGCTGTACCTGCAGCAACCGGACTTCGGCGGCATCAACCTGGGCTTCATCAGCCTGGCGCTGAACCTGCTGGTCACGGCCATCGTCCACTGCCTGCCGCGTGCTGCACACGTCAAGACCGCCTGAGGGAAACATCCCCATGAACCACGAAACCAGCGAGCGCGTGCGCATCTTCGCGGCGCGCACCATCCTCACCATGAACCCGGCCCAGCCACAGGCCACCCATGTGGCCGTGCGGGGCAGCACGGTGCTGGCGGTGGGCGGGGAGGCCGACATGGCCGCCTGGCCCGATGCCGAACGCATCGACCACCTGCGCGGCAAGGTCCTCATGCCCGGCCTGATCGAGGCCCACAGCCACCTGATGGAAGGCGCCATGTGGGATGCGGTCTACCTTGGCTACTTTGACCGCCGCGATCCCGACGGGCGACTGTGGCCCGGCCTGCGCACGCTGGACGCCGTGCTGGCCCGCCTGGCCGAGGCCGAGCGTGCCCTGCCCGATGCGCAGGCCACGCTGCTGGCCTGGGGGTTCGATCCCATCCTCTTTGGCAGCAGCCGGCTGTCGGTGCGCGAGCTGGACCGTGTCTCCACCACGCGGCCCATCGTCATCCTGCACGCCAGCGTGCACCTGATGAATGTGAACTCGGCCATGCTGGCGCTGGCCGGCATCGACGAGGACACCGATATCGACGGCATCCACAAGGACGCCGAGGGCCAGCCCACGGGCGAACTCCAGGAATTCGCCGCCATGTACCCCGTGCAGAAGGTGATCGGCAGCGCGCTGTCGCTGGCCGCTGCCGAGCAGCGCGAGGCCATCTGGAAGTTCGGCCGCGTGGCCCAGCTCGCGGGCGTGACCACGGCCACCGACCTGGTTAGCGATCTCTCGCCCCAGGGCCTGGCCGCGCTGCGCGAGGTGACGGGCGACGCGGCCTATCCGCTGCGCATCGTCCCGGCCTTCGCGCCGCAGCGCAACCCGGAAGGCGGCGCCGCGCGCGTGCACGCCGCTGCTGCATCGTCGGCCAGCGACAAGCTGCAGTTCGGCCCCGTCAAGTTCATCGTGGACGGCTCCATCCAGGGCTTCACCGCGCGGCTGCGCGCTCCCGGCTACGCGGGCGGGCAGCCCAACGGCCTGTGGCTGATTCCGCCGTCGCAGCTGCCCGCGCTGTTCGAGCCCTTCCACCTGGCCGATCTGCAACTGCACATCCACACCAACGGAGACGAGGCCACCGAGGTGGTGCTGGATGTGATCGAGGACTTGCTGGCCAGGCACCCGCGCGCCGACCATCGCCACACCCTGCAGCACTGCCAGTTGGCCAGCAGCGCCCAGCTGCAGCGCGCCGCGCGCCTGGGAATGTGCGTCAACTTCTTCTCCAACCACCTCTATTACTGGGGGGATGCGCACGCCGGGCAGACCGTGGGTATGGAGTGGGCGTCACGCATGAATGCGGCGGGCACGGCACGGCGCCTGGGCATGGACTTTTCCATGCACTCCGATGCGCCCATCACCCCCATCAACCCCTTGTTCACCGCCTGGTGCGCCGTGCAGCGCGAAACCGCTTCAGGCCGCGTGCTGGGCGAGGCCGAGCGCCTGTCGGTGGACGACGCCCTGCACGCCATCACCATGGGCGCGGCCCGTACCCTCAAGCTGGAGCGGCGCGTGGGCAGCATCGAGCCCGGCAAGCTGGCGGACTTCGCCGTGCTGGAGGACGATCCCCGCGCGGTGGCGCCAGCGACGCTCAAGGACGTGAAGGTCTGGGGCACCGTGCTGGGCGGGCGCATCTTCCCTGCGCCCGGGTCAGCGCCATGAGCACGCCGGCCGCCGCGGCGCAGCGGGCGCCCATTCCCATGGTCGTCGTGGGCGGCTACCTGGGCGCGGGCAAGACCACCTTGCTCAACCGGCTGCTGGAGCGCGCCGATGGCCTGCGCGTGGCCGTCCTGGTCAACGACTTCGGCGAGATCAACATCGACGCCGCCCTGATCCGCACACGCAGCAGCGACGTACTGCAGCTGGAGAACGGCTGCATCTGCTGCTCCATCGGCGGGCGGCTGGCCGAGGCCCTGGCCGCCGTGGGCGCGCGGCCCGACCGCCCCGACCTGCTGGTCATCGAGGCCAGCGGCGTCTCCGACCCCGTGCGCATCGCGCAGGTCGGCATGCTCGACCCCGCGCTGCAGCTCAACGCCATCCTGGTGGCGGTGGATGTCCAGGACGTCGATGAGCAACTGTGCGACCCGCTGGTCGGCGACATGGTCCGCCGCCAGATCGCCGGCGCGACGGCGCTGGTGCTGACCAAGACCGACCTGGCCAGCGCGGCGATGATCGGCAAGGCAAGGCAGCGCCTGGCCGAGATCGCCCCGCACACCATGGTGCTGACCGCACAGGGCGGCGAGATTCCCTTGGCCGTCTTTCTGGATGCCGTACCCCTGCCACGCCAACCGCAGCACCCGCAGCGCCTGCTGGGTGCGCTTGCGGGTGAAGGTGGCGCCTGGAAGAGGGCCGTGGATGGCACGGCAGGTCTCGCCGGGATGGCAGGAATCACCAGTTTCTCGTACACCACGCACCGGCAATTCGACAAGCAGCGCCTCAGGCAGGCACTGCGCACCCTGCCGGTGCCGCTGCTGCGGGCCAAGGGCATCGTGCGGTTGCGGGGGCAGCAGCCTTTGCAGGAAATCCATGTAGTGGGAGGCCGGCTGCGCGTGGCGGATCTGGGCGCGGCGCAGGTGGCCGGGTCCGCCTTTGTCTTCATTGGCTGCTTCACGGCGGCGGGGCAGCAGGCGATTCGTGGCCAGCTGGATGCCGCGTTGGCGCCGGAATGATTGAAGAACGTTTTGGACCAAATTTTCTGAATTTTGGATTTCGGCCCAAAAAAACGTATTAGAATTTACGTCTTCTAGGGGAGTCGCCAAGTTGGTAAAGGCACCGGATTTTGATTCCGGCATGCGAGGGTTCGAGTCCTTCCTCCCCTGCCAGATAGACAAAAGCCCTGGCAGTTCTGCTGTCAGGGCTTTTTTGTTTTCAGGCCGTGGCCTGCTGCGGGCTGGAGTTCACAGCTGAGCCCGCGCCCGCCCTGGCGGCATCCAGCGTGGCGCGTATGCCCTGGGTGTAGGGAGTCTTGGCAATGGGGCCCAGCAGGGTGTGCAGGGCCGAGTCATCCATGATCAGCGGATCGGTCAGCAGGTAGTGCATCTCGGCCAGTTCGCGCATCAAGGGGCTGAACAGGCCGGCCAGGCGCAGCGCGGTCTTGCCTGCAACGCGCAGTTTCAACGGCCTGCCGCTCAGGCGTTCGATCTCCGAGACGATGTCGCGCTGCGTGGTCGCCCCCGCGCCCGCCAGGTGCCAGACCCTGCCGAATGCCTGCGGCGTGTCGATGAGGCGCGCCACTACGGGGCCCACATCAGGCACATAGACAAATTCGTGCGGCCGGTCCAGCGGGCCGATCATGTCGGCCCGGCCGCCGTGGGCCGCCGCCTCGAAGGCGCCGTGCAGCAGGCTGTTGTGCACTCCGGGACCGTAGAAGTCGGGCAGGCGCAGCACGGTGGCCTCGATGCGGCCCTGTGCATGGGCTTGCAGCAGCAGGTCCTCCTGGGCTTTGCGCATGCGGCCCTTGAAGGTATGGGGCTCGCGCGGATGATCTTCCGCCACGGGCAGGGTGCGGGCCTTTCCGTAGGGATAGACGGTGCCGATCAGCACGATGCGGCGCACGCCCGCGGCAATGGCGCCTTCCAGCGTCTTGCGCATCAGTTCGGGATGCAATTGAAACTGCCAGTAGTTCACGCCCACCAGGTAGACCAGCGTGTCCACGCCGTGGGCGGCAGCCTCGATGGAGCCGGCGACATCCGGGTTCCAGGTGGCGATCTCGGCCAGGGGATCGGCGCCGAAGGTCTGGCGCAGGCTGGCTGCGTTGCGGCCGACCACGCGATAGGCGCGGCCCTGTTGTCTGAGCGCGGCGGCCAGGCTTTGGCCGATGGCGCCTGCGGCGCCGAAAAGTGCAATGGATGGCATGGTGCGGGTCCTGTGGTGACCACGCCAGTGTCCGCAACACGCCGCAAAAGGAAAATTGCCTAGAATCTTCTGGTGTCCATGCATAAATGAATGGATCAGTGATGTCGGAACCCCATTGGGAGTGGTATCGCAGCTTTTTGCAGGTGCTGGAGTCCGGGTCGCTGTCAGCGGCGGGCCGGGCCATGGGCTTGGCGCAGCCAACCGTGGGCCGGCACATCGACGGGCTGGAGTCGGCGCTGGGCCTGCAACTGTTCACCCGTTCGTCCGATGGCTTCGCGCCCACCGAGGCGGCCTATGAATTGCAGCCCTATGCGGCCAGCATGGCCGCGACGGCTGCCGCGCTGCGCCGCGTGGCGGCCAGCCATGGCGCGGGCGTGCGCGGCACGGTGCGCCTGACGGCCAGCGAGGTCGTGGGCGTGGAGCTGCTGCCGCCCGTGCTGGCGCAATTGCGCGCGGCCCATCCTGAACTGCGCATCGAACTGGTGCTGTCCAACGCGGTCGATGACCTGCTGCGCCGCGAGGCCGATGTGGCCGTGCGCATGTTCCGGCCGCAGCAGGAGGCGCTGGTGGCCCGCCATATCGGCGCCATCGAACTGGGGCTGCATGCCCATGAGAGCTATCTGGCCAGGCATGGGGTGCCGGCTTCGCTGCAGGAACTGGCCGGGCACTCGCTAATCGGCTTCGACCATGAGAACGCCTTCATCCGCAGGTTTCAGCAGCAGTTTCCGATGTTCACGCGCGAGGCCATGGCGCTGAGCTCGGACAGCGACCTGGCACAGCTGGGCGCCATCCGCGCTGGCTTTGGCATCGGCATCTGCCAGTCGGCGCTGGCGGCCAGGGACCCGGGCTTGGTGCGGGTGCTGCCGCAGGCATTCTCATGGAAGCTCGATACCTGGGTGGCCATGCATGAGGACCTGCGCAAGAGCGAGCGCTGCGCCGTGGTCTTCAAGGCGGTCGCGCAGGCGCTGACGGCCTATGCCAGCAGCGGTGCCTGAAGACCCGGGCGCCTGTGTTTCATTGGGCGTGCAGCAGGCAGCAGCGCGCGAGATGGCGCAGCATGGATTTCCTGCGCTGGGATGCAACAAACGCCTGGCAGTTGTGGGCGATGTAGCCCGCCATGACCCCGGTCAGGCCGGCGACGGCCCACAGCGGGATGGGCACCAGGGAGTCCAGCAGCACGGCGCAGCCGGCCAGCAGCAGCAGGCACGGAAGCAGCCGCAGCAAGGCGGCTTGCAGGGGTTGTTGCCTGCGCAGGAGGGCGAGGACCTGGATGGCAGTCCTTCTGCGGAATCTGCCGGCTTGCTTGCGAAGAACGTTCACGGCTCGTGTCGGGCGTTGATGTGCGTCAAAAAATTGTGTGCAAATGTATCACCTCAATGCGCGAACATCAAATGCGCCGGTTCCATGAGAAATGAAAAGGGCCCGCGCATGGCGGGCCCTGGAAAACTGCCGTGTTGCGCCTGGGCTCACCGCATCTCGAACTCGATGGCGATCAGCACGAAGGCCGCCATCCACAGCGTCTCCACCACCAGCAGTGCAAAAGGCCGCCAGCCGGCCTGGGCCAGTTGCTGGAACGAGGTCTTCAGGCCCAGGGCCGCAATGGCCAGCACCAGGCAGTTGCGCGACAGGTCGCTCAACTGGTGCTGCAGCCCCGGCGGCACCCAGCCCAGCGAGTTGATGGCCACCAGCGCGACGAACACCCACAGGAACCAGGGCACCAGGCCCGGCTTCTTGCCGTGGTGCTGCTCGGCCGCAGCCTCGCGCTGGCGCTTGAACAGGGCCGAGACCATGACCACCACCACGGCCAGCATGGACACGCGGAACAGCTTGACGATGGTGGCGTAGTCCCCCGTGGCCTGGTCGATGGTGTAGCCCGCGCCCACCACCTGGGCCACATCGTGGATGGTGCCGCCGATGAACAGGCCCGCCAGCTCGGGCGGCAGGTGCAGGGCGCGCGCCACCAGCGGGTACAGCACCATGGCGGCCGTGGACAGCACGGTGACCGTGACCACCACGGTCAGCGTGAAGCGGTCGCTGTCCTTGTCGCGCGGCAGCACCGAGGAGATGGCCAGCGCCGCCGAGGCGCCGCAGATGGCCACCGCGCCGCCCGACAGCACGCCCTGCGGCCGCGTCAGGCCCAGGCGCCGGCCCAGCAGCGTGCCGCACAGCAGCGTGGTGACCACGGCGGCGATGACGATCAGCGCCGTGGTCCAGCCCAGGCCCGCGATCTGCGTGGCCGTGATGCGCGCGCCCAGCAGGCCCACGCCCAGGCGCAGCACGCCGCGTGCACAGAACTCGATGCCCGGCTTGGCGCGCGCGTCCTGGCTCAGGAAGTGGAAGGCCACGCCGAAGAACAGCGCGAACAGCAGCTGCGGCCCGCCGTGCAGCGTGGAGACGAAGGTGGCTGCCAGCGCAATCACGCCCGACAGGCCTGTGCCGGGCAGGAGCTTCAACCATTGCAGCATGCGCGGCACGGGCGGCTGTGCTGCCAACGGGGCTTGAACCTGGCTCATGGCTGCTCCTTGCCGCCCGCCGCATCGGCCAGAACCGCCAGCGCGCAGGACGCGATGCGGCTGGCCACCGAGTCCGAACGGCTGGTCAGCACGATGGGCACGCGCATGCCCAGCACCAGGCCCGCGCACTCGGCATCGGCCATGTAGACCAGCTGTTTGTAGATCATGTTGCCGGCCTCCAGGCTGGGCACCAGCAGCACGTCGGGCTGGCCGGCCACATCGGAGACGATGCCCTTGTGATGCGCCGAGCGCAGCGAGATGGCGTTGTCGTAGGCCAGCGGCCCGTCGAGGATGGCGCCGCTGATCTGCCCCCGGTCGGCCATCTTGCACAGCGCGGCCGCGTCGATGGTGCCGGGAATGGCGGGGTTGACCGTCTCCACCGCCGAGAGCACGGCCACGCGGGGCCGCGCAATGCCGATGGCACGTGCCAGGTCGATGGCGTTCTGCGCAATGTCGCGCTTGTCCATCAGCGTGGGGAAGATGTTGACCACACAATCGGTCATCAGCAGCGGGCGCTCGAAGCCCGGCAGGTCCATCACGAACACATGGCTGGCGCGGCGGCTGCCGCGCAGGCCGGCCTCGCGCGCCACGGCAGCGCCCAGCAACTCGTCGCTGTGCAGGCTGCCCTTCATCAGCGCGCGGGCCTGGCCGCTGCCGCACAGCGCCGCCGCCTGGGCCGCCGCCGCGCGTGGATCGTCGGCTGTGGAATGGATGGACGCGCCCGCCAGATCCAGCCCGGCTGCCTGGGCCGCCGCCCGGATGCGTGCCTCGGGGCCGACCAGCAGCGGCGTGATCAGGCCCGCCTGCGCGGCCTGCATGGCGGCCTGCAGCGAGCCCGCATCACAGGGATAGGCCACCGCCACCGGGATGGGGCCTTGCGCCTTGGCCTGGTCGAGCAAGTGCTGGAGATGGGGGCGGTGCGTGGCGGGCGCATCATCGGCGGCCACGGCGAGTGAAAGTGGGGGGACCATGAAAGCTCCTGCGGGAAAGTACAGGGCCCGGCGCGAGCAACGCAGGGAATCTGGGAATCGGCTTTCGAGGGCCTTGCGCTTCACCCAGGCGCATGAAACCGGCGCGGCCCATCCCAGGGACACCGAGGAAGGGCCGCCCCGCACCGAGGGTGTCGTCCCCCTCCCCCGCGCAGCGGGTAGAGAGGGGGAAGGCGCGCAGCGCCTCAGGGGGTGTCAGACAGCTTCAGACGAAATCTTTGTACTTTTCGAGGAAGCGCACGGGCTTGGCCAGCGCATCGCGGCGGAACGGGTCGCCCAGTTCGCGCGTGCACATCACCTCGATCACGCAGGTCTTGCCGTGGTTCATCTGCAGGTCGATGGCTTTTTGCAGCGCCGGGCCCACGTCCTCGATCTGGTCGACCACGATGCTCTCGGCGCCCATGGCGCTGGCAATCGCCGCGAAGCTTTCGCTTTCCAGCTCGCCGGCCACGAAGCGGCGGTTGTAGAAGTCCACCTGGTTCTTCTTCTCCGCGCCCCACTGGCGGTTGTGGAAGACCACGGCCGTGACGGGAATGTCATGGCGCACGGCGGTCATGATTTCCACCATGCTCATGCCCCAGGCGCCGTCGCCGGCGTAGGCAATGGCCGGACGGTCGGGCGCCGCGCACTTGGCGCCGATGATGGTGGGCAGGGCATAGCCGCAGTTGCCGAAGCTCATGGGCGCGAAGAAGCTGCGCGGCTCGTCGAAGCGCAGGTAGCTGTTGGCCACGGAGTTGATGTTGCCGATGTCGGTGGAGACCATCACGCGCGGCGGCATGGCCTTTTCCAGCTCGCGCAGCACCTGGCGCGGATGCAGGTACTGGCCGCCCGTGGGCGTGCGCTCGCCCTTGGCCTCTTCGATCATGTCCAGGCTGTAGGGGTCGCGCTCATGCGTCCACTCGTCCAGCTCCTTCTCCCAGGCCGCCTTCTCGGTGGCGACGGTGTCGGCGCGCGCGGCCTTGGTGGCGTCGCAGGCCAGGGTCTGGCCCTGCAGGCGGCGGCCCAGCTCGCGTGCCACGGCCTTGGCGTCGCCGTGGATGCCCACCGAGATCTTCTTGACCAGGCCCAGGTTGGTGTGGTCGGCCTCGACCTGGATGATCTTGGCGTTCTTGGGCCAGTAGTCCATGCCGTGCTGGGGCAGGGTGCCGAAGGGGCCCATGCGCGAGCCCAGCGCGATCACCACGTCGGCCTGGGCGATGAGCTTCATCGCGGCCTTGGAGCCCTGGTAGCCCAGCGGGCCGGCCCACAGCGGGTGCTTGGCGGGGAAGGCGTCATTGCGCAGGTAGCCCGTGACCACGGGTGCGCCCAGGCGCTCGGCCAGCTGCCTGCACTCCTCGACCGCATCGCCCATGACCACGCCGCCGCCGGCCAGGATCACGGGGAACTTGGCCGTGGCCAGCAGTTCCGTGGCGGCCTGCAGGCTGTTTTCACCGCCCGAGCCGCGCTCCACGCGCATGGGCTTGGGGATTTCGCACTGCACTTCGCCATAGAAATAGTCGCGCGGGATGTTCAGCTGTGTGGGGCCCATCTCGGAGATGGCGCGGTCAAAGCAGCGTGCCGTGAACTCGGCCATGCGCTTGGGGTTGCAGACATGGCCCTGGTACTTGGTGAACTCCTGGAACATGGGCAGCTGGTTGGCTTCCTGGAAGCCCCCCAGGCCCATGCCCATGGTGCCGGTCTCGGGCGTGATCATGACCACGGGGCTGTGGGCCCAGTAGGCGGCCGCGATGGCGGTCACGCAGTTGCTGATGCCGGGGCCGTTCTGGCCGATCACCACGCCGTGGCGGCCCGAGACGCGCGCATAGCCGTCGGCCATGTGGGCGGCGCCCTGCTCGTGCACCACGGGGATCAGGCGGATGCCGGCGGGCGCGAAGATGTCCATGGCATCCATGAAGGCCGAGCCCATGATGCCGAACATCTCCGTGACGCCGTTGGCCACGCAGGTCTCCACAAAGGCTTCGGAAGGGGTCATCTTCTGGACGCCTTCGACCACCGTACGATTGTTGGCTGCAGTCATGTTGTCTCCTTGAAAATGGAACTCAATGTTCCGAAAAAAGAAATTACGGCGCAAGTCTAGGACTGACTTCGCCTGGATGTCAAACAAATTTCTTTTTTCGGAACAAATTGACTCGAAAAATTGAAAAACATATGATGACCAACACCATGAACACCCGTGACCCCATCCCTGCCCGTATCGATGGCGACACGCCCAACCTGCGGCTGTTCGCCCTGCTGGAGGCCATTGCCCAGAAGAATGAGCCCTTCACGCTGCAGACCATGGTCGAGGAGACAGGCCTGCCCAAGCCCACCATGCACCGCATGCTCCAGCAGCTCGAGGGCGCGGGCATCCTGCAGCGCGAGGGCAATGGCCGGCACTACGGCACGGGCCGGCGCCTGATGCGGCTCGCTGAGAGCGTGCTGCTCAACAACACCACGCATGGCGCACGCCACGCGGTGCTGGCCCAGCTGGTGCGCGATATCGGCGAGAGCTGCAACATCACCGCCTTCTCGGGCAGCGAGGTGCTCTACCTGGACCGCGTGGAGACGCCCGCGCCGCTGCGCTTTTATCTGCACCCGGGCTCGCGCGTGCCGGCCCATTGCTCTGCCACGGGCAAGCTGTTCCTGAGCCAGATGGCGCCCGCGCAGCGCAGGCGGCTGCTGTCGGCCGTGCCGCTGGAAGGCTTCACGGCCAACACGCTGACGGCCTTCGACGCGCTGGACGCCGAACTGGACCAGGTGCGCGCCCAGGGCCATGCCTTCGACAACGAGGAATTCCTGCCCGGCCTGCTGTGCCTGGGCGTGCTCGTGCCCTCCATCCAGGGCGGCCCCTCGAACATGGGGCTGGCCGTGCAGGCGCCCATCATGCGTTTCACGCGCGAGCGGGCGCTGTCCTTTCTTCCCCAACTGCGCGCGGCGGCCGAGGCGATTGCGCGCATCAACGACGAAGTCCCCCCGGGAGCCCCTGACGATGACTGAGCTGACCCTGATGCATCCCACGCGCACACTTGGCGTGCGCGAGACCTTCGGCCTGGACACCGACATGCAGGTGCCGGCCTTTGCCGAACGCAGCGAGCATGTGCCTGCCGTGGACCCGGCCTACCGCTTCAACCCGCAGGCCACGCTGGCCATCCTGGCCGGCTTTGCGCACAACCGGCGCGTGGTCATCCAGGGGCTGCACGGCACGGGCAAGTCCACCCACATCGAGCAGGTGGCGGCGCGGCTGAACTGGCCCTGCGTGCGCGTCAACCTCGACGGCCACATCAGCCGGCTGGACCTGGTGGGCAAGGACGCCATCGTGCTGCAGGAGGGCCGCCAGGTCACGCAGTTCCAGGAAGGCATCCTGCCCTGGGCACTGCAGCGGCCCGTGGCCCTGGTCTTCGATGAATACGACGCGGGCCGGCCCGATGTGATGTTCGTCATCCAGCGCGTGCTCGAACGCGAGGGCAGCTTCACCCTGCTGGACCAAAAGCGCGTGCTCCAGCCGCATGCGCAGTTCCGCCTCTTCGCCACCATGAACACCCTGGGCCAGGGCAACCTCAGCGGCCTGTACCACGGCACGCAGATGCTCAACCACGCCCAGCTCGACCGCTGGAACCTGGTCACCAGCCTGGACTACCTGGCACCGGCCGAGGAGGCCGCCATCGTGCTGGCGCGCGTGCCGCAGTTGGCCACGCCGCAGGGGCGCGAGCAGGTGGCCGCCATGGTGGCGCTGGCTGCGCTCACGCGCAAGGGCTTTGCGGTGGGCGACCTGTCGCTGCTGATGTCGCCGCGCACCGTCATCACCTGGGCCGAGAACGCGCAGATCTTCCACGACCTGCGGCTGGCCTTCGAGCTGTCCTTCCTCAACAAGTGCGAGCCGGCCGAGCGGGCCATCGTGGCCGAGTACTTCCAGCGCTGCTTCGGCCAGGAACTGGCGCTGCGCGACGAGCCCGCCCATGCCTGCTGAGGCATCCCCCTCGCTGGCGCGCATGGAGGCCTGGGGCGGCGCGCTGCTGCGCGCCATGGCGGGCGACGCCTCGCTGCAATGGAGCGGGCAGACGCTGTACCGGGGCACGGCGCCCGTGGTGCTGGCAGCGGCCCACCAATCCGACGTGCCCGCTCAACTGGCCGACCAGCGCGGCCTGCTCGACGGTGCCAGCCTGCGCCTGCGGCTGAGCGATGCCGGCCTGCACGCGCGCTACCTGCCCGGCGACCCGGTGGAGCGGCTGGTGTTCGAACTGCTGGAGCAGTTGCGCGTGGAAAGCCTGGCGCCTGAAGAATGGCCCGGCGCACGCGCCAACCTGCATGCGCGCTTTGTGCACTGGAGCCAGGCCTTTGCCGATTCGGGCCTGACCGAAAGCAGCCTGGGCATCCTGCTGTTCACTGTGGCGCTGACAGCCTGGAGCCGCCTGAGCGGACATGAGCCGCCCGATGCCCTGGCCGACCTGGCCGAGGCCACGCGCGCCGGCCTGTCCGCGCAACTGGGCGCGCAGTGGGCCCTGCTGCGCCGCCACCGGCAGGACCAGCAGGCCTTCATTGCGCCGGCCCTGGCCATCAGCCGCTGGGTGGGCCAGGCCGTGCGGTCAGCCCAGGAGGAGGTGCCGCGTGGCGCTGCCGGGCCGCGCCGGCGGGGCAGCTTCGCGCTGCCGCTGCACTTTGAATCGCAAAGCCTGGATGCGCCGCCCGTGGCGCTCAGCGGCGACAGCCGCGCCTGGGCCGGCGCTGCCCACAGCTACCGCGTGTTCACGCGCGCCTATGACCGCGAGGCGCAGGCCACCGAGCTGATCCGCGCAGCGCAACTGGCCGAGTTCCGCGGGCAGATGGATGACGAACTGGCGCGCAGCGGCTTGCACGCGGGCCGGCTGGCCCGCCACCTGCAGCAGCGCCTGGCCGTGCCGCGCCACGACGGCTGGCAGTTCGGCCTGGAGGATGGCCACCTGGATGCAAGCCGGCTGGCGCAACTGGTCAGCGATCCGCAGCAGCGCGCCATCTTCAGGAACGAGCTGCCGCGCCCCGTCAGCGATGCGGCCGTGGCCATCTTGCTGGACTGCTCGGGCTCGATGAAGGCGCATGCGCGCCCGCTGTCCCTGCTGGTGGACCTGCTGGGCCGCGCGCTGTCCATGGCCGGCGTGCCGGTGGACGTGCTGGGCTTTTCCACCCAGGCCTGGAACGGCGGCCGCGCCCGCCGCGACTGGCAGCGCGCGGGCCAGCCCCACATCCCGGGCCGGCTCAACGAGCGGCTGCACATCGTCTTCAAGGATGCCGCCAAACCCTGGCGCCACGCCCGCCACGGCATTGCCGCGCTGCGCAGGCCCGACCTGTTTCGCGAGGGCGTGGACGGCGAGGCCGTGGAATGGGCCTGCGAGCGGCTGCTGGCGCGGCCCGCGCAGCGCCGCATCCTGCTCGTCATCTCGGACGGCTGCCCCATGGACACGGCCACGCACCAGGCCAACGACGAGCACTACCTGGACCAGCACCTGCGCCAGGTCATCGCCCGGCACGAGCGCGCGGGCGACGTGCAGATCCGCGCGCTGGGCGTGGGGCTGGACCTGGGCGTGTTCTACCGGCGCAGGCTGGCGGCGGACCTGCGCGAGCAGATCGATGAAGCCCTGCTGATGGACGTGGCGGAGTTGATCTGCCGGCCGTGATGCCCCCCGCGATAGCGACTTCGCTCAGTCCCCATCCCGCCCGGGTGGAACTGCAGATTTAGCGGACCTGCGCGACAAAGTCGCTCACCAACCGCGCAAACTCCACGGGCATTTCCACGGCACTCAAATGCGCGGCAGGCAGCGACACCAGCTGCGCGCCCGGAATCTGCGCCTGCATGTCCTCGGACAGGGCAGGCGGCGTGGCCTCATCGCGACTGCCCGCAATGAGCAGTGCGGGGCAGGCGATGCGCCGATTGCTCTCGCGAAAATCGATGCCGCCCACGGCCGCACAGGCCGCCGCATAGGGCTTGGCCGCCAAAGCCTCCAGCCCTGCGCGCAAGGAGGCCACGCGGGCCGCCTGCCCGGTGCGGAACTCGGGGGTGAACCAGCGCTGCATGGCGCCGTCGGCAATCACCGCCACGCCCTGGTCGTGCACGGTGGCAATGCGCGCCTGCCAGCCTGCGCGCGCGGCCTCGTCGTAGTAGCTGGCCGAATTGGCGATGGTGATGCTGCGCACCAGCGCCGGATGGCGCACGGCCAGGGCCTGGGCCGTCATGCCGCCCATGGACAGGCCCACGAAGTGCACCGGCCCCTGGCCCAGCGCCTCGATCACGCCGGCTGCGTCGTCTGCCAGGTCGTTCATGTCGAAAGCCTCGCCGATGGCGGGCGAGCGGCCGTGGCCCCGGTGGTCATAGCGCACCACGGTGAAGCGGTCTTCCAGCGCCTGGGCAACGCCGTCCCACATCTGGAGGTCACAACCGAGCGCGTGGCTCAGAACGAGGGCCGGGCCTTGGCCCTGCTGCACAACATGGAGTTTCGACATGGCGGTCACTGCTTGGGGAAAAGGCGATTATGGGATGGCCCATGCGGGCAGGCGGCTACGGATACCACGCATATCCGGCATCTCAGCCCCATAATCCCCAGCCATGCACGCCCTGCGCAACTCCATCTCGTTGGCCCGCCTGGTCATGGCGTGGTTCGCGTTGACGCTGGGCCTGGCCATTGCATCGCCCCTGGTGCACCCGCAGGCCATGGAGCTGGTCTGCACGGCTGGCGGCAGTGTCAAGCTGGTCGTGGTCAACGGTGAAGAAGGGCAGGCGGTGTCTGCCCAGCATTCGCTGGACTGCCCGCTGTGCCTGGCGGTAACGCCGCCGCCCGCGCATGTCTCCCCCTCCTGGGCGCAACCGCAGCCGCTGGGCCGCGCGCTGCAGCCCATCGTCTCTGCCCGCATTGCCTCCCTGGTCGGCGCGCCGCTGCCGCCGCGCGGGCCTCCCTTGCTGCTGCTGATCGCCTGAGCCCTCGGTTGCTGTGCAGCGCTGTCCCGCGCTGTCTGGCCGCTGGCCTGTCTCAGAACATTGCCGCACCGGCCGGGCGCAGCCTTGGTGGTGCGGCTTCGCCAAGATTCCACGCAGGGAAGCCATGTTCCGTTCCGATTGCCATGCGGCGCCGCAGCGCGCCGCCGATTTTTCTTCGACCCTCCAATCCGTTGCTTGCGTTGCCCTGTCTCGCCGCGCCTGCCTTGGCGGCGGCCTGGCCGCACTGGCGCTGCTGGCCGGCTGCAAGCCCGCCACCGTGCCCTTCAAGGGCATCGACCTCACCGGCGCGCAGTACGGCCGGGACTTCCGCCTGCGCGATGCCGATGGGCGCGAGCGCACGCTGGCCGACTTCAAGGGCCAGGCCCTGATGGTCTTTTTCGGCTTCACCCAATGCCCCGATGTCTGCCCCACGGCGCTGACGCGCGCGCTGGAAATACGCGAGCTTCTGGGCGCCGATGGCGCCCGCCTGGCCGTGGCCTTCATCACCATCGATCCCGAGCGCGATACGGCCCAGGTGCTCAAGGCCTATGTGGGCGCCTTCGACCCCGGCTTTGTCGCGCTGCGCGGTGACGAGGCGCAGACGGCCGAGGTCGCCAGGGAATTCAAGGTCTTCTACAAGAAGGTGCCCACGGGTGCGTCCTACACCATGGACCACTCGGCCATCACCTATGTCTTCGATCCCGAGGGCCGGCTGCGCGTGGCGTTCCGCCATGAGCAGGAAGCGCAGGACTGCGCGGCCGATCTGCGCCAGATCCTGGGGGCTGCATGAAGAGCTTTGCACTTTCTCTGGCCGGCGCCGCAGGCCTTTGCGCGGCATCCTCCGCCCTGGCCCAGGCAGAACCTGTTCTTGCGGATGTGGAGGTGCGCGCCCGCGGCGCCGCCACCACGCCCGAGGCCCGCGCCGCGCAGGCCGTGCAGGCTGCGCGCGATGAGCTGTCGCAGCGCGCAGGCGGCACGGCCGTCGTCGATGCAGCCAGCTACGCGGCCGGGCGTGCCAGCACCGCCGCCGATGCACTGGCCTACGCGCCCGGCGTGCTCGCACAGACGCGCCACGGCCCGGAGACGCGGCTGTCCATCCGGGGCTCGGGCGTGCAGCGCGGCTATCTGATGCGCGGCATACAGCTGTACCAGGACGGCATACCGCTGAACCAGGCCGATGGCGCGGCGGACTTCCAGTCCATCGACCCCATGGCGGCCCAGCATGTCGAGGTCTGGCGTGGCGCCAATGCGCTGGAGTACGGCGCCAGCAGCCTGGGCGGCGCGATCAACTTTGTCTCGCCGACCGGGTTGACGGCACCTGCCGCATCGCTGCGGCTGCAGGCCGGATCGTTCGGCCAGCGGCAGGCCCAGGCCCAACTGGCGGGCCGTGGCGAGCGGGTGGATGGCCTTCTGAACATCGGCCGCAGCGAGCAGGACGGCTGGCGCGAACAGTCGGCCTGGCGCACGCAGCGCCTGTCCGGCAATGTGGGCCTGCAGCTCACCGATACGCTGGAGCTGCGCGCCTTCCTGTCCCATGTGGATGCCGACATGCAAATGCCCGGCAGCCTCACGCGCGCGGCCATGCTGGCCAATCCGCGCCAGGCCGCGCCCGGCTATGTGGCGCAGGACGCCGGCAACAACTACCGCCAGACGCGCGGCGCCCTGCGCATGGACTGGCAGCCGCGCGAAGGCCTGCGCTGGACCACCTCGCTGTTCGCGGCGCAGCGCGACCGCTTCCACCCCATGACCATGGGCATCGTCCAGCAGGACATGCGCGACACGGGCCTGGACTCGCGCCTGGTGGCCGAGCTGGGGCAGGGCGGTGGCCTCACGCGCAGGCTGGTGCTGGGCTTTTCCAGCGCGCAGCTCGATGGCGATGAATGGCGCTACACCAATGCGGGCGGCGCGGCCGGCACGTCCACGGGGCGCACGCGCGTGAAGGCGCAGCAGGACGTGGTCTATGGCGAATACAGCCATGGCCTGAGTACCCGCTGGACGCTGCAGGCCGGCCTGCAGTTCGTGCGCGCCCAGCGCCGCCAGGACAATCTGTTGGCGCCCGCCTCCAGCTACGACGTGGATTTCAGCCACACCTCGCCCAAGCTGGGCCTACTGTTCGCGGCCACGCCCACGTCGCAGTGGTACGCCAACATCAGCGGCAGCTTCGAGGCTCCGCCCATTGGCGAGCTGGTCTACCAGCCTTCGCTGCCGCTGGGGCGCGCGCAAAGCGCAACCACGGTGGAGGCCGGCTGGCGCGGCCACGGCGAGGCCCTGGCCTGGGACGCCGCCATCTACCACTCGCGCGTGCGCCGCGAACTGCTGGCGCTGACCGACGCCAGCGGCGCGGCCCTGGGCACCACCAATGCCGACCGCACCATCCACCAGGGGCTGGAGCTGTCCATGCAGGCACGGCTTGCGCCGCGCTGGTCGCTGCGCACCCAGTACCTCTACAGCGACCTGCGCTTTGACAACGACGCCGTCTACGGCCGCCGCCGCCTGGCCGGCATTCCACCGCACCTGCTGCGGGCCGAGCTGCAGTGGAAGGCCACGCAGCAGGTCACGGTCGCGCCCGGCCTGGAGTGGCTGCCCTCGCGCACCTGGGTGGACCATGCCAACACCGTGGCCTCCGATGGCTATGCGCTGCTCAACCTGCGCTTGAGCGGGACGCTGGGCGATGGCTGGAGCTGGTTCGTCGAAGGCCGCAACCTGACCGACCGGCGCTATGCCGCGACCACGGCCGTACAGGCCAATGTGCGCGGCGTGGATGGTGCCTACTACTTTCCCGGAGATGGCCGGGCCGTGTACGCGGGCCTGAGCTGGCGCATGCCCTGAGGGGGGCCGGGCGCAGCGCCGAAAGGCGCCGCTGCCATGGCGTGCGACCTGGCATGGAGTGCTCCTGCCTTGTGCTAAAAATGGGCCGGTCCATCCACCCCGATGCCCATCCAGCAAGTAGGAAAGGGACACCCGGCGCCATGAAGAGGCTTCTTTCCGACAAGGTGCTCCTGCGCCTGGTGCTCGGCAACCTGCTGGTGGCCGGCCTGCTGGGCCTGGCCACCTGGTTGAGCCTGCGCGCCAACCACCAGGCCGACCTGGACCTGGGCGTGGCCGTCACCCGGAACCAGGCCCGCAGCCTGAGCCTGGAGCTGAACGCCGAGATGCGGCTGGTGGACAACGCCCTGGCCACCGTCGCGGGCCGCTACCGCAGCCGGAGTCTGGAAGGCGCGGACGTGGCGGCGCTGGCCCTCTATGAAATCCTGCAGGAGCAGCGCGCCCTCGTTCCCTTCGTCACGGCGCTGCGCGTCACCGACGCCAATGGCCAGGTCCTGCAGAGTGCGAACGAGGAGGAGCCGGCATTTTCCGTGGCCGAGCGAGGCTACTTCGACCGGGCGCGCAACACCGACCGCATGGTGGTCTCCGACCCGCTGGTCAGCCACTCCTTCAAGAAATGGGCCATCGTGCTGGCGCGGCGGCTGCAATCCGGCGACGGGGATTTCCAGGGCATCGTCTACGCGGTCGTCGCGGCCGAGCATTTCCAGTCGCTGTTCCGCCGCCAGGCCTTCGGGCCCGACAGCGCCATTGCACTGCGTTCGGACAAGGATCTGCTGGTGGCCCGCTACGCGGCAGGCGATCCCCAGCCCATGGCCGGCATCGGCGGCTCGGAAGTCTCGGGCGAGTACCACCGGGCCCTGGCCGATGACCGGGAGCTTGGCTGGTACATCACGCCCACGCTGCTCGATGGTGTGGAGCGCATCACGGCCTACCAGCGCCTGGCCGGCTACCCGCTGACCGTCTTCACCGGCCTGGGCACGGAAAGCTACCTGGCGGGGTGGCGCGCATCGGCCTGGCGTGCCTGGGCGCTCACGGGCCTGAGCATCGCGCTGATCGCGCTGGGCTCGGTCAGCCTCTATCTGCTGCAGCAGCGCGAACGCGTGGCGCGCATCCGGCTCGCCGAGCTGCTGCGCCAGCAGGAACTGTTCATGGACAATGACCTCATCGGCATCGCCCGCCTGCGCGAGCGCCGGCTGCTGTGGACCAACCAGGCCCTGCAGCGCATGCTCAAGCGCCCGGCCGGCGAGCTGCTGGACCACTCGGCGCGCATCCTCTACCCGGACGAGGAAACCTACGAACGCTCCGGCGAACTGGCCTATGGCGCACTGCGCTCCAGCGGCAAATGCCACGCCCAGATGCAGCTGCAGACCAGCGATGGCAGCCTGCTCTGGGTCGATGTCAGCGGCGCAGGCCTGGCCGATGGCGAATCGATATGGGTCTTCGTGGACATCGACGCCCTCAAGCGCGGCGAGCAGGCGGCCCAGCACCAGGCATTGCACGACGTGCTGACCGGCCTGGCCAACCGCCGCGCGCTGCAGGCGCGGCTGCAGCGCGCGCTGGCCCAGGCCAGCGGCCCCGGCCAGCTGGCCGTCTGCTTCATGGACCTGGACGGCTTCAAGCAAGTCAACGACACCGAAGGCCACGACGCCGGCGATGAAGTGCTGCGCATCATCGCCCGCCGCCTCACCACCCAGGCCCGCGAAACCGACTGCGTGGCCCGCATGGGTGGAGACGAATTCGTGCTGCTGCTGGGCGAACTGGCTTCGGCCAACGACGCCCTTCAGGCCATGCAGCGCTGCCTGGCCTCCATCTGCCAGCCCATCCGCCTGGAAAACGGTGCCACCGTCCAGGTCGGCGCCAGCATCGGCATCGCCCTCAATGCCGCCCGGGAAAACACCACCCAGCTGCTGCAGCGCGCCGACGAGGCCATGTATGCGGCCAAGCGCGCGGGCAAGGGGAGGATTGTGGTGGCGGGGAAGTAGGGACGTTTGGTTGAATTTGAAAGATATAGCAATCCCTCGGATAAATCCGGAAATTAGATTTTGGAATATCTCGTTGGGGAAGCTCTGATGGAGATATCACTTTTCTAAGCCTGTTTTATAGCGCTCCATATTATCCGATGCGGATTTTATGGCAGGAATATAAGAATAGCTGGCCGTGAACTTGTCAAGATTCTCAAGGCCTATTTGGTGGTCTTTGCTTGCTATCACCTTTTTCATGACTTTCAATCCAATGTCCGGAGAGATGGATAGCGCCAGCAGTTCCCTGGGATCTGTGAGCATATTTTTGAAGGGGGCCGCCAGAATATCCACAGGGTCCGCCCCATTGAGGATTGACTCGATGTTTGCTTTGGCCATGGCCCATTCATTGTATTGAATGGCTTCTGTCAGGCCGAAGCTGAAAGGAGCGCCGGTAAATTTGATGGGATGGCTGTTTATGTAAACCAATAGTTCGTGATCTATGATATTTTTCCTGTTGCTTTCTGTTATGCCGGATATGTAATTGTATAGCACAATATTTGAATATTCGTCGCCTGTGTTTAAACCATTTTTGATCATCGCTTTGTCGTCAAAAAGAAAACCCATGTGTATAGATTCTCCAGCATATTCTTTGGTGGTCAGGATCCCATTTTTCAGTCCTGAGTCGAGAACCCTGATGGCTTCGGAAGCGCTATCCAGGCTGTTGAGGGATCTCGTATAGTCAAAAATTGCGGATTTGACTATATCTTTGGATCTGTTGCTGTCAATGACGCTAAGCAGTTCTTGGCGGAGGGATTCTCTCACCTCTCTGCGTTGGGTCGAGCGAATGATGTTGTGAAGCCGGTTGATTGCTTGCAATTTCTCATCGTGGGATAACGAATCTGCGAGAGATGTGCGAAATCTATCAATTTCATCCTGAATGAATGCGGAAGTCTGGAATGCACTTGATTGTTGCTCTTCCGCTGTGACTTGATTCGCATTTTGTGTGTCTTCGTTCGCTGGGATTTTTGATTGTTGATTAAAAATTTTGGTCTTTATATTTGGTGTGATGTGGTTTTGTGGTTCTAAAGATTCGTTTATAAATAGATAGGCTGCATATAATGCGGCGACAATGACGGAGTAAGATATTATTCGCTTCATTGTCATTGCTTGAGTTTGTTGTACAAGGCGGCAGGTGCTTTGATGTTGGCTCCTGCTGCACTAATATATTTTTGATACCATGTGGCTATATTCGCATCAATAATTCGTAAAGGTAGCCATTGGCCCTGAATGTGTGAGTGAGCATGTGATCCAGGACTTCGAACCGTTGCGCCCATAATATCCGTTATAAAAGTATCACACCGATATCTTCCTTTCGTCGGAGGCCAGGTCACGTATTTATTCCAGTCCCTGCTGGGTGGAATATTCACAGTAGGCTCGGCTGGAGTAACGTACGGTGTCACAACATAAATTGCACCTATGGCATATATTTGATTTGCTCTCGCAATCATTGCATACAAGGCTGGGTAAGATTTTTTATTGGCTCTAGGTCTGTCAAAATCCTCTGTGCATGCAGACGAGAAGCAAGAGACTACGTTATGGTCAGGCCATTTTGTTCTGCTTATTGGCCAAACTTTGCTGCGTTTGAAAAAATTCTCGTAATTGTTTTTCTGAACAACCTGCGGCTCGTTGAGAACTTCAATTACTGAAGTTCCATCCCATATTCCGATGTGCCCGGCACCTTCAATAACTGGCCAATCTAGATTTCTCGCGACTATGTCTCCGACATAATATGGACGCTCTTTAATTCCGTCGCCAGGGAATTTGATTTTTACAGGTGAGTTGTTCAATTGCTCGACGAAACCATTACGTCCTATGGAGTAAACTAGAACTCTGTGTTCCTGTCCGTCTTTCAAGTCTTCAGTAAGATTTATTGGTATGGAGAAGCCATGCGCACTGTGGCTGCCAAGGCAAGCCGATCCTACAGCGGGTTCCCTGACTATATTTGCGCTGCTCCCCCCAAGAAATTGGTTGTCATCGCGCCAAATGTGTACAGCCACTATGTCATTAGGAAATCTGACATCACACGCCCAGCCAGTAACCATTGCGACCGAGTAGTTGTCAACGTATCCTTTTGAAAATACATTGTTTGCATAGATGAGAAATACAAGAAGGAAATAGTATTTTATATTGCGCATGGAATTTCATTTCAATTGTCGGTTGATATATGAATACGGCGGCAATAGATGTCGGAGATTGCCTGAAAACTCAAGATGCTTGGATTTTCATACGCGAGGAATCCATGCTATTCCGTATGCGTCTCGTTGAAAATAAGACAGCTCCTATTTTTCCTTGGTTTTTGAAGGAAAAATAGGAGTATTCCTGATTCGGGTGCACGGAGCTACGCGGTGAAGCCATATCGCGGCATCGCGTTAATGCCGCAGACAAGGCTTTGCTGAAACCAATTTGGCAGTTTGGGCCGTTCACGGTTGTGATCAGCAAAAATGGGCGTTGCGAGACGCTCGCTCCGCGTGCGGAAAATGCCAGCAGGCTAAGAAAGCCCCAATTCCGAGAGTCGAACCAAAAGTCGACGCCATGCCATTGATAGCCCGACTACACACGCGTGCCCGGTTGAATGCGATGTTGCCCAGCATCTGATGGCAAAGTCCAGACAGGCCAAGCAGGCTAGGCCGATGTGGCTGTCAAACACAATGGTGTGCGGCCAGTCCTGGGCGAACAGATACAGCATGGCAGTCACCGCCGGGGCGGTCACCAAAGGCCGGGCGGTAGACCCGGCCTTTTCTTTCCTTGCACTCGTTTTTCAGCGCTCGGCCTTTTCAATCCATATCCGGATCCTCGTCGCAGCCCGAGCTATTGACGGAGCACATGGAACCTATCTTGATTTTCCGCATGGGCTGCTTGGCCAGCCTTTCACAGCGCGACATTTGCTCGGCATACATATCGTCCATGTGCGTGCCGTCAATCATGATCACCCCATTGCGAATGATGGGCTTTGCCTGACCATCGGCAAGGGCGAAAGCCATTTTCCTGAGAAGAAAACCGGCATGGTGGCAAGGGCCCAGGGCCATGGCAATCCTGGCCATTTCAGGATCAGGAACGCGATTTTTGGCCTGCGTCAGGCTGTCCATCTTTTCCATGAAAGCCCCGTCGTTCTGCGCGATCTGCCCCACCAGCTTGGTCATGCCCGCCTGATTGCGCTTTTTCACAAGATCCGCGATCTGGTCCTCCAGGCGTCTTGCCGCAGCGGCATCACCGAATGCGGCCAGAGAGCCAGATAGTGCATCGTTCTCGGCCGCCGATACTCCGTTCGGCACACACAGTACAGCGCTCGCAGCCAGCAAGGCGGCCATGATCCGGCGAGTCCGGATTGCGCCTTGCGGCCGCAGGCGTCCTCCCAATGCAATGGTGTTCATGTTCTTTGAAGTTGGATTGAAATGAAAATCTCCATTGCGCAGACGCAGTGGAGAAGAAGGGCTTGGGCGGGAATGGCCAAGCCGCCGAACTCTATCTCAATATGCGAATGGATATCCAGGCATCAGCCAGTCAATTGCTTTGTCGCACCACCAGCTCATGACCCAGATCCAGGCTTGGCGATTCCCCGGCCTCTGCGCGCATCCATTGCAGCAGCATGCGCGCACCTTCGGTGCCCACGCGGCCAAGCGTGCGGGCAGGGGTGGATTGTGGTGGCGGGTGGGCAGGGCTATGGAGGCCGTGCCGCTGCTGTGATCGGGGCAGTTGCCGGGGCAGGTGGGGCCTTGGGCTCAACAAGGCAAGACTTCGAATGCCGAACCAAAAGACGATGCAAGGCCGTTGATGGCCCGTGTGCACACGCGTGCCCGGTTGAATGCGATGTCGCACAGCAGCGCTATGGCAAAGGCCAGATAGGCCATGTAGGCCAGGCCGATGTAGGTGCCAAACGCCGGCCAGGGCCAGAAACACCAGCGCATTGGACGCAGTGAAGAGCCTGAACTCCCGCACCAGGCTGGCCGTGGTTCGCATGCGCAAGCGGTGCCGTGGCCTGTCAACCCTTGCGCGGCGCCATGCCCAGCGTGGCCAGCAGCCCCGCGCAGCCGTCTTCCACCAGGTCCAGCACGTCCTCGAAACCCCGGTCGCCGCCGTAGTAGGGGTCGGGCACTTCGCGCGCGGTGTGCTCGGTGCAGAAGTCCGTCAGCCGCTGCACGCGGTGCCATTCGGACTCGGGGCAGATCCTGCGCGCTGCAGATTCGTTGGCGCCATCCATCACCAGCACCTGGTCGAATGCCGTGAAGTCCTCGGCTCGCAGCTGCCGCGCGCGCTGCTGCGAAAGGTCATAGCCGCGCCGTGCGGCATGGGCCTGGGAGCGGCGGTCGGGTGCCTCGCCCACGTGGTAGCCGTGCGTGCCTGCAGAGTCCACTTCGATGCGGCCCGCCAGGCCCGCGTCGGCCACCATTTTTTCAAGCACGCCGTGGGCCGTGGGGCTGCGGCAGATGTTGCCGGTGCAGACCATGAGGATTCTTTTTCTCTTTGTGGCTGGCCTGCTGCCAGCTGACTGTTCCCGAATCTGTTCCATAAACCTCCCTGTGGGTAACGGGCTTCACGACATCTCGATGGCCTGCGATGCCCAGGCGTTCGCCGGCATTTTCCACGCCCCGCACCTGATCTGCCGGGCCGCTTATGCTGCGCCCATGGTGGAACTGCTTTGTTTCTGGATGACCCGGGTGGGTGCGGCCCTGCTGGAGTTGCGGTTGCTGCGCAGCAGCGACGGCGGCTTCAGGGTGATGCTCATCACGGCGGCCATCGTGGTCATCGTGTGCCTGGCGTTGCTGTCCTTCTACGCCTGAGCCCGCAGGGCGGGCACGGGCAGGCGCCCTGCGGGCGGATTTCATGGTGCCGCGCCGCCGGCAGGGGACGTGGCTGAACTCAATGCAGCGCCATCTTGCATGCCAGTGCGGATTCTTCGATCACGGCGGAATCGATGCATCAATCATGTGCGGCCCAGTGATCTTCTGCGACGGGATCCAGACCAGGTAGGACCTCCACATGCCCCGATCATTGCAGTACACAAGGTACTCGCCTGGGTCCAGGCGGCTCTCCCGGTATTGGAATTGCACGCAGCCGATAGCTTGGTTCTTGCCCAGCGCGATGGCGATGTCTCGGCTGAAATCAGTTTTCCACGGACCGGGATAGCGCTCGGTGAGCGGCACACTTTTCGGCGCAGGCACAAGGAAGGCAACGGCCAAAAACGCTGCGGCGATCACTGCCGCTGCTCTCAGTTTGTTGTTCATCTCTGTCTTGATCGGGCCTCTGCAGTCAAACAATGCGCAAGGACATGCCCGCCTTCCTGGGCAGCAGGGAGGGTTCGAACCCATAGCGGCGATAGAACTCCGGCGTGCCGTGGTCGGCCATGAGGCTGACATAGGCCGTGGGCAGGGCATTGCCGTGGATGTACTGCATCAGGCGCTGCATGATGAGGTGGCCCAGGCCCTTTTTCTGGTGCTCGGGGATGACAGCGATGTCCACGATTTCGAAGAAGCACCCACCGTCTCCGATCACGCGGCCTATGCCAACCGGCGTTGCATCGGCATAGACGACCACGCTGAACAGGCCGTTTTTCAGGCCGATGGCGGCCGCCTCGGGCGACTTGCGGCTCAGGCCGGCAGCCAGCCGGATCTGGATGTAGTCCTGGACGGCGGGGACGTGGTCTTCAATGCGGTAGTTCATGGATGGTGAGGGCGCCAGAGGCATATCGGAGGATCGGCAAAGCGCCATCATAGGCAGGCGTCTGTCCGATGCCCACGGCAGAGCCTTCGGCCAGGCTGGCCGTGGTCTGGTGGTAGGCCGACTCGATGAGTTCCACCAGCCGGGCGCGCATCTGGATCAGCGATGCTAGTTGGGTGGCCTGGCGTTGCTGCGCGTAGACGGCCTTGCGCTTGCGGCATTCGCAGTCGGCGCGGCGCATGTCGGTCATGACCGAAGCCAGCTTGTCGGGAATGCCGGCCTCGATCTCGCGCCGCACTGCGGCGATCTCGCTATCTGTCCTGCCCAGCGCCTTCTGGGCCAGGTCCGCCATGCGCGAGCCTGTCAGCGTAGCCAGCTGGGTGCCCAGCCTGCGCTCGATCTCGATGCGGATGATCTCCTTGCCCAGGCCCTCGGCCAGCAATGGCGAGGAAAACGACAGGGCGAAGGCTGCGCCGAACACAAGCGTGCCCAGGATGCCGAAGCAAAGAATGAGGGTTCGTGTGCCTGGCGTTGCTGTCCTTTTACGCCTGAGCCCGCAGGTCGGGCACGGGCAGGCGCCCTGCGGGCGGATTTCATGGTGCCGCGCCGCCGGCACGGGACGTGGCTGAACTCAATGCAGCGCCATCTTGCACGCCAGTGCGGATTCTTCGATCACCGCGCAAAAGAGGCATCAAGCATGTGCCCCGACTTTTCCAGGCACGTAAAAGTGTATTGAACGCTCAAGGCATCAACGCTTGCCAGTCATTAATTGACGGCATTTTTTTATTGAGCAAATCAATTGTTATCTCTGGAATTTTCAGAATATATTTTTGGCGTCTGTGCTTGAGTTAATAGATTTGGGTAATTGCTTTATTCAGGCTGTTTTATTGTTTTTTATTAAATATCTGAAGGAAAAGTTGATGAAAATAAAAGCTCTTGCCGCCAGCGTGTGCCTTTCCTTCTCGGGCCTTGGCCTCGCATTGGCGGATACCCAGTACACCTATGCGGGCGTCAACTACAACGATGCCCATGCCCCTTACACCACAGCCATGAGCCTCAGCGGCTCGATGGTCCTGCCTGCGACCCTGCCGGCCAGCCAGACGGACATCGTCATCGGCCCGGGAACGCCCTACCCGATCAGCAGCTGGTCGTTCAGCGACGGCGTGAATACCTATACGCAGGCCAATGCGCAGATCATGGCTGCTATTTCGATCGGTGATCCGCCGCGCTTCAAGGTTTCTACCGATGGCAGCGGCAATATCACTGCCTGGAACCTGGCGATGGTTTCACCTGCTGCGCCCCATGTCCCAAGCCAGCCGGTGGACGCTTTCAATATCGCCTCAGGCTCGGGGGACATCGCTGGTGACCATTCGGACACCACATGCGTCTTGTTGAATGGCAATGTGTGCAGCCAGGTGCTTGCTGGTGGTACAGGATTCACTTTTTCGCCTGCCCAAGGCAGTTGGAGCATGCAACCCTACATTCCCCCGCAGCCCGGCCCGGTGGCCGTGCCGCTGCTGGGGTGGCCTGCGCTGCTGGCGCTGATGGGCGGCGTGGCCGGTCTTGCAGCGTGGCAACGGCGCAGGGAGGGTGTGGGAAGCTAGGCACGCAGTACCTTCCTGCGCGGCTGTGCTCCGCGCAAATCTCAGTGCAGCGCCACCATCAACTGCCCATTCTCATTGCGCACCGCATGGGCGCGCACAGAGTGTTCGGGCGCTTCCAGGCATTCGCCGGTGGCCAGGTCGAAGTGGTGCTTGTAGATGGGCGAGGCGACGACGACGCGCTCGCCCAGGCTGCCGACCAGGCCGCGCGCGAGCACGCTGGCGCCGCAGCGCGGGTCCACGTTGTCTATGGCGTAGAAGCGGTCTTCGCCAAGGCGAAAGACCGCCACATGCCGGCCTTCGACCAGGGCGCAGACCCCCGTGTCGGGGACGATGTCGCGGGTGGCGCAGACGGGCATCCACTGTTCTTGGGCGGGGTGTGTCATGGCGGTGCCTTGTCGGTGGTGTGGGTGCGGGCCGGGATCAGGCCTGGATCAGACCAGGGCCTCGCTGCGCTCTTCGCTGCGCGCCGGGCGGATCTGGCCGCGCTCCTGCACGAAGACGATGTGCTCGTCGGGCTGGTCGCTGTTGATGAAGCTGCGAAAGCGCTGGCGCACTTCGGGCGTGGTGACGGCGGTCTTCCACTCGCACTGGTAGGTGTCCACCACATGCTGCATCTGTGCCTCGAGTTCGGCGCCCAGGCCCAGGCTGTCGTTGACCACCACGTCCTTGAGGTAGTCCAGGCCGCCTTCCAGGTTTTCGCGCCAGGTGCTGGTGCGCTGCAGGCGGTCGGCCGTGCGCACGTAGAACATCAGGAAGCGGTCAATGAGCTGCAGCAGCCTGTCCTTGGACAGGTCGGAGGCGATCAGCTCGGCATGGCGCGGCTTCATGCCGCCGTTGCCGCAGACGTAGAGGTTCCAGCCCTTGTCGGTGGCGATCACGCCCACGTCCTTGCCCTGGGCCTCGGCGCATTCGCGCGTGCAGCCCGAGACGCCGAACTTGATCTTGTGCGGCGCGCGCAGGCCTTTGTAGCGGTTTTCCAGCTGCACGGCCAGGCCCACGCTGTCGTCCACGCCGTAGCGGCACCAGGTGGAGCCCACGCAGCTTTTGACGGTGCGCAGCGATTTGCCGTAGGCATGGCCGGACTCGAAGCCGGCCGCGATCAGCTCCTCCCAGATCAGCGGCAACTGCTCCACGCGCGCGCCGAACAGGTCCACGCGGGCGCCGCCCGTGAGCTTGGTGTAAAGGCCGTATTTCTTGGCCACCTGGCCGACGGCGATCAGGCCGTCCGGCGTGACTTCGCCGCCGGGCATGCGCGGCACCACGGAGTAGCTGCCGTCCTTCTGGATGTTGCCCAGGTAGTAGTCGTTGCTGTCCTGCAGGCTGGCGAGCTGCGGCTGCAGCACGAACTCGTTCCAGCACGAGGCCAGGATGCTGGCGGCCAGCGGCTTGCAGACATCGCAGCCCAGGCCCTTGCCGTGGCGGTGCAGCAGCTCGTCGAAGGTCTTGATGCCGCCCACGCGCACCAGGTGGTACAGCTCCTGGCGCGAGTGCGGGAAATGCTCGCAGACATGGTTGTTGACGGCCATGCCGCGCCGGGCCATCTCGGCCTTCATGACCTGGGTGGCCAGGGGCACGCAGCCGCCGCAGGTGGCGCCGGCCTGGGTGCAGGACTTGAGCTCGGCCATGGTACAGGCGCCTTCGCCCACGGCCGCGCAGATCTGCGCCTTGGTGACGTTGTTGCACGAGCAGATCTGCGCCGTGTCGGGCAGGGCGTCCACGCCCAGGCCGGGCTTGGCCTTGCCGTCGCTGGAGGGCAGGATGAGGAACTCGGGCTCTTCTGGCAGGGCGATGCTGTTGAGCGTCATCTGCAGCAGCGTGCCGTACTCATCGGCATTGCCCACCAGCACGGCGCCCAGCAGCTGGCGGCCGTCCTCGCTGACCACGATCTTCTTGTAGACCTGCTTGCGCTCGTCGATGAACTGGTAGTTGCGGCTGCGCGGCGTCTTGCCCTGGGCGTCGCCGATGCTGGCCACATCCACGCCCATGAGCTTGAGCTTGGTGCTGAGATCGGCCCCGCCGAAGGCGGCCTCGGCCTCGCCCGCAATGTGGCGGGCCGCCACGCGCGCCATGTCGTAGCCGGGTGCCACCAGGCCGAAGGTCTGCTCGCGCCAGGAGGCGCATTCGCCAATGGCGTAGACGTTGCGGTCGCTGGTGCGGCAATGGTCGTCCACGGCCACGCCGCCGCGCGGGCCTATGGCCAGGGCGCATTGGCGGGCGATCTCGTCGCGCGGGCGGATGCCGGCGGAGAAGACGATCATGTCCGTCTCCAGGTGCGTGCCGTCGGCAAACACCATGCGGTGGCGCGCCGTGGCGCCGTCGGTGATCTCCAGCGTATTGCGGCCCGTGTGCACCTGCACGCCCAGGTCCTCGATCTTGCTGCGCAGCACGCGGCCGCCGCCGTCGTCCACCTGCACGGCCATCAGGCGCGGGGCGAACTCCACCACATGGGTCTCCAGGCCCAGGTCGCGCAGGGCCTTGGCGCATTCCAGGCCCAGCAGGCCGCCGCCCACCACCACGCCGGTCCTGGAGCGCGCGGCCGATGCCTGCATGGCCTCCAGATCCTCGATGGTGCGGTAGACAAAGCAGTGCGGCCGGTCGCGCCCCGGCACGGGCGGCACGAAGGGCGCCGAGCCTGTGGCCAGCACCAGCCTGTCGTAGGGGATGACTTCGCCATCGGCCGTGGTCACGGTGCGCTCGCGCCGCTCCACGGCTGCCGCCCTGGCCGCCAGGCGCAGCGTGAAGCCGCTGGCCTCGAAGAAGCCGGGCGCCACCAGGCTCAGGTCCTCGGCGCTCTTGCCGGAGAAGAATTCCGACAGGTGAACACGGTCGTAGGCGGCGCGCGGCTCCTCGCACAGCACGGTGACGTTCGCGTCTGCCACGCCCAGGGCATGCAGCTGCTCGAGAAATTTGTGGCCCACCATGCCGTGGCCGATCACAACGATGTTCATCTGGCGTCCTGCGTTGCGCATCCAGTGTTTTGCGGGCCGCAGGCCAGGGCCAGCGGGTCAGGGCAGCCAATGCAAGTGCCGTGCCAGCACCGTGGCGCGGTGCCTGCCCGTGGTGCACGCTGTCTGGTGCGCAGACAGCGTGCACCGCAATGCGCCCGCCGCACCGTGCAGGGGCGGGGTGCGCCGTGGTGGTGCGTCAAGTACGTCAAGTGCGCCAGGAACGCCCGGTGCGTCAGGCGCGAGGCAGTCCCTGCGCGCGGCTGCGCCAGGACTCGGGAGCGCAACCGAATTGCGCGGCGAACCAGCGCGTGAAGGCGCTGTGGCTGGCATAGCCGAGCATGGACGCGATCTGGCCCACGCTGTAGTGGGGATGGTCCAGGTAGCGCAGGGCCAGTTCGTGGCGCACTTCGGTCAGCAGCTCGCTGAAGCTCAGGCCTTCGCGGTCCAGTTCGCGCTGCAGCGTGCGCAGGCTGCGCCCCATGCCCTGCGCCACGCCTGCGCAGGTGGCGTTGCCCGAGGGCAGCAGCAGGTAGATGACCCTGCGCGCCTGGTGCCCCACGGAGGCGGCACGGTGGGCCGGCATGGCCTCCACCAGCCGCAGCGCATAGCGCGCCAGCGCGGGGTCGGCCAGCGGGTTGGGCTCGTCCAGGTCGGCGGCGCGGCAGGCGATGCCGTTGAACTCGGCGCCGAACGTGATGCGGCAGCGGAACATGCGGCGGTGTTCGGACAGATCGGCCGGTGGCGCGTGGCTGAAGCTGACGCCCTGCGGCCGCCAGCGCTCGCGCAGCAATGCCTCGCACATGCGCCACAGCACGCCCATGGCCAGTTCCACGGACTGGCGCATGGCGCCGTGCAGGACGAAGTCCTCGCGCAGGATGACGATGTCCCCTGCATCCTCCAGGTGGATCAGCAGCGATTCGTTGACCAGGTGCATGTGCGCGACCAGCGTGTCCAGCGCATGGCGCAGCGTGGGCTGGTGCAGCAGCAGCAGGCTCACGGCGCCGAAGCTCGACAGTTGGCGGTGCCGGGCCATGCGCAGGCCCAGGGACTCGCAGCCCGTGGACTGGGCCGCGTCTTCCAGCAGGCGCGCGACGATGGCCACGTCGATCAGCTGGTCCTGCTCGCGCAGCAGCGCGGGCCGCAGGCCGGCCTGGCGCAGTGCCTTGTCGGGGTCGCCGCCCAGTTCGCGCATGACGTCCGAAAAATGGGTCAAGGCCGCCGCGCGCACCATGGTGACCATGCTTGCCCTCCTGTCAGTCCGTGGCCTGGTGGCACGAAATGCAAAGAGGATGGCATGGCTTGCATAGTCCGCGGAACCGGGTTTTCCTACATTGCAGAGACCGGCCCCACGCCGGGCGGACCGTGCCGCCACGGGCCTTTACAACAATGACAGGAGACAGGCATGCGCATAGAGCCCATGACATGCGCCATCGGCGCCGAATTGCTCGGCGTGCGGCTGGCCGACGCGGTGCGCGACGACGCGCTTTTCTCGGAGATCCGGGCGGCGCTGCTGCGCCACAAGGTACTGTTCCTGCGCGACCAGGACCTGGCGCGCGCCGAGCACGTGGCCTTTGCGCGGCGCTTCGGCGAGCTGGAGGACCATCCTGTGGCCGGCAGCGATCCCGAGCATCCGGGCCTGGTGCGCATCTACAGGACGCCCGAGCAGCCCAACGACCGCTACGAGAATTCCTGGCACTGCGACGCCACCTGGCGCGAGGCGCCGCCCATGGGCTGCGTGCTGCACTGCGTGGAATGCCCGCCCGTGGGCGGCGACACCCTGTGGGCCAACATGGCGCTGGCCTACGAGCGCCTGCCGGAGGCCGTCAAGGCGCTGATCGCGCCGCTGCGCGCGCGCCACAGCATCGAATGCACGTTCGGCGCGGCCATGCCCATCGAAAGGCGGCTGGCGCTCAAGGCCCAGTACCCCGATGCCGAGCATCCCGTGGTCCGCACCCATCCCGAGACCGGCGAGAAGGTGCTGTTCGTGAACGGCTTCACCACGCATTTCACCAATTTCCACACGCCCGCCAATGTGCGCGTGGGCCAGGACTTCACGCAGGGTGCCTCCGGCCTGCTGCAGTACCTGATCGGCCAGGCTGCCATTCCCGAGTACCAGGTGCGCTGGCGCTGGCGGGCGGGCAGCGTGGCGATCTGGGACAACCGCGCCACCCAGCACTACGCGGCCATGGACTACCCGCCCAGCCACCGGAAGATGGAACGCGCGGGCATCGTCGGCACGCCGACCTTCTGAACCACGATCACGACACAAGGAGACATGCCATGAACTTTCTCGACGGCCACCTGTTCCCCGAAAACCAGCAGCCCCTGATCATCACGGCCGCGCCCTATGCGCCCTCGTGGCTGCCCTCGGACTTTCCCGGCGAGATCGCCGTGACCATGGACGAGCAGATCCAGAAGGCCGTGGACTGCTACAACGCCGGCGCCACCGTGCTGCACCTGCATGTGCGCGAGCTCGACGGCAAAGGCAGCAAGCGTTTGTCGAAGTTCAACGAGCTGATCGCCGGCGTGCGTGCGCGCGTTCCCGAGATGATCATCCAGGTGGGCGGCTCCATCAGCTTCGCGCCGGAGACCGAAGGCGCGGCCGCCAAGTGGCTGTCCGACGACACGCGCCACATGCTGGCCGAGCTGGAGCCCGTGCCCGACCAGGTCACGGTGACCATCAATACCTCGCAGATGAATTTCCTGGAGCAGTTCGATGCGCGCGACATACGCGGCACCTCCATGGAGGACCCGGCCGTCTTCAATGCCTACAGGGAGATGACCGTGCCCGCCCAGCCCGGCTGGGCCGAGGAGCACATCCGGCGCCTGTCGGCCGCCGGCATCCAGAGCGCCTTCCAGTGCTACAACATCAACAGCTTCGAGTCGGTGGAGCGGCTCATGCGCCGCGGCATCTACAAGGGCCCGCTGGTGATGAACTGGGTGGCGATTGGCGGCGGCATGGACGCGCCCAGCATCTACAGCCTGGCCCACTTCGTGCGTGCCGTGCCCGACGGCGCCGTGCTCACCGTGGAAAGCTCGGTGCTCAACGTGCTGCCCGTGAACATGATGGGCATCGCCATGGGGCTGCATGTGCGCTGCGGCACGGAGGACAACCTCTGGAACCAGCGCCGCACGGCCAAGATGGGCACGGTGGCGCAGATCGAGCAGCTGGTGCGCATCGCGCGCGAGTTCGGCCGCCCCATCGCCACGGCGCAGCAGGCGCGGGAGATCTGCCGGATCGGCCAGTTCTACGGCACCGTGGACGAGACGCTGGCGGCCAACGGCTTCGCACCCAACCGCAACGGCGCCCAGCAGGGATTTCTGCGCAAGGCCGCCTGAACCGGGAGCCCACGATGCAACGCATGCCCCCCTGGACTGCCATCGCCCTGGCCGCCTCGTTGCTGGCCGGTGGCGCCCACGCCTTCGGCGACAAGCCGGTCCGGCTCATCGTGCCGGCGCCGCCCGGCGGCACCATCGATGTGTTCGCGCGCATCATCAGCGACCAGCTGGCGCAGGAGATACGCCAGCCCGTCATCGTCGAGAACCGGCCCGGTGCCGGTGGCGCCATCGCCGTCAAGCACATGCTGTCCCAGCCGGCCGACGGCAGCACGCTGCTGGTGACGGTGACCAACATCCTCACCGAGGTGCCCCATGTGCTCAAGGTCGGCTTCGACCCCATGAAGGACGTGCGGCCCGTGGCGCAGATGGCGCGCTCGGTGATGCTGTTCATCGCCTCGCCGCAGTTTCCCGCGCGCGACGGGGCCGAGGCCATCGCCTACGTGAAGGCCCACCCGGGCACGCTGTCGTTCGCCTCGTACAGCCAGGGCACGGCCTCGCAGTACGCGGGCGCCATCCTCAACAGAAGGGCCCACCTGGACATGGAGCATGTGGCCTTCCCGGGCTCGGCGCCCGCGCTGGCCCAGGTCATGGGCAACCAGATCCCGCTGATGTTCGACGGATCGGTCACCTCCAAGCCGCTGATCGCGGGCGGCAAGGTCAGGCTGCTGGCCGTGGCCTACAAGAGCCGGCTGCCCGACTACCCGCAGGTGCCCACGCTGGCCGAGCTGGGCTATCCCGAGGTGGATTTCAGCAACTGGAGCGGCGTGTTCGCCTCGGCGCAGACGCCACGCCCGCTGCTGGAGAAGATCCACGGCGCGCTGGCCCGGGTCAACGCCCGCAAGGCCGTGCGCGAACGCTATGCGGGCACGGGCTTCGAGCCCGTAGAAGGCGATCGCTCGCTGGAGCAGATGTCCACCGACCTGCGCACCGAGTTCGACCGCAATGCCGAGATCGTCCGGAACTTCGACATCCGGCTCAACTGATGCAGGGCGCCCCACCCAGGCGCTACACAAGGAGACTCCATGGCAAAGGCCATACGCTTTCATACCACCGGCGGCCCCGAGGTGCTCAGGCTGGAGCATGCCGAGGCCGGCGCGCCCGGACCCGGCCAGGCGCGCGTGCGCCACAGCTTCATCGCCGTCAACTTCATCGACATCTATTTCCGCACGGGCCGCTATCCGCTGGCCCTGCCCAACGGCCTGGGCTCGGACGCCGTGGGCGTGGTCGAGGCCGTGGGGGAGGGCGTGACCGAAGTGCGGCCCGGCGACCGCGTGGGCTACCTGATGGGCCCGCAGGGCGCCTACAGCGATGTGCGCGTGATGCCGGCCGAGGTGCTGATCCCGCTGCCCGACGGCATCAGCGACCGCACGGCGGCCACGCTGATGATGAAGGGCATGACGGCGCAGTACCTGTTCCGCCAGGTCCATCCGCTGCAGGGGGGCGAGACCATCCTCTACCACGCGGCGGCCGGCGGCGTGGGGCTGATCGCCTGCCAATGGGCGCGGGCCCTGGGCGTGACCATGATCGGCACGGTGAGCACCGACGAGAAGGCCGCCGCCGCGCGCGCCAACGGCTGCGCCCACGTCATCGTGACCTCGCGCGAGAACACCGTCGCTCGCGTGATGGAGATCACGGGCGGCAAGGGCGTGCCCGTGGTCTATGACTCGGTGGGCAAGGACACGCTCATGGATTCGCTGGACTGCCTGCAGCCGCGCGGCCGGCTGATCAGCAACGGCACCTCGTCGGGCTCGGTGGTGGTGGACTCCCAACTGCTGGCCTCCAAGGGATCGATCTGGATGACGCGGCCCGCGATGGTGCACTACATCCAGCCGCGCGCCCACATGCTGGAGATGGCGCGCGAGCTGTTTGACCATGTGCTGGCCGGGCGCATCGCCAGCGAGCCCCAGCAAAGCTTTGCGCTGGCCGATGCGGCCCAGGCGCACCGGGCGCTGGAGTCGCGCCGCACCACGGGCGCGACGGTGCTGATTCCCTGAAATGGACCTGCCATGCAGACCCCTGCGCTCCATGCCATCGGCACCGTGGCCGCAGGCCGCAGGCCCGTCACCTGCGGCCTTATCCGCAGTGCCAGCCTGCATGGCTATGCCGACCTGGTGAAAAGCCTGGGCCATGATCCCGCCGTCCTTGTGCGCGCGGCGGGACTGTCGGCGCGCCTGCTCGACGACCCGGAGACGCTGATTCCCATCCATGCCGTGCGCGAGCTGCTGGAGGTGGCCGCGCGCACCACGGGAACGCAGGATTTCGCGCTGCGCCTGGCGGCGCGGCGCAGCCTGTCCCACCTGGGCCCCATCAGCCTTGTGCTGCAGCAAGAGCCTACGCCGCGCCAGGCGCTGGACACGCTGTGCCGCTACCTCAAGCTGCTGAGTGCGGGCATGTTCGTACGCATCGAGGACGCGGGCTCCGGGGTGCTGGTGCGCCAGGACCTGGTGCCCATCGCGGGTATGGCCATGCGCCAGTCCATGGAGCTGGCGGTGGGCGTGATGTTTCGCGTGCTGCGCGAGCTGATCGGCGCCCAGTGGCGCCCGCAGCAGGTCAGCTTCGTACACCGCGCACCGGCCGATGCATCGGCCCACCGTGCCTTCTTCGGCGTGACCCCTTTGTTTGACCAGCCTTTCAACGGCATGGTCTGCCGCCTGGCGGATCTGCAACTGCTGCGCGAATGCGGCCAGGCGCAGGGCTCGGGCGTTGCGCGCTTTGCGCGAAGCCATCTGGAGCAGGCGCTGCGCAGCCGGGGCGAAGGCATGCAGGCGGCCTGCAGGGAGCTGATCATTGCACTGCTGCCGGGCGGCCGCTGTACGGCCCAGCAGGTGGCACGCCAGCTGGGAATGGACCGCCGCACGCTGCACCGCCGCCTGCTTGCGGAGGGGCAGACTTTCTCGGCGCTGCTCGACACCCTCCGCAGGGAACTGGTGCTGCGCCATCTGCAAGACGGTAGCCAGCCCCTGGGCGAGGTGGCGGGCCTGCTGGGGTTTGCCGCGCCCAGCGGCTTTTGCCACTGGTTCCGGGCCGCTTTCGGCGCCAGCGTCTCGGACTGGCGCAGGCGGGGGCAGGGACGGATTGGCGAGGCCTAGTGCGTCAGGCGGTCTTGCGCAGAAATCCCTGGTTGCCGCCGTTGCGGTTGGGCGCGAAGCCGTTGGCCGCCAATGTCTCTTCGGCGGTGTCGTAGAACACGCCAATCTTGCTGATGGCGCGCGCCTGTTGCGCCGTGGCGATGGGGCGGCCGAACTCGCGCGCGATGCGCACCAGTTGTTCGATCTGGGAGACCGTGCTGGCCTTGGCGCTGCGCGACTGGTTCCACAGGCAGTCCTCGGTGCCGCAGCGCACGTGCAGGCCCATGGCGATGCCCATCATGTTCACGGGCAGCACGTTGCGCACATTGCTTTCCACGGTGAGCACGGCGCCATCGGGCACGGCACGCACGAAGTGGGCCAGGCTGTAGATGCTGGGCGCGTCCATGCCGCCGCCAATCGCCACCCAGTTCATCACCAGCGGGCCCTTGTAGATGCCGCGGCGCATGAGCCGCTCCACGGACTCGAAGCTGTTGATGTTGTAGCACTGGAAGGCGCTCTGGATGCCGGCGGCGGACAGGCGCCGGATGTGCTCCTCGGCCCAGCCGGGCTGGGCGGGCACGGTCATCTCCTTGTAGGCGTCGAAGATGGCGGGCTTCTCGCGCGAAGTGCCCCTGAAGTCCGCGTCCTCGGCCTGCTCCGTCACGTTCATCTGCGAGGTATTGACGGTCACCGTGACCTGGTCGGGCACGGGCTCCAGCTCGGCCAGCATGTGGCGCGTGTCGTCGGACAGCCACTTGGCGGCCGCGCCGTCCGTCTCGGGAGCAAAGCTGATCGATCCGCCCACCTGGATGATCATCTCGGGCACACGCGCACGCACACCGGCGATCAGTTCGTTGAACTTGGACAAACGCTTGCTGCCTTTGCCATCCAGCTCGCGCACATGCAGGTGCAGCACGGTGGCGCCGGCGTTGTAGCAGTCCACGGCCTTCTGGATCTGCTCGTCCATGGTCACGGGAATGTCTTCGGGGAAATCGCCGGGCAGCCAGCCCGGCGCATAGGGGGCCGCCGTGATGATCAGGGGCTGCTGGTTTTCGGGGAACAGGTGGCCATCGAGAAAATTCATGGGACGCTCCGGTGGGTGGGGGTGAGGGGAGGAAAGAGTCTGTGCAGGGCCTCAGCGCGGGATGTCGCCGACGATGCCCGCGCGCTCCATGCGGCGGGGCGCCGGGTAGTAGTCGTTGAGCGCGTAGTGCTGGGTGCTGCGGTTGTCCCAGACGGCCACGTCGCCGGGCTTCCAGGACCAGCGCACCTGGTATTCGGGAATCGTGGCGCGGCTGATCAGGTAGTTCATCAGCAGCGCGGCGCCGGGCGCCTTGTCTATGCCGTGGCGCACGTTCTCGGGCGTGCTGTAGTTGACGAAGTGGGTGCTGAAGCCCGCGCCCACGAACAGCAGCTTCTCGCCGGTCTCGGGGTGGGTACGCACCACGGGATGCTCCACGGGCGGGTGCTCGCGGGCCAGCCGCGCGCGCGCCTCGGGCGCCATCACGGCACCGAAGGTGTGCTCTATGCCGGCCTTGGCGCGCAGGCCGTCGATGCTGCGCTTGATGCTCTCGGGCAGCTCCTCGTAGGCCTTGACCATGTTGACCCAGATGGTGTCGCCGCCGATCGGCGGGCACTCTATGCAGCGCAGCACCGCGCCCATGGCCGGGTTGGGGCGCCACAGGCCATCGCAGTGCCAGGTGTTTTCGTAGCTGTGCGGATCGTCGCTGCGGTAGATGCGCACCAGGCCAGGGTGCTCGGGATCGCTGCCTGCCACGGGATGGTCCTCCAGTGGGCCGAAGCGGCTGGCAAAGGCCACATGTTCGGCGCGCGTGATGTCCTGGTCCCGGAAGAACAGCACGCGATGGGTCAGCAGCGCGGCGCGGATGTCCGCGAACAGTGCGGCGTCGCGTGCGGCATCGCCGAGATGGATGCCGGAGATTTCGGCGCCGATGGCGGGGGTGATCTGTCGGATCTGCATGGTCGGTATTTCCCTGGAAGTCAGTTCGCGGTGATCTGGTATTTCTTCACGATGCCGGCGTTGCGCTCGGACATCTGGCGTGTCTCGCGCTGCAGCGCGGCGGTGTCGGTGAGCACCTCGGGCTCCAGCCCCACGTCGGAGAGCTTTTGCTGCACGGCCGGCGCGCTGGCCGCTTTCCCGATGGCGGCGCGCAGGCGTTCCATGGTTTCGGGCGGCAGGCGGGCCGGCGCGATCAGGCCCACCCAGCCGCGAAACTGCAGCTCGGGGTAGCCGAGTTCGGCGGTGGTCGGCACCTGGGGCAGGTGGCGCGAACGCCGGGGGCCGGAGAACGCGTAGGCACGCAGCTTGCCGGCCCTGATCAGGGGCACCGAGGTCAGCATGCCGTCGAACATGACGTCCACCTGGCCGCCCAGCAGGGCCTGCACGGCCGGCGGCGAGCCCGCGTAGCCCACGTGCTGCAGGTCCAGGCCCGCCTTGTCGCTGAGGATCAGGCCGGCGTAGTGCGACACGGTGCCGGGGCTGTAGCTGGCAAAGCTGGTCTGGCCTTTGCGTGCCTTGAGCTGCGCGAGCAGCTCCTGCAAGTCCTGGGCGGGCTGGCTGGCCGCGGCCACCAGCACCACGCCCGAGCGGGCCAGCGAGGCCAGGGGCACCAGGTCCTTGAGCGGATCGAAGGGCATCTTGATCACATGGGGGATCTCGGCCAGCAGATTGCTTGCGCCCACCAGCAGCGTCTGCCCATCGGCGGGCGCCTGCAGCAGGGTCTGCATGCCCAGCAGACCGCCTGCGCCCGGGCGGTTGTCTATCACCAAGGCCTGGCCTGTTTCAGACGCGAGCTGCTGGCCCACGACGCGCGCCACGATGTCCATGGTGCCGCCCGGCGGTGCGGGCACGATGAGCCTGAGCGGCTGGCGGCTCCAGGCCGTACCGCCGATGGCGATGGCGCAGCCCGCGAGCAGCGTGGTGATGGCGTGGGGCAGTCTCATATCCGTGTCTCCTTGTTCCGTGTTCTGGCATCCAGTATCGAAAGCCCGCTTTCCCGGGAATTGCCATTGGGGGACAGGCATTTGCCTTGATGGGACAAATCCATGGCAACCCTGACCAGGGCAACCCGCGCATGTCGTGAATTGCAAAGCCGTTGGCATGAACTGCCAAGAAGCGGCGCGATGGCTTTCCTAGAGTCGATTCGTGGCGCAGGACTGCGCCAGCCCCACGACGAACAGGAGACCTCCATGCCCCGACTTCACCCCCATCCCTGCGGCCTGCACGCGCTGGGCCTGCTGTGTCTGGCAGGCGCGGCCGCCGCCCAGGCGCCCACCTCGGTCACGCTGTTCGGCGTGATGGACGCCGGCATCAGCCGCTACAGCGTGCGCAGCGAATCCTGGGACGCGGGTCCCGCGCGCTCGGCGCGGCAAAGCACCTGGGCGCTGTCGCCTTCGGGCAACCTGGCCAGCCGCATCGGCATACGCGCCAGCGAGGACCTGGGCGGCGGCCTCATGGCCGGCCTGTGGATGGAGGCGCCGGTGGCCAATGACACGGGCGGCGGCGCGCTCAACTTCGGGCGGCGCGCCACCATCAGCCTGTCCGGGCGCCTGGGCGAGCTGCGCATGGGGCGCGACCACACGCCTTCGTTTCTGAACGACTGGGCCTTCGACCCCTTCACCGTCAACGGCGTGGGCACCAACCTGATCGCCGTGGTCAACAGCAACCTGGCCATCGCCCGTGCGCTGGCCACGGGCGGCCTGCTGGGCGGCGGGCTGTCGGCGGGCACGGACACCTATCTGCGCGCAGGCAATTCCATCGGCTATTTCCTGCCGCCGGGCCTGGGCGGCGTCTACGGGCAGGCCATGTACGCCTTTCCCGAGAACAGCTCGAAGCGGGGGCGCTACGCGGGTGCCCGCATCGGCTGGGCCATGGGGGCGGCCGATGTGGCGCTGGGCTATGGCGAGAACACCCTGGGCACCTCGGGCGCCGGCGCGGAAAAGATCCGCTCGCTGAACCTGGGCGGCTCCTATGACTTCGGCCCGGTCAAGCTGTTTGGCGAATGGTCCGGCGTGCGCAACGAGCGGCGCGACGCCAGCACGCTGGCCGCGATCAACGACCGCTACCTGGGCGTGCTGGCCGGCGTGAACATCCCCGTGGGCCAGGGGGCGCTGCGCGCCTCCTATGCACGTGTGCAGTTCAGGAACGGCCAGGGCCTGGCCGACGGCGATTCCTCGGTGAACAAGCTCGCTCTGGGCTATGTGCACCCGCTGTCCAAACGCACGGCGCTGTACGCCACGGTGTCGCGCATCAGCGTGGGCAACGGGCGCAACAACCCGGGCGTGATGGGCGTGACGCCGCTGGTGGTCAGCAACCCGGCCATCCTGCCCCAGCCCGGCTACCTGACCACGGGCGGCATGCAGCCGGCCGGTGCGCTCGGGCTGGACCTGGGCCTGCGGCTGATGTTCTGAACGGCCGTGCCAATCGTTCTGAACGGTCGTGCCAATAGCCGTGGCGCCCGGGTGCCCATCTTCGCCTGCGCTAATCTGCGCGGCATGAATGGATCTTCTGCATGGACCCTGGGTTGGCGCACCCTGTGGCGCGACCTGCGCGCGGGCGAGTTGCGCCTGTTGATCGTCGCCGTGATGCTGGCCGTGGCCGCGCTCAGTTCGGTGGGCTTTTTTGCCGACCGGCTGCAGGCGGGGCTGCAGCGCGATGCGCGCCAGCTGCTGGGCGGCGACGTGGTCGTGGTGGGCGACAACCCCACGGCGCCGGCCTTTGCCGAGCGCGCACGCGCCGAAGGGCTGCAGGCCCTGGAGACATCCAGTTTCCCGACCATGGCACGCGCCAGCGACGCGCAAGGCGGCATGAGCCGCCTGGTGGCGCTCAAGAGCGTGCCCGAAGGCTATCCGCTGCGCGGCAGCCTGCGCGTGGCCGATGCCCCCGGCGCGGCCGACCGGGCCACGCGCGAGATACCGGCGCGGGGCGAGGCCTGGGTCGATGCGCCGCTGCTGGAGTCGCTGGGCATAGGCGTGGGGGACATGCTGCTGCTGGGCGACGCCCAACTGCGCGTGGCGCGCATCATCTCCATCGAGCCCGACCGGGGCGCGGGCTTCATGAACTTTGCGCCGCGCGTGATGATCACCTCCGCCGACCTGGCCGCCACGGGCCTGGTGCAGCCGGCCAGCCGCATCACCTACCGCCTGGCCGTGGCCGGCGCGGGTGATGGCTCCGAGCCGGCCGTGCAGCGCTACCGCGTCTGGGCCGAGCAGCAGGCCAAGGCGCCCGGCGTGCATGGCGTGCGCGTGGAGTCGCTGGACAGCGGCCGCCCCGAGATGCGCCAGACGCTGGACCGCGCCGAGAAATTCCTGAGCCTGGTCGCCCTGCTGGCGGCGCTGCTGTCGGCCGTGGCCGTGGCCCTGGCTGCACGCGGCTTTGCCAACAGCCACCTGGATGCCTCGGCCATGCTGCGCGTGCTGGGCCAGAGCCAGCGGCGCATTGCAGGGGCCTATACGGTGGAGTTCGTGCTGGTCGGCCTGGCCTCCAGCGCCGCGGGCGTGCTGCTGGGCTGGGCCATTCACCATGTGTTCGTGCTGCTGCTGGCCGGGCTGGTGGAAACCGCCTTGCCCGCACCGGGCCTGTGGCCTGCCGCCTTTGGCGTGGGCATGGGGCTGACCCTGCTGCTGGCCTTTGGCCTGCCGCCCGTGCTGCAACTGGCGCGCGTGCCGCCGCTGCGCGTCATGCGCCGCGACCTGGGCGCGCTCAAGCCAGCCTCGGTGGTGGTGCTGGCTGTGGGCGTGGCCGGCTTTGCGGCCTTGCTGCTGGCGGCCAGCCGCGACATCAAGCTGGGCCTGATCGCCGTGGGCGGCTTTGCCGTGGCCGTGCTGCTGTTCGCGGCCCTGGGCTGGCTGGCCGTGCAGGTGCTGCGCCGCCTGGTGCACGAGAGCACGGCGCCACGCTGGCTGGTGCTGGCCACGCGCCAGATCGCCGCGCGCCCCGCCTATGCCGTGGTGCAGATCAGCAGCCTGGCCGTGGGGCTGCTGGCGCTCATGCTGCTGGTGCTGCTGCGTACCGACCTCATCGGTAGCTGGCGCCAGGCCACGCCGGCCAATGCGCCCAACCGCTTCGTCATCAACGTGCAGCCCGAGCAGGCCGACGGTTTCCGCGCGGCGCTGGCCAAGGCCGGCGTCACCTCCTATGACTGGTTCCCCATGATCCGGGGGCGTCTGGTCACCGTCAACGGCAAGCCGGTCAGCCCCGACGACTTCAGCGAAGACCGCGCCAAGCGCCTGGTGGACCGGGAGTTCAACCTCTCCACCACGGCGCAGGCGCCCGCACACAACCTGATCACGGCGGGCACCTGGACGCCTGGCGCCAAGGGCGAGATCAGCGTGGAGGACGGCATTGCCGAGACCCTGGGCCTCAAGCTCGGCGACACGCTGGGCTTCGACGTGGGCGGCGTGCCCAGCGAGGCGCGCATCACCAGCCTGCGCAAGGTGGACTGGGGATCGATGCGGGCCAACTTCTTCGTGATCTATCCCGTGGACCACCTGGACGACGTGGCCGTCAGTTACCTGGCCGCCTACCGCGCGCCCGACGTGGCGGGCTTCGACAACGCCCTGGTGCGCGAGTTTCCCAACATCACCAACGTGGACCTGAGCACCACGCTGGCCCAGGTGCAGCGCGTGCTGGACCAGGTGATACGCGCGGTGGAATTCCTCTTCGGCTTCACCCTGGCCGCCGGCCTGGTCGTGCTCTTCGCCGCCGTCACCGCCACGCGCGAGGAGCGCGCGCGCGAGTACGCCATCATGCGCGCCGTCGGTGCCCAGGCGCGGCTGCTGGCGCAGGTGCAGCGCGCCGAGCTGGCCGGCGTGGGCCTGCTGGCGGGCTTCCTGGCCAGTTGCGCGGCGGCGGCCGTGGGCTGGGCCCTGGCGCGATGGGTGTTCGAGTTCAACTGGACCGTGCCCTGGTGGGCTCCGCTGGCGGGGGCTGTTGCCGGGGCCTTGCTGGCCTGGATGGCGGGGTGGTGGGCGTTGCGGGAGGTGTTGAGGAGGCCTGTGATGGATACGTTGAGGCAGGTGGCTGAGTAGTCTTTGTGTTCTGTTTTTTGCGCCTGCCGGGTGGTTGTTTTTCGAGGCCGGGGTTCGGCCCGGCGGCCGACCTACTTTCTTATCGCGCGATAAGAAAGTAGGCAAAGAAGCGCGCCCCAAACTGCCCACGACCCTTCGCTTCGCTGCGGGCGACCTGCGTTGGGCGGGATGCGGGGTGGCAGCCCTGTCCTTCGGCAGGGCTGCCACCCCGCATCCCGCCCAACGCAGGCGTGGGCAGAAGGGGGGAGGCTGGGGATAGCCAACTGCCAACTGCCAACAGCCGGCGCCATCGCTCCGCTCGGCTTCAAACCGGGGCCGAGCGAAGCAAAGGCCCGCACCCACTCCCCGTATGTCAGCGCCTGCGGCGTGGCGGTTGCGGGGTTGCAGTCCTGCCGAAGGACAGGACTGCTTCGTGATCTGACTCGCCGTGATGTTTGAACGTAGCGCGCAGCGCGAAGAGAGTTTCACGGCGAACCCCGCAACCGCCACGACGCAGGTTGCCCGCAGCGAAGCGGAGGGTCGCGGACATTCGGGTCGCCTTCTTTGATCTGACCTTTCTTGGCGAATCAAGAAAGGGCAGTCGGCCGCCGGGCCGAGACCCGGCCTCGAAAAACAACCACCCGGCAGGGGCAGAAACGAGCAACACCAGGGACAAGAACGAGCAACAGCAGGGGACGGCCCCGTTCAAGACTCCTTGAACAGCCTCCCCCCCACAAAATCCACAAACGCCCTCACCTTAGGCGACAACTGCCGACTCGACGCCCACAGCGCCGAAAACTGCCCCGTGTGCGTCAGCTCATCGGCCAGCACCCGCTGCAGCTCGCCACGCCCCAGTGCATCCCGCGCCAGGAAGTCCGGCATATAGGCCAGCCCCATGCCCGCCACGGCCGCGCCCAGCATGGCTTCCATGTTGTTGCAGACCAGGGCGGCGGGCAGGTGGGGCGGCATGCCGGGCAGCACCCATTCCTCCAGCTTGCCGCTGCTCAGGAAGCGATAGCGCAGGCAACTGTGCTGTGCCAGTTCGGCGGGGGATTGCGGTATGCCCCGTGCCGCCAGGTAGTCGGGCGAGCCGGCCAGGATGAAGCGGAACGGCCCCAGCCGGCGCGCGACCAGGCGCGAGTCGGCCAGTTCGCCGCTGCGGATGACCACGTCCAGGCCAGCCTCGACCACGTCCACCAGGTGGTCGTTGAAGTCCAGGTCCAGGTCAACCTCCGGGTACAGGGCCTGGAACTCGGGCAGCACGGGCAGCAGGAAGCGGTAGCCGATGGTGGGCAGGCTCACGCGCAGCCGCCCGCGCGGCGCCTCGGCGGCGGCCTGCATGGTGGCGCGCGCATCGTGCAGTTCATCCAGGATGCGGCGGCAGCGCTCATGGAACAGCGCGCCTTCCTGCGTGAGCCGCACCTGGCGCGTGGTGCGCTGGAACAGGCGCAGGCCCAGTTGCTGTTCCAGCCGCGCCACGTTCTTGCCTACGGCCGAGGCCGAGATGCCCAGGGCGCGCCCGGCCTCGGCAAAGCTCAGCAGGTCGGCTGCACGCACAAAGGATTCGAGTCCGCTGAAGCTGTCCATGTCGATTGCCAACCTTGGGTTGGGAGTGTGGGGAGTCTGGCGCCTATTTTCACGGCATTGCAGCGCTTTTATCGTTCATGCATGCCTGGCCATGTGCGGCCGGGAAATTGCGAAAGCCTTGCCAACCATGTCCTCCTGCCTGACTTCTTCCCGCGCACCGGGTGCGCTCCACGGTACAGCGCGACCGCGTGCGTCCCCGGTCTGGGTGCTGTTGTCGGTGTGCCTTGCGGCGCTGGCGATGCCGCTGAGCTTTACCGGGCCGGCCGTGGCCCTGTCTGCGCTGCGCGAGGCGCTGGGCGGCGGGCCGCTGGCGCTCAACTGGGTGACGAATGCCTTCATGCTGAGCTTTGGCGCCACGCTGATGGCGGCTGGCGCGCTGGCCGATCTGCACGGGCGGCGGCGCGTTTTCCTGGCCGGGCTGGGCGTGGTGCTGGCCAGTGCGCTGGCCCAGGCCTGCCTGGGCGGGCAGGGGGCCATTGTCGTGTTCAACCTGCTGCGTGCGCTGCAGGGCCTGGGCGCGGCGGCCGCGCTGGCGGGCGGCACGGCGGCGCTGGCCCAGGTGTTCGATGGAGCGGGGCGCATGCGCGTCTTCAGTGGCGTGGGCACGTCGTTTGGCGTGGGCCTGGCCTTCGGGCCGTTGCTGTCGGGCTGGTTGCTGGGCGTGGCGGGCTGGCGCGGCGTGGTGCTTTGCGTGGCCGCCGTGGCGCTGGCCGCGCTGGTGCTGGGGCTGCGCTGCATGCCGGAGTCGCGCAACCCGAAGGCGCAGCGGCTGGACCGGGCCGGTGCGCTGCTGTTCACCGCAGCCCTGGCGCTGCTGACCTGGGGCGTGCTGCAGGGGCCGGAGGCGGGCTGGTCCAGCGGGGCGGCGCTGCTGCCGCTGGCCGGTGCCGCGCTGGCGCTGGCGGCCTTTGTGGCCGTGGAGCGGCGCGTGCAGCAGCGCACGGGGCAGCCCATGCTGGACCTGTCGCTGTTTCGCTATCCGCGTTTCGTGGGCGTGCAGTTGCTGGCGGGTGCGCCGGCCTATGCCTTCGTGGTACTGCTGGTGCTGCTGCCGGTGCGCTTCATCGGCGTGGAGGGCATGGCGCCGCTGCAGGCGGGGCAGCTGATGTTTGTGCTGTCCCTGCCCATGCTGTTCGTGCCGTTGCTGGCGGGCTGGCTCACGCGCTGGATCTCGGCCGCGCTGCTGTGCCTGGCGGGGTTGCTGGTGTGCGCGGCGGGCCTGCTGTGGCTGGGCGGGTGCGCGCCGGGCACGGCCTTTGCGCAGATGGCGCCCCCGCTGCTGCTGATCGGCCTGGGCATCGGGCTGCCCTGGGGTTTGATGGATGGCTTGGCCGTGAGCGTGGTGCCCAGCGAGCGCGCCGGCATGGCCACGGGCATTTTCAGCACGGTGCGCGTGGCGGGCGAAGGCATGGCGCTGGCGCTGGTGGGCGCGGGGCTGGCTGCATTGCTGGCATGGCGTCTGTCGGCCCTGGCAGCTCAGGCGCCCCAGGCGGCGCAGGCGGTGCATGCCACCGGCCGCGCGGCGCAGTTGCTGGTGACGGGGAACATCGCCGAGGCCATGGCCCTGCTGCCCGGCCTGTCTGCACCCGCCGTGCTGGCGGCCTATGGCCAGGCCTTTGGCATCTTGCTGGATGTGCTGGCGGGCATCACGGTGCTCACGGCGCTGGCGGTGTACGGGTTCCTGCGTGCCGGGGCCCCCACGGATACCGGTACGGGCACGGACATGGCACATGCCTGACAATCGCGGGTTTCACTCAGCCGCCAGCCGCTTTTCGCCATGTCAGAGGAATCCCAGAACAACGCCCCCCAGACCCCCTATGAATGGATCGGCGGCGAGCCCAGGGTGCAGGCCCTGGTGGACCGTTTCTACGATCTCATGGACCTGGAGCCCGGCTATGCCGAACTGCGTGCCGCCCACGGCAGCACCCTGGCCGATGCGCGCCAGAAGCTGTTCTGGTTCCTGTGCGGCTGGCTGGGCGGCCCGGACCATTACCAGGACCGCTTCGGCCACCCGCGCCTGCGCATGCGCCACATGCCGTTTTCCATCGGCATCCTGGAACGCGACCAGTGGGTGGCCTGCATGGACCAGGCCATGGGCGAGACCGGCGTGCCCGAGGATTTGCGCGTGCGCCTCAAGGCCAGCTTCATGAACACGGCCGACTGGATGCGGAACCGGTAGCAGCTGGCTGCCCCCGGCGCTGCTGAAAAAAAGGGCCGGCCCCCTGCAGGAGGCCGGCCCAAGCAGCAATCGGTTGGGGTTCAGAGCTTTTCGTCGCGCATGTAGTACCAGTGGTACAGGAACCGCTGCCCCAGCCGGCGAAACGGCGCAAACGCGGGCGAGCGAACCATGTTGAAGACGTTCGGATACTCCAGCTCCGAGTTGTAGATGGGCAGCTCGAAGGTCTTGCTCTGGCGCCCCGCGATGCGCTCGGCCATGCGACGGCCCGCGTGGGCCGAGAAGGAGACGCCGTTGCCGCCATAGCCCACGGCGTAGAAGATGCTCTGTGCCGGATCGGGCTGGAAGACGCGCGGCATCATGTCGTGGCTCACATCGACCCAGCCCCACCAGGAGTAGTCGATGGTGATGCCCTTGAGCGCCGGGAACTTGCGGTGCAGGCCGTCCACCAGCTTGGCCATGTGGATGGGGTTGGGCGCATCGGCACCCGTGACGGCGCTGCGGCTGCCGATCTGCACGCGGTTGTCGGGCAGGCGGCGGTAGTAAAAGCGCAGCGTGCGCGTGTCGGTGATGACCTGGGTGGTCTTGAAGCCCGTGGCCTCCAGTTCCTGCTCGGTCAGCGGCCGCGTGACCAGCGAGTTCGAGAGGATGGGCATGATCTTGGAGCGCAGGCTGCCATGCAGGGCGTTGCTGGTGTAGCCGCCCGTGGCAAAGCCCACGGCGCGCGCCCGCACGGTGCCGCCGGGCGTGCGCAGGTGGTGCACGCCGTTGCGCGTCTCGACGCCCAGCACCGGGCTGGCCGGGTGCACCTTGACGCCCAGCTCCCGCGCCTTGCGCAGGTAGCCGAAGGCCAGCTTGAGCGGGTGCACGCCGATGCCGTCGGGCTCGTGCATGGCGCCGTGGCTGTCGGCGTCGTTCACATAGTCGCGGCGCAGCTCCTCGGGGCTGAGCATGCGGGCGTCGTAGCCGAAGACCTCGCGCATGATCTGGGTCTCGTTGCGCAGGAAGTCGAGTTTCTTTTCGCGGTGGGCGATGTAGAGGTGGCCGCCGGGCTGGGGCTCGCACTCGGGGAATTCGGCCACCAGGTCCTTGAAGGTCTGGAAGCCCTCGCGGATCTCGGCGTCGAGCTTGAGCGCCACGTCCTTGCCCCAGCGCGCGATCCATTGCGAGCGGTACAGGCGCCCGCTGGCGTTCTGGCCCTGGCCGCCATTGCGGCTGGTGCAGCCCCAGGCGGTCTGGTTGGCGTCCAGCACCACGGCGCGTATGCCGTGTTCGCGCGCCAGGAACAGGGCCGTGGCCAGGCCCGTGAAGCCCGAGCCGACGATGGCCACGTCCACGTCCATGTCGCCGCTGACGGGGCCGTCATCGTCTGGCGGGCGTCCCGCCGTGCCGACCCAGTAGGTGGGCGCATAGCCCGTGCCGTGGCCCGGGTTGGCGGCCACCAGCGGGTCGTACTGAGGGTCGTAGGGACGCAGGTGGCTGGGGCGGATGTCCTCGGCTTTCATGGCGGATGTCTCCTGGTGCGGCGGTTTGGGATCTGCCGCTTTTTGCTATGGATTCGGTGGAATGGGGCCAATGCCGGCAAGCCCTGCAAGGCGGTGCGCCGACGATGGAATCAGCATAGCCAGCAGGCCATGGAGCCAGTTAGCGCCACAGCCCAGCTTTCGATAGAGCCAGTGGCGGCCGGTGCGCGCGCCTGGACCTAACGATTGATGGCATCTGGTTCTAACGGGTCCGTGTGCCTGCTACCTACCATGGCCCATCGACATTTCGATGACGCGGCGCGGCGGCCCTGCCCGGGGCCCGGCGCCGTGGTACCCACCACAGACAAGGAGACAGCATGAGCGCAGACACCAACCCTCCGGATGCCCAGTTCCTGGCCCGCTTTGCCGAGGCCTGGAACCGCCACGACATCGAGGCCCTGATGGGCTTCATGGCCGATGAGTGCGAGTTCCACGCCGTGGCCGGGCCCGATCTCATGGGCCGCAGCTTCGTCGGCCGCCAAGCGGTGCGCGAGGGTTTCCAGATGGCCTGGCAGGCCTTCCCCGATGCGGCCTGGCTCGATGGAGACCATTTCGTGCAGGGCGACCGTGGCGTGTCCGAGAGCACCTTCAAGGGCACCAAGGCCGACGGCCTGCGCGTGGAAGCGCGCATGGTGGATGTCTTCACCTTCAAGGACGGAAAGATCGCCGTGAAGAACGCTTTCCGCAAGGACCGCCCGCCGGTGGCGGCCGCCTGACGGCGCGGGGCCTTGCGGCCCCGTGCCACCGGGAACACCGGATACGCCACGGCAAGGCGCGCACCTGCGCAGCCACCACAACAGAGCATCAGCCGTGGCGCCTGAACGCAACAGGAGACAAGACATGATCGGACATCAGCAAGCCTCTTCGCCGGGGCTTTCACACGGGCTCAAACAGCGGCACATGACCATGATCGCCCTGGGCGGCGTCATCGGCGCCGGGCTGTTCGTGGGCAGCGGCGTCGTCATCAAGTCGGCCGGGCCGGCCGCGATTCTTTCCTTCCTCATCACGGGCCTGCTCGTGGTGCTGGTCATGCGCATGCTGGGCGAGCTGGCCTGCTCCATGCCCGGCGGAGGGTCCTTCTACGAATATGCGCGAGAGGCCTGGCGCGACCGCCCCGGCGTGGGCCGGCTGGCAGGCTTTCTGACGGGCTGGATGTACTGGTACTTCTGGGTCATCGTCGTGGCGCTGGAGGCCGTGGCCGGTGCCGACCTGGTGCGCTACTGGCTGCCCGATGTCCCCAACTGGAGCATCAGCCTGGTGCTGCTGGTGATGCTGACGCTGACCAACCTGGTCTCGGTGAAGTCCTTTGGCGAGTTCGAGTTCTGGTTCGCCTCCATCAAGGTGGCGGCCATCGTGGTCTTCCTGTTCGTGGCGGGCGTCTACGTGCTGGGCCTGACGCCTGCGTCGCAGGGCATGCACTTCGGCAACCTCACCGGCAATGGCGGCTTCATGCCCAACGGCATCGTGCCGGTGCTGACCGGGGCCGTGGCGGCCACGGGCTTTTACTTCGGTGCCGAAATCGTGACCATTGCGGCGGCTGAAACTGCCGAGCCGCAGAAGGCCGTGGCCAAGGCCACCAGCTCGGTGATCACGCGCGTGCTGGTGTTCTATGTGGGCTCCATCTTCCTGGTAGCCTGCCTGGTGCCCTGGAACGCGGTTGGCATCGCCACGCCGTATGTGAGCGCACTGAACACCATGGGCGTGCCGGCTGCCGCGCAGATCATGAACGCCATCGTGCTGACGGCCGTTCTGTCGGCGCTGAACTCGGGGCTGTATGCATCCTCGCGCATGCTATTCGCGCTGACGCGGCGCGGCGATGCGCCCCAGGCGCTGGCCAAGGTCAGCCGCAACGGCGTGCCCACGCGCGCCATCCTGGTGGCCACGGTGTTCGGCTACGGCGCCGTGGTGATGTCCTATGTGTCGCCCGACAAGGTGTTCGCCTTCCTGGTCAATTCCTACGGCACGGTGGCGATCTTCGTCTACATCCTGATCGCCATCTCGCAGCTGCGCCTGCGCTCCCGCCTGGAGCGTGAGGCGCCGCACCTGCTCAAGGTGCGCATGTGGTGCTATCCGTACCTGACCTGGTTCGCCATCTTCGGCATGCTGTCCATCGTCATCGCCATGGCCTTCATCCCCGAGCAGCGCACACCGCTGGCGCTGGGCGTGGCCAGCCTGTGCATCCTGCTGCTGGCCTATGGCGTGCGGCAGTTCCTGCAGCGTGGCGTGGCGCCGGTGGTGTCCTCGCTGTCCGAGGCCGCGCAGCCCGAGCCGCAGAAGTACTGACCCAGGGGCGGCGGGACCGGCAGTGCCGGTCCCGGCCATTCCTTGCGTTACTTCTCGGGCTGCTCCTCACGGATCGCATCGGCCAGGGCCTTCACGCCCTGGCCGATGTCGTTGGCGGGTATGGACTGGTAGCCCATGCGCATGTAGCTGCCGGGCGTGCCCGGGCGGGCGAAGAACACATCGCCGGGCTCGATGAGCACGCCGTGCGCTGCGGCGCGCTGCGCCAGGGCTTCGACAGGCATGTGGTCGGGCAACTGCACCCAGCACGAGCCCCCGCCGCGCACGGGCGTGATGCGGCAGCCGGGGGCATGCTCGGCCATGGCGGCAGTCAGCGCCGCGTGCCGCTCCTTCTGCGCCTGTGCCAGGCGCCGCTGCTGGGCCTCGTAGTGGCCCAGGGAGATGAACATGGCCAGCGTGCGCTGCACGAAGGTGGCGGGGTGGCGGATCATGAGCCGGCGCAGCGCGCGCAGCTCGCGTATCAGCTCTGGCGCAGCCACGATGTAGCCCACGCGCAGGCCCGGCGCCAGGCTCTTGGACAGGCTGCCCACGTAGATCACGCGGTTGCTGCGGTCCAGGCTCTTGAGCGCCGGAATGGGCTGGTCGTCGAAGCTGCTCTCGCTCTCGTAGTCGTCCTCGATGAGGATGATGTCGTGCGCCTCGGCCATCTCCAGCAGCGCCTCGCGCCGCGCCAGCGGCATGGTCACGCCCGTGGGGCATTGGTGGCTGGGCGTCACGTAGAGGTAGTCGAGCTGGCGCAGCAGCGGCGTGACCGGCAGGCCCTGGCCGTCCACCGGCAGCGGGATGACCTGGGAGGTGCGGCTGCTGAAGATGTTGCGCGCGTCGGGGTAGCCGGGCTCCTCGATGCCCACGGCCGTGCCCTCGCGCATCAGCAGGTCTGCCACCATGTAGAGGGCGTGCTGCGCACCCACGGTAATGATCAGCTCGTCGGCCGAGGCCCAGACGCCGCGGCGCGGCAGGATCTTGGTCTGCACCTGCTGGATCAGCATCTCGTCGTCGCGCGCGATCTGGTCGGGCGCCCACTGGCGTATGTCCAGCACGCCCAGGGCCTTGAGGCAGCATTCGCGCCAGGCGGCCGTGGGAAACAGCTCCTTGTCGAACTGGCCGTACAGGAAGGGATAGGGGTAGCGCTGCCAGTCCTCTTCCTTGACGATGCTGCGCTGCTGGCTGGGCAGCAGCCACAGGCGCCGCGACCAGTCGGTGCGGCGGCCTTCGCCAGGGCTGCTGCTGGCCGCAGCGCCGCCCGGCGTGCGCCCCTTGAGTACGTCGGGATGGATGAAGTGGCCCTTGCGCTGGCGGCTCAGCAAAAAGGCTTCCTCGGCCAGCTGCTGGTAGGCCAGCACGACGGTGATGCGTGCCACGCCCAGGTGGCGCGCCAGCTCGCGGCTGGAGGGAATGGATTCGCCGGGTGCGAGGATGCCCGAGAGGATGGCATCGACCAGCATCTCGCGGATCTGGCCCTGCAGGCTCAGGGAGGGGCGGGCGCTGCGGCGAAACAGCTGCCCCCACATGGCGCCCTCGGGCGGTTGCGGCTGCGTGGCCGCGCGCTTGTCTGTCATGTCTTGTCGTTCCCGCCGCTGCGGCGGGCCGCTCGCTGTGTTTGTCTCCCGCGCAGGTGCAGGGCAGGGCCTGCATCCGCGACCGGCCAATATAGGCCAGCGCGGTGCGCCACGGGGCCCGGAGTTTGCGATGGTTGCAATTTTTGCGGAGAGGCCGGAAATTGATATACAATCGTTGTCTTGGCGGCTGTAGCTCAGCTGGATAGAGTACTTGGCTACGAACCAAGGGGTCGTGGGTTCGATTCCTGCCAGCCGCACCAAAACGACAAGCCTCAGAACTGCAAAGTTCTGAGGCTTTTTCGTTTCAGGCGCCCGCACAGGCCCGCACAGGCCCGCACAGAGGCCGTGGCAATGGTTCAGGCGCTGGGCAACGGTTATTTTTCGATATTTTCATGGTTTTCCTTAAGCGTTCAAAAAGCACGCTATAATTCGAAGCTTGGCGGCTGTAGCTCAGCTGGATAGAGTACTTGGCTACGAACCAAGGGGTCGTGGGTTCGATTCCTGCCAGCCGCACCAAAACGACAAGCCTCAGAACTGCAAAGTTCTGAGGCTTTTTCGTTTGTGCTCAGTTGGTGTCGCGGTTTTTTCGGCGTCTTCGCCTGCTGCGGTGATCTGTGTGAAGATCGGCTCCCTATGAGCAAGGCTTTCACCAAGGAATCCGACGGCGACGACGATGATGAAGTCGGCCTGCCGCCCTTGCCGCCGGGCGGCAAGAACTACATCACGCCCCAGGGCTTCGCGCGGCTGAAGACGGAGCTGCTGGACCTGATCGACAACGAGCGCCCGCGCATCGTGGAGATCGTGCACTGGGCGGCCAGCAATGGCGACCGCTCCGAGAACGGCGACTATCTCTACGGCAAGAAGCGCCTGCGCGAAATCGACCGGCGCATCCGCTTTCTGACCAAGCGGCTGGAGATCGCCGAGGTGGTCGATCCCTCCGTGCATGCCGGCAGCGAGCAGATCTACTTCGGCGCCACCGTCACCTATGTCGATGACGAGGGCGAGGAGCGCACCATCACCATCATGGGCATCGACGAGGCCGACAGCGCACGCCAGCAGGTCAGCTGGATCGCACCCGTCTCGCGCGCCCTGCTCAAGGCCCGTGTGGGCGACGAGGTGGCCCTGCCCACACCCGCAGGTGTGCGCACGCTGGAAGTGCTGGAAGTCACCTACCCGGAGCCGGGCAGCGCCGCCGGGTGAGCGTTCAGGGCTGCAGTTTCTGCAGCAGCTCCAGCGTGGGATAGCCGTCGGCCACCAGGCCCTGGCTTTGCTGGAACTGGCGCAGGCCCGCGCGTGTGGCCGGGCCCATCACGCCATCGGCCGTGCCGGCTGAAAATCCCCGTTCGTTGAGCGCAGCCTGCAAGGCGCGCAACTGGTCGCGCGACAGCGGTGCCAGATCGCGCGGCCAGGCCGCCTGCACGCCCGGGCCGCCGGCCAGTTGCTGCGACAGCAGGCCCACGCCCAACGCGTAATTCACGGAGTTGTTGTAGCGCAGGATGGTGCGGAAGTTGGCACCCACCATGAAGGCCGGCCCGCGCGCGCCGGCCGGCGCGATCACGCTGGCATCGGCCATGGCGGGCAGGGCGGAGCCGTCCACGGCCTGCACGCCTTCGGCTGCCCATTGCGCGCTGTCCTGGCGCACGCTGGTCTCGGCGCGTGCATGGTCAAAGCCTGCCGGCAGGCGCACTTCCACGCCCCAGGGCTCGCCCGTCTTCCAGCCCGAATGGGCCAGGTAGTTCGCCGTGGAGGCCGTCACATCGGGCAGGCTGCCCCAGATGTCGCGGCGGCCATCGCCATCGGCATCCACCGCATAGGCCAGGAACACGGAGGGCAGGAACTGCGTGTGGCCCATGGCACCCGCCCAGGAGCCGATCATGTGGGCCGCATCGATATCGCCGTTGTCGATGATGCGCAGGGCTGCGAGCAGCTCCTTTTGCGCCCAGGCGGCGCGCCGGCCGTCGAAGGCCAGCGTGGCCAGCGCATCGACCGTGGGGAAGTTGCCGAAGTTGCCGCCGAAATTGCTTTCCATGCCCCAGATGGCGGCGATCACCTCGGCCGGCACGCCATAGCGCTGGCTGGCCGACTGCAGCGGTGCAGCCGCTTCGCGCAGCTTGGCACGGCCCTGGGCAATGCGCTGGGCCGATACGGCGCTGTCCAGGTACTGCCAGGGCGTGCGCGTGAATTCAGGCTGCGAGCGGTCCAGCTGCACCGCGCGGCGCTGCAGCCGGGCAGGCTCCAGTGCGCTGCGCACGGTTTTCTCCGAGATGCCGGCGTCCAGCGCCTTGCGCGCGAAATCCCGCTTCCATGCTTCGAAGCTGGTGGCCTCGGCCTGCTGGGCGGCGTCCGGCGCGGTGGCCGGTTCGGGCTGCACGGGCGCGGCAGGCGCCGTGGGGGCGGGCATGGAGGGCGGCACCGTGACCGGCGCAGGCGCCGGCCGGGACGCGCAGCCGGCCAGCAGCACGGCGGCCAGGGCGGTGGCCAGGGCGGTGGCCAGGGCGGCACGGTTCAGCGCGGCGGGATGGCGGACGGTGGGAAAAGCTTGGGCAGTGGCGTGTGCGGCGGCTTGGGCGGTGGCGTGTGCGTGGTGCATCCGGCCATTGTCTCCGCTGCGCCCCGGCTCGGAGTGCAACACGGTGTTTCTGCATTGGGCGTGCGGGGCCGCTATGCTGTGCGGCCATGACCGCCACCGCTCCACCGCCATCACCATCCCCGGTTCTGCACGATGCCGGGCTGGCCCTGCGCGCCTTGCTGCCGCCCGGCCGGCGCTGGCTGGTGCTGACGGGCGCGGGTTGCAGCACGGGCTCCGGCATTCCGGACTACCGGGATCTGGAAGGCCAGTGGAAGCGCCCCCAGCCGGTGACGCTGCAGGCCTTCATGGGCAGCCATGCCACGCGCCAGCGCTATTGGGCGCGCAGCCTGCTGGGCTGGCCCGTGATGGCGCAGGCCAGGCCCGGCCAGGCCCACGCGGCACTGGCGCAGTTGCAGCAGCGCGGATGGATCGAAGGCCTGGTCACCCAGAATGTGGACGGCCTGCATACGGCCGCGGGCAGCGATGGCGTCATCGACCTGCACGGCCGCATCGCCGCCGTGCGCTGCATGGGCTGCGGCGCCGGCATGGAGCGCGCCGTGCTGCAGGCCATGCTGCTGGAGCGCAACCCCGGCTGGGCCGGCCTGAGCGCCCAGGCCGCGCCCGACGGCGATGCCGATCTGGAGGGGCGCGACTTCAGCCGCTTCGACGTGCCGGCCTGCCCGCACTGCGGCGGCGTGCTCAAGCCCGATGTGGTGTTCTACGGGGAAGGCGTGCCCAGCCAGCGGGTGCAGGCCGTGCGCGCCATGCTGCAGCAGGCCGGCGGGCTGCTGGTCGCCGGTTCTTCGCTGATGGTGTATTCAGGCCTGCGCTTCGTGCATGAGGCCGTGGCCCAGGGCAAGCCGGTGGCCGCCATCAACCAGGGCCGCATGCGCTCCGAGGATTTGCTGGCCCTCAAGATCGAGCAGGACTGCGGCCCGTTTCTGCAGCAGCTGGCCCAGGACCTGGCGCAATGAAAAAGCCCCGCAGGAGCGGGGCAGTGTTCATCAGGGGATGACGCGCGATGCGCGCACCACCGAATGCACGCGGCGCAGGTTGCGCAGCGCGGACTCCACCTGCTGGTTGTCGTGCACCGAGATCACGAAGCACAGGTCCGTGGTGCTCATGGCGGCCTCGTCGGCCATGTCCACGCGCAGGATGTCCACCTCGGCGCCGGCCAGCTCGGCCGCCACGCGCGCGAGCACGCCCTTGCCGTTGTTGACGGTGACCACGATGCGTGCCTCGAACAGGCGCGCGGCATCCATGTCATCGGCCCACTCGACCACGATGAAGCGGTCCCTGTCCTTTTCCTGCAGGCGCTGCGCGATCTTGCACTGCGCATGGTGGACGATCAGGCCTTCGCCACTGCCCAGGTAGCCCACGATGGGGTCGCCAGGCACGGGGCGGCAGCATTGCGCGTAGTGGATGGAGCCCTGGTTGGAGCCGTCCAGCAGCACGGCACCCTGGAAGGGGCGGTTGCTGGAGTTGAAGCGTTCGCGTGTGAGCAGCAGGGCGTCGGGCCGGTGGCCGTGGCGCGCCATCAGCGCCGTCAGGCGCGAGGCCACCAGCGACGCAATGCGCCGGCCCATGCCGATGTCCACCATCAGGTCGGCGCGGCTGCGGCTGCCGGCCATGCGCAGCACCTCGTCCCACAGTGCCTGGTTGGCCTCGTCGGCCGGCGGCACGGCATCCATGCCTTCGGCGCGCATGGCCTGGGCCAGCAGGTTCTCGCCCAGGCGGGCCGATTCGCTTTGCGCGGCCGACTTCAGGTAGTGGCGGATCTTGGAGCGCGCGCGGCCCGTCTTCACGAAGCCCAGCCATGCCGGGTTGGGCGTGGCGTCCTCGGAGGTGACGATCTGCACCACGTCGCCGCTCTTGAGTTCGGTGCGCAGCGGCACTTCCTCGTTGTTGATCCGGGCGGCCGTCATGTGGTTGCCGACCTTGCTGTGGATGGCGTAGGCGAAGTCCACCACGGTGGCGCCGCGCGGCATGGCCATGATCTCGCTCTTGGGCGTGAACACGTAGACGGCGTCGGGGAACAGGTCCACCTTGACGTGGTCCCAGAACTCGGCCGCATCGCGCGTCTCGTTCTGGATGTCCAGCAGCGACTGCAGCCACTGCGTGCCCAGCTGCTCGGAATCGTGGCCGGGCTGGGCCTTGTACAGCCAGTGCGCGGCGACGCCGGCTTCGGCGACGATGTGCATTTCCTCGGTGCGGATCTGGAACTCGATGTTCACGCCCGAGGGGCCCACCAGCGTGGTGTGCAGCGACTGGTAGCCATTGTTCTTGGCAATGGCGATGTAGTCCTTGAAGCGGCCCGGCATGGGCTTGTACATCTGGTGCAGCACGCCCAGCGCGGTGTAGCAGTCGATCACGCGCGGCAGGATGACGCGAAACCCGTAGACGTCCGTCACCTTGGCAAAGCTCAGCTGGTTCTTCTCCATGCGCAGATAGAGCGAATACAGCGTGCTTTCGCGCCCGGCCAGGCGTGCCTGCAGGCCTGCGCCGGCGAACTCCGCATTGACCTCGTCCTGCACGCGCTGGACCAGGTCGCGGCGGCGCTTGCGCGAGCGGGCGATGGCCTTTTCCAGCGTGGCATAGCGCCAGGGGTGCAGGTGGCGGAAGGCCAGGTCCTGCAGCTCGCGGTAGGTCTGGTTCAGGCCCAGGCGGTGGGCGATGGGTGCGTAGATCTCCAGCGTCTCCGACGAGATGCGGCCCCACTTGTTGCGCGGCATGTCGCCCATGGTGCGCATGTTGTGGGTGCGGTCGGCCAGCTTGATCAGGATGACGCGCACATCGCGCGCCATGGCCAGCAGCATCTTGCGGAAGGACTCGGCCTGGTTTTCCTCACGCGTGTTGAACTGCAGCTTGTCCAGCTTGGTGAGGCCGTCGACCAGCTCGGCCACGTCCTGCCCGAAGCGCTGGGCGAGGTCCGCCTTGGTGACGCCGCAGTCTTCCATCGCATCGTGCAGCAGCGCGGCCATCAGGGCCGGGGCGTCGAGCTTCCAGCTCGCGCACAGCGCGGTGACGGCAATGGGATGGGTGATGTAGGGTTCGCCGCTGCTGCGCCACTGGTCGCTGTGGGCCAGGTCGGCAAAGGCATAGGCTTCGCGCACCTGCTCGATGCTGGTGGCATCCAGGTAACCCAGGTGCTCCATCAGTCCGGCAAAGGCATTGGCCGACACGCTCGCTGCCTGCTCTGCAGACATGCGCTCGGGCCGGGGTGTCGGTACGGGATCAGAGGGGGCTGTGAACGAAGTCAAGGCCGCTTTCATGACTTAAATGTAGCGTGCATGCGGGTTTGTGCAGGCTTCATGTAAAAAAAGCACCGCTGTGCGGTGCTCTTTGTGGGGCCATTGTGTTGCTTTGCAGCAAATCAGCCCGGAACCTTCTTCAGCATCTCCAGGCCGACCTTGCCTTCGGCGATCTCGCGCAGGGCGGTGACACCGGGCTTGTTCTTGGTTTCGATCCTGGGCGTGTGGCCCTGGCTCAGCATGCGGGCGCGGTAGGTGGCGGCCAACACGAGCTGGAAGCGGTTAGGGATCTGCTCCAGGCAGTCTTCAACAGTGATGCGTGCCATCAGGATCTCCGGGAAACGTCAGTTGGGTACAGAAATATTGAGAGACTCGAAGGTCTCTGCGCGGCGGCTGCGCTGAGCCGCATACTTGAGGCGCTGGGCGTGGATGATCGTCTTGAGATCAAACAGTGCGCTCTCGAACAATTCGTTGATTATAACGAAGTCGAATTTCGCCACCTGGGCCATCTCCTCGGCCGCGTTCGTCAGGCGCAGCTCGATCACCTCGGGTGCATCCTCGCCCCGGTTTTCCAGGCGTGCGCGAAGCTCGTCCCAGCTGGGCGGCAGGATGAAGATCAGAACGGCGTTCGGAAACGCCTCCTTGACCTGCAGCGCGCCCTGGTAGTCGATCTCCAGCAGCACGTCGGTGCCGACCTGGATGCGCTCTTCCAGCGCCTTCTTGGCCGTGCCGTAGCGGCGGCTGTGCACATTCGCCCATTCGACGAAGGCGTTGTTCGACACCATGGTGTCGAATTCCTGGTCGGAGACGAAGTAGTACTCGCGGCCGTGCTTTTCCTGGCCACGCGGCGCGCGGGTGGTGTGGGAGACGGAGGGCGAGACACGCGCATCGAACTCGCGCAGGGCTCGCACCAGGCTGGACTTGCCGGCCCCGCTGGGGGCCGAGACGACAAAGAGGTTTCCGGGGTAATCCATGGATTTGTGCGCAGTTTGGTTACGCATGGGCATCTGTGATGGGCTTATTCGATGTTCTGCACCTGCTCGCGCATCTGCTCGATCAGCACCTTCATGTCCACGCTGATGCGGGTCAGCTCCAGCGTGGCGGACTTGGAGCCCAGTGTGTTGGCTTCGCGGTGCAGTTCCTGGATCAGGAAATCCAGGCGCTTGCCGATCTCGCCGCCCTTCTTGAGCAGGCTCTGGATCTCGTCCAGGTGCGAGTCCAGGCGGGTGACTTCTTCCGCCACGTCGATGCGGATGGCAAAGGCCGTGGCCTCGGTCAGGGCGCGGTCCTGTGCGGCTTCGGGCGCCACGGCGCCTTCGGCCAGGGCCATCGCTTCCTTCCAGCGCTCCATGAAGCGCAGGCGCTGCTGCTCCACAAGCTGGGGCACCAGGGGTGTGGCGTCTGCCGCGAGCTTGCGCAGCTGGGCGATGCGGTCCAGCAGCATGGTGGCCAGGCGCTTGCCTTCGCGGGCGCGGGCCTCCAGCAGCTCGGTCAGGGCCTGCTCTGCCAGCGTGGGCAGCACGCTGCTCCAGTCGATGGCCGAGTTGGCGCCGCCGCTGGCCAGGCGCAGTGCATCGGAGACGGACAGGCTGCGAGCGTCGGGCAGCCATGACTGGACGGTGTCCTGGAGCATGGCCAGGCGCTGCAGCATGGCGGTGGAGGGGTCGGGCAGGGAGTTGCCGTCGTCGTTGTCGATGGCGGCGCGCACTTCGACCTTGCCGCGCTTGAGGCGGGCGGTCAGAAGGGTCCGCAGGGCCGGCTCATGGGCGCGCAACTCGTCGGGCAGGCGGAACGAAAGATCCAGGAAGCGGCTGTTGACCGAGCGGATCTCCAGACCGAGCCGGCTGTTGCGGCCCGACGCTCCACCATCTTCTGCGGACGCGCCGTGCTGGGCACTGGCGTATCCGGTCATGCTGTAAACTGGCATTGGACTTTTGATGGATGCTTGCAATTGCCCGATTATCCGGGTTTCGCCTCATCCCTGAGACTCACCGGAGAAAAATGTCTTCCAAGATCAAGCCGGCGCCATTGCCGCCAGGCAGCACGATCGGCGGCTATCGGGTGGTGCGCAGGCTTGCTTCCGGCGGTTTCGGCGTCGTTTACCTGGCCTTGGATGCAGAGGGCAAGCAGGTTGCGATCAAGGAATACCTGCCCGCATCGCTGGCCACCCGTGCCCCCGGAGAGTTGCAGCCCGCCGTGGCTCCCGAAAAGCTTTCACTGTACCGCCTGGGCCTCAAGAGCTTCTTCGAGGAAGGGCGTTCCCTTGCACAGATCTCGCACGCTTCCGTGGTCAGCGTGCTCAACTTCTTTCGCGAGAACGAAACCGTCTACATGGTGATGAACTACCTGGAGGGTGCCACCCTGCAGGACTTCGTTGTCACCGCGCGCGAGCTCAAGGCCGAGAAAGTGTTCCGCGAATCGACCATCCGCTCGCTGTTCGACGAGGTGCTGCGCGGCCTGCGCATCGTGCACCAGCACAAGATGCTGCACCTGGACATCAAGCCGGCCAACATCTTCATCACCAATGACGACCGCGCCGTGATGATCGACTTCGGCGCGGCGCGCGAGGTGCTGTCCAAGGAAGGCAACTTCATCCGCCCCATGTACACCCCGGGCTTTGCCGCGCCCGAGATGTACCGCCGCGATGCGTCGCTCGGCCCCTGGACCGACATCTACGCGATTGGCGCCTGCATCTATGCCTGCATGCAGGGCTTTCCGCCCAACGAGGCGCCGCAGCGCCAGGACAAGGACCGGCTCACGCTGGCGCTGACCAAGCTGCGCGGCGTGTACTCGGACAACCTCATCGAAGTCGTCGAGTGGTGCATGGCCATGGACCCGGGTTCGCGCCCGCAGTCGGTGTTTGCGCTGCAAAAGGAATTGAGCCGCGAGGGTGAGCGCCGCTACACCAAGCTCAGTGTCTCCGAGCGCATGCGGCTGCAACTGGACACGCTGGTGACCGACGCCAAGAAGAACATGCAGAAGATCAGCGGCGCGGCAGGCCTGCCGGCCGTCGGCCAGGAGCGCAAGCCATGAGGTTTTCGGTATTTCAGCTGAGCCGCCGCGGCGGCCGGGCGCTCAATGAAGACCGCATGGGCTACTGCTACACGCGGGAGGCCGTGCTCTTCGTGCTGGCCGACGGCATGGGCGGCCATCCCGAAGGCGAGGTCGCCGCGCAGCTGGCGCTGCAGGTGATGTCCGTGCATTTCCAGCGCCAGGCCAAGCCGCTGCTGGACGATCCGCAGGGCTTTCTGGTCGATGCGCTGCTGCATGCGCACCGGCAGATCCTGCGCTACGCCAGCGCCAAGGGCATGATCGATACGCCGCGCACCACGCTGGTGGCGGCCGTCATCCAGAAGGGCAAGATCACCTGGATCCACTGCGGCGACTCGCGCCTGTACCTGGTGCGCGGTGGCGAGCTGCTGGTGCGCACGCGCGACCACTCCTATCTGGAGATGGGCGAGATCGCCGCGCAGCTCAAGACATCCAGCCGCAATGTGCTGTTCACCTGCCTGGGCTCGCCGTCCAAGCCCATCTACGACGTGACCGAGCCGCGCCGGCTGGAGCAGGGCGACAAGCTGCTGCTGTGCTCCGACGGCCTGTGGGGCAGCGTGGACGAAGGGCACCTGATGCGCACCCTGCACGGCCGCACCGTGTCCCAGGCCATCCCGCAACTGGTGGAAACGGCGCTGCGCAACGCGGGCGATGCCAGCGACAACGTCACGGCCATCGCCATGGAGTGGGAGACGCCCGACGCCTTCGAGTCCACCATGGGCATCTCCACCCAGGACATCGAGAACGACGCGTTTGAATCCACGATCCAGGGGGGGCCAATCGAAGACCTGGAAGATGAGCTGGATGACGCCGCCATCGAGCGCTCCATCGCCGAGATCAACGAGGCGATACGCCGCTCGGCCGAGCGCCAGTTCAAGCGCTGAACGCCGCTGCCGGCCCGCAGCAGCGGTGCCGGTGGCGCGCATGGACTACCGAACCTATTGACGACAAAGGGCGCACGGGCGCCCGACTGGATTTCTACGATGAAGATTGTGTTGGCCTCCAACAACCGCGGCAAGCTCGCCGAGCTGCAAGCCATGTTCGCCCCGCTGGGCGTTGAACTGATTCGCCAGGGCGACCTGTTCGAGGGCGAGGCGCCCGAGCCGCATTGCACCTTCGTGGAGAACGCGCTGTCCAAGGCCCGCTTCGCGGCCGAGCGCACGGGCCTGCCCGCCATTGCCGACGACGCCGGCATGTGCGTCTCGCACTTCGGCGGCCTGCCGGGCGTGGATACGGCCTACTACTGCACGCAGTTCGGCTACGAGAAAAGCGACGACAACAACGTGCGCGCCCTGCTGGAGCAGATGCAGGGCGTGGCCGACCGCCGCGCCGCCATGGTCAGCACCCTGGTGGGCGTGCGCAGCGCCAGGGACCCCGAGCCGCTGATCGCCATGGGCCGCGTGCAGGGCGAGATCACCACCGAGCGCCGTGGCACGCAGGGCTTCGGCTTCGACCCCGTGATGTACATCCCCGAGCTGGGCCAGACCTTTGCCGAGATGGACCCGGCCGTGAAGCACGCGCACAGCCACCGCGGCCGCGCCACGCTGCAGATGATCGAACTCGTGCGCGAGCGCTGGGTGCGATGATTCCCATCCAGCCCCAGGATTCGGCCTCCGACGCCCAGGCCGCCGTGCAGCGCGACATCCAGCACTACATGCGCCCCGGCACGCTGCAGCTGGGCAGCCTGCCGCCGCTGTCGCTGTATGTGCACCTGCCCTGGTGCATTCGCAAGTGCCCGTACTGCGACTTCAACTCGCACGAGCACGGCCGCGACGGCCCCGAGCTGCCCGAAGACCGCTACATCGACGCCCTGGTCGCCGACCTGGAGAGCGCGCTGCCGCTGATCTGGGGCCGCACCGTGCACAGCATCTTCATCGGCGGCGGCACGCCCAGCCTGTTCGCGCCCGAGTCCATCGACCGGCTGCTGGCCGCCATCCGCGCGCGCCTGCGCATGGAGGCCGACTGCGAGATCACCATGGAGGCCAACCCCGGCACCTTCGAGACCGACCGCTTCCGCGCCTTCCGCGCGGCCGGTGTCACGCGGTTGTCCATTGGCGTGCAGAGCTTTGACGACCGCCTGCTGCAGGCCGTGGGCCGCGTGCACGACGGCGCCCAGGCGCGTGCGGCCGTGCGCGAGGCGGCCGACAGCTTCGAGACCTTCAACATCGACCTGATGTACGCGCTGCCCGGCCAGACCGAACTGGACCTGGCGCGGGACCTGGACGTGGCCATGTCCTTCGCCCCGCCGCATCTGTCGGTCTATCACCTGACCATCGAGCCCAATACGTATTTCGCCAAGTTTCCGCCTGCCATCCCCGAGGACGACCTGGCCTACGACATGCTGGACCGCATCACCGCGCGCACCGCTGCCGCGGGCATGCAGCGCTACGAGATCTCGGCCTATGCGCGTGAGGGCCACCAGTGCTGGCACAACCGCAACTACTGGCAGTTCGGCGACTACCTGGGCATAGGCGCGGGCGCGCACAGCAAGCTCAGCTTTGCGCACCGCATCGTGCGCCAGGTGCGCTTTCGCGATCCCGCGCGCTACATGGACCAGGCCCTGGCCGGCGCGCCGCTGGCGCAGGACGGCGAGGTGCGCCGTGCCGACCTGCCCTTCGAGTACATGCTCAACGCGCTGCGCCTGCGCGAAGGCTTTGCGCTGCAGGACTTCATGGAGCGCACGGGCCTGCCGCTGTCCTCCATCGCCAAGGGGCTGGACGCCGCACAGGCCAAGGGCTTGATCACGCGCGACCTGGGGCGGGTGGTGCCCACGGAGCGGGGTTTTGACTTCCTCAGCGACCTGCAGGAGCTGTTCCTGGCGGAGTGATCGGGCCAACGACCATTGAAAAAGGACGCCTCGGCGTCCTTTTTTCATCCAGCGCCACAGCGCAATCGGTCGGCGATCAGCCGCAGCGCACGGCCACGATGCGGCCTGTGCCGTCGACCACCAGGTTCAGGCGTTCCTGGTTGAACTCCATCGTCGTTGGCTGGCCTTCGCGCAGCACGCGGGCCATGTAGGCGCCCGACTGCTTGCGGGCGGCCTCCAGCGTGGCCGAGGTATTGCTCTTGCCCACGAAGGACTGCGCCGATGCCGCATTGCAGACCTGCACGGGGCGCGGGGCCGGTTGCGCCGCGCCGCCGCCGCTGCCACCAAAAGGATTGCTCATGCCGGCGCAGCCTGCCACCAGGGTGGTGGCGCCCAGCAGGGCCAGGGCGGCAAGGCGGCGTTGGAGGGCGGGGGCGGTCATCGGCATGGTCTGTCTCCTCGATTCATGGGGTGTTGCTGCGCAGTATCAGGGCAGGCGCGGGCGCGCTGCCTCGGACAATGCCGCATACCTTAGCCGGGCTGAGCCGGGCCAAGGCGAAGCCGAAGGCATGCGGAAGTAACAGGTGGCAGCAAAGGCTTCAGCGCCGTGCGCTGCGGCCTTCCGCGGGGGCGTGGTGGAAGACCGTGGCCTCCATGCCCATGGCGCGTATCTTGGCGGCCGCCTGATCGGCGCTGCGCTGCTTGGCAAAGGGGCCCGAGCGCACGCGCACGATCTCGCCCTTGTTGCTGTGCAGGGTCTGGCTGAGCGTGGGAAGCTTGGCTTTCTCCAGCCGCTCCACCACGCGCCCGGCATTGCCAGCTTCAGAGAACACGCCGATGTTGATGTAGTAGTTGCCCGGCTCCAGAGCCGCCGAGGCGGCCTTGGCAGGTGCCGGGGCCTTTGCGACGGGTTCGGCGGGCTTGGCGGGCTTGGCTGGTTTGGTTTCAGCCGCCGCCTTGGAGGGCTTGGCGGGCGCTGGCGTGGCTGCGTGCGCGGACGCTGGTGCTGGCGCAGGCGCAGGTGCAGGTGCAGGTGCAGGTGCAGGTGCAGGTGCTTTGGCTGGCACCAACGCGGCCTTGACGGGAATGGCTGCAGCTGCAGTGGCCGCGACGGCACCCGCAGCGCCGGCCGCTGCCACGACGGGCATGGGTTCGACCGTGCCGGAGACAGTGCTGCCGGCAGCGGGCAAGGGCGCTTGCGGATCAGGGCGCGCCTCGGTCTGGGCAACCGGCTCTTGCGGCGGGGGCGTGGGGGCAGGAGTGGGGGCGGGTGTGGGCGCCAGTTCCGTCCTTGGCGTTTCAACGGCAGCTACGGCTGCGGCGGGCGTTGGCGCCACGGCTGGTGCAGCTGGCGAAACTGGTGCAGCGGCCGGTCTGGCTTCGGACGGGATCACCTCGGTCTGTGCCGCCAGGAAATGTGGCATGCCCGACAGCGCCCAGATGCCTGCACCGGCAGCGGCGGCAAGCACCGCACCGGCCGCCACGGCCAGCCGCTTGCGCAGGGGCGTGGCCGCGCGGCGGGCCAGGCGTTCGTGCGCTGCGGCCATGTTGGGGGCCTCGCCAATGGCTTGCAGCGTGTGGCGGCGCACATGGTGCCAGTACAGGGCATTGGCGCCCAGGCCGGGAATGGCAATGGCCAGCAGGATCAGCGTGGCATCGATGCCGTGGGCAATGGCCGGGGGCAGGCCCAGCGCGGGGCGCAGCAGCAGGCCCCAGACCAGGCCCGTGCCGCCGGCGGCCAGCGCATAGAGGCCGCCCTCTTGCCACAGCCCGCGCAGCCCGCACCAGGGCAGGGTGAACAGGCCTGCGGCCAGGTTCCAGGTAGGCAAGGGCTTGCCCAGCGCGTCGAAGCGCTCGAACAGGCGCAGGTAGTAGTCGCGTGAGGGCTCGCCAATCAGGCTGGCGTACAGGCCCGGCATCAGGCCGGTGCCCTGTCCGCCCGTGAAGCTGGTGACGCCGGAATGTGCGCCGGCGCCTGCCCGCTCGTTGGGGGCAGCGGCGTCATCGCCGTGCTGCAGCGCATAGGCTGCGGCGGCGAAGGCGCTGGCTATCGAGGGCGGCAGTTTGCTGGGGCTCTTGGGAGAGTCGGCCGTGTCGGGCCTGCTGGCACTGCCGGACTCGGCAAAGGCGGGCTCCTGCCGGGCAGGGGCCGCCTGCCTTCCGAAGTCGATGGTGGCGGGAGGTGCTGAGATGGCGTCTTCCGATGGGGCGGGCATGTCAGCAATTGTGTCATGCACTCATGGCTGTCGGAATCACGACATTCGGGCGGATCGATCGGGTGAATCAATCGGTCAGACCAATCGCGCAGATCAATCGCGCGGATCAATCGGGCAGATCCATCGGCCCCGATCGATCTGCCTTTGCCATCAGGCCTGGCGCGCGGGCAGCACGGTGGCGCGGCACTCGCCGAAGCCGATGCGCGCGGCGCCCGGCTTCTCGCACCAGCCGCGCAGGATCACGGCATCGCCATCCTGCAGGAAGGTGCGGCTCTCGCCATTGGCCAGGGCCACGGGCTTCTTGCCGCCTTCGGTCAGCTCCAGCAGCGCACCGGCCTCGCTGGAGGTGGGGCCGGACAGCGTGCCCGTGCCCAGCAGGTCGCCGGGCTGCAGGTCGCAGCCGTTGACGCTGTGGTGGGCCACCAGCTGGGCCATGGTCCAGTAGGCGTGTCGGTAGCTGGTGTGGGTGATCTGCTGGGCGGCCTGGCCTTCGGCGCGCATGCGGCCGGTCTCCAGCGCCACGCTCAACTGCACGTCGAACGCGCCGCGCTCGGAGTTGGCGGCCGAACTCAGGTAGGGCAGGGGCTGGGGATCTGCGGCGGGCCGCGTGAAGGCCGTGCGGTAGGGTTCCAGCGCCTCCAGCGTCACGATCCAGGGCGAGACCGTGGTGGCGAAGTTCTTCGACAGGAAGGGGCCCAGCGGCTGGTATTCCCAGGCCTGGATGTCGCGCGCCGACCAGTCGTTGAGCAGGCACAGGCCGAAGATGTGGCTCTCTGCCTCGTCCATGGAAATCGCCTCGCCCCAGGCGTTGCCGGCGCCGGTGTAGATGCCCATCTCCAGCTCATAGTCCAGGCGTGCGCAGGGCTTGAGTGCGGGCGCGGCGGCGTCGGGCGCCTTCAGCTGGCCCATGGGGCGGCGGAAGTCCACGCCCGACACGCGCAGGCTGGACGCACGGCCGTGGTAGCCAATCGGCACCCACTTGTAGTTTTCCATCAGCGGGTTGTCCGGGCGGAACAGCTTGCCGACGTTGGTGGCGTGGTGCACCGAGGTATAGAAGTCCGTGTAGTCGCCGACCTTTGCCGGCACCGTGTAGTCCACGTCGGACTGGGCCACCAGGCAATCCTGCAGGGCCGCCTGCGCGGCAGCGCCTTCGCGCAGCGCGCGCGACAGCGCCAGGCGCAGGGCCGACCAGGCGGCCGGTCCCATGGCCATGAAGCCGTTCAGGTGCTGTTGCGAAGCGGCCTCCAGCTGCGGCTGCACGGCATCGCCCAGCGCCTTGAGGGCGCTTGCGCGCGCCAGGTCCAGCACCTGGTCGCCAATGGCCACGCCGCCGCGCCAGGCCTCCTGGCTGCCTGCGCGGCGGAACACCGCAAACGGCAGGTTCTGGATGGGAAAGTCGCTGGCGCCGGTATTGGCCGAGGCCACCCAGCTGCGCAGGCCTGCGTCATGGGTTTCGTTCAAGGACATCTGTCTCTCCTGGTTGGGTTTGTCTGTCGTTGGTATGAAAAGGTGTTTGGCGGGGCAGGGCGAGGCGTGGCGGGGTCAGGCAGCGGCAAAGCCGCCGTCCATGTTCCAGTGTGCGCCGCGCACCTGGGCGGCCTGCTCGCTGGCCAGGAAACCGGCCAGCGCCGCCACCTGCTCCACGGTCACGAAGGCCTGGGAGGGCTGCTTGGCGCCCAGCAGCTGGCGCGCCGCCGCTTCGGCATCCAGCCCTTCGCGCGCTGCCAGCGCATCGATCTGTCGTTGCACCAGTGGCGTCAGCACCCAGCCGGGGCAGATGGCGTTGCAGGTCACGGGCGTGGTGGCGAACTCCAGCGCCACCGACTTGGTCAGGCCGATCAGCCCGTGCTTGCTGGCCACATAGGCCGGCTTGCGCGCCACGCCCACCAGCCCGCTGACCGAGGCGATATTGATGATGCGGCCCCAGCCGCGCTCCAGCATCTGCGGCGCGCAGGCCTGGATGGCATGGAAGGGCGCCGAGAGATTGACGGCCAGCAGCTCGTCCCACTTGCCGGCCGGGAATTCGAGCAGCGGGCTCACATGCTGCATGCCTGCGTTGTTGACCAGGATGTCGATGGCGCCCATCTCGGCCGCAATGCGCTGCGCCAGCGGTGCGATGGCGCTGCCGTCGCGCAGGTCCAGCCCGTAGTGGCGCACCGGCACGCCATGCGTTTGGGCGATCTCGCGCACCAGTGCATCGGTCTCGGCCGATGCGGCGGCCTGGCCATGCAGCGCGATGGCCGCGCCCTCGCTGGCCAGATGGCGCGCCACGGCCAGGCCGATGCCGCTGGTCGAGCCGGTGATCCAGGCCACGCGGCCCGCATGCGGGCGGCAAGCCGGGGAGGAGGGGGTGGGGTTCATTTCAGAAGATCCATTTCCATATGCACGTACTCGCTGAGAAAGCGGACCCGCGCCCAGTAGATCAGCAGCCCATCGGCGTTGCATGCCCAGCGCAGCGCCTGCATCAGCGGCGTGCCCAGGGCCACACCCAGGTGCTCGGCGGCCAGTTCGTCGGCCGGCGCCACGCTCAGGTGCTGGCGCGCCACGGCAATGCGCGAGGGGTCGCTGCTCAGGGCCACGGCCAGGGAGCTGCGCTCCAGCTGGGCCTCGATCTCGGGGAACAGTTCCTGCTCCAGGTACAGCTGCGACAGGCAAAACCGCGCCGCGTCATGGTCGTACACGCGCAGCAGGTGCACGTAGGCGGGGGCCATGCGGCCCACGTCGGGGAAGCCTTCGGGAATCGGCGGCAGGCAGTCGCGCCCGGTGTGCAGGGTGATCTGGCCGATGTGGGCGCCAAAGGCCACCAGCTCCTTCCAGCTGGTGGGCAGCAGAAAGGACGGCGGCTTGTAGGGCGCCGCGATCACCCGCGTGCCGCCGCGCTTGCGCGTGAGCAGCAGGCCCTCTGCCACCAGGGCGCCCAGCGCCATGCGCACCGTGGTGCGCGACACGCCATGCAGCGCCTCCAGCTCCTGCACCGTGGGAATGGCGCTGCCTACGGGCCAGGCGCCCGTGGACACCTTGCTGCGGAACAGCCGCGCCAGCTGCAGGTGCAGCTTGTCCCGGCCTTGTTGAGGGGCCGATGCGGTGGAGTTGGAGGGCATGGAGGCAATAAAGTATCTATTCAGTGCTTTTATTTTCACACAAAGCGCCAGCCCTGACAGCCTGTGCTGACGCCCATCGTTGACAAATGTCTTCAATTGAGCAGGCCGAATGACTTTTAAACTGCGGCCCTTTTCGGTTTTTCGTTTTCGTTTTTTGAATGTTGGCCAGAGCGGCCGTTGGGTATTTCATGCAGCAGCAACATGCTTGGGAGTTTTTTCGCGCCGGTGGAGTGGACCAGGTGGTCATCCGCACCGGGCAGGACATTGCGCACATCGGCGAGCTGGACCAGAAGCTGTGGGTGGCCCTGGCCTGCCCCACGCGCGGCATCGAGTTCGACAGCGACACGCTGGACCTGATCGACGAGGACAAGGACGGCCGCATCCGCCCGCCCGAACTGATTGCCGCCTGCCAATGGGCCGTGGCGCGCGTGCGTGATCCCCAGGTGCTGGCCGATGGCGGCGACGTGCTGCAACTGTCCAGCCTGGAGCGCGACAGCGAGCAGGGCGCCCTGCTGCATGCCGAGGCCGAGCGCATGCTGGCCCTGTCCGGCCAGGCCGGCGGCTCCGCGCTGAGCCTGGCCCAGGTGCGCGAGCGCCTGGCCTCCCTGGCGGCGATGCGCTTCAATGGCGACGGCATCGTCAGCCCCGCCACCGCCGGGGACGACAAGGCGCTGGCCGCGCTGGTCGAGCGCATCGGCAAGGCCTATGGCACGGCGGCGGGCGCCGATGGCGTGGCCGGCATCGCACGCAAGCAGGCCGAGTCCTTCTATGCCGACCTGCGTTCCCTGCGCGACTGGCATGCAGGCGCCGAGGCCCTGGGCTGCGGCATTGCCGAGCGCGACCAGGCCCTGGCCGCCGCCCGCGCCGTGGACGCGGTGCAGGCCAAGGTGGACGACTTCTTCGCACGCACGCGGCTGGCCGCCTTCGACACGCGCGCGCAGGACCCGCTCAACCCCTCCATCGAAGGCTATGCCGCCCTGGGTCGTGAGGTGCTGGACAGTGGCGCCCAGGCCATTGCCGCCTTGCCGCTGGCCGCCGTGGCGGCCGACCGCGCGCTGCCGCTGGCCCAGGGCGTCAACCCCGCCTGGGCCGGCGCGCTGCAGGCCCTGCGCGAGCAGGCCGTGCAGCCCGTGCTGGGCGAAGACCTGCAGGAGATCACCGCCGCGCAGTGGGAGCAGGTCAAGGCCGCGCTGCAGCCCTGCCGCCAATGGCTGGCGGCCCGGCCCACCACGCCGCTCGATGCCCTGTCGCAACAGGAGGTGCAGGCGCTGCTGGACGGCGGGCAGGAAGCCGCGCTGCTGGACCTCATCGCCCAGGACGAGTCCGAGAAGGAACACAGCCTGCAGGCCGTGGCGCTGGAAAAGCTCATCCGCCTGCAGCGCGACCTGCTGGTGCTGCTCAACAACTTCGTCTCGTTCAGTCTCTTTTACCGGCGCGAGGGCGCGGCCTTCCAGGCCGGCACGCTCTACCTGGATGCGCGCAGCTGCGACCTGACCGTGGAAGTGAGCGACACCGCCGCCCACGCCGCGCTGGCCGGCCGTGCCAAGACCTGCCTGGCCTACTGCGAGCTGCGGCGCGAGGGCAAGAAGAAAGCCATCGTCGCGGCCTTCACGGCGGGCGATGTGGATTTTCTCTTCGTGGGCCGCAACGGCGTGTTTTATGACCGCGCGGGCAACGACTGGGACGCCACCATCGTCAAGCTCATCGAGAACCCCACCAGCATCGGCCAGGCCTTCTTCCTGCCCTACAAGAAATTCCTGCGCATGGTGGAGGAACAGGTGGCCAAGCGCGCCTCGGCCAAGGAAGAGGGCGTGACCGCCAGCCTGGGCACGCAGGCCGGCCAGCTGGTCACGGCGCCCGGCACCGCTGCGGCCAACGCCACAGCCGCCACGGCTGCGGCCGCATCGCGCAAGACCGATGTAGGCACCGTGGCCGCCCTGGGCGTGGCCCTGGGCTCCATCAGCGCCGTGCTGGTGGGCATCTTCGGCAAGTTCATCGACCTGGGGCCCTGGATTCCCGTGGCCCTGGTCGGCCTCATCGCCGCCATCTCCGGGCCCAGCATGATGATTGCCTGGCTCAAGCTGCGCCAGCGCAGCCTGGGGCCCATCCTGGACGCCAGCGGCTGGGCCATCAACGGCCGCATGCGCATCAACCTGCCGCTGGGCCGCAGCCTCTCGCAGACCGCCAAGGTGCCGGTGGGCGCGCGGCGCACGGCGGGCGACCCCTATGCGGAAGGCAACGGCCTGCGCAACACCCTGGTGGCGCTGGCCGTGGTGGCCTTGCTGGCGCTGATGGCCTGGCGCCTGCACTGGGTCGATGGCCTGCTGCCCGCCGGCTGGCAGTACGGCGCGGCACCGGCCGCTGTGCCGGCTGCGCCAGAGTCCGCACCTGCACCGGCAGCGACACCGGCACCGGCACCTGCAGCGGCGGCTCAGTAAGTCGATGCCAAGGGGCGGGCAAGCCACTTGCCCCGCCCCGGTCGGGAAACCTCAAGGCGCGACAATAGCGCCATGATCACCCCCACCCACGTACAACGCAGTGCCGTGCCCCTGAGCACGCACGACACCACCCGCATCGACGACCTGCGCATCAAGGCCGTGCGCCCCCTGATCACCCCGGCCCTGCTGCAGGAATGGCTGCCCGCGCCCGAGGCCGCGCAGCAACTGGTGGAAACCAGCCGCGCCGCCATCTCGGACGTGCTGCAGGGCCGGGACGACCGGCTCATCGTCGTCGTCGGTCCCTGCTCCATCCACGACCACGACCAGGCCATGGACTATGCGCGCCAGCTCAAGGCCCAGGCCGACGCCCTGGCCGGCGAGCTGCTCGTGGTCATGCGCGTCTACTTCGAGAAGCCCCGCACCACCGTGGGCTGGAAGGGCTACATCAACGACCCGCACCTGGACGGCAGCTTCGCCATCAACGAAGGCCTGGAAATGGCCCGCGCCTTGCTGCTGGACGTGCTGGCCCTGGGCCTGCCCGTGGGCACGGAATTCCTGGACCTGCTGTCGCCGCAATTCATCAGCGACCTGGTCAGCTGGGGCGCCATCGGCGCGCGCACCACGGAAAGCCAGAGCCACCGCCAGCTGGCCAGCGGCCTGTCCTGCCCCGTTGGCTTCAAGAACGGCACGGACGGCGGTGTCAAGGTGGCCAGCGATGCCATCCAGGCGGCCAGCGCGCCCCACGCCTTCATGGGCATGACCAAGATGGGCCAGTCCGCCATCTTCGAGACCCGTGGCAATGGCGACTGCCACGTCATCCTGCGCGGCGGCAAGCAGCCCAACTACGGCGCCGAGCATGTGCAGGCCGCCTGCGCCCTGCTGGAAGGCGCAGGCCTGCGCCCGCAGGTCATGATCGATGTCTCCCACGCCAACAGCAGCAAGCAGCACCGTCGCCAGATCGACGTGGCGGCCGACGTGGCCCAGCAGATCGCCGGTGGCGATGCCCGCATCACGGGGCTGATGATCGAAAGCCACCTGCAGGAAGGGCGGCAGGACATCGTGGACGGCCAGCCGCTGGCGCATGGCGTGTCCGTGACCGATGCCTGCATCAGCCTGGAGCAGACCGTGCCTGTGCTGGAGCAGCTGGCTGCGGCGGTGAAGGCGCGGCGGGCGAAGCTGCGGGGGTGAGTTGACTGGCCGGGTCTGTTTTGGACCCGCGTCAGGCAATGGGGCAGTCCTGTCCTTCGGCAGGACTGCAATGCAATCGCCACAGCGCAGTGGCATGCATATGAGCCGCCGATGTAAAAGCAGGGTCGGCAGACTGCGAATTCCATTCAGGCGCTGGTGCAGCCCAGGCTGTGCATCAAGACTTTCAGATCAGTCCGATTGCATCATGCATTTTTGCAATGAATGATTGATTTATTCATATCGGATTAAAAAATTCTTCTATTGCTGCATCCAGATGTATTTCGAGGATTGCACCAATATATTTGGCCGTCATTGTTATGGTGGTCCATATTCCGGGATGAGAGGGGCGAAGGACAAGGGAAATTAATGGCTCTATCAAAGAAGAGCAGGATCTTCATTTCAAAGAATTCGAGTCATATATCATTGGTTTTGATTCTGCGGAGGAGGGGTAGGTATGAGGCCTGGCGATGCAAAGCGGGTATTTGATCTTGCAGTTGGGCGCTCCGCCCCACCGCTTGCCTCCATGGTCACCATTTTTGCCATTAGTTTTTATAGCTCGACTCTCGTTGCCCAATTCAGCATAGCCCTTTCCTTTGCATCACTTTTCTTTGTGTTGCCAGCGAGTATTGGTGCGATCTTTTTTTCGGAAATGTCTGCCAGCAAAGATAAGGAGCAATCGGACTCACTCATCAGTTTGCTGTTTTGGCTGGTATTCCTGTACACCGGGTTTTGTTTTATTTTGGTGTATTGGCTTCCTGTTATCTCGAAAACCCTGATATCCGGTTTGCCAGAGGAGCTATTGGATGGAGCCATATCCCAGGCAAGATTGATAATTCTGTGTATTCCCTTCTTCGGAATCATCAATGTATGCGGCTGCGTTCTTGAGTCAAGATCACATACTGCCATCGTTGCAAAATTCAGAATGTGGCAGGTTTTTTTCCATGCAGCCTGTGTGATTGTTGTGCTGGCGCTGCTTGGGAAGAATGAGTGGATGAGTGATGATTCGGTCGCTCTTGCCTATCTGTTCAGTGACATCATTTTTTCCGTTGCCGCATATGCTTTGATGCGGAAATACTGTCAATTCAGTTTTTCATTCAATTTTCGCGTATTGCCTGGCAGAAGAATATTTTCCGTTTTGATCCCTGGCTATGCCAATGCGTTCTTTGGGAAATATCTGCTTTATATATTGTCAATGTCTGTTGCAGGGCTGGGTGCAATGTATTCTGCAATTCAATCTCAAGCTTCTGCCATATTGCTGTTGGCAGAACTGCCTGCCATGGGAGTCTGTGCTCTTCTGGCAATGGAGATATCCAAAAATCGTGGAAAATGGGCAGTGCAATTTCAGTTCATCAAAGATTCATCGTCATTGATGATTTTTTGTGCCATTATTCCAGTTGTTGCATTGGCTGTATTCATGCTGTTCTATGAAATATCAGAAGCGAATGGTTCTGAAATTGTCGGTGAGGGATTCCTTTCCTTGGTGTGCAAAGGGGTTACGGATGTGGTGTTCTTCTATGCGGCAGCAATTTCTGGTGGGCTAGGTCTTTATTGGTCGTCAAGAATCATTTTTTGGATTGTTTACGCATTGGTGTTTTTTGCCCCGATGTCGTTGGGATTTCATGGCTCCAGTTATTCCATGATCAACTATATTTTCTCGTTTTCTTCTCTCGTGTCCTGTGTGATGTTGGTATTGCTTGTTCACAATAGGCGAGGGTCTCTATCTGAAGAAAAGATTGGCTTGAAGAAAAGCTTGTAGCCGTGGTGGCCTTGGCGAGGTCGCCTGCCCTTCGACAATCTCGCAGCCCCGCAACCGCCACGACGCAGGCGCTGACATACGGGGTGGGGAGGCGGCGGGGGCGCCCTCAGGCCCGCGCTGGCCTGGGCTCCAGATTGCGCGCCGTCCCCAGCCAGGTCGCGCAATGCGTTTCATGTCCATCCTCGGCTACCGCGTACAGGTCGGCTGCGCAGATGCTGAGCACGCGGCCGGCATCCACCACGCGGCCGCGCGCGCGCAGGTGGGTGCCGCGTGCGGGGGCGAAGAGCTTCACGCTGCCGTCCACCGTGGCATTGGCCCAGCCAGCAGGCAGTAGTGAACCTGCGGCCGACACCGCCGCAAAGTCGCCCAGCGCAAAGATCGCCGTGGCCTGCAACTGGCCCGGCTGAAAGCACAGGGCATCGGCAATGGGCATCTCCAGCTCGGTGGCGCCGGGCTCGGCCCGCACGAAGCGCAGGCCCAGGGTGCGCGCCATGGGCATGGCCAGCACGGCCTTCTGCAGCGCATGGGTGGATGGGGTGGGGTGGGTGGTCGGCTCAGTCATGGCTTGTCTCCTTCGTGGTGGGTGAAGCGGCACGGCGCACGCGCGGCCAGGGCGCGGCGGGTTTGTCGGGGGTCCTGGCTGGGGTCGATGCCGTTTGCGCCAGATCCCGCTCGGCCTGGCGGGCGCGCAGCCACTGCACATGGTCCAGGGCCTGGGCGCGCTGGGCCTGCAGCGCGGCGATCTGTTCGTCTATCTCCTGCACACGCTGCTGCACGGCATCGGCCAGGTCACCGGGGCCTATGCGCCCCGCACGCCAGGCGCGCAGGTTCTCCGCAATGCGCGGCAGCCCGAACCCCAGCGCGCGGGACATGGCGATGAACACCACCTCGCGCCGGGCCGAGCGCGGATAGTCGCGGTAGCCATTGGGCAGGCGCCGGGGCTTGAGCAGGCCCGCGCGCTCGTAGTGCCGCAGCGCGTGGATGGAGACGCCCGTGAGTTGGGCGAGTTCGGAGATCAGCATGTGCCAAGGCTAGCAAGGCTTGTGCTGGGCTAGGGTTGGGGAGGTGACAGGTTTTTTTCCGCCTCGTCGCGAATCCATTCCAGGAACGCGCGCACTTCGGGGCGGTCGGCCGCTCCGGGCCGCGTCACCGCGTAGTAGGCAAACCTTGCGGGCCATTGCTTGTCCAGCACCTGGATGAGCCGGCCCGCCGCGATTTCTTCCTGGGCATAGGCCTGCGGCACCAGCGCCAGGCCCTGGCCAGCCTCTGCCGCACGGATCAGCAGGAAGTCATCGTCAAAGGCACTGCCGCGCTCCGCGCGCATGTCGTCGGCCACGCCATGCGCTTTCAGCCAGAGCGGCCAGTCTGCGCGGTCGCCGTCATGCAGCAGGGGGTAGCCCAGGCAATCGCCGGCCTCATGGATCACTGCCCCGTGCGCCTTCAGGAATCCCGGCGAGGCGACGGGCGTCAGAACCGGCGCCATGAGGGGGAGAACCTCCAGCCCCGGATAGTCTCCCAGCCCATGGCGCAAGGCCACGTCCACCCGGTCGCGCCGCAGGTCCACCAGTTCCGACGTGGCTTCCACGCGGATTTCGATGTCCGGGTGCAATTGCTTGAAACGCCCCAGCCGGGGCACCAGCCACGATGCCGCGAACGTGGCGACCGTGGTGACGGTCAGGCTCCGTCTTGCCTTGGTGCTTTCCAGGTCGTGCATGGCCTGGTCGATTTGAAGAAACGCTTCGCGCAGCCTGGGGAACACGCTGGCGCCTGCCTCGGTCAGCCGCATGCCAAGGCGCTCACGCTCCAGCAACACCACTCCCAGGCGGTCTTCCAGCACGCGGATCTGCTGGCTGACGGCACCGGGCGTGACGTGCAGCGCCTGTGCCGCAGCCTTGACGCTTTTGCGCTGCCCCACTTCCACGAAAGTGCGCAGCGCCTGCAATGGATAGGTCATCTTATTTTTAGATTTACTAAATTCATGGAGCAGAAATTATCGCTTCAAATTAAACGTATATCTTTTGAGAATAAGTCTTTCCAGCGATTCTATGAATTAAGTTTATCTAAAATTCAAATGCTCCATCTCTATTCAGACAGCTCCCCCAATGGCTTCAAGGCGACCATTGCGCTTGAAGAGCTTTCGCTGCCTTACCAGCTGCACCATGTGCGCATCGATGAAGGCGAGCACCGGCAGCCGGCCTTTCTGGCGTTGAATCCCCATGGCCGCATTCCCGTGCTCACGGACAGCGAGACGGGTGTGGTGTTGTTTGAGTCAGCGGCCATTCTTCTGTACCTGGCCGACAGGAGCGGGCAGCTGCTGCCAGAGGACCTGCAGGCCCGCTGGGAGGCGATCAAATGGCTGCAATTCCATGCGTCCAGTGTCGGGCCGCTGCTAGGCCAGCGCGTGCACTTCGAGCTGTTCGCGGACAGCCCAGTTCCTGCCGCAATCGAACGCTACCGGCGCCTGACGGAGGATGCGTTCACGGTGCTGGACCACGCGTTGCAAGGCCGCCCCTACCTGGCGGGCGACTGCTACTCCATTGCAGACATTGCTCATTTCGGCTGGATGCACATCGCGCGAATCATCCACTTCGACTTCAGCCGGCACCGCCATCTGAGCGCATGGCATGAGCGGGTCGCGGCGCGGCCTGCGGTGCGCAAGGGCATCACGCTGCCGGCACCGGCAACCGGCGCATGAACACGAGTCAGGTCCAGACAATGAACGCAACTCCTCTCTCCCCGCGCACGGGTGGGGCTTCCTATGCCTCGTTCTACGCACACCCTGGCTACCGGCGCATGTTTGCACCAGACCGGCTGACCGTGGGCATCTTCCTGCCGCTGCGCAGCTACAAGGGCGACATGTCGGTGCTGCGCGGGCAGGCCGATCTGGTCACCCGCATCGACCAGCATGGCTTTGCCGCCGTGTGGGTGCGCGATGTCCCCTTGTTCGATCCCTCGTTCGGGGACGCTGGGCAGGTGTTCGACCCCTTCACCTACCTGTCCTTCCTGGCTGCCCGTACCCGCAAGGTCGCCTTGGCCACCGGCAGCGCCATCGTCTCCCTGCGCCATCCGATCGACCTGGCCAAGGCCGCCACAAGCATTGACCAGCTCTCCGGCGGCCGGCTGGTGATGGGCTTGGCCTCTGGCGACAGGCCGATGGAGTTTCCCGCCTACGGACTGGAACACGCGGCCCGGGCACAGCGCTTTTCCCACGCGGTTGCCTATATGCGCCAGCTCATGCAGCCCGGGCACCTGGACATCGATTCCCCGCTGGGGCGCCTGGAAGGAGCCGAGTTTCTCCCCCAGCCCGTTGCGGGGAGCATTCCGCTGATGGTGACGGGATCGTCAGGCCAATCGCTGCCGTGGATTGCAGAGCATGCAGATGGCTGGCTGACCTACCCCGGTGCCACCCATACCCCCCGGGGGCCCCAGCACCTGGCGGAAAAAATCCGCGCCTGGCGTGACCTGATCCCTGGAGGCGCATTCCGCCCGCACATGACGAATGAGTGGATCGACCTGGTCGATGACCCCGGCCATCCCCCAACCCCGTTGCATGGGGGCTATGTCCTGCGCACCGGGCGCAAGGGACTGGTGGCATTGCTCGAACAGTGGCAGGCGGCAGGGGTGAACCACGCGGCGCTGGGCATCCAGTGGACACAGCGCCCGCCCGCCGAGGTGCTGGAGGAACTGGCCCAGGACGTGCTGCCGCACTTTCCCTCGCACGAAGGGCTGCCGGCGGTGGCGACTGACTGGTGAACGCAGGCCCTGGTCAGGAATGGCCGGGCCGCGGCAAGCTTGCATCCCTGAGACCGGGGGCATTCAAGCCGGCTGCGCTGCAGGCCTCATCACGCGCGCCGTGAACCGGGCCATGAACTCGCGCGTGGCAACGCGGGCGCCCAGGGCCGTCAGGTAGTTGGCGCAACCGTGCACCACCGAGGCGCGGTTGTCGTCGAAGGCTTTCAGCCCCAGGCGAACCACGTCTTCGCTGGATGCTTTTTTCCCGAAGGATGCGGCCTCGCCGGCGCGGGCGAAGAACGCCGTGTCGGTAGCGCCCGGGCACAACGCCAGCACACGCACGCCGCGTGGCCGGTACTCGGCCCAGAGCGCTTCGCTGAACGAAAGGACGAAGGCCTTGGTCGCGGCGTAGACCGCCATGTACGGGACCGGCTGAAACGCTGCCGTGGAGGCGATGTTGATGACGCCGCCCTGGCGCTGCTCCAGTGCGGGGAGACACAGGTGCGTCAATTCCACCAGGGCGCCCACATTCAGATCGATGGCCTCCCGCTGCATGGCCAGCGCCAGTTCATCAAACCTGCCGTGGGTGCCGAAGCCGGCGTTGTTCACCAGCAGATCCGGCAGCAGGCCCCTGGCGCTGACGGCATCGAAGACCCGCCGAGCCGCCCCGGGTGCGGCCAGGTCCTCGACCAGGAATTCGGCGCCGGGCAATTCGTGGGCGAGCTTTTCGAGCCTGTCGCGGCTGCGCGCGATCAGCACGACTTTGGCGCCACGGCGGGCAAGCTCCCTGGCAAATACTTCGCCGATGCCCATGGAGGCACCGGTCACCAGGACGGTTTTCTGGGAGAAATCAAAAGGGGTTTTCATGCACTCGAGTATTGCGACGGGGTGCCCGGCTGGGAATGGGTAGCGCTGGTAAGCTGATTTGCATTCATGAAAAACCAACCGCCCACCACCTGGGATGACCTGCGCGTGCTCCTGGCGCTTCACCGCCACCAAAGCCTGCTTGCTGCAGGCGCTGCCCTGGGCCTGTCCACCTCGACCGTCGCGCGGCGCATCGAGGCGCTGGAGCAATCCCTGGGCCGCGCCCTGGTACACCGCAGCAGCGCAGGGACGACGGTCGAGCCCGATGCGATGGAACTGGTGGAGCTGGCCGAGCAGTTCGAGCTGGGACTGGGCGGCATCAAGCGCGACGACCGGCCCGATGAGAAGGCCCATGCGCTGACCGGCACCATCCGCGTCAGCATGGGCGAGGGCTTCGTGAAGCCCGTGACCGCCGTGCTCTCGCAGTTGAGAAGCGCGCACCCCGGACTGCATATTGAAGTGGCCGTGGAGTCGCGCTTCACGGATGTCGGGCGGCGCGAAGTGGACGTCGCGCTCCGGGTCGGGCGCTCCAGCTCGGCCGTGGTAGTGGAGAAAGGGGTGGGGCAACTGACGTTTGGCCTGTACGCCTCGCACGGCTATGTCGAGCAGCGCCTGCCGGGTCGCCACCTGCGCGTGCAGGACTTCGCCTGCCACGACTTCGTGGGACAGGACCTGGCCACCGGCCGGCAGGACGCCTCCAACCCGTGGCTGGCCAGCCGGGGCGCTACCCGGTTCGTCTTTCGATCCGGCTCCGACCTGGCCCGCCAGGAGGCCACGGAGCAAGGGCAGGGCATCTGCCTGCTGCCCGACGCCATGGCCCATGCCGTGCCCGGCCTGGCACGGCTGGAGGTGGACGCGCCACTGCCGTCCTGCCCGGTGTACCTGGCCTATCACCGCGACCGCCGCAACGTGCCGGGCGTGCGGGCGGTCATTGACGCGCTGGGCGTGGCGCTGGCAGACGGGCTGCAACTGCCAGCAGAAATGGCGAAGGCGGCCAGCCCCGCTGCGAAGCCATGACAGGCCCGGTCTTTCAAGACCTTTCAAGGCGGGGCGCGGCCGACGGACCCGGTGAGCAGCCAGGACCATCGTTGGTCGTTGATCCCAGCGAAACATGAATGGGCCTTGGCTGGCGCGGAACGACCCGTTGTGGTCGTTCGTGCCTCGACGCCTGCAACCCCTCATTCCTTGAGCAAGCGCGCCTTCACCGTTCGCCCCTTGATCTTCCCGCTATTGAGCCGGGCAACCACGTCATGCGCAATCTTGCGGTCCACGGCCACATGGGTTGCGAACTCGTTGATGTCGATCTTGCCCACCTGCTCGCGGATGTAGCCGAGCCGCTCAAGATTGGCGAGCGTCGCAGGCGAAAGCGCAAGTTTGTCGAAGGAATGGGGGGAAGCCCAGGGTGGAGTCATGGCGACATTTTTGTTTTGGCGCTCTCAAGACCGAGGTGCGGCACGTTGGTCACTGAGAAAGAACAGGGGCTTGCTGGGCCGTTGCCGGCATGTGTGAGAAGACGGGAAGCGGGGTGTTGACGCCATGGATGGCACGAGGTCGGCCGTGAAGGCTGCCGGCGATGGCGTTCAGGTCGTCCTGGCTGTGCACGCTCAGATCCTTGCCCTTGGGCAGGTTCCGACCCAATGCAGACGGTCGAAAGATTGAAAAGCGGACGATGTAGGGCGGGTTCGGAGCACAGCAATAACCCATCATGGGCAAGTGACGGGTCGTGCTGGGTCGCTTCGCGAATTCACTCTACTCTCACCCGCTTCAAGCGTTGCCCGAGTAGGCGGAATGCATCCTATCTAGCCTGCTGCCGCACGATTTGGCCGCGGATGTACCTCGTTACATCGTCTTCGCACCCCCGTTGCCGAGCTAGTTCCAGCAATTTGAGTGCGGTGTCGGTACCGTCCTTCCTATTCAGCAGCCATATAGCGTGGTCGGCGTAGAACGCGGGATTGAGGCTCCCTGCATCGATCTTTTGTTGGCGTAGCTTGGCCGCCTCGTCGTCGCGGCCCACTATTTCCAAAGTTGAGGCGTAGATGGCTTGGGTGAAGTCGTCGGCGCAATTTCGTTGTTGGGCCAGTTCAAGCACCTTGAGCGCAGCAATGGAATCGTCATCGTTTTTCTTGTCGAGCAGCCACTTGGCGTGGTCGACGTAGAACGCGGGATGAAGGCTCCCTGCATCGATCTTTTCCTCGCGCAGGGTTGCTGCCTCGTCGTCCCGGTCTGCTGCTTCAAGAGCAGCGGCTCGGATGGCGACGACATGGTCGTTTCGTGCGCTTTCCGGGGCCTCTACAACTTCAGCGAGAAATTCGGCTAGGGCTTCCTTATCTTTGCTGGCAATGGCGGCATGGCCGTAGTTGGCCCAGTATTGGGGAAAGTCGCTGCGTACGCGGGTGGCTTGTCGAAACAGTTCCAGCGCCTCCCGGTCCTTGCTGCCATAAATCCTTCTTCGGCATTCGCCCAGAAAGCGCATGGCCCGGTGGTCATCCGGGCTGACCTTGAGTAGGTATTCCAGGACGAGGCAAACCTTGTCGTCCTGCCCTTGGGCAATTAACCGTTCTTCCATCCGCCACAAGGTCTGTACGGTCTCTTCTGGGCGGCGGCCAAACAGGGTGGGTGCGATTTCCGCCACCCTTTCGCCCTGGCCGCCTTGTTCCAGGTGATAAAGCGCTTCCAGGGCACGGCGGATGTTGGCATCCATCAACGCTTTCTGCCCATGCAGCTCGTCCAGCCAAAAGCCGGCGATGACTTGGTGCAATGCCTGGGTGCGATTTTCATCGGGCGCCAGCTTGCGGGCCTGCTCTGCCGCTAGGTCGTGGAGGTAGAGCCAGTCGGTGTTTTCCGTCAACAACCGACGTCGGATCAAAGCGGCACCGGCATCCTGGGCGGGAAGGATTTGCTCCAGACGAGGCAAGTGGCTGTAGTGCAGGCCGTCGCGGTAGAGGGAGCAGGCGAACAACAGAATTCTTTCTTCGTCAGCCAGGACGTTTTCATAGAGATCGCGGAACAGTTTGTCGTAGAGCGCTAGTGCATAGTCGTCCGGGTATTGCTTCAGAACATCGTAGGGTGAGGTGGACTTTTCTGCGGCGAGCCGTACCAGCAACGCCAGGCCATAGGCATGGGCGCCGCGCCCGTGACCACCGCCCAGGCGGCTAAACAGATAGGCCCGTTGGTCACTGTTAAGCGTCCAGCCCGTTGTCAGGCCAGGTGGACGGGCCAGATAGTCGGCCAAGGCTTGCTTGGGCAGTCCAGTGACCTCGTAGCTGCTCAGGCCGACCTCAGGCTGTTCCCGGGTTTCCAAGACGATAACGCATTCTGGATAGGCGCTGCACAAGCCTTCCAGCAACCGGGCCAGGGTCGCGTCCTTCCAGTGGCCGTGGCGGAGCCAGAGATGAGCTCGCTGAACATGAAGGAAGAAGGGCGTCACCAAAGGCGCCATTCGACGCAAGGCTTCAGCCACCTTCGCGGCAGTCTCGCCTGCCGGTGGGCGTGGACGTTCGTCGTGGATGCCCAGAAGGTGGGCGATCTGGCCGAAGAAATCGGTGATGCCGCTGTTCTCCAGCGCCGTGATTTGTACTAGGCGGAGATTTTGCCACTCCTGACACCGGCGCAACTCTTCCACTAGGATACTTTTACCTGCCCCAGCCATGCCGACTACGACCAGTAGTCCGCTGTTCTTCAGTCGTTTGGAGCAGTCCCGCAAGGCGGCATCTAGGCCATAGTGGCCGCGACTGAGGGGGGTAGCGTTGGTGGGGGTAGAGGGCGGTTGGGTAGGTGGGGGGGCAGGGGCAGGCAAGCTATGCAGGGGCCCGAGAGTCCAAACCCCATATTTCGTACGCCCGTGTATGCTCTCCTCAATCCACCCATGGCCCTTGGTGTCGTACCGACGCAAATGCACCTCGGCCTTGCCAGGGGCCAACTGAACCACGTTGTAACCAAATTCCTGCTGGCTTTCGCCCGTAGTCGCTCCTGCGGCGATGACGATGTGCTGGGGTTTAGTTATCTCGTGTACCCATTGGTCGTGAGCGTGGCCATGGAGTAGGAAATCGAACTCCTGTTCCAGTCGTCCGCGGAGTTGCTGAGCTTCTGAAGGTTGGAGCCAATCCTGCGGATGGTGGATCAATGCAAGACGTAGATGCGGTCGAATGCCGCCAGTCACGGCATCGATGGCTTTTCCGCTGGCATGCAGTTGGGCTTCGCCGGCCAGCCAAATCTTGTTTTTGTCCTCGTTGTCCGCACAGGTCCACGCGGAATTCAGGCCAGTGATGCTGATGGAGATGTGGTCGATATCGACCTTAGTGCCGAAGGAGGTGCTGCTATCAAGACAGATATGGGGATAGTGCTCCGCAATGAACTGTCGATACAGGGTGAGGCGCTCCATGGCTTGTTTGATTTCGGCGTCATTATCTCGAAATCTTTGGTTGATTTGATCTGGTTTTCGCTCGCCTGAGCGGAGCCAAGCAGTTTGCGATTCGCGTACCTTGCTACGGTCAATATCGTGATTGCCAGGAACCAGAAATAGGCGGTCGTTGCCCAGCTTGCAGATTTCGAGAACCTTATCGAAGAAAGCCTTGGCGACGGCATATTGCTCTGCCAAAGGTTCGGCTTTGGTTTCCCCAAAGCCTATGTCCCCGGTGCAGAGCACCAGATCGACTCGCAAACCGCTTTTCAGCAAGTCATCGAGGTCATCTATCAGTTTCTTAAGCGGCTGGCTGTCCCGCCAAGCATGTCGGTCGAGGAAGTGCAAATCCGAAATGTGAAGCCAACCCAGCGAGTAGTTCATTGTGGAGTACATATCTCTAAAGTATTTCATGAAGCCTAGTGGTGCAAACGCGCACTACAAATGACTGCTATCCGCACGACAGCCTGACCGGCCGCTATTGGCCGTTTGCAGTCGTCTGAGAAGAGCCGCCTCCCTTGGCGATATCGATAAGTAGTCAACGATCTCTTGCCGCTTAATCCTGCCATCATTCCGTCATAGGGGCCGCAGTTCCTTTGTCCCTACCGCCCAGCCACCAACCCCAGCACAGCTTTTTTCGCCTGCACCCGACCGCCGCGAGCCAGCTTGCTCCATGCCAGGATCACGTCGGCAAGATCATCGTCCTCGCAATAAAGGTAGGCAGTCGGCACGCCCAGCACTTGCGCAATCCGGTTGGAAATATCCAGAGGTGGCTCATGGACGCCAGTTTCATATCTGCTCATCCGAGCACTTGCCGTTGTCTCATCAAGACCGACGGCAACCCCCAACTGATCCTGCGGCATCCCGGTACGCAGCCTTGCCTCGCGCAGGCGTTTGCCAAATAGGCTGGAGGGTGGCTTGGTCCGTGGAGGCATCCTACGATAGTCGTAGGGTGTATTGATTTCGTCTCTACGAAATTCGTAGAATGAAACGGCGCTTCACGCGGTCGATTTCCGTGTGCCTGTTGTTCGACATCATCCAAGCCCAGGGAGCCTCCATGGATGAACCCAACCTCGCCATCTCTCCTCAACTCGACGACCTCGCCATAGACGCCGTCCTGCACATGGGCGCCGCGCTGGATGTGCTGGACTTGCACGCTCGCCACAACATCACAGCCATCAACTGCGTCTGCCGCGACCTGCTGCGCATCTACTACGTGAAGGCCGACCAGGCGCAGTCGCTGGAGCCGCAGGACGCGGAATTGCTGGGCCTGTTGCACGACACGGCGGTGAACCTGGGCTATGCCATCGAGGTGGTGGACCATCTGAATGGCGACGAGGCCGACGACCCCATCCTCTATGCCGTGAGCTATCTGCTCAAGGCGGCCAAGCGGTTTGCGGATGAGGGCGTGGCGGCGGGATTGGCGTGCGGGGCTTGCATTTGAAATAAGTGATTGCTAAAGTGTCGCCATGCCCGAGAACGACATCTTCAAGGCCCTGGCCGACCCTACGCGCCGCTCCATCTTCGAGAAGCTGGCCGCTGGCAGCATGCATGCCAGCGCGCTGCGCGAGGGGATGGAGATCAGCCAGTCGGCCATGTCCCAGCATCTGGCCGTGCTGCGCAATGCGGGGCTGGTGAGCGAGCAGCGGCAGGGGCGCTTCATGCATTACGAGGTCGATCCCGACGGGCTGGCGCAGATTGCGGATTGGCTGGCGAAGTACCGCGCCTACTGGCCGCAGCGCGTGGATGCACTCAAGGGCCTGCTCAAGGACATGGACCAATGAACAAGATGAGCGATATGGACACCGGCGATGCGGCCCGCGAGCTGGTGCAGGAGTACGCGCTGGACGCCCCGCCCGAGAAGGTCTGGCGCGCGCTGAGCATTCCCGAGCTGCGCGCGCAGTGGCTGCCGGGCACCGAGCATGCCGAGCCTTTGCAGCAGGTGCCGCAGCAGGCACTGCGCCTGCGGCTGCGAGAGGCGGAGCCGCCCTTTCTGGAAAGCACGGTGGACCTGCAGATCAGCCCCGGCGCCGATGGCGGCACGCTGCTGCGCATCGTCCATGTGCTGACCGATGCGCGGTTGCAGCCCGCCAGGGAAGCGGCCAACGACGGCGGCTTCCTGATGTACGCGACCTGATGCACCTGACCTGATGCACGTGACCTGATGCACGCGACCTGAGGGCCCCGGCAACGGGGCGTGCGGCGCAGGGCTGCAGCCCTTTCTTTTTTCACCACCACACACAGGAGTTCGCCCATGCGCGAATCGATGATGCTCGTCCCCATGGTTGTCGAACAGTCGGCGCGCGGAGAGCGGTCCTTCGACATCTACTCGCGCCTGCTGCGCGACCGCGTGATCTTTCTCAACGGCGAGGTCAACGATGCGGTCTCTGCCCTGGTCTGCGCGCAGCTGCTGTTCCTGGAGGCGGAGAACCCGGACAAGCCCATTCACCTCTACATCAACTCGCCGGGCGGGGTGATCACCAGCGGGCTGGCCATGTACGACACCATGCAGTTCATCAAGTCACCCGTGCACACGCTGTGCATGGGCACGGCGCGCTCCATGGGCTCCTTCCTGCTCATGGCCGGCGAGCCCGGCCACCGCATGGCCCTGCCCAATGCCAGTCTGCACGTGCACCAGCCGCTGGGCGGCGTGCAGGGCCAGGCCTCTGACATCCGCATCCATGCCGAGGAAATGCTGCGCACCAAGGACCGCGTGACACGCCTGTACGCCCAGCACTGCGGCCGCAGCTACGAAGAGGTGGAACGCGACCTGGACCGCGACCGCTTCATGACCGCAGAAGAAGCCCGCGAATGGGGCCTGATAGACAAGGTTCTGGACCGGCGCACAGTAACCCCCTGAGCCACAGCGCCAGCGAGCGGCTGCCTTTCTCCCCAATCCCGTATGTCCGCGCCTGCGGCGTGGCGGTTGCGGGGTTGCAGTCCTGCCGAAGGACAGGACTGCTTCGTCAACTGACTTGCCGCAGTTGTTTGAGCGGCGCGCGAAGCGCAAAGCGAGTTCTGCGGCAAACCCCGCAACCGCCACGACGCAGGTTGCCCGCAGCGAAGCGGAGGGTCGCGGACATTCGGGTCGCCTTCTTTGATCTGACCTTTCTTGGCGAATCAAGAAAGGGCAGTCGGCCGCCGGGCCGAGACCCGGCCTCGAAAAACAACCCCCCGGCAGGGGCAAGAAGCAGCCCCCTGGCCCACGCCAGAAGACTAGCTGCGCCCCCTCATCACCCCCGCCAACAACGGCATCCCCGTCCTCCGAGTGAACTCCTCATAACTGATCGGCGCACTCATCCGCGTATCCGGGCTATTGGCCTGCCAGTGCGCCCAGGCACGCCCCGTGCTGGCGTCGTAGACCAGCTTGAAGATATGGCTGGGCACATGGACCTTGCCCGGCCCGATGGTGAGCGGCTGGCCGTCGAACACCGGCCCGGTGAACACATAGACATCGCCCTGGGCGCGCTGGGCGTAGCGGCGCGTGTCCTGCTCGACCTTGCTCCAGACGCCGCCGTTGTGGGTCTGGTCCTGCGGAACCATGTTGGCCAGGCTGAAGCTCTGGGCCATGGCCTCGGGCGAGTACATGTCGCCGGCCGGCGCCATGTGGCCGCGCGAGTAGCCGGAGCGGCGGTAGTCGTCCAGCTCGGCGCGCTCGGCGCGGGGCAGGCGGGCATCGGCATAGAACTTGTCGCTGCGCTTGAGGCCCTGGCCCTGGTCCAGCAGTTTGCGGTTCAGGCGCTCCACCACGAAGACGGGCGTCTTGGTCTGGCCGCTGTGCAGCACGGCAAAGGCGCTGAAGCACAGCTCGCGCTGCTGGGGCTGGATCTGCAGGGCAGGGGGCTCGCCACCGGGGAAGAAATCGCGGCAGTGCGAAAAGCCCGTGGCCATGCTGCCGGCAGGCGGGCTGCCGCCACCGGATGCCGTGCCCGAACCTGTCTCCGGCTGCTTGCGCAGGTGCTCCAGCCCGGGGATGGGCAGGGTGGACAGGAAGGGCGGCTCGGGAAGCTTGGGGTGCCAGTTCGGGTCCAGGCTGCAGCTGGCGATCTGGAAGGTGCCCGCTGCCGCCACAAGGGCGGCGAGCATGGAGCGCCACAGTCCGCTGCGGCTGGAGGCTTTCTTCTTGGAGGCGGGGGAGGAACTGCGCTTGCGCGCGGAAGGCTTCTTGTTCTTGACAGTCATTCGGGGGCGGCAGGCGCTGGCCGCTGGGAGGCAAGTCCGCGATGGCGCGGGTTCTGATTCGGGTCCTAGGAATTCTCCTATGTTTCCAGGCCCCCAAATGTTTCCAGATGCCCTGAAAGCGGGCCGCGCATGGCCTGATGTCAGGTCTTGGGCTGGAGGTGGGCAGCCCTTGGTTCGGCAGGCGCGCCGAACCAGCACAGCGCCAGGGCCAGCACCGCGATGCCGCCCAGCGAAAGAAAGGCCGCATCAAAGCCGAAGCGCTGTGCAATCCAGCCCGCCAGTGCCGGGCTGGCGGCCGCGCCCAGGCCCTGCAGCGTCATCACGGCGCCCAGGCCTGCGTTGACGTGGCCGGTGCCGCGCAGCGTCTGCGCGACCAGGCCTGGCAGGGCAACGCCCAGCAGCCCCGCGCCCACGCCGTCGAGCACCTGCACGGGAATCAGCGCCCAGTCCGAATCCCAGGTGGCGGCGACCAGGCCGCGCAGCGGCAGCGACAGCAGGGCCGCCTTGACCAGCAGCCAGTAGCCGCTGCTCTGGGCGTGGCGCCCGGCGAGCAAGGCCATGGGGATCATGACCAGTTGCGCCACGATGATGGTCAGCGCCGTGAAGCCGCTGGGGTTGGCATGGCCGCGCGCCACGGCAGCCTGGCCCAGCAGCGGCAGCATGGCGGCATTGCCCAAGTGAAACAGCAGCATGGCCACGGCCAGCACCCGCAGCGCCGGCGTGCCCGTGAGCACTTGCAGCAGGCCGGGTGCGCAAGGCCCGGTCTGCTCTGGAGGCGGCGTGTCTTGCGGGGTTTCATCCAGCCGCATCAGCGCCAGGCAGGCCAGCGAGGCGCAGCCCATCAGGGCCATGAGCACGAAGACGGAGGGCAGTCCCCAGCGCAGGCCCATGGCCCCCGCCAGTGCGGCCGTGGCCACGTTGCCTGCGTGGTTCCAGGCTTCGTTGATGCCCAGCTGCCGGGGCAGGTCCGCATGGCCGGTGATCTGCAGCGTGATGCCCAGCAGGCAGGGCGCGATGAGCGCCGCGACCACGCCGGTGATGACCTGCGATGCCGCCGTGACGGCCAGCGATGGTGCGATCCAGATGGCCAGGTTGCCCGCCAGCAGCAGGGCGATGGCCGCGGCCAGCAGCCTGCGCTTGCGGCGCGAGGCATCGACCAGCGCGCCCAGCGGCGTGGTGGCCAGCATGCCCGCGATGCCGCCCAGGGCCATGACGTAGCCGATGTCGTCCAGCCGCCAGCCCTGGGCGAGCAGGAACACGCCCAGGAACGGTCCCAGGCCGTCGCGCACATCGGCCAGGAAGAAGTTGAGCCCCGGCAGCCAGCGCCGCGCATGGTGGTGTGTGCGGTGCATGGCGGCTTCCTTCAGCGCAGGGGGCCCTTGAACACGAAGAAGGCGCCCAGGCAGATGAAGCCGAAGCCCACCAGGTGGTTGAGGGTGAGCTTCTCGCCCAGGTAGAGCACGGAGAAAACGGCGAACACCACCAGCGTGATCACCTCCTGGATGGTCTTGAGCTCGGCCGCGCTGTAGACCTCATGGCCGAGCCGGTTGGCGGGCACGGCAAAGCAGTACTCGGCCAGCGCGATCAGCCAGCTCACCAGGATGACGAGGTACAGCGGCCGGTTCTCGAACTTCAGGTGCCCGTACCAGGCGAAGGTCATGAAGACGTTGGAGATCAGCAGCAGCAGGACGGGGGCGATCTTGGGGGACATGGCGGGGTTCGATGAAAACAGGAAAGCCGGAAAGCAGGAAAGCAGAACAGCAGGAAAGGGCAGGAGCCCGCCCGGCCCCGGGGACCGGGCGGTGGCGTCAGCGCGCGCGGTCGTAAAGCGGCTGCAGGTCCGACAGGCTGGCACCCATGCTGGTGGCCTCCAGCGAGGTGCCGTGCGCGTTGCGCGTGCCCAGGCCCGAGGCGGCAAACAGCTGCCCCGGCTGCAGCGGCTGCTGCAGCGCATGGGGGGCGAAGCGCACGATGGCGCCGTCGGACAGGATGACGCCGTTGGCATCACCGCGCGGGCCGGTGAGAACCACGTCAATGCGGCCCTGGGCCTGCTGCGTCTGCAGGCCGGCCATGCGCAGGTGCGGCGGCATGGGGCGCGCGCCGTCGCGGGCGGGCGGCTGGTCGTACACGGTCTGGCCGCTGGCCGAGTTCACGATGGCATCCGCCTTGACCGCACCACCGGCTTCGCTGCGGCCGATGATGCGCACCGTGTCGCCCACCTTCACGGCTGCCGTGAGCGCGTCGGACATATGCGGCGGGAACCGGACCACCGTGCCGTCGGTCAGGCGCAGGCCGTCCACCTCTCCATACGGATTGGTCAGCAGCCGGGCGACGGCGCTTTCGAGCACGGCCTGTGCGTGCGGCGCACCAGGCCCTGCAGGGGCTGAAGGGGCGAAGCCGCCGGGCGGGACGGCATGCGCATTCAATGCGCTGGAACCCAGCCAGAGAACGGCGGAGGTAAGAACAAATCGGGACATGAGGGCTCCTAGGTTGGCGATGGACACGCATCCGTCAATGCAAGTGCCATGCCATCAGGAATCCTCATGAAATCAATGGCTTGCAGCGGATGCTGCGGGCCCGGTGTCCGATGTGGAGACAGCAGGTGTCACCGTATCGGACACATGCGGCGCCGTCCGTGCGTCCGCGCGTCCGTGCGTCCGCGCGCCCATTGCGGCCTCAGCCCAGCCCGAACTCCGCCAGCTTGCGGTACAGCTGCTGGCGCGACAGTCCCAGGCGGCGCGCGGCCTCGGCACGGTTGCCCGTGGCGGCGGCCAGGGCACGCGTGACCATTTCGCGCTCCAGCTGGGCGACGGCGGCGGCCAGCGGGCCGTTCCAGTCGATGGCGGGCCCGTGCGCCGCGGCAGGCTGCAGGCCGATGTGCTCGGCCCCGATGACCGGCCCGGGGCACAGCAGGGCCGCGCGCTCCATGGCGTTGCGCAGCTCGCGCACATTGCCGGGCCAGTCGTGGGCCAGCAGCAGGCGCGCGGCGTCGGCACCCAGGCGCTTGGGCGAGGCGCCGCCGCCTTGGCGCAGGAAATGCTCGGCCAGCAGCAGCACGTCGCCCAGGCGCTCGCGCAGCGGCGGCAGGTGCACGGGCACGACCTGGAGCCGGTACCAGAGATCCTCGCGAAAGCGCCCCTGCCTGACGGCGTCCGGCAGGTCGCGGTGCGTGGCCGCGATGATGCGCACGTTCACGGGCAGCGCCCGGCTGGCGCCCACGGGCGTGATCTCGCGCTCCTGCAGCGCCCGGAGGATCTTGGCCTGCGTGGGCAGCGGCATGTCGCCCACTTCATCGAGGAACAGCGTGCCGCCCTGCGCCTCGCGAAAGCGCCCGGCGCGGTCGCTGACAGCGCCCGTGAAGGCGCCCTTCACATGGCCGAAGAGTTCGCTTTCCATCAGGTCTGCCGGAATGGCCGCGCAGTTGACGGCCACGAAGGGGCGCTCCGCCCGGGCGCTGTTGCGGTGCAGGGCTCGGGCCACCAGTTCCTTGCCCGTGCCGGTCTCGCCCAGCACCAGCACGGTGGCGTCGCTGTCCGCCGCCAGGCCGATGCGCTTGAAGACCTGCCGCATGGCCTCGCTGCCGCTGACCAGCTCGGCTTCATCGCCTTCCTGCTCCGGGTTCTGCGCCGGATTCTGTGCGGCGTTCTCGGGGCTGCCGGCCTGGCCCGCACTGAGCAAGGCGCGCTCCAGCACCTCGACCAGCGAGGTTCTGGCAATGGGCTTGGTCAGGTGGTCGAAGGCGCCCAGGCGCATGGCCTCGATGGTGTTGCCGCCGCTGGCGTAGGCCGTGAGCATGATGCAGGGCGCCCGCGAGAGGCCGCGGGCCTTGCGCAGGAAGGCCAGCCCGTCCTCGCCGGGCATGCGCAGGTCGACGATGGCCACATCCACCGAACCGGCCTGCAGCACCTGCAGCCCCGCCGCCACCGTGGGCGCCGCGCTGACCGCGTGGCCCAGGTCGCCCAGCATCTCGGCCAGGCTTTCGCGGAAGGCCGTGTCATCGTCAACGATCAGGATGCGGGCCATGGAAATTCCATTTCTATGCGTGTGCCTTGTGTTGTCTTGCCCAGCGCGATGCGGCCGCCATGGGCCAGCACGATTTCGCGCACCAGCGCCAATCCCAGCCCGGTGCCGCCGGGGCGCGCGGTGGTGAAGGGCTCGAACAGCGTGTCGCGCAGCTCGGGCGCAATGCCCGTGCCGTCATCGGCCACCCAGAGTTGCAGCGGGCTGTTGCGGTGGGAAACGGTGGTGCCGCTGCGGTCTGCGCCCAGTTCCACCCGGCCGCCGGCCGCCGTGTGCGCCAGGGCGTTGAGCAGCAGATTGTCCAGCGCCCTGGCCATCTGCACGGGGTCCAGCAGCGGGCGGCGCCCATCCTGCAGGTCCCGGGCAAGGCCGGCAGAAACCGCCGTTGCCAGTTGCACGCCCCTGGCCTGGGCCAGCTCGGCATGTGCCTGCAGCCTTTCGTCCAGCAGCTGCTGCAGGTCCACCGGCTCCGGTTGCACACGGAAGGGCTGGGTCAAGGCCAGCAGGCTCGATACCAGGTCTTCCAGGCGCGCGGTTTGGGCCAGCACGGCCTCCAGGGCGCCCTGGCTGCGCGCTTCGCGCAGTGGCGCGGGCGCTGCCAGCGCGTTCTCGGCCTTCATGCGCATGGTGCCCAGCGGGTTGCGGATCTCGTGCGCCAGGCCTGCGGACAGCCGGCCCAGGGTGGCCAGCCGCTCGGCGCTGAGCAGTTGCTGCTCCATCTGTGCCGACTGCCGCTGCCAGCGCCGGAGCATTCTGCCCAGCCACAGGCCCGAGGCCAGGACCATGCCCAGCAGCAGGCTGACGGCAAGGATGAGGGGGTTGACCACGTCGGCGCTGATCAGGGGAACGCGCATCAGTGTCCAGGCCACCAGCCCGGGTGCGTCCGCCTGGGCCGGGCAGGCGGCAAAGACCACCGCCTCGCGCAGGCCGGGGCGCAGGTCGGTCACCAGGCCTGCGCTGTCCCGCGCGCGCTGGGCGGTGGAGGCGATGCGCTCCATCTCCGCACTGGGCGCATCGCGCTTGATGCCGGAGCCGTCATAGGTGGGAAAGGCATAGGCCACCACGCCGGGGCCCTCGCGCCAGAAGCCGCCTTCCATGCCGGGGCGGTCGCGCAGCGCCAGGTCCAGCACGGCCTGCGCGGCGGACCGGGCCTGTGCGCTGGGCGTGTCCGCCATCAGCCCCGCCAGCCCCATGCGCGCGGCCCCGGCCTGCAGTGCGCTGCAGCTGACGCCTGCGGCGTCCCGGGCGCGGGCAACCTGCTGGTCGGTGCCCTGCCGGCTCAGCAGCAGCAGCAGCCACGCCAGCACCAGGGCGACGGCCGAGATGGTGAGCCAGAGGATCACCAGATCCCGTTGGATGGACTTTTGCGGGGACAGGGCCGGCTCCTGAAAGTGATGCGCTGGAACATACACCGAAAGGGGGGCCGCGCCTGGCAGCCAGGGCCGCGCCGCCCTGCGCGGCCGCTGCGAAAGTAACGCCGTGGCGCGCCGGCGTTACGTGACATCGCCCGTAACGCTGCGGGGTGACATGGTGGCGGCTATGCGTGGGTGTCCAAATAAATCAATAGGTTACAGATGGCTTTGCGTTGGATGAAGACGTCCGAGCCCATGGCACGCTTGTTGCAACAGGATGCAAAAAGCTTGTCGCAGTGTCTGGAAAACCGGGTGCTGCGCCACCCGCCCCATCGATCGCAGTCTTTCGGAGGAGAAACCATGGCCGCTGTCTCGTTGTCGTTTGCAGGCGTGCCCCTGCCGCGACTGCGCGCCCACCCGGACAGGGCGCGCAGCAAGCCGTTGAACGTGCCCGCCTCGTTTGCGTCTGCGGCGGTGCCGCGCGCTTCTGGCTTTGCCTCTGCGCGCGAGGCCGGCGATGGAGGCGCGCATGCACAGATGGCACCGGTGGCAATGCTGACGCGCGTGAGCGAGGGCGTGCGCATCGTGCGGCGCAACGACGTGATCGCGGCCCAGGCCGGCGCCGTGCTGCAGCAGGGCGACCGCGTCATCGTGCCTCAGCAGGGCGGCGCGCAGGCCGTGTTCCAGGAACAGGACGGGCAGGCGCTGCTGGGCAGCTTCGCAGGTGGCACGGACGCCACGCTGGCGTATTTCAGCCGCAAGGCGGATGCCTGCTCGGTGGTCTTTGACCTGGTGGCCGGCCATGTGGACCTGGCGCTGTCGGCCGTGGATGCCGGCGTGCTCGGCGGCGGGCCGTCCGGCCGGGGGCGCAGGGCGATCGGATTTCACTGCTATTCACAACCCATTGCAGGCCGTTGAATGAAGGAGCACACCATGCACGACGACATCATCGAAGCTCCGCCCGGCGACACCCCCGTGGACCTGGCCATCTGGCTGTCGCCCCTGCAGACCTGGCGCAGCGTCTACGGCAACGGCTTCTGCGACGAGGCCATGCGGGTCTGCGTGGAGCGGCTCACGGGCCTGGGCATCGATGCCGAATCGTTGGAGCGTGCGGGCGACACGGTGCTGGTTCGGGGGTTCGACCCCCGCACGATGGCTGACACGGTGCTGCCCGGCAATCAGGCCCGGCATGGCTGGATGCATGCGCTGGAGTCCGCCCTGGTGCGCGACCCGGTGGTGGACGGCGCGCGCCAGGCCTATCTGCGCGCCGAAGTGCAGGCGCTGGGCTGCGTCTCCCTGACGGGCCTGCATGAGATACGCGGCAAGGGCCACGCCACGGCGGGCGTCCAGGACATGGCGGTGCGCAGGATGCACCCCAGGCTGATCAAGGCCTACCAGGCCGACATGCAGTTGGCGGGCCGCTTGCTGGACGATCTGCGGCTGGGCCACCTGGCGCTGGCATTCCAGCCCGTGACGCTGCTGGAGCCCGCAGGCATGGCAGGCGGGGGCAGTGGGGCCGGCGCGGGCCGCACGCTCTACCACGAGTGCCTGCTGCGCCGCAGCGTGTTCTCTGCCTACGACAACTATGCCGTGCCCCATGCCATCGAGGCGCTGGAGCGCCTGGGCCTGGCCGCGCGGCTGGACCGCAGCGTGCTGTGGTCGGTGATAGGTGCGCTGGAGATGAAGACCGGCCACAGCCTGGGCTGCAATCTGTCGGCCGCCTCGTTCTGCGACGACGCCTGGTGGGATGGCGTGTTCGACTACCTGGAGGACCGGCCCGAGATCGCCCAGCGCCTGGTGCTGGAGATCACCGAGACCGGCGCCTTCCCCTGCGAGAAGGCCGCGCTGGGCCTGGTGCGGCACCTGCAGATCCTGGGCGTGCGCGTGGCGCTGGACGACATCGTGCCCCGGCGCGGCGGCCTGGACATTCTGGGCAAGCTGCGCGCCAACATCGTCAAGATCGACAAGTCCGTGCTGGACCAGAGCCTGCAGGCCCGGCCTTCGGCCCGGATGATGCAGGGCCTGGTCAGCCTGTGCGCCGACCGGGGCGCCTGCGTGATCGTGGAAGGCATCGAGTCCGCCCAGGGCCTGGAGGCCGTGGCGCTGGCGGGGGCCCATGGCGCGCAGGGCTTCTTCATCGCCCGGCCCTCGCTGCATGGCCTGCTGGACCAGGTGGTGCGCGTGGAAGACGTGCTGGAGGTGCTGGAGGCGACCGAGGTGCAGGACGGCGACGAGCTGGACATGGCCCTGAGCTGGAGCGGCATGGAGCGCATGTCTGCTCTTGTGGCGGCCTCCACCGTGTCTGGTGGAGCCGAGGTGTCGGCCGCCGAGGCCGGCATGGGCACGGGATTCTTCCTGCAGGCGCGGGCCTGAGGCCTGGACCGAGCCCGGCCCTGGGCCGCGCCTGGGCCGCCCCTGGCCCGTGCCTGGCCCGGGCCGGTGCGGCACCTCACTCCAGCATCAGCGGGGCGGCCTTGCGCCGCGCCATGGCCAGGCGGAACAGGTCCATGAAGCGCGGAGCCACGTTGGAGATGTGAAAGCGCTTGCCCGTCTCGCGCGCGGCCCGGCCGTAGCGCTGGCGCCGGGCCGGGTCGTCGCGCAGCTGGCGGATGGCGCCGATCCAGGCGTCGTCGCTGTCGGGCAGCAGCAGGCCGTTGACATCGTTTTGCACCAGCTCCGGCACAAAGCCCCAGTTCGATCCGATCACGCAGCCGCCGCGCGCCAGGATCTCCATCAGGCCCCAGTTGGCCACGCCGTAGCGCAGCGGGTAGAGGAACAGGTCCACCGAGGCCAGCGTGCGCGCGAACTCGTCATACGGCAGCTTGCCCGGGAACTCCACCACCTGGGCGGCCGGGTGGATCTGCAGAAGATGGTCGCGGAAACTGGCCACCTTGCCCTGGTAGCGGCGCTCAACCCATTGCTGTTCGTAACCGTAGGTCACGGCCGTAGGGTCGCCCAGGGCGATGAAGCGCATCTGCTGGCCATCGCCCTCGCGCACCAGTCGATCGACCAGGCGCATGAAGGTCTCGAAGCCCTTGGAGCTGGACAGGTCGCGCGATGAGAAGGCCACGGTGAAGCGCGTGTCCTGGCGCGGCGGCGGCTCGGCCTGCTCGTCGGGCGCCTGGATGTCGAAGCCCTCGAACTGCACGGCCACGCGCTCCTGCAGCAGCGGCGGGAACAGCGAGCGCGCATGGGCGCTGGGCGTGATGGTCAGGTCGCTGCACAGCACCTGGTGGTAGTGCAGCATTTCCATGTTGCGGTCGGCCAGGCGCTGGGACAGGTCGGGCGGGTAGTCGGGCTCGTTGCCGTGCTCGCGGTAGCTGGGGAATTCGATGTAGCTGACGATGGCGGCATCGATCTCGCCGTACAGCAGGTTGGGCGCGGCCCACAGCGAGTGGGCGACCACCACGTCGATGCGCTTGCCCTTTTCCTTCTCGAAGGCCTGCAGGCCCTGCAGCAGGCCGCGGCCTATGCGTGCCGAGCGCTCCACCTTGCTGGAGTAGTAGTAGCTTTGCGGGCCGACGATGTCGCCATCGGGCCGGAACGACAGCAGGTGGTCGCACTGGCTGGCGTAGTTCTCGGCATGGCCGGGCATGGTCATGAACCAGCTGTCGGCCGCGCCGCTGGCGCGAAGGTGGCTGCACAGCAGGCTGTACTGGCTGGGGTAGACGGCGCTGACGAAGATGATGACCGGCTTGTCCTGCATGTTCGTGGAAGTCTCCATGGCGTGGGGGATGGGGATGTGTCGGAGGGCGTGCTCAGCCCGGCACGGGCACTTCGGGCTCGCCGTCGCTGATCTGGTACTTGCGCATCTTTTCCCAGAGCACCTTGCGGCTGATGCCCAGGTGCTGGGCCGTGTTCTGGCGCTTCCAGTCGTTGGTGTTGAGCGCCGCGATGATGCGGTTGCGCTCGTCCATGTCCCAGTTGCTGCGGTCGGCCAGCAGGGGCTCGGCGGCGCCCGCGTCCGGCGGGAAGGTGGTGGCCGACAGTGCCTGGGCGTGCTGCAGGATGCGCTGCGTGGCGCCGTCGGCGTTCCAGTCGCGCGTCTGGCGGGCAGCCACGCCGATGCGCTCGGCCAGGTTGCGCAGCTCGCGCACATTGCCGGGGAAGTACATCTGGGCCACGGCGTCGAGGATGAAGAAGGGCGCCTCGCCCAGCTCCTTCATCGTGGCCTCGCCCACCACCTTGCGCAGGATGGCGTGGAAGATGGCCAGCTTGTCGGCCTCGCCGCGCTCCTCCAGGCTGGGAATCTGCAGCTCGATCACGGCCAGGCGGAAGAACAGGTCGGCCCGGAAGCGCCCCTCGCGCACCAGCCCGCGCAGCGGCTTGTTGGTGGCCGCCACCAGCCGGAAGTCCAGCCGCACGGCGGCGGCCGACCCCAGCCGCGTGATGGCGCGCTCTTCCAGCACGCGCAGCAGCTTGACCTGCTGGTACAGCGGCAGGTCGGCAATCTCGTCCAGGAACAGCGTGCCGCCGTTGGCCTGCTCCAGATAGCCCTTGTGGGCATTCACCGCGCCCGTGAACGAGCCCTTGGCATGGCCGAAGAACAGGGACTCGAACAGCCCGTCCGGGATGGCGCCGCAGTTGACCACCACGAAGGGGCCCTGGCCGTAGCGGTTGTTGCGCTCGTGCAGCCGCTCGGCAATGCGCTCCTTGCCCACGCCGGTCTCGCCGATGATGAGCACGCTGTGCTCGCAGTCGGCAAAGGTGTCCACGTCGCGCAGCAGGCGCTGCATGCAGTCGGCCACGGCGATGATGTCCTCCGAGCGCTGCACCTGGCGCTGGTTGCTCTGCATGCGCCGCAGGATGCGCACCAGCATGGCGCGCAGCTCGGCCCCCGTGAAGTCGAAGGGCAGCACATGCGAGTACTCCATGGCATAGGTGCCGGCGTTGGCGTCGCGCTGCTTGGCGCTGACCCACAGCACGGGCATGCCGAAGGTGCCCTCCACGCCCTGGCGCGTGAAGCGCGCGCCCTCCAGCACCGAGACGCTGACCACGGCGATCGCATTGCCCAGCTCGCTGGTGTCGGCGGGCAGGGTCAGCCCGTCGGCGCGCACCACGTCCACGCCCAGGTTGAGCACGCAGCGCTCCACCCGCTCGGCGATGTCGGCCTGGCCTTCCCAGACATAGATGACGAGCTCGTCCAGATTCACGTTGCATTCCCTCGTTGTCGATTCATGGATTGGATGGCCTTGCCTGCCGTTCAGAAAACCAGTTGCGCCGTGTCGCAGCCGATGGACAGGGCCTTGATGTCGGTGCGGCCCACCTCCAGGCCCAGCGTGTCCTTGAGCACGCTGGTCAGCAGCGTGCCCACGCCGTTGAGGATGGGCTTGAGCACGGTGGTGACCAGCGGCTTGAGCAGGGTGCACAGGGCGCCGGTGCAGGTGAGGTTGTTGTCGCGGTTGAGCAGGGACTGGATCTCGGGGCTGTTCGGGTTGATCGTGTACAGGTACTGCGGGTGCGAGGTCAGCAGCTTGGTCACGTTGTTCTTGACGCAGCCATTCCAGTTGAGCAGCGAGCTGAGCAGGCCCGCACAGCTCTGGTAGCCGTTGTCGTAGGTGGAGATGCCCAGCACATCCAGCAGGCCGCCGGGCACGCTGGTGTAGGAGTTGAGGGCGGCCGAGAACGTGCCGCTGGGCCAGGTGGAGGACGGGCAGGCCACCAGCAGGCAGGACTTGGCGATGGCGTTGTTGAACGTGAAGTTGGACGTGAGCAGCGGCGGCATGTAGTCCTTGTCGCCGGCCACGCCGCGCCCGCTGAGCAGCAGGTTGGTGAGGCTGGTCACGTTGTAGAGCCCGTTCACCATGGAGGCGTCCAGGTAGGAGCCCAGCAGGCGCGTGGTGATGTCGGTGGGCGTGCTGTTCGGTGGCTGCAGCAGGCCGCTGAGCAGGTTGAGCAGTCCCGTGACGATGTTGTTGACCGTGTCGCCCAGCGCCAGCTGGTTCACCTGCGTGGAACGGTTGGTCTTGGACCAGTTGGGGTCGGCCGGGTCTTCGTAGCCCGGCTCCATGCCCAGGCCCGTGGTGGAGTCCGTGTACTCCAGGGCCGGCACCCACAGCTTGCCGTTCAGCACGGGCAGGTGCAGCAGGGTGATGAGCTGCTCATTTTGCAGGCCCTTCTCGCAGCTTTGCTTGTTGTTGGGGTCCATCTTGCCCACGCAGGCGTTGAGGATGGAGGACTTGACCGACAGGTCCATGGTCTGCGGGCTGGCGCTGCACTGCAGCGCGGTCAGCGTGCCGGTGGCGTTGGTGATGTCCACGGCAATGGGCAGCTTGACCTGGGTGCCAAGGATGTCCTTGACCAGCCATTTGAGTGCGCCGCCCAGCAGCTGGTCGGTGTCCACGTTCAGGTTCAGGCGGATCTGCGCGCTGTAGCCCTGCGTGCCGACGGGGCCCACGGCAATGGTGGGCGGCTGCACGATGGTCAGCTGGCCCTTGATGAGCCCGGCCACATCCAGCTGGTTGGCCTGCAGCGCATGGCCGTTGGCGCCGATGGCAATGGCCGTCTTCAGCAGGTCGCCAATGCCCAGCTGCACATCCATGGCCGCGTTCAGCGGATCGGTGCGGCCGGCACCCAGGAAGGCGAACAGGCCCTTCTGGTCATCCAGGCTGCCCAGCGGGATCTTGATGGTGCTCAGGCCCGCGTTGATGATCTGGGTCTTGAGCGCATTGAGCTGCACGGCCAGCGCGTTGTCGGTGATGGCGCTGATGGAGGCGTCGATCACGTTCAGCAGGGTGACGCTGGCGATGTTGGCCAGGCCCTCGGGCGACAGCGCGCGCAGCTGCTCTATGCCCAGGTTCACGCCCAGGGCCTTGAGCAGGCCGGCCGGGCTGATCTTGGCATCGGCCAGGCCCTTGGAGTCCAGCAGGGTCAGCATGCCCACGTCCAGCCCCACCAGGCCCAGCAGCCCGCCCAGCGGCGTGTCCTTGTTGAAGCGCAGCAGCTGCGAGCCCACCTGGAAGGACGCCACCGAGTCGTTGCGCATGGCAATGGCCTCGGCCACCACGGCACGGCTCCAGGGACCGGGGAAGATGGTGGGCGAGGTGCCGCCCACCGTCACGCGCGCCGCGTTCAGCGGGCCGGAGCTGGCGTCGAAGAAGCGGCCGCCGCTCGATTGGCGCGCCGGGTCCGCCGGGTTCCAGTTGCCGCAGCTGACCACGGTCTGGGTGCTGTTGCGGGTCAGCGGGACCGGCCAGTTGGCCGTGATGCTGTCCTCGCCCGCCGTCACGCATGCGGCGCGGTTGCTGCGCTCGGCATTGATGGCCTGGGCCGCCTGGGTGGCCGCCAGATCGGCAATGCGCTGCAGGTCGCGCTTGGCGTAGTACATGTAGCCCAGGTCCACGACGCCGAGCAACAGGAACAGCACCGAGCCCAGCAGGGCGAACTGCACGAGCAGGCTGCCGCCTTGCCGGCGCCCTTGCCGGCGCGTTCGGGGGCGGTGTGCGGATGCGGGGAGGTGGGTGAGCATGCTCTGGTCCTCCTGTCTAGCTGCCGGGCGCAAGCCTGATCAGGCTGCGGGACTCCAGGCGCGTGGGTTCGCCCAAGGTCTGGCTGCCCACCTGCAGGCCCTGGCCCAGCACGGGGGGAAGCATGTAGACCACGCTCAGCGTGGCCTGGGAAGTGCCCCAGTTGATCTGTATCTGGGTGGGCGCCGTGCCCGCTGGAATGCCGCTGGCCGCCAGGCTCTGGTTCACCACATCGCTGGTGGCCTGCAGGATGTTGGCGCGTTCGGCCGGCTTGGCCGGGTTGTAGCCCGCCATCCCGCCAAAGGCCAGATGCTGGACCATGCGCGCACCATCGCCCGTGGCACGCGCCAGCGACTGCTGTGCCTGCAGCACGCGCCAGTACACGAACATGCCCATCAGCAGCATCACCATCACCCCGGCGATCAGCGCGAACTCCACCGCCGCCACGCCACGCTGCCGCCTGTGCAGCCCTGCCCCGCGGGTGTCGCCGGTGGCCCGTATGCCTCCCTCCCGCGAAGCGAGAGAGGGGGAAGGCGCGAAGCGACTCAGGGGGAGCTTCATAGCCCCCCCCTGTCCACCATGATGTTGGCGCTGGCCGTCAACGTGGTGGGCATGACCAGGCCGAAGCCCGGCAGGGCGGGCGCTATCGGGCTGGTTCCATAAAGGATGGTGAAGCCCACGCGCACCATGCAGCGTTCGGCAACCAGCACGCCGCAGGTCAGCGTGGCCGAGCACAGTTCGCTGTTCTGCAGCCTGCAGATGCGCACGTCGATGCTGCCAGCCGTGGGCCGGAGGTCGGCGGGCAGCCAGTCGAGCCGCTGCTGCACCAGGCTGCGGGCCGCATCCAGGCGGGCGCTGCGGCTGGTCTGGTAGCGCAGCGTGGCCCGCGCGGCGTCTTCGGCGGCGGCCTGCATGGATTCGCGCACCAGGAACGCCAGCCCGTAGCTGATGCAGGCATACAGCAGGGCAAAGAACACCGGGAAGATGATGGCCCACTCCAGCGCATACACCCCCCGCTGCCGCAGGCTGGCAGATCGGTGAGGGTGGTGAGCGCGGGGTTGGCACCGGGTCATGGTCGTTCCTGCAAGCCGTTGCCGGAGCCGGCCTCAGTTCTTGCCGCCGGCTTCGACGCCGGTCTTGTACAGGGCGGGGATTTCCGTCTCGAAGCTCTTGAGGTAGCGCGCATAGCTGCGCCGCGCCTGCTCGCCCGCGATGGGGCGCGCACGCTGGCCCGGCTGGCTGTGCTGCATTTCCAGCAGCCGCAGGGTGCCCCCGCCGATGTCGATCTCGCGCCGGGGCAGGTACATCACGGTTCCATCGGGGTTGGTGTAGAGCGTGTAGCCGACCAGGATGGAGTCGGTGGAGGGCTCGGCGAACACATGGGGCCGTGCATCCACCTGCTCGGGCGGGCTCTGCACTTCGCCAAAGGCCTGGGCATGCAGCGCGGCCGCGGGAAGCAGGGCCAGGCCGGCGGTCAGCAGCCAGGGGGCCAGAGCGTTGGCGACTGCAGTGCGGCGCGGCGGGTCCATGCGGTATGTGTCTTGCATGTCGTGCTCCTCAAAGTGGCGAGGCCGGTGCTGCGCCTGCGGCGCCGGGCGGCTCGGAAAGAAGAATGCGCCGGGTGATGCCGGCCGGCAGGGTCTCGGGCAGGGCCTCGGTGGCGCGTGCTTCGGGGCGGGTGCCCAGGGTCGGCACAGGGGGTAGTGCAGGGGGCAGCACAGAAGGCGGCACAGAAGGCAGCACAGGGGCGCTGGACACAGCGGCACTGGCACCGGCACCGACCTCGGCGGGCAGGCTGTCGCCGCGCAGGCGCACGGCATCGCGCACGCTGGTCAGCTGTGCCTGCAGGGTCTGCAGCGAGGTCTGGTCGATCATGGGCAGGGCGCCCTTGGCCTGGGGCTGGGCCAGCTGGCGCAGCAGCTGCGACGCCTGGGCCTGGTTGCCGCTGGCCAGCCAGAACAGCGCCATGTTCAGCTGCACCCGTGCGTTGGCCGGGGCGAGTTGCGAGGCCTGCATGATGGGCATCTGCGCGGCGGCCAGCCGGCCGTCGAGCATGTGGGCGTAGGCCAGGTCACTGAGCACGTTGGCGTCGATGGGGTTGAGCTGGCGCGCCTTGTCCAGCTGCTCCACGGCCTGGCCATACTGGCCCTGGCTTGCGTACAGCAGGCCCAGGCCGCGCCGCGCCCGTGCCGTGGTGGCGCCCTGCAGCAGCGCCAGGTAGGCCTGCCGGGCCTGCTCGACCTGACCGGTGTTGCGCAGCGCGTCGGCCCGCATCAGGCGCGACTCCGGGTTCACGCCGTACTGCTGCTCGAAGGCTTCGGTGTGCGCCAGCGAGGCATACCACTGGCCCGCCTGCTGCATCTGCGTGATCAGGTCCAGATAGGTCTGGGCGTTGTCCACCTGGGTGGCCTGCTGGGCGTTCTGCAATTGCTGCTGGGCCTGGGCGGCGGTTTCCTGCTGCGCGGAAGGGGCGCCGTAGCCCTGCGGCCCCTTGCTGGCGCAGCCGGCCAGGGCCAAGGCCAGGGTCGCCAGGGCTGCCAGGGTTGCAAGGGGTGCCGGCGCTGGCGTCCGCCCTGCGCGGGTGTTTTCCTGGTGTCGCATGCCTAGCGTCCTCCCATGGTGGTCAATGCCCTGATCACGGCCAGGAAGCCGGGGCCCGCCGTGATGACGAGCAGGGCGGGCAGCAGCGTGAGGACCATGACGCCCGTCATCTTGACGGTGATGGAACCTATCTTTTCCTTGAAGCTGGCCTGGCGCTTTTCGCGCAGCCGGATGCTGAATTCCCGCAGCGGCTCCTGCACGGCGCCGCCATGCTTGTCCACCTGCACCAGCAGGTTGACGATGGCGCTCATGTCGTCGTCGGCGCTCATGTTGACCATGCGCTGGAAGGATTGCTCGCGCGTGCGCCCGGTGTTGTAGAGCTGGTTGGCCAGGGCCAGTTCTCCGCTGATGACGCGCAGCACGCTCTTGAATTCCGAGGCCAGGATCTGCAGGCTCTGGTCCACGCTCAGGCCCACGCCCTGCAGCAGCCGCAGCAGGTCGACGAACAGCGGCAGTTCCTCGACCACCTGCTCGCGCCGGCCCTTGGCCCGCGAGCGCAGAAACCATTTGGGAAGCATGAGCCCCAGGCTCACCCCGAGAAAGCCGTAGATCAGCGCCGCGTTCTCGCCGGGGCGCAGCACACCCAGCGCCAGCAAGGGCAGGACCACGCACAGCACCATGCGGCTGGCCACATAGGCCATGCTGCCGTTGCGCGTGCCCACGCCGGCCTGGTCCAGCAGCTTGCGGTCCTCATCGGCCAGCAAGGCCTTGGCCACGCCCCATTGCAGCCAGGCCGGGGGCGGGAGGTTGGCGGCCACCGCCTGTGGCGAATCGGAGGAACGCACGTTGATGGACAGCGGGTTGAGCAACTGCGCGTCGTTGGCCTGCAGGGCGCTCTTCGTGGCGGCCTTCGGGGTCAATGCGGTATCGCGCGCCTGCAATATCCTGGCGACCTGGCTGGAGGCACGGGCCGAGCGCCACAGCTTCCACACCAGGGCGCAGGCCCACAGCACCAGTCCCAGCGCGCCGAGGCTGATGCTGGCGATCCACAGTTGCTGCGGGGTCATGCGTGGCTCCTTGCGCAGACGGATGGGTGGGCCTGTACCTGTGCCTGTGCTGTCATGGGTTCACCTCAGCTTGGCCAGCCGGTAGAGAAGAAAGGCGCCCAGGGCCTCCAGGGCGGCGGCGACCAGGACCATGGTCTGGCCGCTGTCGTCGTTCCACATGCGCATGAAGTAGCCGCGGTTGATCACCATGATCAGCGCCCCCACCACCAGGGGCAGCAGGGCCAGCACCCAGGCCGACATGCGGATCTCGGAGGACAGCGCATGCAGCTCGCGCTCGGCGGACTGGCGGTCGCGGATGTAGGCCGATACACGCTCCAGCACCAGGTCGGCGCGGCCGCCATAGCGCACGCTCATGCGGAACACGGCGGCCAGCAGGCCGAATTCGGGCAGGCGCCAGTTGCGCTCCAGCTGGCCCATGGCCTGCCCCAGGTCGGGCGATGCGCTGAGCATGGCCGCCGCCTGCTGCAGCGCGTCGCCCAGCGGATCGGGGACATTGTTCAGCGCCATCTGGAAGGCCGCATGGGGCGAGTTGCCGATGGAGATCAGGCGGACCATGTTGTCCAGGAAGCCGGGCAGTTGCTGCAGCAGTCTTTCGCGGCGCTTGGCCTGCCGCCGCCAGATGCCGAAGGCCAGCACCACGGCATACAGCACGGCCACCACCAGCCCCGCGGCAGCACCTGCCTGGCTGGTCGCCAGCAAGGCCAGCACCAGGCCGGTGATGGCGAACAGGGCCAGGGTGTTGGACGAGATTCCCCAGGACTGGACGCCCAGCCGCTGGGCCAGCCACTGCACGGCAGCGGGTGAGGGCGCGGGCTGCGCCGCGGGGGCGCGGAAGGCGGGCTCGGCCATGGGCGGCGAGGGCGAGATCACCTCCCGGTGGCCGTCCACGCTGCGCTTCATGTGCAGGTTGATCGACTGCTCATGCTCCTTGCGGCGCCCGCGCATGATCACCCACAGCGCCAGGGCCAGCAGCAGGCAGGCCAGCGCGCCGAGGATGAGGACGGCGGGTGCCAGGCCTGTCATCGCACGCCTCCGTGGCCGGTCTGCTGCTGCATGCGCCACCAGCTCAGCAGCTTGGGCGAGTGCGGCGAGATGCCCAGCGACACCCACTGGTCGATCTCCTGCCCGTCAGGGCCCACCTGGGGCTCGTAGCGGTACAGCTCCTGCATGGAGATCATGTTGTCCGTCATGCCCGTGACTTCGGTCAGCGACAGCAGGCGGCGGCGGCCGTTGGACAGGCGGCCGATCTGCACGATGAAGTCCACGGCATTGGCGATCTGGCGGCGCAGGCTGACCTCGCTGCCCTGAAAGCCCGCGAAGCCGGCCAGCATCTCGGCGCGGTACAGGCATTCGCGCGGCGAGCTGGCGTGGATAGTGCCCATGGAGCCGTCGTGGCCGGTGTTCATGGCCTGCAGCAGCTCCAGCACCTCGCCGCCGCGCACCTCGCCGACGATGATGCGGTCGGGCCGCATGCGCAGGCTGTTGCGCAGCAGGTCGCGGATGCTGACGTGGCCCGAGCCGTCAAAGCCGCCGGGGCGGCTTTCCAGCCGCACCACGTGGTTGTGGTTGAGGGCCAGCTCGGCTGTGTCCTCGATGGAGACGATGCGCTCGCTGCCCGGGATGAAGCTGGCCAGCGCATTGAGCAGGGATGTCTTGCCCGAGCTGGTGCCGCCGCTGACCAGGATGTTGCAGCGCGCCTGCACGGCCATCTCCAGGATGCGGCAGATGTCCTGGTTGAAGGTGCCCAGCTGCACCAGTTCGGGCGGTGTCAGCGGGTCCTTGCGGAACTTGCGGATGGAGACCGAGGGGCCGTCGATGGACAGCGGCTCGATGATGACGTTGATGCGCCCGCCATCGGGCAGGCGGGCATCGACCATGGGGCTGGACTCGTCCAGGCGCCGGCCCAGCGGCGCCAGGATGCGGCGCACGATGCGCAGCACATGCTCGTCGTCCTTGAAGTGCAGCGTCTCGCGCTGCAGCACGCCGCCGCGCGAGACGTAGATGTTGCCGTGGCCGTTGATGAGGATGTCCTCGACCAGCGGGTCTTCCAGCAGCGGCTGCAGCGGCCCCAGTCCCGTGAGCTCGCGCGTGAGGGCGCGCGCCACCTGCAGCGCCTCCTGCTCGTTGACGGGCACGGAGTGCAGGCGGATGAAGCTGTCCAGCTCCATCAGCACGAACTGCGCGATGGCGGCCTGCGACCAACGGCCGAACTCGGCACCCAGCTCCTCGATGCGGCTGAGCAGGTGCTCGTGCGTGCGGTTCTTCAGGTCGAGGAACAGCGCGCTTCGCTCGAACTCGCTGGCCTGGGCGTCGGCCAGATGGGAATAAGCCGTGGTCGTCATGGTGCGTTCAGCTTCTTGTTCGGTGGAAGAAACGGTTCAGGCCCCGGGCGGGCGCGGCCTGATCGCCCGCATGGGCCTGGTGGTGGGTGGTGATCAGCAAGGTGGCGAGCTTGTCCACGGCCTGCACATAGGGCTCGCGCTGCAGCCGGCTGGGCAGCAGCTGGCCCTGGTTGACGGCCTGGACCAGTTCGCGCCGGCGCTCGGGAATGGTGGCCAGCAGCGGCAGCTGCAGTTGCCGGGCGATCTGCGGGGCCTCCAGCTCCAGCTGGCTGTCGTGCCGGCTGACGATGAGCTGCACGCGCTCGCGATCGACCTTTTGCTCGTCGAGCTGGCGCAGCAGCTCGGTGGTGGAGACCACGCTGGCCACGCTCTGGTCGCAGACCACCCAGATCTGGCTGGCGCGCAGCGCCACGCGCATGGCCAGCTGCGTGGGCACGACGGCCCCCAGGTCGGCCACGATGTGGCGGAAGTACTGGCGCAGGCGCAGCAGCAGCGCGTCGGCATCGGCATAGGAGACGTCGCGCAGGCGGGCGGGCTGGCGCGGCAGCGTGAGCAGGCGCAGGCCGCTTTCATGGCGGGCCAGTCCCGTCGATGCCAGGCGCCGGTCGAAGCGGCGCAGGTTGTTGACGGCCTCGATGAAGTCGAAGTCGCCCAGCGTGCCCAGGTACAGCCCGCAGTCGCCGCTGGGAAAGCCCAGGTCGATGAGCAGGCCGTCCAGCGTCTCGTTGCTGATCTCGCGGGGCGTGGCGTCCTTGCCCGGCACGGCCGTCGTGCCATGCAGGCGCTTTTGCAGGTACCAGGCCAAGTGCGATGCCATGAGGCTGCTGCCCAGGCCGGCGCGGGCCGACATGATGGCGGTCAGCGGCGCGTTGGGCATGCCCGAGGCCGACGGGGGCACGCGCTTGATCAGATCGATCACCGTCTGGTGCGCGGCCTGCACGGGGCCGTCCACGTCGAGGAAGTCCTGCACCCCGGCGCGCAGCGCGGCCAGCATGCACTGCGGGTACTTGGTGCGGCCCACGGCCAGGCAGGGCAGGTGGGGGTGGGAGATGTGCAGCTGGGAGGCAAGGTGGGCCGCCTCGTCGGTGGACAGCGGGTCGAAATGCACGAGCACGGCATGCGGCATGTAGCGCTGCACCTGCTCGGTGACGTTGTCCTGGAACCGCGCCACATGCAGCCGTGCGCCGTCCAGCATGTGCTGCAGCCAGGCCTGGGCCAGCGAGCTTTCGGGGGTGCCTGCGTGGATGAAGAGCAGCTCCACCTGCAGGTCGTTGTCGAGCGGCTGCGGCGTCGGGCGGGGCGCGGCGGGCGCGGGCATCCTGTCCAGCGGTGACTTGTCCTGCGCGAGCGCATCGGTGCCGGGCTGCGGCTTGCCGGCCAGCGAGGCCGAGGAACGCAGCCCCAGCAGGGTCTCCAGCGAGGTGGGTGAGCCGATGGCCGGCGAGCCTGTGGCGTCCACAGGCGAATCGGTTGCGGTGGGCTTGCTTGTCATGTCGTCAGTACGAGAAGCCGGGTACGGCGGTCTGGGTGCTCATTCCGCCGGCGAGGTAGGGCAGCCAGACCTTGCCGGCGTTGCGCTGCTCGGATTGCGCACCGGGCAGCAGGGCTTCGAGATTGGTGCTGGCGGGAAGCGGGTGGACCAGGCGCGGGGTGACGATGATCACCAGCTCGGACTCTTCCTGCGTGTAGTTGAGGTTCTTGAAGAAGGTGCCCAGGATGGGCAGATCGCCCAGCACCGGCACCTTGCTGACGTTGGAGGTGGTGGCACGGCTGACCAGCCCGCCGATGACGAAGCTCTCGCCATCGGCCAGCTCCACCGAGGTGTCGGCGCGGCGCGTGCGGATGGCGGGCACGGTGACGCCGCTGATGGTCACGCCGCTGTTGAAGTCCAGGTCGCTGGCCTCGGGCGAGACCTTCAGGGCGATGCGATCGTCCGACAGGATGGTAGGCGTCAGCTGCAGCTTGATGCCGAATTCCTTGTACTGGATGGCGATGTTGCCGTCGCGCGCGGGCACCGGGATAGGCAGCTCGCCGCCGGCCAGGAAGCTGGCGTTCTGGCCGGTCTGGGCCAGCAGGGTGGGCCGGGCCAGCACGCGTGCCATGCCATTGCCTTCGAGGATGCTCAGCTGCGTGACGATGCCGGCGCCGCTGAAGGCCTTGCCGAAGGTCATCACCAGGCTCATGGCGCTGGCAATGGCCGACGAGGTGTTGTTGGACACGCCGCCCGAGCCCGTGCCTCCCGTGCCGCCCGAGCCGGTATTGCCCGTTCCCGTTCCTGTCCCCGTGCCGTTGGTATTGGTGCTGATGCTGCCCACCACGCCGGGGCTGAAGCTGCCGAAGCTGAAGCCCTGGTTGTTGCGCCCGCCGCTGTAGATGTTGACGCCGATGCGCTTCATCGCGGATTTCTTGAACTCCACCACCTGCACGTCCACCTGGACGGTGTTGCTCTTGACGTCGATCTGCGAGTTGTCCACCAGCAGCGTCTGGGCGGGCGCGTACTGGCGCAGTTCGGCCACGGCCTGGGCATGTTCTGGAACCGAGGTCAGGCGCTTTTCCAGCAGCAGGTGCTGGCCGCGGACCTGGACCTCCCAGCGCTGGGGTGCGCCACCTTTCTGGGGCCACACCACCAACGTGGTGCTGCCCTGGGCCTTGGGCGTGAGCAGCAGCTCGGTTCCGCCGGAGCCGGAGCCGGAGCCGGCACTGCCGCCGGAGCCTGGCGTGGCGCGCAGCAGTTTCACGTCCAGCACATTGGGGTCGCCCACGGCGATGCGGCCCGGGATACTGGCCAGCGGCATCAGGTGCTGGCGTCCGGCCACCAGCTGCAGGGAGTCGCCAGAGGGCATGTCCCCGGCGCCGGGGTTGTGCATGCCCTGGACGGCAGCGGTGTCCGCAGGCGCCGACACCGCTGGCGGCAATGCCAGCAAGGCCATGCTGCCGCACAGTGTCCAGACCGCGCGCTGCAGCGGTGTTGCTCCGGCCGTCGAGATGTTCTTGCACTTCATGGCATCTCCCTCTTGTTGTGTGTTTTCAGTAGTTCACCATCTGCACCGCGGCTCCGTTGTGCAGCTCCACGGTGCGTTCGCGCGGGGCCCGCTGCGGCGGCGGCCGCACGGCGGGTGCGAAGGCCGTCATGGGCTGGGCGGCAGGCTTGCGGATGTTCTTGGCGTCGGCGCCGGTGGCCAGGTCCTGCATGCGCAGGCCGGCGAAGGCGCGGTCGGCACCTTCCAGTGCCTGGTCTTTCCTGAGGCGGCCCGCCACCGGCTGCAGTGCGCTGGGCAGGGCGGCGAAGAGCTTGGGATCGGGCACGGACAGGTCGTCCGGGTTGCGCAGCGCCAGGGTGAGCTGGCCGAATTTCTCGGCCAGCGTGAGGCGCTCCACGTCGTCCAGCGGCACGGCCAGCACGGCCGATTGCACGTTCTCAGGGCGCTGGCCGGTCTGATCCGCAGCGCTGGCGCGGCGCAGCGACGAGCCTGCCGATTCCTTGTCCTGCTGCGCCTGGCGCTGGACGGCCGACATGGGTGGGCGTTCCACGCTGCCGGAGCCGTAGGCCAGCACGCGGCTGCGCGCCAGCAGCAGCCGGGTCTGCGCGTCCACGGGTGCCTGGTCGGACTTGCCGTCCAGCGTGAAGTAGACATCCACGAAGTCGCCGGGGCGCACATGGTGGCCCGCGGCCATCTGCTCCCGGATGGCAATCGCCAGGGCGCGCTGTCCCGGCTCCAGCTGCAGGGCCAGGCCGCTGAGCAGTTGCTGCTCGAACAGCGGGGTGCCCGGGGTGAGCGCCATCAGCGTGGTGCGGCCCAGCACGTCGTCGGTCGCGGCAAAGCTGCCGGGTACGGGGGCGGGCAACTGGGCCAGCTTCACATCCTCGCTGCCGATGCGCTGGCCTGCGGCAATGGCCTGGGCCACGACCACGACGGCATGCTGCGGCACGGGCTCGGGGGCCGGCTGCGCCGAGGCGGCCGGTGAGGGCTGGGCCACGGGGCGTGCGGGCTGGCTGCCCAGCAGCCAGGCAAGGCCTGCGAGCACGAGGGCCAGCCCCACCAGCAGTCCGGCAAGAATCTTGGTGAGGTTCATGGCTGGGGCTCCTGGTGCAAGTGGGTGGCGACGGTGTTCAGGCATGGGGGCTGCCCTGGCGCTTTCCTGCCATGGCGCAGAGGGTCCGCCAGGGCAGGAAAGCGTCCGGATAGCGCACGGCGGCGGCTTGCGGCGGGGCCGGGCCGTGTGGTGCGTGGCGCGGGGAAAGCGATCTGCATGGGTATCTCCCGTTCAGGCAAGCGGCTGGCTGTGGCGCCAGGCCAGGGCGATGGCCGCAATGGCCATGTAGCCGGCATAGGGAATGGAGCGCTGGGGCTGGCGCGGTCCATCGGTGGCGCCTGCGGGCTGAGACGCAGCGCCCAGCGGTGCCAGGCGGGCCGCCCAGGCCAGGGGCAGCCGGGCCTGCAGCCACAGGCCGGTGGGGCTGTGGCTCAGGTGGCGCAATGACAGCACCAGAAGGCCGTGCAAGCCGGCCAGCAGGCTGCCGCCGGTCCAGATCAGCAGCAGGTCGAAGCTCAGCCCGAACCACAGCCCTGCGACCGCGCCGAACTTGACGTCGCCCGCTCCCATCCAGCGCAGTGCATAGAAAGGAAGCAGCACGACAAACCCCGCCAGCAGTCCGGCCAGCGCGTTCCAGGCCGAGACCTGGAACGGCTGCGCCCCACTGGCCAGCGCCGCCGCGCCTGTGGCCAGGCCGAGCAGCACCATCCAGTTGCGCACGCGCCGGATGCGCAGATCCATGACCGCAATCGTTGCGAGCCATGTGATGCAGACGCACAGCCATAGCGAGGCCCACTCCATCTTCAGGGGGCAAGTCCGTTGAGCTTGGTGGCAAGCCGGCTGAACAGTCCGTTCAGATCGGTACCCAGCGCGGTGGCGCCCACGACGATGCCCACGGCAATCAGGCCGGCGATCAGCCCGTATTCGATGGCGGTGGCGCCTTCCTCGTCTTTCCAGAAGTTCTTGATCATTTCGGTCATGGCATGGTCCTTTCGGTTTGCAAAATGCCTTGGCGCCGGGGGCGGAGGCAAGCCCCGCCCGAGCCCGGCCAGATCGCGCCGGAGCCGGCGCTCAGGGAACGAAGCCGGTGAGCTTGGTGGCGATCCGGGTGAACAGCCCATTCAGATTGGTGCCGAGCGCGGTGGCGCCCACCACGATACCCACGGCGATGAGGCCGGCGATCAAGCCGTACTCGATGGCGGTGGCGCCTTCTTCGTCTTTCCAGAAGTTCTTGATGATGTCGGTCATGGCATCGTCCTTTCGGTTGCAAAAGCCCATCGTTGTCGATGGCGGCGGCTGGCGATGGGCAGAAGCCGGCCGCTGCACGGGAAACCTCACCTGCCGCTTCTCACTTCACCACTGCTGTCGCGAGGCGGTGGTTGGAAAAGCGTCTGAAACGGGGCGCAACTGCTGCTCAAGGCGCAGCTGTATTCGTTGGGGCATGGCGCTGGCGGACAGGGTGGCCACGGCAGCGTCCTGGGGTTCGGGGCGGATGCGCGAGGGCGCAGGGCCGGGTTGGATGTCGGGCGCAGGGCCGGGTGCGTTCCCGGGCTCGTCCATGGGGGCAGTGCCTGGCGCACCACCGCCTGCCGGAATCGGTTTTTGCGGGGTGAACAGCGCGTTCAGCCAATGGTCGGGCGGGTCCTGGGGCAGCAGGCGGCCGGTGGTGCGTGCCAGGCGCAGTTCGTTGATGCGCTGGTCGTAGATGGCGTCGGCCTCGTCCAGCAGCAGGCGCTGCATGTCCAGCTGGGCGTCCAGCACCTGGGCCAGGCTGCCGCGCCCGACTTCGAGCAGGCGGCGGCGCCCCTCGAAGGCGGCGCGCGCCTCGCGCACGGCGTCGGCCAGCTGGCTTTCGCGCTGGCGGCCGGACTGGGTGCGTCCCCAGGCGGCGGAGGCGGTTTCGCGCACCTGGCGGCGCACGGTTTCCTGCTGCGCTTCCTGGGCCTGCAGTTCGTTGATGGCCTTGAGGATGCGGTCGCGCAGCTCGAAGCCGTTGCCGAAGTTCCAGCTCAGCTCCACGCCGTAGCGCGTGCCCTCGGCATAGAGCACGCCGCTGGGGTCGCGCGTGTGGGCCACCACGGCGGCCAGCGTGGGAAAGCGCTGGGACTTGCTGCGGTCCACTTCGGCGCGGGCCTTCTCGATCTGCTGCTCCATCTCCTGCAGCTCGGGGCTGACGGTTTCGGAGGCCTGCAGGGCCGAGTCCTCGTTGGCCGGCATCCATTGCACGGGCACGTTGAGCTGGGGCAGCCAGCCGGGCTGGGGCGTGAAGCCGAAGTAGCGCGTGAAGCGGGCCTGCGCATCCATGCGCTGCGACTCCAGCGCGTGCTGCTGGGCAAGGGCGCCGGCCTGGCGCGAGGCGGCCTGGCGCAGGTCGTTGCGGCCCACGGCGCCCAGTTCGGCGCGGCGCTCCTCGATGCGCGCGAGCTGGCCGATGATGCGCGCCGACTCGGCCGCCACGCGGGCCTTGTCCTCGAAGCGGTGCAACTCCAGCAGGGCGGTCAGCGCCTCCAGCAGCACGTTCTGGCGCGTGCCGTAGAGCACGCTGCCCTGGGCCGCCTCCTGCGATTCGGCCGAGCGTATGCCCGCGCCGATGGCGCCGCCGTCCAGCAGGGCCATGCGCACTTCGGCGTTGACGGCGGTGTAGGACTCGCGGCCCCGGCGAAGCTTGGCATCGCCCGTGTTGGTACCCACCTTGAAGGTGGGCCAGCGCGCGCCGCGCGCGGTGTTCACGTCATGCCCGGCCGATTCCAGCGCGGCGCGCGCCTTGCGCACGTCGGGGTATTCGTCGATCAGGGCGTAGAGCGCATCGAGCAGGCGGCGCTGCCCGCCGTCGCTGGCCAGGGTGCCGGGCGTGAGGTGCTGGGCCAGGCGCAGGATCACGGGGTCCGGTGTTGCGGATGCGGGCGCGGCTGCTGCAACCATGCCGATGTCCGTATCAAGATCCCTGTCCGCCGCAGCCACGGGCGCGGCAGCGGCCTGCAGCGCCTGCAGTGCGGACAGGCAGCAGGCAGCGGCCAGCAGCTGGCGCAGCCGGGTGTGGCAGCGGGCGTGCCAGCCCATGGAAGGGGAGGTCGGGCGGCCTGGCATCAGGGCTCCCGGAAGGCTTCGCTCTGGATGCGCAGCACGGGCCGCAGCAAATACCAGATAAAGGGTTCGTGGCCCAGCAGCAGGTCGAGTTCGGCCTGCATGCCGGTGGTGATGCGGTTGTCGGTGCGGCCCACCCAGGGCTGCTCCAGGCTGGCCTGGATGCGGAAGTACGAGGGCGAGTCGGCCAGGTTGGGATCGCGGTCGGCATCGGCCGCCACCAGGGTGACCTGGCCGGGCACCGAGCCGTAGCGCAGGAAGTCGTAGGCCGAGATCTTCACCCGGGTGGCCTGGCCGGGGTGCACATAGCCACGGTCGGCGGGGCTCAGGCGCGCCTCGACGATGACTTCGTCCTTGTCCGGAACGATTTCGAGGATGGGCTCGCCGGGCTTGACCACCCAACCGGCGCCCGAGCTGCGCAGGCCCTTGACGAAGCCGCTGGTGGGCGCCAGCACGGCCGTGCGCGTGCGCTGGGTGCGGGCGCGGACCAGGTCTTCGTTGAGGCTGGCCAGCTCGCGTTCGGTCTGGGCCAGCTCGTCGGAGGCGCGGCGGCGGAAGGCGCCCTGGGTCTCCTGCAGCTTGGCCTGGGCCTGCTCGATCTTGGCGCGGTTGCTGAAAAGCGTCTGGCGCGAGGCGGCCAGCTCGGCCCGCACCTGCTCCAGCGCCCGCTGCTTGTCCAGCACTTCCAGCTGGCCTATCAGCTGCTCGGAGGCGAGCTGGCCGGCAATGGAGGCTTCCTGCTGGTGCAGGCGCAGATTGGTCTCCAGCCCCTCGATGCGCGCCTGCACCTGGGCCACGTCGCCGCGCGCCTGCTGCAGCTGGGCCTGGGCTGCGGCAAGGCTGCCCTGGTGCTCCAGCGCGCGCGCCGAGAAGGCGCCCAGTTCGGCCTGGACCACCTGCGCGTCCAGGTCGGCGGGGAAGGCGGTGCGCTGCAGCGGCCGGCCCTGGCTTTCCGCGCCCAGACGCGCCTTGACGGCCTGGGCCGTGGCCATGCGGGCGGTGAGCTGTTCGAGGTTGAGGCTGTTGCTGCCCAGGTCGATTTCCAGCAGCGGCTGGCCCTGGGTCACGGCCTGGCCTTCGCGCACATGGACGGCGGTGACGATGCCGCCTTCCAGATGCTGCACGGTCTGCACGCGGTCGGAAGGGATGACCTGGCCGCTGGCGACCACCACGTTCTCCACCGGATAGAACAGGCCGGTGACCACCAGGGCGGCAACGGGAATGACGAGCAGCCATTTGCCCCGCGCCAGGGCGGTGCGGCCAGGGGTGGGGGGCGTTGTGCCGGACGCGTCCGCAGGCGGCTGGCCGTGCACGGCCGCCTGCGCTTCGCTCGACTGGCGCAGCACCAGGGGGAGGTCGTCGTAGCGCCCGGCCCTCATGAGGCAAGCTCCTGCGCCACGGCGGGGTGGTCGGCATGCGGGGCCGGGTCGGCCGGCGTTGCGGGGGCTGTGGACGCAGCGGGTGCTGTGGGTGCTGCGGGAGCCGCGGGAGCCGCAGGCTCGCGCGCCGTGCCGAACAGCTGGGGCAGCAGCAGCTGGGGCGAGCCATGCTCGATGCCGCCGTCGCCGCGCACATGGTAGAGATGCTGGGCCATGGAGGCCACGCGCAGCGAGTGCGTGACGACGATGACCGTGTGCTTGAGCGCAATCTGCCGCAGCGTCTGCAGCAGCGCGGTTTCGCTCTCGAAGTCCAGGTCGTTGCTGGGCTCGTCCAGGATCAGCACCGAGGGGTTGCGCAGGAACAGCTGGGCCAGGGCCAGCTTGCGCAGCTCGCCGGCCGACAGGCCCGCGCCGCCTTCGCCCAGCACGGTCTGGTAGCCCTGGGGCAGGCGGCTGATGAAGCCGTGCGCGCCCGAGATCTGGCAGGCGGTGACGATCTTGTGGTCGTCGGCATCGGGGTTGACCATGCGCAGCCCGTCCACGATGGGGCCGCTGAACCAGTACACCTGCTGGGCCAGGCAGCCTATCCAGCGGCCCAGTTCGGCGCGCGGGAACTGGGCCATGTCGTATTCATCGATGAAGATGCGCCCCTGCGTGGGCTGGTAGAGGCCGGCCAGCAGCTTGGCCAGGGTGGACTTGCCGGCGCCGTTGCGCCCCACGATGGCGTGCAGCCCGCCGGGGCCGATCTCCAGCGATGCCTGCTCCAGCGCCACATGGCCGCCCGGGTAGTGGAAGCTTGCCTGGTCCAGGCGCAGCCGGCCCTGGGGGCGGGGCAGGTCCACGGTGTCGGTCATGGCCTCGACGGGTTCCTCCAGCACGGCCTGCAGGCGGCGTGCGGCCTCGTTGGCATGGGCCAGCGAGCGCCAGTTGCTGGCCAGTTGCGAGATGGGGCCCAGCGCCTTGCCCGACAGCAGGTTCACGGCCATCAGGCTGCCGATGCTCATCCACTGCGCATTGATGGCAATGGCGCCCACGGTGATCACGGCAATGGAGAACAGCGTCAGCAGCACGGTGCTGGCCTCGCGTGCGTTCTCCATCTCGCCGTTCTTGCCAAAGCTCTCGGCCAGCCAGCGGTCATAGCCGCTTTGCCAGTTCTGGCGTGCGGCGGCGTCGTAGCCCAGCACCTTGAGCGTGGCGCGGGCATTGCAGATCTCGGCCGTGCCCCGGTCCAGCATGCGGGCCTGGGCGATTTCCTCCACGCGGCCGCTGCGCACCTCGTCGGCCCACCACCAAGCCAGCACGCCCATGATGAGCATGGCCACCAGAATCACCGGCAGCACGGGCCAGGCAATGATGCCGATGACCACCAGGGCCAGCAGGGCCATGGGCAGGTCCAGCAGCGAGGTCGCCAGGCCCCCGGACATGCCCGAGCGCATGGCGCTCACGTCGCGGAACAGCTGCAGCCACTGGCTGGAGGAGCGCTGCTCCAGCGCGGCCAGCGGGTGGCGCAGCATGGAGTGCATCAGCGCCTGGGACACGTCGCGGTCGATCATGGCGCCGGCTTCGCGCAGGGCGCGGGCGCGCCTGCGCCGCAGCCACCATTCCACGCCCAGGAAGAACAGCACGCCCGCCACCATGGCCGTGAGGGTGGCGGTGCCGCCACGCGCAATGACGCGGTTGTAGACCTGCAGCAGGAAGATGGACGGCAGCAGGCCCAGCAGACTGATGGGCAGCGACAGCCAGCCAGCCCGGCGCAGCTGGTGCGCAGCCCGGTCGAAGGACTCGGCGATGGCAGATGCAAAAGCCCCCACCGTCTCCGTTCCCGACGGCATCGCCGTGGCCTTGGCCAACTGACGGGGAAGAAGGTATCGGATCATGTTCTGATGGGCTTAGTAAGCATCTTTACAAAATGTAAAGGTACTCGTTTCACAAACACTGTAGCGAGTTATATACAGCCCTCTATAAGTTTTATTCAATCAAGAATGCATGTTCATTTGTTTTTGATGTGGATCAAAGCACGGAGCCTGAATAGACGCTATTAAATGGCCCCCGTGCCCACTGAAACTATCCCGTATGGCATCGGCCGCCAGGGCAAGATTGGTCGTGGCGCGGCCGGCCAACAAAACCGTATCGCCTTTATGGGTTGTTCTCAGCAGCGAGCAAATCAGCTGATTCAGATCGTCATACCAATTGACGTGCAAAAGATCGCCCAAGGCTGCCGCCAGCGGCCTGAGCGGCTCCCCGTACAGCAGCACGCGCCGGGCCTGGGCATCCCGCACCAGCGGCTCCAGGGCCAGCTGCGCAGCGTCGATGCTGGCCTGGCCGGGCTGTATGCCCGCCAGCACGATCAGCCTTCTGCTCACATGGGGAGCGACCGACTGCAGCTGGGAAAATGCAGCCGTCATGGACAGTAAGTGGTTGCTCAGGCTGTGGTCCAGCAGGCAGATTCCACTGGGCAGGAGCTGCGGCTGCCCGGCTCCGATCATGGGCTGCCAATGGGCCAGGGAGGCCTGCACCTGTGCGGGCGCATAGCCCAATGCATGCAGGGCCGCCAGGGCCGCCTGCGCATTGAGTGCCATGTGGTGGCCGTCGGATTGCAGGGAAATGCCCAGGCGCAGGCTGCCCATGCCTATTTGCAGATTTCCATTGTGAAACCCCATTTCACGGACCTGTGCATTGCAATGGGGGCCAAACGTGATCAGGCGCAGTCCCATGCGTTTGGCATGCTCAATAACACTGGGGTTTTCACCTATGTCCTGATCGGTGACCAGCGCACTGCCTTTGTGCATGAGCTGCATGGCCTCAAGCACTTCCTGCAATGCTTCGTATTTTCTTTCACCGGACAGACCGGCCTGTCCGGAGGGCTCGGACTCCCCTGAATGGGGGGTGTTATTTATTGAAAGATTAGTAATAACCAGAATATCTGGGTCAATCAGCGGCAGGTCGCCACGCAGTGCCTGCAATGGCAGCTCCAGCAGGGCGCAGGGCGAGGCCTCGCTCCAATTGATCATCTGCAGCGCCGTGCCCTGGGACAGCAGGGCATCGCCACGCGCGTCTCCCCCGTCCTGCAGGCACTGGCGCATCATGCCCAGGGTGGAGGTCTTGCCCACGCAGCCGCTGACGGCGACCACGGGCGACTGGATGCGGCGGCGGGCCGCCTGCGCCAGATTGCGCAGGCCCTCTTCCATATCAGGCACATGCAGCACCGGCACGCCGTGGTCCAGCAGGCCCTGCGGGCTGCTGCTGATCAGCGCCGAGGCGCGCAGCGTGGGCAGGGCCGCAGCCTGCACGCCCAGCGCCATGCCCGCACGCCGCACCAGCACGGCGGCGCCGGGCTGGTGGTGCAGGCGGCTGGCGTCCAATCCCGCGCAGCCGGTGCCGCTATCTGTGCTGGGATCTGTACCGGGCTCCGTCGTTGCATCCAGCCAGCGCCCGTTCATCAGTTCGGCCAGGGAAGCTCTGTCCCAGGACATGGGCGGGTACATGGAGCCGGCGGGGGGCGGGAAAGCCGGTTGGCCCGCAGTCTCATCGGCCCGCGACGCGAGGGAGAGTGATGGCGAGGGCGGGGAAGCTTTGGCAGGGCTGTCACCCGCGCTCAGGCCGTGGCCTGCCTGCGCAGGCAGCGCGTCTTCCCCGGATTCGGCCGCGGCATGGCTGGTGGCCGCGCGCAGTGCCTGGGTCAGGGCGTCCAGCAGTTCCAGGCCTGCCAGGCTGGATGCCAGCAGCCAGGCGATTTCGCGCGGGGACTGCAGCACCTGGCGCAGGCTGCCATCGGTAAAGGCTGCATGGCGGCGCCGGGCGGGCGGCAGGTACAGCGCCTGCTCAGGCCAGATGGCGCGCTGGGCCATGCCTTGCAGATGGCGCTGCAGGCTGATCTGCCATTGGCGCAGCAGGTCGGTGGGCTGCGGCTCCAGGCCTGCGTCGAGCTGCAGGCTCTCGACCAGGGCAATGCCTATCCAGCGTGCACAAAGGGCGCCTGCCTTCTCGACACTTTCGCCATCGTCGCCATCGTCGCCATTGCCGTCCCCCATGCCCAGCAGCTGCGGCAGCGCGGCCTGCAGGAAGGCGGCAGGCAGGGCCGCCGTGTCGGGCAGGGCGCTGCGCGCCGCGCGCAGCGTGGGGCTGTCGCTGGTGGGGGGGCGCGAGCTTGCATAGACATGCATGGCCAGCTCGGCCCAGGTCAGCATGGGCTGGCCGGAGCGGGGTGTGCCGGCTTCAGCGGCATTGGCGGCAGCGGCGGCAGCCTTGGTGGTGCTGGCCGAAGCGGCAGCCATGGACAGCAGGCTTTCCGCCAGCGGGTCCATCAGCGCCGGAATGCGGGCGCGGGCCTGGCTGTCGGCTCCCGGCCCCAGGACAAAGCTGTTGCGCAGGTGGCGGGCCAGCACCAGCATGGCCAGCGCGCTGGGCAGGCAGTCGCCGGGCAGTGGCTGCAGCCGTTGCTCCACATGGTCCACGGCCAGCGCAATGGCCTGCGCCAGCGCGGCGCTGCCCGCATGGCGCTGGGCCTGCAGCAGGGCGTAGGTCACGCCCAGGTGGTCGCAGACATCCCCGCAACCGGGCCAGCTTCCGTCCTTGCCCTGCTGCGCCAAAAGTTGCTGCAGCGCAGCGTGCACGGGTACGAGGTGGGGCCAAAGGCGCTGCTCGGGCGGGTCGGTGCGCGGCACGGCCAGGGCGGGCTGCTCCCCGCTGATATAGATGCCGCGCAGGTGCAGCAGCAGGCAGGGCGGGTGCAGGGGCCGTTGGGCGCTGCCTGTTTCACTGCCCAGCGGGTGCGGATCTGGCAGCAGGGGCTGCAGCAGCTGCGCACGCTCCAGGCTGGCATCAGCCAGGGCCAGGGAGCGCATGGGCGCCTGGGTCCAGGCGCTGCAGTCCGGCAGCGGACTGTCCGCCTTCAGGGGCGTGATGTCCTGCGCCCAGTCGATGCGCAGATCGACCTCGTCACGCTTGCGGGCCCAGGCCCATTGGCGCACGCGTGTCGCACCCTCGCGCCAGGCAGCCTCCAGCGTGGTGGCGCGCACGTGGAAGACGGAGGCAACCTTGTTCTCGGCCGACACCGTGAAGAAAAGAATGCAGCCGGGGTAGGGTTCGGGCAGCAGCACCATGTGCCGTGCCAGGTACTCCAGGCCATTTGCCAATTGCTGCGACAACATGCTCTCGGCCTCGGTCAGGGTCATTGGGAGGCTGCTCTTCCCGTGGGGACGGGACGCCGGGCCGCGGTGCACCGACCGCGTGCGGATCTGTTCCTTCATGGCGGCCCGGCGGCAGGCGGATGCGGAGCGCGGCGGCTCAGCGGTAGTCGAATTCCACGCGCCGGTTGCGCTGGTGGGCTTCTTCGCTCGTGCCTTCGTCGGCCAGCCGCTCCTTGCCGTAGCTGACGGACTCCACGCGGGCCGGGTTCACGCCCAGCAGCTGCAGGCTGTTGCGCACCGCGTCGGCACGCTTTTGGCCGAGCGCCAGGTTGTATTCGATGCCGCCGCGCCTGTCGGTATGGCCGCGCAGCATCACCGAGCGGCCGGGATTGCTGCGCAGCCACTGCGCATGGCTTTCCACGATGGCCCGGTCGCTGTTGCGGATGGTGTAGGCGTCGAAGTCGAAGTAGACGATGTGGGCGACGTTGGCGGGCCCGCGCTGGTCGGCCTGCGTGGTGGCCACCACGGGCGCGACGCCGGAGCTTGCCGGCGCTGGTGCCGGGGCCTTGCCGAAGGCGTAGTGGTGCTCGGAACGCTGCGTGCTGGTGGTGGCGGTGGATCCGCAGGCGGCCAGCCCTGCGGCCAGCAGCACGATGGTGCACAGCCTGAAAGTGTGTGACATGGAGGATCTCCTGGGACGTGCGCCGCCACCGTGGGGCGGCGGCGCAGGGGATGGATGCGGCGCCCGCAGGCGCCGCGGCCGCTCAGAGCAGGGTGTTGTGGTGCAGTTGCTGCGTCAGCACGCTGGCTGCTGCATCGGCCGTGCTGCTGGCATGGCTGCTGATGGAGGTGGCAATCGGATCCAGCTCGGCGACCGAGGCCGCTGCCGCGTGCGATGTGCCACCCAGCAGGCCACCGAGCAGCCCGCCGCCGGACGATCCCCCCAGCAGCCCGCCCAGCAGGCCGCCGCCGCTGCTGCCGCCACCCAGCAGGCCGCTGACGATGCCGTTGTTGCCGGCCACCGTGTTGACCACGCCGCTGACGATTCCGTTGTCGCCGGCCACGGTGTTCACCAGCCCGCTGACGACACCGTTGTCGCCCGCCACGGTATTGACCACGCCGCTGACGATTCCGTTGTCGCCGGCCACGGTGTTCACCAGCCCGCTGACGATTCCGTTGTCGCCGGCCACGGTGTTCACCAGCCCGCTGACGACACCGTTGTCGCCCGCCACGGTATTGACCACGCCGCTGACGATGCCGCTGCCACCGGCCACGGTGTCGAGCACGCCGCTGACGATGCCGTTGTTGCCTGCCACCGTGTCCAGAACGCCGCTGACGATGCCGTTGTCACCGGCCACGGTGTTGAGCACCCCGCCGACGACGCCGTTGTCGCCCGTCACGGTGTTCAGCAGGCCACCGACCAGGCCCGATCCGCCCGTGAGGCCACCCAGCAGGCCGCCGTCACCGCCCAGCAGTCCGCCAACGATGCCGTTGTCGCCCACCACCGTGTCGAGCAGGCCGCCGACCAGGCCGGAGCCACCCGTCAGACCGCCCGTCAGACCGCCAGTGAGGCCGCCCAGCAGGCCGCCGTCGCCGCCCAGCAGTCCGCCAACGATGCCGTTGTCGCCCACTACCGTATCGAGCAGGCCGCCGACCAGGCCGGAGCCGCCCGTCAGTCCGCCCGTGAGGCCACCCAGCAGGCCGCCGTCGCCACCCAGCAGACCGCCGACCAGGCCGTCATCGCCGAGCACGCCACCCAGCAAGCCGCCGTCGCCGCCGACCACACCACCCAGCAGGCCATCGCCGCCGGTCAGGCCGGCCAGCACGCCGTTGACGGTGCCGATCACCGGCTGCAGTGCCTGGCCCGGGACCTGCGTCAGACCGTTGGCCAGGTCCGTCACCACACCCAGCGGACCACCGTTGACCTGGGTCACGCCTTCCACCAGGCCCGTGACCACGGACAGTGCGCCGGTGCCGGGGTCGATCAGCGCATCCAGTACCTGGCCCACAGGGGCGCCGGCCGTGCCGCCGAGCAGGTCGCCAACGGTGTTTTGCACCGTGGTGACAAGGCCGTCGCCGCTGCCTGTTCCGCCGCCCGGAACCAGTCCGCCCAGCAGGCCGCCGACCAGGCCGTCTTCGCCAAGCACGCCACCCAGCAGGCCGCCATCGCCGCCAAGGACGCCGCCCAGCAGGCCACCGTCGCCACCCAGCAGACCGCCGACCAGGCCATCATCGCCAAGCACGCCACCCAGCAAGCCTCCATCGCCGCCAAGGACACCGCCCAGCAGGCCACCGTCGCCACCCAGCAGACCGCCGACGAGGCCATCATCGCCAAGGACGCCACCCAGCAGACCGCCGACCAGGCCGTTGTCGCCAAGCACGCCGCCCAGCAAGCCGCCGTCGCCGCCGACCACACCACCCAGCAGGCCATCGCCGCCGGTCAGGCCGGCCAGCACGCCATTGACGGTGCCGATCACCGGCTGCAGTGCCTGGCCCGGGACCTGCGTCAGGCCGTTGGCCAGGTCCGTCACCACACCCAGCGGACCACCGTTGACCTGGGTCACGCCTTCCACCAGACCCGTGACCACGGACAGTGCGCCGGTGCCGGGGTCGATCAGCGCATCCAGTACCTGGCCCACAGGGGCGCCGGCCGTGCCGCCGAGCAGGTCGCCAACGGTGTTTTGCACCGTGGTGACAAGGCCGTCGCCGCTGCCTGTGCCGCCGCCCGGAACCAGGCCGCCCAGCAGGCCGCCGACCAGGCCGTCTTCGCCAAGCACGCCACCCAGCAGGCCACCATCGCCGCCCAGCAGGCCGCCGACGAGGCCTTCATCGCCAAGCACGCCACCCAGCAGGCCGCCGTCGCCGCCCAGCAGACCGCCAACCAGGCCGTCATCGCCAAGCACGCCACCCAGCAGGCCACCGTCGCCACCCAGCAGGCCGCCAACCAGGCCATCATCGCCAAGCACGCCGCCCAGCAAGCCACCGTCGCCGCCAAGCACGCCCCCCAGCAGGCCGCCATCGCCACCCAGCAGACCGCTGACCAGCTCGCCAATGCCGCCTTCACCCAGGCCGCTGCCCAGGCCGGCAATCAGGCCGTTGAGGGTGCCGATCACCGGCTGCAGGGCCTGGCCGTCCACCTGGGTCAGGCCGTTGACCAGTTCGGTCAGCACGCCCAGGGGGCCGCCGTCCACGCTGGTCAGGCCTTCCAGCAGGCCGGTCACGACCGAGGCCGTTCCATCGGTGGGATTGGCCAGCGCATCCAGCAGTTGGCCCACAGGGGCTGCGACGGTGCCGCCGAGCAGGCCGTCCACCACGTCCTGGACCGTGGTGACCAGGCCGTCGCCGCTACCACCGCCCGTGCCGCCGGGGATCAGGCCGCCCAGCAGGCCGTCCACCAGCTCGCCGATGCCGCCCTCGCCCAGTCCGCTGCCCAGGCCGGCAATCAGGCCGTTGAGGGTGCCGATCACCGGCTGCAGTGCCTGGCCATCGACCTGGGTCAGGCCATTGACCAGTTCGGTCAGCACGCCCAGGGGGCCGCCGTCCACGCTGGTCAGGCCTTCCAGCAGGCCGGTGACGACCGAGGCCGTGCCATCGGTGGGATTGGCCAGCGCGTCCAGCAGCTGGCCCACAGGGGCTGCGACGGTGCCGCCGAGCAGGCCGTCCACCACATCCTGCACCGTGGTGACCAGGCCTTCGCCCGTGCCGCCACCCGTGCCGCCACCGGGCACCAGGCCGCCCAGCAGGCTGCCGACCAGTCCGCCCAGCCCATCTTCGCCCAGGCCGTTGCCCAGACCTGCAATCAGCTCGTTGAGCGTGCCGATCACCGGGGCCAGGCCTTCGCCGTCCACCTGGGTCAGGCCGTTGACCAGCTCGGTGAGCACACCCAGCGGGCCGCCCTCGACATTGGTCAGGTTCTCCAGCGCGCCGGTCACGGTGGACAGCAGTCCGTCCGTGGGATTGGTCAGCGCATCGAGCAACTGGCCCACGGGGGCCGCCACGGTGCCGCCCAGCAGGCCGTCCACGACGTCCTGCACGGAGGTGACCACGCCGCTGTCCGGCGTGCCGGGAGGATTGCCCGTTCCGCCGCCCACCAGGCCGCCCAGCAGTCCGCCCACGCCGGCCAGCAGGCTGCCCAGCGCACCGTCTTCGTCGAGCAGGCCGCCGAGCACGTTGTCCACTACCGTACCGATGGAGCCGCCGGAACCCGCTTCGTCCAGGCCCTTGAGCAGCTCATTGAGCGTGCTGATAAGGGGCTCCAGGCCCTGATTCTGGATATTGACCAGGCCGTCCACCAGCTCGGTCAGCACGCCCAGCGGCCCGCCATTGGTGCTGGTCAGGCTCTCCAGCAGGCCTGTCACCCCGGACAGCGTGCCGTTGCCGGGATTGACCAGCGTATCGATCAGGTTGCCCACCGGGCCGGCCACCGTGCCGCCTGCCAGTGCACCCACCACGTCCTGCACCGAGGTGATCAGGCCATGACCGTCCGTGGGATCCGTCGGATTGGTGGGGTCCGTGGGATTGGTCGGGTTGGTCGGGTTCGTCGGATCCGTGGGATTGGTGGGGTTGGTCGGGTTCGTAGGATCCGTGGGGTTGGTCGGATTGGTGGGGTTCGTGGGATTGGTCGGGTTCGTAGGATCCGTGGGGTTGGTCGGATTGGTGGGGTTCGTGGGATTGGTCGGGTTCGTGGGATCCGTGGGGTTGGTCGGATTGGTGGGGTTCGTGGGATTGGTCGGGTTCGTGGGATCCGTAGGGTTGGTCGGATTGGTGGGGTTCGTAGGGTTGGTTGGGTTCGTGGGATCCGTGGGGTTGGTCGGATTCGTCGGGTTGGTCGGGTTGGTGGGCTCCGTGGGATTGGTCGGATTGGTGGGGTTTGTCGGGTTTGTCGGGTTCGTGGGGTTGGTCGGATTCGTGGGATCCGTGGGGTTGGTCGGATTGGTCGGATTGGTCGGGTTCGTTGGGTTTGTTGGATTGGTGGGGTTGGTCGGGTTCGTAGGATCCGTGGGATTGGTCGGATTCGTAGGATTGGTCGGATTTGTCGGGTTCGTGGGATTGGTCGGATTCGTGGGGTCGGTCGGATTGGTGGGGTTTGTCGGGTTCGTGGGGTTGGTCGGATTCGTGGGATCCGTCGGATTCGTCGGGTTGGTGGGGTCGGTCGGGAGCGGGGGCGCCGGATCGTCGTCGCTGCTGTTGGCTGCTGCGATCAGGCCCACGCCGCCCGCGCCGATCAGGCCGGCCAGCAGGAAGTCGCTGAGCACGGAGCCACCGGCTGCGGCTGCGGCGCTTTCCTTGGTGACGATCAGGCCCAGGGCGTCGCCGTCATTGGCGGGTGCCACCTGGACGTTGCCAGAGGCCAGGTCCAGCACCATGGCCCCGGCGCCGTCGCCGTCGCGCTGGGTCAGCGTGGCCTGCGTGCCGCCCTCGAAGGTGCCGACCAGGGTCTGGCCGTCCTTGCCCTGGAACAGCGCCTTGGCGCTGCCGTCGGCGGGCACGATGATCTTGTCGCCCACCTGCAGCGCGCTGCCGGGCTGGGCCATCAGGGTTTCTCCGTTGCGCACTATCTGCACGCCCGGGCTGACCTGGGACATCGTGGCGGGACCGGCGCCCCGGGGCATGAGCACCGCAGCCGCGCCGGGCTGCGTGTTCGATGTGCCCAGCTGTGCAAGCACAACGGTGGAGGGCTGCTGGTCAGCAAACTGCACGGGGCTGACGGTGGTGTTGCCAGTGGGCTGCATCGATTGGGCGGTCATTTGCTCTCTCCAGACAAGGGTTGAAACGACAAGGTCAGACGGTGGCTTGGAAGCCGTGAAATCTGTCGAGCCCTTTTGTGCAACATGCATGCCATGTGCCGGTGGCAGGTCTGGATGGCCTAGGAATCTTCCTAAGATATTGATTTGTATGGTTTTTGCTATTGATCACAATGTCTCAGCAACGGTCTGTTACGGCACACGTTACGTAACGCCGCCCGGTCCGCTCCGTTACCTCGGAGCAGGCTTTGCGCCGTGTTTCATGGCCCTTGTCTCAAGGACCCATGCAGCGGGGCAAGGTGGCTTTCGCCTATAAAATCGCTGGCTTTTGGCTGCAGGCGCATATCGGCGTGTGCAAGAAGCCCAAAAGCGAACAGGCCCGTCTTCCAACTTTCATTGCGTAGAGAGCGCCCATATGCTGATTTCGTCCAGAGTTCCGTCGCGAGTGCCGGGTCGTACCTATTTGCGGATAGCCCGACCTGTGGCCATTGCCGCCTTCAGCCTGGGGGCCGCTTTGTGCGGGGCGTTTGCCCATGCGTCGCAGGAGGCGGTGGACGAGGTCTCCCGGCTGCTGGAGCAGGGCAAGGCGCCCCAGGCCGCCAAGCAGGCCGAGGCCTACCTCAAGCAGAACCCGGCCGATGTGCAGATGCGCTTTCTGCAGGGCGTGATCGCGGCGGAGCAGCGCCAGAACGCCCAGGCCATCAAGATCTTCACGGCGCTGACCCGTGATTACCCCAGCCTGCCCGAGCCCTACAACAACCTGGCCGTGCTCTACGCAGCCGAGGGCCAGGAGCGCAAGGCCTCGGAAGTGCTGGAGCAGGCCATTCGCACCAACCCCAGCTACGCCACGGCGCATGAGAACCTGGGCGACCTGTATGCGCGCATGGCCAGCGATGCCTATGCCAAGGCCTTGCAGCTGGACGGATCGCGCCAGGCCATCCAGCCCAAGCTGGCCCTGATCACGCAGATCTTCCCCAAGCAGGGCGGCGCCCAGGTCAAGACGGCCCAGGCCACGGCCACAGCGACGGCCGCCTCGACCAAGGTGGCCGATGCCAAGGCAGCCCAGGCCCGCGAAGCCGACGCCAAGCTGGCCGAGACCCGCGCCGCCGAAGCCAAGGCCGCAGAGGCCAAGGCTGCCGAATTCAAGGCCGCTGAAGTGAAGGCCGCCGATGCCAAGGCCGCCCAGGCCAAGGCGGCGGAAGCGAAGGCTGCAGAAGCCAAGGCTGCCGAGGCCAAGGCTGCAGAAGCCAAGCTGGCCCAGGCCAAGGCGGCGGAAGCCAAGGCGGCAGAGGCCAAGCTGGCCCAGGAAAAGACAGCTCAGGCAGCGCAGGCCGCACAGGACAAGGCCCGCGCGGCCGAGGAAGCCAGGCAGGCAGCGGCCAAGGCCGCTGCTCCGGCCACCGCAGCCGCCGCCACCGCCGTGGCCGCCGTGGCCGCCGCCGAGCCTGCCAAGGCAGCGCCTGCCGTCGATGAGAAGAAGGCCGCACAGTCGGCTGCCGCGCAGGAAGTGGAAGCCGCCGTCAAGGCCTGGTCCACCGCATGGGCCGGCCAGGACATGGACCGCTACCTGGACGCCTACAGCGACCACTTCTCCCCGGCCGATGGCAGCAGCCTGGCCAAGTGGAAGGAACAGCGCCGCCAGCGCATCGTTGGCCGCACCGCCATCGTCGTCAATGTGCGCGACCTGAAGGTGACCGTGGATGGCGACAAGGCCACGGCCCAGTTCCGCCAGTACTACGCATCGGGCGCGCTCAAGACCACTACCCGCAAGACCCTGCGCATGCAGCGCGAAAAGGGACAATGGCGCATCACCCATGAAGGAACCGGCTCCTGATGCCTGAAAAAGCGCGTCCCCTGGCACTGCCACCCACCGGCCTGCTGCGCCTGCATGCGCGGGCCGCCGGGGTGGCCGTGCTGCTGGTCGCGCTGTCCGCGGTGTCCTTCAGCCCGGCAGCCCATGCCAGGCAGGCCAAGGCCAAGGCCTCCAAAACGGCAGCTGCCAAGCCTGTCTCCTCCAAGCCTGCCTCCGGCAAGGCGGGCGCAGCCAGGCTGCGCGCGGCATCGGGCAAGCCCGCCCTGGCCGCCGCTGCGGTGGCCACGGCGGGCGGTGCCGCTGCCGTGGCAGCCACGCATGCCAAGGCCGCCGCCCCCGCACAGCAAAGCCAGGCGGAGGCCCGCCTGCTGGCCATCATCCGCCAGGTGGAGCAGCGGGATCTGGACGGCGCGCTGAAGGCCGCCGGCGATCTCACCGCCGAGGTTCCCAATTTCCGCGCAGCCCAGCTGGTGTATGCCGACCTGCTGCGCTTCAAGACCGGCCGTGCCGGCGAGGTGCTGGCGGGCACGCCCGTCGCCGCCTCCTCCGCCCCCGGCCATCCGGGCCAGGGCGTGCTGGTGCGGCACAACCTGTCCGTGGGCAGTGTCGCGCGGCTGGAAGGCCCGGCCAGTCCCACGCAGGCCCAGCTGCAGGATCTGCAAAACGAACTCAAGCGCCGCCTGCAGGCCGACAGCGGCGCGCCGCCCGCGGGCTCCGTTCCCGGCGAGTTCCTGATGCTGGGCGCGTCGGTGCGGCATGCGATTGCCATCGACGCCAGCAAGTCACGGCTGTACCTGTTCGCCCATGAGGCGGGCGGGCTGCGGCTGGTGGGGGATTTCTATGTCTCCGTGGGCAAGCTGGGCACGGACAAATGGCAGGAAGGCGACCAGCGCACGCCGCTGGGCATCTACTTCGTGGGCCGCCACATCCCCGGACCCCGGCTGCCGGAGTTCTATGGCAAGGGTGCGCTCACGGTCAACTTCCCCAACGACTGGGACAAGGCCGTGGGCCGATCGGGCAGCGGCATCTGGCTGCATGGCTCGCCGCCCGACCAGTTCTCGCGCGCGCCCGAGGCCAGCGATGGCTGCCTGGTGCTGGCCAACCCCGACCTCACCTTGCTCATGCAGACCGTGGACCGGCAGACGCCGGTGCTGATCCGCGAGAAGCTGCAGTGGGTGGCCCCCAAGGCCCAGGCCCAGCAGAAGGCGGCAGATGCCTTTGTGCGTGTCGTCGAGGAATGGAAGAGCGCCTGGGACGGGGCCGACCCGCGCAAGCTGGCCGCGCTCTACGCGCCGGACCTGCTGCAGTCGCCCGCCTCGCGCGCATCGCAGGAACGGCTGGCTGCCTACCTGAACCGCCCCGGCGTGACGCTGCAGGACCTGTCCATCTATTCCTGGAAAGATGCCAAGGGAGAGATCCGCGTGGTCAACCTGCGCGCCAGCAGCAAGGCCTTCGCCGAAGGCCTGCCGCTGCGCCAGTACTGGCGCAAGACGGGCGGGCGCTGGCAGCTCTTTTCCGAAGACGTGATGGGCTGAACCGGGCCGAGTCCGGTTGCTCCCGATAGCGTCCGATAGCGCCAGGCGGGGCCCGGCCGGCTCAGGTGGTCTCGTTCTTGCGGTTGCTGTCGAACCGCCGCTCCGCATCGAACAGATGTTGTATCAGCACATGCGAGGTCATGTTCACGCCGATCCCGCCAATCATGGCCGGCAGCAGGTACAGCGCCGTGGACAGCTCCGAGACGAAGATGGCGTTGTCCGACAGCGACGGCGTCTGCCGGGCCGCCGATGCCAGGCTTTGCAGCAGGTAGACATCCACCCCCGCCATGGCCACCAGGGCCAGCCCGAACAGCAGCACCGTGGTGCGCGAGATGCTGCGCTTGGCCAGCAGGGCCGCGTAGATGGCGCAGGGAAGAACGACCGAGAAAACCACCAGGCTCCAGAATCTGGCTTCGGTGAAGACGGTGGTGCTGATGCGCAGGGCGTTCATCGGTGCGGTCCTTTGGGCGCCCAATATGCCGTGCTTGCGTAAACGCCCGGTGAACGGCAGGCAAACCAGCGGTTCCACATGCAACCAGCCGCGCCGGCCAGCGGCAGCCGACTGCAGCAATCACAAGATCAGGCCTGCCGCACCAGGTAGGCGGGCAGCTGCGTCTCAGGCAGCACGGCCAGCACCTTGAGCTGCAGTTGGGCGCGCTTGCGCGCCTGGGCCAGATAGTCCTGCAGCGCCTGTGCGGCCCGCTCATACTCCCCCTCCCACAAGGCATCGACGATCTGCCGGCAGTTCTCGGTCAGCGGCGGGTTGGGCGATTGCGGAAACATGCGGCAGAAGGTGCTGTGGATCAGCCAGGGCATCTGGCACTGCTGCAGCATGCCCACCAGCTTGTCGTTGGGGTGCCGGGCCAGGAAGTCGCCATGCAGGTGCTGCTCGACTCGTTGTTCCAGGCGCTGTTCCAGGCGCAATGGTTCCTGCGTGTCCAGAACACCTGGCGCCGTCGCGCCTTGCAGGCCGTGGCGCAGACTGGCGAGCATGTCCCTGTCCAGGCGCGGCCCGCTTTCGCGCAGCGCTGCGGGCGCCAGCAAGGCGAGCAGCTCGAAGTCCTGATTCACCGCGCGTGCCGTCAGCGCGGCCACACGCCAGGCGGCGTAGGTGCTTTTCTCCACCAGCCCTCTATCTACCAGCCGGCTCAGCACCTCGCGCAGGGCCACGCGGTTGACGTTGAAGTGGTCCATGGCGGCGCTCTCATCGATCTGAAAGCGCCCGAAGATCATGGCGATGGAGATGGACTGCTCCAGCTCGTCGTGGATGCGCTCGCTCTCCGATGGAATGTGGATCGTGGCCTGGCCCGCCTCCAGGCCCAGGGCCTGCGCGTCCAGCGTCAGGCGCTGGGGCTGCACGGCCTGCCCGGGCCGGGCGACCAGGTAGCCGCGTCCGTCGAAGGTGCTCAGCAGCCCTTCGGCATGCAGCAGCTCGAAGGCCTTGCGCACGGGAATGCGGCTGGTGCCGAAGACCTTGGCCACCGGCCCCTCCAGCAGCACCAGGCCGGGCGCCACCCGCTGCTCGACGATGGCCTGGCGCAGGCGCTGGCGTATCAGTTCATAGCGCAGCCGGCGCTCGGAATCGCCAGATTCGCCGCTCTCGCCGGTCTCTTCGTCCCGCGCAGTCTGCGTGGATGCTTGTATGGCTCTTCTCATTCCTGCTTCATCTGCGTGTGCGTGTGCGTGTGCGTGTGCGTGTGCGTGTGCCGCCGCCAGCGGGGGCCGTCATCGGGCAGGACTATAAGGCGCGCGCACGGCGCAGCAGCGTGGCCCACTGGCGCACCAGGTAGTTGTGCTCGTCCATGACGGTGTTCCAGACGGCGATGCGGCCCAGGCGCTGCTCGTAGGAGCCGCCGTCGCGCACGCTGCCGCGCGGGACCACGAGCTGGCCGTCGGTGCCCTGCAGGTCTTCGGCGGCGGGCAGGCCGGCGTACCAGTAGTCCCATTCGCTGGCGCTCAGGTGCTCGCGCGTGCGCAGCGGGTTGGAGATGTAGTAGCCCTGCCGCGCCATCGCGGCACCGGGCCAGCCGGATTGCCACCAGTTCAGGTAGCGGTAGGCGGCGTCCAGCGTGTCGCCCCTGGCCTGGCTGGAGATGCCCAGGCCGCCGTACCAGGCGCGGTAGCCTTCGCGCGGACAGGCCAGCCGGTAGTCCAGCCCCGCCGCGCGGTAGTGGCCCATGGCCGGCGACCAGTGGCTCTGGATGGCAACGCCTGCATCGATCATCAGCCGTGCCGCATCGGCGTAGTTGCCCCAGAAGCCCCTGAACTGCTCGGACTCCTGCCGCTGCAGCAGCACGGCCATCATCCGGTCGATTTCCTCCAGCCCCAGGTTGCTGATGTCGCCGAAACGCATGTCGCCGCTGGCCTGCAGGGCAAGGGCCGCGTCCAGCGCGCCGATGGCGGCATCGGCCTGCAGCGCAGCGCGCCCTCGGCAGGCGGGGGAGACCAGCCAGGACCAGCTTTCCTCGGCCTGGTCGAACAGCGCGGGCAGGGCGGCGGGCAGGTAGACAAAGCTGTCGACGTTGTGCGTGAGCGGCAGCATGGAAATATGCGCGCTGGGCACATCGCTGACGCTGCCATCGGCCTGCACATACAGGCGCGTGACAGGATTGCAGCCCGCGCCAAAGGCCGCCTGCGGCGTGATGCGGCCGGTGCGGGGCAGGGCGTTGACCTCGTCCCAACAGGTCAGGCGTGCCGTGTCGATGGGCTGCAGGGTGCCGGTGGGCCACAGGAAATCCACGCTGTGGAACCACTGGTCGTACAGGTCGAAGCTGTCCTGGCGCATCACGGCCTGGCGCTGGGCGTCGAAGCCGTCCAGCACCTCGAAATGGATGCGTATGCCCAGGTCCTGCTGCGCACGCTGGCGCAGGGCTTCGGTCAGCGTCACCGAGGTGCCGAGGACACGCAGTTCGGGATCGTTCTTGCGCATGTTGCGGTCCTTGCCGTGGAGGTTCACGCAGTGTGGGGTGAGGGACTTGCCGGGGTCTGGCTGCCATTGTCCTGCGAGTGGAGGCGGTAGAACGATTGGAACGATTGCCAGGAGGCCCTGATCTGCTGCTCATCGAGCCCGGCCGTGATGAAGACCAGGCGAGAGCGCCTGTCCTCGCCCGGCCACTCGGGCAAGTGCTCGGGGGCGTGCATGAGATGGCCCATGCCGTGCAGCGCCGTGGGCTGCCCCTGCGGCCAGCCATCCGCGGCCACGGCCACCAGTCCCTTCAGGCGCAGCAGCCGGTCGCCATGGCGGTGCAGCAGCATGGTCAGCCACAGGGTGAGCACGCACCAGTCCACCGGGCTGTCGAGTTCCAGGCAGAACGCCTGGGCGCCTGCGTGCAGACCCTGGCCCTGGCGCTGGCCCTGGCCCTGGCCCTGGCCCGCGCGGCCGCGCGGCGTGCCGACAATGGCGCGTGCCAGCCAATCGGTTTGCAGAGCATGGGATTCCTGCATCTGCCAGGCAGGCGGTACCGCTGCGCCAGGACCGCAGGTGACGATGCTGGCCAGGGGATTGATCTGCGCCAGTTGCGCGCGCTGTGCCTCGGCCTGCTGTGGCGTGGCCAGGTCGGTCTTGCTCAGGTACAGCCGGTCGGCCGCCGCGACCTGGGCCAGCCATTCGGGGCGCTGGGACTGTTGCCACGGGGCATGCAGCGCATCGACCACGGTGGAGATGAAGGCCGGCCTGAAGATCTGGCGCAGCTGCGCATCGCCGATCAGGGTGGCGATCACGGGGCCGGGCGCGGCCAGCCCCGTGGTCTCCATCAGCACCCTTTGAAAAGGCGGCAGCTCGCCGCGCAGGCGGCGCTGGTGCAGGCGCCACAAAGCGTCCTTGAGTTCGCCGCGTATGGCGCAGCAGACGCAGCCGTTGTCCAGCAGCACCGTGTCGGCGTCTATACGGCCCACCAGCAGATGGTCCAGCCCCACGGCGCCGAATTCGTTGATGAGCACCGCAGTCTCGCCCGCGGGCGAGTCCTGCAGCCACTGCCTGAGCAGCGTGGTCTTGCCGCTGCCCAGAAAGCCCGTGAGCACGCCCACGGGCAGCCGCTCGCCGTGGCGGTCCGTCAGGCCGCTCATGGCGCCTGCTCCCTGTGTTCCTGCGCTGGTGCACGCCCTTGTGACCGCACTTGTGCCTGCGCCGGCTGCCACGGCATGGCCAGCGGATCCAGGGCTCGGCCCAGCATCTGCTCGGCGGCGGGCCACAGCGCGCCGAAATCGGCAATCAGCACGCTGGCCCCCGTGGGGCCGGCCAGCACATAGGACTGGCCATGGAAGTCGCTGAGCCGCAGCCGCCACAGCGCCAGCAGCCGGTTGGCGCGCGCAATCTGAATCAGCCGCTGGCGTCGCCCGGCCGATCCGGCCGGCGCCTGGCTCCAGTGGCCGGAGGCCTGCAGCAAACCGCACATTCCACACATGACAGAAACCCTTTCGGTTGCGAATGGAGCCGCCTGCGAAACTGGCGCAGCCAAAGAGCAGAGACACCGAGGAAGGGCCTATGCCGGCCGCGCCGCCCCGCACAGAGGGTGTCGCCGGCTGCCCGTACGCCCCCCTCCGAAGAGAGGGGGAAGGCGCGAAGCGACTCAGGGGGTGCTTCTTTTCACGGCATGACATCGCCGGAGTTGGGCCCCAGCGTCTGTCCCACATACAGATTGCCACCGGGATCGGAGGCCAGCAGCACCGCCGTGGGCGCCACCTCGTCGGCGCGGCCGAAGCGGCCCAGCGGCAGGCTGGCCTCCTTGGCGCGCTTCCAGTCCGCGCTGATGCCATCGACCAGCGGCGTGGCGATGGGGCCGGGGGCAATGGCGTTGACCAGGACATTGTCGGGTGCCACTTCCAGCGCCAGCGACTTGGTGAAGCCGATCACGCCGGCCTTGGCCGCCGCATAGTGGCTCAGCTCCACGCCGCCCTTGATGCCCAGTTGCGAGGCGATGTTGATGATGCGGCCCCAGCGCTGGGCCTGCATGTGCGGCACCGCGCGCCGCGCGCACAGGAAGACGCTGCGCAGGTCCACGCGCAGCATCTCGTCCCACATCGCGGTGGACATGTCGGCGCAGCGCGACTGGGTGAGCATGCCGGCGTTGTTCACCAGGATGTCGATGCCGCCGAAGGCCTGCACGCAGCGGTCGATGATGCGGTGGGCCGTGGACTCGTCGCCCACGTCGCCGATCACGGTTTCGGCCTGCGCGCCCAGCGCGCGGCAGCGCTGTGCCACGCTGTCGGCGCGGGCGGCATCGATGTCGGCCAGCAACAGCTGCGCGCCGGCCTGCGCATAGGCCAGGGCGATGGCCTCGCCGATGCCGCTGCCGGCGCCTGTCACGACGGCGCGGCGGCCGTCCAGGGGCTTGGAGGTGTTCATGTCGGATGTCCTCAACTGGGCCAGCGCACGGTCAGGCCGCCGTCGGCAATGATGGATTGGCCGGTGATGTAGGAGGCCTCGTCGCTGGTCAGGAAGCGGATCAGGGCGGCGATTTCGCGGGCCTGCCCCACGCGTCCCAGCGGGATGCCCCTGGCCGCCTGCGCCAGGCCCTCCGGCCCCAGCGAGTTGACCGGGTCCAGCGATTGCGGCGTCTCGATCAGGCCCGGAATCACGGCATTGCAGCGTATGCCGCGCGGTGCCAGCTCCATGGCCACGGCGCGGCACAGCCCGGGCACGCCTGCCTTGGCGGCCGCATAGTGGGCATGCTGCTCCCAGCCGTAGACGCCGCCTGCAATGGAGGAGACGGCCACCATGGCCCCGCCTGCAGCCATGTGGCGCGCACTGGCCCGGAAGGTGCGCATCACGCCGCCCAGGTCGATGTTGATGACCTCCAGCCACTGCGCATCGCTCATCTCGACCAGGGCCGCCTGGCGCAGCAAACCCGCATTGGCGACGGCGAAGTCCAGCCGGCCGAAGCGGTCCACGGCGACCCGGGCCAGGTGCTCGACCTGTGCGGCATCGCCCACATCGACCGCCTCCATGACGCACCGCCCGCCTGCGCGTTCGACGAGTTCCAGGGTCTGGCCGGGATCGTGCGGATCCCGGGGGTAGTAGCTGCCGGCCACGGCAATGCCTGCCTGCGCATAGGCCAGGGCCAGCGCCTGGCCGATGCCGCTGGCGGCGCCCGTGACGAGGGCCACCTTGTTGCTGGGGGTGTCCGGGTTCATGGCGGCCTCACTTCACGGTCTCGGGATCGACATGGGGCGCCAGAAACATCAGCAGGCCCGAGGCCGCGCAGGGAATGGCGCCCCAGTACAGCGCCGCCTGCACCCAGTCCGAGCCTTGCGACAGCGTCCAGGTCACGCCAAATCCTGCCGCGATGGCGCCCACCTGGCCCATGGCGTTGACGAAGGAGCTGGCCGTGGCACGGATGTGGCTGGGAAAGCTCTCGCCGATCAGGAACAGGGCGGCTGCATAGGGGCCGATCAGGAAGAACAGCCCCAGCGAGTACAGCGGCACGATGCGCCAGAAGTCGCCCGAGGGCGCGTTCAGCATGAGCGCGAAGGCCAGGCCACCCAGCATCCAGCCGATGGCCACGGCGTTGCGCCGGCCTATGCGGTCACCGAGCCAGCCATGGAAGACATAGCCCAGAAAGCCCGCGAGATTGGAGATGATGAGCACCTGCAGCGCACTGGAGAAATCCACGCCCTTGCCCGGCGTGCCGCCGGCGCCGCCCAGCACCGAGGTGCCCAGCACCGCGAAGATCACGATGGCGAACCAGTTCAGGAAAAAGCCCAGGGCCAGCGACAGCGTGGGCCGCAGCGAGGCACCGCGGAACATGGCCGACAGGCCGGTGTGCTGCTCCTGCTGTGGGCTGGCGCCATGCTCCTGCGCCAGGCGCATGGCCTCTGCCTCGCGCCCGGCGCGGCGCAGATCGGCCACGCGCCGCGCGGTCAGGAACTGGGGCGTTTCCACCAGCCGTCGGCCCAGCACGGCAATCACCAGGGCCGGGAACATGGCGAACACGAAGGACAGCGCCCAGCCTCCGCCCTGGCCGAACCAGCGCTCGCCCAGCGGATACAGCAGGGCCACCAGCACGGCCGTGAGCACGGCGCCCACAGGCCAGCCGCCCTGCACCAGCGAGTAGATGAAGCCACGCCGGCGCAGCGAGGCCGGGTCGGTATAGACCAGGGAGAACAGCTCGCTCAGGTAGGTGGCGTTGATGCTTTGCTCTGCATAGCCCAGGCCCGCCAGCGAGCGCACCACGATCAGCAGCACGAAGCCCAGGCCCGCCGACAGGCCGATCACCCAGCCGGCCAGCGCCGTCAGTCCCGAGCACAGCGCGGCGCCCGCCACGGCGATGATGATGCCCTTGCGCCGCCCCAGCCGGTCCGCAATGGGGCCGATGGCAAAGGCCACGATCACCGTGCCCAGCGTCACCCAGGTGTTCAGGCGCGCCTGCTGCTCGGCGCTCCACTGGAAGTGCTCGCCCAGTTGCGGCAGCAGGGTGCCGAAGAGGATGAAATCGTAGACGGCAAAGACCCAGGCGAAAAAGCAGACCCAGGTGGCGTAGCTGACCTGCCTGCGCGTCACGGTGGGCGCGGTCCAGGGGGCATCGATCCCGGCCGGGGTCGGATGGCCGGCGCCTGGGGCGTCGGAGGCAATGGCGGAGGTATTCATGGTGTCCTCGCTGAGGTGGGATGCGGCATCAACGCGGCTGGCGGCGCAGGAAGTCGTCGGCGATCTGGTCGCACGTCATGAAGCGCACGCCCTCATGCGACTGGAAATGCTCGATCAGGCGCTCCAGCATCAGCAGCACCTGGGGGCGGCCGGAGACATCGGGGTGGATGGTGATGGGGAAGACCGCGTAGTCGTGCTCGCGGTAGACCCAGTCGAACTGGTCGCGCCACATCTGCTCTATGTCGCGCGGGTTGACGAAGCCGTGGCTGTTGGGCGACTTCTTGATGAACATCATGGGCGGCAGATCGTCCAGATACCAGTTGGCGGGGATCTCGACCAGCCGTGTCTCCTTGCCGCGCACAAGGGGCTTCATCCAGGTGTCCGGATGCTTGCTGTAGTCGATGCGGGTCCACTGGTCGCCCACGCGCACGTAGTACGGGTGGAAGTCGTTGTGCATCAGGCTGTGGTCGTACTTGATGCCTTTCTTGAGCAGCAGCTCGTTGGTGACCGGGCTGAATTCCCACCACGGAGCGACGTAGCCCGTGGGCGCGCGGCCGGCCAGCCGCGTGATGACTTCGATGCTGCGGTCCAGCACGGCCTCTTCCTGCTCGGGCGTCATGGCAATCGGGTTCTCATGGCTGTAGCCGTGGATGCCGATTTCGTGGCCCGCGTCCACCACGGCCTTCATCTGCTCGGGAAAGGTCTCGGCGGAGTGGCCCGGAATGAACCAGGTCGTCTTCAGGCCGTATTTGTGGAACAGCTTGAGCAGCCGCAGCGAACCGACCTCGCCCGCGAACATGCCGCGCGAGATGTCGTCGGGAGAGTCCTCCCCGCCATACGAACCGAGCCAGCCGCCGACGGCATCGACGTCCACGCCAAACGTGATCTGGATTTCCTTGCTCATGTCATGCACTCCTATCAATGGGAACGGTGGAGGGGGAAAGAACCTGTTCGACGCTCAGCGCAATGCGCAGCAGCCGGTCGTCATCGCCCCGGGGGCGCATGAGCTGCAGGCCCGTGGGCAGAAACGCAGGCCTGCCGTCCAGGCCGGGAATGCGCTGCACGCCGCTGGGCAGGGCCACGGCCGGCGTGTCCAGGTAGCTGCCGGGCATGGTCAGCCGCAGCGTGGCGAGGTTGGTTTCGGCAAACAGCCTGTCGTCGTCCAGCAGCGGCAGCAGCAGGGGTGCGGTGTGGCCCGTGGTGGGCAGCACCAGGGTGGCATCGCCCAGCTCCTGCGCGAACAAGGCCATCAGTGGTGCGCGCTGGGCGATCAATGTCCGGTAGCTGTCAGGACTCAGATGCCTGGCCGCCTCCAGGCGCTGGCGCACGCGCGGGTCCATGCGTGCGGCCTGATCGGCATCGTCCAGGCGTGCGCGGTGGGTGGCAAAGGCTTCATGGGCGCCCAGCCAGCCATGGCGCCGGGTCAGCGTCCGTACGGCGCGCAGGCTGCGCAGCGTGCGGCGCTCCACGCGGGCACCCCGGGTCTCCAGCAAGGCCAGGGAGGACAGGAGGTTGTTGCGCACGGGAGCTTGCACGCGGTCGTCATCCAGCAGGCTGAGGTCCGTGCAGAACACCTGATTGCGCAGGTCCGCGGCGGGGGATGCGTTGGCATGGCCGTCGTCGGTCAGCCCGCGCAGCACGCGGTCCAGCGCCATGCAGTCGGCCACGCTCAGGGCCAGCGGCCCCAGGGCGTCCAGGGACGGCGCCAGCGCAAACACGCCCTGCAGGCAATAGCGCCCCCTGCTGGCGCGATAGCCCACCAGCCCGTTGAAGGCGGCGGGAATGCGCACGGACCCCGCCGTGTCCGTGCCCATGGCCAGCGGCCCGCACCCCAGGGCCACGGCCAGCGCAGCGCCGCTGGACGAGCCTCCGGGCGCCCGGTCGTGGCCTCCCTCATGTGCAAACACCGGCGTGCCGAAGCAGGGATTGAGCCCCAGGCCCGAGTAGGCGAACTCACTGAGATTGGTCTTGCCCAGGCAGACCATGCCGGCCGCTGCGGCACGCGCCACCACGGTGGCGTCGGCCCGGGCTGGCGCGGCCGACTGCAGCAGGGCCGAGGCCGCCGTGGTCGGCGTGCCGCGCACGTCGAACAAGTCCTTCCAGCTGATGGGGATGCCGTCCAGCGGCCCCAGCGGCCGGCCCGCGCGCCAGCGCTCGGTGGACTGCCGGGCCTCTTCGAGCGCGCGGTCCGCCGTGATGCGCGTGAACACGGATTGGCTTGCGCAGGCAACCCGCAGGCAGTGCTCCGTGGCTTGCATGGGCGTCAGCGTGCCGGCTGCATACGCCGCATGCAGTTCGGAGGCCGAGGGAGGCGCCGTCTGGCAGCCATCGGTTTTCATTGAATTTGAATGTTGATGTCAAAGTTCATTTTTTGATTCTAGTGAGCGCCTGCATCCCGCGTCCGGGTGGTTACCCGGGGGGTGTGGCGCTGTTGATGGGTGGAGAAAGCTGCGCGCAGCCCTAGCGGCTCTAGCGATCCTTGTGGTCCGCCTCGCCGGATTTCCAGTAGCCCTTGGTGCTCAACTGGGTGCGGGCGATGCCACGGTCCAGGAAGTGCATCTTCAACGTGCGCATGGCGCCGGACTCGCCGGCCATCCACAGATAGCCGGTGCCCAGCGGCAGCGGCCGGTACATGAGCCGCTGGCACAGCCTCTGGCCGGGCTGGCCTGGCGCAGCGGTGATCCACTCGGTGCGCCAGTTGGCGGCGCTGTCCATGGGTTGGCATTCGCCGTCGTCGACGATTTCCACATAGGCCTTGACCCGGGCGGATGCCGGCAGACTCGCGGCGATGGACTGCATGGCCGGCAGGGCCGAGGCATCGCCTGCCAGCATCATCCAATCGGTGTCGGCCGGTGGGGCGAAGCCGCCACTGCGCGGGCCGGCAATGGCCACCTGCTCGCCCACGCGGGCCTGGGCGGCCCAGCGGGAGGCGGGGCCGTCGCCGCCAGCTGAGGTGTTGTTCTCATGCTTGGCATTGAACGCATCGCCATGCAGCACCAGGTCAATGTCCAGCGTGCCGGCCTGGCAGTCCACGCTGCGCAGCGTATAGGCCCGGCCTTCGCCGGACGGCAGGAACAGCTTGACCCAGGCAGCGGGCGCATCCGCTGCGGGCGCTCGGGAGAAGGCAGCAATCTGCTCGCCGCCCAGCGTGATGCGGCGCATGCGCGGGGTGATGGACTGCACGTTCACCACGGTGCCCAGGGCGCGCTGCGTGCCGGCGGGGGTGTGAATCGGCTCAGCCATGGGAGGCTCCCCGGGCTGCGTTCACGCGCAGCAGCAGGGCCACGGCAATGGACAGCGCCACGCTCACGGCGGCGGCGAAATACACATCTCCCACGCCGGTGACGCTGGCCAGCAGCCCGGCGGCGGGAGCCGTCAATCCCATGGACAGGTCGAAGAAGGCCACATAGGCCCCCATGGCCGCACCGCGCGCCTGGGGTGGCGCACGGCGGACGGCTTCCACGCCGAAGGCCGGGAAGGCCAGCGAATAGCCGAAGCCGGTGAGTGCGGCTCCCGCATAGGCCCAGGCCGCATCGCCGCCGCCCCAGATCAGCAGCAGGCCCGCCGCCTCCAGCGGAATGCTGGCCAGCGCCACCCGCACGCCGCCCAGCTTGTCAGGCAGATGGCCGAAGAACAAACGCGCCCCGATGAAGGCGAGGCCGAAGGCCGTGAAGGCCAGCGAGGCCGCGCCCCACCCGCGCGACGCGAACAGCAGCGCCGCAAAAGTGGTGATCACGCCAAAGCCCGCGCTGGACAGGGCCAGCCCCAGGCCGGGCAGCCACACCGTGCCCAGCACCTTGTAGAACGGCGTGCGGCGCTGGGCCGCAGCCGGCGTGGCGCGCAGGCCCCAGACCATGGCCAGGGCGACCAGCGGCAGCACGATGGTGGCCACGGCAATGCCCGAGAAGCCCCAGGCCGCCTGCACTGCCACGCCGGCCGGCGCGCCCGCCGCATAGGCGCCGTACATGGCAATGCCCACCCAGGCCATCACCTTGCCGGCATGTTGCGGGCCGATCATTCCCATGCCCCAGCTCAGGGCGCCGGTGATGATCAGGCTCTCGGCGCAGCCCAGCATCACGCGGCCGGCGGCCAGCACCCAGACTGCGGCCTGTCCGCCCTCGAAGGCGCGGGACATCAGGTAGGCCACGCCCGAAGCGGCGGCCAGCAACATGCCCAGCACCACGGCACGCCTGGCGCCGCGTGTGTCGGCCAGAGAGCCGGCCCATGCCCGCGACAGCAGGGCCGCCGCGAACTGGCAGCCCATCACCGTGCCCACGCCCAGCGTGCCCAGTCCCAGGGTCTGGCTCAGGTGCAGGGGCAGCACGGGCATGGGCATGCCCAGGCAGAGAAAGCTGACGAAGACCGCCAGCGTCAGCGGCAGCAGCCGCGCGAATGCGTTCACCGGCGGCGACGCGGCCGCGGATGGCGAAATTCCGGAAGACATGTGCATTCCCTTTCAAATACGAGTAAAAACTCAGGTCACATGTCCAGGAGAATATGAGCCATGGCTCGCATTGAAAACTCGCATTCGCAGGCGGCGCAGCGGCAGCCGCCCCAGCCCCGCAAGCAGCCACGGCAGGCGCGTTCCCTTGCCACGGTCGAGGCCATTCTGGAGGCCGCGGCTCGCGTTCTTGCAGAACGCGGCTACGCCGCCACCAACACCAATCTGGTGGCCGAGCGCGCAGGTGTGAGCGTGGGTTCGCTCTACCAGTACTTTCCCAACAAGGACTCGCTGATCACGGCCTTGCACGAGCGCCACGCGGCGCAGATGTACGCGGCCATTGCCGCCGTGCTTGCGGCCGAGCGGCCGCAGGGCCTGCAAGGCCATGTGCAGGCCATGGTCCGCGCGCTGCTGGCGGCGCACCGGGTCGAGCCCGATCTGCACCGGGTGCTGGAAAAGGAGTTCCCCTTCTTCGACGCGCCGCGCGAGCAAAGCGCGGCGGACGGCGGAATCTTCCGCCAGGTGCGCCAGCTCCTGGAGCTGCACCGCAGTCAGCTCGCCCACCGCGATCTGGACCTGGCCACCTGGATGCTGCTGCAGACCATGGAGTCCCTGGTGCATGCCGCCGTCATCGATCCGCCGGCCATGTTCACCCCCCAGGCCCTGGAGGATGGCATCGTGCAGGTGCTGATGGGGTATCTGCGAGCGCCTGCCCTGGGTTGAGGATGCAAGGCGCGATTTGGCCGCCAGGTCCTCAGGGCGCGAAGACCTCCGGATCGTCGTGGCGCCATGCGCCTATGCAGCCGATGAGGCACACCACAAAGCTGGTGATGGAGCCAGCTTCGCCCGCGTCCTCATACTTGGCCACGATGTTGACCTGCGGCTTGCGCCAGGCCAGCAGACGTCCGCCATGTCCCGGTCGCTCGATCCCATCATCCATTTGCGGCGGCCCAAAAACCGCCACCAGCGCTTCAGGTGCGGATCGCATGCTCAGCCCCGAAGGCAGGCTGCCCGCAAATACGGCCCGGATTCTGCTGTCTGCCCCCGGCGCAAGAAAATGCACGGAGCCAATGAGCCAGACATCGCCATCCTCCCAGTCTCTCCCCGTCCGCCTGGAAAGTGCCCGGGGACGATAGACATCGATGCGCAGCGAGGACTTGGCGGACCAGATGATGTCGTCGTCAAAATGGCTCGACGGCCTGGGCATTCGCTTGACGCCCAATGGGCCAAGCAGTCGGGCCACTTTGCCGGCGTCATAGGGCTGGCCCAGCATGTCGATGAGTTCTTCGCAAGGGGATTTCATGGGCACGGTGGTGGTTCTCAACAATGGGTGCAATCACGCAATGCGGACAGGCGCGGCCCGCAGGCAGCGTATTCTTTCTGCCCATCATTTCTCGAGCAAGGCAATGTGACATGAGGCCTGGATTTTTGCGTCGCCATTACGCGGTCAGACGGCTTGGCATGCTGGCCCTGCTTGCCAGCTTTCCCATTCAATCCCTGTTCACACAGATCTGGTGCCATGCAGGTCTGACCCGTTTCTGGCTTGCCAATGCACTCGTGATGCTGGTGCCGCTGGGCATGCTGGCTTGGCCCAGTTCCTGGCCTTGCCTGGTTTCTGCGGCAACGGTGCTGATTTTCAGTCTGTGGGCCAATGCACAAGAATGCGCGCCCTATGCAGGCGGCGGTGCATCCATGGCCTATGTGGTGGTGTTTCTTTTGGGTTGGCCCATGGCCTTGATCGGTGGAATGGTCATTGGATATGTGACCGTGATTCAGCCCAGACAGCAGAAAATTGAAAAGCCTTGATTTGAAACACATAGCGCGCCCATGTCCAAGAAGCCCAAGAAGACTTACAGCGAATACCTGCTCGAACAGCATCCCGAGCTGCACGCGCTTTTTCCGTACTACGAATCCCTGGGTTTTGCCGAGCCCGTGCTATGGGCTCTGAGCGAAAGCCGCGGAGAGCCCACCGTGGCCATGGCGGCACTGGTTCACGGGTTGTGCAGCGAGGTGGCGGCTGCCGGAGACAGCCGCTGGCTGGAGCAGTTGCACCAAGGAGATCTGAACGTCAACGAAGGCCCGTTGCTCAGCGATGCGCAGCAGGCGCTGGGCCGCCTGCGCGCGTTGGGCATTGCCGACGACTTGCTGATGCCCCTGGTGCGCGCGGCACAGGCGCATGCTGTCAATGACATCGCAGCCATGATCGACATGGGGCCGCAGATCTCCTGTCTGCCTTTGCCGCAAGGCAGGCAAGCGCACTGGCAGTTGTTCGATGTGGACGTCGAAGACGGCGAAACCCCGGGCAAGGGTTTGAGCGGCTTTGCCATCGATGTGCGGCACGTGCTGGTTCGCTAGTGCCCGGCCCAGCCATCACCCTGTTCAGCTTGGGACGCAGCTGCCCGCATCTTCCTCCGGCGGGGTGACACGCCAGAAAAGGGATGGAAAGCCTTCTCCCACCGGCTGATGGCCGGGCGGCTGCGATGCCGCCAGCTGCAGGTGCAGCACGCCGCAGGCATCCACCATGTGCTGGGAAATCCAGGGGCTGATGTCCATGCGCCCGTCGATCAGCACCAGTGGCTTTTCGCGCAGCTTCAGGGCCAGGGCCTTGGCCTCGGCCGTGGGGCCTGCGATCACGCGGATATCGCCGCCCAGCGCTTCGCGCGCGGGTTCGGCAAGCGCCTGGCTCAAGGCCTTTGAATCGAAGTTTCTCCAGTGCCGGCTGTTAAGCCGCAGTTCACTGCGCGCCGAGGTCATCTGGGCCACGAGCAGCAAGGCCAGTTGAAGCGCCACGAAGCACTTGATGGCGGTGGTGATCGATATGCGCGACGGGTGCAGCCTGGCACCGGCCAGCTCCATGGCGACGGGAACGGCCAGCAGCAGAAAGGGCGTGCCCCAGTGCAGCTGCAGCGACGAGCCCGCAAAGATGCCGATGGCGCAGGTCAGCACGATGGGCGTGAGGCCAAAGCACAGGATCAGCGCGCGCGATGCATCGGCTGTCCCGGGACGCTGCGGTGTGTCCTGCGGCGCACGGCGGCTGCGGCGGTGCAGGGCCATCACCAGTCCCAGCAGCACCCAGGCGAGCAGCGCGCGGTTCAGCAACTGGTCTGCCAGCCAGTGCAGCGTATTGAGCAGTCTTGCGCCACCGCCCAGGCTGGCGCCCAGCGAGGATTCGGTGGCATAGCGGATGGGGCCGAAGTCGTTCAGGAAAAGCCAGTACAGGTGCGGCGAGATGATGGCCAGCGAGATGGCCGCCGCCAGCACCAGGCCGATCATGTGGACCCGCTCGCGCCAGGCGCCTGACGCCAGCCAGAACAGGAATACCGCCACGGCGGCCAGGATCATCTGGTACTTGGCCAGTGCGCCCAACCCCAGGCAGCAGCCCAGGGCGGCCCACCAGCGCAGCTGCCTGCTGCCCACCGCACGCCACACCAGCAGGGCGCTGGCCACGAAGAAGGGCATCAGCACGACTTCATGGTTGAAGAAGTGCATCCGCTCGTTGTAGTAGGTGATGCACATGGCCGCCAACAGGGCCAGCGTGGCGTAGCCGCTGCCGCGCAAGTCATTCAGCAGCTTCCAGAAAAGGAACAGGCCCGCCAGCGTGAAAAGCGCGCCGGTGGCGTAGCTGGTGCGCGCAGACAGGCCGAACAAATGGACCGGCGCCGAAAGCAGCCAGGTCGGCAGGGGCGGGTGCTTGTAGTAGCCCCACTCCAGGCTGTGCACCCAGGTCAGTTGTTCGAGGTTGTCCTTGGGTGCCGTGAGGCTGGAGCTGTCGATCTGCAGCAGCCAGACCACCGAAAAGAGAAAGAGGCCGATGAGGACCTTGATGTCCAGGGAAAGCGACGGTGCGGGCATGGCCAGCGGAGCGCTTCGCGTGATCGCGCTCGCTGCTTGTGAGGGGACGGGATGGGTCATAGGAAATGCCAGCGGCGACGACAAGTGCGCTGGCACAGGGGAAATTCCCAGGAAGGCGGTCGAACGGGAGCTTCAGCGTTGGCTACGGACTCTTGGCTTACGCGAGCGCTAGAAGCCCGGCAGCTTATGTCTGCTTGGTTAATCCAATGTAAAGACTGTGTGAAGAATGTGTGGAGGCCGTTGCCTGCAGGCTCACGGCGGGCTGCGTGGCTGCAGCTGTCCGCATGCTGAACAAGCTCAACGACCGGGAGCGCGAGCGCCTGGCCGCAGTGAAGGAGCTGGCCTGCAGCATGTGCGACACCCCTGACCTGAGTGAGGCGCAACACGTCAAGCAGAACCGGCAGTACGTGTGCATCGCGCTGTGCGAGAGCCGCCACCGTGACTCGCTGCTTGGGCTGCATGGACAAGGCCCGCACAGTTCACGCTCTGCGGGCTTTTTGCTTTGTTCATGCTTTGGCGACGCCATCCCTTTGGGGTGTGATGTGAGTGCCGCCCTCACGCGGTGCTGACCTGGATAGCCGCCGTTGCCAACAGCACAATAAAGTCAATGCAACAAGCAGACTTCAACGATGCAAGAAATGAGATGTGCCAGTTGCAATCGAAAGCTGGCTGCTGGGGTGTTCCAGCACCTGAACATCAAGTGCCCGCGCTGCGGGACGATGAATTCCTTGAGGGTCGAGAACCCCAAACCTGAGTGCCATCGAGCGCCTTCATAGACGAAAGTAAAAACTTATGACGACATCAAAAGGCTTGGTCGGTGCGCAACAATTTTGCAGTAATGCATCTGGCTTCCCAGTGACCGCAGGTTCGCGGCACATTCTTCAAACGAATCCCTATGTTTTGGTGTTTGATGACACCGGAAAGCCCTCCTACTACAACCCTGCCCTCAATCGGCATACTATCGCAATGGATGTGATGTTTGTAGGTGGGTATTTGAATTTCTGTCACATGGGTATTATTTCCAGGCATAAAGGTAGCAACAGTGTCCCTTATGTCCCGGGTGATAATCGAGGGGGTGCAGTGATTGCCGGAAACTGGGGTTATGGCAGCGGAAGTATTGCCTTGGAGGAGATCGAAATCTACCCCGGTGCTCAAAACGGCGATTCCCATCACCCGATGTCAGCGCAGCATCCGAGAGGCGCACTTGGCAACCCATTTATGCAAGAAAACACGTGGTATCGATTGGTGATCGAAAGTGTCAGCCAAGCAGGTGCCATCGGGCATACGATTCGTGTTATCAATAAAACTACGCAGCAGACGGTTTATACGCTCCAGGACTACTGGTCCAGTTACTCGCAGAACTATGTCTCTCGTGACGCTGGCAAGGTGGTGTTGTTCAGCATTCATGATGCCTCCAAGCCTACCGCAGGTTTCCACTATAAGGATTTGACGAGCTATTGGTCCAGTATTGACGAAACGGTACAAAATCCTTAATTGTCGCGACACAGTCTGACGAATAGGAGCGATTCTTCGTTTTGACTCACAAGGCCCGGCCATGTCAGGCTTTGCTGTTTATCGCCGCCTTCGGGTGGCGTTTTCATTTTGGGGCCTGCCATGTTCAAGCTCCAGACCCTGAAGAGCAAGCTTCCTGTCCTCGATACCCACCGCGTGCAGAAGATGCAGGCCGGCAGCTGGCGCATCAGCGACCAGACGGAGGCTCAGCGGGGCTACGGCTACAAATGGCAGAAGGCCCGCGACCAGTTCTTGCGGGGAGCACCCGCTGTGCGTCATGTACCAAGTGCAGGGCAGGATCGAGGCTGCCACGGTCGTTGGCTACATCACCCCGCATCGCGGGGATCAGTCGCTGTTCTGGCGGCTCAGCAACTGGCAGCCCCTGTGCGCCACCAACGTTGGCAGGAATCGGCAGAGCCTGGTCAAGCTGCGGCAGCGCATCGTTTCGGTCAGTCAGGAGGCGTCGGCAGCAACTGGCTTGGCCAAGCGGTGCCCTCTGGTGGCGGCATCTTGGACTTCCTGGGTGGGCTCTTCGGAGGAGCGCGCGAACGGCAGTCCTGTCCATGCCGGCAAGTTCTACGGGGTGAATGAGAAAGACAATGACAATGAGCTACTCACCCAGGGCGGCAGGACGCTCCTGATGAGTTCCGGTAGTGGCCGTGTCGATCTCCGTCCGAAGGGGTGGCGGCGGCTTCGTCCGGAACATCTCGATGCCGGTGCAGGGGTGCCGCACCGTGAATCAGATCGCTGACGAGACGCGCCGCCGCACCAACACGGCCGATGCAAGGCTCAGTTGAGCACTCGCTCTTGCTCCAATGGGCGGAATAAGGCCCGGCTCAAATTTGAGCCGGGTACTGCATGCAGCTCAAAGGCGGAAGCCAGCTATCATCCCCGGCACTCAATGGAGGAGCCAGTGTTGATAACCGCATCTGCCATCAATCCACCTGAGCAAGGTACGTCATGGGACGAGCGCCAAGAAGGTGCGGACAAGGGGCTGATTTCCGCGTGGCTTGCAGGAAGTGCACAGCGCGCAGCATGGTCTGAGATCGCCTTGGCAGCGGCAAGGGGAGAACTACCCCCTCTGCCATTCAAAGGTGGAGTTGAGCGCGAGATACGCGCCACCAAAACCGGCGCACTGCACTACGTGGCAATGTGGCAGGGTCTTCGCGGAGAAGATCTCCACATTGACCTATCCAGTGAGATTGAGAAGGTTTGTGCGCGAACCGGGGTCACAGTGGTTTTCACGGCCGACATAAGCAAGTTGCTTCAAGCGACGGCTTCCTAAATCGTGTGCTCTGGCGTTGCGCCAAGCGCCGTGGCCCATGCATCTTCTGGGACGATCTTGAGATCCAGTCCCTTCTGTTTTAGCTCCATGGCCTTCTCGATCTTTGTCCCGAAAGATCCGTGCTTCCATTCGGCACTGCCAAGGCCACCGATGACCAGGTAGTGAAGCTTTTTGGTGACATTGGCAACATTCCCTCCGCGGGCAATCACTGCTTTCTCGCAGATGCTCCTTGGACCGAATGCGAAATCTCCCGTGAAGCAGAACAGGCGTTCGTGGTGCTCGATCACCACATCATCGTCAAAGGCTAGTGTGGTGACGCGGGGTGTCTCGGCTAACTGGTCCAAAGCGCCGCCGATGAGCGCATTGAGCGTGGCAATGAGGTGGGCTCGTTCCTCAGGCGTGACCAAGCCATCGGCGAGGATGTGCTTAACCTGGGCATGAATGACGGTGCCTGGCCAGAGGAGAGAAACACTCTCTGCCTTGGTCAGCCATTCATCGAGGAACTGGATTTCCCGGTCGTGCAACTCGCCGTCGGCAAGCACTCCTTGAACAATGCCGACCAGTGCAGCGCACGTCTGTTTCATCTCGCTGCGGAAAGCAGCAGCTTGGCGTGTGTACAGAGACTGAGCGTCCATCATCACCTCCCTTGCCCCGGATGATGACCTACGGGCGCAAGTCGTGCAACAGCTCGTTACGATTGGAGGCTGTATACCCGAGGACTCACGAAACAAGAAATGATCGGGCTGAACCCATAGCTCCCGCAGATTCTTCACATCCAAAATTCAGGGCACGGCGGCTGCTCGGCCTGATCATGCAGCAGGAGCCGGACCCCCACTTTGGGTGTCCAGGTAGCGCGCGCAATGTTTTCCCGAGAACACCGGACCGCACGGTTCGCCTAGCGAGGCTTTGTGCTGCGCACCACTGCAAGGGAAAGCAACATGCAGAACAAAGGTCGTCATGATTTAGTTTCGGGGGCGGGTGCAAGCCCCGCCCCGTACTACTAAAGCAGCTTGAACAGGATTACCAGAATCAGAGCGCCGGGGACCGACAGGCTGAACTTCAGCTTTCCATACTGCACACACAGCTTGATCATGGATTACTCCAAAGTCTCGCTGGCGGGCCCGCCAACTTCATGAGGGTCGGCTTGATTTATCGTGCCTTGCCAGACACTAGCTGTCCGTCTACCTAGGATGACTTCCAGCGTTCGGCTTTATCCACTTTTGGTTGGCCCTATCCGGGGCTCCTCTGGCGGAATGACCTTGAGCCGCTTGAGTCGCGGCCCCAGGCCTTCTCAGGCCCTAGGTGGGGACGGCATCACCGTTGATTCCACCATGAGCGAGAGTCTATGCGAAGACGAACGATGGACGGAAGGGGATGGGAGCTATATATCAGGGCCTATGTGGCCAACAGTAATGCTTCGCCCAAGCTCTTCATCTGGACAAAGTCGGCTGACCAGATTCTGAAATCTGTCGCCCAATTCTGTATACGAACTTCTGGTTCTCACCACTAGTAGGGGCAACCCAGGGACGCAATTGTCGCGGCAAGCCACTTATGCTGCCGGTTGTTAATGTCCTCTGATTTACTTAAGCAGCGCAGGATGCCGCAGAAAATGGCATCAGGTAGGGTGAGCGCATGAGAGGTTATGCGGCCATTGCCGACGAGCTTCTTAAAATCGAAGTCGTCTTCGTCCTTCACGCTGCTGAAGTCCACCCACGTAGGCTTCAGCAAGCCGTCGCCAGGTACCCCGACGTAGTAACCAGCCCGAGGTGGTCCAGGGTCACATGCAGGTTCTTCGCGCAACCCGTTAGCTTTGGAAGTCAGTACAGCCGACAGAGCATCGTCTCCACTCGGACTGGTTGCCAAGATCAGCACATATTTACGCATGTACTCGCCTGTTTCCTTGTTGAGGTAATACCGCGAGTCACACCACAAGGTGTTAGCCTTGAAGAACGCCATTCAGGATCAGTCAGTTCGCCGGGGAATGCTCTGCAGCCAGAGATGCCTCATGCATCGCCTGTTCCTTCGCAACTTCAAGAAGGATGGGTTTCTCTGGCGCATCGTCGGCGATGCCCAGCGCATAGGGTATTGGCTGGTGTGCGCCCCTGCCGTCTTGCCAGACCTTGTCCCAAGCACCGTTCTGTGCATGGGTGACATCAATCATTGCTGCAGAAAGCGTATCGCGGTACTTATCCACCAGTTCGGTCATGATGCGCAGTTGACGCGGAGTGAATTCGCTGTCGTCGAACTCTGCTCCGTCGTTCGCCTTCACGCTATACCGTATGAAGTCCACCACCTGCTCGGGCATGATGTGAACAACCCGAGCAAGATCCGGCTCCAGCTGTTCCCATTCCTCCATCAAGTCCACTGGGACTGGTCCGAACTTCCAAGCCTGATAGTCGTAGCCGGTCACGCTCTTGCCCGTCTGCCGGAAGTGCTCAAAGTCGAGCAAGTACAGCAGCTTGAAGAGCTTGATCTTGCCGCAGTAGTTCGCGTTCTTCGCAAAGAACAAAACTGCGTTGATCAGTCGTTGCCGGTGGGTCATGCGGGTGAGGAAAGGGAGGCTATTACAAGGAGTCCATACGGACTTGTATTATGGCATTCACCATGGGTAAGCAACCTACAGCACCCCTATGGCAGTCAACGTGCCATGGGTACTGACAACGTGGCCTGAGGCGTGCCACGCAGCCTGGGTACCGCGCTTGCAAGCGCAGCGGCAAGCCAGGTCGCACACACCTGACGGACCCACAGGCCGTGGGCCTGATGGAGAGCATCCATGCGGGGGCAAGGCCGCCTACGGCTCGCGGCGCATGCATTGGGAGCTCCAGGGCAGGAGCCGCCGCTCTACGCCAACCCCGAAAGATCCGCCAACCGATGCTGTTTCGAAGGAAGGGTGGATCTCAATCTGACAGTGCGAACGATTTCAACGCATACCTTCAGTATTGATGGGTAGATTGATGGATACAAGAAAAAAGCGCCCTGAGAGGCGCTTGTTTCCTAGTCATCTGGCGGAGGCTGTGAGATTCGAACTCACGGACGGTTGCCCGTCGGCAGTTTTCAAGACTGCTGGTTTAAACCACTCACCCAAACCTCCGAAGCTGCGTATTCTAGCCGGGCTTAGGCCGCTCCTGCCGGGGCAGGGGGCGTAAAAAAGGCGCCCCTGTGAAGGGGCGCCTTTTTTGGGTGCGGCGCGGATCAGCCGCGGGCAGCGATGGCCTGGGCTGCGGCCAGGGCCGTCATGTTGACCACCCGGCGCACGGTGGCGGAGGGGGTCAGCACGTGGGCTGCTGCAGCGCCGCCCAGCAGGATGGGGCCGATGGTCGTGCCGTGGCCGCCCGTGGTCTTGAGCACGTTGAACAGGATGTTCGCGGCGTCGAGGTTGGGGCAGATCAGCACGTTGGCCTCGCCGTGCAGCGAGGACTCGAGCAGGGCGCGGTCGCGGATGGCTTCGGACAGGGCGGAGTCGCCGTGCATTTCGCCATCGCATTCCACGTCGGGGTTGGCGGCGGCGAACAGGTCGCGCGCGGCGCGCATCTTCAGCGCCGAGGGGCGGCTGGACGAGCCGTAGTTGCTGTGCGACAGGAAGGCCACCTTGGGCGGCAGGCCGAAGCGGGCCACTTCCTCGGCCGCCAGGCGGGCGATGTCGGCCAGTTCGGTGGCGTTGGGCGCCTCGTTGATGTAGGTGTCGGCGATGAACAGCGTGCCGCTGTCCAGCATCACGGCGTTGACGGTGGCGAATTCGCCAGCGCCTTGCTTGAGGCCGAGCACGTCGCGCACATGGGCCAGGTGGCTGTCGAACTTGCCGACCAGGCCGCAGAGCATGGCGTCGGCATCGCCCAGGTGGACCATGAGCGCGGCGATCAGCGTGTTGGAGCGGCGCACGGCGGCCTTGGCGGTCTCGGGCGTAACGCCGTTGCGGCCCATCAGGCGGTGGTAGGTTTCCCAGTACTGGCGGAAGCGCGGATCGTCCTCGGGGTTGCAGATCTCCACGTCCTTGCCCAGCACCAGGCGCAGGCCGGCCTTGGCGATGCGGGCCTCGATCACGGCGGGGCGGCCGATCAGGATGGGCTTGGCCAGGCCGTCATCGACGGCGACCTGGGCGGCGCGCAGCACGCGCTCGTCTTCGCCTTCGGCGTAGGCCACGCGCTGCTGGTTGGCCTTGGCAGCGGCGAACACCGGACGCATGAACATGCTGGTCTGGTAGACGAAGCGGGTCAGGCTCTCGCGGTAGGCGTCGTAGTCGGCGATGGGGCGGGTGGCAACGCCGGACTCTTCGGCAGCCTTGGCCACGGCCGGCGCGATGCGCAGGATCAGGCGGGTGTCGAAGGGCGTGGGGATCAGGTAGTCGGGGCCGAACTTCAGCTCCTTGCCCTGGTAGGCGGCGGCGACTTCATCGCTGACGTCCTGCTTGGCCAGTGCGGCGATTTCGCGCACGCAGGCCAGCTTCATGGCTTCGGTGATCTTGGTGGCGCCGCAGTCCAGCGCGCCGCGGAAGATGTAGGGGAAGCACAGGACGTTGTTGACCTGGTTGGGGTAGTCCGAGCGGCCCGTGGCCATGATGCAGTCCGGGCGCACGGCCTTGGCCAGCTCGGGGCGGATCTCGGGTTCGGGGTTGGCCAGGGCCAGGATGATGGGCTTGTCGGCCATGGTCTTGACCATGTCGGCAGTGAGCACGCCGGGAGCCGAGCAGCCCAGGAAGACGTCGGCGTCCTTGACGGCGTCGGCCAGGGTGCGGGCGTCCGTCTTTTGCGCGTACTGGGCCTTGGAGGCGTCCAGGCCACCGGGGCGGCCTTCGTAGATCACGCCCTTGGAGTCGCACATGAAGACGTTTTCGCGCTTGACGCCCAGGCCCACCATCACGTTCACGCAGGCGATGGCGGCAGCGCCGGCACCGGAGACGGCGATCTTGACGTTGCCGATCTGCTTGTCCACCAGCTCCAGCCCGTTGAGCAGGGCGGCGCTGGAGATGATGGCCGTGCCGTGCTGGTCGTCATGGAACACGGGGATGTTCATGCGCTTGGACAGCTCCTGCTCGATGTAGAAGCACTCGGGCGCCTTGATGTCCTCAAGGTTGATGCCGCCCAGCGTGGGTTCGAGCGAGGCGATGATCTCGATCAGCTTGTCCGGATCGCGCTCGGCCAGTTCGATGTCGAACACGTCGACGCCGGCGAACTTCTTGAACAGGCAGCCCTTGCCTTCCATCACCGGCTTGCCGGCCAGCGGGCCGATGTCGCCCAGGCCCAGCACGGCCGTGCCGTTGGTGATGACGCCGACCAGGTTGCCGCGCGCCGTGTATTCGGCGGCCAGCGAGGGGTCGGCCTGGATGTCCAGGCAGGGGTAGGCCACGCCGGGCGAATAGGCCAGCGACAGGTCGCGCTGGTTGGACAAGGGCTTGGTGGGCGTGACGGAGATCTTGCCCTTGTTGGGGCTGCGATGGTATTCGCGGGCTGCGTCGCGCAGGGCTTGTTCGGCGTTGGACAGGTTTTGGGTCATACAGGAATTCTCTGCAAATGCTCTCGGAGCTTACCGGATAGCTACAGCCTATGAGGGTCAGGACAGTTTTGCCTCAGGGATTTCGACAACAAGCCCCCTGGCGCCTATGGACGGCAGGGGGCGCACAGCCCGGCGGGTAGGCCGGGCGATTGTTGGGCGTGCCCGCCAGGGCGGGCACTGTTTCATCAGTGGGCGTCTGCCTGGCGTGCGGCCCGGACGGCAGCAGAGGTATCGCTGCTGGCTCCGTTGAAGAAAATGTTCAATGCCACCGCGGTAATCGAGGCCAGCAGGATACCGGATTCGATCAACGGATGAATGCCGTGGGGCATCCATTGGCGGAAATTCGGCGCCACCAGCGGAATCATGCCCACGCCGATGGACACGGCGACGATCATGGCGTTGTTGCGGTTGGTCTGGAAATCCACGTTGCTCAGGATGCGGATGCCGGTGGAGGCCACCATGCCGAACATCACCAGGCCCGCGCCGCCCAGCACCACGGTGGGCAGGGACTCGACCAGGGCGCCCATCTTGGGCAGCACGCCCAGCACGATCAGGATCACGCCGCCGGCCACGCAGACCCAGCGGCTCTTGACGCCGGTGACGGCGACCAGGCCCACGTTCTGCGAGAAGCTGGTGTAGGGGAAGGTGTTGAAGATGCCGCCGATCAGCGTGCCCAGGCCGTCGGTGCGCAGGCCGCGCGTCAGCTCGTCCTGGCTGATCTTGCGATCGGTCATGTCGCCCAGGGCCAGGAACATGCCGGTGGACTCGATCATCACCACCACCATCACCAGGCTCATGGTGAGGATGAGGATGGGGTCGAACACCGGCGTGGCGATCTCGAAGGGCAGCACCATCGTGAACCATTCGGCCTTGGCGACCTTGCTGAAGTCCATCAGGCCCATGGCCACGGACAGCACGCCGCCGATCAGGATGCCCATGAGCACCGAGACGTTGGCCAGGAAGCCCTTGGCAAAGCGCGCGATCAGCAGGATGGACAGCAGCACGATGGCCGAGATGCCCACGCCGGTCAGGTCGCCGTACTTGGGGTTGGGAATGGTGGGCACGACCGCGAAGCCCTTGGGCACGGGCGGCAGCGAGGAGCCCGGCGCGCCGGCCGTGGCCTGGGCGTCGGCCAGCCATTTCAGGTGCTCGGGGTTGGGCACGCTGGGAGCGGTGGGGCCGACGGGGTTGCCGAAGATCCAGTTCACGCCCACGCGCATCAGGCTGATGCCGATGACGGCAATGATGGTGCCGGTCACCACGGGCGGGAAAAAGCGCAGCATGCGGCTGATCAGCGGGGCGATGAGGATGGACACGATCCCCGCCCCGATCACCGAGCCGAAGATCAGCCCCGCCCCCGCCGAGCCGCCCGTGCTCTGCGCCATGGACACCATGGGCGCCACGCTGGCGAAGGTCACGCCCATCATCACGGGCAGCTTGATGCCGAACCACTGGGTCGCGCCCATGGCCTGGATCAGCGTGATCAGGCCGCAGCAAAACAGGTCGGCCGAGATCAGGTGGGCCACCTGCTCGGGCGGCAGGTTGAGTGCGCGGCCGACGATCAGGGGCACGGCCACGGCGCCCGCATACATCACGAGAACGTGCTGCAGGCCCAGCGCCGTGAGCTTGCCTGCGGGCAGCATCTCATCGACGGGATGAACGGAAGATTGCATGGGGATTTGTCTCCTCGGGATTTATGGGAACGGACGCCGGCGTGGCAGGGTTCGGCGCCAACATCCATACAAAAAGTGTATACAGATCATGGGAAATTTCTGCTCCCGGTAAACCCTGTTGCGGCAGTCGCGCCAACCCGTTTTGGTGCGCATCGCCTGCCAGGGCGGGAGTGCCATGGTGCATTGCAAGATGGATGCCAGCCGCCAGGCAAGCGCCAGGCACCGTGCTGGTGCCTGGCGGCCGCTACCGCGCGGCTTGGGCGCGGCTCGTGCGCGGCTCTGGCGCACGGCATGGGCTGCGGTGGTGCATGCGCCCCGATGCGGTGCCCGGGCGCAAAAAAGCCCGGCGGCGCCGGGCTTGGGTGTCAGGCCTTGATGCGGGCCGTCAGGCGGTCAGGCCGTCAGGTCGCACAGCATGCGTGCAATGACCTTGGTGGCACGGCGCAGGTCCTCCAGCACCAGGCGCTCGTCGGCGCGCTTGGCGTGGGACTCCAGCACGGTGCGCGGGCCTGCGCCGTAGATCACGCCGGGAATGCCGCGCTCCACGTACAGGCGCACGTCGGTGTACAGCGGCGTGCCCACGGCCGGGGGCTTTTCGCCGAAGACGGCTTCGCCATGGGCCTGGATGGCGTCCACCAGGGGCTTGTTGCCCGCCAGCGGCGTCATGGCATTGGCCAGCAGCAGGCGCTTGATGTCCACGCGCACGGCATCCTCGCCCGTGTAGCCGCCCTTGGCGTTGAAGTCGGCAATGGCCTGGGCGATGACGGCGCGGATGCTGGCCTCGACCTCGGCCGGGTTCTCCTCGGGGATCATGCGGCGGTCGATTTTGAGCAAGACCTTGCCGGGCACCACGTTGGTGTTGGTGCCGCCTTCAATGCGGCCGATGTTCAGGTAGGGGTGCTTAATGCCCGGCACCTTGGAGGTCACCTGCTGGTACTTGGTGTTCTCAGCGTACAGCGCGTTCATCAGCACCACGGCGGCCTGCAGCGCGTCCACGCCCGTGTGGGGCACGGCGGCGTGCGCCATCTTGCCCTGCACGGTCACTTCCATCTGCAGGCAGCCGTTGTGGGCGGTGACGACTTCGTAGCTGAAGCCGGCCGCGACCATCAGGTCGGGCTTGGTGAGGTTGTTGGCCAGCAGCCAGCCGGGGCCCAGGATGCCGCCGAATTCCTCGTCGTAGGTGAAGTGCAGTTCCACCGCGCCCTTGGAGGGCCGGGCCACGGCTTCGAGCGCACGCACGGCGTAGGTGAAGGTGGCGAAGTCGCTCTTGCTCACGGCGGCGGCGCGGCCGTAGAGCTTGCCGTCCTCGATGGCGGCGCCATAGGGGTCCTGGGTCCAGCCTTCACCGGGCGGCACCACGTCGCCGTGGGCGTTCAGCGCAATGGTCAGGCCGCCGCCGGCGTCACCTGCGCTGCCGTAGGGGCGGCGCACGATCAGGTTGGTGATGGACTCCATGCCGTAGGCCTTGACGTCAGCCTCGGGCACGGTGTGCTTCTCGGCCTCGTAGCCCAGGGTCTTGAGCAGCTCGGCCGTGCGCTCGGCGTGGGGTGCGTTGTTGCCGGGCGGGGTGTCGGTCGGAACCTGGACCAGGGCCTGCAGGAATTGCACCTCTTCATCGAAATGCTGGTCGATCCAGGCGTCCAGGGCGGCGTAGGTGGCTTGCTTGTCTTGGTTCATGTCGGTCATTGCTGCTCTTGGGCCAGCTGGTTCAGTACGTGGGAGAAGGCATCGACGGACAGTTGCATGTCGTCGGCGGTGGAGCTTTCCAGCGGGTTGTGGCTGATGCCGGCGTTCAGGCCGCGCACAAACAGCATGGCCTGGGGCATGATTTCGTGCAGCTTCATGGCGTCGTGGCCGGCGCCGCTGGGCATGCGGTACAGGGGCACGCCCAGGGCGTCCACGGCGGCTTCCCAGCGCTGCTGCCATTCGGGGGCGCTGGGAGCGGCGGCGGCCTTCATGGCCAGCTCGGTGCTGTAGCGCAGGCCACGGCGCTGGGCGATGGCCTCGATCTCGGCCAGGATGTCGGCCACCATGGCGTCGCGCTGTTCGTTGGTGGGCGCGCGCAGGTCCAGGCTGAACTGGCAGCGGCCGGGAACCACGTTCACCGAGCCGCTGGGCACATTGAGCTGGCCCATGGTGGCCACCGAGGTGCCGTCGCGCGCGGCGCGCTTTTCGATGTACAGCGCCAGCTCGGCCACGCCGCAGGCGGCATCGCGGCGGCGGTCCATGGGCGTGGTGCCGGCGTGGCTGGCCATGCCGATCATCTCGCAGATGTAGCGCGCGCTGCCGTTGATGGAGGTGACGATGCCCAGCGGGATGTCCAGCTCGTTGAGCACCGGGCCCTGTTCGATGTGCACTTCGATGAAGCCCAGGTAGCGGGCCGGATCGCGCTGCAGCTTCGGGATGTCGTCAATGCACAGGCCGGCGTGCTGCATGGCCTCGCGCAGGGTGATGCCGTCGGCATCCTTTTGCTCCAGCCATTCCTGCTTGAAGTCGCCGATCAGTGCGCCCGAGCCCAGGAAGGTGGCCTTGTAGCGCTGGCCTTCCTCTTCGGAAAAGCCCACGACCTCGATGTGGAACGGCAGGCGCTTGCCCTGGCGGTGCAGCTCGCGCACGCAGGCCATGGGCACGAAGATGCCCAGGCGGCCGTCGTACTTGCCGCCGTTGCGCACGGTGTCGTAGTGGCTGCCGGTCAGCAGGGTCTTGGCGTCCTCGGTGGCCGCCTTGTAGCGGCCCACGACGTTGCCCACGGCGTCGATCTCGACCTCGTCGAAGCCGCAGTCGCGCATCCAGTGGCTGATGCGCTGGGCGCAGGCGCGGTGGGCATCGGTCAGGTAGGTGACGGTGAGCTGGCCCTTTTCGGCATAGCCGGGGTCGCTGTGCTGGGCCAGCTTTTCCTGCCAGTCCCAGACATCGTTGCCCAGCTCGGGCGTGTAGCCGAACTTGTCGTTCAGGCGGATCTCGGCAATGCGGTGGATGTTGCGCAGCGCCTCGCCCAGCTCGAAGTCGGGGTGGTTGTGCAGGCGGCGCTCGAAGGTCTCGATGATCTCGGCCTTGGCCAGGCCCGCGCCGCGCGGACCGCGCACGGCCAGGATGAAGGGAAAGCCGAAGCGCTTGCCGTACTCGGCGTTGAGCTTGCGGATGTGCTCCAACTCCTCGGGCGTGCAGCGGGTCAGACCGGCCTTGTTCTGCTCGTTGGTGGATTCGGCCGTGAGCGTGTTGGTCTCCATGGCCTTGCCGGCCAGCTCCGGGTGGGCGCGGATCAGGTCAAGCTTGGCCTGCACCGGCGCCTTGTCCAGCACCTGGGCCATGGCGTACTTGATCTGGGCCAGCGAGCGGAAGGGGCGCTGGGCCAGCGCGGCCTCGGCAATCCAGGGCGAGTGTTCGTAGAGGCCGTCCAGCAGACTGGCGGCGGTGGCCAGGTCGGCGGCGTTGAGTTGTTCCAGCGTCAGAGCCATGCTGCGTTATTCCTTGTCGGGATGGTGGTGCGCCCAGTGGCGCGCGAGGTCGATGCGGCGGCAGACCCAGACCTTGTCGTGCCGCTGAATGTGGTCCAGAAAGCGCTGCAGTGCCGTGATGCGGCCGGGGCGGCCCAGCAGGCGGCAGTGCATGCCAATGCTCATCATCTTGGGGGAGTCATCGCCGGCCGGATCGCCCTCGGCGTAGAGGGCGTCGAACGTGTCCTTCAGGTATTGGAAGAACGGGTCGGCGTGCGAGTAGCCCTGGGGCAGGGCGAAGCGCATGTCGTTGCAGTCCAGCGTGTAGGGCACGATGAGCTGGCTGCGGGTGCTGCCGTCGCTCCTGCCGACCTTCATCCAGAAGGGCAGGTCGTCGCCGTAGTAGTCGCTGTCGTAGGCGAAGCGGCCGTCGTCGGCCACCAGGCGGTGGGTGTTGGGGCTGTCGCGGCCCGTGTACCAGCCCAGGCCGTGGTCGCCATCGTGGCCGTACAGCTCGCCGAAGATCTCCATGCACTGGCGCATGTGCTCGCGCTCGACCTCGGCGGGAATGTTCTGGTAGTGGATCCACTTGAGGCCGTGGCAGGCCACTTCATGGCCCAGCTCGTCGAAGGCCTGGGCCAGCTCACGGTGCTTTTGCAGGGCCGTGGCCACGCCGAACACGGTCAGCGGCAGCCCGCGCTTCTCGAACTCGCGCAGGATGCGCCAGACGCCTGCGCGCGAGCCGTACTCATAGATGCCTTCCATGCTCATGTGGCGCTCGGGGTAGGCGGCCGGATTGAACATTTCGGACAGGAACTGCTCGCTGGCGGCATCGCCGTGCAGCACGCAGTTCTCTCCGCCCTCTTCATAGTTGAGGACGAACTGCACGGCCACGCGGGCCTGGCCTGGCCAGCGGGCGTGGGGGGGCGTGCGACCGTAGCCGATCAGGTCGCGGGGATAGGGGGCAGTGGCGTCGTAGGTCATGCGGATACGGAGGAAAGGGCCATCGAAAGATCGCTGGTCGGCATGTCGCGGTCGAAGGTCAGGCCGGCTTCCACGTGGTCCAGGTGCTGCTGCATGAGCTGTACGGCGTGGTCGGCGTCGCCGCCGGCCAGGGCCGTGACGATTTCGGCATGCTCGTCATGGGAATGCTCGGCGGCCGTGCTGGACTGGTACATCAGCGTGATCAGCGCGCAGCGCGAGATCAGCTCGCCCAGCAGCTGGGCCAGCACCTCGTTGCCCATGAGTTCGGCCATGCGCACGTGGAAGTCGCCCAGCAGCTCGGTGCGCTGGCCGACGTCGTTGCCGTCCATGGCCTTTTTCTCGGCCGCCACGTGCTGCCGCAGCGCGCGGATCTTGGCCGGCGTGCTCTGGGCGATGAAGGCGCGCACCATCTCGGCTTCGAGCATGCGGCGCACGGCGAAGACCTGGCGCGCCTCGTCCACCGAGGGCGTGGCCACGAAGGCCCCGCGCGCGGGTTCGAGCCGGATCAGGCGGTTTTGCGACAGCTGGAACAGCGCCTGGCGCACCAGGGTGCGCGAGACGCCGAAATGGTCTGCCAATTTCTGCTCGGCCAGCTTGGTGCCGGGCAGAAGACGGTGTTCGACGATGGCCCGGGTCAGGCTCTCGACAATGAAACTGGTGGTGGAAGTCTCCATTCAGCCATCATAGCGGCTGGTCACAAGAGTTGTATACAGTTTCTGTCTACTGCTTATTGGCGTTTCCCCGCATACGGCATGCCTTTTCAGAAACCGGGCGCGGCCGTGTCGAAGTGCCGTGCCAGGTGCTCGACAAAGCGCTGCACGCGCTGGGTTGCCGCATGCCGCTGCGGATAGACCACATGGATGTCGGCCGGCGCCGTGGCATGGTCGGCCAGCACCTGCACCAGGCGGCCGCTGCGCAGGTAGCGGGCGACATCCCATTCGGCGCGCATGACGATGCCCAGGCCGGCCAGGGCCCAGCCCACGGCGATCTCGCCATCGTTGGTGCTCAGGCTGTCGCGCAGGCGGATGGCCTCGGTCTTGCGGCCGGGGCCGTTGTGGGTGAAGCGCCAGACGCCGTGGGTGTCGTCGCCCTGGCGGATGTCGATGCAGTCGTGCTGCATCAGCTCGCGCGGGGTGGCCGGCGTGCCGCGCCGCGCCAGGTAGGCGGCAGACGCGCACAGCAGCCGCCGGTTGGGCGCCAGGCGCCGCGCGATGATGCGCGCGTCCGGCGGTTCGCCAAAACGTATGCACAGGTCGAAGCTGTCATCGACCAGGGGCGGCGGCGAGGCCGACAGCTGCAGCTGCACCTGGATCTGCGGGTGCTTGCGCACGAAGCTGGCGATCAGCGGCGCGATATGGCTGCGCCCGAATCCCAGCGTGGCATTGATGCGCAGCAGGCCCTGCGGCTGCCCGGGCATGCCGGCCACGGCCTGCTCCATGGCGGCAATGTCGTCCAGGATGCGCCGCGCATGGGCCAGGTAGGTCTGGCCCTCATCGGTCAGGCCCAGGCGCCGCGTCGTGCGGCTGACCAATTGCACGCCCAGCCGCGCCTCCATCTGGGACAGGCGCTTGCTGGCCGCCGGCGTGGTGATGCCCAGCTCGCGGGCCGTGGCTGACAGGCTGGCGCTGCGGGCCAGCAGGCAGAAGAAGGCCATCTCCGATGGCGCTGAGACGGGTGTGCTCATTGTTGAATCAAAGTGAACGATGCCATCACTCTAGAGGCGCGCGCGGCGTTGTTCCATCGATAGATTCACGAACAAGGCCATGGATCCGCATGGCGCTTCATCCACCGCAATCCAAGGAGCCCTCATGACAAAGACATACCGCATCGCCTGCATTCCCGGCGATGGCATCGGCAAGGAAGTGGTGCCCGCAGGGCAGGAGGTGCTGCAGGCGCTGGCCGAAACCCAGCCTGGCCTGGGCTTTGCCTTCACCAGTTTCGGCTGGGGCGGCGACTGGTACCGCGCGCACGGCGAGATGATGCCGGCCGACGGGCTGGACGCGCTGCGCGGCCAGGACGCCATCCTGTTCGGCTCGGCCGGCGACCCGCACATTCCCGACCATGTCACGCTGTGGGGCCTGCGCCTGAAAATCTGCCAGGGGTTCGATCAGTACGCCAATGTGCGGCCCACGCGCATCCTGCCCGGCATCGATGCGCCGCTCAAGCGCTGCGCGCGAGAGGATCTGGACTGGGTCATCGTGCGCGAGAACTCCGAAGGCGAATACGCGGGCGTGGGCGGCCGCGCCCACCAGGGCCATCCCATCGAGGTGGCCACCGACGTGAGCATGATGACCCGCGCGGGCGTGGAGCGCATCATGCGCTTCGCCTTCCGCCTGGCGCAGTCGCGGCCGCGCAAGCTGCTGACGGTGATCACCAAGTCCAACGCCCAGCGCCACGCCATGGTGATGTGGGACGAGATCGCGGTGCAGGTGGCCGCCGAGTTCCCCGACGTGCGCTGGGACAAGGAGCTGGTGGACGCGGCCACGGCGCGCATGGTCAACCGCCCCGCCTCGCTGGACACCCTGGTCGCCACCAACCTGCATGCCGACATCCTCAGCGACCTGGCGGCCGCGCTGGCCGGCAGCCTGGGCATTGCGCCCACGGGCAACATCGATCCGGAGCGCCGCTACCCCAGCATGTTCGAGCCCATCCACGGATCGGCCTTCGACATCATGGGCCAGGGCCTGGCCAACCCCGTGGGCACGTTCTGGAGCTGCGTGATGCTGCTGGAGCACCTGGGCGAGCACCGCGCCGCGCAGCGGCTGATGCAGGCAGTGGAGCAGGTGACGGCCGATGCCTCGCTGCACACGCGCGACCTGGGCGGCAAGGCCACCACGCGCCAGGTCACCGACGCGGTCTGCACTCGGCTGCGCGCGCAGACTGCCGAGGCCGAGGCCCAGGCCGAGCCCGTGCCTGCCTGAGCGCGCGCTGCATGGTCCGATAACCCACAAAAGAACAGACAGGAGACAAACCATGAACCGCATCACCAGGGTTGCCGCCGCGTGCGCGCTGGCCGCCGCCACCATTGCAGCCGCCATGTCTTCGGCCTGGGCCCAGGCCTGGCCGGCGCGCCCCGTCAACCTCATCGTGCCGTTTCCCGCAGGCGGCACCACCGATGTGCTGGCACGTGCGCTGGGCCAGGAGCTGTCCAAGAGTCTGGGCCAGCCCGTGGTCGTGGAAAACCGCCCCGGCGCGGGCGCCACCCTGGGCGCCGACCATGTGGCCAAGGCGAAACCTGACGGCTACACCCTGCTCATGGGCGCTGTGCACCACACCATTGCCACCAGCGTCTACCGCAGGCTGGGCTATGACTTCCAGAAGGACCTGGCGCCCATCACCGTGGTGGCCGTGGTCCCCAATGTGCTGGTGGTCAATCCGCAGGTGCCCGCCAAAACCGTGCAGGAGCTGCTGGCCCAGGCTCGCGCTCAGCCCGGCAAGCTGGCCTATGGCTCCAACGGCGCGGGCACGGGCCAGCACCTGATTGGCGCGCAGTTCGAGTCCATGGGCGGCGTGGAGCTGCTGCACGTGCCCTACAAGGGCAGCGGCCCGCTGACCACGGACCTGCTGGGCGGGCAGATCGCCATGTCCTTCGATACCGTCACGCCCGTGCTGCCCCACATCAAGGCCGGCAAGCTGCGCGCGCTGGCCGTGACCACGGCCAGGCGCTCGGTGGCCCTGCCCGATGTGCCCACGCTGGACGAGGCCGGCCTCAAGGGCTTCGACATGGGCACCTGGTTCGGCGTGCTGGCACCGGCCGCCACGCCCCGCGAGGTACTGGCGCGGCTGGGCGCTGACATGAACCGCATCATCGAGTCGCCGCAGTTCCGCAGGAAGATGGAGGAGATAGGCGCCGAGCCCATCGGCGGATCGCCCGAGCAGATGGCGCGCCAGATCCGCGACGACACCGACCGCTTCGCCAGGCTGGTCAAGGACGCCAAGGTGGCCCTGGATTGAGTTGAGTTGGCGCGAGGAACGAGGCCGGGCGAATCAGTTGTGACTTGACCGCATGCCACCGCCGGTGCAGGAAATTCCATAATGCCCGGCGGAGACAACACACCATGACCAGCACCACGGACCTGCACCTCACCGATCCCCAAGCCTTTCTGCTCGACCTCTACCGCGCTGCGGTCAAGGATGCGCAGCCCCTGTACAGCATGGCCCAATGCCTGCCAAAGCCTCCCAAGGGCCGCACCCTGGTGCTGGGCGCGGGCAAGGCCGGCGGCTCCATGGCCCAGGCGCTGGAGGCGCTGTGGCCAGCGGACGCGCCGCTGTCCGGCCTCGTGGTCACGCGCTACCACCACATCCCGCCGCGCCCCGAAGGGCTGGCGCAGCGCATCGAGGTGGTCGAGGCCGCCCACCCCGTGCCCGATGCGGCAGGCCTGGCTGCCGCCGAGCGCATCCTCGCGCTGACCGAAGGGCTGACCGAGGACGACCTCGTGCTGTGCCTGATCTCGGGCGGCGGCTCGGCCCTGCTGACCCTGCCGGCCGAAGGCATCGACCTGGAGGAAAAGCAGCGCATCAACCGCGCCCTGCTGGAAAGCGGCGCCGCCATCGGCGAGATGAATTGCGTGCGCAAGCACCTGTCGCGCATCAAGGGCGGGCGCCTGGGCGCGGCCTGCGCGCCTGCGCGCGTGGTCACACTGACCATCAGCGACGTGCCGGGCGACGATCCCTCCATCATCGCCAGCGGCCCCACCGTGCCCGATGCCAGCAGCTGCGCCGACGCGCTGGCCATCCTCGCGCGCTACCGCATCGAAGTGCCTGAATCCGTGCGCCGCGCGCTGGAGGCGGGCGAGCTGGAAACCCCCAAGCCCGGCGACGCGCGCTTCGACGGCCATGAGGTCCACATGATCGCCACGCCCCAGCACTCGCTGGAGGCGGCCGCACGCGTGGCCGAGGCCGCAGGCCTGCGCACCCATGTGCTGTCCGACGAGATCGAGGGCGAATCGCGCGAAGTCGCCAAGGTCCACGCCGCCCTGGCGCGCGCCGTGGCCCGCCACGGCCAGCCGTTTGCAAAGCCCTGCGTGATCCTGTCCGGCGGCGAGACCACGGTCACCATCCGGCAGCGCCCGGCCGGCACGCCCAAGGGGCGCGGCGGGCGCGCGGGCGAGTTCTGCATGGGTCTTGCCCAGGCCCTGCAGGGGCAGGACAAGGTCTGGGCGCTGGCGGCCGATACCGATGGCATCGATGGCGTGGAGGACAACGCGGGAGCGCGCGTGTCACCGGATACGTTGGCGCGGGCACAGGACCAGGGCATGCGGATTGCCGAGTATCTGGATCGCAATGATGCGTATGGGTTCTTTGATGCGTTGGGGGATCTGGTGGTGACCGGGCCCACGCATACCAACGTGAATGACTTCCGGGCGATTCTGGTTCTCTAGGTTTTTCATCCTGCCGGGTGGTTGTTTTTCGAGGCCGGGTTTCGGCCCGGCGGCCGACTCACTTTCTTGCCGCGCGGCAAGAAAGTAAGCAAAGAAACGCGCCCTGATGCCCGCGACCCCAGCGCTGCGCGCTGGGGCAACCTGCGCCGTGCCATCTGCGGGGTGCGCCGTGCAACTCACTGCGCGCTACGCGCTCCGTTCAGACAAGCACGGCGAGTCAGATCACGAAACAAGCCTGTCCTTCGGCAGGCTTGCCACCCCGCAGATGGCACGACGCAGGCGCGGCCATAAGGGTTGGTGGCACGGGCCTTTGCTGTGCTCGGCCTGGCTTCCTTTGTCACGCCCCGCGCGGCAGCGTCTCCCACCATTCGGCATCGAACCGCCCCTGCAGGAAGGCGATGAAGGACTGCACCTTCTGCGGCACCAGGCGCGGCGAGGGGTAGACGGCGTGGATTTCCTGCTCGGGCAGGCGGCAGGTCTTGAGGACTTCGACCACGCGGCCGGCTTCCAGGGAGTCGTGGGCCACGTAGCGGGGCAGGGCGGCGATGCCCATGTGCGAGCGTGAGGCCGCCAGCAGGGCCGAGAGGTTGTTGGAGCGCAGCCGGCCCGTGACTGCCACCGAGACCGGTTCTCCGCTGGCGTTGCGCAGACGCCAGATGTCGTTGCCCTGCACGCTGCTGTAGATCAGCGTGGCATGTTCCTTGAGGTCGGAGGGGCGGCGCGGCGTGCCGCGCTTGCGCAGGTAGGTGGGCGAGGCCACCAGCACCCAGGGGTTCACACCCAGCGTGCGTGCGCCCAGGCTGGAGTCGGCCAGCTTGCCCAGGCGCAGGGCCACGTCGATGCCGTTGGCCACCAGGTCGGTGTAGCGGTCCTCGAAGCTCAGGTCGACCTGCACCTGGGGGTTGTGCGCCATGAACTCCAGCGCCAGCGGTATCAGCACGCGCCGGCCAAAGGCCACCGAGCTGCCAATGCGCAGCTGGCCCTGCACCTGGGTCTGTCGCACCTGGACCACCTTGTCGGCCTCGGCCACGTCGTTGACGATGGCCTTGCATTTCTCGTAGTACAGCGCGCCCGCTTCGGTCAGGCTCACGCCGCGCGTGTTGCGGTTGAGCAGGCGCACCTTCAGGCGCGCTTCCATGGCTGCGATCTGCTTGGTGACCGTGGGCTGCGTGGTGGCGAATTCGTGCGCGACCTTGGTGAAGCTGCTGGTCTCCACCACGCGCACGAACATGTGCATGGCATCGAGTCTGTCCATGGCGCTGTCTCCTTTTTCATTGGTAGTTATTCCTGTGCGGAATAAATTTTATGGTCTGCGCAGGCGTTCCGCCAATCGGCCTGTCTGCCTAGAGTTGACTCCAATTTGAAGGAGACCTCCCATGGCAAAAATGAAAGCAATCGAAGCCGCAGTCCGCGTGCTGGAAAAAGAAGGCGTGACCGTCGCATTCGGCGTTCCCGGTGCCGCCATCAACCCGCTGTACGCAGCGCTCAAGGACCATGGCGGCATCGGCCACATCCTGGCGCGCCACGTCGAAGGCGCAAGCCACATGGCCGAGGGCTACACCCGCGCCGTGGCCGGCAACATCGGCGTGTGCATCGGCACCAGCGGCCCGGCCGGCACGGACATGATCACGGGCCTGTACTCGGCCAGCGCGGATTCGATTCCGATTCTCTGCATCACGGGCCAGGCGCCGCGCTCGCGTCTGCACAAGGAAGATTTCCAGGCCGTGGACATTGCCTCCATCGCCAAGACCGTGACCAAGTGGGCCACCACGGTGCTGGAGCCGGCCCAGGTGCCGCGCGCCTTCCAGCAGGCCTTCCACCTGATGCGCTCGGGCCGTCCCGGCCCCGTGCTGATCGACCTGCCCATCGACGTGCAGTTGGCCGAGATCGAGTTCGACATCGACACCTACGAGCCCCTGCCTGTCTACAAGCCTGCCGCCACGCGCAAGCAGGTGGAAAAGGCCATCGCCATGCTCAACGAGTCCGAGCGTCCGCTGCTGGTCTCGGGCGGCGGCGTGATCAACGCCGATGCGTCCGAGCTGCTGGTGGAGTTCGCCGAGCTGCTGGACGTGCCCGTGATTCCCACCCTGATGGGTTGGGGCACCATTCCCGATGACCACCGCCTGATGGCCGGCATGTGCGGCCTGCAGACCAGCCACCGCTACGGCAATGCCACCATGCTGGCCTCCGACTTCGTGCTGGGCATCGGCAACCGCTGGGCCAACCGCCACACGGGCTCGGTCGAGGTCTACACCAAGGGCCGCAAGTTCGTGCACGTGGACATCGAGCCCACGCAGATCGGCCGCGTGTTCGCGCCCGACTACGGCATCGTCTCGGACGCAGGCGCTGCGCTCAAGCTCTTCGTGGAGGTGGCGCGCGAGTGGAAGGCGGCTGGCCGCCTGAAGGACCGCAGCGGCTGGGTGGCCGAATGCCAGGCCCGCAAGAACAATGTGGAGTACCTGCGCAAGACCAATTTCGACAACGTGCCCATGAAGCCGCAGCGCGTCTACCAGTGCATGAACCGCAGCCTGGACAAGGACACCTGCTATGTCTCCACCATCGGCCTGTCGCAGATTGCCGGCGCGCAGTTCCTGCATGTCTACAAGCCGCGCAACTGGATCAACTGCGGCCAGGCCGGCCCGCTGGGCTGGACCGTTCCGGCCGCCCTGGGCGTGCGCGTGGCCGACCCGGCCCGCAAGATCGTGGCGCTGTCGGGCGACTATGACTTCCAGTTCATGATCGAGGAGCTAGCCGTGGGCGCGCAGTTCAAGCTGCCCTACATCCATGTGCTGGTCAACAACAGCTACCTGGGCCTGATCCGCCAGGCGCAGCGCGCCTTCTCCATCGACTACTGCGTGCAACTGGCCTTCGACAACATCAATGTCGACGACAAGGAAGAGTCCAAGGGCTATGGCGTGGACCACGTCAAGGTGGTCGAGGGCCTGGGCTGCAAGGCCATCCGCGTGCACCGTCCCGAGGACTTCGCGCCCGCCATGCAACAGGCCGAGGCCTGGATGGCAGAGCACCGCACGCCGGTCGTCGTCGAGGTCATCCTGGAGCGCGTGACCAACATCTCCATGGGCGCCGAGATCGACAACGTGATCGAGTTCGAGGACCTGGCCGCAGCGCCTGCCGACGTGCCCAGCGCCCTGGCCCTGCTGGACTGAAGCAAGGCACCCCCTGAGCGGCTGCGCCGCTTCCCCTCTCTTCGGAGGGGACGACGCCATCGCTGCGGGGCGGCCCTTGCCTGGCATCCCTGGCTGGCGCTGCGCCAATGCCTGCATTGCGGGCGGTGCAGGCACTCGGGGGTTCCGATTTCCATTGCCCCTTGGGCATTTTTACCGGCGGGGCGCCTTGCGCGCCCTGCCGCTCCCAACCCACCAAACGACAACCGGAGACTTCTGACATGCCCCGTTTTGCTGCCAACCTCAGCATGCTGTTCACCGAGGTGCCCTTCCTCGACCGCTTCGAGCGCGCGGCGCGCGCCGGCTTCGAGGCCGTGGAATTCCTGTTTCCCTACGCCCATACGGTCGAAGAGATCAAGGAGCGCGTGGACGCCCACGGCCTGCAGATCGTGCTGCACAACCTGCCGGCCGGCGACTGGGATGCGGGCGAGCGCGGCATTGCCTGCCACCCCGACCGTGTGGACGAGTTCCGCGCCGGCGTGGCCAAGGCCGTGACCTATGGCCATGCGCTGGGCGTGCCCCAGCTCAACTGCCTGGCCGGCAAGGCGCCTGCCGGTGCCGATGCCGCGCTGCTGCGCCGCACCTTCGTGGACAACCTGCGCTTTGCCGCATCGGCGCTGAGCGCGGCCAATCTGCGCCTGCTGATCGAGCCCATCAACCCCTTCGACATTCCCGGCTTCTATCTGAACCGCACGGACGAGGCCCTGTCCATCCTCGATGAGGTGGGTGCGCCCAACGCCTTCGTGCAGTACGACATCTACCACGCGCAGCGCACCGAGGGCGAACTGGCGGCCACGCTGCAAAAGCACCTGGCGCGCATCGGCCACGTGCAACTGGCCGACAACCCGGGCCGCAACGAGCCGGGCACGGGCGAGATCAACTACCCCTTCCTGTTCGCGCACCTGGACCGCATCGGCTACCAGGGCTGGGTGGGCTGCGAGTACAAGCCCGCGCGCGATACCGAATCGGGCCTGGGCTGGCTGGACGCCCACACCAGCGTGCGCGCGGCAGTCGCCGCCTGAGCGCCGCCGGAGTTTTTTCTCAGCTTTTCAAAAACGACAAGGAGTACACAGCATGAATGCATCCTCTCTCAAGCTTGGTTTCGTGGGCCTGGGCATCATGGGCGCGCCCATGGCGGGCCACCTTCTGACGGCAGGCCACCAGCTGTTCGTGAACACCCTGGGCAAGATCCCCGCGCAGATCGCCGAAAGCAGCGCCACCCAGTGCACCACCGCGCGCGGCGTGGCCGAGCGGGCCGACATCATCTTCCTGATGCTGCCCGACACGCCCGATGTCGAGAAGGTGCTGTTCGGCGAGGACGGCGTGGCCGCCGGCCTCAAGGGCAGCAGCGGCAAGGTGGTGGTGGACATGAGCTCCATCTCGCCCGTGGCCACCAAGGACTTCGCTCGCCGCATCGAGGCCATCGGCGCCCAGTACCTGGATGCGCCGGTCTCCGGCGGCGAGGTGGGCGCCAAGAACGCAACGCTGTCCATCATGGTCGGCGGCCCGGAGGACGTGTTCGCGCGCGTCAAGCCGCTGTTCGAGCGCATGGGCAAGAACATCACCCTGGTGGGCGGCAACGGCGACGGCCAGACCGCCAAGGTGGCCAACCAGATCATCGTGGCGCTGAACATCGAGGCGGTGGCAGAGGCCCTGCTGTTCGCGTCGCGCGCCGGTGCCGACCCGGCCCGCGTGCGCGAGGCGCTGCTGGGCGGCTTTGCCTCGTCCAAGATCCTGGAAGTGCATGCCGAGCGCATGATCAAGCGCACGTTCGATCCGGGCTTCCGCATCTCGCTGCACCAGAAGGACCTGAACCTGGCCCTGAGCAGCGCGCGCCAGCTCGGCGTGTCCCTGCCCAACACCGCCCAGGCGCAGGAGCTGTTCAACAGCTGCGTGGCCCACGGCGGCGCGAACTGGGATCACTCGGGCATGGTGCGTGCGCTGGAGATCCAGGCCAACTTCGAAGTGGGCCAGAAGGTCCCGGCCTGATGCCGCGCAACTGACAACGCGATTGGTGGGAGGGCGGCCTTGCGCCGCCCTGTTGTGAAAAGCCGCGCTCGGCAACGGGCGCGGCTTTTTCTTGCTTCAATAGCCCAGTGTCTGCCCGTCGGGGTTGCGCGGGTCGGAGGCGCCGTAGAGCATGCCGTCGCGCAGCTCGATGGTCTGGGTGCGGCCCATCGACGCCTTCACGGCAACGTTGTGGCCGCGCGACTTGAGCAGGGCCACGGTGTCGGGGCTGATTCCCTTTTCCACGCGCAGCTCATCGGGCGTCCACTGGTGGTGAAAGCGCGGCGTGGCGGCGGCCTCGGCCGGGTTCATGCCGAAGTCTATGGTGTTGACAACGGTCTGCAGCACGGTGGTGATGATGCGTGCGCCGCCGGGGCTGCCGGTGACCAGCACGGGCTTGCCGCCCTTGAGCACCATGGTCGGCGTCATCGACGACAGCGGGCGCTTGCCTGCGGCCACCGCGTTGGCATCGCCGCCGACCAGGCCATAGGCGTTGGCCACGCCGGGCTTGGCCGAGAAATCGTCCATCTCGTTGTTGAGCAGGATGCCCGTGCCCTTGGCCACGATGCCGCTGCCGAAGTTGGTGTTCAGCGTATAGGTCACGGCCACGGCGTTGCCCGCCTTGTCCACCACCGAGTAGTGCGTGGTCTGGTCGCTCTCGTAGGGCTGGGGCTTGCCGGGCCGGATGTCCTTGCCGGCGCGCGCCTGGTAGGGGTCGATGCCGGCGGCCAGTGCCTCGGCATAGCGCTTGGAGGTCAGGCCCTTGAGCGGCACGGTCACGAAGTCGGGATCACCCAGGTATTCGGCACGGTCGGCATAGGCCAGCTTCATGCTTTCCGCCATGTAGTGGATGCTCTGCGCGCTGTTGACGCCCCACTGGTTCATGGGCCAGCGTTCCATCATGTTGAGGATCTGGATCAGGTGGGCGCCGCCGGAGGACGGAGGCGGCATGGTCACGATCTCGTAGCCGCGGTAGGTGCCGCGCAGAGGCTCGCGCTCGGCGACCTTGTAGCTCTTGAGGTCCTGCAGCGAGAGGGCGCCTGCATGCGGCGCCATCTCGGCCGCGATCTTGCGGGCGATGGAGCCTTCGTAGAACACCTTGGAGCCCTGCTGGCCGATCAGGCGCAGCGACTGCGCCAGGTCCTTTTGCACCAGGCGGTCGCCGCGCTTGAGGGGCTCGCCGTTGCGCCAGAAGATGGCCTGGGTGGCGGGCCACTGGCCCATGTTCTTCTTTTCCTGCTCCAGGATCTTGGCCAGGGTCTCGCTGACCGCAAAGCCCTTGTCGGCCAGCTTTGCGGCCGGCGCAATCACCGTGGACAAGGGCAGCGATCCCCATTTCTTCAATGCATGCTCCATGCCGGCCACGGTCCCGGGCACGCCCACGGCGTAGTGGGTGTAGAGCGATTTGCCGTCGATGACCTTGCCATCCGCACCCACGTACATGTCGCGCGTGGCCTTGGAGGGCGCGACCTCGCGGAAGTCCAGCGCAATGTTCTTGCCGCTCTTGGCGTCATGCACCACCATGAAGCCGCCGCCGCCGATGTTGCCTGCGTTGGGCAGGGCCACGGCCAGCGCAAAGCCCATGGCCACGGCGGCGTCCACCGCATTGCCGCCGGACTTCAGGACCTGCAGGCCGATGCGCGAGGCCAGCTCCTGCTCGCTGGCCACCATGCCGCTCCTGCCCACGACGGGATGGAACACATCCATGTCGAAGTCATAGGCGGCGCTGGCGGCCTGGGCCGCGTTGCTCTGCGTGATGGGCGCCGCTGCCGGGGCAGGCGCTGCGGCCACGGGTGCTGGCGCCGCCGAAGCCGCGGGCGGCTGCGTGCTGCTGCAGGCGGCCAGGCTGGCAATGGCCAGCGCCAGGCTGGTTGCAAGCAAGGGGGAGCGAAGTTGCATCGGTATCTCCTTGGCAGATGAAACAGTGGAACAGTGGAAAAAAAGCGCGAGTCCTGTGCCGCCCTGTGCGCGCCGGCCGGAGGGTCCTGCGGCCAGGGCGGCGGCGGACCACAGTGTAGAAGCATGGCGTCGGCAGGCTTCCCGCGCGCCGGCCCGGGCGCCCAAAGTGCGGGTATCTGCCTAGGCGTCGGCCGTGCAACGCCCTTCAAGGGCGTACAAAAACTGTATACACTTTGCGAATGCAGGGCAGGGCCGCGAGTGCTGTCGCGCGCCGCGCTCCTTGCATTGACCAACCAATGACAACCGGGCGGGCCAGCTCCCGCCGCACAGGAGATTTCCATGGGCCTGAGCACCCACGTCCTCGACACCATGAACGGCTGCCCCGCAGCCGGCATGGCTGTCGCGCTGTATTCCACCGATGGCGACCAGGCCACGCTGATCAAGAGCCTGGTGCTCAACCACGACGGCCGCACCGATGCACCGCTGTTCGACAACAACAGCCTCAGGATCGGCACCTACCGCCTGACCTTCGACGTGGCGGCCTACTTCAAGGCCCGTGGCGTGCAACTGCCGGAGCCCAACTTCCTCAACAAGGTGAGCCTGGACTTCGGCGTGGCCCATGCCGACCAGCACTACCACGTGCCCCTGCTGGTCAGCCCCTGGAGCTATTCCACGTACCGGGGCTCCTGAGCCCTGCTGCAGGCAGGCTGTCGGGGGATGGCCTGGAGTGAGCCCTGAAACGAAAAACGGCCCGCATTGCGGGCCGTTGCTTTTGGGGCTCCAGCAAGCGTGCGGGCTACTTGCCCTTGGAATGCCCCATGGCCACGACCAGGGCCGTGATGAAGAAGAAGGCCTGCAGCTCCAGCGCCCAGCCTCCCGAGCTGTGCAGCTGCATCACCTGGCCCGTGTGCACCAGCGCAAAGGCCACGACCATGTTGATCGCAATCACCAGCGCCGCAGGCACCACCCACAGGCCGACCAGCAGCAGCAGCGGCGCCACCACCTCACCCAGATAGACCGCATAGGCCAGCCAGCCCGGTGCGCCCGTGGACTCCACCATGCGCTCGATGCTGCCTATGCCGTAGCGCAGCTTGGCCCAGCCGTGAAAAAGCAACAGGACCGCGAGCGTGACGCGCAGCAGCACCATGGCTGCCTGGGGATGGTGAAAGTGGCTCCAGAACTTCATGAACTCCCTCGGTGTGGATAGGCCCGGTGGGCCGGGTGTTGCTGTGCGTGCATTCTGGCATCAGCGCGCTTTCGGTGTCGGCTGTGGCGGCCCGGCACGGGATTTTCAGACATTTCCTGCGGGCCTGTAGTCCTATGGCGCAACTTGTGACATGTCTCATCACAAGTACCGCAAAGCCGCCTAGCATCATCCCCAGCCTGTCTCGGAAACGGTTTGCGAGCACTGGAAGGGGTGCCCGGGACCGGGAGGCAAGGTGATCAATCCAATGAACCGATGGGGTCTCCCCAAAACGTCCAATCAAGAAAGGCAGGTTTTCCCATGCGTCAGTTTTCTTTGCGTACCGTCGTGATGGCCACTGCACTGGCGGCCGGCAGCATTGCCATGGTCGGCTGCACGACCACCAAGCCGGAAACCCAGTCCGCGCCGCGCGCTGATGCCACCACCGTCAATGCGCGCGCCAACGCTGCGCTGGAGCGGCTGTACCAGACGGCGCCAGGCTCCAAGGAAATGGTGGCCCGCTCCAAGGGCGTGCTGATCTTCCCCTCGGTGATCGGCGGCAGCTTCGTCATCGGTGTCGAGCATGGCCGCGGCGTGCTGCGCGTCGGCGGCCAGAACAAGGGCTACTACAGCACGACAGGCGCCTCGGTGGGCTGGCAGGCCGGTGGCCAGTCCAAGGCTGTGATCTATGTGTTCAACACCCAGGAAGCGCTGGACAAGTTCCTGGCCAGCGAGGGCTGGTCCGTGGGCGCCGATGCCACGGTGGCCGCAGGCAAGGTGGGCGCCAATGGCAGCGTGGACACCACGACCGCCCAGGGCCCCGTGACCAGCTATGTGCTGACCAATGCGGGTCTGGAAGCCGGCGTGTCGCTGCAGGGCTCGAAGATCACCAAGGTGGTCGAGTGATCCAGGCCCTGAGGGGCCTTTGAACGAAACCGGCCTGCGGGCCGGTTTTTTCTTTGTGCGGTTGTCTCAGTCGGCGCCAGCGGCGCCGTCTTCATTGGCGCTGCCCGGCGCAGCGGGCGGGAGCACGGCCTGCTCTATGCGTTCGAGGCGCTTTTCGATGCGCTCCACGGCTTCGGCGCTCATCTTGATGTCGTAGATGCTCACGGGCTCCTCGCATTCCAGCGCAGGGTCCGTCGCGGCCGACAGGCGGCCGAGCAGAGGGGCCTCGAACGTGGTCTGCAGCCGGGCCACGACTTCGGCGTTCATGGAACGGCCGGTGCGCTTGGCTGCCTCCTCGACGAGGTCCTTGAGTTCCTGCGGCAGGCGCAGCTTGTACTGAGGATCGGTCTGTTTCATCGCCGGCAATCATGGACCGGAAAGGTATTGACTGCAAGGGACCTGAAAGGTATTGTTGCTTCGGGACCAGCACGGTCCCGCGCAAGGGGAGCCATGAAGACAGTCAACCCATCGGGCCGCAGCCACCGAAGATACTCACCACAGCACCAGGAGGTACTGGCGGTCGATGCGCTGTGCCACATGGGCGCGGCCCTGGGCGTGCTGGAGCTGCATGCAGAGCGCGCCGACTCGGCCATGGTGTGTGCCGCGCGTGATTTGCTGCGCGGCTACCACGCCAGCGCTGACCAGGCGGTGGCCAGCCTGCAGGCCGGCGACCGTGCGGCAGGCGTGCTGCCGCAGATGTCGCAGGACCTGGGCTATGCCATCGAGGTCATCGACCGCGTGAACGACGATGCCCCGGAGGACCTGGTGCTGTATGCCGTGACCTGCCTGCTCAGAAGCGCCAGGAGCTTTGCCGACGGCCAGCCGCGTGAATCTGCCTGAACCGTGCTGAAGCTCAGAGCTGGCCTTCGGTCAGCGTGTCGAGCTGGAAGCGGCCGGACTTGTCCCAGAGCCAGGTATCGGTATAGGTGATGCGGGCGGCGCCGGCCGGGGCGGGGAAGGGCGCGGCGGCGCGCACCAGGCGCTCGATCTCGCTCACCACTTCGGGGGCATGGCTGGGCGCGCGCATCCAGTGCAGGCGCTGGACCTGGCCGTTGCGGTCGATCTGCACCTGCAGCACGCCGATCGCGTAGAGCATGGGCGGCAACTTGCCCTTGTAGATGCGCTCGGCATTGCGCGTGTACAGATGATTGGCCGCCACCTTGCGGTACTGCAACTGTGCGCTGGATGTGGCCTCGTCGGGGCGCGGGCCGGGGCCGGGTGGCGACTTGCAGGCCGTGACCAGGGAGGCAATGGCGGCCATCAGTCCCGCCCACAGCCAGGGACGGCCGGAACGTGGCTTTTGCACGCAACTGTGCTGAGAGGAATCGGGGGAATCGGGCATGATTGCGAGCGTATCCTGAAACGCTGCGGCACCGGCAGTCGGAGCGCAAAACTCAAGTGCCGCAGCGGAAAATCCCGCAACAAATTCCAACGAAGCCCGCAGGCGCCACGACGGGCTGTCAGGTGCGCCCATGTGGAGTGACACGTTCAAGAAAGTCGAGCAGGGCCTTGCGCAGGGGCCGCTGTGCTGGGTCGAGGTGATGGAGTCGCGCGGCTCGGTGCCGCGCGAGCGCGGCGCCTGGATGGCCGTGTTTGCCGACCGCGTGGCCGGCACCATTGGCGGCGGGCACCTGGAGTTCGACGCCATCGACCGCGCGCGCAGCCTGCTGCGCGACGCTGCCCTTCAGGCCGGATTGCCCGGACAGCCTGGGCAGGCCGGTCCCGCCCTTGCCGAGCACCAGCATCGCTATCCGCTGGGCCCCAGCCTGGGCCAGTGCTGCGGCGGCGTGGTGATGCTGAGGTTCGTGCTGGTGCCCCAGGGCCGCATGGACATGCTGCGCGAGCGGCTGCAGCCGCCGCGCGACTGCGTGGCGCTGTTCGGCGCAGGCCACGTCGGCCATGCGCTGGTGCGCCTGCTGTGCAATCTTCCCTACCGCGTGATGTGGGTGGACAGCCGCGATTCGGTCTTCCCCGAGGAGGAGCACGAGCTCGTGCAGTGTGAGTACTCCGATCCCGTGCAGTCCGCCGTGGCCGACCTGCCCGCCGGCTCCCAGGTGCTGATCATGAGCTTCAGCCATGCCGAGGACCTGGAGGTGGTCGCCCAATGCCTGAGCCGCCAGCGCCAGCACGGCGACCTGCCCTATGTGGGCCTGATCGGCAGCGCCACCAAATGGGCCACCTTCCGGCGCAGGCTGCGCGAGCGCGGCTTCAGCGATGCGGAGCTGGACCATGTGACCTGCCCCATCGGCGTGCCCGGCATCAAGGGCAAGGAGCCTGAGGTGATCGCGGTGGCCGTGGCGGCGCAGCTGCTGCAGCGGCGCAGCGCCGCGCCTGCGCAGAATCAGGGAAATCTCTAGTGAATTGATGTCGCGCAAGCCGGCTGGCTGTCGAAAAATTGCATACACTTTGTGTCTACGAAATGGTCGCAGCGGTGCACCGGCGGTATATCTACCGGGTGCGCGGCCTTTTTCTTCTGCTCAGAGCGCCCGCAGTGGTGAGCAGGTTGAACACCGGCGGCCCCCACGCTGCCAAGGTTGAGAGCTATGGAAAGCTACATTCTCGACTGGGCCAACCTGCTGTTGCGGTGGCTCCACGTCATTACGGCCATCGCCTGGGTCGGTTCCTCCTTCTATTTCGTCTTCCTCGACAGCAGCCTGACGCCGCCTGTCGATGATGACCTCAAGAAGCAGGGCGTCAGCGGCGAACTCTGGGCCGTGCACGGCGGTGGGTTCTACCACCCCGTCAAGTTCAATGTCTCCCCGCCCAAGCTGCCGGACCACCTGCACTGGTTCTACTGGGAAAGCTACACCACCTGGCTCAGCGGCTTTGCGCTGCTGACGGTGTCGTATCTGTGGAACGCCAAGATCTACCTCGTCAATCCGGCCGATCCCAACGCCATGGGCTCGGCTGCGGCCATTGCCTCGGCCCTGGCCTTCCTGGTCGTGTTCTGGCTGCTGTACGACGGCATCTGCCGCGTCTTCGGCCAGAAGAAGAACGGCGACGCCACGGTGGGCGCCATGGTGCTGGTGCTGGTGTGCATTGCGGCCTTCCTGGCCTGCCACATCTTCCCGGGCCAGGCCGCCTTCCTGCTGATGGGCGCCATGCTGGCGACCTCGATGAGCGCCAACGTGTTCTTCTGGATCATCCCCGGCCAGCGCACGGTGGTGAAGGCCCTGAAGGAAGGCCAGCCCGTGGACCCCATCCACGGCAAGCGCGGCAAGCAGCGCAGCGTGCACAACACGTACTTCACGTTGCCGGTGCTGTTCGCCATGCTGTCCAACCACTACGGCTGGCTGTACAGCCATGAGCTGAACTGGCTGGTGCTGATCCTGATGATGTTCGCGGGCGCTGCCATCCGCCAGTTCTTCGTGATGCGCCACGGCTTCAAGCTGGGCCGCAATGCCCATCCCTGGCCCTACGCTCTGGTTGGCGTGCTGGTGCTTATCGGCACGGCCGTCTGGCTCAAGCCTGCACCGGCGCCTGCCGCCGCCCCTGTGTCTGCGCCTGCCGCAGCCCCCGCACCGGCTCCCGCCGCCGTGCAGGCGCCTGCTGGTGCCGAGCCCGCTGCGACGGCGGCGCCCGGTGCCGAAGCTGCTGCACCCGTTGCGGCCGCTGCACCCGTTGCGACCGCTGCTCCCGCCGCCGACGGCGCCGTGGGCTACGCCCAGATGGCGCCCTTCTTCCAGCAGCATTGCGTGGTCTGCCACGGTGCCGCCCTGCAGCAAAAGAATGTGCGCCTGGACTCGCCCGAGCAGGTCAAGGCCCACGCCCAGCAGATCTACCAGCAGGTGGTGCAACTGCGCAAGATGCCCTTTGGCAATCCGGGTGCCCTGAACGATGACGAGCGCAGCATGGTCAAGCGCTGGTACGAGTCTGGTGCATCGGTGAATTGATCGCTGGGCCGCGCCCAGACGCTGTCGGCGTTTGCTGTCAGCGTTCGGCGGCCAGCCACCAGCCCGCAGCCTCGCAAGAGCCTGCGGGCTTTCTGTTTCAGGCAGGCCAGGCCGCTGCGGTGCCGTGCAGGGCCGGGCGCCGCGCTTCATCGCGCGGCGTGTGCAGCGCGATGGCGCCGCGCCCCGGCAGGCTTTGTGCCTTGGCCTGCTGCTTGGCCAGGGCCGCGAGGTTGGCGATGTCCTCGGGTGCCAGCACGCTGCCCGGCGTGACGCGCACCACGCCGATGGACAGCGTAGTGCAGGCAAAGAATCGCCGGATGCCGTGGCGGTCCTCGGCCCAGATGCCTCCGGCCTCGCGCGCCTGGTCGTCGAACAGCTGGCGCGCCTCGCTGGCGAAGGCGCCCACAATGCCTTCGCAGCGCCGCTGCCAGTCCTCGCTTTGCAGCAGCAGCATGAAGTCGTCCCCGCCCACATGGCCCACGAAGTCGCGCCGCGCATCGCAGTGCGCCACGGCCAGCCGCGCCACCAGGCGGATCATCTGGTCGCCGCGCCAGTAGCCGTAGTGGTCGTTGAAGGGCTTGAAGTGGTTGAGGTCGGCGTAGCAGGCCACGAAGCCGGCGCCGCTGTCCAGCAGTCGCTGCATGTGCAGGCTGATGGGGATGTTGCCGGGCAGGAAGGTCAGCGGGTTGGCGTGGCGCGCGGCCTCGATGCGGGCCTCGGTCACGCGGCGCACCAGCTGCTCGCCCGTGCCCAGGCCCACATAGCGGCCGTTGTCGGTGACGATGAAGCCGTCGCTCAGGTAGCGCTGGTCCTGCGAGGTCAGGATGCCCACGAGCTGGTCCACATCGCAATCGAGCTCCACGATGCGCGGCTGCACGTTGGCAAAGGCCAGGCAGGGCTTGCGCCCGTGCACTTCGCGGAAGTACAGCGTGGCGTAGTGGTTCATGAACTGCTGGCGGTTGATGAGCGCCAGCGGCCGGCCGGCCTCCACGACGGCAATGGCATGCAACTGCTGGCCGGCCTGGAACAGCTCGGCCACCTCGTCGTTGCTGGCCGCAGGCACCACGCAGGGCGCCTGCATCACCATCAGATTGCGCAGCACCCCCGGGCGCGCGCTGTGTCCCTGGTGGGGCAGCACGGCCACGCGCGGGTCCTGGGCCACGCTGCGCGCCTGCGTGCTGATCTGGGGCTGGGCGGTTTCGGCAGGGCGGCCCAGCAGCCAGCCCTGGCCATACGGAATGCCCAGGTCGCGCAGGGTGCGCAGCTCGTCCTCGGTCTCTATGCCTTCGGCGATCAGCGTGGTGCCGAAGACCTCGGCAATGCCCTTGATGGCCTGCAGCAGCTGCAGCGTGGCCGGGCGCTGCTCGATCTGGTGGATGAAGTACTTGTCGATCTTGACGAAGTCGGGCTTGGCCTCGGACCACAGGCGCAGGCTGGATCGGCCGTCGCCAAAGTCATCGAGCGCCAGGCGCGCGCCCGTGGCATGCACGGCCTTCACGGCGGCGCAGACGGCGGGCAGGTCGGTCACATGGTCGTGTTCGGTGATCTCCACCACCAGGGAGCGGGCCTGCACGCCGAAGCTGCGCACCGTGTCCCCGACCATGCCGGGGCCGCAGACCCCCACGGCCTGCACCAGCGCCTGGGCGCTGAGGTTGACGAACAGCCGGCCCGGCGCACTCTGCCGGCCCCAGTCCTGCAGCGCCACGCAGACCGCCAGCAGCTCGAATTCCCGAAGAATGCCCTCGGCCGCCGCCCCCTTGAGCAGGGCGTCGGGCGTGTGCAGCGGCGTTCCCTGGGGGCCGCGGATCAGCGCCTCATGCGCGTAGATGCTGCCGCTGCGCAGATCGGCCAGCGGCTGGAAGACGCAGTACAGGCCGCCCGCGCGCATGAGCTGCGCCACGGGGCCTGCGCCTGACCGCACGGCGGTGGACAGCACGGCCGCGGCAGCGGGCAGGCTGGCGAGCATCTGGGGATCGATCATGGGCTCAACTTTTCAGTTGGATACATTACGTTTCATTGGTGACATTCTTGTGACAAGTATGCCGCCTGCGGACCGGTGTGCTGGCGGCGGATTGACATGGCTCAAAACGCGGCGGGAGCAAAGCCGGCAAAGTTGCATGCATGTTCGCCCTGTCTTCCTTGCAAGCTTTCGCCTTCGCGCCGGGTTCCGCCCAGGTGTTGGCCGCGGGTACCTGGCTCAGGCTGCGTCGGCAGTCGCCGGATACGGTGATGTATCTGGAGCGCGGTCGCGTGCTCCTGGGCATAGGCCAGGGTGGGCAGATGCGCCACCAGCTCGGTGTCGTGGAGGGGCCGGCCTGGCTGGACGCCGCCTTTGTGCTGCAGCGGCGCGGCAGCAGCCTGGACATGCTGGCCGACAGCGATGTCCGCGTGCAGCAACTTCCCCAGGCCGACTTCCTGAAGGCCGTCTCGCAGCTGCCTTCGCCCGCCCAGCAACTGCTGCAGGACATGGCCCAGGCCTACTGCGCGCAGACCGAGCTGGCGGTGAGCCGCCTGTCCAAGGACGCCGAGGCGCGCTGCGCCCAGTGGCTGCTGCGCCATGCCATGCCGCACGAGGCTGGCGGCCTGCGCGTGACGCTGCACCTGCGCAAGCGGCTGATCGCCGCCCAGCTCGGCATTGCGCCCGAGACCTTCTCGCGCGTGCTGCGCCAGTTGCGTGAGCACGGGCTCATCGCGGGCCGGGGCAATGTCATCGATCTGCCCAAGCCGGCGGCCCTCGAAGTGCTCGCAGTAGGCTGATTCCCACGCCGCTGACGGGTGCCGGCCTGCAAGCGCCGGGCCTTGTGGGGCGGGGTATCCACTGGTTCGCGGGTTCCACCCAGTGGGACGGCTTTCGGGCCTGCATATATTGATGGCGTCATGTCACTGGACGCCCGCCGATCTCCCTTTTTCCAGGCACTGCTGGCATCCCAGGATGCTCCGCAGCTGCCGGATTCACCCTCGCGGCCGCGCGCGGCCACAGGCTGGGGCGCCATGCGCTGCACGGTGCTGGCGCTGGCCGCTGCGGCCGTGCTGCTGGCGGGCCTTGGCAGTGCCTGGTGGGTCTCGCACAACATGCGCCAGCAGACACTGGAGCGCGCCATGGCCCGGCAGGCCGACGAGGTCGATACCGTGGCGCGCATGCTGGCCGCGCGGCTGGAGCAGCAGCAGCGCCTGCTGTGGGTGCTGGCCCAGGGCATTGCCGACCAGGGCAGCGACCCGAGCCGGCTGATGGGCGAGATGCTGCGCGGAGACGCATCCGTGCGGCTGTTCGACACCCTGCAACTGGCGGACGCGCGTGGCCAGCTGCAGCTCAGCCTGCGCGGCGGCCGTTCCGAGCCCCTGGTCGATCTGGACGAAGGCGTGCGCGACGTGATGCGGCGCAGCCTGGCCGATGGCCGGCCCGTGGTCTCCACCATGGTGCGCAAGGGGGCTGATCCCGGAATGATGGAGTTGCTGTACGCCGTGCCGCTGCGCACTGGCAACGGCACGGTCAGCGGCGTGCTGTCGGCCGGCGTGCGCATGTCCGCCCAGGCACTGCTGCCGCCCAGCATCGATCCCTCGCGCTCCGGCGGGCGCCTGCTGGTCATGCAGCGTGACGGGCAGATCCTGGCCCACTCCGACCCCTCGCGCTGGTCGGCGCGCGCCGAGGCCGAGCCCGGCCTGGGTGCGGACTGGCTGCAGGACCCCGCGGCCGGCGCAGTGCAGGTGGGCCCCGACACCCAGCGGCGCGCGGGCTACCTGGTGACGACGGCAGGCATGCCGCTGCCGCAGTGGCTGGTGGTCAGGATCACCCCCGAGGAAGCCATCGCACCCGGCCTGGCGCCGCGCGTGCTGTGGTGGCTGCTGGCCGCCGTGGCCGGTGTCGCTGGCCTGCTGGTCCTGCTGCTGATCCTGGTCACCGAACCCATGGCGGCCCTGCACCGCACTGCACGCCAATGGCTGGCGAGCCAGGGCAGGCTGATGGCCGAGGAGCCCGATCCCGCGCCCGAACCCGAGCCGGGCCATGCCGAGGAAGGCGGCTGGCGCATGCCCTGGACCCATGCCTGGGGCGAAGCCTCCACGCTGTGGCAGGCCCTGCATCGCCTGGGGCAGATGGGGCAGGAGCAGGCGCACGAGGTCGGCCGGTTGCAACTGCAGCTGCAGACGCTGATGGACTACGCGCCCGTGGGCCTGGTGGTCACGCGGTCGGCGCATCTGGAGCTGGTGGGCCTGCAGGCCGCGCGCATGCTCGGCTACCCGCCGCGCGAGCTGCAGGGGCAGGCGATACGCCAGCTGTGCGCCTCCGACGCGGCGCACATCCAATTGCTGGAGCGCGTGCGCAAGGACCTGGACATGTACGGCCAGTTCGACAGCGAGCAGTGCTTTGTCCGCAAGGACGGCCGCCCCATCTGGGTGCGCCTGCACGGCCAGAGCCTGCAGCGCCTGCAGCGCGGCCTGGAGCCGCGCGCCGTGGTGCCGGCAGACCCCACCCTGGTCTGGGTGGTCGAGGACGTGACCATGCAGCGACTGGTGCGCGAGCAGCCGGGCTGGAAGGCCATGCACGATCCGCTGACCCTGCTGCCCAACCGCGAGGCCTTTGCCATGCGCCTGCATGAATGGCTGCAGGAATGCAGTGCCGCCCAGCGCCTGCCGGCCGAGGCGCTGCAGCAGGGTGAATCCGCCCTGCAGCAGAGCGACAACACCGCCGTCGCCACGATCGAGGAGGCGCAAGAGGCGCAAGAGGCAGAGGAGGAGACCGTCGGCCTGCAGCAGCATGGCGTGATCCTGTTCCTGGACCTGGACCACTTCGCCCACGTCAACCAGCAGGGCGGCCATGCGGCCGGCGACGAGGTGCTGTGCCACATGGCCCGGCTGATCGACAGCGTGGTCCGGCCGCTGGGCTGGGTGGCGCGCCTGGGCGGTGATGAATTCGCCGTGCTGCTGGCGGGCACCTCGGCGGAGCAGGGCATGCTGCTGGCGCAAAGCCTGTGCATGGCCGTGCAGGACTGGGAGGGCGCGCACGAGGGCCAGCGCTACCTGATGGGCGCCAGCGTCGGCATGGTGGTGCTCGATGCCCGCCAGCACACGGTCAGCAGCGCGCTGCGCTCGGCCGACATGGCCTGCTATGCGGCCAAGCGCAAGGGCCGTAACCGCGTCGAGGTGCTGGAGGCCGCCTGAGCGCCGGGGCCGAGCCTCACTCGAAGGATTCGCTGAAGCGCCGCAGTCCTTCGGGATCGATCAGTGTCAATGCGCCATAGGAGACGCGGACCGCTCCGATGTCCTCCAGCTCCCCCAGGGTGCGATTGACGATCTGGCGCGACACGCCGGCCAGGCTGGCCAGCTCCTCCTGCGACATGCCCAGGTGCCGGTTGCCGGTGTCCGGATACAGCCTCGAATCGGTCAGCTCCGAGATGCAGTGCGCCACATGGCGGCTGGAATGGTGCAGCCGCGCATGCTCGCAGCGGCCGATGAACTGGCCCAGGCGCGCATTGAGCTGGTCCAGCAGGAAGCGGTTGAAGCCGAGGCTGCGCTCCAGCAGCCAGTGAAAGGTGCTGGCCGGCATCAGTGCCACCAGCGTATCCTCGATCGCCGTTGCGTCGAACGGCCAGCATTCGTGCTTGAGCAGTGTGCCCTCGCCGAACCAGCAACCCGGGGTAAAGGTGGCCAGCGTGGTGCTGCGCCCGGTAGGCGACAGCGCATGGATCTTGATCGCTCCCTGGACGACGCCGGCCCAGTGGCCGGCCCGGTGCGTCTTGTGGCAAAGCGGGGTGCCGGCCGGTATGTGCCGCAACAGCACCTCCCGCCGCAACCTGAGCAGGTGGGCCCTGCTCAGGTGGGGCGCAAAGGGCGCGGACTTGAGGACGGCGTTGATCGTGGGCGGCTGCATGGTGCTTGATGCAAATCTTCAATGAAAGTCTGCTGCTTCATTGCATGAATTGGCACGCTGCAAACCCTGATCACCGGCCCCTGGACGCCTGCGGGACTTCGCGCAGGGTGCAACTCAATCGTTGCGCGAGACCGGCGCAGGCCCGGCCTTGGTGCCCGCCGGGCCGGCACTGAAATCGGTCAGGAAGGCCGCCTCCTGGCTCTGGCCCCTTCCGGCCTGGCTCCAGTCGCACACTCCCGCCGCAAACACTGCGGCAAGGCGCTTTTGCTGGGCCGGGCTGAAGGTGATGCCGGCGTACTCCGGGCTGGTGAACGAAAGGGGCTTGAGCTGGCACTGGTAGATGTCCTCCGCGAGCGGACCTCCGGCCACCTGGCGTGGCGACAGGGTCGGCTTGAGGGGACAGGCTGGGTCGTCCAGGGCCAGGACTTTGTCCAGATCCGAAGGGGCGGCTCCCGTTGCGGCGATGCATCCATCCCTGACATCCGAAGGCCTGTTGCGCACCACTTTCTGTGCCAGCGCAGCGCCGGTGGTGTCGCGCTCCACGGCGGTCAGCCAGCGGTCCATCATGACAAAGGCCTCGCGTCGCATGGCCGGGGCGATCAGCAGCGGGACCATACCCTTGCTGGCGCGGATCACATGGTTGTCATGGTGGCCGTTGGCGGCATCCAGCCGTGCGCGTTGCTGCAGGCTGCGCCAGGTCATGTGGATGTCGCTGCCGCCCTCGGGCCGCAGGTCAATGATGGCCACCTGGGACAGGTTCCTGCCGTTGCTGGTGAGGCCACTGCTGTAGAGCCTGGGCAGCAGGCTGGCCACTGCGCGCTCGCGGGCTGCCGGCCGGGACGCAGTGCCGCCGGTCCAGTCCATGTCGTTGGTGTAGCTGCCGATGCCTTCGTTGAGCTGCACGAAAGCCTCCGCGTCGATGGCGCCCGACTGCAGTGCCTTGAGTCCGTACTGCAGGCCCGTGTTGTCATACGGCAGCTGCGGCTTGGTGTGGCCGTCGGTGTCCTTGAACGTCCCGAACACCGGGACCAGCATGTCGTGGATCGAGCAGCGCACGCCCTGGCCGCGTGTGCGCGGGTCGTAGACGATGGAGGCGGGAAAGCCCACGCCGCAGTTGTCGGGCAGCCGGGGGTTCTGGGGGGCGATGAAGCTCCCTACCCATTTGTCGCAGTAGCTGGCCGGATGGCCATTGATGGCGGCCTTCGCGGTGTCGCTCAGTGCCTGTCCTGCGGCGGTCCTGTAGTAGCTGGACAGCAGGCCGCAGTCGCGTGTTTCCATCCAGGTGGATACCGCATCGGGATAGCTCAGCCCCGTCTGTATGCCCTGCAGCAGACCCGGCATGGCGGAGGCGATCACTGTCTGCATCATGGAGCCACCCGAGTCGCCGTCGCCCATGGTGTAGCGCACTTCGCCGTAGTTCTCGATCAGATGCTCCTTGATGCGCATCATGTTCTCGGCGGCCAGCAACTCGTTGTTGTTGTGCAGGTGGTTGGTCAGCATGGCTTTCACGACCATGTGGCCTGCCGCGAGCGCGTTGGGGTCGAAAGGCAGGCTGCCGCTGAACTGGTCGAGGAGGTTGACCGCCGACTCCTGGAAGCGATTGCCGGAAGCGGCTGCGCCGAATCGCCACAGCACCTTGCCGTTCCATCCCTTTTGCGGCTCCCAGGGCGTCCAGGCCTGCGCGGGGTCATGGTAGGCCAGGATCTGGAAGGTGCCGCGGCCCATGACGCCAGTTTCCATGCGCAGCAGGTGCTTGACCGTATCTCCGCGGTCGTTGGTGAAGTCGGCGATCTCGCTGTCGGCCGGGCGCTGCGATGGGTCGTAGGCCACATGGCAGGGCGTGGCGCCTGCCGGACCCATCGTGCAGGCGCTGCCTTGCCTGGCCTTGGGCATGTAGTAGTAGGTGTACTGGGTCCTGGTATTGCACTGGACATCCACCGGATCGGTATCCAGACCGCTGACGCGCGTGGTGACGGTCGCCGAAAGTGCCGTGCCCGGCACGGAAACGGTGGCTTGCGTGCCATTGCGCGTGGCGCAGATCCACGGCGCGGTCTGCGGCCCGGCGAAGATGGGATCGCCCCGGCCATGGTTGGTGATGTCCAGCCGTGCCCTCGCGCTGCCGGCCGCCGTGGCGGTGAGGGTGTTGGCGCCCCCCTTCAATCCCTCGACCCGGCCCAGAATCCGGCCATTGGCGCGCAGGGCGAACCGGGCGGTGACATCCGTGCCATTGAGCGCCACCTTCAGCGCACCGGGCGGGCTGCCCTTGGGCAGCACAATTTCAATATAGGCATTGCCGTCGCTGATCATGTCGGCCCGGTTTGACAGGCTGCGTATCTCGATGACACCCAGGCCTGAGTCACCGCTGCCGCCGCAGGCGGTCAGCACACTGGCGAGCGTGGCTGCGGCCACCATGCCCGAAAAAGGGGTTGGCTGTTTCATCGTCTTGTCTCCTGCAATCCACTTCCTTTTGAAGCGATTTCATTGAATCACGCTAACAGTCTGCAAGTCTGTATAGGTTTGGACAATGGTTTGCCGGCGACTGGCTCGCATATTGCATGTGCTGCGTGCACAAGTGTTTAACCGCCCCTGCCCAGGGCATTCTTGGTGCTTGTATCTAGCTGGCGGGGGTCATGGCTGGGTTACGCTGCGGGCTCCCCATGACCTGCGGCGCGTCCCCGGCGCGACCGCTCTTTTTTTCGCTGATTGCTTCGCTACATGCGCGACCAGGCCCTGTTCGACAAGATTGATCTGCACCTGATACGGGTGCTGCACACGGTGCTGACCGAGCGCAGCGTCTCGCGTGCCGCATTGCGCCTGGGGATGCACCAGCCGGCGGTGTCCGCTGCGCTCAAGCGCCTGCGCGACCTGGCCGGCGATTCGCTGCTGGTGCGCTCGGGCGCGCACATGCAGCCCACCGAGGCCGGGCTGCGCATGGTGCAGCCGGCCGCCGACATCCTGCGCGCGGCCGAGGGCCTGTTCAGCGATGCACGGCATTTCGATCCCCGCACCTCCACGCGCACCTTCCGCATCGCTGCCAGCGACTACCTGGACCCGCTGTTCCTGCCGCGCCTGGTGGCCCATCTCAAGACCGAGGCGCCCGGCTGCCCCGTGGACATCCTGGCCCTCAACGGCGACGCGCACTACGAGGTGCAGCTGGCCCAGGGCGATGTGGACGTGGTGATCGGCAACTGGCCCGAGCCGCCGCAGGGCCTGCACATGGCCAGCCTGTTCGAGGACGAGGTGGTCTGCCTGGTCAGCCCCCAGCACCCGGCCGTGCGCCGCGGCTGGGACGTGGCCCAGTGGCTGGAGGCCGAGCACATCGCGCCCACGCCCACCTACCCGGGCGCGCGCGGCGTGATCGACGACCAGCTGTCCCGCATGGGCCTGCAGCGCCAGGTGGCGGCGCGCTGCGCGCATTTCAGCCTGATCCCCGACATCGTGGCCACCAGCTTGCTGGTGCTGACCACGGGGCGGCTGTTCTGCGAGCGCTTCAGCCAGCGCCTGCCCCTGGTGATCCTGCCCTGCCCGGTGGAGTTCGCGCCGCTGGTGTACTACCAGCTGTGGCACGCCCGCACGCACATGGGCGCCTCCACGCGCTGGCTGCGCGACGCCGTGCGGCATGTGGCCCTGATGTCCCGTGCCCGCTAGGCGATGGCGGCAGGAACCGCCTTTTTGGTGGACAAAGTGGTGGTCGATATGAGGGCCGCCAAGGCGGTTTCAAGGACTTGTGTTCCAGTTTGTTGCAGAAATTGAAAGACAATCCCAGCCATGAATCCCCCCGATACAGTCCCCCTGCCAGCCGCCGCACCGCCCCGGCTGCAGCTGACAGGCATCACCAAGCGCTATCCGGCGGTGGTGGCCAACAACGGTATTTCGCTGACCGTGGGCGCCGGCGAAGTGCATGCCATCCTGGGTGAGAACGGTGCCGGCAAGTCCACGCTGATGAAGATCATCTACGGCGCCGTCAAGCCCGACGAAGGCCGCATCGAGGTCGATGGCAAGCCGGTCCACATCCGCAACCCGCAGGAGGCGCGCCAGCTGGGCATCGCCATGGTGTTCCAGCATTTCAGCCTGTTCGACACGCTGTCCGTGGCCGAGAACGTCTGGCTGGGCCTGGACAAGAGCCTGCCGCTGGCCGAGGTGGTGAAGCGCATCGAGTCCACGGCGCATGACTACGGGCTGGAGGTCGATCCCCACCGCCCCGTGCACACGCTGAGCGTGGGCGAGATGCAGCGCGTGGAAATCATCCGCGCCCTGCTCACGCACCCGCGCGTGCTCATTCTTGACGAGCCCACCTCGGTGCTCACGCCGCAGGCAGTGGAAAAGCTCTTCGTCGTGCTGCGCCGCCTGGCGTCCGAGGGCTGCTCCATCCTCTACATCAGCCACAAGCTGCACGAGATCCGTTCGCTGTGCACGGCCTGTACCGTGCTGCGCGGCGGGCAGGTGACCGGCGTGTGCAACCCGGCCGTGGAGAGCAATGCCTCGCTGTCGCAGCTGATGATCGGCTCGGAGCCGCCCGAGCTCACGCACCGCGAATCCCAGGTCGGCGCCAGCGTGCTGCGCGTGCAGGGCCTGGCGCTGCCGCGCTCGGAGCCCTTCGGCGTGGACCTGCATGGCATCCAGCTCGATGTGCGCGCGGGCGAAGTCGTGGGCATCGCCGGTGTCTCGGGCAATGGCCAGAAGGAATTGCTGTATGCGCTATCCGGCGAGGACACGCGCGCAGCGCCCGAAATGGTGCAGATTGCCGGCCGGGAGGCGGGGCGCCTGGGCCCCGGCCGGCGCCGTGCGCTGGGCCTGCACTTCGTGCCGGAGGAGCGTCTTGGCCGCGGCGCCGTGCCCAGCATGGGCCTGGCGCACAACCTGCTGCTGACGCGCAAGACCGCGCTGGGCGCGGGCGGCTGGATCCGCATGGGCCAGTTGCAGGAGCAGGCGCGCGCCATCATCGCGCGCTTCAACGTCAAGGCCGGTGGCCCCAACGCGGCGGCGCAGTCGCTGTCGGGCGGCAACCTGCAGAAATTCATCGTGGGCCGCGAGATCGATGCCAGGCCCAAGCTGCTCATCATCTCCCAGCCTACCTGGGGGGTGGACGTGGGGGCGGCCGCGCAGATCCGCGGCGCCATCCTGCAATTGCGTGACGAAGGCTGCGCCGTGCTGGTGCTCAGCGAGGAGTTGGACGAATTGTTCGAAATATGTGACCGCCTGCATGTGGTGGCCAAGGGCCGGCTGTCGCCCTCGGTGGCGCGGGCCGATGCCACCGTGCAGCAGATCGGCGAGTGGATGAGCGGCCTGTGGGACGGTGCTGCCGCCCCGAACGCCGCCCAGAATGCCGCCAGGGGAGGCGCCCATGTTCAAGCTTGAGCAACGCCCCCAGGCCTCGAAGCTGTGGACCTACGGTTCGCCCGTGCTGGCGCTGGCCATCACCGTGCTGATCGGCGTGTGCCTGTTCGTGATGCTGGGCAAGGACCCGGTGCGCGGCCTGCAGGCCTTCTTCTGGGACCCCGTCAAGTCCCCCTATGCGCTGGGCGAGCTGGCCGTCAAGGCCACGCCGCTGCTGCTGATCGCGCTGGGGCTGGCCGTGTGCTTTCGCTCCAATGTCTGGAACATCGGTGCCGAAGGCCAGTTCGTGATCGGCGCCGTGGCCGCAGGCGGCGTGGCGCTGCTGGCGGACAAGACCACGGGGCCGTGGATCGTGCCCGCTATCCTGGTGGCCGGCATGCTCGGCGGCATGGTCTGGGCCGGCATCGTGGCCTTGCTGCGCGACCGCTTCAATGCAAATGAAATCCTGGTCAGCCTGATGCTGGTCTACGTGGCCACCCTGGTGCTGGGCTTTCTGGTCTACGGGCCGTGGAAGGACCCCATGGGCTACAACTTCCCGCAGACCAAGACCTTCGAGCGCGTCACGCAGATCCCCAAGCTCATGCAGGGCATGCGCACCAATATCGGCCTGCTGCTGGCGCTGGCTGCGGCGGCCATGCTGTGGGTCTTCCTGTTCCGCACCCGCGCCGGCTTTGCGCTGCAGGTCGGTGGCCTGGCCCCGGCTGCTGCGCGCTACGCGGGCTTTTCCTCGCGCCGCGCGCTGTGGACGGCGCTGCTGATCTCGGGCGCCGCCGCCGGCCTGGCCGGTGCGCTGGAAGTGGCCGGCCCGCTGGGCCAGCTCACGCCCTATGTCCCGGCCGGCTACGGCTTTGCCGCCATCATCGTGGCCTTCGTCGGCCGCCTGCATCCCGTGGGCATGATCTTTTCCGCGATTCTCATGAGCATGTTCTATATCGGGGGCGAACTCGCCCAGTCGCGCCTGGGCCTGCCCAAGGCGCTGACCGGCGTGTTCCAGGGCCTGCTGCTGTTCACGCTGCTGGCCTGCGACACGCTGGTGGCCTACCGCGTGCGCTGGGTGTCCCGCACGCCCGTGGTCCCGCCCGCAGCGGCGCCTGCCGTCAAGGAGGCCCGCTGATGGAATCCTATGCACTGCTGCTGGGCTCCACGCTCAGCGCCGGCACCGTGCTGGCGCTGGCCGCGCTGGGCCTGCTGATCAATGAAAAGGCCGGCATCGTCAACCTGGGTGCCGAGGGCATGATGCTGTGCGCCGCCATCGCGGGCTTTGCCGCCGTGGTCCACACGGGCAGCACCACCGTGGGCTTTCTGGCCGGCATGGGCGCGGGCGCGCTGCTGGCCGCCATCTTCGGCGTGCTGGTGATCTGGCTGAACACCAACCAGTACGCGACGGGGCTGGCCCTGTCGCTGTTCGGCACGGGCTTCTCGGCCTTCCTGGGCCTGGGCTATGTGCAGGCGCGCCTGCCCGAGCTGCCCAAGTTCGCCGTGCCCTGGCTGTCCGACCTGCCCGTGGTCGGCACGGCGCTGTTCCGCCTGCACCCGCTGGTCTATGGGGCGGTGGTCATTGCGGCGGCCCTGGTCTGGTTCCTCTACCGCACGCGGGCCGGCCTGGTGCTGCGCGCCGTGGGTGAGTCGCCCCAGTCGGCCCATGCGCTGGGCTACCCGGTGCGCCGCATCCGCCTGGCGGCCGTGGTGTTCGGCGGCGCCATGTGCGGGCTGGCCGGCGCCTACATCTCCACCGTCTATACGCCGCTGTGGGTGGAGGGCATGGTGTCGGGCCGGGGCTGGATCGCGCTGGCGCTGACCACCTTTGCCACCTGGCGCCCTGCGCGCGTGCTGCTGGGCGCCTACCTGTTCGGCGGCGTGACCATGCTGCAGTTCCACCTGCAGGCCACGGGCGTGCAGGTGGCCAGCCAGCTGCTGTCCATGCTGCCCTACCTGGCGACCATCGTCGTGCTGGTGCTGATCTCGCGCAATCCGGCCTGGATCCGTGCCAACATGCCGGCCTCGCTGGGCAAGCCCTTCTACCCGGGCTCCTGACGCTTTCATTTTTTCTCTCTCCCTCCAGAACCACAAAAGGACAAACGCATGCCCGCTTTGCGCGAACGCACCCTGAAACCTGGCCTGAAAAGCACGCTTGTGAAGATGATCGGCCTGTCGGCCATCTCGGTGGCGGCCCTGACCGCCTGCGGCAAGAAGGAAGAGGCCGCAGCGCCTGCTCCCGATGCCGCGCCTGCCGCCCAGGCGCCGGCCGAGAAGCTCAAGATCGGCTTCATGTACGTCAGCCCCATCGGCGACGGTGGCTGGACCTTCCAGCACGAGCTGGGCCGCAAGGCCATCCAGGAGAAGTTCGGCGACAAGGTGGAAACCTCCTTCGTCGAAAGCGTGCCCGAGAGCGCGGACGCCGAGCGCGTGATGCGCGACATGGCCGGCCAGGGCAACAAACTGATCTTCGCGACCAGCTTCGGCTACCAGGAGTTCGTGCAGAAGGTCGCGGCCGACCTCAAGGATGTGAAGTTCGAGCACGCCACCGGCTACAAGAACGCCGACAACGTGGCCACCTACGACACCAAGACTTTCGAGGGCGCGTACCTTGCCGGCATCGTGGCCGGCGGCATGACCAAGACCAAGACCATCGGCGTCGTGGCCTCGGTGCCGATCCCTGAAGTGGTGCGCAACATCAACAGCTTCGTGCTGGGTGCGCAAAGCGTCGATCCCTCGATCAAGGCCAAGGTGGTCTGGGTGAACGAATGGTTCGCCCCGCCCAAGGAGTCCGAGGCCGCTACCTCGCTGATCAACGGCGGCGTGGACGTGCTCTACCAGAACACCAACTCCCCGGCCGTGCTCAAGACGGCCGAGGAACGCGGTGCGCGCGCCTTCGGCAAGGACGGCGACATGAGCGCCTTCGCGCCCAAGGCCCACCTGGGCTCGGCCGTGATCGACTGGACGCCCTACTACAGCAAGGTCACCCAGGACACGCTGGACGGCAAGTGGCAGGGCGGCTCGTTCTGGTGGGGCGTGAAGGAAGGTGCCATCGACCTCGTGAAGATCGCCGACGACGTGCCCCAGGACATCAAGGACAAGGTCGCCAAGGCACGCGACGGCTTGAAGGACGGCAGCTTCGCCGTCTGGACCGGCCCCATCAAGGACAACACCGGCAAGGAAGTGCTGACGGCAGGCCAGGTCGGCGATCTGGGCTTCATGACCAGCATCAACTTCTTCGTCAACGGCGTCGAAGGCAAGGTGCCGGGCGCCAAGTGATCCGGCGGCAGTCCATGCACCAAGGGCCCTTCGGGGCCCTTTTTTCTGCCGCGATCCGCCAGACGGGTCCGCCCTATGCACCACGATTGTGCAAAGCCCCCAAAATGTGGTTTTCCCGCATGCCTGGTGGCTCTGGCGCAGCCGGCTGGCGCCATTCTTGCTTTATTCTCGGGACCCATCGCGGCGGGTCTGCGCCCCTGCGGACACCGCCTTCTTCCTGCCTGCCGCAGGACCACTTGAGGAAACTTCGATGACTGATCTTCACAAACGCTCCCTGATCAAGGTGGCAGCGCTGTCGGCCGTGGCCGCCGCCGCGCTGGCCGGCTGTGGCAAGAAGGAGGAGGCCGCGCCTGCGCCCGCTCCCGTTGCCGAGGCCCCTGCTGCCGCTGCAACCGAGCCTTTGAAGATCGCCTTCGCCTACGTGGGCCCCGTCGGTGACGGCGGCTACACCTTTGCCCACGACCAGGGCCGCCTGGCGCTGGAGAAGGAATTCGGCGACAAGATCAAGACCTCCTATGTGGAGAGCGTGCCCGAGGGCGCCGACGCCGAGCGCGTGCTGCGCGACATGGCCGCCAACGGCAACAAGCTGGTCTTCGGCACCACCTTCGGCTACATGGAGCCCATCCAGAAGATCGCTCCCGACTTCCCCGATGTGAAGTTCGAGCACGCCACCGGCTACAAGACCGCCGCCAACGTCAGCACCTACGACAGCCGCACCTACGAAGGCGCCTACCTGGCCGGCATCATCGCGGGCTCCATGACCAAGTCCAATGTGCTGGGCGTGGTCGGCTCCGTGCCGATTCCCGAAGTGCTGCGCAACATCAACAGCTTCACGCTGGGCGCGCAGTCCATGAACCCCAAGATCAAGACCAAGGTGGTCTGGGTCAACGAGTGGTTCGCACCCCCGAAGGAAACCGAGGCTGCGACTTCACTGATCAACGGCGGCGCCGACATCCTGTTCCAGAACACCGACTCCGCCGCCGTGCTCAAGACGGCCGAAGAAAAGGGCAAGCGCGCCTTCGGCTGGGACTCCGACATGACGGCCTACGGCCCCAAGGCCCACCTGGGCTCGGCCATCATCAACTGGACGCCCTACTACACCAAGACCGTTCGCGAGATGCTGGACGGCAAGTGGAGCAGCCAGCAGACCTGGTGGGGCGTGAAGGAAGGCGCGATCGACATCGTCTCGCTGGCCGATGACGTGCCCGCCGAAGCCAAGGCGAAGATCGAAGAGGTCAAGAAGGGCCTGAAGGACGGCACCTTCCACATCTGGAAGGGCCCGATCGCAGGCCAGGACGGCAAGGAACTGCTGGCTGCCGACGCCGTGGCCGAGGACAAGTTCCTCACGGGCATCAACTTCTACGTCAAGGGCGTGGAAGGCAAGGTGCCGGGCCAGGACAGCAAGTAAGACAGACGCCAGGCCGCCCGGCGCAGGCCGGGTTGCCTGCTGCCGCCAGGGCCGCCTTCGGGCGGCCTTGGCGTTCATGCGCAGCACAGGTGCTGAACAGGTGCCGTACCTGTGCTGCGCATCGAGTGGGTTTATGCTCGCTCCCAGCCGCGGCCTGCCCGCCGCCGCGGCACAGACAGACAGCAAGAGATTCCCCCCATGATCGAAAACTCCCTATGGCATCCCGTGGCCCAGGCCCACGAAGTTGTCGATGCGCCGCTGGGCGTGCAACTGCTGGACCAGCCCCTGGTGCTGTGGCGCGATCCGCAAGGCCTGGTCCGCGTCTTCGTGGACCGCTGCCCGCACCGTGGCGCACGCCTGTCCATGGGCCGTGTCGAGAACGGCCACCTTGAATGCCCCTACCACGGCTGGCAGTTCGCCGACAGCGGCCAGTGCGTCAAGGTGCCGGCCCTGCCCAGCTTCACGCCGCCGCCCTCGCAATGCGTGAAGGCCTTCGAGGCACAGGAAGCCTACGGCCTGGTCTGGGTGCGGCTTGCCACGGGCGAGGAGCTCTCGGCTGTTCCGGCCCTGGCGGCCCTGGCGGCCCTGGCGGCCCTTCCAGCCTTTGAAGCAGAGGCGGACGCGCACCTGCGCAAGCTCAACTGCGGCCCCTACGACGTGGCCGCCAGCGCGCCGCGCATCATCGAGAACTTCCTGGACATGTCGCACTTCGGCTTTGTCCACGAAGGCTGGCTGGGCAGCCGCGATGCCACGGCCATCGAAGCCTATGCCGTGGAGACCACGGCCACGGGCGTGCTGGCCACGGGCTGCAAGGCCGTGCAGCCGCAGTCCAACCTGCACTCCACCAGCGCGGCCGAAGTCGAATACACCTACGAAGTCACGGCGCCCTATGCCGCCGTGCTGACCAAGCTGCCCGAGTCCGGCACCACCAAGGCAGGCTGGCGCGAGTCCATCGCCCTGTTCATCTGCCCCGTCACGCCCGAGACCAGCCGCGTCTGGTTCCGGCTGGCCGTGGCAGACTTCGATTCGCCCGACGCACAGCTGCAGGAATTCCAGCACACCATCTTCTGCCAGGACCAGCCCGTGCTGGAGTCGCAGCAGCCCAAGTGCCTGCCGCTGGACCCGCGCGCCGAAATGCACTCTGCGGCCGACCGCATGTCGTCCGCCTACCGCCGCTACCTCCGGGCCAGCGGCATCACCTTCGGAGTCTGCTGATGCACACCGTACCCGCCGTGGATGCCGCGCATCTGCCCCAATTGCTCAAGGCCATGCCCAAGGCCGAGCTGCACATGCACATCGAAGGCTCGCTGGAGCCCGAGCTGATCTTCGCGCTGGCCCAGCGCAACGGCGTGAAGCTGCCCTACGCCAGCGTGGAAGACCTGCGCCGCGCCTATGCCTTCACCGATCTGCAGAGCTTTCTGGACATCTACTACGCCGGCGCCAGCGTGCTGCTGTACGAGCAGGATTTCTACGACATGGGCCGCGCCTACCTGACGCGCGCCGCGCAGGACAACGTGGTCCATGCCGAGATCTTCTTCGACCCCCAGACCCACACCCAGCGCGGCGTGGGCATGGAGACCGTGATCAACGGCCTGTACCGGGCCTGCCGCGATGCGGAGATAGAGCAGGGCATCTCGTCGGCGCTGATCCTGAGCTTTCTGCGCCACCTCAGCGAAGAGGACGCCTTCGCCACGCTGGAAGCCGCGCTGCCGCTGCGCGACCGCTTCATCGGCGTGGGGCTGGACAGCAGCGAGGTCGGCAACCCTCCCGAGAAGTTCGCCCGCGTGTTCGCCCGCTGCCGCGAGCTGGGCCTGCACCTGGTCGCGCATGCGGGCGAGGAGGGGCCTCCCGCCTATATCTGGGGCGCGCTGGACGTGCTGCATTCCGAGCGCATAGACCACGGCGTGCAGGCCGCGCGCGACGAGGCCCTGATGCAGCGCCTGGTGCGCGACGGCGTGCCGCTGACCGTGTGCCCGCTGTCCAACCTCAAGCTGTGCGTGGTGTCCGACCTGGCCAAGCACAACCTGCCCCAGCTCTTGGAGGCAGGGCTCAAGGTCACGGTCAACTCCGATGATCCGGCCTATTTCGGCGGCTACGTGAACGAGAACTACCTGCAGCTGTTCGCCGCCACGGGCATGAACTCGCAGCAGGCCTGGCAATTGGCGGTCAACAGCTTTGACGCCAGCTTCGTCACACCCCAGCAGCGCGCCCACTGGATGCGCCAGCTGGAGGCCGTGTTCGCCCGCTACGCCGCCCTGGCCTGAGTCCGTTCAGGCCAGCGCCTGCCTGAGGCGCTCGGCATAGTCCTGCAGTGCCTGCATGCCGGGCTCCTTGCGCGGCCAGCCCAGGCCCACGCCGTCGCCCTCGTGGCGCGGCAGCACATGCAGGTGGAAGTGGAAGACGGTCTGCCCGCCCGCCGCGCCATTGGCCTGGAACAGGCTGATGCCATCGGGGTCGAACGCTGCCTGCACGGCCTGCGCCACGCGCTGGGCCGTGCGCATCACGGCGCCGGCCTCGTCGGGCGTGAGGTCCAGCAGGGTCACGGCATGGCGCTTGCTGGCCACCAGCACATGGCCGGGATTGACCTGGCCGATGTCCATGAAGGCGATGGTCTGCTCGTCCTCGAACACCTTGGCGGACGGGATCTCGCCCGCCACGAGGCGGCAAAAAAGGCACTGTCCCGGGGGCGAGGTATCGACGAACATCGGCATGGTCTTGTACTCCTTGGTGGTTGCTGGGGGTTGGAATTTGCCGACGATCTTAGAGCGTGTTATGCACTTTTAAGTACCCGCGTTGGTTCTGCGCGCTGGTGATCGCAAGGCGCAGTGCGCCGCCAAGGCTGGAGCCTTGGCAAGCGCTGCAACGCCGCGAGCGCCTGCGCGCAGAGCCAACCCATGGGGAAAGCCGGGAAATGGGCCCGGCCCTTCGTTGCAGCACACTTGCGGTATGGCAACCGCGGCGCGCGCTGCGCCTCGTTCCGGGCCCATTTCCCGGCTTTCGCGGGCACTTAAAAGTGCATAACACGCTCTAGTGGACGGTATCTGCCGCCCCTTATGGAGGCCATAAGCGCAGGCCCAGGCAGCCCTCAGGGCCGCTGCCTATAATCGCGCCCCGCACCGGCCGCTGCCCACGGCAGGTGCGTTTTCATTTCCGGGCCATGTAGAGGAACACCATGTACAAAAACCTCGCAGCCGCAGTCGCGGCCGCAAGTCTTGTATCCACGGCCTTGTCCCAAGGCCATCCCGCCCCTTCATCCCCCGCAGGTTCCGCGCCCCTCAAGGCCGCCTTCGTCTATCTGACGCCCGTGCTCGACGCCGGCTGGACGCGCCAGCACGACGAGGGCCGGCGCACATTGCAGGCGGCCCTGGGTCCGCGCGTGCAGACCCGTGCGGTGGACAGCGTGCCCGAGGGCCCCGACGCCGAGCGCGTGCTGCGCGACCTGGCCGCCTCGGGCAACCAGCTGATCTTCACCACCAGCTTCGGCTACACCGAGTCCGTGATGCGCGTGGCGCGCGACTTCCCGCAGGTGAAGTTCGAGTCGGTCACGGGCTTCAAGCGCACCGACAACGTGGCCACCTCGAATGCGCGCTACTACGAGGGCCGCTATCTGTCGGGCATTGCCGCCGGCCGTGCCAGCAAGACGGGCGTGGCCGGCTTCGTGGTCGGCTTTCCGATTCCCGAGGTGCTGCAAGGCATCAACGCCTTCACGCTGGGCATGCGTTCTGTCAATCCCAAGGCCACGGTCAAGGTGGTCTGGCTGGATACCTGGTTCGACCCGCCGCGCGAGCGCGATGCGGCCATGGCGCTGTTCAACGGCGGCGTGGACGTGGTGTCCTTCCAGGTCGCATCCACCGCCGTGATGCAGGCCGCCCAGGAGCGCGGCCGCATGGCGATTGCCTACCACTCCGACATGCGCAAGGACGGGCCCGACGCCCAGTTGCTGGCCGTCACCCACCAGTGGGGCGACTACTACACGGCGCGCGCCAAAGCGGTGCTGGACGGCAGCTGGAAGAGCCAGGACACCTGGGGCGGCGTGCGGGAGGGCATGATCCGCGTGGAAGGCTTCGGCCCCAAGCTGCCGCCCGCCGTGCGCGAGGAAGTGCTGCAGCGCCAAAAGGACATGGCCCAGGGCCGCCTGCAGCCCTTCAAGGCCGGCGACCAGCCGGTGCGCGACAACCAGGGCCAGGTGCGCATTCCAGCCGGCAAGCAGCTGGACGATGCGCAGATCCTGCAGATGAACTGGCTGGTGGAAGGCGTGCAGGCCACCCTGCCCAAGTGATGCGGCCTGCGGGGCGCACGGTCCTGGCGTAAACCCTAGGATGGCGCCTGCCGATGGCGCCTATAGCGCTGCGGATATGGCATCTGCCTGTCCGCCCGCTAAGCTTGGCGGCATGCAAATCTACCGTTCCTCATTGCTGCGTTTTGCCGACGATGGCCAGGCGCTCTACGACGAAGACGGCCTGCTGGCCGTCGCCCCGGATGACAGGGGGCAGCAGCGCGTCGTCGCCGCCGGCAGCTGGCAGGCGCTGCAGGCGCAGTTCACCGGACAGCCGGGCGCCGAAGTCACCCATCTGCCGGGCCGCATCCTGGCGCCAGGCTTCATCGACCTGCACATCCACTATCCGCAGACCGATGTGATCGGCGCGCCCGCCGCCGGCCTGCTGCCCTGGCTGGAGAAATACACCTTTCCGCACGAGTCGGCCTTTTGCGAACGCGCCCATGCCGACAGCGTGGCCGAGTTCTTCCTGGATGAGCTGCAGCGCAACGGCGTGACGACGGCGCTGGCCTTTGCCACCTCGCACCCGGGTTCGGTCGATGCGCTCATGGGCGCGTCACAGGCGCGCGGCATGCGCATGATCACGGGCAAGGTGCTGCAGGACCGCCACAGCCCCGACGGCGTGCGAGACCAGACCGAGCAAAGCCTGATCGATACCGAAACCCTGATCCAGCGCTGGCATGGCGTGGACCGCCTGGGCTACGCCATCACGCCGCGCTTTGCGCCCACCAGCACGCACGAGCAGCTGCGCGGCGCGGGCGAGCTGGCCGCACGCTACGCCGATGTCTGGATCCAGTCCCACGTGGCCGAGAACCTGGACGAAGTGCGCTGGGTGGCCGAACTCTTTCCGAAGGCCCGCAGCTACCTGTCGGTCTACGACGACTTCGGCCTGATGCGCGAGCGCGCCGTCTACGCGCACTGCATCCACCTGGACGACGAGGACCGCGCCCTGATGCGTGAACGCAGCACCGCCGCTGCCGTCAGCCCCACCAGCAACCTGTTCCTGGGTAGCGGCTTCTTCGACTTTGCGCGGGCCGATGCCGCGCAGTTCCTCTACGGCCTGGCCAGCGACGTGGGCGGCGGCATGAGCTTCAGCCCTTTCCGCACCATGCAGGCCGCCTATGTGGCGGGCCGCGAGGGCCAGACCAAGCAGGGCCTGAGCCTGTCGCCCGGCAACCTGTGGTGGCAGCACACGGCGGGCGCGGCGCGCGCTCTGGGCCTGGCGGGGCAGGTGGGCAATCTGCAGCCAGGCTGCGAGGCCGACTTCGTGGTCATCAACCCGGCCTGCACGCCGCTGCTCGAGCGCAAGACCCGCCAGGCCGAGAGCCTGGACGAGCTGCTGTTCGCCATGATCATCCTGGGCGATGACCGCCTGATCGAGCGCACCGTCGTTTCTCAAGCAAAATAGCGCCTTTGCGCCAGTGCCCGGCCGGGTGCTGGCGCCTGACAAGTGCAGCTAGGGAACGAGGAATTGCCATGAGCATCAAGAGCGACAAGTGGATCCGTCGCATGGCCGAGGATCACGGCATGATCGAGCCTTTCGAGCCGGCCCAGGTTCGCAACGTCGATGGCCGCAAGATCATCAGCTACGGCACCAGCAGCTATGGCTACGACATCCGCTGCGCACCCGAATTCAAGGTGTTCACCAACATCCACAGCACCGTGGTGGACCCCAAGAACTTCGATGAGAAAAGCTTCGTCGATTTCGAGGGCGACAGCTGCATCATCCCGCCCAACAGCTTCGCGCTGGCGCGCACGGTCGAGTACTTCCGCATCCCGCGCAATGTGCTGACCATCTGCCTGGGCAAGAGCACCTACGCGCGTTGCGGCATCATCGTCAACGTCACCCCCTTCGAGCCCGAATGGGAAGGCTATGTGACGCTGGAGTTCTCCAACACCACGCCGCTGCCCGCCCGCATCTATGCCGGCGAGGGCTGCGCCCAGGTGCTGTTCTTCGAGAGCGATCCCGACGATGTCTGCGAGGTCAGCTACCGTGACCGTGGCGGCAAGTACCAGGGCCAGGTGGGCGTGACGCTTCCCAAGGCCTGACGGCTTTGGCCCGGCAGACAAGGCCCGCAGCGAAAGCTGCGGGCCTTTTTCATCGCCGGGCCGCCCCAAGATGAAAAGCAGCCTCCTCGGGGGGAGCGTGGGGGCCATTTTTCATTCCACCAGCGCCAGGGCGGCGTCGATGCGCGAATGTGCGCCGCAGCTCTCGCGCCGTGCGGCGGCGGCCGTGGCCATGAGCCAGCAGACATCGAGCTGGTTGCGCAGCGCATGGCCTGCGGCAGGTGCCAGCCTTTCACGCCATGCCGCAATGCGCTGCACGGCCTGCGCCAGGCCCTGGTCGCTGCGCTGTATGCCCACGCAGTCCTGCATGAGCTGGCGCAACTCCTGCGCGATGGCGGCCGTGTCCTGCTCCTGTGCGCCGGCCGGCAGGGTTTCGGTCGGCCGGGCCGGCGCCGGGGCGGCAACCGGCTGCTGCGCGATGGCCTGGGCGGCCGCGCGCCCCATCACCACGCATTCGAGCAGCGAATTGCTGGCCAGCCGGTTGGCGCCGTGCAGGCCGGTGCGCGCCACCTCGCCGATGGCGCGCAGGCCATCGACATCCGTGCGCCCGTCGATGCCGGCCAGCACGCCGCCGCAGGCGTAGTGGGCGCAGGGGGCGACGGGAATCGGCTGCGTGGCAATGTCGATGCCATGGCTGGCGCACAGGGCCATCACACCGGGGAAATGCGACTGCAGCCAGGCACGTGGCCGGTGGGTGATGTCCAGGTGCACGAAGGCCAGGCCATGGCGGTCCATCTCGTGCCGGATGGCCCGGGCCACGATGTCGCGCGGCGCCAGTTCGGCCCGCTCGTCATGGGCAGGCATGAAGCGCGTGCCGTCCGGCAGGCGCAGCAGGGCGCCTTCGCCGCGCAGGGCTTCCGAGACCAGGCCAGCCGCGCGTCCATCCACCTGCAGCGCCGTGGGATGGAACTGCATGAACTCCAGGTCGCCCACGCGGCAGCCTGCGCGCCAGGCCATGGCCACGCCGTCGCCCGTGGCGGTGGCCGGGTTGGTGGTGGCGGGATAGACCTGCCCCAGCCCGCCCGTGGCCAGCACGGTATGCGCGGCATGCCAGCGCTGCTGGCGGCCATCGGGCAGGCGCACCAGCGCGCCTGTGCAGTGCGCAGGCTGTCCTTCCGTCAGCAGGTCCAGCGCGCTGGTGTGTTCATGCAAATCGATGTTCGCGCGCTCCCGGCAGGCGCGCAGCAGGGCGGCGTGCACGGCCTGGCCGGTGCAGTCGGCGGCATGCACGATGCGGCGGCGGCCGTGGCCGCCCTCGCGCGTGAGGTGCAGGCCACCGCTGTCGTCACGCGTGAAAGGCACGCCGTGGGCCACCAGCCAATCGATGGCGTCGGGCGCCTGCTCGAGGATGGCGCGCACGGCCTGCGCATCGCACTGGCCTGCGCCCGCGACCAGGGTGTCTGCCACGTGTTCGTCGATGCTGTCCTGTGCATCCAGCACGGCGGCAATGCCGCCCTGGGCCCAGGCGCTGGCGCATTCCTCGGCCGCGCCCTTGCTGAGCAGGGCCACGCGCAGATGCGGCGGCAGCGACAGGGCGGCGGCCATGCCGGCCAGGCCGGCGCCGATGATGAGTACGTCCATGGAGGGCTGGGTCATGGCGTGCTCCTCAGGCGGGACCGAAATGCTGGAAGAGCGCCGCATCGCGCGCAAGGTCGCCGCTGGCGCGCACGGGCTGGCGGTGGCCGGCCGCGAAAGCCAGCATGCGTTCGATGGGGCGGCGCGCGGCCTGGGCAATGGCGGGGTCCACCTCGATGGCGCACAGGCCCTGCTCCAGGGCCAGTTCCACGCCGTGCAGGCTGTTCATCGCCATCCAGGGGCACATGGCGCAGCTCTTGCAGGTGGCGCCCTGGCCGGCCGTGGGCGCGGGCAGGAAGGTCTTGCCGGGGTAGCGCATGCGCATGTCGTGCAGGATGCCCTGGTCGGTGGCGACGATGAAGGTGTCGGTGGGCAGCCGGCCTGCCGCGTTGATGAGCTGGGTGGTGGAGCCCACCACATCGGCCTGGGCGGCCACGGCGGCCGGCGACTCGGGGTGAACGAGGATGGCAGCCTGCGGATGCTCCAGCGCCATGGCGGCCAGTTCGTCGGCCTTGAACTCGTCATGGACCAGGCAGGAGCCATGCCACAGCAGCATGTCGGCGCCGGTCTGGCGCTGGATGTGGGCGCCCAGGTGGCGGTCGGGCGCCCAGAGGATCTTCTCACCGCAGGCGTGCAGGTGGGCCACGATGTCCTGTCCCACCGACGATGTGACCACCCAGTCGGCGCGCGCCTTCACCGCCGCGCTGGTGTTGGCGTAGACCACGACCGTGCGGTCCGGGTGGGCGTCGCAAAAGGCGCTGAACTCGTCTGCCGGGCAGCCCAGGTCCAGCGAGCAGCTGGCGTCGTCGTCGGGCATGAGCACCCGCTTTTCCGGGCTGAGGATCTTGGCGGTCTCTCCCATGAAGCGCACGCCGGCCACGACCAGGGTGCTGGCCTGGTGCTGGGCGCCGAAGCGCGCCATCTCCAGCGAATCGCCCACGCAGCCGCCGGTCTCGCGCGCCAGGTCCTGCAGTTCGCCGTCCACGTAGTAATGGGCCACGAGCACGGCATCGCGCTCGTGCAGCAGGGCGCGTATGCGCTCGGCGGTCCGAAGGCGCTGGGCGCGGTCAAGTTCGGGAGGAATGCGGGCCCAGGCCTCGCCGATGCCGCACTGGCCGGCGTGGGAGAAATGGGGCTTGTCGTACTGCACGGATTTGAGCTGCATGGTGGCCGTCCGGGACTGTGGAAAGGGCTGGTGATGGCTGCGAATAATATGCTCAATTTGAGTATTAGTGTGGTGTTTTTTGCCGCACGGGTGTTGTGCGGCAGTCAGGAAATCGAGGGCGGGAAAAGCGGCGCGGGGCCGCCTCAGCGCTGCAGCTGCACGTTGTTGCGGCCTGCGCCCTTGGCCTCGTACAGCGCTTCGTCGCCACGGCGCAGCATGGCGGTGGCAGTGTCCGTGGTGCCGCGCAGCGTGGCCACGCCCACGCTGGCGGTGACGGGCTCGCCATGCGCCATGGGCGTGGAGGCCAGCAGTTCGCGCAGTTGCTCGGCAATGACCACGGCGGCATCGGCCGTGGTGTCGGGCAGCAGCGCCAGGAATTCCTCGCCCCCCATGCGGGCCAGCACGTCGGACTCGCGCAGCCGCATGCGGAAGGCGCGCGCCAGGGCGCGCAGCACGGCGTCGCCCATGTCGTGGCCGTGCTGGTCGTTGATGCGCTTGAAGTAGTCCACGTCGATGACGAGCACGCTCAAGGGGCGGCCGCTGCGGCGCGCCAGCGCCATGGCAAAGTCCAGCTGGAAGTCGAAGCCCCGGCGGTTGAGCAGGCCCGTGAGCGGGTCGCTGCGCGCCTGGTGCTCCAGTTCGGCATTGGCCTGCTGCAGCTGCAGCGTGCGCTCGCGCACCTGGCGCTCCATGGCCTCGTTGGCCGAGCGCAACTGGGCAATGCTGCCGCGCAGCGCCTGCGAAAGGCGATGCACTTCGCGGCTGCTGTGCAACTGCGGGATGTCGGAGGCCGCACCGCTGCCGTCGATGCCATTGGCGGCACGGGCCAGGCGCTTGAGATCCTGGCTCAGCCTGCGCGCCACCAGCCAGGCGATGACGGCGGCCACCAGCGCGGCTGCCAGGCCGCCGGCCAGCACCTGGTGCATGGCCTGGCGCGCGGGCGCGTAGGCGCTGTCATGCGGCTGCCGGGCCACGATGTGCCAGCCCATGGCGGTTGCCCGGTTGTGGGCCTGCAGCGGCACGGTGGCCGTCAGAAAGCTCTGCGGACTGTCCTGCCAGCGCGCTACCTGTACGGGCTGCAGCGTGGCATCGGCCGTATCGGCAGACACGGTATGGGCCACCGGCAGGCGCTGGTCCAGGGCCAGCAACGGCTCCAGGCTGTCGCCCGGCGCGTGGATGAGCCGTCCACGCCGGTCGAAGATGAACAGGCCGATCTGCCGGTCGGCGCTGTCGGCCTGCTGCAGGGTCTGCATGGTTTCGCGCACCCATTCCCAGCTGCTGTGCATGCACAGCACGCCCTGGGTGAGATCGCCCACGCGAATGGGCGCCGCGAAGTCCATGAACCGGCGCGGCGCGCCGTCGGCCGCAGGCGGCAGCAAGGCGGACATCACAGGCGAGGAGGCGCGCACATCGCCCACATGGACGCGCTGCAGACCCGGCTCGAACCAGGGCCGGTCGCTGACATCGAGGCCCACCAGCACCTGGTCGGTCGCGCTGCGCACCGTGCCCTCGGCGTCGGCCACGCCGATCCAGAGGCTGGTGGGCGTCAGCGAACGGGCGCGGTTGAGCAGTGCGCCCACGCCCGGGGCCTCCAGCCCCTGGATCCAGAGCTCCGGCGAGGCGGCCAGCACTTCCACGGTATGGGCGCGGCTGAACAGGCCATCGGACAGCTGCCGGGCGGCGTTGGAGGCCATGGCATGCAGCGAGGCGCTGACCTCGCGCTCCATGCGCCAGCGCAGCAGCTCGCCGAATGCCAGCGACATCAGCACCGTCACGCCCACCAGCAGCGAGCCGAAGACCAGGGCCAGTTGCGTGCGCAGGCCCAGGCGCTGCCAGCGACTGGGCGCGGTGCTGGAAGCCGGGGCGGGGGAATCCGGGGGGAAAAGCTCGTTCAACGCAGAAATCCGCTTTCAACTGTTCTGGAGTGCGGCCCGGCGCATGGCCAGGCGGGTGGCTGCCAGATCCCAGCCGCCCCAGCCGCAGCATTTGAACAGCACGGGCGAATCCGAGCGCGGCCATTGCTCGCGCACCACCTGCTCCAGCGTGGGCAGGGCGGCGACATCGATGCCGGCCTGCAGCAGGTCACCGGCCTCATGCAGCGCATCCCCGGTATCGACCACCACGCGGCCCGACTGCAGCAAGCCCTGGCACAGGCCGGGTGCCAGCTCCACCATCTGCGGCGTGAAGGCGCCCACGGCCGAGATGAAGGCATCGCTGCGCGGCGCCTCGCGCAGCACCACGGCCCGGGCGGGCGTGCAGGTCACGATCAGCGGGCAGTGGCGCGCCGCCGTCTCCACATCCTCCACGGCGGTGGCCTGCAGTCCCATGGCCCGGGCCTGGTCGACCAGCGCCTGGGCGCTCTGCGCGCTGCGCGATGCCACCTGAACCTCGCGCACGCCCAGGCCTGCGGCAAAGGCCTGCAAATGGGCCAGGCCCTGCACGCCGGCGCCCACGATCAGCAACGGACCCTGCGGATTCGGCGCCAGCCTTTGCGCGGCCAGCAGCGATACGGCGGCCGTGCGCCGCGCCGTGACCGTGGGGCCGTCCAGGATCAGACGGCGCTCGCCCGTGGCCACGTCGAAGACCACCACATCCCCCTGGATGGTGGCGCGCGGCGTGCCGGCGTTGCCGGGCGTGAAGCTGATCAGCTTGGTCATGGCCACCTGGCCGTCGGTGGCTGGCATGCAAAACAGGCTGCCACCGGCCGGCAGGGGCATCACGATGCGCGCCGGCACCTGCGCTGCCTGGGGCTGCAGCAGCACGGCGGCGATCTCTTCGGCCAGTTCGTTCCAGGGCAACAGCGCGGCCGTGGCCTGTGCTTCAAGGGCGGTGGAGGAGGGCATGCTGGAATGGCTCATGGCCGCGACTGTACACAGTAGGCTTGGATCGACCAATTCACGATGTGTCCAGTGCTGCGCACAGGCCCGTGAGGGCCTGCGCAGGCACTACGATGTCGCCTATGTCACAAAAGCCTTCTTATCCGCGCGAAGAGCCCCGCTGGGACGGTTCGGCGCGGCCCGAAGCTCCGCGCAAGGAATCGGCCCCGCGCTATGAGCAGCAGCGGCGCGGACCCGCGCCCGAGCCGTGGCAGCGCGAGCAGCCGCCCAGCGAGCAGGCTCCCGCGCCCCGCCGGCCCGGCGAGCCTGCACGCGAGCGGCGCAGGCGCGGCGGATGGGGGCTGGGCCTGGCGGTCGTCATCGGCCTGGGCATCGTCGCCGCGCTGCTGGCCGCCATGGTGCTGGTGGCCCGCGAGCAGGTCCTGCGCAGCCAGGCGCCACCGGCCACCGCCCCCATGGCGGTGCAGCCCGTGCGCTGATACACGCCGTATCATTGCCACAGCTGCGGTCGCTGCAGTCCCGCAGGTTCCGACGTAATATCGCCGCCCGATGCTGCAGGCTGCAGCACAGATCCAGGAGTGAACACCATGAGATGGGATGGCAACCGCGAGTCGGACAATGTGGAAGACCGCCGTGACGAGGGTGGCGGTGGCGGCGGCCCCGTCTTCGGCGGACGCAGCATAGGCATTGGCACCATCGTCATCGCCCTGGTCGGCGGCTGGGTGCTGGGCATCAACCCGCTGACCATCCTGGGTGCGCTCAGCGGCGGCTCGCCGGTGCAGGTGCAGCAGCCTCAGGGCCCGGCCCACAAGCCGCCGGCCGATGACAAGCTCGCCCGCTTTGTCTCCACCGTGCTTGCCGATACCGAAGATGTCTGGCGCGATGTGTTCCGCCAGGGCGGCGCCCAATATACCGATCCCAAGCTCGTGCTGTTCCGTGGCGCAACGCCCACGGCCTGCGGCACGGGGCAGTCGGCCATGGGGCCCTTCTACTGCCCTGCCGACCAGAAGGTCTATATCGACTTGGGCTTCTACGAAACGCTCAAGAACCAGCTGGGCGCGCCCGGCGATTTCGCCCAGGCCTATGTGATTGCCCACGAGGTGGGCCACCACGTGCAGAACCTGCTGGGCATCAGCGCCCAGGTGGACCGCGCCCGTGGCCGCGTCAGCAAGGTCGAATACAACCATCTGTCGGTCAAGCTGGAACTGCAGGCCGATTGCCTGGCCGGCGTCTGGGCGAACCGCGCGCAAAGTGCCCGCCAGATCCTGGAGCAGGGCGATGTGGAGTCGGCCATGAATGCGGCATCCAAGATTGGCGACGACGCCCTGCAGCGCGCAGGCGGCGGCGCCGTGGTGCCGGACAGCTTCACGCACGGCACCAGCGCCCAGCGCCAGCGCTGGTTCAGCACCGGCCTGCGTACCGGCAGCGTCAAGTCCTGCGACACTTTTTCGGCTGCTTCCCTCTGAGAAGTACCCCCACGCTCGCGTTGCTGCGCAAGCTTCGCCGGCCCCTGCGAGGGGCCGCTTTTTCATCTGGAGGCTGCCCGGCGATGAAAAAATGCCCGCATTGCGGGCCCTCATACCGGGTTTTTGCGGGTTGCGCTCACACAACGCCATGCTTGTCCAGGTGCCAATTGGCGTTATTGCAACGCACAAATCGCGCTAGGTGCGACAATAGCGCTCTCAATGACAAGCTCTTTCTCCAATCTCCAGCTGGCTGAGTCCCTGGCGCGCGCCGTAGCCGACATGGGCTATGAGTCCATGACGCCCATCCAGGCACAGGCCATTCCGGTCGTTCTGACCGGCAAGGATGTCATGGGCGCCGCCCAGACCGGCACAGGCAAGACGGCGGCGTTCTCGCTGCCGTTGCTGCAGCGGCTGATGCGCCACGAAAATACCTCCGCTTCGCCTGCACGCCACCCCGTGCGGGCGTTGGTGCTTTTGCCCACACGCGAACTGGCGGACCAGGTGGCCCAGCAGATCGCCCAGTATGCGAAGTACACCAAGCTGCGCAGCACTGTGGTGTTCGGCGGCATGGACATGAAGCCGCAGACGCTGGAGCTCAAGAAAGGCGTCGAGGTGCTGGTGGCCACGCCGGGCCGTCTGCTTGACCACATCGAAGCCAAGAACGCCGTGCTCAACCAGGTCGAGTACGTGGTGCTGGACGAGGCGGACCGCATGCTCGACATCGGCTTTTTGCCCGATCTGCAGCGCATCCTGTCCCACCTGCCCAAGACACGCACGACTTTGCTGTTCAGCGCCACCTTCTCGCCCGAGATCAAGCGCCTGGCCAGCAGCTACCTGCAGGACCCCGTCACCATCGAAGTGGCCCGCCCCAACGAGACGGCGTCCACGGTGGAGCAGCGCTTCTACAGCGTCAGCGACGACGACAAGCGCTATGCGCTGCGCTCCCTGCTCAAGCAGCGCGACATCCGCCAGGCCTTCGTCTTCTCCAACAGCAAGCTGGGCTGTGCGCGCCTGACGCGTGCCCTGGAGCGTGATGGCCTGCGCGCAACGGCGCTGCACGGCGACAAGAGCCAGGACGAGCGCCTGAAGGCGCTTGAAGCCTTCAAGCGCGGCGAGGTGGATCTGCTGGTGTGTACCGATGTCGCGGCCCGTGGCCTGGACATCAAGGACGTGCCGGCCGTCTTCAACTACGACGTGCCCTTCAACGCCGAAGACTATGTGCACCGCATCGGCCGCACGGGCCGCGCAGGCGCCTCCGGCATTGCCGTGACCCTGGTGACCAACCACGATGCGCGCCTGGTGGGCGAGATCGAGAAGCTCATCAAGAAGAAGATCAACGTCGAGGCCTGCCCCATGGAAGATTTCCGTGGCAGCGCACCGCGTGGTCACCGTTTTGACGAGCTGCCGCGCCAAAGCAGCGGCGGCTACGGTCGTGAACGGGATCGCGGCGCCGAGCGTGGCGATCGCGGCGGTGATGCGTCGCGGGGCAGTTCCGGTTTTGGCCATCGCGGCTCGCGCATGGCCCAGCGCCCGGCGCACTCGGACCCGTTCTTCGACAAGCCCTACGAGGCAACCGCCAGCGTCGATGCGAGCTGGGACAGCCAGGGTGCTGCCGCGCCCAAGGCGGGCAGCGGCATCAAGCCCAAGCGCAAGCTGGCCGCGCTGTTCAAGGCGCCTGTTGCACCTGTCGCGCCGGTCCCGCCTGTGGCACCCGTCGCCACTTCCGAGGTCTGAGCGCCGCGCAAGCCGCCTGCCTCACGAAAAACGCCTGCCTTGCAGGCGTTTTTTCATGGGCGCTCGCCCATCGGAGTCGTCCAGGTCAGCCCGGGGCCTGTGCCTGCGGGCAGTCCACCTGGATCAGTTCCCGGTCCGCCAGGTGATCGCCGAAACGCATCATGCTCAGGCAGCCGCCCCAGACGCAGCCGGTGTCCAGCGCCACCAGGTCGGGCCGGCTGATGTGGCCCAGCGTGGACCAGTGGCCAAACGCAATCGTTGCGCTCGCCGTGGCGCGGCCCGGCACATCGAACCAGGGCATGAGGCCGGGCGCCGCCTGCTCGGCCGACTCGGTGCTGTCGAAATCCATGACACCCTGTGCGGTGCAAAAGCGCAGCCGGGTCAAGGCGTTGACGATGACCCGCAGGCGCTCCCAACCCTGCAGGTCGGGTGACCAGCGATCGGGCTGGTTGCCGTACATGGCCTGCAAGAAATCGGGCAACTGCTTGCTGCGCAGTACCGAATGCACCTCGCCCGCCAGCGCCATCACTTCCTGGCTGCTCCACTGCGGCAGCACGCCGGCATGGACCATCAGCAGTTCCTCGCCATGCGCCATGCGGTGGCAGCGCGCCAGCGGCTGGTGGCGCAGCCAGTCCAGCAACTGATCGCGGTCGGGCGCATCCAGCACCCGGGCCAGCGTGTCGCGACGGCTGCTGCGGCGCACGCCCTGGGCGGCGGCCAGCAGGTGCAGGTCATGGTTGCCCAGCAGGGCGCGCATGGAGTCGCCGGCGGCCATGCAGGTGCGCAGCACCTTGTCCGATTCCGGACCGCGGTTCACAAGGTCACCCAGGATGTACAAGGTATCGCGGCTGGCGGAGAAGTCCACGCGGTGCAGCAGGCGCTCAAAGGCGTCGTGGCATCCCTGGATATCGCCGATACAGTAAAGTGCCATGGTCTTCTTTCTGATATACGAACCATGGATTTTCTGCTGATCGCGTTGCTTACGCTGCTCAATGGGGTGTTTGCAATGTCCGAATTGGCACTGGCCTCCAGCCGCAAGGCTCGGTTGGTGGCACTGGCTGAAACAGGCGACAAGGGTGCGGTGGCAGCACTGGCCTTGCTCGAAAACCCCACGCAATTTCTTTCTTCGGTGCAGGTGGGCATCACCTCCATCGGCCTGCTCAACGGCATTTTGGGCGAGGCGGCCTTCAGTGACGGGCTGGCCGCATGGCTGCTGGGCCTGGGAATTCCGGAACGCGCGGCCAGCATTTCTGCCACGGCGCTCGTCGTGACTGTGATCACCTTCGTCACCATCGTCTTCGGCGAGCTGGTGCCAAAGCGCATAGGCCAGCTTTATCCCGAAACCGTGGCCACGGTGGTTTCCCGGCCCATGACCTGGGTGGCGTCGGCTGCAAAGCCCTTTGTGCGGCTGCTGGCCTTTTCCACCCGCGCCATGCTGACTCTGCTGCGCATCAATGAATCCGCAGCGCGCGCCGTGACCGAAGAGGAAATCGTGGCAAGCCTGGCCGAAGGGCGGGATGCCGGGGTGATCGAGGCCAACGAGCACCAGATGGTGCAAAACGTCTTTCACCTCGATGACCGCTCACTGACGTCGATCATGGTCCCGCGCGGCGACGTGCAATGGCTGGATGCCGACATGACCGTCACCGAGGCATTGCAGGCCTCGGCCGACGACCACTCGAAGGGCGGGCATTCCTGGTACCCGGTGTGCCGCAATTCGCTGGATGACGTGGTCGGCATCATCAGCGTGGCGCGCCTGCTGGCATTGGGCTCGGATGCCGCCGGCACCACGCTGTACGAACATGTGCTGCCGGCTTCTTTCCTGCCCGAGACGCTCAGCGCCATGGAGCTGCTGGAGCAATTGCGTGCCCGGTCCGGACGCATGGTGTTTGTGGTGGATGAATATGGCGTGGTGCAGGGCATCATGACGCCCCGGGATTTGCTCGAGGCGATTACCGGCGAGTTACAGCCTGTGACCGAGGCAGAAGCCTGGGCCATGCAGCGTGAGGATGGCTCATGGCTATTGGACGGTCTGATGCCCATATCGGAGCTGAAGGCGCGCCTCGATATTCGAGATCTTCCCGATGAGCACCGCGGCCGATACAACACCGTGGCGGGCCTTCTCATGGCAGAAAGCGGTCATTTGCCCATTCTGGGGGAACGGGTCAGCTGTGCAGGCTGGATCTTCGAGGTCATCGATCTCGATGGCAAACGCATTGACAAGGTGCTGGCCATATCGGATTTATCCGAGAACTACTCTTCGCAATAGGCAGCAGCGATATTGTGGGTTTTGCTTACATGCGACTTGCGCCATGGGCTGATTATGTTTTTATAATGAAAGCTCTTAAACTACTTTCAAGGCGCATACCATGAGCTCTTACAAGGAACTGCTGAAGCAGCGACAGGAACTGGAGCAACAGATCCAGGAAGCACGCAAGCGCGAGCTTGCCGACGCCGTGGGACAGGTTCGCAACTTGATTGCCGAATATGGTCTGACTGCCGATGACGTGTTTCCTGCAGCTCGTGGTCGTACCGCTGGCACAACCGGCGCCAAAGTGGCTCCCAAGTACCGCGATCCCGCAACCGGCCAAACCTGGACCGGACGCGGCAAGCCGCCAAAGTGGATTCAGAATCAGGACCGTGAGAAATTTGTCATCTGATTTTCCCGTCGCGCATGAAAGAGCCCGCCCAGTGCGGGCTTTTTTCATTGTCACGGCCATTTGTCAAAAGATTGTCTCAGTTGAGAATCTCTATCATTCGCGGCGTAAAGTGTGGATCCGTGTATGGACATTTCCAGAGCGGCGATGCAAAGGCCGATTTTTGGCCGCGCCGCACAGGTGATGGTGGGGCGATGTCCTTTATGGCAGTTTGGTGCGTGGCGAGATGCCCGTTTTTGGGATCTTGATGCGCCTCAATGCCTGGGGGATGCGCGCATGTTTCAGAAGATTCCGAGCATTCTTTGATTTTCTTCAGCGGTGTCCGACTTGAATAATCAGGCCCCTGCCGCCATGGGTGGCGGCAGGGGCACAATACGCACATGAACAAGCAGGTGTTGATTGCCGGGGGCGGCATTGGTGGCCTGGCCGCCGCCATCGGTGCGTCGCGGGCGGGTTGGGAAGTGCGTCTTTTCGAGCAGGCGCCCGCGCTCAGCGAAGTGGGTGCCGGAATCCAGATCGGTCCGAATGTCGTGCGGCGGCTTCAGGCCTGGGGCCTGCAAAAACCGCTGCAACAGGTGGTGGCGCTGCCGGGCAGCCTGCGCGTGCGCAGCGCAGTCACCGGGCAGGAATTGGCGCACATGCCCTTGGGCAGCGAGTCCGTGCAACGCTATGGCGCGGCCTACGCCACCATCCACCGGGCCGATCTGCAGCAATTGCTGCGGGAAGCCGCTCAGACTTATCCGGGCATGCACCTGAACCTGGGCCAGCCCATCGAGAGCTTTTCCGAGACCGACGGCGTGGTCACCGTGCGCACCCGGGCCGGCAAGCTGATCGAAGGCGATGCCCTGGTCGCCGCCGACGGCGTGCGTAGCGTTCTGCGCCAGCAGTTGCTGGGCGACGGCCCGCCGCGTGTCACCGGGCACCTGGCCTACCGCGCCCTGGTGCACCAGGCCCAGTTGCCCAAGCGCCTGCGGGCCACCGATGTCACGGCCTGGCTGGGCTCGCGCATGCATGCCATCCAGTACCCCGTGCGCCGGGGCGAGCTGCAGAACCTGGTGATCATCATCCAGGGCCCGGCGCCAGAGGATCTGGCGAACTGGGACCATGCGGGCAATCTCGACGATCTGGTGCGGGTGCTGCAGGGCAGTTGCCCCCAGCTGTTGGACCTGGTCCAGCATGTGCCTGCAGCCGGTGGCGACTGGCGGCTGTGGCCGGTGGGCGATCGCCCGCCCGTGCAATCGGCCGCGCAGATGGCGCGCGGCGTGGTGGCCTTGCTGGGCGATGCGGCCCATCCCATGCGCCCCTATCTGGCCCAGGGCGCCGGCATGGCGATTGAAGATGCAGCGGAGCTGCAGCGTGCCCTGTCCATGCACGATCTCGACGTCAACATGCGCCTGCGCCGCTACGCGCTCAACCGCTGGCAGCGCAATGCGCGCGTGCAGGCGCGCTCGCAGCGCAACGGCCGCATCTTCCATGCCACGGGTCCCGTGCGCTGGGGGCGTGACCTGTCGCTGCGCCTGCTGGGCTCCCGGCTGATGGATCTGCCCTGGCTGTACCGTGGCGATGGCTCGGCCGCCAACGCCCTGTAGAGACAGAGACCCCGGCCGCTAGGCGGCCGGGGCCTGGCGCAGCAGCGGCGAGGAGGGCAGGAAACGGAACGCGGTTGACGCGCCCACCAGCGTGGCTGCAATCGAGATCATCACGGCCTTGTAGGGCTCCACGCCCCAGGCCTCGGCCCAGGCGGCGACCCAGCCCGTGAACCATTGCACCAGGGCCACGCCCAGGAACATGGCCATGGTGAACAGCGACAGCGCGCGGCCGGTCATCTCGGGGGGGTAGGAAGCGCGCACATCGGCGTACTGCAGCACCGAATAGCCCGACAGCAGGCCCATGGCGAAGATCAGCGCCACATTGGTCCAGCCATGGTGCAAAAAGGCCATGAGCATGAACAGGCTGCCCATGAGCAGCGAGTAATTGGTGAGCCAGCGCCGGCGCCGTCCTGGGCCGGGGTCCATGCGCCCGAAAATCGCGGGGCTGAACAGCGAGATCATCGATACGACCAGCGCCACATTGCCGCTTTCCACCAGCGAAAAGCCATAGCGATGGATGAGCAGCGGCCCCAGCCACAGGCCGCGCAGCGCCAGAAACGATGCATAGCAGGCCATGGCCAGCAGGACGATGCCCAGCGTGTGCGGCAGCGTGAACAGCTCGGCCATGCGGCGTGCCGCCACGCCCCAGCTTTCCCGTGCGGCGGTCTGTGCTCCGCTGCGGGCGGGCTCGTGCACGCGCCACCAGATCAGCAGCCACGACAGGGCCGACATCACGGCCAGCAGCGCAAAGCCCGAGCGCCAGCCGAAATGCTGGACCAGCCAGGCCAGTGGCGTGCCTGTGAACAGCAGCCCCAGTCCACCGACACCCATGCCCACGCCCGACAGAAAGGCAAAGCGGTCCATGGGAAAGTGGCGCGAGATGAACATGGTGCAGGCCAGAAAGGCGGGCGAGCAGCCCACGCCGATCAGCAACTGGCCCACCATCAGCCAGCCGTAATTGGGTGCGGCGGCGGACAGTGCCGACCCCGCAATCGCCAGCGGAAACGACAGCAGCACCGTGCGCCGCAGGCCGTAGAGGTCCATGCCGATGCCCATCAGCAGCTGGGCCACGCCGAAGGACAGGCCGAACAGGCCGGCGAAGGCGCCCAGCGACTGGGCCGTGAGCCCGAAATCCTGCTGAAGACCCGTGGCCATGACCGAGGTGGTGGTGCGAAAGGCCTGGCTCAGCGCAAAGGCCGAGAGCAGGGACAGCAGCATGGCCCACAGCAGTTGGCTGCGCGGCGGCGGTGCTGCGGGGGAGGTCTGCGAAGCCTCTGTGTGTATGTTGTTGTGTGGGGGCTGTTGTGGCGCTGCGGACACGGTATTTCTCCTGGCGCCGCAGCTTACCTGTTTGCGCGCCTGCGCGCTGTCGCCACCGCAGCGGTCTGCCGTCGGTGGCGCCCGCCAGTTCTTACAGCTCGGTGCGCAGCGCCCAGATTTCGGGGAACAGCACCACGTCCAGCATCTTGCGCAGATAGCTGACGCCGCCGGTGCCGCCCGTGCCGCGCTTGAAGCCGATGACGCGCTCCACCGTGGTCAGATGGCGGAAGCGCCACAGGCGGAAGGCGTCCTCGATGTCGGCCAGCTTTTCGCCGAGCTGATACAGGTCCCAGTGCTTGTGGGGATCGCGGTAGACGGTGATCCAGGCCTGCTTGACGCCCTCGCTGGCCTCGTAGGGCTGGGTCCAGTCGCGCTCCAGCCGGTCGGCGGGCATGTCAATGCCCTCGCGCGCCAGCAGCTGCAGGGACACGTCGTAGAGCGAGGGCGAGCGCCATGCCGTCTCCACCTGGGCCAGCAGGTCGGGCCGGTGGGCATGGGGCTGGAGCATGGCGGCGTTCTTGTTGCCGAGCGAGAACTCGATGCAGCGGTACTGGTAGCTCTGGAAGCCGCTGGAGTTGGCCAGGTAGGGGCGCATGGCCGTGTACTCGGGCGGGGTCATGGTGGACAGCACGGTCCAGGCGCTGACCAGTTGCTCCATGATGCGACTCACGCGGGCCAGCATCTTGAAGGCGTCGGCACGAGTGCCGCCTGCGATGGCGGCCGTGGCGGCTCGGACCTCATGCAGCATCAGCTTCATCCACAGCTCGCTGGTCTGGTGCTGGATGATGAACAGCATCTCGTCATGCGCGGGCGACAGCGGATGCTGTGCCGTGAGGATCTGGTCCAGGTGCAGGTAGTCGCCATAGCTCATGGACTGGCTGAAGTCCAGCTGGGCGCGCTCCTCTTTGACGATGGATTCGGTGCGGCCGGGGCTGTTCATGGGGCAGCCGGAGTGTTCGGTGGTCATGTGGGAGTCTCGCAGGTCTCGACGCGGAAAATGCAGGGCGCAGCGTAACCGAATCCCGCGCTGAAATCCTGCGGGTTGCAAGAAGCGGGATGCGCGGGTGCTCCGGGCTGCGTAGAGTAGGGCATCCGATGACCCAGAAAGACATGCCGTGTCCAACCAAGCCATGAATCAAGCCAGCGATGCCACTGCCAACCCCACGGCCCTGGTGGCCCGATGCTGCCGCTGGCTGGAGACCGAGGAGCCCCCACCCGCCTTGGGCGCTCTGGCCGAACGCTCGGGCCTGAGCCCCTGGCAACTGCACCGATTGTTCAAGCAGGCCACGGGCCTCACGCCCAAGGCCTATGCCAAGGCCCATCGCGCGCATGCCCTGCGCGCGGCGCTGCAGCCGGGCCAGAGTGACTCGGTCACCGATGCGGCCTACTCCAGCGGCTATGCGGCCAGCAGCAGTTTCTACCGCGACGCAGGCGCCATGCTGGGCATGGCGCCCGGCGACTACCGGCGCGGCGGCATGCGCCAGACCATCCGCTTTGCCGTGGCCGAATGCACGCTGGGCAGCATCCTCGTGGCCAGCACCGAGCGCGGCGTGTGCTGCGTGCTGCTGGGCGACGACGCCGAGGCCCTGGTGCAGGACCTGCAGCAGCGCTTTCCGCTGGCCGAGCTGGTGGGCGGCGATGCGGGCTTCGAGCACACCGTGGCCCAGGTCGTGGCCCTGGTCGAGCAGCCGCGCCGCGGCCTGGCGCTGCCGCTGGATGTGCAGGGCACGGTCTTCCAGCAGCGCGTGTGGCAGGCGCTGTGCGCCATTCCGGCCGGCCAGACCCTGAGCTATTCGGAACTGGCCCTGCGCCTGGGCATGCCCACGGGCGCCCGCGCCGTGGCCAGCGCCGTCGCTGCCAACCCGATTGCCGTGGCCGTGCCCTGCCACCGCGTGGTGCGCAACGACGGCAGCATCTCCGGCTACCGCTGGGGCGTGGAGCGCAAGCGTGCCCTGCTGCTGCGCGAGGCGCGCCAGGCGCAGGAGGCCGCTGGCCGGGAGACAGGGCGGGAGAGCGGCCGAGCCCCGCTGCGCCAGGCCGGCAAGGCATGAGCGGGCGGCGTGGCGGCCACAGCCATGGCGCAGAGCAGCAACTGACGCTGCCGGCCGGCTACCGCATGAACGAGTTCTGGGGCTTTCACCGGCGCGATGCCCAGCGCCTGTCCGAATGCGATCTGCAGGACGGCGACACCATCCGCATGCACAAGGGCCTGATGTGGAAAGGCCTTCCCACGCTGCTCACCCTGGAGCTGACGCAGCATTGCGAAGAGGCGGCCGTGGTGCAGGCCCGATGGCGCCTGCCCGCCGGTGCAGGCGCCATCGCCGGCATGGACGATGTGCTGGCCGCCATGCTGCGGCGCATGTTCGGACTGTCCCAGGATGTGGGCGAATTCGAGCGCCGTTTTGGCCGGCATGCGCGGCTGGGGCCGCTGCTGGCGCGCCAGCGTGGCCTGCATGTGCCGGCGGCCTGCACGCCCTGGGAGGCGCTGAGCTGGGCCGTCACCGGGCAGCAGATCAGCGTGGCGGCAGCCGTGTCGCTGCGCCGCCGCCTGATCGCCGCAGCCGGCCAGCCGGTGGCGCTGCACGATGGCCATGCCGACGCGCCGCAGCAGCTGTGGTGCATGCCGGAGGCCGCCCAGCTGGCACAGCTCGGTGAGGAGGATTTGCGCGCCGCCGGCTTTTCGCGGAGCAAGACGCACACGCTGCGCCTGCTGGCGCAGGCCGTGCAGTCGGGTGAATTGCCGCTGGACGACTGGGCGGCCCTGCCTGAACTGCCGGTGGCCGAGATCCGCGAGCGGCTGCTGGCCCTCAAGGGCATAGGCCCGTGGACCGTGAACTACATGCTGCTGCGCGGCTATGGCCACCTGGACGGCCCACTGCACGGCGATGTGGCCGTGCGCCGGGCCCTGGCCCTGCTGTTGAAGACGGACGCCATGGATGCGGCGCAGACCGAGTTGTGGCTGCGGGACTTCGCGCCCTGGCGCGCCCTGGTCGCGGCCCATCTCTGGGCCTCGCTGTCGTCCACGGCGTTCTGAAGGGCTGGCTCCAGGCTTCAGGTCACCGCATTGATGCGGTTGAACTCCGGCTTGCGCCATTCGCCCGATTCCAGCACCTGGCGCAGGTGCTCCACGGCATGCCAGACATCTTCGAATCCCACGTACAGCGGCGTGAAGCCGAAGCGCAGGATGTCCTTGTGCAGGCCCGTGCCGTCGCCCTTGCGGAAGTCGCCGATCACGCCGCGCGCGATCAGCGCCTGCACGATGGCATAGGCGCCGCTGTCCTTGCCATCCACGCCCAGTCCCTCCTCGCGCGTGAGGCAGACCTGGGAGCCGCGCCGGCCGTGCTCGCGCGGCGTGGCCAGGCCCAGGCCGTGGCCCTGGCAGCGTTCCTCGACCAGGGCGATGAACATGTCGGTCAGCGCCAGCGACTTGTTGCGCAGCGCGTCCATGCCGCCCAGCGGCTCCACGGCCGTGAACACGTCCAGGCCGCACTGCAGCACGCTCAGGCTGACCATGGGCTGGGTGCCGCACAGGTAGCGCTGTATGCCCTGGGCCGGGTTGTAGTCCGGCACGAACTTGAAAGGCTCGGCATGGCCGAACCAGCCCGACAGCGGCTGCCAGAAGCGGTTGATCAGGCGCGGGTTGGCCCAGACAAAGGCTGGCGCACCGGGGCCGCCGTTGAGGTACTTGTAGCTGCAGCCGATGGCGAAGTCGGCATTCGCGCCCTTGAGATCGACAGGCACGGCACCCGCGCTGTGGCACAGGTCCCAGACGCAGAGAATGCCCTTGCCCTGCGCGGCAGCCGTCACGGCAGCCATGTCGTGCATGGCGCCCGTGCGGTAGTTGACATGGGTGAGCATGCAGATGGCCACCTCGTCGGTCAGCGCGCCGGCAATTTCCTCGGGTTCGAGCAGCACCAGCTCCAGGCCGTATTCCTGGCAGACCGACTGGGCGATGTAGAGGTCGGTGGGGAAGTTGCTGCGCTCGCTGATCAGGCGCTTGCGCTGCGGCGCGTCCTCGCGCGCGATGCGGGCCGCCGCTGTCAGCACCTTGTAGAGGTTGATGGAGGCCGTGTCGGTGAACACCAGCTCACCCGCGCCCACGCCCAGCCAGGGGGCGAACTGGTCGCCCAGGCGCTGGGGCAGGCTGATCCATCCGGCATCGTTCCACGAGCGGATCAGGCCCTGCGCCCATTCCTGCTGCACCACCTCGGCCACGCGCGCGGCGGCGGCGCGGGGGCTGGCGCCCAGCGAATTGCCGTCAAGGTAGATCACGCCTTCGGGCAGCGTGAATTGGTCGCGCAGGGCGCGCAGCGGGTCTTGCGCATCGAGGGTGAGGCAGTCTTGCAGGCTCGTCACGGGGTCTCCTTGGGTATCGAAAAGGCGAAAAGGCGAAAAGCGCGGGCAGGGCCGGCGCCGCAATGCGGGCAGGGATCAGGCCAGGGCGCGCAGCACGGCGCGCACGGGCGAGGCATCGGCCTCGACCAGTTTGAGCGGCAGGGCGATGAGCTCGTAGTCGCCCTCGGCCACCTCGTCCAGCACCAGGTTCTCCAGCACGCGCAGGCCGCGCCGGCGTATGACCTGGTGGCTGTCCAGGCTCTTGCTGCTGGCCGGATCAATGCTGGCCGTGTCAATGCCGATGAGCTTCACGCCCAGGTCGGCCAGCCGCTCGACCGTGGCCGGTGCATAGGCTGCCAGTTCCTGGTCCCAGGTGGTGGGGGCGCGCTCGTAGGTGCGCACCAGCACGCGTGCCGGAAGATGCTCCACGGCGTGGGCGATGTGCTCCCATTCGACCAGCGGCCCCTTGCCGATGGAGTGGATCACGCGGCAGGGGCCGAGGAAGGCGTCGAGATCCACGTTGCCGATGGATGCCCCGTCGGCGTCATAGTGCAGCGGTGCATCGGCATGCGCTCCCACATGGGGCGACAGCGTGATGGCGCTGACATTGACCGGGCAGCCCGGCCCGATGGTGGCGCACCACTGCTGACTGTAGGCCGTGTCGCCGGGAAAGACGGGGCTGGCGGCCTGCACGGCCGGGGAGATGTCCCAGAGTCTGCGGGTCATGGCTTCAGTCCTTCTTGCGCGCTTGTGCGCGGGGCCGGTACCACAGCGCGTACACCAGGGCCAGCAGGCCCAGGAAGGGCAGGCCCGTGAGCAGCGTCATGTGGAAGACCTCGGTGAAATAGGTGGTGACGATCACGCCCAGCATCAGCGCGGCGCCGGCCAGCGTGAACAGCGGAAAGCCCCACATGCGGAACTGCAGGCGCTGGCCCGGATGCTCGCGCGACCAGCGCGCGCGGAAGAACAGATGGGTCACGAAGATCATGAACCAGGTGAACATGGCGCCGAACATGGACACGGACATCATCCACAGCAGCGAGCCCTCGGGCTTCCACAGGTTCACGGCCACGGCCACGGCAATGCCCAGGCAGGAGATGGCAATCGCCGCCACGGGCACGCCGCGGCTGTTCAGCCGCCCGAACACCGAGGGCGCATAGCCGCCGCGCGACAGGCTGAACATCATGCGCGAGGTCACATACAGCTGGCTGTTCATGGCCGACAGCGCGGCCACCAGCACCACGAAGTTGATGATGCTGGCAGCGCCCGGGATGCCGATGATCTCCATCACCTTCACGAAGGGGCTCTTGTCCGTGCCCGCCTGCTGCCAGGGCACGATGGCCAGCATCAGCGCGATCGTGGCCAGGTAGAAGATCACCAGGCGGGCCATGGTGGTGCGAAAGGCCCGGGTGATGGCGCGCTTGGGGTCCTCGGCCTCGCCGGCCGCCACGGCCACGGCCTCCAGGCTCAGGTAGCTGAAGATGGCGATGATCACGGCCACCCAGGTGCCCCACAGGCCCTTGGGGAAGAAGCCGCCATCGGCCGTGTAGTTGAAAAAGCCGATGCCCTGGGGCTGCGAGCCGAACACCACCCAGGCGCCGATCAGGATGAAGGCCACGATGGCGATGATCTTCACCATGGAAAAGCCGTACTCCACCTGGCCGAAGGCCTTGACGCTGCTGGCGTTGACGGCCACCAGCGCGCCCGAGAACACCAGTACCCAGATCCAGCGCGGCACGTCGGGGAACCAGTAGCCCATGTAGATGCCGATGGCCGTCACCTCCATGCCCACGGCCAGCACCACGGCGGCCCAGTAGGCATAGCGGACCATGAAGCCGGCCAGCGGGCTGATGTAGTGCTCGGCATAGGCGCCGAACGAGCCCGAGGTCGGGTGGGCCACCGTCATCTCGGCCAGGCAGCCCATGAGCAGCAGCGAGATCAGCGCGCCGATGGCATAGCTGACCAGCACGCTGGGGCCGGCGAAGCCGATGGCGAAGGCGCTGCCCATGAACAGGCCGGTGCCGATGGCGCCGCCAATGGCGATCATCACCATCTGGGCGGCGGACAGCTGCTGGCGCAGGCCGGTTTCTCGTTGCTGAATGTCTTGGAAGGCGGCCATGGTGCGCGGCAGGTGGGGGCTGAAAGCGGAAGGCGTAAGTATCTGCGCTTTCACCGCGGGCCCCGGGCTGGCCGCTGCAAAACCATGGGAGGGTCCGGCCCAGATGCGGTCGGCTCAGGTGCAGCCGGCCCAGGTACCGGCTCAGGCGCCGCGTGCGTAGCAGCCCGGCGTCAGCGCATGGTGTGCCTTGAAGGCGCGCTGCAGGTGCGCCTGGTCGGCAAAGCCCATGGCATAGGCCGCATCGGACAGCGCCGCCCCCGTGGCCAGCAGGCGGCGCGCGCCGTTGATGCGCAGGTTCAGGCGGTAGCTGCCGGGCGTCATGCCCGTGGCCGCCTTGAAGCGGCGGATGAAGCGCGTGGCGCTCATGCCGCATTCCTGGGCCAGGGACTGCACGGTCAGGCCTGCATCGGGTCCTGCATGCAGGCGCTGCAGTGCGGGGGCCAGGGCCGCCGCATCGCCGGGCAGGGGCAAGGCTGCGGGCTGGGCGCAGCGGTCCAGCAGGTGCTCCAGGCCCAGGGCCAGGCGGTCGGCGGCCGCCGTGCCATCGACGGGGCGGCACAGGCCATCCACCAGGCGGGCGATGTCCGCATCCGTGAGCGTGCGCCGGGGAAAGCGCAGCGCGGCCACGCCCAGCCGCGCGTGCAGCCAGTCGGCATCGACAAACAGCATGCGGTAGGACCACGGCGCGCCGGGGTCGGGATTGCAGGCATGCCAGGCGCCGGGCTCGATCAGCACCACGCCGCCCGCCTCCACAGGCTGCGGGCCGTGGGCATGGTGGAACACGGTGCGGCCCGCGTCCACGATGCCTATCGAGTACTCGGCATGCATGTGCAGCCGAAAGCAGTGTGGCGAGCGCGCGCTGTCGCGCAGCTCTGCCCAGGGAGCGGCCGGATGGCGGTGGAAGCGGTGGGGAGAGGTTGAAGTCATGGCGGCCAGCCATCATGCCAGCATGGCCGCCACGCTGGCGACCAGCAGCAGGGCCAGCAGGCGGTGGAACAGGCGCTGGCGGCGTTCGGTGCGCAGCCAGCCCGAAAGCAGCTGCCCCAGCAGCGCCCAGCTGCCGACCCCCACCAGGCAGGCCAGCAGCGAAATGGCGCAAAACTGCAGCAGCGCCCACGGCGCATTCGCGTGGGGCAGCACGAACAGGCCCACGCCGGCCAGCGCCACCAGCCAGGCCTTGGGGTTGAGCGTCTGTACGGCCGTGCCCTGCAACAGCGCTTGCAGCAGGGCCTGCAGCGGGCGCTGCGATCCGGCCTGCTGCTGCGCACCGGCCTGGCCCACAGGTGCGTTGGCCAGCCGCCAGGCCAGCCACAGCAGATAGGCGGCGCACAGCCACTGTGCGGCCGTGGACAGCTGCGGCAGCGTCTGCAGCAGCCACTGTGCGCCCTGGCCCATGACCCAGACCACGGCCGCATAGCTGGCGCTGGCGCCCAGCACATAGGCGGCAGAGACCAGGCGCGAGCGGGCTGCGCCGTGGCGCAGGGCCAGCACATTGACGGGGCCGGGCGTGATGGCGCCGACGAGGGTGAAGACGCCCATGGCGAGCAGCGAGGAGGACATGAGATTTCGCGCGGACGCAGGACTGCACAAGGCCCGCAGTCTCGTCCCGCACGCCGCCCCTGTATTGAACGCAATTGCGGGGCGCCGGCATGTCCGTCACATCCTCTAGGGGAGCATGGCGTAGGCCACGATCTCCAGCTTCATCCCCGGCACCACCAGCGCCGAAATCCCCATGCTGGAGCGGTTGGGATAGGGCGCCTCGAAGAACTCGCGGTACACGGCGTCGATGGCCGGCATGTCGGCCACGTCGGTCATGTAGATCAGCACCTGGGTCACATGCGCCAGCGTGCCGCCTGCGGCCTGCAGCGCGTTGCGCAGGTTGGTGAAGGTCAGGCGCGCCTGCTGTTCGATGGGGCCGGTGTCGATGCTGCCGTCGGGCCGCACGGGGCCGTGGGCCGTGAACAGCATCTGGCCGCTGGCCTTGACGGCCCAGGAGAAGGGCTGCTTGAGCGGCGGCAGTCCCACGTCGATGATTTGCTTCATGGATTTCCTTGTGTTTTGACTACATGCGAAGGCATGGTGTTCTTGCGCCGGAAACTTGGCGCGGCCCATCGGCGGACGCCGAGCAAGGGCCGTCCCGCAGCGATGGTGTCGTCCCGCGCCCGCGCAGCGAGAGCGGGGGAAGCGGCAAAGCCGCTCAGGGGTCACAGTTTCGTTCTCACGGACCAGATTTCGGGGAACAGCACCACGTCCAGCATCTTGCGCAGATAGCTGACGCCGCCGGTCCCAGCCGTGCCGCGCTTGAAGCCGATGACGCGCTCCACCGTGGTCACATGGCGAAAGCGCCACAGGCGGAAGGCGTCCTCGATGTCGGCCAGCTTTTCGCCGAGCTGGTACAGGTCCCAGTGCGACTGCGGGTCGCGGTAGACCTGGGCCCAGGCGGCCTCGACCTCGGGGCTGGCCGTGTAGGGCTGGGTCCAGTCGCGTTCCAGGTGCCCGGCAGGAATGGCCAGCCCCTGGCGTGCCAGCAGGCGCAGGGCCTCGTCGTACAGGGAAGGTGCGCGCCATGCGGCATCCACCCGGGCCAGCAGGTCGGGCCGGTGGGCATGGGGCTGGAGCATGGCGGCATTCTTGTTGCCCAGCGCGAACTCGATGCAGCGGTACTGGTAGCTCTGGAAGCCGCTGGAGCTGGCGAGATACGGGCGCATGGCCGTGTACTCGGTAGGCGTCATTGTGGCCAGCACGGACCAGGCGCCGACCAACTGCTCCATGATGCGGCTCACGCGGGCCAGCATCTTGAATGCGTCGGCATGGCGGTCGGCCGCCACGGCGGCCGTGGCCGCGCCCAGCTCGTGCAGCATCAGCTTCATCCACAGTTCGCTGGTCTGGTGCTGGATGATGAACAGCAACTCGTCATGCGTGGGCGACAGCAGTTGCTGTGCGCCCAGGATGGCGTCCAGCTGCAGGTAGTCGCCATAGCTCATGGACTGGCTGAAATCCAACTGCGCCTTTTCCTCGGCGACGATGCGCTCGGTCAGGCCGCAATGGACGGGGCAGCCGCTCATTGCGGTGCCTCCAGCACCGTGGCAATGGCGTCGGCCACGTACTGCACGTTGGCGGCGGACAGGCCCGACATGCACATGCGGCCCGAGCGGATCAGGTACACGCCGTGTTCGTCGCGCAGGCGGTGGACCTGGGGCTCGCTGATGCCTGTGTAGCTGAACATGCCGCGCTGGGTCAGCAGGAAGCCGAAGTCGCGCCGCTCGCCAAAGCGTTCATGCAGCGCGCCGTGCAGCTGGGCGCGCATGTCCTTGATGCGGCCGCGCATCTGCGCCAGCTCCTGCGCCCATTGGGCGCTCAGTTCGGGCGACGCCAGCACCTGCTGCACCAGGCGCGCGCCACGGGTGGGGGGCGAGGAATAGTTGCTGCGCACCGTGGCCTTGAGCTGGCCCAGCACATTGCCGGCCGTGGCCGCGTCGCTGCAGACCACGCTGAGGCCGCCCACGCGTTCGCCATACAGCGAGAAGTTCTTGGAAAACGAGTTGGCCACAAAGGCCTGGGCGCCCGCATCGGCCAGCGCGCGCACGGACCAGGCGTCTTCATCGAGCCCATCGCCAAAGCCCTGGTAGGCCATGTCCACGAAGGGGATCAGGCCGCGCTCCACGATCACGGGGATCAGTTGCTGCCACTGCTCGCGCGACAGGTCCACGCCCGTGGGGTTGTGGCAACTGGCATGCAGCAGCACAACGCTGCCCGAAGGCAGGCCGCGCAGTGTCTGCAGCATGGCGTCGAAGCGCAGGCTGCCCGTGGCCGCGTCGTAGTAGGGGTAGCTGTGGGTGCGCAGGCCCGCGCCCTGAAAGATGGCCAGGTGGTTGTCCCAGGTGGGATCGCTGAGCCAGACCTCGGCGTCGGGGAAATAGTGCTTGATGAAGTCCGCGCCCAGCTTGAGCGCGCCCGAGCCGCCCAGGGTCTGCACGGTGGCGATGCGCTGCGCGCGCACGGCCTCGTGCTCAGCGCCGAACACCAGGTTCTGCACCAGCTGGCGGTAGGGGGCTATGCCTTCGATGGGCAGGTAGCCGCTGGGGCTTTGCTCGCGGGCCAGGGCATCGCCAGCCTGGCGCACGGAGTCCAGCACGGGCAGGCGGCCGGCCTCGTCGAAATACAGGCCGATGCTCAGGCTGACCTTGTCGGCGCGTGGGTCCTGCTGAAAGGCTTCCATCAGCGACAGGATGGGATCTCCGGGGTAGGGCGGGACGTGGCTGAACATCGAGGCGCGGGCGGTATCGAGGGGGGCAAGAGTCGTCATGTTTCTAAGGGAGGGAGAAAAACGGGAGGCCGGATGTCACCGGGCGGGAACCTGGGCTTGGGCTTGGGCTGAGGTTTGGGTCTGAGGGGCGGGCTGGCCGGCCCGCTTGCGGTACCAGATGGCGTAGATGGCGCCCAGCAGCAGCAGGAAGGGCAGGCCGGTGAGCACGGTCAGGCGGAACACGTCGGTGAACAGCGTGGACACCAGGGCGGCCAGCATCAGAGCCGCGCCCAGCAGCGTCAGCACCGGAAAGCCCCACATGCGAAAGGCCAGCGGCTTGTTGCCCTGGCGCACCCAGTGGATGCGGAAGAACAGGTGGGTCACGAAAATCATGAACCACGTGAACATGGCGCCGAACATGGCCACGGCCATCATCAGCATGAAGGACTGCTCGGGATTGATGATGTTGAACAGCGTGGCCACGGCAATGCCCAGGCAGGACAGCAGCAGCGCCGGCAGCGGCACGCCGCGCGAGTTCACGCGGCCCAGCACGGCGGGCGCATGGCCGGCGCGCGAGAGGCTGAACATCATGCGGGTGGTGATGTACAGCTGGCTGTTCATGGCCGACAGGGCGGCCACCAGCACCACGAAATTGACCACGCTGGCCGCGCCGGGCAGGCCGATGATCTCCATCACCTTGACGAAGGGGCTGCCGTCCTTGCCGGCGGCCGACCACGGCACGATGGCCAGCATCAGCGCGATCGTGGCCAGATAGAACACCACCAGGCGCACCATGGTGGAGCGGAAGGCGCTGGTGACGGCGCGCTGCGGGTCCTTGGCCTCGCCAGCGGCCACGGCGATCATCTCGATGCTCAGGTAGCTGAAGATGGCGATGATCACGCCCACCCAGGTGCCCCACAGGCCGTTGGGGAAGAAGCCGCCGTTGTTGACGTAGTTGACAAAGCCCACGCCGGCCGGGCGGGTGCCGAACACCACCCAGGCGCCGACCACGATGAAGGCCACGATGGCGATGATCTTGATCATGGAGAAGCTGTACTCCACGGCGCCGAAGGCCTTGACGCTCATCATGTTCACGCCGATCAGCGCGCCCGAGAAGATCACCACCCAGGCCCAGCGCGGCACCTCGGGGAACCAGTAGCCCATGTACAGGCCCACGGCCGTCACCTCGGTGCCCACGGCCAGCACCACGCAGGCCCAGTAGGCATAGCGCACCACGAAGCCGGCCCAGGGGGCGATGTAGTGCTCGGCATAGGCGCCGAACGAGCCCGAGGTCGGGTGGGCCACCGTCATCTCGGCCAGGCAACCCATCAGCAGCAGCGAAATCACCGCGCCGATGGCATAGCTGATCAGCACGCTGGGCCCGGCGAAGCCGATGGCAAAGCCGCTGCCCAGGAACAGGCCGGTGCCGACGGCACCGCCGATGGCGATCATGGTCATCTGTCCGGCGGACAGCTGCTGTTGGAGTCCGGCTTCGCGCTGGACGATGTCTTCGAAGGCTGGCATGGGTTGTTGTCTCCGTTGCTGTGGGGGGCTTCGGAGGCGGATGCTAGTTACGGCCTTCGCAGGGCGTTTAGTAGTTATCCCTAAATGCGCTTGATCTTGGATAAGTTATTCTGTGAAACATGAATTCATAGGTGGTTTATGTCAATCGAGATCGACAGAACGGACCGGCTGCTGATCCGCGCCTTGCAGGACAACGCGCGGCTGACCTCGGGCGAATTGGCGCAACGCGTGCACTTGTCGCAATCGCCGTCATGGCGGCGCATCAAGCGGCTGGAGGATGAGGGCGTGATCACCGGCTACCACGCCGCGCTGAGCCGGCGCGCCATCGGCTTTGGCGTGCTGGCCTTCGTGATGGTGGGCATAGACCATCAGAACGAGGAGTCATCGCGCCACTTCCAGGAAGCCGTCTGCGCCATCCCCGAGGTCGTGATGTTCCACGGCATCTCGGGGCCGGAAGACTTCCTGCTGGTCGTCGTGGCGCGCGATCTCGATGCCTATTCCGATCTGCTGCTCACCCGCCTGCACCGGCTGCCCGGCGTGCGCCAGGTGCACACGCATTTCTCGCTGCAGGAGTTCAAGGGGCAGCTGGCGGGGCTGCCCGTGGAATAACGGCTGGTGGTGGCGGCTGTTGGCGGCCGGCTGCGCCTGGCTGGTTGCTACAGCAGGCCGCTGTCCAGCGCCTGCATGCCATGGCGCACGCGCACGCGGTTGCAGGCATCGCTGCCGGCCGCAAATTCGCGGCAAGGCGAGGGCCGCCACTCGTAGATGCCGCAATGGGCCTTCTCGCCCACCTTGCCCACCAGCGCTGCGCAGCGCGGGCGCGACCAGTCCGTGCCGCGCATGCGGCAGGTGTGGTCGGTGACTTCCTCGATCAGCCCGGCCGGCACGCGGCCGCCATGCTCCTGCGACTCGTGCACGGAAAAGTCCACGCGGAACGATGCGCAGCAGGCGCCGCAGCTCAGGCAGGGATGGGTCATGGCGTGGGCAAGCAGGTGCAGGTGCGGATCGTGGGAGCGCGATTGTCGCGCGCACGCGTGCGGGGCGCCTGGAACCGGCCAAAAACCATGACGGCCATTTGGCAAGACCCTGTCTCTTACTCCGATACCATGCGCGGGCTTCCCACGGGGATTCGATCAAAATCAAAATGAGAATAAAAATCAGTTGATACAACACGCCATGCATTCGATGAATCCCGGGACGGACGCCACGGCTCCGTCCGCGCTGTCCGCGCCTCCCCATTCCCCTAGCCCGGCCACCGCTGCGGCCATCACCCTGGATGCGCTGCCGCGCCAGGTTCCGGCGCGCGTGGTCGAGCTCCATGCGGCGCGCGACACGGCCGAGCAGGAACTGCTGCTGCGCCTCATGGAAATCGGTTTCCTGCCGGGCGAGCCCGTTCGCATCCTGGCCGCAGGCTTTCCGGGCGACGACCCGCTGGCCGTGCGTGTGGGCCAGGCCACGTTCGCGCTGCGCCGCCATGAGGCGGCCCTGGTGCGCGTGGCACCTGAGGCGGTGGCATGAGCGCGTCGTCCTCTCCCAAACTCATCCAGCCGCTGCAGCCTGCCCAGGGTGGCGGCGGCAGCGGTGATTCCGCGTTGCGCCTGGCCTTGCTGGGCAACCCCAACTGCGGCAAGACAGCCTTGTTCAACCTGCTGACTGGCGCACGCCAGAAGGTGGCCAACTACGCGGGCGTGACCGTGGAGCGCAAGGAAGGCTGGCTGAGCACGGCCAGCGGCCGGCGTGTGCGCGTGCTGGACCTGCCGGGCACCTACAGCCTGCACGCCCACAGCGAGGACGAACGCATCACGCGCGACATCGTCTCGGGCCGCCACGCGCGCGAGGCGCCTCCCGAACTGCTGGTCTGCGTCACCGACGCCACCCACCTGCGCCTGAACCTGCGCCTGGTGCTGGAAGCCCAGCGCCTGGGCCTTCCCATGCTGCTGGTGCTCAACATGAGCGACATGGCCAGGCGCCAGGGCATCGATATCGACCGCGAGGCGCTGTCACGCGCCCTGGGCATGCCCGTGCTGTCCACGGTGGGCGTGCGCCAGGACGGCGCGCGCGAACTGCTGCAATGGCTGGACGGCCCCGAAGCCCGCGCCCTGGCGGCGCCGCAGCTGCAGGCCCCGGCCCGCCCGGGCGATGCGCGCGAGCAGGTGCTGGCCCTGCACCAGCAGGTGGCCCGCATCATGGCCGACTGCGTCAAGGAGCCCGTGGTGGACACCCGGCGCGACGACCGCATCGACGCCGTGGTCCTGCACCCGCTGTGGGGCATGCTGCTGCTGGCGGCCACGCTGTTCCTGATGTTCCAGGCCGTGTTCAGCTGGGCGCAGCCGCTGATGGACGGCATCGAGGGCGGCGTCTCGGCCGTCTCGGCCCTGGTCAACGAGCACATGCCCGAAGGCGCGCTGCGCAGCCTGCTGGCCGACGGCGTGATCGCGGGCACGGGCGCCGTGCTGGTCTTTCTGCCGCAGATCCTGATCCTGTTCCTGTTCATCCTTGCACTCGAGGATTCGGGCTACCTGCCGCGCGCCGCCTTCATGCTGGACCGCATCATGGGCAAGGTCGGCCTGTCGGGCCGCTCCTTCATTCCGCTGCTGTCCAGCTTCGCCTGCGCCGTGCCCGGCATCATGGCCACGCGCTCCATCACCAGCTGGCGCGACCGCCTGGTGACGATCATGATCGCGCCGCTGATGACCTGCTCGGCGCGCCTGCCGGTCTATGCGCTGCTGATCAGCGCCTTCATTCCCGAGCGCACGGTGGGCGGCATCTTCAACCTGCAGGGCCTGGTGCTGTTTGCGCTGTACGTGGCCGGCATCGTCAGCGCCATGGCCGTGGCCGGCGTGGCCAAGTTGGCCGGCCGCAGCGCCGGACCCACGCCGCTGCTGATGGAGCTGCCCTCCTACCGCTGGCCCAGCCCGCGCAGCCTGGCCCTGGGCCTGTACGAGCGCGCCATGATCTTCCTGCGCCGCGTCGGCGGCATCATCCTGACCGTGAGCATCGTGCTGTGGTTCCTGGCCAGCTACCCGGCGCCGCCCGATGGCGTCACCGAGGCGGCCATCCGCTACAGCTTTGCAGGCCGCATCGGCGGCTGGCTGGAGGTGGTGCTGGCGCCGATCGGTTTCAACTGGCAGATCGCCATTGCATTGGTGCCCGGCATGGCCGCGCGCGAAGTGGCCGTCAGCGCCATGGGCACGGTCTATGCCCTGTCCGCCGCCAGCGACGAGGCCATGGCCGAGCAACTGGGCCCGCTGATCGCCCACACCTGGTCTATGGCCACGGCACTGTCGCTGCTGGCCTGGTTCGTGTTCGCGCCCCAGTGCATCTCCACGCTGGCCGCCGTGCGGCGCGAGACCAACGGCTGGCGCTATCCGCTGCTGATGACCGGCTATCTGTTCGCGCTGGCCTACCTTGCCAGCTTCATCACCTACCGCGTGGCCATCGCATTGGGCGCGGGCTGAAAGGAACAAGCACCATGTGGCAGAACATCATCGTAGGGTTGATCGTGGCGCTGGCCGGCTTGTCCCTGGTCTGGCGCTATCTGCCCGCGCGCTGGCGCCAGAAGGCCGGGCAGATGCATCCGGCACTGGCGCCCAAGGATGCGGGCGGCTGTGGCGGCTGCAGTGCCTGCGGCGGGGACAGTTGCGCACCGGACAAGCGGGGGCCGTAAGGCCACGGCCCGAACTTCCACCGGGAAAAAAAGAATGCCTGCAGGCGCAAAGCCTGCAGGCATTCTTTTTTGAGCGGACTGCGTTGTCAGTTCGGCTGGCGGCCCAGCAGCAGGTATTCCATCAGAGCTTTCTGCACATGCATCCGGTTCTCCGCCTCATCCCAGACCACGGACTGCGGCCCGTCGATGACCTCGGCCTCCACTTCCTCGCCGCGGTGGGCGGGCAGGCAGTGCATGAACAGGGCATCGCCACGTGCGGCGGCCATCATTTCGGCGTCCACGCACCAGTCGGCAAAGGCCTTCTTGCGGGCTTCGTTCTCGGCCTCGTAGCCCATGCTGGTCCACACGTCGGTGGTCACCAGGTCGGCGCCCTTGCAGGCGTCCAGCGGGTCCTTGAAGACCTTGTAGCAGCCCTCGCGCGGGGTCTTGCCGCCAAAGGCCAGCTTCTCGTCCACCTCGTAGCCGCCCGGTGTGCTGACGTGGACGGTGAAGCCCAGCAGGTCGGCCGCCTGCAGCCAGGTGTTGGCCATGTTGTTGCCGTCGCCGACCCAGGCGACGGTCTTGCCCTGGATCGAGCCGCGGTGCTCGATGAAGGTGAAGATGTCGGCCAGGATCTGGCAGGGGTGGAACTCGTTGGTCAGGCCGTTGATGACGGGAACGCGCGAGTATTCGGCAAAGCGCACGATCTTGTCCTGGCCATAGGTGCGGATCATCACCAGGTCGGTCATGCGGCTGATGACGCGTGCGCTGTCCTCGATGGGCTCGGCGCGGCCCAGCTGGCTGTCGCCCGTGGTCAGGTGGACCACCGAGCCGCCGAGCTGGTACATGCCCGCCTCGAAGCTCACGCGGGTGCGCGTGCTGGCCTTCTCGAAGATCATGGCCAGCGTGCGGTCGCTGAGCGTGTGGTGCTTTTCGTAGCCCTTGAACTTCTTCTTGATCAGGGCCGCGCGTTCGAGCACATAGGCGTACTCGTCGGCCGTGAAGTCGGAAAACTGCAGATAGTGCTTGATGGCAGTCATAGGCAGGTACTCATTCGGACAGGAATTGCACGATCAGGGGCTTGAGCTTGGCGACCACTTCGTCGGCTTCGGCCTCGGTCATGATCAGCGGCGGCACCAGGCGCACCACGGTGTCGGCGGTCACGCTGAACAGCAGGCCGGCTTCGGCGCCACGGCCCAGCAGGGCGCCGCAGGGCTTGTTCAGCTCGATGCCGATGATCAGGCCCTGGCCGCGCACATCGACCACGCCCTTGACGTCGGCCAGTTCCTTTTGCAGCGTGGCCTTCAGGTGGTCGCCCACCTTGGTGGTGTGGGCCAGCAGGCCGTCCTCTTCCATGATGCGGATGGTTTCGATGCCCGCACGCATGGCCAGCGGATTGCCGCCGAAGGTGGAGCCATGGTTGCCCGGCTGCAGCACGGTGGCCGCCTTGCCATGGGCCACGACGGCGCCGATGGGCACGCCCGAGCCCAGGCCCTTGGCCAGGGTCATCACGTCGGGGATGATGCCGGCCCACTGGTGGGCGAACCACTTGCCCGTGCGGCCCATGCCGGCCTGGACTTCGTCGAACATCATCAGCCAGCCGTTGGCATCGCACAGTGCGCGCACCTGCTGCATGTACTCGATGCGCATGGGGTGCAGGCCGCCTTCGCCCTGGATGGGCTCCATCATCACGGCCACCACGTCGGGGTTGCCGGCCGTGGCCTGCTGCAGCGCCTCGAAGTCGTTCACCGGCACGCGCAGGAAGCCGTCGAGCAGGGGGCCGAAGCCGTCGCGCACCTTGGGGTTGCCCGTGGCCGTCATGGTGGCGATGGAGCGGCCGTGGAAGGCATGCTCGTAGACCACGATCACCGGCTTGGCGATGCCCTTGTCCACGCCGTACTTGCGCGCGATCTTGATGGCGGCCTCGTTGGCCTCCAGGCCCGTGCTGCAGAAGAAGACATTGGTCATCTTCGAGCGCTCGGTCAGCAGCTTGGCCAGCGTTTCCTGGCCGGGCACGTGGTAGTAGTTGGAGGTGTGGATGAGCTTGGCCACCTGGTCCTGCAGCGCAGGCACCAGCTTGGGGTGGTTGTGGCCCAGCGTGTTCACTGCAATGCCGCCCAGCGCATCGAGGTACTGCTTGCCGTTGACGTCCCACACGCGGCAGCCCTGGCCTCGCTCCAGAGCGATCGGTACGCGGCCATAGGTGTTCATCACGTGGGGCGAGGCAGCCTCAATGAAAGCGGTCATTGCAAAAATCTCCTGAGCTGGAAAGTAAACGGCATCCGGGCGTTGCCGCCGCAGATGCCTGAAAAACAGCGAAGCCCGATTCTAGGGGCCGCGCGATGGCCTACCGTTGCGGTTTGCGCATCACAGCCATGCAATGAGCCTACGCCACACTTGGGTAGTGCGCTGCAACAAGGCCTCAGCTCTTATATAAGAGATAAAATGCCGGCTTGGCCTGCTGGCAGCGATCCTGCCTGTGGGCTCTGACTTTTTTGAAGGACTTGCGCAAACAGGACGTGGCAGGGCGCCGTGCCCCTTGGCAGGTCGCCTGTTGTGTTCCTTGTTGCGCAAGTCGTATTTTGGCGTGCATCCTGATGGTCTCTCCCTCCAGCAAAGAACTGTTCATCCAGGGCATCACCCACGAAGGCAAGACTTTCCGGCCCAGCGACTGGGCTGAGCGGCTGGCAGGCGTCATGAGCCAGTTTCGCCCCGGTGGTGCCCAGCGCGGCAGCCACCTGAGCTACTCGCCCTGGTGTGTTCCCACAACGCTCAATGGCGTCAAGTGCGTGGTCGTGCACCGCGACCTGCGCGACTACGAGCCCATGGCCTGGGATTTCTGCCTGAACTTCGCCAAGGACAACAACCTGCAGGTTGCCGAGGCCTGCCTGATACCGGACGAGCCGGCCCGCTGAGGCCGGCTTCTTTTTTTGCGGGTCGTTCCCGTCCGATGTGAAGCGCGCCTGGGGTGCGTTTTTTTTCGCCTGTGCTCCGGAGAATGGGGCTTTTTTGGTGGATCCTGCGGATGCAGGAGCATCGTTCAGGCACAAAAAAACCGCCCGAAGGCGGTTTTCTCGTTCGCTGACAGCGCACCCGTTACAAACGGCAGATGGCCGGAGCCATCCGTGCGGTTGCCTAATTGGATTAGGCGGCTGCCAGGGCCTTGACCTTGGCGGACAGGCGGCTCTTGTCGCGAGCGGCCTTGTTCTTGTGGAAGATGCCCTTGTCGGCGATCGTGTCCAGAACGGATTGGGCTGCGGCAAACAGTTCGGTTGCCTTGGCCTTGTCGCCAGTCAAAACGGCCTTTTCGACCTTCTTGACGGCGGTGCGGTACTTGGAACGCAGCGAGGTGTTGGCTGCGTTGAGCTTGGTGTCCTGGCGGACGCGCTTGCGGCCGGAGGCGAGACGGGGGTTCTTCTTTGCGGGCTTGGATGCCATGATATGTATTCCTAGTGTCTGAGGATGTTGTCGGCGAAGCGCGGGATTATAGCACGCAGCCCGGACAGGGCCTTGAGGGCCCAGGCCGCACGGGCCCGCCTGTTGCAACGGAGTGCAAGAGCGGCCAGGCCCGCCTGGGGCGCCGGCCGGCGGGGCATGCCAGCGCATACACTCCCCACGGTGTCACTGTTCAAAGCCGCCTCCACCGTTTCCCTGCTGACGCTGGCCTCCCGTATCACCGGGCTGGTGCGCGATCTGCTCATGGCCTCCATGTTCGGAGCCAATGCGCTGACCGATGCGTTCAATGTCGCCTTCAGGATTCCCAATCTCTTTCGGCGGCTGTTCGCCGAGGGGGCCTTCAGCCAGGCCTTCGTGCCGGTGCTGGCCGCAAGCAAGGCCAAGGAGGGGGACGAGGCCACGCGCACGCTGATCTCGCACGTGGCCACGCTGCTGTTCTGGGTGCTGCTGGTGACCTGCGTGCTGGGCGTGGTGGGCGCGCCGCTTCTGGTCTGGCTGCTGGCCAGCGGCCTGCGCCAGTCGCCCGAGGGCTATGACGCCGCCGTGCTGATGACACGCTGGATGTTCCCCTACATCGGCTTCATGTCGCTGGTGGCGCTGTCTGCCGGCGTGCTCAATACCTGGCGGCGCTTTGCCGTCTCGGCCGCCACGCCGGTGCTGCTGAACCTGGCCATGATCGCCGCCGCCTTCTGGGGCGCGCCCTGGCTGCAGGCGCGTGGCATCGAGCCCATCTATGCCATGGCCGGTGGCGTGATGCTGGGCGGCGTGCTGCAGCTGGCGGTGCAACTGCCTGCGCTGGCGCGCCTGGGCCTGCTGCCGCGCATCGGCTTTTCGCCAGCTGCGCTGCGCGAAGCCTGGGCCGAGGCCGGCGTGCGCCGCATCCTCAAGCTGATGGCGCCGGCCCTGCTGGGCGTGGGCGTGGCACAGGTCTCGCTGATGATCAACACCCAGATCGCCTCCTATCTGCAACCGGGCAGCGTGACGTGGCTGTTCTATGCCGACCGGCTCATGGAGTTTCCGACGGCGCTGCTGGGCGTGGCGCTGGGCGTGGTGCTCACCCCCCAGCTGGCCGCTGCCAAGGCGGCCGATGACTCGGAGCGCTACTCGGCCATGCTGGACTGGGGGCTGCGCCTGGTGGTGCTGCTGTCCGTGCCGTGCGCCGTGGGCCTGCTCACTTTTGCCGAGCCGCTGGTGGCCACGCTGTTCCACCGCGGTGCGCTGCAGGACAGCGACGTGGGCCAGATCGCCCTGGCGCTGGTCGGCTACGGCGCAGGCCTGGTGGGCCTGGTGGCCATCAAGGTGCTGGCGCCGGGCTACTACGCCAGCCAGGACATCCGCACGCCCGTCAAGATCGCCATCGTGGTGCTGGTCATCACCCAACTGCTCAATCTTGTCCTGGTGCCCTTCATGGCGCATACCGGCCTGGCACTGTCCATCGGCCTGGCGGCCCTGGTCAATGCGGGCTGGCTGCTGTGGGGTCTGCTGCGCCGGGGTGTCTACCGTCCCAAGCCGGGCTGGGGCCGGCTGGGCTTGCAGGTGGTCGCGGCCAGCAGCCTGCTGGCCGTGCTGCTGACCTGGGGCAGCCAGCATTTCGACTGGATCGCGCTGCGCGCCAACGGCTGGCAGCGTGTGGGCCTGCTCGCCGCGCTGATGGCCGCCTCGGTGCTGCTGTACTTCGGTGCGCTGTGGGCGGCGGGGCTCAAGCTGCGCGCACTGCTGCGGCGCTGAGAGGCATCGCCCAAACCCGCATAATTGCAGGCTTGGGCGCTGCAATATACAAAGCATCATGAGCTGGAGTTACGAAGACACGCCAACGGCCCTGCAATACTTTGCAGCGCTGGTGCAAAGCGATGACCACCTGCCGTTGATGGAGGCGGCAATCAGCATCGCCCAGGATGCCGTGCCCGATCTCGACTTGCAGGCGGCCAGCGCCGAGCTGGACCGGCTGCAGGTGCGCCTGCTCCAGCGCCTGGCCGGCGAAACCGATTCCCTGCAGCGCCTGCGCGTGCTCAACCAGTTCTTCTATGGCGAGCTGGGCTTTGGCGGCAATCTCAACGATTACTACGACCCGTCCAACAGCTACATCCACCATGTGCTGCAGACGCGGCGCGGCATTCCCATCAGTGTGGCGCTGATCTGGCTGGAGCTGGCTGCGGCCATCGATCTGCCGGCACAGGGCGTGAGCTTTCCCGGGCATTTCCTGGTCAAGCTGCGCCTGCCCCAGGGGCAGGTGGTGATGGACCCGCTGAGCGGTGAATCCTTCTCGGCCAACAGCCTGGCCGAGCGGCTGGAGCCCTTCTGGCAGAACGCCGGCCTGTCCGCCGAGGAGGCGGCTCCGCTGGGCATGTACCTGCAGGGCGCATCGCCGCGTGACATCCTGGAGCGCATGCTCCGCAATCTGCAGGAGATCCACCATGCGCGGCGCGACTGGCCGCTGCTGGTGGCCGTGCTCAACCGGCTGGCCGTGCTGCGGCCCGACATGCCGGAGATCTTCCGGGACCGGGGGCTGGCCTATGCGCAATGGGGAGTGACCGAGCGTGCGCTCGAAGACCTGGAGCGCTTCCTGCATTCCCAGCAGGGCGCGCAGGCCGTGGCCGTGCGCGAGGTGATCCGGCGGCTCAGGGGGCTGTAGCGGCGGCAGCCCCCAGGGTCGGAGCGCTGCTCAGACCAGCCGGACGGCTTCCAGCTCTTTCTTGAGATAGGCGTAGAACAGTGGCGCCGCCACCAGGCCTGCGGGGCCGAACACCGACTCGGCCACGAACATCACGGCCAGCAGCTCCCACACGCCCATGTGCGTGCGCTGGCCCACCACCTTGGCGTTGATCACGTACTCGGCCTTGTGGATCAGGATCAGAAAGCCCAGGCAGGCCGCGGCGGCCACCGGGGAGACCGACAGTCCCACGATGGTGATCACCGCATTGCACAGCAGGTTGCCCACGATGGGCACCAGGCCCGCGATGAAGGTCAGCGTGATCAGGGCTGGCGTGTAGGGCAGGGTCAGGTTCCAGTGCGGCAGCACGCCCAGCAGGAAGATGGCCGTCAGGAAGGTGTTGAAGGCCGCAATCCAGAACTGCGCCGCCACGATCTGGCGGAAGGCCAGCCCCATGAGCCGGATGCGTTCGCGCAGCGCAGCCACCAGGGGCGGGCGGCGCGTGGTGATGGGACGCACGGCGGCCAGCGCGCCGATGATCAGGCCCACATAGGCGTAGAGCAGGCCGGTAAGCCAGGCGCGGCCCGCATGGGCCAGGGCGCCGGCCTTGGCCGCCAGGTAGCTGGCCAGCAGGTGCTGGATTTCCTGCGCGCCGTCCGGCAACTGGTCGGCCATGTCGGCGGGCAGCTTGTCACGCAGCTCCAGCACCGTGTGGGCCAGATAGTCGAGCAGCTCGCGGTACTGCTGCGGCGCGTCGGTGATGTAGGTGCGTGTATGCGAGAGCGCGCCGCTCAGCAGGGCCAGCGGCGCAAGAATGACGATGGTGGCTGCCACCAATTGGGTCCAGCGCGGCAGCGAGCCGCGCCGGGCCTTGGGCTGGGCCCGTGCCAGCAGCCCGGCAAGGGCGCGCGTGACCAGAAAGCCCACGCAGACACAGAGCATGCCCGGCAACAGGCCCTGCCACATGATCAGCAGCAGGGCGCCTGCCATCAGCACATAGCTGGAAAGCGTCACGCCGCGCGTGGGCGCGGGCTGCGGGGAGATGATGGGCGAGGGCAGGTGCTGGGTCATGCGCTGCGGGCCCGTGGTCAGCGGACCTCGACAGGCTCGCCCTCGCCGCGTGCGGCGATGCGTCCGATGGTGTAGACCGTCTCGCCCAGCTGCTTGAGCGTGGCGGCCGTGGCTTGGGCAGCTTCGGCGGGCACGACAACGACCATGCCGATGCCGTTGTTGAAGGTGCGGTTCATTTCCACGGCGTCGATGCCCGCCGTCTTCTGCAGCCAGGCGAACAGCTCGGTCTGGGGCCAGCTGCCGGCATCCAGGTGGGCGGCCAGGCCTTCGGGCAGCACGCGGGGGATGTTCTCCAGCAGGCCGCCGCCGGTGATGTGGGCCAGCGCCTTGATGGGGTGCTGCTCCAGTGCGGCCAGCACGTTCTTCACGTACAGGCGCGTGGGTTCCATGATGGCCTGCTTGAACGGCTTGCCGTCCAGCGATTCGGGCAGGCTGCCCTGGGCTTCGGCGCGCTCGATGCACTTGCGCACCAGGGAAAAGCCATTCGAGTGCACGCCGGCCGAGGCCAGACCCAGCACCACGTCGCCTGCGGCCACGCTCTGGCCCGTCAGGATCTTGGATTTTTCGACGGCGCCGACGGCAAAGCCCGCCAGGTCGTATTCACCGGCCGGGTACATGCCGGGCATTTCGGCGGTTTCGCCGCCGATCAGTGCGCAGCCCGACAGCTCGCAGCCGCGTGCAATGCCGCCGACCACGGCAGCGGCCGTGTCCACGTCCAGCTTGCCGCAGGCGAAATAGTCGAGGAAGAACAGGGGCTCGGCGCCCTGGACCAGCACGTCGTTGACGCTCATGGCCACCAGGTCGATGCCCACGGTGTCGTGCATGTTCCACTCGAAGGCCAGCTTGAGCTTGGTGCCCACGCCATCGGTGCCCGAGACCAGCACGGGTTCCTTGTAGCGCTTGGGCACCTCGAACAACGCGCCGAAGCCTCCGATGCCGGCCATCACGCCTTCGCGCATGGTCTTCTTGGCCAGCGGCTTGATGCGCTCGACCAGCGCATCGCCAGCGACGATGTCGACGCCGGCGTCTTTGTAGGAAATCGGGGTAGAGGAGGGGGCAGAAGAGCTCATGGATGGGTACGGTGCGGTAGGCCCGATGCCGGGCTGGAACCCCGGGATTCTACGGCGCCGGCCGCCGGCAGGCGCGCGCGCCAGTGGGCTTCGAGGGGGCTTTCGTTGCACATGCGGGCCGGCTGCCGCCGTGCCGGGCGCCGCGCAGACTAAAATCCCTCGTCCGCCCGGGAGCTCCCGGGCGTTGTCCGCCTTGCCGCAGCGCTGCGCCGAGGCGGGCCTGTCTTTGCTCTCAACCCAATGCCGTTGCCGATTCCTCTGCCTGCTTTTGCCGCATGGACCCGCCTGGATACAGGAAAGGGGGCGCTGCGCGTATGTCGCAGATGAAGCAGCTGGCTCTGGATATCAGCATGGCGTCGAGTCCGACGCTGTCGCGCTTTTTCGTCGGTCCCAATGCCGCAGTGATCGATCATCTGCGCCACTGGGTGGGCGATGGCCGCATGCAGACCGCCCGCACGCCGGTGCCCACCTATCTTTGGGGCGAGTCGGGCTCGGGCAAGACCCACCTGCTCAAGGCCGTGCGCGAGGCGCTGCGCGAGCAGGGCGCCATGGTGGGCTGGATGGATGCATCCACCCTGTTCCCGCCGCCGTTCGACGAGCGCTGGGCGGCGGTGCTGATGGACGACGTGGACATCTACACTCCGCTGCAGCAGGCGCGGGCCTTCAACTGGTTCGTGAATGCGACGAGCCCGGCCACGGGCTCGCCGCGCTGGGTGCTGGGAGCCGGCCCCCTGCCGCCGGCCGACCTCAAGCTGCGCGAGGATCTGCGCACGCGGCTGGGCTGGGGCCATGTGTTCCAGCTGCAACTGCTCGATGAAACCGCGCGCCGCGCGGTGCTGCGCCAGGAGGCCGATGCCCGTGGCGTTTTTCTGGGCGACGATGTGATGGACTACATGCTCAAGCGCTTCTCACGCGACCTGGGCAGCCTGATGCAGCTGCTCGACATGCTCGACGGCTTTGCGCTTCGCAACAAGCGCGCCATCACCATTCCGTTGCTCAAGACGATGCTGGAAACCGAATGAGCCCACATTCTCGTGTGGGCAGGGACTGCGGGAGCCGGCGGAGCCTGCGTTGCAAGGGCAGCGCGGGACCCATTTTTTTAGGATATGCATGACCTCTGATCAGAAGCAACTCCGGCCCCGGCTGGCGTTGTTCGACCTGGACCATACGCTGCTGCCGCTCGATTCGGACTACGAGTGGGGCGAGTTCACGACGCGCATCGGCTGGACCGATCCGGCCGAGTTCGGCCGCCGCAACGCCGAGTTCTTCGCGCACTACCAGGCCGGCACGCTCGACGTGCACGACTATGTGCGCTTTGCCACCGAGGCCTTCTGCGGCCGTGGCGCGCAACAGGCCGACGAGGCGCATGAGCGCTTCATGCGCGAGGTGATCACCCCCGCGATCCGTCCCCAGGCGCTGGAGCTGCTGCGCACGCACCAGCAGGCGGGCGACCAGATCATCATCGTCACGGCCACCAACGAGTTCGTGACGCGCCCCATCGCCGCCGCACTGGGCGTGCAGGAGCTGATTGCCGTGGAACTGGAGCGCGACGCCCAGGGCTGGTTCACGGGCGAGATCCGTGGAACGCCCAGCATGCGCGACGGCAAGGTCCAGCGCATGCAGCAGTGGCTGGATGCGCGTGGCCTGGACTGGGGCGGCGTGGAGAGCTTCTTCTACAGCGACTCCTGGAACGACGTGCCCCTGCTCGAACGCGTGGACCATCCCGTGGCCACCAACCCCGACGCACGGCTGCGCGCCCTGGCCCAGGAACGTGGCTGGCGCATTCTGGACCTGTTTGGCGAAGCACCATGATCAAGAACATCATCGACAAGCTGCTGGGCAAGACCTCGGCTGCCCCCCGCGCCCGCAAGTCCCCCTTCGGCAAGCGCCAGGAAGTGCCCGTGCAGGTGCACGGCATCGACCCCAACCTGGTGGACCGGCGTGCCATCGACGTGGTCGAGACGCTGCAGGACGCCGGCTACGAGGCCTACATCGTCGGCGGCGCCGTGCGCGACCTGCTGCTGGGCCTGCGCCCCAAGGACTTCGACGTGGCCACCAATGCCACGCCCGAGCAGGTCAAGGGCCTGTTCCGCCGCGCCTTCATCATCGGCAAGCGCTTTCGCATCGTGCACGTGGTCTATGGCCGCGGGCGCGAGAACGAGGTCATCGAAGTCTCCACCTTCCGCGCCTTCCTGGACAACAGCGCGGCCGAGGCCGTGAGCGGCAACGAGCGCACCAGCAAGGCCCAGCTCGCCGGCATGCACCATGCGGTGGACGCCAGCGGCCGCGTGCTGCGCGACAACGTCTGGGGCCCGCAGGACCAGGACGCCACGCGCCGCGACTTCACCATCAACGCCATGTACTACGACCCGCGCACGCAGATCGTGGTGGACTATCACAAGGGCATCGACGACGCCAAGAAGCGCATGCTGCGCATGATCGGCGACCCGGCCACGCGCTACCGTGAAGACCCGGTGCGCATCATCCGCGCCGTGCGCTTCGCGGCCAAGCTGGCGGGCAAGGGCTTCAAGATTGAGCCCAAGACCGCCAAGCCCCTGGTGGAATGCGAGCCCTTGCTGGCCGATGTGCCGCAAAGCCGCCTGTTCGATGAAATGCTCAAGCTGCTGCAGACCGGCCACGCGCTGGCCTCGGTGGAGCAGTTGCGCGGCCTGGGCCTGGCGCGCGGCATCTACTCGCTGCTGGATGTGGTGGTCGAGCGCGCGGAGCAGCCCTTTGTGCGCGCCGCGCTGACCGACACCGACCGCCGTGTCGAGGAAGGCAAGCCTGTGGCGCCCAGCTTCCTGCTGGCCTGCGTGCTGTGGCATGACGTCAAGACCGGCTGGGAGCGCCGCCTGAACCAGCGCCAGCACCCCTTCCCCGCGCTGCAGGAATCCATCGACGAAGTGTTCGACCAGCGCATTGGCGATGTCTCGGGCCGCGGCAAGCTGGCTGCCGACATGCGCGAGATCTGGGTCATGCAGCCGCGCTTTGACAAGCGCACGGGCGCCACGCCGTTCAGCCTGGTGGCCCAGCCGCGCTTTCGCGCAGGCTTCGACTTCATGCGCCTGCGCGCCGACATCGGCGAGGTCGATGAAAGCCTGGCCAGCTGGTGGCAGGAATTCCAGAACGCCGACGACGCGCGCCGCGACGACCTGATCGCCCAGGCCCGCGACGAGCAGCGCGCCCGCCAGCGCAGCGCCGAGCCCAAGGTGCACCGCGTGGCCAAGGCCCGCCCTGCGCGCGAGGACGCCGGCGCTGGCGAAGCGCAGCAGGCCGATGCACCTGCCGCCGCCTTGCCCCAGGTGGAGGGTGAGGAAGGGTCAGCGCCCAAGAAGCGCCGCCGCCGTCGCCGCAAGCCACAGGGCGGTGGTGATGGCGCCGTGGGCGGGGATGACTGAGCCGGGGCATTGGGTCGCCATTGGCCTGGGCGCCAATCTGGGCGACCGGGGCCAGGCGCTGGCCCAGGCGCTGCAGGCCATTGGCGGCCTGCCGGGCACGCGCCTTGTGGCCGTGTCCTCCCTCTACAGCACGGCGCCCGTCGATTCCAGCGGTCCGGACTACCTGAATGCCGTGGCCGCCGTGCACACCACGCTGCAGCCGCTGGCGCTGCTCGATGCGCTGCAGGCCATCGAACTGGCGGCCGGCCGTGAGCGTCCCTACCGCAACGCGCCGCGCACGCTGGACCTGGACATCGAACTGTGGGACGACGAGCGCATCGCGCTGCCGCGCCTGAGCGTGCCGCACCCGCGCATGCACGAGCGCGCCTTCGTGCTGGTGCCGCTGGCCGAGATCGCGCCTGAGCGCGTCACGCCAGGGCAATTGCAGGCCGTGGCGGGGCAGGGCATCCGCCTGGCGTACAAGCCTGGCTGGCATCTCCGACAAGCCTGAGTCCCGACAGTGGCCTGAATGAAAAAGCCGCAGCGCCCTGAGGGCGGCTGCGGCTTTTTGCCAGTCGGGACGCGGTGGATCGGCTCAGTCCACCTTCGCTCCGGAGGCCTTGACGATGGGCTGGTACTTGGCGCGCTCGGCGGCCATGAACCTGTCGAATTCGGCGGGCGTGGAGGACACGGGCTCGGCCATCAGGGTCTCGAAGCGGGTCTTGGTCTCGGGCGCGGCCAGTGCATCGCCAAAGGCCTTACTCAGCTTGTCCAGCACGGGCTTGGGCGTGCCGGCCGGGGCCACCAGGCCCCACCAGGTGTCGATGGAAAAGCCGGGGAAGGTCTTGGACAGTGCGGGCACGCCGGGCAGCAGCGTGGTGGGGTTCAGCGTGGTCACGGCCAGCGCCTTGAGCTTGCCGGAGCGGATGTTGGGTGCAGCGGCGGCCAGGTTGTCGATGTTGAAGTCCACCTCGCCCGACAGCAGGGCCAGCTGGGCCGGGTTGGCGCCGCGATAGGGCACGTGAAGGGCGAAGATACCGGCCTTTTGCTTGAGCATTTCGCCGGCCAGGTGGCCCGCGCTGCCGTTGCCGCCGCTACCGTAGTTGAGCTTGCCGGGGTTGGCCTTGGCGTAGGCGATCAGGTCGGCCACGCTGTGGATCTTGAGCTGCTCGGCACGGGCGGCGTTCATCACCAGCACATTGGGCACGCGCACCATCTGGGTGATGCCGGCGAAGTCCTTGCCCGCGTCATAGGGCATCTTGGCGTACAGCCAGGGATTGACGGCATGGGTGGCCGTGGCGGCCAGGCCGATGGTCATGCCGTCCGGCGTGGCGCGGGCAATGGCGTCGGCGCCGATGTTGCCGCCGGCGCCGGCCTTGTTGTCGATGATCACCACTCCCAGGGAGTCACGCACCCGCTCGGCCAGCGCGCGCGAGGTGATGTCCAGCGGACCGCCGGGCGCATAGGGCACGATCAGGCGGATGGGCTCTTGCGCCAGGGCAAGCGGGGAGGCCAGGGCAGCAGCGGCCGCCATGACCGAGAGAAGGCTGTTTCTACGGTTCATAGGGGCGCTATTGTGCAAAAAAATTGCGACACCTGGCTGCGCGCAGGTATGCAGAGCAGTTTTTCTGCGTATTGATTGATCTGCCCTGGCTTCAGGCTGCCTTGTCGGCTTCCGTGGTGAATGCGTCGGCGTAGAACTCTTCGTCGGGCAAGCCACGCTGGTGCACATAGGCCTGGTGCGCGGAATCGACCACGATGGGCGCGCCGCAGGCATAGACCTGGTGGCCCGAGAGGTCGGCAAAATCGTCCAGCACGGCCTGGTGCACGAAGCCCGTGCGGCCGGTCCAGGCGTCTTCGGGCAGGGCATCCGAGACCACGGGCACGTAGCACAGCTGCGGCATGGCTTCGGCCTGTTCGCGCACCCAGGCGTCCATGTAGAGGTCTTCGGGGCGGCGGCCGCCCCAATACAGGGTGACGGAGCGGTGGATGTCCTTGTGGCGGATGTGCTCCAGCAGCGCCTTGATGGGCGCGAAGCCCGTGCCCGAGGCCAGCAGGATGACGGGCTTGTCGCTGTCCTCGCGCAGGAAGAAGCTGCCGAACGGGCCTTCCACGCGCAGGATTTCCTTTTCCTTCATGGCGCCGAACACATGGTCGGTGAACTTGCCGCCCGGCATGTGGCGGATGTGCAGCTCCAGCCCCGGCGCCGTGTCCTGCAAGTGGGGGGCCGTGGCCATGGAGTAGGCGCGGCGGGCGCCGTCGCGCAGGATGAACTCCACGTACTGGCCTGCGTGGTAGCGGAACTTGTCTGCGGCGGGCAGTTGCAGGCGCACCTGCATCACGTCGTGCGACTTCTTCTCCAGCGTGGCCACGCGCACGGGCATTTTCTTGATGGGAAAGGCGCTGGCATCGGTGACCTGGCGCGACTCCAGCACCACCGAGGTGGCCGGCCGGGCGCAGCAGGTGAGCACATAGCCGTCGGCCTCTTCCTGGGCGGTCAGCGCCTTGTCGGCATGCGGGCCATGGGTGACATCGCCACTGAGCTTCTTGCACTTGCAGGAACCGCAGGCACCGTCCTTGCAGCCATAGGGCAGGCCCACGCCGGAGCGGATGGCGGCGGCCAGGATGGTCTCGCTGCCCTGCGTGGCGAAGGCGCGGCCGCTGGGCTGTACGGTGATTTCGTGGGAAGCGTTGGCTATCTCGGTCATGTTCTCGGTATCCTCGGGGGCGCTGGCGGGCGCGTGGAGCGCGCCGGCGATCTTCTTTCCCGGACGGACATGCCGCTGCCGCGACCGGCGGCGCGCGGGTGGCCGCCCTCGCAACAGGCCAGGATTTTGCCCTCAAACCAAAACCCATTGGGCGCGCTGCCGGCGCGCTTTCGACGCGAACGCGTGCTCATCGTCGGCTGCGGCGACGTGGGGCTGCGCGTGGCTGGTGCATTGGCGGGCGCGCCCGACGCGCGCTCTGGCGTCGCACGACGGGGCCCGCGCGTGCTGGCCCTGACGCGTGGCGCCGAGCGCCTGCAGGATCTGCGCGGGCGCGGCATCACGCCGCTGCTGGGCGATCTGGACGCACCTGCCACGCTGCGCCGTCTGGCCGGCCTGGCCACGCGCGTCGTCCATCTGGCGCCGCCGCCCAATCCGCCCGCTGGCGAAGAGGGCTGGTGGCTGGACCCGCGCACCACGGCCCTGCTGCGCGTGCTGCGCCGTCGCGGCCGGCCGGCGAGCCTGGTCTATGGCTCGACCTCCGGTGTCTACGGCAACTGCGAGGGCGCCTGGATCGACGAAAGCCGCCCGCCCGCACCGGCCACGGCGCGTGCCCAGCGCCGCGTGAACGCCGAGCGTGCCGTGCGCTTTGCCGGGCGCGGCGGCCTGCGCGCCAGCATTTTGCGCATCCCGGGCATCTATGCGCCGGACCGGGAAAACGGTACGCCGCGCGGGCGCCTGCTGCGCGGCACGCCCCTGCTGTGCGCCGCAGAGGATGTCTACACCAACCACATCCATGCCGACGACCTGGCCCGCGCCTGCGTGCGGGCGCTGTGGCGCGGCCGGCCGCAGCGCATCTATCACGCCAGCGACGATACGCAGCTGCGCATGGGGGACTATTTCGACTTTGCGGCCGATCTCTACGGCCTGCCGCGCCCCGCGCGCATCACGCGCGAGCAGGCACAGCGCGAGCTGCCGGCCAGCCTGCTGAGCTTCATGGGGGAGTCACGCCGCCTGCGCAACCAGCGCCTGAAGGCCGAGCTGGGCCTGCGCCTGCGCTACCCCACCGTGGAGCAGGGCCTGCGCGCGTGAATCAGCGCGGATGGATGCCGCCGTTGGTGTCGTAGCAGCGGAACACGTTGCAGTGCGAGATGGGCGCCGAAGGCGGCAGCGGCTGCGGCGGCACGGGGCGCCCGACGATCCACGGCCGGTTGATGGCATTGGGCTGCAATGCGCGCGATTGCTGCAGCTGCTCATAGGCCTTGGGGCCCAGGCAGGCCATTTCCATTTGCTGCTGGGCGGCCTGGCTGCGCGGGCCCCAGGTGGCCGGATCGGGATTGGACTCGGCCAGGATGGTGTCCAGACGGCGGCGCGCCTGCTGGCAGGCAGGTGAGTCGCCGCTGTCGCGCTGGGCCGAGTTCTCGCGCTCGCGCCGGCTGCGCGCCTCGCGCTCCTGCTGCTGGGCGCGTGCGCGGCGCTCGGCCTCTTCGCGGGTCAGTTGCTGGTTCTTGCGCTCTATGGCGGCGGCGGACTGCGCGCGCTCGCGTTCCAGCTCTTCGGGGCTGGGGGCTTCCTGCACCTGCACGCGGTTTTCGCCGTCCTTGCAACTGCTGTTGGTGTAGGTAACTCGGCCGGTCTTGGCATCCGTGCAGCGGATGACCTGGGCCGAGGCCGGGCCTGCGGTGAGTGCCACCACCAGCGTTGCAAGCATCGGTACAAGCGCCGCCAGTGCCCGGCGCTGGCAAAGGTCTTGGGTGCGGTGCATGGCGGTTTCCTTTCCCATCACAAACGGCACAGGGATGTGGTGCATTGCCGATTATGGTGCGCAGCGCAGGGGGCTGGACATGCCGCTGGTCAGCCGTTCAACGCCAGTGGCGCGGATCCTGCGTGGGGTAGGGGTTGCCGCCGCCCTGGCTTTCGCGCTGCATGCGCTCGATGGCGCGTTGCTGCTGCTCGCGGTCACGCTGCTGCTGTTCCCGGTCGCGTTGCTGGCGTTCACGATCGCGTTGCTGCTGGCCCTGGTCGCGCTCGCGGTCCCGCTGCTGGCGCTCGGCTTCGCGGCGCTGCTGCTCCTGCATGCGCTCGCGCAACTGGCGGTCGCGGTCCTGTGCCTGGCGGTCACGGTCCCGGTCGCGCTCGCGCATTTCACGCTCGCGCTCCTGGCGGTCGCGCCAGGCGTCGCGGTTGCGCTCCTGCTGAATGCGCTCGCGCTCGTACTGCAGGCGATCGCGCTCGCGCTGCAGGCGCTGGCGCTCGTACCAGCCGTTGTCGGGATAGGCGGGCTGCGTGGGATAGGAGGGGTAGATGACGCCGCCGCCAGAGGGGTAGCTGGGGTAGGTCGGATAGCTGGGATAGCTGGGGTAGCCGGAGCCCATGTCCGAGTAGCCATCGGGCGGCACGGCGCAGGCGGTGACCAGGGCGGCGAGGCCAAGGCCGGCCAGCAGGCGCAGCGTGCGCAGGGGGCGCAGGTCACGCTGCTGGTGTGACTGCGCGGTGGGGGCGTTGGAACGGGGCATGGTATGGGGTCCGAGCAAAGGCGTGTTTCCTGTCTGGATCTCTTCCTATGACGTTTGACAGGCCGTATTGGTTGACCTGGGTCGTCCTTGCAAGGCAACAAGGGCGACAGCGGAGCTTCTATTTTGATAGCAATTCGCCCATATTCTGTAGGTGTTGCCAGATGAATTGCGCAGGCGTGGTGCGCAAGGACGCCTGCCGCCCCGATCGCGGCAATGGCTTGCGGGCGCGGCTAGAATGGCCTCTGTCTTTGGCGGTGCGCAGTCCGTGCGCCGCAAAGCAGCGTTCTCAGGGCGGGGCGAAATTCCCCACCGGCGGTATCTGGATCTGTCTTTCGGCATGTGTCCAGGAGCCCGCGAGCGCCCGGCAAGCCGCAAGGCCGGCCGGGGTCAGCAGATCTGGTGAGATGCCAGAGCCGACGGTCACAGTCCGGATGAAAGAGATCGCGCAGCACCTGCATGGCAGGCGCCATGCCCATGGTTGTCCCATGGGCTGCGCCGCGCCATGCGGCGCCATGGCGCGCGCCCTGATTCATTTGTCTCATCTTGAAAGAGCACCATGAATCAGACTCCTGTCTCCTTGAATTTCTCCGCACACGGCACGGCCTCGGGCACGCCGTGGAGGGCCGTCGCGGGCCGCAGCCGCGTGGCCGTCATCTGCGCGAGCTGGCATACCGATGTCGTGCACCAGGCGCGCGACTCCATGGCGGCCGAGCTGCAGGCCCAGGGCGTGGCCGCGCAGAACATCAGCCACTTCAATGTGCCCGGCGCCTTCGAGATCCCGCTGCTGGCCAAGAAGCTGGCCGACACTGGCCGCTTCGACGCCATCGTCGCCTGCGCTCTGGTGGTCAATGGCGGCATCTACCGCCATGAGTTCGTGTCCTCGGCCGTGATCGACGGGCTGATGCGCGTGCAGCTCGACACCGAGGTGCCCGTGTTCTCCGCCGTGCTCACGCCGCGCGACTTCCACGAGCACGGCGACCATGTGGAGTTCTTCCGCGCCCACTTCGTGAAGAAGGGCGTGGAGGTGGCCCATGCCTGCCTGGCGGCCCTGGACCAGCTGGCCCAGGTGCAGGCGCTGGGCCAGGCCCGCGCGGCCTGAGTTGCAAGCGCCGCCTGCGTCACCGGTTGCGGCGCGCCACCCAGCACAGCTTTGGGTGGGGACGGATGCTCGTAAACACTGAGTTGGTGCCGAGTGTCGCGGCCCCGTCACGCGGCATTGCCAAGCCGCGATGACGGGAATAACGTGACGGCCTGTTTCAACTGAGGAGTGCGCGATGAAGATGTCCCGGAAGTTGTGTATTGCGGCCGTCGTGGCCGGCATGGGTGGCGTGGCCATGGCCCAGGAGCAGGTGATCCGCATCGGCCACATCGGCCCGGTGTCCGGTCCCCAGGCCAATTTCGGCAAGGACAACGAAAACGGCGTGCGCATGGCCATCGACGAGCTCAATGCCAAGGGCATGGAGATCGCCGGCAAGAAGGTCAAGTTCCAGCTGGTGGCCGAAGACGATGTGGCCGATCCCAAGCAGGGCACGGCCGCTTCGCAGAAGCTGTGCGACGACAAGGTCGCGGGCGCCGTGGCCTTCCTCAACTCGGGCGTGGCCATTCCCTCGTCCAAGGTCTTCCAGGACTGCGGCATTCCCATGATCACGGGCGCGGCCACCAACCCCGACCTGACCAAGCCCGGCTGGAACACCACCTACCGCGTGATCGCCAATGACAACGCGCTGGGCGCGGCACTGGCCAAGTACGCGGCGCAGACGCTCAAGCTCAAGACCGTGGCCATCATCGATGACCGCACGGCCTACGGCCAGGGCCTGGCCAATGTGTTCAAGAAGGATGCGGAAAAGCTGGGCGTGAAGGTCGTGGCCTCGGAGTTCACGAACGACAAGGCCACGGACTTCATGGCCATCCTGACCTCGATCAAGGCCAAGAAGCCCGATGGCATCTTCTACGGCGGCATGTACGGCCAGGCCGGCCCCATGCTGCGCCAGATGGCCCAGCTGGGCCTGAACGATGCCAAGTACTTCGGCGGCGACGGCCTGTGCGTGCCCGAGCTGGCCAAGGTGGCGGCCGGTGCCAAGCCGCTGGACAACGTGATCTGCGCCGATGGCGGCGCCTCGCTGGCCAAGATGCCCGGCGGCACGGAATGGAAAAAGCGCTACGACGCCAAGTACCCCGGCCAGTTCCAGGTCTACAGCCCGTACTTCTACGACGCCACCATGATGCTGGCCGACGCCATGAAGCGCGCCAACTCCTGGGACCCCAAGGTCTACATCCCCTTCCTGCAAAAGGCCGACTACTCGGGCGTGACCTCGAAGATCGCCTTCGAGAAAAACGGCGAGATGAAGAACCCCTCGTACACGCTGAGCGTGTTCAAGAACGGCCAGAAGACAGCCCTCGACTGAGCGAGCGTCCTTCCTTCGTTTTCATGCCCGCCCCGTGCGGGCTTTTTTTCGTGCGCTGTCCATGATCCTCAGGCCGGGGCCGGCGCATCGACCACGCCCGGCAACCGGGCCAGATAGGCCTGCAAGGCAGCGATGGCCTGGCGCACCTTGGCGGGCTGGGCCTGGCGCTGCGGGGTGACGGCCCAGATGTCCAGGCCGCCGAAGTCCCAGTCGGGCAGCAGGCGCACCAGGCGGCCTTCGGCCACCGTGTCGGCCACGTCCATGCTGCCCAGCAGGGCCAGGCCAAGGCCCGCCTCGCACATCTGCTGGATGGACAGCTGGTTGTTGCTGGCCACATGCGGCAGCACCTGCAGGCTGTAGGTCTCGCCCGTGTCAGGGAGGCGCGCCTCGGCACGCAGGGCCTGGCCCTGGCCCTCGCGCGCCAGGCCCAGCCAGCGCATGCTGGCCAGCGGTGCCGGGTGGCGCCAGGCCGCGCCGCCCCCCTGGGCCTGTATCCATGCGGGCGAGGCGCACAGCCAGTTGCGCATGGCGCCCAGGCGCCGGGCGGCCCAGCCGGAATCGGCCAGCCGGCCGAAGCGCAAGGCCAGGTCGATGCGGCTTTGTATGAGGTCGATGGGCGCGTCGTCCACATCCAGGTGCAGGCGCAGTGCGGGGTGCCGGGCCAGCCAGTGGCCCAGGGCCGGCGCGATGTGGCGGGCAAAGCCCACGGTGGCTGACAGGCGCAGCTCGCCGCCGGGCTCGTCGCGCGCGGCCGCCAGCTCGGCCCGCGCCTGGCTGGCGGCCTGGGCCATGGCGGCGCACTGCTGGTAGTAGCGCTCGCCGGTGTCGGTCAGCGCGATCTGCCGGGTGGAGCGGTGCAGCAGGGTGACGCCGCCATCGCGTTCGAGCTGGCGCACCTGCTGGCTCACGGCCGAGGGGCTCATGCCCAGGGCACGCGCGGCGGCGCTCATGGAGCCGTGCTGCACCACGGCGGCGAAAACGGCCATGCGTTTGTAGTCATCCATGGGCTGTATTGTGAAGCTGCGCTTCAAGGTATTGGTAAAAATTGCCGTCTACCGCATGCATTGTGAACGGCGTAATCTCAATGCCATCGTGAACAGGCGCCCTGGCGCCATAAAGGACCGAAGATGAAAGTGGCATTGATTGGCGCAACCGGTTTTGTGGGTTCGGCGGTATTGAAGGAGCTGCTGCAGCGCGGCCATGAGGTCGTGGCCCTGGTGCGCGACCCCGCCAAGCTGGCGGCCCAGCCGCGGCTGCAGGCCGTGCAGGCCGATGTACTGGACGCCGCCGCCGTGCAGCGCGCCGTGGCGGGCGCGGACGCCGTGGTCAGCGCCTACAACGCGGGCTGGGGCAATCCCGACATCTATGAGGACTTCATGCGCGGCTCGCGCGCCATCGTGGCGGGCACCAAGGCGGCCGGCATCAAGCGCTACCTGGTGGTCGGCGGCGCAGGCAGCCTCTACATCGCACCCGGCAAGCAATTGGTGGACACGCCCGAGTTCCCGGCCGCCATCAAGCCTGGCGCCTCGGCTGCCCGCGATGCCCTCAACGATCTGCAAAAGGAGCAGGGCCTGGACTGGACGATGCTGAGCCCGCCCATTGCCCTGCACCTGGGCGACCATGGCGAACGCACAGGCCAATACCGCACGGGCAAGGATGAGCCGCTGATGCAGGCCGATGGCCAGCCCGGCACGATTTCGGCAGCGGACCTGGCCGTGGCCCTGGTCGACGCGCTGGACAAGGGCCTGCACCTGCGCCAGCGTTTCACCGTCGCTTACTGAACACCTGCGCCAGTCCACTGGTGCCGCAGCGGTCTCCATGGCATGCTGGTGTCCGTCATGAACAGGCAGGAGCACAGCCATGATCGACCACACGGGAATCCTCGTATCGGACTTCGAGCGCAGCAAGGATTTCTATGCACGCGCCCTGGCGCCGCTGGGCTATGAAATCCTCATGGAGCTTTCTGCCGAAGTCACGGGCCATACGGACACTGCTGGCTTCGGCGAGCCGCCCAAGCCCGATTTCTGGATCAGCGGGGGCACGCCCAATCAGCCGCCCATCCATGTGGCCTTCCGCGTGGACAACCGCCACATGGTCGACGACTTCCATGCGGCGGCCCTGGCGGCAGGCGGGCGCTGCAACGGCGAGCCCGGCCTGCGACCGCACTACCACGACGACTATTACGCGGCCTTCGTGCTCGACCCCGACGGCCACAACATCGAGGCCGTCTGCCACCTGCCTCCGGCCTGAGTCCCCCTGGCGGCACTGGGGCCTGCGCGGCAGCTGACATCAGGCAGTCGCATGGCGCAGCACAATATTGCGCTGCAACAAAAAAGGCCCCACGTTCCCCATGCCCCCTTCCGTTTCCGCTGCGGCCGGCTCCGTTTCCGCGTCATCCACACCCACGGCCGCCCAGGCCTGGCTCAGCGTGATCGCGCTGGCGCTGGGCGCCTTCGTCTTCAATACCACCGAGTTCGTGCCCGTGGGCCTGCTCAGCAGCATTGGCGCGAGCTTTGGCATGCCCACCGAGCAGGTCGGGCTGATGCTGACCATCTATGCCTGGATCGTGGCCCTGGCCTCGCTGCCCTTCATGCTGCTCACGCGCAATGTGGAGCGGCGCAAGCTGCTGATGGGCGTGTTCGCGCTGTTCGTGGCCAGCCATGTGCTGTCGGGCGTGGCCTGGAGCTTTGCCTCGCTCATGGTCAGCCGCATCGGCATTGCGCTGTCGCACGCGGTGTTCTGGTCCATCACCGCCTCGCTGGCCGTGCGCGTGGCGCCGCCCGGCAGGAAGGCCGTGGCGCTGAGCCTGCTGGCCACCGGCACCTCCATGGCCATGGTGCTGGGCATTCCGCTGGGCCGCATCGTGGGCGAATGGCTGGGCTGGCGCACGACGTTCCTGGCCGTGGGCGGGGTGGCCGCCATCGTCATGGTGGCCCTGGCCCGGCTGCTGCCGCGCCTGCCCAGCGAGAACGCGGGCAACCTGGCCAGCGTGCCCATGCTGCTGCGCCGCCCGGCGCTGCTGTCCATCTACATCCTGCTGGTGGTCGTGATCACCGGGCAGTTCACGGCCTACAGCTATATCGAGCCCTTCGTGCAGGACATCGCGGGCTTCGAGGGCAAGGTGACCACGGCCGTGCTGCTGCTGTACGGCGGCATGGGCATCGTGGGCAGCGTGATGTTCAGCTGGTGGGGGCTGCGCCATCCGCGCGGCTTTCTGCTGGCCGCCATTGGCGTGCTGTCGGCCAGCCTGCTGATGCTGGTGCCGGCCTCGGGCCATGAGGCATCGCTTTACGTGATGAGTTCGGTCTGGGGTGTCGCCATGATCTGCTTCGCCCTGGCCATGCAGTCCCAGGTGCTCAAGCTGGCGGCCGACGCCACCGATGTGGGCATGTCCATGTTCTCGGGCATCTTCAACATCGGCATTGGCGGCGGTGCGCTGCTGGGCAGCCAGGTCAGCATGCACGCGGGCATGCAGAACATCGGCTGGATCGGCGGCGGCCTGGTGGCGCTGGGCCTGGCCTGGTGCATCTGGGCCTTCGTGCGCTGGTCGGCCGGCTTCCAGGCCGCGCACTGAAGCGGGTCAGCCGCCGGGTGCCCGCATGGCCTGGGCGTAGCGCTGCGGCGCCAGGCGGGACACCAGCACGCAGACCACGAGCACGGCGGCCATCTGGGCCAGCCAGCCGGCGCCGAATCCGCCCGTGAACTGGTGCAGCCGGGCGATCACATAGGGCGCCAGCGCCGCAATCAGAAAGCCGCCGCCCTGCATCAGCGCGTTGAGCGCACCGGCCTGCGTGGGGTGGGGAAGATGGTCCAGCGCCACCACCATCATCAGCGCGAAGCAGCCACCCAGGCCGATGCCGAGGATGACGATGTTGAGCAGCGGCGCCGCATCAGGCCACCAGGCCAGCGCGGCCAGGCCGATGATCTGGCACAGCAGCGTGAACCCCAGCCACGGCCGCCGGTCGGCATGGCGCGCAGCCAGCACGGGCAGTCCCAGCGCGGCGCTGGCCTGGGCCACCGACAGCAGGGCGACCAGGCCGCCGCTTTGCGCGGGGCTCCAGCCGTGCGTCTGGTAGAAGGGCGCAAGCCAGGCCACCATGGCCGCATAGCCGCCATTGATGAGGCCGAAGCAGGCCATCAGCAGCCAGGTGCGCGGGCGCTGGCGCAGCCAGCCGGTGTCTTGCGAGGCATGGGTCGCCATGGGTGCCGGACCCGGCAATGTGCTCAGCGCATGCCGCGCCAGCGCCAATGCCAGCAGGGCGGGTGCAGTCCAGAGCGCCAGTGCAAAGCGCCAGTCCAGTCCCCATTGCACGGCCAGCGGCGAAATCTGGGCACCGAGCGCCCCGCCGCCCATGAGCGCGGCCGAGTACAGCCCCATCATCTGGGCCATGCGTGCGGGCGACTGGCGCTTGATCAGGCCCGGCAGCACGCCTTGCACCAGGGCCACGCCAGCGCCGCACAGCGCGGCCGTGGCCAGCAGGGGGGCCGCACTGGAGCCCGCCACGCGCAGCGCGCAGCCCAGCGCAATCACCGCCAAGGACCCGACCACGGCGCGGCGCGGACCCAGGCGCCGCAGCGCGGCCGGGGCCAGCCAGGCGCCCACGCCCATCAACGCCATGGGCAGCAGGGTCAGCCAGGACAGCGTGGACAGATCCATGCCCGTGGCGGACTGTATCTGCGGGCCCAGCGGGCCGATGGCCGTGAGAAACGGGCGCAGGTTCAGCGTGACCAGGACCACGGTGGCCAGCCACAGCGCCGTTGGAATGGCGTGCGCTGCGGCAGGCGCCTCGGTGCGTGCGGGCGCAATGGACGACATGGCTTCAGGCCCAGGGGGCGTTGCCATACAGCTGGGCCGCCGTGATGCCCGTGTCCAGCCGCGTCAGGGGCAGCGGTGGCGGCTGCAGCGGCATGCGCAGCCGCTGGTAGGCGCCTTCGCTGGACAGGCCGTAAGGCTGGGCGTCCGCGTTGTCGAAGGCGAAGAAAACCTGCTCGGCCCCGGCCATCACCAGCGCCGCCAGGCACATGGGACAGGGGTGGCCGCTGGCGTAGATGGTGCAGCCAGCCAGGCTGGGGTTGGCCTGGGCGCGCGTGCCTGCGCGCAGCGCCTGCATTTCGGCATGGGCGCTGGGATCATGGCTTTGCACGATCTCGTTGACGCCCGTGGACAGGATCTGCCCCTCGCGCGCGAGCAGGGCGCCGAAGGGCCGGCCGCCCCGCAGGCGGTTGTCGTGCGCCAGTTGCACGGCATGGCGCAGCAGGCGGATGTGTTCTTGTTCTTGCATGGGGATGGCTGGGCAATCGGGAGCTGAGGCCGCAGTCTAGGACGGGGGCCATCAATTGGAAAATTAAATGATCAAATGCCGGGCAGTGACAAAGCCACTGAAATCCGCCAACGCCCCATGCAACCCTCTTCCATAGACCCCACCCTGCTGCGCAGCTTCTGCGCCGTGGCCGAAACCGGCAGCTTCACGCGCGCGGCGCAGGGCGTGCACCTGACCCAGTCCACGGTCAGCCAGCAGATCCGCAGGCTGGAGGAGCAAATGGGCTGCACGCTGCTGGACCGCAGCGGGCGCCATGTGGAATGCACGCTGGAAGGAGAGCGCCTGCTGGCCTATGCGCAGCGCATCCTCACGCTCATGGACGAGGCCGTGGAACAGTTGGCTGGCGCCACCGAGGCCGTGCTGCGCATCGGTGTTCCCGAGGACTTTGCCGGCCATGCCTTGATGCCCGCCTTGGGCGCGCTGGCGCGCAGCCAGCCGCAGTTGCGCCTGGAGCTGACCAGCGGGCTGTCGCAGGCGATATGGCAGCAGCTGCAGGCCGGCGAGCTGGACCTGGCCATCGTCAAGCAGCGCAGCGGCAGCACGCCCGGCATGGCGCGCTGGCCCGAACCGCTGGCCTGGATAGACAGTGCGCGGCATCCCTGCCACGGGATGGATCCCTTGCCCCTGGTGGTATTTCCGCAGGGCGGCCTGTACCGCAGCGAGATGACGCATGCGCTGGATGCCGCCGGCCGGCGCTGGCGCCTGGCCTATGTGAGCGCTAGCCTGGCGAGCCTGGAAGCCGCCGTGGAGCAAGGCCTGGGCATCAGCCTGCTGCCGCGCCGGCTGGTCGGGCCCGGCCACCGCCTGCTCGACGGCATGGCCGGCTTCGCCCCCGTGCCTGATGTGGAAGTGGCACTGCACGTACGGGCCCAGTTGTCGGCGCCGGGCCGGCGTCTGGCTGAGCGCCTGTGCGAGGTGTGCGAGGCGTTGCTGTCGCCTGCCGCTGGCGAGGCCTGAAAAAAATCCCCGCCGTGGCGGGGATGGTCAGTGGGTGACGCGCAGGCTCAATCCATCGTCAGGTTCTGCTTTTGCACCACGTCCTTGTAGACCGCCAGTTCGGCCTTGATCTCTTCAAAGAAATGCTCGGGCGTGTCGGCCACGATCAGCGAGCCGGTTTCCTCGATGCGCTTCTTGATGGCCGGGTCCTGCAGCACCTTGCGCGTGGCGGCGTTGACCTTGTCCACGATGTCGCGCGGCAGGTTCTTGGGGCCGACGATGCCGTAGTAGGCCATGCGGTTGACGGGAGCCAGGCCCACTTCCTTGAAGGTGGGCACATCGGGCAGCGCTGCCAGGCGCTGGGGCGCGGCCACCACGATGGGCACCAGGCGCTTTTCCTTGACGAAGCCCAGGGCTGAGGGCAGGTTGTCGAAGATCAGCGGAACCTGGCCGGCCACGGCGTCGTTCAGCGCGGGGCCGCTGCCACGGTAGGGCACGTGGGTGATGTCGGTGCCCGTGGACAGCTTGAACATCTCCATCATCAGATGGGTGATGCTGCCGTTGCCGGGCGAGGCGTAGGAGTACTTGCCGGGGTTCTTCTTCACCTCGGCCAGGAACTCCTGGTAGTTCTTGCCCGCGAACTTGGGGTTGGCCGCAATGATGTTGGGCGTGGCCGCGATGTTCACGATGGGCGTGAAGTCGGTCAGCACGTTGTACGGGATCTTGGGGTTGATCGCCGGGTTGGTGGCCGTGGTGGACACGGTGGCGATGCCCAGGCTGTAGCCATCGGGCTGGGAGCGCGCCGTCTCGGCCGCGCCGATGCTGCCGCCGCCGCCGCCCTTGTTCTCGACCACCACGGGCTGGCCCAGGGCACGGCCCAGCGGCTCGGCCACGATGCGCGCGATCAGGTCGGTGGTGCCGCCGGCCGCGAAGGGCACGAGCAGCTTGATGGGCTTGGTGGGGTAGCCCTGGGCATGGGCTGCGCCCGAAAGCGCGAGGGCGCCGAGGATGCCGGCGAGCGCGATGCGGGAGGTGTGAGTCATGGTGTTGTCTCCTTGAATGGATGTTGTGGACGTTTGTTGTGAGGCACCGACGGGTGGGAGGGCGGGATTCGTTAGGACATTCGTATGGCGGTGCTTGGGCTGAAAAATGTGGAGGCGGTGTTGCGCGGCGCCGGCGATCAGACCACGCCGCGCGAGCGCAGCGCCTGGATGGCCATGGGCGCAATGCCCAGCTCGCCCAGCACTTCATCGGTGTGCTGGCCCAGGGAGGGCGGTGCGCTGCGCAGCACGGGCGGGGTATCGCTCAGCCGCATGGGGCTGGCCACGCCGGCAATGCGCGAGATGCCGTCGCCGGCCTCGCGCGGCAGCTCGACGCGTATGCCGCGTGCGCGCACCTGCGGGTCGTCGAAGGCCTGGGCAATGGTGTTGATGGGGCCGCAGGGCACGGCCTTGTCTTCCAGCAGCGCAATCCATTCGGCCGTGCCGCGTGTCTTCATGAGGGGCACCATCCGCTCCAGCAGCGCCTGGCGATTGCGCACGCGGGCGGTGTTGGTGGCAAAGCGCTCGTCCTGCGCCCAGCCGGCTTCGCCGACGGCGGCGCAAAAGCGCGCGAACTGCCCGTCATTGCCAATGGCCAGCAGCACGTTGCCGTTGGCCGTGGCGAAGTCCTGGTAGGGCGCCAGGCTGGGGTGGATGTTGCCGGCGCGGCCCGGCGATTCGCCCGTGGCCAGAAAGCCGGCGGCCTGGTTGGCCAGCACGGCCATGCCCACGTCGAGCAGGGCCATGTCGATGTGCTGGCCCCGGCCCGAGGCCTGGCGCGCATGCAGCGCGGCCAGGATGGCATTGCTGGCATACAGGCCCGTGAAGACATCGATCACGGCCACACCCACCTTGAGCGGGCCGCCTCCGGGCGCCTCGTCGGCATGGCCGGTGATGCTCATCAGCCCGCACATGGCCTGCACCATGAGGTCGTAGCCCGCGCGCTCGGCATACGGGCCGGTCTGGCCGAAACCCGTGACCGAGCAATAGATCAGGCGCGGGTTGAGCGCCTTGAGGCTTTCGTAGTCCAGCCCGTACTGCGCCAGGCCACCGACCTTGAAGTTCTCCACCAGCACATCGGCCCCTGCCGCCATCTGGCGAATCAGCTGCTGCCCATCGGGGGTGGACATGTCGATGGTGACCGAGCGTTTGTTGCGGTTGCAGGCCGTGAAATAGCTGGCCTCCTGCGTGGCCTGCCCATCGTCGCGCGGCAGGAACGGAGGCCCCCAGTGGCGCGTGTCATCGCCGGCCACGGGCCGCTCGACCTTGATCACATCGGCACCCAGGTCGGCCAGCGTCTGCGTGCACCAGGGCCCGGCCAGCACGCGGGAAAGATCAAGCACCTTGATGCCAGCCAATGCGGCCGGCGCGGAGGATGTGGAGGACATGGAAAGACAGAAGTGCGGTCGTGCCGTCGTCGGCTGACCCTTGGTCATGCATCACCCGCTTCGCATGAAACGGGCGCGGCCCAAAGCGAGGGACACCAAGCAAGGGCCGCCCCGCAGCGAGGGTGTCGTCCCCCTCCCTTGCGAAGCAAGTAGAGAGGGGGAAGCCGCGCAGCGGCTCAGGGGGAGCTTCAGTTCGAAAACGCTGCGATGCCGGTTTGGGCACGGCCCAGGATCAGCGCATGCACATCGTGCGTGCCCTCGTAGGTGTTGACCACTTCCAGGTTGACCAGATGGCGGGCCACGCCGAACTCGTCGCTGATGCCGTTGCCGCCCATCATGTCGCGCGCCATGCGGGCGATGTCCAGCGACTTGCCGCAGTTGTTGCGCTTGATCAGCGAGGTGATCTCGATCACGTTCTGGTGCTCGTCCTTCATGCGGCCCACGCGCAGCGCGGCCTGCAGGCCCAGGGTGATCTCGGTCTGCATGTCGGCCAGCTTCTTCTGGATCAGCTGGTTGGCAGCCAGGGGGCGGCCGAACTGCTTGCGGTCCAGCGTGTACTGGCGCGCCGTGTGCCAGCAGAACTCGGCTGCGCCCAGGGCCCCCCAGGCGATGCCGAAGCGTGCGCTGTTCAGGCAGGTGAAGGGGCCCTTGAGGCCGCGCACCTCGGGGAAGGCGTTTTCCTCGGGAACGAAGACGTCGTCCATCACGATCTCGCCCGTGATGGAGGCGCGCAGGCCCACCTTGCCGTGGATGGCCGGGGCCGACAGGCCCTTCATGCCCTTGTCCAGAATGAAGCCGCGGATCTCGCCCACATGGCCGTCCTCGGTCACTTCCTTGGCCCAGACCACGAACACGTCGGCCACGGGGCTGTTGGTGATCCACATCTTGTTGCCCTTGAGGCGGTAGCCGCCGTCCACCTTGTAGGCGCGGCTGGACATGCTGCCGGGGTCGGAGCCGTGGTCGGGTTCGGTCAGGCCGAAGCAGCCGATGAACTCGCCGCTGGCCAGCTTGGGCAGGTACCTGTTCTTCTGGTCTTCGGTACCGAATTCATTGATGGGCACCATCACCAGCGAGCTTTGCACGCTGGCCATGGAGCGGTAGCCCGAGTCCACGCGCTCGATCTCGCGCGCCACCAGGCCGTAGCTGACGTAGTTCAGGCCCGCGCCGCCGTACTGCGTGGGAATGGTGGGGCCCAGCAGGCCCAGCTCGCCCATCTCGCGGAAGATGCTCACGTCGGACTTTTCGTGGCGGAACATTTCCAGCACGCGGGGGGCCAGCTTCTCCTGGCAGTAGGCATGGGCCGCGTCGCGGATCATGCGCTCGTCTTCGCTCAGTTGCTGGTCGAGCTGGAAGGGGTCATCCCATTGGAAGCTGTTGCGGGCCATGGTGTCGTATCTCCAAAAACAAAGAGGTCAAGGGCGGGAGCCGCTGCCACGTGCGGTGTCAGCGCGGTGCCGGGCAGGACACCGCCGTGTAGCGTTGTTGCGCTGCATCTTAGAAGCGGGCCTGGGCGCGGCGCAAACGATGTTTGTTCATCCATGAATGCGTAAAGCGCATGTATGGATTCCATGTTGCGGGTTATTCCCTATGATGTGTGCCATTGGAGTGCGTTGAATTCATGAGATATGCGTAGAGCCCTGCCATCCACCCAAGCCCTGGCCTGCTTCGAATCGGCCGCCCGCCACATCAGCTACACGCGTGCGGCGCAGGAGCTGTCGCTCACGCAAAGCGCCGTCTCGCGCCAGATCATTGCGCTGGAGGAGTTCCTGGGCGTGCAGCTGTTCCGGCGCACGCGCCACGGCGTGCTGCTGACGGAGGCGGGCACGCAGTACGCACAGCAGGTCTCGCGCTGGCTGCACGGCCTGGAGCGCGACACGCTGGACATCATGGCCCACCAGGGCGAAGGCGGGCCGCTCAACCTGGCGGCCGTGCCCACCTTCGCCACGCGCTGGCTGCTGCCGCGCCTGCCGCAGCTGGCGCGCGAGCATCCCGAGGTCACGGTGCACATCGACGTGCAGACGCGGCCCTTCCTTTTCGCCGATACCGTGTTCGACGCCGCGCTCTATGCAGGCACGCCCGAGCAGGTGGCGCGCTGGCCCGGTGTGCAGGCGCAATGGCTGATGGACGAAGAGGTCGTTCCCGTGTGCAGCCCGCAACTGCTGGCCACGGCCCAGGCGCGCGAGCCGGGCCGCGCCTGGCTGCCCGTGGGGGCGGACATCGTGGCCCGGATGCCGCTGTTGCAGCAAAGCACGCGGCCCTACGGCTGGCAGCAGTGGTTCGATGCCATGGGCGTGGCCGCGCCGCGCGCGCTGGACGGCATGCGGCTGGAGCTGTTCTCCATGCTGGCCGTGGCGGCCAGCCAGGGCCTGGGCGTGGCGCTGATGCCACCCATGCTGATCGAGCAGGAACTGGCGCGCGGCGACCTCATCATTGCCTGCCCGCAGCCGCTGCGCGGCAACCGTGCCTACTACCTGGTCACGCCGGCCCTGGCGCCCGATGCGCAGCCCGCGCCCGCCCTGCGCGTGTTCTCTTCATGGCTGCAGCAGCGCGCCAGGGAGCACCGGCCTGCCTGAAAATTAAGCAGGCTTTGGATTGTTCAACGATGACAGTCACTTAACTGACTTATCCTTGCTGCTGGCGGCGCTTGTCCACAGGCTTGTGGGGGTGTCTCTGGGGAAAACCCGCAATCGCGCTCAAAACCAGGGCAGCACGGCCAGGCACAGCGGCATGACCACGGCCGTGGCCACGCCGTTCAGGCCCATGGCCAGGGCCGAGAAGGCGCCCATGGTCGGATTCACCTGCAGCGCGCGTGCCGTGCCGATGGCGTGGGCTGTAAGTCCCAAGGCAAAACCCTGCACGGCCGGGTCATCGCTGCGCACCAGGCGGATCAGCAGCGGCGCCATCATTGTGCCCGCAATGCCGGTGATGGCCACGGCCACGGCCGCCAGCGAGGCCGGCCCGCCAAAGCGCTCGGCCATGGGCAGGGCGATGGGAATGGTGGCCGACTTGGGCGCCAGCGCCACCAGCGTCTGCACCGTGGCACCCAGGCTCCAGCCGATCAGCAGTGCCGACAGCAACGCCACCACGCAGCCCACGGCCAGTGCCACGCTGATGGGCAGCCACAGCGTGCGGATGCGCTCGCGCTGGGCGTACAGCGGAATTGCCAGCGCGACGGTGGCCGGGCCGACCAGCAGTCCCAGCAGCGAGACGCCGCTGCGGTAGCTGGCATAGGAGGTGCCCGTGGCCAGCAGCACGCCCACGATGACGACCACGGCTGTGAACACGGGAATCAGGAGCGGATGGTTGCCGCTTCGGCGGTACAGCGCCATGGCCGCCAGGTAGACGGCCATGGTCAGCACCAGCCAGGGCAGATGGGCGGTGGAGGCGTTGCCGGACAGCGACTGCCAGGCGCTGTGCCAGTGGGTGGTGAGCGCGCTCATGCCTTGTCTCCCTGGCTGGCGGCCGCTTCGCGGGCACGCTGGCGCTCCAGGCACCAGCGGAAGGTGAAGGCCGTGGCCAGGAAGGTAATGGTCGCACCCGCCACGCAGGCGATCACGAAGGGCTGCCATTCGCGCGACAGTCGGTCGAACTCCAGCATCACGCCTGCAATGACGGGAATGAACAGCAGCATCATGTTCTGCAGCAGCACGCCGGCTGCCTTCTCCAGCGACTCGGGCAGGCGGCCGTGCAGCAGCAGCGCCCCCAGCAGCAGCAGCGTGCCCACGAGCGCGCCCGGAAGCGGCAGCCCCGTGAGCTGGACGATGGCCTCCCCCAGCAACTGGAAGGCGAGCAAGGCGGTGATGGCGTACAGCATGAAAACCTGAATTCCTGGGTCAGATGGGTGAGGGAGCGGCCAATGGGGCAGGTGCGGCAAGAGCGTGGATCGCCCGTTGTCAGGCCGGGGCCTGGCCTTGGCGCCTGTGGGACGCCACCGCAAAGCGTGCAATCATCGCCCACAACTCGAAAAAAGGTGCGGCCACCGATTGCGCGGCTCCCGGGCCAAGGCTATGTTTGGGTCCGTGCCCCCGAGAGTCCTGGGGCATGAGACTTTGAATAGCGAAGGAGTAGCGATGGCCGAAACCACATATCACGCACCCGTGTACGAGCCGACGGTGGATGAACTCGAAGTGCTCAAGAAGCTGGAGATGGGCGAGCCCGTGTCGCTGGAAAGCGCGGCGCGCGAGCATCTGTCCAAGAGGCTGCGCGAGCGTGGACTGGTCGAAGTGGACAGCAGCCATCAATGGCACATCACGGCGGCAGGGCGCGCGCAGATCCGCCGCACGGATGCCTGAGGCGAGGTGAGTCAGGCGCCTTCCGAATCGAGGGTTTTCCCTTGGATCTGGAGGTTGCCTGATTTGCAGGCAGCTTAGCCTGCGGCCAGTGAATGCAAGCACTTGGACGCCTCGTTCACTTGCTGTTCACTGATTATCCACAGGGTTGTTCAATGGATCTGTGGAGAAAGAAAGCCACCTCAGGGTGGCTTTTTTCATGGGCTTTCACAGGCCCGAACCGTGGGCGCACCGGGCTGGTGCCCGCACTGGGCAAGGGCTGCATGACGGTGGTGCAAGTGGCGGTTTTCAGAGGGAAGGTACTGAATTTGACGCAGGGCTGCAGCCCTGCCTGCGGGCTGGGATGGTGCTGCTTCAAGCAGGCTTCAGCATGGGCCAACGCCCAGGCCTGGCAGGCCTTGCGAGGCGGTTGATGCCAAAGTTGTACACAGGTTGGGCCCGGTGCGGCGAAAAGCGCGCAGGCGTCATCCCGCCCAAGGCATGAGGACGCAGGATCGGTGCAGGCTGGAGGGCCTTGAAATGCAGTGCAGCCGTTGAACACGGCTGGATGCAAAGGGGCTTGAGGTTTGTGCGGACGCTGTGAAGACAGCGGCCGGAAAAGAAATAGCCGAAAAAGCAGGGGACTGCTTTTTCGGCTACGTAATCTCTGGTGCCCGGGGCCGGAATCGAACCGGCACGCCTTGCGGCGGGGGATTTTGAGTCCCCTGCGTCTACCAATTTCACCACCCGGGCTACTTAGCGCAGGGGCGAATTATGGCACAGTGTGAGGCTATGAAAATTTATCCGACCATCGAAGACGCCATCGGCCGCACGCCCCTGGTGGCATTGCAGCGCATCGGTGCGCAGTCTCGCCAGGAACGTGGCAACGTGGTGCTGGGCAAGCTGGAAGGCAACAACCCGGCCGGTTCGGTCAAGGACAGGCCGGCCCTGTCGATGATCCGCCGCGCCGAAGAGCGCGGCGACATCAAGCCCGGAGACACGCTGATCGAGGCCACCTCGGGCAATACCGGCATTGCGCTGGCCATGGCCGCCACGATCAAGGGCTACCGGATGGTGCTGATCATGCCCGAGGACCTGTCCATCGAGCGTGCCCAGACGATGAAGGCCTATGGCGCCGAGCTGATCCTCACTCCCAAGAGCGGCGGCATGGAATACGCGCGCGACCTGGCCGACCAGATGGTGGCCCAGGGCAAGGGCGTGGTGCTCGACCAGTTCGGCAACCCCGACAACCCGCGCATCCACTACGAGACCACGGGCCCCGAGCTGTGGGAGCAGACCGGCGGCGAGATCACGCATTTCGTGAGCGCCATGGGCACCACGGGCACGATCACCGGCGTGGCGAAGTTCCTCAAGGAAAAGAACCCGGCCATCCGCATCGTGGGCGCCCAGCCGGCCGAGGGCTCGCGCATCCCCGGCATCCGCAAGTGGCCCGAGGAATACATGCCCAAGATCTACGACGCCTCGCTGATCGACGAGACCGTGCTCGTGGGCCAGGACGATGCCGAGGACATGGCGCGCCGCCTGGCGCGCGAGGAAGGCATCTTTGCCGGCATCTCTGCGGCGGGCGCCTGCTGGGTGGCCCAGCAGATTGCCGAGCGCGAGAACAACGCCACCATCGTCTTCGTGGTCTGCGACCGCGGCGACCGCTATCTGTCCACGGGCGTCTTCCCCGCCTGACGCAGCGACAGGCCCGCCTTCCGGCGGGCCTTCCTGTTTGCATTGAGCCAGGACAGCAAAAGACCAGGAACAGCCCCATGCACTATGAAACCCGCTATTGCACGCACTGCGCAACGCCCCTGCAGTGGGTGATCCAGGCCGAGGACGGCGGCGATGTATCGCGCCTGCGCTGCCCCGAGTGCGGCTGGACGCACTGGAACAATCCCACGCCGGTGCTGGCCGCCATCGTGGAGCTGGACGGCAAGGTGCTGCTGGCGCGCAATGCGGCCTGGCCCGAGAAGGTCTTCGGCCTGATCACAGGCTTCATGGAAGCCGGCGAGTCGCCCGAGGAGGGCGTGGCACGCGAGGTGGCGGAGGAAACCGGCCTGCAGGCCGAGTCGCTGGAGCTGATCAGCGTGCATGAGTTCCTGCGCATGAACCAGGTGATCATCGCCTTCCATGTGCGCGCCAGCGGCCAGGTGCGGCTGTCGCCCGAGCTGCTCGAGTACCGCCTGCTGGAGCCCGAGAAAGTCCAGGCCTGGCCTTCGGGCACCGGCATGGCGCTGGCCAAGTGGCTGCGCAGCCGGGGGCATGATCCTGTGATCCGTGACTTCTGGAAGCGTGCCGAGCAGGCCCAGGAGGCTGAAGCGAGTCGCGCCGATCAAGACACTGCTGCCGGCCTCAGCCGCGATGCCGCCTAGAATCCCAGGCTCAAGAGGTGCATCCGATGGAAATTCACAAGGAAATCGACACGCGCGGGCTCAACTGCCCGCTGCCCATTCTCAAGGCCAAGAAGGCGCTGGCCGAACTGGACAGCGGCCAACTGCTCAAGGTGGTGGCCACCGACACGGGCTCGCTGCGCGACTTCCAGGCCTTTGCCAAGCAGACCGGCAATGAACTGGTGGAGCAGCAGACCGTGGGTGCGGAGTTCATCCATATCCTGCGCCGGCGCTGAGCGGCTGCACGCGGTTCGCTCCAAAGAAAAAGGCCTGCTTTCGCAGGCCTTTTGCATGGGGCAGGGGCGGCCCTGAGGCCCAGCCTCAGATGCTCAGGCCCTGCAGGTATTCGCGGAAGCTCGCGCCCACATCCTTATGCTGCAGCGCCAGTTCCACCGTGGCCTGCAGAAAGCCTTCCTTGCTGCCGCAGTCGTAGCGCTTGCCCTGGTACTGGAAGGCGTAGACGGCTTCATGGGCCATCAGGCGTTCGATGGCGTCCGTCAGCTGGATCTCGCCGCCCACGCCCTTGGGCTGGTTGCGGATCTCCTCGAAGATGGCCGGTGTCAGCACGTAGCGGCCAGCCACGCCCATGCGCGAGGGGGCCTTCTCGGGCGCGGGCTTTTCCACGATCTTCTCGATGCGCATCAGCGAACCGCCGGCCGGCTCGCCAGCCACGATGCCGTAGCGCTTGGTCTGCTCCAGCGGCACTTCCTGCACGGCCAGCAGGGAGCGGCCCTGCTTGTGGAAGGCCGATGTCATCTGCGCCATCACGCCGGGGCCGCCAGGCTCGCCCACCATCAGGTCGTCGGCCAGCAGCACGGCAAAGGGCTCGTTGCCCACCAGCGGCTCGGCACACAGCACGGCATGGCCCAGGCCCAGCGAGCGCGGCTGGCGCACGAACAGGCAGTTCATGTCGGCCGGGCTGATGCTGCGCACCAGCTCCAGCATGGCCTGCTTGCCGGCGTTCTCCAGCTCGTTTTCCAGCTCGTAGGCGGTGTCGAAATGGTCCTCGATGGCGCGCTTGCTGCGGCCGGTGACGAAGATCATGTCGCGGATGCCGGCCTCGTAGGCCTCTTCCACGGCGTACTGGATCAGCGGCTTGTCCACCACGGGCAGCATCTCCTTGGGAGAGGCCTTGGTGGCGGGCAGAAAGCGCGTGCCGAGCCCGGCAACGGGAAACACGGCTTTGCGGACACGGGTCTGGGTGCTCATGGTCGGCTCCTTCAACCCAGGCGGGCGAGTTGTTCCTGGATGCGGATCAGCGTGGCACCGAAGTCGGCCACGCGCTTCTTTTCCTGGTCGATGACGGCCGGGGGCGCCTTGGCCACGAAGGCCTCGTTGCCCAGCTTGGCATTGGCCTTGGTGATCTCGCCTTCCAGGCGTGCGGCTTCCTTGGACAGGCGGGCCTTTTCGGCGGCCACGTCGATCTCCACGAACAGCGCCAGGCGCGCCTCGCCCACCACGCAGACCGGGGCGGCCTGGGCGGCCTCGGCCCAGGCGGCCTCGTCGTCGAACACCTTGACCTCGCTGAGCTTGGCCAGGTTTTGCAGCACGGCGGCATTGGTGCGCAGGAACTGCGACTCATCGGCCGAGCTGGCTACGGCCAGCAGCGGCAGGCGCTGGGCCGGCGACACGCCCATCTCGCCGCGCAGCGTGCGGCAGGCGTCGATCATCTGCTTGATGCGGCCCACGTAGGCGATGGCGGCCTCGTCGATCTTCTCGGGCTGGGCCTCGGGGTAGCGGGCCACGGCCACGGACTCGCCGGGCAGGCCGGCGACCGGGGCGACCTTCTGCCACAGGGCTTCGGTCACGAACGGGATGATGGGGTGGGCCAGGCGCAGGATGGCCTCCAGCGTGCGGATCAGCGTGCGGCGCGTGGCGCGCTGCTGGGCCTCGTTGCCGGTCTGGATCTGCACCTTGGCGATTTCCAGGTACCAGTCGCAGAACTCGTTCCAGACGAAGTCGTACAGCGCGTTGGCCACGTTGTCCAGACGGAATTCGGTAAAGCCCTTGGCCACTTCGGCCTCGACCTTCTGCAGCTGCGAGGCGATCCAGCGGTCGGGCTGGCTGAACTGCATGTAGCCCGCGAACTCGCCGCCGGCCTGGCATTGCTCCTTGGTGTGGGGCAGCAGGCCGCAGTCATGGCCTTCGCAGTTCATCAGCACGAAGCGGCTGGCATTCCACAGCTTGTTGCAGAAGTTGCGGTAGCCCTCGCAGCGCTTGCTGTCGAAGTTGATGGAGCGGCCCAGCGAGGCCAGGGCCGCGAAGGTGAAGCGCAGCGCGTCGGCCCCGTAGGCGGGAATGCCCTCGGGGAATTCCTTTTGCGTGTTCTTGCGCACCTGGGGCGCGGTCTCGGGGCGGCGCAGGCCCTGCGTGCGCTTGTCCAGCAGGGTGTCCAGGTCGATGCCGTCGATCAGGTCCACGGGGTCGAGCACGTTGCCCTCGGACTTGCTCATCTTCTTGCCCTGGGCGTCACGCACCAGGCCATGCATGTAGACATGGCGGAAGGGCACGCGGCCCGTGAAGTGCGTGGTCATCATGATCATCCGGGCGACCCAGAAGAAGATGATGTCGTAGCCCGTGACCAGCACCGAGCTGGGCAGGTAGAGGTTGTAGTCGTCGTCGGCCGCCTCGGTCTGGTTCGGCCAGCCCATGGTGGAGAACGGCACCAGGGCCGAGGAGTACCAGGTGTCCAGCACGTCCTCGTCGCGCGTGAGCGTCTTGCCGGGGGCCTGGGCGCGGGCTTCTTCCTCGGTGCGGGCCACGTAGACCTTGCCGTCCTCGTCGTACCAGGCGGGAATCTGGTGGCCCCACCACAGCTGGCGCGAGATGCACCAGTCCTGGATGTTGTTCATCCACTGGTTGTAGGTGTTGACCCAGTTCTCGGGCACGAACTGCACCTGGCCGCTGGAGACGGCATCGATGGCCTTCTGCGCGATGGACTTGCCCGTGGCATCGCCTTCGCCCACCTTGTTCATGGCCACGAACCACTGGTCGGTCAGCATGGGCTCGATCACCTGGCCCGTGCGCGTGCAGATGGGCACCATGAGCTTGTGCTTCTTGGTCTCGACCAGCAGGCCGGCCGCGTCCAGGTCGGCCACGATGGCCTTGCGCGCCACGAAGCGGTCCATGCCGCGGTACTTCTCGGGCGCCTCGTCGTTGATGGTGGCCGTGAGCGTCAGCACGCAGATCATCGGCAGGCCGTGGCGCTGGCCCACGGCGTAGTCGTTGTTGTCATGCGCAGGCGTGACCTTGACCACGCCCGTGCCGAACTCGCGGTCCACGTAGTCGTCGGCAATGATGGGGATCTCGCGGCCCACCAGGGGCAGGATCACGGTCTTGCCGATCAGCGCCTGGTAGCGCTCGTCCTCGGGGTGGACCATCAGGGCTGCGTCGCCCAGCATGGTTTCCGGGCGCGTGGTGGCCACCACGAGCTGGCCCGAGCCGTCGGCCAGCGGATAGGCGATGTGCCACAGCGAGCCGTCCTTTTCCTCATTCTCGACCTCGAGGTCGGAGACGGCGGACATCAGCTTGGGGTCCCAGTTCACCAGGCGCTTGCCACGGTAGATCAGGCCCTGCTGGTACAGGCGCACGAAGGTCTCGTTGACGATGGACGACAGCTTGTCGTCCATGGTGAAGTACTCGCGGCTCCAGTCCACGCTGTCGCCCATGCGGCGCATCTGGCCGGTGATGGTGTTGCCGCTCTGGTTCTTCCACTCCCAGACCTTGCTCACGAAGTTCTTGCGCGCCTCGGGAGGCGTCGCGCCCATGTCGTGGCGGCTGGCGATGCCCTGCTCCTGCAACTGGCGCTCCACCACGATCTGCGTGGCGATGCCCGCGTGGTCGGTGCCGGGAACCCAGACCGTGTTGTGGCCCTTCATGCGGTGGTAGCGCGTGAGGCTGTCCATGATGGTCTGGTTGAACGCATGGCCCATGTGCAGCGTGCCCGTCACATTGGGCGGCGGCAGCTGGACGGAGAACGATGGCTGGGATGCATCTGCCTGGCCCGTGCCGCGCACGCCGGCTGCGCCGTAGCCGCGCTTTTCCCATTCAGGGCCCCATTGGGCCTCGATGGCTGCGGGTTCAAACGATTTGGACAGGCTGTCGAGGCCTGGCTGGGCAATGGTGTCGCTCATGGCTTGCTTGCGGGGAATTGTGCGAATGGCGTTTGGCAAATGAAAACGGCATCCGTTGAAGGGATGCCGTCTGCATATGCGAAATGGATGACGGTTTGACGGGGATTCTACCGACCCCGTCCGCCTGCCTGTTCGCCGGGTTTTATTCAGGCCGCCGCGTCGGGGACGAACTCGGGCCGGTCGTTGCTCTGGGGCTTGAGCGGCTGGGCTGCCTTGCCTTCGGCGCGTTCCTTGCGCCATTGCTCCTTGCGTGCCGTCCACTCGTTCAGGCGGGCGTGGGCGGTGGTGCTTTCGCGCGCCATCTGCACTTCGTCGGCCAGCTGGGCCGACAGCTCCAGGCGGATGCCGTTGGGATCGAAGAAATAGATGCTCTTGAAGATGTGGTGGTCGGTCACGCCCAGCACCTCGATGCCATGCGCCACCAAGCGGGCCTTGGTGTTCTCCAGTTCCTCGACGGTGTCCACGCGGAAGGCGATGTGGTTGATCCACAGCGGCGTGTTGGGCGAGGGCAGGGCCTTTTCGTCGTCGCCGATGTCGAAGAAGGCGATGAACGAACCATCCTTCAGGCGGAAGAAGAAGTGCGTGTAGGGGCAGTATTCGCCCGTGCTGGGCACGTAGTCGCTCTGGATGATGTGGTAGAGCGGCAGGCCCAGGATGTCCTCGTAGAAGTGGCGGGTCTCCTCGGCATCGCGGGCCTTGTAGGCGTAGTGGTGCAGCTGCTGCACGGCGGCGGGCGGTGGCAGTGTGGACAGGTCGGGACGGGCGCTTGTGTTCATCGAATGTCTCCTTGGTGGATGTCTTGATTCTACTATTCGTAATCAATTTACCTAAATGAAATGTTGCGATGGATGCAGGGATATGCGCGCTGCGGTGTTTGGTTCACCTGCGGTGCCAGTTGCCGGCAGCACTTGACCTTCAAGTCACTTCACGCTTTCTCATGGAGGTCCGTGCCCCTGCCTGCCATGGACGCCATCGGTGCAGCGACCCTCTGTTCACAACCGTTTTCAAGTCAAGGAATCTCATGAGCGACAGCCATCAGCACGGCGACGTGCGTGCCCTGCCGGAATCCCGTCTCTGGTTTGCCTTCGGATTGACCGGCACCTTCATGGTGGTGGAAATCATCGGCGGCATGGTCACGGGCAGCCTGGCCCTGATCTCCGACGCCATGCACATGCTGACCGATGCGATGGCGCTGCTGCTGGCCCTGGTGGCCATACGTGCCGGCCGCAAGGCAGCCGACCTGCTGCGCACCTACGGCTATGCGCGCTTCGAGATCCTGGCCGCCGCCGTCAATGCGCTGGTGCTGCTGGGCGTGGCCTTCTACATCCTGTATGAGGCCTACCGCCGGCTGTCGGCACCTGCAGAAATCCAGTCCCTGGGCATGATGGCCGTGGCGGCCGTGGGCCTGGTGATCAACCTGCTCTCGATGCGCCTGCTGTCGGGTGGCAAGGACGAGAGCCTGAACGTGAAAGGCGCGTACCTGGAGGTGTGGGCGGACATGCTGGGTTCGGTCGGCGTGCTCGCCGGTGCCGCGCTGATCTGGCTGACGGGCTGGCGGTGGATCGACTCGGCGGTGGCCGTGGGCATCGGCTTCATGGTGTTCCCGCGGACCTGGACCCTGTTGCGCGAGTGCATCAACATCCTGCTGGAAGGCGTGCCCTCGGGGATGAGCCTGCAGGCGGTGCGCGAGACGATTGCGGGCACGGCGGGCGTGGCAGCGATCCACGATGTCCACCTGTGGGCGGTCACGCAGAGCAAGCCCATGCTGACCGGCCATGTGGTGCTGCTGCCCGGCGCGGACGGCGAGCAGGTGCGCCGCGATATCGAGGACAGGCTGCAGGCCGGCTTCGACCTGCACCATACGACGCTGCAGATGGAGAGCGAGGATCGCTCCGCGGCAGAGCACATCCACTAGGATGCCAGTCTTCATGGACCACACCCGGAGTGCACCGATGCTTGAGCTTCGACCCAACTGCGAATGCTGCGACAAGGACCTGCCGCCAGAGTCTGCCGAGGCTCGCATCTGCACCTTCGAGTGCACGTTCTGTGCCGGCTGTGCGGATCATGTGCTGCACGGCGCCTGCCCCAACTGCGGTGGCGAGCTGGTGGCCAGGCCGCGCCGGCCGGCGGACAAGCTGGAGCGGTATCCGGCCTCGACGAAGCGGGTGCTCAAGGCCGGCGGTTGCGCTGTACGGGCCTGATCCGGCGCGGAGCCATCGATTGCAGTACCAGTACCACGATGGATTGCTGGAGCAGGTGCGCCTGGATGTGGCGGCCCGGAGCGTGGAACTGTGCTTCTTTCTCTATGCCGTGTTCGACAGGCCGCAGGCCAGGGTAGCCATTCGCCTTGAACAGATCGTCAACTTTCCTGCCGTGCAGGCGTACTTTGCCGACGTCCAGCGCGACGCAGCCGCAGAGATGGATGACTGCCTGGACCGCTGCGAAGTGCTGCAGCGGGATACGAAGAGGCCTTCGTCAGCAAGGGCGCAGCATCTGTTCTTGCAGCTGTCCCACTATGGGCGGCTGAAAATCCACTGCGGATCCGTTGTCGAGGAGCTTGTTCCAGAGCCGTAGCGGACCGCTGTGGGTTTATGCCGTGAAGACGGGGCGCCTGCGGCCACGGAACGCAGCCTCCACCGCCAGCACGGCTGCAAAACCCATCACATAGGCCAGCACATCCCACCAGTCGGCCGTGCTGCCCAGCACGATGCGCAGCGCTCGGTTGGGAATGTGCAACTGGAAGGTCGATGCCAGGAACTGGCCCAGCTCCACCAGTAGGCCCACGCCCAGCGCGGCCGACGCCAGCGGCAGCACGCGCGCGGCGATCACGGTCTTGAACACGGCATAGACCCAGGCCACGGCCATCACGTCGCCGAAGAAGCTGCGCACCCAGCCCCAGCGCGCGCCGACGGTGGCCAGCAGCACGAGCAAGACAAACAGGGCCACCGCCCACGCCAGGGAAACAGGATCAAAACGCCATCGCATGGCCGCCATCATCGGGCCAAAAGCGGGTCCGGTCAGCGAGCCGGGTGCGCAGTGCCTTGCGCAGCGGTGGCCAGCGGGTGCGCTATGCCGCCGTCGCCGTAGCTGCCCACCACCTGGGCGATCACCACCTGGTAGCCCTTGAGCCAGCGCGCCTGTTGCTGCTTGGCTTCGAGGTGCGCAGGGTGGCGCATCAGTTGCTGCAGTGCCTCCCAGGTCTGCCAGTAGTAGACGTTGGAGACCAAGCCTGTGGCGGGGTTCTCCCAGGCCTCTTCGCCCAGGTAGCCGGGGATGGCGCGGGCGATCTCGGCGATCCGGCCGTCAAGGGCATGGAATGGCGCGTCGTATTCGCCCGGCGCGAAGGTGAAGGTGGATGTGTACATCGGCGGTTGGCAATCTGTGTGAGGTTGGCAGGCGCTAGATGCGCGGCGCCGCATCCATGGCACCGGCCAGCGGCCCCTGTCCGCGCTCGCGCAGCGCGCCGATGGCGCCTTCCAGGTCGCGGGCCTGCCGGTTCTGGCTGAGCTTGGCCTTGCCCTCCAGGCGGGTGATGCGGATCTGCAGGCCGACGATGGCCTGCAGCATGCCGTCGATGAATTCACGCGGCGAGTCGGACATCTTCCAGGGCTGGGCCTGCGATGCCTCATGGACCCGCGTCAGCCGGCCGACCAGGCCGCGCACGAATCTCTCGTCGTCATGGATGCTGATTTGCCCGTGCACATGCACGGCCTCGTAGTTCCAGGTGGGCACCAGGCGGTGCGTCTCGTGCTTGCTTGGATACCAGCTGGGCGAGATATAGCCTTCGGCGCCACGGAAGACGACCAGCACCTCGGCGCCGTCGCGGCACTGCTGCCACAGCGGATTGGCGCGGGCCACATGGGCGCTCAGCGTGCCCATCTCCCCTGGGTCCGCATCCAGCAGGAACGGCAGGTGGTTGGCGTCCAGCACGCCGTTGGCCTGGGTGACGAGCGTGCCCAGGGGGTGGCTGCGGATCAGGCCGTGCAGGCTGTCGGAATCGGTGAGGGAGAAATGGGCGGGCGTGTACATGGGCGCTTCCTGGGCTGGTGTGCCGGCATCGGGGGAAACCGGACTATCCACCATCCCTGGCACAATGAAAATCCAGTTTTGTGATTTTTTGGCAGACCAGTTGAAATCCGCTTTCACCCGCCATGCCGGTGCAGCGCCCGGCGCCCGCACCCTCCACGAATGGCTGAAATCACAGGTGGCCGACGGCAGCCTGGCCGTGGGCGCACGCCTGCCCTCCACCCGCGCCCTGGCGCTGGACCTGGGCGTGTCGCGCACCACCGTCACGGCCGCCTACGAGCAGCTTGCGGCCGAAGGCTATCTGGAGACTGCTCCAGGCAGCAGGGCGCGCGTGGCGGCTGGCGCGGCGCAGCGCAGCCGTGCGCGCAGCATGCCGGCAGCGGCCCAGCAGCATGGCCGTCCCCGGCTGTCTTCCTATGGGCAGCGGGTGGATGCGCTGGCGTCAGCCCTGCCACCGGCAGCAGGCGATGGTGGGCCGGCCCCGATCGACTTTCTCTACGGCGCCCTGGCCTTTGACGACTTTCCCACGCTGGCCTGGCGGCGCGCCTACAACCGCGCCATCGTGCAGCGCCAGTCTTCCCTGTCCTACGACGCGCCCGAAGGCGAGCCGGCGCTGCGCATGGCGCTGCAGGGCTATCTGCGCCGGGCGCGGGGGCTTGTCTGTTCGGCCGATCAGATCGTGGTGGTGCAGGGCTCGCAGCAGGCCATCGACCTGTGCGCGCGCGTGCTGGTCGATCCGGGCGAGACCGTGCTGATGGAAGAGCCCTGCTACCTGATGGCGCGCCGCGTGTTCGAGGCCCAGGGCGCATGCCTGCAGGAAATGGCCGTCGATGAACAGGGCCTGGATACCTCGACGCTGGCCGGTCGCCAGGCGCGGCTGGCCTATGTCACGCCCTCGCACCAGTTTCCGCTGGGCGGCGTGCTGCCCATAGGCCGCAGGCAGCAACTGCTGGCCTGGGCGCGCGCCACGGGTGCCTGGATTCTGGAGGACGACTACGACGGCGAATTCCGCTACGGGCTGCGCCCCATCGACGCCCTGCAGTCCATTGACGAGGTGGGTTGCGTCATCCATGTCGGCACCTTCTCCAAGGCCTTGTCGCCGCAGATGCGCATGGGCTACCTGGTGCTGCCGCCGTCCCTGGTGCCCGTGTTCCGGGAAGCCCGGCGGCTGGCCGACCGGCATGCGCCGCGCCTGGACCAGCTGGTGCTGGCCGCGCTGATCGAGGACGGCAGCTACGAGCGCCATGTGCGTGCCGCCCGCCGCCGCAACGAAGGCCGGCGGGCGGCATTGCTGCAGGCGCTGGAGCGGCACCTGCCGGGCGCGGTGCAGGTCGAAGGCTCGGCCTCCGGCCTGCATGTGGTGGCCTGGGTGCCTGCCGTGCATCAGCGCGATGAGATTGCCCTGGTGCGGTTGGCGAGAGAGCGTGGCGTGGGCGTTCGCCCCATCTCGCCGCTCTATGCGGCTGGCGATGCCCATCGCCGCCAGTCCTGCGCCGGGCTGGTCCTGGGTTATGCGAGCCTGCAGCCGCAGGCCATAGAGCAAGGGGTGCGCAGGCTGGCGGGCGTGGTGCGGGATGCACAGAAAAAAGGCGGGGCCTTCGAGGCCCCGCCTTGCCGACGCTGAGGTTTCCGGGTACTGCCGCAGCGCCTGCAATCAGGTGGCGCTGCAGAGAACGAGCGTGGAACTCACGCTGCCAGCGGGCTTCCCGCCTGTGCCCGCATAGCCGTTGGGCAGCGTCGTCGAGCCATTCAGCGTGAAGGCGACGCTGATGGACAGCGTGGTTCTGAACGCGATCGTGGCCCCTGCCGGCAGTGCCGAGGTCAGGGTGACCTGGCGGGAGGTTGCGGAAAGTACCGCCACGCTGGCTGTGCCTCCCGTCACACTGAACACACCGATGTTGGCAACTCCCGAACCGATGATGGTCACCGTGGTGCCGACGGGAAGCGGCGCAGAGCCTGCCGTGAGGGTGAAGCCGGGGCCAAGGATGCCAAGCACACCACAGCTGCCATCGAGGTGGTAGGCGCCAATGTCGATGGAACCCGAGACCGTGATCGACAAGGCTGCGGTGTCGGTGTTGCTGCCCTGGATGGTGACATTGGTCGGCCCCTCGTCCGAACCTGCAGTGAAGGTCACCGTGCAAGTCCCCCCGGCCGGCAGCGACAGCCCGCAGGTGTTGCCGGAAACGGACAGCCCACTGCCGCCGGGGATGGTGGCGCCGATATTGGCGGCGGCATTCGATCCCGTGTTGGTGATGGTCACGAAGCCCGTGCCGCCAGTAGCAATCGTCAGGGTCGATGCGGCGATCCCCAGCGTGGTCGTGGTGCTGGGCGCCGTCACGGTGAACTGCACTGACGTTGCCGTGGTGTTGCTGCCAGCGAAGCTGATGGCCGTCGGACCTTCCGGCGTGGCTCCAGTCAGCGTGATCGTGCAGTTGGCCCCCGCTGCCAGCGATGAACCACAGGTGTTGGCCGACACCGTGATGCCGCTGCCTGCCGGAATCGTGGCCTGAACGTCGAGCGCAGGGGCCCCACCGTTGTTGGTGATGGTCACCGAGCCCGTTGTCCCTGTGTTGAACGACACGGGCGTGGTGGACATGCCCAGCGTGGTCGGCGTGACGGGCGCCGTCACCGTGACCGGCACGGGCGTGGCCAGCGTATTGCTGCCGCCGAAGCTGATGGCCGTGGGGCCTTCGGCGGCGGCCGCAGTCAGGGTGATGCCGCAGCTGGCCAAAGAGGCGAGTGCGGCACCGCACGTGTTCGACTGCACGGTGATTCCGCTACCGGCCGGCGCCGTGGCGGTCACGTTGAAGGCCGCAGAAGCGCCGGTGTTGCTGATGAGGACCGTTGTCGAGCCGCCCGCAGCGAACGACAGCGGAGCGCTGGGTATCGAAAGCGTGGCCGTGGGAACGGGCACCGTCACCGTGACCTGCACGGTCGTGGTGGGCGTATTGCTGCCGCCAAAGATGACCGCGGTCGGGCCTTCTGCGGCCGCAGCCGTCAGCGTGATCGTGCAGTCGGCCCCGGGGGCCAGGGAGATGGGGCAGGTGCTGGACGCCACCGTGATGCCGCTGCCGACCGGAATGGTGGCTTGCACGTTGAACGCCGGTGCGGGCCCGTTGTTGGTGATGGTCACCGTGCCCGCTCCGCTGGTGCCAAACGACACGGGTGCGGCGGGAATGTCCAGCGTGGTCGGCGTGACGGGGACCGTCACCGTGACCGGCACCGTCGTCGCCGGTGTGTTGGTGCCGCCGAAGCTGATGGCAGTCGCCCCTTCGGCCGCAGCGGCCGTCAGCGTGATCGTGCAACTGGCAGCGGGGGCCAGGATGGCGGGGCAGGTGGTGGTGGACACCGTGATGCCGCTGCCGGCCGGGATGGTGGCCTGTACGTTGAACGCGGGTGCGCTTCCGCTGTTGGTGATGGTCACCGAACCTGCACCGCCGGTGCCGAAGGACACGGGGGCGGTGGAAATGTCCAGCGTAGTCGGCGCGACGGGGGCAGTCACTGTCACAGGCACGGTCGTGGCCGGCGTGTTGCTGCCGCCGAAGCCGATGTTGGTCGGGCCTTCGGCCGCAGCGGCCGTCAGCGTGATCGTGCAGCTGGCAGCGGGGGCCAGGATGGCGGCGCAGGTGGTGTTGGACACCGTGATGCCGCTGCCGGCCGGAATGGTGGCCTGTACGTTGAACGCGGGTGCGCTTCCGCTGTTGTTGATGGTCACCGAACCGGCGCCGCCAGTGCCGAAGGACACGGGGGCAGTGGGAATGTTCAGCGTAGTCGGCGTGACAGGGGTCGTCACCGTGACAGGCACCGTCGTGGCCGGCGTGTTGCTGCCGCCAACGCCGATGTTCGTGGGGCCTTCCGGTCCTGCCGCCGTCAGTGTGATGGTGCAGCTTGCGCCCACCGGCAGTGACGCCGGGCAGGTGGAGGAGGCCACCGTGATGCCGCTGCCGACCGGAATGATGGCCCGCAGATTGAACGCAGGCGCCGCTCCGTTGTTGGTGATGGTCACCGAGCCTGCGCCGTAGGCGCCGAACAGCACGGGTGCCGGGGGAACGGTAGGCGCGGTTGGCGCGACGGGTGCGGTGACCGTGACCTGTGCGGTAGCGGCGGGCGCATTGCTGCCGCCGAAGCCGATGTTGGTCGGGCCTTCCGCCGAGGGGGCTGTCAGCGTGATCGTGCAATTGGCCGAGGGGGCCAGGATGGCGGCGCAGGTGGTGCTGGACACCGTGATGCCGCTGCCCGCCGGAATGCTGGCCTGCACATTGAACGCAGGTGCGCTGCCGCTGTTGGTGATGGTCACCGAGCCAGCACCGTTCGCTCCGAAGGACAGGGACGCCGAGGGAATGGTCAGCGTCGCGGGCAGGACGGCAGTCGTCACCGTGACGGGCACGGACGTGGAAGCCGTGTTGCTGCCGCCGAAGCCGATGGAGGTCGGGCCTTCCGCCGAGGGGGCTGTCAGCGTGATCGTGCAGCTGGCCGAGGGAGCCAGGATGGCGGAGCAGGTGGTGTTGGACACCGTGATGCCACTGCCCCCCGGAATGCTGGCCTGCACATTGAGCGCAGGTGCACTGCCGCTGTTGGTGATGCTCACCGAGCCGGCGCCGCCCGCTCCGAAGGACACGGACGTCGCAGGAATGTTCAGCGTGGTGGGCGTGCCGGTTGCCGACACCGTGACCGGCACGGAAGTGGACGCCGTATTGCTGCCGCCGAAGCCGATGGCGGTCGGGCCTTCCGCCGAGGGCGCGGTCAACGTGATCGTGCAGTTGGCAGAGGGTGCCAGGGCGGCAGGGCAGGTGGTGTTGGACACCGTGATGCCACTGCCTGCAGGAATGCTGGCCTGCACATTGAGCGCATTTGCGCCGCCGCTGTTGGTGATGGTCACCGATCCCGTGCTGCCCGCCGCAAACGACAGCGGCGTGGCGGGAATGCTCAGCGTGGTGGTCGGGGCCGGGCCACCTGTCACGGTGACCGGGGTGGTGGTGGCTGCGGCGTTGCTGCCGGCAATGCTGACCGTGGTCGGGCCTTCCGCTGCGGGTGCCGTCAGGGTGATGGCGCAGCTGGAGCCCGCAGGCAGCGTTGCCGCGCAGCTGTTGGAGGAGATGGTGATGCCGCTGCCTGCGGGAATGGTGGCCTGCACATTGAGCGCTGCCGAGCCGCCGCTGTTGCTGACGTTCACCGTGCCGGTGCTGCCTGCGGCAAATGACAGGCCCGCGCCGGGAACGCTGAGCGTGGTGGGGCTGGCGCCGGCCGTGGCCTGGGCTGCCTCGGCGCGGCAAATGGTTTCCACATTCACCCGGCATGTGCCATTGGGCGCAATGGTGTTGCCCACGGCGCAAAGAGGTGGGGGCGATGCGGGCGGTGCCCCTGGCGGCATGAGATGGGTGAAACCCGAGGGAAAACACTGATTCAAATTCGGTGGCTGAATGGCGGTGATTTTGAGTGCCACACCGGAATCATTGGTGAAATCTTCTGCAGAAAATCCATTGATATTGCCGCCATTGACAATTTGCGCAACGAGCAATGGCCGTGTCTCACCCGCCGGGTTGGTAAAGCTGCCCGTCAATTGGGCACGCAGATCGGGGCTGTGCCACAGCGTGGCGCACACGATGGCGCTGGTGCACAGCGCCATGAAGAGCGCCCGGTGCTGTCGGTTGCGCAGCACCAGCCAGGCGGCCGTGGCCAGCCCTATGGCAAGGGCCAGCAGACTCCAAGGGTTGTCCACCGGAATCGCGGTTGCCGCGACGGCGGCAGCCGGAGCGACCGTGATGCTCTGGGCATTGGCGGCCATTGGGAATGAATGGGCGGCAATGGCGGCGACAACGGCGGGGGCAATGGAGATCTGCTTCATGGGTGAATGCCAGGGAGTGATCGGAAAATGAAATTTAAAGTAAGTTTTTTGGAGTATGTCTATTTGTATCTATCGATATCGAGGAATCGTTATGCTGCGACTTCTCAATGACCGTGAAATCGCTATCAATTTGATGCATTTGCAAAGGCCGCCAATGTGCTCGCTGTGCCTCTGTGGAGCAGGTGCGAATGGAGGGCATTGGCAAGGTCTTTTCCGGGAATTCAGAAAAGGCAAAAAAAAGCCCGTGACCGGCTTGCGGATCACGGGCTTTGGGCGGCAGCGCCCTGAAAGGCACTGCGGCGAATGCGGGTTTACTGCTGCTTGACCGCTTCGATGGACATCACCAGGCGCACTTGCTTGGGGAAGCCATAGTCCACGCCGTAGTTCACGCCGAAGGCGGTGCGGTCGATCACGGCTTCGAAGTCGCCGCCGCAGGTCTCACGCTTTTGCAGCATGGCGTTGGGGTAGCAGGTGAACTTGTTGGCCTTGATGGTCACGGGCTGGGTCTTGTCCAGGATGGTCAGGTGGCCGGTGACTTCCTTGAGCTTGTCGCCGTCGAAGACGAACTTGTCGGAGACGAACTTGGCCTGGGGGAACTTGGCCACGTTGAAGATGTCGGCGCTCTTGAGGTGCTTGTCGAAGGCGGCGGTGCCCGAGCTCAGCGATTCCATTTCCAGCACGACTTCGACCTTGCCGGCCTTGGCGTCACGGTCGAATTCCACGGTGCCGCTCTTCTTGTCGAAGCGCACGCGGTTGGTCGAGGCGCCGTTGTGGTCGATCTCGAACGTGGCGAAGGTGTGCGTCGGGTCGATGGCGTAGGTTGCGGGAGCAGCCTGGACAGCGGTGGCGAACAGGCCGGCAATGGCCAGGGCAAACACGGAAGTGCGCATGAAAGAACTCCTAGGTTGGGGTTGCACGAAACGGGAAAGAAAATGGCCGATCTTGGGCAGGGACGCGGCTTACAGCTTGCCCACGCCGGTCAGTGCGAGCTTGAACTGCACCTGCACCTCGTCGGCCACCATGGAGGTATCGCCCCATTCGCCTTCGCCGATCTTGAATTGCAGGCGCTTGAGCGGCAGCGTGCCGGTGGCCGTGGTCGTGGTGCCGGACTGGGCCAGTTGCACGGGAATGCTCACGTTCTGGACCTGGCCCTTGATGCTGAGCCTGCCGTCCACCTGGTACTTGCCGCCGCCCAGCGCCTTGACGGCGGTGGAGTCGAACACGGCCTGCGGGAATTTGGCGACGTTGAACCAATCCGCCTTGGGCAGTTCGGCGTCGGTTTCCTTGGCGCCCATGGTGGCGCTGCCGGTGTCCACGGTGAAGCGGATCTTGCTGGTGTCGGGCTTGGCCGTGTCGAACTGGACCTGGGCATCGAACTTCTTGAAGTGGCCCTGCAGGGGCACGCCCATCTGCTTGGCCGTGAAGTTCACGGCGCTTTGGGCGGGCACGAGCTTTTGCTCGGCCAGTGCCGCTTGGGAAGCCAGGGCCGCAGCGGCCAGGGCGATGGTGGTCAGCGTGGAGGAAAAGCGCATGGCGAGACTCCTAGGGGTCGGGAAGGTCCGGTCAGGGGGGGGCTGGGGCCGGATGGACACCGGCCCTGGCTGGCGAGAGGTTGGCGAAAGGTTCAGGCGCGGCCCGGCAGCATGCGGGAGATCAGTCCGTCGCGGTCGATGAACTGGTGCTTGAGGGCGGCGCCCACATGCATGGCAATCAGCACGACCAGGGCCCAGGCCGCCCAGCCGTGCAGGGGCTTGAGGGTTTCCGCCAGTTCGGGGTTGGCGCTCACGAAGTCAGGCAGGGGCAGCATGCCGAGGAAGACGATGGGAAAGCCGGCCGCCGAGCTGTAGGCCCAGCCCAGCAGGGGCACGGCGAAGAACAGCAGGTACATGGCGTGGTGGGTGCCGTTGTGGGCCCAGTGCTGCCATTGCGGCATGGCGCGGGCCACGGCGGGCGGCAGCTCGGGCGGACGGTGGGTGACGCGCCAGAGCAGGCGCAGCAGGCTCAGCGTCAAAAGCGTGACGCCCAGCCACTTGTGCCAGTTGTACAGCTTCAGGCGCGAGGGGGAGAACGGCAGGCCGGTCATGTACCAGCCCAGGCCCAGGGCGGCGATCAGGCCCAGTGCCAGCACCCAGTGGGCGGCCATGGCCACGCCGGTATAGCGCGTGGCTCTGGAGGAGGATTTTGCTGGCGCGTTGGCGCGGGCTGAGGACTCTGTCATGGATGGCGGCAGGCTTTGGAACCGTTCAGGGCCCCTGTGAAGGGGCCCTGGATGGCAAAAAGGGTGCGGTGCGCTCTGCGAGAACTTCGTGCACTGCGGACAACGTGCAGTGTAGGAAGCGGCAAATCCAAAAGAGTTCAGCGGTATTGACGGCTCAATTCAAAAAAGATGAAGGCCGCACCACCGGTGGTACCCGCAGTACCCGCAGCACCCGCACTACGCGCGGGCTGCGGGAGTTCAGGGCCGGGCGGGATCGGCGGGCAGCATGACCACGGCCTGCGCCGCCTGCTTCCATGCGGCGGCGGCTGCGTCGGCATCGCCCCGGTGCTCGGCCATCAGGGCCAGGCGCTGCCAGGCACGGGTGCGCAGTGCGCTTTCCTGCAGATGGGGCGCAGCGCGCAGCAGCAGTTGCTGGGCCTTGCCCCAGAGCTGGCGCTGCACGCAGGCCATGCCGGCCAGGTATTGCAGGCGGGGTTCGCGCGGATGGCTGTTGGTGGCCGCCTCGATGCGCGCCAGCCAGGTGCCGTCCAGGCCGTCCAGGCAGGGCTCCAGCACCTGGACCAGGCGCGGCAGATGCGATTCGCTGCGCGGGCCGGCATGGGACAGCAGGCGTTCCCACACGGGCAGCAGCCAGGCGCGGGCCTGCGCGGCCTCGCCGCCCAGGGCCATGAGGCGCGATGCGGCCGGCAGCGCGATCTCGGGCATGGCACGTTCCTCACCGTCCAGCGACAGCCAGAAGTGCTGCAGCTGCGTGGTGTCGCGTGCCTCGTTGATGCTCTCCAGCACCAGGCCGCGCACCACGCTGGCGGCGGCCGCTGGCGAGAAGGCGCGGTGCTTGGCCAGCAGGCGGGCCGTGTCCAGCGCCGTCGATGTCTGGCCGGCCAGGCGCGAGGCCTTCAGGCGGATGCGCAGCGCGATCGTTCGGCGTGCCGCGCCCTGGGGCAGTTCGGCCAGGCGGCGCAGCGCGTCAGCTGCGTCGCGGTCGTCCAGGGCCCAGCGCGCGGCGCGCATCTGGGCGCCTTCGCGCATTTCCTGCTCCTGGGCATTGCCCTGGGCCGGTGCATTGGCCAGGACTTCGCGCCAGTGGTGGTCGCGCTGCGGGCTGTCCTGCAGGGCGTGGGAGGCATCGGCGGCCACCATGTGGGCGGCTGCACGCAGCCGCGTGCCGTGTGGCACGGCGGCATGGGCCTCGGCCAGGGACTCCTCCATCGCCAGGGCGGCCAGTGCCGACTTGCGTGCGCGCAGGAAGCGGCCGGCCTGCTGGTGCGACAGGGCTTCCAGCAGGCTGTGGTGCATGGCGCGCTCTTTTTGCTGGCTGCGCCAGCGCCGCGCCTGGTGCGGCATCTGCAGCAGCGCGGCCAGGGCGCGCAGCGCGGCATACAGCAGCACGAAGGCCAGCACGATGATGGCAATGGCCAGGTTCAGGGACAGGTCCAGCCGGTAGGGCGCCCAGAACAGGGTCACCGTGCCCTGGTTGGAGCCCGCGAACAAGGCGGCCGCAACGGCCATGCCGAACAAACCGATCAACCACAGTGCAGCGCGCATTCGTCTGTCTCCCGGCTGCTCAGCGGCCTGCGGCGGCTGTTGCCAGCGCCGCCAGGGTTTCCTGCAGCGCCGGCTGTTCGGTGGTGCGCAGATTGGCCTGGATCTGCTGCAGCTGGGCCTGCACGATCTGGGTGCGGCGCGCGGCAGGATCGAAGTATTTGTTCACGGCCATGCCCGAGGCGGCCAGGTCGGCACGCGCCGCATCCCACTGGCGCGACAGCAGGGCCAGGCGCGAGTTCAGCAGCTTGAGCTTGAGGTTCTCGCGCAGGAAATAGGCCTGCTCGGGAGCCAGCAAGATGGCGTCCGGGTGGTCGATGCGGCTGACGCGCAGCAGGTCCTGGGCCTCTTCGCGCACGGCCGTCCAGCCGCGCTCGCCCCAGGACTGCCACCAGCTCCACTCGGCGGGGCTGCCCTCGATGGGGGCGGGCTCGGGCTGGCGGGCCGCCTGGCCGGCCACGCCGCGATGGCGGCTGGCGCGTGGCTGGGCCACGGCGTTGAGCAGGGGCATCTCGTCGACCAGGCGCACCAGGTCCTCGATGCGGGTGAGCAGGCCGGCCGTGTCAGTCACGCTCATGCGGGCCAGCCGCTCCAGGTCGCGGTCCAGCGCCCGCATGACCGGGGCCAGCCGGGGCTGGGCGGCGCGCTCTATGCGCTGGCGGGCGTTCTTGAGCGTGGCCACCAGCGGCTGCAGGCTGCCGGACAGCTCGGCCTGCTGCTGGGCCAGGCGGATGGAGGAATCTATGTCCACCACCAGGTTCTCGTCGCGCGAGCGCGACATGCTTTGCAGGAGTTCGTCGAGTTGCGTGCGCTGCAGCGACAGCTCGGCAATGCGCGCTTCCATGACCGAGGTGCGCGCAGCGCTGTCGCGGGCCAGGTCCTGGGCGTCGCGCGCCAGGGTGCGGGCCTCGACCGACTGGGAGCCGGACTGCGCGGACTGGCGGGCCAACTGTTCCTGGATATTGCCCAGGCGCTGCCAGAGCATGCCGCAGGCAATGAGCGCCGCCACGGCCACTGCGCCCACGCCCAGGACCAGGGCAGAGGAGCCGCTGCGCAGGTCTGCAGCGGGGCTGCTTTGGGCGGAGCCGGCAGCGAATGCTGCGGCGGAGGCTGGGGGCGTCAGGTCCTGCGGGGTGGGGCGGTCTTGCGCTGCGTCGGAACTCATGGCGTCGATTCTATCGACGCAACCACGTCCTCCAGAGCCGGCCGACATTGCTTGACATATCCGAATCCCAGTTGTTTGGCCTGGGCGGCGATTCGCTCGTGCGTAGCAAGCGCTCGCGCCTTTTGCCACGATTGGCCCGGCAGGAGCTGTTGCAGGTTGGCAACGGATTCGGCGCTGCTGAGCAGCCAGAGCGAGCCATCTTCGGCCGCCTGGCGTGCCAGTGCCGTCTGGGCTGCATCCCAGGCAGGCAGTTCGCGCTGGTAGACGGCCAGCATTTCGACCTGGGCACCTGCCTCGCGCAGTCGGGCGGCCAGCCAATCGCGGCCGGCGCCTGCCGTGGCCGGCACGGTCCTGGGCGCTCCTGCCTGGCTGTCGCCGCGCACGATGAGCACGCGGTCGCCCGCATGGATCTGGTCATGCACGCGCTGCCATAGCGTCTCGGATTCGAACTGGGCGGCGTCCGGTGGCGGGCCGTCGATCTGTGCTGGCGCAATGCCCAGGGCCAGCAGCGCCTGGGCGGTGCCGGGGCCGGGCGTCCAGGCGCGGGTGGAGGCCGGAAGCCGTGCCGGGTCGGTGCCGAAGAAATGCTGGACGGCATTGCCGCTGACGAACATCACGGCGCGGTAGCCCCGGCCTTCGCGCAGCGCGTTGCGGGCGGCCTGCAAGGCCTGTTGCGTGGCCGCATCGCGGCAGGGGCCTATGGCCATCAGCGCCAGCGGCTGGGCAGGCAGGCCACGGGCCTGCAGCGCATCCACCCACGCGGCTGCGTCATGGGCCGGGCGGGTGACGAGTATGCGCGGTGGCATGTGGGCGTGCCGTCTAGAGCTTGGGGGCCGGTTGGGCGCCCGCCGCCTGCAGCAGCGCAGCCACGTGCTGGCCCAGCGCGTCGGCGCTGGCGAAGTCGGTGACGGTGGCGTCGGCGTGCACCTGCACCAGCGGCAGCCGGCCTTCCGGGTCTCCCCAGGCTGCGTCCAGGCGCAGTTGCTGGCCGTCGAATGTGCCGTGCGCCGCCAGCGGCATGGAGCAGCTGCCGCCCATGCAGCGGCTGACGGCGCGCTCGGCGGTCACGGTCAGCCAGGTGGTCTGGTGGGCCAGCGGGGCCAGCGCGTCGATCAGGTCCTGGCGGTCGGCGCGCACCTCGATGCCCAGCGCGCCCTGGCCTGCGGCCGGCAGCATGCCGGTGGGCTCGAACCTGGCGCGGATGCGGTCGGCCAGGCCCAGGCGCATCAGGCCTGCGGCGGCCAGCACGATGGCGTCGTAGTGGCCTTCGTCCAGCTTGCGCAGGCGGGTGTTCACGTTGCCGCGCAGCGGCTCTATCTTCAGGTCCGGGCGCAGGGCCTGCAGCAGTGCCTGGCGGCGCAGGCTCGATGTCCCGACGACGGCGCCCTGCGGCAGCTCGGCCAGCGTGGCGTAGCGATTGGAGACAAAGGCGTCGCGCGGGTCTTCGCGCTCCATCACGCAGGCCAGCACAAAGCCTTCGGGCAGCTCCATGGGCACGTCCTTGAGCGAGTGCACGGCGATGTGGGCGCGTCCTTCTTCCAGCGCCACTTCCAGCTCCTTGACGAACAGGCCCTTGCCGCCCACCTTGGACAGCGTGCGGTCCAGGATCTGGTCGCCCTTGGTGGTCATGCCCAGCAATTCCACTTCATGCCCCCGGGCGCGCAGCAGCGCCTGGACATGCTCGGCCTGCCACAGTGCCAGCTGGCTCTCGCGCGTGGCGATCACGATGGAGTGGGGGAGAAGTGGTTTGGTGTTCATCAGGTGCCTCGGGGGGAGCGCGGGATGCTAGCATGCTGCGCCGCAGTAAACCCGGCACCAGGACCGAAGCCCAAGCAAACCGATACGCTGACCGATTCCAGGAGATTCGTTGATGGCCACCGCCCCCCGCAAGAGCAATGCGCGAGATGACAGGCGTGATGACAAGCCTGTCCGCAAGACGGACAAGGACCTGCCGCTGATCGAGGACATACGCCTGCTGGGGCGCATTCTGGGCGATGTGATCCGCGAGCAGGAAGGCGTGGCGGCCTTCGAGCTGATCGAGCAGGTGCGCCAGCTGTCGGTGACCTTCCGCCGCGATGCCGACGAGACCGCCGACCGCGCGCTCAAGCGCCTGCTCAAGGGCCTGACGACGGACCAGACGGTGAGCGTGATTCGCGCCTTCACCTATTTCAGCCATCTGGCCAACCTCGCCGAGGATCGCCACCACATCCGCCGCCGCGCCGTGCACGAGCGCGCGGGCAATACGCAGGAGGGCAGCATCGAAGTGGCGCTGGCGCGCCTGCGCTGGGCCGGCATCTCGGCCGGCACCGTGGCGCAGACGCTGGCCAAGAGCTATGTGGCACCCGTGCTCACGGCCCACCCCACGGAAGTGCAGCGCCAGAGCATTCTGGTGGCCGAGCGCGACATCTCCCAACTGCTGGCCGCACGCGAGGACATCGTGGCCCGCGCCCAGCTGTACAACAGCGCCAAGGACGCGCTCACCCCGCGGGAGCTGGAGCGCAACGAGGCCCAGCTGCGCGCCCGCGTCAGCCAGCTGTGGCAGACGCGCCTGCTGCGCTACTCCAAGCTCACCGTGGCCGACGAGATCGAAAACGCGCTGTCCTACTACGAAGCCACCTTCCTGCGCGAGATACCCAAGCTCTACGCGCAACTGGAGCAGGAGCTGGGCAACACCCTGCCCGTGCACAGCTTCCTGCGCATGGGCCACTGGATCGGCGGTGACCGTGACGGCAACCCCAATGTCACGGCCCAGAGCCTGGAGCTGGCGCTATCGCGCCAGGCCGACGTGGCGCTGCGCCACTATCTGCGCGAGGTGCACTACCTGGGCGGCGAGCTGTCGCTGTCCCAGCGCCTGACCGATGTGTCCACCGAGATGCAGGCGCTTGCAGAGCGCTCGCCCGACACCAACGAGCACCGCTCCGACGAGCCCTACCGCCGCGCGCTCACCGGCATCTACGCGCGCCTGGCCGCCACGCTCAAGGGCCTGACGGGCGGCGAGGCTGCGCGCCATGCCGTGGCGCCGCAGAACGCCTATGCCTCGCCCGAGGAATTCCTGGCCGACCTGCGCGTCATCGATGATTCCCTGAGTCGCAACCACGGCGAGGTGCTGGCGCCCCAGCGCCTGCGCCCGCTGATGCGCGCCGTGCAGGTCTTCGGCTTCCACCTGGCCACGGTGGACCTGCGCCAAAGCTCGGACAAGCATGAGGAAGTGGTGGCCGAGCTGCTGGCTGCCGCGCGCCTGGAGCCCGACTACTCGGGCCTGCAGGAAGACGCCAAGTGCGCCTTGCTGGTGCGCCTGCTGGAAGAGGCGCGGCCGCTGCGCGTGGTGGGCGCCGACTATTCCGAGCATGCGCGCGGCGAACTGGCCATCTTCGAGACCGCGCGCCGCCTGCGCGCGGCCCTGGGCGCCGAGGCCATACGCCACTGCATCATCAGCCACACCGAATCGGTCAGCGACCTGCTGGAAGTGCTGCTGCTGCAAAAGGAGGCCGGGCTGCTGCGCGGCACGCTGGACGACGGCGCCATCTGCGATGTGATCGTCGTGCCGCTGTTCGAGACCATTGGCGACCTGCGCAGCGCCTCGCCCATCATGCGCCGCTACTTCCAGCTGCCCGGCGTGGCGGCCATGGTGCAGCGCAGCGGCGGCGAGCAGGACATCATGCTGGGCTACAGCGACAGCAACAAGGACGGCGGCATCTTCACCAGCAACTGGGAGCTGTACCGCGCGGAGATCTCGCTGGTCGAGCTGTTCGACGAGCTGGCCGACAGCCATGGCATCAGCCTGCGCATGTTCCATGGCCGCGGCGGCACGGTGGGCCGGGGCGGTGGCCCCAGCTACCAGGCCATCCTGGCCCAGCCCCCGGGCACGGTGCGCGGCCAGATCCGGCTGACCGAGCAGGGCGAGGTCATCGCCTCCAAGTACGCCAACCCCGAGATCGGCCGGCGCAATCTGGAGACCCTGGTGGCCGCCACGCTGGAGGCCACGCTGCTGCAGCCGACCAAGCCGGCCACGCGCGCCTTCCTGGATGCGGCGGCCTTCCTGTCCGACGCCAGCATGGGCGCCTACCGCGCCCTGGTGTACGAGACCCCCGGCTTCACCAGCTACTTCTTCAGCAGCACGCCCATCCGCGAGATTGCCGAGCTGAACATCGGCTCGCGCCCGGCCTCGCGCAAGCCCTCGCAGAAGATCGAGGACCTGCGCGCCATTCCCTGGGGCTTCAGCTGGGGCCAGTGCCGGCTCACGCTGCCGGGCTGGTACGGCTTTGGCGCCGCGGTCAAGGCCTTCATCGACCAGCCGGGCAAGGATGGCAAGGCCCAGCTGGCCCTGCTGCAGAAGATGTACCGCCAGTGGCCGTTCTTCCGTACCCTGCTGTCCAACATGGACATGGTGCTGGCCAAGAGCGACCTGAACCTGGCCTCGCGCTATGCCGACCTGGTGCCGGACGCGCGCCTGCGCCGGCGCATCTTCAGCGCCATCGAGGCCGAGTGGCACAGCACCGTCGATGCGCTGGCGCGCATCACGGGCGACAAGCAGCGCCTGGCCCACAACGAAGCGCTGGCGCGCTCCATACGCCATCGCTTCCCCTACATCGATCCGCTGCACCATCTGCAGGTGGAGCTGGTGCGCCGCTGGCGCGCAGGCCAGACCGATGAGCGCATCAAGACCGGCATCCACCTGTCCATCAATGGCATCGCGGCCGGGGTGCGCAACACGGGCTGATCCTGCTCTCTGCAGGCCGCAACAGCCCTTTGCGGCCGGCGTTGTACGATGTGCTCTGGACAGGAGCGCCTGACTTCTGCCGGGAAGAAAAGGGTGGGAGCCATGGGCAACAAGAGGTCACGGGCCGGCTTTCCGGACGTGCAACTGTTCCTGACACAGCGCCTGGCCAGGCTGGCCGGCGCCAACTCCATGCGGGCCATACGCGAGGGCCTGCTCTGGCTGGTTCCCTGTCTGCTGGTCTCGGCCCTGTTCCTCATCCTGTCGGCGCTGGCGCAGATGTCCGGCCAGCCCGAACCCGTGGTGCGGGTGCTTGCGGGCCTGCACGCGGAGATCGGCAGCATCCTGCCGCTGCTGGTGGCCGCGTCCATCGGCTACATGCTCTCCATACGCCACCGGCTGCCGCGCCTGCCGGTGACCTTTCTGTGCTTCGCGCATGTGCAGATGGCCATCTATCTGCTGAGCGAGCATCCGCGCGCGGCGGCCACCCTGGTGCTGTTCATCTCCATCGCCTCCCCCCTGATCACCGTGCCCCTGATGGCGCGCCTGAGCCGGCTGCGCTGGACGCGCATCGCGCGCACCGGCTTCGTGAGCGAGAACGTGCGCGAGGTCATGAACCTCGTCGTTCCCGGCGCCCTTGTCGCCGTGCTGCTCGTGCTGCTGCTGCTGGGCCTGCAACAGGTGCTGCCGGATATCACGCGGGCCGAACTGCCGCTGGCCATCGCGGGCCCAGAGAACCCCTACCGCAGCGGGCTGACGCTGGCACTGCTCAATTCCGTGCTCTGGTTCTTCGGCGTCCAGGGGTACTACGCCATGCAGCCCTTCTTCCAGGTGCTGGACCAGGCGGTGGTGGCCAATGCCGCCGCGATGGCGCAGGGGCTGCAGGCGCCCTGGGCGCTCAGCGGCGGGCTGATGGGCTCCTTCGTCTTCATCGGCGGCTCCGGTGCAACGCTGTCGCTGGCGCTGGCCGTGCTGCTGTTTTGCCGGGGGCGGGGCCTGCGCGTGCTGGCGCTGGCGGCGCTGCCCATCTCCTTGCTCAACGTCAACGAGATCCTGCTGTTCGGGCTGCCGATCATCCTGAACCTGCGCCTGCTCGTGCCGTTTCTCGCGGTACCCGCCATCAACCTGGTCGTGGCCGTCACGGTGGTGCAGGCCGGCTGGGTGGCACCGGCCTCCATGGTGCTGCCGCTGACTGCGCCCGTGGTCTTCAATGCCTATGTGAGCACGGGCGGGGACATGGCGGCCGTGGTGCTGCAACTGGCATTGACGGCCCTGGGAGCACTGATCTATGCGCCCTACGTGCGGGCCATCGACCGGCTGGGCCAGGACGACGGTGCCATCGTGCTGCACGCGCTGGACACCACGTTCTCGCGCCTGCCCGAAGAGGCCGGCCTGATCGTGCGCGATCCGCTGGTGCAGGCGCACCAGGCGCAGGCCCGGCGCGAGACCATGCTGGCGCATATCCGGCGCATCAGCGAGTACGAGTTCCACCTGGAATTCCAGCCCCAGGTCTCGCACCGCAGCGGCCTGTGCCTGGGCTGCGAGGCCCTGCTGCGCGCGCGGGACGCGCAGGGCCGCCTGCAGCAGCCCGGCAGTTTCCTGCGCTGGCTGGCCGATGCGGGGCTGATGCGCGAGGTGGACCTGTGGGTGGCGGGCGCTGCCGTGCGCCAGAGCCGGCACTGGCGCCAGGAGGGCTTTGCCATGCCGATCAGCATCAATGTGTCGGGTGCCACGTTGACCTCGCCCGAGCACTGCTCACGCCTGATGCTGCTGCTGGCCCAGGCCAGGGGGCAGGTCGGCGTGGAGATCACGGAGGAAGAAATGGTGGGCGACGTGGAGGCGATCCGCCGCGCCATAGGGCAGATCCATGCGCTGGGCGCCAAGGTGTCCATCGATGACTTCGGCACCGGCTTCTCGTCCATGAGCTACCTGCACCAGTTCGATGTGGATGCCATCAAGATCGATCGCAGCTTCGTCGTGGCCAGCGGCCATGCCAAGGGCGAGCTGGTGCTGGACGGCCTGCTGCGCTTTTGCGAGGCGCTGCAGCTGAACGTGGTGGCCGAGGGCGTGGAGACCGAGGCGCAGTTGCAGGCCCTGGGCTTCGAGGGCGATCTGCTGGTGCAGGGCTGGTACTTCAGCCGCGCCCTGCCGGGCGAGAAACTGCCGCAGTTCGCCAGGGACTGCGCCGCCAGGGCAGGCGGCGGGGCGGTCTAGATTCCTGGATTCCTGTGGCGGCATCGCGGGTGCGATGCGCAGTGCAGATCATCAGTGCAGCATCAGCGAGCCGGCGCTCTTGCTCTTGCCGGCGCGTGCGGGCGGATTGCACAGGCCGCACTGGTAGTGGCGCTCGTTCTCGTAGGGCTCGGTCACGAACTGGCCCTTGCACACCGTGCACTGGGTGCGGGTCAGCATCTGCGCGTCGACGAACTTCACCAGGCGCCATGCGCGGGTGAAGGACAGCAGCGCTTCCAGCTCGGCGGCCTGGATCTGCTCGGTATAGAGACGGTAGGCCTTGGTCAGTTGTTCAACGGCATCCAGCTCGGCGCCCTTGGACAGGTATTCGTAGATATTCAGGAACAGCGAACTGTGGATGTTCTCCTGCCAGGTCAGGAACCAGTCGGTCGAGAACGGCAGCTGGCCCTTGGAAGGCGACTTGCCGGCGATCTCCTTGTACAGGCGGATCAGGCGCTCGTAGGACAGCGTGGTCTCGGATTCGAGCACCTGCATGCGTGCACCCATCTCGATGAGCATGGCGGCGCGCTCGATCTGCTTGGACTCGTTCAGGACACTTTTGGCGGGGGTGGACATGGCGGGCTCCAGAGTTCTTCAGGCGGATCAGAGGACTTCGGAGACGCGGCTGGCCATCAGGATGTTGGCGTGCAGCGTGTTGGTCGCACCGTTGCCGATCTTGTTGCTGCTGTGGTTGGTCAGCAAGCTCCAGACCATTTCGTCGTCCACCCGGAAGCTGGCGAGCAAGGTGTTGCGCGAGGCCAGCTTCAGCACCTGGGCTGCCGACAGTGCGGCCAGCAGGTCGCACGATTCTTCGTTCAGTCCCAGGCGGAACACCGCTTCGGCCTTGTCCTGGCGGATCAGGGTCTGGGCCAGCATCAGGTAAGTGAGGTTGGCTTCGCGGATTTCGGCAAGCAGCTGTTCATTGTTCATAGGACCATCCTTTGCATCTCGGCAGCCGCAACGCCCGGGTAGAAACAAGATGTTCAACCTGTTGCGATCTGTTGAGATGGATTGTGGAGGAGGGCCCTTCGCCGTTGAAGTCGGGGCAGGTCTGCGCCGGATGTCTGGTTGTGAGACGGCGTTTGTAAGATTTACCTTACACCTGTAGCAAGGTTTGGATGACTCGATTTCGCTCGGGCCCCGCCGTCTGGGGGCTTGGGAGCAGGCCGCTGCAGTGGTGTTGTTGCATGTCGGCCTTTTGACACAGTGCTGTCATTGTGCAGCCTCCCCAAGGGGAGGCATAAGCCGAATTAGCCGCGCTCCACCGGCCTCTTCGGGTCACTGCACCACTCGCTCCAGCTGCCCGCGAACAGCCTTGCAGGCGGCAGCCCCGCAATGCGCATGGCCAGCAGGTTGGGCAGCGCGCTCACGCCGCTGCCGCACTGGTGCACCACGCTGGCCGGATCGCGGCCTGCCAGCAGCTGGTCGAACTCCGCGCGCAGCAGGGCGGCAGGCTTGAAGCGGCCGTCGGCAGCGATGTTCTCGGTGAAGGGCCGGTTGAGCGCGCCGGGGATGTGGCCGGCCACAGGGTCCAGCGGCTCGACCTCCCCGCGGTAGCGGGCCGGGGCGCGTGCATCGACCACGGTCTGGCCTGCGCTGCCCAGTGCATCGAGCACCTGCTGCGCCGTTGCCAGTTGCTGAAGCGGCTCGCGCAGCTCGAAGTTGGACTGGAAGCGCGCGCTTTCCTCGCCCGATGCCACGGGCTGGCCTGCGGCCTGCCAGGCCTGGAGACCTCCGTCGAGCACGGCCACATCGCCATGGCCGGCCCATTGCAGCATCCACCACAGGCGCCCGCAGTAGTTGGCGCCGTTGCGGTCATAGACCACGGCCTGCATGTCGTTGGAAAAACCGATGCTGGACAGCCACACGGCAAAGCGTTCGCGGTTGGGCAGCGGGTGGCGGCCGCCCGAGGCGGCCTGCTCGCTGGCCGCCACGCTGCCATGGGCGCCGGGCACGCCGTGTTTTGCGCTGAGGTCATGGTCCAGATCGGCAAAGACGGCGCCTGGAACATGGGCCTGCAGGTACTGGGCCTTGCCGGCCGCAGGCTGGGCCAGGTCGAAGCTGCAGTCGAAGACCATCAGCGGACGGCCGCTGGCCTGCAGCGCGGCCAGCTCCTGGACGGAGATCAGGGTCTGGTGGGTCTGGTAGGTGGTGTTGGAAGTCATGGATGCGGAACTCCGAAGGCCTGTGCAGGCGGTGGTGCGCCTGCGGCAAAAAGATCCGATCCATTATGCGACGGCCCCATGCGGGCCGGCGGCGTCAGCCGCGCGAACGCAGGGCCGTGGCCAGGGCGCCGCTGGCCACGATCAGGCCAATGCCGGCCCAGCCGATCAGCGGCACGCTTTCACCGAACATCGCCAGGCTCAGCAGGGCCGCGAAGACGATGCCCGAATACTGCAGGTTGGCCACGACCAGGGTGTTGCGGCTGTTGCTGGCCGAGGCGTAGGCCGCCGTCATGCAGACCTGGGCCACGGCGGCCAGCACGCCCACGGGCAGCAGCCACAGCGCGCGCCAGCCCGGCCAGGCGGACACGCCCGTGAAGCACATGGCCAGGGCACCGGCCACGGCCGAGCCCAGTGCGAAGTAGAAGACCACGCGCGCCTCGGGCTCGCCCATGCGCGACAGCGTGGCCACCTGCATATAGGCCATGGCGGCGAACACCCCGCCGATCAGGCCGCCTGCGCTGGCCACGAATTCCTGCGGCGCCGCGCTGGGGCGCAGCACCAGGATCACGCCCACGAAGCCCAGGGCCACGGTGGCGACCAGGCTCCAGGGAAACGGCGGCAGCGCGCGCAGCGCATGCGATTCGGGCTGGCGGCGCAGCTGGTGGCGCAGCAGCAGGCCCTGGCCGATCAGAAAGACCGCCATCCAGATGCTGCTCATGGAGTTGAACGTGGCGGCCGTGGCCAGCGGCAGATGGCCGATGGAGTAGAACCAGGCGCCCATGGACGTCACGCCCACGAAGCTGCGCCAGGCATGCTCGCGCGGGTAGCGCGTGGCCAGCGAGATGCCCTGGTGGCGCGCCAGCCACCACAGCGCCACCATGCTGACCAGCCCGCGGTAGAAGACGATTTCCGCCGCGTTGAAATCCTGGGAGGCGAACTTCACACACACACTCATGACCGCAAAAACGAATGCGGCCGCCACCATCCACAGGGCTTGCATATAAATGACCGGATAGAGCCGCACAAGGACCGCGGCGCTGGACGAGAAAAGGGTTGGGTTTTGTTTTTGGCACATGCCGCCTGGCTGCGTACGGCCCAGGGCCGTGGCAGGGACACGCGCAAGGAACTGTATTGCATAAGCCAAGACATTGGACTTGCCTCGGGATGCATTGCCGCCGCCAGCCCTGCCCATTGGGCACATCAGGGCGCTTGCATTCAGAGGAGCTGTGCAGTTGGCCTGCCGCCTAATACAGACGGCCCGCTGCAAGCGGCCCAATGCAGACGGCCCGCACGAATGCGGGCCGTCGGGAGAGCCGGAGCAGATCAGCGTGCGGGGACTGCGTCACCCATCACGCCGCGATACCACTCATGGAAGTGCTGCATGCCGTCTTCCATGGGGCTCTGGTAGGGGCCGACCTCGTTGTCGCCGCGCTCGTACAGTGCCCTGCGGCCGGCGTCCATGCGCTCGCCGATCTCGTCGTCCTCGATGCAGGTCTCCATGTAGGCGGCCTTTTGCGCCTGCACGAATTCGGGCTCGAAGGCCGCGATCTCTTCGGGGTAGTAGAACTCGACCACGTTCAGCGTCCGGTCCACCGCCAGCGGGTGCAGGGTCGAGACCGTGAGCACGTGCGGATACCACTCCACCATGATGTGCGGGTAGTAGGTCAGCCAGATCGCGCCGCGTTCGGGCAGCTCGCCGTTGCGGTAGGCCAGCAGCACGTCGTGCCACTTCCTGTAGGTGTCCGAGCCTGGCTGGGCAAAGCCGGGCGCCACACCCACGGTCTGCACCGAGTACTCCTTGGCAAACTCCCACTGCAGGTCGTCGCAGGTCACGAAGTTGCCCAGGCCCGGGTGGAAGGGGCCCACGTGGTAGTCCTCGAGGTAGACCTCGATGAAGGTCTTCCAGTTGTAGTTGCACTCGTGCATCTCGACATGGTCGAGCACGAAGCCCTCGAAGCTCAGCTGCTCGCGCAGCTTCATGCCGGCCAGGTCGGACTCGATGTCGCGGCCGTTGTCCTCGAACAGCAGGCCGTTCCACTCGCGCAGCCGGTAGTTGTTCAGGTTCAGGCAGGGATCGTGGCTGAAGTGCGGTGCGCCCAGCAGCTCGCCGCTGGTGCTGTAGGTCCAGCGGTGCAGCGGGCAGACGATGTTGCCCCCCGCATGGCCCTTGCCTTCGGTCATCAGATTGCCTCGGCCCTTGAGCATCACGGCCTGGCGGTGGCGGCAGACGTTGGAGATCAACTCCACCTGCCCCCTGGCATTGCGCACCAGAGCGCGGCCTTCCTTTTCCTGGGGCAGGGCGTAGTAGTCGCCTATCTCGGGAACGGCCAGTTGGTGGCCCACGTAGCGCGGGCCGCGTTGAAAGATGGTCTCCAACTCGCGCTGGAACAACGCAGGGTCGAAGTAACTGGAAACTGGTAGTTGGCTTGCGGCCTGCTGCAGTTGAAGACTTAAATCAGACATGGGTGACCTGACCTAAAGACTCCCCACAGGGAGGGTGCGCGTGCGCACGGGATTGGAAAAAGCAAAACCGGCCGTTCCTGGACATGGAGGCAGGCTTCACGACGTGAAAAGAAGCGGCGCCCGAGGCGCTGTCTCTTGTCGATGAGCCCGACCGTATGCCCAGGCAAGGGGCCGGTTTGACGGGGAATGGGATTATAGCCCGTGGGGTTATTTCCGGATGCCCGGTACGTGTATTGCGCGCGCCGGATGCCGCCTGTCAAGGGCTGTCCGGTTATTGGCGGCACGGTCACGGAGGGGCGCCTAGAATCGTCGGTTCCCCACAACGCACCGCCATCGCACCATGCCCAAGGCTGCTCCCAAGGCTCTTGCCGAGCCCACCAGTTACGAATCCGCGCTGCAGGAGCTGGAGCAGCTCATCGCGCAGATCGAGTCGGGCCAGCTGCCTCTGGAGCAGATGCTGACAGGCTACCAGCGCGCGGCGCAGCTGCTCGGCTATTGCCGCGGCCAGCTCGACGCGGTGCAGGAACAGGTCAAGGTGCTTGACGAGGGGGCGCTGGCCCCGTGGAGCCAGGATTGAAGATTGCCATGAGTGCCGTGATGACTTGCGCTTCCGATGTTTCCCAGCCGGCCGGCCCCGGCGCGCTGGATTTCCCCTGCTGGATGACCGATCGCCTGGCGCGTACCGAAAGCGCGCTGTCGCAATGGGTGGGCGTGGATGCGCCTGCGGGCCTGGGCGAGGCCATGCGCTACGCCGTGCTCGATGGCGGCAAGCGCCTGCGCCCGCTGCTGGTCTGGGCCGCCGCCGAGGCCGTCGATGGCCTGCAGCCCGCCGCCGTGCGTGCCGGCTGCGCGGTGGAGCTGATCCATGCCTATTCGCTGGTGCACGACGACATGCCCTGCATGGACAACGACGTGCTGCGCCGTGGAAAGCCCACGGTGCATGTGCAGTTCGGCGAAGCCTCGGCCTTGCTGGCTGGCGATGCGCTGCAGGCGCTGGCCTTCGAGCTGCTCGTTCCCGAGCCCGATCAGGCCGGCAGCATGCCGGACGCCCTGCAGGCGCGGCTGTGCCGGCTGCTGGGCCGTGCCGCAGGCGCGCAGGGCATGGCCGGTGGCCAGGCCATCGACCTGGCCAGCGTGGGCCTGCAACTGAGCGAGGCCCAACTGCGCGAGATGCACCGCCTCAAGACCGGCGCTCTGCTGCATGCCAGCGTGCTCATGGGAGCGGCCTGCAAGGAGGGCGTGGATGCCCAGGCCTGGCAGGCGCTGTCCGACTACGGGCAGGCGCTGGGCGTGGCCTTCCAGGTGGTGGATGACATCCTCGACGTGGTGGCCGACTCGGCCACCCTGGGCAAGACGGCCGGCAAGGACGCGGCCAACGACAAGCCGACCTACGTCTCGCTGCTGGGCCTGGACCAGGCCCGCGCCCATGCCGACGAGCTGTGCGCCCTGGCGCACGCGGCGCTTGCGCGCAGCGGCCTGCCGGACACGCGGGCCCTGGCGGCACTGGCCGACATGGTCGTGAGCCGCACTCACTGACAATACGGACCGCGGCCTTGCCGCTCCAAGATACCTAGCATGACCACGAACACCTACTCCCTGCTGCAGACCATCGACGATCCCTCGGATCTGAGGCGTCTGTCGCGTGCCGAACTCAAGACCCTGGCCCAGCAACTGCGTGCCTATGTGCTCGACAGCGTCTCCAAGACCGGCGGGCATCTGAGTTCCAACCTGGGGACGGTGGAGCTGACGGTGGCGCTGCATGCGGTGTTCGACACGCCCTACGACCGCGTGGTCTGGGACGTGGGCCACCAGACCTATCCGCACAAGATCCTCACGGGCCGGCGCGAGCGCATGGCCTCGCTGCGCCAGTTCGGCGGCCTGTCGGGCTTTCCGCAGCGCGCCGAGAGCCCGTACGACACCTTCGGCACGGCGCACTCCTCCACCAGCATCTCGGCCGCCCTGGGCATGGCCCTGGCTGCCAAGCAAAAGGGCGAGGACCGCCGCGCCATCGCCGTCATCGGCGACGGCGCCATGACGGCTGGCATGGCTTTCGAGGCGCTGAACAACGCCGGCGTGACCGATGCCAACCTGCTGGTCATCCTCAACGACAACGACATGAGCATCAGCCCGCCCGTGGGCGCGCTCAACCGCTACCTGGCCCAGCTCATGAGCGGGCAGTTCTACGCCAAGGCGCGCGACATGGGCAAGAGCGTGCTCAAGCAGGTGCCTCCGCTGCTGGAGCTGGCCAAGCGGCTGGAGCAGCAGGCCAAGGGCATGGTCGTGCCGGCCACGCTGTTCGAGAACTTCGGCTTCAACTACATCGGCCCCATCGACGGGCATGACCTCGATTCGCTGATCCCCACGCTGGAGAACATCAAGAGCCTCAAGGGCCCGCAGTTCCTGCATGTGGTCACCAAGAAGGGCCAGGGCTACAAGCTGGCCGAGGCCGATCCCGTGGCCTACCACGGCCCCGGCAAGTTCGATCCCAGCGTGGGCCTGGTCAAGCCGGCCACGCCCCCGAAGCAGACCTTCACCCAGGTCTTCGGCCATTGGCTGTGCGACATGGCGGACAAGGACCAGCGCCTGGTGGGCATCACCCCCGCCATGCGCGAGGGCTCGGGCATGGTGGAATTCCACAGGCGCTTTCCGGGCCGCTACTACGACGTGGGCATCGCCGAGCAGCATGCGGTCACCTTTGCCGCAGGCATGGCCTGCGAGGGCCTCAAGCCCGTGGTCGCCATCTATTCGACCTTCCTGCAGCGCGGCTACGACCAGTTGATCCACGACGTGGCGCTGCAAAAGCTGCCCGTGGTCTTTGCGCTGGACCGCGCGGGCCTGGTCGGCGCTGATGGCGCCACGCACGCAGGTGCGTATGACATCGCCTTCGTGCGCTGCATTCCGCACATGAGCATGGCCTGCCCGGCCGACGAGCGCGAGTGCCGCCAACTGCTCACCACCGCCTACGAGCAGGACCATCCCGTGGCCGTGCGCTACCCGCGTGGCGCGGGCGTGGGTGTGGCGCCGCTGGAGAGCCTGGAGGGCCTGCCCTTCGGCAAGGGCGAGGTGCGCCGCGAGTCTGCCAAGAAGCAGGTCGCCATCCTGGCCTTCGGCACCCTGCTGTACCCGGCCCTGGCCGCGGCCGAGGCGCTGGACGCCACCGTGGTCAACATGCGCTGGGCCAAGCCGCTGGACGAGGAACTGCTGCGCCAGGTGGCCTCCACGCACGAGCTCATCGTCACCGTGGAAGAGGGCTGCATCATGGGCGGCGCAGGCAGCGCCGTGGCCGAGTCGCTGCAGGCCGCCGGCATCACGCGCCAGCTGCTGCAACTGGGCCTGCCCGACGAGTTCATCGAGCACGGCGATCCCGCCAAGCTGCTGGCCCTGCAGGGCCTGGATGCGGCGGGCATCGAGGCCTCGGTCCGCGCCCATCTGGCACCCGAGCGCGCCGTGGCCTGAGCAGGGCTGGCGCCCCGCAAGCTTTCCGTCAGATGCGCCGCAGGCCGCGCCAGCTGGCGCCGGGCGGCCTGCGGGAGCCTCTTCAGGCGCGCTGCGGGACCGTTGGCAGGGCTGGCGCCTGCTACAGTAGCGAACGCACGTGCAGACGTGCGTTTTTTTTGCTGAAAAAGGCCATCAGGGAGAGCCATCCATGGACCGTCGCTCACTCATCAAACATGCAGGCATGGCCGGCGTGCTGGCAGCGGCGGCCGCACCCGCAGTCCACGCGCAGGATGCGGCGGCAGGCACGGTGCGCTGGCGGCTGGCTGCGAGCTTTCCCAAGTCGCTGGACACCATCCTGGGCTCGGCCGAGACCTTTGCGCGCACGCTCAAGGCCTTGTCTGCCGGGCGGTTCGAGGTCAGCGTGCACCCGGCCGGCGAGCTGATGCCGGCCTTCGGCGTCGTCGATGGCATACAGAACGGCACCGTGGAGATGGCGCTGACGGCACCCTACTACTTCACCGACAAGGACTACATCTTCGCGCTGGGCTGCGCCATTCCCTTCGGCCTGACCGCGCGCCAGATGGACGCCTGGATGGAGCACGGCGGCGGCCGCAAGCTCATGGACGACTTCTATGCCCAGTACGGCATCAAGAGCCTGAGCGCGGGCAACACCGGCACGCAGATGGGCGGCTGGTTCCGCAAGGAGATCAAGACCCTGTCCGATCTCAAGGGCCTGCGCATGCGCCTAGGCGGCGGCCTGTTTGGCGACACCATGCACAAGCTGGGCGTGGTCGCCCACAACATTCCCGTGGGCGACACCTACCAGGCACTGGAGAAGGGCACACTGGACGCGGCCGAATTCGTCGGCCCCTACGATGACCAGAAGCTGGGCTTCAGCAAGGTCGCCCCCTACTACTACTACCCGGGCTGGTGGGAGGGTGGCGCCGAGCTGTCCTTCTTCATCAGCACCAAGGCCTATGCGTCGCTGCTGCCCGAGTTCCGCGCCATGGTCGATGCCGCTGCCGCCGTGGCCGCGCGCGAGATGACCTCGCGCTATGTGGCGCTGAATCCTGGGGCCCTCAAGAAGCTGCTGGGCGACAAGGTCCAACTGCGCGCCTTTCCCAAGGATTTCATGGATGCGGGCTTCAAGGCCTCCATGGAAGTGCTGGCCGAGAACGACGCCAAGTCACCCCAGTTCAAGAAGATCCACCACAGCCTGCGCAGCTTCCAGCGCGACCAGCTGCTGTGGGACCGTTTTTCCGAATTCCGCTACAGCAGCTACATGAGCGTGGTGCGGCTGTGAGCGCGAGAGTTGCGGGCGTTTCGTAGGTAGAAGTTCCTAGAAGGCACAGCCCATTTGGGGGCGGTGCCTGCCCTCTCCTCATGTACATTTTCAGGCGGTCATACAAGCTGACACAGATTGGCAGCCCGCCCAGAAATTCCGTTCATCAAGGAGAGTGAAGTGGATCGTCGTTCCATCCTCAAAAACGCCGGTATCGCCGGCATCCTGGCTGCTGGTGCAGCCCCCGCCGTGCATGCGCAAGCGGCGATCCGCTGGCGCCTGGCATCGAGCTTCCCCAAGTCCCTGGACACCATCTACGGCACGGCGGAAGTCTTCTCCAAGAAGGTCAGTGAAGCCACCAGCGGCAAGTTCCAGATCTCGGTGCACGCAGGCGGCGAACTGATGCCGGCCTTCGGCGTGGTGGACGGCGTGCAGAGCGCGGCCGTGGAAATGGCCCACACCGCTCCCTACTACTTCTACGGCAAGGACCCTACCTTCTGCCTGGGCTGCGCTGTTCCCTTCGGCCTGAACGCCCGCCAGATGAACGCATGGATGTACGAGGGCAACGGCCTCAAGCTCATGCGCGAGTTCTACGCCAAGTACAACATCATCAACCTGCCCGGCGGCAACACGGGCGCGCAGATGGGCGGCTGGTTCCGCAAGGAAATCAAGTCGGTCGCCGACCTCAAGGGCCTGAAGTTCCGCACCAACCCGTTTGCGGGCAAGGTGCTGGAGCCCTTCGGTGTGATCCCCCAGTCCATCCCCGGCGCCGACCTCTATCCCGCGCTGGAAAAGGGCACGATCGACGCGCTGGAATGGGTGGGTCCCTATGACGACCAGAAGCTGGGCTTCAACAAGGTCGCGCCCTTCTACTACTACCCCGGCTGGTGGGAAGGCGGTCCGCAGCTGGACTTCTACATCAACACCAAGGCCTGGGAAGGCCTGCCGGCCGAATACAAGGCCGTGGTGGAGGCTGCCGCCTCGCACGCCCACGTGACCATGCTGGCCAAGTACGACGCCAAGAACCCCGTTGCCATCAAGCAGCTGGTGGGCTCGGGCACCAAGCTGCGCCCGTTCACGCAGGACGTGATGACGGCCGCCTTCAAGTCGGCCCAGCAGATCTATGCCGACCTGAACAACACCAATCCCGAGTGGAAGAAGGTCTACACCGACTACGCCAAGTTCCTGGCCGACCAGAACGCCTGGTTCCGCTTCACCGAAGGCACCTTCGACCGCTTCATGCAGCAACAGAAGCTGTGAGCGCAGGCAGGCCGCAAGGCCTGCTGCGCGACAAAAAAGCCCCGCTGGCGCAATACCAGCGGGGCTTTTTCTTTGGCGCGGCTTCAGGTTTGTGCCGCTGCGGGCTGCATGCCTTGCTGCACTACGGCTTCGCCGAAGGCGACCAGCAGGCGCGGGTCGGCCGAATGCATCCAGGCGATGGAGCCGTTGCGCCTTCGCACCAGCATGCGCGGCGCCACCAAGCCCTGCAGCCAGGGCCAGTGCACGATCTTGAAGGTGGCCACCTCGCGCGCCTGCACGCGCTTGTCCCAGAGCCAGGTCTGGGTCAGCTCGCCGTCCTGGTATCGGGTGCGGCTGAAGACCATCCACCAGCCCACCCAGGCGATGAGCACGGCGGCCAGCGCATAGGTGCTCAGGCTGGCGAACGACCATTGCGCATCGCTCAATGCGGGCGCCGACCAGGCAGCGAAGGCCGCCAGTGCAAGCACGATGGCCACGGCCATCACGCGCACCAGCGGAGGGTAGGCGGCGCTTTCCAGCGCCGCAGTGGACGGCTCCTGCGTCATTGCGCGGGCGCTGCCGGTTCAGCCGGAGCCGGTGCAGCATCGGGCGCTGCGGGCGTGTCAGCGGGTGGCGTATCGGCGGGCGGTGTATCTGCGGACGCGCCGAACGGATTGTCCAGGTCGATGCTGCCGCCCTGCGGCTGCATGTCGGCCGGCATCTCCAGCTGGACCTTGTCCAGGTCCACGACCACCTCCTTGTCGAGGAAGACGGTCACGGTCTGCGGGAAGAAGATCACGATGGCCACCAGGATCAGCTGCATCACCACCCAGGGAATGGAGCCCATGTAGATGTCGCTGGACTTGACGGGCCGGTCAATGCGCTTTTCCTTGAACAGCGTGTCCGAGATGCCGCGCAGGTAGAACAGCGCAAAGCCGAAGGGCGGGTGCATGAACGAGGTCTGCATGTTCACGCACAGCAGCACGCCGAACCAGACCAGATCGATCCCCAGCTTGTGCGCCACCGGGCCCAGCAGGGGCAAGATGATGAAGGCGATCTCGAAGAAGTCCAGGAAGAACGCCAGGAAGAAGATGAAGATGTTCACCACGATCAGGAAGCCGATCTGGCCGCCCGGCAGGTCGGTGAGCATGTGCTCGATCCAGATGGCGCCGTCCACGCCCTGGAACACCAGCGAGAACACGCGCGAGCCGATCAGGATGAAGACCACCATGGCCGTCAGGCGCATGGTGCCGTCCATGGCCTCCTTGAGCAGCTGCCAGTTCAGGCGCTTGTGGATGGCCGCCAGGATCAACGAGCCCACAGCGCCCATGGCGCCGGCTTCGGTGGGCGTGGCGATGGCATGGTCCATGAAGGGCAGGCCGCCCATGGAGCCCAGCACCGCAAAGATCAGGATGGCCGAGGGAATGATGCCGCGCAGGCACTTGCCCCACAGCGCCCAGCCGTGCAGCGTGCGTGCCGTGCGGGGCAGGCCGGGCACGTACTCGGGGCGGATGCGGCCCAGGATGAAGGTGTAGATGGCGAAGATCAGCACCTGCAGGATGGCCGGGCCCCAGGCGCCCTTGTACATGTCACCCACCGAGCGGCCGAGCTGGTCGGCCATGACGATCAGCACCAGCGAGGGCGGCACCAGCTGCGTGATGGTGCCCGAGGCCGCCAGCACGCCCGTTGCGTAGCGCATGTTGTAGCCATAGCGCATCATCACCGGCAGCGAGATCATGGCCATGGCGATCACCTGGCCGGCCACGGTGCCCGTGATGGCGCCCAGGATGAAGCCCACGATGATGACCGAGTAGCCCAGGCCGCCGCGCACGGGGCCGAACAGCTGGCCCATGGAGTCGAGCATGTCCTCGGCCAGGCCGCATTTCTCCAGCACCGCGCCCATCAGTGTGAAGAAGGGGATGGCCAGCAGCAGGTCATTGGAGAGGATGCCGAACATGTTGATCGGCAGGGTGGACATGAAGTTGGCGGGGAACCAACCCATTTCGATGGCGAAGAAGCCGCTGAACAGGCCCAGCGCCGCGAGCGAAAACGCGACGGGGAAGCCGATCAGCATGATCACGATCAGCCCCGTGAACATGATCGGGGCAAAGTTTTCCATGTGCATTCTGGTGTCGTCCTGGAGAAGTCGGTGGGAGCGGGGCCGGGGTTACTGAACCGGCTTCTCGTAGTGCGTCGTCATCGCGTAGCTGCCGTTGAGATAGGCAACGCGCTTGATGATCTCGGCCACGCCCTGCAGGAACATGGCGCCAAAGCCCAGGGGTAGCAGCAGGCCGGCGGGCCAGCGGATCAGACCGCCGATGTTTCCGGACATCTCCTTGGTCACGAACATGTTCCAGAAGAAGGGCCAGGTCAGCCAGGTGAGCAGGCCCATCACCGGCAGCAGGAAGAAGATCAGGCCGAACAGGTCCACGAAGACCGGCCCCTTGCCGCGCAGCTTGCCGTAGATGATGTCCACGCGCACATGCTCGTTGAGCTTGAGCACCAGCGGCGCGCCCAGCATCACCGTGGTGCCGAACAGGTACCACTGGATCTCCAGCCAGGCGTTGGAGCTCATGTCCAGCCCGTAGCGCGTGACCGCATTGCCTGCGGAGATCAGTGCGGCAGCGAGCACGGCCCAGCCCGCGACCTTGCTGAGTTTGGTGGATACCCAGTCCATGCCCATGGCGAATTTGAGGAGTCCTGACACGCTTGCTCTCCTTGTATGAACAAAAAAATAGGCCCGCTGGGGCCGATGGCTAGATGGAGAGGCTTGCGCCCGCGGGAGCGGTGGAACGTGCCGGGCGTGCCGGTGCCTGGCTTGCGCCGTGGGACTGGGGTGTTGTGCATAGAGCCTGCATGGTGTCTCCAAAGGATAGGCTGTGGGGTCCTTCAAGCGGCGGCCTGTAGGCCTGTGCGCTGCGCTCTTGTCGGCGCCTGGACCGGAAAGCCTGGATTTTACGAAGACCCGCCAGGGTTCGCGGCCGTATCCACCCCCTAAGAAATCGGTAGGAACCCCAGTACACCGGCCTTCAGGGCGGCGAAACCGGCTTGCGGGCCCCCAGTTTGCGGTACAGCGTGGCGCGGCTGATGCCCAGCGCGCGGGCGGCGCGGGTCACATTGCCCTGGGCGTCCTGCAGGGCCTGCTCGATCAGCACGCCCTCGCTGGCGCGCAGCGGGCTGGGCTGGGCGGCGGTGGCCAGCGCTGCCGTGCCCAGCGCAGGCAGCAGCTGGCGCAGCTGGGGGCCGGGCTGCACCAGGGCCTGCAGCCGCAGGCCCGACCACAGCGGCAGGCGCAGCGGCTCGTTGGGGCGCTGGCGCGCATGGTCCACCAGCGCCGTCCAGGGCATGGCCAGCAGTTCGCTGCAGTGCAGCGGCTGGCCCGGCAGCGACAGTGGCTGCGGCACGAGCTGGCGGGCCAGGGTATTGCTGCCCGCCACATGCCCTTCGGCGTCCACGGCCAGCAGGCCTTCGCCCTCCTGGCCCAGCGGCCCGCCGGGCCAGTTCAGGTGCAGCAGCAGGGCATGGGGCAGGGCGCGCAGCAGCCGGTCCTCGATGGCGCGGGCGCAGCGCAGCGCCAGGTGCATGAGTTCGGGCCGCTCCGGCACGTCCACGCCCGTGATGTCCAGCATGCCCAGGCAGCTCCCGTCCGGGCCGGACAGCGGCGCACCTGCGCAGCTGTAGTGGCGGTTGGCCTCGAAGAAATGCTCTGCCCGGTGCAGCCAGACGGGGCTGTGCTCGGCCAGGGCCGCGCCAATGGCCGTGGTGCCCACGCCCTGCTCGGACAGGTCCACGCCCACGCGGGCGATGGCCTGCACGCGGATGTCGCTGCGCTCCAGCGGCCCCTGCACCTCCAGCACCGTGCCGCGTGCATCGGTCAGCAGGCTGAAGTAGTGCATGGCGCCCACGGCGCCCACCAGCTGGGCCATCACGGGGCGCGCGGCCTGCAGCAGCATCTCATGGCCATCACGGGTCTGGCGCAGCGCATGCGGCCCCAATGCTTCGTAGACCACGCGCTCGTCCGGGCGGCGGCCTGCCGCCAGGCAGCGCTGCCAGGAGCGCCACAGCCAGGGTGCGATGCCGGGCGGTGAACCGGCCAGCGCCTGATCGCCGAAAACCAGGCTGCGGGCCCGGGCGACCTGCTGGTGGCGCGGATCGGCGGGGCAGGGCTGCGCGGCGTCGGGGCTCAGGGCGAACATGGGGCGGGGACTCCTGTGGCTGGCTGGCAAGGGATTGCGAACGGGCTGGCAGGCGGGTGCAGAAGCGGGTGCACAAGCGGGCGCAGGCGAAGACCCGGCCGCTGATGGCGGAGGCTTCGCTGGCAACTGTGTCATTTTGAGAATATCCGCGCCGCCCGGCCCGGGCTTGCGGGTCAACCCTAGAACGGGCGCCTGCGGGCAGGGCGACCATGGCAGGCGAGGTTTCCGGCGTTCCCCCACGTTCCAGATCACCGCCGATCACAGGCAGGAGACAGCACGATGAATGTCCAGCTCACCGTCAACGGGCGCGCGCAGCGCATCGACGTTCCGCCCAACACCTTGCTCGTGCATGCGCTGCGCGAGCACCTGCGCCTGACCGGCACGCATGTGGGCTGCGACACCAGCCAGTGCGGGGCCTGCACCGTCATCGTCGACGGCCACGCCGTCAAGTCCTGCGCCATGCTGGCCGTGCAGGCCGAGGGCTGCGAGGTGCGCACCATCGAAGGGCTGGCGGATATCGACGGCGGCCTGCACCCCATGCAGGCGGCCTTCAAGGAGTGCCACGGCCTGCAATGCGGCTTTTGCACGCCGGGCATGGTCATGAGCGCCGTGGACCTGTGCCAGCGCCAGCCGTGCGCGGGCGATCGCGAGATCCGCGAGGCGCTGGAGGGCAACCTGTGCCGCTGCACGGGCTACCAGAACATCGTGGCCGCCGTGAAAAAGGGCAGCCAGGCCATGGCAGGGCCTGCGGCCTGAGCGCCGCAGGTCACCACAAGGAGACAGCCATGGGTGCATCCGACTTTTCCAAGCTCCCCCACATCGGCGAGCCCGTCAAGCGCAAGGAGGACTACCGCTTCCTCACGGGCGCGGGCCAGTACACCGACGACATCGCGCTGGCCGCCCAGGCCCATGCGGTGTTCGTGCGCTCGCCGCACGCGCATGCGCGTGTGCGCTCCGTTTCCACCGATGCGGCCAAGGCCGCGCCCGGCGTCATCGGCGTGCTCACGGGCGCCGACGTGGCGGCCGACAAGATCAACGGCCTGCCCTGCGGCTGGCTGATCACCAGCACCAACGGCGAGCCCATGAAGGAGCCGCCGCATCCCATCCTGGCGCTGGACACCGTGCGCTACGTGGGCGACCAGGTCGCCATGGTCGTGGCCGAGACGCTTGAGCAGGCGCGCGACGCGGCCGAGCTGGTGGAGGTGGACTACGACCCGCTGCCCGCCGTGGTGCTGGTGGCCGACGCGGCGGCCGGCAGCGTGCCCGGCGCGGTGGTGCATGACATCGCCCCCGACAACCACTGCTACAAATGGGCCATCGGCGACAAGGCCGCCGTGGATGCCGTGTTTGCGGGCGCCGCCCACATCGCCCAGCTGGACCTGGTCAACAACCGGCTGATTCCCAACGCCATGGAGCCGCGCGCGGCCATCGGCAGCTACAGCCGCGCCAATGACGAGTACACGCTGTACGTGGCCAACCAGAACCCGCACGTCGAGCGGCTGCTGATGACGGCCTTCGTCATGGGCCTGCCCGAGCACAAGGTGCGCGTGATCGCGCCCGACGTGGGCGGCGGCTTCGGCTCCAAGATCTTCCTGTATGCCGAGGATGTCTGCCTGACCTGGGGTGCGCGAAAGCTCAACCGCAACATCAAGTGGACGGCCGACCGCAGCGAGTCCTTCCTCACCGACGCACATGGCCGCGACCACGTCAGCCATGCCGAGATGGCCATGGACGCCAGCGGCAAGTTCCTGGCCATGCGCGTGCACACGGATGCCAACCTGGGCGCCTACCTGAGCACCTTCGCCAGCGCCGTGCCCACCATCCTCTATGCCACCTTGCTGGCCGGCCAGTACGCCACGCCCCAGGTCTATGTGGAAGTCGATGCCTGGTTCACCCACACCGCGCCCGTCGATGCCTACCGGGGCGCGGGCCGGCCCGAGGCCACCTACCTGCTGGAGCGCCTGGTCAGCCGCTGCGCCTGGCAGCTGAACCTGTCCCAGGCCGAGATACGGCGGCGCAACTTCGTCACCAGCTTCCCCTACCAGACGCCCGTGGCCCTGCAGTACGACGTGGGCGACTATGGCGCCTGCATGGACAAGGCCGAGGCCCTGGCCGACGTGGCCGGCTTTGCCGCGCGCCGTGCCGACAGCGAGGCGCGGGGCCTCAGGCGCGGCCTGGGCTACAGCAGCTACATCGAAGCCTGCGGCCTGGCGCCCAGCAACATCGCGGGCGCCCTGGGCGCGCGGGCAGGCCTGTTCGAATGCGGCGAGGTGCGCGTGCACCCCACGGGCAGCGTCACCGTGTTCACGGGCTCGCACAGCCACGGCCAGGGGCACGAGACCACCTTTGCCCAGGTGGTGGCCGCGCGCCTGGGAATACCCGTGGAGAACGTGGACATCGTCCACGGCGACACGGGCCGTGTGCCGTTCGGCATGGGCACCTATGGCTCGCGCTCCATCAGCGTGGGCGGCGCGGCCATCATGAAGGCGCTGGACAAGATCGAGGCCAAGGCCAAGAAGATCGCGGCCCACCTGATGGAGGCCAGCGACGCCGACATCGACTTCGCGGGCGGCGAGTTCACGGTGCGTGGCACGGACAAGAAGATCCCCTTCGCCCAGATCGCGCTCACCGCCTATGTGCCGCACAACTACCCGCTGGACAAGCTGGAGCCCGGCCTCAACGAAACCGCCTTCTACGACCCCACCAACTTCACCTTCCCCGCAGGCACCTACATCTGCGAGGTCGAGGTGGACCCGGCCACGGGCGTGGTGCGCGTGGACCGCTTCAGCGCCGTGGACGACTTCGGCACCATCATCAATCCCATGATCGTCGAGGGCCAGGTGCACGGCGGCGTGGCCCAGGGCATAGGCCAGGCGCTGCTGGAAAACTGCGTCTACGACCGCGAGACCGGCCAGCTGCTCACCGGCAGCTTCATGGACTACGCCATGCCGCGCGCCGACGACTTCCCCGAGTTCAAGCTCGGCACCGTCTGCACGCCCTGCACGCACAACCCGCTGGGCACCAAGGGCTGCGGCGAGGCGGGGGCCATCGGCTCGCCGCCCGCCGTCATCAATGCCGTGCTCGACGCACTGCATCCCCTGGGTGTCAGGGACCTGGACATGCCGGCCAGCCCGCACCGTGTCTGGTCGGCCATCGACGCCGCAGCCACCTCCTGAGGAGAGCGCCATGTACGCATTCACCTATGAAGCCCCGGGCACCACGGCCGACGCCGCCGCGCTGGCCGCGCAGGGAGGCCAGTACCTGGCCGGCGGCCAGAGCCTGCTGCCATCGATGCGCCTGCGCCTGGCGCGGCCCGAACAGATCGTGGACCTGAACCGCGTCCAGGGCCTGGCCGGCATCGCCGTCAACGGCCAGACCGTGGAAATCCGTGCCATGACGCGCCATGCCGACGTGGCCGCCAACCCGCAGGTCCAGGCGGCCATCCCGGCCCTGGCCGAGCTGGCCGGCGGCATCGGCGACCGCCAGGTGCGTGCGCGCGGCACCATCGGCGGCTCGCTGGCCAACAACGACCCCGCTGCCTGCTACCCCAGCGCCGTGCTGGGCCTGGGCGCCACCGTCGTCACCGACCGGCGCGAGATCGCGGCCGACGACTTCTTCCAGGGCATGTACACCACGGCGCTGGGCAGCGGCGAGCTGATCACGGCCGTGCGCTTTCCCGTGCCGAAGAAGGCCGCCTACCTCAAGTTCAAGCAGCCCGCCTCGCGCTTCGCCCTGGTGGGCGTCTTCGTCGCCCAGACCGACAGCGGCGTGCGCGTGGCCATCACGGGCGCCGGGCTCAGCGTGTTCCGCCATGCGGGGCTGGAGGCCGCGCTCAACCAGAGCTTCACACCCGACGCGGCCGCCCAGGTGCTGATCGACCATGCCGACCTCAACAGCGACCTGCATGCCAGCGCGCGCTACCGGGCGCAGTTGATCAGCGTGCAGACGCAGCGTGCGGTATCGCAGATGCTGGGGTGACACGGCGGATGCCTTCCGAGCAAGCCATTGCCTCCATAGACGCCCTGGTCGCCGCGCTGCAGGCCGAAGGCTATTTCGCCGACCGGCGCCTGGCCACGGCCGTCTTCCTGGCCCTGCGGCTGCAGCGGCCGCTGCTGCTGGAGGGCGAGCCCGGCGTTGGCAAGACCGCGCTGGCCCAGGCGCTGGCACGCGTGCTGGCGCGCCGCCTGATCCGGCTGCAGTGCTATGACGGCATGGAGCAGCGCGAGGCGCTGTATGAATGGAACTATGCGGCCCAGCTGCTGCACCTGCGCGCGGCCGAGTTGGCCTCGGCGCAGCCCGCGGCCGCACCGGAGCGGGACCGCCTGCAGCGCGCCGAGCAGGAGGTCTACCAGGAGCGCTACCTGGTAAGCCGCCCGCTGCTGCAGGCCCTGCAGCAGCCCGAGCCCGGCGCCGTGCTGCTGATCGACGAGATCGACCGCGCCGACGAGCCCTTCGAGGCCTTCCTGCTCGAATACCTGGGCGAGTACCAGGTCAGCATTCCCGAGCTGGGCACGGTGGCGGCACGCGTGCCGCCCGTGACCGTGCTCACCAGCAACCGCACGCGCGACCTGCACGATGCCGTCAAGCGCCGCTGCCTCTACCACTGGCTGGACTATCCCGGGCGCGAGCGCGAGCTGGCCATCGTGCGCGCCCTGGTGCCCTGGGCCGGGCAGGCCCTGACCGCCCAGGTGGCAAGCTTCGTGGGCCGGCTGCGCAGCCAGCCCTTTGCCGATGCCTTCCAGCGGGTGCCCGGCATTGCCGAAAGCGTGGAATGGGCCAAGGCCCTGGTGGCGCTGGACACCCTGGTGGTCGATCCCGAAGTCGTGCACGACACGGCAGGCATCCTCTTCAAGCAGCGCGAGGACGTGGCCGCGCTCACGCCTGAGCGGCTGCAGCAACTGCTGGCGCCGGAGCCCGCGCCGTGACGGCTGGGGCAGCCGGTGCCGCCGGTGCCGCCGACGGGGGCGGGCGCACCAGCTGGCTGGGCGATGCGCGCAGCGGCAAGCTGGCAGGCAACCTGGTCGGCTTTGCGCGTGCGCTGCGCCGCGCGGGCGTGCCTGTGGATGGCGGGCGCATGGCGCTGGCCCAGCAGGCCCTGTCCCTGGTCGGCCTGGCGCGCGAGGACATGGCCGCAGCGCTGGAGGCCGTATTTGTGAGCAACGCCCAGGACCGCGCCGTGTTCCGCGAACTGTTCGACGCCTACTTCCGCAATCCCGATGTGGCCAGGCAACTGCTGGCCCAGTTGCTGCCGCAGGCGCCCCGGCCGTCCGCGCCGCGCCACCGCCCGCGCGTGCAGGAAGCCCTGTCGCCCCGCCAGGCAGGCGAGGGCAGGGCCGCCGTCGATGAAGAGCTGAAGCTGGACGCCGCCATGACGGCCAGCGAGCGCCACCGCCTGCGCCATGCCGACTTCAACCAGCTCAGCGCCAGCGAATACCTGCTGGTGCAGCGCCTGGCCAGGGACATTGCCCTTCCCTTGCCCCGCTACCGCAGCCGCCGCACGCGCACCGGCCAGCGCGGCGCGGTGCCCGACTGGGCTGCCAGCCTGCGTGCGGCATCGCACCATGGGGGCGAAATGCTGCAGCTGCTGCGGCGCGAACGGCGGCGCCTGCCGCTGCCCTGGCTGGCCCTGGTCGATGTCTCGGGCTCCATGGAGCGCTATGCGCGGCTGTTGCTGGCCTTTCTGCACGCGGCCACCAGCACGCAGCGCCATGCGGGCCTGCGCCGCCAGGTCTTCAGCTTCGGCACCGAGCTGCGCGACCTGAGCCCGGCCTTTGCCCAGGCCGATACCGACGCCATGCTCGAGCGCGCCAACGCCGCCATTGCCGACTTTGGCGGCGGCACGCGCCTGGGCAGCAGCCTGGGCGAACTGCGCCGCCTGCATGCGCGCCACCGGGTTTCAGGCCTGGTGGGCCGGCGCACCCTGGTGCTCATCATCAGCGACGGCCTGGACACCGGCGATGCCGCCGAGCTGGACCGCGAACTGGCCTGGCTGCGCCGCCACAGCGCGCGGCTGCTGTGGCTCAACCCGCTGTTGCGCTTTGACGGGTATGCCCCACTGGCCCAGGGGGCGGCCGTGCTGCATCGTCATGCCCATGCCATGCTTGCGGTACACAACCTGGAATCGCTGCAGCAGCTGGCCGGTCACCTGGCGCGGCTGCTGGCGTCGCCAGGCCGCTGAGCCGCTTGCGGCCACCCCCATCGCAGAAAGGAATTGCCATGGAAATGCAAGCCAGCCGTTCCCTTGCCGTCAGCCAGCAGCAGGCCTGGGAGGCGCTCAACGATCCCGAAACGCTCAAGGCCTGCCTGGCCGGCTGCGACCGCTTCGAACCCCTGGGCGATGACCAGTACGCCGTGGGCATGGCGGTCAAGGTGGGGCCGGTATCGGCCAAGTTCAGCGGCAAGGTCACGCTGTCCGACATCACGCCGCCCGAGCGCTACCGCATCGCCTTTGAAGGCCAGGGCGGCGTGGCCGGCTTCGGCAAGGGCGAGGCCGACGTCACCCTCACCCCCGAGCCCGCTGACGCCGCAGGCCAGCCGCGTTGCCTGCTCAGCTACAGCGTGCAGGCCCAGGTCGGCGGCAAGATCGCCCAGCTGGGCCAGCGGCTGATCGACGGCGCCGCCCGCAACATGGCCGACGACTTCTTCGCGCGATTCGACACGCTGATGCAGCAGCGCCACCCGCGCGCGCCGGCAGCGCCTACCGATGCAGGCGACACCGCCGACCTGTCCCACCTGCCTGCCGGCCTGGCCGATGAAACCGGCCACATCGAGCCCACCGTGGACGCCCAGGCCTGGGAGCACGACGCCGCAGCCGGCGTGGCCACGCCGCTGGATGCCGCACCGGCCACCGAGGCCGAGGAACGCTCGCGCCGCGCCATCCCGCTGTGGTGCTGGGGGCTGGCCATCGTCGTCGTTCTCGGGGCTGGCTGGCTGCTCTCGCGGTACTGAGTCCTTGCGCCGACCCACGGCTTTTTCCACCCACCCTGAACGATGCGCGCTGGCGCAGCACAATAGCCGCCGAAAAACGCCAGGCGCCCAGCTGCACAGGCAAGCCAGGTGCCGGCGTGGAGATTTGCAATGGAAAACCTGGATGTTCATGTTCTGCGCCACCTCGCGCAATGGCGCGCTCAGGGCGAGCGCGCGCTGCTGGCCACGGTGGTGCGTACCTGGGGCTCGTCGCCCCGGCCCATCGGCTCCATCATGGCGCTCGGGGCCTCGGGCGCCGTGGTGGGCTCCGTGTCCGGCGGCTGCATCGAGGACGACCTGATCGCCCGCTACAGCCACGCCTCGGACGCCGACGCCCTGCGCGACGGTGCGCCCCGGCTGCTGCGCTACGGCGTCAGCGCCGACGAGGCCCACCGCTTCGGCCTGCCCTGCGGCGGCACGCTGGAGCTGCTGCTCGAATTCAATCCAGACGCTGCTGCGCTGCAGCAACTCGTCCAATGGCTGGACGAAGGCCGCATGGTGCGGCGCACCGTGGACAAGGCCACCGGCCAGGTCGCCCAGCAGGTCAGCGACGCGCCCGAGCCGCTGGTGCATGCCGGGCAGCAGGTCGCCAACAGCTTCGGTCCCGAGTACCGCATGCTGCTCATCGGCGCAGGCCAGCTGTCCGAATACCTGGCCACCATGGCGCTGTTCAACGGCTTTGCGGTCACCGTCTGCGACCCGCGCGAGGAATACAGCCGCCACTGGAGCGTGGCCGGCGTGCAGCTGTCGCGCGAGATGCCCGACGACCTTGTGCGCACCATGCGCGCCGATGCGCGCACCTGCATCATCGGCCTCACGCACGACCCCAAGCTCGACGACCTGGCCCTCATGGAAGCCCTGGAATCCCCGGCCTTCTACGTGGGCGCCATCGGCTCGCGCCGCAACACCGCGCTGCGCCTGCAGCGCCTGAGCGAGCACTTCGGCCTGGGCGACGCGCAACTGGCGCGCCTGCGCGGCCCCATCGGCCTGTACATAGGCAGCAAGACGCCTCCCGAAATCGCCGTCAGCATCATGGCCGAGGTCCTGGCCGCCAAGAACGGCGTGGCCCTGCCGCGCGGCATGACCGTGGAAGAAGGCAAGCTCGCCGCAGCCCAGCCCCCGCAGCCGCTGGAGGATGACGGGCCCGAGGGCATCACGCCCCTGGTGTGCGGGGTATAACCTGCCCCGCCTGGGCTATGTAGTGCCCGTTGCCAATAGTGAAAACTTTCAATTGATCGATTTGTGATTTATATTGAACATTCGTTCTTTATAGCCAGGATCGATCATGCAGATTCTCGACACTCTAGCCCGAAATATGGGCCAATTGCGTGAACAGCGTGGGTTGACTCTTTCAGGGCTTTCCCAACGTTGCGGGATTGCCAAGTCCACCTTGTCAGGACTGGAGTCTGCTCAGGGTAATCCCACAATAGAGACGCTGTGGGCGATTGCCAATGCGCTCGATACGCCCTTTGGTCAATTGGTGTCTGGGACCAGTCTAGGTCCGGTTCATATCGGCGACGGCCAGGTCGCCGTTCGTTTTATTGAACGAACTGACGATGAAAGTGGTTCTTCCATCGAGTCCTACCGCATGCACTTGGCGGCGGGCCACACCAAGCAATCTGCTGCACATCCCCCAGGCGTGAGGGAGAAAGTAGTTGTGACCAGTGGTCCCATGTTGGTCGGAGACCTGCTGGCTCCCAGGGTGCTCAACTCTGGCGAAGTTCATTCTTTTCCCGCTGATGTTCCTCATGTTTATGGCGCTATGGGAAAGCCAGCGCAGGCCGTTGTGTTCGTCGAGTACCCAGCATCGGCGGCACCGCCAGGCGCTGACCTTTTCTGTGCTCTTGAATGGCCCGTCACCGCTGCTGCATGGGAAGGTGTGGAATGCATGCTGACGCGTGTGTTCATCGAAGTGGCCAATGGGTTTGGCGCCATGATGCTCCGATTTAGAGGTTGCCGGCTACAGTCGGCAGCCGCGCTTGCACTATTGCGGGACAAACTGCTTTCGATGGATTCTGCGAGCTATCGCTGGCCGCAGTCGGTGCTCATGGGTGTCGATGTCGAAGGGCCTTTCCTGGTAGTTCTGCCTCGGTATTTCGCACAGGCCTTTACCGAGACGGATCATCCCTTGGCCCGAACGGCATTGGGTTGCCGAGCGCTGGTACTGGCCCGAGAGGCTGAGGCTGATCTGATCTCCGAGTCAAGGTTCGTTGAGGATGATCTTGTCAGTGAGCACAAGGTGCTACAGGCACTGGGCGGAGAGTGTGCTTTGAAATCGGGCCAATTGATACTGCCGAAGACTTTGAAATTGCTTGATCGACAGACTGTTGTATCTGTGGAGCCATCCACTGAAGCAGGTGCGTTCTCGAGCCGGATTCAGGTCGAGCACTACGACGCATTCGAGTTGCTTCATCCTGCGTATGCAAGACAGGTCGTTGCCATGGCCCAGGATGTTGTTGACTTCACGCCAGCGCGACAGACCGTGGATATCGGAACTGGGCCTGGTCTTCCTCTGCTGATGCTGCAGGAGCTTTTACCGGACTTGAAGGCGCTGGCTGTGGAACCAGATCCTGTGGCGTATGCGTGTCTGCGCATCAATGTAGAAGGGCGAGAAGGAATTTCTCTACATCAGGGTGGATTCCTGGAGTTGAATCTCTCCGATGGTCAATCTGAATTGATCACATCCGTGGGGGCGTCGCACCACTTCAACACAGCCTTCATGCTGCAAAAAGCCCGGATGCTGCTCAAGCCTGGAGGTGTTTTGTCTGTGGCCGATGAGTTTTTGCCCTCGTTCCGTGATGTTGAATCACGCAATGCCGCGCTGGTTCGCCATCACAGTGCCTACATCCTCCACGTTGCCGCCGCGATGGAATGCTGTGATCTCCCCCGTATGGACGATCTGGACTACAGCTTGTATCGCGCGTTTCAGCAATATCTCGGTCAAGCGGTCTTTTTAGCCGAGCAAGGTCAGTCATTGGCTGCTGTGCGGCTATGTCGAGACTTGTTTGCACAGGTCCGACAGGCATCGTTGGACAAGTGGCCTGCCCACGCGGTCGGAGCATATGTGCGTTTTTTCTGGCTGGAGTTGCAGGCCATGGTGGCGGGGTTCGACTATGAAGTCGAATGCAAGACCCATGTCCGCCGATTTCTGGAACTGGCCGCAGGCACCGGCCTGGAACTGCTTCGGCACAGACGCGTGTACGCCACTTGCGGTGACCAAGCGTACGATGGTGGCACTCATGTAGTGACGTTTCGTAGGCGGGGCGCATGAGCGGCATGACACGAGGCCGTGTCATGTTGGCCGGCCTGACGGCCAGCCTCTCCGTGGCGACGGGCTATCTGCCGATTGCTTTCTCCTTTGGCGTGGCGGCCGTTCAGGCGGGTCTTGCTCCATCCATTGCCGTGCTGGCTTCCGTGCTGGTCTATGCCGGAGCCAGCCAGTTCCTGCTGATTTCGTTGCTGGCTTCGGGAGCCGGGCTGTGGACCGCTTTGCCCACGGTGCTGTTGATGAATGCGCGGCATGTGCTGTATGGCCCGGCCCTGCAGGTGGTGCTGGGGCCGCGGCAGCGCCTGGCCACGCCCTGGTTGGCCTTTGGCCTGACCGACGAGGTGTTTGCCACCGCCATGAGCAAGATGCAGGGCGTGCCAGAGGCCGAGCGCGAGCACTGGTTTCTGGGCTTGCAACTTGGCGCCTACGCGGCCTGGGTGGGCGGCACGGTGATGGGGGTGACGCTGGTGGGCGAGGTGGATCGATGGCCGGCAGCCGTCCGCGAGGGGCTGGCCTTCGTTCTGCCCGCATTGTTCTTTGCGCTGCTGCTGGAGGCGGGTGTGCTGCGCTGGTGGCGTGCGGTGCTCACGGCCGCCGTGGTCGCTGCGGTGCTGGTTCGCTTCATCCCGGGCTACCACGCCCTGGCGCTGGCGATCCTGTGCGGTGCGCTGGCGCATGCGGCCACGGCCGATAGGGGCTGATCACCATGTCGTACACATTCTGGATCTTGCTGTTGTGCGGTGCCGGCACCTTTGGCCTGCGCTGGTTGCCGTTGTGGCAGGCACGCCGAAGAGGGCACTCTGCACGGGCGTCCCGGAAGGTGCAGAGGTGGCTGGCGGGTGTCGGGCCCGCCGCCATCGCTGCCCTGTTCGTGGTGTCAACCTGGGGGCTGTTGGTCAGCGATGTCCGCTGGGGGCGGGTGGCCGTGATCGCCCTGGCGCTGCTGGCCATCTGCCTTGCACGCCTGGTGCGGGGAGGCATTGCCATGCCGACCTTGGCTGGTGCGCTGACCTACGGCCTGCTGGCCCATTTCAAGCCCTGGTGATGTCAGTGCGGCTGGGCATGGAAGGCCTTGTTGGCAATCTTCCAGCCGGCTTCTGTTTTAAGCAGCACGAAGTAGTCGATGAAGGTGATGGCGCCGTGCACCAGGGTGATCTTGGCGCTGGCCGCCGTGCCGCCGATGTCGATGGCGTCGATGCTGCGGCGGCGCGTGGCCTCGTCGGCGGCGGGCTGGCCCTTGAAGCGGGCGCAATAGGTGTCGATGTCCCAGGAGGTCAGCGGGCCTTCTCGCACGCTTTCGATGCGGGCGGTGGGCATGAAGGCGGCGCGCATGTGGGCGCTGTTGTCCTCGGCATGGCCGCGCATGTACAGCTCCAGCGGCACGCGCACGGCGGCTTCTTCGGGGTGGTCGGTCAGGCGTGGGTTGGCAGTCGTCATGGTGTTCTCCTGGGACGTATGGATGGCGGCCTGCGCTTGCAGGCCTGCGGCCGCGCATCGTAGCCACAAGCGCGGGGGGCAGTCCAACGGGCGGCGAGGCGCGGGCCGCGCCGGGGTGCGGTGCAATGCCTTGTTTTCAATGGACTTTCGGGCTGATGCGCCCCGCATTGGCCGTGCCTGGGTCAACAGTGTTTTGAGCTCCGTGCCCTGTCTGAGACCCTGCCGACGGGTGCCCGACCTGTTCCGAAAACGACCATGTCAGAGCGGGTAAAGCCGGGGTAAAGCGGGGGTAATGCCTGCGTAAAACGGCGATCTGCCTCGTTTTGGAGAGCATGGGACTGGCTACCATAGCCGCATCCGCCGCCGTTCCCTGTTCTGGGGCCGGACCCACGGTTTCCTCCCACGACTTCCCGCAGTGACCATGAAACGCCTGTCAAGCAGCCCCTTTGTTGCAGATGCCCACGGCGTACGCCAGCGCGGCCGGGTACGGCCCGCCCTGATGTGGGGCGTGGTGGCACTGGCCCTGGTGGCGGGGGGCGGGCTGTGGTGGTGGAACAAGCGGGCGCCGGCGCAGGGCGAGCAGGCCTCGGCCGGTGCGCCCGGCCCGGGTGGCGGGCGTGCGGGAGGCGGGCGGCGCGGCCCCGGCGGGCCGGGTGGGCCTGGCGGCCCCGGCGCCATGGGTGCCCAGGCGCAGCCGGTGTCCGTGGGCGTGGTGGAGCGGCGCGACATGCGCGTGCTGATCAGCGCCATCGGCACCATGAACCCGCGCGCCACGGCCGTGGTGCGCGCCAAGGTGTCGGGCGAGTTGCTGCGCCTGCATTTCAAGGAAGGCGACGAGGTCAAGGCCGGCCAGCTGCTGGCCGAGATCGATCCGCGCAGCTTCCAGGCCAGCTTCAACCAGATCCAGGGCACGCTGCAGCGCGACCAGGCGCTGCTCAAGAACGCCCAGCTGGACCTGCAGCGCTACAAGGAGCTGCAGGCCCAGGATTCCATTGCCGGCCAGCAGGTCGATACCCAGGCTGCGCTGGTGCGCCAGTACCAGGGCACGGTGGCCGCCGACCAGGCCCAGGCCGATGCGGCCAAGCTGCAACTGAGCTACACGCGCATCACGGCGCCCATTGCGGGCCGGCTGGGCCTGCGCCAGGCCGACCGGGGCAATGTGGTCAATCCTTCGGACACCAACGGCATCGTCACCATCACCCAGGTCAAGCCCATCGACGCGGTGTTCTCCGTGCCCGAGGCCCATGTGGGCACGCTGGCGCGGCGCCTGGCCGAGGGGCGCGAGCTGCCCGTGGAGCTGTGGGACCGGGACCTCAAGCAGCAACTGGGGCGCGGCCGCCTCAATGCGGTGGACAACAGCATCGACATCGCCACCGGCACCATCAAGGCCAAGGCCGCTTTCGACAATGCCGAGGGCCGCCTGTTCGCCAACCAGTTCGTCAACGTCAAGCTGGAAGTGGACCGGCTGGAGCAGGCGCTGACCGTGCCGACCACGGCCGTGCAGAACAACTACGTCTACCTGGTCCAGGAGGATGGCACGGTGACGCAGCGGCGCATTGCCGTGGGCGTGACCGATGGCGACCGGGTGAGCGTGAAGGGCGAGCTCAAGCCTGGCGAGCAGGTGGTGGTCGATGGCATTGACCGCCTGCGCGAAGGCGCCAAGGTCACGGTGATCGAGCCCGACAAGGTGCAGAAGGTGGACCAGGCCGTGCAGGATGCCTCCGGCCAGCCGCGCGGCATGCGCAATCTGCCGCCCGATGTGCGCGCCAAGCTGGCGACCATGAACCCCGACGAGCGCAAGGCCTACCTGCAGAAGCTGCGTGCCGAGCGCGGTGGGCAGCGCAATGGGGGTAACGGTGGCAGTGGCGGCAGTGGCGGCAATGGCGGCAACGGCAGCAACGTGACCGCGCCGGCGGCCGAAGGCTCCGCGCCCGCAGGCCAGTCGCCGGCACCGTCGCCCGGATCGCCCCAGCCTTCGCCCGGCCCGGCACCTGCCGCGCCCTCTGCGCCTGCTGCTCCCGCAGCTCCCGCTCCGGCCGGGCGCTGAGCAGCGCCCCGGCACCTGAAGACTGCAAGCCCTTCCAGGCGGCCCCATGAATCTTTCCCGCATCTTCATCCTGCGACCCGTCGCCACCTCGCTGCTGATGGTGGCGGTGCTGATCGCCGGCCTGCTGGCCTACCGGCTGTTGCCGATTTCGGCCCTGCCCGAGGTGGACTACCCCACCATCCAGGTCACCACGCTGTACCCCGGTGCCAGCCCCGACGTGATGACCTCCAACGTCACCGCGCCGCTGGAGCGCCAGCTCGGCCAGATGCCGGGGCTGTCGCAGATGTCGTCCACCAGCTCGGGCGGCGCCTCGGTGATCACGCTGCGCTTTGCGCTGGACATGGCCATGGACGTGGCCGAGCAGCAGGTGCAGGCCGCCATCAACGCGGGCTCCAACCTGCTGCCCAGCGACCTGCCCATGCCCCCGCTGTACAGCAAGGTCAACCCGGCGGATGCGCCCATCCTCACGCTGGCCATCACCTCGCCCTCGCTGCCGGTGATCCGCGTCAACGACCTGGTGGAGAACCGGCTGGCGCCCAAGCTCTCGCAGGTCAACGGCGTGGGGCTGGTGGCGATTGCCGGCGGGCGCCGGCCTGCCGTGCGCATCCAGGCCAACCCGACGGCGCTGGCCGGCCTGGGCATGACGCTGGACGATGTGCGCACCGCCATCGCCGCCGCCAACGTCAAGCAGGCCAAGGGCGGCTTCGACGGCCCGGCGCGCGCCTCCACCATCGATGCCAACGACCAGCTGCAGTCGGCGGCCGAGTACCGCAACCTCATCATCGCCTTCAAGAACGGCCTGCCCGTGCGCCTGTCCGACATCGCCCAGACCGTGGACGATGCAGAGAACACGCGCCTGGCCGCCTGGGCCGGCACGCCCGAGGGCGGCTCGCGCGCAGGCGTGATCCTCAACATCCGGCGCCAGCCCGGCGCCAACGTGATCGAGACGGTGGACCGCATCAAGGCGCTGCTGCCCCAGCTCAAGGAGACGCTGCCGGCCTCGCTGGACGTGCAGGTGCTGACCGACCGCACGGTGACCATCCGCGCCTCGGTCAACGACATGCAGCTGGAGCTGATGCTGGCCATCGCCCTGGTGGTGGCGGTGATCTTCGTCTTCCTGCGCAGCGCCTCGGCCACGCTGATCCCGAGCTTTGCCGTGCCGCTGTCGCTGATCGGCACCTTCGGCGTGATGTACCTGGCCGGTTTTTCCATCAACAACCTCACGCTGATGGCGCTGACGATCTCCACCGGCTTCGTGGTGGACGATGCCATCGTGATGATCGAGAACATCGCGCGCTTCGTGGAAAAGGGTGAGCCGCCCATGCAGGCTGCGCTCAAGGGCGCCAAGCAGATCGGCTTCACCATCATCTCGCTGACGATTTCGCTGATCGCCGTGCTGATCCCGCTGCTGTTCATGGGCGACGTGGTAGGGCGGCTGTTCCACGAGTTCGCCATCACCATGGCGGTGGCCATCCTGATCTCGGCCGTGGTCTCGCTGACGCTCACGCCCATGCTGTGCGCACGCCTGCTGCGCCACCAGCCCGAAGGGGCCGAGGAGGAAAAGCACGGCCGCCTGTACCACGCCACGGGCCGCTTCTTCGACCGCACCATTGCCGGCTACGGCCGCATCCTCACCTGGGTGCTGGACCGGCGCGGCCTGACCTGGATCGTCTTCCTGGCCACGCTGGCCGTGACCGTGCTGCTGTACTTTGCCGTGCCCAAGGGCTTCTTCCCCGACCAGGACACGGGCACCATCCAGGCCACGACCGAGGCCGACCAGTCCATCTCGTTTGCCGCCATGGCCGAGCGCCAGCAGGCCCTGGCCGAGCTGCTGCTCAAGGACCCGGCCGTGCAGAGCATCTCGTCCTTCATCGGCGTCGATGGCAGCAACACCACGCTGAACACGGGCCGGCTGCTGATCGACCTCAAGCCCCATGGCCAGCGCGATGGCGTGCCCGCCGTGCTGCGCCGCCTGTCCGACGATGCGCTGCAGATCCCGGGCATACGCCTGTACGCCCAGCCCGTGCAGGACCTGACCATCGAGGACCGCGTGGCGCGCACCCAGTACCAGCTGCTGATGTCCTCGCCCGACATGGCGCAGCTGACCACCAGCACCCAGGCCCTGGTCGAGCGCATGCACGACCTGCCCGAGCTGGTGGACGTGGGCAGCGACCTGCAGAACCAGGGCCTGCAGGCCTTCGTGCAGATCGACCGGGCACAGGCCAGCCGGCTGGGCGTGACGGTCGCGGCCATCGACACGGCGCTGTACAACGCCTTCGGCCAGCGGCTGATCTCCACCATCTTCACGCAGTCCAACCAGTACCGCGTGGTGCTGGAAGTGGCGCCGCAGTTCAAGATCGGGCCCGAGTCGCTGCAGGCCATCTATGTGGCCTCCAGCGCGGGCGCGCCCGTGCCGCTGTCCTCGGTGGCCACGGTCAGCGAGCGGCCCATGGCCCTGGCCGTGAACCATGTGGGTCAGCTGCCGGCCGCCACCATCTCGTTCAACACCGCGCCCGGCGTGTCGCTGGGCCATGCGGTCAAGGCCGTGCAGGACCTGATGGCACAGCTGCGCACCGAGGGCCATATGCCGCTGTCGGTGGACGCCGCCTTCCAGGGCGCGGCCCTGGCCTTTCAGGCCTCGCTGTCCAACACGCTGCTGCTGGTGCTGGCGGCGGTGATCACCATGTACATCGTGCTGGGCGTGCTCTATGAGAGCACCATCCACCCGGTGACCATCCTGTCCACGCTGCCCTCGGCCGGCGTGGGCGCGCTGCTGGCCCTGCTGCTGGCGGGGCTGGACCTGGACATCATCGCCATCATCGGCATCGTGCTGCTGATCGGCATCGTCAAGAAGAACGCGATCATGATGATCGACTTCGCGCTGGAGGCGCAGCGCGAGGAGGGGCATACGCCGCGCGAGGCCATCTACCAGGCCTGCCTGCTGCGGTTCCGGCCTATCCTGATGACGACTTTGGCTGCTTTGCTGGGGGCCTTGCCGTTGATGCTGGGGACGGGGGTGGGCAGTGAGTTGCGGCATCCGTTGGGGGTGACGCTGGTAGGGGGCTTGCTGGTGAGTCAGTTGCTGACTCTGTTCACTACGCCTGTGATTTATCTGACTTTTGAAGGGTGGGCGCAGAGGTGGCGGGATCGTCGGGGTGCTTCTTCGGAGCAGGCCCATGCTTGAGCTTGATCTGCGCTTTTGGCTGGCGCCGCTGGCCGGGGTTCGGCCCGGCGGCCGACCTACTTTCTTGCCTCGCAGCAAGAAAGTAGGCAAAGAAGCGCGCCCCACTGCCCGCGACCCCTTCGCTTCGCTGCGGGGCCACCTGCGTCGTGGCGCTTGCGGGGTTCGCCGTGAAACTCACTTCGCGCTGGCGCGCTGCGTTCAGACAATCACGGCGAGCCAGATGACGAAGCAGTCCTGTCCTTCGGCAGGACTGCAACCCCGCAAGCGCCACGACGCAGGCGCGGGCAGAAGGGGAGTTTGCTCGGGCCATCGCTTCGCTCGGCCTGGGGTTTTTGGGGCTGGGTCATGAGCCAGCTGTCCAATCTCTCTGCGCCGTTCATCTTCCGGCCCATTGCCACCATGCTGATGACCATCGGCCTGGCGCTGGCGGGGGCGGTGTCGTATTTCCTGCTGCCGGTGGCGCCGCTGCCGCAGGTGGACTATCCGACGATTTCGGTGTCGGCCAGCCTGCCCGGTGCAAGCCCCGACACGATGGCGGCGACGGTGGCGACGCCGCTGGAGCGGGCGCTGGGGGCGATTGCGGGGGTCAATGAGATCACGTCCAGCTCCAGCCTGGGCAGTACGCGCATCACGCTGCAGTTCGATCTGTCGCGCACAGTGGACAGCGCGGCGCGCGATGTGCAGGCCGCCATCAATGCGGCGCGCACGCTGCTGCCTTCGGGCATGCCGGGCAATCCTACGTATCGCAAGGTGAATCCGGCCGATGCGCCGATCATGATCCTGGCGCTGACGTCCAGCGCACTGACGCGCGGGCAGATGTATGACGCGGCATCCACTGTGCTGGCGCAGAAGCTGTCGCAGGTGGAGGGCGTGGGCCAGGCGTCCATCAGCGGCGGGGCGCTGCCGGCCGTGCGCGTGGAGCTGGACCCGGTGAAGCTGGCGGCCAATGGCGTGTCGCTGGACCAGGTGCGTACCGCCATTTCGGCCACGAATGCCAACCGGCCGCTGGGCGCGGTGGAGCGCGAGGACCATTATTGGCAGGTGACCGCCAATGACCAGGCGCGCGTGGCGGCCGACTATGCGCCGCTGGTGCTGCGCTGGAGCAATGGCAATGCGATCCGGCTGCAGGACGTGGCCGATGTCACGGATTCGGTGCAGGACGTGCGCAACTACGGCGTGGCCAATGGCAAGCCCGCCATCCTGCTGCAGATCTTCAAGCAGCCCGATGCCAACATCCTGGAGGCCGTGGCGCGCGTGCGCTCTTTGCTGCCGCAGCTCAAGGCGTCCATCCCCGAGGCCATCGATCTGACCATCGTGTCCGACCGCACGCCCACGCTGCGTGCCTCGGTGGTGGAGGTGGAACGGGCGCTGTTGATCGCCGTGGCGCTGGTGATCCTGGTGGTGTTCCTGTTCCTGCGCAATGGCCGGGCCACGCTGATTCCGGCCGTGGCCGTGCCGGTGTCGCTGGCGGGCACGTTCGGCGTGATGTACCTGGCCGGCTATACGCTGGACAACCTGTCGCTGATGGCGCTGACCGTGGCCACGGGCTTTGTGGTGGACGATGCCATCGTGGTGCTGGAGAACGTGATGCGCCACATGGAGCGCGGCAAGACCGCGCTGCGCGCGGCGCTGGACGGGGCGCGCGAGATCGGGTTCACCGTGGTGTCCATGAGCCTGTCGCTGATCGCGGTGTTCGTGCCCATCCTGTTCATGGGCGGCATCGTGGGGCGGTTCTTCCGCGAGTTCGCGGTGGTGATGTCGGCGGCCATTCTGATCTCGATGGTGGTGTCGCTGACCACCACGCCCATGATGTGCGCGGCGCTGCTGCGGCCGCAGCGCGTGCCGCAGCCGGGCCGGCCGCGCAATGGCCTGCAGCGCGCCTGGGACCGCTTCGGCGCCTGGGTGGGCCGGGCCGAGCGGCGTGCCATGTCCGGCTACCGCGCAAGCCTGGCCTGGTGCCTGCGCCACCAGCCGCTGGTGCTGCTGGTGCTGGCCGGCGTGGTGGCGCTGAACGTGCACCTGTACATGGCCATCGACAAGGGTTTCATGCCCAGCCAGGACACGGGCCGCGTGATGGGCTTCATCCGGGCCGACCAGTCCACCTCCTACCAGGCCATGGAGCAGCGGCTCAAGCGCTTCCTGTCCATCGTGCAGGAAGACCCGGCCGTGGAGTACGTGACGGGCTTCACGGGCGGCGGCCAGCGCAATGCGGCCAACATGTTCATGTCGCTCAAGCCGCTGGCCGAGCGCAAGGTGTCTTCCGACGAGGTGATCAACCGCCTGCGCGACAAGCTCAAGAACGAGCCCGGCGCGAGGCTGTTCATGGTCACGCAAAGCGATATCCGAATCGGCGGGCGGCAAAGCTCGGGCTCGTATGACTACACGCTGCAGGCCGACGACATCCAGGACCTGCGCACCTGGGAGCCGCGCATCCGCCAGGTGCTGTCGCAACTGCCCCAGCTCACGGACGTCAACAGCGATGTGTCCGACTTCGGCCTGCAGACCTCGCTGGTGATCGACCGCGACGCGGCCACGCGCCTGGGGCTGACGGTGTCGCAGATCGACGGCACGCTCAACAACGCCTTCGGCCAGCGCCAGGTGGGCGTGATCTACAACCCGCTCAACCAGTACCGCGTGGTGATGGAAGCCGCGCCCCGCTACCTGCAAAGCCCCGAGACGCTGCGCGGCTTCTTCTTCGTGAACAACCAGGGCGTGCAGGTGCCGCTGACCTCGTTTGCGCGCATCACCACCACCAACACGCCGCTGGCCGTGAACCACGACCGGGGCACGCCGGCCAGCACCATCAGCTTCAGCCTGGCCGAGGGCGTGGCGCTGTCGGATGCCAGCGACGCCATCCGCGCGGCCGTGGCCGATCTGGGCGTGCCCGTGTCGGTGCGCGGCAGCTTCAGCGGCACGGCCGGGGCCTTCCAGCAGGCGCTGTCGGGGCAGCCGCTGCTGATCCTGGCGGCCATCATCACCATCTATCTGGTGCTGGGCGTGCTCTATGAGAGCCTGGTGCATCCGCTGACCATCCTGTCCACGCTGCCCTCGGCCGGCGTGGGCGCGCTGATGGCGCTGATGCTGTTCAAGACGGAGTTCTCGCTGATCGCGCTGATCGGGGTGATATTGCTGATCGGCATCGTCAAGAAGAACGCCATCATGATGATCGACTTCGCGCTGGAGCGGCAGCGCGCCGGCCATGCCACGGCCGCCCAGGCCATCTACCGCGCCTGCGAGCTGCGGCTGCGCCCCATCCTCATGACCAGCCTGGCGGCCATCTGCGGCGCGCTGCCGCTGGCCCTGGGCCGGGGCGATGGCGCCGAGCTGCGCCAGCCGCTGGGCATTGCCATCGTGGGCGGCCTGATGCTGAGCCAGCTGCTCACGCTCTACACCACGCCCGTGGTCTATGTGCTGCTGGACAGGCTGCGCCAGCGTGTCATGGGCCTGCGTGGCCGCGTGCAGGGCAAGGACCGTGGCACCCCTGTGCCCGCCGCATCACCCCAGTGAACCGAATCCGAAAGCCCAAGCTGATGCAGTTCAAGACACTTCACTCCCCGGCGATCTGGCTGGCCGCCGCGCTGCTGGCCGGCTGCTCCACGCAGAGCGCCTACCAGCGCCCCGCACTCGAGGTGCCGGCCCAGTTCAAGGAAGCCACGCCCGAGGCGGCCGAGGCCGGCATCTGGCGGCCCGCAGATCCGTCGCGTGCGCAAGTGCCCGACAACTGGTGGGAGCTGTTCGGCGACGAGCAGCTCAACCGCCTGCAGCAGCAGGCCGCCACCGGCAACCAGAGCATTGCCCAGGCCGCCGCGCGCCTGCGTGCCGCGCAGGCGGCCGTGGCCAGCAGCCAGGCCGGGCTGTTCCCCACGCTGGGCAGCACGGCCGGCGCCACGCGCTCGCGCAGCGGCGGGGCATCGGGTGCATCAGGCACGGGCGGCAACACCGGCAGTAGCGGCAGTAGCGGCAACATCTCGACCAACTACTCGCTGGGCCTGAACGCCAGCTGGGAGCTGGACCTGTGGGGCCGTGTGTCGGGCACGGTCAGCGCCAGCCAGGCCAGCGCCCAGGCCAGCAGCGACGACTTGGCCGCCGCGCGCCTGTCGGCTCAGGCATCGATCACGCAGACCTATTTCTCGCTGCGCGCGGCCGATGCCAGCGTGCGGCTGCTGCAGGAAACGCTGCAGAGCTACGAGCAAAGCCTGAAGCTCACCAACAACCGCTACCGCGCGGGCGTGGCCTCGTCGGCCGACGTGGCCCAGGCCGAGGCGCAGTACAAAAGCACCCAGGCCCAGCTCATCGAGGCACAGACCAGCCGCGCCCAGCTGGAGCACGCCCTGGCCGCGCTGCTGGGCCTGCCGCCTGCGGCCTTCAGCCTGGAGGCGGGCGCAGAGCTGCCGCCGCCGCCCGAGGTGCCGGCCATGCTGTCGTCCCAACTGCTGGAGCAGCGCCCCGACATTGCAGCGGCCGAGCGCCGCGTGGCCGCCGCCAACGCCCAGGTGGGCGTGGCGCGCGCGGCCTTCTTCCCGGCGCTCACGCTTTCGGCCACGGCCGGCTACCGGGGTGCATCGCTGTCCAACCTGGTGAGTGCGCCCAACCTGTTCTGGTCGCTGGGCCCGTCGCTGGCGCTGGCGCTGTTCGACGGCGGCGCGCGCACGGCGGCCGTGGAGTCGGCGCGTGCCTCGCTGGACCTGGCCGCCGCCACCTACCGCCAGACCGTGCTGACGGCGTTGCAGGAGGTGGAGGACAACCTGGTCACCGCATCCGCCCTGGCGCGCGAGCAGCAGGTGCAGATCGAGGCCGTGGCCGCCGCGCAGAAGGCGCTGGATGTCGTCAACAACCAGTACCGCGCGGGCACGGTGGCCTATCTGAATGTGCTCAGCGCCCAGACCACGGTGCTGTCGGCCCGGCGCAGCCTGATCGATGTGCGCAACCGGCGGCTGGCCGCCGTCAACACCTTGCTCAAGAACGTGGCCGGACGGTGGGAGCCGCTGGGGCCGGCCTCCGTGCAGGGGCCGCAGGCTGTCGCGCGCTGATGTTCAGTCCTGCAGCTCGAAGGCCTGGCGCAATGCTTCGCCGAAGGCCGCGCTGCCGCTGATCGACAGGTTCACCGTGGTGCGGCCATCCCCCGCCGCCACGGATTGCAGGCGCGCCGTGGCTGCGTCAAAGCGCCAGGCCAGCGGCTGGCCGCCGTCGTCCTGGGCCTGCAGCTCGTAGTCCCAGTCGCCGCCTTCCTCGATGGGGCCGCGCCGGCCCTTGAAGCGGCGGTGGGCCCAGGCCAGCAATTGCTCCACCTCGGCCGCCAGCGCCGGCACGCGCGTGGCGGGCACGCTGGCCATGGCGTCCCAGCAGCCTGTGCCTTCGTCGTCTTCGCTGTAGTCGAAATCCAGGTAGTCGAGGGTCATGGTGGCGGTCCGCATGCGTAGTGCGTGGTTGGAAAAGGGAAAGCCCGGCATTGTGCCGCGTGCACAATCGCCCGCATCGCAGAACCGGAAAGACATTCAGATGGACACCGCACAGCAATCGATGGCGCCGCCGATGGTGAGCGCGCAGTCCCTGCGCTTCGGGCAGCCGGGCCTGCTGCTGTGGGATGGCGCCTCGCACGACTGGCCCGTGGGCCTGTGCCTGGTGCGCGGCGGCGAGGGCTGCGGCAAGACCAGCCTGCTGCAAATGCTGGCCGGCCAGTTGCCCTTGCAGGCCGGGCGCCTGGCGTATCCGCAGCAGCCGGACCCCTCGCAGCGCCCCGCACTGTTCTGGCGCGACCCGCGCGCCGAACTGTCGAATGCCGAGCGCGCCCGGCCCGCGCAGGAATGGGTGCAGGCACAGCGGCAATTGCATCCGGCGTGGAGCGAGGCGGCATGGCAGGCCCATGCCGACGGCCTGGGCCTGGAGCCCCACCTGCACAAGCCCCTGCTGGCCCTGTCCACGGGCAGCCTGCGCAAGCTGTGGATGGCGGCAGGCTGGGCCAGCGGCGTGCCGCTGCTGCTGATCGACGAGCCGCTGGCCGCGCTGGATCGGGGATCGATGGACCATGTGCAGCGCACGCTGGCGGAGCTGAACCGGGCCGGCCAGCAATCTGCGCCCGTGGCCGGGCATGGCCCCCGCTGCGTGATCGTCGCGCACTGGGACGAGATGCAGGGCGTGGCCTGGGACGACGTGCTGGACCTGCCCGATCAGCCGCCGTTGCGCTGACGGAGCCGGCGTCTACATCGCCACCTACATCGCCTTGAACCGCTGCGCGTAGAGGCGGCTGACGGCCAGTTTTTCCGCTCGCTCGCGCAGCTGCAGCCACAGCCGGCCGGCCTCGTCGCGCTGGGCGTTGGCAATGGCGGCTGCGCGCACCACCGTGCCGCGGTGCACCTGCCAGAATTCCTCGGCATCCAGCCGGGGCAGCAGTTCCTTGAGCGGCGTGCGCACCAGGTATTCATGCGAGGCCGTGAGCACGCGCACGTACTTGTCGGCGGCCTCGAAGTAGACAACGTCGTGCACGGGCACCATCTGGATCTGCGTGCCCACGCCGGCCTGGATCATCTGCAGCGGCGGCTCGGTAGCGGTGGCGGCGGGGGCCGTGGCACCGGCCAGGTGCCGCAATTGCTCCAGCGCCTGCGCCAGGGCAGCGCCAGCCGGGGCCACCGTGCGCTGGGCCAGCAACTCGCGCAGGCGCTGCACGCAGCGCGCCAGCCGCTCGGGCTGCACGGGCTTGAGCAGGTAGTCCACGGCCTGGGCCTCGAAGGCGTCCATGGCGTACTGGTCATAGGCGGTCACGAAGACCAGGATGGGAAACGGCTGCGCCTCTGGCCAGGCGTCGGCCAGTTCGGCGGCGGCCTCCAGGCCGCTTTGGCCCGGCATGCGGATGTCGAAGAACAGCACATCAGGCTGCAGCGCCAGCGCCTGCCGGGCAGCACTCAGGCCGTCGCCCACCATGGCGGCAATCTGCAGCTCGGGCCAGGCGCGGGCCAGGGCCTGGCGCAGGTCCTCGGCCAGCAGGGGTTCGTCTTCGGCGATCAGGGCGCGGGGGGAGGAGGTCATTTCAACCGGCGTTGGCAATGGTGATTTTGGCTAGCGTGCCGCCTTCGGGCAGGGCGGCCAGTTCGAAGTGCGCGGCGTCGCCATAGCGGCTGGCCAGGCGCTCGCGCAGCTGGGCCGTGCCGAAGCGGCTGCCGGGCAGGGCGGGCGCTCCGGAATCCAGGCCCATGCCGTTGTCGGCCACGGTCAGCTCCAACGGGCCGCCGTCCATGCGGCGCGCGCGCACCGCGATATGCCCGCCTTCCAGCTTGGGCTCCAGTCCGTGGCGTATGCAGTTTTCCACCAGGGGCTGCAGCAGCAGCGGCGGCACGGGCACCTGGGCCAGGTCCTCGGGCAGGTCCAGCGTGTACTGCAGGCGCGGGCCCATGCGGATGGACATCAGCGCCAGGTAGTCGCGCAGGCGTGCGAACTCTTCGCCCAGCGCATGCTCGGTGCTGCGCGAGCCGCCCAGCGTGGCGCGCAGGTAGGCGATCAGATGGTCCAGCATGGCCTGGGCGCGCTGCGGGTCGCTGGCCACCAGCACGCGCAGGTTGGCCAGGGTGTTGAACAGCATGTGCGGCTCCAGCTGGGCCTGCAGCAGGGTGAGTTTGGCCTCGGCCGCCTGGCGTCGGGCCTGCTCGGCCTGCATCTGCAGGTGGCGCGAGTAGCCCAGCAGGAAGAAGGCCAGCGACATCACCGTGCTGGCGACGATGGTGACGGCCAGCGGTATCCACAGCCGGTGCATCAGGGCCGTGCTGGCGTCGGGATCGGCCCACTGCCTGTAGGCCGTGCCGATCAGCGATCCGATCACGAACCCCGTCACGATGCCGGCCACCACCAGCGCGGCGCCGCGCCAGCCGCCGGGCCAGGGAATGTCCTGGCCCCGCGTCAGGCGCCAACGGCCCAGTTCGATGGTGAGCCAGCTGGTCAGGCCGATCGACAGCGAGTAGATGAGGTTCACGTCCCAGCGGCCGTGGTTGCTCAGGCTGAATGCGGCGGCAATCAGGGCGCAGGCCGAGGTCGTTGCGATGCCGTGGCGCAGCAGCGTGGTCCGTTCCACGATGTGGCCCTGTGCGGCCCGCTGGGATGGGGCGTTGGATGCGAGGTCGGGCATGGAGAGCAATGGTAGTCCCATGGCGTCGTTCAGCGGGCGCGGCCCTGGCGTGACTGCAGCGCCTGCCGCTCACGCTCCACCATGCGCCCGTGCCAGCCGTTGCCCGGCAGGGCCAGCCAGACCACGGCCCCGTGGATGGCCAGCCCCAGGCCCCAGCCCAGGGCCGGGAAGATGGCCCAGTGCCTGCCCTGGGACAGCGACAGCGCCGCCAGCCCGAGGTTGACCAGCACATAGACGCTGGCGTGGATCATCCAGCCCATCTTGGCGCCTGCGCGGCGGCGCGCCATGCGCTCCAGGGCATCGTCGTCGTGGCGGGCAGAGGGATCGAGGGGATGAATGGGATCAAGGGGATCAAGGGGATCAAGGGTGCGCATGGGAAGTTCTCCGTCAGGGGGAAGGAAAGCGGCGTCAGGCCAGGCCCAGCTGCTGCCACAGCAGGTCGCCCAGGTAGCGGCCGGGCAGCAGGGTGAACAGGCCCGCCACGACGCAGGCGCCGATGTAGACGCTGCGCATGATCTTGCGGTGGCCGGCGATGTTGCCGTGGTACAGGTGCCAGAACGAGCGGCCCAGGCCGGCAAAGGTCAGTGGCACCAGCAGGTGGACGGGCGTGTAGCCGGCCCAGTTGGGCAGGCGGTAGTCGCGGATGAAGCAGGCGGACACCGCCGCGCAGACCATGAGCGTGACGAAGGCGTAGCCGGCCGCGCGGTGCAGGCGGGGATGGACGGCGGCCTGGCGGCGTGCCAGCAGTGCGATGGCACCCGTGGCCGTGGCCCCGAGGGCGGCACTCATGTGGATGGCGATCAGCGGTGTCATTTGCATGGCGGTGTCCTGGCGTGCGGCCCGGTTCTGCGGGCCTGTATGGGACAGGACTGTCGCTGCCGGACGCGGGCCGGGCCAGCGCCATGCGACGGACGGGCGCCGGCAGGGTGCCAGATGCATCGGGGCGCCGCCAGCTGCAGGGATCTCCGTGGTCGTTGGAAGATTGTGGCTATGGGGAGTGCGCACAAACTATTGCGAAGGGCCTTTGAATTCAATCACTTGGAGGATTGCTTCGATGCAACAGATTGAGAAAATTCATAGCGGCGCCCTAACGTGGTTGGTAAGCTAACGGATTCTGTAAATCATTCTCAGTATTATCCTCATGCCCTCCATCCGCCCGATTTCCCTGGCCGTTCTCTGCCTGTGCAGCCAGCAGGCCCTGATTGCCCAGACCCGGGGCGGCGACCCCGTGCTGGAGGCCGTGACGGTGGAGGCCAGTGCCGACGCATCGGCCCAGGGCCTGTCCAAGCCCTTTGCAGGCGGCCAAGTGGCCACGGGCGCGCGCAACGGCGTGCTGGGCACGCTGGACTGGAAGAACTCCTCGTTCTCCACCACCAGCTACACGCAGCAGCTGATCGAAGACACCCAGTCCAAGAGCGTGGGCGACGTGCTGCTCAACGACCCGGGCGTGCGCCAGGCGCGCGGCTTCGGCAACTTCCAGGAGCTGTATGTGCTGCGCGGCTTTCCGGTGTACTCGGACGACATCGCCTACAACGGCCTGTACGGCCTGCTGCCGCGCCAGTACATCGCCTCGGAGTTCTTCGAGCGCGTGGAGGTGCTGCGCGGCGCCAACGCCTTCCTCAATGGCGCGGCACCGGGCGGCAGCGGCATTGGCGGCACCATCAGCCTGCTGCCCAAGCGCGCCGGCAACGATGCGCTGACGCGCGTGGGCGCCGGCATCCAGACGGGCGGCCAGGCCTTTGTCTCCACCGACATCTCGCGCCGCTTCGGCCCTGACCAGAGCACCGGCATCCGCCTGAACGCCGTGCGCCGCGACGGCGGCACGGGCGTGGATGGCGAAGACCGCTCGCTCACCGCCCTGGGCGTGGGCCTGGACTGGCGCAGCCGCAACGTGCGCCTGTCGGGCGATGTGGGCTACCAGCGCAACAGCTACAACGGCGGCCGCCCCAGCGTGACGCCGGGCAGCTTCATCCCGGCCGTGCCCGACAACAAGACCAACTACGGCCAGAACTGGTCGTACTCCACCGAGCGCGACCTGTTCGCCACGCTGCGCGCCGAATGGGACATCAACGACACCACCACGGCCTGGGCCGCAGGCGGCCTGCGCCGCGGCAAGGAAGACAACTCCCTGAGCGGCGTGACCGTGAGCAATGCGGCCGGCGACACCACGGGCACGCGCTTCGACAACAAGCGCAAGGACAGCGTGGGCACGGGCGAGGTCGGCATCCGCACGCGCCTGGCCACGGGCAGCGTGGGCCATGAGCTGGTGGCCACGGCCAGCACCTACTCGGCCACCGAGCGCAATGCCTGGGGCATGGGCTTTGGCGTGGTCAACAACATCTACAACCCCTGGAGCAGCGCGCGCCCCGCCATGACGCTGTTCGGCGGCAATCTGGCCGATCCCACGCGTGCGGGCGAAACCCAACTCAACAGCTTTGCCATCGGCGACACGCTGACGATGCTGGACGAGCGCCTGCGCCTGACCGTGGGCGTGCGCCGCCAGAGCATCGAGCAAAGCAGCTACGACTACAACACGGGCGCGCAGACCGACAACTACAAGAAGTCGGCCACCACGCCCATGCTGGGCCTGGTGTTCAAGACCAGCGAGAACACCTCGGTCTACGCCAACTACATCGAAGGCCTGACCAAGGGCGCCGTGGCGCCGCAGACGGCCAACGACCTGCCCGTGTCCAACGGCGGCCAGGTGTTCGCGCCCTACAAGTCGCGCCAGAAGGAAATCGGCTTCAAGTGGCAGGGCCAGCAGCTGGGCGCCACGGTGGCGCTGTACACCACGGACATGCCTTCGGCCTATGTGGCCAACCAGGTCTTCGGCCAGTACGGCAAGCAGCGCAACAGCGGCCTGGAGGCCACGGTCTTCGGCGAACCCGTCAAGGGCCTGCGCGTGCTGGGCGGCGTGACCTTCAGCGAAGCCAAGATCCGCGAAGCCGCCGATGCCACCACCATCGGCAACTACGCCATCGGCGTGCCCAAGCGCCTGCTCAACCTGGGCGTGGACTGGGATGTGCCCGGCGTCTCGGGCCTGGCCCTCAATGCGCGCGTGATGCACACCTCCAGCCAGTACGCCAACGGCGCCAACACGCTGAAGGTGGCCTCCTGGACGCGCACCGACATCGGCGCGCGTTATCTCATGGACATCGGCAACAACCGCCTGCTGACCCTGCGCGCGCGCATCGACAACCTGTTCGACAAGGGCTACTGGTCGTCCGTGGGCGGCTACCCGGGCGCCAACTACCTGGTGCAGTCCATGCCGCGCACCTTCTCGCTGAGCGCATCGGTGGACTTCTGAGCCGGAGCGATCTGAAGCATGCGCGCGTTGTGGACGGTGGTGCACCGCTGGATAGGCCTGGTGTTGGCCGGTTTCCTCACCATGGCTGGCCTCACCGGGGCCGTGCTGTCCTGGGACCATGAAATCGACGAATGGCTCAACGCCGACATGCTGGAGACCCCGGCACGCGGCCCGCTGAAGACCCCGCTGGAGCTGGCCGCCGCCGTGCAGGCCAGCGAGCCGCGCGCCGAGATCAGCTACATGACCCTGGGCCTGGTCGAGGGCGAAGCCGCCATGTTCATGGTGCGCCCCCGGCCCGACCCGGCCACCGGCCAGGCGCCTGCGCTGGGCTATGACACGGTCTTCGTCGATCCGGTCAGCGGCCACATCACCGGCCAGCGCAACGGGCGCAGCTTCGCGCTCAGCCAGCGCAACCTCATGCCCTGGCTGCGCCACCTGCACGAAAGCCTGCTGGCCCCGCGCTTTTGGGGCACGGACCGCTGGGGCTACTGGTTCATGGGCAGCCTGGCCCTGCTGTGGGTGGCCGACAGCTTTGTCGCGCTGCTGCTGACCTTTCCCGTCAAGCTAAGGAAAAGCGCCCCGCGCCTGACGGCGGCCGTGGGATCGTGGTGGCGGCGCTGGCTGCCCTCATGGCGCGTGCGCTGGGGCGGCGGCGCCTACAAGCTCAACTTCGACCTGCACCGCGCGGGCGGCCTGTGGGTCTGGGCCGTCATCGTCATCGTGGCCTTCACCTCGTTCTCGCTGAACCTGTACCGCGAAGTCTTCTACCCGGTGATGAGCACCGTCTCCACCACCACGCCCGGCCCCTACGAAACCCTCAAGCCTGCGCCCCAGGGCACGCTCCTCGTGCCCCAGGTCTCGTTCGCCCAGGCCATCGCCATCGCCCAGAGCGAGGCAAAGCGCCTGGGCTTCGCCCAGCCCGCAGGCGGCATCTGGTGGGGCGGCGACTTCCCGTTCTACAACATCTCCTTCTTCGACCCGCACGACGAAACCGGCGCCATGGGCATGGGCCTGTCCAACATCTACGTCAGCTCGGACAACGGCGAAGTCCTGGGCACCTACCGCCCCTGGCATGGCACCGCAGCCGACGTCTTCGTCCAGCTGCAGCTGCCCCTGCACAGCGGCCGCATCCTCGGCACCCCCGGCCGCGTGCTCATGTCCTTCGTCGGCGTGCTCGTCGCCGTCCTGTCGATCACCGGCGTCATCATCTGGTGGCGCAAGCGAAGAGCTAGGAAGATGACCCCCTGAGCGGCTGCGCCGCTTCCCCCTTCTCGCTTCGCGGAGGGGGACGCAGCCCTCACTGCGGGGCGGCCCTTGCTCGGCTGCCCGCGCTTGAGCCCTGCGAGTTTGAACGGCTGTCGGTAGTACACGGCTCCATTGATAGCCAAATCAGAAAACTATCCGCCTAAACAGCAAAGCCACCGAAAACGGTGGCTTTTTGCAATGCTTGGCAGGCCCCAGACCCATCCCGACTGGCGCGCCCCAAAGCGAGGGACACCGAGCAAGGGCCGCCCCGCAGCGAGGGTGTCGTCCCCCCCGCGCAGCGAGAGGGGGAAGGCGCGCAGCGCCTCAGGGGGTCAGTCCTTCTTCAAGCACTCGCTCATGAACGCCTTGCGCTCATCACCCTTCTTGCCCGTGGCGTCCACGTTGCAGGTCTTCATGCGTTCCTGCTGGCGCTTCTTGCCGTCGGACAGGCAGGACTTCATGAACTCCTTGCGTTCATCGCCTTTCTTGCCGGTGGCTTCGGTGTTGCAGGTGCCCATCAGCTTTTGCTGGGCCGTGGGAGCCTTGTCCCCTGCGGCCATGCCCATGCTGCAGGCCAGGGAGACAACTGCCAGAACAACGATTTTTTTCATGATGGAATGGTTTTGAAGGCGCGCTGAAGTCCAGCGCACCCACATTGCAGCACAGTGCCGGGCGCGCAGCAACGTCGCGGGCCGCGCGTTGTAAAAGTTTGCGATTGCCGCTGACAGGCGGGCAGGCGGACACCGGCAGGCCATGGCCAGCGCAGATAATGGCGCACTTTTGCATTGCGACAGGACGCTTGCCGTGGACATTCTTTTGCTGGTCAAGGCCGCCATCATGGGCATCGTGGAAGGGCTGACGGAGTTCCTTCCCATCTCCTCCACCGGCCACCTTATCCTGGCCGGTTCGCTGCTGGGCTTCGACGATGCCAAGGCCAAGGTCTTCGACATCGCCATCCAGACCGGCGCCATCTTCGCCGTGGTGCTGGTGTACTGGCAGAAGATCCGCTCCACCGTGGTCGACCTGCCCACCAGCCGCCAGGCGCAAAGGCTCACGTTGAACGTCATCATCGGCTTTCTGCCGGCCGTGGTGCTGGCGCTGATCTTCGGCAAGTTCATCAAGGCGCACCTGTTCACGCCCACCGTGGTGGCCACCACCTTCATCCTGGGCGGCTTCGTCATCCTGTGGGCCGAGCGCCGGCCGGCATCGGCCATGCGCGTGCAGACCGTGGATGAGATGACGCCGCTGGACGCCCTCAAGGTCGGCCTGGTGCAGTGCCTGGCCATGATTCCCGGCACCAGCCGCAGCGGCGCCACCATCATCGGCGGCATGCTGATGGGCCTGTCGCGCAAGGCGGCGACCGACTTTTCGTTCTTCCTGGCCATTCCCACGCTGATCGGCGCCGGCGTCTACAGCCTCTACAAGGAGCGCGCACTGCTGTCGGCGGCCGACATCCCCATGTTCGCCGTGGGCCTGGTGTTCTCCTTCATCAGCGCCTGGCTGTGCGTGCGCTGGCTGCTGCGCTACATCTCCACCAACAGCTTCGTACCGTTTGCCTGGTACCGCATCGCCTTCGGCATCATCGTGCTGGTCACGGCCTTCACCGGGGTCGTGAGCTGGAGCGAGGTTTGACCCAGGCTTGGGCGAAGGGCCCCAGGCATTCCTCAGGCACCAACGCAGAAGGCCACCGCAAGGTGGCCTTTTCACATTCGGGGTGCCCGGTTCAGGCCTCGGAGCCCAGCAGGTTCAGCAGAGATGCCTCGATGGCGGCGGCCGTGGCGTGGGGCCGCTCCATGGGGAACAGGTGGCTGCCGTCCAGCATCATCACGCGCCCGCGCGTGATGCGGCGCGTCAGGTCCATGCCCACCTGGCGCATCTCCACCGAGGCACGCCCGCCGATGAAGGCCGCCGGGCAGCGCAGCGGATGGTGGTGCAGCAGCGAGGCCAGGTTGTGCGGCAAGGTGTTGTAGATGGCGGTCTCCACCTCGCGCGTGAAGTTGAGCATGCGCCGGCCGTCCACATCGGACAGGCCTCCCTGCACATAGTCCTGGAGCACCTGCGGGTGCCATTGCGCAAACACCTTCTTGGCGCGGAAATAGGCCAGCGCCTCCTCGTCGCTGTCCCAGGCATTGCGGCGGCGGGCGCTGATCTTGCCCGGCGAGACCGAGCCCACCAGCTGCGTGCGCTTGGCCACGCCCACGGCATTGGCACGCCAGCCGCTGAGCAGGGGCGAGTCGATCAGCAGCACGCCGCGCGCCAGTTCGGGGTGGCGCGCAGCCGTCATCACGCTCAGGAAACCGCCCAGCGAATGCCCGACCAGAAAGACCGGACCGCCCACGCGCTCCACCTCGGCGCGCGTGAACTCGGCCAGTTGCTCGACCAGGTGCGGCCAGTTGTTGGTGACGGGAAAGCGCGGGTCATGCCCGAAGCGCTCCACGCCCTGCGCCGCGATCCCGCGCTCGGCCAGCAGCGAGAACAGCAGCCGGTAGGTGGGCAGCGCAAAGCTGTTGGCATGCGAGAAGACCACGGGCAGCGGTGCCGATTCCGTGCCCGCGTCGCTGTCGGCCCGCAGCGCGGGCCGGGCCGCGTTCACGGCTGGGGCTCCTGGCCGGTCCGGTCCGGAGCATCCGGCATGCCTTGCTGGTGGCCGGAGGGTTGCCCGGCGTCCGGCCGCATGGGCGATGCCGGGCCCGGCTGCAGGGGCGTCATGGGCGAGGTGGCCAGCCCGTCGGCCGTGGAGGTGCCCAGGCCGGCACCCGTGCCGCTGTGATAGGGCTGGCGCAGCGCCGCAGGCGGCAGCCGGCCCATGGTGCGCGCATTGGAGCGCAGGGCGCCGGCCGGCGCGGTGACCTTGGTCAGCGGCTGGGCCTGGCGGCTGTGCACGCGAATGGGCACCGCGGAATCGCCGCCATCCCAGGCCGGGTCTTCGATGCTGTCGAAGACATGGCGCAGGCGCTCGCCCCAGCTGTCGTGCAGCATGCGGAAATACGGATTGCTCTCGTCGATGCTGACGATCTTGTCGGAGGCAAAGCGGTCCTTCTCGTACACGATCAGGTCCAGCGGCAGGCCCACCGAGAGGTTGGACTTGAGCGTGCTGTCCATGGACACCAGGGCGCACTTGGCGGCCTCGTCCAGCGGCGTGCGCGGCGTGATCACGCGGTCCAGCACGGGCTTGCCGTACTTGGACTCGCCGATCTGGAAGTAGGGCGTCTCGCTCGTGGCCTCGATGAAGTTGCCTGCCGAGTAGACCTGGAACAGCCGCATGTTCTCGCCCTGGATCTGGCCGCCCAGCACCAGCGAGATATTGAAGTCCACGCCCGAGCGCGACAGTGCCACGCCGTCGCGCTCGAACACATGGCGCACGGCCGCGCCCAGCACGCGGGCCGCATCGAACATGCTGCGCACGTTCCAGATGGTCAGCATGTCGCCCGTGGCCTCGTCGCGCAGTTGCTGGCTCTCCAGCAGCTCACGCACCGATTGGGTGATGGACAGGTTGCCGGCCGACAGCAGCACCATGAAGCGGTCGCCGGGGTTCTCGTAGACCATGAGCTTGCGGAACGAGCTGATCTGGTCCAGGCCGGCATTGGTGCGCGAGTCGGCCAGGAAAACCAGGCCGGCGTTGAGCTTGATGGCAACGCAATAAGTCATGGGAACATCCGAAACTGCGGGATCGACAAGTTTAGTGCGAGGCGATTGACCGCGTTCAGGCGGCGATCTTCTTGAGCTGGTAAAGGGCTTCCAGCGCCTCGCGCGGGCTCAGTGCGTCGGGATTGATGGCGGCCAGCGCCTGGGCCAGCGGGTCGTGGCGGCTTTCGGGCTCGGGCATGTCGGGCGCATCGAACAGGTCCACCTGCAGGCGGCCCTCGTCGGCATGGGCCTCCAGTGCCTCCAGCGCATGGCGCGCGTGGTGCAGCACGCCGGCCGGCATGCCCGCCAGCTTGGCCACCTGGATACCGTAGCTGCGGCTGGCCGGGCCGGGCTGGATCTCGTGCAGGAAGACGATGTCCTGGCCCGACTCCGCCGCGCTCACATGCATGTTCACGGCCGCGCGTGCCTTGGCCGGCAGCTCGGTCAGCTCGAAGTAGTGCGTGGCAAACAGCGTGAAGGCGCGCGTCCTGTCGTGCAGCTGGGTGGCGATACCGCTGGCCAGCGCCAGGCCGTCGAAGGTGCTGGTGCCCCGGCCGATCTCGTCCATCAGCACCAGGCTGTGCGGCGTGGCTGAGTGCAGGATCTGCGCGGCCTCGGTCATCTCCATCATGAAGGTGGACTGGGCATTGGCCAGGTCGTCGGCCGCGCCAATGCGCGTGTGGATGGCATCGATGGGCCCCAGCCGGCAGCTGGACGCCGGCACATGCGAGCCCATGCTCGCCAGCAGCACGATCAGCGCCACCTGGCGCATATAGGTCGACTTGCCGCCCATGTTGGGGCCGGTGATGATCTGCATGCGCGTGTTGGCGTTCATGCGCGTGTGGTTGGCGATGAAGCTGCCGCTGGAGGTCTCGGCCATGCGGGCCTCCACCACGGGGTGGCGGCCGGCCTCGATCTCGATGCAGGGATGGTTCACGAACTCGGGCGCGCACCAGTTCAGCGTCAGCGAGCGCTCGGCCAGCGTGCACAGCACGTCGATGGCGGCAATGGCTCCGGCCACGCGCGTGAGCGCCGGCACGTGGGGCTGCAACTGGTCCAGCAACTGCTCGTAGAGGAATTTCTCGCGCTGCAGCGCGCGCTCCTGCGCGGACAGGGCCTTGTCCTCGAAGGCCTTGAGCTCGGGCGTGATGTAGCGCTCGGCGTTCTTCAGCGTCTGGCGGCGGCGGTAGCGCTCGGGCACCGCGTCCTTGTAGCTGTTGGTGATCTCTATATAGAAGCCGTGCACCTTGTTGAACTGCACGCGCAGGTTGGGAATGCCGGTCAGCAGCTTTTCCTTGGCCTCCAGCTCCAGCAGGAAGTCATCGCAGTTGTTCTGGATGGCGCGCAGCTCGTCCAGCTCGGCGTCGTAGCCCGTGGCAAACACGCCGCCGTCGCGCACCAGGGCGGCCGGCTCTTCCATGATGGCGCGCACCAGCAGCTCGGCGCAGCCCTCGGGCGGCTGCAGGTCGGCAAACAGCTGGGTCAGGTGGGCCGAGGGCGTCTGCCCGGCCTGGGCCAGCAGGGCGGCCTTGTGCAGCGTGCGGCCCAGTCCCACCAGCTCGCGCGGGCGCACCTGGCGCAGCGCGGTGCGCGCGGTGATGCGCTCCACATCGCTCACGCCCTTGAGCTGCTCGCGCAACTGCTGCCAGGGCGCGGCCATGCCGCCTGCGCTGGCGCCCTGCAGCGCCCGCGTGGCCTCCAGCCGCGCCATGGCCTGCGTGCGGTCGCGTCGCGGCTCCAGCAGCCAGGCCTTGAGCAGGCGGCTGCCCATGCCCGTCATGCAGGTGTCCAGCAGAGAGAACAATGTGGGCGAATCCTCGCCGCGCAGCGTCTTGACCAGCTCCAGGTTGCGGCGCGTGGCCAGCGGCAGCGCAATCAGCTCATCGTCGCGCTGCACCTGCAGAGCGTGGATGTGCGACAGGCTGCGGCCCTGCGTGTGCTCCGCATACGACAGCAGCGCAGCGCTGGCGCCATGGGCCAGCGGCAGGTCCTCGGCCTCCCAGGCCTTGAGGCTGGCGGCGCCCAGCAGCTCCAGCAGCTTGCGCTCGCCCAGACCGCCGTCGAACTGCCAGTCAGGGCGCGGCGACAGCGGGCAGGCAATGGAGCCGCCATGGCGCAGCGCGAACAGGCTCTGCTCGAAGCGCTCGGTCACGCCTGCGCTGTAGATCAGCTCGCTGGGCGCAATGCGTGAAATCCAGGCGCCCAGCTCATCGTGGGAACACTCGGCCAGATGGATGCGCCCCTGCGTCACCGCCATCCAGGCCAGGCCGCAGCGCTGGCGCCCGGCCGTGTGCAGGGACAGCAAGATCGCCTCGCTCTTGTCAGACAGCAGCTCACTGTCGGTCAGCGTGCCCGGCGTCACCACGCGCACCACCTTGCGCTCCACCGGGCCCTTGGCTGCGCCCACCTCGCCCACCTGCTCGCAGATCGCCACCGACTCGCCCAGCTTGATCAGCCGGCCCAGGTAGTTCTCCAGCGCATGGAAGGGCACGCCCGCCATGGGAATCGGCTGCCCCGCCGTCTGCCCGCGCGTGGTCAGCGTAATGTCCAGCAGCCGCGCCACCTTCTCCGCATCCCCGAAGAACAGCTCGTAGAAATCCCCCATGCGGTAGAAAACCAGCGTGTCGGGGTAGTTGATCTTGATGCCCAGGTACTGCTGCATCATTGGCGTATGTGACGCCAAAGGTATTTCGCTAAGTGCCTGATTCACTTCAATATCTTCGCTCATTACTTTTGAAATCAATCACTTAGGTTTGTTGACTGTTTTTATATACAGTCCAAATATGTCCCGCTCAAACCCATCTACACTGCGCATCTTGGCGTAGGTTTTTCGGCGTTCTTTTGAAGAAGTTACGCCGAACAGGTTGGGGCCGATTTGGAAACCTGCGCCGCATACGGAGGCGCCATGAGTTTCAACGCACGCCGGGCCAAGTCGCTGGAGCCGGGGGAGCACATTATTGTCGATCACGCCCCGGGCCTTCGCCTGGTGGCCACTGCCACGCGGCGCACATGGACATATCGGTACAAGAGCCCCGTGGACGGCGGCATGCGCCAGATTGCCATGGGCCAATGGCCCGAGATGAGCTACCCCAGCGCACTCGCTGTGTGGGAGCAGCTCAAGCGAAGACGAGATGCTGGTGAGGATCTGGCCAGGGAGAAGCGGCGCGCAGCCGCTGTCGCCCAGGCCCGGTCCGATGTGCGGGGCCGCGACGGCATCTATACCGTGCGGCAGCTGATTGAGGACTACCTGCAGGGGCATGTTGAGCGGCACCGAAAGCCCAAGGGCAGCGCCGAAGCGCGGCGCCTGTTGGTCAACTACACCACCAAGATTCACGCTCTGGAGCCGGCAGACGTTGGGCGCAGCATGGCGTTCTCGCTGCTGGAAGGCGTGGCCGTCAAGACGCCCGTGCTGGCCAACAGCCTTCGCTCAGAGCTTGGCGCGGCCTGGGACTATGCGCTTGACGCGGGCAGGGTGCCCGAAGAGACGCCGAACTGGTGGCGCCAGGTGCTGCGCGGCAAGCTACGCAGCCGGGGGAAGATCGTGGACGGCAAGCACCAGGGCGTGAAGCTCAGAACGCTGCAGGGCCGTGAGGTCGCACAGCTGATCGCCCATCTGCCCAGGTTCTCGGCCATGGTGGCGGACCTGCTGACGCTGTATCTGTGGACGGGCGCCCGTGGCGCCGAAATCATCGCCATGACCGGCGATGAGGTGGGGCAGGAGGCCGATGGCTGGTGGTGGACCGTGCCGCGCGAAAAGCAAAAGATGGCGCGCAATGAGAATTTGACCGACCTGCGCGTGCCGCTGGTGGGCCGAGCTCTGGACGTTGTCAGGCGTCGGCGCAGTGCCTATGGGGCCGGGTATCTATTTCCGTCCCGGCCTGGCTCCAAGTTGATGCATGTGGAGCAGAAGCTGATCGGCGTGGCGGTCTGGACCAGCCGGCCCGATGTGGTCAAGCGCTACAACTACGCGCCCGAGCGGGTTCTGGATATGGACCCCTGGGCGCCCCACGATTTGCGGCGCACGGTACGCACGCAACTGGCGGCTCTGGGCTGCCAGGATGGCGTGGCCGAGGCAGTGCTCGGCCACTTGCCCGCCGGCATCGTGGGCACCTACAACCGGCACTCCTACGATGCGGAGCGGCGCACATGGCTCACAAAGCTTTCGGAACACTGGGAGCAACTTGCTGCGCGATGACCTGGGCCTTGGTCAGGCGGCTGCGCTTGATTCCGCAGTTCTCTGGCGGCAGCTGCGTGGAGATGGGCAGCCCCTGCAGCCAGGCGTCCAGATCTGAGCGCAGCCAAACGACTCGGCGCCGGCCTGGGATCTGGCGTGGCTTCGGCGCGATGCCTTTTTGCACGCAGTCTTCAAAGGTGGTGAGGCCAAGCGACACGTACTCGGCGGCCAGTTCGCGGCTCAGGCCCGCGGGTGGGTAGTTGAGGATCATCTGGTTGGATTCGTTTCGGGTCACTTCGGGTCTCCTGTCTCTGGCATGGCTGTAAATGCGCCTTGGTCGCTGGCCAGGTCTCGCAGCACCATGAGCGCAGTGAGCAATTCCTGTTCGTGGTTGCGCAGTTCGCGGACGGGTTGCGCTCCCCACTCGCGCACTGGCGTGTTCTCCAGTTCGCGGGTCAGGCGCTGGCGCACGGCCTTGATGCGCTCCATCACCTGGCTCAGAGTCAGTTCGGGCAGTGGCTGGGCCATGGTTCAGGTCTCCACGCGCTCGACGCGCAGCACGGGGCGGCCGCTGGCGGCGCAGGCGCTGGTGGTGGCGTGGGATGCGCTGGCAGCTTTCAGCTGCAGCACAGGCAGCAGCTTGGCGTCGGCCAGCTGCTCCAGTTCTTCGGGGCAGGCGTCCTCGGGGATCAGGATTGCGCGGTAGCTGTGCGCGGTGGTGATGTTGTGCAGATGCATGGCGGTCCTCGGTAGTGATGGTGGTGATCAGGCGACCAGCGACAGCTGGGCAGGGTGGGGGATGGGTGGTGCTGGGCGCGCAGCGCGCCGGCGGCGCGGTTTGGCCAGTGCGGCAATGCGCTCGCGCTCGGCGGCGAACACGCGTGCCAGGTGCTCGGGCGTCGTGCCTACGGCGTTGACGTAGCCGCCGTGCAGCGGCCGGGCCCAGCAGTGCACGGTGGGGTCCGTTCGGCGGGCGTGGGGGATGGATGCGGACACGGGTAGACCTCCTTTTCAGGAACAACGAGAAGAAGCGGGGGATGCGGTGGCGGTAGCGGGCCTGTAGAGCACTGAATCCGGGCTCAAAGGGCTGCTCCAGTCCTCGGCCTCATGCCGTCCACGGCCAAAAAGGTCTCGGACGCTCTGGCTTTGGAGCCGGGCCGTGAAGTTATTGAAACCAGTCCAAGCGGCGCCCAAGGGGCGCCGTGTCTGCGCCTCTTGGCCAACGCTGTGGATGACTCCATCGGCATCAGCAGCCACGCCTGCGGCGTGGACTGCCGGCGTTGCATCGGTGCAGTGCGCCCAGGCAATGCGGCGGCTTACGAGCCAGTGGCCGCGTGCTCGGCCACGCTGCACTTGCACGCCGCGCACGGGGCCTGCCGTGATGGGGTCGCCATACATGTTGGTGGCGCCATCCTTGGGCGCACGTCGGGCGGGGCACAGCAGCCAGTCCTGGCGCTTGCAGCCGTGGCCGCCCATGGATTCCATGAAGGCGCGCCAGTCCGCGCGGAGGTCGCCGTGGCGGTGGCAGGCCTGGTAGGCGCGCTGGATGTTGCGCTTGGCCTCATGGTCGAACAGTTCGATCTGCTCGGGCTGGTCTTTGCTGACGCGGCGCAGTTCGCGCCAGACCGTGACGCTGGGCATGCCGAAGGCCTGGAACTGGCGGATGTTCCACGTCGCGGCCCAGGCGTCCACGCGGCGCTGGGCGGCCAGGCCATTGGACTCCAGTGCTTCGGGGCTGGCAGGCTGGTTGGGGCTGTCCAGCCCCAGAGCCATCTGGATTTCCTGGCCCTGCACCACATCCAGGTGCTCGGCCAGGGCGTGGTGGCCCACGTTCTTGGCGATGTACTTCGCCACGTAGCCGGCTGCGCCACCGGCGTTCATGCGCTTGACATCTACGCGGTTTTCTTTGGCGCCGCGTTCGTTGCCGTCTTCGCTGAGCCAGTATTTGCGGATGGTGTCCACCAGGGTGCGCGCCTGGGCATCGCCCTCGACCCAGACCAGCATGTGCCAGTGCGGTGTGCCGTCATGGTGCGGCTCAACCACGCGCAGGCCGTAGCGTTTGACTTGCTGGCGGTCCAGTTTGGCCAGCACGCGCTTCCACTGCGCAAGCATCCATTGCTGGCCTTCGCGCGGTGTCGCGCCGTTGTGCTTGGGGTTGCGCGCGGCCCAGCGGTTTGCGCCGCTGCCCATCAGTCGCATGGCGTGGTATTTGCTGGGCAATGTCAGCGTGAGGAACAGGCCCAGATGCCCGTGCGCGTCGGCATATTCCTCCGCGCCGCGGATGCGTGTCATCAGCTCGCCGCCGCGCACGCTGGGGTTGGAGGTGCTCAGCGCGGCCAGCTCGGCCAGGCTGTAGACCTGCCCGGCCTCGTTCTTGTAGAGCGTGCGGCCCAGGGCCTCTGCATTGCGCGCCAGCTGGCCCTTGCGGCGCTTGAGGCCGCTGTGGCTGACGTAGCCGCCGCTGTTCAGGTGGACCAGGCCCATGCTGATGGCCCCGGCTTCGACCACGCGGGCGATGTGGCGGCGCAGGCGCCGGCGCCACCAGCGCGCGCACTTGGCGCGGGCGATGGCCGGTTCGCCATCCAGCGGCTTGCCCTCATCCACGCCAATCAGGTGGACGATGCCGTGCACCAACGCCAGGCGCTCGGGCAGGCCGCCGCCCATGGCGATGCAGCGGTTCTCCAACTCTTCCACATCGTCGGCCAGCTTGGCCGCCCAGGTGCAGATTTCGCCGTCGCCCATGTTCAGGCGCAGCGCGTCGCCGTAGCGGTCCTCATAGTCGGCCAGCTCCTGCAGATCCATCCATGCCTGTTCGCTTTCGCTGGGCAGGCCCAGATACCAGCGTGCATAGGCGTCGGAGTCCAAGGCCACGCCGGCAGGCGGCAAGGGGGCCGATTTCAGGAAACGGGAGCGGATCGCGCCTTGCCACTCGCGCGGCGCGGATTCGACGATGCGCTGCAGGTGGTACTGCACATGCCCCGGCTTCGGGCGGCTGTTGAGCCACGCCGAAAAGCTGGACGTGACACGCTTGCGGGGGATGGGAGAGACAGCCATGGCGAATCACCACAGGCTGGCGAGCGCCACCAGGCGCCCGGCGTGCCGCTTCAAAGAGCGGGCTACGGTTTTGATGGCCGCGCGTTCGGGCGGCGGCGTCTCGCGCCAATCCCGGTCGGCCAGCGCACGCAGGTCGCCGCCCACGTTGGCCAGCAGCAGGATGGCCATGCGCAGGTCTTCGGGCATGCTGAACCATTCCTGGTTTTCGGCGTCGATGTAGCCCGCGCCCGATTGCCTGCGGTACTGCTCGCGCAACGCGGCCAGCTGCTTGCGCACGTCTGCAGGCATGGGCACGGCGTCATGCTGGTGCAGCGGCGTCCAGGCGTCTGTGGTGATGCGCAGCAACTGCAGCGCTGCGCTGGGCAGCACATCGGCACGCACAGGCGCCAACGTAGCCGCGGGCTCGGGCATGTGCACCAGACCGCACAGCGGGCACAGGTCCGGCTCATCGGCAGGGGGCATGGCCATCTGGTGCTGGGGCAGCATCACCAAGCCATTGCGCAAAGGGGCGTTCATCGGGGGCTCAGGCCTTTTTGCAGGACATGAACCAGGCCGAGCCATACAGGCGTTCGGCGCACTCCCAGGCCATGGCGCGATTGGCTGCCCCGATCACCAGGTGGCGGCGCACGCGCTGGGCGTCTACATGGGTGATTGCATAGCTGCTCATGAGGTCCTTGGGTTTTTCAGGCGTGAGAAGGGCCGCAGCGCCCGGAAATCGGGCTCTGTCAGCAGGTGGAGGAAGAGGGGGCGGCGCTATGCGCCTATGGCGTCAATCGGGCTCTGGCGGCGGCCCGGCGAACAGATCGCCCGTGGTAGGCAGGGTGTAGCGCGGCTGGTGCTCGGACTCTGCGGCGTTGTCCAGCACCACGCGCATGCCGTCTCGGCGCACATGGCTGGACAGGGGCAGTTGCACGCTGGGGTCCGGCGTGGCGCTGGGGCTGAGCGTGCGCACTATCTCGGTCATGGCCACAAAGGTGTGACCACATTCCGGGTTGGTGCATGCGTAGGTGAGCTCGCGCATCAGGCGGGACATGAGCCAACTGGTTCGGATCGTGCATTGCGCGCTGCAGTGGGGGCAGGCCATGCGCGTGCCCTCGCTGCGCACCTTGCGCCCGCTCTTTCGGCCCTCTTGGGCCTGCGCCGCGAGCATGGCGCCCTGGTTGATCGCTGCCGCTTGCATGCTGGGCTCCCTGTTCATTCGCCGCGGATGCGCCCGCATTCACCGCCGCCGGCCCTGGCGCAGTGGCAGTACATGCCGACCTCGCCCAGCGTGCCGATGGCGTCCAGGTACTTGCGGCTGACCAGCACATAGCCGGCTGCGCTGACCACGGCGTCGATCTTGCCGATGGGCACACCTTGCTGCCCCGACAGGAAGCGGCTGACGGCCGGGCTGTCCCAGCCTGCGGCCTCCTGCACTTCGCCGCCGGGCTGGCTCAGGCTGTGGCGCAGCACGCGCTCGATGGTGCCGGTGCCGTGCGATATGCGAGTGGTGTTCATTTTTTTGTGCTTCTGGTCAGGGGTGGAGGGCTGTACCGAACCGCGCAGCGCCGCACAACATGAATTGCGTGTGCTTGTGCGGCGGCGTGGGCAACATGCAAGGCATGGACTCAAGAACTCGCAGCAACCCGCGCCAGGTCGGCCTTGTAGGCCTCCAGCCCGCGCAGGTACATCAGGCGCTGGAAGCTGGCGAAGGAGCGGCATTCCCGCTCAGCGAACCTCTTGCCCTCTTCAACGGATGCCTTGGGCATGCGCGTGTAGCAGATGACATCGGCCTTGTCGGCTTTGGCGGGGGTGGGTTGCGTTGCGGTGTTCATGTACGATCCATAACGTTTGTTAACGAGGGAGGTGATATGGAAATCAATTGGCAGGTTTTTCAGGCAGCTGCTGCTTTGGTGGGATCCAAAACGCGCGCCGAGGGCATCGCAATGGATCAAGTCATCAACTCTGATTTCCTTGATACCTACCTGGCACTTCTTCGGGTTGCTAAACAGATTGAGAAGACGCCGCCGTTTGGCTTTGAACCGGGTGATCCCCGTTTGAAAAGCCGCATGGAGATGGGCTGACTGCTGCGCCAAGCTTGTCCATCTCGCTGCTCAGTGCGCTCATGAATAAGGCAGTTGTCCAGGTATTCGAGCCGCGACGCTGGTCCAGGTCGTCCCTGGTTTCAATGCGCAGAGTGGCTCCCGGGAATTGCTCTCTCATGGCGCATTGCAGTGCGATGGCGACAAGGGCAGCGCGGTGAGCCAGTTCGTCGTGGCCGAGATCGGCGACATGTGCGGCTGTCAGGCCGATGCTGAAGTCGAGGACGCCGACGATGTCGGGAGCAGACGGCGGGCCTGGTGGCTTGAGTGACATGGTCGTTCGTCGGTTTTGTTAAGGGTTGGCTGTATTTTTATGGTCATTTGTACGTTTGTCAACTGATTCTGTACGTATGTCAGTTTTTTCGGATCGCTTGCGTGAAGAGCGCAAACGCCTGGGCATGACCCAGACAGAGTTCGCTGCGCTCGGCAACGTCACGGTGGACTCCCAGGGCAACTACGAGCGAGGGGCACGGAAGCCCGATTCCGACTACCTGGCAGCGGTCCTCGCTGAAGGTATTGATGTCGGGTACTTGTTCACCGGGGTTCGTTCTGGTGAGGGTTCCGCACTCTCCAGTGATGTGGCGCAGCCACGTACTCCAAAGCGCCAGCTTTCTGGCCCAGCACCTGCGCCTGCCGATGAAGCGGACGTGGTGCTGGTGCCGCTGATTGCCGCTGCCGGCAGCATGGGGCCGGGCAACGATCTGCAGACCGGGGATGTGATCCTGGGCAATGTGCCTGTGTCGCGGAACTGGGTAGCGCTCAACCTGCCGCGTTCACGGCCAGAGGCGCTGCGGCTGGTGCATGCCTACGGCGATTCGATGGGCGAAACGCTGCATTCCGGCGACTTTGCGCTGGTCGATACGGATTGCACGGCGGCGGATGTGGATGGCGTCTATGTGCTGGTTGCCAATGAGCAGCTTTTCATCAAGCGTGTGACGCGGCGCATTGATGGGCAGTTGGAGGTGACGAGCGACAACCCGAATGTGCGCACTGTGGAGGTGCTCAACGGATCGCATCAGGTGCGGATCTGTGGGCGGGTTGTTTATGGGTGGAATGGGCGGCGGTTTTAGATTGCTGTTTGTGTTTTCTGATCTGTACTCCTATGCTTGACAATACCAATGGTTCTGCTCGTGAACATCGCAATGAAGATCTCATAAAAGAAGCAATTGAAAAGATAAAGCTTGAAGAGCAATTGTTCGAAAAAATGCAGTTAGAGGGCGAAAAGGCCGAGCTGCATAGAATTAATAGTCAAAATAGTCGTCAAAATACTTCTATTATTTTTGCAATTTGTGGAATTTTTGTCGCAGTTTTTGGATTTTTTTATAGCTACTATGGGGCTGATTCATTATTCAAGTTTCTTGAGAAGAACGTGATGATGCTTTCTGGGGTTGGGGCTGCTGTTTACGGGATTTTTGCATATTTAAGTGCCGCAAGAAAAATAGCAGATGTGGACTTCTTGCGCCGTGCGTCTCGAAGAAGTCGATTGGCGCCTCAAGAGGCTTGGCCATTTCCAGGCGAAATCCCTAAAGAGAAGATTATTGATTTTTCGGGAAAGATAGAAGAGATATCTACGTCGTTGCAACAGCAGGCAGAAACATACGACGCTAAGGCCTCCGCATTGTTGGATAAAGGCGTTGTTTTTGCAGGAGGAGGAATAATATTTTTCCTTGCATCGATTTTTGGTTGGCAAATTTATATTGCCTATTCCAAAGAATTTCAGACGGCTCATATCTATGGAATAGTTTCTTGTGGTTCTTTATTCGTTGCTGTTGAGCTGATCAGTGCCTGGTTTCTGAAGCAGTATCGCAACTTCATTGATAGTGCTACTGAATTGTTGAAAATTAAAGCAATCTTCGATAAATTCATATTGTTAAAGCTAGCTAGCGATGACTCTTCCTCATCTGAGGTGCTAGAAGCTCAACTTGGAACAGCGTTAGCACGGGATTTTTGTTGGCCAGAGAGATATAGTGCTGTGAGCAAAGGAAATTTCGATATTAAGGTTCTTGGTGAAGTGGCTTCTATGGTTCAGAAGATTCTGAAAGATTCTAAGGGTGGCTAGTAGTTATTAAGTGATGTAAGAAGGAGGGTGTTTTGACAGATCGATCTATGGCGCATATATATGGAATTTCATCCGTTATTCTTGCTGTTGTAGGAATAATTTTAGGGTGGCAAGCCGCGGCAGACTGGAGAGAGGTCGGGTTGTATACGTCTGGGTGGTTGTCGGCCTTCCTGTCTGTGTTCTTACTGTCAAGAGTTTTGCGGTATGGTGAAATTCAAACTTCCGATTTAAGTAATCTTAAGCAAGAGGTTGGGGTTTTAAAAGGGGTGATAGAAGCTAAAGATGAAAAAATATATGGACTAAAGCAAGAGCTTACACGTAGAAATAGAACTCTCGATCTGATTGCGGCTTTTCATAGTCTGGAGCCTGCTAAGGTCAGAGAGGTAGTTGATGCCAATGCCCCTCGTGCTACGGAGTGAATATAATGTCTATCAAATTCTCGGAATATGGCTATTATCCTGCGCTAAGAATTCGAGCTGCTGAGCTTGAAGGGCTCGAGAATATAGATTCTGCGCGTCGTGACAAGATTGTTCCTCTGTTGACTCTGGGGCAATGGCGCGGCAGTAGCGACCTATCCACCGGTATGGATAAATGCGTTGCTGCTAATCGAAATAAACCTTTTCTTTTGGACTTGACGACTGATTCTAGAAAAATTGAAGATCAGTGGAATAGTTTGCGCAGCCCGGCAGACAATTTTAAGAATTGGCTTGACTTCTCTCGTGCATACAAGAGTAAAGGCGCAATTCCTGTTGTTTTACTACCGCCAGGGGCGAGAGTGCGCGAAGTCGTTCAGCAGGCTTGTGCGATAGAGGAAGAGTATGGATCTGTGGCCTTTAGAGTTCAGGATTTCGCTGGTCAGACGCCTTTAGTTATCAGCGCTATTAGCTCTTTGAAGGATCCGAATTCCGCTATAGTTTTTATTGACTGCCAGTATATTAGAGATGCCATGGCGGCTTATGTGGCAGCAGCAATATCCACAATTAATAGATTGCGTACTGAGTTTCCTAGGCTGTTGATTAGCGTGTTGTCAACAAGTTTTCCTAGTAGTACGTTGCAGTTTGCTGATGCAATGAAAATGCGTGGGACGATTGGTATGTTGGAGCGTGATTTCCATAGTCGCATAGGCGGAGACCGTGTGGCAATTTACGGCGATCACGGTTCGATTCATGCTGTTGTTTATGATGACGGGCCGGTGGTCATGAAATGGAGCCCGAGAATCGACTTTCCAGAGTACACGTCTTGGTATTTTGAGAGAAGACAATCAACGTCTAACGCTCAGGCATACTCTGAGTGCGCCCGGGCAATTCTTGGAATTTATGGCGTAGCTTACGACATGGAGAATTCGAATATATGGGGTGAGCAGAAGATTGTAGAGGCTGCTCATGGAGACCCATATGGTAAGAGTCCCGCAAAATGGATATCTGTTCGCGTTAATATCCATATTTCACGCCAAATCGACTACAAATCAAGAATTGATCTTCAGATGGATGAAGAGTATGAAGAGTGACGGCTAGTTGATCTGTCGAGGAATTGCTTTGATATTTATGGAAGGCTCATAAAGATCATTGGAAAAGAAAGCATCAATTTTGCCAATTGAATTGACTTGCTTTCTTTTGCTCACTCTCTGCTCAATGCGCGATTCACGTTTGTATTTTAAGAAATTCAGTGTGAATTCGCGTACATCTTTTGTTGATATTAATTTCGCTCTTTCCAGTAGTAAATCTTTTGTTCCATATTTTGGCATGTTGTGAATGGAGAGCAAAATTCTGATCTCATCAACCGGCAGAAAACTTAACCAAATGCTTTGAATTTTTTGTCGAACGTACTTGGCGTGACGAATTATTTTAAAACTGTTGGTTTGAGTGAGCGTCCATATGCCTACTTCTTCTGGCACTTTCTCCTGAACACCCGCGATATGTTTAGGGGCGCAAACAACGGTGACTTGTTCAAACAGTCTTACATAGGTTTTTATTTGACCATCGAGTCGATCCAAACTATCGAATTCACTTTTTATCTCAAACGCGGCCAACTTCCCATTCGCCATAACCAAGTCAGCTCGCCTTGAAAAGTCATCGATGAACATTTCAGAGATGAACGCAGCCTCCTTGCCATGCGGCGATGCTGCCAGCCTGGCTTGCAAAAGTGTCTTGATCGCTTGTTCGTTCATGTTGGTGGGGGCCGTAGTGCTCGGTCGCGGAATCTCGAAGGCGTTGAGCGACTAAGCAAATTTTAGGGGCGTTAGGAGCCGTCCGCTCGAGACACGCAAGGCTGAGGGATTTGTTGCGGCCTGTCTGAGTCGCCTGCAACGCAAGCATTTCCCCCGGGGTCTGCGCCCCCTGTACAGCAGTGCGCGAGGCCCGTATGCGCCCGCCCTGCGCGCTTGAGGGGTGCTGCTGCGGCTGGGCAACGGGCGTGTGTACGGCCGTGCCCCCATGTCCCCCCTCGGCGCGCGGTTGAGTCCCCGCCGCACCTGCGCGCTAAACATGTGGCTTTCGTCGGGGGTGTCGGCACGCTGGCGCGCAAGGCGTGGTGGCGCCTTGCAGCCGATTCGCTGGACCGTTTCGGTGTCGGGAATCGTCGGGAAATGCGCGGTTTTGTCACATGGCGAAATGTGGGCGCGGCACACAAGAAAAATCCCGCGCTGGGCGGGATCTGTGGCTGTGTCGCTGGCGGTCATTTGCTCCAGCGTTTGCCGGGTTGCCGCGTCTTTTCGCCGCCGGCACGCTCCATCTCCATGCGCGTGGTCAGGCCGTTGTCATCCAGGGTGTGCTCCACGGTTTTGCACAGCCACTGCTCGCCGTCGATGTCTTCTTTGAAGCCGCTGACGGTGACGGGCGATTGCACCATGATCGATGGATCGCCGATGGCCAGGGTGATCTCCAGCGTAGCGGCTCCACGCTGCAGGCGCCCGCGTTCGGCTCGCGCCGCAGCCATGGCGTCATCTTCGGTGGCGTAGCTGTCCTTGAGGGTCTTGAGGTTTTCTTCCTCGCCGTCGATGGCAGCCTGGCGGGATGCGCGGCCGTTGTCGTGCCAGTAGGCCCGCACGCCTGTGTATGCATCACGCGCTGCGGTGTGATAGCGGTGGCGGTCCCCGTCCTGGCGGCGGATCTGCACGGCGGCCAGTTGCTTGCCGCTGGCATTTCGCGTGCTGCCGATGGGCAAAAACACCAGGCGCCCCTTCTTGACCGTGGCCACGGCGTCGTGCTGTCGGCCGAGGCGCGTGAGGAAGTGCATATCGCTTTCGTTGGTCTGGTCGATGTGCTGCACGGGCAGGCCGGCCAGGGCGTCGTCCACATTGGCCTGCATGCCGTTGCGCTTGGCGATGTCCCGCACCACGTTGCCCAGCGTGGCGCCGTGCCAGCTATTGCTGGCCCGCTGCCGCAAGGTCTGGCGCATTTCTGCACTGCGGGCGCGCAGCATGATGGTGTCGGGCGCGCCGCTGTGCTCGATCTCATCAATGATGAATTCGCCCTTGTCCCACCAGCCGCCGCCGCGCGTATAGCCGAGCTGCAGCGCCAGGCGGGCGCCCACGGGCGGGAGCGCCAGGCTGTCGCGGGAATCGTCCAGCTCGATGTCCAGCTGGTCGGCCTTCTCGCCGCGGCTTTCGCGCAATGACAGCCGGATGAGTCGGCCGCGCAGGTTTTGGGTGATGTTGCGGCCATCCAGCAGCAGCTGGTAGTCGGGCTTTTGGTAGACGCCCTCGGGGTCTTGCAGATCAATTTCCATGTCCCTGCCTTATTCCATCCACCAATCCCAATCGTCCCATTCTTCGTCTGGCGCGCCATCGCCGCCTGTGCCGCCTGATGGATCTGCCTGGCGGTCATCGACGCGCGCCAGCTGCAGCGTGAATTCGATGCGGCGCGGCAGGCCCTCGCGGATAAACAGGGTGCCGGTTTCCTCCACGGATTCAATGACCCACGCGCCGAACACTTCGCCCGCGCCATTGACCAATGCATAGGCGGCGCCGGTGTCACCCATCTGCCGCAGCTTGTCGATGGTGCGGCGGTTGCCGAAGTGCTCGGGCGCCTGCAGGCCTGAGAGGGTGATGGTTTCGTCACCGGGGCCGAGGAACTGCCGCGCTGGCCTGGCGCCCACGCGGCTATTGCTGGGGTGGCGCCAGGCCGTGCTGCGGCGCAGTTCCTGGTATGCGAGTGTGTCGAGGGCAAAAACGAATTGCCCCAGGGCGGCCATCATGGGCGTTGCTCCTAGTCGATGTCGGCCAGTTGGCTGTAGCGGCGCGATGCTCGGTCACGCTCGCGCCGGTCCAGTTCTGCGGAAACCGCGCGGGCGATGGCCTGCGCGTCCTGGCCCGGGGCAGCGTTGATGGTGATGCTGATGGGGCCGCCGGCCGCCCCCGGCGCGGCACCGCTGGCCATGGGAGTGGATGCTGCAGCGCCCATGGGCGCCATGGTGATGCCGGCCAGGCCAACGGCCGCCACGCGCGCCAGCGCCTGGCCACGCTCGATGCCCAGCGCCGCGCCCTCGCTGATGTGCTCGCCGTAGCGCATGAACACGCGCGACGGGGATTGGATTTGCATGGGCTCGGTGAACCAGAGCTTCACGCTCTCGGCCATGCCGCCCATCACTTCCTTGACCATGGCCACCTTGGCGCGCACGCCGTCCACCAGTCCGTCCACCAGATTGCCGCCAGCGGTGAAGAGGTGGTCCTTCCATCCGCCAATCTTCTGGACGAGCGCTTCATACCCCTCTTCAATTCCCCGCCACCACTGCCTGCCTGCGTCGGCCAGCACGTCGCATATGGCCAGGAAGTTGGTTTTCAGCCAGTCCCAATTGCGCCAGATGAGATAGGCCGCGCCGGCAATCAGCGATATTGCGATGCCCAGTGGTGATGTCAGCAGGAACCGGCCCACGATCAAGGCCGCCTGTCCAATCCACAGCAACGCACGGCCGGCCGCTCCAGCGGCCCAGACCAATGCCGTGCGGATGATTCCCGCTACCCATGCCAGGCCACGCCCCACAGCAGAAACCCAAGGCGCCATCCTGGCCATGGCGCCGGTCATCATTGACCAGATCCGAGCCAGCAGCCTGCCACCGACTGCAGCTGCCGTAGCTCCGCCGAACATGCGGGCAAACAGGAAGCGCACCAGGGCGCCTTTGGCCAGCAGCAGGCCCAGGGGGATAAGCAGGGCCGTCAGGACGGCACCGATGCCCAGAAATGCGGCCCCCGTGTACATCACCGCCTTGGTCAGACCTGGGTGCGCCTGGGCGAAGTTGGACACGGCCTCAGTCACCGCTGTGACCTTCTCCAGCAGTTGGACGTACAGGGGAAGGGCGGCCTCGCCCATGCGCAGATAGAGGTCGTCGCGGCGCTTTTCGAGGTCGATTTCCTTGCCGCGCGGCCCTTCCTTGACCATGCCGTGAAGCGTGTCCACGTTGGCCGCGCGCTCGTTCAGCGCATAGCTCTTGTTGATCATGGAACGCTGCTGGAACATCGTGGCGAACAGGCCGGCCGCATTGCGGTTGGAAAAGATGCCGCCGATGGCGTCCAGCACTTCTTTCTCGCTCTTGATGCCCTTGGCATTGAGCGCCGGCACCAGCACGGTTTCCAGCCACTCGAATTGACTGCGCTGGAACACATCGGAGCCCTTGAGTGCCCCAACGCCGAGCTGGGCAATCTGGCCCACCTTGTCGTGCTTGACCTTTGACGGGTCGGCGATCAGGCCCAGCGTATCCAGCATGTTGGCCGCCCGCTTGGTGGTACGGCCCTGGTACAGGTTCTGGTACGCGGACATCATGCCCGTGCCCACGCGGTCGCCGCCCATTTCCTGCACCAGCGGCTCCAGGCGGTAGAAGAATTCCTTCTCGCTGATGCCCTTGGCGGCCACGCCGCCGGTCTTGATGAGGTTGAGCCAGTCTTCGGCGCCGACCCGGCCGCCTGTGGCTGTCAGCACCTGCTGCACCAGGTTGCCGTTGCGCTCGAAGTCCTCGCGGTTGTTGGCGCCGTTGCGCATTTCGATGACCTTGAGCATGTCCATGAACTTGCGCTCGTTGTCAGCGGCATGCTCGCCCCCGAAGGCGGCCTCGTTCGCAAACTTCATCTTGGCCAGGAAGGGGAGCGCATCCTTGGCATGGTCGAAGTCATTGAAGACGGTCACGGCATCGCGCATCAGCGCCATGTTGTCCGTGGTGCTGGTGCCGTAACTCTTGAAGTTGCGCGCGTAGTCGATGGCCTTGCCGGCGTCTTCGCCTTCCAGGCCCAGGGCGCGGATGCGGATGGCTTCGCCGGCCGCCGTGCGGCTTTGCCCCATCAGGCCGGTGGCCGCATGGGCGGCGCGGCTGGTGGCGTAGTAGCTGCCCATGCCGGCCGCCGCCATGCCGGCGCCCCGGGCTGCCATGCGGCCAGCGCGTTGCCGGGCATCGGTCAGCGCCTGCAGGCGCGTCTTCTGTGCAGCCATGGCGGCCGTGGTGCGCTCCATGTCGGCACGCAAACTGCGTTCCTTGGCGGCCAGGCCCGTGGTGGACATTCCTGCCTGGCCCATGCGGTCGCGCAGCCCCTGCAATGCGGCCTGCTGCTGGGCGAATCGGTCCTTCAGTTCGCGCGCCCTGGCCTGGGCCTGGGCCATCTGGCGCGACATCGCTGCCGTCACGTTGCCGGCCGCTGCATGCTCTGCCGCGAGTGCACGCACCTTGGCGCGCTGCGCGGCCAGTTCGCCGGTGAGGGTGGCGGATGCCTTGTGCGCGTTGCGGAAATTCTTGATGAGGCCCTGCTGGGCCTCCAGCTGCTTGTAGTTGTCGCGCAGGGTCTTGAGCGCGCGCGACGTGGCCGAGCTGCCAGAAACCACGCGCCGCAGCGGCCCGGTCACGCGGTCCACCGCGCTCATGATGACTTCTAGGCGGAGCCTGTCCACGGCGTTCTCCTGCTGCTATTTCTTTGGGGTCGCGTGCACTTCGTTCCAACGCTTGACGGCGCGCTCTCGCCAGTCGATCAGTTCATCCATCTCCATGGCATACATGGCAGAGGGCGGCCAGTGGAACGCCATGGCCAGGTCGGTCATGTAGTCCTCTACACGCTCGCTTGATCCCTGGCCGATGCAGGCAGCAAAAAATTCACCAGCTCCGTTCCGACCTGCAGGACATCGGAAATGTCCATGTCCTTGACTTCATGGGGAACGATGCTGGGATGCGTCACACGGGGCAGCACCTTGACGATGGCATCGGTGTTCATCTGCATGAGATCCACCAGAGAGACGCCGCGCAGGTCGCCTGTCTGCGGCTTGATGATCTGGATTTTTGCCAGGTCGCCACCTTCGCGCTTGATGGGGGTTTCCAGCGTCACGGTGACGCAAGGGCGTCCGCCCACGGTGTTTTGTGCCGCAGCTTGCGGCTTGTCGGTAGCTTCGGTCTTGCCTGTCATGTTGTGTTCCCCGCGTGAATGTCAAAAAGGAGCGGGCGGGCCGGGTTGGGCGGCGCCGCCCGCAGGTGGTTGCCCGGTTGTGGGGTCAGATGCCCAGATCGGCGCGCACGCTGGCCATGAGATCCTGGCCGTCCACGATGCAGACCATGTTCACAATGTCGATCTCGAAAAGCACGCGGCCGCCCACGGTCAGCTTGTAGTAGCTGAGCGCATACGTGTAGTTCTGCTCGGTCATGTCGCCGGCCTTCTGGCTGCCGTTGTCCAGCTTGGCCAGCCGGCCGCGCATGATGGCCTCGCAGGCCTGTGAACCTTCGGAGTCGTCGCGCGCAAGGGAGCCAGCAAAGCGCAGCATCACGGCATCGTGGCGGCGCGAGCCCCATTTGGCGGAGAGGCCATCGAGGAAACCGGCGCCCTTGATCTCGGCTTCCATCTTTTCCTGGCCCATGTCCAGGGCGATCTCGCCATCCATGCCGCCGGCTCGGTAGTCCTCCAGCTTGCGGGACAGCTCGGGCAGCTTCACCTCGGGGACTTCGCCGCGATAGCTCACGCCGTCCACGAACAATGCGAAGTTGATCAATTTGCGTGGCAGTGCCATGTTTTGCTCCTGTGCTTACAAGCCGACGGAAATGCGGTTTGCGAAATCGAGGTAGTACTTGTCCGTGATGCGCTGGCGGAATCCCAGGTCTTCCAGCGGTGGCACCGGCGTGTAGTCGTAGTCGATGACCAGCTTTCCGGTCTTGAGCGTTTCCGTGCTGTTGACCGTCTCGTCATACCAGCACTCACCGCCCAGGATGTAGCCCTGCGCGCGCAGTGTGCGAAACCGCGAGTTGATGCCCTCGATGATGTCCCGCACCATTGATGGATGCATGGGCTTGTCGGTGTACTCGAAATGCCCTTCCACCATGGTGTCCGCAAGGATGTGCGCCGTGCGGGTTGCAGTCTCGAATGAAAAGTTTTGCTCGGTGCTGCAGGTTCGGTTGCCCCAGAAGCGGTAGCCTTGTTGATTGATCAGCGTTGTGACCTTTCCGGCATTGAGCAGGTCTGCATCGGTGTCGGTGCCTTGCAAGTCCCAGTACACGCTTTTGCTGATTCCGGTGGGGCCGTTGAGCGGGACATTGGACAGGCTCTTGTGCCACCCCTGCTCTTCATCGATTCGCGCGCGTAGTCCGAGCGCGTATGCGGTAGCGGGGGTAACGATGCCCTTGTTTTCGACCGTGCTCCAGCGCGTGTAGTCGGGCCAGATGATCATGGTTTCGCGCTTGCCGAAACTGTTCTGGTAGAGCAGGGCAGAGCTCACGTCTTCACACTCCCAAGCCGTGGCATAGACCATGCCGCGCAGCTTTTCACCGATGGCCGTCAAGGCCTCCGCCACAGGCTTTGCATCCAGACCAGGCGCCCCCAGAATGCGCGGCTTCACGCCCAGGTTTGCCTGGGCATCCAGCAGGGCCTGGGCGCCCGTGCGCTTGCCGTTCCGGTAGTCTCCCACGGCCTTGCTGATCTGGTCGGCCTGGCGTTCCTCTTCGGTGTCGCCTTCACCATCGGCGACGCGCACGATGATCATTGCAGGACGGCACTGCTGTTCGATGGCTTCCAGCGACGGGGCCAGCGTTCCCTTGGTGCCGGCTTTCTCCAGCGCGCGCCGAATATCTGTGACCAGCACAGGGGTGTCGAGTGGAAAAAATTCTGCGTCCGCATCGTTGGCCGTGGCAACCATGCCGATCACGGCCGTGGAGACGATGCGCAACGCTGTTGTGCCTGCGGTCAATTCCGTGACGCGCACGCCATGGTGAAAGCTTGCTGTGGCCATTGTTTGAGCCCCTGGGTTTGTTGCTGGTGCGCGGCTCGCGCGAGATGAGCCTATGGTGCTCGGCACCAGCCGCAATAGCCAGAAATGGCCGCTGTCGCTGGGCGTGCGACACAAAGACAAAGCCCGCCGAGTGGCGGGCTTGCGGTGGTGGTGCGGGTGGCGCGGCCAGGTCAGGCCGGCAGCTCGTCAGGGCGCGGCGGCGTGTCCGTGATCTGCAGCGCGCGGCCGTCTGCGATCAGGCCCACGGTTTCCAGCAGCTGCACGCCGGCCGCCACGTCCGGGTCGTCAAGGTCGATGAAGCTGGCCAGCTCCTGGTCCTTCAACGTGCTGCGCAGCTGGGCGGCCTGCTGGCGTTCGCCGCTGGTGGCATCAGCGCGGTCCACGGCGGCCCATTCGATGGCGGCGCGCTCGGCGCCGGTGAAGCGGCGACGAAAGGCCAGCGGGGTGATATGGCGGTGGATCTGCGGCGCGGGCGCGGGCAGCTCCTGCTGCTCGGCCAGGCGCCAGGCGCCCGGGTAATGCTGCTGTGCGAAGTCTTCGGAGGCCCGGATGGTGTCCACGACTTGGCCGGTTTTGAGGATTTCGATGATGGGCATTTCAAACTCCCTTGTCCGCGAAGAATTTCAGGAACGCATAGCCGTCGCCGCCTGAGCCCGCCCCTGCGCCCGCGCCGCCGCCGCCGCCCAGACCGCCAGATCCGCCGAAGCCATTGCCTGCCGAAGCGCCACCGCCACCGCCATTGCCTCCTCTCCCGGCTGCGAGGTTCCCACTGCTGCCAGCTCCCCCGCCACCGTTGCCGCCTGGGTAACCTTGGCCGCCAGATTGGGCGCCTCCGCCGCCGCCAAAGAAGCTGATGCCCCATTCCAGGTCCGACGCATCGAAGAAAGTGCCACCGTTGATAGTGAGCGCTCCCGTGGCATCCGCATTGTTGGGCATCACGCCGCCGCCACCAAACCCTGCACCTGGCCCCGATGTTCCGCCGCCGCCGCTGCCATTGATGGCCGCCGAGGTGGTTGCATCCCCACCCTTGGCCATGATGTCCACGCCCGCGCCACCGGTGGCACCTCCGACAAGCATGCCGGGCCTTACGCTTGCCGCTCCCATATCCCAGTTGGCCGAAGGTGCCGGCCCAGCGGGCAGGACTATGGCGCCCGCGCTGGCGAGTGCGTACCGCCCACCCGGTCCGCCATATGCCACGTAGCTGACGCCTGCCACGGTGATGGTGGTATTCCCTCCGGCGCCTCCATTCTGGTTTGCCACTGCGACTGCGCCTGCCGCGCCCACGGCCACCACCACCAGGTCGCCGGCGCGCACGCGCAGACGCTTGGCGCCCCAGCTGCCGGCAAATCCGCCCGTCACGGTATTGGTCGTGCCGCTTCGCGCCGCTCCAGCGCCACCTGCGCCCATGGCCCGGATCTCAAGGATGCCGTTGGCAGGGGCCTTCCACGTCATCGACCCAAAGCAGGTAATGGGCAAACATGGCCCCATTGCTCGCGTGCCCGCCAAGTCACTGGCCCTCATAGATCCCCCCCCGTGTCGTTCCCCATAGCCAGCAGCCACAGGTTGTCGCCGGCATACACGAGCCTGATGTGCCAGCAGTTGTAATCAAGGATCAGGTCATCCTTGCGGCGGTTGATTTCGTGCAGCGGGTTGGCGCGCACGATGGTGATCAGCCCCAGGCGCCACAGACCCCAGGGGTCCAGCAGCACGATGGTGTCGCCCCGGTCGGGGGCGGCGGGCAGGGCGCGGCTGTAGGCGGCGTCGGCCTTGAGCAGATAGGCCACGCCGGGCTGCAGGGCCTGGCCATTGGTTGCGCTGTCCGCGTAGCCGTGGCGCAGCCGGTCCAGCAGCGTTTGCCCGGCCTGCGCCTGCGCCGGGTTGCTGGCCTGCAGCACGGATTGAAGGTCCACGGACTTGTCGGCAATGTCTTGGGCCAGCTGCGCAATCCGAAGGGCCTGTTGCAGCAGGACTTGCGCCGTTTGCTGCTGCAGCTGGTCGATGGTTTGCCCGGTGGACTGCGCCAGGGCCTGCAGGGCTTCCTGGCTCGCGCTGGCCTCAATGGCCTGGCCCATGTCGTGGGCCACTTGGTCAATCATGCCTAGCGCCTCGCGCAGCCGGGGGTTGTCCACCTCCAGGGTGTTGCCGGGGTGCGGCAGGGGCAGGCCCAGGTGGGGCGTGTCCTCGAAGACGGGCGGCAGGTCTTGCACGGTATCGTCAGCCATGGTCCCTCCTACAGCACCACGGCGCGCAGGTTGTCCACCAGGGGGCGGGCGGTAGTGGTGCCCGTCAGCGTGAGGCGCAGGCGCAGGCTGGCCACGTTGATGCCCTGCAGCCGGTGCGTGAGTTCGATGGTGCCGGCCGTCTGCGGGCTGCTGGACAGATAGGGCACCTCGGTCCACTGCTCGCTGGCACCCAGCTGCGCATGCACGGCCACGGCCGCTCCGGCCGGGATGGTGCCCTCGAAGATCACGCGCAGCTCGGTGCCGCCCGCAGTGGCGATGGCGGGCGTGATGTAGGTGCCCGACTGCAGCAGGCTGCCCACGGCCAGCAGGGTGGCAGGGGCCAGCACGGCGCCCATGCCCGACTCACCCACGCGCAGCGTGGCTTTGACGCGCACGGTGCCGGTGTGCGGCTCATCCAGGCGCACGGGCTGGCCCGCGTCGGCCTCGATGGTGCGCTGCACGGTGCCACCCGCGCCCAGCAGTTCGATGGCGTAGGTGATGCGCGCCGTGGGGTCGGGCTGCTCGGCGCCGGCATTGATGAGCAGCAGCGTGGCGTTTTCCACGTCCTGCGCGCCGACTTCCACGGTCTTGACTGTGGCTGGGTATTGGGCCTCGAACAGATCAAAGCGCAGCACGCGGTTGGTGTGGCGCGTGACGATGCCCGAGGCATTGATTTCCAGCAGCTGGCCTACTTCGGCCGGCGCGGCCGTGACCCAGCCCGTGCCGTCCTGGCGGGCATCGCCCACCTGGGCCACAGCCAGAGCCGTATCGGTGTCGGCGGCTGACACGCACAGCGCGTAGCTGGTGCCCGCCTGCAGCTGGACCAGGGCCGGCCAGGTCACGCGCGTGGTCGTGCCATCGGTCTTGATCTGCGGCACCTCCAGGCGCTGCTCACGCAGGGCCTGGCCCGGCAGACCCGCATCGTTCAGAGCGGTCAGTGCGATCAGCGCCGGGCCGCCGCATGCCGTGAATTGCAGATCCAGCGCGGCGCATTGCTGGGAGCGCGTGGGCGTGATGATTTGGGTGATGGTGCTATACGACATAGGTAACGGTGTCAAAGCCGGCAAAAATTGCGCCGTAATAGTTCGATCCCAAGACGTCAAGTTTTAGATTGAGGGTCGCGCTGCCCACGTATTGCGCGCGGCCTGTGGTGCCGTGCTCGCCCCTGAACTCGACGGATTTGGCGCCCACCGGAACGCCTTCGGGAACCGTGAATGTCCCTTCCAGCACGCCGGCCGCGTTGGCCACCAGCCCCGCACCTGCCAGCGGGTGGGCCGTGATGGGCTGGCCATCGAAATGCATGCTTTGCAAGGCCTCCAGCGCGCGGAATCCGGCCAACGCGAATTGCACTTCGATAGGACGCAGGGTGATACCACTCAGATCCAGCAAATCCTTGTCGATCTGTTTTCGGTACTGCTCCCTGAACTCCTCGCCAGTAATGCCAAGGGGACGGTAGAAACGCACCAACTTGGGATATTTGAGGGCCTCAGGAACCTCCCAGCGGTCCACGCTGGGCACCAGCTCAACGCTGGCCGGCAGTGCACCCGCCGTGGCCTGCGCATTGATCCTCATGGCACGACTGGTAGCCGTCTGGCCCATGGTCTTGGCCAGCGTGTACTCCAGGCTGTGGACGGTCTTGCCATCGCCCAACATGTAGGCGTTGTCGGCCTCGTACAGCTGCAGCGCGCCGCCCGCCACCATGGCGGTCTGCTGCAGACCCTGGTCGCGCATGCTGTCATCGATCATGGGATCTGCGAAATAGCCTTTTTTCAGGCCGCTGTAGCGGCCTGCGGTGTCGGTGGCCAGGCGCAGCTCGGCCAGGTCCAGCTCGATGCGGTCCATGCGATCGCGGTAGGCCACCAGGGTCTGCATGGGCACCAAGCGCACGCTGTCCGGTTCGGTGCGGCGCGTGTCGGGCTCCCAGGTCTGGTAGATGCTGCCCAGGGCCAGCACGTTGCCCGGCACATCAGGCGGCACGGGCTGCCATGTCGCCGGGATGCCCTTGACCACGTTGATGCCCCCATCGCCACCCATCACGATGCGGTCAATGCGGCGCAGCGCATAGCGGTAGTCCACGAGGATCAGCGTTGCAGGCAGCGCGCCCTGCACGTCAAAGCCGCGCGTGGTCTGGTTCTGCGCAGGCTCGGTGCTGATGTAGTCATAGCTCACGCTATAGGTGCTGCCCGGCGTGGGTTCGGCGCCGGCCGGGCTCCAGTCGATCTGCCCGGCCGTCAGCTTGTAGTCCACGTCCTTGGTGTACGTGGTTCCGCCCTGTGTGACGCTGTTGATCTGCACCACGCTGGCGTCGGGCAGCGGGTCGGCAGCGCCGACGAAACTGCCGTGCACCACCTGGGCCGACTTGCGGCGCGTGATGCGCAGGGTGGCCTGCTCCAGCACGGGCCAGCGGTCGAATGCCACATGCTGCAGCGCATCCGTGCTGCTGCTGTGGGGCTCACTGTTGACCTGGGCCATGTTGGCCTTGGCTTCATAGACGAGGCGCCGGTCGGCAGGCACTTCGATGGCCACGCCGCCCACACGCGCGGCGCCGGCCGTGATGGCGTAGACCTGGCGGCCCTGGTCATCGTCTGGCAGCGGCAGCGTCTGCAGGCCGCGCACGACGTAGGTGCCGCCCGTGCTGTCGCGGTCATATCCTTCTATGGCCTTGGTGACGGCGTTGAGCTGGGGCGCGGGCTCGCGCGGCTTGACGATGCCATCTTCAACAGTCCAGATGGGGAAGAAGTCTCCTGCGCCCTGGCCCTGCAGGCCCCAGGCGACGGACACCTGCAGGCGGTCGGCCCCGGGCTCGCCGTAGCCGCTGGTCCCCACGGCGGGGTTGTACAGGGTCGGGTCTTGCTCGGCCGTGACGATGCGCGTGGCGTAGTGCACGCCGATGTAGACGGTGCCCTGCACGGCGATCTGCAGCGCGGCGGCGGCCACGTCATGCACGGCGCCGTTCAGGTAGATGCTGCCGGCTTCCAGTTGGCAGGCGCCGGTTTCTGCATTGACACTGCAGCGCGCGCCGGCCGTGATGTCGCCATCGGCAAACAGCACATCGGCCACGCGGCGCAGGGCATAGCGGGCCTGGGCCTGCATTTCGTTGGGCTCTGCAGACTGCGCCACGCGGTCGGCGTGAAAGATGTGCTGCGTGTAGCCCTTGGCGGGGTCGTGTCGGTTGTAGCTGGTCATGCGCGGCTCACAGTGGGATCACGATTTCTTCGGTGGCCTTGGTCGTGCCGCTGCGCAGGACCGGCGAGCGGTATTCCAGGCAGTACACGGTGCCGGGGTTCTCGACCTCGGCAGGCGTCAGGTAGCGCTGGCCGGGCGGCACGCTGGCCTTGGCAACCGTGCCAAAGAACACGCCGCACTCGCGCACGGTTTCGCCCTGGGCATCTCCAAAGCCGAACGTGGTGCGCAGCAGCAGAAAGGGCGTGGGCACCGGGCTGGTCTTGTAGTAGACCTGGCCGGGCATCTCGATATCGTGGTCCTGGGCGGTGCCTGGAACGGCATAGCCCACATCCACCACGGCGCGGCGGCCGATTTCGTCCTGCAGCGCGGTGCGGTTGGATGGGTTGGCAGGTGGCGCGGTCCACGCTCCATCGCCACGGCCCCATGCGATGTGCACGGCCATGGCCGCCAGGGATTTGGCCAGCGCAATGCGGCCGGCGTCTTGCAGTGTTTGCATGGGCTATTCCTCGGATTCGGTGGTCTTGCTGTGGATGTTGGATTGCTGCCAGCGGTCGCTGTCCCAGCGGCCCGTCCAGCCCCGGGCCGGGGCCATGCGGGGCTGGCAGGCAGCGGCCGCCAGGTGGTGGGCGGCGCCAGGCCACTGGCCCGGCCGCGTGCCTGCGCTGGCGGCCCAGGCTTCGCCGTTGGTGGTCCATGGCTGATGCTGGGCGCGCTGCGGCGCCAGGCCCGTGGTGGACTGCAGCTGCCCGCCTGTGGCCAGGCGCTGCATGCGGCCGTCCCAGCGCCACACATCCAGGCGCAGCTGGTCGGCACGGCGCATGCGGCCACTGGTGTGCAGGTGGTTCGCGCTGCGCAGGGGCGTGAGCTTGGGCGCCTGGGCCTGGGACTGGTTGATGCGGCCTTGGCTACCGATAACGGGCGGCTCACCCTCGCCCACGTCCACGGGCGTGCCGCTGTCGTTGTCCCAGAGGGCGCCGTCCAGCTTGGGCGCGCGGTCCCAGCGCAGGGCGCGCAAATCGAAGCGGTAGAACACCCGGTAGAAATGGACGTGCAGCGGGATGCTGGCCCGCACCACATGGGCCATGCGCGCGATATCGGCATTGCTGACTTCGCGGCCCGGGTTGATGTGCAGGCGGGCGCCGTCCTCTTCCAGGGTCACGGCCAGGTAGCCCTGCCATGCCAGCGCGCGGCGCACGGCGGCGGCGCTGCCACGCTCGCGCAGCCAGGGCAGGCCCTTGGCCAGCAGCTCGCGCGGATCGGAAAAATACCGCTCGAATTGCCCCAGCTGCCACTGCTGTGCCAGCCAGGGCAGCAGGGCCGGGTGCTGGGCGGTGCTGGCCGGCTCGGCCGCGTCGGCCATGGTGCCCCAGTCGCGCGGCAGCGTGGTGTCTATCACGCGCTCCAGGCTGGTGGATGCCGGGGGCAGGATGCTGCGGCGCGCGTCCATCAGGCCACCCCTGCGTCGATCAGGTCCACGGCGCCCAGGGCCGGGAATTCGCCGGCAGCGATGGGCGTGATGGGCGCGGGCCGCGTGTTGTCCGGGTAGTCCACGGCGTGCACGCCATCGACGTGCAGCAGCGTGGTGATGTAGCTGCGCGCCACGCTGCCGTCCAGGCTGGCCATGCCGGCAAAGGCCGCCTGCAGGCGCGCCTGCAGCTGCTGCAGCAGGCCGGCCGGCGCGGTGCGCGTGCGGGTGATGCGGGCGGTGATGTCGATGGTGCGTGGCACGGCCACGGCCACATTGACGGGCACGCCCAGCATGCGGGCGTTGTCGGCGTTCAGGGCCTCGGACACCAGCTGCCGCACGGTCTGGGCCTGCGCCTGGTCGGTGACCCACAGCATGACGAGCACGCTGCCCGGCGCGGCCTGGCTGGCCCGCACGGCGCGAACCAGGGGCGATGCCGTGAGGGCGTGGAATTCGTAGTGCTCGCGCGTGCCCTGGCCGGCCAGTGCGGCAATGCGCAGCTGCAGCCGGGTGCGCAGGCGGTCGTCGGTTTCGCCATCCTGGCGGGTCACGCCGTACTGCGCGGCCAGGTGGTCGAGGTCGCCGCCCGTGGCAAAGGCCAGCAGGTGGGCGCGGGCGGCATCGTTGACGCGGGCGCGGTACAGCAGTTCCCGGTAGGCGCAGGCTTCCAGCAGCTTGACGATGGGATCGGATTCGAGCGCGAGGACTTCGGCCAGCTCGGGCGCGCGGGCCAGTATGTCGGCCTTGAGGTCGGCCAGTATCTGCTCGAAGTCCAGCGGCTCGATGATCTGCGGGGCGGGGAGGGTGGCCAGGTCGGTCATGTGCCCCCCGTTGTGCCTATATCCACGGTCAGGCTCAGCGGCTTTGCGTGGCGGGCATAGTCGGTAAGCAGCGCGCCATCAATGACCAGTTGGGCGCGGCCTGGTGCTTTGGTATCCCGCACAATGCGCAGCCGACTGATGGACAGCCTTGGCTCCCAGCGCATCAGGGCCGAAGCAATAGCCGCATACATCCGGGCTTCGGTTTGCAGATGGTCGGGCTGGTCGATCAGCATCGGCAGCAGCGATCCGTAAGAGCGCCGCGCAATCCTGCTTCCGATGGGCGTGCTCAGGATGTCGCCTATGGACTGCACCAGGTGTTCTACAAGGCCGATGCGCCGGCCGGTAGTTCGGCTCATCATTGCGGCCCCTCCGTGGTGCTGAATCCCTTGGTGACTCCTCCATGGACGTGATGCACCAGACTTATCCCGGCTGCAAGCACATCTGGACTGGCCTCTACCGTCGGGCCTATGTTGAGCCACGCGGCCGCTGTGCTGATGCGGACGCTCTCGCGGGAAATGGTCACTGATGCCGGCCCGATGCAGAGTTTCAACGTCCCGTTCTCGTAGCGGATGAAATCTGTGTTGTCTTTGTTGAGCTTGATGTGCGCCGCGCCATCACTCGGCTGCGCCATCGCTTCGCTGTACAGGCCCAGCAGGGCCACGCCCTGGCCCATGTCGCCGCCCACGCTCAGCACCAGACCCTGCTCGCCGACCTCCGGCGCCCAGAAGGTTGAACCCTGCGTGCCGGCGCGCAGGCACTGCACCTGCAGCCAGTCGGTGGTGTTGTCTCCGCAGCGCATGCGCACGCTCAGCGGCTTGGCGCGGACCTCGGCCACGGTTCCACGGCGCACCAGATTCTCCAGGCGCCGCGTCAGCTCGTAGGGGCTCTCTTGCTGCGGTGTTTCGGTCATGCGGCCATCGTGCCGCCGCGCACGCGCGAAGCCCAGCAGCGCGTGCTGTGGCTGCCGACATGACAGAAATCAGGGGTGCAGGTGTCGCAGGATGAGGTCGCGCAGCAGGTCGGCGTCTTCTGCGGGGATGCCCAGCAGCTGCCGTTCTGGGTAGTCGTACATGGGGCCGTTCTTGGCCACGCGGTCCTGCTCGCCGTAATGATGGACGCGGGCGATGCGATCTGCACGGCCTGCGAATTGCACAACGGCCGCATCGCCCTGGGCCTTGGCCTTGAGCCAACGCTGCATGCGCAGCTTGGCGAACAAGGGGCGGCGGGCTTTGGCGCGGGCGCGGATCTGGGCGCGCTTGTTTCGCAGGCCGTCGCCCTGGGTCTTGCGGGGTTCCCATTTCTCGCCGTCCGGCGTCTGCTGGCCGGACATGCGCTGGCTGTTGCGGGCGCGCAGCTGTCGCGCCAGGTCCAGCAGCAGGCGGCGGCGCGCTGCCGGCGCAAGCTTGGCCAGCAGCGACTCGGCCCACAGTTCAAGCGCGCGCATATCCGCCATGGCTACATCTCAAACCGCGTGCGTTCCGGCGGGGCGTCGATGTCCCATTCGCACAGCTTCTGATCCTTGAGGTACAGCTCCCAATGCTCGGCCACGCAGTTGCCGCCCGGGTGGCATGGCTCCTTAGGGTGCGTCGCGCTGTAGCGCGTGGGGTGGTCCGGGTCCGGTTTGACTATGACGGCTTCGCGCAGCGGCACGCGGATGCCGACATCTGCGGCGGTGTCGTTGAGCTGCTCGACATCGAAGAGCAGCGCCTTCTGGCGTTTCTCCGCGTTGTCCAGGGCGTCGGACTGGTTGACGCGCAGCCAGGCCACCAGGGGCACGAACAGGGCATCGGCGTGCCCGGCATAGTCCAGCACGGTGATTTCTGCCGTGTACAGGTATTCATAGGACAGGCTATCCGCCCCCGTTGCCAGCACCTGGCCGCCGATCGCCCGCACGATGAGGTTCTCCGGGTTCTCGGCCAGCTTCGGCACAGCCTGCAGGATGAGGCGGCGCAGGCTATCGAGTTTCCACATGCTGGTGCTCCTGCGCCACGGCCTGCGGGCCTGCGTTGATGCGCTGTGCTACCGCGTCGAATGCGCGCTCGCAGGCGGCGCCTCTGGCGCGGGCATGGTCAGCTGTTGACGCCAGGATTCCCGCTCGCTCATCAGCGCGGCCGAGCACGTCGGCAAGCACTCCGATGGCGTCGGCAGTTGCCTCGCGCTCTGCGGCAGTGGCGGCACTTCGGGCCATGCTTTGGAAATCACGGGTGCGCTGTTCAAGGAGCCTGTCGCTGCGCAGCCGGCCAGCGCGTTCAGCATCAGCAACGCGGCCCAGGGCCTCATTTTCTTCACGGGCTTTCCTTTCCTGTTCTTCCATCGTCTGCCGGGTCTGCCTGTCATAGCGGCCCACGGCCTCGATGTAGCGTGTGATTTCGGTCTGGGCCTTTGCTGTCTTCTCCGCCAGGCCCTTCAATGTTTGCGCGTGCTGGGCCTTGAGGTGGCTGACGCGCAGCTGCTGCACGCTCAGGGCAGCCGCCACAGCAACCAGTGCCCCAGCCCACAGCACAGCGGATTGAATCACTCCGCGTTGACGGTTCATAGGGCCTCCAGGCACATCGCCATTTCGCGCCCTCTGCGCAGCTCCAGGCCGCGCAGGCGAATGCCTGCGGCAGTGACCCACGCCGGCAGTTGCTCGCACGCGGCGCGCACATCGCCGGCCTGCAGGCGCAGCAGCATGGTGGAATGCCGGCCGCTCTTGAGCCACACAAAGCCGTCTTTGCTGCCGGCCTGCCCTGGCCCCACGTTGTAGATGAAGCTCAGGAAGGCGGCCAGGGTCTGGTCGGGCATGCCGTTGCGCACATGGGCAGGCACCCAGCGCTCGAAGACTTCCCAGGCCTCCTGTATGCCCTGTCGGGTCAGCAGGTCGCATTCGGCCTGCGTGGCGCGGTCGCCCATCTGCACGCCACGGGTCCAGCCTTCGCAGATTGTGGGAATGCCGATGGGGTCGCGGTATGCGCCCAGCCTGCGGCCTTCCTCCACGGGCAGGAACTGAACCAGCAGACCAGCCACCCCCACGGCCACCGCCGAGGCTCCTGCAGCAATCTTGATGTTGCTGGGCCACTTCATAGGATCGTCTCCGCGCCGGCTTCGTTTTCCAGCCAGGCGGTGAGCGCGCGTTCTTCGCGCCGGTCCTTGCGCCATTGCCAATACTGGCCCAGCAGCAGACCCACCACGCCGACGATGATGCCCACGATGACGCCGATTTCGGAAATCGTCAGACCGCCGACCACGGCGCTGATGGCGCCACCGTAGGTTGCCGTCTTGCTGCCGATGATGGCGACTTTCTCGATGCTGTCTGCCACTGTTTTCTCCCTCTCTCAGTCCCACAGGTAAACGCGCTGGCGGGTCGGTGCCGGCGCGGTGACGAGGCGCACAAGGTGCCCCTCTGGCAAGTCGTCTGCAATCCGTCCCAGACCCGGATTGGCGGCCAGGGTGGCCTCCACGTTTCCGCCTGTGGCACCCAGATGGCGCCATACGAGTCCGTCCAGCGTGTCATGCGCGTGCGCGCGCACAGCGAGCCCCTGCTGCATGTTTTCGGGTGTGGCCATCTCAGATCAGCTCCACGATGGTTCGCCGCCGGCCGCGCAAGTCAGCGATGGCGTTGCGCAGGTTCCGCTGGAATGTGTCCACGCGGATCTCCAGGCGGGACAGCACACGCCCTTCTTTTCCCTCTCCGTTCGGCAGGGTGTCCAGATCGCGGTAGGCCTCGGCCAGCTCGGCCTGCACATGGCTTTGCACGGCCCGCAGGAACTGCGCAGGCTTGACGCTCTTGCCGTCCACCTGGCGCGCTGGCACCTTGTCCAGGGCGTCATGGCCGGCGGCCTCCTGCTCGGCCCGCCAGGCCTCCAGCTGCCCGGTGATATCGGCCACTGCCAGCACCACGGCCTGGCGCAGTCGCTCGGGGGTCACGGTCGCGTCAAAGCGGCATTCCTTGAGCATGCGGTCGGCGTCCACATCGGGCCACCAGCCATCGCCGGCAACGGTGCCCGTTGGCCTCTGGTTCGGTGGGTTGACGTTGGATACAAACATGCAGGCTCCGGTGTTGAGGTGTGGCGGTGGCCCAGGGCGTTGGACGGTGCTGTGTCAGCTGTCCTTGCCCTGGGGCCGCCACGGGCGCGGGGTACGCTCGGTTTCGGCGGTTGGAGCTATGCCTCTTTCTTGAGGCGGCGCTCCAGCCGCTCGATGTCTTTTTTCACGCCGGTACGGGTGTCCAGCTCGAAGGCGCGCTTGAGCAGCGGCATGGCCTTGCGGCATGCGGTGATGGGACGGGACTCCATGTCCACATCGCTGCTCGATGTCTTGCCCAGCAGCGCCCAGCCGGCGGCCTTGTAGAGCTTGGCGCGGGCCTGGTCGTGTGCATCCAGGCCATCGGTCATGGCGATGACCTCGGCCGTGATGCGCACTGCATCCTTGCCGGCCAGCCGGCCCGCCATCACGGCCTCACCTACCTCATCGATCACGATGGTCTGCACGGGCCGCTCGAATCTGTCGGGCATCTTGAGCCCGTGCTCCAGCGCGTATTTGGCGAGCGCCAGGCCTCGGTCATACATCCCTGCATCCAGGCTCCACAGCAGGACCGTGGCCAGCACGTCGTCCTGCACGCCTGGCGCGGCCTGCAGTACCGCGTCGATGTAGTCGTCAAACTCGGGCAGCATGGTGCGCTTCATCTCGGCGCGCCGCTCCAGGCTCTGCACGTCCTTCAGGCGCAGGCGGAACTGGTGCAGCTGCGTCAGCTGCATTTCATAGGCCGAGCCTGTGGCCTCGCCGTGCGCGCCGGCATCGGCCGCCTGCTGTGCCTGCTTGGCCGCCAGCACGCGCAAGCGGTGCCGCTGGGCTGGTGATTGGTTCATGGGTTCCCCGCTGGTGTGGCGCCGGCCCGTTCAGAGCCGGCGCGCTGGCTGCTATCAGGCTTCGGGCTCGATCTCGATGTTTTCGATCAGCACGGCCTTGCCCAGGTCTTCGATGACGAATGCATCGTTGGAGCTTTCGTAGGTCTCCACGCGGTCGCGCTTCGGGTTGTCCAGAATCGACCGGCGGCGCCCGCCTTCCTGGTAGTAGATGGACAGGTTGGACCAGCTGGTGATCAGGATGGCATTGGGACGGAAGAACGGCACGGCGTTGGCCGCCAGGCGCCCCAGCCGGGCCTGGCTCGCAACGATGCTGGCGGCCAGGATCTCGGTGGGCGCCTTCTGCCCATCGACCAGCGGGAACAGCTTGTCGTGCATCAGGTCGCGGCCTGTGATCGCCACCAGATCCGCGGCTTCGGCATGCCAGGGGTCCAGCAGCGTTTTGTAGGCGTCGTAGACCAGACCATCGAGGGTCTTGAAGTCATTGCCCGCACTGTGGCCGACCTTGACCTTTCCGCTGCCTTGAACGACTTCATGCAGCACACGTTCGGGCGCTGTATTGCGCAGCTGCTGCAGCCAGCCGATGTTCACATCCTGCAGCAGCGGGTTGGCTACCAGGTCGGTGTCTGCGGCCACGCTGATGCCGTTCCAGCCCACCATGATGCGATCCAGGGCGCAGCGTTCGTAGATGCTGCGGGACAGGCGCGGCTGGAAGTCCTTGAACTTCGCCCACATGTCCAGGGTCTGGTAGCGCGTGTGGGTGTCGTAGTTGGTCTTTTCGCAGCGGTATTTCGTGCCGTCGATGGCCTTCACATCGCGGGTCTGGCGGTCCTTGGTTTGGGTGTTGGTGCGGCTGGCAATCGGCCCGGTCACGCCCAGGTAGAGCTTTTCGCCTTCCATTTCCGTGACCGGCACGATGTTGATGCGCTTGAGCAGCTCGCTGGACTCTTGGATCTTGGTTTCCAGGCGCTGCTGCACGCTGGGCTCAATGGCGAACTTCTCGGCGGCGCTTTCAACGCCATTGAGCTGGGCCTGGTCCTTCAAGAACTGGTTGTATTGCTGGCGGGTGAGCTTTTGCATGTCGGTTTCCTCGGTCTGGTGTAGTGGGCTGGCCAGGGGTCAGCAGTCGGCCTTCTCGTAGCCGGCGCCACCGGTGTTCAGCGGTCGCTTGTTGGGGTTGCTGTCGGTTTTCTCTACCTTCTCGCGGAACTCGGCGAAGGCCTCCAGGTGTTCCTCCAGCTTCTTGCGCAGGTCTTGCTGCTCGGTGCCGAACTTGGACACCTTGCCGTCCAGCGCTTCCATGGCGTTGCCGGCCTCCTGCATGGCCTCGGTCATTTCCGCCGCGAATTTCTCGCCGGTTTCCTGGCGGCCGGACAGGCGCTTGAACTTGGCCAGCAGCTTGGAAACCACTCCATCGCGGGCCGGGCCTGCCTCGGGCTCGTCATCGCCGTAGTCCAGCTCGGTCTCGATGAATTCCGTAAAGAGCTTCTTGCCGTCCTTGGCCGAGAACGAAAGTGCTTCACAGCCGGTACTGGCCGGGCTGTCGGTCACGGCCAGGCCCATCAGATAGGCCTCGCCCTTGCCTTGGAAGTTGGGCTCCACCTCAATGGAGCTGTAAATCTTCTTGCCCTGGCGGTTCATGGCCACCAGCGATTCCAGCGGCTTGATGCTTGCGAACAGGGCCAGCAGGCCGTCCTCGACCTCGCGGGCCTCGACTTCCAGCACGTCGCCCTGGGCGCTGAATGGGCTGTCATGCCACATGCTGCGCTGGTGCTCCACCCAGACCCGCGCGCCGTACTTGGCGCGGCTGTAGGTGTTGGCAATCTGTTCGATCCATTCGCGTTTGATTTCGCGCCCATCCACCGTCTTGCCTTCGGTGGCGACCCGGAAAAATTTCTTGCTCATAGCGTGCAGCCAGTGGTGAGAGTTGATCTGGTGCCTATGTTCTTTCGGTGCAAGTTTTGTAGCAATCAGCGCGCTCTGTGGCTAGGCGAGTGACAGTTTTTGCATGCTGCTTTTCGCGCGCGCGCGGGACAAACTCCCAGTCATGCCCAGCACTGCAAAACGCGCCAGGCCGGCGCCGCATCGCGCAGCGGCATCGGCCAAGAAAGCGCCCACCAAGACCGCCGCGAAGAAGCCCACCAAGCAGGCCGACAACCCTCTGCCCTTCGGCCTCGATGGCCTGCCCACAGCGGCGGGCTCAGGTTTGCCGGCTGGCCCGTCCAGTCCCGTGGACGGCGGCGCCGGGGTGCGCCGCGAAGCGAGGGCACTGTTCTGGATGAGCTGGAAGTTCACGCACATCGCCGAGCGCCTGGGCGTGCCGCGCACCACGTTGATCGGCTGGGCGCGCGCTGATGGCTGGGAAGAGGCCAAGCCCGTGGACCGCGTGGCCGGCACGCTGGAGTCGCGCCTGGTGTCGCTCATCAACAAGGATCAGAAGACGGGCGGCGACTTCAAGGAAATCGACCTGCTCACGCGGCAGATGGAGCGCCTGGCGCGTATCGACAAGTATGGGCAGACGGGCCGCGAAAGTGACCTGAATCCCAACATCGAGCTGCGCAATGCCGGGCCGAAGAAGAAGCCGGAAAAGAACGCCATCACGCCCGAGCAGGTGGACGTGCTTTGCAAAGCCTTCCTCGATTCGCTGTTTGACTACCAGCGCACCTGGTGGGGCGCAGCCATGGAGCGCACCCGGCAGATCCTCAAGAGCCGGCAGATCGGCGCCACCTGGTACTTTGCGCGCGAGGCGCTGATTGATGCGCTCCAGACGGGGCGCAATCAGATTTTCCTGTCGGCCAGCAAGAACCAGGCCCATGTGTTCCGCAACTACATCATCGCTTTCGTCAAGAAAGAGATTGGTGTCACGCTCACAGGCGATCCCATCATCTTGCCCAATGGGGCCGAGCTGATTTTCCTGGGCACCAACTCGCGCACGGCCCAGAGCTACCACGGCAATCTGTACTTCGATGAATATTTCTGGACCACGAATTTCACCGAGCTGAACAACGTGGCCAGCGGCATGTCGTCGCACAAGCAGTGGCGCCTGACTTATTTCAGCACTCCCTCCAGCCTGCAGCATGAGGCCTACGCGCTGTGGAACGGCTCGCACATCACCGACCGCAAGCTGGACATCGACCTGCGCCATGAGCACCTGGCCAATGGCTTTCGAGGCGCGGACGGCATCTGGCGCCACATCGTCACGGTCGAGGATGCCGAGCGCGGCGGCTGTACCTTGTTCGACATCGAGAACCTGCGCTCCACCAAGGCCGCCACTGTCTTCGCCAATCTGTACCTGTGCCAGTTCATGGATGACGCGCTGGCCGTGTTTCCGCTGTCGCTGCTCCAGCGCGGCATGGTGGACCCCTGGGAGGCATGGAAGGACTTCAAGGCCTTCACACAGCGGCCCTTTGGGCACAAAGGCGTCTGGGTTGGATATGACCCCAGCCATACCGGCGACAAGTCCGCGCTGGTGGTCCTGGCGCCGCCTGAAAAGCCCGGTGGCAAGTTCCGCATCCTGTACCGCAAGCAGATGCACAAGATGGAGTACGAGGACCAGGCGGCGGAAATCCAGCGCATCTGCCAGCAGTTCAACGTCGAGAAGATGACCATCGACACAACCGGCATGGGGCAGGGCGTCTACCAGCTTGTGCGCAAGTTCTTTCCCGCCGTGCGCGGCCTGCGCTACAGCCTCGAAGCCAAGATCCTGCTGGTGCTCAAGGCCCAGACCGTGCTGCGCGCCGGCCGGCTGGAGTTCGACCAGGACGACAAGGAAATGGCCGCCAGCTTCATGTCGGTCAAGCAGGAGATGACGCCCACGGGCCGCTCCATCACCTACAGCAGCGGCCGTTCGGAGCAGACCGGCCACGGTGATCTGGCGTGGGCAACCATGAATGCGCTTTCCAACGAACCACTGGAGCAGGGGACCGAGTTCGCCGGCTCCACGCTCTCGCAATCCTTTGTGGAGATATCCGAATGACCGAAGCCACCCAGGCCAGCGCAGCGCCCGGCAATGATGCTGCCGCCGAATCCGCGCCCGCAGGCCCCGCGCGCTCTGTGATGTTCACCTTTGGCGATCCTGAGCCAGTGGTGGGCGGTCGCGCTTCCATCCTCGAATACATCGAGTGCATGGATAACGGCCGCTGGTATGAGCCGCCTGTCAGCTTTGCTGATCTGGCGCGCATGCTGCGCGTCGGTGCTCATCATGAGTCCGCCATCCGCTTCAAGGTCAACGTGTTGACCAGCACGCTGATGCCGTCGCCCTATCTTTCGCCCGGCGCCTTCCAGGCCTTCGCTCTGGACTACCTCACGCTGGGCAATGGCTATCTGGAAAGCCGGCGCAATCTGGTGGGGGACTTGCTGCGGCTGGAGCACACGCTTGGCAAGTACACGCGGCGCGGCAAAGAGGCCGGGCAATATTTCCAGATCAGCGATTTTCAGAACGAGCACGAATTCCCGGCTGGCCAGGTCTTCCACCTGCGGGAGCCCGACATTCATCAGGAGGTATACGGCCTGCCGCAGTACCTGGGCGCCGTGCAGTCGGCCCTGCTCAACGAGGCGGCCACGCTGTTCCGGCGGCGCTACTACGCCAACGGATCGCACGCTGGCTTCATCCTCTACGTGACCGACCCCGCCCAGCATGAGGAAGATATCGAGGCAATGCGCGATCAGCTCATCAAGTCCAAGGGCGTGGGCAACTTCAAGAACCTTTTCTACTACGCGCCCAACGGCAAGGCCGATGGCATCAAGCTGATTCCCATCAGCGAGGTGGCGGCTAAAGACGAATTCGTGAACATCAAGGCCAGCAGCAGGGATGACGTGCTGGCCGCGCATCGGGTTCCGCCCCAGCTGATGGGCATGGCACCGAACAACGTGGGCGGTTTCGGGGATGTGGAGAAGGCCGCGAAGGTGTTCGCTCGCAACGAAATCCGGCCGCTGCAGTCGCGCATCAAGGATGAGCTGAATGCCTGGGCGGGCAAGCCTGTATGCAGCTTCCGACCCTACTCCCTTGAAGACGAGGATGAGGGCGCCGCCACTTGGGTGCCAACATCGAAAACACCAAAGGCAACATAGGCGGCCTTTTGAATGAGCGTAGCTTTTGGCGTAACTTTTTATTGAAGTGGTGCCATTTTCATTGGAGAAACGGGCCGATGCATCATGGGCGTGTGTGCCGAAAGATTGGGAGCCGGGGAGAGCTGTCTGCTTTGCGAGAGGTCGCTCATTGGTTTGGGAATCAACGGGTTGCAGCGGGGCGAAGGCGCTAGACAAAACCTGCATGGATGGCACGGAGCAACTACGAAAGCACAGGCGTGGGGGGCAAAGTCTTAGCCCGCCACTACCCACTCCTGCGGAAACTCCAACCCATCATCCTTCGCAATCTTCCTGAGGATATGCAGGCAGGCGCTTTGCAGGTCCTGCACCACGGCCTGCCGGGCGGCGGGGCCGTCCCTTTGCTCCAGCGCATGGATCAGCCGGATGTGCGGATGTTCGGTCGCGCGGGCGTAGGTACCCCGGTACAGGTAGCGCACGGAGGGGCCGCACTTGAGCCACAGCAGGCCGATGAGGCTGGCCAGCACGGGCTGCTGCGCGGCTTCGATGATGGAGAAGTGGAAGCGCTCGTTGGCGATCAGCGTGGCGTCGTCGTCCACGGCGATGGATTTTTCCAGGTCCTGGTGCAGCTGGGTGAGGGTGTCGATGAAGCCCTGGCCCGGATGGCGGCTGGCGGCAGCTGCGGCGGCGCGGCCTTCCAGTTCGATGCGCAGGGCGATGATTTCCACGTACTGCTCCACGCTGAGCACGGGCACGGTGGCCACGCCGCGGTCGTCCAGGTCCAGGGCGCCTTCGGAGGCCAGGCGCTGTATGGCATCGCGCACGGGCGTGGGGCTGATGCCGAACTCTTCGGCCAGGCTGCGATAGACGAGGCGCTGCGCGGGTTGCAGCTGGCCTCTCACGATGGCGTCGCGGATCTGCAGATAGGTTTTTTCGGCAAGGGTCTGATTGGTTCGGATCTGTGAAAAAACGCTGGACATCGGGCCTCCGCAACTGCTTGGGCGCAATGGTACCTCCCGAGGAAGGACGGTTTGCCCATGGCCACGGTGTGCGGCTTTGCCAAGGGCTAACCCTGTAATTGGTGTTTGATGCATCAAGTACCATGCATCATATCTAAGGGAGGGTGCATGCGGGCATACACGTTGGAAAAAGCAGAACCAAGGATTCGTGAGCTGGCCGACGGCCTGGAGTTTCCCGAAGGCCCGGTGGCCATGCCCGATGGATCGGTCGTGCTGGTGGAGATCGCCAACGGCTGGCTGACCCGGGTGACGGCCGATGGCACAAGGCGGCAGCTCGTCCACCTGGGTGCAGGCCCGAACGGCGCCGCCATAGGCCCCGGCGGCAAGCTGTTCATCTGCAACAACGGTGGCTTCCAGTGGCACCGCAGTGTGGAGCATGGGCTGCGGCCCATAGGCCAGGCCAACGACTATTCAGGCGGGCGCATAGAGGCCGTGGACCTGGCCTCGGGCCAGGTCGAATGCCTGTACACGCAAAGCGGCAGCGGACCCTTGAAGGGGCCCAACGACCTGGTCTTCGACCGGCATGGCGGGTTCTGGTTCACCGACCACGGCAAGGTGCGGCCGCGTGAGGCGGACCGGGGCGGCGTCTGCTACGCGCTGGCCGATGGCAGCGCCATCCGCGAGGCCGTCTTCCCGCTGTGGTCGCCCAACGGAATCGGTCTTTCTCCCGATGAGAAGACGCTCTATGTGGCGGAGACCTTCACGGGGCGGCTGTGGGCCTTCGATATCGGCGAGCCCGGGCACATCCTGGCCCGGCCCTGGCCCGATTCGCCCAATGGCGGACGGCTGGTCTGCCGCCTGCTTGGCATGCAGAACATCGACTCCCTGGCCGTGGATGCCGAAGGGAACATCTGCCTTGCCACGCTGGGCGAGGGCGGCATCACCGTGGTCTCGCCAGCCGGGCAGGTGCTGCACCGGGTCGAGTTGCCCGACCCCATGACCACCAACATCTGCTTTGGTGGCAAGGACCTGAAGACGGCTTTTGTCACCCTGTCTTCCACGGGGCGGCTGGTGGCGCTGGACTGGCCGTGTCCTGGATTGCCTTTGAATTTCCTGAATAGATAAGTTCCCCCTGGCTTCCCTTTCCGTATCGCTGGCGATTGCCATGGCGAGGGAGCCGCTACGCCTTTTTTTGTTGAACGGAAACCGCAACCCATGTCGAAACCCCTGAGCAACCCTGGATTGAACAAGCAGGACACCGTAGGCCACCTGGTGGCCCGGGTCCTGAAGCGGCACGGCATCACGCAGTTCTTCGGGCAGAGCCTGCCCAGCATGTTCGTGCTGGCCGCCGAGGAATTGGGCCTGCGCCAGATCGCCTACCGCACCGAGAACGCGGGCGGCTACATGGCCGATGCCCATGCCCGCATGAGCGGCAGGCCGGCTGTGATCACCGCGCAGAACGGGCCGGCCGCCGCGCTGCTGGTGGCGCCGCTGGCCGAGGCGCTGAAGGTCTCCATCCCCATCATCGCGCTGGTGCAGGACGTGGCGCGCGACCAGACTGACAGGAACGCCTTCCAGGACCTGGACCACATAGGCCTGTTCAAGCCCGTGACCAAGTGGGTGCGGCGCGTGGACCAGGCATCGCGCGTGGAGGACTATGTGGAGCAGGCCATCATCGCCGCCTGCAGCGGCCGGCCTGGCCCCGTGGCGCTGATGCTGCCGGCCGACCTGCTCACCGAGCCTGCCCAGCCCTCCAGCGTGCCCCGGCCCGCTGCACTGGCCCGCTTTCCGCTGGACCGCGCCGTGCCCGAACGGCAATTGCTGGAACAGGCAGTAGGCGCGCTGCTCCAGGCCCGTGCGCCGGTCATCGTTGCCGGTGGCGGCGTGCACATCTCGGGTGCCAGCGAGGCACTGAGCGCCTTTGCCGATGCGCTGAGCCTGCCCGTGGCCACCACCAACATGGGCAAGGGTGCCGTGGCCGAAACGCATGAGCTGTCGCTGGGCGTGGTCGCCAACTGCCTGGGGCCCAATGGCTCGGGCCGCTACCTGAAGGATTTCGTGGCCGGGGCGGACGTGGTGTTCCTGATCGGCAACCGCACCAACCAGAACGGCACGGACAGCTGGACGCTGTACCCGCGCGATGCGCAATTCATCCACCTCGATATCGACGGCCAGGAGATAGGGCGCAACTACGACGCCATGCGCCTGGTGGGCGATGCGCGGCTGGCGCTGCAAGCCATGCTGGACATCGCCGCGCCGCTGGATCTGTCGGCCCGTACCGGCCAGCGCGCTGCCTTGGCCGCACGCATTGCCGAGGGCAGGGAAAGGCACCGGCAGGAATCAGCCGAAGTGCGCCTGTCCAACGCCGCACCCATCCGGCCCGAGCGCATCATGCATGAGCTCGACGCCCTGCTGACCGCCAAGGACACCGTGGTGGCAGATGCCAGCTACTCCACGCTGTGGGTCACCAACTACCTGACCGCGCGCCGGGCCGGCCAGCGCTTCATCACGCCGCGCGGCCTGGCGGGCCTGGGCTGGGGCATGCCCATGGCCATGGGCGCGCGCCTGGCGCAGGACGGCGGCCAGGTGTTCTGCCTGGTGGGCGACGGTGGCTTCGGCCATGTGTGGTCGGAGATGGAGACCTGCAGGCGCATGGGCATCAAGGTCATCACCGTCCTCATCAACAACGGCATCCTGGGCTACCAGAAGCATGCCGAGCACGTGAAGTTCGGCGAGCACACCTCGGCCGTGAACTTCAGCGGCGTGGACCACGCGGCCATCGCACGGGCCTGCGGCATACACGGCGTGCGCGTGGAATCGGCCGATGCCATCGCCCCCGCGCTGCGCGCCGCCATGGCCGCCGAAGAGGCCACGCTGATCGAGGTCATGTGCACCGAAGACGCCTTTCCCCCCATCACCTTCTACACGCCGGAGAGCCACTGATGAGCGCGCCTGAGAACTTCCCCCTCCGCACGGCCCTGGTGACCGGCGCCGCACGCGGCATCGGCCTGGCCACCGCCATCGAACTGCTGCGCGACGGCCGCCGCGTGGTGCTGGCTGACCTGGCCGCGCCCGACCTGGATCTGGTTCCGCAGGAACTGCGTGCCCGGGCCAGCGCCGTGGTGCTCGATGTCTGCGACGAGGCAGCCCGCCAGCGCGTGGTCGCGGACATGGTGCAGCGCCATGGCGGCGTGGACATCCTGGTCAACAACGCCGGCATCAGCCTCAAGAACGCCAACGGACAGTCCAACGGCATTCTCGAAGTGGGGCTGGGCGAGGTGCAGCAGATCCTGGACGTCAACCTGCTGTCCATGCTGCGCCTGTGCCAGCTGGCGCTGCCGGGCATGAAGCAGCGGGCCTGGGGGCGCATCGTCAACGTGTCCTCGCTGGCCGGGCGCGGCAAGTCCATCGTGGCCGGCCCCGCCTACATGCTGAGCAAGTCCGCCGTGCTGGGCCTGAGCCGCTCCATCGCCTCGGAGATGGGCCAGTACGGCATCACCACCAACTGCGTGGCGCCGGGCCGCATCCTGACGCCGATGGCGCAGCAGGCCGGCGACGAGGTCAACCGCCGCTATGCCGAGCAGATCCCCGTGCGGCGCCTGGGCGAGGCGGCCGAGGTCGGTGCCGCCATCCGCTACCTGTGCAGCGAGTCTGCGGGCTTCACCAATGGCGCGGTGATCGACGTCAACGGCGGCTTCTTCATGAATTGAGGAAGGACGACCCCCTGAGCGGCTGCGCCGCTTCCCCCTCTCGCTTCGCGGGGGGACGGCACCCTCGGTGCGGGGCGGCCCTTCCTCGGTGCCCCCACTTCCAGGGCGTGCCTGTTTCCCGGTCAGTGGGTAGTGCGCAGCACCGTGAAAGCACGACTTCCAAAGACGACAGAACCCAAGATCGCAACGAGAGACAACCATGCATGCATATCCATCCCCCGCATCTCGCAGATGCCTGCTTTCGGCCTTCTGCGCGGCAGCGCTGGCGGCCGCAGCCGGCGCCCCGGCGCTGGCCCAGGGCACGGACGCGTTTCCCGAGCGGGAACTGACCCTGATCATCAACTACGGCGCAGGCGGCAATACCGACGTGGCCTCGCGCGCCATCGGCAATGCCATGGAGGGCCTGCTCAAGAAGCCCGTGGTGCCCAACAACCGCGCGGGAGCGCAGGGCACGCTGGGCGTCTCGTCGCTGGCCCGGCAAAAGCCCGACGGCTATACGCTGGGCGTGGTGACGTTTTCGACCATCGCCATCACGCCCCACCTCATGAAGGTGGACTACAAGGTCGATGACTTCGACTTCATCGCAGGCGTGGCCCGCTACCGCTATGGCGTGGCCGTGCGCGCGGACTCGCCCTACAAGACCATGGCCGACCTGGTGGCCGCGTCCCGCCAGGGCAAGGGCATCTTCTTTGGCGCGCCGTCCGCGCCCAACAACCTGGCCATGTACGAGCTGGGGCGCAAGACGGGCGGCAGGTTCGAGGAGATCAACTACAAGTCTGGCGCCGAGACCGTGGCCGGCCTGATCGGCGGGCAGGTGGACGTCATCGTGCAGAACCCTTCGGACATCGTCCAGCACGTCAAGGCCGGAAAAATGCGCCTGCTCGCCAGCGCCAGCCCCATGCGCTGGAAGGAGTTGCCCGAGGTGCCCACGCTCAGGGAGCAGGGCTACGACGTGGAGATCGACTCCTGGATCGGCCTGGCCTACCCCAAGGGCGTGCCCCCGGCCCTGCGCGACAGGCTGGAGCGCGTCGCCATGGCAGCTGCCGAGGGCCCCCAGGTGGCGCGCATCTTCGAGTCAGCCGGCGTGGACCCGGCGCCGCTCACCGGCGCCGAATACCGCAGAAAGCTGGTCCAGGGCCATGAGTCCATGGGCGCGGCCATCAAGGCGGCGAATCTGCCGCGCATGAACTGAGGGCGGTCCGGCTGCCCTGGGGGAATGGTGGAATGCAAACCATTCTTATTGCGGACGGCTAAAATACCGCCCCATGTCCGTGCCGCACACGCCTCCAGAATCCATGCTCCAGGTCCAGCAGCTGTATGTGGGCCACCATGCCTGGCTGCTGTCGCGTCTGAAGGCCCGGCTGCGCGACACGGCCGAGGCGCAGGATGTGGCGTCCGAGACCTTTGTGCGCGTGGTGGCGGCGCGCCCCGCTGCCGTGGTGCAGGAGCCGCGCGCGTTTCTGACCACCATTGCCAAGCGCCTGCTGTTCACGCTGTGGCGCCGGCGTGAGCTGGAGCGGGCCTATCTGGAGACCCTGGCCCTGCAGCCCGAGGAGCTGGCGCCTTCTCCCGAAGAGCGCGCCGTGCTGCTGGAGACGCTGGAGCACATCGCCCAGGCGCTGGACGGCCTGCCGCTCAAGGCGCGCCAGGCCTTTTTGCTGAGCCAGATCGACGGCCTGACCTACCAGGCCATTGCCGACCAGCTGGACATTTCCCTGAGCACGGTGCGCCGCCACATGGCCGAGGCCTTCCGGCGCATCGCCATCGCGCTGGCCCGCCAGCAGGCCGGCATTGCGGTGGCGCGCGGCGGCTGACATGGCGGCCTCTCTTTCGCAGGACGGCAGCAGTCTGGATGCTGCCACCGAGGCGGCCGTGGGCTGGCTGGTCACGCTGAACTCGGGCTCCGTCAGCGATGGCGAGCGCCAGGGTTTCGAGCAATGGCTGCGGGCCGATGCCGGCCACCGCCTGGCCTGGGAGCGGCTGCAGGCACCGCTGCAGCAGATGCTGTCGCCGCTGCGCACCGGCGCGCCTGCGGCCTCGGGCAGCCTGATGGGCCAGGCGCTGCAGCGTGCCGAATCGCGCATCCGCCGTCGCCGCAGCCTGCTGCGCGGCGCGCTGGGATTGGGCGGCATGGCTGTGGGCACCGCCTTCGTGGCCCACCGCCACGCACCCATCAGCCAATGGGCTGCCGACCTGCGCACCGGCACGGGCGAGCGGCGTGATTTTGCGTTGCCCGATGGCAGCACCATCACGCTGGATGCGCGCTCGGCGGCTGACCTGGACTTCAGTGGTGGCCGCCGCACCGTCATCCTGCGCCAGGGCACGCTGCTGGCGCATGCGGCGCCACAGGCCTGGGAGGCAGGGCAAGGGGGCGCCGCCTTCACCGTGCGCACGGCCCACGGCCAGGTGCGCGCGCTGGGCACGCGCTTCGTGGTGCGCCAGGAGGCCGGCAGCAGCCTGGTGAGCATGCTTGAGCACAGCGTGGAGATCACCACGCCACAGGGTGCAAGCCAGGTGCTGGCCCAAGGCCGCAGTGCACGCTTCGGTCCGGCAGGCATTGCCGAGGATGCGACCGAGCCCGGCACCGCCTCGGCCTGGCAGCGCGGCATGCTGGAGGCGCATGACCAGCCGCTGGGCGATGTGGTGCAGGCCCTGCGTGCCTACCGCGCGGGCTTCATCCGCGTGGCGCCGCGTGCGGCGGCCCTGCATGTCTACGGCACGTTCTCGCTGGACGACACCGACCGCGCCCTGGCGGCGCTGGCCGAGACCCTGCCCATTGCCGTGAACGTCTACCAGCGTGGCTGGCTGGTGACCATCGAGTGACTATCGGGTGAGGTCGGTGCCTGCGCGCAAAAAAATGAACACTTTTTGCGGCGCGCTCGACAAGCCTTGGAAACCTGCTTTTCAGGCCCTTCCAACCTCCTTGTCGAGAACCCGCATGCTGCTCTCCTGCCCCTTGCCCTTGCGCACCTTGGCCGCTGCCGCCCTGGCCTGCGCGCTGAGCGCCCACGCCCAGACTTCCCCTTCCGCGCCCGCTGCGCCAGCCGCCTCGTCCGTGCGCAGCTACGACCTGCCGGCCCAGCCGCTGGGCAGCGCGCTGGCGCGCATAGGCGCCGAAAGCGGCCAGCAGATCGGCATCGACGCCGAGCTGGTGCGCGGTCTGACCGCGCCCGCCGTGCGCGGCAGCTACACGCCCGAGCAGGCCGCGCGCGCGGCACTGCAGGGCAGCGGGCTGGAGCTGGTGCGCACGGGCTCGGGCAACTGGGGCCTGCGCACCGCAGCGCCCGCTCCAGCCTCTGCAGCTGCCGCTGCACGCACCGCAGGCACGGCCCAGGCCATGGCCGAGGTGCGCGTCACGGCCCAGGCCATCACCAGCCCCACCACCGAGCAGACCGGCTCCTACACCACGCGCGCTCTGAGCATCGGCAAGATGGAGCAGTCCATTCGCGAGACACCGCAGTCGGTCACCGTGGTCACGCGCCAGCAGATGGATGACCAGAACCTGTCTTCCGTCGAAGACGTGATCCTGCAGACCACGGGCGCCACCAAGTCGCAGCGCAACTTCGGGGCACACGTCTACATGATGCGCGGCTACGAAATCCCGGACTCCAACTACCTGCTCGACGGCGTGGCCGGCGGCACCTACAGCCCCACGGGCTGGGTGCCCATGGACACGGCCATCCTCGACCGCGTGGAGGTGCTGCGCGGCGCAGGCGCCCTGGTGGTGGGCGCGGGCGACCCCAGCGGCGTGGTCAACATGGTGCGCAAGCGCCCGCGTGCGGAAAAGCACTTCGAGTTTGCCCAGAGCATCGGCTCCTGGAACAACTTTCGCACCGAGATCGATGGAGGCGGCGCGGTCAACGAGGCCGGCACGGTGCGCGGCCGCGTGGTGGCCGCCTATACCGACCGCCACAGCTTCATCGACCTGGTGCATTCGCGCTCGCCCATGCTCTACGGCGTGATCGACGCCGACCTGGGCGCCGGCACCAAGGTCACGGCGGGCTACCGACATGAACAGACCGACATCGACGGCTACAGCATCTTCGGCCTGCCCAGCTACTCCAACGGCGCCTCGCTGGGCCTGCCGCGCTCCACTTCGCTGGGCCAGCGCTGGAACCGCCACGAGGCCCAGGTGGACGATGTGTTCGGCGAGGTCGAGCACCGCATGGGCGGCGACTGGGTGGCCAAGCTCACGCTCAACCACGGCAAGACCACCATCGACCAGAAGCTGGGATCGGCGCGCGGCGCCATCGATCCCGTTACCCTGCAGGGCCTGCGCTACGTGGGCAACGATTTCATTGCGCGCGACATCGATGCCACGGGGCTGGATGCCAACGTCACCGGCAGCTTTCAGGCGCTGGGCGGCACGCACAAGGTCATGTTCGGCACCAGCTGGACCCAGCAGAAGGTGCTGACCCAGTCGGCCTCCTCTGGCGAGGCCATGCCCCTGGACGTCTTCCGTTTCGACCATTCGCGCATCCCCGATCCCGTGGCTCCCCCTTATGACTTCAGTCTCAGGGAGCGCAAGCAACTGCTGGGCATCTACGGCAGCGGGCGCCTGCAGCTGGCCGAACGCCTGCACCTGCACCTGGGCGGGCGCCTGAACTGGTTCAAGTTCCGCTCCAACGACACCTTCACCGGCGCCCTGACCAACGACTACCGCGAAAACGGCCGCTTCACGCCGTATGCGGGCCTGGTCTACGACCTGGACAAACTCTGGTCGGTCTATGCCAGCTACACCAGCACCTTCCAGCCCCAGTCGCAGTACGCCACCGTGCAGGGCAACCGCCTCAAGCCCGCCGTGGGCGCCAACTACGAGGCCGGCATCAAGGGTGAACTGTTCGAGCGCAAGCTCAACGTGGCCTTCTCGGTGTTCAACATCAAGAAGCGCGACGTGGCCGTGTTCGACACCGGCAACGAAGGCCTGTGCCCTGGCGTCACCACCAATGACTGCTACCGCAACTCCAGCGTGCTGCGCAGCAAGGGCTTCGATGCCGAGATCGGTGGCGAGCTTGCACGCGGCTGGCAGGTCTCGGGCGGCTACACCTGGCTGAACACGCGCGACGACGAAGGCAGCTCGCTGAGCACCGACACCCCGCGCAGCCTGCTGCGCGTGTCCACCAGCTACGCGCTGCCCGGCGAATGGTCGGCCTGGAAGGTGGGCGCCAACCTCAGCGCGCAAAGCCATGCCCGCGTGGACACCGTGCAGAACCCCGGCCATGCCGTGCTGGACCTGCGTGCCTCCTACCGCATCAACCGCAACTGGACGGCGGCGCTCAACATCGGCAACGTGACCGACAAGGTCTACTGGGCTGCCGTGGGCGGCGCGCGCAACGGCACCTACTACGGCATGCCGCGCAATGCCACGCTCACGCTGCGCGGAACCTTCTGAACGGACTGCCCCTGAGCTGCCTTGCCGCTGCTCCTGTGGGGCGGCAACCGCGCGCAGGGGGCGAGTGCCTGCGCCTCAGCGCGGCGCCAGGAACAGCTCCATGCGCTGCAGCTCCTCATCCAGCGCGCTGCGAAAGGCGGCATCGCCGGGCGCCGCGCCGGCCACATAGCCGAATGACGGCTCCAGCCGGCCGTCGCGCGCCTGCAGGTTGGCCCAGCCGATCACCTGGCCCTGCCAGAGCATGGGCAGGGCGTAGTAGCCCAGCTGGCGCCGGGCCGGTGGCGTGTAGGCCTCGAACTTGTAGGTCCAGCCCCAGAGCAGCGTGAAGCGGCGCCGGTCCCAGACCACTGGATCGAAGGGCGCGAGCAGGCGCAGCCGCTCGTCGAAGGCATGGCGGCGCGAGCGTGGGTTCTCGTCGGCGGGCCAGTACCAGGTGGTTCCGTCGATGCGGCAGCTTGCCAGCTGCTCGCGCGCCAGCCGCAGCGCCACCTGGGTCTGCTGCGCCAGGTGGGGCGCGCCATAGCCCAGCAGGCGCACCAGGTAGGTGAGGCTGGGGGCTGGCAGCGGTGCGTACTTGCGCACCACCAGGTCGATCAGCGCGGCGGCGCGCCGGGCGCTGGCGGCGGGGCTATCGTCGGCCGGCGGGTGGGCGATGGCCTCGTAGACGCGCGTGCCGCTGTCACGGCGCTTGACGCGCAGCAGGCCGCGGTAGTGCATGCCGTCGAGCAACTGCGTGCTGGCGCTGCCCGAGCCGCCCCAGTAGTTCTTCACGCTTCCGTGCGAGAAATGCTGCTCCACCTCGCGCGGATGCACGGCGCCGCGCTCGCGCACAAAGGCCAGCACCTCGGCAGCCTTGCGCTGCGTCTCGGCATCCCAGGCCTTGCGGGCCTGGCGCGGGTGCATCAGCGCCAGGTGCTCACTGGGCAGAAAGCCGTAGTTGACCAGGCAGTCCTCGTCGATCGCCAGGCGCGCGTAGCGGCGCTCGAGGTCGCCGGCGCGGTAGTCCTTGACGCGGTGGCGCAGCGTCAGGTCCTGTGCCCGGGCCGGGGCGCGAATCGGGTCTGCCTGCACAAAGCCCAGGCGCTGTATGGCCGCAGGCAGGGTGGTCGGCGTGAACAGGGTGCGCGCCACGGCATGGCGGCGCAGGTCGTCAAGGCTCGGTTCGGTGGGCATGGCTTGATTGGAGCACGGCCGTGCCGCCGGGCGGGCCGGTCTCCGTGCCGCCGTACTTCCTGATCCTGCTGTGCCGCTCAGGCCTTCCTGGCGCGCCTGCGCCGCCACAGCGCGCGCAGCACCCAGCCCAGCGGCAGCACCACCAGCACCAGCCAGGGCAGCACGGCCGCCACGAAGGTGATCAGCGCGGCCATGCTCTCGCCCAGCACATGGCCGGCATCGCGCAGCGCGCGGCCTATGGGGCTGTAGCTGGTGCCGCCCTGCACCAGGGCGCGGGTGGGCGTGAACTGGATCTGTATGTGCTGCTTGCTGGTCTGCTGCTCCAGCACCTTGCGCTGGGCGGCCATGGCGTCCAGCTCGGCCTGCGTGTCCGACAGCGTGCGCTGTATCTCCAGCAGGTCGGACATGGTGCGCCTGGTCGTGGTGTCGCGCAGCATCAGGCGCAGGCTGTCGCGGAATTCGGTACGGTTCCTGATGCGCGCCTCCACGTCGATCACCTCGGCGGTCTTGTCCTCGCTGATGGTGTTCTGCGACACGATGGTGGCCACGCCGGCCAGCGTGCCCAGCAGCCGCTGCACATCGGCCGGCGCCACGCGCATCTCCAGCATGGCGTTGCCGGGCTGCTGGGGCGTCTCGCGCAGCAGCGATGCCGACAGCAGCTCGCAGCGCAGCGTGGCACACAGGTCGCGCACCTGGCCCCAGGCATCGGCCAGCTGCGCCTGCGGCACTTCCACGTTCAGCTCCTGGCGAACGGCCAGGAAGCGCTGGGCCATCTCGTCCTGCGCCGATGTCTCTGGTGCGGCGGCTGCCGCATCCTCGGCCTGCACGGTGGCGGCGCGGCCTTGCTTCATGCCGGCGCCGCCCGCCATGGGCGCGGGGGCGGGCGCAGATTCCATGGCTGCTGTGTCATGCCGCTGGTTGCAGCCCGCAAGGGCCAGCGTGGCAGCCATTGCCAGCGCGGCCGGCAAGGCCATGCGGGAGGGCAGAGTGGAAGGCCGGGGGTGCGTCATGAATTTCCTCTTGAAAACAGGCAAGAACAGGCCGCTGCCAGGACTCAAAGCTCAAGGCTCAGGGCTTGCCGCCGGGGCCGAACATGGTGTCCACCTCGGACTGCAGCTCGAAGATGTCGGACACCGTGTAGAGCCAGTCGCCCTTTTGCAGATGGCCGGGGTCCGGCGGCGTCTCCACGCAGGCCTTGACCAGGGTGAACTGGCCGGCCGGGTCGGGCAGGAACTTCAGGCCCGATATGGAAAACCGCGCCACCCGCCCCACACCATCGTTGTAGCGCCGGCCCCGGGCGCGCACGTCGGCTAGCTCCGCCATCTGCGGCAGGTGGTCGAACACCGCGTCGTAGAACTCGACGATGGGGCTCTGGTTGGTCCTGGCGCAGCCGTGCACGTACAGGGCGTGGAAGCGCCCGTCCAGCTCCATGGCCACCACGTCGGCCGCGCGGTAGAAGGTCAGGCTGTCGGGCAGGCCCGGCGAGCGTTTGGGCGGCGCGGGCGGCGTGTCCAGGAAGTCCTGGCGGATCTGCGCCGACTTGCGAAAAAAATCATCGCTGAGCGCCACCTCGGCATTGAGCACATCGATGGCCGTGCGCGCCGCCGCGTTCAGGCCCGCGTCGGCCAGGCCGTTCCTGTGCAGCACGATCGCCAGGGCCAGCGCCGTCTTGTGCCGGTACAGCGCCGTTGCCTTGGCGTCACCGGCCTGCAGCACGCAGCTCCAGCGCCGCAGCAGGGGCGGCAGGGCATGGCCGCCGTAGTTGGCCGCAATAGCGGCATCGTGCCGGCCCAGCGCAAACGTGCGCGCCATCACGCGCGCCACGTCTTCCTCCAGGGTCTGCACCAGGGTGTCGGCTGCCAGCTTGGACAGCGCCTGGGTATGGGTCATGGCCATGACGTCAGTGGCTCCAGTTCGATGGCAGGTTCCTGAAATCCGGCAGGCCATAGCCGCCGGTGCTGCGTTGTTCGTTGCGGTGCTCGATGCAGTGTTCGATGCTCAGGTCAAAGGCTTGCATGGGTCTGTCGCAGGCGCCTTCGCGCCGGGGCAGTTGGAACGCCGGCCAGTGTGCCCCAAGCCGGGCCGCTGGCGGGGTGTGGGCGCCATCGGGTCTGTATCGATCCGCTACCGGCGCGGGCTGCCGTGCTGACGTCTTGCCGTCACATGAACCGGCAAGACTCGTCATTTGCTTTTCATGCGGTTCATGCGGGTCATGTCAAAAGGGGGGCGCCGCCAGCCCCGGGGAGATGCACGATGTTCTGGGACAAAAAGCTCAGGCGCTGGGCCGAGGCCGTGCGTGCACGGGCCGATCTGCCGGCGCGGCTGGTGCTGTGGAATGGCGAGCAGTTCGACTTCGGCCGCTTCGAGCAGCCGCGCGTCACGCTCACCGTGCGCAGCGCCTCGGCCCTGCCGCTGCTGCTGGACCCCAGCCTGGACCACCTGGGCCAAGCCTATGTGAAGGGCCAGATCGACATCGACGGGCGCCTGCCCGACATCATCGACTTCGGCTATGCGCTGGCTCGCCGCATGTCCAAGACCCAGGGCGCGGGCAAGGGGCCGGGGCGGCTGGCGCTTGCGGCGCGCGCGGCCAGGCGCTTTCGGCACAGCCGCAGCACGGACCGCGAATCCATCCAGTACCACTACGACGTGTCCGACGACTTCTACCGCCTCTGGCTGGACGAGGGCATGGTCTATTCCTGTGCCTACTTCGAGAACGGCGACGAGGACCTGGCCACCGCCCAGCGCCAGAAGCTGGACCACATCCTCACCAAGATCCGCCTGCAGCCCGGCCAGCGCCTGCTGGACATCGGCTGCGGCTGGGGCGCCCTGGTGCTGCGCGCGGCCCAGCACTTTGGCGCGCAATGCGTGGGCGTGACGCTGTCGCGCAACCAGTTCGAAGCGGCCACCGAGCGCGTGCGCGCCGCAGGCCTGGCCGACCGCATCGAGATCCGCCTGCAGGACTACCGCGACGTGCAGGGGCGCTTTGACCGCATCACCAGCGTCGGCATGTTCGAGCATGTGGGCCGCCGCAACCTGCCCATGTACTTTGCGCACATGCGCGAGCTGCTGGCCGATGACGGCCTGGCGCTGAACCACGGCATCACCTCCACCGATGCCGACGTGGGCGCCACGGCGTTGGGCGGCGGTGCGTTCATCGACCGCTATGTGTTTCCTGATGGCGAGCTGCCGCACCTGAGCCTGGCGCTGGAGGCCATGCAGCGTGGGGGGCTGGAGGTGCTGGATGTGGAGGGGCTGCGGCGGCATTACGTGCGCACGTTGCAGTTGTGGCTGGAGCGGTTTGAGGCTTGTGTGCCGGAGATTCGGGCGTTGGTGGAGGAGGAGAGGTTTCGGATTTGGAGGGTGTATTTGGCGGGGTGTGCTTATGCGTTTGAACACGATGATGTGTCTATCTTTCAGGTTGTTTGTCGGAGGGCGGGGCAGGGGGCTGCTTCGTTGGCTTGGTCGCGGAGGTATATGTACGAGCGGACCTTGTCGTGAGGCTTGTCTTGTTCGTCTGGCGTGACGCGGGTTTGGCTTTTTGACCCTGCCGGGTGGTGTTTTTTCGAGGCCGGGTCTCGGCCCGGCGGCCGACCTACTTTCCTTTGTTTCGCCAAAGGAAAGTAGGCAAAGTAAAGGCGACCCGAATTCCCGCGACCCCTTCGCTTCGCTGCGGGCAACCTGCGTCCGGCCGCCTGCGGGGTTCGCCGTGAAACTCACTTCGCGCTGCGCGCTCCGTTCAGACAATCACGGCGAGTCAGATGACGAAGCAGTCCTGTCCTGCGGCAGGACTGCAACCCCGCAGGCGGCCCGACGCAGGCGCGGGCATACGGGAGGGGGAGCGGAGCGGACTGCCGGGGCAGGGGGCGCTGGCGCGGCTGATTGTTCTGGTTTTCTGGATGATCCATCCCGGCTGCGCCGGTTTATCGCGGGGGGCTGGCTGCCTAAGCTGGGTGCTTCATCCAAGCACAAGGAGCGTTTCCATGGCAGACCATTCCATTCGCGGCAAGGTGGCATTGATTGCAGGCGGCGCCAAGAATCTGGGCGGGCTGATTGCCCGTGATCTGGCGGGGCACGGCGCGCGGGCCGTGGTGGTGCACTACAACAGCGAGTCTTCACGGGCCGAGGCGGAGACCACGGTGGCCGCAGTGCGTGCGCTGGGCGCAGAGGCCGTGGCGCTGCAGGGTGATCTGACGCGCGCTGGCGCCGTGGAGCGGCTTTTTGCAGAGGCCGTGGACGCCGTGGGCCGGCCGGACATTGCCATCAACACCGTGGGCAAGGTGCTCAAGAAGCCGCTGATGGAGATCAGCGAGGCGGAGTACGACGAGATGGCTGCCGTCAACGGCAAGTCGGCGTTTTTCTTCCTCAAGGAGGCGGGGCGCCATGTCAACGACCACGGCAAGATCGTGACCCTGGTGACCTCGCTGCTGGGCGCGTTCACGCCGTTCTATTCTTCCTATGCGGGCACCAAGGCGCCGGTGGAGCATTTCACGCGGGCGGCGGCCAAGGAGTTCGGGGCGCGGGGCATTTCGGTCACGGCCGTGGGGCCGGGGCCCATGGACACGCCGTTCTTCTACGGCCAGGAAGGCGCGGACGCCGTGGCCTATCACAAGAGCGCGGCGGCGCTGTCGCCGTTCTCGCCCTCGGGGCTGACGCATATCGAAGACGTGGTGCCCTTCATCCGCCACCTGGTCAGCGACGGCTGGTGGATCACCGGGCAGACCATCCTGATCAACGGCGGCTACACCACCAAGTAGGCCAAGTAGAAGGACCGCTGCACGGACTATGCTGCGTCCCATGGACCGACTCGACCGATACCGGATCTTCATGCAGGTGGCCGAGATGGGCAGCTTCATCAAGGCCGCCCATGCCCTGGACCTGCCGCGCGCCACGGTCTCCGCCGCCGTGCAGCAGCTCGAAGAGCAGGTGGGCGCAAGACTCCTGCACCGCACCACGCGCCAGGTCAGCCTGACGGCCGATGGCGCCCAGTTGCTGGAGCGCCTGCGCCCGCTGCTGTCAGAGGCCGAGGACGTGGAGCAGATGTTCCAGGCCCGCACGCGCCAGGCCACGGGCCGGCTGCATGTGGATGTGCCCAGCCGCATCGCGCGCCGCCTGCTGGCGCCTGCGTTGCCGGGGCTCATGCGCCGGCATCCGGGGCTGCAGCTGGTGCTGGGTTCGTCAGACCGCGCCATTGATCTGGTGCAGGAAGGCGTGGACTGCGCCGTGCGCGTGGGCACGCTGCATGACAGCAGCCTGGTCGTGCGCCCGCTGGGCTGCATTGCCCTCATCAACTGCGCCAGCCCCGCCTACCTGCGCGAGCACGGCCTGCCCGAGCAGCCGCAGGACCTGCTGCACGGCCACTGGAGCGTGGGCTATGCCTCGCCGCGCACGGGGCGGGAACTGCCCTGGGAATGGAATGGGGCGAGCGATGTGGATGGGGTGGATGGAGTGGAAGGGCCGCAGACCCTGGCCGTGCCCAGCCGCGTAGTCACCAACAATGCAGAAAGCTATATCGCCTGCTGCCGCGCCGGCCTGGGGCTGATCCAGATCCCGCGCTATGACGTGCAGCACCTGCTGGACACGGGCGAGCTTGTGGAAGTGCTGCCCGCCCACCGCGCAGCGCCCATGCCCGTGGCCCTGCTGTATCCGCACCGCCGCCAGCGCTCGCGCCGGCTGGCGGTTTTCATCGAGTGGTTCGAGGCGCTGATGAGGCCGAACCTGGAGCCGTAGGCGCAGCCCCGGCCGCCCCGGTCACCGCAGCCGCCCCGGCCGCAGGATGGGGCTGGGCTCCATCGTCGTCATGAATGGGCCGGTAGCCCGGCCCGAAGGACACATCGCCCAGCCGCCAGCCCTCGCGCCGGCGAAACGCTCCCCAGAACCGCTTGAGCGTATGCCACTGCATGGCCACCAGCCCGCGCTCGTTGTCGGCATCCACCTCGGGGTCGCTCACGCCCGTGGGGCGCACGGGCTCGTTGGTGTACAGCGCCGTGCCAAACAGCATGTCCCACCAAGGCAGCACCTGCCCAAAATTGCAGTTGTGGCGCGTGGGCCGTTCGGGGTCGCGCAGCATGTGGTGGTGGCGGTGGAACAGCGGGCCCACCAGCACCCGCTCACCCACGCGGCCCAGCCAGCCCAGGCGCAGCCGCACATTGGCGTGCGAGAAGTTCTGCACCAGCTCGCTCAGCAGCCCCAGCAGCGCAAACTCCGAAGGCTCCACCCCCATCGCCAGCCCCACCGTGGCCAGGATGAAGGACTGCAGCATGCCGTCCAGGTAATGGCTGCGGTCATTGCTCCAGCAGCTCATCTGCCGCTGGCTGTGGTGCATGCTGTGCATGGCCCACCACCAGGGCATCACATGCTGGGCGCGGTGCATCCAGTAATACACCAGGTCGTAGACCACGTAGTACACCAGGAACAGCGCCACCGGATGGTCCGCAAACCACGGCACCCAGTGCTTGAGCCCCGTGGCCTCCTCGGCCGCCGGCCCGCCGCCCAGCATGCTGGCAAACGGCATCAGCACCAGAAAACTGAACAGCGGAAACAGCCCCAGCAGCATCAGCAGCGTGTAGTTGCGGTCCACCGTCGTCAGCCGCCGATCGCTCCAGCGCTCGGCCGGAAACAGACTCTCCAGCGGCCGCATCACGCCCGCGATCAGGAACAACTGCAGCGCGGCAATCAGCACTGCCTTGGCAATCTCGCGCGGATCGCCCGCCGCCTGAGCGATGTCCAGCCAGTGAACGGTGGGGGTTACGGCGTGGGTTGCGAGCCAGGTGATGGCTGCCTGCCACAGCTCGGTCAGTGAAGTCATGTCTTGTGCCTGCAAGAAGGGCCGGGGGAGGGCTGGGGGTTGCGGGCGGGATTATGGGGTGGGGGTGTGGAGGGAGTGTGTGGGAGCGCAGAGGAGGCTGCAATCGACCTGTTGGTGCTGCTGATCTGCGGCATGCGGCCGGCGGCTATCTGCCGCTGCGCACAGCCAGGTGCGATTCATGCAGATCCCGCATTGGGTGGTCGGGTTCGGACGGCAATGCAGATTTCCTCCCACAGATTCTTGAGCTCGGCATCTGGCAACAGTTCGGGCTTTTTTTGTAGGCTAGCGCCTGTGCATCGGTTCGGAAATCCACCGCTAAGCCCGTGCAATACTCGCCCTCGTAGGGGTGAAACCCCAAGCCGTTGTTCGTAACACATGACCCCAGAAACCAATAACCTCGCCGCCGACCTGTGGGCGCTGGCCGACCTGCTGCGCGGCGACTTCAAGCAGAGCCAATATGGCCGCGTCATCCTGCCTTTTGCGCTGCTGCGCCGTCTGGAATGTGTGCTGGAGGGCAGCAAGCCAGCTGTGCTGGCCGAAGCCGCCAAGGTCGAGAAAATGGCCATTGCCGAAGAGGCCAAAGAAAAGCTGATCCTGCGCGCAGCCGGTGGCCTGCGCTTCTTCAACACCTCGCCCATGGACCTCAGCACCCTGGGCGAGTCGGGCATCAAGGCCAATCTGGAGCGCTACATCCAGTGCTTCTCCAAAGACGCCCGCGAGATTTTTGACCACTTCAAGTTCGCTGAATTCATTGGTTTGCTCAACGATGCCAACCTGCTCTACAAGGTCGTGCAAAAAGTCCGCACCATGGACCTGCACCCCAAGGTCGTTTCCAACCACGACATGGGTCTGGTGTTTGAAGAGCTGATCCGCAAGTTTGCCGAAAGCTCCAATGAGACGGCAGGCGAGCACTTCACCCCGCGTGACATCGTGCGCCTCACCACCTCGCTGGTATTCATGGAAGACGATGAAGCCCTCACCAAGCCCGGCATCATCCGCACCATTTACGACCCCACGGCGGGCACGGGCGGTTTTCTCTCAGCGGGCATGGAATATGTGCACGAGCTGAACCCCCAGGCCGTGATGCGCGCCTTTGGCCAGGAGCTCAACCCAGAGAGCTACGCCATCTGCAAGGCCGACATGCTCATCAAGGGGCAAGAGGTCGGCAACATCAAGCTCGGCAACACGCTGTCCAACGACCACCTCTACGCCAGCAAGTTTGACTACATGCTCTCCAACCCACCCTTTGGCGTGGACTGGAAAAAGATCGAAGGCGACATTACCGACGAACACACCCTCAAAGGCTTTGACGGCCGCTTTGGCCCCGGCCTGCCGCGTGTGTCGGATGGCTCGCTGCTGTTTTTGCTGCATCTCATCAGCAAGCTCCGCGATGTGAAAGACGGCGGCTCACGCATCGGCATCATCCTCAATGGCTCGCCGCTCTTCACTGGTGGCGCAGGCTCGGGCGAATCGGAAATCCGCCGCCATATTCTGGAAAGCGACCTGCTCGAAGCAATCGTCGCCCTGCCCACCGACATGTTCTACAACACCGGCATTGCCACCTATGTGTGGGTGCTGTCGAACAAAAAGCCTGCTGAGCGCAAAGGCAAGGTACAGCTCATCAATGGCACCAACCTCTGCGGCAAGATGCGCAAATCGCTGGGCAGCAAGCGCAATGTGATGGACGAGGCCGACATTGCCACCATCACCCGTTGCTTTGGCCAATTTGAGGTGGTCGAAGCGCAGGCGCTCAACAAACCGGCGGAAGCCAAAAGCAGCCGAGGTCGCCCAGCCGCCAACCCCAAGCCCGAAGCCGTCAAAACCTTTGCCAGCAAAATTTTTTCCACGCACGAGTTTGGCTACCGCCGCATCACCATCGAGCGGCCCCTGCGCCTGTCGTGGCAGTTCAGCGATGAACGCATTGCCAGCCTGCGCTTTGAGTCTGGCGCGCTGAATGCAGCCATGCAGTGGGTCTACGCCGAGTACGGCCAGCCCTACTGGCAAGACGCTGCCGACTGTGACCTCTATGGCCAGCTGGATGACTACACCGAAGAAATACGCGCCCACCTCAAGCGCGACTTTGCCGACCTCAAGGAAAAGCAGATCAAAGACCTGCTCGACACCAAAACCTGGCTGGCGCAAAAGGCGGTGCTGCTCAAGGCCCGCGCCCTGCAAGCCGAGATAGGCAGTGCCCCGCACGATGACTTCAATGCGTATGACGAAGCCATCAAGGCCGCCTGCAAGCGGGCAAGCATCACGCTCGACGCCAAAGAGAAAAAGCATATTGCCGATGCCGTGAGCTGGAAGAATCCCGCCGCTGAAAAGGTGGTCAAGAAGGTGCACAAAGGCAAAGCCCATCCGCTCTACGGCCTGTTCGCCGTGAACCAGGAGGTCATCGAATACCAAGCCGATGGCGAGCTGCGTGATTTTGAAAACGTGGCACTAGACCCCAGCCGCACGGTAAGCGCCAGCGTAGAGGCCTACTTCGTCGCCGAAGTGCAGCCCCATGTGCCCGATGCGTGGATAGACGCCAGCAAGCGCGACGCCAAGGATGGCGAGATCGGCATCGTCGGCTACGAAATTCCGTTCAACCGCCACTTCTACCAATACCAGCCGCCACGGCCATTGGAGGAGATTGATGCCGATCTGGATGCCGTGAGCGCCGAGATCATGGCGCTGCTGCGTGAGGTGCATTCGTGAGTCGGTACAAGGCTTATCCGCAGTACGAAAAATCAAAACTCCAATGGGCAGACAGAACACCAAAGCACTGGAATTCTGTACATCTTCGCTGGATTGCAAAACTATATGCCGGAGGTACGCCATCCAAGGCTGTTGAAGAGTATTGGGCAAATGGGTCAGTGCCTTGGATTAATTCTGGTGAAGTAAATCAAGGCCTAATTTCGGAAGTATCAACCTACATTACAGAAGCTGCCTACAAAAACAGCAGTGCGAAATGGATTCCTAAAAATGCACTGGTGATGGCGCTTGCGGGGCAGGGAAAAACGAAAGGAATGATTGCGCAGCTTGCAATAGATGCTACATGCAATCAGTCTATGGCTGCCATCGTTCCTCAAGATTTACAGAGTTCACGTTATTTATTCTGGTGGTTGCACTCAAACTACCAGAACATCAGAAACATGGCCGGAGGCGACCTTCGAGATGGCCTAAATTTAGAGTTATTGGGCGATATAGGTTGTCCGATTCCAAGTGTAGAAGAACAGTTGTCCATCGCCGCATTCCTCGACCACGAAACGGCGAAGATTGATGCCTTGATCGAGAAGCAGCAGCGGCTGATTGAGTTGCTCAAGGAAAAGCGCCAAGCCGTCATCAGCCACGCCGTCACCAAAGGTCTCAATCCCAACGCCCCGATGAAAGACTCCGGCGTGGAGTGGCTAGGCGAAGTACCTGCGCATTGGGAAGTTAAAAGGCTTAAGAACACTTCACAAATCATTGACTGTCGAAACAAAACACCTGAATATTTTGAAGACGGTGAGTACTTTGTTGTCAGAACAACAAATGTAAAGAATCAGGTCTTGACGATGGCAGACGCATTATTCACAGACGAAAGAAACTTCAAGATATGGACGCAACGAGGTGTTCCACCGGTCGGGTCTATCCTTTTTACTCGCGAAGCTCCCGCTGGTGAGGTTTGTCTTGTGCCTGAAAACGTCAAGTTTTGTCTTGGGCAACGAATGATGAACTTTATCTGTCATGACTCTGAGTACACGGAATTTCTGTTTGACTTCCTGATTTCTGATTGTTTAGATAAATATATTGAGAGTGTCTCTCACGGCAGCACTGTGTCGCATTTGAGGGTTGAGCAAGTTGAAAACATTCCTGTAGTAGTGCCTCCTGCCCATGAGGCTAAGCAAATTCATGCCGTCCTCGCAGAGCTTAAGTCTTGCTTTTCAGAATTAACGAAAAAAGCTGAAGAAGCTATCTTGCTAATGCAAGAACGCCGCACCGCCCTAATCTCGGCCGCCGTCACCGGCAAGATCGACGTGCGCGATTGGCAAGCCGCTGCCTGACTGCCTTCACCCCCAAAGCCAAACCTTCCTTGACTATGAGCGACCAAGCCACTGAACGCATCTTTCAAGACGACATCATTCGCCAGTTGCTGGCAAATGGCTGGTTGCTAGGCTCGCCGGAAAAGTACAACCGCGAACTGGCCTTGTACCCCGAGGATGCGCTGGGCTTTGTGCAAGAGACGCAAGACGCGCAGTGGCAAAGGTTTTGCGCCAACCACCCTAAGGATGCGGAGCAGAAGTTCTTGCAACTGATCGCCGCGCAACTGGGCAAGGCCGACCCCAACGCCACACACAAAGACAGCCGCACTTTTGGCACGCTGGGGGTGCTGCGCCACGAGCTGCGCGACCGCAATGCGCGCCTGTCGCTGTGCCAGTTCAAGCCCGAGCACGGCCTGAACCCGGACACGCTGGCCCGCTACGCCAAAAACCGCCTGCGCGTGGTGCCGGAGCTGGTGTACAGCCCGTGGTGTACCGATGCCTGTTTCACGGAGGCCGGTACCAAGGCCAAGGCGTGGCGCATTGACTTGGTGTTGTTTGTGAATGGCGTGCCGGTGGCCACGCTGGAGCTAAAGAGCGAGTTCAAGCAGGCGGTGGACCGCGCTGTGCGGCAGTACAAAACCACACGCCTGCCGGTGGACCCGGTGGCCAAGAAGCCGGAGCCGCTGCTGACATTTAAGCGCGGTGCGCTGGTGCACTTTGCGGTGAGCCAGTACGAGGTGCACATGGCCACGCGGTTGGAGGGCGAGGAAACGTACTTTTTGCCCTTTAACAAAGGCACGGCAGACGGCGGCGCGGGCAACGATGTGCCAGACGACATCCACCGTTATGCCACCGATTACCTGTGGAACGAGGTGCTGCTGCCGGACAACCTGCTCAACATCCTGGCCCGCTTTGTGCACTTGCAAATTGAGGACAAGGAAGACTGGGAAGGCCGCAAGTACAAGAAGGAAAGCCTGATCTTCCCCCGCTACCACCAGTGGGACGTGGTTGGCAAGCTGCTGGCGGCAGCGCACAGCGAGGGGCCGGGGCAGAAATACCTGATTCAGCACAGCGCGGGCTCGGGCAAGTCCAACTCTATTGCCTGGGTGGCGCACCAGCTCTCGTCGCTGTACAAGCATGACGGCAAAAAGCAGTTTGACTCGGTGATTGTGGTGACCGACCGCACCGTGCTTGACGCGCAGTTGCAAGACACGATCTACCAGTTTGAGCACACCGATGGCGTGGTGGGGCGCATCAACAACAAAGAGGGCGATGGTTCCAAGTCTGAAAAGCTGGCCGCAGCCCTGGAGTCTGCCCAGCCCATCATCATCGTCACCATCCAGACCTTTCCGTTTGTATTGAAGGCGATTGAAAACAGCGTGAGCCTGAAGGAGCGCTGCTACGCCATCATTGCGGACGAGGCGCATTCGTCGCAAAGCGGCTCAACGGCGCGGCAGCTCAAAGAGGTGCTGATGAAGGAAGCCGGTGAAGCGGGAGATGAGGCTGCCGAACTGGATAGCGACGACATCATTGCCGCCACGGTGGCGTCGCGCCGCGCATCGGGCAACCTGAGCTACTTTGCTTTTACCGCCACGCCCAAGGCCAAGACGCTGGAGCTGTTTGGCCGCGTGCCGCGCCCGGACGAGGTGCCTTCCGCCACCAACAAGCCAGCGGCGTTCCACGTGTACAGCATGCGCCAAGCGATTGAGGAGGGCTTCATCCTCGACGTGCTGAAGAACTACACCAACTACAAGGTGGCTTACAAGCTGGCCCTGAAGGTGCAGGACGCCGATGCAGAGGTGGAAAGCAAGCGCGCCAAGGTGAAGCTGAACCAATGGGTGCGCCTGCATGACCACAACATTGCCCAGAAGGTGATGGTGATCGTGGAGCACTTCAAAGACAACGTGATGGGCTTGCTGGGCGGGCAGGCCAAGGCCATGGTGGTGACCAGCTCGCGCAAGGAGGCGGTGCGCTACAAGCAGTGTTTCGATAAGTACATAACGGAGAAGGGCTACCAGAAGATTCACGCCATGGTGGCGTTTTCGGGTGAGGTGGAGTTCACCGACAAAGACCCGGCTGCGGCGGGCCAGATCGGCGAGAAGTTCACCGAGACGAATATGAACCCGAACCTCAAGGGCCGCGACATGCGCAAGGCTTTCGATTCGGACGACTACCAGGTGATGATCGTCGCCAACAAGTTCCAGACCGGGTTTGACCAGCCCAAGCTGTGCGCCATGTATGTGGACAAGAAGCTGGTCGGGGTGGAGTGCGTGCAGACGCTGTCGCGCCTGAACCGCACCTACCCCAACAAGGCCGAGACGGGCACCTATGTGTTGGACTTCTTCAATGAGTCGGATGAGATTCTGGAGGCGTTTCAGCCGTACTACCAGACGGCGGAGCTGCTGGATGTGTCGGACCCGAACCTGATCTTTGCGCTGCAGGACAAGCTGCGGGCAGGGGGCATTTTTACTTGGCAGGAAGTGGAGCAGTTCTGCGCGGCGTTTTATGTGAAGAACAAGAGCAACGCGGCCATTGCCAACATTTGCAAGCCGGCGGTGCAACGCTGGCAGCTGCGCTACAAATCAGCGGTGGAGGCGTTCAAGATCGCCAAGGACATGTTTGAACGCACCCAGAAGACGGGCGATGCCGTACTGATTGCGAACGCCGAGAAAAGCCTGAAGGAATGCCAGAAGGAAAAGGACGCGCTCGAAATCTTCAAGAAAGACCTGGGCACCTTTGTGCGGTTTTACGAGTTCATGTCGCAGATCGTGGATTACGACGATACCGACTTGGAAAAGCTGAGTCTGTACGCGCGCAGCCTGCGGCCCATGCTGCGCGAAACCTTGCTGGACGAAGACGACATTGACTTGGGCAACGTGGTGCTGAGCCACTACCGGGTGGCTAAGATACGCGAGCAGGATTTGGTGCTGAAAGAAAACAGCGCGGACTACAAGCTGGTGCCCGGCGAAGGCCTGGGCACGGCTAAGCCGCAGGACAAGAAGGAAGAGTTCCTGTCGCAGATCATCGACCGCCTGAACGAGGTGTTTGTGACCGACCAACTCACCGACAAGGACATGGTGAACTACGCCTACACCATCCGCGACAAGGTGGGCGAGAACGCCAAGGTGATGAAGCAGATCGAGAACAACTCGCCCGAACAGGCCATGCTAGGCGACTTCTCCAAGGCGATAGACGATGCCATCATGGACAGCAGTGAAGCCCATCAGAACCAGATGATGCAGTTGCTGGCTGACCCAGGCAAAGCGGCCAACTTTGCGCGGGTTGTGTTTGATCTGCTGGTGCAGGGTAATCCCCCCAATTTCCACCGTTACGAGAAGTAGAGCGGTTACGCGTGCAGGTCCAATCGCTGATTTTGGGTAGTGCCGCCCAAGGTTATGTGGGGGCGGTCGTGATGTGTTTTCACATTGATCTAGCACGCCCGCTGCATAGCAACGACATTCGTCACGCTGCCATCAGCCATACGTTGCAGTAGCGCCAAGCGGGTGGCCGCCTAGAGCCGCTCAATAGATCGAGCCACCACCTCGGCTGGAAACGCAGAGAAATGCCCACATCCTCCGAGCTTTTCATCAGGACCAAGCAAAGTGCCAAGTACCGTGACTCGCTTTCCGTGCCATCGCTGAAGCTGCACATCGTTGAACTGAAGGTCGCCTGGACCGGCGCTCAGCCACACACTTGACGGTTCGCGTGGGCCACCATCTTTCGCTACGCGGCGTTCCGACAGTGGGAAGTGGTCCAGAGCCGTCCCCTCGAACTCGAATCGCAGGATGCCCACCAAGCAGATGTCTTTGCCGACCAAGTTTTCCAGTTGATCAAGCACGGCATTTACGGAAAGCACAGATTTCATACAAGTTGGAAGCTGGGTTGAAGGTCTGATGGTCGGCATGTGCTACCCCGCTCCATCTTGCCCATGTGCGAACGCTCGATATCGGCAAGGTTAGCCAGCGGTGCCTAGCTCCTGAAGCTTGCGCTGGTCGATTGAGTCGCAGCCATGAGTTAAAGAAAACGTGGCCCCGTCCTCCCCGCGAATCAAGAATTGTGAGCCATGACTCACGCTCAACCAGGTTCGGTGGAACAAGCAACCTTCGCAACCACTCCCCAACCCAACCTCGAAGACCTAGCCATCGACGCCGTCCTGCACCTGGGCGCCGCCCTGGACGTCCTGGACCTGCACGCCCGCCACAACATCACCGCCATCAACTGCGTGTGCCGCGACCTGCTGCGCATCTATTACGCCAAGGCAGATCAGGCGCAGTCGCTGGAGCCGCAGGACAAGGAGCTGCTGGGCCTGCTGCACGACACGGCGGTGGACCTGGGCTATGCCGTCGAGGTGGTGGACCATCTGAATGGCGACGAGGCCGATGACCCCATCCTCTATGCCGTGAGCTATCTGCTCAAGGCGGCCAAGCGGTTTGCGGATGAGGGCGTTGCTGCGGGGCTTGCCGTGAAGGGGTAGGGCGCAGGCCTGCCGCCTGCGTTGCAGGGGCGGGGCCTCAAGGGCAGGGTTTGAGGTGCGCGGCCGTGGCCTGTTCGGTGAGCGGGTCTTCAGCCAGTGCCTGCAGCAGCGCGTCCAGCAGGCCGGGAAAGCGTGCGTCCAGGTCTTCGCGGCGCAGGGAGAGCAGGTTTTCGCGGCCATCGGGGCGCTGCCAGATCACGCCGCTGTCGCGCAGCACGCGCCAGTGGTGGGTCATGGTGGATTTGGACTGGCCCTGCAAGAGCGAGCCGCAGGCGCGCTCATGGCCTGCGGCCAGCGCGCGCACCACGGCCAGGCGCAGGGGGTTGCCCAGGGCGTTGAGCAGGTTTTCCAGGCGTATCTGTTCGCGGTCGGGGTGGTTGGCAAGCATGAATCGTCCAGTCAATGGGGCGCCACTGTGCCATGGAAGCAGTGCCGCAGGGCGCTGCTGTGGTGTGCGGCGCGGGTGTGGGGCGGGCAGTTATCTGGCAGACACGCCCCTTGCGTGGTGAAAACATGAATCGTTCTGCAGGAAGTTGCGGAAGATAGTACGATTGTCTTCGTACATTCAAATTGTCATCAACCCTCATTCAACCCCCGCGAGAATCCCAGCCCACGGCAGATCCACGCATCAACGCTTATCAGCACCCAGGAGTCCTTTCATGGCCCGCCATACCCCCATAGAACGCTATCGCAACATTGGTATCTCCGCGCACATCGATGCCGGCAAGACCACCACGACCGAGCGCATCCTGTTCTACACCGGGGTGAGCCACAAGCTGGGCGAGGTGCACGAGGGCGCCGCCATCATGGACTGGATGGAGCAGGAGCAGGAGCGCGGCATCACCATCACCTCGGCGGCGACTACCTGCTTCTGGAAGGGCATGGACGGCCGCTTTGACCAGCACCGCATCAACATCATCGACACCCCGGGCCACGTGGACTTCACGATTGAAGTGGAGCGCTCCATGCGCGTGCTCGACGGCGCCGTGATGGTCTATGACGCCGTGGGTGGCGTGCAGCCGCAGTCCGAGACGGTCTGGCGCCAGGCCAACAAGTACAAGGTGCCGCGCCTGGCCTTCGTCAACAAGATGGACCGCACGGGCGCGGATTTTCTGCGCGTGCGGCAGATGATGATCGACCGCCTCAAGGCCAACCCCGTGCCCATCGTGCTGCCCATTGGCGCAGAGCAGCAGTTCACCGGCGTGGTGGACCTGCTCAAGATGAAGGCCATCATCTGGGACGAGGCCACGCAGGGCATGAAGTTCGAGTACCAGGAGATTCCCGCAGCCATGGTGGCAGACGCGAAGAAGTGGCGCGAGTCCATGGTGGAGGCGGCTGCCGAGGCCAGCGAAGACCTGATGAACCGCTACCTGGAAGAGGGCGACCTGCCCGAGGCCGACATCCTGCGCGGCCTGCGCCTGCGCACCATTGCGGGCGAGATCCAGCCCATGCTGTGCGGCTCGGCCTTCAAGAACAAGGGGGTGCAGCGCCTGCTGGATGCCGTGGTCGAGCTCATGCCTTCGCCGCTGGAGGTGCCACCCGTGGAAGGCCATGCGGAAGATGGCTCCATCATCGTGCGCCATGCTGATGACAGCGAGAAGTTCTCTGCCCTGGCCTTCAAGCTGATGACCGACCCCTTCGTGGGCCAGCTCACCTTTGTGCGCGTCTACTCGGGCGTGCTCAACAAGGGCGACAGCGTGCTCAACTCCGTCAAGGACAAGAAGGAGCGCATCGGCCGCATCGTGCAGATGCATGCCAATGAACGCCTGGAGGTCGATGAAATCCATGCCGGCGACATTGCCGCCTGCGTGGGCCTGAAGGACGTGACCACGGGCGAGACCCTGTGCGACCCGTCCGCGCCCATCGTGCTGGAGAAGATGGTCTTCCCCGAGCCCGTCATCGCACAGGCCGTGGAGCCCAAGTCCAAGGCCGACCAAGAAAAGATGGGCATTGCCCTGTCGCGCCTGGCGGCCGAAGACCCGTCGTTCCGCGTGCGCACCGATGAGGAATCGGGCCAGACCATCATCGCCGGCATGGGCGAGCTGCACCTGGAAATCATCGTGGACCGCATGAAGCGCGAGTTCAACGTGGAAGCCAACGTGGGCAAGCCCCAGGTGGCCTACCGCGAGACCATCCGCAAGAAAGTCACCGATGTGGACGGCAAGTTCGTGCGCCAGTCAGGCGGCAAGGGCCAGTATGGCCACGTGGTCTTCACGGTCGAGCCGCAGGAACCCGGCAAGGGCTTCGAGTTTGTCGACGCCATCAAGGGCGGCGTGGTGCCGCGCGAGTACATCCCTGCGGTGGAAAAGGGCGTGGTAGAGGCATTGACCAGCGGCGTGCTGGCCGGCTACCCCGTGGTGGACGTCAAGGTCACGCTGACCTTCGGCTCGTACCACGACGTGGACTCCAACGAAATGGCGTTCAAGATGGCGGCCATCTTCGGCTTCAAGGAAGCGGCGAGAAAGGCCAGCCCCGTCATCCTGGAGCCCATGATGGCCGTGGAAGTCGAGACGCCCGAAGACTACGCCGGCACCGTCATGGGCGACCTGTCCTCGCGGCGCGGCATGGTGCAGGGCATGGACGACATGGCCGGCGGCGGCAAGTCCATCAAGGCCGAAGTGCCGCTGTCCGAAATGTTCGGCTACGCCACCTCCCTGCGCTCGCAAACGCAAGGCCGTGCCACCTACTCCATGGAGTTCAAGCACTACGCCGAAGCACCGCGCAACGTGGCCGAGGCCGTGATCAACGCACGCGCGAGGTAAAAGAGGCGGTAAACGTGCAGTGGGCAGCATGCTGCCCCTGACCGTGGCCCGCTCTCACCCCTCCCGTATGCCCACGCCTGCGTCGGGCCGCCTGCGGGGTTGCAGTCCTGCCGCAGGACAGGACTGCCTCGTGATCTGACTCGCCATGATTGTCTGAACGTAGCGCGCAGCGCGAAGTGAGTTTCACGGCGAACCCCGCAGGCGGCCCGGCGCAGGTTGCCCGCAGCGAAGCGAAGGGACGTGGACATTCGGGTCGCTTTCTTTGATCTGACCTTTCTTGGCGAATCAAGAAAGGGCAGTCGGCCGCCGGGCCGAGACCCGGCCTCGAAAAACACCCCCCCGGCAGGGACAAAAACAAGCGCCCCGTCCCAAATCCAAAGGCCCAATGAAAAACAGCCCCTTGAAGGAGCTGTTTTAAAGAGAGACAGGAGAAGCCGAAATCAGGCCTCAGGCTGCTGCTCAGATTCAGTAGCTTCCACATCAGCAGCCGGAGCCGCCTCACCCGAATCCGCCAAAGCCTGCCGCACACCCGCCTTCTCACCAGCCGAAGCAAACTTGCTGTATTTGCCAACGATGCCGACCAGCGCACCATAGATGCGCGGATTGCCCGCCAGGCATTCCTTCTGCTCCAGGAAATCCGCCTCGCCCGTGAAGTTGCCGACCAGGCCACCGGCCTCGGTCACCAGCAGGCTGCCGGCGGCCACGTCCCAGATCTGCAGGCCGCTTTCGAAGAAACCGTCGGCAAAGCCGGCTGCCACGTAGGCCAGGTCCAGCGCGGCGGCGCCGGGGCGGCGCACGCCTGCGGTTTCCTGCATCACGTCGCCCAGCATGTTCATGTACTGCTTGAAGTTGTCGCCACGGCGGAAGGGGAAGCCGGTGGAGATCAGGCTGTCCTTGAGCTGGATGCGCTTGGACACGCGGATGCGACGGTCATTCAGGTAGGCGCCGCGGCCGCGCGTGGCGGTGAACAGGTCGTTGCGCGAGGGGTCGTACACCACGGCGTGCTCGACCTTGCCCTTGAAGGACAGGGCAATGCTCACGCAGTACACGGGGAAGCCGTGGATGAAGTTGGTGGTGCCGTCCAGCGGATCGATGATCCAGACGTAGTCGGAGTTCTTGGCGCCGAACTCGTTGCCCGATTCCTCGGCCAGGATGCCGTGGCCCGGGTAGGCGCCCAGCAAGGTTTCGATGATGGCCTGCTCGGCCGCCTTGTCCACCTCGGTCACAAAGTCGTTGACCTGCTTTTGTGCGACACGCACGGATTCCACGTCAAGAGCCGCGCGGTTGATGATGGCGCCGGCGGCGCGTGCGGCCTTGATGGCCACGTTGAGCATGGGATGCAGGTTGGTCGACATAGATTGTGAGGCGTTGGCGGAGCAGCGGCTGTGCAAGGAGAGGACGGTCCTCTCTGGCAAAAGCAGGCTGTTTGACGCGGGTAAGAACGGAAAAAGCCGCGTCCGGCGATGCGGGGCGGCGACAATAGCGCGCAATTTTACCCGCCTTGTCCGTTTTGTGCTGCGCAACCTGTCCCGTCTTGGGGGCTCTGCCGGCGCCGGCAGGCCAGCGACGCCATGAAAACCCGATTCGTACTGATAGAAACCAGCCACGCCGGCAATGTGGGCGCCGCCGCCCGCGCCCTGAAGACCATGGGCTTTGACGACCTGGTGCTGGTGCGCCCGCGCTGGCCCAACGTGCTGCGCAAGGAAGAGACCATCCAGCGGGCCAGCGGCGCGCTGGACGTGCTGGGCAATGCGCGCGTGGTCGAGACGCTGGAGGAGGCGCTGGACGGCATCAGCCACCTGTGCGCCACGGCCATGACGCCGCGCGACTTCGGCCCGCCCACGCGCACGCCGCGCCAGCATTTCGAGCTGCTGCTCAGCGGGGCGCTGGATGTGCTGGCGGCGCCCGATGAGGCCGCGCCGCCCGCCGATGCCTCCGTGTCCGCACCGGCTCCCGCGCCGCGCTGCAACCAGTCGGGCGTGGCCTTCCTGTTCGGCTGCGAGCGCTTCGGCATGAGCAACGACGATGTCTACCGCAGCGATGTGGCGCTGTCGATTCCGTCCAATCCGCAGTTCGGTTCGCTGAACCTGGGGGCGGCCATCCAGGTGGTGGCCTACGAATGGCGCCAGGCGCTGGGCGGCTTTCCCGTGGTGGAGCACACGCCCGCGCCGCAGCGTGCCGACGCGGCCCAGGTGGCCGGCATGCTGGGCCATTGGGAGCAGGCGCTGGCCCATATCGGCTTTCTGGATCCGGCCGCGCCCAAGAAGCTCATGCCGCGCCTCAACCAGCTTTTCAACCGCTCGCAACTGACCGCCGAGGAAATCCACATCCTGCGCGGTGTTGCGAAGGCCATGCTGCAGAGCGCCCCACCGAAACGCTAGACTGAGCGGTCTTGTCAACAATAACCAGCCCCTAGATGCTTGACCGCCTGCGCTCCGATATCCAGTGCATCCTCGACCGCGACCCTGCGGCACGCAGCACCTGGGAGGTCATCACCTGTTATCCGGGTCTGCATGCGATCTGGCTGCAGCGCCCGGCGCACTGGTGCTGGAACCATGGCCTCAAGTGGCTGGGGCGCTTCATCTCGCACATCGGCCGCTGGCTCACGGGCATCGAGATCCACCCCGGCGCCGTCATCGGCGAGCGCGTCTTCATAGACCACGGCATGGGCGTCGTCATCGGCGAGACGGCCGTGGTCGGCGACGGCTGCACCATCTACCACGGCGTGACCCTGGGCGGCACCTCGCTGTACAAGGGCGCCAAGCGCCATCCCACGCTGGGCCGCGATGTGGTAGTCAGCGCAGGCGCCAAGGTGCTGGGCGGCTTCGAGGTGGGCGACGGTGCCAAGATCGGCAGCAATGCCGTGGTCATCAAGCCCGTGCCCGCAGGCGCCACGGCCGTGGGCATTCCGGCGCGCATCATCGCCAGCAAGAACGGCCACAGCGCCGACGTGACCGAGCACGACCTGGCATCTGCCAAGGCCGAGTCCATCAAGGTCCCGGCCTCTGCCGCGCCCCAGCCGTTCACGGCCTACGGCATCACCCAGGAAATGGACCCCGTGGCCCAGGCCATGCGCGGCCTGAGCGATGGCGCGGCCGCGCACGAGCAGCAGATCGCGCTGCTGTGGGAGGCCATTGCCAAGCTCTCGGCCGGCAGCAAGGTGGGCGACTGCGTGCCCTGCGAGTCCGAGCGCCCGCAGGCCTTCCAGAAGGACAAGATCGACCAGATCATGGGCAAGTAGGCCTGCACAAGATCACCAAAGATCCCCAAGATCCCCCAAGAAGACCGGAGACTCCGACCAGCATGAACGTTGAACAGGCCTTGCATGCGCGCCGCTCCGTGCGCGCCTTCCTGCCCCAGTCGCCCGATGCGGCCCTGGTGCGCTCCCTGATGGAACAGTCGGCACAAGCGGCTTCGGGCGGCAACCTGCAGCCCTGGCGCGTGCTGGCGCTGACGGGTGAGCCGCTGCAGCAGCTGCTCACCGCCGTTGCCGAAGCCGAGCCCCAGGACGCCCAGCCCGGCCTGTCCTACCCGCCCAATCTCTGGGAGCCCTACCGCAGCCGGCGCTTTGCCAATGGCGAAGAGCTGTACCAGTCGCTGGGCATTCCGCGCGACGACAAGCCCGCGCGGCTGGAGCAGCTGGCGCGCAACGGCCAGTTCTTCGGCGCGCCCGTGGGCCTGATCGTGGCGGTGGACGAGCGCATGGGCCTGCCGCAATGGGTGGACCTGGGCATCTACCTGCAGTCCTTCATGCTGCTGGCCTGCGCCAATGGCCTGGCCACCTGCGCCCAGGGCTTCTGGCGCCGCTACAACGACGCCGTGACCCAGGCGCTGGCGCTGCCCGAGGGCTACCACGTGGCCTTTGGCATTGCGCTGGGCTACGAGGACAAGGAAGCCCCCATCAACGGCTGGCGCGCCACGCGCGCTCCGGTGGCCGAATGGGCACAGATGCGCGGCTTCGACTGAGCAGGGCTTTCAGGCCCCTGGGCAAACCCGCAGGGCAATGGCGCCTTGCCATCCCCTATACTGCGCTCTGCTCCGGGGTGTGCTGATGCACTGAGATGCCAACCGGTCCATGCGCTGCATGGACCAGGCGGCGAACCCGACGAACTTGATCCGGTTGATACCGGCGGAAGAAGAGCGGGACCCTGAAGCGGGGCCGAAGTCAGAGGATGGAAGTCCGCCACGGCGGATACACGCAGGGCCGCAACGGCCAGGCAGGCCACCATCCAACGCACATCGGCCCTTGCCAACCAAGGCTGCTCGTGCGCCTTGGCGTGCGTGGCAACCAGGGGCCAAGGCCATACGGCCCTGGCAGGCCCACACTGGCATAGTCCGGTGCGCGGCCTTTGGCACAGCCCAAGGAGTGTCCGGTTCCCGGAGCGTTGTTGATCGACGCTTTGAACGCAAGGAACCCGACATGAACGCTCCCGATTCCATCTTCACCCCCGCAGCCGGCGAAGCTCCAGACGCACAGCGTTTTTCCGACCTGCTGGCGCAGTCGCGCAAGCCGTTCCCGGCCTCCACCAAGAGCTATCTGCAAGGCAGCCTGCACAGCGGCCTCAACGTGCCCGTGCGCGATATCCAGCTGACCAATGGCGAGCAGGTCAGCGTCTATGACACCTCGGGCCCCTACACCGATCCGGCCGTGGCCATCGACGTGCGCAGCGGCCTGCCCGGCGTGCGCAATGCCTGGATCGAGTCGCGCGGCGACAGCGAGTACTACGCCGGCCGCCTGCGCCAGGCCCTGGACGACGGCGGCAAGCGCGGCGAGGAAGACGAGCGCGTGGCCCGCCTGCGGGCCGAGGCCGCATCGCTGCAGCGCCAACCGCGCCGCGCGAAAAGCGGCGGCAACGTCACCCAGATGCACTACGCGCGCAAGGGCATCATCACGCCCGAGATGGAATACGTGGCCCTGCGCGAGAACGGCCGCCGCGAATGGATGGCCGAGTACCAGCAGGACGCCGCGCGCGAGGCCCGCCTGGCCGGCAACGGCCTGGGCGCCGCCATCCCCAAGATCATCACGCCCGAGTTCGTGCGCGACGAAGTGGCGCGCGGCCGCGCCATCATCCCGGCCAACATCAACCACCCCGAGATCGAGCCCATGGCCATCGGGCGCAACTTCAAGGTCAAGATCAACGCCAACATCGGCAACTCGGCCGTCACCTCCAGCATCGAGGAAGAGGTCGAGAAGCTGGTCTGGGCCATCCGCTGGGGCGCGGACAACGTGATGGACCTGTCCACCGGCAAGAACATCCACACCACGCGCGACTGGATCATCCGCAACTCGCCCGTGCCCATCGGCACCGTGCCCATCTACCAGGCGCTGGAAAAAGTGGGCGGCATCGCCGAGGACCTGACCTGGCCCATCTTCCGCGACACCCTGATCGAGCAGGCCGAGCAGGGCGTGGACTACTTCACCATCCACGCCGGCGTGCGCCTGGCCTACATCCACCTCACAGCCCAGCGCCGCACGGGCATCGTCTCGCGCGGCGGCTCCATCATGGCCAAGTGGTGCATGGCCCACCACCGCGAGAGCTTCCTGTACGAGCACTTCGAGGACATCTGCGACATCATGAAGCAGTACGACGTCAGCTTCTCGCTGGGCGACGGCCTGCGCCCCGGCAGCGCCTCGGACGCCAATGACGAAGCCCAGTTCGCCGAACTCAAGACCCTGGGCGAGCTGACCCAGCTGGCCTGGAAGCACGACGTGCAGACCATGATCGAAGGCCCCGGCCACGTGCCCATGCACATGATCCAGGCCAACATGACCGAGCAGCTCAAGCACTGCCACGAGGCGCCGTTCTACACCCTGGGCCCGCTGACCATCGACATCGCCCCCGGCTACGACCACATCGCCAGCGCCATCGGCGCGGCCATGATCGGCTGGTTCGGCACTGCCATGCTGTGCTACGTCACGCCCAAGGAACACCTGGGCCTGCCCGACCGCGACGACGTCAAGCAGGGCATCATCGCGTACAAGATCGCCGCCCACGCCGCCGACGTCGCCAAGGGCCACCCCGGCGCCCGCGCCCGCGACGACGCGCTGAGCCAGGCGCGCTTCGACTTCCGCTGGCAGGACCAGTTCAACCTGGGCCTGGACCCCGACACCGCCCAGGCCTACCACGACGAAACCCTGCCCAAGGACAGCGCCAAGGTGGCGCACTTCTGCTCCATGTGCGGCCCCAAGTTCTGCTCCATGAAGATCACCCAGGAAGTGCGCGAATTCGCCGCTGCCAAGGGCGTGGCCGAGCAGGAAGGCATTGCCGCCGGAATGCAGGCCAAGGCCGAGGAATTCAACCGCGCCGGCGGCGAGTTCTATATCCCCATCGTGGCGGCCAGCAGCGATACGACGGCGCGTTGATCGCGCGGCATTGAGCCGATCCGGGCTGCGTGCAATGCGCGGCCCGGTGGCCGCCGTGGATGGCGCGGCGGCCTTTCCTTGGGAAAACACCTAGCGGTCCGTGATGGCTGAGGATCAGTCCGTCGCCGAATCGTTTATCTCCAGCCACCTTCTCCCACCGAGAATTCCATGGCCAGCCGTTACCGGCGTTGCCCCGCAGGCTTCGCAGGCACAAGAACAAGAACGCGCTGACTGCACGGCCGCAGTTTTCACGCGTGGCCGGCAAGGATTTCAGTACGCCCTGGCCCTCGTGGCGAGGGCTTTCGCCAACTGGCAATCGGGAGGAGGAGACGACATGGCTAGAAGAACCATTCAATGGCTGGGCACGGCGCTTGCATTTGGGACGGCCCTGGCGGCCCAGGCCCAGAGTTCGGTCACGCTCTATGGGCGTGTGGTCGCGGGGGTGGACTACCAGAGCAATGTGTACGATCCGGCCACGGGGGGCTCTGGCAATCTGTGGCGGGCGGTGGGCAACCAGTGGGGCACGAGCATGCTGGGTTTCAAGGGGGAGGAGGACCTGGGCGGCGGGCTGCATGCGCTGTTCACGCTGGAGTCGGGCTTCAGCATCGACGATGCCAAGTTCAACGGCGCAGGTTTCTTCAACCGCCGCACCTTCGTGGGCCTGCGCAGCGGCTGGGGCACGCTGAAACTGGGCAAGGACCTGTCGATCTCGGATGCGCACTGGGCGCTGGACCCCACGGGCCAGCAGTTCATCGGCTCGGCCACGCTGGTGCGGGGGCGCAACTGGGGCGGGCATGACAACATGATCTCGTACGAAACGCCCAGCTGGGGCGGCCTGCGCGTGCTGGCGTTGACCGGCCTGGGCGAGCAGCCGCAGGGCGCATCGCGGCTGCGCAAGGATGCGCTGTCCGTGTCCTATACCGCGCCCACGTTCGAGCTGCGCGCCATCTACGACGTGGCCCGCGATGCCAATGGCCGCTTCAGCGATCTCTACACCACCTCCCGCAACCTGACGCTGGGCGGCACGGTGACGCTGTCCGCGCTCAAGCTGTTCGCGGGCTATGAGCAGCTGTCCGCGCCCGACAGCGCGGCCGGCGTGCCCAACAAGGCGCGGCAGTACTGGATGGGCGCGCGCTACAAGGTGTCAGGCCCGCTGACGCTGATCGGGGCGGGCTACCGCACCACGGTCAACAAGGGCGGCGGCAGCGCCAACCTGTTCATGGCGGGCGCCGACTACGCGCTGTCCAAGCGCACGCTGCTGTACGCCAGCGTGGGCAATGTGCGCAATGGCGGCAATGCGAACTTCTCGGTGGAGACCACCAACAACAACCCGGCGCCTGGGGGCAGCCAGACCGGCTTCTACGTGGGCATGGCGCATTCGTTCTGACTCTGGCGGACCGTGGGTGGTGGCTTCAGGAAGCCGGCCACCCTCCGCCTAGGGCCTTGTGCAGCGTGAGCTGGTTCTGCAGGCGTGCCAGGTGCAGCGCGGACAGGGCCAGCTGCGCTGCGCGGCGGCGCTCCTGGGCGTCCAGCCAGGTGCGCAGCGGCACCTGGCCGGCGCGGTAGCGCGCTTCGTACAGCCGTGTGATTTCCACGGATTCCTGCGTGGCGCGCTGCTGGGCCTCTTCCTGGCGGGCCAGTTCGGTGCGGGCGGACAGGGTTTTTTCCGTTTCGGCCAACGCGGCGTACAGCGTTTTGCGGAAGTTGACCACCGCCTCTTCGTACTGGCTGCGTGCAATGGCGGTGTTCAGCCGCATCTCGCGCACATTGAGAAACGGCAGGGCCAGGTTGGCGCCCAGGGCCGCCACGGGATTGGCCAGCACATCGAGCAGGGTGCTGCTGGAGGTGCCCAGGCTGCCGGTGAGCGATAGCCGGGGGTAGTAGCTGGCGGCCGTGGCATCGCTGCCGGCCAGGGCGCCGCGCAGCCGCAGTTCGGCGGCGCGCAGGTCGGGGCGGCGCCCCAGCAGGTCGGCGGGCAGGCCTGGCTGCACGGCGGGCAGGTCGGCCACGGGCAGCGCCTGGGGCTCGCCACCGGGCGGCTCGGCGCCCTGCAGCAATTCGGCCAATGCCTGGCGCAGTTCGGCGCGGGCCTGGGTGTATTGGCTCAGCAGGGCCTGCTGCTCGGCCAGGGCTTGCCGGGCCTCGCGCAGCTCCAGGCCGGACACGGCGCCGCTGCGGTACTGGGCCTGCACCAGGTCGATGGTGCGGCGTACGTACTCCAGGCTTTGGCGTGACATGTCCAGGCGTTCGTTGGCCAGCGCCAGTTGCCAGTACAGGCTGGCCGTGGTGGTGGTCAGCGACAGCGCCACGGCATCCTTGTCCTGCACGCTGGCCTGTGCTTCGAAGACGGCGGCATCGCGCTGCGCGCCCAGCCGGTCGAACAGGTCCAGCTCCCAGGCCACGCCCAGTGTGGCGCTGGCGTTCTCCAGGGTGCTGCGCTGGCTGCCCGACAGCGGGCGGCTGGCGCCCGTGCCTACGCTGCCGCTGGGCTGGGGCAGCAGCGCATGGCCTGCCAGTTGCGCCTGCAGCGCGGCACGCCGCACGCGGATGCCGGCCGTGGCCATGTCTGGGTTGCGCGCCAGTGCCAGGTCAATCCAGGCATCGAGCCGTGGATCGCCGAAGCCGCGCCACCAGGCATCGGTCATGGGCGTGGGCGTGGGCGTGGCTGCCGGGGACGATGCCTGCGCATGTTCGAACTGCGCGGGCAGCTCCACCTGGGGCGCTTCGTAGGGGGTGCGCGTGATGGCGCCGCAGCCCGCAAGGGCCACGGCGCATGCCAGCGCGCTGGTCTTGAGCATATGCATGTCAATCTCTGGAGAGGGCCTGGACGGGGTCCAGGCGCGCCGCGCTGCGCGCGGGCAGGAAGCCGAAGGTGATGCCTATGAGCGAGGAGCAGGCGACGGCCAGCACGATGGAGGCGGCCGAGAACGACAGCTGGAAGGTGGAGCCCGACAGGCTCACTGCCAGGCCCAGGCCCAGCGCCAGAGAGACACCCAGGATGCCGCCCACGATGCAGACCAGCACGGCCTCGATCAGGAACTGCTGAAGGATGTCCGACTGGCGCGCGCCGATGGCCATGCGCACGCCGATCTCGCGCGTGCGCTCGGTGACCGACACCAGCATGATGTTCATCACGCCGATGCCGCCCACCAGCAGCGCGATCATGGCGATGGCCGAGACCAGCAGCGTCAGCGTGGTGCTGGTGCGCGTGATGGCCTGGCGGATCTGGTCGGAGTTCCAGACGAAGAAGTCCTTGGTGCCGTGGCGTTCCGTGAGCAGGCTGGTGGCCGCCTTCAGCGCGATCTCGGCCGGCACCTCGTCCTTGATGCGCAGCGTGATGCTGTCCAGGTGGTACTTGCCGACCAGGCGCGTGGCGGCTGCCGTGTAGGGCACGAAGAAGGTGGGCGTGGAGCCGCCGAAGCTGTTCTGCGCGGGGCGCAGCACGCCCACGATCTCCACGGGCATCTCGCCCAGCATCACCACCTCGCCCAGCGGGCTGGGGTTGCCGGGGAAGAGCGCGGTGGCGGCCTTCTGGTCGATGACCGCGACCTGGGCGTGCAGGTCCACGTCGCGCTGGTCGAAGAACCGCCCTGACGCCAGGCGCAGGCCCTTCACGCGGAAATGCTCGAAGCCCACGCCCGTCACCTGGGCCATGGCCGCGTTCTCGCGGTACAGCGCCGTGACGCTGACCGACACATTGGGCGTGGCGCTGTCCACGTAGGGCTGCTCGGCCAGGGCCTGGGCATCGGCGGCGACCAGGGTCTCGATGGCGGCGGCGCGCGTGTCCCCGAAGTCCTTGCCGGGGAAGATGTCCAGCGTGTTCGTGCCCAGCTCGCTGATCTGGTTCATCACCTGCTGCTGCGCGCCGCGCCCCAGCGCCACCACCGAGACCACGGCAGAGATGCCGATGATGATGCCCAGCATGGTCAGGAAGGTGCGCAGGCGGTGCGCGTTCATGGCCCGCAGCGCCATGCGCAGCGCTTCGCCGAAGCGGTCGCCGAACATGCGCCAGGAGGCGGCGCGCGGGGCGGCTGTGGCCTCCAGCGGGGGCTTGCTTTCATGCGGGGCGCTGCGCCGGTCCGCGATGATGGCGCCGTCGCTGATCTCGATTACGCGCGAGGCGTGGGCCGCCACGGCCATGTCGTGCGTGACCAGGATGATGGTGTGGCCGTCGGCATGCAGCTCCTGCAGGATGCGCATGACCTGTTCGCCGCTGGCCTTGTCCAGCGCGCCCGTGGGCTCGTCGGCCAGGATGACGGCGCCGCCGTTCATCAGCGCGCGGGCAATGGACACGCGCTGCTGCTGCCCGCCCGACAACTGGCCCGGCCGGTGCTGCATGCGGTCGGCCAGGCCCAGGCGTTCGAGCAGGGCGGCCGAGCGCGCATGGCGGTCCGTGGGCGCCGTGCCGGCGTAGACCGATGGCAGCTCCACATTGCCCTGGGCCGTGAGGTCGGCCAGCAGGTGGTAGCGCTGGAAGATGAAGCCGAAATGCTCGCGCCGCAGCGCGGCCAGCGCATCGGGGCCCAGCTCGCCGGTCTCGCGGCCGGCGATGCGGTAGCTGCCCGAGGTCGGATGGTCCAGGCAGCCGAGGATGTTCATCAGCGTGGACTTGCCCGAGCCCGAGGCGCCCACGATGGCCACCATCTCGCCGGCCTCGATGGTCAGGTCGATGTCCTTGAGCACGGCGACCGTGGTGTCACCCGCGGGGAACTCCCTGCGCAGTCCCCGCATTTGCAGCAATGGCTGGTCCATGCTCACATTCCCATGGGGTCGGCGGCGGGGGCGTTGTTCGGGCCCGCCTCGCCGATCACCACCTGCTCGCCCGCCTCCAGGCCCGACAGCACCTGGGCCTGGGCATTGGTGCGCAGGCCGATGCGCACCTTGCGCTCGGCGACCTTGCCTTCGCCGTCGCGCACGCGCACGGTGTAGCTGTCGTCCTCTGCCCGGCTGCCCAGTGCGGCGGCCGGCACCAGCACGGCCTTGTCGGCCTGGGCCACGCGCACGGTGACCTGGGCGGTCATGGAGGGGCGCAGCTTGCCGTCCGGGTTGGGCACGTCGAACTGGGCGTTGTAGTAGATGGCCTTGGCGGCGGGCGTGGCCGCAGCGGGCGAGGCGCCGCCGCCCGCGTCATTGACGATGGAGGTCGGTGCGGGCTCGATGCGCTCAATCTTCGCCATGTGTTTTTGGCGGTTGCTGCCCAGCGTGGTGAACCATGCGGTCTGGCCGAGCTGGATCTTGTCCACGTCGGCCTCGGCAATCTCGGCACGCACGGTCATCACGTCGAGCTTGGCCAGCATGACGATGGTGGGCGTGGTTTGGAAGGAGTTCAGGGTCTGGCCCTGCTTGGTGACCACGGCCACGATCACGCCGTCCATGGGCGCCACGATGCGGGTGTAGCCCAGGTTGATGCGCTCGGTCTCCACCTGGGTGCGTGCCTGCTCGATCTGGGCCTGCAGAGCGCCGACCTCGGCCTGGGCCGTGTCCAGCGCCGCCTTGGCGGCCTCATGGTCGGCGCGCGAGGTGGCGTCGGCCTGCAGCAGTTCCTGCTGGCGCTGGAAGGTGAGCCGGGCCTGGACGAGGGCCGCGCGCCGTGCGGCCAACTGCGCCTGCAGCGCGGTGACCGAGGCCTCGGCATTGCGCAGCTTGATGCGCTGCGGCTGGGCATCGACTTCGGCGATCAGGTCGCCGGCCTTGACCTGCTGGCCCAGTTCCACATGCAGGCGCTTGACCTGTCCGGAGACCTGGGCGCCCACGGCAACCAGCTCCTTGGCATGCAGCCGGCCTACGGCCAGCACGGTCTGCTCCAGGTTGCCCACGGTGACGGCGGCCGTCGCGTACCGGGTGGCGGGCTTGGCGCTGGCCTTCCACAGTGCGCCCCCGGCGATGATGCAGGCACCCACCACGGCGCCAATGGTCCACTTGCGATTGAACTTCATTCTTCCCCTGCCGCGCGGTCGGCCGCAGGGGAAGAAGTTCCTGCCCGGCGCCGCGCCCAATGCTCGAACTTACCAGTCTGGCGCGGTTCGATGTCCCGGCATTGACCAAGGCATGGAGATTCAGTGGAGAAAGCGAGGGGCGGGAGCGGCCGGGCTGCCCCCCCCGGCTCACCGCAAGTTCAGCGCCAATATTGGCACTTGCTCTCTGCCTTGGTGGTCCAGACTTGCTCGGCCGGCAGCTTCTTGACCAGCTTGTAGTAGTCCCAGGTGCCCTTGGATTCGGCGGGGGATTTCACTTCCATCAGGTACATGTCGTGCACGTAGCGGCCGTCCTCGCGCAGGTAGCCGCTGCCGAAGAAGTCGTCCATCTTCATGCCTCGCCAGGTGGCCATGACCTTGTCGGCGTCCAGCGTGCCGGCCTTCTCCACGGCCTTGAGCCAGTTCATGGTGGCCGAGTAGTCGGCCGCCTGGATCTCGCTGGGGCGGCGCTGGGTCTTTGCCATGAAGGCATCGGCGAACTTGCGCGAGGCATCGTTCATGTCCCAGTACCAGCTGGTGGTGAACTGCATGCCCTGGGTGTTCTTCAGGCCCAGGCTGTGCACGTCGGTGAAGAACACCAGCAGGCCGGCCAGCTTCATGTCCTTGGTCACGCCGAACTCGCGCGCGGCCTTGATGGAGTTGATGGTGTCGCCACCCGCGTTGGCCAGGCCCAGGATCTGGGCCTTGGAGTTCTGCGCCTGCAGCATGAAGCTGGAGAAGTCGCTGGCGTTCAGCGGCGTCTTGACCGAGCCCAGCACCTTGCCGCCACGCGCCTCGATGATCTTGGTGGTATCGGCCTCCAGCGCATGGCCGAAGGCATAGTCGGCCGTCACGAAGTACCAGCTCTTGCCGCCGGCCTCCACCACGGCCGCGCCCGTGCCCTTGGCCAGGGCCACGGTGTCGAAGGCGTAGTGCACGGTGTAGGGGCTGCACTGCTCGTTGGTCAGCGCCGAGCTGCCCGCGCCGTTGTCGATGAAGACACGCTTTTTCTCCTGCGCCACCTTGGCCATGGACAGGGCCGTGGCCGAGTTCGTGCCGCCAAACACCAGGCTGATGCCCTGCGTGTCGATCCACTCGCGCGCCTTGCTGGCGGCAATGTCAGCCTTGTTCTGGTGGTCGGCCGTCAGCAGCTCGATGGGCTTGCCCAGCAGCTTGCCGCCGTAGTCGTCGATGGCCATCTGTATCGCCACGGCGCCGTTCTTGCCCTCGACATCGGCATAGAGACTGGACATGTCGGTGATGAAGCCGATCCGAACCTTGTCCTGCTGCGCCAGGGCCGGCGTTGCCAGTGCGGCGGCGCACAGTGCCAGGGCCAGCGGTGTCATCAGCGATGTCTTGGGGCGTTGCTGCATGAAGTCTCCTTGCTTTGGATGGAAAAAGCCCGCTGCTGTTGCGCAGGGGCCGGGGTGATTCCATGCTGGCAGGGACAGGGGCCTGCCGCATTGGGGCAAGCACGGGCTTGGTGGCCCCGGTGCGACAGTCAGGCCGTGCGGCCGCAAAAAAGGCAGCCCTGAGGCTGCCTTGTTGGATGCACCGTGGGCCTCCTGGCCTGGACCTCAGTCAGCAGTGCGCGGCGCGCGCACGGCATTCTTGGGCCGGAAGGCCTTGCACACGCTGTCATCCGTTTCCAGATAAGGCCCGCCGATCAGGTCCACGCAATAGGGCACGGCCGCAAAGATGCCGTTGACCGTTTGCGTGCCATCAGGGTTTTGCAGGCCTTGCAGAGTCTCGGCAATCGCCTTGGGCTGGCCCGGCAGGTTGATGATCAGGCTCTTGCCACGGATCACCGCCACCTGGCGCGACAGAATCGCCGTGGGCACAAAGGCCAGGCTGATCTGGCGCATCTGCTCGCCAAAGCCCGGCATTTCCTTGTCGGCCACGGCCAGGGTGGCTTCGGGCGTGACATCGCGCAGAGCGGGGCCGGTGCCGCCCGTGGTCAGCACCAGGGAGCAGCCTGCATCGACCAGTTCGATCAGCGTGGCGCTGATGCCGGCCTGCTCGTCGGGGATCAGGCGCGGCTCGAACGTGATGGGGTTCCTGAGCGCGCGGGTGAGCCAGTCCTGCAGGGCCGGCAGGCCCTTGTCCTCATAGACGCCGCTGCTGGCACGGTCGCTGATCGAGACGATGCCGATGCGCACAGCGTCATGGACGGGTTCACTCATCGTCAGCTTCCTCGCCAGCGCCGTCACCGTCCTCGGCAGTCTCGCGGCCCGTGCCGCCCAACTGCTGGCGAACCAGCTGGAACAGGTCGCGGTAGGCGCGGCCCTTGCGCTGGGCCAGGCCGGTGGATTCCTGCACATTGGCCTCATGGGCGCCCGGCATGTCCTTGCGGGCCTGGCGGATCAGGGCGCGCAGCTGCTGGGTGTCGGTGTCGGGGAAATGGTCCAGCCAGATGGACAGGGCCGATTCCTCGGCAATCAGGCGGTCGCGCCATTGCTCGGCGGCGTGCAGGGCCATCTTCTCGGCGGCCGAGCCGTTGTGCTGCTCGTCCAGCGCGGCGCGCACGGCGGCGATCTCGGCCTCGTCCAGCTTGCGCATGAGCTTGCCGACGAATTGCATCTGGCGGCGCTTGCCTTCGAAATTGGTGATGCGCTTGGCCTCGGCCAGGGCATCGGCCAGCTGGTCGGGCAATTGCAGGCGCTTGAACAGGTCGGAGCGCAGCGTCAGCAAATCCTTGCCGAGGTCCTGCAGAGCGTCGGACTCGCGCTTGAGATCCGTCTTGCTGGAGTCGGGGGTGCCTTTGAGTTCGGCCTTGAGCTGCAGGTCGAGTTCGCTGCCTTCGGCAACGAAGTGACCTTTGACGTAGTAGCCTTTTTTGGGTTTGCGTGACATGGGGTAGGGGACAAATGCAGTGGCGGCGCGGAGAGCGCTGCAGTGGCGGCTATCATAGCCGCCGCTATGAAAAAACCCCGTCCCCGCTCGGCAAGCACCGCCAAACCGCAGGCTGATTCCGGCTTCAGCTACAGCCAACCGTTTTTTGAAGACTTGGTGGACCGTGCCCTGGTCCACGCCAAGAAGCTCGGCGCCACCAACGCCGGGGCCGAGGCTTCCGAGGGCTGCGGCCTGAGCGTGAGCGTGCGCAAGGGGGCTTTGGAGACCGTGGAGCGCAACCGCGACAAGTCGTTGGGCGTGACCGTCTACCTGGGCAACCGCCGTGGCAACGCCAGCACCTCGGACTTCTCGGATGCCGCCATCCAGCAGACCGTGCAGGCCGCCTACGACATCGCACGCTTCACGGCCGAAGATCCCATGGCCGGCCTGCCCGATGCGGCCGACATCGCCCAGCCCGGCACCCACCGCGACCTGCAGCTGTTCCACCCCTGGGACCTCACCAGCGAGGCTGCGGCCGAACTGGCGCTGCAATGCGAGGAAGCCGCGCTGCGCACGCACAAGCGCATCACCAACAGTGAAGGCGCGGGCGTTTCGGCCCAGCAAAGCCATTTCTTCAGCGCCCACACCAATGGTTTCCGTGGCGGCTACGCCAGCTCGCGCCACAGCCTGTCGGTGGCGCCCATCGCCTCGCTGCCCGGGCGCAATGGCGAGATGCAGCGCGACGCCTGGTACAGCTCCATGCGCAACGCGGCCGACCTTGCCTCGCCCGAAGCCGTGGGCCGCTACGCCGCCCAGCGCGCCCTGAGCCGCCTGGGCAGCCGCAAGATCCCGACCACCGAATGCCCGGTGCTGTTCGAGTCCACGCTGGCCGCAGGCCTGCTGGGCAGCTTCGTGCAGGCCGTCAGCGGCGGCGCGCTGTACCGCCGCAGCACCTTCCTGCTCGACTCGCTGGGCAAGCCCGTCTTCCCCAAGCACATCGACATCACGGAAGACCCCTTCATCCTCGGTGGCAAGGGCAGCTCGCCCTTCGACGAGGAAGGCGTGCGCGTGCAGGCCCGCAAGGTGGTGGATGCCGGCCGCGTCGAGGGCTACTTCCTGTCCAGCTACTCGGCCCGCAAGCTGGGCATGAAGACCACCGGCAATGCCGGCGGATCGCACAACCTGGTCATGACCTCGCGCCGCACCAAGGCCGGCGACGACCTGCCCGCCATGCTCAAGAAGCTGGGCACGGGCCTGTTCGTGATCGAGCTCATGGGCCAGGGCGTGAACTACGTGACCGGCGACTACTCGCGCGGTGTCAGCGGCTTCTGGGTGGAAAACGGCGAAATCGCCTTCCCCGTGCATGAGATCACCATCGCCGGCAATCTCAAGGACATGCTCAAGGGCATCGAGGCCGTGGGCGCAGATGCCTACAACTACGGCGCCAAGACCGTGGGCTCGATCCTGATCAACCGGATGAAGGTGGCGGGCAGCTGATCGGCTTGCGGCTGCGCATGCTGATGAAGAGCGGCCTGAAAGGCCGCTTTTTTGTGGGCACCCAGTCACCGCGTGCCCCGGCCGCAGTTGGCCGCACCAGCTCGCGTCCCGCGAACCCCAAGTGACCTTTGTCCTCCCCTGAGGTTCGCATTTCTGCAAGCCGTTGTTTTTGTTGAGGCATCACTGCGTCTGTCGTGGTCCTTGCCGTTTTTTCGGGACAGAGCGCGCAGGTTCGCGATGGCGAAGCTTTTTTTGCAGTGGTACGGCTGGGTTATAAGCATGCCGTCGCGCCCCGTGCGGGCGCGTGGATTGAAACACGCTCAAGGGTGAGGGCTGTACGCATGCCCGTCGTCGCGCCCCGTGCGGGCGCGTGGATTGAAACAACCAGGTCGAACACCCTGGTGCGTCGTAGCGCACGTCGCGCCCCGTGCGGGCGCGTGGATTGAAACGCCCGATGTACGAGGACTGGGTGACGGATGCCAAGTCGCGCCCCGTGCGGGCGCGTGGATTGAAACGATCAGCCGGCCATGAGCGTGCATGGCCTCATCAGGTCGCGCCCCGTGCGGGCGCGTGGATTGAAACCCCACTTCTTGAACTCTTCGGACGTGCCGAACTTGTCGCGCCCCGTGCGGGCGCGTGGATTGAAACATCTGCACACAGCCCGAAATGCCCTGCCAGCCTGGTCGCGCCCCGTGCGGGCGCGTGGATTGAAACCCCATACGGCACCCGCTTATGACCAGGTGACGGGTCGCGCCCCGTGCGGGCGCGTGGATTGAAACGCCCGATGTACGAGGACTGGGTGACGGATGCCAAGTCGCGCCCCGTGCGGGCGCGTGGATTGAAACAACTGGCTGAGCAGCACGACCGTGATGCGCAGCGTCGCGCCCCGTGCGGGCGCGTGGATTGAAACGTGGTGCGCGGCCCTTGTGGCAGGATCGTGCACAGGTCGCGCCCCGTGCGGGCGCGTGGATTGAAACGCCCATGAGGCACTGATCTACGGAGTCGCCGCTTGTCGCGCCCCGTGCGGGCGCGTGGATTGAAACAGGTCTACGCTCAAACAGAAGCGCCTCCACAGCCGTCGCGCCCCGTGCGGGCGCGTGGATTGAAACTTTGGAGCCGAAATAGAACGACCTACCCCGGCCGTCGCGCCCCGTGCGGGCGCGTGGATTGAAACCACCGCTTGCCTGACTCGCTGTAGCGTCTGCTGTGTCGCGCCCCGTGCGGGCGCGTGGATTGAAACATGGCCCGCGTCAGGCGCATCGGCACCAGAGCGAGTCGCGCCCCGTGCGGGCGCGTGGATTGAAACTTCCTAAAGGGACCGCTGATGACGTTGCAGAGGAGTCGCGCCCCGTGCGGGCGCGTGGATTGAAACATTTCCACAAAAATACGCTAGGAGAACGTATGCGGTCGCGCCCCGTGCGGGCGCGTGGATTGAAACCACTCCAGCGAAGCAGAAGATTGGCAGGTGCTGCAGTCGCGCCCCGTGCGGGCGCGTGGATTGAAACCGGCCTGACCCGCACATCCCGACGCAGGGCGACGTCGCGCCCCGTGCGGGCGCGTGGATTGAAACAACGTCGATATCGCCTGCGACATTTGCAAGCTGGGTCGCGCCCCGTGCGGGCGCGTGGATTGAAACAAGCCTGAGATTGACGGCGAGGGCTGGCTCGTCAAGGTCGCGCCCCGTGCGGGCGCGTGGATTGAAACGAGATGGGTAAGCCGGTGGACCTGGGCTGGTTCGTCGCGCCCCGTGCGGGCGCGTGGATTGAAACTGCACTTGGGCGGCCAGTTGGCACAGGGGGCAATCGTCGCGCCCCGTGCGGGCGCGTGGATTGAAACGTGCGCTCCATTGCCCTCACCGGCAATGCTTCGGGTCGCGCCCCGTGCGGGCGCGTGGATTGAAACTTCAGCATCGTTCTGGCGTCATGCACCAGTTCGGTCGCGCCCCGTGCGGGCGCGTGGATTGAAACCGTGCTGCGCGCGTCAAGACCGTGACCGCGGACGTCGCGCCCCGTGCGGGCGCGTGGATTGAAACTGGCTGGATAGCCGATGCTAGGCGTCACAGCAGGAGTCGCGCCCCGTGCGGGCGCGTGGATTGAAACAGGAAACGCAGGTCTGCCACGTCGATCATCGTCAGTCGCGCCCCGTGCGGGCGCGTGGATTGAAACGTCATCGAAGACCTGGGCAAGGCCGTGCTGATCGAGTCGCGCCCCGTGCGGGCGCGTGGATTGAAACTACCAGGGCAGCGGCGTGCTGGCCCGCGAAACCAGGTCGCGCCCCGTGCGGGCGCGTGGATTGAAACGGCAGCGGCTGGGTGCCGGGCAACCAGCTGCGCATGTCGCGCCCCGTGCGGGCGCGTGGATTGAAACTTCTCCATCGAGCGCACGCGCACCGATGGCGGCGGTCGCGCCCCGTGCGGGCGCGTGGATTGAAACCAAAGAGGGGGTGCTATGGGCCTGTTTGTAATCAGGTCGCGCCCCGTGCGGGCGCGTGGATTGAAACTCGCCAAAGCTGCCCGCGACTCTCCCGCCTCCGTCGCGCCCCATGCGGGCATGTGGATTGAAACATGGCCATCAAGCGCGAAATGACGGTTCGTGCAATCGCTGGCAGCCCGATGCCTGCATGTCGGCAAGGCGCTGTCCTACCGGATGTGCAGGGTTTGGGAAGGCGACGCAACTGATTCAAATTGTCAAATTTGTTCATGAATGTGTTTCTTCCGTGCCAGCAGTCTGGCCGGTTTGCGTAGGTGGTTCGAGGGAGAGCGACGTGGGTTTTCTGAGGCGTATGAAGTTGGGAACCATGCTGGGCATGGGTTTTTTCGCGGTGATCGTGGTTTGCGTATGCGTGGCGGCCTTCGGCTGGATGAAGTTGCGTGACCAGGGCGAGCAGCTGCGCGTGCTGGCCGAGGACCGCATGGGCAATCTGGCCCGGCTGCAATCGCTCAAGGACAACGCCAATGCGTCGGCGCGGGTGGTGCGCAATCTGGCGCTGATCACCGATCCGGCGCAGATGGCCGAGGAGAGCCGCCGGCTGGATGAGGTGGTTGCCAGGAACGGCCTGGTCATGAAGGAGTTGGACCAGCGCCTGCAGACCGAGCAGGCGCGCCGGCTCTTTGCCGACATACGTCAGGCGCGCCAGCCGTTCGTGGAGACCATGCGCCAGGCCGGTGACCTGGGCCTGGCCAACCAGGGCGATGCCGCCAGGGATCTGATCATGGGGCGCCTGCGCTCCTTGCAGACGACCTATTTCGATGCGGTCGAGGCGCTGGTCGATTACCAGAAGGCACAGACGCAGGCCACCGTGGACGGCTCGCTGCGCCGCGTGGCCGAAGACGGCGTGGCCATGCTGGTGCTGACGCTGCTGGCCGCCGCGCTGGGCGGTCTGGTGGCCTGGATGATCACCAGGACGGTCAAGCAGCAGCTGGGCGGAGAGCCGTCCTATGCCGCCGGGGTGGCGCGCCAGATCGCGCAGGGCGATTTGTCCGTGCGGGTGCAATTGGCGCCCGGCGACACCTCCAGCCTGCTGCGCGCCATGGAGGACATGCGGGCCGGCCTGGCGCGCGTGGTCGCCGATGTGCGGCAAAGCAGTGAATCGATTGCGACCGGCGCCAGCCAGATTGCCTCGGGCAATGCGGACCTGAGCCAGCGCACGGAAGAGCAGGCCAGCAATCTGGAGCAGACCGCTGCCTCCATGGAGGAGATGAACGCCACCGTCAAGCTCAATGCCGATACGGTGCGTACCGCCACCCAGCTGGCCGCTTCGTCGAGCCAGGCCGCCACCGGCGGCGGCAAGATCGTGGACCGCGTTGTGGCCACCATGGAGCAGATCACCGCCAGTTCCCGGAAGATCGAGGACATCATCGGCGTGATCGACTCCATTGCCTTCCAGACCAACATCCTGGCGCTCAATGCCGCCGTGGAGGCAGCGCGGGCGGGCGAGCAGGGGCGCGGCTTTGCCGTGGTGGCATCCGAAGTGCGCAGCCTGGCCCAGCGCAGCGCGGGGGCAGCCAAGGAGATCAAGGCCCTGATAGGCGAGAGCGTGTCCAAGGTGGACGAGGGCTCGGGCCTGGTGAGCGAGACGGGTTCCGCGATGAAGGACATCGTCCAGCAGGCGCAGCGCGTTGCCGACCTGATCGGCGAAATAGGCGCGGCCACGGCCGAGCAGGCCGACGGTGTGGCGCAGGTGGGCGATGCCGTCGTTCAGCTCGACCAGGTCACGCAGCAGAATGCGGCCCTGGTCGAGGAATCGGCGGCGGCTGCTGCGAGCCTGAATGCGCAGGCTGCCAGGCTGGTCGATCTGGTCAGTCTGTTCAAGCTGGACGGGGTGTCCTCGTCCGTGCCCCTGCCCGCGTCCTCACCGGGCCAGGCGCCAGCGCCAGCCGCCGCAGGCGGCAAGGGCGGCCAGCGGACGATGGCGTCCGCAGCGGCACCCAGGGTTGCTGCAGCGCCTGCCAAGGTCACCCCGCTGCGCAATACGGGCGAGCGTGTGGACGAGAACTGGGAAGTGTTCTGACCGCGAGCGGGGCAATGCCGCGCTGTGAGCGTGGAGTCGGGGGACTTGCCGGCCTCATGCCGTCGGATGGGGTGGGGTCTGCCCAGGCGCCTGCCCAGGTGCCTGCCCCGGTGCATGGGCCGGCATGTTGCGCACATGCAGGTCCAGCTGCGGGAAGGCCACGGCAATGCCAGCGTCCTTGAGCCGGTCGTTGACGCGGCGGTTGAGGTCGTGGCGCACGGGCAGGCGGTCTTCGACCTTGCCCACGTAGGCGCGCAGCTCGAAGCGCTGGCCGTTGCCTTCCAGCGCCATGAACCAGCAGTTGGGCTCGGGTTCGCGCAGCACCTGGGGGTGTTCCCTGGCAATGGCCAGCAGCATGTCGCGCACTCGCTCGGGGTCATTGCCGTGGGCCACGGGCACGTCGATCACCAGGCGGGTCACGTCGTCGCTCAAGGTCCAGTTCGTCACCTGGCCCGTGATGAAGGTCTTGTTGGGGATGACGATTTCCTTGTTGTCGAAGTCCAGCACCGTGGTGGCCCGCGTGCGGATGCGCGTGACGGTGCCGGTGAGGGTGTCGATGGTGATGACATCGCCCACGCGGAAGGGCCGCTCCACCAGCAGGATCAGGCCCGAGACGAAGTTGGCGAAGATCTCCTGCAGGCCGAAGCCCAGGCCCACGGTGAGCGCCGCCACCATCCACTGCAGCTGTCCCCAGCGCAGGCCCAGCAGCGTGAAGGCGCTGACCGTGCCCGCGATGGTGATGGCGTAGCGCGCCAGCGTGGCCAGGGTGTAGCGCGCGGAGCTGCTGATGCGGTTGGAGGCCGACAGCGTCACTTCCAGCAGGCCCGGCAGGTTGCGTGCAAAGCTGAAGGTGAGCAGCAGGATCATCACGCCCAGCAGCGCATCCATCAGGCTCACGGGGGCGGCATGCGCGATGCCGTCGGCGCCGGTGTTGGTGGTGTACCAGAGCACCACGCCTTCGGAGCGCAGCAGCGCAGGCAGCACGGGCAGCCAGGCGTAGACCAGGGTCAGCACGACCAGCACCTGCTGCAGCAGGCCCAGCAGCCTGTGAGCCTGGGCGCCCACGGTGACCAGGGCCATCTGGGTGGCTTCGTCGGTGGGGGCCTTGCCGGTGTCCACGCCCGAGCCGCTCTGGGCCAGCCTGGCGGCTTCGCGCAGCCGGTTCAGCGCCAGGCGCCGTTCGCCCAGCAGCAGCCAGCGCCGCAGCAGGTTGACCACGACCTCGACCGCGCCCAGGAACACGAAGCTGGCCATCAGGGCCTGGATGAATTCGGTGGCCGTGTAGACATAGCCGAGCACGATGCCCACGGCCAGCGCGCTGAGCATGAGCATCAGCACCACGCTGACGATCTGGCCCCAGTGGATGCCGGGCCGCTTTTGCTGCATGACACGGCGAAAGTACAGCCAGGCCATCCAGGCCAGGCCCAGCGACAGCATGAGGATGGAGATGCGTCCCCAGGTGCTGATGGCGTGGTTGTCATGGCTGTAGAAGGCCAGGCCGCCCAGCAGTTCGGCAGGCACGATCAGCCAGGCGGCGCGGCGCACCATCTGGCGCAGCATCTGCACGCGAGCGGCCGGCCAACCGAAGTGGGCCAGTGCCAGCCCGCCCGGGCAGAACAGGGCGTTGAGCAAGGTGGCCACGAAGATGAAATCGCTGAGCTGGACCAGGGTGGCGCCCAGCGGCTCCAGCGCCGTGCCCACGGTTTCGGGGCCTTGCAGCAGGCTGCCCAGCGCCGCGGCCGCAAAGCTCCAGGGCAGGGTGTAGAGCAGGCTCCAGCCCAGCGCGAGCAGGCTCAGCCCGAAGTTGTCGCGCATGAAGTCGCCCACGCGCACGGCGATGGACTGCAGCTGGCGCAGCGCGTAGCGGCGCAGGCCCAGCAGCAGGGCCACGATCAGGCCGACGGCGCCAAAGGCCCAGGGATCGTTCCAGATGCTGGCGGCCAGGGCGCGCGCGGTTTTCCAGGGGGAGCTGCTGCCTTCGATGTCCTGCTCCAGCGCCTGCCACTCGCTGAGCCAGGTGCGGTCCATGGGGCGGTGGCTGGGGAACCACAGCAGTTCCTTGTCCAGCACCTGGCGCAGTTCGTTGCCGCTGCGCAGGGCGGCGCGCAGGGCTTCATCGGTCTGCTCCAGCACGGCAATGCGGCGCAGCAAAACGGGCTGCAATTGATCGGTGAGCGCCACCTGCCGGGCCAGCAGGGCGGTCTGCTGTGCCGAGGTGGAGGCATTGATGGCCGTGGTGGCGCTGGCGGCAGGTTCAGGTGCCGCCACGCCGCCTGCATCCGCAGCGTCGGCCGGGGCCTGTGCCGCCGTGTCCGCGCCGGGGTTCTGGCGCCATTTGCTGGAGTTGAACAGCATCAGCCGCAGCTCGGCCAGCTGGCGCTGCACGGCGCGGTGCCTGGACTGCAAGGTGTTGCCGGAGGACAGCTCCACGCGCTGCTGCCACAGCCACTGGCCCACGGCCGCGCTGCCACCGCCCAGCCGCAGGCGTGCCTGGGTGTCGCGCAGCGTGGCGCTCAATTGGTCGCGGACATATTCGTCATTGGCCAGGGTCTTGCGCTCCTGCGCCAGTTCATTGGAGTTCTTGAGGATCTGCGCGGCCAGCGCCGCATTGCGCTGGGCCAGGTCGCGTATGGCGGGATCGGCGGCGGAAGCGTGCTGGGCGGCCAGCTCCATCTCCTGCACCTGCTGCTCCAGTTGCTGGCGGCTGCGCTCGGCAATGCGCTGGGTCAGCCAGGCGGCGCGCGGTATGCGCTCGAGCAGCTCGCGGCGCTGGGCCTGCAACTGGGCGGCCAGCAGGCGCTGGCGGGCTTCGATGGTGGACTGCTCTTCCTGGCGCAGCGCCAGCTCCAGCAGGGCGCGGCGGTGCTCTGCGCTGCGCCTTGCCTGGCGGGCCTGGGTGAGGTCGGGGGCTTCGCCGGGCTCGGCGGTCACGGGCTCGGCGTTTTCCTGCGCGCGTTGTTGGAGGATGGACAAATCGATCCGCCCCGGGCCGGGCTGCGAGACCAGGTTGGCCTGGTCGGCCGCGGATTTTTCGATGCCCACCTTGAGTGCGGCGATGGCATCGCGCTCATCGGCCAGCAGCCGCTCCAGCACTTCCTGGCTGGCGTTGGCGGGAACGCGTTCCTTCCAGCGATCGAACAGGCTGCCCAGCTGCTCGTCGCTCAGCGGCGCGGGCAGGGCAGGCACGGGCGTGCGTGCCCTGGCGCGCAGGCGGTCCAGTTCCTGCGCCAGCGCATCGGCTTCCTTTGTCGCCGATGCGGCCGCATCCAGTTGGGCCTGAATGGCGTTGCTTCGTTCCTTGTCGGACGCGGCACCACCGCCCAGGGTGCCCTGCAAGGCACCCAAAGGGCCTGCTGCCGGTGCGGCCTTGGCCAGGTCCGGTGCCAGCAGGGCGAGCAGCAGGCCGAGCACCAGGCTCATGGCCCACAGCAGGTGCATCGGCGTCACGGCAGCCAGTTTGCGCGATGGGCGACCGGCGGCAAGTAGGGGGTTGTCGGCAGGAGACATCGGTTCTGAATTCGGGCCTGTGCCGCTGTGTGAGTGCGGACTATCATTTGTCAAAAGTGGGAGCGTCAGGCGCTGTATTCACGGGCCTTGCTGCAGGCCCGGCTGGCTCAAGCCCCTGTCCCGGCGCCGCAAAAAGCGGGGTAGTCCAGGAACCTGACATTGTGACCTCGCGCGCAATGCAGACATGTGGGACGTATGAGCTATTCAAAGCCGATGCAAGGTGCTACAACAGTTCCACACGGTAGCGAATGCCTTGCAACTTCGCGGCACTGTTCGCCCTCGGGTGCCGCCGGGAGAGGTCGTATGGATGTCATCAGCAACTCGGCTGCACGTTACGTTCGCCTTCGCGAAGAAGAGATGTCGCTGGACGAATTTCTCGCCCTGTGCCAGCGCGATCCCATGGCTTACGAAGGTGCTGCCCAGCGCATGCTGGCAGCCATCGGCGAACCTGAAATGGTGGACACGCGCAATGATCCACGCCAGTCGCGGCTGTTTGCCAACAAGGTCATCCGGCGCTATCCGGCCTTCGCCGAGTTCTACGGCATGGAAGACTCCATCGAGCAGGTGGTGAGCTTCTTCCGCCATGCGGCCCAGGGCCTGGAAGAGCGCAAGCAGATCCTCTATCTGCTGGGCCCCGTGGGCGGTGGCAAGAGCTCCATCGCCGAGCGCCTCAAATACCTGATGCAGAAGGTGCCGTTTTACGCCCTCAAGGGCTCGCCCGTGAACGAGTCGCCGCTGGGCCTGTTCGACCCCGTGGAGGACGGGCCGCTGCTGGAGGAGCAGTTCGGCATTCCCCGGCGCTGCCTCAACCATGTGCTGTCGCCCTGGGCCGTCAAGCGCCTGGAGGAGCTGGGCGGCGATATCCGCCAGTTCCGCGTGGTCAAGCGCTATCCCAGCATCTCCAGGCAGGTGGGCATTGCCAAGACCGAGCCGGGCGACGAGAACAACCAGGACATCTCCAGCCTGGTGGGCAAGGTGGACATCCGCAAGCTGGAGAACTTTGCCCAGGACGACACCGACGCGTACAGCTACTCGGGCGGCCTGTGCCTGGCCAACCAGGGCCTGCTGGAGTTCGTGGAAATGTTCAAGGCGCCCATCAAGGTGCTGCACCCGCTGCTGACGGCCACCCAGGAGAGCAACTACAAGGGAACGGAAGGCTTTGGCGCCATTCCCTTCGACGGCATGGTGCTGGCCCACAGCAACGAGAGCGAGTGGAAGGCCTTCCGCAACAACCGCAACAACGAGGCCTTCCTGGACCGCGTTTACATCGTCAAGGTGCCGTACTGCCTGCGCGTTTCCGAGGAGGTGCGCATCTACGAGAAGCTGATCCGCGAGTCGTCCCTGGCCAGCGCCGTGTGCGCGCCCGGCACGCTCAAGATGATGGCCCAGTTCGCCGTGCTCACGCGGCTGAAGGAGCCCGAGAACTCCAGCATCTTCAGCAAGATGCAGGTGTATGACGGCGAAAGCCTCAAGGACACGGACCCGCGCGCCAAGAGCTTCCAGGAGTACCGCGACTATGCGGGCGTGGACGAGGGCATGTCGGGCATCTCCACGCGCTTCGCGTTCAAGATCCTGTCCAAGGTCTTCAACTACGACAGCACCGAGGTGGCGGCCAACCCGGTCCACCTGATGTATGTGCTGGAGCAGCAGATCGAGCGCGAGCAGTTCCCGGCCGAGCTGGAGACCAAGTACACCAGCTACATCAAGGAGTACCTGTCGCCGCACTATGCCGAGTTCATCGGCAAGGAAATCCAGACCGCCTATCTGGAAAGCTACAGCGAGTACGGCCAGAACATCTTCGACCGCTACGTCACCTACGCCGACTACTGGATACAGGACAGCGAGTACCGCGACAACGATACCGGCGAGGCCTTCGACCGCAACGCGCTCAATGCCGAGATGGAGAAGGTCGAGAAGCCCGCGGGCATTGCCAATGCCAAGGACTTCCGCAACGAGATCGTCAACTTCGTGCTGCGCGCGCGGGCCAACAACCAGGGCAAGAACCCCAGCTGGACCAGCTACGAGAAGCTGCGCGTGGTGATAGAGAAGAAGATGTTCTCCAATACCGAGGAGCTGCTGCCCGTGATCAGCTTCAATGCCAAGGCCAGTGCCGAGGACGCGCGCAAGCACGAGGACTTCGTCACCCGCATGGAGGCCAAGGGCTATACGTCCAAGCAGGTGCGCCTGCTGTGCGAGTGGTACCTGCGCGTTCGCAAGAGCAACTGACGGGTGGGTGCGCCGCCCTTCGGCGCGCCCGGGCTGGGGGGAACAGATGGCATTGCAAATCATCGATCGCAGGCTGGCCGGCAAGAACAAGTCGGTGGGCAACCGCGAGCGCTTCGTGCGCCGCTACAAGGCGCAGATCGCCGAGGCGGTGCGCCGCGCGGTGGACAAGCGCGGCATCCGCCACATGGAGGAGTCCGAGAGCGTCTCCATCCCGCGCAAGGACATCCGCGAGCCCGTGTTCCACCACGGGCAGGGCGGCGTCCATGACACGGTGCACCCGGGCAACACCGAGCATGTGCGCGGTGACCGCATTGCCCGGCCGCAGGGCGGAGGAGGAGGCGGTGGCTCCCAGGCCAGCGACAGCGGCGAGGGCGAGGACGACTTCACCTTCACCCTGACCAAGGAAGAGTTCATGGAACTGTTCTTTGAAGACCTGGCCCTGCCGCGGCTGCTGCGCACCCACATCGGCAACACCATGCAGTACAAGACGCGCCGCGCCGGCTACAGCCACGACGGCACGCCGCACAACCTGGCGCTGCTGCGCACCATGCGCGGCGCCCTGGGCCGGCGCATTGCGCTGACCAAGGCGCCGCACCGCGAACTCAAGGCACTGGAGGAGCAGCTGCAAGCGCTGCTGGCGCAGGACGATGGCACCAGCGAGGCGGCGGCCGAGCTGCAGCAGCGCATCGACGCGCTGAAGCTGCGCATGGGCACGGTGGCCTTTCTCGACCCCATCGACCTGCGGTTTCGCAACCGCACGCGCGTGCCTGCGCCCATCAGCCAGGCCGTGATGTTCTGCGTGATGGATGTGTCCGGCTCCATGGACCAGGACCGCAAGGACCTGGCCAAGCGCTTCTTCATCCTGCTGTACCTGTTCCTGACGCGGCACTACGAGAAGATCGACATCGTCTTCATCCGCCACCACACGCAGGCGGCCGAGGTCAGCGAGGACGAGTTCTTCCACTCCCAGGAAAGCGGCGGCACGGTGGTCAGCAGTGCGCTGGTGCTGCTGGACCAGATCATCCGCGCGCGCTATCCGTCCGGGGACTGGAACATCTACGTGGCCCAGGCCAGCGATGGCGACAACTTCGGCGACGACGGATCCAACTGCCGCAACCTGCTGGTCGAGAAAATCCTGCCGCTGGTGCGCTACTTCGCCTATGTGCAGGTGGTGCAGGAAGAGCAGAGCCTGTGGCAGGAGTACAGCCAGGTGCTGCCGCTGTTCTCGCACTTCGCCATGCGCAAGGTGTCGGACGCCAGCGAGATCTATCCCGTGTTCCGCGACCTGTTCAAGAAAGAGGGGGTATCGGTATGAACCTCTCTCACTATCCCGTGCTGGCGCCCCGCCATGCCACGCCGCAGTGGAAATCCCATCTGGCCAGCGACCGGGCCCAGCGCATCGTGCCCTCCGCGCCGCTGCCGGCGGGGGCGCGGCCAGCCGAGCCTCTGCCCGATCCCAGCGACTGGACCTTCGAGCTCATCGAGCGCTATCACGCAGCGATTGCGGCCGCCGCCGAACGCTACGGCCTGGACACCTATCCCAACCAGCTGGAAGTGATCTCGGCCGAGCAGATGATGGACGCCTACGCCAGCGTGGGCATGCCCGTGGGCTACCGCCACTGGAGCTATGGCAAGGAATACATGGCGACGGAGAGGCGCTACCGGCGCGGCCACATGGGCCTGGCCTACGAGATCGTCATCAACTCCAATCCCTGCATCAGCTATCTGATGGAGGAGAACACCACCGCCATGCAGGCCCTGGTGATCGCCCATGCGGCGTACGGCCACAACAGCTTCTTCAAGAACAACTACCTGTTCGGCATGTGGACGGATGCGGGCAGCATCATCGACTACCTGGTCTATGCGCGCGACTTCATCTCCCAGTGCGAGGAGCGCCATGGCCTGACGACGGTGGAGCAATGGCTGGACTCCTGCCACGCCCTGTCCAACCTGGGCGTGGACCGTTACCGCCGCCCCTCCAAGAAAAGCCTGGCGCGCGAGCGGGCCGAGCGCGAGCAGCGCGAGGCCTATGCCCAGCAGCAGGTCAACGAGCTGTGGCGCACCCTGCCGGCGCGTCCCGGCAAGGACAGCGCGGCGCAGCACAGCGAGCGCTTTCCCAAGGAGCCCGAGGAAAACCTGCTGTACTTCATCGAGAAGAACGCCCCGCTGCTGGAGCCGTGGCAGCGCGAGATCGTGCGCATCGTGCGCAAGATCGCCCAGTACTTCTACCCGCAGCGCCAGACCCAGGTGATGAACGAGGGCTGGGCCACGTTCTGGCACTACACCCTGCTCAACACCCTGTACGACGAAGGCTGGCTGACCGACGGCGTGATGATCGAATGGCTGTCCTCCCACACCAACGTGATCTACCAGCCGCCCGCCGGACACCGCGCCTACAGCGGCATCAATCCCTATGCGCTGGGCTTTGCCATGTACCGCGACATCCGCCGCATCTGCCAGGACCCGACCGAGGAAGACCGCCGCTGGTTCCCCGACCTGGCCGGCACGCCCTGGCTGCCGGCGCTGCACCATGCCATGCAGAACTTCAAGGACGAGAGCTTTGTCGGCCAGTACCTGAGCCCGCAGCTGATGCGCGACATGCGCCTGTTCTCCATCCACGACGATGCCAGCGAACGCGAGTTGCTGGTCAGCGCCATCCACGACGACGACGGCTACCGCACCCTGCGCCAGACCCTGTCGCAGCAGTACGACCTGGGCGCGCGCGAGCCCAATATCCAGGTCTGGAACGTGAACCTGCGCGGCGACCGCTGCCTGACCCTGCGCCACACGCGCTACCAGGGCCGGCCCCTGTCCGACGATGCGCTGGAAGTGCTCAAGCACGCAGCGCGCCTGTGGGGCTTTGGCGTGCAGATGGAAAGCGTCAACGGCGATGGCGACGCGCCCGTGCTGCTGCACTCCGTGCCCGCGCCACCGGCCTGATCAGGCAAGACGCTAGCGCAGCGTGCCCACGTACTTGCGGTTTTCCGCGCGCTGGCGCATCAGCTCGCCGGCGCGCTGCATGAGCGGCGAGCGCTCGGCGGGCCCGGCCAGCGCGGCATTCCAGGCCGCTTCGAAGCGATGGGTCCAGTCCACCAGTTCGGGCGTGCTGCGCGCCCCTTCCTGCTCCCGGGCGAAGCGGATGATTTCGGCGGCGTACTCGGCATTGGCCGCCAGCCATTCGGTATCGGTCACGCGGCCGCAGCTTCTGCGCAGCAGCACATGCAGGTGCGCGGCGATGGCCAGGAGTTCGCTTTCGGGCATGTAGTGGGCACTCCTTCGGTTTGACGATCATCGGGCGCCGGGCCGCTTTGCGGCTCGGCCGTTCATCCACTCAGGCGTTCGCGGTGCAGCGCCAGGTCCAGGCCCTGCAGCTCGCTTTCCTCGTCCACGCGCAGGCCGATCAGCATGTCCAGCAGCCACAGCAGCACGGCCGTGGCCACCAGCGTGAACAAGGCCACGGCCAGCACGCTCACGGCCTGGGTGAGCACGCTGCCCTGTACGCCGCCGATCTGCGGGCTGGCAAACACGCCTGTCAGCAGCGATCCCACGATGCCGCCCACGCCATGCACGCCAAACACATCCAGCGAATCGTCCGCGCCCAGCAGCCGCTTGAGGCCCGTGGCGCCCCAGTAGCAGGCGACACCGGCGATCAGGCCGATGCACAGCGCCGACAGCGGCGTCACGAAACCCGCTGCCGGCGTGATCGCCACCAGCCCGCCGACCAGCCCTGAGCACAGGCCCAGCAGCGTGGCCTTGCCGCGCACCACATACTCGGCCAGCGACCAGGCCAGGGCGCCCGCGCTGGCGGCAATGTGGGTGACAGCCAGCGCCAGGGCCGCCCGGCTGTCCCCGGCCAGCGATGAGCCGGCGTTGAAGCCGAACCAGCCCATCCACAGCAGGGCTGCGCCCATCATGGTCAAGGCCAGGTTGTAGGGCTCGAAGGGCTCGTGCCCGTAGCCGCGGCGCGGCCGCAGGAACCAGGCGCAGACCAGGCCGGCCACGCCCGCGTTCACATGCACCACGGTGCCTCCGGCAAAGTCCAGCGCGCCCATGCGCGCCAGCCAGCCGCCCGGCTCCCACACCCAGTGCGCCACCGGCGCATACACCAGCAGGCTCCACAGCCCCACAAAGATCAGCATGGCACCGAAGCGCATGCGCTCCACCCAGGCGCCCACCAGCAAGGCGGCGGTGATCACGGCAAAGGCCAGCTGGAACATGGCATAGGCTGCTTCAGGCACATGCGGCGCCAGGTGGCTCACGGCCACCAGGCCCTTGGCGGCGTTGAAATCCAGCCCCGCGAACCAGGCGCGCGAATCACCGCCTATCCACGCATTGCCGGGCGTGAAGGCCAGCGAGTAGCCGAGTGCAAACCACAGAATGCTCACCAGGCAGGCAATCGCCACCACGCTGGCCATGGTGTTGAGCACGTTCTTGCGGCGCACCATGCCCGCATAGAACAGCGCAATGCCGGGCAGCGTCATCAGCAGCACCAGCACCGTGGCCGTCATCAGCCAGACCGTGTCCACGGCGCTGATGGATTCCACCGCCACCAGCGACGGCCGCGTGATCGCCTGCTCGGCCGCCTGCGCCGTCTGCGCCGCACCCAGGACCGCGACCCATCCTCCCCCCACCAATGTTCTCAATGCCCGTGCGCACCTGTGCATGCAATGACTCCCTTGTTTGTTGTGGTCATGGGGCCGTCTGCCGTTGCCGCCATGGCTGCATTGGCCGGCCTGCAGCGGCCTTGCACAAGTCGTGCCAGCGCACACGGGGCCCTTGGGGCCCGCGCGATGCAGCCGGAACACCAAAACGGGAAAACAGCGAGTCAAAACAGGGCAGCCGGGCGGGCGGTGCACCATCGCCGTGCGGTGGTGCAGCTCTTAAACTGCCTGCATGAATCGAAGAAATCTGATGTGCGCCGCGCTGCTCGCCTGTCTGTCACAGGCGGCGCTGGCGGCTGCAGAACTGCAGGACAAGCCCGAGTGGGACCGCTTCTTTGCCGATGCCAAGGTCGATGGCAGCATCGTCGTGGTCGATGCCAGGGGCCAGGCCGAAGCCGTCTACGTCCACAACCGTGACCGCGCGGCGCGGCGCTACTCGCCCGCTTCCACCTTCAAGATCCCGCACAGCCTGTTCGCGCTGGACGCCGGGCTGCTGCGCGATGAATTCCAGCGCATTCCCTGGGATGGCGTGAAGCGCCAGTTGCCGGCCTGGAATGCCGATCAGGACCTGCGCTCTGCCATGCGCAACTCCACCCTGTGGGTGTACGAAGGCTTTGCCAGGGAGCTTGGCAGCGCGCGCGAGGCTGCCTACATGCGCAAGATCGACTACGGCAATGCGCTGGCCACGGGCGAGGCGCCGTTCTGGGTGGAGGGCGACCTGGCCATCTCGGCGCTGGAGCAGGTGGCCTTCCTGCAGCGGCTGTACCGCAATCGGCTGCCATTGCCGGTGGAGCACCAGCGGCTGGTGAAGGACGTGATGATCAACGAGGCCGGCCCGGACTGGATACTGCGCGCCAAAACCGGCTGGACGGGCCGTATCGGCTGGTGGGTGGGCTGGGTGGAATGGCCGGCCGGCCCCGTGTTCTTCGCCATGAACATGGACACGCCCCACCGGCTGGCCGACCTGCCCAAGCGCCAGGGCATCACGCGCGACATCCTGCGCTCCATCAACGCGTTGCCCAAGGCGCCGTAGCGCGCGGGACAAGGGCCAGCGCCAGCCTGTCAGCCCATCAGGCCTGGAGGCCGCTTGTCGGCCTTTCGCTCCACCGGATTGGCGGTGAGCCAGTTGGACGGGTACTGGCGCATGAACTCGCGGGCCTTTTCCACGCGCGCGTTGAGCCAGGCGTCGTAGGCGCCTTCGTTGAGAATCGCCGGCATGCGCTTTTCCGCGCCGGGCTGCTGGTAGCGGTGCAGCAGCGCATGGCTGTTGGCGTTGACCGTGAGCAGGGCGTAGCTCAGCAGCACCTCGCCGTCCGGGCCCGTCCACTGCGCCCACACGCCGGCCACGCCCATGGGCTTGCCGTCGATGCGCGAGATGCGCGTGGGCAGGGCCTTGCCGTTGCGGTAGTCATCCTCGAAAAAGGCGGCCATGGGCACGATGCAGCGCTGGCCATTGAGCCAGGCATCGCGGAAGGCCTGGGCCGTGGACACCGTTTCGGAGCGCGCATTCACCAGCTTGAGCGCGCGCAGCCGGCCGTCGGAGGCCGACTTCACCCAGTGCGGCACCAGGCCCCATTGGGCGGCAACCAGCTCGCGTGCGGGAGTGGTGGGTGCTGCAGGCGGTGTGTCGGGAGCTGCAGGTTCTGCCTGTTCAGCGGCTGCCTCTGCAGCCACGGCGACGCTGCGGATGAAAAAGCCGGACTTGCGCGGCGTCATGTTGCGCTCGCTGGCCGCGGGCGCTTCCACGTCGAAGGCGTCGCGGTAGGCGTCGGCTTGCGACAGGGATTCGTAGTGGGTACTCATGCGCGGATGGTACCTGCGTGTCTCGGGGGTATCGGCAAGGCGAGAGACTATTCCCTGCGCATTGCGAGCCCGGCGCCGCCGCCGGGTCGATACACTGCCGCGGATTCCATGGCCTCTGGAAAGGAAGCGTGAATGCGGATATGGGTACTGGGCCTTGCAGGCCTGTTGAGCGGCTGCGCAATCTCTGCAGGCATGTGCGATGCCCTGGGTCCAGGCACAACCGCGTCGCTGGTCCTGCCCCAAGGCGCCTCGGCCGAGCAGGCCTTTGCCTGCCTTGACGAAGCCATGGCCGGCGAAGAGGGGGCCTACCACCTTGGCAACGGCCATGCCATCCGCGATACCAGGGCGGGCGTGCTGGAGACGGCCGACTACGGCGCGCCCAACGTGGCGGGCTTTCGGCTGAGGGCCGAGGTGTCCAGGAGCAAGCCTGCCACTCTGGATCTGTCACTGCGCGGGGCGGGCGCCTATTGCGCCGACCTGGGCGTGGACAGGGAAATGGCCCGCCTGATCGATGGCGCCGGTCGCTGCCTTCGGCGCTGATGCGCCTTCCGCGTCGGCTCCATCGGGACGAGCCCGCAGTCAGACGGTGATCGTCCCGGTCAGGTAACGCGCGCAGTGGCCGGCCACCTCGACGCTGGCATCGGTCACTTCGCAAAACAGCGTGCCCGTGCGGCGCGAGGCCTGGTGGCCGATCAGACGGTTCTTGCCCAGCCTGCCCGCCCAGTAAGGCGCAAGCGCCGCATGGATGGAGCCCGTGACGGGATCTTCCTCGCCGCCATTGGCTGGCCAGAAATAGCGGCTGACGAAGTCATACGCGGCGCCCGCATCCGCAGGCGCCGTCACCACCACGTCCAGCGGCCCCAGCGATTTGAGGCGTTCCAGATCCGGCTTGACGGCCAGCACATCGGCCTCGGCGGCGTAGACCGCCACGTAGGCCTGCTGGTTCACAAGATAGGCCGTGGGCGCGGGCGTCAGGCCTTCGCGCAGCGCGGCCGGCACATCATCCAGCGGCTTGGCATCGCGGCGCGGGAAGGTCATGACGATGCGTCCGCCATCCTCCTGCGTGGCGGTGACCTTGCCCACGGCAGCGGCCCAGAACGTGATGCTGCGCAGCGCCGGGTCGGCCTCGAACAGCACGAAGGCGCTTGCCAGCGTGGCATGGCCGCAGAACGCGATCTCCGTGAGCGGGGAGAACCAGCGGATCTCGAAGGCGTCGCGCTCGGCACTCCAGACCAGGAACGAGGTTTCCGAGAGATTGTTCTCTGCGGCAATGGCCTGCAGCGTGGAATCGGCAAGCCATGCATCCAGGGGAATGACGGCGGCCTGATTGCCCTTGAATCGTTCCGATGTGAATGCGTCGATGACGTGAATGGGGAGTTGCATTTGCAAAAGGCCTTTGGGTCGGATTCGTGTGCAGCCGGTCATTCTTGTCTCTGTCTCCAATGGCTGCGCGCGGATTCTACGGTCCCGCAGGGCAATGGCCGGGAATGGGCCGGGCATTGCGGCTGATGCACTGGGTACCGTCTTTTCTGGAAAACCCTGGTGTAGTTTGCAAGTGCTTGTGAAAAATAGAATGAAGATTCGTTCTACTATCGGTTCCCATGCAAGACGAGGCCTGGACCTTCTTTCCGCACGCGGGATCGCGCCATGTGCAGACGCTGCGCGTGGCGCTCAGGCTGTTCGTGGAGCGGGGCTTCTTCAATACCTCGATACAGGACCTGTGCGCCGAGGCCGGCGTGTCCATCGGTTTCTTCTACAACCACTTTGCCGACAAGGAAGGCATTGCGCGCGAGCTGTACCGGCATTTGCTGGCGCGCATGAATGTGCTGCTCGACGATATCGAGGAGCGGCACGCGGGCAGCGCCCAGCGCTGCCGCGAGGTGCTGCGCATGCTGTTCGGGCTGGCCGAGGCCGAGCCCGAGGCCATGGGCTTCGTGGTCAATGCGCGCCACCGCGAGTTTCTGCCCGACGAGCAGGCCATCTGCTCGGCCTCGGCCTTCGTGCGCATGCGCGGCTTCGTGTTCGCCGGCATGACCGATGGCGAGATCCGCCAGATGGAGCCCATGGTGGCGGCCAGCCTGATGTACGGCAGCGCGATCCGCATGATCTGCCTGCGGCTGGACGGCATCATCGACACGCCCATAGAGCCCCTGTTCGACGCGCTCTGGGACGGGGTGTGGCGATCGCTCAAGCCTGACTGAGCGGCGCATTTTCCGGCGCTGGCGCCGTGCGGCGCCAGCGGTTGTTCCACTGAGGCGAAAGCACAAGGAGTAGCAGGGATGGCGCATCACATCTTGATCATCGGAGGGGGCATTGGCGGCACCATGACCGCCAACCACCTGGTCAGCAAGCTGTATCCGGAGGTGGTCACGGGCAAGGTGCGCATCACCATGCTGTCGAACTCGCCCTGGCACTACTACAAGCCGGCCTTCATGTACGTGGCCTTCAATGCCTTCTTCCGCGACGAGTTGCGGCGCAGGCAGCGCGGCCTGCTGCGGCCCGAGATCGACTTCCAGGTGGAAGAGGTGGAACGCTTCGACTTTGCGCTGCAGGCCGTGCACTGCAAGAGCGGCAAGCGCTTCGGCTACGACCATCTGGTGATCTCCACGGGCTGCGTGCCCTCGCCCGAGCGCATCGAAGGCCTGGCCGAGGCCGGCGACCACTTCTACCAGCACGCGCCCGCGCGGCAGCTGGCCGACAAGCTGGCGCGCATAGAAAAGGGCCGCATCTTCGTCACCGTCACCTTTCCCAAGACGCCCAATGTGCCGCACCAGTGCGGCATCGCGCCCATAGAGACCACGCTGATGCTGGACGACCTGCTGCGCCGGCGCGGCGTGCGCGACAAGGTGGAGATCGTCTACACCTATCCCACGGTCTCGCAGCTGCTGCGCAACTGCCTGTTCCTGCAGAAGGACACCTGCGAGATCCTGCCCACGGTGTTCGAGCAGCGCGGCATTCGCCACCAGCGCGGATTCACGCTGGCGCGCGTGGACCCCGAGGCCAAGGTGGCCCACTCGGAGGAGGGACAGGCCGAAGACTTCGACATCCTCATGGCCACGCCGCCCATACGCGCCGTGCAGGCCGTGCGCGACTGCGGCCTGTCGCAGGCGCAGGACGGCGAGGGCTGGCTGCCCACCGACCACGAGACCATGCAGGTGCTGGGCCAGAGCCATGTCTATGTGCTGGGCGATACGGTGGACCTGCCGGTGAGCAAGGCCGGCGGCGCCTGCCACAACCAGTCGCCCGTGGTGGTGAACAACATCGCCTCGCAGATCCGCTTCGGCCGCACCAGCGATGCCTACGACGGGCGCGTGGTGGCCATCGCCCAGATGGGCCTGGACGGCGGCATGCCGCTTTGGTACGACTACCAGGTCGACGTCAAGCCCACGCCGCCGACCAAGGTCGGCTCGATGATGCGCAAGGGCTTCAACCGCGGCATGTACTGGGCCGTGGCCCGCGCCCTGGTCTGAGGCCAGGGCCTTTGCATTGTCATTCCAAGCACGAAGACAAGGAGCACCGAGATGAACATCGCTTCCGACATTCCCGTGGCGCAGCCCGCCGCCGGCGGCCTGCTGCAGGACGACGCCGCGCTGCAGGGTCTGGCCGAGCTTGTGGGCAAGCTGGAGCCGCTGCTGGCGGGCCGACGCCTGAACCGCGTGGTCGATCTGCTGTCGGCCACGGCGGACCTGGTGGACATGGCAGACGACTACATGGTCGAGAAGGTCGCCAAGGCCTTCGAGGATGGCGTGGGCGGGGCCTGGGCCGCGGGCAATGCCGCGCGCATGGCGGCGGCCCAGGTGCAGGCCATGGAGGAAACGCCCACCCTGATCGGCCTGATGCGCATGGCACGCGAGCCCGATGTGCGGCGCGGCCTGGCCTTCCTCCTGGCCCTGGCCGGCGCGCTGGGGCGCCAGCATGCCCACGACCCCATCGACTACGCGGCGGACTGAAACGCAGGGCCGAGCCACGGCCGCCCGGCAGCGCACGGGCTGCGGTGGTACAAACGCCGGGGGCGGATGTGATCCGCCCCTTTTCTTTTTGCCCATTGCCCGCCATGCCTTCTTCCTGTTCCTTGCCGGTGCTGCCGGCCGCTGTCCCTGACCATTGCAGGCCCCGCTGCACCGAGGGCAGGGCATGACCGCGCAGCACCTGAGCCGTGGCGACTGGGCGCGTGCGCTGCTGGTCATCCTGATCTGGGGCACCAACTTCGTGGCCATGAAGTTCGGCCTGTTGACGCTGTCGCCCATGCTGCTGAGCGCGCTGCGCTTCGTGGTGGCGTCGCTGCCGTTCCTGCTGTTCGTGCGCCCGCCCAAGTCGGTGGGCTGGCGCTATCTGGCCGCCTATGGGCTGGTGCAGGGCGTGGGCCAGTTCGGCATGCTGTTCCTGGGCCTGAAGCTGGGCATGCCGGCCGGCATGGCCTCGGTGGTGCTGCAGACACAGGCCTTCGTCACGCTGCTGCTGGCCGCCTTCCTGCTGGGCGAGCCCGCGCGCCTGTGGCATTGGCTGGGCCTGGTGGTATCGCTGGGCGGGCTGGTTGCCATTGGCAGCGCCCATGGCGAAGGCGACAACGCCATGACGCTGGCCGGCTTTTTGCTGACCGTGGGCGCAGCCTGCATGTGGGCCGTGTCCAACATGATCACGCGCTATGCGGCGCGCAGCGGCCCCTACGAGCCCTTCCCCTTCATCGTCTGGAGCAGCATCTTTCCCATTGCGCCGCTGATGGCCCTGGCCGTCTGGACCGATGGCGCGGATACGGTCGTGCAGCAACTGGCGGGGATCGACCTGACCGCCGTGGCCTCCATCCTGTACCTGGCGCTGCTGGCCACGCTGCTGGGCTATGGCCTGTGGACGCGCCTGCTGCAGCGCTATGCGGCCGGCACGGTGGCGCCGCTGTCTCTGATGGTGCCGGTGGTGGGCCTGGTCTCGGCCATGCTGCTGCTGGGCGAACGGCCTACCTTCATGCAGTGGATGGGCACGCTGGCCGTGCTGGCGGGCATGGTGATCAACCAGTTCGGCGGGCGCTGGCTGGCGGGGCGGGCGCGATAGGGGAAAAGGCGCCAGGGAGATGGCCGGGGCCGGTGGCAGGAGGCCGGCTTTGCATTTCTTTAAATGACTCGGGTAATAAAAATCATTATCATTCCCGCTCTTTGAAAGGCGGCGTGCTTCAGGCGCGCGGCCAACGCCCGGCGCCGCACAGACCTTGAACTGTTGTGGCGCCTTTGTCCGTCCGGGCCTGCGCTGCGGCCGCGGCGTCCGGAACGGGCAACGATCCGCAAGAAAGGTCATCTCCATGCAAGCCTCGACCCCGGGAGGGTCCTCTCCATCCTTGCTGCGCTACCGCGTGGCCGTGGCCTCGCGCGCCTTGGCAGCGATCGGCGGCGGCTATCTGCTGTCGGCCGCCTGCGCCGCCACGGGCGCGCGCGCCATGGTCTGGCTGGGCGTGGAACGGGCCGATGCGGCGCTGGGCTCGACCCTGCTGGCCTTCATCATCTACGCCGTGGCGGCCATGTGGGCCTTTGGCTGCGCCAGCGCCTGGCGCGCCTGGGCCGTGATCGGCCTGCCGGGCGCGGGCCTGGGACTTCTGGCCTGGATGCTGTCGAACGGAGCCGCCGCATGAGGGCAGACGGCAAACCCGAGGGACTGCGCCAGTCCATGTCCTGGCTGCACACCTGGAGCGGCCTGCTGCTGGGCTGGCTGCTCTACGCGGTGTTCTTCACGGGCACCCTGAGCTATTTCCGCGACGAGATCAACGACTGGATGCGGCCCGAGCTGCACGGCTCGGTGCAGGACGCCGACACCGCGCAGCGCGCACTGGGCGCCATGCAGCGCATCGCGCCGGAGGCCACGACCTGGACGCTGGGCCTGCCCGGCCCGCGCCAGGTGGCGGTGGCCGCATCCTGGCGCGAGCCCGGCGCCGCCACGGGCCGCGCAGGCACCAAGCGCGCCGAGATCGACGCCGCCACGGGCGAGAAGCTGGAGCCGCGCGAGACACGCGCCGGCAACTTCTTCTACCGCTTCCACTTCGAGCTGCACGCCATGCCGCGCATCTGGGGCCGCTGGATCGTGGGCTTCGCCACCATGCTGATGTTCGTGGCCATCATCACGGGCGTGATCACGCACAAGAAGATCTTCACGGACTTCTTCACCTTCCGCCCGCGCAAGGGCCAGCGCTCCTGGCTGGACGCGCACAACGCCACGGCCGTGCTGGCATTGCCGTTTCACATCGTCATCACCTTCAGCGGCCTGGTGCTGCTGATGTTCATGCTCATGCCCTGGGGCATACAGGCGGCTTACAACGGCGACACCAATGCCTACTTCGCCGATGTGCGCGGGGCACGCGGGCAGGCGGCCAACCAGGGCCCGGGCGCGCGCGGTGGCAAACAGGAGCGCCAGGCGGCCGCGCTGGCCGATATCGCGCCCATGATGGCCGAGGGCGCGCGCCGCTGGCCCGAGCACGGCGTGGGCAGCATCACGGTCAACGCGCCCGGCACCTCGCGCGCGGTGGTCGAGCTGCGCGAAGGCGGCGGCATGAGCCTCATCAACCGCGGCCAGTCCGAGACCCTGCGCTTCGACGGCGTGACCGGCCAGTTGCAGGCCAGCCCCGAGGCGCCCGCCATCTCCTGGGTGCGCGCCACCAGCAACGTGATCACCGGCGTGCACCTGGGCCGCTTTGCAGAGCCCGCCACGCGCTGGCTGCTGCTGCTCAGCGGCGTGGTCGGCACCTTCATGGCCGCGTCGGGCATGGTGCTGTGGGTGGTCAAGCGCATGCCCGAGCGCCGCAAGTTGGGCCGCACGCCCTTCGGCCACCGTCTGGTGGAGGTGCTCAACGTGGGCTCCATCGCGGGCCTGTCGGTGGCCGTGGCCGGCTTCTTCTGGCTCAACCGCCTGCTGCCCGTGCCCATGCAGGGGCGCGCCGACTGGGAAATCAACGGCTTCTTCATCATCTGGCTGCTGTGCCTGCTGCATCCGCTGCTGGTCTCGCACCGCAATGCCTGGCTGCAGCAGATGGCGCTGGCCGCCGTGCTGTATGCGCTGCTGCCCCTGCTCAACCTGCTGACGGGCGGCGCATCGCTGGTGCAGACCCTGGCCAACGGGCAGTGGAGCATCGCCAGCTTCGAGCTGCTGATGCTGGGCCTGGCCGCCATCCACGGCGTAGTGGCCTGGTGGCTGCTGCGCGGCAAGCCGGCAGCGGCTGCAGTGCCCCGCACGCAAGCCCGGGCCGCCAGCCATGCCCCCACGCTGGAGCGCGCGTCATGATGATTCTTGCCGCCTTTTTTCTGGCCTTTGCAGGCTTTGCCGTCGTCGCCGCTTCCATGGACCGGCACCAGGACCAGCTAGGCACCGAAGGCCTGACGCCCGCGCGCCTGAAGGCCTGGCGGCTGGCCGGCTACGCGCTGCTGGCCGTGTCGCTGGCGCCTTGCCTGCTGCGCTGGAATGCCTCGGTGGCCGTGGCCGCCTGGCTGGGCCTGCTGACCTTTGCGGCCCTGGCCCTGGGCCTGCTGCTGACCTATGCGCCGCAGTTCGCGCGGCGCGTGGCCGCTGCTGCAGCGGCGGCGGGGCTGCTGGCCTGGCTGGTGGCTGGCTGATTCAATAGGCGGCAGCTGCCTGCTGTGCAGGCTCGGCCACCGGCGAATCATCGAACTGCCCCCGCAGCCTTCGCGCCGCATTCGCAAACAGCAGCACATCCACGCCCACGGCCACGAAGCTGCAGCCCAGATCCAGGTAGCGGCGGGCCAGGGCGGGGTCCGAGGTCAGGGTGCCGGCCGCCTTGCCGCTGGCGATGATGGTCTTCATGGCGGCTTCGATGGCGGCCTGCACCTCGGGGTGGCCGGGGTTGCCGCGGTGGCCCATGGAGGCGGCCAGGTCGGCGGGGCCGATGAAGATGCCGTGCACGCCGTCCACCGCGCAGATGGCTTCAAGGTTGTGCAGCGCGGTCACGGTCTCGGCCTGTACCAGCAGGCAGACCTCGTCGTCGGCCACTTGCAGGTAGTCGGCGCGTGCGCTCCACTGCGATGCGCGGCCCACGGCGCTGCCCACGCCGCGCACGCCCAGCGGCGGGTAGCGCGTGGCGGACACCACGGCGCGCGCCTGTTCGGCCGTGTCCACCATGGGCACGAGCAAGGTGGTGGCGCCTATGTCCAGCATCTGCTTGATCAGGGCCGTGCTGCCTTCGACCACGCGCACCACGGCTTGGGCCGGGTGCGGGGCCACGGCCTGCAGCGCGGCCAGGGTGCTGCGCACGTCGTTGGGCGCGTGCTCGCCGTCGATCAGCAGCCAGTCGTAGCCGCAGGTGGCGGCCGCCTCGGCCAGGTAGGGGTCGGCCATGGACAGCCACAGGCCGATGCGGGGCTGGCCTGCGGCCAGGGCGGTCTTGAAGGGGTTATGGGTTGGCATGGTGTCCGGTGATTTCGTTGAGGGAAACATTCAGTCCAGCAGGCCCTGGCAGACGTACTTGGTGTGCAGGTAGTCGTCCAGGCCGTGGGTGGAGCCCTCGCGGCCGTAGCCCGACTCCTTGACGCCGCCGAAGGGCGCTGCCTCGGCGGCCAGCGCGCCTTCGTTGATGCCGACGATGCCGGTCTCCAACGCATCGGCCATGCGCCAGATGCGGCGTGCGTCGTTGCTGTAGAAGTAGGCGGCCAGGCCGAAGGGCGTGTCGTTGGCGGCGGCGATGACCTCGTCCTCGCTGTCGAAGACGGTGAGCGGTGCCACGGGGCCGAAGGTTTCCTCGCAGGCGCAGGCCATGCTGGCATCGGCGCCCGTGAGCACGGTGGGCGCGTAGTAGTTGGTGCCCAGGGCATCCAGGCGCCTGCCGCCCGTGAGCACCCTGGCGCCGCGCGCCACGGCGTCCTGCACATGGCGCTCGATCTTTTCCACGGCGCGCGCGTTGATCATGGGGCCGATCTGCGAGGCCGGGTCGCTGGCCGGGCCCACATGCAGCGCGGCCACACGCGCGGCCAGCTTCTGTGCAAACACGTCGTGCACGCTGCGGTGCACGAAGACGCGGTTGGGGCACACGCAGGTCTGGCCGCCATTGCGGAACTTGGCGGCCATGAAGCCATCGACGGCGGCCTCGATGTCGGCGTCCTCGAAGACGATGAAGGGCGCATTGCCGCCCAGCTCCAGCGAGAGCTTCTTGAGCGTGTCGGCGCTGCGCCGCGCCAGATGCTTGCCCACGGGCGTGGAGCCCGTGAAGGTGATCTTGCGCACGCGCGCGTCGTCCAGCCAGACATCCACCACCTCGGGCGTCTTTTCGCGCGAGGCCGTGACGATGTTGAGCACGCCGGCCGGCACGCCCGCCTCCTGGGCCAGCAGCACCAGGGCCAGCGAGGTCAGCGGCGTGTCTTCCGCGGGCTTGCAGACCACGGTGCAGCCGGCGGCCAGCGCGGGCGCGATCTTGCGGGCGATCATGGCGGCCGGAAAGTTCCAGGGCGTGATGGCGGCCACCACGCCCACGGGCTCGCGCAGCGCAAACATGCGCCGGCCCGGCACGGGCGCGGGAATGATCTCGCCGTTCATGCGCGTGGCCTCTTCGGCAAACCATTCGATGTAGCTGGCCGCATAGGCGACCTCGCCCTTGCCCTCGGCCAGGGGCTTGCCCTGCTCGCGGCTGATGAGGCGGCCCAGGTCGTCCTGGTGGGCCAGCACCAGGTCGTTCCAGCGCTTGATGATGGCGGCGCGCTGTTTGGCAGGCGTCCTGCGCCAGGCGGGGAAGGCGGCATGCGCGGCGTCCAGCGCGGCGTGGGCCTCGGCGGCGCCGGAGTCGGGCACCTCGGTGATCAGTGCGCCCGTGGCGGGGTCGGTCACGGCCAGGCGTGGGGCAGGTGCGGCGGGCGTGGCCGTCGCGGTCGTCCATTGGCCGGCGATGAAGTTGGCGCTGCGCAGCAGCTCGGGGCGGGTCAGGGTCAGTGGCATGGAATCGGTGGATGCAGGTGTTGTAAGGGGCGCTCAGCTCACGATGCCCAGGTGCCAGGGCACGAACTCATGGTCGCCCAGGCCCAGGGCCTCGCTCTTGGTGGGCTCGCCGCTGGCGTGGCGCAGGATCTGCGCGAAGATGCGCTGCCCCATCTCGGGCACGCCGCATTCGCCGTCAACGATCAGGCCGCAGTTGATGTCCATATCCTCTTCCAGACGGCGGTACATGGGCGTGTTGCTGGCCAGCTTGATAGTGGGCGCGGGCTTGCTGCCGAACATGGAGCCGCGCCCCGTGGTGAAGCAGATCAGGTGCGCACCGCTGGCAATTTGGCCCGTGGAGGCCACGGGGTCGTAGCCCGGCGAGTCCATGAACACAAAGCCCGGCTCGGTGATGGGCTCGGCGTATTCGTAGACGGCGCGCAGCGGCGTGGTGCCGCCCTTCATGGCCGAGCCCAGCGATTTCTCGAAGATGTTGGCCAGGCCGCCGGCCTGGTTGCCGTGGCCGACCACGCCGTTGAACTGCGCGTTCTGGCCGGCCGCGTAGCGCTCCCACCATGCCAGGCGGTCCAGCAGCTTCTGGCCCACGGCAGGTGTGATGGCGCGGCGCGTGAGCATGAATTCCACGCCATGGATCTCGGGCGTTTCCGACAGGATGGCCGTGCCGCCGTGGCGCACCAGGATGTCCATTGCCGCGCCCAGGGCCGGGTTGGCCGTGATGCCCGAAAACCCGTCCGAGCCGCCGCACTCCAGCCCGATCTTCAGGTGGCTGGCGCTGACCGTGCTGCGCCGCGCGGCATCGGCTTCGGGCAGCATCTCTTCGATGGCGCGGATGCCTGCCTCTATGGTCACGCGCGTGCCGCCGACCTCCTGCATCACCAGGGTGCGCATGAGCCGGCCTTCGCTCAGGCCCTGAGACTCCACCAGGGCATCGACCTGGTTGCGCTCGCAGCCCAGGCCCACGATGAGCACGCCGGCCAGGTTCGGGTGGCGCGCATAGCCGGCCAGCGTGCGGCGCAGCACGTCGAAATGCTCGCTGGGCGAAGACATGCCGCAGCCGCTGGTCTGGGCGAAGGCCACCACGCCGTCCACGTTGGGGAATGCCGCCATGCGCTCGGCCGTGAAATGCGCGGCAATGCGCTTGATCACCGTGGCCGAGCAGTTCACCGACGACAGGATGCCGATGAAATTGCGCGTGCCCACGCCGCCGCCGGCGCGCACAAAGCCCTGGAAGCTGGCGCGCTGCGCCTCGGGCACATAGTCCACGGGCCGCACGTCGGCGCCGAAGGCCGGGTCGCGGTAGTAGTCCACGATGCGCAGGTTGTGGCTGTGCACATAGTCGCCGGCCTCCAGCTCGCGCATGGCCACGCCGATCACGGTGTCGTACTTCTTCACCTGCTCGCCCTCTGCGATGCGGCGCGCGGCGATCTTGTGGCCCGCAGGCACCTGGGCGCGGGCGCGCACGCCCAGTTCGGGAATCTCCTGGCCCAGCGACAGAGCGGTCTTGGCGACCAGCACGTTGTCGTTGGGATGCAGGTGCAGCAGGGGGCTATCGGTGCGGGACATGCGGGACATGCGGGGCTTTCATCGGTGTGGGTTCGCGGGCTGTCAGCCCTTCATCAATTCGCGCAGCTTGAGCTTGTCGATGAGGACGGTCTCCTTCTGGTAGACCGTGTTCACGTACTTCTCGTAGTCCGGGCCGTCCAGGTACAGCAGCGGCGCATCCAGCTTCTCGGCCACGGACTTGAACTCGGGGCTGGCCACGGCGGCGCGGAAGGCCTCGCGCAGCCTGGTCGCCACGGCCGGGTCCAGGCCACGCGGCGCGCCAATGCCGTTGGGCGCATCGACCACCACGTCGTAGCCGCATTCGCGCAGCGTGGGCACGTCCTTGAAGCGCGCCGTGCGCTGCTCGCCCCAGGTGGCCAGCAGGCGCAGCTTGCCGGCCTCCACATGCGGAGCCCAGGAGCTGGAGTCGGCCAGCGCATCCACATGGCCGCCCAGCACGCCCTGCAGTGCCTCGGCGCCGCCCTTGTAGGGCACATGGTTGAGCTGTATGCCGGCCACGCCCGCAAATTCCTCCATGCCCACATGCGTGGCACCGCCCACGCCTGCATGGGCATAGGTCACCTGGCCGGGCCTCGCCTTGGCGGCGGCCACGAAGTCCTTGAGCGTCTTGAACGGCGAATTGGCGGGCACGGCAATGCCGAAGGTCTGGCCCGAGGTGCGCGCGATGTAGGTGTAGTCCTTGCGCGGATCGGCCTGCAGGCTGCCCAGTTGCGAAAAGCGCGTGACCGAGATGGGAATCTGGCCGATGGTGTAGCCGTCCGCCCTGGCCGAGGCCAGCGCCTTGGCGCCGATCATTCCCGATGCGCCCGCACGGTTCTCCACCGCAATCGGCTGGCCCAGCAGCTTGCCGGCCACGGTGCACAAAGCGCGCATGGACTGGTCGGCCGTGCCGCCCGCAGGCCAGGGGCAGATGAAGGTGATGGGGCGTTCGGGCCAGTTCTGGGCGAAAAGAGGTCCGGTGGCGGCCAGTGCGCTGGCGCCGAGCGTGGCGAGCACGAATTCGCGCCGGCTTGCATGGCGTGTGCGTGGGGTGTTCATCGCTTGTCTCCTGTATTGGCTTTTTGCAGCCCTGTGATCCGGGCCTTGGGCTGACTGGCGCGATTGTTCAGCGCCTGATCATGACAATCCAATGAAAAGATAGACTGGCTTCATAACCTCAAAGCTATGAAGACCCCATGAGCAAGATAGACCGTGTGCTGCGCTCCAACCTCAAGCTGCGCCACCTGCAGCTGCTGGTGGCGCTGGATCAGTTCCGCCACCTGGGCCGCGCCGCCGAGTTCCTGGCCGTGACCCAGCCCGCCGTCTCCAAGACCCTGGCCGAGATCGAGCGCATGCTGGACATGACGCTGTTCGAGCGCTCCACGCGAGGAACCGAGCCCACGGCCGCCGGCGTCAGCATGGTGCGCTTTGCGCGCTCGGTGCTGGCGGGCTTCGAACGCACGCGCGATGAAATGGCGGCCGAGGCCAGCGGCACACGCGGGCGCACCAGCGTGGGCGCCATGGTGGTGGCCACGCCCGTGCTGCTGGCCCGGGCCGTCGAGCAGTTGAAGGCGCGATCGGCCCAGACCACGGTGCTGGTCGAGGAGGGCGATCTCACGCGGCTGCTGCCCAAGCTGCGCATGGGCGAGCTGGACCTGTTCGTGGGCCGGCTCGAACCTGGCTATGCCTCGCCCGACCTGGAGACCGAAGCCCTGTACGACGAGCCCATGGTCGCCGTCGTGCGCCCCGGCCATGCACTGCTGGCGCAGCCTGCCAGCTGGCAGGCGCTGGCCGACATGCCCTGCGTCATGCCCCCGCCCTGGGCATCGCTGCGCGTGAAGCTGGAGCAGCAGTTCTTCGCCCACGGCCTGCATCCGCCGGCCGATCTGGTCGAGTCCGCCTCATTCCTGTCGCAGATCAGCTTCCTGCACCAGCGCGGCGCCGTGGCCTTCATGGCGCGCGGCGTGGCCGAGCATTTCGCGCAGCAGGGGCTGGTCGCCGTGCTGGACCTGCCCGTGCCCATCGACCTGCCGGCCGTGGGCCTGATCACCCTGCGCGGCCAGCCGATGACGGCGACGACGCGGTTGCTGGTGGAGTGTTTGCGGGCGGTGGGGAACGGCCTGGCGTCGTGCTGAAATCGTCTTGGGAAGTGGAAGTGGAAGTGGAAGTGGAAGCGAAAGTGAGCCTGGGGCCGGCCGGATGCCGCGTCAGCTCTGCGCCACCGGCATGCCCACCACCAGCCCGTCGAGCTGCGGCGATACCGTGATCTGGCAGGCCAGCCGCGAGTCGCCGCGCACGTCGAGGGCGAAGTCCAGCATCTCCCTTTCGCCGCCCTGGGCCGGGCCCACGCGGTCCAGCCACTCCGGTTGTATGTAGACATGGCAGGTGGCGCAGGCACAGGCGCCGCCGCATTCGGCATCGATGCCCGGCACGCCGTTGGAGACGGCGGCGCGCATGAGGCTCTGGCCGTCCGTGGCCTGCACCACGTGCTCGCGGCCGCAGTGTTCTATGAAGGTGATGGTGGTCATGGCGTGGGTGGGGCTTTGGGGGGGCGGGGCGGGAAACCGGGGTCGGCGCAGTGCGTGGCGGCGATGGCCTTGCGCGCTGCCATGAATTCGCCCGGTGAGTTCACGCATTCGGCGGCGCACAGCTGGCCACCGCGCAGGTGCAGGACGGCGAACCTGCCGCTGGCCGGGTCGCCGCGCAGCACGGTCTGGTCGCCATGGCCGGGCAGGCCGGCGATCTGCAGCTTGGTGTCGTACTGATCGGACCAGAACCAGGGCGCTTCATGGGCGGGCAGTGCGCGGCCCGTGATGGCGCAGGCTGCGCGCCGGGCCTGTTCGAGCGCGCTGGGCACGCTTTCGAGCCGGTGCAGCCCGGGGTAGCCGGCCAGCGGGCGGCGCGTGGCATCGCCTATGGCGTAGATGCCGGCCATGGCGGTACGGCCTTCGCCGTCCACGGCAATGCCGCCCGCGCAGTCCAGGCCGAGGGACTGTGCCAGCTCCACGCTGGGCGCTGCGCCCACGCCGATGAGCACGGCATCGCACTCCAGGCGGGAGCCATCGGCCATCCTCAGGCCCGTGATGCCGGTGGGGCTGTCGCCCTGGATGGCGGTGACCGAAGCGTTGAAATGCACCTCCACGCCCTGGCCTGCATGCAGGCCGTGCAGATGTGCGGCCATCTGGGGCGAGGCGCTGCGAGACAGCAGCCTGCCTTCGCGCTCGATGACCCGGACCTGTACCCCCAGCTTGCGGGCCGTGGACGCGACTTCGAGACCCACATAGCCGCCGCCGATGATGGCCAGGCAGCGGGCGGTCTGCAGGTGGCCCCGCAGCGTCTGCGCGTCTTCCATGGTGCGCAGGTAGGTCACGCCGGGCCGCTCACCCCCGGGCAGGGCCAGCCAGCGCGGTGCGGCGCCTGTGGCAATGACCAGGTGGTCGTAGTGCAGTGCCGACCCGTCGTTCAGCGCTACCTGCCGCGAGCCCGGCTCTATGGCCATGGCGCGCACGCCCAGGCGCAGGGCAATGGCCTGGTCGGCATAGGCGCTGGCGGGCCGCAGCAGCAGGTCGTCCGGGCCCATGGCCTGCTGCAGCCAGGCCTTGGACAGCGGCGGGCGCTGGTAGGGCGGCAGGTCTTCGCCGCCGACCAGGGTGATGGGACCCGGGTGGCCGTACTGGCGCAGCAGGGCGGCCAGGGTGCCGCCGGCATGCCCGGCGCCGATGATGACGGCGTGGCCTTGGGCGTGTTGTGCGGGGGTCATGATGCACCTTTGCACGAGGCCTGGACTGCGGGGCGGGCGCAGATCTCGTCCCAGGCTTGCCGCATGAAGCGTGCGGCCGCCACGTTCTGCGCCAGCAGGTCATAGCGTGCGCCCAGGCCGTAGTCGGGCAGGTTGATGAATTCGGTGGTGAGGTGGCGCAGCGGGCTGTGCGGGTGCGCGTGGTGGTAGGCCAGCACCTTGCGGATGGCCTCTTTGGAGGGCTCCAGCAGATAGGCGTGCCAGGGGGAGTGCCATTCGCCGGGGCCGGGCCGCAGCATGGGGTACTGGATGCCCCGGCCCGGGCTGCCGTCCTCGTTGCGGTGCCACAGGTTCAGGGGCTGGTTGGGACCGGCTGCGCGCAGCTGGGCCCAGCGCACGATGCCCATGTCCAGCCACTGTTCGCACAGGGAGCCGGGCTCGAAGGGGTCCAGCACCAGTTCGCCGCTCTCGACCAGTTCGCGCACGCCCGACAGTTCCTGCTCGGCCGGGTTGCCGATCTTGAAGTTCACATGGCTGTAGTCCAGCGTGAAGTGGAAGGGCACGCCATGCGCCTGCACGCGCCGGGCCACCTCGCGTACGCGCAGGAAATCCTCGGTCCACATGTTGACGTGCAGCTCGAAGCTGGGCTCCACGCCCAGAGCCATGGCGTCGTCGTAGACGCGCAGGTAGTGGTCGGTGATCTCGGCATCGTCCAGCACATGGCCGTCGCGGTGGTGCTTGAAGGTCATGATGTTGTGGCAGCGCGCGCCTATGGCCTGGCAGATGCGCAGGTTGTGGGCCAGCAAGGCCTCGTCCTCGCCCAGGCGGTAGAACCAGCTGGCCGTGTGCACGGGCAGGTTGAACTCGGCGATGGCGGCCTCGTACTCGGCCATTTGCGTGCGCAGAGGCAGGCGGTCGAAGCAGTCGAAGGCGCCGGTTTCACTGACCAGGCGGAACTGCTCGCGTATGGGCAGCTCCTGAAGGCCGATGGGCTGGTGGCGCGAGGAGCGCTGCACGCCACGGCCGTTGCAGCCGATCGGCGGGAGGGTCGGGTGGGTGTCGTCGTGCATGGCCCGCTCCTCAGCCGCCCGTGGGTGCGCCCTCGATCATGCGGTCCACCATGCGGCGCATGCGCCGGGGGGCCGCATCGATGGCGATCTTGATGGTCTTGCGCGTGGCAAAGCGCTTTTCGTTGCGCTCTATGGCTTCGAGGATGGCTTTGTCCTCGGCGAAGGCGACGCGGAAGTCGGCGGAGAGGGCCGCATTGGTGTCGGCATCGGCCGTGAAGTTCTTGACGTGCAGCCAGTGGTCGATGGAGGTGTTCCGGTCCACAGGCGTCATGAAGTGGCAGGCATAGATCTGCATGCAGTTGTCGCGCCGGCCCTCGGGGGCGCCCGTGCCCGTGGCGGCACTGCCGAAGTCGATGATGGCGATGCTGGGCGCGTGGTAGTGGTAGTAGTGCCAGCGGTCTACGTTGCCGCTGAAATTGCCGTACTTGGCGAACAGCGGAATGGCCGGCGCATCGATGATCCAGCGCCAGGTGACGATGCGGCCGTCCAGCTCCTCGTGGTGCACGGGGATGTCCTCGCTGGCCGCGTTGCCCAGCGTGCTCAGGTGCACGAAGCTCACATGGGCCGGATCGCAGAGATTGTCGGCAAGGTTCAGGTAGTTGGCCTGGATGCGCAGCGCATCGCCTTCAACGGCGCTCCACGCCGGGTCGTGGTACTGGGGCAGGTCGAACACCGGCACGCTGTCGGCGCGCGAGGGATCGCCCATCCAGATCCAGACCAGGCCCATGTTCTCCTTGACCGGATAGGTGGTCACCACGGCGTTGCCCGGGATCATGTCCTGGCCCGGCACGCGCGTGCAGCGGCCGCTGCAGTCGAAGGTCAGGCCGTGGTAGCCGCATTCGATGGCATCGCCCTTGAGCTTGCCCATGGACAGCGGCAGCAGGCGGTGGGGGCAGGCGTCCTCCATGGCCACGACGGCGCCGGCCTCGGTGCGGTAGAGCACCACGTCGCGTTCGACGATGCGGTGCGCCGACAGCTGGCGGCCCACGTTGCGCGACCAGGTCAGCGGGTACCAGGTATCGAGTACATAGGTTTCCATGTGGGCTCTCCTTGTTGAGTGTTCACTCAATTTTGTTTGAGTGAACACTCAATTTCAATATGGCGTTTTTCCCTAGAATGGCCGACGCAACGCCCCCTTCATCTGACGCCGTGCCCATGACCACTGATCCCGAGGAAGTTCCCGCCACCCCGAAGCGCAAGGCTCCGCCCGCCAGGAAAGCCGCTGCGAAGTCGACCCCTTCCAAGGCCCCTGCCAAGGCGTCTGCGGTGCGCAAGCGGACTGCCAAGACCGGCAAGACGACCAAGGAGGCCATCTTGCTTGCGGCCGAGATCGAGTTCGCCAGAAGTGGCTACGACGGCGCCAGCGTGCAGCGCATCGGCAAGCAGGCCAAGTGCTACGAGAGCCTTCTCTACTACCACTACGGCAGCAAGGACAAGCTGTTCGCCGCCGTGTTGGAGAACGCCTACCGCAAGCTGGTGGAGGCCGAGGCGAAGCTGCTGGTGGACTTCGACGATCCGCGCGCTGCGCTGGAGGCCGTGGTGCGCTTCATGTGGCGCTACTACCAGGAGCACCCGGAGCTGATCTTCCTGCTCAACACCGAAAACCTGCTCAAGGGCAAGCACCTGAAGAAGGCCTCGGGCATACGCGACTTCTTTCCCAACGCCATCACGCTGCTGCGCAAGGCCGTGGAATCGGGAATGGCCCAGGGCCTGTTCCGTCCCGATGTGCACATCGACGATCTCTACATCACGGTCATGGGACTGGGCTACTTCTACCTGTCCAACCGCCACACGCTGAGCGCCTTCTTCGACAAGGAGCTGCTGCAGCAGGCCGAGCTGCAGCGCTGGGGCGACCACATGGTGGAGACGGTGTTGCGCGTGGTGCAGCAGCCACCGGCCCAGCCCCAGCCCAGGACTCAGAAATAGTGGCGCAGGCCCAGGCCCCAGGTCTGGCCGCTGCCGGCGCCCGTGCCCGTGATGCGGTCGTGCAGGCTGTTGAGGTAGATGTCCGTGCGCTTGGACAGGGGGTAGTCATAGCCCACGGCCCAGGTGTTGCGCCTGGCGTCTTCGGCGCCCGAGGTGCGCGCATGGCCATATGAGGCCAGCACGGCGCCCGGGCCTGCGGGAATCGACAGGCCGAACTGGCCGCTGTTCCTGCGGCGGTCCGCGCCGGCCACGGTGTCGGCCAGCCGCTGGTACTGGGCGAACAGCTTGACCATGCCCAGATCGTAGGAGCCGCCCAGCAGCCAGGCGCTCTGGCGGTCAAAGCCGGTGGCGGTAGCGGTGGTGGCGGCATTGGGATAGGCCACGCTCTGGTAGGCGAGGGAGGCGGCGAATGCGCCGCCCGCATAGCTGAGGCTGGCGCCGTACTTGTCCGCATCGCGGCGCTGGGATGCGGGCGTGCCGGCCGGCGGCTCGAACGAGTACTGCAGCCGTGCCGTGAATCCGCCCCAGGACGGGCTGGTGTAGAGCAGGCTGTCGCTCCAGCCCGAGTCGCCCCGCAGCGGCGCGGCGGCCGTGCCGTTGGGCCCGAAGCTGTGCAGCACCGCGGGTGAGAACGAAAAGGACCCTGCATACGGGTTGAAGGCGATGGTGGCCAGCCAGTAGGGCGTGGTGTTGCGCCCCAGTTGCAGCGTGCCCCAGCCGCTGCTCAGGCCCACATAGGCGCTGCGCGCAAAGAAGGCGTCATTGGCAAAACGCCCTTCGGCGCCGCTGTCCGCGCGGTAGAAGGCCTCCAGTGCAAACACGGCCTTCAATCCAGAACCCAGGTCCTCCGTTCCGCGCAAGGCCCAGAAATTCGTCTGCATGCCGCCTGGCGTGAGAACGCCCGTGCCCTTGTCCGCGCCCAGCGGGCGCGAGAACCCCGCGAAGGCATCGATCTGACCCTGCAGCGTGACCTGCGCACCCGCCGGCAGCGGGGCGATGGCATGGAGCAAGGCAAGTGCCGGGGCGGCCAGGGCAATGGCGTGTCCTGTCCTTGAATGCAGTCTGGGCATGGGGTGTCTCCTTGGTTCTGATCACGGATTTCATTCCGTGGGTTCGGGGTTTTGAAGCGTATGCACTTGAATTGAGTCGGGTCCACTACAAAGGAACACCAAGGCATTGCGTGAGTTGATGCCCCTTGTTTCCTTTGCGTACAGGGATTTTTCTGCGCATTGATGGATGATGACTATCGGGAAACTACTTGATTTGTTTTTGACTATCATGCGTAGCATTGAGCGTAGGCACTTGAAATTTCCACTGCAGACAGATGTTTCCGCCGGATCCGGCTGCAGTGCGCCAACGCGGCGACGCAGGGCCATGAACGGTGGCAATGGTCAACACAGCAAGGAGCTGAAATGTCAGTTCACAGCAATGCAGGCATTGGCGGTATGCAGGGGCAGGGGGTCCATTTGCGGGAGCAGGAGAAGGAGCGGCGGCAGCTGTACGGGCGCGTGACGTGGCGGCTCGTGCCCTTCTTCTGCCTGTGCTACCTGGCCGCCTATCTGGACCGCATCAACGTGGGGCTGGCCAAGCTGCAGATGCAGCAGGACCTGGGCTTCAGCGAGACGGTCTACGGCCTGGGTGCGGGCCTGTTCTTCGTGGGCTACATCCTCTTCGAGGTGCCCAGCAACCTGGTGCTGGCGCGCATGGGCGCGCGGCTGTGGATCGCGCGGATCATGATCACCTGGGGCCTGATCTCGGGCGCGACCATGTTCGTGAGCACGCCCATGCAGTTCTATGTGCTGCGCTTTCTGCTGGGTGTGGCCGAGGCGGGGTTCTTTCCCGGCGTCATGCTGTACCTGACCTACTGGTATCCCACGCGCATGCGCAGCAAGATCATGGCGCTGTTCCTGATCGGCCTGCCGCTGGCCAGCCTGGTCGGGGCGCCGCTGTCGGGCTGGATCATGACGGCCTTTGCCGGCGTGCGTGGCCATGCGGGCTGGCAGTGGCTGTTCTTCCTGGAGGCGATTCCCTCGGTGGTGCTGGGCCTGCTGGTCTTCGTCTACCTGCCCAACAGCATCGAGTCGGCCCAATGGCTGTCGCCGCGCGACAAGGGCGTGCTGCGCGCCAACCTCGACAGCGACAGGCTGGCCGAGTCCCACCATTCGCTGTGGGCGGCGCTGTCCAGCGGCCGGGTCTGGCTGCTGGGCATGATCGACCTGAGCCTGATGATGTCCACCTATGCCATCAGCTTCTGGCTGCCCACCATCATCCGCGAGGCCGGGGTCAGGAGCACGGCCGAGATCGGCCTGCTCACGGCCGTTCCCAATGCCTTTGCCATCGCGGCGCTGCTGCTCAACGGCATCAGCTCCGACCGGCGCCGCGAGCGGCGCTGGCACATCGTGCTGCCGGCACTGGCGGGTGCGGCCGCCATGGCGCTGAGCACGCTGTACACCGGCCATGTGTTCGCCACCGTGCTGCTGTTCTCTCTGGCGACGGCGGGCATCATGGCAGCCTTTCCCGTGTTCTGGTGCCTGCCCGCCACGTTCCTGACGGGGCCGGCGGCGGCCGCAGGCATTGCGCTGATCGCCTCCATTGCCAACCTGGGAGGCTTTGCGGCCACCTATTTGCTGGGCTGGCTCAAGGATCTCACGCACTCGTCGAGCGCAGGCCTGCTGCTGTTCGCCGCCTGCCTGGTGGCCGGCAGCCTCTTGACGCTGGCCCTGCCCAAGGCCGTGGTCAACCGCTGAGGTCAGGCTGTGCGCCTGTTCAGCGCATGGTCACGAACTCCTCGGCCGCCGTGGGGTGGATGGCCACGGTGTCGTCGAAGTCGCGCTTGGTGGCACCCATCTTCAGGGCCACGGCAAAGCCCTGCAGCATCTCGTCCATCCCCAGGCCGATGCCGTGTATGCCCACGATGCGTTCCTCTGGGCCCACGCAGACCAGCTTCATGCGCGCGGGCTGGCGGTGGCGCGTGACCGCCGTGTACATGGCGGTGAAGGCCGATTGGTAGACCTTGACCTGATCGTCGCCAAAACGCTCGCGTGCCTGCGGCTCGGTCAGGCCCACGGTGCCGATGGGCGGGTGGCTGAAGACCACGGTGGGCACGTTGTCGTAGTCCAGGTGCTCGCCGGTCTTGCCGTTGAACAGGCGCTCGGACAGGCGCCGGCCGGCGGCCACGGCCACGGGCGTGAGTTCGATGCGGCCCGTGATGTCGCCCACGGCGTGGATGCCGGGCACATTGGTGTCCTGGAACTTGTCCACCGCGATGTGGCCGCTGTCCTGCAGCGCCACGCCTGCGGCCTCCAGGTTCAGGCCCGAGGTGTCGGGTCGGCGGCCCACGGCCCAGACCACGCAGTCCACGGTGTGGCTGCTGCCGTCCTGCAGTTGCAGGTCCAGGCTGCCGTCTGCGTTGCGGACCACGGCCTTCGGGGTGGCCTGGCGGTGCACGGCGGGGCCTTCGGCCTCCATGATCTCCATCAGGGTCTGGCTCAGCAGCGGATCGAACCCGCGCAGTGCCGAGTTCTGGCGCAGGAACAGATGGGCCTGCGATCCCAGCGCGTGCAGCACGCCGGCAATCTCCACGGCGATATAGCCGGCACCCACCACGGCCGTGCGCGCAGGCAGGGCCTTGAGGGCGAAGAAGCCGTCGGAGTCAATGCCCAGCTCGGCGCCCGGAATGTCGGGCCGTGCCGGCCGCGTGCCCGTGGCGATGAGGATGTGATCGGCACTGAGCCGCTGGCCGCCCACCTCCACGGTGCGCGCATCCACGAAGCGGCCGAAGCCCTGGATCAGCTCGACCTTGTTGCGCGCCAGGCCGCTTTCATACGAGGCATGGATGCGGTCGATGTAGGCGCTGCGGCTGTCCAGCAGGCGCTGCCAGTCCAGGCGGTTGACGGTGGCATCCCAGCCGTAGTCGGGGCCGTAGCGGTGCATGGCCTCGCCGATCTGGGCCGCATGCCACATGACCTTCTTGGGCACGCAGCCCACGTTGACGCAGGTGCCGCCGATCTCGCCGGCTTCGATCAGCGCGCAGTGGCGCCCGTGCATGGCGGCGCGGTTGGCCGATGCAATGCCGCCGCTGCCGCCGCCGATGACGATGTAGTCGTAGTGCTTCATGGAGATTCCGTGCTGTGTCTGAGCGGCCCGAATGCCGCAGCCGGCCATCTTGCCCTGTTCGCCGGCCAGGGGCCTGCGGCGGGGGCAATGCCGTGATCTCCAGGCGGCAGGCTCAGCTGCGCTGCGGCTCCAGCGTCTTCGTGTACAGCGCCTTGCCGTCCAGGTCCTTGAGCACCACGGTCAGCGCCTGGCTGCGGGGGTCTATGTCGAGCTGGCCGAAGAACTGGAAGCCTTCGCTGGGCGCGGAGTTGGCGTGGCCCGCGCTTTTCTGGAAAACGACTTCGCCGCCAAAGGTCCTGTCCATCTCGTTGGGTCCGAAGCCGCCCGCATTCAGCGGACCGGAGACGAATTCCCAGAACGGGTCGAAGTCCTGGAAGCTGGCGCGCTCGGGGCTGAAATGGTGGGCGGCCGTGTAGTGCACGTCGGCCGTGAGCCAGACCACGTTGTGGATGCCCGCATCCTTGATGCCCTTGAGCAGGCGCGCCATCTCCAGCTCGCGGCCCCGGGGTGCGCCATGCTCGCCATTGGCCACGGCCTCCCACTGGGCGCGGCCCTCGGCATCCTTGCCATCGGGCACGAAGAGGCTGATGGGCATGTCGCTGGCGATCAGCTTCCAGGTGGCGCGGCTGCGCTTGAGGCCGTCCAGCAGCCACTGCACCTGCGGGCGCCCCAGCATGTCGGTGTCCGGGCCTTCGGCCGCCTGCAGGTTGTGGCTGTTGGGGCCGCGGTGGCTGCGCATGTCGATCACGAAGATGTCGGCCAGCGGGCCCTGGGGCAGGCGGCGGTACAGGCGCTGGTGCATGGCCGCGCCGAAGGGACGCATGGGCGCGTATTCCATGAAGGCGCGCTGGCCGCGCGCCGCCAGCAGCTGCACGTTTTTTTCGGTGTAGCGCGCGTCGTTGGCCACGCTCTTGCTGTCCGAGTAGTTGTTGGTGACCTCGTGGTCGTCCCACTGCCAGATCTGGGCGACCTCGCTGCCCAGCGCGCGCACGTTGGCGTCCATGAGGTTGTAGCGGTGGCGGCCCCGGAATTCGTCCAGCGTCTCGGCCACCTTGGCGACCTCGGGCGTGACCAGGTTCTTCCACAGCGTGCCGTCGCGCAGCTTCATCTGCGCGGCAATGGGGCCGTCGGCATAGATGGTGTCGCCGCTGTGCAGGAACACGTCGGGGTCGGTCCTGCGCATGGCCTCGTAGATGCGCATGCCGCCAAAGGCCTCGTTGATGCCGAAGCCCTGGCCCGCCGTGTCGCCGCTCCACACCAGGCGCAGCGGCCGCGTGGCGGGCATGCCCGCCGCCAGCGGCGTGCGAAAGTGTCCCTGCACGGCGGGCGAGCGCACATTGGCGCTGGCAAAGTCCTCCAGCACCACGCGGTAGAAGATGTCCTGGCCCGCAGGCAGGCCCTGCAGGTCGATGCGGCCCGTGCCGTCGCTGCTGTCCATCAGCAGATCAGGCCCGCGCACGCGCGTGGGGTTGGCAAAGCCGGAGGTGGTGGACCATTCGATCCACATGCGCGCATCGCGGCTGGCGCGCGCCCAGACGATGGCGCGGTCAGCCAGCACATCGCCGCTTTGCAGGCCCGAGGGCAGCAGCGGCCGCGCCGCGTCGCGCGTGATGGCGGCGGGGGCCACCTGGGCCTGGAGGATGGAGGGCAGCAGCGAGCCGCCAGCGGCGGACAGCAGAAGATGGCGGCGGAGCATCATGGCGGGGGAGTGGGTGTGGCAGAGCGTTTGGCAGGGGGCTTGGCGACCCAGCCTAGCGCCCACCGATGACCGGGCCGTGACCATGCGTTGGCCCGGGATGAATTGCAGGCACAGCCGTGCCGCACACGATGGATGGGATGGGCATGGATTCTCTGATCACGGCGGCGGCCCGTGCGCTCGCGGTTGGCGACCCCCTTGGCGCGCTGAACCGGGTGGCGCTGCGCGACGATGCGCCCGCGCTGGCACTGCGTGGCATCGCCATGGCGCAGCTGGGCGATCTGGTGCGGGCCCGGGCCTTGCTGCGCAGCGCTGCGCGCGCCTTCGGCGCCCATGAGGCCGTGGCCCGCGCCCGCTGCGTAGTGGCCGAGGCCGAGATTGCACTGGCCCTGCGCGAGCTGGCATGGCCGGCCCGCAGGTTGGTTGCGGCGCGGGCGGTGCTGCAGGCGCATGGCGATGCTGTGAACGCCGCGCATGCAGGCTATCTGGAAATACGCCGTTGCCTGCTGCTGGGCCGCCTGGGCGAGGCCGAGGGTCTGCTGGGCGGACTGCGGCCCGCGCTGCTGCCTGCCGCCTTGCAGGCGTTCCATGCCCTGGCCCTGGCGGGTATCGCCATGCGCCGATTGGACATCCGTGCGGCGCACAGTGCGCTGGCCGATGCCGCGCAGGCGGCCGGCGCCGCCGGCATTGCAGCACTGGCCGCCGAGGTGGGGCAGGCCGCCCAGGCCCTGCACGCGCCTGCTGCAGTACTGCTGGAGCGGGAGCCGGCCGGACCGCAGGCTCAGAAGCTGCTGTCGCTGGATGAGGCCGGGACCCTGCTGGCCTCGGGCGCGCTGGTGGTGGATGCCTGCCGCCATGCGGTGCGCGCCGGAGCGGTGGCGGTCTCGCTTGCGGGGCGCCCGGTGCTGTTTGCGCTGGCGCGCGCGCTGGGCGAGGCCTGGCCCGGCGATGTCTCACGCGAGGCGCTGGTGGCGCAGGTATTCCGCGCCCGGCAGGCCGATGACTCGTACCGTGCGCGTCTGCGTGTCGAAATCGGCCGCCTGCGCCGCCTGCTGCGGCCGCTGGCCGAAGTTCACGCCACGCCCCTGGGATTTGTGCTGGCGCCCCGGCAGGCCCGGGTGGCCGTGCTGGCACGGCCCTTGGAAGCAGTGCAAGGGACGCTGTGCGGGCCGGTGCTGGCGCTGCTCTCCGATGGCGAGGCCTGGGCCAGTTCGGCGCTGGCCCTGGCACTGGGCGCGAGCCAGCGCAGCGTCCAGAGGACCCTGGAGGCGCTGGAGCGCGACGCGCTGGCGCAGCCCGTGGGCCGGGGGCGCGCCCGCCGCTGGGTGGCCCGGCCTGCGCCGGGATTCACGACGACTTTGTTACTCCCCGCTGTGCTGCCGGCTGGCTAGCATGGGCCGACCAACGCAACCAGGAGTTCCGCATGAAGACAGAAGCTGCAGAAATCATCCGCGAGTACGGTCCCTTTCCCGGCATCGATTGCGTGCACGGGGTGTCCTACGACGGCAGCCAGGTCTGGTTCGCCACCGGCACCCAATTGCAGGCGCTGGACCCCGACAGCGGCCGGATCGTGCGCAGCATCCCTGTGCCGGGCGATGCCGGCACGGCCTTCGATGGCCGGCATCTGTTCCAGATCGCCAATGACCGTATCCAGAAGATCGACCTGTCCACCGGCCACGTGCTGGCCACCATTCCTGCACCCGGGGGCGGTGGTGATGCCGGCGATTCGGGAATGGCCTGGGCCGAAGGCTCGCTGTGGGTGGGCCAGTACCACGGCCGCAAGATCCATCAGATCGATCCCGACACCGGGGCGGTGCTGCGCACCCTGGAGTCCAACCGCTTCGTCACCGGCGTCACCTGGGTGGACGGCCAGTTGTGGCACGGCACCTGGGAAGAGGGCCAGAGCGATCTGCGGCGCCTGGACCCGGACAGCGGTGCCGTGCTGCAGCGGCTGGAGATGCCGGCCGGCACCGGCGTGTCGGGGCTGGAATCCGACGGCGGCGACCGCTTCTTCTGCGGCGGCGGAGAAAGCGGCCGCATCAGGGCCGTGCGCCGGCCCCGGCAGACGCAGCAGCCCTGAGGCCTACTTGCCCGCGATCTGCGCCGCGATGGCCTGGCCCACTTCGGTGGTGCTGGCCGTGCCGCCCAGGTCGGGCGTGCGGGGGCCGTTCTTGATGACTTCCTCGATGGCCGAGACGATGGCGTCGTGCGCCGCGCGGCCTGCGCCCTGGCCGTGGGTCAGGAAGTCCAGCATCAGCGCTGCCGACCAGACCATGGCGATGGGGTTGGCGATGTTCTTGCCATAGATGTCGGGGGCCGAGCCGTGCACGGGCTCGAACAGGCTGGGGAAGCTGCGGTCGGGGTTGAGGTTGGCCGAGGGGGCCAGGCCGATGGTGCCCGTGGTAGCCGGTCCCAGGTCGCTGAGGATGTCGCCGAACAGGTTGGTGGCGGCCACCACGTCGAAGCGGCCCGGCTGCAGCACGAAGCGCGCGGTCAGGATGTCGATGTGCTGCTTGTCCAGCGTGACGTCCGGGTAGGCCTTGGCCACGTCCTCGGCGCGCTGGTCCCACCAGGGCATGCTGATGGCGATGCCGTTGCTCTTGGTGGCCAGGGTGACGTGCTTGCGCTCGCGGCTTTGGGCCAGGTCGAAGGCGTACTTGAGCAGGCGCTCGGCACCCTTGCGCGAGTAGACCGATTCCTGGATCACGATCTCGCGGTCCGTGCCCTCGTACATGATGCCGCCCAGCGAGGTGTATTCGCCTTCGGTGTTCTCGCGCACCACGTAGTAGTCGATGTCGCCGGGCTTGCGGCCGGCCAGCGGGCAGGGCACGCCCTCGAACAGGCGCACGGGGCGCAGGTTGATGTACTGGTCGAACTCGCGGCGGAACTTGAGCAGCGAGCCCCACAGCGAGACATGGTCGGGCACGGTGGCGGGCCAGCCCACGGCGCCGAAGAAGATGGCGTCCATGCCGCAGAGCTGCGCCTTCCAGTCGTCGGGCATCATTTTTCCGTGGGCCAGGTAGTAGTCGCAGTGGGCCCAGTCGAAATGGTGGAATTCGAGCTTGATCGCAAAGCGGCTGGCGGCGGCCTCCAGCGTGCGCAGGCCTTCGGGCATGACTTCCTTGCCAATGCCGTCACCGGCGATGACGGCGATCTTGAATGTGTCTTGCATGGTGTCTGTCCTTGGATCGAATGGATGGATATGAAGCGGCGCCGCTGAAAGCCTAGCCGCATGCATGGCATTGTTGGCTGCGCCAGGGCTAAATACAATCGACCAACTGTGGTTCCATTGTTTACAGATCGTGAATAAACAACCGGCTCCCGAAGACCTGCGTGTCTTCACCGTGGTGGCCCGCAAGTCCGGCTTTGCCGCTGCGGCCGAGGAATTGGGTGCATCGCCCGCCTATGTGAGCAAGCGCATCCGCCTGCTGGAGCAGGAGTTGGGCGTGAAGCTGCTGCACCGCACCACGCGCCGCGTGGCCGTGACCGAGGAGGGCGAGCGCGTATTCCACTGGGCGCAGCGCATCCTTGACGACATGGACCAGCTGATGCAGGAGGTGGCCATTACGCGCAGCGAGCCGCGCGGCCTGCTGCGCGTGAGTAGCAGCTTCGGCTTCGGGCGGCATGTGATCGCGCCGGCGCTGTCCCGGCTGGTGGAGCGCCATCCGGGGCTGCAGGTGCGGCTGGATGTGTTCGACCGGCTGGTGGATGTGGCGGGGGAGGGCTTCGATCTGGATGTGCGCGTGGGCGACGAGATCGCGCCCCACCTGATTGCGCGGCGGCTGGCCGACAACCACCGCGTGCTGTGCGCGGCGCCTGCCTACCTGGCGCGCCGTGGCACGCCGCGCACGCCGGCCGAGCTGTCGGCCCACGACTGCCTGGCCATCAAGGAGCGCGACCAGGCCTTTGGCGTGTGGCGGCTGCGCGCGGGCGCCGCCGAGCAATCGGTGAAGGTCACGGGGCCGCTGTCGGCCAACAACGGGGAGATGGTTGTGCAGTGGGCCGTGGACGGGCGCGGCATTGCGCTGCGCTCGCTATGGGATGTGGGCGCCCATCTGCAGGCCGGGCGCCTGGTGCAGCTGCTGCCCGAATGGCGGCAGGAGGCCAATGTCTGGGCGGTCTATCCGACGCGGCTGCAGCTGTCGGCCAAGGTGCGTGTCTGTGTCGAATTCCTGCAGGAGCACTTTCAGCAGGAATGGGCGGCAGCAGCGTCCTGAAAAGGGCGCTGCTGCCGCAGCAGGCTCAACCTGCCAGGGCGGCCTTGACGGCAGCGGACACCTGGCCCATGTCGGCCTTGCCAGCCAGTTGCGCCTTGACCGCGCCCATGACCTTGCCCATGTCGCCGGGGCCGGAGGCGCCCAGCTCGGCCACGATGGCCTTCACGGCGGTGGCCACTTCCTCGGCCGACATGCGTGCGGGCAGGTAGGCGGTCAGCACGGCCATTTCGGCCTTTTCCTTGTCGGCCAGGTCCTGGCGGCCCGCGCCCTCGAAGGCGGCAATGCTGTCCTTGCGCTGCTTGATCAGCTTGTCCACGATGGCGATGACGGCGGCGTCGTCGAGCTCGACGCGCTCATCGACTTCCTTTTGCTTCATCGCGGCCAACAGCAGGCGGATGGTGCCCAGGCGTTCGCTGTCCTTGGCGCGCATGGCGGTCTTCATGTCTTCGGTGATCTGGGCCTTGAGGCTCATGGCATTTCTCCTGAGGTAGTGGCGTCGGAAAACAAAAACCAAAAAACAAAAACAAAAACAAAAAACCCGCGCCTGGCGTCCCGAGCGCGGGTTTTGCGGCTGACGAGAGCCGGCTGGTCAAGGGCTGATCAGTACAGCTTCTTGGGCAACTGCATGCTGCGAACGCGCTTGTAGTGACGCTTGACGGCGGCAGCCTTCTTGCGCTTGCGTTCGGATGTGGGCTTCTCGTAGAACTCGCGAGCGCGCAGGTCGGTCAGCAGGCCGAGCTTTTCGATGGTGCGCTTGAAGCGGCGCAGGGCAACTTCATAGGGCTCGTTTTCTTTTACGCGGATGGTGGTCATTAGCTAGATTTCCAGATATCTGTGCTGACAGCGGGTTCTCGGGAAGATCGGGCCTGAGAGCCATGTTCAGCGGTTGGTCCCCGTCAATAGTTAACTAGTATTGGCCGACGGGGCAATTGCCAGCAAAGCGGGCGATTATACGCGAGACGAAAGCGATCTGACAAATCACGCACAAGGCAAGGCCTGCGCGCAGGCATACCCGCTGGCCCAGGCCCATTGGAAGTTGTATCCGCCCAGCCAGCCGGTGATGTCCACCACTTCGCCGATGCAGTACAGGCCGGGCTGGGTCTTGCATTCCATGGTCTGTTGCGAAAGCGCACGCGTGTCCACGCCGCCCAGCGTCACTTCGGCCTTCTTGTAGCCTTCGGTGCCGGTGGGCACGATCTCCCAGCGCGACAGGCGCTCGGCCAGCTGGTTCAGGGCCTTGTCCGAGGCTTCGGCAATGGGGCGCTGCCAGGCCGCGTCCTGCTGCACCCAGGCATCGGCCAGGCGCGAGGGCAGCCACTGCGCCAGTTCGTTGGCGATGAGCTTGCGCGAGCGCGACTTGGCCTTGAGCAATTCGTCCTGCAGGTCCACCTCGGGGGCGAGGTTGATGCACAGGGGCGTGCCGGGCTTCCAGTAGCTCGAGATCTGCAGCACGGCGGGGCCGGACAGGCCGCGGTGCGTGAACAGCAGGTCTTCCATGAAGGCCATGCGCTCTTTCTTGCTGCCGGTGCTGATCTCCACGGGCAGGGCCAGGCCCGCGAGCTGGGCATAGGGGGCCCAGGCGTCGCCATCGAAGGTCAGCGGCACCAGGCCCGGCGTGCGCTCGACCAGGGGCAGGTCGAACTGCTGGGCCAGGCGGTAGCCGAAGTCGGTGGCGCCGATCTTGGGAATGGACAGCCCGCCCGTGGCGATGACCAGGCTGGGCGCCTGCACGGCGCCACGGCTGGTCTGCAGGCGGTACTGGCCATCCGCATGCGCGACGGAATCGACCTTGCAGGGCTGCCAGCGCTGCACGCCGCCGGCCTGGCATTCGGCCAGCAGCATGGCGATGATGTCCTCGGCCGAGCGGTCGGCGAACAGCTGGCCCTTGTGCTTTTCATGGTGGGCAATGCCGTGCCTGTCCATCAGCGCGATGAAGTCGGCCGGCGTGTAGCGCGACAGGGCCGAGCGGCAGAACTGCGGGTTGCCGCCCACGAAGTGCTTGTGCGGCGCACGCACGTCCAGGTCGCGGTTGGTGAAGTTGCAACGGCCGCCGCCCGAGATGCGGATCTTCTCGGCCACCTTCTCCGCGTGGTCCAGGAGCAGCACCGACAGGCCACGCTGTCCGGCCTGGGCCGCACAGAACAGACCGGCCGCGCCAGCGCCGATGACGATGGCGTCGAAAGAGAGGGAAGAGGTCACAAAAACGTCACTCGGGGGGCAAAAGGGCGCCCATTCTCGCGCAATGGCGCTTTTTCCTAAAATCCAGCGATGAATTTCCCATCGCACCAGCTGAGCATGACCGTGCTCATGTCGCCCGACATGGCGAACTTTTCGGGCAACGTCCATGGCGGCGCCGTTCTCAAGCAGCTCGACCAGGTGGCCTATGCCTGCGCCAGCCGCTACGCGGGCCGCTATGTGGTCACGCTGAGCGTGGACCAGGTGATGTTCCTGCAGCCCATCCACGTGGGCGAGCTGGTGACCTTCCTGGCCAGCGTCAACCACACGGGCAAGTCGTCGATGGAGATCGGCATCAAGGTGGTGGCCGAGGACATCCGCACCCAGGTGGTGCGCCATGTCAACAGCTGCTTTTTCACCATGGTGGCGGTGGACGAGAACAAGCAGCCTGCGCCCGTGCCCACGCTGGTGCCGGCCACCGACGAGGAAAAGCGCCGCTGGCAGGCCGCGCTGATCCGCAAGGACCTGCGCCGCGAGCTGGCCCAGCGCTTCGAGCAAAGCCGCGTGACGGCCAGCAGCTCGGTCAAGCCGGGCTGAGCGTGGAGGGTTCGGCGGGTGGCCGATGCCAGGTGCCGGGTGCGCTGCCCTGCAACTCGTCCCGCACCTGCTCGATGACGCGCCTGAGGTCTTCCATGGAGGCCGGCTTGGACAGCACCTCGTCGGCACCGGCCTGCAGATAGCGCAGGGCCTCGGAGGCCTCGGGACTGGCGGTCAGCGCAATCACGCGGCAGCGGCGCAGCTGGTTTTCGGCTTCCCGCCGACGCAGGCGCCGGATGAACTCGAAGCCGTCCATGATCGGCATGCGGCCGTCGGTGATGATGAGGTCAAAGGACTCGACCAGGCAACGCGCCCAGGCCTCCTGTCCATCGCCGGCCAGCGAGATGCCCTGGCCCAGCGCGGTGAGCTGGCTCTTGAGCAGCTCGCGATTGAACATATAGTCTTCCACGGCCAGGATTCTGAGTTCCGGCTCGGCCGGGACTTCGGGCTGGGGCCCGGTGCCTGTATCGGCCTTTGCACGCAGCTCCAGGGGCGCGGGCATGAGCCGGGGCAATACTTCTTCGGCCGACGGCCTGTCGTCCGGCTCCACCAGGGGCAGGCTCAACCTGACCGTGAAGCGTGAGCCCCGGCCCGGCACGCTCTCCAGGGTGATGGTCCCACCCATGTGCTCCAGCAGGCGGCGCGTGATGCTCAGGCCCAGGCCGCTGCCGAAGGCCTGGTCCTGATGGGCTCCCGGCACCTGCGAAAAGGGCTTGAACAGCCGGGCCTGGTCCTGCGGGGCAATGCCGATGCCGGTGTCCTCCACCTCCATCTGCAGCAGCAGGCGGTCATGGCGGCGGGTGCCTTGCGCGCTCAGGGTGACGCTGCCGCGTTCGGTGAATTTGATGGCATTGCTCAGCAGGTTGAACAGCACCTGTTTGAGGTGCAGCGGGTCGGCCGTCACGCTGTGGTCCACGCCCTTGCCAACCTGGGTGCGCAGCGACAGCCGCTTGCCGTGCGCCAGGCCCTGCAGCAGCGGGGCCATGTCTTCGATCAGCGGCCGCAGCGCCACGGGCTGGGGCGTGGAGTCGATGTGGCCCGACTCGATGCGGTGCAGGTCCAGCACATTGCCCAGCAGCAGCAGCATGCCCTGGGAGGCCTTGTGGGCCGCGGCCAGCGTATCGCGGTGGGGCAGGCCGAGTTTTTCGCGGTCCTGCGCCAGCTCCAGCAGGCCGATGATGGCGCTCAGCGGCGTGCGTATCTCGTGGCTGGTGGTGGACAGGAACAGGCTTTTGGCCCGGTTGGCGGCCTCGGCGCGCCGCTCGGCACGGCGCGTCCTGCGCATCTGGCGGCTCAGGTAAAAGCCCCAGACCAGGGAGGTGGCCGTGGCCAGCGCCAGCGCTGCCAGCAGCAGCAGCAGGCGCTGGCGGTGCTCGCGCCAAAAGCGCGTGCCGCTGCCGCTATCGCGCGGCGCCCACAGGCGCACGATTTCGGCCATTTCTTCGGGTGAGATGGACAGCTGGGCCTTCTCCAGAATGCTCAGAAGCTCGGGCTCGGCGGCATGCACGGCCAGGCTCACGGGGCGGGTGTAGTCCTCCAGGATGCCGGTGAGCTGCAACTGGTTGCCCAATTGCTGGGCGTTGGCATAGCGCGCTGCGTAGTCGTTGCCGACGAAGGCATCGCTGTCATCGGCCGCCACGCTGGCCAGGGCCTGGGCCAGGTCGGGATACAGCTGCAGCCGTATGCGCGGATGCTCGCGGCGCACCGTGTCTTCCAGGAAGAAGCCAGCCACCATGGCCACGCGCTTGCCCTCCAGTCCCTGCAGGTGGTGTATGCCCTTGTCGCGCTGTGTGCCCGCATTCGCCTCGGGCCGGGCCAGCACCACCACCGCGCTGCGCAGGTAGGGCGGCAGCAGCTTGATATCGGGCGATGCAATCGGCGGCGAGGTGTAGACGGGGGTGAGCAGGGCCTTGCCCGAGCCCAGAATGGCCTCGAGTTCGGTGTAGTTGCGTGCGGTCACGTAGTCGAACTGCAGGCCGGAGCGGTGGCTGATCAGGTCCAGGTAGTCGGGTCCTATGCCCTCGGCCTGGCGGTCGGCATTCAGCTTTCCCAGCGATCCCAGCGAGCTGTTGAGCACCACGGGAATGCGGGGATGGGCATCCAGCCACTGCTTTTCCGAGGGTGTCAGGGCCACGCGGTCGCTTCCCAGCAGCGGACGGCGGCTGCCGCTCCAGCTGTGCAGAATGTCGTCGCCATGCTGCAAGGTGATGGCGGGCAGGGCCTGGTCCAGATAGGCCTTCAACTGCGTATCGTCATGCCGCACCAGCATGCCGAAGCCCCGGCTTTCTATGGGGGCAAAGCCCTGCACGCGCAGGTTGAGCAGGTAGTTGGCCTGGATCAGGTAGTGCACCGTGACCGTGTCGCCGACGAAGCCGTCGATCTCGCCCAGGCTCAGCGCCTCCAGCGCGCGGCGGGGTGTTTCATAGGTCAGCAGCTCGCTGAGAGGATAGGCGGCCGCAACCTGGGAGCGCAACAGCTGGTCGGACGTCATGGCCAGCCGCGCGCCCCGGCGCTCCGCGTCGAAGGGCGCATGCGAGAGCGACACCAGCACGGGCTGGCTGGGCAGGTAGGGCACGCTCAGGGCCAGGTCGGCGCGTTCGGCCTCCAGCTCGGTGCCCTCGCAGGCCAGGTCGATCTCGCCGCGCCGCAGCGCATCGAGCACGGCCACGCGCGATCCATAGGTCTTGAAGCGCACCGGCGCGGGAAACAGCAGGCCCAGGTGGTCGGCCGTGATGCCCTGGAAGCGCTCGCCATCGATCATTTCCAGGGGAGGATGGTCGGGCAGGGAAATGCCCACGGTCAGCGGCCCGCGCGCCTGCAGCCACTGGCGGTGCGCGGGCGTGAGCCAGGGTTTTGCACCGGCCGTGACGCGCGTGGCCAGCACCATTTCGGCGCCTGCAGCCAGGCCGGGCATGAGCAGGGCCATGCCAAGCGCGCAGCCGGCCAGCAGCGGCGACCACGTGCGCCGCCATGCGGACAGCCGTATCTGCGCAGCTGTGGAAGTGAAAGTAAGGCCTGGTGTTTTCATGGAATCCCCCGATGGCGCTACCGCCGCCTGGCGGAGCTGACGGTCTGCCAAAACGGTCTAAACGCCGTTTCGGCAGCCAACAGGGGATTTTTAATGAAAACTAATGACTTTTATGAATCGATAGATTTTTGATTGCAGCAATCTCGCACTCAGGCGGCTGCAACCGCAGCGGTAAGCTGCGTCTGAGGTTCGGCCATTGCCCGTACGCCATGGACCACATCGCCAACGACGATGACGCTGGGGCTGCCCAGGCCCGTGTCGGCAATGCACTCCACCAGCGCGCCCAGCGTGGTCAGCGCGTGGCGCTGCTGTGGCAGGCTGGCGTGCTGGATCACGGCCACGGGCGTGGCTGCGGGCAGGCCATTGAGCAGCTCGGCGCGGATGTGCTCCACGCTGCTCACGCCCATGTAGATCACCAGGGTGAGCCGCGCATCGCGCGCGGTGGCGGCCAGCTGGCGCCAGTCAGTGCCGCTGTCGCCGGGCTTGGCGTGGCCCGTGATGAAGACCACGCCGTGCGCCCGGTCGCGGTGCGTGAGCGGGGCGCCCAGGCTGGTGAGCCCGGCCAGGCCAGCGGTGATGCCGTTGATGACCTGGACCTCGACGCCCGCTTCGCGCAGGTGCTCCACCTCTTCGCCGCCGCGCCCGAAGATGAAGGGGTCGCCGCCCTTCAGGCGCACCACGGTCTCGCCCTCCTGCACGGCGCTCAACATGAGCTTTTCGATGAAGGCCTGAGGCGTACTCTTGCAGCCGCCGCGCTTGCCCACGTAGACGATGCGCGCCGTGGGCGCGGCATGGGCCACGATGGCGTCGCTGACCAGGTCATCGACCAGCAGCACAGTGGCAGCCTGTATGGCCTTGAGGGCCTTGATGGTCAGCAGCTCCGGGTCGCCGGGGCCGGCGCCGACCAGGGTGCAGGTGCCGCGCCGGGCGGTGTTCGCGGGGGTGTGGGACGGGGTCGTCATGGCGGGGCTCCGTTTTTTCTGGGGTATTCAGCGAATCTGATCGGCAAGGTGGACGATGTGTTCCACCTGGCGTATGAGCGCGGGCGGCACGGGCAGCCGGCCCGCGAGCACGTCTTCGGTGTAGCGCGCCGTGGTGTCCACGTCGATCTCGGCGGGCAGGCCCGGCACGTCGGAGGCGGTGCCGCTTTGCTGCTCGGCCAGCAGCTGGTGGGCGCCTGCCACAAAGCCGTCGTAGCGCGGCAGCCGGCGCGGGTCGGCCGCGACCTCGCCTTCCAGCCCGCGCGAGAGCAGGACATTCATGCCCAGTGTCCCGAAGGTGCCGTGCAGCATGGGCAGGTACTCGGGATGGGTGTAGGCCGTCACCAGCAGGCAGGGGCCGTCGCAGGGCGCCAGCAGCTTGACCACGCTGTGGCCCGGGTTGCGCAGGCCGATGACCTCGCGCACGGACAGCAGGCGCGCCAGGGCCGGGTGCAGATGTTCGGTATGGATATGGGCCACCTGGCCGCCGGCCAGGGCCTGGGGAGATGGCAGCGGCGCAATGCCCAGGGCCTGCAGCACATCGCTGGCCAGGATGCGGCGCGCCTCGGTGCGCATGCCGTGCAGCAGCACGGGCAGGCCTTCGCGCGCCAGCAGCAGGGCCAGCAGGGGCGTGAGCACGGGCAGGCGGCGCGCGCCGTTGTAGCTGGGCAGCACGATCACGGGGCGGCCATTGGCCGAGGCGGGAAAACGGGCGACGCGCGCATGCACGGCGTCCAGGAAGCCGCTCATCTCCTCGACGGTCTCGCCCTTGATGCGCATGGCGATGCAAAAGGCCCCGATCTCCAGGTCGCTGACGCCGCCGTCCAGCACCTGGCCGAACAGGTCGGCCGCCTGCGGGCGCTCCAGCGCCTTGGCTCCGCGTGCGCCGCGGCCTATTTCCTTGATGTATTGGCTGATGCCCATGGCGTTGCAATCGTGGGTGGAATCCTGTGGGGGCATATTTTCCCGCAGGTTTCATTACTTTTCGCTATATATGCAAACCCGTTGTTCAATCGCCTCTTTCATGCGGTCTCCTGGCTCTTCGCCAGGGGTATGTGGCGCACCAGACGCTTGAGCTCGGGCAGGCAGGAGCCGCAATTGGTGCCGCAGCGCAACTGGCCCTGCAGCGCGGCCAGGCGCGCGTCGTCGCTGCCCTCGCAGCGCGCAAGCGCGCCTGCGATGGCGGTCTCGTCCACATCGAAGCAGGTACAGACCTGGCGCGCACGCGGCTGGACGGCCAGCGGCGCCGAGCCCGAGGGCATGAGCAGCAGGCGGCCATAGTCCTGTGCCGGCACCTGGTCCTGCAGCAGGGTGGACAGCCAGCTGCCCGCGCGCGTGTCGCCCGCCAGCAGCAGGGCCTCGACCGTGGTGGACAGGCTGTGGCGGTCCAGCCGCAGCGCGCGGCTGTGCTGGCGGCGGCGGTCGCTGTAGCGCAGGGTGTCGGCGGCATCCAGGCCCAGCAGGGATTCGATCCGTGCGAGGACGGCCTCGCCCGGCGCCTCATGCGCGGCGGCGCGCAGCAGCACGCCGTGCCGGGCCCGGGCGGCGTCCTGCAGCGGGACGGCATTGCCGAAGGGCACGCAGCTGGCAAAGCCGAAGTGCGGCATGAGGGCGGACAACTGCTCGCGCACGGCCAGCACCCGGTCCTCGGGCAGCCAGGCCATGGCCAGCAGGGTCCAGGGCAGTTCGGCCTTTTGCAGCTTCACGGCCGTGTGCTTGAGTTCGGGCTGCTTGGAGCCGGGGCACAAGGCCGGTGTGGTCAGGACGTTGATGCCGCCCATTGAAGTGCCGCCCAGGTACTCGCCGCCCCAGTGCATGGCCATGAAGAGCTGGGAGGGCGTCAGCGTGTCATCGGGCTGCACCGGCACCAGCAGGGCGCCGCGCCGGCTGCTCATCTGCACCAGGTCGCCCGCGCGCAGGCCGCGCTCGGCCATGTCCCGCGGGTGCATTTGCAGGCAGGGCTCGGCCGCATGGCCGAACAAACGGCCCAGCTGGCCCGTGCGGCTCATGCCGTGCCACTGGTCGCGCAGCCGGCCCGTGGTCAGGCTGAAGGGATAGTGCGCATCGGGCGGCTCGGCCAGCGGCTGCCAGGGCAGCAGGGCAAAGCGTGCGCGGCCATCGGGCGTGGGAAAGCGGCCGTCTTCGTAGAGCCGTGCGCGGCCCTGGGCTGCGCCTTCGGGCAGCGGCCATTGCTGGGGGCCTTGCGCGTCCAGCAGATCCCAGGACAGGCCGGTGATGTCCAGGTCACGCCCGCGCGTGCTCTCGCGGTGCTCGTTCCAGATGGCCTGGGCGCCGGCAGCGGCGTCTTCGGTGTCGTAGGGGAAGAGGCTGGGCCGGCCCGGGCGCAGCCGTGCCTCCATGCGCCGCGCGCAGTCCACGGCAATGCGCCAGTCATGGCGCGCGGCGCCGGGTGCGGCCACGGCGGGGCGCACGCGCGAGATGCGCCTTTCGCTGTTGGTCACCGTGCCGATCTTCTCGCCCCAGGTGGTGGCGGGCAGCAGCAGGTCGGCGTAGGCGCAGGTGGCGGTGGTCGCAAATGCCTCCTGCACGATGACGAATTCGGCCCGCTGCAGCGCGCGCCGCACCAGGGCCTGGTCGGGCATGCTTTGCGCAGGGTTGGTGCAGGCTATCCACAGCGCGCGGATCTCGCCCTCGGCGGCGGCCTCGAACATCTCCACGGCGGTCTTGCCGGGGCGGGGCGGCACGGCATCCACGCCCCACAGTGCGGCCACTTCGGCGCGGTGGGCCGGGTTGGCCAGGTCGCGGTGGGCCGACAGCAGATTGGCCAGCCCGCCCACCTCGCGCCCGCCCATGGCATTGGGCTGGCCCGTGAGCGAGAACGGCCCCGCGCCCGCGCGCCCGATCTGGCCCGTGGCCAGGTGCAGGCCGATCAGCGCGGCGTTCTTGGCCGTGCCGTTGCTGCTCTGGTTCAGGCCCTGGCAGTACAGGCTCAGCGTGGCGCCACGGGCGGCGCCGTCGCGTGCATCCCCGCCCAGCGCAAACCATTGCGCGGCCTGGAACAGATCGTGCCGGGGCAGGCCGCAGAGCTCGCCCACGCGCTCGGGCGTGGCCTCCCGCACCAGGGCCTGCAGGTCGGCAAAGCCGCTGGTGTGGCGTGCGATGTAGGCCTGGTCCAGCCAGCCTTCCAGTTCCATGATGTGCAGCATGCCGTGGAACAGCAGGGTGTCGCTGCCGGGGCGCAGCGGCAGGAAGAGGTCGGCCATGCCGGCCGTGTCGGTGCGGCGCGGGTCGGCCACGATGATCTTCATCTGCGGCCGCGCGGCACGCGCCTGCTCGATGCGCCGCGTGAGCACGGGATGCGCCCAGGCCGCGTTGCTGCCCGCGATGAAAAGGCAGTCCGCATGGTCCACATCCTCGTAGCAGGCCGGTGGCGCGTCGGCGCCCAGCGTGAGCTTGTAGCCGGCCACGGCGCTGCTCATGCACAGGCGCGAATTGGTGTCGATGTTGTTGGTGCCGATCAGGCCCTTGGCCAGCTTGTTGAAGACGTAGTAGTCCTCGGTCAGCAACTGGCCGCTCACATACAGGCCCACGGCGTCGGGGCCGTGCTCCTGCACGATGGAGGCCAGCCTGCCGGCGGCCAGGTCCAGTGCGGCATCCCAGCCCACATCCTGGGGCGCCGCGCCGCGCGTGGCACGCAGCGCGGGCTGCAGCAGCCGCGTCTGCTGTGCCAGGGCGGGCGAGGCCGTCAGGTGCAGGGTGCTGCCCTTGGTGCACAGGCGGCCGTGGTTGGCGGGGTGCGCCGGATCGCCACGCACGCCCGTGATGCGCGCACCATCGCTTTCGATGAGGACGCCGCAGCCTACGCCGCAATAGGGGCAGGTGGATCGGGTTTCTTGCATGGTGGGCCTGGGGTGGATGAGGGAAGGGCAGGGCACGGGGGCGGGCGCCGTCACGCGCCGCTGGCCGGGTCGGCCTGGCTGGCCTTGCTGGCTTGGCTGGCTTGGCTGGCTTGACTTTCGCCGAACATGAGGCGGTCGCGCAGTTCCTGCACTGCCACGCCATCGCGCAACAGGCGGAAGTACCAGCCACCGTCCTCGGTGTCGCCATACAGGCAGGCGCCGACCAGCCTGTCACCGCGCAGCACAAGCTTGCGGTATACGCCCGCGCCGGGGTCGCTGAGCACGATTTCCTCCGTGCCCTCGTCGCCGCGGAAGTCGCCCGCGCTGAATAGATGGATGCCCGTGACCTTGAGCTTGGCCGAGGTCTGCGAGCCCGGATAGCGGCCGATGCCCATCTCCGCCAGGTGGTTGGCCAGCACCTTGCCCTGCTCGAACAGCGGCGCCACCAGCCCGTAGGCCACGCCCCGGTGCGCCGCGCACTCGCCCACGGCGTAGATGCGCGGGTCGGTCACGGTCTGCAGCGTGTCGCTGACCACGATGCCGCGCTGCACGTGCAGGTGCATCTGCTCGGCCAGCGTGGTCTCGGGCCGGATGCCCACGGCCATGACCACCAGCGAGGCCGGTGCCTCGCGCCCGTCCTGCAGGTGCACGCAGGCCACGCGGCCCTGGCCGTCGCCCGTCAGCGCCCGGGTCTGGGCCTGCATCAGAAAGCGCATGCCGCGCTCGGCCAGCGAGGCCTGCAGCAAGGCGGCGGCGGTCTCGTCCAGCTGGCGGTCCAGCAGGCGCTCGCCCGCATGCACCACGGTAACGTCCATGCCGCGCTTCATGAGTCCGTTGGCGGCCTCCAGGCCCAGCAGGCCGCCGCCGATGACCACGGCATGGCGGTGGCTGGCGGCCGCCGCGATCATGGCCTGGGTGTCGGCAATGTCGCGGTAGCCCAGCACGCCTTCCAGCTCGCGCCCGGGCACGGGCAGCATGAAGGGGCGCGAGCCCGTGGCCAGGATCAGCCGGTCGTACTCGGCGCTCACCGGCTGTCCGGCCGCGTCCACGGCGTGCACCACGCGGCGCGCCCGGTCGACTGCGTGCACGCGGCAGCCCGCATGCAGGGTAATGCCGTGCTGCGCATACCAGGACCAGTCGTTGAGGATGATCTCGTCCAGCTGCTGCTCGCCCGCCAGCACGGGCGACAGCATGATGCGGTTGTAGTTGGGGTGGGGCTCGGCCCCGAATACCGTGATCTCGTAGAGGTCGGGCGCGATCTTGAGCAGCTCCTCCAGCGTGCGCACGCCGGCCATGCCGTTGCCCACCATCACCAGCCTGGATTTTTTCATCGTGCCCCCGTTGCGGTTCGGAAAACAAAAAAGGCGTCCCCACGCTGCGCGGCCGATGGCTGCGCGCGGGGTGACGCCTTTGTCCGGGCCGTGGCACGTCGTTGCGCCTGGCCCTGCGGCCCTTCATGGCCACGCCCGGGAATTAGCAAGCTGCGTGCCAGGCCTGCTGCCCTGTGGCGACTGATCGCCCCGGGGACGCGAGCCCGCGCGGCCGTGCCAGGCTGGTGCGCCGCATGCATCAAAGCGGTGCGCGTGCTATCGATACGGTCCTATCAGATGTCTGAATCCAATGGAGATTTTGTTTTTATTTGTTTCAAATGTGGCGGTTCGGGGTAAAAACTTTGAACTCCGGCCAGCGGCTCGCTGGACCGGATGGGGCACGCAGGATTTTTCTTCTTCAAGGGAGGATGCCTATGAGAGTGAATCTGCCGGTCAGTACGCGCGAGTACTCGTTTCCCAAGGGCCAGACCCTGGTCTCCACCACGGACCTGAAGGGCCGCATCCTCTACTGCAACCCGATGTTCATCGAGGTCAGCGGCTACGAGCGCGAAGACCTGCTGGGCCAGCCCCACAACATGATCCGCCACCCCGACATGCCCGAGGAAGCCTTCCGCGACATGTGGGAGACCATCTCGGCGGGCCTGCCCTGGTCCGCCCCCGTGAAGAACCGGCGCAAGAACGGCGACTTCTACTGGGTCATGGCCAATGTCACCCCGCTGATGGATGGCGACCGGCCCTCGGGCTACATGTCGGTGCGCACCGAGGCCACGCGCGAGCAGACCGATGCGGCCGAGCGCCTCTACGCCACCATGCGCGCAGAAAAGGACGCCGGGCGCCGGGTCCACGTGCTGCGTGCCGGCCACCTGCTGCGCAACAACCTGCGCGGCCGCTTGGCCAACGCATTGAGCCTGGGCCTGGCCGGCAAGCTGGTGCTGATCTTCTTCATGGTGGTGGCGGCGGCCTTTGGCGCGGCGCTGGCCGGTGGGCATACGCTGGACGCATGGTCTGCGCTGGCCTGGCTGGCGGTCTGCATCTTCACGGGCCTGGCCGGGGCCTGGGCCTACCGGCTGACCGTGGCGCCGCTGGCGCAGATGGTGCTGCTGGCCAACCGCCTGGCGGCCGGCGACCTGACGCAGACCATACGCATCACGCGCAAGGACGTGGTGGGCGATCTGCAGAAGGCGCTGAGCCAGCTCAACGTGAACCTGCTGTCCATCGTGCGCGATGCGCGCGAGGAAAGCGACAAGATGCAGATCTCCAGCCGGGAAATCGCGCAGGGCAACCATGACCTGTCCGCGCGCACCGAAACCCAGGCGGGCAACCTGCAGCAGACGGCGGCCTCCATGGAGGAGATCACGGGCACCGTCAAGCACACGGCCGACTCGGCCCGCCAGGCCACGGACCTGGCCGCCCAGGCCAGCGAGGTGGCCGAACGCAGCAGCGGCGCCGTCGATGGCGTGGCCGCCACCATGAAGCAGATCCAGGCCGCGTCGGGGCGCATCGGCGAGATCACGCAGCTCATCGACTCCATCGCCTTCCAGACCAATATCCTGGCGCTGAACGCTGCGGTGGAGGCCGCGCGCGCAGGCGACCAGGGCCGGGGCTTTGCGGTCGTGGCGGCCGAGGTGCGCAGCCTCTCGCAGCGCACGCTGGCGGCGGCCAAGGAGATCCGCGAGCTCATCGACGACTCCGCCGCCAAGGTGCTGGACGGCAACCAGAGGACCGAGGTGGCGCAGAAGACCATGATCGAATCGCTGGATCTGGTGCGGCGCGTGAGCCTGCTGATCGGCGAGATCCACAGCGCCTCCAGCGAGCAGCTCAGCGGCATCTCGCAGGTCAACGCGGCCGTGGCGCATCTGGACAGCATCACGCAGCAGAATGCGGCCCTGGTCGAGCAGAACGCGGCATCCGCCATGGCCCTGCAGGCCCAGGCGCAGACCGTGTCGGAAACCGTGCAGGTGTTCCGGCTGGACGCCACGGGCCGCTCGCCTGCCGCGGCGGGCGATGCCGTGGCCCTGCGCCGCTCCATGAAGGCCCAGGCACAGAGCCCGGCAGGCGGCCAGGCACGCAGCCAGACACGCAGCCAGGTGCAGAGCCCACCACAGATGCGGCAGGCGCGCGCGCAGCCGCAGAGGGTGCTGACCACGAGCTGACCCCTGCGGGGGCCTGCGGCCGCTGGAAAACATCGTTGACACTTGGACGTGGCACCGTCATGTGCGCTGCGCAGGCTTGCGCATACCATGTGGCTTTGTGTTGACCGGGCGACCGGATGAAGGAACGACCATGAACTCCAGCTCTTCCCTGGCCGCCGAACTGATGGCCCAACTGCAGGGCGCGCCCATGCAGCAGATGGCGGACCAGATCGGCGCCAGCCCCGCCCAGACCGAAAGCGCCGTGGGCGCGGCCCTGCCCGTGCTGCTGGCCTCGCTGGGCCGCAATGCGGCCGATCCGCAGGGCGCGGCCAATCTCTTCGGCGCTCTGCAGCGCGACCATGGCGCGGCCAGCGGCGGCGGCGCCGGTGGCCTGGACCTCGGCGGCCTGCTGGGCTCGCTGCTGGGCGGCGGCGCAGGTGCGGGCGGCAATGCAGGTGGCGGGCTCGATGGCGCGGCCATCCTGGGCCACATCCTGGGCGGCAACCAGCAGCGCGCTCAGGACGGACTGGGCCAGGCCACGGGCCTGGGCAGCGGCGGCGCGGCCCAGCTGCTGCAGCTGCTGGCCCCCATCGTCATGTCCTTTCTTGCACAGCGCGTGAGCGCAGGCGGCATGGACGCCGGCGGCCTGGGCCAGGTGCTGGGCCGCGAGCATGCGCAGGCGCAGCAGCAGGGCGGCCTGGGTGGTGGTTTGCTGGGCAGCCTGCTCGATCAGGATGGCGACGGCCAGGTAGGTCTCAGCGATCTGATGAAGATTGGTGGCAGCCTGCTGGGCGGCCGCCGCTGAAATGATGCAACACCCCCTGAGCCGCTTCGCGGCTTCCCCCTCTCTCGCTTCGCGGGAGGGGGACGACGCCGTCGCTGCGAGGCGGCTCTTGCTCGGCGTCTCTCGCTTAGGTAGCGCCAGTCGTATGAGCTGCAGGCGGCTCTATTGCAGGACCAACGGATAGGTTGGGATCAGGGTAACGGGCAGGGCCGGTGCGTGTGCATACACGCGCTGGCCCTGTTGCTTTTTGGGCGCAGTTCGGATGACACTAGAACCGAATTGGCGAACGACTGAAAGGCACCCATGACAGCAGTTGCAGACATTCTCAAGTCCAAGGCCAGCGGCGCGGTGTACAGCATCGCGCCTACCGATTCCGTGCTCGACGCGCTGCGGCTCATGGCCGACAAGGGCATTGGCGCCCTGCTCGTGATGGAGGGCAGCGAGATCGCAGGCATCGTCACCGAGCGCGACTACGCGCGCAAGATCGCGCTGCTGGGGCGCACTTCGGGCGCCACCCTGGTGCGCGACGTGATGACGCGCGACGTGCTCTTCGTCGGCCCCACCCAGACCACGCAGGAATGCATGGCGGTGATGACCGAGAACCGGCTGCGCCACCTGCCCGTGGTGGACGAGGGCGGCAAGCTGCTGGGCCTGATCTCCATCGGAGACCTGGTCAAGGACATCATCTCCGAGCAGAAGTTCATCATCGAGCAGCTGGAGCACTACATCTCGGGCCGGCACTGAGCCGGGGCTCGGCCTGCCCGCCATGGACAGGGTCTCGAAGGCGGCAGGACCTGCGAAGGTTCAGGCCGCCTTTTCCACATGCCCCTGGCGTGTGTAGAGGAAGTCGATCACCGCCTTGCGGCACTCGCGGTAGCGGTCATCCTCGGCCAGCGCCACGCGGTTGCGCGGCCGGGCGATGCCGACTTCCAGCACCTCGCCGATGGTGGCTGCCGGGCCGTTGGTCATCATCACGATCTTGTCTGACAGCAGCACGGCCTCGTCCACATCGTGCGTGACCATGACCACGGTGCTTTGCGTGCGCGCCACGATCTCCAGCAGCTCGTCCTGGAGCTTGGCGCGCGTGAGCGCATCTAGCGCGCCGAAGGGCTCGTCCATCAGCAGCACCTGCGGCTCCATCGACAGCGCGCGCGCAATGCCCACGCGCTGCTTCATGCCGCCCGAGATTTCGCCGGGCCGCTTGTGCGCGGCATGGGCCAGGCCCACCAGCTCCAGCGCGGCCAGGGTGCGTGCCTTGAGCTGGGCGCGGCTTTCCGTGCGGCCATAGACGCGCTCCACGGCCAGGTGGATGTTGCCCTCGCAGGTCAGCCAGGGCAGCAGAGAGTGGTTCTGGAAGACCACGGCGCGCTCGGGCCCGGGGCCCTTGATCTCCTTGTTGGCGCACAGCAGCACGCCCGTGGTGGGCGTGGTCAGGCCCGCGATCAGGTTCAGCAGGGTGGACTTGCCGCAGCCCGAGTGGCCGATCAGCGAGACGAATTCGCCCCGCGCAATGGTCAGGTCGATATTGCGCAGCGCTGGAAACAGGCCCTTGGCGGTCTTGAAGCTCTGCTCCACGCCCTGGACCTCGATGAACTTGGACGATGCATTCATGCCTTCACCTCTTCGAACGTAAATGCCGTTGCCAGCTTGACCAGGGCCATCTCCAGCAGCAGGCCCACGATGCCGATCACGAAGATCGCGATGATGATGTTCTTGACGTTGAGGTTGTTCCACTCGTCCCAGACCCAGAAGCCGATGCCCACGCCGCCGGTGAGCATCTCGGCCGCGACGATGACCAGCCAGGCCGTGCCCACGGCCAGACGCACGCCGGTCAGCATGTAGGGCAGCACGGCGGGGAACAGGATGGTGGTGGCGATCTTCCATTCGCTGAGGTTGAGCACGCGCGCCACGTTCATGTAGTCCTGGGGCACGCGCTGCACGCCCACGGCGGTGTTGATGAGCATGGGCCAGATCGAGCAGATGAAGATGGTCCAGATGGCCGCCGGGTTGGCGCCCTTGAAGACCAGCAGGCCGATGGGCAGCCAGGCCAGCGGCGACACCGGGCGCAGCAGGCTGATCAGCGGGTTGAACATGCGCGACAGGAAGTTGAAGCGCCCGATCACGAAGCCGGCCGGAATGCCGACCAGGGCCGCCAGGCCGAAGCCCACGGCCACGCGCTGCAGCGAGGCCAGCACATTCCAGCCCACGCCCTGGTCATTGGGGCCGTTGCGGTAGAACGGGTCGCTGAAAATCTCCACCGCCTGGTGCCAGGTCGCCAGGGGCCCCGGAATGCTCTGGCCCGAGCCCGCGGCCACCAGGGACCACACGCCCACCAGCAAACCCAAGCCGCACAGCGGCGGCAGCACGGCCAGCCAGAAGGCTCGCGAGAGCGCTGCCCAGTCGCGCGGGGCGGCGGGTGCCCGGGCCTGGGTGGCCGGCGCGGCTGGAGCAGCGGGCCCTGAGACCTGCGCGGAGATCGGTGTGGAAGCGGCTGCCGGCGCGGCAGCGGATTCGGCCGGGAAGTGGAAGACGGCGCTGACCATGGTGTGTTCCTCTGTGGGGTGGGGCTTCAAAGGGGATCTCTCAGGCCTTGATGGCAAAGCTGTCTGCGTACTTGCGCGGGTCCTTGCCGTCCCAGACCGTGCCATCCATGAGCTTGCTGCTGCGCATCTCCGCCTTGGGCAGCGGGGCCTTGGCGGCGGTGGCGGCCTGCTGGTAGATGTCCAGGCGGTTGATGGAGCGGGCCACGCCCAGGTAGTCGGGGTGGTCCTTGAGCAGGCCCCAGCGCTTGTGCTGGGTCAGGAACCACATGCCGTCGGACAGGTAGGGGTAGCCCACGCTGCCGTCGCCGTAGAACTTCATGTGGTTGGGGTCGTCCCAGGTCTTGCCCATGCCGTCCTGGTAGCGGCCCAGGATGCGCTGGTTGATGGCGTCCACGCCGGTGTTCACATAGGCCTTGCCGGCGATGGTCTCGGCCATGCGGGTCTTGTTGGCCAGGCTCTCGTCGATCCAGCGGCTGGCCTCGATGATGGCCGCCGTCACGGCGCGTGCCGTGTTGGGGTTCTGGCGTGCGAACTCGGCCGTGGTGCCCAGCACCTTTTCTGGGTGGTCCTGCCAGATGGACTGGGTGGTGGCGGCCGTGACGCCGATGCCGTCCATGATGGCGCGGTGGTTCCAGGGCTCGCCCACGCAAAAGCCGTCCATGTTGCCCACGCGCATATTGGCCACCATCTGCGGCGGCGGCACGGTGATGACCTTGGCATCCTTGAGCGGGTGGATGCCGTTGGCCGCCAGCCAGTAGTACAGCCACATGGCATGCGTGCCCGTGGGAAAGGTCTGGGCAAAGGTGTATTCGCGCTTTTCGCTGGCCATCAGCTTGGCCAGGCCCGCGCCATTGACGGCACCCTTGTCGGCCAGTTTCTTCGACAGCGATATGGCCTGGCCGTTGTGGTTGAGCGTCATCAGCACGGCCATGTCCTTCTTGGCGCCGCCCACGCCCAGGTGCACGCCGTAGACCAGGCCGTAGAGCACGTGGGCAAAGTCCAGCTCGCCGTTGACCAGCTTGTCGCGCACGCTGGCCCAGCTCGCTTCCTTGGAAGGAATGATCTTGACGCCGTACTTCTGATCGATCCCCAGCACCGAGGCCATGACCACGCTGGCGCAGTCGGTCAGCGGGATGAAGCCGATGCGCACCTCTTTCTTCTCTGGCGCATCCGAGCCGGCCGCCCAGGCGCCATGGTGGCCCAGCTGGGTGTAGAGCGCCGCACCGCCTGCCAGCGTGCCGGCCTGGCGCAGAAAGTCGCGCCGGGGCAGGGCCGGGCCGGCGGTGAGAGGGCCTGTGGTGGGCTTGGGGCTTGACGCCATGGCGGAACTCCTTCGATCGTCGGGAATGGAACACTTGCAAACGGGCCCTGTTCCAAGCAAAACGGCGTCCTCTCCAGCCGCGCTGCGCGGGGAAAGTGACGCCGTTGTCCTGGGGCCTTGAATCAAGACCGGGGTCCCGGCCGCCTTTGGCCGGGAGTTGCCAGAGTCAATGCAGAAAGCGTGCCAGGCCGTGTTCACAGGGGACCATGCCGTCCATCGGCCTTGCAGTCCTCGCCGGGCCACCTTCTGGTGCGTTCCATGGCACCAAGTCGGTGCTGCACTGCAGCATGGCTCGCACCGGCCCGGCGTTCAAGGCGCAGGCGGCAGGAGATCGGCCATGGAAAGCACGGCCTGCGCCACATCGGCCAGGCGGCGGTTCTGGTTCATGGCGGTCTGGCGCAGCAGCTTGTGGGCCTCGCCTTCGCTGAGCTGGCGCCGCGCCATCAGCAGGCCCTTGGCGCGTTCCAGCAGCTTGCGCTCCGTGAGCGTGGCGCGCACGGTCTCCAGCTCGGCCTGCATGGCCTGCAGGCGCTGCGACTGGTCCTGCACCAGGTCCATCACGGAACGGTCCAATTGCGGCCCCAGCCGTGCAGCCGGCGGCTGCAGCTCGCCCGGCGCCAGCGTGGCCGAGACCGGCGTGGTCGCCAAGGCCTGCGGCGCCTGCAGCAGCGTCTGCAGGGCGGCGCGGGCATCGGCAATGCGGTGCTGGCATTGCTGCTGCAGCTCGGCCGTCAGGCGGGCCTCGACGGTCTGCAGCGCGTCCATGCGCTGCGAGCAGTTGTCGAACCAGGGCTCGGCCATCTCCACGGACAAAGGCGCGCCCGCCGCGGCCGTGCAGCCCACGCGGCGCAGCCGCTCGATCACGGCCAGCGTGGCGTCGGCCCCGCTGCTTTCTTGCCACAGTGCCAGGGAATGGGGCGGAGCGAACTCCGCAAAGACCTGAAAGCAGCGCTCCTGCGAGGCGATCAGGTGCAGCCAGTGCTGCTGGCGCGGCGCATCGCTCACACCCGCGCCGAACGCCGCCACGCCCGTGGCGCGCTCCTGGCCCGCGAACTCCTTGCCCTGCATGAAGTTGAACAAGGCCACCAGCAGGCGCGAGATGCCGGGCTCGGGCGCGCTGTCCGCTGCCTCGAAGACCACGGCCAGCAGGCCGGCCACCAGATCGATATAGAGGGCCGTGGCCGCCTCCGGCGACAGCGTGCGGCTGGCGACGCGCTCGCGCAGCGCGGGCAAGGCGTCCAGGCACTGCAGCACATGGGCGATGCGGCTGAACAGCCGCGCGCCATGGCCGGGGTGGCCGGTGAGTCCCGCACCACCGGGCTGCATGTCCACCAGCTCGAAGCCGTCGCGCGCCGCAGCGGCCATGCGGTCGCACTCGGCCATCTGCGCCAGCCTGGCCGGGCCGCCGCGCGCGCCTGCGCTGGCCAGAAACACATTGGACAGGCCGCGCTCCTTTTGCAGCGCATGGATGAGGCGGCTGAGCAGATCCACCAGGGCGCTGGTGCGCTGCAGTTGCTCCAGCTCGCCGATTTCGCACTGCCGCGCGGCCACAAGAAAGTTGAGAGCGGTTTTCATGGGGGGCTTGGTCCTGTCTGCCTGCCTTGATGCAGTTTGCCTTGGTGCAAGGGACCTGGATGCAATTCCCATGCCGGGGGGCGTCGCGCGGTGCTTGCATGGGCACGGGATCGATGATTTGATAGAATTTTTTTAATGATTTGAAATTTTCGATACACAAACTGACGTGTAAGCGTGTCGAATGTTTGCAAAGCGAATGGGGCGGTTTTTCAAGAAAAGCCCCGTTCATCCGGCGCACATGGCAACGCAGACCACGGCATTGGGCTGCGCAATGCGGCAGTGAGGCTGAATCGGCATGAGTTTGAAATATCACGAGAAGATCGGTTTTTCCCCATGCATTCGCTGTTCATGACCGATGGGGTGTCCCGGTGGATGCCTGCGCGCTGGCGCGGCCCGACATTTGCGTGCTGGCTGGCTTCGCTGCTGCCCTGCATGGCGCAGGGTCAGGTGCCTGCGGCTGCCCCCGATGGCGTCGCGTCGGCGCAATTGGCCGATGAGGGCGTCTGGTTCGCTGGATGGCATGCCCTCGGCCCGTGGGGTGCCGGTGCGTTCGTGGCGTTCCTGCTGGTGTGCTCGGTGCTCTACATCCGCATGCGCTGCAAGGCGCAGCGCCTGACGCAGTCGCTCAAGCAGAGCAATGAGAAATTGCTGCGCGCCAATGTGAAGCTCAAGCGCATCGCCTTCCGAGACCCGTTGACCGGTACGGCCAACCGGGCGCTGTTCGAATACCGGCTGGGCCGCACGATTGCGCGCGCCGACAGCTCGGTGGAGCAGCCGGGGCCCTGCGGGCCGGTGCGCGTGGGCCTGCTGTACATCGACCTGGATGGATTCAAGCCCATCAACGATGTGGAAGGCCATGCCGCCGGTGATGCGCTGCTGTGCCAGGTGGCCGTGCGCCTGGGCCATATGACGCGCAAATCGGACACGCTGGCGCGCGTGGGTGGCGACGAGTTCGTGCTGCTGCTGGGCTGCCTGGCTTCGGTGGACGACGCCGTGGCCATGGCAGGCCGCGTGCAGAAGGCCTTGAGCCAGCCGTTCGACCTGCCAGGAAAAGCGGTCTCCATCAGCAGCTCCATCGGCGTGGCCATCTATCCCGACCATGGCAAGAAGGAAAAGCTCATGGCGGCGGCCGATGCCGCCATGTACACGGCCAAGCGTGCCGGCGGGAACACCTACGCCATCTTCAAGGAAAGCATGCGCCAGGGCGTGGCCGCGCAGTTCGACCTGCAGCAGGCCCTGCGCCGCGCCGTGGCCAGCCAGCAGCTGGTGCTGTTCTATCAGCCCAAGATCGATACCCGCACGGGCCGCATCCGCAGCGTGGAGGCGCTGGCGCGCTGGAACCACCCGCAGTTCGGCCTGATCAGTCCCCGCGTGTTCATCCCGCTGGCCGAGCGCTTCGGCCTGATCAGCGAGATCGGCGACTGGGTCATCGACGAGGCCTGCCGCCAGACCGCGCAATGGGCGCGCGAGCGGCGCTTCATGCGGGTGTCCATCAATATCTCGGGCTACCAGCTCTTTCAGACGCGGCTGGCGCAGTTCATCGCCGAGGCGATCGCAAGGCACCACATCCGGCCCGAGCAACTGGTCTTCGAGATCACCGAGTCCGTGGCCATGGAGGACGACAAGACCACCATGGCCGTGATTGCCGAACTCACGGGCATGGGCGTGCAGATCTCCATCGACGACTTCGGCACCGGCTACTCCAGCCTGGCCCTGCTGCGCCAGCTGTGCGCCGACGAGGTGAAGATCGACCGCAGCTTTGTGCGCGACGTGGCCCTCAAGAGCGATGCGCGGGCGGTGGTCGATGCCATCGTGCGCCTGGCCCATGCGCTGGAGCTGCGCGTGGTGGCCGAAGGCGTGACCAACCAGCAGCAGCGCGAAGTGCTGCAGGCGCTGGGCTGCGACGAGCTGCAGGGCTTTTACTTTGCCCGCCCCATGGATGCCCAGGCACTGATCGCCAGTGAAATCTGGACCTCCGACGGCTTCGAGCCCGTGCGGTTCTCGCGCTCTTCCTACATAGACAACCTGTAGCGGAGCGCCGGCCGTGCAACTGCCCGCCTGCCAGGGGCCATTGATGCCTGTGGAAGTGCGCCGCGCCCGCAGGTTCTACACTTCAGCCCCATGAGTTTGCTGATTCTGGGGATCGAATCCTCCTGCGATGAAACCGGCGTGGCCCTGGTCGAGGCCCCCGATGGCACGGGCGTGCCCACGCTGCTGTCCCATGCGCTGCACAGCCAGATCGACATGCACCGCGCCTACGGCGGCGTGGTGCCCGAGCTGGCCAGCCGCGACCACATCCGCCGCGTGCTGCCGCTGACCGAAAACGTGCTGGGCGAGTCCGGCCGCTCGCTGGACCAGGTCGATGTGATCGCCTTCACGCGCGGCCCCGGCCTGGCCGGCGCGCTGCTGGTGGGCGCGGGCGTGGCCTGCGCCATGGCTGCGGCATTGAACAAGCCCGTGCTGGGCGTGCACCACCTGGAAGGCCATCTGCTGTCGCCCTTCCTGAGCGCCGATCCCCCCGAATTCCCCTTCGTGGCCCTGCTGGTCTCGGGCGGCCACACGCAGCTGATGCGCGTGGATGGCGTGGGCAGCTACGCCATCCTGGGCGAGACCATCGATGACGCGGCCGGCGAGGCCTTCGACAAATCGGCCAAGCTCATGGGCCTGCCCTATCCGGGCGGTCCCGTGCTCTCGCGCCTGGCCGAAGGCGGCGATGCCCAGGCCTTCAAGCTGCCCCGGCCGCTGCTGCATTCGGGCGACCTGGACTTCTCCTTCGCCGGCCTGAAGACGGCCGTGCTGACCCAGGCGAAGAAGCTGGGCGATGACCTGGAGGCGCGCAAGGCCGATCTGGCCGCCAGCACGCAGGCGGCCATCGTCGAGGTGCTGGTCAAGAAGACCCTGGCCGCGCTGCAGCAGACCGGCATGAAGCGCGTGGTCGTGGCCGGCGGCGTGGGTGCCAACCGGCTGCTGCGCTCCCAGCTGGATGCGGCCTGCGCCAAGCGCAAGCTGCGCGTGCACTACCCCGAGCTGCACCTGTGCACCGACAACGGCGCCATGATCGCCATGGCCGCCGCCATGCGCCTGCAGGCGGGCCGGGAAGTGGCCAACCGGCACTACGCCTTCGACGTCAAGCCGCGCTGGCCGCTCGATTCGCTGGCCTGATTCTTCGGCCGCCTCTGCCTTCCCCATCGCCGTGCTGTGCGGCGGGGCACCTGTGATGCGCAGCCTGCGCACAAAAAAAGCCCGGCATGTGCCGGGCTTTGAAAACGGGCTGTCACCTTGCTAAGAGGAGGGAAGAAAGGATTGGTTGACAGCCCGGGTGCACAAACTCGCTGACCGGATTTACTGGATGCTCAGCGTGGTGGCCTTGCTCTGCGGCTCCAGGCGGGCCAGGGACAGCGTGAGCACGCCGTTTTCCAGTTTTGCGCTGCTGGCGGCAGTGTCGATCTCATGGTCCAGCTCCCAGGCGCGCTGCACCTGGCGGGGCGCACCCCCGACGCTGGACAGACGGACCACGGCGCCCTCGATGCTCAGCTGCAGCTGCTCGCGGGACAGGCCGGGCACATCCAGCTGCAGCGTCGTGGCCTTTTCATCGCGCTGCACCTGCACCGACGAGGGGGAGGGGGCGGCGTTGCCCAGGGTGCCTTGCAGGAAGCGCTGCAGGGCCAGATCGGCGGCTTGGGGGTTGAAGGCGTTGCGGCGGAGAACAGGCGAGAAGATCATGGTGAAGTGGCTCCTATAAACTGCGCGGCTTCATCGAAGTTGTCGCCGCATGGAGCGTAGTTGAGCGGCGTTGAACGCATTTCAAGAGGGAAAAAGCCATGAATAAATTGCGCCGCAAGGTCTTGAAAAGCGGTGCCATGGCGCTATTTGCGGCGCTCGCGCTGGCGGCCCTGGCCGCAAACGAACGCGGACAGCCCGTGCCCCTGCCGCGCGGCGAGCCCATACGGCTGGCGCTGATCGAAAGCCTGTCCGGCCCCTTTGCCAATACGGGCGAGGCCGTGTTCCGCAACCTGCTGTGGGCCACCGAGCGCGTGAATGCGCGCGGCGGTGTGCCACTGCCGGCCGCACAGGGCGGCGCCCGGCCCCTGGCCATCGAACGCCATGACAGCAAGGGCCAGAACGAGGAGGCGCTGTCCGCGCTGCGCGCAGCCATCGACGGCGGTGCGCGCGTGGTCATGCAGGGCAATTCATCGGCCGTGGCCGCCGTGCTGGTCGATGCCATTGCCAAGCACAACGAGCGCGATCCGGCCCGGCGCGTGCTGTACCTGAACTACTCGGCCGTCGATCCCGCGCTCACCAACGAGCGCTGCAGCTTCTGGCACTTTCGCTTCGACGCCCATGCCGACATGCGCATGGCCGCGCTGATGCAGGTGATGCGCGAGGACGCGGCCGTGCGCAGCGCCTACCTGATCGGGCAGGACTACAGCTTTGGCCAGGCCGTGCTGCGCGAGGCACGGCGCCAGCTGGCCGCGCAGCGGCCCGATGTGGCCATCGTGGGCGACGAGCTGCACCCCGTGGGGCGCGTCAAGGACTTTGCGCCCTATGCCGCCAAGATCAAGGCCAGCGGCGCCCAGGCCGTGATCACAGGCAACTGGGGCAACGATCTGATGCTGCTGGTCAAGGCCGCGCGGGAGGCGGGTTTTGACGGCCGCTTCTACACCTTCTACGGCAATGCGCTGGGTGCACCCGCCGCTTTAGGCGAGGCCGGCGTGGGCAAGGTGCTGGCCGTGGCCGACTGGCTGCCCAACGTGCCGGGGCCCGACAGCCAGGCCTTCTACAAGGCATTCCGCGAGCGCTTTCCCAGGCCTGCCGATGACTATGTGCACATGCGCATGCAGCTGATGATCGAGGCCCTGGCCCAGTCCATGGCGCGTGCGGGCAGCACCGACACGGTGGCCGTGGCGCAGGCGCTGGAAGGCGCCGAGGTGGCGCTGGCCGGGCGCAAGGGCCGCATGCGCGCGGCCGACCACCAGTTCCAGCAGGCGCTGGTGGTCGGCGTCATGGACAGGCAGGGCGCGCCCGGCGTGCCCTTCGATGTGGAGGGCTCGGGCTACGGCTTCCGCGTGGTGCGAGAGATCGAGGCGGCGCGTGCCGAGCAGCCTGCGATGTGCCGCATGCGCCGGCCCTGACCGCCTCGACGGTTTGGATGGCCCGGATCAGCGGCCCATGGCTGCCGCGACTTCCTGGCCCAGTTCGATCACGGACAGCGCGTAGTAGCTGGACCAGTTGTAGCGCGTGATGGCATAGAAGTTCTCCGTGCCCGCGATGTACAGCGGCTGGCCCTGCGCGCCGTTTTCCAGCTTGACCAGGGCCAGCGGCCCTTGATGCGCCGCGCCGCTGCCCGGCAGCTGTACGCCGCGCGCAGCCATCTCGTCGGCCGTGAACTGGGGCAGGATGTCGGGCGCCAGCAGGGCGGCCAGGTCGGCGCCCTGGGCCTGCATGATCACAGGGTAGTGGGTGGGCATGCCGCTTTTCCAGCCATGCGCGACAAAGTAGTTGGCCACCGAGCCGATGGCGTCGGCCGCGCTGCCGAACAGGTCGATGCGGTCGTCGCCGTCGAAGTCCACCGCCCACTTCACCCAGCTGCTGGGCATGAACTGGCCCATGCCCATGGCGCCCGCGTAGCTGCCGCGCAGCGAGAACGGGTCCGTTGCGGCGCGGTGCGTGAAGCGCAGGAACTGCTCCAGCTCGCCGCGGAAGTACTCGGTGCGTGCCTGCGCGCGGGGGTGGGCTGCGGGGAAGTCGAAGCTCAGCGTGGCCAGGGCGTCGATCACGCGGAAGTTGCCCATCTGCTGGCCGTAGATGGTCTCCACGCCGATGATGCCGACGATGATTTCGGCCGGCACGCCGTACTGCTTTTCGGCACGCGCCAGCGCGGCGGCATTGGCCTGCCAGAAACGGGTTCCGGCGCGTATGCGCACGGGCTCGACAAAGCGGCTGCGGTAGACGCCCCAGTTCTTGGCCGTGCCCTGGGCAGCCGGCGTCATCAGGCGGGGAACCTGGGGCAGAAAGCGCGCCTGGGCAATGGTGTCGCGCACCCAGTCCACCGGCAGGTCGTGGCGCATCGCAATGTCGGCGGCCATCTGCATGGCATCAGGCCGTTCTCCGTAGGGGGTGCTGCCCTGCACGGTCCTGGCCACGGCGGCGCCGCCTGCCGCCGTGGCGGCGGCAGCAGCGGCCGTGCGCTTTTTCGTGGAAGGTTTGGCCGTGGACTTGGCGGCAGTCTTGGCTGCGCCGGTCTGGGCGGGCGCCGGCTTGCTGGCCAGCGCGCCGCAGGGCAGGGCGGCGGCCGCAAGCAGCAGCAGGGCGGAGGGGATCAGTCGTTGCTTGGTCATGGTGTGCTTGTCGTGGGGCCGGCAGCGGCGGCTTGTGGCCGTGGCTGCGGATTGCGTGGCCAGTCCAGCGCCCGCCATTGGCGTCGCAGGGCGGGCAGGCCGGGGGTGTCGGGTGCGGATTTGGGTGCGGACTGGGGTGCGGATCGGGGGACGGATTGGGGGACGGTTTGGGGGACGGTTTGGGGGGGGCGTGCGTAGCGCTGGCGCTCCATGTCCAAAAGCCAGTCGCGCAGGGCCTTGGCGGCCGTGGCGTCGTCCTGGCCCCAGCGGTCCATGACCTGGGCTGCCAGCGCGCGTGGGGGCAGGCTGGCATCGGCATCCAGGCCGATGCGGCGCAGCCGGGCGCGGGTCCTGTCCATCAGGCGCAGCCATTCATCGCGGCTGCTGCGCTGGGCGCGGGCCATCCAGGCCAGCCAGGCCAGCGCGGCCACGCCGGCCAGCGCGCCCAGCAGGCGCAGCATGTCCACCCACGATGGCGACTGCACGCCCAGGTTCTTGAGCAGGTCCAGCTGGCGGCTTTGCGTGTAGTTCAGCACCCACTGGTTCCAGCCGTTGTTGACGGCCTCCCACACGGCGCGCATCTGCTGCAGCATGCCCACGCCCACGAAGTTGCCTACGGCGCCCGCAATGGCACCCTGGGGCGCGCGCAGGCGCTGGAACTCGCCCACGCGCGACGGGGCCACGGCGCCGGTGGGGTCGATGCGCACCCAGCCCTCGTCCTCCAGCCAGACCTCGGTCCAGGCGTGGGCGTCGGCGTTGCGCACCGTCCAGTAGCCATCGACAGGGTTGCGCTCGCCGCCCTGGTAGCCGGTGACGATGCGGGCAGGCACGCCCATGCCGCGCATCAGCACGGCGAAGGCGGAGGCGATGTGCTCGCAGAATCCCTCTTTGCTGTCGAACCAGAAGTCATCGGCCGTGTGCACGCTGTCCACCACGCCGGGCTCCAGCGTGTAGGTGTAGCCGCCCGTGCGCAGGCGCGCCAGCGCGGCCTGTACCCAGGCGCGGGGCGGGGCGTCGGCCAGTTGCGGGTCGGCGCGCATCTGGCGGGCCAGCTCCAGCGTGCGCGGGTTGCTGCCTTCGGGCAGCTGGGTGTAGCGGCGCAGGGCGCGGGTGGGCTGCCGCGGCCCGTAGCTGAACTGCACATGGCTTTGGGCGCTGATGCGCACCACGTCGGTGATGGGGCGCCAGGCCAGCCATTGCAGCTGGGGCGTCATGCGGGCGCTGCCCATGCCCGGGGGCAGCTCGGGAGCCCTGGCCGCGGCGTCCAGCAGGGGCAGCCAGGGGCGGCGGCTGGGCTCGATGGTCATCTGATAGCTCACGCCCTCGCCGGAGACGCGCAACTGCGCGTCCTCCAGAACGGCCTCCGTGTCCATCTGCCATTCCTGTCCGTCAAAGCGCGACAGAACGGGCCCCCGGAAATACAGGGTGTTGGCAGGCGGAGGAGCACCATCGGGCGTATCGAAGCGCAGGCGCAGGGCCACGTTTTCGTCCAGCACCAGCGAGGCCATGGAGCCCACGCGCATGTTTTCCGACAGGCCGCTGCGGCCGGCCAGGTCGTTGCTGGGCACACCCCACAGCGGCGCCATGCGCGGGAAGAACAGGAACAGCGCCACCATGACCGGCGTACCCCACAGCGCCAGCAGCGCTGCCGTGCGCAGCGCCTGTGTCAGCGGCGGGCGGCCGGCGGTCATGTGGGCATTGACCAGGGCCGTGAGCAGGCCCAGCAGGCCCAGCACCATGGCCAGGGCCAGCAGCAGGGACTGCGAGTAGAAGAAGTTGGCCAGCAGCGCGAAGAAGCCCAGGAAGAACACCACCATGGCATCGCGCCGGGCGCGCAGCTCCAGCGTCTTGAGCGCCAGCAGCAGCACGATCAGGGTCACGCCCGCATCGCGCCCGATAAAGGTGCCGTGCGAGACCCAGGTGGCGCCCACGGCCAGCAGCAGCAATCCACCCAGCACCCAGCGGCCGGGCAGGGGCTGGCCGCGCCAGGCCAGCATGCCGCGCCACAGCAGCAGGCCGGCCACGAAGACCATGGTCCACCATGGCGTGTGGGCGGCCTGGGGCATCAGCACCCAGGCGACCACGGCCAGCAGGAACAGGGTGTCGCGCGCATCGCGCGGCAGGGCGGCCAGGCGCTGGCGCCAGGGGGCCGCGGGCTGCGCAATGGCTTGGAAGGAGGAGGGCATGGACGTGCGATTCATGGGCAGGCCGCCAGGGCTTCCAGGCAGAGCGTGGCGTGGGCCGCGCCCTGGTCAGGGGCGATCTCGCGGCCGTCGGGCAGGCGCAGGCCCCAGGTCAGGTCCTGCTGGCGCGCGACCAGCACCCAGGCGGTCAGGCGGCTGAGGCGGGCCTCGGGGTCGGCCAGGCCGGTGGCCTTGGCGTCCAGCCACAGGCGGTGCTGCTGGGACAGCGGGCGGTCGCGGCTCACCAGCTGGTCACTGCCCGTGGCAAAGGCCTGGGCGGCCTTTTTCCAGACCACCAGCTTGAGCGCATCACCGCGCCGGTAGGCACGCACGCCATCGAACTCGTCGCCGTGGCGCGTGGAGGCCGCGCTGCGGCCGCCGGCATCGGCACTGGCCGCAGGCAGGGGCGGGGGATTGTGTTCGGGCGCCGGGTAGATCCAGGCCTGGGTCTGCGCGCGCCACAGCGCCCAGACGCGGAAGGTGCCCAGCGGGTAGCGCGTGGCCGCCGTGATCGTGGGCAGCGATTGCAGGCCCCTGCGCAGTGGCGTGAAAGCCAGTTGCGCCGTGGTGCTGCCCTGTGCCGGGACATCGATCCACGTCCAGTCGGTGGCCGCTGCATCGCCCTGCACGGCAAGGCCTATGCCCCAACGCGTGCTGCGGCGTGCGTTGTGCAGCACCACGTCGAAGCGGCAGGGCCGGCCGGCAAAGCTGCCGGCCGGCGGCAGCAGGTGCAGCGCCAGGCCGCGCAGATTGCCGTGGCCGACCACCATGCCCGCTGCCGCGCTGCCGGCCAGCAGGAACGTCAGCAGATAACCCAGGTTGAGCTGGTAGTTGATGGCGGCCACCAGCAGCACGCACAGCGTCAGCGCCAGGGCCCAGCCTGCACGCGACGGCATGATGTAGACATTGCGCTGGGTCAGCTTCAGGCTGTCCGTGCGTGGCAGGCGGGCATGCCACCACTGGCGCACGCGCCGCGCGGGAGACCAGCGCTGGCGCAGCGATGCCCCCGGCTGGGGGGCGCCGGGCGAAGACGCGGGGGCGGCCGGCATCAGCGCAGCGCCACGGCGTCCAGCATGGCGCGCACCTGCTCCACGGCGCCCCGGCCAGAAGAGCCTATGGGCACCAGGCGGTGGGCCGCCGTCTGCGGCAGGATGGCCTGCACATCGTCGGGCGCCACGTAGTCGCGCCCCTCCATCAGGGCCACGGCCCGGGCCGCACGCAGCAGCGCAATGCCCGCGCGAGGCGACAGGCCCTGCACGAACCACTGGCCCGAGCGCGTGGCTTCCAGCAGGTCCTGCACATAGTCGAGCAGGGCATCGCTGGCATGCACCTGCAGCACGGCAGCCTGCAGGTCCTGCAGCTCCTGCGTGGTCAGCAGCGGTGCCAGCGCGTCGGCCTGGGCGCGCCGGCCATTGCCGGACAGCAGGGATCGCTCGGCCGCGCGGTCGGGATAGCCCAGGCTGATGCGCATCAGAAAGCGGTCCAGCTGGCTTTCGGGCAGCGGGAAGGTGCCCAGCTGTTCCTGCGGGTTCTGGGTGGCGATCACGAAGAAGGGCTCGGGCAGGCGGTGCGTGCGGCCCTCGGCCGAGACCTGTCGCTCCTCCATGGCTTCGAGCAGGGCGCTCTGCGTCTTGGGGCTGGCGCGGTTGATCTCGTCGGCCAGCAGCACCTGGGCGAAAACGGGGCCCGGGTGGAAGACAAAGGTCTCGCTGGCGCGCTCGTAGATGGACACGCCGGTGAGGTCGCTGGGCATGAGGTCGGCCGTGAACTGCACGCGCGAGAACTGCAGCCCGAAGCTGTGTGCCAGCGCATGCGCCAGCGTGGTCTTGCCCACGCCGGGAACGTCTTCCAGCAGCAGGTGTCCCCCGGCCAGCAGGCAGGCCACACTGTCGCGGACCTGAGCCGGTTTCCCTACAACCACCGTGTTAAGCTGATCCAGAAGCGCCTTGATCTTGTGTGTTGCTTGCATGGCGCGACGTTATCCTAAAAAAAACATCGCGGAGACATCACTGTGGGCAAGACGGGTTATTTCACCCATAGGGAGTGCTGGCGGCATGAGATGGGGCCGGGGCACCCGGAATGCCCGGCCCGGCTCGATGCCATCGAGGACCGGCTGCTGGTGACCGGCGTGGCCGATGCGCTGGAGCGGCACGAGGCTCCCCAGGCCTCGCTGGCCGATATCGAACTGGCCCATGACCGCATGCATGTGGCCGCGCTGCAGGGCCTGACACAGCGCCTGGTCGAGGAGCAGCAGGCCGGCGGCCCCGAGTACTCCCAGATCGACACCGACACCTCCATCAACAGTCATACCTTCTCGGCCGCCCTGCATGCGGCCGGCGCCGCGCTGGCGGCCACCGATGCGGTGATGGCCGGCGAGCTGGAGAACGCCTTTTGCGCCGTGCGCCCTCCGGGCCACCACGCCACGCGACACCAGGCCATGGGCTTTTGCTTCTTCAACAACGTGGCCGTGGGCGTGAAGTACGCGCTCAGCCGCCACCACCTCAAGCGCGTGGCCGTGATCGATTTCGACGTGCACCACGGCAACGGCACGGAGGACATCCTCTCCGGCGACGACCGCGTGCTCATGTGCGGCATCTTCCAGCACCCCTTCTATCCCTTCAGCGGCGACCAGCATCCGGCCGCCAACATGGTCAACGTGCCGGTGGCCGCCTATACCAAGGGCATGGACATCCGCGAAATCGTCGAGATGATGTGGATTCCGCGCCTGGAGGCCTTCAAGCCCGAGCTGATCTTCATCAGCGCCGGCTTCGACGCCCACCGCGAGGACGACATGGGCCAGCTGGGCATGACCGAGCAGGACTTCACCTGGATCACCTCGCGCATCAAGGACATCGCGCGGCGCTTTTCCAAGGGGCGCATCGTCTCCTGCCTGGAAGGCGGCTATGTGATGGGGCCGCTTGCGCGCAGCGTGGAAGCGCACGTGCGTGTGCTGGCCGACCTCTGAACCGGATCTGGAGCACCATGAACGCGAGCACCCATCCTTCTGAAGCCAGCCCCCTGCTCGACGTGCAGCATGATGCGCGCGGCGTCGTGCGGCTCACGCTCAACGACCCGCAGCGCTTCAATGCCCTGGGAGAGCAGATGCTCACGCAGCTGCAGCAGGCGCTGGACGACGTGGCGCGCGACGAGTCCGTGCGCGTGGTCGTGCTGTCTGCGGCCGGCAAGGCCTTTTGCGCCGGACACAACCTCAAGGACATGGCGGCCCATCCGCAGCTGGACTACTACCAGAAGCTGTTCGCCCAGTGCAGCCGCATGATGCTGTCCATCCACCGGCTGCCCGTTCCCGTGATCGCGCGCGTGCACGGCATTGCCACGGCGGCGGGCTGCCAGCTCGTGGCCCAGTGCGATCTGGCCGTTGCTGCGCAGGCGGCACGCTTTGCCACCAGCGGCATCCACTACGGCCTGTTCTGCGCCACCCCCAGCGTGCCGCTGGTGCGCAACGTGCCGGCCAAGCAGGCCATGGAGATGCTGCTCACGGGCGACTTCATCGACGCGCAGCAGGCGCTGGACCAAGGCCTGGTCAACCGCGTGGTGGCCGAGGAGGCGCTGGACGATGCCGTCGAGCACTTCGTGCAGTCCATCGTCAGCAAGCCCCGCGCGGCCGTGGCCATGGGCAAGGCGCTGGTCTACCGGCAGCGCGAGATGGGCATCGAGGCGGCCTACCAACTGGCCGGCCAGACCATGGCCGCCAACATGATGGATGCCGACGCCCAGGAGGGCGCCCAGGCCTTCGCCGCCAAGCGCGAACCGGCCTGGAAGACGGGCCACTGACCGACCTGCATGTAGGTCCCGGTCCGGTCGGCCTGTCCTGGATCTGCGCGATGATGGCGGCCTGCGCCCTTGCGGCGGAACGGCCCTGACCCATGGACATCTTCGACAAGCTCATCAACGACTTCCAAAGCTCCAGCGCCTGGCTGGAGTTCTCCGTGCTCATCGCCTGCCTGCTGCTGGCCTACGGCGCCATGCGCGGCCTGCATGCGCGCTACGGCCATCTGAACGATGGAAAGCCCTCCGTATGGATAGGCCGCCATGCGCTCGATGGCGCCCTGTTCCCGCTGCTGGCGCTGGTGCTGGTCTTCACCAGCCAGGAGATCCTGGCGCGGTTTTCCACGGTGTTCTGGTTGCGCGTGGCCGTGTCGCTGCTGGTGTCCCTGTCGGTGATCCGCTTCGTGGCGCGGGTGCTCAGCCGGACCTTCCCCCACTCCACCGTGGTGCGCCTGATCGAGCGCATTTTTTCCTGGCTGGCCTGGGGCGCGGCCGTGCTGCACAGCATCGGCCTGCTGCCGCAGGTCATGGAGGAGCTGGAGGCCCTGCAGTTCAACATCGGCAAGACGCCGGTCAGCCTGCTCAACCTGATCGAGGGCACGCTGTCGGCGGGCCTGATGATGGTGGCCGTGCTGTGGGTGGCAACGCTGTTCGAGCAGAAGGTCATCAACCAGTGGGTCAGCGACCTGTCCATGCGCAAGGTGGCCATGAACATCACGCGCAGCGTGCTGATCCTGGTGGGGCTGCTGGTGTCGCTGTCCATGGTGGGTGTGGACCTGACGGCGCTGTCCGTCATGGGCGGCGCCATCGGCGTGGGCCTGGGTTTCGGCATGCAGAAGATCGCCTCCAACTACGTCAGCGGCTTTCTGGTGCTGATCGAGCGCGCGCTGCGCATCGGCGACAACGTGCGCGTGGATGGCTTCGAGGGCCGCATCACCGACATCCGCACGCGCTACACCATCATCCGCGCGCTCAACGGCCGCGAATCCATCGTGCCCAACGAGACGCTGATCACCCAGCGTGTGGAGAACCTCACCGGATTCGACGTCAAGTTCGGCCTGTCCACCAACATCGTCGTGGGCATGGACAGCGATGTGGAGCAGGTGCGCGGCATCCTGCTCGATGCCGCAGCCGCGCAGCCGCGCGTGCTCAAGACGCCCGCGCCTTCGGTGGCACTGGTCGACTTTGTCGAGCAGGGTCTGCAGTTCAGTCTCAGCTACTACATCAACGACCCGCAAAATGGCCAGGGCAATGTGCGCTCCGAGGTGAACCTCGCCGTGCTGCGCGGCCTGCGTGCGGCGGGCGTGAGCCTGCCGGTCCCCAAGCAGGTGGTACAGATCACCGAACGCGGGGGCGTGGTGGCTCAGGCAGCAGAGAAAAGCAGCTAGGATTATTCCTAGGTGCATACCCTGAGTTCAGGCTGTTCCCCCGCAGGAAATCTCAATGGTCGTGCTTAAAATGGCACGATCGTTCTTTTTTGTGAGCGCGCATGCGGCCCTCGGCCGTCAGGGAAACCTGCCGCAGCTGCTGCAGCGCCGCATACAATGATTTCGGTTTACGTAAACGTCAATCTATCAATCAATCAGGAGCCGCTGCAATGAAGGTTTTGGTCCCGGTCAAGCGCGTGGTGGACTACAACGTGAAGGTCCGCGTGAAGTCGGACGGCACGGGCGTGGACATCGCCAACGTCAAGATGAGCATGAACCCCTTTGACGAAATCGCCGTCGAAGAAGCCGTTCGCCTCAAGGAAAAGGGCGTGGCCACCGAAGTCATCGCCGTCTCCTGCGGCGTGGCCCAGTGCCAGGAAACCCTGCGCACGGCCATGGCCATCGGTGCCGACCGCGGCATCCTGGTGGAGACCACCGAGGAGCTGCAGCCCCTGGCCGTCGCCAAGCTGCTCAAGGCCCTGGTGGACAAGGAGCAGCCCGGCCTGATCATCCTGGGCAAGCAGGCCATCGACGACGACGCCAACCAGACCGGCCAGATGCTGGCGGCCCTGGCCGACCTGCCGCAAGCCACCTTCGCCTCCAAGGTCGAGGTCGCTGGCGACAAGGTGAATGTCACGCGTGAAGTGGACGGCGGCCTGGAAACCCTGGCCCTGAGCCTGCCGGCCGTCATCACCACCGATCTGCGCCTGAACGAGCCGCGCTACGTCACGCTGCCCAACATCATGAAGGCCAAGAAAAAGCAGCTGGACACGGTCAAGCCTGAAGAGCTGGGCGTTGATGTGGCCCCGCGCCTGAAGACGCTCAAGGTGGCCGAGCCCGCCAAGCGCGGCGCTGGCGTGAAGGTGCCGGACGTTGCCACGCTGGTGTCCAAGCTCAAGAACGAAGCCAAAGTGATCTAAGGAAGACAGCGACATGACATCCCTCGTTATTGCAGAACACGACAACGCTTCCATCAAGAGCGCCACGCTCAACACCGTCACTGCGGCCCTGGCCTGCGGCGGCGACGTGCATGTGCTGGTGGCGGGCGAGAATGCCGGCGCCGCTGCGCAGGCCGCGGCCCAGATCGCTGGCGTGTCCAAGGTCATCCACGCCGACGGCGCCAGCCTGAAGGACGGCCTGGCCGAGAACATCGCGGCTCAGGTGCTGGCAATCGCTTCGAACTACAGCCACATCCTGTTCCCCGCCACCGCCAGCGGCAAGAACGCCGCGCCGCGCGTGGCCGCCAAGCTGGACGTGGCCCAGATCAGCGACATCACCAAGGTGGACAGCGCCGATACCTTCGAGCGTCCCATCTACGCCGGCAACGCCATTGCCACGGTGCAAAGCAGCGACAAGATCAAGGTCATCACCGTGCGCGGCACGGGCTTTGACGCAGCGGCCACCACGGGCGGCAGCGCCCAGGTGGAGCAACTGGCCGCCGCTGGCGACAACGGCAAGAGCAGCTTCGTGGGCCGGGAGGTCACCAAGAACGACCGCCCGGAACTGACGGCCGCCAAGATCATCGTCTCCGGCGGCCGCGCGCTGGGCAGCAGCGAGAAGTTCCAGGAAGTCATCACGCCGCTGGCCGACAAGCTGGGCGCCGCCATCGGCGCTTCGCGCGCCGCGGTGGACGCAGGCTATGCGCCCAACGACCTGCAGGTCGGCCAGACCGGCAAGATCGTCGCGCCGCAGCTGTACATCGCCCTGGGCATCTCGGGCGCCATCCAGCATTTGGCCGGCATGAAGGACTCCAAGGTGATCGTGGCGATCAACAAGGACCCCGAGGCACCGATCTTCTCGGTGGCCGACTACGGCCTGGAGGCCGACCTGTTCCAGGCCGTGCCGGAACTGGTGCAGGCGCTGTAAGCGGCTGAAGCTGAAAAATGAGGGGCACAGGCCCCTCTTTTTCCGTCATGGATTCCGGGATGGTCCGCTGGTCACGGCGCGCACCACCGACTACAACAACGGACTTGGCCGCCAGCCGGTGCTGGCGATGGCATGAACCGAGAGGGAGATTGAAATGAAGATGATGCGCTTGCGCCTGGCCCGCACGGCCGTGGCCTTTGTCTGTGGCGCCATGGCGCTGGCCGCCGAGGCCAATGCCTGGGTGGTGGGGCAGGTGGCACCCATGTCGGGAGCCGGTGCGACGCAGGGCCGTGCCTATGCCCAGGGCATGCGCCTGTACTTCGACCAGATCAACAAGGCCGGCGGCGTGCAGGGCCAGCCCGTGCAACTGGTCACCGTGGACGATGTGGGCCATCCCGAGGAAACCGTGGACAAGACCCGCAAGCTGCTGGACGAGTCCAAGCCCGTGGTGCTGGCCGGCTACTTCGGCAACCGCAACATGGCGGCGCTGCTGGACAGCAAGCTGCTCGACCAGTCGCAGATCTCCCTGGTGGGCTACCAGAGCACGGACACGCGGGTGCTGAGCAATCCCCAGATCTTCAGCACGCGCGCCAACCTGCCCGAGGAAATGGCCAAGATCGCCTCGCACCTGGCCACCGTGGGCATCACGCGCCTGGCCCTGCTGCATGACGAACGCCCGGATGCCAAGGCCGTGGCGGAACTCGTGGACAAGGCGATTGCGCCTTCCAAGGCCAAGCTGGTGGTCAGCGCCTCGCTGAGCACGGGCAAGGGTGCCATGGACAAGGCCGTGTCCCAGTTGCAAAAGGCCCAGCCTTCGGCGCAGGCCGTGATGGTGGTGGCCTCCAGCCCAGTGACCTCGGCCTTCGTCGAGGCGTACCGCATGGCGGGTGGCACGGCCCAGATCTACGCCACGTCCGAAGCCGATATCGAGCAACTGGCCAAGCGCCTGCCCGTGGAGTTCATGAGCGGCCTGTCCATTGCCCAGGTCGTGCCCAGTCCCTACAAGGTGACCATGCGCCTGAACAAGGAGTTCAGGGACGCGGCCACCGCTGCAGGCAAGTCGCTGACCGTGCCGGTCAGCTACGCCATGATGGAAGGCTATGTGAACGCCCGCGTCATCGTGGAGGCCATGCGCCGCACCCAGCCGCTGACGCGCGACAAGCTGGCCGCTTCGCTGCGCGGCCTGGACGCCTTCGATCTGGGCGGCTACTGGGTTACCTATCGTCCGGGCTCGCAGGCGGGCTCGAAATTCGTGGATTTGTCCATCGTCAACGCATCGGGCCGCGTCACGCAATAACGCAGCAATGCAGTAGTGCCGTGGCGGCGTGCCCGCTGTCCCAGGTCGCCGCGCGCTGCGCGCCGGCGGTCCAGGCTCTGTTCAGGAAGGTTCAACAATGACTTACTCGGCTCCCCTCAAAGACATGCTGTTCGCCATGGAGCATCTGGCGCAGATCGACCAGGTGGCGCAGTTGCCCGGTTTCGAGGAGGCTGGCCTGGAGACGGCCCAGGCCGTGCTGGAGGAATGCGCCAAGCTGTGCGAAGGCGTGGTGGCACCTCTGAACCTGCCGGGCGACGTGGCGCCTTCCAGCCTCAAGGACGGCGTGGTCACCACCACGGCGGGCTTCAAGCAGGCCTTTCGCCAGTACGCCGAAGGCGGCTGGCAGGGCTTGCAGCATCCGCAGGATTTTGGCGGCCAGGGCCTACCCAAGACGATTGGCGCGGCCTGTGTGGAAATGCTCAACAGCGCCAACCTGAGCTTTGCGCTGTGCCCGCTGCTGACCGACGGCGCCATCGAGGCCCTGCTGACGGCGGGCAGCGATGAGCTCAAGGCCACCTATCTCGAGAAGCTGGTGACCGGCGAGTGGACCGGCACCATGAACCTGACCGAGCCCCAGGCCGGCTCCGACCTGGCCCTGGTGCGCACCAAGGCCGACCCGCAGCCCGATGGCAGCTACAAGGTCTTCGGCACCAAGATCTTCATCACCTATGGCGAGCACGACATGGCCGAGAACATCGTCCATCTGGTGCTGGCCCGCGTGGCCGGGGCGCCCGAGGGCGTCAAGGGCATCAGCCTGTTCGTGGTGCCCAAGTTCCTGGTCAACAAGGATGGATCGCTGGGCGCGCGCAACGATGTGCACTGCGTGAGCATCGAGCACAAGATGGGGATCAAGGCCTCGCCCACGGCCGTGCTGCAGTACGGCGACAACGGCGGGGCCATCGGTTACCTGGTGGGCGAGGAAAACCGCGGCCTCGAATACATGTTCATCATGATGAACGCGGCCCGCTACGCCGTGGGCGTGCAGGGCATTGCCGTGGCCGAGCGCGCCTACCAGCACGCCGTGGCCTATGCCCGCGAGCGTGTGCAAAGCCGCCCCGTGGACGGCAGCGTGAAGGCCAGCGCCACCATCATCCACCACCCCGATGTGCGCCGCATGCTCATGACCATGCGTGCCTACACCGAGGGCTGCCGCGCCATGGCGGCCACGGCCGCCGCGGCCTACGACGCATCCCATCACCATGCCGACGCCCAGGTGCGCGAGGCCAATGCGGCCTTCTATGAATTCATGGTGCCCCTGGTCAAGGGCTACAGCACCGAGATGAGTCTGGAAGTCACCAGCCTGGGCGTGCAGGTGCACGGCGGCATGGGCTTCATCGAGGAGACGGGCGCCGCCCAGTACTACCGCGACGCCAAGATCCTGACCATCTACGAAGGCACGACCGCCATCCAGGCCAATGACCTGGTGGGCCGCAAGACGGCGCGCGATGGCGGCCAGACCGCGCTGGCCATTGCGGGCCAGATCGAGAAGACCGAAGCCGAGCTGGCCGCCAGCGGCACGCCCGAGGCACTGGCCGTGGCCCGCCAACTGGCCGCTGCGCGCCAGGCCTTCGTGGAGGCGGTGCACTTTGTCTCGGGCCAGGCCAAGGCCGAGCCCAATGCCGTGTACGCCGGCAGCGTTCCCTACCTGATGCTGGCGGGCAACCTCGTCGCAGGCTGGCAGATGGGCCGCGCCCTGCTGGTGGCCGAGCAGCTGTTGCACAAGGGACAGGACGAGGCCTTCATGCGCGCGAAGATTGCGACGGCACGCTTTTATGCCGAGCACATCCTCGTCAAGGCGGCGGGCCTGCGCGATGCCATCGTGCACGGCGGCGACAGCGTGATGGCACTGCCCATGGACGCCTTCTGACCCGGCGCTTGCGCACGGCACAACGCAGACAGAGATACCGAGAACCAACGGAGACAACGCATGTCCAAGCTTCCCCCGGCGCTGAAGAAACTGGCCCTGCCAGTGATCGGCTCGCCGCTGTTCATCATCAGCAATCCCAAGCTCGTGATCGCCCAGTGCCAGGCCGGCATCGTGGGTTCCATGCCCGCGCTCAACGCGCGCCCGGCCGAGCAGCTCGAAGACTGGCTGGCCGAGATCACCGAGACCCTGGCCGCCTGGGACAAGGCCCATCCGGACCGGCCCTCGGCGCCGTTCGCCATCAACCAGATCGTGCACAAGAGCAATGACCGGCTCGAGCACGACATGCAGATGTGCGCCAAGTACAAGGTGCCCATCGTCATCACCAGCCTGGGCGCGCGCGAGGACGTGAACCAGGCTGTGCACAGCTGGGGCGGCGTGGTGCTGCACGACATCATCAACAACAAGTTCGCGCACAAGGCCATCGAAAAGGGGGCTGACGGCCTGATCGCCGTGGCGGCGGGCGCGGGCGGCCATGCGGGTGTCAAGAGCCCGTTCGCGCTGATCCAGGAAATCCGTGAATGGTTCGACGGCCCCGTGGCGCTGTCGGGCTCCATCGCCTCGGGCGGTGCCATCCTCGCGGCCCAGGCCATGGGAGCGGACTTCGCCTATATCGGCTCGGCCTTCATTGCCACGCATGAAGCGCGTGCGCACGACGCCTACAAGCAGGCCATCGTGGACGGCACCTCCGACGACATCGTCTACAGCAACCTGTTCACGGGCGTGCACGGCAACTACCTGGCGCCGTCCATCCGTGCGGCAGGCCTGGACCCCGACAACCTGCCCGAGTCGGACCCCAGCAAGATGAACTTCGGCGGCGACGCCAAGAAGGCCTGGAAGGACATCTGGGGCTGCGGCCAGGGCATTGGCGCCATCCGCGAAGTCACGGGTGCGGGCGAGCTGGTCGAGCGTCTCAAGCGCGAATACAACCAGGCGCGCGACCGCCTGCTGTCCACCCCGTAAGGTCGGGGAGTCCAGGACGGGCTCTTCTCCTACCCTGCCAGACGGCGCCTTCGGGCGCCGTTTTCTTTGGGTATTACCCACGCTGTGCGGGACCGGTTCTCGAAGTTGTTTGCGCAAAACCCCTTGCGCACGCTTGACTGCTTCACTCGGCTTCCCCCTACGAGCGACTTGCCTGGAGCAAGTTTGTTTAGAATTCTTTGCGTAATTTCAGTAAATACTGAAATTACAGAATAAATGAACAAACCTTGTACCCCGTCATTGCCTGAGTTCCACCAACTGGCGCGTCGTCCGATGGCGGGTACGGGGCGCCTGGTGCTGGCCTCGCTGCTGTGGCTGCCCCAGGCGCTGCTGCTGGCGCTGGCCGTGCAGTCCATGGCCGATGGCGCGGGCGCGGGCGCGGGCGTGGAGCCGCTGTGGCCACTGTGGCAGCTTGCGGCAGGCGTGGCACTGCTGGGCGGATTGCGCGCCTGGTGCGATGCCAGCGGCACACGCCGCGCCAATCTGCAGGCGCGCAGCCTGGTGAGTGCGCTGCGAATGCAGGTGCTGCGCACGCTGGCGGGCACCTCGCCGCTGGACCGCCAGCGCGCGGCCTCGGGCCAGGCGGCCAGCGCCATGGCCGAGCAGGCCGAGGCCATCGTGCCCTGGCTGTCGCGCTACCAGACCGCCATGTGGCGCGTGCGCACCGTGCCGCTGGTGATTGCGCTGGCCGTGGCCAGCCAGAGCTGGGTGGTGGCGCTGATCCTGGTGGTGGCCGCACCGCTGATCCCGCTGTTCATGGCCATCGTCGGCTGGCGCGCCAAGGCGGCCAGCCAAGCGCAGATGGTGGAGCTGGGCGGCATGAACGCCTTCCTGCTCGACCGGCTGCGCGGCCTGTCCACCCTGCGCGCTCTGGGCGCGGTGGATGCCACGGCGCAGCGGCTGCGCGCCAATGCCGAATCCCTGCGCGAACGCAGCATGCGCGTGCTGCGCATCGCCTTTCTGTCCTCTGCGGTGCTGGAGCTGTTCTCGGCCCTGGGCGTGGCCATGGTGGCCGTGTACGTGGGCTTTCACCTGCTGGGCCATCTGCCCTTTGGCAGCTGGGGCCAGACACTGAGCCTGGGCCAGGCGCTGTTCGTGCTGCTGCTGGCGCCCAGCTTCTTCGATCCCCTGCGTGAGCTGTCTGCCGTCTGGCACGACCGCGCCAGCGGCGAGGCCGCCCTGCAGGCCCTGGGCGAGCTGGGCCGCGATGCGCAGCCGCTGCCAGGCGCACTGGCTGCGCCCGGCAGGGCGGCCGGCCAGGCCTGCGCCCTGCATCTGGAGCAGGTGCGGCCCCAGGCGCCAGGCGGCGCGGTCACGCTGCCGGCGCTCACGGTGGACGTGCGGCCTGGCGAGCATGTGGCGCTGTGGAGCCCCAGCGGCAGCGGCAAGTCGCTGCTGCTGGCGCAGATTGCCGGCCTGCTGCCGGTGGCCGAGCCTGGGCGCATCCATATCGACGGCCAACTGCTCGACGGCGAATCGGCCGGCCGGCTGCGCGCGCGCATGGCCTGGATGGGGCAGAGCCCCCATGTGTTCGCCGGCTCGGTGGCCGAAAACCTCCGGCTGGGCCGCCCGGGATTCACCTTCGGCGAACTGCGCCAGGCCCTGCGGCTGGCCGGGCTGGGCAAGCTGGCCGAGACCCGGGCCGGCGCCACGCTGGGCGAGGGCGGAGCCGGCCTGTCGGGCGGCGAAATCGTGCGCCTGGCACTGGCGCGCCTGGCCTTGTCGCGCGATGCAGGCCTGCTGCTGGTCGATGAACCCACGGCCCACCTGGACCCGGCCACGGCCGCCCAGGTCACCGATGCCCTGCTGCAGCTGGCACGCGGGCGCACGCTGATCGTCGCCACCCACGATGCCGAACTGGCCGCCGCCATGCACCGCGTGGTGGAACTGGCGGGCCATGCCGCCCCGCAGGAGCTGGCCGCATGAAGCCCCGCTCCACCCTCTGGCCCGTGCTGGCCGCCCTGGCGCGCATGGCGCCCCGGCGCCTGTGGCTTGGCGGCGCGCTGCTGGCCCTGCTCACGGTGCTCATGGGCATGGCGCTGCTGGGCCTGTCGGGCTGGTTCATCACGGCCACGGCGGTGGCCGGGCTGCTGCCGGCCACCGCCATCGTTTTCGACGTCTTCATGCCCTCGGCCGGCATCCGCCTGCTGGCCCTGGGCCGCACGGGCACGCGCTATGCCGAACGGCTGGTCACCCATGACGCCACCCTGGCCGTGCTGGCCGCCCTGCGCGAGCGGCTGCTGCGCAGCTGGGCCACTCCCGCCGCCGCCCTGAGCCTGCGCCTGCGGCCCGCGCGCCTGCTGCAGCGGCTGACGGCCGACGTGGATGCGCTGGACAGCCTGTACCTGCGCCTGTTCGTGCCCTTGCTGGCCGCCACGGGTGCCACGCTGATGGCCGCCCTGGCGCTGGGCCTGATGCGCTGGTGGCTGGGCCTGGCCTTGGCTGCATGGCTGCTGGCCACCGGCCTGGGCAGTGCCCTGTGGCTGGCGCGCAGTGCGCGCCGGCCCGCCGTGCGCCGCGCGCTGGCGCTGGAGTCCCTGCGTGCCCGCACGGCCGACCTGGTGGCCGGGCAGGCAGAGCTGGCCATGGCCGGCACCCTGGCCGCGCATTGCGAACGCATTGCCGCCCTGGACGCCCGCGTGGCCGAGGCCGACGCCGAGCTCCACGGCCTGGAGGCCCGAACCTCCTTCGTGCAGGGCCTGTGCGGCGCCCTGGCCCTGGCCGGTGTGCTGCTGGGCGTGGGCTGGCTGGCCGAGGCCGGCCTGCTGGGCGCCCCCGTGGCTGCGCTGGCCCTGTTGCTGGCGCTGACGGCCATGGAGCCCTTTGCTGCGTTGCGCCGTGGCGCGCTGGAGGCCGGCCGCAGCTGGCTGGCCGCGCGCCGGCTGGCGCCCGCCCTGCGCGATGGCGCTGCGCAAGGCGCCTGCGAACCGGCTGCGCCCAGGCAGGGCTTGGCGGTTGAGCTGGAGCAGGTCGTGGCACCCCGTGCCGCCGTGCTGGCCCAGGACATCCTTATCGCCGAAGGCGAACGTGTCGCCCTGCTGGGCGCCAGCGGCGCGGGCAAGACCACGCTGCTGTCCCTGATGGCCGGCGAGCTCCAGCCGCTGGCCGGCGCCGTGCGTGCCCGGCGCTGCACCTGGATGACGCAGCGCACCGAACTGTTCGAGGACAGCCTGCGCGACAACCTTTTGCTGGCCTGCCCCGAGGCCGCCGAGGACACGCTGTGGGCGGCGCTGGAAGTCGCCGGGCTGGCCGGCGATGTGCGCGCCATGGCGCAGGGCCTGGACACGCGGCTGGGCGAGGGCGGGCTGGGCCTGTCCGGCGGCCAGGCACGGCGCCTGGCGCTGGCGCGGCTGCTGCTGAGCCCCGCGCGCTGCTGGCTGCTGGACGAAGTGACCGAAGGCCTGGATGCACGCACGGCCGCCGACCTGCTGGTGCGGCTGGACAGTGCAGCCCGGGGCCGCACCCTGGTGCTGGCCACCCACAAGCTGCGGGAGGCGCAACTGGCCGACCGGCTGCTGTGGGTGGAGCAGGGCCGCGTGGTGTCCGAGGCGCTGCGCGGCACACCGCCGTTCGAGGCGGCCCTGGCGCGCCTGCGGCAGGACGGCTGATCAAGGATTTCACCAAGTACCCCCGAGAGAAAGGATCTCACCATGGACCTCGACATCGTCGATCTATCGCGGCTGCAGTTCGCGGTAACGGCGCTCTACCACTTCCTGTTCGTGCCGCTGACCATCGGCCTGGCCGTGATCATCGCCATCATGGAGACCGTCTACGTGATGACGGGCCGCACCATCTGGCGCGACATGACGAAGTTCTGGGGCACGTTGTTCGGCATCAACTTCGCCATGGGCGTGGCCACGGGCATCGTGATGGAGTTCCAGTTCGGCATGAACTGGAGCTACTACAGCCACTACGTGGGCGACATCTTCGGCGCGCCGCTGGCCATCGAGGGGCTGATGGCCTTCTTCCTCGAAGCCACCTTCGTGGGCCTGTTCTTCTTCGGCTGGGACCGCCTGAGCAAGGTCGGCCATCTGGTGACCACCTGGTGCGTGGCCCTGGGCTCGAACTTCTCGGCGCTGTGGATTCTGATCGCCAATGGCTGGATGCAAAACCCCGTGGGCGCGGCGTTCAACCCGCAGACCATGCGCATGGAGGTCACCGACTTCTTCGCGGTGCTTACCAACCCCGTGGCCCAGGCCAAGTTCGTGCACACGGTCTCGGCCGGCTACGTGACGGCGGCCATCTTCGTGCTGGGCGTCTCGGCCTGGTATTTGCTCAAGGGCCGGCACATCCAGCTGGCGCGCCGCTCCATGACGGTGGCCACCTCGTTCGGCCTGGCCGCCGCGCTGTCGGTGGTGGTGCTGGGCGATGAAAGCGGCTACCTGTCGTCGGAGCACCAGAAGATGAAGCTGGCCGCCATCGAGGCCATGTGGGACACCGAGCCCGCACCGGCCGCCTTCACGGCCTTCGGCTTCCCCGACAAGGCCGCACGCGAGACGCACTACGCCGTGCACATTCCCTGGGTCATGGGCCTGATCGGCACGCGCTCGCTGACCACCGAGATCCCCGGCATCAACGACCTGGTCCAGCGCACCGAGCAGTACATCCGCAACGGCATCGAGGCCTATGGCGCGCTGGAGGCCATCCGCGCCGCCGGCCCCACGGGCCAGGTGCCGGCCGACGCCAAGGCCGTCTTCGAGGACAAGGGCGGGCAACTGGGCTACGCGCTGCTGCTCAAGCGCTACGTGGACGACCCGCGCCAGGCCACGGACGCGCAGATCGCCCAGGCCGCCTGGGACACCGTGCCGGCCGTGGGGCCGCTGTTCTGGGCCTTCCGCATCATGGTGGGGTTGGGCATGTTCTTCATCGCGCTCACGGCCGCCTTCTTCTGGCTGTCGGTGCGGCGCAGGCTGGACGCCCATCCGTGGATGCTCAAGCTGGCCGTGATCGCCATTCCCCTGCCCTGGATCGCGGCCGAGTGCGGCTGGATCGTGGCCGAGGTGGGCCGCCAGCCCTGGATCATCGAAGGCGTGCTGCCCACGGCGCTGGCCGTCTCCAACCTGGGCGCGGGCACGCTGCTGCTGACGATTGCAGGCTTCATCGCCATCTACTCCGTGCTCTTCGTCATCGAGATGAAGCTCATGGTGAAGGCCATCCGCAAGGGACCGCAGGAGGAAAGCGCACCGCACCTGACCACCTACTTCCCTCTGATGCAAAAACTCGCCCGCGGGCAATGACCAAGGGAGATTGTCACCATGATTCTTCACGAACTGATCAGCTACGACATCCTGCGCCTGCTGTGGTGGGGCCTGCTGGGCGTGCTGCTCATCGCCTTTGCCGTCACCGATGGCTTTGACCTGGGCGCTGCCGCGCTGCTGCCGCTGGCGGCCAGGACCGACGTGGAGCGCCGCGTCGTCATCAACTCTCTGGGCCCGGTCTGGGAAGGCAACCAGGTCTGGCTCATCCTGGGCGGCGGTGCCATCTTTGCGGCCTGGCCGCAGCTGTACGCGGTCTCGTTCTCGGGCTTTTACCTGGCCATGTTCGCGGCCCTGGTGGCGCTGATCCTGCGGCCCGTGGCCTTCAAGTTCCGCAGCAAGCGCGAGGAGCCGGCCTGGCGCGCGCGCTGGGATGCCGTGCTGTGCATGGCCGGCGTGGTGCCTGCGCTGATCTTCGGCGTGGCACTGGGCAATGTGCTGCAGGGCGTGCCCTTCCGCCTGGCGCCCGACATGCGCATCTACTACGAGGGCACGTTCTTCGGCCTGCTCAACCCGTTTGCGCTGCTGGCCGGCCTGGTCTCGCTGTGCATGCTGCTCATGCATGGTGCGTCCTGGCTGGTGTTCAAGACCGAGGGCGATGTGGCCGCGCGCGCGCGCCGCTTCGGCATGGTGGCGGCCGTCGCCACCACGGTGCTGTTCGCGGCGGCTGGCGTGTGGCTGGCCGTGCTCAATGGCTACCGCATCACCAGCGAGGTCAACACCACCGGACCGTCCAACCCGCTGTTCAAGACGGCTGCGCTGCAGGCGGGCGCCTGGTTCGCCAACTACCAGGCCAGGCCCGTGCTCTGGGCCGTGCCGGCCATCGGGCTGCTGATGCCGCTGCTGGCGGCGCTGGGCCTGTGGCTGCGCCGCGAGTGGCTGGCCCTGCTGTCCAGCGGCCTGGGCATTGCGGGCATCATCGCCAGCGTGGGGGCGTCCATGTTCCCGTTCATCCTGCCCTCGTCGCTGAACCCGCAGCACAGCCTCACGGTCTGGGACTCTTCGTCCAGCCATGTGACGCTGTTCATCATGCTGGTGTGCGCGCTGATCTTCGTGCCCCTCATCGTGGCCTACACCAGCTGGGTCTACAGCGTGCTGCGCGGCAAGGTCGACCCGATGGCCATCATCGAGGGCCGCGGCCACTCGTACTGATCCACCGAATCAAGCAACGACATTCAACGTCAAGAAAGGACACAACACCATGTGGTACTTCGCCTGGTTGCTCGGCCTGCCGCTGGCGGCCGCCTTCGCGGTGCTCAACGCGATGTGGTACGAACTGATGGACGACGAGGCCACGCGCCGCGAACTCCTGGCCCGGGAGAAATAAAGCTCCCCCTGAGGCGCTTCGCGCCTTCCCCCTCCCTCTTCGGGAGGGGGACGACACCCTCGCTGCGGGGGCGGCCCTTGCTCGGTGTCCCTCGCTTTGGACTACGCCAGTTTTTGCACGTGCTTACCGCTAATGAAGCATTGCTGTAAACACAATGAGCTCCCTCGGGAGCTCATTTTTGTACGCAGGCTTGCCAGGTTCAATCGTCGGTGTCATCCGCCTTGGCGCGGCCCTTGCCGCCCGTGATGCGGTCCTTCAGATCCAGCAGCCGCGTCACGGCCGTGCCCATGCCCATGAGCTGCATGGCGGTCTCGGGCGACAGGCGCTGCACGTCGTCGAACCAGTTCATGAGCCGGTCGATCAGCTCGTACATGTCGCGCATGCGCTGCTGGGCGTAGCGTTCCTCTTCGGTGGTGACTTCCTCCAGCATGGCGGCGCGCAGCATGGACTGGGTGGGCTCGATCTCGCGGCGGCGGCGTTCCTCGGCCAGGCGGCGGAAGATTTCCCAGACATCCTGCGGCGCCTCGAAATACTCGCGCCGGTCGCCGGGCTGGTGGCGCAATTGCACCAGGCGCCAGGCCTGCAATTCCTTGAGCCCCATGCTCACGTTGGAGCGCGAGAACTCCAGCGTCTCGGCGATCTGGTCGGCATTGAGCGGCTCGGGCGAAAGAAACAGCAGTGCGTAGATCTGGCCTACCGTGCGGTTGATGCCCCAGCGGCTGCCCATCTCGCCGAAGTGCGAGACGAACTGCCGGTTCAACGCCGGAAGAGGTTTGGATTGCGTCATGGCATGCATTGTGCCTGCGCGTGCGCGGCACGCTCCGGGCGGCTTGGGAAGCGATGTGTCAGCTTTCTGCAAGTCGTGTCCAAAAGGCGCACAATGGCGCCTTTGCGGGCTTGCGGCCAGGCGGCCCGGGCCCTGCGCCTTCCCGCCCCGTACCGACTACAGATTGCCCCATGTCCCACGCTAGCCGCAGTGCACTGATCGACTGCACCAAGGGCCTGGCCTGTGCCGCCATCATCTGGCACCACCTGGCCTTCTACGGCCCCATGTCCGATATCGCCCATCCGGCCGCGCCGGACCTCATCGACTGGCTCTATGAATATGCGCGCATGGCCGTGCAGATCTTCCTGGTGCTGGGCGGCTACCTGGCGGCAGCCAGCATGGCGCCGCAAGGCCACGGCCAGCACAGCGATCCGTGGTCGCGCATCGGGCGCCGCTTCGTGCGTCTGGTCGTGCCCTATGCGGTGGCGCTGGTCGTGGCCATCGTGGTCTCGGCGGCCGTGCGGCCCTGGTTCGACCATGCCTCGGTCTCCGGCGAGCCCGATCTCTGGCAACTGGTGGCGCATGCGCTGCTGCTGCAGAACATCGTGGGCGAGGAGTCGCTGTCTGCCGGCGTCTGGTATGTGTCCATCGACTTTCAGCTGTTTGCGCTGACTGCGCTGCTGCTGGCTGGCACGCGCTGGGGCGGTGCCTTGCTGCGCCGCCGCTTTGGCGGCGACGCCCTGTCACGCTGCTGGCCCTGGGCGCTGAGCGTGGCGCAGGCGCTGGTGGTGATCGGCGTGGCGGCTTCGCTGCTGGGCTTCAATCTGGATGCGCAATGGGATGTGTGGGCGCCGTACTTCTTTGGCGCCTACGGCCTGGGCATGCTGGCCTACTGGGCCGCGCATGCGGACAAGTCCTCGACGGCCTGGAGCTGGTCCCTGCTGATCGTGGCCCTGGTCGTGGCGGCACTGGCACTGGAGTGGCGCGACCGCATCGCGCTGGCCGGTGCCACGGCGCTGGCCCTGGTCGTGGCCATGCGCAGCCCCGCGTTTGCGCAGGCGCAAGGCTGGGCGCCGCTGCGCCGGCTGGGCAAGATTTCGTACTCGGTGTTTCTCGTGCACTTCTCGGTCTGCCTGCTGGTCAATGCCGTGGAAAGCCATTTCTGGCCACATTCCATTCCCGCCGCCCTGCTGGGCATGTGCACGGCCTTCGTGCTGTCGATTGCGGCCGGCCATCTGCTGTACGAGCGCGTGGAGCGCCACGTTCCCAGCTGGCACATGGCGCTGCGCTGGCAGGCGGGCCTGGTGGGCACCGGCCTGATCGCGGCGTTTCTGGCAGGCCTGCGCTGAGGCGCCGTGCGTCAGTCCACAAACAACAAAGGCAGCCGGTTGGCTGCCTTTTTCGCTTCACGCCGGTCGGCGTTCAACGGTGCAGCTCGCCTGCGCTTTCCGGCTGGAACTCGATGGCATCCACGCGCACGGTGACCTGGCCCGAGGGGCCGGCCATGCGCGACTGGTCGCCCACGCTCAGGCCCAGCAGGGCAATGCCCACGGGCGCGAAGACCGACACCTTGTCGGAGCTGCCATCCATCTCCTTGGGATAGACCAGGGTCAGCGTGTTGGACTTGCCCGACTCCAGCAGCGTGAAGCGCACGGTGGAGTTCATGGTCACCACATTGGGCGGCATTTCCTTGGGCTCGAGCACGTCGGCGCGGTCCAGCTCGGCCTCGAGCGCGTCGCGGCCGGGGAAGGCGGGTTGCTTGTCCAGCAGGGCCTCGATGCGCTCCAGGTCCAGGGACGAAAGAATGATGTGGGGCTTGCGCTCCATGGTGTTGGCTCCCTTGTGTGCTTGCGCCGTGGCTGCAGTGAAGGGCAGCGGCGCCCAAACGGACAAAAGCCCGGGCAACGCGGTTGTCCGGGCCAAGGCATCTTCAGAAAAGAGAAAAGCACCAAGTTGGTGCGATAGGCCCATTGTGCAGGCCCGTGTGGGTTCTGCCAAGCGAACCCGCACGGTGCGGTGCGGATTGGCGCGGGCACTTGCCAAGCCGGCAAAACCCACTTCGCAACTGCAGGCATGCGGGGAGTGCTTGGCGGTATGACTGTATTTTTATACAGTTGCTCCATGCTTCCCAGTCCTCCCACGCCTCATCACGACACGGCCCGGGTGCCCCTGCACGCCATCAAGGGCCGGGGCGCAGCCAGCCAACTGGCCCACCGCTTCACCACCGACCCGCGCGAGGCCTTCGATGACGGCTGGGGCAGTCTTGAGGCGCCGGCCGAAGGCGAGGAAGCCGCGCCCCTGCGCACCGAACTGCGCTGGGAGCAGGCCCGCTCGGCGCTGAGCCGCCACCAGTCGCCCGACCTGCCGTTTCACATGGGGCTCAATCCCTACCGGGGCTGCGAGCATGGATGCATCTATTGCTATGCCCGGCCCACGCACAGCTACCTGGGCTGGTCGCCGGGGCTGGACTTCGAGACCCGGCTCATCGCCAAGCAGAACCTGCCCGAGCTGCTGCGCGCCGAGCTGTCGCGCGCCAGCCATGTGGCCGCGCCCGTGATGCTGGGCTCGGTCACCGACTGCTACCAGCCCGTGGAGCGCGAGCTGGGGCTGACGCGCCGCCTGATCGAAGTGCTGGCCGAGGCGCGCCACCCGTTTTCCATCGTCACCAAGGGCAGCGGGGTGGAGCGTGACCTGGACCTGCTGGCCCCGCTGGCGCGCCAGGGCCTGGCCTCGGTGCACATCACGCTGACCACGCTGGACGCCGACCTGGCACGCCACCTGGAGCCGCGCGCCGCCGCGCCGCACCGCCGGCTGCGCAGCATCCGCGCGCTGACCGAAGCGGGCGTACCCGTGGGCGTGAGCCTGGCACCGCAGATTCCCTTCATCAACGAAGACCTGGAGAAGGTGCTGGAGGCGGCCGCCGACGCAGGCGCGCGCCACGCCTTCTATGCCGTGCTGCGCCTGCCCTGGGAAGTGGCGCCGCTGTTCGAGCAATGGCTGCAGGTGCACTACCCCGACCGCGCCCGCCGCGTGATGGAGCGCGTGCGCGACCTGCACGGCATCCAGGGCGAGCAGCGCGAGGCCGGCCGCGTGTACAACGCCGAGTTCGGCCAGCGCATGAAGGGCACGGGCCACTGGGCCGAGCTGCTGCGCCAGCGCTTTGCCCTGGCCTGCCGTCGGCATGGATTCAACCGCGAGCCGCTGCGGCTCGATTGCAGCCTCTACCACCCGTCGCTTTTGCTGCCGCAACGCAGCCTGTTCTGAGAGCCTGCGTGCCAGGCACAGGTCAGGGCATGGTTCGCTAGCGGGAATCGATAAGCTCGGACAAGGCGGCCGCCAGCGGGGAGCGCACCGACGATCGCAGCCACACCATGCCCACTTCGCGGGACGGGCTCGGAGGGGGCAGCGGCCATCGGCGCGTTCTGGCATCCGGCGGTCCCAGCACGGGCCAGTCCGGCAGGATGGAGACACCGAAGCCTTCCGCAACCAGCTGTGCGATCTGCTCGATGCCGTCCAGCTCGAAGCGCACTTTCGGCTTGATGCCGTGGCCCCGCAGGTATTCATCCGCCATTTTTCCTGCCACCACCTTGCGGTCGTACTGGATGAAGGGCTCGCGTGCGGCCGTGAGCAGCGGATCGCGCACCTTCATGTCCCGGGGCGCGAGAAGAATCAGCGCCTCGCTGCGCATCAGCCGCCATTCGCAGGTCTTGGGCATGGCGAAGGCCGGGTGCACAAGGATGGCCGCATCCAGATGGCCGGTCTGCACCTGGTCCAGCAGCAGTGAGGAAGTGCCGGGTTCGATGTAGACGCGCACGGCCGGATGGGCGCTCATCCATCGGCGCAGCAGCGGGGGCACCAGGCCCATCAGCGCCGTGGGCGTTGCCCCCAGCCTCAGGGGGCCTGCGGGAAGCTCGGTGGCCGAGGCGGCCGACCTCAGGTTCTCCACGGATTTGAGCACCTCCCGCGCATGCTCCACGATCCGGGCGCCAACGACGGTGGGCCGTACCGTCCGGCCCACCCGCGTGAGCAGTGCGCAGCCCACGTCGGCCTCCAGCGCACGCATCTGCTGGGCCACGGTGGTGGGCGGCAGGTCCAGCCTGCGCGCGGCGTCGGCCATCGAGCCGCAGTCCACGACGGCCATGAAGCTCTGGAGAAAGCGCGAATCCATGCGACGCATTTTGCGTCATCTGAACCATGGGACACCATCTTTGTTGCAGATCTCCTGAAGCGCAAAGTTCGCTCGTTCCCGCTTCCAAACCATGTCAGGAGAGCTCATGCCCCTCATCGAATCCATTGAAGTCTGCGTTGCCCGCGTGCCGCTGGACAAGGTCACCTATCTGTCGAACCGCACCGTGGTCGACCGCCACTACGGACTGGTCAAGGTCCGCAGCAGCGACGGCGTCGAAGGCATCGGCTTTTGCTATGTCGGCAATGCGGCGGGCGAGCTGTTCCGTGTCGCGGTCGAGCAGCTGCTCGGTCCTGTGCTGCTGGGCCGCGATTCCCTGTCCGTCGAAGGGCTGTGGAAGGAGATGTACCAGGAGGCGCTGCTGCAAGGCCGCATGGGCACCGTGATGCGCGCACTGAGCGCACTCGACATTGCGCTGTGGGATCTCAATGCCCGAACCGCCCAGCTGCCTTTGCACAAGTACCTGGGCGCGGTGGAGCTGGACACGGTGCCGGCCTATGCCAGCGGCGGCTACTACGTGGACGGCAAGACCGCCGGCCATGTCGGCGAGGAGATGGCCGGCTATGTCGAACTGGGCTTTCAGGCCGTGAAGATGAAGACCGGCCGCTGGTCGCCCCAGGGCGAGGAGTCGCGCGTGAAGGCGGCGCGCGAGGCCATCGGCCCGGACGTGGAGCTCATGCTGGACTGCAACAACGGCTGGGTGGACACCGTGCAGGCCATGCAGTACCTGCGCCGCATGGAGGCATACGACCCCTATTTCATCGAGGAGCCGTTCAGCCCCGACGATGTCGAAAGCCACGCCCGCCTGGCAAAGCTCACCCGCATTCCCGTGGCCACCGCGGAAATCGGCTATGGCCGCTGGTACCACAAGCATCTGCTCGACATGGGCGCCGCATCCATCCTGCAGACCGACGCCGCAGTCTGCGGGGGCATTACCGAGTGGAAGCGCATTGCCGCCATGGCGGCGGGCTATGGGCTGCAGATGTGTCCGCACTGGTTCCACGATGTGCACGCGCCGCTGGTGGCCGCGACCCCCAATGCGCGCTATGTCGAGTTCTTCTGGGATGACCAGGTGCTGAACTTCCGCCGCCTGCTGGACCGCCAGCTGGCGCAGGAAAAGGGCCGTGTCGTGCTGCACCAGACGCCGGGACTCGGCTTCAATTTCGACGAGGCGCAGGTGTCCCGGTTCGGCCGCTGGACCTCGGTGGCGTAAGACCGCCGCCAGCCCATCATCCAAGGAGACAAGCCATGCAACGCAGACAGTTCCTGACCTCGGCCGCCGCAGCCGCCGCCCTGCATGCCCATCCGGGCTTTGCACAGGCCAGGCCGCCGGCGGGCCCGGTCAAAATCCTCGTCGGCTTCTCGGCAGGCGGCGGCACGGACATCCTGGCGCGGATCATCGCCAACCGGCTCAACCAGCTGTGGGCCATTCCCGTCATCGTCGAGAACCGGCCAGGCGCGGCGGGGCTGATTGCCGCTGCCGAGGCCGCCAGGGCCGCGCCCGATGGGCAGACGCTCATGATGGGCCACATCAATGCCCTGGGCATTGCCCCTGCGCTCAACCCCAGGCTCGGTTTCTCGCCGGAGCGGGACTTCTCCGCCATCGCCCTGGTGGGCCAGACCCCGCAGGTCCTGGTTGCCAGCCCCAAGGCTTCCGCCACCATGCAGGGCCTGCTGGCCGCGTTGAAGCAAAAGCCGGGGGAGGTCAGCTTCGGCTCCTCGGGCACGGGCTCGGCCCAGCACCTTGCGCTGGCGTTGTTCGAGCAGACTGCGGCGGTGTCCGCGCTCCATATCCCGTACAAGGGGGCGTCGAACGTGATGACGGATCTGCTGGGCGGCCAGATCGACTATGCGTTCGAGGGGATGACCACGGCGGCGCCCTTCATCAAGGGCGGAAAAGTCCATGCCGTGGCTCAGACGGGTGTGAAGCGCGCCAAGGCCTTCGCGGAGATTCCCACGGTGGCGGAGCAGGGCTATTCCGGGTTCAACGCGAGCATCTGGTTCGGCCTGGTGGGCCCCGCAAGAATGCCCGCCGATCTGGTGGCCCGCATCAATGCAGACGTCAACCGCATCCTGGCCATGCCCGATGTGGTGGCCAAGCTCGAAGAGTTCGGCGCAGAGGATGGAGGGGGGACGCCGCAGCGCTTTGACGCCTTCATGCGCGATGAACGGGCGAAGTGGGCCCGGCTGATCCAGGCGCGCGGAATCAGGGTGGAGGGCTGAGGCGGGGGTCGAGGTGGCCCGGCGCGGTCCTCAAACCGCCTCCAGAAAAGACCTCACCAGCAGGCTGTCGCTGCGCTCGCGCATGCAGTAGACATAGGTGGTGGTGCTGGCCGGGTCGCCCGCGATGCGCAGCGGGCGAAAGCGCGGGTCGGGGATGAATTCGGCTTCGGACACGGCGCCCAGTCCCAGGCCGCGCGCCACGGCCTCGCGTATGGCTTCGCGGCTGCCGATCTCCAGCTCGGTGCGCGGCTGCACCCCGGCGGCCTGCAGCACCGATTCCAGCGCGGTGCGCGTGGTCGAGCCGTGCTCGCGCAGCAGCAAAGGCTGGCCCTGCAGTTCGGACAGCGCGATTTCGCTGCGCCGCGCGAAGGGATGGGCCACATGGGCGAACAGCACGATGGCGTGGCGCGCGTACTCGCGTGCCAGCAGCTCCGGGCGGTCGTAGAGGCCGGCGAGCACGGCCACGTCGGTGTCGTAGCGTTCCAGGTCGGCCAGCACCTGCTGCGAGTTGCCCATGCGGATGGACAGCTGCATGCCCGGGTGCCGTGCGCGGTAGGCGGCCACCATCTCGATCACATGGAAGGGCCCCACGGCGCCGATCTTGAGCTCGCCCTGGTGCAACTGCCCCGAGTCGCGCAGGAAGAACTCGGCCTCGGCCTCCAGCGCCATGATTTTCTGCGCCATGGGCAGCAGTCTGGCGCCTGCGCCCGTGAGCGTCATGCGGTAGCCGCGGCGGTGGAACAGCTCGATCTGGCTTTGGCGCTCCAGCGTGGCGATCTGGGTGGAGATGGTGGGCTGGCTCACGCCCAGTGCGCGGGCGGCGGCGCTGAGGCTGCCGTGGTGGGCGACGGCGATGAAGGCGCGGTAGCGGGCGTTGCTCACGAAAGTCGGTATCTCAAGGTTTTGTCTATGGATGCTGTCAAAACCGATTCTGAAACTTTCACATGGCAGAAATATGTCGCTCCTAGCATTCAGCCATCCCCACCCGCCTGGCGATTTGGCCGGCGATTCACGGATCCACCGATCTGCCGATGTGCCTGACCTGATGCAAAGGAACGCTCCCATGAAGATGAACCGCAAGACCTGGCTGCGCCATGCCGGCGCCGTGCTGGCCCTGGCCGCCACCGCCGCCACCGCTACCACTGCCGCCTTTGCCCAGAGCGCCGAGCTGCGCGTGGGCCTGATCCCCTCGGAGGACGCGCAGGCCATGATCCGCGCCAGCCAGCAGGTCATGGACCAGCTGGCCACCCGCACCGGCATGAAGGTGCGGCCCTTCGTGGCCAATGACTACAACGGCGTGATCGAGGCGCTGCGCTCCAACAAGATCGACATCGCCTTCCTCGGCCCGTTCTCGTACGTGCTGGCCAGCCAGGTGGCAGGCGCCGAGGCCTTTGCCGTGGCCGTGACCAAGAAGACGGGCAAGAGCGCGTACCACAGCATGGTGATCTCCCGCAAGGACAAGGGCCCGGCCAGCGTGGCCGATCTCAAGGGCCGCAGCTTTGCCTTTGTGGACCCGACCTCGGCGTCGGGCCACCTGTTTCCCAAGGCCGGGTTGATGGCCGAGGGATTCGATGCGGACAAGGGCTTTTCGCGCGTGATCTTCTCGGGCTCGCACGACGCCAGCATCATGGCCGTGGCCAACGGCAAGGTGGATGCGGCGGCCGTGGCCGACCGCATCTTCGACTCGGCCGTGAGCAAGGGCCTGGTCAAGCGCGAGGACTTCCAGATCGTCTGGCGCTCCCAGCCCATCCCCGAGTCGCCCATGACCTGGCGCAAAAACCTGGACGCAGGCACCAAGCAGAAGGTGGCTGCGGCCCTGGCCGAGGTCAAGGACCTGCCCTGGGGCGACCAGGGCGTGCTCGACGGCTTCGCGGCCACGGATGACAAGGCCTATGACGTGGTCCGCCAGACGGCCAAGGCGCTCAAGCTCGACCTGGGGAGCATGAAATGATCCGCATCCGCCAATTGCGCAAGAGCTATGGCAGCAACCACGTGCTGCATGGCATCGACCTGGATGTGCAGCCCGGCGAGTTCGTCGTCATGCTGGGCCTGTCGGGGGCCGGCAAGTCCACGCTGCTGCGCTGCATGAACGGCCTGGCCCGCGCCGACAGCGGCACGCTGGAGGTGGGCGGCATGGACCTGATGCTGGGCGGCGGCAGGCACAGCCGGCGCGAGCTGGCTCGCCACGTGGCCATGGTCTTCCAGCACCACAACCTGGTGCCGCGCCTGTCGGTGCGCAAGAACGTGCTGACCGGGCGCCTGGGCCAGACCGGCACCCTGGCCTCGGTGCTGCAGCTGTTCCGCGAAAGCGATATCCGCCTGGCCGACCAGTGCCTGGAGCGCGTGGGCCTGGCCCACAAGGCGCTGGAGCGCACCGAGGCGCTGTCGGGTGGGCAGATGCAGCGCGTGGGCATTGCCCGCGCGCTGGCCCAGCAGCCCCAGGTCATCCTGGCCGACGAGCCCGTGGCCAGCCTGGATCCCAAGACCGCGCGAAGCGTGCTGCAGTACCTGCGCGATGCCACGCGCGAGCTGGGCATTGCCGTGGTCTGCAACCTGCACCAGGTGGACTACGCGCGGGAGTTCGGCGACCGCGTGCTGGGCCTGGCCCAGGGCCGCATGGTCTATGACGGATCGCCGCAGGCGCTGGACGAGGCCGCGCTGCAGGCCATCTACCATGCGCAGCCCACTGCAGGGCAAGGCGCAGGGCAAGGAGCAGGGCAGGGCGCAGAACCGGACACACCACCGGGCACGCAGGCCATAGGGCCTGCCGGCCTGCATGCGCAGGCGCCGGTGCCTGCCTCGTGGATGCGGGCCAGCGCGCCCGCAGGAGGACTGTGATGACCAGCGCCAATTCCTGGAGCCCCGAGCCGCGCGACCGCTGGCAATGGACCGCGCCGCGCCCCCATGGCGCCCTGGGCTGGACCGGCTATGCGGCTGCGGCCCTGGCCATCGCCTGGGTGCTGCACTGGAGCGCGGGCGGCGCGCAGATGAGCTGGGGTGAACTGGCGGCAGGCATGCCCCAGATCGCGGATTTCGTGGCGCGCTCCGTGCCGCCGGACTGGAGCATGCTGCCGCGCCTGATGGCGCCCGCGCTGGAGACGGTGCAGATCGCCATCTGGGGCACGCTGCTGTCCGTGGTGCTTGCGCTGCCGCTGTCCTTCATCGCGGCCAGCAACCTGCATGGCTGGCACTGGCTGCGGCGCATCACGCGGCAGTTCCTGAACGTGGTGCGCAGCATCAACGAGCTGATCCTGGCGCTGGTCTTTGTCTCGGCCGTGGGCCTGGGGCCGTTTCCCGGCGTGCTGGCCCTGGCCCTGCATGGCATGGGCATGCTGGGCAAGTTCTTCGCCGAGAGCATCGAAGAGATCGACGACGGCCCGCTGCAGGCCCTGCGCAGCGCAGGCGCCACGCAATTGCAGCTCATCGTCTTCGGCGTGATACCGCAGGCCATCACGGCCTGGATCGCGGTCGTGCTCTACCGCTTCGAGGTCAACCTGCGCTCGGCCACGGTGCTGGGCATGGTGGGCGCGGGCGGGCTGGGTTTCGAGCTGGTCGGCAGCCTCAAGCTGTTCCGCTACCAGGAGACGGCCACCTGCATCGTGGTCATCACCGTGATGGTGATCGCCGCCGATCTCGTCTCCCACTGGCTGCGCCGCCGCATCCAGCAGGGCACCCGCCATTGAGGGCAGCGCTTTTCCCGGCGCCCCCGTTTCATTCAAAGGACCGATTTGTGTGGACCTATCACAACCCCGTTGCCATCCATGCCGGCCCCGGCCGCCTGGACCGCCTGCCCGAGCTGCTGGCCGGGCGCGACTGCCTGCTGGTGACGTTTCCCGAGGCCGAATCCCTGGGCCTGGTGCAGCAGTTGCGCCAACGGCTGGGCAGCCAGCTGCGCGGCGTGGTGGACGGCATTGCGCCCAACCCCGATGTGCAGTGGCTGGCCCCGCTGTATGACCGCGTGCACCGCGAATACGCCGAGGTCCCGTGCATCGTGGCCCTGGGCGGCGGCAGCGCCATCGACTCGGCCAAGGCGCTGATGTGCGCCACGCCCACGCGGCGTTTCGGCGAGCTGCTGCAGGCCCTGGAGCAGGGGCTGGCCCTGCCAGCCGCAGGCCACAAGGGGCTGATCGCCGTTCCCACCACGGCCGGCACGGGCAGCGAGGTCACGCCCTGGGCCACGATCTGGGACCAGGCCGCTGGCCGCAAGCACTCGTTGCACCAGCACTGGACCTGGCCCGAGGCCGCCATCATCGACGCGCAGCTCATGCAAAGCCTGCCGGCCGGCGCCACGCTGGCATCGGGGCTGGATGCGCTGTCGCATGCGCTGGAGTCCATCTGGAACCGGCACCGCAATCCCGTCTCCACCAACTTGGCCGTGGGCGCCGCGCGCCGCACCCTGGCCACGCTGCCCGCGCTGATGCAGGACCTGGGCAGCCTGCCGCTGCGAAGCCGCATGGCCGAGGCCGCCCTGATGGCCGGCCTGGCCTTCTCCAACACCCGCACGGCGCTGGCGCATTCGCTGTCCTACGACATCACGCTGCGCCATGGCGTGGCCCACGGCATTGCCTGCTCGTTCAGCCTGCCGCTGGTGCTGGAGATGGCCCTGGGCGCCGACGACCAGGCCGACGCGGCCCTGCTGTCCATCTTCGATGCCGCCACGGGCGAGCTGGCCGTGCAGCGCCTGCGCAACTTCCTCGAAGGCCTGGGCGTGGCCACCGATCCCGCCCACTACGGCGTGCCTGGGGATGAGTGGCAGCAGCTGCTGCAGTCGGCCGCATCCGGCCCGCGCGGGCGCAATTTCATCCGCACGCTGGAATGAACAGGCGCGTACGGCCCTCTTCTGTTTGAACCTCTTTCCTTGTCAAAAAGCACCATGAACCACACCACCGTCTCCACCGCCGCCGCCGATCTGTCGCCGCTGCAGGCCGTCATCTTCGACTGGGCCGGCACCCTGGTCGATTTCGGCTCGCTGGCGCCCACGCAGATCTTTGTCGAGGCCTTTGCCAGCTTCGGCATCACCATCACCCTGGCCCAGGCTCGCGGCCCCATGGGCCTGTCCAAGTGGCAGCACATCCATGAACTGCTGCAGTCTGAGGGTATCCGCGCGCAATGGCACAAGGCCTTCGGCCAGCAGCCTGGCGACGCCGACGTGGACGCCATCTACGCCCGCTTCATGCCCATGCAGATCGCCAAGGTCGGCGAGTTCTCGGCGCCCATTGAAGGCGCGCCCGAGCTGCTGGGCTGGCTGCGCGCGCAGGGCCTGAAGGTGGGCTCGTGCTCGGGCTATCCGCGTGAAGTCCTGAACCAGCTGCTGCCGCAGGCAGCGGCCAACGGCCTGGCTCCCGACCATGTGGTGGCCGGCGATGAAATGGCCGCAGGCGGCCGCCCCGGCCCCTTCATGGCGCTGGCCAATGTGCTGGCGCTGGGCATCGGCGACGTGCGCGCCTGCGTGAAGGTGGACGACACCGTGCCCGGCATCGAGGAAGGCCGCAACGCCGGCATGTGGACCGTGGGCCTGACCCTGTCCGGCAACGAAGTCGGCTACTCCCCCGCCGAACTGGCCGCCGCCCCCGCCGAAGAAGTGCGCGAACGCGTGGCCCGCGCCGAGGCCAAGCTGCGCGCAGCCGGCGCCCACCACGTGATCGCCAGCGTGAAGGACCTGCCGCAGGTACTGGAGCGTATTGCGCAGGACATGCGCGCGGGGCGCATGCCTGGGTGAGACGCGCCCGTTCTATGGTCTTGTGCCCAATCTTGGAAACTGGCGCGCTCCAACCCAGGGACAGCAAGCAAGGGCCGCCCCGCAGCGAGGCTGTCGTCCCCCTTTCAGGGGGAAGGCGCGAAGCGCCTCAGGGGGTACTCAACTGCTCTGCATGATGGCGCAGATGGTCATCAATGAAGCTCTGGATGAAGTAGTAGCCGTGGTCGTAGCCGCCGTGGCGGCGCAGCGTCAGCGGCTGGCCGGCCTGGGCGCAGGCGGCCTCGAAGGCTTCGGGCAGCAGCTGCTTTTCGATCAGGAACTTGTCGGCCAGGCCCTGGTCCACGAGGATGCCGGCCGGGTAGGGCGCCTGGGTCTGCGCGGCCATCAGGCAGCTGGCGTCATGCGCTTCCCAGGCCTTGCGGTCATCGCCCAGATAGCCTGAGAAGGCTTTCTGGCCCCAGGGGCAGTTGACGGGGTTGGCGATGGGCGCGAACGCCGACAGGCTCTTGAAGCGGCCCGGATGGCGCAGCGCCAGCGTGAGCGCGCCGTGGCCGCCCATGGAGTGGCCGAAGATGCCCAGCCGCTGCGCGTCGATGGGCAGGCGTGCGGCGATCAGCGGCAGCAGCTCGCCCAGCAGATAGCTTTCCATGCGCCAGTGCAGCGCCCAGGGCTTGGTGGTGGCGTCCAGGTAGAAGCCCGCGCCCACGCCGAAGTCCCAGGCATCGGCCTCGCCGGGCAGGCCTGCGCCGCGCGGGCTGGTGTCGGGCGCGATCAGCGCAATGCCCAGCTCGGCGGCCAGGCGCTGGGCGCCGGCCTTGGTCATGAAGGTCTCTTCGGTGCAGGTCAGCCCGGCCAGGTAGAGCACGGCGGGCACCTTCTCGCCGGCCACGGCCTTGGGCGGCAGGAAGACCGAGAACTTCATGTTCAGGCCGATCTCGGCGGAGAAATGCTCGTAGAAACGCTGTGCGCCGCCGAAGCAGGCATGGGCGTTCTTGAGTTCCAGGGGCGGCAGTGCGGACATGGTGTTCCTCAAAAAGAAAAATGCTACGGGCACCTTGGCAAGCGGTGCGTGCAGCATTCAAAGATGGGAGTTGATACGCTATACACGGTCAACGGCCCATGAAACTGGCGCTGCCCAGGCGAGAGGCGCCGAGCAAGAGCCGCCTCGCGGCGGGGGCGCCCAGCCGAGGGCGTCGTCCCCCTCCCTCGCGTAGCGAGTAGAGAGGGGGAAGGCGCGCAGCGCCTCAGGGGGAGCTTCAGTACACGACGACGGAGCGGATGGACTTGCCTTCGTGCATCAGATCGAATGCTTCGTTGATCTCCGGCAGGCCCATGGTGTGCGTGACGAAGGGGGCCAGCTGGATCTCGCCGCTCATGGCCTGCTCGACCATGCCGGGCAGTTCGCTGCGGCCCTTGACGCCGCCGAAGGCCGTGCCCAGCCACTTGCGGCCCGTCACCAGCTGGAAGGGGCGTGTGGAGATTTCCTGGCCCGCGCCGGCCACGCCGATGATGACCGACTGGCCCCAGCCGCGGTGCGCGCATTCCAGAGCGGCACGCATCACGTTGACGTTGCCGATGCACTCGAAGCTGTGGTCCACGCCCCAGCCCGTCATCTCGACGATGACCTGCTGGATGGGCTTGTCGAAATCCTTGGGATTCACGCAGTCGGTGGCGCCGAAGGTGCGGGCCAGGTCGAACTTGGAGGGGTTGGTGTCCACGGCGATGATGCGGCCGGCCTTGGCCAGCTTGGCGCCCTGGATCACGGCCAGGCCGATGCCGCCCAGGCCGAACACGGCCACGGTGTCGCCTTCCTGGACCTTGGCGGTGTTCTTGACGGCACCCAGGCCCGTGGTCACGCCGCAGCCCAGCAGGCAGACCTGCTCGGGGTTGGCATCGGGGTGGATCTTGGCCAGCGAGACTTCGGCGACCACGGTGTACTCGCTGAAGGTGGAGCAGCCCATGTAGTGGTAGATGGGCTCGCCGTTGTACGAAAAGCGCGTGGTGCCGTCGGGCATCACGCCCTTGCCCTGGGTGGCGCGCACGGAAACGCACAGGTTGGTCTTGCCGCTCTTGCAGAACAGGCATTCGCCGCATTCGGCGGTGTACAGCGGGATCACGTGGTCGCCGGGCTTGACGCTGGTCACGCCTTCGCCGACCTCGACGACGATGCCCGCGCCTTCATGGCCGAGCACGGCGGGGAAGATGCCTTCCGGGTCGTCGCCCGACAGCGTGAACGCGTCGGTGTGGCAGACGCCGGTGTGGGTGATCTTGATCAGGACCTCGCCCTTCTTCGGGGGGGCCACGTCGATCTCGACGATCTGCAGGGGTTCTCCAGCCTTGAAGGCGACGGCGGCTTTGGATTTCATGGGCGTGTCTTTCTGTCGGGGTGGCTCAGGAACGGCAGGGCGCGCGCTCCGCGAAGCCTTGAATGTAGGCCATGGCCGGGCGGCCCGGCCGCATCATGGCCGCAGCCTCAGGTGATATGTCCGAATCTGAGGGGTGTGGCCTGCTTCGGCCGGGCCTGCTGGCCGTGGGTGCTTGCGTCTTTTCGTATAGTCCGCCCCATTCTTTCCACCCTGACCGCCTCCGAGCCCGCCGTTTCCCATGGACCACCGCCACGCCAGCGCCCACCGCATCGATCTTGTCGTCTACCCCGGCTTCAAGGCGCTGGAGGCCATAGGGCCCATGTCGGTGTTCGACTATGCCAACGTGCACCTGCGCGCGCGCGGCCAGAGCGACGGCTACGAGGTGCGCGTGGTCTCGCAGCGGCAAGGGGCCGTGCGCTCGGACACGCTGATGTCGCTGGAGGCCACGCATACGCTGGCCGGGCTGGAGGCTGCAGGCATGGGCTGCACCGTGGTCGTCGTGGGCTCGCGCCATATCGAGCAGGTGCTGGGCGGCTCGGCCGAGCTGGTCGCCTGGCTGGGCCGCGTGGCGCCGCGCGTGCAGCGGCTGATTGCGCTGTGCTCGGGCAGCTTCTTCCTTGCCGAGGCGGGCTTGCTGGACGGCCGGCGCGCGGCCACGCACTGGAGCGTGACAGCGCAACTGGCCCAGCGCCATCCGCGCGTGCAGGTCGATGCCGATGCCATCTACCTGCGCGAGGAAATCCGCGATGGCGCAGGCAGCCGCCAGCTGTGGACCTCGGCCGGCGTGACGGCCGGCATCGACCTGGCCCTGGCTGTGGTGGAGGAGGATTTCGGCCACGCGCTGGCGCTGGAGGTGGCGCGCGACCTGGTCATGTACCTCAAGCGTCCCGGCGGCCAGTCGCAGTTCAGCGTGCCGCTGGCGGCCCAGGCCGCGCAGCACGGCGGCGTGCAGGCCGTGCAGCAGTGGGTGATGGCCCATCTGGCCGATCCCCTGACCCTTGCGCAGATGGCCGAGCAGGCCCATATGAGCGAGCGCCACCTGCGCCGCGTGTTCCAGCAGGAAACCGGGCAAAGCCCCACGGCCTTTGTGGAGAGCGCGCGGCTGGAGGCGGCCAAGCAGCTACTGGAAAGCCAGGCCCATCTGCCACTCAAGACCGTGGCCGCGCGCGTGGGCCTGGGCTCGGAGCAGGCGCTGCGCCACCTGTTCGTGCGCCACCTGGGCATTACCCCGGTGGCGTACCGGGATCGCTTTGGCGGGCGAGGCGGCGCGGGCTGAACCGGAAACGCTCAGTTCTTTTTTGCGGTCTCGGCTGCTTCGGCGGCCGCGGCGCGCAGCTTGTCCTTCTTGCTGGGGCGGCGGCCCTTGATGCCGCCGTTGCCGTCCTGCGCCACCGGGGGCGGTGGCACGGGCTCGGTGGGCTCGAAGCCCGGCAACTGCTCCAGTTCAAGGTCCAGTTGGTTGCGCTTGCAGATCAGCGCCCAGTGCGCCTGGTCGGCCGGCGTCACGAAGCTGATGGCCGTGCCGTCCTCGCCCGCGCGGCCCGTGCGGCCGATGCGGTGCACATAGTCGGTGGCCGAGCGCGGCAGGTCGTAGTTGACGACCAGGGGCAGCTGGGTGATGTCGATGCCGCGCGCCGCCAGGTCGGTGGTGATCATCACCTGCCAGCGCTTGGCCTTGAAGTCGGCCAGCGCTTCCTTGCGTGCGCCCTGGCTCAGGTCGCCATGGAAGGCCGTGGCAAAGATGCCGGCCTTGTAGAGCTTTTCCGCCACCAGTTCGGCCGTGTGCCGCGTGGCCACGAAGACCAGGGCACGTTCGAGCGTGACAGGGTCGGTGCCCGCAGCGGTGTCGCCCTGCACCAGCTGGCGCAGCAATTGCGTGCGGCGGGCGCGGTCCACGGCAATGGCGCGCTGGGTGATGCTTTGCGGGCTGGCGGCATCCTGGCCTTCGGCGGCATCGACGCGGGCTTGAACGGGATCGTGCAGCAGGCCCGTGGCCAGCGATTGCACGGCATCGGGATAGGTAGCTGAGAACAGCAGGGTCTGGCGTTGCTTCGGCAGCAGGGCCAGCACGCGCTGCAGCTCTTCCTGAAAGCCCAGGTCCAGCAGGCGGTCGGCCTCGTCCAGCACCAGGTGGCGCACGGCGGACAGGCGCACGGCGTTGTGCTCCACCAGGTCCAGCAGGCGGCCCGGCGTGGCCACCAGGAAATCGGCACTGCCGCGCAGCATCATCATCTGCGGGTTGATGGACACGCCGCCATAGACCACGCCGATGCGCGGCGGCTGCTTGAGCGCGCGGCCCAGGTCGGACAGCGTCTCGCCGACCTGCTGGGCCAGCTCGCGCGTGGGCACCACGATCAGCGTGGTCAGGGTTCGCACAAAGCCGCCCTGGGCACCCTGGGCCTTGCCGCCATCCATCCAGCGCTGCAGCAGCGGCAGCAGGTAGGCGGCCGTCTTGCCCGAGCCCGTGGGCGCACAGGCCCAGAGGTCGCGGCCCGCAAGCACTGGGGCGATGGACTGGGTCTGTATGGGCGTGGGATCGACCAGGCCCAGGTCTTGGAGGCTGGAGACCAGCGCCGGGCTCAGGCCGAGGGAGGCAAAGTTCATGGTGTGCAGGGAGTGGCTGGGGCCGGAACCCCGGCGCAAGAAAGGGCCGGCCACGAGGGCCGGGGGGGCATTGTCGGCGAAACCGTGCCGCTGCGTGAAGCAGGGGGCTTGGCCCTGGCTCTCAGGCCAGGCGGCGCGGCCGGCCAGCGGGCTGTTCACCAGGCCACCTGCCGTTGCAGCCGGGTCGGTGGCGTGTGCCTGAGCGGCTATCTGGCATCGGCCGCACGAAGCGTTGAGTAAAGCGTCAGAGCCATTGCCAAAACCGGCGCGCAAGAGAAGACCAGACCGTGACTCAAGGCGGGAGCCGGCCCAGCCTCTTCAGCTCCTTGAGCCGCCTTTCCGTGGCGCGGTCCAAGGCGTCTTGCAGCAGGTGCATCTTGCGTTTGTTGCAAGGAGCGCAGTCGTAGTAGCGTGAGGGCACTCCAAGGGGTTCAAGCTTCCTGTTCGCCTCGAAGATTCTGATTCGCCCTGTTGGCTCGATATCCATGACGATGATCTTTCCGCTCTTGAACGTGACGGACGCACCTCCGGAGCATCCAGATCTATCCATGTTTTCTTCGCTGAAATAGGCTTTTTCCGAAATTCGGCGTATATGCTGCAATGCATATCGCACATCCTCCTCGGTCAGGATCACATCGTCGCAATCGAGCCATTTTTTATCCTCCCAAGCGGGGTTGCTTGATGAGGGGACGAAGATATTGATTTTCTGGATGTTCTTTGCAGAATACCGGGCGTCAGCAGCATGAATCGTTGAGGCCATGACCATCGCTGAAGTTATTGCCCAAAAAAATTGGTGGTACTTCATGGTGTGTTCGTAGGAAGGTTCCAGTTTGCACCTTCTGCTTCGGTCAGATTTTTCCAACTTACCTCGGGATGTTTGAAGACTTCACCGGGCGACAGTTGCATGGAGTCCTGCAGTGCTTCAACAAGCCATGTCAGTGACCGGTTCTGAGCTTGGGTCGGGGCGGGATAGAGGCCGCGCTCTCCTCGCAATCTCTCGGGGGGCAAATCCGCTTCGTTGGAGGAAGGTTTGAACCCCTTCGGCAGCTCTGCTCGGCCGACCATCTCGATACCTATGGCCTCCATATTGCTCGGATAGCGTTCACCAGGAGCCTTCATCATCTCGATGCGGTGTACCCCCTTTGCCTTCAGTCCTTCATAGTCCCTGGCCTTGCATTTCCCCACAAGCAGGCACCTCGCCTTCAGCGGGCCCACATGGTTGGCACGCTGATAGATGGCGGCAGTCTGGTAGATGGTGCCGTCCTTGTCGATCAGGAAATGCGCCCCATTGGCCTTCGGGTTCCTGTAGCTGTTGAGCGAAGACTGGGCCGTGTTGGCATCGGTCTGGTGCACGACGATGCCGGTGATGGCGGCGGTCCGCTTTCCTCTCTCGATGGCGGGGCTGCGCGCATTCTTGACGCGCGCATGGATGAGCATTCCGTCCTTGTTGATTTCGACAAGCATGTGAGTCCCGGGGTTGCGTTGAACGGCAGCGGGCATTGCGCTGCGCCTCCATCCCGTTTCAGGGAGGGTCAACGGTCACCTTAGGGTAGATGCGCTCAATCAATGGGCATGTCACGATAGCGAAAATGGTGTTCCTAGGACTGGTGCGGCCTTCTGGAGCGGTGGGCTCGCAAATGAAAAAAGCCCCATGCAAAGGCATGGGGCTTTTGGGGGCCGGGCCGCTGAGGCCCGGACCTGCGATCAGCGCTGGCCGATCGGCTTGACGTCGCGGGAAACAGAGCCCGTGAACAGCTGGCGGGGACGGCCGATCTTGTACTCGGGGTCGGCCATCTGCTCGTTGAGCTGGGCGATCCAGCCCACGGTGCGGGCCAGGGCGAAGATGCCGGTGAACAGGTTCACGGGCACGCCGATGGCGCGCTGCACGATGCCGGAGTAGAAGTCCACGTTCGGGTAGAGCTTGCGCTGCACGAAGTAGTCGTCTTCCAGGGCGATCTTCTCGACTTCCTTGGCCAGGGCGAACAGGGGGTCCTTTTCCAGGCCCAGTTCGGCCAGCACTTCATTGCAGGTTTCCTGCATGAGCTTGGCGCGGGGGTCGTAGTTCTTGTAGACGCGGTGGCCGAAGCCCATCAGCTTGACGCCGCTGTTCTTGTCCTTGACCTGTTCCATGAACTCGCCGACCTTGGCAACGCCGCCGTTGGCCTGCAGGTATTCCAGCATGTTCAGGCAGGCTTCGTTGGCGCCGCCGTGGGCAGGACCCCACAGGCAGGCCACGCCGGCCGAGATGGCGGCGAAGGGGTTGGTGCCCGACGAGCCGCACAGGCGCACGGTGGAGGTGGAGGCGTTTTGCTCGTGGTCTGCGTGCAGGATGAAGATGCGGTCCAGCGCGCGCTCGACCACGGGGTTCACCTTGAACTCCTCGCAGGGGTTGCCGAACATCATGCGCATGAAGTTGCCGGCGTAGCTCAGGTCGTTCTTGGGGTACATGTACGGCGCACCGATGCCGTACTTGTAGGCCATGGAGACCAGCGTGGGCATCTTGGCGATCAGGCGGATCGCGGCGATGTCGCGGTGCTCGGCGTTGTTGATGTCCATGTTGTCGTGGTAGAAGGCCGACATGCCGCCGACCAGACCCGTCAGGACGGCCATGGGGTGGGCGTCACGGCGGAAACCACGCAGGAAGAACTGCATCTGCTCGTTGACCATGGTGTGCTTGGTCACGCGCTCGACGAAGTCGGCCTTCTCGGACTCGTTGGGCAGCTCGCCGTACAGCAGCAGGTAACAGGTCTCGAGGTAGTCGCAGTTCTTGGCCAGCTGCTCGATGGGGTAGCCACGGTACAGCAGCTCGCCCTTGTCGCCATCGATGTAGGTGATGGCGGACTGGCACGAGGCGGTAGAGAGGAAGCCCGGGTCATAGGTGAACATGCCGGTCTGCGCGTACAGCTTGCGGATGTCCACCACGTCGGGACCGACGTTGCCCTGGTAGACGGGCAGCTCGACGCTGGGAGCGCCGTTGCTGAATGACAGCGTTGCTTTGTTGTCTGCGAGTTTCATTTCCAAACTTCCTTCTCTAGATTGCCTAGCCTACTAGCGGGAGAGAACCGGGCTTGCGCTTGCGCACCAGTTCCAGAACTTCCCTGATTTCTTGGGTATCGAGTTCACCTTCAGGCTCCTTGCGGCGCAAGAAGAGGTCCATCAGGTCGTTGTCTGCCAGGTCCATCAAGGCAGACAGACCGCTCGCGTGTCTCCGCGTGAGCTGGTCTCCGTAGGTGGCGAAGAACTGCGCGATGAACAGGTCGTTCTCGACCAGGCCACGCCGGCAGCGCCAGCGCAGCAGGTCTCGCTCGCGTTCGTCGAGCAGAGTATTCGTCATGGTCATCAGATGGCCCGGCGGACCATCAGTTCCTTGATCTTGCCAATGGCCTGCGTGGGGTTCAGGTGCTTGGGGCACACGTCCACGCAGTTCATGATGGTGTGGCAACGGAAGAGGCGGTACGGATCTTCCAGGTTGTCAAGGCGGTCACCCGTGGCCTCGTCGCGGCTGTCCGCGATGAAGCGGTAGGCCTGCAGCAGGCCGGCCGGGCCCACGAACTTGTCGGGGTTCCACCAGAAGCTGGGGCAGCTGGTGGAGCAGCTGGCGCACAGAATGCACTCGTACAGGCCGTTGAGCTCTTCGCGCTCTTCAGGCGACTGCAGGCGTTCCTTGGTGGGAGACGCGAAGCTGTCGTTCTGCAGGTACGGCTTGATCGAGTGGTACTGCTTGAAGAACTGCGTCATGTCCACGATCAGGTCGCGGATCACGGGCAGGCCGGGCAGAGGCTTGAGAACGATGTCGCCCTGCAGGGTCTTCATGTTCGTCAGGCAGGCCAGGCCGTTCTTGCCATTGATGTTCATCGCGTCCGAGCCGCACACGCCTTCGCGGCAGGAGCGGCGGAACGAGATGGAGGGGTCCATCTCCTTGAGCTTGACCAGGGCGTCCAGCAGCATGCGCTCGTGGCCGTCCAGCTCGACCTCGACGGTCTGCATGTAGGGCTTGGCATCCTTGTCCGGGTCGTAGCGGTAGATCTTGAAAGTGCGCTTCATTTGTCTGTTCTCTCGTGGGCTGCTGGATTAGAACGTGCGGACCTTGGGCGGCACGCTGTCCACCGTGAGGGGCTTCAGGTTCACGGGCTTGTAGTCCAGGCTGTTGGTGGCGCTGTACCACAGGGTGTGCTTGAGCCATTCCTTGTCATTGCGGCCCAGCGGGAACTCGGCGTGGTCGGCAGGATGCTCGTAGTCGTACACGGTGTGGGCGCCGCGGCACTCGTGGCGGGCAGCGGCCGAGATCATGGTGGCCTGGGCCACTTCGATCAGGTTGTCCACCTCCAGCGCTTCCATGCGGGCGGTGTTCCAGACCTTGGACTTGTCCTTGAGGGTCACGGAGCCCACGCGTTCGCGGATGGCGTTGATCTTGACTTCGCCTTCGTCCATGCTCTTTTGCGTGCGGAACACGCCGGCATGCTGCTGCATGGTGGCGCGGATGTCGCCAGCCAGGTCCTGGGCGTAGGTGCCTTCCTTGGAGTCGTCGAGCTGGTTCAGGCGCGTGAGCGTGCGCTCGGAGCCATCGGCCGGCACGGCCTTGTGGTCGCCGAAGCCGTTGACGAACTGCACGATGTGCTTGCCGGCCGACTTGCCGAAGACCAGCAGGTCCAGCAGCGAGTTCGTGCCCAGGCGGTTGGCGCCGTGCACCGACACGCACGAGCATTCGCCCACGGCATAGAGGCCATTGACCACGTTGTTCTGCTGGCCGTCCCACACCACGACCTGGCCGTTGATGTTGGTGGGAATGCCGCCCATCTGGTAGTGGATGGTGGGCACCACGGGAATCGGTTCCTTGGTGATGTCCACGTTGGCGAAGTTGTGGCCGATCTCCTCCACCGAAGGCAGGCGCTTGCGGATGGTGTCTGCACCCAGGTGGTCCAGCTTCATCAGGATGTAGTCCTTGTTGGGACCACAGCCACGGCCTTCCTTGATTTCCTGGTCCATGGAGCGGGACACGAAGTCACGCGGTGCCAGATCCTTCAGCGTGGGAGCGTAGCGCTCCATGAAGCGTTCGCCTTCGCTGTTGAGCAGGATGGCGCCTTCGCCACGGCAGCCTTCGGTCAGCAGCACGCCCGCGCCGGCCACGCCGGTGGGGTGGAACTGCCAGAACTCCATGTCCTGCAGCGGGATGCCTGCGCGTGCAGCCATGCCCAGGCCGTCGCCGGTGTTGATGAAGGCATTGGTCGATGCCTGGAAGATGCGGCCTGCGCCACCCGTGGCCAGCAGCACGGCCTTGGCGTGCAGCTCGTACAGGTCGCCGGTTTCCAGTTCGATGGCGGTCACGCCGACCACGTCGCCCTGGGTGTTGCGGATCAGGTCCAGCGCCATCCACTCCACGAAGAAGTTGGTCTTGGACTTGACGTTCTGCTGGTACAGCGTGTGCAGCATGGCGTGGCCGGTACGGTCGGCCGCGGCGCAGGCGCGCTGCACGGGCTTTTCACCGTAGTTGGCCGTGTGGCCGCCGAAGGGACGCTGGTAGATGGTGCCGTCGGGGTTGCGGTCGAACGGCATGCCGAAGTGTTCCAGCTCGATCACGACGTTGGGCGCTTCGCGGCACATGAACTCGATCGCATCCTGGTCGCCGAGCCAGTCGGAGCCCTTGATGGTGTCGTAGAAGTGGTAGTGCCAGTTGTCTTCGCTCATGTTGCCCAGCGAAGCGGACACGCCGCCCTGCGCAGCCACGGTGTGCGAGCGCGTGGGGAAGACCTTGGACAGCGAGGCCACGGACAGGCCTGCGCGCGACAGTTCCAGCGCGGCACGCAGGCCGGAGCCGCCAGCGCCGACGATGACGACGTCAAACTTGCGCTTGGTGATGTTTGCTTTGGAGTAGCTCATTCTTAACCTTCAATCGTGGAGACCGCGTCTCTATCAGATACGCCACAGGATCTGGATGCCCCAGCCGGCGCAGCCGACCAGCCAGACCAGGGTGAAAACGTTCAGCACCAGGCGCAGGCCCACGGGCTTGACGTAGTCCATCCAGATGTCGCGCACGCCGACCCAGACGTGCCAGGCCAGCGAGACGATCACGGCGAAGGTCAGGAACTTCATCCACTGCGGGGCAAAGATGCCGGCCCACAGGTCATAGCCGACGGAGCCGGTGCTGAAGATCAGCTTGGCCAGCAGCACGATGGTGAACAGTGCCATCAGCACGCCGGTGACGCGCTGCACCATCCAGTCGCGGATGCCGTAGTGCGCACCGACCACGGTGCGCTTGGAGCCGTAATTCACGGACATGGTTCTTTTTCCTTATCGTGAGGGAGAGATCGTGAATCAGTACAGGCCGAACAGCTTGGCACCCAGGATCAGGGTCAGGCCAACGCTCAGGACCAGCACCACCAGGGCCGAGGACTTGCCGAACTGCTTGTTGACGGCGTGGTGGTTCACATCCATGAACAGGTGGCGGACGCCGGCGCAAAAGTGGTGCAGGTAGGCCCAGATCAATGCCAGGCACACGAGCTTGAGGAACCATCCGAAGGGACCCGCGAAAACCGAGGTGAAGCCGTCGAAGGAGATCTCCGAAGTCAGCGACATGTCCATCATCCACAGGATGAAAGGCAGCAGGATGAACATCAGCAGGCCGCTGATGCGGTGCAGGATGGACACGATGCCGGCCGGCGGCAACCGGTAGGTGGGGAGGTCCTTGAAGAAGTTGATGTTGCGGAACTCTGGCCGCTTTTTGGCTTGCTCAGTCATGGCAGGGTACTTTCGTGGATGTAACTGCTTCGTAATCGCTCAGGGGCGGCGATGCAAAATTCTATTGCAATGCAATAAAAACAGCTTTGCTGGGAATTGCGTATTTTCGCCCGCTTCTCTGGGGAACGGATCGTTCAGCTCAGCGCGTTGCGGTAGTGATGGGTGTCGGTGCGGTACAGGCCACGGCGTAACTCCATGGGAACATCGTTGTATGTGTAAGCGGTGCGCTCCACGCTCAGCAGGGGCGTGGTGCTGGGGACATCCAGCAGCAGGGCCTGTTCGGCCTCGGGCAGGACGGCGCGGATCTTTTCGTCGGCCCGCACCATGCGCACGCCGTAGTCCAGCTCGAACATGGCGTAGGTGGGGCCCTGGTAGGCGGACATCTGCTCGGCCGTCAGGCCCTTGAAGGCGTGGCCCGGCAGCCAGATGTCTTCCAAAATGGTCGGGATTGCGGAGAACGACAGCACGCGGCGCACATGCATCACGGCGTCGCCGCTGCGCAGCGCCAGGCCGCGCGCCACGTCCGCCGATGCGCGCAGGCGCCGGCAGTCGATGATGCGGCGCTCGGCACGGCCCTCGCCCTGCTGGTCGCCGCCGTCGGGCTGCAGCTTGAGGAAGCGGTACTGCACATGCTGGGCCGCGTGGGTGGCCACGAAGGTGCCCTTGCCCTGGCGGCGCATCACCAGGTTCTCCGCGGCCAGCTCGTCGATGGCCTTGCGCACCGTGCCCTGGCTCACGCGAAAGCGCGCGGCCAGTTCCATTTCGCTGGGAATCAGTTCGCCGGGCCGCCATTCGCCTGCTTCAAGGCTCTGCAGTATCAGTCCCTTGATCTGCTGATACAAAGGGCTGAAGGCCGGGGTCGATGCGCCCGCGCCGATGGTGGGAGCGGCGTTGTCTGAGGCGAGGGGAGGCAGGACTGGCATGGAAAAGTTCGGGGTGGGGAGGCTCCCGGCGACGCAGATGAAAGACTTGGAAACAGACGTCGATCATATCTTATATAAGACATAAGACAAATTGACCGGGCTTCGAAATCGGGAGTACACTTTCGCGTTGTTTGCGGAGCACGGGCTGCTGGTTTCTGACGCTGGTGCGACCTGGCGCCGATAACACCTGATTTTTTCCCCATCCCTGGAGTTTCATCATGAGCAAGAAGCCCGTTCGTGTCGCCGTCACCGGTGCCGCCGGTCAAATTGGTTACGCCCTGCTGTTCCGCATCGCCTCCGGCGAAATGCTGGGTAAGGACCAGCCCGTCATTCTGCAACTGCTGGAGATTCCCGACGAGAAGGCCCAGAACGCGCTCAAGGGCGTGATCATGGAACTCGAAGACTGCGCCTTCCCCCTGCTGGCCGGCATCGAAGCCCACTCCGACCCCCTGCAAGCCTTCAAGGACACCGACTACGCCCTGCTGGTCGGCGCGCGTCCCCGCGGCCCCGGCATGGAACGTGCCGACCTGCTGGCTGCCAACGCACAGATCTTCACGGCCCAGGGCAAGGCGCTGAACGCCGCTGCCTCGCGCAACGTGAAGGTGCTGGTCGTCGGCAACCCCGCCAACACCAACGCCTACATCGCCATGAAGTCGGCTCCGGACCTGCCGGCCAAGAACTTCACCGCCATGCTGCGCCTGGACCACAACCGCGCTGCATCGCAGCTGGCTGCCAAGGCCGGCTTCAAGGTGGGCGACATCCGCAAGCTGACCGTCTGGGGCAACCACTCGCCCACGATGTACGCCGACTACCGCTTCGCCACCGTCAACGGTGAAAGCGTCAAGGCCAAGATCAACGACCAGGCCTGGAACAAGGACGTGTTCCTGCCCACCGTCGGCAAGCGTGGCGCCGCCATCATTGCCGCTCGTGGCCTGTCCTCGGCTGCCTCGGCTGCCAACGCTGCCATCGACCACATGCGCGACTGGGCCCTGGGATCGGGCGGCGAATGGGTCACCATGGGCGTGCCCTCCAACGGCGAATACGGCATCCCCGCCGGCATCGTCTTCGGCTTCCCGGTCACCACCGAGAACGGCGAATACAAGATCGTCGAAGGCCTGGAAATCGACGCCTTCTCGCAAGAGTGCATCGACAAGACCCTGGCCGAGCTGCAAGGCGAACAGGACGGCGTCAAGCACCTGCTGTAAGCCGCCGGCAAGCCATGCTCGACTGGAATCCCGCGCTTTACCTGCGTTTCGCCAATGAGCGTACGCGCCCCGCAGCCGAGCTGCTGGCGCGTGTGCCCTTGGCCCAGGCCCGCCATGTGGTGGACCTGGGATGCGGGCCGGGCAATTCCACCGAACTGCTTGCACAGCGCTATGCCGGTGCCACGATCACCGGCATAGACAACTCCCAGGCGATGCTGGCCACCGCGCGCCAGCATCTGCCTGAGGCCCGCTTCGCGCTGGCCGACATTGCTTCCTGGACGCCCGCCCCCGGCGAGAGTGCTCCCGACCTGATTTATGCCAATGCCTCCCTCCAGTGGGTGGGGGAGCATGAAACGCTGATACCCCGCCTGTTCGCCCAACTGGCGCCAGGGGGCGTGCTGGCGATACAGATGCCCGACAACCGGCAGGAAGCCACGCACCGCGTGATGCGCGAGATCGCCAGCCTGCCCAAGTTTGCCGCCTACATCGGCGATGCCGCCAAGGTGCGGGCCGACATCCTGCCCATCCGCAGCTACTACGACCTGCTGGCCGGCCCGCAGGAGCAGGCCGGCGTCGAGGCCGGCGCCGTCGATGTCTGGCACACCGTCTACCAGCATCCGATGGACTCGGCCGGCGCCATCGTCCAGTGGCTGCGCGGCACCGGCCTCAAGCCCTTCGTCGAGGGCCTGCCCGAAGCCCTGCAGGCCGACTTCCTCACCGAATACGAAAACCGCGTGGACGCCGCCTACGGCGTGCGCGCCGACGGCCGGCGCCTGCTGGCCTTCCCCCGCCTGTTCATCGTCGCCCAGCGCAAGCCATGACCGCCGCCACGTCCACACCCTCTCGCGCACACCCGGCCCAGGTGCTGCTCGATGCGCAGGGCGGTGCCCTGCACCTGCCCGTCTGTGACCACTACAGCGGCGTGGAAGTGCGCATGCGCAAGAGCCTGCAGCTGCAGGCCGAGATGATGGCCGAGTTCGGCACCTGCGTCTTCGACGTCACGCTGGACTGCGAAGATGGTGCCCCCGTGGGCCAGGAGGCGGCCCATGCGCGCCTGGTGGCCTCGCTGGCGCGCGATGCCGCGCCCGGTGCCCGCGTGGCTGCGCGCGTGCATGCCGTGGACCATGCCAGTTTCGCGCAGGACCTGGACATCATCGTCGGCGAGGCCGGCGACCGCCTGTGCCATCTCATGCTGCCCAAGGTGGAAAGCGTGGACGACGTGCTGCTGGCCGAGCGGCATCTGGGCCGACTGGGCTGCCGCGAATTGCCGCTGCATGTGCTCATCGAGTCGCCCGCCGCCGTGCACCGTGCCTTTGACATTGCCGCGCACCCGCGCGTGCAGAGCATTTCCTTCGGCCTGATGGACTTCGTCTCGGCCCATGGCGGCGCGATTCCTGCCTCGGCCATGGGCTCGGCCGGCCAGTTCGACCATCCGCTGGTCGTGCGTGCCAAGCTGGAGATCGCAGCCGCCTGCCATGCCCACGGCAAGGTGCCATCGCACTGCGTGGTCACCGAATTCAGAAATCCACAGGCGCTGCAGGCCGCTGCCACACAGGCGTCACGGCGGCTCGGCTATACCCGCATGTGGAGCATCCACCCGGACCAGATCCGCCCCATCCTCGCCGCCTTCGCGCCCCAGGCCGACGAAGTGGCGCAGGCCGCACAAATACTTACCGCCGCCGAGGCCGCCGATTGGGCGCCCGTCAGCGTGGATGGTGTATTACATGACCGGGCGAGCTACCGCTATTTCTGGCAGTTGCTCACACGTGCCCACCAGACCGGCCAGGCGCTGCCCCCACAGGTGCAGCCCTGGTTTGCATCAGAATCACTTGCTTAGCCCACACCGGGAATTTGCAGGAGCCCAACGTATGAAGACAGCTATCGCCTCCATCCTGATCGCAGCCCCCTTGCTGGCCATGGGCCTGGGTGCCAGCGCCGCCGAGCCCGCCACCGCAAAGAAGGCACCGGCCAAGGCCGCTGCCAAGCCTGCGGCCAAGAAGGCCCCCGCCAAGAAGGCCACCACGGCCAAGGCCGCTGCCGGCGCTGCCGCCGTCGGCGGTGCGGCCGCCGTCGCAACTGCAGCCCAACAGCCGCTGTCCGCCGAAGACCTGGCCATTTCCGAGCGCGTGCACACCGGCCGCATCCCCTGCGAGCTGGGCGCCTTCGTCAATGTGACGGCCGACCAGGCCAACCCGGGTTACTTCAACATCGACGGCAAGGGCTTCAAGTACCACATGTCGCCCGTGAAGACCTCGACCGGCACCGTGCGTCTGGAAGACAAGCATGCCGGCGCCGTCTGGCTGCAGATCGCCAACAAATCGATGCTCATGAACCAGAAGGTCGGCCAGCGCCTGGCCGACGAATGCATGAGCCCCGATCAGCTTCAGGTGGCCGAGGCCATCAAGAAGAACCCGCCTCCCAGCCTGCTGGAAGCGCCCAAGCCCGCCGGCCAGTAATCCAGGCCCGGACCTGAGCGTCCCGCAAGCAGCCCCACTTTAGAAAACCATGGAGAGAGAATCATGTTGAAAGCCTACCGTGACCACGTGGCCGAACGCGCCGCGCTCGGTATCCCCCCGCTGCCGCTGGAAGCCAAGCAGGTTGCCGAACTGATCGAGCTGATCAAGAACCCGCCCGCTGGCGAGGACGCCTTCCTGCTCGACCTGCTCACGCACCGCGTTCCTCCGGGCGTGGACGATGCCGCCAAGGTCAAGGCCAGCTTCCTGGCAGCCGTGGCCCACGGTGACATCCAGGTGGCTCTCATCTCCAAGGCCAAGGCCACCGAGCTGCTGGGCACCATGGTGGGCGGCTACAACGTGCATCCCCTGATCGAGCTGCTGGACGACGCCGAAGTCGCCGGCGTGGCCGCCGATGCGCTGAAGAAGACGCTGCTGATGTTCGACTTCTTCAACGACGTGGCCACCAAGGCCAAGGCCGGCAACGCCAAGGCCCAGGAAGTCATGAAGAGCTGGGCTGACGCCGAGTGGTTCACCTCGCGCCCCGAAGTGGACAAGAAGATCACCGTCACCGTCTTCAAGGTGCCCGGCGAGACCAACACCGACGACCTGTCGCCCGCGCCCGATGCCTGGAGCCGTCCGGACATCCCGCTGCACTACCTGGCCATGCTCAAGAACACCCGTCCCGACGCGGCCTTCAAGCCCGAGGAAGACGGCAAGCGCGGCCCGATGCAGTTCATCGACGACCTCAAGAAGAAGGGCCACCTGGTCGCCTACGTGGGCGACGTGGTCGGCACTGGCTCCTCGCGCAAGTCGGCCACCAACTCCATCGTCTGGGCCACGGGCCAGGACATCCCCTTCGTGCCCAACAAGCGCTTCGGCGGCGTGACCCTGGGCGGCAAGATCGCTCCCATCTTCTTCAACACGCAGGAAGATTCGGGCTCGCTGCCCATCGAAGTCGATGTCACCAAGCTGGAGATGGGCGACATCATCGACGTGCTGCCCTATGACGGCAAGCTGGTCAAGAACGGCGAAACCGTCGCCGAGTTCCAGCTCAAGAGCGACGTGCTGTTCGACGAAGTGCGCGCCGGCGGCCGCATCAACCTGATCATCGGCCGCTCGCTGACCGCCAAGGCCCGCGAATTCCTGGGCCTGTCCGCATCCACCGTGTTCCGCCTGCCCCAGGCGCCCGCTGCTTCGAACGCCGGCTTCACGCTGGCCCAGAAGATGGTCGGCCGCGCCGTCGGCCTGCCGGAAGGCCAGGGCGTGCGCCCCGGTACCTACTGCGAGCCGCGCATGACCACCGTGGGTTCGCAGGACACCACCGGCCCCATGACCCGCGACGAGCTCAAGGACCTGGCCTGCCTGGGCTTCTCGGCCGACATGGTCATGCAGTCCTTCTGCCACACGGCCGCCTACCCCAAGCCCGTGGACGTCAAGACCCACCGCGAGCTGCCTGCCTTCATCAGCAACCGCGGCGGCGTGGCCCTGCGTCCCGGTGACGGCGTGATCCACTCCTGGCTCAACCGCCTGCTGCTGCCCGACACCGTGGGCACGGGCGGCGACTCGCACACGCGCTTCCCCATCGGCATCTCCTTCCCCGCAGGTTCCGGCCTGGTGGCCTTCGGCGCCGCCACGGGCGTGATGCCCCTGGACATGCCCGAGTCCGTGCTCGTGCGCTTCAAGGGCGAAATGCAGCCCGGCGTCACCCTGCGTGACCTCGTGCATGCCATTCCCCTGTACGCCATCAAGGCAGGCGCGCTGACCGTGGCCAAGGCCGGCAAGAAGAACATCTTCTCGGGCCGCATCCTGGAAATCGAAGGTCTGCCCGACCTGAAGGTGGAACAGGCCTTCGAGCTGTCCGACGCCTCGGCCGAGCGCTCGGCTGCCGGCTGCACGATCAAGCTCAACCCCGAGCCGATCAAGGAGTACCTGACCTCGAACATCGTTCTGATGAAGAACATGATCGCCGACGGCTACGCCGACGCCAAGACGCTGCAGCGCCGCATCGAGAAGGTCGAAGCCTGGCTGGCCAAGCCCGACCTGCTCGAAGCCGACAAGGACGCCGAGTACGCTGCCGTGTTCGAGATCGACCTGGCCGACATCAAGGAACCCATCGTCTGCTGCCCCAACGATCCCGATGACGCCAAGTTCCTGTCCGAAGTGGCCGGCACCAAGATCGATGAAGCCTTCATCGGTTCGTGCATGACCAACATCGGTCACTTCCGCGCAGCAGCCAAGCTGCTGGGCGGCCAGCGCGACATCCCCGTCAAGCTGTGGGTGGCTCCGCCCACCAAGATGGACCAGAACGAGCTGATCAAGGAAGGCCACTACGCTGCCTTCGGCACGGCCGGTGCCCGCACCGAAATGCCGGGCTGCTCGCTGTGCATGGGCAACCAGGCCCAGGTCCGCGAAGGCGCGACGGTGATCTCCACCTCGACCCGCAACTTCCCCAACCGCCTGGGCAAGAACACCAACGTGTTCCTGGGCTCGGCCGAGCTGGCCGCCATCGCATCGCGCCTGGGCAAGCTGCCCACCAAGGAGGAATACCTCAAGGAAATGGGCGTGATCGATGCCGACAAGTCCAGCGTCTACCGCTACATGAACTTCGACCAGATCGAAGAGTACGCGGACGTGGCCAGGGGCGTGAGCGCCTGAATCCGGCCTGATCCGGCTCCATGAGCAAAGCCCGCTTCGGCGGGCTTTGCTGCTTTCTGGCTCTGTACTTTCCGGTTTACGCAGCCTGCCTCAACCGCCCCAGTACCTCCTGCGTCTGCGCATCCGCCGGAAAGAACGACTCCACGGCCAGCTCCTGCAGCGTCACATCCACCGGTGTGCCGAAGATGGTGATGGTGCTGATGAAGTTCAGGCGGCCATGGTCGGTGTCCAGCGCGAAGGGCACGGCGATGTGGCTGGCAGGTGCTGCGCCATGCGAGTCCGCTCCATCTTCCTTGAACGGGTAGGCGGCAATCTCGTCGTGCAGCGCCTGCAACTGCGCATCCGACGTGGCAGCAATCTGCTGCTGCAGGCGGTGCAGCAGATGCGCGCGCCAATGGGCTGCATTGGCCAGGCGCGGGCCCAGGCCTTCGGGGTGCAGGCTCAGGCGCAGCACATTGACGGGCGGCTCCAGCAGCCAGGGCGCCACGCCGGCCAGCAGCAGCGGCACGATGGCGTTGGCGGCCACCAGGTTCCAGTGCCGGTCCACGGCCAGGGCGGGATTGGGTTCGTGGCCCTTGAGCACCAGGTCCACGGCCTGGCGCGCGGCGGCCAGGTCCGGGTGGTCCAGCGGCCGGGCCTGGTACATGGGCGCATAGCCTGCGGCCACCAGCAGCGCGTTGCGCTCGCGCAGTGGCACGCCCAGGCGCTCGATCAGGCGCAGCACCATCTCGCGGCTGGGTTGGGCGCGGCCGGTTTCCACATAGCTCAGGTGGCGCGTGGAGATCTCGGCCTCCAGCGCCAGGCCCTGCTGGCTCAGGCGGCGGTGCTGGCGCCAGTGGCGCAGATGGTCGCCGAAGGGCGAGCGCGCGGACGGTGGATGGGCGGTGGAGGTCATGGTCCGCATCGTAGCGGCGGGGCCGGCATGGCGGCCATGACCTGCGAGGTTATCGACCCTGTGCAGCCTGCGGCGGACCATGCAGTCCATGGCATGCACGGTGTGTGCCTGTTGCTCTCAAGGAGTTCGCCATGTCGATGTTCGCTTCCCCCCGTTTCCTGCCCCGCGTGATGTGGGCCGATGCTGCTTCCTGCGCCGCCTCGGGCGCCTTGCAACTGGTGGCGGGGCAGCCGCTGTCGGATGTGACGGGGTTGCCTCTGGCGCTGCTGCAGTCCACAGGCTGGTTTTTGCTGGGCTATGCGCTGCTGGCAGCGTGGATGGCGGCGCGCTCGCCTGTGCCGCGGCGGTTGATCGGGCTGGTCGTTGTGGGGAATTTCGGGTGGGCTGTGGGCTGTGTTGCGCTGTTGGCGTTTGGTGGGTTGGGGTTGTCTGTCTGGGGTGTGACGTGGGTGTTGGCTCAGGCGCTGGTGGTTGTGGTGTTGGCTGAGTTGCAGTGGACTGGGTTGAGGCGCACGCGCGATGTGGTTGCCGGTGCGCGTGTTGCCATGTCATGACTACAGCGGGCTTGTTTTGACCCTGCCGGGCCGTTGTTTTTCGAGGCCGGGTGTCGGCCCGGCAGCCGACTGCCCTTTCTTGATTCGCCAAGAAAGGTCAGGCCAAAGAAGGCGACCCGGATGCCCGCGACCCCTTCGCTGCGCTGCGGGGCAACCTGCGTCGGGCCGCCTGCGGGGTTCGCCGTGAAACTCACTTCGCGCTGCGCGCTACGTTCAAACAATCACGGCGAGTCAGTTGACGAAGCAGTCCTGTCCTTCGGCAGGACTGCAACCCCGCAGGCGGCCCGACGCAGGCGCTGACATACGGGGAGTGGGCTCGGGCCTTTGCTGCGCTCGGCCCGGTTCAGGGGGCTGCGCTGCTTTTGACGTAGTGGGAGCAGCCCACGGCGACGACTTCGCCGCTGGTTTCGCTGGCCAGCATGTCGGCGCTGTTGCGGATGGTGCGCAGGGCGCTGGCGAGCACGTCCAGGCGGTTGCTGGTCTCGGGCGTTTCCAGCCACAGCAGGGCCATGCGGGAGAGCGCAGAGATTTCGGCACAGCCTTGCTGCACCAGGCGGTCCACCTCGGTCACGACCTGGGTGAAATGCTCGGCGCTTGGTGGGGGGCTTGTTGTCATGGCTCGGCTCTCCTTGCAAAGGTGAGGCGGGCCATCGAGAGGGATGCGATGTACATGGTTCCGTGCTCCTATTCGAGACTGAACCACCAGGCCGGGTTTTCAAGCACAGCAATGGTGGACGGGATGTTGAAAACACGAGAATAGTCGTGCGGGCAGCCTTGCGGTGAGCCCCATCCCGTCCCAAACCGTTCGGATGCAGGCAAGCGCCCACGATCCAAGCAAATCAGACGTGACAAGGCCTCGCTATCGGGGAGGCCGCTCCGCTATTCTTCAAAGGTGTTTTCAAGCACCGGCCCCGTGACAGGGGGCTGGTGCGGATTGTGGCATAGCGACTGGAGTTGCTCCAGCGGGGCTGGCATGACCTGGCAGGTCATGGACTCGGGGGCGGTGGCGGCGGAGCATCGGTGGGGCCGGCTTGCGAGGTGCAGGCCCGGCAATCCACAAGGAGTGCTGATGCCGATGTTTTCCCATGCCCGTTTCCTGCCCCGCACCCTGTGGGCCGACGCCATCTGCTGCGCCGCTGCCGGCGCGGTGCAGCTGGCCTTTGCGCAGCCGCTGGCCGTTGTCACGGGGTTGCCGCAGGCGCTGCTGCTGGGCACGGGGTGCTTCTTGTTGGCCTGGGCCTGCGTGGCTGGCTGGGGCGCGTGCCGCATGCCGCGCAGCAGGGGGCTGGTGGCCATTGCCGTGTTCGGCAACTTCGGCTGGGCCCTGGCGTGCGGCGTGTTGCTGTACAGCGGCGTGCTGGCGCCTACGCCCGCAGGCTGGGCATGGGTGCTGGGCCAGGCGGCCATCGGCGTGGCGCTGGGTGATCTGCAGTGCGCGGGGTTGTGGCGCAGCAGGGCTTCGCTGGCCGGTTCGATGACAGCCCTGTGAAAGCCTGTCGCTTTTGCCGCGCGGACAGCGTTGTCCGCGTGTGACTATCGCCAATGGACCACAGCATCCGCGGGCACTTCTGGGCACAATGGAAATCAGAGTCTTGGTGCATGCCCAGCAGCCCGGAAAAGGCGGCGCGCATGTGCCTTCCCAGAGTTTCATCCAGGAGTCTCACGATGCGCCACGAATATGAAAACACCCTCAAGTCCTTTGCTGCGGCGGGGGGCAAGAAGGGCAAGTTCTTCTCCCTGCCTGAACTGGCAAGGCAATATCCACAGGTCCGGCGATTGCCCGTGTCGTTGCGCATCGTGCTGGAGTCCGTGCTGCGCAACTGCGATGGCAACAAGGTGACGCGCGAGCATGTGGAGCAGCTGGCGAACTGGAAGCCCCAGGCCGAGCGCGTGGACGAGATCCCCTTCGTGGTATCGCGCGTGGTGCTGCAGGATTTCACGGGTGTGCCGTTGCTGGCCGACCTGGCCGCGATGCGCAGCACGGCCGCCAGGCTGGGCAAGAAGCCCAAGTCCATCGAGCCGCTGGTGCCCGTGGACCTGGTGGTGGACCACTCCATCATGGTGGACTACTTCGGCACCAAGAAGGCGCTGGACCTGAACATGAAGCTGGAGTTCCAGCGCAACAAGGAGCGCTACCAGTTCATGAAGTGGGGCATGCAGGCCTTCGACACCTTCGGCGTGGTGCCGCCGGGCTTCGGCATCGTGCACCAGGTGAACCTGGAGTACCTGGCGCGCGGCGTGCACAAGACCAAGGACGGCGTGCACTACCCCGACACCCTGGTGGGCACGGACAGCCACACGACCATGATCAACGGCATCGGCGTGGTGGGCTGGGGCGTGGGCGGCATCGAGGCCGAGGCGGCCATGCTGGGCCAGCCCGTGTACTTCCTCACGCCCGATGTGGTGGGCTTCGAGCTGTCGGGCCAGCTGCGCGAGGGCGTGACGGCCACCGACCTGGTGCTGTCGGTGACAGAGATCCTGCGCCGCGAGAAGGTGGTGGGCAAGTTCGTGGAGTTCTTCGGCGAAGGCACGCGCACCCTGGCGCTGCCCGACCGCGCCACCATCGGCAACATGGCGCCCGAGTACGGCGCCACCATGGGCTTTTTCCCCGTCGATGAAAAAACCATCGACTACTTCAGGGGCACGGGCCGCAGCAAGGCCGAGATCGAGGCCTTCGAGGGCTATTTCCGCGCGCAGGAACTGTTCGGCGTGCCGGCCGCCGGCGAGATCGACTACTCGCATGTGGTGCGCCTGGACCTGGGCACGGTGGCGCCCAGCCTGGCCGGACCCAAGCGCCCGCAGGACCGCATCGAGCTGGGCAATGTGTCGTCCAAGTTCGATGAGCTGTTCAGCGCCCCTGCGGCGCACAACGGGTTCAACCAGCCGATCGAACGGCTGGGCCGGAGCTTTCGCGTAGGCGGTGGCGGCGAGGGCGAGGTGGCGCCCGAGACGCCGGCCCATCCGCCCGGCGCGCAGCGCTCGCTGGCCGAGATGGAGGCTAACAAGCCCAAGCTGGAGGCCGCCCACAGCGAGGCACCGGTCGATGCCCCCACGCCGCCCAAGCGCCTGAGCATCGCCAACGGCGACGTGCTGATTGCCGCCATCACCAGCTGCACCAACACCTCCAACCCCAGCGTGATGCTGGCCGCCGGCCTGCTGGCCAAGAAGGCGGTGAAGGCCGGGCTCACGGTGCAGCCGCACATCAAGACCTCTCTGGCGCCGGGCTCGCGCGTGGTGACCGAGTATTTGACCGAAGCCGGCCTGCTGCCCTACCTGGAAAAGCTGGGCTTTGCGCTGGCCGGCTACGGCTGCACCACCTGCATCGGCAACGCGGGCGACCTCACGCCGGAGCTCAACGAGGCCATCACCAGCAACGACCTGGTCTGCGCGGCCGTGCTGTCGGGCAACCGCAACTTCGAGGCGCGCATCCACCCCAACATCAAGGCCAACTTCCTGGCCAGCCCGCCCCTGGTCGTGGCCTATGCCATTGCCGGCACGGTGCGCCGCGACCTGATGACCGAGCCCGTGGGCCAGGGCAAGAACGGCCGTGACATCTACCTGGGCGACATCTGGCCGACCAGCGAAGAGATCCACGCGCTGATGAAGTACGCCATGAACGGCAAGGCCTTCCGCGAGAACTACGAGAAGGTGCGCTCCGAGCCCGGCAAGCTCTGGGAAAAGATCCACGGCGTGACGGGCGCCACCTATACCTGGCCCGAGAGCACCTACATTGCCGAGCCGCCGTTCTTCGACGGCTTCCGGCTTGAGCTGGAAGCGCCCGCCGCTGGCGCCGAAGGCTCCAACCCCTACGTGGTGCACGGCGCGCGCGTGATGGCGCTGTTCGGCGACTCCATCACCACCGACCACATCTCGCCGGCCGGCTCCATCAAGGAAAGCTCGCCCGCAGGCCAGTGGCTGCTGGCCCACGGCGTGCAAAAGGCCGACTTCAACAGCTACGGCTCGCGGCGCGGCAACCATGAGGTGATGATGCGCGGCACCTTTGCCAACGTGCGCATCAAGAACCTGATGATTCCGGCGCAGGCCGATGGCTCGCGCGAGGAGGGCGGCCTGACGCTGTACCGGGACGGCACGGGCCAGGTTACCAAGATGCCCATCTACGACGCGGCCATGAAGTACCAGGCCGAGGGCCGCGCCACCGTGATCTTCGCGGGCGAGGAATACGGCACGGGATCGAGCCGCGACTGGGCCGCCAAGGGCACGCAGCTGCTGGGCATCAAGGCCGTGGTGGCGCGCAGCTTCGAGCGCATCCACCGTTCCAACCTGGTTGGCATGGGCGTGCTGCCGCTGCAATTCCTGGGCACGGACAGCTGGCAGACCCTGGGCCTGACGGGCGAGGAGTTCGTGGAAGTGATTCCCGCCGCCGACCTGGCGCCGCAAAGCGAGGCCCAGCTGGTGATCACGCGTGCCGACGGCAGCAAGCAGACCGTGGTGGTCAAGCTGCGCATCGACACGCCCATCGAGGTGGACTACTACCGGCACGGCGGCATCCTGCCGTACGTTCTCAGGCAGCTCCTTGAATGAAGTTGGAAACCCCCTGAGCCGCTATGCGGCTTCCCCCTGGAAGGGGGACGACACCCTGGCGGCGGGGCGGCCCTTGCTCGGTGTCCCTCGCGTTTGGGCCACGCCAGTTTTGGACATGGTGAACTGAGCAAGGGTGTGGCGTTTATGGCTGCTGTCCCAGCCTGCCCACGCTGTCGCGCAGGTGGGCCAGCAGCGATTCGACCAGGGGCTGCACATGGCCCGGGTGCCACATGGCCTGCATCTGCGACTGCGGGTGCCGGCCCTGGATGGGCACGAAGGCCAGCCCCGGAAAGCCCACGCGCTGCAGGCAGGACGGAACCAGGGACACGCCCTGGCCCAGCGACACCATGGACAGCACGGACAGCCAGTGCCGCACCTCGTGGTGCAGGTCGGGCGTGAAGCCTTCGCTCTGGCAGATCTGCCAGATCTGCTGGTGGTAGTCGGGCGAGACCTGGCGCGAGAACAGCACCATGCGCTCGCCCGCCAGCTGGCGCACCTGCAGCGTGCGCTGGCCGGCCAGCGCATGGCCTGCGGGCAGGCAGGCCATGAAGGGCTCGCTCACCAGGGTGTGTGATTGCAGGCCGGGCGCGGGGCGCGTGGCGTGCAGCAGGCCCAGGTCCAGGCGCTCCTGCTGCAGGGAGGCGATCTGCTCTGCGCTGTTGAGCTCCAGCATGTCGATGCGCACCAGCGGGTGCCGGGCGCGAAAGCTCTCCAGCGCCTCGGGCAGCCCGCGGTAGATGGCCGAACCCACAAAGCCCAGCCGGATGCGGCCCTGCACGCCGTCGGCGATGGCGCGCATGTCCTGGCGCACGCGCTGGGCCTGTTCCATGATGTCCTGGGCCTGCACGCGCAGGTGCTTGCCGGCGGCCGTGAGCCGCACCTCCTTGCTGGTGCGCTCGAACAGCTGGGCGCCCAGCTCTTCCTCCAGCTGGCGGATGGCCACGCTCAGCGGCGGCTGGGAGATGGACAGGCGCTGGGCTGCGCGGCTGAAGTGCAGCTCCTCGGCCAGCACCAGAAAGTACCTCAGTTGTCTCAGCTCCATGGCGTTCTATCTGGTTTGACTATTGATCAATACGTTATCGATATTTGACTCGAATAGGACTGTTTCCAAGAATGGGGGCATCCCCAAGACCCGGAGCCCATGCGCCCGGGCCCGGTTCCCGCACAGGAGACAGACCATGAACCCCGAACCGCAGGCGCTGGCCGCCATGCAGTCTTCCCCCGCCCAGGCTTTCCAGGCCGTGCCCGACCGCCACGGCAGCAACCTGTACACCACCGATTCGCAGTTGCAGCCGCTGCTGGCGCTGTACCTGCCGCCCGAGGTGAACGCGCACCTGCAGCCCCATCTGGAGCGCATGGGCGCGCTGGCCGGCCGCGAGATCGATGAATGGGCACTGACCGCCGACCGCAACCCGCCCGAGCTGGAGCACCGCGACCGCACGGGGCGCGATGCGCAGCGCATCGTCAAGCATCCGGCCTATGTGGAGATGGAGCGCGTGGCCTATGGCGAGTTCGGCCTGGCCGTCATGTCGCACCGCACGGGCGTGCTGGGCTGGGATGGCAAGCTGCCGCCGCTGGCCAAGTACGCGCTGACCTATCTGTTCGTGCAGGCCGAGTTCGGCCTGTGCTGCCCGCTGTCCATGACCGACTCGCTGGCGCGCACGCTGCGCAAGTACGGCGAGCCGGCCCTGGTCGAGAAGTACTGGCCGCGCATGACGCAGCTGCGCTTCGAGGACCAGGCCCAGGGCGCCATGTTCATGACCGAGCAGGCGGCCGGCTCGGACATCTCCAACACCCAGACGCTGGCCCGCCCGGCCGCCGACGGCAGCTGGCGCCTGTCGGGCGACAAGTGGTTCTGCTCCAACCCCGATGCCGACTTCGCCATGGTGCTGGCGCGCGTGGAAGGCGCGCCAGCGGGCATGAAGGGCATCTCGCTGTTCCTGCTGCCGCGCCGGCTGGACGACGGCTCGGCCAACCACTACCGCATCGTGCGCCTCAAGCACAAGCTGGGCACGCGCTCCATGGCCAGCGGCGAGATCGTGCTCGACGGCGCCGTCGCCTACCTGGTGGGCGAGCAGGGCCGGGGTTTCGTGCAGATGGCCGACATGGTGAACAACTCGCGCCTGTCCAACGGCGTGCGCTCGGCCGGGCTGATGCGCCGCGCCGTGGCCGAGGCCGAGTACGTGGCGCGCGAGCGCCGCGCCTTCGGCAAGGCCCTGCAGGACATGCCGCTGATGCAGCGCCAGCTCGACAAGCTGCGCATCTACTCCGAGCAGGCCCGCACCATGGTGCTGCAGACGGCCCAGGCGCTGCAGCGTTCGGACGCAGGCGAAGACGGCGCCTACGCGCTGCTGCGCATCCTCACGCCCATGATCAAGTTCCGCGCCTGCCGCGACGCGCGCAAGGTCACGGGCGACGCCATGGAGGTGCGCGGCGGATGCGGCTACATCGAGGAGTGGAGCGATCCGCGCCTGGTGCGCGACTCCCACCTGGGATCGATCTGGGAAGGCACCAGCAACATCGTGGCGCTGGACGTGATCCGCGCCATCAAGCGCGAAGGCTCGCTGCCCGTGCTGCGTGACCACGCGGCCCAGCTGCTGGCCCAGACCGAGGCGGCCACGGACTTCAAGGCCGCGTTGTCGGCCAGCATGGACAAGGCTGCGGCCCTGGCCCTGCGCGCGGCCGAGGAGGGAGGTGACCGCCTGGCGCGCGCCGCCGCCTCGGGCCTGTACCACTGCTTCACGGCCACGGCCATGGCCTGGGAGGCCTCGTGCACCGGCAGCGCCGAGCGCATGCGCTGGGCCCAGCTGGTGCTGCTGCACCGCGTGCTGCCGCGCGACCCGCTGGCGGCAGGCGACCTGCCCGAAGGCTGGACACGCTGAGCCCATCGACCGCACCGACCCAGAACACACATCCCGTCCACAGGGATGACCGCACAAGTACCGGAGACAAACACCATGCCTTGCACTGACCAGAAGCCGTCCTTCCAGAAACGCCGATTCCTGTGGGCCTGTGCGCTCGCCGCCACCGCCGCTCTGCCGGCCGCCGCACTGGCCGAGCGCTTTCCCGAGCGGCCCATCAGCTTTGTCGTTCCCTTCCCGCCCGGCGGGCCCACGGACGCCATGGCCCGCACGCTGGCGATATCGCTGACCGAGACGCTGGGCCAGAGCGTGATCGTGGAGAACAAGGCCGGTGCGGGCGGCAACATCGGCGCCGACTTCGTGGCCCGCGCCAGGCCCGACGGCTACACCATCATGTTCGGCACCTCGGGGCCGCTGGCCATCAACAAGCACCTGTACCGCAAGATCAACTACGACCCGCAGACCAGCTTCGCGCCCATCATCCGCGTGGGCCACCTGCCCAATGTGCTGGTGGTCAATCCGGCCACCAAGGCCACCACCGTGCAGGAGCTGATTGCTCAGGACAAGGCCAAGCCGGGCAGCCTGGACTATGCGTCCTCGGGCAACGGCGCCTCCTCGCACCTGGCGGGCGTGCTGTTCAACAAGATGGCCGGCACCTCGCTGCAGCACATCCCCTACAAGGGCACGGGCCCGGCGCTCAACGACCTGCTGGCGGGGCAGGTGAACATGACCTTCACCGACATCCTCACCGCCATGCCCTACATCAAGGCCGGCAAGTTCAAGGCCATTGGCGTGGCCACGGAAAAGCGCTCCCAGGCCATGCCCGATATTCCCACCATCGCCGAGCAGGGCCTGCCCGGCTACGACGTGAGCGTGTTTTTCGGCGTGGTGGCACCGGCCGGCACGCCGGCCGACCGCATCGAGACGCTGAACGCGGCCTTCCGCAAGGCCCTGAGCAGCGAGCGCATCCGCAAGACCTTTGCCGACCAGGGGCTGGAGCCGGCATCGGATCTGTCGCCAGCGGGGCTGTCGACCTTCATCGCGCAGGAGGTCACGAAATGGAAGGCCGTGGTCGATGCCTCCGGCGCCAAACTGGATTGAGGAAAGCACATTGATGACCACTTCCCACAGCATGGGCGCACTCCAGGGCATCCGTGTCCTCGATCTCTCCCGCATTCTTGGTGGCCCGCTGTGCGGCCAGATCCTGGGCGACCACGGCGCCGACGTGCTCAAGGTGGAGCCGCCGCAGGGCGACGATACGCGCGCCTGGGGGCCGCCGTTCCAGGACGGTGTGTCCTCCTACTACCGGGGCCTGAACCGCAACAAGCGGCTGCAGTTCCTGGACCTGTCCCAGCCCGAAGGCCAGCAGGCCGTGCTGGCGTTGATGGACCAGGCCGACGTGGTGGTGGAGAACTTCAAGATCGGCACCATGGAAAAGTGGGGCATAGGCTGGGAGCAACTGCGCGAGCGCTTTCCGCGCCTCATCTGGTGCCGCGTCAGCGGCTTCGGCGCCGATGGCCCGCTGGGCGCCTGGCCCGGCTATGACGCGGCCATCCAGGCCATGACGGGGCTGATGAGCGTCAACGGCGAGGCCGGCGGCGATCCGCTGCGCGTGGGCCTGCCGGTGGTGGACATGGTCACGGGCATGAACGGCGTCATCGGCGTGCTGCTGGCGCTGCAGGAGCGCCAGCGCAGCGGTCTGGGCCAGCTGGTCGATGTCTCGCTGTACGACAGCGGCATCTCGCTGCTGCACCCGCATGCGGGCAACTGGTTCATGAGCGGCAGGACGCCGGGGCGCTCGGGCAACGCCCATCCCAACATCTATCCCTACGACAGCTTTGCCACGGGCACCACGCCGGTCTTCCTGGCCGTGGGCAACGACCGCCAGTTCCGCCTGCTGTGCGAGCACCTGGGATGCCCGCAACTGGTGGCCGACGAGCGCTTTGCCACGGCCGGCCAGCGCTCGCACCACCGCGATGCGCTCAAGCCGCTGCTGGAGCAGGCCCTGCAGTCCTGCGACGGCCCCGCCCTGGCCGATGCGCTGATGGCCATCGGCGTGCCCGCCGCGCCTGTGCTGGGCGTGGATGCCGCGCTCAACCACCCGCATACCCTGCACCGCGAGATGGTGGTGGAGATGGAGGGCGGCTACCGGGGCCTGGGCGCGCCCGTCAAGCTCAGCCGCACGCCGGCCAGCTACCGGCATGCGCCGCTGGCCGAGGGCGACAGTTTCGAGTGAGTTGCATTCAGGGCACGATGGGGCGCAGTTGCGCGTCAGCCATGCCCACCAGCAGCGCACGCCCGTCGGGCTCCACGCGGAACTCGCCGTAGCGGGCCTGCTCCCAGCGCTGGCCATCGCCTTCGCGGAAGTACCAGGCATCCGTCACCAGCGTCCACCGGCCGCCGCGCGGGGTGAGTTCAAAGCGCTGCTCGCCGGGCGCCAGCGGCTCGCTGGCCGTGCCGGTGCGCAGCCACTGCACCACGCCCTGCTCATCGAGCTTGCCGATGGCGTAGAGGCGTCCGCTGCGCAGGCTCTCTTTCTCCACGTCCCTGTCCTCGGAAGGCAGGCGGAAGTTCAGGCGCATGTAGTCGCCCTGCATCAGGGAGCGCGGGTCCACCGGCGCCAGTTCCACGAACACCTTGCGGCCCTGGGCGATGGTGCGTTCCTTCTGCGCAATGCCGATATTGGCCACCGCCAGCGTGCAGGCCGCCGTCAGCACCACCAGCCACGGCGCCCAGCGCTGCAGGGGCGCGGCGCCTGATGCGGCGGCGGTCTCCGCGCTGCCTGGCAGGGCTGTGGCGCGCGGCCCTGCCCAGGCCAGCAGGCCCAGCAAGGCGCCGCAGCCGGCCAGCACCATGGCCTTGGTGGCCAGTGGCCAGGCCAGCTGGTAGTAGAAGCTGCCCACGATCCAGGCCGCAGCCAGGGCGGCCGCTGCGGCCTGCCGCCAGCGGCCGCTGGTGCCGGTCACCGCCAGCGCCAGCAGGCAGGCGCCCAGCCAGGGCAGGAAGGCACTCAGCACGGCCAGCACCACGGCAGCCACGGCGGCGCGCGGCTGCCGCAGCGTGGGCCATGCGCGCTGGGCGAACCAGGCGGCTGCCAGGGCCAGCGCGGCCGAGCCGGCCTGCGTCAGAACGCCCATGGAGATGTTCGGGGCGGCTTCCTGCGCCAGTTCGCCCGCCAGGCCGCCGCCCAGCACGCCGGCCACCATGAAGCTCCTGCCGGACAGAAAGGCCAGGCCAGCCAGCACCGCCAGCAGCCAGCCCGTGGCAAAGGGCTCCAGCGCCGCCGCCATGCGGGTCTGTGCCGCAGACTGCCCCAGCGCGCGCCACTGGGTTGCCAGCAGCAGCATCCAGAGCAGCAGCGCCGCATGCACGATGACCCAGGTCGGCAGGCCTGCGTACAGGGTGGATGGATCGTTGTCCGGCCAGAGCATGGTGCAAAACAGCAGCGCGCAGGCGGCGCCCAGCAGCACGCGCAGCCAGGGCCTTGGAATGGCGGCCGTGCAGGCCAGCGCAATGGCCAGGCCTATCGCGCCCGCAGCCTGCCCCGACAGGTCGCGCGCCAGGCCAAAGCCCAGCAGGCCGGCGCCGGTCAGCATGGCAGGCAGGGCCAGTTGCTCCAGGAAGACGGGCAGCTCCTCGGCGCGCAGCACGGCCACGGCTGCGGCCAGCATCATGGCGCCGATCACATAGGTGCCGGCGCCGCGCTCTATCCAGTCGGACAGGGCAAACGCAAACAGAATCAGCAAGGGAAGAAGGGCCAGCCAGGCGCCCAGCGCCGTGAGCAGCACCACCGCCCAATGGCGGTCGTTGGCGGCAGGGCGGCGGTCCTGCAAGGCGGCAGGCGGCAGGATGCCCTGGTCCACGGCCTGGCGCAGCAGGGTGTCGTGTTCGTGGCTCATTGAAGGCCTCCTTCCGCGTTGCGTGACATTCGAAGCACCAGGCTGACCGTGGCCGCCAGCAGGCACGCAGCGCCCAGGCCGACGAGCAGCAGCATGCCCGTGAAGTCCGCCCCCAGTTTTTCCAGCAGCAGGTAGACCAGGCCGCACACCAGCAGCACGTTCAGGCCCAGCGCCGCACCGCTGAGCAGGAAGATATCGAAATGCCTGCGCTGGCCCGCCAGCGCCGCCGCGCCTGCCAGCAGCACCAGCCCCAGCGGGTACTGCGGCGCCACCGTGCTGTGGAACAGCCCGCTGATGGCGGTGGAGGTGATCATCGCCAGCGCCAGCGCGCCCGCGCCGCGCAAGGCCCACAGCCCCGCGCCCGTGAAGCGCCGCAGGGCCGGTGCCATGACCGCGGTGACGGCAAGGGCGGCGCCCAGGGCCACGGCATGCACGCCCAGGTCGCGCGACTCCACCTCCCAGAACTGCGGCGTATGGGCCTGCGCCCACAGCGCAATGCCCGTCATGGCAACCACCACCCAGGGCACCCAGACGCCATCGCTGCGCGCCGCCAGGGCCAGCGGCAGGGTCAGCGCTGCCCACAGCGCAAACAGCTGCCAGGGGTCCGCTCCCGTCTGGTAGGTCTGCCCGAAAAAGGCGAACAGAGCACCCGTGCCCAGCAGCGCCAGCACCGACAGCGGCACGCGCGCCGCCGCGCGCCATGCCGCGCCAAGACACATCACGAGCACGAAGCCCTGCAGCAGGGCAAAGCGCTGCATGCGGCCCATGCTCTCCCAATTGGCGGCAATCCACAGCACGATGCCCAGCCCGCCCAGCGCCGCGCCCAGCAAGGCCACCACGGGCCACAGGCGGGTTCTGAGCGCAGCCGGTTCCTGCTCGAATCCCGCCAGTGCAAACAGCTGCACGGCGGCCTTGCGGTCCAGGCCATGTTGGCGGACAAGGTCATGCAATAGGGGGCGCAGGTTCATGGTGCGGACGTTCCTTGGCTTGAAGAGTCGGATGCCCGACTGTGCCAGAACCTCGCGTGCATGGATGGCGGCGCAGGACGGCATTCCGGCGAGCCGGGGGAGCCGTGGGAAGATCGCGGCCAGAGTCCTGCCATCCTCTTGCCATTGCTGCTTAGCCCAATCCTGCCGCCATGCCTTTCCTGCCTGCCCCTTGCCCCGGTGCGCAAACGCCCCCGCACCCGCATCTGCATCCGCACCCACAACCTGCAGGGCAGGCGCGATGAAGCGCGGCGATGCGCTGGACGGGCAGATCGAGTGGCAGCCCGTCACCCGGCCTGCCGCCATCGCGCTGACGGCCTTTGCCGCCTGGATCATCTGGGGCCACTTCTTCAGCCAGGGTCACTGGCTGCTGCTGCTGGACAACGCCAACCTGGCACTGCACGAAGCCGGGCATCCGCTGGTGGCCCTGTTCTCGCAGCATCTCTCGGTCTACGGCGGCACGCTGTTCCAGCTGCTGTTCCCGGCCCTGTTCATGCGCCATTTCCACAGGCAGGGCCAGCGCACGGGCTGGATTGCCGCGCTGATGTGGCTGGGAGAGAGCCTCATGAACGTGGCCCACTACATGAAGGACGCGCGCGCCCAGGTGCTGCCGCTGGTGGGCGGCGGCGACCATGACTGGACGGAGATCTTCAGCCGCTGGGGCGTGCTCCAGGCCGATGTGCGCATCGGCACGCTGACGGCGCTGCTGGGGCTGTGCCTGGTGCTGTGGGGGCTGCGGTTTGCCGTTGCGGCGCTGCGCTCGCCGCAGGCCTGACCCGCCATCTGATACGGTCGAATCCGCTGCATCTGCTGCTACCGCCGGGGCAGGGCGCTGGGCATAGTCCAGGCAGTCCCCGGCAATTCATGACAAGCCCGCATCAAGGGCGCACCGGCCGGGGCGAGGGCCCCGCATGTCAGAACGACCGAAACCGCTTCCCGATGAAACCGCCGCAGCCCCCCGGCCGCGGCCCGCGCCACGCAAGGTGATTCCCATCGCCGACGCCAGCGCGGATTCCCCGCTGTTCGAATCGCGCAGGAAGATCCAGCCGCGCTCCATCACGGGGCGCTTCACCCATTGGCGCTGGGCCATGGTCTGGCTCACGCAGCTGTTCTTCTATGGCATTCCCTGGCTGCAGATCCATGGCCGGCAGGCCTTGCTGTTCGACCTGGAGCAGCGGCGCTTCTACGTCTTCGGCTGGCTGCTGTATCCGCAGGACTTCATCTACCTGGCCGTGCTGCTCATCGTCTCGGCGCTGGCGCTGTTCCTGTTCACCACGGTGGCCGGGCGGCTGTGGTGCGGCTTTTCCTGCCCGCAGACGGTCTACACCGAGCTGTTCATGTGGGTGGAGCGCCGGCTGGAGGGCGACCGCAGCGCGCGGCTGCGGCTGGACGGCAGCGGCTGGGGCGCGGAGAAGATCGCGCGGCGCGGCGGCAAGCATGCGCTGTGGCTGCTGATCTCGCTGTGGACGGGGCTGACCTTCGTCGGCTACTTCGTGCCCATCCGCAGCCTGCTGCCCGAGGTGCTGGCGCTCACCGGCGCATGGCAGATCTTCTGGGTGCTGTTCTATGCGCTGGCCACCTACGGCAACGCGGGCTTCCTGCGCGAGCAGGTCTGCAAGCACATGTGCCCCTATGCGCGCTTTCAGAGCGCCATGTTCGACAAGGACACCCTGGTCGTCACCTACGACACCGCACGCGGCGAATCGCGCGGTCCGCGCCACAAGGGGGTGGACTACCGGGCCCAGGGGCTTGGCGACTGCATCGACTGCACGCTGTGCGTGCAGGTCTGCCCGGTGGGCATCGACATACGCGACGGCCTGCAGTACGAGTGCATCGGCTGCGGCCTGTGCATCGACGCCTGCAACAGCGTCATGGACCGCATGCATTACCCGCGCGGGCTGATCCGCCTGTCCACGCAGAACGGCGTGGCCCGGGGCTGGCGCCAGAGCGAGCTGGTGCGCCGCATCTTCCGCCCGCGCGTGCTCATCTACGGCACGGCGCTGGTGGCCATCTCCACGGCCATGGTGGCCAGCCTGGCGCTGCGCACGCCGCTGAAGGTGGACGTGGTGCGCGACCGGGGCACGCTGTCGCGCATCGTGGCCGGCGGCCAGATCGAGAACATCTACCGCGTGCAGATCGGCAATGCCACGGAGCAGGACCAGCGCTATGTGCTGTCGGCCTCGGGCATCGAGGGCCTGCGCGTGGCTTCGGAGACCGAGGTGGACGTGGGCGCGGCCCAGGACCGCTGGGTCGTGGTGCGGCTGCAGGCGCCCTATGGCGCGGCCGGCCCTGGCTCGCACGGCGTGGAGATCACGGCCACGGCGGTGGGTGACCCGGCGCTTTCCAAGCAGGCGCACAGCACGTTCCTGGTGCCGCGCTGAAGGGCCGGTTGGATGGATTGATTCAGGAGTACAGCGCAGTTGTTGTGCACGATGCCTGGTCCGCTGCAGCGCGGGCTGGCATCGGTTTTGAGGCCCCGGAAGTTTGTTCCGGGGCCTTTTTTTCCGTCCATCTGGCGCCGAAGGGCGGCTTCCCAGGCGACTCCCGGGAGACACGATCTGGTGTAAATGCTCATAGGGAAATCCGCAGACCCCGCTATGGTGGGCGGCTGTTTTCCGTCCCGCGTATGAACAAGAAACCTGCCTCCCCCGACAACGTCTTTTCCGAGTCCAGCGCCTCCGCATCGCTGGCCGCCTCCACCACCACAACCAGCACCACCGGCAGCAGCCCGGCAGCGGCCACGCCCACGCCCACGCCCTTTCGCTCCGCCCTGATCCGCTCCGGCACCATCCGTGCCACCACGCGCAGCTTCCTGCATGCCCTGGGCCAGGACGACGAAGACATAGAGCGCCCGCACATCGGCGTGTTCCACACGGGCGGGGAGATGAGCCCCTGCAACCTCAACCTGCGCGACCAGGCCCAGCATGCCAAGACCGGCATCTATGCCGGGGGCGGTACGCCGCATGAATGCCCGGTGGTGTCGGTCAGCGACGGGCTGACCATGGCGCATTCGGGCATGCGGTTCTCGCTGGTCTCGCGCGAGCTGATCGCCGACAGCGTGGAGGCCTCGGTGCGCGGCCACCAGTGGGATGGCATCTTCGCCATCGGCGCCTGCGACAAGAACCTGCCGGGCCTGATGATGGGCATGGTGCGCTGCAATGTGCCCAGCGTCTTCGTGCATGGCGGCTCGGCCCTGCCGGGACAGGCGCCCGGCGTGCACGGGCGCGACCTGAACGTGGTCGATACCTACGAGACCATCGGCCAGGTGCTGGCCGGCACCGCTACGGCGCAGGACCTGGAGGCCATGAGCCGCGCCTGCCTGCCCACGGCCGGCGCCTGCGCAGGCCAGTTCACGGCCAACACCATGGGCATGGTGAGCGAGGCGCTGGGCCTGGCGCCCATCGGCTCCAGCATGGTGCCCGCCGTGTTCAGCGAGCGCGCACCGCTGATGCGCCGCGCCGCGCGCCAGCTCATGCAGGCCGTGTGGGCCAGCGCCGAAGGCGGCGGCCCGCTGCCGCGCGACATCATCACGCGCCGGGCGCTGGAGAATGCCTGCGCCGTGGTCAGCGCCACGGGCGGATCGACCAATGCCGCCCTGCACCTGCCGGCCATCGCGCACGAGGCCGGCATCCGCTTCCACCTGGACGACGTGGCCGAGATCTTCGCGCGCACGCCGCTGATCGCCGACCTGCGTCCCGGCGGGCGCTTCCTGGCGCGCGACGTGTACTACATCGGCGGCGCAGGCGTGATCCTGCGCACGCTGATGGAGCAGGGCTTTGTCCACGGCGATGCGCTCACCTTCACGGGCCGCACCCTGGCCGAAGAACTGGCCGATGCCGCGCCGCCCGATGGCGAGGTGGTGCGCACGCCCGGCAATCCCATCACGCGCGACGGTGGCCTGACCGTGCTCAAGGGCAACCTCTGCCCCGATGGCGCGTTGCTGAAGACGGCCGGCCTCAAGACCCTGGTGCACCGGGGCCCCGCGCGCGTCTTCGAGTCCGAGGAACAGGCCCAGGCCGCCGTGCAGGCCATGCAGTACGCGGCCGGCGATGTCATCGTCATCCGCAACGAAGGCCCGCGCGGCAGCCCCGGCATGCGCGAGATGCTGGGCATCACCGCGCTGCTGTATGGCCAGGGCATGGGCGACAAGGTGGCCCTGCTGACCGATGGGCGCTTCTCTGGTGCCACGCGCGGCCTGTGCATCGGCTACGCAGGCCCCGAGGCCGCCGACAACGGCCCCATTGCCGCGCTGCGCGACGGCGACCTCATTGCCATCGACGCCCGCGCCGATGCGCGCAGCATCACGGTGGAAATCGGCGAGGCTGAACTGGCCGAACGTCTGGAACAATCGGCCGCCGCGCGCCGCCAGATGCCGCCGCTGGGCGGCGTGCTGGAAAAATACGCGCTCACCGTGCGCCCGGCCCACCAGGGCGCGGTCACGCATTCGGGCCAGGTGGTCTGGCTGCGCGACGACAGTTGAAGCCGCCGGGCTGGCACGCATTTCCCCCGCTGTTCCCCCACTGTTTTTTTCAGAGTTTCAATTTCAACCGGAGACATACGCATGAACATCGACCGCCGCCAATGGCTGGGCACCGCTGGAGCGGGTGCGCTGCTGGCCAGCCTGGGCCAGCAGGCCTGGGCGCAGGCCCAGGGCCCCATCGAGACCCTGAACATCATCACCGGCTTCGCGGCCGGAGGCACCTCGGACGCCATCTGCCGCCGCGTGGGCACCAAGCTGTCGGGCTATGCCAAGACCGCCGTGGTGGAGAACCGCACGGGCGCGGGCGGGCAGATCGCCATCAGCTACGTCAAGGGCCGGCCCGCAGACGGCGCCACCCTGCTGCAGACGCCCACGTCCATGCTGTCCATCTACCCGCACATCTACAAGAAGCTGCCCTATGACCCGGTGGCCGACCTGGCGCCAGTCACCGTGGGCTGCATCTTCGACTTCGGCTTCGCCGTCGGCCCCGCCGTGCCCGCCAGCGTGACCACCGTGCCCGAATTCTTCGCCTGGGCCAAGGCCAACCCCGCAGGCGCCAACTTCGGCTCGCCCGCGCCCGGCTCCACGCCGCACTTCATCGGCGCCCTGCTGGGCCAGCATGCCGGCGTGGACTTCAAGCACGCCGGCTACCGCGGCACCCAGCCCGCGCTGCTGGACATGCTGGGCGGCAACGTCTCCGCCGTCTGCGGCCCCGTGGGCGACATGCTGCAGCACCTGGCCGGCGGCAAGATGCGCATCCTGGGCGTCAGCGGCGCCAAGCGCAGCCGCTTCGCACCCCAGGTCCCCACGCTGGTGGAGCAGGGCTACAAGGACATGGCGCACAGCGAATGGTTCGCCTTCTTCGTGCCCGCCAAGACACCCGCCGAGACCGTGCAGCGCCTGAACGGCCACATGCGCAAGGCCCTGGCCACGCCCGACGTGGTGGACAGCCTGGCCACCTTCGGCCTGGACGCCCAATCCTCCACCCCCGCCGAACTGGCCGCGCTGCTGCAGTCCGAACTCGCCAAATGGGGCCCCATCGTCAAGCGCGTGGGATTCACAGCAGAGGGCTAAAAAGAACAAAACGGGCCGAGCGAAGCGAAGGCCCGAACCAACTCCCCGTATGTCAGCGCCTGCGGCGTGGCGGTTGCGGGGGTGCAAGCCTGCCGAAGGACAGGCTTGCTTCGTGATCTGACTCGCCGTGATTGTCTGAACGTAGCGCGCAGCGCGAAGAGAGTTTCACGGCGAACCCCGCAGCCGCCACGACGCAGGTTGCCCGCAGCGAAGCGGAGGGTCGCGGACATTCGGGTCGCCTTCTTTGATCTGACCTTTCTTGGCGAATCAAGAAAGGGCAGTCGGCCGCCGGGCCGAGACCCGGCCTCAGAAAAATACCACCCGGCAGGGTCAAAAACAGACCCACGTAAACCAAAGCCTCAGAACGGCAACGTCCCCTGCACATACAACGTCCGAGGCATCCCCACATACTTGCCCCCGTTGTTGTCCGTAGACCGCGTGTAGTACCTGCGATCAAACAGATTCTTGACCCCCACAGCCACCCGCAGATTGCTCAGCGACTTGCCAAAGTCATAGCCCGCACGCAGGCCCACGGTCGCAAACCCGGGAATATCACCCAGCCGCCCCGCAGCATCTTCCTGCGTCACATACTGCGTGCCCGACCCCGGAGAGCGCTGCTTCGATTGCGCAGCCAGGTCCGCATTCAGCGTCCACTGCCCCAGCGCATAGCGCGCCCACAGCTGGCCCGTGTGGCGCGAGTACAGCGGCAGGTCGCGCCCCGCGAAATCGCCAGCGCGCGAGACGGCCTCGGTGTAGGTATAGGACACACCCGCCGTCAGCCCCTTGAGCGCGGCATTCCACTGGCCCAGGTCGTAGCGCAGCGAGGACTCGATGCCTCGGTGGCGCGTGGCGCCCAGGTCGGTCCAGATGCCGTCCACGCCCACGCGGGTCAGCAGCAGTTCCTTGTCGAAGTCGATGTTGAACAGCGTCAGCTCGGCGTTCAGCGCCGGGCTGTTGTAGTGCGTGCCCACCTCATAGGTCTTGGCCGATTCGGGATGCAGGCCGCGCTCGGTCTGGGCCAGCTGCGCATACTGCTGGGGGCCGAAGGACTTGCCCGCGTTGGCGAACAGCGACCACTGCGCATTCATGCGGTAGAGCACGGACAGCGTGGGCAGGAACTCGCGTGCATCGGCCTTGGGGAACAGCTGGCTGGTGACGGTGCTGCCATCGGCGCCCAGGTTGCTGACGTTGTTGAAGGAGTTGATGCGTTCGTAGCGCACGCCGGGCGTGATGGTCCAGTTGCCGATGTCGATGCGGTCATCGATGTAGAAGGCATGGGCCGTGGTGCCGCCCTGGCTGGTCTGGTAGGGCGTGATCGGCAGGGCCATGGCGTTGGCCATGGTGGCGGGGTTGTAGTAGGCGGTGCGCAGCGCGACCTCGGAACTGCTTTCCTTGAGGTAGCGGTAGCCCACGCTGACTTCCTGCACCACGGAGCCGGTCTCGAACAGGCGCGAGTAGCGCGGCTCGATGCCGAAGTAGTGGTAGCTGCGCGGCGCGGCCGTCAGGCGGCGCTGGTTGGCGTTGTCCTGCTCGATGTAGCTGCCGCGGAACGAGTCCACGTAGTAGCCCAGCACCTCGAAGTTGTTGCGCCCGTCCTTGTGGTTGTACTTGAACGAGGCATCGGTGCGGCGGCCGTCGAAGCTGTCGTAGGAGCGTGTGGACTGGAACGGGTCGGCCGCGTACTGCGCCGTGGTCAGGCCGCCGGGCATGCGGCCCGAGCCCTCGAAGTGGTGCAGCGAGACGGCGATGTCGTCCTGGGCCGAGATGCGGTAGGCGCCCTTGAGCAGGATGTCGTCGATGTCGGTCTTGTCATTGCCTGCGCGCCAGCCGTCGCCATGCGTGCCCGAGTACAGCAGGGCCAGGCCCAGGCCGGATTCGTTGGTGCCGCCCACGAACAGGCTGGGCGTGGTCTTGGCATTGCCGCCGTGGCTGTAGATCTCGGTGCCCACCGAGGCCTCGGCCGCGAAGGTCTTGGGAATGGCGCGCGTGACGAAGTTGATGATGCCGCCCACGTTCTGGGGGCCGTAGCGCACCGAGCCCGCGCCGCGGATCACGTCCACCGACTCCAGGTTGCCCAGCGACACGGGCGCCAGCGACAGCTGGGGCTGGCCGTAGGGCGCGTAGGAGACGGGCACGCCGTCCATCAGCACATACGAGCGCGGCGACAGGCGCGCCGTCAGGCCGCGCACGCCGATGTTCAGGGACACATCGCTGCCGCCCGTGCCGTTGCTGTCCTGCACCTGCACGCCGGGCACCAGGCGCAGCACGTCGCGCAGGCTGGAGGAGCCGGTTTCCTCGATGCGCGCCCGTTCGACGATGGTGCGCGCGCCGGCATGGTCCAGCACCTTTTCCTCGGTGGGGTTGTCCAGCCAGTTGCCCGTGACGGTGATGGCGGACAGGCCGGCCTCGGGTGCGGTGGTGGTGGGGGATGGCGCCTGTGCCGACGCCTGCAGCGACAGCAGGGCGGCGGCGACAGCGGCCGCGCAGCGTGTGAGCGTGGCGCAGTGATTGCTGGAAACCATGGAAAACTTCCTTTGTGCCTCTGGGATTGGTGCAGCGCTGAAGGGTCGGCTGGCAGGCTGCAGGACGCGTGGCGGCGGGCGAGGCGGAAGCAGGAGACAAGGACCGGTCAGCATGCATGGCGGCGATGCCGGTTCGGGGTGCGAGTCTAAATGAGAATCATCCAGCTTGCACCAGGCTGACAGCAGCTGTGCCGGGCCGCGTTGCCCGGGCGCTACAGCGCAGCAGGTGCTGCCAGCGCAGCGGGCGCTTACCTTGCTGCTTTTGCTGTTGGAAGGGGCTGCATTGCACAGGCCAGCTCGCCCAGCGTGGCCAGGGCCTGCCCGGTCTCGTCGCTCCAGTCATGGCCGTAGTTCAGCCGCAGGCAGTGGCCGAAGGCCTGCGAGGCCGAGAAGATCGGCCCCGGCGCCACGCTGATGCCGCGCGCCAGCGCCGCGCGGTGCAGGGCCAGCGCATTGCAGTACGGCGGCAGCTCTATCCACATGAAGTAGCCGCCCTCGGGCCGCGTGGCCCGCGTGCCTTGTGGAAAGTGGCGGGCAATGGCCGATGCCATGTGGTCCCGCTGCAGGGCCAGGCTCTGGCGCAGGCGGCGCAGGTGGCGGTCGGCGCCGCCGCTTTCCAGGTAGTCGGCCAGCGCCTGCTGGGTGGGTGCATTCGTGGCCAGCGTGGTGGTGAGCTTTTGCCGGGCCACGGCGCGCGTGAAGCGCCCCGGCGCGGCCCAGCCCGTGCGCCAGCCCGGCGCCAGCCATTTGGAGAACGAGCTGCAGTGAAGCACCCAGCCTTCGGTGTCGAAGGTCTTGGCCGGCGGCGGGCGGCGCTCGCCGAAGTACAGCTCGCCGTACACATCGTCTTCGATCAGCGGCACGCGGTGGCGCGTGACCAGCTCCACCAGTGCGCGTTTGCGCGCCTCTGGCATGAGGCTGCCCAGCGGGTTCTGAAAGCAGGTCATCAGCCAGATGGCCTGGGGCCTGTGGCGCTGCAGTGCTGCCTCCAGCGCGTTCAGGTCCATCCCCTCGCCCGGATGGGTGGGCACCTCGATGGCCGACAGGCCCATGCGCTCCAGCGCCTGCAGCGCACCATAGAAGCAGGGCGATTCGATGACCACGGCGCCGCCGGGCCGCGTGACGGCGGCCAGGCACAGGTTCAGAGCCTCCAGCGCGCCGTTGGTGATGACCAGGTCGGCCGGCGTCAGCGCCAGGCCGTCGGCCAGGTAGCGGCGTGCGATCTGGCGGCGCAGCGCCAGGCTGCCGGGCGTGAGGTCGTCGATGGCGCTGCGCGGGTCGGCCTCGCGCGCGGCATGCGCCAGGCACTGGCCCAGGCGGCGCAGCGGGAACAGGCCCGGCGAGGGAAAGGCCGAGCCCAGGGGCACGACATCGCGGTCCATGGCCGACTCCAGCACCTCGAACACGCGCTCGCTCACATCGACCACGGCAAAGCTGTCGCCCTCGGGCGAAGACGGCTCGGTAGGCTCGGGCGGCGCGCTGCGCGGGCGCTGGGCCACGAAGTAGCCCGATCGCTCGCGCGCGCGCACCAGGCCGCGCGCCTCCAGCAGGTAGTAGGCCTGGAACACCGTGGAGGCGCTGACGCCGCGCCGCTCGCTGGTCTGGCGCACCGAGGGCAGCTTGTCACCTGGGCACAGAACGCCTGCGGTGATGGATGCCTCGATATCGTCGGCCAGCTCCTGGTAGCGCGTCATGGCGGCGTGCGTGCTTGGGTGCGGGCGCCGCTTCAGCCTTGCTCGGCCAGCAGTTCCTGCAGCGCCTTGATCTGCTGGCGCAGGCGCTCGTTCTCGGCTTCGAGTTCGTTCACGCGCTGCTGCAGCTCCTCGGGCGAGGCGGTCACGGCCGCGCCTTCGCCGTCGGCCGCTTCGGCTTCGGGCTTGGCGGCCTTGGGCTTTTTCTTGGCATCGCGCACGCGCTTGGCGGCCTGCTTGAGTTCGTCGGCGCCTGCGGCGGCCACGGCCTGCTGCTCGTCCACGGGCAGGCTGGCGACCACGGCGGCGGTGCTCAGCGAGATGTCGCCCGAGCGCACGGCGGCCACCACTTCGGGCGCGGCCTTTTGCTGGATGGTCTCGATCAGCTTGACCTGGCTGCTGGACAGGCGGGCCACGCGGGCCAGGGCCTCGCGCGTGTCCAGGGCCTCGTCGGGCACCTTGGCCACGCTGGCCAGGGCGGCGGCGACCACGGGGTCGGTCTCGCCTTCCCAGGGGGCTTCACCCTCGGCCTGGGGCGCATCGGCCTTGGCGGCCATCACGGCAGCGGCGGCGGCCGAGCGGCGCGTGGCAATGATCTCGCGCTTGCGCAGCGCCAGCACGCCGCGCTGGAAGTCGGACACGCTGCGGCGGCCCAGGTGCTGGTCGATCATCCACAGGTGCACGTCGTCCATGTTCTTGAACTGCGTGGCCTGCACGGTGTTGAAGGGCAGGCCGTGCTTTTGGCAGATGGCGTAGCGGTTGTGGCCGTCGATGAGCAGGTCGTTCCAGAGCACGAGCGCGTCGCGGCAGCCTTCGGCCACGATGCTGCGCTCCAGCGCGTCGAGTTCATCGGGGGTCAGCGGGTCGATGTAGGCCTTGAGTTCTTCGTTGACGACGATGTCCATGGCAGTGCAGAAATGAGGAATGAAAGGAACGGCGGCCGCTCCGGGCCATTGCAGCAATGGCCCTGGACAGCCGCCAGGAAAAAATCACGGGCAAGGAGGGCAGGGCGGCCTGCGCCCCGGCTTCACAGCAGGCGCGAGATCAGCGCACCCTCGGCCGGCGCATCCAGCGGAATGCGCACGCGGATCGGGTTGCCCTGGGCGACCTGCACGGGTTCGCCGTCGAGGTTGAACATCTTCTCCAGCAGCACCTGGCGGTTGCCCTGCGGGTGGATGATCTCCAGCGTATCGCCCACCGAGAAGCGGTTCTTGGTCTCCACCTCGGCCATGCCGTCGGCATAGCTGCGCACCTCGCCCACGAAGTGGCTGCGCTGCAGCACCGAGTGGCCGGTCTCGTAGTTCTGGTAGTCCTGCGAGGGACGGCGCTCCAGCAGGCCACCCGTGTAGCCACGGTTGGCCAGGCCTTCGAGCTCGGTGATCAGGTGCGGGTTGAAGGGGCGGCCGGCCACGGCATCGTCGATGGCGCGGCGGTAGACCTGGGCCGTGCGGGCCACGTAGTACAGGCTCTTGGTGCGGCCCTCGATCTTGAGCGAGTCCACGCCGATCTTCACCAGGCGCTCCACATGCTCCACGGCGCGCAGGTCCTTGGAGTTCATGATGTAGGTGCCGTGCTCGTCTTCCATGATGGGCATCAGCTCGCCGGGGCGGCCCTTTTCCTCCAGCAGGTAGACCTGCTCGGCCTTGGGGTGGCGCGCGCCGTCGCCGCAGGTGCTGGTGAACTGGCTGTCGGCTTCCTCGCGAGCCTTCTCGAAGCTGAAGTCCTGCTCCATGGTCTGGGCCAGGGCCTCGCCGGTATTGGGATCCACCGCCGCGTCATGCGTCTTGTAGTCCCAGCGGCAGGCATTGGTGCAGGTGCCCTGGTTGGGATCGCGGCGGTTGAAGTAGCCCGACAGCAGGCAGCGGCCCGAGTAGGCGATGCACAGCGCGCCGTGCACGAAGACCTCGATCTCCATGTCCGGGCATTCCTGGCGGATCTTCTCGATCTCGTCCAGCGACAGCTCGCGCGACAGGATGATGCGCGAGACGCCGGCCTTCTGCCAGAACTTCACCGTGGCCCAGTTGGTGGTGTTGGCCTGCACCGAGAGATGGACCTCGGTCTCGGGCCACTTTTCCTTGACCATCATGATCAGGCCGGGGTCGGCCATGATCAGCGCGTCGGGCTTGCACTCGATCACGGGCTCGATGTCGCGGATATAGGTGCGCACCTTGTCGTTGTGGGCGATCAGGTTGCTGGTGACGAAGAATTTCTTGCCCCGCGCATGCGCCTCGGAGATGCCCTGGGCGATCTGTTCGAGGCGGAATTCGTTGTTGCGTGCGCGCAGGCTGTAGCGGGGTTGCCCGGCGTAGATGGCGTCGGCGCCAAAGTCGTAGGCCGCACGCATCTTGTCGAGCGAGCCGGCCGGCAGCAGCAGTTCGGGGGCTTTGAGGGTCATGATCCCCGTATTGTCCCGCATCGCGCTTTCCAACACGGTTCGCTATGGCTCCGTCAGGCCCAGTCCCTTCAGATGCACCAGCAACTGCCTTGCATGGGCGGGCAACTGGTCTTCCCGGGCCGTGCACAGCAGCAGCTGGCGCCGGGCCCAGGCATCGCACAAGGGCACGGCGCGGGCGCCGCTGGCCGGGGCCAGGCGCTGCGCGGCGGCGGCGGGCATGACGGCCACGCCCACACCCTGGCCCACCAGCTGGCAGATGCTGTCCAGGTGCTGCAGCTGGGCGCGCCAGCGCAACTGCCCTCCCGACGGCCCTTCCAGCAAGGCGGCCTGCTGGCGCACCAGCACCTGCAGGGCGGCATCGTGCGGCAGGCCTACCCAGTCTTCGGTCAGCAGGTCCTGCAAGGCCAGCCGCTTGCGCCGGGCCAGGCGGTGGGCGCGCGGCAGCACGGCCACCAGCGGGTCGGGGCGCCAGGGCGTGGCCTGCAGGCCGCGCAGGTCCTGGGCATCGCTGGCCACGCCGATGTCGCACAGGCCCTGGCGCAGCCGGTCCAGCACTTCGGCGCTGCGGCATTCCTGCAGCTCCAGCGCCACGCGCGGATGGCCGCGCAGGAATCCGGCCACGGCCAGCGGCAGGTGCTCGCTCACGGCCGAGGTGTTGCCGCATACGCGCACATGCCCGGCCAGGCCCGCGCCGTACTCGGCCATGTCGCCGCGCAGGCGTTGCATCCGTGCCAGAACGTCACGCGCATGCTGGCCCAGCGTGTGGCCGGCCGCCGTGGGCCGCACGCCGCGCGCCTGGCGCGCGAGCAGGGCGCAGCCCAGTTGCGCCTCCATGCCGCGCACGCGCTCGCTGGCCGAGGCCAGGGTCATGTGCGCGCGCCCGGCCGCCGCCGTGAGCGTGCCGCAGTCGAGGATATGGACGAACAGCTGCAGGTCGGTGAGGTCGAATCGCATGGACTGTGGTGCTGAAGGATCAGGCCATGCCTGAGCCTTGGTTTGAAGATTCCCGATTGTGATCCCTTTGTTGGTGCACGAGCATGGTGCCATGAGGTTCAGGAAGGGCCTGAGCCAAGTCAGTGAAAGTGCAGGGTGGCCGTGATGTGGGATGCGTGGTGGGTGCTGGCGGCGGCGGTGGCCGTGTTCGGGCTGGCCGGTGTCGTCAAGGGGGTGGTGGGCCTAGGGCTGCCCACGGTGTCCATGGCACTGCTGGCGCTGTTCATGCCGACCGGGCAGGCGGCGGCCTGGCTGCTGCTGCCGTCCCTGGTGACCAATGTGGTGCAGATGCGGCCCATGCCATCGCTGCGGCCTTTGCTGCGGCGCCTGGGCTGGATGCAGCTGGGCATTGTCGCGGGCACGGTGGGCGGCATGCTGTGGTGGGGCCCGGTGGGCGAGGCCGCCGTGGCGCGCACGGCACTGGGCGTGGCCCTGGTTGTGTATGCCCTGTGGGGCCTGTGGGGCCTGTGGGGCCTGTGGGGGCCAGGCCTGCAGGTGCCGCAGAGGCATCAGGCCTGGCTGGGTCTGTTGTGTGGTCTGTTGACGGGCGGGATCACGGCGTTGACCGGCGTGTTCGTGGTGCCGGCCGTGGCCTTTTTGCAATCGCTGGCGCTGGGCCGGCAGGCGCTGATGCAGGCCATGGGCCTGTGCTTCACGGTGTCCACGCTGGCGCTGGGCGCGGGCATGGCGCTGGCGCAGGGGCCGGGCCATGCCGCTTCGTCCTGGACGGGCTGGGGGGCCACGGCCCTGGTTTCCGCACTGATGCTGCTGCCCGCCCTGGCCGGCATGGCCTGGGGCGAGCGGCTGCGCCAGTCGCTGTCGCCCCAGGTTTTCAAGCGCGTGCTGATGCTGGGCCTGCTGGCCCTGGGCATCTACATGTGCGCCAGGGGCTAGTCCCGGGCGTTCAGGCGCGGAACACCTTCACGGGGCTGCCGCGCTCCACCTCCCAGTGCTGCTGGCTGCGTGTGCGCCGGGCCTGGCCCTCGCCCTGCGCGTTGAGGCGCGCCAGCTTCAGGGCCAGCAGCTCGCGCGCCAGCCGCTTGTTGGCGTGCTGGCTGCGCTCGCTCATGACCTTCACCGAGATCCCGCTGGGCACATGCAGGGCATGGACGGCGGAGTCCGTGGTGTTGACATGCTGGCCGCCCTTGCCCGAGGCCTTGCAGGCCTGGAAGACGATCTCTCCATCGGCCGGCAATTGCCGGGGCGGCTCGCACTTCTGCACGGCAACAAACCAGTTCCTGCGCGGGTGATGGGGCCGCAGGGGACTGTCGAAGACCCACTGGATGGTGCCCAGCCAGGCGCCCAGCGTGCCGTGAAGCAGGTCCGTGTCGCCCTCGCAGCGCAGCAGCACGGACTTGTAGCCGGCCGGCGTGGGCGTTTCCTCCAGCACGTCCACGGCGATGCCGCTGGAGGCGCAGTCGCGCAGCAGCTCGCGCAGGGTCAGGCGCACGGCATGCTCGCACTCGGTGGGGCCGTGGGATGCGGTCAGCTGGATCAGCAGCATTGCATGGCTCCCTTCTTGTAGGTCAGCAGGGGGCGCAGCCGCGCCACCAGTTGCACCAGGCCGGCTTCCTGCAGGCTGGCGACCACGGAGTCCACGTCCTTGTAGGCCTGGGGGGCCTCCTCGTAGACCAGTTCGCGGTCGGCGCAGACCACGGCGCTGCCGAATTGGGTGCGCAGCAGCTCGTCCAGCGTGAAGCGCGGGCGCAGGCGGCCCATGCAATCGGTGCGTGCCCACTTGCGGCCCGCGCCGTGTGCCAGCGAGTGCAGTGCCTCATCACGCCCGGCCACGGGCCGCACAAGATAGCTGTAGTCGCCGCGCGAACCCGGGATCACCACCAGCCCCTGGTCGGCCGGCGTGGCGCCCTTGCGGTGCAAAAAGCCGTCTTCTCCGCGCCAGTGGTGGGCGATCACGTGGTTGTGGGTGATGTCCAGCAGGGCCTGGCCGCGCGTGCGCAGGGCGCGCAGCAGGCGTGCCGCAATGCTGGCGCGGTTGAGCTGGGCGAAGGCGATGGCGGCCGCGTGCTGGCGCAGGTACTGCGTGGCGGCATCGCTGCTGGCGGCCAGGCCGTCGTGGCTGAAGGCCTCCACATGGGCGCGCAGGATGGCGCCGCCCAGCCCGCGCGAGCCGCTGTGCACCATGAGGTGCACGCGTTTCCTGTCGAGCGCACCGTCCTCGTACAGCGTGTCCACCACCTGCAGTTCGGCAAAGTGGTTGCCGCCGCCAATGGTGCCCAGGCTGTCCTGCAGATACGCCAGGTCGGCCACGCCGCTGGCTTGGGCGATGTGCTCCAGCTGCTGCATGTCCACGGCGTCCAGCAGTTCCTGGGGCAGGGGGCCGTCGATGTTGCCCACCGCCTTTTCCAGCTTGGTGGCCGAGGTCTTGTGCGCCGCCAGCTCCGTGCTGTACAGCGACATGCCGCAGCCGATGTCGCCGCCGACCAGGGCCGGGTAGAAGCGGCCCACGGAAAAGAAGGCTGCCCCTACCGGGTAGCCCCGGCCCGGGTGCAGGTCCGGCAGGCCCACGGCGGCGCGCATGCCGGCCAGGTTGCGGGCCGTCGTTTGAAGTTGTTGGATGGCGGCGTCTTCAATCCAGACGCCGCGGTTGGCGAACACCTCAATGTAGGTGTCCGAAAGGGAATTGCCCATGAATGGCTTTCGATCGAGTGCTTGGGGCACATTCCGGCAGATGCGGAATGCGCAATGGGCAGTCGCCGCAAGCTCGATGGACAGGCATCAGGAAAAGCGCACGCGCAGCCGAAAGCCGGGCCTCTTGCGGGGCCGGAAATCAGGTCTGCAGCGTGGCCTGGAGGCGCTAGGGCTTCAAGCGTGCACGACTGCAAAGGGACGTGTCGAATGGGACATGGGTTCTCTCCTTTGCGATGGTGGACGGGTGCCGCGAATGCGGCAAAGACGGGGATGCTAGGGACAAGCGGCCGGTGCCGCAAGCGAAGTCGCAGGCGCGTGGCGGATTGCATACAACGCAAGATGGAAAAAGCCCCGCAGGCAGGTACCGGCGGGGCTTTTTGATGAAGGGCCTGTGCCCGTTCAGTCCTGCGGGCGGAAGCCGATGACCAGGTCCGAAGGCACGCGGCCATCGATGTCGCGCGGCAGCGTCTCGGTCTTTTGCAGCGCGCGGATGACGGCATCGTCCCAGGCCTTGTTGCCGCTGGACTTGGCAATGGTGGTGCCGGTGATGGTGCCATCGGGCGCGGTGCGCACGCGCACCTCGGCCCGCGGGTTGCCGCTGATGGCGTCCGGGTAGACGATGTTGGGCTTGACGCGCGCGGCCACCTTGGCGCCATAGCCGGCCGAGGGGCCTCCGGCCGAGCTGCCCGAGCCGCCGCTCTTGCTGCCACCGGCGCCTTCGCCGGCCGAGCCGCCGCTGCCGGCCAGGCCCTGCATGCGGCGGATGTTCTCCAGGCGGCGTGCCTCGGCTTCCTTGGCCTCGCGGGCTTCCTTGGCGGCCTGTTCCTTCTTGCGCTTGTCCTCGGCGGCCTTCTTCTCGGCTTCGGCCTTGGCGGCCTTTTCCTTGTCGGCCTTCTCGGCTTTCTCGCGCTCGGCCTTGTCCTTGGCGGCTTTTTCCTTGTCCGCCTTTTCCTTTTCGGCCTTGTCCTTCTTTTGCTGCTCCAGGCGGTCCTTGCGGTCCTGCTCGGCCTTGTCCTTTTTCTGCTGCTCGAGCTTGTCGCGGCGGTCCTTCTCGGCTTTTTCCGCCTTCTCGCGCTCGGCCTTGTCCTTGGCCGCCTTGTCGGCCTTTTCCTTGTCCAGGCGCTCCTGGCGTTCCTTCTCGCGCTGCTCACGGGCGGCCTGTTCGGCACGCTCCTTCTTTTGCTGCTCGATCTTGCGCTTCTTCTCCAGCGCGATCTCGGCCTCGTGGTCGTCGTCCACGGCCTGCGGCTTGGGAGGTGGGGGCGGTGCAATCACGGGCGCGGGCGGCGGCGGTGGCGGCTGGGGAACAGGCTCGGGTGCAGGTGGCGGCGGTGGCGCAGGCACGGGCAGGGCGGGAGCGGGTGCGGCCGTGGACCAGAACTCGGCCTCGACCATGGGCTCGTCGGCCTGCTTCGGGGGGCGCACGGTCCACAGCATGGCGGCCACAAGCAGCCCGTGCGCTGCCGCGGCCAGGGCCCACGAGCGCGTGCGGCCGCGCGTGCGCGGCGGTGCGAACTGGTCGTGGTCTTGCAGGTTGGGCATGGGATCGAAGGCGGGCGGCGCTGCTTACTGGGAGGACTTGACGCCGAAGGCCACGCGCTTGACGCCGGCCGACTGCAGGGCCGACATGGCGGCCATCACGGTCTCGAAGGGCAGCTTCTTGTCCGCCGAAATCAGCACGGCGCTGTCGTCGCTTTGCTGGTCCTGCCAGCTCCTGGCGGCTGCGCCCAGCTCCTTGAGCGTGACGGTCTTGTCGGTGCTGCCGGCCTTGATGCGGATGCCGCCGTCCTTGTCGATCATCACGTCGGCGCGCTTCGGGGGCGTGCGCGCGGCCTTGCCGGCACTGGGCACGTTGATGGAGCCCGGCGTGAGCATGGGGGCCGTCACCATGAAAATGATGAGCAGCACCAGCATCACGTCGATGAAGGGCACCATGTTGATCTCGTTGACGGTGCGGCGGCTGCGGCCGCCGCGCGAGGCTACTGCGGGCATGTGCTCACTCCTTGCTGGCTTTGAGCGACTTCAATGGCCGGACGGGGTGCTGGAGCCGGTCGCACCCACGTTGCGCTGCAGGATGTTGGAGAACTCTTCGATGAAGGTTTCCTGCTGGCTGGCCACGCGGTCGATCTGGTGGGCATAGCGGTTGTAGGCCGTGACGGCCGGGATGGCGGCGAACAGGCCCATGGCCGTGGCCACCAGCGCCTCGGCAATGCCGGGGGCCACGGTGGCCAGCGTGATCTGCTCCATGTTGGCAAAGCCGGTGAAGGCGTGCATCACGCCCCAGACCGTGCCGAACAGGCCGATGTAGGGAGAGACCGAGCCCACGGTGCCCAGGAAGGACAGGCCCGACTCGACCTCGTCCATCTCGCGCTGGAAGCTGGCGCGCATGGCGCGGCGCGTGCCGTCCATCAACTGGTTCACATCGGCGATGCGGCGCTCGCGCAGCTTCTGGTACTCGCGCATGCCGCTGGCGAAGATGCGTTCCATGGGGCCGCCCTGCTTGGCATGGTGGGCGGCCGAGGCATAGAGATCGTTGAGGCTGGTGCCCGACCAGAAGTCTTGCTCGAAGCCGTCGTTGAGCGAGCGCACGCGCTTCAATGTCTGCGACTTGCGGAAGATGGTGGCCCAGCTGGCCACCGAGGCGCCCACGAGGATCAGCATGACCAGCTGCACGACCCAGCTGGCCTGCAGCACGAGGCTGAGTATGGACATGTCATGGGAGTTCATGAGAGTTGCTCCAGGATGCGGTTCGGAATTCTTGCGGGGCGCATGGTCGAGCCATCCACCCATCCAATGCGGATCGTGCCTTCGCACAACAGGGGCGGCGGCGCACTGCCATCGCCGGCGGATGCCAGCAGCGCCTGCTGCCGTATTGTCAGCGAAGCGCGCCCGCTGCTTCGCAGCTCGGCGGTAACAAGGAGTTGGTCATCGAGCCGGGCCGCCCGCAGGTATTGCAGCTGGGCCTGGGTTACGACAAACATGCCGCCCGTTTGTTCCCGCAACTGCTGCTGGCCTATGCCCAGGGCGCGCAGCCACTCGGTGCGGGCACGCTCGAAGAACTTCAGATAGTTGGCGTAGAACACGATGCCGCCGGCATCGGTGTCCTCCCAGTAGACGCGGATGGGAAATTCGAAGGCCATGTGCGGCGGCCCTCAGGCCAGCAGGCGCTGCAGGCGGCGCACGGCCTCCTGCAGCTGTTCCATGGAGTTGGCCGTGGAAAAGCGCACGAAGTCGGCGGTCTCGAACGTGCCGAAGTCGCGGCCCGGCGTGATGGCCAGGTGGGCGCGCTCCATGACGGCGTAGGCAAAGTCCCAGCTGCCCTGGACGCCGAGCTTGGCGGCAGCGGCACGGCAGTCGGCCCAGGCGTAGAAGGCGCCGTCGGGCTGCACGGGCACGGGCAGGCCCAGGGCCTCGAGCGCAGGGATGAAGAAGTCGCGCCGGGCCTTGAATTCGGCGCGGCGGCGCTCGTACTCGGCAATGGACTCGGGCTCGAAGCAAGCCAGGGCGGCGCGCTGCGAGACGGTGCTGGCGCAGATGAAGAGGTTCTGCGCCACGCGCTCGACCACGGGCACCATGGCCTCGGGCACCACCATCCAGCCCAGGCGCCAGCCCGTCATGTTGAAGTACTTGCTGAAGCTGTTGATGCTGATGACGTCCTCGCCCAGCGCCAGCGCGGTCTGGCCGAAGGCGTCGTCATGCGACAGGCCCAGGTAGATCTCGTCGATGATGGTCAGCCCGCCCCGGGCGCGCACCACGTCGAGGATGCGGCGCAGCTCGGCCGGCGCAATCGAGGTGCCGGTGGGATTGGAGGGCGATGCCAGCAGCACGCCGCGCGTGTGCTCGTTCCAGGCGGCCTCGACCTTGTCGGCGCTCAGCTGGTAGCGCTCGGCCGCCGTGGTCGGCACCATCACGGCCCGGCCTTCGGCTGCGCTCACGAAGTGGCGGTTGCAGGGATAGCTGGGGTCGGGCATGAGGATTTCGTCGCCCGCGTCGATGGTCGCCAGGCAGGCCAGCTGCAGCGCGGCCGAGGCGCCGGCCGTGACCACGATGCGCCGCGCCGGCACATCCACGCCGAAGCGCTGCGCATACCAATGGCTGATGCGCTCGCGCAGCTGGGGCAGGCCCAGGGCCGGCGTGTACTGCGTGGCGCCGTCCTGCACGGCGCGCGCTGCGGCCTCCTGCACCAGCGGGGGGGCGGTGAAGTCGGGCTCGCCGATGTTCAGGAAGATCATCGGCGTGTCGCTGTCCGCGCAGCCGCGCGCCATCTCCTGCGCCGCCTTGGCGATCTCCATCACGTAAAAGGGCTCAATGCGGTCGGCGCGGGTCGAAAACTTCATGACGGGTGAAATCCTGGAAGAGGCGCCCGCGCCCGGCAGGCGCGGGCGGGCCATGGATGGCCGGATGCGGCGGGGCCTGTGCCCCGAAGACCCGAGGCGCGGCGTCAGCCGGCGGCCTGGTCGGCAGCGTCGTCTGCTGCTGCGTCCGTGGCGGCATCTGCTGCCGCGTCGGTGGCCGTGTCTGCCTTGGCGGCGGGCTGCGCGGGCGCGGAGCCCTTGCCCGCACGGTCATGCTCGACTTCGGCCGCGCGCAGCGTGGGCGCCAGGCCGTTGAGCACGGCGTTCACGTATTTGTGGCCGTCGGTGCCGCCGAATTCCTTGGCCAGCTCGATGCACTCGTTGAGCACCACGCGCCAGGGCACGTCGGGGCAGTGCTGGAATTCATACACGCCGATCCACATGCTGGCGTGCTCGATGGGCGAGATCTCGGCCATGGTGCGGTCCAGCTTGGGGGCGATCAGCGCGTCCAGGTCCACCTGGGAGTTGATGCAGCCGCGCAGCAGCGCGTCATAGTGCACCGAGTCGGCCTTGTGAAAGCCGGACAGGTCGCGCGTGAAGCGGTCGATGGCCTCCACGTCGTTGCCGCCCACCAGGTGCTGGTACAGCGCCTGCAGCGCGAATTCACGCGCGCGGCTGCGGTTGGACTTGGAGGCGGCCTTGCGCGCGCCGGTGCTGGTCAGGCCGCCGCGGCTTTGGCGGGGAGGGCGGCCCGAGGCCGGTGTGGATTGTTCGTCGCTCATGTTCGGGCTATGGTTTGGAGCAGGTTGGCCATCTCCACGGCGACCCGGGCCGCGTCGCGTCCCTTTTCGGTCTGGCGCGCGATGGCCTGCTCCGTGTTCTCGGTGGTGATGATCGCGTTGGCGATCGGCAGCTGGTAGTCCAGGGCCAGGCGCGTGACACCCGCGCCCGATTCGTTGGCCACCAGCTCGAAGTGGTATGTCTCCCCACGGATGATGCAGCCCAGCGCCACCAGGGCGTCGTAGCGGTCGGACTCGGCCATCGCCTGCAGCGCCACGGGCACTTCCAGGGCGCCGGGCACGGTGACGTGGTCGATGTTTCCGGCCTGCACGCCCAGGGCCAGCAGCTCTTCGCGGCAGGCCTGGGTCAGGCTGTTGGTGATGCTTTCATTGAAGCGGGCCTGGACGATGCCGACGCGCAGCTGCGCGCCGTCGAGGTTCTGGGCCTGGCCCTTTTCTGCGTTCAACATTTCTTATTCCTTGGGGATGTAGCCGCTGATTTCGAGGCCGTAGCCGGCCATGCTGGGCAGGCGGCGCGGCTGGCCCATGAGCTGCATGCGCTGCACGCCGCATTCGCGCAGGATCTGCGCGCCCACGCCATAGGTGCGCAGGTCCATGCGGCCGCGCTCGGGGGCCTGGGCGGCACGGGCGCTGCCGTCGAACTGGGCCATCAGCTGGTCGCCGGTCTCGCCGCAGTTGAGCAGCACGGCCACGCCGTGGCCCTGGCGGGCGATGTATTCGAGGCTGGAGTCCAGGCTCCAGGAGTGCAGGGTGCGGCCGGTCTCCAGCGCGTCCAGCACCGACAGCGGCTCGTGCACGCGCACGGGCACGGGGGTGTCGGCTTCCCACTGGCCCTTGACCAGGGCCAGGTGCACGGATTGGCTGGGCAGGTCGCGGAAGGCATGGGCGATGAACTCGCCATGCGCCGTCTGCAGCGGGCGCGTGCCGACCTTGCTGAGCAGGGATTCGTTGCGGCTGCGGTACTGGATCAGGTCGGCAATGGTGCCGATCTTCAGGCCGTGCTCGGCAGCGAACAGCTGCAGGTCGGGCAGGCGGGCCATGGTGCCGTCGTCCTTCATGATCTCGCAGATCACGGCGGCGGGGCTGCAGCCGGCCAGGGCGGCGAAGTCGCAGCCAGCCTCGGTATGGCCGGCGCGCATGAGCACGCCGCCGTCGACGGCCTGCAGCGGGAAGATGTGGCCGGGCTGGACCAGATCCGTGGGCTTGGAGTCCTTGGCCACGGCGGCCTGCACGGTGCGCGCGCGGTCGGCGGCGGAGATGCCGGTGGTCACGCCCTCGGCCGCTTCGATGGAGACGGTGAAGGCCGTGCTGTACACGGTGCCGTTGCGCGCGGCCATGGGCGGCAGCTTCAGGTATTCGCAGCGCTCGCGCGTGAGCGTCAGGCAGATCAGGCCGCGGCCGAAGCGCGCCATGAAGTTGATCGCCTCGGGGGTGACATGGTCGGCGGCCAGCACCAGGTCGCCTTCGTTCTCGCGGTCTTCCTCATCGACGAGGATGACCATGCGGCCCGCGCGCATGTCGGCAATGATGTCTTCCACCGGCGAGATGGGCACGGGGGACGTGGAGTTGTTCATGGAGTGCCTTCTGGAGGAGCCGGGTCGTGCGGACGGGGCGCGGCACACGCGCCGGCTCCCTCGGCCTGGCAGGCGTCAGAAGTGGGCTTCCAAAGAACGTGTGGCGCGGCGCAGCCGCTGTCGGCAATCGGCATGACCCGGAATGACCTTGCGAAAGCGCACATTCTATTCCAGCGGCCATCGGCCGCAGGCGGCGCGGGCTTTGGCCGGATTCAGGGGCCGGGGTCCTGCAGCACCACATCGCCTTCGGGATAGGCGATGCAGGGCAGCACGCAGCCCTCGGCCCGTTCCTCGCGCGTCACGCCCGGCCATTCGATCTCGTAGCGCACGCTGCCCGAGACCAACTGCCCGATGCAGGTGCGGCAGGTGCCGTTGCGGCAGGAACTGGGCCAGTCCACGCCGCCCTGCTCCAGCGAGTGCAACAGCGGCTGGTCCGCCCAGGCATCGACCTGCAGGCCGCTGGGCGTGAGGCGGGCGGTGAAGAAGGGCGGGGCAAAAGGGGAGGAGGCGGGGGAGTCCTGGCTCATGGTTATCAAGGGGGAATCAGGGGGGATCAGCAATTCGGTGGGGCGAAGGGTGTTTGTACCCTGTCTCGGGCCATGTCTGGCGCCAGGGGGCTGGGTTGGGGTGGGTCTCCCGGACAGCGGTCAGCGGTCGGCGGTGCGCTAGGCTTGGCGCCATGCATATCAAGCCCTACCTCCTGCCTGTGGTTGTCTTCCTGCTGGTCGGTCCCGGTGTGGGCGTGCTGACCGTGATGCTTGTGGGCGCGGACGGTGCGTCGATCCTGTCGGTGAACTGGCTGCTCGTCCTGTTTGGCTATGGCATAGGAGCTGTTCCTGCCGCTTTGGCGGGGGTGATCTATGTGGTCGGCTGGCCTCTCAGGGGCCTGCTCCAGGTACTGAGTACCAGGGAGTTCGGCGCCGTGCTGGGTGCGGTGAGCGGTGTCGCTGCGCTGGCGGCATGCTTTGCAGCGACCTCCGGCACGCCGTTTCCCAAATCCCTCAGCGTCTATGTCTTTCCCCTGGTTGCCGGTGCCGTCTGCGGGGCGCTTGCAGCGCATGTGCGAGATGAGGCCTATGAGGGGAGCGGGTCGCAAGGCGTTTGAACGCGTCCGGCTGTGAAGCATGGGTTTGCCTGTTTTTTGAGCAATTGGCAGGCTTGTTTGACAAATCAATGACTTATGTTGCGAATTTGGCATTTTTGGCGGCTTGTCCACATGCTTGTCCAGTCCGAATGGGGGTAAATGCGTACATGCGGGTTGCGCGGTGGATAAGCGGGACGTGGCCCGAAAATCCGGGGTCTTTTGCCTGTTTTTTAAGCAGGTTGCATGTTTTCCTTTTGAATCAATGGCTTATGTTGCTTATCCCGCCCGCTGTGAAAGTTGTTCACAAGATTGTTCAGGGTGAGACGGGATAAGTCGGGCAGACGACTTGTGGATTTGATTAAAAAATAGGCAAAAGAAAAAAATCCATTCAAAACAACCGCTTGGGTCACCAGTCCCGGGCCAGCACATGGTTGTCCACAGGCTTGTCACGCAATGGTGGGGACAAGGCTGGCTGCCCTGCCGCAGTCGCTTGGGCAACCGGAATGAAGACGGCGTCCGTCTACATTGCTGGGTGACCGGCGCCTTGCCATCCGGCGGGCGGAGCCGGCATTCAACGCAACAAAGGGAGCATCTCCATGGCGATTGAGTTTGAGGGCCGCGTGGCCATCGTGACGGGGGCCGGCGGCGGCCTGGGGCGTCTTCATGCGCTGGCGCTGGCGGCGCGCGGCGCCAAGGTGCTGGTCAATGATCTGGGCGGCGCGGTGGATGGCAGCGGCGGCTCGGCCACGGCGGCCCAGGCCGTGGTGGACGAGATCCGCGCGGCGGGCGGCCAGGCGCTGGCCAACGGCGCATCGGTCACCGATTTCGCGGCCGTGCAGGCCATGGTGCAGCAGGCCGTCGATGCCTGGGGCCGCGTGGACATCCTGGTCAATAACGCCGGCATCCTGCGCGACAAGAGCTTCGCCAAGATGGACATGGATGATTTCCGCCTGGTGGTGGAAGTGCACCTGATGGGCGCCGCGCATTGCTGCAAGGCCGTGTGGCCGCACATGCAGGCGCAGAACTACGGGCGCATCGTGATGACCACCTCGTCCACGGGCCTGTATGGCAACTTCGGCCAGGCCAACTACGGCGCGGCCAAGCTGGCCCAGGTCGGCCTCATGCAGACGCTGGCGATCGAAGGCGCCAAGCACGGCATCCACGTGAATGCGCTGGCCCCCACGGCGGCCACGCGCATGACGGAAGGCCTGATGCCCGAGGCCGTGCTGGCCGCCCTCAAGCCCGAGGCCGTGGTGCCAGCCATGCTGGTGCTGGCCCACGAAAGTGCGCCCACACGTACCACGCTGTGCGCAGGCGCGGGCGGCTTCGAGGCGGCCTTCATCACGCTGACCGAAGGCGTGTATCTGGGCCAGGGCGATCAGGTGCCGGAGCAACTGGCTGCGCAACTGGCCCAGGTGCTGGACCGCAGCGGCGAACAGGTGCCCGCCAGCGGCGCCGCGCAGGGTACGCTGGAAGTGGGCAAGGCCATGGCCGCTGCCCGTTGATGAAGCGGGGGCCGGCAAGTGATTTCACCGCTGGCCGGCCTGCCCTTGCCCGGTATCAAGGCAGCGCCGGCCGGGAGGGCGAAACTCTGACATATTCCTTTCGCTCGCGGCGGTGCCATGCGGGGCAACAGGCCAAAACGCGTGGTTAAGCGGACAGGCGCCATCGCGTTTCCTGCCGTTTCTCTATCATTCGGCGTCCGGGTCGGGTCCGCCGGGAATCCTGGTGGTTTCCGTGTGGGCCGGTGCCCATCAACGAATCGGTAAACAAGAATGAAAACATCGCAGGCATCCATGGCGGTTCCCGATCCCCAGCGGCTCAAGGGCATACGCCGTGGCATAGAAAAGGAGGGCCTGCGCGTGCTGCCTTCCGGCAGCCTGGCGCTGACGCCGCATCCCCTGGCACTGGGCTCGGCGCTCACGCATCCGCACATCACCACCGACTACAGCGAATCGCAGATCGAGCTGATCACGGGCGCGCGCCTGGGCGTGCAGGAATGCCTGGACGAGCTGGTGCAGATCCACCAGTTCGTGCTGCGCAGCCTGCGCGATGCGGGCGGCGAGATGCTGTGGTCTTCCAGCATGCCCTGCCAGCTGCCCACGGACGAGACGATTCCGCTGGCGCGCTATGGCTCCTCGCATTCGGGCCGATCCAAGAGCGTGTACCGCATGGGCCTGGGCCATCGCTATGGCCGGCGCATGCAGACCATCTCGGGCATCCACTACAACTGGTCGCTGCCCGGCGTGGCCAGCGAGCAGTATTTCTCGCTGATCCGCAATTTCCGGCGCCATGCCTTTGTGCTGCTGTATCTGTACGGCGCATCGCCCGCGCTGTGTCCCTGTTTCGTCGAGGGGCGCGAGCATGGCCTGAAGCCGCTGGGCAATACGGGCCAGGCGCTGTACCTGCCCCATGCCACCTCGCTGCGCATGGGCCGCCTGGGCTACCAGAGCGATGCGCAGGCGAGCATCAACGTCAGCTACAACGGCCTGGAAGGCTATGCGAATTCGCTGCATGAGGCGCTGACCCATCCCTACCCGGCCTACGAGATGCTGGGCGTGCGCAATCCGGGCGGCGACTACAACCAGCTGGGCACGGGTCTGCTGCAGATCGAGAACGAGTTCTACGGCACCATTCGCCCCAAGCGCACCGTCAGCCGTGGCGAGCGCCCGCTGCATGCCCTGCGCGAGCGCGGCGTGGAGTATGTGGAAGTGCGCCTGATGGACCTCGATCCCTTCGAGGATGTGGGCATTGCCGCCCCCACCATGCGCATGCTGGACGTGTTCCTGCTGCACTGCCTGAATGCCGACAGCCCGCCCGATACGCCGGCCGAGATCGCCGAACTCAAGCACAACCAGCACCTGACCGCCGAGCGTGGCCGCGAGCCCGGCCTGCAGCTGGTGCGCGCGGGCCGCGAGGTGCCGCTGCGCGACTGGGCCCATGAAGTGCTGGACCAGTGCCGCCCCTATGCCCAGGCGCTGGACAGCACGCACGGCACGCACGATTACAGTGCCGCGCTGGCCCAGGCGCTGGAACGCCTGGAGCACCCGGAGCGCACGCCGTCGGCCCATGTGCTGGGCGAGCTGACGGGCGAGTACGGCAACAGCTTCTCGCGCTTCACGCTGGCCCGTTCCGAGCAGGCCCGTGATTCGCTGCTGGCCCTGCCCTGGAGCCAGGCGCAGCAGCAGCGCTTCGAGCAATGGTCGGCGCAGTCCGTGCAGGACCAGCGCGACATCGAGGCTGCGGACACGCTGTCCTTCGAGGAATGGCGCCTGCGCTACATGTCGCCCGAGAACCTGCGCTGACCGTGCCTCAGCCAGGTCCGCCGCTCAGGGCCTGGCCTGCATCCTCGCACCAGAACAGCACGGCGTCGTAGAAGCCTTCCCAGACGCAGCCGTTGCAGCCGCGGCCGCAGCAACTGGTGGGCTGGGGCGGCGCCGGGCGCAGTGCAATGCCTGCAGCCTGGGCGCGCTGCTGCCAAAGCCCGATCTGCGACAGCGCCTGCTCCAGCGGGCCCTGCACCATGCTCAGCGCCGCGCCTTGCTGCGGCGCACCGCAAAAAGCACGATGAAGGCCGTGCCCAGCAGCAGGGCGAACCAGCCGACCAGGTACGACTGGGCCATCATCTGCACGATGCCCCCGGGTGCCATGAACTGCGGCGCCAGCAGAATCACCAGGCCGATCACGGCGCAGGTCACTCCCTTGATCAACAGTTCGATGTCGGCCTTGCGCGAGGCGGAGCGGGAAGAGGGGGTATCGGGCAAGGACATAGGCAGTGAGGCGGGGCGTAAAAGCGGGGGACAATTGCGGCTTGCGCAAGAAAGAATGAAGCCTGCGGTTTGCGCTGGGGCGCAGCGCGCTGTTCCATCCTGTCTGCGCAAGCCATGAATTATCCTTGCGCCCCTGCCAGTTCCCCCGTTTCCCAGAAAGTAATCCCATGGCCATACAGTGGTTCCCCGGTCACATGAATCTCACGCGCAAGGTGATCACCGAGCGCGTCAAGGAAATCGATGTGGTCATCGAAGTGCTGGATGCGCGCCTGCCGGGGTCGAGCAGCAACCCGCTGCTGCAGGAGCTGACGGGCCACAAGCCGCGCCTGCAGGTGCTCAACAAGCAGGACCTGGCCGATGCCGCGCGCACGCCGCTGTGGCTGGACTGGTACAACGCCCAGAGCGACACGCGCGCCATTGCGCTGGACGCTTCCGAGCCCGCACCCACGCGCCGGCTGATCGAGGCCTGCAAGCTGCTGGCCCCCAACCGTGGCGGCATGGCCAAGCCCATGCGCGTGCTGATCTGCGGCATTCCCAACGTGGGCAAGTCCACGCTGATCAACTCCATGAGCGGCAAGCGGCAGGCCAAGACGGGGGACGAGGCCGGCATCACCAAGCTGGAGCAGCGCATCGTGCTGGCCGACGACTTCTACCTCTGGGACACGCCCGGCATGCTGTGGCCGCGCATCATCGTCGAGCAAAGCGGCTACAACCTGGCCGCCAGCGGCGCCGTGGGCCGCAACGCCTATGACGAGGAACTGGTGGCGCTGGAGCTGCTGGGCTATCTGCAGAAGAACTACGCGGACCTGCTGGAGGCGCGCTACAAGCTGGGCCTGGACAACGAACGCATTGCCGCCCTGCATGACGACGAGCTGCTGGACGCCATCGGCCGGCGCCGCGGCGCCATGATGAGCGGCGGACGTGTCAATCTGCAAAAAGCTGCCGAGCTGGTGCTCACGGATTTCCGCGGAGCGATCCTGGGCCGCATCACGCTGGAGACGCCCGACGAATACGCGCAGTGGCTGGCCGTGGGCCAGGAACGCGATGCCGAGCGCCAGGCGCGCAAGGACGCCAGCAAGGCGCGCAAGCGCCCCCCGCGCGAGCGCAAAAGCGCGCCCTGAGGCACCGCCGGCCGGCGCCGGCATACCCCGTTTGGTGCAAGAGGGCGTCCGACCGGGGCGGTGGCACAACCACCACAGCCGCAGGCGGCGCCGACCGCTAGCATGTTGAGTGTTCTTTCTCTGTTGGGGCTTTTTCATGCGGCGTCATCGAGTCGAGGCGGAAATCCATTTGTCCCTGCGCCGGGTCGTTCTGGTCGGCAGCCTATGGATCACCAGCCTCACCGTGCTCCTGGCCATGGCGCTTCTGACGCAGGACCCCGTTCCCTGGCCCAGCGTGCGGCTGAACCTGGTTGCCGCCGGCGTGAGCTTCGGCGCCGTGCTGCTGGGCTGGCGCCGGCACTGGAAGCTGGCCTCCAATCTTCTGGTCTGGGGCACCTGGGTGGCAGCCGTGACCGTGGTGGCTGCCACGGGCGGCGTGCAAAGCAGCTCGGTGCTGGCCTTTCCGGCCTTGCTCGTCATGTGCGCCTGGGTGCTGGGCGTGCGCACCACGCTGGCCATGCTGGTGCTGTCCGTGCTGGCCATGGCCGCGTTCTGGGTGGCGGGCCGCGAGGGGGTTGACTGGATAGGCCAGCGCGAGACCTCGCCCGTGTTCTCCATGCTGTACTTCGTGGGCATGCTGGGGCTGACGGGCACGGTCACGCTGATGGCAAGGCGCAGCCTGATCCGCCGTGCCCAGGAACTGCAGGACACGCTGGGCTCGCTGGAGCAGCACCAGGACGATCTGCGCAAGTTCTACCGCGCCGTGGAGCAGAACCCCGAAAGCATCGTCATCACCGACGTGCACCAGAACATCGTCTACGTGAACGAGGCCTTCTTGCAGCGAACCGGCTTTGCGCGCAACGAGGTCCTGGGCCAGCCCACGCACCGCTACTCCACCATGGGCCTGGACGCGCCGGCCTGGGAAGAGGCCTTGCACCAGCTGGGCCGGGGCGCGCTGTGGCGCGGCCAGATGACCAACCGCACGCGCCAGGGCGAGGACCTGCCCGAGGCCGTGCTGGTGGCGCCCATACGCGCCTCGGACGGCAGCATCGTCAACTATGTGGAGCTCAAGCAGGACCTGTCCGAGCGCATGCGCGCAGAACGCCAGATCCATGCGCTGGCGCATTTCGACGCGCTCACCGGGCTGCCCAACCGCCTGTCGCTGACCCAGCGCCTGCGCGCGCTGGCGCGCGAATTCCGCGAGGGCGGCAAGGGCGGCGAGCCGCGCCACGGCCTGCTGCTGCTGGACATGGACCGCTTCACGGCCTTCAACGATGTGCGCGGCACGGTGCGTGGCGATGCGCTGCTGGGCGCGCTGGCGCTGCGCCTGGCCGATGCCCTGCCCGACGGCGTGCTGCTGGCCCGCATGGGCGCCGATGAATTCGCCGTGCTGCTGGAGAAGGCCGGCCAGGAGGCGGCCGAGGTCGATCAGCACATGCGCGCCCTGGCCCAGGTGCTGCAGGACGCGCTGGAGCGGCCGCTGTGGCTGGAGGAAACCGGTGAGGAAGTGCAGGCCAGCTGCAGCATTGGCGCGGCCAGCTTTGCCGCCTCGCGCACCGACAGCGGTGGCCACGATGTGCTGCGCCGCGCGGGCGTGGCCCTGCACCAGGCCAAGCAGGCCGGGCTGGGCCAGGTCGTCATCTTCCAGCCCGACATGGCCGAGGCCGTGGGCAAGCGCTTTCGCATCGAAAAGGACTTGCGCCGCGCCATTCCTGCCGGCGAGCTGCAGCCCTATCTGCAGTCCCAGGTGGACCACATGGGGCGCTGTGTGGGCGCCGAGGTGCTGGTGCGCTGGAACCATCCGCGCCTGGGCATGGTCGAGCCCGGTGATTTCATTGCCGTGGCCGAGGAATCGGACCTGATCGTGCAACTGGGCGACTGGATGCTGGAGCAGGCCTGCCGCATGCTGGTGCGGCCCGAGTTCGTGCAGCAGGGCTGGCGGCTGTCGGTCAACGTCAGCTGGCGGCAGTTCCGCCAGCCCGACGTGGTGGACAAGCTCAAGCGCACCCTGGCCGCAACCGGGGCCGACCCGCGCTGCCTCACGCTGGAGGTCACCGAAAGCGTGGTCATGCGCGATGTGGACGAGGCGCGCGAGCGCATGACCGAGCTGCAGCTGCTGGGCGTGGAGATGGGGCTGGACGACTTCGGCACCGGTTATTCATCGCTGGCCTATCTGCAGCGGCTGCCGTTCCGTGAACTCAAGATCGACAAGTCCTTTGTGCAGGACTGCCATACCTCGCCGGGCAATGCCGCCATGGTCGAGGCGATCCTGCTGCTGGCCAGACGCCTGCGCCTGCGCGTGGTGGCCGAAGGAGTGGAGACCGAAGAGCAGGCCGGCACGCTGCGGGCCTGGAACCAGGACGTGCTGTTCCAGGGCTACCACTACGGCCGGCCCCTGCCGGCGGTCGAGTGGGTGGATCTGCAACTGGGTGCGCCTGCCGGCGTGTGAAAGCCGGCGCAAGGGCCTGCGTGTGAGGGCCAGCGCAAGAGCCCGCGTGTGAGGGCAGGCCCAAGAGCCTGCATGTGACGGCGTTCAGGTCCTGGACTGTTCCAGCCAGCGGCGCGCCAGCAGGTCCCAGAAGCGTGCGCCGCGCCCCAGGTTGTCATCGTTGAAGTCGTAGCCGGGGTTGTGCAGGCCCACGCCGGGCTCGCCCGTGGCGGGGCCGTTGCCTATCCAGCCATAGGCGCCGGGCACGGCCTCCAGCATGAAGCCGAAGTCCTCGGCCGTCATGGCCGGCAGGATGTCGGCGTGGGTGCGGTCCTCGCCCACCGCCTCGCGCATCACCTCGGCCATGAAGCGGGCCTCGTGCGCGTGGTTGGTGGTGTTGGGATAGCCGGGCTTGAGAATGAACTCGGCGCGGCACAGATGGGCAGCCGCCACATGCTCGCTGATGCGCTGCATGCCTTCGATGAACATCTGCTGCGTCTCGGTCCTGAGGGCGCGCACCGTGCCGAAGATGCTGGCCTCGTCGGGAATGATGTTCTCCACCGTGCCGCTGGTGATCTTGCCCACGGTGAGCACGGCGCTGTCCAGCGGATCGGTGCTGCGCGACACCAGGGTCTGCAACTGGCCGACGATGGCGCAGGCCACGGGAATCGGGTCCAGCGTGGTGTGGGGCATGGCCGCGTGGCCGCCCTTGCCGTGCACGCGGATCTCAAAACGCAGCGTGGAGGCCATGATGGGCCCCACGCGCACCGCCATCTCGCCGGCAGGCAGGGCAGGCCAGTTGTGCAGCGCGAACACGGCCTCGCAGGGGAAGCGGTCGAACAGGCCGTCCTCCATCATGGCCTTGGCGCCTGCGCCGCCTTCCTCGGCGGGCTGGAAGATCAGGTGCACCGATCCATCGAAATCCGGCTGCTGCGCCAGCAGCGTGGCCGCGCCCAGCAGCATGGTCGTGTGGCCGTCATGGCCGCAGGCATGCATGCAGCCCGGGTTCTGGCTGGCGTGGCCGAAGGCGTTGAGCTCCGTCACCGGCAGCGCATCCATGTCGGCCCGTATGCCGATGCTGCGGCCCGGGTTGGCGGCACTGCGCCCCTGGCCGTGGATGCTTGCCACCACGCCGGTCCTGCCCAGCCCGCGGTGCACCTGCAGTCCCAGCGCCATCAGGTAGGCCGCCACCTTGTCGCCGGTGCGGTGCTCCTCGTAGCGCAACTCGGGGTTGGCATGCAGGTCGTGGCGGAACTTCAGCAGGGAGCCGAGATGGGGGGTGATGTCGGGTGTGGATCGCATACAGGGGCCGCGGCGGCCTGCACGCCCAGCGGGTCCGCAGGCGGTCGCAGCAATTCAATGACAAGGCGGACATGATAGGTCCTGGGGTTTGCCTGCGGCGCCTGCTCGGGTGATAGGCCTTGTCCTGCCCAGGCTTTGCGCTACGTTCCTTGCGAGCAGCCCGCGCAATGCCCGGCTGCCCAGGGTGCCCGGGCGCTGGAGCAAGTGCAGGGGAATGGCGCCAGGACCGACAATCGCCCCCATCATGAAAAACACCATCCTGCCCCTGCAATTGTTCGTGCGTCCCGAGCATGACGATCCCCAGCCCCTGATCCTCTACCACGGCCGCCGCTGCCCGGACGGCTACGGCGCGGCGCTGGCGGCCTGGCTGTACTACGGCGGGCAGGCCGAATTCCGGGGGCTGGACCATGGCGAGATCCAGAAGGCCGACGACCTGGGCGAGCTGGCCGGCCGCGCCGTCTACGTGCTGGACTTCGCCTTCGAGCCCGAGCTCATGTCCGAGATCGAGTCGCGCGTGGCCAAGCTCGTGGTGCTGGACCACCACAAGAGCGCTGCCGAAAAGCTGAGCGGCTACCAGTGCCGCTGCGGCGTCGTGCACTTCGACATGAACAAGTCCGGCGCGCGCCTGGCCTGGGAGTTCTTCCAGGCCGACAAGCCCGTGCCCGGCCTGATCCGCTTCATCGAGGACCGCGACATCTGGAAGTGGGAATTCGCCGAGAGCGCGGGCTTTCTCGCGGCGCTGGACATGGAGCCGCGCAGCTTCGAGCGCTGGGCCGAGATCGCGGCCTTCACGCCCGAGCAGGAAGCCGCCTTCATGGCGCGCGGCGGCGCCATGGACGAGAAATTCCAGAAGCTGTGCGCCGACATTTCCGAGGCGGCCCAGCCCCTGGTCTTCAACGGCATGCAAGGGCTGATGGTCAACTGCCCCGGCATGTTCCACAGCCAGGTCGGCGACCTGCTGGCACGCCAGAGCGGCAGCTTCGCGCTGATGTGGCATGCCAGCACCAAGGGAGTGAAGATCGGCCTGCGCTCGCGCTCGGAGTTCAACTGCATTCCGCTGGCCGAGAGCTTTGGCGGCGGTGGCCATGCCCAGGCCTGCGGCTTCAAGATGGGCAACGAGCGCCTGGTGGAGCTGCTGTCTGGCGTGCTCAAGGCCGATGCCTCGGCCGACTACGCCTACGTGGCAGCGCCGCTGATGGAGCAGCCTGAAACGGGCGCGCCTGCCGAAGCCGTCTGATCCGGCCGGGCCGTCGCCGGCAGGCCCGCACAGGCCTGCCAGCCGGGCAGGGCACACAGCGCTCGCCAGTGCTGCACATCGGGCACATGGCCCAGTTGCCGCCAGTCGGCCTCGAAGCGCAGCGGCTCGCCCGTCATCGGGTGCGCCAGCTCCAGCGCATGGGCGTGCAGCCACAGCCGCTGCAGGCCCAGCCGCTCGGCCCACCAGCGGTTCAGCGGCCCCTTGCCATGCGTGGCGTCGCCAATGATGGGATGGGCCACATGCTTGAGATGGCGGCGTATCTGGTGGCGCCGGCCCGTGGCGGGCAGGGCCTCGACCAGTGAAATCCGTGTGGCCGCGTGGCGCGGGTCAAAGGCCTCGGGCCACTCCAGGCGCGCCAGGCAGCGCAGCGAAGTCTGTGCGGGCTGGGCTGGGGCGTCCTCGGGCGCATCGTCGGGCCTGAGCGCGTGGTCCACCTCCACCGCATCCGGCAGCCAGCCCCGCACCAGCGCCAGGTATTGCTTGCGCACTTCCTGCCCGGCAAAGGCCTGGCCCAGCCGCTGGGCGGCCTGGGCATGCAAGGCCATGACCAGCACGCCGCAGGTGCCCTTGTCCAGGCGGTGCGCGGGGTACACATGGCAGCCCAATTGGTCGCGCAGGGTCTGCAGCACAAAGCGCGTCTCATGCGCGTCCAGTCCCGTGCGATGCACCAGCCAGCCTGCGGGCTTGTAGACCGCCACCAGATGCTCGTCGCGCCAGAGGATGTGCAGCGGCGCGTCGTCGGGCTCTGGCGGCTGGGCCGGGGAGGGGATGGATGAAGGCTGGAACATGAGGGCGTGAGTGTAGGCGCTGTCCGCCCACCGCCAATGCAGGCCCCCGCGCACTACCCCCGTGCAGGGCAACGCAGTGCTGCCTGTCATTGCACGACTGGCGGCTTCAGGGCGATGCAAGATCGCGCCTGGTTCTGCGCCGCCGCGTGAACCGGAGTTTCTGAAACCCTCTCAAACGCAACGCACCACACCGCATGGACCATCGCAGCACCGCTCCCATCCGCATCGCCATCGTCGGCCACGGCAACCTCGGTCGTGGCGTGGAGGCGGCCATTGCCCGCAACCCCGACATGGTGCTGGCCGGCATCTACACCCGCCGTGATCCGGCCCGGCTGTGTCCGCTGCAGCCCGGCACGCCCGTGCACGGCATGGACAGCCTGCTGGCCCATCGCACCGGCATCGACGTGCTGGTGCTGTGCGGTGGCTCCAAGGACGACCTGCCGCAGCAGTCGCCCGCGCTGGCCGCGCATTTCAGCCTGGTGGACAGCTTCGACACCCATGCGCGCATTCCCGAGCACTTCGACCGGGTGGATGCCGCCGCCCGCGCAGCCGGCACCACGGCGCTGATCTCGGCGGGATGGGACCCGGGCATGTTCTCCCTGCAACGCCTCATGGGCGAGGCCCTGCTGCCCGATGGCGCCACCTACACCTTCTGGGGCAAGGGCCTGAGCCAGGGGCACTCGGACGCCATCCGCCGCATTCCCGGCGTGGCCGGGGGCGTGCAGTACACCATTCCCGTGGACGAGGCCGTGCAGCGCGTGCGCAGCGGCGTGCGGCCCGAACTGTCTGCGCGCGAGCGCCACCGGCGCGAGTGCTTTGTGGTGCTGGAGCAGGGGGCCGATGCCGATGGCGTGCGCCAGGCCATCGTCGGCATGCCGCATTACTTTGACGAATACGACACCACGGTGCATTTCATCAGCGCCGAGGAACTTGCCCGTGACCATTCGGCCATGCCGCACGGCGGATTCGTCATCCGCAGCGGCCGCAGCTCGCAGGGGCTGCACCACTCCATCGAATACCGCCTGCAGCTGGACAGCAATCCGGAATTCACGGCCAGCGTGCTCGTGGCCTATGCGCGCGCCGTGCACAGGCTGCAGCAGTCGGGGCAGACGGGCTGCAAGACCGTGTTTGACGTGGCGCCCGGCCTGCTGTCGCCCAGGAGCGCGCAGCAGCTGCGGGCCGAGCTGCTTTAGCCCTGGCCCACGCGGGCCGCGTCTTCCAGCCGGTCCACATCACGCAGCGGCTTGAACAGGGTCATCCAGCTGCCGACCACGCCCAGCGTGCACAGGCTGCCCACCACGGCAGCCGGCACGGCGCCCAGCCAGGCGGCGCTGGTGCCGGCGCGGAATTCGCCCAGTTCGTTGGACGAGCCGATGAACAGCATGTTCACCGCGTTCACGCGCCCGCGCATGGAGTCGGGCGTGGAAAACTGCACCAGGGCCGAGCGGATGTAGACACTCACCATGTCGGCCGCGCCGGCCAGCATCAGGGCGGCCATGGACAGCCAGAACCAGTGCGACAGCGCAAACACCAGGTTGGCCACGCCGAAGATGGCCACGGCGGCGAACATCACGCGGCCCACATGGCGCTGGATGGGACGGGCCGACAGCCACAGGCCCATGGCCACCTCGCCCACGGTCATGGACGAGCGCAGCAGGCCCAGGCCTTCGGGGCCGACCTTGAGCACCTCGTGCGCATACACGGGCAGCAGGGCCACCACGCCGCCCAGCAGCACGGCGAACAGGTCCAGCGAAATCGTGCCCAGGATGATGGGGCGCGTGCGGATGAAATGGATGCCTTCGCCAAAGCGCTGCCACAGCGAGCCGCCCGCCGGCGCCATGGCCCCGGCAAAGCGCACGGGCACCGTGCCCAGCAGCAGCACGGCCAGCACCAGGGAGACGCCGCAGACCGCATAGGTCAGCACGGCGCCTCCCCAGGCGTAGAGCACTCCGCCCAGCACAGGCGCCGCAATGGCGGCCGTGCGCATCAGCATGCTGTTGGTGGCCAGCGCCTGGGCCAGCTGCTCGCGCGGCACGATCTGCGGCAGCAGGCTTTGCAGGGCCGGCCCCGTGAAGGCGCGGCTGCAGCCGAACAGCACCAGCACGGCATAGATCCAGTGCACATCGTGCGCGGCCGCGCCCTCGTGCCAGGACAGCCACAGCAGCAGCAGGGAGCATAGGGCGGCCACGGTCCAGCTGCCCGACAGCAGGCGCTTGCGGCTCATGCGGTCGCTGAGGTCGCCGGCCGGAATCAGCAGCGCCAGCATGGGCAGGAACTGGGCCAGTCCCACGTAGGCCAGGGACATGGGGTCGCGCGTCAGGTCATACACCTGCCAGGCCACGACCACCGCCTGCATCTGCTGGGCGAACATGGACAGCATGCGCGCCATGACGAAGGGGACGAAGGCGCTGCTGCGCAGGCCGGCAGCGGGGCTGTCGGCCGATGAGGGGGGAAGCGGGGAGGAGGGCAAGATCGGATATCCGTGGAGGAGCACGCGCAGTATCTGCGAAATGCCGGCGCCTTGCTGGCCGTTGTGCCCGCTCCACGCTGCCGACGAAGGCATGCGGTCTGCTCCCACAAACACCCGCGGCGCGGCGCGAGAATATGCCATCACGGGTCAGGCCAGAACCCCGCATCAGAGGAGCAACACACCATGTCCATGTTGTCCATGCAATACGCCGGCACCTTGATCGGGCGCGAAGCGGTCATCGACTTCCCCGACAGCAAGGCTGATGTGCGGTACACGCCGCAAGGCCAGATGGTCTGGCATGTGGTCGATTCCCTGGGCCATGTATCCGATGGCTGCGAACGGCTCAGCTACCTGCAGGTCAGCGACAGCCTGCACTTCCTCAACTGGATCGAGAAAACGGGCTTCACTGTCAGCCAGGTCATCGACACGGCCCAGGGCACGGTGCAGGCCTTCTGGTCGTTTGCCGACCCGGCCAGCGAGGGTGGCCACCGCTCCTCCATGTTCGTCGAAGGCCGTTTCCGCTTCCGTTGAGGCGCCCGCCTGCACGGCGCAGCCCGGCCGCGTGAAACATTGCGGCATCTGCGCGATCTGCCTGTTTTTTCAGCGCCTGCGGCAAACCCATGGCTGGCGCGGCAATGCAGGGTTGTCCCGAAGCTTGTCCACAGGCAGGCCCACAGTCGCTGGGCATAACCGTCACGCTGCGGTCATTTTCGTCATGTAGCGGAAAAGTTCCTGGAATGTGGGTGTGCACTATCGTTGAATCCAATGATCGGCGGGTGCATGGAATTCCGGTTCATTGCCTGAGGCGACGCCGGCCGCGCGCAGATCCAGGTTTGCCGCCGTGAAACATCCCTTCCGCCCAATCCCGTCCGCAGGGCCCCCGGCTATGCTGGCTGCATGACCTGGCTGTTTCTTGCATTGCATCTGCTGCTCATTGCAGGCTTTGGCCTGCGCATCCTGCTGCGCGACGATGTGCGGCCCGACGTGCGCATGGGCTGGCTCACCGTCATCGTGCTGCTCCCCTATGCGAGCTGCGCGCTGTACTACCTGTTTGGCGAGGTGACGCTGCGCCGCCGAGGCCGGGCCCGATACCGCAAGGTGCAGGACTTTGCGCCCGGCGCCCCGGTCACGGGCAGCGGCGTGCCGGTGGCGGGCATCGCTCCGCAATGGCAGGCGGCCTTTGGCTATGCGGCGTCCATCAACCGCTTTCCCGTACAGCCGGGCCATGCCGCGCAGCTCATGGCCGATGGTGCCCGGGCCCGCGCCCGCATGCTGGCCGACATGGAGGCCGCCCGTCACGAGATCAACGTGCTCTACTACATCTGGCTGGCCGATGACACGGGAACGGCCGTGGCCCAGGCGCTGGTGCGCGCGGCCCGGCGTGGCGTGGTCTGCCGCGCCATGGTGGACGGGCTGGGCTCGCGTGCGCTGCTGCGCTCCGACCTCTGGCAGCAGATGGCGCAGGCCGGCGTGCAACTGGCCGTGGCCCTGCCGGCCAGCCACCCGTTCAGGGTGATGTTCACCAGCCGGCTGGACCTGCGCAACCACCGCAAGATCACCGTGATCGATGGTGCCATCACATACTGCGGCAGCCAGAACTGCGCGGACGAGGCCTTCGCCGTGAAGGCCCGCTACGCGCCCTGGGTCGATATCATGCTGCGCCTGCAAGGCCCGGTGGTGGCGCAGATGCAGCAGGTCTTTGCCAGCGACTGGGCGCAGGCGCGCAGCGCAGACCATGGACTGTCCATGCCCCTGGCCGCCCAACCCGAAGCGGGGCCGGCCGACATGCCCCCCGAAGGCTTTGCCGCCGTCGTCATTGCCGAAGGCCCGGCCGAGCGGCCGCGCTCCACCTCGCAGCTGGTGTCCACCCTGCTGGCCAGTGCGCGGCGCGAAGTGGTGATCTCCACGCCCTATTTCATCCCCGATGCCACGGTGCTGGAGGCCCTGTGCGCCGCCGCCTGGCGCGGCGTGCAGGTCACGCTCATCCTGCCGGCGCGCAACGATTCCTGGATCGTGGGCGCGGCCAGCCGCAGCACCTACCGCTACCTGCTGCGGGCCGGCGTCATCCTCCATGAATTCCGCCCCGGCCTGCTGCATGCCAAGACCCTGTGCGTGGACGGGCAGGTGGCCCTCGTGGGCTCCACCAACCTGGACCTGCGCAGCTTCGACCTGAACTTCGAGAACAACGTGCTGCTGCAGGACGAGGCCGTGACCCGCGCCATCCGCCAGCGCCAGGGCGAGTACATCCGCCAGTCCGACCGCATCACGGCCGCCCAGGTCCACGCCTGGCACTGGGGCCGCCGCATCTGGAACAACCTGCTGGCAATGTTGAGCCCGGTGCTGTGAGCCTGCAAAGAAAAAGGCCTGCGCGATGCAGGCCTTCAGGGCTGTTGGGAGGCAGACACGCTCAGCGGCCCACGCGCTCGCTCTCGACCACCATGTCCAGCACATAAGCGTAGGCCGATGCGTCGGCGGGCACGTTCTGGCGCTTGTAGCGCTGGATGCGCAGCACGTTGCGGATGCCGGGTTCGTGCTTGTAGCCCTCGATCTCGCTGTAGAAGTTCTCCCACTCGCCGGTGGAGGTCTTCACGCCGTTGTCGCCGTAGCGGATCTCGCGCACGCGCAGGCACTGGAAGTCCTTGATCAGCGGGTGATTGCAGGCCGTGCGCTGGGGTGCCACTTCCAGGAAGATGCGCTCGCCGGCGCTGCCGTACTGGGTCTGGGCCGTGGGCGAGCCGTCGAACTGCCAGCGCGTGCCATCGATGAAGGTGAGCGTCAGGCGCGCAGGCTGCTTGCCTTCGCCCAGTTGCACGGACCATTGCTTGGCCGTGGGCAGGATGCGGGCCACCTTTTGCTCCAGCGCCATCAGTTGGTCGTCATCGCAGGCCATCAGCGTGCTGGCGGCGCGTTGGGTGGCGATGCGGTTGCCTTCGGTGCGGTAGCCCGTGGTCACCACGTTGCACAGGTTCTTGACGGCCAGGCGCTGGTCGGCAAATTCCAGTTGCAGGGGCCGCTTGCGCGAGGCGGCGGTCAGGAACCAGCTCTGGTCCTCGGTGCCCTGGGGCGTGAAGGCCTGGCGAAGATTCCAGTGGTAGGCGGTCAGCGATTGGGCATCACCGGGTGGGCCGGCAGGGGCCGACGCCTGGGTCTTGGCGCCTTCTTCGGCATTGCCACCCTTGTCGATATGGCTGCAGGCGCCGAGCCCCATGGTGACGATCACGGGCAGGCACCAGGTCCAGCTTGGCTTCATGTTGAATTCCTTGGTTGATGGGTACGGAGACAGGCTCAGGCGCGGCGGGCTGGTGGCAGCCCTGGCGCGGCATGTGCCGCGCCGGCCCTGGCCGAACCGGGGCACCATAACGCAGATGCGCGGCGGCGCCTGTCAGAACGGGGCGCTATTCACATTCCTTTGCATCTATTTGATGCAGGCGGAAAAAACGGATTGCTGCAAAGTTGCGGGCCGATGCGTTGCGCTCAGGTGAGAATAGGCGGCCAGCCGCCATGCCATCCGCAGGCTGCGGCGCCGGAGCAAGGAGCAGGTTCGTGTATCGACGTTGGAGTGCAGCAAACAGGGTGCGTGGCATGCGCTACGCGGGAGCTTTGGCCATCATTGCAATGCTTGCGGGCTGCGGCTCGACCATTCCCCAGCATGTGCCCGTGCAGGAGAGCTTCGGCTCCACCGAGACCTTCTCGCGCATGTTCGATGCCTCGCCGGCCCAGACCTGCGAGGCCGCGCGCCGCGCGCTGCTGAGCCAGGGCTACATCGCCATGGCGCGCACGGCCGAACTCATAGAGGGCAGCAAGAGCTTCCAGCCCGACCCCGAACTGAACCTGCAGATGAACATCCGCGTGGTCTGCGTGCCCGAGACGGCCGATGGCCAGGTCAGCATCGGCTTTGTCACGGCGCTGCAGGACCGCTATACCTTGAAGAAGAGCGCCAACTCGGCCAGCCTGGGCGTGGGTGCGCTGGGGTCGGTGTCGCTGCCGTTCTCCTCGGGCAGCGACTCCATGGTCAAGGTGGGCAGCGAGACGATTGCCAAGAGCGGTTTCTACGACAGCTTCTTCGAGCTGGTGTCGCGCTACCTGGCGCAGGACCGCGAGTCCATCGCCGTGCCCACGCCGGTGGCGCCGCAGAACACCATTCCCTCGGCCAACCACTGACGCCGGCGGGCGCCGGCCCCGTTCAGGCCGCCAGGAACAGCGCCGGGTCCACCATGGCGCGGTTGAGCATCACGCCCCAGTGCAGGTGCGGGCCGGTGACACGGCCCGTGGCGCCCACCTTGCAGAAGGCATCTCCCGTGTCCAGCTGATCGCCCAGCTTGCACTGCACGCTGCTCAGATGGCAGTACATGCTCAGCAGGCCGCCGCCGTGGTCCAGCCACACGGTGCCGCCGTTGAAGAAATAGTCGCCCACATCCACCACCTTGCCCGGCAGCGGCGCGACGACGTTGGTGCCCGTGGCTGCCGCGATGTCCATGCCGCTGTGCGGATTGCGCGGCTGGCCGTTGAACACGCGGCGCAGGCCGAAGCTGCTGCTGCGGCGGCCCGGCACGGGCTGGCGCATGCGCAGGTCGCCAGGGCGTGCAGGCGGCTCGGTGAACAGTGCCATGATGGTCTGCTGGTGGGCTCGTTCACGCTGGTAGCGGGCATCGTCCTCGGGTGACAGGTCCACGGTCTTGGGCGAGACCTTCAGGCGCTGCTCGGTGTATTTCTTGTCGCGCACTTCGTAGGGCAGGGTGCGCGGTGTGCCCTCGCCCTTCACCGTCACGCCATGCGTGCCGGGCGCCACCGACAGCGCAATGCCGACCACGGCCGTCCATTCGATCATGTCGCCCACCACCAGCACGGGCACGTCGCCGGCCAGCACCTGGGGCCGCTGGGCGGCTGGCCCCAGCGACAGGCGGGCCACGCCACCGGGCACGCGGCTGTCATACGGCCAGGGGGATTCCCCGGAGGCCGCCGCGGCCCAGGCCGGGACCATCAGGCCTGCGCCCGAGGCACACAGGGATTGCACAAACAGTCGGCGGGAGCGGGAATTCGTCGTTGGTATCTGCATGGGGGAAGCGGGGGGGCTGTGGTCGAGCGCCCCATTGTCCGCCATGCCAGCGCGCCAGCTTGCCAACGCCTCAACGCCTCAACGCCATGACGCCATGGCATTCAAATGCGCTTGCAGGCCGCTCAACGGTCCCGGCGCTCGTCGCGCCCGCCGCGCCGCTCCTGTGGGCGGGCCGCGTTGGCCATGCGCTGCTGTTGCTGGCGTTGCTCCTGCTGTGCGCGGGCCTGCTGCTGCTGGGCACGCGCCTGTGCCTGGGCCTGCATGCGTTGCTGCTGGGCAGCCTCGAACTGCTGCTGTCTTTGCTGCTGCGCCTGCCGCTCCTGCATCTGGGCCTGTCTTTGCGCTTGCTGCTGGGCCTGTTGCTGGGCCTGCATCCTGGCCTGCATCTGCTCCTGTGCGCGTGCCTGCTGCTGCTGTTGTTGTTGCTGCATTTGCTGCTGGCGCGCCTGGTCCTGGGAGCGCTGCAAGGCCTGGCGATCGCGCTCGGCCTGTTGGCGGGCCTGGGCTTGCGCCTGAACCTGGGCCTGGTCGCGGGCCTGATCCCGCATCTGCGCCTGGGCCTGCATCTGGGCCTGGCGCTGCTGTTGCTGGCGCGCCTGTTCCTCGCCGCGAAGGCGGGCGGCCTGCGTCTCCATTTGCTGCTGTTGCTGCTGGCGCTGGCGCGCTGCATCGGCCATGGAGCGGTCGCGGTCCTGCCGGTCCTGTGGCCTCATGCCCTGCTGCGTGGCTGCGGAAGACCAGGAAGGCACGCGGGAGTCGCGGCCCCTGTCACCTTGCATGGCTGCCGCAGGCAGTGCTGGCGCGGGTCGCTGCGCGGCGCCCGATGGGGATGAGGGGGCAGATTGCGCAGACTGAGGGGACTGCGGCCACTTGCCGAACTGGCCCGGCTGCGAGGCCGGCACCGGGTTCATCCGGGGCTGCAGCGAGGCCTGGGGCCGGTCATCGGGCCTGAGGCCCGGGCGTCCGCGATCGGCGCCATCGTGCCGGGCAAAGCCCTGGGCGCCGCCGGGCGGCACCATGCCTTGGGCGGACGGGGGCGGGCCGCCCTGCGGCGGCCTCAGGCCCAGGCGTTGGGGCATGCCGGAGTGCGCTGCTGCTGCGGCGCCGGCCATGCCTGCGGCACCGGCCAGGGCCGCAGCGGCCATGCCGCCTGAACGAGGGTCACCAGAACGAGGGTCACCAGAACGAGGGTCACCGGAGCGAGAGTCACCGGAGCGTGGGTCGCCCGGGCGAGGATCACCACCTTGCTGCGGGAAGTCAGGGCGTCGCGGCTCGAAGTGCGGGTTGTTCGCGATGTGGGTGACGTTGCCAACGTTGTTGATGTGCGTGTTGTGGATGTTCTGCACCACCGTGGTCGAGCGCGAGACGTAGGTGTTGTTGTTGTAGATCACGGCCGGGCGGCGCGAGGGCGGTGGCGGCGGTTCGTTGCGGTGCCAGCGGTAGCCGGGCTCGCCCCAGCGCATGCCCCAGGAGTTCCAGCCCCAGGGGCGGCGGTCCACGGACTCGGCCAGGATCACGCCTGCGCCGAAGCCGATCAGCCCCGCCACCACGGGCGCGGCCGAACTGCCCACGTATACGGGTTGCGGCGCCACGATGGGGCGGTATCCGCCGTACATGGGCACGGGCTCGCCATAGACCACACCCGGGTCGTACTGCGGCACATAAACGGTGTCAGGCTGGGCCGGTGCGATCTCGATGAACTGCGGCGGCGTGTCGATCACCGGCACGGGCAGCATGGACGACAACGGCTCGCCCACGGCCTGCGGTGCGGGCTGGGGCACGGGGGGAGGGGCATCGGCCGTGGCCACGGCCACCTTGAGCCGGCTGGAGTCCTTGAGCGTGCCGGCCTTGTAGGCGCGCTGGCGCATCACCTGGATGGCGTTCATCACATCGGCCGGATCGTTGTAGTAGGCCTTGCCCAGGGCCGTGGTCCAGGGAACGTTGGATGACAGCTGTGCCAGCACATTGGGAAACTGCGCCAGCGACTTGACCGAAGGGTCCCAGTCCTGGCTGTTGACGGCGTTTTGCAGTTCCTCGGGCTTGAGGCCGGGGTTCTGCCCCATCCACACCTCGGCGGCGCCGACCTGGTCGGGATAGGTGGAGGCGGCCAGCACCTGGGCCACGAGCTTGTCGGGGTACAGCGCAATGGGCGCCACCATCTGGTAGAGCGTCTCGGCCGAAGGCGGCACATAGGCCACGGGCGTGGCGACGGGCTGGGCGCTTTCGGTGGCAGGCGGCAGCGGCGCGCTCGCGGCCTGCGGGGGCTTGTCCTGGGATTCGTTGCAGGCGCTCAGCGCCAGGGCGGCGGCCACGCCCAGCACGCTCAGGCGCAGGGCGCCAGCGTGGGAAGTTGAGCGGGCCGTGGTGCGTGCTGTGGGCACGGCGGATTGCAGCATTGCGTTCTCCTGGGCAGGAACGCCTTGCGCGCCGAAGCGGCAAGGCACATGTCATTTGAACGCCAAAGTGCACGCTGCGTTGACACCGGCGTGTCAGCCGATGCCCCCAGTCCGCGCAACTTCTGTGACGCCGTGTTTACCCAGGCTGAATCAGGCCGCGCTCAAGCCGCGATCAGGCCGCGATCAGGCCGCGATCAGGCGGGCCTGGTAGCTCTCGGCACCCTTGGACCAGGCCAGCAGGCGGTCGATGTTGGGGTGCTTGCCAGGGAAGGCGATGGCGTCCTGCGTGTGCTCGGCATACCACTCCAGGCCCAGCTCGGCGGCGGCCGGCGTGATGCTGCCGCCGTACAGCGCGGCCAGCGCGTGGTACACGGCCAGCGAGCCGGTCTGGCCGGGCTTGTTCTCGATGGTGGCCACGACCTGGCCCTGGGCATCGGCCAGCTGCAGCGCGGCGAGGTGGGTGACGGTGGGCAGTTGCTGAAGGCGTGCGGAGAAGTTCATGCTGAAAGGCAAATCAAAGGGAAAAGAGTGAAAGGGACGGGTCAGCCGGCGCCGGGCGTTCTGGTGTTTCAGTGGTCAGGCCTTGAAGGCAATCCAGGCACACCAGAACAGGCTGGAGAAAAAGCGCTTGGGCTGCACGAAACCGGCCAGGGCCAGCATCTGCTCCACCGCCTCTTCCGAGGCCGGTGGAACCGCGCCCTGCCGGATTTTGCCGAGTTTCGCATGGACAGCGGCCTCGTCCACGCCCGCCATGCGCCAGCGCATGGCCCAGGCTTCAAGGAACAGCGGCTCGCTGTCATAGCGGTGGCGGTTGCAGGCCAGGATGAAGGGTGCCCCCGGCGCCAGCCGCGCCGACAGGGCCTGCAGCAGCTGCAGCTTGTCCGCGTCGTCAGGGACGTGGTGCAGCACGCCGATCAGCGTGGCCGCGTCGAACACCGTGCCGGCCGGCAGGTCCTGCACGGCGAAGGGGGCGGCCTGCACCTGGGCCGACAGCCCCGCTGCGGCGATGCGGTCCATGGTCTGGTCCAGCATGGGGGCCGAGGGGTCGGCAGCCGTGAATTTCCACTGCGGCCTGAGCCGCGCCGTGGCCAGGATTTCCTGGCCCGTGCCCCCGGCGCCGCCAATCAGCACGGACTTCGGGCCGGCATCCAGGCTTGCAGCCAGCAGGCAGGCGGCCAGCTCGTGGCAGGCGTCGTAGCCGGCCAGTGCGATGCGGCTTTGCGTTTCGTACTCGGCCGCGCGGGAGGTGTCGAACTTGGCGGCGGAAGCCGCCTGTGGCAAGGCTTGGTTCATGGCCTGGCATTGTGCTGAGGCCACGGTCCCTGCAAAAGCGCCGATGTGCGATGGCCCACCCCTGCAAAGCAGGATGGTGGGCCATCTTCGGGGAGCAGCGGTGCAGGTGCCCGTCAGCGGGCCATGCGCCTACTTGCCCCAGGAGTCCTTGAGACCCGTTGCACGGTTGAACACGGGCTTGCCCGGTGTGTGGTCCTTGCGGTCGGCCACGAAGTAGCCGAAGCGCTCGAACTGGAACTTGTCGTCAGGCTGCGCGTTGGCCAGCGAAGGCTCCACATAGGCGGTCACCACCTTGAGGCTTTCCGGGTTGAGCAGCGTCAGGAAGTCCTTGCCGCCCGCATCGGGCTGCGGGTCGGTGAACAGGCGGTCGTACAGGCGCACCTCGGCCTGCACGCCGTCGGCCACGCCCACCCAGGTGATGGCGGCCTTGACCTTGACGCTGTCCGCACCCGGCGTGCCGCTCTTGGTGTCGGGCACCACGGTGGCCAGCACCTTGGTGACGTTGCCCTCGGCATCCTTCTCGCAGCCCGTGCACTCGATCACGTAGCCGCCCTTCAGGCGCACCTTGTTGCCCGGGAACAGGCGCTTATAGCCCTTGGGCGGCACTTCGGCGAAGTCCTCGCGCTCGATCCACACCTCGCGGCCCAGTGTGAAGCGGCGCACCGGCACCTGCTGGCCTTCGGCGGCGTGGGGCAGGGCGGGCAGCTCGCAGGCTTCCAGGTGCTCGGCGCTGCCGAAGACCTCGGCCCAGTTGGTCAGCTCCAGCTTGAGCGGGTCCAGGGCCACCATGCCGCGATGGGCCTGGTTCTCCAGGTCCTCGCGCAGGCAGCCTTCCAGCGTGGAGTAGTCGATCCAGGCGTAGTCCTTGGTCACGCCGATGCGCTCGCAGAAGGCCTGGATGCTCTGGGGCGTGTAGCCACGGCGGCGCAGGCCGACGATGGTGGGCATGCGCGGATCGTCCCAGCCGCTGACGATGCCGTTGTCCACCAGGTGCTTGAGCTTGCGCTTGCTGGTGATCACATAGGTCAGGTGCAGGCGCGAGAACTCGTACTGGCGCGGCTGCGGGGCGGCGATCAGGCCGCCTTCGCGCAGATGGTCCAGCAGCCAGTCGTAGAACGGGCGCTGGTCCTCAAACTCCAGCGTGCAGATGCTGTGGGTGATGTGCTCCAGCGCGTCCTCGATGGGATGGGCGAAGGTGTACATCGGGTAGATGCACCACTGGTTGCCGGTGTTGTGGTGCTCGGCATGGCGCACGCGGTAGATGGCGGGATCGCGCAGGTTGATGTTGGGCGATGCCATGTCGATCTTTGCGCGCAGCACGGCAGCGCCATCGGGCAGCTTGCCGTCGCGCATTTCGCGAAAGCGCGCCAGGTTCTCGGCCACCGTGCGGCTGCGGAACGGGCTGTCCACGCCGGGGCGCGAGAAATCGCCGCGGTTGGCCTTCATGTCGTCGGCGCTTTGCTCGTCCACATAGGCCAGGCCCTGCTCGATCAGGTACTCGGCTGCGCGGTACATGAAGTCGAAGTAGTTGCTGGCGAAGTACAGGTTCTCGTGGCCGTCGGCTTCCTTCCAGCCGAAGCCCAGCCAATGGACGGCATCGATGATGCTGTCCACGTACTCCTGGTCTTCCTTCTCGGGATTGGTGTCGTCGAAACGCAGGTGGCAGGCACCTTCGTAGTCGCGCGCCAGGCCGAAGTTCAGGCAGATGGCCTTGGCGTGGCCCACGTGCAGGTAGCCGTTGGGCTCGGGCGGGAAGCGTGTGCGGATCTTCGCCACGTCCACCTGGCCCTGGTTGTGGTGGTCGCCATCACCGGGGCTTCCACCCCAGCGGCGCTGGGCGTGGGTACCGTTGGCCAGGTCGGCCTCGATGATTTGGCGCAAAAAGTTACTCGGTTTGACCGGATCTTTGGAGATGGGGGAGGCGTCAGCAGAGCTCATCGCAGCATTGTAGGCGCCCGCCTGCAGACCCGCTCCGGACGGCTTTCGGACAGCCGCGCCAGCCAAGGGTTGAGGCATTTGGAAACAAACTTGTAGAAAAGCCTGCCATCCGTAGACCCCTCTCGCGCGTTGAGAATGCAGGGCGTATGCCGTCCCCCTGTGCCAAAGTGCGGGAAGGCGGCACCAGCGGCAATGCCTGCCACGCCTGTCCAACTTCGAGGAGAGACACCATGACAACGACAGCTTCCCCGTGGGTTGCAAAAGCAGCAGCAGCCGGCCTGGCCCTGGCCGCCCTCATGGCTTCGGGCGCCGCCCAGGCCCGGGGCGATGTGCAATGGTCCATCAGCCTGAATTCGCCGGGCATGTATGGCCCGCCCGTCTATGTCGCGCCTGCCCCCGTCTATGTGGCACCGCCCCAGCCCATCTACTACGCGCCCCCGCCGCCGGTCTACTACGCGCCGCGCGCCGTCTACCGTGCTCCGCCCGTCGTGGTCGTTCCCGGCTATGGATACGGCTATGGTGGCGGCTACCGGGGTGGATACCGTGGCGAGTACCGCCATGGCCATGGCCATGGCCATGGCCACGGGCATGGCCACTGGCGCCGTTGATCTGAGCTGAACCGCGCTGAACCGACTCTTGCCGCCCCTTGGGGCGGCTTTTTCCGTGGTGCCTGCGCCAAGACCGGGCCGGGGATGGCCCGCATAATCCAGCCCGTTGGAAACCTGGAGTGTCCCCGCCGTGAAAACCGTCTATGTCCTCAATGGCCCGAACCTGAACCTGCTGGGCCTGCGTGAACCCGCCATCTATGGCTCCCAGACCCTGGCCGATGTGCGTGCGCTGTGCGAAGCTGCCTGCGCGCGCTACGGGCTGGGGCTGGAGTTCCGCCAGAGCAACCACGAAGGCGAACTGGTGGACTGGGTCCACGAAGCCGGCCGTGTGCACGCCGAAGGCCGCCTGGCCGGCCTGATCTTCAACGCCGCCGCCTACACCCACACCAGCGTGGCCCTGCTGGATGCCGTCAAGGGCACGGGCGTGCCGCTGGTGGAGTTGCACATCAGCAACGTGCATGCGCGCGAGAGCTTCCGCCACCACTCCTACCTGTCGGCCGCCGCGCGCGCCGTGATGTGCGGCTTTGGCGTGGCCGGCTACGGCCTGGCCATTGACGCCGTGGCCCAGTGGTGAATACGCCCGCCGCCATTGAGCGCCTGCGCGCCCAGGCGCGGCGCCTGACCACGCCGCTGTCTGCCGCGCAGCCCGAAGACGGCCACATGGTCTGGCATGTCTGGGGCGAGGCACGCGCGGGCGAGCTGCCCATCGTCATGCTGCACGGCGGCAGCGGCAGCTGGACGCACTGGCTGCGCTGCATGGACGCGCTGCTGGCCCAGGGTCGCCAGCTGTGGATACCCGACCTGCCGGGCTTTGGCGATTCCGATGGGGTGCCGGGCGGCCAGGATGCCGACACCCTGGTCGAGCCGCTGCGCCAGGGCCTGCGGCAACTGCTGGCCGATGGCGGTGTGCCCGCCGCCCCGCTGTGTGATCTGGTCGGCTTCTCTTTTGGCGGCATGACGGCCGGCATGCTGGCCGCCGCCGACGGCACGCTGGCGCGGCGCCTGGTGCTGGCCGGGGCGCCCGGCATGGGCGTGGGCAAGGGCCTGGCCGTGCGGCTCAAGGGCTGGCGCCACCTGGCCACGCCCGAGGCGCAGGCCGTGGCCCACCGCTACAACCTGCAGGCGCTGATGCTGCATGACGCCAGCCTCATCGACGAGGACACGCTGACCCTGCATGTGCTCAACGTGGAGCGTGACCGCCTTCCGCGCCGCCGCCTCTCGCACACCGACGTGCTGGCGCGTGCCCTGCAGGCCGTGGACGGCCCCGTATGGGCCATCTATGGCGAGCACGACGCGCTCTACCCGGGCCCGATGATGCAGGAGCTGGCCCAGGCCTTTGCACGCCATACGCGCGACTTCCGCGGCTTGGCGCTGGTGCCCGCCGCGGGCCACTGGGTCATGCATGAGCGTCCCGATGCCTTTGTGGCGGCATTGGCCGCTGCGCTGGATGCCTGAGCGCATGCGGCCCATCGAGCTGCACGAGGTGCAGTGGACCGCCATGCGCGCCCAGGGCGCGGGCGGCCAGAACGTGAACAAGGTCTCCAGCGCCGTGCACCTGCGCTTTGACGTGCGCGCCTCGCGCCTGCCCGAGGCCGTGCAGCAGCGCCTGCTGGCCCTGCGCGACGGCCGCATCACCAACGAGGGCGTGGTCGTCATCAAGGCCCAGCAATACCGCACGCAGGAGCAGAACCTGCGCGCCGCGCTGCAGCGGCTCAACGTGCTGGTGGCCGCCGCCTATCCCGAGCCCATCCTGCGCCGCGCCACCCGGCCTACGCTGGGGTCGCAGCGGCGCCGCCTGGAAAGCAAGAGCCGGCACGGCGCCACCAAGGCCCTGCGCGGGCGCCCGCGCGACGATTGATCCGGATTGACCCGGCCAGCGCAACAATGTGTGCTGCCGCTGGCGGCTTGGCGCGGCGCCCGGGCGTCCCTACATTAGGGGAATGCAAGACTCCCACGCTCCCCACTCTTCCCGGGTTTCCTCCGCTGCCGGTGCCCGGCTGCCCGTGCTCTATGTCTCCCACGGCTCGCCCATGTTCGCGCTGGAGCCGGGTGAAACCGGCCCTGTGCTCGCGCAATGGGGCAGGGCGCTGCGCCAGGCCCACGGCCCGCTGCGCGGCGTGGTCGTCATGTCGCCGCACTGGATGTCGCACGGCGTGGAAGTCATGACCGGTGCCACGCCCACCACCTGGCATGACTTCGGCGGCTTTCCGCCCGCGCTCTACGAACTGCAGTACCCGGCCCCTGGCGCGCCCCAGCTGGCGCAGGAAGTCATGGACCGCCTTCAGGCCGCAGGCATTGCCTCCACCGCCAACGCGCAGCGGCCCTTCGACCACGGCGCCTGGGTGCCGCTGATGCATTTGCTGCCGGATGCCGACCTGCCCGTAGTGCAGCTGTCCCTGCCTGCCTCCGCCGGGCCGGCCGAAACCCATGCGCTGGGCGCGGCCCTGGCGGGCTTGCGCGATGAGGGCGTGCTCATCGTCGGCTCCGGCAGCATGACGCACAACCTGGGCGAATTCCGGGGCGGCACGGGCGAGGCCACGGTGCGGGTGGACGACGCCGTGCAGGCCCTGCGCAGCCAGGATGGCCTGCAGGACGACCATGCCGTCGGCGGCTCCAGCGCCTCCTCGCCCTACGTGCAGGACTTCAGCCGCTGGATCGAATCGCGCCTGCAGGCGCAGGACCTGCCCGCGCTGCTGGACTACCGCGCCCGCGCGCCTTCGGCCCGGCGCGCCCATCCCAGCGAAGAGCACTTCATGCCGCTGTACTTCGCGCTGGGCGCGGCCGGCGCGACAGCGCGGCCACGGTATCTGAGCCGCGAAGTCATGTATTCCATCCTGGCCATGGATGCGATGGCCTTCGAGGATTTGCAGGCGGCATAACCTCCTGCTGCCGCGGACTTGGCGAGGCGCCACAATGGCGCGTTGCCCGGGACCACCCCGGTCCTGGAAATCGCTAAAAAACCAAGGAGTCCGTGATGATCGACCTGCCTCTGGTGGCGCTGGAGCGCCCCGCACAACCCGCACCGGGGCAGCAGCCCTGGCTGCTGGTGCTCATGCATGGCGTTGGCAGCAATGAGCAGGATCTGTTCGGCCTCGCATCGTTCGTGCCGCCGCAGTTCCACGTGCTCAGCCTGCGCGCTCCGTTTTCCATGGGTCCCTCAGCCCATGCCTGGTTCCAGTTCACGGTGGATGCCAACGGCACGCGCCACATCCACGCATCGCAGGAAGAGCACAGCCGCGCCCTGGTGGCCCAGACCGTGCAGCAGGCCGGAGCGCGGCTGGACATCCCTGCCCAGCGAACCGTGGCGGGCGGCTTCAGCCAGGGCGGCATCATGGCGCTCAGCCTGCTGCTGACCCAGCCCGCGCTGCTGCGCGCCGCCATGTGCTGGCACAGCCGCCTGCTGCCCGAGGCATTGCCGCACCAGGCGCCTGACGCGGCCTTTGACGGCAAGTCGCTCTGGGTCAGCCACGGCACCTACGACAACGTCATTCCGCTGACCAGCGCCCACGCCATTCGCAGCCACGTGCAGCGCCTGCCGCTGCAACTGAGCTACCACGAGTACCCGAGCATGCATGAGATCCGCCCCGACGAGCTGCAGGCCGCCATGGCCTGGCTCCAGGATCTGGGCACGCAGGGCTGAGACGGTCGGGTAAGCCGGGTAACGCCTTGTTGCCGGGCGCGCACGATGGCCTGTGCAGAGAGCGCGGCGGCTTATAAACACAAGGCAGGGGCTGGTGTCAGCAAAGCCGGGGAACCCTGGTTGTGCTTTGCTGTCGCACGTCCTGCGGCGACTGAGCTGCCAGCCCCTGCCCAAGCCAAAGGACCCATCCATGCCAGAACGCGATCCCCAAGACTTCCGCCCCCGCGCCAGATCCTCCGGCCCATCGGCTTTCGGCATCGCCGCAGCGGTGCTGGCGGCTGCCGCCCTGGGGGGCGCGGCCTGGTGGTACTGGTGGCGTCCCGCCCCCGTGCCCGAGGCGCCGCCGGAAGTGGCGCAGGCGCCCGCCCAGTCCACCCAGCCCTCCGAACCTGAACCCGTCCCCGCGCCCGAGCTGACCGAGCCCCAGAACCCTGTCGATGCGCTGGAGCAACCCGCCTCCGGCCTGCCCGCGCTGCAGGACTCCGACGCCCATGTCACCCAGGCCCTCAACGGCCTGCTGGGCCGTGACAAGGCTGGCAGCTTTCTGCAGATGGACGGCTTTGTGCGCCGCGCCGTGGCCACCGTGGACAACCTGACCCGCTCCCAGGCCCCTGCACGGCTTTGGCCCGTGCACCCGGCGCCTCAGCGTTTCACGGTGGAGGGCGCGGCAGAGGCTGGTGAGGCGCAGGCCATCGCCCCCGCCAACGCCGCACGCTACAAGGCCTTCGTGGCCTTTGCCGAGTCCATTCCCATGGACGGGGCCGTCAAGCTCTATGCCCGGCTGTACCCCCTGTTCCAGACTGCCTATGAAGACCTGGGCTATCCCAGCCGCTATTTCAACGATCGCCTCATTGCCGTCATAGACCACCTGCGCGCCGCGCCCGAGCCCGCAGGCCCGGTGCAGGTACGGCTGACCAAGGTGGAGGGCGAGGTGCCCTCCATCCAGCCCTGGGTACGCTACGAATACGCCGACCCTGAGCTGCAGGCCCTGTCCAGCGGCCAGAAGATGCTGGTGCGCATGGGCCTGGACAACGAGCGCCGCCTCAAGGCCGTGCTGGGCGAGCTGCGCCGCCGCATCGCCACCGGCGAGATGGCCAAGCCTGCGGGCTGAGGCCAGCCTCCATCCGCCTCAGCCTGCGGCCGGCAGGGGCAGGGCGGTCTTGTACCGCACCTGCTTGAGCGTGAAGCTGGAGCGGATCTTCTCTATGCCCGGAATCGGGGTGAGCTGCTCCACGATGAAGCGCTCCAGCGCACCGATGTCGGCCAGCGCCACGCGGATCAGGTAGTCGGCGTCGCCGCTCATCAGGTAGCACTCCATGACCTCGTCGTGCTCGGCAATGCGGCGCTCGAAGTCGGCCAGCGATTCCTTGGCCTGGGACTTGAGGCTGATGTTGATGAACACATTCAGCCCCAGCCCCAGCGCCGACGCATTGGCCAGCGCCACATAGCGCGCGATCACGCCGGCCTTCTCCAGCGCCTTGACGCGCGCCAGGCATGGCGAGGGCGACAGATGCACGCGCCGCGCCAGTTCCACGTTGGACAGCGAGCCGTCCGTTTGCAACTCGGCCAGAATGCGCAAGTCGATGGTGTCCAGTTTCATCTGCTGGATTTTATGTAGATACCGGCATGAAATGCTGGAATATGGCGTTTTCCTTATCCATGAACGGCTGCTCATGCCGGCCTGCCAGTCCTAAAGTGGCGGACATGAACGCACCCACGCCACTGGCCGCGCTGGCCGATATCGATACCGATCCCCAGGAAACCGCCGAATGGCGCGAGGCCTTTCTGGCCCTGGTCGCCACAGAAGGTCCGCAGCGCGCGCGCTTCGTGCTGGAAGAGCTGGCGCGCATGGCGCGCGAGCAGCGCCTGGGCTGGCAGCCTGACCTGAACACGCCCTATGTGAACAGCGTGGCGGCGCAGCAGCAGCCGGTGTTTCCGGGCGACCTGGCCATCGAGGAGCGGCTGGCGTCCATCATGCGCTGGAACGCGCTGGCCATGGTGGTGCGCGCCAACCAGGCCTATGGCGAGCTGGGCGGCCATATTGCCAGCTATGCCAGCGCGGCCGACCTGTTCGAGACCGGGTTCAATCATTTCTTCCATGCCCGGGAGGGACTTGAGCCGGGCCAGCACCGGGGCGACCTGGTGTTCTTCCAGCCGCACAGCGCGCCCGGCGTGTATGCGCGGGCCTTCCTGGAAGGGCGGCTGAGCGAGCAGGACCTGCAGCACTACCGCCAGGAGATCAGCGCGCCGGCTGCAGGCGCGCAGGGCCTGTCCAGCTATCCGCATCCCTGGCTGATGCCCGATTTCTGGCAGTTCCCGACGGGCTCCATGGGCATAGGCCCCATCAGCAGCATCTACCACGCGCGCTTCATGCGCTATCTCACGCACCGCCGCCTGCTGGACTGCCAGGAGCGCAAGGTCTGGGGCGTGTTTGGCGACGGCGAGATGGACGAGCCCGAAAGCATGAGCGCCCTGACGCTGGCCGCGCGCGAGGGGCTGGACAACCTGGTCTGGGTGGTCAACTGCAATCTGCAGCGTCTGGACGGCCCGGTGCGCGGCAACGGCCGCATCGTCGATGAACTGGAGCGGCTGTTTGCCGGCGCGGGCTGGAACGTGGTCAAGCTGCTGTGGGGCAGCGACTGGGACGGGCTGTTTGCGCGCGACCTCACCGGCACCCTGGCACGCACGCTGGGCGGCACGGTGGACGGGCAGATGCAGACCTTCGCCGCCAAGGACGGACGCTACAACCGCGAGCATTTCTTCGGACAGAACCCCGAGCTCGCCGCCCTGGCCCAGGGTCTGACGGACGAGCAGATCGACCGCTTGAAGCGCGGCGGCCATGACCTGGTGAAGATCCATGCGGCCTATGCAGCGGCTGCCGCCCATCGCGGCCAGCCCACGGTGATCCTTGCCCATACCAAGAAGGGCTACGGCATGGGATCGGCCGGGCAGGGCAAGATGACCACGCACAGCCAGAAGAAGCTGGACGAGTCCGACCTGATCGAGTTCCGCAACCGCTTCAACCTGCCGCTCAGTGACGAGCAGGCCAAGGGCCTGGCCTTCCATAAACCTGCCGATGACAGCGCCGAGATGCAGTACCTGCGCGATCGCCGCACGGCCCTGGGCGGCGCACTGCCGCGCCGCGAAACGGTGTGCGACCGCGTGCCCGTGCCCGGCCTGGAGCAGTACGCGCAGTTCGCGCTGGCGCCTGCCGGCAAGGAGATGAGCACCACCATGGCCTTCGTGCGCATGCTGGGCGGCCTGCTCAAGGACGCGCAGCTGGGTCCGCGCATCGTGCCCATCGTGGCGGACGAGGCGCGCACCTTCGGCATGGCCAACCTGTTCAAGCAGGTGGGCATCTACAGCAGCCTGGGGCAGCGCTACGCGCCCGAGGACATCGGCTCCGTGCTGTCCTACCGCGAGGCACTGGACGGCCAGATCCTGGAGGAGGGCATCAGCGAGGCCGGCGCCATCGCCAGCTGGACGGCGGCGGCCACCAGCTACAGCGTGCACGGCCTGGCCATGCTGCCGTTCTACATCTACTACTCCATGTTCGGCTTCCAGCGCGTGGGCGACGCCATCTGGGCGGCGGCCGACCAGCGGGCGCGCGGCTTTCTGCTGGGCGCCACCTCGGGCCGCACCACGCTGGGCGGAGAAGGCCTGCAGCACCAGGACGGCTCCAGCCATCTGGTGGCGGCCACCATTCCCAACTGCAAGGCCTGGGACCCCGCGCATGCGGGCGAGCTGGCCGTGATACTGGACGCCGGCATGCGCGAGATGCTGGTCGAGCAGCGCGACGTTTTCTACTACATCACCCTGATGAACGAGAACTACGCCCAGCCCGACCTGCCACCGGGCGCGGCCGAAGGCGTGATGTGCGGCGGCTATGTGTTCGGCCGCTTTGGCGATGCGGGCCGTGCCACGCAGCATGTCACCTTGCTGGGATCGGGCGCCATCCTCACCGAAGTGCTCAAGGCCGCCGAGCAATTGGCCAGCGAGGGCATGGCCGCCACCGTGGTCAGCGTGACCAGCTGGAGCGAACTGGCGCGCGATGGCGTGGCCTGCGAGCAGCGCATGCTGGCAGGTGAGGCGCCTGGCCAGCCCTGGATCGCCCAACTGCTGGACGGCACGCAGGGCCCGGTGATTGCCGCCACCGACTATGTGCGCGCCGTGCCCGAGACCGTGCGCGCCTTCCTGCCCGCAGGCAGGCGATTCCTCACCCTGGGCACGGACGGCTTTGGCCGAAGTGACACGCGTGCCGCGTTGCGCGGCCACTTTGGCGTGGACGCGCACAGCGTGGCGCAGGCGGCGCGCCGCTGCAGCCAGGCGGCCTGAGCCCGGCGGGCGAGCCGCCACCCCATACACTGACGGATACACCGACGGTGAAATCAGCGGCCCCTTGCGGGCCGCTTTTTCGTGTGCGCCCGATGCGGCTGCGCGCGCTTTTTCCCTGCATTGATTAAGCCTGCGTTAAATGCGCTATTGGCTTATCGTTTTCGTCGGCTTGCATGGAAAAAATAGGGAGATACCACTAGAATTCGTATATATAAGAAGATATTGCGCAAAGAGATGATCATTTGCTGCAATGGCTGCAGGCGTTGGGTTGAATATCTCGTCAATATCCATTTTTGCCTCTTTCAATAATAATTCATTTCAGTGGATCGAAGACGATGAAACTCTCGCTCAAGCAAGGCCTGCTGTGCGTGGCCGCGCTATCGGCCGCAGCCTGGCAACTGGCCATTTCGGCGCCGGCGCCCGGAGTGGACCATGCGCAAATGCCACAAATCATTGATGACCTGCCTGCCGATTACGCAGCGGACCTGACGGCGGAGCAAAGAACCCTGGTCGATCGCGGCCGATATATCGCACGCCTGGGCGATTGCGTTGCCTGCCACACCGGCAATAAATCCCAGCCCATGGGTGGTGGGCTGGCGCTGGAGACGCCATTCGGCAAGATCTATTCCACCAATATCTCGCCCGACGCCGATACGGGCATGGGCAAATACAGCTTCGAGCAGTTCGACCGCGCCATGCGCAAGGGCGTCGCGGCCGATGGCCGCAACATGTACCCGGCCATGCCCTATCCCTCCTACGCCAAGATGACGGCCGAGGACATGCAGGCCCTGTACGCCTATCTGCTGCAGGGCGTGGCGCCCGTGAAGGCGGCCAACAAGGAGTCCGACCTGGGCTTTCCCTTCAACCAGCGCTGGGGCCTGGCGCTGTGGAACTGGGTGTTTCTGGATGACACGCCCTTCCAGCCCCAACCGCAGCAAACTGCCCAGTGGAACCGGGGTGCCTACCTGGTGCAGGGCCTGGGCCACTGTGGCGCCTGCCATACGCCGCGCGGCGTGGGCTTCCAGGAAAAGACCATGACCGGCGAGGGCAGCAAGGGCGAGTATTTCCTGGCCGGCGAGACCGTGGAGAACTGGCGCGCGCTGAGCCTGCGCAATCTGTGGACACCCGAGGAAACCGCCCAGTTGCTCAAGACCGGGCGCAACAGCCACGGCACGGTCTCCGGCAACATGGTCGATGTGGTGCAGCACAGCACGCAGTACATGAGCGATGAGGACCTGCTGGCCATTGGCACTTATTTGAAGTCACTGCCCGCAGGCAAGAACGATCTGCCCATGCAGGTGGCCCAGGGGCCGGGGCCGGTCATCGCCCCGCATCCGGCGTCGCAGGCCTCCGTGCATGCGCCGTCCGCCACGTCGGCAGTGTCTTCCGACGTGCCTGCCGATCTCTACGCCAGCCGGGGCGGCCTGGGCTATCTGCAGTTCTGCGCCGACTGCCACCGTGCCGATGGCGGTGGCGTGAAGGACGTGTTCCCGCCACTGGCAGGCAATTTCTCGCTGCAGTCGCAGGACCCGTCCACCCTGATCCATCTGATGCTGGTGGGCTGGAAGGCGCCCGTCACGCAAAGCCATGCACGGCCGCTGACCATGCCGGCCTTCGCACAGCTCAAGGATGCGGAGATCGCCGACATCCTCAACTTCGCCCGCAAGAGCTGGGGCCGTGCCGATGCGCGCGAGATCCATGCCAAGGAGGTGCAATCCATGCGCAAGCAGCTCGATGCCAAGGGCGAAAGCGCACGCCCCTTCGAGACGCCGCGCCTGGCCGCCGTGCTGGACGAATCCAACGCGAAGCAACTGGTCTACGGCGCCCGCCTGAACATAGAGACGCGTGACCTGCTGCCCAGGAATGTGGGCAATGCGCTGAACTGCGCCAGTTGCCACCTGAACGCGGGCACGGTGGCCGATGGCTCGCCCTACATTGGTGTCTCGGCCTTCTTCCCCGGCTATGCGCCGCGCGCGGGCCGCGTCATCACGCTGGAGGACCGCATCAATGGCTGCTTCCTGCGCTCCATGAACGGCAAGCCTCTGCCGCTGGAGTCCGACGAGATCAAGGCCATGGTGGCCTACTTCGACTGGATGCGCCGCGAAACCAAACCCGAAGACAAGGTCGAAGGCCGGGGCGTGGGCAAGATCAGCCAGTCCATCGTGCCCAACGTGGACAACGGCAAGAAGGTCTATGCGGCCCAGTGCGCGGTCTGCCATGGCGGCGAGGGCGAGGGCGTGAAGAATGCCAAGGGACAGTGGGTCTATCCGCCGCTGTGGGGTGACGAGTCCTTCAACATCGGCGCGGGCATGGCGCGCACCTACACGGCAGCGGCCTTCGTCAAGCGCAACATGCCCATCGCCTTCCATGGCAACTTCCCGCTGGGCCAGGGCGGCCTCAGCGACCAGGAGGCCGTGGACGTGGCCGAGTACTTCAGCCACCAGCCGCGCCCGGACTTTGCCAACAAGCACAAGGACTGGCCCAAGGACAAGAAGCCGGCCGATGCGCGGTACTGAGGTACTGAGGTACTGATGGAATCCTGAAAACACAAGGCCCGGCGCTGGGCCCGCGCCATGCGGCACCATCAACCGTGGCGCAGGCAAAAGTGTGATGCGCTGGTGGTGCAGGTTCCCGCGTCGGGCGGTGCCAACTCGCGCGCCACGGTGGCCGCGAAGCTGGCCAGGCTGGCCGTGCGCAGCGCGATGAAGGGCACGCCATGCCGCTCGCTGAGGCGCTTGAGGTTGACCACGGAATCATGGTCCACGCAGTCCACGGGGAACACCACCAGGTCGACGCGCGGCAGCTGCGCGGCCAGCAGGCCCTTGCGCGTCTCCAGCCCGCCGTCGTGGTGCAGGAACTCGCCGCCATGGCGCTGTACATGGTCGCGTATGGCGGGGGTGGAGCTGGGGCGCCCGCCCACGTAGAGCAGCTTGCGGCCCTGCAGCGCCTGCTGCTGCGCGGCATCGGGGGCCTGGGGCTGGGTGGCGGCGCGATGCAGTTCCTTTTCGGCGGCGGCCAGTTCCTCGGCCAGCCATTGCACGCGCTGCTGCAATTGCTCGGCCATCTGCTGCAGGCGGCCAGCCTCGGCCCAGGCCTGTTCGGCAGCGCGTTCTGCACGCTCGCGCCGTTCGGTGTGCATGCCGACCAGGGCGCCGGCATCGGCGGGGCGGGTCTCGCCTCCAGGGGCTGTCCCTGCCCTGAGTTGCGACAGGCGGGCTTCGAAGTCCAGGGACTGCTGGCGCAGCTGGCCGGCCAGCGCATCACGTTCGAGCTGGGATTGGTGGTGGCGCTGGCGTTCGCGTTCCAGCTTGTCCTGCAGTTCCAGGTTTTCCTTTTCCAGTGCCACGAAGCGCTTGAGTTCATGCCGGTTGGCCGATCCCATCAGGTGCGACAGCATGTGCACTCGCCAAAGGCCATTTGCCGCAGCGCAAAGCTGGTGCACTTGTGCGTGAGCAAGGCCCAGTAGGCGCCCGGAATCTCGCCCTGCTGCCAGGCCTGCTTCCACGCGGCCTCCAGTGCAGCCTCGTCCTGGGCGGCGGCAAAGCCCTTGATCACGGCGGCATGGCGCTGGTCCAGCGCCTTGTGGATGGCCTTGGACAGGTCGCCGTTCTCATGCGCCAGGCCCACGGCCTGGTGGTGCAGTTCCAGGTCGGTCTTGCCCTTGATATCCATGTGCCGGCCCATCAGCTTGCGCAGCTCGGCCGGGCTCAGGCAGGTGCCTATCACCGAGCAGTGCAGATGCGTGTCCAGCTGGTAGAGCCGGGTGCGCGCCTGGGCGTGCGCTGCGCCGCCATGCTCTTCGCGGACATGGTCGTGCCCGCAGCACTGGCCGTCCCCGGACTGCAACGCGCCGGCCGACACGGCGGCGCCCAGGGCGGCCATGCCGCCTGCGCTGAGTTTGAAGGGGGGCGTCAACATCGGAAGGCCTCTCATGGATGGGCTGGTGCAGTTCGTAATATACGATTAAGCATAGCGCGGCGTGTGCCAGAGGTTCACATAGTTGACTGCCGTTAGCCGATGGAGTGTTGGCGCGCGGCGCGCTCAGGCCACGCGCTGCAAAAGTACGGGCACGGAAGACGCCAGCAGGGCCACGCCGGACAGGCACAGCAGGCCCAGCACGATCTGCCGGAACCGTGCCTCGCTGATACCGATATAGAGCCTGGAGCCCAGCAGCGATGGAATGAGCATGGCCGGCGCCACGATGGCGAACAGCGGCAGCATGCTGCGCGTGACCATGCCGGTGCCCAGGTAGGTGGCCATGGTCACGGCCAGCATGGACAGGTTGAAGTTCTGGATGACGGAGCGCTGCTCATCCTTGGGGTAGCCGCGCAGCGTGCACCACAGCGTGGGCAGCGTGCCCGTGAAGCCACCCAGTCCGCCCATCACGCCGCCCGCCAGGCCGACGGCACCATCGGCCAGGCGGCCGCCGCGTGCCAGCCTGGGCAGCCGGGCCGACAGCAGCATCACCGGGCACCACAGCACCAGCATGCCGCCGAGCAGGGCCTTGAACCAGGCCATGTCCAGGTGCGGCAGCAGCAAGACGCCCAGCGGAATGCCGGCCAGACCGCCCAGGATGAAGGGCAGCAGCTTTGCCAGCGCAAACCCGCGCCGCACGGTGATGGCCGACAGCACCTGGCCCAGCAGCGAGCCGAAGACGGTGAGCACGGCCGCATCGCGCGGCTCCAGCACCCAGGCCCAGAACGACATGGCCACCATGCCGAAGGCAAAGCCCGACAGGCCCTGCACGAATCCGGCCGCCGCCGCGCCCAGCGCGATGATGAAAAACATGCCATCCATGGTCTGCCTGGTCCTTTCGTTTTGGGTGTGCAAGACGCCGGAATTCTGGAACGCATGCATAAGCAGAAATTCGTTTGTTTTTATTGTTCAATATGGTTTTGCTTATGACGCGCCACACCTGAATCCATGCCGCAAAACCGCACTGCATCGACCGCTGCCCAACTGGCCCACCGCATGGCCACGCGCCTGAAGATGAAGCATTTGCTGCTGCTGCGCTCCATCAGCGAGCTGGGCACGCTGACCCGCGTGGCCGAGCGCATGGCCACCAGCCAGCCCGCCGTGACCCAGGCCCTGGCCGAGCTGGAGTCATTGTTCGGCGCGCCGCTGTTCCTGCGTTCTGCGCGCGGCATGGAGCCTACGGAGCTGGGCGCGCTGGTGCTGGCGCGCGCCCGGGGCATGCTGGCCGATCTGGACCATTGGGCCCACGACATCGAGGCCGTGGGGCAGCAGCGTGCGGCGCACCTGCAGGTGGGTGTCATCCCCTTTCTGCCGGCGCGCATGCTGGCCGATGCCATCGGCAGGACGCGGCCGCAAGGCCGGCGCATCACGGTCACGCTGCATGAGGACACCAGCGACCGCCTGCTGCAAAAGTTGCGCGCACATGAGCTGGACTGCGTGATTGGCCGCGCCTCGGCCGTGCTGGACATGAGCGGCATACGGCACAGCGTGCTTTATGAGCAGGAGCCACGCCTGATCGCCCACCGCAGCCTGGCCACGCGGCTGGGGCGCCGACCTCTGCAGTGGGCCGAACTCACGGGGCTTGACTGGGTGCTGGGCCAGCGCCGCACGCCCATGCGCGAGCAGATCACCGACTTTTTTCTGCGCGCGGGCGTGGAGCCGCCGCCGCCGTTTGTGGAAACGCTCTCGGCCAAGGTGATCGGCGAGCTGGTGGCGGCCAATGAGCGGGCCGTGTCCATCGTGCCGGCCGACATTGCCGAGGAACTGGTGCGCATCGCGGGCGTGGGCATCGTGCGCCACCGTTTTGGCTGGACCCTGCCACCCATCACCCTGTTCGAGCGCAAGGCGGGCGGGCAGTACGAGGAGCAGCGCCTGTTCGCCCAGGCGCTGAAGGAGGTTTGCTCCGATCAGGATTGACTGGTGGCCGGCTTGAAGAGCGCAGCCAGCAGCGGCGCCAGCGTGGGAAATTCCAGGGCAAAGCGGGCGCGGTCCACGAAGAAGGCCTCGCAGGCCACGGCGAAGAATTCGGCGGGCGCCGTGGCGCCATAGCCGTCCAGCCAGGGCCATTCGCCGCCAAAGCGTTCGGCGATGGTGATCTGCTCACGGAAGGCGTCGTAGGCCGGCGCCCAGGCGGCCTGCCATATCTCGCGGGCCTGGCGCGCGGAGCCGCTGCCCATGAAACCGGGCGGCAGGGGCGGGCAGCCGTCGGCACCGCCGTTGCGCATGTCGATCTTGTGGGCGAATTCATGGATCACCACGTTGGCTACCTGGCCGCCGTGACCGTGGTGGCTGGCATGCGGCCCGCGGCCTGCGCCAATGGCCTGCCAACTGAGCATGACGGGGCCACCATGCATGGCCTCGCCCATGATCACTTCGTCGTAGTCGTGGATGACGCCGGCCTCGTCCATGCTCTGGCGCCGCGCCACGGCATCGCCCGGGTGCACCACGATGCCGACAAAGTCGTCATACCAGGACAGCGCGCCCTGCGGCTCGCCCCAGTGCAGCAGGGGCAGGCAGGCCTGGGCGGCAATCTCCAGCGCCATGGCATCGCTCACTTGCAGGCCGTGGGCGCCGTGGAAGCGCTTGCGCTGCAGGAAGACGGCGGCCAGGGCGCGCAGCTTGGATTGCTCCTCCAGCGTCAGCGACGCGAGAAAAGGGTAGGCGGCCAGCGTGGACAGCCACAGCGGCGCGGGAATCTCGGGCACCGGCGACACCGTGGAGCGTGCGCGGCGGCCCAGTCTGCGGGCCCAGCGGCCCAGTTGCTGCCAAAGGTTCATGGCGGGCTGGCCTGTTCAAGAACATCGGCCAGCGGCAGGCGCTGCAGGCCCATGCCGCGCTCCCAGCGCAGCACCTCGGCGCGGGGCACGGGCGCCGCCAGATCCCAGTCGCTGAGCACGATGCGCCGCAGGCCATCGCCCAGGTCATGGTCGGCCGGGCGGTGCGTGTGGCCGTGGATCAGGGTGGTGGCACCTGCGGCATGCAGCCAGCTGCGGGTGGCCTGCGCGTCAAGGTCGGCATAGGTGGGCATGGCGGCGCCATGGCCGTCCGATTCCCGCTTGCGCGATTCGCTCTCCTGCCGAATGCCGCGTGCCTGGTCGCGGCGCACCTGCAGCGGCTGGGCCAGGAAGCCGGCCTGCCAGGCCGCCGAGCGGGCCATGGCGCGAAAGCGCTGGTAGTCCACATCGTCCAGGCACAGGGCATCGCCATGGCTGAGCAGGATGCGCTGGTCGCCGCAGTCAAGCACGGTGGGATCGGTCAGCGTGGTCGTGCCGCACAGCGCATCGAACTGCGCGCCGGTCAGGAAGTCGCGGTTGCCCTGCATGAAGAACAGCGGCGTGCGGGTGGCTGCCGCGCGCATGGCGGTGGCGCATTCGGCCTCGAAGCTGCCCGGCTCCAGCAGGGCGTCGTCACCCACCCAGACCTCGAACAGGTCGCCCAGCAGAAAGACGGCATCGGCCCGCGTGGCGGCCAGGTAGTTCAGGAAGGCCTGCACGGTGGCGGGCTCGCTGGCCTGCAGGTGCAGGTCCGAGATGAACTCCAGCGTGCGCCAGCCCGCAGGCAGTGTCCACTCGGCCGCAATGGGCGGCACGGGAAGAAGGCGGGGCGCGGCGGTCTGGGCCATGGGACGGGGCACCCGGCAAGGGCGCTGCATGAAGGGCTGTAGGAGCCTTGGGACGGCTCTGGAGCGGGTCTGTTGTCCATGCGCACGGCCTGGTGCCATGCGCATGGACAACAGGGCGGCCGGACCCGAAAGGGCACGGCCGCCCCGTGTGCGCAAGCGCCTGATTACAGGGCCACGGCCTTTTCGATGATCACGTCATCCTTGGGCACGTCCTGGTGGCCGCCGTTGCGGCCGGTCTTCACGCCACGCAGCTTGTCCACGATCTCGGTGCCCTTGACCACCTTGCCGAACACGGCATAGCCCCAGCCCTGTGCGCTGGGCGAGGTGTGGTTCAGGAAGCCGTTGTCGGCCACGTTGATGAAGAACTGGGCGGTGGCAGAGTGCGGGTCGCCGGTACGGGCCATGGCCAGGGTGTACTTGTCGTTCTTCAGGCCGTTCTTGGCCTCGTTCTCGATGGGGGCGTCCGTCTCCTTTTGCTTCATGCCGGGCTCGAAGCCGCCGCCCTGGATCATGAAGCCATCGATGATGCGATGGAAGATGGTGTTGTTGTAGTGGCCCTTGTTCACATAGGCCAGGAAGTTCTCTGCGCTCTTCGGGGCCTTGGCGGCGTCGAGTTCGATGGTGATGACGCCGTGGTCGGCGATGTGGAGTTCGACTTGGGGATTGCTCATGGCGATTCCTTGTTGGATGGAGGGGAAGGGCGTGCCACGCAAGGCGCGGCGTGCGGTTTACTTGACTTCGGTGGCCGAGAGGATGGTCACCGGCTTGGTGGGTACATTCTGGTGCATGCCCTGGTTGCCCGTGGCCACCGTGCGGATTTTGTCCACCACATCCATGCCCTGGACCACGCGGCCGAAGACGGCGTAGCCGTGTCCATCGGGCTTGGGCGCGTTGAGCATGTCGTTATTCACCACGTTGATGAAGAACTGCGAGGTGGCCGAGTTGGGGTTGCCCGTGCGCGCCATGGCGATGGTGCCCCGGTCATTCTTGAGGCCGTTGTCCGCCTCCAGCGGAATCGGCGCGCGCGTGGGCTTTTCCTTGAGGCTGGCATCCATGCCGCCGCCCTGGATCATGAAGCCGTCCATCACGCGGTGGAACACCGTGCCGTCATAGTGCTTGTCGCGCACGTACTGCATGAAGTTGGCCACGGTCTTGGGGGCCTTGGCTTCGTTCAGCTCCAGCACGATGTCGCCCATGCTGGTCTTGATCTGCACCTTGGGCGTGGCGTTCTGCGCCATGGCGGGCAGGGCGGTGAAAAGGGAAGCGGCCAGGGCCATGCCGGCCAGGGAAAGCGACGCAATGCGGCGTGTGGTCATGCGAATCTCCTGTGAAAGCCAAAGGGCTGGGGGATGGAGTGGGGAAAACCGGGCAGGTTCCTGCGGGTGCGCGCCAGGCATGGCAAGACCCGATCGACCGCCGCATGCGCGCTGGCGCAAGGGCTGCGCGCGTGGGCCGGGGGCCTACTTGGCGGCGGTGACGGGTGCCAGCAGGTCGCGCAGCAGCTTGAGCTTGGGGCGCACGCTGGCCGCGCGGCCATCCAGGCCTTGCGCCTTGGAGTAGGCCTCGTAGGCCAGGCGGGCATGGATGTCGCCCAGGTTCTCGTAGGCGACGCCGTAGTTGGGGTTGTTGCGCACGGCGGATTCGAGCGCGGAGCGCGCCTTGTCGAGCTGGTTCTGGCCGGCATAGATGACCGCCAGATTGTTGTAGGGCTCGGGCAGCTCGGGGTAGTCCTCGATGAGCTGGTTCAGCGCGGCGATGGCCTCGTCCGTCTTGCCGCTGTCGGTCAGTGCAACCGCCTTGAGAAAGCGCATCTGCGGGTCGCGTGCATTCTTGGCCAGATAGGCATCGGCGCGTGCCAGCGCCTGGGTGCTCTTGCCGTTGCGCAGCAACTGATTCACTTCCGTATAGTCGTCGGCGTGGGCGTGGCCTGTTGCGAGCAGGGCCGCCAGTGCCGCGAGGCGCAGGGCGGAGCGAAACGAGTTGCGTAGAGGCATGTAGGTGCTTTCGGGGCCTCGGGGGAATGCCCCGCGGCGCGGGCTTATACTGCGGTCAATTGTAGCTGAGGGGTGTGCTGGGTCACACGGGCTCTGCGCCTGCCGCTCCTGCTCCCTGCTGAGCATGCCTGCATCGGCGCCAAGGGTCCGGCGGCGCGTGGGACGCGCCCCCTGCAGCGACCCTTTCTCCCCTGATAAACATCCATGAGTTTGCGTATCTACAACACGCTGTCGCGTGCATTGGAAGCGTTTTCGCCAATCGAACCGGGCCATGTGCGCATGTATGTGTGCGGCATGACCGTGTACGACCTGTGTCACCTGGGACACGCACGCTCCATGGTCGCTTTCGATGTGGTGCAGCGCTGGCTGCGTGCCAGCGGCCATCGCGTGACCTATGTGCGCAACATCACCGACATCGATGACAAGATCATCCGTCGCGCCGTCGAGAACGGCGAGACCATCCGCTCGCTGACCGACCGCATGATCGACGCCCTGCACCAGGACGCCGACGCCCTGGGCATCGAGCGCCCCACGCATGAGCCGCGCGCCACCGAATACGTGCCGCAGATGCTGTCCATGATCGGCCGTCTGCAGGACAAGGGCCTGGCCTATCAGGGCACGGATGGCGACGTGAACTTCGCCGTGCGCAAATTCCCCGGCTACGGCAAGCTGTCGGGCAAGTCGCTGGACGAATTGCAGGCCGGCGAACGCGTGGCCGTGCAGGACGGCAAGCAGGATCCGCTGGACTTCGTGCTGTGGAAAAGCGCCAAGCCCGCCGAGCCGGAAGAGGTCAAGTGGGCCAGCCCCTGGGGCGTGGGCCGTCCCGGCTGGCACATCGAGTGCTCGGCCATGGGCTGCGAGATGCTGGGCGAGAGCTTCGACATCCACGGCGGCGGTGCCGACCTGCAGTTTCCGCACCACGAAAACGAGATCGCCCAGAGCGAAGGCGCGACCGGCAAGCCGTTCTCGCAGGTCTGGATGCACAACGGCTTCATCAACGTGGACAACGAGAAGATGTCCAAGTCGCTGGGCAACTTCTTCACCATCCGCGACGTGCTCAAGGAGTACGACGCCGAGACCGTGCGCTTCTTCGTCGTGCGCAGCCACTACCGCAGCCCGCTGAACTACAGCGACGTGCACCTGAACGACGCACGCGGCGCGCTCAAGCGCCTGTACACGGCGCTGAGCCTGGTCGCGCCCGCCGAGGTTGCCATCGATTGGAATCATCCCGCTGCCGCACGCTTCAAGGCGGCCATGGACGAGGACTTCGGCACGCCCGAGGCCGTGGCCGTGCTGTTCGAGCTGGCTGCCGAAGTCAACCGCAGCAAGAGTGCCGAGACGGCGGGCCTGCTCAAGGCATTGGCCGGCTGCCTGGGGCTGCTGCAGGGCGACCCGCAGGCCTTCCTGCAGGCAGGCACTTCGGAGATGGATGCCGGCGCCATCGAGGCGCAGATTGCCGCACGCGCAGCCGCCAAGGCGGCCAAGGACTGGGCTGAGGCCGACCGCATCCGCAAGGCGCTGCTGGAACAGGGCATCGTGCTCAAGGACTCCCCCGCAGGCACGACCTGGGAGGCAGCCGCAAAGGGCTGATCCGTATGCCTTGCCAGATGTGCCGCGCCAGGTGCGGGGAGGTGCTTTGATGGCCTCCGCCAAACCCCTGGACACCATGGATTTCGAGCAGTTGCCGTTGGTGGCCGATCTGCCCGTGCCCGAACAGCAACCGGCCCCGCTGCCGATGGTGACGCTGGGCGCGCGCGCAGGATCGGCGCCTGCGGCCGCCGCTGCCGCTGCCTCCGCTCCCAAGGCCAAGATATCCCTGCCCGCACCGCCTGAGGGTGCCCCGGCCTACTGGGCCGAGGCCTGCCGCCAGCTGGTGCGGCGCGATCGCGTGATGAAGCGCCTGATCCCGCGCTTTGCCCACCTGGCCCTGCAGCCCGGCGGCGATGCCTTCGCCACGCTGGCGCGCTCCATCGTGGGCCAGCAGATCTCGATGAAGGCTGCGCAGACGCTGTGGAACAAGTTCGCGCGCCTGCCCGTCCGCATGGCGCCTGACCTGGTGCTCAAGCTCAAGGTGGACGACATGCGCGCCGTGGGCCTGTCTGCCCGCAAGGTGGACTACCTGGTGGACCTGGCCATGCACTTCACCGAGCACCGCCTGCACCAGGACGACTGGCAGGGCATGAGTGACGAAGCCATCGTGGCCGAGCTCATGTCCATCCGAGGCGTGGGCCGCTGGACCGCCGAGATGTTCCTCATCTTCTACCTGCAGCGGCCCAATGTGCTGCCGCTGGACGATGCAGGCCTGATCTCGGGCATCAGCCAGAACTATTTTTCAGGCGACCCCGTCAGCCGCAGCGAGGCGCGTGAGGTTGCCGAGGCCTGGAAGCCGTGGTGCACCGTGGCGACTTGGTATATTTGGCGCTCGCTCGAACCGCAGCCTGCAGCCTGAAGACAAACCGATCACACCCGATCAACCCCCGTTTTCCGGCCGGAACGCATGCACCGTGCCTGGCTGGGACAAGGAGAAACAAGTTGGCGAAAAAGAACTTTCTGGATTTTGAGCAGCCCATCGCCGAGCTCGAATCCAAAATCGAGGAACTGCGCTACGTGCAGACCGAAAGCGCAGTCGATATCTCGGAAGAGATCGAGCAGCTCAGCAAAAAAAGCCTGCAGCTGACCAAGGACATCTACAGCGACCTCTCGCCCTGGCAGATCACCAAGATCGCGCGCCATACCGAGCGTCCCTACACGCTGGACTATGTGCGCGACTGCTTCACCGACTTCATCGAGATGCACGGCGACCGGCACTTCGCCGACGACCAGTCCATCGTGGGCGGGCTGGCGCGCTTCAATGGCATTTCCTGCATGGTCATCGGCCACCAGAAGGGCCGCGACACCAAGGAGCGCACGCTGCGCAACTTCGGCATGACGCGCCCCGAGGGCTACCGCAAGGCCCTGCGCCTCATGAAGACGGCCGAAAAGTTCGGCCTGCCGGTCTTCACCTTCGTGGACACGCCTGGCGCCTTCCCCGGCATCGAAGCCGAAGAGCGCGGCCAGTCCGAAGCCATCGGCCGCAACATCTACGAAATGGCCCAGCTGCAGACCCCCATCATCACCACCGTCATCGGTGAAGGTGGATCGGGCGGCGCCCTGGCCATTGCCGTCGCCGACCAGGTGCTGATGCTGCAATACGCCGTCTACTCCGTGATCAGCCCGGAAGGCTGCGCCTCCATCCTCTGGAAGACCGGCGAAAAGGCCCAGGACGCGGCCGATGCCATGGGCATCACGGCCCACCGCCTCAAGGCCCTGGGCCTGGTGGACAAGATCGTCAACGAGCCCGTGGGCGGCGCCCACCGCGACCCCAAGCAAATGGCCGCCTTCCTCAAGCGCGCGCTGGGCGATGCCTATCGCCAGCTGGCGGACCTCAAGCCCAAGGAACTGCAGGATCGCCGTTACGAGCGCCTGCAAAGCTACGGCCGCTTCGCCGATACCAAGGCCGACAACCGCTGAAGGCCTGCGCCACGCTCTGGCACACTGAACGGCTCCCCCTGGGAGCCGTTTGCTTTTTGCGCCAATCCCTGGCCCGCGTCCTGATACCTCTGATCCAAGCCTGTGGAAATTCCGATCACCGACCCGCTGCGCAATGTTCCGGCAGCCGCGCCAGATGCGACACCAGGTGCTGCACCGGGTGCCGCTTTGGACGCGGCCATCCATCGCTTTGCGCCGCAACTGCCGCTGGCCGTGGCCTTCAGCGGCGGTGCGGACTCCACGGCACTGCTGCTGGCCTGCGCCGAGCGCTGGCCGGGCCAGGTCGTGGCCATCCATGTGCACCACGGTCTGCAGTCGGCGGCCGATGCCTTTGTCGGCCAGTGCGAGAAAGTCTGCGCGCAGCATGCTGTTCCTTTGAAGATTCGCCGCGTGGACGCGCGCCACGCGCCGGGCCAAAGTCCTGAGGACGCCGCACGCCAGCTGCGCTACGCAACGCTGATAGAGGCCGCCCGCGAACCCTGGCCTTTGCAGGGCGCTGGCGGAGAGCCCTTGCCGCCCGTTCGCAGCATGGCGCTGGCGCAACATGCGGACGACCAGGTCGAGACGCTGCTGCTGGCCCTGTCTCGCGGCGCCGGTGTGGCCGGGTTGGCCGCCATGCCGGCGCAGTGGAGCAGGGCGGATCTCGAATGGCATCGACCGCTGCTTGATCTGCCCGGCCAGGTCCTGCGTGACTGGCTTGCGGCGCGTGGCCAGGCGTGGGTGGAAGACCCGACCAATGCCGACGCGCGCTATACGCGCAATCGCATCCGCGCCCAGTTGCTGCCCGCGCTGCAGCAGGCCTTTCCCCAGTTTCGCGCCACGTTCGCGCGCAGCAGCCGGCATTGCGCCGAGGCGGCCGAGCTTCTGCAGGAGTTGGCGCAGGCCGATCTGGCGGCCATCGGCACCCCCCCCGGCATCACCGCCTTGCAGGCGCTGAGCCCCGCGCGCCAGGCCAATGTGCTGCGCCACTGGCTGCGCAGCGTGCATGCCACCACGCCCAGTGCCGCGCAGCTCGATCAGCTGCTCGCGCAGATCGGCGTTTGCCTTACGCGAGGCCACCGCATCCATCTCAAGATGGGGCGGGGTTTTGTGCGGCGGCTGGGGTCGGTGCTCGATTGGTACAATTGACGAGTTTTGGTCCAACTTTGTACGAAAACCGGCGGCGCGCCAAAACCAAACGGCTTGCGCAAGACGGGTCCGGGCGGACATTTCGCTTCATGCGCAGTCCTCTCAAACATCCTGGCTTGCACAAGCATCCCTCTGTCGTACAGCGCCGTGGCAAGCAGTTTCGTCACCCTGATATCCAATGGCACTGATCGTTCATAAATACGGCGGCACCTCGATGGGCTCGACAGAGCGCATCCGCAACGTTGCCAAGCGCGTGGCCAAGTGGGCTCGTGCCGGTCACCAGATGGTGGTCGTCCCCAGCGCCATGAGTGGCGAAACCAACCGTCTGCTGGGTCTGGCCAGCGAGCTGGCTCCCGGCTCGGCCAAAACGGCGTACTACCGTGAAC
>NC_015563.1:672500-4685000 GCF_000214395.1 Delftia sp. Cs1-4 | reverse complement strand
GATTTGCAATTTATTGCAAGTGGTAGGAGAGCGTTCTGTAAGCCTGTGAAGGTGCCTGGTAACGGGTGCTGGAGGTATCAGAAGTGCGAATGCTGACATGAGTAGCGTTAAAGGGGGTGAAAAGCCCCCTCGCCGTAAGCGCAAGGTTTCCTACGCAACGTTCATCGGCGTAGGGTGAGTCGGCCCCTAAGGCGAGGCAGAGATGCGTAGCTGATGGGAAACAGGTCAATATTCCTGTACCGATGTGTAGTGCGATGTGGGGACGGAGAAGGTTAGCTCAGCCAACTGTTGGATATGTTGGTTCAAGCCTGTAGTCGTGCCTGGTAGGCAAATCCGCCGGGCTTAGATGAGGGGTGATAACGAGTCTGCTTGCAGACGAAGTGAGTGATACCCTGCTTCCAGGAAAAGCCACTAAGCTTCAGCTACACACGACCGTACCGCAAACCGACACTGGTGCGCGAGATGAGTATTCTAAGGCGCTTGAGAGAACTCTGGAGAAGGAACTCGGCAAATTGATACCGTAACTTCGGGAGAAGGTATGCCGCAAGTAGGTGAACTTGAACAAAGGGAGCCCAAAGCGGTTGCAAAAAATCGGTGGCTGCGACTGTTTAATAAAAACACAGCACTCTGCAAACACGAAAGTGGACGTATAGGGTGTGACGCCTGCCCGGTGCTGGAAGATTAAATGATGGGGTGCAAGCTCTTGATTGAAGTCCCAGTAAACGGCGGCCGTAACTATAACGGTCCTAAGGTAGCGAAATTCCTTGTCGGGTAAGTTCCGACCTGCACGAATGGCGTAACGATGGCCACACTGTCTCCTCCAGAGACTCAGCGAAGTTGAAATGTTTGTGATGATGCAATCTCCCCGCGGAAAGACGGAAAGACCCCATGAACCTTTACTGTAGCTTTGTATTGGATTTTGAACGGATCTGTGTAGGATAGGTGGGAGGCTTTGAAGTGAGGACGCTAGTTCTCATGGAGCCGACGTTGAAATACCACCCTGGTGCGTTTGAGGTTCTAACCCAGGTCCCTTATCGGGATCGGGGACAGTGCATGGTAGGCAGTTTGACTGGGGCGGTCTCCTCCCAAAGCGTAACGGAGGAGTTCGAAGGTACGCTAGTTACGGTCGGACATCGTGACGATAGTGCAATGGCATAAGCGTGCTTAACTGCGAGACTGACAAGTCGAGCAGATGCGAAAGCAGGACATAGTGATCCGGTGGTTCTGTATGGAAGGGCCATCGCTCAACGGATAAAAGGTACTCTGGGGATAACAGGCTGATACCGCCCAAGAGTTCATATCGACGGCGGTGTTTGGCACCTCGATGTCGGCTCATCTCATCCTGGGGCTGTAGTCGGTCCCAAGGGTATGGCTGTTCGCCATTTAAAGAGGTACGTGAGCTGGGTTTAAAACGTCGTGAGACAGTTTGGTCCCTATCTTCCGTGGGCGCTGCAGATTTGAGGAAGCCTGCTCCTAGTACGAGAGGACCGGAGTGGACACACCTCTGGTGTATCGGTTGTCACGCCAGTGGCATTGCCGAGTAGCTAAGTGTGGAAGAGATAACCGCTGAAAGCATCTAAGCGGGAAACTCGTTTCAAGATGAGATCTGCCGGGGCCTTGAGCCCCCTGAAGAGTCGTTCAAGACCAGGACGTTGATAGGCTGGGTGTGGAAGCGCAGTAATGCGTTAAGCTAACCAGTACTAATTGCTCGTGAGGCTTGACCCTATAACTTTGATGACGTGATCATCAAGGTGGTTATGCCAAGTAAGGCGCAGTCAAAATACAAAGCTGATTACAGACTCTATGAATTCGTTGTGTTGCTCCGTGAGCAGCATGACAACAAGTTATGCCTGATGACCATAGCAAGTTGGTACCACTCCTTCCCATCCCGAACAGGACAGTGAAACGACTTTGCGCCGATGATAGTGCGGGTTCCCGTGTGAAAGTAGGTCATCGTCAGGCTCTTACAGCCCAAGAAACCCCGTAGCCCAAAGCTACGGGGTTTTTTGCTTGTTTGCGCAGAAGTACTTGTATCGTCGCCTGCGCGATGTGCGTGCGCCATGGTGGGCGCAAACGGCTTGAAAGATGAACATGCAACTGCAAGACATTCTGTATTCCCAAGGGTTCGGCATCCGCCGCGTGTGTTCCGGACTGGTCCAGCAGGGCTGGGTGGAACTGTGGGACACCGAGGCCAATGACTGGGTGCGTTGCCTCGACTCCACGCAGGACATCGATCCTGAAGGCCTGCGCTATCGCGTGCAGGGCGTGGAGTGGGCCTATCACGCGCTGGGCTATGTGCTGCTGCACAAGCCGGCGGGCACGGAGTGCTCGCAAAAACCTTCGACCTATCCGAGCATTTACTCGCTTTTGCCCTTGCCGCTGCGGCTGCGCCCGAACAAGGGTGCCGTGCAGGGCGTGCAGGCCGTGGGGCGGCTGGACCAGGACACGACGGGCCTGCTGCTGCTCAGCGATGACGGCCAGTTCATCCACCGCATGAGTTCGCCCAAGAAGCATGTGCCCAAGATCTATCGCGTGACCACCAAGCATCCGGTCGATGCCGGCCAGGTGCAGCGCCTGCTCGACGGCGTGGTGCTCGACGATGACCCCAAGCCCGTCAAGGCCGCTGCCTGCGAGCAGGTGAGCGAGCATGTGCTGGACCTCACGCTGACCGAAGGCAAGTACCACCAGGTCAAGCGCATGATCGCGGCCGTTGGCAATCGCGTCGAGGGCCTGCATCGCTGGAAGATCGGCGAGCTGGAGCTCACCGAGGACCTGCAGCCGGGCCAGTGGCGATGGTTGACGGCCGAGGACCTGGCCAAGCTCAAGGCCAAGTGAGGCAGGGGGCCGCGTTTCCATGATGAATTCCGCTGACCCAGGCCGGGGCTGGGCCCTGTTGTGTACTGCTTTCGATGCGCCCGTGCCGGATGCGCTGCGCATCCAGCAGGACGTGCTGATCGTGGTGGATGGCCGCGGCATGATCGATGCCGTGCTGGAGCGCGGTGATTCCCGCCGCGCCGCTCTGGAGGCCGTGCATGCAGCCGCAGGCACGCTGCAGCGCCTGCCCGAGGGCCAGTACCTTTTGCCCGGCATGGTGGACCTGCATGTGCATGCACCGCAATGGCCGCAAAGCGGCAAGGCCCTGGATGTGCCGCTGGAAACCTGGCTGCAGGAGTACACCTTTCCCCTGGAAGCGCGCTACGGCGATGCCGGCTTTGCCACATCGGTCTACGACAGCGTGGTGCGAACGCTGCTGGCCAATGGCACGACGACGGCCATGTACTTCGGCACCATCCACGCCGTGGGCAACCAGGTGCTGGCCGAACGCTGCCTGGCTCTGGGCCAGCGTGCCCTGGTGGGCAAGGTGGCGATGGACGAGCCGTCGCAATGCCCCCCGTACTACAAGGACGCCAGCGCCGCCGAAGGCATTGCCGAGACGGCGCGCTTCATCGACTGGCTGCGCCAGCATCCGGACAACGCGCAGCAGCGCGTGCTGCCGGTGATCACGCCGCGCTTCATTCCTTCATGCACCGACGAGCTGCTGCGCGGCCTGGGCGACCTGGCTGGACGCACCGGCGCCCATGTGCAAACCCATTGCTCCGAGAGCGACTGGGCGCATGCCCATGTGCTGGAACGCCAGGGCCGCACCGATGCGCATGCGCTGCATGATTTCGGCCTGCTCACGCGCCGCACGGTGGTGGCCCATGCCAACTTCCTCACGGCCGATGACGTGGCGCTGATGGCGCGCACGGGCGCCTCGGTCGCGCACTGCCCTCTGTCCAACTTCTATTTCGCCAACAGCGTGTTCCCGGCCCGCAGCGGCCGCTCGCAGGGGTTGGGCATGGGGTTGGCCACGGACATCTCGGGCGGCTACAGCCCCAGCATGTTCGATGCCTGCCGCCACGCCATGACGGCCTCGCTGGCCTTGCATGAGGGGGTGGACCCGGCCCTGGGCGCTTCGCAGCGCGGCAGGGCGGGGCAGGGCGTGCAGGCCCGCATCGACCACGTCTTTGCGCTGTGGCTGGCCACTGCGGCGGCGGGCGATGCGCTGGACCTGCCCATTGGCCGCATCGAGCCCGGCCACGCCATGGACGCCCTGGCCATCGATTGCCAGGGGCCTGACTCCAATGTCCAGATCTGGCCCGGCGCGGATGGCCCGGCCGACATTCTGCAAAAGATCATCCACCACGCCACGCGCGCCAATGTGGCCAGCACCTGGGTGCAGGGCGAGTGCGTGCACCGGCGCCTGGCCGCCGGCGCTGTCACTGCTGTCTGAGCGCCGCAGTCTTTGCGCTGCGGCCGTTTTCCGCATTTTTCCGCCCCATGACCGAACCGACCTCCTCCTACGAAGGGCGCCTGATCGCCCGCCCCGACGACCGCGTCACGCTGTCACAGGCCCTGTTGCTGGGCCTGCAGCATGTGATGGCCATGGACGTGTATGTCGTGCCCTTCATCATTGCCTCGGCCCTGGCGCTGTCGCAAGCCGATGCGGCGTCCATGATCCAGTCCACCTTTCTTGCCGCAGGCGTGGGCACGCTGATCCAGACCGCCTGGTGCATGCGCATGCCTGTTGCGCAAGGGCCTTCCTACATTCCCCTGGGTGCCATCCTGGCCGTGGCCTTTGGCGCGGGTGGCGGCTTCGGCGGCATGGGAGCCGTCTATGGCGCGCTGATTCCGGGAGCGCTGATCGTCATTGCGCTGGGGGCGCTGGGCTGGTTCCACCGCGTGATCCGCTGGCTGGTGCCGCCCATCGTCGGCGGCACCATCATCCTCGTGGTGGGGCTGTCGCTGCTGCCGATTGCGCTCAGCGCCAACGTGTTCTCGGTGCATGGCGGCATGACGGTCAACCAGTCCATTGCCCTGGCTTCGGTGTCGGCGGCGCTGCTGATCGCGGCCATGATGCTGGGCCTGCGCTTTGACAACCGGCTGGGCCGCTGGATGCGCCTGTCGTCGGTGATCATTGCGCTGGCCGGCGGCACGGCCGTGGCCTGGGCCATGGGCCTGTTCGCCTGGCAGCCGGTTGTGGATGCGCCCTGGCTGACGCTGCCCAAGCTGGCCGGCATCGACTACCCGCTGCAGTTCAGCCTGCCTGCCGTGCTGACCTTTGTCGTGATCTATCTGGTGGTCATGGCGGAAACCACGGGCACCTGGTTTGCGGTCTCGGCCGTGATCAACCAGCCCATCACCAGCCGCCAGCTCGACCGTGGCGCCGTGGGCGAGGGCCTGAGCTGCAGCGTGGCCGCACTCATCGGCGCCACGCCCGTCACCGGCTACTCCACCAATGCGGGCGTGATCTCGATCACCGGCGTGGCCAGCCGCATGGTTTTCATTGCAGCCGGCCTGGTGCTGGCCTGCCTGGGCTTTCTGGGCAAGTTCTCGGCGCTGATTGCGGCCATTCCCTCGCCCGTGATCGGCGGCATGTTCGCCGTGGTCTGCGTGACCATTGCCATGGCGGGCATCCGCATCCTGCGCCATGTGCGCCTGGACGAGCGCGCCATGCTGGTGGTGGGTGTGCCCATCATCTGCTCCTTCTTCGCCACGCTGGCCCCCAAGGACTGGGTCCAAACCCTGCCGGACATGCTGCAGTACCTGCTGGGCTCGGCCGTGACCGTGGGGGCCATGGCCGCCATGGTCATGAACCTGATCCTGCCGCGTGCGCAGGGGGACGACGCACCGGCCAAGGACCAGGTGGTCTGAACGCCGCAGGGGTCTGCGCCCGCAAACCCATGAGAAAAGGCCATGCGCAGCGGTTGCGCATGGCCTTTTTGCTGGAAGAGGCGTGAGGCGGGCAGGGCCGCAGGATTCAGCGCCGGTCCAGGTCGTCGATGGATGCGCTCCAGCGGCTGTCCCAGTTGCCGCGCTCGCGCACCTGGTCGATCTGGCGGCGGTCGCGCTTGGTGGGGCGGCCGTCGTGCTGGTCGGCAATGCTGCTGGCGGGCTCGGGCGCCAGCCGGCGCTGCTCGGCCAGGCGCTCCCGCTCGGCCAGGCTTGCGGCGGTTTCTTCGTAGAGGGCCTGGGCCACGGGTGCGGGGCCGCGCATGCCGGACAGGCCACGAATGACCACGGTGCGCGGAATCTGGCCCTGGCGCAGCACCACGGTGTCGCCGCAGCGCACCTCGCGCGCGGGCTTGACCAGGGCTCCGTTGACGGTGATGCGGCCCTTGCCGATCTCTTCTACCGCCAGGCTGCGCGTCTTGTAGAAACGCGCGCACCACAGCCATTTGTCCAGACGCATGGATTCGATATCGGTCATGGCGTTATTGTGCGCGCGGCGCGGGGTGCTTGCCAGTGGCCGGTTGCAGCGGAATCGCCACGTGCGCGTGCAATCCGCAGACCAGGCCTTGCCGGTAGATGTTGCGCAGTTCGATGGCGCCGCCCAGCGTCTGCACGATCTCGTGGCAGATGGCCAGCCCCAGGCCCGAGCCGCTGCGCGCATTGCCGGCCGAGAACGGCTGGAACAGCCGCTGGGCCAGATCGCTGTCTATGCCCGGCCCGCTGTCGCGCAGGCTGAGCACGGCCTGGCTGCCGGCCTGGTGCACGCTGATATGCAGGCTGCCGGCCGCAGGCATGTGGCGTATGGCGTTGTGCAGCAGGTTGCGCGTGAGCTCGCGCAGCATCCATTCATGGGCCGGCACGGGGCAGGGCTCAGTGTCTATGGAGAAGTCGATGTCCTGCTCGGCAATCAGCGGCGACAGTTCGATGGCCACGTCGCGCACCACTTCGTCCAGCAGGCTGGGGGCGGGCGACGCCGGCTCGGCGCTGTCTTCCTGCCGTAGCTGCTCGACCTTGGCCAGCGCCAGCATCTGGTTGGCCAGCCGCGTGGCGCGGTCCACGGTGGCGCCGATTTCCTCGAAGGCCTGCTCGGCCGGCACATCGCCGCGCTGGGCCGACTGCAGCTGGGCCTTGAGCACGGCCAGCGGTGTGCGCAACTGGTGCGATGCATCGCGCACAAAGCGCTTCTGGTCCGACAGCAGCTGGCGCAGCCGCAGCATGAGCTGGTTGATGGCCTCCAGCAACGGCTGCAATTCACGCGGCGCAGCGGGGGCCGACAGCGGGCTCAGGTCGCCACGCGGGCGCGAGCGCAGGTCGCTGCTGAGCTGGCGCACGGGCTGGGTGGCCCGCTGCACCACGAAGATCACGATCAGCGCCACGGCAGCCACCAGCAGGGCCTGGCGTGCCAGCGTGGTGCGCAGGATCTGCAGGGCCAGGGTCTCGCGCAGCTCCAGCGTCTCGGCCACCTGGATCACGGCCATGCCGCGCCCCTTGGCGCTGGCCACGGGCTGCAGCAGCACGGCCATGCGCACGGGCCGGCCGCGGAACTGTGCGTCATAGAAATCGACCAGGGCCGCGTAGGGCGGGCGCTGGGGGATGACGCCGTGCCACATGGGCAGCTCGCCAAAGCCCGACACCATTTCCCCGTCCAGCGTGGAGACGCGGTAGAACATGCGGCTCTGGTTGTCGGCCTCGAAGATCTCCAGCGCCGAGTAGGGAACGATGGCATGCAACTGGGCGGACTCGTCATAGCCCGTCACATCCAGCTGCTCGCTGATGCTCTTGGCCGATGCCAGCAGCGTGCGGTCATAGGCCGTGTTCAGCGCAGCCAGCGTCTGGTGGTACAGGCTCCAGGTATTGAAGCCAATGAACAGAATGACGGGGACGAGAATGCCCGTCAGCAGCTGGCGGCGCAGCGACCAGGGCTGGCGCGCGCGGGCGGGGGCGGGAAGGGGAAGACCGGGGTCGCGCATGGGCTTGCGGTGCAGGAATGCGGCAATGCGTCAGGCCGACTCGGCCTTGAGCAGATAGCCCAGGCCGCGCAGCGTGACCAGTTGCACGCCCGTGCCCGACAGCTTCTTGCGCAGCCGGTAGGCGACGACTTCCACGGCCTCGTACTGCACGTCGGACTCGCCGGGAAACACCAGCGCGAACAGCCGCTCCTTGGCCACGGCATGGCCGGGGCGCGCCAGCAGGGCGTGCATCAGGGCCAGCTCGCGGGGCGTCAGCTCCATGATCTCGCCATCGCGGTGGATGGCGCCGCTGGTCTTGTCGTAGCGCAGCGCGCCCATGGCAATGGTCTCGGGCGGCGGCTTGGGCGCGAAGCTGTCGCTGCTGCGGCGCAGCAGAGCGCGCAGCCGGGCCTCCAGCTCGTCGAGGTCGAAGGGCTTGGCCAGGTAGTCGTCCGCGCCGGCGTTCAGGCCCAGCACGCGGTCGCCCACGGTGCCGCGCGCAGTCAGTATGAGCACGGGCGTGCGCAGGCCCTGGCCGCGCGCACGCTCCAGCACCTGCAGGCCGTCCAGGCCGGGCAGGCTCAAATCCAGCACCACGGCGTCGGGCTCGCGCACCAGCCACTGCGCCAGGGCCGAGGGGCCGTCGGCCGCCGTCTCCACCTGGATGCCGCGCCGGATCAGCGTGCGCTGCAGCGTGGTGCGCATGGCGTTGTCATCTTCTACGAGCAGCAATTGCATGGCCCGCACGTTAGCACCGGGCGCGATGCAGGCCATCGCGCCAAGAGCGATCTAGGGATTCCCCTAGGAGTTTGGACAGCCATTTGACAGGTAGCGAACCGATCATCGACAGCCTTACAACACAAGGAGTCAAACCATGCGTCGTGATACTTTTCTGAAGTCGCTGGCCGCACTGGCCGCCGCAGGCAGCCTGCCGCTGTCTGCTCAGGCTGCGGTCGCCGTCAAGATGATGCTGCCGGCCAACCCCGGCGGCGGCTGGGACACCACGGGCCGTGCCCTGGGCAAGGCTTTGCAGGACGCTGGTCAGGCTGCTTCCGTCACCTATGACAACAAGGGCGGCGCCGCTGGCGCCATCGGTCTTGCGCAGTTCGTCAACGGCAGCAAGGGCGATCCCAACGCCATGATGGTCATGGGCGCCGTCATGCTGGGCGGCATCATCACGGGCAAGCCGCCCGTGAACCTGACGCAGGCCACGCCGCTGGCGCGCCTGACCAGCGAATACAACGTGTTCGTGCTGCCCGCCAACTCGCCCTTCAAGAACATGGCCGAGGTGATCGCCCAGCTCAAGAAGGACCCGGGCTCCGTCAAGTGGGGCGGCGGCTCGCGCGGCTCCACCGAGCACATTGCGGCGGCCATGATCGCGCGTGAAGTCGGCGTCGATCCCTCCAAGATCAACTACGTGGCCTTCCGTGGAGGCGGCGAGGCCATCTCCGCCATCCTGGGCGGCAACGTCACCGTGGGCGGCAGCGGCTTCAGCGAGTTCGCCGAGTACATCAGCACCGGCAAGATGAAGCCCATCGGCGTGACCTCGGGCCAGCGCCTGAAGGGCGTGGACGTGCCCACGCTCAAGGAGCAGGGCATCAACGTCGAGATCGGCAACTGGCGCGGCGTGTACGGCGCGCCCGGCATCACCAAGCCCCAGCGCGACGCGCTGGTCGCCATGCTGGAGAAGGCCACCAAGAGCAAGGCCTGGGCCGAGGCTCTGCAGAAGAACGACTGGACGCCCGCGTGGCTGGCCGGCGATGCCTTCGGCGAGTTCGTGGACCAGGAGTTCGCGAGCCTGCGCGCCACCATGGTCAAGTCCGGCATGGTGTGATCGAACGGCTGCACCGGCCTCCTGCGGGGCCGGTGCGGCCACAGGCCCGCACTCCTGCGGGCCACGGCAGGCGCCAGTCGCAGCGCCTGCTTCAAGAAGCGGAAGATGCCCGCGCGCCGCGCCAGCGGCCCGCAGGCCCCGGCGGCTTAATTTTTTCCCCACGTCTGCAGCGGTGGCCGGCCCGGTCGCCGGTTCCGCTGCGGCCAGGAACTGACCATGTCCGAGTCCTCACAACCCAATCCACTTGCCACGGATGCCGCCCAGGCCGATGAGCCCAGCGGCTTTCCCTCGGTTCGCGCGCAGACCATCGTCGGCTCTGGCGTGCTGCTCGTCGCTGCAGGCCTGGCCTTCGGCGCGCTGCAGATTCCTTCCGACTCCGGCTACGGCGGCGTCGGCCCCAATTTCCTGCCCTGGCTGTGCGCCGTGGTGCTCGCGGTCTGCGGCGCCTGGCTGGTCTGGGAGGCGCGCACGGGCGGCTTCCGCGAAGCCTCCGCACCTGGCGGCCACCCACGCGCCGATATCGGCGCCTTCGTCTGGGTGTCGGCCGGCCTGATGGTCAACGCCGCACTGATCGGCACCGTGGGCTTCATCGTCAGCTGCACCGTCTGCTACGTGCTGGCCGTGCAGGGCCTGCGCCGTGCTGGCGGCCAGGCCCAGGCGGGCGCACCCATCACCTGGGTCAAGGACGTGGTCACCGGGCTGCTCATCTCGGCACCCGTGTTCTGGGCCTTCACGCAATTCCTGGCAATCAACCTGCCGGGCCTGACTGAGACAGGGTGGCTGTAATGGAAATCTTTGACGCACTGATGGCGGGCTTCGCCACCGCCATTACACCCGCCAACCTGCTGTGGGCTCTGGTCGGCTGCGCCCTGGGCACGGCCGTGGGCGTGCTGCCCGGCATCGGCCCGGCCGTGGCCGTGGCCATGCTGCTGCCCATTACCGCCAAGGTCGAGGTCACCGCCTCGATGATCTTCTTCGCGGGCATCTACTACGGCGCCATGTATGGCGGCTCCACCACCTCCATCCTGCTGAACACGCCCGGGGAGACCGCGAGCATGGTCACGGCCATGGAGGGCAACAAGATGGCCAAGAGCGGCCGCGCGGGCGCCGCGCTGGCCACCTCCGCCATCGGCTCCTTCGTGGCCGGCACCGTGGCCACCGTGGTCGTCACGCTGTTCGCGCCGTCGGTGGCGGACTTTGCCGTCAAGCTGGGCCCGCCTGAGTACTTCATGCTGATGGTGCTGGCCTTCACCACCGTCAGTGCCGTGCTCGGCCAAAGCGCGCTGCGCGGCATGACGGCCCTGTTCCTGGGGCTGGCGCTGGGCTGCATCGGCATGGACCAGATCTCGGGCGCTGCGCGCTACACCATGGGCAAGATGGAACTGCTGGACGGCGTGGACATCGTGCTCGTGGCCGTGGGCCTGTTCGCCGTGGCCGAGGTGCTGTACGCCGCCATGTACGAAGGCAAGGTCGTCGATACGCAAAACAGGATGGGCCGCGTGCACATGACCGGCCGCGACTGGAAGCGTTCGTGGCCCGCCTGGCTGCGCGGCACCGTCATCGGCACACCCTTCGGCTGCATCCCTGCCGGCGGCACCGAGATCCCCACCTTCCTGAGCTACGCCACCGAAAAGAAGCTGGCCAAGGGTGAGAACCGTGCCGAGTTCGGCACCAAAGGCGCCATCGAAGGCGTGGCCGGCCCAGAGGCCGCCAACAACGCCACCGTGACCGCCGCGCTGATCCCGCTGCTGACCCTGGGCATTCCCACCAGCAACACCACGGCCGTGCTGCTGGGTGCGTTCCAGAACTACGGCATCAACCCCGGCCCGCAGCTGTTCAGCTCGTCCGCCGCCCTGGTCTGGGCGCTGATCGCCTCGCTGTACATCGGCAACCTGATGCTGCTGGTGCTCAACCTGCCCATGGTGGGCCTGTGGGTCAAGCTGCTCAAGATCCCGCGTCCCCAGCTGTACGCAGGCATCCTGATCTTCGCCACCGTGGGTGCCTACGGCATGCGCCAGAGCGCCTTCGACCTGTTCCTGCTGTACGGCATCGGCGTGCTGGGCGTGATCATGCGCCGCTTCGACTTCCCCACCGCGCCTGTCGTGGTCGGCATGATCCTGGGCCCCCTGGCCGAGGCACAGATGCGCAATGCCGTGTCCATCGGCGAAGGCAGCTGGTGGATCTTCCTGCAGCGCCCCATGTCGCTGACGCTGATCATCATCGTGGCCTGCGTGCTCATCGTGCCGCGCGTGCTCAAGCGCCTGCAGCCCAAGCCCTCGCCGGAGGCGGCTGCAGGCTGATGCCAACCCGTTGCTAGCCGGCCCGGCGGTGCCACGCATGGCGCCCCGGGCCCCTGACAGCCCCTGCCTTCCGAGGCAGGGGCTTTTTTTATTGGCGCGCCTTGATGCGGATCAGCAGGCGCCTCATGCCGATTGCACCAATGGCATGGGAAATTTATCGATATATCCTTCCATTGGTGAGGTGGCATTCAATTGCTGATGTATCCAAGATAATCAATTTGCTTACATTTATAAGAGGAGTCTGACGCATAAATCAATTGCGCCATTGCCAGTGGCCTGTCTATGATTCCCGCTCATCGAGAGAGGGAGCCGTCCGTAGGACGGTTGACACAATGACACGACCATTTGCCATCCGCACGCCATGGGGCGAGCCACTGCATTCTCATGAAATGCCTGGCCATCAGAGAATCCGCCACTGTTTCCATCTACCCGGAATGAGGCAATGTGAAGCAATTGCCGCCCTGGATACAGCGATACATTGCGACTGCGCCATCAAGTCCACTCAGGAGAAGTCTGCATGAGTGGCAAACCCGCAGCCCGTATCACCGACAGCGTCGTCAAGGGCAAGATCGTCACCGGCTCGCTCACCGTGCTCATCGGCAGCCAGGGGGGCCTGGCCTGCTCCGTCTGCCCAGGTGGCATCACCGTCAGCTCCCCCGTCAACCCCCAGCTGGGCGCCAAGGTCCTGTTGGGCGCACAAGACCTGGACTTCGCCCTGCCATCGGCTGCGCTGCCTGTGGCCTGGCAGCGTCAATACAGCAGCTACGTCAACCCCGAGCACGGCGCGGCCTGCGGCCTGCTGGGCCATGGCTGGCACCTGCTGCAGGAGCTCAGCATCCGCCTGCAGGACGAGACCACCTTGCTGCTGGACGCCAGCGGCCGCGTCATCACCTTCGACCAGCCTCTGGTGCCGGGCGGCCAGCTGCACAGTGCCAGCGAAGACATCTGGCTGCTGCGCGGCGGCAGCACGGAGCCGGACGGCGGCACAGCGCCCTGGGCCGCCAATCCTCGGTGGTCGCATGTGGAACAGGCACTGGTGCGCAACCCGCAAGCCATCCTTGCGGTCAGCGGCGATGGCGACACCCTCTGGGGCTTTGGCCCTGCGCCCGGTGAACCTGCCCGGGATTGTGCACAGAGTCCCTGGCGCCTCATGGCCCAGATCGACCGCTTCGGGCGCCGCCAGCTCTACCACTACAGCGACGGCACCACGCCCGAGGCCGGCCACAGTGCGAGCAAGGACCTCCTCCCCGCAGGCCGCCTGGTCTCGCTGAGCGACGGCCCAGGCCGGCGCTACCGGCTGCTGCACCAGCGCATCCATGGCGGCAAGGACGCGCAGGGACTGAACGGACTGTGGGGCGCCGACGACGGCTGGCGGGTCACAGGCGTGGACCTCACACAGGACCCGTTGCAGCCCCTGTCCGCGCCCATCGCCCTCGTGCGCTACGGCTACAGCAGCGCAGGCGACCTCATCACCGTCCACGACCGCGCAGGCCAGCTCGTGCGCGAATTCGAATGGGACCACCACCGCATCAGCGCCCACCGCCATGCCAGCGGACCCTGGCACCGCTACCGCTACGAGAGCGCCCAGCCCGGTGCCCGCGTCATCGAGCACAGCAACCAGGAAGGGCTCAGCTACCGCTTCGACTACCTGTCCCAGCCCCCGGGCCCCGACGGCCAGCCGCGCGCCGCCACCCGCGTCAGCGACAGCCTGGATCGCATCGAGACCTACTACTTCGAAGGCGCAGCGGGCCTGTCGCGCCTCATCGCCCACCACAAGGCCGATGGCAGCCGCTGGCTGCAGGCCTACGACAGCTTCGGCCGCCTGGCCTCGCGCACCGACCCGCTGGGGCGCAGCGTCCACCTCAGGCGTGATGGCCAGGGCCGGCTCATCGGCGTGCAACTGCCCGACGGGCGCAGCACCCAGCAGGAACACGACGAAGCCACGGGCCGCCTGCTGCAAAGCACTGACACCGCAGGGGCCACCACCGGCTACGAATACGACGCCTGGGGCCGCCTCACCCAGATCACCCAGGCCGACGGCAGCACCGAGCGCTACCACTACCCCGATCCCAAAGAAGCGCCGCTCACCTGCGACAGCCCCCGGCGCATCGAAGACGCCCAGGGCGGCAGCAAACAGCTGGCCTGGAGCGACGCGGGCCAACTGCTCAGCTACACCGACTGCTCGGGCCACAGCACGCACTACCACTACGACCGCTGGGGCGCGCTCATCGAAGTGGACAACGCCCTGGGCCAGCGCCAACGCCACCAGCGCGATGGCCAGGGCCGCATCGTGGCCAGCGAACTGCCCAACGGCCAGATCGAGCGCTACCACTACGACAGCGCAGGCCACCTCACGCGCATCGATCCGGCCCAGCCTGCGGGCACCTCCAGCGAAACCCAGACCGCCGACTCCAGCATCCACCTGCGCTACGACCTCTGGGGCAGGCTGGTCCAGCGAACACATGGTGGCCTCACCCTGGCCTTCGAATACGACAGCGCTGGCCGCCTCCTGCGCCTCGTCAACGAGAACGGAGCGCAAAGCCGCTTTGCCTGGGACGCGCTGGACCGGCTCGTGCAGGAAGAAGGGTTTGACCAACGGCTGCAGCGCTACCGCTGGGACGCGGCAGGCCAGCTCATGGAAGCCACGGACGGCAACGCCGCACAGCAAAGCAGCAGCTACTACCGCTGGGACGAAGGCGGGCGTCTCGCCGAACGCCAGCTGCCCGCCACACCCCATGCGCCTGCACAAACCCACCGATACGAATGGGATGCGGCCGGGCGCCTCACGGCCGCCAGTGTCTGGCAACACAGCACCGCAGACAACGACAACGGCGTCATCGCCCAACTGCAAAGCCGCATAGCACTGGAGCGCGACGCCCTGGGCCGCATCACCGCAGAAGTGCAGCAGCTGTACCGGCCCGGCAAGAACGGCAATGGCAACGGGAACGGGGGCGCAGACCAGATCGAATACGAACACCGCATCGCCCACAGCCTGGATGCGCTGGGCGCACGCCAGCACAGCCAGCTGCAAGGCCTGGGAGAGATCGCCTGGCTCACCTACGGCTCAGGCCATGTGCACGGACTGCAGCTCAACGGAGCCAGCCTCATCGACTTCGAACGCGACAACCTGCACCGCGAAGTCCGCCGCAGCCTGCACCAACCCACCGCCGCAGCAGCAGATGCACACAACCCCCTGCAGGTGCAACGCCAATGGGACAGCCTGGGCCGCCTCACGGCCCTGGGCACCACGGGCCTGCAAGCGCTGCAGCACACCGACCTGACAGACACCGGCGCCCAGGTCCACACCCTCATAGGCCAGATCCTCGGCCGTCGCTACCACTACGACAGCCTGGGCCAGCTCGTTGCCATCGAACAGGCCGGTGCCCCAGGCCAGGCCGCGCAGCTGCTGCGCTACGGCTACGACAGCGCAGGACGCCTCAGAGCGGCCACCGACAGCCAGGAGCCCCAGACCACCACCCGCTGGCAGATCGACCCTGCAGGCAACCGCCTGCCAGCACCCGGCGCGCCGGGCCAGACAGACTCACAAGACAACTGGGCCGCCCAGGTCCACGCCCACTGGCGGCACACCGACTTCAACCTCATGGGCCTGGGCCACCTTGCAGGCCAGCGGCAAGGCCCCGTGCAGCGCTGGGAAGACAACCGCATCGGCTTCACCGAAGACCGCGTCTGGCGCTACGACCCCTGCGGCAACCGCATCGCGCAAATGCAGGCAGACCACAGCCAGCAGCAACTGCACTACGACGGAGCCCACCAGCTCATAGCGGTGCGCAGCAGCCAGATCCAGGGCAACGCAGAGCAACTGCGCCACCACAGCCGCTACACCTACGACGCCCTGGGCAGGCGCCTGAAGCAGCAGGTCGAAAGCGCGGACTCCACAGAATCCACCCGCACCCACTACTACGGCTGGGACGGCGACCGCCTCATCCACACCGAGCGCCTGCAGGGCGGCGATGACACCCGCCACATAGAGCACACCATCTACGAACCGGGCAGCTTCACGCCCCTGGTGCGCCTGAGCACCACGGCCAGCGGCGACCCCCAAGACGAGCCCCACCTGCTGGTGCAAGCCATCACCGCAGGCCTGCCCGACCAGGACGACCCCAACCACAGGCCGGCCCTGGCCCTCATGCAAACCATGCTCGACGCCATGCCGCGCGACATGCAGCAAGACGCCGCCCGCCATCTGCGCCACACCCTGGACCACGGCCTGCCGCCCAGCGCCCAGGCCATGCTGGGCGAACAGGCCGAAAGCACCGCGCGCCTGCTCACCGGCATGCAGGCAAAGCTGCAGGAACAGGAAAAAGAACAGCACGCCCGCATCGCCATCCACCACTACCACTGCGACCACCTGGGCACGCCCATGGCGCTGACGGACCAGACCGGCCAGGTGACCTGGGCCGCCAAATTGGACCCCTGGGGCAATGCGCTGCAGGAGTACAACCCGCAGGGCATGCACCAGGCGATCCGGCTGCCGGGGCAGCACCATGACAGGGAAACGGGGCTGTATTACAACCGGCATCGGTATTACGATCCGGTGGTGGGGAGTTATATCAATCAGGATCCGATTGGGTTGACAGGGGGGATAAATTTAATGCAATATGCAACTTCCATTCCCATATTGCGGACTGATCCCAAAGGTTTGGAATGGATCCTTGGAAAAACCTTTCCAAAAGATTCTGCCAGCAAAGACAATCCACTAAATTCGAATACAGTTTATTGTGATGATGGCGAGATCAAAATAAATTCCAATAACATTGGGAGATGTCAAAACGCCCTTGGCACAACTGTGGCGCATGAGCATTCGCATCGAAATGATGTGGTGAAGAAAAATCCCGATATCTGCAAAAATAACAAAGGGGTAACTCAAATTTTAAGTACATACATGGATGAGAGACTTTCATCCGAGAAAAAGGCGCATGAGTTAGAGCTAGCTATTCTCGAGCGAGCATTGAAGGATCCGCCTATCGGTTGCACAACGATAGGCATAGAGGCAGAGATAAGTGCAACCAAAAATGGTCTCTCAAAAGTCAATGCAGGCACCTACCCAAATTAAAATGAAAATATATACTTTTTTCTTATTCTTTCTTGTGATTGCAAAAATTGTACACGCTGAAGCGCCAATCAATGCAAATCTCATCAAATACGAATTAAATTTATCTATTAAAGATGAAATACTTAAGACTAATATAAAGAATACATCTTCTTTTCCTCTAAGGATACGAGAAGACGAAATGCCACACTCTCTGTTTGTCAGAGGGATCAAGATATATGCATACAATGAATCTGATAAATTGGATTCAATCCCTCTTGCATTACCAATCGGTAGCAATCAGGAGCTGGTTTCCATTCTCCCGGGAGCAGAAGTCAACGGCGAAATAGAAATAAAATGGTTAATACCAAATTATTGCAGTCATCTCAAAAAAAATCCTGTGATAATATTTTGGAGTTATTCCGCTTATAGCGAGAACAACGTCCTACTTCCTAAAAATGGGGCTCTGCGATTAAAAAAAGAAGACATGAATTGCAAATAACCTGTTTTATGAGTTTCGTTCTCCGAGATGGCTCGTTTGACTTTGCGATATAACTCTTATTTAGTGCCGTGCAACAAGACGCTGCCCGCCACTTGCCCCACACGCTGGACCTGCCGCCCGGCGCCCAAGCCACGCTGGGCGAACAGGCAGACAGCACCCACACGCCTGCTGGGCAGCATGCAGGCCCAGCTGCAGGAACAGGAAAAAGAACAGCACGCCCGCATCGCCATCCACCACTACGACTGCGACCACCTGGGCACGCCAATGGCGCTGACGGACCAGACAGGATAGGTGGCAAAGCTGGACCCCTGTGGCAATGTGCTGCACGAATACAACCCACAGGGACGTCTCGCAGAGGTTTGAGGTATGGAGTGGTGAATAAGGATCGCTTCATAAAGCACGTCACGTAAGCCAGGAAATAGTACAACCGGGCGAGAATAGTGATCTAGGAAAAATTACAGAACAAGCTTGGAAAGATTTCAAAGGCAATGAAAGCAATGCGTTCAAAATTACTTGCGGATGCGATTGGACTGATTTTCTTTCTTGCATTACCCATGCCGGATTTCGCTTTTGCAACCGATGTGGTGTTGTATTATTTTTGGGCAATATTTTTCGTATTTTTGGTCTGCATTGTTGGATCTATATATATGCATTCAATAAGAAAAACAATATACGCATCAATTTGGATGATAAGCGTATTTTTCTCTGTTTATTGTGAGGTTCCAAGAAATATAAAAACGCTGGTGACGATTTATTTTCTCATTAGTCCGATAATTATTCTTGTGTTGATTTTTTGTAGAAGTAATAATAAGCAGCAGAGCGAGAGAGAAAAAAATAACACCTGACAAAGATCGTGAAAAATAATTTCCAAGATAGTATTGATGATGGCGGTGTATGGATCATAGAAAGAACTCTGGTGCGCTTAATGCAAGAAAAGACTGGAAAACTCCATGAAGATTAAATTGGTAATTATTATTTTAATCTTGCTAAATGGATATTTTTTCTTCAGAAAAGATGGTTTTGATTATTATATAAATAAAGATTACGACTTTGTTTGTGTATTTCCGCCATATACGCCAAAATTAGTTGTTCTTGAAGAGCTGAGAAAATATTCAAGTGATTTAAAGGATGATGTGGCGTACAAAGAATCAATGGACGATGGTATTTTTACTTATTTCTTTATAAAAATAATGAAATAATTTCTTCTGGAGAAGAAATGGTGAAGAATAATTCGATGGGTGAATATGGTTGTTTGGGTAGATGAAGATATTACCGCGATTTAACTTTCCTTGAAGTGAAGACTTGTGCCAAGTGCCATAGTCTTTTTTAACTAATGCACTCACACAGTTAAGCGAGTATTTTAGTATTGCATCCAATCTGGAGTGGGTGTGCACAGATCTTTCTTTGCTGATGTTGGACTAGCTGTTGTTGCAAAAAATAAATGGCTCTTTTTGGCCGGGGCGCTACTGTTATGCATGTCAAATTGTCCAATAGTCACGGTAATTTTGGTGGCGGATGTAGATTAGTTAGGCTGCAAGTAATAGAGGCTCCACTGGAATTTTTGGAGTTTCATTCTTGGGTCTTGCGAAATAAGCGCTTGTTTTATGAGTATTGAATATATAAGCCCATGAAGAAGATAATAAAAGTATCTTTCGGATCATTCGTTGTGGTTGCACTTTTGGGATTTATTTTTCTTATTTCTTCAGTCGAGAATGAAAAGGAGAGCTTCTTCTCTTCCTATGATCTATTGGATGAAGATGGGCAAAGATATATCTCTTGGGTTCCCGTTTTTTTACCAAAAACTGCCTTTAATATCAGAATATATGCTGATGTGGAAACTAATCATTTTTATATGTTCTTTCAGCTGGAAAAAATTCAATCTATTGATTTTCAGAAAAAGATGAATATGAAAGCATCAAAAAATGGAGTGGCGCTGCTTCAAAAGGGCGTTGAGAAATTAAAATCAGGGTGGTGCGCTTTTCAGGACATTTCGAATGGATTTGGTGAAAATCTATATCTGGTGGGAAAAGTAAGCTCTAGTGAAGAAATTTATTATGTGACGAAGGCGACAACGGCTACTAATTTGAATTCGACTGAATACACTTCGGAAATGGCGAAGAAATATTGTGAGCATGGCGATTTCAAGCCTGAAATACAATAACTGGACATCAGGTAATTGGCGAGGGTGAATCTGTAGGATGTGATTTTTGCCGTCAGAAGACCGCCTCAGCCTTGCATCGCTCCTACAAAAAAACGCTTGAATACGCACCCCATCCTCGCTACCAAAGCACAGCACAGGTCTCATCGTGAATTAAATTCACAGATGGTGTTCCAGCAGACCGTCTAGTCCCGCGCAGCCCTTGAATCCATGATCCCGCCATCGACAGACATCGGGTTCCTTGCATGCGGCAACTTTTTCCATCGCTTTCCACGGCCTCGGGCGCGGCCCTTCTGGCGCTTGTGATTTCCACGCCTGCCATGGCGGATTCGACGGTGCTAGCGGATTCGGCTGAAGCCTCCAACTGGGCCGCCACCTGGCAGGCCAGCCCGCAGCCGGTCTGGGGGGCGGACTTCCTCTTTCCCACCAACCTGCCCGTCGTTCTGCAGGACCAGACCGTGCGCCAAGTGGCGCGCATCAGCCTGGGCGGGCCGCGCCTGCGCATCGTGCTGTCCAACGCCTACGGCGGCCAGCCTGTGACCGTGGGCAGGACCACCGTGGCAAAGCCGTTGCCGGAGGGCGCCATTGACGCTGGCAGCCTGCAGGCCGTGACTTTTGGCGGCAGCGCGCAAGCCACCATTGCCGCAGGCGCATCCCTGGTCAGCGACCCTGTGGCCTTGCCGCTGGCCTCGCTGTCGCAGGTGGCCGTGAGCCTGTACGTGCCCGGCGCCACGCCTGTGCAAAGTTTTCACTGGGATGGGCGTCAGACCGGCTGGATCGTGGCGGGCGATCAGTCCTCTGCTGCGGCGCTGCGGACTTCGGACCCTGGCGCAATCAGCAGCACGGCCCGCCCGCTGTTGGCGGGTATTCAGGTTGAGGCCAGCCCCGCGTCACCCGCGTCACCCGCGGCGCCCGTGGTAGCGGTGATGGGCGACTCCATCACCGACGGCGCCACGGCCAGCCTGGACCGGGACAGCCGCTGGCCGGACTTCCTGGCCGCGCGCCTTGCGCCGCACGGCGCGGCAGTGGTCAATGCTGGTATCTCTGGCGCGCGCCTGCTGTCCGATGGCATGGGCGAGCATGCGCTGGCGCGGCTGGAGCGTGATGTGTTGGCCCAGCCCGGTGTGCGCAGCCTCATCGTGCTGCTGGGCATCAACGATATTTCCTGGCCCGGCACGGCCTTTGCGCGGCAGGCGCCGCGTCCCACGCTGCAGGACATGGCAGAGGGCTATCGCCAGCTGGTTGCCAGGGCGCGCAGCCACGGCCTGCGCGTGATCGGCGCCACCTTGCCGCCCTTCGAGGGCGCATTGCCAGGCACGCCGCTGGACGACTACTACCAGGACGAAAAGGACGACCTGCGCCGGCAGGTGAACGCCTGGATACGCCTGGGCGGCGCCTTCGATGCGGTGATCGACTTCGATGCCGTGCTGCGCGATGGCGCCCATCCCTCCCGCATGGCGGCGCGCTTCGACTCGGGCGACCGCCTGCATCCTGGCGACGAAGGCAATCGCGCCATGGCCGATGCGGTGGATCTGAACGCCATACTGCCGGGCCTGCTGCCGCGCTAGCCGCGCCTGCACGCGGTGGAGGTGGCGTTGATGGTGGCGTTGGCGGCGGCGGGGCTGTCTCCCTATAAAATGCAAATGGTTCTCATTTGTCATTCGTCCCTGGCCTGCCTGCGCCCTGGGATACAGGGAGGGGTATCGTGGCCGCCGCCGAGTTTGCGCTTCAGCAACAAGTCGAAATTCTCTACACCGATCACCACGGCTGGTTGCGCGGCCTGCTGCGCCGCAAGCTGGGCAATGCCTTTGATGCGGCCGATCTGGCGCACGACGTTTACCTGCAACTGCTGCGCACCGGCCGTGTTCCGCCGGCCGACGAGCACCGCCGCCATCTCACCCAGATCGCCAACGGCCTGGTGATCGACCTCTACCGGCGCCGCCGCGTGGAGGCGGCCTATCTTGAAGCGCTGGCCCTGCTGCCCGAGCAGATGGCGCCCTCCGAAGAAACACGTGCCCTGGCGCTGGAGGCGCTGGTGGAGATCGATGCCGCGTTGAACGGCCTGCCGCCCAAGGCGCGCAAGGCCTTGCTGCTGTGCAAGCTCGACGGCATGGCCTACCGCGACATCGCGGCCGAGCTGGGCGTGTCCGTGTCTTCGGTGGAGAAATACATCGCCGCCGGCCTGCTGGCCTGCTACCAGGCGCTGCACGGCCCGGTGTGCTGAACGGTTCGCCCGCATGTCCTCATCACCTGCATCGCCTGCATCGCCCGAGGCCTCCAGCGAGCTGCTGGAGCCGGCCATTGTCCAGCGCGCCGCCGAATGGATGGCCCGGCTATGGGCCGATGACGCCAGCGACGAAGACCGCGCCGCCTGCGCCCGCTGGCGTGCCGAGCATCCGCGGCACGAACTGGCCTGGAGCCGGCTGCAGGCCTTTGACGACAAGCTGCGCAGCGTGCCCGGCGGCATTGCGCGGCATGCGCTGGCGGACACCTCCGCTGCGTCGCCGGCGCCACGCCGTGGCCGCCGCCGCGCCATGCAGGTGTTGGGCTTCATGGCCATGGCCGGTGGCATTGCCCATGTGGTGCGCGGCACCGATGCCTGGCAAATCGCCGCTGCCAGCCATGGCACGGCGCGTGGCGAGGTCCGCGAGATCACGCTGCCGGATGGCACGCAGGTGGTGCTGGCCTCGGCCTCGGCCATCGACCTGCGCTTTGACGGGGCCGAACGCCTGATCCTGCTGCGCGCAGGCGAAATCCTCGTGACCACCGCGCCTGATCGGCAAAGCACACCGCGCCCGCTGCGCGTGCGCTCGCGCCACGGCACGGTGCAGGCCCTGGGCACGCGCTTCACGCTGCGCCAGGAAGATGAGCAGTCCCGCGTGGCCGTGTTCGAGGGCGCTGTGGAAGTGCGTCCCGCCCGGGCGCCGGGCCAGGTGGTGCGCGTGGAGGCAGGGCAGGGCGCCGTCTTCTCCGGCGATCTGGCCCAGCCCCCGGTGGCTGCGCAGGAAAGCGCCGCCGCCTGGGCGCGCGGCGTGCTGGTGGCCGACAACATGCCGCTGGGCGAGCTGGTGGCCGAGCTGGCGCGCTACCGCACGGGCCTGCTGCGCTGCGACCCGCAGGTGGCCGGCCTGCGCGTCACGGGCGTGTTCTCGCTGCGCGATACCGACCGCGCCCTGCACAACCTGGCGCTGGGCCTGCCCGTGCAGGTGGTCGCGCGCACGCGCTATTGGGTCATGGTGCAGGCGGCGGGCTGAGGCGCCTTTCATCGCGGCGCCTTCCCCGTTTCTCGGAACCCGTTACCGGCTGATTCAAATTCCTGCCCCTGCGGATTGAGGGTTTGGCGTTCTCGTTCGGAAGACAGGCAAGAGCCCTTGTTTTCTGTTCCGCCATGCCTTCCAGGAAATCCCATGCACTCCACCGATGCCGATGACCCCCAGGCCGGCCTCGGCCCCATTGCGCAGACGCTGCAGCCCATCCGCGCGCAGCTTGTTCTTGCCGCGCTGCTGTCGTTTGCGGGCGCCGTGCTGGCGCTGGCGCCGCTGGCGGGCATTGCCCACATCGCGCGGCTGGCGCTGGCCGATGGCGGCATGGTGGCGGCCGATGCCTGGCGCGTCATCGCGCTGTGCCTTGTCTGCCTGTTCGCGGGCATGGCCCTGGTGTCGGCGGGCGAGCTGGTTGCCCATCTGGCCGACAACCGCCTCACCCACGGGCTGCGCCTGTCGGCCATGCAGCGGCTGGCGCGCGTGCCGCTGGGCTGGTTTTCCGAGCGGGCCTCGGGCCAGGTCAAGCAGGCCATGCAGGACGACGTGGCCACCCTGCACGAACTGACTGCGCACTTCTACACCACCGTGGGGCGCGGCGCGGGCACGGTGGCCGCTTCTGCGGTCTACCTGGTGGCCATGGACTGGCGCATGGCTCTGGTCTCGGCCCTGCCGTTCGGCATTTTCTTTCTGGTGATGCGCCATGCCATGCAGGCCAGCGGCGCCCATATGCCGGCCTTTGGCGCGGGGCTGGCGCGCATCAACAACGCCGTGGTGGAGTTCGTGAACGGCATTCCCGTGGTCAAGGCCTTTGGTGCCAGCGGGCGCGCCCATGGCAGCTACCGCGAGGCCGTCGATGGCTTTACCGACGCCTTCCTCGGCTTTGCGCGCCCGCTGGTGTCGGCGCGCGCCAATGCCAATGCGTTGATCGCGCCCGTGGCCGTGCTGGGCGTGGTGCTGGCCTTCGGCACGCTGTTCACGGCCCTGGGCTGGATGGCACCCGTGGACGTGCTGCCCTTTGCCCTGGTGGCGCCGGGCATCAGCGCGCCGCTGCAGCTGCTCAGCTTCAACCTGCATGCGCTCAACCACGCCACGGGCGCCGCCCAGCGCGTGCAGGCGCTGCTGCGCACGCCCGTACTGGAGCAACCGGCCGCCGATCAATGCAGGCTGCCCCAAGGCTGCGAAGTCCGCTTCGAAGGCGTTGGCCATGCCTACGAGGCGGGGCATGACGTGCTCAAGGGCATGGATTTCACGCTCAGGCCCGGCACGGTGACCGCCGTGGTCGGTGCCTCGGGCGCGGGCAAGTCCACGCTCGCCCGGCTGTTGCTGCGTTTCTTCGACCCGAACGAAGGGCGCATCACGCTGGGCGGGGTGGACCTGCGGCAGATCGAGACCCGGCAGCTGTACCGCCACCTGGCCTTTGTGCTGCAGGACGTGCGCCTGGTGCACGCCAGCGTGCGCGAGAACATCGCGCTGGGCCGGCCCTCGGCCAGCGCGCAGGAGGTGGAAGAGGCGGCGCGCGCCGCCCACATCCATGAACGCATCCTGGCGCTGCCGCGCGGCTATGACTCCGTGATCGGCGAAGACGCCCAGTTGTCCGGCGGCGAGCAGCAGCGCGTGAGCATTGCGCGCGCCGTGCTGCTGGATGCGCCCGTGCTGGTGCTGGACGAGCCCACGGCCGCTGCCGATGCCGAGAGCGAGGCCGCCATCCAGGAAGCCCTGTCGCGCCTGGCTGCCGGACGCACGCTGCTGGTCATCGCCCACCGGCTGGACACCGTCATGCATGCGGACCAGATCCTGGTGGTGGAGGGCGGAGCCATCCGCGAGCGCGGCCGCCATGCCGAGCTGCTGGCGCTGGGCGGACGCTACGCACGGCTGTGGGCGCTGGGCGGGTATGCACCACCGCCCACGCAAGCCCAGCCTTCCACCCCCGCCCTGGCCCCGGAGCTGCCGCCATGCTGAAGACCCTGATGCAACTGCTGGGCGACGATGCCCGGCTTTTCCGCCGCTATGCCTGGATGGCCGTGCTGCACGGCCTGCTCAGCGGCCTGGTCGTCACCGCTCTTGTGCCCGTGCTGTCGCGCCTGCTGGCAGGCGATACGCGCGGCGCCGCGGCCTGGCTGGCCGTGCTGCTGGCGGGCGTGGTGTTGTGCTGGGCCTGGCAGCGCCAGGTGGAAAAGGCCGGCCTGGGCCTGGGCGCGGCCGTGCTGCGCGTGGCGCGCCACCGGCTTGGTGACCATGTGGCCCGCCTGCCCGTGGGATGGTTCACCCCCGAGAACACGGCCCGACTCAACCACGTCGTTTCGCAGGGAATGATGGAAGTGGCCCAACTGCCGGCCCATGTGTTCACGCCCGTGTTCAGCGGCGCCGTGGCGCCCGTTGCCGTGGTGGCCGCGCTGTTTGCCATGGACTGGCGCATGGGCCTGATTGCACTGCTGGCGCTGCCGCTGCTGGCAGGCGTGCTGCTGGTCACCGCGCACCTGGGCCGCCGTGCCGACGAGCGCCTGCAGCGCAGCATGGCCGGCGCCAGCCAGCGCATGGTGGAGTTTGCCCAGGCGCAGTCCGTGCTGCGCGCCTTCAATGGCGAAGGCGGCGGCACGCGCTGGCTGGAGCAGGCCCTGGGCCGGCAGCGCGCATCGGGCGCGCAGTCCATCCGCCTGGTGGCGCTGTCGGGCGTGCTCAATGGCTGGGCCGTGCAGGCCGTGTTTGCGGCCTTGCTGGTGGCCGGCGCGCTGTGGCTGGACGAGCGCCTGGGCGGCGTTGCAGCACAGGGCATGGGCATGGGAATGGAAGCCGCCATCCCCGTGATCGTGGCCCTGCTGCTGGCCTGCCGCCATGTCGATCCGCTGCTGGAGGTAGCCGGCTACGCCGACTCGCTGCGCGCCGCGCGCGTGCAGCTCGATGCCGTGCGCGACATCCTCGCGGTCCAGCCGCTGCCCGAGCCCGCCATACCCCAAGCGCCGCGCGATGCCTCGGTGGAGCTGCGCGATGTGGTGTTCCGCTACGGGCCGGGCCAGCCCGAGGTGCTGCGCGGCCTGAGCCTGCGCGTGGAGCCGGGCTCGATGACGGCGCTGGTGGGCGCCTCGGGCTCTGGCAAATCGTCCGTGCTGCGGCTGATCGCGCGCTTTTTCGATGTGGCGCAGGGCAGCGTGCTGGTGGGCGGCATGGATGTGCGCCAGATTGCGGGCGAGCGGCTGGCCGGGCAGATCAGCCAGATCTTTCAGGACAGCTACCTTTTTCAGGGCTCCATTGCCGACAACATCCGCATGGGCCGCCCGCAGGCCAGCGATGCCGAGGTGATGGAGGCCGCGCGCCAAGCCGGCGTGGCCGAAATCATCGGGCGCCTGCCGCAGGGTCTGGACACGCCCGTGGGCGAGGGCGGGGCGCGCCTGTCGGGCGGCGAGCGCCAGCGCATCGCCATTGCGCGTGCGCTCATCAAGGATGCGCCCATTTTGCTGATCGACGAGGCCACGGCCGCGCTGGATGCCGAGAACCAGGCCGCCATCGCCCAGGCGCTGGCGCGGCTGCGCGGCCGGCGCACGCTGATCGTGATTGCCCACCAGCTGTCCACCGTGGCCATGGCCGACCAGATCATCGTGCTGGACCAGGGCCGCGTGAGCGAGCAGGGCACGCCGCAGCAGCTGGCGCAGGCGCAGGGTCTGTACGCGCGTTTTCTTGCGCGGCGGCGCGCCGCCAAGGGCTGGCGCATTGCGGGAACGCGCGCGGGAACGGACACGGGCATGGGCGAGGACCTCCGTTGAGCGAGCCTGCGAAGCCAAAGACAGGGACGCAGGTCCCGCGCCTGGCGCCGTGGCTGCTGCCCTTTGCCGCGCTGTGCTGCGCGTCCGTGCTCATCGGCGCGCGGCAGGTGGACTGGGGGCAGCTGCTGTCGCTGTCGGGCGATGCCTGGCTCACCCTCACGGCCAGCCGGCTGCCGCGCCTGGCAGCGCTGGTGCTCACGGGGGTGGGGCTGTCGGTGTGCGGCGTGGTGCTGCAGCAGATCGTGCAGAACCGCTTTGTGGAGCCTGCTACCTGCGGCGGGCTGGATGCGGCCAAGCTGGGCATTCTGGTGTCGCTGACGGTGGCGCCCGCCTCGGCCTTCACCTCGGGCGCGTGGGGCGTGGCCTGGCGCATGGTGTTCGCGCTGGTGTTCTGTCTGGGCGCCAGCCTGCTGTACGTGGCCATCATCCGCCGCATGCGCCTGCGCAACCTGGTGCTGGTGCCCGTGGTGGGCCTGATGTACGGCAGCGTGCTCAGCGCCATCGCCGAGTTCCATGCCTTTCGCCACAACCTGCTGCAAAGCATGCAGGGCTGGCTGCTGGGCGACTTCTCGCGCATCGTGCAGGGGCACTACGAAATCATCTATCTCATCGTGCCCATCGTGGCGCTCACCTATGCGTTTGCGCACCGCTTCACCGTGCTGGGCATGGGCGAGGGCATGGCCACCAGCCTGGGCCTGAGCTATCCGGCGCTGGCCACACTGGGCCTGGTGCTGGTGGCGGTCACCGTCTCGGCCACGGTCATCACCGTGGGCGCCATTCCCTTCGTGGGCCTGGTCATTCCCAACCTGGTGGCCATGCGCTGCGGCGAGAACCTGGGCCGCACCCTGCCCATCGTCGCGCTCAGCGGCGCCTCGCTGCTGCTGGCCTGCGACATCGTGGGCCGGCTGATCATGCACCCCTTCGAGGTGCCGATCGGCCTGACGGCGGGTAGCGTGGGCGGCGTGCTGTTCCTCGTGCTCATCCTTCGCAGGAGGCCGTGATGCGCAAGGCCTTGCCTCGCACAACCGCATGGATTGCGGCTGCCATAGTGGTGGCCGCGCTGGCGGCCTGCTTCGTGCTGCTGGGCTCGGGCCTGGACTTCGGCTATGTCATTGCACGGCGGCTGACGCGGCTGTCGGCCATCGTCATCGGCGGCATCTGCATTGCGCTGTCGTCCATCGTCTTCCAGACGCTTGCGGGCAACCGCATCCTCACCCCCGCCATCATGGGTTACGAGGCGGTCTACCTGCTGCTGCAGGCGCTGCTGGTGCTGGCCATGGGCGTGCAAAGCCTGGTGGTGCTGGGCCCCGGCGGCAACTTCTGGCTGTCGGTGGCCTGCATGCTGGGCTACTCCTGGGCCCTGCACCGCTGGCTGCTGGGCGGGGGCCGGGACAGCGTGTACTTCCTGCTGCTGCTGGGCCTGGTGCTGGGCATGGTGATAGGCACCTTCACGCAGTTCGTGCAGCTGCGCATCAGCCCCGGAGAGTTCTCTGTGCTGCAGGGCTACAGCTACACATCGTTCAACCGCGCGCGGCCCGCGCAGCTGCTGTGGTCGGCGCTGATCGTGGCCTTGGCCTGCGTGATCGTGCGGCGCAGCCTGCCCGTGCTGGATGTGCTGGCCCTGGGCCGCGAGCAGGCCATCTCGCTGGGCGTGCACTACCAGCGCCAGCTGCGCCTGCAGCTGGCGCTGATTGCCGCGCTGGTGGCGGTGTCCACCAGCCTGCTGGGGCCCACGGCCTTCATGGGCATCTTCGTGGCCCACATCAGCTACGCGCTGGCGGGCACGGCGCGCCACCGCGTCACGCTGCCGCTGGGCTGCGCCGTGGCCGTGTCCATCTTCATCGCGGCACAGCTGGCGGTGGAGCATGTCTTCAACTACCGGACCTCGGTGGGCATCCTCGTCAACCTGGTGTGCGGCAGCTACTTCCTCGCGCTCATGGTGCGCGGGCGCGGCCGGGCCTGAGCCGGCCCCCGGCCTCCCAAAAACACCCAACGCAATGCATCCCATTTTTCAGGAGAGAAAGCCAGTGACCCGTCTGTTCCGCATTCCCCATCACGCTTCCATGTTGGCCCTGGCCGCTGCCCTGGCCCTGTCGGCCTGCGACCGGCCCGCCAACCCGTCGGCACAGGCCGCAGCGCCCCAGGCGGCGGCCGGCGAGTTCAAGCCCGTCACCGTGCAGCACCAGCTGGGCACCACGGTGGTGGAGCACCTTCCGCAGCGCGTGGCGGCGCTGGACATGAACGAGGCCGACTTCCTCGACCAGCTCGGCGTGCCCATTGCCGGCATGCCCAAGGACTTCGTACCCCACTTCCTGGCCCGGTACAAGGACGATGCCAACGTGCAGGACCTGGGCTCCATCGTCCAGCCCAACCTGGAGCGCGTGCACGCGCTCAAGCCCGACCTGGTGCTGATCTCGCCCATCCAGGCCAGCGCCTACCAGGAGCTTTCGGGCTTTGCGCCCACGGTGCATTTCGACGTGGACTTCAGGAACAGCGGCACCCGGCACCTGGACACCGTGCGCGATCACCTGCTCACCCTGGGCCGCATCTTCGGCAAGGAGGACCTGGCGCGCGCCAAGGCGGCCGAGATGGACAACAAGGTCGCCCAGGCCCGGCGCGCCACTGAAGGCCGTGCGGAGACGGCCCTCATCGTCATGCACAACAACGGCGCCTTCAGCTCCTTCGGGCCGCAGTCGCGCTACGGCTTTGTCTTCAACGCGCTGGGCGTCAAGCCCGCCAGCACGGCGGCCGAGGCCGACCTGCACGGCCAGCCCATCTCCAGCGAATTCATACAGCAGGCCAACCCGGACATCCTCTACGTGATCGACCGCACGGCCATCATGCAGCGCCGCCCGGGCATGGATGCTGCCGGCATGGACAACCCGCTGCTGCGCCAGACCAGCGCCTGGAAGAACAACCGCGTGGTCTTCGTCGATTCCGAGGCCTGGTACGTCACGGCGGCCAGCGTGACCTCGGTGAAGCTCATGGTCGATGACGTGCTCAAGGGCTACGGCGATGCGCCGGCAGCGGGCACAGCATCGGTGGCAACTGCGGTTGCAAATTGATCGCATTCTCGATTGAGGGTTTGGCTTTCTCGTTCGGAAGACAAGGTGAAACACCCAACGCCTACCCGAATCGAAAGGAGTCCCGCATGGCACTACGCCATCCATCCCGCCCCGCGCAGAACGGCGCATCGCGCGCCCTGCCGCACCCGGCCTTTGCCTCCAGGCACACGGCCATCGCCGTGCACATGCTCTGCATGGCGGGCCTGGCACTGGGCGGCCTGGCCGTGGCCATGCCGTCCGCGCTGGCGCAGGCGGCTGCCCAGGGGGCCGCATCTGGAGCAGCTTCCGGGGCGGCACCCGGCGAGGCCCCCCGCGCCTTCAGCATCCCCGCCGGCCCGCTGGGCCAGGCGCTCAACGCCTTTGCCGCAGCGGCCGGCGTGGAGCTGACGGTCGATTCCAGCCTGCTGCAAGGCCGCATCAGTGCAGGCCTGTCGGGCAGCTACAGCGTGGCCGAAGGCTTTGCCGAGCTGCTGCGCGGCCAGGGCCTGCGCGCGCTGCGCGAGGCCAACGGCAGCTATACCCTGGGCCGTGACCGCAACGCCGCAGCGCCCGTGGAGGGCGGCGTGCTCCTGCCCGCCGTCACCGTGCGCGCACAGGCTCAGCAGGCGCCGGAAGCCTATGCCGGCGGCCAGGTATCCACAGGCGGCCGCATGGGCCTGCTGGGCGACAAGGACTTCATGGAGACGCCCTTCAACACCATCAGCTACACCGAGAAATTCATCGCCGACCGCCAGGCCCGCGACATCACCGACGTGATCTCCGCCGCCGACCCCACCGTGTTCAGCACGGGCATGACCGGCATCATCAGCGAGAACTATTCCATTCGCGGCTTCAGCTCCAGCATTGGCGATGTGACCTTTGGCGGGTTGTTCGGCGTGGCGCCGTTCTACCGCGCATCGCCAGAAATGTTCGAGCGCGTGGACGTGCTCAAGGGCCCATCGGCCCTGCTCAACGGCATGCCGCCCGGCGGCTCGGTAGGCGGCACGGTCAACCTCGTGCCCAAGCGCGCGGGTGATGAGCCGCTGACGCGGCTGACCACCTCCTTCATGTCCGATGCGCAACTAGGCGCCCACATCGACCTGGGCCGCCGCTTTGGCGAGCGCAAGCAGTTCGGCATCCGCTTCAACGGCGTGCTGCGCGACGGCGACGGCGCCGTGAACCACCAGGAAAAGGAAACCCGGCTGGCTTCGCTGGGCCTGGACTGGCGCGGCGACCGTGCCCGCCTGTCGGCCGACCTGTACAGCAGCGATGACCGCACCGACGGCCTGAACCGCGGCATCAACCTGGCCGCAGGCCTGCCCGTGCCCAGGCCGCCCAAGGCCGACACCCTGCTCAATCCCAGCTGGGCCTTCTACGACACCAAGGACAAGGGCGCCATGGTGCGCGGCGAACTCGACCTGGGCGACCGCGTCACGGCCTATGCCGCCGTGGGCACCAGCAAGACCCGGTACCGTTCCACGGGGGCCTACCTGATCCAGGTCTTCAACACAGCCGGCGACTACCGCACCAACCTGGCCGACCTGGGCTTCGAGATGGACAAGAAGTCGGCCGAGGCCGGCCTCAAGGGCAAGTTCAACACGGCCGGCGTGGGCCACCAGTGGGCGCTCAACGCCACCTACTACACGCATACCGACAAGCAGTTCGGCCGCCGCAACGTGCTGGCCCAGGACTGGATCACCAACATCTACAACCCCATCTGGGGCCCGGCCACCAGCTTCAATGCGCCACCGATCTCTCGCACCGAACTGCGGCTGACCAGCATCGGCGTGGCCGACACCCTGTCTTTTGCGCAGGACCGCGTGCAGCTCACCCTGGGCCTGCGCCGCCAGCAGGTGCTCAGCGACACCTTCAACGTGGCCACGGGCGCGCGCACCTCGCGCTATGACCAGGGCGCCACCACGCCCGCCGCCGCGCTGCTGGTGAAGGCCAGCGAGCGTGTCTCGGTCTACGCCAACTACATCGAAGGCCTGAGCCAGGGCGCCACCGCACCCATGACGGCGGCCAACGCGGGCGAAGTGTTTGCTCCCTACAAATCCAGGCAAAAGGAGCTGGGCCTGAAGCTGGACCTGGGCGACTTCGCCCACACCTTCAGCCTCTACGAGATCCAGCGCCCCAACGGCTACACCGATCCTGTCTCCAACGTCTTCTCCTTCGGCGGCGAGCAACGCAACCGGGGCGTGGAATGGGGCTTCTTCGGCAACGTGGCCACGGGCGTGCGCCTGATGGGCGGCATTGCCTACGTACAGCCCAAGCTCACCCGCACGGCCGGCGGCGTGAATCAGGGCAAGCTGGCAGCGGGCGTGCCCAGGCTGCAGGGCAAGCTGGGCGTGGAGTGGGATGTGCCTGCCCTGCAGGGCCTGACGCTGACGGCCAATGCCACCACGGCATCCAGGCAGTACATCAATGCCGACAACTCGCTGTCCGTTCCCGGCCGCACCGTGTTCGACGTTGGCGCGCGCTATGTGACCACGGCGGCCGGCCACCCGCTCACGCTGCGCGGCAGCATCACCAACGTGGCCAACAAGGCCTACTGGGCCACGCCGCTGTGGACCAGCCTGGGTCTGGGCGCACCGCGCACTTTCATGCTGTCGGCCACGGTTGATTTCTGAGCGATGACGCGGCGCCTTGCCGTAGATCAAGCCGAACCCGAGCCGGGCCGAGCCTGCGCTGCCGCCCTGCGGGCTATAAACTAGCCCGATGGGGCGGCGAGCATGCCGGCCCGCCAACCGCCCACCCTCCATTACCAGGATGACAGACGCCTATGGACAGCCGCAATGACAGCATGGACCTGAGCGACGACAGCGTGTTCGAGAGCGCTGCGGAGCTGTTCCGTGCCATGGCGGCGCCCGTGCGCCTGAAGATCATCAGCGTGTTGTGCCATGGCGAGAAGAACGTGACCGAACTGCTCGCCGACATCACTACCACGCAGCCCAACATGTCCCAGCACCTGAACACGCTGTACCAGGCCGGCGTGCTGGGCCGGCGTCGCGAAGGCGTCAGCATCTACTACTTCATCGCCAACGCGCAGGCGGCGCAGATGTGCCGCGCCATCTGCGCCCAGGTCGCCATCGCGCAGGGCTGAGCGCGGCAGACCCGCAGGCTGCAAAAAGGGATCTCAAGGGGACCCAAGGCGACTCCGCTAGGATGCCATCCATGCCGCCCACACCCACCCTGGTCCAGCCCCTGCCGCTCGATGCCGACGGCATCCTCGCGCTGGCAGCGCGCTCCATGTTCCAGCTGTTCTCCACCATGAGCCAGGGCATGTTCCTGGCCGACAGGGCAGGGCGCATCGTCTGGGTCAACGAGGGCTACCAGCGCTTTCTGCCCGACCTGGGCGTGGCCTCGGTGGACGACTTCCTGGGCCACATGGTCGAGGACGTCATCCCCAACACCCGCATGCGCCGCGTGCTGGAAACCGGCGAGCCCGTACTCATCGACCTGCTCACCAACCGCGCCGGCACCTTCGTGGTCAGCCGCATCCCGCTCAAGGACGATGCGGGCGCGGTCATCGGTGCCATCGGCATCGTGCTCTTCGACCAGCCGGAGACCACGCTGCAGCCCCTCATCAGCAAGTTCGCCGTTCTGCAGCGCGACCTGGACGAGGCCCGGCGCGAGCTGGCCGCCCAGCGCAACCGCAGCCTGCGCGTGTCCGTGCAGGGCGAGCGCCGCGCCAAGTACAGCTTTGCCAGCTTTGTCGGCAGCAGCCCGGCGGCCGTGGAGGTCAAGCGCCAGGCGCGCCGCGCGGCCCAGTCGCTCAGCCCCGTGCTGCTGCTGGGCGAAACCGGCACCGGCAAGGAACTGCTGGCCCATGCCATCCACGCGGCATCGGCCCGCACCGGCGGCCCCTTCGTCACCGTCAACATCGCCGCCGTGCCGGACGCCTTGCTGGAGGCCGAATTCTTCGGCGTTGCCCCCGGCGCCTACACCGGCGCAGACCGCAAGCCGCGCGACGGCAAGTTCAGGCTGGCCGACGGCGGCACGCTGTTCCTCGACGAAATCGGCGACATGCCCCTGAACCTGCAGGCCAAGCTGCTGCGCGCGCTGCAGGAGGGCGAGATCGAACCGCTGGGCTCCAACCAGCTCGTGCGCTTTGACGTGCGCGTGGTCGCTGCCACCTCGCGCGACCTGCCGCAGATGGTGCGCGATGGCCGCTTCAGGGAAGACCTCTTCTACCGCCTGCACGTGCTGCCCATCCGCGTGCCGCCGCTGCGCGAACGCAGGCGGGACATCCCGGCCCTGGTGGAAGTCCTCTCCGAAGAACTGGCCCTGCGCAACGACATGCCCCCGCCCGAACTCCTGCCCGACGCCCTGGCCCTGCTGGCCGGCCAGACCTGGCGCGGCAACATCCGCGAGCTGCGCAACGTGCTGGAGCAGGCCGCCATGCGCAGCGAAGACACCGCCATCAACGCAGAGCAACTGCGCGAAGTGCTGCGCTCATCCGGCGTGGAACCCGCCGCACCCGCGCCCGGCCCCGAGACTGCACCCGCCCCGTCCCCTGCCCACAACAGCCCCGCCGACACCGACCTGCTGCGCCCCCTGGCCCAGCAGGTGGCCGAACTGGAGCGCAAGGCCATCACCGCCACCCTGGCCGCCAACAGCGGCAACAAACTGGCCACGGCGCGCCAGCTGGGCATCTCGCGGGCCACGCTGTATGACCGGATGGCGGTGCTGGAGCTGCAGGGCTGAGTTACCCGCCGTCTGCAAGCCGCACTGTGGCCAAGAGGCGGTGCGTTTCCTGCCGCTCCCAATCCCGGAACCAACCCCGGAACCAAGCCCGGAACCAAGCCCGGAACCAAGCCCGGAACCAAGCCCGTGAACATGAAAAATCTCCTCACCCGCCTCAAGACCGCATTCAGCAAGCCCGCCCCCGAGACCGCTCGCCAAGAGGAACACCAGCAAACCCAGCACCAGCCGCACGAACCCCAGTCGGATGCCGCAGAAGACGAAGTACTCATCAACGCCTACTGCACCGTCTGGGACCTTCCCGCGCTTGACTTTCCGCACACGCTGGCCGGGCGCCGCGATCTTTCGGACCCTGAGCTGGCGCCCCATCTTTCCGGCTTTGTCGGCTATGTGCTGGGGCGCGGCGATGGGCAGATGACGCGCAATCGCTACCACGCCATGCGCCACATCCAGCGCGTGCAGCAGCACCTGAGCCTGGGCATTGCGCCGGCCCAGCTCGACGCCTTTGCCGGCTGGGCGCAGCGCGCCAACGCCATCGCCTTTCTGACGGACGGCAGCATCCGCGATCCGCAAGGCCGCATCCTGCTGGATGCCAACGGCGCCGAGCCTGATGACCAGGCTGCGCTGCCCTATCCGCAGCAGGCCTGGCAGCGCAAGCAGCGCAGCGAGCAGGTGCTGGCGCAGCGCGGCTTCACGCCAGCGGCCAGCCTGCCGCTGCTGATCTCCGAGCCCGAACTGCGCATGCGCGCACCCGACGAGATCGCCGCACGCGCCTTCGCCCTGCTGGCCGTGGCCGTGCGCGCCGAATCACTGAACGACGCACTGAACGAAGCACTGAACAGTGGCGAACCGCTCACGCCCGAGCAACTGTTCCAGCGCCTGCCGGCCGCCCAGGCTGCGCTCACCCCCAACGAGCGCGAATTCATGGCCACTGCCCAGCCCTCCGAAGAGGCCATCGCCAAGTTCGGCTGGCGCTACGAAGCCGCGTACTTGCTGGAATGGGCGCTGGGCCTGGTCGATACGCTGCCGTTCCCCGATGCCATCTGCGACGTGCCGCTCACCTCGCGCACCCTGCTGCAGGCGGGCGACCTAAAGGGCGCCCTGCATGCCGCACGCATGCGGCCCGACAGCGAAATCCTCGACGCACTGGACCAGCACTACCGCCTGCACTGGATCGTGCGCCAGGCCCAGGTGCAACAGCAGCCCGCGCCAGCCGGGCTGAGCGCCGACGTGCTCATGGAACGCCACCATGCGCTGAACTGGCTCGTGCGCTTCGAGGGCAATGACTGGGATGACGTGGATACGCCGACCTGAGGCGTGCTGCGCAGGGCACCTGGCCGCGGCCACAGCTCAACCCACGCCCAACTGTTCCAGCGTGATGCACGCCAGCCACCTGCATCCATCCGATGGCCAGGCGGCGTCATCCGATATGCAGCGCCCGGTGGCATCCATCTGGATGCGGGTGACGTGGCGGTTGGCCCCGGGCCTTGACCGGCGGGCGGGCATGGCCAGCAAGGTTTCGGGCAGCGGCTGCGCTGGTGGATGGGGTTCGAGGCGCGTGAGATTTTTTGCAGAGCGCAGGCGCAGCGGTGATCGCTCCATGCCGATCACCCAGGTCCAGAAGAGCGCCGGGTGGCGAAATCTGTGGCCTGGCATTTCCAGCAGCAGCATGGCGCTGCCGCCCCGCTGCATGGCTTGGGCACAACGCAGCGGAGCGAGGGCGGGGAAATTCTCAAGCTGCGCTTTCCAGCCGGGCAGCAGCAAAGCCAGAACCTGTGCCAGCTCTTGCGGGCCTGGCTGTGGCGTCAACTGCAGCGGCAATTGCACCTGCAGCCATGCCCGTTGCCGCAGCACGGCAGCGCATCGCCGCGCACACCACCAGGCGCCCAGCGGATCGGGCAGGCACTGGGCATCGGGAACCGTGGGCAGTGTGGCCCAGCGCGTCTTGCGCGCCTGTGTACCCACTTCGTAGCGCCATTGCGTATCGAAGCGCAGGCCGGGCATGAAGGTACGAATGGGAGACCTGGGCATGTGCATTGCGGCTGCAGAGTCACCAGCGTCAGACCGGTGCGGGCCTGGCTGCAAGCGTGACCGTGCCAAGCCACTGGCATGGGTGCCACGGGCCGCCCGCATCATGCAGGAGGCAGGTCCCGTCGGCTTGCACCTGGATCCGGGTGGCGTACCCGCTGGACCAGGGCAGGGTCGAGCCAAAGGGCAGGGCAAGCAAAGCCTTGGGAGGCGCCATGGCCTGCGCACCCGCTGACGGCAACGTGTCGGACGTAATGCAATCGTCGGTGCACGACAACGGCAGCTCAGGCTCGTACCCCACCACCCAGGCCCAGAAAATGCCCGGCTTGGGACCATCGCATTGCGGTGACTCCAGCATCAGCAAGGCACTGCCTCCCTGCTCGACCGCCTGGGCGCACAGCAAGGGCGTCCGGGCGCATTCAGCAGGTGCCTGCACGTCCCAATCGGGCAGCAGCACATCAAGGATTTGTGCCAGCTCCTCCACGCCGGGAAGCGGGGGCAGCTGAACGGGCAGTCGCAGGAACAACCAGTGCCTCTGCTCCAGAACCAAGGTGCACCGGCGAACGCACCACCAGGCGCCATATGGGTCGGCCGAGCCAACAGGGTCGGAGGCCATCGGCAGTTGTGTCCAACGGGTCTGGCCAACTTGCGTGCGCCTGCTGTACTGCCAGTGGCCATCAAAGCGCAGGCCGCTGATGAGGCGTTGACCGGGACTGCTTGGCTCCAGCGGAATTTCCCGCTCGTACTGCTCTGGCGTGAGATTGGAGTTCTGCATTTCTTCGGGTCAGGAAAAGCCGGTCAGGAGAAGCTGCCGTTGATGGCAATGTCGTTGCTCAGTGGCTCCAGCGTGATGGCCGCCGTGCAGCGGTACCGGCTTGCGCGCGCATCCATGCCATCCACATCACACAGCCCTTCGTCATCCACCGTCACCCTCAAGGCGTGGTTCCATGCCAGGGCCGAGCCGAAGGGCCAGATCAGCAGCGCGCTAGGGCGCCCGGGCATTTCAAAGGCTGAAATGCGCTTGGCACGCTGAAATCTCTCGTGCATTTCCACGCCGATCACCCAGGCCCAGAAAACGCCTTGCGCGGCATCGCTCGAATCCTCGGCCTGCAGCTGCAGCAAAGAGCAGCCACCGGCAAGCAGCGCATCGGTGCTGCGCAGCAGCGGCGCCTGTGTCGAGGGCTCATCCAGCACCTTCACGTTCCAGTCCGCAAGCATTGCGCCCAGGGCCAGTACCACATCACCACAATCCGGCTGCGCAGGCAGGCCAGAGGGCAGATGCGCGGAATGCCAGGGCTTGCGATTGAGCACCGCAACGCACTGGCGCACGCACCACCAGGCCCGCTGTGGGTCTGCTGCAGCCACGCCGCCTGCCCGGGTTGCCGGCAGTCGTGCCCAATAGGCTCGGCCTGAAGGCGTGAGCGCCGAGTAGGTCCACAGTCCGTCAAAGCGAAGCCCTCGGGTGAAGCGGTGGGTGAGGTGCGTGGTCTCATCCATGTGGGACCTTGTCTTGGTGGACTTCAACACGGTGCGTGCCCCGCCAATGGCCCTGCATTGCCGCGTTGCGCGGGCGACAACGTGATTGCAGCCAGACAGCGGCACTCGCGCCACTGCCCGTCAATGCCATCCACATCGCAATGCCCGTCGCGGTTCACCTGCACCCGCGCCGCATAGCCGCAGGCCCAGGGCATGCTCCAGCCAAAGGGAATGGCGAGTAGCGCGACGGGGCGGGGCGCACGGCATGACGGCCATGGCTTCACCGGCGCGGGCAGCATTCTCTGATGCATCTCCACACCAATCACCCAGGCCCAGAACGTGCTCTGTGGGCACCGGTGCAGCGCCTCTGACTGCAGTTGCAGCACGGCCCCGCCGCCCGCCAGCAGCGCCCGGGTGCAGGACTGCAGCGGGCTGTGCCCGGCTCCTGCGCTGAGCTGCACCTGCCAACGCGGCATCAGCGCGTGCAGAGCCAGCGCCACATCTTCCGGCCCCGGCCGCAAGGGCATGCCTGGTGGCAGATCCACAGACTGCCACATCTCCCGCCGCAGCACGGCAGCGCAGCGCCTCACGCACCACCAGGCGCCATGCGGATCGGCCCTGCCCGCATCCGGCTGCCCCAGCGGCAGCCGCGACCAACAGGCCCTGCCCGATGGCGCGCGGGCGGCGTACTTCCAGCGTGCGGCGAAGTGCAGGCCGGGGGTGAAGTGGTGGGTGATGTGCATGGATGTAGGCGTCGACGTCTAGTTGAAGCTTGTGCTGTCAAGTTGATCCGGAGCTTGGACAGCTGCACCGAAAGCGGTATGAGGAGTTTCAAGTTGAGCCATAGGCTGGCTCTTCAAAACTGGCGAAATCAAGTGAATTTGCACTAACTCTACCGTACCGAAATCGGTATAGCAAGACCAAAGAATGCTGCCCATGCGCAGCTTCTTGAACGCAACATTGGCCGAAAACGTTGCCCTGATGATCAAGGGCAAGGCGATCGGGCGCCTGCGTAGTGACATGAAGAATGCTGGATTCGACATCGGGCAGGGCACTTTGCAGCGCATCGTTGCCGGGGAAACCGGTGTGCGAATGGAGTCACTGCAGAAGTTTGCTGATTACTTCAGCGTGGACGTAGATACCTTGTTGCGAGGCCGTGTCGCGGAAGGTGAAGACTTCATCCAAATCGTCCGCCTGGATGTTGAAGCCGTGCCCGAACGCTCTCGAAAAACCAATCTTGTCGAGGAACTCGGAGCTCTCCAGTTTCGACGCGATTTCCTGCGCGCTATCGGCGTCAGCCCAGTGAACGCGGGCATCGTCCATGTCACTGGAACCAGCATGGAGCCCACGATCCGGGACGGTGCCGTGCTCTTGCTCAATCGTGCGGATCGAACGCCGCGCCGTGGCAGCGTCTATGCATTCGCGTGGGAAGGGCAGATGCTTGTGCGGCGCTTTCAGCGGGTGGGCGATGTTTGGCATGCCGTGGCCGACAACGCTGATAAGGGCGAGCACCCGGATATCGTCATTGCCGGGAAGGCAGAGAGTCTGGTGCAAGGGCGAGGCATATGGGTCGGGGCCAAGCTCTGAGTCTGTCCTGTCTTGATGGCTGACTCTTTCATCCGTCGCGGGAACTTGAATGCCTTGTGCATGCGTTTGGGATGGGGCAGTCGCAGAGCCAAGCAATTGGGCTCTCCCTCGGAACTGATCAACCGGCTTGGCCGGTCGTCCAACTTCTTGTCTGATATCGACCCATTTTGTGATGCTGATCTGTGGGTTGTGGGTTTCGGCCTTGCAGCGATTGCCGTCTTTTACTTGACTGACTCGACGGCCTGAAGCTGCCGGACCGCATCATCTTTTCGTGAGGCCCAGATGGTGGAGTGGAAGCACGTCCGAGACATATGCAACCGGGAGGATGGTGAGAAACCTCCGCAGAGGCTGTTCTTGAATGGCTTAGCTCCGTGCTGCTGAGACAGCTGGAGGCTTGCGCGCTGATCTTGGAGGAAGGTCAGCACAATCATAGGTCGAAGATCACAATATGTTACATTCCGGAAAATCGCCGGTGGCGTAGCTTTGCGTGTTCATGCTGGCAGGGAGAGACCATGTACATCGAACAGGTCACGCTGACCAACTTCCGGTGCTTCGGTCCCGAAGGGACCAAGCTTTCGCTTGATGCTTCGTTGACGGCTCTGGTGGGAGCCAACGGAAGCGGCAAGACCGCTGTGATGCAGTGCCTGCAGAGGCTGTTCGGCATCACCGCTGATCAGCGCAGGCTGCGGCGCCGCGATTTTCACGTGCCAGCGCACGAGAAAGCGGCCCCGCTGCAGCGCGAGCTGAGCCTCGAGGCCATTTTGGTGTTCCCCGAACTGGACCACGGCATGGACACAACGGCGGTTCCAGAGTTCTTTCAGCAGATGGCCGCTGACGACAAAGGCAATCTGAAAGTCAGGTTGCGCTTGGAGGCTACATGGGTTGACGACGGCACGGCCGAAGGAGCGATCGAGGAGACCTACGTAGCGGTTCGGTCCTTGGCCGACTACAAGACTGAAGATTGTGTGAACTTGAAAGGCGCGGACCGTTCGCGAATCCAGTTGCTCTACATCCCGGCCACGCGCGATGGTGCCTCGCAGGTGTCGGCGCTGCTGAAGGGTCGACTGTGGAAGGCCATCCAGTGGTCAGGGAAAGTCAAGACCGCGCTGGAAGGCGCCGGCGCGACGTTGAACACCGTCTTCAGGGAAGAACCTGCGGTCCTGCGAATCGAGGAGAAGGTGAAGCGCCGTTGGCAGGACCTTCACGATGCTGGCACTGATGCGTTTCCGATGTTCCGTCCGGTGGACACGCGCTGGCATAAGTTCATTGGCCAAGTGGATGTCACCTTTCAGCCTGGAGATGACGGACGCGACCGTGACATCAACGAACTCAGCGATGGGCAAAAGTCGCTGTTCCATCTAGCGCTGACGGCTGCCACCCTGGACGCTGAAGCAGAGGCTGCAAAGGGCGACGCGACGCACGGCTTTGTTCCAGGAAGCATCGCTATCCCGGCGCTAACGCTCATCGCGCTAGAGGAGCCCGAGAACACGCTGGCGCCGTTCTACCTGTCGCGCATCCTCGCCCAGGTAGAAGAGCTGGTCGGCACGGCCCAGGCTCAGGCGATCATCTCGAGCCACTCTGCCAGCATCCTGTCCCGCGTGAAGCCCGAGGCGGTCCGCCACTTTCGCTTGACCGAAAACAGGACAGCCCGCATCCGTGCCGTGGAGATGCCCACAGAGCTGGAGGATGCGTCGAAGTACCTCCGCGAGGCCGTGCGCAGCTATCCGGAGCTCTACTTTGCGAAGTTCGTAGTGTTGGGCGAGGGCGCCACTGAGGAAGTGGTCATCCCGCGGCTGTCGAAAGCCATGGGTGTCGAAATCGACCGCTCGTTCGTGGTCGTAGTTCCTCTGGGTGGTCGCCACGTGAACCACATGTGGAAGCTGCTCAACACGCTAGACATCCCGCACGCGACACTGCTGGACCTGGATTGGGGCCGTCAGGGTGGTGGATGGGGGCGAGTCAAGACGGTCTTGACGCAGCTAATAGCTAACGGCACCCCTCCATCCGCGCTATTCAATGACATCGCAGTTGACGACCCCCAAGCCGAGCGAAACCTTGCCAGCTTCGACACGATGTTCGACACGGGCAACTTGGCTGCATGGCTATCGTTTCTACAAGGGTACGGCGTGTTCTTCTCCGTGATGCTGGACTTGGACTACACGATGCTCCAAGCATATTACGGCGCGTATACCGCACTGGAAGACGGAATGCGCGGCCCGCGCGACGGCGTTGACGCGCGGGATGCAGTTCTTGGGGAAGGCGGCAATCACACCGCATACGCTGCCGACCAGGACGACGCGCTTCGCTGGTACAGGTATCTGTTCCTGGGTCGAGGAAAGCCAAGCACGCATGTGCGCGCGCTCAGCAAGCTTTCAGACGAACAGCTGAAAGCCACTGCGCCGCATTTCCTAATTACACTCATCGACGTGATGCGAAAGAACCTCTGAGGTGGCCCCGATGGACTTCGCTCGAAGGGTTACAGCGGACGACTGGACGCCGCGTGGAATTCCCGGTCTAGAGCCCGCAGCATGGACGGCCCTACGTAGTACAGGGAACACGTCGGTCGTGGCAGGCCCGGGCGCAGGGAAGACCGAGTTCCTGGCTCAACGCGCGGTCTATCTGCTTGAGACAGGCATTTGCCGGCCGCCGCATCGCATCCTGGCCATTTCGTTCAAGACCGACGCGGCCGCCAATCTCGCTAAACGCGTGCAGGAACGATGTCCGCCAGAGCTGGCGAAACGGTTCTCTTCGTTCACTTTCGACGCGCTCACGAAGAGCTTGGTCGATCGCTTCGCCAACGCCCTTCCTTCGGTGTGGCGACCGACCAGACCCTACGACGTTCTGTTCCCAGACAAAGATTACTTGAGGGAGTTCCAACGTGGGGCGATTGCAGTAGCGCGCGAGGAGTGGCGCCACGAGATTGGACGGCTGGACCTGTTCAGATTTGAAGCAGACGTATTGGGGAACAGCAAGCTGCCACTGGTTGCAGCGAAGCCAGCGAGCGCCCGAGAGCTGCTGCTGAACTATTGGTGGGCAATGTCGCTTAAGCACGCGCAGCCTTCCAAACTCACCTTCTCCTGCTTGAACCGCCTGGCTGAGCTGCTGCTGAGATGTTCGCCCAACATCCTGGCGGCGCTGCGGTCGACGTACTCGTTTGTATTCGTGGACGAGTTCCAAGACACGACATTCGCCCAGTACGACTTCCTGAAGTCGGCCTTCATGGGCAGCTCTGCGAGCGTGACGGTGGTGGGTGACCACAAGCAGCGCATCATGCTGTGGGCCGGCGCTCGTTCTGATGCCTTCGAGCAACTCGAGGCGGACTTCGGCGCGCAGCGGGTGCCCTTGCTGTTCAACTTCCGCTCCTCGCCGGAGCTGGTGAGGGTGCAGCATGTTGTTGCCACGGCGATGGATGCCGGCGCCATACCGACACAGTCTCAAGCCGTAGCTGAGCTGGACAAGGACGTGGTGCAGGTCTGGTCGAGTTCTAACCGCCAGGGCGAGGCCGAGTATCTGGCGACATGGATTGCCATGGATATGGCGGCGCGAAAGAAGCAACCGCGCGACTACGCGCTGCTGGTTCGCCAGAAGGCAGAGGTATTCGAGCGGGAGCTGCTCCCTCTATTTGCTGCAGCCGGTCTGGTCATTCGCAATGAGAGCAAGTTCGTTGGCAAGGTATCCATCCAGGACTTGCTGGTCGATGACATAGCCCTGGTCGTGCTGGCCATGCTGCGCCTTGGGACGCGGGTGAAGGCGCCGACAGCGTGGCAGACGGCTTCGTCCGCAGTGGAGTTCCTATCGGGCGTGGACTCGGCGGACGCTTTGGGTACTCGCAGTGCGGAGGCCGCGCTAGAGAAGTTCCTGGCCGAGCTTCGGACATTCCTGAGCGCAAATCCTCCGACGCAGGCCTCCGCTACCGCTGCGGTCGACAAGGTGTACACGTTCCTAGGCATGGAGCGCATCGTTCGCTCCCATGTCCGCTATCAGCGCAACGATATGGCTCAGCTCATTCGGGAGGGGTTGACCATCCATGTTGCCGAGTGCGCCGGCGCCACCGGTACCTGGCCTGCCTGCCTGGACCTGTATGAGGGCGCAGACCAAATTCCGCTTCTGACCGTGCACAAGAGCAAGGGCCTCGAGTACGACACGATTGCCTTCATCGGCCTTGACGACAAGTCGTGGTGGAGCCACACGCCTGGCAACCCCGAAGGGCTGGCAACGTTTTTCGTCGCGCTATCGCGCGCCAAGCAACGGGCGGTGTTTATGTTCTGCAACGAGCGAGGCAACCGGCAAAAGGTCGCTGACCTTTACCAACTGCTTACCTATGCTGGCGTCGTAGAAACGGTTGTCTGCTGACTGCGGCAGCGAGCCAGCCAGGTGAGATAGCCCCCTGATTCCCGACCCCGTCCTATCGCTTATCTTTGAAGATAGGAACAGGACTGTGCCTATGACTAGGCATACGGAGTCAATCGAGGTAGTCGTGAAGGACCAGCGCCGCAGGCACTGGTCCCTCGCAGAGAAGGCAGCGCTGGTGCGCCGAACCTACGAACCAAGCATGAGCGTGTCATTGGTCGCTCGGCAGGAAGGCGTTTCGGCTGGACTGCTGTTCCAATGGCGCAAGCTCGAACGCCAGGGTGCTTTGACCGCCGTCTCCGCTGGCGAGGCAGTCGTTCCCGCATCCGAGCTGGCGGCTGCCCGCGCGGAAATCTCCAAGCTGCAGCGCGTGCTCGGCAAGAAAATCTTGGAGAACGAAATCCTCAAGGAAGCCGTGGAGTACGCCGCAGAAAAAAGTGGATTGCGCGCTCGCCCTTGTTGCCCGGGGACGAGCAGTGAAAACGGTCTGCCGGACGATGGGGCTGGTGCGCTCGCATGTGCGCGACCTGCTTGGGCGCGGTGAAGGCTGGGCCGATGGCCGCAGCCATCGCACCCCCAGCGACGATGCCGAGCTGCTCGCCGAACTGCGCCAGGAAATTTCCGACTTGCCCAGCTATGGCTACCGACGTACCTGCGCCTTGGTGAACCGCCAGCGTGCGGCACGGGGCGCCCCGCGGGTCAACGCCAAACGCGTCTATCGCGTCATGGCACAAGCCGCTCTGCTGCTGCCCAAGGCGCCTCGCCGGCGCCAGTCCGCACGCACGCATGAAGGCCGTGTTGCGGTCTCGCGCAGCGACCTTCGATGGTGCTCCGATGGTCTGGAAATCAAGTGCGATTCGGGCCAGACCGTGACGGCCACGTTCGCCAAGGACTGCTGCGACCGTGAGGGGATGGTTTGGCGTGCATGGGAGGGCAAAGGGCTGCCAGGTGAGCCGGTACGCGAGATGCTCATCGAGGCCGTGGAGCGCCGCTTCGGCTCGGTCGAAGCGGTCCCGCAGGGCCAGGAGTTGGAGTTCCTCAGTGACAACGGCGGTGCCTACATCGCCGCCGAAACGAGGGCACTGGCACGCGCGCTGGGCCTGAAGCCCATTAACACTCCCGTCTGCAGCCCGCAGAGCAACGGCATGGCCGAGAGCTTCGTCAACACCTTCAAGCGCGACTATGTGGCGCGCATGGACCTGCGTGACGCGCAGACGGTACTGGCGCAACTGCCAGCGGCTTTCGAGCACTTCAACGAGGTACATCCGCATTCTTCGCTGAAAAGGCGTTCGCCTCGGGAGTTCAGACGGCAACAGGCTGCAGGGGCTGACCAAGCGCTTTATTGCGAATAGGGCGGCTTCGGGAATTCGGGGCAACATCCACCTATCAAGCATCGCTTCACGTTGGCTAACTCTCAGTCGGCCTCCGACGTGTAACAGCCAAAATTGCCGCCACCGCACAGAGGTGCATAGCCTCCGTTCCGCATAGCCCCTATTTCGCTCGCTGCACCCATGGCTGAGACTTTGGCGGCGACGACGGCACATGCTGATCTCCCAGTCCATTAGTTGAGCTATGCGTTGCATAAGGAAGTTCGATGGATTTGCAATACTCTGGCAATGCTTTCGTCGGACTGGACGAAGCGCATGCCCGATTCCTGCGTATGCATCTAGAACTAGAGCTTCCGAACAGGATTTACTTCGGTTTCTCCGCTCGGCTCGGGCACAGGCGCGCGCCACCTGGATGCGTACAGAAATCGACGAACTGATCGAAGCCACGGAGATAGTCGGGTAGATAGATGCGCTAATGGATCTTCTCAGCCCTTTGATGGGAACGCTGGTAGAGAGGGGGGGGGCTCCAGGCATGCCGATGACGTGGGTCTACGAAAGCAACATAGCCAACCGGTGGCCTGACGGGCAGGTACGGCTCAATCGGGAGGGCAAGATGTTGAAGCCGCCTGGTTGGGAGAGGCCAGAAGAGGCAATTGCGCGCTGGCTGCGGGAAATCAGCCATCAGAGCTAGGACTTCAAGGGAAACTCCTAGCTTCTGGAATGTAACTTTTCTATTACATTTCGCACTGTGTCATCAGCCCTTACTTTCAATACTCGATTGCTGTTGCTTAGCGGTGCAGTCGGGTCTGGCAAAACCTCTGTGACAACCGCTTTGCTGGATACGTATAGATTCCGCAAAGTAAGCACAGGTCGCCATTTAACTGGACTTGCCACCGCGCAAGGTTTAAGCCCTGAGCGAGCTGTTCTACAGCAATTGGGCGACACGCTGGATGTGCAGACCGACTACGCTTGGCCGGTGAACGTGGCCGTCGAGCAGATGCAAAAGGCCGCGGGGGGCGAGGCGCTGGTATGGCTTCTGGATGCGGTAAGAAAGCCGCGACAAGTCGCTCATTTCCGCGAAGCTTTCGCACACGTGCTGCATGTCCACCTAACCGCGTCGGAGGAGGTCCTCCGCGCGCGCTACCTACAGCGCCAGTCTGCGGGTGACAAACGCGAGGCAGCCGTCAGTTATGAGGCGCTTGTATGCCATCCCAATGAAGTCGCATCGCGTGCTCTCGGCTCCATCGCAGATGTGGTCTACAACTCGGGTGATCGGTCTGCATACAGCATTGCCAATGATATTGTTCAAACAACCCAGGGATTGCAACATGGACCAAGTGGTGTTGATTAGTGGACATCTCGGTGCAGGAAAAAGCGGGCTTGCGCAAATGCTAGAGTCCGAATTTGACTATCACCGCTTCAGCAGTAGCGCCTACCTGACGCAGGAGGCGGCACGGCGAGGCCTAGCATCGGACCGCAAGTCACTTCAGGAACTGGGTGATACCCTGGACCGCGAGACGCTCGACGGTTGGCTGCATCAAGCCGTTTGTGCGATGGCCCAATCCCTCGGTCACTCATCTCGGATCGTAGTCGACAGTGTACGCACGCGTAAGCAACTGGAGCACTTTCGGAACGATCATGCCTTGCCCTGTGTGCACGTGCATCTCTTCGGCCAGACAGTGGCATTGCGCAAGCGCTTTGACGAACGCTCTGGCCGGGAAGCGGCGCCTGAGTATGTGCATGCTGATCTGATCAAGAGCGAGAAGGATATCGAGGGCTTCAAGAACGATGCAGACCTGCGCGTCAACACAACGAGAAACGACAGTCGCGACACGATGGCGCGGGTGGCCGCCAGTTTGGGGCTGGTCTCAGCGCCGGATGTGCGATGTGTGGACGTGTTGGTCGGCGGTCAGTACGGCAGCGAAGGGAAAGGGCACGTGGTGGCGTACTTGGCGAAAGAGTATGACGTGCTGTTGCGCGTGGGAGGGCCCAATGCTGGTCACACGGTGCTGGGGCTAAAAGGGCAGTACACCTATCACCACCTGCCGTCTGGCTCGATGGATGTGAATGCCAAGCTTTTGCTTGGGCCGGGAATGACTGTGTTTGTTTCTGGCCTGTTGAAGGAGATCGCGGACTGTGGAGTGACGCCCGAGCGACTGTTCATCGATCCGAATGTGATGGTCATTGAGCAGGCCGACAAGGATGCCGAGGCCCGTGTCAAAAGCGCAATCGCGTCGACTGCCAGTGGCAGCGGTGCCGCATCTGCGCGCCGGATAAATGATCGGGGCTTGTCCACGGTTCGGCTGGCCAAGGACGTGCCGGAGCTTGCCCCCTACGTTGGTGAGCAAGAACCCTACCGTGGCTCTACGATGCGCCAGTTGGAGATTGCCTATCGCAAGCGGCAGTCAATCTTCTTGGAAGGCACTCAGGGAAGCGGACTCAGTATCTTCCACGGCCGCTATCCCCATGTGACGTCGCGCGACACGAACGTCGCGGGCTGCCTTGCGGAAGCGGGCATCTCGCCTAGCCGAGTCCGCAGGATTCTGATGGTGGTACGGCCTACACCCATCCGGGTTGGTGATCCCGATGGAGATCAAGGCGCGACATCAGGGCACTTAAAGCATCCGACAAGCTTCCGCGAGATCGCAGACGAAGTAGGGCTTGATCCAGAAGAGTTAGAGAGGAACGAGAGGACCTCAACAACCCGGCGTAACCGGAGGGTCGGCTGGTTCGAGTGGGAGCAATTCCGCCAAGCCTGCGCGCTGAATGCGCCGACTGACATTGTCTTATCATTCGCTGATTACTTGAATTCGAAGAACCGTGACGCGCGCAGATTCGAACAACTGGGGGCTGAGACTATCAAATTTGTCGAGGAACTCGAAAGAGTGGCCCAGGCGCCAGTTTCATTGATCAACACGCGCTTTCCACGTGGGAGCGATGCCGACGGCGACATACGTACCATCATTGACAGAAGAAATTGGACCGCGCGTTCATCCTGACCCCAGTATGCAGAAACAAGATTTGGTCGCACGTTACCCCGTGCTCTATCACATGGCAGAGCTAGGCAGTTGGCCCAACATTCGTGAACAAGGTCTCCTGTCGACTACCGCTAGCCTCGATCGCGCTAAGGTCACTGCGGATGAGCGGAGGCAACTCGAAAGCCACCGCCGTCCGGCAAGTGTCAGCATCTCTATGACTGACGGAGTAGCCCTGGTGCTGCGGGATCAGAAACCTATGAGCGACGCACGTTTAAAAAAGTGTCTGTTGGGCGGCATAACACCAACTCAGTGGTACGAGTTCATCAATCGGAAGACTTTTTTTTGGGCAACGCAGGCACGACTCCACACATTGCTCGGAGCCTATGATGACCGAGAGCACGACGTACTGACAGTGGACACCGCCTCACTTGTGCAAGCCCATGAGGACCGCATCTGGCTTTGCCATATGAACTCGGGCAACACAACGCCTTGGGCACATCCACGCGACTACGAGATCTTCAAGCGAATTCATGACTACCCTGCCTCGCCCCGCGGGTACCCAGTCAAGGAGGTGGCCGAGGTAGTGGTGGATTACGCTGTTCTAGACATTGCCCGTCACGTCAAAGGTATTTCCCGTATGCGAGGTTCAGAGGTAACTGACAATGCACCCTACGGGTGAACTGTTGCTGCGCACTCGCAGTGCGCGGCGGTCAGAGAACTTTGGACACCATGGCTTTTTGTGCATCAGCCATTTGTTCCAAAGTCCGCCGTGGCGCACCACTTCTAGCCGTAAGCAGTGCTACACCTAATTTCCGGCAGCGACAAATCCATCTTCGCTCGCAGCCCATCGGATTCCTTGTACCGCTTCCTTCTTGGCAGTCTCCAAGTCAGCGTAGAAGGATGACTCTGACGGGCAGGAGGCCCACCCCTCGATGCCGGCGGCTTCGTTGTCGAAGTAATACTGTTCGACAAATCCAAAACTTCCCACCTCTCGACGAAAAAGCGCGATGCGACGTTGGCGGTCTTGAGAATAGAAAAAGCAGATGTCTTGATCCATTGCGCACTCAGCCAGGAAATAGGCTAATTCTGCCTCAGCGCCAACCTATCTCTTTTGGCGGTGTAGTCAACCGGTCAATGAAGCAGTTTGAAGCGCGGCTCTGTAGAAGTCACCGTCAAGGCGGAAGCCATCAAGCACGTGGGCGCGCCGGCGCGCCTGTCCACTGCCTTTGGTCTTTTGGCCAGCGAGCACGCGAACCTCAAATCCTTCACGCTCGAAGTCTTTACCGTAGAAGTCTGCCTGGAGATCGCCGAGGGCTGAGCGGCCAGCCCATTCGCTGTCCGTCCCGCGCTTGGCTAGGCCAGAGTAGCTTGTAATCAATGCCGGTGGACAAGAGGCAGGCACTACTTGGTGCCTGCGTCTGAGGGGATTGGGTCGGCCTGCAGCAACCCTCCACAAGCACCTCAAAAGTGGGCGCTGCGGGTCGCTGCAGCGCCCCTCAGAAGCTATGCATCAACCCCGCAGTCACCCCCGTAGCCACATCCTTGTTCTGCCCGCCCTGAAACCCTCCACTCCAATGCGTGCGGTCCAGCTCCGCATACAGCTTGCTGCGGCGTGACAGCTTGTATTCCGCAAACAGCAGGGCGCGGGTGTAGCCGTCTGCGGCGCGGCCGCTGCGTTCGCGTTCCACGCGGTACAGGGCGGCGGTCAGGTCCAGCGTGCTGCGTGCGGACCAGGTGGCGCCCAGCGAGTGCACGCGCTGCACGGTGCGGGCGGTGGTGGCGTTGGTCTGGCCGTCGCTGCGCGCGGTGTTCAGCGCAAGGCGCAGGTTGTCCCATTTGTAGCTGGCGCCCAGGGTGGCGGCTTTCAGCTCCCATTGGTCTGCGGTCTTGAAGCGCTGGTAGGCGCCGGAGACCGTCCATGTCTGCGTGCCATAGGCCAGGCCTGCGCCGGCCGATGAGCGGGCGGAGCCGCCTTGCGCCGTCTCGCCAAAGCTGTACATGGCGCGGGCGGTGAGGTCACCGAAGCGGCCGGTGTACTTGACCGAGTTGTCCAGCCGGTACGAGCCCGTGGTGGCGCCCGCGCTGCCGTATTCCACGCCCAGGCCGTGGCTGCTCAGGGCCGCTGTGGCGATGTTGGGGTTGAAGGCGGCGAAGCGCATGCCCACGGGGTCCACGGGGCTGATGGCATCTGCCAGCAGGTTGGTCTGGCGGCCGGCCGTGACCTGGCCCCAGTTGCCGCCCAGGCCCACGATGGCCGCGCGGTCGAAGAATTTGCTGGAGTTGGCGGTGGTGCCGGTGTCCAGGTTCAGGCCGGTTTCCAGGTTGAACAGGGCGTACATGCCGCCGCCCAGGTCTTCGCGGCCGCGAAACCCGAAGCGGCTGGTGGTGTTGACGCCGCTGGACAGCGCGGCGCCCGAGGTGTTGCTGGCCGCGTTGGCGGCGGTGAGGCCGCTGGTGTAGCGCACGCCGGTATCGGCAATGCCGTAGAGCGTGATGCTGGATTGCGCAAGGGCCGACAGCGGTGCGGCGGCGAGGGTGATCAGCACCAGGGTTTTGGTGTTCATGGGTGTGGCGAGGGTGATAGGGCTGGGCAGCGGCATGCCGCAGCAGTGCCGTTGCAGCGCCGCTGAATGGAGGTCGAACCGGGGAGGGGTGAAGGCCCCTGTGTGTCGAGGGCCTTGAGGGCTCGTGGGCCTGCCGTCAGGGCTTGGCCGCCGGCTCCATGCCCGTGCTGCGCACGATGGGTGCGGCGGCGGGGGCTGCCAGGAAGCGGATCAGGTGGCGTGCCGTCTCAGGGCTCTTGGCGCCGGTGGCCACGCCTGCGGAGAAGAAGACGCGCTGCTGCACTTCATCGGGCAGGGGGCCGACGAATTCCAGCTCCTTGAACGGCAGCAGTTCGCTGACCTGCTGGAAGCCGATGTCCGCATCGCCACGCAGCACCACGGCGCCCACGCGCTCGCTGAGGATGCGGGTGGCCTTGCCCTTCATCTGCTCGGCCACGCCCAGGCGCGGGAACAGCTCGTTGGCCAGATAGGTGCCGCTGGCGCTGGCCGAGTAGGCAATGGTCTTGGCATCCAGCAGTGTCTGCTTGAGCGCGTCCACGGTGCTGATGTCGGGCTTGGGCGTGCCCTTGCGCACGCTCATGCCGATCATGGAGCGCGCCAGGTCCACGCGGCTGCCCGCCTCCACCTTGCCTTGGGCGGCCAGATTGTCCAAGGCTCCATCCGCAAGGATGACGATATCGAACTGCTCGCCCCGCGCCAGGCGGCTGGGAATGGAGTCCTGCGCATTGCCCATGGAGGCACCGCGCGAGGTGACGACCTTGTGGCCCGTGGCCTGCTCGTACAGGGGTATCAGCTGGTCATAGGCGGCAGAGAAGCCGCCCGAGGTGACCACGCGGATTTCATCTGCGGCGGCGGTGGAAGGCGTGGCAGCGCCCAGGGCCAGGCCCAGGCTGAGTGCGCCGCCCAGCAGCGCGCCCAGGGTGCGGCGGCGCAGGGTGGATGGCACGGAGGACTGCAGGGGGGTGGAACGGATGGCGGTCATGGTTTGTCTCCTGGTTTTTTATGGTTGGGGAACGGCTAACGGCTGCCGAGGGAATCAATCGGCGGTGATTTTTCGCTCGCGGATGATGCGGCCCCACTTGGCGTGCTCGGCGGCGATGAACTGGCCCAGTTCCTCGCGGGTGCCCGGGGCGGCGGTCTGGCCGTGCTTGAGCAGGTTGTCGCGCACTTCGGGGGTGTTCAGCACCTTGACCAGCTCGGTGTTCCAGCGGTCCAGCAAGGGCTTGGGTGTCTTGGCGGATGCCACGAAGGCGTACCAGTTGGTGGCATTGAAGCCGGGGAAGCTTTCGGCCACGGTGGGTACGTTGGGCAGGTATGCCGGGCGCGTGAGGCCCGTGGTGGCCAGCGGGATCAGCTTGCCCGATTCGATGTGGGGCAGGGCTGTGGGCGGGGCTGCGTAGAAGGAGGTCACGCGGTTGCCCAGCACATCCTGCAGCGCGGGCGCACCGCCCTTGTAGGGCACGTGCAGGGTGTCGATCTTGGCGACATCGTTGAGCAGTTCACCGGCCAGGTGCGATGCGGAGCCGGGGCCGGTGGAGGCGAAGTCCAGCTTGCCGGGTTCGCGCCTGGCCTTGGCCACGTATTCGCCCAGGGTCTTGATGCCGGTGGCGGCAGGCACGACGAGCACGTTGGGAAAGTTCACGCCCATGGTGATGGGGGCCAGGTCCTTGAGCGGGTCGTAGCCGATCTTCATGAAGTGCGGCGCGATGGCCAGCGGGCCGATGGAGCCGAAGAGCAGCACCGAGCCGTCGGACGGGCCATTGGCCACCTGCGTGTGGGCCAGGTTGCCGCCTGCGCCGGGCTTGTTTTCCACGACCACGCTCTGGCCGATGTTCTCGCCCAGCTTCTTGGCGATGATGCGCGCGGCAATGTCGGCCGAGCCGCCTGCGGCGAAGCCGACCACCATGACCACGGGTTTCTTTGGGGGGAAGTCCTGGGCCTGGGCGGTGCCCACGGCCAGGGAAAGAAGGGCGGCCAGGGCGCCGCCTGCGATCAGTCTGCGTTGGTGCATGTCGTCTCCGTTTGTTGGTCTTGCCTGCCCTCAGGGGGCAGCGTTATCAAGGGCGCCATCCTATGCAGCGGGTGTTATTCTGTGAATTGCAACTTTTGGAAGGACTGTTGCGTGCAGCGCATCAAATTCGACATGGGGGAACTGATCGCCTTCGTGACCACGGCCGAGAAAGCCAGCTTTCGCCTGGCCGCAGAAGCGCTTTTCCTGTCGCCGCCTGCCTTGAGCCGGCGGGTGGAGCGGCTGGAGTCCGTGCTGGGCGCGCGGCTGCTGGAGCGCACCACGCGGCGTGTGGAACTGACCGAGGTGGGCCATGAGTTCCTGCAGGAGGCGCGCAGGGCCCTGGCCGGCCTGGACGAGGCCGTGCAGCGCGTGGATGACCAGCTGAAGCTGCGCCGTGGCAGGGTGACGGTCGCCTGCGTGCCTTCGGTGGCCACCAATCTGCTGCCGCCCGTGCTGAAGACCTTTGCCGTGGAGCAGCCCGATGTGCAGGTGCATGTCATCGACGAGAGCGCGCAGCAGGTGGTGGAGGCCGTGCTGCGCGGGGATGCTGACTTTGGCCTGAGCTTCACGGGCAGCCAGGAGCCGTCGCTGCGCTTTGAGGCGCTCACGCGCGAGCGCTATGTGCTGGCCATGCCGCGCAGCCACGCCTGGGCCGGGCGCAGCCAGGTGGAATGGGCCGAGCTGGCGGGCAAGCGCCTGGTCTCCGTCTCCCACAAGAGCGGCAATCGCCTGCTGCTGGACCAGGTGATGGCCGGCCTGCCTGAGCAGCCCGTGGCCTGGCACGAGTGCAACCACGTCACAGGCGCCCTGGCCCTGGTGGAAGCGGGCCTGGGCCTGGCCGCCGTGCCCCAGCTCGCCCTGCGCCAGGACCACGCCCAGGTCTGCGGGGTGCCCCTGACCGCGCCCGATGTGTGGCGCACCCTGGGCCTGCTGCAAAGGCGTGATCGCGTGCTGGGACCTGTGGCGCAGGCGTTGCGGGAGTGCCTGGTGCAGGTGCATGGGGCGGGCGGCTGAACTGGCCTTGTATTCACTGCGCAGCAACCCCGTTGCGCGCAGGCCCTGGCATGGCTGCCGCATAGCGCAGTGCGCAGAAGGATGGGATCACACTTTCACATGAATGCAGTTCATGCATCTGTGAAATAAAACCATTTTACGTCATCGATTCGCATCCATACCATTCGCTCCCATTGTTCGTTTGCATTTTGGGAGGCAGTCATGGACATCACCACACCCTCGGATCGCATGGATGCCGGAGCCGGCTCCCGCGTTGAACTTGGCCGTCTCGCGTGAAAGCAGCCATGTCACGTCCGCTTCGTCTGGTCGCCGTTTCCGGTGGACTGCAACGCCCCTCCAAATCTGCCGCCCTGGCAGAGCATCTGTCTGATCTGATCGCCGACGAAGTTCCGTGCGAACAACGCCTGGTGGAGCTGGGCCAGCTTGCGCCGCAGCTTGCCGGCGCGGTGTGGCGCTCGCAGTTGCCCGAGAGGGTGGAGCGTGAGCTTGCGGCGGTGGAGCAGGCGGATGTGCTGGTGGTGGCCACACCAGTCTTTCGTGGCGCCTACACCGGGTTGTTCAAGCACTTCTTCGACTTCGTTCACCAGGACGCCTTGATCGACAAGCCCGTGCTGCTGGCGGCCACCGGTGGCAGCGAGCGCCATGCCCTGGTGATCGACCACCAGCTGCGGCCGCTGTTCAGCTTCTTCCAGGCGCGCACGCTGCCGCTGGGCGTCTACGCGACCGACAAGGATTTCGTGGACTACCGCCTGCACGACGAGGCCCTGATACAGCGGGCCGCACTGGCGGTGCAACGGGCATTGCCGCTGGTCGAGCTGATGCATCGCGCCAGGCCCTGCCTGGCCGAGGAAATGGCTGCGGCCTGAATCAACCCACGTTTTTTTATTTCTAAATCAGGTCATTGGATCACCATGAACGCAGAACTGCACTTCAGCCTCAAGAGCATCCGTTTCGATGAGAACTATCACCCATCGGACAGCACGCGCATTACCACCAACTTTGCCAATCTGGCCCGGGGAACGAGCCGGCAGCAGAACCTGCGCCATACGCTGAGGATGATTGACAACCGATTCAATGACCTGGCGCATTGGGACAATCCGACGGGAGACCGCTATTCAGTCGAGCTGGACATCATCTCCGTGGAGATGGGCATGGGTGCGGAGATGGGAAGTGGCGTATTTCCGTTGATCGAGATATTGAAAACCAGCATTCTCGACAGAAGATCGAACAAGCGCATAGCCGGCATTGCAGGGAATAATTTCTCATCCTATGTGCGTGACTATGACTTCAGTGTTTTGCTGCCGGAATACAACATCAACCGCCAGGAGTTCGGCACGCCCGACGATTTTGGCGACCTGCATGGCAAGCTGTTCAAGCAATTCGCCCGTTCGAGCACGTACAGGGAGCACTTCAACAAGCCCCCGGTCATCTGCATCAGCGCCTCTACCAGCAAGACCTATCAGCGCACCGGGAACCAGCATCCCGTACTGGGTGCTGAGTATCAGCAAAATGAGCTGTCATCGACGGACCGGTATTTCGGGAAGATGGGGATGCAGGTTCGATTCTTCATGCCGCCCAATAGCGTGGCACCCCTGGCCTTCTATTTTCAGGGCGACCTGCTGGCCGACTACACGAATCTCGAATTGATCGGCACCATCAGCACCATGGAAACCTTCCAGAAGATTTACCGCCCCGAGATCTACAACGCCAATTGCGCGGCAGGAAAAATCTATCAGCCGAGCCTGAAGAACCATGATTACTCGTTGACGCAGATTGTCTATGACCGTGAAGAGCGCAGCCAGCTGGCCGTCAAGCAGGGCAGGTTTGCGCAGGAGCATTTCATCAAGCCGTACAGGAATGTTCTTGAGCAGTGGGCTGCCGATTGCGCGCTCTGACCGGCCAGGCAGACAGACAGACCATTTTTCATTGATTGCGCAGCGGCTTGGGACAACGGTCCTGAAGTACGCTGGCACCACCCCTCTTTGCCTTGAAGGAATTCTCAGATGTTTGAAACCTCTATCGCCGGCAGCCTGCCCAAGCCAGCCTGGCTGGCCGAAACCAACAAGCTCTGGCCCCAGTGGCGGGCCGAGGGCGATGCGCTTCGCCAGGCCAAGGCCGATGCAACCCTGCTGTGGATCAAGGCCCAGGAAGATGCAGGCCTGGACATCGTGTGCGACGGCGAGCAGTCGCGCCAGCATTTCGTGCACGGCTTCCTGGAGCAGGTGGAGGGCATCGACTTCGACAACAAGGTGAAGATGGGCATCCGCGACAACCGCTACGACGCGATGGTGCCGCAGGTGGTTGCCGCCCTGCGCCTGAAGGGCCGCGTGCATGCCTTCGAGGCGCAACTGGCGCGTGCGCACACCAGGAAGAAGCTGAAGTTCACGCTGCCCGGCCCGATGACCATCGTCGATACCGTGGCGGACCGCTTCTATGGCGACAAGGTCAAGATGGCCTTTGCCTTTGCCGAGCTGCTCAACCAGGAGGCCCTGGCGCTGCAGGCCGACGGCGTGGACATCATCCAGTTCGACGAGCCCGCCTTCAATGTCTACATGAAGGATGCCGCCGACTGGGGCGTGCAGGCGCTGGAGCGCGCAGCGCAGGGCCTGACCTGCACGACGGCCGTGCATATCTGCTACGGCTACGGGATCAAGGCCAATACGGACTGGAAGAGCACGCTGGGCGAGGAATGGCGCCAGTACGAGACGGTGTTTCCCGCGCTGGCCAGGAGCCGCATCGACCAGGTGAGCCTGGAATGCATCCACTCCCATGTGCCGCCCGACCTGATGAGGCTGTTGGCCGGCAAGGACGTGATGGTCGGCGTGATCGATGTGGCCAGCGACGTGGTGGAGACACCCGAGGAAGTGGCGGACACCATCGGCCGGGCGCTGGAGTTCGTGCCGAAGGAGCGGCTGTTCCCCTGCACGAACTGCGGCCTGGCGCCCATGGGCCGGGACGTGGCGTGGCGCAAGCTGAAGGCGCTGGCAGAAGGCACGAAGCTGGCAAAGGAGCGGCTCGCCAAGGCCTGATGCCCTGCGTGGCCAAGCGCAGGGGCAGAACCCTGGGGTGCAAGGGTGCCAGGGGTTCATGGTTTGCCCTGTATCGGATTCAGGCAACTGTCTGAAATCAAGACACTGAATCTGTTCAATAGTCGGGCACTCGCTGCCCGTGCTCTGCCCGTGCCCGCCATTGCGCCTGCTTGGCCCGCCTGGGCCTGCCTGGCACAAAGCATGCATGGTCCCTCCCCACAAAAGCAGCGGGCGCCAGCCCAGCCGCCAACCCAAGGAGACAAACCATGCAACGCCGCCCCTTCCTGCATTCCGCCCTCGCACTCTCCGCCATGGCCACCATGGCCGCTGCGGCTCCTGCCGCCATGGCCCAGCAGGGCGAGATCCGCATTGCCCACGTCTACAGCAAGACCGGCGCGCTGGAGGCCTATGGCAAGCAGACCCAGGCGGGGCTGCTGATGGGGCTGGAGTACGCCACGGGCGGCAGCATGGCGGTGAATGGCAAAAAGCTGGTGGTGATCGAGAAGGACGACCAGGGCAAGCCCGACCTGGGCAAGAGCCTGCTGGCCACGGCGTATTCCGATGACAAGGCCGATCTGGCCGTGGGGCCCACGTCGTCCGGCGTGGCGCTGGCCATGCTGCCGGTGGCTGAGGAATACAAGAAGATTTTGCTGGTGGAGCCGGCCGTGGCCGATTCGATCACGGGCGACAAGTGGAACAAGTACATCTTCCGCACGGGCCGCAACTCCAGCCAGGACGCCATCAGCAATGCAGTGGCCATCGACAAGGCGGGCGTGACGATTGCCACGCTGGCCCAGGACAACGCCTTCGGCCGCGACGGGGTGAAGGCCTTCAAGGACGCCATCAAGAAGGGCAAGCTGGCGCATGAGGAGTACCTGCCTGCCGCCACCACGGATTTCACGGCAGGGGCGCAGCGGCTGATCGACAAGCTCAAGGACCAGCCGGGCCGGAAGATCATCTGGATCGTGTGGGCCGGGGCGGGCAATCCGTTCAAGATTGCGGACATGGATCTCAAGCGCTACGGGATCGAGATCGCCACGGGCGGCAACATCCTGCCCGCCATGGCGGCCTACAAGAATCTGCCGGGCATGGAGGGTGCTACCTATTACTACTACGGCATTCCCAAGAACCCGGTGAACGAGGCGCTGGTGTCCATGCACTACAAGCAGTACAAGACGCCGCCGGATTTCTTCACGGCCGGCGGTTTCTCTGCGGCCATGGCCATCGTGACGGCGCTCAAGAAGACAGGTGGAGACACCAAGACCAACGGTCTGATCAAGGCCATGGAGGGCATGAGCTTCGACACGCCCAAGGGCCAGATGACCTTCCGCAAGGAAGACCACCAGGCCCTGCAGAGCATGTACCACTTCAAGATCCGCGTGGACCCGGCGCTGGCCTGGGGCGTGCCGGAGCTGGTGCGCGAGATCAAGCCCGAGGAGATGCAGGTCCCCATCCGCAACGGCCGCTGAGCAATGTTGCGCACAGAGGATCTGACCATCCGCTTCGGGGGCCATGTGGCCGTCAACGGCGTGAGCTGCGCTTTCGAGCCGGGCACGCTGACGGCCATCGTGGGGCCCAACGGGGCGGGCAAGACCACGTATTTCAACCTGATCTCGGGGCAGCTCAAGGCCACTGCCGGGCGCGTGCTGCTGGGCGGGCGCGAGCTGACGGGGCTGGCCCCTTCGGCGCGCACGCGGGCCGGGCTGGGGCGGGCGTTCCAGCTCACCAATCTGTTCCCGCACCTGAGCGTGCTGGAGAACGTGCGCCTGGCCGTGCAGGCGCGCGACGAGGGGGCGCACCGGCGCGGCCTGAACCTGTGGAGCATCTGGAGCGACCACCGCGCGCTCACGCAGCGAGCGCTGCACATCCTCGACCAGGTGGCCCTGTCCACCCGGCGCGACGAGGCCGTGGCCGCGCTGCCGCATGGCGACCAGCGCAAGCTGGAGGTGGCCTTGCTGATGGCGCTGGAACCCCAGGTCTATATGTTCGACGAGCCCACGGCGGGCATGAGCCATGACGAGGCGCCGGTGATCCTGGACCTGATACGCACGCTCAAGCAGGACCGCAGCAAGATCATCCTGCTGGTGGAGCACAAGATGGATGTGGTGCGCGAGCTAGCCGACCGTATCATCGTGCTGACCAATGGCACGCTGGTGGCCGATGGGCCGCCGGCCGAGGTCATTGCCTCGTCTGTGGTGCAGCAGGCCTACCTGGGTGTGATGCCGGAGCAGGGCGCCGTGAAGGAGGCCGCATGAGCGCTGCCGCCAACCTCAACCCAAACCCCAACCTGCTCGAACTGTCGGGCGTGCACACGCATATCGGGGCCTATCACATCCTGCATGGCGTGGACCTGGCCGTGCCGCGCGGTCAGCTGACCATGCTGCTGGGGCGCAACGGCGCGGGCAAGACGACCACGCTGCGCACCATCATGGGCCTGTGGCGGGCCAGCCAGGGGCGCATCGCCTTTGGCGGGGCCGACATCACGGCCCTGCCCACGCCGGCGATCGCGCGGCTGAACATTGCCTATGTGCCCGAGAACATGGGCATCTTCGCGGACCTGACGGTGCAGGAAAACCTGCTGCTGGCCGCGCGCGGCGCTTCGCGCGCCGACCGCATGGACGCGCAGCGGCTGCAGTGGATCTTCGGCATGTTCCCGGCCGTGGAGAAGTTCTGGAACCACCCGGCCGGCAAGCTGTCGGGCGGGCAAAAGCAGATGGTGGCGGTGGCGCGCGCCATCGTGGAGCCGCGCGACCTGCTGATCGTGGACGAGCCTAGCAAGGGCCTGGCGCCGGCCATCATCGAGAACATGATCGCGGCCTTCGCTCAGCTCAAGGCGGGCGGCACGACGATTGTGCTGGTGGAGCAGAACCTGGGCTTTGCGCGCCGCCTGGGCGACTGCGTGGCGGTGATGGACAACGGCCGCGTGGTGCACGCGGGCGGCATGGCCGAGTTCTCGGCAGACGCGGCGTTGCAGCAGTCGCTGCTGGGGCTTTCGCTATGAACAAGCTGAACAAGCTGGATTGGGATTTCAAGCCGCTGCTGCTGGTGCCCGTGCTGGCCCTGGTGGCGCTGCCGCTGGTGGGCTCGGCCTCGACCTGGCTGACGCTGACGGTGGCGGGGCTGGCCATGGGGATGATCGTGTTCATCATCGCCTCGGGGCTGACGCTGGTGTTCGGGCTGATGGACGTGCTGAACTTCGGCCACGGCGTGTTCATTGCGCTGGGTGCCTTCGTGGCCACCAGCGTGCTGGGTGCCATGGGCGACTGGACGGGGTCCGAGCAGCTGTGGCGCAACCTGCTGGCCGTGCTGCCGGCCATGGTGGTGGCCATGCTGGTGGCGGGCGCCATCGGGCTGGCGTTCGAGCGCTTCATCGTGCGGCCCGTGTACGGCCAGCATCTCAAGCAGATCCTGATCACCATGGGCGGCATGATCATCGGCGAGGAGCTGATCAAGCTCATCTGGGGCCCGCAGCAGATTCCGCTGCCGCTGCCCCAGGGCATGAAGGGCGCCTGGCTGCTGGGCGATGCCGCCGTGGAGAAGTACCGCGTGGTGGCCGTGCTGGTGGGGCTGGCGGTGTTTGCCCTGCTGGCCTGGACGCTGTCGCGCACCAAGATCGGCCTGCTGATCCGCGCGGGCGTGCAGGACCGCGAGATGGTGGAGGCCCTGGGCTACCGCGTGCGCCGCCTGTTCGTGGGCGTGTTCGTGGCGGGCTCGGCCCTGGCCGGGCTGGGCGGGGTGATGTGGGGCATGTACCAGCAGAGCGTGGTGCCGCAGATGGGGGCGCAGGTGAATGTGCTGATCTTCATCGTGATCATCATCGGCGGGCTGGGCAGCACGGGCGGGGCGCTGATCGGCGCGCTGCTGGTGGGGCTGATGGCCAACTACACGGGGTTCCTGGTGCCCAAGGTGGCGCTGTTTTCCAACATTGCGTTGATGGTGGCCATCCTCTTGTGGCGGCCTCAGGGCGTCTATCCCGTAGCGAACCGCTGAAGGAGTGATCGACATGCTCAACCGATTGCTTTCCGGCGACCTGCCGCGCAGCCGCGTGCTGGCGGTGCTGCTGCTGTTGATCTTCCTGGGGCTGGCGGCGGCGCCCTTCGTGTTCCCTGGCGTGAAGGCGCTGAACGTGGCGGCCAAGGTGCTGATCTTCGTGGTGCTGGTGGCCAGCTTCGATCTGCTGCTGGGCTATACCGGCATCGTGAGCTTTGCGCACACCATGTTCTTCGGCATTGGCGCCTATGGGGTGGCGATAGCGTCCTCGCGCATGGGTGCGGGCTGGGGCGCTCTGGCGCTGGGCCTGGGCGCGGCGCTGCTGGTGTCGCTGCTGCTGTCGCTGGCGATCGGCCTGTTCTCGCTGCGGGTGCGCGCCATCTTCTTTGCCATGATCACGCTGGCCGTGGCGGCGGCGTTCCAGACGCTGGCCTCCCAACTGTCGGAATGGACGGGCGGGGAGGACGGCTTGAGCTTCAAGCTGCCCGAGTGGCTGTCGCCCAGCTTCGAGCCCTTCGAGAACGAGGTGCTGGGCGTGCTGATCGACGGGCGCATCATCACCTACTACCTGCTGTTCGTGCTGGCCGTGGTGCTGGTGCTGGCGCTGCTGCGCATCGTCAATTCCCCGTTCGGCCGCGTGCTGCAGGCCATCCGCGAGAACGAGTTCCGTGCCGAGGCCATCGGCTACCGCGTGGTGGTGTACCGCACCCTGTCCAGCGTGCTGTCGGCCCTGTTCGCCTGTGTGGCCGGTGCCATGCTGGCGCTGTGGCTGCGTTATAACGGGCCAGATACCTCGCTGTCGTTCGAGATCATGATGGACTGCCTGCTGATCGTGGTGATCGGCGGCATGGGCACCATCTATGGCGCGGCGATCGGCTCGGTGCTGTTCCTCATCGCCCAGAGCTATCTGCAGGACCTGCTGCGCGTGGCCAGCGAGGCCGCGCACAGCCTGCCCTGGCTGGCCGCGCTGCTGTCGCCCGACCGCTGGCTGCTGTGGCTGGGCGTGCTGTTCGTGTTGTCGGTCTACTATTTCCCCACGGGCGTCGTGGGGCGTCTGCGTTCTTCCCGCGCCGGAGCCTGACCAGGGCCCCTGGCGCATTCGTGCATCAGAGAACTACCACAAGGAGATGGGCATGTTGAAGCGTGAAGAGATGGCGTCGTCGATTCCTGCAACCCCCTGGCGTTGGGCCTTCACGGCGCTGGCTGCGGCCGCGCTGGCAGCCTGCGGCAGCGGCGAGCATGAACCCAGCAACGATCTGCCCAAGGGCTTTACCGAGCTGGGCGCCACGGTGTATCCGGCCACGGCCACCGGCACGGGCGCCACGGCGGCCACGCAGGACTTGCTGACGGGCGGCCTGGGCAAGACGGGCCTGGGCGCCGCAGCCGCGCCCCTGTACGCGGACCCTGCCAATCCCACGGCGGCGGAGCTGCGGCGCAATGCGCTGTACTCCAACTACCGGGGCATTCTGGACCCCACGGCGGGCGGCGGCTACGGCACGCTGTACGGCCCCAACATCACGGCCGATGGGCAAGTGACTGCGGGCGAAGGGCTGATCCCCGGGCGCGAGTACCTGGCCGTGCTGGACGACGGCACGGGCCGCAAGCAGACCATGGTGGCCGTGCAGGTGCCGGACAGTTTTGACCGCAACCGGCCCTGCATCGTGCTGGGCCCGTCCTCGGGCTCGCGCGGCGTGTATGGCGCCATCGGCACGGCGGGCGAGTGGGGCCTGAAGAAGGGCTGCGCCGTGGCGCTGACCGATGCGGGCAAGGGCGTGGGCCTGCACAACCTGAGCGACGACACCGTCAACAAGCTGGACGGCACGCGCGCCACGCGTACGGATGCCGGCAGCCTGTCCTTCTTTGCCGCACGGCTGACCGATGCGGCGCGCGCCGCCTACAACGCGGCGTTTCCCAACCGCATTGCCATCAAGCACGCGCACTCCCAGCAGAACCCCGAAAAGGACTGGGGCAACGACACGCTGGCCGCGGCCCGCTATGCGCTGTACGTGCTCAATGCCCGCTATGGCACCACGCAGGACCCCGTGCCCTTCGCCAAGGACAACACGCTGGTGCTGGCAGGCTCGGCCTCCAACGGCGGCGCGGCCGTGCTGCGTGCGGCCGAGCTGGATGCGGACGGCCTGATCGACGGCGTGGTGGCCTCCGAGCCCGTGACCGAGATGCCCACGCGCCAGGGCTACACCATTGCCGTGGGCAATGCGACCATGCCCAACCCGGGCCGCACGCTGGCCGAGTACACCACCTACGGCAACATCTACCAGCCCTGCGCGGCGCTGGCCCCCGATGCGGCGCTGACCGAGACATCCATCTTCAACTACATAGGCCTCACGGCCATGACGGCGCGAGCCGAGGCACGCTGCACCAGCCTGGCTGCCAAGGGCCTGGTCATCGGCGCCACCACGGCCGACCGCGCCGCCAATGCACTGAGCAAGCTGCGCCTGTACGGCTGGACGCGTGACCACGACCGCATGCACAACGCCCACTACGCGCTGGGCAACGGCCCCATCCTGTCGGCCATGTACACCATGGCCTATGGCCGGTTTGGCGTGGATGCCAACCTGTGCCGCACCAGCTTTGCGGCCGCCAATGCCACGGGCGACGTGGTGCCCGCCACGGGGGCCGCGCTGGCCCAGAGCTTTGCCACGGCCAATGGAACGGCCAACGGCACGCCCGCCACGGTGGTCTACAACGACTCGGTGGGCGGGGCCAAGGCCTGGCAGTTTGCCGTGTCGCCCTCCACGCGCGTGGCCGACCTGGGCCTGGATAACGCGCTGTGCCAGCACGCGCTGGTGACGGGCTTCGATCCGGTGACCGGCTTCAACCTCTCCGAAAGCAGCGTGCCCACGCGTGCCCAGAGCGACGCCGTGCGCGCCGGCATCAACGAGGTGCTGCACACCGCCAAGCTGCGCGGCAAGCCCACCATCATCGTGGCGGGCCGCAGCGATGCGCTGGTGCCGGTCAACCACAATGCGCGCGCCTACACGGTGCTCAACCGGGGGCTGGACGGCAGCAACACGCGGCTGCGCTATATCGAGGTGGTGAATGCCCAGCACTTCGATGCCTTCCTGCCGTTCTCCGGCTTCGACACGCGCTTCGTGCCGCTGCATCCGTACTTCAACCAGGCCATGGATGCCGTGTGGGCCAACCTGCGCAGCAGCACCGCGCTGCCCGCCAGCCAGGTGGTGCGCACCACGCCGCGCGGCGGCCAGCCGGGCGCGGCGCCCGCCATCACGGCGGCCCAGGTGCCGCCCTTCGTGGCGCGGCCCAGCACGGCCAACACCATCGAGGTCAGCGACGGGCTGATCCGCATTCCTGAGTGAGCCAGGCCCTGGAGCGGCCGGCGGCCAAGGCGGCCGGCCGCTCCTGCACAGCAGAGATTTCTCCCATGGCTTCCAAAGCATCTCCCTCATCCGCGCCCGTACCCGCTTCCTGCTACACGCAATGCGCGGGCTACGAGATCCACTACATGGACTGGCAGCCCGCGCCCGATGTGTCGCCAGCGGGCACCGTCGTCGCCTGGCACGGGCTGGCACGCACGGGGCGTGATATGGATGCACTGGCCCAGTTCCTGGCAGGCCAGGGCTGGCGCGTGATCTGCCCCGACACGCCGGGCCGGGGCCTGAGCCAGTGGAGCCGCGCGCCGCGCGAGGAATACCGGCTGGGCTTCTACGCCCGCATCGCGCGCGGGCTGTTCGATGCGCTGGGGCTGGAGCGCGCGCACTGGGTGGGCACGTCCATGGGCGGGGCGATCGGCACGGTCTGCGCCTCGGGCCTGTTCGAGCCGTCGCTGCGCGCACGCATTGCGACGCTGGTGCTCAATGACAATGCGCCGCAGCTGGCCGAGTCGGCGCTGGCGCGCATCAGGTCCTATGCGGGCCAGCCCCCGGCCTTCGATACGGTGGGCGAGCTGGAGGCCTTCTTTCGCCAGGCCTACCGGCCCTATGGCTGGCTCAGCGAGGCAGAGTGGCGCAAGCTCACCGAAACCAGCGTGCGCCGCCTGCCCGATGGGCGCGTCACGCCGCACTACGACCCGGCCATGATCGAGCAGTTCACGGCCCATGAGGACGACTACGGCATCTGGCCGCACTACGACGCGCTGGAGATCCCCGTACTGCTGCTGCGCGGCGTGGACTCGGACCTGGTGCTGCCCGAGGTGGCCCGGGAAATGGCCACGCGCGGCCCCGGCGCGCGTGGCCTGCTGCATTGGCAGGAGGTGCCCGGCTGCGGCCATGCGCCGGCGCTGAACGTGCCCGCGCACTGGCAATGGGTGCTGGAGCATCTGCAGCGCGGCTGAGCATCAACCCGGGCCGGGCGCGGATGTTGCTGCCGCGCTAGCATTTGCGGCGGGTGCAGCCTCGCCTTCTTTTCGGGCGCGGGCACCGTCTGGGCAAGAGAGGCCTGACATGGGTTTTCTGGTGGAGCTGATCCGCGAGTACGGCTTCGGCATCGTCTTTCTCAATGTGTTCGTCGAACAGCTGGGTGCGCCGATTCCGGCCTACCCGGTGCTGGTCGTGACCGGCGCGCTGGAAGGCGCCGACTGGGTGCGCCTGCTGTGGCTGGTGGCCGTGGCCGTGAGCGCGGCGCTGATTGCCGACCTGTTCTGGTACCAGGCCGGCAAGGCCTACGGCCACCGGGTGCTGGGCCGCATCTGCCGCATCTCGCTGTCGCCCGATGCCTGCATCCGCCAGACCGAGACCGTCTACGGCCGCTGGGGCGCAAGGTCGCTGCTGGTGGCCAAGTTCGTGCCGGGGTTTGCCTCCATCGCCAGCGCGCTGGCCGGCGTCATGGGCACACCGCTGCGCAGCTTCGTGCTGTATGACGGGCTGGGCGCGCTGATCTGGGTGGGCTCGGCCGTGTACCTGGGCTCGCTGTTCAGCTCCACGGTGGAAGACCTGCTGGGCGTGCTCACGGCGCTGGGCCAGTGGGGCCTGTTGCTGCTGGGCGTGGCGCTGGGGCTGTTCATCGTGCGCAAGTGGTGGCAGCGCCATCGCATGGTGCGTTCATTGCGCATGCCGCGCATGTCGGTGCGCGAACTGGCGGGCCTGCATGCCCAGGGCATGGAGCCCACGGTGATCGATGTGCGCGCCCTGCCGCAGTACCGCCAGGGCCATATCCCCGGCGCCCAGTCCTGGGAGCTGCGCCCGCGCGATGGCGGCGAGTCGCATGCGCACCTGCTGCCCCAGCACGACCATCCCCACGGGCTGGTGATCTACTGCGACTGCCCCAACGAGATATCCGCCGCCCGCCTGGCGCGCCAGCTGCAGCGCGCCGGCTTTGCCAACGTGCGCCCGCTGGTGGGCGGCCTCAAGGCCTGGCAGGCGGCTGGCTTCGACGTGGAGACCGCGCCGCTGCCCGTGACGGCCAGCGCGGACGAGGGGCCGGCGCCCAGCGTGCCGTAGTGGCTGAAGGTCCTCGGATTGCTGCCGGATTGAGGGCGAGAAAACGTTAACGTTCACACGAAGTTGATAACGAGTCGTCTGTTCTGGTAGAGACGTCAGCGGGCTGGACGTGAAGTGGTCCTTGCTCTCTCTCTCTGATGCGCTCCTCGCCCTATCGCTTGCCAAGATGCAGGATGGTCACCTAGCGTTTGCTGGTGCCTGAAGCGCGCCATGCTTCAATGTTTTAATTTGTTACTATTGCCGTTCATTTGAATGAGGGCATGGTCATGACATTGCTGATTCTCTTGATTCTTGGCGCTGTTGGATATTTCTATTTGGCGCATGTCTTGAATGAGAAGAAGAGGGCGCGGCTTATGGAGAAGTACGGCGATGCGGACATTGTCGAGCGCATCATGAAAAAGATGTTCTGGCAGGGGCAGACAGAGGAGCAGCTATGCGATTCGCTTGGAAGCCCAGTCGACATCGACTCCAAGGTCATGAAGACGAGACATCGTCAGGTGTGGAAGTACCAGCCCTCAGGCCGGAACCGGTATCGGCTGCGTATCACGGTGGATGACGGGTATGTCGTCGGATGGGATCACAAATAGGCAGCTTCCTCGTCTCACCCGTTGCAGTTCAATTTTTTATCCTTGTCTCAGGTTCGTTCCAGAAGAAATATGAAGTACGTTGTCTACATCGGCGCCGTGATGGGTGTCTTTTTCATGCTCTCAACCATTGGCGTCCAGGGAGCACCGCAAGAGGCGGCACTTGCAGCTATGGCCTGTGCTTTTTGCATCATCCCCTACGTTGTTTTCAGGGTCCGGCAGTCGGCGGTGGAAGAAGAGCAAAGGAAGAAGATCATCGAGTTGCTGAGAGTCATCGCTCAAGACAAATAAAACCTGCTCCTGAGGGGGCGTGCGAAGCAAAAAAGCCCCTTGGCACTGCCAAGGGGCTTTTTCATTCAGGCGAATTCAGTCGTGAGGTCCTGCCATCAGCAGACCTATTTGCCCGCCGGCATCGAGCAGTGCCCGCCTTGCGTGGCCTTGCCCGAGCCGGCCGCGATCAGCGGCGCCTCGAAGCGCAGGTCCACGGGCGGCGAGTGCAGGTGGTCCCAGGCCAGGAAGAGGACGAGCACGGCCCAGAAGACCGCGCGCAGGGTGTTTTGCTGTGTCATGGCGGGTCCTCTCAGAAATTGAAGTGGCGGCGGATGCGCAGGCCGAAGATGGTGCCGGCAAAGGCCAGCGGCACCCAGATCCAGCCGTGGATGCTGCCCGTGGAGATGCCCGAGAGCATGGCGCCCACATTGCAGCCGAAGGCCAGGCGCGAGCTGTAGCCCAGCACCAGGCCGGCCACCAGGGCCACCATCCATTGCGTGCCCGTGAGCGGCTTGGCATTGACGGGCTTGGCGGCAGCCACCCACAGGGCGCCGCCCAGAATGCCGATGTTGGTGATGCTGGTCACGTCCAGCAGCACGGTCTCGTGCAGGCGCGCGGCGTTGCCGGGCTGGCTCCAGAACCAGTTGCCGGCCAGGTCCACGGCGCCTGTGGCGTTGGCGATCTTGGCGGCCCACAGGCCGAAGCCGTAGACCACGCCCCAGGGCTGGCCCGCAATGACGAGGTTGAGCGTGGCCAGCACGGCCAGCAGCACCGCGCCCACCACCCACTTGCGCACGAACAGCGGCTTGGCCGGGCGCTTGAGCGCCACATTGGCGCCACGCACATACCAGGCCACGCCCAGCGCGACCACGGCCAGCGCCGCCAGCGTGGCCAGCAGGGCAGGGGCCCAGCCCCAGGCCGTGACCAGGCCCACGGGCTGGGTGTTGCCCAGGTCCAGCCACCAGCCCAGGTGCAGGCTGCCCAGGAAGCTGCCGATGGCAAACACGGGCAGGATGGCCGCATTCATGGGAATGCCCATGCCGGCCTTGTACAGCGTGCCGCTGCCGCAGCCGTCCGCGATCTGCATGCACAGGCCGAAGACGAAGGCGCCCACCAGCAGGCTGATGCTGGGCGGGCCCAGGGCGGCCGTGAGTTCGGGATAGTGGCCCAGCAGCGGCATGGCCAGCGCGGCGGCCAGCGCCAGCAGCAGCAACTGGCCGAAGACGCCGCTGGCGTCCTTGTCCTCGATCAGCATGCGCCAGCCCGTGGTGAAGCCGAAGCGCTTGCCGGCCAGCACCCCGCCCAGGCCCAGGCCCACGGCGAACAGCGCCGCCTGGCGCACCGAGACGCTCCACAGCAGCCAGCCAAAGAAAACGGCCAGGATGGCCGCAAGAGGAAGTCGTTTCATATGATTTTTCTCCATGCAGTCGCCCTCCCCCGCGAAGCGGGTAGAGAGGCGCCGTGCCACGGGGGAAGGCGCGTAAGCGCCTCAGGGGGTGTTTATTTGAACTTTTTTTCCCACCACTGCTTGGCATCGTAGGCCAGGGATTCGGCGCGGCCGGGCTGGTTGGCCATGGGCGGCGCATCTGCCTGCTGCGTCCAGTCCACCATGGAGCCCGCATACAGCTTGACGCCCGGCAGGCCCGCGACTTCGGACAGGCCGAACCAGTCGGTGGCCGCCCAGTGGCCGGTGTTGCAGAAGGCCACCATGTCCTGGCCCTGCTCGCGCTTGACCTTGGCCGCGATCTGCTTGGCCGTGGCGGTATCGACAAAGGTGGAGGTGCCGGGCACGAACCACTGGTTGAAGTCCAACTGCTGCGCGCCGGGCAGGGTGCCCGAGATCTTCGCGGCTGGGGCGCGGGTCTTGCCTTGGTAGAAGGCGTCGGGGCGCGAGTCCACCAGGGCGGCGTTGCTGAGCCTGACGTGCTGGCCCACGTCCTCGCGCGTGGCGATCAGGCTGGTGTCGAGCTGGGGCTGGTAGCTGCTGCGGGTCACTTTGACGGCCTCGTTGTCCTGCGGGAGCTTTTGCTCGTTCCAGGCCTTCATGCCGCCGTTGAGCACGGACAGCTCCTTGAGGCCCAGCAGCTTGAGCGTCCAGTACACGCGCGCTGCGGCGCCGAAGTCGGTGGCGTCCGCGCCCGTGGAGACCACGATGGCGTGGGTGGCGGGTGTCAGCCCCAGGGACTGCACGAGTTCGGTGAGCTTGGGCAGCTCGGGCAGTTCACCAGGGTTGGTGGCGGGGCCGCGCCATTTGCCGTAGGGGGCGTTGAGCGCGCCTGGGATATGGCGCTCGCCATAGGCCTTGGGATCGCGGATGTCGATGATGCGCACTGCGTCCTGGCCGGCGGCGGCCTGCACGCCGGCAGGGGTGAGCAGGGGGTCGGCAGCGTGGGCCGTGCCGAAGGCGGTGCAGGCAAGGCCCAGCGCCAGCAGCGGGGCCGCCAGGCGCAGAGCGGGGGAAAAGGTCTTGGTCATGATGGCTGGGGCCGGTCATGGAAGACCGGCGGAACAAGCAACTGGAGTGCAATTGTCCCGCTTGCAGCACCTATATACAAAGACGCTTATGCATTCTGCTCATGAGGCAGGGTTATATGGCGCGGCGCAGAAGATGCAGAACGGCCTCAGCGCTGTGCGCCCACGGCCTTGGCGCGCTCCAGGCTGGCGTCCAGTTCAGCCTGCGGCGCCTTCTGCGTGGGCCAGCCCTGCATATGCTGCTGGGCGATGCGGCTCAGCGCCGTGATCCAGGGCGCGCTGTCGTTGAGGCAGGCGATGTACTCGAACTGCTCGCCACCGGCATGCATGAAGGCCTCGCGCGCTTCCTGGCTGATTTCCTCCAGCGTTTCCAGGCAGTCGCTGGTGAAGCCGGGGCAGACCACGTCCACGCGTTTGGTGCCGCTGCGTGCCAGCTCGATCAGCGAAGGCTCGGTGTAGGGCTCCAGCCATTTGGCCTTGCCAAAGCGCGACTGGAAGGTCACCAGGTATTGCGAGGGCGACAGGCCCAGGCGCTCAGCCAGCAGGCGGGCGGTCTTGCGCGATTCGCAGTGGTAGGGGTCGCCCAGGTGCAGTGTGCGTTCGGGCACGCCATGAAAGCTCATGACCAGTTTCTCGCCACGGCCGTTGCCGCGCCAGTGGGCCTCGATGCGCTGGGCCAGCGCGTCGATGTAGGAAGCGTCGTCGTGGTAGCGGTTGACGAAGCGCAGCTCGGGAATATGGCGCTGGGTGCGGGCCCAGTCATAGACCGCATCGAACACGCTGGCCGTGGTCGTGCCGGAGTACTGCGGGTACAGCGGCAGGATGAGGATGCGCGTGGCGCCTTCGGCCTTGAGGGCATCGAGCACGCTGGGGATGGACGGGTTGCCGTAGCGCATGGCATGGCGCACCAGCACGTTGTGCCCGGCCTCGCCCAGCCAGCCGCGCAGCAGCAGGGCCTGGCGCGCGCTCCAGTGCTGCAGGGGGGAGCCGTCCTTCTCATGCCAGACGGTGGCGTACTTGGCCGCCGACTTGGCCGGCCGCGTGCGCAGGATGATGCCGTGCAGGATGGGCAGCCAGGCAATCCTGGGAATCTCGACCACGCGGTCGTCGCCCAGGAACTGCGCCAGGTAGCGGCGCACGGCCGGGGCCGTGGGCGCATCGGGCGTTCCAAGGTTGCACAGCAGCACGGCGGTGCGCTGGGGTTGGTCGTGGCGGAATGGAGGTTCTGGCGCGAAGCGGGAAGGCATGGGGCCGATTGTGGCAGGACGGAGCCGCCTGCCACGCGAGTCGGATGACCCGGCTGCTGCCGGCAACGGCTGCCTTCGCTATGCTCGAACCATGTCCCAAGCCACCATCGCCCCCCTCGCCGAATCCTCTCTTGACCCTGCATTGGCCGCCTTGCAGCAGCTGCGCCGCAGCGGCCGCATCCGCGCCATTTCCATCGACCTGGACGACACGCTGTGGCCCGTGTGGCCAGCCATCTCGCGCGCCGAACAGGTGCTGCTGGACTGGCTGCACGCCCATGCGCCCACCACGGCCGCAGCGCTGCGCGACGTGGCCACCCTGCGCGCCATCCGCGTGCAGATCGAGCGTGACCGCCCGGACCTTGCCCACGACCTGAGCGGCCTGCGCCGCGAGTCCATCCGCCTGGCGCTGCAGCGCAATGGCGACGATGGCGGCCTGGCGGAAACGGCCTTCGACATCTTCTTTGCCGAGCGCCAGCGTGTGGACCTGTACGAGGACGCGCTGCCCGCCCTGCAGTTCCTGGCCGCGCGCTGGCCCGTGGTGGCGCTGAGCAACGGCAACGCCAGCGTGCACGTGGTGGGCATTGGCGAGCATTTCCATGCCGCGCTGAGCGCCACCAAGGCCGGCATGGCCAAGCCCGATGTGCGCTTTTTCCACGCGGCGGCGGCGGCGGCAGGCGTGGCGCCTGACGAGGTGCTGCACATTGGCGACGACGCGCGGCTCGACGCGCTGGGCGCCATGGATGCGGGTATGCACGCAGTCTGGCTCAACCGCACGGGCGTAGCATGGCCTCACGAGGGGTCCACGCCCCACGTCACGGTGGCCAGCCTTGCGCAGTTGTGCCAGGGGCTGGCTGACAGCTGACCCTGCCTGCCCGCGAAGCCGCGCCATGCCATGCCCACCAGCCACAGCACAGCTTTCTTCCACCCCCCCGTCCTCCCCGCCGTGCGCAGCATCGGCTGGAAACACCCCCTGAGCTGGCTGGCGCGTGGCGCGCGCGACATGGCCAGGGCGCCCTGGCTGAGCCTGGCACATGGCCTGGTCTTGACCTTGATCGGGTTTTTGATCTTGACGCTGGGGCACAATCGCTTTTGGTTGATGGCCGGGGCCCTGTCGGGGTTCCTGATCGTCGGCCCTGTCGTGGCGACCAGCCTCTACGCCATCAGCCGCGCGCTGGAGCGTGGCGAGCGCGCCGACCTGTCCCTGGTGCACATCACCTGGATGCGCTGGCAAAGCGGCCACGCTTCCAAGGCCGACGGGCAGGGCGGCTACTGGTGTCTGGTGCAGTTTGGGCTGCTGCTGTCGCTGGCGGCCACGGGCTGGGTGCTGGTGTCGGCCTCGCTGATCACCGTGCTCTCACCCGTGCGCATCGCCACCCCGGCGGACTTCGTGCAGCACGTGGTGCTGGCCCGCGACGGGCAGTTGTTTGCGATATGGCTGGCGCTGGGCAGTTTTCTGGCAGCGCCTATTTTTGCGTCCAGCGTGGTGGCCATGCCGCTGATGCTGGACAGGCGGGTGACGGTGCGCCAGGCCGTGCTGACCAGTTGGTTGGCCGTGCTGGCCAACCCTGTGCCTCTGGCACTGTGGGCCGCCCTCATTGTGTTGTTGACCCTGCTGGGCCTGGGCAGCTGGCTGCTGGGACTGGTGGCCGTGATGCCCTTGCTGGGGCACGCGAGCTGGCACGCGTACCGCGATCTGGTCGATGCGTCGGCCTTCCCGGCGCGTTGAGCCGGGCGGGCCCGGACCGGCCGGGCCTGCAGGGGAGGATGTAGGACGGTGTTGTCGTGATATTCGGGTATACAGAAGAACAGATCGCCCATTTCTTCCTCACCTATGGCGTGGGGGCCTTCATCCTCTTCATGGTGTTCATCATCCTGCAGCTGGCGCGCCAGTCCAAGGCAGGAAAGTTCGGCACCTTCGTGATCTTCCTGGGCCTGGGCGTGGGCTTTGTCGGCTACATCGCCAAGATCGTCATCCAGTGGTGGATGGAAAAATGATCGTCACCCCCTGAGCCGCTGCGCGGCTTCCCCCTCTCTCGCTTCGCGGGAGGGGGACGACACCCTCGCGGCGGGGCGGCCCTTGCTCGGTGTCCCAGGCTTTGGGCTGCGTCGGGTTTTTGTGCCCTGCTCAGCGCGCCTATCTTCCTGGCCTGCCTGCTCCTTGCTGCGCCTCTATTCCGCCTTGGCCCCCGCAGCCTTGATCACCGGGTCCCAGCGCTTGATTTCTGCGGCGGTGTGCTGGCGCAGGGCGTCGGGGGTGAGGCGGTCTGCGGGCGGGATGATGACGCTCATGTCCGTGAAGCGCTTGACCAGGGCGGGCTCGGACAGGGCGGTGCGCAGGGATTTGTTGAGGCGTTCGATGACGGCCTGGGGCGTGCCTCGCGGGGCGTACAGGCCGTGCCATACGGCAAGCTCGAAGCCGGGCTGGCCAGCCTGCGTGAAGGTGGGCACATCGGGCAGGGAGGGCAGGCGTTCGCGCGTGGCGACGGCGTAGCCCTTGAGCATGCCCGCCTGTATGTGCGGGCCGGTGGCCACGGGCTGGTCGCAGATGACATCGACATTGCCTGCCACCAGGTCCTGCAGGGCCGGGCCGGTGCCACGGTAGGGCACCAGGGTGGCCTCGGTGGAGGTGGTCTGCAGCAGCAGCATGGCGCACAGGTGGGAGGTGGCGCCTACGCCGGCATGCGAGAAGCGCACTTCGCCGGGTTTGGCCTTCATGTGGGCGATGAAGTCCGCCAGCGTGGCGGGCGCAAAGCCTTTGCTGCGCACCAGGATCATGGGCACGTCGCCGGCCAGCGCGATGGGTTCCAGGTCGCGCCTCACATCGAAAGCGAGCTTGCTGTAGAGCGCGGGCGCCGTGGCAATGCCCATGTTGTGCAGCAGCAGGGTGTGGCCGTCGGCTTGGGCACGTGTGACGCGGCTGGTGCCGATGGTGCCACCGGCGCCGCCCAGGTTCTCGACGATGACCTGCTGGCCCAGGTCGCGCGTCATGGCCTCGGCCAGTACACGGGCCAGCACGTCGGTGGAGCCTCCGGCCGCGTAGGGAACGACGATGGTGACGGGCTTGTTGGGGAAGGCCTGGGCGGCAAGGCTGGCCGCTGCCAGCGCGGCGGCGAGAAGGGTCTGGGCGAGGGGATTGCGGATGAGGGGGCGCATGGGTTTGTCTCCTGGAGGCGCGTGCAGGGGCCGCCGGCTCTGTGCGGCCGGTTGTCGGTGGCGTGTTTGGTGGCGTGGGGCAGTAAGGCAAGGGCCGCATGCGGCCCTTGACGACGGCGAGACGGCGCAGGCTCAGGCCGGGGCCACGTACCTGTACAGCTCGGTGTGGTCGGCGGCGGATCCCAGGGACCTGGAGGCCTCGGCCGCCATGGCGCTGACCTGTTCGGCCAGTGCCATGGGCGTGTGCATGGCCTGGCCCAGCGACAGGGCAATGCCCACGTCCTTGGCCTGCAGCGCCAGCGAGAAGCCCGAGTTGAAGGCGCCGTTCAGCATGAACTGGTGGGCCTTGTTTTCGGTGGTGTTGTTCTTGCCGGTGGAGGCATTGATCACGTCCACGATGGTGGCCGGCGCAATGCCGAAGGCCGCGCCTGCATGGATGGCCTCGGCCGTGGCGATGAGGGCCGCTGCCGAGACATAGTTGTTCAGCGCCTTGAGCGCATGGCCTGCGCCCACGGGACCGACATGGGTGATGGCCTGGCCCATGCGTTGCAGCAAGGGCAGGTGCTGGGCGAGCAGGTCCGCATCGCCACCGACCATGATGGACAGCGTGCCCGCAATGGCGCGCTTGACGCCGCCGGAGACCGGCGCATCCAGCAGCCCGATGCCGCGCTCGCCCAGCAGGCCGGCCAGCGCACGCGTGCGGTTGGGGTCGGCTGAGCTCATGTCGATGATGCAGGCGCCGGGCGGCAGGTGAGGTGCCAGTTCGCCGACCACGGCATCGACGATGCGGGAGTCGGGCAGCATGGTGAAGACCACGCTGCAGCCGGCAAAGTCGGCCGCGCCGGATGCCACGGACACGCCCGCATGCTCGCTGGCAAAGCGCGCGGTGGCGGCGGGCACGGCGTCCCGGATGACCAGGGCGTGGCCTGCGGCGTGCAGCAGGTGGGCCATGGGCTGGCCCATCATTCCGAGGCCGATGAATCCTATGGTGGTCATGCTGCGTGCCTCAGATGTCCATCTCTTTGAAGACTTCCGAAGCCACGCGGAAGGAGTCGATGGCGGCCGGCACGCCGCAGTAGATGGCGGTCTGCAGGAAGACCTCCTTGACCTCTTCCTTGGTCAGGCCGTTGTTGATGGCGCCGCGCACATGCAGCTTGAGTTCATGCGGGCGGTTCAGCGCCGTGATCATGGCCAGGTTCAGGAAGGAGCGCGTCCTGCGGTCCAGGCCGGGGCGGTTCCAGACATCGCCCCAGCAGTACTGGGTGACCAGCTCCTGCATGTCGATGTTGAAGTCCGTGGCGTTCTGGATGGACGCATCGACATACTCGGCGCCCAGCACCTCACGGCGGGTGGACAGGCCCTGGTCGAAGAGGGCGGGGTTCTTGGGTGCATAGGCTCGGGTCATGAAAACTCCTGATGGAAGGCAGTGAGGGTGTCTTTCGGTGGAGTGGATTTAATCAGATTGTCAGACAATCCTACTTGATGAAAATCGGGATTGCCTGCCGCGCCAGGTGTGTGTATGACAATCCGTCAGTCCGTTCGTCCCCTGGATTGGCGGGTAGGATTCATCCCATGAACCAGATGCTGCGTGTCCCCCGCGAAGAAACGTCGCTGCGCCTGCGCACGACGCAGACCCTGCGCACGGCCATCCTCGATGGCGTGTTTGCGCCGGGCCAGAAGCTGTCCGAGCGCGAACTGTGCGAGAGCCTTGATGTGAGCCGTTCGTGCCTGCGCGAGTCGCTGCAGCACCTGCAGGCCGAGGGGCTGATCACCATCGTTCCGCACCGGGGCCCCGAGGTCACGGACATCTCGGTGCAGGAGGTGCGCGATATCTACGAGGTGCGGGCCAGCCTGGAGGGGCTGGCCAGCCGGGGCTTTGCGCTGCATGCCTCGGCAGGCCAGCGCGCCGCGCTGCGCGCCAAGCTGGGCGAGCTGGCCGTGCCCGCCGTGGCCAGCGACAAGGTGGCCCTGCTGGCGATCAAGAACCAGTTCTACGACATCCTGATCGAGGGCTGCGGCAATCTGGTGGCTGGCCAGATGCTGCGGCAGCTGAACAACCGCGTGACGGTGCTGCGGCGCATCTCCATGTCCCAGCCCGGGCGCCTGCCGCAGACGCTGGCCGAGCTGGACGCCATCGTGGCGGCAATAGAGCAGGGCGACGCGGACCAGGCCGCGCGCCTGAGCGCCGAGCATGTGCAAAAGGCCAGCCAGGGCGTGTTGCGCGCCATGGCCGAGAAGGCTGGCCTGGCCAGCTGATGCCGGAGCCTGTGCCTGGGCCTGGGCCTGCGCTCAGTCCGGCTTGACCTGGGCGCGCTTGAGCACCTTTTGCCAGCGCGTCTGCTCGGTGGCAATGAACTGTGCGAACTGCTGGGGCGTGCTGCCGATGGGCTCGGCCGCATCGCCCTGCAGGCGCTTGAGCGCGTCGGGCGCCTTGACGGCCTTGGCGCATTCGGCAGCCAGCTTGTCCACGTGGGCTCGGGTCATGCTGGAGGGAGCGAGCATGCCGTACCACTGCGTCATCTCGAAGCCCGGGAAGCCCTGCTCGGCCACGGTGGGCACATCGGGCAACTGGGGCAGGCGCTGGGTCGATCCCGTGGCGATGCAGCGCACCTTGCCCGCCTTGATGAAGGGCAGCAGGGCGGCAGCGCCCACGGAGGCAGCGTCCAGGCGGCCCGACATCAGGTCCGTCATCATCGGCCCCGTTCCGCGATAGGGCACGTGCAGCATGAAGATCTCGGCCGTCATCTTCAGGTACTCGAAGGCCAGGTGCCCGGCGCTGCCATTGCCGGCCGAGCCGTAGCTGAGCTGGCCGGGCTTCTTCTTGGCGTAGGCGATGAGTTCGCGCAGGTTCTTGACCGGCACATCGGGGTGGACCACGTACAGGCTGGGCACCTTGGCCAGCAGACTGACGGGCTGGAAGTCCTTGTTCGCGTCGTAGGGCAGCTTGTCGAAGATGTAGGGATTGACGGCCAGCGTGCCGATGTGGCCCAGGATGACGGTGCTCTGGTCATCGGCGCGCGCCACTTCCTGCATGGCGATGTTGCCGGCCGCGCCGGGCTTGTTGTCCACGAAGACGTTCTGGCCCAGGGTCTTGGACAGCTCGGCGGCCGTGGAGCGCGCCACGATTTCCGAGCTGCCGCCCGGCGCAAAGGGCACGACAAAGCGGATGGGGCGCGTGGGCCAGGCGTCCTGCGCCAGCGCGGCCGCAGGCAGCAGGCCCGACAGGGCCATGGCGCCCGTGCCGGCCAGCAGTTGGCGGCGGCCGAGCGGGGGCAGGTCTGCGTGGTGAAGAAAGTCGCGCGAAGGCATGTCTGGTCTCCTGGCTATCGTTGTAGTGAATGGGCAGCGGATGCGGCGCCAGCGATGGTGGCGCCGGCGGCTGTCAATCTGCTGTCAAACCAGGGTCTGCAGGCTACGGAGATACCCGGGGGATCAGGCTTTTCCCTCGGCTCCCAGGGCCTGGCCGATGGCCTCGGCCGCCTGCAGGCCGCTGCGCACGGCGCCTTCGATGGTGGCCGGATACGGTCCATCCACATGGTCGCCGCAGGCCCACAGGCCGTGGCCCAACTCCATGCCGGGGCGCTGCAGCTGCGGCAGGCAGGCGAAGGTGGCGCGCTTGTCGATCACGGTGCGCAGCGGGATCAGGCCATGCCAGCCCAACTGGGCCTGTGCCTGGGCCAGCACCTGGGCCTGCAGGGTGTCGCGGTCCGATGCGCTGTCGCTGATGACGAAGGCCATCAGGCCCTGCGGGCCGCCGAGTTGTCCACGGTCGAAGACGAATTGCGCAGGCGCATCGGGCGTGGAGCGCAGCGCCAGCCAGGGCGCGCCCGGGGGCAAGGTGTGCGAGGCGTCAAAGGTCTGCGCATAGACGGTGGCAATGGGGCGGTGCTGCAGCTCCTGGGCCAGCTGCGCCCAGCGCTGCAGGGCTATGCCGTCGCGTGCAGGCAGGCTGTCGTGCTCGGCGGCGGTGAGTGCCAGGCGCGCCGCCTCGGGCGCGGGGCAGGCCAGCAGCACGGCGTCAAAGGGCGCGTCTTCGGCCTGGGCTGCGCCCAGCGTCCAGTGCGGGCCCTGGGGTTGCAGTTCGGCCACGCGGCTGCCCAGGCGCACGGCGTGCCCGCGCTCTTGCAGCCACTGCGCGGCCGGCGCGGGGAACAGGCTGCCCAGGTCACGGCGCGGCACCAGGAAATGCGAGCCGCCACGGCCGCTGAACAGCGCATCGCGCAGCACGCGAAGGAACACCGTGCCGCTGGCCAGGTGAATGGGTGTGTTGAGCGCCGAGATGCACAGCGGGTCGATGAACTCGCTGACCAGGCGCTGCGGCAGGCCGGCGCACAGGTCGGCCACGGTGGCTTGCGGCACGCAGCGAAAGCCCGCCAGCCGCCAGCGCACGGCACGCGCCAGCAGGGCTGCACGCTCACCCAGGCTCCAGCCGCGTGCGGTGGCAATGCCGGCCAGCGCATCCAGCGGCGCAGGCCAGTCGGGAAAGCGCAGGCCGCTGCCATCGATATAGGGCAAGGCCATGGGCTGGCGGTGCAGGGCCTGTTCAGGGTCCACGCCCACCTCGCGCATGAGTCGCAGGCTTTCGGTGTAGGCGCCGATGAGGATGTGCTGGCCGTTGTCCACGCGCAGCGGGCCCTGTGGCGTGTCGAGGTCCATGCCGCGCGCACGGCCGCCGGGCTCGCGTGCGGCCTCGTGCAATGTGATGTGCCAGCCGCTGCGGGCCAGCGCAAGGGCGGCGGCAAAGCCGGCCCAGCCTCCGCCGAGGATGGCGGCGCGCGGCTGAGCGGCGCGAGGCGTGTGCTTGGCGCTGTCTCTGCTCACCGCGCCATGCGCCCCAGCGCCTGCATCTTCCAGGCCAGCCACAGCTTGCGCAGCGGCGGCAGGCTGATGCGCTGGTGGAGCACGCGGAAGTCGTCGGCCTCGATCTCGCGCAGCAGGGTGCGGTAGATGCTGGCCATCATCAGGCCGGGCTTTTGCGTGCGGCGGTCGGCCGCGGGCAGCAGGGCCAGGGCCTCGTCGTAGAGGCGGTGGGCGCGCTCGGCCTGAAAGCGCATCAGCGCGGTGAAGCGGTCGGAGTATTCGCGCTTGGTGATCTCATGCGCCTTGACGTCGAACTGCTGCAGCTCGCTGATGGGCAGGTAGATGCGTCCGCGCATGGCGTCCTCGCCCACGTCGCGGATGATGTTGGTCAACTGGAAGGCCAGGCCCATCTTGTGGGCGTAGGCCGTGGTTTCTTCCTGTGTCTGGCCAAAGATGCGCGCGGCCACTTCGCCGACCACGCCTGCTACCAGGTGGCAGTAGCGCGTCAGGCCCTGGAAGTCCAGGTAGCGGGTCTGCTCCAGGTCCATGCGGCAGCCGTCGATGACCGCCTGCAGGTGGCGCTCCTCGATGGCGTAGACCGGGGCGTGCGGCATGAGTGCCCGCATCACGGGATGCGAGGGCTTGCCTGCAAAGGCCTGGTGCACTTCGTTCTGCCACCAGCCGAGCTTGGTGGCGGCCACGCCGGGGTCGGAGACTTCGTCCACCACGTCGTCCACTTCGCGGCAGAACGCATAAAAGGCGGTGATGGCCGCACGGCGCTCGCGCGGCAGGAAGAGGAAGGCGTAATAAAAGCTGCTGCCCGAGGCGGCAGCCTTGTCTTGGACGTACTGATCCGGATTCATATGGGGCCGGATTGTCCCATGGACGGCTTGGGGCCAAAGCCTGGGTGTCGCAACGGCCGGCCCGCCATCACATGCGCAGGGCGCGCCACAGCAGCAGCGGCGCATCGGCCTTGCCGACGGTGGGGCGGCGGTAAAGGCTGGCGCCCTGCAGTGCATCGACCTTGTCCAGGATGCGCAGCCCGCCCTGCACCACCAGACGCAGCTCCCAGCCGATGCGGCCCGGCAGGCGGTGCACCAGCGGTGCGCCGGACTGCATCAGTGCGCGCGCCCAGGCCGATTGGTCGGCCAACAGCGCGCGCACGGCAGGGGTCAGTGCAGCGGGCTCGGCGCGCAGGTCTTCACGCCGCACGCCATGGGCGGTGCAGTCGGCATCGGTCAGGTAGTGGCGCCCGCGCGGCAGGTCCACGCTGAAGTCCTGCCAGAAATTGATCAGTTGCAGGGCGGTGCAGATGGCGTCGCTGCGGGCCAGCGATTCGGCATCATCCACCCCGTACAGATGCAGCAGCAGCCGGCCCACGGGGTTGGCCGAGCGGCGGCAGTAGTCAAGCAGCTCGGCGCGGTCGGCGTAGGTGGTGCTGGATTCGGTCTTGCGCACGTCCTGCGCGAAGGCGCTGAGCAGGTCGTCCATCAGCGCCAGCGGTAGCTGGTGGGCGCGTACTTGCGATGCCAGCCCCGTAAAGACGAGGGGCCAGGCCGTGCGGGCAAGCATGGAGGCCTCGCCTTCGGTGCCCAGCGCCATCAGGTCGGCACGGTAGGCGGCCAGTGCGGCCAGGCGCTCGGACGGCGTGGCGTCGCCCTCGTCGGCCAGATCGTCTGCAGTGCGTGCGAAGTGGTAGAGCGCGGCAATCGGCGGGCGCAAGCGGGGCGGGCACAGCCAGGACGCCACGGGAAAGTTCTCGTAGTGCGTGACCGGGGCGGGGGAGGCGGGCAGGGTGGGAGCGGTGGACTTCACGGTGGCCGATTGTCGATGCTGCGCGCAAGGCCATGCATTTCACTTGACGGGCTCAAGGGCTTCTCCTAAATTACTAACCCGTCAGTCAGTAAACGGCGCCAGCCAGCTGCCGCGGCATGTTGCCCGGATCTTGCAGCCCGCAGCCGCTTTTCGCACCAGCCCTCCCGGATCCACATGCCCGACTTGCCATCGAACCCTGCCGCGCCCGCTTTGCCGCGCCATCTTCTTCTTGCCCCTCTGTGCCTGGCCGCCGCGCTGGCGCTGGGCGCCTGCTCCAAGGCCGAGCCGCCGCCCGAGCCGGTGCGCGCCGTCAAGCTGCTCACCGTAGGCGTGGGCGCGCTGGACACGCAACTGGAGTACGCGGGCGAGGTGCGCGCGCGCATAGAGTCGCGCCTGGGCTTTCGCGTGGCCGGCAAGCTCGTTCGCCGCGAGGTGGAACTGGGCCAGCACGTGCAGGCAGGCCAGTTGCTGGCGCGGCTCGATGCCAGCGACTACCGGCTGGGAGCTGACGCCGCGCGCGCCCAGGTGGCGGCCGCGACCACGCAGCGCGATCTTGCCGCCGCCGATGTGAGGCGTTACTCGCAGCTGAAGGCGCAGAACTTCATCAGTGGTGCGGAGCTGGAGCGGCGCGAGGCCACGCTCAAGTCCGCCCAGGCCACGCTGGACCAGGCCAAGGCGCAGCTGGCATCGCAGAGCAATCAGGAGTCCTACGCGCAACTGCTGGCCGATGTGCCCGGCGTGGTGACAGGCATAGACGCCGAGCCCGGCCAGGTGGTGTCGGCCGGATCGCCCGTGGTGCGCATTGCCCAGGACGGCCCGCGCGACGTGGTCTTCGTGGTGCCCGAAGACAAGCGCGGTGCCATCCGCGTGGGCCAGAAGGTGAATGTGCGCCCCTGGTCGGCCGGCATGCAGCCGCTGCAGGGCCAGGTGCGCGAGGTGGCGGCCAGTGCCGACCCCGTCACGCGCACCTACCAGGTGAAGGTGGCACTGCCCACGTCGGACGCAGGCGCCGTGCCGCCGCTGGGTGCCACGGTCCACGCATTGCCCGAGGGCATGGGCCCCACGGGCCAGCCCGTGATCAAGCTGCCCACCACGGCGCTGCGCCAGGAAGGCGGCGGTGGCCAGGGCACGGCCGTGTGGGTGTTCGACGCCGCCAGCAGCACGGTGAAGCTGCAGCCCGTGCAACTGGCCACGGCCGATGGCAACGAGGCCGTGATTGCCGCTGGCCTGACGCCCGGCATGCAGGTGGTGGCCGCCGGCGTGCATGTGCTCACGCCAGGCCAGAAGGTCACGGTCTATCAGGACCGTTATGACAAGGCCCCGCAGCCGGCACAGCAGCAGCCGGCTCAGCACCGGCCGCAACAGACACAGCCTGCACAGGCACCTGCCGCCGCAGGCGCTGCGCCCAGCGGAGCGGCCCAATGAGCGGGCCCAAGCACAAGGCGCCGCAGGGCGCGCACTTCAATCTTTCGCGCTGGGCCCTGGACCATGTGGCGCTTACGCGCTATTTCATCGTCGTGCTGCTGCTGCTGGGCTTTGCCTCGTATTTCCAGCTGGGGCAGGACGAGGACCCGCCCTTCACCTTCCGCGCCATGGTGGTGCGCACCAACTGGCCGGGCGCCACGGCGCAGCAGATGGCCGAGCAGGTCACCGACAAGATCGAGCGCACGCTGCAGGAGGTGCCCTACGCCGACAAGATCAGCAGCTACTCCAAGCCCGGCGAGTCGATGATCATCTTCCAGCTCAAGGACAACTCGCGCCCCGGCGATGTCCAGCAGCTGTGGTACACGGTGCGCAAGAAGATCGGCGACATGCGCTACACCCTGCCGCAGGGCGTGCAGGGGCCGTTCTTCAATGACGAGTTCGGCGATGTCTATGGCGTGATCTACGCCCTGCAGGCCGACGGCTTCAGCTACGCCGAGCTCAAGACCATGGCCGACGACGTGCGCCAGCGCCTACTGCGCGTGCCCGACGTGGCCAAGGTCGAGCTGTTCGGCGTGCAGGACGAGAAGGTCTACATCGAGCTGTCGCAGCGCCGCCTGTCGCAGCTGGGCCTGGACATGAACCAGGTGCTGGGCCAGCTGGGCCAGCAAAACGCCATCGAGGGCGCAGGCGTGCTGCAGACGCCGCGCGAGGATGTGCAGGTGCGCGTGGCCGGCCAGTTCCTGGCGGTGGATGAGCTGCGCGCCATGCCCATCCGCGGCGCATCGGGCGCGCAGCTGCGCCTGGGCGATATCGCCGAGATCCGCCGCGGCTATGCCGATCCGGCCAATGTGAAGGTGCGCCACCAGGGGCGCGAGACGATTGCCCTGGGCGTGTCCATGACCAAGGGCGGCGACATCATCCGCCTGGGCAAGTCCCTGCGCGGCGCCGTGGGCGACATCGCGCGCACGCTTCCGGCCGGCGTGGAGCTGGCCAACATGCAGGACCAGCCCAAGGCGGTGGCCGATTCGGTCAACGAATTCCTGCAGGTGCTGATCGAGGCCGTGGTGGTGGTGCTGGCCGTGAGCTTCATCAGCCTGGGCCTGCACAAGCGAGAAGGCCACCAGCCGCTGTGGAAGCGCTGGTACATCGATCCGCGCCCTGGCCTGGTGGTGGCCATCACGATCCCGCTGGTGCTGGCCGCGACCTTCCTGGCCATGTGGTACTGGAACATCGGCCTGCACAAGGTGTCGCTGGGCTCGCTGATCATCGCGCTGGGCCTACTGGTGGACGACGCCATCATTGCGGTGGAGATGATGGTGCGCAAGATGGAAGAGGGCTACGAGAAGTACCGCGCCGCCACCTTTGCCTACGAGATCACGGCCAAGCCCATGCTGACCGGCACGCTGATCACGGCGGCGGGCTTTCTGCCCATCGGCATGGCCAAGTCCATGACGGGCGAGTACACCTTCGCCATCTTCGCGGTGACGGTGATTGCGCTGGTGCTCAGCTGGTTCGCCTCGGTGTACTTCGTGCCCTACCTGGGCATGCTGCTGCTCAAGCGCCCGCCGCACGCGGCCACGCTGCCGCCCGAGGTGGCCTCGGGCGAGGTGCCCATCGAGGAGACCAACCTCAATGCCTCGTCGGCCGAGCATGAAGTCTTCGACAGCCCGTTCTACAACCGCTTCCGGCGCGCCGTGAACTGGTGCGTGACGCACCGCTGGCTGACCATCGCCATCACGGTGCTGGTCTTCGCGCTGGGCCTGGTGGGCATGTCGCGCGTGCAGCAGCAGTTCTTCCCGGATTCCAGCCGGCCCGAAGTGCTGGTGGACATCTGGTTCCCCGAGGGCACATCGCTGGCCGCCAACGAAGCCGTCACGCGCCGCGTGGAAGAGCGCTTCATGCAGCTGGACGGCGTGCGCACGGTCAGCGAGTGGGTGGGCTCGGGCGTGCCGCGTTTCTACCTGCCGCTGGACCAGGTGTTCCCGCAGAACAACGTCTCGCAGTTCATCCTGGTCGCCCAGGACCTGCCCACGCGCGAGCGTCTGCGCAAGGCGCTGCCGGCGCTGCTGGCCCAGGAGTTCCCCGAGGTGCGGGGCCGCGTCAAGCTGCTGCCCAACGGGCCTCCCGTGCCCTATCCGGTGCAGTTCCGCGTGTCCGGCACCGATCCGCAAAAGCTGCGTGCCTATGCCGACGAGGTCAAGCAGGTCATGATCGCCAACGCCGACATGCGCGGCGTCAACGACAACTGGAACGAGTCCGTCAAGGCCGTGCGCCTGGAGGTGGACCAGGACAAGGCGCGCGCCCTGGGCGTGAGCAGCCAGGCCATCGCCCAGGCGGCCCGCGTCATGCTCAGCGGCTCCACCGTGGGCCAGTTCCGCGAGGGTGACAAGCTCATCGATATCGTGCTGCGCACGCCGTATTCGGAGCGCGATGCCATCACCGACATCGCCAACGCCTACCTGCCCACGGCGTCGGGCAAGTCGATCCCGCTCACGCAGATCGCCAAACCCGTGATGGTCTGGGAGCCCGGCGTGATGTGGCGAGAAAAGCGCATGTTCGCCATCACCGTGCAGGGCGATGTGCGCGAGGGCCTGCAGGGCGCAACGCTGACCCACGCGCTGCTGCCGGGCCTGCGCGAGATCGAGGCTCGCTGGCACGCTGCGGGCGACACGGCCTACCGCATCGATGTGGCTGGCGCCGTGGAGGAAAGCTCCAAGGGCTCGGACGCCATCGTCGCTGGTGTGCCCGTGATGCTGTTCCTCACCTTCACGCTGCTCATGCTGCAGTTGCGCAGTGTCAGCCGTTCACTGCTGGTGTTCATCACCGGGCCGCTGGGCATTCCTGGCGTGGCGGCGGCGCTGCTGCTGCTGGGCCGGCCCTTCGGCTTCGTGGCGCTGCTGGGCGTGGTGGCGTTGATGGGAATGATCCAGCGCAACTCGGTGATCCTGATCGACCAGATCGAGACCGACCGCGCGCGCGGCGTGCCGGCCTGGGACGCCATCATCGAAGCCGCCGTGCGCCGCCTGCGCCCCATCGTGCTGACGGCTGCCGCCGCCGTGCTGGCCATGATCCCGCTGTCGCGCAGCGTGTTCTGGGGCCCCATGGCCGTGGCCATCATGGGCGGGCTGATCGTGGCCACGGTGCTGACACTGCTGGCGCTGCCGGCCATGTACGCCGCCGTGTTCCGCGTGCGCCGCGAGCCCACGCATTGAGGCGGCGACAACGCAGAGGCCGCCGCTCAAATCCGGGGTATGGCAATGCACCCCGCAATTGCGGCTAGAATCTGCGCCCTGACCTAGGAGCCGCCGCGCAGGCGGCTCCCCCAAGAACCAGCGCGGGTGGCGAAATTGGTAGACGCACCAGGTTTAGGTCCTGACGCCAGCAATGGTGTGGGGGTTCGAGTCCCCCCCCGCGCACCACAATAGAGAAATGGCAGAGTACGCCTAATCTCACTTAAACCCGTTTTCTTCGACGAAAACGGGTTTTTTTTCGCCTCTGCATGTCACGGACGTGGGGGTAACAGGTGTGTGGATGTGATGCCGCTATGCCACAGCAACGTTCTTGGAAGGCTTGTAGCGAGATATATGAAAATATCACCTAAGAATGATATATTTGTTATATTATCTTGAGGTAATAATTTCAATTAATCATCTTGAGATGATATTTTGAATGCCCTGGCCAGGAGAACACCATGGACCACCTGTTGCAACTGCCCGATCAGCTTGCGCTGCACCTGAAGTCGCTGCGCAAGGCCGCTGGCGTGAGCCAGGCCCAACTGGCACAGCGGCTGGGCGTGTCCCAGTCGCGCGTGGCGGCGATAGAGCGTGACCCGGCCGCCATCAGCGTGCGCCAGCTGATGGAGATCCTGCAGCTGCTGGATGCCGATCTGCTCATGCGGCCCAGGGCGGATGCGGTGGCTTCTCCTGCGTCTGCATCTGTGCCTGTGCCTGCTGCGTTGAAGGTGGCCGAGCCAGCTCCACAACCGTACGCGGGTGACAACGTGCTCCGCAAGCCCGCCGACCGCCCCGTGGCCTTCAAGCCGCAGGCGCTGCCGCCGCACTGGCAGGACCGCAAGCCGAAAGGTTCCTGGTGATGGCGGCGCTGGGCGTCTGGATGAATGGGGAGCGGGTGGGCACCTGGGAGGTCACGCGCACGGGCCGCCATGTGTTCGCCTATGACCCGGCCTGGCCGCAGAGCGCGCATGCGCGGCCGCTGTCACTGTCCATGCCCTTCACGCGCGACCTGACGGTGGCGGGCGAGGTGGTGGCCCACTATTTCGACAACCTGCTGCCGGACGGCGAGGGCATTCGCCGGCGCATTCACCAGCGCTTCGGGCTGCGCGGGATCGATGCGTTTTCGCTGCTGGAAGCCATCGGCCGCGATTGCGTGGGTGCCGTGCAACTGCTGCCCGAGGGGGCCGTGCCTGAAGGGTTCGACCAGGTGCGCTTCGAGCCGCTGAGCGAGGCGCAGATTGCCGAGCACCTGGCCAGCCTGGGTGGTGGGTTTGGCGCGCTGGAGGTGGACCAGGAGTTCCGGCTGTCCATTGCCGGTGCGCAGGAGAAGACGGCGGTGCTGCGCCATGGCGGCCAGTGGTGCCGCCCGCTGGGCGCGACGCCGACCACGCATATCCTGAAGCCGGCCATCGGCGTGGTGCCGCACTGGCACTACGACCTGAGCGATTCAGTGGCCAATGAGTGGCTGTGCGCCCGCTTGCTGGCCGAGCTGGGCTTTGCCGTGGCCGACAGCAGCATCGAGACCTTTGGCGGTCAGCAGGTGCTGTGCGTGGAGCGCTTTGACCGCGCCTGGACGGCCCAGGGCTGGATTGCGCGCCTGCCTCAGGAAGATTTCTGCCAGGTGCGCGGCGTTGCCAGCGCAAACAAGTACGAGACCCACGGCGGGCCCGGCATGCTGCAGTGCCTGCAGGTGCTGCAGCATGGCAGCGAGCCTGCCCAGGATTGCGCCCGCTTCGTGATGGCCCAGCTGGCATTCTGGCTGCTGGCCGCCACGGACGGGCATGCCAAGAATTTCTCGGTGTTCCTGCAGCCGGGCGGCCGCTATGAGATGACACCGCTGTACGACGTGCTGTCGGCCTGGCCCATCATCGGTCACGGCCACGGCAAGATCGCCCGCCAGCGCGCCAGGATGGCCATGGCCCTGCCGGGGCGCAGCCGCCACTACCGCCTGGCCGAGATCCAGCGCCGCCACTGGAAGGCCCTGGCCGAGACCACGCGCATCGCAGGCCTGTGGGAGAGCATGGTGGAGATGGTCGAGGCGCTGGACGGCGCCATCTACCGGCTGCAGCCGCGCCTGCCGGCCAGCGTGCCGCAGCCTATGGCTCGGCAGATCTTCGACGGGGCGCGCGACCAGGCGCGGCGCTTTCTGCTTAGGGGTGATCACTGAGCCATATGGGTGGCTGGCTCAGTGCCGCGATGTTGCTGTGCATCGAATTCTGACAATGGCATGGCTGCCATCTGTCGTGCGACTTCCCGGCGTTTGATGTGTGTGCTTATCGGAAGTATCACAGACGGATTGGGGATGGCGCTGGGAGAGATAGTGCGGTTGATCTCCGTCACTGCTGAAAATACGTGGCCACATTCGAAGTTGCGGCACTGGAATATGGTTTCCCGGCTGGTGTTGGTCAATTGCAAGCTGGTGCGTGTGTACGCGTGTTCATTGCAGTGTGGGCACATCATTCGCATGGGTCATGTTCCTTTCGAGGCCAGTTGACGGTATGAGCGGCTGTTCAACAGCAGGGCTTATGGGATGCCAGGCTTCCTGGTCTTGGGGCGAGCACTTGCGTTGCGCGCATGCGGGCGTAGCCGCCTATCCAGGCGTCCAGCGTGATGCCCATGCTTTCGAGGCCTTTTGGACATTGCTTTTCACCATCGATGGCAATCTGTTGGGCAACGCGGTAGGGCATGTCATGCAAGGCCTCCTGGATGAACTCGGCGACCCAAGGCGGTCCGTAGTTTTCCAGCACGTAGGCATCCAGGTACTCGGCGAGATACTGCTCGTGGCCTTCGCTGCTGGCATGGCTGGATGCCGCCGTGTGGGCCCAGCAGGCTGTAGACGCGTTTGCTTTCATGGCTGTCTGCAATCGATGTGGCAAGGCGAGGTGGGTGTGCGTGGTTGCTGGAACCGATGTCTTGAATATACCTTAAGGTTCTGTTTTGGATGGTTCCTTGGGTATTGTCCTTTGGGTATTTATGGGTATTGTTGACAAAAAAAGCCACCCCTGAGGGTGGCTTGGTAGTCTTCTGTGCGGGTTAGTAGACTTTGCTTTCCCAGGCGCGCAGCACCTTGGCCAGGATCTGAAGGTTCATGCCGGGTTTGATGTACCACTCCCGGTATTTCTTGTTCTCGCTGATCACCAGAATGCCCTCGCCGGGAATTCGCTGAAGGCGCTTGATAAAGCCTTCTCCGTCGACCGAGAAGAAGTAGACACCATCGAACTCGCACTCCCTGACGCCAGTGTCCACCAGGAGCGGATCGCCTGGATTGAACATCCCCAGCATGGAGTCTCCAAAGCCCGTCACGATGGCCAGGTTGTCATAGGACGTCACGTAGGGGAGGTTTTTCTGGGCCCACTCACTGTTCACGCTCCAGCTGTTGATGACGCCGGGCTGGTCTCGCAAGACCAGTCCGCCGCCCATGGCGCCACCTGTGGAGTACTGTCGAATCACTATTTCATCTCGTGTGAGTTTCTTGTTGGTATTTTCCACCAGGTCGGGGGTGTGCTTTAGAGCTGCGGCTGCCTCATTGGGTGTCATTTCCCAAAATCCGCGCGGCAGATCGAATGCCGTCCGCGTGGCTTCCATCAACTCTTGCCCAATTCCTTTGGCGCCCTTCTTGTCTTGAGGGTAGAAAAGTCGGTTGACGTAGCTTGCGTCCTTTCCTATGGCGCGTGCCATCGCGGCCCGATTGCCTTGGGTGAATTCCGAGCAGACGATTGTAAGAAGTTGTTGCAGGCGTGTGTGCTGATCCATGGTCTGATTTTCGCGTTGAGTACCTGTGGGTACAAGATACCTTTGGGTATCTTTTTGTAGGTTCCTTGGGTATCATGTGCTGCATGAACCCATTCAAATTGTTTTTTTGTGAGCTGGATCGTCGCGGGCGTGCCGAGTTCGCCGAGCGGTGTGGCACCACGCCAGGGCTGCTGAGCAAGCTGGTCTATGGCGGCGGGAAAGTGGAGTTGGGGCTGGCTGACGTGATGGTGGCTTTGGGGGGCGGCAGGTTTTCCCTGGATGCGCTGCCATTGACCGAAAGGGCACGTTTCCAGAACGAAGCTCGCTCGATAGGCCATGGGAGGTGCGCATGACAAGCCAATGCAATGTCGTTCTGCCTGAGCCCATGGTGCCCTGCGACTGTGATCTTTCCGACTTTCCGTTCATGCCACTGGATGTCGCCCGGCTGAGAGATTCGGACCTGGCGGCCAACGAGACCCCCGATGCATGCTGGGCCGCCGTGCTGCTGTGGTCTGCCGCCTGGCACCAAGTTCCCGCTGGCTCCATGCCGGACAACGATGCCTGGATCGCGAAACAGGCGGGCTATGCCCTGCGGGGACGTATTGACCCCAAGTGGAAACGCGTGCGTGAGGGAGCCATGCGAGGCTGGGTGCTATGCAGTGACGGACGCTACCACCACGCGGTGGTAGCGGAGAAGGTTCGCGATGCCTGGAGTGCCAAGTTGCTGCAGCGTTGGCGCACCGAATGCAGCCGCATCAAAAAGCACAACGACAGGCACGGGACAGATGTGCGCCGTCCATCGTATGAGGAATGGATAGATTGCGGCCGTCCCACTGGACAGGTGCTGTCCATGTCCGGGGACGGTTACGCATGTCCGGGGGAACAAGATGACAGTGTCCCTGGGGACAGTGCTCCGGTGTCCCGTGGAAGCTGTGTTGCGGTCTCTGCGGAAAGCGCCTCCAAGGGACAGGGAAAGGGAAAGAGACAGGGACACCCTGATGTTCGCTCCAATCCTGGCGGTTCGATCCGCCAGCCCGTTCCTGCCAGCGACTGCAGCGAGATCATTTTCGGCTATGGGCTGTCTCTGCTGGTCAACTCGGGTACGCCGGAAAGACAGGCACGGTCCTTCCTTGGCGGGTTGCGCAAGGTCCATGGGGACGATGCGTTGATCGACAGGCTGCGTGCCTGCGCCCAGGCCAGGCCGCTGCAACCGCTGGAATGGCTGGCTGCCGCACTACCGCCACCGACGAGGGCCGCGATTCGTCGCTCCGTCCCCGTGGGCAGGCACGGCGCAGCTTACGCGGCCATCATGGAGGCGTAGGCATGCAGAGCATTTCCGCCCTGTCGTCCGTTGCGATAACGGGAGAGCTCCGGCAGCAGGCCGCGAGTTCCGCCGTGAAAAACCTGTTCCTGGTCATGCAGGGGTCCTACGGTTCGCTGTTTCTGAGCAAATTCGCCACAGGCGTTCTGGATGATGGCGGGCGAGATCTCGGGGTCCGCGCGGCCATGCGTGTCTGGAGTGCAGCGCTGGCGAAATACGACTCCAGTGTGATTGAAACAGCCGTGGCCCGACTGCCTGCGGCCCATCCGGATTTCCCGCCGCATCTGCCTCAGTTTGAAGCGCTGTGCCGTGCCGCCACCCCGCGCAGCACACATGCCGAGTTGCAGGGGTGGACTCGTCTGCCAGCACCTGGTGCTTCGCCTGTCCGTGTGCAACTGGTGCCTGTAGGCGATGGCAAGGACTGGGCGCGCCGCATCCTGGCCCGAACCCGGGCCGGTGACCAGACCATCACCCGCGCAGTGCTTCGCAATGCCATGCAGGCCATGGGCATGGATGGGTGGCCGCGATGACTGTCCAGACTTGTCCGAATGCCCTCCACAGCCTATCTCCGTCGTCCTGACGTCCCTGCCTGCTGCGCTGTGGCACCAATCGCCCCCTGCCGTGCCCAGAGCCGCCCCGTTTCCCAGCCTTCCATTGAAAGGGTAGAACCTTGAATTCCACGCTTTTTCGCAACAACGTATTCCAGTGGCCTGAACGGCGCGGCCCGGTGTGCGCCATCCATGCCGGATCGGCTCGTTGGTTGCCACATCTGAGCCTGGCTGAAGCCCGTGCAGGAAAGGTCTGAACGTATGGGAGACGAAGCGATCAACTGGCTGGCGGGGCAACTGCAAGGCCGAAAGGATGGCCGGCCCAGGAGTCACAACCCTCGCCCAGCCGGAGTCGTGCGCCCAGGCAGTGGTACGGACGCATTGTTGCGCCATCTGCAGCAACTGCCAGACCGCTGGTTCTTCCATTGCGAACTGGTGCTGGCGCTAGGGCGTTCAAAAGGAGAGATCGATTGGGGGCTGCAGTACCTGACGGGGCGGGGCCTGGTCCAAGCCAGGCTCACCGAATTGCCCGGGCGCAAGCCTGTTCTGCGCTACCGACTGATCTGCGACCGTCGCGAGGTGCCTGCGAATTCTTCGGGCCTGCCTGATGGCGCGTCCCAAGCCTGACAGGTTCGCAGGCATGAAAACGCTAATCTCCAACACCGTCCTTTCCGGGGAGGAGCAAATCTCCTCCTCCCGTCAGCACAGCAGCACGCAGGAGCGGCATCGTTGCTTTGCACGGGAGTACGTTGCATCGGGTTTCAATGCCACGCGGGCGGCAGTCGCCGCAGGCTACAGTCCATCCTCTGCGGCATCTCAGGGCGCCAGGCTGCTGAAGGATCCACGGGTGCAGGACTATGTCAGGGAGTGCAGCCAACGCGTCGCGGAGCATGCCGAGGTTCGGGCCGAGGAAGTGGTGCGCCGGCTCCATGAAATGCTGATGGCCGATCCGCGCGATCTGGTCGAGGTTCACGTATCGTGCTGCCGGCATTGCTACGGAGCCGCCCATGGCTACCAGTACACGCTGTCCGAGTACAACTCCAAGCGTGAAAAGTGGATTGATGCCGGCAAGCAATTTCAGGACTTTCCCGAGCTCGGCGGGGTGGGCTACGAGGCCCACCGTCCCCCCCTGGCGGAGTGCCCTGAGTGTTTTGGCGCCGGCCTGCCACGCACGGTCGTCAAGGACACGCGCGGCCTTGGGCGCGGTGCGCTGGCGCTGTTCGGTGGCGCAAAGGAAGGCAAGTACGGCACGGAGATCAGCCTCCGCAGCCAGTTGGATGTGATAGAGAAACTGATGCGCTATCACGGCCTGTACCAGCGGGACACCGCTCAGAAAAGCATGGGCATGGGGCACTTCGAAGTGCATTTCATTGAGCCACCCCGGCGCAGTGACGATCCTCGCGAGGAGCGTGCATGAGCACCATGTCTGATGAATTGCCGATGCTCGCGCTCGACAGCCTGCCTTCGGGCGAGCCTCCTGATTTTGCAGCCGATTATGAGGTCGAGCGCTCGCGCGTCACCGTCGAGTTCCCGCTCAAGCTCAGGCCGCTCTTCGAGCCGCGGCGGTTCAAGGTCATGTACGGTGGCCGCGGAGGGGCGAAGTCGTGGTCCGTTGCCATGGCCTTGCTGGTGCTTGGCAGCAACCGCCCCTTGCGCATCCTTTGTGCCCGCGAGGTGCAGAAGTCCATGCGCGAGTCTGTGCATCGCCTGTTGCAGGACCAGATCGAGGCCCTGGGGTTGGGGGCGTTCTACGAGGTGCTGGGTACGGAAATCCGCGGAGCCAACGGAACACTGATCCTGTTCGCAGGCCTGCAGGCCCATACGGTGAACTCCATCAAGTCGTTCGAGGCGATCGATATCGTCTGGGTGGAGGAGGCGCAGGGCGTCAGCGCGGGCAGTTGGGAGGTGCTGGTGCCCACCATTCGGCGTCCAGGATCCGAGATCTGGCTGACGCTCAATCCTGGCCTGGCCAGTGACCCAACCTATGACCGCTTCATCACCCATGCGGATGGTGATACTTGGCTCTGCGAAATCAACTGGCGCGACAACCCATGGTTTCCCGATGTGCTGGACAAGGAACGGGGACGCCATTTCAAGCGTGATCCAGACAGCTATTGGAACATCTGGGAGGGCCGTCCCAGACGCAGCCTGGCTGGTGCCATCTACGCCAAGGAGGTGGAGCGCCTGCACAACGACGGCCGCGTTTGCCCCGTCCCCTGCAATCCCAGGTTGCCCGTGCATACTGTCTGGGACCTGGGATGGGCCGACGACATGGCGATCGCTTTCGTGCAGCGCACGGCCGTGGACTTTCGGATCATTCATTTCATGCAAGGCCACCAGAAGACCTTGGAGTGGTACGTGCAGGAGATGGAAAAACTCCCCTATCTATGGGGCACAGACTTCCTCCCGCACGATGGCGCGCACGGAGACTTCAAGACCGGGCAGACTTCGCAGCAGATCCTGCAGGATATGGGCCGAGAGGTCGAGGTGCTCGAGCGATTCGGGCTGGAGGCCGGCATACGGATGGCGCGTGGCATCTTTGCCCAGGCCTATGTCGATGCCGGCAGGTGCGCCCAATTGCTGGATTGCCTGAGCCGGTATCGGCGCCAGATAGACCCCCGAACCCAGGAGCCTGGCGCGCCGCTGCATGACGACGCCAGCCACGGCGCAGATGTGTGGCGCTATCTGGCCATGGCCCTGCCGCGCATGGATAACGCGACCCAGGGCGCGATGAGGAATCGGCGGCGCGGAGGCGGCATGGCGCGTTGAGACCGTGCCAAGCCTGCCATTGTCATGGCATGCCTGCATGCATCGATCTTCGCAAGTCCCACCTCCACCGCCGGCACGGCGACCTGCTGGCCATCTACACCTGGATCAATGGAGAGAGGGCCCTGGTCCTGATCCCCAGTCTGCGTCCCAAAGCGCCCTGGTATGTGGTGATGGAGAGCGCCGCCTATCTCTATGACCATCCGTCTTACCTTGCACGCATGTGCGTGAAGGCTTGCGAGGTTTTGGGTATTGAACCCAGCCGGGCCAACTGGGTGCGGGTGGCCACCATCATCAATGAAGGGTTGCCTGATCTGGTGGCCATGCCCAGCGAGCCGCCATGGGAGCGCCGGGGCCGCGAGTTCGGTCAGCTGGTGATCAAGATGGAAGGCAAGGAAATTGCAGCGCAGGCTTTGACCGTTCCTGATGTGGGGGCCGAGTATGTCCCTGCTTGAACCCCGCTTCAACCGCCGAGCAGGCGTGGGCGAGCACGTCCTGAACGATGAGCCGCTGGCTTTCGATGTGGTGGACACAGCGCCCCAGCATCCGCTGGACCAGGCCGAGGCCCGCAATACGCTGCGAAAGCTCCTGAGCTGGTACTACCGCGAACGCGAGATCCAGGCCGAGAACCGCCTGCAGATGTCCATCGACGCCGACTACTACGACGGCGACCAATGGGATCCTGCCGACGCAGCCACGCTGGAGGGGCGCGGCCAGGTGCCCCTGGTATTCAACGAGGTGGCCGTGATGTGCGACTGGCTGATTGGTACGGAGCGGCGAGCGCGCGTGGACTGGAGCGTGCTGCCACGTACCGAGGAAGGCGTGCAGATGGCTGACATCAAGACCAAGGTGCTCAAGTACGTGTCCGATGTGAATCGCACGGGCTTCAACCGCAGCCGGGCTTTTGAAGACACCATCAAGGTGGGTGTCGGCTGGCTGGACGACGGGGTACGGAACGACCCAACCAAGGACATCATCTACTCCAAGTACGAAGACTGGCGCAACGTGCTCTGGGACTCCATGGCCATGGAAAACGATCTGAGCGATGCGCGCTATATCTTCCGCACCCGTTGGGTGGACGAGGATGTGGCCATCACCATGTACCCAGCTCGCCGCGACGTGCTGCAGCGTGCAGTGGAGCAGGGACAGGAGCACAGCGCGCAGCAGTGGGCTGAGGACGCATTCCATTACCAGGGCCATTCCTCCAGTCAGTATTCGCGGGGTGGCCTGGCCAGTGGCTATGGCGATGCCGATGACGAGCAGCGCCGCCGCGTGCGGTTGATCGAGTGCCAGTTCCGCATGCCGGCCTCGGTTCGCGTCGTGACCGAAGGGCCGTTCAAGGGCGCGTTCGTCGAACCCTGGGACCAGGCTTTGATGGAAGCCATCGGTCAGGCTGGCGGGGCCATCGTGGACCGGGTGGTCATGCGCATGCACGTGGCCGTATTCACCGAAGGCCATCTGCTTGCGCTGGGGCCCATGCCCATGCGGCACAACAGCTTCAGCCTCACGCCCATCTGGTGCTATCGCCGCGGCCGCGATCGCATGCCCTATGGCGTGGTGCGGCGTGTACGCGATCTGCAAATGGACCTGAACAAGCGGGCCAGCAAAGCATTGTTCCTGTTGTCCACCAACCAGATATTCGCCGAGAAGGGCGCCTTCGACGATATCAACGAGGCGCGCGAGGAAATCAATCAGCCCGATGGGGTCGTGATCTATCGCGCCGGACGGAAATTCGAGGTGCACCGCGACAGCGAGATGGCCTCCGGCCAGATGCAGATGATGAACCTGGATACCCAGGCGATACAGAAGTCCGCCGGCATCGGCAGCGAGAACCTGGGCCGGCAGACGAATGCCAGCTCCGGCATTGCGATCAAGGCGCGCCAGATGCAAGGATCGGTTGTGACCACACAGCCATTCGACAATCACCGGCTGGCTGTGCAGATCCAGGGCGAGAAGCAACTGAGCCTGATCGAGCAGTGGTACACGGAGGAAAAGGTCATTCGTCTGTCAGGCCACAAAGGGCGTCTCGACTGGGTACGCATCAACCTGCCCGAGCTGCAGCCGGATGGCAGCGTGCGCTACCTCAACGACATCACAGCAAGCCTGGCTGATTTCATTGTGTCCGAGCAGGACTATGCGGGCACGTTGCGCCAGGTCATGTTCGAGTCGCTTTCACAGATGGCCGGCCGCATGCCGCCCGAGGCTGCGTTGCGCCTGTTGACCATCGCCATGGACTACTCCGACCTGCCCAATAGGGAGCAGATCGCAGATGAGATGCGCAAGCTGACCGGTGAGCGCGACCCCGCCAAACCTCTTACACCCGAAGAGCAGCAACAGATGCAGCAGCAGATGCAGGCCCAGGCCGAGGCCCTGCAAATGCAGCAGGAGGGCGCGCGCCAGGCGCTTGCCGAGCAGGTGGCCAAGGTCCGTGAAGTCAATGCCCGTGCCGAGAAGCTGGAGGCCGAGGCCGAGCACATGCGTGCCAGCGGCGGGGACCAGGCTCTGGCCTTGCGCATGGCGGGTGCGGCCGCCTCAGTGCGGCGCGATGCGGACGTTGAGCTGGACAACATGCGCCAGCAACTTGCCAAGGCCAATGCAGACCTCGCCAACAAGACGCTGCAGATCCGGGCAGACGAGGACGTGCGCCTGCAGGTGGCGTGCATCGAGGCCGATTCGCGCGAGCGCGTGGCGCAAATCCAGGCCTTGAGCCGCCAGCATCTCGATTCGATGTCGGGTCGCCTCGCCCAGTTTGAACAACAAGGAGTGATGGATGGGCAATGACGTCACGCAGGCCGCGCTCGAAGCTGCGGCCAACGCAACAAACGCTGGGGCGGCGGCGGCCATGAGCAGCAAGGTCGGCTGGAGCGGACTCGGACTGGGTGGCTTTGGCTGGCTCTTGACCTCCGAAGCCGGTGTCGCTATCGGCATAGTGGTGGGGGTCGCAGGCTTTTCGGTCAGCTGGTACTACCGCCGCAAGGAGTTTCAACTGAAGTTGGCGGAAGAAGCTCGTGATCAGGCTGAGCACGAATTGCGCATGAGCCTCATGCGCCGCAGCGGTACGCGCAATGCCCTAGACGAGGAAGGTGGGCAATGATGCAAGATCAATGGACCGCCGCCTTGCCTGGGCGAACTGCCGGGCCATGGGTGCATGCCCAGGGGAATGCATGATGGCTGAGCAGACTTCCAAGGTGCCGGCATGGCTGGCAGGCCGGCTGGCCGCGCTGGTGTTGCTGGCCGGGTTGGGCAGTGGAGGGGCAATCGTGGCCCGGCACATTGACGGCCCGGCACTCAACGATCCCTATGTGCAGGCCGTTGCGGCAGATACCCAAACCTCGCCCGGCGTGAAGGTTGCGATGGTACTGGGCTCGTTCTACGAGAGCAGCGGGCGCCATGTGGGAATGCCCTATGTCGACAAGCTGGGCAAGGGCCAGCCACTGACTGTCTGCAATGGCATCACTGGAGAGGGGGTCACGGCGGGCCGCTGGTACAGCTCCTCAGACTGCTATGCACTGGAACTTGGCCGCTACCTGATTGCAGAGCGCCATGCACGGCAAATGCTTGTGGACTGGGCGGCGTATGACCCATTCGTGCAAGGGCAATTCATCGACTTCGTGCACAACAAGGGGGCGGGTAGCCTGGCTTCCAGCACGCTGCGGCGCAAAGCCAACGCCGGTGATCTGGCAGGGGCCTGCAACGAGAACCCTCGCTGGAATAGGGGCACGGTCAAGGGCGTTTCCACCGTTCTGCCGGGGCTGCAACTGCGAGGCGATGCGAATGGCGAAATCTGCCGAGAGTGGAGGGTCATGCCTTGAGCTCCCGCTTCTTCGTCCAGTCCATGGCTGCAGGACTGGCCTTCATCCTCGGTGCAGGTTGCGCGTGGTGGACTCAGGATCAACGCTACGGAGTGCGCCTGGAGCAACTGAGGCAACAGGCTGTCAGCGACGAACTGTCCCGTGTGCGCCAGGCCGCGCAGGACATGGCTGCTTTTTCCAAGGGACTTGACGATGCACTTGCCACATTCCAACGTACCCAGCAGCGCAATGCGCTGGTCCAGCAGGATCTCGAGCGCAGCCTGCGCGACATGCACATTGCTGCTGCAGGCTTGCGCGGTGACTTCGCCGGTTTGCCAGAACGTATCAGCGCAGCTACCCGGCCCTCTCTTGCCCAGTACGCCAGCACCTGCACAGCCTTACTCGAAAGTCTGGCAGAGCGAGGTACAAGAATGGCACAGCGCGGTGCAGACATCGCGCGAGCGGCTGATGGCCATGCCGCTGACGTCCGATTGATGGGTGATGCCTGGCCCCGTGCCAAGCCTGCCAATCTCCCTTGAGCACGCACATCAGGAACTGCCAACCATGACCAATCAAGACGACCAACTGCGCCTTCTGTCCGAAGCCGAGCGCGCCACGTTGCAGGAAGACGACTATGACCCCAGCGAGGACAATGCGGCAGCACTTGCTGCGTTGGGCCGTGGCAGTCTCGATGGGAGCCCCGAAGATGAACCAATGGGGCAAGCCGATGGCCGTGACAGTGATGACGCGCCAGCATCCACGCTGAAAGCCGGGGAGGAAGCGTCAACGAGCCATTCGCCCGAAACAGACCACAATGCCGAACGCCACGGCGCCGGGGGATCCTCTAAGCCGTTGCCATCTGGCTACAGGGTGGATCTGCCCTTGGATTACCAGGACCAGGTCTGGGCCAACAAATCTGCCATGGCCGAAGTCCGCCGCAGGTTCAACGACGGTGATCTGGACCACTCGGAAATGGAGGCTGAACTGGACAGGCTGCAAGATGAGCGTGACCAGCTACGCGATGTGAAAACGCGTGCCACTGTCTCTGCGGAAATGCGCCAGCAGTCTGAAATGGATGCATGGACCCACTCCATCCACACGTTCCTGGATGACGCTGCAAAAATGCCTGAACTGGGTCGCGTGAACTACCACGCGGACTTGGAAAAACAGGCTGACCTGGACGCTTTCGTCAAGGCACTTGGGGCAGCTCCCGCCAACCAGCACAGGCCTTTTCGCTGGTTTCTGGAGGAAGCGCACAGGCGTGTTCTGGCCCTGCATGGAATCCCCACCACCAAAAAGTCCGTGGACATGCGGCGCCGGGCCGATCCGTCCGACATAGTCACCAACCTGGCCGACGTGCCCGGCGGCGCGGGCGATGCCGATCCCGCGGGCGACGAGTTCGCCGAGCTGGACAAGCTCACCGGCCTGGACTACGAGCGCGCGCTGGGCCGCCTGTCCGAAGAAAAGCGTGCGCAGTTCCTGCGCTCGGTGTGAAGGGCCCCATGGCACAGGCTGCAGCATCGACGCCCGGCGTGCGCCGCATCTTCATCGAGCTGCGCACGGGGGATGTGCTGGAGGTGGGCGGCGTCCGCATCCAGCTGGAATACAAGAAGGGGCAGGCCGCGCGCATGGTGATCGCGGCGGAGCCCGAGACCTGCGTGCGAAAGATCGCAGCTGCCTCGCGGCCCGTACCAAGCCTGCCATCTTGAGGGCTGAACCATTTTTCAACCGGGGCGCTGGAGTGCTCGCTACCACACAGGAGCACTCCTATGGGCAAAACAGTGGTGGGCGTGAACAGCCCCCGCGCGGTCAAGCGCTTTTCCGGCGACCTGGCTCTCGATGTCTCTCAAGCCTCGTACTTCGGCAAGCGCTTCGCGGCCGTGGGCCAGGGCGCCAAGACGCCAATCCAACTGCTGACGGATCTGGAATCCGAGGCGGGTGACCTGGTCAGCTATGATCTGCTGGCCGAGCTGCGCATGGCGCCCGTCGAGGGCGACGATGTGCTGGAGGGCAAGGAAGAAGGGCAGCGTTTCTATACCGATGAGCTGTACATCGACCAGGCGCGCGGCGGCGTCAACACCGGTGGCCGCATGTCGCGCAAGCGCACGCTGCACGATCTGCGCATGCGCGCCAAGCAGCAGCAGGCCAACTGGTGGGGCCGTTTCCAGGATGAGCTGACCTTCACCTACCTGTCGGGCTCGCGCGGCGTCAATGCCAACTTCATCCTGCCGCTGGGCTACCAGGGCCGTGCCAAGAACCCGCTGACGGCGCCCACGCCCAACCAGCACCTGTTCGGCGGCGATGCCACGGCGGTGGCCAACCTGGATGCCACCGACAAGATGTCGCTGGCCGTGGTGGACCGTGCCCGCGTTCGCGCAGACAGCCAGGGTGGCGGCGCCACCAACATCCCCGTCATGCAGCCCTGCGTGGTCGATGGCGAGGAAGTGTTCGTCATGGTCATGCACACCTTCCAGGAAGACGACCTGCGCAAGGAAACCGGCACGGGCGGCTGGCTGGAGCTGCAAAAGGCCGCGGCTGCGGCCGTGGGCTTCAAGTCGCCGCTGTTCAAGAGCGCGCTGGGCATGTACCGCAACGTGGTGCTGCACTCGCACCGCAACGTGATTCGCCACAACACCCACGGCGCCACGGGCGACCTGGAAACGGCGCGCGCGCTGTTCATGGGCGCGCAGGCGGGCGTGATGGCCTTCGGCTCGCCGGGCACGGGCATGCGCTACGGCTGGCATGAGGAAACCCGCGACAACGGCAACCAGGTCGTGATCACCACTTCGTCCATCTTCGGCGTCAAGAAGTCGGTCTTCGAGATCGAGGGCGAGAAGCAGGATCACGGCGTCTACGGCATCGACACGGCCGCTGCTTCGCGCTGATCCCCACCGAACGAAAGGAGTCATTCATGGCTTTCAAACAACTCAGTGCCGTGGCCGCGGGCCATCAGGCCCCCATCACCCCCGGCGGCTCCGAGCTGGTGCGCTCGCGCTTCGGCCAGCCCCTGGCCGTGGCAGACCACGCAGTGGGTACCCGTGGCGTCATCGGCATCCTGCCCGCCGGCATGCTGCCCGTGTCGCTGTACATCCGCGTGCCTGCTGCCCTGGGCGCGGGCTTCAAGGCCTCCATTGGCCTGGCGGATGCGGCCGGCGACATCAGCACAGCGGCCGACGACGGCGGCGGCGCCTGGGTGACGGACAACGATGTGGGTGCAGCCGGTGGTTACGCGCACCTCGTGCCAGCGGCCTTCGCCAAACTCGCAACCAAGGATGAAGACCGACGCATCATCCTCAAGGTTTCGGGCGCAGGCACGGCTGCCGGCCTGTTCACGCTGGACCTGATCTACACGAACGCCTGACAGCGCGCTCATGTGTGCGCCCCCGCAAGGGGCTTTCCCCGGTGGCATTGGCCGCCGGGGCTTTTTTAACCCCGGAGAACCATCATCATGAAGCTGTTCACTTCGCTGCCCGCACGCAAGGACGGAACCCTGATCGTGCGCATCAAGGGCGCCACCTATGTTTTCGAGGGCAAGCCGCTGGCCTGCGAGGTCGAGAACGAGGCTCATGCCGAACACCTGCGCGCTGGCAACTTCCAGACCGAGGAGGAGTTCGACGCCGAGCAGAAATTCCAGCGCCTGGCCGCCGAGCGCGAAGCCCGCCGCGCGGCCCTGGACGGCAAGGCTCCATCCTCGCGCGGCACCTTCTCGCCCGGCGTGGGCCCGGGCGATGAGGACGATCTGGACGGCGGCACAGGTATGCCCCAGGAGTCCGACTCCACTCCCACCGGCCGCGTGCGCAAGGCCTCGCGCGCTTCCAACGTGACCGGCTGATCGCACCATGGCCAGCTGGGAGAACTGGATGCCTGAGCTGGTACTGGCTGCCCCCAAGGCGCCGGTACCGCTCATTCACCTGGCGTTGAACCGCGCCGCGCGCACCTTTCTCAAGGCAACGCGCGCCTGGCAGGAATGGCTGGAGCCTACGGACGTGACCGGCGAGGCCTTCGCCGAATACACCTTTGAGCTGCCCCAGGGCGCCGAGCTGCTGCGCCTGGAGCGCGCCACGCTGGCCGGGCGCCCGCTGGAGGTGGCCAAGGCGCGCGACCTGCCGGCCGATCCCTGGCAGCATGAGCTGCGCGGCAAGCTCTACCTGGTCACGACGAACCTGCGTGAATTCACTGTGCGCACGGGCAGTGTCGGCCGGCTGCAGGTCTACGCCTCGCTGATGCCGTCCCTGCGCGGCAACAGCGTGCCCGACGAGGTGGCCTCGCTCTATCATGAGGCGATCCGCGAGGGCGCCAGGGGCGAGCTGCTAGCCACTGAGGGCACGGACTACTACAAGCCCGACCAGGCCGGCGTGGCCCTGGCGTTCTTCCAGCGCGCCATGGATGACGCCACAGCCGACGTGTGGCGCTCCAACACCAGCCGCGGCTCGCGGGGGAGGGCATCATGGCTTTGACCGTGGCCCAACTGCTGGACGATGCAGCGCGCGACCTGCAGGACAAAGGGCACATCCGCTGGACCCGCGTGGATCTGCTGGACTGGTTCAACGCGGCGCAGCGCGCCTTTGCCGAGCAGCGGCCCGACCAGATGGCCCAGCCGCGCGAACTGGTGCTGGCCGCCGGGTGGCGGCAGGAGCTGCCGGCCGACATGCTCACGTTGATCGACATCACGAACAACGCCAACGCCACGCAGCGGCGCATCACCAAGACCGACCTGTGGGTGCTGGACGCCGTGGCCGGCGCCTGGCGCTCGGGCTCTCCGGGCCGCGAAGTGCAGCACTACATGCACGACCTGGGCACGCCGCAGGAATTCCTGGTCTATCCGCCCGTGGCCGCCGGCACTAAGGTGCGCGCCATGGTGGGTGTCGCGGCTGTGGACTTGGCCGACGAAAACGGCACGACCTCGGTTCCTGAGCGCTGGATGGACGCCCTGCGGCACTTCGTGCTGTTCCGTGCCTGGTCCATCGATGCCGAGTTCGGCGGCAACGCCACCATCGCGGCGGCGCACCGTGCCCTCTACAACGAGGTGCTGGGCATTCAGGCCCAGGCTGCGGCCACCACGGCCGTGGCCCAGAAGTGAACCAAGCCTGCCATCCTGGCGGGTATCTTCAATCGGGGCGCTGGAGTGCTCGAAGCCATAGGAGCCATCATGGCTGGTTTCAGCACATCCCTCGCCAACGCGATCATCAGCGCCACGCTGCGCAAGCAGGCCTTCCCGGCCATCCGCAACACCTTCTTCGCCCTGTTCACGGCGGACCCCACCGACGCCTTCACCGCCGGCACCGAGGTGGCAGCACCGTGGTACCAGCGCGTGGCCACGGGCGCCTTTGCCGCGCCCAACAACGGCGCCACCTACAACGCCGTGCGTGCGGAGTTTCCGCCCGTCACGGGCGCCCAGGTCACGGTCACGCACATCGGAATCATGGAAGGCGACTCGGCCACCGATGGCACGGCCACTCTCATGTATTCCGAGCCGCTGCCCACGCCGCGCACGCTGCAGATCAATGACGTGTTCCTGGTAGACAGCCAGGCACTGACGGGCGACTTCACGCTGCAGCTGCTGTAAGCCATGAACAGGGGAGCACTCAATGGCTTCGCGCTGAACGGGCGGGCCTCCGATCCCGTGGTGCGCATCCGCGTGGACGCCAAGGGCTATGCCCGTGTGCGTGCCGGTGGCAGAGTGCTCGCCTATGCGGTGGTCCACTCGGCTCCGGCCGCTGCGCTGACCGGCCCGCTGGGCCGCGTGCATGCCAAGCTCTCGGCCGATTCCGTGGCGCGCGCAGCTGTCGAGGGCGTGCTGGGCCGGGTCCATGTGCGCAGCCTGCTGGCCACCACGGGCCGCGCCATCGTCAAGGTCACGCTGCCTCCCGTGCGCGGGCGTGTGGCAGCCCAGGCCCGGGCCAGCGCCACGGTCACGGCCCATGTGCAGGCCCGCATTGGGGTGGGCGCGACTGCGCGTGCCAACTTCAAGCCCCGGGCGCGACTGCTTCGCCGTGGCCCCGTGCAATCCACGCCCACCGCCCGTGGCACTGCCGATGGCCGCATCTACGTGCGCCGCTGGCTGCGTTCGCCTGTGGACGGCAAGGGCCAGGCCTTTGTCGTCACGCAGGGGCGGGTCGAGGCGCGTCTGGCCGCGCTGGTCCAGGCCAAGGCTGCGATCACGGCCCGTGGGCAGCGCCTGGTGCGCGCGCCGCTGCAGGCCCAGGGCGTGGCCTTCATCGAGATCGATCCGGCCGTTCACAAGCGCCTGCCCTTCGATGAGCAGGCGCCCGAATCACGCACCTTCCTCGTGCCCGCAGGAATGACCACCTTCTACGTCACCGACCAGGGGCAAAGCATGTTCCGCACTTCCCCCATGCAGCCTGCAGACACGCAGGACTACGACATCGAGTTCGCCGACTGGTTTCCGCCCGGCGACGAGATTGTTTCCGTGCAGCTCAAGGTGCAGCCGGCCATGCCCATGCCGCCGTCCTTTGCCTTCGTGGGCCAGCGCGTGAAGGTCTGGATCTATGCGGGCGGGGCCAGCGGCCAGAAGTACCAGATCAGCGTTGCCGCCACGACCAACGACGGCCGCACGAAAGAGGTGGAGCTGATCGTGCCCATCAAGGAAAAATAGAAATGCCGCAGCTGTTCCTGAACAACTTCCAAACCCAGTTCATCGCCGACGTGCGCGCGGCGCCGCAGACAGGCGCCCCGGCCAGCGAACTCGACTACGGCGTGCTGCGTGTGTCCGATGGCGCCGCTGGCACGCTGCTGAATCCTCCCGCCGGCGGCTGGTACGTGCTCACGGCATACAAGCGCAGCGGATCGCTCGAAACCGATTACGAGATCCTGCGCGTCACGGCCGTGGACAACTCGGTGATCGGTGAATGCCGGCTCACGGTGCTGCGCGGCCAAGAGGGCACGGCGCCCCGGGCCTACAACTCGGGCGACCTGCTGGAGATGCGCATGACGGCCGGGGGTATGCGCGAGGTGGTGCAGACCGCCGACCCGCGCCTGACCGATGCGCGCGCACCCACCGGCGCGGCCGGTGGCGTGCTTGCCGGCCATTACCCGAACCCCACGTTTGCCCAGCCCATGGCCACGGCGGCGGATCTGCAGGGCAAGGTGGACAAGGTGCCAGGCAAGGGCTTGAGCGCCAACGATTTCACCGACGAGGCCGCAGCAAAGCTCGGTAGTGTGGCGACTGGTGCTACGAAGAATGCGACCGACGCACAACTGCGCGACCGCAGCACGCATTCGGGGGAGCAGGCGATTGGCTCCATCACGGGCTTGCAAGATGCGTTGGACAAGACGGTAAAGAAGTCCGGCGACACCATGAAGGGAGGCCTGAATTTTTCCGGAAATGGCTTGCGACTGACTGCTGATTTCAGTAGTTCCGCACTGGCAAATCGCCTGTTGTTTCAAACTAATGGCGAAAATTCACCTACAAGTGTCGGGGCACTACCGACAGGGACTTCGCAGGTTTCGAATTTCCGTGTTTATGGCTCGCCTGATCCTGCTAATTCTCCAATTGGAGAGATTGCGATTCTTGGTAGCACTGAGGTTCGCATTACCTCAGTGGGGCAAGGGACAGGCCCCAACCTCCCAATGACTTTCCACACTGGAGGGGGGGAGAGTTTACGGATAGACAATGCAGGAAGGATAGGAATCGGGAACCAGGCACCCGCTCAGCGGTTTGACTTGTCAGGAGCCACCAACCGGTTACTAATTGATGTAGATGGGCCAGCCTACATTGAATCCGCATTGGTGCGTTCCGGTGCGTCTTTTGCTACCAAGATTTGCCGTGCTGCTCAGTACGTTTTTCAAATTGCGGCGGCTGAAGTATTTCGCATCGACGGTAGCGGAAATTTGGGCATCGGTACAGCCAACCCGGTGGCTAAACTTTCGGTGGTAAATGGCTCGCTGATTGGCGGAGGACCAGCCGCCTCTGGTGCTGGCCAAGATCCGAATTCTATTACGCGCTTTCAAGGAGGCAGCGTGGCTCTTGATTTTGGTGTATACCAGTCTGGGGCCTATTGGCTGCAGTCTCGGCTGGTCTCTGACTACACGAATCACATGCCGCTGATCTTGAACCCGAATGGCGGCGCCGTTCTGACTGGCCCTGGTGGGTTTGGTTATAGCGCAGGTGTAGGCGGAACTGTGACGCAGATGATCAGCAAGTCTTACCCCGTGGTTATAAATAAGATTGTCGGCCGCATCACAACTCACGCCCAGGTATTGGGGCCTAATCAAATAGCTGTTTTTAGCGTCACCAATTCGATGGTTCGAACCAGCGATTCGATCATTCTTTCGATGACCAACAGTGGCGGCACGGTCGATGCGTCGTTTTACCAAGTTTGGCCTGTTCTGAATAATGATGGGGCGTTTTATATCTGCCTCCAGAATATTAGCGGATTTAATCAAGGCCATGCGGTGGAAATAAATTTTGCAATAATTAAGGGTGCAACGACATGAAAAATCTGCCAACCGTCATTCGGTACGATAATGCGCCGGCGATCGAGGCCACCTGGGTGGACGATGGCGGCAACGTAGTCAAGTGCCACGTCTACGGCAATATGCAGATGGAGGAGTTACGTAGAGATCTCGGTGTATACGCATCGCAGTTCGAGGCCTTGATAGCGAGCGTCGAGTCAACGCAGGAGCCACCGCCGCCGCCCGCGATACCAGAGATATGTACGCCTGCCCAGGGGCTTGTCGCTCTCTATGCGTTGCGAGGCATAACCGAAGATGCGCTTCATTCTGTAATCGATTCCATCCAAGATACCGTACTCCGCTACACGACACGTGTCGGATTCGCCAGAGCCTCGGAGTGGCGGCGATGTAGTCCGTCCATTGTGCTGATGGGCGAGCTGCTTAATCTTTCGTCTGCGGATCTCGATGCGCTTTTCACCTTCGCTGTGAATGTCGAGGTTTGATTTGGTGCCAAGCCTGTCAGCCTACAGGCCATGACCACCTACAAGCTGTCCGCATTCCCGGGCGAGGCGCCCAGCGTGTCCGATCGCGCGCTGGGCGCGAACTTCGCCCGGGAGCATTTCAATCTCTTCCTGCCCAGCTCCGAGTTCTGGCCGCTGGCCACCGACCGGCGCCACTCGGCATGCCTGGCCGGCGCCCGCACGCTGCACCGCTTCGCGCGCGATGCCAGCGGCGCCGTGCAGCAGAACCCAGCCGCGCCCATCCGCTCCTGGGCGCAGGAACTGTCCCTGGTCAAGGGCCAGATCAACGACGAGGCTACCGAGCGCACCTACCAGACCACCAACGACGGCAGCGCGGCGCCGCGTGCGCTGGACGTGCGCGGCAACGACCGGCTGCTGGGCGTGGTGCGCCCGGTCAAGCCCACGGTCGCGCTGCAGGTGGTGGACGAGTTCACGACCGAAGAGGCCAAGACCTGGCTGTATGGCGACTTCGCCGAGCTGGTGCGCGCGGACCTGCTGGCCACGGTGATCCAGCACGGGGGCCATCAGGAGGCCATTCGCTGGGATGCCAATGGCAAGGCCTATGCCGGCGCCACCTCCAACTACGGCCTGTCCCTGTCTACCGCCGTAGGCTCTGGCGCCTCGGCTGGCAACCTCTATGCCGTCGTCACGGCGGCCCGCGCGGCTGCATGCGAGATGGACACTACACGCCTGGGTGCCGTCAAGACAGCCAGCGGCTGGGCCATCCCACTGGCCGCCATGCCGTTCAGCTACCCGTTTCGCCGGCCCGCGCTGGTGGAGGCGCTGCAGCAGCATGAGTTTCCGGACACGGCCGGCGAGCGCTCCGGTGAAACCGTGCTCACGGCTGACCAGGCCGCCAAGCTGGCCGACCTGGTGGAGGAGGCCGTGGCCCCCGGCACCAAGTGCGCCAACTGGCGCAGCGAGCTGGACAAGCTGGTGAAGGAGTTCGCCGACCTGGGCCTGGCCAAGGCCTGGGCCACGCCCGGCGCGGCGCCCGTGAAGCCCAGCGAGCCCAAGGCCGCGCAGTACTACTTCGACTCCGACAACAACGCCATCGAGCACGCCGACTGGGTGCAGTACCGGCGCGACCTGGAGGCCTACTACAAGGCCTTGGACACCTACACGGAAGGCAAGACGGCTGCCACATCCCAGGCGGCCAGCCTGAATGCCCGCATGGTGGAGATCCAGCAGCGCTGCAGCACCCTGGTGTCCAGCATCCAGACCCAGCTGGCCAGCCAGTACATCGCGGCCACGGGCGATACGGCCGTGATCGACACCTGGCTGGACCAGCTGGGCGGCGTGGCCGACCTGGCCGGCAAGACCGTGGAGCGCGTGGTGGACTCGCGCTTCTACGTCGTGGCCTTTGTGACCGACTGGGGCGAGGAGTCCGAGCCGTCGCCCATCTCCGACATGCTGGAGGTGGACCAGAACGACACCGTGACCATCCAGCGGCCCCAGGCCATGACGGGGGAGCAGCATGCCGCGCGCCACGTTGTGAAGTGGCGCATCTACCGCAGCAACGCCTCGGCCGCAGCGGCGGCCTGGCAACTGGTGCAGGAGCTGCAGATCTCCGTGGCCAGCTTCCTCGATGACAAGAAGGGCGAGGAGCTGGACAGCCTGCAGCCGCAGTTCACCTGGGCCGCGCCCCCGTACCGCATGGACGGCCAGTACGAGGGCGACAACAAGCCCAGCGTGGGCGCCAACCCCTACCTGCGCGGGCTCACGGGCATGCCCAACGGCATCATGGCCGGCTTTATCGACAACACCGTGGCTTTCTGCGAGCCCTACATCCCTTATGCCTGGCCCATGGACTACCAGGTCACGACCGAATGGCCCATCGTGGGCATGGCGGTGTTCGACCAGACGCTGTTTGTGGCCACGGCTGGCAATCCGTACTTCGTGACGGGCGCGCACTCGGCGCAGATGTCGGCCATCAAGCTCGACAGCAACCAGTCCTGCAGCGCACGTCGCTCCATCGTTCCCGTGCAGGGCGGCGTGCTCTATGCCTCGCCAGATGGCTTGTGCCTGGCCAGCCCGGGCGGCGTGCAGGTGGTCACGCGGCAGCTGATCACGCGCCAGGACTGGCAGCGCATGCAGCCGGCCAGCATGTTCGCGGCCGAGCATGAGGGCGTCTACTACCTGTTCTACGCCGGCGCGGGCGGCGGCTGCCTGGCGTTCAGTGCTCAGGACGGGGCCAAGCTGGGTCATACCGACCTGGGCGGCGCTGGCGTGACCGCCGTCTGGGTGGATCGCTTCAACGACCTCATGTACGTGGCGCGCGGCCAGGACATCCTGGAATGCTTCACGGGCGATGCCCTGCGCACGGCGCGCTGGCGCACAGGTCTGGCCACCCAGGGCCAGCAGCTGCCGCTGGCCTGGGCCAAGGTCTACGGTCTGCAGGACGCCCAGCACCCGATCACCCTGCGCCTGTGGGGCGACGGCCAGCTGCAGCACACGGCCCAGTTCACCGACCTGCAGCCGCAGCGCCTGCCGCCCGGGCGCTGGCTGGAGCACCAGGTGGAAATCGAGGGCGCCGCCCGCGTCACCAGCGTGGTGCTGTGCTCGACCACGGAGGAGCTGCGCAGCGTATGACCAATCGCAAGAAAATCGACACGGGCGCGGCCCGCCTGCCGGCCCTAGCCCGGGTCAACGTCCAAGACAAGGCCCTGTCCAACTGGATGCAGGCCGTGACCGAGCACCTGGAAGTGCGCTCCGGCGGCCGGGGCAACGAGTTCGAGCGCGGCGTGACCCTGCGCGAGCTGGTGGCCCTGCAGGGCTCGGTGCAGGGCGTCACCCAGCTGCTGGCCACCGACAAGACGCCCGGCGAGGGCGAGATCGTCATCGACCTGGGCGGCGGGCTGTCGGCCACGGTGGCCGTGGAGCGCTTCGCCAAATCCATCATCGAATCGCGCCTGTTCAAGAGCCTGGCCAAGACCCTGGACGACCCCAGCCGCTTCGACCACCTGGCGCAGGAGATCCGCGACGAGCTGCTGCGCTCCATCGCCGACGAGGCCGCCAAGCGCGGCGCCGAGGTGCGCGAGCTGCAGACCGTGGTGCAGCGCAACGAGCGCAGCCTGGCCATGGCCGTGCGCGAGGTGACGGCCAGCCTGCGCAACGCCAGCGCAGGCCTGCGCGCCACGCAGGCGGCGTTCGCGGACGGCCAGCGGGCCATGGCCACCAACGTGCTGCAGCTGCAGGCCTCCCTGGGGAACTACTACCAGGACGGCAAGCCGGGCCGCGCCATGCTGGAGCAGGAGATGACGGTGCTGGCCGGCTACAGCGAAGGCCTGCGCGCGCAGTACACGCTCAAGGTGCAGGCCGGCGGGGCTCTGGCCGGCTACGGCATCGCGGCCGAGGAGGTCAATGGCAAGACCTCCAGCGCCTTCATCATCATGGCGGACAAGTTCGCCATCGTCTCCCCCAGCTACAACGCCGGCCAGATGAGCACGCCGCGGCCCGAGGACGTGGTGTTCGGCGTCGATGGCGACGGCATCTACCTGCAGCGCAACGTCTACCTCAAGGGAAACATGCGCATCGACGGCCTGGGCAAGAAGCTCGTGGACGGGCTGCGCGGCTCGGTGCTGCTGTCGGCCAGCGGCAGCTTCTGGAGCGATGCCACCGCACGGCAGGCCGTCTGGCAGGCCCTGGGCAACAGCGGCAGCGCGCCCAACACCAACCACCTGATCGTGGGCGATGCCGTGACCATCACCAACGGCGCCGGCTTCACGCAGACCCGGCACTGGATGGGTGCGGCCTGGGTGGTCCCGGCCGCCGTGCTCAATGGCGACCTACTGGTGGACGGCACGGTGGCGGCCCGCAAGGTGGATACGCGCGGCCTCACCGTCCGCGACAACTACGGCAACGTCATCCTTGACGCCAATGGCCTGGATGCGCAATGGCTGCGCAATCTCAGGGCCGCCCAGGTCAGCGGCCTGGGGCCGCTGGCCACCAAGGACAAGGCCCGCATCGGCGACACCGTGGCGTTCCCGGACGGCACGACGATGAACACCAGCGACTTCATCAACCGGCTGCAGCGCATCACGTCCAACAACATCGGGGTGTTCATGGACACGGCGGCCATTGGTACGGCCTATATCGGGCAGGCGGCCGTGGGCACGCTCCAAATCAAGGGGGGCTCAGTCACCTCCATGGTCCAAGGTGAACAGGAGCCCGGTCGGATCATCTACATATCTCCTGGTGCCGAAATTGAACTGTGTCGATGCACCTTGCAGATGGCCGAAGGTGGCACAGGCGTAGCCATCATGGCATTTGCCAACGCCATGCCTCGAAATGGCGATGCAGGGCTGGGGTTGACCATATTCCGCGACAACAACGCAATGCGTTTCAGCGGGACTTCGATGCTTAATGGATTCCGGACAGCGGCCTATGTTGGCGCCTTTGAAAGCTGGCCACCTGCGGGCAATCTGACGTATAGATTGGTGGCCACTAACCTTGATGCAAACCGGGCCATAGAGGTCCATTTGTCGCACATCATGGCCACAGGGGGAAAGCGGTGAACCACTACGTATTGATAGGTGCCGCCGGTGACATCCTTGGCCGGGGGAGTACCAACGCGCCGCTGGCGGCAGTGCCAACGCCGCCAGGCGGGCAAGTGGTGCGGCTGGGCGACGATCTTGTCGCGGGAGGGCCGCTGTTTTTTGATGGGCACCAAGTGCGCGTGGCGGCCCCAGCCCCTTCTCCGTTTCATGTGCTGTCGAATTCAGGCGCCTGGACGCTGAATGAAGCTGCGGCCTGGGCGACCGTACGCGCGGACCGCGACCGGCGTATCGCCGCCTGTGACTGGCGTGTGACTCGGGCGCAAGAGGAGGGCCGGCGCCTGGAGCCTGAGTGGATGGCCTACCGCCAGGCCCTGCGCGACATCACCGACCAGCCCGACCCGCTCACCATCGTGTGGCCCACGCCGCCGGCCTGATGCGTGCCAAGCCTGCCAATGTGGCAAGCATGCTGGACTACGACACGCTCGCCATCTACGCCTTCCTGCGCATGCGCATCCCTGGCCTGTTGAGCACCGAGGGCGCTGTGGGCATTGGCTGGAAGCGCGGCGGGGTGCTGGTGGCCGGGGCCGTCTTCGAGCAGCACAACGGCCGCACCGTGTGGGCGCATGTGGCCATCGACGCCCCGCTATCGCGCCGCTTCCTGCGCGCGTTTCTTGACTACCCGTTCGCTGTGTGCGCGGTCGATGCGCTGCGCGGCTACGTGCTCGCTTCCAACACTAGGCTGCGTGCACTGGCCCGCCGGCTGGGCGCCGTGGAGGAAGCGGTGCTGGCAGGCGCAGCGCGCGACGGCGGCGATGTGGTGGTCTGCACCCTTTGGAGAGGAAACCTGAAACATGACACGCTGGCACAGCACTGAATTTGATTTCCTGCCCGAGCAGGCATTCCGACCTCGGCCCGGGGGCGGCATGACGTTGGAGGGTGGCGGCGCCTCGACCCCAGCACCCGATCCGCGGCTGGTGGAAGCGCAGGTGAAGAACCTGGGCATCCAGGACGACATGATCAAGCAGATCATCGGCAATGCGAACGACATGGCGCCGCTCCAAAAAGAGCAGACGCAGTTCGCGCTGGACTCCACTCGCACAGCGTGGGAGCAGTCGCAGGCCGACCGCGACTATGCGCTGGGGCGCCGTGACCAGTTGTCGGGCCTGCAGGACACGATGGTGGAGGACGCGCGGACCTTCGACACGGAGGGCAAGCGCGAGGAACTGGCGGGCCAGGCGGCTGCCGATGTCTCCAACGCCTACGAAAGCGCCAAGCGCACGCAGGGCGCTGAAATGGCGCGAATGGGCATCAACCCCGCCGATGCCAAATATGGCGCCGCGTCCAACGCGCTGACCGCAGGTACAGCACTGGCTACGGCCCAGGGCAAGAATTCCGCTAGAACCGCTGCGCGTGCGGAAGGCCGGGCGCTGACAGATAGGGCATCGAATGCGCTGGCTGGATATCCCTCCATGGGTATCCAGACGACGGCTGCCACTGCAGGCTATGGCACCGCTGGACTGAACATTGCTACCACCGGCCTCGCGGGCCTCAACTCGGGCTATGGCCAGGCGGCAGGCATGGCTGGAAACGCTGGCAACAGCGCGGCCAATATGTGGGGACAGCAGTCCAATGCCTACCAGCAATCTCGGTCCACCGCAGGCTCCAGTACGGGCGCGCTGATCGGTGCAGGTGCAACTATCGCTGCGGCGGCAATTATGTAATGACCATGAATTTACTCGCATACCGACGACCAGCCCTTCAATTCTCTGGCGGAAAGGATTCCCTTGCCTGCCTTTACAAGCTACGGGACAAGCTCGATCAGCTCACGGTGTATTGGTTGAACACACAAGACGTCTGCGATGAAACCTTGGCGGTTATCGAACACGTCCGGCCTTGGATACCCAACTTTGAGGAAGTGCGCTCTGACGTGAAGGCGTGGAGAGCTGAAAACGGTACACCTTCGGACATTCTTCCAACCAGTTGTACGGAGTTGGGGAATCTCTATGGACTGAGCGCATTGCGGGTATCCGACCGATTTGCGTGTTGCGCCGCAAACCGGATGCTGCCATTGCACCAGCGCATGCTGCAAGACGGTGTTGACTTGGTTATTCGTGGCACCAAGCTGTCCGACACCGGGCGCCTGCCGGCCGAAGGCCGGACCCCCTGGTATGAGCTGTGGCTGCCGCTGCGTGACTGGAGTCGTGAACAGGTCTTTGAGTACCTTGAATCGGTCAATGCCCCGCGCAATTCGCTCTACGACTACTTCAAGAGTGCAAGTGCAATGGACTGTCTGGGCTGCACCGCGCTTTGGGGTGAGGACAAAGCTACGTATTTCCGTGCCCGTCACCCGGAGCGACTATCCGAGTACAGCACAACGCTACAAGCACTGCGCGGTGAGTTGCGCAAGCACATGCAGCAATTGGATACCCAAATTAAGGAGTGTGAACCATGGCAATGAGTGGATTTGCATCTGGCCTGTTGGCAGGGCAACAAGCGGCGATGAACGGCATCAGCATCTATCGGCAAGCACAGCAGCAGCAAGAAAAGGATGAGCAGAAGCAAGCGTTGCGCGATATCGCAAGTACCAAGGCGGAAGAGTCCACGGGCTACACCGCCGACCAGGGCAAGGAGCTGGAAGGCCTGGCCGCCAACGGCTACAAGATCGACTTTGACGACGCACAGAAGGCCTATGTCGCGCGCAACGATGCGGGCGACACCAAGACCATCGCCATGCAGGGCGTGACCGACTTCATGGGCGAGCGTTCGGCGGGGTCGATGAGTCGCGAGCAGCAGGACAGCACGCGCATGCTGGCCATGGCCGACGTGATCGGCCGTACCGACCCAGAGCGCGGCCTGCAGATGCGCCAACAGCTCACGCTGGGGGCGCACGATGTCAAACGCCAGGCTAGAGAGATGAAGCAATGGCAGCAGGATGACGAAGTGGGGCGCATCGAGGGCGAGCAACGAAAGCAGTTCCAGGCATCGTTGATTGACCAGAGCGGCAAGTCACGCGAAGCGACGATGGACGACCACCTTGCCCATAGTCAGCGCCGTATAGCGGCGCTGACACAGGCTGGGCATCTCAAGGCTGCGGACCAGGCTACCCAGGATTTGATGGCGCAGTCGCACATCAAAATCCAGATGGATACAAAAAGGCGTCAGGAGGCATCTGACAAAGCCGCTGCTGGCCTGGCGGTGGGCAACTATGCCCCGCTGATGGAGCTCTACAACCGCTATGTTCCCAGTGGCTACAAAATTTCCGGCATCGAGGCGGGACAGGGAGGGGCTTTGCAGATCAAGCGCACAGACCTGAATGGCCGGGAGGCGGCGCCAGTCACTCTTAAGGACAGTGGCGAGGCTCTTGGACTTCTCAAGTCCATGGCCAGCCCGGCTGCGCTGTACCAGTATTCCCAGGGCGAGTTCCAACGCAGCTTGCGTCCGAGCCGAGAAACCGTCCCGAGCGGCTTGCCGTATGGCGCCTCCAGGTAGCGCAGCACTGATCCTGGGATCCAGCCACCAAGGCCCGCTTCAGCGGGCCTTGCCGTTTCAGGAGCCCGGGCGCAGCTGCCTGTCGTGCCAAGCCTGCCAGTCTGTGCTTCTTGCCAAAAGGGGATCAGATGAGCAGCAAGAAGTACAAGCGCGAAAGACTGGACCAGCCGGGCGGCCGGGCCTACGAGCCAGAGGCATTCGAATTGCTGGATGGGATGGATGTGACCGGCATCGGTGCCGGCGCACGCTACCGGCCCGTGCCTGCCCAGCCGCCTGCACAGCCCCAGGAGCGCAGCTGGGGGGAGGCGATCGCAGATGCCGGCGTGCAAAGCGCTGAAGGGGTGAATACAACCTTGGGCAGCGTTGTCAACCTCTTTTCGCCCTCATCCGGTGTTGCGGATTTTTTCCGCAGCAATGGCGAGCATTGGCGAAAGGCACAAAGCCCCGTGACGCAGCGCAAGCTGGCCGAAGCCGAAAAGGTGATCAGCGCGGCGGACCAGGATTCGATCATCGAACAATCCATCGCGGCAGCGCGGGCCTACAGCTCGGACCCCGTACTGATCTCGCGCTTCATCTTCACAAATCTGCCCAGTGTGCTCCCGGGCCTTGGCGCGTCGAGGGTGGGGCAGATCGCCACGCTGGCCGCAGGAGGAAGCACTGCCCTGGCGGCTGCGGCCGGCACCACCATGGCAGGTGCCACGGAGGCACTGATGAATGCGGGAGGCGCCCGTGGAAAGGCCTTCGAAGAGATCCGCGACACGCTGCGCAAGCAAAGCGTCCCGGAAGACGAGGCGGTACGGATCGCCCTCGGCAAGTCGGTGTTGCCAGCTGCCATAGGCAGCTTGACCGGCTTGCTGCCTGGCAAGCGCCGCATCGAGCGGGCCCTGGCGGGCAGGGGATATGCCGCGACGGGAGCATTGGCATCAGCGATGCTGGGCAAGCAGCTCGATGACGTACTGCCCCAGGTGGCGACAAACCACCAGGCTGGGGAGGTCGATGGGCGGCCGTTGTCGCGCAATGTCGGACGCACGGCGGTGGAGGCCGCTGTCAGCGGCCTGCCGCCTGCGGGCGTAGCCGCTATCGCCGCCAGGCACCATCAGGCGCAAAGGAGTAAGGTGGGCAGTGACGACGATGCAGCGCTCCCCGTCAGCCGCCCGGAATCTGCAACCCCGTCGCATCCCGGATCGCCGGCACCTGCGGACGCAGGACCGGCTTCCATGGAGATCTCCGCCGGTCCTGCCAGAACGGACAAGGCCGTCAGTACGGTGCCTGCAGAATCCGGCCGTGGAGCCGATGGCGAGGCGAAGCCGCAAGGCGCCAGGCAGCGCGGGCAAGTGCCGGCCGATGCCTTCGCTGATGGCGATGCGCCAGCCTTCGACCCAGCCACGGTGCAGGCCCGCAATTGGCTGCAGTTCGTGTCCGAGCGCGGCGAGAACATCGGCAGGCTGCGCAGGGGTACGCCTGCCTGGGAATTGCTGCAGGATGACTGGAAAGCCGTGCAGGCTGCACGCAGGGACGCCTCGGCTGGCCGCACAGCGCCCTTGGAGGATGCCACGGTCCGTGCACCGGGCGACGAGAATGCGCCCGCCGCCCCTGTCGCTGAAGACAGCGCACCGGTGCCGGGCAGCGAGAAGGCATCCATGCAACCTGCCCCGGGTGTGCGGCGGAGTGGGGAGCCTACTGCGGATGAGGCTTCTGGTGCACAGGACTCCTCCGGGCCGCCCGCCGCTGCGGCGCAACGGCCCCATCCGGATGGAGAACTGCCCGCCGCGTTGCCAGCTTCAGTGAAGGTCGGTGCGGGCGATGGCGCCTCGGCACCCGATACAGCGCCTGCTGCGGCGCAGCCAGCTTCGCGCCAGGATGCAGACAAGAGTGCAAGCCCGGCGCCTGATGCCTCCATGGGCAAGGTGAAAGAGGTGGCTGATGCCATTAGTGCCTCATGGACCAAGGGACCTCCGGTGCGCGTCATGTTCGACCTGAAGGAGCCCCGCCTGGCGCAGGCAATGCGTGATGCCGGCCGGGAACCGGGGGCCGATGGAGGCACGCAGGGGCCGCGCGGTTTCTATGCCGATGGTCAGCTCCACCTGCTTGCCAATGCAAGCCATACGCCGGCCCAGGTTGCGCGGGTCGTATACCGGCAGGCGCTAGGCCAGCATGGTCTTCAGGGGGCGTTTGGCGAAGGGATGGATGCCGTGCTCGACCAGATCGTCGCAGCGCGCCCGCGCGATGTGCGTGAGAAGGCCCAGGAGCACGGACTGGCCGAGGGCCGGGAGGGTCGGCGTGCCGCCGCCCAGGATGTGCTGGCGGCCATGGCCGAGCAGTCGCCGCAGGCGGGGTTCGTTCGAAAGGCGGTCGAGGCGGTCCGCTTGCGGCTGCGGGCTCAACTGCCGTCCATCAGGCCCATGGCGATGTCCGACGCCAGGATCATCGAGGACTTCATCCTGCCTGCCCGCGACTGGGTGCGGCGGGGCGGGCAGCCTGATGGCAACGGCCTGCCCGCCGCCGTCGCTGCGCCACGCGCCGAAGCCGATGCGCAGCGGCAGAGGGTGGACGCGCAGGCCCGCACCGGCATGGACAAGGGCGAGTCCGGCGATGTGGGCTCCGGGCAGTGACGCGGGGCTCGGGGCAGGAGTCGCCGACCCGGGACGTTGCACACCATGACGACATCCATTGAATCCGTCAGCCCGCCCGAGGACTCGGCGGCGCAGCTGCTGGAGTGCGAGCTGCTGGAGATTGCCGAGCAGGAGCTTGGGCTGAGCGGCCCCCAGGCCTTGTCCGTTGCCCAGGCCATGTTGCGCGGGTTGCGAAAGCGCTATGGCGGCATGCGCATGGGCGCACGCGGCGCCGCCATCTACGTGCCCGCGCCCAGCAAGAAGGAGCGCAACGAAGCCATCCGCCAGGAATTCAACGGGGTCAACCGCAAACAGTTGCAGACCAAATATGGACTCCAGCGGGCTCAGCTGTACCGCATCCTGGGCAAGCGGCCAGGCGCGGTTCGCAACGGTGTTTCCCCTCCGGAGACATCGCTTTCCGTAGCGGGCTGAGCCGTGCAGCGCAGCGGCGGACGGCGACCGCTGCTGCGCCTGGCATGTGCTTGAAAACAGTCTCATTTGTCGGCAGGAAATGAGACGCGAGGACAGAGAAACTGTCTGAACACGCCCAGCAGGGCGCAATGGAACCCAAGGATACAGGCGGTCTTTTTCCTATGTTCACCCACTCGAGAAACAACACCTTCAACACTGTGGCCCCGGTCGCAGGCTTGCCAGATGCAGCGGACGGTTGTATCCGCAGCCAGACGGCCGCCACCAGAGCGCGCGCCTGATGCTTCAGCTCGAATCCATCCTGGCCTCCCGCCTCAAGTCGTTGCCGGCCTTCGGGGGCTGGCGCGTCAGCGGAGCCAGCGAGTCCGTCGACCGCTCGGCTGTGCCTGCTGCGCAGGTGCGCATGGCATCTGCCACAGGGGTGGCCGCCATGAGGACCGCGGCGCAGTTGCAGCCGACCTGGGTTGCCGCGCTGATGGTGCCGCGCGGCGCACAGGCTGCCGCCGCGCTGGGCGAGGCACTCGGGGCCTTGGTCGAAGCACTGCACAACTGGTCGCCGGGAGCGGTCGATGACCGCTTCTGGACCCCCTTCCAGTTCGTCTCCATCCAGGAGGCGGCTTTTCCCGACCCAGGCCTCGTGGGGTACGAGGCCGCATTCACCACCACGGCCCTGTTTGACGGCCAGCCGTGATTTCTTACCTTTGATTGGAGCAGTGACATGCCGATTGCACACCCGAAAAATGACTACCAGATTCCGCGAGGCCGCGTCTACATCGACCTCTATGACGCCAACGAGCAACTGACGGGCGAGATTCCCATGGGCAACTGCCCTGGCTTCACCCTCACCGTCGCGGCAGAAAAGGCTGAGCACTTCAGCAGCGAAGAGGGCATGTCCGAGAAGGACGGCAGCTGGCCCATCAAGGTCACCCGCACCGGCGCCCTGACCTGCGACAACATCAGCGCGCGCAATGTGGCCTCCTGGCTGTCCGGCACCCATGCGCTGAAGACACAGGACGCCACCCCCGTGGACAACGAGAGCCGCGCCGTGGTACCCGGCCGCCAGTACCAGCTGGGCGCCACCGCTGCCAATCCTCTGGGCGTTCGCAACGTCTCCACCGTGTCCATCAAGAGCGAGGACGGTCAGACCAGCTACGTCGCGGGCCGCGACTACAACCTGAGCCTGGAGACCGGCCGCGTCCAGATCATCGAAGGCGGCCAGATCGCCGCCGGCAAGGTGGTCTTCGGCTACACGCCCGTGGCCGGCCAGTTCGAGTCCGTGATGACGGGCGCCAAGTCCGACATGACCTGTGCGATCCGCATCGTGTCCGACAGCGCTGCCGGCCTGGACAGCGACTGGTACATGCCGCTGGTGGCGCTCACGCCCACGGGCGAGATGCCTCTGATCACCGAGGACACCAAGCCCGTGAGCATGCAGTTCTCGCTGGAAGTTCTCAAGGGGCCCAACGCGCAGGCCATCTACCGCGACGGCCGCCCCGTGTCCATCCCCTGATGTGAACCATCCCACCTGGCCGCGTGCCGGGTGGTTCGCCCTGCCGCCTGGACAGGCGGCAGCGCCAACCAGACATGCCTACAAAAGAACCCTGAATCATGGACGAGAAACCCATTTCCAGGCTCACCCGCGCCAAGGACGCCGCAGAGAAGGCGTTCGATAGCCTCAAGGCCAAGGCAGCCGAGGTGGGCACATCAATGCTCCAGAGTTTTGGTGCTGCGGCCAGGTCTGCTTTCGACAGCGCGGCCAAAGCGCTCAGCAATTTCCAGACGGTGATGGACGGTGTGCAGGCCGTGTTGCAAAGTTTGGCGGACAAGGGCGCCCAGGGAGCCCAGTCCTTCATGGCGCTCGGCACGGCGGCCGGCTCTGCGGTGAGCGGGATGGTGAGCCGGGGCGCGGCCTCGTTGGACAGTCTTGCCACCAAACTGTCCGAGGTGGGGGCATCCATGCTCAAGGGCTTTGGTGCTTCGGCTGGAGAGACCTTCAAAAATGCCGTCACGGCTGCGGCGGATTTCGAGTCGGCAATGGACCGTGTCCAGGTCGCCACCGGCAGTTCGGCCGAGGAGATGGCCGCGCTGACCAAGGCGGCCACGGATGCCGGACTCACCACGCAGTACTCGGGCGTGCAGGCTGCCGGCGCGCTGGAAAGCCTGGCCCAGGCGGGGTTGACGGCCCAGGAGAGCATCGCCACTTTGCCGGCGGTTCTGAACCTCGCGCAGGCCGGCGGCATGGAACTGTCCGCCGCCAGCGAAGCCGTGACCAAGGCGGTCTCGGGCATGGGCCTGCAATTCGAGGATGCAGGGCGCGTGGCGGATGTGCTGGCCAAAGGGTCGGTGCTCACCGGCACCAGTATCGGCAGCCTGGCCGAGACCCTGGGCACGGTGGGCCCTGCTGCCGGACGCGTGGGACTGAGCCTGGAGAGCACGGTGGCCATGATCGGCCAGTTCTCGCAGGCTGGGACCGATGCGGGGAAGGCCGGATCGGCGTTCAACACCATCCTGGGCCAGTTCGCGGATCCGGCCAGCGCGTTCCGCAAGGAGCTGGGCGAGGCCGGCATTGTCACCGACGATTTCGAGCAGGCATTGCAGCAACTGGCCGGCAAGGGCCCGGAAGGCGCGCAGGCCATCAAGGCACTGGGGACGGAGGCCGGTCCCGTGCTGTCCGGGCTGCTCAGCCAGGGCATGGGCTCACTGAATGCTCTTTCCACCACGCTGGGCAATGCCTCCGGCAGTGCCGCCGACATGGCAGCAACCATGTCGGACAACCTCAATGGCTCGGTCAAGGGGTTCGGAAATGTCTGGGAGGGTGTCAAGACCTCGCTGGGCACGCCCGTGTTGCCTGTTCTCAAGGAGGCGGTGGATGCGGTGGCAGAGGGCTTCCGCACTGCCGTTGCTGACGGCGCCATCGGGCGCTTCGGCGAATCGATTGCCGAGGCCTTCCGCTCCGGCCTGGAATTCGCCAAGGGCTTCATTTCCACGATCGATTTCAAGGCCGTGGGCGAGAAGCTGCAGGCCTTCGCAGACCAGGCCAAGGACGCCCTGACGCGGGTGCAGGAGTACGGCACGAATACCGGCAACGTGCTGAAGATTGCCTGGGGCACGATAAGCGCTGGCGTCAATGGCGTGATGACCGTCATCTATGGCCTGGGCGCGGGGTTCGCCGAGATCGCCAGCGCTGTCATGACCGGAGTGGCGAAGTTGCGCGAAGGTCTGGCCGCCGTGACGTTCGGCCAACTGTCCCAATCCTTCAAGCTGGCCGCGCAGGACGCCGAGGTGATGGCGGGCGGCTTCGGGGCTTCGGCCCAGGCCATGCGCGACAAGGCCGCCGAGTCCCTGCAGGCCGTGGCCGATGCCGCGCAGACGGCGCGCAATGGATTCACCGGCCTGGTGCAAGGCTCCCAGGAGGCCAGTACGGCGAGCGGCGAATCGGAGCGCGCCTTCCGGCAGATGGCTGCTTCCATCGAGGAGACCGGCCGAAAGAGCATGGAAACCAAGGTGGCGCTGGAGAGTACGGCTGCGTCGACGGCCACCGCGTCACAAAGCGTCAGCCAGTTGCGTTCCGAATATCGGCAACTGATGGAGGCGGGCAACCTGCAGGCCGCTGCAGAGAAGCTGGAGGAAATCAACAAGATCCAGAAGGCGCTTCCCGAGTCCGCTCAGAGCGCGCAGCAGGCGGCCAAGGCGGTGGATGAAGCCTATACGGGCCTGGACAAGGGCAAAGCCTCCTTGCAAGGTCTCAAGTCCGAGGTGGACAAGACAGGGAAAAGCACCAGGGACCTGAAAGACGCTGCCGACAAGACGAAAGGTTCGAACGATCAGGTAACCCGTGCCGTGAACGACCAGCGTACTGCACTGGAGCGCTTGAATGCCGAGCGTGAGCGAGAGATCGCCGCGCAGGAAAAGGCCAACGAGCTCAAGGAACGAGAACTGGAGCTGTACCGAAAGAAATGGAATATCGACAAGGAAGGCCACAGCCTGAACACCGCAGGCGAGCGAGTGGCACTCACCATTCTTTCGCGCACGGCCGTGCTCGAAATGGCCAAGGGCCAGGGGCTGGATGACGCGGCCGCATTGCGCGTCGTGGACCAGTTCGAGCAGCAGTACGACAAACCCGCCGGCATTTTCGGCGGGATCCAGGGCGGCGTGAATCCGAACGAGGTGAACAGGGCTATCGCCGATGCTGTTTTGCAGCAGGCGAGGGACAAGGTTGCCCAAGCGCAGAGGGCACCGCTGGAGTCTCCCACCAACACGTCCACGGTTGGGGCCGCAGCTCGGGTCATCGACCTGCGGATCAACGGCAGCTCGCTGGGCAATGTAAGGACCGACGCCGATGGCGAACGGGCGATCGAACGCCTGCTGTCGGAGCTTGAGCGAAGCAAGAACCTTTCCGGAATATGACGATGACAGCCAAGAACCACCTATTGGGAACGCTTGAGATTCCCCGCGGGATGACCTGGACGGATGAATTCACATGGTCCGCCGTGGCGCGCAGTACGGCGCGCAGCATCACGGGGGCGCTGATCGTGGACGAAGCCGGCAAGTCTGCGGGACGTCCGATCACTCTGGAGGGGGATGAGTCCCATGGCTGGATCCGCCGCGCCACCTTGCTCGTGCTGCTGCAGATGGCTGGCGCCGCAGGCCAGGTCTACAGCCTGCGGCTGGCGGATGGCCGCGCCTTCGACGTGCAGTTTTCCGGCGACGAACCCATCACGGCCCGGCCCGTCGGCAGGCCCGAGCTTCCCGCGCTCGCCAATCCCTATGTCGCAACGTTGCGGCTCATCACAGTTTGAGGAGTTGAAAATATGACAGTCAGAGACGGCGATATCCGCCTGCTCGAGTCCAAGGTCATGACCGATGACCCCAATGGCGGCGGCGGCCCCACGGGCAACGTCATCGCCTGGGGCAAGAGCAATGGCATCTTCGAGGACATCACCGAAGTGGACCGCGCCGGCGGCGACGTGAGCATCCGTCAGGTGCATGCGGCCGTGCAGACGCCGACGACCGAGGCACTGATGGATACCAATATCATCGTCTCGGCAGTACCCAGTGATCCCAACGTATCCATCACCATAGCGGCCTGTGGTGTGTTCGCGCGCCGCTCGGAGATCGCGGCAGCCATCGCCGCCTACCTGATCCCGGGCACGGAGTGGAGCGGTTTCCTGCTGGAAAACCACGTCCAGGGACAGGCCTCGATCAAGATATTCCATCGTCCCGGAACCCCTGCACCGACCATTGGTCGCACGCTGATCCTCGTCCACAACGAGGGTCTGGCCAGCCAAGTGCTGCAATACGTGCGTGTGCTGCGCGCGGAGACGGAGACGCAGACCTTCACACACAGCGGCAACGGCTTTGTGGACTATCAGGCCAGTGTCACCACCTGTGAGGTCACCCCCCGGCTGCGCAGCGCCTTCCCCGGCACGGCACCCAACCGCAACTATGTCCTGGACACCACGAAGACTCGCATCCGGGACACCACCGTGGCGGATGCGGCCAGCTTTTTCGGTGCCCAGCCGCTGACCGCTGCCGCACAACTGGGCGAGAGCATGCTGCGCGTGGCCGGCATCCATACCCAGCTGGTGCCCAACTCGCGTACCGAGACAGCGGCCCTGGATCAGCGCCCGGCCGGCGTGCGGCAGTTGGTGCTCGCTACCTCGCCGCGCGAGATCCGGGTGCCCAATTCCCCGCATACCAGGCGAATCAAGGTAGGCCAGGAAAACCGTGGTTTCAGCTGGGTGGCCATCCTCAAGCCCTTTCCGGCGCCCGGCACGCTTGTGGTGTCCTTCCAGGTGATGGGCGTCTGGTACACCGCATCCGACAACGGGCAGGGCGGGCTGACGGGCTCGGCCGTGGGCACGGTGAACTATGCCAATGGCTCGGTGTCCGTGACGCTGCCCGCTTTGCCTGATGTTGGCAGCTCCATCATCTTCCAGTGGGGCGAGGCCTCGGCTTTCGTCAACCGCTCCAGCGCCACGGGCTGGCGACTGCCCGAGCACGCCATGCGCCTGCCGCACCAGGGCATCAAGCCGGGCTCGCTGGTCATCAAGTGGACCTCGGGCGGCGTGCTGCGCACGGCCACGGACAACGGCCAGGGTGACCTGCAGGGCGCCGCCACGGGCGAGATCAACTACGCATCAGCCGCGCTGTTGCTGCGCCCGCAATTCATGATCGACGCAGGCGGGCAGTTCGCCATCGAGTACGACTATGCCGTGACGGTGAGCAAGAACGTCTCGGTCGTCCTCGACGCAGGCGGCTACGGCGCGATCACCCTGGACACCATCCCTGCGCCCGGCACCGTGTCCGTGGCATGGATCACCGTGCGCAATTTGTCGGCCAGCTCCGGCGCCTCGTCTGGCGGCACCTCGGCCTCGAAAAACGGCGGCAGCGGCAAATTCAGCTACCTGCCCCAGGTGCCCCCGGCGCCTGCGCCCGTCATCACTTCGCGTGTGCCTCTATCCGATGGATCGACCACAGGCAAGTACATGGCCCAGGGCGGCGCGCGCGCCAGCGGCGGGGCCGTCTATATCGAGGTTGGCGCCACCAGCTCGCCCGAGGGCAACCACTACGTGCCGCCCGACGTCGATGGCGTGGTCTGGACCGACGCCGAGTACACGGCGGGCGTCAAGTCCATCGGCGGCGTCGAATACCGGCGCTGGGGCGCCTGATCAAACAAAGGAGAAAAACCATGGCAGGAGTTTCCGCAGGCATCGTCTTGCAGACCACCAAGACATCGGCCAGCTCATCGTCAACACACAGCCGGTCCAGCTACCAGACAAGCAAGACCCAGGACACGGTGCGCCACCTGTTGACCGATGACGGCCAGGGCACGTTCGGCCCGGACGGCACCATCAACTACGCGGGCAAGTTCCTCAACATCAAGTTCGTGCAGCTGGACAGCAAGACCGAGGGCTACAACAGTGACTACGAAAACGCCCTGAGTTTTGAAGAAACCACGATGGGCGGCAATGGCAGCGACCCCAGCTTCTCCACCATGTCCAAGGGCGGTGACCGCCGCGATACCTCGGTAAGCGAAGAACTGCTGGCGGCCAGCACGGTGACGGTGACCTACGCTGAGGACTTCACCAGCGCGCAGCACCATGTGATGAATTTCACACCGGAGCCCGTGGTGCTGGACCTGTGCCCCTACACCACCGACTACATCGTGCCGGGCAGCGTGCGGTTTCGGTGGATGGGCCATGTCTACGAGGACTACGACGGCGTGCTGGTGCGCGACCGCACGTCCACGGCGCTGGGCATCGTGGCTGGCGCGCTGGACTACTCCAGCGGCGTGGCGCGGATCTTCGACTATGTGGTCGATGGTCCGGCCACCGACCTGGTGGTCGAGAGCCTGTGGACCGTGCGCCAGAACTGGACCACGGCCAGCATCTTCATGCGCACGGCCGCCGCGCCCATCAAGCCCTCCGGCTTTGTCATGAACCTGTCCGATGCCACGGGCGAGCAGATCACGGCCTCGGCCGGCATCGACGGCGTGATCTCGGGCACACACCTGCGCGGCAAGATCGACTACCAGAGCGGCGTGGTCGAGCTGCAGTTCGGCGACTATGTGCTGGACACCTCACTGACCGCTGCCCAGAAGACGGAATGGTGGTACTCGGCCGATGACATCGGCGCCGTCCAGCCAAACCGCATCTGGCGCCCCTGGCCCGTGGACCCGACCACGCTGCGCTACAACAGCGTCAGCTACTTCTACTTGCCGCTGGACGCTGATGTCATCGGCCTGGACCCGGTGCGCCTGCCGCCCGATGGCCGCGTGCCCATCTACCGGGTGGGCAGCTACATCGTGATCGGCCACACAGGCACGGTCGGCCCCGTCACCGTGGCCAACGGCCAGGTCATCAACTGCGGCCGCGTGCGGCTCTCGCGTGCCTATGTCATCGGCGCCGATGGCCAGCGTATCCAGCAGGGCTGGAGCGTGGATCTGGAGGCCGGCAAGATCACGGTTAGCGACATCACGGGCTGGGCCCAGCCGGTCACGTTCCAGCACCGCATCGAGGAGATGGCGCGCGTCAGCGATGTGCAGATCAACGGCATGCTGGCGATCACCAAGCAGCTGAGCCACGAGTTCCCCGTGGGCAGCGTGGTGTCCAGCGCGCTGATGGCCGGAACGCTGCGCGCGCGTGTCAGCCTCATGTTTGATCAGGACAACTGGGGCAACCGATGGCAGGACACGGTGGATGGAGCCGAGGCCCTGGCCAGCTACAACGACACCATTGCTCCTCTCATCGTGACCAACGCCGGCGCGCTGCCCGAGCGCTGGATGTGCCGCTTCACCAGCGCCACGACGTTCGAGTTCATCGGAGAGCACGTGGGCAACCTGGGCCCCGGCTCCACGAATGCGGACTTCGCGCCCATCAACCCCATCAGCGGCGTGCCCTACATCACCATCCGCGCCCTGGGCTGGGGCCAGGGCTGGCGCGCAGGCAACGTGCTGCGCATCAACACCGAGGGCGGCATCGCACCCCATGCCCTCATCCGCACCGTGCAGCCCAGCGAGGCTGTGGCCGACGACTACCAGTTCGAGCACCTGGTGCGCGGCAGCGTCGACCGTCCCTGATTTTTTGGAGATCACTTATGGCATCCCTTGTCGATACCAGCGTCAAGCACTTTCTCTACAGCATGTACGGCGCCCCCGTGCAAAACGGCTTGGCCGGCAGCAAGATTGCCGTGCTCGACGCCTGCCTGGTCACGGGTTTCGGCCTGCGCGCGGCGACGCGGATCACTGTGGCAGCTGGCGTCGCCACGGTGGAGTTTTCCGTGGGCGCTTCGCAGCCTCCCACGCCAGACAGCGTGCTGCTGATCACCGGCGCTGCGCAGGCCCTGCTCAACGGGGAACAGCGCGTGACCGAGTCGGCCAGCGGTGTGTTCAAGTTCCGCACGGCCGCGCCCGACAGCGTGGACAACGGCACAGGCATCACGTTCAAGTTTGCGGCGCTGGGCTGGGCCAAACCGTTCTCTGGGACCAACCAGGCCGTGTATCAGTCCACCGACCCGCAGAGCTATGGCATGTACCTCTATGTCGACGACCGCACAACGACCGCTGTATCCATGCGCGGCTACGAAAGCATGTCGGCCATCGATATGGGGACCGGACCGTTTCCCAGCGCTGCGCAGCGAGCTGACGGCGCCTGGTGGGTCAAGAGCAATTCAGCGAATGCCAGCCCTACACGCTGGACGATTGTGGGTGATAGCCGGATTTTCTTCGACAACTCGGCACCATCATCGCCAATGTCAGCTACGAATACGGCGGGCGGGACGAGGGTATTTGGTGACTTGCTGGCATTGCGCAAGGCGGGGGATGCATACGCCTGTCTGCTCTGTGGCGGCGTATCCCAGTCAAACGTCGCGAACACTCCCAACAATGGAGCTATTGATTCAGCATCCAGCGGTTGGTACTTCTTGCCGAGGGCCGTTACAAGTCTAGGGGGCAGCGTAGCGCCAGATCTCAGGTGCTTCGCATCAACCGCGACCGCAGGATCTGGTTCTGACTCCGCGCTTGGGAATTTTCCGAGTGACGTTGACGGTGAGTTGAAACTCGCGCAGCTGTATTTAAGCAATTCGCCGGTTTCCACCAATACGCCGCGTGCTGTTGTGCCGGGATACAGGTATGTGCCGCAGTCGCAGGTAGCCCAGTATTTCGAGCGTGACTCAACATTGATCGAAGCCGTAAGCGGTCGCCGCCTCCTGGCCCTTCCGCATAGCTCCTCTGCATCCTCCCCGGCAGGCTTTGGCTTCATCGATATCACAGGGCCTTGGCGCTAACGGTATGGCCGAGTTGTCTTATCCAACCAGCCTGTTCCAGCCCACGGCAGTCGTGGGCCTGGGTGGGCGAGAACTTTACCGGGGCGCGTATGTCGTCCAGCGGCCTGGAGCGAGCCAACTGGACTACGTGCTGGGCGGCAACGGCCTGGGCCGCGTGCGCGGCCGCACAGTCGAGCAGGAAGACAAGAACAGTCCCAAGGTGCCTGTCTCGCGCCGCGTGCGTCTGTACCGCGACCGCGACGGCCTGCTGGTCCGCGAGGCCTGGAGCAACGCCCAGGGCGACTACGAGTTCGCGCGCATCGACAGCACCACCGCATACACCGTGCTCAGCTACGACCATGAGGGCGACTTCCGCGCCGTGGTCGCCGACCGCGTCACGCCGGAGGCCATGCCATGACACAGCGCAGTGTTGAAATTACGGTGCAGGCCAACGAGGCCCGCTTGCAGGGCCTGCGCGATCTGCTGCTGGACATGGGTCCGGGCACGGCCTGCGTGCGCTTCTTTGCGGACGCCCAGCGGCCCGCCTTCGGCGAGCCCTCGGCCCTGCCCATGCTGGTGGAGCTGCCGCTGGCCAGACCCTGTGGCGAGATCGTGGCCGGCCGGCTGCGGCTGCTGGCCCGTGATGCGGCCGGCGCCATGATCCTGGAGTCCGGCATCGCCACCTGGGGCCGCGTCGTCTCGGCCAGCGGTGCGCTGGTGCTCGACGCGGATGTGTCGATCGAAGGTGGCGAGGGTCAGATCCAGATCCCGGACAGCACCCAGCTGTACGCGGGCGGCTATCTGACGCTGGCGCCGACCAGCTACATCGAGTAGCGCCATGGCACGCATCGAGCTGATCTTCCATCGCCCACCAGCCGCTGGCTCACCCAGCCAGATGGTGTTCGGCAACGAGGACGATTCGGACCCGGGCTCGACTCAGGACGCAGTCGCACGGATGGCCATCCGGCTGCCGGGGACGAGCGTGGCCATCGGTGCCTTGCGTCGCAAGGCCGCTGGCGCCGGCATTCGCCTGCCTGGGGCGCGCATGGCGCTTGGAGCGGCGTACCAGACGCGCACCGACAGGCCGGCCGTGGGGGGCACATTGTCGGGATTTGAAGAGGCCGCCCTGGCACAGGGCGGCCTGGTGTCTGTCTACCAGCAGGCGGCCATTGCCGACAGGGTCACGCAGATTCGCGGTTGGCGAGCGCTGCACGCAGGCGCGGCCACCGTGCAGCGCTGGCAGGACTCGGCGCGCCTGCGCCTGACCACGCGCCAAGGCATGGGCTTTGCCATGGACGTGGGGGGACTCACGGCCCAAGCCTGGCAAGAGGGTATGCGCTTGCGCCTGGCCACGCGCCAGGGCCTGGCCAACGCACTGGCTGGCCAGGCGGTTGTGCTGCAGAGGTTCCAGGAGGGCATCATTTTGCGCCGTGCCATACGGCAGGCTTTCAGCGACGGCCTCTGCGAAGGTGCCTGGCACGCCAGCAGCATGGGCGATGCCCGGGTGCTGGGCATCGTGATGGGCGGTGCCCGCCATCAGGACGCCATGGCGCCGCTGCCCGGCGTCACGCCGGGCCGCCCTGTCGATCCGCCCAAGCCGCCACCGTGCTATCGGCCGCCGCCGGGTGGGGCCGTCGAGCTGGCGTTCTCGAGCGTCTGGAGCGAAAGCTCCGAACTCGTGTTCATCTGCTGCAGGCCGGGCACAGATCCCCAACCACCCCGCTATGTCATCCCGCAACTGAAGGTTTACATGACAGTACACACGATGGAGGCAGCCCTGCTGCCGGGCATGGAAGCCGTTGCGCTGAGCGATGTGACGATCGCCAGCGATGACGACGGCTTCGGATGGAGCTTTTCGGCCAATGGTCCGGAACACCTGCTGGATCAACTGGCGCCGTCCGGGGGACTGCCTGCACGGCTGCGCGTGGTGGTCGATGGCATCGACTTCGTCTTTGTCGTACAAAGCCTGAGCCGCACGCGCAGCTTCGGCAACCACCGCGTGGCCGTACAGGGCGTGAGTGCCACCGCCCTGCTGAGCAGTCCCTACATGCCGGAGCAGACCTGGCTGAACACGGCGCCGGCCACGGCTCAGCAACTGATCCGCAATGCGCTGGAGCTCACCGGCGTGCAACTGGACTGGAAGGTGTCGGACTGGCTGGTGCCGGCCGGCGCCTGGAGTCACCGTGGCACGCCGTTGTCGGCCGTGATGCGTGTGGCTGCTTCGATTGGCGCGGTGGTGAGCAGCCATCGGACGCAGGAGCGCCTGATCGTCGCGCCGCGCTTCGCACATCTGCCATGGAAGTGGGCGGATGCGACGCCGGACGTGCGCATGCCGGCGGACGTCATTGTGACAGACGAGCTGCGGCCCGAGCCGCGTGCCGCCTACAACGCGATCTATGTCAGCGGCCAGGCGGGCGGCATCCTCGGTCACGTGCGCCGAGCCGGGACGGCGGGCAATAGCCTGGCTCCCCAGGTCACGGATGCCCTGATCACCGAGGCCGTGGCCGCACGCCAGCGTGGCGAGGCCGTGCTGGGAGCATCGGGCAACAAGCTGGTCCAGTCCATCACCATGCCCTTGCTTTCCGGTGGGACGGCACCAGGCCTGATCCGGCCCGGCCAATTGATCGAAGTCGTCGATACCGACGAATCCTGGCGCGGTCTGGTCCGTGGAACCCGTCTCAGCGCTGCCATGCCCGTGGTGCGGCAGCAGATTACCGTGGAGCGCGCAACCGTATGAGCACCGTCAATCTCTTCAAGCGTCTTGTCCAACTGCTGCCTGACGAGCCTGTGCTCACCGGACGGATCAGCGCGGTGCATGGCGACGGAACAGCCACGGTCGATCTGCCTGGCAATGGCCGATTGCGCGTACGCAATCCCCTGGGCAGCCAGGAGGGCGGTAGCGTCTATGTCCAGGGGCAGGCGATCACGGGTGAAGCCCCTCAATTGACCTATGTGCTCATTGATATCTAAGGGGGGCGCCAGGGCTTCGATGCAGGGTGACCGGGTAACTGGGTCGTGCTGCGGGGAGGCGCGGGCCCCGCGCTGCTGCCGCACACTGAAAACCGAGGGCAAATCCCCAATGCGGCCTTTCTGATGGGAAAAGCGCCTCGTTTATAATACTTGGCTTCGCTTATCACGGGTTGAGCGAACCATGCGAGGTCCAGGCGGCCAGGCGCATGCGATGTAAGCCCTTGAAATCTGAGGTGCCGCGCGGCCGACTGGCTTCGGTCCGCGATGCACCGTGACTTTGCGCAATACGGTGCGGGCTGCATGTCAGCCGGCACGGTCCAATCCCTCATAGGAACAAACATGGCCGTTACTGTTGAAACCCTTGAAAAGCTCGAGCGCAAGATCACGCTGAGCCTGCCCCTGAACTCCATCCAGAGCGAAGTCGAGAACCGTCTGAAGCAGGTGGCGCGCACCGTGAAGATGGACGGCTTCCGTCCCGGCAAGGTGCCGATGAGCGTGGTGGCCCAGCGTTATGGCTACTCGGTGCAGTACGAAGTGCTCAACGACAAGGTTGGCGAGGCTTTTGCACAGGCCGTCAACGAAGCCAAGCTGCGCGTGGCTGGCCAGCCCCGCATCTCCGAAAAGGAAGGCGCTCCCGAGGGCGAGGCCCAGTTCGAAGCCATCTTCGAAGTGATGCCTGAAGTCAAGATCGGCGACCTGACCTCGGCCGAAGTCGAGAAGCTGACCGCCGAAGTGGACGACGCCGCCATCGACAAGACCGTGGACATCCTGCGCAAGCAGCGCCGCACCTTCGCGCAGCGCGCCCAGGCCGATGTGGCCGTGGACGGCGACCGCGTGACCGTGGACTTCGAAGGCAAGATCGACGGCGAGACCTTCTCCGGCGGCAAGGCTGAAGACTTCCAGTTCCTGGTCGGCGAAGGCCAGATGCTCAAGGAATTCGAAGACGCAGTGCGCGGCATGAAGGCTGGCGAGTCCAAGACTTTCCCGCTGGCATTCCCCGCTGACTACCACGGCAAGGACGTGGCCGGCAAGACCGCCGATTTCCTGGTGACGGTCAAGAAGATCGAAGCCGCCAACCTGCCCGAAGTGGACGAGGCTTTTGCCAAGGCACTGGGCGTGGCTGAAGGCACGGTCGAAGGCCTGCGCGCCGACATCAAGAAGAACTTGGAGCGTGAAGTCAAGTTCCGCGTCCAAGGCCGCAACAAGCAGGCCGTGATGGACGCTCTGGTGTCCAAGGCCGAGCTGGAACTGCCCAAGGCTTCGGTGCAGGCTGAAGTCGCACGTCTGCTGGAAGGCGCCCGCGCCGAGCTGCAGCAGCGCGGCATCAAGGACGCCGAGAAGGCCGAGATCCCTGAAGACGTGTTCCTGCCCCAAGCCGAGCGCCGCGTGCGCCTGGGCCTGGTGGTGGCCGAGCTGGTGCGCGCCAACGAGCTGCACGCCACGCCCGACCAGATCAAGGCCCACGTGGAAGAGCTGGCCGCCAGCTACGAAAAGCCCGAAGACGTGGCACGCTGGTATTTCGGCGACCGCCAACGCCTGGCTGAAGTCGAAGCCGTTGTCATCGAAAACAACGTGACCGAGTTCGTGCTGGGCAAGGCCAAGGTCTCCGACAAGGCCGTGTCCTTCGACGAACTGATGGGCCAGGCCTGAGGGTTTGAGCACCGCCTGCCTGCCGCTTCGTGAGATCGGCGGGCGGGTTGGCATCTGCGGGGCTTGTGCTTTGGCGCACAAGCCCCATTTTCTTTCCGGATACGGCTAAAGTAGCCCCCTAGTACTGGAGAAAACATGAGCGCATTGGAAACTCAGGGTTTGGGCATGATCCCAATGGTCATCGAACAGTCCGGCCGCGGAGAGCGGTCGTACGACATCTACTCGCGCCTGCTCAAGGACCGGGTGATCTTCCTGGTGGGCCCTGTCAATGACCAGACGGCCAACCTCGTCGTGGCCCAGCTGCTGTTCCTTGAAAGCGAAAACCCCGACAAGGACATTTCGTTCTACATCAACAGCCCCGGCGGCTCCGTGAGCGCCGGCCTGGCCATCTTCGACACGATGAACTTCATCAAGCCCGATGTGTCCACGCTGTGCACCGGCATCGCAGCCAGCATGGGCGCCTTCCTGCTGGCCGCTGGCACCAAGGGCAAGCGCTTTGCGCTGCCCAACTCCCAGGTCATGATCCACCAGCCGCTGGGCGGCATGCAGGGCCAGGCCACCGAGATCGAGATCCACGCCCGCGAGATCCTCAAGACCCGCGAGCGCCTGAACAAGATCCTGGCCGAGCGCACGGGCCAGCCGCTGGAAAAGATCCAGCACGACACCGAGCGCGACTACTTCCTGTCCGCCGAGGAAGCCAAGGACTACGGCCTGGTCGATCAGGTGATCAACAAGCGCTCCTGAAGTCCGGAGGCTGCATGAGAATGGGCGGCGTTTTCCCCCTACGGAAAACGCCGCTTTCCATTTGGTTATCATCCTTTTCCATATTTCTGTAACAAGGCACCGACCCCATGGCCGAGAAAAAAGGCTCCTCCAGCGAAAAAAACCTTTATTGCACCTTCTGCGGCAAGAGCCAGCATGAGGTCAAGAAGCTGATCGCGGGTCCGTCAGTCTTTATCTGCGACGAGTGCATCGATCTCTGCAACGAGATCATCCGCGACGAGCAGCCCAGCACCGAGGCCAAGGACGGCCGAGGCGACCTGCCCACGCCCGCCGAAATCAAGGCCAACCTCGACAACTACGTGATCGGCCAGGACCTGCCCAAGCGCACGCTGGCCGTTGCCGTCTACAACCACTACAAGCGCCTGCGTCACAAGGACAAGGCTGGCAAGGACGAGATTGAGCTGGCCAAGAGCAACATCCTGCTCATCGGTCCCACGGGCTCCGGCAAGACGCTGCTGGCGCAGACGCTGGCGCGCATGCTCAACGTGCCCTTCGTCATGGCCGATGCCACCACGCTGACCGAAGCCGGCTACGTGGGCGAGGACGTCGAGAACATCATCCAGAAGCTGCTGCAGAGCTGCGAGTACGACGTCGAGCGTGCACAGCGCGGCATCGTCTACATCGACGAGATCGACAAGATCTCGCGCAAGTCCGACAACCCCAGCATCACGCGCGACGTGTCTGGCGAGGGCGTGCAGCAGGCCCTGCTCAAGCTCATCGAAGGCACCATGGCCAGCGTTCCCCCGCAAGGCGGCCGCAAGCATCCGAACCAGGACTTCCTGCAGATCGACACGACCAATATCCTGTTCATCTGCGGCGGCGCGTTCGCGGGCCTGGAGAAGGTCATCGAGAACCGCACCGAGGCGTCTGGCATCGGCTTTGGCGCCACGGTCAAGAGCAAGAAGCAGCGCTCCATCTCGGAAGTGTTCCAGGAGATCGAGCCTGAAGACCTGATCAAGTTCGGCATCATCCCCGAGCTGGTCGGCCGCATGCCCGTGGTCACGGCCCTGGCCGAACTGGGCGAAGACGCCCTGGTGCAGATCCTGACCGAGCCCAAGAACGCCCTGGTCAAGCAGTACAGCAAGCTGCTTGCCATGGAGGGCGTGGAGCTGGAGATCCGGCCTGCCGCGCTCAAGGCCATCGCCCGCAAGGCGCTGGCGCGCAAGACGGGTGCCCGTGGCCTGCGCTCCATCCTGGAGCAATCTCTGATCGGCACCATGTACGAGCTGCCCAATGCCGACAATGTCGAAAAGGTAGTGGTGGACGAGTCCACCATCGAAGACGGAAAGGCGCCGCTGCTGGTTTACCGCGAAGCGGCCAAGAAGGCCTGATGCGCCGCCGCCTGCAAAGGTCCGGCAGCGCAAGTCCCTGCGTCCCGAAATCCTTTCGGGCCGCAGGGTTGAAATACACCGGTGTGCGGACCATCTTCCGCTGACAAACCGAGGATTCCCATGTCAGGACATACCCCTTTGCCTTCCACCCCCCTAGACCTGGCGCTGCTGCCGTTGCGCGATGTGGTCGTGTTCCCCCACATGGTGATCCCGCTGTTCGTGGGGCGCGCCAAGAGCATCAAGGCGCTGGAGCTGGCCATGGAGGGCGACCGCCGCATCATGCTGGTGGCCCAGAAGACCGCCTCCAAGGACGAGCCCACGGCCGCTGACATGTTCGATGTCGGCTGCGTGTCCACCATCCTGCAGATGCTCAAGCTGCCCGACGGCACGGTCAAGGTGCTGGTCGAAGGCCAGCAGCGCGCGCTGGTCAAGCAGGTCATGGACGAAGAGACCCACTTCGTGGGCTCCGTCGTGCCCGTGGCGCCCGAGGCCGAAACCCACAAGCCCAGCGAGATCGAGGCCCTGCGCCGCGCCGTGACGCAGCAGTTCGACCAGTACGTCAAGCTCAACAAGAAGATCCCGCCCGAGATCCTCACCTCCATCGCCAGCATCGACGATGCCGGCCGCCTGGCCGACACCATTGCCGCGCACCTGCCGCTCAAGCTTGAGAACAAGCAGGCCGTGCTCGACCTGGTGGACATCAAGGAACGCCTGGAAAACCTCTTCGAGCAACTGGACCGCGAAGTCGACATCCTCAACGTCGACAAGCGCATCCGCGGCCGCGTCAAGCGCCAGATGGAGAAGAACCAGCGCGACTTCTACCTGAACGAGCAGGTCAAGGCCATCCAGAAGGAACTGGGCGAGGGCGAAGACGGCGCCGACATCGAAGAGATCGAAAAGAAGATCAAGCTGGCCCGCATGCCCGCCGAGGCGCGCAAGAAAGCCGAGGCCGAGCTCAAGAAGCTCAAGCTCATGTCGCCCATGTCGGCCGAAGCCACCGTGGTGCGCAACTACATCGACGTGCTCACGGGCCTGCCCTGGAGCAAGAAGACCAAGATCAAGCACGACCTGGCCAATGCCGAGGACGTGCTCAATGCCGACCACTTCGGCCTCGAAAAGGTCAAGGACCGCATCCTTGAATATCTTGCTGTGCAGCAGCGCGTGGACAAGGTCAAGGCGCCCATCCTGTGCCTGGTCGGACCTCCGGGCGTGGGCAAGACCTCGCTGGGCCAGTCCATCGCCAAGGCCACGGGCCGCAAGTACGTGCGCATGGCGCTGGGCGGCATGCGTGACGAGGCGGAAATCCGCGGCCACCGCCGCACCTACATCGGCGCCATGCCGGGCAAGGTGCTGCAAAGCCTGGACAAGGTCGGCACGCGCAACCCGCTGTTCCTGCTGGACGAAATCGACAAGCTCGGAATGGACTTCCGTGGCGACCCGTCGAGCGCCCTGCTGGAAGTGCTGGACCCCGAGCAGAACCACACCTTCGGCGATCACTACGTCGAGGTGGACTTCGACCTCAGCGACGTGATGTTCGTGGCGACCTCCAACTCCATGAACATCCCGCCCGCGCTGCTGGACCGCATGGAAGTGATCCGCCTGTCGGGTTACACCGAGGACGAAAAGGTCAACATCGCCATCCGCTACCTGCTGCCCAAGCAACTCACCAACAACGGTGTGAAGGACGGCGAAATGCAGGTCGACGAGTCCGCCATCCGCGACATCGTGCGCTACTACACGCGTGAAGCCGGCGTGCGCTCTCTGGAACGCGAGCTCTCCAAGATCTGCCGCAAGGTGGTCAAGGGACTGCAGCTCAAGAAGCTGGAGCCCACCGTCGTCGTCAATGCCGACAACCTCACCGACTACCTGGGTGTGCGCAAGTACAGCTACGGCCGTGCCGAGCACAACAACCAGGTCGGCCAGGTCGTGGGCCTGGCATGGACCGAGGTCGGTGGCGATCTGCTGACCATCGAGGCCGCCATCATGCCCGGCAAGGGCGTGATCTCGCGCACCGGCTCCCTGGGCGACGTGATGAAGGAATCCGTGGAAGCCGCCCGCACCGTGGTGCGCAGCCGCTCGCGCATGCTCGGCATCAAGGACGAGGCCTTCGAGAAGAAGGACATCCACGTGCACGTGCCCGATGGCGCCACGCCCAAGGACGGCCCCAGCGCGGGTGCGGCCATGACGACGGCCTTCGTCTCTGCGCTGACCGGTATCCCGGTGCGTGCCGATGTCGCCATGACTGGCGAGATCACGCTGCGCGGTGAGGTCACCGCCATCGGCGGCCTCAAGGAAAAGCTGCTGGCGGCCCTGCGTGGCGGCATCAAGACGGTGCTGATCCCCGAAGAGAACGTCAAGGACCTCCAGGAGATCCCCGACAACGTCAAGAGCGGCCTGGAAATCATCCCCGTCAAGTGGATCGACCAGGTTCTCAAGGTGGCGCTGGAGCGCGTGCCCGAGCCCTTGTCCGAGGAGGAGGCCGCAGCGCCGCCACCAGCGGAATCCAAGCCTGTGGAGCCAGCCGTCAAGCACTGAAGATGAAAAAATGTAGCGTTTTTCCTGAACCCTCCAAGAACTACGCTACAATTCATCCCATCGCAGCAAACGACGTTGTAGAATGTCAGGCTTCGGTAGAAATGCGGGAATAGCTCAGTTGGTAGAGCGCAACCTTGCCAAGGTTGAGGTCGACGGTTCGAACCCGTTTTCCCGCTCCAGTTTTTGAACATGCTTTCGGGCGTGTTCGGTTCTGGTGGCGGTTGGCTGCCAGAATGGATGATTCAAGCGGGAATAGCTCAGTTGGTAGAGCGCAACCTTGCCAAGGTTGAGGTCGACGGTTCGAACCCGTTTTCCCGCTCCAGTTTTGGATGTGCCTAGTGCACATCCGATTCAGGTGACGGTTGGTTGCTTGAATTTTTTGCGGGAATAGCTCAGTTGGTAGAGCGCAACCTTGCCAAGGTTGAGGTCGACGGTTCGAACCCGTTTTCCCGCTCCAGTTTTAAAAACTGCAGCAATGCTGCATGTTTGATAGTGATCTTGGCGCGATAGCAAAGCGGTTATGCCCCGGATTGCAAATCCGGTTAGACCAGTTCGACTCTGGTTCGCGCCTCCAAAAATTCATTGCAGACACAGTGTTCAAAAGGCCCCTCGGGGCCTTTTTCTTTTTCTGCATCACGGATCGTTGTTCGTCCTTGGTGCCATGTCTCCGCAGCGGCCTCGACTTGGCTGGCGCATCTTCTTCTCTTCCGATTCAGTGCCATGACGGTGCTTCACGCTCTGTGCATCGGCAGCATGGCTGCATGCCTGTTTTGGCCATTCATTGCTGATTTGGTGAATTTAATTGTTTCCATTTGTTTTAATGAGCAGTCGTCATTGAAATTTGGCATTGCTTGTCCATTGAGAAATTGCAAGAAATTGCAAATGGGTTGTCATTGCCGGTAGATTGAATTGGCGGGTCGTGGATATGATGCGCGCTTCATTTATCGGGAGGGATTATGAAGATCAAGCTATTGACGGCGATTGTTGCCAGCGGCGTGGTGCTGGCGGGCTGTAAAACCATGGAGTCTGCCGATGTGGGCGGGTTGCTGGATTCGGGCTCCACGGCCATGAAGGCCATGACGCTCACGGATGACGACGTGGTCACGCTGTCCAATGATTCCTGCGCAGCCATGGATGCTCAGAACAAGGTGGCAGATGCAAAGAGCAAGTACACGCTGCGGCTGAACAAGGTGATTGCCGGCATGCCGCAGGCTGTCAATGGGAAGAAGGCTGTCTACAAGGTCTATATGACGCAGGACGTGAATGCCTGGGCCATGGCCAATGGCTGCATCCGTGTCTACAGCGGCCTGATGGATCTGATGAACGATGACGAGTTGCGTGGCGTGATTGGCCATGAGATCGGGCACGTGGGAGCCTGTCCCGAATTTTGTGTGCGAGGCATAGCATGACGATCAGGAGCATGTATGCCAAGCAAGACGACGAAGAAGGCGGCGGCCAGCGCTGCTGCGGCGGCGAAGCTGCCGCCCATTCCCAAGGAACTGATTGACCAGTTCGTGACCGGGCCGATGACGGGCGAGGCGGTCAACGCCGCGACGGTGGCCTTCAAGAAGGCGCTGATCGAGCGTGCGCTGGGCGCTGAGCTCAGCCATCACCTGGGCTATGCCCCCGGGGGTGCCAAGCCCGAGGCCGGGGCCAACCACCGCAACGGCAGCACGGGCAAAACGGTGCTCACCGACGACGGCCCGCTGCGCATCGAGGTGCCGCGTGACCGCGCTGGCAGCTTCGAGCCAGTGCTCATCCCCAAGCACGAGCGACGCTTCACCGGCTTTGACGACAAGATCGTGGCCATGTACGCGCGCGGCATGACCATGCGCGAGATCCAGGGCTTCTTGCTGGAGAGCTACGGCACAGAGGTCTCGGCCGAGTTCATCAGCTCGGTCACCGACGCCGTCATGGCCGAGGTCACCGCCTGGCAGGCCCGCCCGCTTGAACCGATGTACCCGGTGGTGTTCTTCGACGCGCTGCGCGTGAAGATCCGAGAGGACGCGGTGGTGCGCAACAAGGCCATCTACCTGGCCCTGGGCGTGCTGCCCGATGGCAGCCGCGACATCCTGGGCCTGTGGATCGAAGGCACCGAGGGGGCCAAGTTCTGGATGAAGGTCTTCAACGACCTGAAGACCCGGGGCGTCAACGACATCCTCATTGCTGTCACCGATGGTCTCAAGGGCATGGCCGAGGCGTTGGGGGCGGTTTTCCCGGCCACCACGCTGCAGACCTGCATCGTGCACCTGATCCGCAACAGCCTGGACTACGCGAGCTGGAAGGATCGCAAGCTGCTTGCGCAGGCCATCCGACCCATCTACACGGCGCCCAGTGCTGAGGCGGCACAAGCCGAGCTGGAGGCCTTTGAGCAAGGCCCTTGGGGTCACAAGTTCCCCACCGTGGTGGCGGCCTGGCGTCGGGCCTGGGACAAGGTGATCCCCTTCTTCGCCTTCCCGCCAGCCGTGCGCCGCGTGGTCTACACCACCAACGCCATTGAGAGCATCAACGCGAGGCTGCGCAAGATCATCAAGACGCGCGGGCACTTCCCCAGCGATGACGCGGCCACCAAGCTGATCTGGCTGGCCCTGCGCAACATCACGGCTGACTGGGGCCGCGCGGCCAAGGATTGGAAGGAGGCAATGAACCAGTTCGCGATCCTCTACGAGGACCGCTTCACCAGGAGGACTGCTTAAGATGCAGTCTCCACTTGCCCAGGTATCCGTCGTTGTCTCATGCAACTCCGGCTGACCAGGGCAAGTCAATGAGAGCCTTGCACACAAAAATTCAGACAGGCCCGCACGTGGCACTGGGTCACAGCAAGAAGCGCATGCAGACGGCCTATGCGGCGTCGGCTGCACGCTCTATTGCGGCCAATAGCGGCAATTCGGCGCTGGCCTCGCTGTCGCGTTCGCAGGCGGGTGATCTGGGTGAGAAGTTCATCAATGCCCAGTTCTCGCAGTCGCAGGAATCGGCGGCCGATGACTACTCCTTCGATCTGCTCACGGAAAAGAAGATGAGCCGCCAGGGGCTGGTCACATCGTTCCAGAAGCTGGCCAAGCTCAGCGCTGGCAGCGGCGGCAGCTCCATCCTGAGCTCCCATCCGCCGTCCGAACAGCGTGCCAAGCGCATGCAGGATCGCATCGACGGCAAGTAGGCGTCGACGGTGAAACAGCCTGCCGCCGCAAGGTGCAAGGCAGGCTGCGATCTGCCTTGGTGCAGATTTTTTGCGGGCTTCTTCCGTAGCACCAAAAATCTGCGCTAGAATTCAAGTCTGCTCTGTGAAGCACATAGCTTTACAGATACGCGGGAATAGCTCAGTTGGTAGAGCGCAACCTTGCCAAGGTTGAGGTCGACGGTTCGAACCCGTTTTCCCGCTCCAATTCAGAAAAAGGGAAGCGGTAACGCTTCCCTTTTTCGTTGGTGCTGCAGTTGCAGGTGTGAGCAGTTCGCGCTGACCTGTGACGCTGCGGTGCAGGGCCCCGATGGTGAAATTGGTAGACACTGCGGACTTAAAATCCGCCGCTTCCGAACAGGGGCGTGCCGGTTCGATCCCGGCTCGGGGCACCACAACCCAATACCTACTAGGCATTGTTGCTATCTATACGGTAGCGGATTGAAGCAGCCAAGGCGCCTGCTGTTCCGCAAATTCAGGCGTCGTGCCGCAACGTGCATCGACGGTCCTGCCCGCTTGCTGCGCTGCACGGTGTCCATGCCTTGCCAAGACCTTGCCCGTTGGCATAACGTGCGAGAATCCATTCATCAGGCCCCGGGCTGCTTGCCTGGATGGCGCGGCTCGGGCAGACAGTGATGGCGATGCCTGCATGCGTTCCGTTGACGTTGATCGTGGCACATGGTGCGGCGTGACAGGTGTGGCCAAACTCATCCCAGACGAGAACATGTCGAATTACAACGCTCCATTTGAAATCCACGTGCACGGCCAAGTGCTGCTGCGCCCCGACACGACCTACGAGCAGTTGCAGGAAGCGCTGGGTCCGCTGTGGAAGTATGCGGGGGCCCGTTCCCTGGCCGATGGCGCTGGCAGCGTCTATGAGGAAGAGCCAGGCATCCAGTTCGATACCAAGGAGCGCCTGCTCCAGGTGTGCTGGACCGTGCGTGGTGACGAGGATTTCCGCCAGTCGCTGGACGACATGTGCATGGGCATCAACGAGCTGGCCGAGCAGGGCGCGGCCATCGAGGTGACCTTCTACGACACCGAGTTCGACGAGGAAGAGGAGTCCGAAGAGGCCGAGTCGCGCGACGACTTCGTCATGCTCTTCGTTGGTCCGACGCCCGCGGCCATCATGCAGGTGCAGCGCGATCTGCTGGTGCAGGACGTGGTCAACCTGATGGAGCGCCATTTCGACGGCTCCGAGCTGGGTGGCGTGGTGCAGGAGATCGACAAGCTGTTCTCCCAGCGCTTCGATGCCCTGGTCAGTTCGCTGGAGATCGGCAAGCCGCCGCGCGGTATGGGTGGATCGGGTTCGGGCCACGGCGGCAACCGCCGCCCACGCCACCTGCATTGAGCGCAAGGCGCTGCCCCGCGCAGCGTACAGCCATGGCGGCACAGGCCAGCACGCCCAAGTATTCCGGAGCAGTCACCGAGACCGTGCGCCGCCAGCGCGAGCAGCGGCGCGAGGTGGCCGGTGGCGTGCTGCCGCTTCCCTACCTGTCCGCCTACCCGGCCGCGCTGCAGTCACAGGTGCGTGGCTGGCTGGCCGATGACAAGGCTGAGGCCTGGCTGCTGCGCAAGCATCCCGAGGCCCATGCCGTGCGCACGGACAAGAGCCTCTATGACTACGTGGATGCCCTCAAGGGCCGGCACATGCGCAATGCCGGCACGCTGAACAAGGTGGCCTACGACGGCCGCATCCACGTGGTCCACAACGCCCTGGGCCTGCACACGCGCCGCACCGTGGTGCAAGGAAGCCGCCTCAATGCACGGCACGAGATCCGCATCGGCGCACTGTTCAAGCAGGCGCCCGAGGCGTTCTTGCGCATGATCGTCGTCCACGAGCTGGCCCATCTGCGCGAGCCCGACCACGACAAGGCCTTCTACCAGTTGTGCACGCACATGGAACCCGACTATCACCAGTTGGAGTTCGAGCTGCGCCTGTACCTGAGCTGGATGGACCACTCGGGCCGGCGCCTGTGGCAGGCGCAGCCGTGATTCAAGCGGCCGTGGGAATGGCGCTGGATTCGCCGACCTGAACGGACGAGCAGCATTGCGCAGGCAGCTCCAGCCAGCGCGATGCGGCGGACTGCAGGGCCTGCAGCGATCCCGTGGTCATCAGCTGGACCTGGCCCTTTGCTGCGGGCAAGGGGCCTGATTCGCTGGCCAGGGTGCCCAGGCGGTCCAGCACGCGCCGCGTCTGGCGGGCTACCGGGGCACCTGTGTCGATGAACTGGATGTCCGGCCCCAGCAGCGTGCGCAACTGCTCGCGGGCGAATATGTAGTGGGTGCAGCCCAGCACCAGGGAATCCATCTCACCCGTCTTCTGTCCGAAGCTGCCCAGGGCATTCACATACCTGGTGCACAGTTGCGCGACCTCGGTGGCCATGGGGTCGGCGGGAACGGGTTGCTCCGTGCTTTCCTCGATGGCCTTGGCCAGTCCGTCGCAGGGCTGGACATGGAATTGCACGCGCTGGCCATGGTCGGCCACCAGGCGCGCAAAGCGTGCGCTGCTCACCGTGCCGCGTGTGGCCATCACGCCCACGTGGCCGGTCTGGCTCGACAGCGAAGCGGGCTTGATGGCGGGCTCCACGCCGATCAGGGGCAGTTCGGGCATTTCGGCGCGCAGCATGTCCACGGCCGCTGCCGTGGCCGTGTTGCAGGCGATCACCAGCACCTTGATCTGGTGCTGCTCGCGCAGATGGCGCGCAATGGTGCGCGTGCGCTGCTGAACGAAGGCATCGCCACGCGCATCGCCATAGGGTGCATTGCCGCTGTCGGCAAGGTAGACGAAGCGCTCATGCGGCAGTTCATGGCGCAGCGCCTGCAGCACGCTGAGGCCGCCGATGCCGCTGTCGAAGACGCCGATGGGAGAGGCCGGGGAGGTCATGTGGAGATGCGGATAAAGGCTTTTGGAGGCGGCGCCCAGTATGCCCGCTCGGGCGCGTTCATGCTGCGGCCATGGCTTGCTGCTGCAGCCATTGGGCATGTGTCAGGCGGTACAGGCAATGCCTGCGCAGCGCATGGCCTGCCGGCACCTCCGGATGGTCGAAGTCATGGGCGTCGCGTTCCATGCCCAGGCGCTGCATCACGGCCTGCGAACGCAGGTTGGACAGCGCGGTGAACGAGACGATGGACTCCCGATGCAACGCGCCGAAGCCGTGCTCCAGCGCCGCCCGTGCGCCTTCGCTGGCCAGGCCCTGGCCCCAGAAAGGCCGGGCGAGCCGCCAGCCGATTTCCACGCAGGGCGAGAACGGCAAAGACGCGGCGGGAGTATGCAGCCCGATGAAGCCCATGAACTCGCCGCTGGCAAGGTGCTCTGCCGCCCAGAAGCCCCAGCCGCGTTCCTCGATCAGTGCCTGGATCCTGTCTGCCATGGCATTGCTTTGTTCACGGCTGAGCAGTGCCGGAAAGTGCTCCATGACCTGTGGGTCGGCATTCAGCGCGGCAAAGGTCTGTCGGTCGCCGGCCTGCCACTGGCGCAGTATCAGGCGCGGTGTCCGCAGGGTCGCTACAGGGGAATGTGTGGTGGTCATGGTTGGAGAGGGCGCTGCAGTACCAGCAGATACGCGGCTGCATGGCCGTGAAAGGAGTGGGGGATGAAGCCTGCCTCGCCTGCCAGCTTTTCCACGCTGGTGCGGCGCTGGAAATGCGGGTCGAAGACCAGTTCGGCCACGGCCAGCAGGCCGCCGGGGCACAGGCTCTGGAAGATATCGGCCAGCGCGGCCTGACGGTCCGGGATCTCTCCCAGTACGGCGGCCATCACGGCGCGGTCGTGCTGCTGCGCTTCAAGCTGCCCCTGGCCCAGCGCAGCCGCCTGGGTGCGCACATTCTCCAGCCCCTGGGCGCGCGCCTTGGCAGCCACCTGTTCAAGCATGGCCGGCTGCAGGTCCACGGCCAGCACCTGTCCCTGCGCGCCAACGGCACGCGCCAATGGCAGGGTGACGCGGCCCGGGCCGCAGCCCGCGTCCAGCACCTTCATGCCCGGCTGGATCTGCAGTTGCCCGACGATGAAGGCGGCCTTGTTGCTGGCCGCGAAGGGATTGTCAAGCTCGACCATCCAGCGCAGCCAGGACGGGCAGGGCAGGACATGGCGGCGGGAGGACAGGCGCCAGGCCAGGCTGGTCACGGCCAGCAGGGCGATGAGGACGAGCGCGATGGTCATGTTGAATGGGCAGTGTTGCAGGCAGCGGGCAGTCTGTCACAAATGCCCGCACCAATGAAAAGACCGCCCGAAGGCGGTCCCTTTGCGCTTGGTGCCGGCCTCAGGCCGAGGCGATCTCAATGGTCTTGAACTCGCCGGACGCGATGCGCTTTTGCCATTCGGCAGGGCCCGTGATGTGGGCGCTGGTGCCGCCGGCATCCACGGCCACGGTCACGGGCATGTCCACCACGTCGAATTCGTAGATGGCTTCCATGCCCAGGTCCTCGAAGCCCACGACCTTGGCGTTCTTGATGGCCTTGGACACCAGGTAGGCGGCGCCGCCCACGGCCATCAGGTAGGCCGACTTGTGGTTCTTGATGGACTCGATGGCCACCGGGCCGCGCTCGGCCTTGCCGATCATGGCGATCAGGCCGGTCTGCTCCAGCATCATGTCGGTGAACTTGTCCATGCGGGTGGCCGTGGTCGGGCCTGCGGGGCCCACGGCTTCGTCCTTGACCGGGTCCACGGGGCCGACGTAGTAGATCACGCGGTTGGTGAAGTCCACGGGCAGCTTCTCGCCCTTGGCCAGCATGTCCTGGATGCGCTTGTGGGCGGCATCGCGGCCCGTGAGCATCTTGCCGTTGAGCAGCAGGGTGTCGCCGGGCTTCCAGCTGGCCACTTCTTCCTTGGTCAGTGCGTTGAGGTCCACGCGGCGCGACTTGTTGTAGTCGGGCTCCCAGTCGATCTTGGGCCACAGGTCCAGCGAGGGGGCGTCCATGTAGACCGCACCGGAGCCGTCCATCACGAAGTGCGCGTGGCGCGTGGCCGCGCAGTTGGGGATCATGGCCACGGGCTTGGAGGCCGCGTGCGTGGGGTACATCTTGATCTTGATGTCCAGCACGGTGGCCAGGCCGCCCAGGCCTTGCGCGCCGATGCCCAGGGCGTTGACCTTCTCATACAGCTCCAGGCGCAGTTCCTCGACCTGGTCGAGCTTTTCTCCGCGCGCGGCCTTGGCCTGCAGCTCGTACATGTCCAGGTCTTCCATCAGGCTTTCCTTGGCCAGCAGCACGGCCTTCTCGGCGGTGCCGCCGATGCCGATGCCCAGCATGCCCGGCGGGCACCAGCCCGCGCCCATGGTCGGAACGGTCTTGAGAACCCAGTCCACCAGGTTGTCGCTGGGGTTCATCATGATCATCTTGGACTTGTTCTCCGAGCCGCCGCCCTTGGCGGCCACGGTCACGTCCAGCTTGTCGCCGGGCACGATCTGCACGTTGATGACGGCAGGCGTGTTGTCCTTGGTGTTCTTGCGGGCGAACAGCGGATCGGCCACGACCGAGGCACGCAGCGTGTTGTCGGGGTGGTTGTAGCCGCGGCGTACGCCTTCGTTGATGGCGTCTTCCAGGCCGCCCGTGAAGCCTTCCCAGCGCACGTCCATGCCCACCTTCAGGAACACGTTGACGATGCCGGTGTCCTGGCAGATCGGGCGGTGGCCGGTGGCCGACATCTTGGAGTTGGTCAGGATCTGGGCCATCGCGTCCTTGGCCGCCGGGCTCTGCTCGCGTTCGTAGGCGCGGGCCAGGTGGGCGATGTAGTCGGCGGGGTGGTAGTAGCTGATGTACTGCAGGGCGCCTGCGATCGAATCGATCAGGTCCTGCTGGCGGATCGTGGTGGTCATCGGTGGGGTGTCTTTTTGATCGGGGGAACAGGGGAGGGGAATCCCGGGGGCGATTATCGGCGCTGCAGGGGGAAAAGTGCACGCAATGGGCGCAGTCTTGTACAAGAGTCGAGGGGTTTGCCTGGACAAGCCCGCCTCGGCGACACCTCAGTGGGGGACGGATGCGAGAGGTTCCCATTTACGGAGTTACCATGAGCGGGTTTTTGCCATTGCGGCCCTGCCAGCCAGATATCCCCGAGCCACGTCCTGCGCGGCCCGCCGACCTGCCTCCAGCCAACTGCGCCGCGTTGTTTTCACCAAGGAGTCCACACCAATGACCGCGACCCGCCAGGAAAAAGACACTTTCGGACCCATAGCCGTCCCCGCAGACAAGCTCTGGGGTGCGCAGACGCAGCGTTCGCTGCAGAACTTCGACATCAGCGGAGAGCAGCAGCCGCGCGAGATCATCCACGCGCTGGCCCAGGTCAAGAAGGCCTCGGCCACCGTCAACCACAAGCTGGGCCTGCTCGACGAGAAGAAGACCCAGGCCATCCTGGCCGCCGCCGACGAGGTGATCGCCGGCAAGCACCCGGACGAGTTCCCGCTGGTGGTCTGGCAGACCGGCTCGGGCACGCAGACCAACATGAACGTCAACGAGGTGCTGGCCAACCGCGCCAGCGAAATCCTCGGCGGCGAGCGCGGCGAATCGCGCCTGGTCCACCCCAATGACGACGTGAACAAGAGCCAGTCGAGCAACGACGTGTTCCCGACCGCCATGCACGTGGCTGCCGTCACGGCCATCGAGCAAAAGCTGCTGCCCGCCATTGCCCTGCTGCGCAACACGCTGCAGGCCAAGAGCGAGGCCTATGCCGACATCGTCAAGATCGGCCGCACCCATCTGCAGGACGCCACGCCGCTGACGCTGGGCCAGGAAATCTCGGGCTGGGTGGCCCAGCTGGCCCATGGCGAAAAGCATGTGCGCGCCGCGCTGCCGCACCTGTACGAGCTGGCGCTGGGCGGCACGGCCGTGGGCACGGGCCTGAATGCGCCCAAGGGCTATGCCGAGGGCGTGGCGGCCGAGCTGTCCCAGCTCACCGGCTACCCGTTCGTGACGGCGCCCAGCAAGTTCGAGGCCCTGGCCTCGTGCGACGGCCTGGTCCACGCCCACGGCGCGCTCAAGACGCTGGCCGCCAGCATGATGAAGATCGCCAACGACGTGCGCTGGCTGGCCTCGGGCCCGCGCAGCGGCCTGGGCGAGATCTCCATCCCCGAGAACGAGCCCGGCTCGTCCATCATGCCCGGCAAGGTCAACCCCACGCAGAGCGAAGCCGTGACCATGCTGGCGGCCCAGGTCTTCGGCAACGACGTGGCCATCAACTTCGGCGGCGCCTCGGGCAACTTCGAGCTGAACGTGTTCCGTCCCATGGTCTCGCACAACTTCCTGCAGAGCGTGCGCCTGCTGGCCGATGGCATGAAGAGCTTCAACGACCACTGCGCCGTGGGCATCGAGCCCAACCGCGAGCGCATCACCGAACTGGTGCAGCGCTCGCTGATGCTGGTGACGGCGCTGAACCCGCACATCGGCTACGACAAGGCGGCCTACATCGCCAAGAAGGCGCACAAGGAAGGCTCCAGCCTGCGTGAAGCCGCCGTGGCTTCCGGCCACCTGACCGGCGAACAGTTCGACGCCTGGGTGATCCCTGCCAAGATGGTCGGCAATCTGTAAGACCTGCTGATGCAATCAAAAAGGGGAGCCGATCGGCTCCCCTTTTTTTCTTCACCGCCTGGCCTGGCTCAGTTGTCCGCCTGCGGGCGGCGCACGGTGCGGAACACGTACTTGAGCGCGTCGCCGATGGTGCTTTCCCAGACCGGCCATTCATGCTTGCCGTTGACGATGCGCAGCTCGGCAGGCTGCTTGCTCCTGCGCAGCTGGGCGTAGAGCTGGGCGGCGTCGGACTCGATCATGAATTCATCGTCGTCGCCCGAGTTGATGTACATGGGCACGCTGATCTTGCGGGCGAGAAAGCTGTCCCACAGCACGGGGTAGTTGTAGCTCTTCCAGACCGTGGTGCTGTACTGGCCGCCCGTGTTGGGTTCGGCAAAGACCTTGACCGAGCGTGCCGAGGAATCGGCGGGCGGCTCGGGGTTGTAGATGGCGGGGCTCAGCAGGGCGGCGGCCTGGAATTTCTCGGGGTACTTGAGCACGTAGCGCAGCGCGCCGTAGCCGCCCATGGACAGGCCGCCGATCACGCGGCCATCGCGGCTGGTGAGGGTGCGGTACTTCTTCTCGACATGGGGGACAAGGTCCTGGAAGAAGGCCGTCTCCATGGGCTCCTTGAGGTCCACGTACCAGGTCGTTCCCGCGTCGGGCATGACGATGATGGCGGGCGGGATCTCCCCGTTCTGGATCAGCTGGTCCACCGTGCGCAGCAGATTGCCCTTGACGGGCCAGTCATTGCGCTGGCCGTCATTGCCGTGCAGCAGGTACATGACGGGATAGCGCAGCCTGGACTGGGCGTCGTAGCCCGTGGGCAGGTAGACGTTGTAGGTCCAGCTGCGCTGCAGCGTGGCGCTCTTGAACTCGGCGGCCTCGATGGAGCCGGCCTGGGCGGCTGTACCGGCCAGCAGCGCGGCGGCTGCCAGCGTGCCGGTGGCGGCCTGGCGCAGGACGATGGAAAAGGAAAGTTGGCGCATGGTTTTTTGTCTCCTGTGGGCCGTGGCGGCTGGCCACGGCTGCGCCAATGTAATCGAGGGCCTGCGCACCTCGCACCCGCAGTCGGCCGGACCGTCGCCTGGGCGACTGTGGTCTTCAGCCCGGGCGGCCCTCGCCCGGGCGCCCCTCAGCCGGGCGCCCGCTGCGCGTGGCGCAGCGCGCTGCGAAAGCCCAGTTGCCCCAGCACGCAGGCCACCACCAGGGCCAGCGCCGCCGACAGCGCCGGGTTGCTGCCCAGGCTGGCGCCCAGCGTGCACAGGCCGCCCACGGCCATCTGGGTGCTGCCGTAGACCCCGGCGGCCGAGCCCGTGAGGCGCGGATGCACGCTCAGCGCGCTGGCCAGCGCCGCAGGGCTGGTCAGGCCCGAGCCCAGCGCGAACAGCACCATCAGCCCCACCACGATGGCCGGCGTGAGCTGGTTGAACAGGGCCAGCAACAGCAGCATGGCCGCGCTGGCCAGGCTCAGCAGATTGCCGTTGAGCATCAGCCGCTCCAGGGGCCAGTGGCGTATCAGCTGGCGGGCCAGCGCATTGCCCACGGCCATGCCGCCCATGAGCAGGCCCAGGTAGATGGCCACCTCATGCTTGGTGGAATGCAGTTGCTCGATGAAGACGAAGGGCGCCGCGGCCAGGAAGGCATAGATGGACGTGGTGGCGCAGCCGCCGCCCACGGCAAAGCCCACGAAGGCAGGAGAGCGCAGCAGGCTGCGGTAGTCGTCGCGGATGGTGCCCAGGTGCAGGCGGCCCGTGGGCTGGCCGGTTTCGGGCAGCAGCTTCCAGATGGCGAAGGCCGTCACGCCGCCGACCACGGCCAGCGTGCCGAAGATGGCACGCCAGCCCAGGGCGTCGTCGATGGCCGAGCCGATGGCCGGCGCGATGCCGGGGCCGATCATCATCATCAGGTTGAGCAGCGCCAGGCTGCCCACGGCGTTCTCGGGCGTGCTTGAATCGCGCGCAATGGCGCGGCCCAGGGCCAGGCCCGCGCAGCCGCCCAGCGCCTGGAGCAGCCGCGCGCCGATCAGCCAGGGGGCGGACGGGGCGAGAAAGGCCGCCAGGCTGGCCAGCGCATAGAGGATGAGCCCGGCCAGCAGCATGGGGCGGCGACCCAGGCTGTCCGACAGCGGGCCGTAGATCAGCTGGCCCACGCCCAGGCCCAGGATGTAGACCGTGATGGTCAGCTGCATCTGGCTGGCGCCGGCCTGGAGCTGGCGTGCCGCATCGGGCAGGGCGGGCAGGAACATGTGCATGGCCAGCGTGCCGACGATGGTCACGATCACCAGCAGCCAAAGCGGCGCCTTGCGGCTGGCCGCTGTATGGCCCTGGGCGGGTGGCAGCGGAGAGTGCTCGGCCGCCATCTCAGGCAGCCTGCTCGTCGGGCAGGTCCGTGTCGCAGGCGGGCTCGGCGGCCATGGCCTCCAGCAGGCGCTGCAGCGTGGCATAGGCCGCGCCCAGTTCCTCGGGCGGCACGGCGCCCAGCACCTGGGCGCGCGCCTGCTGCAGCAGGCCCTGCACGGCTTCGACCTGGGCATGGCCGGCTGGCGTGAGCTGGATTTTCCTGACGCGGCGGTCGCTGTCGTCCACGCGCTCTATCCAGCCCTGGGCGGCCAGGCCGTCCACCAGCCGCACGACGGAGGAGCTGTCCAGCGCCAGGGAGTGGGCCAGATCCTTCTGGCGCATGGCCTCGGGCGAGCGCGCCAGGTGCATCAGCGGCATCCACAGTGCCTGGGTCAGTCCCATGGGCGCCAGCAGCCGGTCCAGCGTGCGGCGCCACTGTTTGTTCACCTGCCCCAGCGTGAACATGAAATGCCTTTGCACGGCGGTGGGGTCGGCCTGCGTGAGCGGGAAGGGGGCGGAAGGGGACGACATCGGGTGATATTCAAATAGTTGGCATCCCAATTATCTGCATATCAACGATGTCGTTTGCGGGGCTGCCCTGATACATCCGCATGCATCAGGGTCTTGCCCGCAGTGCCGGGGCTGTGTGCCTGGGTTGTAAGCCGGGGCGTGTGCCGGCAGTTACATGCCCAGCGACTTGAGCAGTTCGTCGGTGTCGGTGCTGGCGGCCGGCGCGGGCGCTGCGGCCGGGGCGCTGGCGGCGGTCTGGGCCATGAGCGCATCGGGATCGGGGCGCTCCTGGGGCTCGAAGTCCACGACCTTGATGAACTCGGTGCGGTCCATGGCCAGTTCGAGATAGAAGATGTTGTTGTTGCCCGTGTAGAAGGTCACGCGGCGCGCCTCGGGGGAGTCGAGGTTGGCGTCCACGCTGAGGTTGACCTGCTTGTTCAGGCGGATCATCTTGGGCTGGCTCTGGGTGATGTAGGTCTGAAGCTCGCGCTGGACCTTGCTGGTGAAGTCGCCCACCACCTGGTTCATCAGCTCGCCCATGACGTTGCTGACATCGTCCGAGGTATAGGAGGTGGCCAGGTCGTCCTCGCCCATGCCCATGCTCAGCATGTAGCTGCGGTACAGCTCCATGGCGGCGGCGGCCGAGAAGTTGATGATCACCAGGCCCGAGAAGCCGCCGTCCACCAGGACAAAGCAGCCGATGTCGGGCTTGAGGCTGGTCTTGGTGATGCGTTGCACCATGCCCGAATACTGGATCTGGCACTGCGTGGCCACCTGGAGCACGCGCGAGACGGAGTTGCAGAGGCTGATCAGCACGTCTTCCGTGCCATGGACGATGGGATGTTGGGGCTGGTTCATGAGGTCAACGGGACAAAATTGTGAGCGATTATGGGTGCAAGTCCGTTGTTGCGACCATTTGTAACTCCGAAGGCGTATTCTGGATGCCGGACCGGGCAGCCCGCTGGGTCCGCACCTTTGATGCAACGGAGGTTGGACGATGAGAGCACAGCAGCATCTGACCCGGGTTCCGCTGGACGCACTGCGTCCCACGCAGATGACCATAGGCGCCGCCGAAGTGCAGACCAAGCGCGCCCAGTGGAGCCGTCTCAGGCGCAAGGAGCGCGAAGGCCTTCTGGCCTCGCACTGGTTTCCGGCCGTGCTGGGGCCGCGTGGCCTGCACTACATCGTTGACCACCACCACCTGGGGCTGGCGCTGACGCAGGAGTCCGTGGAGCAGGTCTGGGTCATGCAGCTGGCCGATTTCAGCGAGGCCGATCCGTTGATGTTCTGGCGCCTGATGGAGTTCCACCAATGGGCCCATCCGGATGACGAGCGCGGCCGCCGCTGCGACTGGGCCAAGATGCCCGAGCAGTTGGACAGCCTGCGCGACGACCCCTACCGCAGCCTGGCCGGCGCCGTGCGCAAGGCCGGTGGCTATGCCAAGGACACGGCGCCTTTCGTCGAATTCCTCTGGGCCGATTTTTTCCGCACGCGCTTTGCACCCAAGGACCTGCGCAGTGGCAAGAGCGATGTCGCCTTGCCCGATCAGGCCCTGCATGAGGCCCTGGGCCTGGCGCACGGCGCCGAGGCGCGCTACCTGCCGGGCTGGTCCGGCGTCGTTGCCCCGCAATCCTGATGCGTGCCCCTGGCCTGCCTGCCTTGGCCGATTGGGGCGCCGGCCTGTCCATCGCCGGCCTGCTGCTGCCCGAGGCCGTGGCCTATTCCGGCATCGCCGGCCTGCCGCCGCAGGCCGGGGTGATTGCGCTGTTCGCCGGGCTGCTGGCCTATGGCCTGCTGGGGACCAGCCGCTTCGCCATCGTCTCGGCCACATCCTCCTCTGCCGCCGTGCTGCTGGCGGCCACGGCGTCCATGGCCGGCACCTCGCCGCAGCAGCGCATGCTGCTGGGCGTGGGCATCGTGCTGCTGACGGGCCTGTTCTTCGTGGTGGCGGGGCTGGCGCGGCTGGGCGCGGTCTCCAATTTCATTGCCAAGCCCGTGCTGCGCGGTTTTGCGCTGGGGCTGGCGCTGACCATCGTGGTCAAGCAGATCCCGTATGCCGTCGCCTTCCAGCCCGTGCATGGCGATCTGCCGCGCTTTGTCTGGGAGCTGCTTGCCGGCTGGCGGCACTGGAATGGAGCGGGTCTGGCCATGGCCGTTGCGGCGTTGCTGCTGATGCGTGCGCTGGCCCGCTGGCGTGGCCTGCCTGCGGCCTTGCTGGTGATTGCGGCCGGCATTGCGCTGGATGCGGGCGGCTGGTGCGCACGCTGGGGCATTGCGGCCGTGGGGCCGATACGGCTGGATTTCTCCAACCCCGGCATTCCCTCGCTGTCGCGCGCCGAATGGCTGCGCCTGGGCGAGCTGGCCTTTGCGATGGCGCTCATTCTCTATGCCGAGTCCTACGGCTCCATCCGCAGCTTTGCGCTGCGCCATGGCGACCGCGTCGATGCCAACCGCGACCTGATGGCGCTGGGCGCGGCCAACCTGCTGTCGGGCGTGTTCCATGGCATGCCCGTGGGCGCGGGCTACTCGGCCACCTCGGCCAACGAGGTGGCGGGCGCGCAAAGCCGCGCTGCAGGCCTGGTGGCCTGCGCCGTGGTGGGCCTGGCCGTCTGGCTGCTGCTGCCCTGGATAGAGCGCACGCCGCAGCCGCTGCTGGCCGCCATCGTCATCCACGCCGTGGGCCACACGCTGAACCCTGCCGCGCTGCGCCTTTACTTCGCCTGGCGGCGGGATCGCTTGATCGTGGTGCTGGCCTTCTTTGCCGTGCTGGCGCTGGGCGTGCTCGACGGGTTGCTGCTGGCCATTGCGGCCAGCCTGCTCATGCTGCTGCAAACGCTGTCGCGCTCGCATGTGAGCTGGCTGGGCAGGCTGGGGGACACGCATGACTTTGTCGATGCCGCACGCCACCCCGACGCGGTGGTGCCGGCCGGCCTGCTGATCGCGCGGCCCGAGGCGCCGCTGTTCTTCGGCAATGCCGACCCGGTGTTTGCGGCCATCCGGGAGCGGCTGCAATCCCTGCCTTCGGCCCGCGGCGTGGTGCTGAGCCTGGAAGATTCGGCCGATCTGGATGCCACCAGTGTCGAGGCGCTGTGCGACTTCGCGGCCCAGTTGCGGCAACTGGGCGTGCCGCTGGCCCTGGCCCGCGTCAAGGACCCCGTGCGCGACCTGCTGGCGCGCGTGGGCAATCCGGCCTTGCCGCACGCCAGCTATGCGGGCTGGAGCGTGGACGACGCCGTGCGCCAGTTGCAGATCCCTGCGTGATCCCCGCCCCGGCGCAGCGCCTCAGCCCGCCGCCTGGGTGGACTCGCGCACGATGCAGCGCCCCTGCATGATCACCTTGCGCAGCGGCAGGTCGGGCGTGTGCAGCCGCTCCATGAGCAGGCCGAATGCGGCGCGGCCCATGGCCTCCACCGGCTGCTCGATCACGGTGATGGCGGGGGCCACCAGTTCTGTCCAGCGCTCGTTGTCGAAACCGGCAAGCGCCACATCGCCGGGGATGCGCAGGCCTGCGGCGCGTATCGCGCGCAGGCAGCCTTCCAGCAGCAGGCTGTTGCTGGCCACGAAGGCATCGGGCCGCTGCGGCTGGCGCAGCCATTGCGCGACCTCGGCCTCGGCGGCATCGCTGGTTGGGGGCAACTGGCGCAAGTCGGGCTCCAGGCCCGCATCGCGCATGGCGGCCAGATAGCCGTCGCAGCGCTCGCGCGCCGTGCTGCTGGTGCTGCCGAAGACGCCTGCAATGCGGCGGCGGCCCTGGTCCACCAGATGCCTGACCAGGGTGGCGCAGGCCTGGGCGTTGTCCAGCACCACGCTGTCATGGAAGGCCGGGGCGCCCGCCCGGTCCACCAGGACGACGGGAAACTCCAGCTGCATGCGCTCCAGCTTGTGCAGGCTGGCCTGGGTGGGTGCAAAGATCAGCCCCGCGATGCGCTCTTCCTGCATGAGCTGCAGGTACATGGCTTCGCGCTGCGGGTCTTCGTCGGTATTGCACAACAGCACGCGCCGGCCCTGGCGATAGGCCTCGGCCTCGACCGCGCGGATCAGGGCCGTGAAAAACGGGTTGCGTATGTCGGCCACCAGCACGCCCATGGGGCCAGCGTCGCGCGCGCGCAGCCGGCGCGCCATCAGATTGGGCCGGTAGCCCGTGGCCTGCACGGCGGCCGCGACCCGCGCCCGGACCTCCTCGCTGACCGAGCCGCCCGCCAGCGCGCGCGATACCGTCGATTTGGAAACCCCGGCCGCACGGGCCACATCGTTGATGCTGATGCTCAATGCAATCGTTCCCGTTGGTTATGGTCTGCCGCAGAGGATAACTCCAAAGAAATGCCGAGTTATGGCCGGATTATGGCCGGGTTATGTTGCAGTGCAGATTGACTGATGGTTGGGAACGTTCCCACAATCCGCGCCATGATCAATGCCCATTCATCCCTCCCGGCGGTTGCACCCACCGCCCCTGCGGGCCTGCAGATCGCCGTGCGCCTGGACGCCAGGGTGCGCGACAAGGCCGACGCCATTGCCCAGGCGGCCCGGCTGCTCCAGGACCGTGGCTGCGTGGCCCCTGGCTATGCCACCGGCATGCAGGCGCGCGAGGCCCAGGCCGAAACCTTTCTGGGCCACGGCGTGGCCATTCCCCACGGCCGCGCCGAAGACCGGGCCCTGGTGCTGCGCGACGCGGTGGCCGTGCTCCAGGTGCGCGAGGGCCTGGATTGGAATGCCGGGCAGAACGTGCATCTGGTGGTGGCGGTGGCGGCACGCTCCGATGCCCACATCACCTTGCTGCGCCGCCTGGCCGGCCTGCTGCAGACACCGCGGCTGCAGGCGCTGTTCACCACGGGCGATGCGCAGCAGGTGATTGATGTGCTCCAGGGGCAGGCGGACCCGGCGCCGCCTGCCGCCCGCCCGGCGGCAGTGGATCTGGCCGAGGCGCGCGAATGGACCATTGCCTATCCCAACGGCCTGCACGCGCGGCCTGCCACGCGCTGGGCGGAGGCGGCGCGCGGCTTTGCCTCGCGCATCCAGGTGCGCCATGGCGACGAGGTGGCCGATGCGCGGCAGATGGCCAGCCTGCTGCAGCTGGGACTGCGCGAAGGCGACAAGGTCACCGTCTCGGCAGAGGGCCCCGATGCCAGGGCCGCGGTCCAGCGCCTGTGTGCCGTGGCCCAGGCCCTGGTGGCCCAGGAACGTGCCGATGCCGACGCCGCTGCGCGCAAGGCGGCCGAATCGCCCGCCACGGGCTGGCTGCCGCCGCTGGCGCGGCCTGCCTTTGTGGGCCTGGGCGCCAGCCCGGGGCTGGCCGTGGCGCGCATCCACCAGTGGCGTGTGGAGGCCGCCGAGACTCCCGACCTGCCTGAGCCGCTCAGCGTGGGCGGTGCGCGGCTGCATGCGGCGCTGGCCGAGACACAGGGCCAGCTGCGCGCCCTGCATGACGACACCCGCCGCCGCCTGGGCGAAGGCGATGCGGCCATCTTCAGCGCGCAGGCCGAGTGGCTGGGCGACACCGGACTCATCACGCGCGCCTGCCAGTTCATGGTCCAGGGCCACGGCGTGGCCTGGGCCTGGGACCAGGCCGTGGAGGAGGGCGCTGCCCGTCTCCAGGCGCTGGACAACCCTGCGCTGGCTGCGCGTGCCGCCGATCTGCGCGACGTGGGCCGGCGCGTGCTGTTGCAACTGCAGCCCTCGCTGGCAGCGGCGGGACCGGATGGCCTGCCCGACAGCGGTTGCATCCTGGTCGCGGCCGATCTTTCGCCCTCGGAAACCGCCCGGCTGGACACGGCGCGCGTGGCCGCGCTGGTCACGGCGCAGGGCAGTCCCACCTCGCACACGGCCATACTCGCGCGCACGCTGGGGCTGCCGGCCGCCGTGGCGGCAGGCGGCGGCGTGCTGGGCATGGCCGATGGGGCCCTGGCCATCGTCGATGGCGCCAATGGCCGCATCTACCTTGATCCCTCGGAGCAGGACCTGGCTTCGGCGCGTGCCCACATGGCCGAGCAGCGGGCGCTGCAGGAACGCGTGTCCGCGCAGCGCAGCCTGCCTGCCATCACCACCGATGGCGTGCGCATCGAAGTCTGCGCCAACGTCAACCTGCCCGAGCAGGTGCCGCTGGCCCTGTCCCAGGTCGCCGAGGGCGTGGGCCTGATGCGCACGGAATTCCTGTTCCTGGAGCGCGGCAGCACGCCCGGCGAGGACGAGCAGTACGAAACCTACCGCGCCATGGCGCAGGCGCTGGAGGGCCGGCCGCTGATCGTTCGCGCGCTGGACATCGGCGGCGACAAGCAGGTCGCCCACCTGGAGCTGCCGCGCGAGGACAACCCCTTCCTGGGCGTGCGCGGCGCGCGGCTGCTGCTGCGCCGCCCCGACCTGCTGGAGCCCCAGATGCGCGCCCTGTACCGGGCGGCCCGCGATGGCGCAAGACTGTCCGTGATGTTTCCCATGGTCACCAGCGTGCAGGAGCTGCTGGCGCTGCGCGCGGCCTGCGAACGGCTGCGTGCCGAACTGGACGCCCCGGTCCTGCCGCTGGGCATCATGATCGAGGTGCCCGCCGCCGCCGTGCAGGCCGACGCACTGGCCCGCCATGCGGACTTCTTCTCCATAGGCACCAACGACCTGACCCAGTACGTGCTGGCCATGGACCGCCAGAACCCGCAGCTGGCGGCCGAGGCCGACAGCCTGCATCCGGCCGTGCTGCGGATGGTGCGCGCCACCGTGCAGGGCGCTGCCACCCGCGCGCGCCCCGTGGGCGTCTGTGGCGGACTGGCCGGCGACCCGTTCGGTGCGCTGCTGCTGGCCGGGCTGGGGGTGGGCGAGCTGTCCATGACGCCCAACGACATCGCCGGTGTCAAGGCAGGCCTGCGCGCGGCCAGCCTGCGGCAGTTGCAGGCGCTCGCAGACAGGGCGCTCGGCTGCGAGGATGCCGCGCAGGTGCGGGCACTGGCCAAGGAGGTGACGGCATGAACGCCCCGCAAGCCATCACCGTGACCCTGAACCCGGCCATAGACCAGCTTGTGACCCTGGATGCGCTGCTGCCCGGCCAGGTGCAGCGCGCATTGGGCAGCGTGCAGGCGCCGGGCGGCAAGGGCATCAATGTTGCCGCCGCCTTGGCGGGCCTGGGCGTTTCCACGGCCGCGCTGGGCGTGCTGGGCAGTGACAACGCCGGCATGTTCGAGGCCTTGTTCGCCCAGCGCGGCATTGCCGACGCCTGCCTGCGCGTGCCGGGCCAGACGCGCACCAACATCAAGCTGGTGGCCGACAGCGGGCGCCAGACCACGGACATCAACCTGCCGGGCCTGGTGTTGACCGAAGCGCATCTGCACGCCGTCATGTCCACGCTGGCCCGGTATCTGCGGCCCGGCCTGGCCGTGGTGCTTTCGGGCAGCCTGCCGGCCGGCCTGCCTGCGGACAGCTGGGCCCGGCTCCAGGCCCAGGCCGTGGCCGCCGGTGCCGATGTGCTGCTGGACACCAGCGAGGCCCCCCTGGCCGCCGCCCTGGCGACGGCCCCCCATGCGGCCATGCCCTGGGCCATCAAGCCCAACCGGGAGGAGTTGCAGGCCGCCACAGGCCAGCGCCTGGACGGCCGCGACGCGCTGCTGGCCGCCGCGCGCAGCCTGCTGGACAGGGGGCTGGGGCTGGCCGTGGTGTCCATGGGCGAGGAGGGCGCGCTGTTTGCCAGCGCGCAAGGCGCGGTGATTGCGCGGCCGCCGCAGCGCGCGCGCGGCAGCTCCGTGGGCGCGGGCGATGCCATGGTCGCGGGCATGGTGGCCGCGCGGCTGCGCGGACTGGATCTGGCGGACACCGCACGCCTGTCCACGGCCAGCGCGCTGGCCTGGCTGCAGGCCGCGCCCGCGCGCGAAGTCGATGCCAACCGCGTCCAGGCCCTGGCCGCCAGCGTGCTGCTGGAGCCATGCCAGTGGCCGTGATCCCCCATTCTTCAGGAGCTCTCATGAACCCTCTTTTTGTGGTGATCGCAGCCGCCGGGCACGACGCCGAAGCGCTGCTGGCCGCCGAGGCCCTGCGCCATGCGGCCGGACAGCGTCCCTTGGCCGTGGAAGTGCGTGCCAGCGGCGGTGTGATCGGGCTGCATGCGGCCGATGCCGCCGCGCAGGCCGGGCAATTGCTGATCGTGGGGGATGCCGGCACCGATGACGATGCAGATACCGCCGCCGATGCCTCCCGCTTCGTGCAGGCCGCCGTCGAGCGCTGCAGCCTGCGCGAGGCGCTCGACGATCCGGCCGGCGTGCTTGCGCGCTGCGCTGCCGCCAGTCCCGCAGCAACGCGCACGGGCAAGCGGATCGTGGCTGTCACCTCCTGCCCCACTGGCATCGCCCATACCTTCATGGCGGCCGAGGGACTGCAGCGCGGCGCGGCGGCGCTGGGCCATGCCATGCGCGTGGAGACGCAAGGCTCGGTGGGCGCGCTCGATGCGCTGACGCCGCAGGAGATTGCCGAGGCCGACCTGGTCATCATCGCCGCCGACCGCGAGGTCGATCTTTCGCGCTTCGCGGGCAAGCCGCTGCTGCGCAGCGGCACCAAGCCGGCCATACGCGACGGCTCGGGGCTGATCACCCGGGCGCTGGCCGAAGCCACCGTGCATGGTGCCGCCGTAGGCGCTGCTGCAGGCGGCGCCGCGCCCACACCGGCCCGGACCCAGGGGGGCGGCGCCTATCGCCACCTGATGACCGGCGTGTCCTTCATGCTGCCCTTCGTCACGGCGGGCGGCATTCTGATCGCGATGGCCTTTGCGCTGGGCGGCATCTATGTCCATGACGATGCGCACCAGGGCACGCTGGGATGGACGCTGTTCCAGATCGGCGCCAAGGGCGGCTTTGCGCTGATGGTGCCGGCGCTGGCCGGCTATATCGCCTATTCCGTTGCCGACCGGCCCGGCATTGCGCCGGGCATGATCGGTGGGATGATCGCGTCCAGCATGGGCGCGGGGTTCATCGGCGGCATCGCGGCCGGCTTCATCGCCGGCTACGGCGTGGCCTTCATGGCGGCGCACATCCGGCTGCCGCAGGCGCTCAAGGGCTTGCTGCCCATGCTGATCCTGCCTGTGCTGGGAAGCCTGTTCACGGGGCTGCTGATGTTCTATCTGGTCGGTGCGCCCGTGGCCGAGCTGCTGCAGTGGCTGAGCGCCTGGCTGCGCGGCATGCAGGGTGCCAGCGCCTTGCTGCTGGGCCTGTTGCTGGGCGCGATGATGGCCTTTGACATGGGCGGGCCGGTGAACAAGGCCGCCTATGCGTTTTCCACGGGAATGATCGCGAGCCAGGTCTACACGCCCATGGCTGCAGCCATGATCGCCGGCATGACGCCGCCGCTTGGGCTGGCCCTGGCCACGCGCCTGTTTGCCGACCGCTTCACGCGCGAGGAGCGCGGCAGCGCCGCCTCGGCCGGCGTGCTGGGCCTGGCCTTTGTCACCGAGGGGGCCATTCCCTACGCGGCGCGCGATCCGCTGCGCACGATTCCGGCCCTGGTGCTGGGCTCGGCCGTGGCCGGCGCCGTGTCCATGCTGGCGGGTGTGGAGCTGAAGGTGCCGCATGGCGGCATCTTCGTCGCGCCCATTCCCAACGCCGTGACCCATGTGGCCATGTATGCGGTGGCGCTGGTGGCGGGCGTGGTGGTCACGGCCATCGCCCTGCGCATGTTCAAAAGGCCCGCCGAAGCGGGCCTTTGAAGCAGGAAGCCGGGGGAACGCCTGTAGCGGCTCCCCCCCGCAGCGTTCAGCGGGCTGCGGCGCGGGCCTGTTCCAGCCAGCCGTCGAAGGTCTTCTGGTGGGCCTTGATCCAGCCGTCCACATGGCGGTTGATGTCCGAGGGCTTGTTCTGGCCCTGGCTCATCATGTGGTTCTGCGCGCTGATGTCGCCCACGGGCAGCTGCATCAGCTCGAACAGCTTGCCGGCGTCGGGGTGCTTGTCGGTGAAGGCCTTGTTGGCCACGATCTGCTGCTTGTTCACCACGAAGCCGTAGTTCTTGCCGTTGGGCAGCTTGGTATCGAACTTGGCCTGCTCGCCGGGCAGCGAGGAGAACGGCACCTCCAGCCACACCACGTCCTTGCCGGGCTTGAGCACGTTGCTCACCCAGTAGGGCGTCCAGGTGTAGTAGAGGATGGGTTTGCCGGCCTTGTAGCGCGAGATGGTGTCGGCGATCAGCGCCGAGTACGTGCCCTGCTTGTGGGTCACGGTGTCGCGCAGCTTGTAGGCCGTCAGGTGGTGCTCGATCACGGCCTCGCAGCCCCAGCCCGGCGTGCAGCCGGTGAGGTCGGCCTTGCCGTCGCCGTCCGAGTCGAACAGCTTGGCGATCTTGGGGTCCTTCAATTGGCCGATATTGGTGATCTTGTATTCGTCGGCCGTCTTCTTGTCGATCAGGTAGCCCTGGGCGGCGTTGTCCGAGTAAACGCCCTTGCGGAACAGCTTGGCGTCGCCGCCCGCGTTCTTGTAGTAGTCGGCGTGCAGCGGGTTCCAGTGCGTGGCCAAGAAAGTGGCATCGCCATTGGCAATCGCCACGTGGGCCGTGGGGTACTCGACTTCCTGGAAGGGCTGCACGTCGTAGCCCAGCTTCTCCAGGGCCTTCATGACGATCAGGGTCTGGAAGCTTTCTTCGGCGATGGAGCTCTTGAGCGGCGACACCTTCACGCCCTTGCCGGGCTGGTCGCTGGCGGCCGATGCGCCTGCGCAGGCCAGTGCGATGCCGGCAGCCATCGTGGCGGTGCGCAGCCAGTGGCTGGCAGCGGCAGTTGGCAGTCGATTGTGGTTCAGGGCTTGGTTCATCCTCGGGTTCCTCCGTTGTGTGATGAAAGGGGAGTGGGCGGCCAGCGTGGCTGGCCGCTTTTCGGGAAGGCGGCGCGGCAGTGGGCCCATCCGCGCCGCAGTGAAGGCATTCAGCTGGTGCTGCCGCGATGGACCGGCTTGTTGCCGGCGCCCAGCAGGCGGGCAATGCAGCCGGCGGGGCCGCTGTGCCACCAGCGCGCACCGCCACGGGTCGTCTGCCCCATGGCCTGGGTGATGCGGTCCAGCACGATGGCCAGCAGCACGATGCCCAGTCCGCCCACGGTGGCCAGGCCCATGTCCAGGCGGCCAATGCCGCGCAGCACCATCTGGCCCAGGCCGCCCACGGCGATCATGGAGGCGATCACCACCATGGACAGCGACAGCATCAGCGCCTGGTTCACGCCCGCCATGATGGAGGGCATGGCCAGCGGCAGCTGCACCTTCCACAGCAACTGCCAGGGCGATGCGCCATAGGCGCGGCTGGCTTCGATCAGGTCGGGGCGCACCTGGCGGATGCCCAGGTTGGTCAGTCGGATCAGCGGCGGCAGCGCGAAGATGATGGTCACGATCACGCCGGGCACGTTGCCGATGCCGAACAGCATCACCACGGGCACCAGGTAGACGAAGGCCGGCGTGGTCTGCATGGCGTCGAGCAGCGGGCGTGTCCAGCGCTGCGCACGGTCGCTGGAGGCCAGCAAAATCCCCGCGGGCAGGCCGATGACCATGCAGAACACCAGCGAGGTCAGCACCAGGGACAGCGTCACCATGGCCTCGGGCCAGATGCCCAGCATGGCGACCACCACCAGCGAGACGGCTGCGCCAATGGCCATGGCGCGGCCCGCGAACTGCCAGGCCACCAGGGTCAGGATCAGGATCAGCAGCGGCCAGGGCAGCGCCAGCATGGCATCGGTGATGCCCGACAGCGTGCCGTCGATGGGCGTGCGCACGGCCTGGAAGAAGGGGCGGAAATGGTGGACCACCCATTCCAGGCCGCTGTTGATCCAGCCCTGCACGGGCAGGCCGTCGGTGGTCAATTGGTGCCAGAGGCTGGCATGGGCGTCGTCGGGAACGCCCGAGCCGGCCGAGGCGCCCAGCCAGTCACCGCCTGCGGCATCACCGCCGCTGGCGGCGCCCCAGGGATCGGCCGAGGCATCGGGTGCCGGCGTGGCGGCGGTGGCCCAGGGATCGGCGCTTGCAGAGGCTGCGGAATCGGTGGAAGCAGGGGCTGCGCTCGCATTGGCCCAGGGATCGGTGGCGGCAGCGGCGGTGTTCGGGTTCAGGCTGTTGGTTGCATCGCTCATGCGGCATCTCCTTGTCGTTGTTCGATCGGCTCCACGGTCGGCGCGACGGTGGGGGCGTTGGAGGCCGGGAAATGCGGGTTGAGCGTGACCGGCGGCACGATCTCCTGCGGCGGCGGCACGGGCGGCGTGTCGCGGTCCAGGAAGCGCAGCATGGTGGTGCGGCTGACCACGCCCATGAACTGGCCGTCGTCGCTGGTCACCGGCAGCGCGCAGGGCGCGGCGGCCACGGGGCCGAACAGCTCGGCCACCGGCGTGCCTGCAGACAGCGGCTCGACGTTGGGCAGGAAGGCGTGGCTCAGGCCCAGCATGCCCGGGCGGCCATGCAGTGCGTCGCGCAGCGACTGCGAGGACACCACGCCCAGGAAGCGGCGGCGCGCGTTGACCACATAGGCGTAGTCGCGGTCGGAGTCTTCCAGCAGGCGCTGGGCTGCGCGGCAGCCGCGGTCGCTGTGCTCGGACACCACGGTCAGCGCCTGGCGCGCGATGTCGCCGGCCTTGAAGACCGAGGCCGCGTCCACGCCACGCACGAAGCTGCGCACATAGTCGTCGGCAGGGCTGCGCAGGATCTCGTCGGGCGTGCCGACCTGGATCACCTGGCCGTCCTTCATGATGGCGATGCGGTCGCCGATGCGCATGGCCTCGTCCAGGTCATGCGAGATGAAGACGATGGTGCGGCGCTGGATCTGCTGCAGGCGCAGCAGCTCGGACTGCATCTCGGTGCGGATGATGGGGTCCAGGGCCGAGAAGGCCTCGTCCATCAGCAGGATGGACGGATCGGACGCCAGCGCCCGGGCCAGGCCCACGCGCTGCTGCATGCCGCCCGACAGCTCGTCGGGGTAGCTGGCGCCCCAGGCGCCCAGGCCCACCTGCTCCAGCGCGGCCTGGGCCTGCTTCTGACGCTCGGCCTTGTCGGCGCCGGCCAGCTCCAGGCCGAAGGCCGTGTTGTCCAGCACCGTCATGTGCGGCATCAGCGCAAAGGACTGGAACACCATGGAAATGTCCTTGCGGCGCAGCGCGCGCAGATCGCGCTCGCTCAGGGCATTGATGTCCTGGCCATCGACCACGATGCGCCCGGCCGTGGGCTCGATGAGGCGGTTGAGCATGCGCACCAGGGTGGACTTGCCCGAGCCCGACAGGCCCATGACGACGAAGATCTCGCCGGCCTCGATGGTGAAATTGGCGTCGAACACGCCGATGGACTGGCCCGTGCGCTCCAGGATCTCCTGTTTGCTCAGGCCCTGTTGGACGAGGTCGAGTGCGGTCTTGGGGTCGTCCCCGAACACCTTGAACACATGATCGATGATGATCTGCTTGGCCACTGTGGCGTTCTCCTTTTGGGTGAGATGGAACACAGTCCAGCGTCCTCGACAGGCGAAGACGCTGGCGCGCAAGCCAAAAATGAAGCCCTGATGCCGTTCGCTGCAGAGGACTGCCGTCCCCCGTTGCTGGGATTCAAACAGGTGCGAAAGCACCCGAGGCGGCTCGGATGGCACGCGAAGCGGTGCGCAAGAGCCAGAAGTCGAGAGCAGCCGGCGGCGAGGCGCGCGGTGTCTCAGTCGGGCATCGTGGCTGAAGATCAGCCAGCGCGATGCCCCACAACATCAGGACCGAGTTTCGGCCCGGTTGACGGGGTTGTGCCGGGAGCACAACGATCCGCCGGGGTGTATCGGCAGGCCGTGAAGACGGTGCCGATGACCTGCTTGGCAGGTTGTAAAGAAGCCGAAATTATATAAAACAGGTTTTACTGCGTCAAAACGCATGAGCCGAAGAAGGCCTGTTTTGGCCTGTTTCACGCCCTTGAGGACTGCAATCCAGCCGGGATTTGCTCACTTAATGAGAGCGGATGAGCCATTATTCACAAGGCATATGCTGTCATCGATGAATAAAATCGGTCAAGCGTCAGCTTGAGGAAAGCTTCAGGCCCGATCTGCGGCAAAAAGCGTGCCCGGCGCGCTGGCCGGCCGGGCGCCAGCAGGTGTCCGACCCGTTGCCTGCCGCCCGCCCATGAAAAAAGCCCCGCAGCGGCTGGCGCTGCGGGGCTTCGGTGCGGGATGCCGCCGGCTCAGTGGTTGCTGGCCGTGCTGTTGATCAGCTTGTCGGTATAGGCGATGGCCAGGGCGCTGGCCAGGAAGGTGACGTGGATGATGGTCTGCCACATCAGCACCTTGACGTCGTAGCTGCCTGCGTTGATGAAGGTCTTGAGCAGGTGGATGGAGCTGATGCCGATGATGGACAGGGCCAGCTTGACCTTGAGGATGGAGGCGTTCACGTGGCCCAGCCACTCGGGCTGGTCGGGGTGGCTGTCCAGGCCCAGGCGGCTGACGAAGGTTTCGTAGCCGCCCACGATGACCATGATCAGCAGGTTGGAGATCATCACCACGTCGATCAGCGCCAGGACCACCAGCATGATGATGGTTTCGTTGAGCGCTCCGATGGGCGCATCATGCTTGTAGCCGATGCTGGTGATCAGGGCCTGCAGCGCCTCCTGGTTGCCGAAGGCGGCCTCGATCAGGTGCCACAACTCGAGCAGGAAGTGCCAGACGTAGACGCCCTGGGCGGCGATCAGGCCCAGGTACAGCGGCAGCTGCAGCCAGCGGCTGGCGAAGATCAGGGAAGGCAGGGGACGCAGGGGGGAGCCGGGGGCTCGATTGGAGTTTTGCTGGCGGGCCATGGTGGTCGGTCGCGCTTGTCTGGTGTGGGAGCGTGGATGGGAGGGGACAATGGCCGTGGAAAACGGGCGCGCGATTTTAGCGGCGAAACAGGCCATTGCCAGTGGCAGCCGGGAACTGCGGGGAATCCCCAGGTAGACGCGCCCAAGGGGGTTTCAGTCAGTGGCATGTAAGACCGGCCCCCGACAGTCACACCACAATTTTTATTTGGCCAGCCCAGGAGACAAGCAAGCATGAGCACCGCAACAGCATCCCCCATTGAATCGGTACTGGTGGAGAACCGGGTCTTCCCGCCGCCGGCAGACTTCGCCGCCAAGGCCCGCATCTCCGGCATGGAGCAGTACAAGGCGCTGTGCGCCGAGGCAGAGAACGACTACCAGGGCTTCTGGGCCCGCCTGGCGCGCGAGAACGTGGTCTGGTCCAAGCCCTTCACCCAGGTGCTGGACGACAGCAATCCCCCGTTCTTCCGCTGGTTCGCCGACGGTGAACTCAACGCCAGCGCCAACTGCCTGGACAAGCACATGGGCACGGACGTCGAGCACAAGACGGCCATCATCTTCGAGGCCGATGGCGGCGAGGTCACCAAGGTCAGCTACCGCGAACTGCTGGAGCGCGTCTCGCAGTTCGCCAACGCGCTCAAGGCGCAGGGCGTGCAAAAGGGCGACCGTGTCCTGATCTACATGCCCATGACCATCGAGGGCGTGATCGCCATGCAGGCCTGCGCGCGCATCGGCGCCACGCACAGCGTGGTGTTCGGCGGCTTCTCGGCCAAGGCGGTGCAGGAGCGCATCGTGGACGTGGGCGCCGTGGCCGTGATCACCGCCAACTACCAGATGCGCGGCGGCAAGGAGCTGCCGCTCAAGGCCATCGTGGACGATGCGCTGGCGCTGGGCGGCTGCGAGGCCGTGCGCCATGTCTTCGTCTACGAGCGCACGGCCACGGCCTGTGCCATGACGGCAGGCCGCGACAAGACCTTCGGCGAGATCCTGGCCGGCCAGAGCACCGAGTGCGCGCCCGTGGCCGTGGATTCCGAGCACCCGCTGTTCATCCTCTACACCAGCGGCTCCACGGGCAAGCCCAAGGGCGTGCAGCACTGCACGGGCGGCTATGTGCTGTGGGCCAAGCAGACCATGGAGTGGACCTTCGACCTCAAGCCCAGCGACGTATTCTGGTGCACGGCCGACATCGGCTGGATCACCGGCCACACCTACGTGGCCTACGGCCCGCTGGCCGCTGGCGCCACGCAGATCGTGTTCGAGGGCGTGCCCACCTTCCCCAACGCGGGCCGCTTCTGGCAGATGATCGAGCGCCACGGCTGCACCATCTTCTACACGGCGCCCACGGCCATCCGCTCGCTGATCAAGGCCGCCGACGGCGATGCCGCCGTGCATCCGAAGAACTCGGACCTGTCCAGCCTGCGCCTGCTGGGCAGCGTGGGAGAGCCCATCAATCCCGAGGCCTGGATGTGGTACCACCGCAATGTGGGCGGCGAGCGCTGCCCCATCGTGGACACCTTCTGGCAGACCGAGAACGGCGGCCACGTGATCGCTCCCATGCCGGGCGCCACGCCGCTGGTGCCGGGTTCGTGCACGCTGCCGCTGCCGGGCATCATGGCTGCCATCGTCGACGAGACCGGCCATGAACTGCCCAACGGCGCAGGCGGCCTGCTGGTGGTCACCAAGCCCTGGCCCAGCATGATCCGCACCATCTGGGGCGACCCCGAGCGCTTCAAGAAGAGCTACTTCCCGGCCGAGCTGGGCGGGCAGACCTACCTGGCCGGCGACGGCGCCGTGCGCAGCGAGGACCGTGGCTACTTCCGCATCACGGGCCGCATCGACGATGTGCTCAATGTCTCGGGCCACCGCATGGGAACGATGGAGATCGAGTCGGCCCTGGTGTCCAAGACCGACCTGGTGGCCGAAGCCGCCGTGGTGGGCCGCCCCGATGACCTGACGGGCGAGGCCATCTGCGCATTCGTGGTGCTCAAGCGCTCGCGTCCCACGGGCGAGGAGGCCAAGCAGATCGCCAAGGAGCTGCGCGACTGGGTGGCCAAGGAAATCGGCCCCATCGCCAAGCCCAAGGACATCCGCTTTGGCGACAACCTGCCCAAGACGCGCAGCGGCAAGATCATGCGCCGCCTGCTGCGCTCGATTGCCAAGGGCGAGGCCATCACCCAGGACACGAGCACGCTGGAGAACCCGGCCATCCTCGACCAGTTGGCCGAGACGAACTGAGGGCGGACACGCCCGCCATGAAGAACCGGAGCACAGGCTCCGGTTTTTTCTTGGCTGGACTGCGGGCGGCGCGCTGTCTTGCAGTCCTATTTTGTGTGGGCCGACAGCTCAGGCATGATGGTTGCAGTACAACCGAAGCTGTTGTTTTCACCACTGCCGAGGGAGGCGTTGCACCATGAATCTGAGAACCCTGTCGCTGCTGATCACCGTGGCCCTGATTGCGCTGCTGGCGGCATTCAACTGGAACACGCTGGCCGCGCCTTCCGTCGTGTCGCTGGGCGTGACCGAAGTCCAGGCGCCGCTGGGCGTGCTGATGCTGGCGCTGACCTGCCTGCTGGGCGTGTTCTTCGTCGCCTATGTGCTGTGGCTGCAGGGCTCGGTACTGATGGAGGCGCGCCGCCACGCCAAGGAAATGCAGGCCCAGCGGGACCTGGCCGACAAGGCCGAGGCCTCGCGTTTCACCGAACTGCGCACCGTGCTGGAAGACCTGCATGCGCGTGACAAGGAAGTGCTGATGGCGCGGCTGGACGGGCTGGAGGCGCACCTGGTGCAGCGTGCCCAGGAGTCGGACAACAGCACGGCCGCCTATGTGGGGCAGCTGGAGCAGCAGGTTCGCCTGTACCAGCAGCCCGGCGCAGGCGCTCCGGACTACAGGTAGGCGGCCCGCGCCCGGATTCACGGGAGGACCATGAAAAAAACCGCGCGACTTGCGTTGCGCGGTTTTTTCGTTGCGGGCCCCGAGGCGGGAGGCCGGCGGAACTTACTTCAGCGACAGCACCCAGGCGGCCAGCTTCTTGGCGTCGGCATCGTTGACCTGGGGGTTGGCGGGCATGGGAACCGGGCCCCAGACGCCGCTGCCGCCCTTCATGATCTTGGCAGCCAGCTTGTCCACCGCGTCCTTCTGGCCTGCGTACTTGGAGGCCACATCCTTGTAGGACGGGCCCACCAGCTTCTTGTCCACGGCGTGGCAGGCCATGCAGTTCTTGGAGGCGGCAAGAGCCTGGTCGGCCATGGCGGGAGCCACGGTGACGACGGTCAAGGCCAATGCGATCAATGTCTGCTTCATCATGAGTTCCTGGGGGTTGTCGGGAATAATTATGCGAAACATTGTAGTGGGCGCGCATGCCTGATGCGTTACCTCGTGTGAAGCACCGTCTGGTGAAGGAGAAGTTATGTATCTGTTGGGAATCGCGGTCCTGCTCACCCTGCTGAAGTTGGCCGATATCGAGCCTGTGGCCTCCTGGTCCTGGTACGTCATCCTGGGCGCCTATGGCGTGACGGCAGCCTGGTGGGCCTGGGCCGACACCTCTGGCTACACCAAGCGGCGCGCGGCCGACAAGATCGAGCAGCGGCGCTTGAAGCGCATCGAAAAGAACAAGGAAGCCATGGGCACGGGCACGCGCTCGCGTTCGCGCCGCTGAGGGGCCTTGAACGGCGGCGCAGGCTTCGCCGCAGGCGATGCCTGGGGTCTGCAAAGGGGCGGCCCATGCCGGCCGGGGCATTCCTGTGGCCCAGCGGTGCGGCGGGCGCTGCGCCATAATCTTCGCCCAGACCCTGGCCTTCCCCACAGGACCAGGGATGGACCGAGACGACAGACAACTGGATTCCCCATGCCCGCATACCGTTCCAAGACTTCCACCGGCGGCCGCAACATGGCCGGTGCGCGCGCCCTGTGGCGTGCCACCGGCATGAAGGATGGCGACTTCGACAAGCCCATCATCGCCATCGCCAACTCCTTCACGCAGTTCGTTCCGGGCCACGTCCACCTCAAGGACCTGGGCCAGCTGGTGGCGCGCGAGATCGAGGCCGCAGGCGGCGTGGCCAAGGAATTCAACACCATTGCCGTGGACGACGGCATCGCCATGGGCCACGACGGCATGCTGTATTCGCTGCCCAGCCGCGACATCATCGCGGACTCGGTGGAGTACATGGTCAACGCCCACTGCGCCGACGCGCTGGTGTGCATCTCCAACTGCGACAAGATCACCCCCGGCATGCTGATGGCCGCCATGCGGCTGAACATTCCGGTGATCTTCGTCTCCGGCGGCCCCATGGAGGCGGGCAAGACCAAGCTGGCCAATCCCAACACGCACAAGCTGGAGTTCAAGAAGCTGGACCTGGTCGATGCCATGGTGATCGCGGCCGACTCCAACTACACCGACGAGCAGGTCGCCCAGGTCGAGCGCTCGGCCTGCCCGACCTGCGGTTCCTGCTCGGGCATGTTCACCGCCAACTCCATGAACTGCCTGACCGAGGCGCTGGGCCTGTCCCTGCCCGGCAACGGCACGGTGCTGGCCACGCATGCCGACCGCGAGGAACTGTTCAAGCGCGCCGGCCGCCGCATCGTCGAACTGGCCCGCGAGTACTACGAGCAGGAAGACGCCTCCGTGCTGCCGCGCTCCGTGGGCTTCAAGGCCTTCGAGAACGCAATGACGCTGGACATCGCCATGGGCGGCTCCACCAACACCATCCTGCACCTGCTGGCCATTGCCCGTGAAGCCGAGATCGACTTCACCATGGCCGACATCGACCGCCTCTCGCGCTCCGTGCCCCAGCTGTGCAAGGTGGCGCCAAACACGCAGAAATACCACATCGAGGATGTGCACCGCGCCGGCGGCATCTTCGCCATCCTCGGCGAGCTGGCCCGCGCCGGCAAGCTGCACACCGACGTGCCCACCGTGCACGCCAAGACCCTGGGCGAAGGCCTGGCGCAGTGGGACATCACCACCACCCAGGACGAGGCCGTCAGGCACTTCTACCTGGCAGGCCCGGCCGGCATTCCCACCCAGGTGGCCTTCAGCCAGAACACGCGCTGGCCCAGCCTGGACCTGGACCGTGCAGAAGGCTGCATCCGCTCCTACGAGCACGCCTTCTCCAAGGAAGGCGGCCTGGCCGTGCTGACGGGCAACATCGCCCTGGACGGCTGCGTGGTCAAGTCGGCCGGCGTGGACGAAAGCATTCACGTGTTCGAAGGCACGGCCCACGTGACCGAGTCGCAGGACGAGGCCGTGCAGAACATTCTGGACGACAAGGTCAAGGCCGGCGACATCGTCGTCGTGCGCTATGAAGGTCCCAAGGGCGGCCCCGGCATGCAGGAAATGCTCTACCCGACCAGCTACATCAAGTCCAAGGGCCTGGGCAAGGAGTGCGCACTGCTGACCGACGGACGCTTCTCGGGCGGCACCTCGGGCCTGTCCATCGGCCACTGCTCGCCGGAAGCTGCCGCTGGCGGCGCCATCGGCCTGGTGCGCAACGGCGACCGCATCCGCATCGACATTCCCAACCGCAGCATCAACGTGCTGGTCTCCGACGAGGAGCTGGCCCGCCGCCGTGCCGAGCAGGATGCCAAGGGCTGGAAGCCCGCCGAGCCGCGCCCGCGCAAGGTCTCGGCCGCGCTCAAGGCCTATGCCAAGCTGGTGATGTCGGCCGACAAGGGCGCCGTGCGCGACCTGTCCCTGCTGGACGACTGACACCGGGCAGCACCGCCGCCCGGCGGTGCGCACCCGATGAAAATGAAAAGGGATGGAAGGCCTTGCGGCTTTCCATCCCTTTTTCTTTTCTCTTCTTTCAGGCCCTTGAGGGCTCTTGTTTCATCGCGGGGCGACCGGCTTGCCGTTTCATCGTGGCTGCCGGTTTGCTTTTCATCGTGGGGCGACTTGTCTTCAGGCCGGCTCGCCCATCTTGCTTTGCAGGTAGTTGGGCAGGCCTATTTTTTCAATCAGGCCCAGTTGCTTCTCCAGCCAGTAGGCGTGGTCTTCCTCGGTATCGCGCAGCTGTGCCAGCAGCAGGTCGCGGCTGTTGAAGTCGCTGTGGCGCTCGCACAGGGCCATGGCCGAGCGCAGGCTGTCACGCACGCGGTATTCGGTGGCCAGGTCCTTGCGCAGCATCTCTTCGACGGTCTCGCCGGGCGTGAATTCGTGCGGGCGCATGTCGGGGCGGCCGCCCAGGAACAGGATGCGGCGCAGGATGGCGTCGGCGTGCTGGGTTTCCTCTTCCATCTCATGGCCGATGCGCTCGAACAGGCGCAGCAGGCCCTGGTCTTCGTACTGGCGCGAGTGGATGAAGTACTGGTCGCGCGCGGCAAGCTCGCCGCGCAGCAACTCTATGAGGCATTCGATGACTTCTGGTTGGCCTTGCATGTTCTTCTTCTCCTGACTGTGTGAACGCCGCAAGTATCGCGTGAACCGGCCCTTGGGCCAAAGCGCGCGCTGCAATTCCCCGTGGACGGCGCATTGCATGCATGCGCGACGCAGAAGCATTCGCATCGCGGCAGGCTGGCGGGGGGGAGGGGGCTAGGGTAAACGCTGTATTGCGGGCTTCAATAATAGTTATTTATCATAACGATTATGGAGCCGAAGCATCGGTGTCCAAAACCCCATTTCCCCTTTGCACAAGGAAGCGCAATGAGCACCGAACGTACCGAAGAACAGACCGTGTCCTGCACCGTCACAGGCCGCGTGGCCTGGGTGAAATTCAACCGCCCCGAAAAGCGCAACGCCATGAGCCCCCAGCTCAACCGCCAGATGATGCGTGTGCTCGACGACCTGGAGTTCCGTGACGACGTGGGCGTGGTCGTGCTTGCAGGCGAAGGCACGGCCTGGACGGCCGGCATGGACCTGAAGGAGTACTTCCGCGAGACCGAGGCCACCGGCCTGGCCGGCACCCGCAAGGCCCAGCGCGAGAGCTATGGCTGGTGGCGCCGCCTGCGCTGGTTCCAGAAGCCGACCATTGCCATGGTCAACGGCTGGTGCTTCGGCGGCGGCTACGGCCCCCTGTTCGCCTGCGACCTGGCCTTTGCCTCGGATGACGCCAAGTTCGGCCTGTCCGAAATCAACTGGGGCATCCTGCCCGGTGGCGGCGCCTCCAAGGTGGCGGTGGAGCTGCTGTCCTTTCGCCGTGCCATGTACCACGCCATGCTGGGCGAGAACATCGACGGCCGCACGGCCGCCGAGTGGGGCCTGGTCAACGAGTCGCTGCCGGCCGATCGCCTGCAGGCCCGCGTCACCGAAGTGGCCGAGGCCCTGCTGCAGAAGAACCCCAGCGCCCTGAAGGCCACCAAGGACGCCATCCGCCGCGTGCGCGACATGAGCTACGACAACGCCGAGGACTACCTGGTGCGCGCCCAGGAAGCCGCCAACAGCTACGACAACGAAGGCCGCAAGGAAGGCATGCGCCAGTTCCTGGACGACAAGACCTACAAGCCTGGCCTGGGCACCTACGACTTGAGCAAGCAAGTCACCCCCTGAGGCGCTTCGCGCCTTCCCCCTCTCTAACTCGCTTCGCGAGGGAGGGGGACGACACCCTCAGTGCGGGGCGGCCCTTCCTCGGTGTCCCTCGCTTGGGCAGCGTCCACCACGCGCGGTAGGCCTCCCAGCTTTAATCATTGGAGACAAGAATGACAACGACAGAGATGGCGGCCGCCCTGCGGCCCGACATCGGCAGGCTGCTGAGGCCGCGTTCCATCGCCATCGTCGGCGCCTCGGCCACGCCGGGTGCGCTGGGCGCATCGGTGCTGGGCAATCTGGAGCGCAACGGCTTTGCCGGCGACATCCACCTGATCAATCCCAAGCGCAGCGAGATCGCCGGCCGGGCCTGCCTGGCCTCGGTCGATCAGCTGCCCGAAGGCGTGGATGTGGCCGTGCTGGCCATCCCCCAGCCCTTTGTGCTGGACACGGTGCGCGCACTGGCGGCGCGCCGCGTGGGCGCGGCGGTGATCTTCTCGGCAGGCTTTGCCGAGGCGGGCGAGCGCGGCATGGCCGAGCAGCGCGAGATCGCACGCATTGCCGCCGAGGCCGGCATGGTGGTGGAAGGCCCCAACTGCCTGGGCTGCATCAACTACCTGCAGCGCGTGCCGCTGACCTTTGTCGAGGTGAATATCGACGCGCAGCATGTCGATGCCGCGCGGCCCGCGATAGGCGTGGTCTCGCAAAGCGGCGCCATGATGACCGTGCTGTGCACCACGCTGGCCAGCCGCGCGCTGCCGCTGTCGCACGCCATCTCCACGGGCAACGAGGCCGCCAGCCATGCCGAGGACTATGTGGACTTCCTGCTGGAGCAGCCCTCCACGCGCGTGGTCGCCATGATCGTCGAGCAGTTCCGCCAGCCCGCGCGCATCCTGGCCGCCGTGGCCCGTGCGCGCAGCCTGGGCAAGTCCGTGGTGCTGCTGCATCCGGGCAAGAGCAGTGCGGCGCGCGCCTCGGCCGCCACGCACACCGGCGCCATGGCCGGCGACTATGCGCTGATGCGCACCAAGCTGGAACGCGCAGGCGCCGTGTTTGCCGAGACACTGGAGGAGCTGGGCGACATCGCCGAGATCGCCATCCGCTGCCCCGTGCTGCCATCGGCCGGTGCGGCTGGTGCGGCCGGTGGGACCGGTGCAGCAGCTGCAGCAGGAGTTGCCGTGCTGGGCGAGTCCGGCGCCTTCAAGGCGCTGACGCTGGACTGGGCCGAGGAACTGGGCCTGGCCCTGCCCGCCATCGGCGACGACGACTCGCCCGCGCTGCGCGCGGCACTGCCCGAGTTCGTGGGCGTGAGCAACCCGCTGGACCTCACGGCCCAGGGCCTGGTGGAGCCGGACCTGTATTTCCGCACTCTGGATGCGCTGTTTGGCGATGCGCGCTTTTCCACCGTCCTGATCGGCCTGATCCAGGGCGACCCGGTGACCTGCGGCATCAAGATGCCTCCCGTGCTGCGCGCCGTGCGCGAGCTGCGGCCAGCCAAGCCAGTCATCGTCGCGGGCCTGGACGAGGGCGCGGCCGTGCCTGCCGAGTTCATCGCCGAGATGCGTGCGCTGGGCGTGCCGTACTTCCCCAGCACCGAGCGTGCCCTGCGCGCCGTGCAGCGCCTGACCGCCTTCAGCCAGCGCAGTTTCGAGCGAACCGATGCCCAGCCCGTCGCCCTGACCCTGCCCGCAGGCCGCACGGTGGTGCCCGAGTACGAATCCAAGGCCGTGCTGGCACAGGCCGGCATACCCTTTGCGCGCGGCCGGCTGGCCACCTCGGCCGAGCAGGCCGTGGCGATTGCGTCGGAGATCGGCTGGCCCGTGGCGCTCAAGGCGCAGTCCGCCGACCTCAGCCACAAAAGCGATGCGGGCGGCGTGATCCTGAACATTGCCGACGCGCAGGCCATGGGCGAGGCCTGGGGCTGGCTGCATGCCAACGTGGCGGCCTATGACAGCGCCATTGCGCTGGACGGCGTGCTGATCGAGGCCATGGGCCAACGCGGCCTGGAGATGATCATCGGCGCGCGCAACGATCCGCAGTGGGGCCCGGTGATCCTGGCCGGCCTGGGCGGCGTGACGGCCGAGATCATGCGCGATGCGCGCCTGCTGGACGCCGACCTGTCCACCGGCGAGGTGCTGCGCGAGCTGGACCGGCTGCAGGGCGCGCCGCTGCTGCACGGCTACCGGGGCGCCCCGGCGCTGGACCGCCAGGCGCTGGCCGAACTCATTGTGCGCCTGGGCCAGGTGCTGCGCGGCACGCCGGCCATCCGCGAGATCGACCTGAACCCGGTCATCGTGCTGCCCGCAGGGCAGGGCGTGGTCGCGCTCGATGCGCTGATGCTGGTCGAGCACAGCGCGGGCTGATGATCGCGCAAGGGCTGGCGCGGTGCGCCGGCCCTTTTCATGCGCAGCCCTGTCTCGCTTTCCCGCTTTCTTTTTTCCGCTTCCCCTTCCTCCACAGGAGGTCTCCATGAGCCTGCCTTACCCGCCGGGCCGCGTGTCCACGCCCGCGCCGGCCGAGTCGAACGGACTCGGCTATGCCTACTACGTCACCATCATCCTGCTGCTGGCCTACACCCTGTCCTTCGTGGACCGGCAGATCCTGGGCCTGCTGGTGCAGCCCATCAAGAAGGATCTGCAGCTGTCGGACTGGGTGTTCAGCATCGTCCACGGCTTTGCCTTCGCCATCTTCTACACCTTCGTCGGCATCTTCCTGGGGCGCCTGGCCGACCGCTGGAACCGCCGCAACCTCATCGTCATCGGCATGGCGATCTGGGTGGTGGCCACGGCGGCCGGTGGCTATGTCACGGGCTTTGTCTCGCTGTTCGTGGCGCGCATGTTCGTGGGCGTGGGCGAGGCGGCGCTGTCGCCGGCGGCCTATTCCATGCTGGCCGACTACTTCCCGCCCGAGCGCCGCGCGCGCGCCATGAGCATCTACACCTCGGGCGTGTACATCGGCTCGGCCACGGCCTTCATCGTGGGCGGCCTGGTCATCCAGGCCACGAGCCAGGCCGGCGAGGTGGTGTTCCCGCTGCTGGGCAGTTTCAAGCCCTGGCAGGCGGCCTTCATCTTCGTGGCCCTGCCCGGCATTCCGCTGGTGGCGCTGATGTACACCGTGCGCGAGCCGGTGCGCCGCGGCCTGCAGGCGGCAGGCGCCTCCGCCAGGGCCGCCGCTGCAGCAGGCCCCGCGCCCGATCTGTCCCATGTGTTCCGCAACAAGCGCGCCTTCCTGCCGCTGCTGCTGGCGCCTGGCATCACGGCCATGATCACCTTCGGCGTCACGGCCTGGCTGCCGGCCACCTTCATCCGCCAGTGGGGCTGGACGCCCGGCGAGATCGGTCCCGCCTACGGCGTCATCATCCTGACCTTCGGCATTGGCGGCATGCTGCTCAGCGGCTTCCTGGCCGACTACCTCACGGCGCGCGGCAAGCAGGTGGGGTCGATCGTCATCTCGCTGGTGGCCACCGGCGTGCTCATCATCACCGGCCTGGTGCTGGCCTTTGCGCCTTCGCCCACCGTGGCCCTGGTGGCCGTGGCGGCCACCACCTTCTTCCTGGGCATGCCGGTGGCGCTGGCGCCGCCCATCCTGCAGGCGGTCACGCCCAACCAGCTGCGCGGCCAGGTGACTTCCATCTACCTGCTGCTGATCAACCTGATCGGCCTGGGGCTCGGTCCCTTCCTCGTGGCCTTTTTCACGGACTTCGTCTTCCATGACGAAAAGCTCGTGGGCCTGTCGCTGGGCCTGGTGTCCGCCCTGGCCGCGCTGCTGTCCGTGCTGTGCCTGGCCAGCGCCATCGGCCCCTACCGCCGCCTGGTCGCGGCCATGGAGGGCCGGGCATGAGCGCGCAGGCATCACATTGCTCGCATTACCAGCCGCCGCTGGAGGACATCCGCTTCGTCCAGCAGCACTGGCTGAGCGCAGAGGCCGACTGGCGCCGCATGCCGGCCCATGAAGCCCTGGACCAGGAGACGGCCGACATGGTGGTCGAGGCGGCCGGGCGCTTTTGCGCCGACGTGCTGGCGCCGCTCAACGGCACGGCCGACCTGCAGGGCTGCCGACTGGAAGAGGGCAGGGTGCGCACGCCCGACGGCTTTCCCGAGGCCTATGCGGCTTTCGTGGAAGCCGGCTGGCCGGCCCTGGCCTGCGCCCCCGAGGCCGGCGGCCAGGGCCTGCCCCAGCTGCTGGATGCCGCGCTGCACGAAATGCTGGCCTCGGCCAACCATGGCTGGACCATGTACCCGGGCATCCTGCACGGCGCCTATGCCTGCCTGCACGCCCATGGCGACGCGCACCTGCGCGCCACCTACCTGCCGCACATCGTCAGCGGGCGCTGGCTGGCCACCATGTGCCTGACCGAGCCCCAGGCCGGCTCCGACCTGGGCCTGCTGCGCAGCCAGGCCCGGCCCCGGGGCGATGGCAGCTACCGCCTGGACGGCAGCAAGATCTTCATCTCGGGCGGCGACCAGGACATGAGCGAGAACATCGTGCACCTGGTGCTGGCGCGCCTGCCCGATGCGCCCGCAGGCACGCGCGGGCTGTCGCTGTTCCTGGCGCCGCGCGGCATTCCGCAGGACGGCGGCGGGTTCCTGCCCAACGCCATTCACTGCGACGGCATCGAAAAGAAGATGGGCATCAAGGGCAGCGCCACCTGCGCCATGCGCTTCGAGGGCGCCCAGGCCTGGCTGGTGGGCCAGCCCCACCAGGGCCTGGCCGCCATGTTCGTGATGATGAATTCCGCCCGCCTGCACGTGGGCCTGCAGGGCCTGGGCCATGCCGAGATGGCCTGGCAACTGGCGCGCGCCTATGCGGCCGAGCGCCGCCAGATGCGTGCCCAGCCCCGGCCCGCCGATGCGCAGGGCCCCGCCGACCCCATCGCCCTGCAGCCGGCCGTGCAGCGCATGCTGGGCGACCTGCGTGTGTGGACCGAAGGCATGCGCGCCATTGCAGGCTGGGTGGCGCACCAGCTGGACCTGGCCGAACAGGCGCCGGATGCCGCAGAGCGCGCCCAGGCCCATGCGCTGGCCTCGCTGCTCACGCCCGTGGTCAAGTCCTTCTTCACCGAGAGGGGCTTTGCGCTGGCCAGCGAGGCGCTGCAGGTCTTCGGCGGCTACGGCTACGTGCACGAGTACCGCATAGAGCAGACGCTGCGCGATGCGCGCATCGCCATGATCTACGAGGGCACGAACCAGATCCAGGCGCTGGACCTGCTGCAGCGCAAGGTGGCCGCCAGCGGCGGGGCCGCGCTGGCGCCGCTGCTGGCGGCACTGCGCGAGGAGGCCGCTGCCTGCGAGGCGGCGGGCATGGAGCCCGGCCTGGCCGGCGCGCTGCGCAGCTGGAGCGATCGCACCGAAGCGCTGACGGGCGCGCTGTGCGCCCGCGCCGCAGGCGACGCCCCGTTGCTGGCGCGCTGCGCCGAGGACTATCTGCGCCTGGTCGGCACGCTGTGCATGGCCTTTGCCTGGGCGCGCGCGGCGCGTGTCAGCCAGCCGCTGGCCGATCCGGCGCTGCGCCGCTCCAAGGCGGACAGCGCGGCCTGGTTCTTCGCGCATGGGCTGCTGGATGCGGAGCACTGGCTGCGCCGCACCGAGTCCGCCGCGCGCACGCCGCTGCCGGCCGCCGTGGCCTGAGCGGGCAGCCGGGGCTTTTATGATGGAACGCCGCACCGGCCCTGAAGATCCGCAGGCGCTGGGGCGGCTTTGCCTCGGTGTGCCTTCTTCCTCTTCCAGATCCGTGTCCATGGACAGCTCCTCCGAACCCGCCGTCGATCAGTCGCGCCTGCAGCGTTTCCTGGGCTACCGCCTCACGCGCGCGGAAATCCACATCCACAAGCTGTTCGCGCGGCGCGTGGCCGAACTGGACCTCAAGCCCAGCGAGTTCTCCATCCTGGTGCTGATCCACTCCAATCCCGGCATCTACCTGCGCCAGCTGGGCGAGGCGCTGGACATCTCGCCCTCCAACCTGGTGCCGGTGGTCGAGCGCCTGGTGCAGCGCGGGCTCATCGGGCGCCAGCCCGATCCGCGCGACCGCCGGCTGCAGCAGCTGCACATGACGGCCGAAGGCAGCGCGCTGCAGGCGCGGGCCGAGGGCGTGGTGGTGCAACTCGAAGACGAGCTGGAGCAACTTCTGACCGCCACCGAGCAGCGCCATCTGTTCGCGGCCCTGGACAAGCTCATGGCCATCCAGGAAAGCCAGCCGGGCTGAACCGCCGCGCCGCCAGCTTTCCAACCCCTGGCCGGCGCCGGCCATGCGGCGCTGCGGCACAATGCCGACCATGCTGATGTACCCGCAGATCGATCCCGTGGCCCTGCAGATCGGGCCCCTCGCCGTGCACTGGTACGGCCTGACCTATCTGGCCGCTTTCGGCCTCTTCCTCTGGCTGGGAACGCGCAGGCTGCGCCACCCGCCCTTCGTGCGCATGCAGGGCGACCGCGCCTGGACGCGCAAGGACGTGGAAGACATTCTTTTCCTGGGCGTGCTCGGCGTGGTCGTCGGCGGCCGGCTGGGCTACTGCCTGTTCTACAAGCCGGGCTACTACCTGAGCCACCCGCTGGAGATCTTCTATGTCTGGCAGGGCGGCATGAGCTTTCATGGCGGCCTGGTCGGCGTGATCGCATCCATGGTCTGGTTCGCGCGATCGCGAGCACGCTCCTGGCTGGAGGTGGCCGACTTCGTCGCGCCCTGCGTGCCCACGGGCCTGGCGGCCGGCCGCGTTGGCAACTTCATCAACGGGGAACTGTGGGGCCGCTTCGCCAGCCCCGAGCTGCCCTGGGCCATGGTCTTCCCGCAAAGCGGCTCCATGCTGCCGCGCCACCCCTCGCAGGTCTACCAGTTCCTGCTGGAAGGCCTGCTGCTGTTCGTGCTGCTGTGGCTGTATGCGCGCAAGGAGCACAAGCCGGGCCAGGTGGCGGCGGTCTTCCTCGTCGGCTACGGCGCCTTCCGCTTCATTGCCGAGTACTTCCGCGAGCCCGATGACTTCCTGGGCCTGCTGTCGCTGGGCATGAGCATGGGCCAGTGGCTGTGCGTGCCCATGGTGATCGGCGGCATCGCCATGTGGTTCTGGGCCGCGGGGCGCCCGGCCTATCCTGCCCAGGCGGGCAAGCCGGCCTGAGGCCGGCGGTACGCACGGATACGAAGCGGGCCTGGTGCCCGCTTTTTTTTTGTGCAAGGTTGACGGGAGAGGGGACAGGGGCATGCATGGGGATAGCCCGAAGACAAGAACGCGACATCGGCGTACACGGTCTGCCGTGCAGACTCTCATAATGTGAGCAGCAAAAGATTGTCATTGGCCGATTGGCGGCATGACAGTCCCGTGACCGCTTGACATGGAGGAACTTCTGAATGGGTCTGGCTACTGACTGGATTGCCCGCAATGTGTCCCGCTTTCGCAGCACCGATGCGGCTGCGCCTGCAACAAAGTCCGAGGGCGAGGCAGCCAAGGGACCCGCGCCGCGCGGCACGGCCCAGCGCCTGCAGGCCACCCTGCGGCGTGGCCAGGAAGTGCTGTCCCCGCGCGAGCTGCGCAAGCTCATGGAAGACCTGCAGGCTGCCGCCGACGCCGGCCTGAGCGATGTCGAGGGCGGCCGCCATGCGCAACTGCTCATGGACTGGTACGCCCAGGCCGAGCTGCCTGCGCACAAGGATTTCTGGGCGCTGATCGTCGAGCAGTTCGGCCCCGATACCGAAGCCCTGATGGCCGCGCGCAAGCGCTATGACACGGCGGCCAGCGATGCCGAGCGCGGCCAGGCCGAGATGGACCTGCGCCGCGCGCTGATGTCGCCGCGCACGCGGCTGCTGCAGCGCTTTGCCCAGCCCCAGGGCGGCATGGGCTTTCTGGTGGACCTGCGCGCCGAACTGCTGGCCCTGCCCAAGGCGGAGCAGCAGCGCTTTTCCGCGCTGGACGCCGAGCTGGAGCATCTGTTTGCCAACTGGTTCGACGTGGCCCTGCTGGAGCTGCGCCGCCTGAGCTGGGACTCGCCGGCCTCGCTGATCGAAAAGCTCATCCAGTACGAGGCCGTGCACGACATCCGCAGCTGGGCCGACCTCAAGAACCGCCTGGACAGCGACCGGCGCTGCTACGGGTTCTTCCACCCGCGCATGCCCACCGTGCCGCTGATCTTCGTGGAGGTGGCGCTGGTGGACCGGATGTCCGACAGCATCGCCCCGCTGCTGGACGAGACGGCGGCGGCCTCCGACCTGGGCCGCGCCACCACGGCCATCTTCTACTCCATCAGCAACACCCAGGCCGGCCTGCGCGGCGTGAGCTTTGGCGACTCGCTGATCAAGCATGTGGTGGAGACGCTGACGGGCGAGTTCCCCCGGCTGCGCCATTTCGCCACGCTGTCTCCCATTCCGGGCCTGCGTGCCTGGATCGCCAAGCACGGCGATGCCATCCTGGAGAAGATGGACGAGCGCCAGCGCAAGGCCTTCGAGCTCAAGGCCGGCGGCATGGGCGCCGAGCACCTGCTGGCGGCGCTGGATGCGCCGCAGGATCTCAAGCCCGACGCACCCGTGCGCCGCGCACTGCTGTTCTGCGCTGCTCACTATCTGGGGCGCGAGACGGCCAAGGGCCGGCCGCTGGACCCGGTGGCACGCTTTCACCTGGGCAACGGCGCGCGCGTGGAGCGGCTCAACTGGGCGGCCGACCTGTCGGCCAAGGGACTCAAGCAGTCGCTGGGGCTGATGGTCAACTACCTCTACGACCTCAAGCGCCTGGACAAGCATCGCGGCCTGCTGGCGCAGGGCCGCATACCGGTGTCCTCGGACATCGAAGCCCTGTGCAAATGAAAAGGGGCGCGGCGCAGGCCGTGCCCCTTTTCTTGCACAGGGACTGCTGCGCCTGACAACGAAGACAGCCTCAAAGAGGCGACAAGGAGACAAGTCATGCAAGCTTCCCACCCCACGGGGCGGCGCGCGGTGTTGCGCGCAGCCGGGGCCTCGATGGCCGCGCTGGCCCTGCCCATGGCGGCCCGCGCGGCGGCGGACTGGCCGTCCAAACCCGTGAACCTGGTCGTGCCGTTTCCGGCCGGCGGGGGCACCGATGCCTTTGCCCGGCCGTTCTCGGCCCAGTTCGCCAAGAGCGCGGGCAAGACCCTGGTGATCGACAACCGCGGCGGCGCAGGCGGCACCCTGGGCGCCAGCTACGCGGCCAAGCTGGCGCCGGACGGCTACAACTTCTTCATGGGCGGCACCCACCATGTGATTGCGCCGTCCATGTACCCGCGCCTGGACTATGACCTGGAGCGCGACTTCATCGCGCTGGCCCTGCTGGCCAGCGTGCCCCAGGTGCTGGTGGTCAACCCGCGCAACGTGCCGCACAAGACCGTGCAGGAGCTGCTGTCCGACCTGCGCAAGCGGCCGGGCAAGCTCAACTACGCCTCGGCGGGTGCGGGCACCTCGCACCACCTGGCCGGCGAGCTGTTCAAGCTGCAGACCAATACCTTCATCACCCACATTCCCTATCGGGGCGCGGGCCCGGCGCTGCAGGACCTGATCGCCGGCAATGTGGACATGATGTTCGACGGCCTGGGCTCGTCGGCCCAGCACATCAAGAGCGGACGCATCCGCGCGCTGATGGTCTCTGGCGACAAGCGCAACCCCGCCTTCCCCGACGTGCCCTGCGCGGCTGAGTCCGGCCTGCCCGACTACACGGTCACGACCTGGTACGGCCTGTGGGCGCCCAAGGGCACGCCGCAGGCCGTGCAGGCCCAGGTCATCGACCAGGTGCAGCGCATAGGCTCGGCCGAAGAGATCAAGTCCATCTGGGCGCGCAACGGCGCCGACTACGGCGGCATGAACCAGCAGCAGTTCGCGGCCATGGTGCATGGCGAGATCGCGCGCTGGGCGCAGGTGGTCAAGGCCTCGGGCGCCAAGCTGGAGTAGCGGACGAGGGGCCGCTCAGGGCTGGGGCAGGGCGGCGGCATGCGCGTGCATGTCACCACCCTGTCACGGGCCTTGGCTACGGTCCATCCCTTCTGAGATCCATCCTGGGAGGGAATATGAACAAGGCAGACAAGGTCCGCTCGCCCGCATCCGTGCTGCTCGCGCTGGTCCTGGCTTTCGGCACGGCCACGGGCCTGGCAGGCTGCGGCGGCAGCGACGACGGCCCCGAGACCATCGGCTCGCTGCGGCTGATCGGCGACTACAGCATCAAGACCAAGACACTGTTCGACGGCGTGGAGTTCGGCGGCATCTCCGGCCTGGACCGCGCGCCCGATGGCAGCTACTGGGCCATCTCCGATGAGCGCGGCGGCGAGCGTGGCACGCCGCGCTTCTACAACCTGGGCATTCAGTTCGATGACAAGGCCATCCAGGCCGTGACCATCCGCAAGATGGTCACGCTCAAGGGCCGCGACGGCCAGCCGCTGCCCAGCACGCGCCGCACCGTGGACCCCGAAGGCATCCGCGTGGCGCCCAACGGCAACCTCTACGTATCCAGCGAGGGCAACTTCAGCACCGACCCCGCCAGCCTGTTCCAGCCCTTTGTGCGCGAGATCAAGGTCGACGGCAGCTTCGTGCGCGACTTCGAGACGCCTGCGGCCTTCAACTACGTGGACAACACCACCAGCGGAGGGCGCAACAACAAGCTGTTCGAGGCCCTGGCCGTCACGCCCGACGGCAGCGTGTTCACGGCCAACGAGGATGCGCTGGTGGAAGACGGCCCCCTCACCACGCTGGCGGCGGGTAGCGTCATCCGCGTCCTCAAGCTCGATCCGGCCACGGGCAAGTCGGGCGCGCAGTACGCCTACCAACTGCCGAAGATTCCGCTGGACAAGGCCGCCAGCGGCAGCTTTCCGCCGGACAACGGCCTGCCCGAGCTGCTGGCGGTCTCCAACAACGAGTTCATCGCCATCGAGCGCGCCTTTGCCGATGGCGTGGGCAACACCATCCGCCTGACGCGCGCCACCATCGAGCCGGACACCACCGACGTGCGCAGCTTCAAGAGCCTGGTGGGCGCCAGCTACAAGCCCATGAAGCGCGAGCTGCTGCTGGAAATGCCCGTGACCTACCAGGGCGTCAAGCTCGACAACATCGAAGGCATCTCCTGGGGCCCGCGCCTGGCCAACGGCAACCGCACCCTGGTGCTGGTGGCCGACAACAACTTCGCGGACAACCAGGTCACGCAGTTCCTGGCCTTCGAAGTGCGGCCCTGAGCCCTCTTCGGGCTACCTTGACTTGCGCGGGCGCTCGTAGCCCGCCTGCGCGGGCGCGCCCAGCACCATGTCGGTGAAGGCGCTGCCGCCTGCGCAGATGTGCTGGCGCATGGCCTCGGCGGCCACCTCCGCCTGGCCTGCACAGATGGCGGCCACCACGGTGGCGTGCTCCTGCTGCGAGCGCGCAAGCCGGCCGGGCTTCTCGAACATGCGGCCCCGGTAGGGCGTGATGCGCAGCCGCAGCAGCCGCGTCTGCTCCACGATGAAGTCATTGCCGCTGGCCTCGTATATCAGTTCGTGCAGCTGCATGTTGGCCTGCACATAGCCTTCGGCATCCTGCGCCTGGGCGCAGGCGGCGGTGTGCGCCAGCGCCGCCTGCAGCCGCTCGCGCAGCTGCGCATGGATGCGCGTGGCAGCCAGCCGTGCCAGCACGCCTTCCAGCTCGGCCAGGCCTTCCATCATGGCCACCAGCTCGCGCGCATCCAGCCGCCGCACATAGATGCCCGAGCGCGGAACGATCTCCACCAGCCCCTTGGCCACCAGCAGCAGCAGCGCCTCGCGCACGGGGGTGCGCGAGGCGCCGAAGCGTTCGCACAGGGCCGGCTCGTCGATGGCGTCGCCGGGCCGCATGGCGCCCGAGCGCAGCTCGTCTTCCAGCGATTGCCGTATACGCTCCTGCAGGCTGGACGTGGCCGGGGTTTTCTCCAATGGCTGCTTGGCTGGAAGCATTTTCTAATTTAAATATATCTGATTGATTGACTGATACATATGACACCCAGACTCGACATCCAGGATCACCTGGCCACCATCACGCTGCAGCGCCCCGAAGCGGCCAACAAGCTGGCTCCGGAAGACCTGGGCGCGCTGGTCGCGCACATGGAGCATATCAACCACCGCGACGACGTGCGCGTGGTGGTGCTGCGCAGCGAAGGCAAGTACTTTTGCAGTGGTTATGATATATCAGAGATCCAGGGCAGCCAGACCGAGGGCAGCAGCTTCGGCGAGATGGTGGACGCCATCGAACAATGCCGCGCCGTGACCGTGGCCGCCATCCACGGCGGCGTCTACGGCGGCGCCACCGACATGGCCCTGGCCTGCGACTTTCGCGTGGGCAGCACGGCGGCCGAGATGTTCATGCCGGCCGCGCGCCTGGGCCTGCATTTCTACGCGGGCGGGCTGGAGCGCTATGTCTCGCGCCTGGGCCTGGACACGGCCAAGCGGCTGTTTCTGACCTGCGAGCGCATCCAGGCCCCGGAGATGAAGGCCTGCGGATTCCTCACCCATCTGGCCGATCCCGCCGCCTTCGCCGCGGCCGTGGAGCAGCTCACCGGCACGCTGGCCGCCATGGCGCCCATCCCCCTGTTCGGCATGAAAAAGCACCTGAACCTGATCGCGCGTGGCCGCCATGACGTGGCCGAGATCACGCGCGAGGTGCAGCGCAGCATCGCCTCCGAAGACCTGCAGGAGGGCGGCCGGGCCTGGCGCGAGAAACGCAGCCCGGAGTTCAGGGGGCGCTGAACCGCATCCTCCCGCATACACGCAGATTGCCCGTGGTGCTGCCTACCGCCCACAGCCCACGGAACCGGCGCGGCCCAACTCGGGGATACCGAGGAAGGGTCGCTCCCGCACCGAGGGTGTCGTCCCCCTTTGGGGGAAGGCGCGCAGCGACTCAGGGGGTATCAATAAACAGGAGACAAGCCATGTTCAAGCGTTTTGCACTGTCGTTGCTGCTGGCCGGATTGGCCGGTGGCACGATGGCCCAGTCCTATCCCGCGCGGCCCGTCACGCTGGTCGTGGGATTTCCGCCCGGCGGCGGCGCCGATGCGGTGGCGCGCATCGTGGCCGACAAGGTCGGCAAGATCCTGGGACAGCCCCTGCTGGTGGACAACCGCCCGGGCGCCGGCACCACGCTGGCCTCCGAGCATGTGGCGCGTGCAGCGCCCGACGGCTACACGCTGCTGCTGGGTAGCGCCAATATCTATGGCTCGGACCAACTGCTCTACAAGAGCGCGCGCTATGACGGCGCGCGCAACTTCACGGGCATCACGCGCTGGAGTTCGGCCCCCATGCTGCTGGCCGTGCGCAAGGATTTTCCGGGCCAGGGCGTGGGCGATCTGGTGGCTCTGGCACGCAGCCAGCCCGACAAGCTCAGCTATTCCTCCTCGGGCGCAGGCGTGATCACGCACCTGGCCACGCTGTCGTTCGCGGGCGCCAGCGGCGGGCTGCGCATGCTGCATGTGCCGTTCAAGGGCGGTGCGCCATCGATACAGGCCGTGGCCGCCGGCGATGTGGACCTGACCTTCGGCACACCGCCCTCGGTGCTGCCGCTGGCCCAGGCCGGCAAGCTGCGCATGCTGGCCGTGAGCACGGCCGAGCGCTCGCCGCTGTTCCCCGACCTGCCGGGCATGAAGGAGTCCGGGGTGCCGGGCTTTGACTACACCTTCTGGTTTGGGCTGTTCGCACCGGCGGGCCTGCCCGAGGACGTGGCGAAGAAGCTGTTCGATGCCAGCACCAAGGCGCTGGAAGACCCCGATGTGAAGGCCAGGCTGGCCAAGCAGGGCAATCTGGCAGCGCCCTCGGCATCCCTAGAGGAGTTCCGTGCCTGGGCCTTGAAGGAAGGGCAGGAGTCCAAGGCCTTGACCCAGCGTTCCGGCGCCGGGCTGCAGTGAGACACCCCCTGAGGCGCCACGCGCCTTCCCCCTCTCGCTTCGCGGGGGGGACGACACCCTCGGTGCGGGAGCGGCCCTTCCTCGGTGTCCTGGTCTTGGGCCCCGCCGGTCCCACAGGTTGTGGGTGTCGCATCAAGCAATAGATAACGATATGGAAATCCCTATGAATGAACAAGCCACGGGCCTGCCGCTGGAAGGCCTTACCGTCATCGACCTCACGCGCGTGCTGGCCGGACCCATGTGCACGCAGATGCTGGCCGACCTGGGCGCGCGCGTGATCAAGGTGGAGCAGCCCGGCACGGGCGACGATGCGCGCGGCATCGGGCCGTTTGTGGACGGGGGCTCGGCCTATTTCCTGTCGGTGAACCGCAACAAGGAATCCATTGCGCTGGACCTCAAGCAGCCGCAGGACCGCGAGGTCTTCGAGCGCCTGCTGCAAGGCGCCGATGTGCTGGTCGAGAACTTCCGCCCCGGCACCATGGACAAGCTCGGCTATGGCTGGGAGACCCTGCATGCGCGCCATCCCCGGCTGGTGATGACGTCGGTCTCTGGCTTCGGCCAGACAGGCCCCTACAGCGGCTTTCCTGCCTACGACATGGTGGTGCAGGCCATGAGCGGAATGATGAGCGTGACCGGCCACCCGGGCGCCAGGCCCTGCCGCGTGGGCGTGTCCATCGGCGACCTGGGCGCGGGGCTGTACGCCGTCATCGGCACGCAGGCCGCACTCATGCGCCGCGCCCGCACGGGGCAGGGCGAGCGTGTCGATGTCTCCATGCTCGACTGCCAGGTGGCCCTGCTGGAGAACCCCGTGGCGCGGCTCGGTGCGCTGGGCAGCGTGCCGGGGCCCATGGGTACGCGGCATCCGTCCATGGCACCCTTCGATGTGTTCGCGGCGCAGGACGGCTGGTTCGTCATCGCCGTGGGCAGCGATGCGCTGTTCCGCAAGCTGTGCAGCCTGCTGCAATTGCCCGAACTGGCCGAGGACGCGCGCTTTGCCGGCAATGCCCTGCGCTGCGAGCACCAGGCCGAACTCAAGGCCGCGCTGGAGGCGCGCCTGCGGGACAGTCCCAGGGCGCATTGGCTGCGCCTGCTCACTGATAATGGCATCCCGGCGGGGGAGTACAACAGCGTGGCCGATGTCGTCGAGCACCCCCAGGTGCGCGAGCGCGGCATGCTGGCCCAGGTGCAGGCCCCCGGTGGCCAGACGCTGCGCGTGGCGGGCAACCCCTTGCTGGCCGCGTGCGATCAGCCCCTGGTGCGCAGGCAGCCGCCCGCGCTGGACGCGGACCGCGAGCGCATCCTGCGCGAGCTGTCCGTGGCGCAGCCTTCGCCCAACCATGAACGTGCCTGAGATTTCCCTGCTTCCCGCGGACCCTTCCTTCTTCTTCACAGCCATGACCAACCGCAATCTGTTCGCTGCCTTGCGCGCCGCCTTTCCCCAGGATCTGCAGAAGTGGGCCGTAGAGGCCATAGGCGCGGACGGCGCCAGCCTGTTCTACAGCTGGGCCGACCTGGACCGTGGCAGCGCGCGCATGGCCAACCTGCTGCAGTCGCTGCAACTGCCGCCCGCCAGCCGCATCGCCGTGCAGGTGGAAAAGTCGGTCGAGGCGCTGATGCTCTATCTGGCCACGCTGCGCAGCGGCCATGTCTTCCTGCCGCTGAACACGGCCTACCAGAGCGCCGAGATCGAATACTTCGTGGGCAATGCCGAGCCCGCCGTCGTGGTCTGCGCGCCAGGCAATTTCGGCTGGGTCTCCAAGATCGCCTTCACCTCGGGCGTGGCCCATGTCTACACCCTGGGCGACGACCGCAGCGGCACGCTGCTGGAACGCGCGGCCCACCATGGCGACGAGCATGAGGTGGTGGAGTGCGGCGAGGACGACCTGGCCGCCATCCTCTACACCAGCGGCACCACGGGCCGCAGCAAGGGGGCGATGCTCACGCACGGCAACATGCTGTCCAACGCCGAGACGCTCAAGGACTACTGGGGCTGGCAGGAGGGGGATGTGCTCATCCACGCGCTGCCCATCTTCCATGTGCACGGCCTGTTCGTGGCCATCCACGGCGCGTTGATCAATGGCAGCCCCATGATCTGGCTGTCCAAGTTCGAGCCCGGCACGGTGATCTCGCGCATGCGCGACGCCACCGTCTTCATGGGCGTGCCCACGCTCTACGTGCGCATGCTGGCGGACGCGCGGCTCACGCGCGAGGCGGCGGCCCACATGCGGCTGTTCATCTCGGGCTCGGCACCCATGCTGGTGGAGACGCACCGCGACTGGCAGGAGCGCACCGGCCATGTCATCCTGGAGCGCTACGGCATGAGCGAGACCATCATGCTGACCTCCAATCCCTACCGCGCCGACGCGCACAACGGCGGCCAGTCCGAGCGCCGCGCCGGCACCGTGGGCTTTGCGCTGCCCGGCGTGGGCGTGCGCATCGTGGACGACGCAGGCGAGCAGGTGCCCGTGGGCGAGATCGGCAATATCCAGGTGCGTGGCCCCAATGTGTTCAAGGGCTACTGGCGCATGCCCGAGAAGACGGCCGAGGAGTTCACGGCCGATGGCTGGTTCCGCACGGGCGACGTGGGCAAGCTCGACGAGCGGGGCTATGTGAGCATCGTGGGCCGCAGCAAGGACCTGATCATCTCGGGCGGCTACAACGTCTATCCGGCCGAGATCGAAGGCTTCATCAACGAGCTGCCCGGCGTGGCCGAAAGCGCCCTGGTCGGCGTGCCGCACCCGGACTTCGGCGAAGTGGGCGTGGCCGTGGTGGTGCCGCGCCCCGGTGCCGCCCTGGAGCCCCAGGCGGTGGTCGATGCGCTCAAGGGCCAACTGGCCAATTTCAAGATTCCCAAGCGCTGCTTCGTGGTGCAGGAGCTGCCGCGCAACACCATGGGCAAGGTGCAGAAGAACCTGCTGCGCGACGAACACAAGCAGCTGTTCGCCTGAGTTGGCGCCAGGGTGCGGATTGCGCCCTGGCCTGATTGAAAAAGCAAAAGGCATCGGCGCCGCCGATGCCTTTTTTTGTGTGGCGGCCGCCGAGGCTGCCGCTACCCTTCAACGCAGGACGAGCACGGGGATATGGGTGTGCGTGAGCACATGCTGCGTCTCGCTGCCCAGCAGCAGGCGCTGCAGGCCCTTGCGTCCGTGCGAGGCCATGACGATGAGATCGCAGTCGCGGCGCTTGGCCACGTCGATCACGCTTTCGGCGACCAGGTCGGACTTGACGATCTCGGTGGTCACGTTGACCTTCAGAGCCTGTCCCTTGGCATGGATGGCATCCAGCACGGTCTGCGCGTTGGAAGTCCACTGGCCTTCGATGCGCTCGATCTGCTTGAGGTCCACGGTCTCGCCGCCCTCGAAGTAGCTGCGCGGATAGTGTTGCACCACCTGGACGACGACGACGCTGGCGCCGCACAGCGCGGCAAGGCCCAGCCCGCTGTCCACGGCCTTGTCGGAAAGCTCGGAACCGTCGGTGGCGATCAGGATGCGGTTGTACATGCGTGCTCCTTTCGTGTGTGCTGATGGATGGGATGAAGTCAGCATAGACCCAACCATGAGTTAACGGTTGATTAATGTCAATACGCTTATCATGCGGCCCGATTACGCTAAGAACCATGCCCCACACCACGATAGCCCCATCCAGCGAGGCGGCAGTGGCGGCGCTTGATTCAGGCCCCTCGCCCTCGCAGCAGGCCACCGCCCGGCTGCTGGATGATCCGCAGGAGTGGAGTTCGTTCGGACGGCCCGCAGGCCCCGCAACTCCCGCCGACCCTTCCAAGGAACCTACCGACTTTCCCGCCTGGGATTCGCACGTCGTTCTGGAAGGCATGCACTGTGCCGCATGCGCCCTGACCATCGAGGATGCGCTGCGTGCCGTGCCCGGAGTGGAGAAGGCCGAAGTCAGTGCTGCCACGCGCCGCGCCCGTGTCACCTGGCGCCACGCGCAGGTGCTTCCCTCCGAGTGGATGGAGGCCGTGCGGCGCGCCGGCTACCAGGCGCTTCCCGCACGCGATGCCTTTGCGCGCGAGCGCCGCCAGGCCGAGAGCCGCCGTGCGCTGTGGCGCTGGCTGGTGGCCGGCTTTTGCATGATGCAGGTCATGATGTATGCGTGGCCCGCCTACGTGGCCCGCCCCGGCGACCTGTCGCAGGAGATGGAGACGCTGCTGCGCTGGGCCTCCTGGGTCATCTCGCTGCCCGTGGTGCTGTTTTGCTGCGGCCCCTTCTTCTCCAGCGCGCTGCGCGACATACGCCAGCGCCGCGTGAGCATGGACCTGCCCGTGGCCCTGGGCATGCTGATCACCTTCGTGATCAGTTCGCTGGGCACCTTCGATCCTTCGGGCCCCTTCGGCGAGGAAGTCTTCTACGACTCGCTGACCATGTTCGTCTTCTTCCTGCTGTCCGGCCGCTGGCTGGAGCTGCGCCTGCGCGACCGCACGGCCGGCGCGCTGGAAGCCGTGATGAACCGCCTGCCCGATGCCGTGCTGCGCGAGAACGCAGCCGGCCATTTCGAGCGCGTGGCCACGCGGCGCCTGCGCGCGGGCGACCGGGTGCGCGTGCTCAGTGGCGAGGCCTTCCCGGCCGACGGCACCATCGTGCGCGGCCGCACCCATGCCGACGAGGCCCTGCTCACCGGCGAGTCCACGCCCGTGCTGCGTGCCGAGGGCGATACCGTCACGGCCGGCAGCTACAACCTGGATGCCGTGGTCGATGTGCGCGTGGATGGCGTGGGCGCCGATACGCGCTTCGCCCAGATCGTGGGCCTGATGGAAAGCGCCTCGCTGCAAAAGCCGCGCCTGGCCCAGCTGGCCGACAAGGTGGCGCGGCCCTTTCTCGTCGTGGTGCTGCTGGCTGCGCTGGGCGCCGCCATCTGGTGGTGGCCCACCGATCCCGGCAAGGCCATGATGGTGGCGGTGGCCGTGCTCATCGTCACCTGCCCCTGCGCGCTGTCGCTGGCCACGCCCGTGGCCATGCTCACTGCCGCCGGCACGCTGGCGCGCAGCGGCGTGCTGGTGCGCAACCTGCAGGGCCTGGAGGCGCTGGCCGCCGTGGACACCCTGGTGTTCGACAAGACCGGCACGCTCACGCGCGATGGCCTGGCCCTGTCGTCCTTCGAGCCTGCTGCGGGCGAAGACGCCGACGAAGTGCTGGCACTGGCGGCGCTGCTGGCGCGCCAGTCCATCCACCCGGCCTCGCGCGCCATTGCGCAGGCCGGCGCCGATGCCGCCATCGACTGGAAGCTGGACACCATGCAGGAAATGGCCGGCCTGGGCCTGGACGCCTGGGTGCAGCGCCCCGGCGCGCGCCGCCATCTGCGGCTGGGCTCGGCCCTGCACGCAGGCCTGGCCGGGGAGCAGCCCGTGCAGGGGGTGCTGCTGGCCGAGGAGACCTCGCAGGGCTGGCACACGCTGGCCCGCTTCGTCCTCAGCGAGGACGTGCGGCCCGAGGCCGCCGCCGTGGTGCAGGCGCTGCACCGGCATGGCGTGCAGGTGATGCTGCTGTCCGGCGACCGCGAGGACGCGGCCCGCGCCATGGCGGCGCGCGTGGGCATCACCCAGGCCGAAGGCGGCTGCAGCCCGCAGGACAAGCTGGAGCGCCTGCAGCAGGCGCAGGCTGCCGGCCACCACGTGGCCATGGTGGGCGACGGCCTCAACGACGGCCCAGTTTTAGCTGGAGCGCATGTCTCTTTTGCTTTTGGTAGAGCAGTGCCCCTGGCACAATCGCGCGCAGATTTCGTTGTTCTGGGTGACAGCCTGGAACTGGTACTCCAGGCATGCCTGTTGTCGCGCCGCACGCTGCAGGTGGTGCGCCAGAACATGGCCTGGGCAGCCGCTTACAACGCGGTGTCGATTCCGCTGGCCCTGGCGGGCTTCATGCCTGCCTGGGTGGCCGGCCTGGGAATGGCACTGAGTTCGCTGCTGGTGGTGATGAATGCCGCGCGCCTTGCGCGCAGCCTGCCACTGGCTGCAACGAAACACACGGGCACGCCTGCTGCGCCCGCAGCGTCCGTCGCGATAAAGACGGGCTCCACCGCAACGGTGGGGAGGTTCTGATGGAAATACACCCCCTGAGCGGCTGCGCCGCTTCTCCCTCTCTCGCTTCGCGGGAGGGGAACGACACCTTCGCCGCGAGGCGGCTCTTGCTCGGTGTCACTGAGCTGGATCGCGCGCGTTCTGGGGGCAAGGCGTGGCGCGTCAGCGCCACGGGGAACTGACCATGGATATTTTGTATTTGCTGATCCCGCTGTCGGTGGTGCTGGTGCTGGCCATCCTTGCGGCCCTGTGGTGGGCCGTGTATCGCGGGCAGTTCGAGAGTGTGGAGCAAGAGGGTGAGCGCATTCTTCGGGACGATTGACGTGGGTCAACACGCCCGGGAGCGAAGAACGTAACACTTTGATAGCAATCTAAGGGGTGCACGATGGATAGTTCAAATAAAAACGCTGTCTATTACGACGATTCCGTCGTAAGGCAGTTCTCTATCATGGCCGTCGTCTGGGGGGTGGTAGGCATGGCTGTCGGGGTGTTGATCGCCTCGCAGCTGGCCTGGCCGGAACTCAACTTCGGCATTCCATGGCTGAGCTACGGACGCCTGCGTCCGCTGCACACGAACGCCGTGATCTTTGCCTTTGGCGGATCGGCGCTGTTCGCAACCAGCTACTACGTGGTGCAGCGCACCTGCCAGACGCGGCTGTTCATGCCCAAGCTGGCCAGCCTGACGTTCTGGGGCTGGCAGATCGTCATCGTCGCCGCCGCCATCAGTCTGCCGCTGGGCTACACCCAGGGCAAGGAGTACGCCGAGCTGGAGTGGCCGATCGACCTGCTGATCGCCGTGACCTGGGTCTCGTATGCCATCGTGTTCTTCGGAACCATCGGCATCCGCAAGGTCCGTCACATCTACGTGGCCAACTGGTTCTTCGGCGCCTTCATCATCGCCGTGGCACTGCTGCACATCGTCAACAGCGCAGCCATTCCGGCCGGCTGGATGAAGAGCTACTCGGCCTACGCCGGCGTGCAGGACGCGATGGTGCAGTGGTGGTACGGCCATAACGCCGTGGGCTTCTTCCTGACCGCAGGCTTCCTGGGCATGATGTATTACTTCATCCCCAAGCAGGCTGGCCGTCCGGTCTACAGCTACCGCCTGTCCATCGTCCACTTCTGGGCGCTGATCTTCACCTACATGTGGGCGGGTCCTCACCACCTGCACTACACCGCGCTGCCTGACTGGACGCAGTCCGTGGGCATGGTGTTCTCGCTGATCCTGCTGGCTCCCAGCTGGGGCGGCATGATCAACGGCGTGATGACGCTGTCGGGCGCATGGCACAAGCTGCGCGACGACCCCATCCTGCGCTTCCTGATCGTGTCGCTGTCGTTCTACGGCATGTCCACGTTCGAAGGTCCGATGATGTCCATCAAGACCGTCAACGCGCTGTCGCACTACACGGACTGGACCGTGGGCCACGTTCACTCGGGCGCCCTGGGCTGGGTGGGCCTGATCACCATGGGCTCGCTGTACTACCTGATCCCGCGCCTGTTCGGCAAGACCAAGATGCACTCGGTGGGCGCCATCGAACTGCACTTCTGGATGGCCACCATCGGCATCGTGCTGTACATCGCCGCGATGTGGATCGCCGGTGTGATGCAGGGCCTGATGTGGCGCGCCGTCAATCCCGATGGCACGCTGACCTACACCTTCGTCGAAAGCGTCAAGGCCAGCTATCCGTTCTACGTGATCCGCGTGGCCGGTGGCCTGCTGTACCTGGGCGGCATGCTGGTCATGCTGTGGAACACCTGGAAGACCGCGATCTCGGGCCGTTCGGTGAAGGTGGCCGTGCCTGCCGTCGTGGCCCACGCCTGAGCGTCTAGGAGCATTACTCATGTCCGATCACAACAATAGCGCTCCCAAGAGCTTTTCCCACGAGAAGGTGGAAACCAACAATTTCCTGCTGATCGTGCTGACCCTGCTGGTGGTCGCCGTCGGCGGCATGGTGGAAATCGTTCCGCTGTTCTTCCAGAAGTCGACCACGGAAGCGGTGGCGGGCCTCAAGCCCTACACGCCGCTGCAGCTGATGGGCCGCGACGTCTATCTGCGCGAGGGCTGCTACAACTGCCACTCGCAGATGATCCGCCCCTTCCGCGCCGAGACCATGCGCTACGGCCACTACTCGGTGGCTGGCGAGTTCGTCTATGACCACCCCTTCCAGTGGGGTTCCAAGCGCACGGGTCCCGACCTGCACCGCGTGGGCGGCAAGTACAGCGACGAATGGCATCGCATCCACCTGAACAACCCGCGCGACGTGGTGCCCGAGTCCAACATGCCTGCCTACACCTGGCTGGAAAAGAACAAGGTGGATGACACCGTGGTCGCCCAGCACATGAGCGCGCTGCGCAAGGTGGGCGTGCCCTACAGCGACGAGGAAATCAGCGGCGCTGCCGAGCAGGTCAAGGGCAAGACGGAAATGGACGCCGTCATCGCCTACCTGCAGGTCCTGGGCCGTTCGGTCAAGTAAAGGAGAGCGACATGGACATCACCACCATGCGCATCGTGGCCACGCTGGCCTCGCTGGCCTGCTTCATCGGCATCTGGTGGTGGGCGTTCGCCCGCCGCAACCAGGCCCGTTTCGACGAGGCCGCCCAGCTGCCGTTCGAGCAAGACTGAGTCCCTCCACCAGAACGAGAACTTCCCATGAGCGATTTCGTAAACAACTTCTGGTCGATCTATGTCACGGCGATCACGCTGGGCGGCATCATCGGCTGCCTGCTGCTGCTGTATCTCACCGCACGCAAGAAGGTGGTCCCCTCGGCCGACAACACCACGGGCCACGTCTGGGACGAGGACCTGCGCGAGCTGAACAACCCCATGCCCAAGTGGTGGATGTGGCTGTTCATCATCACCTCGGTGTTCGGCTTCGCCTACCTGGCGGCCTATCCGGGCCTGGGCTCGTTCGCGGGCAAGCTGGGCTGGACGCAGCTGGGCGCCTATGAAAACGAGATGGCCAAGGCCCGCGCGGACCTGGAGCCGCTGTACGCCAAGTTCACGAGCATGAGCACCGAAGACATGGCCAAGGACCCCCAGGCCATGGCCATCGGCGAGCGCCTGTTCATGAACAACTGCGCACAGTGCCACGGCTCGGACGCACGCGGCGGCAAGAGCTTCCCCAACCTGACCGATGGCGACTGGCTGCATGGCGGCACGCCCGAGAAGATCAGGGAAACCATCACGGGCGGCCGCATCGGCATCATGCCGCCCATGGCCGCTGCCGTCGGCACGCCCGACGATGTGCGCAACCTCTCGCACTATGTGCTGAGCCTGTCGGGCAGCCCGCACGACTCGCTCAAGGCCTCGCTGGGCAAGTCCAAGTTCACGGCCTGCGCAGCCTGCCACGGCATGGACGGCAAGGGCAACCAGGCCCTGGGCGCGCCCAACCTGACCGATGACATCTGGCTGCACGGCTGGGGCGAGGCCGCCATCACGGCCATGATCAACAACGGCAAGCACAACGAGATGCCTGCCCAGAAGGACAAGCTGACCGAGGCGCAGATCGCGGTGCTTGCTTCCTATGTCTGGGGCATGTCGCACAAAGACGGCGCAGTCCGTCAGTAAGCACAGGGGCGGCGCTGCGGCGCCGCCTTTTTGCGTTTTGAGTTTTCAGATATTTCAAAAAAACAAAGGAACCCACCATGAAGCCCGAGAGCGGGGATGACACCGGGAAGCCTCCCCGCAAAGTCATTCCGATCACGCCGGCCACGCCTGATCCGGGCGAGCTGGTGTCGATGTTCGAGTCGGAAAAGAAGGTCTACCCGCGCTCCATCAGCGGTGTCTTCGCACGCTGGCGATGGGCCCTGGTGTTTCTCACCCAACTGGTTTTCTACGGCCTGCCCTGGCTGGAGTGGGGCCAGCGCCAGATGGTGCTGTTCGACCTCGGAACGCGGCGCTTCTATCTCTTCGGGCTGGTGCTGTACCCGCAGGACTTCATCTACCTGGCGGGCCTGCTGATCATCTCGGCGCTGGCATTGTTCCTGTTCACGGCCGTGGCCGGGCGCCTGTGGTGCGGCTTCTCGTGCCCGCAGACGGTCTACACCGAGATCTTCATGTGGGTGGAGCGCAAGGTCGAAGGCGACCGCAGCGCGCGCATGCGGCTGGACAAGAACGGCTGGACCTTCGAGAAGGCCTGGAAGAAGTCGCTCAAGCAGTTGCTGTGGATCGCCATTGCGCTGTGGACCGGCTTCACCTTCGTGGGCTACTTCGTGCCCATCCGCGAGCTGGGCGGCGAGCTGCTGGCGCTGCAGGGCAGCTGGCAGATGTTCTGGGTGCTGTTCTACGGCTTTGCCACCTATGGCAACGCGGGCTACATGCGCGAGCAGGTCTGCAAGTACATGTGCCCCTATGCGCGCTTTCAGAGCGCCATGTTCGACCGGGACACCATGATCGTCAGCTACGACACGGGCCGGGGCGAGCCGCGTGCACCGCGCACCAAGAAGGTGGACTACAAGGCCCAGGGCCTGGGCGACTGCATCGACTGCAAGATGTGCGTGCAGGTCTGCCCCGTGGGCATCGACATCCGCAACGGTCTGCAATACGAATGCATTGGCTGCGGCCTGTGCATAGACGCCTGCAATTCCATCATGGACAAGATGGAGTACCCGCGCGGCCTGATCCGCCTGACCACGCAGAACGCCATGGCCGGCCTGTGGCGGCGTGCCCAGGTGCTGCGCCGCATCTTCCGTCCGCGCGTGCTGATCTACTCGGCCGTGCTGATCGGCTTGAGCGTGGCCATGATCGTGAGCCTGGCGCTGCGCCAGTCGGTCAAGGTGGACGTGATCCGCGACCGCGCCTCGCTGTCGCGCATCGTGGCGGGCGGCAAGCTGGAGAATGTCTACCGCCTGCAGATCATGAATGCCACCGAGCAGGCCCAGCGCTACCGCATCAGCGCCCACGGCCTCGATGGGCTGGAGCTGGCGTCCGAGCAGGAAGTCGAGGTCGGCCCGGCCGAGACGCGCGGCATTGCGGCGCGCCTGCAGATTCCCTACGGTTCGGCCGAGCCGGGCTCGCACACCGTATTCTTCGATATCGATGCCGTGCATTCAGGCGCGGGACGCGCGTCCGAAAAGGCCGTCTTCCTGGTGCCCCGGTGATGTTCCTGGCAGGCGCGGCACGGTCCGCGCCTGCCGCCTGAAAGAAAGAGGTTTCCCATGTCTTCCAGTCCCGCAGTGTCCGCGCCCGCGCAGGCTCCCTCGCACCCCGACGCCGGCAAGCCCTGGTGGAAGTTCGGCCATGTCTGGCTGGTGGTGGCCGGCCCGGCGGCCGTGGTGGTCGCTGCCGTGATCACGGCCATCATCGCCATCAATGGCGCCGATCCCGTGATCGACCCCGACTACTACCGCAACGGCATCACGATCAACGAGCGTGCCGATGGCGTGCGCGAAGTGCCCAAGAGCATGGCGCCCGCCGTCACCGGCCGCAACCATGCGGCCACGCCCGCGCACGATCACCCCACGGACCGCTGATCGCCGTGCACCCCTGCAAGAGGCCGCAGTCGCGGCCTTTTTGCATGGCGGATCGCATCTCCGGCATGCGCGACGGGTGAGGGTTTCCTACAGGCGTGCAGGGCGCTGCGGGGCTTGGCGCCATGCGTTGGCGCGGCGCACAATGAAGGCGACCCCTCGACAGCACAAGGAGATCGCTGATGTTGGCCCAACGCTGGATGTGGATTGCCTGGCCTGCCTTTCTGGCAGCCGCCGTGATGGAGATGCTGGTTTTTGCCTTTGTGGACCCGCTGGAGCTGCATTGGCTCGGCGACCTGGGCTGGTCGCGCCAGGGCATCTACACGCTGGCCTTCTTCGCCTTCTGGGGCGTGACCATGCTCTCCAGCCTGATGACCACCATGCTGGGTCGCTCGGCCCGCGATCTCAATGACGGCGTGGTCTCCGAGCCCGACCCGGATCTGGCCATGCAGGGGCTGGGGCGGGACTGAGCGAGAGCCCGCCGCAATGAACAAGGCCCGCTGTCGCGGGCCTTGTTCATTGGCGGATGAATGCTTGCCGCCCTTGCAGCCTCACTGGCACTGCTGGCTGTTGACGATGCGCTTGAGCGCCTCCGTGTCCAGGATGCGCAGATGGCGCTGGCGCACCTCAATGATGTTGTCGTCCGCGAACTTGGAGAAGGTGCGGCTCACCGTCTCCAGCTTCAGGCCCAGGTAGCTGCCGATTTCCTCGCGCGTCATGCGCAGCACCAGTTCGGACTTGGAAAAGCCCCGCGCATGCAGGCGCTGCACCAGGTTGAGCACGAAGGCGGCCAGGCGCTCTTCTGCGCGCATGCTGCCCAGCAGCAGCATCACGCCGTGCTCGCGCACGATCTCGCGGCTCATGACCTTGTGCACATGGTTTTGCAGGGCCGTGACCTCGCGCGACAGGTCTTCCAGCTTGTCGAAGGGCATGACGCAGACTTCGGCGTCTTCCAGCGCGACGGCATCGCAGGTGTGGTGGTCGTTGACGATGCCGTCCAGGCCGATGATCTCGCCGGCCATCTGAAAGCCTGTGACCTGGTCGCGTCCGTCCTCGGTGGCCACGCAGGTCTTGAAGAAGCCGGTGCGGATGGCGTACAGCGAGGTGAATGTCTCGCCGTTGCGAAACAGCAGGCCTCCGCGCTTGACCTTGCGGCGCGTGGCCACGATGTCGTCGATGCGCTGCATCTGCTCGGCATCCAGGCCCATGGGCATGCACAGTTCGCGCAGGTTGCAGTTGGAGCAGGAGGCTTTGATGGTCTGAAGGTTCATGGAGTGATAAACATCAGCGGCACACAGCGTGCCGGCGGTGACCTCGTGGATTGCGATGAGTTGGATCAAATTGTCGCAGCAGTCCCTCAAACAACTCTTGATATGAGTCAAGGACATGACCGATGTGCTGCGGCACAGTCGAGGTATTAGAGGAAAAAACCCATGACCGCTGTCACCCCAGAGCTGCTGCGTCGCTTTGACGTACCGGGGCCCCGATACACCTCGTTCCCTACCGCCGACCGCTTTGTCGAGGCCTTTGGTGCAGAGGACTATATCCTGGCGCTGCAACAACGCAAATCGAGTACCGCAGCGCGTGCCATGCCTTTGTCGCTGTATGTGCACGTGCCCTTTTGCGAGTCGCTTTGCTACTACTGCGCCTGCAACAAGATCGTGACGCGTCACCATGATCGCGCTGCCGTCTACCTGGACTACCTGGCGCGCGAGATGGCCTTGCATACGGCCCATTGCGGCAAGGGCCAGGCCGTCAGCCAGCTGCACCTGGGCGGCGGCACGCCCACCTTCTTCTCCGACGACGAGCTGCGCACGCTGATGGGCCTGTTGCGCGAGCATTTCAAGCTGGAGCCGGGTGGCGAGTACTCCATCGAGGTCGATCCGCGCACCGTCAGCGTCGAGCGCCTGGCCGTGCTCAAGGAGCTGGGCTTCAACCGCCTGAGCTTCGGCGTGCAGGACTTCGACGAGCAGGTGCAGATCGCGGTGCACCGCGTGCAGCCGGCCGAGCAGGTGTTCGAGCTGGTGGCGGCCGCGCGGCAGCTGGGCTTTGCCTCCATCAACGTGGACCTGATCTACGGCCTGCCCAAGCAGACGCCCGAATCCTTCGAGCGCACGCTGGCCCAGGTCAACGCGCTGCGGCCCGACCGCATCGCGCTCTATGCCTATGCCCACCTGCCCGAGCGCTTCAAGCCGCAGCGGCGCATTGCGGCCGAGGATCTGCCCCAGGGGGCCGACAAGCTGGCCATGCTGTCGCGTTCCATCGCCGCGTTCATGGACGGTGGTTATGTCTATGTGGGCATGGACCACTTCGCCCTGCCGGAGGACTCGCTGGCCGTGGCCAAGCGCCAGGGCCGGCTGCACCGCAACTTCCAGGGCTACAGCACCCAGCCCGACTGCGACCTGATTGCGCTGGGCGTGTCGGCCATCGGCAAGGTGGGTGCCAGCTACAGCCAGAACGCCAAGACGCTGGAGGAGTACTACGACGCCATCGACGCCAGCCACCTGCCCGTGGTGCGGGGCCTGGCGCTGTCGCGCGACGACCTGGTGCGCCGCGCCGTCATCATGGCCATCATGTGCCAGGGCGCCGTGCTGTTCGAGCCCATGGAGCAGGCATGGCTGCTGGGCTTTCGCGAGTACTTCGCGCCCGAGATGGCGGCCCTGGAGGACCTGCAGGCCAAGGGCCTGGTGCAGATCAGCGACGAGGGCTTCCAGGTCACGCCCATGGGCTGGTACTTCGTGCGCGGCGTGGCCATGCTGTTTGACCGATATCTGCAGGCGGACAAGAACCGGGCGCGGTTTTCGAGGATCATCTAGGCCCCATGCTGTTGTCGCTCCTCTGGACCGCTTTGATCATGGGGCTCGTCGGCGGGCCCCATTGCCTTGCCATGTGCGCTGCGCCCTGCGGCGTGGTCACGGGCGGGGCGGGGCAGGGCGGCGGCTCGCAGGTGGTGGCCGTGCATGGATTGCAAAGCCGGCTGTGGCTGCGCACGGCGCTGTTCCACGGCGGCCGTCTGGCCGGTTATGCCAGCCTGGGCGCTGCCTCGGCCCTGGCCATGGAAAGCCTGTCCTGGCTCACCAGCCAGACCACGGCGCTGCAGCCGTTCTGGACACTGACCCATGTCGCCGTGATGGCCTGGGGCCTGGCCATGATGGTGCAGGCCCGCCAGCCCGCCTGGCTGGAGTCTGCCGGCCGCGCCGCCTGGCGGCGCGTGCAGCCCTGGGTATCGGCGCCGGGCGGCACGCTGGCGGCAGGCTATGCCTGGGCGCTCATGCCTTGCGGACTGCTGTATTCGGCCGTGCTGGTCGCCGCGCTCAGCGGCGGGCCGTTGCAGGGCGCGCTGGCCATGGCGGCCTTTGGCGTGGGCAGCGGGCTGTGGCTGGTGGCCGGCCCCTGGCTGTGGCGGCTGGGCCGGCAGCGCCTGAACGGCCTGCGCGCCGAATGGGGCACGCGCCTGGCCGGCCTGATGCTGGTGGGCGTGGCCGTCTGGGCGCTGTGGATGGACCTGATCTACAAGCCCAGCCTCTGGTGCCGTTGAGCAACAGCTGAGGCCAGACTTGGCACCTGGGGCCGCGGATTGGCTGCGAGGCCCTCAGAACTGGAGATAATGCCCGAATCATCGGCTTACATATTGCCGATTCCTTCAGCCTCGGGGCCGTTGCCGCGCGTGAACCATTCCGTCCTCATCGATATCCGAGACCTCCGTCCGGGCATGTTTGTCCAGCTCGATGTTGGGTGGCTGAACCATCCCTTTCCGGTCAGCAGCTTCAAGATCACCTCCAGCGCACAGATCCAGACCCTGAAATCCCTGGGCCTGGAGGTGGTGCGCTGTGTCCCGCACAAAAGCGACACCTGGCCCGCCGAGGTGCGCACCCCGCCGCCGCAGGAGCTGCCGCCCGTCGTGGTGGCCCCCGAGCCTGCACCCACCGAACCTGCGCCAGCACCGCTGCTGCTGTCCGTGCCCGACTGGCGCGGCCGGCTGGAGGACTGCAATGCGCGCTTTCAGAAGGTGGAGCGCGGCTATGTGGCCATAGAGACCACCATTGCCAGCGCGCCCGAGCAGGCGCGCATGCCCACCGAGGCCCTGGTCGATGGCTGCCTGGCCGAACTGGCGGGCCCGCAGGACGTGGCCATTCACCTGCTGTCCGATGGCGTGGGCAGCAGCCAGAGCGTGCATGCCGTCAACGTGACCGTGCTCAGCCTGCTGCTGGGCCGGGCCCTGGGCCTGCAGGAATCGCTGCTGCGCGACCTGGGCCTGGCGGCGCTGCTGCATGACGCGGGAAAGCCCGTGGCCGGTGTCGAAGGCATGCACGGCCTGGCCCTGGAGCCTTCCGTGCCCGACGCCCTGCGCGAGCGCTACGAGCGCCATGTGGGCGAATCCGTGGCCATTGCCATGCGCATGGGCCTGTCGGCCCAGGTCACCACGGCCATCGCCCAGCACCATGAATGGGCCGACGGCACGGGGTTCCCGCTGAGCCTGGTGGCCGAAGACATGGAACTCACGGGCCAGATCCTGGCCCTGGTCAACACCTACGATCGCCTGTGCAATCCCGGCGATGCACAGACGCCGCATACGCCGCACGAGGCCCTGTCCATGCTGTTCAGTCGGCTGCGCGACAAGTTCGCCGCGCCCGTGCTCAATGGCTTCATCCGCATGATGGGTGTGTTCCCCCCGGGCTCGGTGGTGGAGCTGACCGACGGGCGCCATGCCATGGTCATGTCCGTGAATGCATCACGCCCGCTCAAGCCCTCGGTGATGGTGCACGATGCCGGCGTGCCGGCCGCGCAGGCGCCCGTGCTGGCGCTGGAGCTGTTTCCCGAGCTGGGCATACGCCGGGGAGTGGCGCCCGCGCAGCTGCCGCGCGATGCGCTGGACTACCTGTCGCCGCGCCGGCGTGTCTGCTATTACTTTGAACGGGCGGTGGAGTTGGATCCACCGAAGGTGGCGTCTTGAACAAGCAAGCGCTCAACCGCGCCTGGCCCCGCCTGCTGGATGCACTGCAGGAGGCCCTGTGGCTGATCGATGCGCGCACCCTGAAGGTGCTGCGCGCCAACGCCGCCAGCGAATCCGTCACCGGCTATGAGGCCGATGCGGCCCCGGGCCTGCCCGTGCAGGTGCTGGCCGCCACGCCGCAGCAGCAGGCTTTCTGGAGCGATCCCTTCAACTGGCAGGCCGGAGCCCAGTTCATTGCCGAGGTGCGCCGCGCCGATGGCCAGCTGGCGCCCGTGGAGATGCGCGTGCGCGCGCTCGACGGCGAGGTGCTGCTGGTCAGCATGCTGGACCGGCGCGAGCAGGCCTTGCACGAGGCCGAGTTCGAGAGCCTGTTGGGCGAGCTGCGCGCCACGCTGGAGTCCGCGGCCGACGCCATCCTGGTCTGCGATCCCGATGGCCGCATCCGCGCCTTCAATCACCGCTTTGCCACGCTCTGGGGCATTCCCGAGGCGCTGCTGGTGCGCCGCAACGACGTGGCCATCCTCGACCACCTGGCCAGCCAGGTGCGCGATGCCGAATCCTATGCGCGCCAGTTGAAGCTGCTGTCGGCCCAGCCCCTGATGGAGGCGGCCGACGTGCTGGACCTGCGCGACGGACGCATCCTGGAGCGCCGCGCCGTGCCCCAGCTGCGCCGGGGCCTGCCCATGGGGCGGATCTTTTCCTTCCGCGACATCACGGCCGAGGCCCAGACCCAGGCGGGCCTGGAGCTGGCCGCGCGCGTCTTCGAGTCCAGCCTGGACGGCATCTTCATTGCCGACGGCTACATGGATGTGGCCCGCACCAACCCGGCCTGCGAACGCCTGCTGGGCGGCATGCCCGTGCAGGGGCGCACGGTGGAGTCGCTGTTCGAGGCCTCCGAAGGCCAGGCCGACACCCTGGGCGACCTGGCCCGCATCCAGTGGCACCAGGGCGGCTTCTGGGAGGGCGACCTGTGGCTGCGCCAGGCCGGCGGCGCGCGCTGCGCCGTGCGCCTGTCCTGGGTGCCGCTGCGCAACGCGCAGGGCGACGTGGTGCAGAGCATCGGCTTCATGCGCGACCTCACGCAGCAGCGCGTGGCCCAGCAGCGCATTGAACAGCTGGCCTACAGCGACGCGCTCACCGGCCTGCCCAACCGCCTGAACCTCACGGAGCGCGTGGATGCAGCCATCGAGGCCGCGCGCGCAGGCGGCACGGTGTTCAGCATCCTGTTCATCGACCTGGACCGCTTCAAGATCATCAACGACTCGCTGGGCCACCAGTTCGGGGATCGCGTGCTCAAGCTGGTCGCGCAGCGTCTGAGCGACTGCATGCGGCCCGTGGACATCCTGTGCCGGCTGGGTGGCGATGAGTTCGTGCTCTATCTGCAGGGCTGCAACGCCGAACTGGCCGCGTCGGTGGCCAAGCGCATCCTGCAGGAGATGGAGCGCCCCTTCCTGCTCGACGGCCTGGGTTTCTCCGTGCAGTGCAGCATCGGCGTGGCCCAGTACCCGGCCGATGGCCTCACGCTGGATGAGCTGATCCGCCAGGCCGACACCGCCATGTACCGCGTCAAGGAACGGGGCCGGGGCCATTTCAGCTTCTACCAGCCGCAGATGAGCGCCGGCCTGCTGTCGCGTATGAAGCTGGAGCACGCCATGCGCCAGGCGCTGGAGCATGGCCGCATGGCGGTCTACTTCCAGCCCCAGGTGCACATAGACAGCGACCGCATCGTCGCCGCCGAGGCGCTGCTGCGCTGGACCGATCCCGAATTCGGCGTGGTCTCGCCGGGTGTCTTCATCCCGCTGGCCGAGGAGTCGGGCTACATCGTCACGCTGGGCGCCTGGGTCATGGAGCAGGCCGTGCAGGAGGCTGCACGCTGGCAGCAGCAGGGCATGCCCATCAAGGTCTCGGTCAACGTGTCGGCGCTGGAGTTCCGCCAGTCAGGCTTTGTCGAGCGGGTGACCGAGCTGCTGCGCAGCTACGGCCTGACACCCCAGCTGCTGGAGCTGGAGCTGACGGAAAGCATCTTGCTGCAGGACGCCCAGGACATGGCGCTGCGCGTATGCCAGATCGCCGATCTGGGCGTGGGCATGGTGATTGACGACTTCGGCACCGGCTACTCCAACCTGGCCTACCTGAAGAAGCTGCCCATCTCCAAGATCAAGATCGACCAGAGCTTCGTGCGCGGCCTGCCCAGCGACGAGGGCGACCAGGCCATCGTCGGCGCCATCATCAGCCTGGGGCTGGCGCTGGGCGTGGAGATCGTGGCCGAGGGCGTGGAAACGCACGAGCAGCTGACGGCCATCCACCGCATGCAGGGCCACTACTTCCAGGGCTTCCTGTGTGCGCCTGGCCTGCCGCGCGAGCAGTTCGGCGAATGCCTGCAGGCGCAGCGCGCCGGCATTGGCGCCATCGCCTACCGGCAGAGAATGGCCCAGGCCGCGAGCGCTCAGTTGCCTGCGCTCAAGCCCTTCCAGAGCATGTAGGCCGCCAGGCCGAACAGCAGCGTGGCAAAGATGCGCTTGAGCTGGCCCACGGGCAGCCGGTGCGCGGCCCGTGCCCCCAGCGGTGCCGTCAGCACGCTGCAGCAGGCCAGGGCCAGCAGGGCCGGCAGCCACAGGTAGCCCAGCGAGTATTCGGGGCGCCCCGCGTCGCCCGCGCCGGTGAAGATCAGGCCCGCCGCATTCACCACGGCAATCGGAAACCCCAGTGCCGCGCTGGTGCCCACGGCCATGTGCATGGGCACCGAGCAGCGCATCATGAAGGGCACGCTGATGAAGGCTCCGCCCGCACCCACCAGCCCCGAGATGAAGCCCAGGCCCGTGCCCGCGCCGTACAGCCCCAGCGGCCCCGGCAGGGCGCGCGTGGCCGTGGGCTGGCTGTTGCTGCGCAGCATGCGCAGCGCCATGTAGCCGATGAACACGCCAAAGAACAGTGCCAGGTACTTGCCGCGCAGCAGCGCGAAAACGCCCAGGCTGGCGAGCAGGCCGCCCGTGATGATGCCCGGCGCCAGGCTGCGCACGATGTCCCAGCGCACGGCGCCGCGACCGTGGTGGGCGCGCAGGCTGGAGATCGAGGTGAACACGATGGTGGCCATGGCCGTGGCGATCGCCATCTTCACGGACAGGTCAGGGCCGACCCCGCGCTTGTCGAGGAAGTAGGTCAGAAACGGCACGAGCACCATGCCGCCGCCCACTCCCAGCAGGCCGGCCAGGAAGCCGGAGCACAGGCCCAGCAGGGCCAGTTCGAGAAACAGCAGGTCAGGCATGCGGCAGAAGATCGGTAGTGGATGGGCGGGGAGGGACGGGCAACAAAAAACCCGGCGCACCGTGGAGGTGCGCCGGGTTGGAATCAGGTGTCTGCAAAGACCACCGGGCCGTCATCCTGAACCGGGGTTCAGGGGGGCAAGGGCAGCCAGACGTTGGGTTCATCTAACGCGAGACGATCACGCTCGAATGGCAATGTACCAAGCCCGGGCTCATAGAGCATTGGTCCAAGGAACTATAAAGCCCGGCGGGTTTGCAGACGCCTCCATTCTACGGCGATTGAGCAGGCCCGCAATCAAGTTCTTTGAACGGCATGGGCTTTCCATTGACATGGCCGATGCCATGAAAAACGGCCTCCGAAGAGGCCGTTGGGTAGACGGGGAGTGCAGCGGCTCAGAGCAGCCGTGCATCGCTTTCCAGGGCCTGGTCCAGGCGCAGCACCAGTTGCTCGGCAAGGGCCTGCTGGCGCTGGCGCTCGGCCAGTTCCTCGGGGCTGGGCTCGGGCGGCAGGGACTGGGCGGCATGCTGCGAAGTGACCTCGTCATGCAGGGACTGCATTTCGGCCTGGGCCGTGGCCATGGCGCTTTCCTGCGCTTCGCGGTCCAGCACGTCGAAGGCCATGTTCAGCGCGGACAGCACGGCCACGCGCTCGCGCGAGCGGACCTTGCCGCTGTCGCGGATCCGGGTCATGGCCGTGTCCACACGGCGCACGGCCTCGAGCAGACGCTCTTCCTGGCCATCGGGGCAGGTCAGCACATAGCTTTGCTGCAGGATTTGCACTTCGATCTGCTTCATGGGCGTTCGGGGCGTCGGCGGTTGCGAAGGGGGTCAAGCCCCCTGGTTGGAGGGCAGGCGCTCGATCAGGGCATCGACGCGGGCCCGGGCGGCGTTGAGCCGCGAGCGCAGTGAATCACGCTCCTGGGTCAGGGCCGCCACCTGTTCGGCGAGTAGCGCATTCGTGCGTTGCAGTTCCTCGTGGCGAACCAGCAGGCGCTCCACGCGCTCTGCAATGTGGTCGAGGGAAGTCTGGGAGGTCATAGACGCTGAGATTGTAGGACGTGCGAACGAAGTGAGCGCATTCCGTGGAAGTATCCGAGGAAACCTGATAGCAGGGGGGCTTAGAAGGCTTGACGTCAGCGCCGTGCTCAGGTATTCGAGCGCAGGCGGCAGACTGTCTCACAAAATCGTAGCGCCATGTGTAGGACGCGTCTGCTTCGGCGGGGTGTAATGCGTAAGCATTGGTTGCGGGCGCGGTGCGGGTGGGGTGCGGATACGGCGGGGGTGCGCACTACAATGCGCCGCGTTGGCGGAGCGGCCGGTTCAAGGCAGCGTCGCACGGAGCAAACAAATACACATGAATATTGACCTTGGCCGGGGCGGGGCACGCTGCCCGGCGCTGCTGATCACTTCCACGGCCTCGGGCCAGGGCAAGACCACGCTGACGGCTGCGCTGGCGCGGCTGCATGCGCGCCAGGGGCGCCGCGTGCGCGTGTTCAAGTGCGGCCCTGACTTCCTGGACCCGCACTGGCACGAGCTGGCCAGCGGCGCGCCCGTGCACAGCGTCGATCTGTGGATGACGGGCGAGGCCGACATGCGCGCGCGCCTGCACGCCGCCGCCTGCGAGGCCGACCTCATCCTGGTGGAAGGCGTCATGGGCCTGTTCGACGGCACGCCCTGCGCGGCCGATGTGGCCGAGCGGCTGGGCCTGCCGGTGCTGGCCGTGATCGACGCCTCGGGCATGGCCGGCACCTTTGGCGCACTGGCCCATGGCCTGCAGCACTACCGGCCCGGCCTGCGCTGGGCCGGCCTGCTGGCCAACCGCGTGGGCAGCGCCCACCATGCCGACCTGCTGCGTGCCGGCCTGCGCGAGCCTTCGTTGTGGCTGGGCGCGCTGGCGCGGGTGCAGGGTGCAGGAACCACCTCGCTGCTGCCCGAGCGGCACCTGGGCCTGGTTGCCGCGCATGAGCTGGACGATGCCCTGCAGCGCCTGGACGTGGCCGCCGATGCGCTGCTGGCCACGCCGCTGGGCCAGTTGCCCTGGCAGGTCGAAGCCGGGCAGGGCGCCAGCTGGCAGGACTGGTCCGTGGACTTTGAACCGTGCCCGGAACCTGCCGAAGCCGTGCAGCCCTGGCTGGCGGGCCGCACCGTGGCGGTGGCGCGTGATGCGGCCTTCAGCTTCATCTACCAGGCCAACCTCGACTGCCTGCGTTCCATGGGTGCGCGGATCGCCTTCTTCTCGCCCCTGGCCGCAGAGCGCCTGCCGCAGTGCGATGCGCTGTGGCTGCCCGGCGGCTATCCGGAACTGCACCTGGACGCGCTGGCCGCCCAGGCCGCGCTGCGCGGTGACATTGCCGCCCACGTGGCTGCCGGCCGCCCGGTCTGGGCCGAGTGCGGCGGTATGCTCGCGCTGTGCGAACGACTGACCGACACTGCGGGCCGGACCACGGACCTCTGGGGCCTGTTGCCCGGCCATGCGCGCATGCAGCCGCGCCTGGCCGGCCTGGGCATGCAGCAACTGCCCACGCCCTGGGGCCTGTTGCGCGGCCATACCTTCCACTACAGCCGGCTGGACACGTCCATGGCCGAGGCCGGGCGCAGCAGCCGCCCCGGCCAAGCCCCTCAGCCCGACCGGGGCGAGGCGCTGTACCGCCAGGGCAGCGTGCACGCCAGCTATTTCCATGCCTGGTTTGCCTCGCAGCCGCGCGCCGTGGCGGCGCTGCTGGGCGCTGACATTCCCGCAGGCCAGGCGTCATGACCGACCAGATCTCCACCTATTCGCTTGCGCGCAGCCAACTCATTCTGGGCGGCCAGAAAAGTGGCAAGTCGCGCCGTGCCGAATTGCTGGCCCGCGCCTGGCTCGATGGCGCCCTGGACCGCGAGGCCGCGCTGATCGCCACCGGCCAGCCCTGGGACGACGAAATGCGCGAGCGCATCGCCCGCCACCGGCGCGACCGCGCCGAGCGCGTGCCCGGCATGGCCACGCTTGAGGAGCCGCTGGACCTGGCCGCCATGCTTGCGCGGCACAGCACGCCGCAGCGCCTGCTGGTCGTGGACTGCCTGACGCTGTGGCTGACCAACTGGATGATGCCGGCCCAGCCTTCCGAGGAACTGGCGCGCGGATGGGAGGGCCAATGCACGGCCTTTCTGGCCGCCTTGCAAGCTGCGCCCGGCCCGGTGATCCTGGTCGGCAACGAGATCGGCCTGGGCGTGATCCCGCTGGGATCGCAGGTGAGGGCCTTTGTGGATGCGCTGGGTGTGCTCAACCAGCGTGCGGCGCAAAGCTGTGAAACCGTCACGCTGATGTGCGCCGGCCTGCCGCTGGCGCTCAAGGGCCCGCAGCCGTGAGGTCATGGCGTCTCGCTCTGTGGGGCCTGGCGTTGGCACTGGCGCTGTCTGCGGCGCAGGCTGCCATCCGGGTCACGGACGGGCGGGGCGTTCCGGTGGAGCTGCCACAGCCGCCGCAGCGCATCGTCAGCCTGCTGCCCTCGCTGACCGAGACCGTGTGCGAGCTGGGCGGCTGCCAGCGCCTGGTCGGCGTGGACCGCTATTCGAACTGGCCGGCCCATGTGAAGACCCTGCCCGTGGTGGGCGGCGGCATGGACCCCAATATCGAGGCCATCGTCGCGCTCAAGCCCGATCTGGTGCTGGTGTCCATGGCCTCGCGCTCGGTGGCGCGGCTGCAGGCATTGGGCCTCAAGGTCGTGGCGCTGGAGCCGCGCACCCATGCCGATGCGCAGGCCGTGCTGCGCACCGTGGGCCAGTTGCTGGACCTGCCGCCCGCGCAGGGCGCCGACCGTGTCTGGTCCGCCATCGAGGCGCGCATGCAGGAGGTGGAGCGCAGCATGGCCCCCGCGCTGCGCGGGCAGACCGTGTATTTCGAGGTCAACCGCGGCCCCTTTGCCGCCGGCGAGTCTTCGTTCATCGGCGAGACCCTGGCGCGCCTGGGCATGCGCAACATCGTGGGTGCGCAGCTGGGGCCGTTCCCGCGCATCAACCCTGAATTCGTGGTGCGCGCCGACCCGGACTTCATCCTGGGCGGCGACCGCAGCCTGGGCACATCGGGCGAGCCCTATCCGGGCTGGGGCCGCCTGCGTGCCATGCAGGCCGGGCGCGTCTGCCGCTTTGTGCCGGCCGAGCTGGACGTGCTGGTGCGCGCCGGCCCGCGCATGGCCGAGGGCGCTGCGCTGATGGCGCGCTGCCTGAACGGGGCCGCACGGTGAGGCAGGCCCTCAGGCACCACAGCGGCCTGGCTGCGCCCTGGATGGCACTGGCCCTGCTGGTCGTGAGCGCCCTGCTCATGCTGCTGGGGGCGGGCGTGGGCAGCACGGGCTGGGAGAGCGTGTGGGCGGCGCGCAGCGATCCGCTGTCCTGGCAGATCGTCACCGAGATCCGGCTGCCACGCACGGCGGGCGCGTGGCTGGCGGGCAGCCTGCTGGGGCTGGCCGGGGCCATCGCCCAGGGCGTGTTCCGCAATCCGCTGGCCGATCCCTATCTGCTGGGCAGTGCCTCCGGCGCCTCGCTGGGCGTTGCGTTGAGCATGGCGGCGCTGGGCGCCTCGCCCTTCGCGCTGGCGGGCCTGGCACGTCTGGGTGTCACGGGCGCGGCCTTTGCGGGCGCGGCCCTGGCCGTGCTGCTGACCCTGGTGCTGGCCCAGGGCGTGCACAACACCATGCGCCTGCTGCTGGCCGGCGTGGTGGTGGGGGTGGTTCTGGGCGCGGCCGCGTCCCTGGTGCTGTTGATGAACCCGGACATCATGCAGGCCATGCAGGCCTTCATGCTGGGCAGCACCTCCTTCATCGGCTGGGGCGCCTGCGCGCTGATGCTGGCCGTGCTGCTGGCCACCGCCCTGGGCGCCTGGTGCCTGGGCCGCGTGCTCGACGGCCTGTCCCTGGGCGAGGCCACGGCCCACAGCCTGGGCCTGCCGTTGGCGCCGCTGCGCATGGTGCTCATCTTGCTGCTGGCCCTGGCCACGGGCACGGCCGTGGCGCAGACCGGGCTGATCGCCTTCGTCGGCCTGGCCGCGCCGCATCTGGTGCGCTCCATGGTGCGCTCCATGCACCGCTGGCTGCTGGTGCTCAGCGCGGGCATGGGCGCCGTGCTGCTGCTGGCCGCCGACCTGCTGGCGCGCTGGCTCATCGCCCCGCAGGAGCTGCCCGTGGGCGCGCTCACGGCCCTGCTGGGCGGCAGCTACCTGCTGTGGCTCATGCACCGCCGCCACGCCCTGCGCGGCGGGGAGGGCGCATGACGGCCCCCGCCCTGCAAGCGCACGCGCTGAAGGTTCGCCTGGGCGATCGACAGGTCCTGGGCGGCCTGAGCCTGGCCCTGCCCGCCGGCCGCTGGACCGCCATCGTCGGCCCCAATGGCGCCGGGAAATCCACGCTGCTGCGCGCCCTGGCAGGCATGGAGTCCGGCGCTGGCGTGCAAGGGGAGGTGGAGCTCCTGGGCCGCCCGCTGCGGCAATGGAGTGCGCGCGAACGGGCCTGCTCGCTCGCCTGGCTGGGCCAGAACCAGCCCGTGGCCGGCGACATGCGGGTCCATGACGTGGTCATGTTGGGCCGCCTGCCGCACCAGGGCTGGCTGGCTGCGCCCAGCCAGGCAGACCATGCCGCCGTCGAGCAGGCGCTGCGCCAGACCCAGGGCTGGGACTGGCGCATGCGCAGCGTGGGCAGTCTCTCGGGCGGCGAGCGCCAGCGCGTGCTGCTGGCGCGCGCCCTGGCCGTGCAGGCCCGCGTGCTGCTGATGGACGAACCCCTGGCCAACCTCGACCCGCCGCACCAGGCCGACTGGCTCGAATGCGTGCAGGCCCTGGTCGCCCAGGGCCGCACCGTGGTCAGCGTGCTGCACGAGATATCGATGGCCTTGCAGGCCCAGGACCTGGTCATTCTCGACAAGGGGCAGGTGGTGCACCAGGGCGCCTGCGCCGACGCGGCCACGCATGCGGCGCTGGAGGCCGTGTTCGAGCACCGGCTGCGCATCCGCGCCATCGACGGGCAGTGGCTGGCCCTGCCACGGCTGCGGGGGCAAGCTGCGGCTCCCTGATCGCCTGTTAGAAAAAAATGTCTCTCCATGCGCCGTATCTGAGCCGCTGGGCTCTGACCATCGATGGCCAGCCCCTGTCCACGCCGCGCGGCGTGTTGCTGCCCGTGCGCCAGGGCGGCACGCCCGCCATGCTCAAGATTGCGCTGGAGCCCGAAGAGGTGGCCGGCGCCCGCCTGATGGCCTGGTGGAATGGCGATGGTGCCGCGCCCGTGCTTGCCCATGAAGGGCCGGCCCTGCTGATGCTGCGCGCCACAGGACCCGAATCGCTGGTGGAGATGGCCCGTGGCGAGCGCGATGAGCAGGCCACGCGCATCCTGTGCACCGCTGCCAAGCGCCTGCACCTGCCGCGCGCCAAGGCGTTGCCACCCCTGGTGCCGCTGACGCAGTGGTTCCATGCATTGCTTGCACAAGGCCATGGAACCACCAGCTTGCTGGGCCTGTGCGCCACCACAGCGCGCGAGCTGCTGGCCGCACCGCGCGACGTGACCGTGCTGCATGGTGACCTTCACCACGGCAATGTGCTGGACTTCGGCCCCCTGGGCTGGCTGGCCATCGACCCCAAGGGCCTGCATGGCGAGCGCGGCTTTGACTACGCCAACATCCTGAGCAATCCCGACCCCGCCAGCGCGCTGGCGCCGGGACGCTTTGCGCGCCGCATGGCCACCATTGCCGAAGTCTCGGGCATGGAGCAAAGGCGCCTGTTGCAATGGGTGCTGGCCTGGTCGGGGCTGTCTGTCGTCTGGAGCATGGAAGACGGTGACGATCCTGGCGCTGCGATGGCTGTGGCGCAGATGGCGGCTTCGGCCTTGGACTAGTCGCGACCGGTTTTCCTCGACCGAGGTGCCTCCAGATACGCACCGCTGGCAAACAATTGCTCTTCGGCTTGGTCGATGCGCTGCACCACGCCCTTGCCGGCGCGGCTGGCCAGCAGTTCCACCAGGGCCTCGGACAGCGCCACAGCCGAGGTGATGGAGGGGAAGAACGACGGGCTGTGCAGCGAAAACAGCAGCGTGGCGTCGGCCAGCAGCGCCAGGGGCGAGGCGGGGCTGTCGGTCAGCGCCACGATGCGGCAGCCTGCATCCCTGGCGGCCTGGGCCACGGCCAGCGCCTCGCGCGAGTAGGGCGCAAAGGCGACTACCAGCAGGGCGTCGCCGCGCTCCATGGCGCGGCATTGCATCTCCAGCGTGCCGCCCTGGCCGTCCAGCAGGTGCACGCTGGCGCGCAGCAGCCGGTACACATAGACGAAGGAAAAGGCCACGGGGTAGCTGGCGCGAAAGCCCGCCACATGCACGCTGCGGGCCTTTTCCAGCAGTGCGCAGGCCTGCTGCAACGCATCGCCCAGGCGCCGCTCGGTGGCCTCCAGATTGCGGCGGTGCACCTCGAAGGTCTCGCCCACCAGGTCATGGTCGCCAGCGCGGCCCACCAAGGCCTTGGCGCGCTGGCCGTAGGCCTCGTCGCTGCCCAGCCCCATGTCCTGCGCGAAGGCCTGCTTGAGCTGCGGCCAGCCGTCAAAACCCAGCCACTGCGCAAACCGCACCAACGTGGCGGGCGGGCTGCCGGCGCGCGTGCCCACGCTGCGCATGGAGGCCGTGACCACATCGTTGGGATGCTCCAGCACGAAGCGGGCCACCTGTTGCAGGGCCGGGCTCAGCTCGGCAAATCGCTGGCGGATGTCGTCTTGAACGGACATGGGTTTTCAGGAGGAAGGAGAGGAAAAGGGCGGTGTTGGCTGCGCCGACTGTAGCCCAGGCGCGGGCCGGCTTGGAACGGCTGTGGTTGAAATCTCTGTTGACGGAACAAATGTTCCGTCAAATAATGCGATGAAACATTTGTTCCTTGAAAGAACTGCCATGAGCCATGTGTTCCATCGTCACCTGCACCACACGCCCCCCGTTGCCGTCGCCGCCAGCGGCCTGGAGATACGCGACGCGCAGGGGCGCAGCTATATCGATGCCTCGGGCGGCGCGGCCGTGTCCTCGCTGGGCCACGGTCATCCCGATGTGATCGCCGCCATGCATGACCAAATCGACCGGCTGGCCTATGCCCACACCAGCTTCTTCACCACTGCGGTGGCCGAGGAACTGGGGCAGGAACTGGTGCGCGGCGCGCCCGAAGGCACCAGCCACGCCTACCTGGTCAGCGGCGGCTCCGAGGCTGTGGAGGCCGCGCTCAAGATGGCGCGCCAGTACTTCGTGGAGATCGGCCAGCCCGAGCGCACGCACTTCATCGCGCGCCGCCAGAGCTACCACGGCAACACGCTGGGTGCGCTGGCCGTGGGCGGCAATGCCTGGCGGCGCGCGCCGTTCGCGCCCATCCTGGTGCCGGCCACCCATGTCTCGCCCTGCAATGCCTACCGCGACCAGCGCGACGATGAAACCCCAGAGCAATACGGCCAGCGCCTGGCCGACGAACTGGATGCGGCCATCGGCGTCCACGGCCCGCGCAGCGTGATCGCCTTCGTGGCCGAGACGGTGGGCGGCGCCACGGCCGGCGTGCTCACGCCCGTGCCCGGCTACTTCAAGGCCGTGCGCGAGGTGTGCGACCGCCACGGCGTGCTGCTCATCCTGGACGAGGTCATGTGCGGCATGGGCCGCACGGGCACCCTGCATGCCTGCGAGCAGGAAGGCGTGGTGCCCGACCTGATCACCGTGGCCAAGGGCCTGGGCGGTGGCTACCAGCCCGTAGGAGCGGTGCTGGCGCAGGGGCGCATCGTCGATGCCATGTCGCGCGGCAGCGGCTTCTTCCAGCACGGCCATACCTACCTGGGCCACCCGGTGGCCTGCGCGGCGGCGCTGGCCGTGCAGCGCGTGATACGGCGCGACGGCCTGCTGGACAAGGTGCGTACCGATGGCGAAGCCTTCGGGCAGATGCTGGTGCAGGCCCTGGGCAGCCACCGCCGCGCGGGCGAGCACGTTGGCGACATTCGCGGGCGCGGCTTCTTCTGGGGCGTGGAGCTGGTGGCCGACCGCGCCAGCAAGGCGCCCTTCGATGCGGGCCTGAAGCTCAACGCCCGCATCAAGACCGAAGCCATGCAGCGCGGACTGCTGTGCTACCCCGGCGGCGGCACGGCCGATGGCCGTGCGGGCGACCACGTGCTGCTGGCGCCGCCCTTCATCGCCACGCGGGAACAGCTGCAGACCATCGCCACGCGCCTGGCCGAGTCCATCGAGGCCGCACTCACCCAGGTTCTCTGATCCGTTCCTGCGCTCGCGCGCACTTCCTCGCTTTCCCACGCTTTCCCCAACCCCGCCACAGGAGTGTCCCCATGACCCCATCCCGCCCGACCCTGAAGCGCACGGCCCTGGCCGTGACCAGCGCCCTGATCGCCGCGCTGCTGCCGCTGGCCGCCAGCCATGCCCAGGACAGCGGCACGCTCGCCAAGATCCAGCAGGCCGGGGCCATCACGCTGGGCTACCGCGAGTCCTCGTTCGGTTTTTCCTATCTGGATGGCGATCTCAAGCCCGTGGGCTACAGCATGGACATCTGCCGGCGCATCGTGGACGAGGTCAAGGCCCAGCTCAAGCTGCCCGCACTGCAGGTGCGCTATCAGGCCGTGACCTCGGCCAACCGCATCCCGCTGGTGGCCAACGGCACGGTGGACCTGGAGTGCGGCTCCACCACCAACCTGGTGGAGCGGCAAAAGCAGGTGGCCTTCTCGCCGGATATCTTCCGCTACAACGTGCGCATGCTGGTGCGCGCGGACTCGGGGCTGCGCTCCGTCGCCGACCTGCAGGGCAAGACCGTGGCGACGACGGCGGGCACCACGTCCTTTCGCCTGCTGCGCGAGGCTGACCGGGGCCGCAACCTCGACATCACCAACCTTTCGGGCAAGGACCATTCGGACTCCTTCATGCTGGTGGAGAGCGGCCGTGCCCAGGCCTTCGTGCTGGATGACATCCTGCTCGCCGGCCAGATCGCCAATGCCAAGAACCCGCAGGACTACCTGATCACCGGCGAAAGCCTGCGCACCGAGAACCAGGCGCTGATGCTGCGCAAGGACGATGCCGGCTTCAAGGCCATCGTGGACCGCGTGGTGACGGGCATGATGCAGTCCGGCGAGATGGAAAAGCTCTACAACCGCTGGTTCATGTCGCCCATCCCGCCCAGGAACATCAACATCAACTACCCGCTCAACGCCGAGACGCGCGAGGCATTCGCCCATCCCTCGTCCAAGGGCATCTGAACTTCTTATTGCACGCATCCATGACCCGCATCGCCCTCATCCACGCCCTCAGCCACTCCGTCGCTCCCATCAACGAAGCCTTTGCGCGCGACTGGCCCGAGGCGGTTCGCATGAACCTGCTGGACGACAGCCTCTCGGCCGACCTTGCGCGCAACGGGCGCGGGCTGGACGCCGCCATGCACGAGCGTTTCCAGCGCCTGGCGCAGTACGCCGTGGACACGGGCGCGCAGGGGATCTTGTTCACCTGCTCGGCCTTTGGCCCCTGCATCGAGGCCGTGGCCGCGCGCCATGCGCCGCTGCCCGTGCTCAAGCCCAACGAGGCCATGATCGAAGAGGCCGTGCAGGGCCAGCAGGGAGCCTTGGGTTTGATCTCCAGCTTCGCGCCCACGCTGCAGTCCATGCCGCCGGAGTTTCCTGCTGGCATCGAACTCGTGCCCGCCCTGGCCGATGGCGCCATGGACGCGCTCAACCGGGGCGACACCGCCACGCATGACCGCCTGGTGGTCGAGCAGGCCAGGGCCCTGGCCGCGCGCGGCTGCACGCGCATTGCGCTGGCCCAGTTCAGCATGGCGCGTGCCCGCGCCGCCTGCGAGGCCGCCACGGGCCTGCCCGTGCTCACCACGGTGGACAGCGCCGTGCGTGCCCTGCAGCGCCGGCTGGGCGTCCGCCTCGGTTAAAGTGGCGCTCCGCTGCGGCGCATGCCCGCCGCAGCGCGTGCAACTTTTGAGGATGACAGACCCATGCAGATCGAACAGGCCCCGACGGAAAAGCCCTATGAAAAGCCCGAAGGCGAACGCCGTGGCCTGGTGCTGGTGAACACCGGCGACGGCAAGGGCAAGAGCACGGCGGCCTTCGGCCTGGCCCTGCGCGCGCATGGCCGGGGCAAGTCCGTCAAGATCTTCCAGTTCATGAAGGTGCCCACGGCGCGCTTTGGCGAGCACCGCATGTTCGAGCAGCTGGGCATGCCCATCGAGGGCCTGGGCGACGGCTTCAGCTGGAAGAGCCAGGACCATGAGCGGTCGGCCCAGATCGCGCGCGAGGGCTGGGAGCGTGCGCGCACCGCCATCCTCTCGGGTGATCACTTCCTGGTCGTGCTCGACGAAATCACCTATCCGCTGATCTATGGCTGGCTGCCGCTGGAGCCTGTGCTGCAGGCCCTGGCCGACCGCCCGCGCCATGTGCACGTCATGCTCACGGGCCGCCGCTGCCCCGAGGAAATCATTGCCGTGGCCGATACCGTCACGCGCATGGAACTGGTCAAGCACGCCTTCCAGGCCGGCATTCCCGCCCAGCGTGGTATTGAGGACTGATGCCGCCCGCAGGCCCGGCCTGCGGCGGACAATGGCGGCATGAGCAGCGAAACGCAATCCCGGGCCCCAGAGACCATTCCCGCCCAACCCTTTGCCGAGGCCGAGCGGGCAGCCGTCTACCGCGCCATCCATGAGCGGCGCGACATGCGCCACTTCTGCGGTGGCGAGGTCGCGCCCGAGGTGCTGCTGCGCCTGCTGCGCGCCGCCCACCATGCGCCCAGCGTCGGCTTCATGCAGCCCTGGCGCTTCATCCGCGTGCGCGATGCGCAATTGCGCCAGGAGATCCATGCCGTGATCGAGCAGGAACGCCTGCAGACCGCGCGTGCGCTGGGCGAGCGCGAGGAAGACTTCATGCAGCTCAAGGTCCAGGGCGTGCTGGATGCGGCCGAAGTACTGGTTGTGGCCATGCCGCCAGGGCGCGAGGCCCATGTCTTCGGCCGGCGCACCCTGCCCGAGATGGACGTGGCCTCGGCCGCCTGCGCCATCCAGAACCTGTGGCTTGCCGCGCGTGCCGAGGGGCTGGGGCTGGGCTGGGTCTCGCTGTTCGATCCCGAGGTGCTGGCCGCCCTGCTGCAAATGCCCGTGGGCAGCCGGCCGCTGGCCGTGCTGTGCTTGGGCCCCGTGTCCGCCTACTATGCCGAGCCCATGCTGCAGCAGCAAAAGTGGGCCAGCCGCGCACCGCTGCAGGACATGCTCTACGACGACTTCTGGGGCCAGCGCGCCGCCGGTCCGCAGCCGCAGGCATGAGCGACAGCCCTTCCTGGCAACTGCTGGGCGCCGCGCTCAGCCCGCTGTGGTGGTGCTGGCAGGCGCTGTCGCAGCCTGTGTCCGAATCCTGGTCGCGCCACGCCCTGGCCGCCGCGCTGGCCGTTCCCGTGGCCCTGCTGATCGACCGGCTCTGGGGCGAGCCGCCCGTGTGGATGCACCCCGTGGTCGCCATGGGCCGGCTGCTGGCTGCGGTTGGGCGAAGACTTGCCCCCCGCGAAGAACATGTGCGCGACTGGCCAAGCTTTGCGCTGGGCGCCGTCGCCTGGTGCCTGCTGGCGCTGCTGTTCTTCTGCATCTATGCCTTCATCCAGTGGCTGCTGCCGCCCATGCCCTGGTGGCTGGGCGCCCTGGTGCTGGGCGTGCTGCTCAAGCCGCTTTTGTCCTGGCGCATGCTGCGCGACGAGGTGCTGGCCGTGGAAGCCGCACTGCAGCAATCCCTGCCCGCAGGCCGCGAGCGCCTGACCTGGCTGGTCAGCCGGGATACAGCGCAGCTGGACGCTGGCCAGGTGCGCGAAAGCGCCATCGAAACCCTGGCCGAGAACCTCAGCGACTCCGTGCTGGCGCCGCTGTTCTGGTTTGCCGTGGCCGGCCTGCCGGGAGCGGCCCTCTACCGCTTTGCCAATACGGCCGATGCCATGTGGGGCTACCCGGGCTGGCGCGGGCAGGGCGATGACCGGCGCCACTGGCAATGGGCCGGCAAATGGACGGCGCGTGCCGATGACCTGCTCAACTGGATACCGGCGCGCCTGACCGCCTTGCTTCTGGCCTTGTCCGGCCTGGCCGCCGGCCGGCGGCCGGGCTGGGGTGCGCTGCGCCAGGACGCGCGCATCACCCCGTCGCCCAACGGCGGCTGGCCCATGGGCGCCATGGCAAGGCTGCTGGGCGTGCGCCTGGGCAAGCCCGGCGTCTACGTGCTCAACCCCGCAGGCCGCGTGCCTCAGGCGGCCGAGCTGCAGCAGGCTGTGGCGCATGCGGGCCGCGTGGTCGCCATGCTGGTGGCTGCAGGGCTGGCCGCCGCCCTGGTCCTTGGATGGGCGATGGCAGGAAAGACACCATGAAACCGATCCCAGTCACCCACGGTGGCACGGATGCGCTGGGCGTGCCCGCGCACGATTTCTCCACCAACCGCAATGCCTGCGGACCCTGCCCGCAGGCGCTGGATGCACTGTCCCAGGCACACGCGGCCCAGTACCCGGACCCGCAGTACACGGTGCTGCGTGCGCGCCTGGCGGACTTTCATGGCGTTGCGGCCGGGCGCATCGTCATTGCGGCCAGCGCCAGCGACTTCATCCACCGCATCAGCATGCATGCAGCGCGCGAAGGCGCGGCCGTCGCCAGCCTGCCGGCCCACCATTACGGCGACTACGTCCACGCGGCGCAGGTCTGGCGCCTGCCCCTGGTCGCGCGCGACGGCATCACCGAGGCCGGCCCCGGCCTGCACTGGGCCTGCGCACCATCGAGCCCGCTGGGCCAGCCCGAGGAGGTCTGGCCGCTGTGGAGCGAGCCCGCACCGCCCGGCACCTGGCGCGTGATCGACTGCGCCTATGCCCCCCTCAGACTGGAGCTGGGCATGGAACCCACCGTGCCCTCCCAGGTGCGCGATGCCTGGCAGATGTGGACTCCCAACAAGGCCCTGGGCATGACAGGCGTGCGCGCGGCCTACGCCATTGCGCCCGAAGCCGTGCCGCACGACGAGATCGATGCCTTGCGCGCCCTGTCACCCTCGTGGCCCGTGGGCGCCCATGGCGAGGCCATGCTCACGGCCTGGACCGCACCGGCCACCCGGCAATGGCTGGCGCAAAGCCTGCAACGGCTGCGCGATTGGAAGGCACAGCAGCTCGATCTGGTGCAGCGCCTGGGCTGGCAGGTACTGCCCGGCTCGCAGGCCAATTACTTTGTGGCGCGCTGGCCGCAAGCCCAGCGGGGCGACGCCATGCAGACGCGTCTGGCCCACCTACGCGCGCAAGGCATCAAGCTGCGCGACTGCGACAGCTTCGGCCTGCCCGGCTGCGTGCGCATGGGCGTGCTGGCGCCTGCATCCCAGAACGCCTTGCTGGCCGCCTGGCAGTCAACGGAGAAACACCATGCAATCGAATGAACCCGCTGCCGTGAATCTGCCCCTGCCCACCCCCGGCCAGCGCCCCGCGCTGTGCGTGATGGTGCTGGGCACCAGCAGCGGCGCCGGCAAGAGCTGGGTGGCCACCGCGCTGTGCGCCTGGTACCGCGCCCAGGGCTACAAGGTGGCGCCCTTCAAGGCGCAGAACATGAGCAACAACGCGCGGGTGGTCTCCGCGCCGGGCGGTGCCTGGGGCGAGATCGGCACGGCCCAGTACCTGCAGGCCCTGGCCGCAGGCTGCGCGCCCGATGTGCGCATGAACCCGCTGCTGCTCAAGCCCGAGGCCGACATGCGCAGCCAGGTCGTGCTGCTGGGCCGGGTCAGCGAGGAACTCTCGGCCTTGCCCTGGCGCGGCCGCAGCGCCCGCGTGTGGCCGCAGATCGCTGAGGCGCTGGACAGCCTGCGTGCCGACAACGATGTGGTCGTCATCGAGGGTGCAGGCTCGCCGGCCGAGATCAACCTGCATGCCAGCGACGTGGTCAACATGCGCGTGGCGCGCCACTGCGGCGCTCATTGCCTGCTGGTGTCCGACATAGACCGGGGCGGCGCCTTTGCCCACCTCTACGGCACCTGGGCCCTGCTGCCGCCGGAAGAACAGGCGCTGATCCGCGGCTTCGTGCTCAACAAATTCCGGGGCGACGCCAGCCTGTTGGCGCCCGCCCCGCAGATGCTGCAGGAGCGCACCGGCGTGCCCACCGTGGCCACCATCCCCATGCAGTTCCAGCATGGCCTGCCGGAGGAGGATGGCGTCTTTGACGACCGCGGCTCTGGAGGAGGGGCGGGGCGCGCCGTGCACACCACCATCGCCATCATTGCCTACCCGCGCATCAGCAACCTCGACGAATTCCAGCCCCTGCTGCAGGTGCCGGGCCTGCGCGTGGTCTGGGCGCGCACGCCGGCCCAGCTGGCAGGCGCCGACTGGATCATCCTGCCCGGCTCCAAGGCCACGGCTGCCGATCTGGCCTGGATGCGGACCCAGGGCCTGGATGCCGCCGTTGCTGCACACGCTGCGGCAGGCCGGCAGGTGCTGGGCATCTGCGGCGGCCTGCAGATGCTGGGCGAGGCGCTGATCGACCTGCATGGCGTGGACGGCAACGCAGCCGGCCTGGGCCTTCTGCCGCTGACGACCCTGTTCGCGCCCGACAAGACCGTGCTGCCCGCCAGCGTGCAACTGCCGCCGCTGCCGGGGGCGCTGGCGCCGCTGTCTGGCGTGCAGGCGCAGGTCTATGAAATCCACCACGGCCAGACCAGCGTGCGCCCCGACATGGTGGCCGCTGGCAGTGCCGTGGCCGAGCCCGTGCCTGGCCTGCTGTGGCACAGCCCCGATGGCCTCATCGCGGGCTGCTACTGGCACGGCCTGTTCGAGAACGCCGAGGTGCTGCGCGCCCTGTGGGGCGCCGAGGTGCCCACGCTGGACAGCGTCTTCGCACGCATGGCCGACGGTGTGCAGCGCTGGTTTGCGCACCAGGCTTGACCCAGGTCAGGGGCCGCTTGCAGGGGGCACGGCAAGCTGTAGGCCATGGCCTGCATGCGCAGCCGCGCTGTACCGATAAATGGGGAGCTGGAAAACACGCATGCTTGGGCCTTGACTTTTTTCACGAGGAATGGAGTGAAGCTATGAAAAACCCATGGATTCGTCCCCTGCAGCTGTGTATTGGCGCCGCCGTGCTTGGCATGGCCGGACTGGCCACTGCCCAGCCCGCCCCTGGCCCCGATGGCATGCCGCCCCCGCCGCCCGCTGCGGAAAAGGCCAAGCCCCATCACCACCACAAGAAGCACGCCGAGCCCAAGGGGCCCGCCAAGCGCGGCTATGACCGCCGCGACCCGGCACAGCACGAGGCTGCAGCCGTCCAGGAGCAATCGCGCCGAGGCGGCGTCCAGTCGGGCGACCACTTCCAGCGCAATGCCGTGGCCCGCTGCGATGTCTTCAAGAACGAAGGCGACCGCCGCTCCTGCGTGGAGCGTGTCAAGGACGGCCAGGTCAGCGGCTCCGTCGAAGGCGGCGGTGTGCTGCGCGAGTACACGGAACAAGTTCCGGTAAGGCAATAACAGCACCTGCTGTTGTTCTCCTGAGAAAACCCGCCGGGCCACGAAGCCGGCGGGTTTTTTTATGAGCGAGCTTCAAATGAAATGCTTGAAGATCGGATTGGCGTGGTGTATTTTCGAGCCGACTTCTGTCGGATGGTTGATCATTTGATTGATTTCAAAAAATCAGGATCTTCAATCAGCTCTTCGACACTCATTTTGATATTTTCCTTCAGCACGCCAAGAGCATTACCAAATTTATTGGTCTTGCGTTGAATGTTTTTGACTGCTGCATATACGATATTTCCTGAGGTTTCTTCTTTTACGGTGTAATTGACTTTGTAAGTCCAATCGATGCTGTAGCCTAGGTCATCAATGAAGAAATCTTGAATGTCTCCGGTCAGTACTTTCCCGCCCGAACTGGTATTTATGCCAACAAAACGGAGTTCAACAAAAACAGCATCTCGGATAAATTTCGATACGTCGCGATCCAGTTTTATTTCACCCATAGCTGTGTTACGTATCACATCCGGAGGCATGGGCTTGGATGTCTTTGGGTCTACAGCTGAATATGTAAACTCGCCGACAGCAAGACTGCCTTGAGCGGTCTTGGTAGAGCTTGGTGCGTAGTCAATCGTAAGGCCTGTGGGAGTGCCGCAGCCTGCCAAGGCGGTGGCAACGAACAGGGCAAACAGGATCCGCCGGCCGTATCTGTGAATTATTTTCATAGCTTCCCTTGTTTTACGATGTGTTACATATGGATTTGGGATTGTATCTGAACAATTTCCATTGCTGGCAAGGACGGCTCATAGTCTAAAAATTCGAGCGCGAAATGGACCGTGGCCGTGCACCTAACCGCAGTTCCAAGCCACCACTGGTTTGGAGTCAACCCAGGTTGCTGTCGTGGGCCACGCGGCTCCAGGCGTCGTAGTCCATGCGTTGCTGGATGTCGCCGGTTTCAGGTCCACGACCAGACGCACGCTGCGCAGGTGGTTGCGTTGAGGGCGGGGAACGTGGCCTACAGCCAATCCTTCATCCAACCCAGCCCCTTGCTGGTAGCGTGCGCCGCCGCACCGCGCGCGGGGCGGTATTCGCAGCCTATCCAGCCGTCGTAGCCCAGCAGGTCCAGCAGGCGGAAAAGGCAGGGGTAGTTGACCTCGCCGACGTCGGGTTCGTGGCGTTCGGGCACGCCTGCGATCTGCACATGCCCCACGCGGCCCGTGGGCAGGTACTGGCGGATCTTCATGGCGAGGTCTCCCTCGACGATCTGGCAGTGGTAGAGGTCCATCTGGACCTGGACACCGGATTTGACCTGGGTCATACAGACCCATTCCATCCGCTGCGCAGCGATATGCACTGCCAAAGGCATTTCTATGATGGGACCGTACTTCCAACATGGAAAAATGGATTCAACCCATGCAAGCCTTCCGGATCGTGGTCATTGGTGCGGGGCAGACCGGCACTCCCTTGCTGCAGCAATTGCTGGACGCGCCCTTCGTGCAGTTGCTCGGGGTGGCCGATCTGGATTTGAACCAGCCCGGCATCGCACTGGCACGCGCGCGCGGCGTGCCGGTCACCACCCGGTTCATGGAACTGGTGGACGCGGCGGTGGACATCATCATCGACGTGACCGGCTCGCTGCAGGTGCGCGAATCGCTGCGCAGCAAGATGGTGGAGACCGGCAACACGCACACGCTGATCATGCATGAGGCGATTGCGCTGCTGATGATGTCGCTGTCGGCCGGCCGGCTGGTGACCAGCAAGCACAGCGATCTGGAGTATTCCTGAACGCAGGCGGCGGATACGCAGGACAGCTATCCGCCCCATCCTCCCGTGCCTGGCGGATGACTGGCTGCCGCAGCAGACGCTACAGCTACAGCCACTCCTTCATCCACCCCAGCCCCTCGCTGGTGGCGTGCGCCGCCGCGCCGCGCGCGGGGCGGTATTCGCAGCCTATCCAGCCGTCGTAGCCCAGCTGGTCCAGCAGGCGGAACAGGTAGGGGTAGTTGACCTCGCCGACGTCGGGTTCGTGGCGTTCGGGCACGCCTGCGATCTGCACATGCCCCACGCGGCCCGTGGGCAGGTACTGGCGGATCTTCATGGCGAGGTCTCCCTCGACGATCTGGCAGTGATAGAGGTCCATCTGGACCTGGACATTGGGCTCGGCAATGTCGGCCAGCAGGGCGTGGGCCTGGTCCTGGCGGCTCAGGAAGAAGCCGGGCATGTCGCGGCCGTTGATGGGCTCCAGCAGGATGGCGATGCCGTGGGGCGCGGCCAGCCGTGCGGCATGGCGCACGTTGGCGATGTAGGTTGCGCGCAGGATGTCATCGCTGGCGCCTGCGGGCTTGAGCCCGGCCATGACGTGGATGCGCGGGCAGCCCAGGGCCCGTGCATATGCGATGGCACGTTCCATGCCCTGGGCAAATTCCGCTTCGCGCCCGGGGATGCAGGCCAGGCCGCGCTCGCCCGCATTCCAGTCGCCGGGCGGGGCGTTGAACAGCACTTGCCGCAGGCCGTGGTCCTGCAGGCGCCGGGCCAGTTGCCCGGGCGCGAAGTCGTAGGGGAACAGGTATTCGACGGCCTGGAAGCCGTCGCGCGCGGCGGCCTCGAAGCGGTCAAGAAAGTCCAGGTCGTTGTAGAGCATGGACAGGTTGGCGGCGAAACGGGGCATGAAAGCTTTCCTGAAAACGGAGGCTGAGTGTGGCATCAGGCGCGCTGCAACGCGCCGAAGGCCTTGGTGAAGAAGTCCGTGGTGCCGAAGTTGCCGGACTTGAGCGTGAGGTGCAGGCCCTGCGGCGCCAGGGGCGAGGCGGCATGGCACCAGGGCACGCCAGGGTCGATCTGCGGCCCTATGCGCATTTGCTCGATGCCCAGCGCCTGCACGCAGGCGCCCGAGGTTTCTCCGCCGGCCACGACGAGCTGGCGCACGCCCATCTCGACCAGCCCCCGGGCGATGGCGGCGATGGTCTGTTCGACCAGTGCGCCGGCCTGCTCCACGCCCAGGCGGCCCTGCACGGCCTTGACGGCCGAGGATTCGGCCGTGGAGTAGATCAGCACCGGGCCGCTGGCGATGTGCTGGCGGGCCCAGGCCAGGGCCTTGCCGGCTTCGTCCTCGCCGGCGGCGATGCGCAGCGGCTCCAGCGCCAGGGCAGGGCGCCCCGAAGCGATGAAGTGCGCCACCTGTGCATTGGTGGCTACCGAGCAACTGCCCGAGACGACCGCCTGCAGGCCGGTGGCGGTTGGCAGGGCAGCGGCCTGGGCCGTGGGCTGGATGCCGAAGTTCGCGGGCAGGCCGATGGCCACGCCCGAGCCGGCCGTGACCAGGGGCATGCCGGCCAGCGCCGGACCCAGGCGCAGCAGGTCGTCGTTGGAGACGGCATCGACCACGGCCATGCCCACGCCCTCGGCCTGGAGTGCGGCGATGCGCGCGCGGATGGCGGCCTCGCCCTGCGCGACGGCCACATGGTCGATCAGCCCCACCTTGCGCCGTGTCTGCGCCTGCAGCACGCGCACCAGATTGGCATCGGTCATGGGCGTGAGCGGGTGGTTGCGCATGCCGCTGTCGCTGAGCAGCACATCACCCACGAACAGGTGGCCTTTGAAGACGGTGCGCTGGTTGTCGGGGAAGGCCGGCGTGGCGATGGTGAAGCCACAGCCCAGCGCGTCCATCAGTGCATCGGTCACGGGGCCGATGTTACCCTGCGGCGTGCTGTCGAAGGTGGAGCAGTACTTGAAGTAGATCTGCGGCGCGCGGCCATTGGCGCCCTGGGCCTGCAGCCATTCGAGGGCCTGCAGCGATTGCGCAATGGCATCGGCCGGCGCGATGGTGCGCGACTTGAGCGCGACAACGACGGCGTCCACGCCCTCGTCCACCTGGCCGGCAGGCACGCCAATGCTTTGCACCACGCGCATGCCTGCGCGCACCAGGTTGTTCGCCAGATCGGTGGCGCCCGTGAAGTCGTCGGCTATGCAGCCCAGAAGAAGGGTCATGGGGATTCCGATGGAGCCTGGGGCAGGGTGATGCCCGGGAAGATCTTGATGACGGCGCTGTCGTCCTCGCGGCCATGGCCGGCGGTGGATGCCTGCATGAACATCTGGTGGGCCGTGGAGGCCAGGGGCAGCGGGAATTTGCTGTGGCGCGCTGTGTCCAGCACCAGGCCCAGGTCCTTGACGAAGATGTCCACGGCCGACAGCGGGGTGTAGTCGCCGGCCAGCACATGGGCCATGCGGTTCTCGAACATCCAGCTGTTGCCCGCGCTGTGGGTGATGACCTCGTAGAGCGCGGCGGCATCGACGCCTTCGCGCAGGCCCAGGGCCATGGCCTCGGCCGCGGCCGCGATGTGCACGCCGGCCAGCAGCTGGTTGATGATCTTGACCTTGCTGCCCGCGCCCGCGCTGTGGCCCAGGCGGTAGACCTTGGCGGCCATGGCGTCGAGCACGCCTTCGCAGGCGGCATAGGCCTCGGGGCGGGCGGCCGTCATCATGGTCATCTGCCCGGACGCTGCCTTGGCCGCGCCGCCGGAGATGGGCGCGTCGATGTAGTGCACGCCCTGCGCCTGCAGCCTGGCCTCCAGCGCCACGGACCAGTTGGGGTCCACGGTGGAGCACATGACGAAGACGGAGCCGGGCTGCAGCGCAGCGGCGATGCCGCCCTCGCCGAACAGCACGGCCTCGGTCTGCTGGGCGTTGACCACCACGCTGACGACGATGCGGCAGGCGGCGGCCATGTCGGCCAGCGTGGCGCAGGCCGTGCCACCTTCGGCGGCGAAGGCGGCTGCGGCCTCGGGGCGGATGTCGTGGACATGCACGTGGTGGCCGGCGCGGCGCAGGCTTTGCGCCATGCCGGCGCCCATGGCGCCCAGGCCGATCACGCCGACGGCGCGTGCTGCGGGCTGTGGTGTAGAGGTGTCGTTGCTCATGGCTTGGCCGGTGTCAGGTCATCGGCGATGTAGGCGCGCACGATGGCCGCAAAGTCCTCGTCGCCGCGCAGGCCCAGCTGGTTGGCGCGCGTGGTATCCCAGCGGCCGGGCCAGCTGCCGACGATGCGCTCGACCTTGTCGTCGGGCTGCCAGCTCACGCGGTTGGCCACTTCGTCGCCAGCCACTTCGCGCAGCGCGCGCACCATGTCGCCTGCGCTGACGGACACGCCGGGCAGGTTGATGGGGCGGCGGTCGGCGACGGCGCTGGCATCGAGTTCGCAGCCTGCGACCAGGGCCTCGACGGCGCGGCGTGGCGACAGCAGCCACAGGCGCGTGGTGGCACCCACGGGGCAGTTGGCCGCCTCGCCGTTGAGGGGCTCGCGGATGATGCCGCTGGCAAACGACGAGGCGGCGGCATTGGGCCGGCCAGGGCGCACGCTGATCGTGGGCAGGCGCAGCACGCGGCCGTCGACAAAGCCGCGCCGCGTGTAGTCGGCCAGCAGCAGCTCGGCAATGGCTTTTTGCGTGCCGTAGGAGGACTGCGGGTTCAGGGCCGTGCCGTCCAGCACGGTGTCGGGCAGCTCGCCCCCGTAGACGGCCACCGAGCTGGTGAAGACCACGCGCGGCATGTGGCCCACGGCGCGGCAGGTCTCCAACAGCGCGCGCGAGGCATCGAGGTTGATGCGCATGCCCAGGTCGAAGTCGGCCTCGGCCTGGCCGCTGACCACGGCGGCCAGATGGAAGATCACGGCCGTGTCCTGGTCTATGGCGCCGCGCAGCACCTGCGGGTCGGCAATGTCGCCCACCAGGGAGCGCACGCGCGTGTCGTCAATGGCCTGGGTGGCCACCACGTCGAGCAGGTCGATCTGGTGGATGGGCCAGCGGGTGCCGGCCAGCGTCAGCGAGCCTTGTTCGAGCAGTTTGCGGGCCAGGCGCTGGCCCAGGAATCCGGCGCCGCCGGTGATCAGTACTTTCATGTGTCTTGGGGCTTGGAGCTTGAGGGATGGGAAGAAGGGCCGGTCAGCGGTTGACCATCTTTGCGGGGGTGAGCCAGACCGCGATGGCGCCCACCACGAGCACTCCCGCCAGCACGAACATGCCGGCCTGCGTGGACTGGGTCAGGTCCTTGAGGTAGCCGATCATGTAAGGGCTGGCGAAGCCCGCGAGGTTGCCGACCGAGTTGACGATGGCAATGCCCGCCGCCGCCGCCGTGCCCGACAGAAAGGCCGTGGGCAGCGACCAGAACAGCGGCGCGCAGGTCAGCACGCCGGCTGCGGCCAGCGACAGGAAGATCAGGGAAAGAACCGTGTTGTCGGCGAAGAAGGCCGTCATCGCAAAGCCCACGGCGCCCATCAGCGCGGGCACGATCAGGTGCCAGCGGCGCTCGCGGCGCTTGTCGGCGCTGTGGCCCATGAGGTTCATCACCACGATGGCGCACAGGAAGGGGATGGCACTGAGCAGGCCGATGTTCAGCGCGCCCGTGACGCCCGTGGACTTGATCAGCGTGGGCATCCAGAAGGTCAGTCCGTACTGGCCGGCGACGAAGGCGAAGTAGATCAGGCACATCCACCAGACGCGGCGGTCGGCGAAAACGGCCTTGAGCGAGTGCTTTTGGGCACCTGAGTGCTGCTGGTCCAGCTCGATCTCGCGCGCCAGCAGCTGCTTTTCGGAGGAGGTCAGCCACTTGGCGCTGGAGATGCCGTTGTCCAGATAGAAGATGGTCACCACGCCGATCACCAGGGCGGGAATCGCCTCGATCAGGAACATCCACTGCCAGCCGTGCAGGCCATGGTCGCCGTGGAAGGCCTGCATGATCCAGCCCGACAGCGGGTTGCCGAAGATGCCGGCCACGGGGATGGCCGACATGAACAGCGCCACGATCTTGGCGCGCCGGTGGGCCGGGTACCAGTAGGTCAGGTACAGGATCACGCCGGGATAGAAGCCCGCCTCGGCCAGGCCCAGCAGAAAGCGCAGGATGTAGAAGCCCGTGGGCGTTTCCACATACATGAACATGGCCGACAGAATGCCCCAGGTGATCATGATGCGGGCGATCCAGACGCGCGCGCCCAGGCGGTGCATGAGCAGGTTGCTGGGCACCTCGAAGAGGAAGTAGCCGATGAAGAACACGCCTGCGCCCAGGCCGAACACGGTCTCGCTGAAGCCCAGATCCTGGGACATCTGCAGCTTGGCAAAGCCCACGTTCACGCGGTCCAGGTAGGCGATCACATAGCACAGCATCAGGAACGGCACGAGGCGCCAGAACACCTTGGCGTAGGCGCGTGCCGTCTCCTGAGAGTCGGCCTGGGCAGGGTGGGCCCCGGCCTGGCCGGATGAGATATCCGTTGTCGTCATTTCAAGTCTCCCTTGGGTTCGCCGCTTGATTCGCCGCTTGATGCGCCGCCTGGCGGCTGCGCGGCTGTGGATGGGCTGGGTGGTGGAATGCGGCCGTGGGCGCCGCGGTGCAAATCAGTAGCGCGCCCCGAAGGTGGTGCGCAGCTCGTCGATGGCGGCCGCGTCCAGGGGCTGCGGCCGGGGATGGGTCATGAGCCAGAGCCTTGCGGTCTCCTCCAGCTCTTCCAGCACATGGCTGGCCTGCTCCACCGAGCGTTCCCAGACCACGGGGCCCAGGCGCTCGAACAAGGCGCCGCGCACCTGGGCGGCCTGCGCGGCCACCTCGGCGGCGGCCTGCGGGTCGCCGGGGCGGCGGTAGCGGATCAGCGGGATGCGGCCCACCTTCATGACCTGGTAGGGGGTGATGGGCGGCAGCACCTCGTCCTCGCGCCAGACGCCGGACAGCGTCAGCGCCACGAGATGGGTGGAATGCGTGTGGATGACGGCGCGCGCCTCGCCGTCATTGCCGTAGATGCCCCGATGCAGGACCAGGGTCTTGGAAGGCTTGGCGCCGCTGACCCACTGCCCGCTGGCATCGACCTTGGACAGCTCGGCCGGGTCGAGCCGGCCCAGGCAGGCGTCGGTGGGGGTGATCAGCCAGCCGTCATGCAGGCGCGCGCTGATGTTGCCGGCAGCGCCGACGGTGTAGCCGCGCTGGTAGAGGCTGGCGCCGGTGGCGCAGATCTGCTCGCGGATGCGGGATTCGTCGCTCATGGATGAACGCCCAGGAAAAGGCCAGGTGTGCCGGCTGCAAAAAGAGGTGTGACTGATATTGTCATCAGGTCATCATACAAATTTTGCGCAAAAACCCAAACAAGGTGGAAACCCTTGGCCATGCGCCAAGGGATGGCTTCGGAGGTTCAGGGCTTGGCGGCCAGGATGTCGCGGGCCAGGCGTTCGCCGTCCTGCTCCCAGAAGCTGGCGTCGGCGCGGTGGATGCGGTCTATGGCGTTGCCCATGTGCGTGGCGGCGGCCTTGCGCGCGGCCTTGGGGTCGCCGGCCTCGATGGCCAGCACGATGCTGTGGTGCTCGCGTTCCACGGCCTTGCCGAAGTCCTCGCGCCGCGCCTCGTTGGCGCGCGTGATGCGCATGGCGCCGCGCAGGAACTGCGACAGGTAGTCCAGCGTGCTGATCAGGAACGGATTGCCCGAAGCCTGGGCAATGGCGCGGTGAAACGCCATGTCCTCCTCCACGCCATCACGGCCCAGCCGCACGGCCTCGGCCAGGGCGCTCTCCGCATCGTGGATGCGCTGCATATCCTCTTCGCTGCGCCGGCGCGCCGCGAGTTCGGCCACCTCGGCTTCCAGCGCGCGGCGCACCTCGGTGATCTGGATCAGCGCATTCCTGCCAGCCGCCGGCAGGCCTTCGAAGTCCAGTGGCTCTATGCCTGCCGCCTTCACGAACACGCCGCTGCCCTGGCGCGATTCCACCAGGTTGCGCGACTTGAGCTGGGACACCGCCTCGCGCACCACGGTGCGGCTGACCTCGAGCTGCTGCACGAGCTCGGCCTCGGTCGGCAGCTTCTGCCCCGGCTGCAGATTGCCGGCGCGGATGCGCGCCTCCAGCTGCCGGGCAACCTGGTCCGCAAGCTTGAGACCGGGCTGGATGGCCGAGAAGGAAACCGTCATGGAGGGAGTGGGGGGCTGGGGAGACACGTGTGGCAGCGATTGTCTCAGAACGGTGCGGCCTGTACGGCCTGCTGCGGCAATCGACGCCCAAACCGTCCATGGCGGCAGGAAAGAGACCGATGGTTCTGCCGGAGTTGCGCGGAGCGCCATACTTGCGCCTTTGCAATCCGCCCGCCACGCCCGCCCCGGGCCAAGGCCGCTTCGCCATGTCAACGCCCACCCCGCATTCCGCTGCACCCACAGAGCACTCGCACGATGGCGCCAATGCTGCCACTACCGCTATAGCCGCTATTCCCGCCATCGCCTCCCTGGCCGATGCCGCCTTCACCCAGAGCGTGCAGCACGCCATAGACCACAAGACCAAGCCGCTGGGCGCACTGGGGCGGCTGGAGCAGCTGGCGCTGCGCATTGCCTGCATCCTGGGCCAGGACAGGCCGGTGCTGCAGCAGCCGCAGATGCTGGTGTTTGCGGCCGACCATGGGCTGGCTGCGCGCGGCGTGTCGGCCTATCCGGTGGATGTGACCTGGCAGATGGTCGAGAACTTCATGGCCGGCGGCGCCGCCGTCAGCGTGCTGGCACGCCAGCATGGGCTGGCGCTGAACGTGGTGGACTGCGGCGTGGCGCGCGACTTTCCCGCGCGCGAGCAGGACCCCGACGACAAGCTTCCCCAGCCCGGCCAGCCGCGCCTGTGGCGCCGCAAGCTGGGCTACGGCACGCGCGACTGCAGCCAGGGCCCGGCCATGACGGACACCGAATGCGCCATGGCCCTGCGCAACGGCGCGGCCCTGGTGCGCCAGTTGCCGGGCAATGCGCTGCTGCTGGGCGAGATGGGCATCGGCAATACCTCCAGCGCATCCTTGCTGCTGGCGCGGCTGTGCGGCGAACCGCTGGCCGAGGTCACGGGCGCTGGCGCCGGCCTGGATGCGGCCGGGCTGGCCCGCAAGATCGGGGTGCTGCAGGAGGTGCTGCAGCGGCACGCCCAGGCCACGCAACCGCTGGACGCGCTGGCGGCCATGGGCGGCTTCGAGGTCGCCACCATGGTGGGCGCCGTGCTGCAGGCCGCCGCCGAGCGGCGCGTCATCGTGGTCGATGGCTTCATCACCACGGCCGCCGTGCTGGTGGCCAGCCGCCTGCAGCCGGCCGTGCTGGAGCGCTGCGTTTTCTCGCACCGCTCGGGCGAGCCCGGCCATGTGCGCATGCTGGCCCACCTGGGTGCCGAGCCGCTGCTGGAATGGCAGCTGCGCCTGGGCGAAGGCTCGGGCGCGGCCCTGGCCTGGCCGCTGCTGGTGTCGGCCTGCGCCATGCTGGGCGAGATGGCCAGCTTTGCGCAGGCAGGGGTGAGCACGCGTTCGGAGGAGGCATAGCCGCTGGAGCCGCGCCGCGGCTAGCGCGGTAACGCAGCTGCCGCCAGCTTGCCCAGCCGCCTGACCAGCGCGCCGAAGCGCGCGGCATCGGTGTTGCCATAGCCGATCACCAGGCCGTTGTCCTGGGGCAGCGGTGTCAGGGCGAAGGACGAGAGGGCGCCCGGGTTCATGCCGGCGCGCCGCGCCTGCTCCACGATGGCACGGTCGGACAGGTCCGGCGGCAGCCGCACGGTCAAATGCAGGCCGCCGTGGCCGCCCAGCACCTCATGCTCCACGCCCAGTTGCGTGGCTAGCGCCTCGCGCAGGGCCGCCTGGCGCTCGCGGTACAGGCGCCGCATGCGCCCCAGGTGGCGCGAGAACTGGCCGCTTTCCATGAAGTCCGCCATGGCCAGCTGCTCCAGGCGGTGGCCGCCGCGCAGCATCTCCTGCACGGCGGATGCCGCGCTGGTTGCCAGGGCCTGCGGCAGCACCACAAAGCCCATGCGCAGTGCCGGGAACATGGTCTTGCTGAAGGTGCCCACATAGAGCACGGGCGCGTCCGGCACCTGGCCCTGCATGGCTGCGATGGGCGTGCCCTGGTGGCGGAATTCGCTGTCGTAGTCGTCCTCGATGATCCAGGCCCCCGCGCGGCGCGCGCGCTCCAGCAAGTCCAGCCGGCGAGCCACCGACAGCACGGCGCCCGTGGGATATTGGTGCGACGGCGTGATCTGGATCAGCCGTGGAGGATGGCTGTCCCACAGGCCGGGCGCGATGGCTGCGCCATCCGCATCCACGCGCAGTGTGCTGACGCACAGGTCACCCCCTGCAAAGGCCGACTTGGCGCCCCGGTAGCCGGGCTCCTCCAGCCAGGCATGGTCGCCCGGATTGGTGAGCAGTTGCACGCACAGGTCCAGCGCACCCTGGGCGCCTTCGGTGACGATGATGCGCGAGGCATCGCAGCGCACGCCGCGCGAGATGCGCAGGTGCTGCGCAATGGCCTGGCGCAGTGCGGGCTCGCCTGCAGGGTCGCCATAGTCCAGCGTGGCGTTGGCGGGAAGGCGCAATGCGCGGTCCTGAGAACGGCGCCAGGCGGGCAGGGGAAACCTGTCCAGCGCGGGCGTGCCCGGCGTCAGGGGCAGGCTGCGGTCGATGGCATGGCGCGTGGGCGCGATGCGGTCCAGGCGCCGGGCCGTGCGGGGTACGCAAGGGGGCGCGGCGGCCGCCTCGGCCGCTGCCGTGGAATGGGTGGATACAGCCGCCACGCGCGTGCCCTGCCGGTCGGCGACCACATAGCCTTCGGCCGCCAGTTGCTCGTAGGCGATGAGCACGGTGTTGCGCGAGACTCCCAGATCCTCCGACAGCGCGCGCGAGGCCGGCAGGCGGTCACCGGCCGGCAGGCGGCCCGCCAGGATGGCCTGCTTCAGGCGCTGGATCAGTTGGCGCTGGCGGGGAGCCGCTCCAGGGCCGGATTGCAAGGGACTGGTCAGCAGGTCGGAGGCGTGCATGCAGTGGGTGGTGTGGCACCATGAAATAAGGAAGATATGGCGCTTTCAATGATGCCACGCCAGCGCTATCGTGGCCCTGCCAAATGACCTGACCAGGAATCTCCGATGCCCCCCGCACTCAATGCCCACTCCCAACCCGTAGGCCACGCCCTTCACGGATGGACCGCGCGCCAGCGCCCGCCGCGCACGCCCATGCAAGGCCGCTACTGCCGGCTGGAGCCGCTGTCCGCCGCGCGCCATGCAGCCGATCTGTTCGATGCCTTCAGCCAGGCGCCGGACGCCAACGACTGGACTTACATGTCGGTAGGCCCCTTCGCGGATGCCGAGGCCTATTTGCGCTTTGCCGAGGCCGCCCAGGCCAGCGATGACCCGCTGCACCACGCCGTCATCGACTTGGCCACGGGCCGTGCCATCGGCTCGCTGGCGCTGATGCGCGTGGACACGGCCAGCGGAGTGGTGGAAGTGGGCTTCGTCTGCTACTCGCGCCTGCTCAAGCGCACGCGTGCGGCCACCGAGGCGCAGTTCCTGCTGATGCAGCGCGCCTTCGACGAGCTGGGCTACCGCCGCTACGAGTGGAAGTGCGACAGCCTGAATGCACCGTCGCGTGCCGCAGCGGCGCGCCTGGGCTTCCAGTTCGAGGGGGTGTTCCGCCAGGCCGTGGTCTACAAGGGCCGCAGCCGCGACACGGCCTGGTTCTCCATCATCGACAGCGAATGGCCGGCGCTGCGCGCGGCCTACCAGCGCTGGCTGGAGCCGGGCAACTTCGATGCGGGCGGCGGGCAGGTCCTTTCGCTGTCCAGCCTGATGGAGCAGGGTGCGCCGCAGGCTCAGGAGACGGCAGGCGCGGCGTAGTAGGCCTGCAGCACCTCGATCAGGGCCTGCGCATGGCGCGGCAGCCGGCCCTGGTCGCGCACGAGGATGCGGCGTTCGCGCACGCTCCATGCGTCGGTCAGATCGATCAGCGCCAGCCCCATGCTTTCGCGGTTGCGCCGCGCAGCGCTCTCGGGAACGATGCCTATGCCCACGCCGGCGCCGATCATGCGGCACATGGCGTCGAAGCTGGATAGCTGTATGCGCAGCTTCATGGGCTTGCCCAGGCGCTCGGTCACACCTGCCAGAAATGTCTGCAGCGTGCTGCCCTGCTGCATGCCGATGGCGTCCTCGTCCAGCGTCTCGGCAAACGCAATGCGCTTGCGCCGCGCAAAGCGGTGACCGCGCGGCGTGGCCAGCACCAGCCGGTCGGTGCTGAAGTGGATGGTCTGCAGGCCCAGCGTATCCACCTGGCCGGCCACGATGCCCAGGTCGGCGCGGCCGTCGAGCACGCCGCGTGCGATCTCGGCGTTGGGCCGCTCCTGCAGGTCCACGTTCACGCGCGGGTGGTCGGCAAGAAAGGCGGGCAGGATCTCGGGAAGAAAGTCGGTCACGGCCGTGGTGTTGGCAAACACCCGCACATGGCCGCGCAGGCCGGCGCCGTACTCCTGCAGGTCGTGGCGCAGCTGCTCGGACTGCAGCAGCATGCCGCGCGCGTGGTGCAGGAAGGCTTCGCCGGCCGGCGTGGGCCGCACGCCGCGCGCCTCCCGGTACAGCAGGGGCATGCCCGCCTGCTCCTCCAGTGCCTTGATGCGCAGGCTGGCTGCGGCCAGGGACAGGTGCTGCCTTTGCGAGGCGCGCGTGAGGCTGCCCAGTTCGGCGGCATGCACGAACAGGCGCAGGTCCGTCAGGTCGAAATGCATGAGGGGCATGAAGGGCGAAGAGGGCATGGGCTGGGTCAAGGCTTTGTCAATTCCGAAGGCCGGGTCAGGAAATGCGCGATTGTGCGCTGGCCCGGCACGGGCAACCATGCGGGCTTGCGACAAGAACAAATGGAGACATGACCATGCCGGATTCTTCCTTTCCCCTGCCGTCGAGCCTTTTGCGCCGCCGAAGCCTGCTGGCCGCTGCACTCGCCTCCCCGCTGCTGGCCCATGCCCAGGCCTGGCCCGCGCGGCCCATCGTGATGATCGTCCCGCAGGCGCCCGGCGGCACCAATGACATCGTGGGCCGGCTGGTGAGTCAGAAGCTGGCCGAGGTGCTGGGCGTCAGCGTGGTGGTCGAGAACCGGCCCGGCGCGGGCGGCAACATCGGCACCCAGGCCGTGGCCAAGGCGCCGCGCGACGGCCATACCCTGCTGATGACCATCAGCAGCAGCCAGGCCATCAACCCCGCGCTGTACCGCAAGCCGGGCTTCGATCCGGTGAAGGACTTCCGTCCCATCGGCCTGATCGGCTCCGTGCCCAATGTGCTGCTGGCCCATCCCGGCTTTGCGGCCAAATCCGTGCCCGAGCTGATCGCCATGGCCCGGGGCCGGCCCGACGAGTTCCGCTATGCCTCGGCCGGCAACGGCACGCTCAACCATCTGCTGGGCGAGATGCTCAACAGCATGGCGGGCATCCAGCTGCAGCATGTGCCCTACAAGGGCGTGGCGCCCGCGCTCAACGATGTGCTGGGCGGGCAGGTGCCGCTGCTGTTCGGCAGCCTGCCATCGACCCTGCCCCATATCCAGGCCGGCCGGCTGCGTGCGCTGGCCGTGAGCGGCGCGACGCGATCGCCGCTGCTGCCCGATGTGCCCACCATTGGCGAGACCGTGCCCGGCTACAACGGCACGCTGTGGGTGGGTCTTTTTGCGCCTGAAGGCGTGCCCGCGCCGGTGCTGGCGCAGTTGCAGGACGGCATGGCCCGCGCGCTGGCGGCCAGTGATCTGCGCACCCGGCTGGAAGCTTCGGGCGTGGAGCTGGCCGGGCCGGCGGACAGGCCCGTGCCGCCTGCCCAGATGGCGGCCCTGCTGCGCGAGGACATCGCCAAGTGGGCGCGCATCGTCAAGGCGTCCGGCGCATCGCTGGATTGACGCAAGGCCTCAGCCCTGCGGCTCCATGGCCAGCGCGAACAGCTCGCTGCGAAAGTGGATGCCCAGCCGCGCAAAGGCGCGGTTGCGGTAGGTCTTGACGGTGGGCAGGCTCAGGCACAGGTCGCAGGCAATGCCCTCATGCGTCATGCCCTGCAGCAGCCGGGCGCAGACATCGAGTTCGCGCGGCGTCAGGTCGGGCTGTGCCTGCAGCAGGCGCATGCGCAGGGCCGGCAGTGTCTGCCGCTGCCGGGCCTGGCTGGGTGGGGTGGCCGGGGCCGAGGCCGAGGCCGTTACCACGGCGGGCTGCGCCTGCGTCAGCGCGATGTGCTTGTGCGCCAGGGCCAGCAGCACGGGCGCCATGCTCCCGAAGCGGTCGATCTGCGCATCGCCCAGTGCCCTCTGGTGCTGGTGGCGGTAGAAGTTGACGGCAAACACACCGCCGTCGTCCTGGTGCTCGACGATGGACACGCGCTCGGCCATGCCGTGCGCGTCGTAGACCAGGGCGCGGTGCTCGCCTTCCACCTCCTGGGCCGTGATGTGGCACAGCACCGTGGCGCGTGCCGGGCCGGCGTCGCCGTGGTTCCAGGTGCTGTCGCGCAGATAAGGACCCGAGAGATAGGCCCACCAGCAGTCGCGCGTGGTGTCGCGCGCCTCGCTGCTGGCCGACAGGAACAGCTGCGGCCGGCTGCGCGGGCCCGTGCGATAGACCGACCAGGAGGCGGCGGGCAGCAGCGGGTTCATGGCCTCCAGCACCTGCCGGGCGAAGCCGGGCTCGCCCAGGCTGGCGACCATGTGGCCGATGGCGTGGCTGGGCGCGTGGCCGGACGCATGGGCGCCCAGGGCGCTGGCGTCAGGGGTGTCGGAGGAGGCGGTCCAGTGTCTCAAGGGATGGCAGGGGAGGGCAGGGCGTTGTCATCTTCCGGGATGACGGTCGGCCCGGGCAATGGTGCTTATGCTAGGTCCCGATTCAATCCACCGGAGCCCCAGAACCATGCCAGATGACGTGCCGCAGCTTGCGGCCTTGCCCGATCCGCGCTTTCGCTTCTTCGCCGACCTGAGCGTGCAGGTGGGCCCGCCGCAGGATGTCGGTGCCACGGCGCACGGCGGGCGCCGACTGATCCCCATCCTGGGCGGCACGGCCCGGGGCGACGGCTGGAGCGCGCGCGTGCTGCCCGGAGGCGCGGACTTCCAGCGCATCGTGCACGGCGGGCTGGCCGAGCTCGATGCGCGCTATGTGCTGGAGACCGATGCCGGCGACCTGATCTATGTCTGCAACCAGGCGCTGCGCAGCGGCGACCCGGCGCACATGGCAAAGCTGGCGCGCGGCGAGCCCGTGGACCCCGCGCACATCTATTTCCGCTGCGCACCCCGCATGGAGACGGCCAGCCGTGCGCTGGCCTGGATCAACGAGCGCCTGTTCTTCGGCACCGGCGCGCGCCATCCCGACCGCGTGCAGATGCGCTTTCACGAACTGCTCTGAGCCGCTCCTTTCCCCCTCTCGATACCCACAATGCAGGAGACAAGACACATGAAAAACCAGGCATCGAAGTCGCGCCGCACCGCCGTGGCCTGCGCACTTGCCGCCGTGCTGGCCACCGGGCTGGCGCCCTGGACCGTGGTCGGCGCCCAGCCGGCCTTCCCGAGCAAGCCCGTGCGCCTGCTCGTCGGCTTTCCTGCGGGAACGGGGCCGGACATCGTGGCGCGCCTGCTCGCGCAGAAACTCTCCGAGCAATGGGGCAACCTGGGCGTGGTCGTGGACAACAAGCCGGGCGCTGGCGGCCTCATCGCCGCCAGCGAGGCGGCACGCGCCGTGCCTGACGGCTACACGCTGATGCTGGGCGAGACCGGCCAGCTCAGCATTGCGCCCAACACCTACCAGCGCCTGCCCTACGACCCGCAAAAGGACTTTGTGCCCGTCAGCCAGGTCGTCACCTCCGACTTCGTGCTGCTGGTCAATCCGCAGAAGGTGCCGGCCCGCAATGTGCCCGATTTCGTGGCCTGGGCGCGCCAGCGCAAGGAGCTGTTCATCGCCACCTTCGGTGCCGGCACGCCCGGCCATTTCGGCGCCTTCATGTTCGGCAATGCCGTGCAGCTCAAGCCCGAGCCCGTGCACTACAAGAACACCAACGATGCCCTGGGCGGCCTGTTCAGCGGCGACGTGCAGGCCGTCTTCGCCACGGCGGCCCTGGCCGCGCCCCAGGTCAAGGCCGGCAAGCTCACGGCCCTGGGCAGCACGGGCGCCACGCGCACCCAGTCCATGCCCGAGCTGCCCACCATCCGGGAGCAGGGCTATCCGTCGCTGGAGTTCAATTCCTGGTTCGGCGTGGTCGCGCCCGCCAAGACACCGCCCGAGATCGTGGCCAGGCTGCAGGCCGACATCGTGCGCGCCCTGCAGCAGCCCGACAGCCGCAGCCGGCTGGAGGAGGCGGGTTTCCGCGTGACGGGCACCACGGGCGACGAGCTCGCCCGCATCATGCGCGCCGACACGGTCACCTGGGGCAAGGCCGTGGCGGCCACGGGGTTCAAGGCCGATTGAGGCTCAGCGCTTGCCCGCAGCCGGGGCAGGCGTCTTGGGCGAGTAGTCGCAGTACGACGCCACCACGCACTCCCAGCAGCGTGGCTTGCGGGCCTGGCAGACGTAGCGGCCCAGCAGGATGAGCCAGTGGTGCGAGTCCACGGCATAGGCCGGGGGCACGCGCTTCATCAACTGCATCTCCACGGCCAGCGGCGTCTTGCCCGGTGCCAGGCCCGTGCGGTTGCCCACGCGGAAGATGTGCGTGTCCACGGCCATGGTGGGCTCGCCAAAGGCCACGTTGAGCACCACGTTGGCGGTCTTGCGGCCCACGCCGGGCAGGGCTTCCAGCTCCTCGCGCGTGCGCGGCACCTGGCCGCCGTGGCGCTCGACCAGGATCTGGCAGGTCTGCATCAGGTGTTTGGCCTTGCTGCGGTACAGGCCGATGGTCTTGATGTAGCCCTCCAGCCCTTCAAGTCCCAGGTCCAGGATGGCCTGGGGCGTATTGGCCACGGGAAACAGCTTGCGCGTGGCCTTGTTCACGCCCACGTCCGTGGCCTGGGCGGAAAGCAGCACAGCCGAGAGCAGCTCGAAGACGTTGGTGTATTCCAGCTCGGTCTGGGGCGAGGGATTGGCGGCCTTGAGCGTGGCGAAGAAGGGTTCGATGCTGGTGGTTTTCATTGTGGGGGGCGCGTATCCATCGATGTGGCGTGCATTGTCATGCAAGCGCGGGTATTTGAAAGTGCGTAACAGGCTCTAGGAATGTTCTGATTTTTCATGTCTGCCAGGGTCAGATCGTCTGGTTATGCAGATGCGGCGTTGACTGGCCAAGGCCGCATCGCAATAGTCGGCCGGATCGATTTCGCCGACACCAGACATCCAGACATCACGCCACCAGGAGGGGGGCGACCACATGGCCACTCGCAAGATATCCGTTTCTCCCGCGCTCGCATCGTCACAGGCCCTGCTGGGCAATGTGCGGGACCTGATCGAGGCCGCGCGGCTTCGCGTGGCAGCCAACGTCAACAGTGAACTCACCCTGCTGTACTGGCACATCGGCCAGCACATCCATGGCCATGAATCCGAGGTGCGGCAGGCAGGCTGCAGCGATGAGGTCCTGCCGGTGCTGGCCGGTCATCTGGTCCAGGACTATGGCAGCAGCTTCTCGGAGAAGAACCTGTGGCGCATGACGCAGTTCTCCACCGCGTTTCCCGACCAGCCGCTGGTCATCTCGCCGACCCGGAAATTGAGCTGGGCGCATTTCATCGTGCTGATTGCGCTCAAGGACCCAGTGCAGCGCGAGTACTACGCCAGCATGGCGAGCCTTGAGCGCTGGAGCGCACGCACGCTGCGCAGCCGCATCGACTCCCAGCTCTATGAACGCCTGGCGCTGCCCTGCGATGCCGAGGCGCTGATCGCGCAGGAGCCGGTCACGCCGCGCAGCACCGAGCGCATGTCGCCGGCGCTGTTTATGCGCGATCCCTACATCTTCGACTTTCTGGGGCTGCACGATGCCTGGCAGGAGGGCGACCTGCAGGCCGCCATCATCCGCGAGATGGAGGCCTTCCTGCTGCGGTCGGGCACGGGCTTCACCCTGGTGGCGCGGCAAATGCACATGCATATGGATGAGCAGGACTTCCACCTCGATCTGCTGTTCTACAACCGCAAGCTGCGGCGGCTGGTGGCGGTGGAGCTGAAGGTGGGCGAATTCACGGCCGAGGACAAGGAGCAGATGGAGCAATACCTGCGCTGGCTGGACCGGCATGAGCATGAGCAGGGCGAGAACACGCCGATGGGCATGGTGCTGTGCACGGGCAACAGCTCCGAGCAGATCGAGCTGCTGGAGCTGGGACTGCGCGGCGTGCAGATGGCCGAGTACCTGCCCGGCCTGCCTGAGCGCCAGGCGCTGGCACAGCGGCTGCGGCAGGCCACGCGCCGGGCGCAGTGGCATTGGGCGCAGCGCCAGCTGGAAGGCGGGCCGGCCTGAGCGCCTGCCGCTGCGCTTGAGACCCGTTCCCCTTCTTCTTCTTCCTTCGTTCCCTTCTCCTCTTCCTCCTACCCAGGCGGCAGCAGTTCCCGCAGGTGCTCCACAAAGGCCCGCACGCCCTTGGACAGGGTGCGTCCGGACAGCGTCTGCAGCTCGATGGCGCGCGCATTCATGCCGCGCTCGCGGATGGGCGCCGCATGCAGCTCGCCTCGGCGCACGCGCTCGCGCATGGTGACCTCACCGCCCAGCGACAGTCCGCCGCCGTGCAGCACGAAGTGCACCAGGGTCTCGAACTGGCCGCTGACCAGGGCGGGCTCGAACACCAGGCGGCGGTGGCTGCAGGCGATGTCGAACAGCTGGCGCGCGGTGTTGGCGTCCTCGGGCAGGGCAATGGCATGGGGATGCATCTGGGCCAGGGTGATGCTGGCATGCCGGGCCAGCGCATGGTCGGGCCGCATGATGGCGACCACGGGCGAGACCTGGCGGTGCCAGACCTCGATGTCACGTGCCGCCGCGCGGCTGTAGGTCAGGCCCACATCGGCCTCGCCGCCCAGCACGGCCTGGGTCACGGCGGCAGGCGCCTCCACACGCAGGTGGAACTGCATGCCCGGGTACTGCTCGCGGAACAGTGCCATGGCGCGTGGCAGGAACTCGATGGCAAAGCCGCCCGAGCTGCACACGCGCACCACGCCCCGGCGCAGGCCCTGCAGGGCCTCGATGTCGGAGACCACACGGTCGGCCTCCAGCGCACCGCGGCGTGCGTGGGCGGCCAGCAGCTCGCCTGCCGGGCTGGGCGCCATGCCGCGCGGGCGGCGCTCGAACAGCGGCACGCCCAGCATCTCTTCCAGTCCGGCGACCTGGCGGCTCACGGCCGAGGGCGAGACATTGAGCCGCGTGGCGGCTTCGCTGACCGAGCCGCTGCGCACCACTTCGAGAAAGTAGCGCAGGGCCGTGTCCTGTAGGCGGTTGGAAAGCATGATGGCCTGCTCATGGTTTGCGAAAAACGCAACGATAAGCCAAGAAAAAGGCGATTGTCGAAATAATTTCGCCTGCTTATGCTGACTTCGTTCTGTCACAAAAACGAGGAAATCCATGGAGTCAAACGCAAGCACCGCAACGCAGCAGCCGGATCTGGCCACCGGGGGTGGTGGCGTCGTGGAGATGTCGGCCGTCGCGCTGTCAAAGGCCATCCAGGGGCGCGATCTGTCCTGCGTGGAGGTGCTGGATGCCTTTTGCGCGCAGATCGACCGCCTCAACCCCGTGGTCAACGCGCTGGTGTCTCCGCTGGACCGCGACTGGCTGCGCGGCCGCTCCCGCGAGCTGGACACGCTGCTGGCGCGCGGCCAGAGCCTGGGGCCGCTGCACGGCTTTCCCCAGGCACCCAAGGACATCATGCCGGCGGCCGGCATGGTGACGACCAAGGGATCGCCCATCTTCGCGGGCCAGGTCTCGCAGACCGATTGCGTGGTGTTCGAGCGCATGCGCGCAGGCGGTGCGCTGTTTGTGGCGCGCAGCAATTCGCCCGAGTTCGGCCTGGGCGGCCATACCTACAACCCGGTCTACGGGACCACGCGCAATGCCTTCGATCCTTCGCGCTCGGCAGGTGGCAGCAGCGGCGGAGCCGGCGTGGCCGTGGCGCTGCGCATGCTGCCCGTGGCCGATGGCTCGGACATGATGGGCTCGCTGCGCACGCCGGCCGCCTTCAACCATGTCTACGGACTGCGCACCTCGGTGGGCTGCGTGCCGCATGGCCCTTCGGAAGAGGTGTTCTTCCAGCAGTTCAGCGTGGCCGGCCCCATGGCGCGGGACATTCCCGACCTGGCCCTGCTGCTGTCCGTGCAGGCAGGCTTTGATGCACGCCTGCCGCTGACCCGCCGCAGCGAGCCGCCCAAGGACTGGACCGCCCAGCTGCAGCGCGACTGCAAGGGCCTGCGCATCGGCTGGCTGGGGGACCTGGGCGGGCACCTGCCCACCGAGCCCGGCCTGCTGGAGACCTGCCGCGCGGCGCTGCAGCATTTCAAGACCATCGGCTGCACGGTGGAAGAGGCCGTGCCGGCCTTCGACTTCGAACGCCTGTGGCGCGCCTGGATCGACCTGCGCAGCTTCAGCGTGGCCGGTGCCAACGCCGCCCTGTACCGCGACCCGGCCACGCATGCCCTGCTCAAGCCCGAGGCCCTCTGGGAAATCGAGCGCGGCCTGGCGCTGCCGGCCATGGCGGTCTATGACGCGGCGCGTGTGCGCTCGGCCTGGTACGAAACCCTGCGCCGCCTGTTCGACAGCTACGACTTTCTGGTGCTGCCCTCCGCCCAGGTCTTCCCGTTCGATGCGGCGCTGGACTGGCCGCATGCCGTGGGCGGCCGCGAGATGGACACCTACCACCGCTGGATGCAGACCGTGGTGCCCGCCACCATGGCCGGCTTGCCGGCACTGGCCGCGCCCGCAGGCTTGGGGCCGCAGGGGCTGCCTGCCGGGCTGCAGATCATCGGCCCGGCACAGGCCGATCTGGCCGTGCTGCAGATCGGCCATGCCTATGACCAGGCCGGCGGCTTCTCGCGCGTGCGCAGCCCGCTGCTCGACTGAAACCGCTGCATCGAGTTTTCCCAGGTTCCCGTTCCCTCGTCCCCCAGGAGATCCGCGCCATGGCCTTGTCCCGTTCCCGTTTTCTGTCGTGTCTGATGGCCGGTGCCACGGCACTTGCGCTGCCCGCAGCCAAAGCCCAGCCCCAGTCCTACCCGGATCGCCCGATCAAGCTGGTCGTGCCGTTTGCGCCGGGCGGCGCCACCGACATCCTGGGCCGGCTGCTGGCCACCTCGCTGGGTGAACGGCTGGGCCAGCCCGTGGTCGTGGAAAACCGCCCCGGTGCAGGCACGGTGGTGGCGGGCGCGCTGGTGGCCAAGGCGCCGCCCGACGGCTACACGCTGCTGCTGGGCGCCAGCACCACGCTGACGCTCAATCCCGCCATCCGCAACCCGCTGCCCTATGACCCGCTGCGCAGCTTCACGCCGCTGGGGCTGGTGGCCGACATGGGCCTGGTGCTGGTGGCCCATAACGAAACGCCTGCACGCACGCTGCCCGAACTCGTGGCCCTGGCCAAGGCCGACCCCGACAAGCTGTCCTACGGTTCCTTCGGCACGGGATCCTCGGTGCACTTCGGCGGCGAAATGCTCAAGACCGCCACGGGCATGCGCATGGTGCATGTGCCATTCAATGGCAGCTCGCCCAGCCTCACCGCGCTGATGGGCGGCCAGGTGCAGGTGGCCGTGGACACGGTGGTGGCCACCACGCCGCTGATCAAGGCCGGCAAGATCCGTCCCATCGCAGCCCTGGGGCCGCAGCGCCTGGCCCTGCTGCCCCAGGTGCCCACCGTGGCCGAAAGCGGCTACCCGGGCTTTTCCATGGACACCTGGTTTGCCTTCCTCGCCCCGGCCGGCCTGCCCGCACCCATCCAGAAGAAGCTTGAGAAGGCGCTGGCCGACGCCATGGCCGAGCCGGCCATGAAGAAGAAGCTGGTGGACATCGGCCTGTCGCCCGCATGGGGTCCGGCCAGCGCGCTGCAGGAGCGCATAGAGCGCGAACTGCCGCAAATGCGCGCCGTGGCCGCCAGAGCCGACATCAAGGTGGATTGAACGCAGCTGCCTTCCGGGAGAGAGGGGGCAGGGCGCGAATCGACTCAGGGGGCTTCTAATCGTGCAGGAAAGCTGCGGCAGGATTGGCGACAATGCAGGCTTCGCCTTTTCATTGCACCGACAAAGAGACTCCTGCCCATGCAATTCGCCGACCGTCTGAACAACGTAGAAACCTCCGCCATCCGCGAGCTGTTCAAGCTGCTGGGCAAGCCCGGCATCATCAGCTTTGCGGGTGGTTTCCCGGACAGCGCCATGTTCGACGTGGCCGGCATCAGCGCCGCCTCCCAGGCTGCGCTGCAGCAGGAGCCGGGCGCCGCGCTGCAGTACGGTGCGACCGAGGGCTACCAGCCGCTGCGCGAGCAGATCGCCGCCTTCATGGCCGCCAAGGGCGTGCGCGAGCTGGCCCCCGAGCAACTGGTGGTGACCACGGGCAGCCAGCAGGCGCTGGACCTGCTGGGCAAGACCATGATCAACCCCGGCGACAAGGTCATCGTCGAAGGCCCGACCTTCCTGGCCACCATCCAGTGCTTCCGCCTGTACGGCGCCGAAGTCATCAGTGCGCCCATCGACGCCGAAGGCGCCCAGGTCGATGCACTGGAGCAACTCATTGCCGAGCACCGCCCCAAGCTGGTCTACCTGATCCCCACCTTCGGCAACCCCAGCGGCGCCATGCTGAGCCTGGAGCGCCGCAAGAAGGTGCTGGAGCTGGCCGTCAAGTACCAGACCCTGGTGGTGGAAGACGATCCCTACGGCGACCTGTATTTTGGCGAAGCGCCTCCGCCCAGCCTGCTGGCGCTGTCCAGCCAGGTGCCCGGCAGCCGCGACTGGCTGGCGCACTGCGGCTCGCTGAGCAAGGTGCTCAGCCCCGGCCTGCGCATTGGCTGGCTGGTGGCCCCGGCCGAGCTGCTGGGCCGCGCCGTGATGTGCAAGCAGTTCAGCGATGCCCACACCAGCACCTTTGCCCAGGCCACGGCCGCGCAGTACCTGAAGTCCGGCGCCATGCCCGCCACCCTGGCCCATGTGCGCGAGGTCTACGCGCGCCGCGCCAAGGCCATGGGCGATGCGCTGCGCGAGCACCTCGGCGATGCCGTGGAATTCCTGCAGCCCCAGGGCGGCCTGTTCCTGTGGGTGCGCCTGACCGGCAAGGGCGGCGCGCTGGCCGATGCCGGTGAGCTGGCCAAGCGGGCCATTGCCCAGGGCGTGGCCTTTGTGCCGGGTGCGCCGTTCTTTGCGCAAAACCCCGATGCCACCAGCTTCCGCCTCTCGTTCGCCACGGCTGACGAGGACAAGATCCGCGAAGGCATCGCCCGCCTGGCCCAGGCGCTCAAGGCATGAGCGTGGCTGACGACGCAGAACATGGCGGCGGGCACGCAGACGCCGATGCCCTGCAGGCGCGCGTGATGGAGCTGGAGATCAAGGCCAGCTACACCGAAGACCTGCTGGAGCAGCTGAACCTGACCATCTACCGCCAGCAGCAGCAGATCGACCGGCTGCTTGACGAGCTGCGCGACCTGCGCCGCCGGGTGCCCGAAGGCGGACCCGCCGGCGGCGCGACCAATCTGCGCGACGAGCTGCCCCCGCACTATTGAGTGCGCAGGGCGGCTGCGTGCGAATGCCCAGGCCAGCCCCTGCCTGGGCATTTCTTCATTCAAGCGGCTTGTTGGCCACGTGCTTCATCTTGCCCAGGAACAGGCGCAGGAAAAAGCCCGCCATGATCAGCATGAAGACGATGGCGCCCAGGCTCATCAGGCCGTAGTCGGTGGAAAAAAGATCAATCATCAGCTTCACAAGTCCTCCTGTGGTTTGTTGGTATCGGTGGGGTCCCGATCCAACTATCGCCGTGGCCTGGCGCGGAGGGCTTGTGATGGGTCAACGCGGCGGCGGGGTGGGTTTGCGGCAGCGCAAAGGGGCAAGCCTCGGCAAGCCCGGCCAAGCCCGGGAACTGGGCATGGGGTAGGAGTCGATCATCCAGGGCGAGCCAAGCCCATCACCCCCGCATGAACGGCAAGGGCACCTCCGCAGGAATCGGGCACGCATAGGGTCGGCCGCCCCGGCGCTCAAGCAGCTCCGCCTTGGCCTGGGCAATGCGTTCGGGCTGCTCCAGCAAGGCGATGGCCGTGGCCGCCAGCACCTGGGCGGCGCGCACCATGCCTGAGTGGGCCAGGCCGGACTGGCCTTGCGAGACCATCTGCCAGGAGTGCAGCGGCGTGCCGAAGGCGTAGCAGGCCACCCAGGCCTGGACGGTGGGCGTGATCCAGCTCACATCGGCCACGTCGGTGGAGCCGAACAGGGTGTCCTCCACGGCAGGATCGTAGGGCGCCAGGCCTTCGAACACGGCCGGCACCTTGCCGCGCAGCACGCTGGCCAGCGGGCGGCTGACCTGGTCCACGTCGTTGCTGTCCAGCGTGGCCTGGAAGTCTCCGGCCAGGCGATGCAGGCCGGGGTCCACGCGCAGCGGGCCCAGGGCCTGCATCTGCGCATACATCACCTGGTTCAGCGTGCGGTTCTGCAGCAGGTTGGAGCAGGCCTTGTCAAAGACGATCTCCAGCCGGCAGTCCGTCATTAGCGCGGCGCCGCGTGCCACGTTCTGCACGCGCTCATACAGCGCTGCTGCCTCGTGGTTGCGTGCGGCCCGCACCAGGTACAGCACCTCGGCGCGCGCCTGCACCACGTTGGGCGACAGGCCGCCCGAGTCGGTGATGGCGTAGTGCACCCGCGCATCGGTGGGCATGTGCTCGCGCAGGTAGTTCACGCCCACGTTCATCAGCTCCACGGCGTCGAGCGCGCTGCGGCCCAGGTGCGGGGAATGCGCGGCATGCGCGGCCTTGCCGTGGAAGATGAATTTCGCCTGGATGTTGGCCAGCGTGCTCTGGCTGAACACGCCGGTGAAGCTGGCCGGGTGCCAGGTCAGCGCCGCGTCCACATCGTCGAACACCCCGGCGCGCGCCATGAAGGTCTTGCCCGATCCGCCTTCCTCGGCCGGGCAGCCGTAGTAGCGCACGCGTGCCTTGGCACCGCTGCGGCGCAGGTGCTCCTGCAGCGCAACGGCCGCGAAATGCGCCGAGGTGCCCAGCAGATGGTGGCCGCAGCCGTGGCCTGCCAGGCCCGGGCTGTCGGTGGAAGGCGTGCAGACCAGGGCGCCGCTTTGCTGGTTCAGGCCCGACAGCGCGTCGTACTCGCCCAGGAAGGCCAGCACCGGGCCCTCGTCGCCCCATTCGGCCAGGAAGGCCGTGGGAATGCCGGCCACGCCGCGCGTGATGCGAAACCCGGCCTGCTCCAGCGCATCGATGTGCAGCCGGGCAGAAGCGGTTTCGGCATAGCGCAGCTCGGCCAGGGACCAGATGCTGTCGGCCAGGGCCGCCATGCGCGGGGACTGCTGCTGGAAGAAGTCCTGGAGATGCTCGACTGCGCTCATTCCGGCTTCACCCCTGCCTTGTCCAGCAGCGCCTTGTTGCGCTGCAGTTCGCTGGCGATCTGGGCCGGGAAGCGGCTCTGGTCCATCTCGGTGACCGAGGCGCCCAGCAGCTTCAGGTGCTTTTGCACCTCGGGCAGGCGCACGGCCTTCACCGACGCATCCTGCAACTGCCGGACGATGGCCGGTGGCGTGCCGGCCGGCACGACCAGCCCGAACCAGCTGATGCCCAGTTCGTTGAGCTGCGCGTAGCCCAGCTCCTTGAAGGTGGGCACATCGGGCAGGTCGGGCGAGCGGCTGTCGCCCGACAGCGCCACGGGGATGAGCTTGCCGCCCTTGATCTGGGGCATGGCCGAAGGCAGCTGGTCGGTCATCACCTGCACCATGCCGGCCAGCGCATCGTTGAGCGCCGGCCCGTTGCCGCGGTAGGGGACGATCTGCACCTGGGTCTTCATGGTCTCGTTGAAGGACGCCACCATCAGATGGCCCAGCGTGCCCAGGCCCGGCACGCCCGCGCTGTAGGCGCCGGGCTGGGCGCGCAGCTTGGCCAGAAAGCCCGGGAAATCCTTGACGCCCATCTTGGGGTGGACCATGTAGACCGACGGCATGGTCACCAGATTGGCCACGGGCAAAAGCCTGCCTTCGAGCTTGGCGGCGCGCGTGTACAGCGAGGGATTGATGGTGGCCGTGCTCACCGTGGCCATGCCGATGGTGTAGCCGTCAGGCGCGGCCTGGGCAATGCTTTCGGTGCCGATCAGGCCGCCAGCGCCGGCCTTGTTGTCCACCACCACGGGCTGGCCCAGTGTGCTGCGCAGGCCCTCTGCGATCACGCGCGCAACGATGTCGGTGGAGCCGCCTGCCGCAAACGGCACGATGAGCTTGACCGGCTTGTTCGGATAGGCGTCGGCCGCATGGGCCGTGGAGGCCGTGTGGGCCAGGGTGAGGCCGCACAACACGGCGGCAAGACCGGACGTGCCCAGCGAGAGCACGGTGCGCCGCGGCAGCGGAAAGAGGGGTTTGGCTTGCATGGCATGGGTTCCATCAACGGTGGAGGAGCCGCAGGCCTGGGCCGCGCCGGCTCCCGATGCAGGCGACTATAGAAATCCTGCCGCCCGCGTGGGCCACGGTATTTGTGCCAAGCTATAAGCCGTTCCGATAGCTTGCCCTGCGCCGCCTGTGGCGCGCCAGGGCCTGCCTGGGGAAAACACTGAGACTCCCATGAGCAATGACTTCGATGACCGCGACGGCCTGGACGATGCGGCCACGCCCCAGGGGCGGCTGCTGTATTCGCGCCTGACCAAGCATGTGCGCCTGCGCCAGCTGCAGCTGTTGGTGGCGTTGCAGCAATGCGGCTCGGTGGTGCAGGCCGCCGCCACGCTGCACATGAGCCAGTCGGCAGCCACCCAGGCGCTGGCGGAGATGGAGCGCGTGCTGGACATCCGCCTGTTCGAGCGCCATGCGCGCGGCATACGTCCCACGCTGGCCGGCCAGACCCTGGTGGACACGGTGCGCGGCGTGCTGGCCGCGCTGGAGGAGGTGGCGGAATCGCTGGCCGCCATTCGCCGGGGCGCCGCGGCCGCGCTGCGCCTGGGCGCCATTCCGGCGGCAGCCCTGGCCATTCTTTCGCCCCTGCTGGCGCGGTTCTATGCCGAACACCCCGAGGTGCATGTCGATGTGCACGAAGACGCCAGCACCCGGCTTCTGTCCCAGCTGCTGGGCGGCGGGCTGGACGCGGTGTTCTGCCGCGAGCCGGCGCTGCTGCCCGGCCCCTTCGTCTTCGAGCCGCTGCTGGCCGACACGGCCGTGGTGGTGGCCGCGCGCTCGCATGCACTGGCCGGGCGCCGTGACGTGCCGCTGCAGGCCTTGACCGGCGCGCGCTGGGTGCTGCCCACGGCCAACATCGCCGTGCGCGGGATTTTCGAGGCCGAGGTGCTCCAGGCGCTGCCCGATGCGCCCTGGTTTCCCGTCTCCACCGTTTCCCTGCCGATACTGGAGGGCCTGTTGAGCCAGCCAGGCGCCGTGGCCCTGGTGCCGCTGAGCATTGCGCCGGGCCTGCAGACCCATGCGCGCGTGTGCCGGCTCGATGTGCGGCTGACGGGCAGGTTGGCGCCCCTGGGCGTGGTCTGCCGGCGCGACCAGACGCCCGCCCTGCTGACCGAGATGCTGTCGCTGTGCCGGCAGATGCTGCCGGCGCCACCGGCCCGCTGAATGCCAAAAGCTGGCGACATGGCCTCTTGCCGGCCCCGCTTGCGGCCACAATACTGTCCGCGCGAAAACACGGCAGCATGGCCGCACCAGACAACAGAAAGCACGCAGAGGACCGCATGATCAATTGGTCGCTAGACGCCGATACCGTCACCCACAGCATCCAGCTGGCGCTGGCGCCGGTGTTCTTCCTGACGGCCGTGGCCGGCATGATCGGCGCCGTGGCCGGGCGGCTGGCCCGCATCATCGACCGCGCGCGCAAGCTGGAAGAACTGCTGCGCAACCCGCAGGAAGAGGACTTCATCGCGCGCAGCCTCACGGAACTGCACTTTCTGCGCAAGCGCGGCCGGCTGGCCAATGTCTGCATAGGGCTGCTGACCGTCTGCGGCTTTTGCATCGGCCTGACCATTGCCCTGCTGTTCCTGGGCGAGGCCTACGGCATCAACGGCCATGGCTATGCGGTGCTGGGCTTTCTGTTCGGCGTGCTGATGTTTCTCTCGGCCCTGGCCTGCTTTCTCTGGGAAACCATCATGGCCACCAGCCTGCTGGACTTCCACACCCTGACCCGCGTGCGCGCGGCCGTGCGCACCATACAGCGGCCGGAACGCAACGACCAGGCTCAGGCTGAGCCGTCTACCCCGGCAGACGACACCGGCCGCCAGCCCTGAGCCGGGCGCGGACGGCGCCGCCGTCGCTGTCGCCATCGCCATCGCCATCGCCGTCGCCCATTCACTCCATCGGGTCCAGGCAGGCCGCCGCGGCCTGGATCACGCAGTCCGTCAGCCGCTGCAGGCTGGCCTGCGCATTGCGCGCATGGGCCCAGTACATGGGAATGTCCAGATCGTTGCCGGGCAGCAGCTCCACCAGGCTGCCTTCGGCCAGCTGCGCGCCGATCATCAGCGGCGGGTGCATGCCCCAGCCCATGCCCAGCTCGCAGGCCCGCGTATAGCCCTGGTTGGAGGGAAGAAAGTGGCGCGGCGTGTTGCGCCGCCCCTCTGCGCCCAGGCGTTGCAGCCACTGGTCCTGCAGGCTGTCCTTGCGGCCGTAGCTCATCATGGGCGTGCGCGCCATGGCCTCGGGCGTGATGCCGTCCTTCAGGTAGCGGCGGATGAAGTCGGGGCTGGCGGCCGCCACGTAGCGCATGCGGCCCAGCGGCCAGGTATTGCAGCCGGGAATGGCCGAGGAAGTGGCCGTGACGGCGGCCAGCACCTCGCCCTCGCGGATGCGCTTGGCCGTGTGGTCCTGGTCGTCGATGCTGATGTCCAGCAGCTCGTTGCCGTCGCGCGTGAAGGCGGACATGGCATCCATGAACCAGGTGGACAGCGAGTCGGCATTGACGGCCAGCTTGAGCGTGGGCAGGGCGGTCTGGCCCTCGGGGACCAGCTCCGGGTTCTTGCGGCGCAGATCGTTTTCGAGCAGGGCCACCTGCTCCAGGTGCAGGCACAGCCTGCGGCCCGCATCGGTGCCCGAGCAGGGCTGGCCGCGCAGTACCAGCACCTGGCCCACACGCTCCTCCAACAGCTTGATGCGCTGGGAAACGGCCGAGGGCGTGACATGCAGCTTGCGCGCCGCGCGCTCGAAGCTGCCTTCGCGCACCACGGCCGCCAGGGCTTCGAGTCCGGCGTAGTCGAGCATTTAGATATTCTTCATTTGGTTGAGTAAATGTAATTTTACTTAACCATTTGCCGGCCAGACAATCCCGGCCATGTGGACTGCAAATGTTTCTTCTTCCTGGCTGGCGGGCTTCACGGTCTGCCTGTCTCTCATCGTCTCCATCGGCGCCCAGAACCTCTATGTGCTGCGCCAGGCCGTGCACGGTCAGCATGTGCGCGCCTGCGTGGCCTGGTGCGTGGTGAGCGACGTGGTGCTCATCGGCCTGGGCGTGGCGGGCATGGCCCGGCTGCTGGGCGACAACCCCGACCTAGCCCGCTACCTGACGCTGGGCGGCGCCCTGTTCCTGCTGGCCTATGGGCTGATCGCGCTGTGGCGCATGGCCATGGCGCCCGATGCGCAACTGGCGGCATCGGGCGGGCAACTGGCCCCGCGTGGCCTGCTGGGCGTGGTCTCCACGCTGGCCGTGATCACCCTGTTCAACCCCCATGTCTATCTGGACACGGTGCTGCTCATGGGCTCCATCGGCGCGCGCCAGGAAGGCGTGCTCAAGTGGGTCTATGTGGTGGGCGCCGCATCGGCCAGCCTGTCGTGGTTCGTGGCGCTGGCCTTTGCGGGCCGCCGCATGAAGCGCCTGTTCGAGAAGCCGCAGGCCTGGCGCGTTCTCGATGGCCTCACGGGCGTGATGATGCTGGCGCTGGCCTGGTGGGTGGCTGGCAGCGCGTTGGCACCGGCAGTTGGCTGACGGCGCAGATCAGTCTGCGGCCGGGGCTTCCTCGCCGGGCGCCCAGGTGCCCACGGCCTCGATGAGGTTCCAGCTGTTGCATTCGATGCAGTAGTGGCCCGTGGCGCCGGTCTTCTGGCTGGTCGCCTCGATGACGACCTTGTGGCCATGGCGCTGGGCCTCGGACAAGGGCTGGATCTTGTCGTAGTTGTATTGCTCGGCCAGGTCGCCCCGGAAGGAAATGGTGATGCGCTCGCGCTTGGGATAGTAGTCACGCTCGTACTTGTCGAGGGTGCGTGTGGCGACGAGGCGGGCCATGCTGTCCGGTGAAGGTGCGCTCAAAGCAGTCTCCTGGTGTATGTCTAGGTTGTGTCAACTTGTTTCATTGTCGGGCTTGTGTTCTGCCATCGGCAACTGCAGCCCGGTCTTGATGCGTTCCAGAGCGATCGAGGTGGTGTAGCGCCGGATGTTGTCGTCTCCGGAGAACAGCCGCGCCGCCAGCGCCTGGTACTCCTGCATATCGGCAGCCGTGACGATCAATGAATAGTCGGCTTCCCCGGTCACGTAGTAGCACTGCTGCACGGCGGGCTCGCGCGCCACGCGCGCGCGAAAGGCCAGGGACAGGTCCGGGCGCTCGTTGGCCAGCTGCACGTTGATGAGCACGGTGAGCGGGCGCCCCGTGCGCACGGGATCGACCACCGCCACGTTGGCCGTGATCACGCCCAGCTCCTGCAGGCGCCGTATGCGCCGCTGCACGGCCGGTGCCGAAAGGTGGACCTGCTCGGCAATGAGGCGCTGTGGCGTGAGGTTGTCGCGCTGGAGCACGTCGAGGATGGCGCGGTCAAAAGTATCGAGTGCGATGGCGGGCATGGGGGAGGGGCAGAAAACGGATGCGGAGCGGTCGGAAAGAGCGAATATTGCGCGAAGAGGCCCCAAAACGAGCCTTTTGCATCGCTGGCCTGCAATATCGTACGGGCCATGACAACAAACACCACATGGAACCGCGCCTGGCCCCTGCTGGCCGTGCTGGGCTCGGTCACGGCACTGGGCGTGGGCACTTCTCTTGCCAAGCAGCTTTTTCCGGTGCTGGGCGCCCAGGGCACTTCGGCATTGCGCGTGGGCTTTGCCGCGCTGATCCTGGTGGCCATCTGGCGGCCCTGGCGCTGGACGCTGGCCCGCCCCCAGGCCTGGGCGCTGCTGCGTTTCGGCGTGGCGCTGGGCGCCATGAACCTGCTGTTCTACATGGCGCTGCGCACCATTCCCTTTGGACTGGCCGTGGCCATCGAATTCTCCGGTCCGCTGGCCGTGGCCATCTACCACTCGCGCCGGCCGGTGGACTTTGTCTGGCTGGCGCTGGCCGTGGCGGGGCTGGCCCTGATTTTGCCGATAGGGGGCGCCGGCGCGGGCGGATTGGTGCTGGAGCCCGTGGGCATTGCCTGCGCCGTGGGTGCTGCCATCTGCTGGGCGCTGTACATCCTGCTGGGGCAGCGCCTGGGCAGCATTCCCAGCGGCCAGGCCGTGTCGCTGGGCCTGGTGTTCGCCGCCATGGTGGTGGTGCCCTTCGGCGTGGCCGAGGCGGGGGCCAAGCTGCTGCAGCCGTCCATCCTGGCCTTCGGCCTGGTGGTGGCGGCCACCTCCAGCGCCTTGCCCTATACGCTGGAGATGATGGCCCTGCGCCGCCTGCCGCCGGCCACCTTCGGCATTGCCCTGGCCACGGAGCCTGCGATTGCCGCCCTCATGGGCATGCTGCTGCTGCATGAGCACCTGGTGGGGACCCAGTGGCTGGCCATCGCCTGCATCATGGGCGCGGCCATGGGCAGCGCCATCACGCGGCCCGCTGCGGCGGCCAAGGCGCCGGCCGAGGTGACGCCTGCAGGTTGAGTGGCGATACCAGGGAAGGGAATGAAAAAAGCGCTGCCAAGGCAGCGCTTTTTTTGCGGGACAGGATGCAGCCGACCGGCTGCATTCCCTGCGCCTCAGAACGCAGGAACGACAGCGCCCTTGTATTTCTCGAGGATGAACTTCTTCACGTCGGGCGTGTGCAGCGCGTTCATCAGCTTGGCGATGTTGGGATCGTTGGCACGGTCCTGGCGCGAGACCACGATGTTGGTGTAGGGCGAATCGGCGCCTTCGATGAACAGCGCATCCTTGGTGGGATTGAGCTTGGCCTCGATGGCGTAGTTGGTGTTGATCAGGGCCAGGTCCACGTCAGCCAGTGCGCGTGGCAGCAGCGGGGCTTCGAGTTCCTTGAACTTGAGCTTCTTGGGGTTCTTGGCCACGTCCAGCGGCGTGGGGGTCAGGCTCTTGGGGTCCTTGAGCTCGATCAGGCCCTGCTTGGCCAGCAGGATCAGGGCGCGGCCGCCGTTGGAGGGGTCGTTGGGGATGGCGATGGTGGCGCCGTCCTTCAGATCCTTCACGTTCTTGATCTTCTGCGAGTAACCGCCGAAGGGCTCCACGTGGACCTTGCCATTGGGCACGGCCACCAGCGAGGTCTTGCGGTCCTTGTTGTAGCTGTCCAGGTAGGGCTGGTGCTGGAAGAAGTTCACGTCCAGCTGCTTGTCCTCGACGGCCGCATTGGGCTGCACGTAGTCGCTGAATTCCTTGATCTGCAGGTCGATGCCCTGGGCCTTGAGGGCTGGCTTCACATGGTTGAGGATTTCTGCATGGGGCACGGCGGTGGCGCCGACCTTGAGCACGTCGGCGGCCTGGGCCGTCAGGGCCAGCGTGGCAATCGCGATTGCGGAGAGGGCTTTCTTCAACATGACCGGAGGACTTTCTTCAACGGGTTGCAAAAACGCCGCAGGCCCGGTGGAGTGGTTCTGTATCGGGCGGTACGGCAGGCAGGCGCATAGTCTAGTGCGGCGCCAGCGGCCGCAATGAACAATTTTGCTATTTGGTTATAAGGCTGTGGCTTTTTATGCGGATTTTTGCGATGCCGCAGCGCGTACCATCGCCGCCATGGACTCCGAAATGCTGCAAAAGCTGGTGCTGGTGCACATGCCCTATGGCAAGTACAAGGGCCGACTGATCGCCGATCTGCCCGGCAACTATCTGAACTGGTTCGCACGCGAAGGCTTCCCCAAGGGAGAGCTGGGCCAGTTGTTGGCGCTGATGCAGGAGCTGGACCACAACGGCCTGTCGCACCTGCTGCAGCCGCTGCGCGCCGGGCCGCGCTGAAGCAACTGCCCTAAAAAGCAAAAGGCCGCGACGGGCGCGGCCTTTCCGGGGGAAAACGCAGGCGGCTTACTTGGCGGCAGCGCGGGCGGCTTCTGCCTTGGCCTTGGCTTCGTCGGCCTTGCGCTGCAGCTCGGCTGCCTCGGTTTCAGCGGCCTTGGCCTTGGCTTCGGCTTCCTTGGCGGCTGCATCCTTTTCAGGGGTCATGGCGCCGGCCAGCGCATTGCCGGCCATGGAGCCGGCCACGGCGCCCACGGCAGCGGCGCCCAGCGTGCCCATCATGCCGGAGCCACGTGCTGCGGGAGCGGCAGCCGCGCCAGGTGCAGCAGCAGCGGGGGCTGCCGCAGCGGGGGCGGCCCCAGCCGCAGGTGCCGCAGCGGGGGCTGCCCCAGCGGTCGGGGCTGCAGGCGCGGCCGGTGCGGCGGGGGTGGACGGAGTCGCCGCCTTGCTGGCGGTGGGTGCCGCAGGCGCTGCGGGCTGAGCGGGGGCCTTGCCGATCGACGCCGGGCGCACGGACTTGCCGCCGCTGCCCATGCGCTTGGCCTGGGCCAGCGTGGGCACGGTCAGCGATGCAATGGCCAGGGCGATCACGGAGGCAGTGGCGCGGAACGAAGTCTTCACGGAGTTTTTTCCAATCATGGTGGTCATGTACACGGTCGGCGCAGGCGGGCCCGCGCCGTTCGGCGCGCCACAGGCTGCCCATATGCGGGCAAGCCTGCGGCCTTGTGTGTCACATGGGGATGGGGGAGGAGATTCCAAGCACCGGCGCGCGGATGCGCCGGCGTGCAGCCTGCTGTTGTAGGTGGGCCACCCGGCGCTGGGGCGGTGGCCTATGGGGCTGCGTGATGCATTGTAGAAAAGACTGGGGCTTGCCGGAAAAGCAAGCCCACAGAACATTCTCAGCTATTGATTGCGGAGCAGGAGAGTGTCTCTCAGTCTGTCTCGTAGCGGGCTGTCTCTCTCTGCTTCCAATGCTGCAACCGCCATCCACCTGTTGGCATCTTCTCCTAAATCCATAGCAATGTTTCCAGCAAGCATGGGGCTTAGGCGACCTGCCTTCTTGGCGTTCGTGAAGGTGCCAGGTGTGATGTTGTAGTCCCTGCTCCACGCAGATGCGCTCTTCTTTTCGAGCGCTTTTGTCAGTAGTTCCAGAGTGCTGGTCATCTAAAGGCTCCTGTCTGTCAAGCACTTTCCGATTTTGCACGAGTCGTGTAACCGTTGTTATACGAGTCGTGAAAACTGGTAACTTCACGACTCGTCGAATTACACGACTCGTCGAAGGAGCCTAGTAGCTCGGTCGCAGGCAGTGAACCACAGCCGGGCCTACCGCCAGAAGCAGAACAGGCGGCTCCTCATCACAACCCAGGAGCCGCCAGCATGCCTACACCTCGAACCCCGTTACGTCCTCCACCTGGTCAAACAAGCCTGGCCGCGCGCCTGGCGGCTCCCGACCAGGCCGACCAGGTGGAGGGCACCCATCAGCGTGGCTACTTCATGTTCGCGGTGTTGATGTTCCTTATGACTGCATGCGTGCTTGCTGTCGGGCTCATGGAATTTGACTGCGAGCTCGGTCTGCGTCACGGATTCGTCAATCGCAGCTGCTGCATGGTTGGCCGGTGCGACCAATGATCAGCCGCCCCTACACCCACGCGGAACATGCCGCGCGCTGCCGCCTCGCAGCGCAGGCCGGGCACACGCTTCGAGCTCAACACGTCCAGGTCATGCGCCGCGGCGTGCTGTACTGCGCGCAGATCTGCAACGCATGGACCACCCCTGACGGCCAGGACCTCTGGACCGTCGAAACCTCGTTCCCGGAGGCCGCGCGCTTCACAGTGCCTTGCCGTCAGGTGCGCCTGTGCGAGCCCTGCTCGTGCGCTGCGGAGGGCACCGGAGCGGAGGGGGCCCCGCTTGCGGGGGAGGGTCCGCGCCGGGGCCCGGAGGGCGTGACGTGCTTGTAACACGTCACTTTAGTCTCACCGATGAGACTTTTCCTGTTCTGGACGCTGCCGTACCGGGCAACGTTGTCGACCTGGCAGAGCGCCGGGCCGGGCGCGCGGAGTGGTACCCCGCGCCCATCACAAAAGCCCAGCTCGTCGGCTTCTGCGACTGGCTTTCGATCTACCAGCGGCACGCATGCGGTGGCTTGCCGCAGATATCGGACGGTGCGTTCATGCGCATCGACAGCGACGGCCAGGTCGAATCGATCACGCTAAAGAAATCGCGTATCGAAGGCTCATTCGAAACTGCTGTGTTCGTGCGCTGCGACGGCGAAACCGTCTGGTTTGAGGGCAACGTTTCGAAGTGGGGCAGGACCGACAACGTGTTCGGTTACTCGTTCATGCAGTGCCTGCAGATCATCAACCGCCTGTTGCTCTCGCTGGGCCTGCCTCCGTTCACCGAAGGTGAAAAGTTCATCACGAACTTCAAGGGCGAGCCTCGCACATGCTGGACCGGCGCCATCGTCACCCGCGTCGATGTGACCCAGAACTGGAGCGTGGGCGGCAAGGAAAACGCCTACCACTTCATGCGCTACCTGCAGAGCCAACAGGCGAGCCGTCTGAAGACCGGCACCTACGGCGACGGCGAGACCGTTGACTTCGGTCGGGGCTCCCGCCGTGTCTATTTCAAGGCCTATCTCAAGGGTCCGGAACTGCGCCGCCATGCGGGCCGCGTCGCTGATTCCTCCACGTTCGAAAAGGCCCCCGTCGATCCATATGTCCTGCAGCTTGCCGACTGGTGCGATGCCGTTGGCTTGGTGCGTGTGGAGATGACTTTCAAGGCAACCAAGCTGCACGACATGGGCTGCCACTTCCTCGGGGGATTCGACATGAAGCAAATCGAGATGGAGTTCGAGCAGCGCTGCGAAGTGCTCACGCGCGCCTGCGCTGACGTGGACGAGTTGTCCGAGCTGCCCAAGGCTTTGTTGTCCACCTATCGCATGTGGCAGGCCGGCGACGACCTGACCACCAAGCTGAGCCGCGCCACCTTCTACAGGCATCGGCGCGAGCTCCTTCCGTACGGGGTCGATATCGCCATCAAAAGCAACGTCGTCCCTTTGAAAACGAGGACCCGGGTAATCAAGCTCGGCCCGGTGTCCATGCCTGACTGGTACGAGCTACCGCCACCCGAAAGGAATCGAAATGGCACTCATGGTTGAAGTTGTGGGAATGAAAGCCTTCAAGGGCTTTGTGAACGGAGAGGGCATCAACAGCGGCACCGTGTACGCACGCGTGAAGCTGGACGACCGCTACAACAAGCCGGGCGAGAACTTCAAGGGCGGCTATGCCGTCGAGGACTGGAAGATGCCCGACGCGGATGCTGTGTTTCGCATGCAGCACATCCCACTGCCCTTCGTTGCCGAGCTCGAAGTCGAGCGCGTCAGCAACGGCAAAGAGTCCCGTGAAGTCGTCATCGGTGTGCGGCCCGTGGAGACCCTCGCGCAGGCCCCTGCACGCCCTGCTGCAGCGGATGCTGTGGCACCGGCTGTGGCTCGCTCCGACACCCCCGCACAGGCCCGTCAGCAGGCTCCAGCAATGAAGGCTGCAGCGTAGCCATGGACGCTCTCACTCATGACCAGTTTCAACAGCTCATCGCGGGCCTGTTTTTTATCGCGGTCGCGGGGGGCATCTGCGGTGCTGTGGTGCTCAGCGCATTCGTGCATGTCGCTTTTCGCTGCGTCCTCTTGATTGGTCGCTATTTCGACCGCCGTGACCGCATCGCGGCCGCTCGCCAGCGTGCCGATTTTTCTTCAGGAGTAGAGCCATGAGTACCTATGTCTGCTATGGCTGCGGATCGTTTTTCGACACCGAGCAGGAGGAGGGCTCCGACGAAGTTGCTTGTACAGAGTGCGGCTCCATCGATACGGACTCCCAGCATGACTACGAAGACTTCGTGGGTAGCTGATGTCTGGCTACTTCGTCTGTCTCCAGCCTGAAATCCCCTGCCAGGCCGTGCACCAGGTCGCGGTAACCGAGGTCACTTTGCAGGACCTCGCCGCGCTGGGCATCACGCCCGGCAGTGTGTCTGCAGCCGTGGGTCTCGGCTTCGGTCTTGTCTTCGCACTCGCAATGCTCGGCTTCGGCCTCGGCGTCGCCTTGCGCATGGTTCGCAGGTTCTGAGATTGCAGGCCAGAGCCCTGCGGCTCTGGGGTGCAAGTTCGCACCTTTTCAACCAACCTTTCAAGGAAAAATCATGTTCCAACAAACACGAGCAATTGCTCGCAAATTCGGCGCCAAGGCTGTTGCTGCAACTGGCATGGCCATGGCCGTCACTGCCTCGCATGCCGCTGGTATGGATGACCTGTTCGATGCTGTGGACGTCTCCAGCGTTGCGACGAAGGTCACTGCTCTGGCTGTCGTCATCGTCGGCATCGCCCTGGTCATGAAGGGCCCCTCGGTCGTCAAGCGCATCATCGCCAAAATCTAACAGGCGTTAGTCATGTTGGTCGTCGCCCTGGTCGTCGCTGTTCATGCCGCTTTTGCGCTGATCGGCGCGATCGGGGCGATTTGTTTTTTCATGCTTGCGAGAATCTGATGCGAAAACTAATTCGTGCCATTATTGGATTAATAGCAATATTGGTTTTCAATTCATCTTTTGCAGCAATCCCAAAAGATACAGTTTATTTTACGTCGCACCCATTTTCCGGCCCTGAAATTTCTGGGAGCTCGGCAACTGATGTGTGTAATACATGGATGTCTATATTTACGTGGCCACCGCATTGGGTCCGGGACCCCGTATCTATCGATAGCGCTAGTTCTCAATGCTTGTGGAAATACACTAGGCCAGACGGGTCGCGTGATCAATATACGCAGTATTTCGGAAAGCGTCTGCAATGCACTGCAATGCACTGCGAACTCTGCAGCTCAGGGTAACGAATGCGTCTGTAAGTCCGGATTTATGGAGTCTGGTAATCGTTGTATTCCTGAGGCGCCGAAGGGTTGCCCTGCAGGACAGCATGAGGAGGGCGGCGCTTGTGTCCCTGATCAATGCAAGCCAGGGGAAAAGCGCGTAAATGGTCAGTGCGTTCCTGATAACAAATGCGAGGCGGGAAATAAAACAAACATGCTTATTCAAATCGGCTGGGCACGTTATCACGCTGGTACGAGTGGGCAATATCAGTTAGATGGTGGTGGATCAGCTACGCCTACGGGGCCTATCAAGCCGCCTCCTGGCAACTATTGCGACGGTAGTTGTAGTTACTCTGGTGGTGACTGGCAGGGTTATGTTGATAATGATACGGTTAGTTCTCAAGGATTTAACGCCATCCTTGCAGACATCGAATACACATCAACCGGCTCTGAGTGCTCAACAAAAAGCGATACCTCTCCACCTGCATCCCCACAATGTCAAGGCGCAGTGGGGCAGGTAAATGGACATACAACCTGTATTCCTGGTGGCGATAATAACGGCGGCAATAACGGTGGAGATAACGGCGGTAATAACGGCGGAAATACTGGTGGTGGCACAGGTGGCGGCACTGGCGGGGGGACAGGAGGTGGCACAGGAGGTGGCACTGGCGGGGGCACAGGGGGCGGCACAGGTGGTGGCACAGGAGGTGGGGATGGCGGAGGCACTGGCGGCGGCAACGGGGGCGGCACGGGCGGGGGTACCGGTGGGGGAACTGGCGGGGGCACAGGGGGCGGCACAGGCGGCGGGAATGGAGACGGTGAGGGAGAGTGCAAAGGCTCTGATTGCGATGACAATAACGGCCCCTCTCTACCGGGCAAACCTGGGTTTGGCAAATATGGCGCGCCAGAGCAGCCAAAACTATATGAGCGCAAATACAAAGATGGTCCATCTGGCGTGTGGAAATCTAAGATGGATGAAATCAAGTCATCTCGTATTTCTGGACTCGTCGGCGACTTGATGCCCAAAGTATCGGACGGTGGTACACCTCCGGTCTGGACGATGGATTTTGACTTCGGGCAGGGTTGGAATTTCGGAGTTCACGATATATCTCCTCCCGCTTGGCTTTGGGGAGTACTTAGAGCAATCACCATACTTTCTGCCTTACTGCTTGCTCGTCGCTTGATATTCGGGGGGTGATATGCTCAATTGGCTCAAAACCACTATTGCTAATTTTGTCGAATGGCTGAAATCCACATGGACGGATTTTGTCGACTGGATCACAGAAACAATTACCACGTTGGTAAAGTTTTTCTCCGATCTTGTCGTTAATATTTTTAAAGCGACTTGGGATGTGCTCACAGACCTTATATCTTGGGCGATAGAACAATTGCTCGGTCTTGTGGTATCCGCTGTTAATGCTCTTGATTTGGGTGGGCTGCAAGGGTTTGCGTCTGGCTCGGGATTGCCCGAAGAAATCCTCAATGTCATGGCCCTGTGTGGTGTGGGATCTGCGGTGGCCATCATCACTACGGCTATCGGCATCCGCATCGCACTCCAGCTCATTCCGTTCACAAGGCTCGGTTCATGATCAATGCACTTGAGGGTATCCCTGGCTCTGGCAAAAGTTATGAGGCCGTGGCCTATCACGTCCTTCCCGCACTTCGTTCCGGTCGCAAGGTCATCACGAACCTGCCGCTCAACATCGATTCCTTTGCGGCCATAGACCCTGCCTGGCGCGATCTGATCGAGGTTCGGACCAGGCCGGCGCCGCGGATCGGCGACTGGAACGCCGCCAACATTGCTGAGCATGAGGCATTCAGGCTGTGGACCGACCGCGAGCCCGAGCCCCAGCCCGAAAACATCTTCACGTTTGGGAGCGTCTGGGACTACTACAGCACATGGCGCGGCGATAAGGATCAAGGCCCGCTGTACGTCATCGACGAATGCCACGTCGCACTCCCAAAGATCGGCACGCCTGACGCTGTTGTGCAGTGGTTTAAGCTGCACCGGCACTACAACGCCGAAGTGCTGTTGATGACGCAATCGTTCCGCGACATCAACCAGCCGATTGCCCAGCTCGTCGCGACAATGATCAAGTGCCGCAAGGCCGACATCCTGGGCAATGCAGATGAGTACATCCGCAAGGTGCATGCGGGCTATCGTGGCGCAGTCATCCAGACAGACCGGCGCAAGTACGAATCCAAGTACTTCGGGCTCTACAAGAGCAACACCCAAAGCAGCGGCAGCGCTGAATCGAAAGCTCAGGACGTCTCGCCCATGATCGTGAAGTTCAAGCGCTTCACGCGGCTATTTTGGGTCTTTGCCATCGCTTACATGGTCTACGCGTTTTGGCCCCAGGACGACACAAGCGTATGGGGTCACAAGACCGCGCCTGCAGCCAAAAGATCCACTGCGGCCGTACCCGTGCAGGTCCATCATGCCCCGACCGCGCCACAGGCCCAGCAAGGCCCCGCCCAGGGCGCACAGCAGCCTGCAGGCACGGCGGCAACCTCAACTGCACCCGAGGTCAAAGACCCTCTGTTTGGCAAGCTGCTGCACATGACTGGCGACCTCAGTAAGCAGGGCAGGGACCAGATCACATTTGTTGTCAGTAGTGAGGGGCGCCGCGTGTTCGACCTGACAAGCGACGACCTGGTGCAAGCTGGCTACAAGGTCCACCGGCTGGCGAACTGCATGGCGACGGTCACATATCAAAGCGTGGTACGGCCAGTCACTTGCGATGCTCCGTACACGGCCAGTGGGAGGGGGGATAAGCCGGTGGTCATTGACACATCGACCGGCGTTCGCAGCGATCGGCCGACACAAACGCTAGCGGCGCCGCTCCAGCAGGCCCCCCAGCTCGTCGCGCAGCAGGCGACTCAGCATGAGGGCTACAGCGCTGCACTCGCGCGCCGCAATGCTCAGGTGAGATCTGTGTTGACAGATTGATTCTGTTACAACCCTGTCTATGCAACTCAAAGCAGCGACAGTATTTCTATTTTTCCTTCTGATTAGCTCGGCTAATGCTCAGGTGTATCGATGTGGCAATACATATAGCAACCAACCGTGTAAAGGCGCGAAGGAGGTCGATACATCGCCCGCCTTGGCAGATCCCAGAGGTGCACAAACCAAAGAGATATTTTTGTGTCGTGCTGCACCGGGACGGCTGTATTGGAATCATGAACATTGCTCTGCTCGAGGGTGGACTGTCGAACGGATCGCAAGGGTTCCTCTGGCTGCTTCGTGGGATGATCAGGTCGAGATGGCTCGTAGCCAAAAACGCAATGCGGAATCGCTGGCCAGCGCGCCCTACTCATCCGGTTCTTCGAGTTCAGAAGCACCGTCGAATAGATCAGCCTGCCAGCAGCTCGATGAGCGCATCAAGTGGCTGGATGGCTTGGCGCGAGTTGACAGCAGACCCTGGATTACCGAAGAGCGCCGTCTTTCGAGAGACAAGCAATTCAGGCTACGCTGCTGAGGGGTATGGGGCATCGCCCCATGTCAACACTTGCCGCGCAACATGCCCGGCTCCATCGTCCACCAGGTCGAAACCGCGCCTGGCCCGCGCTTCCAGATTTCGACCAGGTCGAACACATCGCCCAGCCGCAGCCCTCGCAAGCCGAGGCGTTTCGCGCGTTGGCAAAACCCTCGCAAACTGACCAAGCCTGCTGCGTGCCCTGAGAAACGGTATTGCTGCAGGCATTCTCATTTTCACAAAATACGCTAGGAGAACGTATGCGTTATGGGTATGCGCGAGTCAGCACCCTGGATCAAGACACATCAATGCAGGCGAGTGCACTTGTCGCGGCACGGTGTCATGAGGTTATTCAGGAAAAACGATCAGCGGTGAAGCACAGGCCCGAACTCGAAGCTCTATTGCTGCGTCTTCGTCGTGGTGATGAACTCGTTGTTTACAAGCTGGATCGGCTCGCTCGTAGTCTGCGCGATTTGATCCGCATCATTGAGCATGTTCAGGGAGTAGGAGCCAGGCTTCGCAGCCTCACAGAGCCCGTCGACGTGAAGACTTCAATGGGGCGGATGATGCTGCAGGTCCTTGGCGCTGTTGCAGAGTTTGAGCGGAGCTTGATTCGAGAGCGGTGCATGGCCGGGCAGCTTGAGGCAATCAAGAAGGGCAAGACCCTTGGCCGGCCGCCGAGCATTCCTTTGCAGGATGCAAACGAGATCATCCAGCTTGCTGATTCCGGTATTCCACAGCGGGCTATTGCAGAGGCCTATGGCGTCAGCCCGTCCAGTGTCTTCCGCTTGCACGCAGAGGCGACGGGCCGCAAACCTCGCAGATATGGCCAACTCAGACAGTTGGTCTATAACAACTTAAAACCCACTCTCTGAGTGGGTTTTTGAGTGCTTTTAATGGCTTTAGCTATCAATTTTGATTGCTTCAAAAGCCATTGATTGCGGAGCGGCGCAGCGGCCTGCGCCCGCCGCTGCCACCCGTTTTCAGCGCAGGACTTCCAGCAGGCGGTCCAGGCCGCCTTCGGTGATGGAGACCTTGGCTTCGTTGCGCACGCGCGGCTTGGCGTGGTAGGCCACGGACAGGCCTGCGACCTGCATCATGGGAATGTCGTTGCTGCCGTCGCCCACGGCGATGCACTGGTCGGGGCGAATGCCCAGCAGCGAGGCGACTTCCAGCAGGGTGCGGCGCTTTTCGGCGCCGTCGCAGATGTCGCCCCAGGGCTGCTCGATCAGGCCGCCGGTCAGCGCGCCGTCACGCATCTCCAGCACGTTGGCACGCACGAAGTCGATGCCCAGCATGCCGCGCACATGTTCGGCAAAGTAGGTGAAGCCGCCCGAGACCAGCAGCACCTTCAGGCCCGCAGCCTGGGCTGCGCGCACCAGGGTTTCGGCGCCCGGGGAGAGCTTCAGGCGCTCGGCCAGCACGCGGGCCATGTCGGCCTCGGTCACGCCGACGAGCTTGCCCACGCGCTGGCGCAGGCTGTCCTTGAAGTCGGTGATCTCGCCGCGCATGGTGGCTTCGGTGATGGCCGAGACCTCGGCCTTCTTGCCGGTGGCGTCGGCGATCTCGTCGATGCACTCGATGGTGATCAGCGTCGAGTCCATGTCGAACGCGATGAGCTTGTAGTCGGCCAGCTTCAGCGGAGGCTGGATGCCGCGGATCAGCAGTCCGGGCGCGAATTCGGTGACATCGGTCATGGGTGGGGCAGCAAAAAGGGGACGGGCCGCCGGGCTGGCGGGAAACAGGCGCAAATCATATCCAGTGGCGGGCCTGCCGTCAGGCTGCGGGCGGCTGGCGCAGGTAGATGGCGTCCGACCAGGTGGCCAGCCATTGGGGGCGAAACACCACGAAGATGGCGGTGACCATGCCGGTGACCACGGCATCTCCCCAGGCCATGAGCCAGCGCGCGATGCGCGACAGATCCTCGTTGACGCCGGGCAGGGCGTGGCCCGCCGCCTGGGCCAGCAGGGCCGAGATGAAAACGCACAGTACCGTGCCCGCAAAGCCGCGCGCGAGGATGTAGACAAAGATCTGGTGCGGCAGCCAGCGCCGCAGCGCTGCGCCCCAGAGCATGGCCAGCGTGGCCGGCACGATGCCCTGCCAGACCGAGATGCCCAGGGCATCGCCCCAGCCCAGGGCCGGCGACAGCAGGGCCGCCAGGCCACCCACAACGAGCAGCAGCGGCACGGCCAGAGGCCAGCCCAGCATGAGCACCACCAGCGGCGCCGAGGACCACTGCAGTTGCAGCGGCATGCGGTGCAGCGTGGGCAGGGCCCAGATCCAGGGCAGCAGCACGAGCACGCCCAGCAGCGGCGTGACCAGGGGCGAGGCCATGCGGTCCTGCGGGCCGCCCGGACCCGGGCGGCCGGCCAGCATGCGCCAGGGGCGCAGCCACAGCGCGGTGGCCAGGGCCAGCAGGGCGATGCTCGCTTCGAGGAACATGGCTGGAACGACGCGTTCTATGCGGGCTGGGCCGCCTTCGCCTCCACCAGCGGCTGGCCCAGGCTGCGCAGCACGTCGCGCACCATCTGGGCACGGTCCTTGGGGTTGTCCAGGGCACGCTCGATGCGCAGCTTCTCGTTGCCGGCCAGCTTGATGTGCTTGTTCTTCTGGATGAGGTGGATGATGGCCATCGGGTCCACGGGCGGCTGGGGCTTGAAGGTGATGTTGATGACGCCGGGCGCCGCATCCACCTTGACCACGCCGTAGGGCTGGGACAGCACGCGCAGGCGGTGCACGTCGATCAGCGTCTGCGCCTGGGGCGGCAGCTTGCCGAAGCGGTCCACGATTTCTTCGAGCAGGGTGTCGATCTGGTCGCTGGTGCGGGCCGTGGCCAGTTTCTTGTAGAAGGACAGGCGCAGGTGCACGTCGCCGCAGTAGTCGTTGGGCAGCAGGGCCGGCGCGTGCAGGTTGATGTCGGTGGAGGCCGACAGCGGGCTGAGCAGATCGGGCTCCTTGCCGGCCTTGAGGCTGCGCACCGCCTCGGACAGCATCTCGTTGTAGAGCTGGAAGCCCACCTCCATCATGTTGCCGCTCTGGTTCTCGCCCAGCACCTCGCCGGCGCCGCGGATCTCCAGGTCGTGCATGGCCAGGTAGAAGCCCGAGCCCAGTTCCTCCATCTGCTGGATGGCCTCCAGCCGCTGCTGCGCCTGCTTGGTCAGGCTGTCCAGGTCGGGCACCATCAGGTAGGCATAGGCCTGGTGGTGGCTGCGGCCCACGCGGCCGCGCAGCTGGTGCAGCTGGGCCAGACCGAACTTGTCGGCGCGGCTGATGAGGATGGTGTTGGAGCTGGGCACGTCGATGCCGGTCTCGATGATGGTCGAGCACAGCAGGATGTTGTAGCGCTGGGCCACGAAGTCGCGCATCACGCGTTCGAGCTCGCGCTCTGGCATCTGGCCGTGGGCCACGGCAATGCGTGCCTCGGGCAGGATTTCCTCGAGCTTTTGCTTGCGGTTCTCGATGGTCTCGACCTCGTTGTGCAGGAAGTAGCACTGGCCGCCGCGCTTGAGCTCGCGCAGCACGGCCTCGCGGATCACGCCCGTGCCCTCGTTGCGCACAAAGGTCTTGATGGCCAGGCGCCGCTGTGGCGCGGTGGCGATGACGGACAGGTCGCGCAGGCCTTCCAGCGCCATGCCCATGGTGCGCGGGATGGGCGTGGCCGTCAGCGTGAGCACGTCCACCTCGGCGCGCATGGCCTTCATGGCTTCCTTGTGGCGCACGCCGAAGCGGTGCTCCTCGTCGATGATCAGCAGGCCCAGGTTCTTGAACTGCGTGGACTCGGACAGCAGCTTGTGCGTGCCCACGACGATGTCCACCGAGCCGTCGGCAATGCCCTTGACGGCCGCCGTGATCTCCTTGCCCGAGCGAAAGCGCGAGACTTCGGCCACCTTGATCGGCCACTTGGAGAAGCGGTCCACCAGGGTCTGGTAATGCTGCTCGGCCAGCAGCGTGGTGGGCGCGAGAAAGGCCACCTGCTTGCCGCCCGTGATGGCCACGAAGGCCGCGCGCAGGGCCACCTCGGTCTTGCCGAAGCCCACGTCGCCGCAGACCAGGCGGTCCATGGGCTGGGGGCTGATCATGTCCTGGATCACGGCGTGGATGGCGGCGCGCTGGTCCGCCGTTTCCTCGAAGCCGAAGTCGTTGGCGAACTGCTCGTAGTCCTGGGGCGAGTAGCGGAAGGCATGGCCCTGGCGTGCGGCGCGGCGCGCATAGATGTTCAGCAGCTCGGCTGCCGAGTCGCGCACCTGCTCGGCCGCCTTGCGCTTGGCCTTTTCCCACTGCGTGCCGCCGAGCTTGTGCAGCGGCGCGTCCTCGGGCGAGACGCCCGTGTAGCGGCTGATCAGCTGCAACTGGCTGACAGGCACGTAGAGCACGGCGTTGCCCGCGTACTCCAGGTGCAGGAACTCCTGCACGGCCGGCGTGCCGTCAGGGTTCTTCTGGCCCATGTCCATGTTGACCAGGCCCTGGTAGCGGCCGATGCCGTGGTCCGAATGCACCACGGGGTCGCCCACCTTGAGTTCGGACAGGTCCTTGATCAGCGCCTCCACATCGCTGACCTGCTCCTGGCGGCGGCGCCTGCGGCCCGTGGGGCTGGTGGCGAACAGCTCCGTCTCGGTGACGAAGTCCAGGCCTTCCTCCACCCAGGCAAAGCCGTTCATCAGGCCGGCCGTGGCAATGCCCACCTTCTCGCCCGCATCGCCCTGGAACTCGGCCAGCGAGTCGAAGACCGGCGGGTTCACGCCCGAGGCGCGGAAGAAGTCCAGCAGGCTTTCGCGCCGGCCATCGGACTCGGCCAGCAGCAGGATGCGGTGGGCGCTGGTGGCAATGTGCCTTTGCAGGCGCGCCAGCGGGTCTTCCGCGCCGCGCACCACGGACAGGTCCTCCAGCTTCTGGAAGATTGCGCTGTCGGCCACGTCCTCGGTGCCTGGGCGCAGCGCGAGCTGGGCGTGCTCCTTGGCGCGCGTGTAGAACTGGTCGGCGGACAGGAACAGCACCTCGGGCGGCAGGGCCGGGCGCTCGGGGTCGCCCTGCACCAGGCGGAAGCGCTCCTTGGTGTCCTGCCAAAAGCGCTGGAAGGCCGGCTCCAGGTCGCCATGCATCACCACGGTGGCATCGGCGCCCAGGTAGTCGAACACGGTGGCCGTTTCGTCGAAGAACAGCGGCAGGTAGTACTCGATGCCGGCCGTGGCAATGCCTTGGCCCATGTCCTTGTAGATGCGGCTGCGCGTGGGATCGCCCTCCAGCAGCTCGCGCCAGCGCTGGCGGAACTTGGCGCGTGCGTCCTCGTCCATGGGGAACTCGCGGCCGGGCAGCAGGCGTACCTCGGGCACGGGGTAGAGGCTGCGCTGGGTGTCGGGGTCGAAGGTGCGGATGGAGTCGATCTCGTCGTCGAACAGATCCACGCGGTAGGGCTGCAGCGAGCCCATGGGAAACAGGTCGATCAGGCCGCCGCGCACCGCGTACTCGCCGTGGCTGACCACCTGGGAGACATGCTGGTAGCCGGCCAGGGTCAGCTGGGCCTTGAGTTTGGCCTCATCCAGCTTCTGGCCGCTCTTGAACTCGAAGGTGTAGCCGGCCAGGAAGGAGGGCGGCGCCAGCCGGTACAGCGCCGTGGTGGCGGGCACCAGCACCACGTCGGCGCCATGCTCCTTGTCGCGCTGGTTGATGCGCCACAGCGTGGCCAGGCGCTCGCTGATCAGGTCCTGGTGGGGAGAGAAGCTGTCGTAGGGCAGGGTCTCCCAGTCGGGGAACAGCGCGCAGCGCAGGCCCGGGGCGAAGAAGGCCATCTCGTCGATCAGCCGCTGGGCATCCGAGGCGTCGGCCGTGACGATGGCCGTCACCCGGCCTGCAGCCTTCTCGCGCTCGCCCAGGCGGGCCAGCAGCAGGGCGTCGGCGCTGCCCACGGGGCGGGGCAGGGTGAAGCGTTTTCCGGGAGTGAGCTTGGGCAGTTCCATGGTGCTTGGACGTGGGCGCCGCAGCGCCTGGGCGAAGTAACGACAAAACCCCTCGGCACGCGCAGAGGGGTATCGAACCATTTTAGCCAGCACGCATGGCGGCCATGCAGGCATGCCCGCATGTCCATGGTGGCGCATGGCCGTCACTACAATGCGCCACCATGACAGATCTGCTTGCGGCGGCTGCGCCCGCATCCCTGGAGCCGGCCCGCCTGTGGGCCTTGATCCCCTGTGCGGGCACGGGCTCGCGCGCCATCGCGCCCGATGCGCCTGCGCCTGAACTGCCCAAGCAATACCACCTGGTGGCCGGTGCGCCCATGGTGGCGCACACGCTGGCCGCCTTTGCGGGCGCAGCGCGCGTGCACCATACCCTGGTGGTGATCGCGCCTGGCGATGATTTCTGGCGCCAGGGCCTGCCGGGCCCGTCGCCCACGCGCTACTCCACGGCGGCCTGCGGCGGCGCCACGCGGGCCGAATCCGTGACCAACGGCCTGAAGGAGCTGCTGGCGCGCGGTGCGAGCGCGCACGACTGGGTGCTGGTGCACGACGCCGCGCGCTGCCTGGTGACGCCCGAACTGATCGATGCCCTGATCGACGCCTGCGAGCACGATGCCGTGGGCGGCCTGCTGGCGCACAAGCTGCCCGACACGCTCAAGACGGCCGTGACCGGGCCTGGCGGCGTGCGCGTGGCGGGCACGGTGGACCGCAGCGACAAATGGCTGGCGCAGACGCCGCAGATGTTTCGCATCGCGCCGCTGCTCGACGCCCTGGAGCACGCGGGATCGGCCGTGACCGACGAGGCCAGCGCCATGGAGGCCGTGGGCCAGCGCCCGCGCCTGGTGCCCGGCGGCGCGCAGAACTTCAAGGTCACCTATCCCGACGACTTTGCGCTGGCTGCCGCCGTGCTGTCGCAGCGCGCGCATGGCGCGACGCTGGAACGCTACCGGGGCAAGCGCGACCAGCCGCAGGCGTCGGGCAATCCGTTTTTCTGAACCTGGAATGTTTCACATGAATTTTCGTATTGGCGAGGGCTGGGACGTGCATGCCCTGGTGCCCGGGCGCAAGCTGATCCTGGGCGGCATCGAGGTACCGCATGAGCTGGGCCTGCTGGGCCATTCCGATGCCGACGTGCTGCTGCACGCCATCACCGATGCGCTGCTGGGCGGCGCGGCGCTGGGCGACATCGGCCGGCATTTCCCCGACACCGACCCCGAATTCCGTGGCGCCGATTCGCTGGTGCTGCTGGTGGAGGCGGCGCGCCGCGTGCGCGCCACGGGCCTGGAGATTGGCAACATCGACAGCACCATCATTGCCCAGGCTCCCAAGCTGGCGCCGCACATTCCTGCCATGCGCGAGCGCATCGCCACGGCGCTGGGCCTGGCGCTGGACCAGGTCAACGTCAAGGCCAAGACGGCCGAGAAGCTCGGGCCCGTGGGCCAGCAACAGGCCATGGAGGCGCGCGCCGCCGCCTTGCTGTTCCGCGCCTGACCAGCGGGGTGCCATCCCCATGGCAAAAGGCCCCGGCGATCGGTCAATGATCGCCGGGGCCTTTGTATCTGCCGAACGTATCTGACGAACGCGCGCTGCGGGCTCAGTCCTCTCCGTCCAGGGCGCCGTCCTGCGCACGCGGAGGCAACTGGCGCTTGATCTGCGGGCGCTGCAGACGCTGCTCGGGCTCGGCACCCTTGGCCACGCCCGAGGCACGCTGCAACTGCACATGGGCGACCAGCCCGCCCGTGGAGGAGTTGGACAGCGCAAACACGCCGCCCATGCGCTGCACCGTCTTGTCCACGATGGACAGGCCCAGGCCTGCGCCCGCTGCGGCTGTGCGCGCGGAGTCGCCACGGAAGAAGGGCTGGGTCAGGCTGGCCAGCTGCTCGGGCGGCACGCCACGGCCATGGTCGCGGATGCGAATCACGACCCAGCTTTCGCGCTCCGATGCCGTCACGTCCACGTGGGTGGTTTCGGTCTCGGGCGTCTTGCCGTAGCGGCGAGCGTTCTCGAACAGGTTGGAGATCACGCGCGCCAGTTCCACCTCGTCGGCCAGCACATAGACGCCTTCGGGCACGGCCATGCTGATCTGCAGCTCGCGGTGGTCCTGCACCGCATAGACGCAGGAAGACACCACGGCATGCAGGTTGACCGGGTTGAGGGTCACATGGTCGGGGCGGGCGTAGTCCAGGAATTTGTCGATGGTGGCGTCAAGCTGCACGATGTCGGCCACCATGTGCTCGCGCGCCACGTCGTCCACCACGCTCATCTCGGTCTCCAGCCGCAGGCGGGCCAGTGGCGTGCGCAGGTCGTGGGAGATGCCAGCCAGCATCACCGCACGGTCCTGCTCCAGCTGGGCGAGTTTCTGCGCCATGCGGTTGAAGCCGATATTGACCTCGCGGATCTCGCTGGTGACGGCTTCCTCGTCGAGCTGGCTGGCGTCGAAGTCGCCATCTCGCACGCGGTTGGCCGCATAGCTCAACTGCTTGAGCGGCCGGTTGATCAGGCGCGCGATGGCTGCCGCCCCCGCCAGGGACAGCAGGCCGGCCGTAATCAGCCAGATCAGCCAGGTGCGCCCGCTGGCCGGCGTGAAGCGCGAGCGGTCCATCAGCAGCCAGGTGCGGTCGCCATTGATGGTGAAGCCCACCCACAGCCCCGGTTCGCCATTGACGCTGCGCGCCACGATGGTGCCGTAGCCCAGGCGGCGTGTGAGCTCCTCGGTCAGGCGCTTGCCCAGCGTGCTCTGGTCCAGCAGCTCGAAGCTGTCACCAGGCTCGCGCGGCAGAATGCGCACGCCTTCCTGATCGGCCATGGTCTTGATCAGAGAGACGCGGTTGATGGCATCCGAATGCACCAGGGCCGCGCGGCTGAGGTTGACCAGCGAGGCGATCTGCTGGGCAGTGTGCAGCGTGCGCGGCTCGAACTCGAAGGCGCGCAGCGTCTGCAGCCACGCCAGGATGCTGCCCACCAGCAACAGGGCCAGCAGGCAGAAGGTACGCCAGAAAAGATTGAGTCCCAGCGGAGAGCGCGCAGTCATGCGCCGCTCGTAGTCGAGCGGCGCAGGGCTGGTGGCGTCGTGGGGCGGGACGGTGAAGGAACTCATGGAATGCGGTTCGTCATTCTAGGGGCCGGCTGCGAGATTACGCCTGTGCCGGCCAGCCTGCGTTACCGGTTGTCTCGGTCGACAGGGTGAGGTTTTGGCGCTGCGCATTGTCAACGGCACATAAAACGTTACGGCCCCAGCCCAGGGACGCCGAGCAAGAGCCGCCTCGCGGCGAGGGCGTCGTCCCCCTCCCGCGGAGCGAGAGAGGGGGAAGGCGCGCAGCGCCTCATGGGGTGATGCATTTCAGTTCGCGCCATCGGGTACGAACACGTAGCCCACACCCCAGACCGTCTGGATATAGCGCGGTGCGGCGGCATCTTCCTCGATCAGCTTGCGCAGGCGCGAGACCTGCACGTCCAGGCTGCGGTCGAAGGGCTCGAACTCGCGGCCGCGCGCCAGCAGGGCCAGCTTCTCGCGCGACAGCGGCTGGCGCGGGTGGCGCACCAGGGCCTTGAGCATGGCGAATTCGCCCGTGGTCAGCGGCAGTTCCTCGCCGTTCTTTTGCAGCACGCGCGTGCCCAGGTCGAAGGTGAAGGGGCCGAAGCTCACCACCTCGTTGTCGCCGGAAGGCGCGCCCGGCGCTTCCTGCGGCGGGCGGCGGCGCAGCACGGCATGGATGCGCGCCAGCAGTTCGCGGGGGTTGAAGGGCTTGCCCAGGTAGTCGTCGGCGCCCACTTCCAGGCCCACGATGCGGTCCACATCCTCGCCCTTGGCGGTCAGCATGATGATGGGCGTGCGGTCATTGGCCGAGCGCAGGCGGCGGCAGATGGACAGGCCATCCTCGCCGGGCATCATCAGGTCAAGCACGATCAGGTCCACTGTTTCGCGCAGCAGGATGCGGTTCAGTGCCTTGCCATCTTCGGCAATCATGATCTCGAAGCCTTCCTGCGTCAGGTAGCGGCGCAGCAGGTCGCGGATGCGCGCATCGTCATCCACCACCAGGATCTTGTCGGTGCGGTTGGTCGTAGTGGCCATGTTCATCCTCGGTCGGTCATTTGTAACAGCCGCCATTGTTACCAGCTTGCGCTAAAAAGTCTGGTCAAAACCCCGAACTTTTGCCGTGTGTTACAGATGTTGCGTTTAAATTTAGAACGGAAAATGTGTCTTTAGAATATTTAACTATGGGTTCACCGCATTGATGCATTTATCGTTGCAATAATGTTGTGAATGACGGAGCGAATAGGCCTGAACGGCTCCACACCTGTCACCATCTGGCGGCATGCCGTAGCGAAAGGGCGGCATGCAGTTGTATCCCTGAACTACCTTTCATTTCAAAGGGTGAACGCATGAGCAAGCTTTCCAAACAGCTGTCCCGCCCCTGGGTCAAGTCCGTGGTCGCGGCCACTGCGCTGGTCTGTGCCAGCGGTGCCTGGGCGCAGAACGCCGCCTCGGCGCAGGCACAGCCGGCCAATGTGGTGCAGTTGTCTGCAGAAGGCTCGGTGGATGTGGTGCAGGACCTGCTGACCGCCACCTTGTCGGCCACGCGCGAAGGGCGCGATGCGGCCACGGTCCAGTCCCAGCTGCAGAAAGTGGTCGAGGCCGCCATGGCAGTGACCAAGCGCAGCGCCCAGTCGGGCCAGATGGATGTGAGCACCGGCAGCTTCGGCATCTATCCGCGCTATGGCAAGGACAACAAGGTGGAAGGCTGGCAGGGCCGCGCCGAGATTCTTCTGCAGGGCCGCGACTTCGCGCGCATCACGCAGACGGCGGCCCAGGTGCAGGACATGACGCTGTCGCAAGTAGGCTTCGGCCTGTCGCGCGAGGCCCGTGAAAAGGTCGAGGGCGAGGCCCAGGCCAAGGCCATCGAGCAGTTCAAGCAGCGTGCCACCACGCTGTCCAAGAGCTTCGGCTTTGCCAACTACAGCCTGCGCGAGGTCAACGTGAGCAGCAGCGATACCTCGGTGCCCATGCCGCGTCCGCGCATGATGGCCATGTCCGCCAAGGCCGCCGGCGCGGAAATGGATGCCGTGTCCGTGGAAGCGGGCAAGGCGCAGGTGATGGTCCACGTGTCGGGCTCGGTGCAGATGTACTGACCGGGTGACCCATCCATGAAAAAAGGAGCGCCGTGGCGCTCCTTTTTTGGCAGTGGTTCTATCTGGCCGCGATTACTGCGCAGCCCAGCCGCCATCCATGTTCCAGGCCACGCCGCGCACGTTGGCGGCAGCGGGCGAGCAGAAGAACACGGCCAGCTCGCCAAGCTCCTCGGGCGTGGTGAACTGCATCGAGGGTTCCTTTTCGCCCAGCAGCAGCTTCTTGGCTTCTTCATTGCTGATGCCGTGCTGCTCGGCCTTGGCGTCCACCTGCTTTTGCACCAGCGGCGTCAGCACCCAGCCGGGGCAGATGGCATTGCAGGTGATGCCGGAGGTGGCGTTCTCCAGGGCCGTGACCTTGGTCAGCCCGACAATGCCGTGCTTGGCCGCCACATAGGCGGACTTCTGCGCCGAGCCCACCAGGCCGTGCACCGAAGCCACGTTGATGATGCGGCCCCAGCCCTTGCCGCCATCGGCCGCCTGCATCATGGGCAGGACCAGGCGCGAGGTGTGGAAGGCGCTGGACAGGTTGATGGCGATGATGGAATCCCAGCGCTCGGGCGGGAAGTCTTCCACGCGCGCCACGTGCTGGATGCCGGCATTGTTCACGAGGATGTCGATCTGGCCGAAATTGCGCACGCTGTACTGGACCATGTCCTCGATGTCTGCCACGCGGCTCATGTCGGCACCGTGGTAGGCGACCTGGGCGCCGGCGGCCTGGCCTGCGGCCAGCACTTCGGCACGGGGGCCGTCCACATCGCCGAAACCATTGAGCACGATATTGGCGCCCTGGCGGGCCAGCGCCTTCGCGATCCCGAGGCCGATTCCGCTGGTCGAACCGGTCACGAGGGCGGTCTTGCCTTTCAACATAGAGAGTCTCCGAATGAATGTACGATGCAACACAGCCATTATCGGCGCCGGCTCCGCGAATGCGTTTCCATGAATCATCCTACGCTGAACTACGTATCCTGCCCGGCAGTTGCCGGGCGTGCCTCACCCTGGAGCCGTACTGCCAGCCCGGCTGCTCAAGAGAATGCGTCGCACCGCATGGCCTATTGGGAATGGAATCGCACCGGCGATCCGAACCATCCCCATGTCGTGGTCTGCGTGCACGGCCTGTCGCGCCAGGGGCGTGACTTCGACGTGCTGGCCGAGCGGCTCAGCGAACGCGCCCGCGTGATCTGCCCCGATGTGGTCGGGCGTGGCGAAAGCGACTGGCTGCAGGATCCGGCCGCCTACCAGGTGCCTCTTTACGCAGCCGACATGCTGGCCTTGCTGGCCCAGGTGCATGCGCAGGCGCCTGTCGAACAATTGGATTGGGTGGGCACCAGCATGGGCGGGCTGATCGGCATGGCGCTTGCGGGCCAGCCGGGCCTGCCGCTGCCGGCGCCCATCCGCAGGCTGGTGCTCAACGATGTGGGACCTGTCATCGAGTGGTCTGCCCTGGAGCGCATAGGTCAGTACCTGGGCAAGGGCGTGCATTTTGAAAATCTTGAACAGGCTGCCCATGCGCTGCTCTTGATTTCCGAAGGCTTCGGCCCACATAGCGAAGGGCAATGGTTGCGATTGACGCGACCTATGATGCGGCCGGCCGCCGATGGCGGCCTGGTATTGCACTATGACCCTCAGATTGCAGTGTCCCTGCAGCAGATTACGCCCGAGATGGCCCAGGCCGGCGAAGCGCTGCTGTGGCAGCTGTATGACCAGATCAAGGCACGCGTCTTGCTAGTTCGTGGTGCGCAGTCCGATCTGCTGACTGCGGCCACGGCGCAGGCCATGGCGCAGCGCGGCCCGAAGGCGCATTGCGTGGAATTTGAAGGGGTGGGGCATGCGCCCACCTTCGTCGCAGCAGGACAGGTGGCCTTGCTGTGCCGGTTCTTATGGGGAGAAGAGCGCTTGCCAAGCACCATGAATCTTGCCGAGCAGGCCAGGGAGAGTGACGAATGAAGACCGCCAGCAGCGAGGCCGCCGTGCAGGCGCCTTCGCCCGCCGCAGCCGCGCCGGGCCAGGTGCCGGCGGTTCTGCCGCACCTGATCACGGCCACGTCGCAGACCCTGCCCGAACAGGTCAACGCGCTGGCCCGCGCGCGCAGCTTTGCCGAGCCGCTGATCGCCACCGAGACCATGGAGTCCGGCGAGAACACGATGGCCCATGCCGATGCAGTGGCCGCCATCCTCAAGACCATCGGTGGCTCCGAAACGATGCAGGCGGCGATCTATCTGGTGCATGCCAGCGTGCACCTGAATCGTCCGCAGGAAGTGATCGCCAAGGCTTTTGGCGAGAATTTCGCCACCCTGGCCGTGGAAACCAACAAGCTCATGCGCGTGCAGCAGCAGGCGCGCGGCGCCGAGCTGGGCGGTCAGTATCTGGACGATGAGGCCACGCAGACCGAGAACGTGCGCAAGATGCTGCTGGGCTTCTCGCGCGATCTGCGCGTCGTGCTGCTGCGGCTGGCCTCGCGCCTGCAGACGCTGCGCTACTACGCGGCCAGCAAGCGCCCGGTCTCTCCCGGCATTGCGCGCGAGGCGCTGACGGTGTTCGCGCCGCTGGCCAACCGCCTGGGCATCTGGCAGATCAAGTGGGAGCTGGAAGATCTGTCCCTGCGCTTCCTGGAGCCCGAGACCTACCGCGAAGTGGCCCGCCTGCTCGATGAAAAGCGCGTGGAGCGCGAGGCCTACATGGAGCAGATGCGGGCACGGCTGGAGGCCGACCTGCGCGCGCACAGCATCAGCGCCACCGTGCAGGGCCGGCCCAAGCACATCTACAGCATCGTCAAGAAGATGCGCGGCAAGTCGCTGAACTTCGACCAGGTCTTCGACATCCGCGCCATGCGTGTCGTCGTGCCCACGATCAAGGACTGCTACGCCACCCTGTCCTGGGTGCATGAGCAGTTCACGCCCATAGAGGCGGAATTCGACGACTACATCGCCAAGCCCAAGCCCAACGGCTACCAGTCGCTGCACACCGTGGTGCGCGACGAGACGGGCCGTGCCATCGAGATCCAGATCCGCACCCAGGCCATGCACGACCATGCCGAGCACGGCGTGGCCGCCCACTGGGCCTACAAGGAGGCAGGCACCAAGGGCTATGCGGGCGTCACCGCCAGCAGCGAGTACGACGCCAAGATCGCCGTGCTGCGCCAGCTGCTGGCCTGGGGCAGCGACCTGGCGGGTGCGCACCATCGCGGCCTGTTCGAGGACCGCATCTACGTGCTCACCCCCGACGCGGCCGTCATCGAGCTGCCGCAGGGTGCAACGCCGGTGGACTTTGCCTACTCGGTGCACACGAGCCTGGGTCACCGCTGCCGTGGCGCGCGCGTGGACGGCGCCATGGTGCCCCTGAACACGCCGCTGCAAAACGGCCAGACCGTGGAAATCACCACGGTCAAGGAGGGGCGCCCCTCGCGCGACTGGCTCAACGCCGACCTCGGCTACCTGACCAGCAACCGCGCCAAGGCCAAGGTGCGCGCCTGGTTCAATGCCCAGGCCACGCACGAGACCGTGGCGCGCGGCCGCGAGGCCGTCGAGAAGCTGCTGCAGCGTGAGGGCAAGACCGCCGTCAAGCTGGAGGAGCTGGCGGTGCAGCTGGGCTTCAAGTCGGCAGATGCGCTGTTCGAGGTCGTCGGCAAGGACGAGTACTCGCTGCGCAATATCGAGACCGTGCTGCGTCCCGCCGAGGTGGAGGAAGAACCCGAGGAATTCACCCTCGTGCGCAAGGCGCGCGGCACGGACTCGCCCAAGGGCGGCGTGCTGGTCGTTGGCGTGGACTCGCTGATGACCCAGCTGGCAAAGTGCTGCAAGCCTGCGCCGCCGGACGACATCCGAGGCTTCGTCACACGCGGCAAGGGCGTGAGCGTGCACCGCTCCGACTGCTCCAACTTCCGCGAGATGGCGGCGCGCAATTCCGAGCGCGTGATCGACGTGGCCTGGGGCCAGCCCAAGGCGGCCACCGTGGCCTCGGCCGTCTACCCGGTCGATGTGTCCGTGGAGGCAGCCGACCGGCAGGGCCTGCTGCGCGATATCTCGGAAGTCTTTGCGCGCGAAAAGACCAATGTCATTGGCGTGCAGACCCAGTCCGTCAAGGGAACGGCCTGGATGACCTTCACCGTGGAGGTGGCCGATTCGGGTCGCCTGAGCAAGGTGCTGGGCATCGTGGCCGCCGTGGCGGGCGTGCGTTCGGCGCGGCGGCGTTGAGCATGTTCAGGCATTTTTGCCTGGACGCTGAAAAAGCCGTGCTAGAATCGCTTTCTCGAACAAACACAGGCGCGTAGCTCAGCTGGTTAGAGCACCACCTTGACATGGTGGGGGTCGTTGGTTCGAGTCCAATCGCGCCTACCAATTTTCCATTGCCAGATGGAATGCAAAAAGCCTTCTGATCACTCAGAAGGCTTTTTTGTTTGTGCGTTCTCCCTGTGGTCTTGCCTTGGCCTGTCTTGTGATCGAACATGCATCACTTTGGGAGACATGGATGATCAAGACAGTTTCGCCCGAGGCGGCCGCGTCGGCCAGCGTATTGATCAACCAGCGCATTGCCGAGCTGGGCGACTGGCGCGGCGAGGTGCTGGCGCATATGCGCCGGCTCATCGTGCAAGCGCTTCCGGACGTGGCGGAAGAGTGGAAATGGTCGGTGCCGGTCTGGTCGTGCAGCGGCATTCTGTGCACGAGCGAGGCCTACAAATCGGCCGTGAAGCTCACCTTTCCCAAAGGCGCATCGCTGGCCGACCCGCAGCACCTGTTCAACGCCAGCCTTGACGGCAAGGTGCGCCGTGCCATCGATATCCGCGAGGGCGAGGAGATCGATGCGCAAGCGTTCAAGGACTTGGTGCGCGAGGCAGCCGCCCTCAACGAGGCGGCTGCCAGGAAGAGGTCGCCGAAAGGATGAAGGTCCGCGCTCAGGTGCCGATGCCGGCCTGTGCCTGCAGGTAGTCGTTTTGCAGCAGGTACATGCGGATGGCGTTGCGGTACTGGCCGTTGGCGAAGAACTCGTCGATCAGCACGCCTTCCTGCACGAAGCCTATGCGCGCGTAGATGTGGATGGCCTTCTCGTTCTCCTGGTCCACATGGAGAAAGATCTTGTGCAGGTTGAGCGTCTTGAAGCCATAGTCCAGCGCCAGCCGCGTTGCCTGGGCTGCGATGCCCTGGCCTTGCTGCTCGGGGGCGATGATGATCTGGAATTCGGCGCGCCGGTGGATCAGGTCGATCTCCACCAGCTCGACGAGACCGGCGCGATCGCCCTGGTGCTCGACGATGAAGCGGCGCTCGGTCTGGTCGTGCACGTGGGCGTCATAGAGCGCGGAAAGCTCGTCGAAGGTCTCGTAAGGCTCCTCGAACCAGTAGCGCATGATGGCGGCATTGTTGTTGAGCAGATGCACGGAGCGCAGATCTTCGCGCTCCAGGGGTCTCAGGCGGATGCTGTGATTCATGCGCTCATTGTGCGAGAGCCGCGGTATCCGGCTGCAGGCCACGGATTACCAGCCGGTAGATCAGATCGGCCGCCGTATCGTAGTCGTCGGCGGTCAGTTCCGGCCGGCCCAGCAGCAGCGCGAACTGGGCCTGCTGATCGGCATAGGCCTGGGTCACGGACCAGAGGATGAACATCAGGTGGGTGAAATCCACGCGGGCAATCTTGCCCTGCGCCACCCAGCGCTCGAAGGCCTGCACGTCTGCCGCCAGCGCCGGGCCTACCTGGCTCGCTATGGCCTGTCCGAATCGTGGCGCGCCGGCCATCACCTCGCGCGTGAAGACACGGGAGCCATGGGGCCGCTCGCGCGAGGACTGCAGCTTGGCCCGGATGTAGATGCGCAAGGCCTCCGCAGGGTCGTCGCCGCGCAGCAGGTCGGACATGCCGGCGAGCCACTGCGTCAGCACGTCGCCCAGCACGCGCAGGTACAGCTCCTCCTTGCTGGCGAAGTAGTACAGCAGGTTGTGGCGGCTCAGGCCGGCGTCGTGCGCGATCAGTTCCAGCGATGCGCCTTCGAAGCCGTATTGCGCAAAGTGAAGCTCGGCCGTCTGCAGGATGTTCAGTTCCTTGCGCAGGCGCGCAGCCGTGGGTTTGCGCGTGGCCGATCGAGCCAGGGAAGGGGGCGCATTGTCAGAAAGGGTTGCCATTGCGCAGATGGTAAGTCGGGATAAGTGGCGCCATTTTGGTGCGATTGTCTGGCATCTTTCTTGCTGACGACTTTCTGGGTGATTTTACTGATTGGTAAATTTTTTCACCCGCGTAAATTCCGTTCCACCCCCAGTGCGCCCGACAAGAGGCGTCACTTACACATGCGAGGACCACGATGAAACCTCCGAAGACTGTGTTGTTGGATCCGGGGCCGTTCAGGAGTCCTTCCTGCGGCCCGCCTTGCGTTGTCCGAGATGGCCCGGCGTGCACCTGCATGCCGCGGCCCCTTTCACGCCCTCAATCCTGACTCTGGAGGATGCACCATGGATAGCCCCGCGCAACGCGCCTGCGGCATTGCCGCCGGCCGACTGAACCTGGCCGATTACGCGGCCAATTTCTCCGACGCCCATCCCGCGCTGAACCGTTCCCAGGCCTTGATCGAGGCCGAGCGCTGCTACTACTGCTATGACGCGCCGTGCACCACGGCCTGCCCCACCAGCATCGATGTGCCGGCCTTCATCGCCCGCATTGCCCAGGACAACGTCCGTGGCGCAGCGCGCGAAATCCTGACGGCCAACCCGCTGGGCGGCATGTGCTCCCGTGTCTGCCCCACGGAGCAACTGTGCGAGCAGGCCTGCGTGCGCAACACCCAGGAAGACAAGCCGGTCGAAATTGGTGCACTGCAACGCTATGCGACCGATGCCTTCATGGCCTCCGATGGTGCACCGCTGTTCCAGCGTGCCGCCGCCACGGGCCGCAAGGTGGCCGTGGTCGGAGCTGGCCCTGCCGGCCTGACATGCGCGCACCAACTGGCCCTGCAGGGCCATGAGGTGGTGCTGTTTGATGCCCGGCCCAAGCTGGGCGGGCTCAATGAATACGGCCTGGCCAGCTACAAGACCCCGGGCGATTTTGCGCAGAAGGAAATCGACTGGCTGCTGTCCGTGGGCGGGATCACGCCGCGCAACAACCAGCGGCTGGGGCGAGATTTCACGCTGGATTCGCTGCTGGCGGCGCATGACGCCGTGTTCCTCGGCCTGGGCCTGGCGGGCGTCAATGCGCTGGGCGCGGCCGAGCCGCAGGCCGAAGGCTTGCGCAATGCGGTGGACTTCATTGCCGACATCCGCCAGGCGGCCGACAAATCCACGGTGCCGGTGGGCCGGCGCGTGGTGGTGATCGGCGGCGGCATGACGGCGGTGGATGCATCCGTGCAGGCCCGGCTGCTGGGCGCCGACGAGGTCACCATGTTCTACCGCCGGGGCAAGGATGCGCTGTCCGCCTCCTGGGTGGAGCAGGAATGGGCGCAGACCCATGGCGTCAACCTGCGGCTGTGGGCCGCGCCCCAGGAGATCCTGGTGCAGGACGGCAAGGTCTGCGGCGTGCGCATGGCCAGCACCCGCATGGAGGGCGACAGGCTGCAGGTGACGCAGGAGGTGTTCGACGTGCCGGCAGACATGGTGCTCAAGGCCATTGGCCAGACCTATGTCGGCACGCCGGCGGGCGCGGCCATTGCCCTGCGTGACGGCCGCATCGACACCGACGACGAAGGCCGCACCAGCGTGCCGCGCGTGTGGGCCGGCGGTGACTGCCGCGCCGGTGGCCAGGACCTGACCGTACAGGCGGTGGAGCACGGCAAGGTCGCCGCGCGAGCCATGCACCAGGCGCTGACCAGCGCCGTGGCGGCCGGGGTTTGAGCGGCTGTGCCCGCGCTTTTCAAGGAGCATCGACATGGCAGACATCAGCAGCCGCTTTCTGGGCATTTCCAGCCCCAATCCGTTCTGGCTGGCCTCGGCACCGCCCACGGACAAGGAGATCAACGTCACCCGCGCATTCGAGGCCGGCTGGGGCGGCGTGGTGTGGAAGACGCTGGGCGAGGACCCGCATGTGGTCAACGTGAACGGGCCGCGCTACTCCACCCTCATGGCGCAGGACCGGCGCGTGATGGGCCTGAACAACATCGAGCTGATCACCGACCGGCCGCTGCGCACCAACCTGGAGGAGATGACCCGCGTGAAAAAGGCCTGGCCTGACCGCGCGCTGATCGCCTCGCTGATGGTGCCCTGCGTGGAGGAAAGCTGGAAACGCATCCTGCCCATGGTGGAGGACACCGGCGCCGACGGGCTGGAGCTGAACTTCGGCTGCCCGCACGGCATGAGCGAGCGCGGCATGGGCGCGGCCGTGGGCCAGGTGCCCGAGTACATCCAGATGGTCACGCAGTGGTGCAAGCAGTACAGCCGGCTGCCCGTGATCGTGAAGCTGACGCCCAACATCACCGACGTGCGCTTTCCCGCGCGTGCGGCCAAGGCCGGCGGCGCGGATGCGGTGTCCCTGATCAACACCATCAACTCGCTGATGGGCGTGAACCTGGACACCCTGGTCATGCACCCCAGCACCGATGGCCAGGGCTCGCACGGCGGCTACTGCGGCCCGGCCGTGAAACCCATCGCCCAGAACATGGTGGCCGAGATCGCGCGCGACCCGCAGACGGCGGGCCTGCCCATCTCGGGGATCGGGGGCATCACCACCTGGAAGGACGCGGCCGAATACATTGCGCTGGGATGCGGCAATGTCCAGGTATGCACGGCGGCCATGGTCTACGGCTTTCGCATCGTGCAGGACATGTGCGACGGGCTGTCCAACTACATGGACGCGCACGGCTTTGCCCGCATCGAGGACTTCCAGGGCCGGGCCGTGCCCACGGTCAGGGACTGGAAGGACCTCAACCTCAACCACATCGACAAGGCCGTCATCAACCAGGACAGCTGCATCCAGTGCGGGCGCTGCCACGTGGCCTGCGAGGACACCTCCCACCAGGCCATCACCTTCAGCAAGGAGGGCGGTGTGCGCCGGTTCGAGGTGGATGACACCGAATGCGTGGGCTGCAACCTGTGCGTGTCCATCTGCCCCGTGCCCGAGTGCATCACCATGCGCAGCCTGCAGCCGGGCGAGGTGGACCCCCGCACCGGCCAGACGGTCACCGGGGAGTATGCGAACTGGACCACGCATCCGAACAACCCCATGCGCCAGGCCGTGACGGCTCAGGGCTAGAGGGGGCATTGCGGCAGGTCGGCGCACGGCCCGCATCCGGGCCGACCTGGCACGAAATGCGCTTGATGGAAAAGGTCAGACCCTGGATCAGCAATGGATTGGTGATTTCTCTCTTCGAGAAGGAGCTTCGCAATGTCGCATGCCCCGCATTCCGGTGAGTCCACAGGCAGCCTGTGGAACCACGACCTCGCACCCACGCTGCCGAGTCAGCGAACCTGGACCTGGTACCACTTCGCCGCCCTGTGGATAGGCATGGTGATGTGCATTCCGGCGTACACGCTGGCCGCCAGCATGATCACGAACGGAATGTCGTGGTCGCAGGCGGTGATGACGGTGTTCCTTGGCAATCTCATCGTGCTGATTCCCATGCTGCTCATCGGCCATGCCGGGGCCAGGTACGGCATTCCCTTTGCCGTGCTGGCCCGTGCCTCGTTCGGCACCCATGGCGCCAAGCTGCCGGCCTTGCTGCGGGCCCTGGTGGCCTGTGGCTGGTACGGCATCCAGACCTGGTTCGGCGGCATGATGATCTACACCCTGCTGGGCGTGCTGCTGGGCCATCCGCTGGAAGGCGAGAAGATCGCGGGCCTGGGCATCAATGTGGGGCAGCTGGTGTGCTTTCTGGTGTTCTGGGCGATCCAGTTCTACTTTGTGGTGCATGGCATCGAGTCCATCCGCAAGCTGGAGACCTGGACAGCGCCGCTCAAGATCCTGATCTGCTTCGTGCTGCTGGGCTGGGTCTACCAGAAGGCTGGCGGCTTCGGCCCCATCATGGAGCAGCCTTCGCAGTACGCGCCGGGCGGCCCCAAGGCGGGCCAGTTCATGTCGGTGTTCTGGCCGTCGCTGACGGCCATGGTGGGCTTCTGGGCCACGCTGGCGCTGAACATTCCGGACTTCACGCGTTTTGCCAAGTCGCAGAAGGACCAGGTCGTGGGCCAGGCCATCGGCCTGCCGGTGCCCATGGGGCTGCTGGCCATGCTGGCGGTGGTGGTGACTTCGGGCACCGTGGTGATCTACGGCAAGGCCTTGTGGGACCCCGTGGATGTCGCCAGCCGCATGACGGGGGCGGCCGTGCTGATCGCGCTGATCGTGCTGCTGATCGACACCGTGAGCGTGAACCTGGCGGCCAACCTGGTCGGGCCGGCCTATGACTTCTCCGCCCTGGCGCCCAAGAAGATCAGCTACCGCGTGGGTGGCTACATGACGGTGGCCATTGCCATCGTGATGATGCCCTGGAAGATCCTGGAATCGACCGAGGGCTACATCTTCACCTGGCTGATCGGCTACTCGGCCCTGCTGGGGCCGATCGCGGGCATTCTGATGGTGGACTACTTCCTGGTGCGCAAAAAGCAGCTGGTGGTGGAAGACCTGTACAGGGAAGAGGGCGTCTACCGCTACTCCAACGGCTGGAACTGGGTGGCCGTGGCGGCCTTCGCCCTGGGCGTGGCGCCCAACCTGCCCGGCTTCCTGCACGCGGCGTTCCCCGCTGCATTCCCGAACGTGGGTGATTTCTTCAAGCATGCCTATGACTACGCATGGTTCATCGGCCTGTTCATTGCCGGCGTGGTCTACCGCATCGGCATGGCAGGCCAGGTGACCAAGGGCGCTCCCGCGCTGAGCAAGGCATAGGCCGGACCAACCAACAGGAGGCATGACGCTATGGGTCAATCACAGGGTTCGGTATGGGTACGTGGCGGCACGGTGGTGAATGCAGACCGGCAGGAGAAGGCCGACGTGCTGTGTGTGGATGGGGCGATCGCGGCCGTGGGGCCGGATGTGGCGGCCCTGGTGCCGGCCGGGGCGCAGGTGATCGATGCCTCGGGGCAGTTCGTCATGCCCGGCGGCATCGATCCGCACACCCACATGCAACTGCCCTTCATGGGCACGGTCACGGCCGATGACTTCTACACCGGCACGGCGGCGGCGCTGGCCGGTGGCACCACCAGCATCATTGATTTCGTCATTCCCGATCCGCAGGAGCCGCTGCTGGACGCCTACCGCAAATGGCGTGGCTGGGCCGAGAAGGCTGCGGCCGACTACTCCTTCCACGTGGCCGTCACCTGGTGGAGCGACAGCGTCCATGCTGATATGGGCACGCTGGTGCGCGAGGAGGGCATCAACAGCTTCAAGCACTTCATGGCCTACAAGAACGCCATCATGTGCGACGACGAAACGTTGGTGAACAGCTTCAAGCGCGCGCTGGAGCTGGGCGCCATGCCCACGGTGCATGCCGAAAACGGCGAGCTGGTCTACCTGCTGCAGCAGGAAGTGGCCAAGATGGGCATCACCGGGCCCGAGGGCCATCCGCTGGCCCGCCCTCCCATGGTGGAGGCCGAGGCGGCCAACCGCGCCATCGCCATCGCCGGCGTGCTGGGCGTGCCCATCTACGTGGTGCACGTCAGCTGCACCGAGGCGGCGCAGGCCATTGCCGCTGCCCGTGCGCGCGGCCAGCGCGTGTATGGCGAGGTGCTGGCCGGCCATCTGGTGATCGACGAAAGCGTGTACCGCGACCCCGACTTCGCCAAGGCCGCCGCCCATGTGATGAGCCCGCCCTTCCGGGCCAAGGGCCACCAGGAGGCCTTGTGGCAGGGCCTGCAGTCGGGCCAACTGCACACCACGGCCACCGACCATTGCACCTTCTGCGCCGCGCAGAAAGCCATGGGCAGGGACAACTTCGCCAAGATCCCCAACGGCACCGGCGGCGTGGAAGAGCGCCTGGCCGTGATCTGGGATGCGGGCGTGAACACCGGCCGGCTTACGCCCAGCGAATTCGTGGCCATCACCTCGGCCAACACCGCCCGGCTGTTCAACATCTATCCGCGCAAGGGCCTGGTCGGCGTGGGGGCCGATGCCGATCTGGTCGTCTGGGACCCTGCCGCCACCCACACCCTGTCGGTCAAGACCCAGCACTCCAAGGGCGACTACAACATCTTCGAGGGCCGCACCGTGCAAGGCATGCCCAGCCACACCATCAGCCAGGGCGTGGTGGCCTATGCGCAGGGCGATCTGCGTGCCGAGATGGGCAAGGGGCGCTACATCAAGCGCCCGGCCTTCGGCCCCAACTTCGACGCGGTGCAGCGCCGCGCCGCCACGCTGCAGCCCACGGCCGTGGCGCGCTGAAGCCCGCATGACAAGGAGACCGCAATGGATACAGATACCCAAGTGAAGCAGGACATCGCGCAGCTGCGCGTCAACGGAAGCCGGCTGTGGGATTCACTCATGGAGCTGGCGCAGATCGGCGCCACGCCCAAGGGCGGCGTCTGCCGCCTGACGCTGACCGACCTGGACCGCCAGGGCCGTGATCTGGTGACCCGCTGGGCGCGCGAGGCGGGCATGACGGTGACCATCGACAAGATCGGCAACGGCTTCATGCGCCGGCCCGGGCGCGACAACAGCCTGCCGCCCATCATGACGGGCAGCCACATCGACACCCAGCCCACGGGCGGCAAGTTCGACGGCAACTACGGCGTGCTGGCGGGGCTGGAGGTGGTGCGCACGCTCAACGACCACGGCATCGAGACCGAAGCGCCCATCGAGGTGGCCTTCTGGACGAACGAGGAGGGCTCGCGCTTCGTGCCGGTGATGATGGGCTCGGGCGTGTTCGCCAAGGCCTTCACGCTGGAGCATGCCTATGCGGCCACCGACTCCGAAGGCAAGACCGTCAAGGGCGAGCTCGAGCGCATCGGCTATGTGGGCAGCCAGGAGCCTGGCGACCACCCGATCGGCGCCTACTTCGAGTCCCACATCGAACAGGGCCCGGTGCTGGAGGACAACGCCAGGACCATTGGCGTGGTCACCGGCGTGCTGGGCATCCGCTGGTATGACTGCGTGGTCACGGGCATGGAAGCCCATGCCGGCCCCACGCCCATGGCATTGCGCAAGGATGCGCTGCAGGCCGCCGCGCAGCTCATGCAGGAAGTGGTGGCCTGCGCCCACCGCCATCCGCCCCACGGGCGCGGCACCGTGGGCATGGTGCAGGTCCATCCCAACAGCCGCAACGTGATCCCGGGGCAGGTCAAATTCAGCATCGACCTGCGCAACGCCACCGATGCCGACTGCGAAGCCATGGACGCCGACATCCGCGCCGTGGCCGACCGCATCAGCCGGGAGACGGGCCTGCCCATAGCGATCAACCTGGTGTCCAGCTACCCCGCCCAACCCTTCCATGCCGACTGCGTGGATGCGGTGGCGCGCGCCGCCAAGGCCCTGGGCTACTCGCACATGCCCGTCGTCTCGGGCGCCGGGCATGATGCGGTCTACATGGCGCGGCTGGCACCGGCCGGCATGGTGTTCATCCCCTGCAAGGACGGCATCAGCCACAACGAGATCGAGGACGCCACGCCCGCGGACATCACCGCAGGCTGCAATGTGCTGATGCACGCCATGCTGGAACGGGCCAGGGTGCTGTGATCGGAAAAACTGCGCAACTTGCCCGGAAGCCCTGTTTTGCACTGCTATACTTGCGGCTTCAACAAACGACAGGCGCGTAGCTCAGCTGGTTAGAGCACCACCTTGACATGGTGGGGGTCGTTGGTTCGAGTCCAATCGCGCCTACCAAACAAAGCAGTCTCACCAGGGGCTGCAGAAAATCCCGCTCCAAGCGGGATTTTTTTTGCCCGGACGGCGGCAAGGCAGCCATTCGCTCTGTCGCATGCGTTGATCACCATCAGGGTTACTGCTGCGCCAGGTGCTGTGTGCGCTGCCTAGAATCTGTTGCAGTGCAATAGATCAATTGCCCGTACAAGCACGTACAAGAGGAGAAGCATTGCAATGCAAGAGACGACAACAGCCGCCGCCCCCAGCGCTCAGCGCGTGATCAAGAAATACCCCAACCGCCGTCTCTACGACACCAACACGTCCTCCTACATCACGCTAACGGAAGTCAAGCAGCTGGTGATGAGCAACGAGCCCGTGGTGGTCAAGGACGCCAAGAGCGGCGAAGACCTCACGCGCAGCATCCTGCTGCAGATCATTCTGGAAGAAGAGGCCGGCGGCGCGCCCATGTTCTCCGAGACCGTGCTGGCCAACATCATCCGTTTCTACGGCCATGCCATGCAGGGCTACATGGGCTCCTACCTGGAAAAGAACGTGCAGATGTTCACCGACTTCCAGAACAAGCTGGCCGAGCAGGCCCAGGGCACCTCGCCCGAGGCCTGGAGCCAGTTCATGCGCATGCAGCCGCCCGCCATGCAGAACATGATGAGCAGCTACATGGAGCAGTCGCAGAACATGTTCACCCAGATGCAGGACCAGATGCAAAAGCAGACCGAGCAGATGCTGGGCGCCCTGGGCATCAAGCGCGGCAGCTGAGCTTTCAGGGATAAGTTCGGGTCGATGTGCCAAGTTCACGCAGAACTGGACAATATCGCCCCTTATGAATCCCACGAGCGACGCAACAACCATGACAATCCCTGCCGGCGCGGCCGCTCCGCGCGTGGGCTTCGTGTCTCTAGGGCCCCGTAAGATACTGCATCCACACCCTTCAAAGGCCTCGCAAGTTTAGGTGCAGTGTATGAGCGCTAACGCGGAATACAGCCACCTCTGGGATGGCACCGAACCTGGTTGGGTGGTGCTGGAACACACGCGAGACGAGGCGGAAGTGTTGGTCGCGTTTGGCGTTGATGGGCCGACTCTCGCCGAGATCAAGGCACTCCGCTCGGTGTCTGCGGCGCTCAAGGAAATGCCGGCTGCAGATGTTCTCAAACAACTGAGGGGATTGAGCTCACTCTCTCTTGGTCTGCATGAGAGTCGGGCCGCCCGAAAACTACAAATGCATTGCCAGTCGATGGGGCTTAGGGTCTCCGCGCTACCGTCTCAGGATGTGCAGCGCAGCCTCATCAATACATTGACGAAGCGATTCCTGTTGATCGAAGACGACCAGACTTGCAGGACAGTAGTCGCTGACGCTATTGCAAACGGGCTACGGATTGTGCATTCGCAAAATTGAGCTCAGTGCGAGTTCTTACTGTTCAAGTTGGCTGGCCTTTATGACTGAAGACGAACGGATCGATTGGACCCTGGCTTGGGCTACCAATCCTAGGGCAGAACGAGCGGCCGATGGGGCAGACAAGCAAGAGATCGACACTTCTTGTGCTTGGGTTCCGTTCGGGTTTGTGCATCTGGTCAAGAAGACTCTGAGGCGCGAAGATGATGCGCGCGACTTTTGGGCCGCATGCATTGGAGACGACGAACTGGTCGACCCGTTGCCCGCCACGTTGGTTCGATTGGGTGTAGACCGATTGACTTCTATCCTACATGTAATTCAGCATGACACTCTGCGGGTGGGCGAGGAGGTTCGGTTGGCTGCAGCTGGCGAGTGGTCTGTGTGCTTTCGGCTGAACGGCGGGTGTAGTTGCTGCTGTGGTTTAGTATTGCTATTGCGGTCATCGTCTGAGGCTGCCTACGTTCACTGGCATCGAGAGTCCTGATAGTTTTCTGCTGCCCTTCGGATCTTTAATATATACATCTTCAGCACTGGCGTCGGAACTAGTGGAGTACGAGCGTATGGATGATGTGGATTCTCAAATAATTGAAGCACTTCAGCGTTCTCGAGGATATGCTGGATTTTTCGATTGGCCCTTGGACCGTGATATCGCAGAACTAGGCGTGGTTCAAAGTCTAATCAAATCTCTTGAAGAAAAAGGGGTTCTCTTTTTTCGCGACATTGCTATTCGTGGTCGTGGAAATGATCCGCCAGATCTCGAGGCCAAAAATTTTCAAGGGCAGCGGTTGGCTATTGAAGTGACGGAACTGGTTGAGCCACTTGCAATATGCGAGAACAAAAAGAATCCTGGGAGGGTTTATGCAGAGTGGCCGTGCCAGGCTTTTTTGTCTAGAATAGCTGAGCTTTTGGGGGGTAAAAATTCTCGGTTTCTTTCTTTGAAAGGCGGTCCCTACCCAGCGGGTTATATTGTGGTAATACACACAGATGAACCATTTTTGACAAATATGACCGTTTCCAATTATTTGGCGGAAGCTTCGTTCGCTGGTATGGATTATATTAATAAGGCATATCTTTTATTATCGTATTCTCCGGGAGTGGGTTATCCTGTATTTGAGTTGAAGCTAATTTGAGGTATTTTCTGAAATGGATAGACGACCATATCAACAGACTTTTACAGTTGCAAGACTCCCCGCTTGGAAATGTCCAATCTGCGGCGAGGGTCGGTTAATGTTAAAGGAGGGTTCGTTCATCAACCGGGAGACTTCAAAAAGTCGTGCAGAACAAACTCATCCATCTTGGGAACATGAGTGGGTAGTTTCAACTTTCTCCTGCATGCTTCAATGTAACCAAGAAGATTGCGGTGACATGGTCGCATGTGGAGGGAGTGGTGGTTACGAAGTTTTGAACATACCGCAGGAATATGGAGGCGTAGATACTGAAGAGGTGGAATATTTCATCCCCCACTTTTTCTATCCTGCCCTTGGTTTAATGGACATTCCTGTGGAGTGTCCGGAGAGTGTGTCTAAGCATTTAAAACAGTCTTTTCTGTTGGCTTTTAGTGATCCTGGTGCATCTTTGAATAGTATTCGAAGTGCTATTGAAGCATTGATGAGTGACTTGGGTGTACTAAAGTATCGCGAGGATGATCAAAAAAGGCCTATTTCTCTACATGCCAGAATTGAGAGCATGCCAGAGACTTTTGTGAAGCAAAAAGAATTATTATTGGCTCTGAAATGGTTGGGGAATGCAGGTAGCCACGAGGGGGGAGCTACAAAGGCGCAAGATATGTGGTATGCATTTGACGTCATTGAGCATGTTCTTTCCGCTGTTTATGATCAAAAAATTCAACGGCTTTTGACTATTGCCAGAAGAGTCAATCGGCAAAAGGGGCCTCTTGATGTACTGGATTATTCAAATGTCTTGAAAAATGATGATGTGTGATATTGCGCAATACATTAATCTACTTTGAGTGGGTTGCTTAATATTCGAAGGAATCCCTGGCCTTTAAGAAAATTCCGATAACAATTTATTGAAACGGCTGCAGCTTCGCGCGCCACATCTTTACCCGTAGCAATAATCTGCCCGTCTTCCGTGATAACAGCCAAACGACCGGGTTTTCCGTTGATGCTGACGCTCAAGCCTTCATGGCTCACCGCGCTGATTTGTACACCTTCGATGGTGCCAGTAGGTTGTGTGCCGATCATGTGGGTACCTCCTCTCGGCTCTTGCGGTACGGCCTGGTCGTGACTAGGTCGCTATCAGCTTGGAGCATTTCGCCACCGCTGCTCTCTGTACGAGCGATCAGCCTGCGCGTCACTTCTTGGATCTCGTGGGCCGTCAACTGCTGCAACTGGAATTCATGCAGGTCAATCGCGGTCGTGAGGGCGTCCAGCTCGTAGAAGTGCACGGCGCTTGGGTGCCAAACGCCGCCGGCGAGGCAACGTGCAAAGTAGGCTTCGCATGCGGCCTGAGCGCTGTTGAAATGTTCGGCCAAGCCGTGGACTATGCCCCCGCGTTCAATCTCCTGTGTCACCTGGATAGTGCTGTGTATGACAGTGGCGTGCACCTCGGTGGCCGTACCGGCGCGGATCTGGGCAAAGCACTCGCGCACTGGGTCGATGATGGAGGCGATCTCCTTGCTCGTCAGTTTGGTGCCGTGGTGATTTATCTCGGCAAACGTGTTGGGACGACCAGCCCAGCGACTGCGGAAAGGTTTGCGGCGTCCGTTCATGCCAGGCTCTCCAGTTCCTTGGTATCGAAAATTGCAGCCTTGGCGACGGTGCCAGGCTTGCCCGAGAACTCCACTTGCCAGCCGTCTGCTGTGCATGCTGTGACGGTGCCTTCCTGCCAGCGGTAAGCGCTCTCCAGATTGAGCACACGCACACGCTTGGGCACGATAGGGTCTGCGGTGTAGGGCTCCAGCTCCTCGGGCTCGAAGCCTGCGCGCTGGCCTACGCCGGCGCCGAATTCCACGATCAGCGACAGGTGGCCAGGCCGCACCACGCCCACGCGGCCGCACTCTTTGCGGGGCCTACCCGTCGGGCCTTTGAGGCCGACTTTGACGCGCACCAGGTCACCGGCCGCGAACGTGGGCGCCTGGCTGGTGGCTGCTTGATCTGCTGCCCCGGTGCCGGCGTGCGCACTGTCCTGGCCATCGTTAGCGGTGGCAGTCTGCGCGGGCGCAGACTGCTGCGTGTCAGGGGTCTTGGCTTGGTCAACATCAGCGGCCGCAGGGGAGGGCGGCAGGCCCTGCGCAGCGTCAGCTGCGACTGGGCCTGCATCGTCGCCCTGTGCGGCTGCAGCCGCACCTTGATCTTGGGCTTGGAGCGCGGCCGCGATAGCGGCCGAGGCTTTGGCGGCAGTCGTTTTCGGCTCGGCGCTCGCACGCGCAGCGGGGGATTTTTTGGCTTTGCCCTTCGCGCGACTCTCGCCAGCGCGCGCAGCGGGATCAAGGGGTAGATCCGCCTTTGGGGCGGCAGGTTCGGAGGGCTTCGCGGCTGCTTTTGCCTGAGCCTTGGCTGCACGCAGGTTCGCCTTGGTTTCCGCCTTCACGGCCTCGAAGTTCACGCCGCAGGCTTCGGCCATGGTCATGAGATTGGGGTTTTGTGGGGCCTCGGGGTTGTGCTCCCAGTACCACGGCGAATATGCCGAGTCCCGCAGGGCCAGCACCAAGCCAGCGACGGCAATCGGTGAGGCCGACTCGGCTGCCAGGTCGCGTATTGCATCCTTGGGCGCAACCTTGCCCAGTTCCAGCATCTTGCACAGCTCTTTCGCGTCGTCGCCGTTGAGCGTGTTGACGATGCTCCTTGCGGCAATCTGCTGGCTTGCGATCAACAGCGCAGCGGTGGGATTCTTGCTCTGGACTGCGATCCGGCGGACTATCTCCCGCCGCCATGCACGTTCGTACTCCTCCACAGCAGCCTTCTTTTCCGCCTGGGCATCGGCTTTGGCCTGGCTCTCGTTTGCCTCCTGCTGCTTCTGATGGGCCTCGGCCTTGCCTGCGATCTTGAGCAATTCCGCTGCCTGCTCTTTCGTGACAACGGCAATCAACTCTTTCTTGTCGTGCGGGTTGATGATCATCGTGGGCTTGATGCCCGAGGTGTCGAATGCTTTGTGCACCAGCTTGCGCAGGGTCTTGCCGTTGACGGGGCTGTCATAGGCGTTGTCCAGACGCAGATAGCCTTTGACGGTGCCGCCGTATGCGTGCGGAATCAACTCCTTTGCGGCGCGGCCGTCGATGACCTCCAGGCCCTGGTCCACGGCCTTTTGGCGCACCTGGGCCGTGTGAGCCTCTTCTTTTTCGTGATAGCAAGGCGGATTTGTGCAGACGTCTGCACTGTCCACATCCGCATACGCTTCGGGGTTGGCGCCGGTTCGATAGCTGCAAGTGCTGCAGGCCCCAGCACGCGCACACAGTTGTGCATCGTTGCGATCAAACGGGGCTCGATCAAGGCGCAGCATGAATTCACGTTGCACCATCGCCTGGGCTGTGCGGGCTGTGCGGGCTGTGCGGGCTGTGTACGGCTGGCCGTATTCGGCGTGACGCTTGATTTCTTCCAGGGCCTTTGTTTGCAACGATTCGACGGGGATACCCGGATGGATCTGTTCATCACATGACCCCCGAGGAGGTGCATTGGCACAAGCTCATTCGCGGGGACGAGTGGCCTACGGTCGCATTCGCAACGGGTGCGGCGTTTTCAAACAGCGTGGTGACTCGTCCCACCTTGTTTGACATGGGGCTGATGGGCGAGCGCGGCGCGGAGGGCATCTTGCCCCTGGCCAACGTGGGTGGGCGGCTGGGTGTCTATGCGGCCACTGGTGGCGGCAGTGGCGGCGTGGCCGAGCTGAGGGACGTGCTTGAGCGGCTGGAAGCGCGCATGGACCAGATTGCCGCGAACACCAACCCACTGCCAGGCTATGTCGATCAGCGCGACCAGGTCAGTGAGGGCGGCGCTGCTGATCGGGTGGAACTGATGAACGTCGAAGAGTTGGGCGGAGCAATTGCGCGTGCGATGAAAAAGGAGGGAATTACTGCATGAATATCTTGCTGCCCATCACGGTGACGGACTCTATGTTTATGGCGGGGACGAATGTCCCCGCTGTTGATTTGGAGGCCGGGGAAATTGAGTGGCTGGCCTCGGGCAATTACGTCATTGACGACTTGAGGGTGTATGCAGGTGCCGTGTATTCCTGCGTCAAGGAACACACGGCCACTGCTGCAAGCCCCAAGCCGGATGCGGACCCCGAGCGCTGGCTGTTCAAGTGGCCCAGCAATCGAATGTCGCCATTCGATGAGTACATCTACACGCGCGCCAAAAAGGCCCCGGTTCTCAGATACGTCTTGAGGCCGGGGTTTTTTACTGGCTTTGCCATGTACGGCGTGGAGGCCGATGAGATCGAAGTCACGCTGCTGGAGGAGGCCGGTGGGGCGCAGTTGTGGCACGACAGTTGGCCGATGTGGGAGCAGGCCTTCGGGCTGTGGGAATACCTGTTCGGCAACCTGCGCCGCGAAACCAAGTTTACGAAGAACGGTTTGCCGCTGCGGCCCGCGTCTGAGCTGGACCTGATCCTGCGGCGCAACAGTCCAGATGTGGCGGCGGAGCTGGGCTATCTGGCCGTGGGGCAATGGCGCACCTTCTTCGCTCCTCAATCCGACAACGGCGGCTCCGAGTGGGGGGCCGAGGTTTCGCCCAAAAGCTATGCGTACTTCAAGCGCATGCCGGATGGCACGTACACGCGCCGGACGGGGCGTCAGGCCGATGTCATCACCGCCAGCGTGCTGATTGACGCATCCCAAGCGCCTGCCGTGAAAGACCTGCTGCGCCGGATTCTGGATGTGCCTGTGGCTGTCGAAGTCAGCGACGTGCCGGGCTATGGCTATCTCAGCACTGTCGGGTTCGTCACAGGCAGCGTCCGGGCCGAGGGCGTGCTGACGGCCCGCGTGACTATCAAAGTGGAAGGGAATGTATGACAGACATTGTTGCTGTGCCGCCAGCGCGGCCAGCCAAAGAGTTTCCGGTTGTTGGCGATCCTGAATTCAATCGCAAGGCGTATGACTGGGCGACGGAGGAAGTGCTGCTGGTCACAAACCTCTATGCGATGGCGCAGTCCGCGTATACGAATGCCGTGGCGAGCCAGGAGCGTGCGATTGCAGCAGGACAGTTCGCGCAGGCGGCGGCGACGGATTCCGACCTGGCGATGGGCTACCGCAATTCTGCGAACCAATCGGCTATCACGGCAACTGAGAAGGCGGGTATTGCGACGGGCGCGGCGGCCACCGCCACCGCTCAAGCCGACTTGGCCGCAACTGCACGGGGTGACGCAGAAGGTGCGCGCACTGGTGCCGAAGATGCACGCGATGGGTCTGAGGATGCCTGCGACAAGGCCAAACAGTACAGGGACGAAGCAGAAGATTTTCGGGACCAGTCAGAGGTTTATGCGACCCGGCAACTCAAGGGCTCCAGCTCGACAAGCATCGTGCCCGGGGCCGGCGCAAAAGCCCTCGCAATGGAGCCCTCGCGCTCGTTCGTCGCTGGCATGTATGTGATTGCCAGCAGCGTGAGTGACCTTGGCACCTGGATGAGTGGGCGCGTGCAGAGCTACGACGTGGGTACTGGCGCTCTGGTTATTGGAGTAGATGCATATGCCGGCTCGGTCGCCAAGGCGGACTGGGTGATTGGCGTAGCCGCGCCAGGCGAGCACAACGGCATGACCCGGCAGCGCATCGCGGCAAGCACCGTCGCTGTGCCTGGTGTCGTCTATGTCATCGTCGGCGCCGACCTGCCGCTGACGCTGCCGCCGGCTTCTTCCTGGCAAGACGGCGACCCCTTTGGCGTGCGCCTGGGTGTGGCAGTCAGCAACAAGCAGCAGATTGACTTTGGCGACTTGACCGTGCGCGGCCAGCCGGGCGGGCTGCGCTACATCAACCGGCGCGGCTATGCGCTGGATCTGGTTTTTGATTCTCTGTCTGGGGGCTTTGTATGAGTGGACGTCCGATTTCTGAGTTCTACGGGACCAGTGCAGGCAAGGTCTTGCAGTTCGAGGCAGCCTACGCAAGCCGCAATATCGTGGCTCTGTGGGATGGTGTGCTTGATGTGATGGTGATTGGCGGTCACGGCTCGGGAGGTGTCATAACGTCATTCAATAACGGCTTCGTGACGGGCGCATCGACCGGGGAATGTGCTGCCGCGATTTCCATCCCGGTCTCGCGCGGCGATACGCTCATCGCCACCATCGGCGCAGGCGGTGCCGCTGTCACCGGCTCTGGCACGTCAAGGGTGCCGGGCAACAACGGCAACGACACCACTGCCGTGATCAACGGCCGCACCATCATCGCCAAGGGCGGGCGCGGTGCGCTTGTCGGCCCATCGGGCACCCCGCTGGTCGGCCCGCGCGGTGGCTACGGCGGTTCGGGCGGCGATGTGCATGTAGAGGGCGGGGCGGGCGGCTCCATCCTCGCCACAACGAACCTGCAGGCCTGTGCTGGCTCTGGGGCCGTCGGTATCTTGCTCAATTCGCACACGCTGCGTGCGGGGGATGATGTGAATTCCCCAGGGAACAACGCTTACCTCTCCGCTGGTGCGGGTGTCGCTGGTCGAGGCGGGGATGCAACAGGAACGAACCTGAGTTTTCCTGGCGGTGGTGGCTCTGGAGGTCCGAGCCTTGCGGCTTTCAGCGCTTTTGGGGCGCCTGGGCCAAACGTGCTGGGAATGCTGACGGCAGCATCTCCTCCCGCGCTTGTGACTGCTCTGGCTGCCCGCTGGGGATTCGACACGTTTGGCAGCGGTGGGGCCTCAGGTATTTCCGCAGGCGTTGCAGCCGCGTATGACGCTGGCCCTGGCGGGGGTGGCGCCGCATCTCAACAAGTTGTGTCGCATGTCGATGCGGGGATCTTTGGCGGACCAGGTGCCGTTACGGGCTCGGCCAATCCGCTGAATCGCAGGGATGGAAACTTCGGGGCGGGTGGGTCCGTCATCAACACGAACAGCGGCAGCGCCAGGTCAGGCGCAGGTGCTGCAGGCCTGGTTATTTTCATGCTCAGGGAGGCATGACATGCATATCGAAATCTTGAATCAGGCCGGCGAAGTCATCAACACCATTGTGGGGACGCCCGAGTTTGCAGAGGAGCACTTCCCCGGAGCGTGGCGGCTCTGCGCGGAGCAGCCCGAGCCAGCGCCTCAACCGAGCACGCCGCGACACATCAGCGTTGGCGCGTTCTTTGATCGCTTTGGGCCGCTGAAATGGGACCTCCTCGCGGACCCCAACGAGCGAGTCAAAGCGGTTCGAGAGGATGCGAGCGTGCGCAAGTTCATCGACCTGGACAACCCGCAACTGCCCGCCGGCCTGGCCATCCTGCAGGCCGCCGGGCACGCCATCGATCCGGCTGCAATCCTTGACGCGCCGATACAGCCGCACGAGTTTCCCTGACAGATGACACCCCACAACAAACCGCCTTCGGGCGGTTTTTTCTTGTCCGAAGGATCTTGATGCCCGAACCCACAACCACCGCCGCCGGCGTGGCCACGTTCGCCGGCGCCGCAGTCTCGACGTCTGCACTCACCGCTTTCGGTGTGCCTTTGGGCTTGCAGGCGGATGTGTTGCTTGCAGGCTTCCTCGGCTCCCTCGTCAGCATCATTTTGCTGAACAGCGTGCCCGGCACGACCGACACCTGGCCCGAGGCACTGCGCACGTCGCTGCGCCGCCTGGCAGTTGCGTGGGCCAGTTCTATCACGGCTGGCTATCTCACGCCCCTGACGCTCCTGATTGCCAACGTGCCGCACATGCTGGTGCTTTCTATGGCCTTCCTTGTGAGCGCCGGGGCGCAGCGCGTGCTGCTCGCGCTGATGCGCAAGTATTGGCCGAACGCTGCGGAGGGCTGAAATGCAATACCAAGCCTTTTTCGCACTGTGGATCTTGGGCCTTGTTGTCCTTGCCGAGGCACTCAACAAACTTGAGCGTACACGGCCATGCCTGCCTGGCCTCACTCCGCGTCAGCGGCTGCTGGCCTGGCTCAAGGCCATCGCCTGGGGCCTCCTTGCTCTCGCCAGCGCCGGCGCGCTTGTCGCGCCCATATTCGACACCCAGCCACCGACAGCGCGCGAACTGTGCATGTTCGCGGGCTTTGTCGTGCTCATCGTTCGTACCCGATTCAAAGAGGGATAGACATGCAATTGACCCCCCATTTCAGCCTGACCGAAATGACTGCCAGCAGCACGGCGCAGCGCCAGGGCCTGGACAACACGCCCACGCCCGAGGCTCTGCATCGCCTGGCACTCACTGCCGCGATGCTGGAGCGCGTGCGTGCGCATCTGGGTGTGCCCATCATCGTCACCAGCGGCTACCGTTCTCGTGCTGTCAATGCCGCTGTCGGCGGCGTCACAAGCAGCGATCACGCGATAGGCGCGGCAGCTGACATCGTGGCGCCCAAGTTCGGCGCGCCCTACAACGTAGCCAAGGCCCTGGCCCCGCACGTAAACGCGTTGGGCATCGGGCAAATCATCTATGAGTCCGTAGGCGGCAAGCACTGGGTGCACCTGTCCACGCGCACGCCGGACAAGCCAGTGAACCGGGTGATCACTGTCAGCGGCAAAAGCACGCTGGTGGGCATACAGGAGGTCTAGATGCTGGCCACCCTCAAATCCCGCGCCTGGCAGCTCCTGGCCCTGGTGCTGGCTGCGCTGCTGCTTTGGCAGAGCGTCGGCCATCTGCTCGCTTTGCGGGCGGCCGACAAGGCCCGCGCCGACCTGGCGACCGAGCGCGCGGCCGCAGCTGCAGCGGCCGCCGAAACATCCGAGCGATATCGAAAACTGGAAGGCACCTACCGTGAAAACCTTGACACCGTCACCCATGAGGCGCACCAGGCGCAGGCGCGCGATGCAGCTGACGCTGCTGCTGCCCGCGCTGCTGCTGGCCGGTTGCGCGTCGACCTCGCCGACTACATCGCCGCCCACCGTGCCGCCGCCCAGGCTCGCGCCGCTGCCGGACAGTGCGCGCCAGACACCGCCGCCATCGATCTGCTTGCCAAGCTGCAGCGCCGCGCTGATGAGCGAGCGGGAGAACTGGCGCGCGTTGCTGACGATGCCCGCAGCCGAGGCAGGACTTGCGAGCGCGCCTACGAAGTAGGCGGAGCGATGATCGAGGCTGTGCAGTCGGGCGCTAGTGAGTAATGGTCACTCCGCTGACGCCGCACTGATGAAGGCAAGATTGGCCTCTTATCTGTCGTTTGCTCCTGCTGCCTGTCCCGTGACCCTTGCTGCCACGATACAAAGCAGGTGGCCCATAGTAGTACTGGTGGGAAATATATGTCTTAAGTGGAGCTTGTCTCTCATAGATCTGTTTTGTGAATAGTTAATTTGGTTTTCCTAGTTTCATTTAATAATAAAAACAAAAGTAATCATCTATCGAGAATTTGTATCTATTTTTTAATAATATTCTGGTACGCTTGAAAATCTCCAGCCTGCAGGCGGCTCGTATCCCCGGGGGTCTTTAAAATATATCTCTAGATCCTGGATGTTTTCGAAACTTAGTTCTTCATACCGTAAATCCCAGAGGACTCGAGCAATATCAGCTAGGCTGGCACGTTTTTTGGGATTATCATCCATCATCCATTTGAAAAGACGCGGTAAAATAAGACCGCCTGGAAGATCCATTTCGTAGAGTTCATAAGTGCGTCTATTTATTAGAATTTTTAGACGGCCGCTGTGCACTTCAGATGCGTAGTCACCAAGGCTAGCCGGAGCGGTTAACGGTCTCTGTGTCAATATTCTAAATAGAAGCATCCCTAGACCCCAGCTTTCATAAGTGCCGCCGGAACGGTAATTAAAATTCCAAGGTTGAAATACCTCAGGGGGACGGCTGGTAAACGATCCTCCAATCATGCGTGGGGCTTCGGCTAGCATTGTGGCATAATGGTCCGGTTCATCATAAAATGTCCCCATGATAACGGGGAGCGCCTCCCCCCAATCAAGCACCTTGACTGCCGATCGCGCTTCATGTTCAAATTGCGGTCCCATGCGTACTAAATCTTCTGATAGCAGCATGATATTGCCAGGATGAAAGTCGCGGTGTTGGTGGGATCGTGTAGCGGTTGACATCGCATAGGCCACCCGATGAAATACTGCGAGGCGTTCTTGCAGCGACAGCTCTCCTGAGCGCTCGATCCACGTCGAAAGCAACTCGCCATTTACCCATTCGGTGACGAGGGCTAGTGTCTGCTGCCTATCAAACTCATTAAAGTAAAGTACTTTTGGTGCTACTTTATCAAATGGGGCTTTTTCGATATGCCTAAGAGCGTCAAGTTCCATCATGAACTTCGCTCTCTCTATCTCGCCACGAGGGCAGATGAGGTATTTAATAAATACCGGAGACCCACTTGCTGTGTCTACTCCCTTGAATGTTGATCCTCCAAAGGAACTGCCTATTCTGTATTCTGCGCGGTAGCGTTCTGCAAGCGTTTCTATTCCTAATATTCTAATTAGGCTGCTGTCCTTGCCTGAGATTTTCACGTTGTTTCTCAATTATTCTTCGTTATTTCTGTGGGCAACAAATTTTTCTGCCTGTATACTCGAGCAAACTAGCATGATTTCATTTCCAGATAAAATTGCGGAATATAGGTCATTACATCTGAAATCAAGACGGTCTAGCATATCGGCGATCGACTCGGATGGACTACATTCCTGATAGGCACCATACAAATCTTCGCATAGAGGGCTCCAGCAGAAACAAAAATCTGCTTCCGGGCGCAATGCTCTTACCTCTCCAAAATCACGAGTGTAGGATTGAGCCACTTCAAAGGAGCCTGTTCCGAAAATAGATCGCTGACGGAATCTGATGCCAAAACGGGTTTCAAACCAGTTGTCAATTTCCACCTGCACAGATTGAGGCATGTTCACAGGTGTGCGTGCCGCTGGAGAGTGCAGCGTGATTGACTTCTCACTAGAGCGTATTCCAAAGCCACGTAAGACCCTAAGCCCAGAAGAAAATTCTTCCCATTTCTTTTCTGAATTCCAGATAGTCATTTCTATTTTGTAATTTAACGTGCTATAAGTGCTTGAGGGAAATATTAATTTCAGGTGGTCAGATCGGTTTGTTAAAATTTAGCCAGACTAATTGGATTGGTGTTTCTATCCCGGAGGTAAATACTATACGGTTGCCAGCAGAGGCTCATCCAGGGGGCAACATCTCTGCTCGAGCTTCGGTATCGGAGCGAACGATTCTAGCTTCTAACATCCGCACTTAGTCGATTGAGATAATTAGGAGCGGGTCCTTGATCTACTGTTTGGGTCCCACTTAGGCGCGACAGTTCAACGTCGGGGGGGCATTTTTTTAACGCGCCTATGATGTTACGTTCTTGCAATGAGAATGTCGCGTAGCTCAAGCTCATAAGCGGTTGAGGACTGTTCGCCAGCGATCCAATTGCCTTGCCTGTCCACTGTCAGCAGCCGAGCAACGCCTCCGCGTGCGATCAGCACCAGGTCAATTTTGTAATCGCGCTCGGAGGCATCGGGATCAGGACTGACACCCCGGGCGTACACAACGATGCGCTCAAAAGTGTCCGCAACAAGCTGGCGCGCCTGCAGCCTGGGCTCAATCTCCTGTGCCTCCACGCCTGCAGCCAACGCACGCCAGGCAGAATCGGCTCCTGAGATGTCTGTGCGCGCCGCACCTGCCAAGTCCAGTTCGGCTGCCTGCAGCCGAGTTTGAGCAGTGGCTAAATCGACCTCCAGCTGGCGAGCGCGCCGTGCGAAAACTGCCGGCGTGCCCTCGTCGGCGCTGGCCAGCATCGCGTCAGTGAGCTTGTCGAGCTGGGCGCTGATCTGGTCCACCTCCTGGCGGGCTGCTACCACCTGGGCGCGTGGAGCCTGGCTGCGGTCTGCCCCGTACAGCGCCTGCAGGTTCACTATGTCACTGCAATAGGACATGATGGCGCGCTCAACCGGCGCCACGCTGGTACTCCCAAACACTGCACATCCTCCGCCATAGGCCGCTGCCGAGGCGCACAGCAGCCGTCTGTACCCGTCCCGAATGCGCCCATCGGGCAGGCGCTTCTTTGTGGCCAGGTGCTGGCCCGACATGGGCCGGCCGCAGTAGCCGCACACGGTAATGCCGAGGCCGGTGATGATGTGGGGCAGATCGCCCTTCACCCTCCGGCGGCCACTTTGCGCGGCTACCCGCTGCAGCTCAGTCCACTCATCTGCGCTCAGGACGGCGGGATAGTAGTCCTTGAGCTGGTATTCCTCGCCATCAAGGCTCACGGGCTTGATGCCCGCGAGCTGGGGCATCTTGATGATGCGATAGACCTGGGTTGTGACGTTGACCTTCGTTGTTGAGTACAGCCGCAAACCTTCGGCATCGAGCCGCTGCACGATGCCTTTACCCCCGTGCCCTTGCGTATACAGCTCAACGGCCCTACGCACGGCCGCTGCACGCTCGGGGTCGATCTCCCATCCCGTCTCCGCTTCCTTGATCCATTCCGGGTCATGTCCCTGCCGCACGCGCCCCCGGTACGTGCCGTTCTGCCATCCCTCGCACAACCGCCTGATGCTGGCCTTCACCCGCTTGCTCTTCGTGTCGCTTTCTTCATGCGCGCGGATCATCACCAGCAGGCTGTAGACCAGATCCATGGGGTTTTCTTTGAGCCGTGTGCGGCTGTAGGCCTTTCCGTCGCTCGCTGTGACCACAGTGATGCCCGCATTTACAATCTGGGCCAGTTGCGCCTGGGCCTGGATGGGCTCTGCGCGAGAGAGGCGGTCCAGCCCCTCCACGATCAGCACAGATCCATGCGGTACATGCCCGTCCTCCACGGCCCGCAGGAACACCCCGAGCGCGCCACTTTTGATGTGCTGTTGGTGGTAGGCGCTCAGGCCCTCGTCGCGGAGGGTCAGGCTGCTGTCGAGCTGCAGGCCGTGCTCAGAGGCCCATTTTTTCCGCGTATGCCAGCTGCCTGTCCGTGCTGCTCCCCGTTGACTGCTTGGGGTCCGAGAACCGCAGGTAGCTATAGACAAGACCTTTAGAAGTTTTTCCCATGAATGAAACTGCTGTCAAAGTGGATCGGCTGCCCCGTATAGGTATGGTCTCCCTCGGGTGCCCCAAGGCACTCACGGACTCCGAACTCATCCTTACCCAGCTCAGCGCCGAGGGCTACCAGACCTCCAAGACCTTCGAGGGCGCTGATCTGGTGATCGTCAACACCTGCGGCTTCATCGATGACGCCGTGCGCGAGAGCCTGGACACCATTGGCGAGGCGCTGGCCGAGAACGGCAAGGTCATCGTCACGGGCTGCCTGGGCGCCAAGGCGGGCAAGGACGGCGGCAACCTGATCCAGGAAGTGCACCCCAGCGTGCTGGCCGTGACCGGGCCGCACGCCACGCAGGAGGTGATGAACGCCGTCCACACCCATCTGCCCAAGCCGCACGATCCCTTCATCGACCTGGTGCCGGGCGCCTTTGGCGAGGCGGGCATCAAGCTCACGCCCAGGCACTACGCCTACCTGAAGATTTCCGAGGGCTGCAACCACCGCTGCACCTTCTGCATCATTCCCTCCATGCGCGGCGACCTGGTTTCGCGTCCCGTGGGCGATGTGCTCAAGGAGGCGCGTGCGCTGTTCGAGGGTGGCGTCAAGGAGCTGCTGGTGATCAGCCAGGACACCTCGGCCTATGGCGTGGACGTGAAGTACCGCACGGGCTTCTGGGACGGAAAACCGGTCAAGACGCGCATGCTCGAACTGGTGCAGACGCTGGCCGAGATCGCCGAGCCCTATGGCGCCTGGGTGCGCCTGCACTATGTCTATCCGTACCCCAGCGTGGACGAGATCATTCCGTTCATGGCCACGGGCCGCGTGCTGCCCTATCTGGACGTGCCCTTCCAGCACAGCCATCCCGATGTCTTGAAGCGCATGAAGCGCCCCGCCAACGGCGAGAGGAACCTGGAGCGCCTGCAGCGCTGGCGCGAGATCTGCCCGGATCTGGTGATCCGTTCCACCTTCATCGCGGGATTCCCCGGCGAGACCGAGCAGGAGTTCGAGCACCTGCTGCAGTTCCTGCGCGAGGCGCAGATCGACCGCGCGGGCTGCTTTGCCTACAGCCCGGTCGAAGGCGCTGCCGCCAACGAGATTCCCGGCATGCTGCCCCTGGAAGTGCGTGAGGAGCGCCGTGCGCGCTTCATGGCCGTGGCCGAAGAGGTTTCCACTGCGCGCCTGCAAAAGCGCGTGGGCCAGACCATGCAGGTGCTGGTGGACAAGTCCGTGGGCCTGGGCAAGAAGGGTGGCGTGGGCCGCAGCTATGCCGATGCGCCCGAGATCGACGGCCTGGTGCACCTGCTGCCGCCCGAGAAGGCCAGCAAGACCTACAAGGTGGGCGACTTCGTGAAGGCGCGCATCGTGGGCACGCAGGGCCACGACCTGGTGGGCCAGCCTGTGTAAGGCCTGCATTCGCATCCCTGAAAAGCGGGCAAGGTTTTCCTTGCCCGCTTTTTTTGTCCTTGATGGTCCAAGGCCTGATTTTGATCAAGGCGTTCAGGTCGCTTCGCTGAAATGCTGTACCTACTTTGACGCAAAGAAAGGATGGCGCGAATGAACAGGACCATGAAGGCCGCCGTGGTGCGGGAGTTTGGCAAGCCGCTCACCATCGAGGAAGTCCCGGTGCCCCGGCCCGATCCCGGCCATGTGCTGGTGAAGATCGAGGCCTGCGGCGTCTGCCATACCGACCTGCATGCGGCTCAGGGCGACTGGCCCGTCAAGCCCAATCCGCCTTTCATCCCTGGCCACGAAGGCGTGGGCTATGTGGCCGCCGTGGGCGCGGGCGTCACCCATGTGAAGGAGGGCGACCGCGTCGGCATTCCCTGGCTCTACACGGCCTGCGGCCATTGCGAGCATTGCCTGGGCGGCTGGGAGACGCTGTGCGAGCAGCAAAAGAACACCGGCTACTCCGTCAACGGCGGCTTTGCGCAGTACGCGCTGGCCGATGCCAACTTCGTGGGTCTGCTGCCGGGCAGCGTGGACCTCATCGAGATCGCACCCGTGCTGTGCGCGGGCGTCACCGTCTACAAGGGCCTGAAGGTCACGGACACCAAGCCCGGCAACTGGGTGGTGATCTCGGGCATCGGCGGCCTGGGTCACATGGCCGTGCAATATGCCAAGGCCATGGGCCTGAACGTGGCGGCGGTGGACGTGGATGACGACAAGCTGGCGCTGGCCAGGCGCCTGGGCGCACAGGTCACGGTCAACGCCATGACCACGGACCCTGCGGCCTACCTGAAAAAGGAGATTGGCGGCGCACACGGCGCCCTGGTGACGGCGGTATCGCCCAAGGCCTTCGAGCAGGCGCTGGGCATGGTGCGGCGCGGCGGCACGGTGTCGCTCAACGGCCTGCCGCCCGGCAGCTTTCCGCTGCCCATCTTCAACATGGTGCTCAGCGGCGTGACGGTGCGCGGCTCCATCGTGGGCACGCGGCTGGACCTGCAGGAGTCGCTGGACTTCGCGGCCATGGGCAAGGTCAAGGCCACCGTGTCCACCGACCGGCTGGAGAACATCAACGACATCTTCGCGCGCATGCATGAAGGCAAGATCGAAGGGCGCGTGGTGCTGGACCTGAACGCCTGACGCCTTGCCCACCCCAAAAAAAAACAGGCTTCCCTCGGGAAGCCTGTTTTGCATGGCGCACGCCCTACACCATGCGGCGGATCGGGCGCTTCTTCCAGACCAGCTTGTAGTAGGCGGTCTGAAGGCACAGCGTCAGGGTGTAGGACAGCGGAAGCGCCATCCAGATCCCCATCAGCCCGAAGCCGCGGCTCAGCCACCAGGCCATGGGCAGCTCCAGCACGGCGAGAACCGTGATGGTGATGGCCGTGGGAATGACCACATCGCCGCTGGCGCGCATGATGGACGACAGGGCGATGAAGCAGCCCAGCAGCAGGCCGCTCCACAGCACGATGTACAGCAGCTCGATGGCCAGCACCAGCACCTGCTCATCGGTGATGAACATGCCCAGCAGCGGCCGTGCGAACAGGCTGCCGATCAGGGCCAGGGCGGCGCCCAATGCCAGGTTCATGCGGATGGCCGTGGCCGTGATGGCTCCCAGGCGCTCGCTGCGTCCCGCGCCGATGGCCTGGGCTCCGAGGATGGAGGCCGTGATGGCCACCGAGATCACGGGAAACTGCGCAAACGAGTTGATCTGGTTGACCGCGCCATAGGCGGCCGTGGCGCTGGAGCCGAAGCCGTTGACCAGCGACACGACGACCAGCCCGGCCATGGACGAGGCAATCATCTGCACGCCCGTGGGAATGCCCACGCGCAGGATGCTCTTGAGCAGGGTCCGGTCAATGCGCATGGCCTTCCACAGCGCGGCATTGGGTGCCAGCGGGCTGCCGATGCGGCGCAGCCGCCAGCCCAGCCAGGCCAGCGCCAGTGTGAAGCCCAGGATCATGGACACGCCCGCGCTGGCCACGCCCAGGCGCGGCAGGCCGGCCCAGCCCGCGATCAGCGCCGGGGTGCAGGCCAGGCCCGTGCCCGTGGAGATCAGCAGGGCCAGCATGGGCGAGACCGTGTCGCCCACGCCGCGCAGCAGCGAGGTGGCCAGCAGGAACACGAACAGCCCCGGCATGCCCAGCAGCACGATGCGCGAGTACAGCGTGGCCTGCTCCATGATGTCGGGCGGCGTGCCCAGCAACCGCATCAGCGGCTCGGTGAACAGCCCGCCGAACAGGGCCACGATGGCGCCGAACAGCAGTCCTATGCACATGGCCGTGCCCGCAATCGCGCGCAGCTTGTCATGCATGCGCGCGCCGTAGGCCTGGCCGATCAGCACCGAGGAGCCCGCGCCCAGGCCGATCACGAAGGCGATGAAGAGGAACATCACCGGAAAGAAGGCCGCGACGGCGGCCAGCGCCTGCACGCCCAGCATCTGGCCAATGAAGACGCTGTTGATGGTGCCCGACAGCGATTGCAGGATGTTGGCCAGCACCATGGGGCCCAGGAACACCAGAAAGGTGCGCCACAACGGCTGGCTGCCGGCAATGGGCGGCCCGCCGTGGCTGGATGCGGCAGGCGCGGCGGCCTGGGGCAGGGGGTCGGTTGGTTTCGTCATGTTGTGTCTGGTAATGCGACGAGAAAAGCAGTGAGGTCGGGCCGGGTCAGGTCTTCAGTCCTGGGCTGGCGCCGCAGGTGAGCCCGCCCACACGGGGCCGCCCAGTTGCTGCAGATAGCTTCGCACATCCTCGGGCCAGGTGGCGGTGTGCTGTGCGAAGGCTTCGGCCTGGCGTGCAAACAGGGCGCGGCTGGCGTCCTCGAAATGGGGCAGGTCGCCCGCCATCTCGCTCATGAAGCGGTAGACGGCTTCGGTGGCGGCGCGCACGGCATCCTGTGCGGCGTGCTTGCCGCGCGCCTCGTCCACCAGCCTGCGCAGTGCGCCGGAGGCGCCGCCGGGCTGGCGGTTCAGCCATTCCCAGTGCCGTGGCAGCAAGGTGACTTCGCGTGCCACCACGCCCAGCTTGGGGCGGCCCACGCTGCGCGGGGCGGCGGCTTCGGCGGGGGCAGGCGCTGAGGCCAGCTCGCTGCGCCAGTCCAGGTCCAGCCGCATGCCGCTGTGGTCGTCGAAAACCCACAACGGCGGTGCCGATCCACTGCCCTGCGCTTGTTGTTCATGGCTTTGCAGGAACTGCAGGACGGCAGGCCTGTCCCCCTGGAGCAGACGGCCATGGCCCTGGAAGATGGTGTAGCTGGGTGCGGGCTCGGCGCCCGCCATGCAAGAGTCGGTAGTCATGCGGAGGATATTAGCCGGGTAAAATCCACAAGTCAATTAAATCCGGGTAAATACCTGCGTGGATACCGCGCGCCCAAAGAAAAAGCCCCTGGCAGAGACTGCCAGGGGCTTCGCAGAGGGAACTGCAGGCGTTGTTTAGACGCGCTTGCGGTACTCGCCCGTGCGGGTGTCGATTTCGATCTTGTCGCCCTGGCTCACGAACAGGGGCACGGGCACTTCGAAGCCGGTGGCAATCTTGGCAGGCTTGAGCACCTTGCCCGATGTGTCGCCCTTGACGGCGGGTTCGGTCCAGGTGATTTCGCGTTCCACGGAAGTGGGCAGTTCGCAGGAGATGGCCTTGCCGTCGTAGAACACGACTTCGGCTTCCATGCCGTCTTCCAGGTAGTTGATGGCGTCACCCATGTTGGTGGCTTCCACTTCGTACTGGTTGAAGTCGGCATCCATCCACACGTACATCGGATCGGCGAAGTAGGAGTAGGTGCACTCCTTCTTGTCCAGGATCACGTTGTCGATCTTGTCGTCGGCCTTGAAGACGACTTCGGTGCCCATGTTGCCCAGCAGGGACTTGAGCTTCATGCGGACGGTGGCGGCGCCGCGGCCACCGCGAGCGTATTCGGTCTTCAGGACGATCATCGGGTCCTTGCCGTGCATGATCACGTTGCCGGCGCGGATTTCTTGAGCGATTTTCATAGCTTGCTTGGCTGAGGTTGAGCCGCTCAACAGGGCAGGCAAGCGAAGTCGCTGGGACGGTGCGCCTGCCGCAGTTCCGCGGCGGGTGCAACCCTGGTTGGTCGATGGCGGCCGGCTGGCGGTCGCCCGCAGCGGCGCCTCCAGGGAGGCAAAACGTGCATTCTAGCTTTTTTCGGTCACGAAAGCTTGTAGCTGCTCAATCAATGGGGTCTGTTGCAGCAGCCGCAGGCGTGCCGCCTGCACGCATTCCTGCCATTGCTGCAGCAGCGCAGGCGTGATTGCGGGCAGGGTGCTTGCCGGTGCCATGCCGTTCCAGGCATGGTGGAAGGCGCGCAGGCTGGCCGGTGCCTGCAGCCAGTCAAGAAAGGCGTCGAGCTTGTCGTGATGGGCGTCGTCGTGCTGGGGATAGATGTGCCAGACCAGCGGCTGGCCCGCCCACAGCGCACGTACCAGCGAATCCTCGCCACGCACCAGGTTCAGGTCGCAGGCCCAGAGCATTTCATCGAACTGAGGTTGGGGGCAGGGCTGCAGCGCATGCCGGGTCACCGCGCCTTGTTTCGTGGCGGGCACGCTTGCTATGGCCTGTTGCACGGCGGCGGCTGCGCGCCCCGGGGTCACCAGCAAATGCGTGGCCCGCGGCGCAGGGGGCGCTGCATGCAGTTGGGCCAGCCATTGAGGCAGGGCAGGGGGCTCGTAGCAGAACAGCGAGATGGCGCAATCGCCGGTGCCTATGCCGTGGCGTGTGCGCCAGGCCTGCCGGCCCTCGGAAGCAAAGGCTGCCTGGCGCGCGGCCAGGTCCGGCTCGCGCAGCAGGCCGCCCGTGGCGGCCGTGAAGCCCGGGTAGAAGAACCAGCGCGTCAACCCCGCAGCCGGCCCCGACATCAGCGGCGAGGGCAGGCGGTGGCAGCGCTCCACATAGTCCTCTGCCGACAGGTATTCGAGGTTGATCCACAGCGGTGCCCGGCGCGCGATGGCTGCCAGGAAGGGCGGCGGGATCTCGCAGCCGAAGGCCTCGATGACCACATCGCCCACGGCCTGCGGGTTGTCCTGCGCCTGCGTGGGCCAGCCGTGCACGCTGAGCCCGGCCGGGTGGGGCCGGGGAGCCATCCAGGCCAGGGCGCTGGCGTCGTCCATCCACAGCCGCACGCGCTGGCCGCGTGAAGCCAGGTCGGCCGCCGCGCGCCAGCACACGCCGATGTCGCCAAAGTTGTCTATGACCTGGCAGAAGATGTCCCAGGTCCGTGCAACGGCCTGCTCTGGCAGAGGGGCCGGGGGGATGGGTTTGAAGGCAAGCATGGGAATCAGGGTTCGCACAGGTGTTCGACCAGCAACTGCGCCACTGGCGGCAGTGCCTCTTGCGAGCGCACGCACAGCATCAGCTGGCGCTCGGCCCAGGGCTCGTCCAGCGCAATGCAGCGCAGCGGCAGGGCGCCCAGGTACAGGCGTGCGCTGCCTTCGGGCAGGATGCCGACGCCCAGGCCCGAGGCCACCATCAGGCACAGCGCGTCATAGCCCGTGACCTTCATGCGCAGCCGGGGCTGCAGGCCCAGGTCGGCCGCGGCGCGCGTGATCTGGTGGTTGAGCGCGCTGCCCGCGTGCATGCCCACCAGGTCATGATCCAGCACCTGAGCCAGCCGCAGCGAGCGCCGCCGTACCAGCGCATGGCCCTGGGGCACGATGACGATGAGGCGATCGCGCCGGTACGGGCGCAGGCGGATCTTCTCTCCGTAGCTGCCCTGGTTGAGGATGCCGATGTCGGCCTCGTTGTCGGCCACGGCGCGTGCGATGTCGCTGCTCACGCGCTCCTGCAGGCGCACGTCCACATGCGGGTGCTGGTCCAGGAAGCGCTGCAGCTGGGAGGGCAGGAACTGCGTGATGGCCGAGATGTTGGCCATCACGCGCACATGGCCGCGCAGGCCGCTGCCGTACTCGCGCATCTGCTCGCCGATGCCGTCCAGGTCATTGAGCACGCCGCGCGCCATGTTCAGCAGTGCATAGGCGGCGGCCGTGGGTACGCTGCCGCGGTTGCTGCGGGTGAACAGCTCCACCTGCAGCTGGCTCTCCAGCTCGGCCAGCCGGCGGCTGGCGGCCGAGGGGGCGATGTGTTCGCGTGCGGCAGCGCGGGCGATGGCGCTTTCCTCCATCACGGCCACGAACAGGCGCAGCGAAATCGGGTCGAGTTTCATGGGGTGGCGATTATCTCCCGGCCCCGCCCGGCTGGGTTCTGCCATGCCGGTTTGCGATGGCAGCGTCGCGCTTGAGCGTTTTGCAGCGCGCGCGGACGGCGGCAAGATCGGCGCCGCGGCAATGCCATCGGAGGCTGGCTGCAGGAGACAAAGAGGAAGCGCTAACCCATGACACAACAGACAAGGCAGGCACCCACACCCGGCGCGCTCAATGGCGTGCGCGTGGTCGAGATGGGGCAATTGATCGCAGGGCCGTTCTGCGGCAAGACGCTGGGCGAGTTCGGCGCCGACGTGGTCAAGATCGAGGCGCCGGGCGCGGGCGATCCGCTGCGCAACTGGCGCCTGATCAAGAACGGCACCTCGGTCTGGTGGCAGGTGCAGTCGCGCAACAAGCGCTCGGTGGCGCTGGACCTGCGCCAGCAGGAGGGCCAGGACATCGCGCGGCGCCTGATCGCCGAGGCCGATGTGCTGGTCGAGAACTTCCGCCCCGGCACGCTGGAAGGCTGGGGCATGTCGCCCGAAGAGCTCCATGCGCTCAACCCCGGCCTGGTCATCCTGCGCATCTCGGGCTACGGCCAGACCGGCCCCTACCGCGACCTGCCGGGCTTTGGCGTGATCGGCGAGGCCATGGGCGGCCTGCGCCACCTGACGGCCGAGCCGGGCCGCGTGCCGGTGCGCGTGGGCGTCTCGATTGGCGACACGCTGGCCGCGCTGCATGGCGTGATCGGCGTGATGATGGCCCTGTACCACCGCAAGGTGAACGGCGGTGCCGGCCAGGTCATCGACGTGGCCCTGCACGAGGCCGTGTTCAACGTCATGGAAAGCCTGCTGCCCGAATACAGCGCCTTTGGTGCCGTGCGCGAGGCGGCCGGCAGTGCGCTGCCGGGCATTGCGCCGTCCAACGCCTATCCCTGCCAGGACGGCTGGGTGCTGGTGGCCGGCAATGGCGACTCCATCTTCAAGCGCCTGATGGCCACCATCGGCCGCCAGGACCTGGCCGACGATCCGCAACTGGCCGACAACGCGGGCCGCGTGGCGCGCATCGCCGAGATCGACGCCGTCATCGGCGGCTGGACGCGCTCGCAGAGCGTGCAGGCCGTGATGGACCAGTTGGCCGCCGCGCGCGTGCCGGCCGGCAAGGTCTACACGGCCAAGGACATTGCCGAGGACCCGCACTACCGCGCCCGCGACATGATCCTCAGCCAGCACACGCGCGACGGAGACGACATCGAGGTGCCGGGCATCGTCCCCAAGCTCTCGCTCACGCCCGGCACGGTGCGCAGCAGTGCGCCCCATGTGGGCGATGACACCGATGCCGTGCTGGCCGAGGCCGGCCTCACGGCCCAACAGATTGCGCTGCTGCGCAGCAAGGGAGTGATCCAATGAATGCCGTCCACCCCACGGATGTCTGGCAGGGCGCGGGCCGCCGCGTCTTCTTCAACGAGGTTGGCACGCGCGACGGGCTGCAGATGGAGCAGGCCTTTGTCCCCACCGAGGACAAGATCGCCCTGGTCAATGCGCTGTCGCAGGCTGGCCTGTCCAAGATCGAGGTCACGGCCTTTGTCTCGCCCACGGCCATTCCCGCGCTGCGCGATGGCGAGATCGTCATGCGTGAGATAGAGCGCCGCCCCGGCACCGTCTACACGGCCCTGGTGCCCAATGCCCGCGGCGCCGAGCGCGCCATCGAGGCGCGCACGGACGAGCTCAACCTGGTCATGTCGGTCAGCGAGACGCACAACCTGTGCAACCTGCGCATGCAGCGCAGCCAGTCGTTCGCGGCGCTGGCCCAGGTCGTGGCCACGGCGCAGCAGGCGGGCGTGCCGGTCAACGTCTCGCTGTCGTGCTGCTTTGGCTGCCCCATGGAGGGAGATGTGCCGCAGCAGGAAGTCTTCGACTGGGTGCAGCGCTTTGCCGACCTGGGCGTGCAGGGCATCACGCTGTGCGACACCACGGGCATGGCCTTCCCGACCCAGGTGCGTGCCATGGTGGCCGCCTTCCGGCAGCGCTGGCCGCGGCTGGGACTGACCCTGCACTTCCACAACACACGCGGCATGGCCCTGGGCAATGTGCTGGCCTCGATCGAGGCGGGCGGCGACCGCTTCGACGCCTCCATCGGCGGCCTGGGCGGCTGCCCCTACGCGCCCGGCGCCTCGGGCAATGCCTGCACCGAGGACATCGTCCACGCGCTGCAGCTCATGGGCTACGACACCGGCGTGGACCTGGCGCAGATCGTCGCGGCCGCGCGCAGCCTGCCCGCGCTGATCGGCCATGACACGGCCAGCCAGATCGCCAAGGCCGGCGCGCGGCTGGACCTGCACCAGCCACCAGCCGACTTTGCAGCCATCCGCGAACGGGCGCTGGCCAAGGGCTGAGGCCGGCGCGCATTCTCATTCACAAGAACCGAGCAAACCAAGGAGACAAAGATGAAGAAGATTCAACGCAGACAGATCGCAGCCGTGGCCATGGCCATCGCGGGACTGGGCCTGGGCGGCACAGCCGCGCTGGCCCAGGGCGGCTACCCCGCCAAGACCATCACCATGATCGTGCCGGCCGCAGCCGGCGGCACCACCGACCTGGCGGCGCGCATGGCGGCCCAGGCGCTGGCGCCGGTGATCGGCCAGTCGGTGGTGGTGGACAACAAGGGCGGCGGCAACGGCTCCATCGCAGCCAGCCTGGTCAAGCGTGCCGAGGCCGATGGCTACACCCTGCTCATGCAGTACTCGGGCTATCACGTCATCTCGCCCCACCTGACCAAGGCCCGCATCTGGGAGCAGGGCGACTTCCAGCCCGTGGCCAATGTGCTGTCGGCGCCGCAGATCATCGTGGTGCGGTCCGAGCTGCCCGTGAAGACGCTGGCCGAACTCGTGGCCTATGCCAAGGCCAACCCCGGCAAGCTGAACTACGCCTCATCGGGCAATGGCTCGCTGCAGCACGTGACGGGCGCCATGCTGGAGCAGCAGGCCGGCATCAAGATGGTCCACGTCCCCTACAAGGGCACCGGCCCCGCGCTGCAGGACCTGCTGGGCGGCCAGGTGGACCTGACCTTCGGCACGGCGCCGCCCTTCATGCCCCATGTGCAAAGCGGCAAGCTGCGCGTGCTGGCCGTCACCGGCGCGCAGCGCCTGCCCAGCCTGCCTGATGCGCCCACCACGGCCGAGGCCGGCTATGCGGGCGTCAACGCCACCTCCTGGTTTGCCGTGTTCGCGCCCGCCGCCACGCCCAAGCCCGTGATCGACAAGCTCACGGCCGACCTCAAGAAGGTGGTGGAGAACCCGGCCTTCAAGCAAAAGGCACAGGAGCAGGGCGCCACGGCGGACTACATGAACCCGCAGCAGCTGGGCGCCATGGTCAAGACCGAGTGGTCCAACTGGGCCCAGGTGGTCAAGTCCTCGAAGATCGAGGCCGAGTAAGAGCCCGGGGGCCCGCAGGCCCGCTGCGGCGGGCCCGGGCAGCGGCCACAATAGGCGCATGTCCGAATCCCATTCCGATGAACTGCTGGCCCAGGTGGCAGCGCTGCCGGGCCTGCCCGGCGTCTACCGCTATTTCGACGCGGCAGGCGGCCTGCTGTACGTGGGCAAGGCCATCAATCTCAAGCGCCGCGTCTCCAGCTACTTCACCAAGAACCATGGCGGCACGCGCATAGGCCACATGGTGGGCAAGATCGCCCGCATGGAGACCACGGTGGTGCGCTCCGAGGCCGAGGCCCTGCTGCTCGAAAACAACCTCATCAAGACGCAGCACCCCAAGTACAACATCCTGTTTCGGGACGACAAGAGCTATCCCTACCTGAAGATCACCGGCGTGGCCGCGCGCGACGGCCAGGCTGGCGAGCCTGCCCACCAGCGCTTCGCGCGCATGGCCTACTACCGTGGCGCCGTGGACAAGCGCCACCGCTACTTCGGTCCCTATCCCAACGCCTGGGCTGTCAAGGAAAGCATCCAGCTGCTGCAAAAGGTCTTCCGGCTGCGCACCTGCGAGGACACGGTCTTTGCCAACCGCTCGCGCCCCTGCCTGCTCTACCAGATCAAGCGCTGCAGCGGCCCTTGCGTGGATCTGATCTCGCCCGAAGCCTATGCGCTGGACGTGCGCAATGCCGAGGCCATGCTGCGCGGCGAAACCCAGGAACTGCTGCGCCAGCTGGAGGCCCGCATGATGGAGCACGCCGGGCGCATGGAATACGAGCAGGCCGCCGAGGTGCGCAACCAGATGACGGCGCTGTCGCGCGTGCTGCACCAGCAGGTCATAGAAACCGCCGACGACCGCGACGTGGACATCCTCGCCGTGAAAGTGCAGGGCGGCCGCGCCTGCGTGAACCTGGCCATGGTGCGCGGCGGCCGCCACCTGGGCGACCGGCCGTACTTTCCCGCCAACCTGGGCGATGCCGCCTCGGTCTATGCCGGCGAGGAAGAGGCCAATCTTGCCGAATCCGCGCGCCCGGTCGAGGACATCGTGCTGGAGGCCTTCATCGCCCAGCACTACACCGGCGTGGCCGTGCCGCCCGTGCTCATCGTCAGCCATCCGGTGGACAAGAAGCTGCTGGCCCTGCTGAGCGAGCAAGGCGGCGTGCGCATCACCGCCGTGCAGCAGCCGCGCGAGCAGCGGCGCATCTGGCTGGAGATGGCGCAAAAGAACGCCGACATCCAGATGGCCCGCCTGCTGGCCGAAGAAGGCTCGCAGCAGGCGCGCACGCGCGCGCTGGTCGAGGCGCTGGACCTGGCCTGCGAGAACCTGGACGAGCTCACCATCGAATGCTTCGACATCTCGCACACGGCGGGCGAGGCCACGCAGGCCTCCTGCGTGGTTTTCCATCACCACAAGATGCAAAGCAGCGAATACCGGCGTTTCAACATCGAAGGCATCACGGGCGGCGACGACTACGCCGCCATGCGCCAGGTGCTGACGCGCCGCTACAGCCGCGTGGCCGAGGCGCAAAGAGAGGCGGGCGGTGCCGAGCTCACGGGCAAGCAGCCGCAACTGCCGGACCTGGTGCTGGTCGACGGCGGCAAGGGCCAGGTCAGCATGGCGCGCGAAGTCTTCGAGCAGCTGGGCCTCGATGTCTCGCGCATCGTGGGCGTGGAAAAGGGCGAGGGGCGCAAGGTCGGCCTGGAAGAACTGGTCTTTGCCGACGGGCGCGAGAAGATCTACCTGGGCTACGACTCGGCCGCGCTGATGCTGGTGGCCCAGATCCGCGACGAGGCCCACCGCTTCGCCATCACCGGCATGCGCGCGGCGCGTGCCAAGGTGCGCGTGGGCGGCGGCAAACTCGAGGAGATTCCGGGCGTCGGCCCCAAGAAGCGCGCGCGCCTGCTGCAGCGCTTTGGCGGCGTGCGCGGCGTGTCGGAAGCCACGGTGGAAGACCTGTGCAGCGTGGACGGCATCTCGGCCGCGCTGGCTGAAGATATCTACCGTGCATTGCATTGAAATGACCGTCCCGCAGGCTGCACCGCGGGCCTTCAAACAGAACCTCAAACACCAAGGTACGTGACACAATGGCGGCCATGTTTCTCACAATCCCCACCTTGATGACCTGTACGCGGATCGTCGCGATTCCGCTGATCGTCGGGGTGTTCTACGCGCCGTTCGATGTGGCGACCCGCAACCTGGTCGCCACGGTCATGTTCATCGTCTTCGCGGCCACCGACTGGCTCGACGGCTACCTGGCGCGCAAGCTCAACCAGACATCGGCCTTCGGCGCCTTCCTCGATCCCGTGGCCGACAAGTTCCTGGTCTGCGCCTCGCTGCTGGTGCTGGTGCACCTGCAGCGCACCGATGTGTTCGTGGCCCTGATCATCATCGGCCGCGAGATCGCCATCTCGGCCCTGCGCGAGTGGATGGCGCACCTGGGCGCGGGCAAGAGCGTGGCCGTCCACATGCTCGGCAAGCTCAAGACCACGGCACAGATGGTGGCCATTCCCTTCCTCCTGTACGACGGCCGCGTGTTCGGCATGATCGACACCGGCGTCTGGGGCCAGGTGCTGATCTGGGTGGCGGCGGTGCTCACCGTCTGGTCGATGGTGTACTACCTGCAAAAAGCCCTGCCCGAGATCCGCGCGCGGGTCACGCACTGAGGTCCTTTCCGGCCGTTCCCGGGATCCTGCGCCAGACACGTCAAACTGTCTGGCGTTGCTACTTTTTTGGAAGCATTTGAATCAGGCAGGGCAGCCGCTGCGGCGTCGTGGATGCGAAGCGGTGAGGCGCATTGCAGCACTGGCAAGGCCTGCAGCGGACAAGTCCATTGTCAACCCTTGTCAATTCGTGAAGCCGCTAGCCTGCGCGGGGCGCAAAAAACCGGCCGCAAAGCCAAAGCTGGCGCCAAAACCGCATAGAATCGTCCCCTGTCGCTGCGATGCGCAGCGTGCATTGACACCTGGAAGGTCGATGGCTTTAATTCACCGATGTCTGCCCCGAGGCAGGCGTCGAACGGCAAGCCAGATTCCGTATCCGTCGCGCCGGGTTTCTGGCCGAGCCAAGTTGGTGGCCGCAGAGACATCCCATTCACTTATTTCTCCAGAGGCATCTTGTGAATAAAACCGAACTGATTGAGCACATCGCTAACAACGCCGACATCTCCAAGGCTGCGGCTGCTCGTGCACTGGATTCCACGATTGAGGCTGTGAAGAAAACCCTCAAAAAGGGTGGTACAGTGTCGCTCGTTGGTTTTGGCACATTCGCCGTTGGTAAGCGCGCTGCTCGTACGGGCCGCAACCCCCGCACCGGCGAAACCATCAAGATCAAGGCCGCCAAGGTTCCAAAGTTCCGTCCGGGCAAGGCATTGAAAGATGCCCTGAACTGACACCAGTCAAGGTGGGGTGCTTAGCTCAGTTGGTAGAGCGGCGCCCTTACAAGGCGTAGGTCGGCGGTTCGACCCCGTCAGCACCCACCAAGAACAAAAGGCGAACGAAAGTTCGCCTTTTCTATTTCTGCCATTGAAAGACGACAGACCATGTTCGAATCCATCCGCAAGCATTCCAAGTTCGTGATGATCTTGTTGTTCTTGCTGATCATTCCCTCGTTCATCTTCGTGGGTGTGAACCAGAACTACTTCACAGAGTCCAGCGTCATCGTCGCACGTGTCGATGGTCATGAGATCAAGCAGGCCGACTGGGAGAACGCGCACCGCATGGAGAGTGATCGCCTGCGCGCCGAGAACCCCAACATCGACCCCAAGCTGCTGGACTCGCCGCAGGCGCGCTACGCCACGCTGGAGAAGATGGTGCGTGACCAGGTGCTGGCCGCTGCCGTGCAGAAGATGCACCTGGCCGCATCCGATGCGCAACTGGTGCGCACGCTGCAGGAGATCCCCGCGATTGCCGCGCTCAAGAAGCCTGATGGCTCGATGGATGCCGAGGCCTACCGTGCCCTGGTCGGATCGCAGGGCCTGACGCCCGAAGGCTTCGAGGCCAACCTGCGCCGCGAGCTGTCCATGAACCAGGTGATGGGTGGCGTGACGGGTACGGCCTTTGCGACCGACACCCAGGTCAAGCAGGCCATCGATGCGCTGTACCAGCGCCGCGAAGTGCAGGTGGCCCGCTTTGAAGCCAGCGCCTACGCCAGCAAGGTCCAGCCCACCGAGGCAGACCTCAAGGCCTACTACGACGCTCACACCAGCCAGTTCCAGCAATCGGAGCAGGCCAAGGTGGAATACCTGCTGCTGGACGTTCCCAGCATCGAGGCCGGCATCACGCTGAGCGAAGACGATGTGCGTTCCTACTACAACCAGAACGCCGAGCGCCTGGCCGGCCCCGAAGAGCGCCGTGCCAGCCACATCCTGATCAATGCAAGCAAGGATGCGCCTGCTGCCGAGCAGGAAAAAGCCAAGGCCAAGGCCGAGGAACTGCTGGCCGAGCTGCGCAAGGACCCCAAGCGTTTCGCCGAACTGGCCAAGGCCAATTCGCAGGACGGTGGCTCCGCTGCATCGGGTGGCGATCTGGGCTACTTCGGCCGCGGTGCCATGGTCAAGCCCTTCGAGGACGCAGCCTTCGGCATGAAGGTCGGCGACATCAGCGACGTGGTGCACAGCGACTTCGGCTACCACATCATCTCGCTGGTGGACATCAAGAAGCCCAAGGCTCCGAGCTTCGAGCAGATGCGTCCCAAGCTGGAAGCCGAACTCAAGCAGCAGCAGGCCCAGCGCAAGTTCGCCGAACTGGCGGAAGGCTTCTCCAACGCGGTCTACGAGCAGTCGGACAGCCTGCAGCCCGTGGCCGAGAAGTTCAAGCTCACCGTGCAAAAGGCAGACCATGTCACGCGCCAGCCCGGCCCCAACGTCAAGGGCCCCCTGGCCAACCCCCGCTTCCTGGAAGCGCTGTTCTCCAGCGACTCGCTGAACAACAAGCGCAACACCGATGCGGTGGAGCTGGGTTCCAGCCAACTGGTGGCCGGCCGCGTGGTGGAGTACACGCCTGCCCGCACGCTGCCCATGGCCGAGGTCGGCGACAAGCTGCGCACCCTGTACGTGGCGCAAAAGTCCGCCGAACTGGCCAAGGCCGATGGCGAGGCCAAGCTTGCAGCATGGAAGGCCAAGCCTGATGCGGCGCAACTGCCTGCCGCCAAGGTGATCAGCCGCGACCAGCCCGAAGGCCTGTCGCGCGAAGTGGTCGATGCCGCCCTGCGCGCACCGACCGCTCAACTGCCTGCCTGGACTGGTGTCGACATGGGTGCCCAAGGCTATGCCGTGGTCAAGATCAACCGCATTGTCGAGCGCCCGGCCGATGATGCACAGGCTGCTGCCGCGCAGAAGCAGGACTTCCTGCGAAGCTCTGCGGTCGCAGAAGCTATGGCATACTACGAGCTTCTCAAGAAACAGCTCAAGGTGCAGATCAAGGTCCCGCGCCCCTGATGAGAGAAATTTCTAGCAAAACAGAAATTTCAGAAATCAAGCAGTTTTTTGGAATAGAATAGCGTTCTTCTACGGTGGCTGTAGCTCAGTTGGTAGAGTCCAGGATTGTGATTCCTGTTGTCGTGGGTTCGAGCCCCATCAGCCACCCCAAATAAAAAAATCCCCAGAGCAGAAATGCTCTGGGGATTTTTGCTTTGGGCGGCAGGGGGACTGGTTGTCCCCGAAAGCTCCAGGGACGGCGGGCAAGGTCCCTGCCGGCTGCGGCTGCATGGAGGATGGTGGCATCCTGCCCGTTGCCCGCGTCCCCGATGCGCCTTTGTTCCTGCCGCTCCCGATCCGTCGCGCAACGCCTGTTCCAAAGCATTTGTCTGCTGGTTTTTGGCATATAATCGAATGCTTCAACGGTGGCTGTAGCTCAGTTGGTAGAGTCCAGGATTGTGATTCCTGTTGTCGTGGGTTCGAGCCCCATCAGCCACCCCAAACAAGAAAATCCCCAGTGCAGAAATGCACTGGGGATTTTTGCTTTGGGCGGAAACTTTCTCTTCCTCGGGCTGGAAGCAGGCGGGATATTCGCATGGCCAATCGCGCTGTGGCTGGATTGCGGCCGCTCACGCTGCCGTGGATTTTCAGGCGCTTGAGGCGAGGCCTGCCTGCCTGACTTCGCGGTCTGCCGTATCGCCACCATGGCCATGCCCGTTGCGCGGGCCGTTCCGCCGAGCTTGCGTGCGCCGACGGCGGGCCGGGCTTGCTGGATGGGGTGTTGCGCTCTGCGCAGGTTTTTATAAGACAAGTCCTATATTTGTCCCATGACCTGTGTCAATAGGTGTTTTGCATTGCTATTGAATTACGATTGCAAACATCAATCAAGAGCAATGGCGCAGGGCTTGCAGGCCTGTCGCATGGTCCCCTGCCAACGAGAAGCACGCTTGCATGAAAAATCCCGGTTACACGCGCAACGGCTGTCCAGGCGGCAGGTGGCAACGGCCCCGTGGCTTCACCCTCATCGAGATGATGGTTGTGGTGGCGCTGGTCGCGATTCTGGCCGCTCTGGCCGCTCCTTCCTTCATCGTCCAAATAGCCAACCAGCGCGTCAGCTCGGCTGCGCTCGAATTGCAGTCGTTGCTGCAGCTGGCTCGCTCCGAAGCGGTCTACAAACGGGTGGAAAGCAGCTTCGTGGGCACGGGGCAGACATGGTCCGCCAAGTCGGGGGGGCAACTGGTGCGCGAGGCCCGGGTGCCTGATGCCGTGACCGTGTCGCCCTCCGGTGATTCTTCCCAGGGCGTCCTGTTCGAAACCACGGGGACCGCCAAGCAGTTCTCCGGCGCCAGCACGCTGTACACGCTGACCGTCACGGCTCGCCATGCCACGCGCATGCACTGCCTGAGAGTGACTCGCGCCGGGCTTGTGCGCCAGCAGCGGCTGCCTGCCGGCGGCAGTTGCTGATGCGCGTGCAACGGGTCTGCAACATGTCCATTCCTTTTTCTTCTCGCAGGCAACGCGGCGCAGGCCTTATCGAGGTACTCGTCGCCGTGCTGCTGGTGGCCGTGGGGCTGCTGGGCGCCGTGCGCATCCATGTGCGTGCCATTGAATACACCGTGGATACCGAGCGGCGCCAGATGGCATCCATGCTGGCTTCCGAACTGCTGGAGACCCTGCGGGGGGATACGGCCACGGTCCTGGACGCGAAGGGCGCGCCCGTGGCGGAACTGGGCGGCTACCAGAAGCTGGAGGGTGCCGCGATGCCCGCGGCCCCTGCGGCCTGCCAGCCTTTGCCGCAGCCGCGGGAGCAGCGCCTGGCCTGCTGGGGCGACCGGGCCCGCAAGCTGGTGCCCGATCTCACCGCGGACCGCATCGACAGCTCCTTCGCCGTGAGCGCCGATGCCGATGGCCTGGTGTCCGTGACGGTGGCCTGGCCGGTCAAGAAAGGCCAATGTCTGGATGGAAGCGACAATGAATTTTGTACATTCACGCTGCGGTCGCGGCTTTGAGCGCGGGCCGGGAGCATGGGCGTGCCGCATGCGCATGCCGTCCCAGGCGGGCATGTCCCTGGTGGAGATTATGGTGGCGCTGGCCATCGGCCTGTTCCTCGTGCTGATTGCCACCACCATCTACATGCAGGGGCTGTCGAGCTTCGGTTTTCGCGTGGGGCAGAGCGAGAACCTCGGCAACAGCCGGCTGGCGCTGGCCGTGCTGGACTCCGAGTTCTCCAAGGCAGGCTACAGGAGGGACCCTTCGCAGGCGATGTTCGACGCATTTCCTGCCGATTCCTCGCCCCATCCCAACGGCTGCCAGTTCGCCCAGGGACAGGCGCTCTACGCGGCTGACGCGCAGAGCATCTGCCTTCGCTTCCAGCCCCGGGACGCTGCGGAAACCGATTGTGCGGGCACGCCCGCGAACCTGGGAGCCGCCGGCCCCTATGACGCTCCGGCGCCGGCGACCGGCATGTTCGCGGAGAAATACACCGTCGAAAGTGGTGTGCTGGTGTGCCGGGCTGCGCAGGAGGTTGTGCCGCTTGCCGATGGCGTGCGGGCGGTGCATTTCGAGTTCGGCATCGATCGGCAGACAGCGCCCGGCGCGATACGCCGGGTCGATGCCTTCGCGGCCACGTTGCCCGGGCAGCAGGAAGCCATCCGTTCCCTGCGCCTTGCCCTCTTGCTGGAAAGCTCCGGCAAGGTGACGCAGGGCATGGCCTCCACCGTCTGCGAGCGTTGGGCGCAACTGGGCGGCGCCGCGGCCCGATGCGATGCGAATGCCGGCGCCCTGCTGCAACTGGCCACCGGCACGCTCACCCTGAGGAATCTGATGCCATGACCGCGCTGATCGGAGCCCGGAGCCGCCGCTGCATGTCCTGTGTCCTGCACGGGCGCCAGCGCGGCAATGCCTTGCTGGTGTCCATGATCATGCTGCTGCTGGTGTTGTTGCTGGCGGTGGTCGGCATGCGCGTGGCCACGCTGGAGGCGCGCATCGCCGCCAACATGGTGGATAGCCAGCGGCTGTATGAAACCGCGGATGGCACGCTGCGAGAAGGCGAGCGCAAGCTGCTGGAGCATGCCGTCGCGCTCAAGTCTTGCAATGGCGCCGGCACTCCGGTGGCCGAGGGCAGCGGCATTCCCTGCTCGGTGTCCGACGTGCGTACGGACTCCATCGGGCTCGGTACGGATTTCCGGACGACCAAGGCCAAGGCGGCCGGGTTTCAGAAGCCCGATGGGTACTGGTATCCCCGATACATCACGACCGCCTGTCCCAAGTCGGGTAGTGCGACGTCCGCGCTGGATGCACCCGCCACCGGCTGCACGGACTTCTATGAGGTCAATGCCCAGGCCACGGAAAAGTCGCAGGCCCAGGCCTGCGGAGCGGATGCGCTGTGCCTGCGGTCCAGCGTCAACATGTTCATAAAGTAAGCAGGGGGAGGGAGCTTCAATGGCTCGCATTGCAAGTTGGAAAACCAGGCATGGCCTGAGGGCGTGCCAGGGCCGGGCACTCGCGTGGCCGGCCCTGGCGCTGTGGACGTGCGCACTGGCACTGGCCAGTACGCCGGCGCAGGCCCAGGGGCGCGCGGACACCGTGCTGTCCCAGATGCCGCTGTTCGTGAACCAGGCGTTGGCGCCCTTGAACATGCTGGTGATGGGGCGTGACCACAAGCTGTACTACGAGGCCTACAACGATGCCTCCGACCTCAACGGCGACGGTGTGATCGATGTCGGGTACAAGCCGGACCAGATCGACTACTACGGCTACTTCAACAACAACGTCTGCTACAGCTATTCCAAGGGTGTTTTCGTGCCCTCGCAGGCAGCGACCGGAAGCAACAGGAAAAAGTGCTCGAACAACTGGAGTGGCGACTTCCTGAACTATCTGGGCACATCGCGCATGGACGCCATACGCCGCGTGCTTTATGGCGGCATGCGTGCGGAGGACACGGCTTCGCGCACCGTTTTGCAGACCGCCTACATTCCCAGGGATGCGCACAGCTGGGGCAAGGCCTATGACCCTGCGCGGGATCTCGAGGTCTACAGCATTTCGGACTATGCGCCGCTGCGTCAGCCGGCGTCCGGCACGCGCCATCTGTTTGCCGTCACCACGCTGGGGGAGGCCGCTGGCGGCATCACACAGTTGCGCGTGCTCAATGACTCCTCGTTCCAGATCTGGGATTGGGTGTCCCAGGAGGGCTTTGCAGGGCAGAGCAACTGTGCAGGCGGCAATTCGTGCGCGCGAGGCACCAGCAGGATCACCGACTACAACCTGCTTGTGGAGGCCTGCTCCAGCAGCAATGTCCAGTTGCTCGAGGCCAGCTGCAAGGCCTATCCCAACGGCGGCAAGACCATCTACAAGCCCACGGGGCTGCTGCACGACTTCGGAGAGAACGGGAAGATGTACTTCGGCCTGCTCACAGGCTCGTACGAGAAAAACATCGCCGGCGGCGTGCTGCGCCGCAATATCAGCAATTTCGCAGAGGAAGTCGACCCTCAGACGGGCCAGTTCAGGACGGGTGTCAATGGCGTGGTCGCCAACATAGACCGCCAGCGCCTGATCGGCTACACCGGCGGCAAATACGTGGAATGCGGCTGGATCACGTCCGGACCCATCAGTTCGCTGGACAAGCCTTCGAAGTGCGCCATGTGGGGCAATCCCATCAGCGAAATGATGTTCGAGACCATGCGCTATTTCGGCGGCGCGTCCCAGGCCCTCGGCATCTATGACTACGCCGGTGGCTCCTCCAAGGATGCGTCCCTGGGCCTGTCCAAGCCCGCCTGGGAAACGCCCTACAGGGCCAAGGCCGAAGGCGGGGGCGGCTACCAGTACTGCTCCCGTCCCGTCATGACGGTGCTCAGCGACATCAATCCCTCCTACGACGGCAAGCTACCCGGCAGCCGCTACGCGAGCGTCGGCGCCAGCGCCCTCAATGGCTTCAATGTCTCTGACGAGGTGGCGGCCATCGGCTCGGCCGAGCGCATAGACGGGAAGAACTTCTTCATCGGCCAGTCAACGTCGGCCAATGCCGACCAGGCTCCTTCGGTCAAGACCATTGCAGACCTGTCCTGGGCGCGCGGCCTGTCTCCCGAGGAGCCCAGCAAGGAAGGCACCTACTATGCCGCCGGTGTGGCCCGTTTCGGCGCCAGGAATGCCATCTTCGGCAACAGCCAGGGCAAGAATGCGCTGAGGACCTACTCCGTGGCCATTGCGTCACCGCTGCCGGAAATACGCTTTCCGATCGGCGGCAAACGCTTTGTGACCATTGCGCCGTTTGCCAAGACCGTCTCCGGCAGTGCCGGTGGCAGCACCGTGAACAATGCGGTCTTCACGCCGACCAACCAGATCGTCGACTACTACGTGGTCAACATTGCCAACACGGGCAAGGCGGACATCGATGCCTCGGTCAATGGCGGGCGGCCCTATGCGGAGTTCCGCATCAACTACGAGGACGTGGAGCAGGGCGCCGACCATGACATGGACGCCATCGCGCGCTACACGGTCGCGCTGCAGGCCGATGGCAAGGTGAAGATCGACATGGTGTCTGAATACGCCGCTGGCGGCCTGGGACAGCACATGGGCTATGTGATCTCGGGCACCACCAAGGACGGCATGTACCTGGAGGTGCGTGACAAGGACACGGCCTCGGCCTACTACGCCTACAACACGCCACCCAATCGCGATCCGGGCTACTGCCGGGGCAGCATCTCGGCCCAGCAGCGCACGGAATGCACGAACCTGGGACTCACGGCCACCCGCAGCTTCACTCCCGGCAATGCGACCGACGCGGGCAGCTTCCTGAAGGGACCGCTGTGGTATGCCGCCAAGTACGGCGTGCCGGACCGCGACCCCTCCAAGATCACGGGAGATCCGGACAACTATTTTCTGGTGACCAATGCCGGCACGCTCAAGGACCAATTGACCAAGGCGTTCAACGACATCCTGCAGAGCATCAGTTCCGTGACGGCGGTCAGCGTGGACATGCCCACTGCGACACTGGGCGAAGGCGCCGACCTGTACCGGAGCACGTTCGAGGTTCAGTACTGGAGCGGCGATGTCATCCGCGAGAAGCTAACCACCAGCGACAGGACGCTGGTCTGGAGCGCGGCGGAACTCCTGTCGGAGCGGTCCGCCGATGACCGCAAGATCTACTATCCCAGCAGGACCGGCAGTGCCGTGTCGCTGAGCCCTTTCACGTACTCCAGTCTCAGCGGGCAGCGCTCCGATGCGTCCTGGCTGGCCGTGCTCAACACGGACCCGGCCACGAACTCCGCCGATGGCCAGGCAAAAAAGCGCATCGAGTTCCTGCGTGGCGAGGTGCGCGATGACTTGCGCGTGCGCAAGCCCCTGGCCAGCGGAAAGCCCAATGTGCTGGGCGACATCGTCAATTCCTCGCTGGTGCGGGTCAAGGGCGGCCTGTACCGCGCCTCCGCTGCGGACAAGCTGGAGGGCAGCACCACCTATGCCGCCTTTGCCGCGAAACAGGCTGCCAAGGAGATGCTGTATGTGGGCGCCAACGACGGCATGCTGCACGCCTTCGACGCGGCATCTGGCAAGGAGGAGTTCGCCTTCATTCCATCGGGGGTGAAGAATTCGCTCAATGTCCTGGCGTCCCGGTATGGCGCGGGCGGCGCTCCCCACCGCTACTTCGTGGACGGGACGCCCGTGGTCTCCGATGTCTACTTCGGCAACGCCTGGCACAGGGTGCTGGTCGGCAGCCTGGGCGCGGGCGGGCGGCAGGTCTTTGCGCTGGACGTCACGGACCCCAACTCCCCCCGGTTGCTGTGGGAGTTCGGGGTTGAACAGGACGAACGCATGGGTTACTCGATGCCCGCGCCTGTCGTTGCGCGGCTCAACGACGCCGGCCGGTCCAAGGGCAGGTGGGTGGTGTTCCTGTCCAATGGCTACCAGGCGTCGAACAGCGCCTCCGGCGAGTCCAGCCTGTTTGTGCTGGATGTCTCCAGTGGCGAGGTCATCCGGCGCTTTGATTTCGCGGCAGGCATGACGGCTGCGGAGTTGAACGCGCTGCCTGCGCCGAAAAACGGCCTGTCGCGTGCCGCCGTGGTGGACAACAACGGCGATGGCAAGGTGGACCTGGCCTATGCCGGTGATCTTGCGGGCAATGTATGGCGCGTGGACCTGGCCAGTGGTGCCAGCGGCTCATGGAATGCGCAACTGTTCTTTGTGGCACGCGAGTCCGAACGCAGCGGTGGCAAGCGGCTGTCCATCACCACCGCACCCTACGTGGTGCGGCACTCCAGCGGCAAGGGCGATGTGGTGGCCTTCGGCACGGGCCGCTTCATAACGGATGACGACAAGCTGGACATGCGCCGGCAATCGGTGTTCGGTGTCTGGGATCGCTACGGCACACCCGCCACGGCTGCGCCGCAGCCGCTGCCTACCGCCGGCAAGGGGCGCGGGGATCTGCAGGACCAGCAGTTCACTCAGGTGAGCGGCTTTCCGGGCAAGTTCGCCCTGTCGGCCAACCCGGTCACCTGGTACAAGGACGTCACCAGCACCGCCGACTCCAATGTGCACAGCTGGGGCTGGTACGTCGATCTGCCGCGCGATGGAGAAAGACTGGTCTACGACATGAGCCTGTACGGGCGGGGACTGGTGTTCACCTCCATCCGCCCACCGCTGGGCGACCCCTGCTCCGCGGGTCTGGCCAGCACGATCTACGCCATCGATCCCGACACCGGGGGCAAGACCGACTATGTCGCCTTCGATGTGAACGGCGACGGCATCTTCAACGCCTCCGACAACCTGGCAGGCCAGCAGGTCAACGGCCGCGAGGTGGGGCCGGGCAGGACCACCATCAGCGGCGCGAAGATCTTCGACTCCAGCGGAAAGCCAAGCGGGGCGGGAGACCCAGTCAAGACCGGGGGCGACGATATCAACAGCGGAGTGGACCGGGGGCGACAGAGCTGGCGCCGCCAGCCAGCGAACCCGTGACCGCCATGCCATCCACTACACACAGGGGCCTGCCGGCCCCGGCCGTCTGGCTGGCCCTGCGGGCCCCCAAGGAGAAATGCGTGCGCAGCAAGCTAAATGGATTCACGCTGATCGAGCTGATGATCACGGTGGCGGTGGTCGCCATTCTTTCGGCGATCGCCTACCCCTCCTACCAGGAATACGTGCTGCGATCGCGGCGCGTGGAGGCGCAAAGCCTGCTGGGCGAGGCCGCCGCCCGGCAGGAGCGCTGGCGGGCGCAGAACGGCGGCTACACAAGCTCCGTCGCCAACCTCAGGCTGCCCTGGGGAGACAAGTCCGAGAACGGCCACTACACCCTGACGATGGCCACGGCCGCCAATGACGGCGGCTACACGCTCAAGGCCACGCGCACCGGCCGCCAGGCATCGGACAGGCGCTGCGGCGACTACACCCTGAACGCCCTGGGCGTGAAGGGCATCTCGCCCTTGGGAACGGTGGGAGACTGCTGGCGCTGAGCGCCACCGGGGCCGGGGCCTCAGTCCTGCGCCTCATCCACAAATTCCACCATGGCCGCCGACACCTTGGGCAAGCGGCCTCGTACCCGTGCCGTGCTACCCCAGTCAGGTGCGTTGCGAATCCAGCTGCTCACCGTTCCTGGCCACTTCCTGCGCCTTGGAGTAGCTTTCGATCAGCAACTGGTAAGGCGGGAAGACTGCGCTGTAGGCCTGCGCCCACTGCAGCGCGTCCTCACGGTTCCAGGTCTTTTGCACCTCCGAGCACACCGCCGCCGTGTCCATCGGCACGACACCAGCCTGCACGATGCGCGCCAGCGTGATTTCCTGCGCCATTTTCGAGTAGGTCCCCGAGGCGTCGATCACCGCGAAGACCTGGTAGCCCTCGTGCACCGCGGCGATGCTGGGAAAGGCCATGCAGACGCTGGTGATCGTCCCCGCGATGATGAGCTGCCTGCGCCCAGTGGCCTTGACGGCAGCGACGAACTCCGGGTTGTCCCAGGCGTTGATCTCGCCCTTGCGCGCAACGTACCGGGCATGCGGGGCGTACTGGTGGATCTCGGGGATCAAGGGGCCGTTCGGACCCTGCGGCACCGATGCGGTGGTGATGACCGGGATCTTCGCCAGTGTCGCTACCTTGGCGAGTGTGGTGGCATTGGCACGCACCTCGGTGAAGGGCATGTCCTTGATGGTCTGGAACAGGCCGCTTTGATGGTCGATCAGCAGCATCGCCACATTGTCGGGATCGATGACCGGGCGGGCGCCGTTGAAGTTGGCGATGGTTTGGGGTGTGCTCACGGTCTTCTCCTCAATTGCCCTGGGTGAGCGTGGTGTGGCTCGTGATCAGGTTGCGGTAGTCGGGGATGTGGTTGGAAAACAGAGTGCCCAGCCCCTGCACGTCGTTGCGCCAGTCGCGGTGCAGTTCGCAGGCAGCGCCGAACCAGCTCATCAGTTGCACGCCGGCCTGCGACATGCGATTCCACGCCGCATCGCGGGTGATGGAGTTGAAGGTGCCGGAGGCGTCAGTGATCACGAAGACGTCGAAGCCTTCCTCGATGGCCGACAGTGCCGGGAAGGCCACGCACACCTCGGTCACCACGCCGGCGATGATCAGTTGCTTCCTGCCCGTGGCCTTCACGGCCTTGACGAAGTCCTCGTTGTCCCAGGCGTTGATGTTGCCGGGCCGGGCGATGTAGGGCGCCTGGGGAAACTGGCTCTTGAGCTCCGGCACCAGCGGTCCGTTGGGGCCGTTCTCGAAGCTGGTCGTCAGGATGGTGGGCAGCTTGAAATAGCTGGCGATGTCGGCCAGCGCCAGCACGTTGTTCTTGAATTTGTCCGGGTCGATGTCGCGTACAAGGGATAGCAGGCCGGTCTGGTGGTCTACCAGCAGCACGGCGGCGTTGTCCTTGTCCAGGCGGACGTAGGGCTTGGTCATGGTGAATCTCCTTGGGTCGCCCAGACAAAGGTCTTGGCTGATGGATAGAGAATAGGATTTGAACGATGAACGCGGTAGTCGTTAATAATTGCCATCAGAGTCCTATCTGAGGAACGATGGAGACGGTGTGCAATGAAAGACCTGAACGACCTCTACTACTACGTGCAGGTGGTGGACCACGGCGGCTTTGCGCCCGCGGGCCGCGCGCTGGGGATGCCCAAATCCAAGCTGAGCCGGCGCATCGCGCAGCTTGAGGAGCGTCTCGGCACGCGCCTGATCCAGCGCTCCACGCGGCGATTTGCCGTCACCGAGATCGGCCAGACCTACTACGGCCACTGCAAGGCGATGCTGGTGGAGGCCGACGCCGCCGACGAGGCCATCGCGCTGACCCACGCCGAGCCGCGCGGCATCGTGCGCATGACCTGCCCGGTGGCGCTGCTTGATGCGCGCATCGCCGACATGCTGGCGGCCTTCATGGCCGCGTATCCGCGCGTGGAGATCCACCTCGAGGAAACCAACCGCCGCGTGGACGTGGTGGGAGAAGGAATCGACGTTGCCATCCGCGTGCGCCCGCCGCCGCTGGAGGACAGCGACCTGGTGATGCGCATGCTCGCCGAGCGCGGGCAATGTCTGGTGGCCTGCCCGCAGCTGTTGACAGGCGGCATCCCCCAGGTGCCCGCCGATCTGGCAGGCCTGCCGAGCATGGACCTGGGCCTGCCGCAGCACGAGCATGTGTGGCACCTGATCGGCCCGGACGGCACGCAGGCGGCCATCCGCCACCGGCCGCGCCTGGTCACGCGCGGCATGCTGGCGCTGCGCGCGGCGGCCTTGGCGGGGGTGGGCGTGGTGCAACTGCCCTCGATGATGGTGCGCGAGCAGATCGCGTGCGGTGAACTGGTCCACGTCATCCCGGGCTGGGCGCCACGGCGCGAGATCATCCATGCGGTGTTCGCCTCACGGCGCGGGCTGCTGCCGGCCGTGCGGGCGCTGCTGGATTTCCTGGCAGAGCGGTTTGAGGCGCTGGACGAAGACTGAGCTGCCGGCAAGCCCCATGGTGGCGATTGCAGCAGCTCATGGCTGCATCTCGCCTTGTGGGGCGCGGCTCCTGCCGCATGTCCGTTCAATGCGGGTGTTGGTGTCCGGATGGCATGCGCTTGGGTTGCTGCACCCAGACCTTGACCTTGTATTCGCCAGCCTTTTCGAACTGCAGCGTCAGATCGAAGCGATCACCCTCGCGCAGGGGCTGCGTGAGTCCGATCAGCATGAGGTGGTGTGACTGGCCATGGCGCAACTGCACTTCCTGGCCTGCGGGCAGTTCGATGAAGGGCACTTCGCGCATGCGCATGATGTCGCCCTCCATCTTCATCTCATGCAGCTCCACGCGTGCGGCCGCTGGCGTGCTGGCCCCGATGAGCCGGTCGGCGTTCTTTCCCTTGTTCCTGATCCCCCGCAAATACGCCGCCCCGTTGCTGGAGCCGGCAATGGAGGGTGTGGCGTAGGGGTGGTCTATGACCAGGTCTCCCGCCCGGAAGTCATGGGCCCGTGCCGTCAGCGGCAGTGTCAGGGCACAGCCTGTGCCCAGCAGCATTCCAAGCGCCTGGCGGCGAAGCATTGTGGTCATTTCCAGTTCCTTTCAAACAGGGCATCGGGGGTCCAGATCAGCCGCAGGCCTGCCACCGTATGGCCTTTGCCAGCGATGTGCTCGCGCCCGGCTTCAAGCGCGATCAGAACGCTTTTGACGGGGCGCCAGCCGGCCATGGCCGTGAAGCGGCGCGATGGGCTGTTGGGCAGCAGGTTGGCGTCCGTGGCCACCAGCAGGGCGCCCGGTCCGCTGACGCGATTGGTGCTTCTGAGCCATTCCTGGCGGGCGCCGAATTCCCAGCGTGCGCGCGGCTGCCAGAGCACTTCCAGCCAGCCGCCCAGCGTGCGGCCCTGGTAGCGGGTGTCGCCGTTCTGGGAATAGAGGTTTCCGCTTTCGCGCCGCCAGATGCCTGCTCCGGTGAGCTTGACGCCCTGCAGCGGCGTGGTCCAGGTGGCGCTGGCCCCGGCCAGGTCCACGGTGCCGTCGAAGCAGGTGATGTCGCGCAGGCTGGCGTTGCACTGTGGCGCCGTGTGGATGTGGCCGCTGTTGGAGCGCTGTACATAGGCGCCGCGGCCCTTGGGCTGCATCCGGCTGTAGAAGACGTCTGCCTCCACCGAGGTCCAGGCGGCGCTGGCATGCACGACGGGCGCCCAGGCGGCGTTGTCGCTGCCGGGAAAGCGCCGGGCGCGCCAAAGCCCCAGGTCAATGCCTTGCAGCCAGGACATGGCGCCTTGCAGGTGGGGACGCCAGGCGGCGTTGATGCCATCCTCGATCCAGTCGCCGTTGAAGGCCGCCCGCTTGGCCAGCGGCATCTGGCCGTAGCGGTCGAAGTGCCCGGCACGCGTGAGCACCTGTCCCATGGGCACGCGGTTGCGGCCTGCGCCCAGGGTCAGCTCGGCGTCTGAGCCGCTGCGCGCCTCCATCCAGGCGGCCTCCACGTGGGCTGGGTCGCTGTCGTGCCAGCCCATCGCGATGTTGGCCCCCAGTTGGGGAGATACGCGCAGGCCGGCGCCCAGGGTGCCATGCTCCAGCCGCCAGCCGCGCTGGTCGTCAGGCGTGTCGCCCAGGCCCAGCGTGCCGGCCAGCCTGGGCGCCGGCAAGGCGGAGTCGCCATGGAGATAGGCGGCCACCGCCGCCATGTCGATGCGCAGGCCGTTGGTCTGCGGTATGCCGTCATCCAGGGTGTGCGCGGCGGCGCCGCCTGCCGCCAAGGCGATGACGGCGGCGATGGCCGCTGCCAGCGGTGTGCATTGTGCGAGGAAGGTGCGTTGCATGCTATTGGCCTGCCTGCCGTGCAAAGGGATCGGCCAGCCTGGGGTTGGTGAGCAGCTCATGGTCCGTGAGGGTTTTGAGAAAGGCCAGCAGGTCGGCGCGGTCGTCGGCCGTCAGGGCGATCTGGTTGATGAAGTCGTTCTTGTTGGGGTTGGCGCGCCCGTCGCCGGCATGCGGGCCGGACGTGATGTTGCGGCCCCCGGCCGCATAGAACTGCAGCACTTCCTCCAGCGTCGCGATGCTGCCGTCATGCATGTAGGGGCCGGTGACCTCCACATTGCGCAGGCTGGGCGCGCGGAACTTGCCCATGTCCTTGAAGAGCTGGGTCAGTTCGTAGACGCCCCGGTTGGGCTCGGGGAAGGCGCCGGTGCCGCCGATGTTGTAGAGGCCCGTGTTGTGGAACGGGGTCTCGACGATGCGGCTGCCCGCGTGCACGATCTGGTCGTTGAAGTTGAAGCTGCTGTGGCAGTGGAAGCACTCGGCCTTTTCGCCGAAGAACAGGTTCATGCCGCGCTGCTCGGCCGGGTTCAGTGCCGTGCTGCCCTTGAGGTACTGGTCATATTTGCTGTTGCCCGAAAGAATGGTGCGCTGGAATGCCGAGATGGCGTGGATCACATTGCCCCAGGTGATGGGCGCTGCCTGGCCCGGGTAGGCCCTGGCGAAGCGCGGGCCGTAGCCGGTGTCGGCAGCCAGCCGCGCGAGGATTTCCTCCTTGTTGTTGTCGTTGACGCCCATCTCCACCGGGTCCGTGCCGAACAGCGGCGTCTCCATCTGCTTTTCAAGCGTGACCAGCGAGGGGTTGGCCCAGGTCAGCGTGGCGTTGTAGACCACGTTGGCCAGGCTCTGGGCGTTGCGCGGATGTGCGTGACCTGTGGAGCCCAGTGAGGTCGTCAGGCCATCGGTGAAGGCCTTGGACTGTATGTGGCAGCTCGCGCAGGCCTGCGTGCCATTGCCCGAAAGGCGCCTGTCGTAGAACAGAAAGCGGCCGAGCTCGACCTTCTCTGCCGTCATGGGATTGGTGTCGGGCACCTTGGGGGTGGGGAAAAAGGAGGGCAGCGCCCAGGACCAGCCCGTGCTGCTGCCGGAGTCATCGTGGACGGCGGTGTCGCCGCCCCCGCAGCCCGCCAGGGCGATGGCCCCGGCAAGGCCGCACAGGGCGGCGGTCCATGCCGCCACCCGCCGAAGCGAATGGGGCTTGTGCATTACTTGGCCTCGGTACGGAACACGGTCTGGCCGCTGCCTTCATTGATGGAGCGGCCCGTGGTCAGATCGATCTTGAGCGCGCTGAAGATGGGCACGCATTCCGGATCGGTGGCCCCGGACATGCAGCCGGCGGCGCCGCCCAGGTCTTCCTTGACGTTCGAGCCCTGCAGCAGCTGCGCAATGTCCAGCACCACCTTCTGGGTGCCGGCATTGAAATCGCCGAACCCGAAATCCATGCGGTCCGGACGCGCGCAGCTGACCGTCTCGCCGGTCACGGGGTTGCCCGTGCAGCCGGTGGAGCCCAGGTGCACGTAGAACGTCTTGCCGGGGGCGGCCGGCGCGGGGCGGGCCACGCCGCCCACGGGGTTGACCTCGATCTGGGCGAACTTGCGGCCGGCCTGCCAGGACCAGGCCAGGGCCTGCACATCGAGCGGCTTGGGTGCGACGGCATAGTCGGTGTGGTTGACCGAGGAGGGCACGCCCACGGTCATCCTGATGCCCTTGTACGTGCCTGCGGGCACCGTGCCCCGGACCTGCGTGTTCTGCGCCTGCGTGCCTGCGTCGGCGCATGCGCCGGTGCCGTCCTCCAGGTCGATCAGCGTCACCTCCTTGGTCTGCCAGTCGTTGACATCCAGGGTGACGGCCACGGCCTCGCCCTTGTCATTGATCAGCGAGACGCCGCTGACGTAAAAGCGCAGGTCATGCAGGTCCACCGTGGCCTGGCTGGTTCCCATGCCGGCGATGGGCGTGCCGCATTTGGCGGGCAGGTTGCCGGCCTTGGCGGCGAACTCGATGGCCACGGCCTGGGGGCCCGTGGGCGTGGTGGGTGTGGTGGGCGTGGTGGGCTGGCCGTTGTCACCGCCTCCGCCGCCACCGCAGGCGGCCAGCAGCAGCGGCAGCGCGGTGGCGATCAGGGCGAGGGGAAAGCGGGAGTTGTCAAAGTAAGTGGTACGCATGGGTAAACGGTTTCTTGGTGCCTGCGCTGGGGCCATGGCGGCGCGCAGGCGTGGGTAACCCTGCAGGCTGCGACACGGGTCGCGGCTTGGCATGGGAAAGGAGTTCGGGAATGGGCGACGGTATGCCGCCCGTGCGGCCCTTTCGGGCGTCAGGAAAGGGGAGGTGCCCTGGGGGGAGTGCTCAGCACCACGCGCAGCACGGTGTCCCGCGGGCGCAGGGCCTGGGGCGGCAGCGGGGTGGGAGGCGGCGGCGCGGCAAAGCGCAGGTCCGCGCGGGACAAATCAGGAGGGGCATCGCTCACGACCCGGCACAGGGGGCAATGCGCCTGGCCAGCGGCCGTGGTTTGACCATCGGCTTCGGGCTCGCCTGCAGCAGACACCGGTTGCGCCTGCTGCAGGCCCAGGGGTGTGCAGACTTCCATGGCCAGCCGCGCCAGCGGGTCGCCACTGACTTGGCCCGATGCCAGCACCATCGCCAGGGCAGGGTGCACAAAGGCGAACAGCAGCGCCGCAACCATCCAGGCGGCAAAGCGCCGGCCCTGGTCGCGCCGCTGTCGTGCGCCCGGCAACGCCCACGGCCAGGCGGGTGGCCCGAAGGCCACCAGGCGCTTGATGCGGAGGCTGCTGCAGCGCATGGGCCCCGTGTCAGTGCTTGTGATCGTGGCCCGAGGGCGCCGCCTTGGTGGCCAGCGGGCGTACGGGTGCCTGCACCTGCACGGATTCACGCTTGCCGTCCTTGCCTTCGATGATGAGGGTCAGCGGCACGGTCTGGCCTTCCTGCACCTGCTGCTTGAGGTCCAGCAGCATCACGTGGTAGCCGCCGGGCTTGAGTTCCACGGTCTTGCCTGCCGGCAGCGCGATGGACGGCACCTGGCGCATCTTCATCACGTTGTCCTGCATGGCCATCTCATGGACTTCGACGACCGGCGTCAGGGGCGAAGTCGCTGCGACGAGCTTGCTGTCCTGGGCGGCCTGCAGCTTAAGGAACGCGCCGGTGGCCTTTTGCTGCGGCACGGTGGCGCGCACCCATGCATCACTGACGCTGACCTGGGCATTGGCGAATCCGCTGATCATGGCGGCGGCAAGGGCAAGCAAACGGACGTGGCGTTTCATGGGGTTCTCCTTCGTTGGCAAAAAATGTCGTGCGTGCTATGTGCGTGCCTGGTACGTGACTGGTGCGGTGGACGGCTGGAAGGTGTCCATCAGAAGCGCAGGTTCATGCTGGCATAGACGCCGCGCCCGTCGGCGGGCGAGTAGCCCGAGGAGCCGCTGTCATACCAGGCGTAGACGTACTTGCGGTTGGTGACGTTCTTGACCTGCAGGCCCAGGTCCATGGTGTCTGAGAGGCGGTAGCTGGCACCCAGGTTCAGCACGGCGAACTTGCCTGCTCGGCCCTGGGTATTGGTGCGCTCCAGGTAGTAGTCGCCCTGGGCATTGCCCCAGGCCGACAGCTTCAGCCGGTCCGTGGCCTGCCAGTCCACGCCGGCCGAGACCAGGTAGTGCGGCACGTTCTCGATTTCCTTGCCCAGGGTAGCGGGTGCGCTGGGGTCGGGCGCGGTGATGCGCGCCACCTGGTGGGAGTAGGCGATCCAGGCGGTGGTGCGGGCATGGGGCTTCACGTTGAGCTGGATGTCGTAGCCCTTGCGCAGCGTCTTGCCCACGTTGCCCAGGCCGCCGGGGTCGGGCAGGCCGTCCACGCCCAGCACCCGGGCCACCTCGCCCGAGGCGCGCTGCTCCCAGTAGGCCACGCGGCCGTTGAGCCAGGGCAGGGGAGAGAACTTGACGCCCGCTTCCCAGCCATCATTGATGGAGGGCCTGAGGTTGCGATCCTGCGTGCGGTAGGCGTCGATGCCCGAGCCGATCTGGAAGGTCCGGCCCCAGTTCGCGTAGACGCTGGCCCGCTGGCTCAGGGTGTAGGCGATGCTGATCTTGGGCTGCTTGATCAGGCCGTAGTCATGCACGGGGGCGCGCGTGCCGGCCAGGCGGTCGATGAAGTGGCCATCCACGTCGTCAATGCGCAGCGCCGGGATGATCCGCAGGGCTTCGATGGGGCGGATCACGGCCTGCACGTAGGCGCCCTGCGTATGGAGGTCGAAGTCCCAGTCGCGGAACTGCGAGGTCCGCACGCGCTCCGTGGTGCGGTAGCGCTGGCCCAGGTTGCTTTGCCGCTGGGCGTCCAGACCGCCTTCGAGCGTGAATTCATGCGCCCAGTCCACCTTGGGGCGCCAGGTCAGGGTGGTGATGGCGCCTTGCTGCTGCTCGTCGTTGTAGCGCTCCTGCTGCGATCCCGCTGCCGAGAAGCGTACCCAGCGCTGGTTCTCGTACTGGTTGGCGTAGACCTTGGCAGACAGCGACAGCTCGGGCGTCAGTTCGCCATCCAGGTGGGCGCTGAGCTGGCCGGTTTCCCGCTCGCCACGGTCGGCCGCCGCATAGGCCGGGGAGCTGCGCGGCGCCTTGATGGCTTCTTCGTAGCTGAGGTAGCCCGACTCCAGCGCCTTGTTGCGGTAGTAGCGCGCGATCACGCCGGTGCGCCAGCGGCCATCGTCCGAGGTGTAGAACCATTTGCCGGACAGGGACAGCTTGCGGGCATCGGCATGGTCCCGGTAGCCGTCCGAATCGCGCCAGGCCAGGAAATAGTTCTGGCTCCAGTTGCCGCTCTCGATGCCCTTGGACACCTGCAACTCCTGGGTGCCGAAGCTGCCCACGGTCACGCTGGCACGGCCCTCGTTGCCGCCCGTGCGGGTGATCACGTTGGCATTGCCGGCGATGTTGTTGAGGCCGTAGCGCGCGTCATTGGTGCCGCGCACGATCTCGATGGCCTCGATGTCCAGCGGGAAGACCGCGTCCAGAAAGGGCATGCCCCCGGCGTTGTCATTGCTGGGGATGCCATCGATCAGCAGCTTGACCGCATTGATGCGGCCTTCGCCATTGAAGCCCCGGAAGGAGAAGCGCCCGGCATCCGTGCCCTGCTTGAACTGCGTGACCTGCACGCCGGGCGCCTTGGACAGCAGCTCCCAGCTGTAGTCCACATGCTCGTTCTCGAGGATGTCCGCGCCCACGATGTCCACGGAGCTGAACACGCTGCGCGTGGACAGCGGGCCGGAGGCCTTGGAGGTGATGCTGATGGTGCCCAGCGTCAGGGCGGAGTCGTCCTGGCTCAACGGTTGGGGGGCGACCAGGCCCTGGGCATGGGCCGCCGAGGCCAGTGCCAGGGTGATGGACAGGACCAGGGGGCTGCGCGAGAAGGAGAGGGAGACAGACATCGCGTGAGGCAGACGGTGGATGGTGTGGAGGAGGCGATCGGCTCAATGGGCCGGATGTGCGGATGGGGGATGCTGGCCCTGCGCGTCCATATGGACCATGCCGTCGAACAGGGACAGCAGGGCGCGGCGCGGGGCGGGCATGGCGGACTCGGCTTGTACGACCTTGCTGGCCAGGCTGCGCGCGGCCGATGCAGACAGGCCAGCCATTGCCAGCATCTTGGGATCCTTGAGCCCATCGCCGCCACAGACGGCCTGGTCACAGGCGGGCGCAATGGGGGCTTGGGGCAGGGCAGGAAATGACCTCGCAACTGGCGTGGCACAAGGCCTTGCCATGGTGTCGCGGCCAAGGCAGCCGCGCTATCGATGCGAGGGAATCAGGCCTGTGCGGGAGGCCCGCGGGGCGGAAGCGGCGCGCCGACCAGGGCTGCGATATGGGCCGCTGCAAACGGATGCAGGGCTGCCGCCAGAGGATGGGGTTGTGCCACCGCCAGGCTGACGGGAGGCAGAGGCAATGCAGGGGCCAGGCACATCGAGCAATCGAGCGTGTGCTGACCTGGCGCCTGGGCCTGGCCCTGGCCCTCGTCGTCAAGAACCACCATGGTGATGGCTCCGCCGCTGGAGCAGATGAGCTCCATGGTCTTGGGGTTCACGAAGGGCGAAGCGCCCGCAACACCCAGCGTCAGCAGGAACCACGCCAGTGCGAGGCGCTTCCAGAATGACGATGTGCGAAGGGTGTGCATAGCCCGCGATTATGGGGGCGATATCGGACCGACAGCAACCTTCTTGCGCAATGGCGGATGCAGATCTGGCCCGGTTGCGACGCTTCCAGCACCATCAACGCATCGCCCGCAGCTACAGCCTTTCCAGCTTTGCAATGCACGGCAGCAATCCTGCCTGCCTGGCTGGCTACCACCTGGAACTCCATCTTCATCGCTGGCAGATGGACGAGGTCGGAAGCTGGATGTACCTGAAGCCCGAGACCAGCGCGGGCTCTTGGACTTCTTTGGACTTGTTGGGATTTCTTGGGATGCCAGGATGGCCTGCCCGGAGGGACTCGAACCCCCGACCTATTGCTTAGAAGGCAATTGCTCTATCCGGTTGAGCTACGGGCAGGTATGGCCGCTGACGGGCCAGCGCGGATCATACCCGCAATGGGCGGGCGCTCAGGGCTTGGCGGCGTGCCCTGGCGCCCTTGCCGTCATTCGGCGTCGTCTTCTTCCTCGAAAACCACCGAAGGAGGTGCCATCACGCGCGCCATGTCGGTCATCGTGGGCACCAGGCCGCGTGCAAGGTAGCTGTAGGGCGTGTCGGGCTCCAGCGCCGCAGCGGCAAGATTGGCCATGGGCTGGTTCATCGTCAGGTAGTAGCTGCCCACGGGCGCTTCGACGGCGCCGCGCGTGAGCGCATAGGCGCCGCTGGCGGGCGTGGCCGAGCGGGCTTCGTTGTACGAGTCGGCCAGCAGCTGGCCGGGCTCGGCCACCTTGAGCACCTGCAGGCCCAGCAGCCGCAGCCTGTCCACGGCGGGCTGGGCGCTGGCGGACAGCCAGTAGCCGCAGGAGCGTGGGCGCGACAGCGTGGTGCGCGGCTGCAGCGAAGCGTTCCAGTCCACGCGCACCTGCTGGTCGGCGCCCGTGTCGGGCTGGATCATGGTGAGGGTGCGCTGCTCGGGGGTCTGCTCGGCCAGCACGGCCAGTTGCTGATGGCAGGCAAGGGAGGCGGTCTCGCGGGCCACGAAGGCCTGCACCTGGGTGAGGTCCTTGGCGCGCTCGGCGCTGGAATGCAGCATGCGTGTGGACGCGGTGACCAGGGTGTGCACGCGCCGCTGGATGTGGGCGCGGCCCAGGTCCGAGCCACGGCTGCTGACCAGGTAGCCCACCGAGTTCTTGAGTCCGCTGACGTTGCGCAGCGAATCGGGCGCGAGGCTGCCCATGGAGATGGACTTGTCCTGCAGATCCTGGCTGGTGGTGTAGTACCAGTCGCTGCTCAGGCCGGCCTGCGACAGCGCGGTGCGCAGCGGTGCCGTGTACCACTCGCGCGCAGCCTTGGTCACGAATTCATTCTGGTTGGCCGTGGCCGAGTACTGCAGCAAGGCGTCGTAGCGCTGTATGGCCTGGTACTTCTGCAGGAAGATGCTGGCGGCGGGGAATTCCTGCAGGTCCACCACGGCGACGGGGCGGTAGTCGCGTGCCAGCGTGGCCAGGGCCTTGGCCTCCGGCGTGTTCAGGAGCAGGTGGTCATGGGCGATGTCGGTGCCATCGGCTGCATTGCGCGTGCCGGCTTCCACGGCGTCGGGGTTGGCGCGCGGCACGAGGATCACGTTGATCTGCTGCAGCAGCGGCTCCAGCAGGCCGCCGGGCGCGAGCTCGCGGGCGATGATGAGCAAGGCCTCCGTACCCGCGGGTTCGTCGCCGTGCTGGCCGGCCACGAGCATGACCGTGGGGCGGCGACTGTCATAGAGCGCCGACGGCTGAATGCCGGGTGCGCGCGTGGCCACCAGGGCCTGGATGGGGCTGCCGCGCTGCGAGCTGCCGGGCTGCACGATACCCAGGCGCGTGTCGCGGCCCAGGGATTTGCTGGCCTGGCTGTTCAGCCAGGAAGACAGTTCGCTGGCCGTGGTGAACTGGTTGCGCTGCGGCGCCAGGCCCGGTGTGTCGTAGCGGGTGGCTGGATCGGGAAAGCGCGCAGCCACGGCCGCGTTGTAGGGCAGGGGGACCAGGTTGTTGGCCGGCGCGATGGGCTGCGTGGTCGCCTGGGGCACCACCGGGGTGGCAGGGGCCGGCCGGGTGGGGGCGGGAGCCTGGGGCTTGGAGGTGGTGGGCCATGGCGGCAGCGGGGTGCTGGCGCAGGCGGAAAGCAGGGCTGCGCACGCCAGGGCCGACCACCGCAACCTGTCCTGTGGCAGCTCCGAATCGGGGCGCTGGCTGGAGGGGGTGGCGTGTGGGGTCTGCAGTGTCATGGCGTGGCCTTGAGGAACCAGTCGGGGGAGTCTTTGAAATCCGGGAAAAGGGCGCGGCCTTCAATAGCCGCAGGCCGCAATGCTATCGGGATGATAGCCATGCAGGCTTGCGGCGCGCTGTCGGCTGAATGCGCAATCTGCGCCATGTGAAAAGGGCTGCAGCCCCGGAGAGATGCAGCCCCTTTTTGTTGGCGGATTCCTCGGCTTGCCGCAGGGCATGCCAAGGAGCCGCAGTGCAGGTCAGCGACCGTAGCCGCCGCGCGAGGGGCCGCCACGGCCACCGCCGCCGAAGCCGCCACCACCACCGCCGCCATTGCCGCCGCGGTTGAAGCCGCCACGGCGGCCGCGTTCGGCCATGGTGTCCACGCTGGTGCGCATCGGATCGGGCTGGCCGCCACCTGCGCTGCCACGGGGGCCGCTGCTGCGTGCATGGCCCAGCTGCGTGCCCAGGTGGGCATCAGCGCGCGGGGGTTGGTCATCGAAGCGACGGACACCGCCGCCGCCTTCGCCGTCAGGGCGCGGGCCGCGCCTGGGGGCGTTCTGGGGGGCTGCCTTGGGACGGTGGGCGGCGCCGGAGCCATTGCCCGGACCATCGAAGCGATCGCGGCGCGGCTTGTTGTTGGCGCTTGCACCGGCGTGGTTGCGGCCACGGCCCTGGCCGCCGGCGTTGCCTTCGGAGCGGCCTTCGTCCGAGCCGGCCTTGGGCGCCTGACCACGGCCACCTGCGCGACCGCCACGGTCGGGCTGGGTGGCCTTGGTGGTGCGGATGCGGTCCATCATTTCCTGGCGCGCAGCCTTGGCGGCGGCCTGCATGACGTCACGGCTGGGCGGCTTGCCCGCACCGCCCCAGATGGTCTGGCGGCCCATGGCGATGGGTTCGGCCACTTCGTCCTCTTCAGGGCCGAAGCCTTCGAGCACCTGCACAGGGATTTCCTGCTTGGTGAAGCGCTCGATGTCCATCATGAAGCCTTCTTCGTCCATGCAGACCAGGCTGACGGCGTGGCCTTCGCGACCGGCACGGCCCGTGCGGCCGATGCGGTGCACGTAGTCCTCGGACACGTTGGGGATCTCGTAGTTCACGACGTGCGGCAGCTCATCGATATCGATGCCGCGTGCAGCGATGTCGGTGGCGACCAGGGCGCGCAGTTCGCCGGTCTTGAAGCCAGCCAGGGCCTGGGTGCGGGCGCTCTGGCTCTTGTTGCCGTGCAGCGCCATGGCGCTGATGTTGTTCTTGGTCAGGAATTCGGCAACGTTGTTGGCGCCGAACTTGGTGCGCGTGAACACCAGAACCTGGCTCCAGTTGTTCTCGTTGATGATGTGCAGCAGCACCTGCTTTTTCTTGCCGCGGCCCACGGGGTGGATCACCTGGGTGATGCGCTGCACGGTGGTGTTGCTGGGCGTGACCTGGATGGACTGCGGGTTGCGCAGCAGGCCGTTGGCCAGGTCGCGGATCTCGTCGCTGAAGGTGGCCGAGAACAGCAGGCTTTGCTTGTCCTTGGGCACCAGGGCCAGCACCTTCTTGACGTCATGGATGAAGCCCATGTCCAGCATGCGGTCGGCTTCGTCGAGCACCAGGACTTCGACGGTGGACAGGTCCATGAAGCCTTGCTGCTGCAGATCCAGCAGGCGGCCCGGCGTGGCGACCAGGATGTCCACGCCCTTCTTGATGCGGTCGATCTGGGGCTTCATGCCCACGCCGCCGAAGATGACGGTGGAGTTGATGTCCAGGTACTTGGCGTAGCTGCGCACCGATTCCTCGACCTGTGCGGCGAGTTCACGCGTGGGCGTCAGCACCAGGGCGCGGATGCCCTTGCCGCCGAACTTGTTGCGCGGCACCTGGCCTTGCGAGAGGCGGTGCAGCATGGGCAGGGTGAAGGCAGCGGTCTTGCCGGTGCCGGTCTGGGCACCTGCCAGCAGGTCGTGGCCGGCGAGCACCGCAGGGATGGCCTGTGCCTGGATGGGAGTCGGGTTCTCGTAACCCTCCTCAAGCACGGCCTTCAGAATGGCGGGAGCCAGATTCAGTTCTTCAAATGTCATGTGATCAAAGATGCGCCCGTCCGGGGCGCTGGGTATCTGCCTGTCGAGGCAACCAGGGCGGTTGCCGGACCAGTCGTAGGCGGATGTAGTTCAATGTCGGGAGCCTGGAAAACAGCGTCCATCGTCCCCAGCTGGAATGCTGATGTCACGGGCAACTGGAACCCGTGACGCAGGGTATTGTCGCATGCGCGGATAATCACGGCTGGCGTGCAACCGATTTGTTGCCCGGTTTTTGCAGAAATCAACGATTCAAGTACTCGGACCAGAATGGCTCAATACGTTTTCTCGATGAACCACCTCACCAAGACCGTGCCGCCCAAGCGGCAGATCTTGAAGGACATCTCTCTCAGCTTTTTCCCGGGCGCCAAGATCGGCGTGCTGGGTTTGAACGGCTCGGGCAAGTCCTCGCTGCTCAAGATCATGGCTGGGGTGGACAAGGAATTCGAAGGCGAGGCGCTGCCCATGCAGGGCCTGTCCATCGGCTACCTGCCGCAGGAGCCGCAGCTCAATGCGGAGCACACCGTGCGCCAAGCCGTGGAAGAGGCCATGGCCGAAGTCAACGCGGCCCGTTCGCGCCTCGATGAAATCTACGCCGCCTATGCCGAGCCCGATGCCGACTTCGACGCGCTGGCCGCCGAGCAAGGCGAGCTCGAAGCCAAGATCGCCGCTGCCGGCACCGACTCCGAGCACCAGCTGGAGATCGCTGCCGACGCCCTGCGCCTGCCGGCCTGGGATGCCGTGATCGGCAAGCTGTCCGGTGGCGAAAAGCGCCGCGTGGCCCTGTGCAAGCTGCTGCTGTCCAAGCCCGACATGCTGCTGCTTGACGAACCCACCAACCACTTGGACGCCGAGTCCGTGGAATGGCTGGAGCAATTCCTGCACCGCTTCACCGGCACCGTGGTGGCCATCACCCACGATCGCTACTTCCTGGACAACGCTGCCGAGTGGATTCTGGAACTGGACCGTGGCCACGGCATTCCCTACAAGGGCAACTACTCCGAATGGCTGTTCCAGAAGCAAAGCCGCCTGGAGTCCGAGCAAAAGGGCGAGGAAGCCCGTGCCAAGGCCCTGAAGAAGGAACTGGAGTGGGTTCGCCAGAATGCCAAGGGCCGCCAGACCAAGTCCAAGGCCCGTATCGCGCGCTTCGAGGAACTGAGCGATTTCGAATACCAAAAGCGCAACGAAACCCAGGAAATCTTCATTCCTGTGGCCGAGCGCCTGGGCACCCAGGTCATCGAGTTCAACAACGTCACCAAGAGCTTTGGCGACCGCGTGCTCATCGACAACCTGACCATGAACATCCCCGCTGGCGCCATCGTCGGCATCATCGGCCCCAACGGTGCCGGCAAGTCCACGCTGTTCAAGCTGATCGCGGGGCGCGAGCAGGCCGACTCCGGCGAAGTCATCGTGGGCCAGACGGTCAAGATGGCCTATGTGGAGCAGACGCGTGACGCGCTGGCCAACGACAAGACGGTGTGGGAAGACATCTCGGGCGGGCTGGACATCATCAACGTCGGCAAGTTCCAGATGGCGTCGCGCGCCTACGCAGGCCGCTTCAACTTCAACGGCCAGGACCAGCAAAAGAAGGTCGGCAACCTCTCCGGCGGCGAGCGCGGCCGCCTGCACCTGGCCAAGACGCTGATCCAGGGCGGCAACGTGCTGCTGCTGGACGAGCCCTCCAACGACCTGGACGTGGAAACCCTGCGCGCGCTGGAAGATGCGCTGCTGGAGTACGCGGGCACGGTGCTGGTGATCTCCCACGATCGCTGGTTCCTCGACCGTATCGCCACGCACATCCTGGCGGCCGAAGGCGATTCGCAATGGGTGTACTTCGACGGCAACTACCAGGAGTACGAAGCCGATAAGAAAAAGCGTCTGGGCGAGGAGGGTGCCAAGCCCAAGCGCATGCGCTACAAGGCACTGAAGTAAGCATCAAAGGCAAGCCTCAAAGCGCCTCCGGCACGGGCTGGAGCCTGTATTCTTCGGGCCATGAATCCTCCACCCGTTTCTGTTGCCGCGTTGCAAGCCTGCCTGGTGCAGGCTGTGCGTGGCTCGGAGGCGCTGATCCTGCGGCTGCTGCAGCGCACGGCGCATGCCATGGAGCAGGCCGACCAGCCGGGCTCCGGCCTGCCGCGCCGCGCTGAAATCCCCGAGGCACTGGAGCTGCTGGCCCGCCACCGGGCGCCCATGCTCAAGGGCTATGGGCGGGCGCTGCTGGAATGCTTTGGTCAATCCGGCGGCGCTGCGGCCTGGCCCCCTGTGCCTGGCATTTCCGGTGCGTCCGGTGTGCCCGGCACCACCGATTTCGCCTCCCTCTCCCTCCTGGACGACTCCGTGCTGCAGTCGCAGCTGGCCCACCAGCGCCTGCTGCAGCACGTGGCGCCGCAGGTGGAGATCGCGCTGGCCGAGCTCGATGCCCTGGTCAGCGCCGTCCAGGGCCTGGACCGTGTCCAGCCCGAACGCAATCCGCTGCGGCCCCACAGCTATGTGCAGGCGCTGCAGCGCGTGATCGACGACACCGGGGTGGACCCCGGCTCCGCCGCCTGCTGGCTGGGCTTCATGCGCGAGCACCTGGGTGCGCTGCTGGTGTCCGAGTACGGCCATATCGCCCAATCCCTGCGTGACAAGGGGGTGCAGCCTGCGGCCTATGGCCTGGCGCCGGTACAGGCCCCTTCGCCCGAGGCGGGACGCCGCCATTCCGACCTGCCGGGGCAAAGCCGCTGGCGGGCACCTTCCCACTATGGCGATGCCGTGGCCCAGAGCCGCGCCTATGGCTCCTTTGGCCAGCAGGCCCAGGAAGATGAGCTGACGCGGCGCCTGGTGGCGGCCCTGCTGTCCGATCCACGCTGGATGGATTCGCACCGCGAGGCGCCCGCTGCGGCGCCTTCTTCCATGTTGGCGCTGGCCCACACATCCGCCTATTCCGTGCCCGGGCAGTTTGCGCCGGCCATGGACGGCGCAAGCCGCCTGCAGACCACCGCCTGGCAGGGCAGCGAGACGGCACCCACCGTGCTGGCGGCGCTGCCCGAAGGCTGGACTTCGCTGAGCTGCATGGCGCTGGAGTCCGTGCAGCACCACTCGGCCCAGCTGGAGCAACTGATGCAGGCGCTGCAGCCGCCCGAGCAGCAGGAGCCCGCACCCGGCGTGCGCGCCGACGACGGCGCCGCGCTGCACACCCTGCAGCGCATGATGCGTTTCATGGCAGCCGACACGCGCCTGCTGCCTTCCGTGCAGCGCACCGTGGGCCGTCTGGAGCCGCTGCTGCAGCAGCTGGTTGTCCAGGACGCGCGCTTTTTTGAAGACCGCAGCCACCCCGCGCGCCAGCTGCTTGATGAGCTGACGGCACGCAGCCTGTGGTTCGACAGTGAATCCGCGCCGGGCTACGGTCAATTCCTGCAGGTGGCCGATTCCGCCGCCATGCGGCTGGCGGCCCTGCAGCGTGCCGATGCGTCGGCCTTTGCCACGGTGCTGCAGCAGCTGCGCGACGGTTGGGGCGGCAGCGGCATGCAGCCCGTGGGTCCTGGCGAAATGCCGGAAGGCGGCACGGTGACCGGGCCTGTCTCGGCTGCGCTCAGGCATGTGGAAAGGCGGGGCGTGGACCCGCGCTGGCCCGAAACCGCCATGCCCAGGGCCGAGCAGATCGCAGCCGCCATCCGGCGCCTGCCCAGCGCCCAGGGCGTGCCCGATGACATTCTGGAATTCGCCACGGGACCCTGGGCTGAAGTGATCGCCAGCGTTCAGGAACCCGTGGACGGCAGCGAGGCCCGGGACCCCGGCGGCTATCTGGCCCTGGTGCCCAGCCTGCTGTGGAGCGTGTCAGCCCATGCGGGCCGTGATACCGACCGCCTGGTGGCGCTGGCACCCCGGCTGCAGGCCCGGCTGCGCGCCGGCCTGCGCAGCGTGGGGCGTACGGAAGAGGAAATCCAGGCCTTTGCCGCGCGCCTGGCCGGCCTGCACCAGGATGCGCTGGATGCCGGTGTGGTCCGCCAGCCCATAGAGAGCGTGGACATTTATCTGGACTCCGTACCGCCCACCATCTACGGGTCGGACTCGGTGCTGGCGTCCCTGTCTTCCTCCAATGGTGCGGCAACGCTTGGCCAGACAACGCCCGGCTCCCTGGCGGGCCGTCTGCCGCAGTCGTTGTTTGGCGTGGCGGCCTCCCTGCCGGTGCCGCTCGATGTGCGGCAGCCGATGGTGGACGATATCGGCGCGCTGACCGAGCAGGACCTGGAACTGCCCGAGGCGCTGCAGGATGAGCTGCCGGCCACCCCGGCTGCACAAGCGCCGCAGGCCCTTGCGGGGCAGGCTGCGTTGGCCGGCGGCGAAGCCGCCCCGATGCCTGCCGAGCCCGCGCTGCCCCTGGAGCCAGCGCCGCCGGTGGTTCCCGTGGTGTCCGAAGACTGGGCGCTGGGCACCTGGGTGGAACTGTCCAACGCCCGGCAGTGCATCCGCACCCAGCTGACCTGGGTCAGCCCGCAGCAGACGCTGTTCCTGTTCACGGCCACCGATGGCAGCACCCAGTCCATGACGCGCCGCATGCGCGACAAGCTGCTGGCACAAGGGCAACTGCGGCGCGTGGACTGAGGCGCCTGCCGCACATGTGCCGGCGCCGATGGGGACGAATCGTGCCCAATTCGGGCCTTGCGGAGGTTGAGGCCTGAGGCCTGTCAAAAAGACAATGTCCTGCATCGGTGCGCTCCGGATCACGGGGCGCATCACCGAATAGACCCCACCAGCAGGAGACAGGAATCATGGCGCGTTTGAGGATAGGCATCGTCGGAGCAGGCATTGGCGGACTGGCGGCAGCCAATGCGCTGCACCAGGCAGGGCATGAAGTATTGGTGTTCGAGCAAAGCCGGCAGTTTCTGCGCGTGGGCGCGGACATCAACCTCACGCCCAATGCCGTGCGCGCCCTCGATGGCCTGGGCGCCGACATTGCCGCCGCCGTGCGCGCCAGCGCCGCCCGGCCCACGCACCGCATCAGCCGCAACTGGGACACGGGCGAGGAAACCTCGCGCCTGACCATGGGTGACGAGGCCGAGCGCAAGTACGGCGCCCCGCAGTTGACCATCCACCGCGCCGATCTGCTGGCCGCGCTGGCCGATGCCTTTCCGCTGGACCAGGTGCAGTTGGGCAAGCGTGCCAGCCAGATCACGCAGACGGGGCAAGGCGTGGACATCGCCTTCACCGATGGCAGCGAAGTGGCCAGGCTGGACGCACTCATTGGCGCGGACGGCATTCACTCCGTGGTGCGCGCGGCCCTGTTCGGTGCCGAGAGCCCGCGCTTCACGGGTGTGGTGGCCTTCCGCGCGGTGGTGCCCACCGAGCGCGTGCGCCATGTGCCCGACATCCAGGCCTTCACCAAATGGTGGGGCGCCACGCCGCAAAGCCAGATCGTGACCTTTCCTCTGAACCAGGGGCGCGACACCTTCATCTTCGCCACTACGGCCCAGGATTCCTGGCACGAGGAATCGTGGACCACGCCCGGCAGCGTCGAGGAGTTGCGCGGCTTCTACGCCGATTTCCATCCCGATGCCCGGGCGCTGCTCGACGCCTGCGATGGCGTGCTCAAGACTGCGCTGTACGAGCGCGATCCCCTGCCGGCCTGGTCGCAGGACCGCATCACGCTGCTGGGCGATGCCTGCCACCCGATGATGCCCTTCATGGCCCAGGGCGCAGGCATGGCCATCGAAGACGCCGTGGTGCTGGCCCGCAACCTGGATGCCGCCCCGGGTCCGCAGCAGGTGCCCGAGGTCCTGGCGCGCTACCAGGCCATGCGCATGCAGCGCACCAGCGAGATCCAGATCGGCTCGCGCGGCAACAACTGGCTGCGCGCCGGTGGCAATGCCGATGGCGTCTACGGCTACGACGCCTGGGCGGTTGCGCTGCAGGCCTGAGCCCGGTCAGGGCCGGCAGGCGGCCAGCTCCCTGGCACAGGGCAGCTCCAGCCCTTCGGCCGTGGTCAGCGACTGCGCGGCCAGCACGGCGCGCACCGTGGCCAGGGCCACGGCCTCGGCGGCCATGGCGGACAGGGTCAGCATGCCCAGCGAGTGCTCGGCCAGGCCCGTGCCCAGGGCGAACAATGTGTCGCCATCGCTCATGGTGTGCACGGGGCGTATGGCGCGTGCCAGGCCGTCATGGGATACCACGGCCAGGCGCTGGGCCTGGACCTTGGTGATGCGTGCATCGGTGGCAATCACGCCGATGGTGGTGTTGGTGCCTGCCAGCAGCGGCCGGGGCTCTTCGCCGCGCAGCAGGGCACGGCAGGTGTCGTGCAGCTGGCGGCCATCGGGGCTGCGCGCGCCGGCCAGCAGGGCGCCGCTGTGGGGGTCGACCACATCGCCCACGGCATTGCAGGCGATCAGCGCGCCCACGGTGACGCCGCGCACGGTCAGCGAGGCCGTGCCGATGCCGCCCTTCATGGCGCGATCCATGCCGAAGACCTTGCCCACGCAGGCGCCCATGCCGGCGCCCACATTGCCCTCGGCAGGCCGCGCGGCGCTGGCGGCCTGGCAGGCCGCATGGCCGGCATCGGCACCCGGGCGGATGCGGCTGTCGCCCACCGCCAGGTCGAACAGCACGGCGGCCGGCACGATGGGCACGCGGCCCACGCCCACATCCAGCCCTATGCCCTGCTCATCGAGCCAGCGCATGGCGCCGCTGGCAGCGTCCAGCCCCCATGCGCTGCCGCCCGAGAGCATGACGGCATGCACCTGCTGCACCAGGTTGGAGGGATGCAGCAGGTCGGTCTCGCGCGTGCCGGGGGCGGCGCCACGCACATCGCAGCCCCCCACGGCACCGCCGCGCGCCAGCACGACGGTGCAGCCCGTGGGCCGGCGGGCATCGGTGTGGTGGCCTACCTCGATGCCCTGTACGCGGGTGATGGAGCCGGGGTCTGAGTCGGTGCTTGGCATGCGCTGCTCTGCTCGGTGATGGACAGGCCTTCACCTTAGCCGAAACGGCAGCCCTGCACCCGCTCTTCAGCGCAGCACTTCCAGCTGCGTGACCACGAAGGCGCCCTGGTCCTGCTCGGCGCGAAAGCGCACCTTGTCGCCGGCCTTGAGGGCGGGCTCGGGTGCAGCCACGCGCAGCTGGAAGACCATGGTCATGGGCGGCATGCCCAGGTTCTTGAGTTCGCCGTGGCGCAGCGTGACCTTGCTGGTGCGAGCATCCCAGCGCGTGACCTCGCCTTCGCTGAGGTCCTGGCTGGCGGCGGCGGGTGCGGTTTCGGCAGATTGCGCGCCATGCGCCGCATGGTCGTGGGCCGTGGCCTGGGCACCGGCCCAGGCCGGGATCAGCGCGGCGGCAAGGGCCAGGCGCACGGCAAGGGCGGTACGGGACGTACGGGAAACAAGGAGGGCTGTGTTGTGCATGGTGTGCTCCGGGTTCAGCGGTAGCTGGTGAAGGTGCGGGTGGAAACGTCGCTGTTCATGAGGTTCTTGGTGATCAGCAGCACCTCGTAGGGGTCCTTGCGGCCGCCGTACTCGGGGCCGTCCATGCCGGGGCTGCCCACGGGCATGCCGGGCACGGCAATGCCCACCGCCTTGGGCTTTTGCTTGAGCAGCTTGTGCACGTCGGCCGCAGGCACATGGCCTTCGAGCGCATAGCCTTCTACCAGGGCCGTGTGGCAGGAGCCCAGGCGCGCCGGAATGCCCAGCCTGGCGCGCACGGCGCTGTTGCCGGTGTCGTGCACGGTGACGGCAAAGCCGTTTTGCTCCATGTGCACCACCCAGTCCTGGCAGCAGCCGCAGTTGGGGTCCTTCCAGACCTCGACCGGGATGCGGGCCGTGGGTGCAGCCGCCCACAGCGAAGGGGCGGCGAATGCCGTGCAGGCCAGGGCCATGCGGCGCAGCGCACTGCGGCGCGGGTGGGCGGATGCCATGCGTTCATGTTTCATGGGGTGCTCCTGAAGGGGGAAGAAGTGGCGCGCTCATTGCGTCACCGTGATGGTTCCGCGCATTCCGGCCTGGTAGTGGCCGGGGATGAGGCAGGCAAAGTCGAAGCTGCCTTCGCGGTTGAAATTCCAGACCAGGTCGCCGGATTTGCCGGGCGAGACATGGGCCATGTAGGGCTCGCCGTGCTCCATGGTGGGGAACTTGAGCATCATCTGCGCGTGCTCGTCCAGCGAGGCCGGCGTGCCCAGCACGATCTCGTGCATGACCTGGCCCTTGTTGGCCACGCGCAGGCGCACCGTCTCGCCGCGCTTGACGCTGATGCGCTCTGGCGTGAAGCGCATGTTGTCGCTCATGTCCAGGGTGATGGTGCGCCGGGCGGCCGAGGCATCGCCGGCAATGCCCCAGGGCTTTTGCTCCTTGACCGCGGCGGCCTTGGGAGCGTCATCGTGGGCTTCGCTGCCATGGGCGAAGACGGCAGCGGGGCCGGCGAGCAGTGCGGTGGCGAGGAGGAGGGCAAAGGTGTTCATGAGGTGCTCCTTGGATGGCATCAGTGGTGCTCATGGCCCGCACCGGGCTTGCGCACGCTGGGTGCGCCGGGGGACTGGCCGGGCGTGGTCTGGCGCGGTGCGGAGGCCTCGGCCGCCGGCCCCTTCCATTCATAGGCCACGCTGCCCTTGGGGTGGGTGAACCAGCCCGGGTCACCGTAGTCGTTGGCGCCCAACTGCTCGCGCACCTTGAGGGTGGTGAACATGCCGCCCATCTCGATGGGGCCGAAGGGGCCCGTGCCGGTCATCATCGGGAAGGTGTTGTCGGGCAGGGGCATTTCCATGGAGGCCATGTCGCCCATGCCGCGCTCGCCCATGACCATGTAGTCGGGCACGATCTTCTGGATCTTGCCGACCAGGCCCCGGTGGTCCACGCCGATCATGGTCGGCGTGTCATGCCCCATGGCGCCCATGGTGTGGTGGCTCTTGTGGCAGTGCAGGGCCCAGTCGCCCAGCTCGTCGGCGACGAACTCCACCTGGCGCATCTGGCCCACGGCCACGTCGGTGGTCACCTCGGGCCAGCGCGCGGACCGGGGCACGGGGCCGCCGTCGGTGCCCGTGACCTCGAATTCGTGGCCGTGCACGTGGATGGGGTGGTTGGTCATGGTCAGGTTGCCCACGCGCAGGCGCACGCGGTCGCCGCGCCTGGCGACGACGGGGCTGATGGCGGGGAACACCCGGCTGTTGAAGGTCCAGATGTTGAAGTCCGTCATCTCGGCCACGCGCGGCGTCATGGAGCCGGGCTCCACGTCGTAGGCCGACAGCAGGAAGGCGTAGTCGCGCTGGACCTCGGCGATCTGCGGGTGGGCCGCCTTCGGATGCGTGATCCACAGCCCCATCATGCCCATGGCCATCTGCACCATCTCGTCGGCATGCGGGTGGTACATGAAGGTGCCGGGGCGGCGCGCCGTGAACTCGTAGACGAAGGTCTTGCCGGGCGGGATGTGCGGCTGGGTCACGCCGCCCACGCCGTCCATGCCGTTGGGCAGGCGCTGGCCGTGCCAGTGCACGGTGGTGTGCTCGGGCAGGCGGTTGGTCACGAAGATGCGGACCTTGTCGTCTTCCACGACCTCGATGGTGGGGCCGGGACTCTGGCCGTTGTAGCCCCACATGTTGACGAAGAAGCCCGGAGCCACCTCGCGCACCACGGGCTCGGCCACCAGGTGGAATTCCTTGACGCCTGCGTTCATGCGCCAGGGCGTGGTCCAGCCGTTGAGCGTGACCACGGGGCGGTAGGGGCGGCCGTTGGGCGGTGCCAGCGGGGCGGCGGTTTCGGCCGAGGACTGGGTCGCTGCCTCGGGCAGGGCGGCCAGGGCCACGCGGCTGACGGCGGCGCTGGAGACGGCGGCCACGGCTGCGCCGGTGAAGAAGTTGCGGCGGTTCATGTCAGTGGCTCGCTGTGTTCGTGGGAGTGGGTGCGGCGGCGCTGGATGCGGCCTCGACCGTGCCTGGCGAGGTTCCGGCCAGAGCCAGCTGCAGGTCGGTGTCGGCCAGCCAGAAGTCGCGCTGGGCGTCGGTGGCGGTGGCCACGGCCTGGGCGCTGCTGCGGGCCTCGGCCAGCAACTCCCAGACGCTGACGAACATGCCGTTGTAGCGGAGCATGGTTTCGTCCTGGATGAAGCGGCGCAGCGGCAGCACCTCGGCCTGCTGCTGGTGGGCCAGGTCCCAGGCCGTGCGGTAGCGCATCCAGCTGCTGCGCGCCTCGGCCCGCGCCTGAATGGCGCCTTGCTGCAGCTGGGCCGCGCTGCGCTGGACCTCGGCGCGCGCGCGGCCGCTGGCGGCGCCACCCCAGTCAAACAGCGGCAGGGGCAGGTCGATCTCCCAGCCGCGTGTCACATCGCTGTGGCCGGTGGCCCGGTCCGTGGCGGTGTTGCGGTTGTAGCCCAGGCCGATGTCGCCGAACATGGCGCCCAGGCGTGCCCAGCCACGGCGCTCGGCCAACTGGTCCAGGTCGCGGCGCAGGGCGCGCAGGTCCAGGCGCTCGCGCAGCGCGGTGGCTTCGGCGTCGTCCCCGGAGCGCAACTGCGTGGCGGCCTGCGGGATGGCGGGCAACTGGTCGGGCAGCTTGAAATCGATGCGCCGTCCCCACAGGCCCATCAGACGGGCCAGTTGCTCATGCTCGGCCGTGGCGGCCAGGCGCGCACGCGCCAGCTGGGCTGCGGTGTCCTGCTGGATGCTGAGCTCGCGTGCCTGCTGCAGCCGGCTGAAGTTGCCCACGCGGGCCATGCGCCGCGCCAGCTCGGCCCCGGCCTCGGCCGCTTCGTGCATGCGCTCGCTGGACGCCAGCTGCTGGCGTGCGGCCACGGCGCGCAGCCAGGCGCGGCGCGTGTCGGCAGCCAGCCGCAGCACATCCTGCGCGGCGGTCAGGGTGGCCTGTTCCATCTGCATGCCCTGCCAGCGGCTGCGCCAGGGCAGGGTGATCAGGCTGACCAGGCCAAAGCTCAGCTGGCGTTCGATCTCGCGCTCGTCGCTGTTGACCATGCGGCCCAGGGCCAGCGTGGGGTTGGGCAGGGTCAGGGCCTGAACGCGTTCGGCATCCTGCACGCCCAGTTGCGCCAGGCGCGCCTGCAGGCCGGGGTTGTTGAGCAGTGCGATGCGCACGGACTGGTCCATGTCCAGCGGCTGGCGCAGCCACTCGTCGATGCGCTGCTGCGCCGCGTCGCGGGCCTGCAGATCGGTTGGTGGCAATTGGGTGCCGTCCGGCAGGCGGCTGGCGGTATGGGATTGGACCGCGCCGCGCAGGCCGTCGGGCGAGATGCTGGCGCAGCCGGCCAGGACCAGCACGGCAGCCATGGCGCCGACCAGCCGGGTGGGGGCGAAGAGGGTGCGCTTCATGGCCGGCCTCCGTGCTGCATGTGAGAGCCGTGCGGGGACGGCGCAGGCGTGGATCGGCCGCCCTGTGCGGCTTCCCAGCGCAGGATGTCCATATGGCCGTTGGGAAACTCGGCCACGGCCGCATTGGCCTGGCGCCAGTCGGTCAGCTCGGTTTCCACGGCGCCACTGGCCGGCAGCGCGGCATGGCGCAGCGGCAGGCTGGCCGCAGCCGGATCGATGGCGCCGGTCAGGCCTGCGGAGGAAGAGGCCGGGGGGTGGCTGCCGTCATGGGCTTGGGCCCAGGCAGCGGGGCTGGATGCGGCAAGGGCCGCCAGCCCGAATTGGATAAGGGGGACGAGAAAATGCGCACGGCGCATGGTGTTCTCCTGAATGCGAAACGGACAACGCATCCGCGGCCAGACGCCCCGCCATGCCCGCAAGCGGGCTGCCCATGGAGGGGCGGCAGGGATGGCGCGGACGCACTTCGGGCGTCAGGCTTCAGGAAATGGGTGGCTTGATGGCCTGCAGCTTGGCCGCGCTGGCAAAGCGCGCGCTGCCTTGGGGGCGCAGTGCGGAGGACGGCGCTGCGCCGTCCGAACCGATCTGGCCAGGGGTGAAAAGGGCCGAATGGCAGATGCCGCACAGGGTGCAGCTGGGCCCATGTTCATGTTCGCCGCAGCTGCCGCCCGCAAGGCCACCGGCCTGGGGAGCGCAGCCTGCACTGTGCTCGGCGTGTGATGCGTGATCTGGGTCGTGATCTGCGACGTGCGCCGCATGATGCTGCTCAGGGCTGTCCGGCGATTGCGTGATTTCCAGCGCGACTTCCCGCGCGATTTCGGGCGCGTGGTGGTGGAGTGCCGACGCCGGAGCCAACGCTGGCGCAGATGCCGCAGCCGGCGCCAGGGCCGGCATGACGGGCGCAGCCCCCATGGCCATGGCGTCGCCCAGCAGGCCACGAAGGACCAGCAGCAAGACCAGGACAATGGACAAGGGGCGGCGCATAGGTTTGGAATGATACCGGACGGTGGCGCGAAGTTCCTCAGGCGCGTGGGCTTTGCCGGGGCGGGCGGCGCGTGGCGCGCAGGGCCTCGGCGATCAGGGCCGATACGGCGGGCGGCATGTCCATGGGCAGGGTGGCCGGCACCGTGGCGCGGCCTGTGTTGCCGCGCGGCAGCCGGTCCAGCAGGTGGCCTGCAGGCACCAGGGCCAGGCGCAGCAACTGGCCTGCCACCTCCCCGCCATCGCGCAGCTGCAGCGCATGGCGCAGCATCCAGCAGTGGGATCGCCAGTGCAGGCCCAGCAGCTGCTGGCCCAGCACATGGCTGGCCTCCAGCAGCAGCCAGCGCTGTGCGGGCGCCTGGTCCTGGCTTGAACGGAAGCTGTGCAGCAGGTGGGTGAAGGCGGCGCGGCGCTGGGCGTCGGTCATGCCGCCTCCCTGTCGCTGCCCCAGCGGCGCAGCCGCAGGCCGTTGGCGACCACCAGAAGGCTCACACCCATGTCGGCGAGCACAGCCAGCCACATGCTGGCGTTGCCGGCCAGGGCCAGTGCGAAGAACACCAGCTTGACGCCCAACGACAGGGCGATGTTCTGCCAGAGCACGGCGTGGGCGCTGCGCGACAGTTCCACCACCTCGGGCAGGCGGCGCAGGTCGTCGTTCATCAGCACCACGTCGGCGGTTTCCATGGCCATGCCCGTGCTGTGCATGCCGCCCATGGCAAATCCGATGTCGGCCTGGGCCAGGGCCGGTGCGTCGTTGATGCCGTCGCCCGTCATGGCGGTGGGGCCGCGTGTGCGCTGCAGCTCGGCCAGGGCGTCGAGCTTGTCCTGGGGCAGCAGGCCGCCGCGCGCATCCTGGATGCCGGCTTCGGCAGCGATGGAGCGCACGGTGGCCGTGTTGTCGCCGCTGAGCACCACGGGCTGCACGCCCAGGGCCTGCAGGCGTGCCACGGCCTCGCGGGCCTGGGGCCGCAGCGGGTCGGCCACGGCGAACAGGGCCCGCACGCCGCTGCTGTCGGCCAGCAGGGTCACGGTGCGGCCCTGGGCTTCGTGCATGGCCAGGCCGGCGCGCAGCGCGGCGCTGTCCCAGCCTTGCTCCTGCACCCAGCGCAGGTTGGCCAGGGTCCAGAGCTGGCCGTCGATCTCGGCCTGCACGCCACGGCCGGGCAGGGCCAGCAGCTTGCTGACCGAGGCCCGCACGGCATCGGCGGCCACGGCGGCATCGGCCTGGAGGCCGGAAGCAATGGCGCGCGAGACCGGGTGGTCCGAGCGGCCGGCCAGGGCCAGGGCATATGCGGCGGGCTGGCTGGAGTCCTGGGCCGCGCCTTCTTCGCTCCAGGATTTCCATTCGACCAGCTTGGGGCTGCCCGTGGTCAGCGTGCCGGTCTTGTCCAGGGCAATGGCGCGCAGTTTGCGGGCCGATTCCAGCGCCTGGCCGCCCTTGATCAGCAGGCCGCGGCGTGCAGCCGCCGTGAGTGCGCTGACCACGGTGACGGGAGTGGACAGCACGAGGGCGCAGGGGCAGGAGATGACCAGCAGGGCCAGCGCCTGGTAGGCCGCGTCATGCCAGCTCCAGTCCATGACCAGCGGTGCCAGCACCGCCAGCGCAATGGCCAGCACCAGCACGATGGGCGTGTAGACGGCAGCAAAGCGGTCGACGAAGCGCTGGGTGGGCGCCTTGGAGGCCTGGGCCTGCTCCACGGCGTGGACGATGCGCGCAATCAGGCTGTCATTGGCCGCCGAGGTGACGCGCATCTGCAGCTCGCCATCCTGGTTGATGCTGCCGGCGTAGAGCTCGTCGCCCGGGGCCTTGTCGGCCAGGGCGCTTTCTCCGGTGATGGGCGCCTGGTTGACCGAGCTTTGGCCTCGCAGGACCACGCCGTCCAGCGGCACGCGCGCGCCGGGGGCCACGCGCACGGTGGCGTCCAGCGCCACGTCGGCGGCGGCCACGCGCTGCACGCTGCCGTCGGGCTGGAGCACGTCGGCCGTCTCGGGCGCCATCTGCAGCAGGCTGCGGATGGCATTGCGCGCGCGGTCCATGGCCTGGTCCTCGATGCGCTCTGCCGCGGCGTACAGGGCCATGACCATGGCGGCCTCTGGCCACTGGCCGATGGCGAAGGCGCCCGTGACGGCAATGGCCATCAGCGCATGGATGCCCAGCTTCAGGCGCAGCACGTCGCGGATGCCGGCCTTGTAGACGCCCAGGCCCGACAGGGCAATGGCCAGCACGGCCACGGCCATGCCGCCGTATTGCAGGGCCGGCACGCCGCCCTGGGAGCCGCTGAACCAGTGGGCGGCTTCGGCCAGCACGGCTGCAATCAGCGCGGCCGTGATGCGCGGCCAGCCGGGCAGCACGCTGTGGTCGTGGCCGGCATGGGGATCGCTCTCGTCGTGACCGTGGTCATGGTCATGGTCGTGGTCGTGGTCATGGGCGTGGCCATGGACGTGATCGTGGCCATGGCCCTCGCCATGCGCATGCGAGTGGCCTTGCGGCTTCTTGCGGGCCGGCGTGGGCTGGGTGATGGTGAAGGGCGCGCAGCAATCGGTGCCGCAGGCGGAAGACGGCGAAGTCGAGGCGGGCTTGGAAAGGACTGGGGAGGCTTTCAGGGCCTCGTTGCCCTGAGGGCTTGGCAGGCGATTGGAGTTCATGCGAGCATTGGAAACGGTGAAGTCACTTCAAGGTCAAGCATGTCACAGCATGAATCTGCGCGCTGGCGCATCGGCGAGGCGGCCAAGCGTTCCGGCGTGGCCGCCGCCAACATCCGCTACTACGAGAAGGAAAGGCTGCTCAGTGCAGGCGTGCGCGAGGACAACCAGTACCGGCTGTACAGCGACAGCGATGTGCACCGGCTGCGCTTCATCCGCCTGTGCCGCGCCATGGACATGTCGCTGGACGAGGTCCGCACCCTGCTGGCGCTGGACGGTGCCAGCAAGGCCGACTGCGTGGCTGCCAACGAAACCCTGGATGCCCACCTGGGCCATGTGCGCGAGCGCCTGGCCGAGCTGCGCGCGCTGGAGCATGAGCTGATGCAGCTGCGCAGCCAGTGCGACGGGTCGGACAGCTACTGCCATCTGATCGAGGCCTTGCATGCCCAGGCCGACGAACCGCTGGCACCCGCCCTGGGCAGCTCCGGCGCCAAGCGCCATGTGTAGCGCCGTCCGCAGCTGCCTGTCTTGCGCCGGCGTCCGACGGACCGTCCCGGTACGGCTCGCTATCATCGCCCGATGAGCCTCAGCCACGCAGCCCTGTCCCTTCCCGACCGCATCTGGGCGGCGCTGCGCGACCATGCGCTGGCCTGGTGGCGCAGCGTCTACCTGGGCGCCGTGCTGCTGGTGCTGGCCATGTCCCCTTCCAGCTACCGGCGCGGTGCACGGCGTGCCATGGCGCACCAGATCTATGTGCAGACCGGGCCCATCCTGCTGGGTTTCACGGCGCTTGCGGCGCTGCTGTGCGCGGTGATCACGCGCATTGTCATCGTCACGGCGCTGAGCTATGGGCTGTCGCGCTATGCGCTGGAGATGGTGGTGCGCGTGCTGGTGATCGAGCTGATCCCGCTGACGGCCGCGCTGTTCGTGGCCATGCGCTGCACCATCCCCAACGGCACGCTGATTGCGCAGCTGCGCGCACGGGGCCAGCTCCAGGCCTGGCAGGAGCGCGGCTCCGACCCGCTGCGCATGGCCCTGGTGCCGCGCGCGGCCGGTGGCGTGTTCGCCTCGGTCACGCTGGCCGTGCTCAGCTGCGTGGTGGCCCTGGTCACCGTCTACCTGAGCGTCTATGGCTTCACGCTGGCGGGCCTGCCCGGCTATACGCGCATCTTCGGCCAGATCTTCACGCCGGCCGTGACCCTGGTCTTCGTGCTCAAGACCTGGTTCTTCAGCCTCACCGTGGCCATCATGCCCATGGCCTCGGGCCTGTATGCGCCGCTGCGGCGCCACCGGCTGGGCGGCGCGGCGCTGGGCGGCTTTGCGCGCATGTTTGCCGTGCTGCTGGTGATCGAGGTGATCTCGCTCATGGGCAACTATTACTGAGCACGCCCGCTGAACTCCACGAACCCCAAATGCACGGCAAGGCCCGTGCCAGAACAAGGAATGCCATGACCGATACGCGGCGCACGCCGCCAGACCCCTGGGACGGCGAGGAAATCGAGGCCCTCAAGCCCGTGGCGCACCTGCGCGCCAAGGCGGCGGGCCTGCTGCTGTTCACGCTGGTGCTGATTCTTGGATCGGCCCTGTACCTGCTGTACTCGCGCGGCGTGTTCGACGCCACGCAGCGCCTGGTGCTCACGGCCGACGACTCCGAGGGCGTGAGCGTGGGCATGGACATGACCTTCTCGGGCTTTCCGATCGGGCGCGTGCGCCGCATCGAGCTGGCCGAGGACGGCAATGTGCGCATCCTCATCGACGTGCCGCGCAAGGATGCGCACTGGCTGCGCGAGTCCAGCGTCTTCACCCTGGTCAAGGGGCTGGTGGGCGGCACCACCATCAAGGCCTACAGCGGCATCCTCAGCGATCCGCCGCTGCCTGACGAGGCCGTGCGCCCCGTGCTGCGCGGCGATGCCACGGCCGAGCTGCCGCAGATCATGTCCACGGCCAAGGAAGTGCTGGGCAACATCGCCCAGCTCACCGCGCCGGACTCGGCCCTGGGCGGGTCGCTGACCGAGCTGCGCGGCCTGGCCGGCCGGGCCCAGGGGCCAGGCGGCGTGCTGGGCGTGGTCATGGGCAGCGAGCAGGAGGCGCGCAAGGTCACGGCCCTGCTGGACCGCGCCAATGCCACGCTGGCCCGCATGGAGCGCATGGTGGCGCGGGCCGACAGCCAGGTGTTCGACGCCGGCGGCGTCATGCCCGAGGTGCGTTCCACCGTGGTGCAGCTCAACGGCCTGCTGGCCGATACGCGCCGCACCCTGGGCAAGGTGGACGCCGTGCTGGCCGAGGCCCAGGCCGTGGGCTCCAATGCGCGCGAGGCCACGGCCGACCTGGGTGCCCTGCGCGCCGAGGTCGAGGGCAACCTGCGCCGCCTGGAAGGCGTGCTGGCCGACCTGCAGCGCAAGTGGCCGTTTGCCCATCAACCGGAGTTGAAGCTGCCATGAGTGCTGCCGCCAAGAAACTTTCTGCCGCAACCCTCCTGGCGCGCCATGCCGCCGCCGGCGCCGTGCTGACCCTGGTGCTGGCCGGCTGCAGCAGCCGCCCGCCCGCGCCGGACTGGGCGCTGAATGCCGAATCGGCTTCGCAACGCGCATCCACCGCCTACCTGGAAGGCCGCCAGCGCGTGCAGGCCATGGAATGGGACAAGGCCCGCGCCGAGGTGGCCGCTACGGGCCGCACCGACCTGGCCGCGCGTCTGGAGCTGATGCGCTGCGCGGCCCAGGTGGCCAGTCTGGAATGGGACGACTGCCCCGGCTACCAGGCGCTGGCGCTTGACGCTGCGCCGGCCGAGGCCGCTTATGCGCGCTATTTGCAAGGCAGGCCCCGGCCCGAAGACGTTGCGCTATTGCCAGAATTACAGCGCCCCGTGGCGCAGGCTCTGCTGGGCGGGTCTGCGTCGGCGCTGGCCGCCGTGCGCCCCATCAAGGAGCCGCTGTCCCGGCTGGTGGCGGCTGGCGCGGCCTTGCGGGCGGGTGCGGCACAGCCGCAGTTGCTGGAGCTGGGTGCCGAAACCGCCTCGGCCCAGGGCTGGCGCCGTGCGGTGATGGCCTGGCTGCTGCTGCAGGCCAGGGCCCATGATCAGGCGGGCGAGGTGGACAAGGCCCAGGCCGTCAGGCGCAGGCTGTCGCTGCTGGAGAAGATGGCCAGCGGTGGGGGCACATCGGCCGGCAAATGAAAACAGCGCCAGTCCGAAAGGGATGGCGCTGGGCAGGCATTTGCAGGCGTTTGCAGGGCTTACATCGACGACAGCAGGGCGCCCGGGTCTTTTTGCAGCAAGGTGTCTGCGGCCGGGGCGGCGCTGTCCAGCCAGAAGGTGGCAACGCTGGCGGCTACGGCAAGCACGACCGTGGCGGTGAAGGCGATGAAGGGATGACGTCCGAAGGGGCTGGGTCTGCGCATGGTGGACCTCCTGTCTGGCAGCGCAGGCAGAGCATTGGGCTGGGCCTGGACTCCATTGCACACCGGATTGCGCAGCGCGGCTGTCGGACAATCGCTTTCTCTCTTGACGTTTGTAGAAAACTGCTGAGAGAAAATTTCTATCGACTTTCAAGAGGCCGAAAAAAAAGCGAGGCAGAGCCTCGCTGAAAGTTCGGGACGTAAGTCCCTGGCCCGTGCTGGCAGGCCAGGCGTCGCCTTAGAAACGGTGGCGGATACCCGCGATCAGGCTGGTGCCCGACTTCAGGTCCGTGATGCGGTCGTGCATCAGCACGGTGTACACATCGGTGCGCTTGGACAGGTAGTGGTCGTAGCCCAGGCTGGCCGTGGTGCGCGTGGAGTCCACGGCGCCGATTTCGGCCTTGGTGCGGGCCAGGGCTGCCTTGATGGTGCCGGCGCTGGTCACGGGCACGTCCAGGCCCAGCGAGTAGGTGCTGTTCTTGCGATCCAGATCCTTGACCTTGGCCTGGCCGTAGGTTGCGTACAGCTTGGCCACTTCGAAGTTGTAGGTGCCGCCCAGCATCCAGTCGGTCTTGGTGGGCATCACGGCCAGGCTCACGGGGTTGCTGATCTGGGCGCGCTCGTAGAAGGCCACCAGGCTCAGAGGGCCGCCGAAGTACATGGCGTTCACGCCGATGTTCTTCTTGCCGGAATCGCCGCCCTTTTCACCGAACTGGTAGTGGACGTTGGCCTGCAGGCCGCCGAACTTGGGCGTGGTGTAGACGACCTGGTTGCTCCAGCCGGTGTCGGACGGCGTGGTCAGGTTGGCCGAGCCCCAGGCTGTCGTGCCCACGTTGGCGTGCAGCACCAGCGGGGAGATGGTGAAGGAGTCGCCGAAGGGGTTGGTCAGGATGGTGGGCAGGAAGTTGGGCGCCATGCCGCGGCCCAGGCGCACCGTGCCGAAGCCGCCGGACAGGCCGACGTTGGCATCGCGCGAGAAATACGGGTCACCATCGAAACGGCCGGGGCTGCCAGTGTCCACACGCATGAAGGCCGTCAGCTGGAAATCGACCTTCAGGCCGCCGCCCAGGTCTTCCTGGCCCTTCATGCCCCACCAGGAGGTGGTCATGCCGCCCGAACCCACGACACCCTTGCCGCTGGCGTCGCCAGCCATGCGCATGGAGCCGGCATAGGCGTCCACCAGGCCAGTCAGCTGGACCGAGCTTTGGGCGTGTGCAGCGCCGGCGCAGGCCAGTGCAGCGGCCAGTGCGATGAAGGAACGTTTCATGTTGAGGAGTCTTTCATTGTTGGAGAGTGGAAACGGGTGGCCAGTGCTGTGACCGGGGCAGACGATGAACCAATCGCCCGGGCTGGGCTACGTGGCAAACCTGGGACAGTGGCGTTTTCGCATCAGGGGCGGGCTGGCGTCGGCACGTCTTTGCGGCCTGTGTTCAAGGCGGTCTTGACTGGCTAAGCCGCGTATTACAACGCATCCCAGCCATTGCACCGGCCATAAAGTGGTGTCTTTGACACAGTTATGACGAAACTTAATTTGTGTTTTGCACTCTCGCGGCTTGAACACTGCCGTGCACTGGGATGGGGCCGGGGCACCAGGGCTGTGCAGCAGGTCGTTGCAAGAGGGCTCAAAGGTCAATTCAGGGCTCCTTGTTCGTCGGTTGGGCGGTGGATTTGTGCCTGTTGCCAGGCCTTTGGCTGCAACTGATTGCAAACAGCGTGCCAGCTTGCAACCCGGCCATGGACCAGGCATGGGCCCCATTAGCCGGGCATGTGCTTCCAGACGTGTCAGACTCGCGCCCATGTCCGAATCCACCCTGCTCGTTGCCGATGACCACCCGCTGTTCCGCGCCGCGGTGATCCATGTGCTGCGCGAGGCCCTGCCGCAGTTCGCCGTGCTGGAGGCCGCAAGCGCCGCCACGCTGGGCGCGGCGCTGCAGCAGCACCCCGAGATCGAGCTGGTGCTGCTGGACCTGGCCATGCCGGGGGCGCGCGGCTTTTCGGCGCTGCTGCATGTGCGCGGCGAGTACCCCGATGTTCCGGTGGTGGTGATTTCCTCCAACGACCATCCGCGCGTGATCCGCCGTGCGCAGCAGTTCGGTGCCGCGGGCTTCATTCCGAAGTCGGCGCCGGCCGAGGCCATAGGCACGGCCCTGCAGGAGGTGCTGGACGGCGGCAGCTGGTTCCCGCCCATGGCCGCCGAGCGCTCCGAGGCCGACGCCGCGCTGGCCGCGCGGCTGGCCCAGCTCACGCCCCAGCAGTTCCGCGTGCTGCTGTGCCTGGCCGATGGCCTGCTCAACAAACAGATCGCCCACGAACTGGGGCTGGCCGAGAACACCGTCAAGGTGCATGTGACGGCCATTCTCAAGAAGCTGGAGTGCTACAGCCGCACGCAGGCGGCCGTGCTGGTCAAGAGCCTGGAGAACGAGGGCACGGTTTGAACGCCATGCCCTGCCGTGCCACGTCTATCGGTGGCGCAGCAGCATCTGGCTCATGAGCGCGCGCAGCGCGGGCGGGCGCACGGGCTTGGCCAGAAAGCCCCAGCCGCGCTCGGCCGCCTGGCGGCGCAGCATGCCGTCGCGTTCGGCCGTGACCAGGATCACGGGCGGCGACTGGCCCCAGCGCTGGCACAGCTGCGCGTAGACATCGGGGCCGTGCAACTGGCCCAGGCGCACATCGAGCAGCACCAGCTGCGGCGCTTCGCCGGGCGCGGCCAGCGCCAGCGCCTCGGCCGGGCCACCGGCCAGCGGCACGTTGCAGCCCCAGCGCTGCAGCAGGGCGCGCATGGCGGTGCAGGACTGGGCATCGTCTTCCACGTACCAGGCGCTCATGCCCTGCAGCGGTGCGTCCTGGCCTGCCTCGCCGCAATGCGTGGCCGCGGCGATCTGCGGCACGGCTGCGGGATCGCCCAGCGGCACGCAGACCCAGAACACGCTGCCCCGGCCCAGGTGCGAGCGCAGGCCGATCTCGTGGCCCAGCAGGCGGCCCAGGCGCTCGACGATGGCCAGTCCCAGCCCGGCGCCACGGTCGTCGCCATGGCCTTCGTCCAGGCGGCGGAATTCCTCGAAGATCTCGTGCTGCAGGCTTTCGGGAATGCCCGGTCCCTGGTCGTGCACCTCGATGCGCAACTGCTGGCCCTGGCGCCGGCAGCCGATGACGATGCGGCCCTGGCGCGTATAGCGTATGGCGTTGGACAGGAAGTTCTGCAGGATGCGGCGCAGCAGCGCCTCGTCGCTGCGCACCACGCAGCGCGTGTCCACCGCGCTCAGGCGCAGGCCCCGGCTTTCGGCCAGGATGCCGAAGTTGTGGCGCATGACCTGCAGCAGCGGCCCCAGCGCGAAGTCGCGCACGCGCACCTCCAGCTGGCCCGATTCCATGCGCGAGATGTCCAGCAGGCTGCCCAGGATGGCGTCCTGCGCGGCCAGGGCGCCGTCGATGCTGTCGGCCACATGGCGGCCCGCGTCGTCATGCAGATGGCTGCGCAGCAGGGAGCTGAACATGCGCGCGGCGTTCAGCGGCTGCAGCAGGTCGTGCACGGCGGCGGCCACGAAGCGTGTCTTGTAGCGGTTGGCCTGCTCGGCCTCGCGCTTGGCTTCGGCCAGGTCGCGCGTGCGCTCGGCAATGCGCTGCTCCAGCGCATCGGCCAGCGAGCGCAGCTCGCGCGCGGCGTTCTTGTAGCTGGTGATGTCGGCGTAGCTGGTGACGAAGCCGCCATCGGGCAGCGGGTTGCCGCGGATCTCCAGCACCGTGCCGTCGTCCTTGGTGCTTTCGCGCAGGTGCGGGCTGCCGCTGCGCAGATGCTGCAGCCGCCGGTGGATGGCCTCTTCGATGGGGCCGGGCCCCAGCAGGCCGCGCCGGGCGTTGTAGCGGAACAGGTTCTCTATGGGCTGGCCCGTGCGCAGCAGCTCGGAGGGAAACCGGAACAGCTCCACGTAGCGCGAGTTCCAGGCCACCAGGTTGAGGTCGGCATCGATCACCACCACGCCCTGGGGCAGGTGCTCCAGGCTGCGGCTCAGGCCCGTGTCGGCCTGGCGCGCGGCCTGGACGATGCCGTCCTGGGCCGTGCGCAGCTCCTGGGCATGCTGGCGCAGCACGGTCTCCAGCTCCAGGCGGCTGCGCAGGCGCAGCGCGGCCAGCCGCCTGCGCTGGCGCACGAACAGCACCAGCAGGCCCAGGGCCAGCCAGCCGCCCGCAGCGGCCGCCGCCGCCCAGCGGCTGGCCACGGTGCTGGCCTGCGTGTCGTGCAGCAGGTGCAACTGCCAGTCGCTGCCGGGCAGAGGCAGGGTCTGCCACAGCGTGGTGCCGGGCAGGGCGGGCTCCTGCATCTGCACCAGGCGGCTGCCTTGCTCCAGGCCCTGGCGCACGCGGTAGCGCATGGGGTGCAGTTCCTGGTCGATGTACTGGCGCGTGGCGGCCAGGTCCGCCTCGTCGGCGGGGCTCAGGGGTGACAGCAGGCGGTAGCGCCAGTCGGGCTGGCTGGCCAGGAAGACCACGCCGTGCTCGTCCGAAGCCATGACCACGTCGGGCGTCTGCAGCCATTCGCGCTCCAGCTCCAGCAGCGCGATCTTGATCACCACCAGGCCCGCGACGGCGTTCTGTTCGTCCAGGATGGCCTGCGACAGGAAGTAGCCCGGCAGGCCCGTGGTCAGGCCGATGCCGTAGAAGCGCCCGCTGCCGCGCGACAGCGCCTGCTGCACATAGGGCCTGAAGCTGTAGTCCACGCCCACGTTGCTGCGCGTCTCGCGCCAGTTGCTTGCGGCCAGGGCCGTGCCGTGGCGGTCGATCAGGGTCAGCGTGGACGACTGGCTGGCGCCGTTGGCCTGCTCCAGCTTGCGGTTGAGGGCATCAACCTCGGCGGCGGACAGCGGGTGGGTGAGGGCGGCGCGCAGTTGCGCGTCCAGCGCCAGCACCTCGGGCAGGGTGCGGTAGCGGTCTATGCGCTGGCCCAGGGCCTGGGCGTAGAGGCTGAGCTGGCGCTGCACGCTTTCGGCCTCGCCGCGCAGGGCGCGGTGGTAGACCAGCTCCCCGGCCAGCAGCATGCAGGCCAGCATGCCGCCGAACAGCAGCAGCAGGGTCCAGAAGGAACGGCGTGAAGGGCGTCGAACGGGTTGGGGCATGGTGGTCTGGACCCGATTGGGCGCCAGCTTGGTGCCTTCCAGGGGCGGGAAGAGATTGGGGATTACCCTGATTCTGCGTGCATTCTCCTTGGGAGCGCACCTGCGCCTAATACCAATAGGTTATCGGCGCCGGAGCACGCCAGCGGTACAAACTGGACCTCGCCGCACCTTGGTGGTGCGCCCACCCCCACACAGTCCCGCCGGAGCCGCACCATGCATGCCGTCCCCACCCACGCCGCCAGCCCCGAGCGGCTGCCTTTCTACCGCCAGCTGTATTTCCAGGTGGTGGTCGCCATCGTGGCAGGCGTGCTGCTCGGCCACTTCGAGCCCCAGTACGCCGAGCAGTTCAAGCCGCTGGGCGATGCCTTCATCAAGCTGGTGAAGATGATCATCGCGCCGGTGATCTTCCTGACCATCGTCACCGGCATTGCGGGCATGACGCACCTGCGCACCGTGGGCCGCGTGTTCCTCAAGGCCATGGCCTACTTCCTGTTCTTCTCCACGCTGGCCCTGGTGGTCGGCATGGTGGTGGCGCACGTGGTGCAGCCCGGCGCGGGCATGAACATCAACCCGGCCGACCTGGACCAGGCCGCCGTCAAGGGCTATGTGGCCAAGTCGCACGAGCTGACGCTCACCGGCTTTGCCATGGACATCATCCCCAAGACGCTGGTCAGCCCCTTCGTGGGCGACAACATCCTGCAGGTGCTGTTCGTGGCCGTGCTGTTCGGCATCTCGCTGGCCATGGTCGGTGATGCGGGCAAGCCCGTGCTCAACTTCCTGGAGGCGCTGACGGCCCCCGTGTTCAAGCTGGTCGGCATCCTGATGAAGGCTGCGCCGCTGGGAGCCTTCGGCGCCATCGCCTTCACCATCGGCAAGTTCGGCCTGGGTTCGCTGGTGAACCTGGCCTGGCTGGTGGGCTCGTTCTACATCACCTCGCTGCTCTTCGTGGTGGTGGTGCTGGGCTTCGTGGCGCGGCTGTGCGGCTTCTCGGTGCTCAAGCTGGCGCGCTACCTGAAGGCGGAACTGCTGCTGGTGCTGGGCACCTCGTCCTCGGAATCGGCCCTGCCTTCGCTGATGCAGAAGATGGAGCGCGCCGGCTGCGGCAAGTCCGTCGTGGGCCTGGTCGTGCCCACGGGCTATTCGTTCAACCTGGACGGCACCAACATCTACATGACGCTGGCCGCGCTGTTCATCGCCCAGGCCACCAACACCCACCTGACCCTGGGCCATGAGATCGCGCTGCTGCTGGTGGCCATGCTCAGCTCCAAGGGCGCTGCCGGCGTGACCGGCGCGGGCTTCATCACCCTGGCCGCCACGCTGGCCGTGGTGCCCGAAGTGCCCGTGGCCGGCATGGCCCTGATCCTGGGCGTGGACCGCTTCATGAGCGAGTGCCGCTCGCTGACCAACTTCATGGGCAATGCCGTGGCCACCGTGGTGGTCTCGCGCTGGGAAAACGAGCTGGACTACAGCAAGCTCAATGCCGCCCTGGATGGTGCCCCCGCCATGGAGGTGACCCCGGCAGGAACAGCGGTACCTGCCGCTGTCGGCAAGGTTTCCTGATCCATACCGGGGCGACGCATGGTGCGCGGCCCCTGAAAGCGACAACCCTCAGCCCAGCCAGGTCAAGCCTGGCTGGGCTGCTGCTTTTTAAGGCGGCTGCCGCGCCGCTTGGCTGTATTCTTGGTGCTTCGCTTCACGCAGCCTTGCGGCCGTTCCCACCATGCATTTGTCCAGACGCGAATTCCTCGGCGCCGGCGCGGCCGCCGCCTGTGCCTCGCTGGTCGGTTGCGCGGCCTCGGCGCCCGTGTCGGGCAGTTTTCTGCAGCCGTGGCGCAGCCATCTGGAGATGCCGCGCGACCAATGGCGCCAGCGCCTGGCCGCCACCCAGGCGCTGGGCTGCCGGGAGCTGTTCGTGCAATGGAGCGGCCTGCAAGGCGATTCCGAGGCGGACAGCTGGATGCTGGCCGACGCGCAGATCGCCGACCTGCTGGACATCTGCACCGAACTGGGCATGGGCGTGCACCTGGGCCTGCCCTATGACGAGCGCTGGTGGAAGCAGATCAGCCTTTCCAACGCCGCAGGCCCCGCGCCCTACCTGGCGCATATTGCCGAGCAGGGCGTCAGCCATATGTACGCCAGCACCTGGCCGCGCCATGCGGCCTTTCGCGGCTGGTACATCCCCTACGAGCTGGAGCAATACCACTGGGCCGCGCCCGAGCGCGTCGAGCTGCTGGTGAGCGCACTGCAGCCACTGGCGCAGGCGGCAGCGGCCACGTCCGGCCAGGTGCCCGGCATCTCCACCTATTTCAGCCAGCTGCAGACGCTGGGCAGCCTGCCCACGCTGTGGAGCATCCTGCTGGACCGCGTGTCCCTGCGCCCCATGGTGCAGGACGGCGTGGGCGTGGCGGGACTGCGCAACTACGAGGCGCTGGCACCGCTGCAGCAGATGCTGCTCGAGCGCAGGGCGCCGTTCGACCTCATCGTGGAACTGTTCGAGCAACTGCCGCCCACGCGGCCCGATGGCTCGGACTTCCAGGCGCGCACGGCCAGCTTCGAGCGCGTGCGCCGCCAGTGGGACGTGGCCCGCGACTACGGCGCCCAGCGCGTCGTCGCCTTCGCCATCGACCCCTGGGTGCTGAACGACACGCCGGAGGCCCGGCAACTGCTGCGCGAGTGGAAGGTCGCCGCCCGCTGAGCGCGGTGGCTGCCGGGTCAGAAGCGCTTGCCGATGATCTCTCTGAGGATTTCGCTGCTGCCCCCGAAGATCCGCAGTGCCCGTGCATCGGCCCAGGCGCGGCCAATGCCGTATTCGGCCATGTAGCCGTAGCCGCCGTGCAGCTGCAGCAGTTCGTCCAGCACCTGGCCCTGCAGCTCGGTGGCGTTGAGCTTGGCCATGGCGGCGGTGACGGAGTCCAGTGAGCCTTCCATGTGCTGGGCCAGGCAGTCGTCCAGGAAGACGCGCAGCATGGTGGTCTTGGCCAGGGCGTCGGCGAACTTGAAGCGGGTGTTCTGGTAGTCGAGCACGCGACGCCCGAAGACCTTGCGGTTGCGCACGAACTCGGCGGCCTCGTCCAGCATGCCTTCGGTGGAGGCTGCCGCGCGCAGCGCGATCGCCAGCCGCTCCTGCGCCAGCTCCTGCGTCACATGCTCGAAGGCGGCGTTCTCGCGGCCCAGCAGGTGGTCGGCCGGCAGGTGCAGCTCGTCGAAGAACAGCTCGCAGGTGTCCTGGCTGTGCTGGCCTATCTTGCGCAGGGCGGGGCCCTTGCCCAGGCCCTTCATGCCTTCTTCCACCACGAACAGCGACAGGCCGCGCGCGCCCAGGTCGGGCTCGGTGCTGGCCAGCACCACCATCAGGCCGGCGTTGACGCCGTTGGTGATGAAGGTTTTCTGGCCGTTGAGCACGTAGCCGCCGCCCTCACTCTCGCTCTTGCGGCGGGCGCGCGTGCGCACGGCCTTGAGGTCGCTGCCCGCGCCGGGCTCGGTCAGGGCGATGGCGCCGATCAGCTCGCCCGTGGCCATGCGCGGCAGCCAGCGGTCCTTCTGCACCTGCGTGCCGAAGTTCCAGAGATAGGGCGCCACCATGTCGGAATGGATGGAAAAGCCGATGCCCAGGCAGTTGGCGCGCGCCAGCGCCTCGATGACCACGGCCGCGTGGCCGAAGTCGCCGCCCTGGCCGTAGGGCGGGGGCAGGTCGCAGTTGAGCAGGCCGCTGTCACCGGCCTTGCGCCACAGGGCGCGCGGCGTGATGCCCTCGGCCTCCCAGTCATTGATGTGGGGCAGGATCTCGGTGGCCACGAATCGGTCCACCTGTTCCTTGAACAGCAGGTGGTCTTCACGCAATACGGAGCGGGTGCGCATGTCTGTGTCGGTCTCCTTGGGCTGGGTCAGGGACGATAGGTGTCGGTGGCGCTGGCCTGGCCGCGCAGCACGGGGGCGGCGGCCGTACCCGTCATGAACAGGCTGTAGTGGTCGCCCGGCTGCAGCTGGGGCAGTGCCAGCGGCGCGCTGGCCGCAGTGGCGCAGGTGGCGGCGAGCTGGGCGCTGACCGGGTTGATGGAGCGGCTGGCCGACCTGGCGGGCGCTACGCCCGTGAACAGCGGCGTGCCCGTCCCGGCGATCTTGAGCCCGCCTTCGGTGCAATCGTCGATCAGGTTGTAGAAGCGCAGCTCGGCCTTGAGCGCGTCCTGGCTTCCGCCGGAGTCGTCGATGGACGTGAAGCGCGCGGCCGCGTTCTTGCCCTGGCGCTGCGGCACCAGGGTGGTGAAGCTGCCCGGCGCCACCTTCATGCTGCCGGCGCTCTTGCCGTCCAGCTGAATGGCAAAGGGCGTGTCGCCCTTGACGATGGCGTAGCTGCTGGCCGGCTTGCTGCCGGACAGCGTCTGCTCGGGGCCGTCGCCTATCTTCACGCGCAGGCTGCCCGCGTCGGGGTGGACCACGCGCACGAAGGACGAGCCTGCGGGCGGGCGCGCCGCATAGAGCTGGGCCAGCGTGCCTTCGGCATGCGCGGCGGGCAGGCAGGAGAGCCCGGCCAGGGCGAGCGCGACGGTACGCATCACGGGGGAAAAAACGGAGGTCATGCCTGCGGGTCCTTGGTTTCCTTGGCGGGGCGCATGCGTGCATCAAGGTACATGCGCTCCAGTTGCTTGCGGTCGGCCTTGTCAGTCTGCGTCAGCGGGAAGCCGTGGCAGGCCAGCAGTTCCGACGGAATCATGTAGGGCGGCACGCGCTGGGCCAGCAGTTCGCGCCACCCGGCCAGGTCTTCGGGCAGGGGCTGCATGCCGGGCGGGCCGCTGCGGTCCAGGTCCACGAAGCCGATCATGCGCACGATGAAGCCATCGGGCCGCTTGAGTGCCACCGCCGCGCCTGCGCGCACGCCGGGCAGGGTGGCCAGAACGGCATCGACCTCGGCGAGCTCGATGCGGTAGCCGTGCATCTTGATCTGGTCGTCGCGCCGGCCGTGGAAGGTGACCAGGCCCTCGCCGTCGATCTCGCCCAGGTCGCCCGTGCGGTAGCCGCGCTTGCCGTTGCGCATGAACATGCGTGTGGCGTGCAGGTCGGGGCGGTTCAGGTAGCCGCGCATCACGTGGTCGCCGGCCACGCAGATCTCGCCTTCGTCCAGGAACACATCGGCATAGGGCTTGGCCCGGCCGATGGGGAAGGGCAGCGGCGCGCGCTGGCGCAGCGCGGGGTCGATCTCCACCCAGGTGGTGGAGCAGGTGGCCTCGGTGGGGCCGTAGGAGTTGATGATGCGCGCCTGGGGGAAGCGGCTCCACAGCGCCTCGGCCACGGTGGGCGTGAGCGATTCGGCGCCGAAGACGAAGACGCGCAGGTCGGGCAGGTGCTGCTGGTCGAAGTCGGCATCCAGCAGCTGCTGGCGCACGAAGGAGGGCGTGGATGCCCAGACGTTCACATGGGTGCCCGCCAGGTAGGCGGCAAAGGCCTGGCGGTCGGCAATGGTCTCGCGCGCGCACAGCACGCAGGCACCGCCCGTGACCAGGGCGCCCATCCAGTTGAACAGCGAAAAGTCGAAGCTGAACAGCATCTGGTCCATGAAGACCGGCGCCTCGCCGAGGGCCAGGCAGTCGCGTATCCAGCCGGCGAACAGGCCCAGGCTCTCGCGCCCGATCTGCACGCCCTTGGGATCGCCCGTGCTGCCCGAGGTGAACATGATGTAGGCCAGCGATTTTTCCTGCAGCGGCTGCGCGGCGATGCCGGTGTCCAGGAAGCTGCGGGCCTGCGCGTCGTAGTGCAGGCCGGCCTGCACCAGCGTGGCGATGCGCGCCATGCGCTCGGGCGGGTTGATCACGTCCACCGGCACGAAGGGCACGCCCAGGCGCAGGCAGCCGAGGATGGCCACGAGGAACGCGGTCTCCTTGTGCCCCGTGATCAGCAGCGGCTCGTCGCGCCGCGCGCCGCGCGCCAGCGCCTGCTGCTCCCATTGCGCCACGGCCTGGGCCAGTTGCTGCCAGTCCAGCGTGCCGGCGGCATCGATCACGGCGGGCCGCGCGGTGTCGGCGCCGGGCTCGGTGAAGTCGAAGCGGTCAAAACTGAATCGCATGCGGGCTCCTTGTTGCGCAGGGACAAAGGGACAGGGCGGCGGCGTGCAGGCGCTGCATCAGGCCTTGCGCTGCTCGGCCACGTACTGCGCCAGCGTGTGCACGGATTCCAGGTGCAGGTCGATCTCCGATGGCGGTATCTTGACGCCGAATTCCTTTTCGATGGCCAGTGCCACGTCCACGGCGGACAGCGAGTCCACCAGGCCCGATTCGAGCAGCAGCGTATCGGGCTCGACCGAGGTCAGGATGATGGCGCCGATGATCTGGGCAATCTTGGTTTCGATGTCATTCAGGGACATGGTTTCTCTCCAACAGGTGTTTCAGAACTGGAAATACAGGAAGCGGGTTTCCTTGTGCAGGTTGACCAGGCACAGGAAGAGCAGGACCAGGGTCACGGCTGTCCAGCCCGCGCTGGGGCGCCAGCGCATCCAGGCGCGGGGCGCTTCCTGCACCTTGAACATGGCGGGCGAGAAGCGGCCCAGGATCTGGTGGGCATTGGGCGTGAACCAGGCAATGGCCAGCAGCAGCACCACCAGGGCCAGCTGCATGTGGTGGCCTATGGCCAGGCGGATGGCATCGCCCAGTGCCAGGCCCTGGACGTGGGACAGCGACTCCAGCGCCTCCACGCCGCGCAGGCCGGCCATGCCCTTGAGCAGCAGCATGGCGTCGCCCACGCCGTGGGCGCGGAAGAAGGTCTGGGCGATGAGCACGGCGATGAAGGTGATGACAACGCACAGCGCCTGCACGCCCCGGCCCGACTTGCGTGCGGCGGCCGGCTTGCGGCTGACCACGAAGATGCGCCAGGCGTGGTTGACCGACAGGTAGAAGGCATGCAGCAGGCCGAAGATCACGTACTGCAGGCCCGCTCCGTGCCAGATGCCCGCCAGCCCCATGGTGAACAGCGTGGGCACGACGATGGTGGCCGCAAAGCCGCCGGGCGTGCGCGCGGCGCTCGATCCCACGGACAGGCCGCGCTTTTCGCGTGCGCGCGAGATGGCCATGGCCACGGGGTAGTACAGGTAGGCCGTGAGGTAGCGCGTCAGCGTCATGTGCCAGCGTGCCCAGAAGTCGATGATGCTGCCGGCCTTGTAGGGCGAGTTGAAGTTCAGCGGGAAACGGATGCCGAACATGCGCGCCAGGCCCAGCGCCATGTCCGAATAGCCCGAGAAGTCGAAGTACAGCTGCAGCGCGTAGCTGAGGCTGGCGCCCCAGGCGGCCCAGAACTGCAGCTCGCCGGGCGCGGCGAAGCCGGCGTCCGCATAGGGCGCGATCTCGTCGGCCAGCAGCACCTTCTTGGCCAGGCCGATCACGAACAGCGTGCCGCCGATGGACAGGTTGTCCGCGCGGAACCGGTAGTTATCCGGCTGCGCGAACTGCGGCATCATTTCCTTGTGGTGCAGGATGGGCCCCGCGATCAGGTGCGGGAAGAAGGTCACGAACAGCACGTAGCTGAGCAGGCTGCGTTCCTTGACGATGCCCGAGCGGCAGTCCAGCAGGTAGCCGATCTGGGTGAAGGTGAAGAACGAGATGCCCAGCGGCAGGATGAGCTCGTGCATCCCGCCCTGCGTCAGCCCCCATTCGCCCAGGAAGTTGAACAGCGTGGCGAAGTACTTGTAGTGGAACAGTGCCGCCAGGTCGGCGCCCACGCCCAGGGCGGTGACCAGCCCCTGCAGCCGCGCGCGGCCCGCAAAGCGCAGGATCAGCAGGCTCACCACGTAGTTGAAGGCGATGGACAGCGCCAGCAGGGCGACGAACTGCGGGTTCCACCAGCCGTAGAAGACAAAGGACGTCAGGCACAGCCAGAACGCGGCCAGCCGCAGGCTGATGGCCCCGGCCAGGTAGTGGCCCGCCAGCGCGATGGGCAGGAACAGCAGCAGGAAAAGATAGGAATTGAACAGCATGTAGCGGGCGGGGTCACGCAGGCGGGGAGGCGGCGTCCATCTCCTTGAGCACCGCTTTTTCATCGTCCGTCAGGGGCAGGGACAAGGTGTTTTCCGAGAATTCCCAGATCACCAGCCGCAGGCTGGCCGGCCAGGAGGCGCGGCGCTTGAGCGCGGCCACCATGGCGCCGCTGAACTGGCCGCCGTCCATGCTGAGGTTCCAGACTTCCTGGCCCAGCGCGCGGCCGAGCTGCGGCGCGAAATTGCTGCGCAGCCCGTTGGAGCTGCCGGCCAGCAGCACCTGCACGGGCGGCGTCTCGTCCAGCAGGCCGCCGCCGCGCACGGGGGCAATGGTCTGCGGGCGCACCTGGTCGCGCCGTGGGCGCCAGCCGGCCGGGGCATCGGCCAGGCCGGCCAGGGCCAGCAGGTCGCCGGGCAGCGGCTGCAGCGGCCCGGGCGCGGATTCCTCGAAGGCCTGGGCACCGCGCTGCCCGCCCAGCAGCGGCAGCGCGGCCTGGGCCACGGCCAGGGCGGCGGCGCGTGCGCCCTCGGCATTCATGTGCACGTCGGTGCGAAAGAAAACGGGTTGCGCCTGCTCCTGTTTCTGCAGGGCAGGGCGCAGGGCGGGGCGCAGATCGGCGAAGGCAATGCCGTCGGCCTGCAGGCGCTGCTGCCACATGTCCAGGCGCTGGAGCATCACGGGTGCCACGGGCAGCCCGCACAGATGGGCAGCCTCGATGCGCGACTTGTCGGGCACGGCCACCACCAGGGTGGCAATGCCTTTGTCCTGCAACTGCCGGGTCCAGTGGCGCAGCAGGCGCTGGCGCGCCTCGAAGGGCGCGGCGCCCGTGCCGGGCTGGGGCCGCAGGCCGTCGCGGTAGAACATCCATTGCGGGCAGCCCAGGGCCACCTGAGCTCCCGTGTCGCCCAGCAGGCGGTAGCGCAGCGCGGCCTGGCCGGTTTCCAGCGAGGACTGCGCAGGCAGGCGCAGGCCCTTGTTCAGCGCCGCGCCCGCGCGGCCATCCAGCCAGGCGGCCAGTTGCAGCTCGCCGGCCTTGGGGCCGCCGCTGGCCAGCGTCCAGCCGCCCCAGGCCAGGCCCGACAGCAGCAGGGCGCCCCAGGTCCAGGCGTTGCGCCGGTGTCCTTTGTCGGTTTGCAGTTCTTGCGCGGTGGGGTCCACGGTGTCAGCCCTTGAGCGCGGCCCGCAGCCGCTCCAGCCAGGTGGCGTTGGGCATGAGCGAGGCGTTGTCCCACTGGCCGGCCGCGTTGGGGCCGTAGCTGTAGGTGGGCTCGAACATCTGCCACACCAGCACCTGGGGCTTGTGGGACTTGAAGGCCGGCGACTCCAGGTACTCCAGCAGCATGGTCCACTGGCCCACGTTGCCGGGCTTCCAGTTCAGCGAGACCGGACGGTCCAGCAGGTTGGAGAGCTTTTGCGGAAAGCCGAAGTAGGGCTGGACCATGCTGTGGCCGGTGACATGGACGGGGGCGGGCTCGTCGTCGAGCAGGCCCTTGGCCGGAGCCTGGCGGCGCACGGTGTAGACCTCGCGGCCGATCTGCTTGCGCTCCTCGGCGGTCAGAAACAGCTCGGCCAGGTCGCCATAGCGGCGCTCGGTGACGGTGTCGCCCAGGGCCAGGCCGCTGCCGGCGCTGCCAGCCAGCTGGGGCACCTCGCCCTGGACCATGCGGGCGGTGGCCTCGGCCGTGGCGTCGGCTGCCGCCTGGGTCCAGTGCTGGTCGGTGCGGTAGAACACGTCCTTGCCGCTGTCGCGCACGCTGCGCAGCACGGCCTCGTCGTCAAAGCTGGGAATGCCGGCGGCCTGCAGCGCCTGCAGCACCTGCTTGTAGCGGCCCTGGACATCGGCGCTCATGGCCTTGCCGTCGGGCATCTTGTCGGCATAGAAGCGCACCTTGTCGGGCAGCAGCAGCACCTGCAGCTTCACGCCACGCGCGGCCAGCAGGTTGCGCGCCTCGGTGATCAGCCGGGTGGATTCGGTGATGCCGGCGCGGTCCACCTGGGTCAGGCTGCCCCAGCCCGGAAACAGCCAGCCATCCTTGCCCCTGAGAACGATGGAGGAGCTGTCCTGTGCCTGGGCCTGTGCCGTACCCTGCGCTGCCAGCGCGCCCAGCACCAGGGCGCAGCCAGCCAGTCCGCGTGCGGCGCGCGCCATGCCCGAGCGCAGTCCGTGCAGGGCGGGGCGGGGTGCTTGCTTGGTCGAATCCATGGAGCTTTCTCCTTTTCTCTTGTCTGTGTGGTGATGGCGGCGGGGCAGGGCTTTCAATAGGACAGCGTCAGCGTCATGAACAGGCCCTTGGCGCGGTCGGCCTGGCCGCCGCCGATGTTGAAGCGGTACTGCATGGACCAGTCCAGATAGGACTGGGCCGTGCTGTAGTGGCTTTCGCGGAACCATTGGCGCAGGCTGACGCCCACGCCGGCGCTGGCGGACCAGCTGCTGCCATTGCCTTGCAGTGCCAGCGTCTGCCCCTGCTGGGCGGCCAACTGGGCTGCGGTGGGCGTGGCGCCCGGGGCGGCCTGCAGGGAGCGCACATCGACGCGGTTCCTCTGCTTGATCCAGTCGGCCGCGACCACGCCGAACGGGAAGATCACCAGGCCCTGGTTGATGCCGTCGGCGCGGAAGCTGCGCCCGATGCGGGCCTCGGTGGAGAAGAACCATTGCTCGCGCTTGTAGCGGCCCGAGCCGTCGCCCACCAGGGCGCCGTTGGTCTGGTCGGTCAGCGTGAAGCGCGAGGCCATGCTCTGGTTGGCATAGCCGGCCTGGCTGTAGCCTTCCATGGTGAACCAGCTGGAGCGGTCCGTGCGCCGGCCCGTGCCCTCGTAGAAGCCATGGGTGACATAGGCCAGCCAGCCGCCCTGGCCCGCGCCTGCGCTGTATTTGGCCGAGATGGGATTGCCTAGCGCCGGGCCCGTGGGGTTGAGCGGATCGCGTCCGCTCATCAGGCAGCGCAGCTGGGGCGATTCAGGCGTGATGAAGCCCGAGCGCGTGGCGGAGCCGATGTTGAACTGGCGCTCTATGCCAAAGGTCAGCGCGTACTTGGTGGACGGCGTGAAGCGCATGCCCAGCGAGCCCGTGGTGGTGGGCAGGCCAGAGATGCCGCGGTTGTCGCCGGCCTGCACATTGATGGGCAGGCCCGTGCAGGGGTCGATGGCGCTTTGGCCCAGCGTGGTGCCGCCGCCGTCATGCAAGGTGCTGCCCAGCCGCCCGTAGACATCGAAGATGCGCGTCGATGAGTTGAGGAAGTTGGACGGGCGCCAGTAGGCCTCGGCCGTGCCGAAGACGGCGTCGCCGGCCTGCGTGAGGATGCCGTCCGAGAACGCACGCCCCGCAGGCCGCGCACCCCGGTAGCCCATGGAGACGATGGCGCCCCATTCGCGTGCGTAGCCGGAGACGGCGCTGCGTGCGTTTTCGCGCTGGCCGGGCGTGAGCTTGGCGGTGCCGGCGTCGTCCAGGTCGATGGCTTCCTTGAAGGTGCGTACGGCGCCCCGGTTGTCGCCGGTGCCGGCCAGGGCATAGCCTTCGTCCAGCATGGCGCCCGCTGGCGCCTCGCCCGTGGCGCGCGCCGCGCGAAAGTCCTGCAGCGCCTTGGCCGGCTCTTCCTGGCGCGAGTACAGGTAGCCGCGCTGCATCAGCAGCTGGGCGTCGTTGGGGGTGAGGGACAGGGACTTGTCCAGCCGCAGCAGGGCCTGGCCCTGCTGGTCGCGGTTGCCTGCGGCCAGCGTGGTGGTCAGCAGCTTTTGCAGTTGCGGGTTGTCGGGGTCCTGCTCCACGGCCGTGCGCGCATGGTCGATGGCGGCCTTGTAGTCCTGGCGCGCGTAGGCCGCATAGGCCTGGGCGCTGGGGCCGCCCGTGCCCTGGGCATCGGAAGGCTGCAGCTCGCAGACCGTGCCGTAGGGCGTATCGCGGCAGTCCTGCAGCGGCGGCGGGTAGTCGGCCATGGCCAGGGTCTGCGAGGCGCCGCGCGTATCGGCCACCATGGGCGTGTCGCGGCCCGGGCGCAGGTCATCGGCTTGCTTGAGGCGGCGGGCAACGGATTCATCCTGTGCCGGCATGGGCGCCAGCAGCGCGCGGGCGCGTGCCGCGTCGCCAGCGGCCAGGGCCGCGTCGGCCGCGATCAGGCGCAGGTTGGCGGACTGCTTTTCGTCCAGCCAGTCCTGCTTGAGCACGGCATCGAAGTCTTCATTGGCCTGTGCGGTCTTGCCCTGGCGCTGGCGGATGTAGCCGCGCATGCCCAGCGCCGCTGTGTCTTCGTTGTCCTGCGCCAGCGCCTCGTCTGCGGCTTTTTCCGCATCGGGCAATTGCTCGGCCAGCAGCAGCGAGGTGATCAGCAGCAGGCGGTGCGATGCCGTTCCCGGCGCCAGCGCCACGGCCTCGCGCGCAAAGGGCACGGCCTGCGCCGGGTTGTTGGCGATCAGCGCCTGGTAGGCCTTTTGCGCCGGCAGCACGGCCTGGCTGCGGCGCAGGGTCTGGCGCTTGGCCACCAGGTCGCTTTTGTTGGGAGGGTCCAGGGCCAGGGCGGCATCTGCGGCCTCGATGGCGGCGCCCAACTGCTCCTGCGCCTCCAGCGCGCCTATCCACAGCAGCGCCCACTGGCCCTGGCTGGGGTCCAGGCGAAAGGCCTGCTCGGCCCTGCGCGCGCTGTCCGCGTAGTTCTTGGCGTTGTAGTCGGTGTAGGCCTGCGTGGCGATGGGAAAGGCCTTGTTGTAGGCCTCGGAAGCCGTGGCCCCTGCAGGCCCGCCCACCGCCCCGCCTGCCGCTGCGGCCCGCACATTGGTTTCGGCCTGCTGCAGCGTGGCCTCGTCCAGCCCGGCGGCGCGGGCCGAGGCGATGGCCTTGAGCGCTTCGTCGTTCTTGCCCTGCTTTTGCAGCGAGTAGATCAGCAGCATGCGCAGGCGCAGCAGGTCGGGGCGCAGCTGTACGGCCGATGCGGCGGCGGTCGCGGCCCGTGCAAAGCGGCCGGCCTGGTAGTGGGCATAGGCCTGGTTGGCCAGTTGCCACGCGCGGCCCCTGAGTGGCGCCTCCGCCTTGACGGCGGCCACGGCCTGCGGCCAGGCCGGCGGCGTGTTCCAGCCGGCGCCCAGCAGCGCGGCCAGGGTGAGTGGGCGAACGAGGGGTGCGAGACGCTTCATATGCCGGCCCTTGGTGTGCTTGGATTGCCTGGTGCGGCCAAGCCGGGATGTGCCGGGGGATCGGTGGACTCCCCCTGCTGGAAGCTGATGGCCTCGCGCAGCGTGGCTTCATCGAGCCAGCCTTGCTCCATGAGGATGGCGCCCAGCGGGCGGCGTTCGCGCCGCTGGATCTCCAGCGCGCTGGCCAGCCGTGTTTCGTCGATGGCCTGCCATGACAGCAGCAGCTCGCCCAGGCGCTGGCGCTGGTGGCTCAACTGGTCGGTGGACGGGAAGTCGTGCATGGTCTTGTCCCAGGCCAGCCGCTTGCCTGTGACCAGGTGGACGATGAACAGCTTCCAGGCGCGCGCCGCCGCCATGGCATTGATGAAGTTGCCGATCACCATGCGCGGGATGGACAGCATGGCGTGCTCCCAGCCGTACAGGCGCGAGACGAACCAGGCGCGCTGCACCACGCGCAGCAGCAGGGCGATGACGTTGACGCTCATCAGCGTCACCAGCCAGCCGTTGGGAGCGAACAGGGACGGGTAGTACACCGTCCACCAGCCCATGTGATCGGCCAGCAGGAACAGCAGGAAGTTCAGCAGCAGCAGATAGGCCAGGATGGCCACGAAGGAGGTCACCAGCCCCTTGCGGTCCCGGAACAGCAGGTACTTGGTGGACAGCGGCCCGGCCCAGCCGACCTGGCTCCAGCCCTGCAGGCCGATGCCCAGTGTCCAGCGCGCCTTTTGCCGGTAGGCGGTCTTGAAGGTGTTGGGAAAGAACTCGCGGATGCCCAGCGGCATGGTCAGCGTGGACACCTTTTCCTTGCCCAGGCCGAACAGCGGCTTGCGCCGTATCACGTAGTCCACGGGGAACTTGCCGAAGATCTGCTTCATGCCCCGGCGCGCCAGCCGAGCGCCGATGTCGTAGTCCTCGGTCAGCGTGTCGGTGTTGAAGGGCTGGTTGTGGGTCTCGGCCGCCAGCTCCTCCATCGCCTTGCGCGAAAAGCAGGTGCCCACGCCGGCCGAGGGCACCATGTGCGACATGCTCTCGCGCACCACCAGGTCCTTGGTGTGCCATTCGGCGAATTCGTCCATGTAGGTGCCGGCCACCAGCTCGTACCACTCGCGCTCCAGGGAGGTCACGGGCAGCTGGATGAAGTCCATGCGCGGCAGCAGGTAGTTGTAGTACTTGAGCTCCAGCGGGTGCAGCACGTCCTCGCTGTCGTGCAGGATCACGCCGGCAAAGGGCTCTGGCTGCAGCGTGTTCTGCTGGAAGATAGCCTGCACGATCCAGTTGAGGCAGTCGGCCTTGCAGGTGGGGCCGTCATGGGGCACCTCCACGCGGACCAGCTGGCGGTAGCGCCGGCGCATGCGCTCGACCTCGTTCTTGGTGCGTTCGTCGTTGCGGTAGGTGCCCACGAAGATCATGTAGTTCTTGTAGTCCAGCGTGCCCACCATGCTCTCCAGCATGGGCGCGATCACGTCGTACTCCAGCCAGGCCGGCACCATGATGGCCAGCGGCTTTTCCTCGACCTCCTGCAACTGCTGTGCCTTGAGCGGCTGGTAGCGGCGCTTGACGGTCAGCGCGCGCCAGGCCTCGCGCACCCAGTACCAGGCGTCGATGAACAGGTCGTCGATGCTGGACAGCAGGATGACGACGGCCACCACGGCGCTGACGATCTCCAGCGCGTGGTAGTAGTCGGCCACCAGGTAGGGCCAGTAGAGGGAAGAGATCATGGCGATCGCCTCATGCCGTCGTCATCGTTGCCCGGGCCGGGCTCAGTGCTTGGACTGCTTGCTGCGCGCCACCGCCCAGGCCAGCACCACCAGCAGCAGCACCACGAACAGCGCGATGGCGATGCCCGGCACGCTCCAGGAAAGGAAGTTGCGCCATTCGTGGAAGGCGCTTTCGCGCGGGCCCGACGGAATGCCGGTTTCGGGATTGCTGCTGTCCACCCAGGCCAGCGGGCCGTCGCCACCGATCACGGCGATGTTGCCGCGATTGAGCAGGAAGGGCTCGCCCAGGCCGCCCGTCCACTCGCCGATGGCATGCCACAGCACGCCCTGCTGGCCGCCTGCCGTGACCACTTCGGCCGAGGACAGTTGCTTGAGTCCCTTGATGTCCAGCCAGTCCGCCGACTTGCCACGGATGCGCAGCTGCTGCCGGTCCGTCACCGTCACCAGGGGCTTGGCGCCGTCCACGGCCACTTCCATGGCGACAAAGGGCATGGAGGGCTTGGCCGTTGCATCGGCCTGGGCCACGACCAGCTCGGCCTGCGAAGCCGACAGGCCGCTGGCGGCCGCCAGGTTGGCCATGCGCTCCAGCGCGGCCGGCGCCGCCGACAGATAGCTGGCGGGCACCAGGAACTGCGACTTGGCGCCCAGCAGCGGCAGCAGGCCGATGAAGCTGCCGTTGGCCTCGGCCTTGCCGGGCGTCACGTAGCTGATGGCCGGCAGCACGCTGGCGGGGTAGGGCTGGGGAATCTCGTTGCAGTCGGCCGAGTAGGGCTGGCGCTGCACGGACACCCGCAAGGTGTTGTTGATGCCCAGCGCATAGCCGGGCACACGGGCGCGCAGGCGTTCGGGCTGGCCGTTGGCCTCCAGCTGGCGGGCCGACAGCAGCATGCCGTTCCAGAACAGCGTGGCCACGGGACGCGTGGCCGAGGCGCCGGGGGCGGCGGCCACGTACAGCGTGATCTCGCCCGGCATCTGGCCCTGCGAGGCCACGGCGCTCAGCGGGAAGTTCATCGTCCAGTCGCCGCGCGACAGCACGTCGAAGCTGTCGGGACTGCCGCCCAGGCTGGACAGGCGTATGCCCTTGGCCTCGTCCCACTGCGGGGGCTGGGCTGCGGCCACGGTCACGTTGTCGCTGACCAGCAGGCGCTGCAGTGCGGCCTCCTGCAGGCCGGCCACGCGCGCACCCGCGTCGGCGGCCACGGCCAGCACCATCTGGCGGCCCATGGGCAGGGCGCGCAACTGCTGCGAGGCCAGCGCTTCGTTGGCCAGCGGTGCGCGCCGGGCGCGCCATTGCTGCAGGGCCTGGCCCGCATCGGGGTCGGCCGCCAGCTGGGCCTGCAGGGCCGCGAAGGCGGCGGTCAGGCGCTGCTGCAGTGCCTTGTCGGCCACCACGATGTCTCCGCTGACCTGGGCGGCCCCCAGCATGAGCAGCGCGCCCAGTTCGGCGTCACTGGCCAGCTTGTGCTGGGGCTCGGCGCCGCGCAGTGCGGCAAAGGCGGGCACGCCGGCCAGGGCGGCGGGAACTTCCAGGCCGCGCAGGTCCAGCGTCTCCCCCACGGCGGGCAATGCGTTCACCGTCATGCGCCTGTTGTTGCGCTGCAGGCTGGCGCCGATGCGCCAGGCACTGTCGAACGAGGCCTGCTCCAGCTGCCGGCCGGCCACCAGCACGGTGGTGCGCACGGGCAGGGTGTTCCAGACATCTTCGATGCTGCGCACATCGCGCGGGTCCACGCGGTAGCTCAGCCGTGTCTGCGGCGAGATGGTCAGGGAGTTGGCCAGGGAATGGTTGTCATCGCATCGCACCTGGCCGTTGCGGCTGCGCCAGTTCACGCCCAGCCGCACGAAATCGCTGGCGCGGGCCTGCTGGGCGACGGGCAGCGTGCGCTGCAGCGTGCCGTCACCATCGGGCACGGTCTGCGACACGGCGGGCGTGCCGTTGAGCGAGATCACCACGGTCGAGACGCCGGGCTCGCCCTTGAGGTAGCGGCTGTCGAAGGCAATGCTGGCATCGCCCAGCGGCAGGCCGCGCGGCACGGGCAGGTAGAAGTCCTGGGTGGCCGTGCCGGCCAGCACCACGGGATCGACGATGCCCAGCTCCTTGAGCGTGACGCTGCGCTGCAGCCCGTCGCTGGCGCCCAGCTGGCGTATGGCGTCACCCAGCGCCGAGGCCGAGGCCGTCTGCGCGAACAGGGCGCCCAGGCCCAGCAGCGAACCCAGCGCCCAGCGGGCCCCGGTGCGGGAAAGCGATTGGCGGATGGTCGGTTGCATGGGGGCCTCTTTTCTCACTTCGGTGCTCGATTCGTAATGCGCTTCGTGGACGTGGTGCGCGGGGTGGTGCGTGCGTGCTTCAGGCCGGCGCCATGCCCTTGGTCACGGCGGCCGCGATGCCCGGGACGGCCGCGCCGCCTGTGTGTCCGGCGGCAAACTCGTCGAAGGGCTGTCCCAGCAGGGCACGCACGATGCGCTGCGAGGCCTGGCCATCGCCATAGGGATTGATGCGGCGCGCAAACGAGGCGTGGTGCCCCTCGTCGGCCAGCAGCCGGTTGACCTCGGCCACGATGCGCGCGCGCTGCGTGCCCACCAGCAGCACGGTGCCGGCCGATACGGCCTCGGGCCGCTCGGTCACGTCGCGCATCACCAGCACGGGCTTGCCCAGGTAGGGCGCCTCTTCCTGCACGCCACCGGAGTCCGTCAGGATGATGTGGGCGCGCTGCATGAACCAGACGAAGTCCACATAGTCCAGCGGATCGATGAGGCGGATGTTGTCCATGCCGCCCAGCGTGTGCATGACCACTTCGCGCACGGCAGGGTTGAAGTGCACGGGGTAGACGATGAGCAGGTCCGGATGGCGCTGCGCCAGCTCGGCCAGCGCAGCGCAGATGTTCTGGAAGCCTTCGCCGAAATTCTCGCGCCGGTGTCCGGTGACCAGCAGCAGCGGGCGCTGCGCATCCACCCAGCGATGGCGCTGGGCAATGGCACGGGCCAGCTCGGGCTGGGCATCGAGCCGGTCGCACAGCGTGGCCAGCGCATCGATGACGGTGTTGCCCGTCACGGCGATGCGGCCCTGCAGGTTCTCCCCCAGCAGGTTGGCGCGCGACGTGGGCGTGGGCGCAAACATCCACTGGCTGACCACATCGACCACGCGGCGGTTCATCTCTTCGGGAAAGGGCTGGGCCAGATCGCCGGTGCGCAGGCCGGCTTCCACGTGGCCCACCGGAATGCGACGGTGAAACGCCGCCAGCGCGCAGGCGGTGGCCGTGCTGGTGTCGCCGTGCACCAGCACGTAGTCGGGCTTTTCCTGCTCCAGCACGCCATCGGCACCTGCCACCACGCGGGAGAACAGGCCGTTGAGCGTCTGGTTGGGTTGCATGACGGCGAGATCGTGCTGCGCCTGCAGGCCGAACAGATCCATCACCTGATCCAGCATCTGCCGGTGCTGGCCGGTGACGCACACCACGCTCTCGATGCCCCGCGTCTGCGACAGGGCCGTGACCAGTGGCGCCATCTTGATGGCCTCGGGACGGGTCCCGAAAAACGAAAGAATCTTCATGCCAACCCCTTTTGCGTTTTCCTGTGCTCTTCGCTTGTGCGTTCTTGTGCTGCGCTGTACCCGGCAGGGGGCAGGACCCGTCTCAGCCCGAAGACGGGCCGGGCAGGCTGCAAAGCGGTGTGGAATATACGGCGGGTTTTTGGAATTTTCGATCGATTGCTCCGGTTCGATTGAAAACTATCGTCAATTGAGAGAAATTGACGGAAGTTAAGAGGACTTGAGGGAGCTTGATGACCTTGCTTTCCATTGGGGAACCTCCGTCGAATCTCAAGCGCCGCAAGCCATGCGCGCCATGGGGCTGGATGCACGTTCGCGCCAGGGGTGCTGTTGCACAAAGCTGCGCGCCTGTGGGCTTTGTTGCAGCTAGTACATCACCGAAACAAGGATGTGCTTGTCAGACGCTTGCCTATTGCTGCCAGCTGCTGCCTATTGCAAGCCCTGGGGCGCGTCTGCGCAAGGCTTGGAGGGGATGTCCGTGCTGTCGCTTTCCCTGATGTGCGGCCGGTGCGCGGGGCCGAGGCAGGGGCGGGCGCGGCGGGCGCAAACCTGGGCATGAACCTTGCCACAAGCCGGCCCGGAAACGAAAACGGGCCCCGTGTAGGGGCCCGTTTTGCTGGGTGTATGGCGGAGAGGGCGGGATTCGAACCCGCGGTGGGGATTAGCCCACACACGCTTTCCAGGCGTGCGACTTAAACCGCTCATCCACCTCTCCGAAGCCAGCGATTGTAGCAGTGATTTCGCGTGGTCAAGGTAAGAAGCTGGAACCGGCAGCGATGCGGGTGAGCCCCGGTGCACCTTGCAGGTACAACCGGCAAGGCAGCCCCGGTCGTCCAGCCGCAAGCCATTTGGGATGGTGAATGGTTGCAGTGTCGTGAAATCGGGCGAACTTGTGATGCGGGTCCATCAAGGGAATCCTCGGTGCGCACTATTTGCAGTTGGCAACCCATGGCGTATCCGCATTGATTCAGGTTTTCCTCAGCCCGTGCATTCGATGGAGGCAGGTACTGTGAGCTGTCATGTATACAAGAAGGTATTTTCTTTGCTTTGTGAAATTGGGGTGAATTTCCTGTAAGCCATTGATATCGTTGATTTTTGTTCAAATGAAATTTATCTGGTTTGAAAGGTCCCAGAATGCATCCTGGATGAATTGCAAATGTTGAATGCAATTCTCAAGCGCCGGATGCATTTTGCAACAGACGCCGCATGCCAGCTTGTAGACAATGCCTGCGGCGCCGGGCCTTGATATGCCTTTTTCAAGCCCATTGCGGCAGATTCCTCCTGTATTGCGGCGTATCGACAGCCCAGGCCAATCATAGAAACCCGCTATCACCATGGCTCACCATTCAATGCGCTCCGATTTTTACTGTGGCGGGGCGCTGCCATGGCGGGCACTGGCCTTGAGCCTTGTGGCGGTGCTGGGTGCCGGGGCGGCGCTCGCTGCCGGGCCGCAGCGGCAGGTGCTGGAAAGCCTGCCGTCCGGCACGGCCAAGGGGGCGCCTGCCTATGAGTTGTCGCTGCCTGCCTGCACGGCGGCGCCTTGTCCCTTTGAGTTGCGGCTGGTGCGTGCCGGTGTGCAGCAGGGCCAGCCAGCGGCGCTGTCCTGGCCGGCGTCCAGGGGGCCGGCGCAATTGGCGCAGCCCGATCCGCTGTACGGCGTGGGTGATCCGCTGTCTGCGGCAGCAGGGCTCCAGCACCTCGAGCGCGTGTGGACGACTGGCGAGGAAGAAGACACCGTCACCGCTGCCGTGCGCAGCTTGCGCCTGCCCGGCGTGCAGGGCGGCTCGCGTGCGCTGCTGGTCACGCAGATGGTGGGCTTTGAGCATCCCAAGCGCCGCCATGCGCTGTATGTCGCCACCGCCCAGGGCCCGCACCTGGCCTGGCAGTACGACGAGCCCCAGGGCAACTACCAAAGCTGGGTGCTGGCACCCACGGGCCGGATTCCGGTGCTGCTGGTGCGCTATGCATCACCGCAGGACGATGCGCCCGACCAGATCGAGACCCGCAGCCTGCGCTGGAACAAGGGCCGGCAGGCGTTTGCCGAGCAGGCCTCGGCACCACCGGCCGCCGTGCAGTCCGTGGTGGCGGCGCGCTATGCCAGCGTGGCGGCAGCGCGTGCCGCACGCGCGCAGCAGGCCGAATGCCTGGGTGCCTATTCCGTCGTGCGCACACGCCCCGCAGGCGCCGCACCCCATCACGCCCTGGTGCAGGTGGCGGCGGACATGGCGCAGGCGCATGCCGAATCTCTGCGGCTGCGTGCCTGCTCGGCCAGCCTGCAGCCGCGCACCGTGCCATTGGTGCACCTGCTGCCGGATGCCGGCCTGAAGCCCGGCAAAAAAACCGGCAACAAACCCGACCGCAAACCCGACCGCAAACCCGAGCCCGCCCGCTGAGCCGTTGCTGCGGGCCATATCGACAACCACAAAGAGGGGAGAAACATGCCTGACATCAAGGACAGCGTAGGCGAGGGCGGCAGCAACCAGGTGCATGACGTGGCCCTGCTGCAGGCCATGCTGCGCGTGGTCAAGGACGCCAAGAACGCGCCGTATCTGGGCGTGGACTACGACGGCAGCTACGGCGCACAGACGCGCGCCGCGCTGGAGCGTTTCCAGAACGACCACAAGCTGGCCGCCGCCAAGGCCGCGCCGGGCCAGCCGCAGGCCGGGGGTGCCAAGGAGGCGCTGGGCCTGGCGGCAGCCGGAGGGGCCACGGTGGCCAAGCTCAGCGGCATGCTGCCGGCCTCGCACCAGGGCATGCGCGCCGCGCAGAACTCCAAGACGGTGTACCTGGAGGCCAAGGCCCAGGACGTGGCCACCAGCAAGGCCGCCATTGCCAACGATGCGGAGTACGAGCCCACCTTCCGCGCCAAGCTGGCCAGCCTGGTGCAGCAGATGTATGACACGCACAAGATCGCGCTGTGGATCACGCCCACGGGGCGCCGGCGCACCTTTGCCCAGCAGGCCGCCGAGACCCAGACCAAGGCCGGCCCGGGCGAGAGCAACCACAACTTCGGCCGCGCGGCCGACATCGGCTTCAAGCGCTTCCAGTGGGTCAAGGGCGACGGCAGCATCGTCACCGACGCCGACTGGCTCAACCAGCTGGAGGCCGTCAAGTCCGCTGATGCATCGCGCTGGTGGAATGAGCGCGACAGCCTGGCGGCCAAGCAGGGCCTGCTGCCGCTGAAGTTCGAGCGCGTTCACCTGCAGGCATTCGCCCAGCAGGGGGTGAGCAACCAGCGCTCGCTGGCCAAGCTGCTCAACGCCGTGTCGCAGAACAACATGGGCTGGAAATCCGCCTACCAGGCCGACCTGCAGTCCCAGGGCAAGCATTGGGTGAACGTGGGGTCCGCCAAGTCCATCTGGGCTGGAACAGCCTCCGTGACCAAGGCCGATCTTGCCAAGGCCCGCACGGTGGCCACCGGCAAGCAGGTCAAGGAAGCGCAGATCACCCAGGGCGAGGTGGACGCCATGCGCCGCATGCTCAAGGCCGATTTCGAGCAGGCCGACCTGAACTGGTCCAAGTGGGCGCCCGTGCCCTGAGCCTGGCCGGACGCCTGCCGTGCAGGCAGGCGTCGCTCCCATCGCATCTTCCGGAGAGAGCATCTTGAGAATCGACCCTTCGACGGGCGAGGCCGCCCTGCGCGCGCCACTGTCCCTTTCGCTGCCCCTGCCTGTGTCCCTGTCCGCGTCCCTTTCAGCGATGGACGCTGACGCAGCGCCGGGCGGTCCGCCTGCCATCCGCGCCCCGCAGGACGTTCTTTCGGGCGTGCGCGTTGCCTCGCAGCTGCTGCAGGACTTTCGCCCCATCACCGAAAGCATCGAGTGGGAGCTGGGCCACCTGCACTGGGCGCAGGCCGGCCTGCTGACCTTTGCCGAGAACGAAGTGCCCTACGTGGTCAACAACAGCGGCCGCCTCTCGGAAGATGCGGCGGCCCTGCTGTTCCACCACTGCGCGGACACCGCGCCGCAAGGCGCCATTGCCGTGCTGGAATTGGGCGCCGGCTGCGGCCTGTTTGCGCGCATGTTCCTGCAGGCCTTCCGGCACCTGTGCCAGCAGGAAGGGCGTGATTTCGACCAGCGGCTGGTCTACTACGTCACCGACGGCTCTCCCCGCACGGTCGCGCAATGGCAGGAGCGCGCGCTGTTTGCCGAGTTCGGCGGCCAGGTCGTGGCCGGCTGCTGCGACGCCATGCGGCCCGAGGCCGTGCAGCTGCCGGACGGCAGCACGGTGCCCCTGCCGCCGCTGCACGCCGTGTTCTGCAACTACGTGCTGGACGTGCTGCCTGCCACCGTCGTGCGGCGGCAGGGCGACGGGCCGGTGCAGGAATTGCGCATACGCACCCGCCTCACCGATGACGCCCAGCTCGTGCGCCAGTACACCGCGCTGTCGCCGGGCGAGATCCGTGCCCTGGTGGACCATGCGGATGCGGCCCAGCGTGCGCGCCTGTTGCCCCTGGTGGGCCTGTTCGAGCAGGAGGTGGGCTTCTTCGACTGCGGCCAGGCAGCGCTGTCGCCCTGGGTGGATGCCGCCTTGTCCGTCAGCGAGGCGGCGCCGCGCCTGCTGGTCAACCACGGCGCCTTTGGCGCGCTGCAGACGTTGCAGCGGCGGCTGGCGCCCAAGGGGCTGGTGCTCATCAACGACTACGGCGCCTGCACGCCCGAGGCGGCGGCCCAACCGGGCGCCTCCCAGCGCTTTGGCCGCACCAGCGCCATCGGCCTGAACTTCCCGCTGCTGGCGCAATTGTTCGGGCGCGAGGGCTGGCAGGTGCTGGCGCCTTCGGGCGATGCGCAAAGGGCCATCCATGCGCGGCTGCTGATCGGCGAGGGATGCGAGCGCACGGCGGCAGCCTTTCTCAACCGCTTCAGCGCCGACGCGCAGCAGTTCTTCGAGGCCCCGGCCCAGGAGGCCCGCGCGCACCTGGAGTCGGGCCGCCAGGACGCCGCCCTGGAAAGCTACCGCCAGGCCATCACCCGCAGCCCGCGCGACTGGCGGCTGCTGGGCGAGGTGGCGGAATTCGTGGGCCTGCAGCTGCGGGACTTTGCCGCCGGCATCGAGCTGGCGCGCAGCGCGCTGGACCTCAATCCCTGGCTCAGTACCTGGCTGTGGAATGTGCTGGGCGACTGCCTGTTCTGCCAGGAGCAGTTCGCGGCCGCGCATGACGCCTACCTGCAGGCCGAAGGCATAGACCCGCGCGATGCGCGCACCCAGCTCAACCTGGCCTACACCTGGCAACAGCGCGGCGATCCGGCGCGCGCGCTGGCCTGCATCGCCCAGGGCCTGGCGGGGGATGCGCATGGCGTGCACACGCAGCGTCTGATGGAAAAGCAGCAGCAGATCCTGGCGCAGATCGCTGCCCTGCGCGCCTCGGAGCAGCAGCGGCTGGCCCAGCGCGCGGCACGGCTGCAGGGCGGGGCATAGGCCTGCCGGCAGCCTGCAGAAGTTCAGCGGTTGCGGCCCGCCAGCCGCACGGCCAAGGCCGCCGCCGATGCCGCGCAGGCCAGGGCCACCACGCCGCTCCAGCCCCACTGCGCCAGGGCCAGGGCGCCCAGCGCCGAGCCCGAGGCCATGCCGATGAACACGCCCGTGAACAGCAGCGCATTGAGCCGGCTGCGTGCAGCGGGGTCCAGGCCATACACCAGGGTCTGGTGCGCCACCAGCGTCGCCTGGATGCCGAAGTCGAAACCGATGGCGCTGGCCACCAGCAGCGGCAGCTGTGCGCCGGCCGGCAGCCAGGGCGACAGTGCCAGCACGGCAAACGACGCCAGGGCCAGGCCCGCACCCAGGCAGGTCACGCGCTGCGGGCCGCTGCGATCGGCCAGCCGGCCCGCCAGCGGCGCGGCCAGCGCACCGGCGGCGCCCGCCAGACCCAGGGCGCCGGCTGCGGCGCTGCCCATGTGGAACTGCTGGTGCAGCATCACGGCCAGTGTGGACCAGAAGGCACTGAAGGCCACCGACAGCAGGCCCTGGGCCAGGGCCGCACGGCGCAGCGCGGGCTGGCCGCGCCACAGCTGCACCATGGAGCCCAGCAGCGCGCCATAGCCCAGCTGCGTGGTCGGCCTGAAACTGGGCAGCCCGCGCCACAGGGCCACCCCCAGCAGTGCCATGGCAGCGGCGGCCAGCAGGTAGACGCTGCGCCAGCCGCCATGCTCGGCCAGCAGCCCGCTGACCACGCGCGACAGCAAAATGCCCAGCAGCAGCCCCGTCATCACCGTGCCCACCACCTTGCCACGCTGGTGCTCGGGCGCCAGCGTGGCGGCGGCCGGCACCACATCCTGCGCCAGGGTGGCAGCCAGGCCCACGGCCAGGCTGGCAGCCAGCAGCGGCGCCAGGCCCGGGGCCAGGCCGCTGGCCAGCAGGGCCAGCATCAGCGCGGCGGTCTTGGCCAGGATGATGCGCCGGCGGTCCATGCGGTCGCCCAGCGGGGCCAGCAGCAAAATGCCCAGCGCATAGCCCAGCTGGGTCAGCGTGGGCACAAAGCCCACGGCGCGCTCGCCCGCGCCCAGGTCGGGGCCGAGCACGCCCAGCATGGGCTGGCTGTAGTAGAGCGAGGCCACGCCCACGCCCGCCGTGGTCGCCATCATCAGCACCAGCGACCGGGGCACGCCGGACGCCCTTTCGCTGGTGGCCGCTTGGTTATGCGTAGATTGAATGCAAGACATGTTGATCCGCCGATACGGCGTGTTTGAGAAACGATGGCCGTAGTGTGGTGCGATGCAGCAATCCACGGTAGTAGCTGCGTCCGCAGAATCGATATACGCTTGGCGTATGACCATCGCCGACCTCTCCCTGCCTTCGGGCGCAGACCGCATCGAACTGCTGCAGACCTTTGTGCGCATCGTCGAAAGCGGCAGCCTCTCGGCCGCCGCGCAGCAGATGTCCACCACCCAGCCCACGGTCAGCCGGCGTCTGCAGACGCTGGAGCGCGCGCTGGGCCTGCGCCTGCTGCGGCGCTCCACCCACGCCATGGCGCTGACCGACGACGGAGAGCGCTGCCTGGCCCATGCGCGTGAACTGCTCGATACATGGCGGGCGCTGGAGTCCGACCTGCGCGGCGCCCAGGACACGCCGCGCGGCCTGCTGCGCGTGGTCGCGCCCCATGCCTTCGGCCAGGACCAGCTCATGGCGCCGCTGCTGCAGTTCCTGGGCCGCCATCCGGCCGTCAAGGTCGAGTGGCTGCTGCATGACCGCCAGCCGGACTTCATTGCCGAGGGCATCGACTGTGCCGTGCAGGTGGGCGCTGTGGTCGATCCATCGGTGGTCGCGCTGCGCGTGGCCGAGGTGCCGCGCATTGCCGTGGCCGCGCCTGCCTTGCTGGGGCAGGGCAGCGTGCCCCAGCACCCGCGCGAGCTGCAGGGGCTGCCCTGGATTGCGCTGCGCACTTTCTACCAGCGCGAGCTGGAACTGCACCGCGTGGGCGATGAGCGGGTGTGCAAATCCTGGCGCCTGCAGTTCGAGCCCCGGCTCAGCACCGACAGCCTTTATGCGCTGCGCAACGCCGCCCTGGGCGGGCTGGGTGCGGCCCTGGCCTCGGCCTGGATCGTGCGCGACGATCTGGAGGCGGGCCGCCTGGTGCACCTGGCCCCGGACTGGCAGGCCGCGCCGCTGCCCGTGCACCTGGTGTATCCGCCGGCGCGCCACCAGCCGGCGCGGCTGCGTGCCTTCATCGCGGCCATGCGGGAGGTCATGCCGGGACTCACGGGAATGCGCGCGCCGCTGCCCTGAGCCGTTCGCCCGCCGCTGTTGCGGCGGCGCGTCACCGCCCGGTTTGCCAACGGTAAGCATGGCAACTGCATAGGATAATAAGAATCATTTGCGATCTTCTTCGCGATTGGCTTTTCCTCCATGCCGTCCCCCTCCACGCTACAACCGCCCGCCGAGCCGCTGCTGGCCCAGCTGGTGCAGCACTATGACGAACTGGTCGGTTTCCTGCGCCACCGCTTCGGCGACGAATGCCAGCCCCGCGAAATCGTCAACGAGCTGTGCCTGCGGTTGATGGAGCGGCCCGTTCCCCAGGGCATTGCCAACCCGCTGGCCTTTCTGCGGCATCTGGCGCGCGACCTGGCCATAGACCGCCACCGGGCCCAGGCGCGCCGGCCTGAAACGCCCTTCGATGGCGCTGAGCTGGAAGAGCGCCTTGCCCCCGCCGCAGCCATGCCGCTGTCCCCGCCCGAGCTGGCCGTGGCCGCCGCCCAGCGCCAGCGCGCGCTGCTGGTGGCGATAGAGCAGCTGCCCCAGGCCAGCCGCGAGGCCTTCATCCTCACCAAGCTCTACGGCATGCCGCAGGAAGAGGCCGCACAGCGCATGGGCATCTCGCGCGGCATGGTGGCCCGCCATCTGGCGCGTGCACTGCGCGATGTGCAGCCCGTGCTCACGGCCGACCATGCCGCCTGAGATCACGCGCAGCACAGGCGGCACGCGCAGCGCGCGCCAGGGTGCTTCTGCGCAGTCTTCGGGGCGCAGCGCCCATCTGCCCGTCGATGACGCCCTGGCCCCCTTTGCCGACATGCTGCGCCGGCACCTGCCCACGCCCGAGGAAATCGAGCAGGCCGCCGCCCAGCGCCAGAAGCTGCGCCAGCGCAGGGCGCTGCGCGCAGGCACGGCTGCGGCCCTGGCGGCGCTGGCGCTGCTGCTCTGGGCCGACCCCGCGCTGCAGCGCCAGACCCTGGCGACGGCCGTGGGCCAGCGCCAGAGCTGGCAACTGGCCGATGGCAGCGAGGTGCAGCTGAACACCGGCTCGCGCGTGCAAGTGGCGCAGCACCTGCGCTCGCGCCGCCTGGTGCTGGACCAGGGGGAGGCGTCCTTCGAGGTATCCCATGCCTTCTGGCACGGCTGGGTGCCCTGGCTGCAGCGGCCCTTCACCGTGCAGGCCGAGGGCGTGGTGGTGCAGGACATCGGCACCGTGTTCGGCGTGCACCGCCATGAGGATGGTGCCGACATCACCGTGCTGCAGGGCAGGGTGCGCGTGCATTCCATGGACGGTGGCGGCGCACCCGTGGAGCTGTCCACCGGCCAGCACCTGCGCACGCGCGCCGGCCGGCCGCTGCCGCAGCTCGTGTCACCGGAGGCGGGCGACGGCGCCGCTGCCTTGGCCGCCCTGGCCTGGCGGGAGGGCCGCCTGGTGCTGGACGGCACGCCGCTGTCCGAGGCCGTGGCGCAGATGCAGCGCTACCGCAGCGCCCCCATCGTGCTGGCCGACCGGCATGCGGCGCAGCTGCGCATCTCGGGGCAGTTCGACCTGGACCGCATCGACCAGCTGCTGGACCTGCTGCCCCGCCTTGCGCCCGTGCAGGTGCGGCATGAGGACGACGGCCGCGTGCTGATCTCCACGCGCCACAGGTAGGCGCAGGTAGGCCGCCCGGCAGTTGTCCCTGCAGCTGCTGGCCTGATCCAGAAATTTTCCGTGGCCATGTGTACAAACCTGCGCGCTGCAGCGGCTTACAGGCAGACCGGCATCGCGCCCGGGGCCGAGCTGGCCCTGGAGGGGCCTGCCGCCACCGCCGTACCCCGTATTCCGTATCCAACGCCTCAGGAGAGATGTCGCCATGAACCCTTCCCCTACCGTCACCGGCCTGCCGCGCCTTCGCATCGCGGCCCTGGCCGCCGCACTGTGCATTGCCGGCCTGGCCCATGCCCAGCCCCTGGCCGTGGACCTGCCTGCGCAGCCGCTGGCCCAGTCGCTGAACGCGCTGGCGCGCCAAAGCGGCGCCCAGATCATCTTCCTCACCGATGTGGCCCAAGGCCTGCAGGCGCCCGCGCTGCGCGGCACGCTGGAAGTGCGCGAGGCCCTGCAGCGCCTGCTGGCCGGCAGCGGCCTGCAGGTGCGTGCGCAGGATGAGCGCACCTTCACCGTCGAGCGCAGCGGCGGCCCGGCTGCCAGCTCCGGCGCTGGGGGTGCCGTCATGGCAGAAGTGCGCGTGCTGGCCTCGCGCGCGGAGGACACGGCCTACTATGCCCCCTCGGCCGCCAGCGGCACCAAGACCGAGGCGCCGCTGCGCGACGTGCCCCAGACCATCAATGTGATCCCCCAGCAGGTCATGCGCGACCAGGCCGCCACCTCGCTGCAGGACACGCTGCGCAACGTGGCCGGCATCGGCCTGTCGCACGGCGACGGCCAGCGCGACCAAGTCAGCATCCGCGGCTTCACCAGCATCGGTGACCAGTTCGTGGATGGCTTCCGCGACGACGCGCTGTATTTCCGCGACCTCTCCAACATCGAGCGCGTGGAAGTCGTCAAGGGCCCGGCCGCCGTGCTCTATGGCCGGGGTTCCTCGGGCGGCCTGGTCAACCGCGTGACCAAGAAGCCGGGCGTCAATGTCTCCGACGTGGCCGTCAGCATTGGAAGCTGGGCCGACAAGCGTGCCGAGTTCGACGTGGGCCGTGCGCCCGAGGGCAGCGACTGGTCCTGGCGCGTCACCGGCGCCGCCGAAGACGCCAACAGCTACCGCAGCCAGCAGTTCCTCAAGCGCGAGACCATTGCCCCCTCCGTCATGTGGAAGCCGGACGGCAACACCTCGCTGACGCTGCAGGCCGAGCTGCTGCGCGACAAGCGCGTCACCGACTTCGGCATTCCCGCCTACCGCGGCCGCCCCGTGGATGTGGCGCCCGGCACCTACTACGGCTCGGCCAATGCGCGTGATGCGGACACCTCCGAATCCACCGTGGGTTCCTTCACCGCCACCTTCAACCACCGCTTCTCGGACACGCTGCGCGTGCGCAACGCGCTGCGCTACTACCACTACGAGCTGGACCGCCAGAACACCTTGCCGGCCGGCACCACCAACGAGGCGGCCGGCACCGTGGCGCTGACCCGCTCGGGCGTGGACCGCAACGAGCACGGCATCTTCAACCAGACCGAGCTGATCCAGAACTTGCGCACCGGCAGCGTGCAGCATGAAGTGCTCTACGGCCTGGAGCTGGGCCAGCAGAACAAGGATGCGCTGTCCTACAGCGGCGGCACCCTGGCCAACGTGAACCTCTGGAACCCCGTGCTGCCCGTGGCCCCGCTCAACGGCGGCGGCACCCTGAGCGGCAGCACGCTCAACCGCTACCTCACGCGGGCCCTGTACCTGCAGGACCAGGTCACGCTGTCGCCGCAGTGGAAGCTGCTGGTGGGCCTGCGCTATGACCGCTTCGGCCAGGAAACCGACAACCGCCTGGCCGGCCAGAGCGACTTCAGCCGCACGGACTCCACCTGGAGCCCGCGCGCCGGCCTGGTGTGGCAGCCCGATGCCGTGCAGTCCTATTACCTGTCGGTCAGCCGCTCCTACCAGCCTTCGGCCGAGATGTTTGCGCTGTCGGCCACCAATGCCGCCATCAAGCCGGAAAGCACCACCAACTATGAAGTGGGCGGCAAATGGGACCTGATGGACGGCAAGGCCATGGCGACGGCATCGCTGTTCCAGCTGGAACGCACCGACATCAAGACCACCAACCCGGCCCAGCCCACCCAACTGATCCCCATCGGCACGCAGCGCACGCGCGGCCTGGAGCTGTCGCTGTCTGGCGAACTGCGCCCCGGCACCCAGGCCACCTTCAGCTACGCTTACCTGGATGCCGTGGTCACCGAATCCACCACCGTGGACGCCGGCCAGCCAGTGCAGGGCAAGCGCGCCACCATCACGCCCAGGAACTCCCTGTCTGTCTGGCTGACCCAGCGCCTGGGCGATGCCTGGACCGTGGGCGGCGGCCTCAACTACGTGGGCGACCGCTTTGCCAACCCCGGCAACACCGTCACGCTGCCCGCCTACACGGTGGTGGATGCCATGGCCCAGTACCGCATCGGCCGTGCCACCACGGTGCAGCTGAACCTGCGCAACCTGTTCGACCGCCGCTACATCGTCTCGGCCCACGGCACCAGCCCCAACCTGAACCTGCCCGGTGCGCCGCGCAATGTGATGGTGACGCTGCGGCACAGCTTCTGAGGCGGCGCCGGCAGCGCCGGCCTCTGCAAAAGACAAAGGCCCACGCAAGTGGGCCTTTGTCCATGTGGGCCGCGCCGTTTACTCGGTCGCCTTCTTCAGCGAGTCCTTGGCGTTGTCTGCCGACTGCTTGGAGCGCTTCTTGTGGTAGTCCGACTTGACGTTGTTCACGGCCTTGCCGACCGGCCCGCTGTCCTTGGCCTTGGCGTCGGCCTGCTTTTCCTTCACCTTGTGGTCTGCGGCGTCGGCGGCCTCGGAGGCGGCCTTGCCCACCTGGGCGTGGGCGGGCGACAGGCCTGCGGCGAAGGCAAGGGAGATGGCAGTGGCAAGCAGCAGTTTTTTCATGGAATAGGTGTCCTGTGATGAGGTGGCTGCATGGTGCGCCAGTGCGCTGGTGCCGCCTTGTAGGAGCAGGGCTGTGCTGTGCGCGGGCACTGCGGCCCAAGCGCAGAAGGGCTTCCGACGGTAGCTTGCTTCGGTGTCCGACATGGGGCTGCCGGCCGAGCTTCTAGCCTTGGACCAACCCCCGCCAACACCCAAGAAGGACACACCATGATCACAGCCGAACCCACCATGACCAACCTCTTCGATCAGCTGGGACTGGACTCCAGCCCGGAGGGCATCCGTCAGTTCATCCTTTCGCACCGCCTGGAGAAAAACACGCTGCTGGTGGACGCGCCGTTCTGGACCGATGCGCAACGCGCCCTGTTCTCGCAGCAGTGGCATGCCGATGCGACCTGGGCGCTGGTGGTGGACCAGCTCAGCGAGGCCTTGCATTCCGAGCCCGACCTGGACACCGTGCCTGCCCCAGCGGCTTCCGAGCACGAGCAGGAAGCGCGTCCCTGATCCTGTGATGCAACCGCTTGCGATGAATCCGTGCTGCTTACAATTTTCGCGGCGCATTCAACCCATTTGCCTACGGAGTCGCTCACATGCTGACCTCGAATGGTCTGGCGTCGGCCTCTCCAGGCTCCGACGCTCTCTTGCCCCTTGACCCGGGCCACGCCGTTTTGGATGCGTTTCCCGACGCCGTCTTTGTCGTCGGGCTCGACGGCCGTCTGGCCCACTGCAACCGCCAGGCCCGCAGCCTGCTGGACCACTCCGGAGATGCGCTGGAGGGCAGCGTTTTCGAAGAGCGTTTCGTGGCCCAGGCTGCGCGTTCAGGCTGGGCAAGCCGCCAATGGGAGCCTCCTGCCCAGGCCGCACAGCCCCGGCAGGCCAGCTGCTGGCCGCTTCTGACCTGTTCAGGGCGCGAGCGGCCCGTGGCTTCGAGCACATCGCGCATACGGCTGCCGGACGGCAGCCTGGCGTTGCTGCTGTGCGTGCGCGAGGCCGATGCGCACCCGCCTGCAGCGCCGCCGTCCGCGCCGCCGCCCCTGTCCAGCCCGCTTTCCAGCGCCGAGCGCAGCTTTGCCTTGCTGGTGCAAAGCGTGACCGACTATGCGATCTACATGCTCGACCCCGAAGGCCGCATCGTGAGCTGGAACCTGGGCGCCAAGCGCATCAAGGGCTATGAGGAGGAGGAGGTCCTCAACACCCATTTCTCGCGCTTTTACACGCCCGAAGACCAGCAGGCCGGGCTGCCGCAGGCGGGGCTGCGCACGGCGGTCAGCACGGGCCGCATGGAGGCCGAAGGCCTGCGCGTGCGCAAGGATGGCTCGCGCTTTTGGGCCTCGGTGGTCATCGATGCCATCTACGATGACGGCCGGCTGATCGGCTTTGCCAAGGTCACCCGCGATGTGACCGAGCGCAAGGCCGCCGAATCCCAGCTGCGCCAGGCCTTGAAGATGGAGGCCATCGGCCGCTTCACGGGCGGCGTGGCCCATGACTTCAACAACCTGCTGATGGCCGTGCTCAGCAGCCTGGAGCTGCTGCGCAAGCGCATGCCGCCCGACGAGCGGCTGCGCGCGCTGGTGGAGACCGCCACGCGCGGCGCCCAGCGTGGCGCCTCGCTGACCCAGCGCATGATGGCCTTTGCGCGGCAGCAGGAATTGAAGACGGAGGCCGTGGACGTGGCGGTGCTGCTGTCGGGCCTGCAAGGCCTGCTGCAGCAGGCGGCCGGCCCGCATATCTTTCTCAAGATGGCCCTGGCCGCCAACCTGCCGCGCATCCTCACCGACCCCAGCCAGTTCGAGAGCAGCATGCTCAACCTCGTCGCCAACTCGCGCGATGCCATGCCGGGCGGCGGCGTCATCAAGATCGCGGCGGCCGTGGAAACGACGCTGCCGCGCCAGCTTGCAGGCCTTGCCGCAGGCTCGTATGTCTGCGTGCGCGTGGAGGACACCGGCGAGGGCATGGACGAGCAGACGCTGTCCCGCGTGGTCGAGCCCTTCTTCACTACCAAGGGCGTGGGCAAGGGCACCGGCCTGGGCCTGGCCATGGTGGACGGGCTGGTGGCCCAATCCGGCGGCAAGCTCGTGCTGCACAGCACACCGGGCAACGGCACGACGGTGGAGATGTGGATGCCCATCTCCAAGGACGAGAGCACGGCCTGCCACCTGGGTGCCCAGCGCACGCAGGACGTGGGACCCATGGACGTGCTGCTGGTGGACGACGACCCGCTGGTGCTGGCCAACGCCTCGGCCCTGCTGGAGGACCTGGGCCACCGTGTCACGGCCCTTGGCGCCGGGCAGGAGGCCATCGACCTGCTGGCGCGCCAGGCACGCTTTGACGTGGTCATCTCCGACTACGCCATGCCCGGCATGAACGGCGTCGAGCTGGCCGAACACATTGCGCAGCGGTATCCGGGCTTGAATTTCATCCTGGCCAGCGGCTTTGCAGACATCCCGGCGCTGCCGCCTGGAATGACGCGGCTGGCCAAGCCGTATTCACAGGAGGATCTGAGCCAGTTGCTGCATCAGTTGATGAGGGCGTGAGCACCCATGGAGATGGCCTGCGAAGCGTTTTCGCAAGCCATCACATCAAGATGGCAGGGTGGAAACAATGGCGCGATTGGCCTGCAGGTGGGCTTCAATCGACGCCAATTGCGCGTCGTAATCACTGATGACTTGCTGTGCGGAGGTACTCCGCGGCATCCTTGTTTTTAGAAAAACAAGAACGGGTATGACGATCAAGGAAAGCATCCACGCCAACGTGAGCGCAGTGTTGAGGGCAGTCATCTTGATCTGGTTTATCGCCGTAGGACCCGCAAGAAGCAGGACGAGGAAGCTGATGCCGGCCAGCTTCAACCTTCGGCCGCGTGCGTGTGCACGCTTCTTTTTATGGGCTTCCAACGCTTGTGCACGCAGCGCAAGAATCTGCTGCTTTTCTTGCGTCAGCCTTGGAATGGCCAGTTCTGCCGCTGTGCGATCCGTGCCCCGTTGGATGGCGTGAAGGGAGTTTTCCACCTTTTTCAGTGAAATGATTCCGCCTTGACGTTCAAGAATTTGGGCGCTTCCGCAATGCGCGCAGATGAAGCGTTCCGTGTCACTTCCAATCTCCAGTGGAGCGGAGCAATTGGCACAAGACAAGCTGTATATCGGCAAGCCACTCTCCCGTTTTTCTGGGGCAATCCAAAGCCAAAGCTGCCCATACATGCCAAGTCACCCGGCCGTATTCATTGCATGGCCCATGGGCAGCGAGCCGGGCAGTGTAGCGCTGAATGCGGCGGGTTTGACCAGGCTGCATGCGCAGCCGGACCTGCTCCAGTTGTTGCAGCCGTGGGGGAGGGCTCAGACACCTGCCTTCTCGAACAGCCGGCGCAATACCTGCATGGGCAGGAACCTGACCTTTCGCCGTTTCAGTTCCCGCCGGAACAGGCGCTCGCGTTCAATGAAGTTGATCTTGGGTTTCATCTTTTTTTGGGGGTGCAATGGACGAAACGCGCCAATCTACTGGTGAACGCCGCAGCTCCTGTAACACCGTGTCAGCGATGCTTCGGGATTGCCGGTTGCCGGTTGCCGGTTGCCGGTTGCCCGTTGGCGCTCGGCCCTATGGGCCGCGCCATTGGGCATGCCGCACGCCAAGCTGCAGCTGCTGGATGCGGCGGTGGATGGTGGAGCGGCTGACGCCGAGCTGGCGCGCCGCCTCTGAGACGTTGCCCTGGCATTGGGCAAGCAGTTGCTCCAGCGCCTGTGCGGCGGGCTCGCTGGTGTTGCTGGCCAGGGCGGCGGTGCAGGGCGGGGTGCCGTGCAGCGCGTCGGGCAGGTGGTCGGGCTCGATGCTGCCGTCGCCATCGTTCCCGCACAGGGCTGCGGCGTAGCGCAGCGCGTTGTGCAGTTCGCGCAGGTTGCCGGGCCAGGCGTGCGCGGCCAGCAGCGCGCGGGCCGCGTCGCCCAGGTGCAGATGGCTGCCCAGCGTGGCCAGCATCTGGTCGGCAATGGCCTGCAGGTCGCTGCGCTGGCGCAGGGCGGGCAGTTGCAGCTCGGCGGCATTGAGGCGGTAAAGCAGGTCTTCGCGGAAGCTGCCGCGCCGCACCAATTCGGCCAGCGGGCGGTGTGAGGCCGAGATGACGCGAACGGACACCGCCCGTGGCGCGCGGGCGCCCAGCGGGGTGATTTCGGATTCGGACAGGACACGCAGCAGCTTGGCTTGCAGGGCCAGTGGCATATCGCCGATCTCGTCGAGGAACAGCGTGCCTTCGTGCGCCGCGGCGATCAGGCCCTCGCGGCCCTTGCTGGCGCCGCCGGTCCAGGTGCCGGGCAGGTAGCCGAACAGCTCGCTTTCCAGCAGCGCCTCGGGAATGGCCGCGCAGTTGATGGCGACGAAGGCGCCGCTGCGGCCGCTGCTGGCATGCAGCGCGCGGGCCAGGTATTCCTTGCCTGCGCCGGTCTCCCCCTGCACCAGGATGGGCAGCGTTTGCGGCGCGAGCCGTGCGGCCTTGCGCAGCAGCGTCTGCAGCTTGGCATCGCCCGTGTCCAGCGCCTGCAGCGCTGCCGGCAGCGGGGGCTGCGCCGGCATGGCCTGCGCGCGCAGGCGGCGTGTCGGGCGCTGTGGCTCCATGGCATGGGCGAAGAGGATGCTGCCGTCGCGGGCGCGGATGATGCGCTCCTGCGCCGGGCGATGGCGGCGCAGCTCGGGCAGGTGGCGCAGGTCCACGTCGAAGAAGCTCTCCAGCGGCTGGCCGATGAGCTTGTGGCGCTGGCGCCAGTCCAGCTGCGCGGCGGCCACCAGCAGGCGGGCGCCCGCGTGGGTCATGGCGCGGATGCGGCCCCGTGCGTCCACGCTGATGGAGGCGTCGGGATCGACGTCGAGGAAATCGGGCGACTGTGCCAGGCGCACCACCCAGTCCTGGCCGGACTGGGCCATCAGGTTGGCCTGCTCCACGCGCCGCGCGGCGGCCACGACGAGGTTGAGCGCCAGGTTCTGGCTGGCCCGCTCGGCGGGTGAGCGCAGCAGCGACAGGTCCAGCACCGCCGCGAGTTCGCCGTGCATGTCGTAGATGGGCGCGGCCGTGCAGGACAGGCCGGTGTGGGTGAAGTCGAAATGGTCGCTCTGGTGCACGGTCAGCGCCTCGCCCGTTTCCAGGCAGGCGCCCACGGCCGAGGTGCCCGAGTGGTCCTCGCGCCACTGCGCGCCCAGGTACAGGCCTGCGCGGCGCAGGTCGCCAGCGTCGGCCTCGTGCCCGAGGAAGTCCACGGCCACGCCGTGCCGGTCCGCCAGCAGCAGCACGTAGTCCAGGCCCTTGAGCTGCTGGTACAGCCGCTCCAGCGCATGGCGGGCGATGTGGATCAGCGGCTCGGACTCCTCGCGGTGCGCGCGCAGCTGGCCGTCGGTCACGATGTGGGCTTCGCTGGTATGCGCCGGGTCGAGCCGGTGGGAGTCGATGCAGCGGCGCCAGCTGCGCAGCACGGCGCGGTCGCGCTCTTGGCCGCGGTTGGAGTAGCCCAGGCCGAAGGCTTCGATTTCCTGGATGTGCGAGGCGTAGGACTGCAGGGGCATGGCGTGGAGTCGATGCGGGCTTTGAACGTGCCGCAGACGATTCTGTGCCCTGTGCGGCGCAGCGCCAATCAAGACTTACCCACTGCCTCTGCCGCGCTGCAGCACGCCTGGTGCGACAGGTGTCGCAGGGCTGCCCCACCTGTCGCGGGCGGCAACGCCGGGCAGCGGGGTGCAAGGCGCAGGGTTTGTACCGGAGACGCGCAGGCAACCCCTTGATTTGCCTGGCGCATCCTGCCGCCGGGCCTGCCTGGCATGGTGATTGCGTAAGAGTGCCTGCCCGAAGAAAAACCAGCGGGCATGACCGCATCAAGGAGACAACCATGACAGATACGACGCCCAACGCCCGCGCCAAGGCGCTGCTTGACCAACTCAACCATGCCCTGGGAGACCGCGACTTCGTGGCCGCCAGCCGCCTGTTCGCCGATGAATGCTATTGGCGCGACCTGGTGCTGCTGACCTGGAACATCAAGACCATGGAAGGGCGCAGCCAGATCGCCGACATGCTGGCTGCGCAGCTGGACGCCGCGGCGCCCGTGCGCTTTTCGCTGGACGAGCGCGAGTCGGTGGAGGAGGCCGATGGCGTGGTGTCCGCCTGGATCGTGATCGACACGCGCCATGCGCGCGGCGGCGGCCATGTCCGCATCAGGGACGGGCGCATCTGGACGCTGCTGACGGCCGCCCAGGAGCTCAAGGGCCATGAGGAACCCATGGGAACGCGCCGCCCGATGGGGGCCGAGCACGGCATCCGGCGTGGCCGCCAGACCTGGCTGGAGCGCCGCCAGCAGGAGGCGCAGGAGCTGGGCCGCGACAAGCAGCCTTTCGTGCTCGTCATCGGCGGCGGCCAGGGCGGCATTGCGCTGGGCGCGCGGCTGCGCCAGCTGGGGGTATCGCACATCGTCATCGACCGCCAGGCGCGCCCCGGCGACCAGTGGCGCAACCGCTATAAATCGCTGTGCCTGCACGACCCGGTCTGGTACGACCACCTGCCGTACATGCCGTTCCCGGACAACTGGCCCGTGTTCGCGCCCAAGGACAAGATCGGCGACTGGCTGGAGATGTACACCAAGGTGATGGAGGTCAACTACTGGCCCTCCACCGATTGCCTGAACGCCCGCTTCGATGAGGACGGGCAGGAATGGGAAGTGACCGTGGAGCGCAACGGCGAGACGCAGGTGCTGCGCCCCAGGCATGTGGTGTTCGCCACCGGCATGTCGGGCAAGGCGAATGTGCCCAAGATCAAGGGCCAGGACGTCTTCAAGGGCGAGCAGCAGCACTCGTCCCAGCACCATGGCCCGGATGCCTATGCGGGCAAGAAGGTGGTGGTGATCGGCGCCAACAATTCGGCGCACGACATCTGCGCGGCCCTGTGGGAGCACGGCGCCGATGTGACCATGGTGCAGCGCTCGTCCACGCACATCGTGCGCTCCGATTCGCTGATGGACATCGGCCTGGGCGACCTGTATTCGGAGCGCGCCGTGGCCAGCGGCGTGACGACCAGGAAGGCGGACCTGATCTTCGCCTCGCTGCCCTACCGCATCATGGCCGACTTCCAGGTGCCGGTGTACGACCGCATCCGCGAGCGCGACGCTCAGTTCTACCGCCAGCTGGAGGCGACCGGCTTCATGCTGGACTTCGGGGATGACAACTCGGGTCTTTTCATGAAGTACCTGCGCCGCGCCTCGGGCTACTACATCGACGTGGGGGCCTGCGATCTGGTGATCGACGGCAGCATCAAGCTGCAGGCGGGCAAGCAGATCAGCCACCTGTCGGAAAACGCGGTGGTGCTGGCCGATGGCACCGAGCTGCCGGCGGACCTGGTGGTCTACGCGACCGGCTATGGCTCCATGAACGGCTGGGTGGCCGACCTGATCAGCCAGGAGGTGGCAGACAAGGTGGGCAAGGTCTGGGGCCTGGGCTCGGACACCACCAAGGACCCGGGACCGTGGGAGGGTGAGCAGCGCAACATGTGGAAGCCCACGCAGCAAGAGGCGCTGTGGTTCCACGGCGGCAACCTGCACCAGTCGCGCCACTACTCGCTGTACCTGGCGCTGCAGCTCAAGGCGCGGCAGGAAGGCCTGCCAGTGCGTGTCTATGACCTGCAGCAAGTTCATCACCTGCGGTAAGGCCGAATAATCGCCATGGGGCGGCTGTGCCGCCCGCCAACCCAGCCTTGCAAAACAGAAAGTTCAATCATGAAAGCAGCACGTTTCTACGACCGGGGCGACATCCGCATCGAAGACATCCCCGAACCCGTGGTGGAGCCCGGCACCGTGGGCATCGAGGTGGCCTGGTGCGGCATCTGCGGCACGGATTTGCATGAGTTCATGGAAGGGCCGATCTTCATTCCGCCCTGCGGCCATCCGCACCCCATCTCGGGCGAGTCCGCACCCATCACCATGGGGCACGAGTTCTCCGGCGTGGTGTACGCCGTGGGCGCGGGCGTCGACGATATCAAGGTCGGTCAGCACGTCGTGGTGGAGCCCTACATCGTGGCCGACGACGTGCCCACGGGGCCGGGCGACCACTACCACCTGTCCAAGGACATGAATTTCATCGGCCTGGGCGGGCGCGGCGGCGGGCTGTCCGAGCGGATTGCGGTCAAGCGCCGCTGGGTGCACCCGATCTCCAATGCCATTCCACTGGACCAGGCCGCGCTGATCGAGCCGCTGTCCGTGGGCCACCATGCCTACACCCGCAGCGGCGCGAAGGCGGGTGATGTGGCGCTGGTCGGCGGCGCAGGGCCCATCGGCCTGCTGCTGTCCGCCATCCTGAAGGCCAAGGGCCTGACGGTGGTCATCACCGAACTGAGCGCCAAGCGCAAGCAGAAGGCGCGTGAATCGGGCGTGGCCGATCACATCCTCGACCCCTCCGAAGTGGACGTGGTGGCCGAGGTGATGAAGCTCACCGGCGGCAAGGGCGTGGATGTGTCGTTCGAATGCTCCAGCGTGAACAAGGTGCTGGACACGCTGGTGGCCGTGACGAAGGCCACGGGCGTGGTGGTGATCGTGTCCATCTGGAGCCATCCGGCCACCATCAACGTGCACAGCGTGGTCATGAAGGAGCTGGACGTGCGCGGCACCATTGCCTACTGCAACGACCACCAGGAAACCATCAAGCTGGTCGAGGAGGGCAAGATCAACCTTGAGCCCTTCATCACCCAGCGCATCCAGCTCGATGACCTGGTGGCGCAGGGCTTTGACACGCTGATTCACAACAACGAATCGGCGGTGAAGATCATCGTGCAGCCACGGCTCAGGTAGCCCGGGCGGCAGGCCTGAATCGAACCCGCTGCGATCAGGAGCGGGTTCGCCTGATGCCTGCCGTGCGGTCACACGCTGCACAAAGAAAAAAGCCCTTGATTGAATCAATCAAGGGCTTAGATCATTTTGGCGGAGAGGGCGGGATTCGAACCCGCGGTGGGGATTAGCCCACACACGCTTTCCAGGCGTGCGACTTAAACCGCTCATCCACCTCTCCGAAGACCGCGATTCTAGCATCGATTTTTGGGAGCTGCGGCGAAGTTGCCTGCCTGCGTGATCGGCATGCCTTGGACGGCTGGCACTTGCGGCATGGCCCGCACCTGCGCCTGCAGCCACGTGCACAGGGTGTCGAGCCGGGCAGGCGCGGCGGTGCTGCGGCGCAGTGCCAGGTAGCGGTAGCCGGAGGCCGTGAAGCCGAAGGGGGCCAGCAGGCGGCCGGCCTGCACGTCGTCCATCACCAGGTGCCAGGGAGCAACGGCTGCACCCAGGCCGCGCAGGGCCGCTTCCAGCGTGAAGTAGTAGTGCTCGTAGACGGGGCCGGCCGCTGCGGGTGGGGCCATGTCCATGGAGGCGGCCCACAGGTCCCAGGCATCGCGCCGGCCGCGCGTGTGCAGCAAGGGGAGGCTGGCCAGGTCCTGGGGCCGCGCGACAGGCCCGGCCATGGCGGGGGACATCACGGGGCCCAGGTACTCGTCGAAAAGCGGCAGGGCCAACTCGTCGTCTGCAATGGCCTGGCCGCTGTTGCCGCTGCTGTCGGTGGGGATGGCCGTAATGAGCAGGTCGCAGCCTTCGCGTGCAGCGTCGGTGCCGGTGTCCGTGGTGCGCAGGCGCACCTCGATGCCGGGGTGGTGCGCGTGGAAGTCGAACAGCCGGGGGATCAGCCATTTGACGGTGAAGGTGCTGAAGCAGGCCACGTCCAGCGGGCCTTCGTGGGCGTCGCCCAGGCTGCGCACCGCCTCCTGGATCTGCTCGAAGGCCTGGGTGAGCGCGGGCTGCAGGGTGCGCGCCGCTGCGGTGAGCGTGGGGCGGGCCTTGGTGCCCGCGAACAGCGCCAGGCCCAGGTGCTGCTCCAGCTGCCGTACCTGACGGCTGACGGCGCCGGGCGAGACGCACAGCTCGTCTGCCGCCGCCGTCATGCGGCCCAGGCGTGCGGCAGCTTCAAAGGCGCGCAGGGCGGCCAGCGGGGGCAGGCGGCGGGTCATGGGTGGGGTCATGAGTCGGGTCACGGGGCGGGTCACGAGGCGGGTGGAGGCTATGTGAGTTCCAGGTACATAGAACCGGCCAAATCATCGCTTTTCAGGCAATGGGCCGGTGGATAGATTTGCCGCTTCGGCCGGCAATTCCTGCGTGGATTCTGGCCGGACTCTCCCTCTCCATTCGATCCCAAAGCACATAGCACATAGCACATAGCACCATGCCGTTCGTCCACACCTATCTGCCCCAGTCCACCTCCACTTCCCAGCGCGATGCCGTCGTGCAGGGCATCCACCAGGCGCTGGTGCAAGGCATTGGCATGCCTGAGGACGAGCTGTTCAACATGGTGCACCCGTACGCTCCCGGGCAGTTCGCGTTCAGCCGCAGTTTCAACGGGGTGGCGCGTTCGGATGCGGTGGTGGTGGTCGAGATCACCATGCGGCGCGGACGCAGCGATGCGATGAAGAAGGCCTTGTATGCGGCCATTGCGCGCAATCTGCACGAGGGGGCCGGGGTTGCGCCGGCCGATGTGTTCATCTTCATGCATGAGAACGACTACTCGGACTGGTCCGTGGGCCATGGGCGCTTCGCCATGGCACTGGTGCAGCAGACCGGCGCGCAATGAAAAACGGGCCGCGATGGCCCGTTCTTCGTGGGGTTCCGGCGGATCTCAGCTGGTGCGCTGCCCGGTCTGGATCATCTTCATGGCCGAGGTGATCAGGCTCGATACCTCGGTCATGTTGCTGGGAACGATTAAGGTGGTGGTGGCGTCCGATGCCACCTGGCTGTAGGCCTCGACGGCCTTTTCGGCCACCTTGAGCTGCACGGCCTGTTCGCCGCCGGGCTGGCGGATGGCGGTGGCCACGCGTTCGATGGCCTGGGCGGTGGCGTCAGCCACGGCCTTGATGGATTCGGCCTCGCCCTGGGCCTTGTTGATGACGGCCTGCTTCTCGCCTTCGGAGCGTGCGATGAAGGCTTCGCGCTCGCCGGTGGCGATGTTGATCTGTTCCTGGCGGCGGCCTTCGGAGGCGGCGATCAGGGCGCGCTTTTCGCGCTCGGCCGTGATCTGGGCCTGCATGGAGCGCAGGATTTCGGCCGGCGGCGTCAGGTCCTTGATTTCATAGCGCAGCACCTTCACGCCCCAGTTGAGCGCGGCCTCGTCGATGGCGGAGACGATCTGGGCGTTGATCATGTCGCGTTCCTCGAAGGTCTTGTCCAGTTCGAGCTTGCCGATCACGCTGCGCAGCGAGGTCTGGGCCAGCTGGGTGACGGCCATGATGTAGTTGGACGAGCCGTAGCTGGCGCGCATGGGATCGGTGACCTGGAAGTAGAGGATGCCGTCCACCTGCAACTGGGTGTTGTCGCGCGTGATGCAGACCTGGCTGGGCACATCCAGCGGGATTTCCTTGAGGCTGTGCTTGTAGGCCACGCGGTCCACGAAGGGCACGAGGAAGTTCAGGCCCGGCGTGAGCGTGCCCGCGTACTTGCCAAGGCGTTCCTTGACCCATGCGTGCTGCTGGGGCACGACCTTGACGGATCGTGCGATGAAGATGGCCGCGATGACGGCGATGACGATGGCGATTTCCATGGTGTCTCCAAGCCCGGAGGGCATTCAGTGAAACAAGAGGGTGGGGCGAAGGGGCGCGAGGACTGCATCCCCAGGTGTGCGCAAGAAGTGCAGCGGTGGCTCAGAGCTTGTCCACGAGCAGCCGGTTGCCGACGACCTCGGCCACGCGGTGCATGCCGGCCGAGGGCAGGTTGCCCGGGCGGCCGATCACGGTCCATTGGGCGCCACGGTAGCGGACCTGGGCCGTGCCGTCGGAATTCCATTGCTCGACCATGACGGACTCGCCTATGTCGAGATTGACATCGCGGTTGCTCGATGCCGGCTGGCGGCTGGGCTGGCGGCGGCGCACCAGATAGCAGGCCAGCACGAAGGCGCTGCCCAGCGCGGCGGCGATGATGATCTGTGCAATGGGCGCCAGGCCCGCATGCGCGCACAGCGCGCCGATGATGGCGCCCAGCGCCAGCATCAGCAGATAGAAGCTGCCGGTCAGCAGCTCGGCGATGACCAAGGCGCCGGCGACTAGCCACCAGATGGTGGAATATTCCATGCGTGAGACTCCCTTTGTGACAGTTGCTTGTGTTTAGTGCAGCACATTCTGGGTGAAAATCCGCACGCTTCAAAGGCGCAATAAGGATATTCCTTACACTTCGCGCCTGTTTCGTTTTTTGGCCCGCTCAGGTTACGGAGGCTGCCCCCATGAAGTTTCGCTTTCCCATCGTCATCATCGACGAGGACTACCGCTCCGAGAACACCTCGGGCCTGGGCATCCGCGCCCTGGCCCAGGCCATCGAGGAAGAAGGTTTCGAGGTGCTGGGCGTGACCAGCTACGGCGACCTGTCGCAATTCGCGCAGCAGCAAAGCCGGGCCAGTGCCTTCATTCTGTCCATCGATGACGAGGAGTTCTCGCTGGGCGATGGCGGAACCGATCCCGTGATCCACAGCCTGCGCAGCTTCATCGGCGAAGTGCGCCGCAAGAACGCCGATGTGCCGATCTACATCTACGGCGAGACCAAGACCAGCCGCCACCTGCCCAACGACATCCTGCGCGAGCTGCACGGTTTCATCCACATGTTCGAGGATACGCCGGAGTTCGTGGCCAAGCACATCATCCGCGAAGCCAAGAGCTACCTGGAAGGCGTGCAGCCGCCGTTCTTCAAGGCGCTGCTGGACTATGCGGAAGACGGCTCCTACAGCTGGCACTGCCCCGGTCACTCGGGCGGCGTGGCCTTCCTGAAAAGCCCCGTGGGCCAGATGTACCACCAGTTCTACGGCGAGAACATGCTGCGCGCCGACGTGTGCAACGCGGTGGAGGAGCTGGGCCAGCTGCTGGACCACAACGGCGCCATCGGCGAGAGCGAGCGCAATGCCGCCCGCATCTTCAATGCCGACCATTGCTACTTCGTGACCAACGGCACGTCCACGTCGAACAAGATCGTGTGGCACCACGCCGTGGCGCCCGGCGACGTGGTGGTGGTGGACCGCAACTGCCACAAGTCCATCCTGCACTCCATCATCATGACGGGTGCGATTCCGGTGTTCCTCAAGCCCACGCGCAACCACTTCGGCATCATCGGCCCGATCCCGCAAAGCGAGTTCTCGGTGGAGTCCATCCAGGCCAAGATCGCGGCCAATCCGCTGCTCAAGGGCGTGGATGCCAAGACGGTCAAGCCGCGCGTGCTGACGCTGACGCAGTCCACCTACGACGGCGTGCTCTACAACACCGAGACCATCAAGAGCATGCTGGACGGCTATGTGGCCAACCTGCACTTCGATGAGGCCTGGCTGCCGCACGCGGCCTTCCACCCGTTCTATGGCAGCTACCACGCCATGGGCAAGAAGCGCGCGCGCCCCAAGCACTCGGTGGTGTATGCCACGCAGTCCATCCACAAGCTGCTGGCCGGCATCAGCCAGGCCTCGCATGTGCTGGTGCAGGACAGCCAGACCGAAAAGCTGGACCACCACCTGTTCAACGAGGCGTACCTGATGCACACCTCGACCAGCCCGCAGTACAGCATCATCGCCAGCTGCGACGTGGCCGCCGCGATGATGGAGCCGCCCGGCGGCACGGCCCTGGTGGAGGAGTCCATTCTGGAGGCGCTGGACTTCCGCCGCGCCATGCGCAAGGTGGAGGACGAGTTCGGCGACGACGACTGGTGGTTCGAGGTCTGGGGTCCCGAGAAGCTGGCCGATGAAGGCGTGGGCTCGGCCCAGGACTGGATCATCCGCGGCCATGACGCGGCGCCCAAGCGCTCCAAGGCCAAGAACGGCAAGGAGTTCGACAACTGGCACGGCTTCGGCGAGCTGGCCGACGGCTTCAACATGCTGGACCCGATCAAGTCCACCATCGTGACGCCGGGCCTGGACCTGGACGGCGATTTCTCGGACACGGGCATCCCCGCCTCCATCGTGACCAAGTACCTGGCCGAGCATGGCGTGGTGGTGGAGAAGACGGGCCTGTACTCGTTCTTCATCATGTTCACCATCGGCATCACCAAGGGCCGCTGGAACACCATGCTGACGGCGCTGCAGCAGTTCAAGGACGACTACGACCGCAACCAGCCGCTGGCGCGCATCCTGCCCGAGTTCTGCCAGCAGCACCGCCGCTACGAGCGCATGGGCCTGCGCGACCTGTGCCAGCACGTGCACCAGCTGTACGCCAAGTACGACATCGCCCGCCTGACGACCGAGATGTACCTGTCGGACCTGCAGCCCGCCATGAAGCCCACCGATGCCTACGCCCACATCGCGCAGCGCAAGACCGAGCGCGTGGAGATCGACCACCTGGAAGGCCGCATCACCGTGGGCCTGGTCACGCCGTACCCGCCCGGCATTCCGCTGCTGATTCCCGGCGAAGTGTTCAACCGCAAGATCGTGGACTACCTGCTGTTTGCGCGCGAGTTCGCCAAGGAGTGCCCGGGCTTCGAGACCGACATCCACGGCCTGGTGGAATTGCAAAGCGAAGATGGCGAAGTGCGCTACTACGCCGACTGCGTGGCCGGGACCGCGCCGGCCCGCAAGACGCCGGCAGGGGGCAAGCCTGCTGCGAAGAAGGCCGTGAAGAATGCAGCCAAGCCTGCGGCCAAGACAGCCGCCAAGACAGCCGCCAAGGCAGCCGCAAAACCGGCAGCCAAGCCGGCCGCCAAGGTTGCCAAGGCCGCCGCGGTCAAGGCGCCTGCCAAGCGCCCCGCAGCGCGCAAGGCGCAGCCCGCCGCGCCTGAAGTCGGCACCGCAGCCAAGCCTGCGCGCGGCCGCAAGATGGTGCAGGTGGGGGACGATGGCCCCTTCGGCCGCACGATCTGATCGCCGGGCCGGCTGACGGCCCATCAAAAAGGCGCGGGTCCCGAAAGGGGCTCCGCGCCTTTTCCATTGCGCCGCTGCGGCGTTGTTATTCCGTGGTCACTCCAGGCGTATCTTTGCGTCGCGGATCAGCGCGGCCCAGTCCGTCTGTTCCTTGAGCAGGTATTGGGCCGCGTCCTGGATGCTGCCGCCCAGGGCCGTGCTGCCCTCGGCCTGCAGTTGCTGCTGCACGGCGGGCTGCTGCAGGGCCGCGTTCACGGCGGTGTTCATCTTCTGCACGATGGCAGCCGGCGTGCCCTTGGGCGCGACGATGAGCTTCCAGTCCACGGCCTCGAAGCCTGCATAGCCCGACTCGGCCACGGTGGGCACCTCGGGCAGGATGGGCAGGCGCTTGGTCGAGGTCACGGCCAGGGCGCGCAGCTTGCTGCCCTTGAGCAGCGGATAGACGGCCTGGGGCGTGCCGAACATGTAGTGCGTCTGCTTGCCCAGCAGGTCGGTCACGGCCGGCGCTGCGCCCTTGTAGGGCACGTTGAGCACCTGGATGCCGGCCTTGAAGGCCAGCATCTCGCCGGCCAGGTGGCCTACCGTGCCCGTCGATGCCAGGCCCTGGCGGATGCCGCCCGGGTCGGCCTTGGCGGCCTTGACCAGGTCCTGCACCGACTTCCATGGCGAGTCCTGCGGCACGACCAGCACCGTGGGCTGGGCAGCGACCAGGGCCACGGGGATCAGGTCGGTGCGCGGGTTGAAGGGCATGCTGGGCAGCAGGGCGGGGTTGATGGCGAGGTTGGCAGTCTGGCCCATGCCGAAGGTATAGCCATCCGGCGCGGACTTGGCCACTGCATCCAGGCCGATGTTGCCGCCCGCGCCGGGCTTGTTGTCCACGACCACGGTCCATTTGTTCAGCGTGCCCACGCGCTCGCTGATCTGGCGCGCGACCGCGTCCGTGCCGCCGCCCGGCGTGTAGGGCACGACCATGCGCACGGCGCGTGAGGGCCAGTGGTCAGGCTGGGCCTGGGCCGCCAGCGGGAGCAGGGCGGCAGCCAATGCGGGCAGGGCGCACAGCAGCAACTGGCGGCGCGGGGCGGAACAAGGGCGGGCGTGGGTCTGTGTCAGTGCCTGTGTCCGGTTTTGGGCGGCCGGGTTGCGGTGGATGGCGGGCATGGTGTTGTCTCCGGGAATTTTTGGGAAAAGGCCACCCCGCCGGGCGCGCGGCAAGCGTCGTCCGGTGTGGGGTGGATGGGGTGCAAGGTTTCAGGGGCGCCGCGCGCCGGGTGGACGGCGGCGCCTTCAGCGGCTCAGCCTGGCTTCAGTGGGAAGCCTTGGCGTGGCTGTCGGTGGCGTCGCCCCGGGCCAGGGCCAGGGCCTGCTCGCTGCTGTAGCCCAGGGCGGTGAGGATCTCCAGGCTGTGCTCGCCCAGGCGCGGTGGCGACAGGCGCACGTCCAGGCGCTTGCCGTCCAGCGTGAAGGGCAGCAGCACGGTCTTGGTCTCGCGGCCATCGGGCAGGGTGATGGGGGCCAGCGCGCCCGTGGCGTTCAGGTGCGGGTCTTCCAGCAGGTCCTGCGGGCGTGCGATGGGCGCGAAGGGCAGGCCGTTCTTCTCGAAGATCTCCGCAATGTGGGCGGCGCTGTGCGGGGCCATCTTCTCGCGCAGCAGCGGCATCAGCCAGCTGCGCGCCAGCACGCGGTCGTTGTTGCTGCCAAGGCGCGGATCGTCGCGCAGCTCGCCCAGGCCGAAGGCGTCGCAGAACAGGCGCCAGGCGCCATCGCTGACCACGGCCAGGAAGATCTGCTCGCCGTCCCGGACTTCGAACACGTCGTAGATGGCCCAGGCCGAGATGCGTGCCGGCATGGGCGCGGCCGGCTTGCCGGTGACGGCGAACTGCATCATGTGCTGGGCGACCAGGAAGATGTTGTTCTCGAACAGCGCGCTTTGCACTTCCTGGCCGCGCCCGGTCTTCTCGCGCTGGGCCAGGGCGGCCATCGCGCCCATGGCGCCGAACATGCCGCCCATGATGTCGTTGACGCTGGCGCCCGCGCGCAGCGGGTCGCCGGGGCGGCCCGTCATGTAGGCCAGGCCGCCCATCATCTGCACCACTTCGTCCAGCGCCGTGCGGTGCTCGTAGGGGCCGGGCAGAAAGCCCTTGTGGCTCACGTAGATGAGGCGCTCGAAGCGGTCCTTGAGGCTGTCGTAGTCCAGGCCCAGCTTGCGCATGGTGCCGGGCTTGAAGTTCTCGCAGACCACGTCGGCCGTGGCGATCAGGCGCAGCGCGGCCTGCTTGCCTTCCTCGGTCTGCAGGTCCAGCGTCAGGCTTTTCTTGTTGCGGTTGAACAGCGGGAAAAAGCCCGAGCCCGAGCCCAGCAGCTTGCGCGTGGCATCGCCGTCGCGGCCGTGGCCCACGGGCTCGATCTTGATGACTTCGGCGCCCAGGTCGGCCAGCATCATGCCGCAGGACGGGCCCATGACCATGTGGGTGAACTCGACCACGCGGATGCCTGCGTAGGGCAGTGGCGTGGCCTGGCCTGCGGCCGTGTCGGGGGAGTTGGGTTGGCTCATGGAAAAACGGTGAATGAATGTGTGGTTTGTCGCTGCGGCTCAGGCCGGTGCGTAGATGCGGGGCACAAAGCCCTTGGGCAGTCCGGCCAGCGGCGTCATGCCGTGCAGCTCCTCACCGGGCAGGCCTGCGGCCAGCGGCTGGCGGGCGGCGATCAGGCGATCGATGTCCACGCCGGTGCGGATGCCCATGGCCTCGAACATGAAGACCAGGTCTTCGGTGACCACGTTGCCCGAGGCGCCGGGCGCATACGGGCAGCCGCCCAGGCCGGCCAGCGAGGCATCGAAGGTGCGCACGCCGGCCTCGTAGGCGGCCAGGCAGTTGGCCAGGCCCAGGCCGCGCGTATTGTGCATGTGGGCCGCGCCTGCATGTTCGCCCAGCTCGGCGCGCAGCCGTGTGAACAGGCGCCGCACCTGGGCCGGGTTGGCCATGCCCGTGGTGTCGGACAGGCCCGATTCATCGGCGCCCGCCGCCACGCAGGCCAGGGCCAGTGCAATCACTTCGTCCTCGGGCACCAGCCCTTGCAGCGTGCAGCCGAAGGCCGTGGAGATGCCCGCCTCGATCAGGGCCTGCGGCGCGATCTCGTCGCGCAGCGCGGCAATGGCCCGCACCTCGTCCACCATCTGCATGGGCGTCTTGCGCACATTGGCCATGGAGTGCGCGGGGCTGGCCGAGACGGGCAGCGTGACCTTGTGGGCGCCGGCGCGCAGCGCGGCCTCGGCGCCGCGCAGATTGGGGGCCAGGGCCATCACGGTGACGCCCGGCAGGGTGATGGCCTGGGCGACCACCTCGGCTGCGTCGGCCATCTGCGGCAGCAGCTTGGGCGAGACGAAGGAGCCGACCTCGATCTCCTGCAGGCCTGCATGGGCCAGCGCGGCGATCCAGGCCAGCTTGTGCGCCGTGGACATGGTGGAGGCCACGGACTGCAGGCCGTCGCGCGGGCCGACTTCGCTGATGAGTACGTCAAAACGGTGGGAGGACATGGGCAGTTGCATCCGGTGGTGGGTGTCGATGGTGGCGGATTCACCTGTTGACATCGGGGTTCTGTGTGGTTCTAATAGATAGAACTATATTCTCTCTATTGAAATATTCCCTGCTGCACGCGCCATCGTCAAGCCTGCGTGCCTGGGGTTTTCCCTTGGGTGCCTTTTTATGCCTCGCAAATCAGTGACGGAATCGGTGGCCGACGAGAACGCCGCGCCGGGCGGCGTGGCGGCCGTGGACAGGGCCTTGAGCCTGCTGGCAGCGTTTCGCGACGGCGACGACGGGCTGACGCTGGCCCAGTTGTCGGAGCGCACGCGCCTGTACAAGAGCACCGTGCTGCGGCTGCTGGCCTCGCTGGAGCATGGCGGCTGGGTGCTGCGCATGGATGACGGCCGCTACGCCGTGGGCCCGGCCGTGGCGCGGCTGAACACCGTCTATGCCCGGTATTTCTCGCTGGACAGCGTGGTCATGCCCGTGCTGCGCACCCTGGTGCAGGCCACGGGCGAAAGTGCGGCCTACCACGTGCGCCAGGGCCAGGACCGGCTGTGCCTGTATCGCGTGGATTCGCCCCATCCCGTGCGCGACCATGCACGGACGGGCGATCTGCTGCCGCTGGGCCAGGGCGCAGGCGGGCGCGTGCTGTCCGCGTTCGATGCTGAGCTGTACGCCGCATCGCGCGGCGGCAGCCGCACGCAGCTGGCCCGTGTGCGTGCCGATGGCTACTGCGCCATGGTGGGAGACAGGCACCGCGAGATCGCCGGGATTTCGGCCCCCGTGTTCAAGCGCGATGGGGAATTGGCAGCGGCGCTGACACTGACCATGCCAGCCCACCGCTATGAAGAGCGCCACGCCCGCCATGTGCTGGCGGCGGCGCGGGAACTGGGGCTTTTGCTACCCTGAGCCAGGAGGCGTGTGCGGTGCGTGGACTCAGCCCAGGGCCGTGTCCAGCACCATCATCAGCACGAAGCCCAGCATGAGGCCGCCCGTGGCAAAGGCTTCATGGCCCTTGCGGTGCGACTCGGGAATGATTTCGTGGCTGATCACGAACAGCATGGCGCCCGCTGCAAAGCCCAGGCCCCAGGGCAGCATGGCTGCCGAGCCGCTCACGATGGCTGCCCCCAGCACGGCGCCCACGGGCTCCACCAGGCCGGAGGCCATGCCCAGCAACACGGCAAAGCTGCGCTTGTAGCCTGCGGCCAGCAGGGCCACGGCCACCACCAGGCCTTCGGGCACATCCTGTATGGCAATGCCCGTGGCCAGCGCATTGGCGCGCAGTCCGTCGTTGCCCGCATAGCCCACGCCGATGGCCAGGCCTTCGGGCAGGTTGTGCAGGGTGATGGCGAAGACGAACAGCCAGGTGCGCTGCAGCTTGCGCGCGCCTTGCGGGTCCAGGCCTTCGCGGCCCTTGATGAAGTGCTCATGGGGCAGGAGCCTGTCCATGAGCATGAGGGCGGCACCGCCCATCAGGATGGCCGAACCTATGACCCCGCCAGCCGCCCAGCTGCCGCCACCGAACAGTTCCTGGGTGCGCACGGCCTCCAGTCCCGGCAGGATCAGCGAGAAGGCGCAGGCGGCCAGCATGACCCCGGCGCCAAAGCCGAACAGGGTGTCCTGCGTGCGTTCGGACAAGCGCTGGGACAGCATCACGGGCACGGTGCCCAGTGCGGTCGCCAGCGCGGCGGCCGAGCCTCCGGCCAGGGCCTGGAAGACCACCGGATGGTTCTGGGCGTAGGCCCAGAACTGGCTGGTGAGCGCCCAGGCGCCGGCCATCATGATGGCTAGGCCTATCCACAGGCGGATGTTGGACCGTACGCTGGTCTTGGAGCGGAAGCGTTGTGGCAGATCCATGCTGGTCGAGGTCAGAGGTTGGCGTTGCGGACCGTTCAGCCGCGTGCGGCGGCGTAGCGGCGGGCCACTTCGGCCCAGTTGACTACGTTGTAGAACGCCGCGATGTATTCAGGGCGGCGGTTCTGGTACTTGAGGTAGTAGGCGTGTTCCCACACGTCCAGGCCCAGGATGGGGGTGGCGCCGGAGCCGATGCCGGCCATCAGCGGGCTGTCCTGGTTGCCGCTGCTTTCCACGGCCAGCTTGCCGTCCTTGCCCACCACCAGCCAGGCCCAGCCGCTGCCAAAGCGCGTGAGCGCGGCCTGGGTGAAGGCGGCCTTGAAGGCATCGAAGCCGCCCAGTTCACGGTCAATGGCCTGTGCCAGTTCGCCCGAGGGAGCACCGCCGCCGCCCTGGTCCACGGGGGCCATCACGGTCCAGAACAGGCTGTGGTTGGCGTGCCCGCCGCCGTTGTTGCGCACGGCACCGCGAACGCCTTCGGGCAGCAGGGACAGGTCGGCGATCAACTGCTCCACGGGCTGGCTGCCGTGCGGCGTGTCCTTGAGCGCGGCATTCAGGTTGTTCACGTAGGCCTGATGGTGCTTGGTGTAGTGGATCTCCATGGTCTGCGCATCGATATGGGGCTCCAGCGCGTCGTAGGCGTAGTTCAGGGGAGGCAGGGTGTAGTTGCTCATGTGGTTTCTTTCAGGGACTACGGGGAAAAAATCGGTGCGTTGCGATGTCTGTGCGGCGGCAATCAATGCGCCAGCCGGGGTGGCAGGGCGGTGGCTGTGCAGTCGAAGACGCGGGCCGAGGCCTGAAGCACCGCATCGATGCGGGGCTGGCTGCCGTGCTGGCGCTGCCACTGCAACAGGGCTGAATGGGTTTCGCGCATATGGCGCCAGGCGGCGCTGCACACGGCGGCCGCATGGTGGCGCGCATCACCCAGGGCCAGCAGGCCCTGGTGCGCCTCGCACAGGTATTCGATGGCCAGTGCGGGCTGCTGGCGCAATGCCAGCAGCTCGGCCAGGTTGTGGTGGGAGACCACCCAGGCGGCCATGCAGTGATCGGCGTGTTCCGCCAGCAGCGGGCCGGCGATGAGGCGCTGCGCCACGTGCAGGGCCTTCATCTGCATGGCGAGCGCGCTTTCGATCTGGCCTGCATGGAAATGCCCATGGGCGCGGCGCGCCAGCTGTTCCCATTGATTCAAGGATGCTTGGGAGGGTGCCGGGACGGGAGAGGGCAGACTGAGGTCAGAGGTTGCTTGCATATCTGCTGGCTCCGAGGTTTTCAGAGGTTCTTTGATATTGATCTGAGAATTGTATTATTCATGAGAATCATTCTCATTCAAAACAAAAATGACCGTATGCAATCCGATGTGTATTTCCTTTCGCGCATCGGCAGGATGCGGATGCCTGGATTCCAGGCGAAAAAAAGCCCCGCAGGCGGCAATGCCTGCGGGGCGGGTCGCAGTCTGGCGGTGACTTAGACCTGGTCGGCCGACAGGCCTGCGGTCTGGCTGAAGCCGCCGTCCACGTAGGTGATCTCGGCCGTCACGCCCGAGGCGAGGTCCGACAGCAGGAAGGCGGCCACATTGCCCACGTCCTCGATGGTCACGTTGCGGCGCAGCGGCGATGCATCTGCCACGCGGCCCAGCAGCTTGCCGAAGTCCTTGATGCCCGAGGCGGCCAGGGTCTTGATGGGGCCGGCCGAGATGCCGTTGGCGCGGATGGCGCGGCCGTCTGCCGTGCGGCCCACGGCCTCGGCCAGGTAGCGCACCGAGGCTTCCAGCGATGCCTTGGCCAGGCCCATGGTGTTGTAGTTGGGGATGGAGCGCAGCGCGCCAAGGTACGACAGCGTCAGCAGCGAGGACTTGTCGTTGAGGTAGGGCAGGGCCGCCTTGGCCATCGCGGGGAAGCTGTAGGCGCTGATGTCGTGCGCGATCTTGAAGCCTTCGCGCGACAGGCCGTCCAGGAAGTTGCCGGCGATGGCCTCGCGCGGTGCAAAGCCGATGCTGTGCACGAAGCCGTCGAACTTGCCCCAGGTCGCGCCCAGGTCGGCGAACAGCTTGTCGATCTGGGCATCGTCTGCCACGTCGCAGTCAAAGATCAGCTTGGAGTCGAATTCGGCGGCGAACTCGGTGATGCGGTCCTTGAAGCGCTCGCCCACATAGCTGAAGGCCAGCTCCGCGCCCTGTGCATGGCAGGCCTTGGCGATGCCGTAGGCGATGGAGCGGTTGGACAGAACGCCCGTGATCAGCAGTTTTTTACCGGCGAGAAAGCCCATTGTTGTTCTCCAGAGAAAGTGAGTGGAAGTGCGCACCAGCTGGCGGCGACGGCCGGGGCCCGCGTCAGCGTTTGCCAGCGGAAGGGCTGGCTGCGTGGTGCAGAATTGTCGCATGCGCCATTGGATGATTTCTTCGCTGCTGCTGGCCTCGGCGTGTGTGCCGGCCTGGGGCTCGCATGCCTATGCCCTGTGGGGCGAGCCCCGCTATGCCGAGGGCTTCAGCCATTTCGACTATGTCAACGCCAAGGCCCCCAAGGGCGGCGAGCTGCGCCTGGTGAGCAATCTGCGCATCTCCACCTTTGACAAATACAACCCGTTCACCATCAAGGGGTCGTCGCCCGCCTATCTGGCGGAGCTGATGTTCGACACCTTGCTGTGGCCCTCGCTGGACGAGACCGCCACCGGCTACGGATTGCTGGCCGAAGACGTGCAGGCCGCGGCCGACGGCCTGTCCGCCACATTCCGGTTGCGGCCCCAGGCACGCTTTCACAACGGCAAGCCCGTGCTGGCCGCCGATGTCAAGTTCAGCTATGACACGCTGGTGGGCCCGCATGCACTGCCCGGCTACAGAACGCTGTTCTTCGATGTGGCGGGCGTCGATGTGCTGGACGAGCGCACCGTGCGCTTTCGCTTCAAGCAGCCGAACCGGGAATTGCCGCTGACCGTGGGGGCCATTCCAGTGTTCAGCCGCGACTGGGGCGTGGAAAACGGCAAGGCCAAGCCCTTCGACCAGGTGGTGACGGACACGCCCATCGGCAGCGGGCCCTACAAGATAGGTCCCGTGCGATTCGGCAAGGACATCACCTATGTGCGTGACCCGGACTACTGGGGCCGCGATCTGCCTGTGCGCGTTGGCACGGCCAATTTCGATCGCATCTCCGTCAAGATCTACCGCGACAACACGGCGAGGCTGGAGGCGCTGAAGGCCGGGGAGTTCGACCTCATGCGCTTTTACAGCGCCGGTGACTGGGCGCGGCGCCTGTACGGCAAGCGCTTCGACCGGGGCGAGCTGGTCAAGGGCGAGTTCAGCAACAAGCTGCCATCGGGATTCCAGAGCTACGTGCTCAACGTGCGCCGGCCTGTGCTGCAGGACGTCCGGGTGCGCCGCGCCCTGGGCCTGGCCATGGACTACGAGTGGATGAACCGGCAGATGTTCTACGGTTCCTACCAGCGCGTGCGCGGGCTGTTCGGCAACACGGCCTGCGAGACCCATGGCGAGCCCTCGCCAGAGGAGCTGGCGCTGATGGAGCCCTTGCGCAAGAGCATTCCGCCGGAGGCCTTCGGCCCCATGGCCGAGCCGCCGCGCACCGATGGCGACAGCTCGTTGCGCGGAAATCTGCGCCAGGCGCGGCAACTGCTGGCCGATGCCGGCTGGACCATTCAGGATGGCGTGCTGCGCAACGCGCGGGGCCAGGCCATGGAGCTGGAGTACCTGGACAGCAGCGAGTCGGGCATACGCCAGGTCTCGCCCTGGATACGCAATCTGGAAAAGCTGGGCATCCGGCTGCGCTTTCGCTCGGCGGACTTTGCGCTGTACCAGCAGCGCGTGGAGAAGTTCGACTACGACATCATCTCCATCGCCTACCAGGGCACGAACAATCCGGGCCAGGAGTTCGCCGACCTGTTCGGCAGCCAGGCGGCGGCAACCGAGGGTTCCGGCAATTTCCCCGGCGTGAAGAACCCGGCGGTCGACGCCATGATCCGCCGCATGACCGAGGCCAAGACAGAGGCGCAACTGTTGCCTGCCTGCCACGCACTCGAACGCATCATCACGCACGGCCACTATCTGATTCCGCAGTGGAGCGCGGGCACGCACCGCATGGTCTACGACTCCTGGCGCCTGGTGCGGCCGGCCGTAGTTCCGGCCTATGCGAAGGGCGAGAGCTGGGCCATGGACACCTGGTGGGCGCGCATGCCGGTGCTGACCGCGCCGCCTCCATGAGCCGGCGTTGCGGCTGTGTCGTTGCGATCCGTTGCATGATGAGGGCGTCCCCCGGCCGGGGTCCCTCCCCGCAATGGACATAATGCAAGACTTCTTATGTGGGCCTACATATTCAAACGCTTGCTGCTGATGGTGCCGACCCTGCTGGGCGTACTTCTGCTGACCTTCGTGGTCGTGCAGTTCGTGCCCGGTGGCCCGGTCGAGCAGTATCTGGCCGAGGCCAAGGCCAGCGTGGGCCGTGGCGGCGAGGGCGGTGGCCTGGCCTACCGTGGCAACCAGGGGGTGGACCCCCAGCGCATAGAGCAGATCAAGGCCCTCTACGGCTTTGACAAGCCGGCCCATGAGCGCTTCTTCCAGATGCTCGGGCAGTTCGCGCGGTTCGACCTGGGGCGCAGTTTCTTTCAGAACAAGGATGTCTGGCAGCTGATCAAGGAGAAGCTGCCGGTCTCGGCCAGCCTGGGACTGTGGACCTTTTTCATCAGCTACCTCGTTGCCGTGCCGCTGGGCATTGCCAAGGCCGTGCGGGCCGGCTCGCGGTTCGACTTCGCCACCACGCTGCTGATCTTGGTCGGCTATGCGATTCCGGGTTTCGTGCTGGGCGTGGCGCTGTTGGTGATCTTTGGCGGCCAGTTGCAGTGGTTTCCGCTGCGCGGGCTGACTTCCTCCAACTGGGACGAGCTGTCCTGGGGCGCGCGCATCGTGGACTATCTCTGGCATATCGCGCTGCCGGTGACGGCCATGGTGGCGGGCAGCTTCGCCATCACGGCCATGCTGACCAAGAATGCCTTCCTGGAAGAGATCCGCAAGCAGTACGTGCTGACTGCGCGTGCCAAGGGCCTGTCCGAGCGGCAGGTGCTCTATCGCCACGTGCTGCGCAACGCGCTGATCCCCATCGTCACCGGATTTCCGGCCGCCTTCATCGGGGCCTTCTTCACGGGCTCGCTGCTGATAGAGACACTGTTCTCGCTGGACGGCCTGGGCCTGCTCAGCTATGACAGCGTGATTCGGCGCGACTATCCCGTGGTGCTGGGCACGCTGTATCTGTTCACGCTGATCGGCCTGGTGACCAAGCTGGTCAGTGACCTTTGTTATGTGTGGGTGGATCCGCGTGTACGGTTTGATTGAGCACCCCCTGAACGGCTGCGCCGTCTCCCCCTCCTGCTTTGCGGGGGGAGCGTTCGGGCCATTGGCGGCTGGCGCAGGCCCTTGCCTGGTGTCCCTGACTTTGGGCGGTCGCGCCACTGTGATGCAGCAACATGGAAACTGAGATGCACTCCCTTGCCGCTCCAGGCGCAGGGCTGCCCGGAGCAGCGCCTGTACCGCTGGCTGTGGTGGCAGTGTCGCCAGCGCGGCGGGCCTGGATGCGGTTCAGGCGCAATCGGCTGGGGTATTGGAGCCTGGTCGCTTTTTGCGTGATGGTGGTGCTGAGCCTGGGCGCCGAGCTGATCAGCAACGACCGGCCCCTGGTGGTGCGCTATGAGGGCCAGACCTACTGGCCGCTGTGGAACGATTATTCCGAGAAGACTTTCGGCGGCGACTTCGAGACGGCCACCGACTACCTGGACCCCTTCATCCGCGACCGCCTGAGCCAGGGCGACAACTGGGCGCTGTATACGCTCAATCCCTATGGGCCACAGGCGCTGAACTACTTCGCGACCTCGCCCAATCCGGCGCCGCCCTCGCGCGACAACCTGCTGGGTACCGATGACCGGGGGCGCGACCTGCTGGCCCAGCTGATCTACGGGTTTCGCGTCAGCGTGCTGTTTGCGCTGGCGCTGACGGCGTCGGGCGTGGTGCTGGGCGTGGTGACGGGGGCCGTCCAGGGTTTTTTCGGCGGCAGGACCGATCTGGCATTCCAGCGCTTCATCGAGATCTGGGGCTCCATGCCCGAGCTGTATCTGCTGATCATCTTCAGCGCGGTGCTGGCGCCCAGCGTCTCGCTGCTGCTGGTGCTGCTGTCGCTGTTCGGCTGGATGGGCCTGTCGGACTACGTGCGTGCCGAGTTCCTGCGCAACCGCCAGCTGGACTATGTGAAGTCGGCTCGGGCGCTGGGCGTGGGCAATGGCGCGCTGATCTGGCGCCATCTGCTGCCCAACAGCATGACGCCCGTGGTGACCTTTTTGCCGTTTCGCATGAGTGCGGCCATCCTGGCCCTGACCTCGCTGGACTTCCTGGGGCTGGGCGTGCCGCCTGACACCCCCAGCCTGGGTGAGCTGCTGAACCAGGGCAAGAACAGCATCGATGCCTGGTGGATCTCGCTGTCCACCTTTGCCGTGCTGGTGGTGACGCTGCTGCTGCTGACCTTCATGGGCGATGCGCTGCGCGATGCGCTGGACCCGCGCAAGGCCGCTGCCAGCGATGCCGCCCCCGGTGTCGATGCAAAGGACGCCGCATGAACGCAGAGCAGCTGGCAATGGAGCTGCCTTCACCCCCGGGCCGTGGCCGGACATTGCTGTCCGTGCGCAACCTGCGCGTGCGCTTCGGCAGCAAGGATGTGGTGCACGGCGTGAGCTTCGACCTGGCGGCAGGCGAGAAGCTGGCGCTGGTGGGCGAGTCCGGCTCGGGCAAGACCATCACCGCGCTGTCGCTGCTGCGGCTGGCTGGAGACGCTCAGCTGGGCGGCCAGGCCCTGTTCGACGGCCGCGACCTGCTGCGCCTGCCCGAGCGCGAGATGCGCGCCGTGCGCGGCGGCGACGTGGCCATGATTTTCCAGGAGCCCATGACGGCGCTCAACCCGCTGATGACGGTGGGCGAGCAGGTGGGCGAGGTGCTTCGCCTCAAGCAGGGGCTGACGCGAGCGCAATCCCTGGTCCAGGCCACCGAATTGCTGGCGACCACCGGCATTGCCGAGCCTGTGCGCCGCGCCCGGGCCTTTCCCCACCAGCTCAGTGGCGGGCAGCGCCAGCGCGCCATGATCGCCATGGCGCTGGCCAGCAGCCCGCGCCTGCTCCTGGCCGACGAGCCGACGACGGCACTCGATGTCACGCTGCGCGGCCAGATCCTGCAGTTGCTCGATGACCTGCAGCGCCAGACCGGCATGGCCGTGCTGATGATCACGCACGACCTGCACCTGGTGCGGCGCTTTGCCGACCGCGTGGCGGTGATGGAGCGCGGGCAACTGGTGGAGCAGGGCGGGGTGTCGGCGGTCATGGCGGCTCCGCGCCATGCCTATACGCGCAAGCTGCTGGCCAGCGTGCCGCGCCGCGAACTGATCGAGGTGGAGGCAGGCGCCGAGGCCACGGCTGGCGAGCCGCTGGTGCAGGCACAGGGCCTCAAGGTCAGCTATCCGGTGCCGGTGGCAGGCATGCGCGGATGGTTCGGCCAGGGGCGCTTCGTCGCCGTGCAGTCCGCAGACCTGGCGCTGTTGCCCGGGCGCACCGTGGGTGTGGTCGGTGAATCGGGATCGGGCAAATCCACGCTGGCCCAGGCCGTGCTGGGGCTGCTGCCCCATGAAGGACGGCTGCGCATTGCCGGCCATGCCTGGCAACAGCCAGCCACGCGCAACTCGCCCGCCAACCGTGCGCTGCGGCGCAAGGTGCAGGTGGTGTTCCAGGACCCGTATTCATCGCTGTCGCCCCGGCTGACGCTGGAGCAGATCGTTGGCGAAGGCCTGCGCGTGCATGCGCCGTCGCTGGCGGCGCCGCAGCAACGCGACCGCATCGTGGAGATGCTGTCGGCCGTGGGCCTGACGCAGGAACAGTTTCCCGGCCTGCTTGACCGCTATCCCCACGAATTCTCGGGAGGCCAGCGCCAGCGCATCGCCATTGCACGCGCCCTGGTGCTGGAGCCCGAGGTGCTGGTGCTCGACGAGCCCACCAGCGCGCTGGATGTGACCATTCAGCAGCAGGTGCTGGGCCTGCTGCAGCGGCTACAGCGCGAGCGGGGACTGGCCTATCTGCTGATCACGCATGACGTGGACGTGATCCGCGCCATGGCCCATGACGTGGTGGTCATGAAGGATGGCGCCATCGTCGAATCCGGCCCCGTCGCCCAGGTGCTGGGCGCGCCGCGCCAGGCGTACACGCAGCGGCTGGTGGAGGCCGCCGGCTTCTCGGGCGACGGCATGCCCGAGGGGTTCTGAGGCAGTTGCCGGTCCGCGCTACCAGCTGCCCGTGGGATTGACTCCGTCCTGCAGGATCCACTGGACCTTGTCCACGGGCACGCCCAGCAGCCGGGCCTGTGCCAGCAGGCGTGCCGCCACGCCCTCGGCCAGTTCGGGCGTGCGCGAAAGAATCCAGAAATAGCGCAGGTCCGATCCCACCACCATGGCCCAGCGGTACTCGGCATCAAGAGCCACCACGTTGTAGCCGCCGTAGAACGGGCCGAAGAAAGAGACCTTGAGCGCCGCAACGTCCGGGCCGTGCACCGTGCGGGCCTTGCCCTCGGAGGATTTCCAGCGCCGGTGGCGGGCGTCGTAGCCCCGGTTCAGCACGTGCACCGTGCCGTCGGGAAGCTGTGTGTACTCGGCCTGGGTGCGCTCCAGGCCTTTTTCGAAACTGTGGTCGATGCGGGCCACTTCATACCAGCGGCCCATGTAGCGCTGGATTTCCCAGCCGCGCACCGGCTCCACGGTAGGGGGGATGGGTGGGTTGCGCAGGCCCTTCCACAGCAACGCTGCTGCGGCGGCGCCTACGGCAAGCCCCGCCAGGCCGGCCGTGGGCAGCACCCAGGCGGGGCGGGAAGTGGATGGGGTGGTTGACTCTGTATTGGGGTGGCGGGGTGACATGGTGCGGAACTCCGTGTTCAGGCAGACGTGCATGCCAGGGTCTTGCGCGCTTGGCAGCGTGCTCCTACTTTAGGACAGAAAACCGGGCCGCAGTGTAGGCCGGCGCTGCCTGCGCCGGTGCTGTGCGGGCCGCGCAACGCTGGAACTTTCCCTATGCCAGAGCAGGCCATGTGTTTTTTTGTGCGCGGTCATGCAGGTCTATGGCCTAATTGCGCGTTCTCATTTTTTTGAAGAAGGAAATGCCATGGGCAACAAGATCGTTACCGAAGCCGACCGCAAGTTCACTCCCCAGCCCCCCCTGCCCAACGGCGTCACCCTGCCGACGCCCGGCCGTGGCCAGCGCGTGAGCCGCGCCCGTGGCGCCCACACCCATACCAAGAAGAACCCCGGCAAGCGTCACCGCTGAGCACGGCGGGCCGCATGCATGCCTGCTGCGGCCACGTTCTGAAAGCAAAAGCCCTCTTACGAGGGCTTTTGCTTTTGAGGCGGCGTTCTCAATGCTGCAGTGCCTGAAGCTTGCGGCGCAGCATCTGCACTTCCTCGATCAGGTCCGCCGTCAGCGCGGCCAGCTGAGGGTCGGCATCGAAGCTGTGCTCCAGATGGGCTATGCGGCGCGCGCGCACCAGGGTCTGGCTGCTGAAGCGCCACTGTGCCTGCGGCGCGGCCGCTTCGTCGGACGGCTCGTTTTCGCAGTACAGCACGCCGGTCTGCACACGCTCCACCACCCAGGCGGTGTTGCGCTGGCAGTGGCGGGCCAGATCCTGCAGGTCCAGAGCGCCTTCGTCCAGCAGTTCTGCGGGCTCGTAGAAGGGGTACAGCGGCGTGCTCATCGCGTGGCTCCTTGGCCCGCCGCGTGCTGGCGGGCATCGAACGAGGGAAAGGCCTGGGCCAGTGCCGCATAGGCCTGGCGCTGGGCTTCGGTCTGGGGTTCGGGCAGGGCGATGCCCAGTACCAGGTACAGGTCGCCCGGCGTGGCGGCGGGCAAGCCCTTGCCCTTGATGCGCAGCTTGCGGCCAGCGCGGCTGCCTGCGGGCACGCTGACCTCGAATTCACCGGCAATGGTGGCCACGCGGACCGGGCCGCCCAGTGCGGCTTCCCAGGGGGCCAGGGACACGGGCTGGTAGACATCCTTGCCCTCGGCCCACCAGCGCGGGTCGTGGCGCAGGTGCACTTCCAGCAGCAGATCGCCTGCCGGGCCGTTGCCCAGGCCCGGGCCGCCCTGGCCGGCCAGGCGGATCATCTGGCCTTCGCGCACGCCCTTGGGAATGCTGACCTGCAATTCCTTGTCGCGCGCCACCGGGTGTCCGTCCTCATCCAGCACCGTGGTGCGCAGGTGCAGGCTGCGCTGCGCGCCCTGGTAGCTGTCCAGCAGGTCCAGCTCGATGCTGGCGTGCTGGTCCTGCCCGCGCAGGTCAGGCGGAGCGCGATGCTGGCCGCCTCCGCCCGCATGGCGGGCACGCGCGCCCTGGCCGAACATCTGTGAGAAGAACTCGCTGAAGTCCGCGTCGCCCTCCGGCATGGCGCCGTCGCTGCTGCGAAAGTGAAAGTCCTGCCCTTCCCAGCCAGGTGGTGGCTGGAAGCCGCCGGCGCCGGGCCCGCTGCGGCGCGGCGCATCGGCCAGGGCGTCATAGGCTGCGCGCTTTTCGGGGTCCGACAGCACGGCATTGGCTTCGTTGACTTCGGCCATGCGCTCGGAGGCGTCCGCCTCCTTGCTGACATCGGGGTGGTACTTGCGCGCCAGCTTGCGATAAGCCTTCTTGATGTCATCGGCACTGGCCTGCCTGTCCACGGCCAGGATGCGGTAGTAGTCCTTGTAATCCATGAATTTCCGTCCTCCGGCCCTTGCGGGCGATGTTCTGGACAAACCCGAAAGCAGCATAGCCCGGTCATGGCAGGGTCTCAACCGATGGGCCTTTTCCTGCTTGACTGGCATCTTGTGACGGGTTCATTACATTCGCGCGTCGGCAGGACGGAACAGGAGGCGTCGGACATGGCACATGGCAGTCGGTGGCGGGCTGGGCGGGGGCGCACAGGCTCCAGGGGATGGAGGGCCCTGCTGGGCGCATGGCTGGTGGCCGGCGCGTGTGGAACCTGCGGGGTGATGGCGCAGACCGCGCAGACCATGCAGCCAGCACCGGGCGTGCCCATGGCAGACCTGCCGCCCGCCGTGGTCAGCGCCCCGCTGCCCGATGTGGGCTCCATGGCCTCCAGGGTGCTGGCCTGCACGGCCTGCCATGGTCCCGAGGGCCGGGCCACGCCCAGCGGCTACTTTCCGCGCATTGCGGGCAAGCCCGCAGGCTATCTGTACCGCCAGCTCAAGAACTTCCAGCAAGGGCGCCGCAGCTATCCGGCCATGAACCGGCTGATCGAATTCATGTCGGACGACTATCTGCGCCAGATCGCCACGCACTTCGCAGGCCTGGAGCTTCCCTATGCCCCGCCTGTGCCGGCGCAACTGCCGCCCGCTGAACTCGCCCGTGGCGAGCAACTGGTCTTGCGGGGCGACGCGCAGCGCGGCCTGCCCGCCTGCGCTGCATGCCATGGTGAGCGGCTCATGGGTGCGGGTGACGATATTTCGGGCCTGCTGGGCCTGTCGCGCGACTATCTGAACAGCCAGATCGGTGCCTGGCGCTCCGGCCAGCGCAAGGCGGCAGCGCCCGACTGCATGGACCAGGTGGCCAAGGCGCTGACGGCGCAGGAGGTTGTGGCCGTCACGGCCTGGCTGTCATCGCGCCCTGCACTGGCGGCGCCGGGCGGACATGAAGCCCTGGCCCTGCCCATGCCGCTGCGCTGCGGCGCCGTAGCCGCCGTTGCCGGCCAGGAGGGCAAGCCATGAACACCCTGGCAGAAAACGCGGCAAGCGGGAACACACACGGGCGGCGGCGGCTGGCCAGGGTGGCAGGGCTGGCGTTGCTGATCATCGCCCTGCTGGGCGCGCTCCTGGTCTGGCTCAACCTGCGGGGCGAGCAGGGCGTGCACGCCTACGGTCATGGCGGCTGGTCAGGCGCGCGCGAAACGCCAACTGCCTTGATAGAGCGCGGTGCCTACCTGGCCCGCGTGGGCAACTGCGCAGGCTGCCATACGGCGGCTGGCGGCGCCGAGTATGCGGGCGGGCGGGGCCTGCCCACCTCGTTCGGCACGCTCTACACCAGCAATCTCACGCCTGACAAGGAAAGTGGCCTGGGGCTGTGGACGGCCCAGGACTTCTGGCGTGCAATGCATAACGGGCGGTCACGGGAAGGGCGCCTGCTGTATCCGGCCTTTCCATATGACAGCTACACCCATGTGACGCGCGCCGACTCGGACGCGCTGTTTGCCTATCTGCAAAGCCTGCCTGCCGTGCGCGCGCAGGTGCCCCGGCATGCGCTGGACTTTCCCTATGGCTGGCAGGGCTCGCTGGCTGTCTGGCGCGCGCTGTTCTTCACCCCGCAGGATTGGCAGGACCGGCCGCAGAAGGCGGCTGCCTGGAATCGCGGTGCCTATCTTGCCCAGGGCCTGGGGCACTGCGCGGCATGCCATGCACCGCGCAACGGCATGGGTGCCTCGTCCCAGGCCATGTCCGGTGGCTTTGTGGCAGGGCAGGCCTGGTATGCGCCGTCGCTGCTTGATCCGGGCGAAGCCGGCGTGCGCGCGGGCCGGGAGTCCGCCTGGGTGCAGTTGCTGCAGACGGGTTCGGGTCCTTCGGGATCGGCGCTGGGCCCCATGGCCGAAGTCGTGGCGCGCAGCACCCAGCACTGGCAGCCGCAGGATCTGCAGGCCCTCGCTTCCTACCTGCAGGAGCAGGGCGCGGCAGCAGGCCCGCCCAGGAGCAGGCCTGCTGCCGCGCCCGTGCCATCCGGGCAAATGGCCCTGGGGCGGGCCATCTACGAGCGGCAATGCGCGGTTTGCCACGGTGCCGAGGGCCAGGGAACGCCGGGCGCGTTTCCCGCGCTTGCGGGCAATGCCTCCGTGACCCTGGCCGAGCCGCGCAACCTGTTGCTGGTGTTGCTGGAGGGGGGCTACCCACCCTCCACCCGGCAGCAGCCGCAGCCGCACGGCATGCCGCCTTTCGGTCATGTGCTGTCCGACGCACAGGTGGCCGCCGTGGCCAGCTATGTGCGCAACGCCTGGGGCAACAAGGCAGCGGAAATCGGTAACATGGAGGTTTATCGCGCCCGGGAAGGGCGTGGTTTCTGAGAGGCTTTCATGGATTCAATGGCCGGCAAGCTGCCGGACGACAGCGACGCCACCCGCCCCTGGTGGGTGGTTTGCCTGTGCGCGCAATGGTGCGGCGTTTGCAACCAATACCGAAGCACGTTTGCGGAACTGGCAAGCCAGTTCCCGCAGATGCGCTTTGTCTGGCTTGATGTCGAGGACCGCGAGGACGTGGCCGGAGATCTGGACATCGAAACCTTCCCCTCGCTGCTGGTGGCTGATGGCGAGCGTGCACGTTTTCTGGGGCCGGTGCTGCCCCAGGCGGGGGTTGTGGCGCGCATGCTGCAGTCATTGGCCCAGGACCCGGGCGCGGCCCCTGCCGATCCCGCCGAGGCGCAGGCCCTCTTGCGGCGGCTCCAGTCGGCGCAGGCGCTGGAGCGTGTTGGCGTCTGAGTCTCGGGCAAGGGCGGGTGGGCGGGCCTGAGGTCCCTCGTCCTGTCCCCGCTTTTGTGCGGGGCGGGCTTGGCCTGAAGGTCGTTTGCGGATACAATGGCATATTCACGACCAAACGGGCGGGTACCAACCGCCCTTTTTTTTGGGCGATCTTCGGGCGACCTTCGGGATTGCCATGGGGCTCGGCGCTGTTGGGACATGGCTGCTGCCAATGTTTCAGGGGCGTTCCGGGTCTTTTGTGTTTGCAGGACTGAATTTAAATACACGTGGCACTACAGCAAATCGTTGAACAAACCGTGACAGGTCTGGGCTATGACCTGGTGGAAATAGAACGCTCGGCGGGCGGGCTGTTGCGCGTCACAATTGATTTGCCTTGGCAGCCCCCGGTGGAGGGCGGGCCGGTGGTGCCGGAGCAGTTCGTGACAGTCGAGGACTGCGAGAAGATCACGCGCCAGCTGCAGTTCGCGCTTGAGGTTGATGGCGCAGATTACACGCGCCTTGAGGTCTCCTCCCCTGGTATCGACCGCCCCCTGCGGCACGAGCAGGACTTCACCCGCTTTGTCGGTGAAGTCATCGACCTGACCCTCAAGGAGCCCATCGGCGCCGCCGCTGAAGGGCAGGTCAGCGCCAATCGCAAGAAATTCCGCGGCACGCTGGAGCGTGCCGAAGATGGTGGCTGGCAGATCGTCTGGAGCGACGAGCCACCCGTCAAGCCTGGCCAGAAGGTCAGCAAAAAGCGTGTTCCCGCGCCCCTGCAGGCGCTGGGCTTCACTCTGGAGGAGCTGCGCGAGGCGCGTCTGGCTCCCATCGTGGATTTCAAGGGGCGTTCTGCCAAGCCGGTCTGATCGGAGCAGGCAGGGTACGTCGAATCATTGGGGCAGGAAGGGCACTGCCATCCCCTTCCTGTGTGATTGAAATAGGAGAGTCGTCGCATGAATCGCGAATTGTTGATGTTGGTAGAAGCCATTTCGCGCGAAAAGAACGTGGAGCGCGATCTGGTGTTCGGTGCAGTGGAATCGGCCCTGGCCCAGGCCACCAAGAAGCTGTACCAAGGTGAGGTGGACATCCGCGTGGCCATCGATCGCGATAGCGGTAACTACGACACCTTCCGCCGCTGGCTGGTGGTGCCCGATGATGCGGGCCTGCAAAACCCCGATGCCGAAGAAATGCTGATGGACGCACAGGACCGCGTCCCCGGTATCTCCGAAGGCGAGTACATCGAGGAAGAGATCGAGTCGGTGCCCATCGGCCGCATCGGCGCCATGGCGGCCAAGCAGGTCATCCTGCAGAAGATCCGTGACGCCGAACGCGAAATGCTGCTCAACGAGTTCCTGTCGCGCGGCGACCGGATCTTCACGGGCACCGTCAAGCGCATGGACAAGGGCGACATCATCGTCGAGGCCGGCCGTGTCGAAGGACGCCTGCGCCGCAACGAGATGATCCCCAAGGAAAACCTGCGCAACGGCGACCGCGTGCGGGCCATGATCATGGAAGTGGACGCCACGCTGCGCGGCGCGCCCATCATCCTGTCGCGCTCGGCGCCCGAGTTCATGGTCGAGTTGTTCCGCAACGAAGTGCCCGAGATCGAGCAGGGCCTGCTGGAGATCAAGAGCTGCGCTCGCGATTCCGGCAGCCGCGCCAAGATCGCCGTGCTCAGCCATGACAAGCGTGTCGATCCCATCGGCACCTGCGTCGGCGTGCGAGGCACCCGTGTCAACGCCGTCACCAATGAGCTGGCTGGCGAGCGCGTGGACATCGTGCTGTGGTCCGAAGACCCTGCACAGTTCGTGATCGGCGCGCTGGCTCCGGCCAATGTGTCGTCCATCGTTGTGGACGAGGAAAAGCATGCCATGGACGTGGTGGTTGACGAGGAAAACCTCGCCATCGCCATCGGCCGTGGCGGTCAGAACGTTCGCCTGGCTTCCGAGCTCACCGGCTGGAAGATCAACATCATGGACGCGGCTGAGTCTGCGCAAAAGCAGGCGGACGAGTCCGCTGTTGCGCGCCAGCTGTTCATGGAAAAGCTCGATGTGGACGAGGAAATCGCCAACATCCTCATCGAGGAAGGTTTCGAGACCCTGGAAGAAGTGGCCTATGTGCCGCTGCAGGAAATGCTCGAAATCGAGGCGTTCGACGAAGAGACGGTGAACGAGTTGCGCACCCGGGCGAAAGATGCACTGCTGACGCAGGAAATCGCGCACGAGGAAAACGTGGGCAAAGTGTCGCAGGATCTGCTGACGCTCGAGGGAATGACTCCGGAGATCGTGGACAAGCTGGCTGAGGCCGATGTGCACACCCGAGACGATCTGGCCGATCTGGCCATCGACGAGTTGACCGAGCTGACCGGGCAGACCGAGGAAGAAGCGAAGGCTTTGATCATGAAGGCGCGTGAACACTGGTTCACCGAAGGGCAAGAGTAAGGTCAGGGAGGTTCAGAGCATATATGTCCAGTAATACGGTTGCCGAGTTTGCAAGAGAGCTCAACAAGACCCCTGACACGTTGCTGCAGCAGCTCAAGGCTGCAGGCGTCGCCAAGGACAACGCATCGGATGCGTTGACCGACGGCGACAAGCAGCAACTGCTCAGCCATCTGCAGGCCAGCCACGGAAGTGGCGCCAAGAAGATCACGCTGACCAAACGGTCCACAAGCGAGATCAAGCAGGCCGATTCGTCGGGCCGCGCCCGCACCATCCAGGTGGAAGTGCGCAAGAAGCGCACCTTCGTCAAGCGTGACGAGGTCGCCGAGGGCGCCTCCGATCCCGCTGTCGTTGCCGCTGCCCAGGAGCAGCGCGCGGCATCGGAGCGCGAGTCCCAGGATCTGGTGCGCCGCGAAGGGGAAGCACGTCGCCAGGCCGAAATGATCGGCCGCGAGGAGGAAGAATTGGCACAGCAACGCCGTGAGCGCGAAGAGCGCGAACTAGTTCAACAACGCGAACGAGAAGCCGAAGAGCGCGCAAGCGCCTATGCGGCTGCAGAAGCCGCAAAGATCCTCGAGGCCAACCGCGCGAAGCAGGAAGCTTCGCGTGAGCAGGCTGCAGGCCAGGCCGCGCGCGCCGAAGCCCAGGTTGCGGCTCGCGTCAAGGCCGAGGAAGAGTCCAAGGCCCGTGCGGCCGAGGAAGCCGAACGCGCCAAGGATCTGGAAGACCGCCGCCGCAAGGCGCTGGCCGAGGCCGAAGCCATTCGCGCCATGATGGCTGCGCCCAAGAAGGTGCTCGTGGCCAAGAAGCCTGAAGAGCCCAAGCCCGTGGCCAAGCCTGCAGCGCCCGCTGCCGGCGATGCCAAGAAGACCACGCTGCACAAGCCCGCTGGCACGACCGCCGGTGGAGCCGGTGCGCGTGCGGGTGCGCCTGCCGGTGCCGGCAAGGAAGTCAAGTCCGCCAAGCTCTCGTCGAGCTGGGCTGGCGATGGCAAGAAGAAGGAAATCAAGACCCGTGGCGACAGCTCCGGTGGCGTGGGTGGCCGTTCCAACTGGCGCGGCGGCCCGCGTGGCGGCCGTCGTGGCAATGACCGTCATGACGGTCAGCACCAGAGCGCGGCAGCGGAATTCCGCGCCATCGAAGTGCACGTGCCCGAGACCATCACCGTGGCCGAACTGGCGCACAAGATGTCGGTCAAGGCGTCCGAGCTGATCAAGGTTCTGATGAAGATGGGCCAGATGGTCACCATCAACCAGCCTCTGGACCAGGACACGGCCATGATCGTGGTCGAGGAAATGGGCCACACGGCCAAGGTCGCCGCGCTGGACGATCCCGAAGCCTTCACGGCCGAGGAAGTGTCCCAGCAGGAAGCTGCCCAGGAGTCGCGTGCTCCCGTGGTCACCGTCATGGGCCACGTGGACCACGGCAAGACCTCGCTGCTGGACTACATCCGCCGCACCAAGGTGGCGTCGGGCGAAGCCGGTGGCATTACCCAGCACATCGGTGCCTACCATGTGACGACGCCCCGCGGCATCGTCACCTTCCTGGATACCCCGGGCCACGAGGCCTTCACGGCCATGCGTGCCCGTGGTGCCCAGGCCACCGACATCGTCATCCTGGTGTGCGCTGCCGACGACGGCGTGATGCCCCAGACCAAGGAAGCCATCAAGCACGCGAAGGCTGCTGGTGTGCCCATCGTGGTTGCCATCACCAAGGCCGACAAGCCCGATGCCAACCTCGACCGCGTCAAGCAAGGCCTGGTGGCCGAGCAGGTGGTGCCTGAAGAGTACGGCGGCGAGTCCCCGTTCATCGCCGTGTCCTCCAAGACCGGCCAGGGCATCGACGAGCTGCTGGAGCAGGTTCTGCTGCAGGCCGAAGTGCTGGAGCTGACCGCTCCCGTGGAAGCCGCTGCCAAGGGCCTGGTCATCGAAGCCCAGCTGGACAAGGGCCGCGGCCCTGTGGCCACGGTGCTGGTGCAGTCCGGTACGCTGAAGGTGGGCGACGTGGTGCTGGCAGGCCAGACCTACGGCCGCGTGCGCGCCATGCTGGACGAAGACGGCAAGCAGACCAAGTCTGCCGGCCCCTCCATCCCGGTGGAAATCCAGGGTCTGTCCGATGTGCCCCAGGCCGGCGACGACTTCATGGTGCTGCAGGACGAGCGTCGTGCCCGCGAAATCGCGACCTACCGCGCCGGCAAGTTCCGCCACACCAAGCTGGCCCGCCAGCAGGCCGCCAAGCTCGAGAACATGTTTGCCGAAATGGGTGCAGGCGAGGTCCAGACCCTGCCCATCATCATCAAGGCCGACATGCAGGGCTCGCAGGAAGCGCTGGGCACATCGCTGCTCAAGCTCTCGACCGACGAGATCCGCGTTCAGCTGGTCTACTCGGGCGTGGGCGGCATCAGCGAGTCCGACGTGAACCTGGCGCTGGCCTCCAAGGCCATCATCATCGGCTTCAACGTCCGGGCCGATGCCCAGGCTCGCAAGACGGCCGAGAGCAACGATGTGGACCTGCGCTACTACAACATCATCTACGACGCAGTCGAAGAGGTGAAGGCGGCCATGTCCGGCATGCTGGCTCCCGAGCGCAAGGAAGAGATCATCGGCATGGCCGAGATCCGCACCGTGTTCGTGGCTTCGAAGATCGGCACCGTGGCCGGCTCGTACATCACGCAAGGCCAGGTCACGCGCAATGCGCATTTCCGCCTGCTGCGCGAGAACGTGGTCATCTACACGGGCGAGATCGAATCGCTCAAGCGCCTGAAGGACGACGTCAAGGAAGTCAAGGAAGGCTTCGAGTGCGGTATCAAGCTCAAGAACTACAACGACATTCGCGAAGGCGACGTGCTCGAAGTGTTCGAGATCAAGGAAATCGCGCGCTCGCTGTAATTCGCCATGGCAACACGCAAGTCCGCTGCGCCGAATCGCAGCTTCAAAGTCTCTGACCAGATCCAGCGTGATCTGGCAGAGCTGATCGCGCGCGAGTTGAAGGACCCGCGCGTGGGCATGGTCACGCTGCAAAGCGTGGAGGTGACTCCGGACTATGCCCACGCCAAGGTCTACTTCAGCCTGCTCGTGGGCGATCCACAGGCGACGCAGGAAGCGTTGAACCAGGCCGCAGGCTTCCTGCGCAATGGCCTGTTCAAGCGCCTGCATATCCACACAGTGCCCACGCTGCACTTCATCTACGACCGCACCTCCGAGCGTGCGGCCGACATGAACGCCTTGATCGCCAAGGCCGTTTCTTCGCGCGGAAAGGAAGAGTAGCCCCATGAACGCGCCACGCACAAGGGTGCAGCGGCGCCCTGTGCATGGGGTGTTGCTACTCGACAAACCGCTGGAGCTGTCCAGCAACGACGCCTTGCAAAAGGTCAAGTGGTTGCTGCGCGCCGAAAAGGCCGGACACACCGGCACGCTGGACCCGTTGGCCACCGGCGTGCTGCCGCTGTGCTTCGGTGCGGCGACCAAGTTCAGCCAGTTGCAGCTTGAGGCTGCCAAGACCTACGAGGCGATTGCGCGCCTGGGCCAGACCACGACCACGGCCGATGCCGAGGGCGAGGTGCTGCGCGAGCGCGCCGTTGACCTCGCCGCCCTCACGGCCGAGCGATTGGCCGCCGTGCAGGCGCAGTTCACGGGTGCGATCCGCCAGGTGCCACCCATGTACAGCGCCCTCAAGAAGGACGGCAAGGCTCTCTATGAATACGCGCGTGCCGGCATCGAAGTCGAGCGCCCGGCGCGCGAAGTGACAATCCACGCACTGGAGCTTTCGCTGACGCAAGACAGCGAAGGGCTGCCTGCGATCCGGATGCTGGTGACCTGCAGCAAGGGCACCTACATCCGCACGCTGGCCGAGGACGTGGGCGAGGCCCTGGGCTGCGGCGCGCACCTGCGCGCGCTGCGCCGTATCGACACCGGGGGGCTGGGTGTCGAGCGCTGTATCTCGCTGGAGGCGCTGGCCGCCATGGGCGAGGGCGAGCGTCTGCAGCAGTTGCAGCCTGTCGACGCCCTGCTGGCCAGCCACACGGCTGTCACGCTGGGCGAGCAAGATGCGGCCCGTTTTCTCACGGGCCTGCCCCGCAAGGGCGCTTGGGCCGATGCCGAGGCGGTGGCTGTGTATGGCGAGAACCCACAGGCTCTGCTGGGAGTGGGGCGCGTGGTGCGTGGGGAACTGATCCCCGGGCGCCTGCTCAGTTCACTGGAAATTCAACAGATTTTGGAAGACACGCCGCGCCCATGACGCAGCGGCAATGGGAAAACACTATGAGCAAACAAATCCGCAATATCGCGATCATCGCCCACGTGGACCACGGCAAAACCACCATGGTGGACCAGCTGCTGCGCCAATCCGGAACCTTCGCCGAACACGAGAAAGTCGTGGACACGGTGATGGACAACAACGCCATCGAACGCGAGCGTGGCATCACCATCCTGGCCAAGAACTGCGCCGTGAGCTGGAACGAGACGCACATCAACATCCTCGACACACCCGGCCACGCGGACTTCGGCGGTGAAGTGGAGCGTGCCCTGTCCATGGTGGACGGCGTGGTGCTGCTGATCGACGCGCAGGAAGGCCCCATGCCCCAGACGCGCTTCGTGACCAAGAAGGCACTGGCCCTGGGCCTGAAGCCCATCCTCGTGGTCAACAAGGTGGACAAGCCCGGTGCGCGTCCCGACTACGTGGTCAACGCCGCCTTCGACCTGTTCGACAAGCTGGGTGCCACCGACGAGCAGCTGGACTTCCCCGTGGTGTACGCCTCGGGCATCAACGGCTGGACCTCGCTGGAAGAAGGCGCTCCTGGCGAACAGTGGGGCCCCGACATGTCGGCCCTGTTCGACACCATCCTGAAGCACGTTCCCGCCGTCAAGGGCGATCCTGCCGCTCCGCTGCAAATGCAGATCTCGGCGCTGGACTACTCCACCTTCGTGGGTCGTATCGGCGTGGGCCGCATCACCTCCGGCACGCTCAAGCCTTCGACCGACGTGCTGGTCATGGAAGGTCCTGACGGCAAGAGCTACAAGGGCCGCATCAACCAGGTTCTGAAGTTCCAGGGCATTGACCGCGTGCAAGTGACCGAAGCCGGTCCCAGCGACATCGTGCTGGTCAACGGCATCGCCGATCTGGGCATGGGCGTCACGCTGACCGACCCGCTGAACCCCCAGCCGCTGCCGATGCTCAAGATCGACGAGCCCACGCTGACCATGAACTTCTGCGTCAACACCTCGCCGCTGGCAGGTCGTGAAGGCAAGTTCGTGACCAGCCGCCAGATCTGGGACCGCCTGCAAAAGGAACTGCGTTCCAACGTGGCCCTGCGCGTCAAGGAAACCGACGAAGACGGTATCTTCGAAGTGTCGGGCCGCGGCGAACTGCACCTGACCATCCTGCTGGAAGAAATGCGCCGTGAAGGCTACGAGCTGGCCGTGTCCAAGCCCCGCGTGGTCTACCGCGACGTGGACGGCGTGCGCCACGAGCCAATCGAGCTGGTGACGGCCGACATCGAAGAAGGCCACCAGGGTGGCGTGATGCAGGCCCTGGGCGAGCGCAAGGGCGAGCTGGTCAACATGGAACCCGATGGCCGCGGCCGCGTGCGCCTGGAGTACCGCATTCCTGCGCGTGGCCTGATCGGCTTCACCAACGAATTCCTGAACCTGACCCGTGGTTCCGGCCTGATCTCCAACATCTTCGACAGCTACGAGCCGCACAAGGGCGAAATCGGCGGCCGCAAGAACGGTGTGCTGATCTCCATGGACGAAGGCGAAATCTTCACCTACGCCCTGGGCAAGCTGGATGACCGTGGCCGCATGTTCGTCAAGGCCAACGATCCCGTGTACGAAGGCATGATCATCGGCATCCACAGCCGTGACAACGACCTGGTGGTCAACGCCACGCGTACCAAGCAGCTGACCAACTTCCGCGTGTCCGGCAAGGAAGATGCCATCAAGATCACGCCCCCGATCGACCTGTCGCTGGAATACGCGGTGGAATTCATCGAGGACGACGAGCTGGTGGAAATCACCCCCAAGAGCATCCGCGTTCGCAAGCGCCACCTGTCCGAGAACGAGCGCAAGCGCGCTTCGCGCGGCGCATAAGCGCTGTTGCGCCAGGGTGCACGCAAGCCGCATGGCTTCACCGCCCTGACTGTCAAAGGCCGCATCTGCGGCCTTTGTCTTTTGTGGCGCGCCGTTCAGGCGTGCGGGCGCAACGGCAAAGGAACTGCTGCTGCTATTGCTTGCAACTGCTTGCTATTGCAGCTGCAGCAGCAACTCGCGCAGGCGCTGCCCGGCCGCTGCGCTTTGCTGCGGATTGAGCGCCAGGGCCAGGCCGATGGAGGGCAGGTTCTCGGTATCTGCCAGCGCGCGGAACACCACCCCCGGCGTGCTGCCCTTGGCCACCACGGCTGGCACCAGCGCCACGCCCAGGCCCGCACCCACCAGGCTGACCAGGGTCTGCGCCTGCACGGCATGCTGCTTGACCTGGGGCATGAAGCCCGCGTTCTGGCAGGCCAGCACCACCAGCGCATGCAGGCCTGGCACCTCGCTGGGGCGGTAGTTGATGAAGGGCTGGTCCGCCAGGTCCCGCAGCCGCAAGGCGGGCCGCTGCAGCAGCGGGTTGCCTTCGGGCAGCACGGCCACCAGCTCGTCCTTTTCCACGGGTGTGATGGACAGGTCGGTGGCCTGCGTCACCGGGTAGCGCAGCAGGCCGGCATCGAAATCGCCGCTGGCCACCTGCGCGCAGATCTCGCGCGTGGTCGATTCGGTCAGCACCAGATCGATCAGCGGATATTCGCTGCGAAAGGCCTGCACCAGCCGCGGAATCAACGAGAACGTGGCCGAGCCTATGAAGCCTATGTGCAGGCGCCCGCGCTCGCCGCCGGCCGTGGCGCGCGAGACCTCCTGCATCTGGCGCGCATGGTGCAGGGCCAGCTCGGCACTTTCCAGGGCCGCCAGGCCTGCCTCGGTCAGCGCCGTGCCCCGGCGGTCGCGCTGGAACAGCTGCACGCCCAGGCTGTCTTCGAGCCGTCGTATGGATTGGGACAGCGGCGGCTGCGACATGTGCAGCTGCTCGGCCGCCTGCCGGTAGTTGAGCGTGCGGGCCAGGGTGACGAAGTGACGCAGTTGGCGCAGGTCCATTAATATCCACCGTGTATCAGAGATGCTGAATTAAGTCTTAGACGCAGCTTTGAAGATATCAAATACTGGCTTCCTGAAGCAACATGGAGACCACAGTGCAGGCTGCGTTGACAGGGATTCGGGTGCTGGATCTGTCCAGCGTGGTGTTCGGGCCGCTGGCCAGCCAGGTGCTGGCCGACTACGGCGCCGAAGTCATCAAGATCGAGCCGCCGGCCGGCGACTCCACGCGCCATACCGGCCCGGCCGTGGAGCCCGGCATGGCGGCCATGTTCATGGGCACCAACCGCAGCAAGAAGAGCGTGGTGCTGGACCTCAAGCAGGAAGAGTCGCGCCAGGCCCTGCATGCGCTGCTGGCCACGGCCGATGTGTTCATGCACAGCATGCGCCCGCAAAAGCTGGCTCCGCTGGGCCTGGACCCCGCAACGCTGCGCGAGCGCTATCCGCGCCTGGTCTATGCAGGCCTTCATGGCTTTGGCGAGGACGGCCCCTATGCAGGCATGCCCGCCTACGACGACGTCATCCAGGGCATGAGCGGCCTGGCCGACCTGATGGAACGCCAGACGGGCGAGGCGCGCTACCTGCCCACCATTGCGGCCGACAAGACCTGCGCCCTGGTGGCCGCGCATGCCGTGCTGGCGGCGCTGTTCCAGCGCGAGCGCAGCGGCCATGGCTGCTTTGTGGAAGTGCCCATGTACGAGACCATGGTGGGCTTCAACCTGGTCGAGCATTTCTACGGCATGCACTTCAGCCCCGCGCTCAGCGGCGCAGGCTACCCGCGCGTGATGGCGCCCTGGCGCAAGCCCTACCGAACGCTGGACGGCCACGTCTGCATGATGCCGTACACCGATGCGCACTGGCAGCGCTTCTTCGCCGCCGTGGGCCAGCCGCAGCTGGCCCTGGACGCGCGCTTTGCCAGCCAGGCCAGCCGCACTGCCCACATTGCCGAGCTGCTGGAGACCGCAGGCGAGCATGTGGCGCTGCACGGCACCCAGTACTGGCTCGATACCTGCCAGCGCCTGGAGATTCCCGCCGCCCCGGTGGCGCGCATGGACGATCTGCCCGCCGATCCACACCTGCAGGCCACGGAGTTCTTCGTGCCGCTGCACGACGCCGCCATGGGCACCGTGCACCTGCCTCGCTCCTCCGTGCGCATGGATGGCTGGCAGGCCCCCATGGGCATGCCACCGCGCCTGGGCGAGCACACGGCGGCGCTGCTGGCCCAGGCGGGCTGGAGCGCCGAGCGCATCGCCGGCCTGCAGATCACGCAACAGGAGACATGAGATGACAGTGAACACCCCGCAGCCCCACCCTGGCGCCGCCTGGAACGCCGTGCCCCGCATGGGCCAGGGCTTTTTCTGGCAGGACCTGCAGGTTGGCCAGCAGCTGCGCACCTTCCGCCGCACCGTGACCGAGTCCGACCTGGTCGCCTTCATCAACGCCACGGGCATGCTGGAGGCCATCTTCATCGAGGAGGGCTACGACGGCGGCGCCATTGCCGGCCGCCCCGTGCCGGGCGCCATGACCTATGCGCTGATCGAAGGCTTCATCCTGCAAAGCATGATCCAGGGCACGGGCCTGGCCATGCTGGAGCTGCACCAGAAGATCCTCGGCCCCGTGCTGGTGGGCGACACCATCGAGGCGCTGGTCGAAGTCACCGCCATCAAGCCCACCTCCAAGGGCAACCGCGCCGTCGTCACCTCGCGCATCGAGGTCTTCAACCAGGGCCACCAGAAGGTCATGGAATACACGGCCGTGCGCCTGCTGGCCGGGCGCAGCTAGGCGGCCACAAGCATTCCCATAACGACATCAGGAGACAAAAGCATGGACAAGCAGATCGACAAGGCGGCCCGCAATAGAAGGCGCCGCATGGCGCTGGTCACCCTGGCGGCCCCTGTTGCGGCGGCTGCGGCGGTGGCAGTGGGGGCGGCACTGCCCGGCGCCGCGCAGGCGCAGCAGCCCTGGCCCAGCAAGCCCATCACGATGGTCGTGCCCTTCCCGCCGGGCGGGCCCACCGACCTGGTGGCGCGCGTGCTGGCCCAGCAGGTCGGCCAGCAACTGGGCCAGACCGTAATCGTGGACAACCGGCCCGGAGCCAATGGCAACATCGGCAATGCCCTGGTGGCCAAGGCCGCGCCCGATGGCTATACCGTGCTCTACAACACCTCGTCCATTGCGCTGAGCCCGTCGCTCTACAAGAAGATGAGCTACGACGTGGGCAAGGACCTGATGCCCGTGGCGCTGACGGCCGTGGTGCCGCTGGGCCTGGTGGTCAACCCCAAGCTGCCGGTGAAGAACGTGCAGGAGTTCGTGCGCCATGCCAGGGACAAGACCGGCCAGCTGTCCTATGGCTCGGCCGGCAACGGCAATGTCACCCACCTGGCGGCCTTCCAGGTCGTGCAGCACTACCAGATCGAGGCCAGCCACGTGCCCTACAAGGGCAGCGCGCCGGCCGACGTGGATCTGGTGGCCGGGCAGATCGACTTCATGACCGACACCATCAACTCCGTCGCACCCTTCATCAAGGAGGGGCGGCTCAAGCTGCTGGCCGTGAGTTCTTCCAAGCGCCTGCCCAACTTCCCCGATGCACCCACGCTGGCCGAAAGCGGCATGTCCGGCTTCGAGGCCGGTGCCTGGCAGGGCGTGATGGTGCCGGCCAAAACGCCGGCCGCCATCATCCAGCGGCTCAACCAGGAACTGATGCGCGCGCTCAAGGACCCGGGCGTGGTCGAGAAGCTGCAGCTGCAGGGCGCCGAAGGCCTGGGCTCCACGCCCGAGGAATACGGCGCCTATATCCGCAGCGAGATCAAGCGCTGGGCCGGCGTGGTCAAGAGCACGGGCGTCTCTCTGGACTGAGTGCGGGGCGTTGCGGCGCCTGTCGCGCAGTTGCGCAAATTGGCACCTGTTTGTCAGGGGCGGGCGCGGTTTTTCAGCTATGGTTGCGGCTCATTGCCCCGGGCTGCCGGGGCAGGGCATGCATAGCAACAAGGAGCAAGATATGACGGGAGCTGCCGGCGAAGTCCTCAGCGAAGTGCGGGGCCGCATGGGCATGATCACCTTGAACCGGGCCAAGGCGCTGAATGCGCTGTCGCTGGGCATGGTGCGCGATCTGCTGGCCACCCTGCTGGCCTGGCAAAAGGATGAGCAGGTGCTGGCCGTGGCCATCCGAGGCATGGGCAAGGAAGGGGTCTTCGGCGCCTTCTGCGCGGGCGGGGACATCCGCTTCCTGCATGGCGCGGGCAGCACGGGCAATCCGCAACTGGAGGACTTCTTCACCGAGGAGTACGCGCTCAACCACCTGATCCACACCTTTGGCAAGCCCTACATCGCCTTCATGGACGGCATCGTCATGGGCGGCGGCATGGGCATCAGCCAGGGCGGCACGCTGCGCATCGTCACCGAACGCACCAAGATGGCCATGCCCGAGACGGCCATCGGCCTGTTCCCCGATGTGGGTGGCGGCTACTTCCTCTCGCGCTGCCCGGGTCACGCGGGTGAGTGGCTGGCGCTGACGGGCGATGTGATCGGCGCGGCCGATGCGCTGGACTTCGGCCTGGCCGATGGTTACCTGCCCTCGGACCAGCAGCCTGCGCTGTGGGACGCGCTGGCCGCCGGCAGCTTTGCCGATGCAGCGGCCATCGAGGCCCTGGTGAAGTCGAAGTTCACGGCCCTGGCCAAGCCAGCGGCCCAGCCCCGCGCCGAGATCGACCGCGTGTTTGCCCTGCCTACGGTGGCTGCCATGGTGCAGGCGCTGGAAGCGGCAGATGGCGAGTGGGCCCAGCACACGGCTGCCACGCTGCGCAAGCGCTCGCCGCTGATGCTGCACGTGGTGCTGGAGCAGATCCGCCGCGCGCGCGGCATGACGCTGGCCCAGGACCTGCGCATGGAGCGCGACATGGTGCGCCACTGCTTTTACCTGCGCCCGGGCCAGAGCGAGACCATCGAAGGCATACGCGCACTGGCCGTGGACAAGGACCACCAACCGCGCTGGAACCCTGCGCGCATCGAGGATGTGCAGGAAGCGCAGTGGCGCGCCTTCTTCGACAGCCCCTGGCCTGCGCATTCGCATCCGCTGGCGGCGCTGGACTGATCGCGGCGCAGAGCGTTCAGCGTTCAGGCTTCCAAAAGGCCATCCGGCGCCATGCCGGGTGGCCTTTTTGCATTCAACGATCCGCAGGCTCCATGCGGCAGGAATGGCCTGCCAGCAGCCGTACCGCGTCGTCAATGCGCGGGCCCGGATCCCATTCGGGCACGGGCGGCGTCAGGCCCAGGGCCATCTGCCGCAGCGGCTCGGCAATGACCATGGACAGCAGCAGGTCGCAGACGACTTCGGGCTGTTCGGCCCGCAGCAATCCCTTGCTGCACTGGCGCCGCAGCCAGTCCACCAGCATGCCGCGGCCGCGCTCAATGCCGTTGCGCTGGTAGACCTCCAGCAACTCGGGCTTGGCGGGAAAGTCGGTGGTGAGCAGGCGGAACATGCCCACCGCCTCGGCCGACAGCACGCGCGCGGCAATCACGCGCAGGATCTCGGCCAGCGCTGGCGCCACCTCTGCGGCCGATTGCGCATCGGCCGACAGGGCGGGGCGGAAACCGTCGGTCCAGCCGCGCACCACCAGGGCCACCAGGTCCTCGCGGTTGGCTGCAAAGCGGTAGAGCGTCTTCTTGGCCAGCCCCGCGCGCCTGGCCACGGCTTCCATGGTGGTGGCGGCATAGCCTTCGTTGAGCAAGAGCCAGGTGGCGGCGGCCAGGGCGGCGTCGTTGGCCTCGTGCTCGGGCCGGGCCGGCCGCCCGCGCGGCCTGGGGGCCGCAGGAGTGATTTCGGATTCCATTGGATTTCTTGTCGTTCCGTTCGGTGTTGTGCAGGGTCGTGCCTGGTTGTGCAGCATTTTGTTACCCGGCAGGGATTATCCGATTTTTTGGAAACGTTGTTCGTTTCTTTAATATAAGATGGCTTTTCCTCATCAACCCAGGAACGGAAAACACCCATGAACCCCCATGCCTTCGAGCCCGACATTTCCCGCATCGACGAGCTGCTGCACATCACGCCGCTGCGGCTGGAGACGGGAATCCAGCGCCTGCCCAGCGGCTGCCTGGTGGTGGCCTGCCGCACCGACCTGCATGGCTGCAGCGGCCGCATGCTGGACTGGTGGTTCAAGTTCTTCGAGACCACGCAGCACATCAAGTGGTGGCATCCGCACGACCACATCGCGCATCGCGGCTGGGATGCGCAATGGAAGAAGGGCGAGAGCTACATCGGCGCGTCCATCGAGGCCGTGGAGTCCCTGGCCGATATTCCGCCCGTGGCGGCCAGGCTCAAGTTCCACGATCCGCGCGAGCTGTTCGACCCTGCGCAGCTGGAGCTGGCCTTTGCCGAAAAACGCGCATCGGCCGCCGTGTATGCGCGTATCGGCTTCGGCGAGCATGTGCAGCTGGACGCCAGCGGGGACCCCATGGACGGGCAGATGGTGCACCTGGCGCGTGACACGCCTTTTGGCTGCGTGCTGCGCAGCCGCTTTTTGCTGGGCCAGTCCTGCGCCGACCCGGCGGCCGAGCTGCCCGACGCGCTGGGCCTGGGCCTGCTGCGCCATTGCTACACGGAGTTCACCTACCTGTCGCGCTTCCTGCCCTCGCTGTACTACGGCGAGCATGGCAACGGCGAGGCGGCGCCGCTGCCCTGGTAGACGTGGCCCCAGGCTTCAAAGCTGCTGGTGCACGGCCGTGGCCAGCTGCAGCAGCCGGTTGCGCGGCAGGGCGCCGCTGAGCGCATAGCCAAAGCCCTGGTCCACCCAGTAGAAGCTGGGCACGGGGCCGTCGCTGCTGAAGTGAAAGGCAGTCTCGCCGCGCGTGGCCGGGTCCTGCAGCGCGCCCAGGTAGAGGGTGATGCGCTCGCCGGCCGCGTCCTGGTACATGAACTGGGCGCGTGCGCCGCTGTCGCCGGGCAGCAATCGGCCGCCCACCAGCTCATAGCCCAGGTCCGTGAGGGCCGGCAGCTTCAGCGGCCGGCCCAGGCGCTTGGACAGCCACTGCAGCAGATGGGCCTGCTGCGCGGCCTCCACCTCGACCGGGTGGCGTTGCTCGGGCTGGTAGACCGCGTGTGCGACGGCCGCCTGGTGGGCGAAGCGGGCCGGGGTGGCGGCAGCCAGCGTGGCCGCCGTTGATGGCGCGGCGGCTGGCACCGCCTGCTGCCCATGCACCAGCCAGCCCAGGCCGAAGGCCAGCATCCAGCCCGCGGCCATGCCACCCCAGCGCCACCACTGCTGCTGGCGCTGGTGCAGGCCCTGCAACTGTTCGGCGGCGGCGCGCATTTCGTCGGGCATGCCGGGTTCATCCCGGGCGGCATGCAGGGCGCGCAGCAACTGGCGCTGGCGTTGCCATTGCTCCACGCGCGCGGCACTGTCTTCGTCCAGCTGGTCGCGCAGTGCCTGCGCCTGCTGCGCGGGCAGGCGGCCATCGACCAGGGCGTGCAACTGCTCGTCGGAAATGGGCGGGGGCAAGGGCGAGGAAGATGAAAGAGGGGTGGGGGCGGATGCGGTCATGGCGGCCTCGTCATTTGAGCCGGCGCAGCGCGGGGGCTGCGGCTTGGGGTGTTGCGGCCTTGGCAGTCGGTGCTGACTGTGCAGGCGCTGCAGAGGAGGCCGAGGTGGCCGATGGGGCCTCCATCAATTCGCGCAGCCGGGACCGTGCGCGCGACAGCCGCGACATCACGGTGCCCAGGGGCAGATGCAGCACGCGCGCCGTGTCGGCGTAGCTCATGTCCTCCACGCTGACCAGCAGCAGCACGGCCCGCTGCTCGGCGGGCAGGCGCTGCAGGCAGCGCTCCAGGTCCAGGGCCGCATCGCTGCTGTCCTCGGGTGCGGCCAGGGTCTCGGACAGGCTGTCTATGTCCAGCCACTGCCCGCGCGCGGCAGAGCGCCGCTGGTTCAGGTAGAGGTTGTGCATCAGCGTGAACAGCCAGGCACGCAGATCGCCGTCGGGGCGCCACAGCAGCCATTTGCGGCAGGCACGCTCCAGTGTGTCCTGCACCAGGTCGTCGGCGGCCCAGGCATCGCCTGCCAGCAGCCGCGCGTAGCGGCGCAGGCCGGGCAGGTGCTCCAGGATCTGGCTGCGGTCCATGGGCAGGTCCGAAGGCGGATGCGACTGGAATCAGGGGCGTGCGGTATGCCAGACGCCCATGACGCCGTCGCCCGTGGTGTCACCGGCCTTGCCGTCCTTCACCCAGTAGTACAGCGGCTTGCCCTTGTAGGCGATCTGGCTGCTGCCATCGTCGCGCTGGATCACGCTGTAGTTGCCGCCAGAGGGCGCCTGCTTGCCCATCAGCGGCGGCCAGTTGGTCGCGCAGGGGCCGTTGCAGACGGACTTGCCGCTGCCGGCCGTGTCCTTGTCGAAGGTGTAGAGCGTCATGCCGTTGGCGCCGACCAGCATGCCGTTTTGCACGCTGACCGCGCTGGGCGGGGTCTGGCCAGAGGCGTTGGCCGCAGGCGCGGAATAGCAGCCTGCCAGGGTCAATGTCAGGGCTGCCGTGAAGGCACAGGTACCAAGTTTCATGCCGAGCTTCTTCATCGCTGTCTCCGGTGCTTGCCGGCGCGCGAAATTGCGGCCGGACATTGCAATGAACACTGGGCCGTGCCGGTTTATTCCGCAGCAGTGCAAAAAAAGCTGCGGATGCCCGTCAGCGGTTGAAGCTCTTCATGGCGCGCTCGACCTCGCGCTTGCCTTCGCGGTCCTTGATCACGTCGCGCTTGTCGTGCTCGGCCTTGCCCTTGGCAAGGGCGATGTCGCACTTGACGAAGCCGTTCTTCCAGTGAAGGTTGATGGGCACCAGCGTGAAGCCCTTTTGCTCGACCTTGCCGATCAGGCGCAGGATGTCGTCCTTCTTGAGCAGCAGCTTCTTGATGCGCGCCGCGTCGGGGTTGACGTGGGTGGAGGCGGTCTTGAGCGGGTTGATCTGGCAGCCGAGCAGGAACAGCTCGCCGTCCTTGACGATGACGTAGCCGTCGGTCAGCTGCACCTTGCCGCTGCGCAGTGCCTTCACTTCCCAGCCGTGCAGCACGATGCCGGCCTCGAAGCGTTCCTCGAAGAAGTAGTTGAACGCGGCTTTTTTGTTGTCGGCGATGCGCGACTGTGTTTCAGGTTTCTTGGCCATGGAGTAATAGATGCGGCGAAAACCTGGAGATGAAAGCTCTCCATACAATACTGGATTGCCGTCTCGCCTCCGTGCGGGATTTTAGTTTCGCCTTGCCGTCATTGTGACAGCCGTATGCGCCATGACCGCGCAGCCGGTGTTTTGCATGCCGTGCAGCCCGCCCCATTCATGAAAAAAGTCAACAAGTCCGTCCTGATCTGGTACAGCCCCCAAGAAATGTTTGCCCTGGTGACGGACGTGGCCCACTATGCCGACTTCCTCCCCTGGTGCGACCAGGCCAGGGTGCTGGAGCAGGACGAGCAGGGCATGACGGCCGAGGTGGGCATTGCATTCGGCGGCATGCGCAAGTCCTTCGTCACGCGCAACACGCACAGCGTGCTCGACGATGGCGGGCGCCAGGTCAGCATCCGCCTGATCAAGGGGCCGTTCTCGCGGCTGGAGGGCAACTGGATGTTCCGCCCCGTGGGCGACGGCTCGCAGCGGGCCTGCCGCGTGGAGCTGCAGCTGGACTATGGCTTTGACAACATGGCGCTGGCCGCCGTGGTCGGCCCGGTGTTCGACCGCATCGCGGGCTCCATGGTCGATGCCTTCGTCAAGCGCGCCGAGCAGGTCTATGGCTGAACCCCGGCCGTTTCTGTGCATCACGCTGGCATGCAGCCCGCGCCCTGGTGAAGTCGTTGAGCTGACCCTGCAATTGCCGGCCGGTGCCTCGATTGCCGACGCAGTCGAGGCCGCTGGTGGCTGGCAGGCGCTGGGCTTTGCACAGGAGGGGCCCGCTGGCCTTTGGGGCCGCAGCGCCCCTTTGACGCAAGGCTTGCGCGACGGCGATCGCGTGGAGCTGTACCGGCCCTTGACCGTGGACCCCAAGGTGGCGCGCCGCGAGCGCTTTGCGCGCCAGGGAGCCCGCGCCACGGGCCTGTTCCAGCGCCAAAGGCCCGGGGCCAAGGCCGGTTACTGAAGGAGGGAGGCGCTCAGCGCACCGGGCCGCAGTCCGAGGCGATGGTGGCGTCGGCGCGCTTGAGTTCGCTGTTGCGCGTGGCTTCGTCCATGAAGCCGCGTTCGCCCTGTGCATTGGTGTGTGCCAGCAGGCCGCCCGATGACAGTGCCGTCTTGGCCTGTTTTGCCCGCGCACAGTTTTCCTGGCGATCCTTGGCAATGCGGTCCTTTTCTGCCTTGGCCTTGGCGGCCTCCTGGGCCTCGGCCTTGCGCTTTTGCTCTTCCAGGGCCTTGTCGGTGCCTGCGGGCTTGGCGTCCTTGGCGGTGGCGGCAGGCGCTGTCTGTGCCGTTGCATCTGCAGCGGGCTGCGTGGCCGCATCTGTAGCTGCCGGTGCAGTGGATGGCGCCGCCGCTGCTGGAGCGGGTGCGCTGCCGCCAGGCTGGCGCAGGATGTTCTTGGCCGGAATGTCAGGGGGTGGCGCGCGGTCGCTGAAGACCTTGCGGCCTGTGGCGTCGACCCATTGCCACTGGGCGGCTGCGGACAGCGAACAGGCGGCAAGCGCGGCTAGCAAAACAAGCTTGGTGGCATGCATGGTGATTGGGGTGATCGGGCCGGTTGCAGGTAGCAATAGCAGGAAATGATGGCGGGCAGCGATAGCGGGGAACAATGGCCTACAGCATACATTGTGATCCGGCGCACGGGTACAATCCTTCTTTTGGAGCTCTCACATGCGCCTTCTCGGTAAAGCCCTGACCTTCGACGACGTCCTCCTGGTCCCCGCTTTCTCCCAGGTCCTGCCCAAGGACACCTCGCTCAAGACGCGCTTTTCGCGCAACATCTCCCTGAACATCCCCCTTGTGTCCGCCGCCATGGACACCGTGACCGAAGCGCGTCTGGCCATTGCCATTGCGCAAGAGGGCGGTATCGGCGTCATCCACAAGAACATGACGGCAGAACAACAGGCTGCCGAAGTGTCCAAGGTCAAGCGCCACGAATCCGGCGTGGTGCACGACCCCGTGGTCATCACCCCCGAGCACACCGTGCTGCAGGTGCTGCAGCTGTCCGAGAACCTCGGCATCTCCGGCTTCCCCGTGTGCGACGGCGGCAAGGTGGTCGGCATCGTCACCAGCCGCGACCTGCGCTTCGAGACCCGTTACGACGTCAAGGTCAGCCAGATCATGACGCCGCGCGAGCGCCTGATCACCGTCAACGAGAAGGACGGCACCACGCCCGTGGAAGCCAAGGCCCTGCTCAACAAGCACAAGCTCGAGCGCATCCTGGTCGTGAACGACGCCTTTGAACTCAAGGGCCTGATCACCGTCAAGGACATCACCAAGCAGACGACTTTCCCCAACGCAGCGCGTGACAGCGCAGGCCGCCTGCGCGTGGCCGCCGCCGTGGGCGTGGGCGAGGGCACCGAGCAGCGCGTGGAGCTGCTGGTCAAGGCCGGCGTCGATGCACTGGTGGTGGACACGGCCCACGGCCACAGCAAGGGCGTGATCGACCGCGTGCGCTGGGTCAAGCAGAACTACCCGCAGGTCGATGTCATCGGCGGCAACATTGCCACCGGCGCCGCTGCGCTGGCACTGGCCGAGGCAGGCGCCGATGCCGTCAAGGTCGGCATCGGCCCTGGCTCCATCTGCACCACGCGCATCGTCGCCGGTGTGGGCGTGCCCCAGATCATGGCCATCGACAGCGTGGCCCAGGCCCTGCAGGGCACGGGCGTGCCGCTGATCGCCGACGGCGGCATCCGCTTCTCGGGCGACATCGCCAAGGCACTGGCCGCTGGCGCCTCGACCATCATGATGGGCGGCATGTTCGCCGGCACCGAAGAGGCTCCGGGCGAGGTCATCCTGTACCAGGGCCGTTCGTACAAGAGCTATCGCGGCATGGGCTCCATCGGCGCCATGCAGCAGGGCTCGGCCGACCGCTACTTCCAGGAGTCGAGCACCGGCAATCCCAACGCCGACAAGCTCGTGCCCGAAGGCATCGAAGGCCGCGTGCCCTACAAGGGCTCCATGGTCTCCATCGTTTACCAGATGGCCGGCGGCGTGCGCGCTGCCATGGGCTACTGCGGCTGCGCCACCATCGAAGAGATGAACAACACGGCCGAGTTCGTGGAGATCACCGCCGCAGGCATCCGTGAATCGCACGTGCATGACGTGCAGATCACCAAGGAAGCGCCGAACTACCGCGCCGACTGATCCAGATCCAGCGCCTTGGCGCGAGATGGAAAAGAGGTCCGGGCAGCCACTGCCCGGACCTCTTTTTTTTGTGCGCCTAGATGACGAAGCTCAGATGGCGAAGTTGTCCAGCACCGCGCCCGAGCTGGCGCTCGATGCGTTGAACGCGAACTTGGCCTGCACGCCCCGCGTGTAGCGGGGCGCGGGGGCCTTCCATGCCGCACGGCGCTGGGCGAGCACGTCTTCGGGCACGTTCAGCTGCAGCTGCAATGCGTGCGCGTCGATGGTGATCGAGTCGCCCTCGTGCACCAGCGCGATGGTGCCGCCCACGGCCGCTTCCGGCGCCACGTGGCCGACCACCATGCCCCAGGTGCCGCCGGAGAAGCGGCCATCGGTGATCAGGCCCACACTCTCGCCCAGGCCGGCGCCGATCAGGGCGCCCGTGGGTGCCAGCATTTCCGGCATGCCGGGGCCGCCCTTGGGGCCCAGGTAGCGCAGCACCATCACGTCGCCGGCCTGGATCCTGCCGTCGAGGATGGCCGCAAGCGCCGATTGCTCATCGTCGAACACGCGTGCCGGGCCGGTGATGACCGGGTTCTTCAGGCCCGTGATCTTGGCCACCGCGCCTTCCGGGCTCAGGTTGCCCTTGAGAATGGCCAGGTGGCCCTGCGGATAGAGTGCATCCGAGAGGGGACGGATGACCTGCGGGTTGGGTGGTTCGTCAGGCACGCCAGCCAGGGTCTCGGCGATGGTCTGGCCCGAGATGGTGATGCAGTCGCCGTGCAGCAGGCCCGCATTCAGCAGGATCTTCATGACCTGCGGGATGCCGCCCGCCTGGTGCAGGTCCACCGCCAGGTATCTGCCGCTGGGCTTGAGATCGCACAGCACCGGCACCCGCTGGCGGATGCGCTCGAAGTCGTCGATGGACCAGGGTACGCCGGCCGCATGGGCGATCGCGAGAAAGTGCAGCACGGCATTGGTGGAGCCCCCGGTCGCCATGATCACCGAGACCGCGTTCTCGATGGACTTGCGCGTCACGATGTCGCGCGGCTTGAGGTCCATCTTGATGGCCTCGATCAGCACCCTGGCGGATTCCTTGGCCGAGTTCTCCTTTTCATCATGGGGATTGGCCATGGTGGAGGAGTAGGGCAGGCTCATGCCCAGCGCCTCGAACGCGCTGGACATGGTGTTGGCGGTGTACATGCCGCCGCACGAGCCCGTGCCGGGGATGGCGTGCTGCTCGATGTCCTTGAGCTCCTGGTCGCTGATCTTGCCTGCGGCGTTTTCGCCAACGGCCTCGAACACGCTGACGATGTTCAGGTCCCGGCCTTTCCACCTGCCGGGCAGGATGGTGCCGCCGTAGACATAGATGGCCGGTACATTGGCGCGCAGCATGCCCATCATGCCGCCCGGCATGTTCTTGTCGCAGCCGCCGACCACCAGCACGCCGTCCATCCACTGGCCGCCCACGCAGGTCTCTATGCAGTCGGCGATCACCTCGCGGCTGACCAGCGAGTACTTCATGCCTTCCGTGCCCATGGACATGCCGTCCGAGATGGTCGGCGTGCCGAACACCTGCGCGTTGCCGCCGGCTTCCTCGATGCCTGCGATGGCCGCGTCCGCCAGCCTTTGCAGGCCGGAGTTGCACGGCGTGATCGTGCTGTGGCCGTTGGCCACGCCGACCATGGGCTTCTTGAAATCCTCTTCCTTGTAGCCCATGCCGTAGAACATGGAGCGGTTGGCTGCGCGCGCCTTGCCTTCGGTGATGTGGGAGCTTCGGCGGTTGATCTGGTTCGGCGGGGTCATGGCATGTCTCTCGTTGTGGGGGTTGGATGAGTATGGGCCGACTGATTCATCTGATCCAATCCTATTCATCGGCATGATTGATATGCTGTGCATATGAATGAGCCCTCCATTGATCTGCGCGTCTGGCGGCAATTCCTGGCCGTGGCGGACGAGCTGCACTTCGGCCGCGCCGCGTCGCGCCTGCACATGACGCAGCCGCCGCTCACCCAGGCCATCGCGCAGCTGGAGCGCAGCCTGGACGTGGCGCTGTTCGAGCGCTCGAGCCGCCACGTCGCGCTGACGCCGGCCGGCGAGGCGCTTGTGCCGCAGGTGCGTGAGCTTCTGGCGCAGGCGGCAGCGCTGCCCGGGATTGCGCGGGCTGCGGCAGCGGGAGAGGTGGGGCGCGTGCGGCTGGCCTTTGTCTCCACCATCGGCTTCACCCGGCTGCCGCTGTGGGTGCGGGACTTCGTGGCAGGCACGCCCGGTGTGGCGCTGGAGCTGGTCGAGGCCACCAGCGATGTGCAGATGGAAGCCTTCGAGCGCGGGCAGATCGATGCCGGGCTGATGCTGCATGCCCCCGGGCATGCGCCGGCCGGCCTGGAGCGCCTGGCTGTAGGGCGGGAAGCCATGGTGCTGGCCCTGCCTCAGCAGCACGCGCTTGCCGACGCGGACCGGCTGATGCTCGACGAAGTGCTGGAGCAGCCGCTGGTGATCTTTCCGCGCCGCATCATGCCCTCGCTCCATGACGCGGTGACGGATCTGTACCGACGGCACGGACATGTGCCGCGCATCGCGCAGCAGGCGATACAGATGCAGACCATCGTGAACCTGGTCTGGGGCGGCATCGGCCTGGCCTGGGTGCCCGCCAGCGTGATGCAGTTCTGCAGGCCCGGCGTGGTCTACCGCGAGGCGGTTTTCGCCAGCGCCCGTGCAGGCAGCAAGGCCGTTGCCCTGCCGGTCTGCGAGACCAGCCTGGCCTGGCCTGCCGGAGCCATTTCGCCCGCGCTGGCGCGGTTTGTCGGCTTCGTGCGCGAACAGCGCTGAGTGGCGTTCACCGACAGCCCCCCGAGGCAAGGCCCTCGAATATCCGCATGGTTCTGGTCTGAATTTTTGGAAATTCTGGCCAGAATGATAGAATTCGGGCTAGGCCGGACACCAGGCCTGTTTTTGTTTTCAGCCCCGCCATGCAATCTGTCGGCATCTACGAAGCCAAGACCCGTTTCTCCGCCCTGATCGAACTTGTTGAGCAGGGCGAGGAAGTGCGCATCACCCGCCACGGCAAGGAAGTGGTGCGCATGCTGCCGGTGCGCCGCCGCCCCGTGATCACCGACGAGCAGATCGCCCGCGAGCTGGAGCAGATGCAGGCGCTGCAGGCCACGGTGCGGCCGGCCCAGTCGGCCCAGTCGGCACAGGCGCCGGACTCCACCACCCGACTGCGCCACGCAGGCCGGAGCCAGGCATGACCTCCTTCGTGCTCGATGCCTCCGTCACCGCCGCCTGGCTGCTGCCCGATGCCGCCAGCGTGCACACCCAGCGCCTGTATACCCGCATCCGCCGCCACGAAGTGGACCCGCAGGCGCCCAACCTCTGGCAGTGGGAGTGCGGCAACCTGATCGCCTCGGGCGTGCACGGCGGCCGCATTCCGCACAGCTCGGTCGAAGGCCTGTGGGGCGTGCTCGAGGCCATCCGCCACCGCGTGGAGCTGCACGAACTGGCGCCCGCCCAGCACAAGGCCGTGCTCGACGTGGCGCTGGACACCCGCCTGCCGGTCTATGACGCGGCCTACCTGTGGCTGGCGCAGTCGCTGCGCCTGCCGCTGGCCACCTTTGACGCGGCCCAGGCCGCCGCCGCGCGCAAGCGCGGGCTGGCGCTGCTGGCCCCTGAAGATTTCTGATCCCCTCCCATCACCTTTGCCTGAGATGACCATGCAACACGACAAGATCCTCATTCTTGACTTCGGCTCCCAAGTCACCCAGCTGATCGCCCGCCGCGTGCGCGAAGCCCATGTCTACTGCGAAGTCCACCCCTGCGACGTCAGCAGCGACTGGGTGCGCGAATTCGCCGCCGACGGCCGCCTCAAGGGCGTGATCCTGTCGGGCAGCCACGCCAGCGTCTACGAAGTGGACGACCGCGCCCCCGACGCCGTGTTCGAGCTGGGCATTCCCGTGCTGGGCATCTGCTACGGCATGCAGACCATGGCCACCCAGCTGGGCGGCAAGGTCGAAGGCTCGCACACCCGCGAATTCGGCTACGCCGAAGTGCGCGCCCATGGCCACACCGAACTGCTCAAGGGCATCGAGGACTTCGCCACGGCCGACGGCCACGGCATGCTCAAGGTCTGGATGAGCCACGGCGACAAGGTCACCGAGCTGCCCCCGGGCTTCAAGGTCATGGCCTCCACGCCGTCCTGCCCCATCGCCGGCATGGCCGACGAGGCGCGCCGCTTCTACGCCGTCCAGTTCCACCCCGAAGTCACGCACACCGTGCAGGGCGCGGCCCTGCTCAACCGCTTCGTGCGCGAGATCTGTGCGGCCAACGCCGACTGGATCATGGGCGACTACATCGAGGAAGCCGTCGCCAAGATCCGCGAGCAGGTGGGTGACGAGGAAGTCATCCTCGGCCTGTCGGGCGGCGTGGATTCGTCCGTGGCCGCGGCCCTGATCCACCGCGCCATCGGCGACCAGCTGACCTGCGTCTTCGTGGACCACGGCCTGCTGCGCCTCAATGAAGGCGACATGGTCATGGAAATGTTCGAAGGCAAGCTGCACGCCAAGGTCATCCGCGTGGACGCCAGCGACCTGTTCCTGGGCAAGCTGGCCGGCGTCAGCGAACCCGAGGCCAAGCGCAAGATCATCGGCGGCCTGTTCGTGGACGTCTTCAAGGCCGAAGCCGCCAAGCTGAAAGCCGGTGATGGCGGCCACAAGGGCGCCACCTTCCTGGCCCAGGGCACCATCTACCCCGACGTCATCGAGTCGGGCGGTGCCAAGAGCAAGAAGGCCGTCACCATCAAGAGCCACCACAACGTCGGCGGCCTGCCCGAACAACTGGGCCTGAAGCTGCTCGAGCCCCTGCGCGACCTGTTCAAGGACGAAGTGCGCGAACTCGGCGTGGCCCTGGGCCTGCCGCGCGAAATGGTCTACCGCCACCCCTTCCCGGGCCCGGGCCTGGGCGTGCGCATCCTGGGTGAAGTCAAGAAGGAATACGCCGACCTGCTGCGCCGCGCCGACGCCATCTTCATCGAGGAACTGCGCAACTGGACCGACGAAGCCACCGGCAAGAACTGGTACGACCTCACCAGCCAGGCCTTCACCGTCTTCCTGCCCGTCAAGAGCGTGGGCGTCATGGGCGACGGCCGCACCTACGACTACGTCGTGGCCCTGCGCGCCGTGCAGACCAGCGACTTCATGACCGCCGACTGGGCCGAGCTGCCCTACGGCCTGCTCAAGAAGGTGTCTGGCCGGATCATCAACGAAGTGCGCGGCATCAACCGCGTGACCTACGACGTTTCGACGAAGCCGCCGGCGACGATCGAGTGGGAGTGAAATCAGGTCCTTCGGAGACTATCGTCACCTATCGAAAATCCGCTGTAACGTATTGATTTAAAAGGTAATGCGTCGCGGAAGCTATCGGCAGCTACCGCTGGCCAGCGAAACGGATTGACGGTAGAGGTGACGGTAGAAACCGGAGACCGGATTAAGACCTCCTTGTTGACTATCGAGACCAAATCGGTCTTTGACGGTAGATCACGCCTCTGGAAAGCTTGTTTCATGCGGCTTTCCAGGCATCAGCAGGTCTCCTGACTCCTGACGGTAAAAGCCGTCATGAACAGGAGGAAAAACCTCGATGCATACCGACACCGTGCTGCGCAATTCGGCCGCCTGCAGCACTTGCAGCGCCTGGGCTTGGCCTACGAGATGGGGCTTGGCACCTGGGCCATCCATTCCGACGACGAGAAGACCTTGCGGGCCTTGGGCGAGCGCGGCGACATCATCCGCACGATGCAGCGGGCGATGCGCGGCGATGCACGGCGAGTCGCGCGAGCCGGCGGTGTTCGAGCCCGGTGATGATGGTCGCACGATCATGGGCCGCGTGGCCGAAGGGCTATGGAAGGTACCCAGCGACCTGCCCGAGCAGGGGCGCCGCTACGACGCGCAGCGCCTGAGCGGCGTGGCTGTTGAACTGAAATCGCATCTGCCCATCGAGCGGCAGGCCCCCGCGATCGGCGCGATCTGGCTGGACCAGCAGTTGATCGGTGGGGGCAGGGGATTGGGCGACCTCGGCTTTGGCAGCGAGGTCAAGGAAGCCCTGCACAAACGCGCTGGCTTCCTGGTAGAGCAAGGGCTGGTAGATCACTTGGAAAAGGCATAGGTCCGTCTTGAAAGGCAGAGATGAATAGGTCACTTCATCAGCAGGACTAGTTGGCAAGGCGAATTCAGCTTGCCGGTCTACATCAACCTTGTGGACTGAATACGTCCGGCACCCCGGAGCCGATCTGTCGTTGCAAAGACATCACGCTTCAGTCACCACTGCTAACCTGCGATGGAACTGGGCTGAGTATCCACAAACTTTGAGTGGATGAGCTTTTCACACAAGGAGGCAGGATGATCGATCTATACAGCTGGGCGGCACCGAACGGGCACAAAGTGCAGATCCTCGTCGAGGAACTGGAGATTCCCTATCGGGTCATTCCGATCAACATCACTGCAGGCGACCAGCACACAGACGCCTATCGCGCGATCAATCCGAACGGGAAAATCCCGGCGATCGTGGACCATGCGCCGGCCGACGGCGGCGGGCCGTTCACGGTCTTCGAGACCGGAGCCATCATGGTCTACCTGGCGGAGAAGGAGAAACGCTTTCTCCCCACCGAGCCGCGCCAGCGCAGCGAAGTACTTCAGTGGCTGTTCTGGCAGGTCGGCGGGATCGGCCCGATGATGGGCCAGGCCCAGCACTTCTTTCGCTATGCGTCCGAAAAGGTGCCTTATGCCATCACACGCTACCAGACGGAAACAAGACGTCTCTTGAAAGTTCTGGATGACCGTCTTGATGGTCGCGAGTTCATCTGCGGTGAGTACTCGATTGCCGACATGGCCAGCTTCGCCTGGATCCGGATTCACAAGATGACCGGTGTCCCCCTGGACGAGTTCCCTCGTGTGCAGGATTGGTATGGCCGGGTGCGCAGCCGTCCTGGCGTCGGCCGCGGCCTGGATCTCCTGAGAAACGAATGGGTGGACGTGACGAAGTCCGACGAAGCAAAGCTCAATCTTTTCCAGAAGAACCGTTGACCATGTCGATTGGCATTGATCGGGTGGAAGCGTTCTTCGATCTGCGAAGCCCCTATTCTTACCTCGCGCTCGGCCCGGCCCGCGCACTCTCTCAGCGCAGTGGCGTCACCTTCGATTGGTGGCCTTACGTGACGGATTTCCAGTCCGCGTACGGCGGGGAAGTCGAGCAGCGATCGAGCCGTGATGTCGCGAAGCTGAAGTACCTGTACATGGATTGCCGAAGGCTCGCAAAGCTGCAGGGGTTGACGGTGCGGTCCACGACGAAGCTCTGGAATCCGACGCTCGCGAGCCAGGCCATCCTTTTTGCCAAGGCCAGGAATCGGCTCTGGGAATTCTGTGACCCGCTGCTCGCAGCGTTCTGGCGGCGCGAGTTCGACCTGGAGTCGCCCGCGGAGGTGGAGGCGGCTCTGGTCAACGCGGGGCTGTCATCTTCGGAGTGGAACGGGTTCCTGCAAAGAGAAGCTGAGGCAGCGCTGGCAGGGACGCTCGAACATGCCGAGAGGCTAGGCGTGTTTGGCGCTCCGACTTTCATCTACAGGGGTGAGATGTTCTGGGGCGGAGACCGCATGGATCTGCTTGAGTCTGCGATCCTGAGGGCGTGATGGCCTGGTCCATCCAGCGTGGTGACACAGTGCACGAGATGCTCGGACATCCCTTCTGGCATCCAGCCATTGAAGAAGGCTTGCGTACGTGCCTGCGAAATCTCGCACGAGCCATGCCCGATCGGAAACAGGTGGGAGCCTTTCTCGGCTGAGTGGTGCAGGGCTCGGTCTCGGTCTGCAGCCGTACGTTGTCGACGAGTGGATGCGCTGTCAAATCCCGATGTAGTTGCGCAGGCGTTGTGTGTGGACGATCAAATAGCCTTTGGTGCCTTCGGTACGGACAATTCCACCTTGCTTGAACGAGGCAAGAGCCATATTCACCCGCTGGCGCGAGAGTCCGCAAATCAATGCCAGCTTGTGTTGATTGATCGACAGCCTGAGCGCGTCTTCGCGTCCGTTCTTGGCGAGCATCAGGAGTGCCTTCGCAACCCGCTTCTCGGGCCCCAGTAGGCGCGACGCCACGAGCATCCCTACGAACTCGCCCATGCGGGCGTTCATGACATCGCAAAGAAAGTTGCTGAACTCATGAGACGAACTGCGCAGAACGTTGAACGTGTTCGCAGGAACAAGGCAGAGTTGTGCGGAGGTCAACGAGCGCAGGTCGTACTGCATCAACTCCTTTTTCAACAAGGACCCGTCGCCGCACCATTCTCCTTCCCGGAGGTAGTACAGCGTCGTCTCGTCTCCTTCGGGCCCGGCGATGTACATCTGCAGGTGGCCGCGCATCACGCCGTACCAGTATGCGCTGGGCTGGCCGGACCGCGCGATGAATTCATCGGCCTCGACCTTTTTCTCGATGGAGGTCTGCAATGTCATGGCCCGCAGCTCCTCGGGCAGCATGCAAAACCATGGCCACTGGCTGAGGAATTCGGTCAGAGCGGACGACGGCGCCGGCTGGTATGCGGATGTCTGGACGGTTCTCTGTTCCATCGTGTCTCCGCATCTTCTCTTATTAGACTGACACATCCACCTGGAAGCGGCCGCGGTAGGCGCCCGGGCTCATCCCGATGCGTTGACGGAAGAGTCTGGAAAAGGAACTGGTGTCGCTGTACCCGACCTGGCTTGCCACTTCTTCGACACTGTGCGAACTGGTCTCAAGCAGCGCACGCGCAGCTTCCAGCCGGAGATCTTGAAGATAGGCCAACGGTGTTTGGTCCAGCACACTGCGAAAGCGCCTGATGAGGGTTCTGTCGCTGACCGCGAGCGCATCGGCAAGTTCCGTGATCTTCAAATCCTGGGTCATCTTGCTCTGAAGCCACCGCTGGGCGCGATGCACCAGCGCATCGGAGTGACTCTTTTGCGCCAACAACGGAAGGTAGGGAATCTGGCTGGTTTGGCTCACGTCGATCAGCATCGCCTTCGCACACTGTGACGCGATGACAGGCCCCGAAAAGCGCTCGATGACCCGTATGGTCTGAAGCAGATACGACGCCGATGCACCTGCACAGATCAGTCGATCCATTTCGGTGAGCACCGGTCGCAGTTGCAGGTCGACGCGGGGAAATTTCTCCCTGAACTGCCGCTCTAGCCACCATGTGGTTGTTGCGGTGCGTTCATCCAACAAACCGGTCTGGGCCAGGATGAATGTGCCCGTGCAGTTCGCTGCCACCCATGCTCCTGACTGCCATTGCGCCGTCATCCAGGTGCATGCATCGGCATGCCGACTGAGGAACTGATCAAACTGGCGATGTCCGCCGTAGTGGAAGCTAGGAACGAAGACCAGGTCATAGCGTTCTCGTGGTCCCACCTTGTGGGTTGGTAAGGCTAGGCCATTGCTGGCAATCGCGGTCTCGCCCGATGGCGACACGAATCTCCAGTCGAACAGCGCGGACGCTGGCGCGCCTTCGAGTTTCAGATGGGAGTTCGCGATTTGAAGGATGTCGGCAAACCCGGCCACGCTGGAGGCATAGCAACCGTCGAAGGTGAGGATGGCAGCACGTGGCATTGGTCGAAAACGGCATAGAACATGTCAGTTTCGACAATTTACACCAAGACGTGCAGTCTGCCTAATGAGTCTTGCTGGACTCTAGCCCAGCGACAGCAAGAAGGAGCACGGAGATGAGCGGCATACCCCCGGTGTCATTGCGCGGCAACGTTCCTACCTGCGCTCAAGCCTCGCAGAGCCAGATGAATGCGAACTCTCGCCAGGTCGCTGACAGACAGCCCCATCCCGCCTGTGAAGACGGCGACCAAGTTTCCGTGCTGGGGAACTGCCCGGGATTCGTTGTCGTCCCCGCGGGTCAAGTGCACGACTTTTATCGCGGGTACGCGTTGGTGGCTGTCCCACTCATCGCGATGACAGCCGTGGCCGGCATCGCCTATTTCGTGTTTGGGCTGTCATTTTGAGTGACTCCACCGTGCGCAGCCCGAGGTGTGTGGCGAATTTGGCATGGATAAAGTCACTTTCGCCAATGTACGAATGGGGCGACGTGACAGTTAATTGGAGGGTCGGTATCCGACCGAGCAACAAATACAAGGAAGTCCCCATGAGTCTGTCACCGCGTGCAACTCCCTCGTGCGAGGCACATCCCCGTGCCGTTCTCTTCAACTGCGCCCAACATGGGGAGGTGCGGCATGTCTGAGGTCGCGCCGGCACCGGGCGCACTGCTGCGTCCCGCGAAGCTCGAGGACCGCTACCAGCTGGACCGTGGCCCTGCCTACATCAGCGGTTCGCAGGCGCTGGTCCGGTTGCTGCTCAACCAGAGTGCACGCGACCGCGCGGCAGGATTGAACACCGGCGGATTTGTCAGCGGTTATCGCGGGTCTCCATTGTCGGGTCTTGATCAGACCCTCTGGGGTATTCAGAAACTCCTCAAGGAACGGCAGATCGAGTTCATCCCGGGCCTCAACGAAGACCTGGCCGCAACCGCCTGCTGGGGAACCCAGCAGTTGATGCAGCACCCGGAGGAGGCCACGGTCGATGGCGTGTTCGCCATGTGGTACGGCAAGGGGCCTGGTGTCGACAGAAGCGCGGACGCCCTCAAGCATGCCAACGCGGCTGGAACTTCTGCGCATGGCGGAGCCCTCGTGCTGGCCGCCGACGACCATACGGCCAAGTCGTCCTCGTTCGCGCACCAGAGCGAACAGTTGCTGGTCGCGTCGTTCATCCCCATCCTGTACCCGAGCAACGTGCAGGAATACCTCGACTACGGGATTCATGGCTGGGCAATGAGCCGCGCGTCGGGCCTGTGGGTGGGGCTCAAGTGCGTGGGCGATATCGTCGAGACCACATCGATCGCAGACGTTGATCCGTTCCGGGTCGAATGTCGGACACCCGAGGATTTCAAGGCGACGGAAGACGTCCACATCCGCTGGCCCGACGTGTGGGCGACGCAGGAGCCGCGGATCGTGCGCACCAAGCTGCCTCTGGCGCTGTCCTACTGTCGTGCGAACGCGTTGAACCGCATCGTGGCCAAGGGCGCAGGTTCCCGCATCGGCATCATTGCGGGCGGCAAGCCCTACAACGACGTGCGCGAAGCGCTGGGGCTGCTCGGTATCGGTGAGCAGGATATGGACGCGAGGGGTATAGCCCTGTTGAAGCTGGGCATGGTTTGGCCGCTGGAGCCGCAGATCATCCGCGAGTTTGCGCAGGGCCTCGACGAGATCTTCGTGGTGGAGGAGAAGAGGGCCCTGATCGAGCAGCAGGTCAAGGACATCCTCTACCCGCTTGCCGCAAGCGGCGAGAAAGCGCCCCAGGTCGTGGGCAAGTCCAGTGGCGGCCTCCAATGCGCGGAATTCGAGATTCCATATGAACAGCGCCTTTTGCGCGGAGATGCCGAACTCGGGCCCGTGGACATCGCGGCGGCGCTGCAGGCGCGGCTGCATGCCGCAGGCATGGACGCTTGCCAGGCGCTCCCCTCGACGCCAGAAAAGGGCAAACTCCTGGCGCCCCTCATGCGCACGCCGTACTTCTGTTCCGGCTGTCCGCACAACAGCTCCACCAAGGTTCCGGAGGGTTCGCGCGCCACGGCCGGAATCGGCTGCCACTACATGGCCAACTGGATGGATCGCCGCACCGAGAGCTATACGCACATGGGCGGCGAGGGGGCTCCCTGGGTGGGACAAAGCCGTTTCTCCAAGCGGCCGCACATGTTCGCCAACATGGGCGATGGCACGTTCTTCCATTCGGGCTCGCTCTCCATCCGTCAGGCCGTGGCGGCCAAGACGCCGATGACGTTCAAGGTCCTGTTCAACGACGCTACGGCGCTCACGGGCGGGCAGCCGCACGACGGACCGCTCACGGCACCGATGCTGACGCAACTGCTGCATGCCGAAGGCGTGTCACGCATCGTGGTCGTCAGCGACGATGTCGAGAAATACAAGGGGCACGAAACAGCGTTTGCGCCTGGCACGACCTTCCATCATCGGCGCGATCTGGACGCCGTCCAGCGCGAGTTGCGCGAACTGCCCTTCGTGACCGCCCTGGTCTACGACCAAACCTGCGCCGCTGAAAAGCGCCGCCGACGCAAGCGCAACAAATACCCGGATCCTCCGGTCCGCTACGTCATCAATCCGGAAGTGTGCGAAGGCTGCGGGGATTGCACCGTCAAGAGCAACTGTGTTTCCATCGAGCCGCTGGAGACACCGCTGGGCCGAAAACGCCAGATCAACCAGTCCTCATGCAACAAGGACTATTCCTGCGCCGATGGCTTTTGCCCGAGCTTCGTGGCCGTGGAGGGCGGGGCATTGCGCAAGAAACCGGTCGCTTCCGCTGCCGGCGCCGAAGGCGATCCCGCCGCCTGGCCCGAGCCATCCCATCCCCAACTGCCAGCGCTGCACAGCAGCTACGCCGTGCTTGTCAATGGCATTGGTGGCACGGGTGTGCTGACGATCGGCAACATCCTGGGCATGGCCGCGCATTTGCAGGGCCTGCATTGCTCGGTGATGGACATGGCCGGCCTTGCGCAGAAGGGCGGCGCGGTGTGGAGTCATGTACGCATCGCGATATCAGCCGAGGACATCCATGCACCCCGCATACCGGACGCCACCGCCGATGCACTTATTGGGGGCGATCTGGTGGTGAGCGCTCATCCGGACTCCGTCAGCCGGCTGAAGCCAAATTGCCGCGCCATGGTGAACACCAATGTATCGCCCACTTCCGACTTTCAGCGCAACCGTGACTTCAGCATGCCAAACGAGGCGCTGTGGGCCACCATCGAACAGGCGTGCGCAGAGAAGAACCTGGCCAAGATCCCGGCCCATGACATCGCGGTGCGCTACTGCGGAGATAGCGTCTATGCCAACATGATCTTGCTGGGCGCGGCCTGGCAGGCGGGGCAGGTGCCGCTGTCGCACGATGCGCTGCGCCGCGCGATCGAGCTGAATGGACAGGCGGTGGAGGCCAACCTGCGCGCGTTCAAGATCGGGCGGCAGTATGTGGTGTCGCCACAGCGGCTGGTGGCGAAGCCCGCTGCGGTCGTGCAATGGCTCCCCAGAGGCGGCAAAGAAAATGTGCCTCAGCTGGTGCAAGACCGCCGCGACCGGCTTGTGGCCTACCAGGGCAGCAGCTATGCCCAGCAGTACGAAGGCTTTCTGCGCAAGGTAGGTTCGTCCGGTGCTGCAATGCCCGACGGCTACGAACAGGCCGTCGCCAAGAACCTCTTCAAGCTGATGGCCTACAAGGACGAGTATGAGGTGGCGCGTCTGCATTCGTCTGCGGAGCTGCGCAAGCTGATCGAAAGCCAGTTCGATGGCGAATACAAAGTTGGGTTCTCCCTGGCGCCGCCACTGTTCGCCCGTCGCGGCTCGGACGGTTTGCCGCGCAAGCAACTGTACGGCGGCTGGATGGCGTCGGCCTTCACAGTCCTTGCGAAGCTGAAGTTCTTGCGGGGCACGCTGTTCGATCCGTTCGGCTACACGCACGAGCGCAGGACAGAGCGCGCGCTTATCGACGAATACAAGAAAGGTATCCAGGCCACGCTGCCTTTCATCGCAACCCATCCGAAGAAGTGTCTGGAGCTGGCACGTATTCCTGAGCAGATCCGTGGGTTTGGGCACGTGAAATTGAAAGCCATCGGGGAGGCGCGTGAACGCCAGCGTGCCTTGCTGGGCGAGATTACCGGCAAGGGCGCACCGCCGATGACCCATGAGCACCGCTTGCAAGGAGCCTCATCGTGAGGACGCAAAACACTGAATCCATCCAGTGCAGTGTGCAAGACGGGGTATGGCATCTCTGTATCGCCCGGCCTGAAAAGCGAAACGCGCTCACCATGCCCATGTTCGCGACGATCGCCGAGGCCCTGAAGGCCGCCGACGAAAGTGACGAGGTGCGCAGCATCCTGGTGACTGGGGCGGGCGACGTGTTCTGCGCCGGGCATGACTTGAAGGCTTTCGAGGAGTGGCCTCAGAAGCCGCAGGATGCCGTACCTACCTTCCTGCACGCCATCGCCGATGTGAGAAAACCTGTCGTGATCGCGGTGCAAGGCTCCGCCACGGGGATCGGTGTGACCTGGCTGCTGCATGCCGATTGGGTGGTAACGAGTGCCGACACGGTTTTACGGCTTCCCTTCGTCGACCTGGGCATTGTCCCGGAGGCGGCCAGCACGCTTTTGCTGCAGCGGGCTGTCGGCCTGCCGCGGGCCAGGCGCCTGCTCCTCGGTGGCGAGAAGTTCACGGGCGCCGAGGCATGCGAGTGGGGACTTGTTGCAGAAGCCCCGCCGGCGGCGGAGGTTGGTGCACGGGCCTGGGAGCGTGCAAAGTTTCTCGCCGCGAAGGATCCAACGATTGTTCGTCGCATCAAGGACTGGCTGCATCCCAGCAGCGAGTATCACCAGCGCATTGACGAAGAGGTGATGGAAATCAACGCGGCCGTCGGTCGCCGTCGAAAGGCAATGGAGAGCACGCAATGAAACGCGCACACATCGTTTACGCGCACCCTGAACCGAACTCGTTCGTCGCAGCCATGCGCGACATGACCAAGGAGGCCCTGGAAAAAGATGGTTGGCAGACGAGCATGACCGATCTGCAGGCAATCGGCTTCAACGCTGTGGCCAGTGCAGATGATTTCGGAACCCGGTCACGCGAGGACTATCTGGTCTATCCACTGGAGCAGCGTCACGCCTGGCAAAACCAGACCATCGATCCACAGATTGCCGCCGAGGTCGAGGCCGTGCGCAATGCCGATCTGCTCGTGCTGGTGTTCCCCATCTTCTGGTACTCAGTACCGGCCCAACTCAAGGGTTGGATCGACCGGGTGTTCCTGTCCGGTGTCTTTTACGGTGGAATGCGGGTCTACGACCAAGGCGGCATGCGCGGCAAGCGCGCGATGGTCGTGGCGTCGCTGGGCGGGCGGGACTACATGTTCGGCCCCGGCTCGATCCATGGCGACCTGAAGGACATGCTCAAGCATCTGCTGCAAGGCACGTTGGGGTATGTGGGCTACTCCGTCCATGAGCCGTTCTTCGCGTACCACGTACCGTATGTGGACAACACGGAGCGTACTGGCATGCTCATGAAGCTTTTCCACACCGTGGAGAACATCGACAGCCGGCCGGTATTGTCGATGCCCAGCCTGAATGATTTCGACGACCAGTTCCGGCCCAAGGTGGCGCAGGCTTCATCCACGTGACCCAGGAGTAGTGAGATGACCGAAATCATAGATGCCTGGATGCAGCTTCCGAACAAGGCGTACTTGCTTGACCCCATGTTCGATTCGCTGCGCCGTTGGCCCACGGCTTGGCGGACGCTGGCGCAGGACAACCCTGACATCTCGCACGACGAGGCGCTCAAGACATTCCGCGAGCAGGGTGTCACGAGGACTATCGCAAGCGCGTGGTGGGGGCCGGCCGGGCCAATGATCACGAACGACGAAGTGGCCGCAGCGGTCAAGGCGAATCCCGGATATGTGGCCGGAATTGCGTCCGTCGACATCAACAGGCCAATGGACGCGGTGAGGGAACTGCGCCGATGCGTCAAGCAGTTCGGTTTTAAAGGGCTGCGTGTCCTGCCCTGGCTGTGGGGGATTCCTCCTGATGATCGCAGGTACTACCCCCTCTATGCCGAATGCGTCGAACTCGGTGTCACCTTCTGTCTGCAGGTGGGCCATGCCGGGCCGATGCGGCCTTCGGAGCCAGGGCGGCCGATCCCCTATTTGGACAACGTTGCGCACGAGTTCCCGGAACTGCGCATCGTCGGTGGGCACATCGGATTTCCCTGGGTGAGCGAGATGATCTCGCTCATGATGAAGCACCCGAACGTGTACGTCGACACCTCGGCCTACAAGGCTTCCCGGTTTCCTCAGGAACTGGTGGCTTACATGCGCGGTCCCGGAAAGCACAAGGTACTTTTCGGCACCAACTATCCGATGCTGACCCCTGCGGAATGCCTGAAGGACATTCAGGCGCTTGAACTCGGAGACGATGTACTCCCCCGATTCCTTGCTGGGAATGCGCGTCGTGCGTTCAACCTGCAAGCTTGATTCCGCCGGCCGCTATTTCGTTTAACAACTGAAGGAGACTCACATGGCATGGGATATCGAAGTCATTGATGAATGCGCCGTCGTGCGCATGAACACCAACAAGGTCAACGTCCAGAACGATCAGTTCTTCGCCGACCTGCACGCAGCATTCGATCGCCTCGAGCGAGAGTTCAGCGAGCTGCCGGTCGTCCTGACGGGGCAGGGCGATGCGTTCTCGGCTGGTATCGACTTCCAGTACAGCTTCGAGATCTTCGGAAGCGGCAGCCACGACAAGATCCGCGATTGGTACAAGGCCTACCGCGAAACCAATCTGCGCATCTTCCGATACCCGCGGCCCACGGTGGCGGCCATCAACGGCCATGCCATCGCAGGTGGCTTGATCACTGCCCTCGATTGTGATTTCCGCGTTGCGGCCCGCAAGACCGCGAAATTCGGTCTCAACGAAGTGCCTATCGGCATTCCCATGCCTGCCGCCTACGTGGAGATCATCAAGTACGCCCTGGGCGACAAGGTGGGGGCGCTGACCACCTTGCGTGGCGAGTTGTACGGTCTGGAAGAGGCCGAGCGCCTGGGGTTCTTTCATGAAGTGGTGGAGCCGGACCAACTGCTGTCCACGGCCATAAGCTATGCACGCTGCATCACTCCCGACTGCAACGTCGCCTACGCGATGTCCAAAAAGGCGCTGCAGGATGCGACGAACAAGCAGATCGACGAGCGTACTGTTGCTCTCGATGCCTTGCTGCCGAACGGTATGAGCGACCCTGGCAACCGACAGGCCCAGGATCGCCGTCGGCTCGAGATCATGCACAAGCGCAAATAGTGCGACGCGCAGCGCGTCGCATCTTCAACGCGCATCTCATCTGGCAGATCGTTTTACCTCCGCCCCTTCACTGAGGGAGGAGGTCGCTTTGCCATGGATTTCAGAACGTATATCTGCGCCAAGACCTTTGTCAGCGTTTCACCTGTCGATGGAGTGGACCGTATGTATCACATCGAAATTCAAAAACTTGTAGAGGTGGAGGGCGTCGCAGTCCGCGCACGTGCTTCATGAACCGTTGATGAGCTCGGACATCGAGCGAGCGAGTCAAGACTTCACCAAGGCATTGACGCGCTATTGCAAAGGGCGGTCAGGCGCAATCACACGAAGGCATCTATTCATTGCGGCGGGTCACGGTGGCGCTACGCACGGCTCCCAAGCGCGTGGAGCTTGGGGGAATGAATTTTTGGAGGCTGAATCGATGACCAAGTTAGAGATGAGCTATTCGCGCGGAGCGACCGACACACCACTGATCGAGGAGACGATCGGCGCTTTCTTCGACGCGATGATCGAGAGGTTCCCGGACAAAGAGGCGGTGGTCTCTTGTCACCAAGGCATCCGCTACACGTACCTCGAGCTGCAGCGCGAAGTCGATCGGATGGCAAGCGCTTTGCTTCGGGCGGGGCTCAAACCCGGCGACAGGATCGGGATCTGGTCGCACAACAATGTCGAATGGCTCGTCACCCAGTTCGCGACGGCCAAAGCCGGGGTCATTCTCGTCAACATCAATCCGGCGTATCGGGTGGCGGAGCTGGAGTACGCGCTGGCCAAGGTCGAATGCAAGGCGTTGATCGTGATGCCGAGCTTCAAGACGACCGACTATCTGGAGATGATCAGAAGCATTGCACCGGAGGTGAGCGGTGCGGTGCCCGGACGCCTTGAGTCCGCCAAACTGCCGTCACTGAAAACCGTCATCCAGATCGGAAACGGCACGGTTCCTGGTTTCATGCGCTTCTCGGATCTGCTCGCGACGGGCGATCCGGCCGATCAAGCTGTCCACTCCCTCGGTGCGCGACTGCGGAGCACTGATGCCATCAACATTCAGTTCACGAGTGGCACCACGGGTTCTCCCAAGGGCGCGACCCTGACCCATCGAAACGTACTGAACAACGGGTTCTTCATTGGCGAAGCCATGCGGCTGTCCCCGGATGACCGTCTGTGCATTCCGGTGCCGCTGTACCACTGCTTCGGAATGGTGGTCGGCAACCTCGCTGCTCTGACGCATGGCACGACCATCGTGTACCCGAACGATGCGTTCGAGGCCGTGTCGGTGCTGCGGGCCGTGCAAGACGAGCGGTGCACGGCGCTTCATGGTGTGCCAACCATGTTCATTGCCGAGCTCGACCACCCGCGCTTCAAGGAGTTTGACCTCTCGACGCTGCGCACAGGGGTGATGGCTGGCTCGCCCTGTCCCATTGAAGTGATGAAGCGCGTCGTAAACGAGATGCATATGGGCGAGGTGACGATTGCCTACGGCATGACTGAAACCAGTCCGGCCAGCTGCCAAAGCACCACGGACACCCCCTTGGAGAAACGTGTTTCCACCATCGGGAAAGTGCTGCCCCACCTGGAATTGAAAGTCATATCTCCGGAGTCCGGGGAGATTCTTCCTGTGGGGGCCGTGGGCGAGCTTTGCACGCGCGGCTATTCCGTGATGCGTGGATATTGGGAGGACGCCGCGAAGACCTCCGAGGCCATCGATGCAGAAGGCTGGATGCACTCAGGGGATCTCGCCACGATTGATGAGGACGGCTACGTCAACATCGCGGGCCGCATCAAGGATCTGGTGATTCGAGGCGGCGAGAACGTCTATCCGCGGGAGGTCGAAGAGTTCCTCTATCGCCATCCAGCTATCCAGGACGTGCAGGTGATTGGAGTGCCGGACCAGAAATACGGCGAGGAACTGTGCGCATGGGCGATTCTTCGCGACGGTGCCACGCTCTCTGAAGATGGGTTGCGGGCGTTCTGCAAAGGGCAGATCGCGCACTACAAGATTCCTCGATACATACGCTTCGTCGAGAGCTTTCCGATGACAGTCACCGGAAAGATTCAGAAGTTCGTGATGCGGGAGATGATGAAGGAAGAGCTTCGTCTCAAAGACGCGGCATCCGCATGATTCGCGATTGAGGTGCTTCTCGATCCGAGCGCCTTGGAGGAGTTCAAGGCGCTCTTGTTCTTTCTGGACTCCAAAGTCGGAGGTCGGCGCTCACTGCTGGTGGTTTTTGGGTGACGGAATACGCATGGAAATAGTCAATTTAGCCACTGTCCACTAGCGGATGAAGTTCCTAAAGTACCTGTCATCGACTGCCATGCCGTGTCCATGCATCGGCGCAAGCCCACCGCTTCCTCAGCTTCTTCCAGGCCTTTCATGAATGCTCGCGAAATCTTTGTTGTCGCCACCGCTCGTACAGCCATCGGCACCTTTGGCGGTGCGCTGAAGGACGTGCCAAACACCCAACTGGCAACCACTGCGGTGAAGGCCGCATTGGAGCGCAGCGGCGTTGCACCTGACGCCATTGGGCATGTCGTCATCGGGAATGTGATCCCCACCGATCCGAAGGATGCGTACCTCAGTCGCGTCGCCGCCATCGATGCGGGTGTTCCGATAGAGACCCCGGCATTCAACGTCAATCGGCTGTGCGGCTCTGGGCTCCAGGCCATTGTCTCGGCGGCGCAGGCTATTGCGCAGGGCGACTGCGAGATCGCCATCGGAGGGGGCTCGGAGTCGATGAGCCGAGGGCCATACATCGACACTTCGGCACGCTATGGTGCCCGCATGGGTGATGCGACGCTGGTCGACTACATGCTCGGCATCCTGCATGACCCCTGGGACAAGATCCACATGGGCATTACTGCGGAAAACGTGGCGGAGCGATTCAAGATCTCGCGCAAGCAGCAGGATGGACTGGCGGTTCTCAGCCAGCAACGCGCGGCAACGGCCATCGCGACGGGCCGCTTCAAGGAACAGATCGTTCCAGTGGAAGTGAAGACACGCAAGGGCATCGTGCTGTTCGATACCGATGAGCACGTGCGGGGCGACACCACGCTCGAATCCCTTTCCGCGATGAAGCCGGCCTTCAAGAAGGACGGTCTGGTCACTGCCGGCAACGCGTCGGGTATCAACGATGGCGCGGCAGCCGTGGTGCTGGCGGAGGGCGGACGTGTGAATGCGCTGGGCCTCAAGCCGCTGGCCCGCTTGGTGGGCTATGCCCATGCGGGTGTGGAGCCTGCCTATATGGGTATCGGCCCCATCCCGGCTACGCGCAAGGTGCTGGCGCGCACGGGCCTGAAAGTCCAGGACCTGGATGTGATCGAGTCGAACGAGGCGTTTGCGGCACAGGCCTGCGCGGTGATTCAGGAGCTTGGCCTTGATCCGGACAAGGTGAATCCGAATGGCTCCGGCATCTCTCTGGGCCACCCCGTCGGCGCGACGGGCGCAATCATCACGACGAAGGCGATCGCTGAGTTGCACCGCATTGGTGGACGCTATGCGCTGGTGACGCTGTGCATCGGCGGAGGGCAGGGCATCGCCGCCATCTTCGAACGTGTCTGACCGCGTTCCGGGCCTTGTCACACAGCGTCTGAAAGCTGCCCTGACAGACCTTCAATTCGGACGCGCTCCAGATCCTCACGGCTGGTTGGAGCGGCTGTCGTAAGCCACAAATCCTGCGGGAGTTCCATCCCGCCTTTTTCCAAGCCGAAAGCAGGAGACCTATATGACACGATTCGCGGCTTCGCAAGGCTTCATGGGGCCTTTCTCCCATGACGGGCAGGCAAGCATCGCCCCCAGTCCACCGTGGCACTATGCGGCCGACTTCATCACGATCGAGACCTGGGTCGACCCGGTCGCCATCGAGGCACTACTGCCACCTGGCTTGAGCTTGCATCCAGACGAGGCGGGCCTGGTGACGGTCTCCTTCGTCGATTGGCAGGCCTGCACTGACACCGGCGGCGAGCTGCTCGACCCGATCCGGGCGCAATACCGCGAATGCATCGTGTTGGCGAGCGTCCAGTACGAGGGCAAGCTCATGCAGTATTGCCCCTACATCGTGGTCGATCAGGACACGTCGCTGGCGCGCGGCTGGGCGCTCGGCTATCCGAAGAAGATCGGCTCGGTATGGATCACACGGTCCATGGGCATGCCCTCGATTGCATCGCCCAAACTGGAGGCCGGCGCCACCTTTGCCGGCACAGTGGCCGTCAAGGACCGGCGCCTCGCCGAAGGTCACGTGAAGTTGTCAGCCCTTGCCGACAGTTCCGCTGTGACGTTCGGCAGCCGGCCCATCGTCGCGCTGCGGCACTTCCCATCGATGTTCGAGGGCCAGCACGATAGACCGGCTGTCTACGAACTCGTACGGCTCCAGGCCGAGAACGTGCAGGCCAGCCCGGTCTGGCAGGGCGACGCGGCATTGACGATCTACGACGCACCCATCGAGCCCCTCGCCAGGTTGCGTCCCACCCGCATCGGGCGAGGCTGGCGCTACTCGATTGCGATGACGAACCGCAACAACCATTTGCTGCGCGATCTGCGCGACACCCCTTTGTCCCAGGAGAAATGACATGGACTCCGTGAAACTTCAGCGTACCTACCTCGACCTCACGACGCCGCACGTAGCGGACGCATGCATGCGTTTGGGTATCGCGGTTCGTTGTGCACCTGCCGGAGTTCGTCCCTTGTGGAATGACTCCCACATCGTGGGCCGGGTACGTCCTGCGCGGCACTATGGCAGCGTCGACGTCTTTCTCGAAGCGATCGACCGGGCCACGCCTGGTGATGTCTTGGTGGTCGACAATGGTGGGCGTCTGGACGAGGCCTGCGTTGGTGACCTCGTCACTCTGGAGACGGCCCTGGCTGGCCTGCGGGGCATCGTCATTTGGGGCTTGCACCGCGACTCATCGGAGTTGCGCACCATCAGACTGCCCATTTTCAGCTTGGGCACCTTGCCCGCGGGGCCGCAGCGTTTGGACTCACGGGAGGCCGACGCGCTCATTTCTGCCAAGTGTGGCGAACATGTGCTCACCTCCGACGACTTCGTGCTTGGTGACGATGATGGGGTGATTTTCATGCCCCTGAGCCAGGCCCAAAAGGTGGCGGAACTGGCAACTGTGATTCGGGACACCGAGCGCAGTCAGGCGGCGCGCATGCAACTCGGCACGAGTTTCAGAAAACAGGCTCGCTTCGATGATTTCCTAGCCGCAAGAAAAGCTGACGAGAACATGACATTCCGCCAGTATCTGCGCTCGATCGGTGGCGCAATCGAGGAGTGAGTGTCGAACCGATCGGCCGGGTCACCTGAACATCGGTCCTCTGCTTCCATTTTCTGTTCGGCAGCTACCAGCAGTCGCGAGAGCAAGCCATGGCGTCAGCCTCGCTTTTGATGCAGGCGGGTGCACGATGCCGGTTCCGCGACGCATCCATCGCAGGGACGGGACTAATGACCTCTCCTGCATGGCCGAAATCAACAGCGCGACACTGAGAGCGCAACGTGCGCTAAGGAGAGGGAGCTTTGGCCCGTCATCGAATGAGCAGGGCGGCCGGGCCCGAGCCTCCCGCAGCGTTAAGTACAGGGGCATGAAACAGGCCTGCCCTGCGCATCCTCTGGAGCGCGACGACAATAGCCCATGATTCAAGAAAAGCCCCTGGCGGCAACCGAACTGGAGCGGCCTGCCATGGCCCTGCGCACTCTTGCGAACGGAGTGCGGCTGCTGGCGCTGCCCATGCCGCATTTGCAGAGCGTCAGCGTGGGCGTGTTCCTGCGCGTGGGCTCCCGCGACGAGACCTCCACCAGCAACGGCATCAGCCATGTGCTGGAACACATGGCGTTCAAGGGCACGCACACGCGTTCCGTGCAGGAGATCAACCTGGATGCGGAGCGGCTGGGCGCGGAGGTCAACGCCTTCACCGGGAAGGACATCACCGGCTATTTCATGACCGGCCTGGGCTGGCATGCGCAGGCCTTGCTGGGAATGATTGCGGACATCGTGCTGAACAGCGTGTTTCCCGAGCATGAGCTGCAAAGGGAGCTGCAGGTGATCCGGCAGGAGGCCATCGAGTACGAAGAGGACCCGGAGGACAGCGCCGGCGACCTGCTGGACCGCGCCATCTGGGGCGACGACCCCATGGGCATGCCTGTGATCGGCACGGTGGCCAATATCGAAGGCTTCACCCGGCAGGATCTGGTGCGCCATGTGCAAACCCATTACGTGGGAGAAAAGACCGTCGTCGTCGCGGCCGGAAACTTCGATGTGCCGGCCTGGCTGGAGCAGGCGGCGCAGCTGTTCGCCGGCATGCCTGCTTCGGCCGATCCCGCTGTGGCGCTGCCCCCTCAGCCCGCAAAGTATGTGGGGCAGGCCCTGGCGCAACGTTTCACGCAGGTGTCCCAGGTGTTCGTGAACCTGGCCTATCCGCTGGTGTTCGAGCAGTTGCAGGGCGAGCACCCGCAGCGTGCGCGTCTCGTGGCCTCGCTGGCGGCCCATCTGCTGGGCGAGGGGATGTCGTCGCCCCTGGTCGATACCGTGCGCGAGCGGCTCGGACTGGCCTATACGGCCTATGCGGCGATGGAGGGCGGTGACGTCTGGGCCAACTTCATCGTGCATGCGGTCACGACCCCGGACAAGCTCGAAGCGCTGGTGGCAGCGACAGGTAGCCTGCTGCGCGCCCAGGCTGCCGGCATCGACCCCGTGCATCTGGAACGGGCCAAGAACCAGCTGGCGGTCTCGCGGGTGCGTGCGGGCGAGCGGACCTACGCCACCATGGAGCGGGCTGTCGAGGACCTCTTTGCCCATGGCAGCGTGACGTCCGTGGCCGAAACGCTGGCGATGATCGATGGCATCGGTGCCGAGGAAGTGCGCAAGGTCTTCGAGCGCATGCTGGCCCACCCCCCAGCGGTGGCCATCACCGGCAAGGGCGCCAGTGCCCGGGCCGTGCGGCAACTGGCCGCAGGCCTGGCGGCCTGAGCCGGCAGCGCGCGATCAGCGGCCAGCGGCCAACCGCCAGCTGCAACACATGGCGCTTTTCCCGTTGTCATGGAGTTGAGGAAGCGGGCGGCGGCGCGTTCCATTGCCGCTTGAGGTAGTGCGACTTCGGGTGCTCCTGCAGGAACACGCAGCACTGCACCCACGCCGCTGACTCCAGGGGCGCACCGATCGCGCGCGAGAGATGCTCGAACACGACCTCGGCCATGGCCGAGCACATCTGCGGCGGGCGCGGGTTGGTCAGCGTCAGGGTGGCGATGAGCTGCTGCGCGTGGGGGTCCTCGCCGCACAGTCCGACGGCGATGGGGGCCACGCGCGACTTCAGGTCCGCGAGCCGTGCCCATCCGCGCTCGGCCAGCGCAAGGTGCATGGCGTGCAGGACCGGCTCCCACTGGATCGACGGGAGCAAGGATGGCGATACCTCGATGGCGATGTGCGGCATGGGGCGGCGCCTTCAGTCGAGCTTGATGCCGACTTCGCGGATCAGCGTCTGCCAGCGTGCCCGCTCGCTGTCCAGCAGGCGTGCGAATGCCTGGGGCGAGTTGTCGATGGGCACCGAGCCGAGTTCGGCCAGCCTGTCCTGCGTGGCCTTGGCCGCCAGCGCCGCGCCCATGTGCTTGACCAGCCAGGCCTTGCGGTCGGCCGGGGTCGCAGCGGGCGCGAGGAAGCCGTACCAGCCGCTGATCTCGGCGTCCACGCCCGATTCCTTGAGCGTGGGCACGCCGGGCAGCGCGGGAATGCGCCTGGCGGACGTCACGGCCAGCGCCTTCAGGCGCCCGCTTTGCACATGTTGCAGGATGGCCGGCGTGGCTTCGAACACCATCTGCACCGTGCCGCCCAGCACGTCGTTGAGTGCAGGCGCGGAGCCGCGGTAGGGAATGTGCAGGATCGAGGTGCCGGTCTGGCGCTTGACGAGTTCTCCCGCCAGGTGCTGCGGCGTGCCGTTGCCGGCGGATGCGTAGGAGAACTTGCCCGGGTTCTTGCGCAGCCATTCGAGCGCCTCCTTGGCCGTGGCCGCCGGGAAGGAGGGATGCACGGCCCAGATCAACGGCACCGAGGCGGCCCATGCCAGCGGTGTGAAGTCCTTGACCGGATCGAAGTTGAGCCTGGAGTACAGCGCCGGGTTCGCTGCCATGGGGCCGAGTGCGCCCAGCAGCAGCGTGTAGCCGTCGGCCTCGGCGCGTGCTGCCGCCTCCGTGCCGATGTTGCCGCCCGCACCGCTGCGGTTGTCGACGATCACCGTGCTGCCGCTGTCCGACTGCAAGGCGTTCGCCATCAGGCGGGAGACGGCATCGGTGGTCGCACCTGCTGGATAGGGGCAGATGATGCGGATGGGCTTGGACGGGAATGCCTGTGCGCGCGCCGAGGGGCTTGCGCCCAAGGCTGAAATGGCCGTCGCCGTGCTGGCGTACTGAAGGAAGTTGCGTCGTTTCATCGGTGCTCTCGTGACCAGAGTTGTCTCGTGGCCGTAGTGTCGGCAGGCCCTTGTTTCTTCGCAATTCGCATTTTCTGGCCGCGCCTATCGGATAATCCGATGGCCATGTCCGCACGCAGCCGCGACCCCCTCGATCTCGTCTCATTGCGCCAGTTGCGCTACTTCGTGTCGGCGATGCGGGCGCACAGCTTCAGTGCGGCATCGCGCGATGCCTCGATCTCGCAGGCGGCGCTGTCGGAGCAGATCGCCTTGCTGGAATCGACCCTGGACGTGCATCTGTTCGACCGTGCGAGCGGGCGCGCCGTAGCCACGGCCTCCGGACATGAGCTCGACCGCCGGGTGTCGGCCTGCCTCAGGGAGCTGCAGGCGGCGCTGCGCGACGTGCAGGCGCGTGCGAGCACCGTGGCGGGCCTGGTGCGCATCGGCCTGGTGCAGTCCTACGCGGGATGCTGGGTACTGCCCGTCGTGCGCAGTGCCCAGGCGCAGTGGCCGCAGCTGGCGATCGCGCTGCGCAGGCGCACCGCACAGGCCTTGGTGGAGGGCGTGTTGCGTGGCGATTTCGATCTCGCCGTCAGCTTCGACCCGGAGCCGCATGCCGATCTGGAGATCCTGGCCTGCTTCGACGAGCCGGTGGTGGCCGTGGGATTGAAGCCCCGCCGGCGGCGACGCCTGCTGGAGCTCAGCGAGGTCGCGAACCACCCCCTGGCCTTGCTGCCAAGCGAATACGCAATGCGGCGCCAGCTCGACAACGCCTTTGCGGCGCAGGGGCTGAAGCCGGGCGTGCATCTGGAGTCCGATACGCTGGAGGACCTGGTGCATGCCGCCCGTGAAAACGGCATGGTTGCGCTGCTCAACGGTGCCGCGGCAATGAGCCTGGATGTGCAGGACGCAGTCCCGTTGGCCGAAAGAAATCTGGGCCGGCAAGCCTGCCTGGTGCGCTCGCGCAGCCGTCACCACGGCTTTGCCGCCCAGTACGTATGGGACCAGCTGTCGGCGGCAACCCCCACGCTGCCGCCAGCGTGGGGGCGGCGCTCTGCAGCCGCGCGCTAGTCGTCGGCCGGACCCGTGCCGCCCGGATCCGTACCGCCCGTCAGGGCACTTCCTTCAGGCCCACCAGTTGCAAGGGGCGTGCCAGCAGTTCGTCGAAGCGTTTCTCGAACGCCTTGAAGTACGGCATGCTGAAGTGCGCATCCAGCGCTGCCTGGTCCCTGAATGACTCCCGCATGTAGAAGGTGCCGGGGGTGTCCGCCAGCTCGAACAGCGTGTAGTCCAGGCATCCGGCCTCTTGCCGGGTGAATGGCACCAGCGCGCGCAGGGCGTCGCGCAGCTGGTCGTGCTGGCCGGCCTTCGCCTCAAGGATGGCCAGGTTGAAAATGGTCTCTGTCTTCATGGCTCAGCCCCAGTTCTCCAGCACCACCTTGCCGCGCGCCTTGCCCGACTCGATCAGGGCATGGGCGCGCTTGAGGTTGTCGGCGTTGATGCTGCCGAAGCGCTCGGCCAGCGTGGTGCGGATCAGGCCGGCATCGACCAGTGCGGCAACCTCGTTGAGCAGGCGGTGCTGGCCGATCATGTCGTCGGTGCCGAACAGGGCGCGGGTGAACATCAATTCCCAGTGCACCGACACCGACTTGCGCTTGAGCTTGGTGATGTCCAGCGACGCGGGATCGTCGATCAGGCCGAATTTTCCCTGGGGCGCGATCGCCTCGACGATCTGTGCGAAGTGCAGGTCGGTCTGCGTGAGGCTCACGATGTGGTCCACCGTGGGAAAGCCGATGCGCTTGAGTTCGTCGGCAATCGGCTGGCTGTGATCGATCACGTGGTGGGCGCCGAGCTCCTTGACCCAGGCCTGCGTCTCGGGCCGCGATGCGGTGCCGATGACGGTAAGGCTGGTCAGCCGCGTGGCCAGCTGTGTGAGGATGGAGCCCACGCCGCCGGAGGCGCCGATGATGAGCAGCGTCTTGTGGCTGGGGTGCTTGCCCGGCGCGATGCCCAGGCGGTCGAACAGCATCTCCCACGCGGTGATGGCGGTCAGGGGCAGGGCCGCAGCCTGTGCGAAGTCCAGCGACTTGGGCGCGTGGCCCACGATGCGCTCGTCCACCAGGTGCAGTTCGCTGTTCGTGCCAGGGCGCGCAATGGAGCCGGCGTACCAGACGCGGTCGCCCGGCTTGAACAGCGTGACTTCGGGGCCCACGGCCTTGACGATGCCGCTGGCATCCCAGCCCAGCACCTTGTGCGTCTGCCCCTCGGCGGGCGCGCCGCTGGCGCGCACCTTGGTGTCCACCGGATTGACGGACACGGCCCTGACTTCGACCAGCAGGTCGCGGCCGCTGGCCACGGGATCGGGCAGGGTGATGTCGATCAGCGATTCGGGTTGGCTGATGGCCTGGGGTTTCTGGTATCCAACGGCTTTCATGGTCGTGCTTTCAAAGGTTGAGGAAGAGGGGATAGCAAGAAGGGAGAGCAAGGAGGGTTTCAGGCAGTGGCGAGGGCTGCGTAGTCCGAGTAGCCGCGCGCGTCGCCGCCAAACAGGGCCTTCGGATCGAATGCGGCCAGCGGCGCCTGGGCGGCGTAGCGCGCCGGCAGGTCCGGGTTGGCAATGAAGGGGCGGCCGAAGGCGACGAGGTCTGCCAGGCCCTCGTGCAGGATGGCTTGGGCGCGCTCCGCGTCGTACTTGCCCGCAACGATCACCTTGCCCTGGTAGGCGCGGCGCAGCGCGTGGCGGAAGTCCTGCGGAATCTCGGGCGCATCGTCCCAATCGGCTTCGGACAGGTGGATGTAGGCCAGGCCGATCTCGTCGAGCTTGCTGGCCAGATGCAGGATGGTCTCGATGATCTGCGGGCAGTTCATGTTGCGCTGCGTGATGAAGGGCGCCAGGCGGATGCCGGTGCGCTCGGCCCCGACCTCGCCCGCCACGGCGGCCGCGACCTCTTCGGCGAAGCGCGTGCGCTGGGCGATGCCGCCGCCGTAGGCGTCAGTGCGGTGGTTGGAGGTGGTGCGCAGGAACTGATCGATCAGGTAGCCGTTGCCGCCGTGGATTTCCACGCCATCGAAACCGGCACGCATCGCATTGGCCGCGCCCCTGCGGAAGTCACCGATCACGTCCTGGATGTCCTGTGCGCTCAGCGCGCGCGGTACGGGGCAGTCGACCATGCGGCCGACACCGTCGTCGCCGACCACCCAGACCTGGGCTTGGGGCGACAGCGCCGAAGGCGCGACCGGCAGGCCATCGGCGTGAAAGCTGGCATGCGACATGCGCCCAACGTGCCACAGCTGCAGCACCATGCGCCCGCCGGCGGCATGCACCGCGTCCGTGACGCGGCGCCAACCGTCCACCTGCGCCTCTGAATAGATGCCGGGGGTGAAGCTGTAGCCTTGGCCCTGGCGGGAGATCTGGGTGGCTTCCGAGACGATCAGGCCGGCGCTGGCGCGTTGTGCGTAGTAGGTGGCCATCAGTGCATTGGGCACGTCGCCTGGCTGGCTGGTGCGGCTGCGCGTCATGGGGGCCATCACCATGCGGTTGGGCAGGCTGAGCGGGCCGAGCTGCAGGGGGCTAAACAGGGGCGTGGAGGCGGTGGTCATGCGGTTCTTTGGCGGAGCTGTACAGGTGTTGGGGCGGTGGCGGAAACCCGGTTCGCAAGTCGTCTGGGCATGGAGCGATGTTGACCTGGGTGTTCCAATTGAAAAAGACCCGCAGGACTGAAGGCGGCTTCAAAAGAAATTTGACGATGAGGTCAGGGCGCGGCCCGCACAACAGCCGGGCGGATGGCCGTGCCGCGCCTGCCTGGCTACCATCTCCTCCATGAAGACCCAATACTTCGCCGCCACCTCACTCGACGGATTCCTGGCCACCGAGGACGATTCCCTGGACTGGCTGTTCCCGCTGGGCGACATGCAGGCCACGGGCTACCCGGAGTTCATTGCCGGCGTGGGCGCGCTGGCCATGGGGGCCGCCACCTACGAATGGATGCTGCGCCACGCGGAGACGGTGGCGCAGGAGACCGGGGCGGCGTGGCCCTATACGCAGCCTGCCTGGGTGTTTTCCAGCCGCACGCTGCCTGGTATCCCGGGTGCCGATATCCGGTTTGTCAGCGGTGATGTGCGTGCCGTGCATGCGCAGATGCAGGCGGCGGCCGGTGGGCGCAACCTTTGGGTCATGGGAGGCGGAGACCTGGCAGGCCAGTTTTATGACGCGGACCTGCTGGACGAGATGATCCTGAGCGTGGGCTCGGCCACGCTGGGCCGGGGCAAGCCGCTGTTTCCCCGCCGGGTGCTGCATCCGGTACTGCGCCTGCTGTCGGTTCGGCAGATCGGCGAGGGCATGGCGGTGCTGCATTACGAGGTGCGCAAGAGCACGGGCTGACGGGCTCCCTGATTCGGTCTGCGCGCCGCTCAGTTCGCCTCCCCGCGCCCAGGCGCCGTCATCCCCGGAATGTATTCATTGGAGATGAAGCTGCGGCAGCGGTGCATGAAGGCTTCCACCACATGGCGGGGCTTTTGTTCGCGGGCCCAGGCCAGGCCCAGTTTCATGGGGCGGTGGTTGCCGTTCAGGTGCAGGTTGACGATCTTCTTGCCGTCCAGCGCATGGGAGTTGCGCGGGCGCACGTTGACCAGGGAGTAGCCCACGTCGTTGGCGACCAGGGAGCGCACCACGTCGGGGCTGGCGCTGCGGGCCGCGATCAGGGGCGAGACGCCGGCTTCGCGGAACAGCGACATGAAGTATTCACGGCTCAGGGGCAAGTCCAGCAGGACCATGGGCAGCTGGGCCAGCGCCTCCAGCGTGGTGTAGCGGTGGTTGGCCAGCGGATTGAGTTCGCTGACGATGACCATGGGCGGCAGCTGGGCCAGCGGCTCGAAGCAGATGTCCGATTCGGCCACCAGCAGGTCGTAGGTGATGGCGACATCGATCTGCGCGGTGCGCAGCTTGTGGATCAGGCCTTCCTGGTGGTCCTCGATCTGCGTGACCGTGGCCTTGGGGTGGGCGCGCGCGAATCCCTGGCACAGCTCGGGGGCGACCATGGCCGCCAGCGTGGTGAAGCAGCCCACGCGCACGGGGCCGCGCACCTGGCTTTGCGCGCTGCTGGCCACGTCGTACAAGGCCATGGCCTGGTCGAGCAGGCTGCGGATCTCCCGCAGGACTTCGGCGCCTGCGGGCGTGACGGACAGGCCTTGCGCATGGTGGCGCACGAACAGCGGCACCTGCAGCTCGGCCTCCACCTGGGTGATGGCCGAGGAGATGGACGAGGGCGAGACGTGGATGCGGTTGGCGGCCTCGGCAATGCTGCCGAATTCGCCCGCCGCCACGCAGTATTCCAATTGTCTGAAGGTCAGTCGTGTCAGCACGGTGTGCAAGAGGTGGAGAGGGGAGGGCGGCCAGGGTGACCTGCCGCGTAGTTGACCAAGCGGCGGACCGCGCTGCAAGAGGCCCTTCCCGCAAGGCGCCTGCATTGTGCGGCGGTCGGGCCCCGGCAGCCTTCAGTCGCTGGCGTTGTGATTGCGAAACCATTGCGCCACCGCCCCGTCGCCCTGGGCCGGCGCCTGCGTGGCCTTCACGCGGTCCGTCAGGCCGGCGGACTTGCCGACAAAGTCCAGCGGCGCATCCCAGTTGAAATGCCGGTACACGGCCGCCGTCTGGGCGTAGGGCGGGCATTGCGCAAACAGCTGGAAGCTGAGCCGGTGGCCGGCGTGGTCCGAGTCGAGCAGGTCGCGCGCATAGGCCAGCAGCCTGCGGCGGTCGTCGGCCTGCCATTGCGGGCCGAGGGTGTAGAACTTGCGCAGCCAGGGGCCGGTTTCCTCGTTCTCGAAGCTGGCGTGGTCCGGCGTCAGGCAGACCTGGCCGCCGCACAGCTCGCGCACGGTGTTCATCATGTGGTGCAGCTGGCCGGTGGCCAGCGACCTTCCGGTGAACAGCAGGGACTGGTTGGGCATCATCAGCCCGGCCGGGCTGCGCTCGGCCAGCGCGATGGCGGCCGTGAGGTGGGCGTTGATGCCTTCGCGGTAGCAGGCCAGGCCGGCCAGCCTGTCCTGCACGGCCTGCAGCTTCTCCACGCCGGTCTGGCGCGCGTTGTGCAGGGCCGTGCCTATCAGCATGTCGGCCAGCTTCAGGCTGCGCTGCAGGAAGGTGAAGGCCGAGTAGCGGTGCAGCGTCTCGCGCAGGAAATGGGCGGCCCGGGTGTGGCGGTAGAACAGCACGTTCTCCCAGGGAACCAGCACGTCGTCGAAGACCACGATGGCGTCCACTTCGTCGAAGCGATGGCTCAACGGATGGTCCTGGGCCGATGCGCGGGCGGCCAGGCCCGGGCGGCAGATGAAGCGCAGGCCGGACGCGCCCAGGTCGCAGATGAAGCCTATGGCGTATTCGGACTGCGCCGCGTCGCCCCAGTGCGCCAGCCCCGGCTTGGTGAAGGCCTGGTTGGCATAGGCGGCGGCGGTCTCGTACTTGGCGCCGCGCACGATGACGCCTGCATCGGTCTCCTTGACCACATGCAGCAGCACGTCGGGGTCCTGGTCCTGCGGCAGGCGCGAGCGGTCGCCCTTGGGGTCGGTGTTGGCCGATACGTGGAACAGGTCGCCACGCACCACGCGGCGGATGTGGGTGCGGATGTTGGCGGAAAAGCGCGGGTCCAGCTCGTTGAGCACGTCCTGGCCGTCGAACAGCGACCACATCTCGCCCACGCTCTCGTCGCCCACGCGCATGACCACGCCGCCCATGTCCTCCAGCAGCAGGTCGGTGGCGCGGCGCTTGTCCCACCAGTCCTGGCGCGTCAGCGGCAGCTTGTGGGCGATGGGGTGGCGCTCGCCGTCGCCTTCGTCGTAGGTGAGCGCGTCGCGCAGCGCGGCCTCGTGCTGCAGGTCGTACACGCGCGCGCGGATGTCCACCAGCGGCTTGAACATGGGGTGGGTGGTCACATCCTTGACGCGCTCGCCGTTCATCCAGATCCGCCGGCCATCGCGGATGGAGTCGCGGTACTGGCTGCCTGTCCTGATCATCAGCGGCTGGCCCACTTGCCGTCTTTGACCTCGTGCAGCTGCAGCTCCACGGGCACCTGCGTCTGGCCGTTGGCGTCGAAGGTCACGGTACCGGTCACGCCGTCGTAGCGTATGGCGCGGATGGCCTTGGCCACGGCCTGCCGGTCCTTGGTGCCTGCCGTCTTGAGCGATTGCAAAAGGATGCCGGTGGCGTCGTATGCGTACTTGGTGTACGGGCTCTCGGAGTCGGCATAGCCCTTGGCGGCATAGGCGCGGCTCATGGCGTCCAGCCGGGGGTTGGTCTGCGATTTGGGCGTGCCGACGATGGTGCCGTCCGCGGCCGGGCCGGCGATCTGGATGAGCTGCGGGTCGAAGATGCCGCTGATGCCCAGCATGGGCTGCTTCATGCCCAGCTCGGCCATCTGCTTGCGCACGATGCCGGCCTCGGTGATCACGCCGCCGAAGTAGACCGCGTCGGGGTTCAGGCTCTTGATCTTGGTGAGGATGGAGCGGAAATCCGTGGTGCCCACGGGGTAGCTTTCCTCGGCCACCACACTGCCTTTTTCTGCCTTGTAGAAGCTGCCGAACGAGGCCAGGTTGGCGCGCCCGTAGTCGCTGGTGTCGGCAATGATGGCGATCTTTCTTGCGCCCAGACCCGTGGCGGCCCAGGCGGCCAGGGGCTTGTTCTCGTTGACCAGGGTGGGCGTCACGCGCGTGGTGTTGGCGAAGTTCTGGTCGGTGATCTTGGGGCCGATGGCGCCCCAGACGATGAAGGGCATCTGCACGCGGTTGAACACCGGCAGCGTGGCCAGGGCCACGGGGCTGTTCCAGTGGCCTATGGCGCCCACCACGTCGCGGTCGTTGACCAGCTTGAGCGCGGCGGACACGCCGGTCTGCGGGTCGGAGGCATCGTCCAGCACCACGCCCTCCACCTTGAACGGCACGCCGGCCGTGGCATTCCACTGGTCGATGGCCAGCAGGAAGCCGTTCTTCGCGCCCAGGCCCTGCTGTGCGTTGCCGCCGCTGACGGGGCCGATGAAGCCCAGCTTCACGGTGGACTGGGACCAGGCCGCGCCGCAGGCCAGCGTGGCGGCGGCCAGCGCCAGGGCGGATGCGGCAAGGCGCCGGCGCGATGGCAGGAGGGCGGTGGTTGTCGTGAAGGCTTGCATGGTCGGTCGGTCCTGTTCAGGTGAAGACGAGGGGCAGCCATGGCGGCCCGGGGGGCCGGGGCGGCGGGGCGCCACGGTGCGTGGCGGGCTGGCCGGCGCTGTCTGGCAACGCCGCCGGATCAATGTATCGCCGCAACTGCCCGGGACTGGATCGCGTTTTCCGAAGCAGCGCCTCGGCAAAAGCGACGCAGGTTTTGCGCGGTTTCTTGCTTCAATGGTTGCGTGACATGGAGACAAGCGAAGCCCCGCCAAACCGGCCGAACCCGACACAAGAGGAACCCTATCGATGCATGACGCGCTGTTCCAGCAACTCATCAACTGGCTGACCCTGGGCTGCATCTACAGCCTGCTTGCCCTGGGTTTCAGCCTGTTGTTTGGCGTGCTGCAGGTGATTCACTTTTCCCATGGCGACGTGGCCATGGTCGCCCCCTTCATCGCCCTGGCGGCCGTGCAGGCCCTGGCTGCCGCGCTGGGCGGCTCGGCCACCTGGCTGGTGCTGGGCCTGGCCTGCCTGGTGGCCATTGCGGCGGTGGGAGGACTGGGCGTTGCCCTGGACCGGCTGGTGATCAGCCGCTTTCGCAATGCGCCGGCCATGATGCCGCTGGTGGCCACGGTGGCTCTGGGCATCGTGATCCGCGAGCTGATCCGCCACCTGTACCCGCAGGGCAGCAATCCGCACGCGTTCCCGGCGATTGCGCAGGGGGCCGTTCCCACCCCGTTCGGGCCGCTGCCCCTGATCAGCGTGGTCTCGGTGCTGGTGGCGGTGGCGCTGGTGGGCGTGCTGCTGTACGTGCTGCACCACACGCCGATGGGCATGCGCATACGCGCCGTGTCGCAGGACCGCGAAACCGCGCGGCTGTTCTCCATTGCGCCGGGGCCGGTGTTTCGCAACACCTTCTTCATTGCCTCGGCCACCGGCGCGGTGGGCGGCATCTTCCTGGCCAGCTATGCGGGCGTGGTGCGCTTTGACTTCGGCGTGCAGGCGGGCCTGATCGGCTTTTCCGCCGCGGTGGTCGGCGGTCTGGGGCGGCTGGGGGGCGCCATTGTCGGCAGCCTGCTGATTGCGGCCATCGAGACCATCGTGCAGGGCTATGTGCCCAATGGCACCTCGTACCGGCTGGTGTTCGTATTCGCCCTGGTGATCCTGGTGCTGATCTTTCGCCCCGCCGGCCTGTTCGGCGTTCAGAAAATGGAGAAGGTGTGATGCAGACAACGACGATACAGGCGCCGCCGCGCGCGGCTCCACGGAGTGCGGGCTCGGCCGCCATCGTGCTGGGCGTGGCCCTGGCGGGCGCCGTGCTGCTGCGCCAGTTCCTGCTGGCCGAAAGCTGGATCACGGTGCTGGCGCTGCTGGCCTGCTTTGCCGTGGCCCTGGTCGCGGTGCAGAAACGCCCGCTGGTGGAGGACCGCATCGTGGCCGCCTTCGGCCAGTGCAGGCCGCTGGCCGTGGGCACGGGCGTGGTGCTGGCGCTGGTCTTTCCGTGGGTGCTGGGCGGTGACAGCTACGCCATGCACCTGATGATCATCGCCTGCCTGTACGCGGTGCTGGCGCTGGCGCTGAACTTCCAGCTGGGCAGCGCCAACATACCGAACTTCGCCACCGGCGCGTCCTACGGCATCGGCGCCTATGCGTCGGCCCTGCTGGCCATCCACTTCGGCGTGAGCTTCTGGATCTGCCTGCTGGTGGCCGCCGCCGTGGCCACGGTCTTCGGCTTTTTGCTGGGCCTGCCGTCCATGCGCACCCGCGACAGCTACCAGGCGCTGGTGACGATCGCCTTCGGCATCGTCGTGCACCAGCTGCTGATGAACCTGGAGTGGACGGGCGGCGCCAACGGCCTGGTGGGCATTCCTTCGCCCACATTGTTCGGGCATTCGTTCAACGACCCCATCACGCTGTGGGGCCACAGCCTGCCGGGCCAGGCCAACTTCTACTACGTGGCCGTCGCCCTGCTGGGGCTGGCCATCGTCTCGGCGCAGCGCCTGCACAGCTCGCGCGTGGGCCTGGCCTGGAATGCCCTGCGCGACGACGAGATCGCCGCGCGCGCCTGCGGCATCAACGTCACCTGGTTCAAGGTCAAGGCCTTTGCGGTGGACGCCTTCCTGGCGGGCTTCGCGGGCACGGTGTATGCGTTCTATGTGAGCTTCATCTCGCCGGACAACTTCACCTTCCTGGTGTCCGTGACCATCATGACGCTGGTGATCGCAGGCGGCATGGACAACACGCTGGGCGTGATCGTCGGCGCCTTCCTGCTGACCATGCTGCCGGAGAAGCTGCGGGCGTTTTCCGACTACCGCATCCTGTTCTACGGCCTGGTGGTGATCGCCTTCCTCATCATCCGCCCGCGCGGCATCTTCCCCCAACGGGTGCGCAACCATGAGCATTGATTCCCCTCCCACCCATCCCACCCACCATGCCGCGCCCGCAGGCCCGCTGGTCCTTGAGGGGCGTGGCCTGACCATGCGCTTCGGCGGCCTGACGGCGGTGCAGGGCGTGGACATCCACCTGGCGGCGGGCGAGGTGCTGGGCATCATCGGGCCCAACGGCGCGGGCAAGTCCACCTTGCTGAACCTGCTGACCGGCATCTACCAGCCCACCGAGGGCGAGGTGCTGCTGCAAGGTCGCTCGCTCAAGGGCATGGCCGCGCACGACATCGCGGGCGCCGGCATTGCGCGCACCTTCCAGACCAGCCGGCTGTTCGGCTCGCTGAGCGTGCTGGACAACGTGATCATCGGCATGCACGCGCGCACCCGCTGCGGCGTGCTCACCGCGCTGCTGCGCCCGGCCGTCTCGCGCGCCGAGATGAAGCGCTGCGCCGAGCGCGCCTGCGCGCTGCTGCAAAGCGTGTCCAGCGACCTGCACCAGCGCCGCAACGTGCTGGCCAGCAGCCTGCCGCAGGCCGACCGCCGCCGCCTGGAGATTGCGCGCGCCCTGGCCGCCGAGCCCCGCATCGTGCTGCTGGACGAGCCCTCCAGCGGCATGGACGATCGCGACACCGATGCGCTGATCGCCGACATCCAGCGCCTGCGCGAAGGCAATCCGGCGCTGGGCTTCATCATCATCGAGCACGACATGCGGCTCATCGCCACCTTGCCGCACCGCGTGATGGTGCTGGACTACGGACGCAAGATCGGCGACGACAGCTTCGAGGCGGTGCGCCGGCTGCCGCGCGTGCAGGAAGCCTATCTGGGCAGAAAGGCCAGCCATGCTTGAACTGGACTCCATCAGCACGCGCTATGGCGTGGTGAACATGCTCAACCAGGTCTCGCTGCAGGTGCCCGAGCACAGCATCGTCTGCCTGCTGGGCCCCAACGGCGCGGGCAAGACCACTACCTTCAAGGCGATTGCGGGCCTGCTGCCCGTGCACCACGGCGCCATCCGCGTCATGGGCCAGCCGCTGGCGCGCATGCGCACCGAAGACCTGGCTGGCCTGGGCGTGGGCTTCGTGCCCGAAGGGCGGCGCCTGTTTGCCGAGCTGACCGTGCAGGAGAACCTGAAGATCGGCCACGACGCGCTGCGCCCGCAGCAGGGCTTTGCCCAGGCGCTGGAGCGCGTGGTGGCCCTGTTCCCCCGGGTGGGCGAGCGCTTGACGCAGGCGGCCGGAACCCTGTCCGGCGGCGAGCAGGCCATGGTGGCGCTGGGCCGCGTGCTCATGGGCGAGCCGCGCCTGGTGGTGATGGACGAGCCCACGCTGGGCCTGTCGCCCAAGCTCATCGAGGAGTACTTCGAGACGGTGCAGCGCATCCACAGCCAAGGCATCACCGTGCTGCTCATCGAGCAGAACGCCGAGGCGGCGCTGTCCATCGCCCACACGGGCTATCTGCTGCTCAAGGGCCAGCTGGTGGCCTCGGGCACGGCCAGCGAGCTGCTGGCCAACGACGTGGTGAAGCACCTGTACCTGTAGCGCCGCACGGGCGGCCTTCACCTCCTTCCCTTTTTTGTTGCGGACCACACCAAGGCAGTCGGCACCGCGCCGATGCGGGACGGTCTGCGCCTTTTTTTCCTGAGAGACCCACACCATGACAGCTGAAATCCAAACCATCAACACGCTCGTGGTCGGCGCCGGGCAGGCCGGCATCGCGGCCAGCGAACACCTGAGCCAGCTTGGCGTAGAGCACCTGGTGCTGGAGCGCCAGCGCATCGCCCAGGCCTGGCGCACGGGGCGCTGGGACTCGCTGGTGGCCAACGGGCCGGCCTGGCATGACCGCTTTCCGGGCCTGGAGTTCAAGGGCGACCGCGACGGCTTTCCCGGCAAGGACGAGGTGGCCGACTACTTCGAGGACTATGTCCGCCAGATCAAGGCGCCCGTGCGCACCGGCGTGGAGGTCAGGCGGGTCACGCGCAACCAGGGCCGGCCGGGCTTCACGGTGCAAACGTCCGAGGGCGTGATCGAGGCCCGCAACGTGATCGCGGCCACGGGGCCGTTCCAGGTGCCGGTGATCCCTCCGATAGCGCCGGCTGCGCCCGCCGATGGCGGCCTCCTGCAGATCCATTCCGCGCACTACCACCGCCCCGCGCAGTTGCCCGAAGGCGCCGTGCTGGTGGTGGGCGCAGGCTCCTCGGGCGTGCAGATCGCCGATGAACTGCAGCGCGCGGGCCGCAAGGTGTTTCTCTCTGTGGGCGCCCATGACCGGCCGCCGCGTGCCTATCGCGGCCGTGATTTCTGCTGGTGGCTGGGCGTGCTGGGCGAATGGGATGCGGCCATTGCCAAGCCCGGCCGCGAGCATGTGACCATTGCCGTCAGCGGCGCGCGCGGCGGCCACACCGTGGACTTTCGCGCGCTGGGACACCAGGGCATCACCCTGGTGGGGCTGACCGAGTCCTTCGCCGATGGCTGGGTGCGCTTCCGGGACGACCTGGCCGAGAACATCGCCAACGGCGACGCCAACTACCTGGCCATGCTCGATGCGGCCGACGACTACATCCGCCGCAACGGCCTGGACCTGCCCGAGGAGCCCGAGGCGCGCAGGCGCCTGCCCGATCCGGAGTGCATGACCCATCCGCTGCGCGAACTCGACCTGGCCGCCGCAGGCATCACCTCCATCATCTGGGCCACGGGCTACAGGGTGGACTTCAGCTGGCTGCAGGTGGACAGCTTCGAGCCCGGCGGCAAGCCGCGCCACCACCGCGGCGTGGGCCATGAGCCCGGCATCTACTTCCTGGGCCTGCCCTGGCTGTCGCGCCGTGGCTCGTCCTTCATCTGGGGCGTGTGGCATGACGCCAAGTTCGTGGCCGACCACATCGCCAAGCAGCGCCGCTACAGCGACTACGACGCCGCTGCCCGCAGCAGGTAGCGCGCTCTGAGACACCTTCCCATCCACCCCCTGCAGGAGCCAGACCATGCCCACCCATACCCGCATCCGCATGTTCAACACCAAGGACACCTATCCCAACCAGTCGCTGGACAACGACCTGTGCCAGGCCGTGCGCGCCGGCAACACCGTCTATGTGCGCGGCCAGATCGGCACCGATTTCGAGGGCAACCTGGTCGGCCTGGGCGATCCGCAAAAGCAGGCCGAGCAGGCGATGAAGAACGTCAAGCAGCTGCTGGAGGAAGCGGGCAGCGACCTGTCGCACATCGTCAAGACCACCACCTACATCATCGACCCGCGCTACCGCGAGCCCGTCTACCAGGAGGTGGGCAAGTGGCTCAAGGGCGTGTTTCCCATCTCCACGGGGCTGTGCATCTCGGCCCTGGGGCAGCCGCAGTGGCTGATGGAGATCGACGTGATCGCGGTCATCCCCGATGACTGGCAGCCGCCGGCCAGCGCCTGAGCGTCAACCCCAGCAAGCACCTGGCACAGCCGTATCGGCAGGAGGAAGAAACCATGACTTTTTCAATTGTGGGGCGCTGCGAGCGCACCGGGCAGCTGGGCGTGGCCATCAGCTCGTCCAGCATTGCGGTGGGCGCGCGCTGCCCCTGGGTGCGCGCGGGCGTGGGCGTGGTGTCCACGCAGAACATCACGCTGCCCGCCCTGGGCCCGCGCGTGCTGGACCTTCTGGAGCAGGGCGCCGATCCCCAGGCCGCGCTGCGCCAGGCGCTGGATGACGGCAGCTGGCCCCAGTACCGCCAGGTCACCGTGGTGGACGCGCAGGGCCGTACCGGCGTCTTCAGCGGCAGCCAGGCGCTGGGCATCTTCACCAGCGCCGTGGGGCGGCAGTGCGTGGCGGCCGGCAACCTGCTGGCCAGCGAACGCACCATCGAGGCCATGGTGCCGGCCTTCGAGCGCAGCGCCGACCTGCCGCTGGCCGAGCGCCTGCTGGCCGCCATGCAGGCCGCCATGGCCGCGGGCGGCGAGGCCGGGCCCGTGCATTCGGCCGCGCTCAAGGTGGCGGGCGAGCACAGCTGGCCCATGGCGGACCTGCGCGTGGACTGGTCCGAGCACGATCCCATCGGCTCGCTGCAAGGCCTCTGGGCCGCCTACGCGCCGCAGATGCAGGACTACCAGACGCGCGCCATCGATCCCAGGGCCGCGCCCAGCTACGGAGTGCCGGGCGATGAATGAGGCGGCCGGGTAGCCGGCACATCGCCTTGCCCGGGCGCACGGGCGTGTTGCGGCACTGGCATCGCGCTCACTTGGCGTCTGAAATCATGGGGGTATCGGGCGTCCAGCATGTGGTGCGGTTGCGGCCATTGCGCTTGGAGAAATACATGGCGGCGTCGGCCCGCTCCAGGCAGCGCTCGACCGATGCTTCGCCCTCGTCCATGAGGCATACGCCCAGGCTCACGGTGAAGCGGATCGGGCTGTCCTGGCCCTGTACGGACACGGCCAGCGCCGCCACGGCCTCACGCAGGTTCTCCGCGCGCCGCAGTGCGGTCGGGGCGTCCACGTCCGTCAGCAAGACGGCGAATTCCTCGCCGCCCAGGCGGCCCAGCATGTCGCCCTGGCGCAGCTCCTTGGACACCGCGATCACCAGATGCCTGAGCACCTCGTCGCCCACGCCATGGCCGAAGCTGTCGTTGACGCGTTTGAAATGGTCGATATCCAGCATGATCAGTGCCGACGGATGGCTCAGTCCCAGGCGCAGGTGCTCCAGCTCCGACTCCATGCGCGTGATGAAGGCCCGCCGGTTGCTGGCACCCGTGAGCGCATCGGTCAATGCCAGGGCTTCGAGCTGCGTTTCGCGCCTCTTGTAGTCCGTCACGTCGTGGAATACCCAGCAGTAGCCAAGCAGCCGCTCCTGCCTGCGAAGCGGCAGCAGCTCCGTTTCTATATGGCGGCCGTTGGACAGGGCAAAGATCGTTCGTTGCGACAGGGCACCTGCCCCCGGTTGCGGTGCAGGTTGCAAGGCCGTTGCCATGGCCGGGGGCAAATAGGACAGCAATGTCTGCAGGCTTTTCCCCACAAGGTCCGCGGCGGACAGCGGCAGCTCGAACAGGTCCACCAGCATTGCGTTGCTTGCCCTGATGCACTGCCCCGCATCGTCGGTCACCAGGATGCCCGCCGGAAATTTCTCGATGATGGCCTCCAGCCGCTGCTGGACCTCGTGCAATGCACTCTCCGCCTGATGGCGGGCATCTACGTCGAACAGGGTCCAGATCACGTTGCCTTGGGGATCTTCGGGGTCCAGCAGTGCGCCCTGCATGTCGAACCAGCGCATGTGGCCGCCCTTGACCTTCAGTGCCCACTCGGTACGCACCGTGCCCTTCAGGCTTAGGCGCTCATACAGCGATGCGAAGCTGTCGAAACTGTCGCTGGACGGATGCAGCTGTTGGAATGAGCACTGCGGCTCCAGTGCGCCCGCCGCAAGGCCGAAGCACTCGGCTGCCCGGGCATTGGCGTAGACGATGCTGCGGCGATGGCTGGCGACAAGCACCAGGGCGCTTCCGCGCTCCAGCAGGGCGCTCACCATATGGGTCTGCTCCACCCGTTCCTGGATATCGGTGTGCATTCCGAGCATGCGCAGTGCCTTGTTGTCGGCATCGCGCAGGGTCACCTCCCCGCGCGATTCGATCCATCGCCAGGAGCCATCGGCCTGCCTTATGCGCATCTCGACACGGAATGGGTCGCCGTGTTCGAGGTGGCGCCTGAGCCGTTCCTGGACGCGAGGCTGGTCCAGTGGGTGCAGCAGATGCATGAAGCCGGCCACGGTGAACGAACCGAGTGCCTGATCCGGCATGCCCAGCATCTGGTAGCAGCGGGAATCCCACAGCACCTGGTCCTGTTCGCGGTCCCACTGCCAAAGTCCGTCACGCACGGCGCCGATGGTCAGCCGCAGACGCTCCTCGCTCTCGTGAAGCGCCTTGCGCAGGCTTTCGTCCTGGGTGACATCGAGGATGTAGCCATGCCAGAGCACGGTTGCGTCTTCGGTGCGTTGCGGGCGTGCATGGCCCTGCAGCCAGCGCACTGAGCCATCGGCGGACTGTACGCGGTACTTGCAGGCCCAGTCCCCCTGGCTGCGCATCGCTTCGTCGATGGACTGCCTGAGCGCGGAGATATCTTCCGGATGAACCCGCTGTGCCAGGTCCTGCAAGGCAGTGCCTGCCGTATCCGCATCGATGCAGTGCATTGCATAAAAGCCGGGGTTGGCAAACGACAGAGCGTAGTGGCCGGCAGGGTCCCAGCTGTACTGGAACAGGCCGCCCGGGACTTCCTCGGACAGGAGATGAAAGCGCTCTTCGGACTGGACCCGCTGGTCCTCCTCCCGCCAGCGCTGGAACGCCAGCCAGGCCGTCAGCATCCCGCCCAGAAAAATCAGCAGCGTGCCTATGCCGTTGCGCCACAGGCTCTGCCGTATGGTCTCGTTGAGCGGGCCGAACACGGCCTCGTGGTCCAGCCCCGTGCTCACCAGGATCGGAAAGCCGCTCACGCGGCTCCAGGCATACATGCGCTGTATGCCGTCGGTGCTCGCCAGCGCCTCGTAGGTGCCATGCGTGACGTCGGGGGCAAACAGCGCCACCCGCGCCGCGGGCAGCTGGCGCCCGAGCACCCGATCCTGGTTCTGCGAGCGTGCAAGATAGGTGCCGTCCTCGCGCAGCAGCAAGATCACGTCGCGCGGGCTGTCGAAGATGGCCTGCAGCTGCCGCGACAGGTACTGCGGCGACAGCGACACCACCAGCACGCCCGCAAACGCGCCTCGGTGGTGCAGGGCGCGGCTCAGCTGGATACCCCATTGCCCGGAAACCCGTCCCTGCACCGGACGGCCGATGAAGGTTCCCTGCGTCAGGCCCTTCAGATGCGCCTGGAAATGTTCGCGGTCGAGAATGGACACGCTCTGCGCAGGCGGCTCCGAGGCTGCCAGGCTCGAATACACCACCTGGCCGTTCGCATCGGCCACGGCCACCTGGACGATGGTGCCGGGCGGATAGGCCTCCTGGACGCTGGCGACGGCCCGCCCGAACGCCTGCGAGTCACCCGACTCGTAGTCCCGGGCCAGGTCCCGCAGGGAATAGTTCAGGCCCGACAGCATGGTCCCGGCCTGCGCGGAAACCGCCTGGGACATCTGCGAGACGCGCAGCCATGCCTGATCCCGGGTGTAGCGCTGCATGTACTGGTGGCTGGTCAGCAACGCGGCCCAGTACAGCCCCGCTGCCAGCACCATGAAGCAGACGCCCACGATGATGGCCAATGATGTTCTTGCGTGCGAGCGCGAGGAAAGGGCGGGGCGATGGATAGCGGTGGAACGAGAAGACATGCAACGCAGCGAGACAAGAAAAGAGATCTGCAACGCCAGCCGTCAACCGCAATGACCCACCGATACGGCGCCCCTGCACGCCACAGCGCTCGAGACGCAGGTCCTGCCTGCCGGTGGGCCAGAGCAACCGATATGACTCTGTGAATACGCTGCTCTGTAAGCATGCTAACCCAGATAGGGGCCCGCGCGATAGCCAGGAAGGCAAGGCGGGGGGCCTGCAGGCAGCAGCGGCCGGCGCGCAGCCTATCTGCGCGTCCCGGATGTCTGGGGTGTCTTGGGCGCCGCGGTCCTGGCAGCGTCCGGGGCCTGCCCGGGTTGCACCTGTGGAAACACCCGCGCGCACAGGAAGTCCACCAGCGCCCGCAGCTTGGGCGAGGGATGCTTGCTGGCGGGCCACAGCACGTGGAAGACGTTGGTGTGCTCCATGCAGTCCGCCAGCACGGGTTGCAGCCGGCCGTCGGCCAGCGGCTCGCGGATGGAGAACTCCGGCAGGTAGGCGATGCCCAGGCCCTGCAGCGCAAAGCACAGCCGGGTTTCGATGTTGTTGCAGATCATGGAGGTGGGCAGCTGCAGCTCGGGCGCGCCCGCGGCGCGCCGCAGCACCCAGGGCTCCAGCTTGCCGCTGTGGGGGTAGCGGTAGTGCAGGCAGCTGTGCTCCAGCAGATCCTCGGGCACCCGGGGCGTGCCGCGCTGCGCCAGGTAGCCGGGCGAGGCCACCAGCAGGTAGCCGAAGGCGCCCAGCCGGCGCGCGGACAGGCGTGAGTCGGCGGGCGCGCCCGTGCGCACCACGGCGTCGAAGCCTTCCTCGATCACATCGACCAGCTGGTCGGTGAAGTCCAGGTCCAGCTCGATCTCGGGATAGGCGCGCATGAACTCTCCCAGCACCGGCAGCACCAGAGAACTGACCAGGGGCAGGCTGACCCGCAGCCGGCCGCGCGGCGCGGTGCTGGCCTGCGACAGCTCCAGCTGCGCGGCCTCGATCTCGGCCAGGATGCGGCGGCTGCGCTCCAGGAACAGCGCGCCCTCGGCCGTGAGCGTGATGCTGCGTGTGCTGCGGTGGAACAGGCGCACGCCCAGCCGGTCCTCCAGCCGCGCCACGCTCTTGCCGATGGCCGATGCCGAGATGCCCAGCAGCCTGCCGGCCGCCACGAAACTGCGGGTCTAGGCGACTTGCACGAACACCACGAAACCGTTGAGGCTGTCCAAACGCCGCTCCTTCATTGCGGACATCCAGTTCCGCGCAAACCGGAAATCTACCCCACTTTTTCTTTAATCGCGGTCTTTCTATCGTCGGAACCCTGTTCATTTGATCCCGGGAATTCCCATGACGATTGCCCTTTCTGCAGCGCCTTCAGCACCTGCTGCACCCGCTGCACCCGCTGCGCTGCCTGCGACCCTGTCGTCCTCGCCCCTGTCCGACCGCATCCAGGCCGTGGTCCGGCAGGCGCTTGAGGCGCAGCGTCTGGTCGGCGCCGTGGTGCTGGTGGCGCGTGGCGGCGCGCTGGTCCACCGCCAGGCCGCAGGCTGGGCCGACCGCGAGCGCGGGCTGCCCATGGCCGTGGATGTGGTGTTTCGCCTGGCCTCGGCCAGCAAGCCCATCGTCTCGGCTGCCGCGCTGGTGCTGGTGGCGCGGGGACTGCTGGCGCTGGACGAGGGGGTGGAGCGCTGGCTGCCCCGGTTCCGCCCCCGGCTGGCCGATGGCGGGCCCGCCCGCATCACCGTACGCCAGCTTCTCAGCCACACGGCGGGGCTGGGCTACCGCTTCTTCGAGGCCGATGCACAAGGCCCCTATGCGCGCGCGGGCGTATCGGACGGCATGGACCGCCAGGGCATCGGACTGGAAGAGAACCTGGAGCGCATCGCCAGCGTGCCGCTGCTGTACGCGCCGGGCACGGCCTGGGGCTACTCGCTGGCCACCGATGTGCTGGGCGCCCTCATTGAGCAGGTGCACGGCAGGCCGCTGGACCAGGCCGTGCGCGAGCTGGTGACCGGGCCGCTGGGCATGACCGATACCGGCTTTGCCGTCACCGATGCGCTGGCCGCGCAGCGCGTGGCCACGGCCTATGTCAGCGATGTGCCGCAGCCCCATCCGCTGGCCGAGGGCGAGACCGTGTCGCCCTTCGAGGGGAGCATCGGCATTGCCTTCAGCCCTTCGCGCATCTTTGACGCCCAGGCCTTTGCCTCCGGCGGCGCCGGCATGGCCGGGACGGCAGGCGATTTCCTGCGGCTGCTGGAAGCCCTGCGCCAGGGTGGCAACACCCTGCTGCCCGACGCCCTGGTCGCCGAGATGGCGCGGGACCAGACCGGCGGGCTGGCCCTGCCCAATGCGCCGGGCTTCGGCTTTGGCCTGGGCTTTTCCGTGCTGCGCGATGCGGCGCAGGCGGCATCGCCGGAGTCGGTGGGCACCTGGCGCTGGGGCGGGGCCTATGGGCATTCCTGGTTCGTGGACCGGGCGCAGGAGCTCAGTGTCGTGGCCTTCACCAACACCTTGTACGAGGGCATGTCGGGGCGCTTCGTCAACGATTTGCGCGACGCGGTCTACGGGGTTTGTGAGGTCCACGGGGTTTCGGGAGCGCTGCAATGACCGGAACAAGCCAGGACCGCCTGCCCGTTGCCTCCCTGCTGGCGCTGGCCATGGCGGCCTTCATCACCATATTGACGGAGGCGCTGCCGGCGGGCCTGCTGCCGCAGATGGCCCAGGGCCTGGCCGTGACCGAGGCCTGGGTGGGCCAGACCGTCACCCTCTACGCCATAGGCTCCCTGGTGGCCGCCATACCGCTGACGGCCGCCACGCAGGGCATGCGCCGCCGCCCCCTGCTGCTGGCGGCGATCGCGGGCTTTGTCGTCGCCAACACGGTCACGGCCTTGTCCACGCACTTTGCGCTGACCCTGGTGGCGCGCTTTCTGGCGGGGGTCTCGGCCGGGCTGCTTTGGGCGCTGCTGGCCGGCTACGCGGCACGCATGGTGCCCGGCCATCTCAAGGGCCGCGCCATCGCCATTGCCATGGTGGGCACGCCGCTGGCGCTGTCGCTGGGCGTGCCGGCCGGCACCGTGCTGGGCCAGTGGGTGGGCTGGCGGCTGTGCTTCGGCCTCATGAGCGTGCTGGCGCTGGCGCTCATGGTCTGGGTGCGCGCCCGCCTGCCCGACTTTGCGGGGCAGGCGGCAGGCCGCCACCTGCCGCTGCGGCACGTGTTCACCCTGGCGGGCGTGCGCCCCGTGCTGTTCGTGGTGCTGGCCTTCGTGCTGGCGCACAACATTCTCTACACCTATATCGCGCCCTTCCTGGCGGTGGCGGGCATGGCCGCGCGCACGGACCTGGTGCTGCTGGTGTTCGGCGCCACCTCCGTGCTGGGCATCTGGATCACCGGCGTGCTGATCGACCGCCACCTGCGTGCGCTCACGCTGGCCAGCATTGCGCTGTTTGCACTGTCCACGCTGATGCTGGGCGTGGCCGCAGATGCGCCGGCCCTGGTGTATGCGGCGGTGGCCGTCTGGGGCCTGGCCTTTGGCGGCGCCGCCACGCTGCTGCAGACTGCCATTGCCCACACGGCGGGCGAGGCCGCCGACGTGGCGCAGTCCATGCTGGTCACGGCCTGGAACATGGCGATTGCCGGCGGCGGCATCGTGGGCGGCCTGCTGCTGGCGCGCATGGGCGTGGGCGCCTTCACGCCCGTGCTGCTGGCGCTGCTGGGCGCATCGCTGGCCGTGGTGTGGGCGGCCAGGCGGCATGGGTTTCCTGCGGTGTGCAGGTAGGGCAGACCGGTCATCCGAGTTTCAGCGCCGTGGGCCGCGTGAGGATCTCGGGCCGCAGGATGGTGTCCAACTGCGTTTTGGTCAGCAGGCCCCGGGCCAGCACGATGTCGTAGACGCTGCCGCCGCTGGCGTGGGCTTGCTGGGCCACGGAGGTGGCATTGGCGTAGCCGATGTAGGGGTTGAGCGCGGTCACGATGCCGATGGAGTTCTCCACCGCCGCGCGCAGGTGTTCGCGGTTGGCGGTGATGCCCTGCACACAGCGCTCGGCCAGCGTCAGGCAGCCGTTGCGCAGGTGGCTCACGCTTTTGAAGATGCTGTGGGCGATGATGGGCTCGAAGGCATTGAGCTGCAGCTGCCCGGCCTCGGCCGCGAAGCTGACGGTGATGTCGTTGCCGATGACCTCGAAGGCGATCTGGTTCACCACCTCGGGGATCACGGGGTTGACCTTGCCCGGCATGATGCTCGATCCCGCCTGCATGGCCGGCAGGTTGATCTCGCCCAGGCCTGCACGCGGGCCGCTGGACAGCAGCCGCAGGTCGTTGCAGGTCTTGGACAGCTTGATGGCCACGCGCTTGAGCACGCCCGACAGTTGGACGAAAGAGCCGCAGTCCTGGGTGGCCTCGATCAGGTTGGGCGCGGTCTGCAGCGCAATGCCGGTGATCTCCTGCAGGTGCCTGAGCACCAGGGGCGCGTAGTCGGGATGGGCGGTGATGCCCGTGCCTATGGCGGTGGCGCCCATGTTGATCTCGCAGATCAGCAGCACGGCCTCGCGCAGACGCGCCTGGTCCTCTTCGATCATCACGGCATAGGTGCTAAATTCCTGGCCCAGCGTCATGGGCACAGCATCCTGCAGCTGGGTGCGGCCCATTTTCAGCACATCCCGGAACTCCTCGGCCTTTTGCGCGAAGGCCAGGCGCAGCGTGTCCATGGCGTCGATCAGCCCGTGGATGCCGAACCAGGTGGCGATCTTGAGCGCGGTGGGGTAGACGTCGTTGGTGCTCTGGCCGATGTTCACCTGCTCGTTGGGATGCAGGTACCGGTACTCGCCCTTGTGGTGGCCCAGCAGCTCCAGCGCGCGGTTGGCGATGACCTCGTTGGCGTTCATGTTGGTCGAGGTGCCTGCACCGCCCTGGATCACGTCCACCACGAACTGCTCGTGCAGCCGTCCGCCCTGCAGCTCCTGGCAGGCGCTCACGATGGCATCGCAGCGCCGCTGGTCCAGCAGGCCCAGCTCATGGTTGGTCAGGGCCGCCGCCTGCTTGATGCTGGCCAGGGCGCGGATCAGTTCGGGGTAGATGGAGATGGGCGTGCCGGTGATGCCGAAGTTCTCCCGGGCGCGCAGGGTGTGCACGCCGTAGTAGGCGTCGGCGGGAACCTCGCGGTCCCCGAGCAGGTCGTGTTCGATGCGGACGGATGGATCGGTGCTCATGCTTGTGTCTCCATTTATTCGGATTTGACGATCAACGGACCCAGGCCTTCCTGAACGGCCTGCTCCTGCTCCACGCGGCCGGGTTTCGGGCGGCCCCAGTGGAGCTTTTGCGCCAGCATGCCCAGGGCGACCAATGCACCGCCCAGCACGCTGGTGTAGAGCACTTCCTTGCGGTAGGTGCCCTCGGCCACCATGACCACCATGGAGGCGACGATGAAGAAGATGGTGGCGTAGGTCAGCGCCGGGAAGCACCACATCTTCAGGCGGATGGGCGTGCCGCTGGCTTCGAGCTTGCGGCGCATGTGCAACTGCGACACGGCGATGCACAGGTACACCAGCAGCGCGATGGAGCCGGTCGCGGCCATGAGCACATCGAACACGTCCATCTGGCCGGTGGCGGTGAGGGCGACCGTCAGCAGGGCCAGCGCGCTGGAGGCGATGACGGCCATGTAGGGCGCGCTGGTGCTGCGGCCCAGGGTCGTGAACAGGCGGGGGGCGTCGCCGCGGCGCGCCAGCGAGAACAGCATGCGGCTGGAGGTGTAGAGCGCCGAGTTGAAGCAACTGCACACGGAAGTGAGCACCACGAAGTTGACGATCTGGCCGGCGAAGGGAATGCCCAGGTGCTTGAGCGCGACGGCGTAGGTGCCTTCGGTGGAGAGGATCAGGCCCGGGGTGTCGTACGGAATCAGGCAGACCACGATGAAGATGGAGCCCACGTAGAACAGCGAAATGCGCCAGACCACGGACCGGGTGGTCCGCACGATTTCCTTGCCCGGGTCCTGGGATTCGGCCGCCGCCACGGTGACGATCTCGGCCCCGATGAAGGCGAACATCGCGCCCAGCAGCGCCACCACCACGGCGCCGGGGCCGTTGGGCATGAAGCCCTTGCTGGTCAGGTACGCCATGCCTGCGACATCGCCCGCAGGCCAGAGCCTGGCGATGGCCAGCGCTCCGATGGCGATGAACAGCACAATGGCCACGACCTTGATCAGAGCGAACCAGAACTCGAACTCGCCATAGTTGTGCACCGGCAGGAAGTTGACGGCCATCAGGCCGAAGACCACCACCAGCATGTAGCCCCAGATGGGAACGGCCGGCATCCAGGCGTTGAGGATGGCCCCGGCCACATAGGCCTCCCAGCCCATCAGCAGTGTCCAGAAGCACCAGTACAGCCAGCCGATCGTGAAGCCGGCCCAGCGCCCGATGGCGCGGTCTGCGTAGGTGGAGAACGAGCCGCTGTCAGGCTGCGCCACGGCCATTTCGCCCAGCATGCGCATGACCAGCACCACCAGGATGCCCCCGCCCATGTACGCCAGGATGGCTGCGGGGCCGGCACTGGCAATCACCTTGCCGGAGCCGACGAACAGCGCACCGCCGATCACCCCCGCAATGGATAGCATGGTGAGGTGCCGCGGCTTCAGCCCACCTTCGAGTTGCTGACTCATTTCCTGTCTCCTTGTATTTGCTGTTGCAAAGGGGGCGCGACCCGCGTGCTGCATGCCGTGCGCAGAGCAAGGCCGGGCGAGGCGCCATCCGGCGCGCAATGGGTGCAGGCAGCAACCGCCTCAACGGGGTTGGGCGGCCAGGGTCTCGATGAGGGTCTGCAACTGGGCGCTCATCGGCAGGTCCAGGCTGGTGCCCGAAGGCAGGCGGCGCAGGAACCAGCGCCTGTACTGGCGCTCGATCTCGCCGTCCTCGGCCAGCGCCTGGAAGCTGGTTCTCACCACCTGGGCCAGTTGGGGGTCGTCCTTGCGGAACATGATGGCGTAGGGGTCGTAGGAGAGGTAGTCGCCCACAACCTGGAACCTGGCGCCCGGGCTCGCGCCCGTGCCGCCGTTGCCATCCGCCTTGCCGGCGTTCTCCGCGATCAGGCCGTACAGCAGCACGTCGTCGGTGGCGAAGGCGTCGGACTGGCCGCCGGCCACCTGGGCAAAGCCCTGGGAGTGGTCGGGCACCACCTGCAGCTGCATGCCCAGGTGAAATTTCCGGTCCAGGTCGCGCATGGCTTTTTCATTGGTGGTGCCGGCCGTCACCGCCACCTTCTTGCTGGCCAGGTCGCGCAAGGAGCGGATCTGCGTGTCCTGCCGGACCATGACCTTGGTGCCGGCCACGAACATGATGGGCGAGAAGGCCACGCGCTTTTGGCGCTCCAGGTTGCTGGTGGTGGAGCCGCATTCCAGGTCCACCTGGCCGCTGGCCACGGCATCCACGCGGTTGTCGGCCGTGACGGGCACCCAGCGGATGGCCAGGCTCCTGTTGACCGCATCCTCGATGCTGGTCACCAGCGCCTTGCACAGCTCGATGGAGTAGCCGATGGGCTCGTTGCGCGCGTTCAGGTAGGAAAACGGCACCGAGGCCTGGCGGTAGCCCAGCGCAATGGAGCCGCTGGCGCGCACCTTGGCCAGCGTGCCGCTGAGCGTGGCGGGCGCGCGGCTGGCGGCGGTGCGCTCTGGCGTGTCGGCTTCCTGGGCGCCGGCCGTGCCGGCCAGCAGCGCAAGCGCCGCCACGCCCGCTGCCGCTGCCACCCGCGCCGGCCCCGGCAGCGCCCATGGCTGCCCTGGCCGTGATCTGGGTTCGGGTTTCATGGCGTTTCCTTGTGCGGGTTGTCAGGAATGGGCCGGGGAGGCGGGATGGGCCAGCGTGGCCCTGGCCTCCGAATCCAGCCGTGCGGCGTTGGCTGCGGCTTCGGTCTCGGGCAGCAGGTCGCCCTCCCACTTGGCGACGACGGCGGTGGCGATGGAATTGCCCACGGCGTTGGTGGCCGATCGGCCCATGTCCAGGAAGGTGTCCACGCCCAGGATGAGCAGCAGGCCGGCCTCGGGGATGTTGAACTGGTTGAGCGTGGCGGCGATCACCACCAGCGAGGCGCGCGGCACGCCGGCCATGCCCTTGGAGGTCAGCATCAGGATCAGCAGCATGGTGATCTGCGTGCCCAGCGACAGGTGGATGTCGTAGGCCTGGGCGATGAACAGCACGGCGAAGGTGCAGTACATCATGGAGCCGTCGAGGTTGAACGAGTAGCCCATGGGCATCACGAAGCTGGAGATCTTGCGCTTGACGCCGAAGCGGTCCAGCGCGTCCAGGATCTTGGGGTAGGCGGCCTCGGAGCTGGCGGTGGCGAACGACAGCATGAAGGCTTCCTTGATCAGCACCAGCAGCCTGAAGATGCGCGGGCCCAGGAACAGGAAACCGGCGATCACCAGCACTCCCCACAGCAGAAACAGGCCCAGGTAGAAGTCACCCATGAAGACGGCGAACTTCAGCAGGATCTCCAGGCCGTTGACAGACACGGTGGCCGCCATGGCCGCCAGCACGGCCAGCGGCGCGAGCTTCATCACATAGCCGGTGATCTTGAGCATGACGTGGGACAGCTCGTCGATGGCGGCCACCAGCGTCCTGCCCTTTTCACCGAGCGCGGCCAGGGCCACGCCGAAGAACATGGAGAACACGACGATCTGCAGGATCTCGTTGTTGGCCATGGCCTCGGCAAAGGACTTGGGCACCAGGTGGCTGACGAAGTCCTTGAGCGTGAACTTGGCCGTGGCGAGGTTGGCCGAAGCCCCGATGTCCGGCAGCGGCAGCCCCAGGTTGTGGCCCGGCTGCAGCAGGTTGGCCAGGACCAGGCCCATGACCAGCGACACCAGCGAGGCGGTGACGAACCAGCCCATGGCCTTGAGGAACACCCGGCCCACCGAGGCCGCGTCGCCCATGTGCGCGATGCCCACCACCAGCGTGGAGAACACCAGCGGGCCGATCAGCATCTTGATCAGCCGCAGGAACACGTCCGACATGATGGAGATGTAGCCCGCGATCTGCGCGGCCGCCTTCTTGTCGGGGAAGTTGATGAACACCATGTAGCCGATCACGATGCCCAGCACCATGGCAACCAGAATCCAGATGGCGGGCGGAAGTCTTCTTGTCATTTCCATGTCTCCTTCGGAACCTGTGGGGAATGCCTGGACGGCAGTGCGTGGCACCTTGTCCCGGGCGTCGGATGCAAGCGCTGAATGCAGGCGCGGGATGCTGGGCGGGGCGCTCAGGGGCCCTGGCTCAGGTAGGCGATCTCCCGGTGGCCCTCCTCGAAGGCGGCCAGGGTCTGCGGCCAGGCCTGGCCGGGCCAGGACAGTTCGAGCCGGCCCGACCGAGGGGCGTAGGCCGCCGTGTACAGCGTGCCGTAGCCGCGCCGCCAGGCGGGCTGGTACAGGGGCTCGCGCAGCAGCGCGGCCTGGGTGTCGCTGGCCGGCATGCCGGCGTCGATCTGCTGCTGCAGGGCGGCCAGCCGCTCGCAGGCGCTGGTGGCGCGTGCATGCTCGGGCCATTCCACCGTGTGCTGGAAGTTGGTCACGGCCCGGCGCCGGGTCACTTCCACGGGACGGTCGGGGTTCAGGAACACCGTGGCCCATTCGCCCCGGGCGTCCAGCAGCGTGACGCTGTAGCACATGTGCACGGGCACGCGCTGCAGGATGGCCACGGCCGATGCGGTGTCCTGCGCGATCTCCAGCACATAGCGCAGCACCAGCGGAATGCCGAAGCCGTCGCCATGGGCCGTGCGGCCGCCGAAGGACAGCGAGGCGGCCAGGCCCGACTCGTTCATGCCGTCCAGCGCGCCCCACAGGCAGTCGCCCATGGCGGCCACGCGCTGCCCGCTCCAGCGCGTGGCCAGCCAGTGGCCCTCCAGCAGCGCGGGCGCGAAGTCGTAGTTGCGCAGCAGCATGGGTTCCTGCTGGCCGGCCGTATCCAGCCAGACCGCCTGGGAGCAGCCGGTGATGTAGGGCGGCGGGCACCACAGCGACAGGAAGCGCGCCTCGATGTCGCCGCCGCCGGCCAGCTCCACCAGCCGCTCCCAGGTGGGCACCAGCTCCGGCATGTGCTGGCGCAGGGCGCGGCGGCACTCCAGGAAGCCGGCGCGTGCCACGGCGCCCTGGCGCAGGAACCAGGCGCGGTAGTAGGGCCAGGCCTGCTCGCACAGGGCCTGCCATTTCCGGCCGGGCAGGTCTTCGGCGATGGCCTGGAAGCGGATGCGGGTAGGCAGGGGCATGGGAGGCCTTCAGAGGATCTTGAACGAGCCCGGCGCCGGCGCTGCGCCGGGCTGGGTGGCCAGGATGGGCTTGCCCGCGTAGTAGTTCTTGATGCCGCGTATCCAGTCGCGCGCCCGGATGTTGAGCTTGAAGTTGTCGTCCATCGAGCGGCCGCGCGTGATCAGGATGCCCAGGTCGGCGCCCTCGTAGCGGTAGTCGCCGGGGCCGGTGATGCGCAGGAAGAAGGCCTCGCGCTCGGTGTCTATGGCCTTGCGGTTGTAGTCGAAGCGCTGGTAGGCCACGCTGCCGTCCTCGCCCATGCGGTAGATGCCGGTGGCCGGAGCATGCGTGACCTGGTCGATGCGGTCCTCGTTGAACTTGAGCACCACCTGAGACCAGGAGTCGATGAAATGCGGCTGGGCCCAGCGCTCGTTGATCTCCTTGACGTTCAGGTCGAACGGCACGCCCGAGAATTCGAGCAGGTGGAACAGGAACAGCGGCGCATCGGCGTAGGCGAAGGCGGCATGGTTGGTCATGGGGCTGGCGCCGCAGATGCGCGGGTTCAGCTCGCCCAGGTAGACCTCGCCGGTGTCGGTGTCGATCAGGAAGTCCAGGTCGAAGTAGCCGCGGTAGCCCTCGGCCAGCAGCTGGTTGCCGAAGCGCTCGGCCATGTCGCGCGCCCTGGCGCGCACCTCCTCGGAGAAGGCGCCCGGGAACACCTCGTTGCCGCACCAGCCGCCCTTGTAGGGCGTGAGTTCGCGCGCGCCCACCACCTCGGTCAGCAGCGGCCCGACCAGGGTGCCCGACTGGGTGGCGCAGGCCTCCAGCGTGGCGCCGCGGCAGTTGATGCGCTTCATGATCTTGACCTCGGGGTCGTTGACGATCTCGTCCTTGTGCTTGTCGAAGTCCTCGCGCGAGGCGATGAAGAAGGTGGTGTGGCCCGAGTCGCCGAAGGCCGACTGCACCACCAGGTCCTTGCCAAGGCCGTGGCGCTCGGCGATCTGCATCAGGTGCTCGTAGCTGTCCACCTTCTCCAGCGCGTTGGGCACCGAGTAGACGCCGGCCTTGTTGCCTATGCGCACGGTCTCCATCTTGTTGTCGCAGCGCTGGCGCAGCGCGGCTGGCGGAAACCAGACCTCCATGCCCAGCTCGCGGGCCAGGGCCTCGGTCTTCTCGTCGAACATCAGGAAGGTGGCGACCGGCTTGCCGCCGCGCCGCTCGATCAGATCCACCACGTCCTTGTGCTGCAGCAGGTAGTTGTTGATGTCCTCGATGGACTCGAAGGGCTCGTGCGGCAGCTCCTGCGGCACGAAGGCGTTGGGGTGGCGGCCGTCGAAGCAATCGATGTAGTTGATGTAGCGGAAGCGGTTGACCCAGCGGTCCATGCCCAGCAGGTTGAAGTTGGTGGCGCTGATGAAGTAGATGGGCCGCTCGTTGCGGTGGAACATCAGCAGCAGGTCGGCAACGCTTTTGACTTTGTTGTTCACTTCTTGCTCCTCGTCGTGGTCTTCTTCGGGGTGGGGGAAAGCGTGATCAGTTCAGGTTCGGGCTCGGGTCGGACCAGGCCCAGGCCTTCGTCGCCCGCCTGCGGCTGCGCCGCGCGGCCCGACAGCGCCAGCGCGGCGCGCGCGGCCGTGGCCTGGGCGGCGCGGTCCAGCGCGGCCCGGCTGAAGATGCGAAAGCCCAGCTCAGGCCGGAAGCCGTGGATCTCGCGCACATCGAGCGCGGCCATGAACTGCAGGATCTCGGCGCTGATCACCTGCCCGGGCACGAGGATGGGAAAGCCCGGCGGGTAGGGGATGACGAAGAGCGCGGACACCAGCTCGCGCCCCTCGGCGATGGCGCGCGCGGCCTCGGCCATGTCGATGTATTCGCAGTTGGTGTCGTCGTACGAGAGGAAGAAGGCGCTGCGGATGTCGCCGTCGCGCGTGCCTGCGCGGCCTTCGACGCTGCGGCCCCGGAAGGCGAAGTGAAAGCTGGAGAAATTGGGCAGCGGCGGCTGCTCCAGCGTGAGCGAGCGCACGCGCCTTTCATGGATGCGCCGCTCGATGGCGCTCAGGTCGGCCACGCGGGCGTCCACGTCGCGGGCAATCTTGATCAGCACCTCGATCAGGTAGGCGATGGCCGAGCGCGTGCTGCCGATGTTGGTCATGAACAGCACGGTGTTGCGCGAGGTCTTGTTGATCTGGATGCCGTACCTGTCCATCAACTCCTTGTTCTTGAAGGTGTCGCCGTCCATGCCCGTGGTGCCGATGACCAGGGTGGCGCGGCTGGGGTCGAGCACGAACTCGTCGCTGCGCCATGCCACCTCCAGGTTGTCCCAGCCCGTCTCGTCGTTGTAGTAGTTGTCCACGCCCGACTCGCGGTAGGCCAGCGGCACCAGGTCGCCGATGCGCAGGAAGCGGAAGTAGCGCCTGAGCAGGGGGTGGTGCAGCACCTGCTCGCGCAGGCTCATGGCCAGCTCCAGCTGGCGCTGGATCAGCTCGTAGCCCTCCAGTTCCACCTGGCGGCGGCCCACGTCCAGCGAGGCGAGGATCTGGTAGTTGGGCGAGGTCGAGGTGTGCGTCATGTACGCCTCGTGGAAGGACTCCTCGGCCTTGTCCTTGAAGTCCTGGTCCCAGATATGGATCATCGAGCCCTGGCGCAGCGCCGTCAGCGTCTTGTGCGTGGAATGCGTGGCGTAGACCCGGATGCGGGCCTTGGCGGGGTCGGGGATCAGGCGGGTCTCCAGCAACTGCTGGTCGTCTTCCCAGTCGATGCTGGCGGCGAACTCGGCGTGGCGCCTGGCGTAGGCCGGGTCCTTGAAGGTCTCGCACAGCTTGGCGGCGCTGGCCATGGCCGTGCGCGGGCGGTAGATGGGATGGCAGCGCGCGAAGGCGAACCAGGCCTCGTCCCAGAGGAAGACCAGGTCGGGCTTGATGGCCAGGCATTCCGTCATCACGCGCTCCACGTCGTAGACGATGCCGTCGAAGGTGCAGTTGGTCAGCAGCACCATGCGCACGCGCTCCAGCGTGCCCGCGCGCCGAAAGCCCAGCAGGGTCTCCTTGATGTGGCGCAGCGGCACGGCGCCGTACATGGAGTACTGGTCCAGCGGATAGGAGTCCAGGTAGGCCACCTGGGCGCCGGCCAGCACCAGGCCGTAGTGGTGGGACTTGTGGCAGTTGCGGTCCACCAGCACGATGTCGTCGGGCCGCACCAGGGCCTGCACCACGATCTTGTTGCAGGTGGAGGTGCCGTTGGTGGCGAAGTAGGTGCGCCTGGCGCCGAAGGCGCGGGCCGCGTACTCCTGGGCCAGCTTGAGCGGGCCCACGGGGTCCAGCAGCGAGTCCAGCCCGCCCGAGGTGGCCGAGGTCTCGGCCATGAACAGGTTCATGCCGTAGAACTGGGCCAGGTCCCCGATCCAGTTGCTGTTCATGATGGACTTGCCGCGCGCCAGCGGCAGCGCATGGAACACGCCCGTGGGCTGCTTGGCGTAGTCGCGCAGCGCGTGGAAGAAGGGCGTCCTGTGGCGCTCGCCCACGCCTTTCATGATGGCGCTGTACAGCTCGATGTGGTCTTCCTCGCCGAAGAAGATGCGCTTGAAGACCTCGCCCACGCGCGCGGCGATCTCCTCGACGCTGACATCGGTGACCAGGTACAGGTCCAGCTCGGGGCGCAGCTGCGCGATCTGGCGGCCCAGCAGCGGGCCGCGCTCGAACTCGGGCATGGCCTCGCTGTTGTCGTCCATGCCTTCCAGGAAGCGGCGCAGCATGCCGTTCCTGTTGACCGAGCGGAATGGAAAGCCATGGCGTATCACCACGGCCTGCAGGTTGAAGTTGACCAGGGTGGCGATCAGCGCATCCTCGAAGCTGGGCACCACCACGATGTCGAACACGAAATCATCGTCGGCGCTGCGCTTGCGCTGCACGCGGCGGCGCAGCGCGTCTTCCTCGCTGGCCGACATCTCGTCGACGATCAGCACCTCGAAGTAAGGCCGCGTCAACTGCGCCTGGCGCTCGCTGTCGGTCTCTATCTGCGAGGGCAGTTCGTTGTCGTTGTCCAGCGTGTTGGCGTCATGGCGGTAGGTGCGCGCAGCCAGCACGCGGTGGATGCGCCGCGCCGCCTGGTGGGCGCGTGCCAGCTCCTCGCGCTCTATCCATTGGCACAGCTCACCGAAGACCCGGCCCCCGGGAAAGGCCCAGTAGCTTTCGACCGGAGCCAGCGCGTCGATGATGGTCTGCACATGGGCCAGGCGGCTGGCTCGCTCGGGGTGCTCGGGCGCCAGGATGGCCAGCCGGCTGAGATCGTCCACCAGGCTGATCCAGCCATCGGCACGCATTTCCCAGACGCTGCGGTGGCGGCTGAGGGAGGCACGGGCGCGCGTTTCGGTCGGGGGGCGGGATGTCATCGTTGTCTCCTGGTTTTTTGCCGCATCGCCCGGTGGCTTGCGGCTTTGTGGTGCTCTTGATGTCGATCGCTGGGAAAAGGGGCGTGTCAGGTCATTGGGGCTTGTCCAGTGCTCCCAGGCTGTGCAGGTAGGGGAAGTCGGTGCCGTCCTTGCGGTAGACGGTGAAATCGCAGTCGCGGTCGCGGAAGCTCTTGAGCGGCTGGCCCAGGTTGCTGCGCAGGCCGTGTTCGCGCTCGTGCCGCAGCCGGGCGAAGTCGACCTCGATGGGCATGATCTGGGCGCCGCTGTCGGCCTGGTGGAGCACGTAGCCCGAGGGGTCCACGATGATGGAGCGGCCCACGCCGCCGTCGCCCACGCCGTTCACATCGAAGAAATAGACCTGGTTGGTGACGGCCGAGGCGCGCGCGATGCACAGCTCCACATCGCGGTCGATGGTGTCCGTCATGGTGGGGTGCAGGATCACCTCGGCGCCCATGGCCACCAGCGTGCGCGTGGTCTCCGGAAACCACATGTCGTAGCAGATGGACACGCCGAAACGGCCCGCTCCAGGCACGTCGAACACGCAAAAGCCGGTGCCGCCGGCCACATCACGCTCATAGGGCCTGAAGGGAAAGAGCTTGCGAAAACGCGTGACGACCTCGCCCTGCGGGTTGATGACGGGCGTGGTGTTGTAGACCACGGTGCCATCGGGGCCGGCCACGCTCTCGAACAGCGAGCCGGGAATCAGCCACAGGCCGGTTTCCCGGGCCAGCCCGCACAGCCGGTCCTCGGTGGGGCCGGGCAGCGGCTCGGCCCTGTCGTGCTTGGGGCCCAGCGCCGCCAGCTCGGAGAACAGCACCATGCGGACCCAGGGAAAACGCGAGCGGATGTGGCGCAGGTAGCCGGCCATGCGCTCCAGGTTGCTGTCGAAGGCGCAAACCTCCATCTGGACGCCGGCAATGCCGAAGGTGGTGGCTGTGCTCATGGCTGCACCTCCTGGCAGGCGGCTTGCCGGGCCGGCAGGGTGCCGCAACGAAAAGCATTCAACTTCAAGGACATAGGCTGACTGAGGGGCGGGGAGAACCGGGCGGTGGGCACAGGTCTTTGAAGTGTCTGGAGGCGGATCATTGAAAAAATATTCGGCTTTCACGCCTTCGATAGCTATACATGGGGGCGAGTCTATGTTCACATTGATCCCAACAAAAGAACCAAATACCGTGAACAAGAGAGAACCAATTTCCCGCGTTGGAAACTCCACGCTGCCGGACTTTGTCAATCGGCATTTCCAACGTAGCGATGCCGAGTACAACCACCGCCAGCTCTACCGCATCGTCAAGGAAGGCATCCTGCGCAAGGCCCTGCCGGCGGGCTCGCGGCTGCCCACCAGCCGCGAGCTGGCGCAGACGCTGGGCATTGCGCGCAACACCATCGTCCAGGTCTATGAGCAACTGGCGCTGGAGGGCCTGGTGCAGGCCGGCGTGGGGCGGGGCACCTATGTGGCCGAGGTGGCGCCGGCCTTCGTGAGCCAGCCGCCGTTGCCGCGCCGCCGTGGCACGCCGCTGTCGCGGCGCGGCAGCGCCATCGTGGGCGGGGCGAGGGCCAGCCACCTGCAGTGGGGCGCCTTCGCGCCGGGCGTGCCCGAGCTGCGCCAGTTTCCGGCCGCGCTATGGAGCCGCCTGCACGCCCAGGCCTGGCGCGATCACAACCCGCTGCAACTGAGCTATGCCACGGGTGCGGGCCATCCCGCGCTGCGCGAAGCCATTGCCGAGCACTTGCAGGGCACGCGCGGCGTGGCCTGCAGCGCGGACCAGATCCTGGTGACCAGCGGCGCCCAGCAGGCGCTGCACCTGATTTCCCAGCTGCTGGCCGATCCTGGCGACACCGTCTGGCTGGAGGACCCCGGCTACTGGGGCGCACGCAGCGTGTTCCGCATGGCCGGCCTGCAACTGCAGCCCATCGCGCTGGACGGCGAGGGCCTGGCGCCCACGCCGCAGCAACTGAAGACACCGCCGCGGCTGATGTTCATCTCGCCCTCGCACCAGTACCCCAGCGGCGTGCTCATGGGCCATGGCCGAAGGCGCCAGCTGCTGGACTACGCGGTGGCCCAGCGGGTCTGGATCGTCGAGGACGACTACGACAGCGAGTTCCGCTTCACCTCGCGCCCGCTGCCGGCGCTGCAGGGCCTGGACGAGCACGGCCGCGTGATCTATCTGGGCACCTTCTCCAAGACCATGTTCCCCTCGCTGCGGCTGGCCTACCTCGTGCTGCCCAGCGACCTGGCCGACAGCTTTGCGCGCGCGCTGAGCGAGCTGTTCCGGGAGGGGCAGATCATGCAGCAGATCGTGCTGGCGCAGTTCATGCGGCAGGGCCACTACGTCAACCACATCCGCCGCATGCGCCAGGTCTACGGCGAGCGCCGGCGCGTGCTCATCGACGAGATAGGCCAGCGCCTGGGCACGGCGGTGACCGTGCAGGGCGGAGACGCGGGGCTGCACCTGGTGCTGGGCCTGCCGCCCGGCTCGGACGATGACGCCATTGCGCGGCAGGCACGCAAGCTGGGCGTGCTCACGCGGCCGCTGTCCCTGTACTCGCTCAGGCCCGATCCGGCCCGGGGCCTGGTGCTGGGCTACGGAGCCGTGACGGAGCAGGAGATCCGCCACAGCTTCGGCCTGCTGGCCGAGGTGATCGCGCCCCATCTGCCGTGAACGGGCGACAGGGCGTCTTCACTCCGGCGCGCCATTCACTCCGGTGCGCCAGTGCGCCGGTGCAGCCAGCCCAGCAACTGCGCCTTGTCCATGGGCCGGGCAACGTGATAGCCCTGTCCCTCCTGGCATCCCATGGCGCGCAGGGCCTGCCAGGCGCTGGCGTCCTCTATGCCTTCGGCCAGGACCTGCAGGCCGAGCTTGCGGCCCAGCTGGGCGATCATTTCGGCGATGCGCGCCTCCTGTGATTCGCCAAGCTGGCGCACGAAGCTGCGGTCGATCTTGATGCGGTCCAGCGGCAGGCGCTCCAGGTAGCTCAGCGAGGAGTAGCCGGTGCCGAAGTCGTCGATGGCAATGGTCACGCCCAGCGTGCGCAGGGCGCTGAGCGTGGCCTGCAGCAGCTGGGTGGGCAGCACGGCCACCGACTCGGTGATCTCCAGCTCCAGTTGCGCGCCCTGCAGGCCGTGCTCTGCCAGGGCGTTGCTCACGGTCTGCAGAAAGCCCGGGTCCTGCAGCTGCACGGTGGAGACATTGACGGCCATGCGCCTGGGGGCGCGGCCGGCGTCCAGCAGTTCGCGCATGGTGCGGCAGGCCGTGGCCAGCACCCATTGGCCCAGCGGCACGATGAGGCCCGAATGTTCGGCTACCGGAATGAAGCGGTCGGGCGGCACGAAGCTGCCGTCCTGCCGGCGCCAGCGCAGCAGGGCCTCCAGGCCGACCAGGGCATGGGTTTCCAGGTCCACCTGGGGCTGGTAGACCAGGAAAAGCTGGGCGCCGTCGATGGCGGCGCGCAGGTCGGACAGCAGCAGGGCGCGGTCGCGCGCCTCCATGCCCATCTGCTCGGAGTACTCCAGCAGCTGGCCGCGGTGATCGCGCTTGGCGCGCTTGAGGGCGATGGTGGCGTCCTTGACCAGGTCGGTGCCGGCCTGGCGCTCATGGGGCAGGTACACGTAGCCGCAGGTCAGCGAGACCTTGTGCGGCACGCCGTCCACGGCCAGCGGCTGCCGGGCGCAGTCCAGCAACTGGGCCAGGGCCACCTCGTCGGTGGGGCCTAGGATGCCGAAGGTGTCCGATCCCACGCGCGCCAGCAGCACGCCTGCGGGCAGCGCGCTGGCCAGGCGGCGGGCCATGGCTTCGAGCAGGCGGTCGCCGAAGCGGTGGCCCATCACGTCGTTGGTGGCGCTGAAGTCGTCGATGTCCACCAGGGCCAGTACATGGTCACGCGTGCCGCGCCACACGCATTCGTCCACTTTTTCCACGAAGTGGGCGCGGTTGGGCAGGCAGACCAGGGGGTCGAAGTAGGCGGACTGGTGCAGGCGCTCCAGCAGGCCGCGGTTGTGCAGCAGCGTGCGCAGGTTGGCGCAGAAGACTTCGAGCAGCTGGCGGTCCAGTGCGCTGTGCGAGGCTGGCGCATCGATGAAGACTGCCATGTCCTGCTCGTCGCCCCGGCCGATGTACAGGGCCACGCCGCGTTGCACGCCGTAGATGTTGCGGCGGGTCTGCAGCGCCTGGCGCAGCAGGCGCAGCCCGCGCGAGGCCAGCACGGTGGCGATGGGCTGGTCGATGAGCCGGGCGAATGGCCCCGTGGCCGCGAGCACGCGGTAGGGCTCGGCCGGGTGCGTGCCCTCCGAGCAGACCAGGCCTTCGCTGGCCACGCCCAGCAAGGTGGCCAGCTGGGTGATCACGCCCCGCGCGAAGGCGTGCAGATTGGTTTCCTCCAGCAGCGAGGCGCTGGAGCGCACCATCAGCTCCAGGCTGCGGCGGTTGGCCTCGATGGCGCACAGCTGCTCGTAGGAGCGCACGGCGGTCACCACGATGGCCAGCAGCCGGTCGGGCGTGAGTTCGGTCTTGGTGCGGCAGTCGTTGATGTCGTAGCGCAGCAGGGTTTCCAGATCGGGCGCCTGGCCCGGGCGGCCGGTGCGCAGCACGATGCGGCTGTTGCGCAGGCCGGCCGTGTAGCGGATGAAATCCACCAGGTCCAGCCCGGCGCCCGTGCCGTCGGTCACGGCGTCGAGCACCACCACGGCCAGGTCCTGCTCGCTGCGCAGCAGATTGCGCGCCTGTGTGCCGGAGCGGGCGTAGAGGAACACCAGCGGCCGGCCGAACAAGGTGTGGCCTTCCAGCGCCAGGCGGAAGGCGGCGTGTACGTCGGGGTCGCTGTCCACGATCAGCACCCGCCATTCAGGCCCGGGCACGGGCGATGGCGGGGGCGGCTGCAGGGCCGGCTGCAGGAGGGCGGAAGCAGGGGCGGGCGCCCTGGGCGCCCGTGCGCGCATCACGAAACTCATGCCTCAGCCCTGTCTCTGTCCGCGCCGCTCAGGCCGTGGCATGGTCTGCCGCGCGCACGACCTGGTTACGCCCGCTGCGCTTGGCGGCGTACAGCGCCTCGTCGGCCAGGCTGTAGGCGTCGTCGAAGCGGCCGCCGCTCGGGCGCCAGCTCACGCCGAAGCTGGCCGTGATGCAGCTGGCGTCGGGCAGGCCGAAGGGATGGGCCTCGATGGCGGCGCGCACCTGCTCGGCCACGCACACGGCGCCGTCGCTGTCGTGCTGGGGCAGCAGCACGGTGAATTCCTCGCCGCCCACGCGGCCGATATGGGCCGTGGCCGGCACGGCGGCCTTGAGGCAGCGCACCACGCCCAGGATCACGCTGTCGCCCACGGGGTGGCCGAAGCTGTCGTTCACGCGCTTGAAGTGGTCTATGTCCAGCACGATCAGGGCCAGGCCCTGCTGGGTGAAGTGGCGGTTCACGCGCTCGATGATGGCCGCGCGGTTGAGCACGCCGGTCAGCGGGTCGTGCGTGGCGCGGTATTCCAGCTCGCCGGCCAGCTCCTGCAGGCGCTGGTTGAGCTGGGTCATCTCCAGCTCGGCGCGGTCGCTGCGGCGCACCAGCCGGCGCGTTTCGCGCAGCAGGCGTTCATAGGCGGTCAGCAGCACGCCCAGGGCCTGGTGGCAGGCCTGGGCGCCGGCCTCTTCGCCCCGGTCGTGGGCGGCGCGGGCCGCCAAAAGGGCCTGGTGCTCGGCATCGAAGAGGTCCGCGGGAGCGGCCACGGTGTCCATCACGCCGCCTTCACGGGGTGGCCGGTGAAGGCGATGGCGGGAAAGTCGTCGCGCAGCTCCTCGCCAAACTCGCAGATGGTGTCGTCTTCCTCGTCGTGGTACCAGTGCAGGGCCACGGGGCGGCCGGCCTCGGCCGCGCCGCTCAGTGCCTCGATCAGGTTGAACAGCATCTTGGTGCTGGAGCTGTTGAAGTAGGCCAGCGCGATGTGCACCTCGATGCGCGCCTGCTGCTGCGCCGGCTGCGGCTGGGCCAGGTAGTCCTTGAGGCGGGCCAGGATGCCGCCGTAGAAGGCGGCGGCGTTCTCGGGATAGGACTCGCCACGCAGGTGCAGCGTGTGCGTGTCGAACTGGAAGTCCACTTCCGGGGAACTGGGAGTCGGTGCGATGTAGAGGTTGTCCATGCGTGATCTCGGTGCGTTGTCCGTGCCTGCGGGCCGGGCCTGTCCAGGCCTGGTGCCGGAGCGACGGCTCAGAGCGTGGCTTTCAGGTAGAAGACGGGCCGGCCGTCCACGGTCTGGGCGGGATCGAAGTCGAACTGCAGCGGCTCGCGCGCATCGCGGGCCAGGGTCAGGAAACCCATGCCCGCGCCCTTGCTGCCTTCGGGCGCGTCATCGCGCAGCGACTGGCGGCAGGCCTTCTTGATCTCGTCCAGCGTCATGCTGCGCAGGGCGTCGAGCTTGGCGCGCAGCGCCTCGCCCATGCCCGGCTCGATGGGGTTGGCGCACAGCAGCACGAAGCTGCCGTCGTCCTCGCGGCGGATGCAGACCGCGCCGTGGCGCAGTTCGCCATCGTCCTGGTGGGGCGGGGTCAGGGCATCGGCCGAGTAATGGATGATGTTCTGCGCCATCTCGACAAAGGACGAGAACAGCTTGCGCCGCGTGGGGCCCGGCACGCCGGCCACTTCCAGCTGCAGCCGCACGGCCTCGGCCATGGCCGCGACGATGTTCTGCGAGAAGTAGCCCACGTAGTAGAAGATCACCTGGTGCTGGCGCGCCAGGTGGAAGAAGCTGCCGTACTTGTCGGCGATCTGTGCGGAGGGCATGGGAGGCATTCAGGTTCTGAAGCAGAAAAAGGTCAGGTCGTCGCGGCGGTGGTGCTCGCCCTGCCAGGTCTGCAGGGCGGCCAGCAGGGCGCGGTTGATCTCGGCGGGCGTGCGGCCGGCCTGCTCCAGCAGCAGCTCGCGCACGCGCTTCTTGCCGAAGGTGATGCCACGCGGGCCGCCGACCTGGTCGATCAGGCCGTCGGTGGTGATGAAGACCAGGGTGGCGGCGGGCAGCTCCAGGTCGATGTTGTTCCAGGCGAAGTCGAACTCGCTGTCCACATAGCCCACGCCCTTGCGCTGGCCATCGAGCACCTCCACCGCCTCGGCGCCGGGGCGCAGCACGAACAGCGCAAGGCGCGCGCCTGCAAAGCGCAGGCGCCGGTGCGCGGGCTCGAACCAGAAGCAGGCCGCGTCCAGCCCGTCGTCGGAGCCGGGCGTGCCGTCCTTGCCATCGAGCTGGCCCAGCATCTGCTTGACGCTGCGGTTCACATGGCCCAGCAGCGCGGCCGGGTCGCGCGGGCCGTGCTCCTTGATGGCCTGGCTCAGGCTGCTGGTGGCGATCAGCGTCATGAAGGCGCCGGGCACGCCGTGGCCCGTGCAATCGGCCACGGTGGCAAACCAGCCATCGCCGTCCTGGCTGAACTGGTAGAAGTCGCCGCCGACCACATCGCGCGGCTCCCAGACCAGGTCGGCGCCGGGGCAGGCGCGGGCCAGGGAGTCGCGCGAGCTGCGCAGCAGCGACTGCTGGATCACGCTGGCGTATTCGATGCTGTGCATGATCTGGCGGTTGCGCGCCACCTGCATGTCCGCCACCGCGCGCATCAGCTGCAGACCGTTGCCCACGCCCGCGAACAGGCCGTCGCGCGTGATGATGAAGCCATCGGTCAGCGCCTTTTCGCCGTACTCCACGGTCTTCACGGTCAGGGTGTCGATGTCTGTGGAGGCATCGACCACCAGCGGCTCCTTGTCCATGAAGGCGATGCAGCTCTTCTTGCCGTACAGCTCCATGCGAAACGGCTTGCTGAACTGGGACAGGAAGATGCTGCGGTTGATCAGGCCGATGGGGCGGTTGCCCTCCACCACGGGCAGGCTGATCAGGTCCCGGTGGCGCGTGAAGACCTCGAGCACCTTCTCGTTGGTCTCGTCGGCGGTCATGCAGGGAACGGGGGTACACAGGTCCGCAGCGCTGGGTGGGCGGAAACGTGGCCTGGAATCGCTCAGGTAGGCGCGGGACTCATCCATGGAAGGCACATCGCAAAATTGTTAAGGAATGTTACGTCTTCCTTGTTGCAGTTTTGTGACGCGCACGGCCCTGGTTGGCATGCACTTGTCTTGCGCATAACCATGCGCCAAAAGCTTCGTTGTGGCGTGGCAGGGCGGTTCCTAGCATGGGGGCTTCCACCCATGCAAGCACTGAGGAGAGACGCCGTGAACGCTGTCACCGAAGCCAGCCACCTGAGCACCGTGGCCCAAGACCTGGAGCAGGACCGGCAACAGCCGCTGCAGATCCATCCCCTGTCCGGCCGCATAGGCGCCGTGGTCCACGGCGCCAGGCTGTCGGGCGAGCTGGCGGCCGAACAGTTCACGCAGATCCATGCGGCCCTGCTGCGCCACCGCGTGCTGTTCTTCCGGGGCCAGCACCATCTGACGGATGCATCGCACCAGGCCTTCGGGCGGCTGTTCGGCGAGATCGAATCGCACCCCACCGTGCCTGCCCCGGACGGCACGGCCTTTCTGGAGCTCAATTCCCAGCATGGCGGCCGCGCCGATTCCTGGCATACCGACGTCACCTTCAAGGCGGCCTTTCCCAAGGTCTGCGTGCTGCGCGCCGTCACGCTGCCCGGCCATGGCGGCGACACCGTCTGGGCCAATACCGTGGCCGCCTATGAGGGCCTGCCCGAGCCGCTCAGGCAACTGGCCGAGCAGCTGTGGGCCGTGCATGGCAACGACTACGACTATGCCGAGAACTTCCGCCAGAACGCGGCCAGCCAGACCGAGACCGCAGGCCGCGCCAGCTACCGCAAGGTGTTCACGCGCAAGACCATCGAGTCGGAGCAGCCGCTGGTGCATGTGCACCCCGAGACCGGAGAGAAGGCGCTGCTGCTGGGCCACTTCGCCAAGCGCATCAAGGGCCTGCGCGCCAATGAATCGACGGCGCTGCTGCAGCTGTTCAACGAACGCATCATCCGGCTGGAGAACACCGTGCGCTGGCAGTGGGCGCAGGGCGACGTGGCCATCTGGGACAACCGCGCCACGCAGCACTACGCCATCAACGACTACGGCGATGCCCACCGCGTGGTGCGCCGCGTCACCGTGACCGGCACCGTGGCCACCAGCGTGGACGGCCGCCACAGCGTGGACATCACGGTGCCCGAGCCGCTGGCGGCCTGACTGCCCGTGCTATCGGGCAGCGCGCTGCCTGACCGCGTCTTCGTGCAGCGACTCGCTGAGCTGATCCACGACGATGGACCACGACGCATCGGCCTTGAGCTGCTCGGCCAGGAACTGGCGCTGCGCATCGCTCCAGTAGGGCGCATCCACCACATCCACATCGGCGGCCAGCTGGTGTGCGCGGATGAAATCGGCAATGGCCTGGTCACTGGCATCCAGGCCCAGTTGCAGGAAGAGATTGGACATGCGTACGACGGAGTTGTTCATGAAGGCGTGTGGATGTGTGTGGGATGAGAGGGCGCTATCTTCCCCGATTTGACCGGCCCTGCGGACCGGTTGCGGTCATTCGTTGCGCGGGTAGGTGCAGGCTGACAGCCTGCCGCGCTCCGGGCCAGCGTGCGCGCGGCGACCGCCCCACTAGCATGGGGCCATGAGCATTCCCGCCCCTGATTCCGCATGCCCGCCGACCTGATCGTGGCCCGCCCCGAAGGCCTGTACTGCGCGGCCGGCGACTTCTACATCGACCCCTGGCGGCCCGTGGACCGGGCCGTGATCACGCATGGCCACTCCGACCACGCGCGCGCCGGCCACGCCCATTACCTGGCCCATGACGACAGCGAGGGCGTGCTGCGCGCACGGCTGGGCGCGGACATCACGCTGCAGACCCTGCCGTATGGCGAAGCCATCGATCACCACGGCGTGCGCATCTCCCTGCACCCGGCCGGCCATGTGCTGGGATCGGCCCAGGTGCGGCTGGAGCATGGCGGCCAGGTCTGGGTGGCCTCGGGCGACTACAAGACCGAGGCCGATGGCACCTGCACCCCCTTCGAGCCCGTGCGCTGCGACACCTTCATCACCGAATCCACCTTCGGCCTGCCCATCTACCGCTGGCCCCGCCAGCCCGAGCTCATGGCCGACATCAACGCCTGGTGGCAGGCCAACGCCGCCCAGGGCCGGCCCTCGGTGCTGCTGTGCTATGCCTTCGGCAAGGCCCAGCGCATCCTGCACGGGGTGGACCGCCGCATCGGCCCCATCGTCGTGCACGGCGCCGTGGAGCCGCTCAACGCCGTATACCGCGCAGCGGGCGTGGACCTGCCGCCCACGCTGCGCGTGACCGACCCCGGCGTGGATGCACAACTGCTCAAGACCGCCCTGGTGCTGGCGCCGCCTTCGGCGCAGGGCACGCCGTGGATGCGCCGGTTTCCCGGCCATGCCGATGCCTTTGCCAGCGGCTGGATGCAGCTGCGCGGCACGCGCCGCCGCCGTGGCGTGGACCGGGGCTTTGTCATGTCCGACCATGCCGACTGGCCCGGCCTGCAGTACGCCATAGGTGCCACGGGCGCCGAGCGTGTCTTCGTCACGCATGGCAGCGTGGCGGTGCTGGTGCGCTGGCTGCGAGAGCAGGGCCTGGATGCGCAAGCCTTCCAGACCGAATACGGTGATGAGGACGAGGCTGCCGCCGCCCAGGCTGCACCGGACGAGGCGCCGGCCCCATGAAGGATTTCGCCGCCCTCTACCGCGCGCTGGACGCCAGCACCGCCAGCCGTGACAAGCAGGCCGCGCTGCAGGCCTATCTGCGCGCCGCCGCGCCTGCCGATGCGGCCTGGGCCGTCTATTTCCTGGCCGGCGGCAAGCCGCGCCAGCTGGTGCCCACCAAGGTTTTGAAGGAGCTGGCGCGCGAGGCTGCCGGCCTGCCCGAATGGCTGTTCGACGAAAGCTACGAGGCCGTAGGCGACCTGGCCGAAACCATTGCGCTGCTGCTGCCGCCACCCGGTGACGCGCACGACCTGGGCCTGGCCGCCTGGGTCACGGACCACCTGCTGCCGCTGCGCGGCATGGCGCCCGAAGCGCTGGCGGACACGCTGCGCATGCAATGGGCGCGGCTGGCGGCCGATGAGCGGCTGGTCTACTTCAAGCTGATCACCGGCGCCTTCCGGGTCGGCGTGTCGCGGCTGCAGGTCACGCAGGCGCTGGCGGCCGTCAGCGGCGTGGATGCCAAGCGCATCGCCCAGCGGCTCATGGGCTACACCCACATCGGCGCGCGGCCCGGGGCGGCCGACTACCTGCGGCTGGTGGCAGGCGAGGAAGAGGGCGATGACGCGCATTCGGGCGAAGCCCGTGGCCACCCCTATCCCTTCTTCCTGGCCCATCCGCTGCAGTTGCCGCTGGAGCAGTTCGACGCCGTGCTCGGCCCGCCGTCCCAATGGGTGGTGGAGTGGAAATGGGACGGCATACGCGCCCAGATCGTGCGGCGCGGCAGCGGTGACGCGCTGGGCACCTGGATTTGGTCGCGCGGCGAGGAACTGGTGAGCGAGCGCTTCCCCGAGCTGCAGGCCATGGGCGATGCCTTGCCTGCGGGCACCGTGATCGACGGCGAGATCGTCGTCTGGGCTGCGCAGCAGGGCGAGGCGCCCGCCCATGTGCGCCCCTTTGCCGACCTGCAAAAGCGCATAGGCCGCAAGACCCTGGGCCCCAAGCTGCTGCGCGAGCTGCCGGTGGTGCTGCTGGCCTATGACCTGCTGGAGGAGGGCGGCCAGGACCTGCGCGCGCTGCCCCAGCATGAACGGCGCGCAAGGCTGGAGCAGCTGGTGGCCGCCGTGGCGCATCCGGCACTGCTGGCCAGCCCCGTGCTGGCAGGCGACAGCTGGCAGGCCCTGGCCGAACTTCGCGAGCAGGCCCGCTCCCTGGGTGTGGAGGGCATGATGCTCAAGGCCCGCGATGCCGCCTACGGCGTGGGCCGCACCAAGGACAGCGGCGTGTGGTGGAAGTGGAAGATCGATCCGCTGAGCGTGGACGCCGTGCTCATCTACGCACAGCGCGGCCACGGCCGTCGCGCCAGCCTCTACAGCGACTACACCTTTGCCGTCTGGAACGCGCCGCCCGGCACCGAGGGCCGCGCCCTCGTGCCCTTCGCCAAGGCCTATTCGGGCCTGACCGATGCAGAAATGGCACGCGTGGACGCCGTCATCCGCAAGACCACGGTGGAGAGCTTCGGCCCCGTGCGCAGCGTGCGGCCCACCCTGGTGTTCGAGCTGGGCTTCGAGGGCATTGCGCGCAGCGCACGCCACAAGAGCGGCATTGCCGTGCGCTTTCCGCGCATGCTGCGCTGGCGCGAGGACAAGCCTGTGCAGGAGGCCGACTCCATCGACACGCTGGCCGCCCTGCTGCCGCACTCCGACCCGTGACCGATGAATGACCGACCCGTGACCCACCCTTGACGCACCGCGCCATGGCCACTCGTTCCGCCCACCCCCTCGCCACCGCCTGGCTTGCCGCACGGGGCTGGAAGCCCTTTGCCTTCCAGCGCGCCGTGTGGAAGGCGCTGGCCCAGGGCCACAGCGGCCTGCTGCATGCGACCACGGGCGCAGGCAAGACCTATGCGGTCTGGCTGGGCGCGCTGCAGGCCCTTGCGCAGGCCTCCAAGGCGCCTGCCCAGGCCCCTGCCCAAGCCCCATCCGGCAGGAGAAAACCCGCCGCCGCGCCGCTGACGGTGCTGTGGATCACGCCCATGCGCGCCCTGGCGGCCGACACGCTCAAGGCGCTGCAGACGCCCTTGGAGGCGCTGGCCCAGGACCATCCCGCGCTGGCGCGCTGGACCGTGGGCGCACGCACGGGCGATACGGGAAGCGCCGAGCGCAGCGCGCAGTCGCGCCAGCTGCCCACCGTGCTGGTCACCACGCCCGAGAGCCTGTCCCTGCTGCTGGCGCGGGCCGATGCGCGCGAGCTGCTGGGCTCCGTGCGCCTGGTGGTGGCCGATGAATGGCACGAGCTGCTGGGCAACAAGCGCGGCGTGCAACTGCAGCTGGCCCTGGCGCGGCTGCGCGGCTGGAGCCCGCAACTGAGCGTCTGGGGCATGTCGGCCACGCTGGGCAATCTGGACGAAGCCATGCAGACCCTGCTGGGCCTGGACGACCATGGCCAGCCGCGGCCCGGCGTATTGGTCCAGGGCCAGGTGGACAAGCGCCTGGTGGTGGACACCTTGCTGCCCGACCGGCCCGAGCGCTTTTCCTGGGCCGGCCACCTGGGCCTGGCCATGCTGCCGGCCGTGGTGCGCGAGCTGGAGGCCACGGCAGGCTCCACCCTGGTCTTTGTGAATGTGCGCTCGCAGGCGGAGCTCTGGTACAAGGCGCTGCTGGAGGCCCGGCCCGACTGGGCCGGCCTGCTGGCCATACACCATGGCTCTCTGGACCGGGGTGTGCGCGAATGGGTGGAGGCCGGGCTCAAGGCCGGCACGCTCAAGGCCGTGGTCTGCACCAGCAGCCTGGACCTGGGCGTGGACTTCCTGCCTGTGGAGCGCGTGCTGCAGATCGGCTCGGCCAAGGGCATTGCACGGCTGCTGCAGCGCGCGGGCCGCTCGGGCCATGCGCCGGGCCGTCCCTCGCGCATCACCCTGGTGCCCACGCACAGCCTGGAGCTGGTGGAGGCCGCCGCCGCCCGCGCCGCCGTGCGCGCGCAGCAGGTGGAAATGCGCGCCAGCCCCCGCCAGCCCGTGGACGTGCTGGTGCAGCACCTGGCTACAGTGGCCCTGGGCGGCGGCTTCGTGCCCGATGAGCTGTATGCCGAAGTGCGCCGCACCGTCGCCTACGCCGGGCTGGCGCCTGCGGTCTGGCAGTGGTGCCTGGACTTCGTGCACCGCGGCGGCCCCTCGCTGGCCGCCTATCCCGACTACCAGCGCGTGCGGCCCGACGGGGAGGGCATCTGGCGCATGCCTGATGCGCGGCTGGCGCGCAGGCACCGCGCCAACATCGGCACCATCGTCAGCGACGCCAGCATGAGCGTGCAGATCCTGCACGGCGCGCGGCTGGGCAGCATGGAAGAGAGCTTTCTGTCGCGCCTGTCGCCCGGCGATGCCTTTGTCTTCGCGGGCCAGGTGCTGGAGCTGGTGCGCATCGAGGACATGACCGCCTATGTGCGCCGCGCCGCCAGAACGCGGCCCACCGTGCCGCGCTGGGCCGGCGCGCGCATGCCGCTGTCCACCGTGCTGGCCGACTTCGTGGTGCAGCAATTGGCGCTGGCGGCAGCGGGCGACTACCACTCGCCCGAGCTGCGCTGCGTGCGCCCCCTGCTGGAGGTGCAGCAGCGCTGGTCGGCCCTGCCCACGCCCGGCACGCTGCTGGCCGAAACCTTGCGCACGCGCGAAGGCTGGCATCTCTTCCTCTACCCCTTTGCGGGCCGCCATGCCCATACGGGGCTGGCCAGCCTGCTGGCCTGGCGCGCCGCGCAGGGCGAGACGGGCACCTTCTCCATCGCCGTCAACGACTACGGGCTGGAGCTGCTGAGCGCCACCGAGCGTGACTGGGCCGCCATGCTGCCCGAACTGCTGCGCGCCGAGCCGGTGCAGGCCGTGGCGGCGCCCGGACGTGTCTCTGCCACGGATGCGGGCGCCATGCGCAATACCGCCAATGCCGACCGCCACTGGGACCAGGCCGCCGACGACGCCCACCTGGCGGGCGATGACGCGCGCCACGCCCTGCTGCACGAAGTGCTGGCCAGCCTCAACGCCACCGAGATGGCAAGGCGGCGCTTCCGCGAGATAGCGCGGGTGTCCGGCCTGATCTTCCAGAGCCACCCGGGCGAGCGCCGCAGCGCGCGCCAGCTGCAGGCCTCGGCCCAGCTCTTCTTCGAGGTCTTTCGCAAGTACGACGACATGAACCTGCTGCTGCGCCAGGCCGATGAGGAAGTCCTGAGCCAGGAACTCGATGTCGCCCAGTTGCTGGCCGCGCTGCGCCGCATGCAGGCCCAGCAGCTGGTGGTGAGCGCGCTGCGCCGGCCCAGCCCGTTTGCCTTTCCGCTGATGGTGGAGCGCTTTCGCGAAAAGCTCACCAACGAGCACCTGGCCGACCGCATCGCGCGCATGCTGGCCCAGCTGCACGAGGCGGCAGACGCCGGCGGTGCAGCCAGCGAGCCGCGCACGCAGGACCTGGTCCCGCCCGATCCACCGCTGCGTCCACGGAAAAAAACCAAGGCAGACCAGCCCCCCGCCGTGGACGAGGACACGGCCGCCGTGCGCCGCACGCTGGATTTCTCGCTGCAGGCCACCGACAGCCCCGAGGCCGATGCCGCCAGCCGCCGCCCGCGCCGCGTGCGCAAGCCCTCGCGGCCCTTGCCGCTGCTGTAGAACCATTGCACCGCTGATGAAAGGCCACGCACCGTTGCCAAGTCCTTTTTCCCCCGACGCCCTGGCCGGCAGCCTGGGCATCCTCCTGGCGGGCGAGCCCGTCCACCTGCTGGCCCAGCACGCCCTGTGGTGGCCCGCCCAGGGCACGCTGTTCATTGCCGACCTGCACCTGGGCAAGGCCGCCACCTTCCGCGCGCGCGGCATTCCCGTGCCGGCCGGCACCACCCAGGGCAACCTGGACAGGCTGTCGGCGCTGCTGCAGGGCCTGCCGGTGCGCAGGCTGGTCGTTCTGGGCGACTTCCTGCATGCCGCGCAGGCCCGCACGCCGTCCGTGCTGGCCGCCCTGGCCGACTGGCGACGCCGCCACGCGGCGCTGGAGGTGGTGCTGGTGCGTGGCAACCACGACAGCCATGCGGGCGACCCGCCGTCCGCGCTGGGCATCGGCGTGGTGGACGAACCCTGGCGCCTGGGGCCATTCGCGGGCTGCCATTACCCGCAGGAGGCTCCTGCCTGCCATGTGCTGGCCGGCCATGTCCACCCCGCCGTCGTGCTGCGCGGCCCCGGGCGAGATGCCCTGCGCCTGCCGTGCTTTGCCGTGCACCCCGGCTTTACCCTGCTGCCGGCCTTCGGCCTGTTCACCGGCATGGCCAGCCTGCCGCTCGGTCCTGGCCTTCAGTGCTTTGCCGTGGGCGGCGGGCGGGTCTGGGCCGTTCCCGGTGGAGGGGGCGGGATGTAATCAGGCGTAATTTTCTGAAGGATCGTTGTTCCCTACAGTGCGCTTGCGCCCGCACGGCGGGGCAGCAGAAAGCGCCGCAGCGCTTTTTTGATCCCTCAGGAGAGATGCATGGGCGTTCAACTCAACTTCGTCAATCAATCGAACGACGCAAACAACTCGCAGATCGTCATCTTCCAGAAAAACGTTGCCAGCGATTTCGAGGAACTGGCCGTGGCGTGGCGGGTCATCAAGTACTGCGGCCAGGGCGACAACCACCCGTTCACCTTCCCGCTGGGCCTGCAGGTCGGTGCCAGCGACAGCTATGGCAACCACACGCCCCAGCTGGAGGCGCAGTTCGGCCAGCAGTTCCAGCTGTCCCTGAGCAGCAGCGGCGATCGCCTGGCGCCCGCAGGCTATGGCGCAAGCTCCAACGAAGTGCAGGTGCTCAACTCGCTGCCCCGGGGCGCCATCAATGCCAGTTGCTACAAGGACGGCCGGCTGCTGGCCGTCAAGACCGCGATTGCCCCCCAGCAAAAGGCCGTGTTCGAATTCAAGCCCACCATCTGGATCGGCGTGGTCTCGCAGATCGAGCAGGGCCAGGTCATGAACTCGGCCATCCTGGGCGACATCAACACCGAGATCTCCCTGCTGGGCATCTCGCGCGCCGACATCGTGATGCGAGGCGGCGGTGCGGGCGCCGGGTCCACGCCGTTCTCGTTCACGCTGGAGAACGTCGTGATGTGCTGAGGCCTGCCTCGCAGCCCCGAATGGGGGGCAGGCACATCGGATGACGACTCCGTGACAGTTGTCACACCTCTGTCATGGAGGCGGCCAAGAATCCCGCACTTGTCCGGCCCGCGCAGGCCACTCCCCGCAGGTGCCCCACCCATCCATGACTGACGCAGCCTCCCCCCTGGCCCAGGCCAATGAAGACGCAGGCCTGATCTGCGGCTGGCGGTTTTTCTGCGACACGCAGCGGCGTGTGGAGGCCATGACGGCGCAGTCGGCCGCGCAGTGGCTGGGTGCAGAGCGTCCGCTCACCGAGCCGGGCCGGCGCGACTTCCTGTGGCTGCACTTCAACCTGGCCAATACCCAGTCCCTGCGCTGGCTGCAGCGCCACGCCGCGCTGCCCGAAGTCTTCTACACCACGCTGCGCGAGGGCCTGGCCTCCACGCGCATCGAGCGCTCCGATGACTCCCTGGTCGCCGTGCTCAACGATGTGAATTTCGAGTTCAACTTCGAGTCGGCCGACATCGCCACGCTGTGGATCTGCCTGGACGAGCGCCTGGTCGTCACCGCGCGCACCCAGCCGCTGCGCTCGGTCGATGCGCTGCGTGCCGGCGTGCGCCAGGGCGACAGCCCCGCCAGCACGGCCGAGCTGCTGGAACACCTGATGCGCACCCAGGCCGACGTGCTGGTCAAGGTGGTGCGCGAGACCACGGCGCGCGTGGACGACATCGAGGACGCCATCATCGCGCAGCGCTACCACCATCCGCGCGCCCACCTGGGCCGGCTGCGCCGGCTGCTGGTGCGCCTGCAGCGCCTGCTGGCGCCCGAGCCGGCCGCGCTGTTCCGCCTGCTGCAGCAGCCCCCCGCCTGGATGGGCGAGGACGACCGCCGCGGCCTGGCCGCCGCCAGCGAGGAGTTCTCGCTCATGCTGCGCGACATGCAAACCCTGCAGGACCGCATCAAGCTGCTGCAGGAAGAAGTGGCCGCCGCCGTGAACGAGGACAACAGCAACAGCCTCTTCGTTCTGACCGTGGTCACCGTGCTGGCCCTGCCCATCAACATCCTGGCCGGCCTGTTCGGCATGAACGTGGGCGGCATACCGCTGGCAGAGCACGAGCACGGCTTCTGGATCGTGGTGTCCATCGTGATCGCCTTCACCGTCATCGCCGCCTGGCTGGCGTTTCGCAAGAAGCGGTACAGGGATTAGGGGACGTGTCAGGGAATCTTGCAGAAGAACTCGCAAAATATCTCGCACCAAACGGATTTCATCTATATAAATCAGCTACTTATATAGGTGATCAATGTCGCAAGAATTCCTGCTCTACGACCATCCTGCCCAGATGGAGCCGCTGCTGCCGGGGGAACACAAGCTGGGCCCTTTGCTGGAGCTCTCCCATGACCTGATCAGGTTGGGTGAGCGGCTGGCCGGCCGCTACCGACCAGACACATTGCCAGGCCTGCGCCGGCTGCTTCGGGCCATGAACTCGTATTACTCGAACAGGATCGAGGGGCAGCACACCTTTCCGCTGGATATCGAGCGCGCCCTGCACAACGACTATGCGCAGGACGAAGACCAGGCCCGCCGTCAGCGGTTGGCGCTGGCGCACATGGCCACTGAAGAGCAACTGGAGTACAGGTCCACGCAATGGACGAATGCGCAGGTCTGGACCCCCCAGATGCTGGCCGATATCCACCAGGATCTCTTCGCCCGTCTGCCCCAGGCCGATCTGGAGGCCGGCGCCCTTGGCGACGATGCCATCGAGCCGGGTCGATGGCGCACGCGGGAGGTTAGCGTGGGCAGGCATGCGGCGCCTGCAGCGGGGCAGTTGCCATTTTTTCTGGACCGCTGGTCGAGCTTCTACTCCGGCGTGCGCCGTGGCGAGTTGCAGTTGGTGGCCATGGCCGCTGCGCACCAGCGCCTGGCCTGGATCCATCCGTTCCGGGACGGCAACGGGCGCGTGGCCCGGCTGCATTCACATCTCGTACTAACCCACATGGGCCTGAGCAATGGTCTGTGGTCCCCCCTGAGGGGGTTCGCACGGTCGCAGGAGCGCTATTACGCCTTGCTTGCCGCCGCAGACGAGCCGCGCCGTGGTGACCTTGATGGCCGTGGCAATCTGACCGAACTGGGGTTGATCGACTGGATCGCATACGTGCTGGAACTGTGCATGGACCAAGTGAGCTTCATGGAGGGACTTCTGTCGCTGGACGGCATGAAGGAACGCATGGCGGCATGCCTTGCCTATGAGGAACGGGTGGTGCGCCAAGGCGTGCGCAGCGAGGCATTGCGCGCATTGCACTATCTTTTTGCGGCCCAGGCGGAGATGGATCGGGCCGACTTCAAGGCCATGCTGGGGTTGGGTGACCGGCTGGCCACCGCCCAGGTATCGGCACTGCTCAAGCGCGGCCTGCTGGAGACGGATTCACCGTATGGAAGAGTGCGCCTGGGCGTGCCGCTGCACGCCCTGCGTTTTTACTTCCCCCGCCTCTGGCCGGAAGCAGAGGCTGATTCGCTGTAGACGGCTCCTCTCAGGCCGCCACAGCCCTCGCCCCGAACGCCATCGCCCGCAACTTGCCCAGCAGCGGCCACACCAGCATCAGCAGGGCCAGCGTGGTGATGGTGCCCGACAGGCCGTTGTGCCAGAAGATGCCCAGCTCGCCCTGGCTGGAGAGCATGCTCTGGCGGAAGGCGTCTTCCATGCGGTCGCCGAGCACGATGGCCAGCACCATGGGCGCCAGCGGATAGTCGAGCTTCTTGAACACGTAGCCGACCACGCCGAAGACCAGCATGAGCCAGATGTCCGTGGCATTGCCGTGCACGGTGAAGGCGCCGATGGCGCAGACCATGAGGATCATGGGCGCTACGATGGAAAACGGCACGCGCAGGATGGCGGCGAACAGCGGCACGGTGGCCATGACGATGACCAGGCCGGCGATGTTGCCCAGGTACATGCTGGCGATCAGTCCCCAGACGAAGTCCTTTTGCTCGGTGAACAGCAGCGGGCCGGGCTGCAGGCCCCAGATCATCAGCCCGCCCAGCAGCACGGCCGCCGTGGCCGAGCCCGGAATGCCCAGGGCCAGCATGGGCAGCAGGGCCGAGGTGCCGGCCGCGTGGGCGGCGGTCTCGGGGGCGAGCACGCCTTCGGGGTTGCCCTTGCCGAAGCTGTCGGGGTCGCGCGAGAACTTCTTGGCCAGCCCGTAGCCCATGAAGCTGGCCGCCACGGCGCCGCCGGGCGTCACGCCCATCCAGCAGCCCACCAGGGCCGAGCGCAGCATGGTCAGCCAGTAGCGCGGCAGCTGGGCCCAGGTCCTGAACACCACCTTGAGGTCGATGGAGGCCTTCTTGCCCTTGAAGGCCAGGCCTTCCTCGATGGTCATCAGGATCTCGCTGATGCCGAACAGGCCGATCACCACCACCAGGAAATCAAAGCCGCGCAGCAGCTCGGTGGAGCCGAAGGTCATGCGCAGGTCGCCCGAGATGGTGTCCATGCCTACGGCCGCCAGCAGCAGGCCCACGGCCATGGCTGCCACGATCTTGGCCTTGGGCTCCTTGCCCATGCCGATGAAGGAGCAGAACGTCAGGAAGAAGACCGCAAAGAACTCCGGCGGCCCGAACTGCAGCGCGAACGAGGCCACGACCGGTGCCAGGAAGGTGATCAGCATCACGCCCGAGATGGCGCCGATGAACGAGCCCGTGAAGGCCGTGGTCAGCGCGGCCCCCGCGTGGCCCTGCTGGGCCATGGGATAGCCGTCGAAGGTGGTGGCCACCGACCAGGCCTCGCCCGGGATGTTGAACAGCACCGAGGTGATGGCGCCGCCGAACAGCGCCCCCCAGTAGATGCACGACAGCAGGATGATGGCCGAGGTGGGCGACATGCCGAAGGTCAGCGGCAGCAGGATGGCCACGCCGTTGGGGCCACCCAGGCCCGGCAGCACGCCGACCACGATGCCCAGCAGGATGCCCGTGAGCATCAGCCCCGTGTTCTGCCAGGTGGTGACGGCCGCGAAGCCGTGCGCGAGGTATTGGAGTTCGTCCATGGTGTTGCTCCGTGGCGGCGACAGGGGTCAATAGCCGAGCCAGGCTTCAAGCGGACCCTTGGGCAGGGGCACCTTGAACTGGATCTCGAAGACGTAGAACAGCAGCACGCTGGTGAAGCCCGACAGCGCCACGGCCTTCCACCAGGGATAGCGGCCCGCAAACACCATGAAGCCCGTGATGAACAGCACCGAGGCCGCGTAGATGCCCAGCGGCGCGATCACGGCGATGTAGGCCGTCAGCGGCAGCAGTACCTGGGCCACGCGCCTGAGCTGCAGCCAGCTGGCGAACTGCTCCTGGCTGCGGCTGCGCAGCGCCTGCACGAAGACGGCGATGGCACAGATGCCCAGCACGGCGCCCACGCGCAGCGGGAAGTAGCCGGCCTGCGGCCCGGTGTCGCTCCAGCCCGCGCCAATGCGCTGGTTGTCCCAGACCACGAGCACGGCCAGCGCCAGCAGCACGGCTGCCACGCCGTACTCCACATGGCGGCGTGACAGGCCGGGGGCCTGGGCTTCGGTGGCGGGGATGGATTCGGTGGCCGCGCTGGCGGGCTGGGCCGGGGCTGCTGCTGCTGCTGCTGCCGCTGCATTGGAGGAGGGCGGGGCAAGGTGGATGGCGGTGTCCATGGCGCGGCTCCTCACTTGGCGGCGGCGGCCACGCTGGCCGACAGGAAACCGGCCTTCTTCATGATGTCGAGGTGGCGCGTCTCGTCCTTGGCCAGGAAGTCCACGAAGGCCTGCCCCGTCATGTACTCGGGCTTGAGCGCGTTTTTCTCCAGGTACTCCTTCCACTCGGGCGTGGCCACCACCTTGTGCATCACGCCCGCATAGAACTGCGCCTGCTCGGGCGTGGTGCCGGGCGGCAGGAAGAAGCCGCGCAGCATGGTGTATTGCACGTCCAGGCCCTGCTCCCTGCAGGTGGGGATGTCCGACAGCGCCTGGCTGCCCGTGACCTTGGCCGTGTACTCGATGCGCTGCGTGTCGAACACGCACAGCGCCCGCACCTGGCCCGCGCGCCACTGCGCCATGGACTCGCTGGGGTTGTTGACGTTGGAGTCGATGTGCTTGCCCACCAGCTGCGTGCTGGCCTCGCCGCCGCCCTTGTAGGGGATGTAGGTGAACTTCACGCCGGCGGCCTGTTCCATGTTGGCGGTGATGATCTGGTCCTCGCGCTTGGAACTGGTGCCGCCCATCTTGAACTTGCCGCCGGCCTGCCGCGCTGCGGCCAGGTAGTCGGCGGGCGTCTGGTAGCCGGTCTCGGCATTGACCCAGAGCACGAACTGGTCCTGGGCAATCATGGCCACGGGATTCAGGTCGCGCCACTGGAAGGGCAGGGCCGTGGCCATGGGCAGGGTGAAGATGGCCGTGGAGGCCACCAGCAGCTTGTGCGGGTCGCGCGGCGAGGCCTTGACATCCAGAATGCCCTCGGCGCCGGAGGCGCCCGCCTTGTTGAGGATGACCACGGGCTGCTCGATCAGCTTGTGCTTGGTGACGATGGCCTGGATCACGCGTGCCATCTGGTCCGAGGCGCCGCCGGCCGAGAACGGCACGACGAGTTCGACGGACTTGGCGGGCTTCCACTGCGCCCAGGCGGCAGGGGCGGCCAGGGTGATGGCGGCGGTGACGGCGAGGGTGGCGACGGCGGTTGCCGCCAGGCGGTTGCGGGGCGATGTCATGTCTCTTGTCTCCTGTTATTTCCTGGTATTGGTGCAATCCACGATCAAGGGGGCGAGCCATGTGCTCCGGCTCTGCCAAGGGTTTTCGGCGCGGCGCCGATGGGTTCAGGCGGCCTTGCGCAGCGCACCGGCTGCGGCGTGGGCCGCGAAGTAATCCATGGACGCCTGCACGCCGCTGCCGGCCAGACGGATGCCGGACAGCTTCAGGCCCATCTCCACGCCCGCCACCATGGCCAGCAGCGTGAGGTCGTTGCTGTCGCCCAGGTGGCCCATGCGGAACATGCGGCCCTTGAGCTTGCCCAGGCCCGCGCCCAGCGACAGGTCGAAGCGCGTGTGGATCAGGCGGCGCAGGGCGTCGGCATCCACGCCTTCGGGCGTGATCACGCCGGTGAGCACGGGCGAGTAGACCTGCGGATCGGCGCACTGGATGGGCAGGCCCCAGGCCTGGACGGCGGCGCGCACGCCGGCCGCCCAGCGCTGGTGGCGCGCAAACACCGTATCCAGCCCTTCGGCCAGCAGCATGTCCAGCGATTCGGACAGGGCGTACAGCAGGTTGGTGTTGGGCGTGTAGGGCCAGTAGCCGGTCTGGTTCATCTCCACGATCTCGTCCCAGGCCCAGAACGACTTGGGCAGCTTGGCGCTTTTGGCGGCCTCCAGCGCGCGTGGCGACAGCGCGTTGAAGCTGATGCCGGGCGGCAGCATCAGGCCCTTTTGCGAGCCGCTGATGGTCACGTCCACGCCCCATTCGTCATGGCGGTAGTCGGCGCTGGCCAGGCCCGAGATGGTGTCCACCAGCAGCAGGGCCGGGTGGCCCGCCGCGTCGATGGCGCGGCGCACGGCGGCGATGTCCGAGGTCACGCCCGTGGAGGTCTCGTTGTGCACCACGCACACGGCGCGGATCCGGCGCTCCGTGTCCTTGCGCAGCCGCGCCTCGATCAGGCCGGCCTGCACGCCATGGCGCCAGCCCGGCGCCTGGGGCAGGTGCTCGTCGCTGCCGCCATAGGACAGGAATTCGGTCGACAGGCCCAGGCGCGTGGCCATCTTCTGCCACAGCGAGGCGAAGTGGCCGGTCTCGAACATCAGCACATGGTCGCCAGGGCTGAGCGTGTTGATCAGGGCTGCCTCCCAGGCGCCCGTGCCGGAGGCCGGATAGATCACCACCGGATGCCGGGTCTTGAAGACCTGCTGGATGCCGGCCAGCACCTTCAGGCCGAGCTGGCCGAACTCCGGCCCCCGGTGGTCGATGGTGGGCAGGCTCATGGCCCGCAGGATGCGGTCGGGAACCGGGCTGGGGCCGGGGATCTGGAGGAAGTGGCGGCCCGTGGGATGGTTGTCGAGCGTGAGCATGGTGCGTCCTTTTCAAGGAAATGCCAGGTCGGTCTGCGGGGGAGGGTGTTTGCGAATTTTTGCATTCAAAATTCATAAATGCCTTGGTGATAACCATGAATGACTTGAGAAATGCTTGCGTAAAAATGAATGCAAAATTCATTCGACCAGGAGAATCCATGGCGGAGATCATCGAGATTTCGCGGCTTGCCCTGCATGACCAGGTGGCGGCGCGGCTGCGCACCTGGCTGGTGGAGGGGCGCATACCGCCCGGTGCCAAGCTCAACGAGCGCGCGCTGTGCGAGCAGCTGCGCGTTTCGCGCACGCCGCTGCGCGAGGCCATCAAGCTGCTGGCCTCCGAAGGGCTGGTGGACCTGGTGCCCAACCGCGGCGCCGTGGCCGTGCGCCTGGGCGAGGCCGATGTGCTGCAGACCTTCGAGGTGCTGGCGGGGCTGGAGGGCATGTCGGGCGAGCTGGCCGCGCAGCGCATCAGCGAGCAGCAGCTGGCCGAGGTGCGGGCCCTGCACTTCGAGATGCTGGCCAGCCATGCGCGCCAGGACCTGTCCGGCTACTACCGGCTCAATGCGCTGATCCACTCGGCCATCAACCGCGCCGCCGCCAACCCCGTGCTGGCCGAGACCTATGGCCGCATCAACGCCCGCGTGCAGTCGCTGCGCTTTCGCACCAACCAGGACGCGGCCAAGTGGAAGCGCGCCGTCCAGGAGCACGAACGCATGCTGGAGGCGCTGCAGGCGCGCGACGCCGCCGCGCTGCGCCAGGTGCTGGTCGCCCACCTGGAGCACAAGCGCGACACCGTCATCGCCCTGCTCAAGGCAGGCCAGATCTACCCACGAACCATGAACGAATGAGAGCCGCCATGCTGATGGAATCCACGCACCGCCTTGCCGCTTCCGCCGACGACACCGTGACCGCCCCCGGCACCGTGCTGCCGCCCAACGATGTCAGCCAGATGCTGGCGCGCCGCCTGCGCTCGGACACGCGCGGCCAGGTCCTGTTCGACGCCGCCTCGCGCGGGCGCTATGCCACCGACGCCTCCATCTACCAGATCATGCCGGTGGGCGTCTTCGTGCCCACCTGCGAGCAGGACATTGCCACGGCCCTGCAGATCGCCCGCGAGCTGAAGGTGCCCGTGCTGCCGCGTGGCGGCGGCACCAGCCAGTGCGGGCAGACCACGGGCGCGGCCCTGGTCATCGACAACAGCAAGCATTTGCGCAACATCCTCTCGGTGGACCCTGATGCAGGCACGGCCGAGGTCGAGCCCGGCCTGGTGCTGGACCACCTCAACGCCCGGCTCAAGAAGCTCGGCCTGTGGTATCCGGTGGACGTATCGACCAGCGCCCAGGCCACGCTGGGCGGCATGGCGGGCAACAATTCCTGTGGCTCGCGCTCCATTGCCTACGGCAACATGGTGCACAACGTGCGCGGCGCCCGCGCCTGGATGGCCGATGGCGAGCTGCTGGACTTCGGCCCCGTCGCCCAGGCCACGGGCCGCGCGGCGCGCATTGCGCAGTTCGTGCACGGGCTGGCGCAACAGCACCGCGAGGACATTCACGCCCACTGGCCCAAGGTCATGCGCCGCGTGGCCGGCTACAACCTCGACATCTTCGACAACCAGAGCGAGCGGCCCTACACGGCCGACGGCAGCGTCAACCTGGCCCATCTGCTGATAGGCGCCGAGGGCACGCTGGCCTACACGCGCTCGCTCACCCTGCAACTGAGCGCGCTGCCGCGCGCCAAGGTGCTGGGCGTGGTGAACTTTCCCACCTTCCACGCGGCCATGGACTCGGCCCAGCACATCGTGAAGCTGGGACCCACGGCCGTGGAGCTGGTGGACCGCACCATGATCGAGCTGGGCCTGGCCAACCCGGCCTTCAAGCCCACCATAGAGACCGCGCTCATCGGCCGCCCGGCTGCCATCTTGCTGGTGGAATTCGCCGGCGACGACCGCGCCGCGCTGCTGGCGCGGCTGCGCCAGCTGGTGGAACTCATGGGCGAGCTGGGCCTGCCCGGCAGCGTGGTGGAAATGCCCGAGGAAGCGGCCCAGAAAAACCTCTGGGAAGTGCGCAAGGCGGGGCTGAACATCATGATGAGCCTCAAGGGCGACGGCAAGCCCGTGAGCTTCATCGAGGACTGCGCCGTGCCGCTGCAGCACCTGGCCGAGTACACCGATGCGCTCACCGAAGTGTTCGCGCGCCATGGCAGCCGGGGCACCTGGTATGCCCATGCATCCGTGGGCACGCTGCATGTGCGGCCCATCCTGGACATGCGCACCGACGGCGCGGCGCGCATGCGCGCCATTGCCGAGGAAGCGGCCGAACTGGTGCGCAAATACAAGGGCGCCTTCAGCGGCGAGCACGGCGACGGGCTGTGCCGCGGCGAGTGGATTGCCTGGCAATTCGGGCCCGCCATCACCGAGGCCCTGCGCGCCATCAAGCAGCATTTCGACCCGGACAGCCTCTTCAACCCCGGCAAGATCATCGATACGCCCAGGATGGACGATGGCCGGCTGTTCCGCTTCGCGCCCGCCGATGCGCCCCGGCCCTACCGGCGCATTCCCATCACGCCCGTGCTCGACTGGTCGGCCTGGAACGTGCAGGCCGACCCGGTCACCGAAATCACCACGGCGCCCGGCACGGGCGGCGACGTCACCGGCGGCTTTGCCAAGGCCGTGGAGATGTGCAACAACAACGGCCACTGCCGCAAGTTCGACGCCGGCACCATGTGCCCCAGCTACCGCGTCACGCGTGACGAGCAGCACCTGACGCGGGGCCGCGCCAACACCCTGCGCCTGGCCATCTCGGGCCAGCTGGGGCCTGACGCCTTCACCAGCGAGGCCATGCACGACACCATGGACCTGTGCGTGGGCTGCAAGGGCTGCAGGCGCGACTGCCCCACGGGCGTGGACATGGCCCGCATGAAGGTGGAATTCCTGGCCCACTACAAGGCCCGCCATGGCCACACGCTCAAGGACCGGCTGGTCGCCCATCTGCCGCGCTACGCCGCCACGGCCAGCCGCATGCCCTGGCTGCTGAACCTGCGCAACCGCCTGCCCGTGCTGCGCCAACTGGGCGAAAAACTGCTGGGCCTGTCCGCCAGGCGCTCGTTGCCGTCCTGGCGCAGCGACACCTTCTGGCGCGCGCCCGAAGCACATGCCTTTCTTGACCGCGACCAGGCCCTGGCCCGCGCGGCGGCCGGCGAGCGCGTGGCCGTGCTCTTCGTGGACACCTTCAACGGCACCTTCGAAAGCGAAAACGCCCTGGCCGCCGCCCGCGTGCTGCAGGCGGCCGGCTATGCGCTGCACACCGCCAGCAAGTCCGCCAAAGAAGGCGGCGGCCACCACTGCTGCGGCCGCACCTACCTGGCCACCGGCATGGTCGAGCAGGCCAAGGCCAGCGCCGGTGCGCTGATCAACGCCCTGGCGCCCTTGGCCCGGGCCGGCATCCCCATCGTCGGCCTGGAGCCCTCCTGCCTGCTGACCCTGCGCGACGAAGCCCTGGTCATGGGCCTGGGCGAGCCTGCGCAGGCCGTTGCCGCCCAGGCCCTGCTGTTCGAGGAATTCATTGCCCGTGAAGTGAAGACCGGCCGCTTCGCGCTGCCGCTGCGCGCCGCCGGGGCGCCCATCCTCGTGCACGGCCATTGCCACCAGAAGGCCTTTGGCGCCGTCAGCCCCATCCTGGACGTGCTGCGGCTGATTCCCGGCGCCCAGCCTGAGCTCATCGAAAGCTCCTGCTGCGGCATGGCCGGCAGCTTCGGCTACGAGGCCAGCCACCACCAGGTCTCCATGGACATGGCCGAGGCGGCCCTGCTGCCGGCCATCCGCCAGCGCCCCGAAGCCATCGTCGTGGCCGACGGCACCAGCTGCCGCCACCAGATCGCCGACGGCGCGGCGCGCGAAGCCGTGCATGTGGCGCGGCTGCTGGAAAGCCTGCTGGACGCCCGCTGACTGCCATCCTCCCTACCGCACAAGACAAGGCACTCCCATGAAGCACAAGCCCTGCCTGGACCTCCAGGACATCAAGACCATCGCCCAGGCCGCCGAGGCGCATGCCACGGCGCGCGGCTGGGCCGTCAGCATCGCCATCGCCGATGACGGCGGCCACCTGTTGTGGCTGCAGCGCCTGGACGGCGCGGCACCGGCCTCGGCCCACATCGCGCCGGCCAAGGCCCACGCCGCAGCACTGGGCCGCAAGGAAAGCCGGCTCTATGAGGAAATGATCAATGGCGGCCGTACCGCCTACCTGAGCGTGCCCGCGCTGCAGGGCCTGCTGGAAGGCGGCGTGCCCATCACCAGTGAGGGCCACTGCCTGGGCGCCGTGGGAGTCAGCGGGGTGAAGCCGGCAGAGGATGCGGAGGTGGCGCGGGCGGGGATTGCGGCGCTGGGGGCCGCGCCGCAGCGGTAGCGGCCCTGGGCTTCAGCGCGACTTGCGCGGCTGCAGGGCCTCGGCGCGCAGCATGGCCAGCACGGCATCGCGCTTGTGGTGCAGGTGGGTGACCAGCAGCTCGCGCAGGGCCGTGGCGTCGCGTGCGCCCAGGGCCTCGATCATGGCCTCGTGCTCCTTGACGGCCTGCTTCCACTTGGCCGTGTCCAGGTTGGTGCGAAAGCGCAGCGACTGCACGCGGTTGTTGATGCGCTGGAAGGTCTCCGTCAGCACGGGGTTCTTGGCGGCGCTGTTCAGCGCCGCGTGGATGGCGGCGTTGAGCCGGTAGTAGGCGGACACGTCGGCGCGCGCCACGCTGGCCATCATCTCGTAGTGCAGGGCGCGGATCTCGGCGAATTCCTGGTCGGTGATGCGCTGCGCGGCCAGTTCGCCCGACAGGCCCTCGATTCCGGCCAGCACCTCGAAGGCGTGCATGACATCGGCCTCGCTCAGCTTGACGGCGATGGCGCCGCGGTTGGGCAGCAGGTCGGCCAGGCCTTCGGCGGCCAGCAGCTTGATGGCCTCGCGCAGCGGCGTGCGCGAGACGCCCAGCTGCTCGCACAGCTCGCGCTCGTTGAGCTTGGCTCCCGGGGCGATGCGCCCCTCGATGAGCATGGACCGCAAACGGTCCGCCACCTGCTCGTGCAGCGCCGCCCGCGATATCTCGATGATCTCCGCCATCTAGCGGTCTCCTTGGCTGTTCCTGGCTGGTGGATGCCCCCGCCACAGGCATTGCGCCATGCGGGGCGGCGCCGATGTTAGCCGAGTTTGCACCCCAGGCGGGCCTCCTGCCCGGCGCACGCGCTGTCCCTGCCAAGCACTACAGGCTTTTCAGCAGGGGCCTACGGCCTGCGGGCGTGGCTGCCCGCACCATGGTGGCGATCAGACACACCAACCAGGGACAAACAATGGCCAACGCAGCGATCCGGCTGCAGATCCAGGTGGATCTTGCTTATGACATCCGCGATCCGGCCGGGGCCGATTTCGTGTTCAACATCCATGCGGCCCACACCTCGCACCAGACGGTGGAGAACGAGCGTCTGGTGCTCAGCCAGCCCGTGGAGCCCGACATTGCCACCGAGCCCGCCACCTCCACCCGCTTCATGCGCCTGCATGCCAACCCAGGCCCCCTGCACCTGACCTACACGGCCACCGTCTGCATCGCGCACCACCGCGAGGATCCGGCGGCGCTGGGCGAGGTTCCGGTGCGCTGCATCCCGCTGGAGGTCCTGCCGTACATCTACCCCAGCCGCTACTGCCAGTCCGACCGGCTGATGCAGCTGGCCTTCCGCAATTTCGGCCAACTGGCGCCCGGCTATTCGCGCGTGCTGGCCATACAGCAGTGGGTGCAGGAGCTGGTGACCTTCGCTTCGGCCACCAGCAACTCGTCCACCTCGGCCGTCGATACCCTGGTGGAGCAGGTGGGCGTGTGCCGCGATTTCACGCACCTGATGATCGCGCTGTGCCGTGCGCTGAACATTCCCGCCCGCATCGCCACCGGCACGGACTACGGCGCCGATCCTGCACTGGGCCCGCCCGATTTCCATGCCTACGTGGAAGCCTACCTGGGCGACAGGTGGTATCTGTTCGATGCATCGGGCACAGCCATTCCCATGGGCTTCATGCGCTTTGGCACGGGCCGTGACGCGGCCGACGTGGCCTTTGCCACCATCTTCGGCAACGTGGTGGCCATGGCCCCCATGATCCAGACACAGGCCCTGGAAGACGAGCACAGCCAGCTGCCCCGGCTGTGCAGCGAGGCGCTGTCGACCACCGCGCCTTCGCCCGCCGTGCTGTCGGGCTGCGCATCGTTTGGCAGCACGGCGGACCGAAGGAGCTTCAGGCAGCTGCCTGCCTGAGCTGCCTGCGCTGCGTGAAATGCCTGCGCTGTGAAAGGCGCGCGGCGGCGGTCCTCAGAAGCGGTGCGTTCCCGTCACCGCAAAGGTGCGCCGCTGGCCGTAGAAGCAGTCGCCGCGTGCCAGGCACTGCGTGATCTGCACCTTGTCGGTCAGGTTGACCACGTTGAAGGCCAGGCGCCATGGGCCGGCGTCATAGGACACCATGGCATCCAGCAGGGTGGCCGAAGGCGTGTCCACCAGGCTGGTGCCCGTCCACTGCGAACCCGTGTAGCGCACGCCAGCGCCCAGGCTCCAGCCGCCACGCCCTTCGCTGGCAAAGCGGTGGGTCAGCCAGGCCGATGCCGTGTGGCGCGGCACGCTGGTCACGCGCTGGCCCTGGTCGCCGCCATTGCTGCGCGAGATGACGGCGTCGGTGTACGCATAGGCCAGGGTGGCGTCCCAGTGGCGGGCCAGGCTGGCGGTGAGCTCGGCCTCGAAGCCGTTGACCTTGACCTCGCCGATCTGCAGGCTGTTGAGCGGGTTGGCGGGGTCGGTGGTCTTGCGGTTCTTCTCGCGCAGCGTGTAGACGGCGGCAAAGGCCGACAGGCCCTGGCCCGGTGGCTGCCACTTCACGCCGGCTTCCCATTGCTCGCCGCGCTGGGCCTTGTAGGGCGTGCCGTAGACATCCACGCCGCCCAGCGGCTGGAAGGACTCGGAGTAGCCCAGGTAGGGCGCCCAGCCACCGTCCATCTGGTAGGTGGCGCCTGCGCGCTTGGTCCATGCCTTCTCGTCCACGGCGGCGGCGGGACGGCCTTCGGTATCGGTCTGGGCGCTGTCGTGGCGCAGGCCCAGGGTGGCGGTCCAGCGGCCCCACTTGATCTGGTCCTGGGCGTAGAAGCCCAATTGCTTTTGCGACACGCCCGGCTGGCGCACCAGCTGCGAGGCCGTGGGCGGCGTGAAGTTGCCGTAGACGGGGTTGTAGACGTCAAACGGCGCGGTCAGTCCGCGCCAGGTGGACTGGCTGGTGCTGTTGCGCTGCGCATCCATGCCGGCCAGCACGGTGTGCTCGGCCGTGCCCCAGCGCAGCTTGCCTTCGAGCTGCGTGTCGATCACCAGCATGCGCCCGCCGTTGACCTGCCAGGAGGCATCGCGGTAGACGCTGCGGTTGTCGGGGTTGAAGACCGGGCGCGCAGGGCGGCCCTGGCCGGGGATGGCGGTGAAGCTGGTGTAGATGGAGCGGTAGTCCACGTCGCTGATGGTGCGCCGCAGGTTCTGGCGCACGGTCCAGTCCGCGTTCAGGCGGTGGCTGAACAGGTAGCCCCAGGATTTGTTCTCTGTGTCGAACGAGTCCCAGCCGGGCTCGCCGATGAAGGTGCTGGTGGGAATCTGGCCGTAGGGGCTGGGCAGGCGCGTGCCCTGCCAGGGGAAGAAGCCGATCAGCGAGCCGCTCTTGTCCTTCTGGTAGAGCGCCTGCAGCGTGAGCGAGGTATCGGCGCTGGGCCGCCACGTCAGGCTGGGCGCGATGACCAGGCGGTCATCGTTCACATGGTCCACCTGGGTGCCGCTTTCCCGGCCCACGGCCACCAGCCGGTACAGCCACTGGCCGTCTTCGGTGACGGCGCCGGTCAGGTCGGTGGCGATCTGCTTGCGCCCGTAGCTGCCCATCTGCACCTGCACCTCGCGCAGCGCCTCGGCCTGCGGGCGCTTGCTGGTCAGGTTGAGCACGCCGCCCACGCTGCCCTGGCCGTAGAGCACGGAAGAGGGGCCGCGCAGGAACTCCACGCGTTCCAGCGTGTAGGGGTCGGGGCGGCTGGTGTTGTAGGTGCCGTAGGTGCGCAGCAGCCCGTCCTGGTACTGGCTCACGCTGCCGCCGCGTGCCGAGAAGCTGTCCACCCGGCTGTCGAAATAGTTGGACACCACGCCCGCGCTGTAGGCCGTGGTCTGGCGCAGCGTCTGTACGCCCTGCGCCTCGAACTGGTCGCGCGTGACCACGCTGATGGCCTGGGGCGTCTCGATCAGCGGCGTGTCGGTCTTGGTGGCCGAGATGGCGCGCTTTGCGGTGAAGCCCACCACGGCTCCGGTGGGATTTTCCTTCTCGGTGCCTGCGTTCACGGTGACCGGGGCGAGCGTGGCCTCGGGAACATTTTCAGGCTGGGCCTGCGCGTGGGCTGCGCCGCACAGGGCAAGCAGGGCGGCATGCGCAACTGCCGTGCGCGAGAGTTTTTGGATAAGCATGGTCAATGGTCGAGAGCTGGGAAACCTGTGCCGTGGGGCGTGCTCTGGGTGCGTCGGCGCTGCTGCCGGCCTGGGGCCAGCGGCGCAGCCTGTCATGGCGGGTGCGGATTCTAGAATGACAATGAGAATGATTGCTTTTTCTTTTTATTTGTGTGTAGCATGCAACGCATTAGTATCATTTTGATAGCAACAAAGCATGTCTTGAAGAGATCTGCGAGTCGATGTGCAGGGCGGTGCGATACGCGTGCGGTCTTGCTTGCGGGAAGTCCGCGCAGCGTGTAGCCCCTTTCACGCCGGGGCGCCAACGGCCCCGGTCGCCTCAGGCCAGGGCGGCCTGCAAGGGGTTGCCTGGGTGTGAAACGGCCTCGGGCCACAGCCGCCCGGCCGCCGATTGCAATGCTTCCACCAGCTGCCGCGTATCCGCCTTGCCCGTGGCGTGCAGCGCTTCGGTCACGATCAGCGCGTTGACGGCGGATTCGCGCACTGCCGAGTGGCCGCTTTGGCGGTTGCACCAGCGCCGGGCGTGGGCGCGGCCAGCCGTGTCTGCGAAGATGATTTCGCCGGGCTCGGGATATTCGATCTCGCCCGAGAAGGTCTCGTAGACCTCGCTGCCGGTTGCGGGGCGCACCTGCAGGCAGCCGCTGATGCGGTCCAGGTCGAAGACGGCCACGGGAATGGCAAAGGCCACCGAGGCCGCATTGCACAGGTCCACCAGCGGATGCAGGCCCGGCAGATCTCCTTCCTTGCGCAAGCGGCGCAGCAGGGCCTCGGCGGCGCAGCGGTATTGCGTGGGCTTGAGGCCCATCCTGGCAAAGCCGCGCCGCCAGGCCTGAATGGATGGCATCTCGCTTTCCGGGGTGCAGGCCAGGTTCTGCCTGGCCTGTGCCATGAAGGGGGCGATCACGGCGTGTGCGGGCACGTCGGGTGACAGGCCGCGCAGCAGCAAGGTCTGCGAGGCCAGTTCAGGAAAGTCGCGGGGGATGGAGGGTGAGTAGGAGAACTGCAAGATCAGGCCTTGTGAGTGGAGAGGGGATGTGATCTCCATCCTCGCCAGGCCGGTTTGCGTGGTCTTGAAGGAAATTGCAGCGCGTCACGCAGCGCAGGCCTTGGCTGCCCTGGCGTAGAAGCCGGGCGCCATGCCGAAGCTGCGCACGAACAGGCGCGTCATATGGCTCTGGTCGGCAAAGCCGCTGTGCGCGGCGGCCTCGGCCAGCGGCATGCCGCTGGCGATGAGCCTGCGCGCCTGGTGCAGGCGCCGCTGCAGCAGATAGGCATGGGGCGTCATTCCCGTGGCGCGCGCAAAGGCACGCAGGAACTGGTAGCGGCTCAGGCCCGCCTCGTGCGCCAGGGCGCCCAGGGTCAGCGGTGCACCGGGATCGTCGTCCATCCGGGCGCGGGCCAGTGTGATGGGGGCCGGTGCGCGGGGCGCCGGGGCAGGGGGCTGCAGCATGCCGCCCAGCAGCTGCAGCAGGGCTTCGTCCAGGTCCAGGGCGTCCGTTGCCTCGCCGCTGCCGGTCATCCTGCGGTACAGAGCCTGAAAACACGCGGCCAGGCGCGGGTCGCGCACGGCGGGCTGGCGGAACTCGAAGCCGGCAGCCGGCCCCGCGCCATCCATGTCCGCCATGAGCCCGGCCACGACCGAGGGCTCCAGGTAAAGCATGCGCCAGGCGCGACCGCCATCGCCCAGGGGCATTCCGTCATGCAACTCGCCGGGGTTGACCATGATGAGGTCGCCGGCCCCGGCCTCGTACAGACCTCGCCCGCTGGCGGATTTCTGCGCGCCACGCTCAATCAGGCCGATCCCGTACTGCTCGTGGGCGTGCCGCCCAAAGTGCCTCGCCGTGTCTGCTGCCACGGCCTCCACGCCTGCGGTGCGGCAGCGCAGCCAGATGAAATGCCCATCCGTGGTCGATACCATGCCGCAGCCTTTCTACCCACCCTGGCGCGCCAGCGTGATCGCCAGGCCGGCCAGCCCCGCGCCGACCACCACGGGGATCACGCCCACCTTCCAGCGCAGCAGCGCGGCCGCCGCAGCCAGGCCCAGCAGTGCGGACGGCCAGTCGAAGGGACCCGCCCAGCCCTGGGGCCACAGCACGTGCCAGGCAAAGAACACGGCCAGGTTGGCGATGACGCCCACCACGGCGGCCGTGATGCCCGTCAGCGGCGCGGTGAAGCCCAGCCTGCCATGGGTGGACTCGATGAAGGGGCCGCCCAGCAGGATGAAGGCAAAGGACGGCAAAAAGGTGAAGAAGGTCACGACCAGGGCGGCGGCGGCGCCGGCAGGCAGCAGCGCATCGGGGCCGAACACCTGCGTGCTCCAGCCGCCCAGGAAGCCCACGAAGGACACCACCATGATCAGCGGCCCCGGCGTGGTCTCGCCCAGGGCCAGCCCGTCCATCATCTGCGCGGCACTGAGCCAGTGGTAGTGGTCCACCGCGCCCTGGTAGAGGTAGGGCAGCACGGCGTAGGCGCCGCCAAAGGTCAGCAGTGCCGCCTTGGTGAAGAACCAGCCCATCTGGGTGAGCGCGCCCTGCCAGCCGAAGGCGGCGGCCAGCAGGCCCAGCGACAGCGCCCACAGCCCCAGGCTGGCCGCCAGCACCTGGCTGAAAAAGCGCCAGCGGAACCGTGCATGGGCCGGTGTGGGCGTGTCATCGTCGATGACGGCCGGGCCGTGGCTGCCCCCGCGCGGGCCGTGCCCGCCCGCAGGGGAGAAGTGGCGCGGCGCCAGCCTGCCCCCCAGGTAGCCCAGTGCGCCGGCCGCCAGCACGATCAGCGGAAACGGCAGCTTCAGCGCGAAGATGGCCACGAAGGCCGCCGCGGCAATGCCCCACAGCCAGCCGTTGCGCAGGGTGCGCGAGCCCACGCGCCAGGCCGCCTGCACCACCAGCGCCGTCACGGCCGGCTTGATGCCGTAGAAGATGCCGGCAATGGCCGGCACATGGCCGAAGGCCACATAGATCCAGGACAGGGCGATGAGCAGCAGCAGCGAAGGCAGCACGAACAGCCCGCCGGCCACGATGCCGCCCCAGGTGCGGTGCAGCAGCCAGCCGATGTAGGTGGCCAGCTGCTGCGCCTCGGGGCCGGGCAGCAGCATGCAGTAGTTGAGCGCATGCAGGAAGCGCCCCTCAGAGATCCAGCGCCGCCGCTCCACCAGGTCCTCATGCATGATGGCGATCTGCCCGGCCGGCCCGCCAAAGCTGATGCAGCCCAGCTTCAGCCAGTAGCGCAGGGCTTCGGCGCGGGTGGGCGGGAGGGGGGCAGCGGGTGCATCAAGCGAACTGGGAGGCATGCCGCAAATGTCTCATACGGCAGCCACCGCCGACGCCTGCAGGCACCTGGACCGCACCCGCACCGCAGACGCTACATCTGCCGGGCGGCCTGCTTGACCAGCACCGGTTCGGCGCGGTAGCTGCCCGGGAACAGCTGCTTGAGCTGCTCCACCTTGGGCAGGTCGTTGATGACGATGTAGGGGTGGCGCGGGTTCTCCGTCATGAAGTCCTGGTGGTAGTTCTCGGCCGGGAAGAAGCTGGGCTTGTCCTCCAGCCGGGTCACGATGGGCTTGCCGAAGACCTTGGCCGCGTCCAGCTGGGCCACATAGGCCTGGGCGGTCTTGAGCTGGGCGGCGTCGGTGGCGAAGATGGCCGAGCGGTACTGCGTGCCCGTGTCCGGCCCCTGGCGGTTGAGCTGGGTCGGGTCATGGGCCACGGAAAAGTAGATCTGCAGCAGCTGCCCGTAGCTGACCTGGGCCGGGTCATAGGTGACCTCGACCGACTCCGCATGCCCGGTGCGTCCGCTGCTCACCGCCGAATACGAGGCCTGGGCCGCCGTGCCGCCGCTGTAGCCCGAGACGGCGCGCTGCACGCCCTTGACGTGCTGGAACACGCCTTGCACGCCCCAGAAGCAGCCGCCCGCAAAGATGGCTTTCTGCGGCCCCTGGCCCGTGGCGGTCGCATCCTGCGCGGGTGGTGGAATGCGCACGGCCTGCTCGGCCGCCTGCAGGTTGCTGCCCTGCCACAGCAGGGCGCCGCCCAGCAGCACGGCGCTGCCGGTCAGCAGTTGGAGAAGGCCTCGGCGGCGGGGTGCGGTGGCGAGGGTGGAATCGTTGGTCATGGTGTCTCTCCGGTGAAAGTGAAGTGGCCAGGGATCAGCCAAAGGTGAAGGCATAGGCGGAGATGCCGGGGTCCAGGAATTCGATGCTGAAGGTGCGCTCGGCTGCGCCGCCGTCCTGGCGCACCAGCTGGTACAGGCGCTGCTCGGTCACGCTGCCGCTGCCGTCGGCGGCCACGTCCATGCCGCGCGAGGCGCCGGGCGCCTTGCCGTCGATCAGCACCTTGAAGCGCACGGGCTTGCCATCGCTGCCGGGGCCCAGCACCAGGTGCAGGTCGCGTGCCTGGAAGCGGTAGGTGATGCGACCGGTGGCGCCGTCCAGCGTGGCGCTTTCCGGGCCCACCGTCCATTGGCCGCTCAGGCCCCAGGCGTTCAGCGGCAGGCGCTCGGGCGTGGCATAGGCGGTGGCCTGGTTGTGCACGGCGGCAGGCGTGGCAGCAAATTGCTCGGCGCGCTCATAGCCCAGGTAGGTCTCGTGCGAGCGCACGGCTGCCATGTCGGCTGCCTGCTGCACGCCCTTGGCCTGCACGTCGATCAGGCCCTGGTCCACCTGCTTCGATCCGGCTTCCTGCAGCAGTTGCTGGATCACGCGCTCGGACTCGGCATAGCCGCCCTCGCCAAAGTGGTGGTGCCGGATGCGGCCCTGGGCATCGATGAAGTAGTGCGCCGGCCAGTACTGGTTGTTGAAGGCGCGCCAGATCTTGTAGCCGTTGTCCACGGCCACGGGGTAGCTGATGCCCAGGTCCTTGATGGCCTTTTCCACGTTGGACAGCTTGCGTTCGAAGGCGAACTCCGGCGCATGCACGCCCACCACCACCAGGCCCTGGTCGCGGTATTTCTCGGCCCAGGCCTTCACATAGGGCAGGGTGCGCAGGCAGTTGATGCAGGAATAGGTCCAGAAATCCACCAGCACCACCTTGCCGCGCAGTTGTTCGGCCGTCAGCGGGGTGGAGTTGAGCCAGTCGGTGGCGCCGTCCAGCGCAGGGGCCAGCCCTTCGTCGGGCAGGGCGGCGCGGGACGGGCCACCGGCCATGCGCATGGCGCCGCCTGCGGCCATCATGGCCGGGCCAGCACCCTCACCCCTGTCCACGGCGGCCATCATTGCGGGACCTGCCTGCATGGCCATGGCGCCACCCTCGGGCCTGCCGCTCAGGCGGTCCACCAGCCTTTGCTCCAGGCCGCCGGTGGAGGCCGTGGACACTTGCGCCAGCACGCCCGTGTCCAGCCCCAGCGCAATCGCGCCCACACCGGCCAGCATGGCCGCGCCCAGCCCGCGCCGCACCCATTCGCCCGCGCCCAGCATGCGCTTGAGCGCCGCAAACACCTTGCCGCCCAGCAGCAGGGCCGCCGCCATGGAGGTGGCCGCACCGGCCGCATAGGCCAGCAGCAGCAGGCTGGAGGTGGTGTTGGCGCCCTGCAGTGCGGCGCCCGTGAGGATCAGGCCCAGGATGGGGCCGGCGCAGGGCGCCCACAGCAGGCCCGTGGCCACGCCCAGCAGCAGCGAGGCGCCGGGGCGGGCGCCGCCGTCCGTGCCCTGGGCACGCTCGGAAAGGCGCGAGCCCGCCGCCACCAGCGGCCGCGTCAGCCGCTCGGACAGGCCGGGCCACAGCAGGGTCAGCGCAAACACGGCGACCAGGCCCAGGGCCAGCCAGCGGCCGTATTCATTGGCGGCCACCACCCAGCCGCCGCCCACGGCGGCCAGCGAGGCCACCAGCGCGAAGGTCAGCGCCATGCCCGCCAGCAGCGGCAGGCCGCTTTTGGCGAAGGGCTGGTCGGCGCGTGCAAAAACGAAGGGCAGCACCGGCAGGATGCAGGGGCTGACGATGGTCAGCACCCCGCCCAGATAGGCCAGGACGATTAGCAGCATGGCGTGGCTCCCGGGTTCAGGCAGGCTGGGGCGTGAACGTCAGCGACAGGCCGTTCATGCAGTAGCGCAGGCCCGTGGGCTTGGGGCCGTCGTCGAAGACATGACCCAGGTGGCCGCCGCAGCGGCGGCAATGCACCTCGGTGCGCAGCATGCCGTAGGTGCGGTCCTGGCGCGTGGCCACGGCCTTGTCCAGCGGCTGCCAGAAGCTGGGCCAGCCCGTGCCGCTGTCGAACTTGGTCTTGGACGAGAACAGCGGCAGCGCGCAGCCCGCGCAGGCAAAGGTGCCGGCGCGGTGCTCCTTGTTCAGGGGGCTGGTGCCGGCGCGCTCTGTGCCTTCCTTGCGCAGGATCTGGTACTGCTCGGGCGTGAGCCGGGCACGCCACTCGGCGTCGCTGTAGCTCACCTCGAAGATTTCGCTGGAGGCGGCGGCCGGTGCGCGGCGCGGGAACAGGCTGGCCGCCAGCACGGCGGTGGTGCCGGCGCCTGCAGTCCACAGAAGATGGCGTCTGGTGGTCATGGTGTGCTCCTGAAGGTTCTTTGCGTCTGAAAACGATGCGATGCCAGTCAGGTTAGGGCGGCGGCCTCCCGAAGTCTTCACGCAGAGTTCAAAGATTCGTGATAACTCCCGGCCCCGGTATTGCGCACAATGGCAGCCACTCCCGCCACTTCCAGGAAACCGCATCCGATGACCGCCACGCGCCGCGTACTTCTCGTCGAGGACGACGCCCATATCGCCGACCTGCTCACGCTGCACCTGCGCGACGAAGGCCTGGAAGTCATGCACTGCGCGCGTGGCGACGACGGCCTGCGCCAACTGGAGCGCGGCGGCTGGGACGCGCTGGTGCTGGACATCATGCTGCCCGGCGTGGACGGTCTGGAGATCTGCCGCCGCGCCCGCGCCATGGCGCGCTACACGCCCATCATCATCATCAGCGCGCGCTCCAGCGAGGTGCAGCGCATCCTGGGCCTGGAGATCGGCGCCGACGACTACCTGGCCAAGCCGTTTTCCGTGCTGGAACTGGTGGCGCGCGTCAAGGCGCTGCTGCGCCGCGTGGAGGCGCTGGCCCAGAATGCCCGGCTGGAGTCCGGCAGCCTGACCATCGCCGGCCTGGCCATGGACCCCGTGGCGCGCGATGCCCGGCTTCATGGTGCCCGGCTGGACCTGACCCCGCGCGAGTTCGACCTGCTGTACTTCTTTGCGCGCCAGCCCGGCAAGGTGTTCTCGCGCATGGACCTGCTCAACGCCGTCTGGGGCTACCAGCACGAAGGCTACGAGCACACCGTCAACACCCACATCAACCGCCTGCGCGCCAAGATCGAGGCCGACCCGGCCCAGCCCGCGCGCATCCTCACCGTCTGGGGGCGCGGCTACAAGTTCGCCGAGGCGGGGGAGGGCGCCTGACATGAAGCTGCGCCTGACACTGACCCAGCGCCTGTCCCTGGTCTTTGCCGTGCTGCTGCTGGTGTGCAGCGGCACCTCGGCCTGGATGCAGCTGCGCGCCAGCCGCATGCACGAGCTGGAAGTGGTGCAGGGCCTGTCGCGCGACGTGGCCGAAAGCATTGCGCGCGATGCCCAGCTGACCGACGCCAACGGCCTCATGCCCGGCGCCGTGCGCAGCTTCTTCAACCAGCTCATGCTGGTCAACCCCAGCGTGGAGGTCTACCTGCTGGACGCCGACGGCCGCATTGCCGGCCATGCCGCCCCCGACGGCCGCGTGCGCCGCGAGCGCGTGGACCTGGCGCCCGTGCACCGGCTGCTGGAAGGCGGCACCCTGCCCATCCTGGGCGACGACCCGCGCAGCGTCGAAGGCCGCAAGGTCTTCAGCGCGGCGCCGCTGCGCGTCAACGGCAAGGACGTGGGCTTCATCTACGTGGTGCTGCAGGGCGAGGCGCATGACCAGCTGGTGGCGCAGGGCTCGGCCAACTCGGTGCTCAGCACGGCGCTGTGGTCCATCGGCATGGTGGCGCTGCTGTGCCTGGTGGCGGGCCTGGTGGCCTTTGCGCTGATCACGCGGCCGCTGCGCCGGCTCACCGAAGAGGTGGCCGGTTTCGACATCCATGGCGCGCCCCCGGACCTGCCGGCCCCCCAGCCCGGCGCCGCACAGGACAGCCGTGACGAGATCGCCGTGCTGGACTCGGCCTACCGCCGCATGGTGGCGCGCATCGGCGAGCAGTGGCGGGCGCTCACGCGCCAGGACCAGGAGCGGCGCGAACTCATCGCCAACGTCTCGCACGACCTGCGCACGCCGCTGTCGTCCCTGCACGGCTACCTGGAAACGCTGCTGCTCAAGGACGCCGTGCTCGACGCCACCGAACGCCGCCGCTACCTGGGCATTGCCCTGGCCCAGAGCCAGAAGGTGGGCGAGCTGGCGCAAAGCCTGTTCGAGCTGGCGCGCCTGGAATACGGCTTTGTCCAGCCCGAGCCGGAGCCGTTTTCCATGCCCGACCTGGTGCAGGACGTGTTCCAGAAATTCGAGCTGCGTGCCGAGGCGCGCCAGGTGGCGCTGCGGGCCGACTTCCCGCCCCGCCTGCCCGTCGTCCAGGCCGACCTGGGCATGATCGAGCGCGTGCTGGGCAACCTGCTGGACAACGCGCTGCGCCACACGCCCGGCGGCGGCAGCATCCAGGTGGCGCTGGCGGCAGCGGGCAACGCGGTCGAAGTCACCGTGGCCGACACCGGCCCCGGCATCTCGGCCGATCTGCGCGAAGGCCTGTTCGAGCGCCCCTTCACCGTGGGCGGCGCCCGCCGCGGCGGCGGCCTGGGCCTGCGCATCGTCCACCGCATGCTGGAGCTGCACGGCTGCCGCATCGAACTGGTGGACCAGCCGGGGCAGGGGGCGAGCTTCCGGTTCGTGCTGCCTGCGGCAAAGCCACGCGCTGTCTGATGGGCCATTGCGTCCGGGAAACCGGAGGCCAGCACATGGCAGATCAAGGTCTCTGACAGTTTCGCAATCCATGAATGGGAATCGGGCAATACGCAATCCATTGCGTTGCCAATTCCTGAGAAAAAACCTCTTGCACCTGGATGTTGCAAAATGTTTATTCATGGTGTGAAAAAAGAAACTGACAAGGAGACGCCGTGGCGATGAGCATCAATTCAAGGTTTTGGTCATTGGCAAGCACCAATGCACAGCATGCATCGTGCATGCGAATTTGCCATGTCCCATAGCGGCACATACGGTGCAGTATATGCACCTCAAGTCCTCGCGTTTCGCAGCCGGCGCCTGTCCGATGATGTGATCGTGGCTACGGCAGATAGCGGTGACCATGCATTCTTCTCGGCAGCGGAATTCGAGCAATTTAACCAAAGGCCATCAACGCTGCCCTTGCGCCGCCAAGCCGAGTTGCGGGCCCGATTTTTGCTGGGCAGCAACGAGTCCGCAAAGGGTATGCGCAGGCTGTTGGCTTCGCGCAGGGCAGCCAAGCGCGAGACGGTTTCCAGCGGGCCCGCCCTGCACATCATTGTTCCCACGCTGCAATGCGCTCACTCGTGCCGCTATTGCCAAGTCAGCCGCGCTCTGGACGATCAGGGCCACACCATGTCGGTGCCTGACCTGGATGCAGCCTGCGACACCGTATTTGAAAGTCCTTCCCGTGTCCTGACCGTGGAGTTTCAGGGGGGTGATCCTCTGCTGCGTTTCGATCTGGTCCAGCGCGCAATCGTGCGCATCCATCAGCGCAATGCATCCGAGGGGCGCCAGATCCGGTTTGTCATCGCTTCGACGCTGCACCAGCTGGATCCGGCGATGTGTGAATTTTTCAAGACGCACGGCGTATACCTTTCCACCAGCATCGACGGGCCTCCTGGCATTCACAACCGCAATCGGCCAATTCCTGGGCGCAACGCCCATGCGCGCACGCTTGCCGGGGTGGCGATGGCAAGACGGTTGATCGGGCCTGATTCAGTATCCGCATTGATGACCACGACCAAGGCATCGCTGGCACACGCCGATGCCATTGTTGACGAGTACGTGCGGCTGGGTTTCAAGGAGATTTTCCTGCGGCCATTGAGCAGCTATGGCTTTGCCAAGCGCAATCAGGCCTTGCTGGGCTACTCCGTGGGCGAGTTCTTCCGCTTCTATCAACAAGGCCTGTCGCGCGTTCTGCATTGGAACGCGCAAGGAGTCGAGATCAGGGAGGTGTATGCCAGCATCCTGCTCAACAAGATTCTTTCCACCTTCGACGCAGGTTACGTCGATCTGCAGAGTCCCACAGGCGCAGGCAGCAGTGTGCTGGTCTACAACTATGACGGCCATGTCTATCCCAGCGATGAGGCGCGCATGCTTGCAGAGACTGGCGATACATCGTTGCGCATGGGGCGCATAGGCACGCCAATGAGCGCATTGCTGGAGACCGAGGTGCGGCGCAGCCTTGTCGAATCCAGCCAGACACAGGCAATGGCGGCGTGCCGCGAATGCGCCTACAGCATGTTCTGTGCGCCCAATCCTGTGGACGCACAGGCGCAGTTCGGCAAGTTGTTGGTGCCGGCCGAGGACACCGAGCATTGCCAGCGTCACATGGGTTTGTTCGACGCCATGTTCAGGCTTTTGCATGGCGCCGATGAGCCATGCCAGGATCTGCTGCACCGCTGGGCGCAGCCTGTCGGCGAGGGGGCGGCCTGATGCGCCGGATAAAGGCATTGCTGCAGCCGGGCTGCGAGCCTGTGGTGCACCGGGTGGTGAGCTTCAAGGATGTGGCGGCACAGTGGTTGCCGCATTTGCGCTTTCTCGTCCTTGTGCAGTCGGAGCAGGAGCGACGCTGCGTGGATGACTTGGGAAAGTCAGGCCTGTCCAATCTTTGCTGGGTGCAGGCCTGCGATCTGCAGGCCGGAGATGTCGTGGTCCCGCATGCCAGCAGAGCCGAGCTTGTGGTGCTGTTGAGAGAGGCAGACTCGCACCATGCGCTGTTCATGACCAACCGCTGCAACAGCTACTGTCTCATGTGCTCGCAGCCGCCGACAACAGCGGATGACAGCTGGCTGGTGGATGAGGCGATTGACGCCATCCGCCATTTGCGCCGCGCCCCAAGGGTGCTGGGACTGACGGGAGGGGAGCCGCTGCTGCTGGGCCATGGCCTTAGGCGTGTTCTGGATGCCATTGCTGCCCATTTGCCCGAAACGCGCGTGGAAGTCCTGACCAATGGACGCTTGTTCAGCAATGCACAAACCGCAGCGAGCATCCTGGACGGCCTGGACACGACCGTGCGCTGGTTGATTCCACTCTATGGGCACGCGGACTTTGTCCATGATTTCGTGGTGCAGTCTCCTGGCGCATTCGACGAAACAATCGCGGGCCTGCTGGCGCTTCAAGACCATGGACAACAGGTGCAGTTGCGAACCGTACTGATAGAGCCCGTGCTGGAGATCCTTCCCGAGTTGGCAGGCTTCATCGGTCGCAACCTGCCGTTCGTGAATGAACTGGCATGGATGGGCTGCGAGCCGACAGGTTTTGCGTTGGCCAATCGACAGCTGTGCGAAGTGGATCTAAGCGATTGGGGCGCAACCCTTGAGCAATCGTCGCGTGTGCTTCGCCGGCATGGCGTCCCCCAACTGTTCATGAATTTGCCGCTCTGTGTCTTGCCAAGGCCGCTGTGGCCGCTCGCGCATCGCAGCATCTCCGACTGGAAGAACGTATATGCCCCGGAGTGCACGGAATGCGCAGTGAAGTCCCGCTGCGCGGGTCTGTTTGCATGGCATGAGAAAGGCTGGAAGCCAGCGCCGCTGAAGGCGTTGGACGCTATCGAGGTAACCGCATGAGCAAATTTATCCGCAACATCTCGCTGTTCGTCGCGGGACTGCCGCTGCTGGCAACCAAGAGCCTGTCGGCCGCGCCTGCAACGGCGGTTGAGCTGGAGCCTCTGGAAGGCCCTGGCGCTGTTCCGCTGCGCCCATTGAACAGGGAAATGGACAATCTCTTTGCGGGCCACCGCTCGCATTCAAGCCATCGTTCCCATTCAAGCCACAGTTCGCACTACTCAGGCTCTGGCGGCAGCAGCTCCAGCTACCGGGCTCCGGCGTATGTGGCGCCCAGCCCTGTGCCTGCACCGGCTTACTCGGCACCCGCTCCTTCTCGCTATGCGCCATCCTCAGGCACCACTTCCAATCATCTGGTGGACACTCCGGGCGCCAGCAAAGCACCACAGACCTATCCAGGCACTACCGGGGCAGCGTCGTCACGCGAGGAATTGACGCACCCCGAGAAGCTGCGGCTTCAGATCATGAGGGTGCAGATCAAACTCAAGAACCTTGGTCTCTATGACGGGCCGATTGACGGGGTAATGAACGAGGGAACGCGCACGGCTCTGCGCTACTTCCAGGACCTCAAGGGGCTGCAGAGAACCGGCACGATGACGACGCCCACGCTCAACGCCATGGGGATTCCTGCTGTCAATTGAGGTGTGTCGGCGGCTCCGGCCCAGGATGCCGGCCATGCCGGGGAATTCGCGGCGTCGCTGCGTTACCCTTGTGCACAGCGCGCCCTCGACGGCGCGGCATGCACAAGATCGTCAACACGCCCCCAAGGACCCACGCCATGTCAACGTCTGCCTCCCCGGTTCATCGCCTGCCCGCATGGGTGCCGCTGCGCTACACCACGTTCTGCCTGAGCCTGGTCGGCAGCGCGGGGCTGCTGGTGGCGGCGCTGGTGTGGGGAGGGCTGTGGTGGTGGCTGGGCTTTGGCGTGTGCGCCGCGCTGGCGCTGCTGGGAGTGCGCGACATGACCCAGGTGCGCCATTCGGTGCTGCGCAACTACCCCATCATCGGCCACCTGCGGTTTCTGCTGGAGTTCATCCGGCCCGAGATGCGCCAGTACTTCATCGAGTCCGACCATGAGGCGCTGCCGTTCTCGCGCGCCCAGCGCTCCCTGGTCTACCAGCGCGCCAAGGGCGACCCGGACAGCCGCCCCTTGGGCACGCAGCTCAATGTCACGGCCCAGGGCTATGAATGGGTGAACCATTCCATGCAGCCCACCAGGCTGGCCTCGCATGACTTCCGCATCACCATCGGCTGCGCCGATGAAGGCGCCTCGCCCTGCACCCAGCCCTACAGCGCCAGCATCTTCAACATCTCGGCCATGAGCTTTGGCGCGCTGTCGGCCAATGCCATCCTGGCGCTGAACAAGGGCGCGAAGATGGGCGGCTTTGCGCACGACACGGGCGAGGGCTCCATCAGCCAGCACCACCGCGTGCACGGCGGCGACCTGATCTGGGAGGTGGCCTCGGGCTACTTCGGCTGCCGCAACGACGATGGCAGCTTCAACGAAGAAAAATTCATCGCCAACGCCACCGACCCGCAGGTCAAGCTCATCGAGATCAAGCTCAGCCAGGGCGCCAAGCCCGGCCACGGCGGCATGCTGCTCGGCGCCAAGGTCACCCCCGAGATCGCCGCCGCGCGCGGCGTGCCCGTGGGCGTGGACTGCATCAGCCCGTCCAGCCACAGCGCCTTCAAGACACCGGTGGAGATGATGCATTTCATCGCCCGCCTGCGCGAGAAGTCGGGCGGCAAGCCCACGGGCTTCAAGTTCTGCGTGGGCCATCCCTGGGAGTGGTTCGCCATCGTCAAGGCCATGCAGGAGACGGACATCACGCCCGACTTCATCGTGGTCGATGGCGCCGAGGGCGGCACGGGCGCGGCGCCGGTGGAGTTCACCGACCACGTGGGCGTGCCGCTGCAGGAAGGGCTGCTGCTGGTGCACAACACGCTGATCGGCGTGGGCCTGCGCCACCGCATCAAGATCGGCGCGGCCGGCAAGGTGATCACGGCCTTCGACATCGCGCGCATGATGGCGCTGGGCGCCGACTGGTGCAACGCCGGGCGCGGCTTCATGATGGCCCTGGGCTGCATCCAGGCGCAGAACTGCCACACCGGCCACTGCCCCACGGGCGTGGCCACGCAGGACGCGGCGCGCCAGAAGGCCCTGGTCGTGCCCGACAAGGCCACGCGCGTGGCCAACTTCCACGACAAGACCCTGCATGCGCTGCAGGAACTGGTGCAGGCTGCGGGCCTGGAGCACCCCTGCGACATCACGGCCCACCACATCGTGCGGCGCATCTCCGACACCGAGGTGCGGCAGCTGGCCAACCTGGTCCTGCGCGTGGAGCCCGGCGCGCTGCTGGGGCCGCTGGACAAGCAGCACAACGTGTTCAAGCTCTACTGGCCGGGCGCCAGCGCCCACACCTTCCAGTTCGCGCCGCCCACGCTCAAGCCTTCTGCGCCGCAGGCCAAGGCGCAGGCGGCGGGCCAGGCTGCCTAGAGCCGCCACGCAGATAGACAGGCGCCACAGACCACAGCCGATTACAGGTTTTAACAACCCTCGGGGATAATGCGCCCCGAGAACTTGGTGCACAACTGTATTTTTCTGTGTAAATGAAAACTATTTTGGTTCGCATTGCGGCTGCCGTCTTCGGCGGCTATGCCTTCACCTGGGGCTTCATCGCCCTGGGCGTGGTGCTGATGTTTGCCGCCGGAATGGAGTTCCACGATGCCGAGCATCTGGGCTACATCCTCGGCTTCCTGGTGTTTCTGACGGTGTTCCTCTGGGCCTTTGCGGCGCAGAGCCTCCCGCGCGTCTGGGCCGTGCTGGCCGGTGGCGGCATTGTCATGACCGGCTGCGCATCACTGCTCCAGCAGATGCTGCTGCCCTGATCCGGAGATCGCTTCCCATGTTCCAGAATTTCCGCCTTTCCATGGCCTGGCTGCACACCTGGTTCGGGCTGGTGCTCGGCTTCGTGCTCATGGCCGCGTTCTTCTTTGGCGCGCTGTCGGTGTTCGACCGCGAGATCGACCGCTGGGCCATTCCGGCTTCGCGCTTCGAGCCCACGCCCATGCCCTCGTACGACCAGATCCTCAAGCCGGTCTTCGAGTCCATGCAGCCCAACGCCCAGGCGCGCGAGGCCATGCGCGGCGAGGTCAACGGCCCGCTGCCCGAGCGCTTCGACACGCCCCAGCGCTGGGGCGCCTACACCACGCACCGCGACCCGGTGCTGGGCCTGTTCGCCGGCTACGAGGTGGCCAACGCCAAGAAGCCCGAGACCCTGATCTGGGCCATGCGCACCATCGACCCGCGCAATGGCGAGTCCCTGCCGGACGACCACCTCAAGATCGGCAGCCAGTTCTTCTACCCGCTGCACTACAGCCTGACGCTCAACTGGATGGGCCTTGGCTACTGGATCGTGGGCTTTGCCGCACTCATCATGCTGGTGGCCCTGGTCAGCGGCGTGGTCATGCACCGCAAGATCTTCCGCGAGCTGTTCACCTTCCGTCCGAAGAAGGCCACCCAGCGCAGCGTGCTGGACCTGCACAACATGACGGGCGTGGTGGCACTGCCCTTCCACTTCTTCTTCGCCTTCACGGGGCTGGTGATCTTTGCGGGCATCTACTTCCCCATCACCCACACCCAGCTGGAGCCGCTGCACGAGCTGCACGAAAAAATGGAGGCCGAGGAAACCGGCCTGCCGCACGACCGCGCCGGCGTGGCCGCGCCCGTGGCCTCGGTGGACGCCATGGTGGCCGAGGCGCAGCGCCGCTGGGCCGCCAAGGGCATGGCCGGCGACGTGGGTTTCCTGTCCGTCACCCATGTGGGCGATGCCAATGGCTACGTCAGCGTCTACCGCGCCGGCACCGACCGCATCGCGCTCACGGGCGAGGGCATCCACTTCAAGGCCAGCACCGGCGCGCTGCTGCGCGAAGACCCGCCGCGCACGGCCGTGGACAGCCTCAACACCTTCCTCACCGGCCTGCACCTGCAGCACTTCCGCCACTGGTTGCTGCGCTGGCTGTACGTGCTCGGAGGCCTGGCCGGCTGCGCCTGTATTGCCACCGGCTTCGTCTTCTTCGTGGAAAAGCGCAAGAAGCAGCACGCCAAGCAAGGCGTGCAGGGCGCGCGCGTGGTCGATGCCCTGGCCGTCACCACCGTCACCGGCATGCTGGTGGCCGCCCTGGGCATGCTGATTTCCAATCGCCTGCTGCCCGAGGCCATGCCCCAGGGCTGGCCGGGCCGGGGCGACATGGAGCGCTATTTCTTCTGGGCCGCCTGGCTGCTGGCCATGGCGCATGCCTTTGTGCGCAGCGCCCCCGTGGCCCGGGGCCTGCCCAACCCCGCATGGCGCGAGCAGTGCTGGGCCGTGGCCGCCATGGCCGTCACGGCCGTGCTGCTGAACTGGCTGACCACGGGCGACCACCTGTTCAAGACCCTGGGCGCGGGCTACTGGCCGGTGGCCGGCGTGGACCTGTTCATGCTGGCCAGCGCCGTGCTGGCCGTGGTGGTGGCGCGCAAGCTCAAGACGCGCGCCGTGCCCGCCATGCCCTCGCGCGCCGCGGAGGTGGCCCATGTCTGAGGGACTGATGGACGCACTGCTGCTGGCCGCCGCCTTTGCGGCCTCGCTGGCCGGCATGGGCTGGTTTGCGCTGGCCAAGGACGTGCACTGGGAGCAGGTGCACGGCGACATGCCCCAGCCCGATGGCAAGGTCAGGCTGCTGCGCTGGCTGGGCGCCTCAGGCCTGGCCGCCTCGCTGGGCCTGTGCCTGGCGGTGGACCATGCCTCCATGGCCTCCCTGGTCTGGATCATGACGCTGGCCGCCGCCGCCCTGGCCATTGCCTTCACGCTGACCTGGCGGCCGAGCTGGCTACGCTGGCTGCCGGCCTGACGATTTTGCGGGGACCTCTGCGCCCGCTGCAGGCTCAGGCCTGCCTTTTCCTCATCCTGCGGCTGGCCAGATAGGCCATGCAGCACAGCAGCGCCAGCATGCCGCCCTTGCCCAGGCCGGGAACGGCCTGGACATTTCCGGGGCCGGGACCGGGCCCTGGGTCCGTGCCCGGACCGGGGTCGGGATCTGGATCGGGATCGGTGCCCGGGCCCGGATCGGGAGGATCGGCAGCGACCACCTCGATGGACACGGATGCCGGTGCGGCAGCGCTCTGGTGCCCGTCGGATACCGTGAAGGCGAAGGTATCGGGCCCGGAGTAGCCGGCCGCCGGCGTGTAGACCAGCGTGCCCGTCTGGGGATCGAAGCCGCTGATGCCGCCATGGGCGGGGCCGGTGGTGATCTCGAAGCGCAACGGGTCCGACTCGAAGTCCGTGCCGGCAAGGGTGATGGACAGCGCCGTATCCTGCGGCGTCGTGACGGCTTGCGGCAGCGCCACGGGGGCGGCGTTGGCCGCCATTGCGTTGGAAAAGCGTGAGGTGTCGCCGGTGGAAATCCGGGTGGCGGTCGCCGTGACAGCGGCCTGGTCGCCCGGGGGCATGGCGCCCTTGAACGCCAAGGGCGCATGGCCGGAGGCATCGGTGGTGACGGTCTGCGAGCCCAGCAGAACCTTGCCGGCGGCGCGCTCCACCAGCCCGTCGGGCAGCCTGGGCGTCGAGAAATACTCGATGCGCATGCTCTCGTTGGCGACGCTGTCCAGCGTGCCGGACAGGCCGTCGGGCGTCACCGTGAGCAGCACCGGATCGGCAGGATCTCCGTTGGCCAGGCTGGTTCGTGCGATGCCTCCCTCGGTATTGCCGTAGATGGCATTGCCGAGCATGGAGACGCCCTTGACTTCGTCCCCCCGCAATCCCACGCCGAACAGCCTGTTGTGCGCAATCACGTTGGCATGTGCCGCGTCGTCACCGCCGACCAGGGTGTCATGGGCCTTCTGGAAAAAGGAAACGCCTTCCCCATTGGGCAGGGCGGTTCCCTGGGGACTGACGCCCACGTAGTTGCCCTGCACGAGGTTGTTCTTGCCGGCGCCCTGGAACTGTATGCCGGACGCCTTGCTGCCACCGACGATGTTTCCGCGCACGGTCACCTCGTCCGAATCCTTGATGACGATGCCCCATTGATTGGGCAGCATGGTGCTGGCATCCAGGCTGGTTCCCACGATATTCCCGGCAATCAGGGTATTCGAGTTGCGTGCGGCGTAGTTTCCATTCAATTCAATGGCCGTTTCCTTGTTTCCGGCAACCAGGTTGCCGTCTTCAGGGCCTGTGCCAATGCGATGTCCGCCTTTCGGCGAAAAAAATACGGCAATGCCTGGCCCATTGTTGGCAATCATGGCCGTACCGGCTGCATTGGTCCCGACACGGTTGCGGGTCACCAGCGTGTGCGAGCCGGAAATGGAAATCCCGGATGAACCACCGGTTTCCCTGACATTGCCGGAGACGAGGTTGCTGTCGATCAGCGTGTCGGTAAATTCGGATGCCACGCTGATGCCATTTCCCTGGTTTCCCAGGGCCACATTGCCGGTGATATCGGTGCCTATGTAATTTCCCTGAATGATGTTTCCTGTACCGACGCCCGGCCAGGAAAGCCATATTCCGGAATTTTCCGCCGCGGAAATGACATTTCGTCCGCCAATATCCAGATTACCGATGCGGTTGCGGTTGCCGGAGTTGACAATAATGTTGCTGCGATTGCCCATGGCGACCGTTCCCGATGCGTCAACGCCTATATGGCAGCCCAGCACGGTGTTGCCGTCGCCTGTCACCGTCAGGGCCGTGCTGAAGCCGCCTATCGCCAGACCGCGCACCGTGATGGCGCCTGCCAGCTCAAGTCCTATACCGAACTCGGAGCTGCCTGCCTGCAGCGTGATCAGGGGGCGGCGTGGCAAGTGGTCCTCATAGCCGGGTTGCGTGCTGGCGTCCACCGTGAGCGATGTGGCCGGTGCAATGGGCTGCATGAGCCTGCCATTCCAGTTGCTTTGGGTGACGATGGTCTGCTCTCCCCCCGCACCGATGCTGAACTCGATGCGGTTGTCGCCCCCTTTGTTGCGGTTGGCGTTGGCGTAGGTGATGGCGTCGCGCAGGGAGCAGGGTCCCAGGCCAGTGCTGGCGCACGGGCCGCTTGCGTCGGCGGCGCTGTCCACCACGACGGTCCATGCATGGGCCGTGGCGACACAGCCTTGCAAGAGCAACGCCAGGGCGAGCAGGCGCAGCGGCCTGCTTGCCGGCCTGGTAGTGAATCGTTGCCTGTATATCCTCATTGCCATTTTTACTTTCCCTGAAAGAGGCTGCCGAAACGCATCCTGGATATTGCGCAATACAGGACGTGAAATAGCGCTGGCATTCTGCATGCGCGAAGTCTGTGTGCAATATCACAGGGGTGGTCAGAAACGGAGCAGCCTTCGTCGATGAATCAATCCGGCAATGATCTCCAGGGCATCGGAATATTGGTTTAAGAATTTTCTTAAAGTGACAGGAATAATGGCATTTTCAAAGAGATTTGACGATTTTCCGATGGCGGATCGATGCTTGAAATCGCTCTTTGGAGAGGCGGCGTGCAAGAGGTTTCAGTATTAAGAAAATTCTTAGTCCAAATTCGCCCTTTGATTTCTAAGATTCGGCAATGCGCCAGTTTCAAGCTCTCTTGTTTTCTTCCAGATCGATACAACACAGGCTGTGCCTGTCCCTGGCACGGCGTGACTTGATGGCATTTGCACTGGCGATCATGGCCATGCTGGCCTGTGCCGGTCACGGCGGCAGGGACGACGCCGCCCCGGCGACGCCGTCGCGCAGCCTCGGCCATGTGCCCGTGCGAGACATTCAGTTGTTTTTCATGGATCGATGTTTCCTGCTGCTGGACGCTGCGGTGGGGGCCACGCACGCAGCCATCCACACGCAAGCCGGTTATGCCTGGCCGTGGCGCGCCAGCGCACCGCAGGGCCAGCCCGGGCCGCTCCATTCACTGATGCAGGCAGGCCGGGCGCTTCCCGAATCCCTGTTGCTGCGCAAATCCGCGAACAACGCCGGATGGCTTGCAGGCCGCTGGGAGCCCGCGCGGCAGCTGGTCAGGGCCCATGTCTGGCTGCTGCTGGGGTCCGTGTCGCTGGGACTTGCCTTCATGGCTGCACTTGCATGGTGCGTGCGCCGGCTGCGCCGCAGCGTGCCGGCTTCGGCCTGGAGCCGGGCAGGCGCCTGCGCCGCCGGTGATGCGCTCTGCCGAAAGCTGCTGGACACGGCCCCCGTGGGCCTGGCGCTGGTGCGGTGCAGCGATCGCAGCCTGCTGCTGTCCAACGGACTGGCGCGGCAGTGGGTGTGCAGTGATTCTTCGTGGTTCGAGCATGCCGTTGCCGCGGGCGCGCAGCAGGGCCGGCGCGAGCTGGTGCTGGGAGACGGTCGGCTGGTGGAGGTCCGCACCACGCACACCAGCCACGCAGGCGAGCCGGTGGTTTTCTGCCTGGTCAGCGATGTGACGGCGCTCAGGCAGGCGCAGGCAGCGCTGGTCGATGCCAAGCTGCGCGCCGAATCGGCAAGCCAGGCCAAGACGCAGTTTCTGGCCACCATGAGCCATGAAATACGGACGCCGCTCTTTGGCATCCTGGGAACGCTGGAGCTGCTGGCGCTGTCCAGGGCTCCTTCCGAACAGACCCGATACCTGGGGGCCATGCAGCAGGCGTCGGCCTCCTTGCTGCGCATCGTCAACGACAGCCTGGACCTGTCGGCCATCGAGGCGGGCCGGCTGCAACTGGAGGCCCATGCGTTCTCGGCCACCGAACTGCTCGACAGCGTGGCCGCGGGCCTGCTGTCGCGTGCCGAGCAAAAGGGGCTGCAGCTGTATGCCGTCTCCGATGTGAAAACGCCGCCCCTGCTGGTGGGCGATGCCTTGCGGCTGCGGCAGATCCTGGACAACCTGGTGGGCAATGCCATCAAGTTCACGTTCTCCGGCCATGTGGCCATCCGCCTGCAGGTCATGGGCGAAAGCGAGGAAGGCACCGACCTGCGGTTCCAGGTGCAGGACACCGGCATCGGCATCGAGCCGGAGCAGCAGCCCTTCCTGTTCGACCCGTACTTCCGTGCCCATGCGGCCACGCAGCAGCAGGTCCAGGGCGCGGGCCTGGGACTGTCCATCTGCCTGCGCCTCAGCCAGGAGATGGGCGGGCGGCTGACGGCCGCCAGCCAGCCGGGACTGGGGACCTGCGTGTCATTCGATCTGCGCCTGCCGCGCGAGAGCGCGGCAGGCTATGAGGCAGTGCCCAGCCTGTTGCCGCACACCGTCTACGTGGATGGCGCCATTCCGGAAGTCGTGCACAACCTGTGCGCCTGGCTGCGGCATTGGGGCGCGATGGCCCAGCCGTACCGGGAGCAGGTGCAGGGTCCCAATGAACAGGCGGTGCTGGTGCAAGCCTGGCCACGGTCGGTGCGCCGTCCGCAATGGACGGGCAAATGCGTTCTGGCGCTGGCGCCGGGCGAGGTCCCCCGCGAAACCCTGCAGGCCCGTGTGTGGGAAACCAGCATGCCTGGCGTACTGGCCGTGGGCCAGGCGCTGGGCATGGCCCAGCAGGGCATTGCGCCGGGCGCGCGCCCTGACCTGTACGCCGCCGCTCCCCAGGTCCACGAGCCGATGGGGCTGAGTGTGCTCATCGTCGAGGACAACCCCATCAACAGAATCATCCTGCGAGAGCAACTGCAGGTGCTGGGCTGCGAGGTCCAGCAGGCCAGCAATGGACAGGACGCGCTGTCCATGCCCGGCCTGCTCGAATTCGACGCCGTTCTCACCGACCTGCACATGCCGCTGCTGGACGGCCTGGCCCTGGCGCGTGCGCTCAGAAAGCGTGGCTACGGCCGCCCGATCGTCGGGCTGACGGCCAATGCGCAGCCGCAGCCGCAGCCGCAGACGCAGACGCAGGCGCAAGGGCAGGGCGACGGACTGCCGGCCGGCTTCGACAGCCTGCTGTGCAAGCCATTCACGTTGGCGGTGCTGCGCACCACCCTGAACCACATCAAGCAATGCAGGAACTGATCCCATGCTGTCGACATTCAAAGTACTCATTCTTGACGACCACGCCCTGTGCTGCGAGCACACGCGCAGCCTGCTCATGGAGGCGGGAATCGTGGACACGCACATTGCCTGCAACGCACGCGATGCCCTGCAAATGCTGCGCGATGGCGGATTCCACCTCGTCATCACCGACCTGAAAATGCCCGACATGGACGGCCTGCAGTTCATCAATGAACTGAGCCAGCGCGGCCTGCATCCCATGCTCGTCATATCCAGCTCCTGCTCGCGCCGGTTGATGAACAGTGTCAGTCTCATGGCCAAGGAGTCCGGCTTTTCCGTCGTCGGGATGTTTCAAAAGCCGCTCGGTGCGGACCATGTCCAGGTCCTGGCCAGCCAACTCAGGTCCTTGCGTGCCTACGAGAGGAAAAGCGCCCCAGGCATCAAGGAACGGCCGATTTTCGCCAAGGCACACCTGATCCAGGCGCTGGAGGAGAAAACCATACAGGCCTGGTTCCAGCCCAAGAAATCCCTGCTCACGGGCCACACCGTCGGTGTGGAAGCGCTGGCACGCTGGAACGATCGGCAGTTCGGCTTCATGATGCCGGGCTCGTTCATGTCAGCCATCCGGTTCCATGGCCTGGACCATGCCTTGCTGGTGCGGATGATGGAAGACGCCATGGCAGCGCACCTGGCCTGGCGCAGTGCCGGACATGTCGTGCCTGTGTCCGTCAACCTGCCGATACCGCTGCTGGACGATATTGGCCTGCCGGATGAATTGCACGGCATGGCGGCCCGGTGCGGCATCGCTGCGGAGAACATCACGTTCGAGCTGCTGGAGGACCAGGCCGTCGGCATACCTGCCAACTACTACATGTGCGCGAGCCGCCTGCGGCTCAAAGGCTTTGGCCTGGCCCAGGATGACTACGGGCGGGGTTACAGCTCGATGTACAGCCTCATCTCCACGCCCTTCACCGAATTGAAGATCGACCGGGCCTTCGTGGCCGGCGCCGCGGGTGACGAGGTGCGCACTGCGGCCCTGACATCGTCGGTGCAGCTGGGGCGGCAACTGGGCCTGACGGTGACGGCGGAAGGGGTGGAGACCACCCAGGACCTGGAGTTGCTGCGCAGCATCGGATGCGATTGCGTGCAGGGATATCTGCTGTCCGCCGCGGTGCCCGCCAGCGAATTTGCCCTTATGCTGGCATCCGAACCCCGACACCAAGGCAACCCCACCTGACACAAGCACGCAAGGCGTCCATGCCCGACTCCCCGTTCAGCAAGATCACACGCACCACACGCTGGCAGAACCGGGTACTGTTTGGAGTGCTTCCCCTTGCGATCTTCCTCATCGCCGTGCTGCTGTGGGGCTCTGAGAGGATCTTCGAGCAGGAGCAGGGCCGCCTGGCCTTGAACTTCTCCGCCATCGTCGGCTCGCTGGACGAGCAGGAGATCTTTCTTCGGCGGCTCAAGGGCCGCAACGAGTCCTGGAAAGCGCTGCCGGACCAGAGAGTAGCCACCATCGTCGACGTGCCCGCTCCTGCGCAGGCGGACTACCGCATGTTCCGTGGCCGCGAGGCCATCGGCGGCATTCCCTTTTCACTGCAATGCTCTGCGCGCGCGGCCTGCGACACGCTCCCGGACCGGCTTTTCTCGCTGGGCAGCTCCCTGGCCGCGGGCTATTCCTCCTTCTGGGCAGGCTCCTACTTCCCTGCAGCCGCTGCCTTCTTCACCAAGGAGGATGGGGCGATCAGCATCGGCGTGCCGGCCATCGACGTGCCCATCGGCAACGAGAGCGTCACGCAGGAAATGTTCGACAGCACGATTGCGGCCGTCAAGGCGCATCTGCGGGCCAGGGCCGCCGATGCCCGGCCGGGCGCCGGCTCCACGGCGCCGGCGCAGGAGATCGTCTGGTTCCGGTCGCCCCAGTTCCCGGAAAAGATGATCGGCATGGTCGCAGCCGGCTTTTCAAGCCATATCGATGCCGGCGACGAAGCCGCCACAAGCCCGATCTACGCTGCCATCCTTTTCAGCCGCCAGCGCATCAGCGCCATAGAAAGATCCATCCATACGCTGCCCAGGCATCTTTTCTGGCTGGAGCATCGGGATTTCGGCGTGCTCATGGGCACCGGCCCGGTGCCGCAGGTGGACGAGGCGGGGATGCGGTACACGCGCAATGGCCTGATCCTCAAGACCGAGGATGCCTCCGGCCGGTGGACCGGCTACTACCAGGTGGACTACGCCACCTTTTTCCAGGGCCGGCTGTTCGCGCCCTCTGCCGGCCTGGTGCTGGCCCTGCTGCTGAGCCTGCTGGCCGGTATTGCCTATACCCGCTGGTTCAACCGCAAGGTGATTGCGCCTGCCCAGGAAGCGCAGCGGGTCATCGTCGAGAGCAATCAATTCAACAGGACGCTGATCGAAACCGCCCCCGTGGCTGTCTGCCTTGTGGCCTACGGCAGTGGAAAGATCATCTTCAGCAACTCGCTGGTGCAGGAGTGGCTGCACTCGGCCGATGGCTACCTGCGCCCCGGCTCGCCGGAAAACAGGGCGGCGCTGGACGAAATTGTCAACGCCAGGGCCGCAGGAACCATGGAGCAGTTGGTCACCGCGCAGGGCCGAACGCTTTACGTGGCCTACGCGCCCACCCGCTACCTGGGCCAGGATGTGACGCTGTGCGTGTTTGCCGACGTCAGTGCGCGCGCAGAAATCGAGAGCAATCTGGAGCGGGCAAGAATCGCGGCGGACGAGGCCAACGAGGCCAAGTCCACCTTTCTGGCGACCATGAGCCACGAGATCCGCACGCCGCTGTATGGCGCGCTGGGCACGCTGGAACTGCTGGGCCTGACCGAGCTCACGCAGCTGCAGCGCAAGTATGTGGACCGTATCGAGGCCTCCTCGTCCATCTTGCTGCAGATCATCAGCGACATCCTGGACACCAGCAAGATCGAGGCGGGCCAGTTGCAACTGGAAAAGGCCCCGTTCAATCCCCGGGAGCTGGTGCAAAACTGCACCAGCTCCTATGCCGCCATGGCGCAGCAAAACGGCCTGCTGCTGTTTTCCTGCGTGGACGCGCAGGTGCCCGAGTCGGTGCTGGGCGATGCGGTGCGCATCCGCCAGATCCTGGGCAATCTCATCAGCAATGCCATCAAGTTCACGGAGGCCGGCCATGTGATCGTCCGCCTGCGCAGCGTGCCGGGCACGGCCTCCCCGGTCCGGCTGGTGTTCGAGGTCTGCGACACGGGCGTGGGCATAGAAAAGTCCCTGCATGGCGAGCTTTTCACGCCCTTTTATCTGGTCAAGAACAGCAGCCGCACCGCCCGTGGAGCGGGCCTGGGCCTGTCCATCTGCTGGAGCCTGGCCCGGATGATGTCCAGCTCCATCGAGGTCTGGAGCGAGCCCGGCCTGGGCAGCCGGTTCTGGTTCGAGCTGGGGCTGGAGACCGTCGCGCAGGAGGAGGAGGCGCCCGAGCTCAAGGGTGCCCGCATCGCGGTGCGCACTCCCCACCCGGAACTGACGGACAACATCTGTGCCTGGCTGCAGCGCTGGGCCGGCCAGGCCCGCGCGGCGGGCGCCGCCCCGGTGGCCGCAGACAAGGATGAACTGCTGCTGGACGTCCTGTTGCCGGCGGACAGCCCCGCGCCCGGATGGACGGGACCGCACCTGAACCTTTCCTCGCCGGACAACCGGGGCATTGACGGGCACAACGTTCTGAGCATCGGTTTGGGCATTGCGCAAGTGCTCGGCGGCGCACAGCGCTCGGCCGGCTCCGGCTCCGATCTGCCCCTGTTCGACCTGCGCGTGCTGGTCGCCGAGGACAATCCCGTCAACCAGGTGACGCTGCGCGGCCAGCTCGAGAGCCTGGGCTGCGAAGTCACGGTCGCCGACGATGGGGAGGAGGCGCTGGCGCTGTGGGACATCAGCCCGCACGATCTGGTGCTGACGGACGTGAACATGCCCTACCTCAACGGCTACGAACTGGCGGAGCGGCTGCGTGCGGAGGGCGTTGCCTGCCCCATCGTCGGCGTGACCGCCAATGCCATGCTGGACGAGGAAAACCGCTGCCTGAATGCCGGCATGAATGCCTGGCTGGTCAAGCCCATCCCGTTGCGCACGCTGGTCCGCACCCTGGAGAAATTCGCGCCGAAAAAGCGGCTCCGTCCGGCGCCTGCCCAGGCCGATACCCCGGCGGGGGACACCCCGCAGCCTGCGGCCCTGTTGGAGCCCAACGTACTGCAGACGCACCGGCAGGTCTTCGTGCAGTGCATGACCGACGACATCGCAATGCTGGCCCGTGGCCTGGATGAGCGCCGGCCCGACCTGGCCGCGCAGGCGCTGCATCGCATGCGCGGCGCCTTGCTGCTGGCCAGGATGCAGGAGCTTGCCGCGCGCACCCAGTCGCTGGAGGACCAGCTCCCGAACGGCACCCGGGAGCCCGGCCTGCAGGCCGCGCTGTCAGTCCTGCTGGACGACCTCTTGGCCGACCTTCGCGCCATGATGGCGCAATTGCCCCAGCCCTAACCCTTTGCTTGCGATCCCATGAAACTGAAACTGCGCATTGCTGTCGTGGACGACCACGCCGTGGTCCTGCTTGGCGTCAAGGACTTCCTGGAGCAGGACCCCAATCTCCAGGTCGTGGCCACGTTCAGCACGCCATCGTCCTTGATGCAATACGCCAGATCGAACCCGCTGGACGTGGTTCTGACCGACTACTCCATGCCGGGGGACGATGTCTATGGCGACGGCCTGCGCTACGTGGACTATCTGATACGCCACTTCCCGGACATCAAGGTGCTGGTACTGACGACCGTCTCCAACCCCATGATCATCTCGGCCCTGTATGACGCCGGCGTCGCCGGTGTGCTGCTCAAGGAAGACCCGCTCACCCAGATCATGGCGGCGCTGCAGTGTGTCCGCCTCAATGCCCGCTACTATTCGCCCTCATTCCAGGCCGACACGCCCAGGCAGGAACGGTCCGTTTTCCTGGCCGAGCGCGCCAACAGCCTCTCGCCGCGCGAGTTCGAAGTCCTCAGGCATTTCGCCAATGGGGAGTCCATCACCGAAATCGCCGCACGCCTGCGGCGCAGCGTCAAGACCGTCAGCCTCCAGAAGAACTCCGCCATGCGCAAGCTGAACGTGGACAGCAACCAGGACCTGGCGGCCTTCTGCGCCGAGCACCATCTTTTCGACTGACCGGCCTGCGGGCTGCACAAGCCGGTCACCCTTCCAGCGCCTGGCCTTGCGCCGGGCCGCCGTCCTCGATGTCCCCCTCACCCAGGGGATAGTACGGTTCGGACGGCATCAGGCGAAACCCCAGAAGTGCCCCGCGCCGGCTTGTCTTCATCGCCAGGGGCGCCTGGCAATGCACGCAGCCATAGTTCACGAAATTGGCGTCCTGCTCCAGTGAGTAAAAGCGGAACCTCAGTCCGGGGTGGGGCGTTGACAGGCTTGTATTGCTCAGCAATTCGTAGCACGGGTCGCACAGTTTCTGGGACATTCTCTTTGGCTGCATTTCTGGAAAAAACGGATCGATATACCGCTCTCCAGTCTTGCCCGGCCTTGCGCAGCCCAGGTTAAGACGATTCTTATTGCCGTACGGCGCGCATCAACGCGGCTGCTGCTGCGTCGTGCAGTGGATGCCGCCACCCCCGGCGGCAATCGCATCGATGTCCAGCTGCACCACCTCGCGGCGGGGAAACAGCTCGCGCAGCAGGGAGCGGGCGTTGGCGTCCGCGCGGGCGTCGCCAAACTGCGGGGCGATCACGGCGCCGTTGCACACATAGAAGTTGATGTAGCCGGCCGCGAACTCTCTGGACTCCAGCTTGCTGCGCACCGACGAGGGGCCCTTGAGCACCTGCACGCTGAGCTTTTGCCCGCGCGCATCGGTGGCCTGGCGCAGTATGTCCAGGTGGCGCCGCGTGACGGCGTAGTCGTAGGAGTCCGGGTCGTCGTCCAGGCCCGCCACCACCACGCCGGGCGAGGCAAAGCGCGCATAGAAGTCGGTGTGCCCGTCCGTGATGTCGCGGCCCGCAATGCCGGGCAGCCAGATGATCTTGCGCAGGCCCAGCAGGCGCTTGAGTTCGGCCTCGCAGGCGCTTTTCGAGAGGCCCGGATTGCGGTTGGGGTTGAGCACGCAGCTTTCGGTGATGAGGGCCGTGCCCTGGCCGTCCACCTCGATGCCGCCGCCCTCCAGCACCAGCTCGGTCTCCAGGTAGCGCACGTTGGCGGCTTCGGTGACAAAGCCTGCCACCTCGGCATCGTTGTCATGCGCCTGCTTGTCGCCCCAGCCGTTGAAGTTGAAATCCACGCCCGCCAGTTCGCCCTTGCTGCTGCCAGTGCCGCTGCCCAGCTGGCGCACGAAGACCGGCCCGGTGTCGCGCATCCAGAGGTCATCCACGGGCTGCACATGCAGCTTGACGCGGTTGCCGCACAGGCGCGCGGCCAGGTCGTAGTCGCGCTCGCGCACCAGCATGTTCACGGGCTCGAAGGCGGCAATGGCGCGCGCAATGCCGGCCAGGTGCTCGCGCGCGGGCTCCAGCAGGCGGCGGCCCCAGACCTTCTCGCTGGGGCCGAAGGACATCCAGGTGGACTGGTGCGGGTCGCCCTCGTCGGGCATGTGCCAGGTCTCCAGGCTGTCCGGGTCCTGGCGGCTGCCTTCGGCACGGGCTGCCGTGGAGCGGGCGGAGGCGGTGCCGGCCAGGGCCGCCACGGGCGACAGGCCCAGGCAGTTCAGCAGGCAGCGGCGGGAAAGGGCGTAAGGCATGGTGTCTTCAGCAGGTGCTTGGGGGAATGCTGCGATTGTCCGAGCCCGTATTCATTCTGAAAATTGATATCTTTTGCCGTAATCAATCAACCCAGCTCATGATTTGGCAAGCGGCACCGCCTGCTCCACAAGGTAGTCAAACACCTCGCGCACCAGCGCCATGCGCGGCTCGCCCTCGATGCGCGACATCCACAGGCGGCCCAGTGCAAAGGGTGGAATGCCTTCCACCAACTGCAACCGGCCCGTGCCCAGTGCCTCGTCCGCCAGCAGGCGCGATACCACGGCGCAGCCACGCCCGCGCAGCGCCGCGTCCAGCAGCAGGCGCGCGTCGTCGTAGATGGCGGTCTTGCGCAACTGGCCCAGGTGCTGGCGGATGAAGGGGCCGGTGCGGTCGCTGGTCAGGTCTTCCTCCAGGCACAGCAGGCCGGCGCCTGTGTGCGGCCCGGGTGCGCGCACGGCCACCAGCTCGTCGGCCAGCAGCGGCACCTGCAGCACATCGGTCTGCCGCAGCGGCTCGCGGGTAATGGCGATGTCCACATCCAGCTCGTCGATGTAGCGCGCCGTCTCGTCGATGGAGACGATGGGGCACAGCTGGGGGTGGCGCTGCAGCAGGCCGTCCAGGCGCGGCTGCAGCCAGCCGCTGGCCACGGGGGCGGGGCAGACGATGGTGACCAGGCTGTCGTCCATATAGGTCTCTATGCGGCTGAGCCCGTGGCGGATCTGGTCCAGCGACTTGCCCACGCTGTCCAGCAGCAGTCGGCCCGCCACCGTCAGCTCCACACCGCGCCCCTTGCGGCGGAACAGCGGCTGGCCCAACTGCTGCTCCAGCTGCGCAATCTGGTGGCTCACGGCGGATTGGGAAATGCACAGCTCCTCTGCCGCGCGCGAGTAATTGCCCAGGCGGGCTGCGGCCTCGAAGCCGATCAGGAACCGGAAGGAGGGGAGGCGGGCATTGGACATGGGGCACGGCAGACAAAGCGGTGGAACCGGAATTGTCGACGCACCCAGCTGAAGCCGGGGCGCGATGGGCCGGACGCTGTCGTTGCAACACTTGGTTACTTCCTTGACCCATCTCAAATCCCGCATGCGGCAGCGTCGATACGCTTCGGCCCATGAATCACCAGGGCTTGACTTTGGTCAGCATGGCTTGGCACGCAGGCAATCCCCGCCTGTGCGCGCACAACAGCGGCGCACAACGCCGCACAGGAGATGCATCAATGCACATCGGTCAACGTTTCTGGCGCCGCCAAGGATTGGGCGCAAAGCTGTCACTCACCAATTTTGTCTGGGTCGCCGCCATCCTGGCGCTGCTGGTGCTGGGCATTGCCTGGGATGTGAGCAAGTCCCTGCAGAAAAAAATGCACAACGAGATGCAGCAGGGCGTCCAGATGCTGCACAACTTCGTCGAGTCCACCGACAAGGAGCTGCGCCAGCGCACCCAGTTCCTGGCCGACAGCCTGGCGCGCAGCCTGCAGGGAACGCTCAGCCTGGACACCAGCGGCGGCGAACCCGTGCTGAGCCTGGACGGCCAGCCGCTCAACGGCAACGATGCGCACCTGCAGGCCTTCACGCGCAGCACCGGCGCCGTGGCCACCGTGTTTGCGGCCCAGGGGCAGGGTGACTTCGTGCGCATTGCCACCACGCTCAAAAACGAGAAAGGCGACCAGAGCGCGGCCGTGCTGGGCAGCCGGCTGGACCGCGCCCATCCCGCCTATGCCGCCATCCAGGCCGGCCAAAGCTACATGGGCCTGGCCCACCTGTTCGGCCGCCAGTACATGACGCAATACCGCCCGCTCAAGGACGCCTCCGGCGCCACCGTGGGCATCGCCTTCGTGGGCCAGGACTTCTCGCAACTGCTGGAGCACTTCAAGGACTCCATCCGCGCGCTCAAGGTGGGCCAGACCGGCTACTACTACGTGCTCAATGCCGAAGACGGCCCCCAGCGCGGCCAACTGGTCGTGCATCCCGCCCTGGAAGGCCAGAACATGAGCGATTCCAAGGACGGCGATGGCCGCTTCTTCATCCGCGACATGCTGGACCGCAAGCAGGGCAGCATGGCCTATCCCTGGACCAATCCGGGCGAAACCCAGGCCCGCGACAAGCTGGTCATCTTCAGCCAATACGCACCCTGGAACTGGGTCATTGCCACTAGCGCCTACGTGGACGAAGCCGTGTCCGAGACCCGCAGCCTGGTCCTGCAGTTCGCCCTCATGGGCCTGGGCGCCGTGCTGCTGCTGTCGGCGGCATGGTTCTGGCTCATCCGCCGCATGATCGTGCGCCCCTTGAAGCAGGCCAGCCACATGGCCTACGCCATTGCCGATGGCGACCTGACCGTGCGCATTGCCAGCGACCGCCAGGATGAAATCGGCCACCTGCTGGAAGCCATGAACACCACCAGCACGGGCCTGACGCGCGTGGTCGGCAGCGTGAACGAACAGGCCCACAGCGTGGCCCTGGCCAGCGCGGAAATCGCCCAGGGCAACCAGGACCTGGCCGCCCGCACCGAAAGCGAAGCCAGCGCGCTGGAGCAGACCGCCGCCGCCATGGAGGAGCTGGGCTCCACCGTGGCCCACAACGCGGACCACGCGCAATCGGCCGACCGCATCACGCGCGAGGCCCAGCGCGTCGTCACCGAAGGCGGGCAGGCCGTGCGCAAGGTCGTGCAGACCATGCAGGGCATAGACGCCAGCAGCAAGAAGATCGCCGACATCATCGGCGTCATCGACTCCATTGCCTTCCAGACCAATATCCTGGCCCTCAACGCCGCCGTGGAAGCGGCCCGCGCGGGCGAGCATGGCCGGGGCTTTGCCGTGGTGGCCGAGGAAGTGCGCGCCCTGGCGGGCCGCAGCGCCGAGGCCGCCAAGGAAATCAAGCAGCTCATCAGCCACAGCGTCGCCGAAATCCACACCGGAAACCAGGAGGCCGCGTTTGCCGGGGAAACCATGGAGCAGGCCATGGAGGAAATCCGCAAGGTTACCCAGCTCATCTCGGACATCAGCCACGCCAGCGCCGAGCAAAACAGCGGCGTCGCCCAGGTGGCCGAGGCCATCACCCACATCGACCAGACCACGCAGAAAAACGCCGCCCTGGTCGAGGAAATGGCAGGCGCCGCCGCAGGCCTGCGCCACCAGTCCGATCAACTGGTGCGCGTGGTCTCGGTCTTCAGACTGCCGGGCGGCAATGGTGCGCCGCTGCAGACTGCGGCCCGCGCAGCGAGCGCCGCGCCAACCACCAGCGCCGCAATCCACCGTGCCCCGGCGCTGGCGCCCAGCGCTGCCGCGGCCAAGCCCGCAGCATCGGCCGCCCCGGCAAAAACGGCCGCCGCCAAGCCCGTCGCCATGGCCTCCACGGCCGATGACGACTGGGACAATTTCTGAGAACCATCGGGTGAGGCCAGGGGAGCCTGATGCCCCTGGTGCCCCTGGAGCCCCTGGCTCCAGCGGCCTGCCCTCTCGGGCCCGCGGCGCTCTGGCATGCTCTGCAGCCACTCCATGAACCGGTTGAATCCCATTGACGCCCCTTGAATACATCGACCACGCCCTGGCGCTGGTGGCCCAACGTGCCCTGGCCCTGCCAGGGCACGATGTCTTCCAACACCTGGCGCAACAGCTGCAATACGTGCGTGCGGTGCTGCTGGACCGGGGCCTGGATCGCTCCAGGCTGCACCAGATCACCATCGGCAGCATGGCGGTCAAGGAGTTCGACGAGACCGATCCAGAGCTGGCCCGGGCCCTGAAGGATGCGCACTACGTGGCCGTGCAGACCGGGCGCGGGCTGAAGATCGATTTGCCCTGAGCGCGCTCCAGCAAAGGAAATGGCCGGGGCAGTTGGGCGCTACGCCAGCGGAGTCTCGAAGACCACCCGGCCCAGGCGGCTCTTGGCGATGTAGCTGTTGCCGCTGATCTCGGCGGTCTTGAAATAGTCGCGGCGGTCAATGAAGCCGGGCACATCGCTCATCCACAGCCTTTGCGGGGTGTTCTGGCCTGCCCTGGTCACTTCGCAATACCAGGCTTCACCCACTTCGGAATCAAGGCGCCGGAACACTTCCCGGCCAGCCGCTGGCCACTCCTGGGGTAAAGGAGTGGCATTTGACGCCCGCGTCAGTCGTGCCGCGCCATCAGGTCACGGCGGCGGCGCTCGTAGTAATGCCGCTGGCACTCGGCCGCCTCCTGCCAGGCCTGCCTGTCTATGGCTTCCTGCACATGGTCCGGCAGCGGCCGGGGCGCAGCCGCAGTCGCCAGCATGGCCTCCATGCCCTCCAGCGGCGCAAAGCCCAGGCAGGGCAGCTCGAACGGCAGCGCGGGCTCCTGCGCATTGGCAAGAATGGCCCCCAGCGCCCAACGCGCCATGCGGTCAAAGAACCCGTCAGGGTGCCCATGGTTCCAGTACCGCGCCATCTCCGGCCCCGCAAACCGCATGGCGTCATAGGCATGCCGGGGGTTGTGGCGGGCCAGCTCCACCACCTCGCTGAACCAGATCTCTCCAATCCCATAGTGCTCATGCCCGCTGTTCACGCGCGGCGGCACAAACCACTGAATGCGCTCCCCCTTCGCATTGCGCCGTGTGAAAGACAGGTCATCGCAGGTGCGGATGCGGCGCAAGACCTTGGGTGCAGGCCCCGGGATCAGGCTTTGGGGCGGGTGCTTGGCATCGCGCCTGGGCTTGGTCTTGTACTTGGGTTTGCTGTCTTTGGCCGGGGCATCCTTGGCGCCCAGCACCTTGCGCTGCACCCAGCGCCTGAAGCGCTTGGCTTCAGGTGAGGGGCTGGCCTGGATCAGTGCATGCAAGCCGTCCGCGTTGACGGCCGCCACGGCTTCGCGCCTGGGCTTGCGGCCGGGTTCGCTGGCAAGGCGGACGGTGCAGCGCTGGTCCTCAGCGAGCTTGCCGGTGGTCAGCTTGTGGCGGGAGATTCCCAGGGCGGTGAACACATCCTTGGCCAGGAACCAGGTCACGCCGTTCTTGGAGAACGCGCGGATCGGGATGTCGCCGAAGTGGAGGGTTTGGGGGGTGATGTCGTCTGCAGGAATACCACGGACGGACGGGGTCTGCGTAGCCATGACTGGCCTCCTATGATTCGTTGGACTACCAACTTCGCCTCCTGTTGAGAGAGGCGGCCGGGTGCTTCAACACGGTCATAGGGCCGCCCGCAGATTTCCCCCGAAGGGTCTTGTATAGCTGCGCGCCACCCGGCCATAAGCAAGCCTTGCTCCGGAGCTCGGGGCAAGACGAAACGTATGGACGAAAAAAAGCCACTGAACTTACGGGAGTGACTTCCGCCTATGAGGTGTGTTGAGCACCGGAGGGGATCGTAGCAGGTGTGGGCGTGCGGGAGCTGCCCAAAGCTGTTACGTAGGTGTGCTGGATGGAGGGTGCAGGGACGGGGCTTTGCAGTGAATTGCGAGGGCAACGTCACCTGTTTTGGTTAGTTGTTCAAGGCCTGTGCGTCAGCAGTAGGCCACCGCAGACGTTTTAACGACGGCTTCAGGCTGATCTGCGCCATTTACGGTGCAGTGTGCGAGTGACCGCGACGACCAACACCGGCCGTTGAAGGCTTCCATTGGTGGACGACCGCTTCACGCTTGAAGCGGCCAGTCGATTCTTCGGCGCGCCGGGCACCGGCTCGAAGGACCCATTCCGCACTGAACCGCTGACTCCTGTCGAACCGTTGCAGTCCTCAAGTAGGGCCAACTCGACACCCTAAACCTGCCGTTTGGCAAGTTGAATGGACTGCCTGTCGCCCACGCGGGGCCATGCTCCCGATTCACGGCAGACGCATGCCGGCCAAACAGGCGATGCTCTAGGCTCACGTACGGACGGAGATTCGAACACGCGACACTGGGGCCGGGCTTCTCGGGTGACAGTGGGCGTGGTTGCGCTGCCGGTAATTACCTTCAAGCTCCGCGAGCGACGTCTTGCCGTGGATGCCTTGGACTAGAGTTCTATGAACGGTGAAGGTGCCATTGGATGTCGACACGGATTAGTCTGATGAGCCAGCCAAACCGAGAGACGAGACCAGATTTGATTGCAGCATGAATAAAGTGAGAAAGAATCTTCATCATATTTCGCGCCCATTTTATCTAGCGCTTCCAATGCCGCTTCGCACAATTCGCGAATTCGCTGAATTAATGCATAAGCGCTTTCTTCATTCTCGCATGCTGCAAATGATTCTTTAATTTCAGAGAAAATAGTGGCAAAGATTTTGGCATATTTGACTCGATTATCGGGCGCTGTTATTGCGCAATCGTAACCCCACCAGATACCGCCAGACTGGCCAACGGAATGCCCTAATCGGGCGCCAGTATGACATGCCCACGCGAAGACTTTGCGGCTTTCAAGTAACCTCGCATCTTTCGCTTGTAGGGCGCCTACGTGCACATCATCAAGTACCGCATCTCTACTTCCATGGGACATGCAAAACAACGGCCGAGAACCCGCAGCGGTGGAAAGTATCTGAATTAGGTTTGCACGCGTGGCATCCTCTCCAAATATATTCAAATCGTCAGGCGCGGTGATCAACCGGGCGATTGACAAATTGGCCTCAGTCTGCGGATCGTGTGCTGTGACAAAGACAATTGTCATGGGCGAGCTTTACGAGCGATCATGTCGCGAGCAATCCGAAGAACCTCAGTGATGTACTGTTTCCCGAGGTCTGTCCCCTCCACGACCTCTCTTGCCAATCGGGCTGCATCGATAGTAGAACCGTCAATAGTCTTCCAGACAACAGTTGAACTTGGAAGCTCTCGCAAGAGAGTAGAGAACACGTCGCGATTTACTGAGCCTGTTAGTTGCTGGGTTTCGTCCACCACGGGGTGGCCAAGATTCTCAAACACGCCGGCAAGAAAACTTCGAAGCGAAGACGAGCGAGCGACGGCCTTCGAAACATCTATGCGTTGTAGGAAGGCATATGCTTGGCGCGGAGGGGCTTTTCTAAAAACATGGCCTGCCAATACCTTCGGGTATGGAATGCTTTCCGGCAGCGGTGCTCGCTCAAGAATTCTGGTTGCTTGTTCGCTTCGGGCCTCATCTCGTGCCTTGTCAATATCAGCAAAAAGCCAAGCCTCAATCGTTGGGATGGCACAATATACGGGAATATTGGGATGCTTGAGTTTCGATCGCGCCAACTCGCGCGAATCGGCTGTGCTCATCTCATCAGCATCTATAAGGGCTAAGAATTTTTCAGTGCCGCAGTTGTTTAAATCCTTAATTGCTGCACCAACTGATTGAGGTCCATGGTGCGCTTTAATAGTAACTGAGTCGGATACGCCTGCGGCCTCGAGGATGTATCGAACGATAATCTCGTCCGTTGGACCCTCGACGAATATAGTCAACCCTGCTTTTTTCATCGGATATTACCTAGGGTGGCACTAGTCTATTGGTAAATAGGCTAGCAGATGGTTCGCGCGGTTGAAGCTTAACTATAGCTTCTCGGCAGCATCGAGGCATGATATTTTAGCCGACACGCATCCAACGCAACTGGCCGGAAAAAGTCTGGATGTGCGCCGGCCTTGAGTTTGTTTGGCGAGCAATGCAGCAAAAAACCTCGTGTTGCAAGCGCGCTATCGGCCTGGACCGCAAGCTTGCACGCGGCCTATGGTGAGCCCCCGCTTCTGGCCGAGACTGACATTTCACAAGCACGCAAAGTTAACCGACGTCGAAAATTCCCGCGTAGCCGGCGTAGAGCACCGGCAACGCGGCGACTTCGGTCCGTTGAGAAGTGCATTCTGTAGTGTTCTTTACTTGATGGGAGACCATCATGGGAACCACAGGCAACTTCATTCATCGCGAGCCATGGAACAAGGGCAAGCTCGTCGGCCAAAAGGTGCCCTTCAAACTCAAGGGCATTTGGGCGCTACGCGTTCGGCTCCAAATGGACGGCAGGGTTCGTGAACTCGCCTTGTTCAACCTCGGCATCGACAGCAAGCTGCGCGGATGTGACCTCGTCGCACTCAAGGTTCGGGACGTGTGCCATGGCGATCAGGTGGCGACGCGCGCCGTCATCATGCAGCAGAAGACACGGCGGCCGGTCCAGTTCGAAATCACTCAGGCAACGCGGGACGTATTGCAGGTTTGGATCAAACAGGCGCGCCTGAAGTCCGAGGACTTCCTGTTCCCCAGCCGGCTGCACGAGTCGCCTCATTTGGGCACCCGACAGTACGCTCGGATCCTCGGGCACTGGGTCGAGGAGCTCGGCCTGGACCGAGCTGAGTACGGCACGCACTCTGTGCGCAGAACAAAGGCAACGCTGATATATCTACGCACCAAAAATCTCAGGGCTGTTCAACTGCTTCTAGGGCACTCCAAGCTCGAGTCGACAGTGAGATACCTCGGTATCGAGGTTGATGACGCCCTAGAAATCTCAGAGCAGACGGAAATCTGAGGTGCTCAGTGAAGGCCGCACGGGCGCAAGCTTGGTTCGGCCGCGCTGAACGGTGGCTAGCTGGTACCGGCCGACCTGGAGATCGCGACCAGGAGCAGTCGGCCGCTGCCGACTTCCAAACGATAGCCTCAGGCTGATCTGCGCCATTCACGATGCAGTGTGCGAGTGAGCGCGACGACCAACACCGGCCGGTGAACGCTTCCAGTCGTGGACGACCGCTTCATCTTTGGAAGCCGCCAGTCGATTACTCGATTTACTGCGCACCGTTTCGAAGGACCGATTTCACGCTGCTCCGTTGGCTCGCGTTGACCCGAAGCATACATCGCGCCCGCTGCAAAGGGGTCATTCGACCAGTGCCCAAACTGGACGTGCGCCGTCGACATTGCTGTGGCATGCGTTCGGGAGATGTTTTTTGTATTAGAAAGCAGTTGGCACTGCTGTGGTGCCTACGTCGTGGAAGCGACGCCCATTCTTGCCCTTCTCTTGCCAGCATGTCTCTACCTGACGCGAATCAAAAAAAGCTGCCTAGCACGACCGAGCGTGGTGATCGATTCAGAGATCTAGTGTGCGATCTACTCAGGACCAAGTATCCCAACTTGCGAGTGGAAGTCCGCGAGTCCGGCACCAAAATGGACATCCACTTCACACGCGAAGACTTCGGAAAGACCGAGATCTGGGCTGTGGAATGCAAGGACTACAGCAGCCGGCTAGACAAGAGCTATGTGTCCTCTCAGATCTTTCCTCTGTACCAAGTCATGCTAGACAGGGGAGGGATCGACCGAATCCTGATCGTCAGTCGCAGCGGGGTCTCCACCGACGCACAGGAATTCATCGATGCCTGGCGTGGCGCCTCGCACCAGACCTACGACCAGTTGGCCGAGTCGGTCTTCGGCATCAAGCCCTACATTACGCATCTGGCTGCGCTGCGGCCCACTGATCTGACCGAATACGTCGAAGCGCGACTAGAGGGCTTCACAGAACCGGCCATCCAGATCGTCGAAAACTGGCTACGAAGCGATGAAGGGCCAAGTCGAGCGATCCTGGGTGGATATGGCCAAGGCAAGTCCAGCTTTGCCAAGCGCCTTGCCGCTCACTGTGCCAATCTGCACCTAGCCGATCCCACTGCCCGCATGCCCATCCTTCTGCGTCTAGGTGAGGTGGTGCATGAGACCCAGCTCGAGGGACTTTTCGGCAAGGAGTTCACCTCACGTTTTCCATGCGTGGGATACCAGTATGCGACTTTGGAGTACTTGAACAAGCAGGGCCGTCTGTTCATCATTCTGGATGGATTCGACGAGATGAAGCACGCCATGACAGCGGCGGACTTTCTCAACAATTTCCGCGAATTCAACAAGCTGTTGGTGGGCAAGGCAAAGGTGTTGCTGCTGGGCCGACCCAATGCGCTGCCTTCCGATGAGCGAGATATGGTCTTTCGCGGCATGACCAAGGTTGGCGGCCAACTCGTCGCAAGCGCGGACTATCCTTCTTGGCATGAGTGGAAGATGGCCTTCTTCAACGCAGAAGAAACCTCCCAGCTTCTGACCTCCAGCCTGCAGGTCAACCAAATCAAGCACGAAAATAGCAAGCGCTACTCTTACCAATCGGACTTTATCGAGAGGCGTCGCAAAGAGATTTTTGCGCAGGTACCCGAGGATCTGTTACGCCGTCCCGTCCATGTGCAACTCGTTGCGGATGCAGCCGCTGATCCCAACTTCGATCTGCGAGGTTTCAATGCGCACCGCTTGTATGAGCATTTCATCAGCAATATGGTCCAACGCGACACGGTACAGAAGGCCGCGCGTAGGCCCATCGCCTTGGAGGCCCGCCTGCAGTTCCAGCGCGAACTCGCTTGGTGGGCTTGGCGCAAGCCTGACGGTACACAAGGCAGCTTCTACCGGCGCGAACTACCAGACTTGCTTTTCCATGACCTGCCCAACGGGAACAGCTCTGATCAGGAGGGAAAACGCAATGAGTACATAGTCTCGACCTTGACGGAGGAGAAAGAGTCCGGTGTTCTCTTCTTCGCACACCGGTCCTTTCAGGAGTTCCTGGTCGCAGAACGCATGCGTCTAGTAAAGCCGTCGCCAGCGGCGCATACTGACTATTCCAACAGCCTAACCGACGATGTTGCCGCCTTTCTACGCTTGGCACCTGATCAAGAATTCATTCTGGACTGGTACGCCACCCTGCAAGGTGCTGCGGGACCCATCGCCTTGGGCTACCTCGAGTTCTTTGCCTCATTCGAGGAAATCAGCCACCAGATCACAACACACACGTTGTCTGGAGATGTCGCGGCCGTGGATGCGTGGAGCGCAGTTATCCTGCACCACGCTACTCGGAAACGCATACCGGGAGCCCTAGCGCCTGCACGCCTAAATACCATCATGGTGGGCCTCGTCAAACAGGGTAATGTTGGCGCTGCCGCAGTCGCTGCGCTTTCCCTGTTGGCGGACTGCAACGAAGCCGAGCGTGGCCAGGATCAGTTACGTACCCAGATTGTTGGCGCGGTGATCGAGCGCTGCCTGCGTATGGCGCGGACCGATACCACCAAAGGAAACCTACTTATCGACAAGGCCGAAGCAGACTTTTCCTCAGAGTGGATGGCCACACTCGAGAAAGCTGCCGCAATGCATGTACGGGCAGACATGACGATCAGCTGCGGGTTCGACACTTTGGAGCGCTTGTGTGCCTTGCAACTGCAGGGCAAGAACAAGGGCACTCGAATTGGGGTCGCGCCAGTCAATCCGATTACCTTGAACGACGCCCCTATGGGGCTCAGCGTGGTGCATGACGTTTCAGCCCTTCATATGTTTCGATATGTCGACGAGGGCCTTGTGAAAGATCATGGCGTATACCTGCGTGCAAGATGTGACCGATTTCCCATCGTGCTTGTCGACGTTCGCTCGCGCAACTCGCGTACCCGATAGCTGCAGCTGTGGCTTGCCAAATCCGGGGCATGATGAATGGATTGCACTGTCCTTGGTCAGCTTCATCGTGCCTATCTAACGGGTGAGACGTCTTTAAGGATGAGTAGGCGTAATTCTACTCCGCATTCACCGAATATTCACAACACGTCTGCTGGATTCGTGTTCTTTGCCATGTTTGTCGCATTTTGCCAATGCTATTTTAAAAAATAGCGGCATTTATTCAGTTGATTCATCAATAAGAAAAGTATTTTCTCTCGAGCAACTATTTTTGGCCAGTTTTTTGCCTGGTATTCAAAGGCCATGAAGCAAGTGCGTTTACGACATGTTCTGAGTGGTTAATTGGAATTTTTAAGATGCGATTGATCAATTTCAGAAAAAAAGTCGAAAAATGGTGTCGTTGATCAAATTATTTCTGATGCCGCAGACGTAAAGCAGACACTGATTAATGAAAAGCAATGGGTTAAGAAATTTCGACAGGTATAATGCATTGAATCAAGCCGATCCGCCTTTGATGGTCGGCTTGCTTAGCACATTTTTATTATAGGGAATCTCCATGAAAGAAGGCGATATATTAGTTTCTTCCGCTTGTTCGTTCACGAGTTGGGGTATTAGGTTATTCACAATAAGCCGGTTTAGTCATGCAGCATTTGCCATTTCTGACAAAGAGGTCATAGAAGCAACTCCCAATGGTGTTCTTACGGTTTCGATAAATTCATTTATCAAAAAAAACAATAGAGTACTACTTTTGGAAAGGCCAGAGAAATTAACGCCGCAACAATCCTATTTTTTGAGAGAGCATTTGAATTGCATAGAAGGATTGCAATACAATCTCAAAAGAGGTATAAATTCTGGAGTTAATTATTTTGGTTTAGTATTTTGGATATTTTCCTTAATGGTAGGTATATTTTTTCTTTTATACAAAGGTGAATTTTTGTATTTGGGTATTTTTGTTACTGCAATGCTCGTACCTTTGGTGCTTTTATTTATCTCAGCCAATCCGGTAAGAGCCAATAAGATATTTAGAATGCTAGGCGTTCCGGAAAAATGGTTAACCAATTTAAATGAACATTTTTGCTCTCAGTTAGTATTTGATTTAGATGAAAAAATCAATGGAGGTCTCAGTAGAAGATGGAGAAAACTTATTGAGCCGAGACCAAAAGACATTAAGATGTTAGCTATAAAAATGAAATTTAACCCCGTAATTATTAAACCAAAAAGGCATTAAAGAAGACAAGCCACTGAATGTGACATTATTATTTTTTTAGCAGCGCTATTAATTGGTTGCAATAGCGGAATTCTAGGGATTCCCGGGTCACCGTCGGTTACTCACCTGAAACCCGTCGCTGGGCCAGTTTGTGCCTTGGTGCTCGGATTTAAAGCTATGCGGCTGTGACCGAAAGCTCACGATTAGGGCATGAGTGGCAGCAACCGCTGCAAAACCGACACCTGACGGCAAAGGTTGAACGGCTGCAGCGGGTGGTGGATTCAACCAGCTAACCCAACACATTCGTCAAGCCTCAACCGGCTTGAGTCGCTTTACAGCGCCCGCACCGGAATGCAGATGTCGCAGCAGAACTCGCCGGTGTCGGCATCCATGGCGGTGACCGCAGAAAACATCTCAAAGCAAGGCCGGTCGTCGCATTGCATGCCGCTGGACGGCATCCATTCGCGCGTCAGCCACATCCAGGCGTTGGCCAGACCCTCGGGTTTTCCTTTGAACCTTGCCACGGCGTAACGGCCGCCCGGCAGGGATTGGGTGTCCACCTGGCCGCTGGCGACAAAATGCGCGGGGACTTCCACGCAGGCGTCATAGCGGCATTTGTTGGCGGGTGTGAGAGAGGGGTCGTCATAGCCTATGCCGTAGCACGTTTGATCGCTGAGGCCATTGGAATGCATCCACGGCGCAATGGTGCCTCGCCAGAATTGGCCTATGGCTGGCCCATAGGGGCGGATCAAGCGTTGATAGGCGACATGTGCTTTGGGTAGATCAATGATGCGGACGTCCATGGCGATTTCTTCCTTCAGGTGACAAGAGCCCTGAGGTTCGCCGAACGCGCATGGGTCTGTCTGATGGAGATTGCCGAAGACCTGATCAGGATTGCTCTGCTGGCTGCCTGGCGGCTGCCCGATGGCGGCCGCCTGGGTCTTCAGCCGCTCAAGCGTGGTGGAGCGCCAGGCCGATGGCGTGCAGCCAAACTTGAGCTTGAAGGCGCGCGCAAATGCTTCGCCCGATTGGAAGCCGGTGGCCAGCGCGGTTTCAAGCACGGTCTCCTTGCTGCCGCAGGACAGCCGGAATGCCGCTTTCTCGAGCCGTCGGCGCTGCGCATAGCTGCCCAGCGTTTCTCCCATCCATGCCGCGAAAATTCTGTGAAAGTGGAAGCGCGAGAAATTGGCGATGTCGGCCAGATGTGCGCCATCCAGAGGCTGATCCAGGTGGGCATCGATGTAGTTGAGCACGCGATTGATCCGTCGCGCGTACTCGGCGCGGGATGCCTGCTCGGAAGGCTTGTTCGTCATGGTCGTTGTTCTGGAAATCACCGTTCATGCGGCGATGGGGCTTGCCTGTCGGCAGGGGGGTGGATGTAGACAACCAGCCGGCGCAGCTCTCGTCAGGCCGGCGCCTTCCCCTTCACCCACAACCCAAACTCCTTCATCACCCCCACCACCGGCTTGAGCCGTTCCCCATCCTGGGTCAATTCGTACTCCACCTTGATCGGCGCCGTGGGGTACACCGTGCGCTTGACCAGGCCCGCTTCCTCCAGCGCGCGAAGGTCCAGGGTGAGGGAGCGTTGGGAAATGCCGGGCATGTCGCGGCGCAGGTCGTTGAAGCGCCGGGGGCCGTCGATGAGGTAGGAGGCGATGAGCAGCCTCCAGCGGCCGCCCAGCAGGCGCATGGCTTCTTCCACGGAGCAGCCGGATATGTTGGATTTCATAGCACATTCATGATAGGCAGGCGGCAGGTATATTTTTTTAACCTATGGGCAGTTTTATTGCCTTCTTCCAGATTTATCCCTGGTGCATGACATTGGCCAGGGGCTGTGCCTGAACGCACAGGCCTCTTGTTCCATCACCAGAGAAATTCCATGAAGCTGTATTACCTGCCGGGCGCCTGTTCGCTGGCGCCGCACATTGTCCTGAACGAGCTGGGGCTTGATTTCCAACTGGTCCGGGTGGACCACAAGACCCACCAGACGGAAGACGGCAGGGACTTCCGTGCGCTCAGCCCGTTTGGCTATGTCCCCCTGCTGGAATTGAACGACGGCAGCCTGCTGCGGGAAGGGCCCGCCGTCCTGCAGTACCTGGCGGACCTGCGGCCTGCGTCGCTTCTGGCGCCGGCCCATGGCAGCCTGGAGCGCTATCGGCTGCAGGAGTGGCTGGCCTTTCTGAATTCGGAAATCCACAAGGGCTTCATCCCGCTGCTGTATGCGGTGGCAGCGGGAAAGTACGGCGTGGAGACGGCCAGGCCCAAGCTGGAGCAGCGGTATGCCTGGGTGAACGCGCAGCTGGCCGGCAAGCGCTATCTGATGGGCGATGGCTTCACCGTGGCCGATGCCTATCTGTACGCGCTTACGCAGTGGGGGCAGGCGCCGTGGCTGGAGTCGGTCTACAAGACGAGCATTCGCTTCGATGGCCTGGAGCATCTTGCAGACTGGTACGCGCGGATGCGGGAGCGGCCTGCCGTGCGCCAGTCGCTGCAGGCGGAAGGTCTGCGATAGGGCGGGGCAGGGCACATGGCGGTGCGCTGGACTGGCTTGGCCGTATCCGCCGCACCGTTGCCCGCCGGTCCATGCCTGCCACCGCGCCCGTTGCGGGCACGCCGCAGACTGATACGCATGCGTCCTGTCTCGATAGAATGCGTTTCATTCTCAATTCCGCCGCTGCGGCTGCCGCCTTGCCCCGGGCGCAGCGCAGAAGAAACCGTGTCTTCCACCGAATCCGCGCTGCAGCAACGCATGGCTGCCCTTTATGCCGACCACCATGGCTGGTTGCGCGGCTGGCTGCGGCGCAGGGTGGGCAATGCGTTTGATGCGGCCGATGTGGCGCATGACACGTTTGTGCGCATCCTGGCGTCGCGCGATGTGCTGCTGGGCATGGCGGAGCCACGCGCCTACCTGACGACCACGGCCAGGCGGCTGCTGGTGGACCGGGCGCGGCGCCAGGCCATGGCGCAGGCCTATCTGGATGAGCTGGCGCTGGTGGCGCAAAGCCTGCCCGGCTATCCGGCGCCCGAAGAAATCCTGATGGCGGTGCAGGCGCTGGAGCAGATTGGCGCTGCGCTGGAGGGGCTGGCCGAGCGCCCGCGCGAGGCGTTTCTGCGCCACTACCTGGACGAGCAGCCGCAGGCCGAGATTGCACAGGGCCTGGGTGTTTCCACGCGCATGGTGCAGAAGTACCTGGTGCAGGCGCTGCTGCACTGCCGCGCCCATTGCCCTGCCGTGGCCGAGCATGTCCGGTAGAGCGGAGCGCATGCCCGGCGCAGGGCCGGATGACGATGCCCTGGCCGAGCAGGCGGCGCAGTGGCTTGTGGCGCTGACGGGCGATGACGAGGCCGAATGCGCCACGGCCCGCGCGGGCTTTGAAGCATGGAAGCGTGCCGACCCGCGCCATGCGGCCGCCGCCCTGGACATGGAGCAGTTTCTGGACCGCCTGCAGGCTGCGCGCAGCGGCCCGGCCGGCAGCCGGCCAGCCCGTGCGGCGCTGGATGCGTCGGGCAGCGCTGGAAGAAAGCAGGATGGGCAGACACGCCGTGCTCGGCGCACGCGGCGTGCCGGTGCGGCCCTGATGCTGGCTGCCGTGCTGGCCCTGCCGGCATGGGTGGCATTGCAGGCCTGGCCACCGGGCTATCTGATGGCGGACCTGCGCACGGCCACAGGCCAGTGGCAGACCCGGGCGCTGGCGGATGGCACGCGCATCACGCTGGCAAGCGGCAGCGCGGTGAACCTGCGTTATGACGAGCAGCGCCGCACGGTGGAGCTGGTGCAGGGCGAGATTCTGGTCGATGTGGCCCGTGATGCATCGCGCCCCTTTGTGGTGGAGACCGCGCAGGGCAGCCTGCGTGCGTTGGGCACGCGCTTTGTGGTGGACCGGCAGGCCGATGCCACGGTGTTGAGCGTGCTGGAGTCGCGCGTGGCGGCGCAGGCCGCTGCGGGCGGCCAGGACTCCGCCACGGTGGATGCCGGCCAGCGCGTGCGCATCACGGACCACGGCCTGGGGTCCGTGCAGGCCATGGACGCCCGGGGCCTGGCGGATGCCTGGCGCCAGCACCAGCTGGTGGTGAGCGACCAGCCGCTGGCCGAGGTGCTGGATGCGCTGGCCCGCCACCGGCCTGGCCATATCCGCTACGACAGCGCACAGATCCACCACCTGCGCGTGAGCGCCGTGCTGCCGCTTGACGATACGGACCGCGCGCTGCAGCTGCTGATGAGCAGTTTTCCCGAGCTGCGCATTCGCACGTTGACGCCGTGGCTGGTGCTGGTGGATGCGCCTGGGGGCTGAAGTTTTTTTCAGTTTTTTTGCCGGGCCGGTTCGTCTTTGCGAAGTTCGTGCGTCAAGCCTTGGAAGACACCAACGAACCAAGGAAGGAATCCTCCGCCATGCCATTGCCTACCCACAGGGGCCGCGCCCGCCGTCTGCCGCTACCGATGCCGCTGCCGGGGCTGTTCTCCAGGCTTGCCATAGCCGCTGCGGTCGCCACGCTGGCGGCTGCGGGAACGGGCGCTGCATGGGCGCAGGCCCCGGCACTGGCCGTGGTCTATGACGTGCCGGCCGGCCCGCTGGCCGATGCGCTCAACCGCTTTGCGCTGCAGGCGGGCGTGGCCATTGCCATCGATGCCAATCAGTTGCGCGGCCTGCGCTCCCCCGGGCTGCAGGGCCGCCATGGCGTGGAAGAAGGCTTTGGCGTACTGCTGCGTGGCAGCGGCTATGCGCTGGCCAGGACGGCCAGTGGCTATGTGCTGCGGGCGGCGCCCCAGCCCGCGCCTGCGGCGCCATCCCCCTCGGCCCAGGAGGTGCCGCGCCTGCCCACGGTGACCGTGAGCGGAGAGGTGGATGCCGAGACGGCCACGGGGCCGGTGCCCGGCTATGTGGCCCGGCGCAGCGCCACGGCCACCAAGACCGATACGCCGCTGGAGGAGACGCCGCAGTCGATCTCGGTGGTGACTTCGGATTTCATCAACGCCAGCGGGGCGCTGCGGCTCAAGGATGCTCTGGCCTATACGCCGGGCATCAATGTGTCACCCTGGGGTGCGGATTCGCGCTTTGACTGGACCATCATCCGCGGCTTTGATGCGCAGACGCCCGGCTACTACCTGGACGGCCTGCCGCTGCGCAACAACAACGGCTGGGCCGTGTGGCAGACGGAGAACTACGGCACGGAGCGCATCGAGGTGCTGCGCGGCCCATCCTCGGTGCTGTATGGGCAGACGGGGCCGGGCGGCATGGTCAACGTGGTCAGCAAGCGGCCCACGGGCGAGCCGCTGCGTGAGCTGCAGGTGCAGGTGGGTAACCATGGGCGGCGCCAGGTGGGCGGGGATTTTGCGGGGGCGCTGGATGCGCAGGGCACGCTGCAGTACCGCGTGACCGGCATGGTGCGCGATGCCGAGCTGCAGGCCAGCGGCCTGCCCAATGACCGGGTGTACCTGGCGCCTTCGCTGACGTGGAAGCCCTCCACCGATACCTCGCTGACCGTGCTGGCGCACTATCTGCGCATACGCGATGGCAGCTCCTACGGCAGCTTTCCCGAGGTGGGCACGCTGCTGCCCAATCCCAACGGCAAGTTCTCGCCGGGCACCTATGTGGGCGAGCCGGGATTCGACCATTTCAATCAGGACCAGTGGATGCTGGGCTATCTGTTCGAGCACCGCCTGAACGACACCTGGACGCTGCGCCAGAACGCGCGCTACGGCGCCATCAAGGTGGACTACCAGCAGGTCTACAACCAGAGCGATTTCGCCACCGTCAACCCTGCCGATCCGCTGGACCCGGCCAATTTCCGGCGGCTCAACCGCTTTCCGTTCGGCAGCAAGGAGCGGGCGCGGCTGCTGACCATCGACAACCAGGCCCAGGCCAAGCTGCGGCTGGGCGATTGGCAGCACACGTTTCTGGCGGGGCTGGACTACCAGGGCTCGCGCAATGACCAGCGCACCTACAACGCGGGCACGGTGTCGGGCATCGACGGCTATGCGCCGGTGTATACGAACGATGTGGTGCCCGGTGATCCCTGGTTCGACGCCCGCACGCGGCTGACACAGACGGGCATCTACCTGCAGGACCAGATCAAGTGGAGCGACTGGGTGGCTACGGTGGGCGGCCGTTATGACAGCGCCTCGGCCACGGTGAGCAGCCATATCGACGGCAGCCGCACGCGCATCAACGACCACAAGTTCACCAGCCGCGCGGGACTGGTCTATCTGCACCCCAGCGGCTGGGCGCCCTATGTGAGCTATTCCGAGTCGTTCTCGCCCACGGTGACCATGGACCCGGAGACCAATACGCCGCTCAAGCCCGAAACCGGGCGCCAGTACGAGGCCGGCGTGCGCTATGTGCCGACAGATGGAAAAGGCCGCTACAGCGCCGCCATCTTCGATCTGCGCCGCAGGAACTACATCACCTACACGCCGGAGTTCCTGCCCCGGCAGACCGGCGAGATTGCGGTGCGCGGGCTGGAGCTGGAGGCCGCGTTCCAGCCGCTGAAGAACCTGAACGTGATCGCGGCCTATACCTATACGCCCAAGGCCATCGTCACGGCCAGCAGCACGCCTTCGGAGATCGGCAAGCAGATGCAGGCGGTGTCGCGCAACCAGCTGTCGGTATGGGCCGACTACCGCTTCGCAACCGGCCTGCGGGTGGGGATTGGAGCGCGCTACATGGGCTCCAACCGCGGCTACCAGGAATCGGCAGCGGCCCCGCTGCCTTCGTACACGGTGGTGGATGCCCTGGTCGCCTACGACCTGCAGCGCTGGAGCCTGGCGCTGAACCTGCGCAACCTGGGCAACAAGGCCTATCTGAGCAACTGCAGCGCAGGCAGCTGCCGCTACGGCGAGCTGCGGCAGGCAGTGGCCACGGCCACCTACCGCTGGTAGGCGGGGGCTGGGGTGACGGTGGACATGACGGTGGATATGGCGGTGGACGTGACGAATCACGCCAAGGTTTCAAGGCTCACGGCCACGATGACGGGGGCAGGGTCCGTGTTCACGAGGCGCAAGGCCTGGTTTGGCTGTCCGTCTCCGCGTGCGCGCTGAACCGTCACACCCATGGCCTGCACGGTGTCAGCCTCATCCAGCGTCTGGCGCAGCGATGCGGGGATAGGCGCTGCGGCAGTGAAGTCGAAGCGGGGCTTCAACGCGACGTAGAAAGTTGACACACGGCACGCCATCAGGCCGCCAGGCCCGAAGAATACGCCTGCATCCGGCACCAGGCCGCGACCCAGCGCCACCATCGAGGCGTCGTACCAGCTGCCGGGGTAGATCGGCACTTGGTCCCAGCATTCAGAGGTGATCGTGACCGTCTCCAGCGAAGCTGCGGGTAGCGCAAGGACGCGGCCGGAAGCGTCCAGGGCCTGCAGGGAAGCCGGAGCCTGCGGCCCTGCGCCGGATGTGTCGTTGAGATTCAAGCGCAAGGTGCCGGGGTTTGCGATCGTGCCGACAGCCACTGCTGCGCTCCACTCCGACGAACTCTTGGGCAGTGTCCAGATCGGTTTCCACTGGAGGTAGCCGGTCTCGTACACCTTGGTCCATCCCACCGGAGTGGGCGAGTATGCAGGTTCGCCCGCAGGCGTTGCCATCTTCTGCATGGCGCCTGCAAGCATCGACTGATAGGGAAATTTGCAGGCTTCGAGTACCTGCAGAAAGGTCTTGTATCCCTGCGAAAAGCTGCGCCCCGACGCTTGGTACAGCGCGCCATTGGCAGTGGACTGGGGCACCGTATCTGCAAAGAGAAACTGCGCGTCGGCCATGGTGCCGGTCACTGGATCCGGCCAGTTCCACGCGGTCACTGGCATCAGCATCTGCCCCCGCACCAGCGGCGCCGAAATGGATGCCGAGCGCTTGAACACCATGCCGGTTTTCGGCCCGCTCGATACGCTTGGGGCCCTTGGGGGCGGAGGCACCAGATCAGCCAGGCCGCCAAGGAACTGATGGATCACGTTCATGAACGCTGTCTCCGGTTGACGGGGGTGGGCGGGGTGGGCGGGACCCGCCAGTCCCGCCCACCCGCTGGTCTTCAGGTCAGTGGATGCCCGGGAAGTCGACGATCACGCCGATGATTTGCGGGTTCACCGAGGTGCTGCTTCCCTTGAAGGTATTGGCCTGTGCGGTGCTCTTGGTGTACTCGGACTGGTGACCGCCCGTGCCACCGAAGGTGAAGGGTCCGATGCGCACACCCGCGCTGGCCTCGAAGGCCTGCTTGTTCTGCTGATAGGTGTTGGCGCTCATCGTGATCTCGAACGAAGGCTTGTAGACGACCAGCAGCTCGGACACCCGTGCCGCGACGATGCCGTTCGGGCCGAACAGGGAGCTCGACCCCGGGCCACCGTTTGCCACCCACGGAGCGACGATGGTGTAGCCCTGGCCGTTCGGCCCCTGCTGTGCCTTGGCCAGCTCGCTCATGAAGCCGCCCGGGTACCAGTCGCCAGGATTCACCTTCACGCGCGTGGAGGACTCGCAGCTGATCTTCACTGCCGAGCTCGAGTCCTGGTTGAACAGGTCGGACTTGCTCCAGCCGCCCGATGCGTTGACGCTCCAGAAGAAGTTGCCAACGCTGGTCGAGCCCTTGGCAAACGAGGACTTGAAGTCGCTGCTCGATTGCGAAGATTTCATCGCGATCGAGAACGCGCCTGCGCTGCCGTTGCTGAGCGATGCGCGCCAGTCCGCGCCGTTCGTGTCGATGTGGAAGTCCGGCTGCCAGCGCAGGATGCCCGCGCCATCCGGCACCTTGGTCCAGCCTGCCGGTGCGTTGTTCGTGGCGGGGTCACCCGACGGCGTCTGCATCATGTCGATGGCGCGCTGCAGATCGCTGGGCATGCTGGCCCGCTCCAGCTCCATCTTCATCTTGACCGCCTGGTTGTAGGCGTTGGTGGCCGCCTGGATGGTGGCAACGTAGGCAGCAGCCTCTGGAGCGTTGCTGATCCACGTGTTGATGTCAGGGTAGCGGGCCGCGAATATGATGCCGCCGTTCTGCTTTGAACTCAGGTAGACCTGGTTCATGTCGCTGTTGGCCTTGACGATCGCATTGCTTTTCTGGACGCACAGGTTGGCCAGCGCTGTCTGATCGGCCTGCTGCTCGGGGCTGACCTTGAATGTCACGTGACCGAAGATCTGGCGAACGGCGTCGAAGAGCGTTGCATCGAGGCTGCCGTACTGACCGATCGCGGACCACTGCGGCATGCCGCTCACGACCTGATAGGCCGCCGCGTCCCATTGCCCGGTTGGAGCCGTGCCCCAGCTGAAGTCCTTGGGGGTGCCAAGCAACTGGAAATTCGGGGTGCCGAGATTATCGACAAGGGCGTTGTACAACTGACTGAACATGGCTTGATCTGACATGGCGTGCAATTCCTGAAATTGAATGAATAGGGAGCGACATGAGGTTTGAAGTCATGAGCGCTTTTCTTTGCCAATGAGAATGATTGCCCGGTATTGGGCCTAAGGCATGGGGTGCCCGGGAGAAATCTCAGGTGGTGACCGCGAAGAGTGGTTCATTGCGGGATACTCCTTTGAGTTGCGTGCAGGAATCCGACACGTGGGCGCCGGGAAGATGCCTCGACGGACGCTGACCGTAGAGGCGAAGAGGTGAAGGGATATGAGCCTTTGCAGCCTTTCAAGGCTCTCGCGGATATTCCATATCAACCGCGCAAACCTGGAATGCACTGGCGCCTGCTGAAGCCGTCATAAGTATTCGTTGGACTCATCATGCCCAATTGCATCAGGAGGATGGAATACTTCCAATGTCGTATTCGGTGGGTACGGACAGGCGATGCACGCTGGTCTGGATATCAGATGCTGCCGCCATTGCGAGTTGCCGTTGGCGCGAATGTCTGCAACTGGGCGGTGCTTGTCAGGCCCAGTTTGCGCAGAATGTTTTCGCGATGCTTGCGTACGGTCAAGTCACTGAGGTAAAGCGAACGTGCGATCTCCTTGCTGGTCTGGCCCGCCAGCACGTGCACCATCACCTCCTGCTCGCGGGGAGACAGAGGGAGCGGTGAGCGGGCAGCGCTCATCCAGCCGTGCCGCCTGGCATGCGTGACGAGTTCTACGGCATTGCGCAGGCCCAGCCGCGTGCACATATTGCTGCGGTGCTTGCGTACCGTGTGTTCGCTGATGCCCAGCTTGTGCGCAATGTCCCTGCAGCCGAGGCCTTTGGCCATCGCTTCGAGTACATCGATTTCGCGCGCGGTGAGCGCAGACGCGATGACTTCATCTGCTGTTGGATGCGCAGCATCGAGATGGCATTCGCTATTTGCTAAAACTATTTCCGATCTATCCATGGTATGTCTCCCATTTTTTATGTGCCGATGCCATAGGGCTATTCCACGCCGAAGCCTCGGCGAGACTGCTTTGCACAGTGCCGTTTGAAAGATTGAATAACTCGCTAAAACGCCTGTTTACCGCCTGAGTAAACTGACGTCATGCCATTCGTGTGAAAATTGTGCGGTAAAGGATCAGCCGGAAAAAGCCTGAACATTGGACGATTGAAAATCGCGCGCATTCAGCCTGTGGCAGCCTTTTGTATCCAAGGCGGGAGATTAGTAAACCATTATCAAGATGGTGTGGTGCGTTGAGGGAGTATCAAAGTCGTTTGAGAATCTGTTATCGCCATTTCACCGTTGGAATGGACATCTTAGTGGAAATCTTTGGTGAAATCATTACATCTGGCTACAAAAACTCGACACCAAGGTTTTTGCAGCAGATTGTGGGAAAGCCAATGGTCTTCTGTGGGTCGCGCTTGCGTGATCAGGATTTTCTGGCATTGCCCAGCCGAGTCCAGGATGCGGGCTGTTGCGCAGGTCTTGAGACATGCGGGCAAGCAATTCCTGCCATGGCTTATCGAGAAGCGGCTGGGTGCCTGCGACGTGCTTCAAGGGAAGCACCTCTTTTGCCAAAAGCGTTCCCGGGTCATGGCGAAGGGCGTGAGCACCACGACCGTCGCCAGTTCCAACGACCTGGATATACGCCAGTTCAGGGGGCAGGGCGGGCGCCCTCGTCAGGCCCGCCCTCCAGCACGCGCAGCAGCAGGGACAGCCGCTGGTCCAGCGCGGCCAGTTCGGCAACGGGCATGGGCGCCAGCATGGCGCGCTCGTTGTCCAGGTGCGCTTCCACGGCGCGGTCTATCAGCTCCAGCCCCTGGTCGGTGAGCTGCACCAGCATGCTGCGCGCGTCCTGCGGGTTGGGCAGGCGCTGCACCAGGCCGCGCGTCTCCAGGCTTTTCATGCGATGGGTCATGGTGCCCGAGGTGACCATGAGCGTGGAAAACAGGGCCGTGGGCGTGAGGCAGAAGGGCGCGCCTGAGCGGCGCAGCGTGGCCAGCACGTCGAATTCCCACATGGTCATGCCGAAGCGGGCAAAGCACTCTTCCAGCCGCTGCTCCAGCAGGGCGGCGCAGCGCTTGATGCGGCCTATGGGGCCCATGGGGCTGGCGTCCAGGTCGGGGCGTTCGCGCGCCCATTGTTCGAGGATGGTGTCTACCCGGTCGGGAAGGCGGGGGAGGGTGGGTTTCGGCATTTGTCTTGATTTTAAGATAAGTCGTGCATAATGGATTTGTCTTGAATTGAAGATAAATGCCATGTCCTCCTCGCCATCCTCTTCTTCCGCACCCTCGGCCATCCCCGCCCTGTCCTGGCGCGACATCCTGCTGACTGCGCTGGCGCCCGCCATCTGGGGCTCCACCTACATCGTCACTTCCGAACTGCTGCCGCCAGACCGTCCGTTCACGGCTGCGCTGATCCGCGTGCTGCCGGCCGGGTTGCTGCTGGTGCTGTTCACGCGGCGGCTGCCTGTGGGCTCGGGCTGGTGGCGGCTGCTGGTGCTGGGCGCGCTGAACATCGGCGTGTTCCAGGCGCTGTTGTTCGTGGCGGCCTACCGGCTGCCGGGCGGGCTGGCGGCCGTGCTGGGGGCCGTGCAGCCACTGCTGGTGATGGCGCTTGCCTGGGGGGTGGACGGGCGCGTCCCCGCGCGGCTGACGCTGTGGGCCGCCGTGGCCGGCATTGCGGGCATGGCAGTGCTGCTGCTGTCGCCGCAGACGGTGTTCGAGCCTGTGGGCATGGCGGCGGCATTGGCGGGCGCGGTGTGCATGGCGGCCGGCACCTGGCTCACGCGGCGCTGGCGCGTGGACTTGCCGGTGCTGGCGCTGACGGGCTGGCAACTGCTGTTTGGTGGGCTGATGCTGCTGCCGCTGGCCTGGTGGGTGGATGCGCCGCTGCCCGCGCTGTCGCCCACCCAGCTGGGCGCCTATGCCTACCTGTGTCTTGCCGGCGCGCTGCTGGCCTATGTGCTGTGGTTTCGCGGCATCGGGCGCCTGCCGTCGGTGGCCGTGTCTTCGCTGGGCCTGCTGAGCCCGCTCACTGCCGTGGTCCTGGGCTGGGCGCTGCTGTCGCAGTCCATGACGGGCATGTCCTTCCTGGGCCTGCTGGTGGTGCTGGCCAGCGTGCTGGCGGTGCAGTGGTCTGCTTCGCGCGGCGCCTGAGTTTCTGGCATCGAGGTTCCTCTTTTTCCCACCGAGCGTTTCACATGACTTCTTCCGAACTTTCCTCCATGCCCATCGGGCAGGCCATCGCTTCGCGCATTTCCGCAGACCGTTTCGAGCCGGGCTGCGCGCTGGCCGATGAGACGCTGGCCGCGCTGGTGGCCCAGGCCTCGCTGTCCCCGTCGGCCTACAACCTGCAGAACTGGCGCTTCATTGCCGTGCGCACACCCGAGGCCAAGGCGCGCCTGAAGGCCGCCGCCTATGGGCAGCAGAAGGTGGAGGACGCCTCTGCAGTCTTCATCGTCTGCGGCACGCTGGCCGCGCATGCGCGGCTGGCGGAGTTCTTGCAGCCCAGTGTGGACGGCGGGCTGATGAGCCAGCGCACGGCCGATGGCTGGGTTGCCCAGGCCCAGGCCGCGCACGCGGACAACCTGCAACTGCAGCGCGACGAGGCTGTGCGCTCGGCCTCGCTGGCGGCCATGACGCTGATGCTGTCCGCCCAGGGCCTGGGGCTGGCCAGCTGCCCCATGGTGGGATTCGATGCGGAACTGCTGGCAGCGGGCTTTGGCCTGCAGGCCCACGAACTGCCCGTGATGCTGGTCGCCGTGGGCCACGCGGCAGGCACGCCACGCCCCCAGAAGGCGCGCAGGCCGCTGGCCGACATCCTGGCCTATGCCTGAGCACGGCCATCGGTAGCCAGGGTGCCGCAGATTAATTATCATACGGTGTATGTTTAATTGGATGGAGAGACTGCCATGGCACCCGACAGGACACCCGCAAAAGCACACGGCAATGCGTTCGGCAATGCATTCGGCAAGGTCTTCATCGCCACTTCGGTCGATGGCTTCATCGCCCGGCCCGATGGTTCGCTGGACTGGCTGCCGGCCGGGGGCGATGGCGGCGAGGACTACGGCTACGCGGCCTTCATGAAGACGGTGGATGGCATCGTCATGGGCCGCTCCACCTACGAAAGCGTGCTCGGCTTCGAGTCCTGGCCGTTCGACAAGCCCGTGGTGGTGATGAGCCGCACGCTGGGCGCGGGCGATGTGCCTGCCCACCTGCGCGGCAAGTTGCGCATCACGTCCGCCCAGCCTGCCCAGCTGGTGGCCGAGCTGCGGGCCGAGGGCTGGGGCAGTGCCTATATCGACGGCGGCGCCGTGATCCGCGCGTTTCTGGCGGCCGGCGAGATTGGCGAGATGACCATCACCCGCGTGCCCGTGCTGATCGGCGCGGGGCGGCCGCTGTTTGGTGATATCGGCTGCGATCTGCGGTTGACGTGCCTGGCCTCCCAGGCCTATCCCAGCGGCATGGTGAGCACGCGCTACCGGGTGGAGGCGGGTGGCCGGGTCATGGTGCGCAACGGTGGCGGCGATGAGTGAGCCGGCTGTATCGGCTGTACCGGCTGTATCGACTGCACAGGCTGCACGGCGCGGGCGCCCCTCGGCCGGGCGCTCGCTCAGCCGCGATCAGGTGCTGGATGCCGGGCTGGCCTTGCTGGAGGCCGTGGGCGCGCAGGGCTTTGGCCTGCGGCCGCTGGCGCGGCAGCTGGGCATTACGCCCATGTCGGTGATCCACCATGTGGGCGACCAGCAGGAATTGATGCGCAGCCTGGTGGAGCGCGTGCATGGCCAGCCGCTGGCCGAACCGCAGCCCGGCCTTGCGCCGGCGCAGCGCGTGCAGGCGCTGCTGGCGGGCTACATGGAGCGCGTGCGCCGCCATCCGGCGCTGACGGTGTGCATTCTGGGCGACCCGGCCCTGTTCACCGATTCGCTGGCCGCCTTCACGCAGCGGCTGCGCGGCGAGGTGCAGCAGTGCGAGCCCGGCGAAAACGAGGGCGCTGCCGCCGTGCTGCTGGACTTGCTGATCGATTACACGCATGGCCATGCGCTGGCTCTGGCCCTGTCGGGCGAGGGCGCGCAGGCCTTGCATGGCCGGTTCGAGCAGGGGCTGGCGCGGCTGCTGCGCTAGGCGCCGGCCTCCACGCGCAGGCCGGCCTGCTGCCAGCCGGTGAAGCCTGCCTCGAAGCGCCGCGCCTCCCGGCCGCTGGCGCGCAGCGCCGTGACGGCATTGGCCGAGAGCACGCAGTACTGGCCACCGCAATAGGCCACGATGTCCTTGTCGGGCGGCAGCGCGTCCAGCTCGCCTTCCAGCGTTTCCAGGGGAATGTTGACGGCCCCGGGCAGGTGGCCCTGGGCGAATTCCGCTGGCGGACGCACGTCCAGCACGATGGTGTCGTCCATCTGCATGCGCTGCAGCAGCTCGTCCAGCGCAACGGCTTGCAGGCGGTCACGCTGGCGCAGGCTGTCGGAGACCACGGCGCGGATCTCGGCGTGGCGGAATCGCAGATAGTCGTGCAGCGCATCGATGATGCCGGTGATGGGCCCGTCACCCAGCCGGTACAGCACATGCTTGCCCTCGCGCCGTGTGAGCACCATGCCCGCGCGCTTGAGGTGCTGCAGGTGCTGGGAGGTGTTGGCCACGGACAGCCCGCACAGCTCGGCCAGGCGCTCCACGGGCTGCTCGCCTTCGGCCGCATGGCTCAGCAAGGTGAGGCGGTGGGCATGACCCAGGGTGCGCGCCAGGTCGGCCAAGTCGGGGAAGGCCTCGATCGGTACAGGGCTGCTTGACGGATTCATGGGGGATAGCCTAGCATCGCGCAAACATTAAATCAATTAATTGAATGTATTGTTCATTGTGCATGCGGTGGCATCCAAGGAGGCCGCTGCAAACCTGCAAGAGAGTGAAGAGACATGCTGGATGTGCCGGAATTCCTGCTGCGCGCCGTGCTGACGGGCGCAGGCGCGACCTTGGTGATGGATGTGTGGGCGCTGCTGCTGCAGCGTCTGTGGGGCGTGCCTTCGCTGGACTACGCCATGGTGGGCCGCTGGCTGGGCCATTTGCCGCGCGGCCGGCTGGTGCATGCCGGAATCGGCCGGTCCGCGCCGGTGGCGGGTGAGAAGGCCCTGGGCTGGGTGGCGCACTATGCGATCGGCGTGGCCTTTGCGGCGGCCCTGCTGGCCCTGGCGGGTGAGGGCTGGGCCCGGGCGCCCACGCTGTGGCCGGCCCTGGCCTGGGGCGTGTTCACCGTGGCCGCACCGTTCCTTGCGCTGCAGCCTTGCATGGGGGCGGGGCTGTTTGCCCGCAAGACACCCAAGCCCGCCGTGGCGCGGCTGCGCAGCCTGATGGCGCACACGGTGTTCGGCCTGGGCCTGTTCATCGCGGCCTGGGCCGTCTCGCAACTGAGGGGCTGAGCGGATGCGCTGACCCGGTTCAGGCAAACAGCCTGTGCGCCATGAATTCGAGAAAGGCCCTGACCTTGGGCGAGAGGTCGCGGCCCGGGGGCCAGACCATCCAGACCGTGCCCTGGGCGTTGGCGGTGAACGGGTCGAGCACGGTCTGCAGCAGGCCCTGCTCCAGCTGGCGGGCCACGGTGAAGTCCGGCAGGCAGGCAATGCCCTGGCCGCGCAGCGCCAGGAAGATGCGCATCTCCACGCTGTTGCAGACCACGCTGGAGGGCAGCGCGGGCGGGGCGGTGTCGTCGTCGTTTCCCAAGGGCCAGCGCTCCAGCCGGCCGGTGGCCGGATAGCGGTAGTGCAGGCATTGGTGGTGGGCCAGGTCGGCAGGTTGCGCCGGCCTGCCATGGCGCTGGAAATAGGCCGGCGAGCCCACCAGCACGCGCCGGAAGCCGCCCAGCCGCCGGTGCTTGAGGCCCGAGTCCTGCAGCGGCGCGGCGCGTATGGCCACGTCAAAGCCGTCGCCGATCACATCGACCAGATGGTCCGAGAAGTTCAGGTCCAGTTCGACTTCGGGGTATTCCAGCAGGAAGTCCGAGAGCGCCTGCTCGAACAAACCGCAGTGGCGTGGCAGGCTGACCTTGAGCCGGCCCTGGGGCCGCTCGCCCGCATGGCGCAGTTCCTGCTGGGCGGCCTCGACCTCGCAGAGGATGCGCCGGCACCGCTCCAGAAAGCGTTCGCCCTCGGCCGTCAGTGCCAGCGTGCGCGTGCTGCGGTTGAACAGGCGCACGCCCAGGCGCTCCTCCAGCCGCGCCACGGCCTTGCCCACGGCCGAGGGCGACAGCCCCAGTTCGCGCGCCACGGCAGAGAAGCCCAGCCGCTCGGCCACGCGCACAAAGAGGCCGATGCTGCCCAGGCTATCTATTTCCATGTGCTGTGTGAAGAGGCGTGTGAAGAAGATGATTTGAGACTCAGGTGTCTCAAGTGTTTGGAAATGAAGATGGATTGTCTCAGATGAAGACGGGCCTACGCTGGCGGTCGTTTCTTGAAATGGCGCACAAACCATGTCTTCCCTCTCTCGCGGCAGCCCCCTCAAATGGCTGCAACTGCTGGCCGTCTGCCTGACGGGGCTGCTGATTCCCCTGAGCTTCACGGGCCCGGCCGTGGCCCTGCCTTCCATCCATGCCGAGCTGGGCGGCACGCCCTCCCAGCTGGGCTGGATCATGAATGCCTACATCCTGAGCTACGGCAGCGCCATGATGGTGGCCGGCAGCCTGACCGACATCCATGGCCGGCGCCGCCTGTGGCTGCTGGGGCTGGCCTGGTTCGGCCTGCTGAGCTTTGGCGTGGGCCTGGCAACCGATCTGCGCTGGGCCGATGGGCTGCGCCTGCTGCAGGGGCTGGGCGGGGCGGTGGCCTTTGCGGCGGCCATGTCCTCGCTGGCGCCGCTGTTCGAGGGCGCGGCGCGCATGCGGGCCTTCAGCCTGCTGGGCACGACCTTTGGCCTGGGCCTGGCCTTCGGCCCCTGGGTGTCTGGCCTGATGGTGGACAGCCTGGGCTGGCGCTGGGTGTTCCATGGGACGGGGCTGGTGGCGCTGCTGGGCCTGCCCATGGTGATGGCCAGCGCGCGGCGCGATGAAGCCGTGTCTGCCGACCGGCCCGACTGGCTGGGCGCAGCCCTGTTCACCCTGGCCCTGGGCGGCTTCACCTACGGCGTGTTGATGGTGTCCGAGCGCGGCTGGCTCCATGCCGAGGTGCTGGGGCCGCTGGCGCTGTCCGCCGTGCTGTTCGTGGTCTTCGTGGCGGTGCAGCGGCGCGTGGCCCGTCCGTTGCTGGATCTGTCGCTGTTTTCGCAGCCACGCTTTCTGGGCGTGCAGCTGCTGGCGGCGTCACCGGCGTTTCTGTTCATCTCTCTGGTGGTCATGCTGCCCGGGCGCTTCATTGGCGTGGAGGGGCTCAGCCCGCTGGCGGCGGGCCGCATGATGGGCTGGCTGGCGGCGCCCTTGCTGGTGGTGCCGCTGCTGGCGGCCCTGCTGGTGGGCCTGTTGTCGCGCTGGATCAGCCCGGGCCGGCTGTCGGCGGCCGGTCTGCTGCTGGCCGCGGCGGGCCTGTGGTGGCTGGCGGCTGCCTTCGGGCAGGGCGCCGGTCCGGCGTTGGCGCTGCCCTTGCTGCTGATAGGCACCGGCATTGGCCTGCCCTGGGGCCTGATGGACGGGCTGGCCGTGAGCACCGTGGCGCCAGACCGCGTGGGCATGGCCACGGGCATCTTCAACACCGTGCGCATCTCGGCGGACGGCGTGGCCCTGGCCGTGGCGGGCGCCGTGCTGTCGGTGCTGGTGGAGGGGCGGCTTGGCGGGCTGTCGCCCGATGCGGGCCTGCGGCGCGAGATGGCCGGGCAGCTGGCCCAGGCCGATCTGGCGCGCGCCGCCCAGGCGCTGCCGGGGCAGGACGGCTTGCTTGCGCAGGTGTACGGCGCGGCCTTCCACGATCTGTTGCTGCTGCTGGCGGGGCTGGCGGTGGTCACGGCGCTGGCCGTGCTGTGGCTGCTGGAGCGCAAGGGCCGGGCCCTGTCTTCCCCGGAGCAACTGGCCCTGCAGGCCGGGCGCATGCTCAGCTAGCAGGCTGCAACTGCACGCCCAGGCGCGAGAACAGGATCTGCCGGCCATCGCCCTGCAGGCGCTGTATCACCATGCCGCCATCGCGGTGCAGGTAGATGCGCAGGGCGCTGCCGTTGCCGGGATCGTGGTCCAGGTAGCAGGGGTCTTTGTCCAGGTCCTTCCAGCCGTGAAAGTCTTCCAGCCGGCGTGTACCGATGCGGCGCAGCTCGGTCTCGGGGGCCGCGAAATAGCTGTGGGTCTGAAGCCACAGCGTGCGCAGCTGCTCGAAGGACTGTTCGCGCGAGGAACAGGCGGGCGCAGCCTCCAGCAGGGACAGCAGCATGTCCAGAAGCTGATCGAATGAATACTGCATGCCGCGCCCCTTTCAGCGATCGACGGTGCGCACTGCGCAACCTCGATCAGGGTAACCGGATATTGCGCGAATGTGAACAAAGCATGACCGTGGTGGTTTGTCGCTATTGCCAGCCTGCGCCGACAGTGATTGGCGCGGGTGTTGCATGCAGGGCACCGGCCTGGATGGCCGGACAATGGCCGGGCACATCCTGCGTGATGCCGACCTTTTTTGTTCCCGCCATTTGTTTCCCCCACTTCTGCTGCCCATGGAACGCTTCACCATCTCCATCGACGACGACCTGGCCCGTGATTTCGACGCATGGATCGCCGCGCGCGGCTACGACAACCGCTCCGAGGCCATCCGCGACGTGCTGCGCGCCCACCTGGCCCAGGTGCGCGAGCGCGAGGACGCCGACGGCCTGTGCGTGGCCAACCTGTCCTATGTCTACAACCACCACGAGCGCGACCTGTCCGAGCGCCTGGCCAGCTTGCAGCATGACCACCACGAACTGCACATGGCCACCACCCACGTGCACCTGGACCATGAGCAGTGCATAGAGACGGTGATGCTGCGCGGCCCGGCCAGCGCCGTGCGGCGATTTGCCGACACCATCACGGCCGAGCGCGGCGTGCACCATGGCCAGCTCAACGTGGTGATGGCGCGCCGGGGGGAGCCTGGCGGGCATGAGCACGCGCAACCCGATCCCCATTCCCATCCGCATCCGCATCCGCATCCCCATTCACACGCTCACGGCGACTGATTGAAGCCAGGGCGGGCGCCTTGCCCAGCCTCTGTCATGCAGGTCGGTATGAAGTTTGCTTTTTTCTTCATACAACTCCTGGACCTGCATGACACATCCTCTGAAATTTCTTTCTCGGCCCTGCGCCTTGCACCAGATTGCGGCGGCCGGCCTGCTGGGCCTGGCCGCCATTCCCCAGGCTGGTGCACAGCAGGCGACGGATGCCTCGGCCAGCCTGCAGCCTGTCGAGGTCAAGGGCCAGACCGCGCGCGGCGCCTCGGCCGCCTACACCACCACGGTGATCGAGGCAGAGGACATCGCCAACGCCCATGTCAGCCATCCGCAGGAGCTGCTGCGCCAGGTGCCCGGCATGAACGTGCAGAACTACCAGCTGTCGGGCGTGGGTGACGCCATCGTCATGCGCGGCTTCGGCGGTGGCGGCCATGGCGGCGACGTGGGCGTGGTGCTGGACGGCATTCCCCTGAACGAGGCCATGTCGCATGCCGACGGCTATGTGGACCTGGGCGTGATCGTGCCGCTGGAGATGGAGCGCATCAGCATCTACAAGGGTCCCGTGTCCGCGCTGTACGGCAACTTCAACCGCGCAGGGCTGATGGCGATAGAGACGCGCAAGCAGGGCGACTACACCCCCTACCGCGAGGCCGACGTGAGCCTGGCCTCGCACGGCACGCTGGACGCTCAGGCGGCGCTGGGGCTGAAGCCGGGCGATGGCGAGTTCCTGAACCTGGCGGCCCAGCACTACCGCACGGACGGTTTCCGCGCGCAGTCGCAAATGCAGCGCAGCACGGCATCCCTGCGCTGGAGCAAGCGGCTTACGCCGCAGCTGGAAGTGGCGCTGTCGGCACGGCTGCACCACGGCGAGGGCGACTCGCCGTCGTACCTGACGGCGGGGCAGTTCGCGCGCGCTCCGCAAGGAATGGACCCGCGCGCCATGAACGATGGCACGCGCAAGAACTTCGCCACGCTGCGGGCCGATGTGCAGTACGCGCTTTCGCCCCGGCTGACCTGGCTGGGCCATGCCTACACCACGCAGCAGAGCTTCACGCGCTGGTTCAGCCGGCCCATCGACGCACTGCAGTGGCGCCAGCGCGAGGAAAGCTATGACCGCGCCGTCTACGGCGCCGGCACCAGCCTCAATGGCCGCCATGTCACGGCGCTGACCCCGCTCAACTGGGTGGCCGGGCTGGAGGCCGTGCGCGAATCCACCGACTACCAGTTCTACGACGGCCTGCAGTGGCGCGAGCGCACGGGCGCAGCCATTGACGACCGCAATTCCAGGCTCAACACCCTCTCGGCCTTTGCCGAGGTGGATGCGCCCGTTCACAGCCTGCTGCAGCTGTCCGCCGGCCTGCGCTGGGATCGCTTCACGGGCGGCTGCCGTCCCAATGGCCCCGAGACGGGCAGCGACCCCTGCGGCCCGCTGGCGCGCACCTCGCATGCCAGCCCCAAGCTGGGCCTGCGCTCGCAGGTGGCGCCCGGCGTGCTGCTGCGCGCCAACTGGTCCGAAGGATTTGCGCTGGCCAGCGATTTCGCCAAGTACGCGCTGGGCGCCGCGCGGCTCGATCCCAACATCTTTCGGCAGACCGAAGTGGGCGCGCAGATCAAGCCCATGCCGGGCCTGGTGCTGGATGTGGCCGCCTATCGCCTGCAGTCCTCGGGCGAGATCCGCAACGTGGCGCCCGGCGTGTACGAGAACTTCGGCGCCACGCGCCGCACGGGCGTGGAGGCCAGCGCGCTGTGGGCCGTGCGCAGGAACCTGGACCTGCAACTGGCCTGGGGCAGCGCCCATTCGCGCGTGACCGAAAACGGCAACCCGGCCCTGGTCGGCAACCAGGTGGCCGGCGTGCCCCGGCAGACCGCCACCGTGGGCCTGGCCTGGCGCCCGCTGGCGCAGTGGGAGGGCACGCTGACCTGGCGCCGCGTGGGCCGCTATGCGGTCACGGCCGACAACAGCGTGTTCTACGGCGGCTACGCCACCTGGGACCTGGGCCTGAGCTGGCGCCTGCCTTCGGCGCGCAGCCGCATCTACGCTGTGGTCTCCAACCTGGGGGACAAGGCCTATGCCACGTCGGCCTCGGTCATCCGCGGCGTGCCGCTGTTCGCGCCCGGCGCGCCGCGCACGCTCAAGGTCGGCGTGCAGACACAGTTTTGAGGAGGAAAAATGAAATCCAACCCCTGTTTCACATCCGTTGCAACCGCCGCATTCGTGGTCCTGCTGGCCTGCGCGCCGCTGGCCCAGGCCCATAACGTCTGGCTGGAGCCCGATGCCGACGGCGCCTACACCGTGCAGTTCGGCGGCCATGAGGGCCAGCTGGAGAACTTTGCGGCCGGCAAGCTCAAGAGCGTTGAGGCCTATGACGCGCGCGGCCGCCGCATCGACGTGGCCGTGCAGCCCGTGCCCGGCGGCGCCCGCGCCACGCCGGCCCGCAAGGCAGCGCTGCTGGCCGCGCATTTCGACAACGGCTTTTTCAGCCGCGTGGGCGAGGGGCCGATGGTCGAAAAGCCCATGACCGAGAACCCCGGTGCCACCAGCGGCGTGCATGCGCTCAAGTTCCACAAGACCATCCTCGAATGGGGCCCGGTCACCCGCGAGAAGCTGGGCCAGACCCTGGAGATCGTCGCCCGGACCCGCCGCTCGCCCCACGCGGGCGAGCCCCAGCAATTCCAGGTGCTGCTGAACGGCCAGCCCCGGGCCGGCGTGCGCGTGTCGCTGGGAGAAAGCGGCCCGCCACTGGCAACCGATGCCGACGGCCTGGTGACCGTCACACCGCGTGCCGGCATGAACCAGCTGCTGGCCATCGTGCGCCTGCCCGTGGCAGGCGATGCGCGCACCACCAGCCTCAGCTACGAATACCTGCTGGGGTTCTCGGCGCATTGAAAGGGGCTGGCGGCCCGGCCCTGCCCGGCGTGGCCCGGCCTGGCGTGGCCCGGCGCTGTGGGGTCAGTCCAGCGCCAGGCGCCGGTCTGCAGCCAGCTTCTTCCACTTGGCGTTGTCCTGGGACATGAAGCGCTGGATCTCGGGCAGGGACATGGGCGTGGCCACGGCCCCGGCGGCCTGCAGCGTGGGGCGCAGCTCCGGCGACTGTATGGCCTGGTTGATCCACTGATTGAGCTGGGCCAGCCGCTCGGGGGGCGTGCCGGAGGGCACGGCCACGGCATACCACTGGGTGGCCTCGTAGCCGGGCACGCCGGCCTCGCGCATGGTCGGTACATCAGGCAGGCTGTCTATGCGCGTGGCGCTGGTCACGGCATAGGCCTTCAGCCGGCCCGACTGGATGTGCGGCAGCACGGGCGTCACGCCCAGCATGGCCAGGGGGATCTGCCCGCCCACCACATCGGTCACGGCCTGGCCGCCGCCCTTGTACGGCACATGCACCATGCTGGTGGCCGCCAGGGCGTTGAGCAGTTCGCCCGCCAGATGCTGGGAGGTGCCCGTGCCCGAACTGGCGTAGCTCCATTGGCCCGGTTTGGCTTTCATGGCGGCTACCAGTTCGCCCAGGCTGCCGGCCGCACCCGGGGCAGGGCCCACCAGCACCATGGCGCCCCGGGCCATCACGGCCACGGCGGTCAGCTCGCGGCCCACCTCGGGCTGGCGTGGGCCGGACAGCTGCGGTCCGGGCACGGAGACCAGGGTCAGGCCATCTGCAGGCGCCTTGGCTGCCGCCTGCAGGCTGATCGCGCCCGAGGCGCCCGGCCGGTTTTCCACCACCACGCTGACACCGGCCCTGGCCTCCAGTTGCCGGGCCACATGGCGGGTCAGCACGTCCAGGCTGCCGCCGGGCGCAAAGCCCACGATCCAGGTGATGGGCTTGCCCTGGGGCGCGTGCGCCGCCGGCTCGGCCGCGCGGGCCGTGGGCAGTGCAAGGGCCAGCAGGGCTGCGGCGGCCAGGGGGCGCAGTGCATGGCGGCGGGTGGTCGGCAGGCGGCCGCTGGCCTGCGGGGCGGGTAGGGGTGCGCAGGTCATTGGTCGGGGGCGCCGGGCGCGGTGTTGGGGTGTGCCTTGCAGCTTTCGTTGAAGCGCTGGACCATGGTCAGCATGGGGTTGAGCACCCAGGTGTTGAAGATCAGCACGTCATGCTCCTCCTTGGGATCGCGCACGATGTTGAACAGGTAGGGGGACTCCAGCTTGCCCTTGCTCTCGTTGACCTCGGGCTCCCAGTAGAAATGCAGCTTCCAGTCGCGCCACTTCGCGGCCCGCAGCTGGTCCTTGATGTAGAAGAGAAAGCCCTCGCGCGCGGACCGGGGCTCGCCCAGCAGGAAGGCCGTCTGGTCCAGACCGTCGATGGGCCGGTCCTGCGGCACGGCAGCGCCCGCCACCGCCGCCAGGGTGGAGAAGATGTCGGTCACGTGCATGATTTCATTGCTGGTGCGCCCGGCCTGGATGCGGCCCGGCCAGCGTGCGATGAAGGGCACGCGCAGGCTGCCCTCCATGGCCGTGTGGTAGGTGCCGCGCCAGGGGCCGGCCGTGCCGCGGTAGGGCTGGCGGAACTCGGGGCCGTTGTCGCTGCAGAAGATGAACAGGGTGTCCTCGCGCAGGCCGAGCCGGTCGATCTCGTCCGAGATCTGGCCCACGCGGTGGTCCATCTCCACCATGGAGTCGGCAAAGTCGCCCTGGCCGGTGCGGCCCGCGAAATCCGCATGCGGCAGCGTGGGAAAGTGCAGGTGCACCAGGGGCAGGTACAGGAAGAAGCGGCGGTCCCGGCCGTGGTTGCGGCGCATGAAGTCCAGCGAGCGCTCCACCAGCTCGGCATCGATGTTGCGCCGCGATTCCAGGTCATAGACCTTGACATCGTCCGAGGGCGCGCCCGCGCGGCCTTCCATGATGTGTGGCAGGGGCGCCACCAGGGGGTCGTAGCCCGTGGTCGCGGTGAACTGGCTTTCGTCCGTGGTGCGCGGAATGCCGTACCACTCGTCGAAACCCCGGTCCGAGGGATAACGGCCCGGAATGTCCCCCAGATGCCATTTGCCGAAATGCGCCGTGGCATATCCCTGGGCCGACAGCAACTGCGCCAGCGTGGTCTCGCCGCGCGTCAGGCCCTGGGGCAGCCCGGCCGGCACCGATTGCAGGGCACCCGTGCGGATGGGGTGGCGTCCCGTCATCAGGGCCGAGCGCGTGGGCACGCAGTCGCTTTCCACGTTGAAGTTCTGCAGCAGCAGTCCCTCGCAGGCCAGCTGGTCGATGCGCGGAGTGGGCGCGCCGCGCAGCGCACCGCCGCCGTAGCAGCCCAGCTCGCCCCAGCCCAGGTTGTCCGCGACGATGAGCACGATGTTTGGTGGGTTCATGATGTGGCTCAAAAAGTTTCCATGCCAAAACTCTAGCCACAAGCCCTGTCTTGGTGATAACCAAACCAGCGAAAATCGATGCACATCTGGAATGGCTTTGCTCGGCAAGGTAGCAAGCTTTCTCGTTTTTCTTCGTTGACAAGGAATGGCATGACGGGATTTGCCTATAACGAGCTGGCCTGCTTTCTGGCCGTGGCCGAGCATGGCCATTTCGGGCGTGCGGCCGCTGCCCTGCAACTGACACAGCCGGCCGTCTCCAAGATCGTGCGCCGCGTGGAGCAGGGGGTGGGAGCGGCGCTGTTCACGCGCGGAACGCATGGCGTGGCGCTGACCAGCAGCGGCCAGCTGTTCATGGAGCCCGCGCGCCAACTGGTGCTGCGGCATGAGGAGACGATGCGCGCCGCCAGCGACATCCAGGCCCAGCATGTGGGCCTGATCCGCCTGGGCTTCACGCAGGCCACTTCGGAAAGCCGCGCCACCCGGGCCGTGGCCGAGCTGCTGCGTCGCCGCCCCGGCCTGCGCGTGCGGCTGACCGTGGGCAAGTCCGACGACCTGGAGCGCGCGCTGCTTGACGGCAGCCTGGACCTGGCCGTGGTGCCGTCCTACCCGGGCCATGCCACGCGCTGCGCCCAGGTGGTCATCGGCGAGGACGAGCTATGGGCCGCCGCACGGCCGCGCCACCCGCTGTTCCAGCTGGCGCTGGAGCAGGGCCTGAGGTTCGGGCATTTGCAGGGCTACTCCTGGGCCTTGCCGGCACCGGGCGCCGCCGTGCGCAAGGTGGTGGACGAGGCCTTCGCGGCCCAGGGCCTGGGCGCGCCCACCGTGGCCCTGGAGATCCAGCACAACACCGAGGCCACCATCGACATCGTGGGCCAGACCGATCTGCTGTGCTACGTGCCCAGCCATGTGCTGCGCAGCAATCCCGAGCGCCTGCAGTCCCTGCCCATCCCCGAGCTGCGCACGCGCCGCAGCTGGCTTCTCATCAGCCACCCCAAGGCCCATTGGTCGCCGCTGATGTCCGCGCTGCGGGACCTGACGCTGGGGTAGCGGCCCGTTCAGCAGGGCCGGGGCAGGCCGCCTCAAGTGTTCAAGGTGTCTTGCGCTCAGGCGGACACGGGGGTGGAGCTGCCCCCCAGGTGCCGGGCCGGTCGGTGCGTGTAGCGGTCCAGGGCCAGGCCGTCCGTGCTGATTTCCGGGCTGCGGCCGGTGATCAGGTCGGCGATCAGGCGGCCCGAGCCGCAGGCCATGGTCCAGCCCAGCGTGCCGTGGCCGGTGTTCAGGAACAGGTTGGAGTAGCGCGTGGCGCCGATGATGGGCGTGCCGTCCGGCGTCATGGGCCGCAGCCCGGTCCAGAAGCTGGCGCGCGCCACATCGCCGCCCGGGAACAGGTCGTTGACCACCAGCTCCAGCGTGGCGCGGCGGCGCGGGTCCAGGCGCAGGTCGAACCCGCCCAGCTCGGCCATGCCGCCCACGCGGATGCGGTCGTCAAAGCGGGTGACGGCAATCTTGTAGGTCTCGTCCAGCACGGTGGACTGCGGCGCCAGCGCCGGGTTGCCCAGCGGCACGGTGAGCGAATAGCCCTTGACGGGGTAGACGGGCAGGTCCAGCCCCAGCGGCTCCAGCGCCTGGCGCGAGTAGCTGCCGAAGGCCATCACATAGCGGTCGGCGGTCAGCAGCTCGCCATTGACGCGCACGCCGGCAATGCGGCCGCCTTCGACCACCAGGCCATCCACGTTCTGGTTGAAGCGCAACTCCACGCCCAGGCCGGTGGCGATGCGGGCCAATTCATTGGTGAAGCGGTGGCAGTCGCCGGTCTCGTCCTTGGGCAGGCGCAGGCCGCCCGTCAGCCGGTCGCGCGCCTGGGCCAGGGCGGGTTCCACCTGGGCCAGCTGGTCGCGGTCCAGCAGCTCGAAGGGCACGGCGCATTCGCGCAGCACGGCCACGTCACGCTCCACGGCGTCCAGCTGGGCCTGGGTGCGGAACAGTTGCAAGGTGCCGCCCGTGCGCTGCTCGTAGGCGATGCCGGTGTCGGCGCGCAACTGCTGCAGGCAGCTGCGGCTGTACTCGGCCACGCGCATCATGCGTTCCTTGTTGACGGCGTAGCGCTGGGCAGAGCAGTTGCGCAGCATCTGCGCCATCCAGCGCAGCTGGAACAGGCTGCCGTCCAGGCGCACGGCCAGCGGCGCGTGTTCCTGCAGCATCCACTTCAGGGCCTTGAGCGGAATGCCGGGCGCCGCCCAGGGCGTGGAGTAGCCGGGCGAGACCTGGCCCGCGTTGGCAAAGCTGGTTTCGGACGCGGGCGCATCCTGCCGGTCCAGCACCGTGACCTCGGCACCGGCGCGCGCCAGGTAGTACGCACTGGTCACGCCGATGACACCGCCGCCAAGAACAAGGACTTTCATACGATTCACCGCCAGATCAACAAGATGAAATCAAAGTCTATTGACGATGAGGCAGTGGAAACCACTGAAATATTGCTACTCTCCAGTGATTGATAAGCCCCGGGAATCGCCGCCATGGCCGCCAAAAGTGAAAACCGCGTGCTCGACCGCACCGACCGCAAGATCCTCGACATCCTGCAGCGCGACGGCCGCATCTCCATGACCGATCTCGCCGAGCAGGTCAGCCTCTCGGCCACGCCCTGTTCGGAGCGCGTGCGCCGCCTGGAGCGCGATGGCGTGATCACCGGCTACCACGCCCACCTCTCGCCCGAGGCGCTGGGCAAGACGCTGCTGGTGTTCGTGGAGATCAAGCTCTCGTCCAAGTCGGGCGAGGTCTTCGACAAGGTGCGCCAGGAACTGCTGCACGTGCCCGACGTGCTGGAGTGCTTCCTGGTCTCGGGCAGCTTCGACTACCTGGTCAAGGCCCGCCTGGGCGGCATGCGCGAGTACCGCCGCCTGCTGGGCGACATCCTCAAGAAACTGCCCGTGCCGGCCGAGTCGCACAGCTATGTGGTGATGGAAGAGGTCAAGGAGACGCTGGCGCTGCCTGTGGACCGGTGAGGGTGCCGTCCTCGGCGTTCCAGGTTCGGATCTACCGCCATTCATCACTGTCATTTGCTATTTGAAACTTTTGTCACAATATATTCGATTCAAATTGGGTATTGTGCATTCCAATCAAGAAAGATATTGGGCGGCAGATGGGTTGTTATGCAGTTCCGCATTCATCGGCGCTCTCCGTTGAAAAGTAGGCAGGACGACAACTTGGAGTTCCATTCCAATGGCGGGATTGCAAATATTTGTCATTGGATGGTGGCTGTAGGGGATTGGTGATTTTTAAAGTTCAATACCAGTGATACCTTGATAGCGCAAATCTATCTATCACTGGGAGTTCTATGAAAAATCACGCCCTCATGGCTGCCTTGATGGCCGGCGCAGCACTCTCGGCCTGCCCCCTCGCCAGCGCGCAAGTGACCCGTTACTACGGGGAGATGAGAACCTCCTACTCGGATTTCCAGGATCGCACGGCTTGTCCCCTGGGGTCTCACGGCTCATGCCAGGATTTTCCGAGGACCGCCCGTCTGGCCGGCTGGTTTGAAACGGCCGCACCCTTGCAGCCCAATCTGGACGAGAGCGAAATAAGGGCGCTGGTGACTTCCTATAGTTTCTCGGACGGACTGAACACCTACAGCAGTTCCGATCCGGATGTGCGCGCATTCATATTCAGGGTTTCCACGGACAGTGGGTCCAATATCGTGAGAAACAGAATCCACCTTCAACGCTGGCTGACGGGAAACAATCCGCACCGCTCCATCAATCAAATTGGCCCGGGTGGATCTCCCAATGATGTGGATATGCTGAGCCGGTTTGAAATGGCCACGGAACAGGTGGGTGCCATGAACAACGCGATGTGCGCTTCGTTGTTCTCGGAAACATCCCAGCAGGTCAGTTATTCGGGGGAAAGCGACACCTGTTTGGGCACCTATGAGATACCCGGCAACGGCGTGTCCGTTGCGTGGACCGGGGCGCCCGTGCAAAACCAGAACGTCATGTCCTGGCACAGGGAGGCCGTGCATCCAGCCCTGTCGTTGACCCACAGCATCTCGCCCGCAGGCCAGGTGCAGGCGGGGCAGGAGGTGCGCTACACCATCACCGTCAGGAATACGGGGACCGTGGCCGCCACCCAGGCGCAGATTGCCGACAGCCTGCCTGCCGGCCTGGAGCGCGCCATCTGGACCTGTACGCCCGGTGCCAGCACGCCATGTCCCGTGGCGTCAGGCTCCGGATCGCTGGCAGTCACGGTGCCCGTGTTCGCGGCAGGAGACTCGCTGGTTTTCACCGTGATGGCCAGCGTGTCCAACCCGGCGCCCGCAACCATTACCAATGTGGCCACCGTGAATGCCGGGGACCCGTCGGTGCAGTGCATGCAAGCAGGGCAGGTCGTGGGAACGGTGCCGTGCATGGCTTCCGCGTCCATCAATACGGTGGCGGCTCCCCCCGGCGGTGGCCAGGTGACCCCCGTGCCGACGCTGCAGCACACAGCCCTTGTGGTCCTGAGCCTGCTGGCTGCAGCCATCGGATGGATGGGGCTGGGGCGGCGCCAGCGGGTCGGCGCGGGCCGCTGACGCGGCCAGGGCGCGCCGGCCAGGGCTCAGTCGATCAACCGCCCGTCCGCATCCCAGAACGGATGCGGCCCGTCGAATTGCCCGCTGGCCACGGCATGGCTGACCAGTCGGCCGCCGTGCGGCAGGGCGTGCAGCATGAAGCCGGGCGGCTCCAGCGTCCAGGCCGATGCCGCATCGGGCGCCAGGTCCAGGCAGACCTGGTGGGCGGGCGCGGGCGAGGTCATGGCCACCGTGCCGCCGAAGGCGACCTGGATGCTGCGGTGCAGGTGGCCGCAGATCACGCGCTGCACGTTGGGGTGGCGGCGCACCAGGTCTTCGAGTGCCTGGGCACCCTGCAGCAGGCCGATCTTGTCCATGTGGCCTATCAGGGTCTCGAAGGGCGGGTGGTGCATGGCGATCACCACGGGGCGGCCTTCGCTGGCGGCCAGTTGCAGCTCCAGCCATTGCAGGCGTTCCTCGCACAACGCGCCCTCGCTATGGCCCGGCACCACGGTGTCCAGCGCGATCAGCCGCAGATCGCCAATGTCCACCGCGTACTGGATGAAGCCTTCGCTGCGCAGCCAGGTGTGCTCGGGAAAGGCGGTGCGCAGCGCGTCGCGGTCATCGTGGTTGCCGGGCAGCAGGTAGATGGGAAGTGTGCCCAGCGGCGCCAGCAGGCTGCGCAGGTGGGCGTATTCGGCGGGCCGGCCGAAGTCGGTCAGGTCGCCGGTGATCACGACGGCGTGCGGCTGCTGCGGCAGGGCCAGCACGCTTTGCACCGTGCGCTCCAGGTATTGGGCGGTATCGATGCGGCGGTAGGTCAGGCGGCCGGGTTCGCGGATATGCAGGTCGGTGAGCTGGGCCAGGAAGGTGGTCATGGAGGGGCGCAGGGTTTCAGGCTTGGGCATGGTTGGGCATCCATTGGTGGGGGGCGATGCGCAAGGCCACGCGGTCGCCCGATTGCGCGGCGTGGTCGCGGGCCACGTCGGCCATCAGCGGCGTGTGGCCCGCCAGTTCCAGCGTGAGCTGCAGGCGGTCGCCCAGGAAGACGCGGCGCGCCACGGATGCCGGCACGGCGCCCGGCGTGCCGGCGGCGCAGACCTCGATGTCTTCAGGGCGCAGCAGCAGCCGGGCCGCGCCCGTGCATTCGGCCGGGCAGGCCAGCTCCATGCCGGCCAGCGCCAGCCGGTTGCTGCGCGCATCGTCTTCGCTGCGTTCGACCTGGTTCACGCGCCCCAGGAAGGTGGCGACAAACGGATGGGCCGGTCGGCGGTACAGGCTCTCACCGTCGCCCACCTGCAGGATGCGGCCTGCCTGCATGACGGCCATGCGGTCGGCAATGGCCATGGCCTCCTGCTGGTCGTGCGTGACGTGGACGGCGGTGATGCGCAGCTGGCGCAGCAGCTGGGCCAGCTCGTCGCGCAGGGTTTCCTTGAGCTTGGCGTCCAGCGCGGTCAGCGGCTCGTCCAGCAGCAGCACGCGCGGGCGCGAGGCCACGGCGCGGGCCAGGGCCACGCGCTGGCGCTGGCCGCCGGACAGTTCGGCCGGGCGCTTGTGCTCCAGGCCGTTCAGGCGCACCAGGTCCACCAGTTCGCCCACCACGCGGCGCTGCTCCTGCTCGGACACGCCGCGTATGCGCAGGCCGTAGCCAATGTTGGCCTGCACGCTCATCTGCGGGAACAGCGCGTAGTGCTGGAACACCATGCCCACCTGGCGCTTTTCTATGGGCACGCGGGTGACGTCGGTGTCGCCGAAGGCGATGCGGCTGCCCGCATCCGGCGTCTCCAGTCCCGCGATGATGCGCAGCAGCGTGGTCTTGCCGCAGCCCGAGGGGCCGAGCAGGGCCAGCACCTCGCCGGGCTCCACGCGCAGGTCGGTGGCCTGCAGGCCGCGCGTTCCGTCGGCATAGGTCTTGGCGCATTGCCGGATGTCGATGGCGACGCTGTTACTTTCCATAATGCTTCTCGATGAAATGCCCCAGCGCCTGCAGCAGCCACATCACGGGCAGGATGACGATGAGGAAGATGAGGGTGTAGGCCGAGCCCACCTCGATGCGCATGGACGCATAGCTGTCGGCCAGGCCCACGGGCAGGGTGCGCGTCAGCGGCGTGTGCAGCATCCAGGTCAGGTTGAACTCGCCCATGGACAGGGTGAACACCATCAGGCAGGCGGCCACGATGGCGGGCAGCACGGCAGGCACCAGCACGCCCAGGAAGCGCTGCGTGAACGAGGCGCCCAGGCTGCGCGCAGCCTCCTCCAGCGCCACCAGCTCCTGGCGGCGCAGCGCCGAGCCCACCATGCGCACCATGAAGGGCAGGGTGAACACCACATGGCCCACCAGGATGAAGGCAAAGCTCTGGCGGAAGGCGGCCACGCTGCCATAGGCCAGCAGCAGGGCCAGGGCGCTGGCCAGGCCCGGAATGGCCACGGGCAGCGTCAGCAGCTCCTCGAAATGCCGGGCCCAGGGCGAGCGGCTGCGCGCCAGCGCATAGGCGCAGGGCACGCCCAGCATCAAGGTCATGGCCACGCAGGCGCAGGCCAGCAGCAGCGACATCAGCACGGTATTGCCGTAGCCGGCCCAGACCTCGGCCAGCCAGCGCATGGTCAATCCGCTGGACAGGCCCTGGCCGTAGTTCTGCACCAGCCCGGCCAGCACCGACAGCAGCATGGGCGCCAGCATGAACAGGGTGACGGTGGCCGTCACCAGCCACATCAGTGGTGGCATTTTTTGTGTGGTCCGCATGGTCAGATTCCCGAGGCAGCCGGACCGGCCCAGCGCCGCGACAGCCACAGCACCAGCCAGGTGATCAGCCCCAGGCTGATCGACAGGCTGGCGGCCAGGGCGAAGTTGGCGTAGTTGGTGAACTCGTTGTAGATGGTGATGGGCAGCACCTCGAACTTGCTCGACAGCGTGAAGGCCGTGCCGAAGGCCCCTACCGACGTGGCGAACACGATGGCACCGCAGGCCAGCGTGGTGGGCAGCAGCTGCGGCCACCACACATCGCGCGCCACGCGCCAGCCATTGCCGCCCAGCGAGCGCGCGGCCTCTTCCAGGTGCGGGTCCAGCGCCTCGGCCGCTGCCGTGTAGGAGGCAATGGCACGCGGCAGCGAAAAGTACAGATAGCCCAGGAACAGGCCCAGCAGCCCGTAGGCGAAGGTGATCCGCTCGCCGCCCAGGGCCACCGACAGGTCGGCCAGCGCGCCCTGGCGCCCGCCCAGCAGGATGATGAAAAAGCCGATGATCACGCCCGGAAACGACAGCGGCAGCGTCAGCAGCGACAGCAGCAGGCCGCGCCCCGTGAAGCGGTGGCGCGCCAGCGCAATGCCCATCACCGCGCCGATCAGCAGCGTGGCCAGGGTCACGGCCAGCGACAGGGCCAGCGTCTGCAGCAGGCTTTGCAGGTACAGCGCGTCGGTCAGCGTGGCGAAGTAGGTGCGCCAGCCTTCACGCGCAGGCAGCGCCAGCAGCAGGCCGGCCGGCAGCAGCCAGAACGCGGCAAAGAAGGCCACGGCCGGCGCGCTGCAGGCCAGCAGCAGCGCGCGGGCGCGCCAGTCGCCTGGCGCTTGGGAGGGAATGCCCACGATGCAGTCCGCCTGGCTCAACGCACTTCACGCAGGTAGCGCGTGGAGAAGCCCTTTTGCACATCGGCCATCTTCTGGTAGTCCACCGAGGTGGCGCGTGCGTACTCGCTGGCGGGCAGGAAATGGCCGGCCACTTCCTTGGGCAGGGCCACGTCGCGCACGGGGCGCAGGTAGGCGTTGGCCCAGATGGACTGGCCCTTGTCGGACAGCACATAGTCCAGCACCTTCTTGCCGTTGTCCGTGTGCGGCGCCTTGTTCACCAGGCTCATCACATAGGGCATGACCACGGTGCCTTCCTTGGGGATCACGAAGTCCACGTCGGCCTTGTCCTTGTAGCGGGCGCGGTAGGCGTTGAAGTCGTAGTCCAGCAGGATGCCGATCTCGCCCGACAGCAGGCGCGCATACGAGGTCTGCTTGGGCACGATGGGCTCGTTCTTCTGCAGCTTCTTGAAGTAGTCGATGGCGGGCTGGAAGTTGTCCAGCGTGCCGCCCATGGCCTGGTTCACCGCCACGGCGCCCACATAGCCCACGAAGGCCGAGGCCGGGTCCAGGTAGCCCACCAGGCCCTTGTATTCGGGCTTGAGCAGGTCTGCCCAGGACTGCGGCACGGGCTTGCCGCCCAGCGCCGCCTTGTTGACCATGAAGCCAAGCGTGCCCGAGTGGATGGTCACCCACTCGCCCTTGGGGTCCTTGAGGCCGGCGGGAATCTGGTCCCAGTTGGCGGGCTTGTAGGCGGCGACCACACCGTCTTTCTGCGCCTGGATGGCGAAGGTCACGCCCAGGTAGGTCACATCGGCCACGGGGCTGGCCTTCTCGGCCACCAGCTGGGCCAGCGACTGGCCGGAGTTCTTGTTGTCGGGCGGCACGGTGATGCCGGTATCGGCCTTGATGGCCTTGATCTGCGTGCCCCAGTCGGCCCATTCGGGCGGGCAGTTGTAGCAGATGGCGCTCTGGGCCAGGGCCGTGCCGCAGACGGCGGTGGTGGCGGCCAGCAGGGCAAGGCGCTTGAAGGAGGGATTGAAGGGGAGCTTGAAGGGAAGGGCAGTCAGTTTCATGGTGCGTACTCGAAGAGGTGGGGGAGCGTTGGGAAGGGAAGGGCGCGGCCTTGGCTTGCGCGGGCCGCTGTTGTTGGTTTCAAAGCCGGCAGGACTCGCCGCTGCGCCAGCCATGCGGCAGGCACAGGCTGTCCTGCGCGGCCAGTGTTTTCTTGCCCGCCAGCGCATCGCACAGCAGGCGCACGCAGGCCGAGCCGATCTCGTGGTTGGGCTGGGAAATCGAGGCCAGCGAAGGCGTGAGATCGCCCGCCATGGCAATCCCGTCAAAGCCGACCACGCTCAGGTCCGCAGGCACGCGGAACCCGGCCAGCGATGCCGCGCGGATGGTGCGTATCGCCAGCAGATCGTTGCTGCAGACAATGGCCGTGGGCGGAGCCTGCTCGCTCAGGTGCTGCTGCAGCATCTGCACGGCCGTGGCGGCAAAGGGCACCTCCCAGACGGGCAGCGGCGACAGGCCTGCGGCCTGCATGCCCAGCGCATAGCCACGGCAGCGCTGCTGGGCGCGGTCGGACGCGCGCAACTGGCCCGTGACCATGCCGATGCGGCTGTGGCCTGCCGCAGCCAGGCGCAGCACCAGTTCCCTGACGGCGCCCGTGTTGTCCACGCCCACGCAGGCATGCTCATGGGTGTGGTGATAGGCCAGCACATAGGGCTTGCCGGCCTGGCGCACACGCGCCAGCGCCGCCGAATCGCCAGGGTTGGAGACCACCAGCACCAGCGCATCCACCCCGCTGGCCAGCAGCCGCGTGGTGGCCGCGTCTTCACCGGCGTGGTCGTATTCGGTGGTGCAAGGCGAAATCGCATAGCCGCGCAGCGCCGCCTGTGAGGCAATGCCCTGCAGGAACTCGGCAAACACCGGATTGGTGAGCGTGGGCAGCACCACGCCCAGCACCTTGCTGCTGCGCGTGCGCAGCGTGCGTGCGCTGGCATTGGCCACATAGCCCACTTCCTGCGCCACGCGCAGCACCGTGCTGCGCGTTTGCGCATTGACCACCTCCGGCGAATTGAAAACCCGCGAAACAGTGGCGACGGACAGTCCCGCGCGGCGTGCAACCTCGGTGATGCTCATGGATGTAAACGATTTCTTGAAAACGTTTACATTGCACCCGCTGCGCGTGACGGTGCGGTGACGGAGATTTGAAGCTTTTGTGGCAGTTCAGGCGTTTGGCGGCTGAGGCCCTGGCGTTGCCCGGTACCTAGACTGCCGTAGATGCAGCCCGCTGGCGCCGAATCCAGCTGATGAAGGCCGAAAGCTCTGCGTTGAAACGAGCTCTGGGTGCCTCGGGCGTCCTTGACTGCGCCAGAAAGAAAGCCATGGACTGCGCCATTTCCGGATGGAGCTGCGCAAAGCAATCGGCGAACTCCTCCAGCGTGCGCGGCCAGAAGCCGCCTGAGCAGGGGCGCAGCACATTGGTGGCCCGGATCAGCTTGCGTGCGGCTTCGCGTTGCAGGCGCAGGGCCTCCATGTCGTCCCGGGTTGCAGCAATGCGCTGCAGGTAGTCGTTCAGCACCTGCACGTAGTCGCCATTGACGGCCTGTGCAATCGCCCTGGACGGCTCGAACGCCTCAAACTGCTGCGCCAGGTCCGCGCCGTGGATGCAGCGGCACTCATGCTTGAGCCAGTAGCCCCAGCTGTAAAGATGGGCCGGGTCCAGCACCTCTTGCAGAGTGCCCAGATCGAAATCGATCTTCGCGACTTCTTTGTGACGTAGTTGCAGGTCCTGGCGCCGCTGCTCCAGCCGGGCGCTCTCCTGCCTGGACAGCGGGCGGGCCAGCACGATCGTCAGGTCCAGGTCCGAGAAGCCCGCCCTCGCGCAGCCGCGCGCCACGCTGCCATACAGATAGAGGCTGTCCAGCGCCTCGCCAAGGTCGCTGGCGATGGCTGCGCGCGCATCGTCCACCAGGCGCTGGAACTCGGGCTGGACAGGATCGTTGGGGATGAGGTCCAGAGTGCGGGGCGCGTGAGGATCGCTGCAGGAGTGCATGGGAAGGCCTTGGCTTATCGCCCGCTCATTCGTCTGCCGCAAGCCGCGCATAGAGCGCATAGTCCCTGGGCATTCCGCGAACCAGCCTGAACGAACGCAGCAGCCCCTCATGCCGGTACCCGCAGGCCTGCACGACCTTGGCCGAGGCCTGGTTCGACTCCAGCACCGCAGCCTGGATGCGGATGAAGCCGTATTCCTGAAAGGCCCATCGGGTCACTGTCGCGCACAGGGCCTTGGCTATGCCGCGTCCCCAGTACTCCGGGGCGAGGTCGTAGGCGATTTCGGCGGTGCGGTTCACGCCGGAGATGGTGTGAAAGCCGATGCTGCCCACCATCCGGCCACTGCGGGCATCGACGACGGCCAGGCGGCGCTGGGAGTCGGCGGACGGGGACTCGAACGCATCGAACAGCGGCAGCAGGTCGTCGCCTGAGGCGAGGTTCCAACTGGTGTGCTCGGTGACGGCGGGCAGCCTCAGGTAGGCGTACCAGGCGCCGATGTCCGAGCGTTCGATCTGGCGAAGGGAGATTCCGGGCAGCTCCGGTACGGGGGGATGGTGTATGCGCATGGGTTCCGGGATGGCAGCGCCGGGCTTGCCCGGCAGACACGATTGTGGACCGGCGCCAGCGCGAACTCTGTGAACAAGCCTGAAACCTACAACCCGCCGACAGGCCCAGGCATACGATTTGTAGCGATTGGAAACCGCCCACCGCTTGCGGCATGCCGCATGCCGCAAGCGCGCAGGCGAGGTCCAAGGCCAAGAATCACAACTCCAAGCTTCCTATGTCTTCATTCGATACCCAACTGCTGCTCATCGCGCTGGCCAGCGTGCTGGTCCTCGTCGCGCTGATCGTCTCGCGCATCCGTCTTCATCCCCTGCTGGCCCTGCTGGTGGTTTCCATTGGCGTGGGCTTTGCCACCGGCATGGCGCCGGGCGAGATTGTCAAGAACCTCACCAACGGGGCCGGCAAGACGCTGGGCGCGGTGGGCGTGGTCATTGCCCTGGGCGCCATGCTGGGCAAGATCCTGGCGGACTCCGGCACCACCGAGCGGCTGGCCAGTGCCATCCTGCAGCGCACCTCCGAGCGCATGATTCCCTGGGCCATGACCCTGGTGGCATTCGTGATCGGCATTCCCATGTTCTTCGAGGTGGGGCTGGTGGTCATGCTGCCGCTGATCTTCAGCGTGGCGCGCAAGCTGGAAAGCAGTGAGCGCTTCAAGGGATCGGCCTATGTCTATGTGGGCGTGCCCGTGATCGCCGCGCTGGCCGCCATGCACGGCATGGTGCCGCCGCACCCCGGCCCTCTCACCGCCATTGCCACGCTGCACACCACGGTCGGCCCGACCATGCTGTACGGCTTTCTGGCCGTGATTCCCGCGATGGTGCTGGGTGGCCCGCTGTACGGCGCCTTCATCACGCCGCGCATGAGCACGCGCCCCGATGCAGCCCTGCTGGAGCAGTTCACATCAGGCAAGAAGGAAGGCGGGGAGGGCAGTGCGCCCAGCATCGGCATGGGCGTGCTGTGCGCCTTGCTGCCCGCGCTGCTGATGCTGGTGCATGCGCTGGCCGAGGTGCTGCTGCCCAAGGATTCGGGCCTGCTGCATGCGGCGGCCTTCCTGGGCAATCCGCTGGTGGCCATGCTGCTGGGCGTGGTGTTTGCCTCCATCACCCTGGGCTATCTGCGCGGCGCCGATGCCGAGAAGCTGCGCGACGCGCTGGGCCAGAGCCTCAAGCCCATCGCCGGCATCATGCTCATCATTGCGGGCGGCGGTGCCTTCCAGCAGATCCTGACCAGCGCCAAGGTGGGCGATGCCATCGTCCACATGACCCAGCAGTTCGCCCTGCCTCCGCTGGTGCTGGGCTGGATGATCGCCATGCTGCTGTCGGTGTCCACCGGCTCGGCCACCGTGGGCATCGTGGGCGCGGCGGGCCTGCTGGCGCCGCTGGCGGCCTCCGATCCTTCGCTGAACGTGCCGCTGCTGGCGCTGGCCATCGGCTGCGGCTCGCTGTTCTTCAACTATGCCAACCACGCGGGCTTCTGGATGGTGAAGGAGTCCTTCGGCATGAGCATGGGCGAGGCCACCAAGACGATTACCGTGGTCCAGTCCATCGTGTCCTTTGTGGGCCTGCTGATGGTGCTCCTGTTCAATCTGCTGCCCAAGCTGGGATAGGTGAAAGGCATGAGGCGGGCCGCCTGCGGCCGCTTCGATGCCGCCGCAACCACCAAGAGAGGGCACTACTTCCGGTTCGACTGCGAATTGCCCCAGTCGCGACAGGGAAAATGCCGCCCCGTACAGGTGCGGTACCCGGCGCCGCTTCAACGCGCGGCCGGCAATTCACCTATACTGATGGAGGTGCTGTCCTTGTTGTTCGCCTCCTCAGTGCCCGTCTGACACCTTCGCGGTCTCCGGGCTGCCGTTAGCCGCCCACTGTCACAAAGTCTGTGACGAGGTCCGCAACTGTCACTCTCAACGGCGAGCACCACGCGAATCCAACCCACCTCCCGGGTCCGCACTCTCCCTGCCACCTGCAGGGTCCTCTTTTCCCTTTTTCGATGCTCCGCTGCCTGCGTGCAGCGGTCATCCTGCGCTGGCCCAAGGCCGCAGCATGGTGCTGCACCAGCAACTTGCGGCGACGCAACCCTTTCAACATGTACTCACAGGAGTCCCATTGGCTAAAGAAGAACTGATCGAAATGCAAGGCCGGGTAGACGAAGTGCTGCCTGATTCCCGCTTCCGCGTAACGCTGGAAAACGGCCACCAGCTCATCGCCTATACCGGCGGAAAAATGCGCAAGCACCGCATCCGCGTGCTGGCCGGCGACAAGGTGACGCTTGAAATGTCGCCCTATGACCTGAACAAGGGTCGCCTCACGTTCCGCCACATCGAGCAACGCTCCGGCGCACCGGGCCCGCGTCCTCCGCAGCGCCGCTGAAGCCCGCCGGCCCGCTTCTGTTGCAGAGCGGGCATTCGGGGCGCAGGCAGGACCGGGCTCTGTGCCTGGTTGCCTGATCGGCAGCCCCAGTCAGCTTTCCAAGCAGCCCCGACGGCCCGACCGCCTGGAGGGCACCAGACGGATCAGGCGAGTCCGTCTGCTTATTTGGACATGGCGTCCTTGCCCATGGAATCCTTCTTCATTCCATCCTTGGACATGCCGTCCTTGTGCATGCCATCCTTGTGCATGCCGTCCTTGGACATCGAGTCCTTCTTCATCCCGTCCTTGGACATGGAGTCTTTCTTCATGCCGTCCTTGGCCATGGAGTCCTTCTTCATTCCATCCTTGGACATCGAATCCTTGGACATGGCTCCGTTGGACATGCCGTCCTTCGCCATCTCATCCGCAGCGAATGCCGTGGTGGCACCGGCCAGGGCGAGGCAGGTGGCGAGCAGGGTGGTGGTGAGCTTGGTCATTTGAGTCTTCCTTTGGATTAGCGGTTTGCGGGATTGCAAATCGGCCGGCTTTGGATGGGCCCGGCCTCGCACCTTCGTTGGCGGCCCAGCGGCTTGGAAGGCCGCTCAACTGCCTCCGAACCAGTTGTAGCCCTGGTCTTCCCAGTAGCCGCCGGAGTAGGTGTTGGTGACGAACATGGCCTGGATGTGCTTCGGGTTCTTGTAGCCCAGCTTGGTGGGCATGCGCAGCTTCATCGGAAAGCCATATTTGGGCGGCAGGGGCTGCCCGTCGTAAGTCAATGCCATCAGCGTCTGCGGATGCAGGGCCGTGGCCATGTCGATGCTGGTGAAGTAGTCGTCAACGCACTTGAAGCCGACGTACTTGGCACTGGTGTCGGCGCCTATGTGGCGCAGGAAATCGGCAAAGCGCACGCCGCCCCAGCGGCCTATGGCGCTCCAGCCTTCCACGCAGATGTGGCGCGTGATCTGTTCGTCCTGCGGCATGGCGCGCAGCTCGGCCAGGGTCCAGGCATGGCGGTCGGCGACCATGCCGGTCACCTCCAGGCGCCAGCTGGCCCCGTCCACCTCGCGCACCTCGTCCTCTCCGTAATAGGCATTGAAGGGGAAGGGGCGCGTGATCTCGGCTGCGGAATAGGTGGGCGCCAGCCGCGTGGGGCTGAAGAGCAGGCCCTGCATGCGGTCGTTGAAGCGCGATACCTGGCTGAGCGCGGCCTCGACGTGGCTGTCATCGCTGATGCTGCAGCCCGTGAGCAGGGACAGGCCGCCCAGCGTCAGCGAGCGTTGCAAGAAGGCGCGGCGTGCGGGCTGGTCGAGCTTGCGGGCGATCAGCGAGCGTGCCTCGTGCACCACGGCCGCGCCATCGACGCCGGGCAGGGAAGGGGCTTTGAAGATTTTCATGGGGACTTGGGCGCACGGCCGTGGATCATGGTCAGGAAGGTCCGGGGCACCAGGGCGACCATTGCCAGGTGCACGACCACGAAGGCCACCAGCGCGGACATGCCGAAGAAGTGCACGCGCCGTGCGGACTCATAGCCGCCCAGCAACTCGCGCAGCAGCGGGAACTGCACCGACTTCCACAGCACCAGGCCCGACAGCACGATCACCACCAGGTCCAGCACCACGAACAGGTAGGCCAGCTTTTGCACATGGTTGTAGCGGGCCGGGTCGGCGTGCGAGAGCCGGCCCTTGAGGGCGGCCACCAGGTCCTGGCGCACGCCCTGCACGCTGACGGGAAAGAACTTGCGCAGCCACCGGCCGCTGGCGATGTTGAGCAGCAGGTACAGCAATCCGTTGAACACCAGCAGCCACATGGCCGCGAAGTGCCATTGCAGCGCCCCGCCCAGCCAGCCGCCCAGCGTGATCGAGCCCGGAAAGCTGAAATCAAAGAACGGCGCCGCGTTGTAGATGCGCCAGCCGCTGGTCACCAGGATGACCACGGCCAGCGCATTGAGCCAATGCGTGAGGCGCAGCCACAGCGGGTGGATGCGCTGGCCATCCTGGGGCTGTGCCGGTTGGGGGGTGATGAGGGCGGTGTTCATGGGGCCCATTGTTGGAGGGACCCTGTAGCGGATGTATCACGCAAACTTCAATTAATCGTGATAACTCCCAAGGCCGGCTCAGCCCGCCTGGGCGCACCCGGCCAGATAGTCCACCAGCGTGCGCGCCGCAGGCGATAGCCGGCTGCCGTCCCTGAAGCAGATGGCGAACTGCCGCCGCGCCCAGGCATCGGTGAGCGGCACCATGTGCACACCCTGCGCGCCCTGCACACCCTGACCGGGGCCCGCCATGCCCAGGATCTCCCTGGGCATGATGGCCACGCCCAGGCCGGCGCGCACGCAGCGGATCGTGGCGTCGAAGGAGCTGACCACGGCGCGGTAATTGATGGGCCGGCCGATGATGGCCGCCGCCCGCGCCAGCATGGTGTAGACGGCCGTGGAGGCAGGCAGGCCCACATGCTCGCAATCCAGCGTTTCGCTGAAGCTGCAGCTGTCGCGCAAGGCCAGCGGGTGGCCGGCCGGCACGGCCACGGCCAGGGTGTCGCAGCGGTAGGGCAGGGTCTGCAGGCCCTCCAGATCGGCCGCGTTCCAGCACACGCCCACCAGGGCCAGGCCTTCGCGGATGGACCGGATGATTTCGCTGCTGGTCAGCTCCTCGATGTCCACGCGGATCTGCGCGTGCTCGGGCTTTTGCAGAAAGGCCGCAATGTCATCGGGCAGCGACTCGGCAATCGACGAGACCGAGGCCAGTATCCGCACCTGGCCCTTCACGCCATGCTGGTAGGCCGCCATGTCGCGGGCCGCGCGGTCGGCGCTGGCCAGCATGGCGCGTGCGTGCTCCAGCAGCATCAGCCCGGCTGCGGTGGGCACCACGCCCCGGCGGTGGCGCTCCAGCAGCGGGGCCTGCACCTGCTCTTCCAGCAGCGCCATGCGCTTGCTGATGGCCGATGAGCCGATGTGCTGCTGCTCGCCCGCGCGGGCGATGTTGCCCAGGTCGCAGGCCGCGACAAAGAGCCGCAGGGTGGTCAGGTCCAGGTCTTTCATGGTGGTTATGGATTTCCATTCGGGAAACTCTGAGGCGAAAAATTATCGCTTCTGCACGCTGGTGGGAATGTCTAAAGTGCCATTCAAGACAAACCACCCCACGCGAACCTTCCCATGCCAGAACCCATCCGTGCCCTGCAGTCCGCCGTCATCCGCGAGGTCGGCCTGCGCGATGGCCTGCAAAGCATCCAGACCGTGCTGTCCACCGAGCGCAAGAAGGAATGGATACGCGATGCCTATGCTGCCGGCCAGCGCGAGATTGAAGTCGGCTCCTTCGTCCCTGCGCGCCTGCTGCCCCAACTGGCCGACACGGCCGAGCTGGTGGCCTATGCCCGAACACTGCCGGGCCTGTTCGTCTCCGTGCTGGTGCCCAATCTGCGCGGTGCCGAAAGCGCCCTTGCCAGCGGGGCCGACCTGATGCTGGTGCCGCTGTCGGCCAGCCATGCCCACAGCCTGGCCAACCTGCGCAAGACGCCCGATGAGGTCGTGGCCGAGGTGGCCCGCATGCGTGCCGCACGCGATGCCGCAGGTTCGAAGATGCTGATCGAAGGCGGCATTGGCACGGCCTTCGGCTGCACGCTGCAGGGCAGGGTGGAGCCGGCCGAGGTGCTGCGCTGCATGCAGGCCCTGCTGGACGCGGGGGCCGACCGCGTCAGCCTGGCCGACACCGTGGGCCATGGCGGGCCGGGCCAGGTGCAATCGCTGTTCGAGCAGGCGAGGCGCATTGCGGGCGAACGCTTTTGGTGCGGCCACTTCCACGACACGCGTGGCCTGGCGCTGGCCAATGTGCATGCCGCACTGCAAACCGGCGTCACGCGCTTTGACGCCACGCTGGCCGGCATCGGCGGCTGCCCCCATGCGCCCGGCGCCAGCGGCAATGCCTCCACCGAAGACCTGGCCTTCATGCTGGACACCATGGACATCGACACGGGCCTGGACATCGAGGCCCTGCTGCGCCTGCGCGCCAAGGTGGCCGCCTGGCTGGACGGCGAAAGCCTGCATGGCGCGCTGTGGCGCGCGGGCCTGCCGCGCAGCGTCACCGCCGACGCAGCCCCAGCCGCTGCATGAACCCCTTACCTTCCCACGAGCACACCTGTATGGCCACCGAACCCCTGCTGCCGCTGTCCGGCATCCGCGTCATCGAATTCACCCACATGGTCATGGGCCCCACCTGCGGCATGATCCTGGCCGACCTGGGCGCCGAAGTCATCAAGGTCGAGCCACCGGGCGGCGACAAAACGCGCACGCTGCCTGGCCTGGGCATCGGCTTTTTCCGCAGCTTCAACCGCAACAAGAAAAGCGTGGTGCTGGACATCACCACCGAAGCGGGCCGCGCCACCGCTGCCGAACTGGCCGCTGGCAGCGACGTGGTGCTGGAGAACTTCCGCCCCGGCCTCATGCAGTCCCTGGGCTTGGACTACGCCACGCTGTCGCAGCGCGCGCCCGGTCTCATCTACGTCAGCCACAAGGGCTTTCTGCCCGGCCCCTACGAAAAGCGCCTGGCGCTGGACGAGGTGGTGCAGATGATGGGCGGCCTGTCGTACATGACCGGACCCGTGGGCCGGCCGCTGCGCGCGGGCACCAGCGTCAACGACATCATGGGCGGCATGTTCGGCGCCATCGGCGTGCTCGCCGCCCTGCGCGAGCGTGAGCGCACCGGGCGCGGCCAGGAGGTGCAAAGCGCGCTGTTCGAGAACTGCGTCTTCCTGTCCTCCCAGCACATGCAGCAGTACCTGATGACGGGAGAGGCACCGCCGCCCATGCCCTCGCGCGTATCGGCCTGGAGCGTCTACGACGTGTTCACCCTGGCCGGTGGCGAGCAGCTGTTCATCGGTGCCGTCAGCGACAAGCAGTTCGCCACCCTGTGCCGCGTGCTGGACCGTGCCGACCTGCTGCAGCGCCCCGAATATGCCGACAACGCCGCCCGTGTGGCCGTGCGCCCCCAACTGCTGGCCGAGCTGGGCGCCATCCTGGCCAGCCATGAATCGGCCCGGCTCGCGCCGCAGCTGGAGGCCGCAGGCATTCCCTACGCGCCCATCACTCGGCCCGAGCAACTGGTGGACGACCCGCACCTGCGCCAAAGCGGCGGCCTGGCTTCCATGCAGACCGAAGACGGCGGCCAGACCGACGTGGTGCTGCTGCCCCTGCTCATGAACGGCCACCGTCCCGGCGTGCGCATGCCGCTGGCCGGGATTGGCGAGCACACCGAAGAAATCCTCGGAGCCCTTGCATCACGGACCTGACAGCCAAACCCGGGCGCCGAAGGCCGCAGAAAAACCACCCCGGCGCGCATGAGACAACACAAAAAGGAGACAACCCCATGCACTCGTCCCATCCCACCCGCCGCCGCACCCTGCTGGCCCTGGCCGGCGCATCGCTGGGGGCCGCTGCCCTGGGCGTGCGCGCCCAAAATGGCACGCCGCTGCGCGTCATCCTGCCCGTGGGGGCAGGCTCGGGCGCCGACACCATCGTGCGCTCGGCCCAGACCGCGCTGGTGCGCTCGCTGGGCGGCCAGCCCGTGGTCATAGAGAACCTGCCGGGTGCGGGCGGCATCACGGGAACGCAGATGCTGGTCAAGGCGCCGGCCGATGGCAACACCATCGCCTTCATCTCCAACAACCATGCTGTCAACCCCAGCGTGTTCAAGAAGCTGCCCTACGACAGCCTGGCCGACATCACGCCGCTGTCCATCGTCGGCGGCTCGCCCTTCGTGCTGGTCGTGCACCCCAAGGTGGCGGCGCGCAATGCGCGCGAACTGCAGGCGCTCATGAAGGCGCGGCCCGGCGACCTCAACTACGCCTCGTCCGGCAACGGCACCATCTTCCACCTCGCGGCCGAAGTCTTTCTGGACGCGGCCGGCACCACGGCACGCCACATTCCCTACAAGGGCGTGGGCCAGATGGTGGTGGACCTGCTCAGCGGGCAGGTGGACTTCGGCGTGATCGCCGTGGGCACGGCGCAGGCGCACCTCAAATCCGGCGCGCTGCGCGCCATCGGCATCATGGGCCGCGAGCGCGTGGCATCGCTGCCCGATGTGCCTACCGTGGCCGAGCAGGGCTTTCCCGGCGTGGACATCGCCGGCTGGGTGGCCGCCATAGGCCCCAAGGGCATGCCGCCCGCCCAGGTGCGGCGTCTGCACGACGGCATCGCCTCTGCCTTTGCCGACCCCGAGGTCAAGGCCGGCTTTGCACGGCGCGACGAATACACCGTGCTCAACAGCCCCGAGGCGGCAGCCCAGTTCCTGCGCTCCGAGCAGGAACGCTTTGCGCGCCTGGTCAAAAAAGCCAATGTCACGCTGGAGTAAGCGCATGGCCCTCTATCGTTATCGGAACAAAGCTCCGCGGCTGCCCGCATCCGCCTATGTGGCGGCCGAGGCCACGCTCATCGGCGACGTCACACTGGGCGAGGGCGCCAGCCTCTGGCCCGGCGCCGTGGCGCGCGGCGACAACGAACCCGTGCGCATAGGCGAGGGCAGCAACGTGCAGGAAGGCGCCGTGCTGCATGCCGATCCCGGCTTCGCGCTCACCCTGGCTGCCCATGTCACCGTGGGCCACCAGGCCATGCTGCATGGCTGCAGCGTGGGGGAGGGCTCGCTCATCGGCATACAGGCCGTGGTGCTCAACGGTGCCGTCATCGGCGCGCACAGCCTGGTGGGTGCCGGCGCCATCGTCACCGAAGGCAAGCAGTTCCCTCCGCGCTCGCTGATTCTTGGCGCCCCCGCCAAGCTGGTGCGTACGCTCAGTGACGAAGAAGTCGCGGGCCTGCTGCAAAGCGCCGCCAGCTACGTGGAGCGTGCAATGTCCTTTCGCCAGGAGCTGCAGCGCATTGACTGATTCCCTGAACCCGCTGACCGACGCCGTGCGCATGCCCGCCGCAGCGCTGCAAGCCTGGGCTGCTGGCGTGCTCCAGGCCTTTGATGTGAGCGCATGCCACGCGCAGGCCACCGCCCAGGCACTGGTGCGCACCAGCCTGCGCGGCGTGGACACGCATGGCGTGGCAAGGCTGCCGCCCTATGTGCAGCGCATCCGCGAAGGCACCATCCATACCCGGGCCAAGCCCAGCCTGCAGGAGCGCAACGGCCTGCTGCGCTGCCATGGCGACCATGCCCTGGGCCAGCCCGTGCTGGAGCTGGCGCTGCAAGCCTGCCTGGACAGGGCCGCAAGCCAGGCCGTGGTGGCCTGCCACATCGAGGCCTGCGGCCACCTCGGCGCCCTGGGCGTGCTGCTGCTGCCCGCCGTGGAACAGGGCTGCATGGCCCTGCTGTGCCAGCGCACGCCGCCCATCATGGCCATGCACGGTGCCACGCGGCCTGCGCTGGGCAACAACCCCATCGCCTTCGCCGCGCCCGTGGCCGGACGGCCGCCACTGGTCTTCGACATGGCCCTGAGTGCGGTCGCACGCGGCGCTGTCCTGGCTGCCGCCCGCGACGGCCATGCGCAAATCCCGCCGCATTGGGCGCTGGACGCACACGGCCATCCCACCACCGATCCCCGCGCCGCACTGCAGGGCGCCATGCAGCCCATGGCCGGCCACAAGGGCCTGGGCCTGGCCATGGTGGTCGAATGCCTGGCGGGGGCGCTGGGCGGCGGCCTGTTCCAGCCCGCTGTACCCGGATCGGCGGAAGGTTCCGCCCCCAACGCCTGCGCCTTTCTGCTGGTCATCAACCCAGCCCTGGCCGCACCGTCACCCCGGGGATTTGACAACTACATGGCCAGCTGGATCACTGGCCTGCTCGCGGCCCAGGGCACCCAAGGCCGCTATCCCGGACTGCGCCAGCATGAATGCGAGCTCCAGCGCCGCGCCGAAGGCATCCCTCTGTCGTCTGCGCTGATCAATGAGTTGCAAGCGCTGGCACGGCTCAGCGGGGTGGCGCTGGCGTTGTGAGCGACGGATCCGCAGCCGGTTGGCCGGACGACATCACCGCCTCCAGCCCGCTTCTCGGGAAGACCGGGCTGTAGTTCACCTGGATCTCGGAGAGCCTGTCATTCACCCGCGTCGTCATGAAATAGCGCGGCATGTCGAATCCCACTTTCATCACCAGACCGCGAAGCTCGGAGAGGGCGCCGACCTTCACATCGGGATCGACCAGCACGGCAATGCGAACCGTACTTTTGGCATCGGGGGCTGCGGTCAGCTTCCTGGAGAGTGTGTTTCTCAACTGAGCCGGACTGACCCGCTGGCCATCCAGGCTGTACGGGCGATCATTGCCGCTTGCCGCATGCATTTCGATCACGGTCAGATCTGCGGCAAGAGCGGGTGGGCCGAGCAGGGCGGCCAGCAGCAGGAATCTTGTTGGTTTCATGGTTCTGTTGTGCGATGCAGAGCTTGTTGACTCACTCGCTCTGTGAGCTTGTACCAGCTCGTCCCCACTTCTCCCAATTTCCCCCCAGATTGGTCGCAAGAATTCCTTGGCAACTCCAGGAAAAGACCATGATTGATTTCTCGCAAACCAACGCTTCACGCGTTCGCCCGGCACTGGTGCTGGCTGTGGCGGCCTTCGCGGCGGCCTGCAGCCATGCGCAGGGCCACGGTGGGCACGGCAATCCGCCGTCGCCGCCGCCCGAGGCCTATACCGCCTGCCAGGGCAAGGCCGAGGGCGACAGCGTGACGCTGACCATGCCCGATGGCAAGACGCTGGCCGGCACCTGCCGCAGCCTGAACGGGCAGCTGGTGGCCATGCCGGCTGGAGGGCCCGGCGCAGGCGGGCCACCGCCCCATCCGCAGCAGTGATCGCGTGGCCCGGCGGGCCACGCCGCCGGGCTGTCTGCAACCCCACGGGCCTGCGCACAGGCCCTCATGAAAAAGCCATCCCCATGAACCACTCTCACGATGCCCATGACCTTGCCCACGACCTGGGCCTTCAGCACGATCTGCAAGTCATGGCGCGCCGCCTGTCCGAGCGCCGCCGCCTGTTGGGCCTGATGGCTGCCGGTGGCGCTGCCGCGCTCTTGTCCGCCTGCGGTGGCGGCGGAGGTGATTCCGGTGATTCGACAGGGACCGGCACGGGCACCGGAACAGGCACCGGTACCGACACAGGTACGGGCACCGGCACGGGCACGACCACCACCACCTGCATGGTCGATCCCACGGAAACCGAAGGCCCTTACCCCGCCGACGGCTCCAACGGCTCGCGCGGCAGCCTGGTCAATGTGCTGTCGCAAAGCGGCGTGGTGCGCAGCGACCTGCGCAGCAGCTTTGGCGGCATGAACGGCACGGCTGCGGGCCTGCCGCTGACGCTCAAGATCACCCTGGTCAACGTCGGCACCAACTGCAGCCCGCTGGAAGGCTATGCCATCTACCTGTGGCATTGCACCCGCGAGGGCGAGTATTCGCTGTACTCCACCGACCTGCTCAACCAGAACTTCCTGCGCGGCGTGCAGGCGACGGACAGCAATGGCGAATGCACCTTTGTGACCATCTTCCCGGGCTGCTATGACGGGCGTTGGCCGCACATGCACTTCGAGGTGTTCCGCAGCCTCAACACGGCCGGCAGCTACACCAACAAGCTGCTGACCTCGCAGATGGCCATGCCCAAGGACGTGGCCAGCGCCGTCTATGCCGGTGTCAGCGGCTACAGCGCCAGCGTCTCCAACCTGTCGCGGGTCAGCGTGACATCGGACAATGTCTTCGGCGACAACACCAGCGAGCAGATCGCCTGGCAGACGCCCACCTTCACCGGAGACACCACCAATGGCCATACCGCCACGATATCCATCGGCATTGCCGTCTGACCCAGGGACTGAATGAGCCTTCGCCTCCCGCGCCTGAAGCTGCAGCACAAGGCCTTCTTCGCCCTGGCCGTGCTGCTGGTGGCCCTGCTGCTGGTGTTTCTCGGGTTCTCCCGCCTGGGCCTGCAACGGGGCCTGGGCCCGTACATGGCCGAAGTGGAGCTGACCGGCATGGACGGGCTGGCCGAGCGGCTGGTCCAGCACCATGAGCAAAACGGCGGCTGGGATGCGGCGCGCGCCAACCCCGGTTTCTGGCGCGACATGGTGCGCCCGGGCGCAGGCATGGGCCGGGGCTTTCCTGCGGGCGAACCCGGGCCACGGCCCCCCATGCCCATGCCCATGCCGGAGCCGAGGCCTGGTTTTGAGGGAAGCCACGGTCCGGGGCCGGGCCCGGAGTTTCCGCCGCCACCTGGGCCGGAAGGCGGAGAGCCTGCCGATCGATCAGATCGATCAGAGCGCTCCGACCGTACAGACCGTACAGACCGCCCTGGCCCGCCGCCAGACCGCCCGTTTGGCGGCCCGTGGGCGCGCGTGGGCCTGCTGGATGCCCAGGGCCAGCTCATCTCCGGCATGGCGCCGCAGCCCGGTGCGGCGCACCGCGTTCTGCGCGCTGCCAACGGGCAGGCCATTGGCGAGATCGTGCTGTCCCCCGTGCAGACAGGGCAGGGCATGCAGCGCGACCTGGACCGCGCCTTCCTCGCGCAGCAGATGGGTTTTGTGGCCTGGACCGGGCTGGCCGGCCTGCTGCTGGCGCTGCTGCTGTCGGCCTGGCTCACGCGGCGCTGGCTGGAGCCACTGACCGCCTTTGTCGATGGCCTGCGCGGCATTGCGGCCGGGCGGCTGGACACGCGCGTGGCCATCAAGGGCGATGCGGAACTGGCCCGCCTTGCGGAAACCTTCAACGACATGGCCGTGCAGCTGGCCACCATGGAGGCCTCGCGCCAGCGCTGGCTGGCCGACGTGGCGCATGAGCTGCGCACGCCCCTGTCCACCATGCGCGCCGAGGTCGAGGCCGTGCAGGACGGCGTGCTGCCCATGGACGACCGCATGGCGCTGCGCCTGCACCGGCAGATCATGCGGCTGATACGGCTGGTCAGCGACCTGCGCGTGAGCCTGGACGACCCGCAGGCCCTGCACGGCTCGGGCCATGTGCCCGTGCATGTGCTGACCCTGCTGGGCGAGGCGCTGGACGGCGCGCGGCCCGGCTTCGAGCAGGTCGGCATCGGCCTGGACCGCTCCACCGTGGACCAGCTGGCCGCGCGCGTTCCGCCGCCGCTGGTGCAGGGCGACCCGCACCGGCTGCACCAGGTGTTTGCCAACCTGCTGGAAAACAGCCTGCGCTACACGGCTGCGGGCGGGCGGCTGCAGGTGTCTGCCGAAATCGTCCAATTGCAGGGCCGCAGCATGCTGCAGCTGTGCTGGGACGACACGGCTCCCGGCGTGGCCAGCCAGCACCTGCCGCGCCTGTTCGACCGCCTCTATCGCGTGGACGCCTCCCGCGTGCGCGACGGCGATGGCCTGGGCGGCTCCGGCCTGGGGCTGGCCATCTGCCGCACCATCGTCCAGGCCCATGGCGGCAGCATCGAGGCCGCCGCCTCGCCGCTGGGCGGCCTGCGCATCACGCTGTGGCTGCCCTTGCTGGAAAATCCCGCGCCATGAAGCCTGCCCGCATCCTCCTGGTCGAAGACGAAGCCGACATGGCCGCCATCGTCATCGACTACCTGCGCCATGCAGGCTACGAAGTCGAGCACATCCGCCACGGGCGAGAGGCGCTGGACCGCATGCTGCGCTCCCCGCCCGACCTCACTTTGCTGGACATCATGCTGCCGGGGCTGGACGGCCTGGACATCCTGCGCCAGTTCCGCCCGCACAGCGCCAGCCCCGTCATCCTGCTCACCGCGCGTGTCGAAGAAATGGACCGCCTGCTGGGCCTGGAGCTGGGTGCGGACGACTACATCTGCAAACCCTTCGCCCCGCGCGAAGTCGTGGCCCGCGTCAAGGCCGTGCTGCGCCGCAGTGCCGGCCCCGGCCCTGCCCAGCAACGCCTGACGCTGCTGCCCGAGCAGGGCCGCGCCATGCTCAACGGCAGCGTGCTGCCACTGACCAAGCGGGAGCTGACCTTGCTGCAGGCCCTGATGCGCCAGCCCGGCCGCCTGTACTCCCGCGCGCAGCTGCTGGAGCTGGCCTGCGCCGACACGCTGGACGTGAACGAACGCGCCATCGACAGCCACATCAAGAACCTGCGTAAAAAGCTCAAGGCGGCGGACGACCGCCATGAGTGGATTCGCTCCGTCTATGGCGTGGGCTTTGCGTTCGAGCCCGATGGAGGGTCCGACACGCGGGCGCAGTGAAGGCCCGGCGAGGGCAGGGCGCAGCCCCTACCTCGACTCGTCGAGGTGCTCCATGAACGTGGTGCCCGTGTAGCGGGAGCGGAACAGGCCGGCCTCCACCAGGCGCGGCACCAACTGCTCCAGCACGCAATGCAGGGACTCGACGGAGCCGCCGGGCGCGGCCAGAAAGCCGTCGATGGCGCCGGCAGCGCTCCACTCGGTGATCTGCGCCACGGCATCGTCCACCGTGCCGACCACCTGCCAGTGCGCGGCGGAGAGGATTTCCGGCCGCAGCAGCAGCTCGTCGATGCGCAATGACTCGCGCTCCATCAGGCGCCTGAGCAGGCCCGCATGCGTGCGGCTGGACGGGGTTGCCACGGGCGGCGGAAGGTCGGCTGCGGTGATCGGCCGGTCTGCGGGCCAGTCCGTCAGGTCCAGGCCGACCATGGCCTTGATCGATGCCAGCTTGCGGCCCCTGTCCACCCGGCCGTGCGTCTGCTGGAAGATCTCCCGGGCCTGCTCGCGGGTGTCGGCCAGGTACAGGCTCAGGCCGGGCAGCAGGCGCACATCCTGCGCCTGGCGGCCATGGCGCTGGGCGCGCCGAGACAGGTCCCGGCGCAGCTCCAGCGCCGCGTCCAGGTCCGGCGTGGGCGCGAAGACGATGTCTGCCACCGATGCGGCAAAGTCGCGCCCTGTGCTGGACGCGCCCGCCTGCACCAGCGGAATGCGCGGGCCGCCGAACTCCGGCAGGTTCAGCGGGCCGCGCACCTTCAGGTGCGGTCCCTCGTGGTCTATGGGGTGGACCAGCGAGGCGTCGGCGTAGCGGCCGCTGTCCCGGTCGATCTTCAAGGCCTCGTTGGGGAAGCTGGCCCACAGCCGGCGCACCACGTCGGTGAACTCTGCGGCCCGCGCATAGCGTTCATCGGCATCGGGCATGGCCTGCAGCCCGAAGTTCTCGTGGCCCTGCAGGGCCGTGACAATGTTCCACCCGGCGCGGCCGTTGCTGATCCAGTGCAGCGACTGCAGCTGGCGCGCCACCGCATAGGGCGGGAAAAACGTGGTCGATACCGTGGACACCAGGCCGATGCGCGAGGTCTCGCGCGCCAGCGCGGCCATCAGCACCGTGGGGTCCAGGCTGGCGAAGCCCGCTCCCGTCTCCAGCGCCTCCATGGGCAGAAAGCTCACGTCGGGGCGGAAGACGAAGTCCAGGTGCGCAGCCTCGGCGCGCCGGGCCAGGTCCAGGGCGAAGTCGCTGGAGTACAGCCCTTCGATATTGCTGCCGGGCCGCCGCCAGGCGTCGCCGCTCAGCCAGGTGGGGGCCAGCGAAAGGCCGATGTGCAGGGGTTTGCGGGTTGTCATGTCTGCTGTCATTCCCATCTCAGAACGTTCCGCGCACGCCCACGCCGATCATGCGCGGCGCGGTCATGCTGGCCTCGATGCCGCCGATGCCGCGGTTTTGCTGCAGGTACGTCGGTGCGCGCCTGTCGAACACGTTCTTGATATAGCCGTACAGCTGCACGCGCGCGCTGTAGGCATAGGTCATGCGCAGGTCGGCGATGGTGTTGGAGCCGACCGCATAGGCGCGCGTGTTGGCGGTATCGGAGTAGTAGCCGTCCAGGTGGCGCACCTGGCCGGAGACATTGAACCGGGGGCTGGCGTCCCAGCTCACGCCCAGGCTCAGGTTGTAGCCGGGCGAGCGGGCGAAGCGGTTGTGCTCGTAGCCGGGGTTGCTGCCCATTTCCTCGATGCGGGTGCGCAGCACGCCCACGCCGGCCTTGATCCGCAGGTTGTCCAGCGCGCGGTAGTCGGCGCCCAGCTCGAAGCCGTAGGCATGGGCCTTCTCCGCGTTGATGGTGTAGGACTGGGCCACGCCCGGGGAGATGACCACGGGGATGTTGTACTGCGCATCCCGCATGTCCATGTAGAACAGGTTGGTGTTGAGCATCAGCCGGTCATCGAGCAGGCTGGCGCGGCTGAACAGCTCGTAGTTCCAGATCGACTCCTTCTTGAAATAGGCCCACTGCCGGCTGGTGAGGTTCAGCGACACGCCGCCCGGGTTGTAGCCCCGGCTGACCAGCGCGCCCACGGTCCAGCGCGGTGTGGCGGCATAGGCCAGGGACAGCTTGGGCAGCAGTGCCGAGAAGGTTTTCGTGTAGTCGAGGGCGGTGGGTGCCAGCACCGAAGTGCCGGTGCGCACCACCTCGTCCTGTTGGTAGCGCAGGCCGCTGGTCAGGGTCCAGCGGTCGGCCAGGCGCCAGTTCAGCTCGCCGAAGACGCCCAGGTTCTTCTTCGTGTCGTCGAAGGCGGACAGGCCGCGCAGCAGCAGGCTTTCGTCCGTGCCGGTGCGCGCGTAGTAGACGCCGCCGAAGCCGCTCAGGCGGTCCTTGTCGCTGCCCACCAGGGCGCGGAACTCATTGGAGACATTGTTCTGGCGGATATCGGCATCGCCCTCGCCGGGAATGCCCGTGTAGCGCTGCACGGACGAGCGCGAATACTGGGACTGGTTGACCAGCCGCACGCCGTTGCCCAGCTCGTAGCTGAGGTCGAGGATGCCGGTGTCGGTCTTCTGCTTCCAGCTGGGCATGGTCGTCGTCCAGTGCTCCAGCGCGCTGAACGGAGCGGACGCCGCCTCCTGGCTGGGGCGGTTGCTGTCGTTGTGGGAATAGGTGAACTTGGCCTCCAGGCCCGGAATGCGGCTGGGCAGCCACAGGAACTTCATGCGTGCGTTCAGCGCGCGGAAATCCTGATCGGCCTGGCCCCGCTGGAACTGCGGATTGGTGTAGTCGATGAAGGTATCGCGCCCCGAGTAGTCCACGGCCAGCCGCGCGGCCAGCTCTTCGCCCACGGGGCCGGAGACGGCGATGGACGCACGCCGCGAGTGGTAGTCGCCCGCCTCCAGCTGGTAGGCCCCTTCGCGCTTGAAGCTGGGGTCCTTGGTGTTCACGACGATGGCGCCCGCAATGGCATTGGCACCCTGCGAGGTGGTCTGCGGGCCGCGGAACACCTCGATGCTCTCCACATCCCAGACCGAGGTCGCGCCGAAGAACATCTCGTTGTAGTTGAGGTAGTGCCCATCCAGGTTGATGGTGGCGCGCGGCACCGTGCCGCCCCAGAAGACGTTCTGGCCGTTGTTGGGGCCCTGCGTGTCCTGCCCGCGGATGATGGGCGCACCCACCGTGTCGGTGTAGACCACGTTGGGCACGTCGTGCAGCACCTCGTGGACCGAGGCATTGCCGGACTCCTGCCGGGCCAGGTCCTTGCCGGCCTTGACCGACACGGAGGAGGCCGTGTCCTTGAGTTCGCGCCTGACCTTTTCTCCGCTGACCACGACCGCTTCAAGCGCGTTGGATTCCCCCCCGGAACCCGACGCGCCCTGAGCGAAGGCGCCGGCCGGCGCCATCAGGGTAGAGAGTGCGATGGCGCCCGCCCGGGACGGGAGCCTGCGATGGAAACACAGCTTCACAGCATCTTCCTTTGATGAGAATGATTCGTATTTTTCAAAGGTCGCCATCATGCATTGAAATTCCACAGTAGGGAATGCATTCCCACATGCGGAAGAGAAAAACAGCGACGAAATGGTGTGCGCGCACCCGTGCAGAGCCTTCGGCAGAGCCGGTATCATCGACACCGGCGGCGCCTGCGCCCCCACCTGCGATGCGCCTGGTACAGGCAAGAAAGCCCAGCCCTTGAAAACAACAACACCTCAGACGACAGCCGGCGAGAAGCGCTCCGGCACCATCCAGTCCGTCTCCATCGCCACCCGGTTTCTCATGGTCCTGGCCAATGCCGAAAGCGAACTGGCGCTGGGCGAGGTGGCCCGGCGAACGGGAACGGGGGGCTCCACGGCCCACCGCTACCTGCAAAGCCTCGTCAAGGAAGGCCTGGCCAAGCAGGACCCGGCCAGCGGCCTGTATGACCTGGGCAGCGCGGCGCTGAGCATCGGCATTGGCGCGCTCAAGCGTGTGGATGCGGTGGAGATTGCGGCGCAGCGCATGAAGGCGCTGACGCACAGCCATGCGCTCAGCGGCGGCGTCGCCATCTGGACCGACCGGGGGCCCACCCTGGTGCGCTGGTACCGCAGCGCCTACTTCTCGATCAACCCGCTGGCGCTGGGCGATATCCTGCCCATAGACAACACCGCCTGCGGCCTGGTGTTCCAGGCCTTCCTGCCCAAGGCCACCATCGACGCCGCACGGCGCCAGCAGCCCGCCCATTTCCGTGGCAAGCCGCCGGCCAAGGCCGTGCTCGACGAAGTGCGCGAGCGCTGCTGGTCCGAGATGACCAGCCACCTGCTGTCCAACGTCACGGGCCAGGCGGCGCCGGTGTTCGATGCGCAGCATGAAATCGTCTGCGTGGTCACCACCGTCTCGGACCTGGGCCAGCTCAAGTCACCGCAAGACCGGGTCGCGCTGTTCCGCGAGGCCAGCCTGATCAACCAGTCCACGGGCGGGCGGGCCTTCAGCGCAGATTCGCCTTGAAAGCCGCGCCGGGAAGAATGCCCGGGCGCCTCAGTTCCCTGCGGCGCGCTTCATGGCATTCACGGCCCTGCGCCCCCTGGGCACCACCAGGGGCGTCCCCGACACAGGGTCTGCCATGATCACGGCCGGCAGGCCGAACACCTCCTGCACCAACTGCTCCGTGAAGATCGCCCCGGGCGCGCCCTGCGCGGCAATGCGCCCGTCGCGCATGGCGATCAGGTGCGAGGCATAGCGGCAGGCCTGGTTGAGGTCGTGCAGCACCGCAACCACCGTGCGGCCGGCATCGTTGAGATCCGCCAGCAGCTCCATCAGCTCGATCTGGTGGGCGATGTCCAGGAACGTCGTGGGCTCGTCCAGCAACAGGATCGGCGTCTGCTGCGCCAGCACCATCGCAATCCACACCCGCTGGCGCTGGCCGCCTGACAGCTCGTCCAGCAGGCGGTCGGACAGTGCTGCCACATCGGTGGCCTGCATGGCCTCGGCCACGGCCTGCTCATCCGCGTCCGTCCACTGCCTCAGGAAGGATTGATGGGGGTAGCGCCCCCGCGCCACCAGGTCCGCCACCGTGATGCCCTCGGGCGCCACCGCGCTTTGCGGCAGCAGGCCCAGGCGCCGCGCCACCTCCTTGGCGGGAAATTGCGAGATGTGCCGGCCATCGAGGATGACCTGCCCGGCAGCCGGCACCAGCAGCCGCGACAGCGCGCGCAGCAGGGTGGACTTGCCGCAGGCGTTCGGCCCCACGATGACGGTGAAGGAACCATCGGGAATGGCAAGGGACAGGCCCTGCGAAATCGTGCGCTCGCCGTAGCGCAGCGTCACCGCATCAGCACTCAGGCGCTGCGTCATGGCCGGTCATTTCCCACAATCGATAGGTCCTTCAGTGTTTGCAATGTGGAATGAATTCTACAATACGGAATACGCTGAAGACGCCGCCCTGGCGCCCGGCCCCGTCGCTTCGGATCGAGATGAACAGACTCAAACTTGCCGCCCTGGGCGCGGCCGCCGCACTGGCCGTGCTGGCCTGTTTCGCATGGTTTCCACGCGCCGCCGTTCCCGTGGCGGGCGCCGCACCGCATACATCGGATACGCCGGCTGCAGCACACGCAGACCATGCACCGCTGCCCCGGCGCATCGTCTCCACCTCGCCCAGCGTGACCGGCATCCTGCTGGCCATCGATGCGCCGGTCGTTGCGACCGCCGCGACCACGCCCAGCCGCATGACCGACGACAAGGGCTTTTTCTCGCAATGGGCCGCCGTTGCCGACAAGCGCGGCGTGCAGGTGCTCTACCGCAACCTGCAATTCGACATCGAGGCCGCCATCGGCGCCAGCCCCGACCTGCTGGTGGCCTCCGCCACCGGGGCCGACAGCGTGGCCCAGCACCGCACCGAACTGCAGGCGCAGGGCGTGCCCATGGTCGTGGTCGACTACTCCAGCCAGTCCTGGCAGGACATCGCCACCGAGCTGGGCCGCATCACGGGCCATGCGAAGCAGGCCGCCGCAGCCATTGCCCGCTTCGATGCCCATGTGGCGCAGACCGCCGCCTCCATCACGCCCCCGGCCCAGCCCGTCAGCATCGTCGCCTATAACCTGGCCGGCAGCTACTCCATAGGCCGCGCCGCCAGCCCCCATGCGCGGCTGCTGGCCGCACTGGGCTTCAAGGTGGAGGGCCTGCCGCCCGCGCTGGCCGCCCAGGTCACACGCGCCTCGGACTTCGAATTCATCTCCCGCGAGAATCTCTCGGCCGCCATCACCGGCGACTCCGTCTTCCTGCTCGGCGCCTCGCAGGGCGATGTGCAGGCCTTCCTGGACGATCCGCTGCTGGCCAACCTGCCCGCCGTTGCCGGCCGGCGCGTCTATCCGCTGGGCCCGACCTCGTTTCGCATCGACTACTACTCGGGGCAGCAGATGGTCGACGCCGTGGCAAGCCATTTCCGCTGAGCCATGCGTGCACGGCTCCAAGGCGCGGCGGCGCGGCCTGCCCAGCGCTCCTGTTTGCGCTCCTCCTCGCGGTCCTCCTCGCGGTCCTCCCGGCACTGCAGGCGTTGGCTGGGCCTTGCAGGCGGGCTGCTGGCGCTGGCCATCATCGCCGTGCTCGGCATCACCGTCGGCTCGCGCGACATTGCGCTGGCCGACATCCTCGGCGCGCTGCGGGCTCCGGACCTGCGTGATGACCAGCACCTGATCGTCAGCCTGCTGCGCATGCCCCGCACCGTGGTGGCCATCCTGGCCGGCATGGCGCTGGGCGTGGCCGGCGCGCTCATGCAGGCCGTCACCCGCAATCCCCTGGCGGAGCCGGGCCTGCTGGGCGTCAACGCGGGCGCGGCGCTGGCCGTGCTCATCGGCATGACGGCCTTCGGCCTGACGTCCGTGCTCCAGTACGTCTGGTGCGCCTTTGCCGGCGCGGGGTTGGCGGGCGCTGCCGTCTTCGCGTTCGGCCAGTCCCGGGGCGCGGGCGCGCACCCGGTGCGCCTGGTCCTGGCCGGGGCCGGCCTGTCGGTCATGCTCACCTCCAGCGCCGGCATCATCCTGCTCAACGCGCCCCCGGAAGTCTTCGACGGCTTCCGCCACTGGGCGGCCGGCTCCCTGGAGGGCAGCGGCTATGCCAGCGCTGCCGTGCTGGCGGCCGCCGTGGCGGCGGGGCTGGCGGCGGCCTGGGCCATCGTCGGCCAGCTCAACGCCATGGCGCTGGGGCATGACGTGGGCCTGGCGCTGGGCGTCAATGTGCGCGCCACCGCGCAACTGGCCTGCCTGGCGGTCATGCTGCTGGCCGGGGCGGCCACGGCGGCCGTGGGGCCCATCGCCTTCGTCGGCCTGGTGGCGCCGCATCTTGCACGCCTCTCGTGCGGGCCGGACTACCGCTGGATATTGCCGCTGTCCGCGCTCTACGCGGCGGTGCTGCTGCTGGGTGCCGATGTGCTGGGCCGCGTCGTCGCGGCACCTGCAGAAGTGGCTGCGGGCATCGTCGCCTGCCTGATCGGCGGGCCGTTCTTTGTCTGGGTGGCGTGCAGATACCGGTTGAGCAGGCTATGAAGACCTCCGTGAACACATCGGTTGTGCGCTGGGGAGCCTGTTCGTTTCTCTGGCGGCCCAGGCCGCTGGCCGTGGGCTTGGCGCTGGTCGTGCTGGCCCTGGTGCTGGGTGTGCTGCTGCTGGGCACGGGAACCCTGTCCCTCAGCCCCGCCGAAGTGCTGGACAGCCTGCTGGGCACGGGCTCCAACCCCGCAGCAGAGCGCATCGTGCAGCGGGTGCGGCTGCCGCGTGTCCTCACGGCCGTCTTCGTGGGCGCGTCGCTTGGCATGGCGGGCGCCATCTTCCAGTCCATCTCCCGCAACGCGCTGGGCTCGCCGGACGTGATCGGCTTCACCACCGGCGCGGCCAGCGGGGCGATTGCGCTCATCGTGCTGGGTGACGCCGGGCCGCTGTGGACATCGCTGGCCGCCGTGCTGTCGGGCATGGCCACGGCGGCGGTCGTGCTTGCGCTGTCCGGAGGCCGGCGTGCTGGCGGCGGCTACCGGCTGGTGCTGGTGGGCATAGGCGTGGGGGCCACGCTCTCGGGCCTGAACACCATCTTGCTGGTCATGGGGGACCTGGACCGGGCCGTCGCCGCGCAGCGCTGGCTGGCCGGCTCGCTCAGCGCGCGGACCTGGGCCCATGTCGTACCCGCCGCGCTGGGCTTCATCGCCATCGTGCCCGTCGTGCTGTGGTGCGCCCGGCGCATCAACCTGCTGGAGCTGGGCGACGATGCCGCCACCCAGCTCGGCGTCAACGTGCCGCGCACGCGGCTCACCATGGTGATGGCTGCAGTGGCCCTGACCGCCATCGCCACGGCAGCGGCGGGGCCCATCGCCTTCATCGCGCTGGCCGCGCCCCAGGTGGCCAGGCGCCTAGGCCTGTCGCCCGACGTGCCCCTGTTCACGGCAGCAGCCATGGGCGCCGTTCTGCTGCTGGCGGCCGACATGCTCAGCCAGTGGGCACCCGTGCGCCTGCATCTGCCCATCGGGTTGGTGACGGGGCTGCTGGGCGGGGTGTATCTGCTGTGGCTGCTGTTTCGCACGCGCAAGGGATAGACGGCCGTGCAGGGTGCAAGGGGGCGCAGACCCAGTGCATCCGGGACTACCTGACGCCGCGCGCCACCGCAGGCCCCACCACGGTGTACACATGCCCGGCCTCTTCGGCAGCCACCTTGGCCGCCTCGCTGCGGCGCACCTCTGCCTGGTCCTCGTACTCGCAGTTCATCACCCGGGCTTCACTGCCCGCGAACTCCGCCAGCGATTCAGCACTGTTGCGAATGGTCACCAGCGCCTGCGCCACCACGTCCAGCCGCTGATGGCCTTCGGGGATCTCCAGCCAGGCCAGCGCCAGCTGGGCCAGGGCGGAAACCTCGGCACAGCCTTGCTGCACGAAGCGGTCCATTTCATGCAGCGCTGTTGCGAGCTTCTGGGCGTGGGTGTTTTCGGGGGGAGGGGATGGGGGGATGTGCTTCATGGGTTGCTGCTCCTGTGTCGAAGCGCCGTGCTGCGGCGAGGACGTTCCGTAGCGATTCGTGGCTGCAGGCTAGAAAACTACGCAACTCGTAGTATCGAGAATACAGCATAACTACGAGTCTCGTAGCTTTTGGAAAGCACGAGATGTCAGACGCAGATGAACAATGGGGCGCGAGGCTCAAGCAAGCTCGGCTTGCAGCAGACCTGTCCCAAAAAATGCTGGGAATTGAAGCTGGAATCGATCCGTTTGTGGCGAGTGCGCGGATCAATCGCTATGAGCTGGGGAAACACAAGCCGGACCTGCTGACCGTGCGCAAGCTGGCGGAAGTGCTCAAGGTTCCGATGGCGTTTTTCTATTCGGATACTGATGATGAGGTGGCGGAGTTGTTGCTCAGGTATGGGCAGGCGAGCAGGGCGGTGCGCAAGAGGGTGAGCGAGGTGTTGAAGGGGTAGGGCGTTCGGGTTGCGTGGAAGGCGGCTTGCGACCCTATTGCTGCCGGTCGTTGTTCGGGCTCAAGTGACTGCTGTGTGGCCCCTCAAGAGTCGTTGGCTGTAAATTTCGATATTTGCTAAAGAGAGCTGGGACGGACGGGGTATGTAGTGACTGCGCGGTGAGTGCGCTGCTTAGACCTTCGTGTTGACATACTCCACGGCAGCAGTGGGCGTGAATTCGACAGTGCAGTCATAGAGCTTGTCTAAAGCCAGGTCACTTCGGGTCAGCACGTTGGCGAGCGAGCGCTCCGTAAAGAAAGCATCACAGTAACCAACTGCCGCGGCCGCATGCTGGATGTCAAAGAAGTCGTTAGCTTTGAACTTCTGACCTTTATTCCAGCGGACGGCCGCATGTATAGATGTCTCGATATGCAGCGTTCGCAGTGTGGCCTTGCCTTTACTGGAGCCCATTGATCCCACCAACAAGCCAAGGCAGTGGTGTTCGATAGTCTTATATTCGGCCGTGTCTTTTGCTGGGCGCGGCCCGAGGGATGGTGGGGCCATATCGCACATGATGTCTGCGGCGCGGCCAGCATAAAGATCCATCACGCCAATGAGTTCGTCCTCATAGACCTGTTTGAAGCTCTTGATCCCCAAGGCGTGCTCTGCGATATCCTGGTTCAGAGTGTGAGCTAGGCGATGTTGATGCCCAGGATCTTTACTGGACATTAAATCGCCAATGTACTGTTCGATTTCACCCAAAGGGATGGTCCACATGTGATCAAAAAACGCTTTTTCGATTGCCCTCCCGGTATGCTCATCGAACATGTCGATCGGCGGGCTGAAATAGCCTAGCGCATAGCTGAGCTTGGTCCAGACGAGCTGGTCTAGCGGATATACCTGATCCGGTGTGAGTGCTGCATGTAGCAAATGCGCAATTTCGGTGCCTATACGAAGATCGAACGCCACGAGCGTGACGCCCAAGCTCAGTTCATCAATCAGCGCGACAGTCAGCCGACGCGTGTTTATGTCAGCTTGTTTGAAAACCTCCATGAAGCAACTGTCCGATATGGGGCAGAACGCACGGCCATTTGCCACGGCCTCGCGGAGTGAAGATAGCAGGGTGCTATAGGGATGAAGCGCATGACCAACTGCCTGTGCATCTCGAATTCCGATCCAGAATTTGAGGTCCAAATAGATAGCGCGTCGCCCCTTCAGACTCATGGCTAGTTCAATCTGCTTGTTCCGGCTGTGCGCTCTCAGATCAACCTCCGGGTGGGCCCGGTGAGCATCGATGGACGCACCTATTTCTTTAGGAGTTGGTCTCATGGGGGTAATATCGTATGTGGGTATATATTTTATTGCTGTTCGAAGTTGTGGACGGCTCCGCTTTGCCTATGGCTTTGGACTCCGATGAGGAGTCATGTCTACGAGCCGATACCAAGCTGATGCTGGGACTGGTGTACGAAAGTGACGGCATGCGATGAAATCGATAGCCCAGATACCGACATCGCGGCTAGGTGATGACGCAATCCAGTCATAATTCTCTAGGGCTAGGAAATCGGTCATCCTCTTGTGCATTTCATCAATAGTGGCAGGTAGGGCGTATGGTGCCTCGGTTTCTCCATGGTTCAGTGATCCACCAAAGTACCAGTACGTGGGCCAGTCACTGGTTGGATGCCACAACTGGGCGCATACCTCTTTATACGGTCCCGCGACGCCTTGCGAAAGTGCTGCGTAATGCTCACGCAAATCCAAGATCACGCACCATGCTGCCACTGTCGCGAGTGACCAAGACGTGCGCATTAGTTTCTGCACCAAGCTAACATCCTTCGGGTTGACCTCCACCTCCACTAGGTCTTCGAGTGAATCCGAGGCAATAGGAAACTTGGCTCGAGCCCTGAAACAGTAGTCTAGGCGTTTAGCAATTTCGGCAACCCAAGTTTCAGCTTCCTGACGTCGCTCTGCCAGTATCAGAAATGTCAGCGCTAGCGAAATGTCTATGATGTGCCGATCAAGACGCGGTGAAGCACTTGCCCCATGGTTCTTGATAAGTGCACAAAGACCATCCGCTATCGCAGAGACATTGGCTTTGATGGTTGCGTTATCCTCATCGTTGATTCCTTGTTTCAGGCGACATGCAAGACCGACTGTGCCAATAAGGCCAATGTGCTCAAATAGGACAATTGCGAAAGCCGCCCCTTCGCTACCGTATCCGGCCATGCCATCGCGCACATGATAATGCGGTGCTATCACTTCGAGGTATCTGGCTGCAGCCTGGATGTAAGAATCCCACATTCCCGCAATCGAAGGATAGAATTTGGATCTGTCATCGGCATCCAAGAGTTGCACCCTGTGCCAAGCCCATAGAAGGATACGTTCATTGATCCAGAGTGCTTGTCGCGAATCACCGTCTACCTGGGCCCACCGCGCACAGATCTGCGCTGCGAGATGAGCGCGGCGGAAAGCCTTCTGCAATTGTTTGAGATCAATATCTGGCTTGGCTGCTTTACCAGCAGCCGTTAAGTCCAATTGTCGAAGCAGTAGGCGATTAAAGTCACTGAATTCGTACTCTGGATCGGCGGCCAGGGCAAGTGACTTCCGAAGATCGGATCGATCGCTTGGCGCAAAGAGGTTTTCATCGAGCAGATAGCGCTCAACTAGGTCAGATACTCGATCCGCTCCCCAGAAGTCGAAGCTTGCTTTCGTGGCGTTCAACTCTTTGAAAGCCGTCCAATTCATTTCGACGTCCTGTTTCAGATCCCCGGTCGTCGCGAGAATGATGGTCTTTCGTAGTCCGTTGTGCTCCGGTGGTACAAGCCTCGTCAAGTAGACGTCCAACACTTCATTCAGACTAGGGCGAACCGAAGTAGGTTCACCGTTGTCCCAGTCGCGTCGTCCAAGATCCCCCTGTTTAATGACCAACAGCAGCATCTCATCCATGCCGTCGACGAGCGATTTGCCCACAGCAGCCAGATCGACCCCGTACTGCCGAACACCAGTCTGGGGTTTCGCAAGGGGAATGTAGCCCATTGCTAGTAGCAGATCTGGCAGCAGTCGATCGAATTCGTCACGCTCCCGCAACGTGCGTAGGAACTGCGAAATAATCAGTCTCATGGTTCACCTCGCTTGGCAAGCATAAGCTCGAAATGGCGCATAGAGTTTCCGATCGGATCAAAAGCCTCACGCCTCGGTAATTCGATCGAATGAGACACTGTTGAAAGCTTCGTCGATGGACCGTAGCTGGAGTGGTGGTAGTTGAAAGTCCCAGCCCCTGCCTTGAGTGGTATCTGAGTGACAATTTGTCGTAAGGGAGAGTGCTTCCTCGCTTCTTCGAGCGAATTGTTCATCTGTTTTTCTCGAGCTCGAGAAAAAAGCCTTCGCAACCTTGTTGGCGGCCGAAGTTCATTGATAGAGGGCAAAGCTCTTTGCGTTTCAGTTATTTGGCTGATGGAGTCAGCCGCCGCTCGTAGAAAGTCTCGATGGCCTGCCGGTAATATCTCCTCTGCCGCCTTGTGTAGGGCATCGACCGTACTCCCAGGGTAGTCATAGCCGATCTCTTCGACAAGCAGCGACCATAGCACGGGGTAAATGCGTTTCTCCGGGGCGTTTGACTGAAGCATGGACAGGGCCAGTGAGGTCAACTGTGCTCTGTCATGTACATAGCCCAACATGCGTCGGGCAAGGAATAAAAGATCCTCCGGTGAGAGTTCGTTCAGGCGGTTCTTGTTGAGCTTGATGTCTGTTGCCGAATGGTCGTTGAATTGGGAAAGAATTTCTGCCAGCGCAGCAGCGTGTGTTTGTTCATCGCTCAGCAACCAGTCCGTTATCAGCAATGACCAGCTTTCCTCGAAGCCGGATAGTTCACGGATCGTGTCATCGAAGAGTTCAGCGATATTCGAGTCTGTTGAAGCCAGCGAGCCGTGATTGGCCGCCCACTGCCCCAGCATTGAAGCCACCATCTCGGTATGACCCGGTTCAGAGAGCAACTGCGACATTGCATAGTCCAATTCTCGAACTGCCCCTGTGAATTCCGGCTTTAACGTTGTCAGCAGTTGGAGCCAGCGCTGTGTAATGCCGCGCTCGCGAATTTCTTTGCTTTTCTGAAATAGCGCGGTGGCTGCGGCGCATAGTACGTCTTGATCATCATCTTCCGCTAGTCTTTCCAAAAGAGAGTCGAATTCGGACGTTTTGTGCATTGCGCCAACTGCAGCTCTGATTGCCTGCGACCTGATTTCAGGTTGCTCGCTTTCGATTAGGCTGAGCACGGATTCCACTACGACGTTGATTGCTTCTGGCTGCGCGTGCTCATCCAGCAGCAGACGCCCTAAGGTCCAAGTGCCCACCTGCGCTTGCATAAGCATATCGGATCGAGTATCAGCTCTCGCCATTTCGACACCGGCAGCATAATCTGACTTAGACAACGCAATGATAGCGTTGCCAAGCAAGCTTGAGGTCTCTTCGGATAGGTTTTCGAGAACTTTGGTATGCAGCTCACGTGCAACTTCAGGTCTTTTTTCAAGCCACTCTTCTAGGAATCTGTTGATTCTTCCTGCGACCATGTCATTCTTGGTCGGCTCGTACTTTGCGGCCAGCAGATCAATGATGGAAGACGCAGGGATTTTTTCTAGGTAGGGGAGGGCAGCTTCGATGAGATGCAAAACGTCAAATACATCCGAGCCGGATCGAATCCGCTGTGCTCCAATGGCAAATACATCCATGCTCTCGGCGGCAAGTGCGAGCAAGCGTCCAGAGGCCTTATCGCTGCGTCCGTTCTCCTTGCGCCACAGCTCAAAGGCGTGCTGAAACAGCGCATTGGTGTCGATCTCCGATGTGGCGCTAAGACGCTTGTAGGCTGCTGCTGCAATGATCGTGTTGCGTACTTCGAGCGATTCAAACTCAATCGCACCATCAATCAGTTTGCAGCCTGTCGGAAAATTGTTCTCTTCCAATACCTGTCCGGGTGCCAGATTCACGCGAAGTTTTAATTGCCGCTCTTCGTGAAGCTGCAGTGCGAGATCGGAAACATGTGAATGAATAGAAGGCACAGGTTCACTTTTTTGGCTCAACAGAAATCTCCTCGATGATTAGGGAAGTATATGCAATTTCTCTGAATAGAAGGCAATAGTTTTGCCAGCTAGGCCGTGGTCACCGCGCGCAACGTGCCTTCATCGCCGGATTGGGATGCCTTGAGGCCCGTTCTGGGGTGCAACTGCCAGCTAGCTGCGGCCATAGACCGGGATGATCGCAGCATCTCCGTGGGCCAATGGCCACCAGTGACTCAAGTGACCAACCTTCAGACTGCACTGCCTGTTAGACAAAGCTCTCACTCCCCAGCTAACCCGCGGCGACGGAGTCGTTGCCGTTCCATCCTCAGGCCCATAAGCTGGAGGCGGTGCCTGTAAGACGGACGGGTATGAACTATCTAGAGTCGCGATTGCTGTTACGGCCAGTTGTCGGCGAAATGAAGGATAGGGGGGCCAGACCGCCTCATACCAGAGCTTTGCGAGAGCATCGGTCTGCCCCTTCCTCATGAGGGAAGCTCCAAACGAGATCACATGTATGCTTCCTTTGATGCACTGCCCGACGAGGGGCTGCCGCAGTTTGCCCATGGTCTCATTGAATCCGGTGCGCTCACACCACACGTTCGTAATGCTGTTCAAGATGTGCTGTGGGCCGACCTGCCGGAGATCAGCGTCACCAAGCGGCAGCGCCGCCTTCTCTGCGAGGGAGCAGCGCCTGCGGCGCTGGCCCTTCACGACTACTTCTACTGAGTCCGTATGCCTAGTCATATGCACAGTCCTGTTCCTATCTTCAAAGATAAGCGATAAGACGGGGCCGGGGAATCAGGGGGCTATCTCAGGAGCACGTGCGAGGATGTTGGGGAATTAGAGCTGCTCTGCCCTGCCATCCCTAGGGCCGGCGAAGACAGTCAGCTCCTGCTTGGTTCTTGTGCGCTGACACAGCAATTCCTCGATAAACCGGATGCCGACATCGATACCGTATGGCTGGCTCAATCCGGTTACGACCTGCCCCTCAGCGACGAATACCTCGTCAAGGTCGAAGATGCCAACAGGCTCCACGTTCGTTCGATCACCGGGCCCATCGTGATTTGCGTCGCTCAAGCCGGGGAGCATGCCTATGGCGCGATCGTAGGCTGCCTCGGCATCGCTGGCAGCGAACAGATGCGACGCGATGAAATGGCGTTTCTCTCTGCGGTTGACGTCGTAAGGTGGCTGCGTGCTGAGCGAAGCGTTCTCCTCCTTCATGAGGAAATGGGCAATGTATAAGGACATCAATAAGGTACTTTCAACTGCAGTGCCGTGGTGAATCCCCCATCTGGCCGTCAGAAGCCGGATGCGGACGGCTCAGTCGACGGACATCCTCTGGATGAAGTGGTCAGACATTGTGATCGATCACTTCTATTTCCTCGCATATTACGAAGTGATTTCCAATTTCCAGGACAACCGCGCTTGTTTCGACGATATGCGTGTCGATCAGTTGTGTTTTTAAATCGGATCCAATGCGATCTCGAACGCTGGTGAGGACAGAGATAGGACCGCGCAAGAGCAAGCCATAGCCTCCAGTCAGCAGTGTATGAAAGGATGCCGGTGAACCCGGCATCATTCTGGATGCGGCCAGCCAGCCTTTGTAGTGGTGATGAAGAATTTCCCAAATATAGGCATAAATTTGGTAAGGATCCTGGGGGCACGAGGAGAAGTAAAGGCTGCCTTGTCTTCCGGAGCGGTTCAGGAGCAAGGGGTGCTCCCGGTATACGGATATTGCATTTGCACTGCAAATGCACACGTCGGTGTCCAGCCATTGCTTGCACACGATTTTGAATTCTCTGCGTATCCGTGAATTTTTCCAGTCATCGCATTCGATCGAAATCAAGAGTTCATTGTTCTCTGAACGACTTATGGATGTAATCAGGCCGTTGCTGCCATCATGGAAAATTTCTGCCAGTGCCTCAATATTCATGTCTTCTGGAATGTCATGGGTGGATGTTCGGCGCCCCAGGACATGAGAGCCACCATATGTCTGACGTTTTATTAATTAGTGATTTTTACTGAGTTTTCGCAGATGCGTCTGATCGGCCGAAAGCAGTTCTCGACATCTTATTGCTCAAGTGTCAACATTTGCTTTAGCCATTGATCCGCCGTCATGTCCTCAACTCCGATCACATGATGTATATACATCATCGCCTTTTGCAGGCCGTATCGTCCGTCCAGCCTGTATAGAAGATAGTTGGCTGTGATCACTGCGCCGGTGGGCCAGAGCCGCCGAAAACTCTCCAGATCCTTGTCAACGATTTCGCCATAATTGGCCAGATCACCGCACTCCGCTTCGATGGATCGACCAAGAATATTCTCGATCGTGGTTCTTGTATCTGCATTTATCTTGAATGCCATTGTTATCTCCATGCGGCCGTATTGATTGTGATTGATCTCAGGAGCTTGTGCCACGGACTGGCATTGTCAGTCGTCGCACGCCGGTTGTCATCTGCATCAAGCCCGCCTAGACCAATCTATTGAATAACGCAGCTATACCGATTCGTTCGCACTCTGCTTCGGCCTGTTGGACTTCAAAATCCAGAAAATATCCTAGGTCCCAACGGAGTTTCCCGGCTCGGTGCTGCTCATCAAGTCTGGCAGGCACAAAATGCTCTGCAAATGAAAGAGCTTTCTTTAACTGGATCAATGCCTTAAGGCCCGTTATACCTGTGGAAACCGATGCCGTTCCAACGAACAGGTCATGGCCTTTCACGTCCGAAAGATCGGGGATGTAATTGCAACGCACTGCACATCCATTCCCGCAGTTTTTGCAGTGCCATATTTCCATTGCAGATTTCTCCGCGGGGCGATGAAAATCAGTGCTTGTGCAGATGGGGCATTCCATGTTGGAGGCGGGTGGCTGGTGCTTCCAGTAGATTCAAACCTGGCTTCAGGGGCGCTGTCGGCTGATTGTGCCGCATGATGAGGAGCTTGGCATCTTGATTCAGGCGTGCTGCCATGCATCCTCAGCGTTTGCGGTGGCGGTGAGTAGGCATGGTGGCAGGTCGCCTCGCGATGGCGTGCATGTCTTCGGGCGGAGTGCCCGTATGGGTCACGCGACAGGGATGGTGAGCCTACGGAGGGTGAAGGAGGTTGACGGGACCTGTGCGCGGTAAGGACAATCGATCGTCATGGACACTGAAAATGAAATCTTGGCACCACATGAACGTTATTGAAGCTGTAATGCACATGTCGCTTTACGCGAAGGCTCCCCATCCTGTCCTGGTGGTTGACGGGGTGCCGCTTGAGTTATGGTTGAAAGAGGCAGATTGCTCGGCTGTCTTTGGAGAAGATACTGTGGGTGGCCTTGTCCCGGCCCAAGGGTGGCTTATTGATGAGTGCGATTTGCAAAATGCTTGGTATCTTTTGAATCCAAAAAATAAAAATTCGTCGACGATAGTGCCAATCATGATCTGTCCAGATGATATGGATATGAATTGCACTGTTGCGGTGGTAGAGCAGCTGGTTGATGAAGAAGCGGTGAGTTGGGCGAGAATCGGACGTGCTATCGATGTGAGAAATGGTATTGTTGTTTCGGTTGAATGGGTAGCGGGAAATAAAAGAGCAGTATTTGACAAGACGGCTTTTTCTGCGGCGGTTGATGAGTTGAGGCGTCTGACAGAGGAGGTCTGGAGCTAGCTTCTGGCCACAGTCGCAAAGCTGGAATTGAGCGCCTTGCGGAAAACCAGTGATTCCTGGTCGGTCGAGGTTGCCAATCCTTACCCAAACAACCCCCCCTCATCCAACAACTCAAACGCCACCTCAGGCGTCCTCTCCATCCCCCGCCGAATCGCCGCAGGAATCGCCTGCCGAGTCTTGCTGCACAGCCCGCGCATGGGCAAGACCTCGATCTGTATGCCGCGCACGGTGCGCACTTCGCTGGCGCCGGGCTCGATGCGCACGCGGATGCCGAGCTGCTCATACATGCGCTGCTCCACATGGCGCAGGTCCTGCAGGCTGGTGATGCGTTCCAGCCGTAGCAGCAGGCGTTTTTCCTCTTCCCTGGTGAGTCGCAGAATGCGCTGGTCGGCCATGGAGTCGGCGAGCAGGGCGTCGTGCTCGCAGATGCAGGCGCCCGGAGGGCAGGGGACTCGGATCGGAATCTGAACGGGAAAGCTCATCGATGCCCAAAGGAGAGCCGCCCCGGCCGGGGCGGTGCAGGCCATGCTAGTTCAAGGCTGCAGCGGGGCCAAGGGGAAAGTCCTGGGCAGCTTCCATCCCTGCAATGTGGCCTGCCTGATGCCGCAGGGTGCGGAGGGCGGGGCAGCGATTCGGTGTGTCTGCGAGGCCGAATGCAGGCTTTGGGAAGCAGCTGTTTGGCAAGTGATGAAGGGATGCAATCCGAAGTGGGAATCCGCATCGTCCATTGCGCGAATGATTCAAATGCAACTGATAAGATGCCCGCGCCCAAGTCGGGCATGAGTGAATCAATTGAATAAGGGAGCGGAACACATGAAGAAGCTGATCATTGCAATGGCCGTTGCGCAGATGGCATTGAGCGTTGCCGCCGCACCTGTGGCCAATCGCGACAGTGCGATAAAGGCGTGCCTCAAGACATTCCCCGAAGCGGCTTCTCCCGTGGACGACAAGATGCGAACGTTTGCACAGGACGATCGCATCAATCTTGAGTTCAACTACATGGGCGCAAAGCTGGTGTGCTCCGTGGGCAAGACCAGTGCGGAGGTGGAAGAGGCCAGCGTGATGGGGCGCAAGTTCTCAAAGGCTGATTTGAAATCCTCGCAGGAAAAGCGCCAATCCAATGAACAGGCAGTGGGCCAGATCGCCGCTGGCAATTGGAAGAGCTTCGTGGCAAACGCGAAGATCAGTACATCCAAGAAGCTCCAGAATCCCCAGTCTGCACGCTTCAAGGACTTGTTTATCAGCAACGTGGATGAACAGCCCACGCTGTGCGGAAAAATTGATGGCAAGAATGAAGCCGGTGCCTATTCCGGCTATCGCGCTTTCTATTCGAATGCTGCCAGTACGCTGGTGGCCGCAGAGACTGGCCAAAGCCCGATGTTCAAGGCGATGGTGGATGAGTTCTGCAGCTCTAAATTCGCAGACGCTGAGTAACGTGAAGGTCGAACGCTACGGGTCAGACTGACTGCTCACGACTTCTGACTCCTCCCATAAAGATTCTCCAACCCCGCCCACACCCTGCGCGTGAGCGGCTTGCTTTGGGCCGCAGGCCGCCGGTAGAGCCGCACGTTGATGGGCACGTCCTTGTCGGGCCCGGCCGCGCGGGCCAGGCGGCCTTCGGTCAGGTCGGTCTTGACCAGGGTGAGCGGCAGCCAGGCCAGGCCCAGGCCCTGGTGGACCATGGCGTGCAGGGAGTCGGCGAGGTCGGCCTCGTAGACGGTGCGCAGGCGCGTGGTGTCGCACAGTTCGTGCAGGTGGCTGCGCAGGATCTTGCCCAGGGACATGCTTTGCGCGTAGTCCAGGTAGGGCACCAGCGGGCCGCCGCCGTGGGCGGGCAGGGCGTACTTGGGCAATTGGGGGACCAGGGGGATGCTGACGGGGATCAGCGTGTCCTGACCCACGGGCAGCCAGGCCAGGTGGTGGCCCTGCAGGCTGCCTTCGATGGCAGGCTGGGCATGGCACATGAGCAGGTCCACTTTGCCTTGCAGCAGCATTTCCACGCCGTAGTCCAGGCTGGTGGTGACCACTTTCCAGCACAGCTGGGGCATGGCCTGGTTGAGGGCGGTGATGATGCCCGGCAGGACGGTGTGCGACAGCGTGCGGCCGGCCGCGATGGTGATGGTTTCGTCGCGCGTGCGGTGGGGCCGCTGCAGCAGGCCGTGGGTCTGCTCCAGGATGCCCAGCACTTCATGGGCCGAGGCCAGCAGCGTCTTGCCGGCGGCCGTGAGCGTGGTGGACTGGTGGCCGCGCTCGACCAGGGGCGTGCCCGCCCATTCCTCCAGCGCGCGGATGCGGCGGCCAAAGGCAGGGTGGGTGATGTGGCGGCGCTCGGCGGCCTTGTAGAGGCTGCCGGTGTCGGCCAGGGCCTGCAGGTCCTGCAGCAGTTTGAGGTTGAGTTCGTGCATGGGTAGGGTGGGTCCAGGGCTGTGCTGATCCGGCACAGCGCCGCCGTAATCGGCACAGCACCAAGGCGGGGCATGCCTAGCATGGCGGCATGCGAGAGAAGCCCTGTTATGCCTGAAGTTTGCCTCAGGAAGATGCAAAGCCATTTCATTGGCGGTGCGCAGCGCACGGTGCGGGATCTGCCGATCCAGCACAGGGAAGTGGTGCGCAATGGCGGCGAGCGGCCGCTGGACATGAATGGCAGCTATGCCGTGGGCCAGATGTACGCCATGGAGTACCGGCTTGCGCGTCCGCGCAGCCCCCTGCCGGTGCTGCTGTGGCACGGCGGCGGCATGACGGGTGCGCAGTGGGAGTCCACGCCCGATGGCCGCCAGGGCTGGCTGTGGCGCCTGCTGGAGGCCGGCCACGACGTGGTGGTCTGCGATGCAGTGGAGCGCGGCCGCGCGGGCTGGGCGATGTTCCCCGAGATCTATGCCGAGGCGCCCGTGTTCCGCAGTGCCGAGGAGGCATGGACGCTGTTTCGCATAGGCCATGGCGCGCCTTCGGGCGACGGTGTGGGCGAGCCCTTCGTCGGCCAGCGGTTTCCACATGAGAATTTTGACGCCCTGGTGCGGCAGATGGTGCCGCGCTGGCTGGGGCATGAGGCCATGGCCATGGCGGCCTATGACGCGCTGCTGGAGCAGTTCGGCCCCTGTGTGGTGATAGGCCACAGCCAGGGCGGCGGCTTTGCCGCGCATGCGGCCGTCCGCAAGCCGCACCTGGTGCGCGCCGTGGTGGGGGTGGAGCCTACGGGCATGCCGGTGGTGCAAGAAGGGCAGCAGGGGCAACAGGGGCAGGAGGGGCAGGAGGGGCAGGAGGGGCAGGAGGGGGCGGATGCCTTCGCGCCTGCCTCGGCCATCCCCCATCTGGCGGTGTGGGGCGACCATTTCGCGCACAGCCCGCAGTGGCAGAAGTACCGCGCGCAGACCGATGTGTATTGGCAGCTGCTGCGCCGCCTGGGCGGCCGTGCCGAGGTGCTGGACCTGCCGGCCGCAGGCATCACCGGCAATTCGCATTTCTGCATGCTGGACACCAATGGCGACGAGGTGCTGGGCCGGATGCTGGCCTGGCTGGAGCGCCTGGGCCGGTGACTGGAGAGTGCTGGTCCCGAAGAATTTCAACGAGGAGAAAAATCTCATGCAACGCCGCAATTTCATGATCCGCAGCCTGTCTGCAACCACGGCGGCCCTGGCCCTGGGCGCCCTGGCGCCCGCGCAGTCGGCCCTGGCGGCCGATGCCGGCTGGCCCACGGCCGAGCCCATCCGCCTGATCGTGCCGTTTCCGCCCGGCGGCACGGCCGATGTGGTGAACCGCCTGTTCGCGCAGCAACTGGGCAAGGTGCTGGGCGCCTCGGTGATCGTGGAGAACAAGGCCGGTGCCGGTGGCTCGCTGGGCACGCGCTTCGTGGCCGATGCCAAGCCGGACGGCTATACGCTGCTTGGCGCCACGTCCAGCACGCACGGCACGAATCCGGCCGTCTACACCAAGCTGCCCTATGACGCGGTGAAGGATTTCACGCCCATCACCCAGGTGATCACGGTGCCGGGCGTGCTCAGCGTGCATCCCTCGGTCAAGGCGGCGAATCTGAAGGAGCTGATCGCGCTGGCCAAGGCGCAGCCGGGGCATCTGTCGTATGCGTCCTCGGGCGCGGGCGGGCTGGGCCATCTGGCCATGGAGCTGTTCAAGGCCAAGGCGGGCGTGCAGATCATGCATGTGCCCTACCGTGGCGCTGGCCCGGCCTTCACCGATCTGATCGGCGGCCAGGTGTCCATGCTGTGGGAGCCGCTGCCGGCCTCGCTGCCGCACATCAAGTCCGGCAAGATCCGCCCGCTGGCCGTGGCCACGGCCCAGCGCAGCAGCGAGCTGCCCGACGTGCCGACCTTTGCCGAGTCCGGCGTGCCCGGCTACGCCGTGCAGGCCTGGAACGGCCTGCTGGCGCCCAAGGGCCTGCCCAAGGACATCCGCGACAAGCTGCACAAGGCCAGCGTGCAGGCCCTGGCCGATCCGCAACTGCGCCAGCGCCTGGCGGAGCTGGGCGGCACGGTGGTGGCCAATACGCCGGAGCAGTTCGGCGCGGTGATCCTCAAGGATGTGACGACCTGGAAGCAGGTGGCCGCTTCGTCGCAGATCAGCCTGGACTGATGCGGCGGGCACCGGGGAAAGCCCTGTGTCCAGGCGCCCACGGGTGGCGGGGCCAGGCGTCGTGACGGTGCCATAGTCCGGGGGTGGCGGTCCGGGCGCGTTGCCTGCGGCCGCGCACAAGGCGGGCCGCCTGACCTGCCGCCTCAAGCCATGGACATCAACCTCATCCGCAATTTCGTAGAGATCGTGGACGCTCGCAGCCTCAGCGCTGCGGCGCGCAAGCGCGATATCACGCGCTCCAAGGTGAGCAAGGAGCTCAAGTCGCTGGAGACGGCGCTGGGCGTGACCCTGCTGCACCGCACGACGCGCAGCTTTTTGCTGACGGCGGCGGGCGAGGTGCTGTACGAGCATGGGCGCAGCATCATCCAGGAGGTGGAGGCGGCGCAGGGCGCCATCGACGCGCTGCAGCATGTGGTGACGGGCTCGGTGCGGCTGAGCATTCCCACGGGCCTGGGCGAGCTGTACCTGGCCGACATGCTGCTGGCGTTCCAGAAGCGGCACCCGCAGGTGCGCATCCGCGTGCTGTTCTCCAACCGGGTGAGCGATCCCATGAGCGCCCAGGTGGATGTGGCCGTGCGCGTGGCGCGCGACGTGCAGGAGCACCTGGTGGCGCGCGACCTGGGGCCGGTGGGCTTTGGCCTGTATGCCAGCAGCGCCTATGCCAAGGCGCGGCCGTTCCACGACCCTGCCGAGATTCCCCACGGAGTGCTGCTGACGCCGCCCGGCGACGGCAAGACCTATGCCGTCTCGGTGAAAAAGGGGCAGCAGGAGATTGCGCTCAAGTGCGAGCCCTGCATCACCAGCGAGCATTTCCCCTTCCTCAAGCAGTCCATGCTCCGGGGAAGCGGCGTGGCCACCTTGCCCAACTACATGGTGATGGACGAGCTGCGATCGGGCGCGGTGCAGCGCGTGTGCCCGGACTGGACGGTGTCCGGCCTGGGCGACCGGCTGTACATCATCACGGCCGAGGACCGGCGGCCCTCGCATGCCGTCAAGGTGATGACCGAGTTCCTCAGGGCCAGCCTGCTGCGCTTCGTGGAGCAGGCCGGGGAGCCCGGGCCTTAGCGCCTCGGTTCACCAGTGCTTCAGTTCTCCAGCGCAATCGCGTTGTCCGCGATCACCTTGCGCCACATCTGGCCGTCAGCGGCCAGGAAGTCGTCGAGCTGGGCCTGGGTCTGGGGCTTTCTGGCGGCCAGGGTCTGGTTGCCCAGGGCGCTGGCGAACTCGGGGTTGAGCATGACCTTGTTGACGGCGGCCTGCAGGGTGTTGCGCGCGTCCGCTGGCGTGCCTGCGGGCACGGCAATGCCGAACCAGGTGGAGGCCCTGAAGCCCGGCACGCCCGATTCGGCAATGGTGGGCGTCTGCGGCAGGAACTGCGAGCGCTCCGGCCCGGTGGTGGCAATGGCCACCAGCTTGCCGGCCTTGATGTGGGGCAGGGAGGTGCCGGCCACGTCCACCATGAGCTGGGTGTCGTTGGCCATGAGGGCGGTGAGGGCCGGCGCGCTGCCGTTGAAGGGGATGTGGGTGGCGGCCACGTCCAGGCGGGACTTGATCAGCTCGGTGGTCAGCTGCAGCGGGTTGCCCAGGCCGACCGAGCTGTAGTTGAGCTTGCCCGCGTGGGCCTTGGAGTAGGCCTTGAGGTCGGCCACGTTTTTGATGCCGGTCTGGCTGTTGGTGACCAGCACCAGCGGGGCCTCGGCCAGGATGTTGGTGAGCTTCAGCTCCCGGTCGGGGTTGTAGCTGAGCTTCTTGTAGAGCAGGGGGTTGAGGACCATGCTGGCATTGCTGGCCAGCAGCAGGGTGTAGCCGTCGGCCGGCGAGCGCGCCACGGCCGAGGCGGCAATCATGGTGTTGGCGCCCGGCCGGTTCTCCACGACCACGGACTGCTTGAGCTCCGTGGACAGGTGCGTGGCCAGGGTGCGGGCCAGCACATCGACCGAGCCGCCCGGCGCATACGGGGCGATGAGCTTGATAGGCTTGCTGGGGTAGTCGGACTGGGCGAACCCGGGGGCTGCGGCTGCGGTGGCCGCAGCGGCAAGCAGCAATGCGATGGCCTTGTTCATGCGTTGTCTCCTTCTCTTTCGGTGTTGGCGGGTTCAGATCTTGCGCTGCGTCGCGCCCCAGTGGGCGTCGCGCAGCTTTCTTTTGGCGATCTTTCCGTTGTCGTCGCGGGGCAGGCGCTGGAAGACGAAGCTGCGCGGCAGCTTGTAGGCCGCCAGCCGGCCGCGCAGCCATTCTTTCAGTTCGGCTTCGGGCAGTGTGCCTGACTGGCCGGGCTCGACCAGGGCCAGCAGCCGTTCGCCGTACTCGGCATCGGGCACGCCGATGACGGCGCAGTCTGCTATGCCGGGGTGCCTGAGCAGCTCGTTCTCAATCTCGGCCGGGTAGATGTTCACGCCGCCGGAGATCACCATGTCCGAGTCGCGGTCGCAGACGTAGAGAAAGCCTTCTTCGTCCAGGTAGCCCATGTCGCCCAGGGTGATCAGGCCGCCCTGGTCCATCTTGCGGCGGGCGTCTTCGTTGCCCTTGTAGGTGAAGTCGGCATAGGCGGGCTGGCGCACGTAGATCAGGCCGACCTCGCCCGTGGGCAGGGCCTGGCCCTGCCTGTCGAGGATGCGGACTTCGGCTTCCTGCAGCGGCAGGCCCGCGCTGCCGGGGTGGGTGAGCGCGTCGGCCGAGCCGATGAAGGTGACCAGGCCCGACTCGCTGGAGGCATAGGTCTCGTTGATGATGGGCCCCATCCACTCGATCATGGCCTTCTTGACCTCGGGCGCGCAGGGCGAGCCGGTGGAGGCGATGAAGCGCAGCGAGGAGATGTCGTAGCGCTCGCGCACCTCGCGCGGCAGCCTGAGCAGGCGCACGTACATGATGGGAACCATGTAGGCCGTGTCGATGCGGTGCTCCTGCACCAGCTGCAGAAAGCGCTCGGGGTCGAAGCGCTGCTCCAGCACCACCAGCTCGCTGAGCATGAGCGCGTTCTGGAAGTACAGGCTGGGCGCGCTGTGGTAGATGGGCGCGGTCAGCAGGGTGCGCGCGCCGGGCTGCAGGCCGTAGGCGGTGGCGATCAGCGCCTGGTTCACGGCCAGGCGCCGGGGCAGTTCTTCCACGGGAAACGCCTTGCGCAGCACGCCCTTGGGGCGGCCCGTGGTGCCCGATGTATAGGCCATGTGGCCGCGCGGCGCGACCAGCGGGCCATCGTAGGGTGCCTGGGCGGCCAGCCAGGTTTCGTAGTCCAGCTCCGGCTCGCGTGCGTGGGCGACGCGCCGGGGCAGGTCCGCATAGAGTTCGCCCTTGAGGCCGTCGAGCAGGTCCTGGCTGGTGATGAGGGCGCGGGCGCCGCTGTCGGCCAGGATGTAGTCGATCTCCGTGGCCGTGAAATGCCAGTTGACGGGGCAGTAGTAGATGCCCGCAATGCGGCAGGCATGGACCACGTCGGCGTATTCGATGCCGTTGCGCAGGAAGACGGCCAGCACGTCGCCTTCGGCCAGGCCCAGGCTGCGCAGGCCCTGGGCCAGCTGGCGGCCGCGCTGCTGCTGGGCGGCGCCGGTCAGCGTGCGCTGTTCGAAGACCAGGGTGGAATGGGGCGTGGCGGCGGTGCTCATGTGGGCGTGGCCTCCTGCTCCCCATCGTTGACGTTGGGCTGGTTGGCGGCCTTGGCCATCTGCCGGGCGCGCGCCCAGTCGGCATCGTCCCAGGCCTGGTATTCGGTGAAGTAGGCGCCGTTGGCCAGGGCGTCGCCGCCGTCCAGCGTGATGGTCTGGCCGTTGAGCCAGGTGTTGCCCGGGGCCAGGATGAAGGCGGCCATGTTGCCGATGTCCTCGCCCGTGCCCAGGCGGCGCGTGGGGTTGTCCAGGCGGCGGCGGTCGGCCGAGTCCTCGTTGCCGTCGATCCTGGGGCGCAGGCGCTGGCTGGCGCCCTGGGTGGGAATCACGCCCGGTGCAATCGCGTTGAACCGTATGCGCTTGGGACCCCATTCCACGGCCAGCGATTTGGTCATGGCGTCCAGCCCGGCCTTGGACATGGCCGAGGGCACGACAAAGGGCGAACCCGTGTCCACCCAGGTGACGACGATGGACAGCACTGAGCCCGGCAGCCCTTCGGCGATCCAGCGGCGGCCCACGGCCTGGGTGACGTAGAAGGTGCCCCGAAAGACGATGTCCGATATGGCATGGAAGCCGTTGATGCTCAGGTCCTCCGTGCGGCTGACGAAGTTGCCGGCCGCGTTGTTGACCAGGCTCGTCAGGGGGCCGTGTTCGGCCCAGATGCGGTCGATGACGGTGTGCACGGCCTCGGGCTGGCGAATGTCGAGTTCATGCGCAAAGGCCTGCGCGCCCGTGTCGTTGTTCAGCATCTCGCAGGCCTGCTGCACCACGGAGCGCCGCCGGCCGCACAGGTGCAGCTCGGCGCCCAGTTCCGCCAGCTTGGCCGCCATGGCCAGGCCCAGCCCCGTGCCGCCCCCGGTGATCAGGACGCGCTGGCCCTGGAATAGATTGGCTTCGAACATGCTTGTCTCCTTTTGCTTTCACTCTAGGGAGACAGGGGCGGCTGGCAAAGGAGGGTGGTGGAACGCGGTTGGTTCCGTGGTGGAAACAATGGGCTTGTGTTTTGGGGCTGTGACCGCGGCTTGTCAGCTAGTGCAGGGATGCTTATGGCCATCTGCCGGGTGGCTATTTTTCGAGGCCGGGTCTCGGCCCGGCAGCCGACTGCCCTTTCTTGATTCGCCAAGAAAGGTCAGATCAAAGAAGGCGACCCGGATGTCCGCGACCCTCCGCTTCGCTGCGGGCAACCTGCGTCGTGGCTGTTGCGGGGTTCGCCGTGAAACTCACTTCGCGCTGCACGCTACGTTCAGACATCACGGCGAGTCAGACGACGAAGCAAGCCTGTCCTTCGGCAGGCTTGCAACCCCGCAACCGCCACGCCGCAGGCGCGGGCATACGGGTTGGGCTCCGTAGAACAGCCGGTGTTTCACGGCGCAGCCTTGTGCCCTGACTTTCCGGCTGCGCTGCGCAGGTCGGCCACCTGGGCGGCTGTCACATCGGCAGGCTGGCCGCCCAGGGCCGTGCGGGTGTAGTTGGCCAGGGCGGCGACTTCGCCATCGGTCAGCTCCTGCATGAAGCCGGGCATGCCGGGCAGGGGCGTGGGGCCCTGCTGGGTGGCCGGGTGCTTGGGCAGGCCGACGAGGATGGCCAGCACCAGGTTGCGGGCGTCGGCCTGGCGCACGGTGCTGTTGCCCTTGAGCGGGGGCATGGTGAGGCTGCGGCCCAGGCCCTCGCTGCCGTGGCAGCTGGCGCACAGCGCCATGTAGTGGCCCCGGCCCGCGTCCAGCGTGCCCGCACCGTTGCCGGCGCCATTGCCCGCGCTGTTGCCGGTGCCGGAATCCGGGGACACGGCGGCCGGCAGGGGCTGGGGCGCGGGCGGGTTGTCGCCCAGCAGGAAGGTGGACAGCGCCGTCATGTCCTCGGCCGTGAGGTACCGGGTGCTGTTGGCGATGACCTCGTGCATTTCATCGAAGGCGCTGCCGTGGGCCGAGAAGCCCGTTTGCAGGAACTGGGCCATGCCCTCGCGCGTCCAGCCGCGTGCGGCCAGGGCTTCGGCGGTGATGCCGGGGGCCGTGAACAGCGACAGCGTGCCGCCCTGCAGCCAGCGGTCCTTCTGCATCTGGCCGAACATGCCGCGCGGCGTGTGGCATTCGGCGCAGTGGCCCATGACATTGCCCAGGTATTGCCCACGCAGCCAGGCCGGGCTCTGGCCCTGCGAGCCCACGGGCAGGGGCGCGCTGGACAGGAACAGCGTCTTCCAGCCGAACATGAGCACGCGAAGGTTGAAGGGGAAGGGCAGGGCGGGCTTGGTGTTGGGCTGGGCCACGGGCCGGATGTTCATAAGGTAGCCGTAGATCAGGTCCGAGTCTTCGCGGCTCATCAGGTGGTAGGAGGCATAGGGCATGGCCGGGTAGAGCTGGCGCCCGCCCGGCGCCGTGCCGCGGGTGACGGCGGCGTGGAATTCCTCGGCCGTCCAGCGGCCTATGCCGTGGTCGGGGTCGGGGGTGATGTTGGTGCCGTAGAGGGTGCCGAAGGGCGTGGGCAGGGGCTTGCCGCCCGCAAAGGGCTGGCCTTCCCGGGCGCCACCTATGCCACCCACCCCGTCATGGCAGGCCATGCAGTCGGCGGCGCGCGCCAGGTACAGGCCCTGGGCCAGCTGCTGGGGGCTGCGGTGCACGGCCTGCGGCTCGCGCTGCGGCACATGGGGCCGGTTGCCCCAGACGGCGGCAATGGCAAACAGCACGGCCAGCAGCAGGAGGATGAGCAGCAGCCCGCGCCAGCGGCGCCTGGGCCTGCGCGGTGGCGGGGGGCGGGCACCGCTGTAGTCGGCAGGTGGCGCGGCGGTGGCGGCGGTGGCGGCGGCGGGGGCGGCTGCGCTGGGGTCGGCGGCGGACATGGCGCTCATCCTTTCAAGGTCAGCCCGGGCGTGTTCAGGACCAGGTCCTTCACGGCCGCGTAGTAGCGCACATAGCCGGTGCAGCGGCACAGGTGGGGCTGCAGCGCCTCGCCCACGACCTGTTCCACATCGGCCGCGCGGATGGGCGCCTTGGCCAGGCGCTCGACCAGCACCGTGGCCGCGATGACGAAGCCCGGCGTGCAGTAGCCGCACTGGAAGCTGAAATGCTCCAGGTACTTCTGCTGCACGGGGCTGATGGCGATGACCTTGCGCGGCTGGCCCGAGGCGCCGGGCGGGGGCGGGGGCGCGGTGTCCGCGCCGGCCGGGTCGGCAATGCCTTCGATGGTGCGGACCTTGCGGCCCTGGAAGTAGTGGGCGCCGGTGATGCAGGTGCGCATCTCGCGGCTGCCCTCGGGCCCGTCCACGATGACGGTGCAGGCCCGGCATTCGCCGATGCCGCAGCCCAGGCGCGAGCCGGTGAGGTTCAGGTATTCGTGCAGGAAGTCGATCATGGGCATGCCTTCGGGCACGTCCATGGGGCCGACGCTCTGGCCGTTGACGGTCAGTGACAAGGGGCGTGGGACAAGGCTCATGGTGCGAGTGCCTCCCTGATCTTTTGCGGGGTCACGGGCAGGTCGTGGAAGCGCTTGCCTATGGCGTGGTGCAGTCCGTTGACGATGGCGGCGACGATGGGAATCATCACCACCTCGGCAATGCCCTTGGGCGGATCGGTGTCCGACAGAGGTGCCAGCAGCTCGGCCGTCTGCTTCCAGACCGCCACCTCGCTGCCGCGAGGCAGGTGGTAGCGGTGGAAGTTCCAGTTGCCGTCGCCGGGGCCGCCCTCGTACAGCGGCATGGTTTCGTACAGGGCGTGGCCTATGCCCATGGCAATGCCGCCTTCGAGCTGGCCGTGCACCAGCTCGGGCACGATGGGCCGCCCGCACTCCATGATGGAGTGGTGGGCCAGCAGCTCGACCGCGCCCGTGCCCGTGTCCACCGCCAGCTCGACCAGGGCCGCATTGGCGCTGTAGTAAGTGACGCCCGCGTTGTTGCGCTGCATGGGCGGATAGAACAGGTTGCGCCGCGCAATCATGCGGTAGCCGGCGGCGCTGCGCCGCGCGGTGACAGAGGCCTCGACGGGCGTGGCCGCCTGCGGCGTGTCGGTGGTGTCAGGGGCCGGCGTGACGGCGGCAGCATCGGGCGCGCTGCCCAGGCGCACGGCCAGCGCGTCCATCGGCCGGCGCGCGCTGGTGCCCAGGATGTCGAAGTCCGCCTCGGCCCATTGCCAGCGGTTGAAGGTATGGCCCACGGCGCCCGTGACCAGCTGCATGGCATGGGCCTTCTGGGCCAGGGCCTGCAGGGACAGCGGCTGCATGCCGTTGGCCGTGAGCATGCCGTTGACCCAGCGCGCGTCCTCGCGGCGCACCACGTAGGGCGCCTTCTGGCCGCCGCCCGTGCCCTGGCTCCAGATGGCGACGGCGGCCGGCCACAGGCCGTGCTCGAAGACCACGCGCGCCGTCTCGCTGGTGGCGTGGCTGTAGTAGTAGGCCGAGTTGCTGGCGCTGGCCGGCGAGGCGTAGACCGGCGTCCACAGCGGCCGGGTGGCGAAGCGGTCCTGGTCGGCCTGGGGCATGGTGTAGTTGTCGCCCTCGGCCTTGAGCGGCAGCTCCGGCCAGTCCAGGCAGGCGGTCTGCAGCTCGTCGGCGGGCTTGCCGAACCATTGCACGCACAGCTGGGCCTGCGAGGTGCCCATGCCGGTGCCGATCTCGGTGCCCGAGTGGTGCAGCAGCACGCGGCCCTGGGGCGATATCTCGATGCGGGCGAAGGCCGCCTCGCCGCCCGTGCCGAAGTCCTTTTGCACGCAGGCAAAGCCCACGCCGTAGCGCTGGCCCGGGTGGCTGGCCTCGTAGGCGGTCTTGCGCTTGGCGCGCTCGGTCCACAGCGGATGGCGGCGGGCGCGCTCCAGCACCTCGTCGGCGCGCAGGGCACCGGCGGCAATGGCGCCCTGGGTGTTCTTGGCGCCCGAGGTCAGCACGTTGCGCAGGCGCAGCTCGATGGGGTCGATCTGCAGCAGCCCGGCGATTTCGTCCACCATCATTTCGGTGGCCGCCATGCTCTGCAGCGTGCCGTAGCCGCGTGCCGAGCCCGCGTCCAGCGCGCGGCTGGCCAGGGCCACGGCGGTGATGTCGTTCTTGGGAAAGTAGTAGATGGACTGCGCCGCCGTGCCGCCCACCATGGCCACCGAGGGCGAGAAGTTGGCCCGGCCGCCGCCATTGGCCGTCATGCTGGCCACCAGGCTCTGGAAGAGGCCGGTCTTCCTGTCGATGGCCATGGTGTAGTCGATCTCGAAGGCATGGCGCTTGAGCGAGGACTGGAACTGCTCGAACCGGTCATTGGCCAGGCGCACGGGCTTGCCGTCCGCATACAGCGCGCAGACCAGGCCGTAGTAGGGCATGGGCGCGTGGTCCTTGGAGCCGTAGCCCACCGTGTAGCAGGGGTGGATGAAGAGGTTCTTGAGCGGGAACCTGCTGGCCTGCACCATCTGCGCAGCCCATTCGGCCACTTCGTGCGGCGACTGCGTGGCCAGCACCATGTGCAGGCTTTGCGTGGCCGCGTCATACCAGCAGTTGGCGTTGTCGGGCTCCAGCGCGGCCGTGTCCACCGATTGCGTGGCGTAATGGCGCTGCAGCACCAGCCAGTCGGCAGGCGGCGTGGCCAGCTCCTGGGCGATTTGCTCGGCCGCGCGCAGGCCGCGCGCCGTGACCGCGTCGGCCTTGGAGATCTGCGGCCAGACCAGCGGCTTGCGTTCGGCGGGGAACAGCGGGGCATCGCGCAGGCTGGAGAACACGTCGTCGTCAAAGGCCGTGGCACCGCCCTGGCGCACATAGCGGAACACGCCCCAGGGCGGACGGTCCAGCGCGCCCGTGATGCGGCCGTAGCGGATGACGCCGGCCGTGGCCTGCAGCCTTTCCTTGGCAAAGCGAAAGCGCGCGAAGTCGTGGTAGATGAGGATGGCCACGGCCTGGCCCAGGTATGCGGGGGTCTTGCCTGTGGGCAGCAGCATGTCTTCGCCATAGAACTCGGGAAAGGCCAGGCCGTCGCGCACCAGGTCCTCGGCGGTGACCACGCGGTCGGGTGCCAGTTCGCCGTCCAGGGAAGACAGGTCCATGCCGTCGAACAGCCGGTCGGCCAGCGTGGTGCGCACGATGAAGGCATGGGATTGCTGCTGGGGCCAGTGCGGCATGTCGCGTGCGCGGATATCGCGGGCGAAGACCTTGGCGCCCATGACCTTGGAGCGGCCATCGAGCCGCATGCGCGGCAGCTGCGTGGCCGGCTCGCGGGCCACGCTGCCCAGGACGCGGTCTTCAAAGAGGGCTGCATAGGCCTGGCTGGCCAGCGGCGCCACCCAGACGCTGACGCCTGCGATGCTGGCGGCCTGCAGAAAGCCGCGCCGCGACAAGGGAGCCGCGCCGGCCTGGCTGCCGGCGCCGGAGTGTTGTTCTGGGCGCATGGCGCTCTTCTCCTGTGGGGTTGAGCCCACTGTAGGAGGGCGCATGCCGCGCGGCCTGTCAGCAAAGGCTGCTTCTGGCGTCAGCGCGGCGGCAGCGGCGGGTGCTTGCCATCGTCAAAAGCAGGAGCGGGCCAGGGCCGCCAGGCCGCGACGGCAGCGTGCCGGCCGCACTGTCAATCAGACGCCGCCGCAAGAAGGGCCTTGCCGCAGTGCTCCGTGGCACCGCGCATAGCCCGGCAGGGCAAGGGCGTGTCCACATTCAGGCATAGTTGAGGGTTGTGCAGAAAGTAGTGAAGTCCCGGGCATAACCGGAGCTTCTTATTACTTTATTTTTTTATAGTTTGCGTTTTTATACGCGCAACCTATATTTGCTCCCACTTCCCAACAATGCGCAGCGGCGTCCCCAGGCCGTCCTGCGCCGCGGCGTTTTTTCATGATCGAGATTCGGGATCTTTCCCTGACCTACAAGGGCCCCACCGGGCCCGTCCATGCCTTGCGGGGCATCAACCTGCAGATCGAGTCGGGCGAGGTGTTCGGCATCATCGGCCGCAGCGGCGCGGGCAAAAGCTCGCTGGTGCGCTGCCTGAACCTGCTCAACCGCCCGACCTCCGGCCAGGTGCTGGTGGGCGGCCGTGACCTGATGCAGCTCAGCGATGCCGAGCTGCGCACGGCGCGCCGCGACATCGGCATGGTGTTCCAGCATTTCAACCTGCTGTCCTCGCGCACGGTGTTCGACAACGCCGCGCTGCCGCTGGAGATGGCGGGCATGTCGGCCGACGACATCAAGAAGCGCGTGGACCCGCTGCTGGACCTGGTGGGCCTGAGCGCGCTGCGCGACCGCTATCCGGCGCAGATCTCGGGCGGGCAAAAGCAGCGCGTGGGCATTGCGCGCGCGCTGGCCAGCCACCCCAAGGTGCTGCTGTCCGACGAAGCCACCTCGGCCCTGGACCCCGAGACCACGCGCTCCATCCTGGACCTGCTGCGCAAGGTCAACCGCGAACTGGGCCTGACCGTGGTGCTGATCACGCACCAGATGCAGGTGATCAAGCAGATCGCCGACCGCGTGGCCGTGATCGACGGCGGCGAGATTGCCGAGCTGGGCCCCGTGATCGACGTGTTCACGCGCCCGCAGCAGGCCATCACGCGCAGCCTGATCGACGAGATCGTGCCCCAGCAACTGCCCGAGTCGGTGGCCGTGCGCGTGAACGCGCTGGCCGCCCAGCTGGCGCCGGGCCAGCAAGGCCGGCTGCTGCGCCTGTCGTATGCGGGCGAGAGCGCCTACCAGCCCATCCTGTCGCACCTGATCCGCGAGCTGGGGCTGGACCTGTCCATCCTGCATGGCCAGATCGACGAGATCCAGGAGCAGACCTTCGGCTCGCTGGCCGTCTTCGCCAGCGGCGACGCGGCAAAGATCGATGCCGCCGTGGACCATCTGCGCGCCACCGGCGTGCAGGTGCAGATCGTTTCCACCAGGGATTGAGCGATGTTTGAGAATTTTTCGGAAATGATGCTGGAGCTGTTCGTCAGCTCGCTGTGGGAGACCATCATCATGGTCGGCGTCTCGGGCCTGGTGGGTGGCCTGATCGGCATTCCCCTGGGTGTGTTCCTGCGCCTGACCGACCACGGCGGCGTGCTGCAGAACGGCCCGGCCAACAAGATCGTGGGCTGGATCGTCAATGCGCTGCGCTCCACGCCCTTCATCATCCTGCTGGTGGCCATCATCCCGCTGACGCGTCTGATCACGGGCTCGTCCATCGGCACCTGGGCGGCCGTGGTGCCGCTGACCATTGCGGCAGCCCCCTTCGTGGCGCGCCTGGTGGAGACCGCGCTGCGCGAGGTGGACAACGGCCTGGTGGAAGCGGCCCAGTCCATGGGCGCCACCACGGGCCAGATCGTCTGGAAGATCCTGCTGCCCGAGGCGCTGCCCGGCATCGTGGCGGGCCTGACCATCAGCTTCGTGAGCCTGACCGGCTATTCGGCCATGGCCGGCGCCATTGGCGGCGGCGGCCTGGGCGACCTGGGCATCCGCTACGGCTACCAGCGCTTTTTGCCCGATGTGATGCTGGCCGTGGTCATCATCCTGATCTTCTTCGTGCAGGCCATCCAGAGCCTGGGCGACTGGGCGGTGCGCAGGCTCAGCCACCGCTGATCCAAACACCCCGGCGGCCGGCGCGGCCGGGGCGGCAAGCTGCCGCGAGATTGTCTGAAAGAGGGATTCCATGAAAAAGCGCGCATTGCTTCAATCGCTGGCCCTGGCCGCCGTCCTGCCCCTGGCGGGAATGGCGGCGCTGCCGGCCCATGCGGCCGACGGCTCGGTCACCATCGGCGTGACCTCGGGCCCACATGCCCAGATCGCCGAGGTGGCCAGGAAGGTGGCCGAGAAGAACGGCCTGAAGGTGAAGCTGGTCGAGTTCGGCGACTTCATCCAGCCCAACGCTGCCCTGTCCCAGGGCGAGCTGGATGCCAACATCTACCAGCACCAGCCCTTCATGGACGCCCAGAACAAGGACCGCGGCTACAAGCTCGTGCCCGTGGCCCGTGCGGTCAACCAGCAGATGGGCGTGTATTCCAAGAAGATCAAAAGCCTGGCCGACCTCAAGAGCGGTGCGCGCGTGGGCATCCCCAACGACCCCACCAACGGCTCGCGCGCACTGATGGTGCTGGCTGCGCAAAAGCTGATCGAACTGAAGACCGGCGCGGGCGCGCGTGCCTCGGTGCTGGACATCACGGCCAATCCGAAGAAGCTGCGCTTCGTCGAGCTGGAGGCCGCCCAGCTGGCGCGCTCGCTGGACGACCTGGACGTCGCCGCCGTCAACAGCAGCTACGCCGTGGCCGCAGGCCTGTCGCCGCAAAAGGATTCGCTGGCGCTGGAAGCCACGGACACGCCCTATGTCACCGTGCTGATCGCCACGCGCGCCGGCCATGAAAAGGACGCGGGCCTGCAGGCCTTCGTCAAGGCCTACCAGTCGCCCGAGGTGCGCCAGTTCATCGACACGCAGTTCAAGGGCGCCTACACGGCGGCCTGGTAAGAGCATGGGCAGCCTCGCATCGCACCAAGTTTCCGACGCGGACTTCGTGGCCGCCATCGGCGTGCAATGGCAGCGCCGCCCGCTGGCGCCCGAGCCCGGCCTGGCCGCGCTGCTGGCGCAGGCCCAACTGGACGACGGCGGCAAGGCCACCGTGGTCCAGGCCGTGGGCATGCTGGTGGTCGACGAATGCGTGGCCCATGGCTACCACAGCATGGATCTGGTCGTGCTGCACCCGGGCACGCCGGGCCTGGACGAGGCGCTGGAGCGCTTCGACAAGCCCCACACCCATGCCGATGACGAGGTACGCTACATCCTCGAAGGCGAAGGCCTGTTCGGCTTCTTCGATGCCGGCGGCCAAGAGCGCGTGCTGCGCGTGCAGCCCGGCGACTACCTGCGCATACCGGCCGGCGTGGAGCACCGCTTCACGCTGACCGCCACGCGGCGCATCAAGGCGCTGCGCCTGTTCGCCGATACGGCGGGCTGGGTGGCGCAATATACCCAGCGGCCTGCCGCTGCCATGGAGGTGCCTGCATGAGCATGCCTGTCCCGACACTGTTCCAGACACTTGACGAGGCGCTGTTCACGCGGGCCCAGGACCTGCTGGACGAAGAATGGCTGGCCAAGGATGCCGACCTCGCTCCTGTGCTGCCCGTGGTGCTGGCGCGCGGCGTGGGCCAGGACTGGCACAAGGCCGGCACCTTCCGCCACCACCTGGCGGGCGTGGCGCGTTCGCTGGCGCTGTGGCGCCAGCCGCGCGACGTGCGCCTGCTGGGCCTGCTGCACAGCGTCTACGGCAACGCCTTCGTGGACCTGGTCAAGTTCGATGCGGGCAGCGAGCGCGGCCGCCTGCGCGAGCTGGTGGGCGAGGGCGCCGAGCACCTGGTCTACCTGTTCTGCACCATGAGCCGCACGCAGTTCATGCAGAAGATCCTGGCCGGCGACCTGGCCGAAGACGGCTCCATGGCGCTGGAATCCGCCGGCCGTAGCCAGCGCCTGAGTGCCTATGAAGTGGCGGCCTTCACCATCGTGAGCATGGCCGATGCCATGGAGCAGTGGTTCAGCTGGCAGGAAGACATCTATTCGCAGTTTCCGCAGGTGCAGAACCAGCGGCAGCAGGGCGTGCACTGGGCGGCCTCGCTGTGGCCCGGTCCCATGCGGCCTGCCAGCCGCATGCTCAGCCAGATCAGCGACCTGGGTCGTGCGCTGCAGCACCCGGCGCTGCGCGCCCAGCTGCCGCTGCCGCCGGTGTTCGACCATTGCAGCCGGCAGTTGCCGCCCGGCGACGAGGCCGCTGCCGTGTCGCTGTACTGGTCGGTGATCCAGCTGGACCAGCCGCTGGTGGACCTGGACGCCGCCACGGCCGTGCTGGAAAGCGCCGTGCGCCTGAACCCCTGGGTGGGCGAGCCGCAGATGGTGCTGGCCCAGCTCTACCTGTCTGCCGGCCGCGCCGACGACGCCGCGCGCGCAGCCACCAGCGCGCTGCAGTGCTTCAGCGGCTGGGGCAATGCCTGGGACAAGCGCGTGCAGTGGGACGCCTGGATCGCCTGGACGCGCATCCTGCTGCAGTCGGCGCAGCAGGGAAGCTGGCCTGAACGGCTGGACAAGCTCAACAACCTGGCCCTGAAGGGCTGAGATGCAAAAAAGCCTGGCGCGAGAGCCAGGCTTTTTTGTGATGGGAGCGCGCCCGCGCCTTATTTGGCCGGCGCCGTTCCGGCCTTGGCGGCCGGCGCAGCGCTGGCGGGCACGGCGCCATCCTCGATCGCCTCGGGATGCATGGGCCGGCGTGCATAGCGCTGGGCCAGCACGGCGCAGACCATGAGCTGCAGCTGGTGGAAGACCATCAGCGGCAGCACGATGGCGCCCACGGCGCTGGACTCGAACAGCACCTTGGCCATGGGCACGCCGCTGACCAGGCTCTTCTTGGAGCCGCAGAACACCAGGGTGATCTCGTCCTCCTTGGAAAAGCCCAGGCGGCGCGCCGTCCATGACGTGATGACCAGCACCAGGGCCAGCAGGATGGACGACAGCAGCAGCAGGCCCAGCAGCGCAGGCAGGGGCGTCTGCTGCCACAGGCCGCTGATGACGGCGGCGCTGAAGGCCGTGTACACCACCAGCAGGATGGAGCCCTGGTCCACGAACTTCACGCGCTTGGCATGGCGCGAGATGAAGCCGCCGATCACGGGCCGCAGCAGATGGCCCAGCACAAAGGGCAGCAGCAGCTGCAGCGCGATCTTGCCGATGGCCTGCAGCGCATCGCCCCCTTCGGCGCTCTTGTGCAGCAGCATGCTGACCAGGATGGGCGTGATCACGATGCCCATCAGCGTGGAGGCCGACGCGCTGCACACGGCGGCGGGCATGTTGCCGCGCGCCATGGCCGTGAAGGCGATGGCCGACTGCACCGTGGCCGGCAGCGTGCACAGGAAGAGCACGCCCATGTACATCTCGGGCGTGACCAGGGGCTCGAGCACGGGGCGCAGCGCCCAGCCCAGCAGGGGAAAGAGCACGAAGGTGGCCGCGAAGATGGTCAGGTGCAGGCGCCAGTGGCCTATGCCGGCAAAGATGGCCTCGCGCGAGAGCTTGGCGCCGTGCAGGAAGAACAGCAGGCTGACCATGAGCGTGGTCGCCACCTCCAGCCATTGCGAGACGGTGCCCGAGGCGGGCAGGAAGCTGGCCAGTGCCACGGTGGACAGCAGCATCAGCGTGAAATTGTCAGGGGCGAAGCGGGGGCGTGCCATGGGAAAACTCTCTCCAACTAACTATCGGTTCGTGCAGCCAGGCTGCAAGGCCCCGATTGGACGCCACGGCCATTGAAAAGAGAAATGGATTTATCTGATGGTTTTATAATTTTTCCGTATGAATATCAGCCTGCGCCAGCTGCGCGCCTTCCTGGCCGTGGCGGAAAGCCGCAACTTCAGCCGCGCGGGCGAGCTGATGGCGCTCACCCAGCCCGCCGTCAGCCGCAATGTCACCGAGCTGGAACAGGCCCTGGGCGTGCAGCTTTTGCACCGCACCACGCGCGAGGTGGAGCTGACCGACGCCGGCCGACTGCTGCAAGGCCATGCCACGCGCGTGCTGGACGCGCTGGATGAATGCCTGCTCGAAGTCAGCGGCCTGGCCACCCAGCGTCTGGGCAAGGTGCGCGCGGCCAGCAGCCCCACGCTGTCGGCGCATCTGATGCCGCGCTGCATTGCGCGCTGCCGCGAGCAGGCGCCGGGCATCGAGCTGCTGCTGCTGGACCGCATCCAGAGCGACGTGCTGCAAAGCGTGCGCAGCGGCGAGGTGGACTTCGGCGTGGTCATCGACCCGCAGGGCCGCGATGACCTGTACTGCGAAACCATACTCAGCGAGCCCTTTTGCCTGGTCTGCCCGGCCACGCACCGGCTGGCCCGCAAGCGCCAGGTGGCCTGGAGCGACCTGGCCGGCCAGCCGCTGGTACTGCTGGACCACGCCTCGGGCAGCCGCCGCCTGATCGACGCCGCGCTGCAGGCCCACGACGCCGAGGCCGCCGTGGTCCAGGAAGTCGGCCACACCACCACCATCTTCTGCATGCTCCAGGCGGGCCTCGGCCTGAGCGTGGTGCCGGAACTGGCCGTGCCGCAGGAATGGCGAGCTCCCGCGAGTGGCGCCACCACCCCCGACGCCCTCGCCAGCCGCCCCCTGCTGCCGCGCGTGCAGCGCGACATCATGCTGGTGCGCCGCCGCCAGCGCGAGCTGTCGCCCGTGGCGCAAAGCGTGTGGGATTTGATCAGGGGGGAGGCGGGGCAGCTGTGAGGCTGTGGTGGGCGAGGATCAATCCATGTGCCAGTTCAAGCACTGCAAGTCGGGCACACGAGAAAACTCCCGGATATTGCGGGTGACCAGCGCTGCCTGATGGCGCAATGCAGTTGCTGCGATCAAGGTGTCATGCGGTCCTATCGGCGTGCCCTTGGCTTCCAGCGCTGCGCGTATGCGGGCGGCATGAGTCGCGCATTCGCTGTCAAATGCCAGCAACTGCATGGGGCGCAGGAGTTGCACCAATGCCTCAAGACGAGGCGCGGAGGCGGCTGGCGGCAAGCGTTGCAGTCCATAACGCAGCTCGTACTCCACGATGGCCGGTACGCCGATGTCGGTGGGGCGCAAAGCCTGCAGGCGAGGCACTACCTGCGGGTCTCCGCGAAAGTAATAGCTGATGGTGTTGCTGTCGAGGATCAGCATGGCCGCATGTCAATAGCCGACTCGAGGCACATCGGCGGCAACTGGAGCGTTATGTTCGTTCGCAAGAGGGAAATCGGCGAAGCGACCTGCCAGCTCAATGCAATCCTGAGGCCATTCATGCGCTGCGTACTTGCGAATGATCTCGGCGACCCAGCGGCTCTTGGACATGCCATTGGCTCTGGCCGCCTCTTCCACCAGAGCTTGGGTGGTGTCGTCCAAATAGAGTGTGATTTGCGACATGGCGGCTACTCCTTGAGCGGGGGAACGGGTTCAAAAAGTATATGTGCAAACATAATTGCCCAGTTCAAGACCCAGTTCCCCTAAGAGGCTGGCGCATCACACAACACCCCCACAAGCCGCCGCATACGGCCTGATCGCCTCGCGCACGCGGTCCAGCACCAGCGCGTGGGGCGAGGGGGCCAGCCGCCCGGCGCGCACAGCCTGGTATTGGGCGGGGAGGAACTGGCTGAGCATGTTCTCGGGCAGGGCGCAGGCGGACAGGTTGTCCAGCAGCCGCGCCACGGCGGCGTTCACCGTGGGGTCGGCCCAGTAGTAGCGGATGCGGTCGCTGTAGCTGTAGATGCGCAGCAGCCTTTGGGCGCCGGGATCGGGCTGCTCGCCGCGGTAGTAGCGCTCCCAGCTGGCGGGGCGGCCCAGCATGGCGGACTCCAGCACGGCGGGCAGGTGGGAGCGCTGGTGCGCGTCGATGAGCTGCTCTTCGATGGAGGCCAGCGCGAACAGTACCTCGCGCAGCGCAAAGGTGGCGCCGGGGCCGACCTTGAGGATGGCAAAGCCGTCCTGCACCAGCTGGCGCAGGGCCTCGGGCCGCTGGTAGTCGGTGGAGTGGGCCTCGAAGACCAGTTGTGGGTGCTGGCGCAGCAACTGCTTGAGGTCGGCCGCTTCACCGGGCGCGTAGTCCACCACGCGCGTGTGATCGAACTCCACGCCGGGCTGGACCACCATGGCAATGATGCGCGGCCAGACGGGGTCCAGCCCCTGTTGCGCGAAGACGTCGCGGTGCACCTGCAGCGTGCGCTGGGCGTCGGCGCGGGCAGTGACTTGCACATGCTCCAGCGCATGCGCGGCGCCGCCGGGCACGGGCACTTCGGTGCCGATCACGTAGACGGGGCCGGGCGCCGGGCAGGTGCTGCCGCGCTCGGCCGCCTGGCAGAGCAGGGCAGCGCGGCGGGCCACGGTTTCGTCGTCCAGCGCCTGGGGGTCGTCTGCGCAGGCCATGCTGGCGTCCAGGTGCAGCTTCACGAAGCCGGCCGCCGCATAGGCGTGTACCAGGTCTTGCGCCAGTTCCATGGCCTCGGCCGCGGGAAGATGGGTCCACGCCGTGGGGCCCAGGTGGTCGCCGCCCAGCAGCACGCGGTCTGGCGGCAGGCCGACGCGGTGGGCGATGGCCAGCACGAAGCGGCGGAAGTCGGCGGGCTGCATGCCGGTGTAGCCGCCGAACTGGTTGACCTGGTTGGCGGTGGCCTCCACCAGCAGGGGCGTGCCATCGTCCAGCGCCTGGTGCATGGCGGCCTCGATGACCAGGGGATGGGCCGAGCAGATGGAGTAGATGCCGAGTGCGCTGCCTGTTTCGCGCGCATCGCCTGCGGCTGCTGGCGTTTGCCCGGAGCGTGACTGCGCCAGGCGGGTGAAGTGGGTGAGATGGGTGGGGTGGGTGAGGTGGGTGAGATGGGCGGGCATGGTTTCAGCCCTCCATCACCGCATGCCGCAGGTGCTGCGGCTGTTGTGCCAGCAGCGCGTCGAGCCCGGCAAAGCCGGATGTGCCCTCCATCGGCCCCTTGCTGGCGACGGCCAGCGCGCCGGCCGCATTGGCGTAGCGCAGCGATTGCAGCGCGGTCTTGCCCAGGCGCCGGCAGGCGATGAAGGTAGCGCCAAAGCAGTCGCCCGCGCCCGTGGGGTCGGCCACGTCCACGGCAAGGGCGTCGAGGTCGATGCGCTCGTCGGCACTGAAGTAGCTGCAGCCGTCGGCGCCGCGCTTGACCACGATTTCGCGCACACCGCGCGCAAAGATCTCGGCGATGGCGCCGGCCTCGTCGGCCGAGCGGGCCAGCTGGGTGACCTCGTGGCCGCTGGGCAGGAAGATGTCGGTGAACTCCAGGATGTAGGCCAGGGCTTCGCGCATTTCGGGGATGCGCAGCATCTCCTTGCGCACGTTCGGGTCGAAGGACACGGTGCCGCCCTGGGCCTTGACGATCTCGATGGCCTTCTTCATGGCATCGATGATGCGAAACGAGAAAAGCGACGAGCCCATGACATGGAAGTGCGCGCAGTCCTTGAGCACGGCCTGGTTGACCTGCTCGGGCTGCAGCTGTGCCGAGGCGCTGTTGGTGATGTTGAAGATGAAGTCGCGCTCGCCGCTGTCGCGGTAGGTGACGAAGGCGCTGCCCGTGACGGCACCCTTGCACACGGCGATGGCGCTGGTGTCCACGCCGTCGCGGCGCAGGCGGTCGATGTTGAGCCAGCCAAAGTCGTCATCGCCCACGCAGCCGATGATGGCGGCCGGATGCCCCAGCCGGGCGACCTGGTCGATGAAGATGGCGGGCGCCCCGCTGGCATAGGGCCCGGTCAGCGGCCCCGGCGCGCGAAAGCTCTGGCCTTTTCGCTCGGCCATGATTTCGACGAGGATCTCGCCCATGGTCATGATGGATTGCATGCTCTCCCTCCCTTTGGAATCAAACCCCGTGCGCCGTTCGCTGCACCGCCGGCCCATGCGTCAGCGCCTGCGCCTGCTGTGCACATCGATGCACACGGCCACCAGAATCACGCTGCCCTTGACGATGAGCTGATAGAAATAGGGCACGCTCATCAGGTTCATGCCGTTGTTGATGACGCCGATCATCAGCGCCCCTATCAAGGTGCCCGCAACGCTGCCGTGGCCTCCGGCCAGGCGCGTGCCGCCCAGCACGGCGGCGGCAATGGCGTCCAGCTCCCAGCCCATGGCCGCGTTGGGCTGTGCCGAGTACAGGCGGGAGGTGAGCAGCAGACCGCCCACGGCCGCCATCAGCCCCGACAGCATGAAGATGGCGATCTTCAGCCGCCCCACCCGTATGCCCGCATAGGTGGCCGCCTCGGCATTGCCGCCTGCCAGATAGGTCTTGCGGCCAAAGACGGTACGGGCCAGCACGAAGTGGTTGGCGGCCAGCAGTGCGGCCAGGATCCAGATGGGCACGGGCATGCCCAGCCATTCGCCGTTGCCGATCCACAGAAAGGCCTCGTTGTCCACCGGCGCCGGCATGCCGCCCGCGACGATATAGGCCAGCCCCCGGAAGATGCCCATGGTCGCCACCGTCACGATGAAGGACGGCAGATGCAGCAGCGCCGACAGCGAGCCATTGAGTGCCCCCAGCAGCAGGCCGCACAGCAGCACGGCGGGCAGCACCAGGGCGGGCGCCAGGCCCTGGCCCAGCATCAGGCCGGCCACGCTGCCGGCCAGGGCGACCACCGATCCCACCGAGAGGTCGATCTCGCCCAGGAGCAGCACATAGGTCATGCCGAAGGCCACGATGGCGATGATGGACACCTGCAGCAGCACATTGCGCAGGTTGCCGCCCGTCAGAAAGGCCGGCGACAGCAGGGAGAACAGCAGCACCAGGGCGGCCAGGCCCATGAGGGTGCCGGCGTGGCGCCGCAGCGATCGCCAGCCACCTCGCAAGCCGTCTCGCCAGGTTTCCTGGCTGTCCGGGATGCCTTCGGCGGCGTCGGCGGCGTTGGAGGCCTTGGAGGAGCCAGACGCGGTGATGCTCAGTTCGGAAGGGGTCATGGCAGTCCTGCTCCGGTGGCGTGCGCCATCACGGTCTCCTGGCGCAGATGGAGGGTGTCCAGGCTCTGGACGAGGCGCTTGTTGCGCATGACCAGCAGCCGGTCGCTCATGGCCAGTGCCTCGGGCAGTTCCGACGACACCAGGATGACGGCCGTGCCGGCCGCTGCCAGCTCGCGGATCAGGGCATAGATCTCGAACTTCGCGCCCACGTCGATGCCGCGCGTGGGCTCGTCCAGCACCAGCAGCCAGGGCCGCATGGCCAGCCATTTGGCGAACACGATCCTTTGCTGGTTGCCGCCCGACAGCTGGCGCACGGGCTGGTGCAGGCCGGCAACGCGTATCTTCAGCCGCTGCACGCAGGCGCGGGCCAGCGATTGCTCGGCGGCCTCGTCGGTCAGCAGCGCGCCGCCGCGCCCGCTGTGCACCTGCACCATGCAGATGTTGTGTTGCACGGACTGGTCCAGCACCAGGCCTTGCTCCTTGCGGTTCTCGGTCACGAAGGCCATGCCCTGGCCAATGGCGTCGGCAGGCGAGCGCAGGCGCAGCGGCCGGCCGTGCATGAGGATGCTGCCCGTGCAGCGGTGCATGCCGAACAGCGCATCCATGACATCGGACCGGCCCGAGCCCACCAGCCCGAAGAAGCCCACGATCTCGCCCGCGTGGACCTCGAAGTCAATGCCTTCGAAGCGCCCGGCCAGGCCCAGGCCGCGCACCTGGAGCAGGGCGCGCGTGCTGCGGTCAGGGGCGGGGCCGCGCGGCGGATAGATGTCCTGCATCTGGCGCCCCACCATGAGCGCGATCAGCGCCCCGATGTCGGTCTCGTCCCGCGCCAGGGTGCAGATGGAGCTGCCGTCGCGCATGACGGTGATCTGGTCGGAGATGCGCATGATCTCGTCCATGCGGTGCGAGACGTAGATGATGGCGCGCCCTTCGGCCTTGAGGCGGGCGATGAGGGTGAAGAGAATCTGCGCCTCGCTGTCGCTGAGCGAGGACGTGGGCTCATCCATGATGACGATGCGCGCGGGCTGGCACAGCGCCTTGGCGATCTCCACCAGCTGGCGCTGGGCCAGGGACAGTTCGGCCACCTGCGCGTTGGGGTTCAGGTCCATGCCCAGGCGGGCCAGCAGCGCGGCGGCGTCGCGGCGCAGTGCGCGGCGGTCCACGCAGCCGGCCCGCTGCGGGAGCCGCGCGGCGAACAGGTTGTCCGCCACGCTGAGGTTGGGCGCCAGGCTCAGCTCCTGGTGAACGATGGCGATGCCGTGGCGCTGCGCATCGGCGGGGCTGGCCAGCTCGGTGCTGGCACCCTCGATCAGCAGCTGGCCGCCATCGGGCCGGTGCACGCCGGCCAGGATCTTGAGCAGGGTGGATTTGCCGGCCCCGTTCTCGCCCAGCAGCGTGTGCACCGTGCCTGCGCGCAGGCGGAAGGAAACGCCTTTGAGTGCCTGCACGGCGCCGAAGGATTTGGCCAGCGCCCGGGCCTCGAGCATGGGGGGCGGCGCAACGGCGTCGAGCATGGCACGGCCTGGGTGGCTGTGTGCAGTGGGGCCTGGCATGGCGGGCTCCGCAGGTCCATTTACCTGGCGGCAGCCGTGTACACGCCGGGCAGCACGGGGTGGAATTTCTCCACCGGCTTGCCCTGCAGCAGCTGCGCGGCAATGGCCACGGCTTGCAGTCCCAACTGGTCGGGGTACTGGCGGATCACGCCCACAAAGGCCGGCTCCCGGTCCACGGCCGCGCGCGCCTCGGCCATGCCGTCAAAGCCGACGATCTTGACCTGCTCCAGCTTTCTTGCGCCCTTGACGCTGGCCAGTGCAGCCAGGGCCGCGTCGTCGCCAAACCCGAAGATGCCTGCCAGGTCGGGGTGGGCCTGCAGCATGTTCTGCGAAGCGGCCAGGGCCTCGGCCCGCGTGATGCCCGGCTGCACGGAGACGATCTTCATGCCGGGAAAGGTGGCGATGGCGGCCTTGAAACCCTCCACGCGATCGACCACGGACTGAATGGACGGGTAGTGCAGCACGCCGATCTGGCCCTTGCCGCCCGTGGCGCGGCCCATGAGCTGGCCGGCCAGCACGCCGCCGGCGCGGTTGTCGGTGGCCACGTGCGATGCGACCTCGACCCCGCTGGCCGCAATGTCCACGGTGATCACGGGAATGCGGGCGGCGGCAGCCTTGAGCACGGCGGCCTTCACGCCCCGGGAATCGACGGGCGACAGGATGATGGCATCCACCTTCTTGCTGACGAAGTCCTCCACATCGGAGATCTGCTTGCCCAGGTCCTGGTTGGCAATGCTCAGGTCCAGCTTCAGCCCCTGCCGCGCGGCTTCCTGCTGCATGGCCTGGGCCAGCTCCAGGTAGAACGGGTGCTGCTGCGTGAGCAGGGACACGCCGAGGGTGCGGGCAGGGTTGGGGCCGGGGCCCGGCTGTGCAAGCGCCGGGCTGGCCGGCAGGCCGAATGTGAATGCGCCGGCCAGCATGCGCCGGAGAAACGTGTTGCGGTCCATGGCTGTCTCCCTCCCTCTGTCGTTGTGGAAAACTCAGGTTCTGGCGAATTCGATGCGGCCCTCGGCCTTGCGGGTGGCCTGCAGCCGGTGGTGCGCCAGCAGATCGAAGGCGCCCGGCTCCATGTCCTGGTGGGCGCACAGGCCGTCGATCTGGGCGATGTCGCAGACCGGATGCCCGCCCGTGGTGCTGTCCAGATCCAGGGCCAGCGCCACGGCCTTGGTGCTGTGCTCCACGGCTGCCGAATACAGGCGAGCCGCGCCTGGGTCGCGGCACAGCAGGCGGTTGCGGTCGTCGATGCCGCAGATCTCGAACAGGCAGATGTCCAGCGGCCGGGCCCGCAGACCCGCTTCCGCCCCGGGGCCGATGAGGCCGGGCTCGTCGCCGGCCAGCGCGCCGCCCGTGACGTGAATGGCGCAATCGAGAAACTGCCGCGCTGTCGCCACCATGGCCAGGTCGTGCAGCGTCAGCGCAATGCCCTGGCGGCTGGCCAGCAACGGCAGCACGCGGTGGGTGATGCGGCCGCTGCCCAGGAAGACCGAGGCATCGTCCTCGATCCAGCCCAGCGCGCCCTGGGCCACCTGGGCCTGCGCCGGGCCTTGCGCGGCGGCAGGGGCGCCGGGCAGCTCGGCAGCCGTCTTGAGCAGGGCCGGGTTGTAGCGCGCCTTGCCGAAGGCGCGCACCACATAGCCCTGCTGCTCAAGGTAGTGCAGGTCGTTGCGGATGGTGACGGTGGAGACGCCGAAGAGCACGCTCAGCGCCTCCACCCGCACCTCGTCGGTCTTGCGCGCCAGCTCCACGATCTGCAGCCTGCGCTTGAGTGAACTGTTGCCTTGGTCCTGCATGGATTCTTTCGATTCGAAAGTTTTTTATTTCGTATCGAAAGTTTCCCTGCGTGCAAACGCCACGTCAAGCGCTCCCCGGGTATTCACCGGGGCGTCCGCTTCGGGGAGGGCTATCGGCTGGCCACGCCCAGGTTCACGACCACCGGGCGCTGCAACTGCGCCGTCCAGGCCCGGTAGGTCCGGTGGGCCAGGGCGTTCAGCACGGGAATGCGCAGGTCCAGGTGGCGCAGGATCTCGCTCTCGGTCTGCGCTGCGGGGCCGCGTGCGCGCAGCAGCTCGTCATGGCCTTCGGTGCACCAGGCAGCCACGCTGGCGGCGGTCACTTCCATGTGGCCCTGCAAGGCCCAGTGCCGGCCGTGGCGAAAGCCCTTGTTCAGGCAGTGGCTGCCGTACATGGTGCGCACGGCGCCGCGCGGGATCTCGAAGGTGTCGTAGTGCCAATGGAAGATCGTCGCCTCGCGCGGCAGGTCCATGACCTGCTGGGCGGCGGCCGTCACCCAGATGCGGCTCCAGCCAATGTTGGGGCAGGGGTTGCGCCAGACCCTGGCGCCCATGGCACGCGCCAGCATCTGTGCGCCAAAGCAGTGGCCGAGCACGGGGATGTCGCTGCGCAGCGCATCGGCCAGCAGGGCCTGTTCATCCTCCATCCACGGCAGGCCCTCGTTCACGCTGTGGTTGCTGCCCAGCACCACGATGCCGCTGTAATCGGCGGCGTGCACAGGGGCTGTGCCATCGAGGGCGGGCTGCAACAGTCGGTAGGGAATGCACTGCTGCTCCAGGTGTTCACGCAGAACGCCGGGGCCCTGGGCGGATTCGTGCTGGAGGATGGCGACAGGTCTCATGGCGGCGCGGCTTCATCGGGAAGCCATTTGTTGTGAGGCCTTGACTCTAGGGACGGCTGCCTCAAGGGCGGATTGTGTTTGCGCACAACGCCATCAAGGCCGCATCAAGGCCGCTCCATGCCTTGCGCAGGCCCAACGCAAAAAGGCGCCACGGCCGTGGCGCCTTTGATGGTGGCAACTACGTCAATCGTGGTGCCGCCCGGAGCGCTGCGGGCCCGGCTGCCTGCCACGGCGGCGCAGTCCCAGCGCCGCCGCGCCCAGCAGGAGCAGGGAGGCCCAGGCCCCGCCCACGGGGATGGCTGCGACGGAGTCGCTGCCTGGGGCATCGTCCGCGCCAGGCGTGGTCTTGGTGGTGGTCGCAGTGCTTGAGTCGACATCGCCCGTCGCCTGGGTCTGGGTGACCGTGATGGTCACCGATCCCTTGGGCAGGCCGCTCACGTCTGTGGCAGGAGTGGTCCAGTGGCCATTGCCATCGCAGGGCACGGTCACCACCACGGCCTTGGGTGCCGTGCCGATGTTCACCGTCACGCTGCCGCCGCCGGCCGTGCAGGTGCCAGAGAGGATGTAGCCGCCCTGGTTGCCCGCGTCTATCGTGGGAGGATTCACCACCGTGACCGAGGGCGTGGTGGGCGGCGTGGTATCGACCTTGGTGACCGTGGCATCGGCCGTGCCCGAATTGCCGGCGGCATTGGTCTGCGCCACATGGATGCCCACCGTGCCCGCAGGCAGTGTGCTCACGTCGGTGGCGGGGGTGGTCCAATGGCCATTGCTGTCGCAGGGCGCAGTGGCCACCACCGCGTTGGGCGCCGTGCCTATGGTCACCGTGACGTTGCCTGCGCCGACTGTGCAGGTGCCAGAGAGGATGTAGGCGCCCTGGTTGTCAGCATTGATCTGGGGCGCGGTGTCCACTGTGACCACAGGCAGCGTGGTGTCTGCCTTGGTGACGGAGACATTGGCGGTCCCTGTATTGCCAGCCGCATCGGTCTGGCTGGCCTGGATGGGCACCGTGCCCGCAGGCAGCCCGCCCAGGTCGGTGGCGGCAGTGGTCCATTGGCCGTTGCTGCCGCACGCTGCGATGGCTTCCACGGAGTTGGGCGCCGTGCCGATGCGCACCCTGACATCGCCATCGCCGGCCGTGCAGGTGCCCGAGACGGTGTAGCCGTGCTCATTGCCGGCATTGATCGCGGCTGCGTTGTCCACCGCGACCAGGGGTGCCGTCGTGTCCGTGGCTGCGGCCGTGGTCTTGGTGGTGATGACACTTCGCGTGCCGGTGTTGCCGGCCGCATCGGTCTGGGTGGCCGTGATGTCCACCGGACCCAGGGGCAGGCTGGCCACATTGGCAGCCGGTGCCGTCCAGGCTCCGGCTGCATTGCAGGCCGTCGTCATGGTCACGAACTTCGGGGCCGTGCCGATGGTCACCTTCACATTGCCATCGCCCGCGGTGCAACTGCCTGCGACGATGTAGGCCTCCTGGTTGTCTGCATTGATCACCGGGGACGTGGTGATGTCTACCGCAGGTGGCGTGGTATCCCCTTGCGCTGCGGCGCAGTCGGCAAGCGAGGCTTGCGAATGGCCCAAGACGAGGTTGATGTCGGCGAGGGTGGGTATTTTCGCGCCAATGCGCAGGGCATTGACTTCCATTCCCCCATCCACGGGAGTTTGCTCATTGAAAACGATTTCCAGGATTCCGGTATTCAGTCCGGTATTGGGGGATGGATTCAGTGGAATTGGGACAGGGATACCGAGCACGGAGATGCTCAGGTTCGCGATGGTCGCGGCCCCGGTGGGCTGGACGGCGCCATTGACGCAGGTTGCATGCACTTGGGACTGCAGCACATCAGCCTTGATGGCCACGACGCCAGCGATGGACAGGTTGATGTCACTGATGCCTGCGGTTGTTTCGACGCGGTTTTGCGCCAGCGAGCTCCCGGTGCTTGCCGAGAGCACACCCGCCTTCAATGAAATCAAGCTGTCGGTGGCGCCCCCGATGTCTGCAGCAAGCATTTTCCCGGAGACATTGAACGCCGGCGGCGCACTCTGCAGTCCGGTATCTACCAGCGGGATATCCAGCCCGAGGTCTACCAATGGAACGCCGGCCTTCACTTCCAGCGCATAGCCGCGACCTTCCCCTGCCGAGGCGGCCCATGCGGTGCCACCTGTTCCCAAAACGATTGTGCAGCTGGCTGCCATTGCTGCCGTAAAGCCGGCCAATTTCCGTCGATTCCCCGTGCCACGCTTTTGCATGCCATCGCCCTTTCATGAGTTCCTGAATTGAATGACCATCAAGCCGATGAATGGCTTGCCTGTTTTCAAAAGCGGAATCTAAAGGGTTGATTGCGTTTTGTAATGATATTTTTGATGAAAATCGGATTTTCAGAGTTGTCCTAGGATTATTGAGGAAATGGATTTATCCTAGGAATAGCTTATTTGATCTCGGATGTTTCTGATTGATTATGAAAATACCGTTTTGCAAGAGCTTCTGAGAAGTGTCCTGGCCGGGCTTTCGAGGCGCCTGGCATGCCCCCGCGATTTGTCCTGCGCAGCAATTCGCCTGTGGCCTTGCCGCAGGGTGGGACAGGTGCGGCCCAGCACGCAAGGGGCCGCAGCCGGGGCACGTTACGGCTTGGGTGTTTGCCTGCCCAGGCGCAGCTCGCTGACCAGCACCCCGCCCACGATCAGCGCGGCCCCCAGGATGGCCAGCCCCGGCAGCCGGTCGCCGGCCATGCGTCCCACGATGCCGGCCCAGACCGGCTCGCTGGCATAGATCACGGTCGCACGCGTGGGCGACAGGGACTTCTGGGCCCAGTTCATGGTCAGCTGGATCAGGATGCTGGCGCAGGCCATGGCCACCGCGGCGGACAGCCAGACCCAGGAGAAATCGGGCACGGATTCGCCCGCCACCGGCATGGCCAGCAGCGCCATGACGCCGGCAGCCAGCAACTGCACCGTAGTCACGCGCCGCGCATCGACCTTGCCCGCGAAATGCCCGATCAGCAGCACCTCGGCCGCAATGGCCAGCGTGCTCAGCATGGTTGCCATCTCGCCCACGTTCAACTCCATGCCGCCGGACTCCGGTCCCGCCACCAGCATGAGTCCCGTGAAGGCCAGGCCAATGCCTATCCAGCTCATCAATCGCGGGGGCTTGCCCATCACCAGCCATTGCACAAGAGGCACCAGCGGCACATACAGCGCCGTCAGAAACGCCGACTTGCTGCTGCTGATGGTCTGCAGCCCGAAGGTCTGCAGGCCATAGCCCAGGAAGATGCTGGCGCCGATGGCGATGCCTGCCACCAGCTCGGTGCGCGTGAGCCCGGCCATGGCCTTGCGAAACACCAGCAGCCCGATCAAACCCGCCGTGACAAAGCGCAGGCCCACAAAGAACAGCGGCCCGCTGTGCTGCATTGCCAGGTGGACCACGAGAAAGGTGCCGCCCCAGACCATGGTGACGGCGATGAGGGCCAGCTCCTGCCGGCTGAGCAGCGGCGTGCGCGAACTGTGAGAAGATGACGTGTGCAACATATTGCGCAGATCATATGAGAAATATATTGCACAGCGCTGGCGAGCGCTCCGATGTCCTGGCTTTCGTCAGCGAAAACCTGCGCCGCCTGCGCCAGCGTGCAGGACTGAGCCAGGCGGCCCTGGCCGAGGCCGCAGGCCTGAGCCGGCGCATGGTCGTGCAGCTGGAAGGCGGCGACACCAACATCAGCCTGTCCAGCCTGGACAGGCTGGCCGACGCGCTGGGCGCCAGCTTCATAGAAATCGTCAGCGACCCGGCCGCGCAGCGCCTGCGCATGGACGCCATGGCCTGGCGCGGCACCCGGCCCGAAAGCCAGGCCATGCTGCTGGGCAGCGTGCCTGCCACGCGCGAGGCTCAGCTGTGGTCCTGGTCCCTTGGGCCCGGCGAACGCTACCAGGCCCAACCCGACCCGGAAGGCTGGCATGAAATGATCGTCGTGGTCGAAGGCCGCCTGCTGGTGGACCTGAGCGAAGGCCCGATGACGATTGAGGCGGGCGACTACGCCATCTACGGCAGTGCCCAGGACTACGCCTATGTGAACCTGCACGAAGGCGTGACGCGGTTCATCCGGAATGTGATTTCCTGAGGGGCGCTGCTGCGGTCTGTGCCGTGCTTTGGGCAAGGCACTGTCGTCAGTGAAGTGCGGCAGCCTGCGGTGTCGCTTCAGACTGAAGCCGTGCATACACAGCGCGGACCACCAAAGGATCTGTGCTGCGCAAATCGAAGGAACGGGCAAAGCCGCAGATCGACTCGCCGTTTTTTCCGGGGCTGGCACATCGTGGGCGCTGTCCATGTGCTGCTGGCGCTGATCTTTGGCGCGGCCTATTCGTCCACGGGTTGTGCGCGCCGCAGCAGCTGTGCGTGCAGCGGACCCAGGCGCGCCTCGATGTGCTGGCGTTCGCTTTCGCCAAAGACGGCCGCCTTGTCCCGCCCGTCAGGCTTGAAGCGCTGGTCCAGCGCCTTGGCATGCTGGCGAAGGCGTGCGGCGATGCGCTGGCGCGCCGCCTCGCCTGCATGCAGGTCGAAGCGCCGGGCTATCTGCCCCATGGCTTCGGCATCCAGCTGGCGATAGTGCAGCACAGGAACGCCCTGGCTTTCGTGCAGATCCCGCATCCGCTCCATCATTGCCTGCAGCACGCGCATGCGGTGGTCGAGCACGGAGACAAAGGATTGGCTGCCACTGCCGGAACAGAAAACCGGACCGGCGCCAGCCAGCGACGGGTCGCCCGACATGTGCCGGCCGGCTTGCCTGTGGTGTGAGGCCAGGATCTCCACAGGATCGCGGACCAGCATCAGGCCGGGCACCTCGGGGTAGAGATCGTGCAGCAGCTCCCACTGGAAAATGTCCCAGGCATTCCACTTGACCACCAGGTTACGGCGCCCCGGCACGGCCGCGGTGATGGCCGACACCAGGCCGGCAATGCCATCGCGCTTTTGCGCCCGGTCCAGCGAGCTGTCCAGCAGCAACTCGGTGAACACAGGTGGCTCCGACAGGACCAGCGTGCCGTCCAGTTCGGAAAGGCAGCCCGAGACCAGGGTGGAGCCGCAGCGCGAGAGGTGGAAGATGAAGCCGGCAGGCGGGTGGCCCCCGGGCCTGGGAGGGGATTCCGCGCACAGGCCGGCCAGCGGCGTGCGCGGCCGGATGAACTGGTTCAGCAGCCTGCGCTGCAGGCAGCGGCTGATGTACTCGTCATGAAACGGCTCGGTGGCGGGGCCGTCCGGCAGGCACCAAAGGATGCTGCGCGTGCGTGCCTCATACCTGTGTGGCAGCCAGCCACCGGCCAGCAGTGCGGCAGTTGGCACGGCAGCCGCCTGGTTCAACTGCTGCAGCGCCTGCATGAGGCGACCATCGTTCCAGGCGGGAAGACACCACAGCAGGCGCAGCTGCACCAGTAGCGACTCCATGCTCCTGGCCTGCTGGAACAGGGTGTGCTGCCGGGGGCTTGCGATCAGTTCGGCAAAGGCCTCCTGCAGCTCATGCATGGGCGTGTCCCTTGCCGATGCTGTCTGCCAGCCAGGTGTTGGCAAGGCAGTCGATGACCAAGTGGGTGCGGTCCCGGGTGCCCCGGTTCACCACTTCATGCGTGGCATCGGCATTGAAATACCAGAGCTCCCCTGCGGCCATGGGGATCGTGCGGCCTTCCACGATGAACTGCACATCGGGATGTGTGTGCACGGGCACATGCAGCCGAGCCTGGCCATGCGCCAGGCCCAGCCCACTGTCGCGATGCGGCTTGATGGATGAGCCGGCCTTCAGCTGCATCAGGCGCACAGAGCGCAGCGGGCACTGCAGTTGCTCCAGCACCTGGCGTATGGCGGGGCAGTGTTGCAGCAGGGGCAGGTCCTCCCAATCCTCCTCGGGTTCCTCGATGGAGAAGCTCTGGAGAATGGGGTGGGCCGCCACATGCTGGCGCTGGCAGCGCAGCGGCATCACACGCCATACGCCTTCGTAGCCGCCGTGGTTCACGTGGTCGCACCATGGCGAGGACAGCAGCGCATCCACCTCGTCGCGCAGCGCCTGCAGCGCAACCCTGGCATCAAGCCGCGCAAACAGGGGCGTGCCGGCACAGGCGTCTTCATGCGCGCAGGGCAGGGCGGGCCTGGCATTCATTGCAGCGCCTTGGCCAGTGGCAGGGGACAGGTCATCAGCGGCGCCATGCCCTGGACGGGCGTGCCCGGCGCAGTCGGCTGCCCATGCAGCAGCAACGCCTGCAGGCGCGAAACACATGCGGCCACGCTGAGCTGGTCCGTGCGCAGGGTCAGCTCCGCTGCCACAGGGGGTTCATAGGGCGAGTCGATTCCGGTGAACTGACGCAGTTCGCCGCGGCGCGCTTTTCTGTACAGGCCCTTGGGATCCCGCCGCTCGGCAACGGACAGGGGAACATCCACGAACACCTCCAGGAAGTCACCCTTGTCGAACAAAGCCCTGGCAGTGTCGCGCTCGCTACGGAAAGGGGAAATGAAGGCCGCGATCACGATCGTGCCCGCATCCACGAAAAGCCGGGCGACCTCCGAGACCCTGCGGATGTTCTCCGCCCGGTCTTCTTCGGAAAAGCCCAGATCGCGGTTCAGCCGGCTGCGGATGTTGTCCCCGTCCAGCACATAGGTACGCCGGCCGGCTGCGTGCAGATGCGCCTGCAGCGCATTGGCGATGGTCGATTTGCCGGACCCCGAAAGTCCGGTCAGCCATATAGCAACGGCTTTATGACCATGGAGTATCTCCCGGTCTTGCCTTGAAACGGAAGACAGTTGGTCATGTATGTCGGGCGGCGGATTCTGGCCGGAAAACAGCATGGATTCAATACGGGAAGGAAAGGCTTGGAGTGGATGCTGAGCGCATCAGGTAGGCGGGAATATCGATGGATTGTAAGAAATTTTCAAGAAGAAATTGCTGAAGCGGTTTTTCGTTGTGTGGCCGGATTCAAGCGATTTCATTGGTCATTTATTTTCTTCTTCAGAGGAGGATGGCGGACAAGAGATGTGCTTTTGGTGATCATCAGTAAATGCTTATATTTCCCATGATTCTTGATAATTCGTTTGCAATAGCCGTTGATTATGTCGATTGAGCATGCTGCTGTTGGTTTTTGGTGAGTGATTGATTTCTTGTTATCAATAGCATTGTGCGAATTGAGAATATAAGACAGAGAAATCTGTGTCTGATGCGAATGGTTGGAAAACCTGTTCAATGCATATGCGCGACATATCACTGAAACCAGGTACTGACTGCAGATTCCAGATGTCCGGCGCCCGGCGCTGTCCCGCATGCCTGAAGGAGGGGAGGGGGGCTGCTCGGGGCTGACTTTGAAAGTGAGAGGCTGCGCGGTTCCGGCGCAGAGGGAAGGCGCCGCCTCCAGGCGAAGCACCGATCAGCCGTTGGTGGTTAGGCGGCTCGTTGAGCTTGCCTGACCTCTGACGGGCAACTGCCGGTGATCTCGCTGGCCTGTGATCTCCGGGTTGATACTTAATGTCTGAACATGTATAGACAACTACAGTCAGCCCTATCAAGGGGATGCATATGGACCGAGGCAGGCTGTTCCGGGGTTGGTACATCGTGGGCGCTGTCCATGTGCTGCTGGCGCTGATTTTTGGTGCCGCCTATTCGTTCGGGGCGTTTTTTGCCAGCATCCAGGCACAGTTCGGCGCCAGCAGCTTCTCCACGGCTTCCATCTTTTCATTGACGGCACTGATCTACTACGCCGTCGGCGTGTTCTCGGGCGCCTGGAGCGACAGGACCTCGGTGCGCACCGTCACCTCGGCCGGCATTGTGTTGCTGTCGCTGGGCTTTGTGGCCAGCAGCCTGCTGACATCATCGCTGGCGGCTTTCCTGGGTGCCTTCTGTGCGCTGGTCGGGCTGGGAGTTGGTCTGGTCTACGTGCCTGCTGTCTCCACCATTCAGCGCTGGTTCGTGCTGCGGCGCAGTTCGGCTTCGGGTATCGCGCTTGCCGGCACCGGACTTGGAACGCTGCTCGGGCCCGTGGTGGCCGGCGCACTCATGGAGCATCTGTCCTGGCAACTGACCATGCAGGTCTATGCCGCAGCCATCGCACTGGCCGGCCTGGCTGCCGCAGCCGCCCTGCGAAGCAGGCCCGAAGAGCTGGGGTTGCATCCCGATGGCATCCAACCCGGCGGCGCCAAGGCTGCGGGGCAGACGGGCCAAGGTGTGGTGGGCGTCGGCCTGGGGCAAGCGGCCCGGCAGGCGCGCTTTTGGTGGTATTTCGCCGCCATCTTCTTCGGCTCCATCGGCCTGTTCCTAGCGCTGATCCACATCAATCCGCTGGCACGTCAGCAGGGGCTGCCGGCCGCGCAGGCCAATCTGCTGATCGGGCTGATCGGCGTCGGCAATGTGCTCGGGCGTCTGGTGCTGGGGCGGCTGGGTGACAGGATGGGGCCGCTGCGCTTTCTGATGCTGCTGACCGCGAGTCTGGCCCTGCTGTGCGGGCTGTGGTCCATGGCGCAAGGCTTCACGGCCCTGGCGGGATTCGCGCTGGCATTCGGTGCGGTCAATGGCGGCTGCATCGCGCTGTATCCGGCCGTGGCTGCCACCTGGTTTGGCACGCGGAGCCTGGGCGCCATCCTGGGTGCGCTCTACGTGTCGGTCGGTATTGCTGCCGTGGCCGGGGGGAGCTTGGCGGGGCTGCTGTTCGATCTGTCGGGCAGCTACACATCGTCCATCCTGCTGGCGAGCGGCAGCGCCGTACTGTCGGCCCTCGCGGTGCGGATGGCGGCGCGCGCAGGAGGCGCGAAGCCACAAGCATGACCCAACGAAAAAGCCCCAGACTCTCGCGATTCTGGGGCTTCTTGTTTGGTGCCGGAGAAAGGAACCGAATAGCTGTGTTGGTATGTGCTTGTTTTGCACAAAGTCATGAAAATCAACAAGTTATGATCGTTCCGAAGAGTGGCATGTGCAGCGGAAATACATGTTTGCACATCGTTTGCCCCCAATTTCCGCCACTTTTCCCCCATGGCGAAGCCCAAGAAAACTGCCTCCGGCACCTACCGAATACAGATCGACGTGAAGGGGGTGACCGAGGAGCAGTTGCAGCACGTGGCCGAGCAGCTGCCTCGCAAGAGCCGGGGCCGACTCGACATGGTTGGCGCCCGCTTTGCCGAGGGCCAGTGACAGATGGAGCGCCGCATGCAGATCCTGTGCAGCCTGCCGCAGTACAGCCGCCTGGTGGACACGCGCGCCGGCTTCATGCCCTGGGTGCTGGCGCAGGGCATCAAGAATGCCCGCGCCAAGCTGACCGACGTGCTGCTGTGGTGGTGCGACCGCAAGTGCCCAGGCTGTGGCGGCGTCAAGCTGGGCAAGATGGCGATCTGCGAGACCTGTAAGGGCTTTGGCACCCGTGAAGTGCCGCACGAAGCCGAGGGCATGCTGATCTCCGAGCACATTGGCGAGCATGTGGACCGCGCCCGCTGCGGCACCATCGCCGCGCTGAAGCTGATGAAGGGCCTGAAGGTGGTTGCAGCCCAGGCGGTGAGTCTGGCAAGACATTGAAGCGATGGGGGGAAACATCACACGTCCCTAAAGATCACTAGCCCGCTGGCAATGCCTGCGGGCTTTGTTTTTCCGGGTACAGAGCGAATGAATGTTGCGAAGGCGGGAGAGCGCCTTCCCTTACGCCGCGCCGGCTGACTGGACCACAGGTGCGAGTGAGCAGCAGGGAGTACAACGAAGGTGAGGCGAGGTGTTTCTATCTTCCTCATCTCTGAGGAGAGCGCCATGACTTCATCGATTTCGCTTAAGTACCTGCTGGGACGGCCTGTTGACCCGGATCTTGCTGAGCAGGCCGTTCAGGGGCATGGTGTGCCCTCGCAAGATCCTGATCCCTCGGCGCAGATTCGGATGACCAAAGAGGAGTCAGTCCGTGAATCAAAGTCAACCATGGTGGCCGGCTTCATGATGGTTGGCGCAGTGGTGGGGGCGGGAGTCGGCGCCGTAGCTGCTGGCCCTGCAGGCATTTTTGTTGGCGGCGCCCTTGGAGGCTTGATAGGCGCTGGAGCCGGAGAGGCAGCGGGTATGGCGACAGTAGCGCGTGAGGCCTGAAGGCGTCCTACCTGCCATAAATTCTTCTTGATACGCTTCGTATCCCTCCCCTGCTGGCTCCGTCCAGCAGTTACCTACCCTGGCTTGCTTTGGTAGGTTTTTTTTGCAGTGACCCCGCTGACGCTGCCTGGTCAGTTGCGGTCAAGCTGGGCGAGGTAGTGGCAGATATCAATCCGCGCGTCATACACCGCAGACAACCAATTTCCCGCTATCGGATGAGAGCCGGAGGTTGGCTTCAGGTGCAGAGCTGCCTCATTGACTGCAGGGGAAAAAAATGCAGCAACTGCGCAAGCTGGGTCCTTCCCGGCGCGACGCGTGGCAGCGGCATCGGCCTTGAGATCTCTTTTGAGCGCGATGTATTGGTCCCTGATCTGCTCGACCCGTGCGGTGACCGTTTTGTTGTCGCCGATTGCGCGCAACAGTAGCGTGCAACGCTCCTCGTAGCTGCGTAGCCGCAGCCGGATGGCGTTTGTATCGACGTGGTCGAATGGCTCGGTCATCGGACCAGTCTATAGAGAACGTTAAGTGACTCATCCCAGACCAGGGGAGTACACATGTTCGCTCAGTGGTTGCGCCACTTTCGGGTGGCTTTGTTGTTTCCGCCGCCATCAGACGCATCCATGCAAAGCATGGATGGCATGGAGGATGCGAGGCTTGCGAGTGTGCAACGGCACTCGCGGCTGAATCGCTCAGCTCTCTGCTACGTCGATGAGCAGGGAAAGGTAGTTGTCAAGAGCGCGTTCGGTTGTCGCGAGCTCCAACTCTGGGCCACCGGTAGAAGTTCCGATGCGGATGGCGTCTCGGTCAATCAGAAGCGCCTCATGAGCGTGGGCTGCTTGCTCAGGTGTGATGGTCTCAATCAGCCGCACCACGACAGTGGCCAGCGCGCTCAGTTCACCGGCGAGCACATCCATACGTTCATTGTTCAAAAATTTATCCCAGTAGGTTTAAAGATGCATCTTAACTGGCGGCCATAGGCAGGCGGCATCCTTATGTCCAAGCTCCAGACATTGAAGAGTACGCTGCCCGTGCTGGACAACCGCCGCGTGCAGACGATGCAGGCCGGCAGCTGGCGCACCAGCGACCAGACGGCAGCGCAGCGGGGCTACGGCTACAAGTGGCAGAAGGCGGGCGAGCAGTTCCTGCGCGAGCACCCGCTGTGCCTCATGTGCCAGGTGCAGGGCAGGGTCGAGGCGGCCACGGTTGTTGACCACATCACCCCGCATCGCGGGGACCAGTCCCTGTTCTGGCGGCGCAGTAACTGGCGCTGACCGGCGTTTGTTCCTGCTGCGCGTGCGGTAGTGGACCGCTCATGGCCAGGAGCGGTCTCTCGTCTAGCTGTGAAGCTTCAATAGGTTGTATCAGGTGTTCATCCGGGTTGGATTTGAGAGACTGGAAGTCGCCAAACACCCAACCTACTCAGGACACCCAACCGGATGAACACCCATAAGCATGCCCGACTTACCTTCGCCCGCCGACTTGAGATGGTTAAACAGATGACCATTCATGGCCTGGATGCCACCCAAGCTGCTCTTGCCCAAGGCGTTACAGCGCAGACAGCCAGGAAGTGGTTGGGCCGGTATCTGAGCGGTGGTGAAGCTGCCCTGGCCGATGCGTCCTCCAGGCCAGCGCGCTCGCCCCGCACCATTGGCGAGTCCAAGGCACTGCTCATCGTTGAGTTGCGCTGCCGTCGAATGCTGCAGTCGCGCATTGCCAGCTATGCAGGTGTCTCTGCTTCCACCGTCAGCCGTGTGCTGGCCCGTGCTGGCCTATCTCGCCTCAGCGACCTGCAGCCTGCTGAACCGGTGATGCGCTACGAGCATGAGGCACCCGGGGACATGCTGCACATTGACACCAAGAAGCTCGGGCGTATCGTCAGACCCAGTCATCGGGTGACTGGCAACAGGCGCGACTCGGTCGATGGCGCAGGCTGGGAGACGTTGTTTGTAGCCATCGACGACCATGCGCGCATCGCCTTCACCGCCATGCATCCCGACGAGAAGAAGCTCGAAGCTGTCGCGTTCCTGCACAACGCGGTGGCGTACTACGTGGGGCTGGGCGTACACATCAAACGCCTGCTGACCGATAACGGCGCGGCCTTCCGGTCCAAGGAGTTTGCTGCTGCCTGCAAGGCCTTGGGTGTGCAGCACAAGTTCACCAGGCCGTACCGGCCACAGACCAATGGCAAGGCCGAGCGGTTCATCCAGTCAGCGCTACGCGAGTGGGCCTATGGCTGGACGTACCAGAGCTCAGCCGAACGAACCAATGCCTTGGCGAGCTGGCAGCATCACTACAACTGGCACAGGCCGCACAGCGGGATTGGACACATCGCCCCGATGTCCAGGCTCAGATCTGCAAATAACCTCTTGACGGTTCACATCTAGCCAGCTCCGTCGAGTGCCCCGCTGACAAAGGGTTCAATCGTCTGCCGGCGCAGAAGGACCATAGCTAGCTCAGCTTCATGCCTTGTGAAGAACGGAACGGGCGGACTTGACCCCCTGATGTCAACCTCTGTCAGATGCCAAGCCCCGGCGCTTTCGGTCAGCTGAATTCCCCAGTCGCCAAACTCCTTTGGCAAACCCTCCGACTTGATGTAGCGCAACACCTGGTCCGCTGTGACGGGAAGCTCTCTCCGGAACCGCTGAGCGATCAATCCCTCCGGCAGCTTCTTAAGTTCAGATAACCCGATGACTTCTCCAAGCAAGAACTTCGCGCGGCCCTGCAGCACCGCAGCCACCCGCTCGTTCGCTGAGACCTCGGAAGCCGCGCGATATGACTCAGCTCTGTAGCTCTCGCGGGCAAGCTCGTTCAATGTTGGTTTTCGCCGTATGCCGAGAATTGATTTGATAGTCACGCGGATTCGACCCAGGTAGTTGTGGCTAGAAAGCATCATCGTTCCGGCGCTCTGAGCGTCCGCTTCGGTGCTTCCCGAACTTCAGCAACGCGTCGGCCTGCGACAGTCGAGCCGCCCTGGTCGAGATCGACCGCCGCGAGGGCGACGAGGTGCGGCTGCTGGCCGCGCTTACAGCCTGCGTGCGACCCCTGGTGACGCGTCTAGTCTCAAAGCAGAAGTAAGTGCAGTAAATTATCTGACAACTTCAAAGAATCTGATTGGCAGCGGTTCTATTAATTTATTTGACTTTGCGTCGGAGTAACAACGAAAAAAAGGCGATTATCGAAGACAAAGCGACTAATCCAAGTTCACCAATGGTTGGTACTGCAGCGATTGTCGGTTTAGGATGAGTTATGTTTGTAAGGGTGACATTGCCAGTCGCTGTTCCGCCTCGGCCATCAGAAATCTCATACTGAAATGAGATAGGATCTGTAGTATTGCCAGAGGGGGAAAAGGTGATTTTTCCTGCTGCCGAGACTCCGATGCTTCCGCCTGTTATCAAAATGTTTGATGGAGTACCGCGAGTAATTGGATTTCCATTAATGCTGATGATTTGCAAAGTATCCGAATCTGCGTCGGTATCGTTCGCCAAAATATTTAGTATGGTGGGCGAGTTAGGTATAGAGTATTTGTCCGGATTGGCTATCGGCAGATTGTTCTGAATTTTTGGATTGGTATAAGTCTGGAAGTTGTAGAAGCCGACAACTTCACCCGTTGAATCAAGGCCCACCCAGCGAATCTCTTTTATGAAAAGACCGGCCGCAATATCAGAAGGAGACAAAGTCACTCCGAATTTCTGAGGTGGGGCATCAAAAGCGTTTGTGGCATCAGAAACTATTGCGCTCGTTCCATCGCTTGCAAAAATTTGAAGATTAGATCTCTCAAATAAATCGTTCCAATCGACGAAATCGAAGCTGAAAGCAGCAGTTGCTGAGTTGGCTAGTTTAAAGGAGATGCCATTCTCCGTGTTCAATGCGGCAAATATTCCTGGAACTGCTGGTGCGAGGGGGTTCCAAAATAGACACTCCTCCGAATAATTTGATGTCCCTGATCCGGAATTTAATGCATGACAATATTTTGAAGGAGACCAAGCAGTGCTTGTATTGGGGCCGTAGGCTTCTACAGTGAAGCCATTCCAAATATCCGGATTTCCTGCGCTTCCTATGGGCTTCAGGTTTACAGAGGTGCTGAAATCTTCGTGGGTGGAGAATGTCCCTGAACCAATGGCAGACAGGAAACCGGCTTGGTCGTCGATGAAGGTTGAAAATGTCGCCGCCTGGCTGCTCGTGACCCAAGAAAAAATCACCAGAAAGGCCAATTCTTTTAGTGTCGGTATTCCAAAACGCATGTTGATCGTCCATAGAGGGAATTTATAAAGACGGGGAGCGTGATGGAAATCATTCTTATTATCAATAAGGGTTTTTGTGAAAGTTTGTCAAGAGGATTTTGGGGGCACTTAGCCTTTGCCCACTACTAGCTAGCGGTATGTAAGAGGCCGAGAGCGGGTTCAAACAATCCAGCAACGATTAACGAGCAAGCGTCTCGGTACATGATTTTTAAGGGTTAATACCTACATCTAAATTCCCTGTAGTTGTTGTGAGAAATGGATGCAAATGGATTTTTGTGTTAATTGCAGGTCAATCTGAGGTGACAGCTCTTGTAGTGCCGAAGTCGGATCTGCAACGCAGGATGACTTTATGAAAAAATGTTAATTTTTGGCATGAGATGTTACTTGTCGATAGCTGTAGGGCATGATGAGAATGGCCTATCGATAACGCAAAACTGAGCATTTGCTTAAGCAAAACAGGATGGGTTTGGTTCGAAGCGGATGCTTGTTTAGTAAGCTTGCGAATTCCGCTCTGTGAAAATCCTGAATAGCTATTCAAAAGGCTCTCGGAATGGGTAATAGATATAGCTCTCCCGATATTTCTGATATTGATGAACTCTATCCGCTGCAAGGATCTGCTCCTAAAAAGGGGTGGGGTGTATATATAGTTCCATTGGCATACGGTCCATATATTAAAGCATGTGAATGCTTAGAAGTTGGGCAATGGGGGTTGATTCCAACGACGTCGCTAAGCAGGCGTCCTTTAAATTTGGATGGTTCCCCTATGTCAACGGAAAAAGCGTTCAGAGAAACGTTGAGCAATGATTACGTATTTGGCCCGTCTTGGCATGCGGGTCGAAGGTGTCTTATCCCAGTGAGCAGCTGGATCGAGAATTACTCTGGTTTATCTGGTCGCAGTATTAATTGGATGTTCCGGCGTTCCGACGGAAAGCCTGCAATGTTGGCGGGGCTGTATAGTGAATGGATAGATCCGGTGAGCGGAGAAAAGGTGCCGAACTACACGGTGATCACACAAGATGCCAGCGCACATCCAATTCTCTCTCTCATGCACAGGCCTGGCAGAGAAAAGAGGTGTGTTGTAGTTCTGGAGCGCCAAGACTGGGATGCTTGGCTGCATTGCACTCCGGCCCAAGCAGATTCATTGATTAAGTTGCCCATGATGGGGACGTTGAAGAGCGGGGCAGAAAACCCAGACGAAGAAGCTCTGTTGCCTCTTGAGCAGTTGCGCGCATTAAAGGCAGGTGGTTAATTTGGTGCTTGCTATCCAATCGCGTGGTGATTTATCAAGTTTTTCCTCGTGCGGAAATCAGCCATAAATTAGGCTTGGTAATCTTGTTAAAAATGGTGAGAGCATGGAATTAAATATTTATGAGATTCTGCTATTCATTGCATTGCAATTAATTTGCTTCTCGTTTTTTATGATAATATTTTGGACGTATTGTATTGTTGTGAAATCAAAAATGAGCCTGTCCCGAATTTTGTGTGCGAGGCATAGCATGACGATCAGGAGCATGTATGCCAAGCAAGACGACGAAGAAGGCGGCGGCCAGCGCTGCTGCGGCGGCGAAGCTGCCGCCCATTCCCAAGGAACTGATTGACCAGTTCGTGACCGGGCCGATGACGGGCGAGGCGGTCAACGCCGCGACGGTGGCCTTCAAGAAGGCGCTGATCGAGCGTGCGCTGGGCGCTGAGCTCAGCCATCACCTGGGCTATGCCCCCGGGGGTGCCAAGCCCGAGGCCGGGGCCAACCACCGCAACGGCAGCACGGGCAAAACGGTGCTCACCGACGACGGCCCGCTGCGCATCGAGGTGCCGCGTGACCGCGCTGGCAGCTTCGAGCCAGTGCTCATCCCCAAGCACGAGCGACGCTTCACCGGCTTTGACGACAAGATCGTGGCCATGTACGCGCGCGGCATGACCATGCGCGAGATCCAGGGCTTCTTGCTGGAGAGCTACGGCACAGAGGTCTCGGCCGAGTTCATCAGCTCGGTCACCGACGCCGTCATGGCCGAGGTCACCGCCTGGCAGGCCCGCCCGCTTGAACCGATGTACCCGGTGGTGTTCTTCGACGCGCTGCGCGTGAAGATCCGAGAGGACGCGGTGGTGCGCAACAAGGCCATCTACCTGGCCCTGGGCGTGCTGCCCGATGGCAGCCGCGACATCCTGGGCCTGTGGATCGAAGGCACCGAGGGGGCCAAGTTCTGGATGAAGGTCTTCAACGACCTGAAGACCCGGGGCGTCAACGACATCCTCATTGCTGTCACCGATGGTCTCAAGGGCATGGCCGAGGCGTTGGGGGCGGTTTTCCCGGCCACCACGCTGCAGACCTGCATCGTGCACCTGATCCGCAACAGCCTGGACTACGCGAGCTGGAAGGATCGCAAGCTGCTTGCGCAGGCCATCCGACCCATCTACACGGCGCCCAGTGCTGAGGCGGCACAAGCCGAGCTGGAGGCCTTTGAGCAAGGCCCTTGGGGTCACAAGTTCCCCACCGTGGTGGCGGCCTGGCGTCGGGCCTGGGACAAGGTGATCCCCTTCTTCGCCTTCCCGCCAGCCGTGCGCCGCGTGGTCTACACCACCAACGCCATTGAGAGCATCAACGCGAGGCTGCGCAAGATCATCAAGACGCGCGGGCACTTCCCCAGCGATGACGCGGCCACCAAGCTGATCTGGCTGGCCCTGCGCAACATCACGGCTGACTGGGGCCGCGCGGCCAAGGATTGGAAGGAGGCAATGAACCAGTTCGCGATCCTCTACGAGGACCGCTTCACCAGGAGGACTGCTTAAGATGCAGTCTCCACTTGCCCAGGTATCCGTCGTTGTCTCATGCAACTCCGGCTGACCAGGGCAAGTCAATGAGAGCCTTGCACACAAAAATTCAGACAGGCCCTCAAAAATAAGAGAATCTTTTAATATCTTGGCTTTTATTTTTGGAGTTTCGGTATCTTTCGTCGCTGCAGATTTTCTCACGCCGTAGCGGATTTTTATTGAAATTGCCGTACCGCATCTTGTCAAGATTTGCTGCGCATTTTTTTTGTTAAAAGACTGAGTGGGAAGATAAAGATCACTCCGCGTCCGGTATCAGGAACTTATGCAAGGCCGTCAAGCCATGATCTACACGCTGCGCATAGATATGCAGGTTTCCGGTTGCTATACGGACCGGATCTTGCATGGGAATGTCGAGCTCTTCGAGTTCCAGGCGGCGACTCTCTCCGGTGCAATCCGAGATGGTTGTTCCGTTGGCAACTTGCTGCGACTAGAGGGATTCCACATCTGGTATGGCCACGTCTCCATCGGCACCACGTCGCTCTATGCCATGCGCCACGACGCCGAGACGCTGGCGCAGCGGCTAGTGAGCCTGCATTCGCAGTTCGGCGGGTAGGGGGGGGAGCGCAGTCCGAACTGTCTTGGTCGGATCTGAAATCCGAGCAAGTTGAAGGCACTTGGTGTGCTGGTGAGGGTACGGAGAAGCCTGAGGAAGAAGCGCCGCGGCGGGCGAGCCAGCTGCAAGCGCCATCGGCTGAACAGGGGGCTTGAGCTGCCGAGGCTCAGGCATGCTTTGGCCGCTGCAAAACAAAAAGGGAAATTGAGTTTCCCCAATTTCCCCCAAGAATCCTTGCGGAACCCGCATGGATGCTATGTTTTTGGTGCCGGAGAAAGGAATCGAACCCTCGACCTTCTCATTACGAATGAGCTGCTCTACCAACTGAGCTACACCGGCGACAGACAAAAATTATAACGGCAAATTCATGCCTCGGAATGGTACTGCGTCACTTTTTCGACTTCGTTCTTCGAGCCGAGGATGACGCTCACACGTTCGTGCAGCTGCGTGGGCTGGATGTCGAGGATGCGCTGCTTGCCGTTGGTGGCGGCGCCGCCGGCCTGCTCTATGAGCCAGGACATGGGGTTGGCTTCGTACATCAGGCGCAGCTTGCCGGGCTTGTTGGGCTCGCGGCGGTCCCAGGGGTACATGAAGATGCCGCCGCGGGTCATGATGCGGTGCACGTCGGCCACCATGGAGGCGATCCAGCGCATGTTGAAGTCCTTGCCGCGCGGGCCTTCCACGCCGGCCAGGCATTCGTCCACGTAGCGCTTGACGGGGGTGTCCCAGTGGCGCATGTTGGACATGTTGATGGCGAATTCCTTGGTGTCTTCGGGGATGCGGATGTTTTCCTGCACCAGCACGAAGGAGCCTTGCTCGCGGTCCAGCGTGAACATGGACACGCCGTCGCCCACGGTCAGCACCAGGGTGGTCTGCGGGCCGTAGATGCAGTAGCCGGCCGCGACCTGCTGGGTGCCGGGCTGCATGAAGTCCTGCTCGGTCACGCCGGGGTGGCCTTCGGGCTTCTTGAGCACGCTGAAGATGGTGCCGATGGAGACGTTGACGTCGATGTTGGACGAGCCGTCCAGCGGGTCGAACATCAGCAGGTATTCGCCGTGCGGGTAGCGGTTGGGCACCAGGTAGATGCCTTCCATTTCCTCGGAGGCCATGGCTGCCAGGTGGCCGCCCCATTCGTTGGCCTCGATCAGCACCTCGTTGGCGATGATGTCCAGCTTCTTCTGGACTTCGCCCTGCACGTTCTCACTGCCGGCCGTGCCCAGCACGTCGCCAATGGCGCCCTTGTTGACGGATTGGCTGATGCGCTTGCAGGCACGGGCCACGACTTCCAGCAGCAGGCGCAGCTGGCCGGGGATGAGGCCGTCCACGCGTTGCTGCTCGACCAGGTAGCGGGTCAGGCTGACGTTTTTCTTCATGGGTTTAACTCCTAAAAATCCGGGAGCAGATGCGGCATGGCGTATGCATCTGCTGATGAACAGCATTTCAGTGATTCCTGGCTTGCAGCATAAAACCGGCGCTGCTCAAGCCAGGGACACCGAGGAAGAGCCGCCTCGCACCGAGGGTGTCGTCCCCCTGCAAGGGGGAAGGCGCGAAGCGACTCAGGGGGTGGCTCGTCAATCCGCGAGGGCGCGGGTGACGACTTCACGCACGTCGTTGCTCAGTTCAGCGCGGGCCGCCACGCGGGCGACGGCCTCGCGTGCGGCCGTGCGGTAGGGCTCGGCCAGCTTGCTCCAGCGGTCCAGGGCGCGTGCCAGGCGGGCGGCGACCTGGGGGTTGATGGCGTCCAGCTCGATGACGCGCTCGCTCCAGAACACATAGCCCGCCGCGTCGGCGCGGTGGAAGGCGCCGGGGTTGGCGCTGCAGTAGCTGAAGATCAGGCTGCGCGCGCGGTTGGGGTTCTTGATCTGGAAGTCGGGGTGCTTCATCAGCTGCTTGACGGCCGGCAGCACGTTGCCGCCACGGTCGCAGGCGCCACCTTGCAGCGCAAACCACTTGTCCAGCACCAATGCATCGTGCTGGAACAGCTTGTGGAAGCGCGCCAGGGCCTGGGCGGCCAGCGGGTGGCCGCTTTGCACCAGTGCCGTCAGGGCGCTCATGCGGTCGGTCATGTTGCCGGCGTCCTTGAAGCGCTGCAGCGCCTTGCCGGGCCAGACGCTGTCGCCCGAGGCGCGTGCGGCCAGGCACAGCATGGACAGGGCCAGGCCTGCCAGCGCACGGCGGCCGGAGCTGACGGGGTCGGGGCGGTAGGCGCCGGTGTCGCTGTGCTCTTGCCATGCCTGCTGCCAGTCGGCCTGCAGCTCGGTCGCCAGTTGCTGGCGCATGGCTTCGCGCACGGCGTGCACGCGCTGAGGATCGACCACGGCCAGCTGCTCGGCCATGTAGCTTTCGCCGGGCAGGGCCAGCATCAGCTCCTTGAAGGCCGCATCCAGCTGGGGATGGCGCAGCACGCCGCGCATGGCCTCGATGAACGAGGCCGGCAGCAGGGCGGCCGTGATCTGGCCGCTGGCATCTGCCGTGATGGAGGTGTCGCCAATGGCCTGCAGCGCGATGCGCATGCCCAGGCGCTGGCCGGCTTCCCAGCGGTTGAAGGCGTCGCTGTCATGGGCCAGCAGGGTCAGCAAGGCGGCATCGCTGTCGCTGTGCTGCAGCACCACGGGGGCGCTGAAGCCGCGCAGCAGCGAGGGCACGGGCTCCTGGTCCACGTCGGTGAAGACGAAGCTGTGGCTGGGCTCGGACAGCACCAGCAGGCGGCTGTCGCCCGCTGCGGCCTGGTCCTCGCCCTGCAGGCGCAGGGTCAGCGCGCGGCCGTCCTGGCCCAGCAGGCCCATCTGCACGGGGATGACGAAGGGCAGCTTCTCGGCCTGGCCCGGCGTGGGCGCGCAGCTTTGGCTCAGCGTCAGCGTGTAGGTGCGTGCGGCGGCGTCGTAGCTGCCTTCGGCGTGCAGCTGGGGCGTGCCCGCCTGGCTGTACCAGCGCTTGAACTGGTCCAGGCGCTGGGCCAGCTCGCTGCCAGGGTTGGCGTCGGCCATGGCCTGGGCGAAGTCGTCGCAGGTGACGGCGTGGCCGTCATGGCGCTCGAAGTACAGCTTCATGCCCTTGGCAAAGCCTTCGCGGCCCACCAGGTTGTGCTGCATGCGCACGACCTCGGCACCCTTTTCGTAGATGGTGACGGTGTAGAAGTTGTTGATCTCGATGTAGCTGTCGGGCCGCACCGGGTGGGCCATGGGGCCCGCATCTTCGGGGAACTGGGCGGTGCGCAGCACGCGCACGTCCTCGATGCGCTTGACGGCGCGTGCCGAGGGGCTGCCCGCCATGTCCATGCTGAATTCCTGGTCGCGGAAGACGGTCAGGCCTTCCTTGAGCGACAGCTGGAACCAGTCGCGGCAGGTGACGCGGTTGCCGGTCCAGTTGTGGAAGTACTCGTGGCCGACGACGGACTCGATGTTGGCGTAGTCGGTGTCGGTGGCCGTGGACTGGCTGGCCAGAACGTACTTGGTATTGAAGACGTTCAGGCCCTTGTTCTCCATGGCGCCCATGTTGAAGTCGCTGGTGGCGACGATCATGAAGCGGTCCAGGTCCAGGGACAGGCCGAAGCGGGCCTCGTCCCAGGCCACGCTGGCCATGAGGGAGTTCATGGCGTGCTCGGTCTTCTCCAGATCGCCGGGGCGCACGAAGACCTGCAGCAGGTGGTCGCGGCCTGCGCGGCTCTTGATCTTTTGCTCGCGCGCAACCAGATTGCCGGCCACCAGGGCGAACAGGTAGCTGGGCTTTCTGTGCGGATCGGCCCACTTGGCGAAGTGGCGGCCGTCTTCCAGCGCGCCTTGCTCGACCAGGTTGCCGTTGGACAGCAGCACCGGGTACGCGGTCTTGTCGGCGCGCAGCGTCACGGTATACATGGCCATCACATCGGGACGGTCCAGGAAATAGGTGATGCGGCGGAAACCCTCGGCCTCGCACTGGGTGAAGAACGTGCCCTGGCTCACATACAGGCCCATGAGCTTGGTGTTCTTGGCGGGCGCGCAGGTGGTGAAGATTTCCAGATCGACGGGGTCGCCGCCCTCGGGCAGGTTCTCCAGCACGAGCTGGTCGCCGTCCATCTTGAACGAGGTGCCGCCGCCGTTGACCAGCACGCGCGCAAGGTTCAGTTCATCGCCGTCCAGGCGCAGCGGCTGCGCCGGCACCTCGGTGTTGCGGCGCACGCGCATCTTGTTGAGCACGCGGGTCTTGGCCGGATCGAGATCGAAGGTCAGGTCCACGGTGTCGATCCACCAGGCAGGAGCCTGGTAGTCGGCGCGGTGGATGGCGGTGGCAGGGGCCTGCCCGTCACGCAGTTGCAGCATACAGATTCCTTCCTATGCCAATATCAGGGGACAGAGTTCAAGCCCCTGTGCGGCCGGTGCCGCCCAGGGGCTTGAAATCAGAGGCCTTGCTTGAGCGAGGCTTCGATGAAAGCGTCGAGGTCGCCGTCCAGCACCTTCTGGGTGGCCGAGATTTCGACGTTGGTGCGCAAATCCTTGATGCGGCTGTTGTCCAGCACGTACGAGCGGATCTGGTGGCCCCAGCCCACATCGGTCTTGGTGTCCTCCAGCTTTTGCTGCTCCACCATGCGCTTTTGCATCTCGTGCTCGTAGAGCTTGGAGCGCAGGCGCTGCCATGCCACGTCGCGGTTGCTGTGCTGGCTGCGGCCGTCCTGGCATTGCACGACGATGCCGGTGGGCATGTGCGTCAGGCGCACGGCCGAGTCGGTCTTGTTGATGTGCTGGCCGCCCGCGCCCGATGCGCGGTAGGTGTCGGTGCGCACGTCCGAGGGGTTGATCTCGATCTGGATCGAGTCGTCGATCTCGGGGTAGACGAACAGCGAGGCAAAACTGGTGTGGCGGCCGCCCGAACTGTCGAAGGGCGACTTGCGCACCAGGCGGTGCACGCCGGTTTCGGTGCGCAGCAGGCCGTAGGCGTACTCGCCTTCGATGTGGATGGTCGCGCTCTTGATGCCGGCGATGTCGCCCGGCGTCTCTTCCTCGACCGTGGCCTTGAAGCCCTTGCGCTCGGCGTACTTCAGGTACTGGCGCAGCAGCATGCCGGCCCAGTCGCAGGCTTCGGTGCCGCCGGCGCCGGCCTGGATGTCCACGAAGCAGTTCAGCGGATCGGCTTCCTTGCCGAACATGCGGCGGAACTCCAGCTCCTCGATCAGCGGCTGCAGCTTGGCGGTCTCGCCCTCGATGGTGAGCAGGCCGGTCTCATCGCCTTCTTCCTTGCTCATCTCGAACAGCTCGGCGTTGTCGGCCAGCTCGGTGGTGAGCTTTTGCAGCGTCAGCACGACGCCGTCGAGCAGCTTCTTTTCCTTGCCCAGCTCCTGGGCCTTCTTGGGGTCGTTCCAGACGCTGGGATCTTCCAGCGAGGCATTTACCGTGCGCAGTCGTTCGTACTTTGCATCGTAGTCAAAGATACCTCCGTAGATCTGCCGCACGCTGCGACAGATCTTCGAGGGTGTTGCCGATGAGGTTGATGCGTTCTGCTTCCATGATGTGTTCCGTTCTTCTGATGAATGTGTTCTTGGCCGAATCGCCGATTTTCTCATGCTGGGGCATCGTGCCGGGGCAAGCGCCCGCCGCGCGGGCCTGGAGGCGCGCTGCCGTGTGACGATGGCTTTCAAAACAAGGGCTTGCAGCGGCCGATCATGGCAGATTTGAAGGGCTTGGCCGTGGCAATGCACAGGTTGCAGCGTGGACCCTGGCGTGTTCTGGCTGCAGACCTCCCGGAAAAAAGGCCCGGCCAGCTGGAGCTGGTCGGGCCTTGGCAGGCATGTCCGCCCCCGGCGGGGCGGGCGAAAACCTGGTTCAGAAGGTTTCCCAATCGTCGTCGGAAGCCGTGCTGGCCGCCTTGGCCTTGGCTTTGGCCGATGCCGTCACGGCGGGCCGGGCCGGCTGTGCCGGCTGGGCCGGGCGCGCGGCGCCTGCCGGGGCAGGGGGTGCACCGGTTGCACCGGCCACAGAAGGCAGGGCGGCCGAAGCACGTGCGGGCACCGCGCGTTTGGGAGCGGAAGGCGCCAGATGCGGACGGGGCGCCGTCGGCGCGTGGCGGGGCGCTGCCACGGCGGCGGCGTGGTTGACGCCACGGCTGTTGCCCAGCATGCCGGTGGACGGCGAGAGCTTGAACACGCTGACCACTTCGGCCAGCGCCTTGGCCTGGGCCTGCAGGGCGCCGGTGGCCGCCGCCGATTCCTCCACCAGTGCGGCGTTCTGCTGGGTCATCTGGTCCATCTGCGTGACGGCCTGGTTGACCTGCTCGATACCGGCCGTCTGCTCATGGCTGGCGGCCGAGATCTCGCCCATGATGTCGGTCACGCGGCGCACGCTGGCCACGATCTCCTCCATGGTCTTGCCGGCCGAGTCGACCTGGGCGCTGCCTTCCTCGACCTTGCCCACCGAGTCGTCGATGAGCTGCTTGATCTCCTTGGCGGCGGCGGCCGAGCGCTGGGCCAGGGTGCGCACTTCCGAGGCGACGACGGCAAAGCCGCGGCCCTGGTCACCGGCGCGGGCCGCTTCCACGGCCGCATTCAGCGCCAGGATGTTGGTCTGGAAGGCGATGGAGTCGATGACGCCGATGATGTCCACGATCTTGCGCGAGGCATCGTTGATGGCGGACATGGTCTGCACCACCTGGGCCACGGCCGAGCCGCCGCGCACGGCGACCTGGGAGGCGGCGGCGGCCAGCTGGTTGGCCTGCTGGGCGTTGGCGCCGTTTTGCTTGACGGTGGAGGTCAGCTCCTCCATGGAGGCGGCGGTCTGCTCCAGCGAGCTGGCCTGTTCCTCGGTGCGGGCCGACAGGTCCTGGTTGCCCGAGGCGATCTGGCCGCTGGCCGTGGCGATGGAGTCCGTGCCCTGGCGCACCTGGCCGACGATGCGCTGCAGGCTCTCGTTCATGTGCTGCAGGGCCTGCAGCAGCTGGCCGGTCTCGTCCTTGCCATGCACCTCGATGCGGCTGCCCAGGTCGCCGGCGGCCACGGCCTGCGCCAGGCTCACGGCTTGCTGCAGGGGGCGTGCCACGCTGCGGGCGATCAGCAGCGCCATGCCCAGGCCGAAGAGGACGGCCCCCGCCAGCAGGGCGATCACCCACCAGCGCGCGGCGGTGAAGATGTCGTCGCCTGCCTGGTTGGCATCCTCGATGCCCTGGGCGTTGATCTTGAGCAGTTCGTCCAGCTTGGTGTTGATGGCACGGCTGGTCTTGACCGAATCGCCGCGCAGCACCTCGGATGCCTCGTCGGTGCGCAGGGCGTGGGACAGGTCCACGATCTTTGCCGTGTGCTGCGCGTACTGGCCCAGGTCGTCCTTGATGCCGGCCATCAGCTCGCGCTCACGCGCGGTGTTGGCATAGCGCTCGAAGGCCTGCTGGTTCTTGAGCAGCTCGGACCACAGCGCCGGCATGCTCTTGTCGTAGATGGCCATTTCATCCATCGAGGTGGCCAGCACATGCTGCATGGTCTGCGAGCGGTAGCGCTGCAGCTGGTAGCGCATCTCCATGATCACGCGCTCGGCGGGCATCCAGTGGTGCGCCAGGTCGGTGGCCGTGCGGTTGACACGGTCCAGCTGGACCACGGAGAACAGGCCCAGGCCGGCGGTCAGCAGCAGCAGGGCGATGAAAGAGGCCAGCAGCTTGTGGGCCAGCTTCAGATTGCGGAAAAACATCATGGTGGGGAGTGCCGTACGGCGAGAAGCGAAAGCGGGTGAGCGGCGGTGGCTGCGAATCGAGGGGATGCGGTGGCGATCGGGGGCGATCAGCGGGACCGACACTCGGCCCCGCCATGCCGCAGTTATCGGTCACTTGCCGGCGAGGCTTAGGGAAAAATAGGTCCAGTCCGAATATTTATTGCGGATTGTTACTTTTTCCGGCCAAGGTCTCCGCGCGCATGGCCTGGTCCGTTCACATGCCCGCTCACATGCCCGTTCACACGTTCGCTCACACGTCCGTCGCCACGCCGGCTTGCAGGCTCGATGCCTGCAGCCACCGCTCCAGATCCGCTGCCGGCAGCGGGCGCGAGAACAGATAGCCCTGCGCGACCGGATAGCCCTGTTCGCGCAGGATGGTGTTCTGCGCCGCCGTCTCCACTCCCTCGGCCACCACGGTCAGGTGCAGGCTGCGGCCTATGCCCAGGATGGCGTTGCTCAGGGCCTGGGCGGCTTCGTCGTTTTCCAGGTCGGCCACGAAGCTGCGGTCCAGCTTGAGCTCGCTGACGGGCAGGCGGCGCAGGTAGCTGAGGCTGGAGTAGCCCGTGCCGAAGTCGTCCATGGACAGGCGCACGCCCTGGGAATGCACGGCCTGCAGCGTGCGCATGGTGCCCGGGTTGGTGTCCAGCAGCAGGCTTTCGGTGATCTCCAGCGTGAGGTCCTGCGGCTTGAGCGCGTTGTGCTCCAGCGTGTCGGCAATCATGCGCGGCAGGTCCAGGTTGTGAAAGCTCGTGGGCGAGAGGTTGACCGACATGGCCGGCACGTCAATGCCCCGGCTGCGCCACTCGCCCAGCTGGCGGCAGGCCTCGCGCAGTGCCCAGGTGCCCAGCTCGCCGATCAGGCCGCATTCCTCGGCCAGCGGAATGAAGCGTGCGGGCGAGATCTCGCCGAATTCCGCATGGCTCCAGCGCGCCAGGGCCTCCACGCCGTAGAGGCGCCCGTCCTTCAGGTCGAGCTGGGGCTGGTAGTGCAGGCGCAGGCCGCCGCTGCGCAGGGCGTCGCGCAGCGCCGTCTCCAGCACCAGCCGTTCCTGCGCCAGGCGGTTCATCTCGGGGCTGAAGAAGCTGTAGAGCCCGCGCCCGCCCGATTTGGCCTGGTACATGGCCATGTCGGCGCGGTGCAGCAGCGTCTCCATGTCGCGCCCGTCGGCGGGAAACACGGCAATGCCGCAACTGGCCGTGCTGGCCAGGGACACGTCGTCGATCATGCAGGGCTCGCCAAGTGCCGACTGCAGCCGCTCTATCACCTCGGCCGCCTGCGCACCGCCGCAGTGTGGCAGCACGATGACGAATTCATCGCCCGACAGGCGCCCGGCAATGTCGCCCGTGCGCAGCTCCGCCTGGATGCGCTGGGCCACGCTGCACAGCAGCCTGTCGCCGGCCGGGTGGCCCAGCGAGTCGTTGACTTGCTTGAAGCGGTCCAGGTCGATGAAGACCACGGCCAGCTCGTGGCCCTCGTGCGAAGCCACGGACAGCGCCTGTTCGGCCTGCGCCAGCAGCAGGCTGCGGTTGGGCAGGGTGGTCAGCCCGTCGTAGAAGGCCAGCTGCCGGATGCGGCGGCGTGCCTGCTCGCGCTCCAGCGCCAGCGCGCACAGGTCGGTGCAGGCCTCCACCAGCCGCTGGTGGAAGGGATCGGGGCCGGGCCGGTCGAAATGGCGGTAGTAGAAGGCAAAGGTGCCGGCCACGCCGCCCTGCAGCCCGCAGATGGGCGTGGACCAGCAGGCCGTATACCCCAGCGGCAGGATGAGGTGCTTGAAGTCGGCCCACAACGGATCGGTGGCGATGTCGCCCACCAGCACGGGCCGGTTGTGGAAGGCCGCCGCGCCGCAGGAGCCGACATTGGGGCCGATGGGCACGCCGTCCAGCGCCGCCGAATAGGAGGCCGGCAGGCTGGGCGCGGCCAGCGGATGCAGGCGGTTCTGGTCATCGACTTCCAGCACCGAGACCGCGATATCGGGCGCAATGCGCTCGACCTCGCGGCAGACCAGGTCCAGCACCTCGGTCAGCGGCTGGTCGCGGGCCATGGCCTCCAGGGCGCGCCGCTGCAGCACCTCGTGCATCTTGGCCTCGGTGATGTCGGTGATCACGGTCACCGTGGTGTGGAGGCGGCCGTCGGGGCCCATGACGGGATTGGCCTGGGCGCTGACCCAATACCGCTCGCCGTCCTTGCCGACGAGGATCTCCTCGCGGTACACCGGCTTGCCTGCGTCCAGTTCGGCGCGGTAGGCGGCCGTGAATTCGGGCGAGGCATGGGGCACCAGCAGGGCGATGGGCGCACGGCCCACGACCTCTTCGCTGCTCCAGCCGAACATGCGGGTGAAGCCTGCGTTGACATAGGAGATGGTCCAGTTGCCGTCGGCGATCACCACGGCCGCGTCGGTGGCATCGGCCACCAGGGACAGGCGCCGCAAATGCTCCTGCCGTCTGCGGTCGGCCTGCACCCGGGCCGTGATGTCGGTGGCAATGCACAGCACATGGCTGAGCGCGCCCTGGGTATCCAGCACGGGGGCATAGGTGGCCTCCAGCCAGCAGGTGCTGCCATCACGGCGCCGGTGTTCGCCCACGCGCGAAATCGTCTCGCCCGCGCCCCAGCGCTGGCGCCACCGGCCGTAGGCGTCGGGATCGGCATGTGCCTGGGTGCACAGGTCACTGTGCAGCAGGCCCTCGGCGCCCGAGGTGGGGTAGCCAAGAATGGCTTCGTAATTGGCGTTGGCGCGCATCAGCCGGCCTTCGGGCGTGAACTCCGCCAGCGCCATGGCCTTGTCCAGCGTGCTCCACAGCGCCTGCTGCCCTGCCGTGCCTGCTACCCGCGTTTCGAACATGGTTCGCTCTCCTAATGGATGCTGAGCTGATGATTGATTGTTTCCAAATGATACCGATCCGGCGCAGCAGCTGGATGTCAGCCACACCTGATCGCACTTGCTTCCACTGTTCGCCCTTGGATGGTCCGCCTGATGACACTCTTAGGCAAGTGCTGCCGCTGGTTACAATGATTTGAGAATGATTCTTGTTTGATGGCGCATTCCGCCTTCAAGCCATCGGGTCCTACCATGCCATCCGCCCCAGCCTCCAGCGCCGCCTCCAGCCCCTTGCACCGCGAAATCTCCGCCCTCTATGCCGGCCACCATGGCTGGCTGCAGGGCTGGCTGCGCCGCCGACTTGGCAATGCCTGCGACGCGGCCGACCTGGCGCAGGACACCTTCATCCGCCTGCTCACCGCGCCTGCGGGCGACTTGCCCGCCCTGCGCGAGCCGCGGGCCTACCTGGCCACGGTGGCGCGGCGCCTGCTGATCAACCACCTGCGCCGCCAGTCGCTGGAACAGGCCTGGCTGCAGGCCCTGGCCGCGCTGCCAGCGCCGCAGGCGCCGTCGCCCGAGCAGCAATTGCTCATCCTGCAGGCGCTGCAGGAGGTCGATGCCATGCTCGACGGCCTGCCGCCCAAGGTGCGCGCGGTCTTCATCCTGTCCCAGGTCGAGGGCCTGACCTATGCGGCCATTGCCGAGCAACTGGGCATGGGCCTGCGCTCGGTCAAGCGCTACATGGCCCAGGCCATGGCCGAGTGCATCCTGCTGTCGGCATGAACGCCGTGGACTCCCAGGCCGCTGTGCCGCTGTCGCGCGAAATCGCCTTGCAGGCTGCCGAATGGTTCGTGCTGCTGCACTCGGGCGAGGCCAGCGAGGCCGACCACCGCGCCTTCGAGGCCTGGCGCGCCCGTGCCGATGTCCATGAGCAGGCCTGGCTGCGCGCCCTGGCCGTGAGCCAGCGCGCGGGCAGCCTGCCGCCCGCACTGGGGGCACCGGCCCTGGGCCGCAAGCAGCGCCGCCTGGGCGCCGTGGGCCGCCGCGATACCGTGCGCGCGCTGGCCCTGCTGATCATGGCCGTCCCCGTGGGCTGGCTGGCCTGGCGCGCCACGCCCTGGATGCAGTGGACCTCCACCCATGCCACGGCCACGGGCGAGCGCCGCGAATGGACGCTGGCCGATGGCAGCCGCATCGTGCTCGATACGGGCAGTGCCGTCGATGTGTTGTTTGACGAGGCGCTGCGCCGTCTCCACCTGAGTGAGGGCGCCGTCTTCATAGAGACCGCGCCCGAGCCGCAGTCCCGGCATCGGCCCTTCGTGGTCACCACAGGGCAGGGCAGGGTGCGCGCCCTAGGCACGCGCTTTGTCGTGCGCAGTGTCCGGGAGCGCAGCGAAGTGGCCGTGCTGCAGGGCGCCGTGCAGATCACCACCCGTGGCGGCGCCGCGCAGCAGCTGCAGGCAGGCCAGCAACTGTGGTTTGACGCCATGGGCATAGGCCGTGCCGAGCCTGCGGACGCAGGCGCCGCCCAATGGGCGCGGGGCCTGCTGGCCGCAGACAACATGCGGTTGGCCGACTTTGTGGCCGAGCTGTCGCGCTACCGCTCCGGCTGGCTGCACTGCGATCCGTCTGTGGCGGATTTGCGCGTCACCGGCGCCTTTCAGCTGGGCGATGCCGATACCGGCACGGACGCCGTGCTCGCCAACCTCGTGCACCTGCTGCCCGTGCAGGTCCACTACCGCACGCGCTACTGGGTGACGGTGGCGGCGCGCGGTACACCGCCGGCTTGAAATTTCTTTCGGAATCTGGCCCCTTTCTGCGGCAGGCCGTGTCCTGTTCGATGGCAACCGATTTCATCGAACGACTTCCGAAGGAAAAACAGACCATGGCTCTCCGGCCCGGCATGCGCAGCGTGGCGCGCACTCCCTCCCCCTTGCTCTTTCCACTGTCCCGGACAGGCCTTGCCGTGCTCATGGCAGCGGGCCTGGCGGCAGGCGCCGCCTTGCCGCGCGCTGCGCTGGCCCAGGCCGGTGCGGGGGCCCCCAGCGCGGTGCAGCGTCCGTTCCAGGTGCCGGCAGGCCCGCTGGCCGCCGCGCTCACGGCGTTTGCCGCTGACGCAGGCGTGAGCATCAGTGCGTCGCCCGCCCTGGTACAGAGCCGGCGCACCCAGGGCGTGCAGGGCCGCCTCACGGTGCGCGAGGCGCTGGACCGGCTGCTGGCCGGCACCGACCTGCAGGCGCAGGCGGCGGGGGAGGGTGGTTTTGTGCTGCGTGCGGTGCCAGAGGCCACCCAGGCATCGACCGTGCTGGGTGAGGTCAGGGTGACCGCCGCGGCCCCGGCAGAAAGCCCCTGGGGCAGCACCAGCGGGTATGTGGCGCGCCGGGCCAGCACGGCCACCAAGACCGATGCGTCGATTCTGGAGGTGGCGCAATCGGTGTCCGTCATCACGCGCGACCGCATGGACGACCAGGGCGTGCGCACGCTCAACGACGCCGTGCAGTACACGGCCGGCGTGCGCACCAATACGGGCGGGGCAAATCCTGCGGACGACAGCCTGTCGGTGCGCGGCTTCAGCCAGTTCTCGGGCAATTTCTACCTGGACGGGCTGCGCCTCATGCCGCTGGGCACGCTGGGCTTTTTCGGCATGGAGCCTTACGGGGCCGAGCGCATGGAGGTCCTCAAGGGGCCTGCCTCGGTGCTGTATGGGCAGAACTCGCCGGGCGGCATCGTGAACTTCGTGTCCAAGCGGCCTTCGGCCGATGCGGTGCGCGGCATGGAGTTGTCCGTGGGCAGCCATGCTCGCCGGCAGGCGGCCTTCGACCTCGGAGGGCCGGTGGGTGACGATGGCACGGTGAGCTACCGCCTCGTGGGGCTGGCCAGGGCGGCCGACCAGCAGATCGACTTCATGCGTGATGACCGCGTCTACCTGGCGCCCAGCCTGACCTGGGCGCCGGACGCGCGCACCAGCGTCACGCTGCGCGGCTTCTACCAGAAGAACCACGCCATGATGTCCACCAACGTGCAGTGGGATGCGCTCAACGGGCGCAACCCCAATGGCCGGCTGCCCCTGAACCGCTTCCTGGGGGAGCCGGGCTTCGACCGCGAAGAGACCGAGGTCGCATCGCTGGGCTACGACGCACGGCACGAATTCGACAACGGCTGGACGCTGCGGCAGAACTTCCGCTACCTGCACGCACGCAACCACGAGCAGTACATGTTCCGCTACGGGCCGCTGATCGACGGCTCCATCACCAACCGGGAGATCGATTCGCGCGACGGCAAGGGCGGCGTCTACACCGTGGACACCAGCCTGTCGGGCCAATTCGCGGCGGCCGGCCTGCAGCATGAACTCATCGTGGGGCTGGACTACAACCGCAGCCGCTCCAGTTTCGACTCCTATATCGCCGACGGTCCGCAGCTGGACATCTACCGGCCCGTCTATGGCAGCTTCATCGACACCTCGCTGCTGCAGCCCGATGCGCTGCGCGATGAGCGCGCCCAGCAGGTAGGCCTCTACGTGCAGGACCGCATCCGCAAGGACCGCTGGGTGCTGGCCCTGGGCGGGCGCCACGACTGGAGTCGCCTGGAGCAGACCAGCCGCCTGGCCGACCCCGTGTCCACCAGCGTGCGCAAGCCCAAATCCTTCACCGGCCGTGTCGGCCTGACCTATCTTGCAGACAACGGCGTGGCGCCCTACGTCAGCTACAGCGAGTCGTTTGTCCCTCTGATGGGCGCTGACCGCAACGACCGGCCCTTTGATCCGGAAACCGGCAAACAGGTCGAGGTCGGCGTCAAGTACTCGCCCGACGAGCGCAGCAGCTTCACGCTGGCCGCCTTCGAGCTGCGCCGGCAGAACGTGCTCACCACCGACCCCGATAACGTCCGCTATTCCATACAGCAGGGCGAAGTGCGTTCTCGCGGCATCGAGTTCGAGGCGGCAGTCCAGCCCACGCGCGGGCTCAAGCTCCTGGCCGCGCTGACCTACAACCCCGTCAAGGTGACCCGGGCCCAGCCAGACCAGTGGGGCGGCAACGTGCAGGGCAAGTCGCCTTACGAAGTGCCCCGCAAGATGGCGTCGGCCTGGGTGGACTATGCCTTTGGGGGCGACCTGCTGGGGCTGGGGGCGGGCGTGGGGGCACGCTACATCGGCTGGAGCTGGGGCGATGCGGACAACAGCTTCCGCGTACCGTCGTTCACCCTGGTGGATGCCTCGCTGCGCTATGACCTGGGAAAGATGCGCAGTGACTGGCGCGGGGCCAGCGTGAGCCTGACGGTGAAGAACCTGTTCGACAAGTACCACACGGCGTCGTGCTTTTCCGCCAATGCCTGCAACTACGGCGAAGCGCGCAACATGGTGGTTCGGTTCGGGTACATCTGGTAGGCCTTGCGGCATCAGGCCGGTCGAAAGCGCTCTCGCACGCACCCTGGCATGGATACAATCGAATAAGAATGATTCTTGTTTGATTGCGGGCCCCGCCCCCAAGGGAATCCGGACCTGCCATGCCATCCGCCTCCACCCCCCAGCACCGAGAAGCCGCCTCCCTGTACGCCGCCCACCATGGCTGGCTGCAGGGCTGGCTGCGCCGCAGGCTGGGCAACGGGGCGGATGCGGCGGACCTGGCGCAGGACACCTTCGTGCGCATCCTGGGCGTGCGCGACCTGGCCGGTGTGCAGGAGCCGCGTGCCTACCTGACCACGGTGGCCAAGGGCGTGCTCGTCAACTGGTACAAGCGCCAGGCGCTGGAGCGCGCCTACCTCGAAGCCCTGGCCGCTCTGCCCGAGCCTGTGGCGCCTTCGCCCGAGCAGCGCGCCCTGGTGCTGGAGACCCTGCACGAGATAGACGCCATGCTGGACGCGCTGCCGCCCATCGTGCGGCGCACGTTTTTGCTGTCCCAGCTGGACGGCATGAAGTACGAGGACATCGCGCAGCAGCTGGAGGTCTCGCTCACCAGCGTCAAGCGCTACATGGCCCAGGCGTTTCGCCAATGCCTGGTGGCAATGGCGTGATGGAGACACCTCTGCAAGCGCGCGTGCTCGACGAGGCCGCCGAATGGCTGATGCGCCTGCACGACAGCGGCGCCACCGACGCCGACCGCGCCGCCTGCGAGCGCTGGCGCCAGGCCGACCCACAGCATGCCCTGGCCTGGGAGCGCGCCGAGCGGCTGCTGGGCAAGTTGGGAGGCCTGCCTGCAGCGCTGGCCATGCCGGCGCTGGACCGGCCCCGAAGCCACCGCGCCCAGCGCCGCGCCACCGTGGCCCGGCTGGCCGCGCTGCTGGCCGTGGCGCCTGCAGGCTGGCTGGCCTGGCAAGCTTGGCATGTGGCGGACCAGCGCGGCTGGGGCGCCGACCTGCGCACCGCCACCGGCGAGCGCCGCACCGAGCATCTGGCCGATGGCAGCCGCCTCATGCTGGACACGGCCAGCGCGGTGGACATCCGGTTTGATGGCGCACTGCGCCTGCTCACCCTGCGCCAGGGCGCGATTTCCATAGAAACGGCGGCCGATACCGCCACGCCGCACCGCCCCTTTGTCGTGGACACCGCCCATGGCCGGCTGCGCGCCCTGGGCACCCGCTTCACCGTGCGGCAGGAGGGGGGCAGGGCGGACGGCGGCCCCGTGCGCCTGGCCGTGACCGAGGGCGCCGTGGAAGTCACGCTGCGCGGCGCCGTCAGCCCGGCGCTGGTCGTTCAAGCCGGTCAGCAAACGGTATTGCGAGCGGGGGAGGTGACCGCGCCCCAGCCCCTGCAGCCCGAGGCCACGGCCTGGACCCGCGGCATGCTGATGGCCGACGCCATGCCGCTGGCCGCGTTCTGCGCCGAACTGTCGCGCTACCGGCCCGGCCTGCTGCAGTGCGCGCCCGAGGTGCGCGCGCTGCGCGTGTCCGGCTCCTTCCCGCTGGGCGATACGGACCGGACGCTGACCATGCTGGCCTCCACCTATCCCGTCGACGTGCAGACGCGCATGCGCGGCTACTGGATCACCGTGGTCGCCAGGAACTAGAAAAATCAAGGCAGGCTGGTACTTTTTCGGATCTCGGCTGGCAACGGGGAAAGAGCTTCTTTCTTCACCGCCTCCAAGGACCGATTTCCATGCCTGCCGTACCCATGCCGCATCCCGTCTTCCATCCCCTGGCGCATGCCGCCCGACTGGCCCTGCTGGGCATGGCATTGGCCGCAGGCGCCGTGCAGGCGGCCGAACCGGCCCCCGCAGCCCAGACCTACCAGATTGCGCCCGGGCCGCTGGGCCGCACGCTGGCCGGCGTGGCCACGGCGGCGGGTATTTCGCTGTCCTTCGATCCTGCGCTGACCGAAGGGCTCACCAGCCCGGCCCTGTCCGGCCACTATGCGCCGCAGCAGGCACTGCAGCGCCTGCTGGCCGGCAGCGGGCTGGACATGGTGGCGCGCAGCGATGGCAGCTACACGCTGCGCAGGCAGGCGACCCAGGCCGTCCAGGCGGCAGGCGCCACCGCGCTGGGCGAGGTGCTGGTCACGGCGCAGGCCGAGCGCAGCGCCGTGACGCAAGGATCGGGCAGCTATGCGGCCACCGGACCCAGCAGCACGGCGACACGGCTGGGCCTGTCGCAGCGCGAGACCCCGCAATCGCTGAGCGTGATCACGCGCGAGCAGATCGATGACCGCGGTTTTCAGTCGCTGGAGGAGGTTGCCCTGGATGCCACGGGCCTGAGCACACGCCAGATCGGAGGCGGAGAACGCACGCAGTTCTTCCTGCGGGGTTTCGAGGTCAACTCTTTCCTGGCCGATGGCGTGCCGCTGGCCTTCGACTACGACACGCAGGGCCTGGCCACCATGGCCATGTACGATCGCGTGGAGGTGCTGCGCGGCGCTGCCGGACTGATGACGGGCACGGGCAATCCGTCCGGCACCATCAACCTCGTGCGCAAGCGCCCCACGGATGCCCCTCAGGTCTCGCTGACGGGCAGCCTGGGCTCCTGGAACAACCTGCGCGGCGAAATCGACGCGTCCGGCCCGCTCAATGCGGCCGGTACGCTGCGAGGCCGCGCCGTGGTGGCCCTGCAGGATACGGACACCTTCAAGCGGGCGTACCGCCATGAGCGCCAACTGGTCTACGGCACGCTGGAGGCCGATATCGCCCCGCGCACGCGGCTGAGCCTGGGCGGCTACTACAACAGGGAAGACAACCCCGGCGCCGACTGGAACGGCCTGCCCACGCGGCGTGACGGCAGCTTCTACCCGCTGCCGAGATCGGCGCGCGTGACGCCTGACTGGGCCTACTGGAACAAGGAAAACGCCAGCCTCTTCGCTGAACTGGAGCATGGCCTGGGCAACGGCTGGAAGACCCAACTGACCGCACGCGTGCTGCAGGCGAAGATGGACATGCTGGGGACCTACCTGTATCCGCTGGAAGATTCCGCCGACTTCGGCCAGGGCGTGGGAGCCTATGCCTACAAGAAGACCCAATACAGTCTCGACGCCTTCGCGCAGGGGCCCTGGCAATGGTTGGGCCGCACCCATGAAATGGTCTTCGGCGCCAGCGTGAGGCAAAACAGCGACGACGACGGGCCTGGCGGGTGGCCGTCGGACTACCAGCAGATCGTGGACCCCATGACCTGGGACCCGGGCTCCGTTGCCCGGCCGGCCATCAACACCCTGTGGTCGCGGCGCGGCCACCAGCGGCAGCTGGGTGCCTACGGAACACTGCGGTTGAGCGTCGCGCAGCCCCTGACCGCGCTGCTGGGCGCGCGCGTGGATTCCTACTCCTACGACATGCTCACGCGCTCGGGGGAATGGAGCGATTCCAGCAGGTACCGGGTCCATGACCGCATCACGCCCTATGCAGGCCTGGTCTATGCGCTGGACAGCCGGCATTCCGCCTATGCCAGCTGGACCGGCGTGTTCCAGCCCCAGAGCAACCAGGGCGCCAGAGGCGCGCTGCTGGACCCGGTGACGGGACGCAACCTCGAGCTTGGCATCAAGGGCGAGTACGCCCAGGGCCGGCTGCAGGCCAGCGCGGCGCTGTTTCAGATCAACCAGAAGAATCTGCCGCTGCAACTGCCGCAATCGCAGTGCAGTCCCAATGTGGCGTCCTGCTATGCGCAGACCGGAGAGGTGCGAAGCAGGGGGGTGGAGTTCGAGGTGGCGGGTGCCGTCACGCCGTCCCTGCAGCTGATGGCCGGCTACACCTACAACAGGGCGCAGCATGTCCGCGACTCGGACGTCGCCAAGGCCGGCACGCCCTATGACACCCAGACCCCGCGCCATCTGCTCAAGCTGTCGGCCCGCTACCAGCTGCCGGGCGCCTGGCAGCGCTGGTCCCTGGGCGGATCCGTGCGCACGCGCAGCGAGACCCGCTCGGCCGGCTACGGCGTGCGCCAGGGGGGCTATACGCTGGTGGACCTCATGGCGAGCTACCAATTCAGCCGGCAGCTGGATATACGACTGAACATCAACAACCTCACGGACAAGTACTACTACCAGGCCATTGGCAGCACCCAGGACAACAACCATTTCGGGGCGCCGCGCAATGTGCTGCTGACGGCGCGCTACCGCTTCTGAAACAGAGACAGGTTGGCATGGATACAATCGAATAAGAATGATTCTTGTTTGATTGTGGGCCCCGCCCCCAAGGGAATCGGGACCTGCCATGCCATCCGCCTCCGCCCCCCAGTACCGAGAAGTCACAGCCCTGTACCTGGCCCACCACGGCTGGCTGCAGGGCTGGCTGCGCAAGAAGGTGGGCAATGCCTTCGACGCGGCCGATCTGGCGCAGAGCACCTTCCTCAAGGTGCTGGGCGCCAAGGGCCTGGACCAGCTCCAGGAGCCGCGCGCCTACCTGACCACCATTGCGCGCAACCTGCTGATCAACCAGGTGCGGCGCCGCGCCATCGAGCAAGCCTATCTCGATGCCCTGGCCGCCATGCCCGAGCCCGTGGCGCCGCCGCCCGAGGTCCGGCTCATGGTGCTGGAGACCCTGGTGGAGATAGACCGCCGCCTGGGCCGCCTGCCCGCGCTGGCCAAGCAGGCCTTCCTGCTGGCCCAGCTCGAAGGGCTCGGCCATGGCGAGATCGCTGCCGAGCTGGGCATCTCCGTCTCCACCGTCAAGCGGCATCTGGCCAAGGCGGCCATGCGCTGCTTCTTCCCGGAGTAGGCGGCATGCAGGCGTTCCCTTCCGCTTCTTCCCCCATTTCTGCCGAAGTGGCCCGCCAGGCCGTGCAATGGTGGCTGCAACTGAACTCCGGCAAGGCCCAGGCCCGGCAGCACGCTGGCCTGCAGCGCTGGCGTGCGGCCAGCCCCGAGCATGAGGCCGCCTGGCAGCGCATCGAATCCATGGGCAGCCAGATGGCCGGCATTCCCATGCCGCTGGCGCGGGCCGCATTGGCCGCACCCGGCTCGGCCGGCAGGCGCCGTGCGGTGCAGGCGCTGGCCGTGCTGCTGGTCTCGGGCGCAGGCTCCGCGGCCGTCGTGCGCTCGCAGGCCTGGCGCGGCTGGACGGCCGACCAGGTGGCTGCCGTGGGCGAGCAGCGCCGGCTGCCGCTGCCCGACGGCGGCAGCGTGGTGCTCAACACCGGCAGCGCCCTCAATCTGCGCTACGGCGCGGCCGAGCGCGTGCTGGAGCTGGTGCGTGGCGAAATCCTCGTGCAGACCGCGCCGGACAGCCTGCACCGTCCCTTCATCGTGCAAACCGCCATGGGCGCCGTTCAGGCCCTGGGCACGCGCTTCACGGTGCGCGAGCGCGAGTCCGGCGTTGAAGTGGGCGTGCTGCAAGGCGCCGTGCAACTGCGGCCCGCGCATGCCCCGCATGCCGCGCAGCGCATCGATGCGGGAGAGCAGGGCACGTTCACGGCCCAGCAGGCCGTGCACTCCGGCGCGCTGGACACGGCGGCCAGCGCCTGGGCCGAAGGGATGCTGGTGGCCTCGCGCATGCGGCTGGAGGATTTCCTGGCCGAGCTGGGCCGCTACCGGCGCGGGCGCCTGGGCTGCGACCCGGCCGTGGCCGGCCTGCACGTCTCCGGCGCCTATCCGCTGGCCGACACCGACCGCGTGCTGGCCGCGCTGACCTCGTCGCTGCCCGTGGAAATCCACTCCTTCTCGCGCTACTGGGTGATGGTGCGGCCTGCCGGGGCGGGCAAGGCATGAGCGGCACGGCCGGCATGAAGGCCTTCGCACTTTCCTGAAAAAAATTTGAGCTGATTTGCCGGCGATGGCTGTCAACAGAGACAGGAGCGCACCGCAGCGTGCGCCAACGCTTCTCTACAACCATTGCAACAAGGCCTTTCCATGCGCCCTCAGACCATGCGCCAGAACTCCATGCGGCAGACTGCCGCCCCCACTGTCCGTCCATCCCAGGCAGCCCCGGCGTTGCGGCCCGTGGCGCTGGCGCTGCAGGTGCTGTGCGCTGGCACGCTGGCAGGGCTGGCCGCCGCGGGCGCCCTGGCTCCGGCACAGGCCTGGGCGCAGCCGGCTGCCGGTGCTTCGCAGCAACGCCAGTACAGCATTGCAGCCGGCCCGCTCGAAAGCGTGCTCAACCAGCTCGGGCGCGAGGCCGGCGTGCTGGTCACCTTCGGCTCGGCCGTCACCGAAGGCTTGCGCAGCGGCGGCGTGAGCGGGCGCTTCACCGTGGAGCAGGCGCTGGACCGGGCCTTGCTGGGCACGCCGCTGGCGGCCGTGCGCTCAGCCGGCGGCGGCTACACCCTGCGCGAGATGCCCGTGGTGCCTGCCGCCTCCGGCGCGGCGGGTGCGGCAGGCGCGCCGTCCTCCCAGACACTCAGGACCGTGCTGGTCACGGCCTCGGCCCAGGCCAGCCCCACCACCGAAGGCTCGGGCTCCTACACCACGCCGGCCACGGCGGCGGCCACGGGCCTGAGCCTGTCGCTGCGCGACACGCCGCAGTCCGTCAGCGTGCTCACGCGCCAGCAGATCGAGGACCAGGGCCTGCTCTCGCTCAACGACGCCATGCGCAGCGTCACCGGCATCCATGTCGTCAGCTCGGACAGCGACCGCTCGGACTTCTACTCGCGCGGCTTCTACGTGGACAACCTGCAGTACGACGGCGTGCCCACCTCCATCGGCCTGTCGTTCTACGGTGACTCGGGCACCGATACCACCATCTATGACCGCGTCGAAGTGGTGCGCGGCGCCACGGGCCTGCTCACGGGTGCGGGCAATCCGTCGGCCTCCATCAACATGGTGCGCAAGCACGCCAACAGCAAGGTGTTCACGGGCTCGGCCTCGGCCAGCGTGGGCTCGTGGAACCACCATCGCGGCACGGTGGACCTGTCCATGCCGCTGACGCAGGACGGCCGCATCCGCGCACGCGTCGCAGGCATGGCCGAAGAGCGCGACTCCCATGTGGATCTCTACCACGCGCGCAAGCAGGTCTTCTACGGCGTGATCGATGCCGACCTCACGCCCGACACCACGCTCAGCGTGGGCGCCGACTACCAGTCCAACCGGCCCACCGGCTCGACCTGGGGCGGCCTGCCGCTGGTCTTCACGAACGGCATGCCGGCCGACTGGAGCACCTCCAAGACCACGGCCGCGAACTGGACGCGCTGGAACAGCACCAACAAAAACATCTTCGCCAACCTGCAGCACCGTTTCGGCAACGACTGGAAGCTCAAGGCCAACTTCGTGCACCGCGACAGCGCCTACGACGCCAAGCTGCTGTACCTCATGCGCCAGCCCGACATCACCACCGGCCTGGGCATGGCCGCCCTGCCCAACTACTCCGAATACAGCTTCCAGCAAAACAGCGCCGACCTGCAGGTGACGGGCGGCTGGGAACTGGGCGGGCGCCGCCATGAGGCCGTTGTCGGCCTGAGCAGCAGCCGTGCCCGCGAGCACAAGGCCGGCCATGCGCGCACCAGCCCCCTGCAGGACGTGGGCAACTACTACCAATGGGACGGCTCCTATGCCGAGCCCACCTGGGGGCCGCTGACCACCAGCAGCCTGGACCACACGCGCCAGGACGCGCTGTACGGCGCGCTGCGCCTGTCGCTGGCCGATCCGGTCAAGCTCATCGTGGGCGGGCGCCAGAGCAGCTGGAAGGTGCGCAGCCTCAGCGAGGTGCGCGACCACAACGTCTTCATCCCCTACGCAGGCCTGGTGCTGGACCTGAGCGAAGGCTTCTCTGCCTATGCCAGCTACACCGACATCTTCCAGCCCCAGAACTACCGCGACCGTGGCGGCAGCTACCTGGACCCCGTGGCGGGCAAGAGCTTCGAGATCGGCATCAAGGGCGAGCACCTGGACGGCAGGCTCAACAGCTCGCTGTCCGTCTTCCGCATCCAGCAGGACAACGTGGCCCAGCTGGACGAAGGCCAGGTCGTGCCCGGCACCACCGACTTCGCCTACTACGGCGCCAAGGGCGTGACCAGCAAGGGCTTCGAGGCCCAGGTCTCGGGCGAGCTGGCCACGGGCTGGAACCTGTCGGCCGGCATTGCCCACACCGTCGCGCGTGACGCCCAGGGCCTGTCCATCAACGCCTGGGCGCCCAAGACCCAGGCCCAGCTGTTCACTTCCTACCGCCTGCCCGGTGGGTGGAATCAGCTCACCGTGGGCGGTGGCCTGCAATGGCAAAGCCGCACCCGCGCCAGCGTCTTCGTGGCGGGCAATGACCTGGTCTTCGAGCAGAAATCCTTCGCCACCGCCAGCCTCATGGCGCGCTATGCCTTCAGTCCCAAGCTTTCGCTGCAGCTGAACCTGAACAACCTCTTCAACAAGAAGTACTACGTCAACATCGACGGCCAGGGCCAGTTCGGCACGCCGCGCCAGGCCATGGCGGTGCTGAACTACAAGTTCTGATTGGAGAGCGCGGCGGGGGCAACAGCGCAGGCCAACCGTTAGAATGCAAATGAGAATTGATCTCATATTTCGGGCCAGCCGCCCACGCATTCCTCCTCCCGCGCCATGCCTGCCGCCGAAACCTCCCTTCACCGCGAAGTCGCCACGCTCTACACCGACCACCACGGCTGGCTGCAGGGCTGGCTGCGCAAGAAGCTGGGCGATGTGCACCAGGCGGCCGATCTGGCGCACGACACCTTTGTGCGCCTGCTGGCACGCGACGAGCCTGTGCAGGCGCGTGAGCCGCGCGCCTTTCTGACCACGGTGGCGCAGCGCGTGCTGGCCAACCACTACCGGCGCCAGCAACTGGAGCGCGCGTATCTGGAGGCGCTGGCACAGGCGCCGCAGTCCTTTGCCATCTCGCCCGAGGAGCGCGCGCTGCTGCTGGAGGCGCTGGACGAGATCGACCGCATGCTCGACGGCCTGCCTGCCCCCGTGCGGCGGGCCTTTCTGATGGCCCAGCTGGACGGCATGAAGCAGGCCGACATTGCGCGCGAGCTGGGCCTGTCGCTGACCACCGTCAAGCGCTACCTGGTGCAGGCCGGCATGCACTGCTATTTCGCGGTGCAGGCATGACGGCGCCGGGAGCCGGCCTGCCGCCCGAGGTAGCGCGCAGCGCCATCGAGTGGTGGCTGCAGCACCAGGATGGCCCCCTGTCCGAGGAGCTATCCCGTGAATGGCAGGCCTGGCGCGCGGCCGATCCGCTGCACGAGCAGGCTTGGCAGCGCATCGCTGCCGTCAACCAGCGGCTGGCTGGGCTGGTGGCGCCGCCGCAATCACCGATAGCCCGGGCTGCGCTGGCTCCGCGTGGTTCCGCTCGCCGGCGCGTGATCCGGTCCCTGGCCGTTGCGGCCTTTGGTGCCGGCATTGCCTGGCAGCTGGAGCAGCGCCTGCCCTGGCAGGGCTGGGTGGCCGATGCACGCACGGCGCGGGGCGAGCGTCGGCAGATGGCGTTGCCGGACGGCACGCAGATCGTGCTCAACGGCGCCAGCGCGCTGGACATCGAATACAGCCGGCGGCACCGCCGCCTGCGCCTGCTGCAGGGCGAGGTGCTGGTCACCACGGCCAAGGACACCGAGCAGCCCGCCCGGCCCTTTGCCGTGCAGACCACTGCGGGCGAGGCGCTCGCCCTGGGGACGCGGTTTTCCGTGCGTGCGCTCGCGGATGGTGCTTTCCAGGTGGGTGTGTTCGAGGGTGCCGTGCGCCTGACCCCCCGGCTGGCCGGCCAGGGTGTGCTGGTGGTCAGCGCGGGCGAGCAGGCCACGCTGCGGGCCGATGGCGTCTCGCCAGCCACCGCCGTGCATGAGGACAGCACCGCCTGGACCGAGGGCATGCTGGTGGCGCGCGGCATGCCGCTGGCCCGGATGCTGGAGGCGCTGCAGCCGTACAGCGATGCGGCCCTGGCCTGCGAGCCCGAAGTGGCCGACCTGCGCATCTCAGGCACCTATCCGCTGGCCGATGTGCCGCGCGTGCTGGCCGTGATCGGTGCGCTGCCGGGACTGGAGCTGCGCTCCATGACGCGCTGGTGGGGCCGGCGCGAGGTGGTGGTGGGCAAGAAATCGGCAGGGGCTTGAGGGGGTCTGCGCAGTTTTTTTGAAGAAATCTGCGCCCGGGGTGGTCTGTTTCGAGAACTCGCGGGACATGGAGGAAGAGGGGGGCTTGCCATGCCGGGCCCGCCCATCGATTCGTCCATCCATCCGTTTGTCTTTTCCTTCCAGGCCCAGTCCTTCGCACACCATGGCATATCCCTCAGCGCCCCGGCGCTTTCCCTGCGCCTTGCGCCCCTCCGTCGTCCCGTCCCGTGGCCTGTTGCTGGCTTTGGCCTGCGCGGGGCTGGGCAGCAACCTGTGGGCGCAGGCGCCTTCGCCGTCCGTCAACACCACGGCCGCCACAGCACCCACACGCAGCTACCAGATTCCGGCGGGCACGCTGGAGGACGCGCTCAACCGCTTCGGGCGCGATTCGGGTTTGCTGCTGTCCTTCACCCAGGAACAGGTCCAGGGCCTGCGCAGCCCGGGGCTGCAGGGCAGCCACACCGCGCAGGCCGGCCTGGCCGCGCTGCTGCAGGGCACGGGGCTGGAGGCGGCGGTGCAGCCGCAAGGCGGCTATGTGCTGCGCCAGCGCGCCGTGCCCGATGCCCGGGCGCCAGACGTTGCCCCGCGCGCGGTGTCGCTGGCCGAGGTGCGCGTGGCCGCGCGCCGCGCCGGTGACGGCACGACCGAAGGCACGGGCTCCTACACCAGCCGCGTGACCAGCATTGCCTCCAAGACGGACCAGTCGTTCCGCGAGATTGCGCAGTCGGTATCGGTGGTCACACGCGAACAGCTCGACGACCAGCGCGTGACCGATGTGACCGAGGCCCTCAAGCTCACGCCCGGCGTGGTCGTGGCCAATACCGTGGGCGACTTCTATTCGCGCGGCTTTCAGATCACCAGCATGCAGATCGACGGCGGCGCGCCGCTGGCTTTGGGCGCCTACACCTATTCGCCGCAGCAGGACATGGCCTTCTACGACCGCGTCGAAGTCATGCGCGGCGCCTCGGGCCTGCTGGGCGGCGTGGGCGATCCGGGCGGCATCATCAACCTGGTGCGCAAGAAGCCGCTGGCCCAGCGGCAGTTCAAGGCCGCGCTGTCGGCTGGCTCCTGGAGCCGGCGCGGCGTGGAGCTCGATGCCAGCGCGCCGCTGGCCGACGACGGCCGCGTGCGCGGCCGCGCCGTGCTGTCCTACCACAAGGGTGACTCCTACATGGACCTGCGCAGCAGCGAAAAGCCCTCGCTCTACGGCGTGTTGGAGGCCGACCTCACGCCAGACACCCTGCTGACCGTGGGCGGCAGCTACGGAAAGACCCATGAGAACGGCGACTATGCCGGCCTGCCGCGCTTTGCCGACGGCAGCAGCCTGGGCCTGCCGCGCCACACCAACTTCACCCAGCCCTGGGCCTATTACGACTACGAGACCAAGGAGCTGTTCGCCCAGCTCGAGCACAAGTTCGACAATCGCTGGAAGGCCAAGCTCAACGTCTCGCGCGTGGAGACCGAGCTGGACCGCTTCTGGGTCTACATGGGCGGCGCCATCAACCCGCAGACCCTGGCGGGTGCGGTCTGGCGCGGCGGCCACATCCAGTCCGGCAATACGCAGGAGGTGGTGGACCTGAGCCTGGGCGGTCCCTTCCAGCTCATGGGCCGCACGCATGAATTGCTGCTGGGCGCGGACTGGCAGCGCGTGGAAAGCTTCTGGCAAAGCGCCAATTTCACGGGCAGCGGCACCGTGGCCAGCAATCCGTTTGCTCCCAGCATCTGGACGCCGCCCACGGAAACCTACTTCAACACCCGCTACGGCCCCTGGGGCCAAAAGCAGATGGGCGGCTATGGCGTGCTGCGCCTGCATCCCACGGACAGGCTGCACCTCATCCTTGGTGCGCGCGCCAGCCGCTACGACTTCCAGCAGTCGATCTGGAACCTGGATGCGCAGGGCAACCGCACGCCCTGGTCGAACACGCCGTTCAAGGAACCCACCAAGATCACGCCCTATGGCGGGGTGATCTATGACCTGAACAGCCAGTGGTCGGCCTATGCCAGCTATTCGTCCATCTTCAAGCCGCAGGCGCTGAGCATGGCCGGCCCGGCGCCGGGCACCTCGCTGCCGCCGGTCAAGGGCGCCAGCTACGAGGCCGGCCTCAAGGGCGAGCTGATGGACGGGCGGCTGAACGCCACCTTCAGCGTCTTCAATGTGGAGCGCACGGGCACGGCCGTGGTGGACCCGCGCTACGAGACCAGCAACAGCCGCTGGAGCGGCAACTGCTGCTACCTGGCACAGGGCAAGGTCACCAGCCGGGGCTTCGACATGGAACTGGGCGGCGAGCTGCAGCCCGGCTGGCAGCTGGCAGCGGGCTACACCTTCAACAACACCCGCGACCGCAGCACCGAAAAGACCTACAGCAGCATCACGCCGCGCCACCTGTTCAAGCTGTCCACGGCCTATACGCTGCCGGGCGAGCTGTCGCGCTGGAAAGTGGGCGGCAGCGCCCAGATCCAGAGCACGCACTACGTCAGCGGCACGGCGCTGTCGGCGGCGGGCACGTCCGTGCCCTTTGACTTCACGCAGGGCGGCTACGCGCTGTGGAATGCCATGGTGCAGTACCGCATCGACCCGCGCTGGACGGTCACGCTGAACATCAACAACCTGCTCGACAAGACCTACTACCAGACCCTGGGCACAACGTTCAGCAACAACCTGTATGGCGCACCGCGCCACGCCATGCTCACGCTGCGCGGCAGCTTCTGAGGACGGCGGCGCAGGCGTGCGGGCCGCCGTGGCGGAGTCAGCGGCCTTGCGGCGGATCACACCACGCGCCGGGCCTCCACCTTCACATGGCCGGCCAGCAGGTCGGCGCTGTCGCGGATGGCGCGCAGCGCATGGGCCAGGGCCTGCTGGCTGTGGTGCTCCTGCGGTGCATGCACTGCCGCCAAGGCCAGTTGCGCCAGGGCCGAGATCTCGGAGCAGTTTTCCTGCACGCTGCTGTGGATCTCGGTGATGGCGCTGGTCAACTGGTGCAGGCTGGGGGGCTGTGTCCTGGTGGTGCCCTTGTCCTTCTCCTTGTCCATGGCCATGCCTCAGTCCTGCGGGCGCACCGGCTCATGGGTGCGGCATTCGAGCAGGTGCGCCATGGCCTTGGCGGCTGCCTCGGCCGCTTCGGCGCGGCGCATCTCGGCCGCGTCTTCGAATCCGCAGCCCATGGCCTGGGCCTCGGTGCCGGCGTAGTCGGCCAGTGTCTCGGCGCTGTCGCGGATGCTTTGCAGGGCGCGGGCCACCACGTCCATGTGGCGATGGCCCTTGGGCGTCTCCAGCCATGCCAGGGCGAGCTGGGCGATGGAGGAGATCTCTGCACAGCCTTGCTGCACGAGATGGTCCACCTGGGTGAGGGCGTTGGACAGCTGCCGGGTGGTGTGGCTGTCCGTGGCGGGGGTGGGCTGGGTGGGGGTCATGCCTGGGCCCTCCGTGTGGAAGGGGCGGCGCCAAAAGAGGGCGCGCAGGCGAGTGCCAGAGAAACGGCAGTCATGTTTCCGTGCTCCTTGTTGAGACTGAAACCACCGACTCCGCGTTTTGAAGCACGAAACAGGTGGACGGGATGTTCAAAACACACAACAAGGTGTGCGGACGCCCTTACGGGTAGCCCCATCCCGCCCGAAACCGCAGGGGCGTGGACGAGCGTCCACAGCCCGGAATCCAGACGTGACAAGGCCTCGCTATCGGGGAGGCAGCACCGCTTGTTGGAAAGGTGTTTTGAAGCACCAGCCCCGTGACAGGGGGCCGGTGCGGATGATAGCGCGTGCGGCGTGCGCAAAGTCGCTTCGCGGCCCGTTGCACCTTGCAATCGCGCCCTTTCAGGGATGGCCCAGGAACCGCTGAAAGAGCCCGGCAAGCATTGCGTTTATTGAGAATGATTCTTCTTTGCGCGGTTATGATCCAGCCCCATGGATTTGTCCGCCTCCTTCACCCGCGCTCTGCTTTCCGGCTTTGACCGGGCCTATGCCGACCTGGTGCGTGCCGCCACGCGCAGCACGGGCAGCCGCGAGGAGGCGGGCGACCTGGTGCACGACACCTGGCTGCGGCTGGCGGAACACGCGCGCAGCGCCCCGGCCGAGGCCGCAGACCTGGCCGGGGCCGCGAATCCGGCCCAGATGCCGCGCGACGCCACGGCCTATCTGGCCGTGATGGCCCAGCACATGGCGCTGGATGCGCACCGCCGCCACCAGCGCCATGCCCGCTACCTGGGCGAGGCGGCAGTCCATGAACAACTGGCGCCCAGCCATGCGCCCGATGTGGCCGACTCCGTCATGTACCGCCAGGCGCTGGCCGTGCTGGAGTCCGCCTTGCACAGCCTGCCCGAGCGCTGCCGCGCCGCCTTCATCGCCCACCGCGTGCAGGGCGAGCGCCAGCCCGAGATTGCCGAGCGCCTGGGCGTCAGCCTCAACACCGTGGAGCGCGACCTGATCCAGGCCAGTGCCTGCATAGAGGATGCGCTGCACCGCTGGCGCGGTACGCGGCCCGGCGGCGCCGTTGCGCGACATGCGGGTCGGCGGCGCAGCCTGGCCGCGCTGCTGGGCGTGGCCGGTTTCGGCCTGGGCGGCAGCCTGGGCTGGCAGCAATGGCGGCATTACCGCGACACGCATGTGCAGTGGCAGGCCGGCTGGTCCAGCCTGCGCGGCCAGCAGGTGCGCCATGGCCTGCCCGATGGCTCCAGCCTGCTGCTGGACGCGCTCAGCAGCGCGCAGGTGGAGTATTTCGCCACGCGGCGCGTGGTGCAGCTGACGCAGGGCGCAGCCTTCTTCGAGGTGGAGCGGGACGAGGACCGACCCTTCACCGTGCAGGCCGGCGGCGTGCGCGTCACCGTGCTGGGCACGCGCTTCGGCGTGGAGCTGGCCACGGGCGCCCAGGGGCAGGAGCGGGTCACGGTGCAGGTGGAGTCGGGGCGTGTGCGCGTGCAATCCGACGCGGATGGCGGGCGCTTCTATGAATTGTCTGCAGGCCAGGGCCTGCGCATGGAAGGCACGGTGGCCACGCAGACCCGGGGCGATGCGGGGCAGGCGGCCTCCTGGCGGCATGGCGAGCTGGTGTTTGCCGATGCCACGCTGGGCGAGGCCCTGGCGCGGCTGTCACGCTATGCGCCGTTCGACCTGCAGGCCACGCCGGAGGCCGCGCGCCTGCCCCTGAGCGGGCGCGTGCGCATCGCCAAGGCCCATGCCTGGGTGCGGGCGCTGCCCCATGCGCTGCCGGTGCAGGTGCGCAGGCAGGCCGATGGCGGCCTGCTGGTGGCCGCGGCGGGCTGAGGCGTGACGGTGGCAAGAGCAACTGCATGCGCACGGCAGCGGGGCGCACATTATTTTTCAGGAGTTTTCCTGGCCAGTCGTCAAGGCAGTGATCCCTGTGGGTCCCTTCCATCACTGCCAAGGACGATTTCCATGCATCCGCTTTTCCCTTCTTCAGGCGCCTGCCGCGCCGCCCTCCATCCGCTGGCCCATGCCGTGCTCTGCCTGGGCCTGGCCATGCCGCTGCAGGCGGCGCTGGCCCAGCCGGCCGCACAGACGCTGCGCTTCGACATAGCGGCGCAGCCGCTGGCCAGCGCGCTGGACCAGTTCGCGCGGCAGGCCGGACTGCAGCTGGTGTTCACGCCCTCGCTGGCCGCCCAGCGGCAGGCGCCGGCCGTACGGGGCGAGCTGCCGCTGCGCCAGGCGCTGGATGATTTGCTGGCCGGCAGCGGCCTGCAGGGCCATGTGCAAGAGGGCACGCTGACCGTGCAGCCCGTCGCCGCCATCGAAAAGACGCTGGCCGAAGTGCGGGTGAGCGCGCGCCGGGCCATCGACGGCACGACCGAGGGCACGGGCTCGTACACCAGCCGCGTGACCAGCATCGCCTCCAAGACGGACCAGTCGTTCCGCGAGATCCCGCAATCGGTGTCGGTGATCACGCGCCAGCAGCTCGACGACCGCCGCATGACCGACATCCGCGACGCGCTGGCCGCCACGCCCGGCATCACCACCAGCCAGATCAATTTCGACTCCACCTATTTCTATTCGCGCGGCTTCCAGATCGACAGCATGCAGATCGACGGCGGCGCGCCGCTGAACATCGCCCAGTACACCTACAGCGCCAACCAGAGCATGGACTTCTACGACCGCGTGGAGGTGATGCGCGGTGCCTCGGGCCTGCTGGGCGGCGTGGGCGACCCGGGCGGCATCATCAACATCGTGCGCAAGAAGCCGCTGGCCGAGCCGCGCTTCGTGGTGCAGCAGTCCATCGGCAGCTGGAACAACTACCAGACCATGGTGGATGCCACGGGGCCGCTGGCCCTTGATGGCCGGGTGCGCGGCCGGGCCGTGCTGTCCTACCAGGACACGGACCAGTTCGTGGACATCAAGCACACGCGCGCTCCCCAGTTCTACGGCGTGGTCGAGGCGGACCTGACGCCCGACACCCTGCTGACCGTGGGCATGAGCCGCAGCAAGATCCGCACGCGCGGCGATGGCGGCGGCGACGTGCCGCGCTACAGCGACGGCAGCGATATCGGCCTGCCGCGCCACACCAGCTTCACCCAGCCCTGGGCCACGGGCCGCAAGGACAACAGCGAGCTGTTCGGCGCGCTGGAACACCGTTTTTCCGTGCGCTGGAAGGGCAAGCTCAACCTGACCCGCAGCAAGTCCAGCTATGACGGCTCCACGGTGTTCGGCTACGGCGCGCTGGACCCCGCAACCGGCCTGGGCGTGAACTGGAACGGCGGCGGCCACTACCTGTACGAGAACCGGCAGACCGTGCTGGACGCCAGCCTGGCCGGCAGCTTCGACCTGGGCGGGCGCACGCACGAAATCCTGCTGGGCATGGACCGGCAGAAGGTGGAGAGCTTCTGGAACGTGGGCTATTCCACCGATGCCACGGGCGTGGAGCCCATCGATGTCTACAACCCCGGCGCCTGGCGCCCCGCGCCGGCCGGCGAGATCTCGCGCCGCTACAACCCCTGGGGCCAGGACCAGTCGGGCGGCTATGGCGTGCTGCGCCTGCATCCGACGGACCGCCTGCATGTGATCGTGGGCGCGCGCTATGCCAAGTACCGCTTCAACCAGGTCTATGAGTCGCTGAATGCGGCGGGCCAGTGGGAATTGGCATCGGGCAGCCGCTTTTCCGAGCCGGCCAAGTTCACGCCGTATGGCGGGGTGATCTATGACTTGAACAACCAATGGTCGGCGTATCTGAGCTATTCCTCGATTCTCAAGCCGCAGGCGCTGTCCAAGTCGGGGCCTCCTCCGGGCAATTCGCTGGACCCGGTCAAGGGCAAGAGCTATGAGGCCGGTTTCAAGGGCGAATTGGCCGATGGCCGGCTCAATGCCACATTCAGCCTTTTCAACGTGGTACGCACGGGCACGGCGGTGACGGATACGCGCTATCCGAGCAATCACGAGGAATGGTCGGGCAATTGCTGCTTTCTGCCGCAGGGCAAGGTGACCAGCCGCGGCTTTGACGCCGAGATCGGCGGCGAGCTGCGCCCCGGCTGGCAGATCGCGGCCGGCTACACCTACACCACCACGCGCGACAAGACCGAGGATGCGCCCTACAGCAGCATCACGCCGCGCCATCTGCTCAAGCTGTCCACGGCCTATGTGCTGCCGGGCGAGCTGTCGCGCTGGAAGATTGGCGGCAGCGCCCATATCCAGAGCAAGCACCATGTGCGCGATACGCTGTATGACGCCGACTGGAATGAAGTCGGCCGCTACAACTTCACCCAGGGCGGCTATTCCGTCATCAATGCGATGGTGCAGTACCGGATCGATCCGCGCTGGACGGTTTCCCTGAATCTCAACAATATCTTTGACAAGACGTACTACCAGACCGTGGGCTATGCGAGCGGCGGCAATTTCTATGGAAAGCCGCGCAATGCGGTGCTGACGCTGCGCGGCACCTTCTGAGGGCCGGGGCGGGGTCCAGGAGGGCCCGCCCCAGTCCGACCCAGGCCACTGGCCGCAATGGCGAAAACCATTGCGGCTGGCCTTTTTTTCGATCTCGTTTGTCATGTATGAGGAGGGCCTTGAAGGCCGCCGCATCACGGCATCCGTTTTGGCCCCTTGTTTGCACGCATTCGTGCGTTCCTGTGCTTATCCGAATACCCATTACATGCCCCAATCCCAACCCGCTGATCCTGCAGATATCACCCAGGCCGACAGGCCCGTCCATCCGGGCCTGCTTGTCCTGTCCCGCCTGCTGGCCGCCGTCTTCGGCGGCTATGCGCTGGCCAGCGCGCTGGCGGCCTTCCTGGCCGCTGCGCTGCCCGGCGCGCGTGTCGATGCCGTGATCGCCGGCATGCAGTGGAGCTTTGCGCTGCACGCGCTGGCGGTGATCTGGGCGTTCTCGCCGGTTTCGGCGGGCCGGGTCTGGCTGGGGTTGCTGGTGCCTGCGGCCCTGATGGGCGGCGCCGCGCTGCTGCTGGCGCGCAATGGCGCGGGAGGCTGAGATGGCCAAGGCGCAGATCAGCAAGGTCCCCGGCAGTGGCGCTGCCACGGGCGGTTTCCGCCAGGCCCAGGCCTGGCTGCATACCTGGTGCGGGCTGTGGTTTTCGTGGCTGCTGTTTGCGGTGTTCCTCACGGGTTCGCTGGCCGTGTTCCAGGAAGCCATCACGCACTGGATGACGCCCGAGCACCATGCCGAGGAGGCGGCCGAGGCGGCAGCGCGCGCCGCCGTGCCGGCCGGGCAGGGTGCGGACCTGGGCCAGCGCCTGGCCTGGGGCGCGGCCTACATGCAAAAGCACCACCAGGGCGCGCAGATGTGGGAGATCTGGCCGTCCGACGACAAGGGCGGCGGCGACCTGCGTGTCTACTGGTTCGACGCCAACCGCCAGTACGCCGATGCCGAGCTGGACACCGCCACGGGCGAGGAAATGGGGGCCGGCCATGGCCACGGCCACGGGGCCGCGCGCGCCACCATGGGCGGCAACCATTTCGTGGACTTCCACTATGAACTGCATGCAGGGCAGGTGGGGCTGTGGGTGATCGGCATTGCCGCCATGGCCATGCTGGTGGCCCTGGTCAGCGGCGTGATCACGCACAAGCGCATCTTCAAGGACTTCTTCACCTTTCGCGCACGCAAGGGCCAGCGCAGCTGGCTGGACGCGCACAACGCCGTGGCGGTGCTGACGCTGCCCTTCCAGTTCATGATTGCCTATACCGGCATCGCCATCTCCAGCCTGAGCTTCATGCCCGTTGGCGTCTGGACGGTCTATGGCACGGACCAGGCCGCCCGCACGGCCTTCATCGCCGACATGAACGAGGCCGGACCGCCTGCGCTGTCCGGCAAGCCCCTGGCGGTGCCCGATCTGGAGCCCTTTGTGCGGCGCGGCCAGGAGCTGATGGGCCAGGCGGTGCGCGCGGTGGTCGTCAACCATCCCGGCGATGCATCGGCACGCATCGGCGTCTACGGCTGGAACAGCGATGACCGTGCGCATCAGCGCCTGAGCCCCAATTCGGGCATGGCGATGTTCTCGGCCGCCACGGGCGAGGTGCTGCAGGTACGCCTGCCCGGCGGCGCCGACGGCGGCACCCCCTCGCTGGCCCAGGCGGTCATGGGTGGGCTGCACATGGTCAAGTTCGGCGGGCTGGCCATGAAGTGGCTGTACTTCCTGTGCGGCCTGGCGGGCGCGGCCATGATGGCCACGGGCGCCATTCTCTTCATGGTCAAGCGCCGCAGCCGCCACCAGGGCGAGTTCGGCAGCGCCACGGCGCGCGTGTACCGGCTGATCGAGGGCCTGAACGTGGCGGCCATCGCCGGGCTGGGCCTGGGCTGCATCGGCTACCTGTGGGCCAACCGCCTGGTGCCCGTGGGCCTGGCGCACCGCGATGACTGGGAGCTGGCCGTGTTCTTCGGGCTGTGGGGCCTGGCGCTGGTGCATGCGCTGGCCTGCGCGCCGGCCACGGCCTGGCGCCAGCAGATGGGCCTGCTGGCCATGCTGTGCCTGCTGCTGCCGCTGCTCAACTGGATCACCGTGGGCGAGCCGCTGTGGGCCCACATGCGGGAGGGCGACTGGGAAAGCGCCGGGGTGGAGCTGTTCTGCCTGGCCACGGGGCTGGCGGCCGCCTGGGCGTGGCGCTGGCTGGCGCGGCGCGGCGCGGGTGCCGCCACCAGGCAAAAGGCGCCCAAGGGCCAGACCGCCGTAGCCGGCCCCTCGGAGGTGCAGGCATGAGCACGTTGCACGCATCCCTGGCCGCACTGGCCCTGGCCTTTGCAGGCATGGCGGCCCTGGCCTTTGCCATGGACCGCCACTACGAACAATTGACCGGCGCGCGCGAGCTGCCGGCCCGCCGTGGCCCGCAGTTGCGCAGCCTGGGCACGGCGCTGCTGGCGCTGGCCCTTGTGCCCGTTGTCTCGGGCTGGGGCGGCACGGTGGGCACGGTGGCCTGGCTGGGCTTTGTGTCCGCCGGCGCGCTGATGGCCGTGGCCCTGATCAGCGCCCATGCGCGCTGGGCGGCGCGGCTGGCCTGGTTGGCCGGCGTGCTTGCCGTGGCGGATTTGGCGTGGATTGTTTTCAGTTTCGGTACTACGGGGTTTTTCAGATGAGTTTCCTGCTTTCGTTCCAGTTCGGGGTGTGTGTGGTCGGGAGGCAAGCATGACGCGCACGCAGCAACGCTGGAAAGCCGTCGCCGTGGCGGTGGTCCTGTTGGCGGCGGCCGGGGGCGCGGCCGCCTGGTGGTCCAGCCGGCCTGCCGTGGCCTACCAGACCGAGACCGTGGCGCGCACCGATATCGAGTCCACCGTCACGGCCATCGGCACGCTGCAGCCGCGCCGCTATGTGGACGTGGGCGCCCAGGTGTCGGGCCAGGTCACCCGGCTGCGCGTGGAGCCCGGCGCCCAGGTGGAGAAGGGCGCGCTGCTGGTGGAGATCGACCCCAGCGTGCAGCGCGCCACGGTGGATGCGGGGCGCGCCTCGCTGGCGGGCCTGCGCGCACAGCTGGCCGAGCAGCAGGCGCTGCGCAAGCTGGCCGAGCAGCAGCTCACGCGCCAGCGCCAGCTGGCCCGCGACGGGGCCACGCGCGAGGAAGACCTGCAGACAGCAGAAGCCAACCTGGCCGCCGCCGGTGCCCGCATGGAGCACCTGAAGGCCCAGATCGACCAGACCCAGGCCACGCTCAAGGCCGACGAGGCGCGCCTGGGCTATACGCGCATCTACGCGCCCATGGCCGGCACCGTGGTGTCGGTGGAGGCGCGCGAGGGCCAGACGCTGAACGCCACCTACCAGACGCCCAACATCCTGCGCATTGCCGACCTGTCGGCCATGACGGTGTGGACCGAAGTGTCCGAGGCCGACGTGCGCCGTGTGCGCGACGATATGCCGGTGTACTTCACCACGCTGGGCGGCGCCGACCAGGCCAGGCCCCGGCGCTGGTCCAGCAAGGTGCGCCAGGTGCTGCCTTCGCCCTCGGCCAGCCAGGCGCCGGCCGGCGGCAATGCGGGCCAGGCGCCTGCGCCCGCCACCAAGGCCGTGGCCTATACCGTGCTGTTCGATGTGGACAACGAGGACGCCGAGCTGATGCCCCAGATGACGGCCCAGGTGGTCTTCGTCACCGGGCAGGCCGCGCAGGCGCTGACCGTGCCGCTGATGGCCGTGGCCGACAAGGCGGGAACGACTGACAAGGCGGAAAAGGCAGAGAACGCCGGGAAGGCCGAGAAGGCCGGCAGCACGCAGACCGTGCGCGTGCTGGACGCCAAGGGCCAGCCCGAGCAGCGCACCGTGCGCCTGGGCGTGCGCAGCCGCCACCAGGCCGAGGTGCTGGAGGGCCTGCAGGAAGGCGAGCGCGTCATCGTCGGCGAGACGCCTCTGGACCGTGGCCCGCGGTGGCTGCAATGGTGATGGCGCAGGGCATGCAGGCCGGCGCGCCGCTGACCGCACCGCTGATAGAGCTGCGCGGCATCACCAAGCACTACGGCGGCGGCGACAGCGGCCAGCCCGCCGTCACCGTGCTGCACGGCATCGACCTGGAGATACGCGCGGGCGAGTTCGTGGCCGTGGTGGGCAGCTCGGGCTCGGGCAAGTCCACGCTGATGAACATCCTGGGCTGCCTGGACCGGCCCAGCGAGGGCAGCTACCACTTCCAGGGCCAGGACGTGGCCACGCTGGACTCGGACGCGCTGGCCTGGCTGCGGCGCGAGGCCTTCGGCTTCGTCTTCCAGGGCTACCACCTGATAGCCAGCGAAAGCGCCAGCGAGAACGTGGAAATGCCTGCCATCTACGCGGGCCTGCCCAAGGAAGAGCGCGTGCGGCGCGCCCGTGCGCTGCTCGAGCGCCTGGGCCTGGGCTCGCGCCTGGGCAACCGGCCCAACCAGTTGTCGGGCGGGCAGCAGCAGCGCGTGTCGATTGCGCGCGCGCTGATGAACGGCGGCCAGATCATCCTGGCCGACGAACCCACGGGCGCGCTGGACTCGCACAGCGGCGCCGAGGTCATGGCCCTGCTGCGCGAGCTGGCCGACGCGGGCCACACCATCATCCTCATCACCCACGACCGCACTGTGGCCGCCCAGGCGCGCCGCGTGATCGAGATCAGCGACGGCCGCATCACCAGCGACAGCCAGCGCGACGATGCCGCAAATGGGGTGAAGGCGGGCGCCGCTGCCCTGCCGCTCACGCCGCAGCGCGGCAGCGCCGGCGCGCCCTGGCTGGCCGAACTCTTCGAGGCCGCACGCAGCGCCTGGCGCGGCATGCGCATGAACCGCGTGCGCACCAGCCTGACCTTGCTGGGCATCGTCATCGGCGTGGCCTCGGTCATCGTGATGCTGGCCATTGGCGAAGGCGCGCGGCGCAAGGTGGTCGAGCAGATGGGGACCATGGGCACGGCCATCCTCTACATGGGCAGCAAGCCGCCGGCCACGGGCGGGCCGGCCGGGCAGATGACCGAGGAAGACCTGGCCGCCGTGCGCGAATTGCCCGAGATACGGCGCGTGATGCCCGTCATCGGCGACCCCATCACCGTGCGCTACGGCAAGGCCGACAAGCAGATCTACGTGTTCGCGGCCAGCGAGGAGATGCCTCTGGTGCACCACTGGAAGCTGGCCCAGGGCCGCTACTACACCGAGGCCGAGGACCGCGACCTGGCGCCCCTGGTGGTCCTGGGCCACAAGGCGCACCAGCACTTCTTCCCCGACACGCCCAACCCGCTGGGCCGCCAGCTGATCATCGGCACGTCGGCCTTCGAGGTCATCGGCGTGATGAGCGAGCGCGGCGCGGACTCGGGCGCGCAGAACTATGACGACATGGTCTTCATTCCCTACCGCTCGGGCCGGGCGCGCGTCTACCAGTCGCAGACCCAGCCCGACTATGTGGTGATCGAGGCCATGTCCTCCGATGTGGTGCACGAGGCGGAGGAGGCCATGCGCAAGCTGCTGCTGGCCCGCCACGGCGGGCGTGAGGACTTCGGCATCGGCAATGCGGCCGCGCGCATCCAGGCCGAGGCGGCCACGCGCCAGAGCATGGCGGTGATGCTGGGCCTGATTGCCGCCGTCTCCCTGGTGGTGGGCGGCATCGGCGTGATGAACGTGATGCTGATGACGGTGCGCGAGCGCACGCGCGAGATCGGCATCCGCATGGCCACGGGCGCGCGCCAGCGCGACATCCTGCGCCAGTTCCTGACCGAGGCCAGCCTGGTCACCTTCGTGGGCGGCACGGTGGGCCTGCTGGCCGGGCTGGCCGTGGGCGTGGTGCTCATCGTGGCGGGCGTGCCCGTGGTGTTTTCGGTGCGCGCCATGCTGGGCGCCTTTGCCTGCGCCGTGGTGACGGGCCTGGTGTTCGGCTACATGCCGGCCAAGACGGCGGCGCGGCTGGACCCGGTGCGCGCGCTGGCGGGAGAGTGAGATGAAAGACATGAACGACAAGACGCTGGGAAATGCGCGCCTGGGCTGCATCGCCCTGGCCCTGGCTGCGCTGGGCGGCTGCGCCGCGCAGCAGACGATGCCGGACCGGGAGGCGCCTGCGCTGGCCGCTTCCTGGAAGCAGCAGGGCGAAGTCCTCCCTGCCTCTGTTTCACCGCAGTGGTGGCAGGCCTTTGGCAGCGCGGAGCTGGGCGGCATGGTGCAGGCCGCCCAGGACCAGAGCCTGGACATGGCTGCCGCCATGGCCCGCGTGCGCCAGGCCGAGGCGGCCACGCGCCAGGCAGGCGCGGCGCTGCTGCCGTCGCTCAATGGCGAGCTGCGCGCCCAGCGCATGAACCATGCACAGGTGGCGGGCGGGCAGGCCAGCGTCTATGGCGCCGCGCTGACGGCCTCGTATGAGGTGGACTTCTGGGGCCGCAACCGCGCCACGCGCGATGCGGCGGCGGCGGCCTGGCAGGCCAGCCGGTTCGACCAGGACACGGTGCGCCTCACGGTCACCGCCCAGGTGGCCCATGGCTGGCTGCAGGCCGTGGCGCTGCGCGAACGCCAGGCCATTGCGGCGCGCAACGTGGCCAATGCCGAGCGGCTGCTGGGCCTGGTGGAGTCCCGCGCGCGCGCAGGCGCCGCCACCCAGCTGGAGTTGGCACAGCAGCGCGGCCTGGTGGCCAGCCAGCGCCAGGCCCTGGCCACGCTGCGCCGCCAGGGCGAGGATGCCGATGCCACGCTGGCCGTGCTGCTGGGCCAGGCCCGCCGCCCCGCGCTGGCCACGGACTCGCTGCAGGCCCTGCAGCTGCCCGAGATCGGCGCAGGCCTGCCCACGCAGCTGCTGCAGCGCCGGCCCGACATTGCCAGTGCTGAGGCGCAACTGACGGCCGCCAGCGCCAACCTGCAGGCTGCGCGTGCTGCACTGTGGCCCCGGCTGACCCTCACGGGCAGTGCAGGCACCAGCGCGGGCCGCGCCAGCGACTGGCTGCGCGAGCCGGTCTATTCGCTGCTGGCCGGACTGGCCGGCCCCATCTTCGACGGCGGCCGTCTGGCGGCCGAACGCGATGGCGCCCAGGCCCGGCGCGAGGAACTGCTGGCCGGCTACCACAAGGCCATCGTCGCGGCCTATGGCGATGTGGACCTGGCGCTCAACGCCGTCCACGGCCTCAAGGCCCAGGCCGAGGCCCAGGCCGAGGTGCTGGCCCAGGCCCGCCAGGCCGTGTCGCTGGCCGAGCTGCGCTACAAGGCCGGGGCGGAAAGCCTGCTGTCCCTGCTGCAGGCCCAGACCACGCTGTACGCGGCCCAGGACGATGCCGTGCTGCAGCGCCTGCTGCAGCTGCAGGCGCGCGTGGCGCTGTACCGCGCGCTGGGCGGGGGATGGGAGGCGCCTGCCATGGGCGCTGAAATGCCGGAAAGGCAGGCACAAAAAAGCCAGGGGGCATTGCCACCTGGCTGAGAGGGGAGGGGCAGGGCCGCCCCCGATCCTGTCGGGTGTGCGGCCTCAGGCCTCAGGCTTGAAGCCTGCTCAGCTGCCGCGCGTGATGGGCACGCCGGCATCCTTGCCGTAGGCGCCGTACTTGCCCAGCTCCCACTTGGCGATGGCGTTGCGGTGCACTTCGTCCGGGCCGTCGGCAAAGCGCAGCGTGCGCGCGTGGGCGTAGGCGCTGGCCAGCGGGAAGTCGTCGCTCATGCCGCCGCCGCCGTGCACCTGCATGGCCCAGTCGATGACCTGGCAGGCCATGCTGGGGGCCACGACCTTGATCATGGCGATCTCGCTGCGCGCCACCTTGTTGCCGGCAATGTCCATCAGCCAGGCGGCCTTGAGCGTGAGCAGGCGCGCCATGTCGATGCGGCAGCGTGCCTCGGCGATGCGTTCCTGCGTCACGGTCTGCTGGGCCACGCTCTTGCCGAAGGCGATGCGCGAGCTGGCGCGCTTGCACATCAGCTCCAGCGCGCGCTCGGCCAGGCCGATCAGGCGCATGCAGTGGTGGATGCGGCCGGGGCCAAGGCGGCCCTGGGCGATCTCGAAGCCACGGCCCTCGCCCAGCAGGATGTTGCCAGCGGGCACGCGCACGTTCTCGAAGTACATCTCCATGTGGCCGTGCGGCGCGTCGTCATAGCCCATGACGTTGAGCGGACGCACGATGCGGATGCCGGGCGCGTCGCCGGGCACGATGATCATGCTTTGCTGCGAGTGCTTGGGCGCATCGGGGTCGGTCTTGCCCATGGTGATGAAGACCTGGCAGCGCGGATCGCCGGCACCCGAGATCCACCACTTGTGGCCGTTGATCACGTACTCGTCGCCCTGGCGCTCGATGCGGGTGCAGATGTTGGTGGCGTCGGAGGAGGCCACCTCGGGCTCGGTCATGGCGAAGGCCGAGCGGATCTTGCCCTCCAGCAGCGGCTTGAGCCAGCGCTCCTTGAGTTCGGTGCTGCCGTAGCGCGCAATGGTCTCCATGTTGCCGGTGTCGGGCGCTGAGCAGTTGAACACCTCGCTGGACCATGGCACGCGGCCCATGATCTCGGCCAGTGGCGCGTATTCCTGGTTGGTCAGGCCGCCGCCCTTGTAGCCTGCGGCCTCGGCGCTGTCCACGGGCAGGAACAGGTTCCACAGGCCTTGCTCCCGGGCCTTGACCTTGAGCTTTTCGATGGTCTGCAGCGGCGTCCAGCGCTTGCCTGCGGCGGTGTTGGCTTCCATCTCGGCGGCATAGTCCTTTTCGCCGGGATAGATGTGCTCGTCCATGAACTTCAGCAGGCGTTCCTGCAGGTCCTTGGTCTTGGGCGAATATTCAAAGTCCATGGATGCGCTCCTTCTCTTGGCTTGTCGCTTGTGGTGGAAACGGGGTGATCAGTGAGTGTTGGGGGCTGGTCTGGATGGCTCAGCTGCGCTGGGCGAAGGACCAGGCCAGCTCGGCCATGGGCCGGGCGGTGTCGCCCGAGGCCTTGGCCTGGGCGCTGGAGGCCGTGCCGGCTTCCACGCGCTTGGCAATGCCCTGCAGGATGGCCGCGATGCGGAACATGTTGTAGGCCATGTAGAAGTTCCAGTCGGCGCGCAGCGTGTCCACGTCCTTGAGGCCCGTGCGCTCGCAGTAGCGGCGGATGTATTCCTCTTCGCCGGGAATGCCCAGGGCCGCCAGGTCCTTGCCTGCGATGCCCCGGCCCAGCGTGGCGGGGATGTGCCAGCTCATGCAGTGGTAGCTGAAGTCGGCCAGCGGGTGGCCCAGGGTGGACAGCTCCCAGTCCAGCACGGCGATGACGCGCGGCTCGGTGGGGTGGAACATCAGGTTGTCCAGGCGGAAGTCGCCGTGCACGATGGACACGCGCGAGGCATCCAGCGCGCTGGCCGGCATGTGGGCGGGCAGCCACTGCATGAGCTGGTCCATCTCGGGGATGGGCTGGGTGACCGAGGCCACGTACTGCTTGCTCCAGCGGCCGATCTGGCGCTCGAAGTAGTTGCCGCTCTTGCCGTAGTCGGCCAGGCCCTGGGCCGCGAAGTCCACGGTGTGCAGGGCCGAGATCACGCGGTTCATCTCGTCGTAGATGGCGGCGCGCTGGGCCGGCTCCATGCCGGGCAGGGACTGGTCCCAGAGCACGCGGCCTTCCATGCACTCCATGATGTAGAAGGCGCGGCCGATGATGGACTCGTCCTCGCACAGCGCATACATGTGGGGCACGGGCACGTCGGTGCCGGCCAGGCCCTTCATCACGCGGAACTCGCGCTCGATGGCATGGGCCGAGGGCAGCAGCTTGGCCACGGGGCCGGGCTTGGAACGCATCACGTAGCTGCGGCCGGGCGTGATCAGCTTGTAGGTGGGGTTGGACTGGCCGCCCTTGAACATCTCCACCTGCAGCGGGCCGGCAAAGCCCTGCACATGGCCCTGCATCCAGGCGGTGAGCGCGGGCACGTCGAATGCGTGCTGGTCGGAGACGGGGCGCGTGCCTACGAAATGGTCGAAAGTGCTCATGGGGCAGTCAGTCCTGTGATCGGTTCGGAAACCGGTTCTAGAAAGGGGTGCGGCCGCGCGGCACGGGCGCGGCAAGGCACCGGCCGGCGCGAACGTCCGGTCGGTGAAGGAAAGGGTTGTGTGTACGCGGCGCGGTGGGGGCCGCGCAGGTTCAGGCGTCGGGCGCGGCGATGCGCAGCAGCGTGTCGCGGTCGCAGACCACCAGGCCACCCGGCTCGATGCGGATGGCGTTCTCGCGCTCCATGGCCTTGAGTTCCTGGTTCACGCGCTGGCGCGAGGCGCCCAGCAACTGCGCCAGTTCCTCCTGCGCCAGGTGCAGGCCGATGCGGATCTCGCTGCCATCCGACAGGCTGGTCACGCCGTAGCTGCGCACCAGGTGCAGCAGCTGCTTGGCCAGGCGCGCGCGCAGCGGCAGGGTGTTGAGGTCCTCGACCAGGCCGTAGAGCTGGCGGATGCGCCGTGCATGCAGGCGCAGCATGGCTTCCGAGAACTCCACATGCATGGACAGGATTTTCTTGAAGTCGGTCTTGGACACGCACAGCAGCGTGGTCTCGCCATGCGCATAGGCATCGTGCGTGCGCTTGTCCCCGTCCAGGATGGCCACGTCGCCGAACCAGATGCCCGGCTCCACGTAGTCCAGCGTGATCTGCTTGCCCGTGATCGAGGTCGAGCTCACGCGCACCGCACCCCGGGCGCAGGCGATCCATTCCTCGGGCGGTTCTCCGCGTGCGCAGATGAGCGTGCCATCTTTGAACCGTTTGACGTAAGCGCATCGAAGAATGTCGTGCCGAAGCGATGGAGAAAGTGATGAAAACCAGCGACCGGAATTGATCGCTTCACGTTCTTCGATGGTAAGAATCGGGTCGTCCATGGCCTGTCTTTTGCGTGACTGATGACGGTCACATTGTCGCGTGTGGGACCGCCGCGGCGCAGCATGCCGCCGGCGGGCCTGTCACTTCGGTGTCTGGGCCTGCCGAAAACGGGGCAGGGCGGCGAAAAAAAGGCGACCCGTCGTGCGTCGGGTCGCCGGCTTTGCAGGGCTTATGGCTCCTCGTGCGTGAGGCTCAGCCCCAGCGCGCCACGGCGGCGCAGCCAGGGGCTGGGGCGGTAGCGCGGGTCGCCGTAGACGGTCTGCAGGTTGAACAGGACCTCCAGCATGTTGGTGGGGCCCCAGCGGTCGCCCATGGCCAGCGGGCCCATGGGATAGCCCAGGCCCAGGGTCACGGCCTTTTCCAGGTCGGCCGGGCTGCCGATGCCCTGCTGGCAGATGTCGCTGGCGATGTTGACGATGGAGCCCACCACGCGCTGCGTGACGAAGCCGCCGCTGTCTCGGATCACGCTGACGGCCTTGCCGTCGCTGGCAAAGAGCGCATGGGCGGCATCGCGCATGTCGGTGCGCGTGGCCGGCGTGGTGGCCAGCACGCGGCGGCGCGTGTCGGCGTCGGCGATCAGCATGTCGATGCCCATGGTGCGCGTGCAGTCCAGCCGCTCCACGGCAGCCACCGTGGTCACGTCCAGGCCCAGCGGCGCCACCAGGATCAAGGCCTGCTCGGTCGGTGCCTGCGCGGTTTCAATGCGCGCGCCCAGGCTCTTGAGCAACTGGTAGATCTCGTTGCGCCGGGCCGCGCGTGCGGACACCCAGACCGGTGGCAGCGTCTGCACCTGCGGCACGGCAGGCTCGGCAGGCTGCTCGGCGCGGCCTTCGGCATAGCGGTAAAAGCCCTGGCCGGTCTTGCGGCCCAGCAGGCCGGCCGCCACGCGCTGCGCGGCAATGGGGCTGGGGCGGTAGCGCGGCTCCTGGTAGTACTGGTGGTAGATGTGCTCCATCACGGCATGGGTGACATCCAGGCCGGTGAGATCCATCAGCTCGAACGGGCCGAGCTTGAATCCCACCTGCTCGCGCAGGATGCCGTCGATGGTGGCGAAGTCGGCAATGCCTTCCTGCACGATGCGCAGCGCCTCGGTCACATAGCCGCGGCCCAGGTGGTTGACCAGGAAGCCCGGCGTGTCCTGCGCACGCACGGGCGTGTGGCCGAAGCTGCGCGCGAACTGTGCCAGCGTGGCGCAGGTGGCCTCGTCCGTGGCCAGGCCGCGCACGATCTCCACCACCTTCATCAGCGGGGCCGGGTTGAAGAAGTGAAAGCCGGCAAAGCGCTGCGGGTGCTTGAGCGCCGTGGCCAGCGTGGTGATGGACAGGGCCGAGGTATTGCTGGCGATGAGGGTCCCGGGCGCAACGATGGCCTCCAGCTCGCGCAGCAGCGCCTGCTTGGCATCCATGCGCTCGACGATGGCCTCTATCACCAGGTCGCAGTTCCTGAAGGCATCGAGACCGTCCACCACCGTCAGCCGGGCCTTGCAATCTGCGGCCTGCTCACTTGTTATTTTTTGTTTCTTCTGCAGCGTGTCCCACAGCGCAAGCAGCTGTTGTTGCGCTTGTGCGGCAGCGCCGGGACGGGCATCCTGCAACAGCACCCTGGCGCCTGCCTGGGCGGCCAACTGGGCAATGCCTTGCCCCATGATGCCTGCGCCTATCAATCCGACGTTTCTGATAGGAGAAATGTTGTTTTGGATCATATACATAGAGGAGGTGTCCTACAGGTGTCTATGCAAAAATGCAAGCGTTCAAAGAAAGGCTGATGTGAGAATTTGTAGCACCATTCTCGGCGTCGCCCTGTCCTCCATGGCCTGGAACGCGTCCGCATTGTCGTTGGGCAGTCCTCGGGGCAACGTGGTGCTGGGCGCTCCGTTCGACCTGGTGGTGGGCTTGCAGCCCGATAGCGGAAATGACGCCGGCAGCTCCTGTGTGCGCGCCGAGCTGCTGGCCGGTGACAGGCCCATCGAATCCTCGCGCGTCAGTGTCAGCCCGGCCTCGTCGGGCAATGCCGTGCGGGTGCAGGCCCGCTATACGGTGGACGAGCCCATCGTGACGCTCAAGCTGTGGGCGGGCTGCGAAGGTGGCGGCATCAGCCGCAGCTATACGCTGCTGGCGCAGCTGCCAGATTCGGTGGACGCCACGGGCAACCAGCCCATCAATGTGCGTGAACTGGCAGCAGCCGGCGCTGGCGCTGGTGCAGCCGGTGTGGCTGGCACCGCTTCTGAATCTTCTTCGACACCCTCCCGCGCGGCCGCTGCCCGCAGTGCCCGGTCGGATGCCCGGCCTGCCACGGCGCCCGCTCCCAAGGAGGCGCAGCCCCAGCCCAAACCAAAACCCAGGCCGAAACCCAAGGCCGCGACCGAAAAGTCCAAGCCTCCCGTGGGTGTGACTGCCCAGGCCCAGGCCGGACAGCTGCAGGCGGGCCTGCGCATCGAACCGCGCCTGCGCATGGAGCCGGTGGAGGAGTGGCTGGGAACGGGCGGCACGCCGGGCGCCGCTGGAACAGCCGGAACACCTGGAACACCCGAAGGCGGCGCCGCATCTGCGGCTCCCATGTTCGATGCCGGCAGCGAGCAACTGGCCGAGGCCAACAAGCGCGTGCAGGCGCTGGAGGCCGAGATGGCGGCCTTCAAGAAGCGCGACGGCGTGGACCGTGGGCAACTGGCCCAGCTGCGGGCCGAGCTGGACGCAATGCGCCAGGAGTCCGGCGGCTCGTCCTGGCTGTTCAATGCGCTGCTGCTGGCCCTGATTGCCGCCGTGGCCGTGATCGGCTGGATGGCCTGGCGCATGCGCTCGGGCGCTTCGCTGTTCTCGCGCGAGCAGAACGCCTGGCGGGAATCGGTGGAGCGTTCGTCGCAGGACCCCGTGCCGTCGACCCCGCCGCATGTGCGCGATGACGAGATCCACACCCTGCCGCATTCCCTGGATCCCCATAGGCCCACGCGGCCCATGGCCCCCAGCCTGCGTGAGCACCGGCCTGCGGCACCGCAGCAGGACGACCGCCGGGGACCGGATACCCTGGCTTCGCCCTATGTGCAGCGCGGCGCCCAGATGCGCCCCGGCGTGACCTATGAGCTGCATGAGGATGTGGACCCTGGCGACTTCGGCCCGGCCACCATTCCCGTGCCTGTGTCCGTGCATGCCGAGCTGGAAACCGAGCCTGCGCCGCAGGCCCCGGCACCTGTGCGCACGTCTGCGCCCGAGGCCATCAAGGCCAGGCGCATGGTGCAGCCCGGCGAACTGTTCGACGTGCAGCAGCAGGCGGAATTCTTCATCTCGGTGGGCGAGCACCAGCAGGCCATCGAGCTGCTGCGCTCGCATATCGACACGCATGAGGATTCCTCGCCGCTGGCCTATCTGGAGCTGCTGCACCTGTACTACACGTTGAGCCGCCGCGACGATTTCGACCAGCTGCGCGCCCGCTTCGCCAGGCATTTCAACGCCCGTGTGCCGGCCATGCCGGGCTTCACCGACAAGGGCAGCAGCCTGCTGCAGGGCTATCCCGAGCAACTGGCACGCATCGAGGCCCTGTGGCCCGTGGACGAAGTCGAAACTTGCCTGGCGCACTACCTGTTCAAGCAGGACGGTGCACCCGACCCCGATGCGCCGGCTCCCTTCGATCTGGCCGCCTTCGACGACCTGCTGCTGCTGCTGTCCATTGCGCGCACCTCACCTGCCGGAACCCGCGGCGAACCCGGCCCGCGCGAGCGCACCACGCCGCGCATGGTGGCGGGCACGGCCGCAGCCGGCGCAGCCACGGCCGGCGCGGCGGCCTTCACAGCGGCTGCAGAAACCACGCCGGCGCAGGCTCCTGCATCCGCGGCCACGGGCGTGGACTGGATGGCAGAGCTGCAGCCGCCGATAGAACCTGCACAGCCGCAGCCGGCCTCGGTGACGCCGCTGGAGCCGGGCCTGGAGTTCACCCCCATGGACACGCTGCCCCTGTCCACGGGTGCTGTCGGTGGCGGCGACAGGCCTGCGAGCAGCGCACCGGACTCGTTGTCCGCACCGCTGCACTTCGAGCTGCAGCCCCTGAACTTCGATCTGGATCAGGCCGGCCAGCTGCCCGCAGGCCAGGTGCGCGCCGTGCCCCTGGGCGAGGCGCCTTCCTTCATCCACGATGAGTCGGCACCGCTGCTGGACATAGACCTCACGGACCTGGGCGAGAACGAGCTGCCGCATGTCGATGTGCCCTCGCGTTTTCCGCCCGTGACGCTGTCGATGCCCGGCTCGGGTGCCGTGGGCTTCAGCAGCCACAATCTCAAGGCGCCGCTGGACATGGACCTGGCGCTGGACAAGTGGGAGCTGGAGCCGCCCGACACCGTGCGTGAGCACCGTGGCCTGGACGAGCCGCTGAGCCGCTCTGTGGACATGCTGCTGTCGCGCGAGACCGACCCGGCCTTTCGTAGCTCACCACAGGCTCCGTCGCCGCAGGCAGACGACAAGGATCCGCCCAAGGGTTGAGGGAGTGCAAAAAAAGGGAGCATCTGCTCCCTTTTTTGTTGGGGTGCCCAGCAAGAACTCAGTCGGCAGCGTGCATGCTGGCGAGCAACTGCTGCGCCGCCGCTTCTGGATCCTCGGCATTGACCAGTGCCCGCACCACGGCCACCGAGCCCACGCCCGTGGCGCGCACGGCCGGGAACTGGTCGGCCGAGATGCCGCCTATGGCCACCAGCGGATAGCGCTGCATCAGCCGCACATAGGCGCCCAGGCGCGCCAGGCCCTGCGGAGCCGTGGCCATTTTCTTGAGCGTGGTGGGGAAGACGGCGCCCAGCGCGATGTAGCTGGGCTGCACCGCATGGGCGCGCACCATTTCGGCATAGCCATGCGTGCTCACGCCCAGGCGCAGGCCCGAGGCGTGGATGGCCTGCAGGTCGGCGCCGGCCAGCGCATCCAGGTCTTCCTGGCCCACATGCACGCCATAGGCGCCGGCATCGATGGCCTCGCGCCAGTGGTCGTTGATGAAGAGCAGGGCGCCCGTGCCTTCCACGGCGGCCACGGCGGCGCGCACTTCGCGGGCGATGGCGTCGCGGTCCTCGGACTTGAAGCGCAATTGCACGGTGGGCACACCGGCGCGGGCCATGCGGCCCACCCATTGCGCGTCGGGCAGCACGCCGTACAGCCCCAGGGACCTTGGGCACTCCGGGAAGGCCAGTGCGGGATCGGCGCCCTCCAGACCGAAGTCGCGCGGATCGTCGGGCCATAGCGTGGCCTCGAAGCGGCCCCTGCGCAGCGTCTGCGCCTGCCAGGCACAGGCCAGCGTCTCGGCGTCGATGGCGATGAAGCCCAGGGCGCTGCAGGCCTGCAGTGCCGCAAGATAGGCCGGCTCCTGGCGCTGTGCCTGCGGCACGGGCTGCGAGGGCAGGGCGGAGCCTTCAGGGGCGAAGGTGGCGCCGTGCAGGCGCACGATGGCATCTGCCCAGGATTGGATGGAGTCGTTGCTCATGGCCGGTCTCCTCAGCCGTGGTGCCAGAACGGCGTGCCCAGCACGGGCGTGCTGGGCTGGGCGGCCGATTGCTCGGCCATGGCGCCGGCGCGGTGGGCGGCGTGGCCGGCGTTCACGGCGTCGGCGAAGGCGCCGGCCATGGCCACCGGGTCTTCGGACAGGGCCACGGCCGTGTTCAGCAGCACGGCGTCATAGCCCCACTCCATGACCTGGCAGGCATGCGAGGGCCGACCCAGGCCCGCATCCACGATCAGCGGCACCTTCAGGCGTTCGCGCAGTGTCTGCATGGCATAGGGGTTGACGGGGCCGCGGCCCGTGCCGATGGGCGCCGCCCAGGGCATGACGGCCTGGCAGCCCACATCCACCAGGCGCTGGCACAGCACCAGGTCCTCGGTGGTGTAGGGCAGGACCTGGAAGCCGTCCTTGATGAGGATGGAGGCGGCCTCGACCAGGTTCAGCGTGTCGGGCTGCAGGGTGTAGTCGTCGCCGATCAGCTCCAGCTTGATCCAGGGGGTCTCGAAGACTTCGCGTGCCATCTGGGCCGTGGTCACGGCTTCCTGCACGGTCATGCAGCCGGCGGTGTTGGGCAGCACGGGCACGTTGAGCTTTCTGAGCAGTTCCCAGAAGCTGGCGCCGGTCTCGGCGGCATTGCTGCCCTGGCGGCGCAGCGAGGCCGTGACCATGGCCGGGCGGGCGCGCTGCACGGCAGCTTCCAGCACGGCGGGCGAGGGATAGCGGGAGGTGCCCAGCAGCAGGCGGCTGTCAAAGCGCTGGCCGTACAGGACCAGGCTGTCGTCGGAGGAAGGGGCGGAAGTCGTCATGGCGTGAGGCAATGGGAGAGTCGGATGAGGCATCAGCCGCCGGTCACCGGCGAGATCACTTCGAGGCGGTCGCCGTCGTTCAGCGCCTGCTCGGCATAGCGGGCCTTGGGCACGAAGACGGTGTTGATGGCCACGGCAAAGGGCGGGCGCGGCGCAAGCTGGGCCAGCGCGTCGGCCACGGTGGCTCCGTCGCTCAGTTCGGTCGCTTGCTGGTTGATGGTGATGTTCATGGCGGCTGGGGGGAAACGAAAGGCGGGTACGGGGGCTTGTTCGATCTTAGGCAGGGCCGGGGCTGGCGACCCTGCGTGCATGTCCGGTCTGTTGTGCGTGAAAGTGCCGTGCGTGCCGTTCAGGCGGCTGCCTTGTGCTGCGATGGCGCATGCTCGACGGCAACATCGAAGCGGCGGGCCAGTTCGGAATCGCCGCTGTCGAGCAGCTCCAGCACCACGTCCAGCATGGCCGGCGCGATCATGAAGCCATGGCGGTACAGGCCGTTGACCTCCATCACGCGCGGCGCGCTCCAGCGCACGGCCGGCAGATTGTCGGGCAGGGTGGGGCGGCACTGGGTGGCTATCTCGACGATGCGGCCCTCGGCAAAACCCGGATGCACGGTGTAGGCGGCGCTCAGCAGCTCCAGCGTGGAGCGCACGCTGGCCGGCGACATGTCGTCGGACTCGATCTCGGTGGCGCCGATGACGAAGAGGTGGTCTTCCTTGGGCGCAATGTAGATCGGGTAGCGCGGATGGATCAGGCGCGTGGGCCGCTGCAGCGTGACCTCGGGCGCATGGATGCGCACCACCTCGCCGCGCACGCCGCGCAGCGCAGGCCACTGGCCGCGTGCGCCCAGGCCCCGGCAGTCCAGCACCCAGTCGGGCTGGCCCGGCGCGCCGGGTTGGAAGTCGGCCAGCTCGCGCGGCTGGTTCCAGTGCTGCTCCACGCCCAGGCGGGCCAGCGTGGCGTGGAGTGCGGCCAGCAGCTGGCGGTTGTCCAATTGGCCCTCGCCCTGCAGGTACATGGCCTGGGCAAAGCGCCGTTCAAGCGCAGGCTCGCAGTCGTGCAGGGCCTGGTCGGCCAGCGGCTGCAGCGCGGGAAGGCTGGGGTTGATGCGGCGGTTTTTCTCCAGCAGGCCGAAGAAGCGCTGGGCATCGCCCGCGTCCTGCCGGTGCCAGAGGATGAGGGTGCCGTTTTGCTGGAAGAACACGGGCGCATCGAGCTGGGCCAGCAGTTCGGGCCAGCGCGTCAGGCCGTGCTGGCCCATGCGCACCACGCCGGGCTCGGTGATGGCCGATTCGGCCAGGGGCGCGAGCATGGCGGCTGCCACGCGGGCCGCGGCGCCATCGCCTTCGGGGCCGTGGGCGTCGTATACGGCAATGCCGTGGCCGCGACGGGCCAGCGCCAATGCCAGCAGCCGGCCCATGAGGCCGCCGCCCAGAATGGCGATGCGGGAAGAAGCTTGTAGAACGGACATGTGCATCTGGTGGTCAAGTGCGCCCATGCCCGTGGGACTGCCGGCCGGCTGTCCGCGCACAGGGCATGTGCTGGACAAAACGCGGCGTACCACCCCGATTGATTGAAACTCCCCACGCCAGCATGACCTGGATCGGGTGCAGGGGCGCTGCGCGGCAAGGTGCCTGTGGTGCAGGCTTGTGCGGCAGGGGGCTGGTCGCCCCGGGGCCCCAGGGTGTTTCTCAGTCACGCATCGGTGAGGCGGGCCAGGCCCTGTTTCACCGACGGGACACCCCTGTTTCGTCCGTCAGCAGGCATTACAGCACATCCCGCAGCTGCCGGTATTGACCATGCGCATGGGTGATAATTTTCGCCCATGACTGCCGACCACTCCCCTTCGACCGCCGCATCCCCCGAACCGGCTCCCGCCGCGCGCAAGCGCTATGCCCGCGTGCTCATCATCGCGGGCTCCGACAGCGGCGGCGGCGCCGGCATACAGGCCGACCTCAAGACCTGCAGCGCCCTGGGCTGCTACGGCATGACGGCCATCACGGCCATCACCGTGCAGAACACGCTGGGCGTCAGCGGCATCCACGGCATTCCCGTGGACATACTGCGCGGCCAAATCGATGCGGTGGTCGAGGACATCGGCGCCGACGCCGTCAAGATCGGCATGCTGGCCACGCCCGAGGTGGTGCAGGTGGTGGCCGATGCCATCCGCCGCCACCAGCTGCGCAACGTGGTGCTGGACCCCGTGATGGTGGCCACCAGCGGCGACCGGCTGATCGCCCCGGAAACCGCCTCCGTGCTGGTGCGCGAACTGTTCCCCCTGGCCGCCGTGGTCACGCCCAATCTGGACGAGGCGGCGCTGCTGCTGGGCCACTCCATTGAGGGCATAGACGCACTGGACGGCGCCGTGCAGGAACTCCTGGCGCTGGGCGCGCCGGCCGCCTTGCTCAAGGGCGGGCACTTGTCGGGCGATCTGGTGGTGGACCTGCTGGGCCATGGCAACGGCCAGCGGCTGCGCCTGCAGTCGCAGCGCATTGCCACGCACAACGGGCACGGCACGGGCTGCACGCTGTCTTCGGCGATTGCCTCGCACCTGGCGCTGGGCCTGCCGCTGGAGGCGGCCGTGGCCCAGGCGCGCGATTACATCCTGGGCGCGATTGCGGCCGGTGCCGATGTGTTCACGGGCGCCGGCCATGGCCCGCTGAACCACGGCTATGCGCCGCGCGCGCAGGTCGTGGTCAACGGCTGAACGTCCAGCCAGACGTCCAGGTAATCAGCCCAGGTCACCAGCCCCAGGTCAGGCTGCGCGCCACCCAGCCCTTTTGGCCGTTGTCGCGCTGGACCTGGGCCCAGGAGCCCTGTTTCCTGAGCGTGCGCACCACTTCCATTTCAGCCAGCTTGCCCACCACGCGATGGTTCTGGCCCGGGCCGGCGCGCAGGTTGGCGGTGCGCCCGGTCACCACCATGTGCGGGGTCTTGCCGGTCAGCGGCGCGTGGACCCAGCCCAGCGTGCTCTCGTTGTCCCTGACGCGCAGCCACTGGCCCTTGCGCTGCACCACCTGCAGCGGATAGCCCTTGCCCAGTTCCCACAGCGTGGCCGAGCGCGTGGTGGGCTGCTGCCGCACATTGACGCTGGAACCCTTGACGCTGACGAACTCGCGCGCATGGGCGACGGCCGGGGCCAGGGTGGTGGTGAGGACGGCGAGGGTGGTGGCGGCTGCGGCCAGCCAGCGGGCGGCACGGCGTTGATTGCAAGGCACGGGAACGGGTCTCCTTTCGTTCGAGGTCGGCTGGCGCGCGGAGACTTTCCAGCGCGGGCCGAGCCCAGGGAAAGCGCGTGGGATCAGGCGATGCCGCTATAGTTCCTGAATGAAACTGACGGGCGGCCCCCCGGGTTCGCCTGCAATCGCCCGGGCTTGCCGTACGCTTGCCGCACCACAGTGTTTTCCAGGAGGGCTTGTATGCACCATGCTGTTTCCCGATCCGGCGCGCAGGGCCGGCACGCGGCGATTCTGACGGCCTGCCTTGCGGCGGGACTGGCGGATGTCCAGGCGCAGGAGGCCCAGGCCGTTGCCGCAGCCGCCGAGGGCCGCGACGCGGCCAAGGCGCAGGAGGGTGTGGTGAACCGCCCCGAATTCGGCCCCGCGCTGCTGGCGGCCGCCCAGGCGGGCGAAGCGCTGCAGGTGCGCGACTGGCTCAAGCGCGGCGCGCCGGTGGATGTGCGTGATCCGCAGGGCAACACTCCGCTGCTGCTGGCCGTGCGCGGCAACCATGTCGAGGTCGCGCGCTCCTTGCTGGTCCACGGGGCCAATCCCAATCTCAAGAACGACCTGCAGGACAGTGCCTATCTGCTGGCCGGTGCCCTGGGCCGGCTGGAAATCCTGCGCATGACACTGTCGTATGGTGCCGACCTGCAAAGCGTCAACCGCTACGGCGGCACGGCGCTGATCCCCGCCTGCGAGCGCGGCCACGTCGATACCGTGCAGGCCTTGCTGGCTGCCGGTGTGCGGGCCGACCATGTGAACCGGCTGGGCTGGACCTGCCTGCTCGAAGCCGTTTTGCTGGGCGATGGTGGCCCGCGCTACCAGGACATCGTGCGCCAGCTGATCACGGCGAAGGCGGACCTCAGCCTGCCCGACAAGGACGGCGTCACGGCCCTGGCCCACGCCCGCCAGCGCAGCCAGCATGAGGTGGAGCGGCTGCTGCAGGAGGCGGGAGCGCGCTGATCGACGCAAGCGAAAACGCCTGAGATCGAGGTCTGAACACCAGAATCAGACGGATCTGATTGCTTGGGAAAGGTCTTGTTGCAAATGATTTCCATTTTCAACAAAGGCCCTTGCCATGCGCACTTCAGATTGCCGTTCCCGACCTTTCGTCTCCGGCCCCCAGTCATGCCTTTATTCGGTCTTCGCTGCGGCGCTGGTCACACCCGCATACGCGCAGGATGTGCCCCCTGACGATCGCCAGGTCCAGCTGGCGCCGGTCACCGTTTCGGGACCGCGCACCACCGGCTCGCGCACCGAGGCATCCGACTCGGTCAAGTACGCCAAGCCGCTGCTGGACGTGCCCCAGACCATTACGGTGGTACCGGGGCAGGTGCTCCAGGAACAGAACGCCCTGAGCCTGCAGCAGGCGCTGTCCAATGTGTCGGGCATCACCTTCAATGCGGGCGAGGGCGGTGCGGGCTCGGGCGACAGCATCAACATCCGCGGCTTCAGCGCCAACGCCAACCTGCAGATCGACGGGCTGCGCGACAGTGGGCAGAACAACCGCAGCGACCTCTTCAACACGGGGTCTGTCGAAGTCATCAAGGGCCCGAACTCGGTCTTTGGCGGGGCAGGCACCTCGGGCGGCAGCATCAACATGATCAGCAAGCAGCCCAAGGCCCATGACTTCACCGAGGCCGACGCAGGCCTGGGCACGGCCAGCTACCGGCGCCTCACGCTCGACACCAACCGGGTGCTGGCTGGCGGCAAGGCCGCCATGCGCCTGAACCTCATGGGCCATGACAGCGACGTGGCCGGGCGCGACACCATCTTCAAGCGGCGCTGGGGTGTGGCGCCCTCGCTGGCTCTGGGATTGAATTCGCCCACGCGCGTGACTCTCAGCTTCTTCCACCAGAACGATGACAATCTTCCCGACTTTGGCGTGCCGGCCTTTCGCGGCAAGATGCTCGATGGCGTCTCGCGCAATGCCTATTTCGGCTGGCGCAACCTTGACCGGGAAAAGATCAGCCAGGATGCCCTGACCGCGAAGATCGAGCATGACTTCGCCTCGGGCGCCAAGCTGCAGAACCTCTCGCGCTACTCGCGGCTGAGCCGCGATACCGTGATCTCTGCCTCGCATGTCGATCTCCGGGGCATGCAGCCTGGCTACTACCGGCCCGCAGGGCCCCAGGCCTATGGCCGCGATGCGGCCACCACCCTGTGGATCAACCAGACCAACCTGACCCAGCGCTTCGACACAGGCGTGCTGGGGCATACGCTGATCACGGGCTTCGAGATCGCACGCGAGACCTATGACCGCACCACCTCTTCCTACAACATCAACCGGCAGTTCCCGGCCGGCGGCTATCCGCTGGCCCGTCCGCCCGGATACTGGACGGGCACGACGGATCTGCAAAACAGCGGAAGGAACGAAACCAGCCTGGACACCCGCGCGCTGTATGCCACCGACTCCATTGCGCTGGGTCCGCGCTGGGATCTGAACCTGGGCCTGCGCTATGACTGGATCGACGGGCGCTCCAACGCCGCAACGGCCGCTGGCGTGCGCACCTCGGTGGACAGCTCCGACGGCCGGCTCAGCGGCCGCACGGCCCTGAGCTTCAAGCCCGCAGACAACGGCCGCATCTACCTGGCTTATGGCACGGCCTTCAACCCTTCCGCCGAATTCCTGGTCTCCACGGGCTCGGGCCTGGATGCGGCCACGGCCTCGCTGGCACCCGAGAAGAACACCAGCCTGGAACTGGGAACCAAGTGGGATGTGCTGGACCGCCAGCTGGCGCTGACCGGCGCCCTGTTCCAGGTGGACAAGACCAATGCCCGAGAGCAGATGGCCGATGGCAGCTATCTGCTGGCCGGAGAGCAGCGCGTGCGCGGGCTGGAGCTCGGTGCCGCAGGCAAGGTGACGCCGCAATGGGATGTCTTCGCCAACTACACCTTCATGGCCAGCAAGACCCTCAAGTCATTGAACGAGCCTGCGCGTGTGGGCCAGGCGCTGGGCAATACGCCGCGCCATTCGCTGAACCTGTGGACCACCTATGCATTGCCCCAAGGCTGGACGGTGGGCTATGGGGTGCGCTTCGTGGGCACGCGCAATGTCACCTCGGCAGGCGATGGGAAACTCTCTGCCTATTGGGTGCACAGCGCCATGGTCGGCTATGAACTCAACCGGCAATGGAAGCTCAGGCTCAATCTCGAAAACATCGGCAACAAGGCCTATGTGGCCGGCGTGCGCCAGCGCCTGGGCGAGCAGTCGCGCTCCTCGGCCGTTGAATACGGCGAAGGCCGCACGGCCAGGGTAACGGCAACCTATCAGTTCTGAAGTGCCGGATTGCCCGGGGCCTGACGCTCAGCGTGTCGGCCGCAGGTAACAATGCGTGCAAGCTGCCCCCAGAGGGCAGCTTTTGTTTTTGACAGGGTCGTCGGACAAAAAAAGAGCCCGCACAAGGCGGGCTGGTGATGGTCAGGCCGGCGGCAAAAACCGCCGACTCGTACGCATCTTACTGGATCTTGGCCTTTTCGCGCAGCGATTCCTGGAATTGCGCCAGCTTTTGCTGTTGCAGCTGCTGCACGATCTGGGGCTTGACTTCCTCGAACTTGGGCAGTTCGGCCTGACGTGCGTCGTCCAGGCGGATGATGTGGTAGCCGAACTGGGTCTTGACCGGCTCCTGGGTCATGCCACCCTTTTCGAGCTTGATCAGGGCTTCGGAGAACTCGGGCACGTAGTTGCCGGGGTTGGCCCAGTCGAGGTCACCGCCACGGGCGCCGGATCCGGGGTCCTTGGACTCCTTCTTGGCGATGTCTTCAAACTTCTTGCCGGCCTTGATCTCGGCAATGATGGCCTTGGCGCGGTCTTCCGACTCGACCAGGATGTGGCTGGCCTTGTATTCCTTGCCGCTGTTGGCAGCGACGGCCTTGTCGTACTCGGCCTTGGCTTCGGCGTCGGTCACGGGGTTCTTCTTCTGGAAGTCCTCGAACAGCGCGCGGATCAGGATGGTCTGGCGGGCCAGTTCCATCTGCTGCTTGTAGGCTTCGCTGTTGGCCAGGCTGCGCTTGTTGGCTTCCTGCATGAAGATCTCGCGGGCGATGACTTCTTCCTTGATCTGCCCTTCCAGCTCGGGCGTCACGGGGCGGCCGCTTTGCTCGATCTGTTGCTTGAGCGCTTCGGCGCGTGCCTTGGGCACAGCCTTGCCGTTGACGACGGCGATGTTCTGGGCCGAGGCGGACAGGGCCGCGGTGCTCAGCACGGCGGCAGTCACCAGGCTGGTCAGAAGCTGTTTTTTCATGCGAATTCCAGATATGAAGGAAAAATTGATTCTATAGCGCGGATACGCAACAGGCTCCGAATCGTCGGAGCCTGTAAAAGTTCAAAGAACCTCGATGGCGATGGCGTGTGCGCCCTGGTCAATGAATTCTTGCAGCGCATCATACACAAGGCGATGGCGTGCCACGCGTGGCTTGCCTTGAAACAAAGGTGACGCAATGCGCACGCGGAAATGCGTGCCGAAGCCGGTGCCGTTGGCGCCCACATGGCCGGCGTGCTGGTGGCTCTCGTCGATCACTTCCAGGTGATCGGGGGCGAGACGCTCGCGCAGCACGGCCTGCATGGCTTCGGCGGTGATGGGCAGCGGATGGGCGGGCGCGCTCATGGCTGCTTGTCCTGCTGCACGCCAGGCGGGGGCAGGGCGTCGGGCGTGGCGGCTGCTGCCTCGCCCTTGTCTTCCTGCATGAAGCGGCTCATGTAGATGGCCTGGCCGATCACGAAGACCAGCATCAGCCCCATGCCGCCGAACAGCTTGAAGTTGACCCAGGTGTCGGTATCGAAGCGGTAGGCGATGACCAGGTTGAGCGCGCCCATGACCGCGAAGAACGCCGCCCAGCTCCAGTTCAGGGTGCGCCATGCGTTGTCGGGCAGTTGCAGCTGTGCACCCATGACCGAGCGCAGCAGGTTCTTGCGGAACACCAGCTGGCCTATCAACAGGGCGCTGCCCATGAGCCAGTACAGCACGGTGGGCTTCCACTTTATGAAGGTGTCGTTGTGGGCCAGCAAGGTGGCGCCGCCGAACAGCACGATCACGCCCAGGCTGACCCATTGCATGGGCTCGACCTTGCCGTGGCGCACACGCAGATAGGCGATCTGGGCAATGGTGGCGACGATGGCCACGGCCGTTGCCGTGTAGATGCCCCAGACCTTGAAGGCGACGAAGAACAGGATGATGGGGAAAAAGTCGATCAGTAACTTCATTGGAAGGTTTCGATGGGCTTGGAGTCAGGCATGGGGCCTGAGCTTGGCAGGCGCATTGTGGCGCAGCCGGCGCGGCCCGGCATCGGTGCAGGGCCGCGTGGCCTGGGGTTTTTGCGTGCCTGGAGCCTAGGCCTTGGGCGGCTCGAATTCCAGCGATGCGGAATTCATGCAGTAGCGCAGCCCTGTGTCGGAGGGGCCGTCGGGGAACACATGCCCCAGGTGTGCGCCGCACTGGCTGCAGACGGTTTCGGTGCGCACCATGCCGTGGCTGCGGTCCACGATTTCGGTGATGGCGCCGGGGATGGCGCGGTCGAAGCTGGGCCAGCCGCAGCCGGCGTCGAACTTGGTGTCGGAGTCGAACAGCTTGCTGCCGCAGCAGATGCAGTGGTAGCTGCCATCGGCCCAGAACTGCTCATAGCGGCCGGTGAACGGGCGCTCGGTGGCTGCATGGCGTGTCACCTGGAAGGCGGCAGGTTCGGCGCCCTTGGCCTGCAGCTCGGCCTGCCATTCCTGTTCGGTCTTGTGGATGGGAAAGCTCATGATGAACAGCTGATCTCGATGGAGGAAGCCCAGTCGGGCGGGAAGCCTGCCCATTCGGCATGCTCGGCGTGGGGGTCGAACGGAGTCTGCAGCACGGCCAGCAATTGGCGCACGGGAGCGAAGTCACCGGCCTTTGCGGCGCGGATGGTCATCTCGCCCAGGTGGTTGCGCAGCACGAAGCGCGGATTCGATTCTTGCATCAAAGCGGCGGCCGCCGCGGCATCCGTGCCTGCCAGGTGCGGTGCGTACAGGGCCGCCCAGCGGTCGAAGGCCTCGCGGTCCAGCACCAGGTCGCGCACGGGCTCAAGGTCGAGGTCCGTGCCGGCACCGGCAGCCACCGCATCGGTCAGGCGGCTGAAGAAGATGGTGTAGTCCACCGCGTTGTCGGCCATGAGCTGCAGCAGCGGGTTCACCAGGGCGGCAAAGCGCCCCTCGGCGGGCGGCGTGCCTGGCGCATCTTCGGGCAGACCCAGCTTGCGCAGCATGAGGGCGCCATAGGCCTGCGGAAACACCTGCTTGTATGACTCCAGCGCCGCAATGGTCAGTTCCTCTTCGCCGATCAGCGGCAGCAGGGCCTGGCCCAGGCAGTACAGGTTCCAGTAGGCCACCTGGGGCTGGCGGTTGAAGGCGTAGCGGCCCTGGGTGTCACTGTGGTTGCAGATATGGCCGGGGTTGAAGGCATCGAGGAACTGGAAGGGCCCGTAGTCGATGGTCAGGCCCAGGATGCTCATGTTGTCGGTGTTCATCACGCCATGGCAAAAGCCCACGGCCTGCCAGTGCGCCAGCAGCCGCGCCGTGCGCTCGCTCACGGCCTGCAGGAAGTTGGCGTAGGCGTTGCCGGCCAGTGCCTCGGCCGTGCGGCATTCGGGGTAGTAGCGGTCGATCACGTAGTCGGCCAGTTGGCGCAAAGGCGCTATCTGGTCGCGCGCCGCAAAGTGCTCGAAGTGGCCGAAGCGTATGAAGCTGGGCGCCACGCGTGCCACCACGGCGGCGGTCTCGATCTCTTCGCGGCGAATGGGGGCGGGCGATCCGGTGAGGCTCAGCGCGCGCGTGGTGGGAATGCCCAGGGCGTGCATGGCCTCGCTGCACAGGAACTCGCGGATGGACGAGCGCAGCACGGCGCGTCCGTCGCCCATGCGCGAGTAGGGCGTGCGGCCCGCGCCCTTGAGCTGAATCTCGTGGCCCGAGGCCGTTTCGCCCAGCAAGATGGCACGGCCGTCGCCAAGCTGGCCGGCCCAGACGCCGAACTGGTGGCCGCTGTAGACGCTGGCCAGCGGATGGCTGCCGGGCAGCACGGCATTGCCGGTGAGCGCCTGCAGGGCCTCATCGGAGGCCAGCCACTGTGGGTCCAGGCCCAGCAGCTCGGCGGTGCCGGTGCTGGTGGCAATCCAGTGCGGCTCGGGCAGCGGCGTGGGGCGCAGATGGGTGAAGAAGTCCGGGCCCAGGGCGGCGAAGCCGTCTTGCCAGGAGATGGGAGGGCGTGGGGAGGTCGCCGGAGCCTGGCCTTCGGCGGCAGCATGCAGGTTCATGCGGGAATTGTCCCCCAGCGCCTATGCCCCGTGGGGCGCAAGGTTCATGCGCGCATTCACCCCCTGCATTCACGCACGCAGTTGCTGCCGGTACTGGCCAGGTGGCATGCCGAACCAGCGGCGGCAGGCGCGAAAGAGGTTGCTCTGGTCCACAAAGCCCAGCAGGTCGGCCACCTCGGCCAGGCTGCGGCGCGGCTCGCCCAGGTACTGCAGGGCCAGCTCGCGCCGGGTTTCGTCCAGCAGTTGCTGGTAGCTGGTGTCTTCGGCCTGCAGGCGGCGCTGCAAGGTGCGGTCGGTCAGGCCCAGCAGGCTGGCCACGTCTTCGCGGCGTGGCTCGCCCTGGGGCAGCAGGCGCGCGATCTCGTGGCGCACGCGCGCGCCCACGCCGGCCTGGCCCAGGTGGTCGAGTTCGGTTTCGACCAGCTTTTCGTGCAGTGCCAGCAGTTCGGGGTTGTGCGTGGGAATGGGGGCGAGCAGGTCGGCTTCGGACAGCAGGAAGCGGTTCGCGTCCTCGCCGAAGCGCGGCAGCAGGCCGAAGGCCGCGCGGTAGGCGGCCTCGTGCGAGGGGGCGGGCGCCTCGGCCATGAATTCCACGGCCAGCGGCCGGACATCGCGCCGCGTCAGCCAGTTGCACAGCACCAGCAGCGTGAGCACGGCGAACTCCACGCGCTGGCGCGGCACGGGCCGTGTGGCGCCGATGTGATGTATGGACAACCAGTAGCCGCGCGCATCGCGCTCCAGCGTGAAGGACGTTGCGTCCGAGATCACGGCCATGTGGCGTTCCAGGTCGCGGAAGCCGGCCAGCAGGTGCGGGCCCGAAGCCAGCGAGTAGCCGACCAGATCGATGTTGCCGTGGCGCGCGGCCAGTTGCCGGTCCAGCCCCAGCGTGGGATTGGCGGACTGGGCCACGGCCAGCTCCCAGAGCCGGCTCACGCGGTCCACATCGGTACGGGCCTGCGAATGCTGCAGTGCGGCAAGGTCGATATCGGCTGCGGCGCACAGGCTTTGCGGGGCCAGCCCTTCGGTGGCCATCATGTCCAGGATGCCGCGCACCCAGGCGGCGGAGCTGCTGCGCTGCGTTGTCATGACCGGGTTTTCCTGGGCCATTCGGGGCGCTGTTTGCGTTCTGAAGTCACTGTTTTGGCGTGGTTGCGATAGCGGCGTTTTGCCGCGCTGTTCCTAGAATTTTTGCAGCGCGGCGAACGACTGCGCAGTGTGACCCATGGGCCCGGCGCGGCCCATACGGGAAACCCCAAAAACCATTCAGGAGACAAGCATGCGCACAGGACAGCGGTGGATGGCTGGCGGCATACGCCTGGCCGTGGCTTCAATGGCTTTGTGGCTCGCGGCCTGCGGCGGCTCGGGCGGCGGAGGTCCCGAACTGCGCGAGACGGCCTACGGCCCCTTGCGCGGCGTGGACGACGGCGCCGCCACGGGCACCTATTACTGGAAGGGCGTGCCCTTTGCCCAGGCGCCCGTGGGCGCGCTGCGCTGGCAGCCGCCGGCCGAGCCCAAGGCCTGGGAGGGCGTGCGCGAGGCGCGCCAGTTCGGCAATGCCTGCCTGCAGATCGGGCGCATGTACGGCCCGGGAGCCAACAACCGCTTCGACGACACCATTGCCTCCACCCTGGGCCAGCCCGTGGGCAGCGAGGACTGCCTGACGCTCAACATCTGGCGCCCGGCCAGCGGCGCCGAGAAGCTGCCGGTGCTGGTGTTCATCCATGGCGGCAGCGCCATCTCGGGCTATACGGCCGATCCACTGTATGACGGCGCGGCCCTGGCGCGCGCCGCCAATGCCGTGGTGGTGACGGCCAACTACCGGCTGGACATCCTGGGCTACATGCACATGCCGCAGATGCAGGCCGGCGCGCCGGCCACGGGCAACTTCGCGCTGCTGGACAACCTGCAGGCGCTGCGCTTTGTGCAGCGCAATATCGCGGGCTTTGGCGGCGATCCGGGCAATGTCACGCTCATGGGCCAGTCGGCGGGTGCCACCAATGTGCTGGCGCTGCTGGCGGCCGAGTCGGCGCGCGGCCTGTTCCACAGGTTGGTGCCCATCAGCGGCGGGCTGTCGCTTCCATCCAACCTGCCGGCCGGCGTGCTGGCCACGCTCAAGCCGGCTTCGGCCTACGCCACCCAGTCCGCGCTGCTGCTGGCCCATCTGATGGTGGCCGATGGGCTGGCTGCCGATGTGGCGGCTGCGGCCACGGTGGCTGCCGGCTGGACACCGGCGCAGATTGCGGCCTACCTGCGCGGCAAGGATGCGCGCGTGCTGCTGCAGACTCTGGTGGCCAAGGGCCTGACGGGCGCGGGACCGATTCCCGACGGCCTGCTGCTGCCCACCGATCCCATGGCCGCGCTGGCTGCGGGCCAATACAACCGCATGCCCGTGATGGCCGGCTACACGGCCGAGGAGGGCAAGCTGTTCGCACCCCTGCTGGCGGCGCTGGGCGGCAAGCCGGGCTTCAGGATCGATGATGCGGCGCGCTTTCGCATGATGCAGTCCTTCGATGCGCAGTCGCCGAACGCGCCGGGCCTGGCCGACATCATCGATGCCGCCTACCTGCCCGTCGATACGCCGGTCACCGGCTACAACGCCCGCATGGCGCAACTGACCCATCTGTTCGCCGATCCCAGCCGCGACCAGTTGCTCAACACGCTGCGCACCCGGCAGGCCGAGGTCTGGAGCTACCGCTTCGACTGGGCGCGCCAGCCCGCCCCCTGGAACACGGTCTACGGCGCGGCCCATGCGTTCGATCTGCCCTTTCTCTTCGGCAACTTCGGGCCGTCCGTGTTCTCCCGCGTGACCAACAGCACGGCGAATGCCCCGGGCCGGCTGGCGCTGTCGAACGCCATGATGGCCAGCCTCAAGGCCTTCATGCAGACGGGCAATCCGCAGAACGCGGCCCTGGGCCAGACATGGAAGCCTTGGCCGTCCAGCCTGATCTTCGACGCCGAGCCGGGCGCGACAAGTATCCGGCTGCAGTGAGAGAGCCGTTGTGCGGGCAGGTGAGCGAGTAGATGAGCGAGCAGGGGCTTGCTGAGGCAAGCCCCAAGAGATAGCCAACAACAACGAAGGAGACAAGTACCCATGACAGTCAAGACCGTTTTCACACATGCCTGGCGCTGGCCGCTGGCGGGGGCCATTGCCGCCGCCGCCGTGGGCCTGGCCGCCTGCGGAGGGGGATCGTCGGGCATGCCCGCGCCCATGGGGCCGGGCCAGCAATCGGGCTACATCACCCTGCCGGACGGCAGCAGGATGCGCTACTCGCTGCTCCTGCCCGAGGGGCAGGGCCCGTTCCCGCTGCTGGTCGAGTACGACGGCTATATCTCGGGCTCGTACCCCAACATCAGCAGTCCCTGGACCAAGGAAGGCTATGCGGTCATGGGGCTGAACGTGCCGGGCACGGGCTGCTCCACGGGGGATGACAAGGTGTTTGACGCCAGCGTAGGTGCGGCCGGTGCCTTTGCCATCGAATGGGCCGGGCGGCAGGCCTGGTCCAATGGCCGCATCGGCATGATCGGCTACTCGTACTCGGGCTACAACCAGCTGTGGGTGGCTGCGCACCGGCCCAAGGGGCTGTTGGCGATCACGCCCAGCAAGAATGTGGGCGATCCCTACCGCGACGTGGGCTATCCGGGCGGCATTGCCAACATCGGCTTTCCGGCGCAGTGGTGGAACGGCTTCCCGCGCATCTGGCGCACGGCCGCCGACCTGGCCGTGAAGAACGGTGGCGACACGGAATGCGCCAAGACCGTGGCCGACAACATCGAGAAGATCAAGCGGCCCGAGCTGGACCTCATCAAGTGGCTGGACAACCCCTATGCCGATGGCCTGTACCTGGAGCGCAGCGCCATGCTGCAAAGCGGCAAGATCAATATCCCCACGCTGGGCACGCAGTCCTGGCAGGACGAGCAGATCGGCCCGCGCTCGGGCTACTACGAGGACACCATTGCGCCCGACAGGATGTGGCTGGTCAGCTCCAACGGCGACCACCACACGAACATCACCTCGGACCATATCGACCAGACGCTGAAGCGCTTCCTGGCGCGCTTCGTCAAGGGCGAGGACAACGGCTTCGACAAGGAGCCGCGCGTGCGCCTGCTGCAGGAGATGCAGACCACGGACGCCAAGGCCCTCAATGGCGGCGCCAAGCTCATGCCCACGGCCGAGGCACGGTTTGACCGGCTGCCTGTCCAGGTCAAGCCCCTGCGCCTGTGGATGCAGCCCGGCCAGGCGCTGGGCGACAGCGCACCCGCCTCAGGCACGGCTTCTTCCAGCTACCGCTATCCGGCCCTGAGTCCGCAGGTGAACAACCCGGCGGCCGAAGGCTGGCCCGCCGTGCCCGCTTCGGAAAAGGATGGCCAGCTGGTCTTCACCACGGCGGCCCTGCCGCAGGACCTGAGCTTCTATGGCGAAGGCTCGGCCGACCTGTGGCTCAGCGCCACGGCCGCCAATACCGACATCCAGGTCACCGTGTCCGAGGTGCGGCCGGACGGGCAGGAGATGTTCGTGCAGCGCGGCTGGCTGCGTGCCTCCAAGCGTGCGCTCGATGAGAGCCGATCCACGGCGCTGCGTCCCTGGGGGGCCTACACACGGGACAAGGATGTGCCACTGGTTGCCGGCCAGCCCCAGTTGATGCGGGTGGAGATCCAGAAATTCGCGCATGTGTTCCGCGCCGGTTCAAGCATTCGCGTGACAGTGGATTCGCCATCGCAGACCGGATACTGGATCTTCGGCAACGACAAGACGCCGTCCACGAACACGCTGTGGCATGACGCGGCGCATGCCTCCAGCATCGTCCTAGGGTATATCCCATACGAGCATGCGAAGACGCTGCCGAGTTGCGACAAGACAATGCGTCAACCATGCCGGAAAAACGATGCGCCTGTCCCTGCCGGGATCGGACCCAGGGCGCCGGCCTGAGCCCACCCTCCATGCGGGCAGCGGCATCGCGCACCAGGTCCTCGGCCTTGCGCGAATCCGCGGTCCGCAGTTCACGACGTTCACGAAGTTCAATCACCTTAGGAGCCTATAGATGCTGGGTCTGATGCAAAGCCAACCACTGTTGATCTCGTCGCTGATCGACTTCGCCGACCGCCACCATGGCGATGCGGAGATCGTCTCGCGCAGGGTGGAGGGCGATATCCATCGCTATACGTACCGCGACCTGGCACGGCGCTCGCGCCAGCTGGCGAACACGCTGGACGGCCTGGGCCTGCAGCCCGGCGACCGCGTGGCCTCGCTGGCCTGGAACGGCTACCGCCACATGGAGATGTACTTCGGCGTCAGCGGCTCGGGCCGCGTGCTGCACACGGTCAATCCGCGCCTGCACCCCGACCAGGTGGCGTGGATCATCAACCACGCGGAAGACCGCGTCATGTGCTTTGACCTGACCTTCCTGCCCATCATCCAGGCCGTGCATGCCAAGTGCCCCACGGTGCGCCAGTGGGTGGCGCTGTGTGATGCGGACCGCCTGCCCGCCGACAGCGGCATTCCGGGCCTGGTCAGCTACGAGGCCTGGATTGGCGGCCAGTCCGACCAGTACCAGTGGCCCGAATTCGACGAGAACACGGCCTCCAGCATGTGCTACACCAGCGGCACCACGGGCAATCCCAAGGCGGTGCTCTACAGCCACCGTTCCACCACGCTGCACGCCTACGCGGCCGCGCTGCCCGATGTGATGTGCATATCGGCGCGCGACTCGGTGCTGCCCGTCGTGCCCATGTTCCACGTCAACGCCTGGGGCATTCCCTACTCGGCCGCGCTCACGGGCTGCAAGCTGGTGTTCCCCGGCCCGGCGCTGGACGGCAAGTCGCTGTACGAGCTGATCGAGGCCGAGGGCGTCACCTACGCGGCCGGCGTGCCCACGGTCTGGCAGATGCTGCTGGGCCACATCAGGCCGGGCGGCCTGCGGTTTTCCACGCTCAAGCGCACGGTGATCGGCGGCTCCGCCTGCCCGCCGGCCATGATCACGGCCTTCCAGGACGAATTCGGCGTGGAGGTGCTGCATGCCTGGGGCATGACCGAGATGAGCCCGCTGGGCACGCTGTGCACGCTCAAGAACAAGCAGCTGCAGCTGCCCAAGGACGAGCAGATGAAGATCCTGCAAAAGCAGGGCCGCGCCATCTATGGCGTGGACATGCGCATCGTGGGCAGCGACGGCACCGACCAGCCCTGGGACGGCAAGAGCTACGGCGACCTGCTGGTGCGCGGCCCCTGGATCGTGGACAGCTACTTCAAGGGCGAAAGCCCGCTGGTCAAGGACGCGCAGGGCCGCGGCTGGTTCCCCACGGGCGACGTGGCCACCATCGACCCGGACGGCTTCATGCAGATCACCGACCGCAGCAAGGACGTGATCAAGTCCGGCGGCGAGTGGATCAGCTCCATCGACATAGAGAACATCGCCATGGCCCATCCGGCCGTGGCCATGGCCGCCTGCATCGGCATGCCGCATCCCAAGTGGGACGAGCGCCCCATCGTCGCCGTGGCGAAGAAGCCCGGCGCCGAGGTCACGCGCGAGGAACTGCTCAAGTTCTACGAGGGCAAGACCGCCAAGTGGCAGATCCCCGACGACGTGGTCTTCGTCGATGCCATTCCGCTGGGCGCCACCGGAAAAATGCTCAAGACCCGGCTGCGCGAGCAGCTGGCCGGCTACCGGCTGCCGGGGCTTTGAGCCGTTGCGGGCGGCCACCGGGCCAGGGCATGCGGGGGCATGTCCTGGCCGGGGCGGCCGGTCCGAGTCTCGTCGGCGATAGCCGCTAGGGGCAATCACCGATCAGGGCAGGGCACAGGGGCCATTACCCTGGGCCTCGCCCAGAAACCACCACAAGAGGAGACGCTTCATGAAGTTTGCGATCAAGGCATTGACGGCATCCCTGGCCCTGGCTTGCGCCACGGGCGCCATGGCCCAGAAGGGCGAGACGGTGAAGGTTGCGTGGATCGACCCGCTGTCCGGCCTCATGGCCGCGCTGGGGTCCAACCAGCTCAAGAGCCTGCAGTACATCGCCGAGGAGCTCAACAAGGGCACGGCCTCGGGCGTGAAGTTCGAAATCATCGGCATCGACAACAAACTCAGCCCGCAGGAAACCACGGCGGCCCTGCGCTCGGCCATGGACCAGGGCGTGCGCTACGTCTTCCAGGGCAACGGCTCGGGCCCGGCCCTGGCCATCATGGATGCGCTGGAAAAGCACAACGCGCGCAACAAGGGCAAGGAAGTCGTCTACCTGAACTACGCGGCCGTGGATCCGGACCTCACCAACAGCAAGTGCAGCTACTGGCACTTCCGCCTGGATGCGGACACCTCCATGAAGATGGAAGCGCTGACGACCTATATGAAGGACGTGCCCGAGGTCAAGAAGGTCTACCTGATCAACCAGAACTACTCGCACGGCCAGCAGGTCTCCAAATACGCCAAGGAGATGCTCAAGCGCAAGCGCCCCGATGTGGAGATCGTGGGCGACGACTTCTCGCCGCTGGCCCAGGTGCGCGACTTCGCACCCTACATCGCCAAGATCAAGCAGTCGGGTGCCGACTCGGTGATCACGGGCAACTGGGGCTCGGACCTGGCGCTGCTGATCAAGGCCGCCAGCGATGCAGGCCTGAACAACGTCAAGTTCTACACCTACTACGCCATCGCCACCGGCGCGCCCACGGCCATGGGCGCGGCTGCGGCCGACAAGGTCTACATGGTGGGCTACGGCCACATGAACCTGCCCGGCCCGCTGGATCGCATCACCAAGGGCTACAAGGCCAAGTTCAACGACGACATGTACACGGGCTCGCTGTACTCGGGCCTGACCATGCTGGACCAGGCCTTCCTGCGCGCCAAGACCACGGACCCGGCCAAGGTGGCGGCCACCATGGAAGGCATGAAGTTCAACAGCCTCAACGGCGAAGTGGAGATGCGCAAGAGCGACCACCAGCTGCAGCAGGGCCTGTTCATCGCGCGCTGGGAAAAGGCCGGCGGCAAGTACCCGATGGATTCGGAGAACACCGGCTACACCTTCGTCCCCGTGAAGTACTACGAGCCCTATGTGGCCAGCACGCCGACATCTTGTGAGATGAAGCGACCCTCCTGAAATGAAAAGCCACCCCCTGAGCGGCTGCGCCGCTTCCCCCTCTCTCGCTTCGCGGGAGGGGGACGGCACCCTCGGTGCGGGGCGGCCCTTCCTCGGTGCCTCCTCGTTGCGACAGGCCAGTTTCTGGCTGATCGCCATGGCTCATTGATATACGGGAGAACGCATGACTTCGCAAAGGGGCGCGAGGCGCCCCTTTTTTTGCCTGAAATCAGGCAAAACGCGGTTTTCTGGCCTGATCGATGGCGATCTGTCGCCAATGTGTCCAGGGCCGCAGCCAAGTCGCATGCGCGATAGTTTCTAAGGCATTCCCCAGAGGGAAATTGTCATTCAGGCGTTAGTCTGGCGCCAATACAGATATCCGAATCAACCGGAAAAAGGAGACAGAAAAATGAAGTGGATCGTGCATTCGGTGGCCGCCTCGGCCATGCTGGCCTGTGCATCGGGCGCCTGGGCGCAAAAGGGCGAGACGGTGAAGATCGGCTGGATCGATCCGCTGTCGGGTCTGATGGCCGCCGTGGGCACGAACCAGCTCAAGACCTTCCAGCTGATGGCCGAGGAGTTCAACAGGAAAAATGCCTCGGGCGTGAAGTTCGAGATCATCCCGCTGGACAACAAGCTCAGCCCGCAGGAGACCACGGCCGTGCTGCGTTCGGCCATGGACCAGAGCGCACGCTACGTGGTGCAGGGCAACGGCTCGGGCCCGGCCCTGGCCATCATGGATGCGCTGGAAAAGCACAACGCACGCAACAAGGGCAAGGAGGTCGTCTACCTCAACTATGCGGCCGTGGACCCGGACCTTACCAACAGCAAGTGCAGCTACTGGCACTTCCGCCTGGATGCGGACACCTCCATGAAGATGGAAGCGCTGACGACCTATATGAAGGACGTGCCCGAGGTCAAGAAGGTCTACCTGATCAACCAGAACTACTCGCACGGCCAGCAGGTCTCCAAGTACGCCAAGGAAATGCTCAAGGCCAAGCGGCCCGACGTGCAGGTGGTGGGCGACGACTTCGCGCCCCTGGCCCAGGTGCGCGACTTCGCGCCCTACATCGCCAAGATCAAGCAATCGGGCGCCGACACGGTGATCACGGGCAACTGGGGATCGGACCTGTCGCTGCTGCTCAAGGCCGCCAATGACGCGGGCCTGAACAACGTCAAGTTCTATACCTACTACGCCTTCGGCTCGGGCTCGCCCACGGCCATGGGCGCGGCCTCCGACGGCAAGGTCTACACCGTGGGCTATGGCCACTACAACATGGGCGGCCCCATCCAGCCGCTGATGGCCGAGTTCAAGAAGAAGATGAACGACGACCTCACGCAAAGCTCGATCTACCACGTGTTCGCGCTGCTGGACGCGGCCTTCGTCAAGACCGGCGGCACCGACCCCGTGAAGGTGGCGGCCGCGCTGGAGGGCATGAAGCTCAAGAGCTTCAACGGCGAAGTGGAGATGCGCAAGAGCGACCACCAGCTGCAGCAGGGCCTGTACATCACGCGCTGGGAAAAGGCCGGCGGCAAGAACCCGTATGACGCAGAGAACACGGGCTACACCTTCGCCCCGGTGAAGTACTACGAGCCCTACGTGGCCAGCACGCCCACCTCCTGCCAGATGAAGCGCCCGTCCTGAGAGCGGCCCGCACCGCCTCCTGTCCCCAACGCACCGAGACCAAGGCCTTTCGATGACGCTTGAGTTCTTCACCATATCGCTGCTCAACGGCGTGAGCTATGGACTGCTGCTGTTCATGCTCAGCTCGGGGCTGACGCTGATCTTCAGCATGATGGGCGTGCTCAACTTCGCCCACACCAGCTTCTACATGCTGGGCGCGTACTTCGGCTACACGCTCAGCGGCATCATCGGCTTCTGGGGCGCGCTGTTCGTCGCGCCCCTGCTGGTGGGCGCACTGGGCGCCATGTTCGAGCGCTACAGCCTGCGCCGCGTGCACAAGTACGGCCATGTGCCCGAACTGCTCGTGACCTTCGGCCTGTCCTACCTCATCCTCGAGGTGGTGCAGCTGGTCTGGGGCCGGGGCACCGTGCCCTACGGCCTGCCGCCCGCGCTGCAGGGCCCGCTGTTCACGCTGTACGGCACGCAGTTCCCGCGCTCGCGCTCCTTCGTGATGCTGCTGGCGCTGCTGATGCTGGTGGCCGTCTGGCTGCTGCTGACGCGCACGCGCATCGGCCTGGTCATCCAGGCCGCGCTCAAGAACCCCGAGATGGTGGAGGCGCTGGGCCACAACGTGCCGCGCGTGTTCATGATGGTGTTCGGCGGCGGCTGCGCGCTGGCGGGGCTGGCCGGCGTCATCGGCGGCAACACCTATGTGACCGAGCCGGCCATGGCCATGTCGGTCGGCTCCATCATCTTCGTGGTGGTGGTGGTCGGCGGCATGGGCTCGCTGGCGGGGGCCTTCGTGGCATCGCTGCTGATCGGCGTCGTGCAGACCTTTGCCGTGGCCATCGACTGGTCGCTGGCCAGCCTGCTGACCTCGCTGGGCAGCCCGGTCGGCGAGCAGACCTTTGGCTGGCCGCTGCTCAAGCTCACCATCTCCCAGGTCGCGCCCATCCTGCCCTACCTGTTCCTGGTGCTGATCCTCATCTTCCGGCCCAAGGGCCTCCTGGGCACGCGGGGAGATTGACACCATGTCCTCGATCACCAAAACGACCATGACATCCACTGCCGCAAAAGGCGTTCCGGGCGCTTCGGGGGCTGCGGGCGCAGGGCGCCACTACAGCTTCCAGCCGCTCAACATCGGCCGCATCCTGATCTGGGGCGCCTTCGCCCTGGCGCTGATCGTCGCGCCGCTGGTGTTCACCAGCAGCCTGGCGCTGACCATGCTCAGCCAGATCGGCTATCTCATCATCATCTGCCTGTCCTACAACATCCTGCTGGGGCAGGGCGGCATGCTGAGCTTCGGCCATGCGGTCTACACGGGGCTGGGCTCGTTCATCGCCATCCATGCGATGAACCGGGCCAGCTCCGGCGACTGGGGCATTCCGCTGGTGCTGATTCCCATCATCGGCGGCCTGGGCGGCATGTTCTTCGCGGCCCTGCTGGGCTATGTGACCACCAAGAAGTCGGGCACCACCTTCGCCATGATCACCATGGGCATCGGCGAGCTGGTGGCGTCCATGGCGCTGATGTTCCCCGAATTCTTCGGGGGCGAGGGCGGCATCACCACCGACCGCGTCTATGGCAAGCCCTTCTTCGGGCTGACCTTCGGCTCGGGCATGGAGGTGTACTACCTGATCGCCGCCTACTGCTTCATCTGCACGGCCGCCATGTTCGCCTTCACGGGCACGCCGCTGGGGCGCATGCTCAACGCCGTGCGCGACAACCCCGAGCGCGTGGAGTTCGTGGGCTACAACACGCAGCGCGTGCGCTACTTCTCCTTCATCATCGCGGGCTTCTTCGCTGGCGTGGGCGGGGGGCTTGCAGCCATCAACTTCGAGATCATCACGGCCATGGACAGCGTGAGCGTCATGCGCTCGGGCTCATACCTGCTGTTCACCTTCCTGGGCGGCGCCACCTTCTTCTTCGGGCCCATCATCGGCGCCGTGCTGCTGGTGCTGGCCTCGGTGCTGCTGTCGGAGCTGACCAAGGCCTGGCTGCTGTACCTGGGCCTGGTGTTCCTGCTGATGGTGATGTACGCACCGGGCGGCGTTGCCAGCCTGATCATGATGAACCTGCGCGTGGCGCGCTTCGGCAAGTGGCGCCGGCTGGCCCAGCCCTACCTGGCCATCGCGGCCAGCGCCCTGGTCATGATCGTGGGCGGCGCGGCCATCGTCGAGATGATCTACCACCTGCAGCTCAATGCGGCCCTGGGTCCCCAGGTCTCGTTCATGGGCGTGCAGCTCGATACCAGCTCGGCATCGACCTGGACCGTGGCCGTTGCCATCTTCGTGGTGGGCCTGGGCCTGCTGGAAGTGGCCAGGCGCTGGTGCCTGCGCCGCTGGGAGCGCATCCAGGAAGAAATCGAAGAAGCCATCAAGCGCGGGGAGGGTTGAACCATGTCCAGCATTGCAATCGAACGTCCGGGCACTGCCGCCGCTGCCGCAACCGGCGAGGCCACCTACGCGCTGGAGCTGCGCGACCTGTACAAGCGCTTCGGCAAGGCCGAGATCATCCGTGGCGCCCAGCTGGCCGTGAAGCCGGGCGAGCGCGTGGCCATCATCGGCCCCAACGGCGCGGGCAAGAGCACGCTGTTCAACCTGATCAGTGGCCGCTTCGAGCCCACCAGCGGCCAGGTGCTGCTCAACGGCCAGCGCATCGACGGCAAGAAGCCCTATGAAATCAACCGCATGGGGCTGTCGCGCAGCTTTCAGATCACCAACATCTTTCCCAAGCTCAGCGTGTTCGAGAACCTGCGCTGCAGCGTGCTGTGGAGCCTGGGCTACCGCTACAGCTGCTGGCGCTTCCTGTCCAAGCTGCGCGACGCCAATGCCCGCGCCGATGAGCTGATGGAGATGATCGGCCTGCACAGAAAGCGCGACACGCTGGCGGTGAACCTGACCTACGCCGAACAGCGCGCGCTGGAGATCGGCATCACCATCGGCGGCGGCGCCGGCGTCATCCTGCTGGACGAACCCACGGCCGGCATGAGCAACAGCGAAACGGCCCACTTCATCCAGCTGATCAAGAAGGTCACCGAAGGCAAGACCCTGCTGACCGTGGAGCACGACATGGGCGTGGTCTTCGGCCTGGCCGACAAGATCGCCGTCGTGGTCTACGGCGAAGTCATCGCCTACGACACGCCCGAGGCCGTGCGTGCCAATCCGCGCGTGCAGGAGGCCTATCTGGGCTCGTCCGTGGCGGATCAACAAGCTGGTGCACATTGAGGAAGCGCGGATGCTGAACATCAACAACCTGCATGCCTATTACGGCAAAAGCCATGTGCTGCATGGCGTGGATTTCTCGGTGCAGCCCGGCGAAATCGTCGCGCTGCTGGGACGCAACGGATCGGGCCGCTCCACCACGGCCAAGGCCATCATGGGCCTGGTGCACTGGGAGGGCTCGCTGGACTGGAAAGGCCAGAGCCTGACCGGCAGAAAGGCCTACGAGATCGCCCACCTGGGCGTGGGCTACGTGCCCGAGAGCCGCGATGTGTTCCCCAACCTCACCGTGCACCAGAACCTGCTGCTGGGACAGAAGGGCAAGGGCCGGGACAGCCGCTGGGGCTTCGACGACATGTACGCCATGTTCCCGCGCCTGAAGGAGCGCCAGCACACCGAGGCCGGCGTGATGTCGGGCGGCGAGCAGCAGATGCTGACCCTGTGCCGCACGCTGATGGGCGACCCGGACCTGATCATCATCGACGAGCCCACCGAGGGCCTGGCTCCCAAGATCGTCGAGCTGGTGGGCGAGTACCTGCAAAAGATCAAGCAGCGCGGCGTGTCCGTGCTGCTGATCGAGCAAAAGCTCACCATTGCCATGAGCATCTCGGACCGGGCCCTGGTCATGGGCCATGGGCGCATCGTCTTCGACGGCACGCCCGACGGGCTGCGCGCCGATCAGAAGGTGCGCAAGGAGTGGCTGGAGGTCTGATGCCGCACAAGGCTGGGCATGCTGCCAGGCAGGCGGCCCGGGCCGCGGCGCTTGTCCCGCTTGGGACAAACCGCAGTGGCGCCGGCCCGCATTTTTTTTACAATCAAAATCGCACGATCGTTCTTTTTCTATCGCATAGGGGACAACAGCATGACTGCTGAATACAAAGTGGACGGTGCCATCGCCGTCATCACCTTGAACAATCCGCCGGTCAACGGCCTGGGACTATCCACGCGGCGGGGCATCGTCGAGGGGCTGGACAAGGCCTATTCCGACCCGGCCGTCAAGGCCATCGTCATCACGGGTGCCGGCAAGGCTTTTTCGGGCGGCGCTGACATCAACGAGTTCGGCAAGGAAGAGGCGTATCGCGAGCCGCACCTGGTCTCGCTGATCAACTCGCTGGACCAGGGCAGCAAGCCCGTGGTGGCCGCCATCCATACCGTCTGCATGGGCGGCGGGCTGGAGCTGGCGCTGGGCTGCAACTATCGCGTGGCCGCTCCCGGCACCCTGGTGGCCCTGCCGGAAGTCAAGCTAGGCCTGCTGCCCGGCGCAGGCGGCACGCAGCGCCTGCCGCGCGTGCTGGGCGTGGAGACCGCGCTGAACATGATCGTCAGCGGCGAACCCGTCAAGAGCGAGCTGCTGGCCTCCATCCCCGGCCAGAAGCTGTTCGACAAGATGGCCGCTTCGCCCGAGTCCCTGCTGGACGAGGCCAAGGCCTTTGCGCTGGAAGTGGCCGACAAGCGTCCGCTGCCGCGCGTGCGCGACCTGCCTTGCAAGCACCCCCAGGGCGACGCCTACTTCCAGTTCGCGCGCAACATGGTCAAGGGCATGGCCAAGAACTACCCGGCCCCGGCCCGCTGCGTGGACACGGTGGAGAACGCCGCGCGCAAGAAGTTCGACGAGGGCATGGCCCTGGAGCGCGATGCCTTCATGCAACTGATGTGGTCGCCCGAGTCGCGCGCGCTGCGCCACCTGTTCATGGCCGAGCGCGCGGCCTCCAAGATCGCCGACGTGCCCTCTGACACGGCTGTGCGCGACATCAAGACCGTGGGCGTCATCGGTGCCGGCACCATGGGCGGCGGCATCTCCATGAACTTCCTGAACGCGGGCATTCCCGTGACCATTCTGGAGACCAAGCAGGAAGCGCTGGACCGTGGCGTGGCCACCATCCGCAAGAACTACGAAGCCCAGGTCAAGAAGGGCAAGCTCACCCAGGAAAAGTACGACCAGCGCATGGCGCTGCTGAGCACCACGCTGTCGTATGACGCGCTCAAGAATGCCGACCTCATCATCGAGGCGGTGTTCGAGGAACTCGGCGTCAAGGAAACCGTGTTCAAGCAGCTGGACGAGGTGGCCAAGCCCGGCGCCATCCTGGCCTCCAACACCTCCACGCTGGACGTGGACAAGATCGCCGCCTTCACCAAGCGCCCGCAGGACGTGGTGGGCATGCACTTCTTCAGCCCCGCCAACGTGATGAAGCTGCTGGAAGTGGTGCGCGGCAAGCACACCGCCAAGGACGTGCTGGCCACCGTGATGAAGCTGGCCAAGAAGATCAAGAAGACCGCCGTGGTCTCGGGCGTGTGCGATGGCTTCATCGGCAACCGCATGATCGAGCAGTACTCGCGCCAGGCCGGCTTCCTGCTGGACGAAGGCGCCACGCCCGCCCAGGTGGACAAGGCCATCGAGAAGTTCGGCTTCGCCATGGGACCGTTCCGCATGGGCGACCTGGCCGGCAACGACATCGGCTGGGCCATCCGCAAGCGCCGCGCCGTCGAGCGCGCCGACATGAAGTACAGCCGCACGGCCGACAAGCTGTGCGAGCTGGGTCGCTTCGGCCAGAAGACCGGCGCGGGCTGGTACGACTACCAGGCGGGCAAGCGCGACGCCATCCCGTCCGAGCTGGTCAACCAGATGATCGAGTCCCACCGCAAGGAGCTGGGCATCACCCCGCGCAAGATCTCCGATGAGGAAATCGTCCAGCGCCTGGTCTTCGCCCTGGTCAACGAAGGCGCCCACATCCTGGAAGACGGCATCGCCGGCAAGTCGGGCGATATCGACATGGTCTACCTGACCGGCTATGGCTTCCCCATCTGGCGCGGCGGCCCCATGCACTACGCGGGTGAGGTGGGGCTGTTCAACGTGGTCCAGGCCATGAACCGCTTCGCCAAGAACCCCAACGACGACGCCGATTTCTGGCAGCCGGCCCCGCTGCTGGCGAAGCTGGCGGCCGAAGGCAAGCAATTCAGCTGAGACGTGCGGCGCACGAACTTTTTGCGAACCACCGCAAACCCGCCATACAAGGAATATCCATGACATCCGCCGTGATCGTTTCCACCGCCCGCACGCCCCTGGCCAAAAGCTGGAAGGGCTCCTTCAACATGACCCATGGCGCCACGCTGGGCGGCCATGCCGTGCAGCACGCCGTGCAGCGCGCAGGCGTCGACCCTGCCGCCGTCGATGACGTGATCATGGGCTGCGCCAACCCCGAAGGCGCCACCGGCATGAACATTGCGCGCCAGATCGCGCTCAAGGCCGGCCTGCCCATCACCGCATCGGGCATGACCATCAACCGCTTCTGCTCCTCGGGCCTGCAGACCATTGCCACCGCATCGCAGCGCATCATCGCGGGCGAGGGCGATGTCTATGTGGCCGGCGGCGTGGAATCCATCTCCTGCGTGCAGCAGGAAATGAACCTGCACATGATCCAGGACCTGGCCCTGGCCAAGCAAAAGCCCGAGATCTACTGGAGCATGCTGCAGACCGCCGAACAGGTCGCCAAGCGCTACGGCATCGGCCGTGACGCCATGGACGAGTACGGCGCCGCCAGCCAGCAAAAGGCCTGCGCGGCCCAGGCCGCCGGCCTGCTGGACGCCGAGATCGCGCCCATCACCGTGACCATGGGCGTGGCCGACAAGGTGCGCGGCCTGATCACCAAGGAAGTGACCTGCAGCAAGGACGAGGGCGTGCGCGAAGGCACGACCAAGGAAGGCATCTCGGGCATCCGCCCCGCGCTGCCCGGCGGCGTGATCTCGGCCGGCAATGCCAGCCAGTTCTCCGACGGCGCAGGCGCCTGCGTGGTGGTGAGCGAGGACTATGCCTCGCGCAACAACCTCAAGCCTCTTGGCCGCTTCCTGGGCTTTGCCGTGGCCGGCTGCGAGCCTGACGAAATGGGCATCGGCCCCGTCTTCGCCGTGCCCAAGGTGCTCAAGAAGCTGGGCCTGACGGTGCAGGACATCGACCTGTGGGAGCTCAATGAAGCCTTTGCCGTGCAGGTGCTGTACTGCCGCGACAAGCTGGGCATCCCCAACGATCGCCTGAATGTCAACGGCGGCGCCATCGCCCTGGGCCATCCCTATGGCGTGTCGGGCCAGCGCCTGACGGGCCACGCCCTGATTGAAGGCAAGCGCCGCGGTGCCAAGCGTGTCTGCGTGACCATGTGCATCGGCGGCGGCATGGGTGCCGCCGGCGTGTTCGAAGTGCTGTAAGTGCAGGTGGCGGCTGCGGCCGCCACCGCCTGTTCCCGTTACTCCTGTTGGCCGCACGCGCTCCCTCTGGCGGCGCCTGCGGCTTCTTTTTTGATTCCGGACATCACCATGCGCCTGCGTTCCACCATCGATTTCCTGCTCTATGAATGGCTGCGCGCCGATGCGCTGGGCGAGCGTGAGCGCTTTGCCGACCATTCGCGCGACACCTTCGATGCCGTGCTCGACACCTGCGAGCGCATCGCCCGCGAGAAATACGCCCCCTTCAACCGCACCGTGGACACGCAGGAGCCGCAGTTCGACGGCGAGAAAGTCATCCTGCCCCAATGCACCCACGATGCGCGCCAGGCCTATGCCGACTCGGGCATGCTCAGCGCCGCCCAGGACTACGACATCGGTGGCATGCAACTGCCCTATACGGTGGAGGCGGCAGCCAACAGCTTCTTCGCGGCGGCCTCCATCAGCATCGGCTCCAATATGCTGACCTCGGGCAATGCCAATGCCATCATGGCCCACGGCACGGACATGCAAAAACAGGTCTTTGCCATCAATGAATTCAACGGCCGCTGGGCCGGCACCATGTGCCTGTCCGAACCTCAGGCCGGCTCCTCGCTGAGCGACATTGCCACCCGTGCCGAGCCCGATGGCGCCGATTTCGAGAGCGATGCGCTGGGTCCGCGCTACCGCCTCAAGGGCAACAAGATGTGGATCAGCGCGGGCGACCATGAGCTGACCGAGAACATCGTCCACCTCGTGCTGGCCAAGATCCCCGGCCCCGATGGCAAGCCCGTGCCCGGCGTGCGGGGCATCTCGCTGTTCATCGTGCCCAAGAAGCTCGTGGACACCGAAGGCCAGCTCACCGGCGAGCGCAACGACGTGGCCCTGGCCGGCCTCAACCACAAGCTGGGCTGGCGCGGCACCACCAATACGCTGCTGAACTTCGGGGAAGGGCGCTTTCCCGTGCGCGGCGGTGCCGGGGCCGTGGGCTACCTGGTCGGCAAGCCCGGCGAGGGCCTCAAATGCATGTTCCACATGATGAACGAGGCCCGCATTTCCATCGGCATGGCCGCCACCATGCTGGGCCTGGCCGGCTACCATGCCAGCCTGGACTATGCGCAGAGCCGCCCGCAGGGCCGGCCGATCAAGGGGGCGCCGGGTGCAGCCGGCAAGGATGCCACGCGCCCCCAGTCGCGCATCATCGAGCACGCCGACGTCAAGCGCATGTTGCTGGCGCAGAAGTCCTATTGCGAAGGCGCGCTGGCGCTGAACCTGTTCTGCGCGCGCCTGGTCGATGAGCAGCACACCGGCACGCCCGAATCCGTGGCCGAGGCCCGGCTGCTGCTGGAAGTGCTGACCCCCATCTCCAAGAGCTGGCCCAGCGAGTTCTGCCTGGAGGCCAACTCCCTGGCCATCCAGATCCACGGCGGCTACGGCTACACGCGCGACTTCCCCGTGGAGCAATACTGGCGCGACAACCGCCTGAACATGATCCATGAAGGCACGCACGGCATACAGGCCATGGACCTGCTGGGCCGCAAGGTGCTCATGGAGGGCGGCAAGGGCCTGCAACTGCTGGCCACGCGCATCAACGACACCATCCAGCGCGCCATGGCCCGGCCCGAGCTTGCCGGCCATGCCAATGAACTGGCCAAGGCGCTGCAGGAAGTCGGCGCCACCACCAAGGCCGCATGGGCCACCGACGACCCGCAGCAGGCCCTGGCCAATGCCGTGCCCTACATGCAGGCCTTTGGCCACACGGTACTGGCCTGGACCTGGCTGGACGTGTCCCTGGCCGTACTCGCCAAGGACGCCGCCCTGGCCGAACCTGCCAACGCTGGCCGCATGGCCGCCATGCGCTACTTCTTCCGTTACGAACTGCCCCGGATAGGCGCATGGCTCAAGGTCGTGCGTGAGCGCGACATGACTTGCGCGCAGATGAGTGAAGAGGCGTTCTGAGGGAGTTGGCAGCACGGCTGCCGGAGGATGCAAAAAAGCGCGGACCATGTGGTCTGCGCTTTTTTATTTCAGGGATTTTCAAGGTTGCTGGAGAGCCTGGCCTGCTCCAAGACCCACTCCCTGGATTTTCCGCGAACGCACCATTCGGGCTTTTTGACCCAGTCTGTGAAATATATGGTGGGATGCCCTTCCAGAATATTGCAACGTGTATAGCCCAGCTTAGGCATCGCATAGTACTGCAGCGGAGTAATAAATATCAAAGAAACCAGTGCTGAAGAAATTCCAAGGGCGAAAATTATTGATAGTGCTTTATCGGATTTTCGTAGAATACTGTCGTTGCAGGGGATGGAATTCAGCACCGATACCAGTGCTAACGTAATAAAAACGAAAGGAGTCATGAAGATTGTTGGTGCGCCCGGCATGATTCTTATGGTTGGCGCGAGAGCATTTATGTCTTTCAGCATCGGGATTGTTTCCGCAAAGAAAAACCAGAAACATCCGACGGATAGTAGAATGCTGATAGGTATTCCAAATATTGCAGATTTCCGAATATTTTTTATGTCTCTCATATTTATTTTAATGAATTGATTTTCTTTTGATTTGACGCGAAGTATCTTGTGAAGTTGATTCTTTGGTTGGATCTTGATCCTTGGGTGATGCTTGCGTGCTGAGAGATGGTAGCTGCCTTTATTGAAGGGGGTTTTGATCTAGTTTATATATGCCTGGTGCTTTTTCATTGTTTGCAGACTTTAGGGCTGTAATAACGTTTTGTTTTATTTTCCATCGCTGATCTGTGTAGTTGAGAAGTGCTCCAGTGGCAAATATGGCTAACGCCATCGCTCCTAGCGGAAAAATGACCAAAGTAGTAACGCTTGCAGTTAAGGCTCCCGCGCTTATTGCAATCATCGTCGCCAATCCCGCCTTGACCGCCTCCACTCCAATCCCTCCCACAAGATCATGCATGGTCTTCTCGTCATTGAAGATGAAGTCCAGTGTCTCTATCCCGATGCCCACCACTAGGCTCAGAAGAAACCCGCCCTTGGCCACATTCTGCAGACCGCGAATACCCAGGCCCATCTGGACCATGCGTGGATTGGCGGCAAGGAATCGCGTGCCTTGCAGCAACTGGCGGCGAAGTCCCGCGTAGCCCGTGATGATGATATAGGTGCCTGTGGCGGTTGTCTTGATATAGGAGCGGGCACCGGCCAAGCCCAATGCAATCAGCGTTTTGGTGATGAGGTACGCGTCGCTGACCATCAGGGAGGCGGGAGCGACCCAGGGTTTGCCTGCATTCGGGCTGGCGGTGTGTGTCCAGTATCGCCCAAGCGCACTGTGGGTCAGCATGGCATGCAGCGTAGCCGCCAGGCGAGGATTGTTATGCGCCTTGTCGCTCAGTATGTCTGCGTATTCCTGTGGCGTGAGCACAATGGCATCGATCTGTTTTTGCTCCATTTGGCGAGCAAGCATGTCGGCATAGCTGATCTGATAGAAGGTGGCGGCAATGGAGGCTGGCATGGTGTATGGAGACGCTGGATCAGAAGCGGAATCGAGGTTTCCAGCCAATGCGCCTTGATCAATAAAGGCAATTTGACGGAAATGAGTGGTTGCAAGCAGGCAAATAATCCGCTGGCAGTGTCCAAGCGGGTTTCTGATGTTTGCTGTGCGAAGAGTCCTCATTTGATTTCATGGCCTGCACGAGGTCAATCAAAGAAGTCGCCCACAGATCATTTTCAGAATTATCCTTAGGACAATTCCTAAAATCAGGTTTGAAATGCCAGGTGAATAGAGATGCTGCCAATGAGCGTTCCGTCCCAGGCAGCGCCATCCGCCATGGGCGGTATTCACGGGGCACAAGCACAGGCTGCCCGGCTCGGTCACGGGCATTTGCGGATGAAGGATGCGGGGAGAGGGTGGTCCGTACCGCCGCTGCGCTTGCGGGCAGGCTGTTGGACCGGGGTATGGGCTACGGTCTCACCGTGCCGAATGCTGGCAGACGAGGACTCGGGGACCGGGTGTCAGCGCATCGGAAGCCGTGCAGGCGCTGAAGGCCGCCTGCCGGAGGGTGCATGCCTCAAAGATCCAGTCCGAGATAACGCGTGCCCGGCACGGGATTGAAGCTCACCGGCTCTGCATCCACAAAACCCAGGTTTTCATACAGCCGCTGCGCAGCCTGGAACTCGGGCAACACGTCCAGGCAGATGCGGCTGTAGCCTGCGTGGCGCGCAGCGTCCAGGATGCCTTCCACCAGGCGGCGCCCCAGGTTCTCGCCGCGTACCGTGGGGCGCACGTAGACGCGCTTCATTTCGCCTGTCTGCGCATCCACCTGGCGCAGGGCGGCGCAGCCCACGGGCTGGCCGTCTTTCCAGGCCAGCAGCACGCAGCCCTCGGGTGCGGCGTACTTGCCGGGCAGGGCGGCGAACTCGGTCTCGAAGTCCTGGAAGTCCAGGCTCACGGTGGGGCTGGCCACGTATTCCCGGAAGATGCGGACCACGGCGTCGAGGTCTTCGGGAAAGTGGGCGGGACGGATATCGGTCATGGGTGGCAAGGGGTCAAGCCCTGTTCAAGGGCGCTGCTCAGTTGGAATGAAAGCGCACAAGGATAGGGCAAGACGCCCGGGCCGCCGCCGATCCGCTACAGCATGGGCACCACGCCCAAGCACAGGGCATCGTCGTGCGCCAGGCTGGCAACGGGAGAGCCCGCAAGTCACTCCTTCAGGGGCGCCTGTTCAGGGCGTTCGCACCTGCCGGCTTGCCTGGAGATCTGTGCTCCAGCTTTCAGGCATTTGTCTTTCTCCACATGGTTCAGGATCAGTGGCGCCAGCCACGCTGCCAGCAAGGCAAGCGCCAAGGGCAGCACGCCAAGCACCCACAGCATCCACTTCGCCTCACGCCGGAAATGCCCGGAGACTCCTGCGTTGGGCGATGCGGGATCTTTCATGGCGATGGCACCGCCTCAACTGCACAAGCGCAGATTGGTGCGCGCGGCCTTGAGCATGGGCAGCACCACATCGGCATCGGTGGGTGGATAGGCCTCGCGCAGTTCCTGATCCGTCTTGCCGGCTTCCTCGGCCAGCGGGGCCAGGGTCTGGCGGCAGGCGGCTGCATCGCCCGAGCGAAGCTGCGCCAGCGCCAGGTCGTTGCGTATCCAGCCTTTGGCGACGCCGGTCAGCACCTCATCGCAGTCCTGCAGCACCGGCGCCAGCGTGGTCAGCGCCAGGCGGTAGTCCTTGGCGTCGTACGCGCGCTTGAAGTTTCTGCGCGATGCGGCAATGGCCTTGTCCGTGCAGCCGGGTGTGGGCCGAAGGTAATCGCCACCGAACCAGGCCCGCATGCCGCAGAAGTCCCGGCATGCCTCGGCGGTGGCCGTGTCGACGCCGACGCGCTGGCCTGCAGGCGTGAAGTCCACGGCGCAGGCCGAGTTCGCCATCCTGGCCCGGCCGTTGGTGATGGTGCCTTCCAATTCGCAGGTATGACCATTGGCGCCCACGGTCTGGATGTGGAACTTGCCGCCAGCCTGCACCACCAGATCGCCGCCCCCGCCTTTGCGCACATAGGTGCCCGGTGATGGTGTGGTGATCTGTGCGCTGGCCAAGCCTATTTGACAGGCGAGGATTGCGGCAAGCAGGGCCGGCAGGTGAGTGGCAGGCTTCATGGGGCGAGGGTGAGAGCGACGATGGCGTCGAGTGTATCTACGCCAGGCGGCCGTCCCTCACAACGACAGATGCAAAGCCTCCCCCGTCCCCTGCGCAGGCACAGCGCAGCAGATCAGGGCCTCGCCCGCTGGCACGGCGAAGGAGGGTGGCGAGGCATAGGTCACCCCGCCCTGCAGCACGCGCGCGCGGCAGTCGCCGCAGCTGCCCCCTCGGCAACCGAAGGCGGGCTCCAGCCCCCGGGCCTCGGCCACTTCGAGCAGGCTGCCGTCGCCAGGCTTCCAGCGCGCTTCCTTGGCCGAGTCGGCAAAGATGATGCGGACAGGCTGTGTGGCGGGTGCAGGCAGTTCGGCGGTGGGGGCTGCACCGGCCATGGAGCGCTTCAGGGCCGAGGGACCGAAGGCTTCTGCGTGGATGCGCTCGTCGGGCACGTTGCGTTCGCGCAGGCCGTCATAGGTGGCCTGCATGAAGGCGTCCGGGCCGCAGAGGTAGAAGTCGTAGTCGTCCCAGGGCAGGGTGGCTTTCAACAGGGCCATGTCGATGTGGCCCTCATGGTCGTAGTCGCGGCCGGCCTTTGCCGTGCCGGGCTGGCTGAGCGTGCGCACCCAGTGCACCTCGGCATTGCCGGCCTTCACCAGTTCGGCAATCTCCGTGTCAAAGGCCCGTTCGCTGCGCGTGCGAGCCGCCTGGAACAGCCAGGTGGGCCGCAGGCTGCGGGTGCGCCGGCCTTCGTGGACGATGTGGCGCAGCATGGCCAGCAAGGGCGTGATGCCTATGCCCGCGGCCAGCAGCACGGCGGGGCGGCGCAGGGCCGCATCGGCGGTGAAGCTGCCAGCGGGCGGGCGGGCCTCGACCAGATCGCCGGGCTTCAGGCCATGCAGATGGCTGGATGCGCGGCCTTGCCTCTTGACGCTGATGCGCAAGCGCCCGTCCGAAGGTGCCAGCGACAGCGTATAGGTGCGCTGCAGATGGCTGCCGTCCGCCAGCGTGAGGCGCAGCGGCAGGTGCTGGCCGGCCAGGGGAGCCACAGCGGCCATGCCATCGGCCGGCTCCAGGTAGAGCGAGCGGATGGTGGAACTCTCATCCACGGCCTGCGCCACCCGGAACCGTCGCCACTGCCGCCCCAGCCGGGCGGCGGCCAGGCGCTGGCTGGCATCGGCCCAGCTTCCGGTCATCTGCAGGTGGGGCGACCAGCCGTCGGCCGCCATGCTCCAGCGCAGCGGCAGGGCGTCGGGCCGGCGCACGATGCGGCGGGGCTTGAAGGTCCACAGGCGCTCGGCGCCCTCGAAGGCCGCGATTTCCGGGGAGTCGAGGATGACGCTGGCCTCGCCCGTCATCTGCAGCATTTCCCCGGTTTCGGAGTCGATGAACAGCAGGCCCGCCTTGGGATTGACCAGGAAGTTGCCCAACGTCATGAAGAACAGGTTGCCTGAGAAGTCTGGAATGGTCAGCGTTCCATCGGCGTCGATCCGCACAAAGCCCGGCTTGCCGCCACGGTGGGAGACATCGACCTGGCGCAGGCCATCCTCCCCATCAACGTAGGACGCCACGTAGAACGTATCCGCCTGCGCAATCAGCTCCCGCGCGCGCGGGTCCAGCGATGCCAGTTCGACCGCCGGCACCTGCGTGGGCTCGTCCGCAGGCCGGACGAACCGGACGCTGCGGTTCTGGATATAGCGCGGGCAGTTGCCGAAGCTCTGGACCACGCCGATGTCGAAGGCGCCCGCCCCATCAACGCCTGTCTTGCGCCGCACGGTGCCGTTGAGCCGGTTGCGCCGGCGCGTCATGGGGTCCATGCCCAGCAGGCCCACGGCATCGCCATCGGCCAGGCCCGGCTCGGCCGGGTCGGCCGCATCGCGGCCCGCCCCGACATGCAAGGTCAGCGGGTCGGGAGAGCGCAGGAAGCCCGGCTCGCCGGCCCGTACCGTGGCCCAGGCGTCGCCTTGCGCATCCACGCTGCCCAGCACCACGAAATGCAGCAGAGGATAGAACTCGCGGTGCTGGTCCAGCAGGAAGGGCCGCAGGAACTTGCGTCCCGGCATGTCCATGCGGCCCACGACGCCAACGCTTTGCTGGATCGCCAGTTCGCCCGCATGCCAGGGCGAGGCGGGGTTTTGCAGGGGTTGCGGGTGCATGGTGCGCTCCTTTGCCGGGGTTTCAGGGGAGGTGTGGCTCAGGCACTCAGGCCCGCAGGCCGGCCGGTGTCTGGGCGAATGCCACGAAGCCCGGCAGCGCCTCGATGCGGCCCAGCCAGGCGCGCACTTCGCGGTAGGGTTGCAGGTCCACATTGCCCTCGGGCGCGCTGGCGATGTAGCTGTACAGGGCCACGTCGGCAATCGTGGGCGTGGCGCCGGTGAGGAAGGGGCGGGTGGTCAATTGCGCCTCGATCTTGCCGAGGATGGCGTGGGCGCGGGCTATCACTTCCTCGGCCTGGAAGGGGGCCTTGAACACCGTGATCAGCCGGGCCGCCGCCGGGCCGAAGGCAATGGGGCCGGCGGCGATGCTCAGCCATTTCTGGATCTCGGCCTCGGCCTGTGCGCCCAGGGGCATCCAGTCCTGGCGGTCCAGCTTGCGCGCCAGGTAGACCAGGATGGCGTTGGAGTCGGCAATCACCGTGCCGTTGTCGTCCAGCACCGGCACCTGGCCCAGCGGGTTCAGCGCCAGGAATTCGGGCTTCTTCTGCGCGCCGTTGGCCAGGTCCACGTGGACCAGCTCATGCTCCACGCCCAGCAGGCCGAGGAAGAGGCGGGCGCGGTGGGCGTGGCCGGACAGGGGAAAGTGGTAGAGCTTCATTGCGGTTCCTTGGGGTTGGTGAAGGCGCCGGTTGCCGGCGCCACGGGACGTATCCTCCTTCCCCGCCCGCATCTTTAGAATCCCTGGCGGCGGCAAGTCACTCTTGCCGGAACGCGAACAAAGCGCCGGCGCAAACCTGGGCAGGCCTGCGCGGGCCGCTCGCAGCCGGGCAGATACACGACACAGACAAGGCAGGCACAGATGGATCGCTTCCAGTCCATGACGGCATTTCTCGCGGTGGTGGACACGGGCGGCTTCGCCTCGGCCGCACGCCGGCTCAAGGTCTCGCCCTCGGTGGTGACGCGCGCGGTTTCCGACCTGGAAGAGCGCCTGGGCGTGCGCCTGCTCACGCGCACCACGCGCTTCGTGCGCGTGACCGAAGCCGGCATCGCCTATGCGGACAGCTGCCGCCGCATCCTGGCCGAGCTGGAAGAGGCCGACGAGCATGCCGCCAGCGCCCACGCCGCACCGCGCGGCCGGCTCACGCTCACGGCGCCGGTCAACTTCGGGCGCATGCACGTGCTGCCCGTGGTGCACGACTATCTGGGCCGGTTTCCCGAGGTGGACGTCAACTGCTGGTTTGTGGACCGCGTGGTCAGCCTGGTGGACGAGGGCGTGGACGTGGCCGTGCGCATCGGCGATCTGCCCGACTCCTCGCTGCAGGCGATCCGCGTGGGCAGCGTGCGGCAGGTGCTATGCGCCTCGCCCGCATACCTGGCCAGCCACGGCGTGCCCCAGCGGCCCGAGGAGCTAGCGCAGCACACCACCATCACCGCATCCGGCCTCACCTCCACACCCGAATGGCGGTTTCTCGAAGGCGACAAGGCCCTGGCCGTGCGCCTGCAGCCGCGCCTCATGTCCATGACCAACGAGGCTGCGGCGGACTGCGCCCTGGCCGGGCAAGGCATCACGCGCCTGCCGCTCTACCAGATCGCCAAGCCCGTGCAGGACGGCGCACTGCGCCTGGTGCTGGAGCCCTTCGAGCGGCCGCCGCTGCCGATTCATGTGGTGCACAGGGAAGGGCGCCATGCTGCGCATCGCGTGCGGGCGTTCATCGATATGGCGGTGGATGCGCTGCGTGTGGCGGCGTTGAGGTGGTAGCGGGCCCGAGACTTCGCTACCGCACGGCCGTGGCCTCGACCCAGATCGTCTGCCCCGGATGGTGCTCCTCAATGGTGGACACGGCATCGTCGATCAAAACGCGGTCCTCCAGCGAGTAGGCAAAGCGGCTGAGGTTGGACCATTGTCGGGCGGCGTAGTCGGCTTCGGAAATCGCGTCGCTGCCGCACCAGACGGAGTCATTTTCGGTGGCGGCGCGAAGTGCCTGTGCCAAGCCGGTAGATGTGATCGCCAGGAAGATCATGGGCATGTGGTCCGGATGTTGATGGGTGGACAGTTTGCCTTCGATGGCCAGTCCGCCGAGCCTGCCTGGATCAAACAAAACTAGAATGATAGTCATTCTCGTTGTCGACTTCTCACCTCCCCCCGGCCATGCCCACCCCTTCCGCTTCCTGGACCGCTGCGCGCTGGCACCAGCTTTTCTGTGCCTGCCAGCAGCAGCTGGTGTCCTATCTGGTGGGCAAGACCGGCAGCCGTGACGAGGCGCAGGAACTGGCCCAGGAAACCTGGCTGCGCCTGGCCGATGCGCCGCCGCAACTGCCCGATGGCAGCTCGCCCACGCTCGAAGCCGCGCGGGCCTACCTGTTTGCCACGGCCAAGCATCTGGCGATAGACAGGCTGCGCCAGCGCGGTGCGCAGCAGCGCTGCATGGACGACTGGGCGCAATTGCAGCCCGAGGCCGAAGGCGATGTGGCCGACCGCGCCATGTACCGGCAGGCACTGGCCGTGGTGGAGCGCACGATTGCAGACCTGCCCGAGCGCATGCAGGCCGCCTTGCTGGCCCACCGCCTGCATGGCGAGCGGCAGGCCGACATCGCCCAGCGCCTGCAGGTCTCCCTGAACACCGTGGAGCGTGACCTGATGCAGGCCGATGCCTGCCTGGAAGCCGCCTTGCTGCGCTGGCGCGGCGGGGTGGAGGCGGGCTTGCAGGCCTCTTCCAGAAAGCGGCGGCGGCGTGCCCTGGGCGCACTGCTGGGCGTGGCCGGCATGGCCTGCGCGGCCTGGCCCGCCTGGCAGATGTGGAGCCGCCGCGTGCTGTGGCAAGGTGAACTGGCCAGCGCCACGGGCGTGCAGCGCAGCCTGGAACTGCCCGATGGCAGCGTGCTGCGCGTGGACGCCGCCAGCCGCGTGGCGCTGACCTACCGTGCCGACCTGCGACAGGCACGGCTGCTGGAAGGCGCCGCCTTCTTTGCCGTGGCGCGCGATGCGGCACGGCCCTTTGTGGTGGAGGCCGGCCCCTTGCGCGTGACCGTGCTGGGCACGCGCTTTGGCGTGGAACTGGAGCCCGATGCGGTGCGCGTGCAGGTGGAGTCGGGCCAGGTGCGGGTGGAGCATGCGGCCACCGGACGCAGCCAGTTGCTGCAGGACAGCCAGTCGCTGCGCATTCCCCTGGACGGCGGGGCAGGAGATGCCGACGGCGCTGCCTGGCAGCCGCAGCTCCAGCAACGGCCCGCGGCCTGGCGCGAGGGCGAGCTGGTCTTCGAGCAGGAACCGCTGGGCCGCGTCGTCCACCGTCTGGGCCGCTACACGCGGCGCCGCCTGGTGGTGGAGGAGGGCGCGGCGCAACTGGCCATCAGCGGCCATGTGCGCATTGCCCAGACCGAGCGCTGGCTGCGCGGGCTGCCGCAGTTCGCTCCGGTGCAGGTCAGCGTGCTGGACGACGGCGGCCTGCGGATTGCGCGGCGCGGCGGGCGCGCGGAGCCGTGAAGTTTTTTTCAGGGTTTTTGGGAGTGACTCGTATTTGCATATGAAAGGCCGGGCGCCCTGCCTGTGCCGGCGATTCGCAATGAGCCTGTCTTCCAGAAAGTCCTTATGTCCGCTCCCAAGTCCTCCCGATTCCGCCTCCGCCTCCGCCTCCGCCGCACAGCGGTTTTTCATGCATGTGCAGGCTTGGTGCTGGGCCTGCAGCTGCAGTTGGCCGCCGCGCAATCGGTGTCCTTCGACGTGCCGGCCCAGCCGCTGGCCCAGGCGCTGAGCCAGTTTGCGCGCCAGGCGGGGCTGCAGCTCACCTACTCCTCCGAACTGGTGCAGGGCCGGCAGGCCCCGGCGCTCAACGGCAGCCACGATGTGCGCCAGGGCCTGGCGGCATTGCTGCAGGGCAGCGGCCTGCAGGGGCGCATCGAGGGCGGTACGCTGACCCTGCTTCCCACTGCCGCCAACGCGCCGGAGAACGCGCACCGCCTGTCCGAGATCACCGTCACGGCCGGCGACCAGTATGTGAGCCTGCTGCCCGCGCCCTACGCCGGCGGGCAGGTGGCCAAGGGCGTGCGCCTGGGCGTGCTGGGCAATACCGGCAACATGCAGGCGCCGTTCAGCACCACCAGCTACACGTCCGAGGCCGTGCGCAACCAGCAGGCCGGCACCATTGCCGAGGCGGTGAACCGCGACCCTTCCGTGCGCTACACCGTGCTGCCGGGCGGCAACGTGGACAACCTCTATATCCGGGGCTTTCCGATCTGGGAGGGCAACTCGGGCGAGATCGCCTTTGACGGCATCTACGGCATTGCCCCCAACTACCGCGTGCGCACCGAGTACGTGGACCGCATCGAGGTGGTCAAGGGGCCGGGCGCGCTGCTGTTCGGCATGTCGCCCAACGGCTCGGTGGGCGGCGTGATCAACATCGCTCCCAAGCGCGCCAATGAAGATGTGGCGCGGCTGACCACGGGCTGGACTTCGGACAGCCTCTGGCGTGCCCACGCCGACGTGGGCCGGCGCTTTGGCGACGAGGCCCAGTACGGCATCCGCGTCAACGCCAGCAAGTACGGCGGCGATACGTCCATGGACCATCAAAGCACCGACGGCCATGTGCTGGCCGTGGCGCTGGACTACGAGGTGGAGCGCTTCCGTGCCACGCTGGACCTGCTCTCGCAGGACGAGCGCATCGACGGCGTGGGCCGGCCCATCATGCCCACGGGGCTCACCTCCATGCCTGCTGCGCCGGATGGCCGGCGCAACGTGACCCAGCCCTGGGAATGGTCCAAGAACCGCGAGCGCGCCGTGCTGCTGCGCACCGAACTGGACCTCACGCAGCAGCTCACGCTGTTCGCCAACATCGGCCAGTCGCGCGCCGATGTGGACCGCATCTACGACTCGGCCCCGCGCCTGACCAGTGCGGCGGGCGCCACCAGCATCACGCCCACCTACGCGGTGTTCGACGTGGACCGCAGCACCATCGACGCGGGCCTGCGCTCGCGCTTTGCGCTGGCCGGTGTCAAGCATTCGGTCACGCTGCAGCTGGCCAGCTACCGCGAGGATTTTCACCGCGCGCTGCAGGCGGGCTCCACCGTGGCGTCCAACATCTATGCGCCCATTGCCCACGCGCCGCAGAGCATTGCGCGGCCTTCGGCCATTCCGCGCATCCATGACAACCGCAACACCAGCCTGGCCCTGGTGGACACGCTCTCGCTGCTGCAGGACAGGCTGCAACTGTCGCTGGGCCTGCGCCACCAGGCCATCAAGTCCACCAACTACAACGTGCTCACGGGCGGCGCCGCCAATGTCTACGACGAGAGCGTGACCACGCCCGCCGTGGGCGTGGTCTGGCGCCAGGCGCCGAACTGGAGCCTCTATGCCAACTACATCGAAGGCCTGAGCAAGGGCGACATCGCGCCGCCCGCGGCCAGCAACTACGGCGAGGTGCTTCGCCCCTACAAGAGCCGCCAGTACGAAGTGGGCAGCAAGTACGACTTCGGCAGCTTCATGGCCACCGCCGCCCTGTTCAGCATTGAAAAACCCAGCGGCGGCCTGGACCAGGGCGTCTACAAGACCAACGGCGAGCAGCGCAACCTGGGCATGGAGCTGTATGCCTACGGCGAGGCCGCGCGCGGCCTGCGCCTGCTCGGTGGCGTGACCTGGCTCAAGCCCGAGATCACGCGCTCGGCCACGCCTGCGCTGGTGGGCAACCGGCCCATCGGCACCTCGCGGCTGCTGGCCAACCTGGGCGTGGAATGGGATGTGCCCGCTCTTGAAGGCCTGACCCTGGTCGGCGACCTGGCCTACACCGGCGCCCAGTTCGTGGACCAGGCCAACCGCCTGCGCATCCCGGGCTGGACACGCACCGACCTGGGCCTGCGCTACGCCACCCGCATCGCAGGCCGCAAGACCACGCTGCGCGCCACGGTGCAGAACGTGGCCGACCGCAAGGCCTGGGCCGGCGTCACGTCCTGGGGCGCCGTCTCGCCGATGATTCCGCGCACCTTCGTGGTATCGGCTTCGGTGGATTTCTGAGGCATTTCTGAGGCACCTGGCGGCCTAGGCGCCTTCCGCACCCCGGCGAATGGCGGCGCTCTGCGCCGCAGGGGCTCCCTGGCCGTCACGCGCTGCGGCTTTGCGTGCCGGCAGCCATCGGCAGGCAGCCAACGCCGCCAGAACCGCCAGCGCCGCGCAGCCGAAGATGGCCTGCAGCCCGTGGCCCAGCGCGGCGGTGACGGCATCGGCGTGTGCTGCCAGGGGGCTGGCCGCAGCCAGCTCCTGTTTCATCAAATGGGTGAGCAGGGCTGCCAGCAAGGCCACGCCGGCGGCGCCGCCCAGGCTGCGCAGCATGACGGGTGCCGCCGTGGCAATGCCCAGGTGCCGGGCCGGCGACACACGCTGCGCCACCACGGTGATGATGGGAAACATCAGCCCCAGTCCCAGGCCCAACGGCAGCAGTCCTGCGGACAGGGCCAGCGGCGCCTGCGGCAGCCAGTGCAAGGCCGCGGTGATCAGCCCGAACGACAGCAGCATCAGCACGCAGGCCACCCGGGCGAGCGACGCGGCTGGCGTCTGGGCGCGCAGGCGCCGGCCGCTGCCAATGGCCCCTGCGGTGATGCCGCCCATCAGCGGCGCAAGGTGCCAGGCGGAACCGGTAGGCGACAGGTGCAGGCCAATCTGCAGATACTGCGGAAGGAAGACAACGGCCGCATACAGCGCAACGCCCGTGGACAGAGCCAGGAAACTGACTGCCGCGTAGGCCGGGTGGGCAAACAGCGACAGGGGCAGCAGCGGATGGGTGGCGCGGCGCTGGCGCACGAAGAATGCCAGGGCGAACTTGGCGCCCAGGGCCAGCAGCACCCACAGCGACAGCTGCTCGGGCAGATTCAGATGGCTGTGCTGGGTGGCCAGCAGCAGGCTGACCAGGGCTGCGGCCAGCAACACGGCACCCAGCCAGTCGATGCGCTGGCGGGGCAGGGGCTCGGTGGCAGCCTCCGGCGCAGCCGCCCTGGCGGGCAGCGCCCATGCCAGCACTCCCCAGGCCAGCCCTGCGAGCGGCACGTTCAGCCAGAACGCCCAGTGCCAGGACAGATGCTCCACCAGCGCCCCGCCCAGCAGCGGGCCGACCATGGTCGATACGCCATAGGCGGCGCCCAGCAGGCCCTGGTAGCGGGCCCGTTGCTCAGGCGCAAACAGGTCGGCAAGGGTCAGCATCGTCAGCGTCATGAGTCCGCCGCCGCCCGCGCCCTGCAGGGCACGCGCCAACACCAGCTGCTGCAGGTCATGGCTTGCGCCACAGGCCAGGGAGCCGGCCAGGAACAGGCCGATGGCCAGCAGCAGCATGGGCTTTCTGCCCAGCACATCGGCCAGCCGGCCGTACAGCGCAATCACCACGGTGGCCGCCAGCAGATAGGCCGAGAACACCCAGGCCAGCGGCCAATGGCCCGGCAGTTCGCGGGCCATCACGGGCAGGGCGGTCGAAAGAATGGTCTGGTCCAGGGCCGCGAGGACGAGCGTCAGCACGAGCATTGCGAAGCAAAGCCGGGGCAGGTTCCGCCGACCGGGCGGGGAAGTCAGCGAGGTTGTGGGCGTGGGCGTCATGGGCGTGCAGCGGCGAGGGCTTGGGTTGAGGCAACGGCCGCCAGTGTCGGGAGCGGTGTGGGTTTTGTACAGTGCAATGTATTGAACGTATGATTTCGCATGGCGAACACATACGACCTCAACCTGCTGATTGCACTGGATGCCTTGCTCAGCACGGGCAGCGTGACGCAGGCGGCCGGGCGCATGCACCTGAGCACTCCCGCCATGAGCCATACGCTGGCACGCATCAGGGAGGCGTTTGGCGATCCCATCCTGGTGCGTGCGGGCCGCAGCCTCGTGCCCACGCCGCGCGCCCTGGCCCTGGCGGAGCCGGTGCGCGCGCTGCTGGCCCAGGCGCGGGCGCTGCAGGACCCTGTCGATGCGGGAGGACTGGCGGGCCTGCGCCGCCGCTTCGTGGTGCGGGCGCCCGAAGGCATTGCCGTCGTCTTCGGTGCCAGCCTCTCGCGTGCGCTGGAGGCGGAAATGCCGCTGGCCAGCCTGCAGTTCCTGCCCGAAACCCATGCCGACCCCGGGGCCCTGCGCGAAGGCCGCATCGACCTGGATGTGGGCAGCTTTCGCAGCATGGACCCGGAAACCGAGAGCCTGGTGATATCGGAGCAGACCTTGGTGGGCGTCGTGCGCGCCGGCCATCCCCTGTTGAAGTCCACCAGAAAGTCGCAACGGCCGAGCGCCGCGCAGTTCGCCGCCGCGCGCCACGTCGGCATCACCCAGCGCCCGGGTGAAAGCTCGCCCGTGGACGCTGCCCTGGAGGCGCTGGGCCTGCAGCGGCAGCTGGCGCTGCTGGTGCCCAGTTCGTTCTCGGCCCTGATTGCGGCTTCCCGCACCGACCTGGTGGCCTGCGTGCCGACACGCACGGCGCATGGCATGGCTGCATCGCTGGGGCTGGTGGTGTTTGCCTTGCCCATCGACGTGCAGGTGCAGCCCATGCGCATGGCCTGGCATCCGCGCCATCAGGCGGATCCCGCGCATCAATGGTTGCGCGACTGCATTCAAAGGCAGCTCGATGATCCGCAATGGATCAGGCCTTCCGTGGCATCGCTGACGGATGGGGCCGGCAGAGGGGTGACCTGAGCCGCACCGTGGCGGGAGGGGCCCGGTTCTCCCACCATCGGTCTATGCTCGCGGCATGAACGCAAGCAAGACCCTGCTGATCGTCTACCACTCCATGACCGGCGGCACCCGCCAGATGGCCGAGGCCGCGCGCGACGGCGCAGCGGCCGAAGGCCAGGGCGTGCAGGTGCGCCTGCTGCACGCCTCCGAGGCCGGCCCCGACGATGTGCTGTCCGCCGACGGCTACCTCTTCGCCACCCCGGAAAACCTGGCCGCCATCAGCGGGCAGCTCAAGGACTTCTTCGACCGCAGCTACTATGCGGCGCTGGACCACCTCAATGGCCGGCCCTATGCCAGCCTCATCTGCGCGGGCAGCGACGGCCAGAACGCCGCCCGCCAGATCGCCCGCATCGCCACCGGCTGGCGCCTCAAGCCCGTGGCCGAGCCCCTGATCATCTGCACCCACGCCCAGACCACCGAAGCCATCCTGGCGCCCAAGCGTATTGCCGCAGCTGAGCTGGAGCAGTGCCGGGCGTTGGGGGAGGCGATGGGGGCCGGGCTGGCGCTGGGAGTCTTTTGAGGGTTGCCAGCATCTTGGGTACCCTACATTTCTTGGTGGCCCGGTCGCCCGGTGTTGTTCAGCCGAACAGGCGCGACCAGAATCCGCCTTTTCCACCCACCTGCTGCCGGGCTCCCTGCATGTGGGCGCGTATGCCGAGCAGCTGGGCATCGTCCGGATCGTGGCGCAGCGCGATCTCGACCAGTTCAGGCTGAAGGTGCGAGGCCTTGAGCTGGCCCAGGGCCCTGAGTGCGGTGACCTTGTGCGCATGAACGAAGCTCATGCTGCGAACTTCCCATTGCGCTTGCTGTTGCTGCTGCGAAAGCTGCGCATAGCGGCGCTCGGCTTCGGCCACGATGTCGAGGACGTCCTGGTGGTGGCTGGTCTCGTTGAGATAGGCGCATGCGGTCTGCGCGCAGTCCAGATACAGGCCGGTATCAAGCGCGTAGTCCTCCATCAGCAGCAGGGACAGGTCGGTGGCTTGCTTGCGGTTCCCCAGTTGCCGATAGGCATGGCGCAGGTTTTCCAGCAGGGCCTGGAAACAGGTCTGCTGCAGCCCGGCTTCGAGGACGGCGGCCGCCTGTTCGTACTGTTCCTGCGCGTTGTACAGCACGCCCAGGTTGTTGCAGCACATGGCATAGGTGTGGATGTCCAGCGCGGCGGGCGCGGCCTCCTGGCCGTTTGCCGGCGTGCCGGCGCTGGCGAAGCGCTCCAGACAGCGTTCGTAGAGTGTGGTCTGCAGGCGTTCGATTTCCTGCAGGGCCGCTGCATCCGTGTCGGGGCGCTTCCACTTGCCCACGGTCACGCCGGCCGTGTAGTAGTCGGGTGCCGCCGGGCTATCAGCCAACTCGGGATAGGAAAAGATGCTGCGCCAGGGCACGGCATGCTCCATCTCGAAAATGCGGGCTTGCAAGTCCACCTGGGGCTGCAAGGCATGAGACTTGCGGTAGGCGGCCAGCGCGGGCTCGGGTTCGTCCAGCCAATAGTGGGCACTGCCCAAATAGCGGTGTCCATAGGCATTGCCTGGTGACATTGCCAGTGCGCGCTGCGCCCATTCGCCGACCTGGCGCAATGCCGCACTGCGGTCCTCGGTGAATTGGTCGCTGGAATCGAGATACACCAGGCACAGCATCAGCCATGACCATTCGCTACCCTGGCCTGATTCGGCAGTGGCCTGAATGCTGGTCAAGAGGCTGGCAATCGCTTCGTTGTCCAGATGGCTGAAAACCGTGGTGCCGGACCATAGCGCATGCATGCGCGCGTGGTCGCCCTGGCTGAAGGAATGCATTCCTTGGGAAATCAGTCGGTCCATGGTCTGTTGGGAATATTGTGGGAGGCGCCATCGTATCCGCTGTGTTTGACAGGAGGATGGGGCATCACTCAATCGGAGTGATTAGACGCCTTTGTAGAAAATGTCTGAACAACAGGTCAAAGCCCCGTCAACTGCGGCAATGCCTTCTCGCAGGCCTTGCGGCACAGGTAGCGCAGGTCGTGATCGCCATCTTCACTGCGCAGGTAGCCGGCACCGGCGGCGTTGATGTTCCATTCATAGACCTTGCCCGAGCGCAGCAGCCGTCCGCTGAAACTGCAAGGCAGGATGATGGATTCCTCATGGAAGCTGCCAGCCGAGACTTGCTTTGCCGTCGCGAAATAGCGGGCCACGTCGGCGGCGTCCAGGCTGACTTTCTCGCATCCCATGGTCTCGCCCGTGCCTACGGAACGGGTGACGGGGCCGATGACGGAAATGGGTGCCGCCTTGGCCGGGTGTTTGGGCGTGGATGTGGAAGTAGATGAGGCCTGCAGCGGCGCATGCAGGCACAGCATCACGGCAGCCCAGGCGGCAATGCGCAGGCTGCGAGAGGGATTGTTGAAAAGCGTGCTGGATGGCATGGCTCAGGCCCCCGTGAAGATGTAGCGCAACAATTGGGCGCCTTCCGTCGCCTCCTTGCGGGCAATGGCGCCGTGGGAGTAGACATCGGACAGAAGCTTGAGCTTGTAGTGGTCCACCAATTGCTGGGTCAGCCATTTGGTCTGGAACAGCTGCGATTGGGTGGGCGCCTCGTAATCCTTGGTCGATGGCAGGAAACGGCCCACCACCTCGATGCCCACGGAGTCGCTGTTGGCCGGATAACGCAACGGATAGGCCTTTGTGTTCTCGTGCGATGACACATTCTTGGCCCGCTTGCTGAAGCTCAGGCCCTTTTGGTGCAGCAGGGCATTGATGTTCTTGAGTTCCGTGGGATCGCAGGTGCTCTCGTTGACGCAGCGCGGCTGAAGAATTCCCACATGCCAGCAGATCTTTTCCAGACTGGCGGTTTGGTAGATCTTCCCGTCCTTCTCGATCAGAAAGTGCGCCCCCGTCTTTTGGCCGCTCTTGTAGGCATTGAGCACGCTGGCGGCCGTGGACGAGTCAGTGCGGTGTAGCACGATGGATGTGACGGACAGCAAGGCGCCGTGCTCTATGGACGGATAGGTCTTGACTTCGACGCTTTTGTCTACCATCAATCCTTTTTCGATAGTGGCCAATTATTTCTCCCTCTGTATTCCGGCTGAATGAATGCGAATGGCGGAAAGCCGGGAGAGCATACGGGCGGAAAGGGGAAAAATAATTCGAAATGTACTGTGCACCTCTTTATTGGAAATATCTTGAAACAATTGGGTGGGGTTCATGAAGGATGTATGAATTCCAGAAATCTCCGGAATTCACAGGGGCTCAATGGCGGCGCAATGCAATGCCTGCGCGATGGCCCACGACTGCAACGAGGATGAAGCCCATTCCCGCCCACTGTGCGGCTGACGGAACAGCGCCAAACCAGACCAGATCCACCAGCAAGGCCATGGCGGGGTAGACGAAAGACAGTGCCGCAATGGCGGGCGCCGGCAGCCGCTGGAATGCGGCATACATCACCGTGTACATGAAGGCCGTATGGACCAGTCCCAGGGTCAGCACCATGGAGGCGGCGCGCGCTGACAGCAATTGAGGGCTGGCTGCGGCGATATGGGTGAGCAGGGGCAGGGCCCACAGGCTCAGCACCAGTCCGCCCGCCAGCATCTGCAGCATGGCGATCTGGGCCGAGGGCATGTGGCCCAGGCGGCGCGTGGCGACCGTGGTGCCTGCGTAGAGAGCTGCGGCCAGCAGGGCCAGGGCGACGCCGACCCACGCGCCTGTTCCAGCATGCGATGCATCCATGCCGTCCAGCCCGACCAGGCCGCTGCTCAGCGCCACGCCCAGCAGGGCCAGCAGCAGCCAGGGCAGCTTGCGGCGTTCGACGGGCTCGCCCTGCAGCGCCGAAAGAGCCAGCAGCATGAAGGGCTGCACGTGATAGACCACGGTGGCCACGGCGATGGAGCTGTAGTGGTAGGCGCTGAAGAGGGCGACCCAGTTCAATACCAGGGCGATGCCGCCCCCGGCCAGCCACAGCCATTCCCGGCCTTGGGGTCTGACCCATTCACGCCGCCAGGCCAGCCACAGGCCCAGGCCCAGTGCGCCCAGCACGCAGCGGGCGAATACGACCAGCAGCGGCGGCAGCGCGCTTTCCACGACGAGCAGGCCGATGGTGCCCGAAAGCGCCATGGCCAGCAGCATGCGCCAGGTGCCGCCCTGGCTGGTTCGAGGCCGTGTGGGTGAGGTTGCAGAGGTGAGGCTGGGGCTGTGGGACATGGTGTGGATTCCTGGGCGCGCTTCGGTATGGAGCGCATGGCCGTATCTTGCGGACCCTGCAATCAATCAACAATCCACCAGTCATTCAAATTAATATTGCCTGCCATGCAACAAAGACCGGAGTAGCGCCTTGCCCGATACCGCCATGCCCCTGGATGAAATGCTGGTCTTCGCCCGCGTGGTGGAGCACCAGAGCTTTGCGGGCGCGGCCCGGCAGCTGGGGCTGACGACCTCGGCCGTGAGCCGCAGCGTGGGGCGGCTGGAGGCGCACTTCGGGCTGCGGCTGCTGCAGCGCACCACGCGCTCGCTTTCGCTGACCGAGGCGGGGGCGGAGATCCACCAGGCCTGCCTGCGGCTGGTGGAGGATGCCCAGGCCGTGCAGGCGCTGGCCGGCCAGCTGCGCCAGCAGCCGCGCGGGCTGCTGAAGATCAGCGCGCCGGCCGTGCTGGGCGATATCTGGCTGTCGCCACTGCTGCCGGGCTTTTGCGCGCGCTGGCCCGAGGTGCAAGTGCAGGTGGACATGACGGACCGCATGGTGGACCTGGTGGCCGAGGGGCTGGACCTGGGCCTGCGCATCAGCGTGCTGGGCCAGATCGCGCCGGGGCTGGTGGCGCGGCCGCTCAAGACCATCCGCTATGTGCTGGTGGCCACGCCCGGCTATCTGGCGCGGCATGCGCAGATCACGGAGCCCGGGCAACTGCTGGCGCATCCCTTCATCAGCCTGGGCTACGGGCAGTTCCAGAACGAGGTGGAATTGCGTCCGCTCCACCCTGCGGCCGCGCCCGCCACGCGGCTGCTGGTGAATACGCCCATCACCATTGCCAGCAGCCTGGGCATCATCCACGCGCTGCAGCAGGGGCCGGGCATCGGCGTGGTGGCCGACTTTGCGGCGCAGGCGGCGCTGCAGGCCGGGCAGCTGGCGCCCGTGCTGCCGGGCTGGGCGCTGTGCGGCAAGTACGCGCCGCGCGTGGTGCATGCGGTCTATGCGCCCACGCGCCATGTGCCGCTGAAGCTGCGGGCGCTGATCGACTACCTGGTCGAGATGGAAGGCGAGGGTGCCTCGGCCTAACCCATGCGCCTGCGCAGCGCCGCGCTGGCCCAGTCCACGGCCACGGACAGCGCCAGCATGGCGATGATGACGGTGCTGGCCTGGGCGTAGTGGAACAGCGACAGTTCGAAGTACAGCAGCTGCCCCAGCCCGCCCGCGCCCACGAAGCCCAGGATGGCGGCCATGCGGATGTTCATCTCCCAGCGGTACAGCGTGTAGGCCAGCAACTGCGGCGCGGCGCCGGGCAGCGTCGCGTAGAGGAAGGCCGTGGCGCGGCCGCTGCCGGACAGGCGCAGCGCTTGGGTGGGGGCGGCGGGCTGGTTCTGCAGGGCCTCGGCATACAGGCGCCCCAGCACGCCGGCCGTGTGCAACGCCAGCGCCAGCGCGCCTGCGAACGGGCCCAGGCCAACGGCCAGGGCGGTGATGGTGGCCCAGACCAGCTCGGGCACGGAGCGGAGCACGTTGAGCACCAGGCTCCAGGGAGCGCGCCAGCGCGGCAGCGCCAGCAGCAGGCCCAGCACGGCCGCCAGCAGGGTGCCGACCACGGAGATGGCCAGCGTCTCCCACACGCCCACGGCCACCTTGCGCAGCCATTCGGCGCTGGTGTCGGGCGGGAAGAAGCTGATGACGAATTCCAGCATGGACCGGCCCGCCGCGCCGGTGAACAGCGAGGGCAGGTCCATCTCCAGCATGGCAAAGCTGGCGGCCACGCCCAGCGCCAGGGCGGCGCAGGTGAGGGCGCTACGCCAGCCCCAGGCGCTGGCACGCGCGGCGGGTGGCGTGTCCAGCGCGCGGCGCAGGCCGCGCGAGAGCAGGTCGGCACCCCAGACCAGCAGCATGAAGGTCAGCAAGATGGTGGAGGCCTCGCCGCCGTTGAGCATCTTCATGGCCTGGTCCATGAGCTGGCCTAGGCCGCCCGCGCCCACAAAGCCCATGACCACCGAGGCGCGTATGGCGCACTCCCAGCGGTAGACGGTGTACGAGGTCAGTTCGCGCGCTGCCTGGGGCAGCAGGCCGTAGAGCATGGCCAGCGGCCGGCGCGCGCCGGCCTGCGCCAGGGCGCGTGCGGGAGCGGGGTCGGCCGATTCCAGGATTTCCGCATAGACCTTGGCCAGCATGCCGCCATAGGTCAGGCCCAGGGCCAGCACGCCGGCGGCCGGCCCCAGGCCGAAGACGCGTACGAAGACCAGAGCCCAGACCAGCTCGGGCACGCCGCGCAGGATGGTGAGCAGGCCGCGCGTGACGGGGTTGAGCGCCCGCCGCTCGCGCGCGGCGCCCGTGACCAGGTAGGCCAGCGGCACGGCCAGCACAAAGGCCAGGGCCATGCCGGCCGTGGCAATGGCCAGGGTCTCCAGCGTGGCGCGGCCCAGGTAGCCGAGGAAGTCGCGCCCGGTCTCGGGCGGAAGAAACGTGGCCAGAAAGCGGCCGATGACCTGCAGGTTGCCGGGATCGAACAGCGCGTCCAGGCTGAAGCCCGCGCCCTGGAACAGCGGCCACAGCACGACGGCGGCCAGCACCAGGGCGCCGAGGCGGCGGGGCGCGGCGGGGTCACGCAGCGCGTGCAGATCGGAACTCAACGGCATGCGGATGCGGACAGCGGTGCGGCAAAGGCGGCGGGCGCGGGTGTCCACGCAGGGCGGGAGGGATCATCGCCAGGATGCTCGGACCCATACAGCGCACGCAGGTGTTCCTGCGTGACTTCAGCCGCCGGCAGGTCGAAGGCGATGGCGCCATCGCGGATACCCACGATGCGCGCAAAGCAGGCCAGCGCCAGGTCCACGGCATGCAGGCTGGCCACCAGGGTGGCGCCGCGCGCGGCCGCTTCGTGCACCAGCAGTTGCACGGTGGACAGGGCCAGGGCCGGGTCCAGCGCGGCCACGGGCTCGTCGGCCAGGATCAGCTCGGCCTGCTGGTAGAGCACGCGGGCAATGCCCACGCGCTGCAGCTGCCCGCCAGAGAGCTGGTCACAGCGCGCGAACAGCTTGTCCGCCAGCTGCACGCGGGCCAGGGCCTCGCGCGCGCCGGCGGTGTCCTGTGGGTACAGCAGCGAGGCCAGCGCCTTCCAGGCCGGCCACCGGCCCAGCCGCCCGGCCAGCACGGCCGTGACCACGCGCTGGCGCGGCGGTATGGGCGGAGCCTGGTGCACCGTGCCGATGCGCGCGCGCAGCAGCCGCGGAGCCCCCGCGCTGGACGCAGGCACCTCGTCGCCCAGCACGCTGCGCCGGCCCTGGCTGGGCGCCAGCGCCGTGCCGATGACGGACAGCAGCGTGGTCTTGCCCGCGCCCGAGGGGCCGATCAGCGCAATGGCCTCGCCCTGGCGTGCGGCCAGCGTCACGCCGCGCAGCGCAATGCCGCCGCCGGCGTGGGTCAGGCCCACGCCTTGCAGTTCAAAGCTCATGGATTGCGCCTGCCGCGGCTTACTTGAGCAGGCCGGCCGACTTGGCGGCGGCCTCGATGCCTTCGTAGTTCGAGGCCTGGGTGGGCACGAAGCGCGCGGCGCGCTGCAGCTCCAGGATGGCCTTGTGCTCGGGCTTGGCCGGGTCCAGCGCCAGGAAGGCGTCGGTCAGCTTCTTGACCAGGGCCGGGTCCAGGTCGCCGCGCACGGTCCAGTTGTAGTCGAAGTAGGGCGGCGTGGTGGCGAACACGCGCACCTTGCTGGTATCGACCTTCTTGGTCTCCACCAGCTTGTCCCAGACCGATGCGTTGAGCACGCCGGCCTCGGCCTTGCCTGCGGCCACGAAGGCCACGGTGGCGTCATGCGCGCCGGAGAAGGCCACGGTCTTGAAGTCCTTCTCGGGGTTGATGCCGTCCTGCTGCAGGAAAAAGCGCGGCATCAGGCTGCCCGAGGTGGACGAGGGCGCGCCAAAGGCGAAGCTCTTGCCCTTGAGGTCGGCCAGGGTCTTGATGGCGGGGTTGGCCGTGATGAACTTGGAGGTGAACTTGGCGTCTTCCTCGCGCTGCACGATGGGGATGGCCGTGCCGTTGGTGCGGATCTTGGCCTGCACGAAGGTAAAGCCGCCCAGCCAGGCCAGGTCCAGCTTGCGCGTGGCCAGCGACTCGACCACGGCGGCGTAGTCGGTCACGGGCGTGAACACCACCTTCATGCCGGTCTGTGCCGAGAGGTACTTGCCCAGCGGCTCGAACTTGCGCTGCAGCTCGGTGGGAGCTTCATCCGGGATGGCCGAGACGCGCAGCACGGCGGGTTCGGCGGCCAGCGCGGGCAGGCTGGACAGGGTGGAGGCGGCCAGCACGCAGGCAGCCGCCTGGCGCAGCGCCGAGCGGCGCGCAGGAATGTGGTTCATGGATGGGCTCCGTTCAATCAGCCACCGCCGTCCGGATACACGGCGGTTTAATAAGGCGCCCGGGGTTGACCCGGGCGCCGAAGGTACAAGGGCGGTACACCGACCGCTGAGGCTGCATTGTAGGGAGCGGGCTTTTCCGTTGGGGAGCGTCAGATATGGGACCGCAGCAAGCTTCAGCGGCTCCGCAGTTCCGTCTACTGTAGGCGCAGAGTGAACTGGACTTCTCCTGGATACCCCATGCAGGACGTTTGCGACCGGCTGGTGACAGGGTGGCCTGGAATGCCAACGGCGTCCCTGTCGAAATGCTCCGGCACATAGAGTTTTTTATCGAGATTGAGCCGCTTGATCGAAGCAAGACGCTCCAGCGAAAACAGGTTGGCGCTCGTGGCAAGTCTGATATCGGTCCAGAGCCGCTGCAGGGCAGGCTCTGCCAAGGTGTTGTTGCCGGTGGCGCGCGCCGTCAGAAATCCCTCGGGAAACGCTCGTTCGTAGTGTCCAACCCGGCTGTTTGATCGAGCGGGAAGACGGGCAAGAAAGGGTTCTGCCAGTGCTAGAGGGTCAATCCAGGTCGCCTGGGACCCCGCAGCGAAGGCTGTCATTCCTATGTTGCATTTTGCGTAGACGGCGGGGGGCTGTTTGCGCAGCTTGTCACCTTCGACAAACCATGGATGAAGCTTCCAAGAGTGATGCTCCAAGACGCGGCGCATACCAAGCTCCTGGTAGTAGAACCCTCGCTCATTGGCAATTCCAGAGGGCATGACGAACCGTTGCTGATAGCTGATCGGCGAGAGGACGGTGGCATGCAGGGCGCCCGTGGACGCCACCAGCAACAGGGCCCATGTGACGGTGTAGAGAGAAGACAGCTCCACCGTGCCGAGCACAAGAATCGAGAAAACCAATGGTCCTGCCAAGAAGCGTCCGGCCATGTAGTCGCCGCCCACATAAACGAGATAGCCAAACCAGAGCGCAATGCCTGCTGCGATGGGGCGCAGGGCGGCACGCGTGAGGCCAAAACCCAGCCCAGCCAGAATGGTGACCAAGGTAGGGAGGTCGTATTCATACGCATGGACTACTAGATTCCAGGCCTGCTGTGCTGACTGGGCTGCCGTCAGACCATTCAACACCTTGGCGATGGCGGTGTTGGGTACTGGTGAACCGAAATAGAAGAGGGAGAACAACGTCCACAAAACGGCCGGTAACAGGCCAGGCAAAAACTGCCTTACCAGAACAGCAGGCTTGTCGCGGCTGGCGGCCAGGCTGGCGACAAGCGCAGGCGCCACAAGAACGACGGCATCGGGACGGTTCAGAAAAAGCAGTGCCGACAGCGCGCTCAGGCGCAGCACGCGGTGCGGATGTTCGGTTTTCCAGGCGATGAAGAAAAGAACCAGCAGAACATGTGTCAGCGGATTTTCCAGCCCTGAGGACGAGTAGTCGACAAATGCCTGGCACCACAGCAAGGTCGAAAGCGCGAGCAGGCTGCGCAGATGGGGACCGCCCATGGCCTTGAGGCACAAGAGACAGAAGACCAGCATGAGCGCGGCACTCAGCCCGATCGAAGACCAATATGGATCACTGCTGAGCCATACCAGGGGGCTCAGGAGAAACATCCACAAGGGATGGGTGAAGACCTGAACTCTTTCATCGATGTTCCACCTCAGGCCATGGCCGGCAATCCAGTTGTCGATGACGCGAAACGTGATGAAGGCGTCTTCGGCAACCCATGCCGTCCGATAGAACGCCAGGAAGAAGGCGAGGAGCAACAGCGTGGCAGCCATCCAGCGCGTTCGGAGACTCAGTGCGGGTGTCATGCCAGTACGTTAGCAGAGGGTGCTGGTTACAGGCTGGCCCCGTGGAGCGGCCCAGGGGAGAAAGCAACAGCCTTCTCCCGCTTTTTTCAACAGCTGATCAAACCGCCAGCGCGCGCATCTCGGCGATCAGGTCGGCCTTGCCCTCGAAGCCTATGCCCGGCAGCGGCGGCAGGGTGACGTGGCCGTTGTCCACCTGTACGCCGTCGGGGAAGCCGCCATAGGGCTGGAACAGGTCGGGGTAGCTTTCGTTGCCGCCCAGGCCCAGGCCGGCGGCAATGGCCAGCGACATCTGGTGGCCGCCGTGCGGAATGCAGCGGCTGGACGACCAGCCATGGGCCTTGAGCATGTCCAGCGTGCGCAGGTACTCGACCAGGCCGTAGCTGAGCGCGCAGTCGAACTGCAGCCAGTCGCGGTCCGGGTGCATGCCGCCGTGGCGGATCAGGTTGCGCGCGTCCTGCATGGAAAACAGGTTCTCGCCCGTGGCCATGGGGCCCTGGTAGACCTCGCCCAGGCGGGCCTGCAGTTCGTAGTCCAGCGGGTCGCCGGCTTCCTCGTACCAGAACAGCGGGTACTGGCCAAGGGCGCGGCCATAGTCGAGCGCGGTGGCCAGGTCGAAGCGGCCGTTGGCATCCACTGCCAGCTGCTGGCCCGGGCCCAGAATTTTGAGCACGGACTCGATGCGCTCGCAGTCCTCGGCCAGCGAGGCGCCGCCGATCTTCATCTTCACCACCGAGTAGCCGCGCTCCAGGTAGCTTTCCATCTCGCGGCGCAGGCCGTCCAGGCCCTTGCCGGGGTAGTAGTAGCCGCCAGCGGCATAGACGAAGACGCGCGGGTTGGGCGTGCCGCTGCCGTAGCGCTCGGCCAGCAGCTGGTACAGGGGCTTGCCCGCTATTTTTGCCGTGGCGTCCCAGACGGCCATGTCGATGGTGCCCACGGCCACCGATCGCTCGCCGTGGCCTCCGGGTTTTTCATTGATCATCATGCGCGCCCAGATCCTGTGCGGGTCCAGGTTGTCGCCGCTGTCGTCCAGCAGGCTGCCAGGCTCTGCTTCCAGCACGCGCGGGATGAAGCGCTCGCGCATCAGCGCGCCCTGGCCGTAGCGGCCGTTGGAGTTGAAGCCGTAGCCGATGACGGGGCGGCCGTCGCGGATCACGTCCGTGACCACGGCCACCAGGCTGAGCGTCATCTTCGAGAAATCGATGTAGGCGTTGCGGATGTCCGATTTGATGGGACGGGTGGATTCGAGGATGTTGACGATTTTCATGGTGCTTGCGGATGAAGGATGGGTGTCGGGGTGGGCTCAGCGCGGCAGCGACGAGCCGCCGCAGATGGCGATGTCCTGCCCCGTGATGGCGGCGGCTTGCGGCGACAGCAGGTAGCCGACCAGGGCGGCGATCTCGGCCGGCTCTATCAGCCGGCCCAGCGGCGGTAGGCGCGGCGCGCTGCCGGCACGGGCGGGGTCGCCCAGCATGGCGGTGGCCGTGGCAGCCGGGGAGACCACGTTCACCGTCACGCCCTGGCCAGCGACTTCGGCGGCCCAGCTGCGTGCCAGCGCAACCAGCGCGGCCTTGGTGGCCGCGTACTGCCCGCGCCCGGGCATGCCCTGGGCCACGCGGCTGCCGATGAAGACCACGCGCCCGCCGCCGCGCGCTGCCATGCCGGGCACGATGGCGTCGGCCAGCCGTGTGGCGGCATCCACATGCAGGCGCCACATGAGCTCGCCGCCCGCGTGGTCCAGCAGGCCCAGCGGCCCCACGCGCAGCACGCCTGCGGCATGGACCAGGGCATCGGGGGCGGGCCGGTCCCGGTTGGCCTGGGCCGCCTGCGCAATGGCAAGGCCGTCGCACAGGTCCACGCGCAGCGGGTGGAAGGCTTCATGCGCCAGGCTGGCGGGCGCCAGGTCCAGGCCGGTCACGCGCCAGCCTGCATCCAGCCGCGACTGGGCAATGGCGCGGCCTATGCCGCTGCTGCTGCCGGTGACCACGGCGTGGCGCAGTTCATTCGACACGGATGTTCCCCTCGGTCACGATCTTCTGGGCGCGCTCCATGTCGTTGGCCTGGAACCTGGCGAAGTCCTCCACGCTGCCCGGCGACAGCAGCAGACCCTGCTCGCGCAGCTTGTCCTTGAGATCGCCCGCCAGCGCCTTGTTGACCTCGGTGTTGAGCCTTTTGATGATGTCGGCCGGCACCTTGGCCGGCGCCCACAGGCCGTACCAGCTGTAGAACTCGTAGCCGGCAATGGTCTCGCCCACCGTGGGCACATCGGGCAGGCTGGGCGCGCGTTGGGCCGAGGTGACCGCCACCACGCGCAGCATGCCGCCCTTGTGGTACTGCAGGGAGCCCAGGATGGGGTCGATGAAGCCGTCGATCTGGCCGCCGATCAGGTCCTGGAAGGCGGGGGCCGTGCCTTTGTAGGGGACGATGAGGTAGTCCAGCTGGCCCGCGCGCTTGAGCAGTTCGGTGGACAGGTGGCCTGCCGAGCCGATGGAGCCCACGGCAAAGGTCATCTTGCCCGGATGGGACTTGGCATAGGCCATCAGCGACTTGATGTCGGTGATGGGCAGGTTCTTGTTGATGGCCACCGACAGCGGCGCCTTGGCCACCAGGGCCACGGGTGCGAAGTCCCGGTTGACCTGGTAGGGCACGGTCTTCATGGTCATGGGCGCCGTGGTGAAGGTGGAGGCGTTGAACAGCAGCGTGTAGCCGTCCGCCGGGGCCTTGGCCACGATGTCGCCGCCGATCACGCCGTTGCCGCCGGGCCGGTTGTCGATGATGAATTGCTGGCCAGTCTGCTCGCCCAGCTTCTGCGCCAGTTGCCGGCCCACGGCGTCCAGCGTGCCGCCGGGCGGGAAGGGAATGACCACGCGCACGGGCTTGGCAGGCCAGGCCTGGGCACCGGCCGGGCCGGCCAGCGCCAGCAGGGCGGCGCCTGCGGCAGCGCCCAGGGCCGCGCGGAGGAAATGATGGCGTTGCATGGTGTCTTGTCTCCTGTCGTTCTTTTGTTGTTGTCCGAAGGGGCCGCGCAGCTCGGGCCGGGCCGGGCCAGGCTGGTTGCGCGGCAAGAGCCTGTGTCTGTGTGTGGCCTGCGGCCTGCGTTCAGCGCTTGAGCAGCCCGGCCTGCGCCACGGCAGCGCGCAGGGCCTGCAGCTCCTGGGCGTTGGGCGCCTCGGTGGGCGGGCGCACGGTGGCGTCGTCGATCACGCCGGCCAGGTACATGCCGCCTTTCATGCGGGCGTGGGCCTCGCCCGTGGGCTCGCCGCCGCCGTAGACGGCGTCCTTGAGCGGCGTGATCACGGCCTGCACCGCTATGGCCTTCTTCAGGTCGCCGGCCTTGACGGCATTCCACAGGTCGATGATGAGCTGGGGGATGAAGGTGGCGAAGCCGACCAGGGCGCCGTCCACGCCCTGGACCATGGAGGCCAGCAGGTACTCGTCATGGCAGGTCAGGATGGCCTTGGCGGGATTGGCCTCGCGGATGGCCTGGATGTCGCGGGCGTACTTGTTCATGTCGCGCTGGCCCACCTTGAAGGCCTGCACGTAGGGCAGGCGCGCCAGCTCGGCCAGCAGCTGCGAGGAGTAGGAGGCGCGCGTCCAGGCCGGGTAGACGTGGCAGACCAGGTCCAGGTCCGGCGCGGCGCGGTGGATGGCCTCGAAGTACTGCAGCGCATGGCCGGGCGTGAAGCCGAAGCGCAGCCAGTGGTGGGGCGGCATCACATCCAGCGCCACCGCGCCTGCGGCCTGGGCGGCACGCGCATGCTCGGCCGCATCGGCCAGGCCTTCGCAGACGATGGAGGAGATCACGGGCAGCCGGCCCCGCAGCTCGTCGGCCACGATGCGCGTGACCTCGGCGCGCTCGGCCGGCGTCAGCGCGAACACCTCGCCCGTATGGCCGTTGGTCATCACGGCGACCACGCCCTCATGGCCTGCCAGCCACGATGCCAGCCTGCGCAGCGCGGGCTCGTCGATGCGGTGGTCGGGCGTGAAGGGGCAGGAAATGGCGGGAATGATGCCGCGATAATTCGAGATGGAAGGCATGAGGCTTGTCTCCGTTTTGGGATGGGTGTGAACGACGGATGGATCATTTCCCGCCGCGCCCGCACGGTCCAATACTCGAATCGCATACATCTATCCATCCGAGAACCACAACGACTGGAGACCATGGGACCTGGCAATCGCCCCCTTGACATGGAGTGGCTGGAAGACTTTCTGGCCCTGGCCGAAAGCGGCAACTTCTCGCGCGCGGCAGAGGCCCGCTCCATCGCCCAGCCCGCCTTCAGCCGGCACATCCGCGCGCTGGAGGAATGGGTGGGCGCCGAGCTGTTCGACCGCAGCGCGCATCCGGCCGCGCTCACCGCCGCAGGCCAGCGCTTCCAGCCCTTGCTGGAGGACGTGCTGGCCAAGCTGGAGGCGGCGCGCATCAAGGCCCGCGCCGCGCACGACCAGGCCGCCGCTAGCCTGCGCTTTGCGGCCACCCATGTGCTGTCGCTGACCTTTTTCCCGCGCTGGCTGGGCACGCTGGAGTCACAGTTGCGGCTGGGGCCGATACAGACCATCTCGGACAGCTTTCATGCCTGCGAGGACCAGGCGCTGCAGCGGCGCGTGCAGTTCGTGCTGTGCCACGGCCATGCCGAGGTGCCGGGCCGGCTGGACGAGGCCGGCTACCCCATGCTGCAGCTGTCCGAAGACATGCTGCTGCCCGTGTCCGCGCCCTGGCCGGACGCGCCGGGCCGCGCGCTGCATGCCATAGACGCCGGGTCCGCAACGGGCGGCGGCCAGCCCCTGCCGCTGGCCGTGCTGGCCTACAGCGAGGCCTCGGGGCTGGGGCGCATCATGCGTTCGCGCCTGCGCGGGCTGTTTGGCGCAGGCGGCGCCGGCACGGCGGGCGAGGGCGATGGCCGGCCCGAGCTGCCCCAGGGCGCGCAGACCGTGTTCACCGCCCACCATGCGGCCCTGCTCAAGGCCATGGCGCTGGAGGGGCGCGGCGTGGCCTGGCTGCCGCGCAGCCTCATCGTGGACGAGCTGCGCAGCGGCGCGCTGGTGTTGGCGGGCGGCCATGCCTGGTCCGTGCCCGTGGAGATCCGCCTGTACCGCCAGCGCGCCGACATGGCCGATGCGGCCGAGGCGCTGTGGACCGTGGCCTGCAGCCAGCCGCGCATGAGCGCCGAGCCCGCGCGGCGCTGATCGTCCGCGCCCGCGCTCGCCTCATCGCTGCTTTTCTTCAGATTTCCATCCGCTTCGCGCACCGCCAGGGCCTGCCCTGGCGGTGCGCCTTGCTGCGTGCTGCACCAAAACAAATCCGTAAATTGGTCTTACCAATAAACATCGTGGTGCATTATCTGCACTCTTTTAGGTGTTTACCCTGTTCATCTGCCCACTTGAAAGCTCTGAGAATCGCACCACTTCGCGCAATGGTCTGAATTTTGGCTTGATTGGTTGGACCAATTTGCCAATGGCCCACAAGGCGCCAGCGCGGGGAACACTCCCGGTCACCGTTGCAGCCAGCCAGCAGACATCTTGTGCGGATCGCACCGCATGCCAACGCTGCAACGAGAGGGAGTGGCCGACAAGGGGCGCTTACCGCGCCCTCCCCATCATCTAGAGACACGGTCATGCAAACCATCTGGCAGCAGAACTACGATCCCGCCGGGAACATCTGGATCTCGGCGCTGATCGCGCTGATTCCCATCATCTTTTTCTTCCTGGCGCTGACCAGGTTCCGTCTCAAGGGCTACCAGGCCGGCACCGTCACCGTGGCGCTGGCGCTGGGCGTGGCGCTGCTGTTCTACAAGATGCCCGTGAGCGCGGCACTGGCCTCGGCCGTGTACGGCTTCTTCTACGGCCTGTGGCCCATTGCCTGGATCATCGTGGCGGCCGTGTTCCTCTACAAGATTTCGGTCAAGACGGGGCAGTTCGACGTGATCCGCTCGTCCATCCTGTCGGTCACGCCCGACCAGCGGCTGCAGCTCATCCTGGTGGGCTTTTGCTTCGGCGCCTTCCTGGAAGGTGCTGCCGGTTTCGGCGCGCCCGTGGCCATCACGGCCGCGCTGCTGGTGGGCCTGGGCTTCAAGCCGCTGTATGCAGCGGGCCTGTGCCTGATCGCCAACACGGCGCCCGTGGCCTTCGGCGCCATGGGCATTCCCATCATCGTGGCCGGGCAGGTTTCGGGTGTGGATGCATTCGCCATCGGCCAGATGGCCGGGCGCCAGCTGCCCTTCATGACGGTGCTCGTGCTGTTCTGGCTGATGGCCATCATGGACGGCTGGCGCGGCGTCAAGGAAACCTGGCCTGCGGTGCTGGTGGGCGGCGGCTCCTTCGCCGTGGTGCAGTTCCTCACGGCCAACTTCATCGGCCCCGAGCTGCCGGACATCACCTCGGCCATCGTCTCGCTGGTGGCGCTGACGCTGTTCCTCAAGGTCTGGCAACCCAAGCGCATCTTCCGTTTCGACACGGAAGGCGAGGGCGGCAAGGCTGCGGCAGTTGCAGCACCGGCCATCACCTCCGGTGCGCCGCTGACAGCAGGCGCCGTCATCAAGGCCTGGTCGCCCTTCATCATCCTCACGGCCATGGTGACGGTCTGGAGCATCAAGCCCTTCAAGGCGCTGTTCGCCGCAGGCGGCCCGCTGGCCTCCACCGTCATCAACATCCCCGTGCCCTTCCTGCACAACCTGGTGGAGAAGACGCCCCCCGTCGTGGCCGCCGCTGCGCCCTACGGCGCGGTCTACACCTTCAACTGGCTGCTGGCCACCGGCACGGCCATCCTGATCGCGGCGCTGATCACCATCACCTTCACGCGCCTGTCGCCCGCCAAGGCCGTGGCCACGCTGGGCGAGACCTTCAGGGAACTGGCCGTGCCGATCTACTCCATCGGCATGGTGCTGGCCTTCGCCTTCGTGGCCAACTACTCGGGCCTGTCGGCCACGCTGGCCCTGGCGCTGGCGCACACGGGCCAGGCGTTCACGTTCTTCTCGCCCTTCCTGGGCTGGATCGGCGTGTTCCTCACGGGCTCGGACACCTCGGCCAACGCGCTGTTCGCCGCGCTGCAGGCCACGACGGCGCAGCAGCTGGGCCTGCCACAGGTGCTCACGGTGGCGGCCAACACCACGGGCGGCGTGACGGGCAAGATGATCTCGCCCCAGTCCATCGCCATTGCCTGCGCGGCCGTGGGCCTGGCAGGCCGCGAGTCGGACCTGTTCCGCTTCACGGTCAAGCACAGCCTGATGTTCGCCGTGATCATCGGGGTGATCACGACGCTGCAAGCCTATGTGTTTACGTGGATGATTCCTGGGTATTGACATGAAACACCCCCTGAGTCGCTGCGCGCCTTCCCCCTCTCTACCCGCTTCGCGGGGGAGGGGGACGACACCCTCGCGGCGGGGCGGCCCTTGCTCGGTGTCCCTGGCTTGGGCAGTGCGGGTTTCATGCGATGAGGCTGGCGCATAGCGCCGTGAATCACTGAAAACCAATTCTGAGAATCCCCATGCGCGTTGCCGATCAAGTTGTCGAGAAATTGCTTGCCCTGGTGCAGGCCAGCGGAGTGCAGCCCGGACAGCGGCTGCCCGCGGAACGGCAACTGGCGGCCGAGCTGGGTGTCTCGCGCACCTCGGTGCGCGAGGCCATACAGAAACTCACCAGCCAGGGCGTGCTGGTGGCGCGGCGCGGCGATGGCACTTACCTGCAGGAGCCGGCGCCGGCTGCCGAGCCTGCGGACTGGCTCAAGGACGCCATGCGGCCGCTGGCCGGCCTGATGGAGTCCGACTCCCACTACCGCTACGACGTGCTGGAAACCCGCCATGCGCTGGAGACCAGCACGGCCTGGCTGGCCGCCCAGCGCGCCACGGAGCGCGACAAGGACCATATCCAGCGCTGCTTCGAGGTGATGATCCAGCACCAGCAAAGCGGCCACGCCGAGCTGGCGGCGCGTGCCGACGCGCAGTTCCACCTGGCCATTGCCGAGGCCTCGCACAACCTGGTGCTGGTCCAGGTCATGCACAGCCTGTTCACCGTGGTGCTGTCCACGGTAGAGCGCAACCGCCATGACATGTTCCGCCTCAGCGCGCCCCAGACCCTGCAGGAGCTGACCGTGCAACACCAGAGCCTCATGCAGGCCATCCTGGACGGCGACCCGCAGCGCGCCCGCGAATGCATCGGTGAGCACCTGGAGCATGTGCGCACCACCATCCAGCGCCTGGACGAGGACCGCGCGCGGCGCGAGCGCTCCATGCGGCTGCCTCTGGACGCCGCGCCCGCGCTGCTGCCCACTTCAGACCTGATACGAAAGACATGAGACACCCATCATGATCATCTCCTCCACCTCCGACTACCGCGCAGCGGCGCAAAAGCGCCTGCCGCCTTTCCTGTTCCACTACATCGACGGTGGCGCCTATGCCGAGCAGACGCTGCGCCGCAATGTGGAAGACCTGGCCGCCGTGGCGCTGCGCCAGCGCGTGCTCAAGGACATGAGCCGGCTGGACACCAGCATCGAGCTGTTCGGCGAGAAGCTGTCCATCCCCGTGGCGCTGTCGCCCGTGGGCCTGACGGGCATGTACCGCCGCCGTGGCGAGGTGCAGGCCGCACGCGCGGCCGACGCCCATGGCATTCCTTTCACCATGTCCACGGTATCGGTCTGCCCCATCGAAGAGGTGGCGCCCAAGATCAAGCGCCCCATGTGGTTCCAGCTCTACGTGCTCAAGGACCGGGGCTTCATGCAGAACGCGCTGGAGCGCGCCCAGGCGGCCGGCTGCTCCACCCTGGTCTTCACCGTGGACATGCCCGTGCCCGGCGCGCGCTACCGCGATGCGCATTCGGGCATGAGCGGCCCGAATGCCGCCATGCGCCGCTACTGGCAGTCGGTCACGCACCCGGCTTGGTCCATGGACGTGGGCCTGCTGGGCCGCCCGCATGACCTGGGCAACATCTCGGCCTACCGGGGCAGCCCCACGGGCCTGGCCGACTACATCGGCTGGCTGGGCGCCAACTTCGATCCCTCCATCTCCTGGAAGGATCTCGAATGGATACGCGCCTTCTGGAAGGGGCCCATGGTCATCAAGGGCATCCTGGACCCCGAGGACGCCAAGGACGCGGTGCGCTTTGGCGCCGACGGCATCATCGTCTCCAACCATGGCGGCCGCCAGCTCGACGGCGTGCTGTCCTCGGCCCGCGCGCTGCCGGCCATTGCCGATGCGGTCAAGGGCCAGATCAAGATCCTGGCCGACTCGGGCATCCGCAACGGCCTGGACGTGGTGCGCGCCATCGCCCTGGGCGCCGACTGCGCCATGATCGGCCGCGCCTTCATCTACGCCCTGGCCACCTCCGGCGAGGCGGGCGTCAAGCACCTGCTGGAACTATTGGAGAAGGAAATGCGCGTGGCCATGACGCTGACCAGCGTGAGCAAGGTATCCGACATCACCGGCGACCTGCTGGTGCGCCAGCCATGAGCGCGCTGCAGACTCCGGTCGTCTCCCGCGAGGCCCTGCTGCTGCAGTTGCGCGAAGCCGTGGGCGCCGCCCATGTGCTCACCGACGACCAGGCCACGCGCCGCTTTCGCAAGGGCCACCGCACGGGCGAGGGCCCGGTGCTGGCCGTGGTGCGGCCCGCGACCCTGCTGGAGCAGTGGAAGGTGGTGCAGGCCGCCGTGGCGGCCGGGCGCATCGTCATCATGCAGGCCGCCAACACGGGCCTGACGGGCGGCTCCACGCCCGACGGCGCGGACTACGACCGCGAGATCGTGCTCATCAACACCTTGCGCATCACCGGCGTGCAGGTCATTGGCGGCGGCGCCCAGGTGGTCTGCCTGCCCGGCGCCACGCTGGACCGGCTGGAGCAGGCGCTGGCACCGCTGGGGCGCGAGCCGCATTCGGTGATCGGCTCGTCGTGCATCGGCGCCTCGGTGCTGGGCGGCATCTGCAACAACTCGGGCGGCGCCCTGGTGCGGCGCGGCCCGGCCTACACTGAGCTGGCGCTGTACGCGCGCGTCTGCGACGACGGCTCGCTGGAGCTCGTCAACCACCTGGGCATCGCCCTGGGCCGCACGCCCGAGGAAATCCTCACGCGGCTGCAAAACGGCGACTACACCGAATCCGACATCGCACACGATGCGCAGCGCGCCGCCTCCGACCCGCGCTATGCCGAGGCCGTGCGCGCCGTGGACGAGGACACGCCCGCGCGCTTCAACGCCGACCCCTCGCGCCTGTTCGAGGCCTCGGGCTCGGCCGGCAAGCTGTGCCTGTTCGCCGTGCGGCTGGACACCTTCCCCAAGGAGCCCAGCACCGTGTTCTACATAGGCAGCAATGCGCCCGACGACCTCACGGCCGTGCGCCGCGAGCTGCTGACCGCGCTGCCGCGCCTGCCGATCGCGGGTGAGTACATCCACCGCACGGCCTACGACATCGGCGAGAAATACGGCAAGGACACCTTCCTGCTGATCGACCGCTTCGGCACGGCCAGGGTGCCGGCCGCCTTCGCCCTCAAGAGCCGCGTGGACGGCTTCTTCGAGCGCTTCGGCCTGCGCGGCGTCACCGACCGCGTGATCCAGGCGCTGACCAACCTGCTGCCCAGCCACCTGCCCGCGCGCATGCGCCAGTGGCGCGACCGCTACGAGCACCACCTGCTGGTGCGCGTGTCCAACGACACGGCCGAGGCCACGCGTGAATTCCTCACGCGGCACTTCAGCGGCAGCACCACGGGCGGCTGGTTCGAGTGCGATGCCGACGAGGGGCGCAAGGCCTTCCTGCACCGCTTCGCCATCGCAGGCGCGGCCATCCGCTACCGCGAGGTGCACCGCGCCCAGGTCGAGGACATCGTGGCCCTGGACGTCGCCCTGCGCCGCAACGACCGCGAATGGGTGGAGCAACTGCCCGCCGAGGTCGAGCGCGAGATGGTCCACAAGCTCTACTACGGCCACTTCTTCTGCCATGTCTTCCACCAGGACTACATCGTCAAGAAGGGCGTGGACCCGCTGGCCATGGAGCACCGCATGTGGGAACTGCTGGACGCGCGCCGCGCCGAGTACCCGGCCGAACACAACGTGGGCCACCTCTACGTGGCCAAGCCCGCGCTGGCAGGCTTTTACCGCGAACTGGACCCCACCAACACCTTCAACCCCGGCATAGGCCACACCTCGCGCAAGCTGGGCTGGGAGGAATGCTGCGACCGGCCGGGGGGATGGCCCAAGGGGTATTCGGAGTAGGGGGAAGCTGTGCGGGAGGGTACGCCAGGGCCAACTGGCGCATCACGATCCGCAGCTCTGCCGGGTCGCCATCGGCCAGGATGGCGTTGATGGTCTCGATGGCCATGACCGGATCGCTGCGGTACAGCTCGGCCATGGCGTCGTCATGGGACCTGCTTCGCATCATCCGATCTCCTCAAAGCCTGCCGCTGTTCAATCCAGCTGGATGTTTCCTGCCGTGGGCAGGATGCTGTCCAGCACCCAGGCCTGCACGGCGGCGGTGTCGGCAAGGTCGCCGTCGAAGACGAACTGCGGCAGGTAAGGCTTGCCCTCCTTGTCCTGGCGTCCGTGGTTCTTCCAGACCTTGAGGGGGACGCGGAACGTCACTGTGGGCGAAAGTGCCTTGTCGGCCACGTCGGTGTACTGCGTGTCCGTGCCGGTCATGCTGCCCACGTGCACGATGCCCGGAATCTGCAGCGCCGCACTCACGAAATCCAGGCAGGCGCTCTGGCATTGGGCATCCGTGACCAGCACCAGCTTGCCCTTGAAGGGGTTTGCGCGTGCAGCGGCGGTGTCTTGCTGCAACTCCTTGTGCGTTTCATCGACCTGCGGCTGCTCGACAAAATCTTCCCCGTGCGATGCGGCATCCCCCATCAGCGAGGCCATCTGCTGTGTGAACTGGTAGACCAGGCTGCCGGCGCCTTCCGTGCGCAGGAGCTGTGTCCTGCGCTCTTCGAACGCCTCCAGGGCCATGGCGGAAACACGCCAGTAAGCCCTGGCTTGGGAGTGCTGCGTGGCGCCTGCCGTGATGGCATCTGTCAGCAGGGCCATCAGGATGCGGTAGCCGAGCAGGGAGTTGCCCCCGCCATTGCCGCGCACATCGAGCACCACGGCCTGCGCATCTCCTGCCTGCCGGATGCCCTCCAGCATTTTCTCGAAGGCGGCCATGGCCTTCTCGGACGATGGCATGAAGTTGGACGCTTGGACCCACTGCACTCCCGGTCGCACTTCCTTGATGCCCTGGCGCGGTGCCCGGGGCCGCGCCAGGGCACGGGCGTCCTTGTCGTCCAGCGGCTGCCATTCCAGGTTGAAACTCCGGATTTCGCCTGCAGCGGAGCGGGTCGTGCATTGACGCACCCTGAGCGGCTCCCACAGCGGGGCGCTGGGCGATTCGCGGGTCAGGTGCCATGCCAGATCGGACTTCGTTCCCTCCAGGTGCACGAGCCGGTTCACGAAGGGCGCCACTTTGTCAGTGAGCAGATCGTCGATGGGGCTGCCGTCGCACGACAGTACCTGCTCCCCCACCTGCGGCGTATCGATCGGCCATTGCGCAGCGCGGCCCGAGACGCGGTAGCGGCCTGTCTGGCGCTGCACGGCCCAGCCTGCCCAGGTCGTGCGCACAGGCGTGGCGGCATGGTGGTTGCGCCATATGGCCAGATGGCCGTCCCGGTATCCGGTGGTGTAGAAGCGCAGCGCGGCAAAGGCCTGCTGCTCCGTGGCTGCGCGCCCAGCCAGCGCCATGGCCTGGTCGTATCCCTCGCTGAACCACTGGTGGAAAGCACTTGCGCCAGGGTCGAGGACGGCGGGATGTGCCTCCCGGATCATCTGGTGCATTCGCTGGATGTCGGCCACGGCGGTGCGGCTCCAGCGCGCCGCCTCCTGGCGGGCCTGCTCGGGCGTGGGCCTGTCGGCCTTGCCCCCGTCCTGCGCCTGGCAGGACCAGGCGATGAAGAGCCATGACAGCCCTGCGATCCATCGACGATCCATGGTCTCCCTCTCTTTCTGTGCCGCACTGCAGGCGGCATGGCGTGGAAAGCGGGGAAGTGTGCAGGGGTGCGCAGTGAAAAGATATCGGAATGATCTGAATCCGTGCTTTCCGACAAGCACCCGCTGCCGGCCTGCACAAAAGCTGCAGGCCGGCAGCAGCCCTCACAGATTGATGAACACCGACTTGGTCTCCAGATAGGCATCCAGCGCGGTGCGGCCCATGTCGCGGCCCATGCCGGACTGCTTGTAGCCGCCGAAGGGCATGCCCGGGTCCAGGGTGCTGTGGCAGTTGACCCAGACCGTGCCGGACTGGATCTTGGGGATCAGCCGGTGGACCTTGGACAGGTTGTTGGACCAGATGCTGGCGCCCAGGCCGTAGGGCGTGTCGTTGGCCCAGGCGGCGACTTCGTCGAGGTCGTCATAGGGCATGGCCACGAGCACGGGGCCGAAGATTTCCTCGCGGGCCACGCGGTGGTCGTGCTGCACGCCGGTCATCACCGTGGGCTGCACGAAGTAGCCGCTCTGGCCTGCGCGGGCGCCGCCCGTCACCACTTCGGCACCCTGGCTGCGGCCTATGTCGATGTAGCTGCAGACGCGCTCCATCTGCTCCTGCGAGACCAGCGGGCCCATCTGCGCGCTGGGGTCCAGGCCATGGCCCAGGGTGAGCTGGGCGGCCTGGTCGGCCACGTCGGCCACCACGCGGTCGAACATGCTCTTGTGCACGTACAGGCGCGAGCCCGCGCAGCAGACCTGGCCGTGGTTGAAGAAGATGGCATTGGCCGCACCCGCCGCCGCCGTGGCCGGGTCGCAGTCGTCCAGCACGATGACGGGGGACTTGCCGCCCAGCTCCAGCGTGATGCGCGTCATGTTGTCCATGCAGGCATGGCCGATGAGCTTGCCCACCTCGGTCGAGCCCGTGAAGCTGACCTTGTTGACCAGCGGGTGCGAGACCAGGGGCGCACCCGTGCCGGGGCCGTCGCCCGTGACCACGTTGAACACGCCGGGCGGAAAGCCCGCTTCCTGGATCAGCTCGGCCAGCATCAGCGCGGTCAGCGGCGTCTGCTCGGCGGGCTTGAGCACCAGGGTGCAGCCGGCAGCCAGCGCGGGCGCCAGCTTCCAGGTGGCCATGAGCAGGGGGAAGTTCCAGGGCACGACGGCGGCTACCACGCCCACGGGCTCGCGCCGGGTGTAGGTGAACATCTGGGCCTCGGGCGCGAAGGGCACGGAGTGCTCGTGCGTCATGCCCTCGATCTTGGTGGCCCAGCCGGCCATGTAGCGGATGGAGTCGATGGCCATGGCGATGTCCACGGCGCGCGCAATGGCGGCGGACTTGCCGTTGTCCAGCGATTCGACCTCGGCCAGGGCCTGGGCATGGGTCTCCATGAGGTCGGCCAGGCTCAGCATCAGGCGCTCGCGCTCCACGGGGCGCATGCGGCCCCAGGGGCCCAGGTGCAGCGCGCGGTGGGCGGCGCGCACGGCCAGGTCCACGTCGGCCGGGCCGGCGCTGGCGACTTCGGCGATCACGGCCTCGGTGGCCGGGTTGACGGTGGACAGGCGCTGGCCGGTCTGCGCCGCCACCCATTGGCCGTCGATGAAGAGGTCATGCGTGCCCCGGTTGAGGAAGGCGCTGGCGCGTTCGGTGATCTGGTGCTGGATGTCACTGAGGTTCATGGTGTGCTCCTTGGTGGTGGACAGGGGACAGGGGGTGTGGGATTCAGAAAACCTGCAGCAGGCGCAGGTTGATGCGGGCGTTCTCCTTGAAGCCCTGGCGCACATGCAGGTCGCGGCCCACGGTGGCCAGCAGCTGCGTCTTGGGCGCGACAAACACCGCGCCGCCGAAAGAGACCTTGGTGGTGGACTGGCGGTCGCCTTGCGACACGCCGTTGACCTGGGTCTCGCCGCCCGTCAGGTGCGACAGGCCCAGGCGCAGGTCCGAGGTATCCGACAGGTGGTAGCGCAGCAGGCCCTGGAACTGGAACTGCGCCTTTTGCTTGAGCGTGGCGCTGTGGGCGCCGAAGTCGTCGTTCTTGCCGAAGACGGTGACATCGGCCGCCAGGTCCATGGTCACGCTCTTGCCCAGCGGCTTGATCCAGCCGGCCTGCAGGGCGGCCTTCCAGCGGTTCTCGCCCAGACTCAGCGGGTCGTTGCGGTTGTACTGGCCCGTGGGCAGCCAGACAAAGGGGGTGATGCCGAAGTGCTCCTTGTCGCCGGGCTTTGTCAGCCACAGGGTGGCGGCCAGCATCAGGTCGCCCACGCCGGTATTGCTGCCCATGGCCGCGATATCGCGCGAGGCCGACAGGCGCCCGAAGGGCAGCAGGAACTGCGGGTCGATCACATAGTCGCCCAGCTTCATGAAGTGCACGCCGCGCGCAATGCCGATGTCCGAGGTCAGCTTTGGCCGTATGGGCGCCTGGTCGCCATTGGCATAGAGGCTGTCGCGCGTGGCGTGCTGGTAATAGACCATGCCCAGCGTGGTGCCCGGAGGCAGGGCGGTGTAGTCGCCTGCATCGATATCGACGGCGTGGGCATTGAAGGTGGCGCATGCGGCCATGGCTGCCAGGGCCAGGGATGCGCGGGTGAAGGGCTTGGATGGCATGGCGAAGAGTCCGGTCCGGAGTTTTCAGGCAAAGCCCTGCCCAGGCCTGCTGCAGGACAGCAGGGCCGGGGAGGTGCCTGTGGGGGTTGTGGGGGAGAGAGAGGAAGCGGGGCGGGAGCCGCTTACTTGGGCCGCACCGCGTCGGCTGTGCCCTGGATGAAGGCCTTGATCTTTTCCACGTCTTCCATGCTCAGCTTGCCCGTGAAGTCGGGCATGCCGCGCGACATGGCCGGACCCTTGAAGATGAACTTGTCCAGGTGCTCGATATAGGCCGGGTCCAGGTAGCCCAGGTTGGGCAGGTTGCCGCCGCGATCCACGCCGGGCACGCCGTGGCAGAAGGCGCAGTTGCTGACATACAGGGCCGTGCCTTCGGCCACCAGGCTCTTGTCGTAGGGCACGCCCTGCAGCAGCTTGCCCTGCTGGTAGGCGACGAAGGCAGGCGCCTCGGCCTTGCCGTCCAGCGCGAAGGTGTAGACCGTGCCCGGGCCCTTGCGCTCGGTGTGGCGCGCGGCCAGGCCGTAGACGCCGCCCCAGCCCACGGCGATGGAGACGTACTGCCGGCCATCGACCTCATAGGTGATGGGGGCGGCCACCACGCCCGTGCCCGTGGGCTTTTCCCAGAGCTTCTTGCCGTTGCGCGCGTCATAGGCCACGAAGCGGCCGTCGGCCGTGCCCTGGAACACCAGGTTGCCCGCCGTGGCCAGCGTGCCGCCGTTCCAGGGCGAGGCATGCTCCACGCGCCAGCGCTCCTTCTGTGCCACCGGGTCCCAGGCGATCAGGCGGCCGAAGGGCGTGCTCTTGGGCGGCTCCATGTTGATCAGCGTGGCCGTGTTCCAGCCGATATTGCTGTGCGGCTCGGGCAGGGAGCCGCCGTTGAACTTCCAGTTCTTGTTGTCCTGTAGCGTCAGCGGCACATGCTGGGCCGGCAGGTAGGCCAGGCCCGTGTCGGGGCTGTAGGACATGGAATGCCAGTTGTGCGCGCCGAAGGGGCTGGGGATCACGTCGCGCGCGCGGTCGCCGCTGCGCGCAATCGGCGTCTCGATGGGCCGGCCCTTGGCGTCGTAGCCGCTGGCCCAGTTCACGTCGACGAAGTTCTTGGCCGAGATGAACTGGCCGTTGGTGCGGTCGATGACGAAGAAGAAGCCGTTCTTGGGCGCATGCAGGATGACCTTGCGCGGCTTGCCGCCCACCTTGATGTCGGCCAGCACCATCGGCTGGGTGGAGGTGAAGTCCCAGCTGTCGCCCGGCGTTTCCTGGTAGTGCCAGACGTATTCGCCCGTATCGGGGTTCAGCGCCACGATGCTGGCCAGGTACAGGTTGTCGCCACCGGCCGGGCTGCGCTTGGCTTGCGCCCAGGGCGAGCCGTTGCCCGTGCCGATGTACATGAGGTTGAGCTCGGGGTCATAGGCCATGGTGTCCCAGGCCGTGCCGCCGCCACCGGCCTCCCACCACTTGCCGGCCGGGTCCCAGGTCTTGGCGGCGCGGGCCATGGCCTCGTTCTCGAACGGCTTGGACGGATCGCCTGGCACGGTGAACCAGCGCCATTGCTGCGCGCCGGTCTCGGCGTCATAGGCTGTGACATAGCCGCGCACGCCGTACTCGGCGCCGCCGTTGCCGATCAGCACCTTGCCCTTGATGACGCGCGGCGCGCCCGTGATGGTGTACGAGAAGGCGCGGTCGATGATGGTGTCCTGCTCCCAGACCTTCTGGCCCGTGGCCGCGTCCAGCGCCACCAGGCGGCCATCGAAGGCGCCCACATACACCTTGCCCTTGTAGACCGCCACGCCCCGGTTGACCACGTCGCAGCAGCCCTTGAAGCCGTTGGCACGGTCCACGCCGGGGTCGTAGCTCCACAGGCGCTTGCCGGTGCGCACGTCCACCGCATGCACCACGCTCCAGCTGGCGGTGACGTACATGATTCCATCGACCACCACGGGCGTGGACTCCACGCCGCGCGTGGATTCCAGGTCATACGACCAGACCAGGCCCAGCCGCTTCACATTGGCCGTGTCCAGCTGCCTGAGTTTGGAAAAGCGCGTCTCGCTGTAGTCCATGCCGTAGCTGGGCCAGTCCTTGGAGCTGCGTGCGTTGTCGCGGATGCTCTGCGAGTCGATGCGCGAGGTGACGGCTCGTATGTGCTCGGGCGAGCCTTTGCTTGGCAGGCCTGCCTGCGCCAGCGCGGCGCCGGGCAGGGCCAGCATCAGGCTGGCGGCCAGCAGCGTGGAGGAAAGCACGTGGGTCTTCATGTTGTCTCGTCTCCTGTGTGGTTTGTTTTTGCGTGCATGGCGCTGGGGGCAAGGGCACCATGTGGGAGACGATAAAAAAAGCGCCCCGGCGCCACAACATTCGGATTTACCCGGGGGCGGATCTGTACCGCGATGGAACAGGTTTGTGTCGGTTTTTCGTGGGCTGGTTTTTTGACCCTGCCGGGTGGTTGTTTTTCGAGGCCGGGTCTCGGCCCGGCAGCCGACCTACCTTCTTTTGCTTCGCCAAAAGAACGTAGGCCAAGAAAAGGCGACCCCACTGCCCGCGACCCCTTCGCTGCGCTGCGGGGCAACCTGCGTTGAACGGGATGCGGGGTGCGCCGTGAAACTCGTTACGCGCTGCGCGCTTCACTCAAACATCACGGCGAGTCAGATGACGAAGCAGCCCTGTCCTTCGGCAGGGCTGCCACCCCGCATCCCGTTCAACGCAGGCGCAGTCAGAGGGGCAGGGCCGGGACATCCAATACCGGGCGCGGCCGGCCTCTGAAAGCCGCCGCGCAGCGGAATCAAAAAATCGCCCGAAAGCTCAATAAATCAGCAAATCAACGCATCAACGACCCATACATGAAAACCTAGAACGTCCGGCTGACCGTCACCCCGGCCGACAGCCCGCGTCCCGCACCCGGCTCAAAGAACCGCTGGTTGCCCTCGTTGACGATGACCGACCCTGCAAAGCGCCGGTCGAACAGGTTGTCCAGCCGCACAAAGGTCTGGGCGCTCCACTGCTGCCATTGCCGTGACCAGCGCAGGCTGGAGCCCCAGACGGTGTAGCCGGCCGCGCGGTCGGTGTTGCGGTCGTTCACGGCCACGGGGCCGCTGTGCAGCATGTCCACGGTCCAGGTCCATTGCGGCGACAGCTGCCAGGCCAGCTCGCTCCACAGGCGGCGCGGCGCGGTGCCGGCCAGGCGCGCGCCGGCATCCACCGGGGCGGTGGGCGTGGTGCAGGGCGTGGCCTCGCAGGTCAGGAAGCTGTCGCGGTAGCGGGCCTGCAGCAGGGTCAGGGCGGTGCTGGCCGTGAGCGGCCCCCACTGGGCATTGCCCGAGAATTCCAGCCCCCGGCGCAGCGTGCGGCCTGCGTTCTGGTAGGTGGCGCGCCCGCCCGTGTTGGACAGCACGGTGAGTTCGCGCTGGGTATGGGTCTCGAACAGCGTGAGGTTCCAGCCCGCGTTGCCGTGGCGCCCGCGCAGGCCAACCTCGACGGTGTTGTGGGCGCTGGCGGCCAGGCCGGTGTTCAGGCCGCTGTTCATGCCATTTTGGCCACCGGGCCGGTAGGCCACTTCGTTGAGCGTGGGCGTTTCCATGCCCCGGCCCACCGATGCGTGGGCCACCAGGTCCGGCAGCAGGTTCACGCGCAGGCCCAGCGAGGGCAGCCAGCCGCGCCAGGCCATGCTGCCGCTGTCGTCGCCATTGCCGGCGACTATGTAGTGGTCCTCGGAGCGGTAGCGCACGCGCGCTTGGCGCAGGCCGGCGCTCAGGCCCAGGTTCTGCGTGCTCCACTCGGCCTGCAGGTAGGGGTCGGCGGAGCGCGCCTGGTTGCGTTCGTCGCGGCGCAGCCGGCCCTGCACGCCGAGCTGGCTGCCGATGAAGTTCTCGTAGCCGCGCCGGGTTTCGCCCTGCCAGTCGTAGGCCAGGCCCGCCGACCAGTCCAGCCGGCCGCCGGCCACGTCCTCATGGGTGCTGCGCCAGCGCAGGTTCATGCCCGCGTAGTCGCGGTCCAGGTCGATCACGCCGCCTGAATGCGAGGGCGGCGCCTGCGTGGCCACGGGAATGGACTGGTACTGCAGCACGGAGCGCGTACCCGCATAGGCCATGAGTTCCAGGCGCTGGCCAGCGCCGAACTGGTGCTGCCAGGCGGCGCCCAGTTGGCGCTGGCGCACGCTTTTGCGCGTATTGAAGCGCAGCGCGCTGGCCGTGGTCTGGCCGGGGTCGGCCTCGAACTCGGCGCGTGTCAGGCCCAGCGGGTCCTGGGCGCTGGCGCGCTGCTCCTGGTACTGCAGCAGCCACTGGTCGTCGCCCTGCTTGCGTGACAGCTTCATGTGGGCCGTGCTGCGGTCGGCGGCCGACTGGGGGCGCATGCCGTCGGTGGCGAAGCGCTCGATGTGGATGGCATAGCGCCAGGGGGCGGAGCCGCCATCCGCCTGGTCCGGCTTTCCGCCACCGATCGTGCCGCGCAGCTGGGTGGACAGGCGCCACAGCCCGTCCGGCCCCACGGCCACGCCGCTGCGCCACAGGCCGGGTTCCTCGCCATCTTCGGTGTACAGCAGCAGTGCGCCGCCTGCGCTGTTGCCGTAGAGCACGGCGGCCGGGCCGCGCACCACGTCCAGGCGTGCGGCGTTGCCCAGCGTGAAATTGGCGGCCTGGCCCTGGCCGTCGGGCGCGCCGGCCGGAATGCCGTCCACGTACAGGCGCAGCCCGCGCACGCCAAAGGTGGAGCGCGCACCGAAGCCGCGCACCGAGATCTGCAGGTCCTGTGCGAAGTTCTGGCGGTTCAGCACCACCAGGCCCGGCACGCGCGCCAGGCTCTCGGACAGGTTGATCTGCATCTGCCCGTCTCGCAGCACGGCGCCTTCCACGCTGTCGATGGCGGCGGTGGCACGCCACAGGTCGGGGCCGGCGCCGGGCTGGCTGGACGTGATGACCACGGGGGCGAGCAGGGCCTCGCTGGAGTCCTGCGCTGCGTCCGCCGCGTGGGCGGGTAGCGCGGGCAGGGCGTGCAGCGTACAGGCCAGTGCGGCGCCCAGGGTGGACAGGGCGGGCCGGGTGTGTCTTGTGCTGTATGGAGAGCGTGTCATTGCGGGCGGGCCTGTGGCGATGCCCGAGGTTACCGAGCCCGGCAATCCGTTCCAACACGGGTGATTTCCCTAGTGCTGTCCTGTGCCGTGGCGGAACAACAATCGCGGCAGTTTTGATGTCCGTCATGCAACAGCCGCCTTCCGCCCCACTGCCCTCGAATCCCTTCTACGCCACGCGCCAGGACCGGGTGGCGCTGGCGCGCGAGCGCTATTTCGAGCGTGGCGAGCGCCCCTCGGGCCTGGTGTCCGAGCCCGTGCTGCAGTCCTGGACGCGCTGCCTGGGCGCCAGCCGCAGCCCCGACGAGAAGATCAGCTTCGACCCGGTCAGCAAGATCCGCACGGCCACCTTGCTGACCCACAACCGCGCGCTGATCGAGGCGGCGCGCGACCCCATCGCCGAACTCGAGACCGTGATCGCGGGCAGCCAGGCGCGCGCCATGCTGACCTGCAGCGAGGGCGTGGTGCTGATCGCCTCGCGCCCCACGCCGGGCGACGGCCCGCTGCTGCTGACGGCCGCACGCGTGGGCGTGAACATTGCCGAGGATGCCGTGGGCACGGGCGCACCCGGCGTGGCCGTGCGCACGGGCGAGGTCTGCCATGTGCGTGGCGGCGAGCATTTCTTTCGCTGCCTGGCCTCGCTGCACTGCGCGGCCGCGCCCGTGCGCGACGCCAGCGGGCGCACCGTGGCCATGCTGGACCTGAGCAGCGAGGCGGGCCCCTTTCGCTTCGATGCGGGCGCCATGGCCCACATGTACGCCACCTGCATCGAGAACCGGCTGCTGGTGGGCGCCGCCCGCATGCACCTGCTGCTGCGCTTCCAGTCCAGCCGCAGCATGTTCGGCACGCCGCTGGAAGGGCTGGCCGCCGTGGATGGCGACGGCATGGTGCGCTGGTTCAACGGCGTGGGTGCCCAGTTGTTCGACTGCCCGCGCAGGCCCGCCGAAGGGCTTGCGGCCGAAGAGGTCTTCGGCCTGGGCCTGAACCAGTTGCTGGAGCTGGCCCACCACGGCCAGGCCCGCCCGCAGATGCTGCCCACGGGGCTGACGCTGTGGATGGAGGCGAGGCTGGATGAGGCATCTTCCCAGGTCGAGGAGGTGCTGCCGGCCATCGAGGCCCTGCCACCGCCCGCCGAGGCGCCGTCCGAGGCACCGTCTTCCCTGGGCGAGGCCAGCCGCGAGCTGATCGAGCAGGCCCTGGCCCGCTGCCAGGGCAATATCTCGCAGGCCGCCCGCATGCTGGGTGTCTCGCGCGGGCTGCTGTACCGGCGCCTGCGCGAATGGGGCAGGGCTTAGGCCGTCTGGCCTATGCCGGCACGGCGGCCAGTGCGCCGCGCATCCATTCGATGAAGACTCCCGCCTGTGCCGGCAGCGCACGCCCTGCAACTGGCACGGCGCGCAGGCCGCCCTCGAAGGGCACGAAGCCATGGGGCGCCACCAGCAGCCCCTCCTTGAGCTCGCGCGCGATCAGCCGCTGCTCCACCAGGGCAACGCCCAGGCCCGACAGTGCCGCCTCTATGCACAGGTGTGTGTGCGGGAACGCCAGCGTCTCGCCCAGGGCCACGGGCTGGCCCGTGAGGGCTTCCCACTGGTTCCAGGCGCTGGCCGTGTACTCATGTGCAATGCGCGCGCGGTTGGCGGGCCGGCGCCGGGCATAGGCCGGCGTGCACACGGCGCCGAAGTGCACGGGCGCCAGTTTGATGGCGCGGCGGCGGTCGGCCTCGGCGTAGGTGGACAGGTCCCAGGCAATGATCAGGTCGGCGCCCTCGTGGCGCATCTCGCGCGCCGAGGTCATGGACAGGCGGATGCGGATATGCGGGTGGCTGCGGTAGAACACCGCCAGCTGCGGCACCAGCCAGCGCATGGCAAAGGTGGCGCTGCAGGCCACATGCAGCCCCGGCGCCTGACTGTCGCGCGCCAGCTGGGCATAGGCGGCCTCCAGCTGGTCGAAGGCCGTGCGCACCGAGGCATGGAAGGCGGCGCCCGCCTCGGTCAGGCGCAGGCCCGTGCCTTCTTTCTCGAACAGCGCCGCGCCCGCGTGCTCCTGCAGCAGGCGCAGGTGGCGGCTGATGGCGCCGTGGCTGCGGCACAGTTCCTCGGCCGCGCGTGTCACCGAGCCGGTGCGGGCAATGGCCTCGAAGGCGCGCAGGGCGGCCAGCGGTGGCAGTTGTCTCATGGCAATCAATTCGTCAGAAAAGCTGACGCATGGGCAGAAAAACTGCATTGTCCCGCATTGCCGTGATTTCTAGCATGGAGGCCTGTTCATGGGAGTTGTGCAGGCTTGCCTGCTCCTTTGCGCAGTTCAATTTCTTGACGAAAAGGAGTTTCCATGCAGATCACCGATATCGCGGCCCATGAGGCGCTGGACAGCCGGGGCCACCCCACCGTGGAGGTCGAGGTCGAGCTGGAGGACGGCGCGCGCGGCCTGGCCCTGGTGCCCTCGGGCGCTTCCACGGGGCGGCACGAGGCGCTGGAGCGGCGCGACGGCGATGCCTCGCGCCATCTGGGCAAGGGCGTGCTGGGGGCGGTGCAGGCCGTCAACACCGAGCTGCGCGATTTGCTGCGCGGCATGCGGGCCGACGCCCAGGGCCGCATCGACACGGCCATGATGGCGCTGGACGGCACGCCCGGCAAAAGCCGGCTGGGCGCCAACGCGCTGCTGGGCGTGTCGCTGGCCGTGGCGCGCGCGGCGGCGGCCAGCCAGCGCATGCCGCTGTGGCGGCACATGGGCGGCGCCCAGGCGCGCGTGCTGCCCGTGCCCATGATCAATGTCATCAACGGCGGCGCCCATGCCGACAATCCGCTGGACTTCCAGGAGTTCATGCTGCTGCCGGTGGGGGCGGACAGCTTCGGAGAGGCGCTGCGCATGGGCGCCGAGGTCTTTCACACGCTGCGCCATGCGCTCAAGGCCGCAGGCCACAGCGTCAACGTGGGCGACGAGGGCGGCTTTGCGCCCGCCCTGCGCAGCGCGCCCGAGGCGCTGGACCACCTGATGGCCGCCATCGAGCGGGCCGGCCTGCGCCCCGGCAGGGACATCGCCCTGGCGCTGGATCCGGCCGCCAGCGAATTCCATGGCGAGGACGGCTACCGCTACGCGGGCGAGGGCCTGGTGCGCAGCCGCCAGCAGCAGGTGGACTACCTGGCGCAACTGGTGGAGCACTACCCCATCGTCTCCATCGAGGACGGCATGGCCGAGGACGATATCGAGGGCTGGCAGGCCCTGGGCCGGCGCCTGGGCGGACGCTGCCAGCTGGTGGGCGACGATGTGTTCTGCACGAACCCCGGCCTGTTCGAGGGCGGCATTGCCCGGGGCGTGGGCAACGCCATCCTGGTCAAGATCAACCAGATCGGCACGCTGACCGAGACCTGGGACGTGCTGCGCCTGGCGCATGGCGCGGGCTACGGCGTGGTGATGTCGCACCGCTCGGGCGAGACCGAGGACACCAGCATTGCCGACCTGGCCGTGGCGGCCCAGTGCGCCATGATCAAGACCGGCTCGCTGTCGCGCGCCGACCGCACGGCAAAGTACAACCGGCTGCTGCGCATCGAGCGCGAACTGGGCCCGGCCGCCGTCTATGCGGGGCGCCGCGCGCTCAAGGGCCGGGCGGGTCAGGAAGCCGTGTCGGCCGCTGCGGTTGTTGCGGGCGCCCTGTAGACCAGCACCTTGAGGCTGCGCTCGGCGTCGATGTCGGCGAAGGTGGCCGGGTTGGCCAGGCGCTCGACGAACTCCAGCTCGGGCGCCACTTCCTGCATCTGCGATGTCAGGAACTGCGTACCCATCTCCGGCGCGTTCAGGCACAGCAGCACATGGCCGCCTGGGCGCAGCAGGTCGGGCAGGCGGCGCATCAGGCGGGCATAGTCCTTGGTGGCGACGAAGCTGCCCTTCTGGTAGCTGGGCGGGTCCACCACGATCAGGTGGTACGGCCCGCCGCGCGTGATCTTGCCCCAGCTGCTGAAGATGTCGTGGGCCAGGAAGCTGGCGCCCGACAGATCGTTGAGCCGGTGGTTCTGCTGGCCCGTGGCCAGCGCGCCCTGGGCCATGTCCATGTTCATCACATGGCGCGCCCCGGCCTGCAGGGCCACCACCGAAAAGGCGCAGGTATAGGCGAACAGGTTGAGCACCTTGATGCCGTGGCGGTGCTCGGGATGGTTGGCGACATGCGCGTGCACCCAGCGCCGGCCTTCGGCCATGTCCAGGAACAGGCCGTGGTTCTGGCCGCGCAGCACCTGCACGCGGTAGCGCGTGCCGGCTTCGGTGACGATGTGGGGGTCAGGCACCTCACCGGCCATGAGCCGCGTTTCGGCGGGCGCGGCGGGCTGGCGCAGCTGGTAGACCCAGTTCAGGGGCTGGTCCGGTGCCAGTTCGCTCCAGCGCAGTGACAGCGCTGTGCCGATGGCGGCCAGGGCATCATCGTCCAGCGGCTGGAAGCTGGTGAGCACCAGCACGGGCGGGAAGGCGTCGAGCACCAGATGCTCGCAGCCCGGGTACAGGCCGCCACGGCCGTGGAAGATGCGTTGGGCGTCGGAGGGCAGGGCCATCCGGGCGATGGCGTCGAGCAGGGCTTGCATGGGAGAGGCTGGATCTGGCAGGGGCGCCGGGTGTGCCGGGTGGAACCATATGGGACCGTATGGTTCCAGGCAGGGGTCGACGAAAAGGTCTGCCAGTGTATGCAGTTTGGGGCCCAGCCCAGGCAAACCCGGGCAAACCTGGTTTCAGGCCCCATTCAGCGGTGCTGTGGGCAGGCTCAATGCCGCCAGCCGCGCCGCACCTCGAAGAAGCTGCATTCGCCGTCGCCCAGGCCCTGCATGCCGGCCTCGGTGGCGGCGCGCGCAGCCTTCATCCAGCGGGCGAAGGCGAGCTTGGCGTCGTCGCTGATTTCTTCAGGGGGCGTGTCTTCCAGGCCCTCTACCAGGTACAGGGTTTCACTGACCTGCTCGGCGCTGCCGAGCTGGCGTTCGAGCACGCGGGCATAGCGTGCCTCGGCCTTGTTGCGTTCCTGCTCGGGCAGGTTGGGGTAGTCACACAAGGTGACGGTGAAGGCGGCTTCTTGCATGTCCATGGTTCACGAGATGAGGATGATGACTGGCGAAATATACAGTATTAACTGGCTACACATCCAGTATTTTTCCGGTGTTTTTTTACAGTGTTATCCCTGTGGGGTCGCTGCCGGGCAGCGGCTGCAGCCATGCGGCCACAATCGCCTGCAAGGAGAAAACCATCGCCATGAAGAACGAATCGACCACGGGCAGCCCGGCCTGGGACCCCGAAGCCACGGGCCACGCGCTGTTTGCCACGCGCGTGGGGCCCTGCGGCGTGGCCTGGGGCGCCTGCGGCCTGGTGGCCTTTCAGTTGCCCGAGGTGGACGGCCCGGCCGCCACGCGCACGCGCATGCTGCGCGGCGTGCAATTGCGCAGACCGGGCAGCTACGCTGCAGCGGCGCGGGCCGAGGACCTGCCGGCCAGCGTGGCACAGGCCATCGCCGGCGTGCAGGTGCTCATGGCGGGCCATGGCGAATGGACTGTGGAGCCTTCCGCGCCCAGCGCACAGCAGTTGCGTGACGGCCCGGTGCTGCCCGATCTGCGATCACGGCGCATGCTGCCCGCAGGCGAGGCACTGCCGGATCTGGCCGGGCTGGCGCTGGACTGGCACGGCGTGTCGGACTTTCACCGCCGCGTCTATGACCTGACGCGCGCCATTGCACCCGGCCATACGCGCACCTATGGCGAGATGGCGCGCGAGTTGGGCGAGGTGGGCCTTTCGCGCGCCGTGGGGCAGGCGCTGGGCCTCAACCCTTTTGCGCCCGTGATTCCCTGCCACCGCGTGCTGGCTGCCGGCGCCCAGCCGGGCGGTTTTTCGGGCGGCGGCGGCGCGCTGACCAAGCTGCGCATGCTGGAGATCGAGGGTGCGGCCTGGGGTGGCACGCGCTCGTTGTTCGGGGATTGACGGGCCGGACACGCATGTGACATGCGGCACGGCAAGGCGGCTTGCACAATCGCCGCTGCAGGCTGTTCCGCTTGGGGATGGCCGCCCTCCATTCCAACCATGACCGGAACACAAGACCCGGCGCAGGAGACAGACGAATGACTCGCAATGTGCAGCAACTTTTCGACCTCACCGGCAAGACGGCCCTGGTGACCGGCGGCTCGCGCGGCCTGGGCCTGCAAATGGCCCATGCGCTGGGCGAGGCGGGCGCCAGGATCATGCTGAGTTCGCGCAAGGCCGCCGACCTGGAGGAAGCCGCTGCCGAGCTGCAGGCCGCAGGCATCGACGCCCGCTGGATCGCCGCCGACTGCGCCAACGAGGCCGACATCGAGCGCCTGGCCGCCGAGACCCTGGAGCGCCTGGGCCAGGTGGACATCCTCATCAACAACGCAGGCGCCAGCTGGGGCGCGCCGGCCGAGGAGCACCCGGTGGCCGCCTGGGACAAGGTGATGAACCTCAACGTGCGCGGCTACTTCCTGCTGAGCCAGCAGATCGCGCGGCGCAGCATGATCCCGCGCAAGACCGGGCGCATCATCAACCTGGCCTCCATCGCAGGGCTGGGCGGCAACCCGCTGGGCATGAAGACCATTGCCTACAACACCTCCAAGGGCGCGGTCATCAACTTCACGCGCGCTCTGGCCGGCGAGTGGGGCGTGCACGGCATCAACGTCAACGCCATCTGCCCGGGCTTCTTCAAGACCAAGATGGCCAGCGTGCTGATCGAGACCCTGGGCGAGGATGAAATGAAATCCCACGCCCCGCTGCGCCGCCTGGGCGACGACGAGGACCTCAAGGGCCTGACCCTGCTGTACGCCAGCGACGCGGGCAAGCACATCACGGGCCAGTGGGTGGCCGTGGACGGCGGCGTCAGCGCCCTGGTGGGCGGTTGAGCCGCAGCGGCGCTGCTGCCGAGGTGACAGTTTTTCCCGCAGATCGGGCCGCCGCGCGCGGTGGCGCCTGCCGGCGCCCTTATGCTCGCCTGCATTGCGATCTGAACTGGAGAATTTCGTGCTGGATTTTGGCCACCCCATCCCCTTCGTCGACCACCTGGGTTTCACCCTGCACCACATGGAGGACGGGGAGTCCGAACTGCGCTTCGAGGCGCGTCCCGAGCACCTGAACACCTTTGACGTGACCCACGGCGGCGCCACCATGACCCTGCTGGACGTGACCATGGCCGTTGCCGCGCGCAGCCTGCAGCGCGACATGGGCTGCGTGACCATCGAGATGAAGACCAGTTTCATGCAGCCGGCGCGCGGCCCCCTGGTGGCCAAGGGCGTGGTGCTGCACCGCACGCGTTCCATGGCCTATACCGAGGCGCGCGTGTTCGATGCCTCGGGCCGGCTGTGCAGCCATGCGACCGGAACGTTCAAGTACATGCCGCGCGTGGCCAAGCCGGCCGCCGCCGAGACAACCCTCGCCACGGACTGATCCGCACGGCGAATCTGCCAGATACCCAATGCCACACGCCAGCCCCGGCAGCCCCGGGAACTGGTTCCATTGTTTGTGATGCCACCGGAGGTTTTCCCATGCCCGTGAACCAGCAGATCCTGCTCGACAACCGCCCCGAGGGCGAAGCCGTGGAAAGCAATTTCCGCCTTGCCAAGACCGAGACCCCCGCGCTGGCCGAAGGCCAGGTGCTGGTGCGCCACCACTACCTGAGCCTGGACCCCTACATGCGCGGCCGCATGAATGACAGCAAGAGCTACGCCCAGCCGCAGCCGCTGGGCGAGGTGATGATCGGCGGCACCGTGGGCGAGGTGGTGGAAAGCCGTCATCCCAAGTTTGCCGTTGGCGACAAGGTCGTGGGCATGGGCGGCTGGCAGGAATACAGCGTGGTCGATGGCGATGCGCCCGGCATGCTGCGCAAGGTGGACACCACCCATGTGCCGCTGTCGCACTACCTGGGCGCCGTGGGCATGCCCGGCGTGACGGCCTGGTACGGCCTGGTCAAGATCATCGCCCCCAAGGCCGGTGAGACCGTGGTGGTCAGCGCCGCCACGGGCGCCGTGGGCAGCGCCTTCGCGGCCCTGGCCAAGGCACGCGGCTGCCGCGTGGTGGGCATTGCGGGCGGCCCCGAGAAGTGCCGCTACGCCACCGAGGAGCTGGGCTTCGACGCCTGCATCGACTACCGCGAGCACCCCGACACCAAGACCATGGCCAAGGCGCTCAAGGACGCCTGCCCGCAGGGCATCGACGGCTACTTCGAGAACGTGGGCGGCTACATCCTCGACGCCGTGCTGCTGCGCACCAACGCCTTTGCGCGCATCGCGCTGTGCGGAATGATCGCCGGCTACGACGGCACGCCGCTGCCCATGACCAATCCCGCGCTCATCCTGATCAACCGCATCCGCATAGAAGGCTTCATCGTCAGCGAGCACATGGAAGTCTGGCCCGAGGCGCTGCAGGAACTGGGCCGCCTGGTGGGCACCGGCAAGCTGCGCCCGCGCGAGAGCATTGCCGAAGGCATTGCTTCCGCACCTTCCGCTTTCCTGGGTCTGCTCAAGGGCAAGAACTTCGGAAAGCAACTCGTCAAATTGATCTGAACCACCACAAAAACCAGGAGACAAGGGAATGATCAAGAACTTCAAGGGCAAGACGGCGGTGCTGACGGGCGCAGGCTCGGGCTTCGGCCTGGAGTGCGCGCGCATTGGCGCGAAGCTGGGCATGAACCTGGTGCTGGTCGATGTGCAGCAGGAGGCGCTGGACAGGGCCGCCGCCGAGTTCGAAGGGCAGGGCGTGCGCGTGCTGGCACGCCGCGTGGATGTGTCCGACGCAGCCCAGATGCAGGCCCTGGCCGATGAGGTGCGCCAGCAGTTCGGCGCGCCGCACTTCGTGTTCAACAACGCAGGCGTGGGCGCGGGCGGGCTGGTCTGGGAGAACACGCTGGAAGATTGGCAGTGGGTGCTGGGCGTCAACCTCTGGGGCGTGATCCACGGCGTGCGGCTGTTCACGCCCATGATGCTGGAGGCGGCCAAGGCCGACCCGTCCTTCGAGGGCCACATCGTCAACACGGCCAGCATGGCCGGCCTGCTGGCGCCGCCCAATATGGGCATCTACAACGTCAGCAAGCATGCCGTGGTGAGCCTGACCGAGACGCTCTACCAGGACCTGGCCCTGGTCTCCGACCAGATCAGCGCCAGCGTGCTGTGCCCCTTCTTCGTTCCCACGGGCATCAGCCACAGCGAGCGCAACCGGCCCAGCCATCTGGCCGCCCAGCCGCTGACGGCCAGCCAGAAGATCGGCCAGGCCATGAGCGAGAAGGCCGTGGGCTCGGGCAAGGTCACGGCCCCCGATGTGGCGCAGAAGGTCTTCGACGCCATTGCGGCCAACCAGTTCTACATCTACAGCCATCCGCAGGCCCTGGGCTCGGTCCAGACCCGCATGGAAGATGTGGTGCAGGGGCGCAATCCCACCGACCCGTTCGCGCACAAGCCCGAACTGGGCGCCAGCTTGAAGGCCTCGCTGCGCGCGGCCTGAGCGTCAGTCCTCCTCGTCCGGGTCCGGCCTGTGGGGGGCTGGCTTGGCGGGAGCCTCGGCCTTTTCATCGGGCGGCGCGGAGGGCAGGGGCCGCACCAGCCGCACCATGAGCTGGTTGCCGCGCCCCATGTCGGGCCGCGTCTCCAGGCTGTCGAGGTCAATCGCCCAGGCCTGCTGGGCCGACAGCTGCGTACCGGCGCTGCCCGAGATGTTGCTGTAGTTGTAGGGATTGACGGGCCGCGCGTTGACCGCTGCCGTGCCCGTCCAGTGCCAGCCGCGCGGCGCGCCCGGAAACAGCTCGGGCGACAGGCCTTGCGGCCGTATATCGCGCGAGATCAGCCGGCGCATCTCGTTGACGCGCGGCAGGCGCCAGCGCACGCCGTCCTGCTTGGCCCGTTCGGCGGCCAGGGCCTGCGCCTGCTTGTGCGTGAACAGCTCCGGCAGGCCCGTGCAGGTCTTGCCATTCCACTGCATGCCTTCCACGCAGCGCGGCCACAGCAGGCGGGCGCGCCGGTCGATCACGTCGCGACCGTCTTCGGATACTTCCAGCACAGGAGCGGCGCCGGGCCTGGGGCCGCGCTGTGCCTCCTGCTGTGTCTCTCGCTGCGCTGCCTGGGCAGAACCCAGCGTGCAGACACCCAGCAGCAGGGCGGCGAGCAGGGGCCCTGGCAATGCATTCAGGGCCGGTGGAAGGGAAGGCAGGGATGGGCGCATGGTGTGTTGCAGTGGCGATGGCGATGGCGATGGCGATGGCGATGGCAGTTGCAGCGATGAAAAGGTGGGTTGGCCTCTCGGGTGGCAATCTCGTTTCAGAGCGTAACAGGATTGCGGGCTTCTGAATTTGTGCCACGGCAAGCCGCCACCGCCAGGTGCGCGGGGCTGCATGCCCAGGAAATGTGAGCAGCCTCCTGCAGCCCCGCGCGCTTGCCGCCACAATGGCGCGTCTATGTCTGCGTCTATGCCTTCCTCTTCTCCCGCTTCCCCTGATTCCCACACACTGCGCCTGGTGCTGATCCTGGGCCTGCTCTCGGCCATCGGTCCGTTTGCCATCGACATGTACCTGCCCGCGCTGCCCCAGATCGGCAGCAGCCTGGGCGCCCAGGTGGGCGCGGTGCAGGCCAGCCTGACGGCCTTCTTCCTCTCGCTGGGCGTGGGCCAGCTGCTGTACGGGCCGGTCTCGGACATGGTGGGGCGCAAGCCGCCGCTGTACTTCGGCCTGACCGTGTTCGCGCTGGCCAGCGTGGGCTGCGCCATGGCCACCAGCATCGAGACGCTGGTGGTGCTGCGCTTCATCCAGGGCCTGGGCGCGGCCGCCGGCATGGCCGTGCCGCGCGCCGTGGTGCGTGACCTGCACACCGGCCACGCGGCGGCCCGCATGATGTCGCTGCTGATGCTGGTGTTCAGCGTCTCTCCCATCCTGGCGCCGCTGGCCGGCAGCGGCGTGATCGCCGTCAGCAGCTGGCGCGGCGTGTTCTGGGCCGTGGCCGTGGCGGCCGTGATCGGCCTGGTGGCCGTGTTCATGGGCCTGAAGGAAACGCGCGGGGCCGCCGCGCGGCTGGACAGCAGCGTGGCCGGCGCACTGCGCGCCTACGGCGTGCTGCTGCGCGACTGGCATTACCTGGGCCTGGTCTTCATCGGCGGCTGCGCCATGGCTGGCTTTTTCGTCTACCTGGCTGGCTCCCCCTTTGTGCTGATCAATTACTACGGACTGAGCTCCACCCAGTACAGCCTGGCCTTCGGGCTGAACGCCATCGCCTTCATCGGCGCGGCGCAGTTCACGGGCTGGCTGGGCCAGCGCTTCGGGCTGGTGCGCGTGGTCAAGGTGGCGGCCACCGGCTCGGGCCTGGTGATGCTGTCGCTGCTGTCGTACTACCTGCTGGGCGGTGAGCGGCTGGCCGTGCTGATCGGCCTGTACTTCGTGGCCAGCGCGCTGATGGGGCTGGTGATTCCGACGACCTCGGTGCTGGCGCTGGAGGAGCACGGCGCCATTGCCGGCACGGCCTCGGCGCTGCTGGGCACGCTGCAGATGCTGTCGGGCGCCGCGGCCATGCAGATCGTGGGCCTGTTTTCCACGGGCAAGCCCCTGCCCATGGTGGTGGGCATGGCAACGGGCGCGCTGATCGGTGTGGCCCTGGCCTGGATCACGCTGGGCGGTGCGCGTGCCCATCGCGTGGGCGCAAAGGACCATTCATGAGCCTGGCACCCGCGGCAGAGGCTGCGCCTGTCCACGATGGACTTCCGTCAGGCCCTCGCGGCCAGGCGATGCTGGTCATCATCCTGGGGCTGACGCTGTCGGTGCTGGACAGCACCCTGGTCAATCTGGCACTGCCGGCCATGGCGCGCGAGCTGCAGGCCAGCTCGGCCCATACGCTGTGGGTGGTCAATTCCTACCAGCTTGCCAGCCTGGTGTTGCTGCTGCCGCTGGCGGCCCTGGGCGAACGCCTGGGCTACCGCCGTGTGTATCTGGTGGGCATGCTGGTGTTTTCCGTGGCCTCGCTGGCGGCCATGCTGGCCACGTCGCTGCCCACGCTGGTGGCGGCGCGTGCGCTGCAGGGCCTGGGCGCTGCGGGTGTGATGAGCGTCAACGCCGCCCTGGTGCGGCTGATCTATCCGCGTGCCCTGCTGGGGCGGGGCATGGCCGTGAATTCGCTGGTGGTGGCGACGGCATCCATGGCCGGGCCCTCGGTGGCGGCGGCGATTCTGTCGGTGGCCAGCTGGCCCTGGCTGTTTGCGGCCAATCTGCCGCTGGGCCTGTTCACGCTGTGGCTGGGGCGCCGCGCGCTGCCTGCCAATGCCGTGGCCGGCCATGCAGGGGCGCGGCTGTCGCCGCTGGATGTGCTGCTCAACATCCTCATGTTCAGCCTGATCTTCCTGGGCGGCGAGCAGCTGGGCGTGCGCGCCGGCGGTGCCGATTCTTCCCTGCCTTCGGGCTGGTGGCTGCTGGGCGCGGGCCTGCTGGTGGGCGCCTGGTATGTGCGCCGCCAGTGGCGCCTGCCCGCGCCGCTGCTGCCGGTGGACCTGCTGCGCATTCCGGTGTTTGCGCTGTCCATGTGCGGATCGGTCAGCGCCTTTTGCGCGCAGATGCTGGCCTACCTGGCGCTGCCGTTCCTGCTGCTGGAGTCGCACGGCATGTCGCCCATCGAGGCCGGGCTGCTGATCACGGCCTGGCCGCTGGCCACGGTGCTGACGGCGCCCATCGCGGGCCGGCTCATCGGCCGCTATGCAGACGGGCTGCTGGGCGGCATCGGCATGGCCATGTTCGCCTGCGGGCTGTGGGCGCTGGCGGCCATGCCCGATGCGCCTTCGACCTTGGACATGGTCTGGCGCATGCTGCTGGCGGGCAGCGGCTTTGCGCTGTACCAGTCGCCCAACAACCACACCATCGTGACCACGGCGCCTCTGGCGCGCAGCGGCGCGGCCGGCGGCATGCTGAGTTCGGCGCGGCTCACGGGGCAGACCCTGGGCGCCGTGGTGCTGGCCACCATCTTCACCTTCGCGGGCGGGCATGGTGGCCATGCCGAAATCGTGGCCCTGGCCGTGGCGGGCTGCTTTGCGGCCATGGCGGGCGTGTTCAGCCTGCTGCGCGTGCGCACGGCACCTGTGCCTAAGCACTGAACAGGCCCGTAAATGGCATTGAACTTGCATGTGTCGGCGTGCTCCGACACATGCATCATCCTGGATGGACTTGCCAGGAGATTTCGGTGGCATGCCATCCGCTTTACAAACAAGAAATATGGGCACTGCACAATCGTGCGATGCCCCCAACGACTTCGCTGCTCCCATGATTTTTGACGTGCCCTTTTCGCCGAGCCCGCGCCTTGCGGCGCCTTCCGATTCCCAGCCCGGCGCAGGGCACGTACAAGCTTCCGCCTCGCCGGCCGGCGGCCGGCGCATCGGCACCGCCGTGCTGTGCGCACTGGCGCTGGCCGCAAGCCTTGCGGCCTGCTCCAAGAAGGATGCCGCACCTGCCGCCACGGCCAAGGCCGCGACCGAGGTGGGCGTGGTCACGCTGCAAAAGCAGAGCCAGCAGCTGGACGCCACGCTGCCGGGCCGCACGCGCGCCTCGCTGACCGCCGAGGTGCGGCCCCAGGTATCGGGCATCGTGCAAAAGCGCTTGTTCACCGAGGGCGCCCTGGTGCGCCAGGGCCAGCAGCTCTACCAGATCGACGCGGCCTCGCTGCGCGCCACCGAGGCCAGCGCCCAGGCGGCCGTGGCCAAGTCCGAGGCCAGCGCCCGCACGCTGGAGGCCACAGCGCGGCGCAATGCCGAGCTGGTCAAGATCGATGCCATCAGCCAGCAGGCGTTTGAAGAAAGCCAGGCCGCTGCCGCTCAGTCGCGCTCTGACGTGGCTGTGGCCAAGGCCAATCTGGAGACCGCGCGCATCAACCTCAAGTACAGCCGCATCGAGGCGCCCATCAGCGGGCGCATCAGCCTGTCCACCGTGACTCCGGGCGCGCTGGTCACCGCCAACCAGACCGAGGCGCTGACCTCCATCGTGCAGCTGGACCCCATGTATGTGGACTTCACCCAGTCCACCAGCGAGCTGCTGCAGCTCAAGCGCGACTGGGATGCCGGCCGCTTCCAGAAGGTGGAGGGCGACAAGGTGGCCGTGCGCATCCGCCTGGACGATGGCACGGACTACAGCCACCAGGGCAAGCTGCAGTTTGCCGGCGTGATCGTCAATGCCACCACGGGCAGCGTGACGCTGCGCGCCGTGGTGCCCAACCCGCAGGGCGTTCTCATGCCCGGCATGTATGTGCAGGCTCTGCTGCCCACGGGCCTGGCGCCCGAGGCGCTGCTGGTGCCCCAGCAGTCGGTGACGCGCGACCTGACCGGCAAGGCCAGCGTGCTGGTGGCCAAGGCCGACGACGTGATCGAGCGCCGGCCCGTGAACATCGACCGCGCCGTGGGCAACATGTGGCTGCTGCAGGACGGCCTGTCGGCCGGCGAACGCGTCGTGGTCGATGGCTTCCAGCGCATCAAGCCCGGCGACAAGGTGCGCGCCGTGGAGGTGGACCTGCGCGCCAAGGCTCAGGCCCGCAAGGGCAAGCCGGCCGAAGGGCCGGCAGCACCTGGCGCTGCGGACAAGGCGCCTGCTACAGCTCCTGCACCAGCACCGGCAGCGGCTCCTGCTCCGGCCGCCGGCTAAGCCGCAGGAACCCGTCACATGGCTCAGTTCTTCATCAACCGGCCCATCTTCGCGTGGGTCATCGCCATCGTCATCATGCTGGGCGGCGCACTGTCCATCTTCACGCTGCCGCTGGAGCAATACCCCGACATCGCGCCGCCGCGCGTGACCATCGGCGCGCAGTACACGGGCGCCTCGGCCGAGACGGTCGAGAACTCGGTGACCCAGATCATCGAGCAGCAGCTCAAGGGCATCGACAACATGCTCTACATGAGCTCCACGTCCGACGCCTCGGGCCGCGCGCGCACCACGCTGACCTTTGCGCCGGGCACCAACATCGACGTGGCCCAGGTGCAGGTGCAAAACAAGCTGCAGTCCGCCGTGAACCGCCTGCCCGACGCGGTCAAGAGCCGGGGCGTGTTCGTGAACAAGGGCGGCCAGGACTTCCTGGTCACCTACAGCTTCTTCTCCAAGGACCCGGCCATGACCGCGGTCGACATCGGCGACTACCTGACCAGCAACCTGGTCGATGTGATCGGCCGCCTCGATGGCGTGGGCGATGTCAACGTCTTCGGCACCAACTATGCGATGCGCATCTGGATGGACCCGGCCAAGATGGAGAAGTACGCGCTGATGCCGTCGGACCTGGTCAATGCGCTGAACTCGCAGAACGCCCAGGTCTCGGCCGGCCAGCTGGGCGCGCTGCCCGCCGTCTCCGACCAGCAGCTCAACGCCACCATCACGGCGCGCACCAAGCTCAAGACGGTGGAGCAGTTCGAAGATATCGTGCTCAAGTCCTCGCTGGACGGCTCGGTGGTGCTCATGAAGGACGTGGCCCGCGTGGAGCTGGGCGCCGACAACCTGACCATCAAGGCCAAGCTCAACGGACTGCCCGGCGCGGGCATGGGCATCGTGCTGGCCGATGGCGCCAATGCCATGCAGGTGGCCGACACCATCGCCGCCAAGCTGGCCGAGCTCAAGCCGTTCTTCCCCAACGAGATCGACTACTTCGTCAGCTCGGACTCCACGCCCTTCGTGCGCGCCTCCATCAAGGAAGTGGTCAGCGCGCTGGGCGAGGCCATGATCCTCGTGGTCATCGTGATGTTCATCTTCCTGCAGAACTTCCGCGCCACGATGATCCCCGCCATCGCCGTGCCCGTGGTGCTGCTGGGCACCTTCGGCGTGCTGTCGCTGGCCGGGTACTCGATCAATACGCTGACCATGTTCGCCATGGTGCTGGCCATCGGCCTTCTGGTGGACGATGCCATCGTCGTGGTGGAGAACGTCGAGCGCGTGATGCACGAGACGGGCATGTCGCCCAAGCAGGCCACGCGCCAGTCCATGCGCGAGATCACGCCGGCCCTGGTGGGCATCGGCGTGACGCTGTCGGCCGTGTTCGTGCCCATGGCCTTCTTCGGCGGCTCCACGGGCGTGATCTACCGGCAGTTCTCCATCACCATCGTCGCGGCCATGGCGCTGTCGGTGTTCGTGGCGCTGACGCTGACGCCGGCGCTGTGCGCCACCCTGCTCAAGCCGCCCGCAGCGGGCGGGGCAGGGCATGACCGCCCCATCCGCAGCGGCATCCTGGGGGTGAATGACCGGTTCTTCCGCTGGTTCAACCACCATTTCGACGCCACGGCCGCGCGCTACCAGGGCACGGTGGCCTACTCGCTGCGCCGCGCCAAGCGCATGATGCTGATCTTCCTGGCCGTCTGCGGCGTGGTCTGGCTGCTGATGGCGCGCCTGCCCACTTCCTTCCTGCCGGACGAGGACCAGGGCTTCGTCTTCGTCAACATCAACCTGCCTTCGGGCGCGGCCGATACGCGGCTGCAGGGCGTGCTCGACGAGGTGCGCGACTACTTTGCCAAGCAGCCCGACGTGGTGAGCTTCTACCAGGTCTCGGGCCTGAACGGCGACCAGGCCTCGGCACGCGCCTTCGTGCGGCTGAAGACCTGGGAGGAACGGCCGCTGCCCGGCCAGTCGGCCTCCGAGATCGCGCACCGCGCGACCAGGGACCTGTCCGCCATCCGCGATGCGCGCGTGCTGGTCGTGCTGCCGCCGGCCGTGCGCGGCCTGGGCTCCAGCTCGGGCTTCAACTTCATGATCAAGGACATGAACGGCCTGGGCCACCAGGCGCTGCTGGAGGCCAAGGAGAAATTCCTGACCGAGGCCCGCAAGCGACCCGAGCTCACCAATCTGCGCATGACCAACCTGGAAGACGCCAGCGAGCTGCGCCTGGACATCGACGACCGCAAGGCCGCCGCGCTCGGCCTGTCGTACACCGACATCAACAGCGTGCTGTCCAGCGCCATGGGCGGCACCTATGTCAACGACTTCCTGAACAACGAGCGCGTCAAGCGCGTCTACATCCAGGGCGATGCGCCGCACCGCATGCTGCCCCAGGACATCGCCAAATGGACGGTACGCAACGCCAAGGGCGAGATGGTGCCTTTCAGTTCGTTCTCCAGCAGCTACTGGGCCTACGGCTCGCCCCAGCTCATGCGCTACAACGGCAACCCGGCCTACGAAATGGAAGGCCGCGCCGCCTCCGGCGTCAGCTCGGGCACGGCCATGCAGATCGTGGAGGACATCCTGCGCACCCTGCCGGCCGGCATAGGCTACGAGTGGACCGGCGCTTCGCTGCAGGAGCGCCAGTCCGGCGCCCAGGCGCCGCTGCTGTACGCCATCTCCATCCTCTTCGTGTTCCTGTGCCTGGCGGCGCTGTACGAAAGCTGGACCGTGCCGCTGTCGGTGATGCTGGCCGTGCCGCTGGGCGTGGTGGGCGCGCTGGCCGCCACCTACACGCGCGGGCTGACCAACGACGTGTACTTCCAGGTGGGCCTGCTGACCACGGTGGGCCTGGCGTCCAAGAACGCCATCCTGATCGTGGAATTCGCGGTGCAGCTGCAGGAGCAGGGCAAGAGCATCTTCGACGCCGTGGTCTCGGCCGTGCGCCTGCGCCTGCGTCCCATCTTGATGACCTCGCTGGCCTTCGGCTTCGGCGTCATTCCGCTGGCCATCGGCACGGGGGCCGGCGCGGGCGGGCGCAATGCCATCGGCACGGCCGTGCTCGGCGGCATGCTGGCCTCCACGGTGCTGGGCATCTTCCTGGTGCCGGTGTTCTTCCTGCTGATCCGCAGCTGGTTCAAGAGCCATTCGCGCACCGAGGACGACGCGCCCCAGCCGACTGCCGGATCACCTGATTCACCGCATACCGCAAAGGAGAGCGCAGCATGAGGCGCCCAACGAATGTCTCCGCACTGGCCGCAGCGGCGGCGCTGGCGGCGCTGCTGACCGGCTGCAACCTCGCGCCGCAGCACCGCACGCCCGACATGCCCGTGCCCGACACTGTCGGCAGCACGGCCGCAACTCCGGCCCAGGCCGACGAGGCCAGCCTGCAGGCCGCTGCCGCGCTGGGCTGGGTGCAGTCCCAGCAGCTGCGCGAGGTCATTGCGCTGGCCCTGGCCAACAACCGCGACCTGCGCGTGGCCGTGGAAAGCATCGAACGCGCGCGCGCCCAGTACGGCATCACGCGCGCCGACCTGCTGCCCAGCGTCACCGCCCAGGCCCAGGCCAGCCGTGCGCGCACGGCCGCCGGCATGACCAGCGCCACCCAGGCGGCCTCGGTCAGCACCCAGTACACGGCCCAGCTGGGCTTTGCCAGCTATGAGATCGACCTGTGGGGCCGCGTGCGCAACCTCAGCGAGGCGGCGCTGCAGCAGTTCCTGCAAAGCGAGCAGAACCGGCGCAATGTGCAGATCGGCCTGGTGGCCGACGTGGCCAACGGCTGGCTCACGCTGGCGGCCGACCAGGCCCGCCTGCAACTGGCGCGCGAGACCCTGGCCAGCCGCGAGAAGGCCTACGAGCTGACACGGCGCATGCACGAGATTGGCTCCACATCGGGCCTGGTGCTGGCCCAGAACCAGACCACGGTGGACACGGCGCGCGGCGACGTGGCCAGCTTCACCTCCCAGGTGGAGCGTGACCGCAATGCCCTGCAATTGCTGGTGGGCGGACCGCTGCCCGAGGCCCTGCTGCCCGGCGCCGCCACGCTGCGCGCCGATGCCCGGCCCGCGGCCGCGCTGCAGCCCGTGCCGGCGCCCTTGCCCTCCAGCGTGCTGCTGGTGCGCCCCGACATCCAGGCCGCCGAGAACAACCTGCGCGCCATGGAGGCCAACATCGGCGCCGCACGCGCTGCCATGTTCCCCACCATCAGCCTCACGGCCAGCGTGGGATCGGGCAGCCGCGAGCTCGATGGCCTCTTTGGCGGCAGCAGCAGCACCTGGAGCTTCATCCCCCTGGTGCGCCTGCCCATCTTCGACGGTGGCCGCAACCGTGCGAGCGTGCAGGTGGCCGAGGCCAACCAGCGCATCGCCATCGCCCAGTACGAGAAGGCCGTGCAGACGGCCTTCCGCGAAACCGCCGACGTGCTGGCCGACCGCGCGCAGTGGGACGAGCGCCTGGCCGCCCAGACCAGCATGGTCGCCGCCACGCAAAAGGCCTTCGACCTGTCGGAGGCCCGCTTCAAGGCCGGCGTGGACAACTACCTGACCGTGCTGGATGCGCAGCGCAGCCTCTACACGGCCCAGCAGACCCTGATCGGCCTGCGCCTGTCCGAGCAGCTCAACCGCGTCACGCTGTGGAAGGTGCTGGGCGGCGAGCAGGTGCAGGCGTCGTCCGCCTCGGCACCGGCGAATTCCTGAGCGTCGGCGGTGTATTGCGCGGTCCCGCAGAACATGCCGCCCCGACCACGATGAGCCCCTTTGCCAACACCCCCGAGCCGCCTTACTACGCCGTCATCTTCTCGTCGCGCAGGACGCCGGACGACGATGATGGCTACGGCCTCATGGCCCAGCGCATGGTGGACCTGGCCGCGCAGCAGCACGGATTTCTGGGTGCGGAAAGCACGCGCGGCGAGGACGGTTTCGGCATCACCGTGTCGTACTGGTCCACGGCCGAATCCATTGCGCGCTGGAAGCAGGATGCCGAGCACCTGGTCGCCCAGCAACTGGGCAAGGACGCCTGGTACGAGCACTATGAGTTGCGCGTGGCCCGCGTGGAGCGCGCCTACGGCAAGCGCTGAATCCGGGCCGCCTGCGCTTGCACCACGGCCTCGGCCAGCAGCGCGATGGAGCGCGGCGCGCAGCCTTCGGCATCGTTGCTCACCGTCACAAAGGCGGGCAGCCCGCGGATGGTGATGCCATCGATGGTCTTGGCGAGGATGGCGCGCGTGTGCACATCGGGCGTGCGGATCTCGTCAAAGGGATCGTGCTTGGTTTGCGCATCGGGGTAGCCGTAGGCCCCGAACTCGCGGTTCAGGTTCCAGCGGCAGACCAGGGGGCTGGGCCACAGCCGCCGCAGAAAAACCAATTGCTCTTCGATGGGCGGCATCTTGCCGTGCAGCCCCAGGCAGAAGGTGGCGCCCGCAGCGCGCAGCGTGTCCGCCAGCTCGGGCGTCAAAAGCTCCGGGTCGCGCACTTCCACCGCGACGATGATCTGCGCGCCCAGCGGATGGGCGGCCAGCGCCGCTCGCACCGCGTCCAGCATGGCCTGCAGCCGCGCCAGCAGTTCGGTGGGACGGCTCAGCAGGCCCCAGGTCATGGGACTGAGCTGGAACACCAGCACGCCGAGCTGATCGCCCAGCCCTTCGAGCGTGGGCTCGACGAAGCTGGTCACGGCCAGATCGGGTTGAAGGAACACGGGGTTCAGCGACATGCCCTTGCCATCCTCGTCGCGGACCTGCGCATCGGTGACCACCGAAGGGCACTTGACCACGAAGCGGAAATCGGCCGGCACCTGGCCCGCGAAGGCCAAGTACTGGCTGGCCGTCAACGGCCTCCAGAAGCTGCGGTCCACGCACACCGTTCGCATCAGCGGATGCCGGCCATAGGCCTCCAGCCCCTTCTTGGCGAGCACGCTTTTGTCATAGGCGCCATCCCAGATCAAACCTTCCCAGCCCGGATAGGACCAAGTGGAGACCCCCATGCGCAAGCCCTGCGGAAGCTGGTCCGCCAGCGCCTGCCATTGCAGGGCCTGGGGCGCCAGCTGCACGGCGCCGACGGCCTTGCGGGATGCCGGCTTGCGGCCGCCAGGCGCCGCGCTGGCGGCAGGCGGGACCGGGGCTGAAGAGGGTGGGGAGGGCGGCGGTGAGGGCAGCGCGCCAAACAGATCGTCTTGCATGGGCTGGAGCATGGATTGTCCATGATGCCGCTGCGCCAGCGCAGCCCGCGTAGGCACTCAGGCCACGCAGGCCCCGGCCGCGATGGCGATGTGCCTGGAGGCCAATGCCGCGTCGCAGGCCTGGGGCGGGATCGATTGACGGAGCCTAAGGCGCTCTTGAGGAATCACAGTTTTCAGTGATTGCCACCCACCCGCTTCCTTTGAACAATCCGCACTGACACCTCACGGGCAGCTGTACCGCCGTGTCGGGGTGCCCCAAGACACGCGAAACACGCAAAACACGCAAAGGAGAGGGTGATGCTGACCATAGAACAGGTAGTGGCGGGCCCGCAGCGGTCCGTGCTCATCACATCGGAGGGCGTATTCGCCTGGGGCAATCTGGAGGTGTTGCGCACCCTGCCCGAAGGCGTGGATGCTGCCGAGGTCTGTGCGCCCGATGCCACGCGCATCGGCCACCGCAGCTTTTCCCAGCCCGTGCCCCAGCGCCTGAGCCCCCTTGGTACGCGTTGGGAGGGGCTGGTGGATGCGGGCCATTCGCTGCTGGCCTGGGCGGATGGCCAGGCCTATGCCGTTGCGCCCCAGGTCCGCGATGCCGCGGGCGCCGTGCCCAGGCCTTTGGCCTTGGGCCGGCAGGATGCCGGGGTGCGGCGCATCTGGGCGGGTGAGCAGCAGGCCTATGTGCAGGACCGCGAAGGCGCACTCTGGGGATGGTCGGATGCCATGCCCGGTGCGCAGCGCGTGCAGGGCCTGCCCTCCGTGCGCAGCGTGTCCGTGGGCATGGGCCATGCGCTGGCGCTGGATGCCAGGGGGCAGGTCTGGTCCTGGGGCGCCAATGCGGCCGGCCAACTGGGGCAGGGCGATCTGGTGCAGCGCAGCCGTGCGCAGCGCGTGGTGCTGCCGCAGGGCGCTGCGGCCGTGGTGGCGGTGGCGGCAGGGGCCACGCACAGCCTGGCGCTGGATGAGAAGGGGCGGCTGTGGGGCTGGGGCTCCAACCACCAGGGCCAGCTGGACCAGGGGCTGCAGGCGGCCTACAGTCCCGGCCCCGTGCGCATTGCCGTGCCTGGGCGCCTCAGCAGTCTGGCGGCGGGCCTGCATTTTTCGGCGGCGACCACGCAGGGCGGGCAGGTGCTGGCCTGGGGCTGGAATGGCCTGGGCCAGCTGGGCCAGGGCGATGCGGCACCCCGCGGGGGCTTTCGCACCGTGCCCGGCCTGGCGGCGGTGCAGCAGATCAGCGTGGGCGGCACGCATGTGCTGGCGCTGGAGCACGGCGGGCGCTGCTGGGCCTGGGGCGACAACCGCCATGGCGCCTGCCAGGGCGAGGACGGGGCCCAGGCCCAGTCCCGCCCCCATGCGCTGGCCTTGCACGCCCTCAATGACCTGACCGAAACCAACGCATTCGCCGGCACGGCAAAGGAGGCCCTGTGAAGCATCTGCACCAGGAGCATTCAATGCCTGCCCCGGGCCTGAACCGCAGGGCACTGCTGCAATGGGGCGCCTTGCTGACGGCGGGCGCCGTGCTGCCCGGCTGCGGCGGTGGAGGCGGGCCGCGCGACGATCTGCCCGAGCCGCAGGCGCTGCGCTCCGTCAACGGCGTGCTGGAGCTGCACCTGAACGTGGGCTATGCGTCCATGGACATGGACCTGCCGGACAGCGACATCGCGCGCTGGGCCCGCTATCCGGCCGATCGGCAGCCCGGGCGGCGTCTGGAGCTGCGCAGCTTCAATGGGCGATACACGGCGCCCACGCTGTGGCTGCGCCCCGGCGACACGCTGAAGATGTGGGTGCACAACCAGCTGCCGGCCTCGCCCCAGGGCTCGGACTGGGCGCTGCTCAACCACCAGAACAGCACCAACATGCATTTCCACGGCCTGCACGTGGACCCGCGCGAGATACGGCCCGGCGTGTTTGGCGACTACGTGGTGGACGGGCCGGATGCCGGCATCGCACCCGGCGCCACGCGCTACCACGAGATCCATCTGCCCGACGACCACAGTTGCGGCATCTACTGGTACCACCCGCATCTGCACGGCGCCACCAATGCCCAGGTCTCCAGCGGCATGTTCGGCGCCATCATCGTGGCCGATGCGCAGGACCCGTTCCGTGCCAGCGTGAACATGCGCGAGCGCGTGCTGTTCGCCCACAAGCTCACCGTCAACGCCAAGGGCCGCACCGATACGCTGGAAGACTCGATGGAGAATCCGGCCGGCGCCTTTTTGCTCAACGGCGCCTACCAGCCCACCATCGTGATGCGGCCCGGCGAGGTGCAGCACTGGCACATCGTCAATCCTTCGTCGTTCTACCCGCTGCATCCCGTGCTCGACGGGCATGTGATGAATGTCTATGGCCGCGACGGCAACCATTACGGCGGCATCTACCGGCCGCTGAGCCGGCAGACGGCCGGGCAGCCGCTGGACATGCGCGACTGGCCCGGCAACTACATCTACCCGGGCGGGCGCCTGTCCATGGTGGTGCAGGCATCGATGGCGCCGGGCGAGTATTTCCTGCGCGCGGCCGCGTGCCCGTCCTTTCACCGGCCAAGCGGCAACGAGCCCTTCGAGGAGGTGCTGGCCCGGGTGGTGGTGCAGGGCGAGCCCGTGCAGGCCCGCGTGCCCGACCCGGCCCTGCTGCGCCGGCCCGGCGACTACACGCCCATCACCGATGCCGAACTGGCCAGCCATGGTGGCGTGCAGCGCGTCCTGCGCCTGGCCGTGCTGGCCGACGACGCGGACAAGGGCGTGCGCGACCCGGCCCTGGCGCCCATGCCGGCCGGCGAGAGCTGGGTGCTGAAGGTGGGCGGCAACCGATCGGTGTTTGCGGTGGGCACCGAGGCCATGCCGCTGGGCATGTCGCCCATCCATTCCAGCCTCACGCCTGTGCAGACCGTGCCCTTCAATGCGGTGGAGGAGTGGACGGTCTACAACTACAACGGCTACCCGCATCCCTTTCACATCCACGTCAACGACTGCTATGTGGTCAGGGTCAACGGCGCGCCGGTGACGCCGTTCTGGGCCGACACCCTGCCCGTGCCGCCGGGCACGGGCAGCAGCGGGGCGGCGGGGGTCACCAAGGGCAGCATCACCTTTCGCATGCGGTTCGCGGATTTCCACGGCAAGTTCGTCTGGCATTGCCATGCGCTGGACCATGAGGACCTGGGAATGATGCAGATCGTGGATGTGCGGCCCTGAAAGCCGGGCTTGTCCTATCGGCCATTCCCGTGCCCTTCCGGCTTCATGCTGCAAGCCCTTGAATTCATTGGACTGCAAGAAATGCTTGCATTTGCGGGCGGGCCGTGAGCGGCCCGGCCCGAATCGCGTGTGGCACACTTGGCCGCTTTCCGGATTCCACGCCACGGGGCGCCTCTCGAATGCAAAAAATCATTGGCCAAATCGCCGCAGAACTGAATGTCAAGCCGCAGCAAGTGGGTGCTGCGGTCGAATTGCTTGATGGCGGAGCCACGGTTCCGTTCGTCGCCCGCTACCGCAAGGAAGTGACCGGCGGCCTGGACGACGCGCAATTGCGCCAGCTCGACGAACGCCTGGGCTATCTGCGCGAGCTGGAAGACCGCCGGGGCACGGTGCTCAAGGCCATCGACGAGCAGGGCAAGCTGACCGATGCGCTGCGCCTGGCCATTGCCAATGCGCCGACCAAGCAGGAGCTGGAGGACATCTACCTGCCCTTCAAGCAAAAGCGCCGCACCAAGGGCCAGATTGCCAAGGAATTCGGCATCGAGCCGCTGGCCGACAAGCTGTTTGCCGACCCCACGCTGGACCCGCACAAGGAGGCCGAGGCCTTCTGCAAGCCCGCCACCACCCTGGACGACGGCAAGCCGGGCCCCGATTTCTCCACCACCTTCGCCGTGCTCGATGGCGTGCGCGACATCCTGTCCGAGCGCTGGGCCGAAGACCCGGCGCTGGTGCAGAAGCTGCGCGAATGGCTGTGGGAAGACGGCCTGCTGCGCTCCAAGAAGATCGAGGCCAAGAACGAGAACGACCCCGAGGTCGCCAAGTTCCGCGACTATTTCGAGTACGACGAACCGATTGGCCGCGTGCCCTCGCACCGCGCCCTGGCCGTGTTCCGCGGCCGCGCGCTGGAGATCCTCGAAGCCAAGCTGGTTCTTCCCGTGGAGCCCGAGCCCGGCCAGCCCAGCCTGGCCGAAGGCAAGATCGCCCTGCACCTGGGCTGGAGCCACGCCAAGCGCGCCAGCGACGATCTGATCCGCAAGTGCGTGGCCTGGACCTGGCGCGTCAAGCTGAGCCTGTCCACCGAGCGCGACCTGTTCTCGCGCCTGCGCGAAGACGCCGAGAAGGTGGCCATCAAGGTCTTTGGCGACAACCTGCGGGACCTGTTGCTGGCCGCGCCTGCGGGCCAGCGCGCCGTCATCGGCCTGGACCCGGGCATCCGCACGGGTGTCAAGGTGGCCGTGGTGGACAGCACGGGCAAGCTGGTGGACACCACCACCATCTACCCGCATGAGCCGCGCTGCGACTGGGACGGCTCCCTGGCCGTGCTGGCCCGCCTGGTCGAAAAGCACCAGATCAACCTGATTGCCATCGGCAACGGCACGGCCAGCCGCGAGACCGACAAGCTGGCGGCCGACCTGATCAAGATCGCCAGCAAGGCCGACCGCCAGATCGAGAAGGTCGTGGTCAGCGAGGCCGGCGCTTCCGTGTATTCCGCCAGCGAGTTCGCCTCGCAGGAAATGCCCGATGTGGACGTGAGCCTGCGCGGCGCCGCCAGCATTGCGCGCCGCCTGCAGGACCCGCTGGCCGAGCTGGTCAAGATCGACCCCAAGAGCATCGGCGTGGGCCAGTACCAGCACGACGTGAACCAAAGCGAGCTGGCGCGCCAGCTCGACGCCGTGGTCGAGGACTGCGTGAACTCCGTGGGCGTGGACCTGAACACGGCCTCGGCGCCGCTGCTGTCGCGCGTCTCGGGCCTGTCGGGCAGCGTGGCCAAGTCGGTGGTGCGCTGGCGCGATGCCAATGGCTCCTTCAAGAGCCGCAAGCAGCTGATGGACGTGGCCGGCCTGGGCGCCAAGACCTTCGAGCAGTCCGCAGGCTTTCTGCGCATCCGCGGCGGCGACAACCCGCTGGACATGACGGGCGTGCACCCGGAAACCTATCCCGTGGTCGAACGCATCATTGCCACCACGGGCAAGAGCGTGGACCAGCTCATGGGCCGCTCCGAGGTGCTCAAGGGCCTGAAGGCCGAGCAGTTCGTGAACGAGCAGTTCGGTGCCATCACCATCAAGGACATCCTGGGCGAGCTGGAAAAGCCCGGCCGCGATCCGCGCCCGGACTTCGTCGTCGCCCGCTTCAATGACGGCGTGGAAGACATCAAGGACCTCAAGGAAGGCATGACGCTGGAGGGCACGGTCAGCAACGTGGCCCAGTTCGGCGCCTTCGTGGACCTGGGCGTGCACCAGGACGGCCTGGTCCACGTCAGCCAGATGAGCCACAAGTTCATCGAGGACGCGCGCGAGGTCGTCAAGACCGGCCAGATCGTCAAGGTCAAGGTGCTGGAGGTCGATGTGGCGCGCAAGCGCATCAGCCTGACCATGAAGCTGGATGCGGCGCCCGCGCGCCGCGATGGCCCCCGTGACAACCGCTTCGAGAGCGCAGGCCGGGGCAGCCAGGGCCATCAGGGCGGCCAGCGCCGCGCGCCCGAGCCGGCGCAGCAGTCGGCCATGGCCTCGGCCTTCGCCAAGCTGCAGACCCGCAAGTAAGGCCGGGCAGGGCAAGGCAGGAAACGCGATGGCTGCGCACGCACTGGATCTGCAGACGCTGTTGACCCAGACGCTGGCCCTGCCGGCGCAGCCGCGCATTGTCGCGCTGCTGCTGCGCGAGCTGGTGCCCGAGCAGCCCAGCCTGCGCCGGCTGAGCCAGCTGTTCGCGGCCGATCCCGCGCTGGCTGCCGGGCTGCTGGCGCAGGCCAACGGCCCGGTCTTCGGCATGGCGGGCCGTGTCACCGGCATTCCGGAGGCGCTGGCCCTGCTGGCGCCCGCGCAGTTGCGCCAGATCGTGCGGGGCATGCCGCTGGGCGTGGGCACGCATGCCGTGCCGGGCGTGGCCATGCCGGCCTTCTGGCGCTACAGCGTGGATGCCGCACGCGTGGCCCGCGCGCTGGCCGGCACGGTGCAGGCCAGCCCCACGGCGGCCTACGCGGCAGGCCTGCTGCACGGGCTGGGCGAGCTGGCCATGCACATGATCGACCCCGGCCGTGCGGCCACCATCTCCGAGCTGGTCGGCCCGCTGGACCCGCGCCGTGCCGAAGTGGAGATGCGGCTGTGCGGCTACGCATACAGCCATGTCAGCGCAGGCCTGGCACGGCGCTGGAATCTTCCGCCGCTGCTGGCCGACGCGCTGCAGCACCTGCACGCGCCGCTGGCCCAGCCCGGCTTCGATCCCCTGGCCTGCGTGCTGCACATCGCCGCCTGGCGCGCCCGATCGCGCGAGGCGCAATGGGGCGAGCGCGCGCTGGCCGTGAGCTTTCCCGGCGAAGTGGGGGTGGCCCTGGGCCTGGACATCGACATGGTGCTGCGCCAGGACCCGGTGGACTGGATGGCCGACACGGGCCTGGATGTGCTGCTTTAGGGCAGGACCCAGGGCCAGCGTCAGTTCCGGTGCCAGGGCGCCGGCACCATGTCGAAAAGCGGCGTGGGGTCGCGCCGGTAGGGCGCGGGGCTGATGGGTGCCATGGGCTGCATGGTCATGGGATCGATGCGTGCCAGCTGCTGCATCCAGCCAATGTCCACACCGCCGCCCTGTGCGGGGCGCGAATAGATCAACTCCAGCATGCGCCGCGATGCCACATGGCCGTGGGACGCCGCCTGCTGGTACAGGCGCAGGGCCTCGGTGTAGTTGGCCGGCACGCCTTCGCCACGGTGATAGCGCTGGGCCTGCTCCCACTGCTGCTGGGCCGTGACGGGCTGGCGCACCTGGATGTCCTGCTCGCTGGGCGAGCCCCGCAACTCCGGCGTGCGCTGCAGCCGTTGCGGCCCCTGCGCCGCAGGCGGGGCAGACGTGCCCTGGGCCGACACCAGCTGGCCTGCGGGCCGCATGCGGTTGCCCAGCATCTGCGCATTGGTCGCCGCGCTGGATGAGCGTGGCGCCGCTGCACGGAACTGGCGCAGTGCGGCCTCGGGCTCGTCCTGCGCGAGCAGGGCCAGGCCCCATTCCAGCTGGGCGCCGGGGCTGCCCGAACGCGCCGCGCGCTGCAGCAGTTCCTGGTCGGGCGTGCCTGCCACGGTCAAGGCCTCGCCCACGGGCTCGGCCGTGGACAGCGGCGCCAGGCGCCGTGCCAGCAGCCATTCCAGGTATTGCGCACGGGCCGGGTCGGTCTTGGCCAGCTGGGCGATCCAGGGCCTTGCGGCCGGTGGATCGGGGGGCTGGCCGCAACCGTCCATGGCGCACCAGGCCAGTCCCGCGCTGGCCAGCGGATGGCCGGCGCGCTGGGCACGCTCGAACCATTGCCTGGCCTGCGGCCCGTCCTGGGCCATGGCAATGCCGTGCAGTGCCAGCAGGCCCATGACCCATTGCGCCTCGCGCTGCGTGGCCGGGCTCACGCCCTTGCCTTCGGCGCGGCTGCGCAGTTGGGACAGGGCCCGTTGCTGGGCGGTATCCGAGGTCGAAGTGATGTTGCTGGTGCCCGGCTGGGAGCCGTACACGCTGGCCGTCGCCACCCGGATGGGCATGACCGGCGTGAAGCGGGCTGCCGCCTGCACATGCGGCAGCACGGCGGGCGCCAGACCGGGCAGCACCACCAGCAGCCCGGGCAGCACAAGCCTGGCGGTCAGGCGCAGCCCGCGGCGCCGCCGCGGCGAGGTTTCATGAGCGCTGGAGGGCATGGCAGGTGCCTCTGGTTGGCTTGTGTTCCGCACCGTGCATCAGCGCTTGGCCTGGGCCGGCACCACCTGCCAGAAGCGGGCCGAGCCGGTGTACCCGTCTGCGCCCAGCGAGCTTGCCATGTACTGGTTGACATCCTCCAGGGAGCGCATGCCCGGGATGGCGATGAAGGCCTTGCCCTGCAGCAGCGTGGGCAGCTTGTCGGTCATGTTCTGCTCGGTGGCGAAGCAGGCCACGCCTTCCTTGCCGGGAGGGCCGGCGTTGATCACATAGCCGGGGTTGGGGCTCATCCAGTCGGGCAGGCGCACGGACTGGGCGGCGGTGATCCAGCCCGAGCGGTTCACGTCGTTGGGCACCAGCCGGGTGACCTCGCCATCGGCGCCCGCCATGAAGCACGACAGGTAGGAGGCACGCGACACGGTGGTGGACAGGAAGAGCTGCTCACCCGTCTCGAAGGAGGTGCGCGTGGGCGTGATGTTCTCCACCCACAGGTCCAGCTTGCGGTCGGGCGCGGGGGCGCCGTAGCGGTAGTCGCCCGTGCCCACGGCAACGTTCTCGGAGGCGGTGGTGACCGGCGCTGCGCTCTTGGTGTTCCAGCCAATGCGCGTGATGTGCCCATCGGCGCCCACGGCCACGAAGTCGCGCAGTGCGCGTTCATAGGTGTTGAAGTCCACCACGCCGCTGACCACCATGCCGCTGTCCGCCTGGAAGCGCCCTATGGCCTCGCGCCACTGCGGGTTGCCTGCGGTGAAGGCCGGGGCGTCCGGCGGCAGATAGCCCTTGCTGATCAGCGACTGGCGCACCAGTTCCTGGTGGATGCCGGCTTCGCCTTCCTCGTACCAGTCGCGCAGCTGGCGCTGGAAGTCGGGGTGGGTCTGGTCCAGCGTCAGGCACTGCCAGTAGGGCAGGCGCGACCATTTGCCCAGCAGCTCGATCATGCCCAGCTCGACCAGGGTGCGCACGGCCGGGCCCGAGCCCTGGGCATAGTCGCGGCCCACGCTGAACTGCACGCCGTAGGTGCCGATGCGGCCGGACAGGTCCAGCCCCTGGCTGCCGTTGCCGATGACGACCTCGTTGGCCGAATCCAGGCCCGGGATGATGGTGCGCGTGCGGAAGTCGCCCAGGTGCAGCTCCATGCCGAGCACGGCGCCGCTGCGGTTGGCGCTGTAGCCGGTTTCCAGGCGCGAGGCGCTGGTGCCTATGTCCACGTTGTTGCGCAGCACGTTCTGGTCCATGAAGGACACGGCGCCCGACACATACAGGGCGGGACGCTGCAGCTGGATCTGGTTGTTGTTGAGCAAGATGGTGGTGAGGTTCTGCACCGTATCCTGGCGGGCGATGTCCACCTCATAGTCCACGTAGCGGAAGGCACTGCTGACGCGCGACATCTGGGACAGGGCGGTGACCACCATCTCCTTGGCGGCCACGGCCACGCGGCCCGAGTAGTCAGGCAGCTGCTTGCTGGTGATCAGTACCGTGGGCATGTGGCTGTTGCGGAACATCCTGTCCATGCACATCAGCGAGTCGGAAAAGCTCGATATCGAGCGCACCGGCCGCACCACGGGGCGGTCGGCCGCATAGACCTTGTCCAGGTACTTGGCGTCCTTGCGCGCATCCAGCGGCGCGCAGCCCGACAGCAGCACGATGGAGGCAGAGACGGCGCAGGCAATGGTCCGCATGCAACCCTGTCTGCCGGACCATCGCTGGCGGAAAGTCCCACGGTCGTCCGCATGGCCGCCGAGTGCCGGCTGCAGCGCGGCATCGGGGCGGGGAAGTCCTGGCGATGGAAGGCGGTTGCGCATGATGGACCTCTGCTGGAAAACGGCGAGCCAGGGCACAGGCGCGCACGGGCGTCGGCGCCGGAAATGGGGGATCGAGAAATGGTGGGCGGCCCGAAGGCTGGCCGCCCTGTGTCGCGCTAGCGGCAGACGTTGACCAGGTCGCCCTTGAGGACCACGATCTGGTCCTTGGTCTGGGGCCCGTAGCGGTTGAATGCGCTGGCGTTGGTGTTGCTGGCCAGGTCCTGGGTGCAGGTGCGCTGCATGCCCGTGCTGCTCGTCGTGGTCGTGGTCACCACGTTCGCCTCGGTGGAAATACCGGGCGCATTGGTCATGGACATGGCTTCGTAGCGCGCGATCTTGGCCTTGACATTGATGGGGATGTCGGTGACGGTGTCCAGCCCCGACGATGTCGGCTGCTTGGCCGTGGGCAGCCTGAGGTAGTCGACGGGCTTGTTCAGCACCACCGGGTCTTCGCCGGGGGCCGCTGCATGAAGGGGGTTCGCTCCGAGGGCGAGCCAGGCCAATAGGGCAGCCGAACAGAGATGGGCGGCGGTGTGCATGGTGGGCTCTCCTGGTGCGGTGAGCTGGGTCTTCGCCGGGAAGGTGCCGCCGGGTGGCCTGGGGCCGCCCGGCAGTTTCCTTCGTCCGGCAGCCAGGCTCAGTGGTTGTTGTAGCAGGTCACGCAGCCGTTGTTGCTGGAGATGTTCTGCACTGCCATGGAACCGTTGCCGGCGTAGTTGATGATGCCGGAGTTCTTGGCAGCCACCACCTGGATCGAAGTGCTCTTCACGTCCACTTCGCCATAGTTGGAGGCCAGGTTGTTGACGGCCACTGCGCTATAGCCATCGGCCTTGTTCAGGATGCCGCTGCCGGTGGCTGCGACGACCTGCAGCGAGCTGCCACTGCGATCGATGGTCACGTTGCCTGCATTGCTGGCCAGGTTCTGGGAGGCCTTGCCACCACCCGTTGCCACGTTCAGCACGCCGCTCCTGTTCAGCAGGGTGACCTGAACGCTGGGGCCATTGATTTCGATCTGGGAGCTGCTGCTGCCGCCGCCGCCACCGCCGCCACCACCCATGGGGCCTGCCATGGCAGCTGTTGCGATCAAGCTCAGGGAAAGAATTGCAAGCGATTTCATGATGGCTCCTTGATGAAGAATCGGACTATCAGGAAGAGGTGTGTAAGCACCCGTTTTGCAGACACTTTGCGGAGGTTTCCGGCTTTGTCTCCCTGGACCCCTGCTCGTTGTCTGGACTCCAATGTGCTCGGGGAGATCCGTCCGTTCCATCTCTTGTCCGGGGTAGCCATGAGCGCTGATCCACTTGCCGGGTACTTACCCACCCAAGCCGTTTGCAGGCAGGCTGCATCGCGTTAAAACGGCAGCCGTGCGCGATGAATGGATCTGGGTAGTTTCAAGGTGTAACGACAGAAAATTTACGGTTGCAGCTTTGCTTGGGGTCGCCGTTTCGGCGGGTGCGGGGGATTTTGGGCAACCTGGTGTATCGAAGTGCACGCAACTGAGGCCGTCGGCGGCAAAAAGGCAGGATCGGCCTTTGTCACAGGGCGGGATTGAAGGCGCGGTGCGTGGTGTCTGGATCCGCAAGATCTGCCGGGCCGGCGCTCAGGAAACTCCGTAGTCGATTCCTCACACAAAGGTGTTAATTTGTAATCTACGCAATCTTTCACAAACTTCGTCAAAGATTGTGGATATCGGTTGCGATTTCTCTTAATGTGGAAAGGCAAGTCTGTGATCGGTTGCGTCATACACATGGCGTGACATTTGAGGAGAGCAGCATGAATCCATCCGACGTTCCCGCCGATGCCCGTCCCCTGATCGCCGAGTCCCCTCGCGCCCAGGGCATGCTGGGCACAGGTCTGAGCTCTGCCATGTGGCCCGACTACCTGGCGGGCCAGCCCGACAAGCCCGTGCGGGTGCTGCTGGTGGACGACGATGCCCATATCCGCATGGTCATTGCGCAGGAAATCATGAACGACCCGCGCACCCTGGTCGTGGCCCAGGCCGGCAGCGTGCGCGACGGGCGCAAGGCCATCCGCCAGCATGAATTCGACGTGATGCTGGTGGACCTGAACCTGGGTGACGGCGAGGGCTTCGAGCTGCTGGACATGATGAAGACCGTGCGGCCCACGGCCGAGGCCGTCATCATCTCCGTGATGGAAAACGACGAACAGGTGCTGCGCGCCTTCGAGCTGGGCGCCACGGGCTACCTCGTCAAGAACTCCTGGTTCGGCAACTATCCGCAGGCCGTGCTGCAGGTGGCCAATGGCGGCGCATCCGTCACCCCCAGCCTGGCGCGCAGGTTGCTGCAGCGCTTCGACAAGACCCAGGGCGCTGAGCCCAAGCGCCGCACGCCCGACGAGGCAGACCGCCTGTCCACCCGCGAGCGCGAGGTGCTGCGCATGGTCGCCAGCGGCTACACCAGCGCCGAGATCGGCTCGCGCCTGATGATCAGCGCCATGACGGTCAACACGCACATCAAGAACATCTACCGCAAGCTGCAGGTGCGCACACGCGCCCAGGCGGTGCGCTTTGCATCGCTGCGCGGCCTGTTCTGATTCTGGGGCGGCGTCCTGCCCGCAGCGGCCTGCCGCCGCCCGGGCCATGGCGGCCGCGCCTGGCACGGCTTGGCCATGAAAGATCCCCTTCGCACGCTGGCCATCTGCCTGGCCCTGGGCCTGCTGCAGATGCTGGGCCTGTGCGCCTGGCTATGGCAGGCGGGCGCCCAGGCCCCGCCGTGGCTGAGCCTGGCCAGCCTGGCCCTGCTGGTATCCACGGCGCTGCTGTGCGCCATGGGCGCCCGGCGACTGCACAGGCTGCTGCTGTGGCGGCGCCGGCGCAGTCCCCGGCCCTCGCGCGAAGTGCAGGCCGAGCGCCGGCGCATTGCCGCCGACCTGCACGACGGCGTGGGCGGGCTGCTGGTGCATGCCATGGCCTTGCTGGACCCGCGCGAGACCCGCCAGCGCCAGGCGCAGGAATTGCTGGAGCAGGGCTTGCTGGACCTGCGGCTCATGGTGGATGCCATGGACGCCATGGAAGACGCCTTGCCCGTGCGGCTGGCGCGCCTGCGCCACCGGCTGCAGCCCGTGCTGGACCGGCGCGGCATGCGCATCTGCTGGAGCGTGGCCGATCCGCATGCCGCCGCCGGGCTGCGCGGGGTGCCAGACCTGTCCGACCTGCCAGACTTGCCGCGTGGCCAGCCGTCCCAGCAGTTGCTGGCCATCGCCCAGGAGGCCGTGAGCAATGCGCTGCAGCATGCGCGCGCCACCACGCTGTGGCTGGTGCTGGAGCCGGTGGATCGTGCAGATGCTGCAAGCCCTGGCCGCGATGCCCGGCGTGCATTGCACTGGGAACTGCGCGTGGAAGATGACGGCTGCGGCCTGCCTTCCGACCCTGGCCCTGGCCCTGACCCTGACCCTGACCCTGCGCAGGGTGCCATCCCGCCTGGCCTTCAGGGCATGGGCCTGGCAGGCATGCATCGCCGCGCCCATGCCATCGGGGCTGTGTTGGACATCCTGCCGCGGGCCGGTGGGGGTACCGTGGTGCGTGTGCGCTGGTGATCGGGCCGATGCGCCGGCGGCAACGGCGTTCCGGCAATTGCGGTGCCCGCTGACAGGGCAGGCCTGCGGCGCGCTGTGCAATCCCCCGATATGCGGATGTGAGGCAGTATCCATACCTGCATCCCAGCCCTGACATCCCGTTTCCATGAACCCACATCCCGACCCTGCGCCGTCGCCTTCACGGCAGGCCCTTCCTGCAGCCACCGAAGGCGCCAATGCTGCCAATGCAGCTGCGAATTCCGCTACCCATGCAGATTTCGCGCGCAGCGTGCGTTCGGCCCTGCCGGGCCTGGCACAGCTGGCCGACATGGTGCCTGCGCTGCGCCTGCTCACCGGGCTGCTGGTGGCCAGCATCGTCATTGCCGGCCTGTATTTCGGCCAGGGTCTGCTGATTCCGCTGGCGCTGGCGCTGTTGTTCGGTTTTTTGCTGGATCCGGCCGTCTCCCGGCTCAAGCGCTGGGGCATGCCGCGCATGGCGGCCACGCTGCTGGTGGTGGTCATGGCGCTGGCGACGCTGGCGGGAATGGGTACCTATCTGGGCAGCCAGGTGCAGCAGCTCAGCGCCGATCTGCCCACCTACCAGAACACCATCCGCGACAAGCTGCGCAGCCTGCGCAGGAACGCCAACATGCCCAGTGCCTGGGACGGCGCGCTGCGCACCTATGACACCGTGGAGCGCGAGATATCGCGCGGCGCCACCACGCCCCGCGTGCAGAAGGTGGAGATCCAGTCGCCCGAGCAAAAGCCCACGGCGCGCATGCTGCAGTGGCTGGGCCGCGTGGCCGAGCCCGTGACCATGGCCGGCATCGTGCTGCTGTTCGTGATCCTCATCCTGCTGGACCGCGATGACCTGCGCGACCGGCTGCTGCGCCTGATGGGCGGCAACCTGCACGTGGCCACCGACGCGCTGGACGAGGCCTCGCAGCGCATAGGCAAGTACCTGCGCATGCAGTTCGTCGTCAACATCACCTACGGACTGCCCATGGCGGCGGGGCTGTGGTTCATTGGCGTGCCGGGCGCCATTCTCTGGGGCGTGCTGGCGGCCATCATGCGTTTCGTGCCCTATGTGGGGGCCATGATCTCGGCCGCCTTCCCGCTGGCGCTGGCCTTTGCCGTGGACCCGGGCTGGCAGATGCTGCTGATGACGCTGGGCCTGATCATGGCGCTGGAGCTGATCAGCAACAACCTCATCGAGCCCTGGCTGTATGGCAGCAGCACGGGCCTGTCCACGCTGTCCATCATCGTGTCGGCCACCTTCTGGACGGCGCTGTGGGGGCCGATAGGGCTGATCCTGTCCACCCCGCTGACGGTCTGCCTGCTGGTGCTGGGGCGCTACATCCCGGCGCTGCAATTCATGGAAGTGCTGCTGGGCAGCTCGCCCGTGCTGGGGCCGGCCCAGCGCCTGTACCAGCGCCTGCTGGCCGACGACGTGGAAGACGCGGTCACGCTGGCGCATGAACTGGTGGACGCAAGGCTGCCGGCGCGCGCCTCGGCGGACGAACGCTCGGCAGCGGTGGCCGGTTTCTATGACGAGGTGGCCATCCCCGCACTGCGCCTGGCCACGCAGCAGCACCTGGAATCGGCCACGGCCGAACACCGGCTGCGCCTGTCCAGCGGCATGGATGCCCTGATCGAGGAACTGCGCGAAAGCCATCCGCCGCCCGCTGCGGCCCTGGCCACGCGCGCCCTGCGCATCCATTGCGTGGGCGCGCGCTGGGAGGTCGATGCCCTGGCCGCCGCCATGGTGGCGCACAGCGAGGCGCTGCGCGGCCACGTGGTCAGCTGCTCGGACTGGGCCCTGGCCGCCGACCCGCAATGGCGCCAGCTGGGACCGGGGCAGGGCGGCCTGCCGCAAGGCCACGCAGGAGCCCAGGCCCTGGCCGAGGCGCAGTTGCTGGTGCTGTCCGTCTTCAGCACCCAGCCCCAGACCGTGGTGCGCCAACTGATGCGCCGCGTGCGCCGCCATTGGCCGCACCTGCGCGTGGTGCTGGCGCTGTGGAATGCGCCGGCCGTGGTGTCCGACCCCGAGTTCGCGCGCCGCTGCGGCGCCGCCGCCTGCGTGTCCGGCCTGCGCGAGCTGCAGTTGTGGGTGGACGCCTTGCGCCTGCCTGACGCGGCAGGCCAGGGCCTGGCCGCGCCCATTCCCGATGACGATGCGCAGCGCGTGCGCCAGCTGCACGACAGCGGCGTGCTCGCGCCCGGCCTGCCGCAGCTGTACCACGAGGCAGCCCAGCAGGCCGCGAATGCCTTCGATGTGAAATGGGCCCAGGTCTCATGGGTCGATGCCGACCGCGTGCACACGCCGGGCAGCCTGCTGGTGGCGGACCAGGGCGACCCGGCTTCCGCCGGCATGCCGCGTGCGCAGTCCATCTGCTCCTACGTGGTCCATGGCGGTGACGCCCTGGTGGTGCATGACGCCGCGCGCGACCCCCGATTTGCCGGCAACCCCGCGTTGCAGGCGATGCGGCTGCGCTTTTATGCGGGCGTGCCGCTCAAGAACCGCCACGGCACGGTGCTGGGCAGCTTTTGCATCATGGACGACGCGCCGCGCGAGGTCTCGGCGGCCGATCTGGAACTGCTGGGCGTCATGGCCGAGCAGTTGATGCAGAACGTGGAAGTGCGCCGGATGATGGAAGCTGGCGCTGCGCCGGCTCCAGTGCAGACTTCGGCACAAACTTCGGCGCAAGTGGCATCCCAGCCACCATCGTCGTCACCATCGACAACACCCCAGCCGAGTGCTGGCGGCTGAGTCCCGCTTACAGCGAGGTGGCCAGCATCTGCTCGTAGTCGTCGGCGCTGGCCAGGCGCGGGTTCGTGCCGTGGCAATGGTCCTTGAGCGCGCCGCCGATCACGGCTGCAAACTGCGCGCGCTCCACGCCCATGGCCGCCAGGCCCGTGGGCAGGCCCAGGCGGGCGTTCATGTCGCGTATGGCTTCGGGAATGTCGCTGCCCGAGTCCAGGCCCATGGCGTGGGCCATGCGCTGCAGGCGCTGTTCGGCGCGCACGCTCTCGGCCTCGGCATTGAAGCGCACCACGGCGGGCAGGAACATGGCGTTCAGCGTGCCATGGTGCAGGCGCGGGTTCACGCCGCCCAGGCTGTGGCTGAGGCTGTGCACGCAGCCCAGGCCCTTCTGGAAGGCCATGGCGCCCTGCATGCTGGCGCTCATCAGCTGGCGGCGCGCCTCGGCGTCCTGGCCGTTGCGCGTGGCGCGCTCGATGTGGGCCCAGCCGCGCGTGAGGCCATCGAGCGCAATGCCGTCGGCAGGCGGGTTGAAGGCCGCCGCCATGAAGGTCTCCATGCAATGGGCGATGGCGTCCATGCCCGTGGCGGCCGTCAGCATGGCGGGCAGGCCGTAGGTCAGTTCAGGGTCGCAGATGGCGGCACGGGGCACCAGGTGCCAGCTGTGAAAGCCCAGCTTGCGGTGGTCGTCCACGATGATGATGGCGCCGCGCGCCACCTCGCTGCCCGTGCCGCTGGTGGTGGGCACGGCGATCAGCGGGGCCACGCGCTCGCTGATGCGCGGCGAGCCTCCCTCGATGGTGGCGTAGTGCGACAGCGGCCCTTCGTGCGTGGCTGCAATCGCCACGCCCTTGGCGCAGTCGATGGCGCTGCCGCCGCCCACGGCGATCAGGCCGTTGCAGCGCTGCTCCTGGTAGATGGCAGCGGCCGCGCGCACGGCGGCCTCGGTGGGGTTGGAGGGCGTCTGGTCGAACACCGCATGCGGCATGCCGCCCAGCGCATCCAGCGCCTTTTGCAGCACGCCAGCGGCCTTGACGCCCTGGTCGGTGACGATCAGCGGCCGCGTGATGCCCACGCGCTCGCACTCCTGGCGCAACAGGCGCACGGCGCCGAAGTCAAACTGGATCTGGGTGACGTAGTTGATGAAGGCCATGGTCGGTGACTCGTTGCGGGCCGTTGCGGCCCATGGTGGGGATCAGGGGGAGTGCGCCGAATCTAGACCGCGCGTGCTGCACTGCAAACAAAGCAAACCCTGAGAGGGCGCTGCGGCGGTCACGGGGGCGACAGCGCGGGCATGCGCTGCCATCGCATGGCTGCCAGGGCCTTGTGCTCGCGGCACAATGCCTGCTGCGCTGTGCCTGCCGTGCCTGGTCGGCCGCACCTTGCCGGCCGCACTTGGCCGGCCGCACCGAATTGCCTTGCCAGATAGTCGCTACCGAACCTGTCCCTGAACGTGCTCCTGAACGTGCCCCAGACTGAATCCTCCTCCCATGCCACGCCGCTGCCGGCGTCCCTGACCCACCAGATGCGCGATGTGCTGCGCCGCATGGAGCGTGCCGCGCGCACGCCCCTGCACCAGCTGGGCGCCGAGGGCGCACGTGCCGCCTACGAGGCGGGGGCCGGCGTGCTCGAAATTCCCAAGCCGGTTCTGCCGCGTGTCGAGGATCTGCAGATTCCCGCGCGCGATGGCGCCTTGCTGCCTGCGCGGCTCTATGCGCCCGTGGAGCGCAGCCAGACGCCGGCCACGGGCCTGCCCGTGCTGCTGTACCTGCACGGCGGCGGCTTCACCGTGGGCAGCGTGGCCACGCACGACGTGCTGTGCCGCCAGCTGGCCCATCTGTCGGGCGCCATGGTGGTCTCGCTGGACTACCGGCGCGCGCCAGAGCACAAATTCCCCACGGCCCACAACGACGCCTGGGACGCGCTGCAGTGGCTGGCCGCGCAGGCGGCCTCGCTGGGCGCCGACCCTGCGCGCCTGGCCGTGGGCGGCGACAGCGCGGGCGGCACGCTGGCCGCGGCCTGCGCCATCCATGCGCGCGACACCGGCCTCAAGCTGGCCTTGCAACTGCTGATCTACCCGGGCACTACGGCGAACCAGGACACCGACTCGCACCGCCGCTTCGCCCACGGGCTGGTGATCGACGAGCCTGCCATCACCTGGTTCTTCGCCCAGTACCTCAACAGCCCCGCCGACCGCGAGGACTGGCGCTTTGCCCCGCTGCTGGCCCCCGATGTGGACGGCGTGGCCCCGGCCTGGATAGGCCTGGCCGAATGCGACCCGCTGGTGGATGAGGGCGTGGAATACGCCGACAAGCTGCGCATGTCCGGCGTGCCCGTGGACCTGGAGATCTATCGGGGCGTGACCCATGAATTCGTCAAGATGGGCCGCGCCATTGCCGAAGCGCGCCGTGCACATGCCGACATGGCGCGCGCCTTGAGCGACGCCTTCGCAGCCTGAAGGCCAAGACGCACCAAAACACACCAAGACACCCCAAGACAACAGGAGAGAAACACCCCCATGCAACGCCAAGATTTCCGCACGCTGCAACGCATCGAAGTGCGCTGGTCCGAAGTGGACGCCCAGAAGATCGTCTTCAACGCCCACTACCTGATGTACGCCGACGTGGCCGTCACCGACTACTGGCGCCAGCTGGGCATGCCCTATGAGTCGTCCTTCGCGGCCCTGGGCGGCGAGCTGTTCGTCAAGAAGGCCACCACCACCTACCACGCATCGGCCACGCTGGGCGACGTGCTGCATGTGGGCATACGCTGTGCCAGGCAGGGCAATACCTCGCTGTTGTTCGAGGCCGGCATCTTCCGCGGCATGGAACTGCTCAACACCGTGGAACTGGTCTATGTGTTCGCCGATGCCACCACGCGCCAGCCGCTGCCCGTGCCGCAGCAGCTGCGCGACGTGCTCACGGCCTATGAGGCCGGCCAGAGCGTGGTGCGCGTGGCATCGGGCAGCTGGAACGACCTGGGCCGCGACGCCGAGCGCCTGCGCCTGGCCGTGTTCGTGCACGAGCAGGGCGTGCCGCGCGAGATCGAGATCGACGAGTTCGACCCCGTGGCCCGCCACGCCGTGGTCTACAACGGCCTGGGCCAGCCCATTGCCACCGGCCGCCTGGTCAGCGACAGCCCCGGCGCGGGCAGGATCGGCCGCATGGCCGTGGACCGCAGCGTGCGCGGCGGCCGCTGGGGCCGCATCGTGCTGGACAGCCTGGTCGAAGCCTCCCGCCAGCGCGGCGACCGCGAAGTCGTGCTGCATGCGCAGCGCCATGCCGAGTCGTTCTACCTGCGCGCCGGCTTCACGCCGGAAGGCGAGCCCTATGAAGAGGCCGGCATCCCCCACATCACCATGAGGAAAGTGCTCACCGCCTGAGCTGCAGGCAGCTCAGGCGGTGCAAGGCTCAAATCTCAGATGTCCTCGCGCAACGCGTAGGGCAGGGGCTTGAGCTGCAGCGCCAAGGCCTGTGCGGCATCGGCGCGCTGGCCTTCGCCCAGTGCGGCGTGGGCCAGCAGGGGTTGGTCGGCCGAGCTGGTCTGCATGGAGACGATGGCGTCCCAGCCGCCACCGGGCGCCGGGGCGGCCTGGACCACGGTGCCGGTGGCCTGCTCCAGGTCCTCGGGCGTGAAGACCTCCATGCCGGTGGCCAGCGGCTGCTGTGCATGGGCAAGGTAGGCGCGGCGCTTGAGCGTGCCCCGGAACTGGCTGCGGGCCACCACCTCCTGGCCTGGGTAGCAGCCCTTCTTGAAATTCACGCCCTCCACCGATTCGTAGTTGAGCATCTGCGGCACAAAGGCATCCACGACAGGCGCCGACAGCGTGGCAATGCCGCTGGCGACTTCGCTCCAGAGCCAGTCGGCCTCTCCGAGTGCAGGGCCTTCGGGCAGGGGCGCGCCCACGGGCGCCACGCGCAGGGCGCGCGGCTGGCCGGCGGCCGGGTACAGGGCGATCAGGCTGGCGTCGCCGTCATCGGTCTTGGTCCAGGGCACGGCTGCCGGGCCCAGGGCCTGCGCGGCGGCATCGCCAGCCAGCCCGTGCAGCGTGAATTCGGCCGTGGCGTCGCTGAGCTTGCACTTGGCGCGCAGCACGAACATGGACAGGCGCTTGAGCGTGGGCGCCAGCAGGCTGCGGTCGCACAGCAGCAGGATCTCGTCCTTGCTGCGCTTGAAGCCGATGAAGCTGGCCAGCATGCGGCCCTTGGCCGTGCAGAACGCCGACAGACGCGCGTGCTGCAGATCCAGCAGCGCGAAGTCGTTGGTCAGCTGTCCATGCAGGAACTGGGCGGCGTCTTCGCCGAGGGCGCGTATCACGCCGAGATGGGGAACGGAAGCAATGCCGTTCAGTAAAGGCTGGGTCATGGCTGAATTATGATCAGCCGCTCTATTGCTTGCTTGGACCGAGGTTGTGCGCTTTATCTTTCGCGCTTTGATGATGTTGCTGGTGCTGGCCGCCGTGCTGGCCGGTGCCGGCTGGTGGTGGCTGAACCAGCCGCTGCCGCTGGCCCAGCCCACGCTGGAGCTGGAGGTCGAGCCCGGCACCACGCCGCGTGGCGTGGCCCGCGAAGTGGTCAAGGCCGGCGTGCAGACCGATGCGCGGCTGCTGTACGCCTGGTTCCGCGTCTCGGGGCGGGACCGGCAGATCAAGGCCGGCAACTATGAGCTGACCACGGGCCTGACTCCCTATGTGCTGCTGCAAAAACTCGCGCGCGGCGAGGAATCGCTCAAGGCGTTGACCCTGGTGGAAGGCTGGAACTGGCGCCAGGTGCGCGCCGCCCTGGCCCGCGAGGAATTCCTGCGCCAGGAAAGCGCAGGCATGGACGACGCTGCCCTCATGCAGGCCCTGGGCCGCGCGGGCGTAGCACCCGAGGGCCGCTTCTTCCCCGATACCTATACCTATGCCAAGGGCAGCTCCGACCTGGCCGTGCTGCGCCGCGCCCTGCATGCCATGGACCGGCGCCTGGCCGATGTCTGGGCGTTGCGCTCGGCCGACACGCCGCTCAAGACGCCCGACGAAGCGCTGATCCTGGCCAGCATCGTCGAGAAGGAAACCGGCCGCGCGGCCGACCGCGCACAGATTGCCGGTGTCTTCAGCAACCGCCTGCGCATCGGCATGCTGCTGCAGACCGATCCCACCGTGATCTACGGCCTGGGCGAGAAATTCGACGGCAACCTGCGCCGCCGCGACCTGCAGACCGATACTCCCTGGAACACCTACACCCGCGCGGGCCTGCCGCCCACGCCCATCGCCATGCCCGGCAAGGCCGCCCTCATGGCCGCCGTGCAGCCCGGACAGACCAAGGCGCTGTATTTTGTGGCGCGTGGCGACGGCACCAGCCATTTCAGTGCCTCGCTGGACGAGCACAACCGCGCCGTGAACCGCTACCAGCGCGGTCAGCAAAGCCCTGGGCAAAAGCCCTGAGATATTCCCCCAGGGCTGCTGCGCTTTGCGCAGCGCTTGCGTATCCTCTCTTTCCATATGACCACTGCAACTCCCGCCGGCCTGTTCATCAGCTTCGAAGGCATCGATGGCGCCGGCAAGTCCTCGCACATCGCGTCGCTGGCCCAGGCTTTCCGTGACCAGGGCCGCACGGTGACGCTCACCCGCGAGCCCGGCGGCACGCCGCTGGCCGAAAAGCTGCGCGCGCTGATGCTGCACGACGCCATGGACCCGCTGACCGAGGCCCTGATCGCCTTTGCCGCGCGACGCGACCACCTGGTGCAGGTGATCGAGCCCGCGCTGGCGCGCGGCGAAGTCGTGCTCTGCGACCGCTTCACCGATGCCACCTTTGCCTACCAGGGTGCGGGCCGGGGCTTCGACCTGCAGCCGCTGGCCACGCTGGAGCGCATGGTGCAGACGGGCACCGCCCCCCAGCCCGATCTGCTGCGCGAGCCCCACCTCACGCTCTGGTTCGACCTGCCCGCCGAGGTGGCCGCCGAGCGCCTGGCCTCGGCCCGTGTCCCGGACCGCTTCGAGTCCGAGCCCGGCAGCTTTTTCGCACGCGTGGCCCAGGGCTATGCGGCGCGCGCTGCCGCCGCGCCCCAGCGCTTTGCGCGGATCGACTCCAACGCCAGCCGGCATGCGGTCTGGCAGCAGATCACCCAGGTCATGGTGCGCCGGGGCTGGCTGGCCATCATGGTCGGCGGACAGGCAGGTGCGGCATGAGCGAGGCCCTGCCACAACCGGCCGAGACCGACACCGCCTGGATCGCCGGGCAACGCATGCGCCTGCTGGCCCAGCGCGGCCACGCCTGGCTGCTGCAGGGGCCTTCCGGCCTGGGCCAGTACGCGCTGTCGCTGTCGTTGGTGCGCGCCTGGCTGTGCGAATCGCCGTCGCCCCAGGGAGCCTGCGGCCACTGCGGCAGCTGCCACGCCATCGACGTGCGCGCCCATGCCGACCTGTGCGTGCTCATGCCCGAGGTGCAGATGATGGCGCTGGGCTGGCCGCTGCCCGAGAAGGCCCAGGCCGATATCGACGACAAGAAGCGCAAGCCCAGCAAGGAAATCCGTGTCGAGGCCATGCGCGACGCCGTGGAGTTCTGCCAGCGCACCAGCGCGCGCGGGCGCGGCAAGGCCGTGCTGGTCTACCCGGCCGAGCAGATGAACGCCATCACGGCCAATGCGCTGCTCAAGACGCTGGAGGAGCCGCCGGGCGATGCCCGCTTCGTGCTGGCCAGCGAGGCGGCCCACCAGCTGCTGCCCACCATCCGCAGCCGTTGCCTGACCCACACCATGGCCTGGCCCGATCAGCAAGAGGCCCTGGCCTGGCTGCAGGGGCAGGGCGTGGCCCCGGAAGCGGCCGCCGTGGCGCTGCGCGCCGCAGGCGGGCGGCCCGGCGACGCGCTGGCATTGGCGCACAGCGGTGGCGGCAAGGACATGGCCGCATGGTCCCAGTTGCCGCGTGCGCTGGCCAAGGGCGATGTGGCGGCCCTGGCCGCCTATGCTCCGCCCCATGCCGTGGAGGCCTTGCAGAAGATCTGCCACGACCTGATGGCCCTGGCCGCAGGCGCCGCGCCGCGCTACTTCACGCCGGCCGACCTGCCGTCGCGTCCGCTGGACATGGGCCTGCTGGCCGAATGGTCACGCGCCCTGGCCCAGGCCGCGCGCACGGCGGACCACCCCTTCAACGCCGGGCTCATGACCGAGGCCCTGGCCGCCGAGGCCCGGCGCGTGCTCATGTCCGGCCAGCCTGCCCGCCAGCGCCGGGGATGAGGCGCGGGGAGCGGGGCGTGGCGGCAGTGCAGCAGCGCGGCTGGGTGCTTTTCGCCACATGAAAGCCCGGCCTGTTAACCTACTGCCCTGGGCTCGGTGCCGATCGCGCCGGCCGCTCACCGAACCAATGTCTGCAAACCATCCATGAGCACCGCACCCACCACACCCCGTCCCAGCGTGATGCAACTGGCGATCAAGGAAAAGGCAGCGCTGTACGCCGCCTACATTCCCATGTTCGCCGAAGGGGGCGTTTTCGTGCCCACGCAGCGTGAGTACCGTCTTGGCGATGATGTCTACGTGCTGCTGACCCTGCCCGACGAGCCCCAGCGCTACCCCGTGGCCGGCCGCGTGGCGTGGATCACGCCCGCGCGCGCCTCGGGCAACCGCACGCAGGGCATAGGCATACAGTTCCCCAAGGACGAGAAGTCCGCCGAGCTCAAGGCCAAGATCGAGAACATCCTGGGCTCGGCCCTGGCCTCGGACAAGGCCACGCAGACGGTCTGAGTCCTTCACCTGCCTCTGCCCGCATGCCGACACGGAGGAAATGCTCTCCGGTCGGCATGCCTGTTTCTGAACCACGAGATTCCATGTTTACCGATTCCCACTGCCATCTGAATTTCCCCGAGCTGCAAAGCCGCCTGCCCGAGATCCGCGAGGCCATGGCGGCCGCGCGCGTCACGCGTGTGCTGTGCATCTGCACCACGATGGAGGAATTCGGCGATGTGCACCAGCTGGCGCTGGACCACGACAATTTCTGGGCCACGGTGGGCGTGCACCCCGATACGGAACACATGACCGAGCCCAGCGTGGCCGACCTGGTGGAGCGCGCCGCTCTGGCGCGCGTGGTGGCCATCGGCGAAACGGGACTGGACTACTACGGCATGGAAGACCGCAAGGGCGGGCGCACCATTGCCGACCTGGAATGGCAGCGCGAGCGCTTTCGCGTGCACATCCGCGCGGCGCGCCAGACGCAAAAGCCCCTGGTCATCCACACGCGCAGCGCCTCTGATGACACGCTGGCCATCCTGCGCGAAGAAGGCGAGGACGGCTCGGCAGGCCAGGCTGGCGGCGTGTTCCACTGCTTCACCGAGACCATGGAGGTCGCGCGTGCGGCGCTGGACCTGGGCTACTACATCTCCATGTCGGGCATCGTTACCTTCAAGAACGCCCAGCACCTGCGCGACGTGGCCGCCTTCGTGCCGGCCGACCGCCTGCTGATCGAGACCGACAGCCCCTACCTGGCGCCCGTTCCCTATCGCGGCAAGACCAACAATCCGTCCTACGTGCCTTACGTGGCACAGCAGATTGCGCAGGTGCGCGGCATGGCCGTGGAGGACGTGGCGGCCCTGACCAGTGCCAACTTCGACCAGCTGTTCAAGGGGGTTGTCGCATGCGACTGAATGCTGCGGCCAGTGGCCGCGTGGGCGTGGACCGGCGCCACTGGCTGGCCCAGGCCGGCCAGGCCGTGGTGGCCCTGGCCGCAGCCAGCGGCGGGCTGGCGCATGCCAGCCAGTACGACGACTACGTGCGCGCCATCATCAGCGACAACGAGCGCGCCATGGTCAACCTGATCTTTCGCGGCTTCGACCCCAACACCCGCGACACGCGCGGCCGCCCGGGCCTGGTAGCGGCCCTGCACCAGGGCTCGCTGGGTGTCTTCGACGTGCTGCTCAAATCCCCGGGCATCAAGGTCAACGAAGCCTCCCAGCAGGGCGAAACGCCGCTGATGATGGCCTGCATCAAGGGCCACCTGGACCTGGCAAAGGAACTCATACGCCGGGGCGCCGATGTCAACCGCCCCGGCTGGACGCCGCTGCACTACGCCACCTCGGCCGACCTGCCCAAGACGCTGGACATCGTCAAGCTGCTGCTGGACAACAGCGCCTACATCGACGCCGACTCGCCCAACGGCACCACGCCGCTGATGCTGGCCGCCCAATACAGCAGCGAGGCCGTGGTGGACCTGCTGATCAAGGAGGGCGCCGACGTCATCCTTCGCAACCAGCGCGGCTTCACCGCCGCCGACTTTGCCCGGCAGGTGGACCGCCAATACATGGTGGACAAACTCACCAAGGCCATCAAGGCCGAGCGCAAGACCCAGCCTTCCCGCGGAAGCTGGTAGCAGCAAGCCAGGCGAGTGGCACTGCCGGTGCCGCCGCTGTCCACCTCAGGTTGTGTGATTCCTGCTCAATCGGGCGTACAGGCCGTCCCGCGCCAGCAGCTCTGCATGCGTTCCCTGCTCGGCAATGCGGCCGCGCTCCATCACCACCACGCGGTCGGCATGCTCGATGGTCGAGAGCCGGTGGGCGATGACCAGGGTCGTGCGGCCCTGCATCAGCCGCGTCAGCGCCTCCTGCACCAGGCGCTCGGATTCGTTGTCCAGGGCCGAGGTGGCCTCGTCCAGGATCAGGATGGGCGCATCCTTGTACAGCGCCCGTGCAATCGCCAGCCGCTGGCGCTGGCCCCCCGACAACTGGCTGGCGTTGTGGCCCACCACCGTCTGCAGGCCGTTGGACAGGCCGCGCACATGGGAGCCCAGATTGGCGGCATCCAGCGCGGCCCACAGCTGGGCCTCGTCTTCCACCCCGCCCAGCGCCACGTTGGCGGCAATGGTGTCGTTGAACATCACCACGTCCTGGCTGACCATGGCGAACTGCTGGCGCAGCGCGGCCAGATCCCATTCGGGCAGGGGCGTTCCGTCCAGCAGCAACTGGCCGCCCGTGGGCTGCAAAAAGCGTGGCAGCAGGTTCACCAGCGTGGTCTTGCCCGCGCCGGAGGGGCCGACCAGGGCCACCACCTCGCCCGGGCGCACGCGCAGGTCCACATGGCTCAGGGCGGGGGCCTTGTCCTCGCCAAACTGCACGGACACGTCGCGCAACTCGATCTCGCCGCGCGCCTTGCCGGGCACCTGGGTGCCGCCGGTCTCGTCGCCCGAGCCCTCCAGCAGATGCAGGCCCCTCTCCAGCGCCGCCACGCCACGCGTGATGGGGTTGGCCACATCGGCCAGGCGGCGGATAGGGGCAATCAGCATCAGCATGGCCGTGATGAAGGCCGCAAAGCTGCCCACCGTCACATCCTGCACATTGGCCGCAGCAGCGCCCGTGCCCCGGCTTTGCCACAGCGCGATGCAGATCACGGCCGACAGGGCGGCGGCGGCCAGCAGCTGGGTCAGCGGCGTCATCGCGGCAGAGGCGATGGTGGCCTTGATGGCCAGCTTGCGCAGCTGCCCGCTCAGGCCGCCAAAGCGCTTTTGCTGGCCCTGTTGCGCGCCATGCAGACGTACCATGCGGTGGGCCAGAACGTTCTCTTCCACCACATAGGCCAGGGAATCGGTGGCCTCCTGGCTGATCTTGGTGATGCGGTACAGGCGGCGCGACAGCGTCTTCATGATCCAGGCCACGCCCGGCACCACGGCCGCCACCACCAGCGTCAGCTGCCAGTTCAGATACAGCAGGTAGCCCAGCAGCGCCACCAGCGTGAAACCGTCGCGCGAGATGCCCAGCATGGCCTGCACCAGCAGCGTGGAGCCGGTCTGCACCTCATAGACCACGGTATTGGACAGCGATGAGGCCGACTGGCGCGAGAACAGCGCCATATCGGCCGCCAGCAGCCGCTCGAACAGGCGCTTGCGCAGCGCCAGCATGCCCTCGTTGGCAATGCGCGCCAGCGCGTACTGGCCCACGAACTGCGACAGGCCCCGCACCAGGAACACGCCGATGATGGCCAGCGGCACCGACCACAGCGGCAGCGTGCCGTCGGTGAAGCCGCTGTCCAGCAGCGGCTGCAGCAGGGCAGGGATCAATGGCTCGGTGACCGCGCCCACCAGCGTGGCAGCCACGGCCAGCGTCCAGGCCAGGCGCTGGCCACCAAAGTAGGGTGACAGGCGCTTGAGGCGCTGCGACAGGGTCAGGGTGCTGGCGAGATCAAGGGCCGCCGGTGCGGCAGACGGCGCAGGGGCCGGCGGCGGTGAGGATGGTGCTTGCATGAAGCGCGGATTTTACGGTGGCCTTGCCTGTGGCTGCCTCATGGGGAACTGATGCGGCTGCCGGGGATCGAGAAAGCCTGGGCCGACAGACCCTACAGTGCACGTTCTTACATCGAGACGCATCCAGTGTGTGTAACATTCGCACCTGTGCAAGTACCGGGGTCTTCCCGTAGATATTGATGAATGCCAATGACTATTGACCGACTCCTTTCTCCCTCCTCCCTGGCGGCCGTGCCGCGCACTTCGCGCCGAACCCTGCTGGCCGCTCTCGCTTCAACCCCCGCAATTCCCGCGCTGGCCCAGTTCCGCGTCGAAGTGACGGGCGTGGGCTTGACCCAGTTGCCCATCGCCATTGCAGCATTCAAGGGAGAAGGGCAGGCGCCCCAGAAGATCTCGGCCATCATCCAGGCTGACCTGGAGCGCAGCGGTCAATTCCGCGCCGTGGACACGGCCGGCGTCCAGCTGGACGAAACCTCGCGCCCCGACGTTGCCATGTGGCGCCAAAAGAGCGCTGACTCGCTGGCCGTGGGCAGCATCACGCGCCTGGCCGATGGCCGCTACGACGTGCGTTTTCGCCTTTGGGACGTGGTCAAGGGCCAGGACCTGGGGGGCCAGGGCTTTGCCGTCACCACCGGCGACCTGCGCCTGGTGGCCCACCGTATCTCCGACTACATCTACGAAAAACTCACGGGCGAGAAGGGCGTGTTCTCCACTCGCATCGCCTACGTGACCAAGGCGGGCAGCAACTACCGCCTGTGGGTGGCCGATGCCGATGGCGAGAACGCCCAGTCGGCCCTGTCCAGCCCGGAGCCCATCATCTCGCCTGCCTGGTCGCCCACCGGCACGCAGCTGGCCTACGTGTCCTTCGAGTCGCGCAAGCCCGTGGTCTATGTGCACGATGTGGCCAGTGGCCGCCGCCGCCTGGTTGCCAACTTCCGGGGCTCCAACAGCGCACCTGCCTGGTCGCCTGACGGCAACTCCCTGGCCGTCACGCTCAGCCGCGATGGCGGCTCGCAGCTGTACCTGATCAGCGCCCAGGGCGGCGAGCCGCGCCGACTGATGCAAAGCAGCGGCATCGACACCGAGCCGAACTTCTCCAGCGATGGCCGCTCCATCTACTTCGTCAGCGACCGTGGCGGTGCTCCGCAGATCTACAAGGTGCCGGCCTCGGGCGGCAGTGCGGAACGCGTCACCTTCACCGGCAACTACAACATCTCGCCCAGCGTCAGCCCCGATGGAAAGTGGCTTGCCTACGTCTCGCGCGTGGGCGGGGGCTTCAAGCTCCACGTCATGGACCTGGGCACCGGCACAGTGAATGCCATCACCGACACCACGGCCGACGAAAGCCCCAGCTTCGCCCCCAACAGCCGCCTGATCGTCTACGCCACCCTGCAGCAGGGCCGCGAATCCCTGATGACCACCACGCTCGACGGCAAGATCAAGGCACGGCTGGCAGGGCAGGGCGGAGACATCCGCGAGCCCGACTGGGGTCCGTTCCAGCGCCAGTGATATCCGGCTTCCCCGATTTCTTTTCAGTCAACCAGTCAACTCAGCACGAAGTCCACCCGGACATACGGAGATTTTTCATGATCACCATCAAACGACTTTCCCTGGCACTTGCAGTCACTGCACTCATGGCAGGTTGCAGCTCGGGCGTCAAGCTTGACGAAACCCCGGTCACCGACGCGGGCGCCACCAGCACGGGCCAGGGCAGCGGCGCCGGCACCGGCAGCACCTCGCAAAGCGGCATCTCGGGCGTGGACCTGACCGGCTCGGCCGCCGACAAGGCAGGTCCCCAGGGCGTCAGCCGCGTCGTCTACTTCGACTTCGACAGCTACGTCGTCAAGGCCGACGCCCAGCCTCAGATCGAAGCCCATGCACGCTTCCTCAAGGCATCTTCCGCTCGCAAGGTCCAGATCGAAGGCCACACCGACGAGCGCGGCGGCCGCGAATACAACCTGGCCCTGGGCCAAAAGCGCGCCGAAGCCGTGCGCCGCTCGCTGGGCCTGCTGGGCGTCAGCGATGCGCAAATGGAAGCCGTGAGCTACGGCAAGGAAAAGCCTGCCTCCGAAGGCCATTCCGAAGACGCCTACGCGCAAAACCGCCGCGCTGAACTGTCCTACCGTTGATGAACATGCAGCGCTCCCCGATCCTGCATCGCACCGCGCTGCGCACGCTGCTGGCGGCCGGCCTGATGGCCGGCTACGCCGCCAGCGGCCATGCCGCACTGTTCGGCGATGACGAGGCGCGCCGCGCCATCCTGGAAATGCGCCAGCGCGTCGACAGCATGCAGCAGTCGCAGCAGCGCATGACCGAGGAAAGCTCGCAAACGCGCCGTGGCCTGCTCGAACTGCAGTCGCAGATAGAGCAGCTCAAGTCCGAGCAAGCCAAGCTGCGCGGCCAGAACGAGCAGCTGCTGCGCGATGTGGCCGAGCTGCAGCGCGGCCAGCGCGACATCGCCAAGGGCGTGGACGAGCGCCTGCGCCAGTTCGAGCCCGTCACGGTGACGGTGGACGGCCAGGAATTCGCAGCCGACCCGGCAGAGAAGCGCGACTTTGAAGCCGCGCTGGCGCAGTTCCGCGCAGGCAGCTTTGCCGAAGCCGCCTCGGCGTTCTCGTCCTTCCTGAACCAGTGGCCCAAGAGCGGCTATGTGCCCTCGGCACGCTTTTGGCTGGGCAATGCGCAGTACGCCAATCGCAACTACAAGGACGCGATCACCAACTTCCGCGCGCTGCTGGCGGCAGCCCCCATGCACGGCCGGGCGCCGGAGGCGGCACTGTCCATCGCCAACTGCCAGATCGAGATGAAGGACACCAAGGGCGCGCGCAAGACGCTGGAAGACCTGATCAAGGCCTATCCCAATGCCGAAGCCACGGCTGCGGCCAAGAACCGTCTCGCCAGCCTCAAGTGATGAACGACACGGTCTCTTCATCCCTTCCGGAAGAAGACAAGACAGCGCCTGAAGCAGGCGCTGTTTTTTCTGATGCCGACCTGCAGCGCCGCTTCGGCGGCCTGGAGCGCCTGTATGGCGTACCGGGCGCCGCGCGCATCCGCGCCGCGCACGTCGTCGTGGTGGGCATCGGCGGCGTGGGCTCCTGGACCGCCGAGGCGCTGGCGCGCAGCGGTGTGGGTGAACTCACCCTGATCGACATGGATCATGTCGCCGAGTCCAACATCAACCGGCAGATTCACGCGCTCTCCACCACCGTGGGCCAGGCCAAGATCGAAGCCATGCGCGAGCGCATCGCCCAGATCAACCCCGCCTGCCGCGTGCACTGCATCGACGACTTCGTTGACCCGGACAACTGGCTGCGCCTGCTGCCCCCGGGCGCTGACGCCGTCATCGACGCCTGCGACCAGGTCAAGGCCAAGACCGCCATGGCCGCCCATGCGCGCGCTACGCGGAAATGCTTCATCTCCGTGGGTGCAGCGGGCGGCAAGCGCCTGGCTCACAAGGTCGATATCGACGACCTCAGCGCCACCACGCACGACCCGCTGCTGGCACAACTGCGCTACCGCCTGCGCCGCGAGCACGGCGCACCCAAGGAAGGCAAGCGCATCGGCATCGCCTGCGTCTTCAGCCGCGAGGCCGTCGCCCCGCCCGATGCCTCTTGCGCCATCGAAGGCGACGGCACGCTCAACTGTCACGGCTACGGCTCGGTAGTGGCCGTCACCGCCACCTTCGGCCAGTGCGCCGCAGGCTGGGTCATCGATCAACTGAGCCGCATCAAGAATTGAAGCGTAAATTTTGGTGCTAGAATCTATGTCTTCGCTAAGCAGCATCTGATGCATGCAAAGCGTGGTTCGGGTCTTTAGCTCAGTCGGTAGAGCAGCGGACTTTTAATCCGTTGGTCGCGAGTTCGAATCTCGCAGGACCCACCAAAGAACACAAGGCCCCGTAGCAATACGGGGCCTTTTTTCTTTGCTATCGAAGAAGTAGCAAAACGGAGCAGAGAATTGCGGCCCGTGTTCCGCAATTCTGGGCGTGTTCCGCAATTCACCGCACGGGCCTCACCTTCTTGCCCACCTTGTGGCGGATGTACTGGGCTGTCATCCCCTCCGTCGGGTGCCCCAGCAGCGCCTGGGCGTGGCGTATCCCGCCGTCGTCATCCACAGTGGTGGCGGCCGTGGCGCGCAGGTCCCGAAACTGGAATTGCGCCTTGGAATGCCGGCGGCATCCCGAGCGGCGCCGAAGCGGTCGCGGAGTATGTTCTTTGTCAGCGGCTGACCCGCCTCGTTCACAAGCAGCTGCGCGGTGTCCGCTTTGACCTGGACTTTGTACGCCTGGATCTCGGCCAGCAGCTCCTGAAGTGCGCCTGTTACCTCGATGCGCAGCTTGGCTGTCTTGCCCTGGCGGACGTGGAGCATGCCGCCGGCAATGTGGTCGGTGCTCATGCGAAGCACGTCGGCCGGGCGCTGGCCAGTGAGGAGCGCCAAGTGGACAGCGAACCGCAGGGATACTGCGGCCTTCTCCAGCAGCCGAGCCATCAGGTCGTCGCCGACTACGACATCCCGCCCATCCTCCCGGAAGCCTCGCATGCCTGCGCAGGGGTTGGAGGCCTTCGTGAGGCCCTGTTCCCGGGCAAAGTTCCACATGTGCGAGAACAGGGACTTCTCCCGATTGGCGCGCACCTGGCCGATGGAATCCGGAATCGTCTGAGCCGGTAGTCCAACTTGCCTGAGGGCGCAATGCGGGGGGAGTGACTTGGCTCATGCTGGTCCAGAACACAGAAAGCCAGCTCTGTGGCTGGCTTTTTGAAGAAGGAGAGATCAGGACAGCGCACTTGACGCGCTGTGCTCACGCACGGAAAAAAGCCACTGTTGAGTGGCTTTAATTTGGTTGACGAAGGTTTGCCTAGCTAAGCATCTCGATTTATTTGCTTTTCTTCTTCATAAATCCTTCGTTCCTCTCTGGATAAAGGGTCATTCCTTCTTTTGCTATCAAGTGCTTCTATCTGAACTCCTGGAGAAAAGATACTCTTGACGGAATCCCAAAAGACTTCCCATGGGGTGCGAGGTTGTGAAAGCATATTAAACTCCAATTATCTTCCGTTGAGGTAGGGAGGAGGTGTGTCCCGCAGTTCAGCAGAATCCAAATTTATAGTAAATTCTGTGTCCCAATCGCTGATTTTTTTCTTGCGAGGTGGGTCAGATGTGCGGAAATAGTCATCGTTAGATACAGCATGACTATCAACATCTGGAAGAGAATATTTATTTTGGCGGCTAAATGAGCCTTTTGTGTCTTTGACTTTCATGTGGACCTCCGGTCCTGTGTGTTGACCGAAAACGACCAACTTTTTTCACACTACTCTGATTTCCAGCGGAAAACCGTTTGGGTAACAACAATTACCTATATGTAGAAGCGGATCAGGGCAGCGAAGCCCGTCGCGAGAGGGCGCGTCTCGCGCCCCGCATCCATGCCCTCAGGAAATGTCAGGAACTGCTCGCGGTCTTTGCAAACGATCCATCTCGGGGGCTGTTATGAAGGAAAAAGACCCCTGGCAGTCTCGCATCCAGGGGCTTGGGGAGCCGCCTAGACTTGGCGCGCACCCCTTTGAGTGGCGTATGGGCCTGTCGTTGCTTAACTGTTGGCCGTTCTTATAAGAGGCTGCTTCCGGACCTTGCGGTATCTCCAGGCCGCAGGCTGGCTTGGCTGCGCGAGAAGGTACCAAGACAGCGTGCTGCACGTGCTGCGCTCATGCTTCTCGATATGTGTACGCGGATGTAATACAGCTTCCAAAGGAACAAAAATAGGCGCCCAATGAAACTGCTCATTGGCAATTTCGTTTCCTCCAGAGGCGTTCCTTAATTTGAAATTCGGGAGAAAATGTTATGGATCAAAGAATAAGTGAGCCCGAGCTAGGGGCATTGCACGTTTGGCATGCAAGCATGGTGCTGCTGGCACGCCGTGGCGAGATGCTTGGAATTTCTGTATATGAAGCGCCTGCGATCGCAAGCCTAGCCGCACGCTGTGAGTCCCCATATCACATGCTAGTGATAGAGGTAGACGATCCTTGGGATGTGTCCACCCAAAATCGCATTCGCGCGAGCCTTAGCAGGTTTACGGCATAGGCTCGTCTGCGTTTAAAACACTCAGACTCTCGCCGTTTTGTCGTATAAATGACATGTTGCCAAAAAAATCCCTTTTCTGGTGCATGCAATAACCACAATGCTTGTGATAGATGTGAAATGGCTAATGGGCCTAGATGTTGAATTGCATTTGTCTTACAGCGCTCACCAGTACAGAAGCTCATGCTGTGTTAATGACCACACCTAGTAAAAAATCCCCTGGCCAAGTGCCCACATCCTCTTCTCGTAACAGGTTTTCCACGCGCAGGACACTCTACATCGGCATCGCTGTGGTAGTTGTTGCTCTTCTGGTTACGCTTGTTCCCTGGTAGATGATCACGGCTGCTCTTGCGAGCTGTACATAACAGCCTTGCGGGGAAGTGCGATCCCAAAAAGGCCTCTATGAAGAGGTTTAGGGGAGAGATTATAAAAACAGAGTGGTTCAGATGGATGAAAAAGAGCCCGCATTCAGCGGGCTTTCTATAATTATCATTATATCGGTCTGTAATATTTATCCTCGCGTTCCTTTATATGTGCATTGTGCCTATTGATGTGTTCGTTCTGAGAAGATGCTTGGCTGTACGACGGGGCGTTGAGATTGTTTTGAAGCTCTTCTTCGTATATTAATATATCTTCTTTAGACAAGTGGTAATCTTGCTCAGTGTTTTCCATGGGATCTAGGTGAGCTTTGGGAGAAAATACGGTTTTTATAGAATCCCAGAATTTTTCAAAAGGGGTGCGAGGGAGTAAGAACATATTGGCCTCCAGTGCGCAAGCCATTTAGAGCGGGCGGGCATATCTGTCGTTCGTGCAATACGGCAGATTTAAGAGCGACCAGAGATGCTGTATTCCACCAGCTGCGCATTATTTTGTGCGGTGGATCAGGAGTGTGGGAGTAATCATCTCTTGATACGGAATGGCTATCAACATCAGGTAGCGAAAAACTTTCGATGTGGATGGTTGAATCAGATTTTTTCTTAATTTCATGTGAAACTCCTGTTTGGATCGTTGGTCAAAGATGACTGACTTTTTACACTACTCTGATTTGCACGGTAAAACCGTTGGCGTAACAATAATTATCTATATGTAGTAGCGTTTCATGGCGTCGAAGGACATTAGAAGAGGGCGCAAGGCACTCCCTGTGCTTCCGGTTATCAGGAAATCATCAGGAAACTCTCACGGTGTTTACCTGTTCGCGTTTGTCCGGGACATCCGCGGTCTGTAGCATTCGTCGGAACTTTCGAAGGTCCGAGATCTTCTTGTCCAGAGCCTTCGCTGCGCCATGAGCCCTGGCCAGCGGCACATCCGCCAACACTCCATCAGCATCCTCTCCGCGCTGAACCCGGGCTTTGAACTCGTTCTCGCTGATGTGGATCCGCTTGAGGTTCTCGTAGTAGGCGTTGCTCTGGCCGTTGGCGCCGCGCGTGTTCCCGTAGAGGCGACTTGCCAGAACACGACAACGCTCGCCGTCGAGATGGTTCCGTCGTTGGGGCCCAGCACTGCAGCGCGCAGCCAACCTACGTGAGCGGTTCATGGCGCTCAGGATGCGTTCGATAGTGGAATGACTTCATAGGCATCTTTTCGTCAACGCGAGGAGCGCCAAGCAGTATGCGGCAGCGTGTTGTCGTGTGGGATGTAGTGATTATTTTCATGGATTCTCTAATGTGGAATAAATTTCCATTGGGATTTATCAGCCTTCAGATAATGCCATGGATTTTTTTATTCGATCGATCACCGCAACTACGCCCGCCTCAAAATCTCTCCAGTTTTTTACGCCAGAGTGACGCATTTCATTCATCTTCTCATCTGCGGATTTAATCTCGGTATGCATTCTATTAATGTGCATCTGAATATTTACTTTGGCATCGGAGCTTGCCAAGTCATATTTCTTCTCAAGTTCTGATACCGCTGCCTTCCCTTTGGATATCTCCTTTTCGGCATTTGCTAAGAACTGCTCGCGAACCATTGCCTCGTTGGTATAGGTGAATGCTGGCATGTCCTTTACACTTTGTTTTGTGGCTCCCATGATAATCAGTTTTCCTGATATTTCATTAATTTCACGGATTGGAATGGCCACATCATGTTGTCCTATTCCGACAAACCCTCCTGCACTCACGATGGCATAAGTCACGTTCTTGTCAGGTGAAATAATAAGATCATCTACTCTGCCAACTTTTCCTCCAGTGTCGTTAAATATAAACTTCCCTATCAGTGATTTCTTTGCGCTCCATCCCAGGGCGGCGCTGGTGGTTTGGGAGGTCTTGACATCCATTGTGGTAGTTGATCCTGCAATTTGTGCCCTTGCTGTTGCAGCAGAAGCTAGGACAGCGGCTAATGCCAGAACGGCAAGAAAATGGTGTGAATGTTGATTTTTCATGATGAGGTTCTCCAAAACGTACCACATCGGGTGTTGGATGTTTGGTGTACGTTTTATCGCTTTTATACTTATCAAGTAGCTCTGTCTGTACGCGAACGTACAGTGGATTTTTTAACCCTGACACCCTTGATGCAGAAATTTATCTGGAAATATTTCAAGTGTGTGCTGGCGCACAGACATGATTTTAGGTTAGACATATTATTCTGATTGTTGAAGCATCTAGGAATTACCATGAAAACTGACACACAATTACAGCAAGATGTAATGGCGGAGTTGAAGTGGGAGCCTTCTGTGCACGCTTCCCAGATTGGTGTAGAGGTCAAGGATGGCGTTGTCACTTTGGCTGGAGAGGTCAGTAGCTATTTGGAAAAATGGGGGGCTGAAAGGGCCGTGCAACGTGTGGTAGGTGTTAGAGCCTTGGCGATCGACATGACTGTCAAGTTGTCGCAAATGGGAAAGAGGACTGATACCGATATCGCGGCATCCGCGCGAAACGTGCTTAGCTGGACGAATTCGGTTCCTATCGACACCGTTCAGGTCCTTGTAGAAGATGGTTGGATTACCTTGTCTGGGGAAGTGGTTTGGAACTATCAGCGTAGCGATGCTGCCGACAGAGTGCGCCTCTTGCCGGGAGTGCGCGGTGTGAGCAACCAAATTTCCATCAAACCCAGGGCTTCAGCCATCGTCGTAAAGTCAGAAATCGAGGATGCCATCAAGCGTCGTGCGACTTCTGATACGAAAACGATTGTTGTTGATGTCACGGGTGGCGATGTGACGTTAACAGGGACTGTCCGTAGTTGGACGGAGCGTGATCTCGTAGTTCATTCTGCCTGGGGAAGCCCGGGTGTCCGCCAGGTATTTGACAGGATGACCATCATCTGACAATTTTGGCGAAGGCCGGGGGCATGAATCGTTGTCGCCAATTCATAGCCATTGTCGTCGTGCCTACCTGAAGCGGATGTCTGATGAATCAGAAAGGATCTGAGCCATGACCGAAAACTTTCCAAAGTATGCAGAAATAGGGTGAAAGAGGAATGATTTCGAAAACACCAGAAGCGTGGATGATTAAAAATGTGTTTTCTTTTTTGTCTATTTCAGCGAAAAGGATTTTTAATCTGTTGGTCGCGAGTTAAAATCTCGAAGGACCCAACAACAAAAACGCGGAAGCCGCGCTATCGTAAAAGTAGCGCGGCTTTCGTTTTATCCCCAATTGAGGAATAGAGGTCTGGGCTGCTGCCGGTTTCATCTTCCACCTTAGCAAGGTGTCATCAAAACCGGCAGTAGCTCACAACGTCAACCACATGCTCAGCACTTTTTTGGAGTAGAAAACATGAAAAATTCCATCCAAGCTCCCTGTCCTTTGTGCAGCCTGACCAGTACAGCCTACTTGGAAAACTATGCCAAGTGGACGCATTTTGTGTGTCCCTGTTGTCGTGAGTTCAAAGTGAACAAGCTGGTCATTAACATGTTGCGTGCTGAATCTGTTGATGTTCGTGAGCGGCTGTCACAGGAGGCTCGGGCGTTGACGGGGAGCAACTATCTTCATATCGCTGCAGCTGAGGGCAAGTCATTGCAACCCAAGGGACTGACTCCTTGGCGCGCAGAGGTGCGGCAGCGGCCGGTTTAATGTTCAGCCGTCCGGTCCATGCCCAGGGCTTGTCCAGAGCGCGATACGGATGAACACTGGAGCCATGCTTCATCTACCCACTCGGCCCTGCAGGTCAGACCTCCTAGAAGATCCTTCACGTCGTTTCTAGCTTTCTCCGCGTATCCTTCGCCGATATAGCCCAGCTTTATTAATGTCTCCAGCATGGATAAGGCCCCTGCATTCCATGCTTCCGAAACGGTTAGGGTTGTGCGTATCTCATCTGGTAGAGCTTTTGCCCAGTCATCGAATTTCATATACGTGCCTTGTCTCCGGTGTTCATGCGGTGACTTTCAATGCGGCTTACCTGCTCGCTGAAGAAAAAAGGGCCTATTGGCCCTTTGGATTTTTATCCAGCAGATTTATTGCTGAGCCTGTTCTTGCTCAGACCGTTTTTTTTGCTGCTCGGGCGCGTGCGATCCCTCTTTCAGAGGTCGGCTTTGCTCCTGCTGCGAGGGTTGCGGCTTGTTGCCTTGTTGCTGATTGTTGCCAGGGGTATTTTGGAAAACGGACATGAAGAGCTCCTTGGTTATCAAAAGCCAAGATCGGCTCCTGAGGTCTAACGATGTTCCTTTTCCTAATTTTCTGCTGTAGTCAAATAGGCCAATGATTATTTAATGTGTAAGCAGCGTGCCGAAAGGATTTTATTTTGTAGGGTAAAAAGGGGCCTGAATAGGTTTCTGGTTTCACATAATATGTAGAAATGACGCTCGATCAGATCGCAATTGCCCTGCTGGGGTCCCTGGCAGCTTGGCTCTCCCAAGCCCGGGGAAAGAGTTGGCGCAAATGGGCGCCGGTGTATCGTTGCAAGTAATTGATACGAAAGGTATTTTCTCTTATGCCTATTTTGATAGATCGGACTTTTAATCCGTTGGTCGCGAGTTCGAATCTCGCAGGACCCACCAAAGAACACAAGGCCCCGTAGCAATACGGGCCTTTTTTCTTTGCTATCGAAGATGCAGCAAGAGCGGCGTTCAGGCCGCTTTTTTCTTGGCCGTTGTGCGGGCTTTTTTGCCAACCAACGCAACGGCACTTTTCAGCGTCTTCGTCGCCAGATGGCTGTACCGCTTCGTGCTCACGGCAGACTTGTGCCCCAGTACGCCACCCATGGTGTACAGATCCACGCCGGCGTTGATCATCTCGCTGGCTGTGCTGTGCCGCAGATCATGCAGCCGGGCATGGCTGTAGCCGGCCGCTCGCGCGCCAGCCTTGGATTGAGCTGCATGGACTGGATAGCTGGCCAGTTGGAGGGCTGGCACGAGGAGGGGGCGCGGCATAACAACCCGCGTCCTGCGGGCGTCATCCGCCCGGGCAGTGGTACTGACGTGCTGCTGCGGTTTCTGCGCCAGGCCCACGGGCGCTGGTTCTGCCATTCCGAGCTGGTCCTGGTTCTGGGCCGCAGCAAGGGGGAAATTGATTGGGCATTGCAGTACCTAGTGCGTGAGGGCCAGGTGGAAAGCCGGCTCACGGAGCTGCCAGCTTGTAAGCCAGTGCTGCGGTATCGGCTAAGACTGGGCGGCACGCCACCTGACATTCAGTCAGCACCTGAATGCTTGTCTTGGCGTTGGCGATTGTGTCCAGCACCAACTTGCGGGCGGAACCTTCGGGTGAGAACCCTACCTGCACGCTCGACTGGGCAAAGGAGGCGATCGGCAGAGCGAGCAGAGCCGTCAGTGCGATGCGAGGAAGGTTTTTCATACGCAGATAGTGCTGCGCCCGCGCTGTCTGCGGGCGCGGCGCCACTTCAATTCACGACTGAAATTTTGAGCGTGTACGCGGACGACTTGCCCTGCCGGGCGGCTGCACGATTGAGGAAGACTCGCGTACGGTAGTCACCGCTGGCGGGCAATACGCCGGTCCACTTGGACCCGTCTGCCATTTCGCCGCGGAACAGCGCTTCATCGCTACCAGGTGGGAGCACGTTGAAGTAGGTCGAGGTGGATTTCGTCTCCATCTGCACGGTCATCGTCTGCCCGGCGCCCGCGCGCACCACGTAGTCGCGCGTCTCCACCTTGTTGCCTTGGAGCTTGCCCTGGACGGTGGCGCTCGACGTGCCTTTCTTGAAGTTCACCGCAGTAGAGGGAACATCCGCCTGGCCCATCGCTGGCACTTGCACGACCGTGAGGCAGGCGACAAATGCAGCTGTGCAAATTCTGGAAAGCATGCAGGTCCTTTCTAGGAGGCTCATATCGCCCCGTTCACATACAGGCTACCAGACGGTCGGGCGCATTGTGCGACAGCCTCCGACGAGCCGCCTCGCAGAGATGACGGTGCCGCCCCAAGCCTGCCACGTTCGGCAGGATGAGCAAGGAACAGAAGCAAGCCCCCAGTGGGGGCGCATTGAGCTGGACGCCCACAACGCGCCCGTAGGACTCTCGCCACCGGAATCTTGCTCAGGGACCGACAGCCTGCAGCCCGCTGGCGGGGCACCATGCAAGCTCTGAAGAAACAGGAGCAATGAATGGCGATTTCAGAAAAGATTCAGGACCTGCGCAAGTGGGATGACTCTCGCAAGGGATTCATGGGTGAGCACTGGCTGGTGCTCGGTGCTGGCCTATTGGCTCTGCGCCACGCCCGGCGCACGGAAAGTGGCATGGGCCGTGTTGTGAGTGGTGCGCTGGGCACGGCACTGATAGCGCGGGCGGTAACGGGCCGCGATGGCGTGCTGGGAACGGCAGAGCGCTTGGCTGCAAAGCCCACGCTGGCCGAGCGCCTGCAGATCGCCGCGCGCCGCCTGTAGACGGGCAGACGAAGAAAAGGCCCGCAGTTGCGGGCCTTGTTTTTTGGGATCAGGGCTGCATCAACGCTGGCGGCGCATGCGACGCAGGCCGAACATCGCCAGCAGGGCAGACATCAGAATGACACCCCACTCGCTGAGCGTAGGAATGGCTGCAGCGCCGCCGGCTGGAACTGCTGCCAGCACGGGCACGAGTGGGTCTGCGATCACGCCCACGGCAGGGTTGGTATCACCCGGGCCGTTGTCGGTGATGGTGTAGGTCACCGTGGTGCGCGCACCGTTCACGATCACGTTCAGCGCGGTCGCAGGGTCGAACCATCCGCCGGCTCCATCGGGCTTGCGGAACTGCACGCCTTCGGGGAGAGCGCTGGGATAGGTGAGGGTCATCGTCACAGATCCGATGCAGTTTTCGGCGCTGAAAGCGAATTGACCGCTGGGCGCTTGGAGGTTCGGAGGGGTGGAGGTCACAGGTCCGAAGCCGCCGCCAGGTTGCAGCGTGCAGGTGGTGCCGCCGCCGGACATCGTGGCAGACGGTGTGCCGGTCATGCCAGGCACACTGCCGGGCGCGCTCACCAGTTGCAGCTTGCGCGGCGTGGCTTGTGTGCTTGCAGAGGCTGCACCGGTTGTCCCGTTGGATGCCACGACCATGAAGTTGTAGGTGAAGCCATTGCTCAGGCCAGCCACGACGATGGGGGATGTCGTTCCTTGCTGAGTGATCACACCAGGCGCACCGGGCACGGCCACGGGGGTCGCGGTCACGGTATAGCCTGTGATGGGGGTGCCGCCGTCAGATGCAGGTGCAGTAAAGGTCACCGTAGCCTGCCCGTCGGCTGCAGTGACGTTGCCAATGGTGGGGGCTCCGGGTGCCGCTGCATTCACCATGAAGGTTTGAGACACCTGTGATGCAGGCAGATAGCTTGCGTTACCACTTTGGTTCGCATCGACGGTGCAAGAGCCTGTGTTCACAAAAGTCAGCATGCCGCCCGACGTGACCGTGCACACGGCAGTTGTGGTTGCACTGAAGGCCACGGGCAGGCTGGAACTGGCCGTCGCGGCCAGTGTTGGCGTTGTGCCGAAAATTTGGTCACCGGGGTTTGTGAACGTGATGCTCTGGGTTTGCTGTCCATTCACCAGTACGCCGGTCGTGGCGCCTACGTTTGCCAAATTCAGTACAACGTTGGTGCCTCCGCTCGTCATCGTGCTCCCATTGAGATTGATGGCGGTCCCTAACGTCACTCCATTTGCATCAAAGTCACCTGGCTGCACGGTGTATATGAAAGTCAGGATGGAGGTGTTGCTGCCACCGACGAAGTTCGCTTGCCGGACCGTTGAACCAATCGTCAAAGGAATTGACGGTGGGCCGCCAGCTGTGACGGCGACGGGAGCGCTGTAGGTCACATTGAACTGCAGGTTCTGCCCAGCACTATAGGTTCCGTTGGGAGGAACGCTTACTGCTTGTACTGAGGGGGCAGCGGCCGCAAGCATGTAGCTCAGCGCGGTTTGGCAGGCGTTGGCGTCTGTGATGGTCACCCAATATTGACCGGGAGCTAGTCCTGTCGCGGTTGCCGCTGTGCCCCCGGAGGGGATCCAGGCGTAGGTGTAGCCAGGAGTCCCCCCGCTCGCGACAACTGCTGCGCTACCGTTGTTGCCTCCAGTGGGATTGATCTGCGACTTTGTGCCTGATAGGGCTGCTACAGGTTGTCCAACTGTGACAGACGCAGTTCCCTGTAAGTTGTTCGAGTCAGTAACTTCGACGGTGTAAGTGCCTGCCGTGAGCCCTGAGGCGGTAGCGTTTGTGCCTCCAGAGGGGGCCCATGAGTAGGAGAAGGGCCCAACACCGTTCTGGATGCCTTGGGCCGTGGCGGTGCCATTGTTTCCTCCGTAACACGAGACATTGGTATGTGATGTGGATACGTTGAGCAACTGTGCGCTGGCGGAGCCAGCAAAGGCCACAAGAGCCACGGCGCTGCCCAGTGCCCATGTGCGGAAATTCCCGGATGACATGTTGGTTCCCTTATTTAGCGAACGGCTCGCTCCCTGCAGCGCTCTATACCGAACCCATGTTCGATGGCCGAATTCGTTGCAAATTGTAGAAATTTGTGTATTTTGTGTATATCACTGAAACTTGGTAGTTATTTGGAGTGGGCGGCCTGGTGCTGTGGCGGTCGCCCCAAGCCTGCCAGCTTCGGGCGGATGAGCAAGCAACAGAAACAGGCGCCGCAGTGGGAGCGCGTCGAGCTGGACGCGCGCTGTCTCTAACGGCCTGCGCGAGCAATCTGCAGATGCCGCCCGCAGACTTGCCAGTGCTCCCCCCGCATCCGTCCTTGAGTAAGCCACTGCCGTCAATGCCGTATATGAAGACTGCCGCGCAGCGTATGGGGACATGGCAGCAAAGGCCGCAGGACACGCAGCCGATGTCCAATCATTAGGTGCTGCATGGCCGGGAATATCCAAGGATTTAAATCGCGTTTAATTTCTTGGTTAGATGCTTGATTATAGGAAATCAACTAATGAATTTTAGTTCAGAGTGTGATTTATGGTTTATCCCAAGCTCGTCAATTCCTGAAAGTGTCGCAGGATTAAATGATTCATATTTTCAGATTGGAATTAGATTGCTTGCGGCTAGGGAGGTGATTTTTTTCTGCAGCTCCTCTAAGAGTGGTTAACACCACTTCACCAGAGGGCCCATCAGAGCGGTTATGCTCCCTGCCCTCATTACGAGAAGGGTCACGTCAGCGTTGACCTTCTCGCTGGCGGTGCTGTGCCGCAGGTCGTGGAGGAGCGGATCAATGAGGCCAGCGCATCCGCTCGTTCACGCGTGTTTTGTGCCGATTTTTCTTAGCAAGCAAATAAATTAACTAAATTAAATTTATTGGAGCGTTTGATGTGAATTATCTTGACGAGCCGGTTGCAGGCTATAGTCAGGCGGTTTCGCTTAATTTTCATGTCAATGGAGACGTTATGAATCGATGGATCCGCAGTGTTGTGATTTCTGCCTTTGCCTCTTGCCTGTCTGCTTACACAATGGCGGCCTTGCCTGATTCCGGTATGTGGGCGATGGATGGTGAACTGAATGGCAAGCCTGGGCGTGGGATTCAGATAGACAGGCAAGGCGGGCTGAACGTGATCGTTACCTACTTCGGATACAGAACGGATGGCTCTGCACTTTTCCTGCAGGCTGCGGGTCAGCTGAAGGATGAAAAAATCTTCGAAGGTGAACTGACGGAATACCGTGGCGGCCGCGTTCTGGGAGGGCCCGCACAGGATGGAGAGCCCGTGCGAGTCGTAGGACCTGTCCGCATTGTTTTTGATACAGAGACTTCTGCTACGGTCACTTTGCCCGGGGAGGCGCCGCAGCCCATGAAGCGATTCGGCTTTGAGGACAATTTGGCCCGCATGCATGGCAAGAGCTTCAGCTACTCATCGGGTGAGGAACTGGTGATGAGTGGTTCGAGGGGGGGGCAGCTTCATATCTACGCCAAGGGAGATGTGTTCCGCATGGAGGAGGAATTTGCAGCCGGAGGGACTTGCTTTTACGAGGGGCCTCTGAGGTATTCGGGAGGTGGCATCTACTCTGAGGGGCTTTTGAGCTGCAAAGGCGCTCCGTCTCGATCCGGCTTGAACATGTACAGGATTGAGAGGCTGCACGTGGACGAATACGGCGTCCTGACGGGACGGATCCATTGGAGCGGGGTGGATGCAGCCGGCCAACTCGTCCAACCGGCCAGAACGGTACTGGGCTTTTGCCATAGCAGTGCAGCCGTGATGCTGACGCCCATGCCGTGCTTGGGCGGCGGGAAAAACTACTACCAGGCTGAAAGGCTTTGAGGGAATCACAGCGCACGCGCGCTGTGATCATTCCTTTCGGGGCGGATCCTCAAAAATCCGTCCCACCCCTGTGCTCAGTACTGGCGCCGCGTCCTGGCTACGCCGACCAAGGCCAGCAGACCCGACAGCAGCAGCAAGCTCCATTCGCCAAGCGTGGGGATGGCCTGGGCTGACGCGATTGGGGGAGCGAAGGTGATCAGAACGGATCCGTCCGCACCATTCGAATTTCCTGCGCCGCCCATGCCGGCTCCGCTGGTGGCTGCTGCGAATGTGATTCCGGCGCCGTAGCTGCTGCCTCCACCGCCAGCGCCGCCTATGTCGCCAGCGTTGCCTGCGTTCCCGCCGCCGCCGCCGCCACCCCCGTAGCCGCCACCGCCGCCACCGGCGTTGTAGCCGCCGGCTCCTCCGCCGCCAGCGCCGCCACCGCCCAAACCGGGGCCCATGCTGCCGGCGCTGGCGCCACTGGCTCCTGGTCCTGCAGGACCCACGCCGCCGCCGCTGCCGCCTCCGTCATTGCCTGTGGCCGTACTGCCGTCCCTGCTGCTGGTGCTGCCGCCAGCGCCTCCCGTGCCATCGGTGCCAATGCCACCGGCCCCGCCCGTGCCAGCCACCGTGCCGCCTGCGCCACCGGGGTGTGCCGGGTTGCCCATCGTTCCGTTGCTGCCGTTGCCACCACCTGCGCCCACTCCCGCATTGCCACCGGAAACTCCAGCGGTGTCGTTGCGGCCGGCGCCGCCTCCGCCGCCCGCCACGGCCAGAACGGTGAGGGCGGATGTGTCGATGATGCTGCTGCTTCCACCGCCCCCTGCGCCGACAGGCCCTCCTGTGGCACCTCCGCCTCCGACGCTGATCAGCAGGTTGTTGGCAGGAGTCACCGCCAAGCTGCCTGTGCCAACGGCGGCGTTTCCTCCTGTGACCATGGATGAGCTGAAAACGCCCCCGCCGCCACCGCCGATGAGGGTGACGGTCATGGTCGTGATGCCTGCAGGTACGGTGCAAACCTGGGGCCCGCCAGCGGCGGTGTACACCGTTCCACTGACGCAGGGCGCTGCCCAGGCCGCAGGGGCCAGGCACGCAGCGCAAGCTGCCAGAAGACGCGCATTCAATATGCCCTTGCGCAGTTCAGGCCAAGGCGTGAACCATCTTTGTTGATTCGGTGTTGTTGCTCGCATTTTTCCTCATCCCTTGGTGAATATATTTTGCGAGCGCGATGCTATGTGATGGTCTGAATATTGTCTATTGAGGAATTACTTGATTTCGGCTTGTAGAGTCAGGTTGATATTGTTTATATATTGATATAAATAAATCAATAGAAAATTAAAATGTATTGAGTTTGAGATTATTGGGTTTTATTTGTTTAGGTTTATTTCCCAGTTGAATGCCAATAAACCATCATAGTATTAATTGGCGGCAGATTAGCTCTGCTATTTTTGATTTTCAATGGAAAAATGCCTCGAATTAATGCGAGGCATTTTCCTGTGCAAAGCACAAAGCGAAATCAACATTGAGGCAGCAGTGCGCGAGCCCATGGCCTGTGCCTGAAGTTGGTTCTCACAATCCAAGAAACTCAAACGGTGCCGATTCCTGAAAATTCTGCGTGGCATCGCCCGAGAATGTGTGGTCCTGATCCGGTCCCAGGTCGAGCTTGAGCACCTTGCCTGTTTGCTTGCTGAAGTCCAGTGCCTTGAGGTCCACCCAGAAGGTGTTCGGAGTCAGGGCCGATTCAAAGAAGTAGAGCTTGCGCTGGTGGTCGAACACGGTTCTCCAGCGGGTAGACGAAATGTTGGGCTCTTCGGGAGTGTTCAGGCCATATGGCACCGAGGCGTTGCGGATCACGCTGAAGACGCTGGCAAGCGCCTTGTTGGGGTCCGGGCTTTTGGGGATGGCGTTGACGTAGAACGATGCGCGGGCAAAGCGGTCGGCGGCCCGGTTGGTGCCGGGCAGCATGGTGGTGCCACCCACTTGCTTCCAATAGGCGTTCAGGGCCAGTTGCTGATCGAAGGTCGGCGAGTTGGTCATGACCTGGTATTCACGACCGTGGTGTATCACCTGCCGGCCGTTGATGTACTCGACGATCGCGCTGTCGCCGCTGGCGTCGGACATCGAGAGGTGCAGCGTCGTCAGGCGGTTCTCTCCGGGCACGTTGTCCGAGACGATGGTGAAGGGCTCTTTCTCCAAAGCCGCGACGGCTTCCTTCACGGTGGCGAAGTTGTCCAGCACATATTGCGCCCAGGCCGCAATGGTCAGGCCGGGTTTGCTGCCTGCGCCGAAAGCGGGGTATTGGGATTCCACGAGCCATAGCAGGTTGGCATTCAGGCCGACCTCATTGACTCCATCGGTGGTGGACACGTCATAGCCCGAGGTGACAACGCTGCCGTACCTGGAAGTCCAGCGCAGGGAATTGGGGCCGGCCTTGCCGCTGCGCTCCATGCCGCGCGGCAGTACCCAGAGATTGCTGACGATGTCGCTTTTCCAATCCATGGAGCGTGCCGTCACGACCTGGCCATTCGCACCCAAATAGACAAGGCGGGTACAGGCCCAGGCGCTGGAAAGGGCTGCAAGCCCGGCAAATCCCACCAGCAATGCGCCCACGACGGGACGAATCTGCAATGTGCTTTTCTTCACGGGCAATTCCTTTGTAAGCCAATGGACTGGCGCAGTGTAGGCGGCAGGAATTTGCATCCAGAGTCGGATAAAGCCGCATTGGAGACGGCCAAGGCGATGGCCGATGGTTTTATGGGCGTGGTGAAGGCAACGGCACGCGTGCTGGCAGCACGGTCAGATGGCGTGGCTGAGCATGGGGCTGGCCAGCATCGCCACGGCAAAGGAAATGGCGCAGATGGCGGACCACAGAAAGACGAGGAAGAGGTGTCGCATCAGAAGGTTCTCGGCAGTTCGGTGGCGAATGCGGCCCGCAAGGCGCGCAAGCCCCGCGCGTACAGGCGCCCCAGGGGCGAGCGTGGCTCCATGCGCAGCAGCAAAGGCTGGCTGCCGCGCACGGGAAAGGCTTCCAGCAGGCTGCGGTGGTAGCGGGCATCCGGGTCCGGGTTGAAGCTTTCTGTCGGAACGACTCGACTCATCTTGTATCTCCGTCACATGATTTGGAGAGGTTTCTGGGTACGTGCTCTCCTATGGGCTCTATTTCAATTGGTTGCGCGGTGTTTCTGTGCGGGCCAAGGCTGAGGTCGCATGTAGGCCGGGCCTGTACGCCGTGTATGTGTTTTGCGGACGCGCTGTGCGCTGCGTCCTCAGACTTTGCGAAGGGGCCGGGACTGGCCTGCAAACCTCTTGGCGGCGGCTTGCCGTGCCTAGAATTCCTGGTCCCCATTTCATTTATTTGCCAGGAGTTTCATGTCGTCTCTTGTTCCTCCGCTCCAGATCCGGCCTGTCACACAGGCGGACCACCACCAATGGCTTCCTCTCTGGCAGGGCTACAACGCGTTCTATGGGCGCGCTGGCGAGACGGCGCTGCCCGAAGGCATCACACAGGCCACCTGGGAGCGTTTCCTCAATCCGCTGGAGCCGGTGTTTGCGCTCGTGGCGGAGAGCGAGGGTGAGCTGGTCGGCCTGGCGCACTACCTGTTTCATCGCAGCACCACGCGGCTGGAGCCGGTGTGCTATCTGCAGGATCTGTTTGCCGATGCGCGGAGGCGCAAGCAGGGCATTGGCAAGTCGCTTATCCGTGCGGTCTATGCGCAGGCTGCGCAGGCAGGAGCGCGCCGCGTGTACTGGCAGACGCAGTCCTCCAACGAGGCGGGCCGCGCGCTGTATGACCAGGTGGCCGAGCACCGGGGCTTCATCGTCTACGGGCACGAAGTGCAGGGCTGAGGCTGACGCTTTGTTGTCGGGTAGGCGGCCTGGATACGAAACCTGTTGAAACAGCGGGCGTGTGCTGCCGCTGCAAGGCCTGCGGGCAGCCCGGCAACCCTAGAATCACGCGTTGTCCTATCGCTGCTAGCGCTGCACCCCATGTCCAATCTCATCGTCCACGGCGGCACGCCTTTGCGCGGCCGCGTCGTTCCCTCCGCCAATAAGAATGCAGTGCTGCCGATTCTGTGCGCCACGCTGCTGACCGATCAGCCGCTGCGGCTGCATGGCGTGCCGGACATCACGGATGTGCGCAAGATCCTCGACATCTTTCGCACGCTGGGCAGCGAGGTGCAGCTGGACGAGGCCACTCGCACGCTGCAGCTGCATCACCGCGACACGCGCTTTGACGCGTCCTCGCACCGCCTGCCCGAGGAAATGCGCTCTTCCATCATGCTGGTGCCGCCGCTGCTGGCGCGCTTTGGCGTGGCGCGGCTGGAGGACAACGTCAAGGGCTGCACGCTGGGCGTGCGCGAGATCGATCCGCACGTGGACATCTTTCGCTCCTTTGGCGGAGAGGTGGAACGCGCCAGCGGCTCCCTGCTGATCCACAGTGCCGCACCGCTCAAGGCCGTGCGCCACTGGCTGGACTACGCCTCAGTCACGGCCACGGAGAACTTCGTGCTGTGCGCCGTGGCTGCGCAAGGCGAGTCCATGCTGACCAATGCGGCCTGCGAGCCGCATGTGCAGGAGTTCTGCCGCTTCATGGTGATGATGGGTGCCGATATTGACGGCATCGGCACCTCTCGGCTGACGGTGCGCGGCGGTGCGCCGCTGGGCGGCGGCGATTTCACCTTCGAGGAAGACTTCCACGAGATCACCACCTTTCTCGCGCTGGGTGCGATCACGGGCGGCGATGTGGAGGTGCGCAACAGCACGCCAGACAACTTTCCGCTGATCGATCGCACCTTCGCCAAGTTTGGCGTGCAGGTGGAGCACAAGAACGGCTGGTCGCGCGCGCTGCGCTCGGGGCCGCTGAAGGTGCAGACGCCTTTCACCAGCAATGTGCTTACCAAGGTGGAAGCCGCTCCCTGGCCGTACTTTCCGGTGGATCTGCTGCCCATCTTCATTGCGCTGGGTGTGCATGCGCAGGGCAATGCGCTGTTCTGGAACAAGATCTACGACGGCGCGCTGGGCTGGACGGGCGAGCTGTCCAAGTTCGGTGCCCATGTGTTTTCTTCGGACCCGCACCGCGTGGTCACCTTTGGCGGCAATCCGCTGACGCCGGCCGTGGTGGAGAGCCCGTACATCATCCGCGTGGCGATTGCGCTGTTCATGGTCGCCAGCAGCATCGAGGGTCGATCGGAGATCCGCAACGCCACGCCGATTCGCCGTGCGCATCCGCACTTTGTCGAGAACCTGCGCAGCCTGGGCGCGCGGGTGGAGTGGACCAACGAGGAGTGAGGTCAGGCGGCGATGCGCAGGCCGCTATGCCTGCGGCGCCGCATCCGAGAATCTCTTGGCCGCCCTGAGCAGGTAGCTCACGGCATAGAGGATGGGGTCGTCCATCTCGTCGTCGTTCACGCGGTCAATGATTTCCAGCAGGCCTTGAAGGTCGGCCGACATCTGCGGCAGCACGCTGCTGGCCAGCGCCTCGACCGGCTGCTCTGCAGCGGCACGGTCTGCCTTGAGGTGGTAGCTGCGCAGCAGGTCATGGACACCGACCACCATGGCGCGGTTGGATCTTTCCACATGCATTTCCAGCACGCTCAGCGCCGCGCTGATGTGGCATAGCGCATCGGTCGCCAGGCTCTCCGGATCGGGCGCTCTGGCGAGGGCCTGCGCAAGGCGCGCGCAGGCGTGCATGTCTGTGTCCGGCATGGTTCTGTTCTTGCGCAATAGGTCTGGGGTTCAGTGCTCGTACGCACGGGCATCGGCGTGTGCATGGCATGGGGGCTGGTTTGCCCGGTCCTCGGTCGGGCCGATTCAAATGTTATGCCAACTTGGAATCATGTCAACTAGGCATGAATCTGAATTTGCATCTGACAGGTACCATCGCCCAATGCAACGAAAACCCTTTCCCAGCGAAACCCAGGAGCGCTTCATCGTCCGTTTCCCGGATGGAATGCGCGATCGCATCTCGGAAGTGGCAAAGGCAGGCCACCGTTCCATGAATGCCGAAATCGTTGCCCGCATACGGCGCAGCTTCGAATTGGATGAAGCCGGCGACACGGCCCAGGCCGGCCCGGACCTGGATGTGGCGGAGTTGAAAAAGGAAATCGCGCGCCTGTGCCGCTTGCTGCAAGAACACAAGGACGCCGCTGCAGGCCTGTTCGAGGCGCACAAGGAGGCCGTGGTGACCGAAGCCCTCAAGCGCCTGCGCTCCGAAGCGGGTGAGGCCGCGTCTTTGCCCAAGGCCACGGGGGATGGCGTGCAGGCCCGTCGCACCAGCAAGAAGACCTGAGGCTGTAGGCCTCAGACCACGCGTATCGTTGCAGCGCGCTGTCGCGCGCCCCGGTTTGCCACGCGTATCGTTGCGTTGGGTGTTAAACAACCTATCCCTTTTTGAAGGCTCTTGCAGCAAAGGACGCAACTATGAACACGGATCAGATCAAGGGCACGCTCAAGGATGCCGCAGGCAAGGTGCAGCAAAAGGCTGGCGAGTTGATCGACAGCCCCGAGCAACAGGCCAAGGGCATTGCCAAGCAGGTCGAAGGCACGGCCCAGAAGAAGCTGGGTGATGTGAAGGAAGTCTTGAAGGACGCAAAAAAATAAGGCATTCACCCTGCCTTTGGGGACAAGCCCGCCACACCCTGGCGGGCTTTTTCTTTTCCACGGATTTTGATGAATGGGCGTACGAAGAAGGCGCTGCGCGCTTTCCTGTTTCAGACGGCCTGCGGCACCCTGCGGCCAGGGTCGGTGGCCACATGCACGCGGTCGCGGCCCGCCTGCTTGGCGGCATACAGCAGGCCGTCGGCGCGCGTCAGCGCATCGGTCAAGGCGGTGTTGGCGGCCACGGGTGCGATGCCGAAGCTGATGGTCACCCGCTGGCCGGCCGCCAGCACATAGCCATCCGCGCTGAGCTGGGCGCGTATGCGCTGGGCCACGCGCTCGGCCTCCTGGGGCGTGGTGCGCATCAGCAGCAGCACGAATTCCTCGCCGCCAAAGCGTGACACCAGATCGTCGTTGCGCACGTGTTGCTGCAGGGTCTGGGCCACGGCCTGCAATACACGGTCTCCGCAGTCATGTCCCCAGCTGTCATTGATGCGCTTGAAGTGGTCTATGTCGCCTATCAGCACGGAGATCGGGGCCATGTGCGGATCGGCCAGGCGCAGCTCGGCTGCCTCCTGGAAGGCGCGGCGGTTGAGCAGGTTGGTCAGCGAGTCGTGGTTGCGCTCCTCGCGCAGCGCGGTGAAGACATCGCGCACCGTGCATGCCAGCAGCATGAGGGTGAACAGCAGCGCAAACGACAGCGTGCTGACCAGGGTCACCAGCCAGTAGGTGGAGCGTGCAATCTCGTTGAGGTCGGTGCTGCCCAGGGCCAGCACCAGCAGCGGCCGGGCAGCGGTGTAGCCGGCAAACACCACGTAGGACCAGTAGAGCATTCTCTCCAGCCAATCCTGAGGCGGCCGGCGCCGCAGCATGGCGGGCGCCGGCAGCATCTGCAGCAGGCCCAAGCCGGTGTTGAGCCAGTGCACGCGCACCCACAGATCGACCTGGAACCGGCTGTAGTAGTACAGCGCAGCCAGGACGACGGCGCCTATGAGCAGCCCCAGCAAGGGATGGGCCGAGACGCCATAGCGCCCCGCCATGCAGCGCGCGAAACACCAGGTGCCGAACAGATACATGGCGCCCGTGAACACCGCCCAGTGGTGCAGTTCTTCCCGGGGTGCAAGGCTTTGCCAGGCCAGCGCCAGAGAAACCAGGGCGTATCCGCCCGCAATCCACAGCAGGTAACGCTGGCGCCGCTGCACCAGCCAGCACACGGCCAGCGTGCAACTGAGCAGCAGAATGCTCAGCGGCGCAATCAATACATAGAGGCGATCGGTATCGAGTGACACATCCACAGCGTGTTATGCACTTGCAGGTGCGGGTGGCGACAGCTTCGCGATTGCGGCATTGAATGGTGCTGCATTCCGAAGCGCCGGTCCATTTTGCATCCGTTGACACGGCGCTTGCGGCCGCATGGGCGCATGTTCCGCGTTGTGCACGGCTGGCGATATCGGGCCTACCAGTGCAGCGGCCTCAAGTCCCGGGCATTTGTGACGAAAAAGCAGGTCATCTTTTCCGGATTGGTGGCCTATGCCGATATGGCAGGGCGTTGCGCCGGAAAACGGTCGCCGCTGATGTGCGCGGCCTGTTGTTTTACCTTTCCTGTATTCGGTTTTTCCGACGAGAGTGCTACGAATGAAATTTGATCAATGGAGCGTGTCCGCCAAGCTTTGGGGCACGCTGGGCGGCTTGCTGGCGATGATGCTTGCGGTATCGCTTTGGGCACAGTTTGCGGCGGCTCGCGCCATGGACCATGGCATGCAGACGCTGTCCGAGTACGAGAGTCGCATCAGCCTGGCCATTCAATGGAAGGGCGCAACGGAGACCACGGGCGAGCGGGTACTGGCCAGCAATGCCTCCACCGATGAGGAACTGACCCGCCTGCTCGACGGCCGGGTCAAGGAAGGCTCGGCACTGATCACCAAGCTGCAGGCCGAGATCGTCAAGGGCGCCAGCGAGGCCGACAAGGCGGCGCTGGAGCGCATTGCCGCCATCCGCACCGAGGTGCTGGCACTGAACAAGCGGGCGCGCGAGATCAAGTTGACCGGCGATGCAGCGGCATTCCGCGAGTTCGTCCAGCAGCAGTACCTGGGCGCCATTGGCCGCTACGTGGACTCGCTGGAAGTCTTCGTGCAGTTGCAGCGCAGCCAGCGCGATGCAGCCCGCGAGCAGGCCCAGGCCGCCCGGCAGCAGGCCAGCGTGCTGGCCTGGATCGTCCAGGGTGTGGTCCTTCTGGCGGGCCTGGCGCTGGCCTTGGTGCTGACGCGGGCCATCACCCGCCCCCTGGAACGTGCCGTGCAGCTGACGGACGCCATCGCCCAGGGCGACCTCACGGTGTCGGCCGATGACAGTCGCAAAGACGAGTTTGGCCACCTGCTGCGCTCGGTCTCGGGCATGGCGGCGCGGCTGCGCGGGCTGGTGACGGAGGTGCGTGACAGCGTGCATTCCATCTCCACCGCATCCACCGAGATTGCCGCGGGCAACCACAACCTGTCTTCGCGCACCGAGCAGACGGCGTCCAATCTGGAGGAAACGGCCGCCAGCATGGAACAACTGACCGCCACCGTGGGCCAGGCGGCCGACACCGCGCGCCAGGCCAATCATCTGGCCGGCAGCGCCGCCCAGGCCGCCGAGCGCGGCGGCGCCGTGGTGGGCCATGTGGTGGCCAGCATGGATCGCATCGGCGACAGCGCACGCCGCATCTCCGACATCATCGGTGTCATCGACTCCATTGCCTTCCAGACCAACATCCTGGCGCTGAACGCTGCCGTGGAAGCGGCCCGCGCAGGCGAGCAGGGCCGCGGCTTTGCCGTGGTGGCCGGTGAAGTGCGGGCCCTGGCCCATCGCAGCGCCGAGGCCGCCAAGGAGATCAAGGTGCTGATCAGCACCTCGGTCGATGCCGCGCAGGAAGGCTCGGCCCAGGTGGCCCAGGCTGGCCAGGTCATGGATGACATCGTGGGCAGCGTGCGCAAGGTCTCGGACATGATCGGCGAGATCACGGCATCTTCCACGGAGCAGCGCGACGGCATTGGCCAGGTCAACCAGGCAGTCAGCCAGCTGGACCAGATGACGCAGCAAAATGCGGCTCTCGTGGAGGAGTCCGCAGCGGCCGCCGCCGCCCTCAGCGACCAGGCGCAGCGCCTGTCGGGCATGGTGGCCGTGTTCAAGGTGGGCCATGCTGTGCCAGCCTTGCGCTGACCAGCACCAAGGCGCAATAACACACGCAGAAAAAAGGACCGCCCGAGGGCGGTCCTTGAAGAGAAAAGCCGGTGCCCTTGCGGGCCTGCCAGGGTAAGTCAGTGAGAGGGGAGGGAGGAGATAGTCTCCCTGGCCCGGCTGGAAAATGGTTCGTGGTGGCTGCGGATCGCTCCAGTGGCCGCCTGGACTTCGCCGCTGCGTGGTTGCATCCACATGGCTTGCGCTTGCTGCAAAGGCGTGGCCAACATGATTTTGGAGAGCAGGGCTGTAGGACAGTTCCCTGTGTGATACCTGCTGTTTCCCTTGTTGTGATTGCTTGGGTACCGAAACATGCCGGCACCCATCGGTTCACGCATCTGCACTACAGTGAAGAATTTGTAACTTCTGAGCAATAGGGTTAACCCGTTGCTTCTTGCAGCAAAAAGCCCGCACTTGGCGGGCTCTGTCGCAGCTTGGCGGCTGCCAGGGGGCGGGCTGCGCCGGACCTCATATGGCGAAGGGAGTGCGGTCCTTGCCTTCGATCCAGCGGGGCTGCTTGCCGCGGCCGGTCCAGGTCGCGCCCGTGGCCGGGTCGCGGTACTTGGGGACGCCGACCACGCGGAAACCGCCGCCAGCCTTGGCTTTGGACGAAGGGAAGACGTCGGCCTCGGTCAATCCGTATTGGTCGATGATGGTGCGCACCTGGGCAATGGCTCCGGACTTCTCGGTCTTGAGCACTTCGGCGATCTGGGCTTCGAGATGGGCTTTCTGCTGCAGCAGTGTCTTGTAGTCGGTAGTCATGTATATCAATGGATGTTGATCTGCCAATATAAAGGAATCTTAGGAGACTTTTGGCAAAGTGAGCCTACACTGCCGCGCAACACCCGGACGACGACAGGCGTATTGCCTGGAACCTGTCTGAGAACGGATTCCCATCTTGCCCGAGTCTAGGCGAGTCGGACGCTGATTTTTGTAGCGTATGGAAACCGGGCCATCGCGTCTGCCACAGCGGCGCAGGTGCTGGGGAACAGGGCTGTGTAGCAGGCGCCGGCCACTTTGATGATGCATCGCTTCATGTTTCTCTTCCCTTGAATGACAGATCTGCCTTCTTATCGGCATTTTTGTATCAAGGTGAAACACTTTCTTGCCCGGCTCCCTGCCGGCCCCCGATGGGAAGCCACTCTCGATCAATGGCAGTCCATGCAAGGGAAGAAAAGGCCGCATAGTGCACCCCAAAAATATGAGGGAGGGAAAAACACAGGGTGCGCGGCGCAAACGGCAGGGTCCTGGAATCAAGGCGCTGGCGTTTGCGACAGAAAAATCCCGCAGCCAGGGCGGCAAGTGTCTGTGTTACAAATTGACACTATAGCACGCATCCTTCAAGCTTGTGACTGGTTCTTGCAAAAGGCTGACGACTGCAGTTTGGGCGGCGCTGCCAGCAATGCAGTGCCTGCACGAAGGGGCTAGCCAGCGGGCTTCTTCGCACGCAGGAAGCAGGCAATTACAAGGGCAAGTACGCACTCTTCGAGCTCTGGCGGCCGATGCGTCTCGGATAGGCTCGATGGGCATTCACAGCCCTCGTTTTTGCCTTCACTACGCATCATGTTTCAAACACTTCGTGCCCGCCTGATCCTCATCTGCGTAGCAATCACCGTGGCCGCGCTGTTCGCGCTGTCCATGGCCACCTTCTGGACGGCGCGCAGCAGTACGCTGTCCGATATCGACGAAAACATCGGCCAGCTCACGCGGGCCCATGCATCCACACTGACCGACTGGGTTCAGGACAAGCAGCGCATCACCGGCTCATTGAAGAAGGCGGTGGACCAGCCGGACCCCATCCCCTTCCTGCTGGCCGGCCAGCAGGCTGGCGGCTTCGATGACGCCTATTTCGTCCATGCCGACAAGCGCGCCGTGTTCACCCATCCCATGCCGGAGAACTACGACGGAACCCAGCGCGACTGGTTCAAGCAGGCCGTGCGCGAAGGCCGGCCGGGCGTGACGCCGGCCTATGTCGATGCCAGCACCGGCGAGCTGACCATCAGCTTTGTCGATCCGGTCGGCAGCTCGGGCGCCATCACGGCCGTTGTCGGCACTGATGTGCGGTTGGCCGCCATGTCCAGGAAAGTGGCCGCCATCCGTCCCCAGGAAAAAAGCTTTGCCTTTCTGATTGATGGCGAAGGCCGCTTGCTGGCCTACGCCAAGCCCGAGCTGGCGCTCAAGCCCGCTTCCGCGATTGCCCCTGAACTCGATGCCGCGCTGATCAAGCGCCTGGCCGAGCAGGGCGGCCGCGCCGATCTGGTGCTCGATGGCGAACCGCAGATGCTCTACGCCGCCAAGGTCGAGGGCACGCCCTGGACGCTGGCCGTGGTGATCGACCGCGCACAGGCCACGGATTCGGTGCGGGCGCTGCTGCAGGTGGCCGCCCTCATCACCGTGCTGTCCGTGCTGGGCGCGGCGGTGCTGCTGACCGTGGCGCTGCGCCGCATGCTCAACCGCCTGGCCGTGGCACGCGATGCGCTGCAGGACATCGCCTCGGGCGAAGGCGATCTGACCCGCCGCCTCACCTCTGCCGGCCGCGATGAGCTGGCGCAGATCGGCCAGTCCTTCAACCAGTTCGTGGACAAGATCGCCACGGTGCTGCTGCGCATTCGCGAGTCGTCGGAATCGGTGCGCATGGCGTCGGCAGAGATTGCGGGTGGCAACCAGGACCTGTCGTCACGCACCGAGCAGCAGGCCAGCTCGCTGGAGCAGACGGCAGCCGCCATGGAGCAGATCACGGCAACCGTGCAGCAGAACGCGGCCAATGCGCGCCAGGCCAGCGAGCTGGCCACCAGCGCCTCGCAGATCGCCACCCAGGGCGGAGAGGCCGTCGGCCAGGTGGTGCAGACCATGGGCGGCATCGAGGCCTCGGCCCGCAAGATCGAAAGCATCATCGGCGTGATCGACTCCATTGCCTTCCAGACCAACATCCTCGCGCTGAACGCGGCGGTGGAAGCGGCGCGCGCCGGCGAGCAGGGTCGGGGCTTTGCCGTGGTCGCCAGCGAGGTGCGCACGCTGGCGCAACGCAGCGCCACGGCGGCCAGGGAGATCAAGGCGCTGATCGATGATTCCGTGGGCCAGATCGACACGGGAAGCCGCCTGGTGCGCAATGCGGGCACCACCATCGACCAGGCCGTGGACGGCGTGCGCAAGCTCAGCACGCTGGTGGCCGAGATCAGCAACGCCAGCCAGGAGCAAAGCCGTGGCATTGCCGAGGTGGGCAGCGCCATCGGCCAGATGGACCAGGTCACGCAGCAGAACGCTGCCCTGGTGGAGGAGGTCACGGCCGCAGCGCAGTCGCTGCAGCAGCAGGCGGTGCAGCTGGCGCAGGCCGTGGCGGGCTTCAAGCTCGACGAAGGAAACGGCGCCCGCCGCCTGCGCTGAGCGCTGGCAAAACGCCGAGGCGGTGCCTGGTGTCAGGCCGCTTTGGCGCCCCCGGAATGCTCGCAGGCAAAGGCCGGTGAGTCGGCCTCGCCCGGCCGCTCGCCGGCCACGAAGTAGCGGTCGCGGCCGCTGGCCTTGGCCTGGTACAGCGCGGTATCGGCCATGCGCAGCAAGGCACTCAAACCCAGCGGTGGGTAGGCCATGTTCGTGCAGCCTATGCCAATGCTCAGCGTGGGGCAGATGGCTGCGCCATCGTTCATGTCGATGCGAATTTCGCGCGTGGCCTCGCACAGCCGCTGGGCCACGGCTCTGGCCGTGACGCAGTCGGCACCGGGCAGCAGCACCGCAAACTCCTCGCCGCCCAGGCGGCCTATGAGTTCATGCGGGCGCAGCGCCTGCGACAGGCGGGCCGAGACTTCCTGCAGCACCCGGTCGCCGGCGGCATGGCCATGGCGGTCGTTGATGTGCTTGAAGTGGTCCAGGTCGAGCATCAGCATGGTGCCTGACTGGCGCTCGCGCTGCAGGCGCTCCAGCGTGCGCTGTGCGCGCTCCAGAAAGCTGGTGCGTGCCAGCAGTCCCGTCAGCGCATCGTGGTTCACTGCATGGCGCAGCTTGCTGAGCATGTCCTTGAAAGCCATGAGCGTGCAGGCTACGGCCAGCGGGCCGATCGACAGCATGGCCAGACCCAGGCGGAAGGAGAACGTCGTCTCCAGCTCGGTGCCGGGCGAACTGAACAACACATGGGAAAACGTGGCCAGCTTGATGGCGCAGCTGACCAGGTTGAGCAGGGCGACCACGAACAGCCGATAGCGCATGGCGCACAGCAGCATGGCCGGCATGGTGAGCGACAGCGCGCCTGGTCCGCCCAGGTAGATGGCAATGGATTCGGAAATCGCCAGGGCAAGCAGCGGCAGCAAGGCCTGCGCCGTTTGTTTGAATGGCTGGCTGCGCCAGGACAGCGGCTCCAGCTTTGCCGGAAGGCTCAGCAGCACAGGCAGCAACAGGGTCATGTGCATCAACTCGCTGCTGAACCACATGGCCATCATGGGCTGCCAGGGCCAATGCATGAGATGGTGCATGCCCGCCGAGCCCAGCACGGCTCCGACCACGCTCACCAGCAGGCTGCACATCACCAGGTGCAGCACCGAGGAAGGGGAGCGCATCTGCTGCACCCGCTGGGGCAGGCGCCGCATCATCACCCAGCCGCAGGCCACGGCGGCCAGGTCGGCAAAGGTCAGCCACAGGGTCTGGTCCAGCGGACTGCCGGAAAGCCATTCGGCCAGTGCCATGGCAATGGCGGCAGCCGTCCAGCCGTGTCTATGGCTGTAGGCCGGGCTGCGAAGCATCCAGCCCAGGAGCAGGGCGTTGGACAGCCACAGGGACGACAGATGCTCCGGAGAGCGCAGGCCCAGCGCCACGGCCGAGCACAGGAACAGCACCCCGCCCAGCACAAAGCTGTCCCGCCAGGGCGTTGCAGCTTGTGGAAGGCTCCACGGATCTCCGGATGCGGCGCGATGTGACATATGTCTCCCCTGTGGAGACCGAATGGAGGCACCGGACTCTGCGCGCGTTCGTCGGGCATGGCGGCCATGCCCTTGTCATGGTGGTGAACGAGCGGCCCGGCGGGCAGCGGGAACAGGAAATCCTCCTCGGGGCAGATCAGACAAGAGGTGCGGGGTAACTTGAGTACACAAAATTTACGCCTGCGGGGTCAATCTAGCGGAAATGCATGTATTTGCAAGTACTGATCCATCTTGCATACAGCACGCTATGAAAGCGTTTCGCAGGCGCCGGTACGCCCGATCAGCGCTGCCTCAAGTGGCAGCGGTGCGCCTGGAGCAGTTTTTGTGAAGGAAAGATGGGGTGCATGCTAATGATTCATACGGTTCCGTAGTCAGGTCCCTGCGTGGTCCCTGCTTCCTGTCGCACCAAGAATTTGTAATTAGTTACTTTTGTTTCTGATGAATATCCCAAGAGCTGGTGGTGCCAGTTGAGGCGGCTGCTGGTCGGCGAGGGTTGGAGAGCCGTTCCTGCCGCCGCGGTACCAGGAAAAGTGCAGCTCCTGTCGATAGAACGACGATGCGCAACGCATAAAATCGCCGGATTGGGGGAGATCTCTGCCGAAATGTGGAACCACATCCGGGCAGCCTCCATGGGTGCTTGCCGTTGAAATCCAGGGAACCGCATGGAATACCGTCTTGATGAAACCGACCGCCAGCTGCTGCGTCTGCTGCAGACCAATGCACGGGCTTCCACCGCACATCTGGCTCGGCAGATGAATCTGGCGCGCACCACGGTGGTGGCGCGCATTGCCAGGCTGGAGCAAGAGGGCGTGATCGCCGGCTACGGCGTGCGCCTGGGCGCACGCGTGGAGCAGTCTGCCGTGCGGGCGTATTGCGGCATCCGCGTGCAGCCCAAGACGGCCACGTTGGTCATGCAGGCGCTCAACCGCTTCACCGAGGTCGAGGAGGTCTCTGCCGTCAGCGGCCAGTACGACTACATGGTGTTCGTGCGCTGCGAGAGCAATGAAAAGCTCGATGCGCTGCTGGACCGCATCGGCCTGATCGACGGCATTCAGCAGACCTATACCTCGGTGGTGCTCAGCCGCAAGATCGACCGGCGCACGACGGCGGCCCTGAGCCAGCCGGGCGAATCCGCTGCCTGAGGGGCGCGCTGCAGCCCTTGCAACCACTGTCGGGTCTCTGACATCTGCTAGTGAAACTGCCGGGTAGGCAGTCCCTTGCGGCCCTCCTATGCTGTTGTGGGCCCCCGTACAAACAGGGGGCCTTTCTTTGTGTACGCATAACACCAGGAGACAAAGCATGTACCCAGCGGTTCGCAGTGGATGGAAGCCCCTGTCATTGATTTGCCTGGCCGCCTTGGCGGCCTGCGGCGGTTCGGGCGACGGCTCCAGCAGCAAGTACAGCGCGGAGATCCGCCGCACGGAAATGGGCATTCCGCACATCAAGGCCAAGGACTGGACGGGCCTGGGCTATGGCGCCGGCTATGCCCAGGCGCAGGACAACCTGTGCACCATGGCCGACTCCTTCCTGACGTACCGCGGGGAGCGCTCGCGCTACCTGGGCGGCGATGCCCAGGCCGTCTACGACAGCACCATCGACCGGCCGCGCAATCTCGACTCGGACTTCTTCTTCCGCCATGTCGTCTCCGATGACGCCGTGGCCGCCATGATCCAGGCCCAGCCGGACAAGCTCAAGCAACTGGTCGATGGCTTCGTGGCCGGCTACAACCGCGTGGTGCGCGAGACCCCGGCCGGGGCCAAGACCAATGCGGCCTGCGCGGGCCAGCCTTGGGTGCAGGCCATTACCGCGCAGGACATCTGGCGGCGCATGTACACGGCCAATCTGGCCGGCGGCTACAGCAATTTCGTCGCCCAGATCGCCAATGCCGTGCCACCTGCAGCGGCTGCGGCAGCAACGGCCTCGGCCAAGCAGGCGAAGGCCCGGCTGGCCGCGACACAGCTGGCCGCGCTCAAGCCGGGGCAGGTGGTGGCGCCATCGTTCCAGGTGGGCGGCACCACGGGCATCGGCAGCAACATGTACGGCTTTGGCCAGCAGGCCACGGGCGGCGGCAGCAGCGTGCTGTTCGGCAATCCGCACTGGTACTGGAAGGGGCCGGACCGCTTCTATCAATCGCAGCTCACGATTCCCGGCGAGATCGATGTCAGTGGCGCCAGCTTTCTGGGCATCCCGATGGTGCTGATCGGCTTCAACAACGACGTGGCCTGGAGCCATACCGTGTCCACGGCGCGGCGCTTCGGCCTGTTCATGTACCAGCTGGCGCCCAATGATCCGACCCGCTATGTGCGTGACGGCAAGACCGAGGCCATGCAGGCCAGCAAGATCACCGTGAGCGTGCGCAATGCCTCCGGCGGGCAGGACCAGGTCACGCGCACGCTGTACAAGACCGTGCACGGCCCGGTGGTCAACCTGGGCGCCATGGACCCGGCGCTGGGCTGGACCACGCAGAGCGTGTTCGCCATCCGCGACATCAACGCCTACAACTACCGCACCTTCCGCAACTGGCTGCGCTGGAACCAGGCCAGGTCGCTGGACGAGTTCATCCGCATCCAGAAGGAGGAGTCGGCCATTCCCTGGGTCAACACCGTGGCCGCAGGGCGCGGCAATGCCCAGGTCTGGTATGCCGACATAGGCGCCGTGCCCAACGTGCCGCCCGCGCAATTGCAGGCCTGTGCCACGCCCGCCTCGGCCGCCATCAACGCGGCGCTGCCCCAGGTGCCGGTGCTGGCCGGTGGCAGCAGCCAGTGCGACTGGAGTTCGGATGCGGATTCGGTGCAGGCGGGTGCCATCGGCCCCGCGCGTATGCCCAATTTGCTGCGCAGCGACTACGTGGGCAACATGAACGACAGCTACTGGCTGTCCAATGCCTCGGCGCCGCTGACCGGCTATCCGGCCATCTTCGGATCCACTTCGTCGGCCCAGAGCCTGCGCACGCGCATGGGCCACACCATGGCGCTGCAGCGGCTGGCGGGCACGGACGGCTATCCGGGCAAGCTGGCCACCAGCGACATCGTTCGCCAGATGGTGCTGGACAGCCGTGTCTACAGCGCGCGCTTCAAGGACGAGGCATTGGCCCAGGTCTGTCCAGGCCCCGTGTCCTCGGCGGGTGAAACGGTGGACGTATCGGCTGCCTGCACGGCGCTGCAGGCCTGGGACGGCACGGGCACGGCGGCATCCAGGGGTTCCCATGTCTGGGATGAGTTCTGGAAGCGCGTGGCCAGCCAGATCAAATCGGCCGACCTGTATGCCGTGCCCTTCGATGCGGCCGACCCCGTCAACACGCCGCGTGGCATCAAGCCCACTGCCAAGGCGGCGCTGCAAAAGGCGTTCGCCGAAGCAGTGAAGGCCGTGCAGGCCAGCGGCTTTGCCATGGATGCGGCGCGCGGCACCGTGCTGTTCTCGCAGCGCGGCGGCGACAAGATCGCGCTGTATGGCGGCTGCGGCGAGGTGGGCTACTTCACCATCACCTGCTCGGAAAACAAGATAGAGCAGGGCGGCTACAGCATGGATGGACAGCCGCACGGCAACAGCTACATGCAGGTGGTGAGCTTCCCGTCGGCCGGTGTGGAGGCCCATACCTTCCTGACCTTCTCGCTGTCGGACGACCCGGCCTCGGCCCACTACGTGGACTACACCAAGGCCTACGGCGCCCGCCAATGGCTCAAGCTGCCGTTCACCGACAGCGCCATTCAGGCCAGCCCGACCTACAAGACGCAGACCGTGAGCGAGTGAAGCAACCTGTGACCCGGTGACGGGCCGCCGGTTCGCTGGCGGCTCGCCGGGAGTGCAAAAGCAACGGGGGCCGAGGCCCCCGTTGCTTTTGGAATGCGCTGGCCGTCAGTCCACGATGACGCGCGGCTCGCCCGCCTCCATGCGGCCGACGATGGCGGCACTGCCAAAGCCCTGCTCGGCAAACAGTGCAAGCACCTGATCGGCAACATCCGGCGCGCAGGACACGAGCAGGCCGCCCGAGGTCTGCGGATCGGTCAGCAGCGCGCGCTGCGCATCGGTGATGCCGGCGCCCAGCGCAACCTGCGCGCCATACGAGGCCCAGTTGCGGCCCGAGGCGCCCGTGATGACGCCCTGCTCGGCAAAGCCCTGCACCGTGGGCAGCACGGGCAGGCTGCGGCTGTCGATGCGTGCCGTCAGGCCCGCGCCGCGTGCCAGTTCCAGGCCGTGGCCCAGCAGGCCGAAGCCCGTCACATCGGTCAGCGCGTGCACGCCGTCCATCTTGCCCAGCGCCGTACCGGGGCGGTTGAGCAGGGTGGTTGCTTCCACCATGGCGCGGTAGCCGGCCTCGTCCAGCAGGTTCTTCTTGAGTGCGGCCGACAGAATGCCCACGCCCAGCGGCTTGCCCAGGATCAGCACGTCGCCGGCCTGGGCGTCGGCATTGCGCTTCATCTGGCGGGGGTTGACGATGCCTATGCCGACCAGGCCGTAGATGGGCTCGACCGAATCGATGGAGTGGCCCCCGGCCAGCGGAATGCCGGCATCGCGGCAGACCGATTCGCCGCCTTCCAGGATCTTGGCAATGGTGTCGTGCGGCAGCACATTGATGGGCATGCCCACGATGGCCAGGGCCATCAGGGGCTGGCCGCCCATGGCGTAGATGTCGGACAGCGCATTCGTCGCGGCGATGCGGCCGAAGTCATACGGGTCGTCCACGATGGGCATGAAGAAGTCCGTGGTCGCCACGATGGCCTGCTCGTCGTTGATGCGGTAGACGGCGGCGTCGTCGGCGGTCTCCGTGCCCACCAGCAGGTCCGGGAAGAACTGCTTGGGCAGCGCGCTCTTGCCGATCAGCTCCGCCAGCAGGCCCGGCGCGATCTTGCAGCCGCAGCCGCCGCCATGGGACAGCGAGGTGAGTCGGGGGGCTTGGGAGGTGTCTGTGGTCATGGAGCAATCCGGCGATCGGCGGCGATCGCAGTAGTGGGAAAGAGTGCCTGCCGCCAGCGCGGCGGCGCGCCATATTATGGGCGGGCACGGCGGGCGGCCATGGTACAAGCGGGCATGTCCAAGTCTTTCACTCATGACCGCGCATCCGTGGAATGCGATCCCGAGACGGTGGTGGGCGTGGAGCAGCGCGGCTTCAACGCCTGGCCGGCCCAGCGCACCGTGCTCTGCGGCGACTGGCTGCTGCGCGTCGCGCAGGGCCATACCAAGCGCGCCAACTCGGCCAATGCCCAGCAGCCCGGCGCCCGCCTTGGCGCCTTGCTGCCGCAGATCGAGGCCTTCTACGAGCGCCAGGGCCTGCCTGCCATCTTTCGCCTCTCGCCCCTGGCAAGTCCCGATGCGGATGCGCAGCTGGCGCAGGCCGGCTACCTGCTGGCCGACCCTTCCCTGGTGATGCGTGCCGCATTGACGGACATGGCGCCGCCAGCGAACGACCAGGGCTGGACCCTTGCCATTCAAGCCCAGCCTGGCACGGCCTGGCTGCAGGGCTTTGCCGAGGCCGGCGCCGTGCCGGAGCAGCACAGGCAGGCGCACCACCATATGCTGCAGTCCATTGCCTGGCCCGCCGCATTTGCTTCGCTGCAAGTGGGCGGTGGAGCGGGCGGCGAGGTGGCCGGGTTTGGCCTGGCCGTCGTGGAGCGCGGCTGCGTGGGCCTGTATGACATCGTCATCACGCCTGCGCTGCGCGGCCAGGGACTGGGCCGGGCGCTGGTGCATGGCCTGATGCACTGGGGGCAGACGCAGGGAGCGCAATGGGCCGAACTGCAGGTGCGTGCGCCCAACATGGTGGCGCGCGGGCTGTATGAAAGCCTGGGCTTTCAGGCGCTCTACGGCTATCACTACCGGCTGCCTGCCTCTGCGCTTTGATGTGTTGCCGCATTGGCCCATCACGGGCGCCCCGGCGTGACAGTCCCGGCGGCCCGATGGGGTCGATATGTGAAAAAATGCTTCAGTGCGCCAGAGTGGCGCAATGCATGGATATTCCGTTCAAGGAGCCTTGGTTGGCAGCTCGCACACATCGCATACATCACACACACCGCAGGTGGGGCATGGATTGCAGGATCAAAGGCCTGTCTGCCCGGGCCTGGCTGGTCGTGGGCTTGCTGGCCTTGCAGGCCGGGCTGGTGGGGCAGGCACATGCGGAGCCGGCGGCCGATGAGCATGAGCTGGGGGTGACCCGCACCGTCGTAGGCATCCTGGGCTACACGCGCTGGCCCACGGAAAGCCCCGTGCTGCGGCTGTGCGTGGTGGGCTCCACCGAATATGCCGACGACCTGCTCAATGGCGCCCCGCAGACCGTGGGCAGCCAGCGGCTGGAGGTGCGGCGCGTGGTGCCCGTCGATGCGCGCGCCCTGGTCGAATGCGAGGGCATCTATGCCGGCCAGCTCGATGAGGCGGCCTGGCGCAAGCTCATGGAGCAACTGGCCGGGCGGCCGCTGCTGACCATCAGCGAGCGGGGCGAGCTGTGCCGCATCGGCGCCATGTTCTGCCTGCGCCGCCGTGGCGAGGGCGCGGGCTTCGAGGTCAGCCTCGACTCCGTGGCCCGCAGCGGCCTGCGTGTCAATCCCAAGGTGCTGCAACTGGCGCGCCACAGGACCTTGCCATGAAGTTGTCCCTGTCCGGCAATGCGTCCCTGCGCAACGTGATCCGCCGCGCGCACCTGCGCATGGCGGCGGTGGCCATCGCGCTGGCGGGGGCGCTGCTGCTCATCGTCGGCGTGGCCACCCTGCGCCTGTACCTGTCCAACAACCTGCATCTGGTGGCCCGTTCGCTGGCCTATACGGTCGAGGCATCGCTGGTCTTCGGTGACCGCGACGAGGCCGCCCGCGTGCTGGACCAGCTGCTGCGTGGCGAAGGCGTGGCCCACGCCGAGGTCTTCGATGCCGAGGGCCGCCCGTTCGTGCGGTGGTCGGGCCATGGTGGCTCGGCGCTGTCCAGCATCGGGGAGCTGCTGGCCGTGGGCATTGGCCTGCCGCGCGCCGAGGCCGATGTGCGCCAGGACGGCAGGCTGGTCGGCAGTGTGCAACTGGCCAGCGATGGCGTGGGCCTGGTCCGCTTCCTGGGCGCAGGTTTCATCGTGCTGGTGCTGTGCGTGGGTGTCAGCGGCTATGTGGGCCTGCGCCAGTCGCGCCGCATGCTGCGCGACATTGCCGAGCCGCTGCAGCAGCTGGCGCGCGTGGCCAGGGCCGTGCGCCATGACCGATCCATGGACCAGCGCGTGCCGCTGGCGCGCATTGCCGAGCTGCGCGAGTTGGGCGACAACTTCAACGCACTGCTGGCCGAGCTGCAGACGCGCCATGAGCGGCTGCAGCAGCAAAATTCGGCCCTGGAGCGACAGGCTTCGCGCGACAGCCTCACGGGGCTGGCCAACCGCCTGCATTTCGAGCAGCGACTGCAGCAGGCGCTGGACAGTGCGGCGGAGAGCGGGCAGAAGCTGGCCGTGCTGTTTCTGGACAACGACCGCTTCAAGCAGGTCAACGATGCCTACGGCCATGCCGTGGGCGATGTGCTGCTCAAGGCGGTGGGTGCTCGGCTGCGCTCGCAGGTGCGCGAGACCGATCTGGTCGCCCGCCTGGGTGGCGACGAATTCGCCATCCTGCTCTATCCCATCGGCGGCGGTGGCGATGCGCAGATGGTGCAGGACAAGATAGAGGCCGCCATGCGCGAGCCCCTGGTCGTTGGCGACGGCGTGGTGCTGCAGCCTTCGGTCAGCGCGGGCGTCGCCCTTTTTCCCAAGCATGGCCAGAGCATGGAGACGCTGATGCGCCATGCAGACCAGGCCATGTACCAGGCCAAGGCCATGCGCCAGGCCGAACGAATCACAGGAGGATGACATGTTGAAACGACGGAGCTGGATCCGGATGTGCGGCGCAGGTGCGGCCGCAGTGCTGGCCCTTGCGCTGGTCGGTTGCCAGACGGTGCCGCAGGCGCCGGCCAAGGCGCCGGGGCTGACCGAAGAACAGCAGCAGTTGCTGCGCAGCCAGGGTTTTGCGCAGGCAGACCAGGGCTGGGAGCTGCAGATGTCGGGCAAGCTGCTGTTCGGCTTTGATTCGGCCGAAGTCGGCGCCCAGGCGCGCACCAAGGTGCTGGAGCTGGGCCGTGCCCTCAAGGGCGTGGGCATAGAGCGGCTGCGCGTGGAAGGCCATACGGACGATCGCGGCAGCGATGCCTACAACATGCGCCTTTCGCTGCGCCGTGCAGAGGCCGTGGCCGATGTGCTGGCCGAAGCTGGCCTGGCGCGCCAGGATATCGAGGTCAAGGGTCTGGGCCGCGCCATGCCCGTGGTGCCCAGCGATGCGGCGGAGAACCGCCGCGTGGCCATCGTCGTGCCCTTGCAATAGCCGTAACCTGGCTGGAATCAGAGTCGGGGGATTGGCGGAAAGCAGCAGGAGTCGAACCTACCCAGGAGCGGCTGACGCCCCTGACCGGGTTTGAAGCCCGGGCGCACCACCGGGTGCGTATGCTTTCCTTCTGGATGTTGGGCACCCCCTGAGCGGCTGGCGCCGCTTCCCCCTCTCTCGCTGCGCGGGAGGGGGACGACGCCATCGCCGCGAGGCGGCTCTTGCTCGGCGTCCCTGGGTTGGGCCGCGCCATTGCAGGTGCTATGCCCAAAGCCGGCTATTGTAGCGGTCCCATGGGAGCGTCATGGCTCAGCTTTTGGCTGGGGTGAGCGAATTTCCGCCAGTGGTCCACTGCACATCGGGGCGCAGCAGGTGGGCGTCGCGCAGGCGGCGGGTGTAGCCGATGCGGTCGAAGAATTCGAGGATCTGGATGGCGCGTTTGCGGCCCAGGCCGGTGGCGTCGCGGAAGGCGTGGGCCTGGATTTCGGCGTTGGGGGTGGAGCAGGCCAGTTCGCGGACCAGGGCTGCGAGTTCGTCCATGCGGGCTGCCGTGTAGAACAGGTCCTTGGTGACTTGGAACAATTGGCCCTGGCGTGCGAGCTTGCGCAGCAGCTGGCGCACGGTTTCCTCGCCGGTGGCGCTGTCGCGGGCCAGGTCGCGCACCCAGGGCGGGTCGTAGCGGCCGGCCTCGATGGCCGGCAGCAGTTTCTGGGCGATCTGCTTTTCACTGTCCGACAGCTGCACGCTGTGGCCGGGCAGGTGCAGCCAGGCGCCGCTGGCGGCCAGGCTGCCGTCCTGCAGCAGGGCTTGCAGCAGGCCCTTCCACAGCGCGTCATGCCCTGCATGTACCAGGCCCGACAGTGCCATGCGGCGCAGGCGTGCGGCGTTCACGCCGGGCTCGTCGGGGCTTTTGTCGTGGAAGCGCGCCATGCTGTCCAGCACCTGGTTGCGCAGTTGCTGCAAGCGTGCCTCGCCCAGCAGCAGCGTATCGCCCTCGGCCAGGGGGAGGCGGTGCAGGCGGGCATCCGTGGCCACCGATGCGCGGCCCGTCAGGCGCATGAGCTGCGACGTGGCAATGCCGTGCGCCGCGCCTTGCACCAGCGCGCTGGCGTCCCCAGTGGCAATCAGCGATTCCAGCGCCTGCAGATAGGCCGTGCGCTCGGGGCTGCGGCGCTTGCGTGCGGGTGCAAAGGGATCGATGACGCTGCCGCCGGCAATGGTGCGGCTGGCCTGGGCATTGCGCACGATGAGCCGGTCGCCGGGTTGGGCATGTACGGGCATGTCCAGCACCAGTTGGACGATGGCCTGTTCGCCCGGGCCCAGCGGCTGGTCCTGCAGCAGGGCCACGTGGGCCGTGCAGCGCGCCGTACCGATGTGCACATGCACAGGCGTCCATTGGGCCAGTGATGGCGCATCGGCCAGCAGTTGCAGGCGCACGTCGATCCGGTCGCTGGCCTGCAGCAGCCGTGCGTCGGCGATCCAGTCGCCGCGCGTGATGGCTTCCTTGGCAATGCCCGACAGGTTGAGCGCGCAGCGCTGGCCGGCCAGGCCCTGTTCGCTGGCCTGGTTCTGGGCATGCAGGCTGCGCACGCGCACCTCGGTGCCCGAGGCCGAGTGCACCAGCGTGTCGCCCACCTTCACCTGCCCGCCGAACACGGTGCCCGTGACCACGGTGCCCTGGCCCGGCAGCGTGAAGCTGCGGTCCACGGCCAGGCGGAACAGCCCGTCGCTGGCCCGCGCGGGAATGGACTGGGCGCGCGCCATGAGGTGCTCGCGCAGCTGCGCCACGCCTGCGTCGTCAGGCAGGGCTGCCGCAGTAGGGAAGACCGGCGCGCCGGCCAGTGGCGTGGGGGCCAGCAGGGCCCCGATCTCGGCCCGCACCTGCTGCAGCCGCTCGGGCGTGGCGCGGTCGGCCTTGGTCAGTGCCACGGTGGCTTCGCGCACGCCCAGCAGCTGCAGGATGTCCAGGTGCTCGCGCGTCTGCGGCATGACGCCGTCGTCGGCCGCCACCACCAGCAGGGCATGGTCTATGCCCACGGCGCCTGCGGCCATGGTGTGCACGAACTTTTCGTGGCCCGGCACGTCGATGATGCCCAGCACCTCGCCATTGGGCAGCGGCGTGTAGGCATAGCCCAGCTCGATGGAGATGCCGCGCGCCTTCTCTTCCTTGAGGCGGTCGGTGTCCACGCCCGTGAGCGCGCGCACCAGGGTGGTCTTGCCGTGGTCGATGTGGCCGGCGGTGCCGATGATCATGCGTTCGTCCTCAGGCGATGTGCAGCAGCGGCAGCTGTTCGGTGAAGGCAGGCTCGTCGGCTGCCTCCAGGCAGCGCAGGTCCAGCCACAGCGCGTCTTCATGCAGCCGGCCGATGACGGGGCGGGGCAGGCGGCGCAGGCTTGCTTCAAGCCGGGCGAGCTGGCGGCCGGCCTGGCGTCCGTCGGCCGGATGCAGGCGCAGGCCCCAGCTGGGCAGGTTTTCCACGGGCAGGGCGCCGCTGCCGATCTGGCTGTTCATCTCGGCGGTTTCCACCACGTAGCGGCTGCCCAGCGCCTGCTGCACCAGCGGCTGCAGCGCCTGCGCGCGGGCCTGCATGTCGGCCTGGGGGCGCGTGAACAGGCGCAGCGTGGTCAGGCGCTCGGCCAGCTTTTCGGGGTGCAGGTACAGGCGCAGCGTGGGCTCCAGCGCGGCCAGGGTGAGCTTGCTCACGCGCAGTGCGCGCTTGAGCGGGTGTTTCTTGATGCGGGCGATCAGGTCCTTGCGGCCCACGATCAGGCCGGCCTGCGGGCCGCCCAGCAGCTTGTCGCCGCTGAAGGTGACGATGTCGGCGCCCGACTCGATGGTCTCGCGCACCGTGACCTCGTAGGGCAGGCCCCATTCGCGCAGATCGACCAGGGTGCCGCTGCCCAGGTCCACAACCATCTGCAGGCCGTGCGCATGGGCAATGGATGCCACCTCCGCGTCGCTCACGGCCTTGGTGAAGCCGGTGATGGCGTAGTTGCTGCAATGCACCTTCATGAGCAGGCCGGTATGTTCGCCGACAGCGCCTTCGTAGTCGCGCGCATGGGTGCGGTTGGTGGTGCCCACCTCGACCAGGGTGGCGCCTGCGCGCGTCATCACGTCGGGAATGCGGAAGGCGCCGCCGATCTCCACCAGCTCGCCGCGCGAGACGATGACCTCGCGCCCGGCCGCCAGCGTGGCCAGGGTCAGCAGCACGGCGGCGGCATTGTTGTTGACGACGGTGCAGGCCTCGGCACCCGTGAGTTCGCAGACCAGGGATTCGATCAGGTCGTCGCGGTCGCCACGGCCGCCGTCTTCCAGGTCGTACTCCAGGTTGGCCGGCGCCGTCATGGCGGCCACCACGGCGTCCACCGCCTCCTGCGGCAGCAGGGCGCGGCCCAGGTTGGTGTGCAGCACCGTGCCCGTGAGGTTGAAGACCGTGCGCAGCCGGGGCGCAAAGCGCCGCGCCAGGCGCAGGCCGGCCGCCTGGACCACCTCAGTGATGCCGGGCGCGCCTGCATCGGGCTCGCCCGACCGCAGCCGCTCCTGCGCATCGGCTCGCATCTGCGCCAGGGATTCGCGCACGGCCTGGGTGCAGGCATCGAGGCCGTGGCGCTCGCGCAGCGCGAGCATGTCGGTGCTCAGCAGCACCTTGTCCACGGCAGGCAGGCGCAGCGCGGACGGGGCAGGGGAGGCGGCAGGGGATGCGGCAGAGGTGGCGGCGGTATCGGTCATGGCGTGCGAAAGGTTCAGGCAGCAGGCGTGGCGGGGTCGATCAGCGCGTCGCCGGCCTCATCCTGCTCCTCGGCAAAGGCCACGTAGAGCAGGGGATTGGCGCTGGCGCGCTGAAAGCGAGTCTCCTCGCCCATCAGCAGGTCCAGCATCAGCGAGGCCAGGTCGTCGGCCAGGGGCTCGGCCATCGGGTCCTTTTCCTGGTTGACCACCTTGCGGTAGCTGCCGCATTCCTCGCAGGTCTCGGCCAGCACGGTATCGCCTGCGCCATCGATGCCCTGGTACTCGACACCCTTGGTCGACTCGCAGTGGGAGCACTTGACGCGCACCATGTGCCACTCCGTGCAGCAGGTGCCGCAGTGCAGGTAGCGGTGGCCTGCGGCCTTGCCGCCAATGCGCAGCACGCTGGCCACGGGCTCGCTGGCGCAGACGGGGCAGATCGAGGCGGGATCGGTATAGGGCACGTCGCGTGCGCTCAGGCCGCTGGCGCGCGTGGCAAACACCACCTGCAGCGCAGCCATCACAAAAGGCGCCATGCCCACGTGGCGGGCCGCCACTTCCTTTTGCAGCAGCCGCTGCGCGATCTCGTCACGCCCGGCCGTGTCCAGCGCGCGCAGCTCCTGCAGCAGCGGCTGCAGCGGCGCAGGCAGGCCATCGGCGCCCGACAGGGCATCGAGCATGCGGTCCAGCACACCGTGCCAGGCGGGATCGATATGGTCGGCGGCAGGCAGCAGCGGCATCGAATGCTCCTGCGCCCGCGCGATCAGCGCCGCATCGGGCTCGGCCAGCGTCAACTGCCCGGCCGCCTTGCCCTGCGCGTCCACGATCTGCGCCACGAACCGCAGGTAATCGGCAATCGGATTGCCCTCGGCCAGCTGCCGCAGCCGCGCCGCCCGCTCGACGAACAGCCCCGGCAACTGCGGCAGCAGCACGCGCGGAAAACTGGTGTGATCCAGCGACTCGATATCGCCGGGTTGAAGAATGCGTTGCATTGGAATGTTCCAAAAAGACAATCGCCCAGCGTCCAGGGACGCCGGGCGGCTGGTGGCTTCAGGCGAAAGGCTAACACGGGGTTCCGCATTGTCCTTGGCCTATGAAACCGGCGTGCCCCAGAGCAGGGGCACCGAGGAAGGGCCGCCCCGCACCGAGGGTGCCGTCCCCCCCGCGAAGCGAGAGGGGGAAGCGGCGCAGCCGCTCAGGGGGCTCAGTCGTTGTCTCCGGTCATCTTGCGATACCACCCCCGGTGGTGCTGCTTGGCCCAGGCCCGCGTCACCGTGCCGTACAGCATGGCGCGGATGGTGCCCCGGGTCCAGATGGCCGCGTACACGTGCATGATGATCAGGCCGATCATCCACACGCCCGCAATGGCATGCACCACCGAGGCGGCGCGCACCACGTTGACGGGCAGCGTCCACCAGGCGCGCCACATGAGCGCGCCGGTCACGGTGATCGCCAGCATGCCGATGACCAGGCCCCAGAACAGCAGTTTCTGGCCGCCGTTGTACTTGCCCTGCTCGGGCATGTCGTGGTCGTCGCCGTCGATCATCTTGTTGACGTTCTTGAGCCACTCGATGTCGCGCGGCTCGACCACGTTCAGGCGCCAGAAGCGCAGCGCCATGATGATGAAGAACAGCGCCATCACCACCCCGATGTAGGGGTGCAGGATGCGCGTCCACGGCCCGCCGCCGAACAGCTGCGTGAGCGGGAAGAAGGCCGGGTGGAAGAATGCCAGGCCCGACAGCGCCAGCAGGATGAAGCAGATGCCGACCACCCAGTGGTTGGCACGCTCCGATGCGTTGTAGCGCACCAGGTCACGTGGATTGCGTTTCATCGGCGGGCCTCCTTTTCAGCGGCTTCCTGGTCCTTGCGGTCCATTTCGTCTTCCAGTTCCTTGGACACGTCGTTCGGGCCCTTGGTGATGTAGTGGAACAGGCTGCCGACGGCAGCTGCGCCCAGCGCGGCCATGGCCAGCGGCTTGGCAACGCCCTTCCACAGGGACACCATGGGGCTGATCTTCGGGTCGTCGGGCAGGCCCTTGTACAGCGAAGGCTTGTCCGCGTGATGCAGCACGTACATCACATGGGTGCCGCCCACGCCCTGCGGGTCATACAGGCCCGCCTCGGCATAGCCGCGCCGCTTGAGGTCGCCGATGCGGTGCTCGGCCTGGTCCTTCATCGCCTCCTTGGTGCCAAACATGATGGCGCCGGTGGGGCAGGTCTTGACACAGGCCGGCTCGCGGCCGACGGCCACGCGGTCCGAGCACAGCGTGCACTTGTAGGCCTTGTGGTCCTTCTTGGAGATGCGCGGGATGTTGAACGGGCAGCCCGTGACGCAGTAGCCGCAGCCCACGCACTGGTCCTGCTGGAAGTCCACGATGCCGTTGCTGTACTGCACGATGGCGCCCGGCGAGGGGCAGGCCTTCAGGCAGCCCGGGTCCTCGCAGTGCATGCAGCCGTCCTTGCGGATCAGCCACTCCAGGTTGCCGGTCGCTTCGTTCTCGTACTCGGTAAAGCGCATGACGGTCCACGACTGATCGGTCAGATCGGTCGGGTTGTCATAGACGCCGGCCGCGCAGGTTCCGATTTCGTCGCGCAGGTCGTTCCACTCCATGCAGGCGGTCTGGCAGGCCTTGCACCCGATGCACTTGGAGACATCGATGAGCTTGGCCACCTCGCCGCTGTGCGTTTCGCGCGCACTGGGAGCAGGCGTCGTCGTGGCCGAGCGACGCTTGATATCGAGAGACATGGTTGATGACATCAGCTGCTCCTTAAACCTTTTCCACCTTCACGAGGAAGGTCTTGGATTCCGGGGTAAGGCTGTTGCCATCGCCCACCGATGCCGTCAGGTTGTTGGCCATGTAGCCCTTGCGGCCCGTCGACGAGAAGCCCCAGTGAATGGGCACGCCCACGTGGTGGATGGTCTTGCCATCGATCTTCATGGGCTTGATGCGCTTGGTCACCACGGCGGCTGCCTTGACGAAGCCGCGCTTGGAGCTGACCTTCACATGCTGGCCGGTCTCGATGCCCAGTTCCTTGGCCAGCGCCTCGCCGATTTCCACGAACTGCTCGGGCTGAACGATGTTGTTCAGCTGAACGTGCTTGGTCCAGTAGTGGAAGTGCTCGGTCAGGCGGTACGTCGTGCCCACGTGCGGGAACTCGCTGGGCGAGCCCGCCGAATCCTTGACGGAGTCGAAGATGCGCGTGGCCGGGTTGATGACCGCCAGCTTGTTGTCGGGATACATGGGGTTGTATCCCAGCGGGTTGTCAAAGGCCTCGTAGTGGGTGGGGAACGGTCCCTCGTTCATGCCCTTGCGGGAGAAGAAACGCGCCACGCCCTCGGGGTTCATGATGAACGGATCGGTGGTCTCCGGCGGCATGGTCGGGCCCATGTCGGGCACGTCGGCACCGCCCCAGTTCTTGCCGTTCCAGCGGATCAGCGTGCGCTTGGGATCGAACGGCTGGCCGTTGCGGTCGCAGGAGGCGCGGTTGTAGAGCACGCGGCGGTTGGCCGGCCAGGCCCAGGCCCAGTTCAGCGTGTTGCCGATGCCCGTGGGGTCGCTGTTGTCGCGCCGGGCCATCTGGTTGCCGGACGAGGTCCAGCAGCCTGCCCAGATCCAGCAGCCGCCCATCGTCGTGCCGTCGTCGCGCATCTCGCCGAAGCCGGCCAGCTGCTCGCCGGCCTTGCGGATGAGCTTGGTCGGGTCCTTGGGGTCGAACAGGTCCACCAGGGCGCGGCCGTTGTACTCCTTGGCGATCTCTTCCGAGGTCGGATGATCGGCATGGGCGTAGGGCCACCACAGCTTGGTGATCGGCTCGGGGAACTTGCCGCCGTCCTTCTCATAGGCCTGCTTCAGGCGCAGGTGCAGGGCCGACATGATGGCGATGTCGGTCTTGGCCTCGCCCGGAGGCTCGGCCGCCTTCCAGTGCCACTGCAGCACGCGCGAGGAGCTGACGACGGCGCCGTCTTCCTCGGCAAAGCAGGTCGTGGGCAGGCGGAACACCTCGGTCTGGATCGATGCCGGATCCACGTCGTTGAACTCGCCGTGGTTCTGCCAGAACTCCGATGTCTCGGTGACCAGCGGGTCCATGATCACCAGGAACTTCAGCTTCTTGAGGCCTTCGCGCACATTGTTGCTGTTCGCAAGGGCCGCCAGCGGGTTGAAGCCCTGGGCGATGTAGCCGTTGATCTTGCCCTGTGCCATCAGGTCGAACACCTGCAGCATGTCGTACTGCCTGTCCAGCTTGGGCAGGTAGTTGAAGGCCCAGTTGTTCTCGGCCGTGGCCGCCGGTCCCCACCAGGCCTTCATCAGGCTCACGTGGAACTTGGGCGTGTTCGACCAGTAGTTCATCTGGCCCGGGCGCATGGCCTTGGGCGTGCGCGCGTCGATGTACTTCTGGTAGTCCTGCTCGCCCTCGTTGGGCAGCGTCAGGTAGCCGGGCAGCGAGGCCGACAGGATGCCCAGGTCCGTCAGGCCCTGGATGTTGGAGTGCCCGCGCAGCGCGTTCATGCCGCCACCGGCCACGCCGATATTGCCCAGCAGCAGCTGGACCATGGCGCCCGTGCGCAGGATCTGCGCGCCCGTGGTGTGCTGTGTCCAGCCCAGTGCGTACAGGATGGTCGCGACGCGACCCGGCACGGCGGTCGATGCCAGCTTCTCGCACACGTGCAGGAACTTTTCCTTGGGCGTGCCGCAGGCGCTCTCCACCTTCTCGGGCGTGTAGCTGGCGTAGTGGCGCTTGAGCCATTGGTACACGCAGCGCGGATGCTGCAGGCTGGCGTCCACCTTCACGTAGCCGTCGGCGTCGAGCTCATAGTCCCAGCTGGACTTGTCGTATTTGCGTGTCTGCGGGTCGTAGCCCGAGAAGATGCCTTCGTCGAACGCAAACTCCTCCTTCACGATGTACGAGAAGTCGGTGTAGTTCCTCACGTATTCGTGATGGATCTTGTCGTTCGTCAGCAGATAGTTGATCACGCCACCCAGGAACACGATGTCCGAGCCCGACCGGATGGGGGCATAGAAATCGGCCACGGAGGCGGAGCGGTTGAAGCGCGGATCGACCACCATGAAGTGCGCACCGTTGTGCTCCTTCGCTTCGGTCACCCACTTGAAACCGCAGGGATGTGCTTCAGCGGCATTGCCGCCCATGATCAGGATAACGTCCGCGTTCTTGATGTCGACCCAATGGTTCGTCATCGCTCCACGGCCAAACGTCGGGGCAAGACCTGCCACCGTCGGGCCGTGTCAGACACGTGCTTGGTTATCGAGTGCGAGCAGGCCCCAGGAACGGGCAACCTTGTGTGTGACGTAACCGGCTTCGTTGCTGGAGGCCGAGGCGGCCAGCATGCCGGTGGTCAGCCAGCGGTTCACCGTCTGGCCCTTGTCGTTTTGCTCGACGAAGTTCGCGTCGCGATCGTCCTTGAGCAGCTTGGTGATGCGCGTCAGCGCCTCGTCCCAGGACATGCGCTTCCACTCGTTGGAGCCGGGGGCGCGGTACTCGGGGTACTTCAGGCGGTGCGGGCTGTGGACGAAGTCCAGCAGCGAGGCGCCCTTGGGGCACAGCGTGCCGCGGTTGACGGGGTGGTCCGGATCGCCCTCGACGTGGATCACCGACAGCTTGGCGTTCTTGGCGCCGTCGCTCAGCGAATACATCAGGATGCCGCAGCCTACCGAACAGTAGGTACAGGTCTGGCGGGTGACCGTGGTGGCGGCCAGCTTGAACTGGCGCACTTCAGCCAGGGCGGCAGTGGGCGAGAAGCCCATCAACGCCAGGCTGGATCCGGCCAGAGTCGAACCAGTCACTTTCATGAACTGGCGTCTGGAGAATTGGACCATGTGGGGTACCTTCTAATAGAAATTGACGCTTGTAAGCAAATTCTACGAGTGCACCCCGGAATCAATCCGGGAAATAACCCTTAATCCTGAGTCGTCCTGTGCGGCATTCGCGCGCAAGCTCCACGCCAGGCCTTGCTGCGCGGGGCTTGCCGGGGCGCCGCCCGGCGGGATCATCAGTTGAAATGATTATCTGGATTCAGGGCTTCGGACATTTTGTTTTATATCAATCCGCCATTCATTGAGTGGATGAATGAGGTCGATGGATCCAGGCTATTGCGCGAATGCGATCCATTTGCACCCATTGAATGCCTGAAAATGGATTTCCGGCCCTCGTCCAGAGGGAGGGGCCGGAGCAGGCTCAGCGTGCCGGCGGGCGCGGATCGTGCGGTGCTTGCTTGAGGTCCATATCATCCGATGTCTGATATTCAGCATGCGCCAAACCTGCCTGGGCAAGTTGGCTGCGCTTTTCCTCATCCTGCACTTGCATGCGCGAGAACATGTCCCAGATCGCCATGAACAGGGCCGCGATCACGGGGCCTATCACAAAACCCGTCAGTCCGAAGAGAGCCATGCCGCCCAGCGTCGAGATCAGCACGATGTAGTCGGGCATCTTCGTGTCCTTGCCCACCAGCAAGGGGCGCAGCACGTTGTCCACCAGTCCGATCACCAGCACGCCGTAGGCGATCAGGATCAGGCCCTTGCCCATGGCGCCGGTGGCCAGGAAGTAGATGGCCACGGGTGCCCAGATCAGGCCGGCGCCCACGGCGGGCAGCAGCGACAGGAAGGCCATCACCACGCCCCACAGCACGGGCCCCTGGATGCCCAGAATCCAGAAGATCAGCCCGCCCAGCGCGCCCTGGGCGGCCGCCACGGCCAGGTTCCCCTTGACGGTGGCACGGATCACGGTGGTGAACTTGCTCGACAGCTCGGCCTTGTGGTCGGCCTGCAGCGGAATCGCCATGCGGATGCGCTGGGTCAGGTCACGGCCGTCGCGCAGCAGGAAGAACAGCAGATACAGCATCACGCAAAAGCCCACCAGGAAGCCGAACGTGTTCTGGCCTATGCCCAGCGCCTTGGTGGCGGCCAGCTTGGAGGCCTGCATGGCGATGCTGGACAGCTTGTCCTGCAGCTCGGCCAGCGAACCCAGGTGCAACCTCTCCAGCCAGGGTGTGACCCAGGAGGGCAGGGCGTCCATGATCTGTTGCAGATAGGTGCCCGCGTCCAGGTTGCCGCTGTTGACGCGCTCATAGATCAACGAGGCCTCGCGCACCAGGGAGGCGCCGATCAGCGCCAGCGGCAGGATGGCCACGACCAGGCACAGCAGCAGGGTGGACAGGGCGGCGAGATTGGTGCGCCGGGGCATGCGCGCCAGCAGGCGCCGGTGCAGCGGCGAGAACAGGATGGCCAGGGCGACGCCCCAGAAGATGGCCCCCATGAATTCCCAGAGCACGGCACCGAAGCCTATGGTCGCCGCGATCAGCAGCAGCATGAAAGTGCGTTTGTGTAAGGGCAGCAGGTTCATCTGTCGGTCCGTTCGGAAGATGCGCCAATGTACGCGACTGCGGGAACTCCCGGAGGGTCCAGGTAATCGCTTGGTAACTGCCCTGCTGCGATGTTTGAACGGTGGCACAATGGCGGTCGCAACCAGGCCCTTCCCCAGCCACAGTCGCATCCGCCAATCGGTACAGCCGTGTCGCGGAAGGTTCTACAAACCAGCTAATGCCTCCTTCAGGGAGGCGGAGGTCAGCGCAATATGAGCGATCAGACGTCGGTCTACCAAGCCTATCAAGGCAATACTTACCTCTTCGGCGGCAATGCCCCCTACGTCGAAGAAATGTACGAGAACTACCTGGCCAACCCCGGTAGCGTGCCGGATTCCTGGCGCGAGTACTTTGATGCACTGCAACATGTGCCCGCAGTCGACGGCACGGACTCCAAGGACGTCCCGCACCAGCCCGTCATCAACGCTTTCGCCGAGCGCGCCAAGCAAGGCGGCACCAAGGTGGTCGTGGCCTCCGGCGCCGACTCCGAGCTGGGCCGCAAGCGCACCGCCGTCCAGCAGCTGATCGCCGCCTACCGCAATGTCGGCGCACGCTGGGCCGATCTCGATCCCCTCAAGCGCACCGAGCGCCCCGAAATTCCCGAGCTGGAGCCGTCGTTCTACGGCTTCACCGATGCCGACCAGGAAACGGTGTTCAACACGAGCAACACCTTCTTCGGCAAGGAAAGCATGTCGCTGCGCGAGCTGATGAACGCGCTGCGCGAGACCTACTGCGGCACCCTGGGCACCGAGTACATGTATGCCACCGACCAGACGCAAAAGCGCTGGTGGCAGCAAAAGCTGGAAACCAGCCGTACCAAGCCCAGCTTTGACGCCAGCCAGAAAAAGCGCATCCTCGACCGCCTGACGGCTGCCGAAGGCCTGGAACGCTATCTGCACACCAAGTACGTCGGCCAAAAGCGGTTCTCGCTGGAAGGTGGCGAAAGCTTCATCGTCGCCATGGACGAGCTGATCAACGCTGCCGGCCAGAAGGGCGTGCAGGAAGTCGTGATCGGCATGGCCCACCGCGGCCGCCTGAACGTGCTGGTCAACACCCTGGGCAAGATGCCCAAGGACCTGTTCGCCGAGTTCGATCACACTGCCCCCGAAGACCTGCCCTCGGGCGACGTGAAGTACCACCAGGGCTTCAGCTCCGATGTGTCCACCGCTGGCGGCCCTGTCCACCTGTCGCTGGCCTTCAATCCCTCGCACCTGGAAATCGTCAACCCCGTGGTCGAAGGCTCGGTGCGCTCGCGCATGGACCGCCGCGACGACCCGCACGGCAAGCAAGTGCTGCCCGTGCTGGTGCACGGCGATGCCGCCTTTGCCGGCCAGGGCGTGAACCAGGAAACCCTGGCGCTGGCCCAGACCCGTGGCTACACCACGGGCGGCACGGTGCACATCATCATCAACAACCAGATCGGCTTCACCACCTCCGATCCGCGCGATACCCGCTCCACGCTGTACTGCACCGACATCGTCAAGATGATCGAGTCGCCCGTGCTGCACGTGAACGGCGATGATCCGGAAGCCGTGGCACTGGCCGTGCAGCTGGCGCTGGAATTCCGCATGGAATTCTCCAAGGACGTGGTCGTGGACATCGTCTGCTTCCGCAAGCTGGGCCACAACGAGCAGGACACGCCTGCCCTGACCCAGCCGCTGATGTACAAGAAGATCGGCGCCCACCCCGGCACCCGCAAGCTGTACGCCGACAAGCTGGCCACGCAAGGCCTGGGCGAATCGCTGGGCGACGACATGGCCAAGGCCTACCGTGCCGCCATGGACGAAGGCCGCCACACCGTGGACCCGGTGCTGACGAACTTCAAGAGCAAGTACGCCGTGGACTGGAGCCCGTTCCTGGGCAAGACCTGGACCGACGCTGGCGACACCGCCATCCCGCTGACCGAATGGAAGCGCCTGGCCGAACGCATCACAACGATCCCCGAGACCGTGACCCCGCACGCGCTGGTCAAGAAGGTCTATGACGACCGCGCAGCCATGGGCCGCGGCGATGTCAACGTGGACTGGGGCATGGGCGAGCACATGGCCTTCGCATCGCTGGTCGCATCGGGCTACCCCGTGCGCCTGTCGGGCGAGGACTGCGGCCGTGGCACCTTCACCCACCGCCACTCGGTCATCCATGACCAAAAGCGTGAAAAGTGGAGCGAAGGCACCTACATCCCGCTGCAGAACGTTGCCGACAGCCAGGCTCCGTTCACCGTCATCGACTCCATCCTGTCCGAAGAGGCCGTGCTGGGCTTCGAGTACGGCTACGCGTCGAACGATCCCAACACCCTGGTGATCTGGGAAGCCCAGTTCGGCGACTTCGCCAACGGCGCCCAGGTGGTGATCGACCAGTTCATCGCCTCCGGTGAAGTCAAGTGGGGCCGCATCAACGGCCTGACGCTGATGCTGCCGCACGGCTATGAAGGCCAGGGCCCCGAGCACAGCTCGGCACGCCTGGAGCGCTTCATGCAGCTGGCCGCCGACGCCAACATGCAGATCGTGCAGCCCACCACGGCCAGCCAGATCTTCCACGTGCTGCGTCGCCAGATGGTGCGCCCGCTGCGCAAGCCGCTGGTCATCATGACGCCCAAGTCGCTGCTGCGTAACAAGGATGCGACCTCGCCGCTGTCCGAATTCACCAGCGGTGGTTTCCAGACCGTGATCCCCGAGCAGGACGAAGCCGTCGTGAAGAACGCGGCCAAGGTCAAGCGCGTGATCGCATGCTCGGGCAAGGTCTACTACGACCTGGTCAAGAAGCGCGCCGAGAAGGAAAGCAAGGACGTCGCCATCATCCGCGTCGAACAGCTGTACCCCTTCCCGCACAAGGCTTTCGCCGCTGAACTCAAGAAGTTCGGCAACGCCACCGAGATCGTCTGGTGCCAGGACGAGCCGCAGAACCAGGGCGCCTGGTTCTTCGTGCAGCACTACATCCACGAGAACATGCTCGATGGCCAGAAGCTGGGCTACTCCGGCCGCGCTGCCTCGGCATCGCCCGCCGTGGGTTACGCACACCTGCACCAGGAGCAGCAAAAGGCCCTGGTGGAAGGCGCGTTCTCCAAGCTCAAGGGTTTTGTCCTGAACAAGTAAGGCAGCCCCCACCCGCTACGTATCAGTACAGAACACTTTTGGAAAGAATCACAAATGGCTATCGTTGAAGTCAAAGTTCCCCAGCTGTCCGAGTCCATCGCTGAGGCCACCATGCTGACCTGGAAGAAGAAGGCCGGCGAAGCGGTTGCAATCGATGAGATCCTCATCGAAATCGAAACCGACAAGGTCGTGCTCGAAGTGCCCGCACCCGCCGCTGGCGTGCTGGCCGAGATCGTGCAAGGTGACGGCGCCACCGTGGTGGCCGAGCAACTGATTGCCAAGATCGACACCGAAGGCGTGGCCGGCGTGGCCGCCGCCGCTCCTGCCGCAGCCGCCGCTCCCGCTGCCGCAGCGCCTGCTGCTGCTCCCGCCGCTGCTGCTGCCACTGGCGGCAGCAAGGGCGATGTCGCCATGCCCGCCGCTGCCAAGCTGCTGGCCGAGAACAACCTGTCGGCCGCCAACGTGGCTGGCTCCGGCAAGGATGGCCGCGTGACCAAGGGCGACGCCCTGGCCGCCGTCAAGGGCGGCGTGCAGTCCACGGCTGCCGTCATCCCCACCGGCGTGCCCACCAAGGCGCTGCCCCAGGTGTCGGCTCCCGCTGCCAAGGAAGACCTCAGCGGCCGTCCCGAGCAGCGCGTGCCCATGAGCCGCCTGCGTGCCCGTGTGGCCGAGCGCCTGCTGCAGTCGCAGTCCACCAACGCCATCCTGACCACGTTCAACGAAGTGAACATGGCCCCGGTGATGGATCTGCGCAAGAAGTTCCAGGATGCCTTCACCAAGGAACACGGCACCAAGCTGGGCTTCATGTCCTTCTTCGTCAAGGCGGCAGTGCACGCCCTGAAGAAGTACCCCGTGCTCAATGCTTCCGTGGACGGCAACGACATCGTCTACCACGGCTACTTCGACATCGGTATCGCCGTGGGTTCGCCCCGTGGCCTGGTGGTGCCCATCCTGCGCAATGCAGACCAGATGAGCTTCGCCGACATCGAAAAGAAGATTGCCGAATTCGGCAAGAAGGCGGCAGACGGCAAGCTGGGCATTGAAGACATGACCGGCGGCACCTTCTCCATCTCCAACGGCGGCACTTTCGGCTCGATGATGTCCACCCCCATCATCAACCCGCCCCAGTCGGCCATCCTGGGCGTGCACGCCACCAAGGACCGCGCCATGGTCGAGAACGGCCAGGTCGTGGTCCGCCCGATGAACTATCTGGCCATGTCCTATGACCACCGCATCATCGACGGCCGCGAAGCCGTGCTGGGCCTGGTGGCCATGAAGGACGCGCTGGAAGATCCTTCGCGCCTGCTGTTCGACCTGTAATTCCACAGGGTTCGACACGACGAAAACCCACCCTTGGCCGCGTGCCCTGCGGTGGGTTTTTTCATGCATCACAGACAAGAGATTCCTGAAATGAGCAAGCAATTCGACGTCATCGTCATCGGCGCGGGCCCTGGTGGCTACATCGCCGCCATCCGTGCCGCACAACTGGGCTTCAACGTGGCCTGTATCGACGAGTGGAAGAACGCCGCGGGCGGCGCCGCTCCGGGCGGCACCTGCACCAACGTGGGCTGCATTCCCTCCAAGGCCCTGCTGCAGTCGTCCGAGCACTTCGAGCACGCCAATCTGCACTTTGCCGACCATGGCATCTCCACCGGCAAGGTCGAGATGGACGTGGCCAAGATGATCGCCCGCAAGGATGCGGTCGTGAAGCAGAACAACGACGGCATCCTGTACCTGTTCAAGAAGAACAAGGTCACCTTCTTCCACGGCCGTGGCTCGTTCGTCAAGGCGGTCGAGGGCGGCTACGAGATCAAGGTTGCCGGCAAGGAAGAGGAAGTGCTGACGGGCAAGCAGATCGTGGTCGCCACGGGCTCCAGCGCCCGCGCGCTGCCCGGCGTGCCCTTCGATGAAGAGAACATCCTGTCCAACGACGGCGCTCTGCGCCTGGGCAAGGCCCCCAAGAAGCTGGCCCTGATCGGCGCTGGCGTGATCGGCCTGGAAATGGGCTCGGTCTGGCGCCGCCTGGGCACGGAAGTGGTCGTGCTCGAAGGCATGGACAAGTTCCTGTCCGCCGTGGACGAGCAGATCGCCAAGGAAGCCAAGAAGGCGTTCGACAAGCAGGGCCTGAAGATCGAGCTGGGCGTGAAGATCGGCGAAATCAAGAGCGGCAAGAAGGGCGTGTCCATCGCCTACACCAACGCCAAGGGTGAAGCCCAGGCGCTGGAGGCCGACAAGCTGATCATCTCCATCGGCCGCACCGCCAACACGGCCGGCCTCAATGCCGAGGCCGTGGGCCTGGCTCTGGACGAGCGCGGCTGCGTCGTGGTCGATGACGACTGCAAGACCAGCCTGCCCGGCGTCTGGGCCGTGGGCGACGTGGTGCGCGGCCCGATGCTGGCGCACAAGGCCGAGGAAGAGGCCGTGGCAGTGGCCGAGCGCATTGCCGGCCAGCATGGCCATGTGAACTTCGGCACCATTCCCTGGGTGATCTACACCAGCCCCGAAATCGCATGGGTGGGCCGCACCGAGCAGCAACTGAAGGAGCAGGGCGTCAAGTACAAGGCTGGCACCTTCCCCTTCCTGGCCAACGGCCGCGCGCGCGCCCTGGGTGATACCACGGGCATGGTCAAGTTCCTGGCCGATGCCGAGACCGACGAAATCCTGGGCGTGCACATGGTCGGCCCCATGGTCTCGGAGCTGATCTCCGAAGCCGTGGTCGCCATGGAGTTCAAGGCATCGAGCGAAGACATCGCCCGCATCTGCCATGCCCACCCCTCGCTGTCCGAGGCCACCAAGGAAGCGGCACTGGCCGTCGACAAGCGCACTCTGAATTTCTGAGTGCCAGGCTAGCCATCTAGCCCAAGCCAAAGACCTGAAAGCGCTTGCCCTGCAAGCGTTTTCAGCTTCTGAATACATAGCGAATGGTTGATGCTGCATGAGCGTTTCAGTGCGAGAGGCCTACGAGGCCGAACTGGTAGCCAAGGGCTTTCACAGTGATCCTGCGCAGTTGCGCGCCGTCGAGGCGCTGCAGCGCTGTGCCGACGACTGGGCGGTCTACCGCCAGCGCCGCTCCAACGCCTTCAAGAAGCTCATCAACCATCCCGAGATTCCCCGCGGCGTCTACATGTACGGCGGGGTGGGGCGCGGCAAGAGCTTTCTCATGGACTGCTTCTTCAATGCCGTGCCGCTCAGGCGCAAGGTGCGCCTGCATTTCCACGAATTCATGCGCGAGGTCCACCGCGAGCTCGCCGTGCTGCAGGGCACGCAGAACCCGCTGGACGTGCTGGGTGCGCGCATCTCCAAGAAGTACAAGCTGATCTGCTTCGACGAATTCCACGTCGCCGACATCACGGACGCGATGATCCTGCACCGGCTGCTGGTCTCGCTGTTCGCCAACGGCGTGGGCTTTGTCACCACCTCCAACTTCAAGCCCGACGAGCTGTATCCGGGCGGCCTGCACCGCGACCGCATCCTGCCGGCCATCGACCTGCTCAACGAGCGCATGGAAGTCGTCAACGTGGACAACGGCACGGACTACCGCCGCCGCACGCTGGAAAACGCCCGGCTCTATCACACGCCCCTGGGTGCACAGGCCGATGCGGCCATGACCGAAACCTTCGACAAGCTGGCCGAAGTCAAGGACGAAGACCCCGTGCTGCACATCGAGGCGCGCGAGATCCGTGCGCGCCGCCGCGCCGGTGGCGTGGTCTGGTTCGACTTCCGCGAGCTGTGCGGCGGCCCGCGCTCGCAGAACGACTACCTGGAGATCGCGAGCCAGTTCCACACCGTGCTGCTGTCCGACGTGCCCTATATGCCGGTCAACATGGCATCGCCCGCGCGGCGCTTCACCTGGCTGGTGGACGTGCTGTACGACCGCAGGGTCAAGCTGGTCATCTCGGCCGCCGTGCCGCCCGAGCAGCTTTACACTGAGGGTCCGCTGGCCCATGAGTTCCCCCGCACCGTATCGCGCCTGAACGAGATGCAGTCCAAGGAATTCCTGGCGCTGGAGCGCCGTGTGGTGGATACCAGCCTGACCTGAGGCCGGTCCCGGCCGCTGGCGTCGTTTGCCGGACCTGTACATGCTGAAACTGCCTACCTCTGCTTTCGCCCTTTTGAAGAAACTGCCCGCTCCCCTGGGCGCTGCGCTGGCCTGCCTTGTCCTGGCCGGCCCGGCGATGGCTGCGGAGGCTGGCGCGGATAGCGATACCGATGCGCGGCAGGAACGCGCCCAGGCTGCAAAGCAGGTCCAGGCCGAGCGCAAGGCTGCACGCGCCGAGATCGCGGCCCAGCGTGCCGTCATCGACAGGCGGCGCACGGCCCTGGAGTCCGAGTGCTACCAGCGCTTTGCCGTGGAAGACTGCCTCAGGCAGGCGCGCGAAGAGGCCCGCGAGCAGGACAAGCCACTGCGCGAACGCGAGCTGCAGATCAACGACGAGGAGCGCAAGGAGCGCGCCGCCCAGCGCCTTGAGGATATCGAGGCCAAGAAGGCGCAGAAGGCCGCCTCGTCCATGCAAGCCAAGGAGCGGCCACCGGCCGCCCAGCGCGACACCCAGGCCATCAGGGCCCAGCGTGCCCAGGACGCACAGCAGCGCGCAGCCCAGCAGGCCAGCCACCAGCGTGATCGCCAGGCGCAGATCGAGCAGCGCCAGTCCGCGCAGGAGCAGGAGCGGCGAGCTGCTGCCCGCGCCCAGTTCGAGGCCAAGCAAAAAGAGGCTGCCGAGCGCAAGGCCCGCGCCGCCGATGCCGCCCGTGATCGCGGCCCGCAGGCAGCGCCACTGCCTGCGCCTCCCGCGCCTGCGGCGCCCTGAGTCCGGTGGTCAGGCCGTCACCGGCTCCAGTGCCTCGAGCTTGAGCACCACCAGCGACAGGTTGTCACCCCCGCCCTGGGCGCGCACGCGTGCCTTGTCGATCAGGAACTCAGTTGCCTCGCGCGGCGTGAGCGCGTTGAGCACGGTGCCCAGTTCCTCCGCCGTGTAGTAGTGCCAGACGCCGTCGCTGCAGGCCATGAGCGTGGTGCCCGGGTGCACGTGCTCGATCACGTGGTGGCTCATGGGCGGCTCGGCCTCGGTGCCCAGGCAGCCCAGCAGGATGTTGGACTTGGGGTGCACATGGGCCTCGAATTCGGTGAGTTCTCCCCTGTCCACCAGGGACTGGACGTAGGAGTGGTCCTTGGTGCGGTGGACCATGGTCGCGCCCTGGTAGTGGTAGATGCGCGAATCGCCCGAATGCACCCAGTGGCAGCGGCCCTGGGGCAGCAGCACGAAGGCGGCAATGGTGCTGTGCGGCTCCTGCTCGGCCGAAATGGCCGTCAGCCGGATCACCATGTGCGACTCGTGGACGATGCTCTCCAGCAGCGCCGTGCAGTCCTCCTTGCCCGGCTCGAAGCGCTCGAACAGCTGGCGCGCCGTGAGCATGACCTGGTCGGAGGCCTTGCGCCCGCCACTGCGCCCGCCCATGCCGTCGGCCAGCACGCCCAGCAGGCAGCCGTGTACATAGGGGTGGGCCATGAGCATCACCTGGTCTTGCTGGTATTGCCTGTCACCGCGATGGATGCCTGTGGCGGCTTGGAGTCGGTACGCTGGCTGCATGGTCTCTGGTTTGGTGGGCTCTTGGGGCGGTGGATGGGCACACCAATGTCATGGCGCATATTATCGGAGCACCGTCCCCGGCGCTGGCCCGCCGCACCCCGGCGGCGCTCTCTTTTTCAACAAACGGACCCGCCCTTTGCATTCCCTGACCGCCGCCGTGCAGGCGGCCTTCGCGCCGCAAGGCCTGCTGTCGCGCGCCGAGGCGCTATTCCTGCCGCGTGAGGGGCAGACCCGCATGGCCCTGGCCGTGGCCCAGGCCATCGAGCAGCGCCAGACCCTGGTGGTCGAGGCCGGCACGGGCGTGGGCAAGACCTATGCCTACCTGGTGCCAGCCCTGCTCAGCGGCCAGCGCGTGCTGGTGTCCACGGCCACGCGCGCGCTGCAGGATCAGCTGTATGCCCGCGATCTGCCGCGCCTCGTTGCCGCGCTGGGCATGCCGCTGCGCATGGCGCGCCTCAAGGGCCGCAGCGCCTACCTGTGCATGGAGCGGCTGGAGCGTGTGCGCCAGGGCCGCACGGCGCCGCAGGACCCGCAGGTGCTGCGCAGCGTTGCCCTGGTCGAGCGATGGGCACGCACCACGCGCACGGGCGACCTGGGCGAGTTGCCCGCGCTGGACGAGCGCTCGCCCGCGCTGCCATTGGTCACTTCCACACGCGACAACTGCCTGGGTTCCGACTGCCCGCATTGGCAGGACTGCCATGTCAACGTGGCCCGCCGCGCTGCGCTGGAGGCCGACGTGGTGGTCATCAACCACCACCTGATGTTTGCCGACCTGGATGTGCGCGAGTCGGGCGTGGCCCAGTTGCTGCCCAGCGTGGGCGTGGTCGTGGTGGACGAGGCCCACCAGCTCAACGACACCGGCGTGCAGTTCGCGGGCCAGAGCCTGTCGGGCCAGCAACTGACGGGCTATGCCCGCGATGTGCTGCGCGCCGGCCAGGAACTGGCGCGCGGCATGGCCGACTGGATGCAGCTTTCGGCACGTGTGGAGCAGGCCTTGCGCGAGCTGCGACTGGCGGCAGGCAAGCCCCCGGTGGGCGGGCGCCTGCCCTGGCAGGGCGTGACGCCGCAGGGGCTGGACGCGCAGCGCTGGCGCACCGCCCTGGTCACACTGGGGCGCAGCCTGCGGGCATTGCTGGAGCCGCTGGTGCAACTGCAGGTCAGCGACCCCGAACTGCGCAGGCTGTTCGAGCGCGGCAACGAGCTGCTGCGGCGCCTGGCCACCTTTGCCGCCGCCGCCGTGCAGGACACGGTGCGCTGGCTGGAGCTGGGCAGCCAGCAGATGCGCATGCTGGAGTCTCCGCTGACCATTGCGCACATCATGCGCACGCGGCTGCTGGGGTTGACGCAGGAGCAGGAGGGATCGGCAGATCAGGAGCGAGAGGATGCACAGCCCGAGCCCGAGCCACAAGAACAGGAAGAAGGCGCGCCCGTACCCGTTCCCGAAGCTGCAGGCCTGCCTCGGCAGCCATCGGGCACCGCGTGGATCTTCACCTCGGCCACGCTGGGTGACGACGAGCGCCTGAGCTGGTTCACCGAGCCCTGCGGCCTGCGCGAGGCCCAGGTGCTGCGCGTGGACAGTCCCTTTGACTATGCGCGGCAGGCAGCGCTCTACGTGCCCCGGCCCTTCGCCCAGGCCGGCAGTGCCACGCACAGCACCGAGGTGGCGCGCCTGGCGCTGGATGCCGCCCAGCGCCTGGGCGGGCGCACGCTGGTGCTGACGACCACGCTGCGTGCGCTGCACGCCATAGGCGATGCACTGCAGCAGTCGCTGGGGCTGTTTGGTGAACTGGATGTGCTGGTCCAGGGGCAGGCGCCCAAGCTGGCCTTGATCGAGCGCTTTATCGCGGCCGGAGAAGGCAGGGAAGGCCCGGGGCGGGGCTGCATTCTCGTGGCCTCGGCCACTTTCTGGGAGGGGGTGGACCTGCCGGGCGATGCGCTGCAGCTGGTGGTCATCGACAAGCTGCCGTTTCCGCCGCCCGACGATCCGCTGGTCGAGGCGCGTTCGCGCAGTCTGGAATCCGTGGGGCGTCAGGCCTTTGCCGACTACATGCTGCCCGAGGCCGCCATGGCGCTCAAGCAGGGCGCCGGCCGCCTGATCCGGCGCGAGACGGATCGCGGCGTGCTCGTGGTCTGTGATTCCCGGTTGGCCACCATGGGTTACGGGCGGCGGCTGCGTGCCGCGCTGCCGCCCATGCGGACTCTGGTGGACGAGGCGGCCTTCGTTCAGGCCCTGCAGGCGCTGGCGCAGCCTGCGCCGCAGATCACCACAGCTTCCACCACGACTTCTGCTTTGCCGTGAGGTCCTGGTCGGACTCCTGGCCGTAGGAGGCGGTCAGCACGCGTTGCGCGTCGTCGCGCAACTGCGTCATGCCCAGGGCGTCGTATGAATTCACCAGGATCTGCATGGCCTCGCGCACGGCGGGCACGCCCTGGTAGTCCTTGACGGCCGTCTGCGCGCGCGCGATGGCGGCCACGTAGGCGCCGCGTCCGTAGTAGTAGCGGGCCACATGCACTTCGTACTGCGCCAGAGAGTTGACGATGTACTGCATGCGCAGCCGCGAATCCTCGGCGTAGCGCGACTCGGGGAAGCGCGTCACCAGCTCGCGGAAGGACTCGAACGAGTCCTTGGCGGCCTTCTGGTCACGCTCGGACAGATCCTGGCGCGACAGCCAGGAGAACATGCCCAGGTTGTCATTGAAGTTGACCAGGCCCTTCAGGTAGAGGGCGTAGTCGGTGGCGGGGCTGGCCGGATGCAGCTTCAGGAAGCGGTCCAGCGTGGCGGTGGCCTGGATCTTGTCGCCGCTCTTGTACTGGGCATAGGCCTTGTCGAGCTGGGCCTGCTGGGCCAGGGGCGTGCCGGCGGCACGGCCTTCGAGCTTCTCGAACAGCGGAACGGCCTTGTCGAACGCGCCGGAGGCGGCTTCGTCGCGGGCCTCGGTATAGATGCGGTCCGGGGTCCACTTGGCAGTAGGGTCTTGCTGCGTACTGGAGCAGGCTGTCAGAACGCCTGCGACCAGCATGGCGGGAACGATGGACAGGGGAATACGCTGCATGGTGGACGTTTCTCGGGCAATCGAAGGGCAGTGAGAGGGTTGGCGGGCAGGGACGCGGGCCGCGCTGAGGGGCCGCACAAAGCCTGATTTTCCCGCAACCGGGCCGGAGCATTGTAACGGCCTGCGATGACCGCCCCGCAGGCGGGGGCGGCGGCAAAGGCATGGCCGTGAACGGGTCCCGGCCTTGCGGAGCTTTCTACAATGGCGCCCATATGTTTGTCCATTTGCGCCTGCACACCGAATTCTCCGTCGTGGACGGAACCAACCGCATCAATGCCATCGTCAAGGCCGCCGCCGAGGATGGGCAGGTCGCACTGGCCGTCACAGACTTCAACAACCTGTTTGGCGGCGTCAAGTTCTACCGCGAAGGGCGGGCCAAGGGCGTCAAGCCCGTGCTGGGCGCGGAAATCCAGATCGAAGGCGAGAACGGCGCCGCCGTCTCGCGCATCATCGTGCTGGTGCAAAGCCCGCTGGGCTACCACAACCTGTCCGAACTGCTGGCCCGTGGCTGGACCCGCAACGTGGTCAAGGGCCAGGCCGTGCACACCTGGGCCTGGCTGCAGGAGCTGGGCGAGGGGCTGATCGTGCTGGCCGGTGCCCAGGCCGGCCCCGTGGGCCAGGCGCTGATGCGCGGCGACGAGGCCGGCGCAGCCGCCGTGGCCCAGCGGCTGGCAGGCATGTTCCCGCACCGCTTCTTCATCGAACTGCAGCGCGCCGGCCGCCAGGACGATGAGGCGCACGTGCTGGCTGCCGTGCAACTGGCCGAGCGGCTGAACCTGCCCGTGGTGGCCACGCACCCCATCCAGTTCTTCGGCCCCGACGACTACGAGTCCCACGAAGCGCGCGTGTGCATCGCCGAGGGTGAGATCCTGGCCAACCCCAAGCGCGTGCGCCGCTTCACGCGCGACCAGCATTTCAAGACCGCCGCGCAGATGCAGGCGCTGTTCGCCGACATTCCCAGCGCCATTGCCAACACCGTGGAAATCGCGCGCCGCTGCAGCCTGACCCTGGTGCTGGGCAAGCCGCAGCTGCCCAATTTCCCCGTGCCTGACGGCATGACCATGGACGAGTTCTTCCGCAGCGAATCCTTCAACGGCCTGGAAGACCGCCTGACCCACCTGTATCCCGATCCCGCCAAGCGCGAGGCGCAGCGCCCGCGCTACGTGGAACGGCTGGAGTTCGAGATCGGCACCATCCTCAAGATGGGCTTTCCGGGCTACTTCCTCATCGTGGGCGACTTCATCAAGTGGGCCAAGCTCAACGGCTGCCCCGTGGGCCCGGGCCGCGGATCGGGCGCGGGCTCGCTGGTGGCCTACGTGCTCAAGATCACCGACCTGGACCCGCTGGAGTACAACCTGCTGTTCGAGCGATTCCTGAACCCCGAGCGCGTGTCCATGCCCGACTTTGACGTGGACTTCTGCCAGGCCAACCGCGACCGCGTCATCGACTATGTGAAGCAGCTCTACGGCCGCGACGCCGTCAGCCAGATCGCCACCTTCGGCACCATGGCCGCGCGCGCGGCCATCCGCGACGTGGGCCGCGTGCTGGACATGAGCTACACCTTCTGCGACGGCATCTCCAAGCTCATTCCCAACAAGCCGGGCCTGCACGTCACGCTCAAATACCCGCCCAATCCGAAGAAGGAGGGCGACAAGTACACCTACGCCATCGAGGCCGAGCCCATGCTGGCCGAGCGCATCGAAAAAGAAGAAGACGTCAAGACCCTGATCGAAATGGCCCAGAAGCTCGAAGGCATGACTCGCAACATCGGCATGCACGCGGGCGGCGTGGTGATCGCTCCGGGCAAGCTGGCCGACTTCTGCCCGCTGTACCAGCAGCCGGGCAGCGACTCGGCCGTGGCCATGTACGACAAGGACGATGTGGAGGCCGTGGGCCTGGTGAAGTTCGACTTTCTGGGCCTGGCCACGCTGACCATCCTGGAGATCGCGCGCGAGTTCATCATCAAGCGCCACAAGGGCCAGGAGAACTTCGCCTTCGAGAACATCCCGCTGGACGATGCGCGCACCTACCACCTGTTCTCCGAGGGCAAGACCGAAGCCGTGTTCCAGTTTGAATCGCGCGGCATGCAGGGCATGCTGCGCGACGCCAAGCCCAGCCGCCTGGAAGATCTGATCGCACTGAACGCGCTGTACCGTCCGGGCCCCATGGACCTGATCCCCAGCTTCGTCGCGCGCAAGCACGGCAAGGAAGTGGTGGAGTACCCGCACCCGCTGGTCCAGCAGGTGCTGGCCGAGACCTACGGCATCATGGTCTACCAGGAGCAGGTGATGCAGACCGCCCAGGTGCTGGGCGGCTACTCGCTGGGCGGCGCCGACCTCTTGCGCCGGGCCATGGGCAAGAAGAAGGTCGAGGAAATGGTCATGCACCGCGGGATATTCCGCGAGGGCGCGGCCAAGCAGGGCATCAGCGAGGACAAGGCCGACGAGGTCTTCGACCTGATGGAGAAGTTCGCGGGCTACGGCTTCAACAAGTCGCACGCCGCCGCCTACTCGCTGCTGGCCTACCACACGGCCTGGCTCAAGGTGCACTACACGGCCGAGTTCTACTGCGGGAACATGACCGTTGAAATGGACAACACCGACAAGCTCAAGGTGTTGTACGAAGACGCGCTCAAGATGGGCATCAGCTTCGAGCCGCCGGACGTCAACCGCGGCATGTACCGTTTCGAGCCCGTCACCGACAAGGTCATCCGCTACGGCCTGGGCGCCATCAAGGGCACGGGCCAGCAGGCCATCGAGGCCATCGTTGCGGCGCGTGAAGGCCGCGGCGTGGGGCCGCGCGGTGCCGACAAGGGTCCTTTCAAGAGCCTGGCCGACTTCTGCGTGCGCGTGGACCGCACGCGCCTGAACAAGCGCACGCTGGAAGCCCTGATCAAGGGCGGCGCCTTCGACGCGATCGAGCTCAACCGGGCGTCGCTGGTGGCCTCCATCGACCATGCCTTCGAGTTCGGCAACAAGACGCTGGCCAATGCCAACCAGGGCGGCCTGTTCGACATGATGGGCGATGATGCCGTGGGCTCCAGCACCCAGGAGCCGCCGCTGGTCGAGGCACTGCCCTGGGGAGTGAAGGAGCGGCTGACCCAGGAAAAGACGGCGGTGGGCTTCTACCTCTCGGGCCACCTGTTCGACGAGGTCGAGAAAGAGGTGCGCCGCTTCGTGCGCACGCCCCTGGCCGAGCTGCGCGACAGCCGCGAGCCCCAGACGCTGGCCGGCATCATCAGCGACTTCCGCGCCATCAACGGCCAGCGCGGGCGGCTGGGCCTGTTCAAGATCGATGACGGCTCGGGCGTGATCGAGGCCTCGGTGGACGAGAACACGCTCAACACCTACCGCGAACTGCTCAAGGACGATGAATTCGTCGTCATCACCGGGCGCCTGCAGCTTGACCATTTCAGCGGCGGCCTGCGCATGAAGGCCCAGCAGCTGTGGAATCTGGCGGACGCGCGCTGCCGCTTTGCGCGCTACCTGCAGGTCAGCGTGGGCGAGAAGATGCCTGACGTGCTTGGCCTGCTGCGCCAGTTCCCCGCCGTGGTGGAGCAGGGCGAGCACGGCGAGCTGCAGCGCGGCATGAAAGTGCGCCTGGGGCTGGTCTGCGAGGACGAGCGCGGCTCGGCCAGCTGCGAGCTGGCGCTGGGCGATGCCAGCCGCTTCTATCCCAGCGATGCGGCCCTGGCGGCCTGGTACGCCCAGGCCGGCAGTGCCCAGGTCAAGGTGGTCTACGAATAACCCGCAAGGTGGCGCAGCGCCCGATGGCGGCGAGCAGGCACTGCTTTGGTGCGTGCTTGCCGGCCCGGGCGGGCACCGCGCTTGAATTCTTCAGGCATGCCTCGCATATCCCTTCCGGAAAACAGTGGCTCCGATGGCTAGAATGATTTTCATGGCAACCCAACCCCCTTCGATCCCTCCTGCCATCCCTACAGTGCGGCCCGTGTCCGACGATGACGGTGCCGTGGTGCTGGAGCGGCGACGCCAGCGCGTCCAGCCGCCGCAGATGTACCAGGTCGTGATGCTCAACGATGACTTCACGCCCATGGAATTCGTCATCATCGTCCTGCAGGAACTCTTCGGTAAGGACCGCGAAACGGCCACCCAGATCATGCTCAAGATCCATCTCGACGGCCGCGGCGTCTGCGGCGTGTACTCGCGCGATGTGGCGGCCACCAAGGTCGAACAGGTGCTGCAGGCGGCCCAGAAGGCAGGCCATCCGTTGCAGGCGATGTTCGAGCCTGTTGAATAAACCCGGGCCGCCCTGATTTATGGTTGCAGTCAATAATCCCCAGCAAGCGAAAAGGAGTCATCAATGATCGCCCAGGAACTGGAAGTCAGCTTGCACATGGCCTTTGTCGAAGCGCGCCAGCAGCGCCACGAGTTCATCACCGTGGAACACCTGCTGCTGGCCCTGCTGGACAACCCCAGTGCAGCGGAAGTGCTGCGCGCCTGCTCAGCCAACATCGATGACCTGCGCTCGGCCTTGTCCAACTTCATCAAGGACAACACGCCCCAGGTGGCGGGCTCCGATGAGGTGGACACACAGCCCACGCTGGGTTTCCAGCGTGTGATTCAGCGCGCCATCATGCATGTGCAATCCACCGGCAACGGCAAGAAGGAAGTCACGGGCGCCAACGTGCTCGTGGCCATCTTCGGCGAGAAGGATTCGCACGCCGTCTACTACCTGCACCAGCAGGGCGTGACGCGCCTGGACGTGGTCAATTTCATTGCCCACGGCATAAAGAAGGGCGAACCGCCCGAGCCCGCCAAGGCCGAAAACCCTGCCGAGTCCGAAGAGGGCGCCGGCGGCGAGCGCAACGAAAAGGCTTCGCCCCTGGAGCAGTTCACGCTGAACCTCAACCAGGCGGCCAAGGACGGCAAGATCGATCCGCTGATCGGGCGCGACTACGAGGTCGAGCGCACCATCCAGATCCTGTGCCGCCGCCGCAAGAACAACCCTCTGCTGGTCGGCGAGGCCGGCGTGGGCAAGACGGCGATCGCCGAAGGCCTGGCCTGGCGCATCACCGAGGGCAAGGTGCCTGAGGTGCTGACCGAAGCCGTGGTCTATTCGCTGGACATGGGCGCGCTGCTGGCGGGCACCAAGTACCGTGGTGATTTCGAGCAGCGCCTCAAGGGCGTGCTCAAGTCGCTCAAGGACCGGCCCAACGCCATCCTGTTCATCGACGAAATCCACACGCTGATCGGCGCGGGCGCCGCTTCGGGCGGCACGCTGGACGCGTCCAACCTGCTCAAGCCGGCGCTGTCCAGCGGCCAGCTCAAGTGCATCGGCGCGACCACCTTCACCGAGTACCGCGGCATCTTCGAAAAGGATGCGGCGCTGTCGCGGCGTTTCCAGAAGGTCGATGTGGTCGAGCCCACCGTGGCCGAGACCGTGGACATCCTCAAGGGCCTGAAGTCGCGCTTCGAGGAGCACCACAGCGTGCAGTACGCCGCCGCCGCCCTGCAGGCTGCGGCCGAGCTGTCGGCCAAGTACATCAATGACCGCCACCTGCCCGACAAGGCCATCGACGTGATCGATGAGGCCGGTGCCGCGCAGCGCATCATCCCGGTGGAGCAGCGCAAGCAGACCATCGACAAGGCCGAGATCGAGGCCATCGTGGCCAAGATCGCGCGCATTCCGCCCGCCAACGTGTCCAACGACGACCGCAGCAAGCTGCAGACGCTGGAGCGCGACCTCAAGAGCGTGGTCTTCGGCCAGGACAAGGCGCTGGAAGCGCTGGCCTCCTCGGTCAAGATGGCGCGCTCGGGCCTGGGCAAGCCGGACAAGCCGATCGGCTCCTTCCTGTTCTCGGGCCCCACGGGCGTGGGCAAGACGGAAGCGGCCAAGCAGCTGGCCTACATCCTGGGCGTGGACCTGATCCGCTTCGACATGTCGGAGTACATGGAGCGCCACGCCGTCAGCCGCCTGATCGGCGCGCCTCCGGGCTACGTGGGCTTTGACCAGGGCGGTCTGCTGACCGAGGCCGTGACCAAGAAGCCGCATTCGGTGCTGCTGCTCGACGAAATCGAGAAGGCGCATCCGGACATCTTCAACGTGCTGCTGCAGGTCATGGACCACGGCACGCTGACGGACAACAACGGGCGCAAGGCCGATTTCCGCAACGTGATCCTCATCATGACCACGAACGCGGGCGCCGAGACCATCAACAAGGCCTCGATCGGCTTCACCAACCCGCGCCAGGCCGGCGACGAAATGGGCGACATCAAGCGCCTGTTCACGCCGGAGTTCCGCAACCGTCTGGACGCCATCGTCAGCTTCAAGCCGCTGGACGAGCAGGTCATCCTGCGCGTGGTCGACAAGTTCCTGCTGCAACTGGAGCAGCAACTGGCCGAAAAGCGCGTGGAGGTCACCTTCACCGATGCGCTGCGCAAGCACCTGGCCAAGAAGGGCTTCGATCCGCTCATGGGCGCCCGCCCCATGCAGCGCCTGATCCAGGACACCATCCGGCGTTCGCTGGCCGACGAGCTGCTGTTCGGGCAGTTGGTCGACGGTGGCCGCCTGGAAGTGGACTGGGTGGCCGACGCCGACGATGCCGACAAGGGCGAAGTCAAGCTCGACATCACGCCCCAGCCCAAGCAGGACCCGGCTTCCGAGCCGGCCGAGCCCAAAGAGGCCACTGCCGACTGATGTGCATCGCCTGATGCCCATCGCGCAAGCCGACAGCCCCCCGGGCTGCCGGCTTTTTCTTTGATCCGCCCGAAGGAGTCTTTGTGGAGTGGCTTCGTCAGTACCTGACCCATGAGAATGCGCTGCTGCTGCTGTCGGTGACCTGGTCGGTCTATGTGGTGATCGTCGCGGTGTGGATCCTTCTGCAGCGCAGCGCGCCCGTGGCCACGCTGAGCTGGCTTCTGTCCATGGCGGCGATTCCCGTGGGCGGGCTGGCCATTTACTACTTCTTCGGCCCGCAGCGGCTCAAGCGCCAGCGCATCAAGCGGCTGCGCGCGCGAAAGACATCGCGTGTGCGAACAGGCGTGCAGCGCCTGCGTGAGCGCATGCCGGGCAGCTCTGAGCGACTGCACCAGGTCGCGCGGCTGGTGGCGGCCACCAGCGACTTTCCCGTCAGCACGGCCGCCGACCTGCGGCTGCTGGTGGGCGGCGCTGCCACCTTTGACGCCATCATCGAGGCGGTGAATGCGGCGCGCCACCACATCCACCTGGAGTACTACATCTTCGAGCCGGACCAGACCGGCACGGCCCTGCGCGACCTGCTGATACAGCGGGCCCGCGCAGGCATACAGGTGCGCCTGCTGGTGGATGCCCTGGGTTCCAAGAAGCTGGGGCGGCGCTTTCTGCAGCCGCTGGAGGATGCGGGCGCCGAGGTCGCACTGTTCCATGGCACCAAGATCGGCCGGCGCCTGCGCCCGGTCATCAACTTCCGTACCCACCGCAAGATCCTGGTGTGCGACGGCAAGGTGGGCTTCACGGGCGGCGTCAACGTGACCGACGAAGAGAACGCGCGTGTCATGCCCGATGCCTACCACGACGTGCACCTGCGCCTGGAGGGCGCCATCGTCAACTGGCTGCAGACCGTGTTCCTCGAAGACTGGGCCTATGCGCTGGAAAAGGACCCCAAGAACGAGCCCGCCGACATCGACCTGCTGCTGCCGGATGCGCCCGAGGGCCCGCTGCCCGTGCAGATCATCACCTCGGGCCCCGACAACGGCCTGCAGGCCATCTACCGCGCCCATCTTGCCGCCATCAACGCGGCCGAGGAACGTGTCTGGCTGACCACGCCGTATTTCGTGCCGACGGAGGCCGCGCTGGCAGCGCTCACCAATGCCTCGCTGCGCGGTGTCGATGTGCAGCTGCTGGTGCCACGCCGTTCGGACTCGGCCCTGGTCACGGCGGCTGCGCGCTCCTACTACGACGAGCTGATCCGCTGCGGCGTGCGCGTCTACGAGTACAAGGCACGCATGCTGCACTCCAAGACCCTGGTGGTGGACGACAACATCGCCATCATCGGCACGGCCAACTTCGACTACCGCAGCTTCTTCCTGAACTACGAGGTCTGCGCCATCGCCTACGGGCCTGCGCTCAACGGCGATCTGGCCAAGCAGTTCGAGGCCGATCTGGAGCAGGCCCAGCGCGTGCATTTCAAGCGCGACCTGGGCTTTGCGCTGCGCCTGTTCGACTCGGGCGCGCGGCTGTGTTCGCCCCTGCTGTGAGGGCCGGTGGCCCGTTTTTCGCAGGCATACTCGCCCGATGGCCCATACCTTCTTCTGGCACGACTACGAGACCTTCGGCGCCCAGCCGCGCTATGACCGGCCCGCGCAATTCGCGGGCATCCGCACCGATGCGGAACTCAATGAAATCGGCGAGCCCGTCATGTGGTATTGCCAGCCGGCAGGCGACTACCTACCCGATCCGCAGTCCTGCCTGATCACCGGCATCACGCCCCAGCAATGCCTGGAGCAGGGCATGCCCGAGGCCCAGTTCGCCGCCTGCATCGAGGCAGAACTGGCCCAGGCAGGCACCGTGGGTGTGGGCTACAACACCATCCGTTTTGACGACGAGATCACGCGCTTCATGTTCTGGCGCAACCTCATCGATCCCTATGCGCGCGAATGGCAAAACGGCTGCGGGCGCTGGGACCTGCTCGACGTGGTGCGCATGGTCTATGCGCTGCGCCCCGAAGGCATTGTCTGGCCGAAAAAGGAGGATGGATCTCCGAGCTTCAAGCTCGAGGATCTGGCCCGTGCCAACGGCCTGCTGCACGAGAAGGCGCACGACGCGCTGTCCGACGTGCGCGCCACCATCGGGCTGGCGCGGCTGATCCGCAAGGTCCAGCCCAGGTTGTTCGACTTCGCCTTCTCGCTGCACAAGAAGGACCGCGTGCTGCAGGAAATGGGCCTGCCGGCCGAGCCGGCGCATGCCAGGCCCTTCCTGCACGTCAGCGGCATGATCCGGCCCGAGCGCGGCTGCATCGCCGTCATGTGGCCGCTGGCCACGCACCCCACCAACAAGAACGAGATCATCTGCTGGGATCTGGCGCAGGACCCGTCCGAGCTGGCCTCCATTGACGTGGACACGCTGCGCCTGCGCCTGTTCTCGCGCGCGGCCGACTTGCCCGAGGGCATGCAGCGCCTGCCCATCAAGAGCATCCACGTCAACAAGTCGCCCATGGTGGTCGGCAGCCTCAAGACGCTGAGCCCGGCCATGGCCGCGCAATGGGGCATCGATGTGGAGCAGTGCATGGGCCATGCGGCCATTGCACGTGACCTGCCCGACATGAGCGCGCTGTGGCGTGCCGTTCACCAGCGCCCTGCGCAGGAAGGGCTGGATGCCGACCAGGACCTGTACGGCGGCTTTGTGGGCAACGAGGACCGGCGCCGCCTGAACCACCTGCGCAGCCTGTCCGCGCAGGAGCTGGCGCTGGACCGCACGGGATTCGACGATGCCCGCCTGACCGAACTGCTGTTCCGCTACCGCGCCCGCAACTTTCCCGCCAGCCTGAACCCGGCCGAGCGCCAGCGCTGGTTGCAGCACTGCGCTGCCTGCCTGATCGACGGCAAGGGCGGCGCACGCACGGCCGAGCAGATGTTTGCCATGGTCGATCAGCTATCGGAAACTGCCGACGAGCGCGGCGAGGAAATCCTGGGGGCGCTGTATGACTATGCGGAAGCCATCATGCCGGAGGTCTGACGCTGGAGTGTCAGGGGGCCGGTTCAATCATGAACACGGAAGAGGGGCTGAACACCGGCAGCTTGCTGTTGTCAGTCACGGTTCCATGCCAGAGTCGTTGCGGTTTTCATCGTCAGCATCTAGACGCACGGCAGGCAACTGCCTGAGCAGTGCCGGCAGCCACTCCTGCACTGTCTCCCACACCACATCAAGGTTGATGTCGAAATAGCCGTGAGCCATGCGATTGCGCATATTGCGCATGCTGCGCCACGGCACCTCGGGGTGCGTCTGGGTGAACTTGGCGTAGCCGTCCATTACCTTCGTGGCTGCCTCGCCGATGATGATGAAGCTCATGATGACGGCTTGCTGGGAGCGCTTGTCGGCGAAGAAGTCCTCCTTGGTCAACCCTTCCACGAAGCTGCGCGCATCGATCGCAGCCTGCTGGATGTGGTCCAGGTAGTCAGGCAGGCGGTAGTTCTCGCTCATACCGGTTTTGCCTCTGCAAGCACCTTGGCACGGAACTTCGACGGCAGGTCACCGGGCGTCAGCAAATCGACGTCAACGCCGAGCAGCAATTTCAGCTCGTCTTCCAGATCACCCAAGTCCAACAAGGTGGCACCGGGCAGCGCGTCGACCAGCAGGTCGAGGTCGCTCCCGTCCCGGTCGGTGCCATGCAGTACCGAACCGAAGACTCGCGGGTTTGCCGTGCGAAAGCGGCTGACCGCTTCGCGCACCGCACTTCGCTTCATGTCAAGCACAACGGACGGGCGCATAGGCATCCTTTCTTGTCGAATCTCGTTGAGATGATATGCAATCCACTGTGCTGTCAGCCAAAGAACTTGTAGCAGACCACGATGGCCGCCACCACGCCGGCCAGTTCGGCGATGAGGGCGCAGGGCACGGCGTGGCGGGCGCGCTGTATGCCTACGGCGCCGAAGTAGACGGCCAGGACGTAGAAGGTGGTTTCGGTGCTGCCCTGGATGGTGGCGGCCACCAGGGCGGCGAAGCTGTCCACGCCCTGGGTCTGCATGGTCTCGATCAGCATGGCGCGCGCCGCGCTGCCCGAGAAGGGTTTGACCAGGGCCGTGGGCAGGGCGTCCACGAAGCGGGCGTCCATGCCCAGGGCATCGACCACCCAGCGTATGCCCGACAGCGCGTACTCCAGCGCACCCGATGCGCGGAACACGCCCACGGCGCAGAGCATGGCCACCAGGTAGGGCAGCAGGCCCTTGGCCACGTCAAAGCCTTCCTTGGCGCCTTCGATGAAGCTGTCGTAGACCGCGACCTTGCGCCAGGCGCCCAGGCTGACGAACAGCACGATCAGGGCAAACAGCGTCAGGTTGCCCAGCAGCGATGACAGCTGCGCCAGCGCGGTCGCCGACAGCGTGGCCAGAAAGGCCATGAAGCCCGCCAGCGCCAGGCCCAGCGGCAGCAGATAGCCCAGCACCACGGGGCTCCACAGCGGCAGCCGCTGCACGGCGGCCACGGCCAGCAGGCCGACCAGGGTCGAGGCCGAGGTGGCCAGCAAGATCGGCAGAAAGACCAGGGTGGGATCGGGCGCACCCTGCTGCATGCGGTACATGAAGATGGTCACGGGCAGCAGGGTCAGCGACGAGGCGTTGAGCACCAGGAACAGGATCTGCGCATTGGTGGCGGTGTCGGGCCGGGGATTGAGCTCCTGCAGCGAGCGCATGGCCTTCAGGCCCATGGGCGTGGCCGCGTTGTCCAGTCCCAGCCCGTTGGCCGCGAAGTTCAGCGTGATCAGGCCCAGGGCCGGATGGCCGCGCGGCACCTCGGGCATGAGCCTGGCGAACAACGGGCCCAGCACGCGCGCCAGCCACTCCACCACGCCGGCCTTCTCTGCGATGCGCAGAAAGCCCAGCCACAGCGTCAGCGTGCCGAACAGCAGCACCATGACCTCGACCGACAGCCTGGCCATGGCAAACAGCGCCTGCACCATGGCCGAGAAAATCCCGGCCTGGCCGCCGACCAGCCATTGCGCCAGCGCAGCCACGGCCGCCACCAGAAAAAAGCCCAGCCACAAGGCATTCAGCATGGTTTCCCGTCCCTCACGAGGCAATTGCAAGCCGCCATTGTGGGGCCAGCTGCAGGGCTTACGGGCCAGGGCGGCAGGGCATTGACAGGGCTCCGTTATCCTCGCGGCCCCGTGGTCCGAGGACCGCACCATTGCTGCAAAGGATTCCATGCCCCAGGTGATAGGACAGGTGAGCGTCGCCGTGCGCGACTATGACGAGGCGCTGCGCTTTTATGTGGGCGCGCTGGGCTTTGTGCTGATCGAGGACACCGCCCTGTCAGAGGGCAAGCGCTGGGTCACCGTGGCCCCCGGTGGCGGCGGTGTGCGCCTGCTGCTGGCCCGCGCCACGAATGAGGAACAGGCCGCGCGCGTGGGCAACCAGACCGGCGGGCGCGTGTTCCTGTTCCTGCAGACCGACGACTGCCTGCGCGACTTCGAGGCCTACCGCTCGCGCGGCGTGCGCTTTGTGCAGGACCCCCAGCGCAAGCCCCACGGCACCGTGGCCGTGTTCGAAGACCTCTACGGCAATCTGTGGGATCTCATCGAGCCGCATCCTGCGCGCTGAGGGCTGAAGGCGCACCGCTTCAGCGGCTGGCCACGATGAACAGCCTGGGGAAGGGCAGCAGCACCGTGCCATCGTCCAGCGCGGGGTAGGCCTGGGAGATGGCCTGCAGATACGCTGCGTAGAAGCCGGCCTTTTGCTCCGCGTCCAGCGGCGCGACGAAGGGGCGCAGCGCCGAACCCTTGAACCACTCAACCACCGCGGCATGGCCGCCCGCCAGCGGGTGGAAGTAGGTGGTGCGCCAGACATCGACGTTGCTGCAGTGCGGGCGAAGCAGGGCGTAGTAGAAGTCCGCGCTGTGACGTGCGGGGTGGCGCACATCGCCAATCCTGGGCGCCCAGGGGCCGCTGGCGGCCACTTCGCGTGCCAGCCGGTGGGCCGGTTCTTCCAGGTTGTCCGGCGTCTGCACGGCCAGGCTGCCACCGGGTGCTAGGTGGCTGACAAGGCGCGGGTAAAGCTGCTGGTGGTCGGGCAGCCACTGCAGCGAGGCATTGGCCAGGATCACGTCCTGCGGCTGGTCGGGCTGCCAGGTGGCGATGTCGGCCAGGGAGAAGGCCGTGCCCGGCAGCCGCTTGCGTGCGGCATCCAGCATGTCCTCGGAATTGTCCAGCCCCGTCACGGTGGCTCCGGGGAAGCGCTGGGCCAGGACCTCGGTGGAGTTGCCGGGGCCGCAGCCCAGGTCCACGGCCAGCCGCACGGCGCGGCCAGGCAGATCGGGAATGGCGGCCACCAGGTCGCGCACGGGGCGCGTGCGTTCCTGCTCGAACGTTGTGTACTGCTTTGCGGACCAGGTCATCGTGTTGCCTTTCATGTAGGTGTGTTTGTGGGGCGCGAGCGTAAATCCGTCCATCCATGATTGCAAATGCCACAATTGAAGTCTTCCCATACCTTGAAAGTATTGATGTGCCCGAGCTTCGCCAACTGCGCGCCTTTGTCGCCATCGCCGAGGAAGGCCACATCACGCGTGCGGCCGAGCGCCTGGGCATGCAGCAGCCGCCGCTGACGCGATTGCTGCAGGGCCTGGAACACGAATTGGGCGTGGAGCTGGTGCAGCGCCTGCCGCGCGGCGTGCGGCCGACGGCGGCGGGGCTGGCGCTGCTGGAAGAGTCCAAGGCGCTGCTGGAGCGCTGTGACGTGCTGGCCGAGGTGGTGCGCCGTGCCGCCCGGGGCGAGACGGGCCGGCTGGCCGTGGGCTTCACCAGCTCTGCCGCGCTGCATCCCTTTGTCCCCGGCGTGCTGCGCATGTTCCGCCAGCAGGTGCCCGGCGTGGCCGTGGCGCTGGAGGAGGCGGGCACGGGTGAACTCATGGATGCATTGCTGCACGAGCGGCTGGACGCGGCCTTTGTGCGCTCGCCCCTGCATGGCAGCCAGGGGCTGCAGGCCGTGCCGATTCTGGAGGAGCCCATGCTGCTGGCCCTGCCTGCAGGGCATGCGCTGGCACGCCCATTGCGCCGGCCCGTGCCTTTGCCGCAGCTCGCCTCGGAGGATTTCGTGCTGTACCGGCGCAGGGTAGGGCAGGGCCTGTACGACGCCATTCTCAAGGCCTGCCTGGAGGCGGGTTTCAGCCCGCGCGTGGTGCAGGAGGCGCCGCGCATGACGGCCACGCTGAGCCTGGTCTCGGCAGGGCTGGGGCTGTCCATCGTGCCGGCCTCCATGCAGCGCCTGCGCAGCGACGGCATTGTCTACCGTGCGCTGTCCCAGTGCCCCGGGTTGGCCGCTCCCCTGCATCTGGCCACGCGCGTGGGCGATGCGTCGGCCGTGCTGCGCAGGTTCCAGGACCTGGTTGCCACGGCGGCCGTGGCGGAGTCCTGAAGGTGCGGACTATGGTGTCCTGGTTGCTGCGCGTGCGGCAGCGCGCGGGCCGCCGCGCTGCTTGACCACGGTGCGTGCGCAGTCCACCAGCCTGTGGATCAGCGGCAGCCGTGCCGACGAGCGCAGCCACATCACGCCAAAGCGCCGCGACTGCGATTCCTCGGGCAGGGCCAGACGCACCACGCCCTGGCCATCGGGCAGGTTCAGGGCCGTGTCGGGCACCAGGGAGACGCCCAGGCCGCGCTCCACCATCATGGCAATGGCCACCAGCGAGCTCAGTTCAAAGCGTTCCTGCGGCGCAATCTGCGCGGCGCGCAGATAGCGCTCCACCATTTGCCCGCCGCCGAGGCTGCGGTCATAGCGGATCAGCGGCTGGGTGCGCAGCAGCGTGTGCGGGTCCAGGTGCGCCAGCTGGTGCGGCACCAGCAGCACCAGCGGCTCCTCGCGCAGCAGTGTCCAGTCGAAGGTCTTGGCCAGGGCGAAGGAGGGGTGCAGGCAGACAGCGGCATCCAGCTCGCCCTGCTGCACGGCCTGGTACAGCTCGCGCGTGGTGGCCGAGCGCAGGAAGACCTTGGTCTGCGGGCACTTCTTCACAAAGCCCGCCAGGATGTCGGGCAGCAGGCTGTGCAGGGCCGTGTTGATGGTGCCTATCACCAGCTCGCCGTCGGCGCCCTCATGGTTGACATGGGTCTTGGCGTTGGCCAGCTCGCGCAGCAGCAGCGGGGCTGATTGCGACAGCCGGTGGCCGGCTGGCGTGGGCAGCACGGTGCGGCCTGCGCGGGCCAGCAGGGGGGCGTCGAACTCGCGCTCCAGGATGCGGATCTGCTGGGCCACGGCGGCGGCCGTGATGTTCAGGCGCCGCGCGGCCTCGGCCATGGAGCCCGTCTCGACCACGAGCAGGAAGCTGTGCAGGTAGCTGGTTTCCATAAACAAAGAATTTGTGTGGTTTGAACAAATATTACCTGTGTTTCTCTTGGCTTTCTGCCGCCCACAATGCGGTGCATGAGAAGCAAACTGTTTGTTCCCGCATCGCGTCCCGAGCTGTTCGCCAAGGCCCTGGCCGGCGAGGCCGACGCACTGTCCTTCGACCTGGAGGACGCGGTGGCCGAGGCCCGCAAGGACGAGGCGCGCGGCCTGCTGCGCAGCTTCCTGCTCAGCCCTGAAAGCCGGGGCCATGGCAAGACGCTGATCGTGCGCGTCAACGCCATGGATACGCCGCATTTCGGCGCCGACATCGCCGAGATGGTGCGCGACGGCGTGCACCTCATCAACCTGCCCAAGCCCGAGACCGTGCAGCAGGTGCGCGAGGCCGCACAGCGCATTGCCGAGGCGGCAGGTGCCAACGGCGTGGCCCAGGCGCCTGGCCTGCTGCTCAACATAGAAACACCCCGTGCCCTGCGCTGCGCTGCCGAGCTGGCCAGCGCCCATGCCAGCGTGGCCGGCCTGCAGATGGGGCTGGGCGATCTGTTCGAGCCCTTTGGCGTGAACCGGCGTGAGCCCGCCGCCATTGCCCAGGCGCTGTTTGCCGTGCGCATGGCCGCCGCCGAGGCCGGCGTCTACGCCTACGACGGCGCCTTTGCCGACATCCGCGACAGCGAGGGCTTCAGCGCCGAGGCCCGCCTGTCGCGCGGCCTGGGCTTTCTGGGCAAGACGTGCATACATCCCAGCCAGATCGCCCTGGCCAATGCGGTCTACCAGCCCACCGAGCAGGAGATTTCCCACTCGCTGAAGGTGGTCCAGGCGGCCCGCGAGGCTGACGCCAATTCGCTGGGCGCCTATGTGGTGGACGGAAAGATGGTGGACAAGCCCTTTGTGCTGCGCGCCCAGGCCATCGTGGCTGCGGCGCATGCACAGGGGCTGCTGGCGGCCTGAACGGGCGGCCGGCAATCCGGTGCCCCGGCATCCGGCATGCCGGGCATCCCCATGACAAGAAACAGTACAGGAGACAAAGACATGAGCATTTCCCATTGCCGCGCGCGGCGCAGGCTGGTGGCGCTGGCCGCCACCACAACGGTGGCCACGCTGGCCGGGCTGGCTTCGCCGGGATTGATGGCGCAGGGCGCCTTCCCGTCCAAGGCCATCACCATGGTGGTTCCCTATCCGCCGGGAGGCTCCAACGATGTTTTCGCACGCCAGGTGGCCAAGGAAATGGGCGATCTGCTCAAGCAGACCGTGATCGTGGACAACCGGCCCGGCGCCAGCGGCAACACCGGCACGGCCTCGGTGGCCAAGTCGACGGCAGACGGCTACACGCTGGTGGCGGTCTCGTCCAGCATGACCACGAATGCTGCGGTACAGGCCAAGATGCCCTTCGACCCCGTCAAGGACCTGGCGCCCGTGGCCATGTTTGCCAAGGGCCCGCTGGTGGTGGCCGTGAACAACGAATTCCCCGCCAGGACGCCGCAGGATCTGGTGCGCGCCATCAAGGCCAGCCCGGGCCAGTTCAACTACGCCACCTCGGGCACTGGCAGCATCAACCACTTCGCGACCGAGATGATGCGCTCCATGGTGCCGGGCATGGACATCATGCATGTGCCCTACAAGGGACAGGGTCCGGCCGTGACCGACGTGATCGGCAACCAGGTGCAGATGCTGGTCTCCAGCGGCCCGTCCATCCTGCCCATGGTGCGCAACGGCAAGCTGCGCGCCATCGGCATCACCAGTCTCAAGCCCAGCCCCATTGCGCCGGACCTGACGCCCATGGCAACGGCCATCCCGGGCTACGAATTCGATCTGTGGTGGGGGCTGCTGGCGCCTGCGGGCACGCCCGCCGACATCGTGGACCGCCTCAACCAGGCCGTGAACCAGGTGCTGGCCAAGCCGACCATCCAGGCCAGCTTCCTGCGCGAAGGCGCCATTGCCAACCCCGTGACGCCGCAGCAGTTCGCACAGGTGATCCGCAGCGACGTGGCGCGCTGGAAGCAGCTCGCCAAGGACCGCAATATCCAGGCCGACTGAACCCGGCCTTTGGCGGGAGGTGCCCCAGGCCTTCCCGCTTCCCTATCAGGAGAAACGAATGAGTTTTGTGCCCGGTGAACGCCAGGGACCGAAAGGCCCGCTCAGCGGTGTGCGCGTGCTGGATCTGAGCGCCTATATCGCGGGGCCTTATGGCTGCTCGCTGCTGGCGGACCAGGGCGCCGAGGTGATCAAGGTCGAGCCGCCCGTGGGCGACAACCTGCGCAAGTACCCGTCCACGCTGGAAGCTGAAAGCCGCGCCTTCCTGGGCGTGAACCGCAGCAAGTGGGGCATGGTGCTGGACCTGAAGAACGAGGCCGACCATGCCGTGCTGCTGCGCCTGGTGCGCGAGGCCGATGTGCTGGTCCACAACTTCCGCCCCGGCGTGCCCGAGCGGCTGGGCATCGGTTTTGCGCAACTGGCCGCCATCAACCCACGCCTCATCTATTGCAGCGTCACCGGCTATGGCAGCCGCGGGCCGCTCAAGGCCAAGGCGGGCTACGACCAGGTGCTGCAGACCATGACCGGCATGTGCGCCATGCAGGGCAAGGCAGGCGGGCCGCCCGAGATTCTCTACGGCTCCGTGGTGGACTACTACGCCTCGGCCCTGGTGGCGGGTGGTGTGTCGTCGGCGCTGTACGAGCGCGAGAAAAGCGGGCTGGGCCAGCATGTAGGCGTGTCCCTGCTGCGCGCGGCGCTGACCATGCAGTCCGCACGCATGGTCTGGGCCGAGGGCGAGCCGCGCGAGGTGGGGCGCGACATGCGCTCCGGCGGCATCACGGGCATCCACCCGACGCGCGAAGGATATCTCTACATTTCGGCCAACACCGCGCATTTCTGGGCGGCGCTGTGCCGCAAGCTGGATCTGCCCGAGGTGGCCAGCGACGAGCGCTACGACTCCGTGCGCAAGCGCGCCCAGCACCGCGACGTGCTGGTGCCCCTGCTGCGCCAGGCGCTGGCGGGGCGCAGCGCGCTGGAATGGGAGGCCTTGTTTGGCGAGGAAGTGCCCTGCGCGGCGGCCCGCACGGTGGAAGACATGTTCGACGACCCGCAGGTGCAGGCCGAGGGCATGGTCACCCGTTTCGAGCACCCGACCCTGGGCAGCTACCGGGGCTTTGCCGGCGCCGTCGAATTCGACCGCACGCCCGGCCCGCCGGCCTTTGCTGCGCCCACGCTGGGCCAGCACACCCAGGCCCTAAAGGCCGCCGCACAAGAGGGCTGCTGATGCAGGCACTGCCCGCTGGTGCCTGCGACGCCCATCTGCATGTCTTCGATCCGCGCTTTGATACGCGTTTTGGTGCCCATGCCACGGCTGCCGACTATGCGCAGCTGCGCGGCGCCATGGGGTTGGAGCGCGCCGTCATCGTCCAGCCGCGTGCGCATGGCACGGACAACCGGGCCACGCTGCACGCCATCCAGTCGCTGGGCGCTGCAAGCACGCGCGGCATTGCCGTAGTGCACCCCGAGATCACCGACGCACAGTTGCAGGCGCTGCATGACGGCGGCATTCGCGGCATCCGCTTTTCGCTGCACACCGAGCACGATGCAGCCGTGCGGCTGGACATGCTGGAGCCGTTGGCCGAGCGCATTGCCGCGCTGGGCTGGCATGTGCAGCTGCACTGGCTGGCCAGCCAGATCGAGGCCCATGCGGCGTTGCTGCACAGGCTGCCATGCACCCTGGTGTTCGACCACATGGCGCGGCTCGCTGACAGTGCTGACGGCGCTGGCGTGCACCAGTCCGCCTTTGGCGTGGTCCGTGGGCTGGTGCAGCAGGGCAGGGCCTGGGTCAAGCTCTCGGGCCCGTATCTGAACAGCCGGGCGGGCCTGGCCGCAGGCTATGCCGACTGCGACGCGCTGGCGCAGGCCTGGGTGTCCGAGGCCCCGCAGCGCCTGGTCTGGGGCAGCGACTGGCCCCATGTCACCGAAGTTGCCCATCCGCCGCAGACCCCCCTGCTGCTGGCGCTGCTGTCGCGCTGGATTCCCGATGCGGCGCTGCGCGCCCGCGTGCTGGTGGACAACGCCGCCGAGCTGTACGGATTCGATTGAGGGCGCGGGGCACGCAAGCCTCGCAGCCCAGGTTTTCACCATTGAGCAACAGGAGACAGAAACGTGAAGAAGATCAAGACACTGCGGCCCGCCATGACGGTGCTGGCCTTGGGGCTGGGCCTGGGACTGGGACTTTTCCAGGGCACGCTGCATGCGGCCGACTATCCGGCCGCGCAGGCCATCACCGTCGTCGTGCCGTTCTCGGCCGGCGGCGGTGCGGACAATGCGGCGCGCATCATCGCCAAGGCGCTGGGCGAAGTCTCGGGCCAGACCGTGGTGGTGGACAACAAGGCCGGCGCCAGCGGCGCCATTGGTGCCGCCCTCGTGGCGCGCGCCAAGGCCGATGGCTATACGGTGCTGTATGACGCATCGTCCTTCGCCATCAACCCCGCATTGCGCAAGCTGCCCTATGACCCGGCCAAGGATTTCATTGCCGTGTCCCAGGCCATCAGCGTGCCCAACATTCTCGTGGCGGCGCCGTCCTCGCCCTACAACAGCCTGGCCGACTTCATGAATGCCGCGCGGCAAAAGCCCGGCAGGCTCACCTATGCCTCCTACGGTCCGGGCAGCCTGGCCCAGATGGCGACGGAACTGCTCAAGGCAGACGCCAAGTTCGATGCCGTCCACGTTCCCTACAAGGGCGGGGCGCCCGCCATCGTCGATGTCATGGGCGGCCAGGTCGATGTGTACTTTGCCAACGCAGCCTCCAGCATCAACTACGTCAAGGGCGGCAAGCTCAAGGCGCTGGCCGTGTCCTCGGCCAAGCGCATGCCCGACCTGCCCGACGTGCCCACGGTGGCGGAAAGCGGCATCAAGGGCTTCGAGGTCACGGAGTGGAACGGCTTCTTCCTGCCTGCGGGCACGGCGCCCGACACCGTGCAGAAGCTGCAGGACCTGGTGCAAAAGGCACTGGCCTTGCCGGCCACGCGCGCCAGCCTGGAAAAGCTGGGCCTGACGCCGGTGGGCAGTTCCTCCGCCGCCTTCACGGGCTTCGTGGCGGCCGAGCGCAAGCGCTGGGATGCCGTGGTCAAGGCCAACGGCATCACCGTGCAGTGAGCCGCCGCGCGTGACGGGGCTCAGGGCGTGGCGGTGACGCGCAGCAACTGCCCGTCCTGGGCATCCGTCAGCAGGTAAAGCCAGCCGTCCTGTCCCTGGCGGACATCACGCACGCGCTGGCCCAGGCGCAGCAGTACCTGCTCGCTGGCGGTCACCTTGCCTGTCCACAGGGGGGCAGGCCAGCGGGTGCCGGCGCGAGGCGCCCGTCACCGTGCACGATGCGCATGCGGCCCGGCCGACTGCGCTGTATCGCAGTCGGCCGGCTTTGATCTGGCAAACATCATGCACGACGCGGCCAGAGCCAGCGGCGCCCTGTCAACCACTGCGCAAAAAGCCCGCGCAGCCACTTGCGCGGGTGTATAAACAGCGCTCTTTCGGCGCCGGGCCGGGTCCCTGCGTGGGGCGGTCGGCGGCGCCTCCTACCCACCAGAGAATCCGCAAGGGAAAAGCAGCCATGGGCGCGCAATGGAAAGCAAAGGGCAAGGCGCTGGTCGCCGATGCCAAGGGAAAGCTGTTTGGCAAGCTGGCCAAGGAAATCATCGTCGCGGCGCGCGCCGGCGCCGATCCGGCAGGCAACTCGCGCCTGCGCATGGCCGTGGAAGCCGCCCGCAAGGCCTCCATGCCCAAGGACACGCTCGAGCGTGCGATCAAGAAGGGCTCGGGCGTGGGTGCCGATGCCGTCAACTACGAACGCGTGGTCTATGAAGGCTACGGCCCCAACCGCGTGCCCGTGATGATCGAGTGCCTGACCGACAACGTGAACCGCACGGCGCCCAACATGCGCGTGTGCTTCCGCAAGGGCCAGATGACGGCCGTGGCCTGGGACTTCGACCATGTAGGCATGATCGAGGGCGAGCCCGAAGGCGGTGCCGATGCCGAGCTGGCCGCCATCGAGGCCGGCGCACAGGACTTCGAGCCCGGCGAGGAAGAGGGCACGACGCTGTTCATCACCGACCCGACGGACCTGGATACCGTGAGCAAGGCGCTGCCGGCCCAGGGCTTCAAGGTGCTGTCGGCCAAGCTAGGCTACAAGGCCAAGACGCCGGTCAGCATGGCCAGCCTGTCGGCCGAGCAGCAGGAGGAAGTGCAGGACTTCCTGGCCGGCATCGAGAACGATGATGACGTGCAGCACGTCTATGCGGGGCTGGTGGATTGATCCCGCTGTCCCCCGCTCCCCAGCAAAAAAGCCGCACGATGTGCGGCTTTTTTGTGGGTGCTTGCACCAAGCCTACTTGGTGCCGAAGATGCGGTCGCCCGCGTCGCCCAGGCCCGGCAGGATGTAGCCGTGCGCGTCGAGCTGGCGGTCCACGGCGGCCGTGTAGATGTCCACGTCGGGATGGGCCTTTTGCATGGTGGCCACGCCTTCGGGCGCGGCCAGCAGGCACATGAACTTGATGGACTTCGGGTTCAGCTGCTTCAGGCGCGCCACGGCGGCGGCTGCCGAGTTGCCCGTGGCCAGCATGGGATCGACGACCAGCACGTCGCGCTCTTCCATCTCGGAAGGCATCTTGAAGTAGTACTCGACGGGCTGCAGCGTCTCGGGGTCGCGGTACAGGCCGATGTGGCCGATGCGCGCACCGGGCACGACGTTGAGCATGCCGTCGAGGAAACCGTTGCCGGCGCGCAGGATGGACACCAGCACCAGCTTCTTGCCGTCGATGACCTTGCCGGTCATGGTCTCCAGCGGGGTTTCGATCTCGATGTCCTGCAGCGGCATGTCGCGCGTGATCTCGTAGGCCATCAGCGTGGACAGCTCGCCCAGCATGCGGCGAAAGCTGTTGGTGCTGGCTTCCTTGCGGCGCATCAGCGTGAGCTTGTGTTGGACCAGCGGGTGGTCGATCAGGTGCAGAGTACTCATGGTTTTCTTCTGGAAAAAAGGGGCGCCGGCATTTGTGGCCGGCGCCAGGGGGCGGTTCAGTCGTGCAGAAAGCGTGCGTAGCGCGCCAGGTCCACATTGCCGCCGCTGATCAGAATGCCCACGCGCGCGCCCGACAGCGCAACCCCGCCATGCAGGGCGCCCGCCAGCGAGAGCGCTCCCGTGGGTTCGACCACGATTTTCTTGCGTTCCGCGTAAAAGCGCATGGCCTGCACCAGATGCTCGTCCGCCACGGCCAGGATATCTTCCACATGCTCGCGGATGATGGCGAATGTGATATCGCCGATGGACTGGGTCTGGGCACCGTCGGCAATGGTGTGGGGCGTGGGGATCTGCACGATCTGGCCTGCGCGCAGCGACTGGCGGGCATCGTCGCCGGCCTGGGGCTCGACGCCGTAGACCTTGCAGCGCGGCGCCAGTTGCCTGGCCGCCAGCAGGCTGCCCGACAGCAGGCCGCCGCCGCCCAGGCAGACGAACAGGTAGTCCAGGTCGGGCACCTCTTCGAACAGTTCCTTGGCTGCCGTGCCCTGGCCGGCGATCACGTCGCGGTGGTTGAACGGCGGGATCAGCGTCATGCCGCGCTCGTCGGCCAGGCGGCGGGAGATGGCCTCGCGGTCCTCGGTGAAGCGGTCATAGGTCACCACCTGGGCGCCGTAGGAGCGCGTGGCCGCCATCTTGGAGGCGGGGGCATCCTCGGGCATGACGATGAGCGCGGGCATGTCCAGCATCTGCGCGGCCAGGGCCACGGCCTGGGCATGGTTGCCCGAGGAGAAGGCCAGTGCGCCGCGCTTGCGCTGCTCGGGCGTGAACTGCGACAGCGCGTTGTAGGCGCCGCGTATCTTGAAGGCACCCGTGCGCTGCAGGTTCTCGCACTTGAAGAACAGCTGGGCGCCCAGCAGCTCGTCGGCGGTGCGGCTGCGCAGTATGGGTGTGCGGTGGGCCACGCCTTCCAGCCGGCGAGCGGCGGCGGCGACATCGTCATAGGTGGGCAGCGAGGGAGGGCTGTTCGTCGTCATGGCGTGCGGTTCCGCAAAGTGGATGGAGGCACTTTCGATCATAGCCGCATGCGCGGGCTTTCAGAGCCCTGAAATGCGCCAGCCGTTGCATGGCAACGGCTGGGTGCTATGGTGTTTGATGCGGCGCAGGGCCGGTGCGCCAGCGCTTCAGCGCTTCTTGTTGCCCAGGATGCCGCCGAGCACGCCGCGCAGGATCTCCTTGCCCAGCGAATTGCCCATGGTGCGCATGGTGGACTTGGCCATGGTCTGCACCAGGCCGTCGTGCTTGCCGCCGCGCGGGCCCGTGGTGCCGAACAGCAGGTCCTTGAGCCCGTCCATCATGGCGCCACCTTCGCTTGCCGCGGGCGCAGCACCGGCCGGGCCCGTGCCGGTTGGCGCTGCGCCGTCGCCGGCCGCTGCCGTGCGGCCGCGCAGCACCTCGTAGGCCGACTCGCGGTCCACCGCCTTTTCATAGACGCCGGCCACCAGCGACTGTGCCAGCAGGGTCTTGCGCTGCTCCTCGTTGATGGGGCCGATCTGGCTGCCGGGCGGGATCACGTAGGCACGCTCGGTGATGCCGGGGCGTCCCTTGTCGTCGAGGAAGCTCACCAGGGCCTCGCCCACGGCCAGCTCGGTGATGGCGGCCTCGATATCCAGGCCGGGCTTGGGCCGCATGGTGGTGGCCGTGGCCTTGACGGCCTTCTGGTCGCGCGGCGTGAAGGCGCGCAGCGCGTGCTGCACGCGGTTGCCCAGCTGGGCCAGCACGGTGTCGGGCACGTCCATGGGGTTTTGCGTGACGAAGTACACGCCCACGCCCTTGGAGCGCACCAGGCGCACCACCAGCTCGATGCGTTCGAGCAGCACCTTGGGCGCGTCGTTGAACAGCAGGTGGGCCTCGTCGAAGAAGAAGACCAGCTTGGGCTTGTCGGGGTCGCCGATCTCGGGCAGGCGCTCGAACAGCTCGGACAGCATCCACAGCAGGAAGGTGGAGTACAGGCGCGGCGAATTCATCAGCTTCTCGGCGGCCAGGATGTTGACCACGCCCTTGCCGCCGGCATCGGTCTGCATCAGGTCGTTGATGTCGAGCATGGGCTCGCCAAAGAACTTGTCACCGCCCTGCGACTCGATGGCCACCAGCCCGCGCTGTATGGCGCCCACGCTGGCCGCGCTGATGTTGCCGTACTCGGTGGTGAACTGCTTGGCGTTGTCGCCCACATGCTGGAGCATGGCGCGCAGGTCCTTGAGGTCCAGCAGCAGCAGTCCGTTGTCGTCGGCAATCTTGAAGACCAGGTTGAGCACGCCCATCTGCGTGTCGTTCAGGGCCAGCATGCGGCCGATCAGCAGCGGACCCATGTCCGAGACCGTGGCGCGCACCGGGTGGCCCAGCTCGCCGAACACGTCCCACAGCGTGGTGGGGCAGGCCAGGGGCTGGGGAATCTCGATGCCGCGCTCCTGCAGGGAGGCCACCATCTTGGCGCCCGTGCTGCCAGCCTGGCTGATGCCGGACAGGTCTCCCTTGATGTCGGCCATGAACACCGGCACGCCGATCTCGGAGAATCCCTCGGCCATTTTCTGCAGCGTCACGGTCTTGCCGGTGCCGGTGGCGCCCGTGATCAGGCCATGTCGATTGGCCAGTGCGGGCAGCAGCAGGCATTCTGTGGCAGAGTGGCGGGCGATCAGAAGTGGAGCGGCCATTTCGGGTTTCCTCGGGGGAGCATGCGGTCAAAAGTAAAATCCCAGCCGCAAGGTTAAATCAATATCAAAGGACAGCCTGTGGCAGGACACAGTAAATGGGCCAATATCCAGCACCGCAAAGGCCGCCAGGACGAAAAGCGCGGCAAGGTCTGGACTCGCATCATCCGTGAAATCATGGTGGCGGCACGCACGGGAGGGGGCGATCTCAGCGCCAACCCGCGCCTGCGCCTGGCGGTGGAAAAGGCCAAGGCGGCCAACATGCCGGCCGACAACATCAAGCGCAACATCGACAAGGCCACGGGCAACCTCGAAGGCGTGACCTACGAGGAAATCCGCTACGAAGGCTACGGCATTGGCGGCGCGGCCATCATCGTGGACACCATGACCGACAATCGCGTGCGCACTGTGGCGGATGTGCGTCACGCCTTCAGCAAGTACGGTGGCAACATGGGCACGGAAGGTTCCGTGTCCTTCCAGTTCAAGCATGTCGGACAACTGATCTTCGCTCCCGGAAGCGACGAGGACCAGATCATGGAAGTGGCTCTGGAGGCCGGCGCCGAGGACGTGATCACCGATGACGAGGGAGCCATCGAGGTGCTGACCGCACCCGCAGAGTTCGAAACCGTGCGCGACGCGCTGCAGGCCAAGGGCCTGACGCCGGAGGTGGCTGAAGTCACCATGCGCCCGGAAAACACCATCGCCCTGCAAGGCGATGACGCAGCCCGCATGCAAAAGCTGCTGGACATGATCGAAGACCTGGATGACGTACAGGACGTCTACCACAACGCTGAACTATGAAAATTCTTGTGATTGGTGGCGGAGGCCGCGAGCACGCCCTGGCGTGGAAACTGGCTGAATCGCCGAAATCGACCAAGGTCTATGTGGCCCCCGGCAACGGTGGCACGGGCCTGGCCGGCGGCAAGGTGGAAAACCTCAACATCACCGACCCGCAGGCGCTGCGCGAGTGGGCGCAGGCCGAGAAGGTCGCGCTGACCGTGGTCGGCCCCGAGGCTCCGCTGGCTGCCGGCGTGGTCGATGAGTTCCGCGCCCATGGCCTGCGCATCTTCGGCCCCTCCAAGGCGGCCGCCCAACTGGAAAGCTCCAAGGCCTTCTCCAAGGACTTCATGGCGCGCCACGGCATCCCCACGGCGCTCTATGAAACCTTCACCGACCCGGTGGCGGCCCATGCCTACGTGGACCGCCTGGGTGCGCCCATCGTGGTCAAGGCCGACGGCCTGGCCGCAGGCAAGGGCGTGGTCGTTGCGACAACGCTGCAGGAAGCCCACGACGCCGTGGACTTCATGCTCGTGGACAACAAGTACGGCGTGGCCCACAACGACGGCGGCGCCCGCGTGGTGATCGAGGAATTCCTCGCCGGCGAGGAAGCCAGCTTCATCGTGCTGTGCGACGGCAAGAACGTCCTGGCCCTGGCAACCAGCCAGGACCACAAGCGCCTGAAGGACGGCGACCAGGGCCCGAACACGGGCGGCATGGGCGCCTACTCGCCCGCGCCCGTGGTCACGGCCGACGTGCATGCCCGCGCCATGCGCGAGATCATCCTGCCCACCATCCGCGGCATGGAAAAGGACGGCATTCCCTACACCGGCTTCCTCTATGCGGGCCTGATGATCGACGCGTCCGGCCATCCCAAGACGCTGGAGTTCAACTGCCGCATGGGCGACCCCGAGACCCAGCCCATCATGATGCGCCTCAAGAGCGATCTGGTGGACGTCATGCTGGCGGCCACCGATGCCAAGCTCGACCAGGTCGAGCTGCAATGGGACCGCCGCACGGCGCTGGGCGTGGTCATGGCTGCGGCCGGCTACCCCGAGGACCCGCGCAAGGGCGATGCCATCAGCGGGCTGCCGCAGGACGCCGCCGATGCCATGGTCTTCCATGCCGGCACCCAGCTCAAGGACGGTGTGCCCGTCACCAGCGGTGGCCGCGTGCTGTGCGTCACCGTGCTGGCCGACAGCGTCAAGCAGGCCCAGCAAAAAGTCTATGACGTGGCGCGCGGCATCCATTTCGATGGTGCCCAGTACCGCCGCGACATCGGCTTCCGTGCTGTGAAGAACTGAGTCCATGGCAGAGCAATCGACCGGGCAGGCGCTGCCCGTGGCCCAGGTGCGCGAGTACCTGACGGGCCTGCAGGCCCGCATCACGCAGGCGCTGGAGCAGGTGGAAGGCGAGGGCGGTGCACGCTTTCTGTCCGACACCTGGAGCAAGGGCCCCGGCGAGCGCCTGCAGGGCGATGGCATCACCCGCATCATGGAGGGCGGCCGCGTGTTCGAGCGCGCGGGCTGCGGCTTCTCGCATGTGCGCGGGCCGCAGCTGCCGCCCTCGGCCACGCAGCACCGGCCTGAACTGGCGGGTGCGCCTTTCGAGGCCATGGGCGTGTCCCTGGTCTTCCATCCGCGCAATCCTTTTGTGCCTACGGTACACATGAATGTGCGAATGATTGCGGCCGGCTCAGGTGCGGCGGGCTCAGGTGCGGCAGGGCATCCGGGCAACGAACCCACCTGCTGGTTCGGCGGCGGCATGGACCTGACACCGGTCTACGGCTTCGAGGAAGATGCACAGCACTTTCACCGCGTCTGCCGCGATGCGCTGGCGCCTTTTGGCGACACGCTCTACCCGCGTTTCAAGACCTGGTGCGACGAGTACTTCTGCCTGAAGCACCGCAACGAGCAGCGCGGCATCGGCGGCATCTTCTTCGACGACTTCTCTGAGCTGGGCCAGGCGCGAAGCTTCGACATGCTGCGTTCGGTGGGAGATTCCTTTCTGGAGTCCTACCTGCCCATCGTCGAGCGCCGCCAGGCCATGGACTACGGGCAGCAGCAGGTCGATTTCCAGCGCTACCGCCGCGGCCGCTACGTGGAGTTCAACCTGGTCTGGGACCGGGGCACGCACTTCGGCCTGCAGTCCGGCGGGCGCACGGAATCCATCTTGCTGTCCATGCCCCCGCATGCGAGCTGGAGCTACCAGCGCGAGGACGCGCCCGGCACGCCCGAGCGGGCGCTGCTGGAGCAATTCCTGGTGCGCCGCGACTGGCTTTGAGTTCCATTGCCGCCATCTCCGGCCGCGTGGCGAAATCCGCGCGTGCAAGGGAATAGGCGGCAAAACTATAATTTCAATAGCTTGAGGCGCAGCGTTGGCTGCGTTCTCCACTTTCTTCGGCGCGAAATCTTCCGGCGATCTGTGGGCGAACTCCATGCATTTTGGAGCGCCGCTACAGCCAAGCCCTCTACGGGCCGCACGGCGCTCGCGCTATATTGATCCCATTTCTATTCCACTGATCACCGCCTGATGACCACTTCCACCAAATCGGATTCCGCAGCCAAGCGCGACGTGACCAAGCTGCAACGCGCCATTGTTGACGGCCTCGAAAACGTCAAGGCCCAAGACATCCAGGTCTTCAATACCGAAAAGCTCTCGCCGCTGTTCGAGCGCGTGATCGTGGCTGCGGGCACCTCCAACCGCCAGACCAAGGCGCTGGCCTCCAGCGTGCGCGACGCCGTCAAGCAGGCCGGTTTTCCCGTGCCACGCCAGGAAGGCGAAGAAAACGGCGAGTGGATCATCGTGGACTGCGGCCAGGCCGTGGTCCATGTCATGCAGCCAGCCATCCGCCAGTACTACCGCCTGGAAGAGATCTGGGGCGAGACGCCTGTGCGCCTGAAGCTGGGTGCTCCCAAGCCCACGCGCTCTGCCGCCACCGACAAGGCCGAGGAAAAGGCCAAGAAGGCCGCTTCCAAGAAGGCTGCTGCAACGGCCGCCAAGCCTGCTGCCAAGAAGGCCGCTTCTGCCGCTGCGCCTGCCGCAGGCAAGAAGCCCGCTGCCAAGAAGGCAGCTCCTGCCAAGGCCGCTGCACCCCGTTCCGCGGCTGCCAAGCCGGCCGCATCCCGTACGGCTGCTGCAAAGTCGGCCGCTCCCAAGTCTGCCGCCGTGAAGTCGGCCGCCGCCAAGGCGCCGGCCCGCAAGACGGCAGCGCCCAAGGCCATCAAGACTGTGGTGGTCAACCGCGCTCCCGCCAAGCCCAAGGCAGGTGCCGCTGCCAAGCCGGCCGCCAAGCGCGCTCCACGCGCCAAGGCCTGAACGGTTCGGGACTGACGCTGCATGAAGCTGTTGATCGTGGCCGTGGGCCAGCATGTGCCCGACTGGGCGCAGACGGCCTACGACGACTATGCCAAGCGCTTTCCCCCGGAGCTCAAGGTTGAACTCAAGGCCGTCAAGACCGAGCCGCGCGGCTCCAAGACGGTCGAGACCCTGTACGCGGCCGAGCGCAAGCGCATCGAGGCCGCCATTCCGCGTGGCACGCGCATCGTCGTGCTCGATGAGCGCGGCACCAATCTGACGACCAAGGCACTGGCCCAGCGCCTGCAGGGCTGGCAGCTGGAGGGCGACGACGTGGCCCTGATCATTGGCGGCCCGGACGGACTGGACCCCGCCTTCAGGCAGGCTGCGCACGAGCGCATCCGCCTGTCGGACCTGACCCTGCCGCATGCCATGGTGCGGGTGCTGCTCATCGAGCAGCTGTACCGTGCCTGGTCGGTCAACGCCGGCCATCCCTACCACCGGGAATAGGGCCTGTCCCGGCTCCCAGGCTCTGCCAGCGGCCCTGTCACGCGGATCCGAGGATCTCGTGATACTATGATTTTGATAGCCTTCAGCGCTTTGCAACAAAGGGCTGAAGGCATTTCTCATTCTTATCATGCCGCCATTCATCTACCTCGCCTCCCAGAGCCCCCGCCGCCGCCAGCTGCTGGAGCAGCTGGGTGTGGCCCATGAGCTTTTGCTGCCCAACGCTGAGGGCGACATTGCCGAAGATGCCGAGGCCATAGAGGCCGAACTGGCCGATGAGGCAGCGCGCGACTATGTGCAGCGCGTCACCGCGCTCAAGCTCGATGCCGCCGTGGCCCGCCATGCGCGCCGCGCCCTGGATGTGGCGCCCGTGCTGTGCTCGGACACCACGGTGGCGCTGGATGGCCGCATTCTTGGCAAGCCTGCCGATGCCGACGATGCCCGCCGCATGCTGACCGCGCTTGCGGGCCGCGAGCACGAGGTGCTGACCGCCGTCGCCATACAGCACGGCGCGCGGCGCCTGGCTGCGCTGTCGGTGTCCCAGGTCTGCTTCTCGGCCATGAGCGCGCAGCAGATCGACGCGTATGTGGCCTCGGGCGAGCCCATGGGCAAGGCCGGCGCCTATGGCATACAGGGCCGCGCGGCGGCCCATGTGCAGTGGCTGCACGGCAGCTACTCGGGCATCATGGGCCTGCCGCTGTTCGAGACGGCGGCGCTGCTGCGCGAGCTGGGCTGGGCACTGTAGGCCGGCTCCCCGACCTGGGCCCGCAGGGGCGTGCAGGCATGCGCAGACCGCCGATGGCAGCGGATGGCGCGGCAAGATAGTGGCAAGCGGCCACCGGCGCAATGATTGCCGGGCCGCCATGGCCGAGAAATACAAACGACAAAGCACACCACAGGCACAGCATGCAGCAAGACATTCTGATCAATTGGTCGCCACAGGAAACGCGCGTGGCCATCATCGAGAACGGCGCCGTCCAGGAGCTGCACATGGAGCGCCCGCTGGAGCGCGGCCTGGTCGGCAACGTCTATCTGGGCAAGGTCTCGCGCGTGCTGCCGGGCATGCAGTCGGCCTTCATCGACATCGGCCTGGAGCGGGCAGCCTTCCTGCACGTGGCCGATGTCTGGCAGCGTCAGGAAGGGGGCGAGGCCCCCATGTTCGCGCGCAAGGATATGCCTGTCGTGCCCATCGAAAAGCAGGTTTTCGAAGGCCAGACCATCATGGTGCAGGTCATCAAGGACCCGATCGGCACCAAGGGTGCGCGCCTGTCCACGCAGATCAGCATCGCGGGGCGATTGCTGGTGCTGCTGCCCCAGGATGACCACATCGGCATCTCGCAGAAAATCCCTCAGGGCGAGCGCGACGCGCTGCGCGCCCGCCTGCAGGGCCTGGTGGGCACCAAGGAAACCGGCGGGGGCGGCGGCTTCATCCTGCGCACCAATGGCGAGGATTCCAGCGACGCCGAGCTGGCCGACGACATCCGCTACCTGCGCAAGACCTGGAGCCGCATCAAGGACGCCTCGGTGCGCCTGCCGCCCATGTCGCTGCTGCATCAGGACCTGAACCTGCTGCAGCGCGTGTTGCGCGATCTGGTGGGCGAGGGCACGCAGAGCATCCGCATCGACTCCAAGGAGCAGTTCGCCCTGCTCATGACCTTCGGGCAGGAGTACATGCCGGCGGCCGTGCCCAAGCTGCAGCACTACCGCGGCGAGCGGCCCATCTTCGACCTGTTCGCCATCGACGAGGAAATCGCCCGCGCGCTGGGCCGCCGCGTGGACCTCAAGTCCGGCGGCTACCTGATCGTGGACCAGACCGAGGCGCTGACCACGGTGGACGTCAACACCGGCGGCTACGTGGGGGCGCGCAACTTCGACGACACCATCTTCAAGACCAACCTGGAAGCGGCCCAGCAGATCGCGCGCCAGCTGCGCCTGCGCAACCTGGGCGGCATCATCATCGTGGACTTCATCGACATGGTGCGCGATGACCACCAGGCCGAGGTGCTGTCCGAATTCAAGCGCCAGCTCGGGCGCGACCGCGTCAAGACGATGGCGGGCGGTTTCTCGCAGTTGGGCCTGGTGGAGATGACGCGCAAGCGCACGCGCGAATCGCTGGCCCACATGCTGTGCGAATCCTGCCCGGTCTGCCAGGGCAAGGGCCATGTGAAGACCGTGCGCAGCGTCTGCTACGAGGTGCTGCGCGAAATCCTGCGCGAGGCGCGCCAGTTCAATCCGCGCGAGTTCCGCATCGTGGCCTCGCCCAAGGTGGTGGAGATGTTCCTGGACGAGGAAAGCCAGCACCTGGCAGGCCTGTCCGACTTCATCAAGAAGCCCATCTCGCTGCAGGCCGAGACAGCCATGGCACAGGAGCAATACGACATCGTGCTGCTGTGAATTGATATTTATCCTGCTAATTCATTATCAATAGCAGTGCATCTATTGGCGAATGAATGGTTTCAATTGAACTCATTCTTGCGTTGCTATGGATTGTTGATTCCCGATAATTAACTTTGTCTCGGCTTTTTTGATACTGTTTGTTGCAATCAGTGCCTCAGCAACTGAAAGGGCGACGAATGGGAATCGACTCCACCATTGTGCGTGCAGCCATACACCCGGGAATTGGTGTGGCGCGTATTGGCAATAGTCCGGATGAGTACTATGTCGGCCCCGAGCTGATGCATGTGCCGCCCATGGCGCCGGGCAGCCTGCGTGATGCGCAGGGTGCGCTCAAGCGCCAGGCTGCGCGCTTTCGCATCTACGGCTACAACGCCGCGGGCGAGGTGGTGCGTGAACTCACGTCCGACCAGGACCAGATCGAATGGGAGGTCGAACTGGCCAATACCAAGGCCGCCTGGTATCAATTCCAATTGGCGCTGGACGTGCCTGAAGCCGCAACGGCCGATCCCACGATTTTGCGCAATGCCACGGTGAAGGACCGGAAAAGCCTGGCCATTCGACCCGGAGCCCGCCGAATTGCCAAAGGCTCGGCCCCGGTGGCATTCGACAGCGGCAGTTTCTGCGGCAAGCCGGTTTATCTGGGCGAATTGCGCATTGAAAAGACGGGCCAGCTTCTCGTGCTGGGAGGCCGTGGCGTCTCTGCCTCCGTGGATGGCTCCAAGGCCACCACGTTTGCGAACAACGAGGGCTGGCATGACGATGTGGCTGACGGCCCCGTGCGTGCCAAGGTCGTCGTGGCCGGCGTTTCCGTGCCGGTGGATGCGGCATGGGTCACGGTTGCGCCGCCCAACTACGGCCCGCAGATGAAGTCGGTGCGCACCATGAAGGACCTGATGGAGGATGTGTACATCCACTCGGGCATGGCCGCCTTCCCGCTGCACGTCTCCTTCAGCCGGCACATCCTGCCCATACTCCAGCGCCAGAGCAGCCTGCAGTGGGCGAACAAGGGCTTTGCATCCCAGTTCGGCTGGGGTGGGGCGGCCAGTGCGGATGACGAGGCGTGGATCGCCAGGCTCAACAGCCCGGGCACGACCTGGGCCGAGCTGCGCCAGCAGGTGGCCAATGCCTTCCGCCGTTTTGACCGTGATGGCGCATCTCCCCAGCCCTGGCCCTGGCTGTATGGCGACGCCATGGCCGTGCCGCCCGCCGACACACCGCGCCAGCATGCGGCGCTGACCCCCACGCAGCTGAGAATGCTGGACCTGTGGGCCGGTGGCCATTTCCTGTCCGACTGGAAACCCGGCCAGCAGTACCCTGCCCAGCTCGCCGACGTGCCGCTGCAGGAGCAGCCGGCCATGCTCGACCATGCTGCCATGGACGACTGCCTGGCCGACGCCTTCCACCCGGGCTGCGAGATCACCTGGCCCATGCGGCACGCCAGCATGTACCGGGCGCCGTTCCGCATCCGCGAGGCGGCAGTGAACCCGCCCGAGCTGCAGCTCTACGGCTCCCGGCTCACGCCTGCGGTGGCCCTGTCCGAGAGCGGGCCGCTGTATGCGCAGGTGGCCGGCGACCTCACGCGCTGGATGGCGGTCCCCTGGCAGACCGACACCGCCAGCTGCCGCAGCGGCTATTACGCCGGCTATGGCCCACGCTACGACCCCTACCTGCCCACGTTCTGGCCGGCCCGCGTGCCCAACCAGGTGCTGACGCGGGAGGCCTATGAAAGGGTCATCGACACCGAACTGCCGCGCGAGCAGCGCGTTGCCGCCTTCAACCGCCGCGAGTCGTGGTTCCGCACACTAGGTGAGGAAGGCTATGAGAGCGAGATCAACCGCATGATCAGCCACTTCGGTGACATGGGCGTCATCGAGAGTCGGCCCGGCCTGCGGGGCGACAGGGACTTCCCGCCGGTGATGCAGGTGGAAAACCGCATCGCCCCGGCGCCGTCGCACATGCTCAAGACTGCGGTGCAACCGGACGGGCAGGAGGCGCCTCCCCGCATCGAGCCCTTCGATGCAGACAACGAGCAGCAGTTGCGCGCCATGACGCAGCGCGGCCCGGTGCTGCCGCGCTGAGTGCCGGCCATGCCGTCGCACGCCATGGCCGTCGCGCCGCTGCCGGATGAACTGGATGTGCTCGTCGTGGGCGCGGGACCGGCGGGCGCGGCCGTTGCCGCGCAACTGGCAGGGCACTGTCGCGTGGCGCTGGTAGGACGCGCCGTGCAGGCTGGGCGGGCCATTGGCGAAACCCTGCCCGCTGCGGCCCGGGTGATTCTGTCCGACCTGGGCGTGTGGGATGCGTTCGTGGCACAGGGCCACCGTCCTGCCTGGGCGCGGCGGTCATTGTGGGGAAGCTCCGAGGTCATCTTTCAGGACGCGCTGTTCGACCCGCATGGTGCGGGCTGGCACCTGGACCGTGCGCGCTTCGACGCCATGCTGCTGGAGGCTGCGCGCAGCCGTGGCGTGCCCTGCCTGGTGCCCGCCACGCTGCGCAGCCTGCAGCGCCAGCCGCCAGGCGCACCCATGCGCTGGCGCTGCCTGATCGATAGGGCGCAGGGCGACCCGGCGCACGGCCCGCTGGAGCTGTCCTGCCGCATCGTGGTCGATGCCACGGGCCGCGCGGCCCGCGTGGCCCGGCAGGCGGGCGCCCAGGTCCACCGTGGTGGCCGCCTGGTCTGCTTTCACGCCTGGGTGGAGCCGCCATCGCATGAGCATGCAGGCACCACCATGATCGAGTCGGATGCCGAAGGCTGGTGGTACAGCGCCGACCTGCCCGATGGCAGTTGCGTGATTGCCTGGCAGACCGACATCGATCTGCCTGAAGCCCGGCGCCTGCGCAGCACGGCCGATCTGTTGGAAATGGCGCATCACACGGCCCTGGTGGGCGCGCGCAGCAGGGGCAGCCGGGTGCTGGAGCCGCTGCGCGTGGCCGCCGCCCAGGAGCAATGGCTTGATGCAGCCAGCGGGCCGGACTGGCTGGCCGTGGGCGATGCAGGCCTGTCCTTCGATCCCCTGGCATCGCAGGGCCTGCTCAACAGCCTGGTCACGGGCAGCGAGGCCGCCCTGGCCGTGCGCCGCAGCCTGGCGGGCGATGCCGATGCGCTGCCGTCCTGGAGTGCGTGGATCGGCACGATACGCGCCGCGTACCGCACCCATCACCAGCACTACTACGCGCTGGAGCAGCGCTGGGCGAACGAGACGTTCTGGGCCCGCCGCCAGCGGGCGCCGGAGGCGGGGGCCGGAGCCGACGTTATTGTCGCTCCAGCTTCGCCGTCTGCACGATCGCATTCCAGCGCTGGTACTCGGCCCGCGTGAATTCGCGGAAGGCCTTGGAGTCCAGCAGGCGCACTTCGCCGCCCAGTGCCGTCACCTTGGACTTGAAGTCGGCATGGCCCGCCACCTTGAGCGTGGCTTCCTCCAGGCGCTTGACGATGGCGGCCGGCGTGCCCTTGGGTGCCAGCACGCCGTTCCAGGTGCCGGTCACGAAGGTGGGGTAGCCGCTTTCCTTCATGGTCGGTACATCGGGCAGGGCGGGCAGGCGCTGCTCGGAGGTCACGGCCAGGGCCTTGAGCTTGCCGGACTGCACGAAGGGCAGGGCGGGCGTCACGTTCTCGAAGATGAAATCGATCTGGCCGCCCAGCAGGTCGGTCAGGGCCGGCGCGCTGCCCTTGTAGGGCACATGCACCATGTCCAGCTGGGTGGCGCTCTTGAACAGCTCGCCCGACAGGTGGATCGTGGAGCCGCTGCCCGGCGAGCCATAGCTCATGCCGGTCTTTTGCGCGGCGGCGCGTGCCACCAGGTCCTTCACCGTCCTGGCGGGCGTGCGCGTCTCGTTGACGACCAGCACATTGGGAATGGTGGTCACCAGGGCCACGTACTCGAAATCGCCCAGGTTCTTCTCGCTGAGGTTCTTGTACAGGCTCTGGTTGATGGCCTGGGTGCCGGCCGTGCCGAACAGCAGCGTGTAGCCATCATTGGCCGCCGAAGCCACGCGGCTGGCGCCGATGGAGCCGTTGGCGCCGGAGATGTTTTCCACGATCACGGGCTGGCCCAGCGATTCGGACAGGCCCTGCGCCACCATGCGCGCCAGCACATCGGTATTGCCGCCAGGGGCGAAGGGCACGACCAGCTTGACGGGCCGGGTGGGATAGGCATCCGCCCAGGCCTGGGGCAGGGGCAGCAGCGTGGCGCCGAGCAGCGCGGCAGCGCGCAGGAATTGCTTGCGTGAAAGAGTACGGGGCATGGGGGATGTCTCCTTGTCGGTGTTTTTGGTGGCGCAGCGGCTGGGGCCGGCGGCGGATTTTTCAGGCGGGCCAATGCTGGGCGGTGGCTGTCTTGACGTCAATCAATGTTTTGGCAGGACGTCATGCGGCGGGCGAATGACCTGTTCGGCCTTGTTCGGCAAATGAGAATGGATTGCATTAACATGCGCCCCTCTTGATCCCTGCCACCACGGCGCAAGCTGCCCGGACCCGCCCATGAAAAAGGACCGCACCCTTCCTGCTTCTTCCCCCGGCGGCGCCGTTCAAATGCCCACGCCCATGCTCAGCCTGTCGGCAGGCCGGCTGCGCTTTGACCGCACGCAGTGGTTCAGCGAGAGCGAGCAGGCCGGGGTCAAGCTCGTGCTGGTGCTGTCCGGCAGCATCAGCTACCAGCTGGAACGCTCGGCGCCCGTGCGGCTGTGCGGTCCCTCCGTACATCTGCGCCTGCGCGATGCACCCCATGACGTGCTGCATGGCATGGAGCAGGGCTCGGATCTGGAGTACGTGTCGGCCAGCCTGCCCATGTCGGGCCTGGCGTCCAGCCTGGGCCTGACGCCGCAGGGGCTGGCCGATGCGATGGAGGCAGGCGCTCCTGGAGATTCCGGTGCATCCGGCGCCTGCGGCTCGCTCATCCGCGATGCCCAGGCCAGTGCCGCCCAGCGCGCGGTGGCGCAGCAGATCCTGCACTGTCCGCTGCAGGGCGCGGCGCGCCAGCTCTATCTGGCGGGCAAGGGGCTGGAGCTGCTGGCCCTGTGCATGCCCCGGCCCGGGGAAGAAGACCTGTCCGGGCGCGGACGCCAGCAACTGGAGCGTGCGGCGCAGCTGCTGCGCGAGCGCCTGGATGATCCACCGGGCTTGCGCGCTCTGGCGCGTGAGGTGGGGCTTAACGTGAACAAGCTCACCCAGGGCTTTCGCCAGTGCTTTGGCTGCACGGTGGCCGAATGGCTGCAGGCCCAGCGCATGGCGCGCGCCTACGAGCTGCTGGCCTCTGCGCGGATGGATGTGGCCCAGGCGGCCGCGCTCAGCGGCTACAGCCCCTCGCATTTCAGCAAGGTCTTCCAGCGCCACCATGGCGTGCTGCCCAGCGCCTTGCGGCGCGGATAGTCTCCATCCCAGGTCAGGCTCCGCTGCCGCTTTGCAGCGCTGCAATCGTGCCGTGATTTTGCCGTGATCGTGCCGGGATCGCGGCAGGCCGTGACGCAATCGCGCATGGACGCTGCCCACGTCTTTCAGAATTTGGATGAGATTGGTTCTCATTTGAAATTCGGGAGGAGTGATGGATTCATCGTCAATGAAAGCGGCGCGGCCCCTGGTGTTGCGCCCCTTGCCGCTGGCCCTGTGCCTGGCCTTTGCCACGGGCGGATCGGCCCGGCTGCATGCCGAGACGCAGGCGGTTGATGCAGGCAGCGCGCCTGAAACAGCCGCACTGCCAGGGATCACGGTCCGCGCCAGCGCAGTCACCGGCACGGGCGTGGACAAGCTGGGCCAGAGCCTGCAGGAAATCGCCCAGTCGGTCACGGTGATCGGGCAGGAGCGCATGCGCGAACAAAACCTCTACAGCCTGGACGACGTGATGCAGAACGCCCCCGGTGTCACCGTGCAGCCCTTCCAGCTGCTGACCACGGGCTACTACCAGCGCGGCTTCAAGATCGATTCGTTCCAGCAGGACGGCGTGCCCATTCTCATGGGCAACACGGCCAGCCCGCGCATGGACATGGCCATGTACGAGCGCGTGGAGATCGTGCGCGGCGCCGCAGGCCTGCTGCATGGCACGGGCAACCCTGCCGCCACGGTCAACCTCGTGCCCAAGCGGCCCACGCGGGAGTTTGCCGGCAGCGCGGGGCTGACCCTGGGCAGCTGGGGCCGGCGTCGCGCCGAGGCCGATGTCGGCGGCCCGCTCAATGCCTCGGGCAGCCTGCGTGCCCGCGTGGTGGCCACGCAGGAGGAGCGTGACTTCTTCTACGACGTGGCTGGCGAGCGCACCGGCAATCTCTACGCCATTGCCGAGCTGGACCTGGCGCCCGGCGCCACGGTGCACGCCGGGGTGCACCATCAGCGCATACGCTCCACCACCAACATGGCGGGCGTGCCTTTCTATGCAGACGGCCGCGATGTGGGCCTGCCGCGCAGCACCTATCTGGACGCGGCCTGGGACCGCTTCGACTGGAACACCACGCGCAGCTTTGCCGGCGTCGAGCATGTCTGGAGCAACGGGTGGCAGGCCAGGCTCAACCTCAATCACCTCTCCGGCGATTCCGAGCTGCTCTATGCCGGGGCCAACGGCGCTGTCAATCCCGCCACGGGCCTGGGCGGGCGCCTCACGGGTGCGGCCTACCGCTTCGACGACAGCCAGACCAGTGTGGATGCCTTTGCCAGCGGCCCGGTGCAGCTGTGGGGCCGCACGCACGAGCTGCTGGCCGGCTTCAACCACCAGCGCACGCGCAGCACGCAATGGGCCGCCTCCATCCTCAATCTGCCGCAAAGCCCGGTCGATGTCTGGAACTGGAATCCGCACGGCGTGCCGCTGCCCCTGGTCGGCAGCTACGCAACGCGCGGCCCCACCGAGACGCGGCAAAGCGGCCTGTACGGCATGGCGCGGCTGCAGCTGGCCGACCCCTTGAAGCTGGTGCTGGGCGGGCGTTTCACGCGCTGGGAGCAAGAGACGGGCGGCGCAGGCGGAGCCGCCAGCCGCGTGCGCACGCGCATGGGCACGCAGTTCACCCCCTATGCAGGCCTGGTGTACGCACTCGGCCCGCAGTGGAACGCCTATGCCAGCCATGCGCGCATCCTCCAGCCGCAGAGCAGCTACACCTATGCCGGTGAACTGCTGGACCCGGTACAGGGCAACAACCTGGAGGCCGGCATCAAGGGTGCACTGCTGGGCGGCCACCTGAACCTGGGCCTGGCGCTGTTCGAGATCCGGCAGAAGAACCGTGCCCAGGCCGATCCGGCCCATCCCTGCGTGGGCAATGCCTGCTGGTACATCGCCACCGGCGAGGTGCGCAGCCGAGGGCTGGAGGCCGAGATCGAAGGCCAGCCCCACCGCGACTTGCGCCTGAGCGCCTCCTACACCTGGAACCGCACGCAGTACCTGCAGGACGCGCAGAACCAGGGCCTGCCCTTCGCCAGCTTCACGCCGCGCCACATCCTGCGCCTGTGGGCCAGCTACAAGGTGCCGGTGGCAGAGCGCCGCTTCAGCATCGGCCTGGGCCTGCGCGCGCAAAGCGACTTCTACAACCAGGCGCAGGGCGTGACGCTGCGGCAGGGCGGCTACGCGCTGGCCAGCCTGCGCCTGGGCTGGCGCATCAACCGCCAGCTCACGGCGGCCCTGCAGGTGGACAACCTGGCGGACCGCCGCTACTACCAGAGCCTGTCCGGCACGGGCTGGAACAACCGCTATGGCGAGCCGCGCAGCGCCACGCTCAGCCTGCGCGCCGAGTTCTGAGAACCCGCTTCACCATCGATGGAACACACCATGGACAAGAACGCCCATTCCCTCATCGCCCGGCCGCTGGCGCAGGCCAGCCACCTCATCGGCCTGTGCGCCCCTTCGCAGGTGCGCGTGCTGGGCCCGCACGAAAAGCTGGACCCGGCCAGCGACTGGATCATTGGCATCAAGCCTTTCAGCGACGGTGCCTCGCTGCATGACGGGCACTGGGAGCGCCATCCCGTCGGCGACGAAGTGCTGTGCCTGCTGGACGGCGAAGTGCGTGTGCTGCTGCGCCCGCAGCGGCGCGGGGAGGAGGCTCCGGTTCTGGAACTCTCGGCAGGCCAGATGCTGGTGGTGCCGCGCGGCTGCTGGCACCGGCTGGAAGCGGTGCAGCCGGGCCGCCTGATGTTCATCACGCCCGCGCGTGGCAGCGAGCACGAGAAGGTGCAGCCATGAGCCCGCCCCTGCACGATGCGGACAGCGCCCCTGCGATGTCGCAGCCGGACCTGCACACCTGGCTGATGGTTGCCGGCCTGTACCTGACCCAGGGCATGCCCCTGGGCCTGGCCATGGACGCCGTGCCCACACTGCTGCGCAGCGAGGGCGCCCAGCTGGGGGCGTTGGCCTTCCTGCCCCTGGTGGGCTTGCCCTGGGTGCTGAAATTCCTGTGGGCCACACGCGTGGACAACCGGTGGTCGGCCCGCCTGGGGCGCCGTCGCAGCTGGATCCTGCCCATGCAGGCCCTGGTGCTGCTGTGCCTGGCGGCATCGGCTGCGCTGGGCATCACGCTGCAGACGGCGCCGGCCATCGTGGCGCTGGCGGCCCTGGGTTCCCTGGCCAGTGCCACGCAGGACATTGCCACGGACGGGCTGGTGGCCGAGCATTTCAGGGGCCGTGGTCTGGCTGGCGCCAATGCGCTGCAGGTGGGCGGCACCATGGTGGGCTTCTTTGTGGGCGGGGCCGGCAGCATGGTGCTGGCGGGCTTGCTGGGACAGCGTCTGGCGCTGGCGGCCCTATGCCTGCCCGTGGCCTTCAGCCTGCTGCTGGTGGCGCTGTGGCGTGAGCCGGCTGCGCTGCAGGGCCTGCGCAGCCGGCCGGGCGTTCGCCGGTCGCCAGCCCGTCTCAAGGCCTTTGTGCAGCGCTCCGGCGCCTGGCCGCTGGTGGCGGCAGCCGTGCTGTCGTCCATCACGGCCGTCAGCGGCTTTGGCCTGGCCAAGCTGTTTCTCGTGGATGCAGGCTGGCCGGTCGAGGCCGTGGGGCGCGTGGGCATGGCGGGCGGTGCGGTGACCGTGCTGCTGGGCTGTGGCGGGGGCGCCTGGCTGGTGGCACGGCTGGGCGCCAGGCCGGCGCTGGCCTGCGGGCTGGCGGCCTGCGCCGCCTCGGCGCTGGGCTGGATGGCCCTGGCCGCAGGCCTGCTGCCTCTGGACATGGGCACTGCCTTTGCGGCCCAGGCGCTGGGGGCGTTTGGAACGGGTGCATCTTCGGTGGCCGTGATGACGCTGGCCATGCGCTTTGCCGGTGCCGGCCCGCAGGCCGGCACCGACATGACGGCCGTGCAAAGCGCCCGCGACACGGGGGAGATTCTGGCCTCCACCCTGGTGACATCGCTGGCGGCGGCCGTGGGCTACGGCGGTGGCTTTGCTGCTGGATTGCTGGCTGCGGCTGTGACGCTGGCCGTCTGCTGGCGCGTGCTGGGGCGCCAGGGTGGAGCGCAAAGCATCGTTGCCGATGCCAGCGCCGATCCGGTGGCGAAGTCCTCCTAGAAATCCGCCTTCAGGCTCACCGTCAGGTTGCGCGGCTCGCCCCACCAGCCCTGGTTGTAGAAGCCGATCTGGCTGTAGTACTGGCGGTCCAGCAGGTTGTTGAGCTGCACGCTGGCGGACCAGGTGGGGTCGATGCGGTAGTGGGCCGAGAGGTTGACCACCAGGTAGCTGCCCTGGCCGACCTGCACGCTCTGGCGCAGCGGGTTGGTCACGTTCTGCCAGATGCGGCTTTGCCAGCGCAGGTTGCCGCCCAGGCTCAGGCCCTGCAGCGCACCCTCGAAGCTGCGCATGGCCGTGAGCTTGACCAGGCTGCGCGGGTGCGTGGTGTTGAAGGCGGCGCCGCTGGCGCTGCGTGCCGTGTAGTGCGTGTAGCTGGCGCCCATGCGCCAGCCCCGGGCCGGCTCGCCGCTGAGTTCCAGATCGATGCCGCGCACCTGGGCGCCCTTGACGCCGCGATAGGCCTTCTGGTCCGTGGTGCCGTCGATGAACTCGCCCGTGTCCTGCGCCAGGTTGTCCTGGCGGGTCTGGAACAGCGCGGCAGAACCCTGCAGCCGGTCCTGCAGCCAGGAGCCCTTGAGGCCCAGCTCGAAGGCCTGGCCGGTGACGGGGTCCAGGATGCTGCCTTGCTTGTCGCGGTAGTTCTGGGGCGTGAAGATTTCCGTGTAGCTCAGGTAGGCCGTGTGCCGGGCATCGATGTCCCACAGCAGGCCGGCGTAGGGCGTGATTTCGTTGCTGTAGCGGTAGTCGCGCAGGCTGCCGAAGTAGTTCTGGCGCGTGGACCAGCGGCTCAGGCGGGCGCCGGCCACGGCCGTCCAGCCATCGGCCAGCGAGAAACGCCCCACGGCATAGCCGCCGCTTTGGCGCATGCGGCTGTCGTCGCCGCCGTTGGAGACGTCGGACCAGCCCGGCTCGGCCAGGCTGCCGTTGCGCCAGTCGAGGAAGTTGTCCGTGGCGGGCAGCGTGCCCAGCGGTGCATAGCGGCGGATGTCGATGTCGTCGCGCACATGGTTCCAGCCCACGGCAATCTCGTGCTGGCGCCCGAACAGCGCGACCGGGCCGCTGGCCGTGAGGTGCAGGCTGTCGCGCGAGCGGTCGCCCCGGTATTTGATGAAGGAGTTGGCCATGCCCAGGCCGGTGGTGGCGTCCGGCGCGCCGCCCCGGTAGACGTAGCGCATGTCGTAGTTGCCGTCGTTGCGGCTGTAGGCGGCGCGCAGCAGCCAGCGGTTGTCCAGGCGGTGCGTCAGGTCCAGCGTGGCCGTGGTGTTCTCGGTGCCGAAATGCGACCAGCGCGTGTTGTTGGACACCGAGCGGTCGAAGTCCGTGCGGCTGCCGTCCGCATAGAACAGCGGAAAGCCGGCGCCCATGCCGGGGCTGGTGTTCTTCTGGTATTCGAGGCTGGTCACGAGCCGGGTGGCGGGCGTCAGGGCCGCGCTGACCACGGCGTACAGGCCCTGCCTGCGCTGGCCGAAGTGGCTGACGTAGCTGTCGCTGTCCGATTGCACGGCCACGACGCGGCCATGCACGCGGCCTTCGCGGTCCAGCGGCAGGGACAGATCGGCTTCGGCGCGGCGCAGGTTCCAGCGGCCCAGCGTCAGCGAGGCATGGCCGCCCGCCGTCTCGCGCGGCTGCTTGCGCACGAAGTTCACCGTGGCCGACGGATCGCCCGAGCCATTGAGCAGGCCCGTGGCGCCGCGCACGATTTCCACGCGGTCGTAGAAGGCGGTGTCCATGTCGGTGGCGCCGAAGTTCCACAGGCTGTTGATGGGCGAGGCCAGCCCGTCGAACTGGAAGTTGCTGATGCCAAAGCCCCGCGAGGAAAACTGGTAGCGGTTGCTGTCGCTGCGGCTCACCGACAGGCCGGGCGCGGAGGCCTCCAGCGTCTGCGAGACCGTGAGCTGGCCGGCATCGTCCATGAGCTGGCGCGTGATCACGCTGACCGACTGCGGTGTCTCGCGCGCCGACAGTTGCAGGCCCGTGGCCGTGCCTGTGGCGCCGCTGGTATAGCGGGCCGCGCCCTCCGTGGTGCCGGCATCGGAGGCGGCGCGCACGGTGATGGTGCCCAGTTCGGTGTCGCCTTTCCTGGCAGGGGGCCTGTCCTCGTCGGCGGCCCAGACTGCTGGCGCAGGGGCGGCACACAGGGCGCAGATCAGCAGGGACAGCGGGGTCCGCGCGCCTTGGGGGTGTCGCGGGGTGGGGTTTTGAATGCGAATGCTCATCATTTCCATGGTCCTGGGCGTGAGCCCGGATTGTGGGAAATGTGCGCCGCCGCCGCCTGTTCCCGGCGACGCCAGACCTATGGTTTGCGACGCAGGCTGCCTTGGCTGGGTGCGTGGCCGAAGCGCTGGCGAAAGGCCGTGGCGAAATTGCTGGCGTGCTGAAAGCCCACGCAGTCGGCCGCTTCCTGCACGCTCCAGCCCTGTGCCAGCCGTTCGCGCGCCAACTGCATGCGGCGCTCGCGCAGCCAGCCGAACACGGTCTGGCCGTAGGCGGCCTGGAATTTCTCGCGCAGCGTGGTCGGGCTCATGCAGGCCAGGCGCGCCAGGTCGTCCAGGCTGTGCGCCTGGCCCGGCGCTGCATCCATGCACTCGCACACGCGCTCCAGGCCGCGCCTGTCCCGGGGATGGATGCGCGGCGAGGGCGCAGGCCGCGGCTGCGCATGTGCCTGCAGCGCGCAGGCCAGCACCTGCAGCGCAATGCCTTCGCGGTGCAGCCGGGCCAGGCTGCCGCTCCAGACGCCATCGAGCAGCTGGCGCAGCGAGACGGCCAGATGCTCGGGCAGCGACCAGGCATGCAGCGGCGGGCCGGACTGCCGCAGGGCATGGTGCAGCAGCTCGGCCAGTTCGGCATCGACGCAGGCCTCGGGCGCCTCGATGGACAGGTTGAAGCCGCGCACCCTCTGGCCTGCCGCATGGGTGGCCTTGAGCACCTCGGTGTCGCCGCAGGAGAATGCCGCAGCGGCATGGCGCGTCACGCTCAGGGCCTTGCGGGCGGCGGGCAGCTGCAGCTCGGCCTGGCCGTCCAGCAGGACTACGGCGGTGAAGCGCCGCGGATGCTCGGACGTGGATTCATAGCCATGGTTGATGCGGATGTCGGAGCTGACCAGCTGCAGGCCCGAAGGCAGTTGGTGCTCCTGTACCTGGCCCTCGAAGATGCAATCGTTTTCGGAGACGGTGGAGAGAAAGCGCACGCTGAAACCGTGGCGCTGGCGCATGGCGTCGAGCTGCGCCGTGGTGTAGCGTTGGGAAGGGGCGGGCATGGGCGGAGGCGGAAAGGCGGTGGCAGGAAGCGCTCGCTGCAGTGAACGCTTCTCATTATCGCTGCAGGCTTGCTTCGGCCCTGCGGCTGCCACGGCCTGTGGCGTCCAGCCCGTAGATGCGCAGGCTCAGGGCAGGGCGCAGACAAAGCTGGCCGCATCCTCCACATTGCCCGTGCCGGCGGCTGCGCCCTCGAACCTGTACCTGGCAATCTTCGGATACGGGCACAGCGGGCGCGTGCGCTGCGGGAAATCCGCGCTGGACGGCAGGGCCCTGGCGGCGATGGTGTCCGGGGCGTTGCCTTTCTCCACCCAGTCGACCATGGCCTGTATGGAGTCGAAGCTGTCCGTGGCCGGGCCGCCCGAGCAATGGTTCATGCCCGGCACGAGGAAGGTGCGCGCAAAGTCCTGCGTGGCCTGCATGCCGCCGTTGTTGGCGGCCAGGCGCTCGTAGTAGTCCAGCGTGTCCAGCGCCGAGAAGATGGGGTCGGACATGCCGTGGATGAAGAGCATCTTGCCGCCGTGCTGCCGGAAGGCCGTGAGCCGGTCATCCCGGTAGGTGTCATAGATGGCCGAGTAGGCCTGCATGCGCGCCGGGTCGGTGTCGAAGTTGAAGGCCAGCGGGTTGAAGCCCAGGTCTGGCGGGGTGAGGAATTCGTTGACCAGCGCATCCACGATCAGCGTGATGTAGCGCGAATCCGGCGTGGCGGTGGTGGAGCTGCCCAGTGTCCAGGTGCGCCAGCCCGGCGCTGCCAGGCCCGGATCCCACGGCTGGCCCGCATACAGGGCCTGGCCTGCCGAGTTGCGCGGCCCGGCAAACACGTTTCTGAGCGCGTTCACCTGTCCGCTGCTCAGGCAACTGCCAGACTTGGCGCCGCCGCACTGCAGCACGCCGGGGTCGAAATGGCAGGCCTTGACGTGGTTCACCATGCCATCGGCCACGCCGTCGGCCGCATCGCAGGAGGCGGTCACTGCCTTGGCCACCAGGTTCAGGTCCTCGTTGCTGAAGGCCCGGGAGAGGATGCGCCGGCCGCTGCTGTCGGCCGGCGCGATGGCGTCGAACTCGATGGTGTTCCACATCGCGGCTACCGTGGCGCCGCTCGATACCCGCATCGCAGGGGCACCGGCCGTGATGGCGTCGAAGTAGTCGGGAAAGCGCTGCGAGAACACCATGCCCTGGCGTCCTCCGCCCGAGCAGCCTGAAAAATAGGAGTGCTCAGGCTTGCGCCCGTAGCGCGTGGAGATCAGCGATTTGGCCGCCACGGCGGTCTTGTCGTAGGCGTTGTAGGCGTGGTCCAGCCGGGCCTGAGGGTCGGCACCGAAGCTGGCCGTGGTGCCGGTGTGGCCCGCGTCGGTGGAGACCACCGCAAAGCCCTGGCCCAGCGGCGAAGGCGTTGCGCCTGAGATGCTGGAACTCAGCGAGGTGTCGCGCAGGATGCCGTCGTTGCCACCGCCGCCGATGAAGAGAAACCGGCCGTTCCATTGGTCCGGCAGGCTGAGCTGGAACCCGATGGCGTAGTTCTTTCCGTCCACGCCCATGCGCGGGTTGATGGCGCCGGTGACTACGCAGTGCCCGGGCAGCAGCGCGCCGGTGCTGGCGCCGCCCGGCCTGCGGGTGTCGGGCGGCACGTAGCTGGTGGACAGCCGGGTGGCCGCAAGGCCTGCCCTGTCAGGCAGGTCGGCGCAGGCGGCCGCCGGCGTTGCGGCATCGGCCAAAGTGGGGCTGCTGCCACCGCCGCAGCCCGCCATGAGCAGGGATGCGGCAAAGGCGGCCGTGGATGGAAAAACGCGCCGCAAGGCGCGTGGGGCGTGGTCGGTTCGCATGGCTTGTGTCTCCTGTCGCCCGAGCGTAAGACCAGGGACGGAGGGGCCATGTCATCTCAGAGGATGACGGGACAACCCGGCGTGGGCGCTGCCCCGCGCCCGGCTTCAGAGTTTGCGCAGCCGCTCCAACGCCGCGCGCAGCGTGCTGTCTTGCTTGGCAAAGCAAAAGCGCACCACGCGCTGGTCGAAGCCGTCGCCATAGAAGGCCGACAGCGGGATGGCCGCCACGCCGTGCTCCCGGACCAGCCACTGGCAGAACGCGGCTTCGTCCAGGTCCGACACGGCCGAGATGTCGGCGCAGACGAAGTAGGTCCCCGCCGTGGGCAGCAGGCGCAGGCGCGAGCCTTCCAGGCCCTGGCGGAACAGGTCGCGCTTGGCCTGGTAGAAGGCGGGCAGCTGCAGATAGGGCGCAGGGTCGGCCATGTAGCTGGCCAGGCCCGCCTGCATGGGCGTGTTGACGGTGAAGACGTTGAACTGGTGGACCTTGCGGAACTCGGCCGTGAGCGCGGCCGGCGCGGCGACGGTGCCCACCTTCCAGCCCGTGACATGGTAGGTCTTGCCGAAGCTGGAGACGATGAAGGCGCGCGCCGCCAGGCCGGCAAAGCGCGCGGCGCTCTGGTGCTGGCGGCCGTCGTAGACCATGTGCTCGTAGACCTCGTCGCTGATCAGCAGCACGTCGGTGGGCGCCAGCAGCTCCTGCAGCTGCAGCATCTCGGCATCGCTCCAGATGGTGGCGCTGGGGTTGTGCGGGCTGTTGATGATCAAAAGCCGTGTGCGCGGCGTGATGGCGGCGGCAATTTTGGCGAAGTCGGGCTTGAAGCTGCCCGGCGTCAGCGGCACGCGCACGGGCACGCCGCCGGCCAGCTCGATGTTGGGCACATAGCTGTCGTAGCAGGGGTCGAGCACGATGACTTCATCGCCCGCATGCACGGTGGCCAGGATGGCGGTGAGGATGGCCTGCGTGGCGCCGGCCGTGACCGTGATCTCGGTGCCCGCGTCGTAGCGGCGGCCGTACAGCGCCTCCATCTTGTCGGCCATGGCCTGGCGCAGCTGCGGCAGGCCGGGCATGGGCGGGTACTGGTTGTGGCCGGCCTGCATGGCGGCCGTGACGGCATCGACCAGCCTGGGGTCGCAGCCGAAGTCGGGGAAGCCCTGGCCCAGGTTCACCGCCTGGTGCTCGGCGGCCAGCGCCGACATGGTGGTGAAGATGGTCGTGCCCACATGGGGCAGGCGGCTGGGGAAGGCGGGCGTGCGGGGCGTGGCAGAGGTCATGGCGGAGGCAGCGGAAAACGGGAACGGGCCCGCACTGCGGGCCCGGTGGGGCGGAGGATCAGAGTTCGTAGTCGTGCACGTGGCCGCTCATGGCGCGCATGATCAGGTCGCGCGTCAGGCGGTCGCTGAGCAGCTCTGCGAAGCGGTAGACGAAGTTGCGCAGATAGGCGCCACGCTTGATGGCCACGCGCGCCACGCTCTGGCCGAACAGATGGCCCATGGGGCGGACCACGAGGTCGTTGACCGGATCGTCGCGCATGGCCATCTCGGCCACGATGCCGATGCCCAGGCCCAGGCGCACGTAGGTCTTGATCACGTCGGAGTCAATGGCCTCCAGCACGATGCGCGGACGCAGCCGGCGCGTGGCGAAGGCCTGGTCGATCTTGCCGCGCCCGGTGAAAGAGGGGTGGTAGGTGATCAGCGACTCATGGGCGATGTCGTCCAGCGTGATGCGCTCTTTCTGCGCCAGCGGATGGCCCGTGGGCATGACCAGCACGTGCTGCCATTCGTAGCAGGGCAGGGTGACGAGATCGGGGTAGTCGGCCAGGGATTCGGTGGCCATGCCGATGTCGGCGATCTCGTCGATGACCATGCGCGCCACCTCGGCCGGCGTGGCCTGGTGCAGGCTGATGGTGACCTTGGGATAAAGGTCGCGCAGCCGTGCCACGGCGGGCGGCAGCACGTAGCGGGCCTGGGTGTGGGTGGTGGCAATCGACAGCGTGCCGCTGTCCTGGGCGCTGTACTGCTCGCCGATGCGCTTGAGGTTGCCGATCTCGCGCATGATGAGTTCGATGCTCTTGAGCACCTCCAGGCCGGGTTCGGTGATGCGCTTGAGGCGCTTGCCGTGGCGCGCGAAGATGTCGATGCCCAGCTCCTCCTCCAGCTCGATGATGGCCTTGGAGACGCCGGGCTGCGAGGTGTGCAGGGCCTTGGCCGCCTCGGTGAGGTTGAGGTTGCGGCGCGCCGCTTCTTGGACGAATCGGAATTGGTGCAGGTTCATGGCGGTGACAGCTGGGTGCAGCGCGCCATTATGCTGCATTTATATAAAGAAGCGATTCGTTATTTCAGCTTCCTGAGCTGCCGGAAGGCTCCATGGCCGCCAACGCCAGCTCTGCCAGCAGGGCCGTGACACGCGGATGCTCGCCCACGGCAGGCTCCAGTTCCACGGCCACCTGTGGGTGGGTGTCGCGGATCTCTTGCACCAGCTTCGGGATGTCCTCGCGCGCATGCTTGCCCGTGCCCAGGAACAGGGGCAGCACGGTGATGCGCATGGCGCCCGCCTCGACCAGCCCGCGCGCGGCGGTGGGCAGGTCGGGCGCACAGGCTTCCAGGTAGGCGCATGCAGCCAGGCCGTGGGGCCGCGTTTGCCGGACGGCGCCGAGCACGGCCTCGATGGGCTGGCGCCACAAGGCGTCGCGGGAGCCGTGGGCCAGCAGGATCAGGCCGGCAATGCCGGCCGCTGTTGTGTCGTTTTGCATGGCAACGGACCTAGCGGCGCAGCACCAGCCAGGTGAAGGCGGTCAATGAAAGAAGGCTGTAGAGCAGGCCCGGCGCCGCAGCGGTCAGCCAGGGCGACCAGGTCTGCAGCGTGCCGATGTAGCCGAACACGTTGTTCAGCAGGAAGAAGCTGATGCCGGCCATCACACCGCCGAACACATAGGCTGCGATGCCGCCCGAGCGGAAATGCAGATAGGCAAAGGGCAGGGCCAGCACCACCATCACCAGGCAACTCATGGGGTAGAAGACCTTGCGCCAGAACTCGATCTCGTACTTCTGCGCGGCCTGGCCGTTGGCCTCCAGGTGGCGCACGTACTGGAACAGCGAGATGGTGGACATGCGGTCGGGCTTGAGCAGCGCGGCCGAGACCATTTCGGCGCTGATGCCGGTCTTCCAGACCAGGCTGTCCTCTTTCTCGCGCAGCAGCACCATGCCTGCGTCGGCCTTGGCCTTCAGGCGGCTGGCCTCAACGCCCTGGAGCGTCCAGGATTCGCCATCCTCGCTGACCTGCGCCGCCTGCGCATGGATCTGGGCCGAGATGCGGCCCTGGCCGTCAAAGTCGAAGATGCGCACATTGGAGAAATCGCCGGGCCCGCGGATGGCGCGCACGTTGATGGCGATGGAGTGATCGCCCTGCCGTTCCTTGAGCCAGGCACCCGTGGCGCCGCGCGACAGCTGGGCCAGGTGGATGGCGCGGATGTTCTGGCCCGCGTTCTCGGCCGCCGGCGCCAGGTAGTCGCCCGTGCCGAAGGTGGCCAGCACAAAGCCCAGGCCCAGCACCATCAGCGTGCGCAGCGCCAGCCAGGGGCCCATGCCGCTGGTGCGCATGATGGTGAATTCCGAGCTCTGGGCAAAGCGCGCCATCACGTAGATGGTGCCGATCAGCACGGTGATGGGCATCAGCTCGTACAAGTGGCTGGGGATGCGCAGCACCACGAAGAGCAGGGCGTGCGTGATCTGGTAGCCGTTGTCGCCGCCGCGCCCGACCCAGCGCAGCTCATCGACCAGATCGAAGAAGAAGAACAGCGCCAGGAAGGCCAGCGTCACATAGCCGACGGCCGCGATGATGTCGCGGTACAGCAGGTTTCTCAGAACTCTCATCAGGGCACCGCCTTTGCGTCGTCCAGGGCAGCCGGCTTGCAGGGCCTGCGCCACAGGTCGCGCGGCGACCAGCGCTTGTGCCGGGCCAGCAGCACCAGCAGTGCCAGCAGCAATGTTCCACCGTGCAGCAGGGCCGTCATGGCGGGCATGCTCAGCTTGCCCGAGGCCACCCAGTTCTCGCCCAGCGTCATCAGGTTGTAGTACACGATGAAGGCGAACAGCGCGAGCATGAGGCTGCCGCTGCCACCAGCGCGCGGGTTCACGCTGGCCACGGCCAGGCCCAGGATCACGAAGTTCAGCGCCGCCAGCGGCAGGCCTATGCGCCAGCCCAGCTCGGCACGGTAGATGGGTTCGGTGCGCGGCAGCAGCTCATGCGTGTACGTGCTGCGTGCGGCCATTTCCTCGGCGGCGGCCAGATTGCTGCCGCTGCCGAGCTGCGTGCCGTATTCCTTGAACTCGCTGATCTTCACCGAGCCGTCGCTGGTCTGCGTTTCCATGCGCTGGCCGTCGGTGAGCACGGCCATGCGCTCGCCCTTGACCACTTCCAGCCGCGCGCCGCGCGCCGAGGTCACGGACTCGCGCCCGCGCTCATTGGCCACGATGAACACATTGTTGGCAGCGGTGGCGCTGGGCACGTCCTTGTCGATGAAGAACACGCGCGAGCCGCCGGCAGACTCCTGGAACTCGCCGGGAGCGATGCGGTCAATGTCGCTGCGCTGCTCGAACTGGGTCTTGATCTGCTCGATCTGCTGATTGGCCCAGGGCAGGATGCCCAGGCCCAGCACGGCGATCACGGCCAGCACCGGCCAGGCAAAGCGCAGCAGCGGGCGCAGCAGGCTGGCCAGCCCCTGGCCTGCGGCGAACCAGATCACCATCTCGCTGTCGCGGTACATGCGCGACAGCGAGCCGACCACGGCCACGAAAAGCCCCAGGCCCAAAATCGTGGGCAACTGGCCAAGCACCGTATAGCCCATGACCAGCAGAACGTCGGAAGGGCTGACATTGCCCTTGTAAGCCTGGCCCAGCGTGCGGATCAGCATCATGGTCATGACGACCGTGATCAGCACCACGACCGTGGCACCGAAGCTGCGGGCCAGCTCTTTGCGTATGGATGAATCGAATAACATTGGCTGAAAGGAAAACGCCGATTATGAACTTTGAACTGAAGCCGTTGACGACTGCCGCAGCAGTACGTGAAAAGTGTGACCTGTTGTTGGTGCTGGTGACCGAAGCCACGGTCACGGGCAGCGACGCGCTGTCCACCCTGGTCGCACACGCGGTCAAGGCCGGAGATTTCGAAACGGCAGCCGGCAAACAGCTGGCACTGTACGGCCTGCCAGCCGTCGCTGCACGCCGCGTCGTGCTGCTGGGCGCGGGCAACGGCTCGGCACGGGAAGTGCGCCAGGCCGTGGCCGGCGCAGGTGCTGCGCTCAAGGCGACCGGTGTTGGCAAGGCCTTGCTGTGCTTTGGCTTCGATGCGGCAGGTCCTGCCGTTGCTGCCGCCGTTCTGGCGGCGGCCGATGCCTGCTACAGCTATACCCACACCAAGCCGCAGGCCAAGCCCGTGGCGCTCAAGAAGCTGGTGATTGCCGCAGCCGTCAAGGCGGGCGACAAGAATGGCGTTGCCGACGCTTTCAAGACCGCCGTGGCCCAGGCCGAAGGCATGACCCTGGCACGCGAATGGGCCAATCGCCCCGCCAACCACGCCACGCCCACCTTGCTGGCTGACGCGGCCCGCGCCCTGACCAAGCTGCCCGGCATCAGCTGCAAGATCCACGGCCCCGCCGAAGTCGCCAAGCTCGGCATGGGCGCTTTCATGGCCGTGGCCCAGGGATCGGAGCAGCCGCTGCGCTTTATCGAACTGCACTACAACGGTGGCACCAAGGGCGCCGCGCCCGTGGTGCTGGTCGGCAAGGGCATCACTTTCGATACCGGCGGCATCTCTCTCAAGCCTGCCGCTGAAATGGACGAGATGAAGTTCGACATGGGCGGCGCCGCCAGCGTGCTGGGCGTGTTCCAGGCGCTGGCCCGGCTGCAGCCGGCTGTCAATGTCGTCGGCCTCATTCCGGCGTCCGAGAACATGCCCGGCGGCGCTGCCGTCAAGCCGGGCGACGTGGTCACCAGCATGAGCGGCCAGACCATAGAGATCCTCAACACCGATGCCGAAGGCCGCCTCGTGCTCTGCGATGCGCTGACCTACGCCGCCCGCTTCAAGCCCCGCGCCATGGTGGACATCGCCACGCTGACCGGCGCCTGCGTCATCGCCCTGGGCGGGCTGCGCAGCGGCATGTTCTCGCCCAGCGACGAACTGGCCCGCGCGCTGGAGCAGGCCGGCGATGCGGCACTTGACCCCTGCTGGCGCATGCCGCTGGACGAGGAGTACGGCGAAGGCCTCAAGAGCAATTTCGCCGACATGGGCAATGTGGCTGGCCGCGCGGGTGGCGCGGTCACGGCAGCCAAGTTCCTGCAGCGCTTTGTGGGCGACATTCCATGGGCGCACCTGGACATCGCCGGCACGGCCTGGAAGAGCGGCGCCGCAAAGGGCGGTACAGGCCGCCCCGTGGGCCTGCTGCTGCACTATCTGCTGGCCGGCATCGATGCTGGCAAGGCGCAGGCCAAGGCTGCGGCATCTCATAAAGCTGCTGCACCCAAGAAACCTGTGCCACCCAAGGCAGGATCTGCCAGCCGCCGCAAGGCTGCAGTTGCCGCTCAGCCGGAGCAGGCATGAGCGCATCGTCCCTGTCAGCCCGGGCCTGTTTGAAGGGAGCATCGCTTGACTGAAGTGGCGTTCCATTTCAACGCGCCCGACAAGCTGGCCTATGTCTGCCGCCTGGCGCGCAAGGCGCTCAGGCACCGCACGCAACTGGTGGTGCTGGGGTCGCCGCCGCTGCTCAAGGCCTTGTCGCCCAGGCTGTGGAGTGTCTCGCCCACCGACTTCCTGGCCCATGCGGGCGAAGGCGATGGGGCAGACATCATGGCCTTCTCGCCCATCGTTCTGCTGGAGCGGCTGGACGGCGCGCCGCACCACGACATGCTGGTCAACCTGGGCGGCGAAGTGCCCGAAGGGTTCGAGCGCTTTGCGCGTGTCGTCGAAGTGGTTTCCGCCACCGACGAGGAAGACCGCCACCTGGCCCGGCAGCGCTGGAAGCACTATGCGGCCCAGGGTATTTCCATCAAGCGCCATGACCTGGTCCTCAAGGAGTAAGCCATGAGCGCTCCTCCCTCCAAAACCCCACCGCGCTTTGTTCCCACGCTCACCGATGTCGTTGCGGTGGATGCGGTGCAGGCACCGGTTCAGGCGGTCGAACCCCCGGCACCCCTGGCACACCCCGTGTCCGAACTGCCGCTGACTGACGAAGCGACGCCCTGGGCCAGCGAAGGCATGCTGGCGCCTCGGCGTGGCGTGGTCACCCTGCCTGCGTCCCTGCCGCCGCTGCCGCAGGACCTGGAACCCCAGCGGCCCATGGTCGCCGAGCAGGATGCACCTGAGGAAATCCCGACACCTGCAATGCAGCCCGTGCTCTCGGACTATCAGCCGCCCAGCGCCCCGTCCGTGGAAATGCAATTGGCCCAGGAAGGCCGTCTGGCCGAAATGGCTGACGTGGCTGATGTGACTGATGCGGCAGGTGCGGCTGCAGCGGGCGACGCGGCACCGGCCGGGGAAGTGGTCCCTGCCGACTTGGTGGTCCCGGTGGTACAGGCTGTCGTAGCAGAGGCGGCTGCCGCGCCGACTCCGGCTTCCCCCGCCATGCCGGCAGCCCCCACCATGGAGTCCATCTGGGACAGTCATGCGCAGCAGGTCACCGAGGAATATCTGGTCCATCGCCTCATGCAGCGTGTGGACCTGGTGCTGGACCAGCGCCTGCGCGACGCCATTGCCACCGTGGTTCAACAGCAGACACGGTCCATCGTCGTGCGTCTGCGCGAGGAGGTGGAATCCGTCGTGCGCCAGGCCGTCTATGAGGCGGTGGCCGATGAGCTGGCCTTTCGCGCCACGGCCGCACGTGGCGACTCCGGCCAGGGCGACCGTTGAGTGCAGGGCAAGGGCGGGTGGCGCAAGCCCCCGCCTGATCGGTCGTCAGCCTGCGCGGGCCGGGCCTGAGAACACCTCGGGATTGAGTATGTTGCTGGGCTGCCCCGCAACGAAGTTCACCACATTGTCGAAGGCGGCGCGAAAGTACAGCTCATAGCTGTCCTGCTCCACGTAGCCGATGTGCGGCGTGCAGATGCAGTTCTCCAGCCGCAGCAGCGCATGGCCCTGGAGGATGGGCTCGCTCTCGAACACGTCCACGGCCGCCAGGCCCGGCCGGCCCCGGTTGAGCGCACCCAGCAGGGCATCGGCCTCCACCAGCTCCGCGCGCGAGGTGTTCACGAACAGGGCGGTCGGCTTCATGCGTGCCAGATCCTGCGCCGTGACGATGCCGCGTGTGGCCTCATGCAGTCGCAGATGCATGGACAGCACGTCGGATTCGGTAAAGAAAGCCTCGCGCGATTCCGCCGCCGCAAAGCCATCGGCCTGTGCCTTCTGGCGCGAGCTTTCGCTGCCCCAGACCAGAACCTGCATGCCGAAGGCATGGCCATAGTGCGCGACCAGCCGTCCAATGCGGCCGTAGCCCCAGATACCCAGCGTGCGCCCGTGCAACACGCTGCCCAGTCCGAAATTCGCAGGCATGGACGCAGCCTTGAAGCCCGATTGCTGCCATGCGCCGTGCTTGAGGTTGGCGATGTACTGCGGCAGCCTCCGCGTGGCCGCCATGATCAGCGACCAGGTCAGCTCTGCCGGCGCAATGGGCGAACCCACGCCCTCGGCAATCGCAACGCCCTGGTCGGTACAGGCCTGCACATCGATATGGGCGCCGGCCTTGCCGGTCTGCGCGATCAGCTTCAGGCGCGGAAGCTTTTCCAGCAGCTGCCGGCTGATCTGCGTGCGCTCGCGGGTCAGCACGATGATGTCCGCATCGCGCAACCGCACCGACAGCTGGCCTACGCCCTTGACGGTATTGGTGAAGACCTTGGCGTTGAAGGGCTCCAGCAGACGAGCACAGTCCAGCTTGCGCACGGCGTCCTGGTAGTCGTCAAGAATGATGATGTTCATTGCCTGTGAATCCGTCATAAGCCTTTGATTTATCTCTGGTTTGCCGCGTAAGATGTTGTCGGCAAATGATTTATTCCATTCCTGCGCTTACCTTTGTGCTTCATCTGCGCTTGCCTGGACTCGTCTACACTTCACCGCTCGGTATAGGTTTTGTGTAGGTTTTTCCGGCATTCAAGGTGTAGCTTCAGATGTTCTTTGACGCACGTTCAGCCAAGACCCTAAAGCAGGGCGAACACATTGTCGTACAAGGTTGCCCAGGCTTGAGGCTCGAAGCGACGGCCAGCACGAAATCTTGGACCTATCGTTACAGAAGCTTGGCGGATTCGGCAAAGCTCAAGCAGGTCAAACTCGGCCAATGGCCAGCCATGTCGCCAGCCCAGGCTGCAGCCGAATGGCAGGCAGCGCGGGACCTGCGTGAGCAGGGAAGAGATCCAGCGGACGAGCGAAAGCTGGCGCGCAAGGCTTTGGCGCAACCGGTTGCACAGGTTTACACATTGGCCAAGCTGGTGGACGACTATGCCGCCCGGTATCTCATGGTCAACCGAGAGGCCAAGGGCGCCCGCAACATCGAGCAGCGTCTGCGCAATGCGATCTCGGGACGGGAGTCGACATCCGTGGCCGAGGTGGGGCGCTCTTTTGTCTACGACGTCATTGAAGGCCTGGCCGACCGCCCCGTCTTGGCCAAGTCCGTGAAGATGGAGATGGCAGCTGCATGGCGCGTGGGGCTGGAGTCAGGGCGAATTCCGGACGGCATGCCCAACTGGTGGGCGGAACGCACGTCCCACAAGCTTCGCAGCAAAGGGGCAGTGCGCGAGGGCAAACACAAGGGCACCAGCAAGCGCGTGCTGAGCGGCGCGGAGATCAAGACGCTGATCGAGGGTGAGCTGTCGATGTTCAGCCAGCAGGTTCAGGATTTCCTGACGCTGCAGCTGTGGACATGCACGCGTGGCGGGGAGATCTGCCAGATGCAGAAGAAGCAATTGTCGGAAGAGGGGGGTGTGCTTTGGTGGACCGTGCCCAAGGAGGCAATGAAGATTCGGCACGTTGAGGTCGCACATGACCTGCGTGTGCCTTTGTTCGGTCGGGCCGAGCAGATCGTGCGACGTCTGCTGGCGAATGAGGGGCAATGGCTGTTCCCGAGCATTGGGCGCGATGGTGTGCTGAAAGGGCAGACCCAGGCCTACATGCAGACCAAGGTGCACTATCTGCAGCCCTACAGCAAGACGAAGCCCGAGCACCGGCGGGCGCGGCTGACCGTGACGCATTGGTCACCGCATGATCTTCGGCGGACGGGGCGCACCATCCTTGCGTCGATGGGCTGTCCGCATGAGGTGGGGGAGGCGATCCTTGGCCACGTCCTCCCTGGCGTGGCCGGCGACTACAACCTCTACCGGTACGACGCCGAGCGCAGCCAATGGCTGGCAGCGCTCGATGCGAAGTTGGAGGAGTTCATCGCGGCTTAGGGGCACCGGTGTTCTCAGGTGGCAGCAGTTCAGACGCTGGCCGCCGGGCTGACCACTCATCGAGTTCCGCGCGCAGCCAGCCAACGCGCCTGGCAGACAGCTGGCGGGGTTGGGGTATCTGGCGCTCACGCACCAGTTGTTCAAAGGAACTGACGCTCAGCGCCACGTAGGCTGCGGCATGCTCGCGGCCGAGCACGGCAGGTGCAAAGTTCAGGGTGATGCTCTTGGACATGGGCGTCCTCAATGAAGAAGGCCCGCGGGTGCGGGCCAGGTGGGTGGTTCGTCGTTGTCGGGGAGCGGAGCGCGCTTGTCGCGCTAGTGTTTGGGCTTCTTGCTGGCCATGGTTAGGTTTCCTTGATGTCGTGGGCACGCTCGTAAAACCGCGTTAGTGCGGCGGCCAGCGCGTGGCGGGCCCGGGGAAAGATCAGGCGGCCCGGCGTAGCTGCCAGGCCGTGGACTCGGGGGAGTTGAGCGAGACGATTTGCTGCATGGGCACGGGGCTCACGGAGTTGCCGACCGTGCGCGCCTGGGCGGTCTTCGTCAGGGGCTTGCCGGAGGCGGTCCTGTCGATGACGTAGCCAGGGGGAAGTCCTGGGCGTTGTAGAGCTCGCGTGGCACCAGCATGCGCAGAGTGATGTCCACGATCACCCAGAGCTCGCCCTTGAGCCAGACAGTCACGAGCGCCAGGCGGTCGCGCGTGGTGATCGTGGTCATGGGGTCGCGCAGATCCGCCCACTGGCCGCCGCTGGCGTGGTAGCGCATCAGGAAGGCGGCGCAGCGCAGGGCGCCGGCCTCCTGATCGGGCGACAGGTGGTACTGGATCAGGGCATGGTGCTCGGCCCCGGCCGTGACGGTGGGCACGGGCTCGTGCATGTCGCGGCCCACGCTGTTTCGGCGCAGTGTGCACAGGTGCGCGGCGATCAGCTGCTGCTGGCTGCCGCTGGTGGTCACGGTCGATACAGGGTCGCGCAGGTCGCGGGTCGGCGTGCTGTTGAACCCGCCGTTGGCCTGGAGCATGAACGCGGATGCCAGGCTCTGCCCGCCGCCGCTGGCCGTCACGGTGCCCAAAGGAGCTTTGATGTCGTTGGCACCGTGGCTCCAGCGCTTGCCGCCGTCTTGCCCTCGCCGTGCCCGGCCTGCACCAGGTATGCCGAGCTGACGGCGTGCTTGATGCCGCCGGCCACGGCAGTGCCCAGAGGTTGGGACAAGTCGAGCACGCGCGGTGCCTGGCCCTTGGCTTCGCCGTATCCCATCTGGATCAGGGTGGGCGACACCAGGGCGCGGCAGCCACCTTTTTCCGTGGCGATGGTGCTCATGGGTCGGTCGAGCTTTTCGATTTTCCCGCCGTGGGCCATGTTCACGATGAACGGCTGGGGGCTGTTCAGCACGAACTTGTCCAGGCCATGCGCGATCCGCCGCATGGTGGCCGGCGCCAGTTCCTTCTTGCGCCCGAAGATGCTTTGCCCGGGGATGCTCCAGTCGATGCACTCGGCTGCCTGGCGGAATGGCTTCTGGCCCGCCTTCGGATGCTTCCAGTGCGTCTGCGCTGGCCACACGATGGGCAGGCCGTCGCGGCGGGCGATCAGGTACAGCCGCGTGCGGGTGCTGCGAGAGCCCAGGGTGGCGTTGCAGATCACCCGCCATTCGACCTTGTAGCCCAGGTCGCGCAGCGCCTGGATGAAGTGGCGCCAGTTGCGGCCCTTGTGCTTGGGGTCTGGCACCAGGAACTGATTGCCGCGCGGCACCACCTCGCCGGGTTCGGCTACGCGGAAGGTGGCTTTGCCCGTGGCGGGATCGCGCTTCGCAATCAGCGGGGACCACTGCATCATCTGTTCGACGTTCTCCAGCGTGATGACATCGGGCTGGGTCTTGCCGGCCCAGCGGATGACGATCCATGCGAGCGACCGGATTTCCCCGTTGCGCGGCTGGCCGCCCAGGGCCTGGCTGTGGTGCGTGCAGTCCGGGGATGCGTGCAGCAGGCCCACCAGCTCACCCTTGGTCACGGACAGCGGGTCCACCTCGCGGATGTCGGCGCGGTAGTGCCTGGTTTGCGGGTGGTTGACCTCGTGCATGCCGATGGCATCGGCGTCGTGGTTGATGGCGACATCGACGGGCCGGCCGATGGCCTGCTCAATGCCGGTCGATGCGCCGCCGCCACCGGCAAACAGGTCGATCACCAGCTTGGCAGCGAGGGGCAGGAGAAATTGAGGGGTGAGCATGCGGCTCCTTGAAATTTGGGCCAAAAAAAAGCCGCTCGCGGCAGGGCCGGGCGGCTTCGAGATACCTGTCGATTGCTCAAGATAAATTAGAATGGTTTGTTGTAAAATTTGGTAATCAACAAAGAGGGGTTAAATGAAATTTAAAAAACTGATTGCAGCAATTGCTTTTGCTACTTCCGTTTGTGCGCATGCGCATTACACAGTGACAATTTATCAGTCTGGCAGTGACGTTATTGCGGTGGGGAGTGGGTCAATTAATATGATAAGTTTAAAGGGGGATGTATATACTCGCGTTATTCAACCCAATATTGCCTCTGGTTATGGGCTTTTGGCATTAGGCAAGCGTAATCCCGGTATATATCTAGGGCAAGTTACTGGGCCTGATCGATTTGGATTTGCTCCCGGGGTTATAGATGCCACGTATGCAGAAGGTGATGCTGTAGGTATTGATGCATCGTGGGGTACTCTAATGGTGCCAAACGGGTATGTGTCCGGCGCACCTCTTCAATCACTCGCTAGATGGAACGACTGGACCCTTAGTAGTTTAGGACTTAGACCTGGAGAATATCGTTGGTCGTGGGGTGAAGGAACATATTGGGATACATTCACGATAGTCGTCACGCAGGAAGAGAACCCGTTCCCAACAACGCCAGTCACAATCGAAGAGTTGCTTCGAAAAGGGATTGATGGCGTCTGCAAGCAATGTGATGCAGATAATACCCCGGGATACTTGGATAATTTGCGTGGTTTTGGGGTGAGGCACACAAACTAATAGTTAAAGCATTTGCGTTTGCAAATAAATTACGTTGAGTTGCATTTTTGGCGACCATGCGAGATATTAATTTCTCATGGCTCGCTATTTTTTACGAGCTCTTAATCAGTGGTGTATACGTCTGCCACTGACTTGCAATCAGGAATTGTTCCCGATCCTTGCCAACGATCCAGTTTGGGCGCCGCCTGGGAAGAAAAAGCCCCTGGAGCGCACACCCAGGGGCTTGAGGCGCCGCCTAGACTTGGCGCGCACCTCCTTACTTGGTGTATCGGCAGCCCCTCGCCTAACTTTTGGCCGTTTCGATCAGGAATTGCCCGCGGTCTTTGCCGTTGATCCAGTTCGGTGGCTTGTCATGGCCGGCCTGGCAGGAGAATTGCTCGAGCTAGATCCCGAGCGCTTGCTGCAAGGCGGGTGGCACGGCCAGGCGCTGCTGGCACTCTGGGTTGAGCCACAGCACTTCGGTTTTGACCGCTGTGCCACGGCCAGCAGAGATGCGGGCGCCGGTGGTGTGGGCCTGCCAGTCGGCCAGTTCGCGCTCGTACAGTTCCGATGGGTAGGCGCTGAGCACGACCATGCCGCGCAGGCCTCGCAGTACGCCCAGCAGCTCCAGGTGCTGCTCGTCCGTCATCTCGTGCCGGTAGCAGCCCTGGGTCACGTTGCGCAGTGAGCGCGTGCCGAAGACATAGGGCGGGTCCACGAAGTGCAGCGTGTCTGCGGTGTCGTGCTGTTGCATGACCTCGATCGCGGGCCTGTTCTCGATCAGCACGCCCTGCAGGCGCTCGATGATGGGCGGCAGCTGGCCGGGGTAGCGGCTCCAGAGGTGCTGTGCCGTGCCGTAGGGCCTGGCAGTGTCAATGCGGAAGCCCGTCACTCCCTTTGTGGCGCCGGCAGAGCCGAAGCCCATGCATGCGCCCGCACGGCGGTGCGCCTGGCGCGCTCCACGGGCTCATCGCAGTCTTGATAAGACAGGTCGAACTCGGCCCGCGCGTATGGCGTGAGGTGCAGCAACTGGATGAGTCGCTCGGACTGGCCAGGGTCGCGCAGCACGCGGAAGAAGTTGGCGATGTCGTCGTCCAGGTCGTTGTAGACCTCAGCATAGGCACGCGGCTTCTGGAGCAGGACACCGGCTGCGCCACCAAAGGGCTCGACGTAGCAGCGGCGCACGGGGAAATGCTGGAGCATCCACGGTGCCAGCCGGAACTTGGCGCCGTGATAGCGCAATGCGGGGGATGTGACTTGTGGCATGGGCGCAAAAAAGCCCGAGAGGCGACTGCCAGACGGGCTATGGGAGGTTAGGATTCGCCGCTCATGAAAGGAGAGGGCGATGATTGAGACTCATGCGATTATTTCTGCGCTGCCAAATCCAGGGCCGGACGAGTTTTGTTTTCTCTGGATAAATTGGTGGGCGACTTGTATGACAAAAAGTGAATGGTCAGGCTGGTGGCAGGCAGTTGGATCAATTCTCGCTTTGATTGTCGCTATTGGCTTGGCTATGTGGAGCAGGTTTGAGGATCGGAAAGCACAGACTCGTGCTATAGAAGAACAGCTTCGGCAGTATGAACAAAAAAAGCGTGAGGCACGGGCAACTGGCGAGCGATTCTTGATTCTTACAGGTGCCTCAATTAAGGCTCTCCAGCTAGCGTTTGACTCTTCTGGAGATAAGTCGGATGTTTTGCTTAGGGGTGCAGTTGTTACGGAAGCCCTGGCAATCGCTCGTGCGGTTGATTTTAATTTGTTGGATTCACAGTCGGAATCAACAATTCTTGCTGCAATCTCTGTTTGCTCGCAAGTTGAGGTTTTAATAAACGAGGAGCGAGCATCTCAAGCAAAACCTCCTTTCCAAATTCTTAAGAGATTTATGCCTCATTATTCGGAGCGTTTAAGGGAAATAACTTCTGCGTGGGATGAGCGGCGGTATTTGCGCGCGCCACTAGCTGGCGCGGCAGATTCAGCAGGGAGCGAAGCTCATAAGAGGTAATTAGTTCGGTCCTGGCCATTGATCCAGTTCGGCGGCTTGCCCCGGCCGGTCCAGATGGCGCCAGTGGCGGGGTCGCGGTACTTCGGGGCGCCCACGCTACCCTTGGCCTTCTTGCCCGGGGCCGGGAAGATGTCGGCAGCCGTCAGGCCGTATTCGCCGATCAGCGCGCGTGCCTGGGCAATGCCCTCGGCTTTGCGCGCAGCCTGAGCAGCTGCGATCTGGGCTTCGAGCTCGGCCTTGCGGGCCAGCAGGGTCTTGTATTCGGACATCGGGTTTCCTTTCGTGGCGCCGCGCGGGCGCCGTAGGTTGGTTCAGTGGATGGTTCAGGCCGGTTCGCCGGTCACGGCTGCCGCGAAAGCGTCTTCGGGCGTCTGGTTCACAGGGTGGTTCGGGTCGGTGGGCAGCTCTTCTTCGCCATCCACCTCCAGCTCCTGCTGGTCCTCGTTGTCCGGCTGGCTGGCGGGCGTGTCCGGCTTGCCGGCGCGGTAGCCCTTCTTGGCCTGCAGCAGCTCGGCCGGGGCCAGCAGCTTGATGTAGACCTCTTCCTCGGAGGCCAGGCCAGACAGCTCGCCGTAGAGCACGTTGTCGTTGAGCTCATCGCCGTTGAACTCGACCGTGCCCCGGATCGTGACGCTGCCGCCTTCGTGGATGTCGTACTCCAACCCCTTGAGCACGGCGTCCACGAAGTCCACGTGGGCATCGCTGAGGCCGTAGTCCCAGATGAAGCGGTAGCCACGCCATTTCTGCTTGTGTGCGAAGGTGTACTTCGTGGGGAGCAGCGGGTGCCGCAGGTTCGGCAGCGGGATCAGCACGCCGGGCAGCGCCTCCTGGCCGGCCGTGGCCGCCTTGTTGCAGTAGTGGTGCTCGCGCAGGCCGGGCTCCAGAAGGTCCAGCAGCGTGTTCTCGCCCGTGAGCGTGAAGGAGATGTCTATGGCGCGCACTTTCTCTTCGCCGTGCAGCTCGCGCCGCGGGTTGGCGTTGGTGATGGTGACGGCCGTGGATTCGGCAAGTTCAAATGCCATGGGGATGGTCCTCGGTGGTGGTGGTGGTGGAAAAAGGGTCAGGCTGCCTTTGCCGCCTTCAGGTCCTGGACAGCGAAATACACAGCGATGCGGGCGGCGACGTCAGCACCAGCGGTGTGTGCGCCCTCGAAGTCGCGGCCGAAGAAGTGGTGGTAGGTCTCGGCCAGTTTCGGTGTCTTGAACTTGCCTATGCCGGCGGCGCGCATCTTTTCGGTGGGCGGCAGCTTGCAGAGCGGCGTGGTCAGCAGCGCCGTGCATGTGCTGGGGCCGGCCTTCCAGATGTTGGATTGGGGCAGGGCAGGGGCCGGCTCGCGCGCATCGATGTGACGCTTGATGGCGATGCGCAGGATGCGGGCATCGAAGCTCTCGTTGTGGGCCACGCGCATGCGACCGCCCCACATCGACAGCAGCATGTTCACGGCCACACCCTCGGGCACGCCCAGGTCCAGCGCCTTCTCGGTGGTGATGCCGTGGATCTTGGCCACGTCGTCCGGGATGGTCCAGCCGTCCGGCTTGACGATGACATCAATGCTGGAGAGCTCCGTACGGGTGTCGAGGTCCACCAGGCTGGCGGCCAGCTGCACCAGGTGGGGCTGGTCCGGGTGTTCGCTGGACTCCTTGAAGAGCGGCAGGCCGGTGGTTTCCGTGTCGAAGAAGAGGGCGGGGTTCATGTCCAGTCTTTCCCGGCCAGGCGGCCGATGTAGAAAAAACAATGCCCGCGAGAAGCGGGCACCGGGGCGGCGGGCAGAGCCCGGGATCAGGCGGGTGCGGTGAGCGCGTGGGCGAACTTCTCGAAGCCCAGGGCCAGCTTCAGGGCCATGCGCTTGGCGTCGGAGACCAGCACCAGGACGGCGCCGCGCTCCTTTCGGTACGGAAGGCCCAGGTCGTCCAGCGTCTCGGCGGACACCTTGACCGACAGGTTTTCGGCCTTCAGCTGCGCGTTGAGCTGGCCCAGGGTGATCGTGGCGCCGGCCTCTTCGGCTGCGGGCGCTGCTGCAGCGCTGCTGGCCTGGGCTGTGCTGATGGCCTGCTGCGTGTCGAGCGCTGCCACTCCGCTGTCGTGCACGTGCGAGGCCGCGGCGCTCAGGTCATCCAGCAGCGGCGCGGACAGCGCGCCAGCCTCGCGGCCTTCGGCGATGCCGGCCTGTGCCTGGGCGTTGGCCTGGGCCAGCTTCTCGCGGGCCTCTGCGTCTGCGCGCTGCTGCTCCTCTTGGTGGATGCGTGCACGCTCGGCCTCCAGGCGCTTGGCTTCGGCCTGCCGGTGCTGCCCGATGCGCAGCGCGGCCAGGGCCTGGAAGTCCTCGGGCGCCTTGCCGCCCACGGCAGCGAAGTCCGCGAACAGCGCGATCGAGTCGCCGTCGTCCTGGCGCAGGTGCTGGCGGTTCGCTTCCAGCCTGCCGGCCAGCGCGTTGGCGTCGGCCTTGGCGTTGGTCAGCACTACCGCGATGGCGTCGCGCATGTTGTCCAGCGACTTCTTGCCCCGGATGGCCTCGGCGAAGCCGCCGGCAACGCGCGGAATCCAGTTGGCGCCCAGGCGCTGCTGGTTCAAGGCCGCGATGTGCTGGTCCAGGTTCGCCTGGGCACTGGCCACGATCTCGGCCTTGCGGCTTTCCTTCTCGGCCTTGAGCAGCTTCTCGGACAAGAGGCGGTTGTCACGGATTAGGGCATGCAGCAGGTCCTTGCGCTGTTTTCGGGAGTACACAGGTGCGACTTGGGCAAGCATCTGGCTTTCGGATGCATCCAGGGCTTCCTCAGCGGCCTTCATCTGTCTGATCTGTGCCTCGAGATCGGCGAAATCCTGATCAGTCTCGGGCTTGCGGATGAGCTTGGTTTCCAGAAAGGCACGGGCTGCCATTTCGAACTCGTCGAAGTTGTCGGTGACGGCGATGAGCCAGTGACCTGCACCACGACAGCGGGCAGCGCCGCGACAGGACTGGCCGCCACGGGAGCGGCGCCGCATTCCGCTGGTGCATAGGCTTCCACCTCCAGGGCCAGTTGCTCCCAGCCGGCAAGGACCTGGGCACGCAGTTCAGGGTTGGGCGTGTACCAGCAGTGCAACTGCTCCAGCAGGGTGCCGTCGGGCGCCCACTTCGTGGCCATGAACAGGATGCGATCGCAACCGGCCACAGCTGCCTGCTGCTCCATCTGTACCTGGTACTGCAGCGGCAGGTCGGCGCCCGTACAGCCCTCGCCCATGGTCGCGCGCAGGCGGTCGTTCAGGCTCTTGTGCTCGAACGCGGTGTCGCTCATGAATGTGAGGTCGTCGAAGCTGGCAGAGAGCTTGCCCTCGGTGCCCACGCACGGCGAAAGTTCTTCGCCGATGATCTCTTCGGCCAGCGGCCGGGCCAGGGCTTCGAAGCGGTGGCCGTCGGCGAAGCGGCGCTCGGTGGCGGCGTCTGCCTCGGGCGCGATGCCCGTGGTCAGCTCGCGCACCAGCTCGCTGCGCGTCTTGTAGCTGCTGCAGCCCATCATGGCCGGCGCGTCGCTGGCATTCCAGTGCTGGGCCCGGTGCTGGTGCCAGGCGGGCGAGCCCTGCGTGAGGTTCACGATCTGCATGTCATCCCTCCAGTTCGGCCACGCGGGCCTCGAAGATTTCGGTGAGGCGCTGGCGTTCACCCAGGTCTTCCACGGCGTCCAGCAGGGAGCCGTGCTTGTAGAGCGTGTCCAGGTCGGCGGCGCCGCGCAGGTCCTGTTCCAGTTTGGCCGCGTCCACCACCAGCACGCCGTCGGCGTCGGTGGCCGGGCCGGCCGCAGCACCTGCAGGCGCCGCGCTGGCGCCCTGGCGTTTGGCTACCTCGTCGCGCAGTTGCTTCTCCTGCTCGGCCGTGACCTTGCCCTTGCTGCCCAGCCAGACCAGCACGTCGGCGATGGGCTTGCCGCCGCTGACGATGCCGTCCACCCACTTGGCCAGGCCTGCGGCCCAGCGGTCGGCTGGCCATTCGGGCTGCACGACTTCCGCATCGCCCATGTGGCGCTCGCCCTGCGGCGGCGCAGCGTTGGCCATGTCCTGCAACTCCTCGGCCACAGGCATACCGCGCAGCACGTCCGGGAAGACGTCGCGCAGGGCAAAGGCACGGGCGCGCATCTGGCGCATGCGCTTGGGGTACTGCGACCACGGGCCCTGCTTTCCGGCCAAGCCGGCTTTGATTGCGTCATCCATGCTGAAGCTGCGGACCTGCTCGACGCCACCCTTGCGCTTCACGCGACAGTAGGCTGTCTTGCCGTCGTCGTCCTCGTTGACGTACTCGCAGACCGGGCTGGCCAGCACCAGGGCGATGACGGCATCGCCCCAGAGCGCAGGCCGGCCGTTGATCACGGCGAGGTTCTGCAGCGACTGCAGCGGCTTCAGCCCCAGCTCCGCGCCCCACTGCATGGCGATCAGGCAGTTGCCTGGCTTGCCCTTGAAATCCTTGGGCACCATGTCGCTCTCGGCGAGGTAGTTGGAGAAGGTGAGGGCCTGCTCGAAGTTCTGCGGGCTCAGGTCGAATTGGGAGGCGGCGCGCAGCTGGCCGCCGCTGGCCTGGGTGACAAGGCTGTTCATGAATACCTCTGTGGTGGAAATGAAAACGGCACTCAGAAGGCGCCGGAAGTGAGGGCGGCCAGGCCGGCGCACATGGCGCTCAGGCCCAGCCAGAGGAACAGGTGGAGAAGGGCGTTCATGCTTCAGCGTCCTCCTGCGGCAGCATCTCGTTTACGCGCTTCAGCCAGAACTGGCCGCCGGCCGGCAGGCAGCGGTCCAGCTTTTGGCAAGCTTCGCGCACCATTTGGGCCAGCTCGTCGCGCTGCTCCTGCAACTGTTGGTAGGTCAGGGTCTGGCTCATGGCCGCTCCTTCAAACATTGAACTTGGGTGTCGCTGAGCCACTGCGCATGCATACCCGGGCAGAGCCAGGCTCCAGCGGCAGCGCGCTTCAGGTCGGCGGGGCTAGCGCTGTCCTGTGCTGCGTCCGCTGCGCTGCAGCCGGAAATGGTCAGCACAAGGGCAATCAGCCCCAGGACAAGGCCCAGAAGCAGCGAAGCCCGCTTGATGGCGGGCTTCTTGCGGCGGGGCAACTGCTGGAGCTGTATCGGAGGGCGGGCATCAGGCAGCATTGATGCCCTCCGGATAGCGGTTGGCGATGTGGGCCATGACGGCGGTTCGCAGCTGCAGGGCCGGCTGGCTGACCATCAGCGCGCCGAGTGCCGTGATGCTGTCATGGTCACCGTCGGCGATGGCCTCGGCCAGCATCTCGTCGAACGACATGGGCAAGCCGAACGGTCCGGGCATGCGCTCGTGGAACCAGTCCACCGGCGTCATGAACGCCGCGGCGCGCTGCAGCTTCTGCATGGCGCGGGCCCTGTCTTCATCAGCCGCAGCGGCGCGGCGGTCCATCTCGTTCTCCCAGCGCTCCGCATCCGCGCAGGGGTTGGCGGTCATCAGCATGGCTGAATCTCCTGTGGTGGTGGTTGCGGCCGCTGCGGGCCGGGGAATGAAAAAGGCCCGCGAGCTGAATAGCTGCGGGCCTTTGGTGGAAAGTGCCGATGCCTGAAAGGCGTGCCTGGGAATTAGAGAGGGAGGGAGGAGGAAACCCAGGCTCGGCGTGAAACTGTTGAACTCAGTATGGCCCGGACATGATCAGAAAAACATGTACGGGAGGTAAAAGATCGTTGGCATCAGTTGCAGAGTTGACGCTCGCAAGGGATGCCATCGTTGTCCCCATCCATCTTCGTGTTGGGGCAGTTGCGCAAGAAGAATTTGGCCTCCTCGCAGGAGGTCATCTGCGAGCAGTGCGTGCGCCCGTCGCAGGTGTATTTGGGCGCGCTGGAGGTGCTGCTGCCCACGTCGATGCTGCGAGGCCGTGGCTCCGTCAGCAGCAGGGTGGGCGATAGGCCGCCAGTCTTGGCCTGATATGCCGTGTACGCTTTCCAGGCCGCCACCGCGAGCAGCACGTAAACAATGAGCCTCAGCATTGAATGCCCCTCTCTTGTTGTGATTGATATGGCGGGCATCGTATCGCAGTCGGAAATGAAGATGGCCTGCCGTATTCGCCCCGGCTTTCCCTCAACAACGGTTTGGCGGACTCTCACCGCTTGCGGGTGGGCAACTACCCGTCACGATTGGCCATCACAGATAGGGGCCGGTGCTGATCTCCGGCTTGGCGGCGTTACAAGGTACGGTTGCGACCCGTTTGTCCTATCCGCCCGAGGTTCCTTCTGTCGCATCAGCCTGCGCATTCCCTATCTGTGATGGCCCTCGTCTTTCCGAGGCGTCAGGCTGCCGGTTACGGTTCCGGCATCACTTTCGCGCGCGGCCGCACGCTACTTGGATCGTCAGGGGTTGAGTTCCGAAAGCCTCGCCAGGGCTGTCGGTGCGGTATCAATGGGCCGCTGTCAATCCGCTCAATCGGGATTGCAGGTCACAGCGCCAAGCGCCGCTCCAGGTCCTGCAGGGCTGCGCAGGATTCGCGCAGTTGGTCGGACAGGTCTTCGATGTGGCCGACCAGCGGCGCAGGCGCGGCGGGCACGGGGTTCGTCTGGCTTCCCTGCCCGATGGGGGCAGTCGGCATGAGCACCGGCTCCAGCCGTGCGCGCAGGCGCTGGATGGTGGCCTGCAGGTCACGCACATTGACCGAGACGAGGCTGATGGCGGAATCGACAGGACTGATGGGGATGGCCTCTGCAGTAACGCCGGTTTGCATGCTGTCCGAGGCCTGGGCGGCTTGGCCGTGGCGAATGCCGCTGTTGAAATGGTCACGTTGGTTCACGGTGGTCTCTCCTGTGGTGGTGGCCGCTGCGGGCCGGGAATGAAAAGGCCCGAGAGTGCGGGCAGGCAATAAAAAACCCGCAAGGCGTTTGCCGTGCGGGTTGTGGTGGTTCACAAGTTGCGTGGTGTCATGCGACTTGTGATCTATGGCGCGTCATGAGCTACACCCTGCAGGTTTCGACAGGTGTAAAAAAATCATGACGAGAGAACACTTTCACTTCCCAATTATTATTTCGCATGCTGCCCTTGCTCAGCTCGTTGCCCATCTTCGCGAGCATTTGGCACAACTGGCGCAATTCAGCAGTTGTGCCATCAGAGACGACGCGGATGTTTGGCAGATCACCCGGCCTACGGGCTTGATCGATGCTGCAAATGCCTACTTTGCCGTCTTTGACAACGGTACAGATGTTCCGCGCAACATCGAACGGCTCCCGGTACTCCTCCTGCCGAGGTCTGACGATATGGTTTTCGATAGGCTTGGGCGTCGGCGGTGCGGGTGCGACGATGGTCGGCCTGGGCGCTGGAGTGCGACGTTCGCTTTGCGGCGGCGTGATGTCTTTGCCATCCAGCGTCTCCGCTTTCAAGGCATCCGCCGGACATTTGCTAGCTGTCTGAAGCGTGATGACTTTCTGATTTGGCATGGTGCATCTCACCTGAGCTGATACAGGGCCAGTTGCAGCGAATGCCAAGGCAATAGCGGCCAGTGTCTGCTGGCTTTTGAGCATTTTCTCTCCCTTCTTGGATTGGGGAGTTGTAACACATGAGCAAAACGCGGCGGCCCTGTACAAGCCTCTTTTGTTTGCCCCGATGACGCTCGGGGCGGCGGTCACAGTTGCTGTTTCGCCTTGCGCCTCACCTCGGGATCGGTGTCGAGGCGCTGGGGCTTGCCGATGGCTTGCTGCTGCCGCTCTTTTGGGAACAGCGCGTCGAACGCATCCAAGACTGCCGCCTTGTAGTTCGCGCGCTGGGGCTGCTTGCGCTTGTCCTGGAGCTTGGTGACTTTCATGCGGCCACCAGCATCTTGGTGAACATGCCGCGCCCGTGGTTCTTGCCGCCGCACCGGCATTCGCAAGTGCCGTTGTGTTTGCCGTTCAGGCACTTGGCGTTGCACTCATGCAGAGAAGGCCGGGCCTTGTATTCGATGCGGCGCGTGACCGGCATCAGGGCGCCGGCCTGCAGCGCGTGCGCGACCGGCTGGCCGATTGGAACAAGAACAACCCCGAGCAGCCCATCGTGGTCAAGGTCCCCGACGTGATGAAGCGCGTGCGCGAGATGAACAAGGATCGCACCGACCGGATCGCAGACACATCGCCAAAGGCCCTGCGTCAGCAAATGCGGGAGATGGCTGCGGAAGTCGGCTGAACTTCTGCTAAATGAAATGCCAAGTGCTACCGACCTCAAATAGATTGATGAGTGCAGTTGGCAGGCCTAAACACTCAATGGCGCTTTGGGTAATTTAGTGGGAAGGAAATTCGAGCCTGCGTGTCAGAGTGCGGGATGGAATTTCCTTGGTGCTGCAAATTTATTGCTGAATAAAAATATTCCATTCTCGGAATCTTGCGCCCATGTGACCAGTAGCAGGCCTGTTGGCTACAATTTCTCCGCCCAATACGGCGAAGTTCAGTCGATAATTTGCTGGTAGCCGTGAAAAATACGGAAGTGCGGGAAGATTTTTTTGTGCTCTAATTACATTGGTAGACTGGATTGTCTGATTCGCAGCATCAACCATTGTCAGAAGGTTGTTTTTATAGATGCATAAACCAAACCAATCTTCTGTATTCCATGTGGTGCTGCGTCCATTGCTGGATCCTGGTGATGTGGTGAAATAGTTTTGATTTCCGTAACTCGCTGCAACCCAGAACCATTGAGTTTCTTCATCTAAACCACTTTGCTGCACCAGATTGCTTGGCGTGCTGTCGTAGTACAGGCCACCTGGACTGAGGACTAGCCCTGTAGAGATATCGGTAAGATTGAAGTTGAAACCTCCTTGATTGTGTGATCCACCACCGTGCCACGAAGTTGGCACCGCTGCAAAGAATGCGTTGCAAAGGCTTGGATTATCACCGTAGGTTGCGCTCCAGGGCCGAATATCATTGGTGAAGTTTATTTGGAAATTTGATGTATACAGTGCCAATGGTCGGTTGTTTATGGGGGCTGAATCAGAGTTTATAAAGAAAGAAAACTTATTTTCATAGGTTTGAACAAAAGAAGCCCCATACCAGTTGGGGTCTGTGGATCTTTCGTAGGTGGATTTTAGATTCGCAGGGACAACTAGCCCGGTGAAATTTTCATTTCCGCTTGTCGGCGTGTAGTTAAAATTCCCCAGAGAAAAGTTAAGGCTTGTAAGTGTATTTACTTGGTTGGATCCAACAGTGTTAATAATTGGCGGCAGGGTCTGTGGTGTGGAATACAGCCAGACGTTCGATGCGTATATGGATGATGAAAGTGCCAATGATGTAATTGCGATGATGGTTTTCATAGTATCTCCGGTTTGGTTGTTGAAGTCTGTTTGCTAAAAAAGGTAGATGTGTTTTGCAAAATTCTCTTTTGTCAGCAAAGAACATGATAGTTGGAGAGTTAGATGGTTAACAACACCAGAGAACCTATTGATTTGGCCGTTGAAGTCCTGTATTTGCTATTGTCTTGATCGCGGCGGGCGGGGCTTCTCTAAGTAGTGGTCATTTGGTTGATAGTGGGTATGCACCTCACAACTTGGTAGCCGTAGTACACAGCTATCCCGTTGCAATGAATTCGGCATGAATTGGTAGCGTTGTCTCCGGCTAGGGTTCGGTTAAATCGCATTCGGGCTAGACACTTTTGGCATGCCAGCAATCCGCTCCTTCCGAGGCCTGAACAACGTCACCGATCCGCTGCGGCTCGGCCTGTCCTGGTTCACCCGTGCCGACAACGTCGATGTGACGGAGTCGGGCGGGGTGCAGGTTCGTGTCGGCCGCACGCTGGCGATGGCATGCACGCCAACGGGCCTGTATTCCACCCGCGATTTCAGCCGGTTGTATGTGGTCGACGGCGGCGAGCTGCGCCAAGTCCTGGACGACATGACCGTGCGCCCCCTGGCGCGGGGCCTGGGCCGCGATGCGTGGTGGGCTGAGATCAACGACCAGGTGCTGTATGTGGCCGGCGACGCGGCGGGCATCATCACCGCCGAGGGCGAGGCGCTGCCCTGGCGCCTGCCCGTGCCGGCCGAGCCGCGCGTGGTGCTGGGCGAGGGCGGCCAGTTGCCGGCAGGCCAGTACCGCGTCTGCGCCACCTTCCTGCTGCCAGACGGCCGCGAGACCCCGGCCAGTACGGCGGCCGAGGTCGTGGTGGAGCAGGGCGCTGCGCTGCAGATCAGCGGCATCGAGCAGCTGCCCGGCTGCGTAGCGCGGGTCTACGTGGCGCCGGCCGACAGCACCGCATTTCAGCTTGCCTTTGGCGATGCCGGCCCGGCCGCGGTCTGGGCACAGCCGCCCGAGGCCCTGGGCCAGGAACTGCTGACGGATGGCCTGGACCCGCTGCCGGTGGGTGTGGACGTGATCGCCGAATGGCGCGGCCGAATCTTCGCCGCCCAGTACCTGCCTGAGGATGACAAGACGGTCGTGTGGCGCAGCGGGCCGCTGGCGCCGCACCTCTGGAATCTCTCCGAAGGCTTCTTCATGGTGCCTGGCCGCGTGCACGCCCTGGCGCCCAACGATGCCGGTCTGGTCGTGGCCACCGACCGCGCCATGCATGCCTACACGCCCGAGGGCCTGGCCCTGCTGGCCAGCTACGGCACGGTGCCGGGCCTTCCCTGGGCGCTGGACGGAAAGCGGACTCTCATCTGGTCCCAGCGCGGTCTGTGCCAGTTCCCTGAATTCACCAACCTGACCGCCTCGCGCGTGAGCGTGGCGCCCGGCCTGCAAGCCGGCGCGGCCGTGCTCGAGCTCGACGGCCAGGTCCGATTCCTTGCCTGCCTGCATGCGGGCGGCATCCCCTTCAACCAACGACGCGAGGTATCGCCATGACTTTCAAACTCTCCACCGGCGTGCGCAATGCACAGGCCGGCACTCTCGGCTTGGCCGGCGTGCTCAATGGCGGCTGCATCCTGGTCTACAGCGGGCCCCAGCCCATCACCGCGGATGCCGCGCCCACGGGCGTGCTGCTGGGTCGCGCCACGCTCAATGGCGATCCCTGGGTCGCAGGCTCGCCCACGAATGGTCTGGTGTTGGATGCACCAGTCAACGGCGGGGTGCTCAAGCCTGCCGCCGCCATCTGGAAGTTCATCGGCTTGGCCGCGGGCACCATCGGCTGGTTTCGGTTCGTGGGCAATGCGGCCGATGACGGCTCGCTGTCGACGCTGCTGCCGCGTCTGGACGGTGCTGCAGCGGTGGGCTCGGGCGAGGGCAAGTTCTCGACGCTCACGGTGGTCGTTGGCCAGCCCATCACGATCGATTCGTTCTCGTACATGATTCCGGCGCAGTAAGGCGAGGGTGGGCAGGCCATGGGAACGGAGCGCGAACACCTGCTACTGGGCGGCGCCGAAGAGGCCAAGCTGCTGCCCTTCGCGCGGGGGCGCGTGCGCACCCTGCGGGCAGCAGGGTTTCGCCACATCACGCAGCGCTACAAGCTGCTGGATATGCTGGTGCGCGTGACCCTCGCCGGGGACGACGCCTGGATCGAGATCCAGGGCGGGCGCTGGGACTATCTGGTCTGGCCCACGAGCCTGGACCATGGTTTGGGCGTACACCAGAAGGATGGCCAGGAGATCTCGCCCTTGTGCGCCATGACCCTGAATGCCTCCGACAAGGGGCTGCGCCGCAAAGAGAACGTGGATCTGCTGGCGGGGCCGCACGACTGGATCAGCGACGACCACAAGGAGGTGCTGACCTATGACCATGGCAACGGCTTCCGGTATGCGATCACTGGAGCCCAGCATGCAGGCATGCGGAACCAAGGCAGAGATCTTCCGCAACGGCGCGCGTATCAAGGTGCCCCGTGGGGTGAGCGGCTGCGCGATCTTCAAGGCCTCGCTGCCCCGGGGCGGCACGGCGAAGTACCTGGTCCACGCTGCCTACGAGGACTACACCGGCTGCACGGCCCGCATGCAGCTGCAGCGCGAGATCGATGACCCGGAGGTGCTGCTGGAGCTGAGCACGGCCAACGGCGGGATCGAGTTGGACGGCGCTTGGCTGCGCCTGCTGATGACGGCAGAGCAGACCGCAGCCTTTGTGTACGGACCCATTGCGCCCGGCTGGACTTCCTGCATCGGCCAGATCGAGGTTACGTGCCCCAGCGGTGACGTGGAGCGGCAGTACGAGCTGTACTTCGCCCTGTACCCGGAGGGCACCCGGTGACCACCGTCGTCTCGTCCGAACCCTCGGCCGCCGTCATCGAGCGGCAGACCTCGGTCGTGGTGACGCGCGAGGGTGGAAAGACCTATGTGGTTCGGCAGCCAGCGCTGGGCGCTGTCGTCGTGACGCGGGGCATTCCAGGCCCCGAGGGCAAGCGTGGTCCGCCAGGCCCAGCCGGCAACGCCATCACCGAGGTGTTCGGCGTGCAGGCATCCACAGGCGCTGCAAATGCGGGCGACATCGTCTCCTTGGACGACTCCGGGCGCCTGGATATGAGCATGATGCCCGTGGGGATGGGGGCCGACACGGCTGTCATTGCCGCCAGCGAGGCCCTCGCAGCAGGCGACTTCGTGAATGTCTGGAACAGCACCGGCGCGAAGGTCCGAAAAGCCGATGGCTCGGTGTCCGGCAAGGAGGCTCATGGCTTCGTGCTGGCCGCCGTGACCAGCGGCGCGAATGCCACCGTGTACTTCGAGGGCACCAACACCCAGGTGTCTGGCCAGACGGCAGGCCCCGTCTTCCTGCAGACCACGGCCGGCACAGCAGGCGCCACGGCCCCCAGCGCCGCCGGCAACGTGGTGCAGCGCCTGGGCATTGCGATCAGGCCCACAGCCATCAACTTCGAATCCGGCGTCCCTGTGGTGCTGGCGTAAGCCATGGCCGAGCGGCGCCCCCTTGTCATGATCGGCGGCTCTCTGAGAGAGCTGCCAGATGGAGACTCGATAGCTATGACCAGAGTCTGGCAATCAGGCATGACCGTCGCTCAGGGCGAGCGGGTTGGACTGGGAGGAATACCGGCGCATTGCCGCGACAGGCAGCGGCACAACAGACCCTGCGGACGATCTCACGAATTACATCGCGATGACGTACACGCGAGTCACCGCGCTTGGCCTGTCAATAACCATTTCTAATAATGGAAACGCTGGTCCGCAGTTCTTCGCAAACGGCGCGTTGAAGGATCTACCCGGTGCAATTGCGGTTGGTGCGCGTGTTGAGATTTTCAGCGCGTCTGGACGAGGCGTTCTTGCGTTCCTTGGCTTCATGAAGACAACCACAGGAGCTGGGCGGTTCGAAGTGGTTGTTGATGGACGGCGTGTTTTTGACTCGACAATTCAATCCGCTGCTGCTGATGTCAATGTATTTGTCGGTGCTCCAGGAGCGGTTGCTGTATCCACAACCACATTCCCGGCATACACCGCAATTCCCAGTGATGCCGGCCTGCCATTCAGGCGCTCGGTAAGCATAATTTACACACCAGCCGGCACGGCGACGGTGGCCAACACGACGCTGGCATACATCCTGAAGTCTGAACAATGATCTACGAGCAAGAAATCGGAGGTGTCATCGTTCGCCACGGGCCGCTGCTGGAACCTTCCCACGATGACGCGACTCACGAAGTGCCCCGCTGGGCTGGCCGTCTGGCGCTCAAGCGTCATGTGCTGGAGCAGGGGGCTCTGGTGCTGCAGGGCCCTGACGACGTCCGACCCACCGACAACCTGCTGGCGCATGTGCTGGAGTGGCGCGACGGGCTCCCGGCCGCCGAGCAGCTCGACCGCGTGGGCGCCGTACTCAACGATGCAAAGGATTGGCTGCGCGATAGCGAGACCGTGGCGGCGGTGGCTGCTGTGCTGGGCCTGACAGCGGAGCAGGTGGACGCGCTGTTCGTCTGGGCGGCGGCGCAGCGCGCCTAGCCCCCGTGTAGGGTTCGCCAGCGCGGCCCGGCCCCGGAATCATCGGGGCCATGAAGAAATACCTTGTATCCCTGCTCGCGCTGATGGGCATCCACCAGCACCTGAGCGCAGAGCAGCGGCAGGACATTGCCGGCGCCATCATGCAGGCCACGCCGGGCGCCGCCGCGACTGGGGTGTTCAAGGTCTGGGGCCTGCCTTTGAGCGACTGGCTCGTCGTGGCGTCCCTGGCCTTCATTGCACTGCAGGCTGGTTATCTGGTCTGGAAGTGGCGCCAGGACTACCAACGGGCCCAGCAGCGGCAGCGCCTCGCGCGGTTGGCCGGCCTGAAGCCGGAGCCCGAAACAGACTGGGGCGCGCCATGAGCACGGCCCGCGCGCCAGCGGCAGGCCTGGGCATTGGCGCGGCCATTCTCGCGGCATGGATTGCCGCAGAAGGATTCAGCGCAGATCCGATCATCCCAGTTCGCGGCGATGTTCCCACCATCGGCCATGGCGCCACGCGCTACGAGGACGGCACGCGCGTGACCCTGGCAGATCCGCCCATCACCAGGGAGCGCGCCCGCGACCTGGCCGCGAACCTGCTGGAGCAGCAGTACGGGGCCTGCGTGCGCGATTCCCTGGGCGACACGCTGGTGCATCCTGTCGAGTTTGCCCAGGCGGTGGACTTCGCCGGCCAGTATGGGTGCGAGGCCTGGCGCGGCTCCTCGATGCTGGCGCGCACGCGGGCCGGCGACTATGCCGGCGCCTGCCATGCCTACCTGGCCTATCGCTTCATGACCAGCGCCCAGCCCCTGCAAGGCTACGCCGCCTACCAGTGGGGCGCGGGCTGGCTGCCCACCCGGTGGCGCTTCGACTGCTCGGCGCCCGGCAACAAGTTTTGCCGTGGCGTCTGGACCCGTCAACGGGCGCGGCACGCCGCGTGCATGGAGGCCCAGCCATGAGCCCGATCTGGATCGCAATGTGGTGGTATTGGTGGAGGGGCGGACGGTGATCCCCGCGCTCTACACCCACCTGGGCGCCGCCGCCGTGGCCGCCATGCTGGCATGGCAGTTCCAGGGCGCACGTCTGAACGCCGAGCTGGCCGAGGCCCGGCTGGAAACCACCACCCAGCAGCTGGCAACCAGCACCGCCCAGCGCGCGGCAGACGCCCGCGTGCGCCAGGCCGAGAAGGTCATGACCACCAAATACCAAGGAGCCCTCAATGCCGCCCGCCGACTTGCCAGCGCTCCCCCCGCTGCCGCCCTTGAGTACGCCACTGCCCTCGGAGTCGTATTTGAAGACTGCCGCGCAGCGTATGGTGACATGGCAGCAAAGGCTGCAGGACACGCAGCTGATGTCCAAACCCTCGGCGCCGCCTGGCCCGTGATCCCGAAGCCCCCGTAGCAGTGAATTGACCCTAATTTGTCTTCTCTAAGAAAACGAGAGAGACTGCGATCACGGCAATTCCCGATAGTTGCAGAAGAAACGGGTTTTTTGCAGCGCTCCAGTGCTTTAGAAAGAATAGAATCGTGATAGGCGCTATGAACAAGCTGCCTAGCCCCCAGAATGCGTCCGTTTTGAATGCCGCCCTCAAGACGCCGATGTACCCAATCAAAGCGATTGCGAATCCGATGTAGAATAAAGCTACCATTTCATATCCTCCCTTGTAGCCGTCAATTATGATGTAAAAAACTCGTTACATAAAAGATTTTATCTTGTTGACGCTTGGTTGAAGTCTTGGCGATGACAATGTCGCCCAGACTGGTTTGAGTCGAGTGGTCGAATGCTCAACTGGCCTAAGAGTGGCTAACACCACTTCGTCACAGGCCCCCGCAGAGCAGTTATGCTCGCTGGCCCCCATGGCAAGACGACCCGTTAGCAAAGAACTGTGGCGACAGCTACAACCCCTGATCCCAGCCTTCGTGCCTTCTGCCAAAGGCGGTGCGCGCAAGCTCGCAGTCAGCGATGAGGCCGCCCTCAACGGCATCTTGTTCGTGCTGCAAACAGGCATTCCATGGGAAGACCTTCCCCAATCCCTGGGCTACGGCAGCGGCATGACTTGCTGGCGGCGTCTGCGCGACTGGAATGCCGCTGGTATCTGGGAGCAACTGCACCAGGCCATGCTGACTCGCTTGCGTGAACATGACCAAATCGATTGGAGCCGGGCCAGCATTGATGGCTCCTCGGTACCAAGCCCCCGGGGGGCCAGGAAACGGGCCCCAACCCCACGGACAGAGGCAAGCTCGGCTCCAAGCGGCACATCGTCGTAGATGCCAGAGGCATCCCACTGGTGATCTTGGTCAGCGGCGCGAACCGGCACGACTCCAAGATGTTCGAGAGGTGCGTGGACGCGATTCCTGCGATTGCTGGCCTGCCAGGACGTCCCCGTGGAAGACCGGCAAAGCTGCACGCCGACAAAGGCTACGACTTCAAGCGATGCCGAGCCCACCTGAGGCAGCGGGGCATCATTGGCCGAATTGCCAGACGAGGCATTGAGAGCAGCGAGCGGCTGGGCAAACACCGGTGGGTGGTGGAGAGGACGCACAGCTGGTTTGCAGGCTTTGGCAAGCTGCGAATCCGCTTTGAACGACGGCTGGATATCCACGAAGCGCTGCTGAAATTGGCGGCAGCGATCATCTGCGCGCGCTTCGTGGATCGGTGGTGTTAGCCAGTCTTATCCAACGAGCGCAGGCAGGCAGGCCAAGGTCGGCTCCGCGCAACCGTATCAGTGGCTTACACACTGGAACGTCTTGGCGACGATGATGTCGAGAAGGCTTGGTGGATGGCCGCCTGTTGGCGAAGTCGGTAAAGACTGGGTTGGCGGCGGTCTGAAGAGGCTGCGTGGCATTGGGAGAATGCCTGAACATGCTCCCCCGCTGGTAAGTGGCGGGAAAGAAGTCATGATTGCGCTCGATATCTGGCAGTTCCGTGCCTGGTTCTCATTGAGAAACTGGTTGCTGAATGGAGTGGGGTACTCCCGGTGTCACAATCACCTTCGGCGGCTCCTGCATCAGGGGCGTATTTGAGCCGCATGCAGCATTGACACCCGTGATCGCGGCATTGGTCCGCATCCGTTTTTCGTCTTGGGAAATGGTGCGAATGCTGGAGACGAATTCCAGCTCCTTGCGCGCCTGCTTGCACTGAAGGGACGCGCCGAGCTGCTCGGGCGCAGGAGCAGTTGTCTGGCGGGCTTGTTGCTCGATGACACGCTGCTGGCTCTCGATCTGGCGCTGCTGCATTTCGTTCATCTGGCGCTGATACTTTTGTTCATTCGCCTGTGCTGCATCAGCCCGTTCACGGGAGATCTCATCGTCCGATTTTTTGCGCTGTATCAGGGCGCCAGTGTCAGTGCTGCTGCAAGGACTGTCTGAGAAAGTCGACTTTCCAGAAGCATCCTTGCATTGAAAGACCTGGGCTGCGGCAGGCAATGCGAAAAGTGCTGTAAAGATTGCTGTGGTCAAGAGTCGCATATGCATATCGATGAATTGATGGGCCTGATCGGAATCGAATTACAGACGAAGAATAGTCCTTTGACCCGCATGCCTGGCAACTTTCGTCTTGGTTCGAATTGCCCGCTTCACTCGGCGTCCCGCAGGGCAGCGCGGCGGGCTGCTTCAGCGGTCTCCTGAGCCTGCCAGGTCCAGAGTAAACTCGCCCCCGCAGCCAGCACTCGCTGCACGATGGGAATGGAGCTTCCCGAAACCGCCCTGCGAAGGGCTGATGGCTCCTGCCTTGGTGGGATGGGTCCTGCCGGTGGCGGGGCCATGTCTTGATCCCGCCCGGCACGCCCGTCCCGGTTATTCGATGAAAGGACGGTCATGGGGTTCTACGGTTTCATTCTGGTGTTCGTTGGAGGCGGCCTGGGGTCTGCGCTCCGGCATGGCACGAACTTGCTCGCACTGCGGCTGGTGGGCGGTGCGTATCCACTGGGTACGTTGGCGATCAATGTGCTGGGTGCCTTCGTGATGGGGGTGGTGGTGGAGTGGTTTGCGCTCAAGACATCGCTGCCGCAGAGTGCGCGGCTGTTCATCACCACGGGCATTCTGGGTGGCTTCACCACGTTTTCGACGTACGCGCTGGAGGTCGGCATGCTGTATGAGCGTGGCGACTGGCTGGCCTCCGTGCTGTATGCGCTGGGCTCGCTGGTGCTGGGCGTGGCCGCGCTGTTTGCGGGGTTGGGGCTGGTGCGCATGGTGGCCCATTGAGATACCGTGATTGCGCTATGCTGTGCGCCATGGCCCGCCTGAACGCAACGCAGATTATTCGCACCATCCATTGGATGGTGGGTTAGCCAGGGGCCTTCAGCGCCATGCAACCCGCCCAGAGGAGGCGGGTTTTTTCATTCCGTCTCCGGGGTTTTCTCAAGCCTTTCAGGAGATGGATATGCAGGTTTCCGAACAGTCCCGGCCCCGTTGCGCAGAATATGCCGATGCCCCTGCCGCCAACGCGCGGCTTGCCACGCTGCACATGGTCTGCGGCAAGATCGGCTCGGGCAAGTCAACGCTGGCGCGGCAATTGGCGGCCGGGCCCGGAACGGTGTTGGTCAGCGAGGATTCCTGGCTGGCCGGCCTGTACCCCGGCGAGATGCAGTCGGTGGCCGATTACGTGCGTTGCAGCACGCGGCTCAAGGGGTTGATGGGGGCGCATGTACAGGCGCTGCTGGACGCTGGCGTGTCGGTGGTGCTGGATTTTCCGGCCAATACCCTGGAGGGTCGGGGCTGGGCGCGCAGCGTGTTCGAGAAAGTGGGTGCCTCGCACCGCCTGCATTTTCTGGATGTGCCTGACGAGGTCTGTAAGCAGCGCTTGCGTGTGCGCAATGCGGCAGGCGAGCATCCGTTTCAGGCCAGCGATGAGCAATTCGACCTGATCACGAGCTACTTTGTCGCGCCCTCCGACGAGGAGGGCTTCGACGTGGTGCATCACCCGTATGCGCCGGTCTGAAGTGCCGGCCTGGACGAGAGACTTCGCCACGGCCTCATCCCATCATCTCAGCTTGATCGAGCTTGCACCTCCACCCAATAGCGGGTGCGCGTGCGCAATTGCAGAGGAAAGCGGCTGACGAGCGCGGCCAGGGCGCGATCCGTGTCATCCACGGGAAAGGCGCCCGAGACAAGCATCCCGGCGACCTCGGCCGAGCAGCCCAGGTAGCCGGGCCGGTAGCGGGCAAGGGCGTCAATCAGCTGGCCCAACGGCATGTCCAGCGCGACCAGGCCGCCTTCATGCCAGCTGGCTGCAAAGGGGTCTGCGGACGTGGGCGGCTGGGTGGCGCTGGAAGAGAAGGCGGCCTGCTGTCCGGCCTGCAATTGCGCGGAGGGCGCATCGCTGTCCAGAGGCTGCAGGCGCACGGCCTTTTCCTGCACGGTGACGTGGCACAGGCCATCGTCCGCAAGATGGACCGTGAAGCGCGTGCCCAGGGCCAGTACGTGGCCTTGCGGTGTCTGCACGCTGAAGGGACGGCCCAGCGCGTCGGGCTCGGTGGCGACGAGGATGCGGCCACGGTGCAGGCGCAGCAGGCGCTGGCGGTCGTCAAAAACGGTGTCCAAGGCGGTTGCCGTATCCAGGGCCACCAGGGAGCCGTCGGGCAGCGTCAGATTCCGGCGCTCGCCTGTGGCTGTGCGCTGCCCTGCCTGCCAGCTTTCCAGTGGTGCGCCTTTCCAGGCCATCCAGGCCGTGGCGCCGCTGCCCAGGCCCAGCGCCACGCCGCGCACCACGGAGCGGCGGGTGGGCGAGGCGCGACGGCCCAGCGCCTGGCGCGCCAGGGGGGCGGGCAGATGCGACAGTTGCGCGGTGACGGATTGCACGCGCAGCCAGGCGCGCTGGTGGGCGGGATCGGCCTCATGCCATTTCTGCCAGTCCTGTTGCAGGCCCGCTGTGGCGGAGGCGCCGCGCAGTTTCACGTGCCAGGCGGCGGCCTCATGCAAGGCGCGGCGGTCGTTGCCTTCCAGATGTCTCTCGCCCATGTGGCTATGCCAGGACCAGGCAGCAATGCTCCATCGCCCGGGTCAGGTAGTTGCTGACGGTGCGCAGCGATACACCCAGGCGCTGGGCGATCTCTGGGTAGCTCAGTTCCTCGAACTGGGCCAGCACGAAGGCTTCGCGAACCTTGGGCGGAAGGCCTTGGAGCATGCGGTCCACATCCAGCAGGGTCTGCTGGACGATGGCCTGCTCTTCGGGCGAAGGCGCCAGCGATTGCGGCAACTGGGCCAGATAGTCCAGATAGGACTGCTCCAGCGTGCGGCGGCGAAACAGGTCGGCGACCAGGCCCCGGGCGATGGTGGCCAGGTAGCGCCTGGGTTCGCGGATGTCCTGCTGCGGCAGGGGCGAGCGCAGCAGGCGCACAAAGGTGTCCTGGGCCAGGTCGGCGGCATCGTCACGGTTGCCCAGGCGTTTGCGCAGCAGGCTTTCCAGCCAGGGATGGTGGTTCTGGTAGAGGCTGTGCACGGAGAAGGCTGGGGCGGAGGAGGCGGGCGCGCAGTGGCAATCGCTGCTGCAAAAGATAATAAGAATGCTTATCAATTATCTTTCAGGCCGGCGCCCCTCCCGCAAAGAGGGCGTCCACTTGTTGCATGTGCGCTACAGGGTAGTGGTGGCCGCCAGCCTGCAGCAGCTTTGCGCAGGCCGATTCCTCGTGCGGCACGCGGTCCACGCCACCCAGTTTGTGTCGTGCAAGGTGTGTCGCACACCTTGCATCGGGCCTCAGTTGGACGCTGATCCGCCGTGTGCCTCCATGCGCTCCAGAGCAGCGCAGACATCGGCCATGCGCCCGGAGATGAACAGGCATTCCGGCTGCTCCTGCGGCGACCGCTGGATGATGCGCAGGCCTGAAGGCTGCTCAGGCGCGGATTGCAGGGTGGGCTGCGTCGGCAGCAAGGGCAGGATCAGCTGGGCATCTCCATGGTCTGCAGCGCGTGCGGCCTTGCCGCGGCGCTGCTGGCTGCGCCGGCGTGCCTTGCTGAAAGAGATCACGTTGGCGGGCTCGGGTGCTGCGGCAGGTAATGGCTGGCACGCAGGGGCTTGTGCAAGAGGCATGGCCGACTCCATGGCGGTCGCAGTCAGGCGGATGCCATGTGCCAGGCGCAGGAAGGAAAAAGAAGACAGTGTTGGCAGAGCGAATCCCATGTGACGACTCCTGTTGGCGTGTTTCAAAGAGGCATGGACACAGGCAGGATTGCGGTTTGCGGGCAAAGCTCCGCCCAGGGCGAAGCTCCAAGGCTTCGCGCCTACCACCTGGGCGGTGCGTGAAATGGGGTGAGGCGGCCTGAGAAGGGCCGCCAGTCCGGCTTACATGGACATGCTGTTGCGGATCAGTCCCACGGCCAGGCCTTCAATGGCAAAGGCCTCTTCGGGGGCGACTCGGATCACCGGGTAATCGGGGTTTTCCGGCAGAAGTTCCACGCCCTGCGTGGTGCGGCGCAGGCGCTTGACGGTGACTTCATCACCCAGGCGTGCCACGACGATCTGGCCGTTGCGGGCTTCGTGTGCGGACTGCACGGCCAGCAGGTCGCCGTCCATGATGCCCGCGTCGCGCATGGACATGCCGCGCACGCGCAGCAGATAGTCGGGGCGCGTCTGGAACAGGCTGGGCTCGACGGAATAGGTTTGGTCGATATGTTCCTGGGCGAGAATGGGCGAGCCCGCCGCAACGCGGCCCACCAGGGGCAGCATCAGCGGTGCCAGGGCCGACAGCGGTAGTCCGAAGCTGGTGCCGCGCGCAGCATTGATGTTGCGCACGGTGTCGGTACGCAGGCGAATGCCGCGCGAGGTGCCGCTGACCAGTTCGATCACACCTTTGCGGGCCAGGGCCTGCAGGTGTTCTTCGGCTGCGTTGGCGGACTTGAAGCCCAGCGTGTTGGCGATTTCCGCGCGGGTGGGAGGCGCGCCCGTGCGGGAGATGGCGGCCTGGATCAGGTCCAGGATCTGTTGCTGGCGGGCGGTGAGCTTGGGATGGTCGAGCATGGCGTGCGTCCGGTCCTTGAGGGCAGATGGCAGGCTGGGAGGCCATCTGATGATTTATACAGTATCTGTATTTTTAACCAGTTTTCCAAGAGGTGCAAGTGGGGCAGTCAAAGTTGGTGATTCTGGGCACGGGCGGGACCATCGCCGGCCGGGCGGATTCGCAGTCGCAGGGCGTGGGGTACAAGGCCGGGCAGATCACGGTGCAGTCGCTGCTGGAGGCCGTGCCGGACCTGGAGCAGCAGGCGCTGGGGCCCGTGCAGACGCAGCAGATCGCGCAGGTGGACAGCAAGGATATGGACTGGCCCCTATGGCGCGCGTTGCTGCGCGCCTGCACGCAGGCACTGGAGGATGCGGATACACGCGCCGTGGTGATCACGCATGGAACGGACACGCTGGAAGAGACGGCCTGGCTGCTGCACAGCCTGCTGCCGGCCACCAAACCCATCGTGTTGACCTGCGCCATGCGCCCGGCCACGGCCCTGTTGGCAGACGGACCACAGAATCTGCGCGATGCCGTGACCGTGGCTGCCATCGGCGGGCGCAGCGGCGTATGGGTGGTGGCAGGCGGCGAGGTGCATGCGGCAGCCCAGGTGCAGAAGGTCCATCCCTACCGGCTGCAGGCAATGCGCTCCGTGGAAGGCGGGCCGCAGGCGTTGGTGGAGGAAGGGTGTGTGCGCTGGCTGGTGCCCGATGCGCCGTCCTCCCCCTCCGCACCGTCCACGCGGGCCATGGTGCCTGTGACCATGTCATCTGATCTGCTGGCGCTGGATGAGCTGCCCTGGGTCGAGGTGGTGTTCAGCGGCGCTTTGGCGCGTGCCAGCGGCGTGGATGCGCTGGTGGCGGCAGGCGTGCGTGGCATCGTCGTGGCTGGCACGGGCAATGCGACGGTTCACGAAGGCATGGAAGCGGCCTTGCAGCGCGCCCGCGACAAGGGCGTCTGGATCTGGCGGGGCACGCGCTGTGCCGAAGGCCTGCCCGTGGCCTCCGGCCTTGGGACCAACCCGGCAGAGGCCGATCTTGCGCAGCTGCCCGTGGCAAAGGCCCGGATTGCGATGATGCTGGCGCTGGCAGCGCAGCCGCGCGATTGAGCCTGCGGCGACGCCGGCATTTCTTCAGTTGCTGGCGGTCAACAAAAAAGCACCCGGCGGGTGCTTTTTTCGTTGCGGCACATGGCCTGCATCACTCAGCCAGTGCAGCCAGTGCGCGTTGGGTGATGTCCTCGACCGAGCCCAGGCCGCTGATGGCGCGGTACTTGGGCGCCGCTGCGGCTTCCTTTTCGGCCCATGCGCGGTAGTAGTCCACCAGGGGGCGGGTCTGGCTGCTGTAGACGTCCAGGCGCTTCTTGACGGTTTCTTCCTTGTCGTCTTCGCGCTGCACCAGCGGCTCGCCGGTCACGTCGTCCTGGCCTTCGACCTTGGGCGGGTTGAACTTGACGTGGTAGGTGCGGCCCGAGGCGGGGTGGGAGCGGCGGCCGCTCATGCGCTCAATGATGGCGTCGAAGGGCACGTCGATCTCCAGCACGTAGTCCAGCTTCACGCCAGCGGCCTTCATGGCGTCTGCCTGGGGAATGGTGCGGGGAAATCCATCAAACAGGAAGCCATTGGCGCAATCGGCCTGGGCGATGCGTTCCTTGACCAGATTGATGATCAGGTCGTCGCTGACCAGTTGGCCGGCGTCCATCACGGCCTTGGCCTGCTGGCCCAGGGGCGTTCCGGCCTTGACGGCAGCACGCAGCATGTCACCGGTGGAAATCTGGGGGATGCCGTACTTCTGGCAGATGAAAGCGGCTTGCGTGCCTTTGCCGGCGCCGGGTGCGCCCAACAAAATCAGTTTCATGGAAGTCCTTGAGGAGAGTAGAAATTCTTGTCTGCCGGATCGGCCCACCGGGGCGGACAGTCCATGCGTCATATTTTTGTCGCGGGCAAGGATAGCACGCACAGGGCTAACACTGGCTTACACGCAGAGGGCAAAACTGTCGCCTGTGCAATCTCCAAAAACTGCGTTTTGCTGTCCGACAAAACCGCATGTGCAGTTGTGTTGTGAATGGCGATGCCGGGCATCGCCATTGGCGCATCTGTATTGGCGTATGCGGGATCGGATTCAGGCGGACAACCGGGCGCGCACCCGCTCCAGGTCTTCGGGGGTGTCCACGCCGGGGCCTGGTGCATGGGGCGTCAGGTGGACGGCGATGCGGTGGCCGTGCCACAGCGCGCGCAACTGTTCCAGCGCCTCCAGCACCTCGGTAGGGGCGGGAGAAAGCTGCGGGAAGCTGCGCAGGAAACCGGCACGGTAGCTGTAGATGCCAATGTGGCGCAGTGGTGCGAAGCCGGGGTGGCCCGGCGCTGCCGCTGGAGATGCCGTCTCCCACCATGCCTGGCTTGCATGTTCACGCGCAAAGGGGATGGGGGCGCGGCTGAAATAGTGGGCCATGCCCTGGGCATCGCAGACGACCTTGACCACGTTCGGGTTGGTGAAGTCGGCCAGGCTGTCGATGGCATGTGCCGCCGTGCCCATGCTGGCCGAGGGCTGCTGCGGCAGCAGGGCGGCCACGGCATCGATGAGATCGGGAGCGATCAACGGTTCGTCGCCCTGGACGTTGACGACGATGTCGTCGCCATCCAGGCCCAGCAGTTCGCAGGCCTCGGCCAGGCGGTCGCTGCCGCTGGCGTGGTCGCTGCGCGTGAGCACGGCCGCAACGCCATGCGCGGCGCAGGCGGCGACGATGCTTTCGTCATCGGCCGCGACCACGCAGCGCGTGGCGCCGCTGAGGCCGGCACGCTGTGCCACGCGCACGACCATGGGAAGGCCTGCAATGTCTGCAAGGGGCTTGCCTGGCAGGCGGCTGGAGGCAAGGCGGGCAGGAATCAGAACCGTGAAGGGCGCGGTGGGCATGGTGCGTTGCGGAGAAGGTCGAAAGTGCGGGCGCGGGCGTCGTCGGAAATCGGGCCTTGCGGCGCGATCAGTCCTCGAGCTCGTCGTCGTCCAGCGTGCGGGCTTCGGCCTCCAGCAGCACCGGGATGCCGTCGCGCACGGGGTAGGCCAGGCGCGCGCTGCGCGAGACCAGTTCCTGGTGCTCGCGGTCAAAGCGCAGCGGGCCCTTGGTGACGGGGCAGACCAGCAGTTCGAGAAGTTTGGCGTCCATGTCGGATCCTGTGTTTTGGAGGGGGAGGGCGGGCCGTGGCGGCCAGCCAAGACGGTGATGATAGTCAGGCGCGTGGCCTGCGCAGCGCCTGCAGCCGCTGATCCAGCAGCGCCCAGAAATCTGGCGGCAGCTGCAATTGCAGCGCAACGGACCAGGCCTGGGGATGGGTGCGCCACAGCTTGACGGCATCCTTTTCGGTGCAGACCAGCGGGTCTTCATTGCGTCCCAGGCGCTGGAAGCTCTCAAAATTATAGTGATCTGGCAGTGCCTGGGCGTGCTCCAGCGCCAGACCCTGTTCAGTGGCCAGCATGGAGAAAAAGGCCTCGGGCCGGGCCACGGCGGCCACGGCCTCCACGGGCCGTCCGCGCAGGGCCGCCAGGGGAATGCGCTCACCGTGCGCATTGACGCCTTCAGCGGCCAGTTGGCGCTGCATGGCAAAGGCGGGCGCATCCGTTGGCGGGCAGGCTCCCGCGTGCAGCACGGCGGTGACGGGGCGCGGCCAGGGTTCGCGCAGCGGGCCGGCCGGCAGAAGCCAGCCATTGCCGATGCCGTCGTCGTTGAAGACGCACAGCTCGATGTCGCGGGCCAGGGCCAGGTGCTGCAGGCCGTCGTCGCTGATGACCACATCCACCTGCGGATGGCGGGCGCGCAGGGCCTGGACGGCCTCGATGCGCTTGCGGGCCACGAAGACCGGCACGCCGCTGGCGCGAGCCAGCAGCGCGGGCTCGTCGCCCACATCGGCGGGGGCGCTGTCAGGATGGGCTTCGCGGCAGTCGTCCGTGCTGCGGCCATAGCCGCGCGAGACGATGCCAGGGCTCCAGCCGCTGTCCCGCAGATGGCGGGCCAGGGCGAGCGTGACGGGGGTCTTTCCGGCGCCGCCCGCAATCACATTGCCGACGACGATGACCGGAATGCCGGCCTGGCCTGCACGCCTGAAACCCAGTGCATAGGGCAGCCGATGCAGGCCCAGCAGGGCACGGTACAGCAGGGACAGGGGATAGAGGGCACAGGCCAGCGGGCCGCGGTGGCGCCAGGCCGCGCGAAGCCCCCGGGCTGCGGGGGCGGGGCCATTCCCGGGCATGGAGGCCTTGCCCTCAGCGCCCGGCGCTGGCCGAGGTCTGCGTGGCAAAGGTGATCTGGGACAGTCCGGCGCGGCGCGAGGCTTCCATCACCGACACCACGGACTGGTGCGGCGCGGTGGCGTCGGCGCTGATGATGACCACGCTGTCCTTGCCGGCAACGGCCGCTGCGGCCAGTGCCTGGGTCAGGCCGGTGACGCTGCGGTCTTCCACGGCGGTCTTGTTGATGGCGTAGCGGCCGTCGGCGGCGATGGCGACGATGATTTCGCGGGGCCGGTCGCGCTGCTGCTCGACATCGGCCACGGGAAGGGTCAGCTGCAGTTCGGTGAACTTGCTGTAGGTGGTGGACAGCATCAGAAAGATCAGCACCACCAGCAGCACATCGATGAACGGGATCAGGTTGATCTCGGGCTCGTCACGGCGGCGGGGACGGAAGTTCATGGCAGGTCTCTCGCGTGCGGGTTCTGCGGGTTCACTTGCCGCCGACGCGCACCAGGTGGCGCACGAACTGCTCGGAAGCCAGCTCCATGCCCAGCAGGTAGCCATCGACGCGGGCGCGGAAGTAGCGCCAGAAGATCAGCGCCGGAATGGCGACGATCAGGCCGAAGGCCGTGTTGTACAGGGCGATGGAGATGCCGGCCGCCAGCTGCGCCGGGTTGCCGCCGCCGGTGGCCGATGCGCCGCCTTGCGAGCCGAAGATCTCGATCATGCCGATCACCGTGCCCAGCAGGCCCAGCAAAGGCGCGGCAGAGGCGATGGTGGCCAGCGCGCTCAGGTGCTTTTCCAGCGTGTGGGCAGCAGCGCGGCCGGCGCCTTCCATGGAGGCGCGAAGCTCTTCTTCGCTGCTGTCCGGATGGGCCTGCAGGGCGCGCAGTCCGCTTGCCAGGACTTCGCCCAGCGTGGAGTTCTGGGACAGCTGCTGCACGACTTCCTGGCTGGGCAGGCCGCGCGAGGACACGGAAATCGCCTCGCCCAGCAGGGCGGGCGGCGCCACGCGGGCCGTTTTCAGCGCCACGAAACGTTCAAAGACCAGGGCCAGAGCCAGGATGGAGCAGGCAATCAGTGGCCAGATCGGCCAGCCTGCGGCTTGTATGATCGACAGCAAGTTGTTTTCCCCCCGCGTTTAACTGCAGCCGACGATTATGGCCCAGCCATATGGCCGGTCCAGGCGTCTCGTGTCCGCGATCGCCTGAAAACTGTGACCCGGCGCAGCATCCAGGCAACGGGCGGCTCCCCATATTCGGGATTTTGGATGGTCGCTATAGCACAGATTTCTGTGGATAACTTTGTTATCAAGCGGGTTGCGCAAACGCCGCTGCGGCGGCGAATGGACACTGTGACAAATGTGAATTCTTTGTTGCAGCAAAAAAATCTTTATGAATCAATTGCTTGCGAGGTGTTTTTGAGAGTGCTTCTGCAAATTGCCGCCAAAGTGCCTGCTCGGGTCTGCATCCGCCTGCCTGTGGAGAATGTTGCACTGCATGCAGGCCGGGAGGCCGCATGAGTGGTGCATTCGGCGCAATGAACCCAGCAGCGGCGCCGCTGGTCTGGGAAGTCGGCGCGCTGTGCCGCGCCGTGAGCGACGCCTTGCAGGCACGCTTCAATCCGGTGGCGGTTCGCGGCGAGATCAGCGGCTTTTCCCGCGCGGCCAGCGGCCATTGCTACTTCAGCATCAAGGACGCGGGCGGGCAGATCCGCTGCGCCATGTTCCGGCGTGCGGCCCAGCTCATGGATTTTTCGCCGCGCGACGGCGAACTGGTCGAGTTGCGGGGCCGGCTGGGCGTCTACGAGCAGCGTGGCGACCTGCAACTGGTCGTCGAGAGCATGCAGCGCGCGGGCCAGGGCGCCCTGTTCGAGCAGTTCCTGCGGCTGAAGGCGCAGCTGGAGGCCGAAGGCCTTTTCGACGCGGCCCGAAAGCGCAGCCTGCCGCCGCTGCCGCGCGGCATTGGCGTGGTGACTTCGCCGGGGGCTGCTGCGCTGCACGACGTGATCACGGCGCTGCGCCGCCGCGTGCCCCATATCCCCGTGGTGCTGGTGCCTGCCCTGGTGCAGGGCGCGCAGGCGCCGGCCTCCCTGATCGACGCGCTGCAAAGGCTTTATGGCCTGGCGCGGGAAGGCGCGGGCTCAGTTGATGGCTCGGTGGCCGGCGCGCCGCCCATCGACACCATCTTGCTGGTGCGCGGGGGCGGCTCCATCGAAGACCTTTGGGCCTTCAACGACGAGCGCCTGGCCCGCACCATCGTGCAAAGCCCGGTGCCCCTGATCTGCGGCGTGGGGCACGAGACCGATTTCACCATTGCCGACTTCTGCGCCGACCTGCGCGCGCCCACGCCCACGGCGGCGGCCGAACTGGTGAGCCAGCCGCGCGAGGTCTGGATGGGTGCGCTGCAGTTCATGCAAGGCCGCCTGGAGGACGGTGTGCAGCGGCTGCTGGACCGCCAGCAGCAGCGCCTGGACCTGGCAGCGCAGCGCCTGGGCCGGCCCAGCGAGCAACTGGCCCGCAGCCGGCTGCAGCTCAGCCGCCAGGCCCAGCGACTGCGCCATGCCATGCAGTTGCGGCTGCAGCGCATGGACCATGCGGGGCAGGGCCTGCAGGCGCAGCTGCCTGCCGGCATGCGTCGCGGCCTGGACCGGCGTGCGGACCATCTGGCGCGCATGGAGCTTCGCCTGCAGCTGCTGGACCCGCGCCTGGTGCTGCAGCGCGGCTATGCCCTGCTGACCGATGCCGAGGGTCATCCCGTGACCGAGGCGCGCAGCGCGCCACCGGGCACGGCCTTGCAGGCGCAACTGGCCGACGGCAGCCTGGACCTGGTGGTGACGCAGCCGCGCCTGCTCTGAACTGCGGCCCGCTGTGTGCAGCGTTCGGCGTGCAGGGAGTGGCGGGCGGCAGGCAGTATCCGTGTAGGCCGATTGGCCGGATCAAGGTCAATTCACATCCACCCCCGCAGCAGCGGGCCAAGATGGGCCATTTGGCGCGCGCTTTCGCCGCAGGGTCACGAAGTTGTTCCTACAATGCCCGTTCGGGTGCGTGAGGGCCAGGGCTCGCAGCAATGCGCGCAGTGCAGGCCCCGCGCGACGGTCACGGCAGGCGCTGCAGGCGCTCTGCGCAACAGGTGCTGGCCCGTCCTAAAAGATTTCAACCACGAAGGAAACACCATGGAACATACCTTGCCCCCTCTGCCCTATGCGATTGACGCGCTGGCACCCCACTACAGCCAGGAAACGCTGGAGTACCACCATGGCAAGCACCACAACGCCTATGTGGTGAACCTGAACAACCTGCAAAAGGGCACCGAATTCGAAAACATGACCCTGGAAGAGATCGTCAAGAAGTCTTCCGGCGGCATCTACAACAACGCAGCCCAGATCTGGAACCACACCTTCTTCTGGAACTGCATGGCCCCCAGCGGTGGCGGCGAGCCCACCGGCGCACTGGCTGACGCCATCAACAAGAAGTGGGGCAGCTACGCCGCCTTCAAGGAAGCCTTCGTGAAGTCGGCCGTGGGCAACTTCGGCTCTGGCTGGACCTGGCTGGTCAAGAAGGCCGACGGTTCGGTGGACATCGTCAACACCGGCGCTGCCGGCACGCCCCTGACCACGGAAGACAAGGCCCTGCTGACCGTGGACGTCTGGGAACACGCCTACTACATCGACTACCGCAACCTGCGTCCCAAGTTCGTCGAGACCTTCCTCGGCCAACTGGTGAACTGGAAGTTTGCCGAGCAGAACTTCGCCTGATCGAAGCGCAGGTACGACGTGTGCACGCCATGTGCACGCAAAGCAAAAAGCCCCGGACGGGGCTTTTTGCTTTTTGAGGGGAAAGCGACGGCTCAGCGGCGCTGAGCGCGCAGCCGCCAGCCCGTCCACAGTGCCGTGCAGACCAGCAGCAGCGTGGCGCTGGCGATCACGGCGCTGAAACCCTGGCCGAAGGCCGTGCGTGCCAGTTCGGTCAACTGGTGCGCGGCCTGCGGCATCAGCTGATCGGCAGCCAGCAGGGCTTCGTCCAGGCTGTCGCGCACGGAATCGGGCAGGGCCAGGTCCAGGCCCTCCGGCAGGCGCAGTGAGCCTGCATAGATGGCCGACAGCAGGCTGCCCATCAGCGTCACGCCCAGGGCGCCGCCCAGCTCGTATGACACCTCCTCGACCGAGGCCGCCATGCCGGCACGGTCCGCGGGAGCGCTTTGCATGATGGTGCTCGACGCCGTGGTCATGGTCGCGCCTATGCCCAAGCCCAGCACGGCCAGCGCCGCCGCCTGCGGCCACCAGCCCATGTCGTGGACCAGCAGATAGCCGCCCATGCCCAGGCCCGACAGCAGCAGCGCTGCCGGCAGCATGCGCGCGCCGCCCAGGCGTGGCAGCCAGTGGCCTGCCACGGGGCCGGCCACAAAGGCGGCCAGCGGCAGCGGCAGCACGGCCAGGCCGGCCTGCAGTGGCGACAGTCCCTGCACCAGTTGCAGGCGCTGGCTGAACACGAGCTCCATGCCGATCAGCGCGGCCGCTGCCACCAGGGCCGAGGCCACGGCCGTGGCAAACGCCGGGTTGCGGAACAGCGCAAAGTCCAGCAGCGGGTCGCTGCTGTGGCGCTGGCGCCGCACGAACAGCGCGAGAAGGCCCAGGCCCAGCACCAGGGCCACGGCGGCCAGGGCCCAGTCGGGCGACTGTTTGCCGGCTTCCTTGATGGCGTAGGTGCTGCCCACCAGGCCTGCCATGACCTGCAATGAGCCGATGAAGTCCCAGGGCCGCTGCGAGGTGGCCGTGCCTGCGGGAATCAACCAGCCGGCCAGGGGCAGGGCGAGCAGCACGATGGGCACATTGATCAGGAACACCGAGCCCCACCAGAAGTATTCGAGCAGCAGCCCGCCCACCACCGGCCCGAAGGCCGCACCGCCCGAGGCCACCGAGGCCCAGATGCCGATGGCCAGCGCGCGCTCGCGCTCATCGGCAAAGCTCAGGCGGATCAGGGACAGCGTGGCCGGCATCATCATCGCCGCGCCCACGCCCAGCAGCGCGCGCGCCGCAATCAGCAGGGCGGGCGAGGGCGCAAAGGCCGCGCACAGCGATGCCACGCCGAACACGCACAGCCCAGCCATGAACAGCCGCTTGTGACCGAGCCTGTCGCCCAGCGTGCCCATGCCCAGCAGCAGGCCGGAGACCACCAGCGCGTAGATGTTGACGATCCACAGCTTGGCCGAGGCCGTGGCCGCCAGGTCATGTGTCAGGCGCGGAAGCGCCGTGTAGAGCACCGTCATGTCGATGACGATGAGCAGCAGCGCTACCGAGACAATGGCCAGCACCAGCCAGCGGCGCGGGTCGGCCGCCTGGGATTTTGGAAGATGCCCCGCAACGGGGTTCTGGGTTTGCGTTGTGAACGCCATAAAGCACCTGTTTGCCCCGGGCCTTGTGGGCCGGGGCTTCCTTCTTGATGAAAACCACAGTTTCCATCAATGAAATGATTCATCAAAGTTTGATTCCATCCATAAAATTGATGGATGGAATGGACACTCGACAGGCTGAAGCATTTTGTGGCGGTGGCCGAAGCCGGCACCATGACCGAGGCCGCCCGTCGCCTGGGCCGTGCGCAGTCGGCCGTGAGCACGGCCATCGGCCTGCTGGAAGCCGACCTGGGGCTGGAGCTCTTCGACCGCGTGGGGCGCCGCGTGCAGCTGACGGCGGCGGGGGAGGTGATGCTGCTGGAGGCCCGGTCCCTGCTGCACCAGGCCCAGGCCATGGACCGCCGCGCCCGCGCATTGGCCGCAGGCGGGCAGGCACGCCTGGCCGTTGCGCTGGACGAGGCATTGCCCTATGTGCCGCTGGCCCAGCTGTTCAAGGAGCTGGCGGCGCGCTTTCCGGCCATGGAGCTGACCGTCCTGAACGGCACGGCCTCCGAAGTGGCCGAGCATGTGGCGGCGCAGCGTGCCCAGGTCGCCTTCCAGTTTGACCGAGCGCCTGCGCCGGCCACCTGTGCCCAGCGCCATATCGGCAGCGTGCCGCAGACCATTTGCGTGGCCAAGGGCCATGTGCTCGATGGCACGGCGGCCCTCACGCGCAGGCAACTGGCCGCGCACCGCCAGTTGCTGATGCACATCGAGGGCGTGGAGGACACCGTGCTCAGTCCCGCCGTCTGGCGCTCCAACAGCTTCTATGTGATTGCCGACATGGTGGCCGACGGCCTGGGCTGGGCCATCCTGCCGGTCAATATTGCCGAGTTCGGCGATCTGCGCCCGCATCTGCGGCAACGCGCCTGCGAGGGGCTGGCGCTGCCGCCGCTGACCGTGCGCATGCTGTGGCTGGAAGGGCTGGCGCCAGGGGCCGAAGCGCTGTGGATGCGCCAGCGCCTGGCCGAGCTGCTGGCCTTGATGGCCACGGCCTGAGCGGTCTGGGCTGGCGCGGGCGTTGCGGCCGTGTTCAGGTGCAGGCGGCGGCTGCGTCTTCGGCAGGCGGGATCTCTTTCGCTCGTGCCTGGCGTGCGGCCAGCACGCCCAGGGCCCACATGGCGACACCGGCCAGCAGCGCCACCACGAAGGAAATGCGCGCGCCCCACAGGTCGGTGGCCCAGCCTGCGGCGGCCGCGCCCAGGGCCACGCCCATGGCAATGCCGGTCAGCAGCCAGGTCATGCCTTCGGTCAGGCGCTGGTGCGGCACCTGCTGCTCCACCAGGCCCATGGCCACGGTGATGGTCGGCCCGAAGGTAATGCCGGCCAGCAACACGGCCAGGGTCAGTGTGAACACATTGGTGGCCAGCAGCAGGGGCACGGCCGTGATGCAGACCGAGGCGCCCACCCAGGCGATCTGGCGGTGCAGCGGCGCCTGCAGGCGCAGCGTGCCGAACACCAGTCCCATCACGCAGGACCCCAGCGCATAGAACGAGAGGACGATGCTGGCTGCCGCCGGCTGGCCCTGCTGCGTGGCAAAGGCCACGCTGGCCACGTCGATGGTGCCCACGATGATGCCCTGGGCCAGCATGAACAGCGCCAGCGTGCGCACCACGGGATGGCGGGCCAGCGACTGCTGGCGCGTGCGCTGCTGCGATGTGTCCACGGGCGGCTCTGTGCGGCGCTGGGCCACGAACAGCGCCACGCCCACCAGCAGCAGCAAGGAGGCGGCCAGCGGCCCCGCCTCGGGGAACAGCACCATGCTCAGGCCTACCGACAGCGGCGGGCCGACGATGAAGCAGACATCGTCCAGCACGGCCTCCAGCGCATAGGCCGTCTGCAGCTGGGGCGTGCCGCGCAGCAGCACGGTCCAGCGTGCGCGCACCATGGCCGGCATGCTGGGCAGGGCGCCCACCAGCGCTGCCAGCACCAGCAGCAGCCAATCCGGCCCCTGCCAATGCGCGCAGGCCAGCAGCGCGAACATGGCGGCAGCACTCACGGCCGCTGCCCAGGGCAGGACCTTGCGCTGGCCATGGCGGTCCACCAGGGCCGAGATGCGGGGCGCCAGCACCGCAATGGACAGCGCAAAGCAGGCCGCGACCGCGCCGGCCAGCGTGTAGGCGCCGCGCTGCTGGGACAGCATGGTGATCAGGCCGATGCCTGTCATCGACAGGGGCAGGCGGGCCAGGAGACCGGCCAGCACAAAGGCGGCCGTGCCGGGCCGGGTGAACAGCTGGCGGTAGGCGTGGAACATGGAAACCTCGGAAAACGGACAGGCCGCTGCAATCACATACGCGGCGTATGTCAGCGATTCTACGGGTTGCCAGTGACGCGCCGTATCATTGGCATACGTTTTGTATGTGAATGGAGTGCGCCATGCGCAAAAGCCGGGCCAGCATGATCGAGGAGACACGCGCCAAGCTCATCGAGGCTGCGCGCGAGGCCTTTGGCAGCCAGGGCTATTCCCAGGCCTCCATGGACGAATTGACGGCCAATGCCGGCCTGACGCGCGGCGCGCTGTACCACCATTTCGGTGGCAAGCCGGGCTTGCTGGCCGCCGTGGTGGCGCAGATGGATGCCGAGATGGACGCACGCCTGGAGCAGGTGCTGGCCGACCATGCCGACCCCTGGGAGGGGTTCCTGGCCTACTGCCGCGCCTACCTGGCCATGGCGCAGGAGGGCGAGATACGCCGCATCGTGCTGCAGGATGCGCGCGCCGTGCTCACGGGCACGGACCAGGGCGAGCAGCACCGCGCCTGCATCGCCTTCGTGGCCGGCTACCTGGAGCAGCTCATGGAGCGCGGCGTGATCGTGCGCGCCAGCCCGCTGGCCATGTCGCGCCTGCTCAATGGCTGCCTGGTGGAATCCGCGTTCTGGATCGCCGAGGAAGGGGCGCCCCCCGAACGCCTGCAGCAGGCGCTGCAGGCGCTGGAGTTGACGCTCAAGGGGTGGAAGGCGCCTGCGAGGGGCTGAGCGGCTGAGCGGCGCTGTGCCAGCCCGCCCTCGCTCGTGCTTCACTCGTGCTTCACTCGTACTTCTTTTCCAGCGCGTCCCAGAACGGCTTGTTGACCAGGCGCTGGCGCTCGGCAAAGGGGGCGACCACAGCGGGGTTCTCGTCCACCCTGCGCTCGTTGCGCAGTTGGCCCAGCGCCTTTTGCATGCCGGCCACGGCGCCTTGCAGCGCGGCATTGGCATACAGCACCAGGCCATAGCCCAGGTCTGCCAGCTCGCCCGCGTCGGTGATGGGCGTCTTGCCTCCGATCACCATGTTCATCAGCTGCGGCGTGGACAGGCGCTGGGGCAGGGCGCGGATCTCATCGGCCTGGGTCACGGCTTCCACGAACAGAATGTCGGCTCCCGCCTCGGCAAAGCGCTGGGCGCGCTCGACGGCGGCCTCGAAGCCCTGGGTGGCGCAGGCATCGGTGCGCGCCATGATCAGCGTGCCCTGGTCGCGGCGCGCGTCCACGGCGGCCTTGATCTTGCCCAGCATTTCCTCGGTGGAAATCACTTCCTTGCCATTGAAATGGCCGCAGCGCTTGGGGCTGATCTGGTCCTCGATCTGGATGCAGTCGGCGCCCGCGCGCTCCAGCGTGCGCACGGCGTGGTAGGTGTTGAGCGCGTTGCCGAAGCCGGTGTCGGCATCGACGATCAGCGGCAGATCCACGGCGTCGCGGATGCGGGCCGTGTGGTCGGCGATGTCGGTCAGGCCCATGAAGGCCTGGTCGGGCAGGCCGAACCACATATTGGTCACGCCGGCACCGGTCACATAGATGGCCTCGAAGCCGAGATCGGCCACGACGCGTGCGGACAGCGCGTTGAATGCGCCGGGCACGAGCACGCCGCGGCGCGCTTCGGCCAGGGCCTTGAGTTGTTGCTTGGTGTTCATGGATGGTTCTGTCAAATGGGAAAAAGCGATGCGCGGGCTGGCGCTCAGTCCAGCGTGATGTTGGCGTTCTTGATCACCGGGCCCCACTTGGCGCGCTCGGCCTCGATGAACTTGCCGTAGGCCTGGGGCGTGCCGCCCATGACCATGCCGCCCGTGTTCTCGATCATGGCGCGCACCTCGGCGTCCTTGAGTGCCTCGTTCACGGCCTTGTTCAGGCGCTCGATCACGGCCGGCGGCGTGCTGGCCGGTGCAATCATGCCCAGCCAGTTGTATGACTCGAAGCCCTTGATGCCCGCCTCATCCAGCGTGGGCACGCTGGGCAGCACCTTCAGTCGCTGCTTGCTGGACACGGCCAGCGCCTTGACCTTGTCGCCCTGGATGGCGGGCAAGGCCGCATAGCCCATCTCGAACATGAAGGCCAGGTGCCCGCCCATCAGGTCGGTGGCTGCCAGCGCGCCGCCCTTGTAAGGCACATGGACCATGTCCGTGCGCGTCTGGAAGGCCAGCAGCTCGCCCGACAGGTGGTGGGCACCGCCAACGCCCGACGATCCATAGGTCAGCGTGCCCGGCTTGGCCTTGGCTGCAGCCACCAGCTCGGCCACGGTCTTGAACGGCTGGTTGGGCGCCGTGGTCAGGATCAGCGGCGCCTCTTCGATCAGGATGATGGGCTGCAGGTCGCGTGCGGCGTTGTAGGGCAGCTTTTTCATCAGCATGGGATTGGTTACCAGCGGGCCTGGCGAGCCGAAGCCGAAGGTATGGCCGTCCGTGGCCTTGGCGATGGCATCCGTGCCCGTCACGCCGCCCGCGCCGCCGCGGTTGTCGATCACGATGGGCTGGCCCAGGCTCTGGCCTATCTTGTCGGCGATCTTTCGGGCCCGCGTATCGGCAAAGCCGCCGGCCGCATAGGGCACGATGAGCTTGATGGGGCGCGAGGGCCAGGCATCTGCGCCCTGGGCCACGGCGGTGGCGGGAGCGGCGAGCAGGGCCGCAGCGGCGGCGGTGGCGCTCAGGGCCAGTCCCAAGCTCAGGCGGAGGGTATTGCGGCGGGTATTCATGGTGTCTTGTCTCGGTTGGGATCCGTGGTTGTGGCGGGAGCGGCTCACTTTTCCTGCATGTTCGCGGCCTTGACGATCTCGCCCAGGCGCTTGCGCTCGGCATCGGTGAATTTCACGAACTCGGCGCGCGTGCCGCCGATGGGCTCGATGCCGAGGCCCTTGAGCTTCTCCACGGTGGCCGGCTCCTTCATGGCCTGGTCCACGGCGACGGCCAGCTTGTCCAGGATGGCCGGCGGCGTGCCCTTGGGCGCATGGATGCCGGCCCAGTGCGCGATCTGCAGCTCGGCAAAGCCCTGCTCCACGGCGGTGGACAGTTGCGGATAGGCGGAGATGCGCTGCGTCCAGGTCGTGGCCAGGGCCTTGAACTTGCCCTCATTGAGGATGTGGGGCAGGGCGATGATGCTGGCCTCCGACGTGCCCTCCACCTGGCCGCCCAGCACGGCCGTCGTGCTTTCCGATCCGCTCTTGTAGGGCACGGGCTGCAGCTGTGCGCCGTACTTCACGTTCAGCATCTCGGCCACGAAATGCGGCGTGCTGCCCGTGCCGGCCGTGGCGAAATTGAAGCCCTGGCCCTTCTTCGATGCCTCGACGAAATCTCGCAGGTTCTGGTAGGGCGCGTTCTTGGGAACCACGATCACCGAAGGCGCCAGTCCGATCATGGCCACGGGCACCAGCGCATCGTCCTTGAACGGCATGGTCTTCTTGATCATGCTGTTGGAGATCACGCCGGCCGCGCTCACCAGCAGGGTGTAGCCATCTGGCTGGGCCTTGGCCACGATGTCGGCGCCCACGGTGCCGCCTGCGCCGGGCCGGTTGTCGATGACCACCGGCTGGCCCAGGATTTTGGACGCACCTTCGGCGGCCGAGCGGGCCATCAGGTCGTTGGCGCCGCCTGCGGAGAACGGCACCACCAGGCGGATGGGGCGGGTGGGCCAGGCATCGGCGGCAGGCGCGGCAAACGACACGCCGGCCAGCGGCAGCACGGTGGCAAGCAGGGCGGCCAGGGTAGTGCGGCGGGGCAGGCGGGATGGCTGGTGCATGGGGAGTCTCCTGGAAATACTTGAAATGATTGAAACGCCGGCCTTGTTTGCAAGCTGCATGCCATGGCAATAAAGGGTAAACCCTTGTTATTGCAAGCCATTGATCTGAATGCATTTTTCAGTTCACAAGAGGATGGAGCGGAACCTGCTGCTGGATTCATGCAGCGCGATGTTGCATGAATGAAATAATCGGTTGCATGAATGAATCAGTCGTGGCCCCTGTCCCTGGAACCCCGTCCGGCCCCCGCGCGGCATGGCCCCGTGTCGTCACCATAGGCCGCCACCGCATCGGCCGCGTGCTGGAGCGCATGTCCCTGGCGGTGGGCGACCAGGTGCGTGTGGAGCATGTCAGCGCGGCCTTTGACGACGCTGTGCAGGCCGTGCGCGCGCTGCAGGCGGTCGAGCCCATAGACGCCCTGGTGGCCGCCGGCGCCAGTGGTGCCTGGGTGCGCGAGCATGTCGACATTCCCGTGGTCATGATCGAGGTGCGCGGCTTCGATCTGCTGCAGGCGCTGGCCAGCGCGCGGGAATTGGCGCAGGCGGGCGGCACGCCGCGCATCGGGCTGGTGTCGTTTGACCATCCCTCGCCGCACCTGGCCCAGTTCGACGCGCTGTTCGGCGCCGGCATTGCCCAGTTCAGCTACCACGGGCCCGAGGATGCCCAGGCCTGCGTGCGTGCGCTGCAGGCCGCAGGCGTGGGTGCCGTGGTCGCGCCAGGGCTGGTTGCCGATCTGGCCGAGCAGGCCGGCATTCCTAGCGTGCTGCTGTACTCCGACGGCGCCGTGCTGCAGGCCCTGCGCGACGCGGTGCTGCTGGCCCGCCACCGCCATGCCGAGCGCGCCCGCCACCAGCGGCTGGAAACCGTGCTTGGCCAGTTGCAGGACGGCGTGGTCGCCGTGGATACGCAAGGCTGCATCCAGGCACTGAACCCCACCATGGCGGCCCTGCTGGGAGCGCCCGCCAGGGCGCTGCATGGCCGGCTGCTGGACGAGGTGGCGCCCGCGCTGGCGCTGGCACAGGCGCTGCAGTCGCAATCCCTGGAGCCCGAAGGCAGTGAAGACGTGGTCCAACTGGCCATGCGCACCCTGGTGGTACGGCGCGCACCCATCGTGGAAAACGGCCAGCTCACGGGCGCCTTGCTGGTCTGCCGCGACCCCGCCACCATCCAGCGCGCCGACCGCCACCTGCGCGCCAACCGCAGCCTGCGCGGCGCGGGCGTGCGCTGGCGCATCGAAGACTACGCGGGCGACAGCGAACCCGCCCAGCGCGTGCGCCGCCTGGCGCGCCAGTTCGCTGCCAGCGATGCCACCGTGCTCATCCAGGGCGACAGCGGCACGGGCAAGGAGCTGCTGGCCCAGGGCATGCACCGCGCGAGCCGGCGCGCCGCCCAGCCCTTTCTGGCCGTCAACTGCGCGGCCCTGGGGGAAAGCCTGCTGGAGAGCGAACTCTTCGGCTACGACGAAGGCGCTTTCACCGGCGCGCGGCGCGGCGGCAAGACCGGGCTGATCGAGGCGGCCCATACGGGCACCTTGTTCCTGGACGAGATAGGGGACATGCCGCTGGCCCTGCAGTCCCGCCTGCTGCGCGTGCTGCAGGAGCGCGAAGTGCTGCGCGTGGGCTCCACCACGTCCGTGCCCGTGGACCTGCGCGTCATCGCCGCCACGCATGCCGATCTGGCGACCCTGGTCGAGCGCGGTGAATTCAGGCGCGACCTGTTCTACCGCCTGGCCGTGCTGCGCCTGGCCATGCCCGGACTGCACGAACGCGGACAGGGCGATGTCCAGGCCCTGGCCCGCACCATGCTTGCGCGACGTTTGCGCACGCAGTCACTGCAGGCCGAGTCCTCTTCACTGGAGCCCTTGCTGGAAGCCCTGCTGGATTTGGCCGCCGCGCACCGCTGGCCCGGCAATGCGCGAGAGCTGGACAACTGGGTGGAGCGCCTGCTGGCCTGCCGCCACGACCTGCGTGACGGCGCGGGCCGCGTGGACATGGGCCGGCTGCGGGAGCTGTTTCCTGAATGCGACGGGGCTGGGCAGGGTACCGTTCAGGCCCTGCCAGCACAGCAGCGGCAACTGCAATTGCGCGAGGCCCGGCGCGATGCCGAGCGCCAGCGCATGCGCGAGGTGCTGGAGCAGGTGCAGGGCGACCAGCGCCGCGCCTGCGAGATCCTGGGCATCAGCCGGGCCACGCTGTGGCGCAGGTTGCGTAGCCAAAACGACTGACGCGAGCTGTCACCACTCTTTCCAGAGGCCAGGGTCAAGTTTCAAATCGGATGGATCGCAACGGTAGACGTCAATATTGGCAGCACTGCCTTTGCATATGCCAGCGACCGACCGAAGGGAAGGTCGCAGTTCGGGATAGCTGGGATGCCTGAAATAAAAACGTGCAGTGAGCGCGCCGAACTCATCCACCTTCAGTTCTCTCATGTTGTACAGGTAGGCTTGCGACGTGGCCCCAAAAAAACATTGGGCAGTTCCTTCGGAGCTGAAGGAATCACCCGTCGGTTGCAAATTCCCACTGTACTCGCAGGCAATGCTTCCAGCATTTGATCTCTCGACGGCGATCAATGAGTTCGCATCAACCTTGAAAGTTATTTCGCCAGATGACGACATTCGTGCATAGTCCTGCGCGCTCGAATGGAAGAACGTGAAGTTGAGCCGGTTCCTGAGATCCTCGAACTGGAAGCGCTGAAGGCGCTGCGGAGCCTCGCCGGGCAGGGTGATCGTCGCCGTGGTGGAGGAATCGAAGACGATCCTGACCGGGCCAGCCTCCTGTGCAAACTCTCCATCGCGGGGCTGGCCACCCAGTGCGCGGCCATTGCGGTATTCCGTGAGCACGCCGTCAAACTGCTTGCCGTCCTTGAGCGTGCCTGCGGCCTGCAGGAACAGGGACGATCCGTCCGCGCGATAACCGAAATAGGTCAGGATCAGCGTGGAGCCACCCTGCCTGTCGATCTGAATGCCGCGCCCGGGCTTGCCATTGAGTTCCGCGCCAATGCTCCACATGCCCGAATCCGGAAGAATGGCCAGCGCGGGTGTGGAAATGAAGGCGGCAAGGGCCGCGGCCATGAGGCCATTCAGTCGCTTTGACATGCTTGCTCCGTTGTGAGGGGTGAATCGAATGGAAGCCGACTTTAACCGCGATTCACTTGGGCATATTGAGCGACCCGTCACACCGGAGGCATTTGACCTTTTTCAGGTTGAATGCGATTTTCGTATGAGGGTCGGCAGATGTGCCATGCCCAGTGCCAGCACGCAGGCAGGAGCGCACGACCTGCGTGATGCAGCCGTTCCTGCTTCGCGGTGCCGCTCGCCTTCCAGGGCTCCGCTTCACTGGTCAAAATGTCCAGTACCGACCGCTGCGGGCTGTCTATCATCGCCCCCAACAAGCATGAAGCATTGGGAGTGAAATAGAGTGAGTTCCTTGAATCCTTTGGAGAATTTCGACACCAGTCACTGGAAAACCGACGACAAGTCTTGGATGAAGGAGCGCGAGAAGCAGTGGCCGGAGATCGAGCAAATGCTCTATGCGCTGGAAATGACCAAGAAGGGCCGGGGGATCGTCAAGAGGTACTTCCTCAAAGGCTCCCTTCCCCATTGGAAAAAGCTCCACGACTGGGACCGTGATTCCACGGTGCGCCATTTGAATCTGCTGCTGTTCCTGTACCTGCACCCTTGCCAGGACGAGACGGTGCTGCGCTCATTGCGGGACCAGTTCATGGAGCATCCTCAGGCGCTGCCGGGAGATCGCCTCGGAGGTTTCACTTTGCTCTTCAGCATCGGGCAGGGCCATGCAACTTCCGGGGGCACGCGCCTGGTCAGCACGTCAGAGTTGGAAAAAGAGTTGCCCCTCGCTGTGTCTCAGCTTCCTGACGCCCCTGCGCCCTATGCACATTGCAAAATTGTGGACATACATACGAACGGGCACAACGAACGGCTGTTCAACCTGATGCTTCCAGACCTGTCTCAAGACACTGTGCAGTTGCCAGTGACCCGAGACACTTACGTCAGCAGAGCACCCAGATACTTTCCATGGGACCACGAAGAGCTCCCGTTGAGAGCCTTCCGTTTTGCACTGTATGACCTATGGACCATGGGCCAATGGCTGGCATTTCCTGCCCCATCCAGCAAGGGCTACAACGACATGATCTTTCAGTACGAGAGGCCCCTGGATCTCTGGTACCAGGATGTTGCCAAGTCAGCGGCCCCCGAGGGGAAGTGGCTGGAGCCTGTGCTGATTGGTCTGTACCGGATCTTCCAGTTCGACCTTGACAACGAGCCCGACGAAAGTCCGCGCACGCGCTTTGTGCGGCGGATGCGGGCATTGTTGACAGAGAGACAATTCTCGGAGTCCTTCCAAGCCTTGGTCAAACTGGCCAAAAACGATGGCATTGCCGTGCGAAACCCCTGGAGCGACGAGCCAAAACTGAGATCTCGCAGCTTGCCCCACTGACATTCAACAGGCGACCAAGATCGCGCGGCACAACCTAAGCGGCCAGCATCGCCCAGCGCTCATGGTCTCGCCAGCGGGTTCCAACCTTCATGAACGCCGGCGAGAAGCCCTCCAGCTTGAAGCCGCATGACTTGGCCAGTGCAATGGCTGCCTTGTTCTCAGGCTGGATGTTGGCTTCCAGCCGATGCAGCTTCAGTGTTCTGAAAGCCTGCTTCACGACATGCGCGAGGCCTTCCTTCATCAGGCCCTTTCCCTCAAAGCCCGAGAACGCATAGAAATCGATCAGGCCACAGCGGAACGGGTCCATCACGATGTTCGTGATCTGCACGATTCCGGCAAAACCGTCGCTGTGCCACTCCCAGATCACAAAGGCGGCCCCAGCCGGCTCCTGCACGCGTGCCAGGTAGCTCTGAAATTCCTGCGGCGTGCTGGGGGGCGACACCCATGGCGCGTGCAGTTTGCGGCTTTGGCTGGCACCTTTGATGAACTCCGTTTCCAGATCCGCTGTCAGCTCCGAAACATAGATGCTCGTGTCCATGACCGTCCCTCAGATGTGAAGCCGAAAGTGTATCGACGCAGGTGCGTGCGCCGCCGGTCAACGCCTCGCGGCCACCCCCCAGGTTTGTCAAGCGCTTGCCGCTGTGGTGCTAGCCACGCTGGACCTGCAGCCCATCAACCCCGCCCAGCCGCTCGGCCAGGAAATCCATCAGCACGCGCAGCTTGAGCGGCAGGTGGCGCGTGGGCGGGTGAAGAATCCACAGCTGGCCGCTGTAGTTGGGTAGGAAGCTCCAGTCCGGCAGCACCTGCACGATGCGCCCGTCCGCCAGGGCCTCGCGTGCCGTGAAGCGGGGCAGGCTGGCGATGCCGATGTGCTGCAGCACGGCGTCCAGCCGCACACCGGTGTGGTTGGCGGCATAGCGCCCGCGCACGGCCACGGTGACGGTCTTGCCATGGCCGCGCAGCTTCCAGTGCGCGTCGCCGGGCTCCTCGCCCAGGTAGATGCAGCTGTGGGCCTTGAGCTCCAGCGGATGCACGGGCGTGCCGTGCCGGGCCAGGTACTGGGGTGAGGCGCACAGCAGATGGTCGATGTCCATCAGGTGGCGGCCCATGAGGCCCGGCGGCGGGTGGTTGGTGACGCGTATGGCCAGGTCCACCGGGTCGTCGATCAGGTCCATGTAGCGGTCTTCCAGCCGCATCTGCACATCGACCTCCGGATACAGGGCCAGGAAGTCGGGCATGTGGGGATGGACCACGGTACGGCCCACGGCCTTGGGCACGCTGATGCGCACCAGGCCGCGCGGCTGCGCGTCCTGCAGCAGGGACGCGGCCATGACGGCCTGGGCGGCGCCCACCATGTCCAGGCAGCGCGCATGCACCTCGCGGCCGGCCTCGCTCAGGCGCAGCTTGCGCGTGGTGCGTTCCAGCAGGCGCAGGCCCAGAGCCCTTTCCAGCCGCGCCACGCCCCGGCTGGTGGCCGATGGCGTGCTGCCCAGCTGGCGTGCGGCCTCGGAGAAGCTGCCCGTGTCCACGACCTTGACGAAGATGGCCATTTCTCCGAACAGGGGCAGGGCTTGATTTGTGCTCATGGCGCAAAGAATATTTGAAAAGCCAAGGGATTATCGCGGCTGAACGCCAGTCCTACACTGCCACCCCATGCCTTTGCACACCTTCACTCCCCTTATCCCGTCCCATGCCCTGAGCCACGCCGGTGGGCCTGAAATCTGGCTCAAGCTGGATGCGCTGCAACCCTGCGGATCATTCAAGCTGCGCGGCATAGGCCATGCCTGCGAGACCCTGGCGCGCCAGGGCAAGAAGCGCTTTGTGGCTTCGTCGGGCGGCAATGCCGGCATTGCCGTGGCCTATGCCGGGCGGCAGCTGTCCATACCCGTCACCGTGGTCGTGCCTCAAACCACGACCGAGCATGCGCGGGCACTGATCCGTGCCCAGGGCGCCGAGCTGATCGTGCATGGCGCCGTCTGGGACGAGGCCAATGCCCTGGCCCAGTCCCTGTTGGGCGCCGAAGATGCCTTTGTCCATCCGTTTGACGACCCGCTGCTGTGGGCGGGGCATTCCACCCTGGTCGATGAGCTGGCTGCTGCCGACTTCAAGCCCGACGCCGTGGTGCTGGCCGTGGGCGGCGGCGGCCTGCTGGCCGGCGTGGTGCAGGGCCTGGAGCGCCACGGCTGGACCGATGTGCCCGTGATTGCCGCGGAGACGGCCGGCGCCGACTCCCTGGCGCAGTCGCTGGCCCAGGGCCGCCGCGTGCTGCTGGACCGCATCACCAGCGTGGCCACCTCGCTGGGCGCGCGCCAGGTCTGCCAGCGGGCCTTCGATCTGGCGCAGGTGCACCCCGTGCGCAGCGCCGTGGTGACGGATGCGCAGGCGCTGGACGCCTGCCTGCGCTTCATTGATGACCATCGCCTGCATGTGGAGCCCGCCTGCGGTGCCGCGCTGGCCCTGGCCTACGCAGGCGCACCTGCGCTGCAGGGCTTCAAGCGCTTGCTGGTGGTGGCCTGCGGCGGCACGACGAACACGCTGGAGCAACTGCAGACGTGGCACGCAGCGGCGCTGGTCGGCCAGGCGTGAGCACGGCCCAGGCCTGAAGCCGGACCCTGCGCATTCACGCGGCGTTCAACACTTCGCCAGGCACCCTGATCCAGCCTTCCATCAGGATGCGCGCGCTGCGGCTCATCAAGGCCTTGGTCACCTGCCACTGGCCATTCACCAACCGGGCCTCGGCGCCCACGCGCAGCGTGCCGGAGGGATGGCCGAAGCGAACAGCGCCGCGTTCGCCGCCGCCCGCCGCCAGATTCACCAGCGTGCCCGGCACCGCTGCCGCCGTGCCGATGGCCACCGCCGCAGTGCCCATCATGGCGTGGTGCAGCTTGCCCATGGACAGGGCGCGCACCAGCAGGTCCACATCGCCTGCCTCGATGCGTTTGCCGCTGGAGGCCGTGTAGGGCGCCGGCGATGCCACAAAGGCGATTTTGGGCGTGTGCTGGCGCCTGGCGGCTTCGGACAGTTCCTGGATCAGGCCCATCTGCAGGGCGCCGTGGGCGCGTATGGCCTCGAAGCGCGCCAGCGCCTCGGCATCGCCGTTGATGGCGTCCTGCAGCTCGCAGCCCGTGTAGCCCAGGTCCTTTGCGTTCAGGAAGATGGTCGGAATGCCCGCATTGATCAGCGTGGCTGCAAAGCTGCCCACGCCAGGCACATCCAGGCGATCCACGAGGTGGCCCGTGGGGAACATGGCGCCTCCGTCCTCTCCCTCATCGGCAGGGTCCAGGAACTCCAACGCCACCTCGGCCGCAGGAAAGGTCACGCCATCGAGCTCGAAGTCGCCCGTCTCCTGCACCTGGCCGTCCGTGATGGGCACATGGGCCACGATGGTCTTGCCGATATTGGCCTGCCAGATGCGGAGGGTGGCCGTGCCGTTGCGTGGAATGCGCGCAGGGGCTATCAATCCCATGTGGATGGCGCAGGGCCCCACGGCGGCCGAGAGATTGCCGCAGTTGCCGCTCCAGTCCACGAAGGGCCGGTCGATGGAGACCTGGCCGAACAGGTAGTCCACGTCATGGCCTTCGCGCGTGCTGGCCGAGAGGATCACGGCCTTGCTGGTGCTCGACGATGCATTGCCCATGCCGTCGATCTGCTTGCCGTAAGGGTCGGGGCTGCCCAGGGCGCGCAGCAGGATGGCGTCGCGCACGGCGCCCGGCTGTTGCGCAGCCTCCGGAAGGTCTTGCAGGCGAAAGAACACGCCTTTGCTGGTGCCGCCGCGCAGGTAGGTGGCGGGAATGCGGATCTGGGGTGTGGTGTTCATCAAGCGTCCTGTGTCTGTGCAAGAAAGTCCTGGGCAAAGCGCTGCAGCACCCCGCCGGCCTCGTAGACCGATACCTCCTCGGCCGTGTCCAGCCGGCAGGTCACGGCCACGCGCTGCGTTTGGCCGCTTCTTCGTTCAATCACCAGAGTGAGTTGGGTGCCGGGCGTGCGCTCGCCTTCCACGCCGTAGATCTCCGTGCCGTCCAGCCCCAGGGTCTTGCGGTCGGTGCCCGGCAGGAACTGCAGCGGCAGCACGCCCATGCCGATGAGGTTGGTGCGGTGGATGCGCTCGAAGCCTTCGGCCACCACCGCCTCGACCCCGGCCAGGCGCACTCCCTTGGCGGCCCAGTCGCGTGAGCTGCCCTGGCCGTAGTCGGCACCCGCGATGATGATCAGCGGCTGGCGGCGGTTCAGGTAGGTTTCCATGGCCTCCCACATGCGCACCACGCGGCCTTCGGGCTCGATGCGCGCCAGCGATCCCTTGTGCTGCACGCCGTCGATGACGGCCATTTCGTTGACCAGCTGCGGATTGGCGAAGGTGGCCCGCATGGCGGTGAGGTGGTCGCCGCGGTGGGTGGCGTAGGAGTTGAAGTCTTCCTCGGGCAGGCCCATGCGCGCCAGGTATTCGCCCGCCGCGCTGTCGGCCAGGATGGCGTTGGAGGGCGACAGGTGGTCGGTGGTGATGTTGTCGGGCAGCAGGGCCAGCGGCCGCATGTTGCGCAGCGTGCGCGGGAAGGCCGCCAGCGCGCCCACGCCTTCGGTGTCCCAGTACGGCGGGCGGCGGATGTAGGTGGACTGGGGGCGCCAGTCGTATTGAGGCCGTGCCCGGTCTCCATCGTCCTTGCGGATGGCGAACATGGGTTCGTAGACAGCGCGGAATTGCGCAGGTTTGACCGATTGCTCGACGATGGCGTCGATCTCCTCGTCGGCGGGCCACAGGTCCTTGAGGCGGATCTCGCGGCCGTCCACCACGCCCAGCACATCCTGCTCGATGTCAAAGCGCACCGTGCCCGCCAGCGCATAGGCCACGACCAGCGGCGGCGAGGCCAGGAAGGCTTGTTTGGCCTGGGGATGGATGCGCCCGTCGAAGTTGCGGTTGCCTGAGAGCACGGCCGTGGCGTAGAGGTCGCGCTCGACGATTTCCTGCTGGATCCTGGGGTCCAGCGCGCCGCTCATGCCGTTGCAGGTGGTGCAGGCAAAGGCGACGATGCCAAAGCCCAGCTGCTCCAGCTCGCTGAGCAGCCCGGCCTCCTTCAGATACAGCTCCACGGCCTTGGAGCCCGGCGCCAGCGAGGTCTTGACCCAGGGCTTGCGCACCAATCCAAGACGATTGGCATTGCGCGCCAGCAAGGCGGCGGCGATGACGTTGCGCGGGTTGCTGGTGTTGGTGCAGCTGGTGATGGCGGCGATGATGACGGCCCCATCGGGCATCAGGCCCTGGCTCTCCTGGGCGCGGGCGGCCTGCAGTTTTGCGGCATCGGCAATGCCGCGCTCGGCCAGGGCCGAGGTGGGCAGGCGCCGGTGCGGATTCGAGGGACCGGCCATGTTGCGCACCACGGTGGACAGGTCGAACTGCAGCACGCGCTCGTACTGCGCATCGGCCAGGCTGTCGCTCCAGAAACCTGCGGTGCGCGCATAGGCTTCGACCAGGCGCACCTGGGCCTCGTCGCGGCCGGTCAGGCGCAGGTAGGCCAGGGTCTGGTCGTCAATGGAGAACATGGCCGCCGTGGCGCCGTATTCGGGGCACATGTTGGAGATGGTGGCGCGGTCGCCGATGCTCAGGCTGTCGGCGCCCTCGCCAAAGAATTCCACATAGGCGCCGACGACTTTTTGCTGGCGCAGGAATTCGGTCAGGGCCAGCACGATGTCGGTGGCGGTGATGCCCGCCTGGCGCCGGCCCGTGAGGCGCACGCCCACGATCTCGGGCATGCGCATCCAGCAGGCGCGGCCCAGCATGACGTTCTCGGCCTCAAGGCCCCCCACGCCCGCGGCGATCACGCCCAGGGCGTCCACATGGGGCGTGTGCGAGTCGGTGCCCACGCAGGTATCAGGGAAGGCCAGGCCATCCTGCACGGTGATCACGGGGGACATTTTTTCCAGATTGATCTGGTGCATGATCCCGTTCCCCGCAGGGATCACATCCACGTTGGCGAAGGCCTTCTTCGTCCACTCGATGAAGTGGAAGCGGTCCTCGTTGCGGCGGTCCTCGATGGCGCGGTTCTTCGCAAAGGCATCGGGATCGAAGCCGCCGCACTCCACGGCCAGCGAGTGGTCCACGATGAGCTGCACGGGCACGACGGGGTTGACCTGGGCCGGGTCGCCGCCTTCGGCCGCGATGGCGTCGCGCAGACCGGCCAGGTCCACCAGGGCGGTCTGGCCCAGGATGTCGTGGCAGACCACACGCACGGGGTACCAGGGAAAGTCGATGTCGCGCCGGCGTTCGATGAGCTGCAGCAGGTAGCTGTCCAGCTGCGCGGGATCGGCGCGGCGCACGAGGTTCTCGGCGTGGACGCGGGCGGTGTAGGGCAGGCGTGCCCAGGCACCGGGCGAGAGGGCATCGACGGCGGCGCGGGCGTCGATGTAGTGCAGCGTGGTGCCGGGCAGGGGTTTCTTGTAGCGGGACGTCATGGGGGCGGATGGATTCTCGGGCCTGCGTGAGCCAATTGCTGTGCGCCGATTACTGTGCGCGGATTTCGTTGTCTTTCACCACCTTGGCGTAGCGGGGAATCTCGGACTGGATCAGGGCGCCGAACTGGGCCGGTGTGCCGCCTGCCGGGGACACGCCCGTGGGCTCCAGCTGGGCCAGCAGTGCCGGCGCCTTGAGGCCGGTGTCCAACGCCGCATTGATGCGCGACAGCACGGCGGGCGGCAGGCCCTTGGGTGCGAGCAGGCCGTGCCAGGCCACCACGTCATAGTCCGGCAGGCCGCTTTCGGCCACCGACGGAATCTCGGGATAGGCGGGCAGGCGCTGGGCCGTGGTCACGGCCAGGGCGTGCAGCTTGCCGCTCTTGACGTGCTGCATCAGCGCCTCGGTGCCGGCCACCAGCATGTCCACATTGCCCGACAGCAGATCGGTCACGGCCGGGCCCGTGCCGCGATAGGGCACATGCGTGGCCTTGACCTTGGCCATGCCGAACAGGTACTCGGTGACGATGTGAAGATGGCTGCCATTGCCGGCCGAGGCAAAGGTCAGCTTGCCCGGGTTCTCACGCGCATAGGTCAGCAGTTCCTGCAGGTTTCTGGCGGGCACGCGGGGGCTCACGCAGACCACGTAGGCGCCTTTGGACAGCTGGATCACGGGCGTCATGTCGGCCACGGGGTCGAAGCGCAGCTTGTACAGCGAAGGGTTGACCGTATAGCTGCCCGCCACCAGCAGCAGCGTGTAGCCATCGGCCGCCGAGCGCAGCGCGTACTCGGTGCCCAGCGTGCCACCGGCGCCCGGCCGGTTCTCCACCACCACGGGCTGGCCCAGCCTGTCGTTGAGCACGTTGGAGGCCACGCGCGCAATGAAGTCCGAACCGCCGCCGGGCGCGAAGGGGCAGACGATCTTCAGCGACTTGCTGGGAAAGGCCTCCTGGGCCAGGCCCTGGTGCGGCAGCGCAAGGCCGGCCAGCGGGGCGGGCAGGGCGGCGCAAAAGCGGCGGCGGTTGATGCTCATGGGTTGGTGTCTCCTGCAGAGTTATGGTTGGCAGTGCACCAGGCTTGTTGCAAGCGGCATGCCATCCGACTCAAGGGGAAACCCGTGCAAGCCCCGCAGTCTGCTGCCAGAGGCTGAAGGGCTGCAGCGCCACCTGCTGCCGCGCCATTCGTTTCATTGATGTTTCAAAACTGCCGCCTCTGATTTCATGGATGAGGGCTTGTGCAATGCCTCGCCCTCCACCCCTTGTGCCCGGCAAGGCCTGGCAGGCCCGGCAGGCCCGGCAGGCCCGGCACAGGGGGCCGGGTGCAAGCACCTTGCTGCCTGCAGTCTAGGGTTTGCCCGTGGAGGTCTTCAGCAAGAGCGCATTCCGACGATAGAGCAAAGGCGTTTGTAGGATTTGTCTTACATATGATTTGCCTGCCGGGTGCCGAAATCCATTTATCCTCGCTCTCTGCTCCACATGGCCTGCCCGGCCTTTTCGGGTGGCTGGCCATGGGGCTGGCAACGAGTGGTTCCGTGCTCCTGGACCGATTCCCCCGTGACTGCCTATTCAGCCTTAGCCGCTCCATGTCAGCTTTTGCCCAGCGCACGCTTGTAGCCATCCGGACCGCCTGGCCAGCCGCCACCGTCATGGCGGTGGGCATGTGCCTGAGCGCCGCGCTCGCCCTGCAGCAGCAGCGGGCGCTGGAGCGCATCGACCTGCAGCGCCATACGCAACAGGCCCAGTCTGCCCGCCAGGCGCTGGAGATGCGCCTGGATGCCTATGCCGTCATGGTCCAGCATGTGGCCAACCAGCTGGCCGCCTCTCCCGAGATGGGGCAGCAGGCCTTCGCGCGCATTGCGCAGGCGCTGCGCATACAGATACAGCCCGGCATGCAGGCGCTGACCTTTACGCGGGCCGCAACGGAGCGCGATCCGGCCAGCCAGGATCCGTCGGCCTCGTTCAGGCCCGATCCCCACTATTTCTTCATCGACTATCTCTGGCCGGTGGAAGGCAATGAATCCATCGCCGGCCTGGACATGCACGACCGCCCCAGTCTCATGGCCAGCATGCTGCGCAGCCGGGACAGCGCGGCCGCCGTGGTCTCGGCGCCGTTTGCCATGAAGCAGCCCGGCGAGCATGCCACCGCCGTGCTGGTGCGCGCGCCCGTCTTTGCGCTGGCGGACCACCAGTCCCCGGATGGCACGGCAGCGCATCCGCAGTTCCTGGGAACGGCCGATGTCAGCATTCGTGTGCACGACCTGGTGCAGGACCTGCATGAGCGCGGTTTCCTGGGCCGGCTAGCGCTGGCCATGCATGACGCAGGCCCGGTCTCGCCCCTGCCGCCGGCCGGCGTATCGCCGCTGCCGCTGTATCTGGGTGCTGCCTGGCCCGAGCGCGGGCAGGAAGCGGTAGGCCTGGGCGATACCGGCCAGGTGGTGCTGGAGCAGACGCTGCAGGCCCAGGACCGGCTGTGGCGGCTGAACTTCATTCCCGTGGGCACGGCCCTGTCCTGGACCGAGCGTGCCCAGCCCCTGGTGCTGTTTGCGCTGGGCATGCTGGTGTCAGTCCTGCTGGCCTCGCTGGCGGCAGCCTGGTGGCGGCGCCATCCGTCCAGCTGGGCGCAGCTGCGTGCCTCTTCCCGCAGCATGCGCGAGAGCGATGCCCGCTTTCAGGCACTGTTCGAGCAGGCCGCCGTGGGCGTGGTGCAGATCGACGCGGCCAACGGCAATGTCCTGCATGTGAACCGCAGGTATTGCGACATCACCGGCCACGAGGCACAGCAGCTGTGCCAGCGCCCCCTGCTGGCCCTGGTGGCCGCCGAAACGGTGGAGGGCGACAGGCTGCTGCTGCAGGAACTGGCTGCGGGCCAGCGCCGTGCCCTGCAGATCGAGCGGCAGCTGCGGCGCAGCGACGGCAGCCTGGTCTGGGTGGAACTGCACATCTCCGCGCTGGGCCACGGCCCATCGCTGCGGCTGATGGCCCTGGTGCAGGACATCAGCGCACGCCGCCACTTGCAGCAAATGCAGCGCGACGGTTCGCGCCACCTGCGCATGGTCATCCAGCGCCTGCCCCTGGGCCTGGCCATGCTGCAGGAGGATGGCCGCTTCGCCTACTGGAACGAGGAATTCATGCGCCTGGCAGGCCATGGCGCCACGGCCGGCATGGATGGCGACGGCTGGTGGCGCAACATGTGCCCGGATGAAGCGCGCCGCCAGCGCATGCAGCGCCGCTTCGAGGCTGCGCAGGCGCGGGCGCGCGTTGCCCAAAGCCCCCATGGCAGCGAGTCCGACAGCTGCGGCACCCTCAATTCCGAGGAGTACCAGCTCATAGGCAGCGACGGCTGCGCGCGCTCCGTATCCATCGGCGGCATGCTGCTGGACGAAGGCTGCCTGCTGATCCTGCAGGACCAGAGCCAGCGCAAGACCGCCGAAGAGGAAATTCGCCGCCTGGCCTTCTACGATGCGCTCACCGGCCTGCCCAACCGCCGCCTGCTGGTGGACCGGCTGCAGCAGGCGCTGGCCTCCAGCCGCCGTCGCGGGCGCTGTGGCGCCGTCATGCTGCTGGACGTGGACAACTTCAAGGCCTTCAACGACAGCCTGGGGCTGGAACTGGGCGACGTGCTGCTGCGCATGATTGCCGAGCGACTGGCCCAGTCCCTGGGCCGCGAGGCCACGCTGGCCCGCCACAGCGGCGATGACTTCGTCGTGCTGCTGGAGGACCTGGGCAAGGACTCCATGCACGCCGCCTCCAAGCTCGAAGGCGAGGTCCAGCGCATGCGTTCGCTGCTGCTGCAACCGCTGCAACTGAGTGGCCAGTCCTGCCACATCACGCTGAGCATAGGCGCCAGCCTGTTCGGCGAGCAGGAACTCAGTGCCGACGAGGTCCTGCGCCGTGCCGAGATGGCCATGTACCAGGCCAAGGGCATGGGGCGCAACACGCTGCAGTTCTTCGATCCGCAACTGCAGGCCGTGCTCAGATCGCGCACGGCCATGGAGCAGGAAATGCGCGAGGGCCTGGTGCGCTCGCAATTCGTCCTGTACTACCAGCCGCAGGTGGCGAACGGGCGCATCGTCGGCGCCGAGGGCCTGCTGCGCTGGAACCACCCGCGCGAAGGGCTGGTGCCGCCGTCGCTCTTCGTCTCGCTGGCCGAGGAAACGGGCCTGATCCAGCAACTGGGCGAATGGGTGCTGGGCGAGGCCTGCCGGCAACTGGCGCAATGGGCGGCGGAGCCGGACATGGCCTGCCTGATGCTGGCCGTCAACGTCAGCCCGCGCCAGTTCCACCAGGCGCGCTTCGTGGAGCAGGTGCTGCAGGCGCTCAAGGAGCACGGTGCCAATCCGCGCCTGCTCAAGCTGGAGCTGACCGAAAGCCTGCTGCTGGCCGACGTGGACGACACGGCGGCCAAGATGGCCACGCTCAAGGCACACGGCGTGGGGTTCTCGCTGGACGACTTCGGCACCGGCTACTCCTCCCTGGCCTATCTCAAGCGCCTGCCGCTGGACCAGCTCAAGATCGACCGCAGCTTCGTGCGCGACGTGCTCAGCGACCCCAACGATGCGGCCATTGCGCGCACCATCGTCGCCCTGGGCACCAGCCTGGGCCTGCAGGTCATCGCCGAGGGTGTGGAGACCGAGGCGCAGCGCCAATTCCTCGAAGATCAGCACTGCCACGCCTGGCAGGGCTACCTGCTCAGCCCGCCCGTGCCCGTGCGCAGCTTCGAGGCACTGGTGCGCCAGGCCATCGTGTCGCGCCCTCCGGCCCTGAGCCCGGCGAACCTGCCGCAGCAGGCGCAGGACCGGCCCCAGGTGGTGGAGTGCACGGATGGCAGCGGGGTGCCGGACGCCCCCTCAAACCATTCTTGACATTCGACACGGCCCCGCGCGGGCCGCTTTCCATTCTTGAGCAGGGGTGGCGCGCGGTATCATTCCGAGCTTCCCTGTTGTTCCCCCACGTCCTCATTCGTCCGTTCGCCGCGGACCGCCATCTGCCTGCATCGTGCGCCTGAATTCCATCAAGCTGTCCGGCTTCAAGTCCTTCGCCGAGCCCACCAACTTCATGCTGCCGGGGCAACTGGTGGGCGTGGTGGGCCCCAACGGCTGCGGCAAGTCCAACATCATGGATGCGGTGCGCTGGGTGCTGGGCGAGAGCAAGGCCAGCGAGCTGCGCGGCGAGTCCATGCAGGACGTGATCTTCAACGGCACCACGCACCGCAAGCCGGCCAGCCGCTCCAGCGTGGAGCTGGTGTTCGACAACAGTGACCACCGCGCGGGCGGCCAGTGGGGCCAGTTCGGCGAGATCGCCGTCAAGCGCGTGCTCACGCGCGAGGGCAACAGCAGCTACTTCATCAACAACCAGGCCGTGCGCCGCCGCGATGTGCAGGACGTGTTCCTGGGCACGGGCCTGGGCCCGCGCGCCTACGCCATCATCGGCCAGGGCACGATCAGCCGCATCATCGAGTCGCGCCCCGAGGAACTGCGCCTGTTCCTGGAAGAGGCCGCAGGCGTGTCCAAGTACAAGGAGCGCCGGCGCGAGACCGAGAACCGGCTCTCGGCCACCACCGAGAACCTCACGCGCGTGGAAGACATCCTGCGCGAGCTCAACAACAACCTCGACCGGCTGGAAAAGCAGGCCGAGGTGGCGGCCCAGTACAACGCGCTGCAGTCCCAGGTCACGCTCAAGCAGCAGCAGCTGTGGTTCCTCAAGCGCGCCGAGGCCGAGGCCGAGCAGGACCGCGTGCGCGTGGAGGGCCTGCAGGCCGTCAACGAGCTCGAAGAGCGCATGGCCGACATCCGCAACAACGAAAGCGGACTCGAAACCCTGCGCCAGGCGCACTACGACGCCAGCGACCAGGTCAACCAGGCCCAGGCCAAGCTCTACGAATCCACGGCCGAAGTCGGCAAGCTGGAGGCCGAGATCCGCTACGTGCTCGAAGGCCGCCAGCGCGTGCAGCAGCGGCTGCAACAGCTGTCCGAGCAGGTGCTGCTGTGGAACAGCCGCCGCGAGGAAGCCGAAGCCGAGATCGAGAACCTCGAAGGCGCCGGAATGGACGCCGAGGAACAGGCCGAGATGCTGGCCGCCCAGGTCGAGGAGCAAAGCATGCGCCTGCCCGACCTGGAGGACGCCCTGCGCAATGCCCAGAAGGCCGACACCGACCAGCGCGCCAGCGTGGTCCAGGTGCAGCAGCAGATCCAGGTGCTGGCCGCCGAGCAGCGCAGTCTGGACGAGCAGCGCCGCCAGTTCGAGACCCGCTTCGAGCGCCTGCGCGCCGACCGCAACGCGCTGGAGACGCCTGACGAGGCCCGCCTGAACAATCTGCAGTCCCAGCTGGAAGAGGCGCGCGAACTGGCTGAAATGGCCGATGCCGTGCTCAACGAGCTGCAGGACTCCGTGCCCCAGCTCGACGAGGACCGCCGCACGCGCCAGCAGGCCGTCAATGCCGAGGCCGCGCGCCACGCGGACCTGTCGGCGCGGCTGGAAGCGCTCAAGGCCCTGCAGGAAAAGGTCAAGACAGACGGCAAGCTCCAGCCCTGGCTGGCCAAGCACGGCCTGGACGGCATGCAGGGCCTGTGGAGCCGCATTGCCATCGAGCCCGGCTGGGAAAACGCGCTGGAGGCCGCGCTGCGCGAGCGCCTGGGCGCGCTGGAAGTGGGCCGGCTCGACATGGTGCGTGGCTTTCTGGGCTCAGGCGGGCACGATGCGCCGCCCGCGCGCCTGGCCTTCTTCAGCCCGCCGCAGGGCGCGCCCGCGCCGGCTGCCGGCCGCTGGCAACACCTGTCGGACCTGCTGCGCGTGAACGATGCCGGCCTGCGCGCCGTGCTCGGCGACTGGCTGCAGGACTGCTACACGGCGCCCACGCTGGAAGAGGCACTGTCGCGCCGCAGCGAACTGCGGCCCGGTGAAACCGTCTACGTGCCCACGGGCCATGCCGTCAGCAGCCACAGCGTGAGCTTTTATGCGCAGGACTCGGAGCAATCCGGCCTGCTGGCACGCGCCCAGGAAATCGAGCACCTTGAAAAGGAAGTGCGCGCCCAGGCGCTGATCTCCGACGAATCGCGCACGGCCCTGGTGCGTGCCGAAAGCGCCTATGCCGAGGCCTCGCAGCGCCTGGTCAGCGCCCGGCGAGAGGCCAGCGAATCGCAAAGCCGTGCCCACGAGCTGCAGGTCGAGACGCTGCGACTGTCGCAGCTGGCCGAGCAGGCCCGCGCGCGCAATGCCCAGATCAGCGCCGACCTGGCCGAGGTCGAGGCCCAGCTGTCCGACATCGAGGAGCGCCGCGTGGCGGCCGAGGCCCGCTTCGAGGAACTGGACATGCAACTGGCCGACAGCCAGGAGCGCCATGCCCAGCTCGGCGACAAGGTGCTGGAGTCCGAGCGGCGCCTGAACGAATCGCGCGAGCAGCTGCGCACGCTGGAACGCCAGGCCCAGGAGGCCACGTTCTCGCGCCGCAGCCTGGAGGCGCGCCGGGGCGAACTCAGCCGCACCATAGAGACGGCCAGCCAGCAGGCCCGCTCCCTGGCCGACGAGCAGCAGCGCGCGCAGGACGAGCTCACGCGCCTGACCGATGCCGCAGCCCAGGGCGGCCTGCAGGATGCGCTGGATTTGAAGATGCAGCGCGAGCAGGCCGTGGCCGCGCGCCGCAGCGAATATGACGACCTGACCAACAAGCTGCGCGCCAGCGACGAACGCCGCCAGCAACTGGAAAAGGCGCTGGACCCGCTGCGTCAGCGCATCACCGAATTCCAGCTCAAGGAGCAGGCCGCGCGCCTGGGCCTGGAGCAGTACTCCACCTTGCTGGAAGAGGCGGGCGCCGACCTGGCCGCCGTCTCCCAGTCCATTGCCGAGGCCAATGTGCGCATGCACGGCCTGCAGGGAGAGATCGACCGCCTGCACCGCGAGATCGCGGCCCTGGGCGCGGTCAACCTGGCGGCGCTGGACGAGCTGAAGCTGGCGCGCGAGCGCAAGACCTTCCTCGACGCGCAGACCGAGGACCTGACCCAGGCCATGAACACGCTGGAAGATGCCATCCGCAAGATCGACGCCGAGACGCGCGAGCTGCTGTCGGGCACCTTCGAGACCGTGAACGGGCACTTCGGGCGCATGTTCCCCGAGCTGTTTGGCGGCGGGCAGGCCAAGCTGGTCATCACGGGCGATGAAATCCTGGACTCGGGCGTGCAGGTGATCGCGCAGCCGCCCGGCAAGAAGAACCAGACGATTCACCTGCTGTCGGGTGGCGAGAAGGCGCTGACGGCGATTGCCCTGGTCTTCGCCATCTTCCAGCTCAACCCGGCCCCGTTCTGTCTGCTGGACGAGGTGGACGCGCCGCTGGACGATGCCAACACCGAGCGCTATGCCAAGCTGGTGGCCAGCATGAGCAAGAGCACGCAGTTCCTGTTCATCAGCCACAACAAGATCGCCATGGAAATGGCCCAGCAGCTCATCGGCGTGACCATGCAGGAGCAGGGCGTGTCCCGCATCGTGGCCGTGGACATGGAGTCCGCGCTGTCCATGGCTGAGCTATCCTGAGCATGTCCGCAACCTTTCAAACCCCTTTGCTGGAACGACGTTTCATTCCTTCATTCCATGAGTAACCTGCAAATCAGTCTGGCCGTCCTGGGCTTTGTGGTGCTGGCCCTGATCCTTGCCTACAACAGCTGGTCCGCGCGCCGCAATGCACCCAAGCGCGCCGACCCCGTCGATGAAGCGCAGCGCGATCCCTCGCGCCATGAGCCCGGCATGGACACCGTGGGCCACGGCCCGGACCTGACGCACAGCCTGCGCGAGCCCGTGCTGGGCGACTTCGGCACCGCCGCGCCGGGCCAGAGCCCCGCCTCCGCGGACCGCTTCGCCGAAACCGACGCCGAGTTGGCCCATCTGGTCCAGCTCGAAGAGCAGCAGCGCCAGGCCGCAGCCCAGGCTGCGCTGGCGGCCAAGGCCGCCCATGCAGTGCAGTCCGCGCAGGCCGCCCATGCCCTGCAGGCGGGCGAAGACGCCAGCGCTTCGGCACCCGCATCTGAATCTGTGTCCGCGCCTGCGGCGTCCCCGTCGGCACCGCAGTCCATCGAGCCTTCCCTCAACGACGCGGCCCTGACCAGCGCGGCCGCCAGCCGCCCGGGTCTGGATGCGCTGATCGACGCGATTGCCCCCGTGCAGGTCGGCCAGGCCGTGCCTGGCGAACTGGCGCTGCAGGCCCAGCCCGCCACGCGGCGCGCGGGCAACAAGCCCTTTGCGATCGAGGGCATGAACCAGTCCACCCACCAGTGGGAGCCGCTGCAGCCCGGCCAGCGCTACCTGGGTTTTCAGGCCGGCGTGCAGCTGGCCAACCGCACGGGTGCGCTCAACGAGATCGAGTTCTCCGAGTTCGTTGCCAAGGTGCAGCGCTTTGCCGACGCGCTGGGCGCCACGCCCGACGTGCCCGACATGCTGCAGGAAGTGGCGCGAGCGCGCGAGCTCGACCAGTTCGCCAGCGAGCACGACGCCCAGCTCACCTTCATGCTGCGCGCACGCCAGGCCTCCTGGAGCGCGGGCTACGTGCAGCAGAACGCATCGCGCCAGGGCTTTCTGCCGGGCTCCATGCCCGGGCGCATGGCCCTGCCTTCGCCCACGCCCGGCATGCCGCCGGTGCTGGTGCTCAACTACGACCCGCAGGCGGCGATGGCCGACGACCTGGACACCTCGGTGGTGCGCGAGTTCCTGCTGAGCCTGGACGTGCCCCAGGTGCCGCGCGGCGAGCAGGCCTTCGTGCAGTTGCGCCAGGTGGCCGAGCGCCTGTGCCAGACCATGGACGGCGTGCTCTGCGACCAGAACGGCTACCTGCTGCCGGCCATGGCGCTGGACCCCATCCAGCACGACCTGGAACATCTCTATGACAAGCTCGACAGCCGCGAGCTGTCGGCGGGCTCCATGCTGGCGCGGCGACTGTTCAGTTGACGCGGCGCGGTGCCCCTGGTGCACAACAGGCTCCTGGCCTCAACCCCATGAATGACAATCTGGATCTTTTCTCCGGCGCAGCCCCTGCGGCGCCGGAGTCCGGGGCCGCCCCCGACAAGGTGCTGGCCAAGGTGCAGGCGCTGCGCGCCCAGCTCAACCAATGGGCGCATGAGTACTACGTGCTGGACACGCCCACCGTGCCCGACGGCGAGTACGACCGCGTCTTCCAGCAACTTCAGGCGCTGGAAGGTGCCTACCCCGAACTGGTCACGCCGGACTCGCCCACGCAGCGCGTGATCGGCGCCGTGCTCGACGGCCTGATGCCCGTGCGCCATGCCGTGCCCATGCTCAGCATCCGCACCGAGACCGACAACGAGGCCACGGGTGCCGAGGCCTTCGACGCACGCATCCGCAAGGAGCTGGAACTGGCCGAAGGCGCGCCGCCCGTGGAGTATGTGGCCGAGCCCAAGTTCGACGGCCTGGCCATGAACCTGCGCTACGAGAACGGCCGCCTGGTGCAGGCCACCACGCGCGGCGACGGCGAGGTGGGCGAGGACGTCACCCACAACATCCGCACCATCCGCAAGATTCCGCTGTCCCTGCCCGAAGGCAAGGGCGTGCCGCCCGTGGTCGAGGTGCGCGGCGAGGTCTACATGGGCCGCGCCGACTTCGTCAAGCTCAATGAGCGCCAGCAGGCCGCCGGCGGCAAGAGCTTTGCCAATCCGCGCAATGCTGCGGCAGGCTCGGTGCGCCAGCTGGACTCGGGCATTGCGGCGCAGCGCCCGCTGTCCTTCTTCGCCTATGGCCTGGGCGAGATCACGCCGGCTGCCCAGGGCGGCCCCGACTTCGTCACCCACTACGCCATGCTGCAGACGCTGCGCGACTGGGGCTTTCCGGTGGCGCCCCAGGTCTGCATCGCCAAGGGCGCGGCCGAGCTGGTGGCCTTCCACCAGCGCATGGGCGCCGAGCGCGCCACGCTGCCCTACGAGATCGACGGCGTGGTCTACAAGGTCAACAGCCTGGCCCAGCAGCGCCAGCTGGGCTTTGTCTCGCGCGAGCCGCGCTGGGCCGTGGCCCACAAGTACCCGGCCGAGGAAATGCCCACGCGCATGGAAGGCATCGACATACAGGTCGGCCGCACGGGCAAGCTCACGCCGGTGGCGCGCCTGGCCCCCGTGGCGGTGGGCGGCGTCATCGTCACCAATGCCACGCTGCACAACCTGTTCGAGATCCGCAAGAAGCGCGTGCGCACGGGCGACACCGTGGTCGTGCGCCGCGCCGGTGACGTGATCCCCGAGGTCGTGGGCCGCGTGCCCGGCGACCGGCCGGCCTATGTGCCCAACTTCCGCATGCCCGCTGCATGCCCCATCTGCGGCAGCGCGGTGTCGCGCCCCAAGGGCGAGGCCAACCACCGCTGCACGGGCGGCCTGTTCTGCCCTGCGCAGCGCAAGGAGGCCATCCTGCACTTTGCCGCGCGGCGCGCCATGGACATCGAGGGCCTGGGCGACAAGCTCGTGGACCAACTGGTGGACGGCCACGTGGTGCGCACGCTGCCCGATCTCTACCGCCTGGGCCTGGTGGCCCTGGCATCGCTGGACCGCATGGCCGAGAAGTCGGCCCAGAACGTGCTGGACGCGCTGGAAAAATCCAAGAAGACCACGCTGTCGCGGTTCCTCTTCGGCCTGGGCATCCGCCAGGTGGGCGAGTCCACGGCCAAGGACCTGGCCCGCCACTTCGGCCAGCTGGACGCCATCATGGACGCCAGCGTCGAGCAACTGCTGCAGGTGCGCGACGTGGGGCCCATCGTGGCCGAGAGCATCCACACCTTCTTCGCCCAGCCCCACAACCGCGAGGTGGTCGAACAGTTGCGTGCCTGCGGCGTGCACTGGGAGGAGGGCGCGGCGCGCGAGCAGACCGCCCAGCCGCTGGCCGGCATGACCGTGGTGCTCACGGGCACGCTGCCCACCCTGGGCCGCGACCAGGCCAAGGAGATGCTGGAGGCCGCGGGCGCCAAGGTCTCCGGCTCGGTCAGCAAGAAGACCAGCTATGTGGTGGCCGGTGCCGAGGCCGGCAGCAAGCTGGCCAAGGCCGAGGAACTGGGCGTGACCGTGCTGGACGAGGCCGGCATGCTGGCGCTGCTGGCAGGCGGGGACCGCTGATGGCGCTGAGTCCGCGCAAACCCGTGGTCGGCTTGGCGCTGGGCAGCGGGTCGGCGCGTGGCTGGGCGCATTTCGGCGTGCTGCGCGCGTTGGAGGATGCGGGCCTGAGGCCCGACATCATCTGCGGCTCGTCCATCGGCGCCCTGGTCGGTGCCTCCTATGCGGCTGGCGAGATGCAGCGCTTCGAGGAATGGGTGCTGGGCCTGGGCATGCGCAAGGTGTTCGGTTTCATGGACTTCAACATCACGGGCGGCATGCTCAAGGGCGAGAAGCTGATCGCGTTCTGGCGCGAGCACTTCGTGGACTCGGCCATCGAGGACCTGAAGATTCCCTTCGGCGCCGTGGCCACCGACCTGCATTCGGGCGCCGAGGTCTGGCTGCGCAAGGGCTCCATCGCCGATGCCGTGCGTGCCTCCATCGCGCTGCCCGGCCTGTTCACGCCCGTGCAGCGCGAGGGGCGGCTGCTGGTCGACGGCGGCATCGTCAACCCCGTGCCCGCCTCGCTGGCGCGCGCCATGGGCGCGGACATCGTGATCGCCGTCGATCTCAATGCCGACATCATGCGGCGCCACATGCGGCCGCTGGCTCCCTCCGCCGCCATGGCTGCCGCGCCGCCACTGGAGGAAGCCCCGCCCGCTGTGGAGCAGGGCGTGGCGCCCGAGGACCTGGCCGGCCAGGCCAGCGCCGTGGCCGGCACGGCATGGGTGCGCAGGCTGCAGCGCGGCGTGATGGGGTGGATGCCCGGCCACCACCGCGACGAGGCAGGCCGCGAGACCGAGCCGCCGCCGCGGCCCCCCTCGTTGCTGGACGTGGTGATGACCAGCGTCAACATCATGCAGATGCGCATCACGCGCAGCCGCATGGCGGGCGACCCGCCCGAGCTGGTGATCGCGCCGCGCCTGTCCCACCTGGGCCTGCTGGACTTCCACCGCGCCCGCGAGGCCATCGACGAAGGCTACGAGGCAGCGCAGGCCGCGTTGCCGGGCCTGCGCCACTGGGGCCTTTGAGGCGTTACAGGCGCGGTACGCCCGAAAGACACGGCACGCCTGGCATGCCCGACAGGCCCGGGCTACGCCGCCTCTCTTTCCACGCTGACCGAACTACGGTCGGCATTGGCCGCAGCAACGCGCGAAGGCTGCAGCCTCCGCATCAGCGCGGCGGGGTCCAGGCACTGGATCAGCGGCAGGCCCGAATCGGCATGCACCAGCTTGCGCACCAGGGCCGTCGCGGTGTCGGCCGCGTTCAGCATGGGCGAATCCACCAGCGCGCTGGCTGGCAGCCGGTGCACGCCCTGCAGCGCGCTGACCAGCAGGCCCACGCGCAGGCCGCCATGCTGGACCACGATGACCTGTGACTGCTCGGTGACCACGCCGGGCTGGCCCTGCAGCAGCGCGGCCAGGTCGAACACCCAGACATAGCCGCTGACGCTGCCCTGGCTGCGCCGTGCCAGCGCACCCACGCAAAACGGCAGCCGTCCTGCCGCCACGGGCGAGATGGCGCTGGCGGGCAGGGCCTCGCAGACATCGCCCGCGCGCAGGGCCAGCAGGCTGGCGCCCACGTAGAAGCTGGCCAGTTCCACAGGCGCATCGCCGCTGCCATGCACGGCGCGCCCGTGCCCGTGCGTAGCGGGCCGGGCGCCATCGAGGCGGGTGGCCGACGCCAGGCGCAGCGCGCGGTTGCGCGCATCGGCATGCACGGGGCCCAGCCGCTGCAGACTCAGGCTGACGAGGCCTGCCAGTGTGTCGTCCGTTGCGCTTTCTTTTGCATCGCGTGCCGCGCCCTGGTCCAGACGGAACTCGCGGTAGCCGCGCCCGGCGGCCATGCCGACGATGCAGTAGTGGCCCTCGATCTCCTCGATGCTGCTGCGCACCTCGCCATCGGCCAGCGATGCCAGGCCGGCCACGCCTGCGATGCAGCTGCCCAGCGGGCGCCCGCCATGGCTGGCGGCGACGATGCGCCCGTCACGCGCCACGTAGAAGGCTTCCATCGGCAGGCGCGGCAGGCCGCTGTCTTCGGGATCGGTGGCTGCAGCGTGCTCTGCCGTTGCTGCCTGCTCTGGCGCTGCGGCCTGCAGCATGGCCTGCAGCTCCCGCCGCGTGTGGAACAGCAGGGCGATGCCGCCGATGACGGGGCCCTGATCGCCGCCGTGTGCATGTCCGTGCGCCTGTCCACTCCCAGGCGATGGCGCGCGCAGCGCGGCATGGTAGACATGGACGGGCAGGCCTCCGTCGTCCATCTCCTGCACGTGGTAGGCCTGGGCATCGCGCAGCAGCACAGTGGCCTGCAGGGCCGATGCCTGCACGCGCGTGCCGGGAGCCAGGGGCAGGCCGGCCTCGTCCTCATGGCTGCAGGCCAGCACCAGGCCCTGGGCGTCGTACAGCGCGATGCGCGCATAGACGGTGTACAGCGCATTGAGCTGCTCCAGCAGCCGCTGCGCGCTGTCGTGGGCCTGTACCGACAGGGCCAGGCAGCCGCTGTTGTCCTCCAGCACCTTTTGCAGGCCGGGCGTCAGGGCCCACCAGCGGCAGTCGTTGGCACGTTCATAGAGATTGCGCTCCAGCAGGTCCATCAGCAGCCGGTTCAGCGTGCTGTGCTCCTGCAGCCGGGTGGACAGCGCGGTCTCGTGCAGGCCGTGAATGGCGCGTGTGAACACGGCATGGGTCAGGTCGCCGGTCTCGCCCATCTGCTCCAGCACGGCCTGCAGCGGGTCTGGGTGGGTCGTGCCCTGCACGGGGGACTGCGGCGCCTGGCTGGCAGCCAGCACCTGGCCATTCCAGACCACGCGGCGTATGTCGTCGGCCGCGCGGGCCATGGCGTGCAGCGGCGGGCAAAAGCCGCGCGCCTGGGCCATCAGCCCCTCGGCAATGGCCGGCTCCAGCGCCTGCAGCACCTGCGGTCTTTGCTGCGCGGCGAAGGCCAGGTCCAGCGGTGCCATTACCTGGGTCTGCCAGCCCTGCGGTCCCGCATAGCCCTGGTAGGGCAGGGCGCGCGCCGTGCGCACCAGGTAGGTGCGGCCTGCATGGATCAGCGGCTGCACGGCATCACCATGGTGCATGGGCACGCGGCTGCCCGGGGCTATCCAGTGGGCATCGCTGCTGGCGATGACCAGTCCGCCCTCGTCCAGCAGCAGCCCCACCTGGGCACGCGGCCCGCCAGAGGCAAAGATGGCCTGCATCTCGGCGGCGAAGTCGAAGCTCAGGCACAGCACGCCGAGCACCACCATGGTGCGTGGGTGCAGCAGGCGCTGCGCGTAGATCAGGCGGTCAGCGCCCGGCAGCACGCAACTGGCGCCGAAATGGCTGACATGACCGGCCTGCTGCAGGGACTGCTGGAACCAGGCCTCGGCACAGGGCGGTGGCGGCTTGCGGCCTGCCTGCGCCTGGGCACGTGCGCAGACCTGGCCTTGCGTGTCCAGCAGCAGGATGTCGTCATACACCGTGTACTTGGCTCGGTAGCTCTGCAGGTGCGCCTGCAAGTGCGCCTGCAGCGGTGCCTGCCATGCGCGCAGACCGCCGGCCGCCATGTCGGGCAGGCCGCAGTCATCGCCATCGCCATCGCCATCGTCATCGTCATCGTCATCGTCAAGCCGGGCCATGGCCTCGCAGAGCACGGTATCGGCGGCGAGAAAGCCGACATCGGCCGTGCGCTCGTACAGGCTTCGCACCAGTAGGTCGATGGCATGGGCGGACTGCATGCCCAGCTGGGCCATGGCCTCCTGCGCGGACTGCGCCAGCTGCGACTGCAGCAGCCCTTGCTCCAGCTGCTCCAGTCCCTGGCGCGTGTCGGTGAGCATGGACACCAGGGCCTGCCCCTGCTGCGACGCCTGCATGCGGGCCGAGGCTTCGATGAGCCGCCACATGAGCCGTATTTCGCGCAGGTCGGCGGCGTTGCGGTTGAGTTCCCGCAGGTGGGGAAGAATCAGGTCGGTTGGCAGGGATGTGGCCATGGAGCGCTCCGCAGTCAGGTTCAGGCTGGGTGAAACCCGCTTTCCCCGATCAGGGAAAAGCCTGATGCAACGAGCAAGAAGGAGGCCAGCTTGTGACTAAATGTGTCTGCAAGGTGACACAAGGATGACAGCCCCCCATCCACAGCCCCATCAGCGCCACGCCGGGGCATGGCCTGGCGTCACCGGGGTGCGTCCGGCACTGCCGTGCAGCACGGTGGTGCCGGACGGCGGTGCATGCGCCTACAGGCTCAGGTCGATGGAGTGCACGCGGTGCGCGTCAAGCATGCCGGCCGCACGGTCCTCGAAGTAGCGCTCCAGCGTCACGCGCACGGTGCGAAAGGCCAGTTCCTCCCAGGGAATCTTGGCCTCGGCAAAGAGGCGGGCCTCCATGGTCTCGGGGCCTGGATAGAACTGCTCGCTGCGCAGGCGGGCGCGGTAGAACAGGTGGACCTGGCTGACCTTGGGCACGTCAACGATGGAAAACAGCGGCCCCATCTCGATGTCGGCACCGGCTTCCTCATCGGTCTCGCGCTGGGCGCCGCGCGCCGTGGTCTCGGCCAGTTCCATGAAGCCGGCAGGCAGGGTCCACAGGCCCCGGCGCGGCTCGATGTTGCGCTTGCACAGCAGCACGCGGCCGTCGTCGGTGACGGGGATGGTGCCGACCACGTTCAGCGGATTCTCGTAGTGGATGGTGTGGCAGTGCGGGCATACGGCGCGTTCGCGCGTGTCGCCATCGTCGGGAATGCGGTAGACCACGGCCGTGCCGCAGGCTCGGCAGAACTTGATGGGGCTGCGAAAAATCATGCCGACACCATGGAAGTGAAAGCGCCGCCAGACGGAAGGCAGGAAGGCTTTCCGTGCGGCGGACTGTGGGTTCAGAAAAACGAAGGCCGGCAGGCCGGGGAGCGCGCTCCCTGCTGCCTTGCCGGCCTGTCGCCAGGCACAGGGATCTCAGGCGATCTTGACGCTCAAGGGGCTCAGGCCATCGATGCGGCCTTCCAGCACGTCACCGCGCACCACGGCGGCCACGCCTTCGGGCGTGCCCGTCATGATCAGGTCGCCGGGCTGCAGTTCCCAGGCGGCCGACAGGTGCTCGATGGTCTCGGCAATGTTCCAGATCAGCTTGCCGATGTCGCTGCGCTGGCGGTCGGCGCCATTGACCTGCAGCGAGATCGTGGCCTTGGCGATGTCGCCGGCCTCGGCTGCCGGGGTGATGGGACCGATGGGCGCGGCATGTTCGAAGGCCTTGCCGATGCACCAGGGGCGGCCCTGTTTCTTCATGTCGTTCTGCAGGTCGCGGCGCGTCATGTCCAGGCCCACGGCGTAGCCCCAGATGTAGTTCAGCGCGTCGGCGGCCAGGATGTTCTTGCCCGCCTTGCCGATGGCCACGACGAGCTCGATCTCGTGGTGCAGGTTGGAGGTCAGCGTGGGGTAGGGCATGGTGCCCGTGGTGCCGGCCTCGACGGGCACGATGGCGTCGGCAGGCTTGAGGAAGAAGAAGGGCGGCTCGCGGCCGGTGAAGCCCATCTCCTTGGCGTGCTCTTCGTAGTTGCGGCCCACGCAGTAGATGCGGTGCACGGGAAAACGCTCGGGGCGGCCCAGGACGGGTACGCTGGCCACGGCGGGCGGGTTGAAAACGTAGCTCATGTCGGTGTTCCTCTGGCGCCTTGTCTCGTGGGCGCCGTCGCAAGTGTGCCATGCCTGTGGCCCCGCAGCGGGGCAACGCGATGGCCGGATGAGCCGGAACAGACCCCGGGTCGCACGGTATGCTTTGCGGTCTATGAAGCTCCACACCTACTTCCGCTCGTCGGCCTCCTACCGCGTGCGCATTGCGCTGCAGATTAAGGGCCTGGACTATGAATCCGTACCCGTGCACCTGCTGCGCGGCGACCACAGGGCGCCGGCCTATGCCCAGCATGTCGGCGATGCGCTGGTGCCGGCGCTGGAAACCGAGGACGGCCACTGGCTGACCCAGTCCATGGCCATCATCGAATATCTCGATGAGACCCATGCCGAAATACCGCTGCTGCCGCGCGACGCCCTGGGCCGTGCCCATGTGCGCGCGCTGGCCCAGATGGTGGCCTGCGAGATCCATCCGCTCAACAACCTGCGCGTGCTCAAGTATCTGGTGCGCAACCTGGGTGTCTCCGACGAGGCCAAGAGCGGCTGGTACGTGCATTGGGTGCGCTCCGGCCTGGAAGCCTTCGAACGCCAGCTGGACCTGCTGGCCGCCGAGCGCGAGGCCGCAGGCCTGGCGCCTTCGCTGTTTTGCTGGGGCGACACGCCTACGCTGGCCGACTGCTGCCTGGTGCCGCAGATCTTCAACGGCCGCCGCTTCAACGTGAGCCTGGACGGCCTGCCACGCCTGGCGGCCATCGTCGATCGCTGCGAGGCGCTGCCGGCCTTCCAGAAGGCCCATCCCTCGGCCTGCCCCGACGCGGAATGAGCGCGGCCCGGCCTGACTCCATCCCCGGCAACCTCCCCGGCACCATCCCCGCATCCTGGCTGGTGCCCGAGTGGCCCTCGCCGCCCGGCGTGCACGCGCTGTGCACCTCGCGCGAAGGCGGCGTCAGCACGGCGCCCTGGGGCAGCCTGAACCTGGGCGACCATGTGGGCGATGACCCGCAGGCCGTCCGCACCAACCGCCAGCGGCTGCAGGAGATCGTGCGAGCCCATACGCCGGGCGCCTGCGCGGTGTTCCTGCAGCAGGTGCATGGCGTGGATGTCGTGGCCCTGGATGCAGGCAGCGTGCAGGGCCAGGCCTTCGATGCCTGCGTGACCAGCGCCTCGGGCGTGGTCTGCACCATCATGGTGGCCGACTGCCTGCCCGTGCTGCTGGCCCATCGCAGCGGTGCCGTGGTGGGCGCGGCCCATGCGGGCTGGCGCGGGCTGGCGGGCGGGGTGCTGGAGACGCTGTTCGAGCGCTTTGCTGGCCAGATCCAGGCACCGCCCGGGCAAGCGGCGCAGCAGACCCTGGCCTGGCTCGGACCCTGCATCGGTCCGCGCTCCTTCGAAGTGGGTGCCGAGGTGCGCGCGGCGTTCATCGCGCATGACGCGGCGGCCGGGGCGCATTTCACCGCCGTGCCGCAAGAGGGCGGGGGCGCACCCAAGTACCTGGCCAACCTGGCCGGGCTTGCGCGCCAGCGCCTGGCGGCGCTGGGCATCACCGCCATCTACGGCAATGACGGCGGCGACGCATGGTGCACGGTGCTCAACGGCTCACGGTTCTTTTCGCACCGGCGCGACGCTGCCCGCCTGGGCAGCAGCGGGCGGTTCGCCGCCTGCATCTGGAAGGACTGAGCGCGCCTGCGTGCCGGGGCCGCTCTGCGAGGCCTGCTGCTGCGCCAGCCAGGCCTCGCGCTCTGCCAATTCGCGTGCGTGGCGTTTTCGCTTGCGTGCGGGCGTGCCCATGATGTAGATCACGATGGACAGCGGCAGCAGTCCATAGAGTGCGAACGTGATCACGGCGCCGAGTATGCTGCCCGTGGGGCTGGCGGCCTCGGCCACTGCCATCATCAGAGTGACATACAGCCAGGCGATAACAACGAGATACATGGTCGAACCAAAAAAACGAGCGGGGCACGGGTTTTCGTGGAGGTCTGTGCCGGGCAAGGCGGGGCTCGCCTGGGTCACAATCAAAACGGATGCCCCGCAAGCCCCAGGCTATTGCATGGCATCCACGAACAAGGATGCAGCATGAATTTTGACCCACTCGCTGGCCTGTCAGGCCAATCCGTCCAGCAATTCTGGAACGAGCAATGGAGCCGCACGCTGCAGACACTGCAGCAGCTGGGGCAACCAGGCCTTCCGGGAACCCAGGGCATGCCAGGCATGCCGGACATGGCCCAGGCCTGGAAAGCGGCCGTCCCCGAACCCGGCGCCCTGCCCGAGAACGCGCTGTCGCTGGACCCCGAAAAGCTGCTGGAGCTGCAGCGCCAGTACCTGGATGGTGCCAAGGCCATGGCCGAACAGGGCGGCGCCCAGGCGCTGCTGGCCAAGGACAAGCGCTTCAATACCGAGTCGTGGGCCGGCAATCCGCTGACGGCGGCCACGGCTGCGACCTATCTGCTCAACAGCCGCATGCTCATGGGCCTGGCCGATGCCGTGCAGGCAGATGACAAGACGCGCAACCGCGTGCGCTTCGCCATCGAGCAATGGCTGGCGGCCATGGCGCCCAGCAACTTCCTGGCACTCAATGCCGAGGCCCAGAAGAAAGCCATCGAAACCCAGGGCGAGAGCCTGGCCCAGGGCGTGGCCAACCTGCTGGCCGACATGCGCCAGGGCCATGTGTCCATGACCGACGAGAGCCTGTTCACCGTGGGCAAGAACGTCGCCACCACCGAAGGCGCCGTGGTGTTCGAGAACGAGCTGTTCCAGCTCATCGAATACAAGCCGCTGACGGACAAGGTGCACGAACGGCCCTTCCTCATGGTGCCGCCCTGCATCAACAAGTTCTACATCCTGGACCTGCAGCCCGACAACTCGCTGATCCGCTACGCCGTCAGCCAGGGCCATCGCACCTTCGTGATGAGCTGGCGCAACCCCGACGAAAGCCTGGCGCGCAAGACCTGGGACAACTACATCGAGGACGGCGTGCTCACCGGCATCCGCGTGGCGCGCGAGATCGCAGGAGCCGAGCAGATCAATGTGCTGGGCTTTTGCGTGGGCGGCACCATGCTGTCCACCGCGCTGGCCGTGCTGCAGGCACGCCACGACCGCGAGCATGGCGCAGTTGCCGCTCCGGCGGCCAAGGCGCCTGCGGCCAAACGCGCGGCTGGCAGCCGCAGCGCCGCCCGCACATCCACAGCCCGCGCCACGGCGCCGGCCGGCGTGCCGTTTCCCGTGGCCAGCGTCACGCTGCTGACCACCTTCATCGACTTCAGCGACACCGGCATCCTCGATGTCTTCATCGACGAATCCGTGGTGCGCTTTCGCGAGATGCAGATGGGCGAGGGCGGCCTCATGAAGGGCCAGGACCTGGCGTCCACCTTCAGCTTTCTGCGGCCCAACGACCTGGTCTGGAACTACGTGGTGGGCAACTACCTCAAGGGCGAGACGCCCCCGCCGTTCGACCTGCTGTACTGGAACAGCGACTCCACCAACCTGCCCGGCCCCTACTACGCCTGGTACCTGCGCAACCTCTACCTGGAAAACAAGCTGGCCCAGCCCGGCGCGCTGACCGTCTGCGGCGAGCGCATCGACATGCACCAGCTGCGCCTGCCGGCCTATATCTACGGCTCCCGCGAGGACCACATCGTGCCCGTGGGCGGCTCCTATGCGTCCACCCAGGTGCTGGGCGGCGACAAGCGTTTTGTGATGGGCGCATCGGGCCACATCGCAGGCGTGATCAATCCGCCTGCCAAGAAAAAGCGCAGCTACTGGATGCGCGAGGACGGCCAGTTGCCGCCCACGCTCAAGGAGTGGCAGGCCGGCGCCGACGAGTACCCGGGCAGCTGGTGGGCCGACTGGAGCCCCTGGCTGGCCGAGCACGGCGGCAAGCTGGTCGCAGCGCCAAAGCAGTACGGCAAAGGCAGGGAATACACGGCCATCGAGCCGGCCCCGGGCCGCTACGTACTGGTCAAGGCCTGAGGCACAATCGTTTCGATGCTGCAGTGCAATAACGCTGCGGCTTGAATGCAGGGTGCCGCTGCCGCGACTGCGGCAATGTGCGCCCGGGCATCCCTTCAAGAGTCCAAAGAAAGGTCCGTCATCATGGAAGACATCGTCATCGTTTCCGCTGTCCGTACTGCCGTTGGCAAGTTTGGCGGCACCCTTGCCAAGATCCCCGCCACCGAACTGGGCTCCATCGTGATCCGCGAGGCACTGAACCGCGCCAAGGTCGGCACCGACCAGGTCGGTGAAGTCATCATGGGCCAGGTGCTGGCCGCTGGCGCAGGCCAGAACCCGGCACGCCAGGCCATGATGAAGGCCGGCGTTGCCAAGGAAACCCCGGCCCTCACCATCAACGCCGTCTGCGGCTCGGGCCTGAAGGCCGTGATGCTGGCAGCCCAGGCCGTGGCCACGGGCGACAGCGAGATCGTCGTGGCCGGCGGCCAGGAGAACATGAGCCTGTCGCCCCACGTGCTGCCGGGCTCGCGCGACGGCCAGCGCATGGGCGACTGGAAGATGGCCGACACCATGATCGTGGACGGCCTGTGGGACGTCTACAACCAGTACCACATGGGCATCACGGCCGAGAACGTGGCCAAGGAAAAGAGCGTCAGCCGCGAGCAGCAGGATGCCCTGGCCCTGGCCAGCCAGCAAAAGGCCACGGCCGCACAGGACGCAGGCAAGTTCGTGGACGAAATCGTTCCCGTCAGCATTCCCCAGCGCAAGGGCGATCCCGTGGTGTTCGCGGCCGATGAGTACATCAACCGCAAGACCAATGCCGACGCCCTGGCAGGCCTGCGCCCGGCCTTCGACAAGGCCGGCTCGGTGACGGCCGGCAACGCCTCGGGCCTGAACGACGGCGCGGCCGCCGTGGTGGTGATGAGCGCCTCCAAGGCCAAGGCCCTGGGCCTGACGCCGCTGGCGCGCATCGTCTCCTACGCCACCAGCGGCCTGGACCCCGCCACCATGGGCCTGGGCCCGGTGTTCGCCTCGCGCAAGGCGCTGGAGCGTGCGGGCTGGACCGCGCAGGACGTGGACCTGTTCGAGCTGAACGAAGCCTTTGCGGCCCAGGCCTGTGCGGTGAACCAGGAGCTGGGCATCGACCCGGCCAAGGTCAACGTCAACGGCGGCGCCATTGCCATCGGCCACCCCATCGGCGCATCGGGCGCCCGCATCCTGGTGACCCTGCTGCACGAGATGCAGCGCAGCGGCGCCAAGAAGGGCCTGGCCGGCCTGTGCATCGGCGGCGGCATGGGCGTGGCCATGGCGGTGGAGCGCGTCTGAAGGGCTCAGGGAAAACGTTAGCAAGCTTTCAGGGTAGATCCTAGGCCTGCCTAGGGCCTGCCCGAAGAGAGGCGCAGCGCACGCGCTGCATACTAGCCATACGGGGGTGCCGGACCCAGAGGTTCAGGCACCCTTGGTGATAACCGGAGTCAATGCCCCGGTTGTCGTGGATAGATTGATCTGAAGCAACCATTGATTGACAGGAGAGAAGAATGGCTCAAAAAGTAGCGTATGTCACAGGGGGAATGGGAGGCATCGGAACGGCTATCTGCCAGCGTCTGCACAAGGAAGGCTTCAAGGTCATCGCAGGTTGCGGTCCGTCGCGCGACTTCCAGAAGTGGCTGGACGAGCAAAAGGCGCTGGGATACAACTTCCATGCATCGGTCGGCAATGTGGGCGACTGGGCTTCCACCGTCGAGGCCTTCAGCAAGACCAAGGCCGAGCACGGCAGCATCGATGTGCTGGTCAACAATGCCGGCATCACGCGTGACCGCATGTTCATCAAGATGACGCCGGAAGACTGGCAGGCCGTCATCGAGACCAACCTCAACTCCATGTTCAACGTGACCAAGCAGGTCGTGGGCGACATGGTGGAAAAGGGCTGGGGCCGCATCATCAACATCAGCTCGGTCAATGGCGCCAAGGGCCAGGCCGGGCAGACCAATTACTCGGCCGCCAAGGCAGGCATGCACGGCTTCACCATGGCGCTGGCGCAGGAGATGGCCACCAAGGGCGTGACCGTGAACACCGTGAGCCCCGGCTACATCGGCACCGACATGGTCAAGGCCATCCGTCCCGACGTGCTGGAGAAGATCGTGGGCACCATCCCCGTCAAGCGCCTGGGCGAGCCCAGCGAGATCGCATCGATCATCGCCTGGCTGGCTTCGGAGGAAGGCGGCTATTCCACCGGCGCCGATTTTTCGGTCAACGGTGGCCTGCACATGCATTGAACCTGCAAGGGTTCGCGCTGCAAAGGAGCCTGCGGGCTCCTTTTTTGTTGGGCAGCCCCGCTGCAAATGTCCCAGAAATGACAAAACCCGCTGAAGCGGGTTCTGTGGAAGAGGGGGTCTGCACGGAAGGCCGTCAGACCGGTGGTGTCAGAGACTGGGGCACCGTGTGCGCCAGCCAGCGCCTCAGCGCTTGCGATCGCGTTCGTCTTCGGGCCAGATGGACATGATGGCAGTCGTTTGCATGGAAACTTTCTCCTGTATTGCTCTCTTAACGCGGGCCAGATTCAGCTGGTTGACAGGTTTTTAAAAAATTTTCGAAGGAAGTCGAAACTTTTTTGTGACCCGGTTTTCAGGCGTTGCGGGGTGCGCGCTTGCGGTCACGGTCATCCCATGGCCAGACAGCTTGGGCCAGCGCAGCGGCTGCAAAGCGGGTCTGCAGGGCGGTGTGGGAAAAGATGTCGGTCATGTGCAATCACTCCTTTGTTGCGTGTTCAACGCGGGCAAGTGGCTGCAGGTTGACTCAGGGATTGCCCCAGGACGCAAGCAATTGCAAGCCTGGAGGTGGGGATCTGTCAGTTTGAAGACAGATTTCTGGCGCAATGAGAAAAAATCCGTTTCCTGACAGAGGCTTACGGGGATGGCGGGCCAATGCCGATGCTGTTACGCCTCGTTGCCCGCAATGCGTGGGCACAGGTCAACCCGGGGCGAAAACGCCCCATCAGGCAAAAATCAGGGTCACGGCAGGCGAGTCGTCCACGATGTAGCCGCGGTACATGCCGGCGCTGTTGAAGGGGCAGTGCACGCGTCCCTGGCTGTCCACGGCCACAACGCCGCCCTGGCCACCGATGTGTGTCAGCGTGCCCCGCACTGCGGCGTCGGCTGCGAGTTCCAGGCTTTGCCCCAGGTAGCGCATGCGCGCATGGATGTCGTGCGCGATGGCTGCGCGCAGGAAATGCTCGCCGGTTCCGGTGGCCGCAACGGCGCAGGTGGTGCTGTCGGCGTAGAAACCTGCGCCCACCACGGGCGTGTCGCCCACGCGCCCGGGGCGCTTGTTGGTCAGCCCGCCGGTGGATGCCGCGGCGGCAAGGTTGCCATGCACATCGCGCGCCACGGCGCCGACCGTGCCCATCTTGCCGTTCTCGTTCAGCGGAGCCGGGTGCGCCACCAGTCCGCTGGCGTCGTGGTCCAGCAGCGCGGTCTGGCCGGATTGCGCCTGCACCCGGCGCAGCTGTGCCAGGCGCTCGGCAGAGTCGAAGTAGCGTGCATCCGTCCGCGCCAGCCCGCGTTCATCGGCAAACCGCTGCGCCCCTTCGCCGACCAGGAGCACGCACTGGCCGTCGTCAAGAACATGCCGTGCCAGCGCAATCGGATTGCGCACTTGGCTGACGGAAGCGACTGCGCCGGCCCGCAGGTTGCTGCCGTCCATCAGGCCGGCGTCCATCTCGTGGCGCGCGTCGCGCGTGTAGACGGAGCCGCGCCCGGCATTGAACAGCGGGCAGTCTTCCAGGGACTGGCACGCGGCCTGGACTGCGTCCAGCGCGCTGGCGCCGCGCCGCAGCAGGGCGGCGCCCGCCTCCAGCGCCTGGGCCAGTGCGGCGTGGTAGGGGGCCTCGTCGGCCTGGCCCTGGATGACGGTGCCTGCGCCGCCGTGCACGGCAATGGAAAATTTTCGGGAGTTCTGGGGCATGTTCATTGGAGTGCGTAGCGCGATTCCAGGAAGCGGCCATAGCGGGCGATGCCCAGGCCGATGAGCAGATAGACGGCACAGACCACCATGTACATCTCCACGAAGTACGCAATCCAGTGGGGGTCGCTCATGGCCATCTTCAGGGAGCCGGTGATGTCGTAGATATTCACGATCGCCACCAGGGAGGTGTCCTTCACCGCGCCGATGAAGTTGCTCACCGTGGGCGCGATGGTCACGCGCAGCGCCTGCGGCAGGACCACGTGGCGCAGCACCTGCATCCTGGTGAAGCCCATGGCCTGGGCCGCCATGACCTGGCCCTGGGGCACGGCCTGCAGCCCGCCGCGGAACACCTCGGCAAGATAGGCGGCGCTGAAGGCCGCCAGGCAGACGGCGATGCGGACCATGGGGTCCACCCGCCATTGCGCGGGCACCAGCATGGGCAGCACGAAGGCCCCGAAGAACAGCAGCGTGATCAGGGGCACGCCGCGCACGGCCTCGATGAAGCCCGTGCACAGGATGCGGATCAAGGGCAGGCTGGAGCGCCGGCCCAGCGCCAGCAGAATGCCCAGCGGGACACCGGCCAGGCAGGCGATCACGGCAAGGAAGAGGGTCAGCGGCAGGCCGCCCCACAGATCGCTGGGCACGGGTGCCAGGCCGGCCACACCGCCCGCCATCAGCACGCCAAAGCCGGTCAACCCGGCCAGCAGCATTGCCATGCCGGCGCGGCCGAAGAAGCGCGGCAGTGCCGCCACCCCCACGCTGCCCAGCAGCAGCAGCAGGCTGGCGGCGACGGGGCGCCACTGTTCGGCCATGGGGTAGCGCCCCAGGAACACCAGACGGTACTTGTCGCGCACCACGCCCCAGCAGGCGCCGGCCGCAGCGCGGCATGTGTCGGGGTTGGCTGCGGTTTCGGCGTCGAGCAGGCCCCAGGCCAGCAGCTTCCAGCCCGCCCACAGCGCGGCAAGCAGCAGCGTGGCGGTGATGAGCCCGGAGAGCGCATCCGGAAACAGGCTGGCGCGCAGGCGCTGCGCCAGCGGAACCCGGGGCGGGGACACCGGCAGGGCCGGTGCGCGGAGTACGGCACTCATGGGCAAGTCTTTCCCGGCTAGCGTGTGATGAAGGCACTGCGCTGGTTGAAGGCATTCAATGCCAGCGAGGTCAGCAGGTTGATGGCCAGGTAGACCACCGCGATGATGGTCACGCATTCGATGGCCTGGCCGGTCTGGCTCATGGCGGTGTTGGCGATCATCACCACGTCGGGGTAGCCGATGGCCACGGCCAGCGAGGAGTTCTTGATGGTGCTGAGCGCCAGGTTGGTATAGGGCGGAATGATCACCCGCAGGGCCTGCGGCAGCACGACCAGGCGCAACTGCTGGCCGCGGCGCATGCCCAGGGCCGAGGCGGCATTCCATTGCCCGCGCGGCACGGCCTGCAGACCGGCGCGCACGATTTCCGCGCAATAGGCGGCGGCATACAGGCCCAGGGCTCCCACCAGGGCCAGGAATTCCGGCGTCAGCGCCAGTCCTCCGTCGATGCCGAACATGCCCGGTTGCGGGGAACTCCAGTGCCAGCCCGCCGCGCTGTCGTACACCGGGCCGGGCAGGGCCAGCCCCGCCTTGCTCAGAAAGCCCAGGGGGCCGATGGCCAGAGGGTGGTCCACATCGGGCAGCAGCGAAGTCAGCGCGAAATACCACAGCAGCACCTGCACCAGCAGCGGGATGTTGCGCGCCACATCGACATAGAGGCGCACGGCGCCGCGCAGCAGCGGATGCCTTGCCACGGCGGCCACGCCCAGCAGCAGGCCCAGCACGGTGGCCAGCACGAGCGCGGGCACGGCGGCGCGAACCGTGTTGGCCACGCCGGCCGCGACCGCACGCAGGTAGCTGTCGCCGGGCTCGTAGGGCAGCAGCCCTTCGGAGATGGAAAAGCCGGCCGTCTGCTCCAGAAAGCCGAAGCCCCCGGCAATGCCGCGCGCGGCCATGTTGCGGCTGGCGTTGTGCGCCAGCCAGCCCAGCAGCAATATCAGCAGCCAGCCGATGGCGAGCTGCAAGGCCAGCCTGCCCCAGCGTGGCCGGGTGGGGGCCGGCGGCTGCCGTGCCCCGGCGTCGATGGCATTCACGGCTTTCACAGCATTCACGGCGTTCATGGCAGGGTGCCTTCGGCGCGTCAGTTCATCGGCGGCGACATCATCAGACCGCCCTTGGTGAACAGCGCGTTCTTGCCGCGCGGCACGTTCAGGCCCGACCTGGCGCCCAGGTTGCGCTCATAGCTCTCGCCATAGTTGCCCACGGCCTTGACGATGCGCAGCGCCCATTCCTTGTCCAGCCCCAGCTGCTTGCCCAGGTCGTCGCTCTGACCCAGGAAACGCTTGACCTGGATGCTGTCGGAGCGGGTCTTGAGCTCGTCGGCATTGGCCTGGGTGATGCCCAGTTCCTCGGCCTCGATCATGGCGTTGAGTGTCCAGCGCACGACGGCGAACCATTCGTCGTCACCGCGGCGCACGGCCGGGCCGGCCGGCTCCTTGGAGATGACTTCGGGCAGGATCACGTAGTCGTCGGGGTTGGCCAGTTCCTTGCCGCGCAGCACGGCCAGGGCGCCGAGGTCGCCTGTATACGCCTGGCAGCGTCCGCTGCTGAAGGCCTGCAGGGCGGCTTCGGGGTTGTCGAACACCACCGCCTTGTAGTTGAGCTTGTGGGCGCGAAAGTACTCGGACAGGGTCTTTTCCGTGGTGGATCCGCTGATCACGCAGATGGTGGCGCCAGAGAGCTGCTTGACGCTGCTCAGGCCGGGCTTCTTCCTGGCCATGAAGCCCTGGCCATCGTGGAAATTGACGCCCGCCCACATCAGGCCCAGGCCGTTGTCGCGCGTGAAGGTCCAGGTGGTGTTGCGTGCCAGCAGATCGATCTCGCCGGACTGCAGCGCCGTGATGCGTGTCTGGCCGCTGGTGGGAATGAACTTGACCTTGCCGGCGTCGCCCAGGGTGGCGGCAGCCACGGCACGGCACAGATCCACGTCCAGCCCGGACCAGTTGCCGCTGCCGTCGGCGAGCGCAAAGCCTGCGCGCCCCGTGTGCACGCCGCAGGCCACGGCGCCGCGCTGCTTGATGCCGTCCAGCGTCTTGCCAGCGTGGGCCGGCGCGGCAGCGAGTGTGAAGAGGGCGGCCATCGATGCAAGCGCAAAGCGCAGACGGGCAGGGGCGTTCATGGTGAATCCTTTCCAGCGGGATGGGGGGCCTGGGGTTGCGGCTTGCTTGCCGCCGGCGAAGCGGTATCGGCGTCCGGAGTCAGGTAGGGAAGCACCGACTCGGACAGTTCGACCAGGCTGCGCACGGCCTGGGGTGTGGCGCGGATGACCTGGGTGGCCAGTGCCTCGACCATGGCCATGGCCGCCATTGGCGATGAAGGCAGCAGGGGATGCGAGGCGGGCGCCAGCAGCGTGTAGTCGGCCTCGCGGGCCAGCGGACTCGTGGTCTCGTCGGTGATGGCGATGGTCAGGGCGCCCCGCTGGCGTGCGTGCCCCGTCAGCGCGACGGCTTCGCGCGAGTAGCGCGGCAGGGAAATGGCGATCAGCACGTCCTGCTCCGTCAGCCCTGTCATGCGGCGTACCGCCTGTTCCGATCCGCCTGCGGAGGTCACTTCCACCACCTGCGGCAGATAGGGTTGCAGCACGTCGGCGCCAAAGGCCGCCACATGGTGGGAGCTTCCGAACCCCATGAAGAGCACACGGCGGGCGCGGCAGATGCGCTGGGCCAGTTGGTCGAGCAGGCCGGGGTCGCAGGCCTGCGCAGCCGCCTGCAGGTTGCGCTGCGTGTGCCCGAAAGCCTGCTCGCCCACGGCGCCAGCCGTGGCGGCCTCGGGCCCATGCGCCGCGCGCAGCTTGTTCACGGGCTCCAGGGCCTGCTGCAGCTGGCGGCCCAGGTGCAGGCGCAAATCGGCAAAGCCTTCGTAGCCGGCGTGCTTGGCGAAGCGGTTGACGGCAGCCAGGGAGCCGCCGCAGGCATTGGCCACTTCTTCGGCGCTCAGCGTGACGGCCAGCACCGGATGCGCGGCCATCCAGCGGCCGACCCGGGCGACGGCGGGCGAGCCATCGACGCTGGCGCGCAGCAGTTCCTGTACGGCGGGATGGGGGTGGAGTTCCATGAATGAATGAAAGTGAATGGTCTCTTTCATTCATTATTTTTTAAGAATGAAATCTTTCATTCAGGAGAAACCCTGAACCGAACGATCCATGCGTTCCGCTGGGTGCGGGGAGTGGGGGGGGAGGGCGGGGCCTCAGGGGCGCACTTCGGCTGAGCCGAAGTGGAGCGCCGTCTTCACGCGGGACGACGCTTGTGGCAGGCGGTCATGGGTGCGAGCAAGGGCCTCGCACCCATGGGACCGCCTGATTTCGAGAACGACTGGAATCAGTCGGAAATCGCGGCCGACAGCTGCTCGATCTGCTCGCTCAGTTCCAGCCAGCGCTCTTCCAGGCTGTCGATCTCGTCGTTGCAGGCCTTGAGGCTGCGGCCCGTCTCGGCCATCTCGGCGGGCGAGATGGGCTGGCTCAGCAGGCCTTCGAGCCGCGTGCGCTCGGCCTGCAGCTGGGGCAGGCGCTTGTCCAGCTGTTCCAGTTCCTTCTTGAACGGCCGGGTCTTCTCGGCCATTTGCTGGCGGGCCAGGGCCGCCAGGCGCCGTTGCTCGCGCTGGTCTCCGGCACTGGCGGCCGGCGGCGTGGGCGGGGCAGCGGGAGCCGGGGCCAGCGCAGCAGCAACGGGGGCCTGCACTGCAGGTGCTGCAGCTGCTGCGGGCTCCACCTGCGCTGCCGCCTTGCTGGTGGCCGCAGCCGCCTGTTCGGCCTTGCGGGCCTCTTCGCGCAGGCGGCGGGATTCTTCCAGCAGGTAGCGCTGGTAGTCGTCCAGGTCGCCGTCGAAGGGGCCGACCACGCCACGGCCGACCAGCCAGAAGTCCTCGCAGACCGAGCGCAGCAGCGCGCGGTCGTGGCTGACCAGCATGACGGTGCCGTCGAAGTCGTTGATCGCCATGGCCAGGGCCTCGCGCGTGGCCAGGTCCAGGTGGTTGGTGGGCTCGTCCAGCAGCAGCAGGTTGGGGCGCTGCCAGACGATCATGGCCAGCACCAGGCGGGCCTTTTCGCCGCCGCTCATGCTGCCCACGGCCTGCTTGACCATGTCTCCGCTGAAGTTGAACGTGCCCAGGTAGCTGCGCAGGTCCTGCTCGCGGGCCTGCGGGCCGGTGGCGCCGGTGTCCCGTGCCAGGCGGATCATGTGCTCCATCGGGTTTTCGCCGGGGCGCAGCACGTCCAGTTCCTGCTGGGCGAAGTAGCCGATGTTCAGGCCCTTGCCTTCGGTCACGGTGCCGGCCAGGGCCTTCATCTCGCGCGCAATGGTCTTGACCAGGGTGGACTTGCCCTGGCCGTTGGCGCCCAGGATGCCGATGCGCTGGCCCGCCAGCACCGAGCGGTTGACGCCGCGCAGGATGGTGGTCGCCTGGCCTTCGTCGTCCAGGTAGCCGAATGCGGCGTCCGTGATCGCCAGCATGGGGTTGGGCAGGTTGGCCGGCGGCTTGAACTCGAAGGTGAAATCGGCGCTGGCCAGCATGGGTGCGACCTTTTCCATGCGCTCGATCTGCTTGACGCGGCTTTGCGCCTGCTTGGCTTTGGAGGCCTTGGCCTTGAAGCGGTCGATGAACTTCTGCAGGTGGGCGATCTTGTCCTGCTGGCGCTCGAACGAGGCCTGTTGCAGCAGGATCTGCTGGGCGCGCAGTTCCTCGAACTTGCTGTAGTTGCCGCCATAGCGCGTGACCTGCGCGTTTTCTATGTGCAGCGTGGTGTTGGTGATGGCGTCCAGGAATTCGCGGTCATGGCTGATCACGACCAGGGTGCCGGGGTAGCGCTTGAGCCAGGCTTCCAGCCAGACCAGGGCGTCCAGGTCCAAGTGGTTGGTGGGCTCGTCCAGCAGCAGCAGGTCGGAGGGGCACATCAGCGCGCGCGCCAGCTGCAGGCGCATGCGCCAGCCGCCGGAGAAGCTGTTGACGGGGTGCTCCAGCTCGGAGACCTTGAAGCCCAGGCCCAGGATCAGGGCCTGGGCGCGCGGCACGGCATCGTGGGCGCCGGCGTCGGCCAGGTCCACGTGGGCGTGGGCAATGGCCATGCCGTCCTCGCTGGCCTCGGCGGCCGCGAGCTGGGCGTTGAGCTCGCTCAGGCGGGTGTCGCCGTCCAGCACAAACTGGGTGGCCGTCTCCGAGGTCTCGGGCATGTTCTGCGCGACCTGGCCCAGGCGCCATTGCGAAGGGATGGAGAACTCTCCACCGTCCTCGGCCAGGCTGCCGTTGAGCAGGGCGAACAGGCTGGACTTGCCGGCGCCATTGCGTCCGACAAGGCCGACTTTTTCACCGGGGTTGATGGAGACGGAGGTGCTGTCCAGCAGCACGCGGGTGCCGCGGCGCAGGGTAATGTTGCGAAGGCTGATCATGAATGGGCAGGATTATCCCAGCGATTGCGCCAGGACAGGATTGCCGCCCGCCATGCCCGTGCCCGGCCACGGTGCAAAGCCCTGGTACCAGGCCCTAGATCGGCTGTATGCCCACGCGCTGCATCATGGACTGGGTGAACTGGATCTCGCGCTCGAAGCCCTTGGCATAGGCGTCGGCGCTGGTGATGGCGACCTTGCCGCCTTCCTGCTCCAGCAAGGCGATGACCCTGGGCTGCCTGAGCACCTCCTCCAGCGCCGTGCGCAGCCGCTGGACGATGGGCTCGGGCGTGGCGGCCGGCACGGACACGCCGCCCCAGGACGTGAGGTTGACATTGGGCACGCCCAGCTCGGCCAGGGTCTGCACCTGGGGCAGCTTGGCGTTGCGCTGCGGCCCGGCAATGGCCAGCGGCACCAGCTTGCCGGCCAGCACCTGGGGATAGGCCACGGAAAACAGCGGGGCGCCGAAGGCCACCTGCTGGCCCAGCACGGCATTGACCAATTCCGACGCGCCCTTGTAGGGCACATGGTTGACCTGCAGGCCCATGCTGGAGGCCAGCATCTCCACGCCCAGGTGCGACGGCGTGCCCACGCCGCCCGAGGCATAGTCCAGCGCGCCGGGCTTGGCCTTGGCGCGCGCGGCCAGGTCGTCCAGCGTGCGCATGCCAGAGTCGGCATGCACGACGACCAGGATGTCCGAGCGCGACATGCCCAGCACATGGCGGAAGTCCTTGAACACGTCGTAGCCCGGGCTTTTGTACATGCGCATGGCGGCGGCCATGGGCGAGCCCGAATACAGCAGGGTGTAGCCGTCCGCCGGCGCCTTGGCCACCTGGCGTGCGCCGATGTTGCCGCCCGCGCCGGCGCGGTTGTCTATCACCACGGGCTGGCCCAGCTGGGCCGACAGCGCCTCGGCCACGATGCGCGCGGCCGTGTCGGGGCTGGTGCCGGCCAGGTAGGGCACCACCCATTTGATGGGGCGCGTGGGCCAGGCGCTGTCGTGTGTGGTGGCTGTGGCGGCTGTGGTGGCCCAGGGCAGGCCTGCGGCAAGCGATGCGGCGCCCGCAGCGCGCAGGAATCGGCGTCGGTCCGGCCTTTGGGATGGATTGTCTTGCATGGCGTTGTCTCCTTGTCTTTTCGCTTTCATGCCGGCCAGCCTCAGGCGCCGGCCCGCTCCAGCAGTTCCTTGGCGATGGTGTTGCGCTGTATCTCGCTGGTGCCCGTGAGCACGCGGTACATGCGCAGCATGCGGAACAGGAATTCCACGCGCCGGCCCTGGACGATGCCTTCGCCGCCATGGATCTGCACGGCGCGGTCGGCAATGCGGAACGCCGTCTCCGAGCAGAACAGCTTGCTCATCGAGGCCTGGGCGCGCGCATCGATGCCGGCGTCGATGGCGCGTGCCGTCTGCACCATCAGTGCGCGCGCCGCCATCCATTCGGTGGCCATGTCGGCCAGCATGTGCTGTATGGATTGGAACTGGGCAATGCTGCGGCCGAATTGCTGGCGGCCCAGCGCATAGTCGCGCGCATCGCGCAGCGCCACCTGGGCCAGGCCCAGCATGGCCGGGCAGTGCAGCAGGCGGTTGACGGTGATGCGGCCCAGCGCCAGGGCCAGGCCACGGCCCGGCTCGCCGATCAACTGGGCAGCGGGCACGCGGCAGCCGTCGAGCACGATGTCCCCCGTGCTGGACTGCCCGGCCATGGTCTTGTAGCCGCTGACCACCTGCACGCCCGGTGCATGCAGGTCCACGAAGAAGGCGCTGATCTCGCGCTGCGGGCTGCCCTCGGGCGCGGTCGAGGCCATGAGCACGGCGAAGTCGGCAAACGGCGAGCCCGAGATGAAGCGCTTGCGGCCGTGCAGCACGTAGTGGTCGCCCTCCAGCACGGCGCGCGTCTCCAGCGCGCCCGCGTCCGAGCCGGCCGCTGCCTCGGTCAGCGCAAAGCAAATGGATTTCTCGGCGCGCGCCACGGGCAGGATGAACTGCTCCATCTGCAGCGGCGTGGCCTTGCGGATCAGCGCGCCTATGCGCGGCGGGCCGCTGAGTTCGCCCAGCACATGGGGCGCGAAGGGCGAGCCCGTGGCGTAGATGGCCTCCTTGACCAGCACCTGATCGAGCACGGACAGGCCGGCGCCGCCCATGGCCTCGGGCAGGGTCATGCCGTAGAAGCCGCGCGCATGCGACAGCTTCCAGACCTGGCGCAGCAGTTCGGTGGAAGCGCTGTTTTCATGGTCCACGCCATGCGCGCGGGCGAGGTCGGCAAGTTCGCCGTGGATGAAAGCGTTGAGCGCGTCGATCAGGCCGGCTGCGCGTTCCGAGCCTTCAAAGGGCATTTCCAGCAGGGCAGCGTTGGCGGCGGGGAGTGTGTCTTTGGCGTTCATCTCAGTTCACCTTGCGGGCGTGGTTGGCCCAGTAGGGCGCCTGCACGGCGCGGCGCATGACCTTGCCGTTGGGGTTCTTGGGCAGCTGCTGCACGAATTCGATGTGGCGCGGGCGCTTGAAGCCGCCCAGGCGCTCGGCGCAGAAGCGGTCCAGCGCGGCGCTGTCGCCGGCCAGGCCGGGCTTGAGCACGATGTGGGCGGCCACGGCCTCGCCCCATTTGTCGTCGGGAATGGCGAACACGCAGGCATCGGCCACCGAGGCATGCTCGTAGAGCACGGACTCCACCTCGGACGGATAGACGTTGAAGCCGCCGCTGATGACCATGTCCTTCTTGCGGTCCACGATGTAGACAAAGCCCTGCTCGTCCATGCGGGCCAGATCGCCCGTGTGGTAGCGGCCGTTCCTGAGCACCTCGGCCGTCAGCTCGGGCGCGCGCCAGTAGCCTGCAAAGACATCGGCGCCGCTGACCACGATTTCGCCGATCTCGCCCTCGGGCACCGGGCGGCCCTCGTCGTCCAGCACTTCGACCAGGGATTCCAGGAAGGGCCGTCCGCAGGAAGCCAGCCGCTCGGGGCGCGATGCGCGCGCCTGCAGGTGGTCCTGCACCGTCAGGCCGCAGACACCGGAGGTGGTCTCGCCCGCGCCGTAGCCCTGGGACAGGATGGGGCCGAACACGTCCATGGCCTGCAGGATGCGCGCGGGCGCCATGGGCGCTGCGCCGTAGCCCAGGCGCAGCAGGTCGGGCAGGGGGCGGTAGCGGCCGCCGATCTCGGCCAGCAGCATGTTGATCATGGTGGGCACCATGAAGGTATGGGTCACGCGCCGCTCCTGCATCTCGGCCATGAAGGCGCCCGGCTCGAAGCCCGAGAACAGGTGGATGGTGGCGCCCGTGCACAGCGCCGGCACCATCTGCATGCCCGAGGCGTGCGTGACCGGACCGACCAGTCCCAGCACGTGGCCGGCCTGCATGCCCTCGCCGCGCATCAGGAATTTGCGCAGCTGGGCCAGGCGGTTGCCGAAGGTCTGCATGGCGGCCTTGAGCACGCCCGAGGAGCCCGAGGTGTAGTGCAGCACGGCCACCTCGTGCTCGTGCACGGCCACGGGCTGAAAGCGGTCGCTGGCGCGGGCGAGCAGGGACTCGTAGCTTTCGCCGGCGGGGCCGTCCAGCAGCAGCAGGCGCACGTCGGCAGACTGCAGGTGCGGCTTGAAGGCCTCGGCGCGCGCTGCGGTGGTCACGATGACGGCGGCATCGCTGTTGGCCGCGATATCGCCCACTTCGCGCGGCGAAAGGCGTGCGTTGAAGGGCGCCTTGATGAGCCCTGCCTTGTAGCAGGCGATCTCGATCTCCACGATTTCCACGCAGTTGGGCAGGTAGATGCCCACGCGGTCGCCACGGGACAGGCCCTGGGCAAGCAGGGCGTTCGCCAGCCGGTTGGAGCGCTGTTCCAGCTCGGCATAGCTGATGCTGCGGGCGGCGCTGGTCACGGCCGGCTGTGCGCCGTGGGCCTTGCAACTGCGCGCGACCAGTTCGCCGACATTGGGGATGGGAAGGGAGTGGGAATGGGTGTGGCCTGCGGTGGGCCGGGATGTCTCGTGCATGGCATTCCTTGGCTGAAGCCGCGCGTTTTGCGCGGCGTGCCATGCACTGTTCCAGAAGAGGCCTGGAACGGGGAAATACCGTTTAGTGATTCAGGCGCATCAGAAAAATTGATGTCCAGATCAACCCTTGCGGTATTTGCTGATGACCCCGTGCCCAGACCCCTGCGGTCATGCCGTCATGCCTGCTGCCAGCGTGCCTGCCAGATGCCGGCCGTGATCAATTGCCGGGCCTGTGCCATCAGCGCCTGCTGGACCACCTGCAGCGCCGGGTCGCTGCTGCGGTTGGCCTGCACGGCCAGGAAGTAGCGGCGCAGCAGTTCGGGCGCCGTGACCTGGGCCACGATCCAGCCGTGCTGGATGGCCGTGGGCGCAGCCTTGGCTTCCTCGCGCAGCCAGGCGGGCGCATCGCTCAGCGAGCAGGCGGGCGTGAAGGTGAAGCCTGCGCCGCAGTGGTAGAGCGAGCGGATGACGCGGGCGGAATCGTGTTCGTGGACGATGTTCAGCCGCAGGTCCCGTGCGTCGGCGGCGGCCTCCACGGTCTGGCGGATGGAAAAGCGGCGTGATTGCAGCACCAGCGGCAGCTGGCAGGCGTGGGCAAAGTCCATGTGCGGCAGGCCGCCGTCCGGCGCGGGGCGCAGCAGCGGGGCCACGCTGCCATCGACATCCTGGCCGCAGACGTAGATGGATTCCTCGGCCATGGGCTGCACCTGCATGTCGTGCAGGCTGGCCGTGTCCACAAGAATGGCCAGGTCTGCGCGCCGGTCCAGCATGGCTTTTTGCACCATGAGGCTGAGGTCGTCGAGCACGAAGATGCGTATGCGCGGGTGGCTGTTGCGCAGGCTGGCGATCACGGGGCCGGCCAGCAGGCTGGTCAGCAAAAAGGGCAGGGCGATGGTGACCGAGCCTTCGGGGCCCTGGGGCAGGCGCTGTATGCGCTCGCGCATGGCATCGGCGTCGGACAGCAGGCGGCGTGCGTCCTCGTACAGCTGGGCGCCGGCCGGCGTGGGAGTCACGCCGGCGTGGCTGCGCTCCAGCAACTGGGCGCCCAGCTCGCCTTCCAGCTTCTTGATCTGCGCCGTGAGCGCGGGCTGGGCCACGTACAGCGAGTGCGCGGCGCGCGAGAGGCTGCCCGCCTCCAGCACCGCGATGAAGTAGCGCAGCGCCCGCAGGTCCATCTCAGCCCAGGGGGCGGTAGGTGGGGCGCAGGGCCTCGATGTCCCCTTCGGTCCAGGCGCGCAGTGCCTCCTGGGTGATCAGCAGCACCTGCTCGTCGCCCGAGCTGGTGTCCAGCCAGAACACGGGCAGGTCCGGGAAGGCGGCTTCGAAGAAGTCCTTCTCATTGCCGATTTCCAGCACGACCACGCCTTCCTTGGCCAGACGCGAGGGCAGGTCCAGCAGCAGGCGGCGGATGAAGTCCATGCCGTCGGCACCGCCGGCCAGCGCCAGTTCGGGCTCGGCCTGGTATTCGGCGGGCAGGCGCGACATGCTGTCTGCGTTCACATAGGGCGGGTTGCACAGCACCAGGTCCCAGGGTCCGGGCAGGGCGGCCAGTCCGTCGCTCTCCAGCAATTGCACGCGCTCGGCGAGTTCATGGCGGTCCACGTTGATGCGCGCCACGGCCAGCGCATCGGCCGAGATGTCGGCACCCGTGACCTCGACCTCGGGCCAGGCCATGGCGGCCAGGCAGGCCAGGCTGCCGTTGCCGGTGCACAGGTCCAGCACGCGGCGCGTGCGGTCGGACAGCCAGCCGTCGATGCTGCCGTCGGCCAGCAGCTCGGCAATGAAGCTGCGCGGCACGATGGCGCGCTCGTCCACGTAGAAGGGCACGCCCTGCAGCCAGGCCTCGCGCGTGAGGTAGGCGGCGGGCTTGCGCGTTCGGATGCGCTCTGCGAACAGCTCGGCCACTTCGGCCTGCTGCTGGGCGCTGACGGCCTGGTCGGCCAGGGATTCGGGCGCGCCGGGCGCCAGTTCGCTGTCCAGCGGCAGGCCCAGCTTCCACAGCGTGAGCCAGGCCGCTTCGTCTTCGGCCGTGGCCGTGCCGTGGCCAAAGGCCACGCCGGCCGCCGTGAGCGCTGCGGCGCCCGAGGCCACGAGGTCGGCGATGGTGCTGCCCGAGATGGCGGGAATATTGGCAGGGGTGGGGGCGGATGTCATCGTCGGCTCCTTGGTCGCGTTCAGACGGCCTGCTGTCGCTGCAGCTCCTGGAGCGTGCGGCGGTAAATGTTCTTGATGGGCTCGATGTCGGCCACCACGATGTGCTCGTCGATCTTGTGGATGCTGGCGTTGGGCGGACCCACTTCCACGACCTGGCTGCAGATCTGGGCGATGAAGCGGCCGTCGCTGGTGCCGCCCGTGGTGGACAGCTCGGTCTCCAGGCCGGTCTCGGCGCGGATGGCCGCCTGCACGGCATTCACCAGCGTGCCCGGCGTGGTCAGGAAGGGCTGGCCGCCAATGGTCCAGGCCAGCTCGTACTCCAGCCCGTGGCGGTCCAGCACGGAGTGCACGCGCTGCTGCAGCGATTCGGCCGTGGACTCGGTGCAGAAGCGGAAGTTGAAGTCGATGGTCACATGGCCGGGAATGACGTTGGACGCGCCCGTGCCGCCATGCATGTTGCTGATCTGCCAGCTGGTGGGCGGGAAGAAGGCATTGCCCTCGTCCCAGCGCGTGGCGGCCAGCTCAGCCAGGGCCGGCAGGGCCTGGTGGATGGGGTTGCGCGCCAGCTGCGGGTAGGCGATGTGGCCCTGGATGCCCTTGACCGTGAGGCGCCCGCTCATGGTGCCCCGGCGGCCGTTCTTGATCATGTCGCCCGTGCGCTCCACCGAGGTGGGCTCGCCGACGATGCACCAGTCCAGGCGCTCGCCGCGCTCGCGCAGCAGCTCGACCACGACCTTGGTGCCGTCCACCGAAGGGCCTTCCTCGTCGCTGGTCAGCAGCAGGGCAATGTCGAAGGAGGGAGCCGGTGTCTCGGCCAGGAATTCCTCCAGCGCCACGACGAAGGCGGCGATGGAGGTCTTCATGTCGCTGGCGCCGCGGCCGTACAGCTTGCCGTCGCGGTGCGTGGGCACGAAGGGCGGGCTGCTCCACTGCTCCAGCGGGCCGGTGGGCACCACGTCGGTATGGCCGGCAAAGACCAGCACGGGCCGGTCGGCGCCTGTCCCGGAGCGCCGGGCCCAGAGGTTGCGCACGCGAAAGCTGTCGGGGCCGCTGTCGATGCGCTCGCAGGCAAAGCCCATGGGCTGCAGGGCATCGGCCAGGAGTTCGAGGCAGCCGGCGTCTTCGGGAGTGACGGAGGGCAGGCTGATCAGCTGCTCGGTCAGTTGCAGGGTGCGGGACATGGTGGGTGGAATCAAAAAACAAAAAAGTCGGAGGGCCGGCTGCCGCCAGCGTGCTCCGACATTGTGAACGCTGCGGGGCTGGCCGATCAGTTCGGCTTGACTTCCAGCATGATTTCCGTGAACGAGGGCATGTCGTCCTCGCCGGGCGTGGCCAGTTCGGCGAACTGGCTGGACGGCGCGGCATGGCTGGCCTTGACCACGTCGTTTTCCAGGCGCCACATCAGGTTGGTGGGCGAATCGGCGAAGGCCAGGGCTTCGGCGCGGTCGATGCGGCCGGAGCGGACCAGCTGCGCCAGCGCCTCTTCAAAGGTCTGCGAGCCTTCGGCCATGGATTTTTCCATGGCCTCCTTGACGCCCGAGAAGTTGCCGCGCTCGATCAGGTCGGCGATCAGCTTGGTATTGAGCATGACCTCGACGGCCGGCATGCGGCCGCCGTCCACGGTGCGCACCAGGCGCTGGGAGATCACGCCCTTGAGTGCAGCCGACAGCTCGCCCAGCATGGTGGGACGGATTTCCTCGGGGAAGAAGGACAGGATGCGGTTGAGCGCGTGGTAGCTGTTGTTGGCGTGCAGCGTGGCCAGGCACAGGTGGCCCGACTGCGCAAAGCCCATGGCCGAGGACATGGTCTCGCGGTCGCGGATTTCGCCGATCAGGATCACGTCAGGGGCCTGGCGCAGCGCATTCTTGAGCGCGATCTGCAGCGATGCCGTGTCCGAGCCCACTTCGCGCTGGTTGACGATGGAGCGCTTGTTGCGGAACTGGTATTCGATGGGGTCCTCGATGGTGAGGATGTGGCCCGTGAGCTTTTCGTTGCGCGCATCGATCATCGAGGCCAGCGTCGTGCTCTTGCCCGAGCCCGTGGAGCCCACGACCAGCAGCAGGCCGCGCTTTTGCATGATCAGCTCGCCCAGCACGGGCGGCAGGTTCAGCGTGTCCATGGCCGGAATGTGCTGGGCGATGAAGCGGATCACCACGGCGCAGCTGCCGCGCTGGTGCATGGCGCTGACGCGAAAACGCCCCACGCCGCGCAGCGGCACGCCCATGTTGAGCTCGCCCGTTTCGTCCAGCTCCTGCAGGCGTTCGGCCGGCACGATCTCGGCCAGCAGGCTGCGCGGCGCGTCGGGCGGCAGCAGTTGGTTGTTGATGGGCACGCATTCGCCGTTGATCTTGATCAGCGCCGGCGCGTTGACCGCCAGGTAGACGTCGGACGCCTGCTTCTCGCCCATCAGGCGCAAAATCCTCTCCATCGTGCCCATGTTTTCCCCCAAATTCGTGTACTGCCGCTGTTCTTGGATCGTCTGCACGCTCTTGTGACGTGAAACGGGCGTCCGCTGCCTGGTGGCCGGGGACGCCCTCGAGAGTATGCCTTGCTCCATCCCCTGAACAGGGGATGTTTTGGCGCCGCAACCACGCCTTTGGCGCGGTGCGGATGCGGATCAATCGCGCAGCAGGTCGTTCAGGCTCGTGGTGGAGCGTGTCTTGGCATCGACCTTCTTGACGATGATGGCGGCGTACATGCTGTAGCGGCCGTTGTCCTTGGGCAGGTTGCCCGACACCACCACCGAGCCGGCAGGCACGCGGCCATAGCTGGTCTCGCCGGTCGCACGGTCATAGATGGGGGTGGACTGGCCGATGTACACGCCCATGGAGATCACGGAGTTCTCTTCCACGATCACGCCTTCGACGATTTCGGAACGCGCGCCGATGAAGCAGTTGTCTTCGATGATGGTCGGGTTGGCCTGCAGCGGCTCCAGCACGCCGCCCAGGCCCACGCCGCCGGACAGGTGCACGTTCTTGCCGACCTGGGCGCAGGAGCCCACGGTGGCCCAGGTGTCGACCATGGTGCCTTCGTCCACATAGGCGCCGATGTTCACGTAGGAAGGCATCAGGATCGCGCCCTTGGCCACGAAGCTGCCGCGGCGGGCCACAGCCGGGGGCACCACGCGCACGCCGGTGGCGGCGATCTCGGCCTCGGTCATGCCGGCGAACTTGGTGGGGACCTTGTCGAAGAAGTTCAGGTCGCCGGACTGCATCAGCACGTTGTCCTTGAGGCGGAAGGACAGCAGCACGGCCTTCTTGATCCACTGGTGCACGGTCCACTGGCCCACGCCTTCGCGCGTGGCCACGCGCAGCTGGCCGTTGTTCAGGGCTTCGATCACGTGGTCCACGGCCTCGGTCACTTCCTTGGGGGCGGCAGCGGGGGAGAGGCTGGCACGGTTGTCCCAGGCGGTGTCGATGATGGATTGCAGCTGTTGCGTCATATGGCTTTGGTGATCAAAGGGTTTGTGAGGAAAGGGGAGCGCAGGGCTGTCTCAGCGCTGGCGCGATTCTATGAACTGTGCAATGCGCTGGGCGGCTTCCAGGCATTCTGCGGTCTCGGCCACCAGGGCCATGCGCACGCGCCCGGCGCCGGGGTTGCGGCCATTGGCTTCGCGCGCCAGGTAGCTGCCGGGCAGCACGGTCACGCCGGTGGCGGCATACAGCTCGCGTGCAAAGTCGGCGTCGTCCAGGCCCAGCGATTCGGGAATGCCGGCCCACAGGTAGAAGCTTGCGTCGGGCAGGCGCACATCCATCACGCGCGCCAGCACGGGCGTGACCTGGTTGAATTTTTCGCGGTACAGGCGGCGGTTTTCCTCGACATGGGCCTCGTCGGCCCAGGCCGCCATGCTGGCCGTCTGCACCACGGGGCTCATGGCACCGCCGTGGTAGGTGCGGTACAGCAAAAAGGCCTTGATCAGGGCCGCATCGCCCGCCACGAAACCGCTGCGCAGGCCGGGCACATTGCTGCGCTTGGACAGGCTGGTGAACATCAGCAGGTTTTTGTAGTCCGTGCGGCCCAGGCGCTGCGCGGCTTCCAGGCCGCCCAGGGGGGCGGTGCCGTCGAAATAGATCTCGCTGTAGCACTCGTCGCTGGCAATCACGAAGCCGTAGCGGTCGGACAGGGCAAACAGCTTTTCCCACTCGGCCAGCGGCATCACCGCGCCCGTGGGGTTGCCGGGCGAGCACACGAAGATCAGCTGGGTCTTTTCCCACACGTCGGCGGGCACGCTGTCCCAGTCCACCGCGAAGTTGCGCGCGGCGTCGCTGGGCGCGTAGTACGGCTGGGCGCCGGCCAGCAGGGTGGCGCCTTCGTAGATTTGATAGAACGGGTTGGGGCAGATCACGCGCGCGCCGTCCTGGCTGGCATCCACCACCACCTGGGTGAAGGCAAACAGTGCCTCGCGCGAGCCGTTGACGGGCAGCACCTGGGTGGCGGCGTCCAGGGCAATGCCATAGCGCTGGCGTGCCCATTGGGCGCAGGCCTCGCGCAGCGCGGGCTCGCCGGCTGTGGCGGGGTACTTGGCTAGGCCGCCGAGGTCGGCGCTCAGTGCCTGTTCGATGAACGCCGGCGTGGCATGGCGGGGCTCTCCGATGCCAAGGCTGATGGGGCGCACGCCCGCCGGTGGCTGGACCCCGGCGAACAGTTTGCGAAGACGCTCAAACGGGTAGGGCTGGAGTCGGGAGAGCAGGGGATTCATGGGCTCGCATTATGGATTGATGCGCTTTCGGCATGCCGTTGTCACAGGGGACTGCGGGTCTGCACGCTGGCTTTTTTGCATTCTGTTACCTATTCTGGCATGGTCTCGACTGGGGCCATGCCATCTCGTGTGGCGGGGCCTCGTGAACGGTGAATTCCAGATACCAATGACTAGAGAGGCAATCAGCTATGCAGGCAGGCGCTGGCATGGAAAAAGTGGGAAACAGGCATCGTAAGCATACATCCGGCCCCGGGGCCGGCTTCCTTGTATGCGCCGTGTGGGCATTGGTGGGGTCGCCGCTGGCGTTGGTGGCCGGTTCGGCGGGCTTGGGGCCCTGGGTTTGGGGTGCCTTGCTGCTGTGGGCCGGACTGCTGCTGGGCGGCATGCACAGGCTCTGGTCGCGGGTGATCGGCGAACGCGAATTGCTGCAGCAGGCCATGCAGGGCATCGCCCAGGGCGACCTGAGCCAGCGCGTGACCGTGGAGGCTGCCGCCTCGCAGGAGGGCGCTGGTGCTGTCCAGACGCCCAAGGCGTTGCTGGGAGGCATGGTCACCTCGCTGTCGGGCATGGTGGCCGATGTGCGCAGCAATGCGGCCCTGGTGGCGCAGGCCGGGCAGCAATTGGTGAACGAGCACCAGGCGCTGTCCGATCGCACCGAGCTGCAGGCCACCAACCTGGCCCAGACCGTGGTCAGCGTGGAGCAGTTGAGCAGCGCCGTGCAGCACAACGCCGATGTGGTGGGCGTGGTCCATCACCAGGCCAGCGCCGTGCGCGGTGCCGCCGATGAAGGCGTGGTGGCCATGGGCCGCGCCGTGGAGTCGGTGGAGACCATTGAGAACAGCGCCGGGCGCATGCGGGAGATCATCGGCGTGATCGACGGCATTGCTTTCCAGACCAATATCCTCGCGCTCAATGCCGCCGTGGAGGCAGCACGGGCTGGCGAGCAGGGCCGGGGCTTTGCCGTGGTGGCCAGCGAGGTGCGCTCCCTGGCCGGCCGCTCGGCGGAGGCGGCGCGCGAGATTCGCCACCTGATTGGCGATGCCCTGACCCAAGTGGAGCACAGCACCGAGTTGATCCGCACGGCCGGGCGTGGCATGGAGCGCGTGACCGAAGGCATCCGCCAGGTGGCCGAGCACATGGGCGAGCTCTCGCAATCGACCGGCAGCCAGAGCACGGGCCTGGCCGAGATCAGCCGCGCCGTGCACCAGATCGACGAGATCACCCAGCACAACGCGCAGATGGTGGGCCACGCGCTGGACCAGGCACGCGCGCTGCAGCAGCGCGCGCAGATGCTGTCAGGGGCGGTGTCGCGCTTTCGGCTGCAGCAGGGCACGGCGGAGGAAGCCGTGGCCCTGGTCGAGTCGGCCCTGGGCCTGGCGCGGCGCGGCGTGGCCACCGAGGCACTGCTGGCCGCCGTGAACGACCCCGGCCAGCCCTTCCATGACCGCGATATGTACGTGTTCGCCCTGGCCGCCGACGGCAGCTACCGCGCCTTCGGCGGCAACCCTGCGCGTGTGGGCGTGCGCGTGCAGGAGCTGCCAGGCGTGCGGGGTGAGCAGCTGCTGGCCGACATCATTGCCCAGGCCGAGCGCGGCCCAGGCTGGGTGGAGTACGACTTCAGAAACCCTGCCACGCAACAGGTACAGACCAAGATGTCCTTCGTCTGCAAGCATGGCGGGCTGTACTGGGGTTGCGGGGTCTACAAGAGCCTGGCGCTGGCTGCGTAGGCGGGTCTCGCTGCCCGCCCGCATCCACTCAATGCCCGTTGGGCGTTGAGGCGCCACCCGCACGCTGGGCGCGTGCGCGGGCCAGGATGGCTGCGATGGTGGCTTGCTTGCTGTCGGTCGCCAGTGGGGGCGCCGGGCAGGGCGTGGAAGGGCTGGCGTCGTCGGCCATTTCCTGCTCCCCCAATGCAAAAGGCATCTGCGCCCGGGCCGCACCCAGGCGCTCGCGCTCCTGTTCACGCTCTCGGCGCAGCACATAGCGCTGGCGCGCATGCTCGGCCTGCTGGGGGCTCCAGGCAGACCAGCCTGTGGCCGGGCCGCTGGCGTTGTGCAGCTCGATGCAGTCCACGGGACAGACGGGGATGCACAGCTCGCAGCCCGTGCAGTGGGCGGCGATCACCGTATGCATGAACTTGTTGGCGCCCAGGATGGCATCCGTGGGGCAGGCCTTGATGCACAGGGTGCAACCGATGCACCAGGCCTCGTCGATCACGGCCACGGTGCGCGGGGCTTCCGTGCCGTGCTCGGCGCTCAGTGGGACAGCGGGCCGGCCCGTCAGTGCAGCCAGCCTCTCCACTCCCGCAGCGCCCCCGGGAGGGCACTGGTTGATGCCGGCCTCGCCCGAGGCCACGGCCTGGGCATAGCTGGCGCAGTCGGGGTAGCCGCAACGCGTGCACTGCGTCTGCGGCAGCGCCGCGTCTATGCGTGCTGCCAGATCGTCGCGGGCAAGGATTGCGAAGGCGGACATGGCGTGCCGGGCTTGCTCGGTGCTCAGCCTGCCTGCACCTTGGCACCGCGCTTGCGCGGCTGCTCGGTGGCCGAGGGCGCGTCATCGCTCAGGCTGCTGGTGTGACCTGCCGCGCTGGCGGCCGTGGCGCTTTCGGGCTGGTGGGCACTGATGAAATCGCGCACCTGGGGGTAGACGATCTCTCTCCAGCGCCTGCCGCTGAAAATCCCGTAGTGTCCGGCGCCCGGCACTTCAAGGTGCTTGCGCTGCTCTGCCGCGATGCCCGTGCACAGATCGTGCGCTGCGCGCGTCTGGCCCGAGCCGGAGATGTCGTCCAGCTCGCCTTCGACGGTCAGCAGGGCGCTGCCCTTGATGTCCTGCGGGCGAACCAGCTCGGCCTGGCCTTCGGGCGAACGCACTTCCCAGGTGCCATGGACCAGCTTGTAGTCCTGGAACACCGTGGCGATGGTCTCGAGGTAGTAGTCGGCATCCATGTCGAGCACGGCGTTGTACTCGTCATAGAACTTGCGGTGATGCTCGGCGCTGGCGTCGTCACCCTTGATCAGGTCCTTGAAGTAGTCGTAGTGGCTATTGGCGTGGCGGTCCGGATTCATGGCCACGAAGCCCGAGTACTGCAGGAAGCCGGGGTACACGCGGCGACCCACGCCCGGATAGCCTTCGGGCACGCGGTAGATCACATTGTTCTCGAACCACTCGAAGCTGCGGTTCTGCGCCAGGTTGTTCACCGAGGTCGGCGAGCGGCGTGCGTCGATGGGGCCGCCCATCATGGTCATGGACAGCGGAGGCGTCTCGCCACGGCTGGCCATCAGCGACACGGCAGCCAGCACCGGCACCGTGGGCTGGCACACGCTGACCACGTGGCACTGGCCGTACTTGCCCTGCAGGTAGCGGATGAACTCCTGCACATAGTTCACGTAGTCGTCGAGGTGGAACTCGCCATCGGCCAGGGGCACCAGGCGGGCGTTCTTCCAGTCGGTGATGTAGACCTTGTGGCCGCCCAGCATGCTTTGCACCGTATCGCGCAGCAGCGTGGCGTAGTGGCCCGACAGCGGCGCCACGATCAGCACCACGGGCTGGCTCAGCATGGTCTGCAGCGTATCGGTGTCGTCGGAGAAGCGCTTGAAGCGGCGCAGCTCGCAAAACGGCTTGTCCACTTCGACGCGCTCGCGGATGGTCACGTCAACGCCGCCCACATCCACACTGTGCAGGTTGAATTCGGGCTTCTCGTAATCCTTGCCAAGGCGGTAGAACAGATCGAACCCGGCGGCCATGCGCTGGGACATCGGACCTTGGCTCAGCAACGAGTGGGGGTTGCTGTAGAGCTTGGCTGCAGCTTGCGCGAAATCGGCAAAGGGCTCGACCATGGCGCGCTGGATTTCGTAGAGCTGATAGAGCATGGATACAAGGGGTTGTTTGGATATGTTGCAGTGCAATATATCAGCAGCAAGCTAAGAAAATTGGTAGTAAAACCCCTTTGATGCTGTCGCGTAAGTGATAGTTTTTACCGATAGGCCTGGACGAGCGGCCGCCTCAGCCCTGGCCATCGTGCAATGCAGTGCCCCGCGCTAGGCGGCAAGCGCCGCCTCGGCCGGTTTGGTGCGCGCAAGCCGCATCACCTCTGAAGGCGGCAATTGCTTGAACTGGTGATTGCTCCACACCTGGCGCCAGCGGCGCGCCCCCGCCAGCCCGTTGCGCAACCCCAACATATGCCGCGCGATGGAGTACCAGTGCGTGCCGTGCGTGCGCGCCTCGCGCTCCATATACGCCACCATCTGCTCCTCGATGGACTCGCGTGTGTGCTCCACGCTCGCATCGCCGTAGTAAAGCGCATCCCACGAGGCCAGCCACCAGGGGTTGTGATAGGCCTCGCGGCCCACCATCACGCCATCGACCTGCTGCAGAAGCTCTTGCACCGTGGCATCGGCCTTGATGCCGCCGTTGATGGCAATGGTCAGTTCCGGAAAATCCTGCTTGAGCCGGGCCACGATCTCGTAGCGCAGCGGCGGGATCTCGCGATTTTCCTTGGGCGACAGGCCCTTGAGCCAGGCATTGCGGGCATGCACGATGAACACGCGGCAGCCCGCATCCGCCACCGTGCCCACGAAATCGCGCACGAACTCGTAGCTCTCATCCTTGTCGATGCCGATGCGGTGCTTCACCGTGACAGGCATATCCACTACATCGACCATCGCCTTCACGCAATCGGCCACCAACGGCGCCTCGTTCATCAGGCAGGCGCCAAACGCGCCGCGCTGTACTCGCTCGCTGGGGCAGCCGCAATTGAGGTTGATCTCGTCATACCCCCACTGCGCCCCCAGCCGCGCGGCCTGCGCCAGATCGGAAGGCTCGCTGCCACCGAGCTGCAGCGCCACCGGATGCTCCTCGGCCTCGAACCGCAGATGCCGCGGCACATCACCGTGCAGCAACGCGCCCGTCGTCACCATCTCTGTGTAGAGCAAGGTGTGGCGGCTCAGAAGCCGGTGCAGGTAGCGGCAATGTTTGTCGGTCCAGTCCATCATGGGCGCAACGGACATGCGCCACATGCTGGCAGGTGCTTGATTTTCTACGTTTATCATTGATCTGATTGGGTTTTTTGCTCTGGCGTCGTTGCCTGATTCTTCGCCATTCAACCCCGTTTTTGCTGATTTTCTCGCTGGCTTTGCTACATCCTTCACCTGTAGCAAAACAGATGGGAGCATCACTTCACGCAAGCGCGCACACGGCTTGCTTGCTCGCTTGCCTGCACCGCACAGATCCGGCTGATGGAGAACGGCACGTTCGTCCACCGCGAAAGCCAGACCTACCGTCGGAAAGTGCTGGCCAACGAGTGGCTGCGCAGGCGCAAGTACGAAATGGACCATGAGCGCGCTTCCTGCCAGGCTGTGCACAAGAAAATTTCAGTGGGGGAGCCACTGCGGGATTATGTCAGTGCGGCCGAAAACGTGACTGAGTGGGGCCGTAGCAAAAAGGCCGACATCGCACGCCTGCAGGCCTCTGGCCTGGCTGACCTCCAGGCCACCAAGCTCACGGTGCAGGATCTGATGGGCGACACCAAGAAGCGGCGCACGGAAGACGAGGCCGGCCCCGCCACCGTGCTCAATGACATGGTGTGGCTGCGCCAGGTCTTCCTGCATGCTTCGGCCGCGCGCGGCGTCGATGCGCCGCTGCAGGTGCTGGACCGTGCCAAGTCCGAGCTGCTGCGCACGCGCGTGATCGCCAAGCCGGCTCAGCGCTCGCGCCGGTTGCTGCCCGAGGAAGAGGCTAGGCTGCTGGAGCACTTCGCCAGCCGCGACGGCAGGGCATCTATTCCCATGCGCGACATCATGCAGTTCGCGCTGCTTACGGCGCGACGCCAGGAAGAGATATGCCGTCTGCATTGGGTCGATGTGGATTTTGAGAAGGGGGTAGCGTGGCTGGATGATGTGAAGCACCCCCGCATGAAGAAGGGTAACCGGCGATGCTTTCGGGTGCTCAATGCGGCAGCCGACATCATCAAAAGCCAGTCGAGGGAAGAGGGGCGGAATTCGTCTTCCCCTACAACAACAGATCAGTCGGAGCCGCATTCACGCGTGCTTGCCATGTCCTTGGTATCGAGGATCTTCACTTCCACGACTTGCGCCATGAGGCGACGAGCAGGCTTTTCGAGAAGGGATACAGCATTCAGGAGGTTGCCCAGTTCACATTGCATGAAAGCTGGGCCACGTTGAAGCGGTATGCCGCAAGCATTGGACGTACAGCAATGAGCGTGCGCTCCATCACCCATCTGGTCGCCGCCAGTCTGGCGGCCTTCTTGGCCTGGAGCTAACAGGGCGCCCGCCTGGGCGCTGACCTGGCCGAGGCCCGCACTGCAGCTGCAGGCGAAAAGCTGGCTGTCAGCACAGCCCAGCGCGCGGCCGACGCCCGAGTGCGCCGCGCAGAGCAGTCCATCAACACCAACTACCAGGAGGCGCTGAATGCCGCCCGAACCCGTGAGGCGCTGCTGCGCCGTGAGCTTGATGACCTGCGCATTGTCTCTTGCAGCCTGCGCGAGCAATCCGCAGATGCTGCCCGCCGACTTGCCAACGCTCCCCCCGCCGCCGTCCTTGAGTACGCCACTGCCCTCGGAGTCGTATTTGAAGACTGCCGCGCAGCGTATGCGGATATGGCAGCAAAGGCTGATGGGCATGCAACTGATGCAGCCCTGATGAGTGATTCCTGGCCCAACACGTCGCGTTGACGAGCGCGCGGGCGGGCAAAAGGAAAAGCCACCCGGAGGTGGCTTGTGTCTCAGACTTGTCGTCGCCGCATTCTTGCCAGTCCGAAAATTGACATCAGCGCCGACAACACGATGAGGCCCCATTCAGAAATCGTGGGAATTGCGTGCGAGGCTGCAGGTGCCGCCAGCAACATGGGCGCGAAAGGATCCGTGATCACGCCCGGCACGGTGGTCTCGTTGTCGCCCTCGCCGTCATCCGTGACGCTGTAGCTCACCGAATTGCCATTGACAGCCAGGTCCGGCGGCGTGAACCAGCCGACCTGCATGGGCGGCTGGCCGTGGGGGCCATATTTTTGCATCGTCAACCCCGCCAGGCTGCCGGCCGGGTAGTCCACCTGCACCTGGAGCTTGGCGCCTGCGCAGCCGGTGGTACTGAAGAACAGCGCACCCACTGGGAAGGATGCATTCGCCGGTGCACTGGGAATGCCCGACGCACTGATGCGAAGGGTTCCGGGGGACACCGTGCAACCCGCCTGGGTGCTGGTGACCAGTACGGACGCACTGCCTGCGTTGCCGGGCAGCGGTACGGTTTCGGCGACCGGTGCTGTCACAGCTACTGAATAGGCCCGTGAGCCTGTGGCGCCGTTGGCATCCGTGGCCGTCACTGTAAAGCTGCTGGTGCCGCTGGAGGAAGGGGTTCCGCTGATGGTGCCCGTCGATGTATTGAGGGACATACCTGCTGGAAGGCTGCCTGAGCTGATGGTGTAGCTGTAGGGAGCGGTGCCACCCGACGCGCTGACCGTCGCGCTATATGTAGTCCCTTGGAGCCCCGCGTTCAGGGAAGCCGGCGCTACCGCCAAAGTCGGGGCACTGACGGTGATGGATACCGTGGCCGGGCTGGATGTGCCGCTGGTATTGGTGGCGGTGTAGGTGAAGCTGTCCGGGCCTGAGTAACCGGTTGTCGGTGTGTAAGTGACGCTGGTCCCGCTGGCCGTGGCAGTGCCGTGGCTGGCTGCGCTGGCGATGGCCACGCTAGTGGCGGCGCCGCCGCTAAGGTTCAGTGTGATGGGGTTGGCACTGCTGTTGGCAGCAACCGTGGCGCTGACGGCGCCGGCGACGGGCGCTTGGGGATTGATTGCCAATGTATAGGCTCTTGATCCCGTGGCACTGTTGGCATCTGTGGCCGTGATGGTCAGGTTGGTAGTACCACTGGAGGAGGGCGTGCCGCTGATCACTCCGGTAGAGACGGTCAGGCTCAACCCGATGGGAAGAGTGCCGGCGGTAATGGTGTAGGAGTAGGGCGCCATGCCACCGGAGGCAGACACGGTGGTGCTGTAGCTTGAGCCGGTTGTGCCGTTGGGCAGGCTGGTAGGAGTTAGCGCAATTGTCGGAGCGCTGACGGTGACGGATACCGTGGCCGGGCTGGAAGTGCCTGTGGCATTGGTGGCGGAATAGGTGAGGCTGTCCGGGCCTGAGTAGCCTGCCGTGGGTGTGTAAGTGATGCTGGTCCCGCTGGCCGTGGCAGTGCCGTGGCTGGCTGCGCTTGCGACCGCCACACTGACAGCAGCGCCGCCGCTGAGATTCAGCGTGATGGGATTGGAACTGCTGTTGGCGGCTACTGTGGCGCTTACTGGTCCAGCGACAGGCGCCTGGGGTGCGATCACGAATGTGTAGGCTCTTGATCCCGTGGCACTGTTGGCATCTGTGGCGGTAATGGTCAGGTTGGCGGTGCCACTGGCGAAGGGCGTGCCGCTGATCAATCCGGTGGAGGTATTCAGGGCCAGTCCGGGAACAAGACTTCCAGCGGTAATGGCATAGGTGTAGGGCGCGGTCCCCCCTGATGCCGAAACGGTGGCGTTGTAGGGGAAATTGACGAAGCCGTTGGGCAGGCTGGCCGGGGCTATGGCAAGGATCGGGGCACTGACCGTGATGGACACCGTGGCCGGGCTGGAGGTGCCTGTGGTATTGGTGGCGGTATAGGTGAAGCTGTCCGGGCCCGAGTAACCAGCCGTGGGTGTGTAAGTGACGCTGGTTCCGCTGGCCGTGGCAGTGCCGTGGCTGGCTGCGCTGGCGACTGCCACGCTGGTGGCGGTGCCGCCACTGAGGCTCAGTGTGATGGGGTTGGCGCTGCTGTTGGCTGCGACCGTGGCGCTCACTGCCCCTGCAACAGGCGCTGGCACGTTGTAGGTATATCCATTGGTAAGAGTGGCCGAACCGCCAGGCGTAATGACCGCAACATTCACAGCGCCTGCAGCGTGGGCCGGCGTGGTGGCCGTAATTGTGGTGGCGTTGTTGACGGTGTAGCCCAAGGCAGCTGTACCTCCGAAGCTGACTGCAGTGGCGCCCGTCAGATTGGTACCTGTGAGCGTGACCGAGGTGCTGCCGGCGGTACTGCCGCTGTTGGGGGAGACGTTCGTCAGCATGGGCACAGCGGAACTGGTGACCAACAGGTGATACGTGGCCACACCACCGTCGTTGTGGCCGTCATTCAGAGTGATGCTGAAGGTATACGCTCCGGCTGTGGTGGGGGTGCCATGCAAGAGCGTGGTCGCCGAGCCTGGCGAAGCGTCCAGTATGAGCCCTGGCGGGAGGCAAGGCGTCACTCCGTCATAGTCTGGGTCGTTTGCGTCACACTCTACCCACATGTCCAAAGGCATTGTGCCCCCTGTGGACGATATGGTGATGCTCATGGACTGTCCTACGGCGATGGTCGGTAGCGTGCTTCCTGTGACGGGGTTGGTGATAACTGGCGCCGCCGCATGGGACGAAGCTGCCAACATGAACAATTGCAAGAAAAAAACGGCGATCGCTCGAAGAAACCAAGGTAAGAGCCGTATTTTTTGCGGAATTTTTATCATGTAGGCCATAGCTAATTACCTGGTTTTAGATTTGGAAGAATGCTCTTACTATTGAGAAATTCTTCTCAATTATTGCGATTAAGTCTCGAAAAAACATAGCTTGCATGCACTCGTTGCTGTCAATGGCTAGAGTAGCACCCAGTGATTTTAGTAATAAAAAGTATATTTTCCTATCGCTGATTTCTCTGTGCAAATGGCCAGCGTCGTTGGGTAAGGATGGTTGCCGGCGGATTTTTCACGATGTTCCCCACTCGTACCAAGCCTGCCAACCTGCCGTGATTCAAACCACGTAAGGACGCACATGAGCTTGAACGACGACAACCTGCGCCTCCTGTCCGACGCCGAGCGTGAGGCCATGGAAGCCGACGACAACGACTACGACCCCGAGGAAGACAACGCTGCAGCGCTGGCTGCCCTGGGTCGCGGCCCCCTCGATGCGCAAGAGGAAGAAGAGGGCGACGACGACGCGGCTGACGCGGGCAAGGGCAAGCCCGAGCCCAGCACGCCCACCGAGCCCACTGAAACCACCGCTGCGCCCGCTGCAGCGCCCGCAGAACCCACCGATGCCACGCAGCCGACCGACGCACCGGCACCGAATCCGCAGACTGCGCAGCAGGCCGGCGGCTACCATGCAGAGCTGCCCGCCGACTACGACGCCCAAGTGAAGGCCAACAAGGATGCCGTGGCCGCCGCCCGCGCCAAGTTCAACGAGGGCGAGCTGGAGCAGACCTAACTGGACGCGGAACTGGACCGCCTGCAGGACGAGCGCGACCAGCTGCGCGACATGAAGACGCGCGCCACGGTGTCGGCCGAGATGCAGCAGCAGTCCACGCACCAGGCCTGGACGGCCACCATCAACGGCTTCTTCGAGGAAGCGGCCAAGAGCGCAGAACTGGGCATCGTGGACTACCGCAAGGACGCGGCCAAGCAGGCAGACCTGGATGCCATGGTGCGCGCGCTGGGCGCGGCGCCCGGAAACGAGCACAAGCCCATGCGCTGGTTCCTGGAGGAAGGGCACCGCTGCGTGGTGGCCCTGCATGGCATTGCCACGACAAAGAAGCCGGCGGACGTGCGGCGCAAGCCTGACGCCTCGGCCGTGGTCACCAACCTGGCCGACGTGCCCGGCGGCGCGGGCGATGCCGATCCCGTGAGCGACGAGTTCGCCGAGCTGGACAAGCTGGAGGGCCTTGCCTATGAGCGCGCGCTGGCCGCCATGTCCGAGGAAAAGCGTGATCGCTACAACCGCCTGGGCTGACACCGCCGGCATGCCGCCCACTTCCTCTACCCCCGACGCGCGCCGCATCTTCGTTGAGCTGCGCATGGGCGATGTGTTGGAGGTGGGCGGCGCCCGCATCCAGCTGGAATACAAGAAGGGGCAGGCCGCGCGAATGGTCGTTCTGGCAGCCCCTGAAACCACCGTCAAAAAGACACCGGCCGCGCTGCGGCCCGTACCAAGCCTGCCATCTTGAGGGCTGGAACATTTTTCAACTGGGGCGCTGGAGTGCTCGCTACCACACAGGAGCACTCCTATGGGCAAAACAGTGGTGGGCGTGAACAGCCCCCGCGCCGTCAAGCGCTTTTCCGGCAACCTGGCACTCGATGTGTCGCAGGCCTCGTACTTCGGCAAGCGTTTCGCGGCCGTGGGCCAGGGCGCCAAGACCCCTCTCCAACTGCTGACGGATCTGGAATCCGAAGCCGGCGACCTGATCAGCTATGACCTGCTGGCCGAGCTGCGCGTGGCGCCTGTCGAAGGCGACGATGTGCTGGAAGGCAAGGAAGAAGGCCAGCGCTTCTACACCGATGAGCTGTACATCGACCAGGCGCGTGCCGGCGTCAACACGGGCGGCCGCATGTCGCGCAACACACGCGGCGCCAACGGCCAGAGCAACGCCTACTACGAGAACCTCAAGCGGATCAACATCAGCGAGAACGAGTTCAAAGCCCGGGTACGGCGGGGCGAGGACGCCGATTCGGTTCTGGCTGATGTACCTCTGGCCAGGGCTCATGGCGCAGCGAAAGCGCTGGACAAGAAGATCTCTGACCTCCGCAAGTTCCGCCGGACGGTGCAGGCTGGGGATTCCCCTGACAAGCGCGACCAAATCAAGGCCATCAATCTGGAAATTGAGCTGTCAATGCGACAGTTGAACCGGGGCGTTCAGAATATGCTTAGTTATGTACGTAAGGAGTAATAAAAAGCAAACGATCGATTTTTTACTGCTGCTACCTACTCGTAAATATCTTTCTCAGTAAAACATTCGGATTGTGATCTAAAAGATGTCTTTTACTTGATAAATATTTTGGAGTTTACATCGTAGTTTTTCGAGCTGGTATCTATTGATAATGAATAGATCTTTGATATTGGTATTATTTATTGATTGCGATGGAGAAAATTATCTAAAACTTCATACTTCACGAAGTTTGAGCTTTGTGACGTAAAGGAGACGCTGTAGCTTCGGAAAATTATCCTTATATTCTCGGTAGCTTTTATAAATGACTAGCTCAATTTCAGTGTTTGATATATGTTGTATACGCAGAGATAGGACTGGTTGAATAACTTCTTGCGCATTATTGCGGACATTATTGGCTAATTCATACTTTTTCAGAGCCATCAATTGCACTAGTTCTCCATTGTCATCAGTGACGGAGTTCTTGATGGGGTTTCCGTAAGTGGAAAATAGTTGCGCAATATCTGTGAAAATGGTATCGAGTTTGAGGTATGTCTTGTCCTTCCATACCATAGGAGGGAGTGTTTCGCGAGAAATTGCTGTTGATGTTGAAGCTGCGGTTGATAAGATGTTTTTATCAAAAGTGAGCTTGTTTAGGGATAGTGATTTACCTTTGATTTGTATGGGCTGCGCCGTTGAGGTGGATTGTTCGGATTTAATCGAAATGCCGAACAATGAACTAATCCAAGGGGAATTGCTCTGGTTCAGTAGCCATGGGTGGCTCTTGATCTCTCCATCAAACATTTGTTTGATGAATTTATAACATTTTTGATATAAAGGTAAAGCGTCGGGTTCGAGTTTTAGGTAGCAGCCAACTTCATCCTTTCTGAAGGTTAGTAGCGGCGATTTGGGCGCCTGCATGATACCGAGTAAATACCCTATGGTGAAATGATGTGCTGTATTGACATTTAATGCATTTATTAGATCACTGTAAGTCTTGAATCTAGAATTTGATGGTATGGAATTGACCACTTTTCGAAGTATTAGCGCGTAAATCTTGTCTCGTTCACTGGCTTTGTTTTTTAACTTTACGAGTGTTGAAATTCCATGATTTTTTAAGGCGTTAGTTTCAGATGTCTGGCTTGGTAACCAATAGTGAAATAATTTTTTTGCCCAGACCTGTGTCTCGAGATAGTGCTTTGTGGTTGGGAATGCAGCAAGTTTAATATGATTTAGACGAAGAAAAATGCTGTCTGTCCCGTAGTGGATGAGAGTAAAGAGGTTAAGTCGGGTTTCTCTTGATGCAAATAGCAATTTATTGATCACGTCTGGATCTATCCCAGTGTTTGAAAGCAAACGGAGAATGCTTCTCCTACTCATCGGTAACTGTTGAAGATCAAAGTGCTCGTAAATGTACTCACAGATCAGTGCGTACGCATCGTCGGCTTGCGAATGTGTTATACGCTTGACACGCTTTGCTGTTAATTGAAGCTTGTCGGTCTCATCGAGTAGAGGTAAATGCAACGGCTTTGGTGAAATCGTAAGGTCTCTCAGTGTTGTTGATTTCTCGATTATCTGCCGCGTATTCGGATATTCGTGAAGATGCGTATTATCGAGAAGATCGTGATATATTCTCAACTTGTTCTTATAGCTCGTCTGCATGACCGCAAAGGGACTGCGCAGAAGAGTGTAGGTGCCAGAAATTAATAGTTTAATCTCAGATGGTCTTAGTTTTGATACGTCCATCAAATCAATGACTAAACTATCCATTTTCGATTCTATGATCTCGCCCTTTGTGACATAGAGCCACGCTAAATGAGCGAAAACCTTGTCAAACTGTGCTAATCGCTCCACTTTGGTATCAGATGGCGTTTCTTGTCCGTCCGGAATTTGGTTTATGGTGACGGCCTCAACCACTAGGGTATCTCTCTTTGAGTACTTTTGGCCGGTGGAGCCTGGGGCTGATTGCTTCCCCAGAGCACGCTGTCTCGCTAGGTCCACCTCGTATGCACCAATTCGTGCACTCCAGCTCCTATACGCGAGCTTCAGCAGTTTCAGGCGTTGACTCCAGTTCGCGGTAGGGATGAGGCGCAGGCCGCCAGTGGTATGAACGAAGCCAGCGTGCACCATGCCTGACACAACCTTTTTGAAGACTGCAGGGGGCGTGCTCTGGCGGACTTGATCGCTCGACCACTGTGTAGGTCCGTTGAAAGATAGAGTGTCTAAAATCCGTGAAACTAGGCGATCCATGGGCTCCAGAGCACGTTGCAGTTCAGCTTCTTTACTTTGGATAAAGCGACCGTTGATGTATACCAGTCTATGGACAGCATCTTCGGAAAATATGGATCTGGGATGTGAAGCACACCATTCAAGCAAGGCTAGGTAGGTTTCACGCATCCGCAAGCCCCTAGCTAGACTGCGCATTGCAGTATGGGCTTGGATGAAAGTAAAACCAGTGTCAGCATTCCTATCAACGAAGAATTTTATCTCGCTCTCGATGTCGAATGCTGGCGGTGCTGCCATGTGTGGCCAAGCGGGTGCCAGTTGTGGAGCGTCAGAATGAACCCGGATGTTCAGTGCCGGGGCGGGTATGGACGGTGCAATTGCATGGGAGGGGACCAAAACTATATTATGAACAACAGGTGTTTTGTCATATTGAATTGGCTCTGTGGATTTATTAGGTTTGGCTGGTATCAGCAGTTCGGCCGCGAGGGGGGGAAATGCACGCGTTGTCTTTGTGTCTTGCATTTCCCGGCGTAGTTTAATAGAGATGGGCTTGTGACCGAGAACATTTACAAGACGTGCACGTACACGACGGGCGGTGGAGTCTATCTGAGCTGGGCGTGTAGAAGTGTTTAGTATGGACTGATTGGTAATGCTGTTGAGTTCGGCTATCAACTTCACCACGCTGTGCAGCGGGGGAGGAGATGTCTGCAGCCAGATTGCATCGAACCAATCATGAATCTCCTGGACTTGCAGAAGATCAGTTAACAGGACTCCGAATTCTGTGCGACGCAGCACCCCTGCATGGGTAAGGTTAGCGGAGCCCGTATATGCGGCTACACCGCTGAGCACGGTCTTGGCATGGATGGCGGGGTAGTGGTGTATAAGGCCATCATGTTTTGCAAGGAAGTCGTAGACCAAATCTCGCTCGCGTCTAGGTGTCGCTGAAAGCCACTCAAGTACATCTGACACCAAACGCCAAGAGCGGGCCATATGAATTATTCGCTGTAGGTACTCGAGGCTGATGTAAGGGCTAACGATCTTTACGTCCTGATCTCTGATGACCTGCACGATGGCACGATCAAAGGGCGATTCTTGATCCTGCGTATCAGGAGCGTGGTAAAGCAGCCTTGACATAATTTCCTGTGTTGCTGGTGTGTGTGCCTATTGTGCTATATCAAATCCGCGGGTATGCCTCTGCAGCCGAGAAAATCGGCGAATGTTGAGTCATCGATTTGCACGCTGCTTGAGTGAGCTGTCTGTTCAAGAGTGCTACTTCCACTCCACGACTCAGCTTGCGTACATGTGGCTTTCGCCACAAGTCCTGAGGCCAAGGCGCTCGCATCGCAGAGGCTGCCCAGGGTGGGCTGACAATGTGAAGTGCAGCATTGATGATGAGGCGCCGCGCTATGACAAAAACCTGCCCAAAGTAGGCTGAAATTGGGTAAAAAAGGCATGATTTCGAAAACAACAGAAGCGTGGCTATCGGTGCAAGTGGTTGATGTGGAAGGATTTTTTTCTTGTGTCTTTTTCGGTGGATCGGACTTTTAATCCGTTGGTCGCAGCTTGATGAGCAGGTAGTACTCCCCGATTGGGCGATACGCCTTTCTGCTCAAAGGCTTCAGAGCTTGGCAGGTCTGCCCCCTCATCGGTCGGTACATTCAGACCGCCGGATCTACGCACAACTAGAAGCGCAACTGAGCGAGCAATGCTGCATAGTTGCTACAGAAGGGTGAGAATATTCCCCTAAGTTGCTGTCAGATGATGATTTTTTTTTAAATCAATCCAGTCCATCATGGGCGCAACGGACATGCGCCACATGCTGGCAGGTGCTTGATTTTCTACGTTTGTCATTGATCTGATTGGGGTTTTTTGCTCCGTCGTCGTTGCCTGACTCTTCGCCATCCAACCCCGTTTTCCTTTTTGTTCAACTCTGAGCACTCAATGGGAATCATCACCGCACACAAGCGGGCAGGCGGCTCGCTGGCTGACCTCCAGGCCTCCAAGCTCACTGTCCAGTTCGGAAGGGTCAATCTCCAAAGAAAAAGCCCCTGGCGCGCACGCACCCCGGGGGCTTGAGGCGCCGCCTAGACTTGGCGCGCACCTCCTTGCTTGGTGTATCGGCTGCACGCCGCCTAACTTTTGGCCTTTTCGATCAGGAATTGCCTGTCGTTCTTGCCGTTGATCCAGTTCGGCGGCTTGCTGCGGCCGATCCGGGTAGCACCTGTCTCGGGGGGGCGCGGAATCTGGGCATGGCCACGAAGCTCTTCGCCTTGGAGCCGCTGGCAGGGAACACGTTCTGCTCGGTCAACTGGCAGTCTTGAATCAGGGCGCGAACCTCTTCCACCGCACCGGCCTTTTCTGTTTCCATCATTTCCGCGATGCGTGCATCCGGCTCGGCCTTCCAAGCCAGTGGCATCACTGACGCAAAAATCATCCATTGCGCGAGGCTGCTTGCTGTAACTGCTTGTAATTTAATGAGAAGACTTAAATGAATTTGATCTTCAATTGCGTGATGCTAGTAAATAATTACTATCTTCGCCAATGCCTTTCGATGTCATATTCTTGAGACTCATCGATCGACGCATCGAATAATGCAATTGGAGGCATGCCAAATGAATGCAGAAGAGAAACAAGAATCATTTGCACAGCAATCGCGGTTGCAGGCGTTGTTGATTGACCCGGAGGTGGAGGACTTTGCAGGGTTAAACCTGTTGCTTGGTCAGGCTGGATATGATCTGCGGATGGCAGCAAGCTCGCCAGAAGCATTGGCGGAGTTTTCTGGTGGACGAATTGACTTGTTGATATGCAATACGCATGTGCTTGACAAGGATGGCGGACAGTGGTTGGAGAGCCTTGTTGGACAGTTTCCTGACCTGTTTGTGATTTTTCTTTCGGAATACGGCAGAACTGTGATTCCGAAAGGCATTGGTCGTTTGATGGGTTTGTACCGTCACATAGTAAAACCTTGGAATAGTGAGCAATTTTTGGATGCTATTGATCAATTAAACGATCAGAAAATCACACGCCATGAGAATATCCGTCTGGATCAGAAAAATAAAGCGCTGACGAAGGAGCTGGCAGAATTAAATGCAACTGTTGAGCTTACTGCCCATGAGCATGACGACGAACTGTTGGAGGCGCATAGGAAGCTTAAGAAGAATTTCGTCGCAGCTATCCGGATGTTTTCCAATCTTCTTGAGTGGCGGGGTGGGCTGCTTGCAGGGCATTCTAGACGCGTTGCGGACCTGACCCGCCGAACCGCAAATATTATGCAGCTAAGCGAAGAAGATCAGCAGAATTCTTTTGTTGCTGCGCTCATTCATGATATTGCCCATATTACTCTTGCCGACGGGATGTTGAACAAGCCCGTCCCAAGCTTGAGTCATGAAGAGCTGGAAAAATATAGGAATCACAGCAGCTTGGGAGAACAGTTGCTTCTGCCGATAGACGATGCGCACCCGGTCGCTACTCTCGTCAGGTCCCACCATGAGCGATTCGACGGGGTAGGTTTCCCTGATGGCCTGAAAGGGAAGGATATTCCAATAGGAGCTCGGATAATAGCGGTTGCTGATTTTTACGATGACCTGATGATAGGGCATTTAAGCAGCAAGCCCCTAAATTGTGCAGAGGCAAGAACCCTCATTTCGCATGGTAGAGGAACACAATTTGATCCAGAGGTTGTCGATGCTTTCTTGCAGATTTTGATACAGGCAACCCCCGTTGCCGACCCAGCCCCACTTTATGTTCCCTGTTCGGAGCTCAGGCCAGGAATGATATTGGCTCAAGACTTCGTATCGAGGGAAGGTTTGGTATTGCTTACGGCAGGTCGAGTTTTGACGACAGACTTGATACGCAGAATGCAATTGCGTGTTGATCTTGGCCGGAAATTGCCGATTCGTGCCATGGCCTCGGCTGTTTGATGATTTTTGAGATTTTGTAATTGTTTTGGTATTGATTTGATCAAGTTGTTAATGGTTTTCGCTCTCTGCTCGTCTTGAAGAACTTCAGCAGAATTTCACCGTTGGATGTAATTGCTTGTTTTTCTGATATGTCAGCTATATGTGAAGGTGGTACTTCTGTGGAATATAGTTTGCTGTTGCTTATTCTGTATAAAATTCTCGTGTCTCCGACTATGAATTCATCTCCTTCAATCAGTCCTATATACCGGCCATTTTTGGTATAGGCTTTCCACCATCCGCCTTCTATCATTTTATGCCTCGCGATACTATGGTTTATTGTTGACGCCCAACACGTCAATGCTTAAGTATGAAATGCTAATCTGAGAGTCGTCCGATTTTGCAATAGATGCAAAATTTGACAAAGTAATTGATTTTGATAATCCATTATCAGATTCTCATCGAACGAGAGTGACATTCACATATGTGGGCGGTTTGGTGGGTAACTATTGATCAAAGTATTTCACAAGCCCTGCGTGCTCCGCATCGGGAGCCATTTTTTCTTCACACGCTGCATGCGTTCAAAAAAGAGGACCCTGGTTCACCGGGGTCAAGCCATGGCTGTTGGCGGCAGGAGTCCTGCGTGATTTACCCGCCCACGCCCTTGCCCAGCGACAGTATTTCGCTCGCATGGACGATGGCCTGGGCAATCTCCTCCACCGAGCTGCGCCGGCTCATGGCCTGGGCGCGGATCATTTCGTAGGCCTGGTCTTCGTTGATGTGGTGGGTCTGCATGAGGATGGCCTTGGCTTCGGCCACGCGGCGCTGGCCCAGCAGCTTGGCCTGGAGCTTGGCGATGCGCTGCTGCTGCTGGCGTGATTCCTTGTGGTTTCTGCGCGCCAGCACCAATGTGGACAGCAGGCCGAAGGAGCGGATGGGCGAGGGCAGGATGGCTTGCACCTGCAGCTCCAGCACGGCGGAGACGATGGTGGGGTTCTCGTAGTTGACCACGGCGATGGCGGTGGGCGGGCTCTCTCCCTCGCCCTGGGTCCAGGCGTAGTTCAACTGCAGGTGATCGGGGCGCACGGCCAGGAAGACCACGTCCGTGCCCTCGGGCAGGCTGGGCTGGGGCGGCCAGATGGCCTGGACCTGGCAGCCTATGCGCTGCAGCTGCTGGGCCAGCAGGCGGCCGTCCGCGTCGTCGGGGTGGACGACGGCAATGCGCAGCTGGCGCAGTTCCTTCAGTTGGGGCGAGGTGGCACGCAGCAGCGGCTTTCTTTCCAGCAGTGGCCGGCCTGTGGCAGCGCTGCCGGTGTCCTTGTTGGGGGCGGCATCCACGCTCAGTTCTCCAGGGCACCGAGGCTGGCGGTCCAGTCGCCCAGGGAGTGGGTGACCAGGTAGGGGTCGGGCGAGACGGCCCGGGTGGCCTGGCGCACGATGGTGAAGCCGCCCTGTGCATTGGCGCGGCCCACGCGCGGGTGCAGCCAGGTGTGGTGGTTGTCGGGATCCAGCCGGATGCGGCCCTGGGGTGCGTCGAATTCGCTGCCCAGCAGATGGGGCAGCAGCTCGCCTATGCGGTCACTGCCGGCCTGGCGGAAGGCGTTGGCGAACAGGTGCATCTGAAAGTAGGCGGCCTCCCAGCACAGGTTGGGCCGGCAGTCGTCGCCCAGGCGCTGGCGTAGCCGGGCCAGGCAGCGCGCATTGGCCGGCGAATCGATGGACTGGAAGTAGGGCGCGGCCGTGAAGTGGCCGGCCGCCACATCGGCGCCCATCTGGGCGATCTCGGCCTCGGAGGTGGTGAGGCTGGCAATCGGCATGGTCTGCGGGTTGAAACCCGCATCGGCATAGGCGCGGTAGAGGCTGGCGGTGGAGTCGCCGACCACGGTGGAGAAGATGAAGTCCGGCTGCCTGGCGCGGATGTCCTGCATGATGGCCGCGTAGTCGCGCTCGGTGGCGTCCAGCGGCAGGTAGTGTTCGCCCAGCTTGTCGCTGCCCGGGTGCTGCATGACCAGTTCGCCCATGATGCGGTTGGACTCATAGGGGTAGATGTAGTCCGATCCGATGAGGTAGACCCGCGCGCCGAAGCTGCTGGTCATGTAGTCGGCCAGTTGCACGCTGTTCTGGTTGGGCGCGGCGCCCGTGTAGATGACATTGCCCGAGAACTCGAAGCCTTCGTAGAGCGTGGGATAGAACAGCAGCTTGTTCCATTTCTCGACGATGGGGATGACGGCCTTGCGGCTGCTGGACATGTAGCAGCCGAAGATGACGTTGATGCCGTCGCGCACGATGAGCTGCTCGGCCAGGGCCGCATAGCGGGCCGGCGTGGAGGCCGGGTCGTAGCGCACTGCGACCAGTTCACGCCCCAGCAGGCCGCCCGCCTCGTTGATTTCGTCGATGGCCAGCTGCGCGCCCTGCAGCTGGGACTGGCCGATGGTCGATGTGGTGCCGGTGGCCGAGTAAAGAATGCCGACTCTGACGGGGTCGTTCATGGGTTCCTTCTGTGCCAAGTGCTGGCGTGCGTTCTTTGCAGGCTTCAGGTTAATCGAGATTTCCGTGGCGCTTGCCGTGGTCAGCGGCCGGCTGCGAGCCTTGCGCCCATCTGGGACAGCCGCCTTGGCAGATGCCGTGCGTCGTCGGCAATGCCGTAGTTGCGCCCGCCAAAGATATGGCGCACATAGCCGTCTGCCTGGCTGTCCACGGCCAGGCAACTGATGCGTATGCCTGCGGCGCGGGCCTGCTGCACGGCATGGCGCGCGTCTTCGATCAGGTAGCGATCGTCATGCACGTCGATGTCGGCGGGTGCGCCGTCGGTGATCACCAGCAGATGGCGCTGGCCAGCAGGCTCCGCTGCCAGCAGGCTGCTGGCGTGGCGCAGGGCTGCGCCCAGGCGGGTGGAATGGCGGCCCTGCAGTGCCTGCAACCGGGTGGCCGCTGCTGCGGCAAAGGGTTGGCCGAAGTCCAGCAGGCGCAGGTAGCGGACTTCGGCGCGCGTGTTGGACGAGAAGGCGTGGATGGCCAGGCGGTCCACGCCGGTCCTGTGGCCTGCGCGCGATTCGGCCAGCATGAGGGCCGCCTGTTTCTCCAGCTCCAGCAGGCTGGCGCCTTGGGGGCCGGGCGTGTTGACCGATTCGGAAGCGTCCATCAGCACCAGCAGGCTGGTGGGGCGCGGGCCTTTGCCGGCCCGCATGAAAAGGCGAGGTTCCGGTCGCAGGTTCAGGCGGCGGTCCACCTGGACCTCGATGGCGGCATTGAAGTCCAGGTCGTCGCCTTCCCACTGGCGGCGCAGGCGCTGGCGCCGGTCCAGCTGGCGTGCGGGTGGCAGCGGCAGGGGCGGCAGTGTCTGTCTGCCGGCCTGGGAGCCTTTCCCGGCCAAAGCCTCGGCCTGCCATGCGGGCAGGGTGTCGATGACGGTGCACCAGTCCGTCTTCAGGCGCTCCGACCTGCGGTCCCATTCGGGATAGCTGTGGCGCGACAGTTCCAGGCCTAGGTCCAGCGACTGGCCTTCCTGTGCATCGGACTGCTGTCCGGCGCCGGCCGATGGAGGAGGGGCCGCGCGCGCAGCGGACTGCTGCAGCGCGAGTGTGTCTTCCTCGCCCTGGGGCGAGTCCGGATGCTGCCAGAGATAGCTATTGTCATCACGGTAGATGCTGGGCACGGCATGGTGCTGCGGGTCCATGCGCACGCGCATCTGTCCCAGGTCGTTGGCCAGGATGGACGCAATGGCCCGGAATGCGGCGTAGTCCTCCAGCCCGTGGCGCGTGGCGGTGTTCTCGAAGAGGTCGCGGGCCTTGTGGATCCAGTGGTTGCCGTCCATGCGCTCTGGCCACAGCAGCATGCGGTCCAGCCGGGCCATGAAGGCGGCAAAGCCCAGGTCGGATGGGTCGGGCTCGGGCGCGATGCAGGCCTCGAACCAGCGGCGCACGCCGGGGTGCTGCAGGCACAGCAGCCGTTCCACGCGCGCATCTTCCAGTGCGGCCACCACGGCCTGGCCCATGGGCTTGAGGGCGCTGCTGTCCTGGCCTGCCGGTGAAAAGCGCAGATGGGCTGCGGCATGGGCCATCGTTGCTGCGTGCAGGTGTGCCTGAATGGGCAAGTTGGCGGGAATCAGCAGCCGGGCAGGCTGGCTGATCAGCACGGCGCGCGGAGGCAGGGCGTGGGCCTGGCCCGGCGCCGGGGCACTGGCCGGCGCCCTGGCCAGCGCCTGCACGGCGACAGGCCGGCGCGCCAGGCCGCTGGCCAGCAGGCCCAGCGTGTGCAGCAGGCGGGACTCTTCGGGCAAGGCAACGGAGATGATGGCCATGGCGCGCGGCCCTCAGGCGCCGAACTCTGCTTCGACCAGCTGGCGCAGCGCAGCGGCGGTGTCGGGGTCGTCGGTCAGGGCGCTGGTGATGGTCATGTCGCAGCTGTCATGCACCGGCATGCCGTCGCGCATCAGCAGGCCCGCGTAGATCAGCATGCGGGTGGAGGCGCCTTCGTCCAGGCCCCGGTGGCGCAGTTCGCGCGTGCTGCGCGCCAGACTGACCAGGCTGCGAGCGGTGGCCGGGGCAATGCCGGTCTCGTGGGCCACGATGTCCGCCTCGATCTCGGGCGCCGGATAGTCGAAGTCCAGCGCCGCGAAGCGCTGGCGGGTCGATGGCTTCATGTCCTTGGCGCTGCTCTGGTAGCCGGGGTTGTAGGAAACCACCAGCTGGAAGTCGGGGTGCGCGTGGACCACCTCGCCCTTCTTGTCCAGCGGCAGGGTGCGGCGCGCGTCGGTCAGCGGGTGGATGACGACCGTGGTGTCCTGGCGGGCCTCCACCACTTCGTCCAGGTAGCAGATGCCGCCGTGGCGCACGGCCAGGGTCAGCGGGCCGTCGTGCCAGGCCGTGCCGGCGGCATCCAGCAGGTAGCGGCCCACCAGGTCGGAGGCCGTCATGTCCTCGTTGCAGGCCAGCGTGACCAGGGGGCGCTTGAGCGCCCACGCCATGTACTCCACAAAGCGCGTCTTGCCGCAGCCCGTGGGGCCCTTGAGGATGAGCGGCATGCGGTGCTGGTAGGCCTGGCGGTAGAGCTGGACCTCGCGGCCCGAGGGGCGGTAGAAGGGCTCTTCCTCGATGCGGTAGGCCGCCAGCGGGTCGGCGGCCTGGCTGGCGGGAGCGGGCACCGGGCCTGTGGTTGTTGTCGTGCTCATCTTCACTCTTCACCTTTCCGTGTTCATGGGCGGGCCTGCCCCCAGGCCTGCAGACTCGGAGGCAGGACGCTGTCAGCGGTGCTTGGGCGCCTCGTGCGGAATGCCTTCGATGGGGCATTCGGGCGTGCCCACGGTGGTGCGTGTGAAGGACTCCACCATCTCGCGCGTGCCCTCGGGATCGTTGACCCACTGGCTGTAGAAGTTGTAGGGGCAGGCGGCCACGCCCTTGTCCCCGTCGCCGGAGTTGATGGTGCCGGTGTAGCCGCGGTGCACCAGCTTGAACAGATGGTTCTGCGACTGGCCGTTCTTGCGCGCATCGCGGATCAGGTGCTTGGACAACTCGGCGTACTGGATGCCCATTTCCTCCTCGCCGGTCTCGCCCAGGGTGCGGCCGTCGAAGCCGATGATGGCCGAGTGCCCGAAGTACGAGTACACGCCGTCGAAGCCCGCCGCATTGGCCACGGCCACATAGCAGTTGTTCATGAAGGCCATGGCCTTGGAGACCATGATCTGCTGCTCCTTGGCCGGGTACATGTAGCCCTGGCAGCGCACGACGAGCTCGGCGCCGCGCATGGCGCAGTCGCGCCAGATCTCGGGGTAGTTGCCGTCGTCGCAGATGATGAGGCTGATCTTCAGGCCCTTGGGGCCTTCGCTCACATAGGTGCAGTCGCCCGGGTACCAGCCCTCGATGGGCACCCAGGGCATGATCTTGCGGTACTTCTGCACGATCTCGCCCTGGTTGTTCATGAGGATGAGGGTGTTGTACGGCGCCTTGTTGGGGTGCTCCTCATGGCGCTCGCCCGTCAGCGAGAACACGCCCCAGACGTTGGCCCTGCGGCAGGCGTCGGCGAAGATTTCGGTCTCTTCGCCCGGGATGGAGCTGGCCGTGTCGTACATCTCCTTGGCGTCGTACATGATGCCGTGCGTGGAGTACTCGGGAAAGACCACCAGGTCCATGCCCGGCAGGCCGCGCTTCATGCCTACCAGCATGTCCGCGATCTTGCGGCAGTTGTCCAGCACCTCGGCCTTGTTGTGCAGGCGCGGCATCTTGTAGTTGACCACTGCCACGCCGACGCAATCGTTGCTGCTGGAAATATCTCCGTGTCTCATGCTGCTGCTCCTGAAAGGGTTGAGAGGCGGCTTTCCGCATCGCCGCCCCTTCGATTCCCGGCCAACAAAAAAAGGCCCGAACCGCTCCGGGTCAGGGAGCGGTTCGGGCCTTGTTGCCCGACATCTGCGCTGGCAGCTTTGGCAGCGGATGTCGTCTTGTCGGTGATGCGGGAATGAATCGGGGCGATGCCTTATCGCCGTGCATGCATTGTTGCCATGCACCCGCCCCGCGCATATACGTCATATGCCGGTTGTGGCGGGCGCGATGCCGTGGTATTTCCCGCGCGCGCTCTGCGCCCTGGTCCCTCAGAAGGACCCGAACATGGTGCCGAGCGTGATCACCAGCACCAGGGCCAGCAGTGGCGCGCCAATGGTCATGATGGCGATGTTGCCGTACGACTGGCGGTGCGTGAGGCCGCAGATGGACAGCAGCGTGATGATGGCGCCGCTGTGCGGCAGGGTGTCGAAGCAGCCGGCCGCCATCACCGCCACGCGGTGCAGCAGCTCCGGGCTGATGCCTAGCTGGGCGGCCATGGCCAGGTAGTCCTTGCCCAGTGTGGACAGGGCAATCGACAGGCCGCCCGACGACGACCCTGTGATGCCGGCCAGCACGTTCATGGCCACGGCCTCGGAGATCAGCGGGTTGTGGGGTGCGACGTTGAGCACGGCCTCGCGGATGATGGCAAAGCCCGCCAGCCCTGCGATGACCGCGCCGTAGCCCACTTCCGAGGCGGTGTTGAAGATGGGCAGCATGGAGCCCAGCACGCCCTTGTTCACCGACTCCTTGAGATTGCGCCAGCGGCCCAGGCCCAGCAGCACCAGTGCGGCGCAGGCCACGGCCAGGGCCATGATCAGCGCCCACAGGCCCGTCTGCTTGGCCGGGTCCACGGCAGGAAAGCGTTCCTTCAGAAAGCCGAAATCCATCTGCGGGAACACGCCGTAGGTCAGCAGGGCATTGACCGCGATCACCAGCACCAGCGGCAGCAGGGCCAGCAGCAGCGGCAGGTCCCGGCGGCTGTGCAGGGCGGGGTCGCTTTCGTCATGCAGGCCCTGCTCGACGGCGTCGTCATGGTCGCCGTAGCCTTCGCCGGCCACGCGCGCCTTGGCCGCGCGCGACTGCAGCCACCACAGGCCCAGGGCCAACATGGTCATGCCGCCGATGATGCCCAGGCCCGGCGCCGCGAACACGTTCGTGCCGTAGTAGGGAATGGGAATGGCGTTCTGGATGGACGGCGTGCCCGGCAGCGCCGTCATGGTGAAGGTGAACGAGCCCAGCGCGATGGTGGGCGGTATCAGCCGCTTGGGCACATGGGCCGCGCGGAACAGCGACTTGGCAATCGGATAGATGGCAAAGGCCACCACGAACAGCGACACGCCGCCATAGGTGAGCACGGCGCAGGCCAGCACCACCGTGAGGATGGCGTGCTTCTCGCCCAGCACGCGCATGATCCAGTGCGATATCGCGGTGGCTGCGCCCGAGTCCGCCATCAACTGGCCGAACAGCGCGCCCAGCAGGAACACCGGGAAGAACTGCAGCATGTAGTTGCCCAGGGCGCCCATGAAGGTGCTGGTGTACAGCGGCAGCATGTGGCCCAGGTCGCCGGACAGCAGCACGGCCACGGCGGCCATCAGGGGTGCCAGCAGCAGCACGGAGATGCCTCGATAGGCCAGGAACATCAGTCCCGCCAATGAAATCACGATTGCCAGGGTACTCAAATCGTCTCCAGTCCAGTGGTTCTAGTCAAAAAGACAGAATAAATGCGGATGGGTGACAATTTGGCGTAATTGGCGTGCTTTGTAGATGATTTGGCGCAATATATCGCCACGTTTACCCGGCCTGTGCGCCGCTGCGCGACTGCAGCCGCAGTCTCAAGGGCGTGGATGGCCGCAGCGTGACCTGCAGCACAGGGCGAGGGGCGCCGGCACCTTCGGGCACGCTCAGCCGCAGGCGCTGCAGCACCATGGCCGCCACCACCGTCATCTCCGTGCTGGCCAGGTGCTGGCCCAGGCATACGCGCGGGCCGGTGCCAAAGGGCATCCAGCTGCCGCGCGGCGCGGCAGGGGCTCCGTCCTTGTCGGCAACGGCGAAACGCTGCGGCTGAAAGGCATCGGGTTGCGGGAACCAGCGCGCATCGCGTTGCATGAGGCCGGGCGCAATCATGAACAGGGTTCGCGCGGGCAGGCGCCACGGACCCAGCTGCACAGGCCGCGTGCAACGCCGGCTGATGAGCACGGGCGCGGCCGGGTACAGGCGCATGGCTTCCTGCAGGCTCCAGCCCAACTGGCGCAGCGCCGGCAGGTCCTGCGCCGTGGGCGTGCGGCCCTGCAGCTGTGCATGGATCTCGTCGGCCACCTGCTGCTGCGCCTCGGGATGGGTGGCCATGCACCAGGACCACCAGGTCAGGCTGCTGGCCACGGTTTCGTGACCTGCCAGAAAGGCCGTCATGCACTCATCGCGCACGGCCTGCAGTGTCCAGGCCTGGGTGTCGCCCCGGTGCAGGCGCAGCAGGCGGCTGAGCAGATCCTCGGGCCAGTCTGCATCGGCCTGCGCCAGCCGGAGCCGGACCTGCCGGTCGATGAAGCTGCGCAGCCAGGCCAGCGCCCGGCGCTTGCGGCGCTTCCATGGCATGGCATCGGGCCAGCGCAGGGGCCAGTAGAACTCGCTGTTGGCGGCATGGCTGACTTCGCGGATGGCCTGCTCCGCGGAGCGCGCATCCTCGCCGATGGCGCCGGAGAACATCAGCCGCATGATCACATCCATGGCCAGGGCGGTCAGCGCCTGTTCCATCGGAAAGTCCTCGGACTGCTGCGGCCAGGCCTGCAGCGCGGCCTGCGCGGCTGCGGCCAGGGCCGGTATCTGGGCCTGCACGGCCTTGGGGGAGAAAGCCGGCAACAGGGCCTGCCGCTTGCTGCGCCAGGGCTGGCCTTCGCTGACCAGCACGCTGTGACCGTGCAGTTGGGCAAAGACCGAGATGCCGTGCTCCCAGCGCACCAGCGCGTCGTGCTGGCCGACCAGCAGCTCGCGCACCAGTTCGGGATCCGTGACGACGACCTGGTGCTCTGGCCAGATGCGCAGATGGATGGCATCGCCGTGCTCGCCGCGCCATTGCGCCAGCGTACCCAGCAGGTCGCGCGACATGCGGCGCAGCAGGCCCCAGCCCATGAGCCCCGGTGCCGGGCCGGGTGGCCAGGCCGTGGAGGCCGTCTGCTCGGATTGCTCGGGTAGCGCCGGTTGCGCCGCTTGCGTGGCGAAGGGGCAGGAGGCCGCGTTCGACGGCGCCGGTGTGTAGGTATCTTGCGTGGGATTCGGGCGGTTCATGTCCCCATGCTCGCTGGTCGCGCCGCCCGTGGTCTTGAACGAAAGCGTCACCGGATCGGCGGGCGGCAAGGCCTACACTGCGCCTCCATGGATGCCGTCGTGATGCCCGAAGCCGAAGCCGCAATCGAAGCCCGTACGCCCAGTGCCTTTGCTGCCTGTCCCCCTCTGCATGCCAGGGCCGCGCGCTGGGCAGGCCAGGGGCGGCAGCCGCACTCCATGCTGTATCCCGCGCCGGCAGGGCTGCATGGTGCGGTGGTGGCCGTCGTCTGCCGCGATACGCGGGGCGTTGTCCTGGACGATGCGCAGCGGCTGTCGCATTTTCCCGCCACCCCCATGGTCTGCCTGTCCTGGTACCAGGACATGGCCGCAGGCCTGGTGGGCGTGCAGGGCTGCGAGCCCTTTGAGGCATCCGTCATGCTCTCGGGCAGCCAGACCGCGCCGACGGCCAGTTGGGCCAGCGGGCCGGGCCGTGGCGGCATGGTCTGCCTGCACCTGGATGCCGCGCTGCAGCTGTTCGGCCCCGGCGTGCTGCATGCGCAGGATGGCTTTGTCGCGGCATCCGGGGTGCTGGGGCCGTCCTGGTCCGCGCTGTGCCAGGCCCTGCTGCATGCGCAGGACGATGCCGGCACCCTGGACGCGTTGCAGCGCCACCTGGCGCCGCGCTGGCGCGAGGTCCGGGGGAGCGCCCTGCAGGTGCTGCCCTCATTGCGCGAGCATGGGCGCCACTGGGTGGCCTGGCTGGGGATGCAGGCGCTGCAATGGCAAAGAACGCTGGGCGCGCGCCAGGTGGAGCGGCGCATCAAGCAGTTCAGCGGCCGCTCCCTGCGGCAATGGCAGGGCATGGTGCGCACGGAAAGCCTGTTCCATGCGGCGCGGCGCCACCATGAACAGGGACAGGCGCTGGACTGGGCCGCGCTGGCGCTGGACGAGGGCTTCTCCGACCAGGCCCATATGTGCCGCGCCGTGCGCCAGATCACGGGGTTTTCGCCGGGGGAGTTTGCGCGGCGCTTCGAGCACGATGAATCGTTCTGGATGTATCGGCTCTGGGTTTGACACGGGGGTCTGCTCCGCTTGCGTGTCCGTCACGCTACAGCATTTTTTGCATGGTAGAAAACGCGGGGGCTGCAAGCCGTTTCCCTGTGAAAACAGGTCCCGAATGCCGCTGTAAAACCCTAAGTCTTCTACAAGACTTAAAAAATGTGGCGGGTTCCGCTTAGAATTTTGTATTGTGGGATCGCATTGCAGAAAACGCCGGGGCAGCATGCTGGCGCGACGGGGCATTGCGTGACGGTCCTACTGCCTCAGGCTGCACCGGCCCCGTTTCCCCTAGCGGATGCCCGGTTCGACGGCCTGCGGCGCGACCCCTACCTTTTCACTACCTGAGACAAGAGATGAGCACGCAGCAACCCACCATCATCTACACCCTGACCGATGAGGCTCCGCGCCTTGCCACCAGTGCCTTCCTGCCTGTGGTGCGCGCCTTTGCCGCACCCGTCGGCGTGAATGTCGAGACCGCCGACATCTCCGTGGCCCACCGCATCCTGGGTGAGTTCTCCGAATTCCTGGCCGAAGACCAGCGCGTGGCCCACACCTTGTCCGAGCTCGGCAAGAAGACGCTGGAGCCCGATGTCAACATCATCAAGCTGCCCAACATCAGCGCCTCCGTGGCCCAGCTGACGGCTGCCATCAAGGAGCTGCAGGGCAAGGGCTACGCACTGCCCGACTATCCCGAGAATCCGACCAACGATCAGGAAAAGGACATCAAGGCACGCTACGGCAAGTGCCTGGGCTCGGCCGTGAACCCCGTGCTGCGCGAGGGCAACTCCGACCGCCGCGCTCCTGCCGCCGTCAAGAACTACGCCAAGAAGCACCCCCACTCCATGGGCGAGTGGAAGCAGTGGTCGCAAACCCATGTCTCGCACATGGAGCACGGCGACTTCTACCACGGCGAAAAGTCGATCACGCTGGACGCCGCACGCGACGTCAAGATGGAGCTGACCACCAAGAGCGGCAAGACCGTGGTGCTCAAGTCCAAGGTGGCCCTGAAGGCCGGCGAGATCATCGACTCCATGTTCATGAGCAAGAAGGCGCTGTGCGACTTCTATGAAAAGGAACTGGACGACTGCCGCGACGCCGGCATCCTGTTCTCGCTGCACGTCAAGGCCACGATGATGAAGGTCTCGCACCCCATCGTGTTCGGCCACTGCGTGAGGATCTACTACAAGGAAGCCTTCGAGAAGCACGGCAAGCTGTTCGACGAGCTGGGCGTGAACGTCAACAACGGCATGTCCACGCTGTACGAGAAGATCGAGACGCTGCCCGCCTCGCTGCGCGAAGAGATCATCCGTGACCTGCACGCCTGCCAGGAACACCGTCCCGCGCTGGCCATGGTGGACTCGGCCAAGGGCATCACCAACTTCCACTCGCCCAACGACGTGATCGTTGACGCGTCCATGCCCGCCATGATCCGCCAGGGCGGCAAGATGTGGGGCGCCGACGGCAAGCCCTACGACTGCAAGGCCGTGATGCCTGAGTCCACATTTGCTCGCATCTACCAGGAGATGATCAACTTCTGCAAGTGGCACGGCAACTTCGACCCCAAGACCATGGGCACCGTGCCCAACGTGGGCCTGATGGCGCAAAAGGCCGAAGAGTACGGCTCGCACGACAAGACCTTCGAGATCGAGGAAGACGGCGTTGCCAACATCGTCGATCTGGCCACCGGCGAAGTGCTGATGAGCCAGAACGTGGAGCAGGGCGACATCTGGCGCATGTGCCAGGTCAAGGACGCTCCCATCCGCGACTGGGTCAAGCTGGCCGTCACGCGTGCCCGCAACTCCGGCATGCCTGCCGTGTTCTGGCTGGACCCCTATCGTCCGCACGAGGCCGAGCTGATCAAGAAGGTCAACACCTACCTCAAGGACTACGACACCACGGGTCTGGAAATCCACATCCTGTCCCAGGTCCGCGCCATGCGCTACACGCTGGAGCGCGTGGCCCGCGGCCTGGACACCATCTCGGTGACCGGCAACATCCTGCGCGACTACCTGACCGACTTGTTCCCCATCATGGAACTGGGCACCTCGGCCAAGATGCTGTCCATCGTGCCCCTGATGGCCGGCGGCGGCATGTACGAAACGGGTGCTGGCGGCTCGGCTCCCAAGCACGTGCAGCAGCTGGTGGAGGAAAACCACCTGCGCTGGGATTCGCTGGGCGAGTTCCTGGCACTGGCCGTGTCGCTGGAAGACCTGGGCATCAAGAACGACAACGCCCGCGCCAAGCTGCTGGCCAAGACCCTGGATGAAGCCACGGGCAAGCTGCTGGACGAAGACAAGTCGCCTTCGCGCCGCACCGGCGAGCTGGACAACCGTGGCAGCCAGTTCTACATCGCCCTGTACTGGGCACAGGCCCTGGCGGCGCAGACGGAAGATGCCGAACTGGCCTCCAAGTTCGCTTCGCTGGCCAAGCAACTGGCTGACAACGAGTCCAAGATCATCGAAGAGCTGCGCGCCGTGCAGGGCAAGGCCGTGGACATCGGTGGCTACTACATGCCCGACGTGGCCAAGATGGATGCCGTGATGCGCCCCAGCGCCACGTTCAACGCAGCCATCGACGCGCTGCTGTAAGCCACTGTGCCGGGGTCAGGCCCCGGCAGGCTTCAGCCATGACCGGCCGACCCGCAAGGGCGGCCGGTTTTTTCATGCCTGCAACGGCAGGAAAGAAAACCGCAGGCGAAAAAAAACCGGCCCAGAGAGCCGGTTTTTGGAAGCTGCGCCGTGATCAGTAGCGACCGCCGCCGTGGCCGCCATTGCCATAGCCGACGTCCGAACGCTTGCCGGCGTAACCCTGCGGGCTGTAGCCACCGGAGCTGCGGCCTTCTTCACGGGGACGGGCCAGGTTCACGACGATCGAGCGTCCGTCCACGGACATGCCGTGCAGGCCGGTGATGGCGGCCTGGGCCACTTCGGCAGAAGCCATTTCCACAAAGCCGAAGCCCTTGGAGCGGCCGGTTTCGCGGTCCATCATGACCTTGGCGGAGGCCACGTTGCCGAACTCGGCAAAGTTGCTTTCCAGGCTGGAGTCGGTCACGGAGTAGGGCAGATTGCCCACGTAGATTTTGGTGGTCATAGGAAAACCTCTTCGATTGGATGTGCGCAAAAGGGCGCACCGTTGGCATGCATGCGGCGGACTGTGCAATCCGCGGCGGTGAATGGGTGGGAGGGTGACGGCAGCCGGGCAGGCAGGCCGTCAGCAGGCAGGCGGGTGCTGCATGCAGGTCTGGAGCCAGCCCTGGGTGACGGCAAACAGCCGTGCTGCTTCGCGGGAGGCGAACGCCTTGTCGAAGCGGAATACGCGGCAGTAGCTGCCGTTGCCTTGGGAGCGATGGACCGCGAAGGAGGCGCGGAAGCGGCCGCAGTCGGTCGGGTGTGTCGAGGGCGAGACGACGTACTTGCCCATGGGAATGCCAGTGTTTGAAATGTGGTTCAGTCAGGTTCGCAGCCTTGAACAGGCCTGCGTGAGCATCTGGGAACTCGGTTGGCTGCAGCTCTACAGACCAACTGTGCGACAAAGGTCGCAAGAGACATCCTGCGGGGAGCGGCGGACAGCCGTTGTGCAGGGAAGGGAAGTGGGCGGCTTAAGCGCTTGGCCTCAACAACGGAGCTGACTATATCCTGTTGTGTATTTAAGCGCAACTTAATATTCTTTTTAATTGTAAAACAGTGCGTGGCTGCCAATTTTGTTATGTTATAACGTAACTGTTTTGATGCAGGGCAAGGTCGCTGCCCGCCCTTTTTGACCAGGAAACCACCATGTCCCACTCCCTGACCACCAAGCAACAACGCGTGCTCGACACGCTGCGCCAGGCCGGCGCGCCGCTGACGGCCTACGCGCTGCTCGACCAGTTGCGGGACCACGGTTTGACGGCCCCTACCCAGGTCTACCGCGCGCTGGACAAGCTGGCCGAGCAGGGCGTGGTCCATCGCCTGGAGTCGCTGAATGCCTATGTCTGCTGCTCGCATCCGGACGAGGGCAGCCATGATTTCTCGGCCTTTGCGATCTGCGACAGCTGCGGCCAGGTCGATGAGTTCGTGGACGACGCGCTCAACCGCTGCCTGGGCAGCTGGGCGCATGGCCATGCGTTTGCGCTGGCCCATTCAAACATCGAGCTGCATGGCAAGTGCTCCGCCTGCACCGCGCTCCCCGCCTGAGACCCCTCCCTGCGCATGCGGCCGCAGTGCCCGCCGCGTGCTCCCTGTCCCTGTTCGAGAGATTCCATGATGCATACCGTAGCGCCGGTTCAGCCGCCGCATGCCCGATTGCCTGTGACCGTGCTGTCGGGTTTTCTGGGCGCGGGCAAGACCACCTTGCTCAACCACATCCTGCACAACCGCGAAGGGCGGCGCGTGGCCGTCATCGTCAATGACATGTCCGAGGTCAACATCGACGCGGCCCTGGTGCGCGATGGCGGCGCCGGCCTGTCGCGCACCGACGAAAAGCTGGTGGAGATGAGCAACGGCTGCATCTGCTGCACGCTGCGCGAGGACCTGCTGCTGGAGGTGGCGCGGCTGGCGGGCGAGGGCCGCTTCGACCAGCTGGTCATCGAGTCCACGGGCATCTCCGAGCCGCTGCCGGTGGCCGAGACCTTCACCTTCGCGGGCGAGGACGGACGCAGCCTGGGCGATGTGGCGCGGCTGGACACCATGGTGACCGTGGTCGATGCCTTCAACTTCCTGCACGACTATGGCTCGCGTGACAGCCTGCGCTCGCGCGGTGAATCGCTGGGCGAGGAGGACCGCCGCACCGTGGTCGATCTGCTGATCGAGCAGGTGGAGTTCTGCGATGTGATCGTGCTCAACAAGATCGACCTGGTCACCGAGGAGGACTGCACGCGGCTGATGGCCATCCTGCGCGGGCTCAACCCGCGTGCCAGGCTGGAGATCGCCTCCTTCGGCCAGCTGCCGCTGGATCGCGTGCTCGATACCGGGCTGTTCGATTTCGAGGAGGCCTCCAGGGCGCCGGGCTGGCTGCAGCAATTGCGTGGCACGCACCAGCCCGAGACCGAGGCCTATGGCGTTGCCAGCTTTGTCTACCGAGCCCGGCGCCCCTTTCATCCCCGGCGCTTCTTCGGCCTGGTGCAAAGCGAATGGCCGGGAGTGGTGCGCTCCAAGGGATTTTTCTGGCTGGCCAGCCATCCGGCGCTGGCCGGCTCCTGGTCGCAGGCCGGCGCCGTGGCGCGCCATGGCCCGGCCGGCCACTGGTGGGCCGCCGTGGAGGCCGAGCGCTGGCCGCGCGACCCCGAAAGCGTGGAGCGCATCCTGGACAAATGGGTCGATGGCGTGGGCGACGCGCGCCAGGAACTGGTGCTGATCGGCATGGGCATGGACGAGGACGCGCTGCGCGCCCGCCTGGACGAGTGCCTGCTGACCGATGCAGAAATGGCCCTGGGCCCGCAGGCCTGGGCGCAATGGGACAACCCGTTTCCCGACTGGAATTGAGCGAATACCGCGCCGGCCTGGGTCGGCGTGGCCACTGGAGCCCCGAATGCCTGCACCTCTTCCCGATGTTTCCCTGACCGATCCCGCGCCCAGCCTCAGCCCGCTGCAATGGGTGGGCATGCAGGGCATAGACCTGCCCGTGACCGTGGCCGAGCCCGGCTACTGGCGCGAGCTGCATGCGCGTGCCGATGTGCAGGTCGATCTTCCTGCGGCCCATGTCAAGGGCATACACATGTCCCGGCTGTACCGGCAACTGGACAGCCTGGCCGAGGAATCCGCGCTGTCTGCCCTGGCGCTGCGCCATGCGCTGCAGGCCATGATCGACAGCCACCTCGACTGCCAAAGCCGCAGCGCCCGGATGCGCCTGTCGCTGGACCTGCTGGCCCAGCGGCCCGCCCTGGTCACCCACGATCTGTCGGGCTGGAAGTCCTATCCCGTACGCCTGGACGCCACGCTGGCGCAGGGCGTGTTCCAGCTGCGGCTGCAGGTGAGCGTGGGCTATTCCTCGACCTGCCCCTGCTCGGCGGCACTGTCGCGCCAGTTGCTGGAGCATGGCTTTTTGCAGGCCTTTGCGGGCGAGCCGCTGGTGGAGCCGGACCAGGTGGCCTCCTGGCTGCGCCGGCATGGCACGCTGGCCACGGCACACAGCCAGCGCAGCGAGGCCCAGGTCAGCGTGGACCTGGCCTGTGATGGGCCGGACCTCGGCATCCTGCCCCTGATCGCCCGCGTGGAGCAGGCGCTGGGCACGCCCGTGCAGACCGCGGTCAAGCGCGCCGATGAGCAGGCCTTTGCCGCGCTCAACGGCCGCAACCTGATGTTTGTCGAGGATGCGGCGCGCCGCATACAGGCCGCGCTGGAAGGCATCTACGCCCGGCCGCGCGTGCATGTGCGCCACATGGAGAGCCTGCATCCGCACGATGCCGTGGCCTGGGCATGACCGGCGAGCCGGCACCCGTTTCTCTACAACCCAAGGAGTTTTCCATGCAAGTTCTCTCGTCACTCAAGGAAGCCAAGCTGCGCCATCGAGACTGCCAGGTGGTGCGCCGCCGCGGCCGCATCTACGTCATCTGCAAGAGCAACCCGCGCTTCAAGGCCCGCCAGGGCGGCGCAAAGAACAGGCGCAAGGGATGATCCGCAAGAACCCGCGCGGCGACCTGCCGCGCATCCATGCCAGCGCCTTCGTGGACCCCACGGCCATCCTGTGCGGACTGGTGGTCGTGGAAGAGAACGTCTTCATCGGCCCCTATGCGGTGATCCGTGCCGACGAGATGGATGCTGACGGCCACATCGACCCCATCGTGATCGGTGCGCACTCCAACATCCAGGACGGGGTGGTGATCCACTCCAAGTCCGGCGCGCGCGTCAGCGTGGGGCAGCACACCTCGATCGCCCATCGCGCCATCGTCCACGGGCCCTGCACCGTGGGCAATGGCGTGTTCATCGGCTTCAACAGCGTGTTGTTCAACTGCGTGGTCGATGACGGCTGCGTGGTGCGCTACAACGCCGTGGTCGATGGATGCCACCTGCCGCCGGGCTTCTACGTGCCATCCACTGCGCGCATAGGCCCGGAGACCGACCTGTCCACGCTGGCCCAGGTGCCCGCCGACGCCAGCGATTTCTCCGAGGACGTGGTCCGCACCAACAACGAATTGGTGCGCGGCTACAAGGCCATCCACAATGAGTTCTGACCGGCCGGGAGGGCTGCATGTCCGATTCCGCTGACCTCAAGAACCTGGGGCTGAAGGCCACGCTGGCGCGACTGTGGGTACTGGACATCTTTCGCCACGGGGACCAGCGGCATCTGGCGGCGGAGGAGGTCTACCGCCAGCTGCATGACCAGGGCCGGGGCACCAGCCTGGCCACGGTCTACCGCGTGCTGGCGCAGCTGGAGCAGGCCGGCATGCTGCGCCAGCAGCGCTTTGCGGCGGGCAAGGCGGTCTATGAACTCGACGACGGCGAGCACCATGACCACCTGATCTGCACGCGCTGCGGCCTGGTGCAGGAGTTCCACGATGCGGTGATCGAGCAGCGTCAGAAGCTGCTGGCGCGCTCGCATGGCTTTGCCATCGTGGAGCACTCCCACATCCTCTACGGGCGCTGCATCAAGCCCGACTGCGAACGGCTGGCGGGCCGGCAGGAGGCTAGCTCTCCTTGAGGCTGCGCTGCGCACGCTCGCAGATGCGGCGCGTGGCGGGCACGGGCGATTCCTCGAGCCATTGCGCGCACAGGGCGCGCACCCAGTCGGGCCGGCTCTTGGCCGCGTCGTTGAGCCAGTTGGCCACCGAGTCCTGCACATAGGGCGAGGCATCGGCGCGCAGCCGCTGCAAAAGGGGCAGGGCGATCTCCGGCTGCTGCTTGAGCGCCGCGATATGGCTGCACCAGACGCCGCGCGGCCGCAGGGCCTCGCTGGCGAAACGGCGCAGGCGGTCGGAGGGCCGCCTTGTCCACCGGGACAACTCGGCCACGGCCTGCGGCAGATCGCTGGCCAGATGCGGGCGCACGCCCATCCACGACCATTCGCGCACTCCGAAATGCGAGTCATCGGCCAGCGGCTGCAGCAGTTCCAGGCGCTGGCTCAGGGTCAGGCCCGGCTGCGCACCGGCCATGAAGCAGGCCCAGCCGCGCACCGTGTCAGAGCGGTGCGTGAGGCAGCGCTGCCAGCCCGCCTGGCCCAGCGCCTGCCACAGCAGGCCGCCAATGCACTCCATGCGTTTGAGAATGCCAAGCTGGCCCAGCGCCTGCGCCGTGTCCTCCAGCTGCGGCCACGCGTCGGGAAAGACGGCCTGCAGCAGCCGGGCCTGGTCCACGGCCAGGCTTTCGGTCAGCGTGGCGGTCTCGATCTCGCCCAGGGACAGGGCCTGCAGCAGTTCGGGAGTGATATCGACCGTGCGGTTGGCGCCCTTGCGCCGGGGCGTGGGCGCCGTCATGCGCTGGCCTCCACGCCTGCGGCGGCCTTGGCCAGCAGCTTTCCCAACTGGCCGCGTTCGGCGGGCGACAGGTTGGAAAACAGGCCGGCGATCCATTGGCTGTGCCGGGCAAACAGCTTGCGCGCCAGCTGGCGGCCCTTGGCGGTGAGCTGCACGCGCAGCGCGCGGCGGTCGGCCGGGTCGGGCAGGCGCTCGGCCAGGGCCTCGCGTTCCAGGCCGTCCAGCAGGCCGGTCACGGTGGCGCGGGTGATGCCGGCCTGCTCGGCCAGGTGGTTGGGCGCCAGCCCTTCGCTGGCGGATTCCAGCAGGAACAGCAGCACGAAGCGCCCTTCGGACAGGCCATGGGGCGCCAGCAGCGCGGCGCAGTCACGGTCGATGCGTGCAGCCAGCGACAGGGTCTGGAAGCACAGCCGCATGCTGTCCACGTCGTCCAGCTTGCGGCGCTCGGCCTCGGCCAGCAGGGCCTGGTATTTCTGTTCGAGTTGCATGCGGCAAGCATACAGTATGGTGGCTAACCATGTGGCTGCGCCTCCAGGCAAGCCGATGCCTGTGCGCGATGGCTGCGCTTGCGGCGCAGCCTGCGCACGCCTATGAGCACGCCCGTGGCGCTCATCAGCAGGCCGCCCAGGCTGAAGGCCAGCAGCAGCGCATCCCACAGCGGCCGGCGCTGCAGCAGCGGCAGCCAGTCCCAGCTGTGCAGCATGGCGAACAGCCAGCGCTTGAGGCGCTGGGTGCTGTCCAGCCGGCCCAGCACCTGGCCCGTGTGCGGGTCGATGTGCACCCAGCTGGCCGCAGCATCGCCAAAGACCACGCGCAGCACGGGCAGGGGCTTGTCATGGCCGCCCATCATGGTGTGCTCGGCGCGCTCGTACCAGTACAGGTCGTGCGCGGTCAGCCATTCGCTGCGCAGCACGGGTGCGTCGATCAGCACGGCCGCGCGGTCCAGCAGGGCCTCGCGCGAATGGGCCACGGGCGCGGCGCTGGCGCTGTGCAGCACCAGGGGCGTACCGGCTGCGGGCTGGGCCAGCACCTCGGTGCGGCCTGCGGTGCGCAGCCAGCGCAGTTCACGCACGGGGCCGCCCGCTGCGGCAATCAGCGACTGCGGCGTGGCGTCGTCCCCCGTCAGGCGCAGCGGGCCCTGCTGCCACCGGGCCATGTGCAGTGGCGGTGTGCCCGTGTCGAACAGGCGCCAGGGGTTCATGGACATCAGGCCGCTGAAGATCCAGGCCAGCGTGGTCAGCGCAAACAGCAGGCCCGCCACATGGTGCCAGCGCATGGCGCGGCCCGGGTAGGGCGTGCGCCGGCCGCTGCGGTAGGGCTGCCTGAACCGCCAGCGCGTCACCCCGACCACGGTGCCGGTGATGGCCACGGCAATGCCGACCAGCGACAGCACGTTGACGATGTCGGCCCAGGCGCCATCAAAGGCATTGCCCCGGAACATGTACAGCCAGTGCAGCCAGGCGCCCAGGTAGTTCCAGCCGCGCTCGGTGCGCGTGGCATCGCGCACCACCTCGGCCGTGCGGCCGGAGATGTAGAGCAGCGTGCCCTGGGCATCGTCCATCTGCACGCGGTGCAGGGGGCGGTGGATGTCCAGCGCGCGCGAGTGGCTGAAGGCATCCTCATCCACCGTGCCCAGGTAGTGCAGGCCCGTGCCGTCCCCCGCGAAGGCACGGGCACTGGCCAGGGCCTGTGCCTCGCTGGTGGCGGGCAGCACATGGCCGCTGGCCGCATCAATGGCCACGGGCTGGCGCCGCCCCTCGGGCGTGGCCAGGTAGCTGGCACGGCCGCCGCTGCCGGCATGCAGGCGCAGGTCCTTGAGCGGGCCGTCGATGCCGGCCGCGCGCAGCGCCTCGGCGGGCGCGAGCAGGGCGGCGTTGCCATCGAGCGGAGGCAGGTGGCGCAGCCGTTCGGCCTCGGTGAGTTTGGGGTAGCCCACGTACATCATCACCATGCCCGAGACAAACCACAGCGCAAAGAACAGGCACACGGCAATGCCCAGCCAGCGGTGCAGCAGGAACAGCCAGCGTTTGAGGTGAAGGCGCATGGCGCGGCCCTCGCTCAGAACGCCACGCGCAGCGTGATATCGGCCGTGCGCGGCGCCCCCAGGTAGGCCATGGTGCTGGTCAGGCTGGCGGCGTAGACACGATCGGTGGCATTGCGCAGCCGTGCGATCACGGTCATGCGCGGGTCGATGCGGTAGCTCATGCCCAGGTCCAGCAGGGTGTAGGCAGGCCAGGACAGGGTGTTGGCCGCATCGGCATAGATACCGCCCACGCGGCGCAGCCCGGCGTTGACCTCCAGCGCCGGCGTGATGCGGTAGCTGGTCCAGAGGTTGAGCACGCTGGCGGGCGTGTTCGTGGGCCGCTTGCCGGCCAGGGACACGCCCCCTTGCTGGTAGTTGTCATAGCGCGCGTCCACATGGCTCCAGTTGCCCTGGACCGACCAGCGCGGCGTGGGCGCCAGGCCCATGGACAGCTCCACCCCGCGCGAGGACTGCTGGCCCACCAGCACCGTGCGCGTACTGTCCTGCGGGTCCTGGGTGGAGATGTTGCGGCGCGTGATGTGATAGATCGCCAGCGCCGCCGTTCCCTTGCCCTGCCAGAACGACAGCTTGCTGCCGGCTTCCACCTGGCGGCCCGTGGTCAGCCCGGTGTTGTTGATGGCGTCGGCAAACGAGGCGCCCATCAGCATGCCTGACGGCGGATCGGCCGCCGTGGAGAACTGGGCGTAGAGATTGGCCTCGGGCGTGGCATCCCAGACTAGGCCCACGCGCCCGGTCGTCGGGCTATAGCTGCGGCTGTAGCTGGCGGGCAGCGCGGGCGTTACATCGCGCCGGTTGGTCAGGTCCACCTCGATGCGTTCATGGCGCAGGGCGGTCAGCAGGTGCAGGGCCGGGGTGAGGGCCGTGCGGTTTTCCAGGTACAGGGCGGTGGTGGTGACCTTGTTGTCGCGGTCGGGCCTGAAGCCGGGCGCCATACCGGGAATGTCGTAGAAGTTCTCTGTCGTGAAATCGTAGGGATTGACCGTGCTCACCGTGCCCGACAGGCTGTTCGGAAAGCGCGTCTGCCGGTTCACGCTCACATCCAGCCCAAAGGCCCATTCGCTGCGCCGGCCGGCCAGCTCGCCCAGGTAGCTGCCTTCGATGCGGTCGCCCACCATGCGCTGGTCATGGCGCTGCAGCAGCGCGGCCGAGCGCACCACCGCGCTGTTGTCGGGCGTGAAGCGGTAGGTCTCCACGTTGCGGTAGTCGCGCAGCGCGTCATAGGCGTAGAAGGTGTTGCTCAGCTTGAGCCGGTCGCTGGCCCGCCATTCGGTGATGGAGCGCAGCCACTGCACGCGCTGGGCATACAGGCCGTCGGCGCTGTTGTAGTTCTTGCCGAGGGTGGCCTCGTCAATGCGCGCCTGGCCGCGCAGCGGGTTGAGCAGCGGCGTTCCCCAGTAGGGGCGGTCCACGCGCTCATGCTGGGCTTCGTAGGCCAGGGTGTGCGTGAGGCCGCCACCCAGGTCGGACAGCAGCGAGGCCGCCAGCTGCGTGGAGCGCGACTGCGTGCCGCCCACCCAGCTGCCGGCATCGCGGTGGTTGAGGTCCAGGCGCAGGTAATGGGGCGTGCCCTGGATGTCGGTGGCATCGCCCAGGCGGCGGTTCAGCCCGACGGAGGCTTCCTTGAGCCCATAGCTGCCCAGGCGCAGCTGGCCTTCGGTGAAGCTGTCGCGCTGGGCCAGCTTGGTGATGTAGTTCAGCGTGCCGCCCACGCCGCCTGCGCCGTAGAGAAAGCCGGAAGCGCCGCCAATGGCCTCCACCCGGTCGTAGATCCAGCTGTCCACGGGCCGGGCCGCAATGGAGTATTGCAGATTGATGCCGTTGAACAGCTGGCTGACCGACCCCGTGCCGAAGCCCCGGTAGCTGATGCCGATGTTGCCGGGCGGGCTGTAGGCCGTGACGCCCGGAATGGAGCGCAGGATCTCCTGCGTGTCCTGGGCGCCGCGCGCCTCGATGGCGGCGCGGTCCACGATGTGCACCGAGGCCGGTGTCTCGCGCGCCGTCAGGCCCAGGCGGCTGGCCGTGCCCACGGTCTTGTTCAGCGGCAGCAGGCCGTTGGCGTCGGCCGTGGCCTGGTCGGAGACTTCGACGGCGGGCAGTGCCGCCTCGGCCAGGGCCTGCGCGTGCGCGGCAGGTGCCCATGCGGCGCCCAGCGCGCAGCACAGCGCCGTGGCAAGGGGATGGAGACGAAAGGCGTGCGTGGATGCGCGCACCGGCGCCGCCATCGCGGGGAAAGGGGAAGAATTCACGAACTGACTCCGGGTCTTGCACCGCGCATGCGGCGCAGTCCTGGGCCACAGGCGCGGCACAGGCGGGCCGGGCGCGCATCAGCAGGCCCGGCGGCGATTCAAGAGAACACGGCAGTCAGCGGGGGAGGGCCGCGCGCCGGCAGCGGCGCGCGTGTGACGGAGGCAATGTGCGCCGCCACCAGTGGCAGCAGTGCGTGGGCCAGCGGTTGCTGGTGGGGCACGGCCATCTGCGGCAGGGCCGGCGGCGGTGCGCCGGCGGGCAGGCACATGGGGCAGTCAAGCTGGTGGTGGCCCATGCCCGGGGCTGCGCTGTCGCCCAGCGCCACCAGCTTGACGTCGCCGCTGGCCGTGCAGACCAGCTCGAATCCCTGGGGATGGACCAGGGGTGAGGCCACGGCAACGCCCAGCGTCACGGCAAACCAGGCCAATATCAGCCGGGTGAGCCAGAACGAGGAGCGAAGCGCTTGCATGGGGCGTGATTATGGCTTGGGGGCTGGTGTCGGTGTGAACAGACTGCCGCCCAGCTTGACGCCAGCCTTCAGGCCGCGCTTGGCGAACCAGCCCTGGTTCATCTCCAGCACATAGCGCACGGGCTTGGCCGAGCAGTGCGAGTCCTCGGTCATGGGCTTCATGTCGGCCAGGTTCACGATGGTGCCGTCATCGGCCACGAAGGCGGCGGTCAGCGGCAGCAGGGTGTTGCGCATCCAGAAGCACTGCACGGCGGGCACCTCGAAGACGAAGATCATGCCCTCCTGCTGGGGCATTTCCTGGCGGAACATCAGGCCGATGGCGCGCTCGCGGTCCGAGGCGGCCACCTGGGCATCGATGCGGTGGATTCCGGCCGTCAACTCCACGCGGCGCAGATTCATCTGGGGGTTGCCCTGGGGCTGTGCGCCTGCCGATACGGCGGCGCCAGCCAGGCAGGCGGCCATGAGCAACCGCTGCAGCGCGCGGCGGGAAAGGGATGTGTGGAGGGGTGTCGAAGGCTTCGTCATCTTGCACATTCTGTCGCAGGGGGCGCGTGGCCGGACGCAAAAATCGGCCTGGCCGGGCCATCATGGCCGGGCGGGCGGCAAAAAGCCCGCAGTGCATTGCTGACTTGCGGGCTTTTTTGAGGGGATGCCGGCTGGCATCCCGCGGCATGGATCAGGCCACGGCCTTGTGTGCCTTCTTCGTGGAGCGCTTGGCGTGCTTCTTGCCGGAGTGCTTGCCGCTCTTGGCGACCTTGGCCTTCTTGGCTGTGTGAGCGGGAGCAGCTGCGGAAGCGGCCGTGGGAGCCGACATCGGCGCTTCGGGTGCTGCGGCGGCCTGTGCGAAGGCGCCTGCGGCAAACGAACCGGCGATCAGGACAGCGAGGAGTTTTTTCATATATGCCATTTCCTAGAAAAGCGGTAGAAGCCAAGTTGAATCAGACAACGGTGCGAAATTCTTGATGCACCGCACATGCTCAACGCGTTTACTGTATCGCCGTTGACAGGAGGGCGGCCCGATTGTCGTTAGAATTTTCTGCACCAAATTCGTGCCCCGATCCGGGCATTCACTCTTGCCTCGTGCACCAGCCAACGGAGACCCGTCCCCATGAACCGCTTCCAGCACATCCAGGTGCCGGCCGAGGGCCAGAAGATCACTGTCAACGCCGACATGTCGTTGAACGTGCCAGACCAGCCCATCATTCCTTTCATTGAAGGCGACGGCACCGGCGTGGACATCACGCCCGTGATGATCAAGGTGGTGGATGCCGCCGTGGCCAAGGCCTATGGCGGCAAGCGCAAGATCCAGTGGATGGAGGTCTTCGCGGGCGAGAAATCCACGCGCATCTACGGCCCCGATGTCTGGCTTCCCGAGGAAACCATGCAGGCCCTGCGCGAGTACGTGGTCTCCATCAAGGGCCCGCTGACCACGCCCGTGGGCGGCGGCATCCGCTCGCTGAACGTGGCGCTGCGCCAGGAGCTGGACCTCTACGTCTGCCTGCGCCCCGTGCAGTACTTCAAGGGCGTGCCCTCGCCGCTGAAGGAGCCCGAGAAGACCAACATGGTCATCTTCCGCGAGAACTCCGAGGACATCTACGCGGGCATCGAGTACGAGGCCCGCAGCGACAACGCCAAGAAGCTCATCGACTTCCTGGTCAAGGAGATGGGCGTCAAGAAGATCCGCTTCCCCGAGACCTCGGGCATCGGCGTCAAGCCAGTGTCCATCGAGGGCACGGAGCGCCTGGTGCGCAAGGCCATCCAGTACGCCATCGACAATGACAAGCCCAGCGTGACCCTGGTCCACAAGGGCAACATCATGAAGTTCACCGAAGGGGGCTTCCGCGACTGGGGCTACGCGCTGGCCGCGCGCGAGTTCGGCGCCCAGCCCATCGACGGCGGACCCTGGCTCAAGTTCAAGAACCCGCGCACGGGCCGCGACATCGTCATCAAGGACTCCATTGCCGACGCCTTCCTGCAGCAGATCCTGCTGCGCCCGGCCGAGTACTCGGTGGTGGCCACGCTCAACCTCAACGGCGACTACATCTCGGACGCGCTGGCCGCCCAGGTCGGCGGCATCGGCATTGCGCCCGGCGCCAACATGTCCGACTCCGTGGCCTGCTTCGAGGCCACGCACGGCACGGCCCCCAAGTACGCGGGCAAGGACTATGTGAACCCGGGCTCCGAAATCCTCTCGGCCGAGATGATGCTGCGCCACATGGGCTGGCGCGAGGCGGCCGACCTGGTCATCAGCGCGCTGGAAAAGGCCATCCAGAGCAAGCAGGTGACCTACGACTTCGCCCGCCTGATGGACGGCGCCACCCAGGTGTCGTGCTCTGGTTTTGGCGAGGTGATGATCTCCAAGATGGATTGACGGGCGCCCGCTCTCCATGAAAAAACCGCGCCAGGCGCGGTTTTTTCTTTGCTGGTCGTTGAGGGATCAGCTCTTGGGCAGCGCACAGCCATCGGGCCCGCAATCCTCGCCTTGGGGCGCGGTCTGCTCGCCGGCGGTGATGGCCGCAACCTGCTGCACCCACTCGCCCAGTTGCTGCGCCCAGCCATCGGCATCTCCCAGCCAGGGACCGATGTCGATGCGCTGGATGGCGCGCTGGCCCGGCTGCTCTGCCTCGGGGTGGTCGAACTCCAGCGCGAAGGTCGGGAAACCCTGGCCTTGTGCCAGGTCCAGCCATTCGCGCGACTGGGCGATATGGGCTTGGGTTGCGGCGCCCGAAAGGCGCTGGAAGGCGTCGGTGAAGGCCGCCACGTCCAGGCCCAGGTCCCGGGCCAGTTCCAGCAGCACGGCCGGATCGCTGATGCGCCGGCCTTCGACATAGTGGGCCTGCTGCTGGCGCGCCAGCATGTCCAGGCCCCGGCCCGCCAGTTCCTCGGCGGCCAGCAGCGCCGTGGTGGGCGGCTCGGAGTCCAGCACGGCGCCCAGGTCGTTGAGCAGGCCGTCGAAGTAGGCCGTGCCGAAGGGCTGGCCCGTCATCTCGGCAATGCGCTGGTCGTGCGGCATCACGTGGCCGCGCCAGTCGGCCGTGATGGTGCGGGTGTGGGCGCCCGTGAGCATGCCGCCGCCATGCCATTGCAGCGTGACGCCGGGCACGCTGCGCGCGGCCTTGACCAGGGGCGCGGCGGCATAGCACCAGCCGCACAGCGGGTCGAAGATGTAGTGAAGGACAAAGGGCGGCTGCGCGGTCGTGGTCATGGCAGGAGCGGGCTGTGATGAAGGCGCCCACTGTAGCGGCTATTGGCTTGCCCGTGACGGGGCAGGGCCGCAGGCAGAATGGGCGACTGCCGCCGTGCAGCCACCGTGCTGCCATCGCCGATCCCGTCTGCATTGCCATGCGCCTCAAATCCACGCCGCCTCCGTCCGATCCGTCCGCTTCCTCCGCCCCGGCCGCCGAGCCCAGCGTCCAGTCCGTCGCCCGGCGCGGCATGCTGGGTTTTCTGCTGTTCTGGCTGCTGGTCATGGGCGTGCTGTACTGGGCCATGCAGATGTACCTGAAGCCGGCCGGCGTCAAGGTCCAGGCCGATGGCACGGTGGCCATTGCGCGTGACCGCGACGGGCATTTCCGCGTGGAAGGGGCCGTCAACGGGCAGCCCGTCATGTTCCTGGTGGACACGGGCGCCAGCATGGTCGGCGTGACCGAGCCGCTGGCCGAGCGCGCAGGCCTGGACGGCGGCGAGCCGGTTCGCTTTCGCACCGCCAATGGCGAGCGCGACGGCCGCATGGTGGTGGCTGAGCAGGTGCGCGTGGCCTCCCTGGTGGTCAGCGGCCTGCGCGTGGGCACGGGCTATACCGGCAGCACGGACAGGGATGCGCTGCTGGGCCAGAACTTCCTGCGCCAGTTCGATGTGGAAATACGCGGCGACCGCATGCTGATCCATCCGCGCGGCAGCGGGTCTTCGCCCAAGCGGTAAGTACGTAAGCAACTAAGTAACTAACTAGCTAAGCAAGGGAGAGGGACATGACAAACAACGCCTTTCGCACCGACAGGCGCAGATGGCTGCAGACGGGCGCAGCCCTGGCGACGCTGGGCTGCACGGCCTGTGCCAGCGTGGGGCAGGGCGGTGCCTCTTCCACCGGCGCCGGCACCGGCACTGGCCTGGCCGAGGACCTGGGCGAACGCCTGGACCAGGGCGTGCAGAGCGGAGAACTGGCGAACCTGCACGCGGTCGTCGTGATGCGCCACGGCCGGCTGGCGCTGGAGCGCTATTTCGAGGGCGAGGACGAACGCTGGGGCGAGCCGCTGGGCAAGGTGGCCTTCAACGCCGACTCCCTGCACGATGTGCGCTCGGTCAGCAAGAGCGTCGTCGGCCTGCTGTACGGCATGGCCCTGGCCGAGGGCAAGGTGCCCGCGCTGGACACGCCCCTGGTCCAGGCCTTTCCCGCCTACGGCGATCTGGCGGCCGATGAGGGCCGGCGCGCCATACTGGTCTCCCATGCCCTGGGCATGACCATGGGCCTTCAATGGGACGAGGACCTTCCGTATTCCGACCCGCGCAACAGCGAAATCGCCATGGAGCGCAGCAGCGACCGCTACCGCTATGTGCTGGAGCAGCCCATCGTCGCCTCGCCTGGCGAACGCTGGTGCTACAGCGGCGGGGCCACGGCCCTGCTGGGCCATCTGATCGCGCAGGGCAGCGGCATGCCGCTGCTGGACTATGCGCGGCACAAGCTGTTTGCTCCGCTGGGCATCGACAAGGCGGAGTGGACGCTTGGCACCAACGGCGAGGCGGCCGCCGCCTCTGGCCTGCGCCTGCGGGCGCGGGACCTGGCCCGCATCGGTCAGCTGGTGCTGCAGCAGGGCGAATGGCAAGGCCGGGCGCTGGTACCTCGGCATTGGATTGTGCAATCCATTCAGCCGCGCGTGGACGCCTGGCCCGGCCTGCGCTACGGCCACCACTGGTACGTGGGGCAGACCCGCGCTGGCCTGGCGTACTACATGGCCATCGGCCTGGGCGGCCAGCGGCTGGTGGTCGTGCCCCAGCATTCACTGGTGTATGCCGTCTTCATGGGCAACTACGACAGCCCCCAGCAGGTGCAGCGCGTGGCCGCCGTGCAGGGTCTGATCGCCGCTGCCTTGCGTTGACTGCCTAGCCCTGACAGCCGAGCGCGGGCATGTCGGGCGTGCGAGAATCCCCGCTTCCAAGGTCGGCCGCGTGCCCGGCTCGCGCAAGCAGGGCGCGAAGCGGGGCGGGCCGGTGCGTGTCGAGGCTCGATCCACTTTCCTGGTTCCGGTGCCGGCCCATGAGCCCCTGAGGCCATGGCGCCGGTTGTTTCTGCCTCCCGCATGATCGCCAGATCACCGTTTGCCCGTGTCCCACCGCCAGCCCATCCGCATCGCCGACCGCCACCAGTTCGACACCCTGATCGACGCCCGCTCGCCTGCCGAATTCGCGCAGGACCACATTCCGGGCGCCATCAACTGCCCCGTGCTCGACAACGAGGAGCGCGCCCGGATCGGCACCATCTACAAGCAGGTCAGCCCCTTCGAGGCCAAGCGCCTGGGTGCGGCCATGGTCTCGGCCAACCTGGCGCGCCATCTGCAGGAAACCTTCGCCGACAAGCCCGCCAACTGGAAGCCGCTGGTCTACTGCTGGCGCGGCGGCCTGCGCAGCGGCTCCATGGTCACCTGGCTGCGCCTGGTCGGCTGGGATGCTCAGCAACTGGCCAACGGCTACAAGTCCTATCGCGGCCATGTGATCGAGCTGATCGACCGCCTGGTGCCCCAGCTGCGCCTGCAGGTGCTGTGTGGAGCCACCGGCAGCGCCAAGACCCGCGTGCTGCACGCCCTGGCCGAGGCCGGCGAGCAGGTGCTGGACCTGGAGGGCTATGCCAGTCACAAGGGCTCCTTGCTGGGCAACCTGCCCGGCGTGGAGCAGCCCAGCCAGAAATACTTCGAGACGCTGCTGGCCCAGCAGTTGGAGAGTTTCGATCCGTCGCGCACCGTGTACGTGGAAGGCGAGAGCGCCAAGATCGGCCGCGTGTCCCTGCCGCTGGTGCTGGTCGAGCACATGCGCCAGTCGCCCGTGATTGCGCTCGATGCCACGCCCGAGGCGCGCCTGGCCTACCTGCTGCGCGACTACGCCTACCTGGGCGACGATCCGCAGACGCTGGCCGACAAGCTGGGCTGGCTCAAGGAGCTGCAGGGCAAGGAGACCATCTCGCGCTGGCAGGCCTGGGCGCATGAGCGCAGCCTCTCGCCGCTTTTCTCCGAGCTCATGGCCCAGCACTACGACCCGCACTACGAGCGCTCGCAGGAGCGGCATTTCACGCAGTGGCGCACGCGCCGCAGAGTGCAGGCCGACGACCTCAGCGAGGCCAGCATCGCCGCGCTGGCGCAGCAGATACTGGCGCTGGATGGGGCATCGGCCGCATGAAGCAGCCGCGTGGATCAGGCGTTTGAATCAGGCGTGTGAATCTGCCAGCACCGGGTACAGCGACAGCAGCAGCAGGGCCGCCATGCCCCAGTTGAAGCGGCGCAGTGCCTGCGGCGAGCGCAGCGCGCGCCCCACGGCGCTGCCGAACAGCGTCCAGACGCTGACGCTGGGATAGTTCACGATGCCCAGCACCAGCGCGGCCAGCACCAGGTTGATGAAGAAATCCTCGCGCGGCGTGTAGGTGGCAATCACGCCGATGGCCATGATCCAGGCCTTGGGATTGACCCACTGGAAGGCCGCCGCCTGCCAGAACCCGAACGGCCGGGCTCCCGCGTTGCCGCCGTCGATGCCGCCGCTGCCCGCGATCTTCCAGGCCAGCCAGACCAGGTAGGCCGCGCCCAGGTACTTGAGCGCGGTGTAGATCACCGGCAGCCGCTGGAACACCGCGCCCAGGCCCGCGCCCACCAGCAGCACCATGACCACCACGCCCAGGGTGATGCCCAGCATGTGGGGCACCGTGCGGCGGTAGCCGAAGCTGGCGCCCGAGGCCGTCAGCATCACATTGTTGGGGCCGGGCGTGACGGAGCTGACGAAGGAGAACATGGCCAGCGGCAGCAGGAACGAGGTGTGGGCGGTATCGAAGGGCATGGTGGCAACAGGCATGACAGGGAATCCGGCGCCCTGTCTGCGCATGCCGCAGGCCGCGGCGCCGTCAGGCCATGCTAATGGCAGTGTTCGGTACAGTAGCAGTACACTTTGTCAGAACAATTTGCCAACTGGCCTGCCATCATGACCCTGACACTTGATCCGGCCGCCACGCCGAATACACCGCAGGCACCGCGCGCATCCTCAGATACGGCTTTCCAGGCCGCTGCGCCCTGGCGCCCGCTGCGGTCTTCCGACCTCTCGCTGGTGGACCAGCTGGTGGACCACTACGGCGGCCTGATCCGCCACCACGGCCTGCGAGCGGGATCGCGCCTGCCTTCAGTGCGTGCGCTGGCGCAAGAGGCGGCCGTGAGCCGCGACACCGTGGTGCAGGCCTATGACCGGCTGGCCGCCCAGGGCCTGGTGCATTCGCGGCGCGGCTCGGGCGTCTTCGTCAGCGCCCGGCGCGCGGCCCAGGCGGCGCCCCGCGCCAGCGATGCCCTGCCTACGCTGGAGCAGGGCGCGGCCTTCGATACCGCCTTTTTGCTGCGCAGCATGTTCCGCGAGGGCATGGAGCATTCGGGTGGCGCGGGCATGCTGCCGCCGGAATGGCTGGACCAGGAGATGCTGGCTTCGGCCCTGCGCGCCGTGGGCCGCAGCACGGGGCCGAGCCTGCTGACCTACGGCGTGCCCCAGGGCTACCTGCCGCTGCGCCAGCAGATCGCCTCGGTGCTGCAGGCCCAGGACGTGCCCGCCCACCCCGAGGCCCACCTGATGACCGTGGCCGGCGTCACCCAGGGCCTGGACCTGATCGTGCGCAGCCTGGTGCGGCCCGGCGATACGGTGCTGGTGGAAGACCCGGGCTGGTTTCTCATCTTCGGCCGGCTCAACGCCCTGGGCGTGAACGTGGTCGGCGTGCCCCGCCTGCCCGGTGGCCCCGATGTGGAGGCGCTGGAGCGGCTGGCCCGCCAGCACCAGCCCCGGCTTTTCATCCTGAACACGGCCGTGCACAACCCCACGGGCCAGACCCTGTCGGCCGGCGTGGCCCACGAGGTGCTGCGCATTGCCGAGCGCCACGACTTCTACCTGGCCGAGGACGACACCTACTCCGACTTCCTGCCCGGCGTGCCCGTGCGCCTGGCCGCCATGGACCGGCTGCAGCGCGTGCTCCTGGTGGGTGGCTACTCCAAGACCCTGGCCGGCAGCCTGCGCGTGGGCTATGTGGCGGCACACACCGACCTGATACGGCGGCTGACCGACCTCAAGCTGCTGGGCGGGCTGACCACGGCGCTGCCGGGCGAGCAGGTGGTGCACCGCGTGCTGGCCGATGGCCAGTACCGCAAGCATGTGGACCGCCTGCGCGAGCGCGTGGACCGCGCGCGCAACCGCTGCCTGCGCATGCTCGAAGCCCTGGACTGCCGGGCCCCGCACGAACCGCAGGCCGGCATGTTCGCCTGGGTGGACTGCGGCGTGGACTCGGAGGTGCTGGCCCGCCATGCCGCGCCGCAGGGCCTGCTGCTGGCACCGGGCCTGCTGTTTTCGCCCAGGCAGGCCGCAGGCAGCATGCTGCGCATTCCCGTGCCCATGGTGGAACAGCCCCAGACCTGGAAGATCCTCGGCCACCTGCTGGCGCAGCACCGGGGCGGTGGTGGATGAGTGGATGAGTGGATGACTGGATGACTGGATGACTGGATGGTGCAGCAACGCTGCCTGACGGGAGGTTGACGCTGCCGGCGCCAGGGCATGTAAGACAGGGCATCGGGCCTCGGCGCCCCGGTAGTGCGCTGCTATCGTTCCGGGATGACTATTGAGCTTGTCTTGCCAGGGGAGGCCGGCCGCAGAGCCGGGGTGAACGACAGCCGGCCCCGACCGGGAGGCGGTGCGGCGCGCCGCCTGGCGCCGGTGCTGGCGCCGGTGCTGGCGCTGCTGCTGACAGCGGGCTGTGCCGACACGCCCGCGCCGCGCGGCAAGGTGGAGGGCGCCTCGTTCGAGCCCAGCGAAATCGTGCAGTCCGACAGCAACCGCATGGCCACGCTGGCCATGAAGGAGAACCTGGACAGCCTGATGCGCATCATGGACAAGCTGTACCTGCGCAACCCCGCCGAATGGAAGAAAACCGCCGAAAGCCGCGAGGCCGCATCCGCCTACGTGCGCATCGCCATCACCGAGCGCCAGCCCTGGGCCGACCTGCGCGGCGCCCAGGACGTGGCCGCGCTCTCGCTGGCGCTGCAGCCCGACTTCAAGGGCGACCGCGTGGCCGCCTTCGTCCATGCGCTGGCCGACACCATCATCACAGCCCACGGCGGGCGCACCAGCTTCACCCTGGTCCATGGGCTGGACCCACAGCTGATCTACAACGCCGCACGCAACGTGGAAGTGGCCAACTGGATACTCAACTCACGGCGCAATGCCGCAGGCGGGCCGCTGCTGCTGTCCAACCACCTGGGCGACGACGCGCGCAACCTCAGCTTCGAGCGTGAGATGGGCAAGATCATCGGCCGGCTGGACCTGATCGCCAACTACACCACCGAGCGCTACAGGCGCTCCTTCATCGGGTACGGGCAGGGACTGGTGGCGGGGCCCTTCATGCAGTTCCTGCCCGTGCGCTGAGGCGCGGTCTCAGAGCCTGTAGCTGAGCGTCACGGACACCGAGCGCGGTGCCCCGTAGCGCGCCAGGCCCCCCGACCATGAATAGCCAAGATCCTGGTAGTAGCGACGGTCCAGCAGGTTGTCCACGCTCAGCTGCACATGGGCATTGGCATTGACCTGGTAGCCCACGCCCAGGCCCAGCAGGGCGTAGCTGCGCTGCGTGGTCTCGAAGCCGGTTTCGCGGCGGAACATCTTGCTTTGCGCATGCAGCGATCCGTACAGGCTCCAGCGCCCGTACTCGCCGGGCAGGCGATAGCTGGTGTAGAGCTTGAGCAGGTGCTGGGGCTCGTCGGTGCTCACGCGCTGGCCGATGTTGGTGGCAATCCGGTCCTTGGTGTAGCGCGCCCGCACATAGGTGTAGCCGGCCGAAACCTGCCAGCCGGGCTGCAGCAGTCCGGACAGCTGCAACTCCAGGCCATCGCTTTGGATCTCGCCCGCCGCGCGAAAGCAACTGATGGCGCCGCTGGTGGGGCAATTGGCATCGTCACGCACGGCACGGTTGCGCTGCGTGATGCGGAACACCGAGGCGCTGGCATGGAGTCGCCCGTCAAAGTACTCGCCCTTGGCGCCCAGCTCGTAGTTGGTGCCTGTCATCGGGTCCAGGGTGTTGCCCCGCACGTCCATCGAGCTTTGGGGCTGGTAGCTCTGTGTCAGGCTGGCATAGACCGAATGCCTGTCATCCACGTCATAGACCAGGCCCGCATAGGGAACGAACCTGGCGCTCTCGTCCAGGCTGCGCTTCCAGTTGGGCGTGCCGGTGTACCAGCCCGTCGTGTCCTGCTCATACCAGCCCAGACGCCCGCCCAGAATCAGGTGCAGCGGATCGGCCAGGCTGAAGTTGCCGCTGGCGTAGATGGCTTTTTCGCGCGTCTTGCGGCCCCACAGGTCGCCATTGGCAGGTACTGAGCCGGTCCAGGGCGCGGAGTAGGGATTCCAGTTCGCAATGTCGACGATGCGCGAGGCCGACAACCCCCAGGTCTCGGCCGCATGGGAGCTGTCATTGCGGTAGCTGGCGCCCACGGCGATCTCGTGCGTGCGCCCGAACCACTGCACTGGGCCCCGGGCTCGCAGGTCGGCCACGGTCTGGCGTGTGCCGTAGCGCCAGCCCGTCTCGGACTGCTCCAGCTGTGTGGTCGATCCCGCGACGCGGCTGTTGGTGGTGTTTCGGATGTCGGAATCGGCCTCGACATGGTTGATGCCCAGCTTGACCGTCCAGCCGTTGCGCAGGCGCTGCTCCAGATCAACGAACACGCCATCGTTGTCGCGGTTCTGGAAAGACTCCGCGTTGTTGAGGAAGGTGGAGCGCGGCAGGTTCATATGGCCGCCATCGGGCAGGGTGGGCAGGCCCGTGAACACGCCCTTGGTGCGCGTGCGCTGGCGGTAGGCGCCCAGGCCCAGCGTGGTGTCGGGCGTGAGGTCCGCTTCCACGACGCCGTACAGGCTGGCATTGCGGGTGTTGGTGACATCGACAAAGCTGTCGCTGTCGCGCCAGCCGCCCACCAAGCGAGCGCGCACGCTGCCGCTGGCATTGAGCGCACGGCTTGCGTCCAGCGAGGCCTGGCGATTGTTCCAGCTGCCCAGGCCCAGCGTGGCATTGAGCAGCGGCTGGGCCGTGGGACGCTTGCGCACCAGGTTGACCGAGCCCGAAGGCGCGCCCACGCCATCCATCAGGCCCGTGGCGCCGCGCACCACCTCCACGCGGTCATACATCAGCAGGTCGGCCGAGACATTGCGCGAATTGAAGCCCGTCACGTCCAGCGGCAGGCCGTCCACATTCACATGCTCCAGCGCAAAGCCGCGCGCGTAGAAGGTGGACTCCGAATCGGTCACGGCCGGGTTCTTGGCGTACAGCCCGGGCGTGACCTTGGCAATGTCCTGCAGGGTGCTCAGGTGGAAGTCATCCATTTGCTGGCGCGTCACCACGCTCACGGACTGCGGCGTCTGGCGCTGCGACAGGTTCAGCCCGGTGGCGCTGGCCATGCTGGGCGTGGTGTATGAGCCCGTGCCTTCCGTGGCGCTGCTGAGCTCCGCATCGGCCGTCACATTGACGGTCTGCAGCGTGCTGGCGGAAGACGGTGGGGTGGGGCCTGCCGCAGCAGGCAAGGGCGCGGCAGCCTTCAGTGAAAAGCCTCCGCCAGGCTGCTGCACGGCTGCCACGCCGCTGCCCGCCAGCAGTTGCTGCAATCCGGCCGACACGCCGTGACTGCCGGTCAGCCCGCCCGTGCGCAGGCCCGCCACCAGTGCCGGGTCATAGGACAGGCTGACGCCCGCTGCGCGCGAGAAGCGATCCAGTGCCGCATCGAGCGGACCTGCTGCAATGCTGAAATCGCGCGTGAGCGCTCCGGCCTGGCCTGTGGCCGTCTGCGCCCATGCTGCGCCTGAAGGCACGAGGGTCGACATCGCCATGCCGATGACGGCGGCTTGCACAAGGGTGACAAGCGGCCGGGGGCGCCACTGCGGTTGGCTACCGGGCCTGGGCGGGTGATGACGGGACATGCTGGGTTCTCCTGGATGGAATACGGGAAAGGATTGAAGGACTCATTCCCAGGCCGTACGAAAATCCGGATCCCCTCACTTTTTCTGAAAAAAAGTGGAAATCACTGGCCGGATGCCGGCCCCACATGAACCCACCAGCGCGTGCGCCGGCTGATGTTCACCGGCTGCGTCTGCGCGATGAGCTGCAGCACCTGCTCGGTCTGGCGCACATGGAAGGTGCCCGACAGGCGCAGGCCTGCCACGCGCTCGTCGCAACTGATGTGCCCATGGCGGTAGCGCCCCAGTTCCGCCAGAAGGTCACCCAGGCGGATGGCCCGGCCTGCCATCACGCCATCTGCCCAGTCGTCCGCACCAAAGTCCGGGGGAGGTGCCGGGGTACTGGCATCGGCCGACAGCCACCACGGCGAGCCGGGCATCGCCGTTTGCCGTGCGGCGCTGTCTGCGGCCTTTGCAGGTGTCAGCAGTACGGCGCCTTCCTGCACGCTGACAAGGGCCCGATGCTTGTGCAGCCTGACCACAAAGCGCGTGCCCAGAGCCTGCAGATCGCCAAACGGCGTGCGCACCCTGAAGGGCCGGTGGCCGGGTGCAGTCTCGTCGGCGCCCGTGGTCACCAGGATTTCCCCACGGCTGAGCACCACCAGGCGCTGCTGCGGGTCCAGCTCCGTGCGGATGGCCGTGTCCGTGTTGAGCACGATGGTGCTGCCATCGTCCAGCCTGACGGTGCGCTGCTCGCCCACCGAGGTGCTGGCGCTGGCCAGCAGGCGCTGCCAAGGCGTGTGGCTGTAGGCCATCCAGCCCGTTGCCGTGGCGATTCCGGACAAGGACAGCAGCTTGAGGGCGCGGCGGCGCGAGACGCTGCGGGACTGGCGCATGCGCTGCGCTGCATCCAGCGTGTCCAGTGCCAGGCGTTGCGGTATGCGGCCAAAGTCGGTCCTCAGTGATTGCACCCGATCCCAGGCCAGGGCATGGGCGGGCTGCGCATGCAGCCATTGCTCGAAGGCCTGCCGTGTTGCGGGGCTGGGCGTGTTGAAGTCCAGCCGTACGGACCACTGGATGGCTTCGTCGATCAGGCCTGGCGAAAGATCGCTGCTCATGCCCCGAAGCGCAGTGCGTAGCAGTGGCGCAGGGCCGTGGCGATGTAGCGCTCGGCCGTGGCCAGGGACACGCCCAGTCGTTCGGCGATCTGCGGGCAGGTGAGTCCTTCCAGCTGCGCCCACAGAAAAGCGCTGCGCACGCGGGGCTTCAAGGCATCCAGCATGCGGTCTATGGCGACCAGGGTTTCCAGGAAGATCAGCCGGCTTTCCGGCGAGGGGGCCTGCGCCTCGGGCATGAGGGCCAGGGTCTCGAGCCAGGCACGTTCCAGCTCGCGGCGGCGCCAGTGGTCCACCAGCAGGCCATGGGCAATGGTGCTCAGGTAGGCGCGGGGCTGGCGCAGGCCGGTTGCGTCAGGGCCGGGTTGGCGGGTGAGCAGGCGCATGAACACGTCCTGCGCCATGTCGGCCGCGTCGAAGGAGTCGTCCAACCGGCGCCGCAACCAGCCCTGCAGCCAGTTCTGGTGGCTGTGGTACAGGCTTTCCACGCTGGTTGTCGCCTTGGCGGACTGGGAAATCTGCGCGTCCATGGAGCGTCCATTCAACGAATGCAATCACGGGGCTCGTCATGCATTGCGAAGGGCTGGCGGCGGCTGCGTCCATGGCGTGAGCTAACGAGAAAGGCGTGATTATAGATTTGGTAATGAGAATGAATCGCAAATGAGACGCAGGCACAACCATTCGCACGCGGGCAGGCCGCGCGCGAGGCAGCATGCTCCGCGTCAGCCGTTCAGCTGCACAGAACGATGGTTACCAGAGCGGAGGTGTCTTCGATGGCGCGTACCGCATGCGCCATGTTGGCCGGCAGGTGCATCAGCTGGCCGGCCTGCAGGGACTGGCGGCTTTCGCCGAGCATCACCTCCAGCTCGCCTTCCAGGCAGTGCAGGCTGACGCTGCCCGGCACCTTGTGCGGCGGCAGCGACTGGCTGGCGCGCAGCACCACGCGGATGACCTCCATGTCCTGGGACTTGAACAGGGCGCAGGTCCGGGCGCCCGCCAGCCGCGCACCAAACGGCAGGACATCGATGGCTTGAGCGGTCAGTGCAAAGGGGGTGGCCATGGCGGACCTCCGGGCGTTGGCGGGCAATACTGCCATTGTCCTCCGAAGCACCGCAATCCATCAACCGCAGCTGTGTGACAGCCGGGGCTTGTGCAGGGTCTCAGCCCGGCACGCTGGCCTCCACCAGCAGGGTCAGCAACTGCAGCGACTCCTGCCAGCCCAGGTGACAGGCCTCGGCGGGAATGACGGCGGGCACGCCTTCCTGGGTCACATCCATTTCAGTGCCGCAGAACACCTCGCGCAGCGTGATGGTGGTGATCATCTCGCCAGGCAGTTGCGGGTCGTCGAAGCGGTCGGTATGGCGCACCAGCCGGCCAGGCTCCAGGTCCAGGAACTCCCCGCCGAAGCCGCTGCGCCCGCTCGTGGACAGATTGACGAAGGCCATGCGGTAGCGCCCGCCGACCCGGGCGTCGAACTCGGGCACCTCGCAGATGTAGCCGTGGGGCGGCAGCCATTTGGCCAGGGCAGCGGCCGTGGTGAAGGCCTGGTACACGCGCTGCGGCGGCGCCTTGAGGACGCGGTGCAGCCGGATGGTGTGGACGGTGTGTGACATGCGGAACTCCTTGGCGTGGTGTCGTGCAAGGCTGCCAGCCTCGCACTGATGCAGTCCTTGCGCAAGAGGCGGGACATGGAGCCTGACGCAGGACTCAATGATTCATAAATCGAATCCTTGATTGGTTTTAAAGAATTGGACTTGAATCATTGACACCCGCACCATGGCGGCGAGCGCTGGACACACAGCGCCGCTTTCCATAGGAAAACAGGATAGGAAACAGGAGACAAGCAAATGAAGCATTCCCCGTTGCGCAGGGCCCTGGCCCTTGGCGCTATCAGCACCATGGCGGCCGTGGCCGCGCCCTCCGTGTTGGCGCAGGGTGGTTACCCCTCCAATCCCATCACCCTGGTCGTGCCATTCGCGGCCGGCAGCGGCACGGACGCCGTGGCGCGCCTGGTGGCTACCCGGCTGGGTGAGCGGCTCAGGCAGCCCGTGATCGTGGACAACAAGGCTGGCGCCAATGCCCAGATCGCCGCCAACCATGTGGCCAAGGCCAAGCCGGACGGCTACACGCTGTTCATGACCACCAACACCTCCCACTCGGCCAACCCCTGGCTGGTCAAGGGCCTGAAGTACGACCCCGTCAAGGATTTCACGCCCGTGGCGCGCGTGGGCGAGCTGCCGTTTGCGCTGCTGGTCCACCCCTCCGTTCCCGCCAAGACCGTGCAGGAACTGATCGACTACGCCAAGGCCAATCCCGATCGCCTGTCCTACGGCACGCCCAACAGCACCTCGCTGGTGGCCTCGGAAACCTTCAAGTACGTCACGCACGCCCAGATCACCTCCGTGCCCTACAAGTCCAGCCCGCAGGCGCTGACCGACCTCATGGGCAACCAGATCCAGGTCTATGTGGCCGACCTGGGCTCGGCCTGGGGCACGATCAAGACCGACCGCGTGCGCACCCTGGCCGTCACGGCGGCCAAGGGTTCCACCCTGCTGCCCAATGTGCCGGCCATCGGCAAGACGCTGCCGGGCTTCGACATCACTTCCTGGAACGGCATCTTCGGCCCGGCCGGGATGCCGGCCGAGATCACCGAGCGGCTGAACACCGAGCTGCAGGCCATCCTCAAGGACAAGGCCGTGCAGGAGCAGCTGGCCCAGGTCGGCTTCGAGGTCTGGCCCACGGCCACGCCTGCCGAGTTCACCACCTATGTGAAGGACCAGATGGCCCGCTGGGGACAACTGGTCAAGCAGGCCGGCATCGAGGCGCAGTGAGGGAGACCGGCATGCAAGAAGCGCAGCAGGGACAGCAGGAGCAGCAGGGACAGCAAGGCCCTCTTGCCGGGGTGAAGGTGCTGGACATGACCTCGGTGGTCATGGGGCCCTTTGCCACCCAGATCCTTGCGGGCCTGGGGGCCGAGGTGATCAAGGTCGAATCGCCCGAGGGCGACAACATGCGCCACGTCGGCCCCATGCGCAACCCCGCCATGGGCCACATCTTCCTGCAGGCCAACCAGGGCAAGCGCTCCGTGGTGCTGGACCTCAAGCAGGGCGCCGCGCGCGAGGCCCTGCTGCGCCTGGCCGAAGGCTGCGACGTGCTGGTCAGCAACGTGCGGCCCCAGGCCATGGCGCGCCTGGGCCTGGCCTACGAGGACGTGGCGGCGCGCAACCCGCGCATCATCCACGTGAGCTGCTGCGGCTTCGACCAGCGCGGCCCCTACGCGGCCAGGCCCGCCTATGACGACCTCATCCAGGGCGCCACCGGCGTGCCCTGGCTGGCGCAGCAATACGGCGGCGGCGAGCCGGCCTACGCGCCCATGACCCTGGGCGACCGCGTCACCGGCCTGCACGCGGTCTATGCCGTCACGGCCGCCCTCTATGCGCGCGAGAAGACCGGCAGGGGCCAGGCCGTGGTCGTGCCCATGTTCGAGGCCATGACCCAGTTCATCCTGGGCGACCACATGGCGGGCCTGTCGTTCGAGCCGCAACTGGGCGGCCCCGGCTATGCGCGCCTGCTCACGGCCCACCGCAGGCCCTATCGCACCAGCGACGGCCACCTGTGCGTTCTCATCTACAACGACAAGCACTGGCACAGCTTCTTCAACGCCATAGGCCAGCCCGAGCGCATGGCCGAGCCCATCTTCGCCACCCACAGCCAGCGCGCGCTGCACATCGATGCCGTCTATGCCGAAGTCTCGCGGCTGATGGCCGGGCGCACCACCGCCGAATGGCGCGCACTGCTGGACGCGGCCGATGTGCCCAACATGCCCATGGCCTCGCCCGAGGACCTGATCGCCGATCCCCAGCACCAGGCCACCGGCTTCGTGCACGAGATAGACCACCCCAGCGAAGGCCGGCTGCGCACCACGGCCAGCCCCACGCGCTGGAGCGCCACGCCACCCGCAGAACGCGCCGCCCCCGCGCCACGCCTGGGCGAACACACCCTGCAGGTGCTGCGCGACGTGGGCCTGACCGAGGCAGAACTGGCCGCCCTGCAGGCCAGCCGCGCCTGCAGCCAGGCTGCCGCGCTGCAAGACGCCCCACCACAAACACAAGCACAAGCACAAACAGAAGGAAACCGCCCATGCCCCGCTACCTGATCCGCGAACAAGACGTGCCCGGCTACAGCCCCGCCAACCACCACGGCACCGTCAACCGGCGCCTGGTCAGCGCCGCCAACGTGGGCGCGCGCCACATGGAGCTGGTACTGGGCACGCTGGAGCAGGGCGGCGGCGCGCTGCCCCATGCCCACCCCGGCATGGAGCAGGCCTGCTACCTGCTGGCCGGCGCGGCCGAGGTGGAAATCGACACCCCGGACGGCAAGGAACGCTTTGCCATGCAGCCCGGCGACACCTGCTTCTTCCCCGAGGACTGCATGCACATCTTCCGCGTGACCAGCGCCGAGCCCGTGCGCCTGCTGGTTTTCTACAGCCCGCCCTACGGCGAGAACCCCGAGCGCGTGCGCCGGCCGGCAGTCTGAGCGCCGTCACCCCACAGACACAACAAGCGAACAGCAACAAGCAACGGAGAACACACCATGGACTTTCTGTGGAACGAAGAACAGGAACAGATACGTGACGCCGTCGAACGCGCCTGCGCCCCCTTTGACGCTGACTACTGGCTGCACAAGGACCACGAAGGCGGCTTCCCGCACGACTTCCACAAGGCCCTGGCCGACGCGGGCTGGCTGGGCATTGCCATGCCCGAAGAGTTTGGCGGCGCGGGCCTGGGCATCAGCGAGGCGGCGCTGATGATGCACACCATCTCGGCCACGGGCGCAGGCCTGTCGGGCGCCTCGGCCGTGCACATGAACATCTTCGGCCTGCACCCCGTCGTCGTCTTCGGCACGGACGAGCAAAAGCGCCGCTGGCTGCCCCCGCTGATCGCGGGCACGGACAAGGCCTGCTTCGGCGTCACCGAGCCCAATGCGGGCCTCAACACCCTCAAGCTGCAGACCCGCGCCGTGCGCGATGGCGACGTCTACGTGGTCCATGGGCAGAAAGTCTTCATCTCTACCGCCCAGGTCGCCAACAAGATCCTGCTGCTGGTACGCACCAAGCCCGTGGAAGAGTGCAAGGGCACGGAAGGCCTGAGCCTGTTCTACACCGACCTGGACCGCGAACGCATCGAGGTGCGCGAGATCGACAAGCTGGGCCGCAAATGCGTGGACACCAACCAGCTGTTCATCGACGGCCTGCGCATCCCCGCCGAGGACCGCATCGGCGAAGAGGGCAAGGGCTTCTCGTACATCCTGCACGGCCTCAACCCCGAGCGCATCCTCATCGCCGCCGAGGCCGTGGGCCTGGGCCGCGCCGCCCTGGCGCGCGCCACCCAGTACGCCAAGGAGCGCGTGGTCTTCGACCGCCCCATCGGCCAGAACCAGGGCATACAGCACCCGCTGGCCCAGGCCTGGATGGGGCTTGAGGCCGCCCACCTCATGGTGCAAAAGGCCGCCTTCCTCTACGACAGGGGCCTGCCCTGCGGCGCCGAGGCCAACGCCGCCAAATACCTGGCGGCGGAAGCCTGCGCCAAGGCCTGCGAAACCGCCATCTTCACGCACGGCGGCATGGGCTACGCCAAGGAATACCACGTGGAGCGCTACATGCGCGAATCCTGGATCCCGCGCCTGGCGCCCGTCAGCCCCCAATTGATCATGTGCTTCATCGCCGAAAAGGTATTGGGCTTGCCTAAATCGTATTGACCCCCTGAGTCGCTTCGCGCCTTCCCCCTTCTCGCTGCGCGGAGGGGGACGACACCCTCGGTGCGGGGCGGCCCTTCCTCGGTGTCTCAAAGTTGAGGTGCGCGGGTTTTGTGGCTGCGAACCATCTGAAGTCCCATGATTTATCAATCTGTATTTCAGAGGTAGCCATGGTGCAAGATGCCATCTCGCTTGCTCCCCATCCGCCGCCTCTCATGAAGACCCATCTGCTGCGCTATTTCGTCGCCCTGGCCGAGGAACGTCACTTCGGCCGCGCGGCCCAGCGGCTGTGCATCACCCAGCCGCCGCTGAGCATGGCGCTCAAGACCCTGGAGCAGGACCTGGGCGCCAGCCTCATGGACCGCGACGCCAAGAACGTGCGCCTCACCCCTGCGGGCGAGGCCTTCCTGGTCGAGGCACGCAAGGTGCTCGCCCAGCTGCAGCATGCGGCCGACGTGGTGCGCGGCGTGGCCGAGGGCATGCAGGGCCGGCTGGACGTGGGCATCACCGGCTCCATGGTCTACCGCCAGGTGCCCGACTTCTGCCGCGCCTTCCGCGCCGAGCGCCCCCTGGTCGAAGTCTGCCTGCATGAAATGTCCACGCGCGAGCAACTGCAGGCCATTGCCAGCGGCCAGATCGACTGCGGCTTTCTCAACATAGCGACCCCGCCAGACGGCCTGCAGACCCTGTCGATCGGCGAGGAACCCTTTGTCTGCTGCCTGCCCGCCACGCATGCGCTGGCGCAGCAGCCCGACATCGACCTGCGCGAACTGGCCCGCGACACCTTCGTCATGTTCGCCCGCGAAGTGGCCCCGGCCAACTACGACAACGTCATCGCCTGCCTGCAGCAGGCCGGCATCCACCCCCACACCCGCCACGCGGCGCGCCAGTGGCTCACCGTCATGGCCCTGGTCTCGGCAGAGCAGGGCGTGGCCCTGGTGCCCAGCTGCATGCAGCGCGTGGGCATGAACGGCGTGGTGTTCGTGCCGCTGCGCGGTCCGCAGCAGGCCATGACGCCGGCTGTCATGGCTTGGCGGGCGGACCAGCCTGCGGCGGTGTTGCAGGCTTTCATTGAGAGGGTGAGGGTTATGGCAGAGGGAAGCCGCAGGGTTTCAGCGCTGGGATAGGTGCCCGGAATCTACAGACCCCCATTGCGCCAGCTCCAGCGCCAGCCGCGCAACTCAGTCCGATGGCACAGCGCCGGTACTGCCCAGAATCTCCGCCACCTTGAGCGCCAGCGCATCCAATGTGAACGGCTTGGTCAGAAGCTGAGTCCCGGGGTGCAGGTTTTCCTGGCTGAGCGGAGATGCCTCGGTGAACCCGGTGATGAAGAGCACCGGCAGGTCGGAACGGGCCAGGCGCGCCTCGTCGGCCAGCTGCTTGCCGTTCATTCCGCCGCGAAGCCTCATGTCCGTGATCAGCATGTCCACCCGGGTTCCGGCACGCAGTACCTGCAGCGCGGCGGCTGCATCGGCCACGGCAAGCACCGTGTAGCCCAGATCGACAAGCGCCTCGTCGATGAGATGGCGGATCGGGGCTTCGTCATCCACGACCAGCAAGGTCCTTTGGGCAGGAACCACCACCTGCCTTGCCGCATCGACCGCGCGTTCTGCAACGGGCGCGGCGTCGCACCTGGGCAGATACAGGCAGACCGTGGTGCCCTGGCCCGGCTTGGAGAAGATCCTGACCGCTCCTCCCGATTGCCGTGCGAAACCGTAGATCATCGACAGCCCCAACCCTGTTCCATGGCCCACCGGCTTGGTGGTGTAGAACGGCTCGAAGGCGCGCGCAATGGTCTGCTCCGACATGCCGGTACCCGTGTCGGTGACGCACAGCGACACATAGCCGCCCGGCGGAAGGTCCCACTCCCGGGCTGCCGCCTCTTCAAGCTCGATATTGGCTGTCCTGATGGTCAGCCGGCCGCCTTCGGGCATGGCATCGCGGGCGTTGATGCACAGGTTCAGGATGGCGTTCTCCAACTGCGTTCCATCGATTTGCACATGCCACAGATGGGCTGCCGGCACGATGTCGATATCCACGCTGGCGCCCACCGTCCTGCGCAGCAGGTCCTCCCAATCGGCCAGGAGCGCGGCCATATCGGTGGGCTTGGAGTCCAGGATCTGCCGGCGCGAGAACGCAAGCAGCCGCTGCGTGAGCGTGGCGGCGCGCCGCACCGCCCCCTGCGCTCCATGGATGAAGCGCGTGAGGTTGTCCACCTGGCCGCGCGCCAGCATCCGCTGCAGCAGCTCCAGATTGCCCATGACGGCCGCCAGCAGGTTGTTGAAGTCGTGCGCAAGGCCGCCCGTCAACTGGCCCACGGCCTCCATCTTCTGCGACTGGCGCAGTTGCTCCTGCGCCTTGGCCAGTGCTTCGGCCTTGGCCATTTCGGAGGTGATGTCGCGGCCCACCGCGTTGATGCGGCCTGCCGCCGAACGCGTGGACCAGGAGATCCAGCGGTAGCTTCCGTCCCGATGGCGATACCGGTTGTCAAACCGGGCATGCGCCATGCCTGTGGCCAGCTCCTGCGTGTCCTGGATGGTGCGTGCCAGATCCTCCGGATGGATGAGATGAAAAAGCGTCGTGCCCAGCAGCTCGTCTTCACGCCAGCCCAATACCTCGGTCCAGGCCGGGTTGACCGCAGTGATGATGCCCTCGAACGTGCAGCGCATCATGATGTCGGATGACAGCTGCCACAGCGCGTTGCGGTCGGCCGTGCGCTCTGCCACCTGTTCCTCCAGCGTGGCATTCAAGCGCTCCAGCGCGGCCTGGGCCTGCTTGCGCTCGGTGATGTCGGAGGCCGCTCCCAGCCAGCCGGTGATGGCGCCTGCGGCATCGAACAGCGGCACGGCGCGCGAGAACGCCCAGCCCACGCTGCCATCGACCCGGTTCACCCGGTGCTCGATCACGTAGTCCGTCTTCGTGCGGATGGCCCGCGCAATCTCCGCGCGCACAAGGTCGCGGTCCTCCGGGGGGATGTAGTCTTCCAGCCAGTTCGTGTTGGACGCTTGCGTGTCGGGGATGAACCCGCCGCCTGCCAGCTGATGCAGCTCGCTCCAGTCCGAACTGATGGAGTAGCGCACTTCCGACGAGGACCGCACCAGCGCATCCAGCCGTTCCTCGCTCTGGCGCAACAGGTCCAGCGCCCGCCGTTCCGCATCGATGTCCAGAATGGCGATGGCCGTGGCCACGACTTCCTTGTCTGCATTGCGCAGCGGCACCCCGAACACGCGCGTCCATACTTCGAGCCCCTTGGGCGTGTCATAGACGCAGTCAACACCCGGCACCACCAGCTCCCCGCGGAACGCGCGGGCAGCCACAAACTGGTCGCGGGGGACGGGCTTGCCATCCTTGTCCCAACTGCGCCAGCGCCCCCGGTCTTCCTCGGCCGACAGCAGCGAAGGGATGGGGGTCTCCGGCAGGAAATGGCGGTAGGCCGGGTTGGACATCAGCACCTTGCCGCCCTTGCTCACCAGGCACAGGCCTATCGGCAGATGCTCGATGAAATCCGAGAACAGCGTCTTCTGGTCTGCCACCTGTGCATCGAAGGGGTCCTGATCGCTGGCGCCCGCGCCCTGTACGGCGCTGGCATGGCCCGCCGCGGCAATCGCCAGCTGCGCCCGCAGCCGGGCGTTTTCCTCGCGAAGCAGGGCAATCTCTTCGGACTCTTGGATCATGGGGGGGATGGAGCGGGGCGTTGGGTGGAGGAGAGGGGGGGCAGCTCGCCGCAGGCGGGGACGGCGATGCTGCCTGGGGATCATAGCTGTGACTGCTGGTGCGACCGATGTTGAGGCTGCAGTCCTCGGTGCGGCAATTCTTGTGGGACTTCGCCCTCCCAGGGACTATGGGGTTGAACTGGCCGTGCAATGGGCTGAATTTGGGTTCCCAATGACCGACGAATCGGTCGACGAACGCTCGAAATGTGCCATTGAAAATATGGAAGTCGAGAACCTTATTGAGAAAATGGCAAAAGGATGCATATTTCTGCCAATTTCTCGAATCTGAATCAAACAAATCGGCAATGAATGATCTGCCCCGTCGTGCATGCCATGGCTGAAGGGTGGCGGCGATGGGGCTTCCCTGCAGGAAACGTGCCGCAGGCACCGCCGCTGCTGTGACTTTCATGTCACACAGCACAGCTGTCACGAAGAATACTTATGTGTTGCCTAGAGTTCCCGCAGCGGTGGCAGGAGGCTACCGTCATTCTCATTAATAAGTTCAGTTCGTATCTCACCAATGAAAAATCAAAAAACGTGCTCGCGCATTCTGGGACTCGCGATGGGCACATTCTTCGCATCTTCTTCCAGCTTGGCCTTGGCACAATCTTCCGTCACCATTTTTGGTGTGGTGGACGTCGGTGTCACCATTGCCAAGTCCGGCAGCAACAGGCTCAATGCACTGAACTCCAGCCAAGGCAAGACCAGCTTGCTTGGCTTGCGCGGCACGGAGGACCTCGGCGGCGGCAACAGAGCTCAGCTCTGGCTTGAAGGCGGCCTCAACCCCGATGTCGGCACTGGCGGCAGCAGCGGCTCCCTTGGCTTCGAGCGCCGCTCCACGATCGGGCTGAGCAACAATTCCTGGGGTGAAATCCGGCTGGGTCGCGACTACACCCCCAGCTACAACATCTTCACCGCTTTCGCGGGCCCCGACACCACCACCGGTGTGCAGGCCAATCTGTTCCAGACGATCCGCCAGACTGCCTACAACGCCGCCAGCCAAAGCGGCGTGGTCGACCGCACGCGCATCAGCAACGCCGTGGGCTACTTCCTGCCAAGCGACCTGGGCGGTGTCTATGGCCAGTTCTCGGTTTCCTTTGGCGACGAGAACGCCTCCGGCTCTGGCGCAAGCAAGGCCCGCAGGTACATAGGCGGCAACCTGGGCTATCGCTCGGGCCCGCTGAACGTGGGTATCGGCTACGGCAGGATCGACGGCACCGCGGCCGTGGCTTCGCCCAGCGCCATCGCTGCAACCAGCGATCTGGAAGACCTGGTGCTGGGCGCCTCGTACAACTTCGGCAGTTTCCTGCTCAATGGCGGATACAACAGCCTGAAGTGGGAGCCCGTCAACGGCGCAACCTCCGGGAAGGTGGACGGTTTCTATCTGGGCGCAACCATCCCCATGGGGCCAGGCAGCTTGCGCGTCAAGTACGCCAGCGCCAAGTTCAGCGGCAACGCCTCAGCCCTCACGCGCAGCGGCGGCAAGGCCGACAAGTATTCGATCGGATATGTCTACGACTTCTCCAAGCGCACCTCTCTGTACGCAGGGCTGGCGCGTGTGAACAACAAGAACGGCGCCAGCGTCGGCCTGATCGGTGGCCCTGCGGGTGTGGCCAACGCCGGCTCGACCGGTGTGGATCTGGGCATCAGCCACTCGTTCTGAGCGGCACAGCGCCTTTTTCCAGAAACGAAGCCTTCAAGATGGGGCAGGCCCTTGCCACGCAGGGCCTGCCGATCTGCCGATCAGGCTTGCCTCTTCTTCTCAAGACCTACTCGCCATGCGCCCCCCCACTTCTTCTTCCTGCCTGATGGCAGTGATCGCCGCCGCGGCTGCCTTGCTGAGCGCCTGCGCCGACACCCGCCCGCTCCAGGCCGCCGGCTCCGAGACGGTGACGCAGACCACCGGCGTCGGCAGCATTCGCGCCATCGTCACGCGCCAGGACGTCCAGTTCGACGACAGGTTCTATTTCCCCTACGAAGGCCAACACCCCGCCACCAAGGCCGATTTCCCCAAGGGCTTTCTGCCAGCCTACGGTTCAGGCCTGGCCTTGAAGGGCAGGCGTGCCGACGGCACGCTGGAGTTCTACGCCATCACCGATCGCGGCCCGAACGCGACCACCGGCCCGGTCACGCAGATCACCGACGGCTCCAATCCCACGGGCTTTGCCAGTTCCACGGTGTTTCCCTCGCCCAACTTCACTCCGTCCATCGGCGTGATCGCCCTCGGAAAAGACGGAGCCAGGCTCGTCTCCACCCTGCCGCTCAGATTCAGCGCCACACAGAACGCCAACGGCCGCGTGCAGCCACGGGGCATCACAGGCAACACGGGCGAGCAAGTCCTGGACGACTCCTTCACCTATCCCGGCAAGGCCAAGGGCTACAGCGAATTCGGCCTGGACACAGAATCCGTGGTGGTGGATGCCGCACGCAATGTGCTGTGGGTGTCCGACGAATACGGACCCTTCATCGTGAAGATCGACCCGGCGACCGGCATCATCCAGAAGAAATACGGGCCCGGCGCTGGCGCGGCCGATCTGCCGGCCATTCTCGCCAAGCGCCGCGCCAACCGTGGCATGGAGGGGCTGAGCATTGATGTGGCCAGCGGCAAGTTGCACGGTTTCCTGCAAAGCCCTCTGGACGACGGCAGGGCCGACTACACCACCGCTGCCGTTGCCGACGCCACTGGCAAGTCGGAGAACGTGCGCGACTACGCCCGCTTTGTGCGTTGGGTGGAGTTTGACCCGACCACCGAGAAAACCCGCCTGTTTGCCTTGCCCGTGGACAGCCGCTGGTACAACCAAGGCAAGACCGGCAATGCCAAGCTGGGTGATGTGGTCTCACTGGGCAAGGGGAAATTCATCGCCATCGAGCAAGGCACGGGCAAGGACAAGAAAGTCTTCAACGACCTGGTTCTGATCGAGTTTCCGGCCAACGCCACCGACATCACCGCGCTGGGCTCCGACCTGGAAAAGAGCAGCCTGACTGGCAAGCCGGTCAATGGCTCGGACTATTCCAAGGTCGTGACGCTCAAGAAGACCCGGCTCTTCAACCTGAACGCCACCGGCTGGGTGGCCGAGAAGGCCGAAGGCCTGGCACTGGTCGATGACTACACGCTGGCGCTGACCAACGACACCGACTTCGGTGTTTCGCTGGCCGTGCTGGACGCCAGCGGCAAGGAAATCGAAGGCTCGAACGTCACCAAATGCATGGTGGACGCCGAAGGCAAGATCGTGAACGACGGCCAATGCGCCAAGGGCGCGGCGAGCCTGCGCTTTACCACCAATGACGTCAACGATCGCACGCAGCGACTGTGGACCTTTGGGTTCAGCAAGAAGCTGAGCGAATACGGCACTCCCTGAACGACTGCGACTGCATGGCATAGGCAAGACAACGGGGCCACGGCGATCCAGGGCGGTTCTTCCAGCTCGGTAGTCGCCACGCCGAACCAGCTCGCCACGTGCAGCCCTGGCGCCCACAAACTGGTCCCTGGGGATCGGCTTGCCTTCCTGGTCCCAACTGCGCCAGCACCCCCGGTCTTCTTCGGGCGCCACAAGCGATGGTGGAGGGCTTTCCGGCAGGAAATGGCGCTAGGCCGGATTGGACATCAACACCTGCCCACCCCGGCTCACCAGGCACAGACCTATAGGCAGATGCTCGATGAAATCCGAGAACAGCGTTTTCTGATCGGCTACCTGTGCATCGAAGGGGTCCTGATCGCTGGCACCCGCGCCCTGCACGGCGCTGCCATGGCCCGCCGTGGCAATCGCCAGCTGCGCCCGCAGCCTGGCGTTTTCCTCCCGGAGCAGGGCAATCTCTTCAGACTCCTGGATCATGGGGAATGGAGCGCGGCTTCGGGTGGAGGAGGGGGTCAGATCGCCGCTGGCGGGGACGGCGATTTTGGTTTGGGGATCATTGCTGTGAGTGGATGGTTGGGCTGGCTCGTGAGGGCGACCTCAAGACAGGCAAGTGCGGGGCTTCCTCCGGCATCTGGACAGAGCAGCGCTGCCGTTGCGCAAGATCAGCAACTCATTCACGGCGGCGGCCCTCATCAGGGAAAGCTGGCTGATGCAGCTGTGTGCTGAAGAAAAAGCACAGGGCCGCCAGGCTGCGAATGCACCTGGAAGCCCGGGGCTTCAAGGCCGCTGTGCTGCGCGCCAGCGTGGATGCATCGAAGCGAGAGCATTGGGTGGCTGATCAGAGAGTTGCTTGCCGCCTAGCTGTCCATTCGGCAAAACACAAAAGCCCCGGCAGGAACTTCCTGTCGAGGCTTTTTTGGTGGGTGCGATGCGTCCTAGGTCTCAGGCGCTCTATTCTGACGAAATATTAAAAATTGTCTCAATTAACAAATGTTAACAGTTCTACGAGAACTAATTCGCTTCATCGAAGTAGACACACTTGACTTTGGTCAAGTAGGGTAAGGAAACTGAAAGCCAGTAAATAGCGCATCTGACGTAAGATGACCTGGCAGGAGAAAGAGGTAGCCTTTACCTCTGCCGAAGGCGCAAACTCCCATAAACGCTCAGGTTCCCCTCATCCGGGGATGTACTGCACATCTAACACGCCGTCTGGAGAGTCGCTGCAATCGCTGTAGCGCGCCGAAGGAGCAAGCCTGTTGTCTGGTCAACAGGTGAATCTCTCAGGTACCGAGGACAGGGGGAGCGGCATCTATACCGTCTTTGGCATCCACCGCCATTTCAGACACGGTATACATCAATGAAAGATTTGGCCATGAGCTACAAAGCTATCTTGGCATTGGGTCTTTTTGCCGTTCTTATTTGCATTCTTCAAAATTCTGGTTCTCTCGCATCATTTTTCGGCGAGAAATCGAATATTTCAGAAGATGCGAATGGCAATGCGTGCCGGCCACCGCCCACAAGACATCCACTGATTTAGAAGATCGACATTCACACGGGAAAACCATCTGCGTTTGCACTGGTTAAATTCGTCGTGTCGGTTCGATGATTTGATCTTGATAGATCATTAATTTTTGATTTTTGGGCTTTAAATAAAACCACTGGATTCAATGTGGCGGTTAATGCTGCTTGATAGATTTATAGCCTCAAAAATCAATAGAGCTAGGTGCCAATGATGGTTGCAGATCAAACAAAAAACACTAGATATAAAAGTACTGGTTATTCCGCAATTCGTACTGTCCTGGCTTTTTTTTGCGGATTTTTTATTTGTTTCGTACCAGTGATAATTTATGTTGCAAATGAAATAGAAAAAACTCTGCCAGATGTGGCTAACCTTTTTCACCATCGACCCGCCCAACCTCTAAGAATTTACGCAGCTAGTGAGGAACTGCTGGCTGAATATGGCGAAGAACGTCGTGAGATAGTCTCAATTAGAGAGTTTCCTCGGGCTCTGAAAAATGCAATTATCTCAATAGAGGATGCAAAATTTTACCATCACAGAGGCGTGGATTATTCTGGAGTATTTAGAGCGGTAGTCAGAAATATTGCTAGCCAAGAAAATTCCCAGGGAGCCAGCACGATCACCATGCAAGTAGCTCGCAATATGTTTCTTTCCAAGGAAAAGAGCTATATAAGAAAAATTGCAGAGATCATGTTGGCGTTCAAGATTGAAGCACTTTTCTCTAAAGATCAAATACTTGAAATCTACGTAAACGAAATCTTTCTGGGTGAGAGATCCTATGGGTTCGCAGCCGCAGCATCAACTTATTTCAATAAGAGTTTGAGTGAGTTGAGCATTTCAGAATCCGCCGTGCTAGCTGGCCTCCCTAAGGCTCCATCAGCTTTTAACCCAGTCGCAAACTATCAACGAGCAATGATTAGGAAGAACTATATTCTAGAAAGAATGAAGGAGCTTAATTATTTGAATCAAGAAGAGTTTCTTCAAGCTATTTCAGAAGAAGTAAAAATTACAAAGAGGGCTAACACCAGGGATTCCTCTGTGCAATTTGCAGTCGAAGAAGCGCGCAAAATGATCTACGAACACTATGGGGAAAGCACATATAAGGAAGGTTTTGATGTCGAACTAACAATAGATACACGCCTACAAAAGGCTGCTCATACGGAATTAAGAGATGGGCTGATGCGCTTGCAAAAAATTCGCGGATGGGAGGGCGTGGAGGGAAGATTTAATGTCGAAGAAAAAGTACTGGACAAAAAAAATATAGAAAAATTTCTCATTAACTTCCCAGATAGTGGCGTATTCAAAGCGGCCGTTATCACCGAAGTATTACCCAACGGAATTGTCAAGGCAATGTTCAGAAATGGTGAGGTGATTACATTATTTTCTGAGTCAGGTGCATATTCCGTCTTGGAACTGACAAAAAGTTCTATTTCACGTAAACGACGAATTGAAAAAGGAACGGTGGTACGTGTAAAACAGCACGCCCAAAATAAATGGGTGCTTAGTCAGAAGCCACATATGGAAGGTGCCATGATTGCAATGGATATGCAAAGTGGGAATATTCTTGCAATGACTGGGGGATTTGATTTTTCTCTCAACAACTTTAATCATGTCACTCAAGCTCAAAGACAAACTGGCTCCACATTCAAACCGTTTGTGTATGGTGCAGCTATCGAAAAAGGATTCTTTCCCGGATTCATCGTGGATGACACACGTCGAGTAGTCAAGCCGGCGCAGCGAGGTAGCGCATCCTGGGCTCCAAGAAATTATGCAAACAACTATGAAGGTGATATCACCATTCGACGCGCATTTATTAGGTCGAAAAATGTGGCAACAGTGAATGTGATGGAAGCCGCAGGTGAGGACTATGTCCGTAACAAGGCTCTATCTTTTGGTTTTATTCCCGATTTTCATCCTCCTGGGCTTCCTCTAGCTCTGGGGGCCGGTTTGACGTCTCCAATGCATCTTACACAAGCCTTTTCTGTGTTTGGGAACAATGGAGCGATGGTGTCCCCTATATTAATCAAGTCCATCAGGCAGCGTAATGGTGATTTATTGTATAAGGCACCGGATGTTAGCGTTAGGCATCAGGTAATTTCGGAAAGAAATGCCTTTATTGTCGATTCCTTACTTAGAGATGTTGTGCGCAGCGGAACAGCCAGGCAGGCTCTTAGATTGGGAAGAGAGGATGTCGCAGGAAAAACAGGTACATCCAACAGATCCAAGGATCTCTGGTTTTCGGGTTACGCCGGAGGAATCGCGGCGACCACTTGGATTGGTTATGACGATCCAAAGAGCTTAGGTGCTGTCACTGGCGGAACAATCGCATTGCCGGTCTGGATCAAATTCATGGAGCAAGCATTGAGCGGTAGGCCTGAAATACAAGTAACCGTTCCACCAGAAGTTTCTCTTATTGGCGGAGATTATATTTACACAGAATTTCTCGAGAAAAGGATATGTTCGAATTCTATGTCGAATTATGTTCGATCTCCCTATTCTTGCGATATTAAGTAAATAGGAATCCAGTTGAGTATGAAAATGGTTGCAGTTACCCAAATTTTGCCAAAAGTATATCTGTATCTAACAATTTGTTGTGCTACTTTGTTCAATAGCGAGCATGTCTTTGCACAGATTAGTAGATCAATTCCTCTGGATGCTAAAAGCTATGTGCTAATTGACGCTTATACACACCAGGTCATCGCTGAAAATAATGCGAACGATCCAGTACATCCTGCTTCGCTAACCAAATTGATGACGGCTTATCTGGCATTTGACGCAGTCAAGCACCGTCGTATATCGCTCGATCAGCGTCTGCCAGTCTCAAAGCGTGCTTGGGATGAGCGGCTGGGAAACGGTACGTTGATGTTTTTGGCCATGGGAATGTCTCCTACTATGGATGAGTTATTAAGCGGGTTAATAGTTCAATCTGGTAACGACGCAGCTGTTGTACTGGCGGAAGCAATTGGCGGGTCAGTGGAGGGCTTTGTTCAAATGATGAATTACAAAGCAAAAGAGTGGGATTTGAAAAATACGAATTTTGCTAATTCGACTGGATTGACAAATGAAAATCACAAAATGAGTGCAATGGATGCGGCAAAAATAATGAGTCAAATTCTGAAGGATCATCCAAAACTGTTTCATTCATATTTTTCATTAAAAGAATATACGTTTAATGGAATTAGGCAATTGAATAGAAATGCATTATTGGATATTGATCATGGTTTTGATGGCGGAAAAACTGGATATACAGATGCTGCTGGGTATTGCCTCGCTACAACCTCGCATCGCGAAGATGAAAATGGGCATGACCGCAGACTTATCAGCATTGTCATGGGCGCCACATCTAAGGATTCACGGAAGCTTGAAACACTCAAACTCGTGAACTGGGGGTTCAGTGCTTTCAGGTGGGAGGTCCTTTTTGAGAAAGATCGTGTAGTCAAATCAGTGCGAGTGTGGCAAGGAGACATCTTAAATGTAGAACTTGTCGTAGATCGAGATGTGTCCATTGCTGTGCCAAAAGAAACAGATAGAAAAAATTTGGTCATTGATTTCGAAGTGGATGAGCCGTTAACTGCGCCTCTTGAGAAAGGCCAGCAGGCAGGATGGGTAAAAATAATGACCAGAGACGGTGTTTTTATAAGCCGACATCCTTTATTGGTTTCTCGGGAAATTATTAAAGGTAGCTATCCAAAAAGACTTTTTCATGCATTTATCATCCATTCGAAAAATCTAGTAAACCAATTTCTAGGGTTATTTTCAAAGATATAGCGAAAATGTTAGATGCATTTCTATGTTTTACATCTAGGTCAACTACGAATATCTGCTGAATTTAGGTTTATCGAAATTGGTGAAATCTGTAACATATTCGAATAGTCCCCTATTGGCGACAAGGACTCCTGTGTGGCGCAGCAAGCTCATCATGATTATCTTCTTCTTAGGATTTACTATTATTTGCTTTCGTGCCATTTGGGTGCAGTTTATTGGCAACGATTTCTTCTTACATCAAGGTGACATTCGATACACAAGAACAGTAAATCATCTTCCTATGCGTGGAAATATCCTAGATAGGGATGGTCGAGTTCTGGCATCAAGTGCACCGGCCAAAAGTATATGGGCCGATCGTAAACAAGCAAAACCTAGCCAAGAAGAATTGCAAGTGCTGGCTGCTCTTTTGGAAATAGATTCCAAGGATCTGGAAAAGAGACTGTCGAATGTTCGTGCAGGAAATTTCGTATGGCTAAAACGCCACATTGATTTTTCCCTGGCTGAAAAAATTGCATCCTTAAAGATTAAAGGAATATACGAGAGATTGGAGCATAAGCGCCATTACCCACTCGGCGCAGCAATATCCCAAGTAGTTGGTTTTTCAAATGTGGAAGGACGAGGCCAGGAGGGAATTGAACTAAATTTTGAAAGCGAGCTAAGTGGATTTCCAGGACTTAGACGCGTACTCAAAGACAGGCTTGGCAAAGTGATCGCCGAAGTGGGTGAGGAAGTCGCTCCTATTAACGGTTCCGATATTCAATTGTCTATTGACAGCACCATCCAGCATTACACATATCAAAAAATTAGCGAAGCAGTCATAAAAAACAAAGCGACATCCGGCAGTGCTGTCGTTTTGGATGCAATGACTGGCGAAGTTCTAGCTTTGGCTAATTATCCTAGTTTCGACCCTTTGGACAGAAACCATTCGTCCTTTGCCAACTCAAGAAACACTGCCGTTGTTGATAGTTTTGAGCCCGGATCCGCTATCAAACCTTTGGCAATGGGGGCCGCCTTGCAGCTAAAAAAACTGACGCCGCTAACCACTTTCGATACACGCCCCGGCGTTCTTAACTACCAGGGAAGCCGGATATCCGATGTGGGTAATTTCGGTGTTCTAACAGCTAGAGAGGTCATTGCTAAATCAAGCAACATAGGGATGGTAAAAGTTGCGGATCTTATGAAGCCCGAAGAAATGTGGCATATGTACAGTCTCCTCGGCATCGGGCGTAAGCCAGAAATCGAGTTTCCTGGCGCGTCAGGTGGAAGGCTTAGGCATTGGCACAACTGGCGCCCTGTAGAGCAGGCAACGATGGCTTATGGATATGGCCTTTCCATGTCATTGCTTCAATTGGCTACGGCATATACAGCTATTGCTGGTGATGGTCGGCTACGCCCTGCTTATTTATTAAAGAACTCAAAGCCACCTGAGAGCGTTAGAGTTTTCTCTGAAGAAGTTGCAGAGGAGCTGCGAAACATGATTTGGCTTTCTGGAGGGGCTGGACGAAAAAATGCGCGTGCCAACACTGAGGGCTACTCGGTTGGTGGGAAATCAGGGACGACAAGGAAGCTTATTGATGGCGTCTATCAACGCGGGTCTTATCGTTCTTGGTTTGTCGGAATGTCCCCAATTTCGAACTCATATTCAAAAATTATTGTTGCTGTAATGATTGATGAGCCCAGGGCGGGAAAATACTATGGAAGTGCCGTGGCTGCTCCGATATTTAACTCTGTAATTTCAGAAAGCTTGAGATTAATGGGCTATCAACCTGACACAATCATTGAAAGGGGAAAGCAGAATTCAGATTAATCTCTTGTAGCTCTATTTTTAATCAATTCCCCATTGTGTTTATTCACATAGATAACTTACTGATATCGAATTATGTCTAATTGCAAGAATATTTGTCTCAAAATTACGTCGCCCCTGCTCCTTCTATTTCTTGGAAGTGCTCAGGCCACTGAGTATGTATATGTCGGTCAGCCGTACCATTCACATGTAATCTTGGTCAAAATTGTTAACGGCATACCCGTTCCAACATATGCTCCAATTCCACAGCCATTTAGTTCTGGAATGAGGGCTACGGCGAGAATTGTTACAAAAAAAAGGCTGCCTTCAAATCTAGATCAATTCACGGATATTGGGCCGAATGGACTTAACTTAATTGAAGAGTCAAGTTTCAACAACGGAATCCGCACCATCACTAATACAGATCCTGCCCTTCAATTTAGCGCACCTGGTTCCGGTCGAGGTTCGTCATCCGTCATTACTGATAATGATGGGAATATTGTGAATTATGAGTTTGCTTTTGTGACAAAAAATCCTTCATTACCGCTTTATGATATTTTTACAATTGTAGGCCCTTTTTCATCACCAATTGCTCAGGATGTGGGGACAACAATGATGTTTAACGCAAAATGCCCCAGTGATACGGTTTATGGGAAGAACTGTGAAATTCCAGAGATCTATGAAGATCCTGACTCCTACGGGTTAATCACTTGGGGTACCGGAAAATGGTACAGCTTTGAAAATGAAAATGAAAATGAGAATGTAATGCTGACTCTGGATAAAGGACAAGAGCACTCCATTGATCTAATTTCTGGAAAAAAAATCAATGGGAAGTCCATAACTCTTGGCTCGACCGGAAACGCCATTATTTCAACTACGAGTACATTGCCTGCAGAAATTTTCTTCAATACGGAGGCAGGATCTCTCAACGTGTCATCAAAACTTTCGCCTGGCAATTACACTATTTCTTACAAGCTTTGTGACTCTAAATCTGAAATTGCATGTGCTTCATATAATTTGAAAATTTTATTGAAGAATGATCTGAACCCTGTGCCTGGTAAAACACATGCAGTGCCTACGTTGAGCCATATTTCCTTAATTGGATTGTCAACGCTAATGGTTACATTTTTTGGTATTCGTGGTTTTCGCAGGAGGACGTAATTTCTAATTTTCGTAAGAAAAGTTCATCCAATGAATAATTTCGATCGGGCTATGTGAGTCGTCATCAAGAAAGAAATTAATGCTTTCCGAAAATTGTTCTCAAAAGTTCATAAAAGTATCATCTCAGCTAAGAATTTCAACTGACCTACGGGATGCATTAAAGAACTCTAAAATAGATGTTTATTACCAACCTAAAATTCAAGTCCAAACAGGACAGATCATTGGTTTTGAAGCATTGGCACGATGGGTGCATCCATCACTTGGGAATATTCCACCAGAGGTTTTTATTCGTATTGCAGAGCAAACAGGGCAAATTAAGGAGTTAACAAGCTTCGTCTTACAGTCCGTGGCTACTCAGCAGCAAGCTTGGTCTGATTTAGGATTGTCATTTCCAATATCCATTAATGTATCGGCAGCAGTTTTTCTGGAGCCATTATTTGTGGAGTCATTTCTTCAGTTTTTCAAAACTCACCATCTTTCTCCAAATTGTTATGACCTGGAGATAACTGAAACTGCTTTTGTTGCATTTCCTGAGAGGCTTACGGAGGCTATTCGATTAATAAGAAGCAGCGGGTTCAGAATTTACATAGATGATTTCGGTGTTGGTTTTTCATCGTTTAGTAGACTCAGCTCACTTCCAGTAGATGGTCTAAAAATAGACAAAACCTTTCTTCGCAATGCCCATCAGCATAGAAATGCATTTTTAGTATTGGAGTCGATTATTAGCCTTTCTAAAAAACTGAGGATTGAAAGCGTGATGGAAGGCGTAGAAACAGAGCAGGATCTATTGTTTCTTCAAACCATTGGTTGTGATGCTGCACAGGGTTTTTTGATAAGTGCACCAATGGATTCTGGCGAGGCTGTCCGCTGGTTGCAGCGTCGCAAGAATCTTTCATGGCATAGCATTTAGAAAGTGATCAGATTTAACATGTTATATTTACAAGCCGGAAGCATTAAGCTCAAAAAAATACACCATAAGGTTTTCTTTTCCATTTTCTTTATTCTTTCAATGTGTTCCTGTGCAAATAGAATGGAACAAAGATTAGCGGAGTGCGAGGCCTATGGCGTGAGCAGGGATACGTGTTACAAGGCCGAGAGAGACGATGCGAGGAGTTATCAAGAACAGTCGCACATCAGATACGACAGGGCCCTCAAGGCAGCGGAAGAAGTTAGATTAAGAAGAAAGGCTAAATAGATTTAGTATCGCAATGATGTTGAATTTCTATCTCATAAACAGATTTTATACGACAAATGCAAATGACAGATGACTACGAGACACTACTTAGGAAAAAGGCGGAGATTGAAGCTTCTATTGCTGAAATTCTGAAATCAGAGAAAAACAAGTCTATTGCCAGTGCGAGAAATCTGATCGAGTTATTTCAATTGAAGCCAGCGGACGTTTTTGCTTCTAATGCGCGCAAGTCGCAAGATGCGGGACATGGAGCAAAGTCTCGCGATCCAACGCCAGGATCAACACGGCCTGGTAGAGGGAAACCACCTGATTTGATTAAGAACTGCTAAAACTACTCCATCAGAGGTGACCTCAAAGCAGTTACGCTGGCTGCCCTCATGGCACGACGTCCCGTAAGCAAAGAACCGTGGCGACAGCTGCAACCCCTCATCCCAGCCTTCGTGCCTTCTGCCAAAGGCGGTGCGCGCAAACTCGCAGTCAGCGATGAGCCGCCCTCAACGGCATCCTGTTCGTGCTGCAAACAGGCATTCCCTGGGAAGACTTCCCCAATTTCTTGGGTACGGCAGCGGCATGACCTGCTGGCGGCGCCTGCGCGACTGGAATGCTGCTGGTGTCTGGGAGCAGTTGCACCAGGCCATGCTGACTCGCTTGCGTGGACATGACCAAATCGATTGGAGCCGGGCCAGCATTGATGGCTCCTCGGTACCAAGCCCCCAGGGGCCAGGAAACGGGACCCAACCCAACGGACAGAGGCAAGCTCGGCTCCAAGCGACACATCGTTGTAGATGCCAGAGGCATTCCTCTGGTGATCTTGTTCAGCGGTGTGAACAGGCACGTAAAAGACCGGCCAAGATGCACGCCGACAAAGACTACGACTTCAAGCGATGCCGAGCCCACTTGAGGCAGGGGTGCATCATTGGCCGGATTGCCAGACGAGGCATTGAGAGCAACGAGCGGCTGGGCAAACACCGGTGGGTGGTGGAGAGCACGCACAGCTGGTTTGCAGGCTTTGGCAAGTTGCGAATCCGCTTTGAAAGACGACTGGATATCCACGAAGCGCTGCTAAAACTGGCAGCGGCGATCATCTGTGCACGCTTCGTGGATCGGGGGCCTGTCTGAATTTTTGTGTGCAAGGCTCTCATTGACTTGCCCTGGTCAGCCGGAGTTGCATGAGACAACGACGGATACCTGGGCAAGTGGAGACTGCATCTTAAGCAGTCCTCCTGGTGAAGCGGTCCTCGTAGAGGATCGCGAACTGGTTCATTGCCTCCTTCCAATCCTTGGCCGCGCGGCCCCAGTCAGCCGTGATGTTGCGCAGGGCCAGCCAGATCAGCTTGGTGGCCGCGTCATCGCTGGGGAAGTGCCCGCGCGTCTTGATGATCTTGCGCAGCCTCGCGTTGATGCTCTCAATGGCGTTGGTGGTGTAGACCACGCGGCGCACGGCTGGCGGGAAGGCGAAGAAGGGGATCACCTTGTCCCAGGCCCGACGCCAGGCCGCCACCACGGTGGGGAACTTGTGACCCCAAGGGCCTTGCTCAAAGGCCTCCAGCTCGGCTTGTGCCGCCTCAGCACTGGGCGCCGTGTAGATGGGTCGGATGGCCTGCGCAAGCAGCTTGCGATCCTTCCAGCTCGCGTAGTCCAGGCTGTTGCGGATCAGGTGCACGATGCAGGTCTGCAGCGTGGTGGCCGGGAAAACCGCCCCCAACGCCTCGGCCATGCCCTTGAGACCATCGGTGACAGCAATGAGGATGTCGTTGACGCCCCGGGTCTTCAGGTCGTTGAAGACCTTCATCCAGAACTTGGCCCCCTCGGTGCCTTCGATCCACAGGCCCAGGATGTCGCGGCTGCCATCGGGCAGCACGCCCAGGGCCAGGTAGATGGCCTTGTTGCGCACCACCGCGTCCTCTCGGATCTTCACGCGCAGCGCGTCGAAGAACACCACCGGGTACATCGGTTCAAGCGGGCGGGCCTGCCAGGCGGTGACCTCGGCCATGACGGCGTCGGTGACCGAGCTGATGAACTCGGCCGAGACCTCTGTGCCGTAGCTCTCCAGCAAGAAGCCCTGGATCTCGCGCATGGTCATGCCGCGCGCGTACATGGCCACGATCTTGTCGTCAAAGCCGGTGAAGCGTCGCTCGTGCTTGGGGATGAGCACTGGCTCGAAGCTGCCAGCGCGGTCACGCGGCACCTCGATGCGCAGCGGGCCGTCGTCGGTGAGCACCGTTTTGCCCGTGCTGCCGTTGCGGTGGTTGGCCCCGGCCTCGGGCTTGGCACCCCCGGGGGCATAGCCCAGGTGATGGCTGAGCTCAGCGCCCAGCGCACGCTCGATCAGCGCCTTCTTGAAGGCCACCGTCGCGGCGTTGACCGCCTCGCCCGTCATCGGCCCGGTCACGAACTGGTCAATCAGTTCCTTGGGAATGGGCGGCAGCTTCGCCGCCGCAGCAGCGCTGGCCGCCGCCTTCTTCGTCGTCTTGCTTGGCATACATGCTCCTGATCGTCATGCTATGCCTCGCACACAAAATTCGGGACAGGCTCCTTGGCGGCTGCCTTCGCGCACGCCCCATTCCTCCTGCTCGCGGCTGTGGAAGGTGACGACCACGTTGTATTGCTCGCCGCCGCGTAGCGGGTAGTGCACCAGGTGGTAGTTGGGGCCGACCCAGATGCTGGCCGCGTTCCAGCGCAGGTCCTCGGGGAAGTCGTTCTTCTCCACCACGGCGCGGTACACCACGTGGCCGGAGACACGCGCCGCATCACCCACGTACTGCTGGCGTACCACGGACTTCACGCCGTCGGCGCCGATCAGCGCCTGGCCCACATGGACCTGGCCGTGCTGATCGCGCACGGTGACGGTGTCGCCCTCCTGCTGCACGGCTTCGATGCGGGTGCCTGTCAGCGTCTCGATATGGCCGTGGGCGCGTGCGCCTTCAAGCAGCGAGGTGTGGATGTCGGCGCGGTGGATCACCGCATACGGGTTGTCGAAGCGGGCGCGAAACGCTTCGCCCGTGGGAATGCGGCCGACCAGTCTTTCATCGAGCGCGTCGTGCATCACCATCTCGTCGGTATAGACCGCGCGGCCACGGGCCAGCTCGCCAATGCCCAGCGCGTCGAAGGCCGCGAATGCGTTGGGCCCCAGTTGTATGCCGGCGCCGATCTCGCCCAGCTGCGGCGCCTGCTCCAGCACCTTGACGGCGAATCCCTGGCGCGCCAGGGCCAGCGCGGCCGCCACGCCGCCAATGCCGCCGCCCGCCACAAGAACGGGCAGCGCCCGGGAAGAAATGCTGGTGCTCATGGATGTCCTGTGCTTCGTGGTGCGTGTCGCCCGCCTGCGGGGCAACTGCGTCGCGAGTAATTAAACAGTATGCTGATGATGAGTGTAGTGTTGATTTGCATCAGGCCAACCTGGGGTTTCCCTGGATGCAGGCAAAACGACGGCGGACAGCGTGTCCGGGTGAATCACCTGTCTGCCAGCCAACGCCAACGGAGGGTGCGGTTCATGCGAACATCTGCGCTTGCCCGCAGGGACACGGAAAAGAGCGCAATGGCCATGGACTACCAACCCGCAGAACTAGAAAACTACCCCGGCTACCACATCCGCCGCCTGCAGCAGATCGCGGTGGCCGTCTTCATGGAGGAGACCCAGGAATTCGGCGTGACCCCCGTGCAGTACGCGGCGCTGTCGGCCGTGCTGCGCCAGCCCGGCGTGGACCAGCGCACGCTGGCGCGGATGATCGGCTTCGATACCTCGACCATTGGCAGCGTCATCGACCGGCTGGAGGCGCGCGGCCTCATGGTGCGCAACACCAGCCCGGCCGACCGGCGCGTGCGCCTGCTGTCGGTCACCGCAGAAGGCGCCGCGCTGCTGGCCGCTGCCGAACCCTCGGTGCTGCGGGCCCAGCAGCGCATGCTGGAGCCGCTGCCGCAGGAGCAGCGGGGCCTGTTCATGGACATGATGGCCGTCCTGGTGCGGCAAAACGACGAGCTGGCGCGTGCGCCCAGCACGCTGGCCGCGCGCCGCGCCGCTGCCGACTGAGGCGGCCTCGACCCATGGATTGGGACCATCTGAGATTCTTTGGCGAGCTGGCGCGCAGCGGCAGCATGGCCGCCGCCGCGCGGCAACTGGGCGTGGAGCACACCACGGTGTCGCGCCGCATCCAGGCCCTGGAAAAGCAGCTGGGGGCCGTGCTCTTCGAGCGCGAAGCGGGCCAATGGCGGCCCACGGAGGCGGGCCGACAGCTGCTGGGCGTGGCAGACGCCATGCAGCGCGCCGCCGCCGGGCTGGAGCGCATGCCGCTGGCGGCGGAATCCACCAGCCAGGGCCCGTCCGGCCTGGTGCGCGTGGGCGCCACCGAGGGCTTCGGCACCCAGCTGCTGGCTCCGCAGCTGGCCGCGCTGACGCAGCGCCATCCGCTGCTGAGCATCGACCTGCTGGCCCTGCCGCGCCTGCTGCACCTGTCGCGGCGCGAGGCCGACATCGTCATCTCGCTGGAGCGTCCCACGCGCGGCTCGGCCGTGGTCACCAAGCTCACGGACTACCGGCTCTTCCTCTACGGCCAGCGCGAATACCTTGCGCGCCGCCCGCTGGTGGCGCGCACCGAGGACCTGCGCCACCACAGCTTCATCCACTATGTTGACGACCTGCTGTTCACGCGCGAGCTGCAGCTGCTGTCCACCCTGTTCCAGCCCGAGCGCTTTGCCTTTCGCAGCACCAGCATCACCGCCCAGTACGAGGCCGTGCGCGCCGGCGCCGGCCTGGCCGTGCTGCCCGCCTTCATCGCCGACCGCGACCCCGTGCTCAGCCGCGTCCTGCCCGCCGAGGCCTGCTTCACCCGCACCTTCTGGATGAGCATGCCCTCGGATGCCCGGCAGGTTCAGCGCATCGAGGCGGTCTGGGGGTTTCTGAGGGAGGCTGTGCAGGGGATGCGGGAACTGCTCAGTCCCCGGAGTTGATGCAAGAGGGCCTAACTGCAGGCGGGGTAAGCATCAGCTAATAACGGGAGTCGTTATTATTGATCCATGATCCTCGATTTCAGATGTGCAGACACCCAGGCATTGATGCTTGGCAAGCGCGTTGCGCGGTTCGCCAACCTGGAGGCCGCTGCCATGCGCAAGCTGGTGCAGCTGAACGCAGCGACCTCCCTGGAGTTCCTGCGCATTCCGCCAGGCAACAGACTGGAGGCTCTGCAAGGAAGCCGCAGGGGCCAGTACAGCATTCGGATCAATGAGCAATGGCGCCTTTGCTTCGTCTGGGCAGATGGCCATGCCAGCCAGGTCGAGATCGTGGATTACCACTGAAAGGACTACAACATGACCCGCGAAGTCAAATGGCCGCACCCAGGAGAAATCCTGATGCAGGAGTGGCTCGAACCCATGGGCCTGAGCCAGTACGCGTTGGCAAAGGCCATCGATGTGCCGCCCCGGCGCATCAACGAGATCGTGAAGGGCATGCGCGGCATCACGGCGGATACGGCGCTGCGCCTGGCGGTCTTCTTTGGCACGGACGCGCAAAGCTGGCTCAACCTGCAGTCCGACTACGACCTTGCCGAAGCCCGCGATGCCATGGCGGACGTGCTGGCGCGAATCCAGCGGTTTGAGCCCTCGCATCCCTGAGCGACCCCAGGGCGCACTTTGCCGTCCGCAGCATGATGCGTCTCCGGCGGTGGTTTGCCCCTGCCGCTATACTGCCCGCCCCGAATCTCGTCATCCGACAGCAGGATCCCTGGCATGCGCCTGAAAGCCCTTTTGCGTCCACTGGTGTACCTGAGCCTGGCGGGGCTGGCCGCTTGCGGCAGCAACCCGCCCAGCCCCTCGGCGGCCACGCCCGAGTCCACGCCCACCGCGCCGGGCACACCCGTGGCGCCCATCAGGATCGGTCTGGCCCTGGGCGGCGGGGCCGTGAAGGGCTTTGCCCATATCGGCGTCATCAAGATGCTGGAAGCCAATGGCCTTGCGCCTGCGGTGGTGTCCGGCACCAGCGCGGGCAGTGTGGTGGGGGCGCTGTATGCGAGCGGCATGAACGCCTTCGAGCTGCAGGAAAAGGCCGTTGCGCTGGATGAGACCAGGATCCGCGACCTGCAGCTGTCCTCGGGCGGCCTGCTGGTGGGGCAGAAGCTGGAAGACTATGTGAACGAACAGGTGGGCCGCAAGCCGCTGGAGCAGCTGGCCAAGCCCTTCGTGGCCGTGTCCACGCGGCTGGAAGACGGCGAGCGCACCGTGTTCGCGCGCGGCAATACGGGGCAGGCGGTGCGTGCCTCCAGCAGCATTCCGGGTGTGTTCCAGCCCGTGGCCATCGGCAAGTTCCACTTCGTCGATGGCGGCATCACCAGCCCCGTGCCCGTGGACGCCGCGCGCCAGCTGGGCGCCGATCTGGTGATTGCCGTGGACATCTCCAACAAGGCCCGTGGCAAGGCGCCCGAGAACATGCTGGGCGCCCTGGGCCAGTCCATTGCCATCATGGGCCAGAAGCTGGGCCAGGCCGAGCTGGCCCGCGCCGACATCACCATCCGCCCCAAGGTGCTGGACATCGGCCCGGCCGACTTCACCCAGCGCGCCAGCGCCATTCTTGAGGGCGAAAAGGCTGCCGTGGCCGCCATGCCCCAGATCCGCGAGCGCATCGCCCAGCTGCAGGCCGAGCGCGCCAAGGCCGCGAAGCTGGCCCAGCAAAAGGCGGCCGAAGCCCAGCACCAAGCCTGCCTGGACCAGCGCTCGCGCATGCAGAAGCTGGCGGAGATGGCGGGGATGGACGGCGCCTGCGCCAGTCCTTGACGGGGTTCAAGGCAGTGCGGAGCATGCCGGTGTCATGACGAATGAAAAGAATGGGCTTCGACTGGTGAAGCCATGCAGATCGCGGGCATGTGTAACGACATAATGCAGGCTTCCGTTCCGTGTCCTTTCTTCACTGATACAAGCCGCCGCCATGGAAATAGTGCCGCAAGCGAGCCAGTCAAACAGCGAACCTGATGATCACGACAAGGGTGCAATACCCAATGAGGCGAAATTCTTTCAGAACACCAAACGCACTGAACGCGCCTTGCTTCAAAAAATCGAGGGTTTGAACGTTTCCGCTGATGCGAAGGCCATCCTGGCCAATCTGCTGCGCTTGTCATCGCAGGTCGGACGCCGACTGGTGCGCATCGGGCGGAAGATTCTTGATCTCATCTTTCTTACGTTAGACCAGTTCCCCACCTTGGCATTCGCCACAGCGGTTGCCTTGGTGGTCGGTGCATTGTTGAGCGCAGTACCGCTGATAGGAACATTACTTGGAGCGTTGTTGAGCCCGCTGGGGATTGCATTGGGCATTGCCTACGGAGCCAAGAAAGAGATGGATTCTCCAGATCTGCAAGACAGGATTCGCCTGTTTGTTGCGCAATTCAAAGCGGCGCTGGCATGAAGCAAATCCACGAAATTTCCAGCGAAAATTTCACTCTGGACGGTGTGGAGCAGGTTGTTGCCGAGCCGCTGCGGTTCAAGGCAAAGTTGGCGATTGGAGAGAATGCCTATCGCTCTTTGCGAATGGTCAACCGGGGCCGTGAGCTGTGGGATGTTCTGGGGGCTGCTGGAACTGGCGCGGCAGTCGCCAAGTCGAGTCTGGTGGCTTCAACATTCTTTGCGCCATCTGGGCTATTGGGCGCAATCGGTATTGGAACCGCTGCCACACCGCTTGGGTGGGTCGCTTTTGCTGCATTGGCCTCGGGAGGAGCTTGCTATGGGCTCTATCGCATGTTTGCCAACAGCCGTGGATCTCGGGTCATTGAGATCCCCAAATTCCTGAATACGCCTCTCGATGTGCTTGCCTTGTCGTTGTTCGACCTGATTGCACCGCTTGCCCTACGAATTGCTGCTGTAGGCGGAAAAATCGACCAGGAACAGCGCAGCGTGCTGGTGGAGCATTTGGTGGAAGAGTGGGGGTTTGACCCGAATTTCGTCGGTCAGGCCGTCCCGCTGCTGGAAAGCCAACTTGGACAGGGTCAGCCGCAGGACGTTGCCCAAGAGCTTGCCACCTTCCTCCACGCCAACCCGGACTGCAATCATGTGGCGATCGCTGCCGATCTGGGTGACTTTCTAAGGTCTCTGCTGGAGACTGGCAAACCACTTTCAGAGTCTGAACACACGTTGCTGAATGCCTGCATTGCCACGCTTTCGCAAGTTCCGGAGGGGGTGATGTCCAAGGCTTGGGCTCAGGCCCGCCTCCGGGCTGCACAAGTTGCCGACGGCGTCGGCGGTACGCTGAGGGAAGCCAGCAAGAATTTGCCCAGCATGGAAGAGTTGCGTGATGCTGCCGATTCGACAGTTAACCAGGTCCGGCAATCTGCCCTGCGAGTGGGTACGTTGGCCAGCCAGGTTTTGCCAGAGCCCGCGCAGTTGAAGGAGGCGGCAAGACGATCACTTGCGCTGGGCAAAGCAGGCGTGGACAGGATCAAAAACCGCCTTTCCCGGTAGTTGCTGTCCTTGCTGTGGTTCTACCTCTTGCCTGGACGTAGCTTGGAGTCCCTGCGCTGTTGTCTGTGCCGAGAGCGATTCATGTCCGTAGTTCATTCATACACCGGATACCGACGGCACAGCTCCGTCACCTGATCGCGCACCTGCGCCGCCACCTTGGCAAAGCGGGCGCCTTCCTGCGCGTCCAGCGCATCGAGCACATCGCACAGCCAGCCGGCCAGCTGTTCGCACTGCGCCTGGCCGAAGCCGCGCGTGGTGACGGCGGGCGTGCCTATGCGCAGGCCCGAGGTCACGAAGGGCGAGCGCGGGTCGTTGGGCACGGTGTTTTTGTTGGTGGTGATGTGCGCCTCGCTGAGCGCGGCGTCGGCATCCTTGCCGGTGTAGCTGCGGTCGGACAGGTCGATCAGCATCAGGTGGTTGTCCGTGCCGCCCGAGACGATGCGGTAGCCGCGCTGCTGGATCACGGCGGCCATGGCGCGGGCGTTGGCCAGCACCTGGCGCTGGTAGGCCTTGAAGCCGGGCTGCAGCGCCTCCTTGAAGGCGACGGCCTTGGCGGCGATCACATGCATCAGCGGCCCGCCCTGCACGCCGGGGAACACGGCCGAGCTCAGGCGGCGGTTGAAGGTTTCGTCCTGTCCCTTGGACAGGATCAGGCCGCCGCGCGGGCCGCGCAGCGTCTTGTGCGTGGTGCTGGTGACCACATGCGCGTGGGGCAGTGGGCTGGGGTATTCGCCCGCAGCCACCAGGCCTGCGACATGGGCCATGTCCACCCAGAACACGGCGCCCACCTTGTCGGCAATGGCGCGCATGCGGGCCCAGTCCTTGTGGCGCGAGTAGGCAGAGAAGCCGCCGATGAGCATGCGGGGCCGGTGCTCCAGGGCGATGCGCTCCATCTCGTCGTAGTCGATCAGGCCCGTGGCGGGGTCCAGGCCGTAGGGGACGATGCGGTAGTGGCGGCCCGAGAAGTTGGACGGGTTGCCATGCGTCAGGTGGCCGCCCTGGGCCAGGTTCATGCCCATGACGGTGTCGCCGGGCTGGGCCAGCGCCAGGAACACGGCGGCATTGGCCTGGGCGCCGGCATGGGGCTGCACGTTGGCGTAGTCGCAGTCGAACAGCGCCATGGCGCGTTCCACGGCCAGGCGCTCTGCCACGTCCACGTTCTCGCAGCCGCTGTAGTAGCGCTTGCCGGGGTAGCCCTCGGCGTACTTGTTGGTGAAGACCGAGTTCTGCACCGCCATCACCAGCGGGCTGGCGTAGTTTTCGGAGGCGATGAGTTCCACATGGTCTTCCTGGCGGCGTTTCTCGCTCTGGATGGCCTTGGCCAGCTGCAGGTCGAAGTCGGCCAGGGTCAGGGATGCGTCGTACATGGGTGAGTGGTTCCTGTGTCGGGGCAAGGGCTGGGGGAATCGATGGTCATGCAGCTGCCAGCTGGCCTGACGCGGGTGCGCCTGCCTGCGCGGCGCTGGCCGACTCCAGCAGGCAGGCCAGGCGGGCGACGATGTCGTCGATCTGGCGCTCGTCGCAGATCAGCGGGGGCAGCAGGCGGATGGTGGATTCGCGCGTCACCGTGATCAGCAGGCGCTGCTGGGCCAGCGCGCGGCCCACCAGGTCCTGGCAGTTGCGGTTCAGCTCGATGCCCACCATCAGGCCCTGGCCGCGCACGGCCAGCACGTCGGGGTGGCCGTGCAACGCCTGCTGCAGGCCGTTGAGCAGGCGCCGGCCCAGTTGCCTGGCGTGGCCGGGGATGTCCTCGCTCTCCATGATGTCCAGCACCGTGCAGCCCACGCGGCAGGCCAGCGGGTTGCCGCCGAAGGTGGAGCCATGCTGGCCGGGCGAGATCAGGTCGGCCGCAGGCCCGCGCGCCAGGCAGGCGCCGATCGGAATGCCGTTGCCCAGGGCCTTGGCCAGGGTCATCACATCGGGGGCGATGCCCGCGTGCTGGTGGCCGAACCAGGCGCCGGTGCGTCCCAGGCCGGTCTGGATCTCGTCCAGCATCAGCAGCCAGCCGTGCCGGTCGCACAGGCTGCGCAGCTGGCGCAGGTAGTCGGGGCTTGCCAGGCGGATGCCGCCTTCGCCCTGCACGGGCTCGATCAGCACGGCCACGATGTCGCCATGCTGGGCGGCGGCGTGGTGCACGGCCGCGATGTCGTCATAGGGCACGCGCACGAAGCCCGGCATCAGCGGCTCGAAGCCGCGCTGCTTGGCCGGGTTGCCGGTGGCCGACAGCGTGGCCAGCGTGCGGCCGTGAAAGCCGTTGTCCATCACCAGGATCTGCGGCCGCGCCACCTGCCTGCGGTGGCCGTGCAGGCGCGCCAGCTTGAGCGCGGCCTCGTTGGCCTCGGCGCCGGAGTTGCAGAAGAAGGCGGTCTCCATGCCGGCCAGGGTGCACAGGCGCTGGCCCAGGCGTTCCTGCCAGTCGATGCGGAACACGTTGGAGGTGTGCAGCAGCAGGCCGGCCTGCTCGGCGATCACGGCGGCGATCTCCGGATGGGCGTGGCCCAGGGCGGTCACGGCCACGCCGGCAATGGCGTCCAGGTATTCGGTGCCGTGCTCGTCCCACAGCCGGGCTCCACGGCCACGAACGAAGGACACGGGCTGGCGGGCATAGGCCTTCATCAGGCGGGAATCAAGGGGTTGCATGGCTTTTTGCATGTCAAGGTCCTCAAGCGGGGTCAGAGTTGAATCGAAAAGGGGGGCGAGGGGGCGCGTTCATGGCAGTGCCAGGGCGGCAGGATCGGGGCTGCCTGCGGGCCAGTAAAAGCTGTCCGGCTGGGCGCGGGCGCCGAAGATGGCCTGGCCCACGCGCACCACGGTGGCGCCTTCCTCGATGGCGATCTCGAAGTCGCCGGACATGCCCATGGACAGCTCGTCCAGCGAGATGCCCGCCGGCGCGCTCTGGCGCAACTGGTCGCGCAGGCGGCGCAGCAGCACGAAGCACTGGCGCACGCGCTCGGCCTCGCTGGAGAACAGGGCCAGCGTCATCAGGCCACGCACGCGCAGCGCACTGAAGGCGGGCAGGGCCTGGACAAATCCCTGCACCTCGTCGGGCGGCAGGCCGTACTTGCTGGCCTCGCCCGAGGTGTTGACCTGCACGAACACGTCCAGCGCCCGGCCTTCGGCCTGCAGGCGGCGGTCCAGCGCCTCGGCCACGCGCAGGTTGTCCAGCGCCTGGAACTCGCTGGCAAAGCGTGCCACCAGCCTGGCCTTGTTGGTCTGCAGGTGGCCGATGACGGACCACTGCAGATCGGCCAGGTCCTGCATGGCCTCCCACTTGCCGAAGGCTTCCTGCACCTTGTTCTCGCCCAGCATGCGGCAGCCCGCCGCGTGGGCCAGGCGCAGGCTGGACTCGGGCTTGGTCTTGCTCACGGGCAGCAGGCGCACGCTGGCCGGGTCGCGCCCCGCGCGGCGGCAGGCAGCGGCCATGCGCGCGTGCACGGTGGCCAGGTTGTGCCGGAAATCGTCCACCGTCTCGGCCTGGGGGTAGCGGCCGTGCTGGTCGTGGCGGGTCAGGGTGTCGGCGGCTTGGGCGGTGCCGCCGGTGGTGTCTTGTGTCGCAAACATGGTTTCAGCTCCTTTTGATGGCGGCATCGGCGGCGGGCACGTTGCCGGTGCCCGCCTCGCTGCGGGCGGCCCGGCGCGGCCACTGGCCGTTGAGCACGGCATGGGCCACCAGGCCGATGACCAGGCCCCAGAAGGCGCCGCCTATGCCCAGCATGGAAATATTGGCTGCGGCGGCCAGGAAGGTGATCAGCGAGGCCTCGCGGGTTTTGGCGTCGGCCAGCGCATTGGCCAGGCTGCCGCCGATGGTGCCCAGCAGCGCCAGGCCCGCCAGCGTGGTGATGAAGGTGGCCGGAAACGCCATGAACACGGCCGCCAGCGTGACGCCGAACACGCCCACCAGGATGTAGAACACGCCCGCAGCGATGCCCGCGATCCAGCGCCTGGACGGCTCTTCATGCGCCTCCTTGCCCGTGCAGATGGCGGCCGTGATGGCGGCGATGTTGAAGGCGTGCGAGCCGAACGGCGCCATCAGCAGCGAGCCCAGGCCCGTCAGCGTGACGATGGGGTTGGCGCTGGTCTTGAAGCCGTCGTTGCGCAGCACCAGCATGCCGGGCATGTACTGGCCGGTCAGCGTGATCAGGAACAGCGGCAGAGCCACGCTGAGCAAGGCGTTGAGCGTGAATTCCGGCCGCGTGAACACGGGCGCGGCAAAGCGCAGCTGCAGCCCGGACAGGTCCACACGGTCCTGCGCCAGCAGGAACGCCAGGCCCAGCGCCAGGATGCCTACCACCGCATAGCGCGCCGTGAGCCGCTTGAGCAGAACGTAGGCCACGATCAGCAGGCCGGCCAGCAGCGGGTCCACGCTCATGCCGCCAAAGGCCTTGATGCCGAACTGCAGCAGGATGCCCGCCAGCAGGCCCGAGGCCACGCCGGGCGGAATCAGCCGGATCACGCGCTCGAACCAGCCCGACAGTCCCAGCACTACGAAGGCCGCGGCCGACACCACATAGGCGCCCACGGCCTCGGCATACGGCGTGGTGGCCAGGGCCGTCACCAGGAAGGCGGCGGCCGGCGTGGACCAGGCCGTGATGATGGGCTCGCGCGAGAGCCAGCTGAGCACCAGCCCGGTGACGCCCACGCCAATCGAAATCGACCACACCCACGAAGCCGTGAGTTCCGGGCTCAGGCCGGCCACCTTGGCGGCCTGGAACACCAGGATGAAGGTGCCGCCGTAGTTGACGATGACCGAGATCAGCCCGGCCACCACGGGGTGGATGAGGTCGCTGAAGCTAAGGGGTGAGTGTGTGTCTGATGAAGGCATGGTCTTCTCGTTTTCCTTGGGGGTTGGATTCCTGGCTGTCTGGGGAAAGGGGTATTTGAGCGTCGAAGTGGACTGAATGATCCATACACTTCGCTCTCTTGTTGCAGACCACTTTGCAATGGGCGCGCAGCATTTGCGTCAGTACAATGGCCTGCCCAAGAGGTGCAATGAGATGAAAGGCAGCAGACCGCATGAGCAAGACCTTCGAGCTTGAGACACTGAAGATCCGCATGGGAGATGCCGACCTGCGCCAGCTGGACCTGCACCAGCGGGTGCAGCGCGCCATGCGTGCGCTCATCCTGGATGGGGCGCTGCTGCCGGGCCTGAAGCTGCCGGCCACGCGCTCGCTGGCCGACTCGCTGGGCATTGCCCGCGACACGGTGGAGAACGCCTACACCCAGCTGCACCGAGACGGCTTCATCGTGCGGCGCCAGGGATCGGGCAGCTATGTCTCCGAGACCATCGGCACCGAGCTGCGGGGCCGGGCGGCGCGGCGCGGCCGGTCGCCCGAGCACGAGCGCAGCGCCCAGGTGGCCGCAGCGGGCAGGGCCGGTGCCGGCCTGAGCCGGCGCGGCCAGGCCATTGTTGACGGCGGCGGCATCGCCGACCAGCAGACCATTCGGGCCTTTGCCACCGGCCTGCCCGAGACGCGCACCTTTCCCACCGATGTCTGGGAGCGGCTGCAGCGCCAGGCGCTCAAGGACTACCGCGCCAGCGTCCTGCTGCACGGCGACCCGCAGGGCGCCGAGCCGCTGCGCAAGGCCATTGCCACCTACCTCAACCTGGAGCGCGGTGCCAAGGTGGACGCCGGGCAGATCGTGGTGCTCAGCAGCACGCGGCAGGCGCTGTTCCTGTGCGCGCAGCTGCTGGTGGATGCGGGCCGGCCCATCCTGCTGGAGAACCCGGGCTACTTCGGCGCCCGCAAGGCCTTCGAGTCGGCCGAGGCCAAGGTCCTGCCCATCGACGTGGACGCGCAAGGCATTCGCACGGACCTGCTGCATGCCGACCGCAGCGGCGCCACCTGCGTCTACGTGACGCCGTCGCACCAGTACCCCACGGGCGTCACCATGCAGCTGGAGCGGCGGCTGGACCTGATCCGCTGGGCCTTCGAGAGCGGGCGCTGGATCATCGAGGACGACTACGACAGCGAATTCCACTACGACGGCATGCCCACCGCCTGCGTGCAAGGCCTGGACAAGCACGCGCGCACCATCTACATCGGCACCTTCGGCAAGACCCTGTACCCGGGCCTGCGCATGGGCTACATGGCCTTGCCGCAGGAGCTGGTGCGCGCCTTTGTCCAGGCGCGCAGCATCATGGACGGGCACACGCCCCAGATCCAGCAGCTGACGCTGGCGCGCTTCATGGAAGACGGCCACTACAACTCCCACGTGCGGGCCATGCGCAAGCTGTATGCGGGGCGGCGCGAGGTCATCCTCGAATCCATAGGCAGGCACCTGGCCGGCATCGTCACCGCGCCACGGCCCCAGGGCGGCATGCAGGTGCCCTGCCTGCTGGAGCCCGGCTGGTCCGAGGAAGACACCATCCGCCGAGCCGCCGCGGCCGGCGTGCTGCTGCAGGGGCTCAGCCGCCTGTACGCGGGCGAGCAGCGGCAACCGGGCTGGCTGCTGGGCTATGCCTCGCTCACGGCCTACGAGATCGAGGCCGCCGTGCTGCGCCTGGCCAACGCGCTGCGAAAACCCTGACAGGTTGGGAGACGCCGGACGCTGCATGCCTCAATAGGGCAGGGGAAAGCGCCCGGTCAGGTCGGACACGCCTTCGTGGATGGACTTGAGCGTGCGCGCGTTCATGGTGCCGCTGCGTATGCCGCCCAGCGTGGCAAGAATCATGTCGCCAATCTCGCGGAACTCGTCGGCGCCCATGCCGCGCGTGGTGCAGGCCGCGCTGCCCACGCGGATGCCCGAGGTCACCAGCGGCCGCGCGCCGTCGCCGGGCACGGCGTTCTTGTTGACCGTGATGCCGATCTGCTCCAGCGCCGTTTCGGCGGCCTTGCCCGTCAGCTCCCAGGGGCGCAGGTCGATCACGCCCAGATGGCAGTCCGTGCCTGCGGACACCACGGACAGTCCGCCCTGCGAAAGCCGGTCGCACAGCACGCGGGCGTTGTCCACCACGGCCCGCGCATAGGTACGGAAGGCGGGCTTGAGCGCCTCGCCCAGCGCCACCGCCTTGGCCGCCACCACATGCATCAGCGGGCCGGACTGCAGGCCCGGAAACACGGCGGCGTCTATGCGCCTGGCGATCTCGGCGTCGGCCGAGAGGATCATGCCGCCGCGCGGCCCGCGCAGCGTCTTGTGCGTGGTGGTCGTGGTCACATGGGCGTGCTCCACGGGGGAGGGGAACACGCCTGCGGCCACCAGCCCAGCCACGTGCGCGATGTCGGCCATGAAGATGGCGCCCACCCGGTCGGCAATGCGCCGGAACTCGGCCCAGTCCATCTGCCGTGAATAGGCCGAGCCACCGGCAATGATGAGCCTGGGCCGCTCCTTCAGCGCAATGCGCCGCACCTGGTCCATGTCGATGCGCTGGGAGCGGGCGTCCACCTCGTAGCTGATGGACTGGAACCACTTGCCCGACACGCTCACGCGGGAGCCGTGCGTCAGGTGGCCGCCCGAGCGCAGGTCCAGCCCCATGATCTTGTCGCCGGGCTCCAGGAACGCCAGGTACACGCCCTGGTTGGCCTGGCTGCCCGAGTGCGGCTGCACGTTGGCGTGCGCGCAGCCGAACAGCGCCTTGGCACGCGCAATGGCCAGGTTCTCCACGGCATCGGCATTGGCGCAGCCGCCGTAGTAGCGCACGCCCGGGTAGCCCTCGGCGTATTTGTTGGTCAGCACCGAGCCCTGCGCCTCCATCACCGCGCGGCTCACGAAGTTTTCAGAGGCAATCAATTCAATCGAGCGTGACTGGCGAATCCGCTCGGCCGCGATGGCATCCCAGGCCTCGCTGTCTGCCTGTTGAAGATCCAGTGAATTGATTTTGGGGAGCGATAAATCGTCCATGTCGCATTGGCTGTCTTGGAGGCGCTGAAGCACGGGAATCGGCAGCGTCCGGGTTATGGAAGGATTTGAAAACCAGGGCGCATCGGTAATAGGCAGTCTACAAAGTGCAGCGGCCTTGATTCCGACCATGTTTCAGCGGGTGAGCAGACCAATTAAGGTGGCATGCCAATGTAAACCGTTGAAAAAAGCGGTCTGGTTCATTGTCGAAAATAGGTCTGTTTGAATCCACGCTGTCTCCATAGAATTCGCCGCCAGACGTTGAAAGTCATGAGATCCAATACCGCCAGGAATCATCCGCAATCTGCTGTCGGGCAGATTGATTCAAGGCGGAATATGACAGAGTGAAGAAATCCATGACAACGTATCTGCCATCTGCAGCGTCATTTGAATCGCCATTGATGATTGCGGCGGATGGAGAAAGCGGGGGAGGGAATAGGCGATTTGACTCAGATCAATCAAGTTCAATTACACGGAGTTGAAAAATGAATCTCGATATCTCTCGGACAGATGACGCCGTGCGCGATGCGCTCAAAAAGCTGTCCCTGCTCTGGAAGTCAAGAGCGGCCGTGAATCAGGACCTGCCTGATTACTGCGGCTTGGCGTTCGACCCCGCCCGGCAGGACTTCACCGCCTCGCTGCTGCCGTTTCGCGATCACCAGGCATGGGTGGAGGCGCCACAGCACCTGCGCGACCAATGCCTGTCCTACGCCTGGGGCATCTACAACCTCAAGACCATCTACATCGAGTGCAACGTGGTCACGCCGGCCTGCGAGGACATCATCAAGACCCCGCCGCCCAGCGCCAACCGGGCGCTGCTGCAGGACGTCATGTCCCAGGCCCTGCTGGACGAGGCCCTGCACACCCGCATGTCCATCATGGCCTGCAACTACATCTATGAGATGCGCGGCCTGGCGCCGCTGGACTACGCGGACTTCAACCTCGTCGGCTGGCGCAACGGCGTGCTGGCGCAGTGCGGCGCGGAATGGGAGCGCCGCCTGGCCCGCTTCGCCATTGCCTGCGCCAGCGAGACCCTGATCACCGACTACCTCAAGACCATGGCCGAGGACCGCTCCATCCAGCCCATCTGCCACGAGGTCACGCGCACCCACGCCGTGGACGAATGGAGCCATTCCAGCGTCTTCAGCTCGGTGGCCACCGACATCGTCCAGGGCCTGAGCAACCGCGAGCGCAGCTACCTGCGCTCCATCATCCTCAAGACCGTGCAGATGTTCGCCAACAACGAGCTGGGCGCCTGGTCCACCGTCTTCACCATGGTCGGCATGCCGCATGCGCGCGACATCCTGCACGACGTGGGCGACAGCAACGAGATCGGCGTCTACACCGACTCGGTGCAAAGCCTGATCGACCGCATCGGCCTGGCGGGCCGCAACCTGGGCGGCAGCGTGGCGCTGGTGTCCTCGGTCCTCGAGGAGATGCAGGCATGAGCGCCGCCCTCCAGGCAGGCAGCACGCTGGCGCGCTGCGCCGCGGCACGGGCAGAGGCGGGCGGCGTCATGGTCTACACCCTGCGCGTGCAGGGCGCCTCGGCGCAGTTCCTCGGCGGCCTGCGGCCCGGCCGGCATGTGGCCATCGAGCATGCCGACGCCAGTGGCGCCGTGCAGCAGCGGCTGTACTCCATCACCCGCTACGAGCCCTGCAGCGAGCACGACGGCGCCGGCCAGTTCGACATTGCCGTCAAAAGCTCGGGCCGGGGCAGCGTCTCCGACCACATGCATGCAGTGCTGCGCGCAGGCTCCACGCTGCCGCTCGGCCACGTGGCCGGTGACATCACGGCCGACCTGGTGCTGGGCCTGGACTCCCTGGTCATGCTGGCCGGCGGCATCGGCCTGACCCTGCCGCTGGCGCTGCTGCGCGAACTGGATCGGCTGCAGCAGCAGGGCCAGCGCGTGCCCCGCACCACGCTGCTGCTGTGCTTTGCGCGCATGGCTGACATTCCGTTCCTGCAGGAGCTGCAGCAGCTGTGCGAAACGGCCCCCTGGTTCGACCTGCGTATCCACATCACGCGTGAAGACATTGCCGCCCACGGGCCCTTCGTGCCGGGCCGCCCCTCGCAGCAGTCCCTGCTGGCGCTGGGCCAGCCCCAGGCGGTGGTCATCTGCGGCGGCCACGCCTTTGCGCAGACCTTTCGCGAGCATGCGCGGGCCTGCTTTCCCGGTGCCATACAGCACATCGAGGCCTTCACGCCGCCTGCCGCATCCACCGCCCAGCCAGGCGAGACCGCGCAGGCATGCCAGCTGCAGATCGCGCACAGCGGGCAGATTGTCGAAGCCGCGTCCGGCAAAAGCCTGCTGGAAATCCTGGAGGGCGTGGGCATTGCCATCCGCAGCCAGTGCCGGGCCGGCATCTGCGGCAGCTGCCGCATCCGCATCACGGGAGGCAGTTCACGGCTGGAGGCGGACTTTTGCCTCAGCGACAGGGAAAAGGAAGCCGGCTATGCCTTGGCCTGCTGCACCTTCCCCTCGGCAGGCCATATCCACGTCGATCTCAAGCCCGGCGCCTGACGGGCTCCGCACGTTCCAAGCCACCCTCCTGTATCCACCTGAGTTCCTCCCATGAAAAAAGCCATCGCGCTGCGCCACATCCACTTCGAAGACCTGGGCACCCTGCATGCCGAGTTCGCCAGCCGCGGCTACGAAGTGCAGTACGTCGATCCCAGCATCGGCGAGCTTGACACCCTGGACCTGGGCCGTGCCGACCTGCTCGTCGTGCTGGGCGGCCCCATAGGTGCCTATGACGAGGCGCTTTATCCCTTCGTCGCCCAGGAGCTGGCGGCCGTGCGCCGCTGGTTGGACAGCGGCAAGCCGCTGCTGGGCATCTGCCTGGGCGCCCAGCTCATTGCGCGCGCGCTGGGCGCCAGGGTCTATCCGCTGGGCGTCAAGGAAATCGGCTTTTCGCCGCTCACGCTTACCGATGCGGGCCTGGCCTCGCCCCTGGCCAAACTGGACGGCGTGCCCGTGCTCCATTGGCATGGCGACCAGTTCGACATTCCCGAAGGCGCCGTGCACCTGGCCGGCACCGCCATCGGTGCCAACCAGGCCTTCGCCGTGGGCCCGCAGGTGCTGGGCCTGCAATTCCATCTGGAGGCCGATGCGGCCCGGCTGGAGCGCTGGCTGGTCGGCCATGCCTGTGAGCTCGGCATGGCCAAGGTGGACCCGCGCACCCTGCGCGCCGATGCCCAGAAATACGGCGGCCTGCTGACCCTGGCCGCGCGCGATGTGCTGGCCGCCTGGCTGACCAACCTGGAGCGCAGCCGCTGAACCTGCGGCGCCGCCCATTCACCCATTTCCCCCCACGCCGGAGCCGCCGCTGCGCGGCGCCGGAATCTCTGTTCCCGAAAAAAAGGAGAGTTGAAGATGGTTGTCGTACTGTTCGAACTGCAGGCCTTGCCCGGCCAGAACCAGACCTATGTGGACCTGGTCAACAAGCTCACCCCCATGCTCAAGCCCATGGAAGGGTTCATCTCCGTGGAATGCTTCCAGAGCACGCTCAACCCCGAGAAAGTCATGTCCGTCACCACCTGGCGCGACGAGGAAGCCGTCGTCCAGTGGCGCAACGTGGAAGCCCACCTAAGCGCCCAGCGCGCCGGCCGCGACAAGATCTTCAAGGACTACCGCGTGCGCGTCACCCAGGTGCTGCGCGACTACGGCCTGAATGACCGCGCGCAGGCGCCTGCGGACAGCATCATGGGCAAGGCAGGCAGCTGCCCGGTCAGCCACGCCTGAGGGCTGGCGGTGCCGCAAAGGCCCGGCTGGTCCTCCTGCCGGAGCGCGATGCACGCCCTCGAAAGATGCCGGCAGTGACTACGCTGCCGGCGCCAGGCCGGAAAAAAAGCCCGCTGAATGCTCAGAGGGCTTTTTTTCGGCAGGCACAGATTCCTTCGCATCGGAACTCCACCGCACCGCACGGCATCCTGCGTGCCGCCGTGTGCAGCGTTTTCAGTTGCGAGCTGCCGCTGCCGCCATTTCGGCAAGAAACGGACCTTGGGCCGCTTCGGGTTTGCTTTCGATGAGGAAGTCTTCGCGATCCTGGTCCTTGATCCAGTTCGGAGGCTTGCCTCGACCTGTCCACGTCGCTCCCGTGGCCGGATCGCGATACTTCGCCGGCGCACTGGTTTTTTCAGGGATGTAGGGGAACACTTGCTGCTGGGTGAACCCGAAATCGGTCACCAGCTTCTGGACCTTGGACAGGGCAGCGTCGGCCGCCGAGGTGCGGGCCTTGGCAATTTCCATGTCCAGCGCGGCCTTGGCCGCAAGGAGTTCTTTGAGGGACTGTGTCATTGGTGTCGTGAAATTTTGAAGCCAGATTATGGGGCTGTTCGGGCAGCCGCGTGGTGTCCGGATCATGCAGGCCGATGAAAGGAAGGCCGCCCGCCTGAACCTGCTGCCGAGCCGGGTGACCACAGGCCCGGGCAGGAAAGCCGGTCTTGCCCTCATCCGTGATCGCGCGCACTACCCCGCACGGCCGCAGCGATCACGTCAGGCGGAACGTCCCGCGTCACCACACGGCCCGATCCGATGATGAATTCTTTTGATGTCAGGGCACATCATGAGAAATGGCGGGATTGTAGGATTTCTTGAAATCTTCTCCGGACTCTACGTTCCTCCAAAGGCATGATTACATCCAGATCATCTTCCTCTTCGCCTTTTTTGAGACGATCAATGCCCCAATCCACGTAGCTGGTCCAGGACGACGCCCATCAGCGCAACAGAAAACTTAGCTTCTGTAAGGCCTTAAATCCATTCATGAGTCAATCTATTTTGAATATGGAGTGACTTTGAATTCGATTGCAATTGCGTGGCCGCTGTCCAATTTCACATCGGATCACTCGTCATCGGGTGAGTCGGGTTGGAGGTTGGTAGTTAGAGGCGACTGATTTATGTATTTTGATTCCGCAGATTTCGACGTGTGAACCATGTGAGGTGCTTGCAAAATCGAAGCAGAAACCCAAGCGATGCCATCAGTATTGCTGCCATAAATACAGGCAGGGCCATGAGACTGAGTCCACTGTGCCCGCTGCCATCTTCAAAAAATAGCTTTAGCGCAAGTAGAAAAAGGGTGCCTGCGATCCAAAAGAGCAAGCAGTAGAAAAACCGCAGGATCTCAAGCCTTTTCATGTATTCCCCTTGCTCGTCTGCTTGTGGCTGGCAACGGCATTGTGGTCAGAGGCCAGAAAAGCGGCTCCGTGCATCGCCCCGTTGCGGTTCATCCCGAACCGGCGACTGCCTAACGCGACCTTCCAATAGTTCTCCCGGGCTTCGGCCTCCGACTTTTCTATGCCAAGAGGCAGCGCCTCCAGCAAGGTGAACCGGAATTCGCTGTCACAACCCGGTGCTTCATGCAGTCGCCGGCTCAACTCCAGGTTGTCGCCATGCCCGGTGTTGGCATAGTCGCGCCAACGCTGCCAAACGCCACAAGCGCCGCTGGCAGAGCCGACATACTGGTGGCCTGTGAATTCATCCGTTATCAGATAGATGCCGCAGACATTGCCAAGTGCCTGCTGCCAAGCCACATCCTGCATTGCAAGCCTCAGTTCCGCCATGATCAGGCTGGTGCTGCTCAGGGCCCTGAAGGGCACCGGAGGCACGGGGGATAGCGCAATGGGATAGTTGTTTTCCTGGCGAAGGACCCGGCGCCAACTCACGGCGGGCTCGCCCCAACGGATCTCCAGTTTGAGCCGCAGATCCGACATCACATCGATTTCGTCCAGCTCGTGATACCAGTGGCCTGCTCGCTCGTCATGCAGATCGAAACTTCCCTGCAAGCGTCCTGCCTCAATGGCTTGCATTGCAGGCATGACCTCCTTCACCCGCCAGATACCGAGCAGCAACGCATGGCCTGGCCGGTGCCCAAAGAAGCCAATCACCAACGAGCCGACTGGATGCTTGTGGTCTTGCCGAGACTGATAGAGCGTCAAAGCACGTGTCCCCACATAGCGTTGTACCGGATAGTCTCCTGCCGTGTGGCGCATGAGCGTGACCTGTTGGGCGGCGGGGTCAAGCGAATGAAAAGCAAGCAGTTGGTAAAGCTGAGTGGCTGGGAGGTTCATGGGTGGAATTGATCTGCAGCGATGCCGAGCAAAATAGCACGGCTGGCCTCTCAGGGCGAAGCCATGTGGACGGGCTGAAGCACGTTCTTTGGGCTGTGGCGGAAAGCGAGGACCTTTGGAAGTTGGTGGGCACGGTATTTGCAGGTGTTGCCACTGAAAGCTGCGGGTGGCGCGCAGTGCGGAGGGTCGCATTCATAGCTTCACATCTGGCGCGATGGGATAGCCGTTGGGCGCAAGAGCTTATCGTGTCGCGAAGGCCAATTCGGTTCCGGCTTGCCGCAGAAAAATGATCAACGCAGAGCCGCGTGCCTGATCAAAGACCGATACATGCTTGGCTCACAAAGCGCGTCCTGTTCTTCTCCGTGATCGCGCGCGCTGCTCGGCATGGATACCCCGTGTTGCATCGGCCTGGCGAAGCAGTCCTAAGCTTCCAAGCTGCGAACGAATTCGCTCCCCACTTCGACTCCTAGAAGAGAGTCCACGGCCGCCACCCGCTTCAGCGCTTCGTCGGCGCTGAAGCCATTTCCCTCCAGCACGGCCAATGCATCGTTGTGCAGGGCATAGGCCAGGTGCGCTGCGATCCGTACGCTCGGATCCGCATCCACGTTGCTCCCCAGATATCCGCTAAGGAGAAGACGGATCTCGTATATGGCTTTCGCCAGGATTTTTGACTCATTGGTGCGCATGGGATGGTCCTGCCATGAATACTGGCGACTGTGTGCCGGAACCATGAATGTACGTACTTGGGCCATCTACGGCCCGGCGTGATGGCGGGCATCAAGGCAAATTGCGCCGTACTTTGCGACACAATCCGCCTCTTGAATACCTCTGAAGGAGATGGCCTGTGCCAGCGCCCCGCCATTGGATCGAATTCGTTGAGGACTGGCGTTCCGAACCCATGGCCTACTAGGTGCATGCCGAGCAAGAGGTTGGGCTCTGGTGCCGCGCCAGCCGTTACCTGCCCTCGGCACCTGCTCACATTCCCCACAAGGGCTTTGCCGTTCTCCCATCACCAACACCCAGGAGCTTCAATGATTATCACCACCACCCCCCAGATCGAAGGCCGCCGCATCACCCGCTACTGCGGCGTGGTCGCGGGCGAGGCGATTTTGGGCGCCAATGTGTTCAAGGATTTGTTTGCCGGGCTGCGCGACATCGTGGGCGGGCGGTCGGCCACCTATGAGCGCGAGTTGCAGCGGGCGCGCGAGATTGCGCTCAAGGAGCTGGAGGAACGCGCCCAGGAACTGGGCGCCAATGCCGTGGTGGGGGTGGACCTGGATTACGAGGTGCTGGGCCAGGGCAACGGCATGTTGATGGTGTCTGCCAGCGGCACGGCCGTGGTGCTGGAGTAGGCAAGTCATCGGGCAAGCAGGCCAAGCGGGTCAAGCGGGCCAATCAGGCCAGAGAAGTCAACGCGGCGCTGTGCCCGGCATCTGCAGGCAGCGGGCCAGCGCCCGCGCCGCCTCGCCCAGGCGCGGGCCGGGTCGGGAGACCACGTCCGTCTCGACCAGGTCCAATGCGCAGATGCGGCCCGAGCGCACGGCGGGCATGCGGCTCCAGCCGGGGCGGGTGGCAAAGCTGGCCGATGGCGTCTGCGGCGTGTGGATGATGAGTTCGGGCTGCTGGCGCAGCACGTATTCGGGCGTGATGCGGGGGAAGGGACCCAGGTTCTGCGGCAGCACATTGCGCGCGCCCAGGCGCTGCAGCAACTGGCCTATGAAGGAGTCCGGCCCCGCCACATAAGGCGTGGCGTCCACTTCGAAATACACCTTCTGCCCGGCGGGCGCATGCGCAGCCAGCGCCTTGGCCTGCTGGTCCACCTCGGCCTGCATGCGCGCCAGCAAGGCGTTGGCGCGCTGCACCTGCAGTAACTCGTCGAGCTTGTGCAGCACCTGCTCCAGCTGCGCCATGTCATTGGCGTCCAGCGCCAGCACAGGAATGCCGAAGCGCTCCAGCTGTGCGATGACGGGTGCGGAATACGCCATCAGCACCACGTCGGGCCTGAGCCGCACGGTGGCCTCGACCAGCGGGGCAAAAGTGTGGCCCAGCTTGGGCAGGGCGGCCACGCGCGCCGGGTGGTTGGAGAATTCGTCCACGCCCACGATGCGCTCGCAGGCCTCCAGCGCGCACAGCGATTCGGTCAGCGAGGGCAGCAGCGAGACGATGCGCTGTGGCACCCGCTCCAGGCGCACCTGGCGCCCGCGCATGTCGGTGACGGTGTAGGCAGTGGTTGCCCCGCCCGTTCCCGCATCCGCCGCCTTTTGCGCAAAGGCGTTGCCCGCGCCGCCTGCGCAGGCCAGGGCGGCGGTCAGCAGCAGGATGCGGGGCGCGCGCGAAAGCAGGCGCAGAAGCAGGTGCATGGGGTCAGGGCAGAGGTGTCCAGCGCACGCTGACGAACACGGTGCGGCCTGCGTTGGCATAGCCGCGCGTGGGGGCGTAGTCGCGGTCGGCGATGTTGTTGACACGGGCCAGCAGCGTCCATTGCCTGGTCAGCTGGCGCTGGGCGTAGAGGTTGACCACGCCGTATCCCCCCAGCTTGAAGGTGTTCGCCTCGTCTGCGTAGCGGCCGCTGTACAGCTGCGCTTCGCCGCCCAGCGTCCAGCCGGCCGCCTGGGTGTCGGCGTTGAGCTTGAGCATTCGCTTGGAGCGGTAGGGCAGCAGCTTGCCGGTCTCCAGGTTCTCGGGGTTCATGAAGTCCAGCGAGGCACCCAGGTTGGCGCTGCCCAGGCGCGTGCTGCCCGCCAGCGTCAGGCCGGTGATCTCCACGCTCTGCCAGTTGCGGTAGCAGTTGCAGGGAAGGGCACTGTTCCAGTCGTAGGTGATGAGGTTCTTGAACTTGTTGCGGTAGACCACGGCCGAGAGGCGGTTGGCACCGGCCGCATAGTGCAGGCCGGTTTCCACGTTGGTGCTGCTTTCGGGCTTGAGGTCGGCCGCCGCCTGGCCCGTGAAGCGTTCGTACAGCGTGGGCGTGCGGAAGGCCGTGCCGGCCGATGCTACCCAGCGCCAGCGCTCGTCGATCTGCAGGCCGTAGCCCAGGCCGCCCGTGGTCTTGTTCTGCTGGTCGCGCACCTGGTCGTGGCGCAGGTTGGCGTCGAACTGGTGGCGTCCCTCCGTCAGGCGCCAGCCGGTCGACAGGGAGTTCTGCACGCGCCGGCTGTCGGTGTTCTGCGTCCAGGCGTATTGCGTGTCCAGCTTGTCCTCGCGGCGCTCCAGGTCGATGTTGAAACGGTGCTGGCCCAGCGTGAACAGGTTCTGCAGCAGGTAGTTGGTGGAGCGGCCCTTGGCGCTTTCGGGCGACTGGGTGTGGCGGTCGCTTTGGCTGTCGGTATGGGAGATCTGGACCACGCTCTTGTAGAGGGCGTTCCAGCCGGCCTGCCAGCGCAGGCTGCCGGTGGTGTTCTTGACCACGTCGTAGTCGTCGAACGGCGGCGGGCTCTGGTCGTAGTGCGTGCGCAGGCGGCTGTGCAGCAGGCTGGCGTCGATCTGGTGGATGCCCGTTTTGTAGCCCGCGTTCAGGCCCAGCGAGGTGTTGCTGTAGCCATCCTTGTCCGGATTGGGCGAGAAGGTGTTGCCGGGGTAGACGTCAAAGCCGTCACTGCGCTCGTCCGCCAGGTTCAGACCGTAGGTGAAGCCGTTGGCTCCGCCCTGAAATCCCGTGGCCAGCTTGCTGGTGCCCTGGTTGCCTATGCCCGCCTCGGCATAGGCGCGGGTCTGGCCGTCCGCCCGCTTGGTGAAGATCTGGATCACGCCGCCCATGGCGTCTGAGCCATAGATGGCGGCGGCCGGGCCGCGCAGCACCTCGATGCGGTCAATCTGCGCCAGCGGCAGGGTGGACCAGACCGCGCCGCCCTGCAGCTCCTGCGAGCTGTAGCGCACGCCGTCGATGAACACGGCAGTGTGCTGGTTGCTGGTGCCGCGCAGGTAGACCGAGGTGACCTGGCCCGGCCCGCCATTGCGGTTGATCTGCACGCCCGGCACCTGCACCAGCAGGTCGGCCACGCCCGTGGCGCCGCTGCGGGCAATGGTCTCGGCGTCGATCACGGTCATGTCGGCCGTGACGGTGCGCAGGGACTGCTCGCTGCGCGAGGCGGTGACGACCACGGTATCGAGCTGGGAGGCCTGTGCGCGCTGCGCCTGTTGTGCCTGTTGTACCTGTGCTTGGGCCTGGCAGGCCAGCAGCGAGGCCGCAGCCAGGGCGGACAAGGTGCGCAGTACGGGGAACGCCGAAGGCGAGCGAAGAGCGGCGCCAGGGGCGCGCGCGAGGGCGAGGGTGTGCATGGATGCGAGCCAGTTGCGCGCCAGCGACCCCGCCGGCACGGAAACCAAAAAGACCGGCTGCGCTGCATGCGCGGCCGGCCGCCTGTTGGCCGGTATCCAGACTGGTGACGCACTCGCCAAGGCCTTCCCGGGCTCAGGGCCCAGTGGCACGGGTTTGGCGGGGGCCGGTGCAATGCACGCGGCGTTTCACTCACTGTTGCGGGGGCAGTACATGCGGGCGGCTTTATCTGGCCGCCCCATGTTTCCCGTTTAACCGCAGCCCCTGGGGCTGCTGGCACCAACGGCGGCGATTGTACGGCGGGGCGTTCAGTACCGATGTAAAGCTTGCTTGACATGTCCGCGGATGGCATCGCACAATGTCAAGCATCCTTTACACATTGCGAGAGACTTCCATGAATCAAACAACCGTCACCAACCGCCGCTACCAGAAGGAGCTGGGATTTGCGCTGCTGCTCTACATGGCGCTGCTTGTGGGGGCGCTTTTGCTCAGCGCCGACATGCAGGCCGGGGCCCTGCGCACGGCGCTGCTGCTGAGCCCCATGCTGGCGTTTGCGCTGGCCGTGCGGGCCATCGTGCGCCTGGTGCGCGATACCGACGAGTTCCTGCGCAAGTCCATGCTGGAGCAGCTGGCGATTGCGGCGGCGGGTACGGCCGGCATCACCTTCACCTACGGATTCCTGGAAATGGCAGGTTTTCCCAAGCTCAGCATGTTCATGGTGTGGCCCTTGATGGGTGCGCTATGGGTGGCTGCCTCGGTGGCCCACTGGCTGCGCAGCCGATGAGCTGTTCCGCCAAAGTGCCCCTCCCATGAAAAACACCATCCGTGAACTGCGCGCCGAGCGCGGCTGGAGCCAGGCTGCGCTGGCGGACCTGCTGGGCGTGTCGCGCCAGACCGTCAATGCCATAGAGACGGGCCGCTACGACCCCAGCCTGCCGCTGGCATTCGCCATTGCCCGGGTGTTCGAGACCCGGATCGAGGCGATCTTCCAGGAGGGTTGAGCGCAGGGCTCAGGCCACGATCATGACCAGCAGCACCAGGCCCAGCAGGGCCAAGTAGGCCTTGGCATGCAGGGCATCGGGAATGCGGCCGATCAGCGGTGCCGCCAGCCTGATGCCGGTCCACGATCCGGCCGTCAGAAGCGCAAAGGCCTGCAGGTCCACATAGCCCACATGCCAGGGGCCCAGCCCCACGCCCCGCGATGCCAGCATGTAGGCAGCGGTGCCCGCCACGGCCATGGGCAGGGACAGCGGGCTGGCCATGGCCGTGGCGGCCGCCATGCTGGCGCCGCGCCGGCGCATCAGCGGCACGGTCATCACGCTGCCGCCCACGCCCAGAAAGGCTGCGATCGCACCAATGGCCAGGCCCGCCGTGGCCGCCGCCCGCCGGCCCATGGGCTGCATGCCGGCGGCGGTGCCGTGCACGAAGCCTGGGCGCAGCAGCGCGTCGGCGATGGTCAGGGCCAGGTAGGCGATGAAGGCCCAGCGCACCCATTCCCCGCTGATCCAGGTGGCGGCCGCCGCGCCCGCCACGGCGCCGGCCGCGATGAAGCCAGCCAGTGGCCGCACCTGATCCCAGGGCAGGGCGCCCGCGCGGTGCTGGCGCAGCGTGGCCATGGAAGCGCCAAAAATCATCACGCAGGTGGAGGTGGCCACGGCAATGTGCATGGCAGCCTGGCCAACGGCGGAGTCCGCGCCGTGGATGGAGGTCAGCAGCGCATAAAGCAGCGGAACGGCCACGAAGCCGCCGCCAAAGCCGAAGAGCACGGTGGTCACGCCGGCAAGCACACCGAAAGCCAGCAGCAGGAGAGGGAACACAGACAGTCCTTTGGAAAAAACGAGCAAGGACTGAACCTTAGGATGCCACGGTTTGGCCTGCTTTCGCGGATAGGTCAATAATCCTCGAATTCCTGCCAAACCCTGTTGGCTGTTTTCCGGACATTCCCATGCTCAACATTCCGCTGCATTCCGTGGACGCCGTGGCGCGCGATGTGCTGGCCATCGGCACCGACTACACGCCTGGCACGCTGCTGCCCACGCACAGCCACCGGCGTGCCCAGTTTCTCTACGGGATGAGCGGGCTGATGGAAGTGGAAACCGACGACGGCGCCTGGACCATCCCGCCTTACAGCGGCGTGTGGATTCCGGCCAGCAAGCCGCACAGCGTGCGCATGCAGGGCGTGAGCACGCGCAGCCTGTACATCGAACCGGCTGCTGCGCCCCGCCCGGGTGTGCATTGCGAGGCCCTGGTCGTCACCCCGCTGCTGCACCAGTTGCTGCTGTCCTGCGCCGACCTGCCGGCGCTGTACGACGAAGCGGGCCGCGACGGCGCCCTGGTCACGCTGGTGCTGCACGAGCTGGCCTCGGCCCGCAGCCTGCCGCTGTTCGCGCCCATTCCCCGCGACGAAAAGCTGGCCGCCCTGTGCAAGCAGTTCCTGGCCCAGCCCAGCATCCGCGCCACGCCGCAGGACTGGGCACAGGCGCTGAACAAGAGCCTGCGCACCTTCAGCCGGTTTTTCCAGCAGCACACAGGCATGGCCTTTGGTGCTTGGCGCCAGCAGGCCTGCCTGCTGGCGGCGGTGTCGCGGCTGTCTGCGGGCGCCTCGGTCACGCAGGTGGCGCTGGACCTGGGCTATGACAGCCCCAGCGCGTTTTCCACCATGTTCCGCAAGGCGCTGGGCCGGGTGCCTTCGGAGTTGGTGAGCCGGGTCTAGGCGGGAACGCTGGCCTGGGCAGCCGTTTCCCGTGTCATGGCCCAGAACACCAGGGCCGCCAGGCTGAACGCCGCCCCCGCCACGCAGACGCCGTGCCAGCCAAACCGCGCGTAGGCATTGGTGGCAATCAGCGCCCCCAGCCCGCTGCCCACGGCATAGAACAGCATGTACAGGCCCACCAGCCGGCTGTGCGCCTGCGGGTTGCTGCGAAAGATCAGGCTCTGGTTGGTCACATGCAGGGCCTGGCCGCCCAGGTCCAGCAGCACGATGCCGACTACCAGCGCCCACAGCGACTGCTCCAGCAGCGCAATCGGCGCCCAGGCCAGCAGCAGGATCACCAGCGCGCCCAGGCTGGTGCGCTGCGCGAAACCCTGGTCGGCCCAGTGCCCGGCACGGGCTGCTGCCAGTGCGCCCACCACGCCGGCGAGGCCAAAGGCGCCGATGGCCGTGAGCGACAGGCTGTAGGGCGGTGCGCTCAGCGGCAGGACCAGGGCGCTCCAGAAAATGTTGAAGGTGGCAAACATCAGCAGGGCCAGCATGCCGCGTGTGCGCAGCATGCGGTCCTGGCGCAGCAGCTGGAGCATGGAGGCGAGCAGCTGCGTGTAGCTGGGTGCATGCAAGGGCACCGCCAGCCGGGGCAGTTGCCGCCACAGGAGCCAGGCCAGGACCAGCATCAACAGGGCCGAGCAGGCATAGACGCCACGCCAGCCAGCCAGGTCACCCACGGCACCGGCAAACACGCGCGCCAAAAGCAGGCCGATGAAAACCCCGCCCTGGGCTGCGCCCACCACGCGCCCGCGCTCATGCGCCTGGCTGGCGCTGGCCGCATAGGCGATCAGCCCCTGCGTCATGGCCGTGCCCAGCAGGCCCACGGCCAGCATGCCCGCCAGCAGCAGAACGGCCGAACGCGCGGTGCTGACTGCCGCCAGGGCCAGCACCAGGCCCAGCAACTGCAAAAGCATGAGCCGCCGCCGCTCCAGCCGGTCGCCCAGCGGCACCAGCAGCACCAGCGCCAGCGCGCAGCCGGCCTGCGTGGCGGTGACCACGCCGCCCACGGCCGCATGGCTGATGCCGAAGTCGGCCGCCAGCGCCTCCAGCAGAGGCTGGGCGTAATAGACATTGGCCACGCTCAGGCCGCTGGCAGCGGCGAACAGCAGCACCAGGCTGCGCGGCATGCGGACCGTGTCCGGGGCAGGGAAGACGTTCATGGGTTGAATCCAGTTGCAAAACAAAACTGGTTGGATGCTAGTTGAACCAGTTTTGAAATGCAACCAAAATAGCGTCATGAAAGAAGACATCCGTCCTGACACACCGCAGCCCTGTCCGGTGGCCCGCTCCCTGGATGTGATCGGCGACCGCTGGTCGCTGCTCATCGTGCGCGATGCCTTTGGCGGCATCAGCCGCTTTGGCGATTTCCAGCGCAGCCTGGGCGCGGCCCGCAATATCCTGGCCGACCGGCTGCGGCGTCTGGTGGAGGCCGGCATCCTGGAAACCCGCCCGGCCGCAGAAGGTTCGGCCTACCTGGAATACGTACTCACGGCCCAGGGCCTTGAGCTGTTTCCGGTGATCGTGGCGTTGCGGCAATGGGGCGAAGGCCATCTGTTCGCGCCGGGCGAGGCGCATTCGCTGCTGCTGGACCGCCAGACCGGCCAGCCTGTCGCGCTCATGCTGCCGCGTGACGGTGATGGCCGGGCCTTGCTGCCGGGCCAGACCGTGGTTCAGAAAATCTGATTGATGGATGTCCAAAGCTTCCTCTCCATGAAAAAAGCGCCCGTCACAACGGGCGCTTTGTCTGGGTCAGCGCAAGGGCCGATAACGCGCTATCAGAACCGCGCCATCAGAACCGCGCCGTCATCCCCACGAAGTAGGTACGGCCGCCGTTGTCATAGTTGGCGCCGATGGTGCGGGTTTCCTTGTCGGCCAGGTTGATGATGCCGGCGCGCAGGGTCAGGGTGTCGGTCACGTTGTAGTTCATGGACACGTCAAAGGTCGTATAGGCCTTGGCGAAGGTGGTGGCCGTGCCCGTGGTCACGACTTCCTTGCCCACGTGGCGGGCGCTGAACATGGCGGACCAGCCCTGGCGGATCTGCCACTGCAGCGACGAGTAGATGGACAGCTCGGGCACGGCCAGCAGCGAGGCGCCCGTGCTCAGGTTCTTGGACTCGAACATCTTGGTGATGTTGGTGTTCCAGGTCAGGCCCTTTGCCAGGGGAACGTTCACGAAGCCTTCCAGGCCGCGCGTGCGGGCACGCTGGGCGTTGGCCATGCGGGTCCACCAGAAGCCGTTGTAGAAGCCCAGCGGCTGGTAGTCGATCTTGTTCTTGAAGTTGGTGTGGAAGTAGGTGGCGCCCAGGGCCCAGCCATTGCGGTCCCAACTGGTGCCCAGCTCGAAGTTGGTGCTGGTCTCGGGCTGCAGGTCGGGGTTGCCGGCCATGTAGCAGCCGCGCGTGCCGTCGGCGTTGACGCTGGTGCTGGTCCAGCCCATGCCGGCCAGGCTGCGGCAGCCGTTGCCCCCGGATTGCGTGGCGGCGCTGGCCGAGTTTTCCTTCAGGTTGGGCGCACGGAAGCCGCGCGAGACGCCGCCGCGCACCGTCCACTCCGAGGCCGGGTGGTAGACCAGGTAGGCGCGCGGGCTCCAGTTGTTGCCGTATTTCTGGTGGTGGTCCATGCGCAGGCCCAGCGTCAGCGCCAGGTTCTCGCGCAGGAAGATCTGGTCCTCGCCGAACAGCGCCCAGGTGGTGGCGCTCAGGCCCGAGCCCGAGACCGGGCGCCCCGCGTAGTCGATGGGAGCCAGGCCGATGGTGTCGCGGTTGTCCAGCGACTCGCGGCGCCACTGCATGCCCAGCGTCATGGCCTGGTCCAGGCCCCACAGCTTCAACGGCTTGTCGATGCGGCCGTCCAGCGTGGTTTCCTTGGAGTTGTTGCCGATGGTGTCGCCCTTGTCCTCGTACTTGTTGTGCACGAGGTTGAGCTTGGAGGTCAGGTCGCCCCAGCGGCCGTCATGGCTGAGGCCGAACTTGGTCTGCTCCAGCTTGCTCAGGCCCCAGGGATAGACCACCTGGTCGCCCGACGCCGTGCGCGCGTCGGAGCCCGTGGCGCGCTGGATGCCTTGCGCGGCCTCGATGCCGATCACCTGGTCGGGCGTGAGCTGCCAGTTGAGAAGGGCGTTGAGGTTTTGCTTGCGCGAGCCGGCCGTCGATTGGTAGGTGCCCGGGAAGCCGCCCGTGCTCTCGTCGGCTGCGCGGTCCGTGTAGTTGCCGCCCAGGCGCAGGCCGAACTTGTCGGACAGCGGGCCGCTGATGTTGAAGCCCAGCTGGCGCGTGTCGCCGCGGTCGCCGTCGGAGGGCTTGCTGTAGTTCAGCGTGGTCGAGCCGCTCCAGCGCTTGCCGATCTTGCGCGTGATGATGTTGATCACGCCGCCCATGGCGTCCGAGCCGTACAGCGAGGACATGGGGCCGCGCACCACCTCGATGCGCTCGATCATCTCGGGCGAGATCCAGTCCAGATCCTGCGAGCCCAGGTCGTCGCGGTAGTTGATGCCGGCCGAGTTGCCCTGGCGCTTGCCGTCCACCAGGATCAGCGTGTACTTCTCGGGCAGGCCGCGCAGCTTGATCTTGGACTGGGCGCCCGTGCCGGACAGGCCGCCGGTCACGCCGGGAATGGTGGACAGCAGCTCGCCGATGCTGGTGACGGGCTTGCGCTCGATGTCCTCGCGGGTGATCACACTGATGCTGGCCGGCGCTTCCTTGATGTCCACGGCCGTGCCCGAGGCGGTCACCACCACCGTGGACAGGGACGTGTCGGCCTTGTTGTCGGCTGACTGGGCATGGGCCATGGCTGTGCATGCCAGGGCGGCGCAAAGAGGAAGCGGGCGGAGCACCGAGATTCTGACCATCTTTGTAAAGTTCCGGTTTGGTTAAAAATCAAGGTGCGAATGATAACGATTTGTATCCACATCTTTTTGTTGGCGTAAAGACAGTTGTTTTTTTGTTCACTCGTTATCTAACTGCTGGACAGGCCAAAGATGCTGTGCACAAGTTTGGTGCGCAGCAAGAGGGGCAGCGGAGGCGCTGAGGGAGGCGCTGAAGGGGGGGCCGCAGAGGGTGCGCGGGCGCCAAAGGCCCCCTGCAATGGCCGCCCCCATGCGCAGGGGGGCGGCCGGAAGAGGGTCAGCGCGGTTCGGCTGCCGTGCCTGCAAGGGCGGTGGAACGCTCCGCCGACTGGCGCGATGCCTGGCGGCGCACGAACTGGTAGGCGATGGCCAGCAGGGCAAACCAGGCCGGCGTCACCACCAGTGCCTGGCGCGTGTCGGCCTGCAGGGTGAGCAGGCCCAGGATGGCGGCAAAGAACACCAGGCAGGCCCAGCACATGGCTACGCCGCCGGGCATCTTGTAGCGCGAAGCCTCATGCAGGGCCGCGCGCTGGCGCCGGTAGGCCATGTACGACAGCAGGATCAGCGACCACACGAACATGAACAGAATGGCCGATACCGTGGTCACCAGCGTGAAGGCTTCCACCAGATCGGGCACCACCCACATCAGAAACGCGCCGGCCAGCAGGCAGGTGCAGGAAAACAGCAGCCCGCGCGAGGGCACGCTGCTGCGCGACAGCCGGTGGAAGGCCCGGGGCGCATCGCCCTTGAGCGCCAGGCCGTAGAGCATGCGGCTGGTGGAGAACACGCCGCTGTTGGCCGACGAGGCGGCCGAGGTCAGCACCACGAAATTGATCACGCCTGCGGCGGCCGGCAGGCCTGCGAGCACGAACAGCTCCACGAACGGGCTCTTGCCGGGCACCACGTCGCGCCAGGGGGTGACGGCCATGATGGCGATCAGGGCCAGCACGTAGAACACGATGATGCGTACGGGAATGGAGTTGATGGCGCGCGGCAGCGTGCGCTCGGGGTCCTTGGCCTCGGCCGCCGTGGTGCCCACCAGCTCGATGCCCACGAAGGCGAACACCGCGATCTGGAAGCCTGCGAAGAAGCCCATCATCCCGTTGGGGAACATGCCGCCGTCATTCCAGAGATTTGACAGGCTGGCCGTGCGGCCCGCAGGCGAGACGAAGGCGGCACCCACCATGTACAGCCCCGTGCCCACCAGGGCCACGATGGCCACGATCTTGATCATGGCGAACCAGAACTCGATCTCGCCGAACAGCTTCACCGTCAGCAGGTTCAGGCCCAGCAGCAGGCCCACGCAGGCGATGGCCGGTGCCCACTGCGGCAGGTCGGGGAACCAGAACTGCGAGTAGGCCGATATGGCAATCACATCGGCAATGCCCGTGACGATCCAGCAGAACCAGTACGTCCAGCCCGTGAAGAAGCCGGCCCAGGGGCCGAGCAGGTCGGACGAGAAGTCGATGAAGGAGCGGTACTGCAGGTTGGACAGCAGCAGCTCGCCCATGGCCCGCATCACGAAGAACAGCATCACGCCGATGATGGTGTAGACAAAGATGATGGACGGGCCGGCCAGGCTGATGGTCTTGCCCGAGCCCATGAACAGGCCCGTGCCTATGGCCCCGCCGATGGCGATGAGCTGGATATGGCGGTTGGTGAGATTGCGCTGCAGGTCGTCTTGACCGTGCAGGCCCTGGCCGGTTGGCGGGGCCTTGTGTGTCATCAGAGAACTCCGGGGAAGACTGGCAAAGCGATGGCAGAAAGGGGGAATCCGCCTGCCGCGGCCGTGTTTTCAGTCTCTGCATGGAGTCCATGCCTGGAAATGCGGCAGCGCAGCAAAACGGAACGAAGGCCGCGAGGATACCCGAACCTCGCCCCCGCATCGGCCCTGCCGCGCCGCCGCGCTCCGGTGAATGGAGCGGGCTTGATATGGGTGGATCAGCCGCGTTGAGCAGCGATCAGTCGCACATGGCCGTGCTCATGCCGCGCCCAGCCGCGCTCAGCCGCGCGCCAGGCGCTTGGCATTGGCCACCGCCGTGCGGTGCACGGGGGCCAGGCCCTTGCCCACCACGCCCCACATGGCGTTTTGCCATTGCGAGGCCTGCGATGCCAGGGCTCCGCCGTTCCAGGTGGCGGTGCTCCAGGGGGTCCAGCACATGCGCATCCAGGCCTGCATCAAGGCCTGGCTGGCAACCATGGACTGCATGCCCATCGCCGCCCAGGATTGCTGGAAGGCTGTCTGTTTCTCGGACACCATGCGTGTGAATTCACGCCGGTCCCGCGCGGAGGGATTGGCGCCTGCCATGGCCATGCGGGTGAGGCGATGGGCCACGACCTGGGGCGCGGCGACGGCCAGGTCGGTGGCCTGGCGGGCGACCAGGGCGGCCCGGGGATTTTTGCGATTTGCCATGTGCACTCCTGAAGCTGGGTTCACTTTATCCAGATGGATGCCGGCCCGCGTAGGCCGATGACGCAATGCAGCAAAAACGGATTTATCGCGGCTGGGCCTGTGGCGCTGACGCGGCTGCGTCCTGCACGGCAGGGGATACCAGGGCACGCCACCAGCGCTCACCTGCGTGGGGGGCGGCCAGGTCCACGCGCTCGCCCATCATGGGGGTGGCCACGGCAATGCCGTGCTCGGCACCCAGGGCCAGCACGCGCTCGAAGGGGTCCCACCAGGCATGCATGGCCAGGCTGAAGGTGCCGTTGTGAATGGGCAGCAGCCAGCGTCCGCCCAGGTCGCGGTGGGCCTGCACGGTCTGGGCCGGGTGCATGTGGACATAGGGCCAGTGCGGGTCGTAGGCGCCGGTTTCCATCAGCGTGAGGTCGAAGGGGCCGAAGCGCCGGCCGATTTCCGCAAAGCCGTCGAAATAGCCGCCGTCGCCGCTGAAGAAGACGCGCAGCGTGTCGGCGCTTTCCAGGTCCTCGATGACCCAGGACGCCCACAGCGTGCGGTTGCCGTCGCGCAGGCCCCGGCCCGAGAAATGCTGGGCCGGCGTGGCCGTGAAGCGCAGGCCGTCCACCTGCACGTCCTGCCACCAGTCGAACTGGCGCACCTTCTCGGGGGCCACGCCCCAGTCCATGAGCCGGTCGCCCACGCCCAGCGTGCACAGGAAGAAGTCGACCCGGCGCGCCAGGGCGCGGATGGTGGCACGGTCCAGATGGTCGTAGTGGTCGTGCGAGAGCACCACGCCGCGCAGCGCGGGCAGTTCATGCAGGGCGATGGGCGGCGCATGAAAGCGCTTGGGGCCGATGAAGGAAAAGGGCGAGGCGCGCTCGGCAAACACCGGGTCGGTGATCCACCAGCCGCCGCGCAGCTTCATCAGCAGCGTGGAGTGGCCCAGGCGGTACAGGCTGCGCTCGGGCGCGGCGGCCAGGTCGGCCGGGGTGAGCCGCTGCACGGGCAGGGGCGCGGCAGGCTCGGTGTCCTTGGGCTTGTTGAAGAAGAAGTCCCACATCACCTTGGCGTCGGGCTGGGGCGCGTTGGCGGGGCGGGGATGGACGTTGCGAAAGCGCCCGCCCACCGACTGGGGTGATTGGGCGTAGTCGGCAATCGGGGCGCGGAAGATGCGGGGTGTTTTCACGGTGCTCCGTCGGTGTTCAGGCCGCCGCCATCATGGAACCGGTGGCGCAGCCCTGTCGAGATGGTGGTCTTGGCGGCCCGATTCAAGGCGCCTTGCGTGTCGTCATGTAAACAAAAAAGGAGCTGCCCCTGCAGGCAGCTCCTTGTCGTGATGGCCGCAAGCTGGGCCTCAATGGGCGCCGGCCGCCTCGGCACCACCGGCATGGCCCGCAGGGCGCCTGGTCATCCAGATCAGCACGATCAGCACCAGGAACAGCACGGACGACGCCAGGAAGATGTCGTCCGCCGCCCGCGTATAGGCCTGCTGGTCGATGAGCCGGTTGATCTGGGCCAGCGCCTGCGCCTGGCTCAGACCTGCCGCCTGCAGCCCCTGCAGGGTGACGCCGAACACGCCCTGGCCCTGGATCAGCCCTTCGGTCAGATGGGCATGGTGCAGCGCGGCGCGGTTTTCCCAGAGCGTGGTGGCGATGGAGGTGCCCATGGCACCCGCCGTGATGCGCACGAAGTTGCTCAGGCCGGCGGCGGCCGGGATACGGTCCGGCGAGATGCCCGACAGCGTGATCGTTGTCAGCGGGATGAAGAAGAACGCCATGGCCCCGCCCTGGATCAGCGTGGGCACCAAGATGTGCATGAAGTCCGTCTCCACCGTGAAGCGCGAGCGCATCCACAGCACCAGGGCGAACACCACGAAGGCGCCCGTGGCCATCTTGCGCGGGTCCCACTGCGTGACCTTGCGGCCCACCAGCGGCGTCAGGATGATGGCGAAGATGCCCACCGGCGCCAGCGCCATGCCGGCCGTGGTGGAGGTATAGCCCATCCACTGCTGCAGCCACAGCGGCAGCAGCACCACGTTACCGAAGAACAGGCCGTAGGCAATCGACAGCGCCACCGAGCCCGCCGCGAAATTGCGGCGCATGAACAGGCGCAGATCCACCACCGGGTGCGCATCCGTCAGCTCCCAGACCAGGAAGACCACGAAGCTCACGATGGCCAGCACGCACAGCGTGACGATCTCGCCCGAGGCGAACCAGTCCAGCTCCTTGCCTTTGTCCAGCATCAGCTGCAGCGCGCCCACCCACAGCACCAGCAGGGCCAGGCCCACGGAGTCGATGGGCAGCTTGCGCGTGGGGGTCTCGCGGCTGCGGTAGATGCTCCAGGTCATCAGGGCCGACAGCAGGCCCACGGGCACGTTGATGTAGAAGATCCAGGGCCAGGAGATGTTGTCCGTGATCCAGCCCCCCAGCAGCGGCCCGACCACGGGCGCCACCAGGGTGGTCATCCCCCACAGCGCCAGCGCCACCCCGGCCTTGGCCGGCGGGTAGCTGGACAGCAGCAGTGTCTGCGACAGCGGGATCATGGGCCCGGCGACCAGCCCCTGGAGCACGCGGAACAGCACCAGCATCTCCAGCGACGAGGCAAAGCCGCACAGCCAGGACGTCAGCACGAACAGCAGCACGCTCATGGTGAACAAGCGCACGGCGCCGAAGCGCTGCGTGAGCCAGCCCGTGAGCGGCACCGAGATGGCGTTGGCCACGCCAAAGCTGGTGATCACCCATGTGCCCTGGCTGGGGCTGACGCCCACGTCGCCCGAGATCGCCGGAATGGCGACGTTGGCGATGGACGAGTCCAGCACGTTCATGAAGGTGGCCAGCGACAGGGCCAGCGTGCCCAGGGCCAGCTGGGCGCCCTTGAGCGGTGCGGGCCGTGCGGGCATGGCAGGCGGTGCCGAGGGTGGCGCGGCAGGCGGCACGGTCGGCCCACCCGGCTGCGCCGGCTCCGGCACGGCGGTGGTAGAGGAAGTCATAGGCAGTCCGCGTAGGTTCTGGGAAGGCGGGGAAGCGATGCCTGCTTACTTGGACTGCGTGGCCTGCGCGTCAACCGGCGCGGAGGCCACTGCGGCTGGCGCCTTGCCCTGTGCCCTGTCTTGCGCATCGGCCATGGCGACGGGCGGCAGCTCGGGCAATTGCTTGAGCGGCGCCACGTTCTGGCCTGCCACGATGTGGGCGATGCGTTCCTCCGCCTGGGGCAATGCCATGTCGTAGATGGAGGTCTGGGCCACGGGGGCATTGCGCGTGGCGGTTGCCAGGACTTCGCCCTGCTGGTCGCGCACGTCCACCTTGGCCTCCATCGACAGGCCCACGCGCAGCGGGTGCTGGGCCAGGTCTTCCGGCGACAGCGCAATGCGCACGGGCACGCGCTGCACCACCTTGATCCAGTTGCCGGTGGCGTTTTGCGCGGGCAGCAGCGAGAAGGCCGCGCCGGTTCCTGCGCCCATGCCCACCACGGTGCCGTGGTAGCTGATCTTGTCGCCGTACACATCGGCCGTCAGCTCGGTCTTCTGGCCTATGCGCAGCTGGGCCAGCTGGCTTTCCTTGAAATTGGCATCCACCCAGAGGTTGTGCAGGCCCACCACCGTCATCAGCGGCGCGCCCGAGGCCACGCGCTGGCCCAGTTGCACGCCGCGCTTGGCCACATAGCCTTCCACGGGAGAGACCAGGCGCGTGCGCTGCAGTGCCAGATAGGCCTCGCGCACCTTGGCGGAAGCGGCGATCACGCTGGGGTGCTCTTCGGCGCTGCTGCCCTTGGTCTGGGCTTCGGCAGCGGTCAGCTGCGCCTTGGCGGCGCGCACGGCGGCTTCTGCTGCAGAGGCGGCATTGCCTGCCGTGCGGGCCAGGGACTGGGCGTGGTCGAACTCTTCCTTGCCCACGGCGCCCGTGGCCAGCAGCGGGCGGCGGCGGTCCACGTCCTCGCGGGCGCGGGCGGCATCTGCCTGCAGACGGGCCAGGTCGGCCTCGCGCTGTGCCACCTGGGCCACCAGGGGCGCGTTGTTGGCATACAAGGTGCGCACCTGGCGCACGGTCTGGGCCAGTTGCGACTCGGCCTGGGACAGGGCGACCAGGGCATCGGCCGAGTCCAGTTGCACCAGCAGCTGGCCGGGCTTGACGTAGTCGGTGTCGTCGGCGCCGATGCTGATCACCGTGCCGCCGATCTGCGGCGTGATCTGGACCACGTTGCCTGCCACATAGGCGTTGTCCGTGGTCTGGTAGTTGCGGGCCACCATCCAGTGCCAGCCGCCCCAGGCGACGGCGGCCACCGCAACGGCGGCGGCGATGAGGGTCAGGCCCTTGCGGCGGCCCTGCGGATTGGCCACGGGCGAGGCTGCGGCCGGTGCGGCGGCAGGGCTGGGTGCTTGCTTGTTGGTGTCGGTCATGGTGTACGGCGCTTTGTTATCTGTGAATGTGGTTGTGCGGCCGGGGCAGGGAGCTGGCGGTCTGTCACGCTGGCTGGCGGTCTGCCCGGTGGAGGGTCAAGAGTGCGGTGGATTCCTGTGCGGGTTGCGATCTCAGTGCTGGCTGACCTGCACGGCAGCCGTGCCATCGGTCCAGCCGCCGCCCAGCGCCTTCATCAGCGACACGCGCGTGTCCAGCGCGCGGGCGCGCAGGTCCACGTCCAGGCGGCGCTGGGTGATCACCTGGGTTTCGGTGTTCAGCACCGTCACTTGGCTGGCCAGGCCGGCCTTGTAGCGCTGCACGGCAAAGTCGTAGGCGCGTTCGGCCTTCTCCAGCGACTCGGCCTGCAGCTGCTGTTGGCGCACCAGCGATTGCACGGAAGTGATGGCGTCGCCCGCTTCCTTGACCGCATCGAGCACCACGCCGTTGTACTGGGCAATGGCGGTGTCCAGGTCGGCCTGCGTGCCGCGCAACTGGGCGCGCAGGCGCTTGCCGTCGAACAGGGGCAGGCGCAGCGCGGGCGTGATGCCCATCTGGCGCGAGCTGCCCTTGAACAGGTTGTCCAGGCCGATGGCATTGAGGCCGATGAAGGCCGTGAGATTGATATCGGGATAGAAATCTGCCCGCGCGCTCTCTATGCCCTGCGTTGCGGACTCCACGCGCCAGCGCGCGGCCACCACATCGGGGCGGCGGCCCAGCAGGTCGGCACCCAACTGGCCGGGCACAGCCTGGATCTGCAGCGCGGCCAGACGGGGCGACAGCTGCAGCTGCGCCTCGGGCGCCTGCCCGCAGAGCACGGCGATGGTGCGGCGCGCCAGCGTGATCTGCTCGTCCAGCATTTCGATCTGGGTGCCGGCATCGGGCAGGCCGGCCTGGGCCTGGGTCAGCTCCACCTGGCTGTCCAGCCCGGCGCGCGTGCGCTGCTGGCTCAGGTCCAGCAGCGACTGGCGCTGGGTCAGCGTGCGGCCAGCCACATCCTTTTGGGCAATCAGCCGGGCCAGCGCCACATAGCTGCGCGCCACCTGGGCGGCGAGCTGGTTGGCGGCGGCGGCGCTGTCGGCCTGGGCGGCACGGGCCTGGCCCAGGGCGGCCTGCAGGTCGGCGGCATGGCGGCCAAAGAAATCCGGTGTCCAGCTCAGGCCGGCCTGCAGGTTGCCGGTGTTGTAGGTATGGCCGGCAATGGGTGCGGGCACCAGGCCGTTGGCGCTGTAGTGCTGGCGCGTGGCGTCGACGCCGAGCGTGCCGCGCACATCGGTGGCCGTGCTGGTGGCCGTGGCCAGGGCGGCAGCCTTATCGAAGCGGGCGCGGCTCATGGCCAGGCTGGGGCTGCCCTGCAGCGCCTGGGCGATCAGCGCATCCAGCTGGGCATCGCCCAGGGACTTCCACCAATCGGCGGCGGGCAGGCTGGTATTGGCGCCTGTCTCGGGCTGGGCCGTCAGACCCAGGTCGGCGGCGCCCAGCCGGGCCAGCGGCTCATGGGCCGGGCCCTGGGAAGCACAACCGGCCAGGGCCAGCGCGGCGCACAGGGCGGCCGCTGCGGCGGCCACGCGGCGGGGCGCGGCGGACACGGAAACAAAGGATTTGGGCATGGTGGTCTGCCTGTTGGGGGTCAAGAATCAGGAAATCGGAAACCGGGGCGGAAAAAGGGGCTGGCGCTGTCAGGCCGCGGGCGTGGCAGGCGCAGGGGCCGGCGGCGCAGCCTCCGGCGCGCGCATCGCATCGCCGTTGGCCAGCAGGCGGCGCAGCATGTCCAGCAGCTGGCGGGACTCGTCATGGCTGAAGCCGGCCATATGGGCATTCATCACGCTGGACAGCACCTGCGGCACCTTGGCCGCCATGGCGCGGCCTTCATCGGTCAGCACCAGCTTGACCACGCGCCGGTCCACCGTGGAGCGCTCGCGCCGCAGCATGCCCTTGGATTCGAGCCGGTCCAGCGCCCGCGTGATGGAGGCCGGATCCAGCCCCAGGTCACGCGCCATGCCGGCATTCGTGGCGTCGCTGCACAGCAGCAGCTTGTACAGCGGCAGCCACTGCACATAGGTCAGCTCATGCTCGGCCAACTGCGCATCGGCCTGCTGGAGGATGGAGCTGAGCACCTTGCGCATGAGGAACCCCACGCTCTCGAAGGGCGTGTAGCTGCCTGGGCTGTAGAAGTCCGAGGGCTGCAGGCCGTTGGGCAGGGGAGGCTGGGTCATGGTGTCTGCGGGTGAAATAATTGACTGCGCAATGATTGTTGCGGCAATTATTGCAGAAGCACCGGTTGACCGTGTGACGCGAGGGTGCCGGGGACGGGATCAGGGTTATCCAGACCCGCCGGTGGCTTTCAGCTCCCCAGATCCGCCACCGGCCGCCTTCAAGCTCACTTGTCCTGGGCCACGGCATGTCCCTTCTCCAGCCTTGCCACGGCCTCCCGGTAGGCGGGGCTGGCGCGCAGTTGCTGGTAGCGCTCCAGGCCGCGCTGGTATTCGGTGGAGCGGACATCGATCTCGCGGTCCGAGACATAGGTGAGTCCAGCGCGGTGCCACATTTCCAGGTCGGCCAGCACCTGGGCGCGGCTGAGGTCGGTGGGGGCAGCGGTGGAGGAGGGCGCGGCGTCCTGGGCGAGGGCGGTGCCGACCAGGCCCAGGCTGAGGGCGGCCAGGGCGATGAAGCGGGTGAAGTCGGAAGTGCGCATGGGGAACCTTTCAGGTGAAGCGAAGTGATGAGGGCTTCATGGTCCCGCCGCCGCCCTGGCCGGCACAGCCGTTTGCGACGCACTGCAGCATGGCGGGAGCCAATGGCTGTTGGGTTTCGTGAAATGTCAGGAGGGCAGGCGCGGCCGTCCGAGGAGCGCCGCCAGCCATGGAAATGGGTTGAGCGGCGCTTGTGCAGCAGATAATTTCAAGTTAATCGAATAAATCGGCATAAAAATCTGTGAAATGGCTGGTGAAAGCATGAATCGGCAGCAAATTCCAGCGGCACAGGCCGACAATCGCCGCTCTCCATGTCTTCATCCATTCCACTTTCCCCCGCTGCCGTTTCGGCAGATTCCGTCTCCCGCAGTTCCGAGGCCTTTCGCGGCTTCAGGGATGCGATTCCCGTGATGCTGGGCTTCGTGCCCTTTGCCCTGGTGCTGGGCGCCCAGGCCGTGCAAAAGGGGCTGGCACCGCTGGAGGTTCCTCTCATGACCGGGATGAACTTCGGCGGCGGCTCGGAGTTCACGGCCATACGGCTGTGGACTTCGCCGCCGCATGTGCTGCTGATCGTCGCCATGTCCTTCCTGGTCAATTGCCGGCACATCCTGATGGGTGCGGCGCTGGCGCCGTATCTGCGCCATCTGCCCAGGCGCCGTGCGCTGCCGGCCCTGTTCTTCATGTGCGACGAAAGCTGGGCGCTGGCCCTGGCAGACGCCCAGCGCAGTGCTGCCCGGCGTGTGAGCCTGCCTTACTACATGGGCGTGTCGGCAGGCCTGTACATGGCCTGGGTGTCGTGCACGGCGGCCGGTGCCTTTCTGGGACCGCGTATTGGTGACCTGGAGCAGTACGGCTTCGACATGGCGTTCACCGCCGTGTTTCTGGTGCTGCTGCGCGGCATGTGGAAGGGCGTCAGACCTTGCCGGCCCTGGCTGGTGAGCCTGCTGACGGCTGCCCTGGTCTACAAGCTGGTGCCTGGCGCCTGGTATGTGGCGGCCGGCGCCGTTTCGGGCCTGGTCTGCGCGGCCTTGCTGGCGCCCAGGAGCTGAGCGATGGAAGCCACAACCTTGCTGACGCTGGTGCTCATGGCGTGCAGCACGTATTTCACGCGAGTGATCGGCTACCTGCTGCTGCGCGGGCGCACGCTGAGCCCGCGAATGCAGTACGTGATGGAAAGCCTGCCGGGCTGCGTGCTTATCTCGGTGATTGCCCCGGCGTTTGTGTCCGAGCGGCCGGCCGATCTGCTGGCCCTGGTGGTGACGATGGTGGCCGCGAGCCGGCTGCCCATTCTGCCGACGGTGCTGATCGGCATTGCATCGGCGGGAGCGCTGCGGCATTGGCTGGGGTGACTACTGGCGGGGCAGCGGTGTTTTTGGCCTTCAGTTCGTGCGCCGGTGGTCGATGTACGGGGCATGCAAGTCTCATCCTCCACATCGGCTTCCGCCTCGGGAGCCGCTTCCTCCTCCGGCGGCAATGACATCGTTGCGTTGCAGCGCAAGCTCAAGGAGCTGCAGCAGGCGCTCAAGGAAGTGTCTTCCGAGAACATCGACGCCAAGGCCAAGCAGACGAAGGCCAAGCTGCTGCAGTCGCAGATCATGATGGTGCAAAGCCAGATCGAGGCGCTCATGCGCGCCAGGCAGCAGGCCCAGATCGACAAGCAGCGCGAGCAGCAGCAGGCGGCCGAAGCCAAGTCGCCGTCCCAGCCAAAGAGCAACAAGGCGCCCGGACTGGGTGGCGTGGTTGACGTCTACGTCTGATGGAAATGGCTCGTGCTTTCACGGGCCATTTTTTTGATGATATCAATGTAACTTACATGAATGGATTGGCCGTGCCTTGGATGGGTTGGCCTGGCAACGGGGTTGAGGGCAGGGGCGGGGCATTCGCACTGTGGGGGGTGTCTTTACACATCTCGCGGAACTTATTGAGTTTTGTCTCTCAAGAAATCGGCCACCGCTACCGATAAGGCAGCTAATGTGACTGCCTGGATGCGATAGCGATGGCCTATACCGAAGGCAGCACTGGGCCAGAGGTTCTGCGATGAAAAAACTCAGCGATGTGCGTATCGGTACCCGGCTTACAGCCGTCTTTCTTGTCCTGCTGGTCTGTCTGATGGCCGTAGGGGGCGTCGGCGCAAGGGCGCTGGGCCATGTATTTTCGGGCACGGAGACCCTGTACCAGGACCGTGTGGTTCCACTCAAGCAGCTCAAGCAGATTGCGGATGCCTATGCCGTCAACGTCATAGACACGGTCAATAAAGCCAATGCGGGCCTGATCACGGCGCAGGAGGCATCGGCCAGCATCTCGGGCACGCTGCCCGCGATTGAGGCCGCCTGGCGCAGCTACTCGTCCACCCAGCTCACAGCGCAGGAGGCCGTGCTGGCCAAGCAGGCCCAGGCGCTGTTCGCGCCGGCCAACCAGAGCATCGACAAACTGCTGCAGCGCCTCAAGCAGCTGGACGGCAAGAAGGCCGGCAGCCTGGATGAGTTCGACGGCGCGCTGTATGCCAGCATCGATCCCATCAGCGCCAAGATCGGCGAGCTGGTCGAGCTGCAGCTCAAGACGTCGGAGGATGTCTATGGGGACTCCAGGGAGGTTTTTGCACGGTCGCAGATGCTGATCTACGGCTTTGTGGCGGCGGCCGTCATCCTGGCCGTGGCCCTGGGCTACATGGTCACGCGCTCCATCACGGTGCCCTTGAAGTCGGCCGTGGAAGTGGCCCGGCATATCGAGCAGGGCGACCTGGCGTCCGAGATCCAGGCCACTGGGCGTGACGAGGTCGGCGACCTGCTGCGCTCCATGAGCGCCATGCGCGAGTCGCTGGCAAACATCGTTGGCGATGTGCGGCGCGGGGTGGAGTCGGTGACCACGGCGTCCAGCCAGATCGCTGCCGGCAACCAGGATTTGAGCAGCCGCACTGAGCACCAGGCCTCCAGCCTGCAGGAGACGGCGGCGTCGATGGAGCAGCTGGCCGGCAACGTGGGCCAGAGTTCCGAGAACGCGCGGCAGGCCAGCGCCCTGGCCGTGCGTGCCAAGGAGGTGGCCGGCGTGGGCGGCGGCGCGGTCGCCAGGGTCATCGGCACCATGGACGAAATCTCGGCCAGCAGCGGAAAGATTGCCGAGATCACGGGCGTGATCGACTCCATTGCCTTCCAGACCAATATCCTGGCGCTCAATGCAGCGGTGGAGGCCGCGCGGGCAGGCGAGCAGGGCAGGGGCTTTGCTGTGGTGGCCGGGGAAGTGCGCTCCCTGGCCCAGCGCAGCGCCGCAGCGGCGCGGGAGATCAAGGCACTGATCACGGCATCCACCGACAAGGTGCGGACAGGCGGCAACCAGGTCCGGGAAGCAGGCAAGGCCATGGACGCCATTGAAGCCCAGGTGAGCGAGGTGGCGTCACTGATCGAGGCCATCTCCGCCTCCAGCGTGGAGCAAAGCGGTGGCCTGGGGCAGATCACCCAGGCCGTCTCCCAGATGGACCAGGTCACGCAACAGAATGCCGCCTTGGTGGAAGAGTCGGCAGCCGCTGCAGCCAGCCTGGAACGGCAGGCGCGGGTGCTGGCACAGGCGGTGGCCACGTTCCAGATCAGCTCGGCGAAGGAGATCGGCATGGCGAGCCCCGGCCTGACACTGGCAGCTGCTTGACGCAGACCCGGGAAGAGCGTGCGCAGTGCGCTCTTCCTTTCTTTTTGATCAATTCAATGTAACTTACATAAATCAAATCCATATCAAAAATAGAAAAAGCCGCCGTTTTGAGCAGCGGCTGCTTGTCAGGAACAGGGGGTCAACCCGCGCTGTTGCGGCCTTGCCAGCGCTCGGCAGGCTTGCTGTACATGGCGGCGATCTGCGACTCGAACCGCGTCATGAGGTTGTTGCGCTTGAGCTTGAGAGTAGGCGTCATCAGCCCGTTTTCTATGGTCCAGGGCTCCAGCTCCAGATGCACGGCGCGTGGCACGGCATAGCGGGCAAAGCTGGCCACCTGCTTTTCGATGCGTGCCAGTGCCTCGCGTTCGGCGGCGGAGTGGTTCAGGCTCTTGGGGTCTTCGGGATCCAGGCCCAGGCGCTGGGCCATGGCCTGCCATTCGCCGCGTTCGATCACGGCCACGGCGGCGATGAAGGGGCGGTCTTCGCCCACGACAAAGACCTGGGTGAAGAACGGGTCGCCGGTAATGGCCAGCTCCAGGTCGGCCGGTGGAATCTTCTCGCCGGTGGAGGTGACGATGATTTCCTTGATGCGTCCCTGTATGCGCACGCGCCCGTCCTCGATCACCGCCTGGTCGCCCGTGCGCAGCCAGCCGTCGTCTGTGAAAGTCTTGGCGGTGTCTTCGGGGCGCTCCCAATAGCCGCGCATCACGCAGGGGCCACGCACCTGCAGTTCCCGGTTCTCGCCAATCCGCACCTCCACGCCGGGCAAGGCGTGGCCCACGGTGGCGGGGTGGTTGTCCTCCAGCGTGTTGGCGCAGACCACGGGCGAGGTCTCGGTCATTCCGTAGCCCTGGATCAGCGGCAGGCCCAAGCCCAGAAAACAGCGCGCAATCGTCGGCGACAGCGGCGCGCCGCCACTGACGGCCACGCGCACGCGGCCACCGAACTGGGCCAGCAGCGGCTTGGCCACCAGGTGGTTGAGCACCGGCCAGGGCAGCCATTGCATCCAGCCCGGCACTTCGGGCTGGGGCGCTTGCGCATCGGCAATGCCTTGTGTTTCACAAAATCGCTGCCAGCCCCTGGCCTGGGCCAGCTCGAACAGCTGGGCCTTGAGCGGTGCACGGGCCAGCGTCTCCATGACCTTGGCGTGCACGCGCTCGTAGATGCGCGGCACGGACACCAACACCGTGGGGCGCTGGGTCTTGAGATCCTCGGCCAGCTGGGCCACGGAGCGTGCATAGGCCACGCAGGCGCCCACGGCCAGCGCCAGGTAGTAGCCAGCCGTGCGCTCGAAGGTGTGCGACAGCGGCAGGAAGGAGAGGAAAACATCATCGCTGCGCGGCTGCAGCCGCTGCATCACCGCCTGCACGTTGGAGACCACGTTGCGGTGCGTGAGCATCACGCCCTTGGGCTTGCCCGTGGTGCCCGAGGTGTAGACCACGGCAGCCAGGTCCTCGGCAGAGGGAGGCGGGGGCAGGGGGACTGCGCCGCCTTCAGCCAGCCATTGGGCCAGCGGCTGCACGGGGATCTGGCGCAGGGCCTCCAGTGCGGCGGCATCGCCTTCGGTTTCAGGCTCTGCGGCCCGGGAAGCCGGCTTGGCCGACGCCACGACCACCTTGCGCAGCGCAGGCAGGGCCTGGCCCGTGGCGCAGATCTTGTCCCAAGTGGATTGCTGTGCCACGAACAGCATGGACACCTGGGCGTTGGCCAGGATGTAGGCAATGCTGCCCGCGTTGTCTATGGCGTGCAGCGGCACGGGCACATGGCCGCAGCGCAGGCTGGCCAGGTCGATGGACATGGCGTCCAGACCGTTGGGCAGCAGGATGGCGATGCGCGATCCTGCCGGCAGCTCCTGCGCGGCCAGCGCCTGCGCCCAGAGGGCCACGCGCTCGCCGGCCTGTGCCCAGTTCAGCGTCTTCCAGCTGCGCGCATCCTCGTCATAGGCCCGGTAGGCCTCGCCTGCGGGCGTCTGCTGCACGCGCAGGGCCAGCATTTCCACCAGGGTGGAGGCCGTGGCCATGCTGGCATCGGCTGGCAGGCTCATGGCCAGGGAAGGGGCGCGGGCTGGGTCTTGGATGCTCATGCGAGGAGGGTGCGGGCCGAAGTGGATGTAGCCGCTGATGATAGCCGGGGCTTTCCGCAGGCCCTGGCGTCAGCATCGGACATGAGAGGGTGCGGCGCACGCGTTTATGCTGCACTGCAGCGTTTTCGTGTGTCCACTCTGAAATCAACCAGGAGCCGCATGTCTGCCTACGTCGCCACCGTTGCACATCGGGCCCGATTCCAGACGGAGCGGCCGCCTGCGCGTCATGGCCGCGCCAGATGGTGCCGGCTGTGCAAGAGCGCCGAACGGCAGGCTTCAGGACGCCGCAGCCAGGCCGTTCTGAAAATGCTGACGCATGGCCTGGGCCGCTGCAGCGCCATCGCGGCGCAGCAGGGCCTGCATGACGGTCTCGTGCTCGGCCAGCGAATCCTCGATGCGGCCCTGCTTGAACAGCGACTTGTGGCGGTTGAGCTTCATCACCTTGCGCAGGTCGGCCACCAGCTGGTTGCGCCAGCGGTTGTCGGCAATCTGCAGCAGCTGCATGTGAAAGCTCTCGTTGAGTTCGAAGAAGCGGTCTGCATCGCGCGTCTGCGCCTTGAGTTCCTCGTGGGTCTGCTGCAGGGCCGCAAGCTCTTCGTCGCTGCCCGATTCGGCCACCACCTGAACGGCATCGGATTCCAGCAGGCTCAGCAGGTGATAGACATCGGCAATGTCCTTGGACGACACCTCGGTCACATAGGCGCCACGGCGCACCTTCATGGTGACCAGGCCCTCGGCGGCCAGCACCTTCAGGGCCTCGCGCAGCGGGGTGCGGCTGATGCCGTATTCCTCGGCAATCTTCAGTTCGTCGATCCAGTCACCGGGCGCCAGCTCGTGCTCGAAGATGCGCAGGCGCAGCTTCTCTGCAACCTGTTCGTAGAGAGCGCGGGGAGTGAGGGTGTTTGTCGACATGTGGCCCGGATTGTATCGGCAAAGATATTTTGAATGAATAATTATGAATGATGTAAACTGCGGCAGCTCTGGGGCATGCCCTCAAGGGCACCTGTCATTCACGAGCCTGAGAACATGAGACAAGACCATCCGACAGCGCAGAACGGCCAGGAATTCGCAACTGCCGACCTGCAGAAATGGGCCCAGGCGGCCGCCAAGGCCGCTCCCGGGGGCGACATCCAGGCACTGCACTGGACCACGCCCGACGGCATCGACGTCAAGCCGCTGTACACGGCGGCAGACACGGCCAACCTGCCCCATACGGATAGCCTGCCAGGCTTCGAGCCCTACATCCGCGGCCCGCAGGCCACCATGTACGCGGGCAGGCCCTGGACCATTCGCCAGTACGCGGGCTTTTCCACGGCCGAGGAGTCCAACGCCTTCTACCGCAAGGCGCTGGCCGCCGGCGGGCAGGGCGTGTCGGTGGCCTTCGACCTGGCCACGCACCGCGGCTACGACAGCGACCATCCGCGTGTGACGGGCGACGTGGGCAAGGCCGGCGTGGCCATCGATTCGGTCGAGGACATGAAGGTGCTGTTCGACCAGATCCCGCTGGACAAAATCAGCGTGTCCATGACCATGAACGGCGCGGTGCTGCCCGTGCTGGCCGGCTACGTGGTGGCGGCCGAGGAGCAGGGCGTGGCCCAGGACCAGCTGTCGGGGACCATACAGAACGACATCCTCAAGGAGTTCATGGTCCGCAACACCTATATCTACCCGCCCCAGCCGTCGATGCGCATCATCGGCGACATCATCGAGTACACGAGCCGGAACATGCCCAAGTTCAACTCGATCTCGATCTCGGGCTACCACATGCAGGAGGCGGGCGCCAACCAGGCGCTGGAACTGGCCTTCACGCTGGCCGACGGCAAGGAGTACGTCAAGACCGCCACGGCCAAGGGCATGGATGTGGACGATTTCGCGGGCCGGCTGTCCTTCTTCTGGGCCATCGGCATGAATTTCTATCTGGAAATCGCCAAGATGCGCGCGGCCCGCCTGCTGTGGTGCCGCATCATGAAGGGCTTCGGCGCCAAGAAGGCCAAGAGCCTGATGCTGCGCACGCACTGCCAGACCTCCGGCTGGTCGCTGACCGAGCAGGACCCCTACAACAACGTGGTGCGCACCACCATCGAGGCCATGGCCGCCGTCTTCGGCGGCACGCAGAGCCTGCACACCAACAGCTTTGACGAAGCCATCGCGCTGCCCACCGAGTTCTCGGCCCGCATTGCGCGCAACACGCAGCTGATCATCCAGGAAGAGACCCACATCACCAATGTGATCGACCCCTGGGCCGGCAGCTACATGATGGAGAAGCTGACCCAGGACATGGCCGACGCCGCCTGGAAGATCATCGAGGAGGTCGAGGCCATGGGCGGCATGACCGCCGCCGTGGATTCTGGCTGGGCCAAGCTCAAGATCGAGGCCGCCGCCGCCGAGAAGCAGGCACGCATCGACTCGGGCAAGGATGTCATCGTCGGCGTCAACAAGTACAAGCTGGCCAAGGAAGATCCCATCGACATCCTCGAGGTGGACAACGTCAAGGTGCGCGACAGCCAGATCGCACGCCTGAACCAGATCAAGGCCAGCCGCGATGCAGCCAAGGTCGAGGCCGCCCTGCAGGCGCTGACCCAGGCCGCCGAAAGCGGCGAGGGCAACCTGCTGGACCTGGCCATCCAGGCCGTGCGCCTGCGCGCCACGGTGGGCGAGGTCTCGGACGCACTGGAGAAGGTTTTCGGGCGCCACCGCGCCGATACGCAAAAGGTGACCGGCGTGTATGCAGCAGCCTACGACTCGGCCGAGGGCTGGGAAAAGCTCAAGGGCGAGATCGACGCATCGTCCGAGCAGCTGGGCCGACGCCCGCGCGTGATGATCGCCAAGTTGGGCCAGGACGGCCATGACCGCGGCGCCAAGGTGGTGGCCACGGCCTTTGCCGACCTGGGCTTCGACGTGGACATGGGCCCGCTGTTCCAGACGCCCGAGGAATGCGCGCGCCAGGCCATCGAGAACGACGTGCACGCCGTGGGCGTGTCCACGCTGGCGGCCGGCCACAAGACCCTGGTGCCGGCCATCATCGAGGAGCTGCGCCGCCAGGGCGCGGACGACATCATCGTCTTCGTGGGCGGCGTGATTCCCGCGCAGGACTACGACTTCCTCTACAACGCCGGCGTCAAGGGCGTCTACGGCCCGGGCACCCCCATACCGGCCAGCGCCAAGGATGTGCTCGAACAGATCCGCCAGGCCAACAGCCTCTGAGCCCGCCGCAGTGACTCCCGAGCAAATGCAAGACGGCATCCTGAACGGCAACCCCGCCGTTCAGCGCCGGGCCATGGCCAAGGCCATCACCCTGCTGGAATCCACGCGCGCCGACCACCGTGCGGCGGCCGATGTGCTGCTCACGGCCCTGCTGCCGCATACGGGCGGGTCTTTCCGCCTGGGCATCAGCGGCGTGCCGGGCGTGGGCAAGAGCACCTTCATCGAAACGCTGGGCCTGTTCCTCATCGCACGCGGCCTCCGGGTAGCGGTGCTGGCCATCGACCCCTCATCCACCGTGTCGGGCGGCTCCATCCTTGGCGACAAGACGCGCATGGAGCAGTTGTCCGTCAACCTGGACGCCTACATCCGCCCCAGCCCCAGCAGCGGCACCCTGGGCGGCGTGGCCGAGAAAACCCGCGAGGCCATGCTGGTCTGCGAGGCGGCTGGCTACGATGTGGTCATCGTCGAGACCGTGGGCGTGGGCCAGAGCGAGATCGCCGTTCAGGGCATGTGCGACATGTTCTGCCTGCTGCAACTGCCCAATGCGGGCGATGACCTGCAGGCCATCAAGAAGGGCGTGATGGAGCTGGCCGACCTGGTCGTCATCAACAAGGCCGACATCGATCCCCATGCCGCCACGCGCGCGCAGGCCCAGATCACCTCCAGCCTGCGCCTGCTGGGCATGCACGGCAACCCCGAGCACGCCCACCACGACGAGCGCCTGTGGCAGCCCAGGGTCATCACCATCAGCGCGCTCAAGCAAGATGGCGTTGACGGCTTCTGGAGCGCGGTGGAGGAATTCCGCCGCCTGCAGCAAGCCAACGGCCGCCTGGCGCTGCGCCGCGAACGCCAGGCCCTGTCCTGGATGTGGGAGCGCATCGACTCCGGCCTCAAGCAGGCCTTCCGGCAGCATCCGCAGGTGCGGGCGCTGCTGCCCCAACTGCAGGCCGACGTGGCAGCAGGGCGGATCGCGGCCAGCACGGCCGCCAGAAACCTGCTGCAGGCGCAGGCCGGGCCCGCAATGGCGCCGGCTTCAGCGCCAGCGGCAGCACCCGCCGCAGCGCCGCAGTGACCACAGACAAGACAACACCAGCAACCCGTACCGTTAGACGTTAGAGGAATCGCAGCATGCAAGACATCCTGGATCAACTGGAGACAAAGCGCGAACAGGCCCGCCTGGGTGGCGGCCAAAAGCGCATAGACGCACAGCACAAGAAGGGCAAGCTCACGGCGCGAGAGCGCATCGAGCTGCTGCTGGACGACGGCACCTTCGAGGAATGGGACATGTTCGTCGAGCACCGCTGCACCGACTTCGGCATGGAAAACAGCAAGATCCCCGGCGACGGCGTGGTCACCGGCTACGGCATGATCAACGGCCGCCTGGTCTTCGTCTTCAGCCAGGACTTCACCGTCTTCGGCGGCGCGCTGTCCGAGACCCATGCCGAGAAGATCTGCAAGATCATGGACCAGGCCATGAAGGTCGGCGCGCCCGTGATCGGACTCAACGACTCGGGCGGCGCCCGCATCCAGGAAGGCGTGGCCTCCCTGGGCGGCTATGCCGACGTGTTCCAGAAGAACGTGCTGGCCAGCGGCGTGGTGCCGCAGATCTCCATGATCATGGGCCCCTGCGCGGGCGGCGCCGTGTATTCGCCGGCCATGACGGACTTCATCTTCATGGTCAAGGACAGCAGCTACATGTTCGTCACCGGCCCCGAAGTCGTGAAGACGGTGACGCACGAGGAGGTCACGGCCGAGGAGCTGGGCGGCGCCATCACCCACACCACGCGCAGCGGCGTCGCCGACATGGCCTTCGACAACGATGTGGAGGCGCTGATGATGCTGCGCCGCCTCTACAACTACCTGCCGCTGAACAACCGCGAGAAAGCGCCCGTGCGCTACACCTCGGACCCCGTGGACCGCGCCGACAAGTCGCTGGACACCCTGGTGCCCGACAACGCCAACAAGCCCTACGACATGAAGGAGCTGATCCTCAAGACCGTGGACGACGGCGACTTCTTCGAGCTGCAGCCCGACTACGCCAGGAACATCATCACCGGCTTTGCGCGCATGGACGGCCAGACCGTGGGCATCGTCGCCAACCAGCCCCTGGTGCTGGCCGGCTGCCTGGACATCAAGAGCTCCATCAAGGCCGCGCGCTTCGTGCGTTTCTGCGATGCCTTCAACATCCCCGTGGTCACCTTCGTGGACGTGCCCGGCTTCATGCCCGGCACCAGCCAGGAGTACGGCGGCATCATCAAGCACGGCGCCAAGCTGCTGTACGCCTATGCCGAGGCCACGGTGCCGAAAATCACCGTCATCACGCGCAAGGCCTACGGCGGCGCCTATGACGTGATGGCCTCCAAGCACCTGCGCGGCGACGTCAACCTGGCCTGGCCCCATGCCGAGATCGCCGTGATGGGCGCCAAGGGCGCCGTGGAGATCATCTTCCGCGAGGACAAGAACGACCCCGCCAAGCTGGCAGCGCGCGAGGCCGAGTACAAGGCCCGCTTCGCCAACCCCTTCGTGGCAGGCGCGCGCGGCTTCATCGACGATGTTATCCAGCCGCATGAGACGCGCAAGCGCATCTGCCGCTCGCTGCAGATGCTCAAGAACAAGCAGCTGGAAAATCCGTGGCGCAAGCATGGAAACATCCCTCTGTGACCAGGCCCTGATATCAAAGATCGAATCCAGAAAAAACAGGCTGCGAAGATGTTCAAGAAGATCCTGATTGCCAACCGCGGCGAGATTGCCTGCCGCGTCATCGCCACCGCCCGCAAGATGGGCATACAGACCGTGGCGGTGTACTCCGATGCGGACCGCGAGGCACGCCACGTCAAGCTGGCCGACGAGGCCGTGCACATCGGCGCCGCGCCCAGCCGCGAGTCCTACCTGCAGGCCGACCGCATCATTGCCGCGTGCAAGCAGACCGGCGCCCAGGCCGTGCACCCGGGCTACGGCTTCCTGTCCGAGAACGAGGCCTTCGCCCGGCGCGTGGAGGAAGAGGGCATCACCTTCATCGGCCCCAAGCACGCGGCCATTGCGGCCATGGGCGACAAGATCGCCTCCAAGAAGCTGGCCGACAAGGCCGGCGTGAGCACCATCCCCGGCTACAACGACCCCATTGCCGGTCCCGAGGCCGCCGTGGAAATCGCCAAGGGCATCGGCTACCCCGTGATGATCAAGGCCAGCGCCGGCGGTGGCGGCAAGGGTCTGCGCGTGGCCTACAACGACAAGGAAGCCTTCGAGGGCTTTGCCAGCTGCCAGAACGAGGCACGCAACAGCTTCGGCGACGACCGCATCTTCATCGAGAAATTCGTGCAGGAGCCGCGCCACATCGAGATCCAGGTGCTGGGCGACGGCCACGGCAACGTGATCTACCTGAACGAGCGCGAATGCTCCATCCAGCGCCGGCACCAGAAGGTGATCGAAGAGGCGCCGTCCCCCTTCATCAGCGACGCCACGCGCCGCGCCATGGGAGAGCAGGCCGTGGCCCTGGCCAAGGCCGTGGGCTACCAGAGCGCGGGCACGGTGGAATTCGTGGTCGGCAAGGACCAGGATTTCTACTTCCTGGAAATGAACACCCGCCTGCAGGTGGAGCATCCGGTGACCGAGTGCATCACCGGCCTGGACCTGGTCGAGCAGATGATCCGCGTGGCCGCTGGCGAGAAGCTGGCCATCGCGCAGGAAGACGTCAAGCGCAATGGCTGGGCCATCGAGTGCCGCATCAACGCCGAGGACCCGTTCCGCAACTTCCTGCCCTCCACGGGCCGCCTGGTGCGCTTTGCGCCGCCCGAGCAGACCATGTGGCAGGCCGACACCGGCCACCTGCACGGCGTGCGCGTGGATACGGGCGTCTATGAGGGCGGCGAAATTCCGATGTTCTACGACTCGATGATCGCCAAGCTCATCGTGCACGGCAGCGACCGCAACGACGCCATCGCCAAGATGCGCGAGGCGCTCAATGCCTTCGTGATCCGGGGCATCAGCTCCAACATCCCGTTCCAGGCCGCGCTGCTGGCCCATCCCAAGTTCAAGAGCGGCGAGTTCAACACCGGCTTCATCGCCGAGCACTACGCCCACGGCTTCCACGCCGAGGATGTGCCGCACGGCGACCCCGACTTCCTGGTCGCCCTGGCCGGCCACATGAACCGCCGCTACCGCGCGCGCGCCGCCACCATCAGCGGCCAGATGCGGGGGCACGAGCTCAAGGTCTCGGCCGACTACTGCGTGGTCGTGCTGGGCGCCGAAGGCCAGCACCAGTACCGCGCCGTGCAGGTCTCGGACTTCGATGCCGAAAGCCGCGCCAGCACCGTCACGGTGGATGGCAAGCCCTATACCTTCCGCAGCGAAACCCCCATGCGTGCCATGTGCGTGCAGGGCAGCTGCAACGGCAAGCCCTTCACGGCCCAGGTCGAGCGCGGCACGGCCCGAAATCCGCTGGCCCTGCGCGTCATCCACAACGGCACGCAGATCGACGCCCTGGTGCTCTCGCCGCGCGGCGGCGAACTGCACCGCCTCATGCCCTACAAGGCGCCGCCGGACCTGTCCAGGTTCCTGCTGTCGCCCATGCCGGGTCTGCTGGTGGACGTGGCCGTGCAGCCGGGCCAGAAGGTGCAGGCCGGCGAGAAGCTGGCGGTGATCGAGGCCATGAAGATGGAGAACATCCTGTTCGCCTCGCAGGACGGCGTGGTCGGCAAGATCAGTGCAGCCAAGGGCGATTCGCTGGCCGTGGACGATGTGATCCTGGAATTCGAGTGATTCCTGCGCCGCGGGGCGGGGCGGTGGCATGCATGAAGCATGTCGCCGGCCGCCCGGCGTTGCTGTTCCGACTCAGGTGCAATTAATTTTTGCTAAATCCGAGGCGCTCGCTTTAGAATTTGTAAAAAGATGTGTCACTCTCCAGGACCGGCATGAACCTCAATTCCAAGGCAGCTCAAAGAGAGATCGACGAGCGCACCAACCTCACCAGCAACAACAAGTTCGAGCTGCTGCTGTTCCGGCTGGGCAGCGACTCCGGCCTGGGCCAGTCCGAGCTGTTCGGTATCAATGTGTTCAAGGTCCGCGAAATCGTGGCCATGCCGCACATCACGCCCATCGCGGGGGGCACGGCCCATTCGCTGGGTGTGGCAAACCTGCGCGGGCAGGTGATCCCGGTGCTGAATCTTCCCGCCATCATGGGCTGCAAGCCCCAGACCGGCCTGAACATCATGCTGGTCACCGAATATGCGCGCACCACCCAGGCATTCGCGGTGGAGTCCGTCGAGGACATCGTGCGTCTGGACTGGAAGCAGGTGCTGTCGGCCGAGGCCAGCGGCACCGGCGGCAAGCTGGTCACCAGCATCGCCCGCCTGGATGGCGACACCGACAACTCGCGCCTGGCCCAGGTGCTGGATGTGGAGGCCATCCTGCAACTGGTGTCCCCCACCGACGCCCAGGAAATCACGCCGGAAAAAGTGGGCGCCAGGCTCAAGCTCAAGCCCGGCGCCATCGTGCTGGCCGCCGATGATTCCTTCGTGGCGCGCTCGCTGATCGAGAAGGAGCTCAAGGTCCTGCAGGCACCGTATGAAATGCTCAAGTCCGGCAAGGAGGCCTGGGACCGCCTCAACGCCATCGCCGACAGTGCCCAGGCGGAGGGCCTGACGGTGGCCGACAAGGTCGCCCTGGTGCTGACCGACCTGGAGATGCCCGAGATGGACGGCTTCACGCTCACCCGCCACATCAAGCAGGACGCGCGCTTCCATTCCATTCCCGTGCTCATCCATTCCTCGCTGTCCGGATCGGCCAACGAAGACCATGTGCGCAGCGTTGGCGCGGACGGCTACGTGGCCAAGTTCGCGGCAGAGGATCTGGCCGAGACCCTGCGCCGCCTGCTACCGGGCTGATGGCCACGGAGGAGGGCGCCCAAAGCCCTCTTCGCTTCAACTGCTCTGCCGCACCACCAGTTCGTAGCCCAGATCCACGCTGGGCGGCTCCACGGCCTCGCCACGCATCAGCTGCAGCAGCATGCGCGCACCTTCGGTGCCGATATGGCCGCGCGGCGTGCGGATGGTGGTCAGCGGCGGCACCATCTGGTCGCTGCCGGGCAGGTCGTTGAAGCCTGCGATGGCGATCTGCTCGGGCACGCGTATCCCCCGGCGCAGAGCCTCCAGCAGTGCCCCCTGGGCGATGTCGTCGTTGCAGAAGAACAGGGCATCGACGGCAGGGTCCAGGCGCAGGGCCGCGTCCAGCAGCTCGGCGCCCAGCGCCATCGACGTGGGGCGGGGCCAGAGCAGTTCCAGGGCGGGGTCATGCAGGCCCTCCGCCTGCAGGGCATGGCGGTAGCCCGCGGCGCGCTGCATCACGCGGGCATCGAGCTGGCCTGCGCAAAAGGCAATGCGCCTGTGTCCGCGCTCCATCAAGTGCCGCGTGATGGCGGCTCCGGCCTCGGCCTGCGAAAAGCCCACGCTGGGCGCACCAGGCTCGCCGCCCAGTTCCATCAGGTGCACGCAGGGGACCTTGCTGGCCTGTACCAGTTCACGCGCAGCGGGGCTGCGGTCAAAACCCGTGAGCAGCAGACCGGCCGGGCGCATGGGCAGGTAGGTGCGCAGCAGCTGTTCTTCTTCGGCCCGGTCGTAGTGGGTCACGCCGATCAGCGCGTGGTAGCCCGCGGAGAACAGCACCTTGTGGACCGCCTCGATCAGGTCCACGAACAGGGTGTTGGACAGCATGGGCACCAGCACCAGCACCTGGGCGCTTTTCTGCGAGGCCAGGGCGCGTGCGGCGGGGTCGGGCACGTAGCCCATCTGTGCGGCGGCCGTGCGGATTTTCTCGACCAGGGCCGGGTCCACGCGGCGCTCGCCGCGCAGGGCGCGCGAGACCGTCATGGGGCTGACGCCAGCGGCCTGTGCCACATCGCTGAGCGTGATGCGCCCGCTGGCCCGCGAGGAGCGTGCGCGCCCCGTGGCGGGCAGGGCCGGGCCGGAAACATCGGCGGAGGGCGATTCTGGGGAGGCAGGCGGAATCTGACGGGCCAAGGGATTGTCCTAGGTCGGGGGCGGGAGTGTTGAAGATTATGATAGCGCTATCCCAATCATTCGAAGGCCCTTGCTCCTGCGTGTAAACCCGGACGAAGGCCTCTGAAGCACAACGAAATCCAAGGCAGACCCTGGTCTGCCAATTTTTGCAAGAACATGGATAGCGCTATCCCAACAATCACCGCGACCGCCCCCGCAGACACCCGCCCACGGGCGCTGGTCGTCATGGGCGTTTCCGGCTGCGGCAAGTCCAGCGTGGGGCAGGCCCTGGCCGATGCCCTGGGCTGGACCCTGCACGAGGGCGATGCCCACCATGCCGAGGAAAGCATCCGCAAGATGCAGGCCGGCATCCCCCTGACCGATGACGACCGCAGCGGCTGGCTGGACCGCCTGGCCCAACTGCTGGCCCAGGCCATGCCGGGGCAGGGCGTGGTGCTGACCTGCTCGGCCCTCAAGCGCAAGTACCGCGACCGGCTGCGTGCCGCCGGCCCGGCCGGTGCCGTGGGCTTCGTGTTCCTGGACCTGAACTACGACACGGCGCTGCAGCGCGTGCAGGAGCGCGCCGGCCACTTCTTCTCGCCCGAGCTGGTGGCCAACCAGTTCGCCACGCTGGAACGCCCTGATGGCGAATGCGCCGTGCTGTCCGTGGACGCCACGCTGCCGCTGACCGACATCGTGCACCGCGCCCAAAGCTGGCAGGTGCTGCCCGCGGCGCAGGCCGACACCTTCTCCCAAAACCCATAACGCCAGGAGACAAGCCCCATGCAATCCGATTCCCCCGCAGTCCGGCCCAAGCCGCGCCTGCAGCACTTTGCCGAGGTGCTGATGGTGCTGGCCCTGGCCGGCATGGTCATTGCCGTGTTCGTCAACGTGGTGCTGCGCTATGTGTTCCACACCAGCATCGTTTCCTATGAGGAAATCTCGCGCCTGCTCTTCGTCTGGCTGGTGGCCATTGGCGCCATCGTGGCCGCTTTCGAGGGCAGCCACCTGGGCTTCGACCTCGTGACTTCCCGCGTGGGGCCTGGCGCGCGCAAGGCGCTGTTCTGGGTGTCGCAGGCACTGGTCCTGGTCTGCATGGGCCTGCTGCTGTGGGGCTCCTGGGCCCAGGTGGAGGCCGGACTGAACAGCTACAGCACGGTGCTGGGCTACCCGCTGGCCCTGGGCGCCGCGGCCACCCTGGTGCTGGCCGTGGGCCTGCTGGTGGTGGCGCTGCGCGACCTGCGCCGTGGCGCGCCGGCAGAAAACCATGCCGAAACGACGGTCGAGTAAGGAGTACGCACCATGGTTGTGACCCTGATCTTTCTGGCCGTGCTGATTGGCGGCATGGTGATCGGCATGCCCATCGCCCAGGCGCTGGTGCTGACCGGCGTGGCGCTGATGTGGCACCTGGACTTCTTCGACTCGCAGCTGCTTGCGCAGAACCTGCAGGCCGGCTTCGACAACTTCCCGCTGCTGGCCGTGCCCTTCTTCATCCTGGCCGGCGAGCTGATGAATGCAGGCGGCCTGTCGCGCCGCATCATCGACCTGGCGCGGGCCTATGTGGGCCATATCCGTGGCGGCCTGGGCTATGTGGCCATTGGCGCGGCGGTGCTGCTGGCGTCCATGAGCGGCTCGGCCATTGCCGATACCGCCGCCCTGGCCACCATCCTGCTGCCCATGATGCGCGACCAGAAGTATCCCGACAGCTACAGCGCGGGCCTGCTCGCCTCGGGCGGCATCATCGCGCCCATCATTCCGCCGTCCATGCCCTTCGTGATCTACGGCGTGACGACCAACACCTCGATCAGCAAGCTGTTTCTGTCGGGCGTGGTGCCGGGCCTGATCATGGGCGTGTTCCTGATCTTTGCCTGGTGGTCCATCGCCCGCAAGTACGACCTGTCGCGCGGCGAGCGCATGGCCTGGGGCCCGCGCCTGAAGGCGCTGGCCAAGAGCTTCTGGGCCATGATGATGCCGGTCATCATCCTGGGCGGCCTCAAGGGCGGCGTGTTCACGCCCACCGAGGCGGCCGTGGTCGCAGCCGTCTACGCGCTGTTCGTGTCCATGGTGATCTACCGCGAGATGACATGGACCCGGCTCTACGCCGTGTTCCTGGCCGCCGCCAAGACCACGGCCGTGGTCATGTTCCTGTGCGGCGCCGCCACGGTGACGGCCTACATGATCACCCTGGCGGACCTGCCCAACATGCTGGCCGACAGCTTCTCGGGCCTGCTGGGCAGTCCCGTGCTGTTCATGGCCACGATGATGCTGTTCCTGCTGGTGGTGGGCACGGCCATGGACCTGACGCCGACCATCCTGATCTTCGGCCCCGTGTGCGCGCCGCTGGCCGTCAAGGCCGGCATCGATCCCATCTATTTCGGCTTCATGTTCATCTATGTGGGCTGCATCGGCCTGATCACGCCGCCCGTGGGAACGGTGCAGAACGTGGTGGCCGGCGTGGGCCGGCTGCGCATGGAGACCGTGATCAAGGGCACGAACCCGTTCCTGATGGTCTATGTGCTGCTTGCCGTGCTTTTCGTGATTTTTCCGCAAATCATCCTGGCCCCTCTGCGCTGGATGCATTGATCCCTCACTACAACCCAAGGAGATGAACATGCGTATTCCCTTTGCACTCGCCGGCCTGATGGCAGCCGTCACCACGCTGGCCGCCACGGGCCAGGCCATGGCCCAGGACTTCAAGCCGCGCATCGTGCGCTTCGGCTATGGCCTGGTCGATGAGTCCAACCAGGGCCGCGCGGCGCGCTTCTTTGCCAAGGAGGTCGAGAAGGCCACGGGCGGCAAGATGAAGGTGCGTGCCATCGGCAATGCCTCGCTGGGCTCGGACACGCAGATGCAGCAGGCGCTGATCGGCGGCGCACAGGAGATGATGGTCGGCTCCACCGCCACCCTGGTGGGCCTGTCGCCCGAAATGGCCGTCTGGGACACGCCCTTCCTGTTCAGCAATGTCAAGGAAGCCGACGCCGTGCTGGACGGCCCCGTGGGCGAGAAGGTCAAGGCCACGCTGGAGCCCAAGGGCATGGTGGGCCTGGTCTATTGGGAAAACGGCTTCCGCAACCTCACCAACAACAAGCGCCCCATCGCCAAGATGGAAGACCTGGCCGACGTGAAGCTGCGCGTGATGCAGAACAACGTCTTCCTGGACAGTTTCAAGGCCCTGGGCGCCAATGCCGTGCCGCTGCCGTTCTCCGAGCTGTTCACGGCGCTGGAGACCCGTGCCGTCGATGGCCAGGAAAACCCTTTCAACACCGTGCTGTCCAGCAAGTTCTATGAAGTGCAGAAGTACCTCACGGTGTCCAACCACGTCTACAGCCCCTGGATCGTCACCGTCAGCAAGAAGTGGTGGGACACGCTGAGCCCGGCCGAGAAGAAGGTGCTGCAGGATGCCGCCGTCAAGAGCCGTGAGTTCGAACGCAAGGACACGCGCGAGGAAGCCGCCAAGGCCCTGGCCGACATCAAGGCCAAGGGCATGCAGGTCAACGAGCTGCCCGCCGCAGAAGCCAGCCGCATGCGCGACAAGCTCGCGGCGGTGAATGCCGGCATTGCCAAGACCGTGGGTCAGGGCACGTGGGACGAGGTGCAGGCCGCCGTCAAGCAGGCGCGCGCAGTGAAGTAAGCTTCGGTGCAGGGCCGGACGCACCTGGGAGGGATGCCCCGGCCGACATTTCCCATAAAGACAACGCGACAGAGAGAAAACGCGCACCAGCGCATCCGCAGGAACCCCGCATGAGCACCATCCACCCCATCGTCGAGCAGGTCACGCGCCGCATCCGCGAGCGCAGTGCCCAATCACGCGCCGCCTACCTGGAGCAGGTGGACGCCATGGCCGCGCGCCCGCCCGGCGCCCAGTCCATGGGCTGCGCCAATGTGGCCCATGCCTTTGCGGGCATTCCAGGCGGCGACCGCATACGCATCGTGGAAGAGAAGGCGCCCAACGTCGCCATCGTCACCGCGTACAACGACGTGCTCTCGGCCCATGCGCCGCTGGCACGCTATCCCGACATCCTCAAGGACGAGGCGCGCAAGCTCGGCGCCACGGCGCAGGTCGCCGGCGGCGTGCCGGCCATGTGCGACGGCGTGACCCAGGGCGCGCCCGGCATGGAACTGAGCCTGTTCAGCCGGGACGCCATTGCCATGGGCACGGCCATCGCGCTGTCGCATGACGTGTTCGACGCCGCGCTGATGCTGGGCATTTGCGACAAGATCGTGCCGGGCCTGCTGATCGGGGCACTGCATTTCGGCCATCTGCCCACGGTATTCGTGCCGGCCGGCCCCATGACCTCGGGCCTGTCCAATGGCGACAAGGCCAAGGTGCGCGAGCAGGCCGCGCAGGGCCTGGTGGGCCGCAAGGAACTGCTGGCCGCCGAAACGGCTGCCTACCACGGCGAAGGCACCTGCACCTTCTACGGCACGGCCAACAGCAACCAGATGCTGCTGGAGGCCATGGGATTGCATGTGCCGGGCACGGCCTTCATCAACCCGGCCGAAGGCGAGCGCGAACTGCTCACGCGCGAGGCCATGCGCAGCGTGCTGGCCATCACCAAGAACCGCCGCTTCGCACCCATTGGCCATGTGGTGGACGAGCGCTGCATCGTCAACGCCATGGTCGCCCTGCTGGCCACGGGCGGATCGACCAACCACCTGATCCATTGGGTGGCCGTGGCGCGTGCGGCAGGCATCGTCATCGACTGGAATGATTTTTCGGAACTCTCGGGCGTGGTGCCGCTGCTGGCCCGCGTCTATCCCAACGGCAGCGCCGACGTGAACCAGTTCCAGGCGGCAGGCGGGCCGGGCTATGTGATCGGCCAGCTGCTGAAGGCCGGCCTCATGCATGGCGATGTGCTCACCGTGCGGCCCGAGGGCCTGCAGGAATTTGCGCGCATTCCCGCCGTTGAAGACGGCCATCTCGTCTGGCACGAGGCCGAAGTCTCCGGCGACCTGTCCGTGCTGCGCCCGGCCGATGCGCCTTTCAGCGCCACGGGCGGGCTCAAGCTGCTGTCCGGCAACCTGGGGCGCAGCGTGATCAAGGTCAGCGCCGTGCCCGAGGACCGCCATGTGGTCGAGGCGCCTGCGCGCGTCTTCGACTCGCAGGAAGCGCTGCAGCAGGCCTTCAAGGCCGGCGAGCTGGACCGCGATGTCATCTGCGTGGTGCGCTGGCAGGGTCCGCGCGCCAACGGCATGCCCGAACTGCACAAGCTCACCCCACCGCTGGCCGTGCTGCAGGGCAAGGGCTACAAGGTGGCCCTGGTCACAGACGGCCGCATGAGCGGCGCCTCGGGCAAGGTGCCCGCCGCCATCCATGTCTCGCCCGAGGCCTGCGTGGGCGGGCCGCTGGCGCGCCTGCAAGACGGCGACCTGGTACGCCTGGACGCCGTGGCCGGCACCCTGGCCGTGCTGGTCGACGACACCGAATGGCAGCAGCGGCCCCTGGCCACCATGCCGCAGGCACTGCGCCAGGCCAACGGCCGGGGTTTTGGCCGCGAACTGTTTGCCGGATTCCGGCGCCACGCGCTCAGCGCAGAAGAGGGAGCTTGCACATGGATCAACGACTGACGGCACTGGCCATCATGCAGGACGCGCCGGTCATCCCGGTCATTGTCCTGAACAACGTCGCACATGCCGTGCCCATGGCCCAGGCCCTGGTCGCGGGCGGCATCCGCGTACTGGAAGTCACGCTGCGCACGCCCCAGGGCCTGGCCAGCATCGAAGCCATTGCGCGTGCCGTGCCCGAGGCCATCGTGGGCGCCGGCACCGTGCGCAGCGCCGCCGATGCCCGCGCCGCCGCCAGCGCCGGTGCGCGCTTCGCCGTGAGCCCCGGCTACACCAGCGCACTGGGCCAGGCCTGCCAGGCCCTGCAGCTGCCGCTGCTGCCCGGCGTGGCCACCAGCGGCGAAATCATGGCCGCCCAGGACGACGGCTTCAACGAGCTGAAATTCTTCCCCGCCGTACAGGCGGGCGGCTCGGCCATGCTCAAGGCCTGGCAAGGCCCGTTCGGCGACGTGCGGTTCTGCCCCACGGGCGGCGTGTCTGCGGACAATGCGGCGCAATTCCTGGCGCTGTCCAACGTGGTCTGCGTGGGTGGCTCCTGGCTGGTGCCTGCCGATGCGCTGGAGCAGGGTGACTGGCAGCGGATCACCGCACTGGCCGGCGCAGCCAAAAACCTGCGAAGCGCCTGAGTCGCCATTGCCCCGGAACCAGCGGCCCCCAAGGGGCCGCTTTTGTTTGTCTGGGCCATCGATTGGGGATGGGGACTTGAATCCATTGAAAAATTATGCGTATTGCGGCAATGTTTGCGCAAAATGCAAAGTCAAGATGCGAGGAAATGAGGGATTGATTTCATAACACAACGTTACAATCATTGCTTATCCTTCAAACAGCCCTTTGACAAGACGATATCAATAGGCTGTCTTGAAACATTCGCATATGCACAAGAATAATTGCCACCTGAAGTTTCCGCCGCAATCATTCTTTACCGACCAAGAAAAATGCAATTGCCGTTGCAGGGCCTGAAAATAAAAATTGGCACTGGCGCCTCGCGGCGCCAGTGCCAATTTTTATTGGTCGAGCATCGAGCATCGAGCATCGAGCATCGAGCATCGAGCATCGAGCATCGAGCATCGAGCATCGAGCATCGAGCATCGAGCATCGAGCATCGAGCATCGAGCATCGAGCATCGAGCATCGAGCATCGAGCATCGAGCATCGAGCATCGAGCATCGAGCAATTATAACATCAATATATCATTTTCGAGAATAATCCACGTCTTTTTTAGAAGAGGTGGATTATTCTTTTTCAAGTTCCCGATTTTCTACGGCCGAATAATCCTGGTGTCAGGGTAAATATTTCATCGTTGAAAATTATTCATTCGGCAATCAAGATGTTGAGCTTCAAAAAATCAAAAGTGATCACCAAACTGACCATGGGCTTCCTTGTGGTCTCATGCATTGGTGCATTCATCGGTATCAATGGAATACTGAAGGCAGGGGAAATCAATGATCTCGCAACGCAGATGTACGAGAAGGAACTGCTGGGCCTGTCACAAATATCCGAGGCCAATGTCCAGCTGATCGCGGCGGGCCGGGCCATCAGAAATGCCGTGCTTGCAAACGATGATGAAAGCAGAAACCGGCACACAGACGCCGTGCTGCAAAGGCTGCAACTGCTGAAAGAGGCGCTGAACAACAGCAAGAGGCTTTTTGCCGAGGGCGATGGCAAGGAAAAGCTCAAGTCCATTGATGAAACCCTCGTCATCTATGAAAAGGGTCTGCTGCAGACGATTGAAAGAATCAAGTCCGAGCATCTTTCGGAATCCAGGGAATCGATTGATCTGATCAACAGATTCCGGGTGGAGTCCGACAAGATCGATAGTCTGATGACGGAGGTTGTCAATATCAAGAAGAAGAATGCCAGCTGGCTCAATGACGAGACCGACAGAATCTACGAAAAGATCCGGCTGATGCTCACCCTCCTGACCATCTCCGGCGTGATTGTGGGAGTGGCCATTGGCGTGATCATCACAATTTCCATCACACGCCAGCTGGGCGGAGAGCCGGCAGATGTGGCGCACATTGCCGAAAATATCTCAAGAGGGGACCTCACCTCCCGGATCGACTTGTCCAGGGCACGCCCTGGCAGTGTGATCACGGCCATGCAGGAAATGCAGGTATCGCTGCAACGCGTCGTGGGCACCGTGCGCAGCAGCAGCGACAGCATTGCCACGGGCGCCACGCAGATTGATGCAGGCAATGCCAACCTGTCGAGCCGAACGGAAGAGCAAGCCAGCAATCTTGAAGAGACTGCCGCCTCCATGGAGGAACTGGCCAGCACGGTGAAAAGCAATTCCGATGCGGCGATCACTGCCACCATGCTCGCCCAGTCGGCGCGCGATGCCGCAGCGCACGGCGGGGGCATGGCCCGGCAGATGGTGGACGTGATGAATGAAATAAACACGTCCTCCAAGAAAATCGAGGACATCATCAACGTCATTGATTCAATCGCTTTTCAAACCAATATTCTTGCTTTGAATGCTGCTGTCGAAGCAGCCCGCGCCGGAGAGCAGGGCCGTGGTTTTGCGGTGGTTGCCGCCGAAGTTCGCAGCCTTGCAGTGAAAAGTGCAGAGGCCGCAAAAGAGATCAAGTCTCTCATCGAGGACAGTGTTTCCAAGGTCGGCAATGGCCACCAGCTTGCCCAGGCTGCGGGCAGCAGCATTGAAGATATCGTCACCCAGGTCCAGAAGGTATCCAGCATGATCGAAGAGATCAGTGGGGCCACCAGGGAGCAAAGCCAGGGCATCGATCAGATCAATGATGCGATCATCCAGCTGGACCAGGTCACCCAGCAAAATGCCGCTCTGGTGGAAGAGTCGGCAGCGGCGGCCGGAAGTCTCAGCCAGCAGGCGCAGGCCCTGGTTTCGGCAGTTTCCATTTTCAAGCTGGACCCCGCGGAAAAGGAGGCCCCTGTCTTGAGGAAAATCCCCTCATCCATGAGACCGCTGAGTCTTTCCGCGTCCTGACGGAAATTCAGACCAGTGCGTCACAGCCAACGGGAAGCGTTTCTCCTGGCAGGCTTGCCTGCCAGGAGAACGGTGCCTGTTCGCTCGTATTTTGACCAGATGAGCGTTGAATGATGCATGCAGAGAGAAGACCTCCAAGCTGGCAGCCCAGGCGCTGGTATGCCTGTATTTTCATCGTATGCCTGGTGATCATTGGCGTTGCGGGCGTTTCTCTGCTCTCCAGCTATGAGACATCGCTCCATGAAGAGAAGTCGAATCTCCTGCACGCGCTCTCTGCCTCTGCCGCTGAAACCAACAAGATCATTCTTGCCACCTCTTTGGCGGTAGAGAGAACAGAGCAACTTTTGCTGACACCAGGCCGCCAAGGCGAAATCACGGCAGACCCTGATGCCAGCACCGATATCCGCAATGCCTTGATCCAGGAGGTGGCGGCGCTGCCCGGCGTCATCAGCATGAGCGTGCTTGATCGAAATGGGACATGGTCCATTTCCTCACGTTTCAGCAAGCTGCCGCTGTCTCCCGACAACCCCGAGCGCCCCATCTGGAATGCAGCGCTGCAGACAAAGCCTGGCGGCTTCTTCTTGCTGGATTCAAGCAAATCGCCGGTCTTCGATATACCGTCCCTGGTGCTGGGGCGTCCGGTACGTGACTCCAGAGAGGCGCTGACTGGCATTGTGGTGGCCTTCATTGCCGTGGATTCCATTCGCCAGGCATTCGGTTCACTGCTGCTGGATGGCCATCAGGTCATGGTCAGCCTGCCAAACGGCAAAGACCTGGTCAGAATTCCCCAGGAGCATCCGCACATTCTGGACGGGATGGATTCGGGGCTTGCAAAAATGATGGCTGCAGGCGAGGGCATATTGGACGCTGACGATGGCTTGGGACATGGCTGGATCGTCGCCATGCACCACTCCAGCCAAGGCGGCATGGATCTCGCCTATGCCACACTGGCCGCCAAGGCAAAACTCGCGGCTCCATGGTGGAGGTTTGGAAAAACCATCATGGCATGGGCGGCCATCAGCCTGGCTTCATTTTTATTACTGGCGCAATTGTGGATGCGTGAGCGCAGAAGATCCTATTTCGAGGCGAGGGATCTGGTACAGGTGCATTCACAGCTGAGGCACCATCTTTTCCATGATCCTGCTTCCGAATTGCTCAATTCAACCGGATTTGAGCAACTGCTGAACAGAACGCAAGCACAGCGGCGTCCTGTTGCCATCCATGTCATCGGTATCGAGCATTTGCAAGTGCTGGCAGATACGCTGGTTCCTGGAATGGACAACCAACTGATCTCGCAACTGGCAAAACAATTGCGCTCCTGTATTGGACAGAATGACGTAGCCGCCCGCCTTGCCATCGAGGAGTTCTGTGTCGCCCAATATGAAGGGGACCCCGATTCCAAGGCGAAAACGCTCTCCATCCGACTGGGTGAAAAGCGCTACATGCTGTGTGAGCGCAGCATTTTGCTGTCTGTCTGCGTAGGGACGGCGGTCTGCAAGAACAACGAGGACTGGAATCAGCTGCTGCGCGACGGCCGCGCGGCAATGGAGCGGGCGCGATCCCAGGGACGGGGGCGATTCGTGAAATTCGAGCCTTCCGCCGATGGCCCCATGCAGGAGCAACTGCTGCTGGAGCAGGATTTCCGGTCCGCCATCGGAACAAGCCAGTTGTTCATGGCGTACCAGCCGATCTGCCATGTGGCCACGGGAACAATATCGGGGTTCGAGTCGCTGATGCGCTGGAACAGTCCGGCCAGAGGGTCTGTCCCGCCAGGCGTCTTCATTCCCATGGCAGAGCGGCGCGGCCTGCTGCTCCCCATCGACCAAATGGTGGAGCGCTCCCCGCTGCTGGTTGCCAACGGATGGCCGTCCGATATCTCGGTGTCCATCAACTGCCCGGCCTTTGAATTTCTCGATCCAGGCATGGCGGTGCAATTGAAGGAACATCTGGACCGCGCCGGCCTGAACCCCGAGCGCTGCTACATCGAGGTGACGGAATCGGCCCTGCTTCAAGATGATGAGCAGGTGCTGTCCGTCATGCGGCAAGTCAAGGCGCTGGGCGTGAATCTCGCCATCGATGACTTTGGCTCCGGCCATGCCAGTCTTTCCTACCTGCACCGCTTTCCCTTCAACCTGATCAAGATCGATCGCAGCTTCATACAGGCCATGGACAAGGACGCCGGGGCTGCCGCGATTGTCGAGGCCACGCTGGCACTGAGCCGCAGATTGGGCCTTGAAGTCGTCGCGGAAGGCGTGGAAACCACGGAGCAGTTTCTGCACCTGCAGCAGCTCGGGTGCACGTATGTCCAGGGATTTCTGATCGCCCGCCCGATGAACGAGGAGCATGTCCTGCCGTTCCTGGAGAGCTTCAGGCTCAGCGACGTGCTGGAGTGTCCCGCGCACGCCTGAGCACAGTCCCAGCACTGGGGCACAATCGCGCCCTCAGCAGATGCCGCCTGCGCAAGAGGGCCTTGCCGCCATGATGAAGATCGACTCCACCACCGTGCAGCTTGTGCTTGCGATTGCCGAAGAGGGCAGCATTTCGCGCGCGGCCGACAGGCTGCAACTGGCGGTGGCAGCGGCCTCGCGGCGGCTCAGTGACCTGGAGCAGCAACTGGGCGCCAGGCTGTTCAAGCGGCAGCCCCATGGAGTGCGCGCCACCGAGCCTGGCCTCAAGCTGCTGGCCCATATCCGCCAGATAGGCAACCTGGTGGAGCGGCTGGAGGCCGACGCCCAGGCCCTGGGCCGCGGGCGCGACGGCCGCATCATCATCGGCGCCCCCAAATCCGCCATCCTGCAGTTCCTGGCCGCCGATATCGCCGTCACCCAGCGCCGCTATCCCCACATCACGCTGCAGGTGATGGAGGAGAACAGCCGCATCGTCCAGCAACTGCTGCGCGACAAGGTCATCGACATCGGCATATTCGAGAAGACCAGCGGCTTCGTGGATCTGCCACGCTCCGACTACCGCAATGACAGCCTGGTGCTGGTCTACAGCCGCAGGCATTTCAGCTTTGCCGTCGAGCCGGTGGTACTGGATCAGTTGCTGGACTGCCCCATCGTCAGCCTGGGCCGGGGCTCGGCCATCCTGGCCGCTTTGCGCCGAGCCCACCGCAGCCGGGGCAGGGTGTTCCGCAACGATTTCGCCGTCAGCGGCTTCGACACCATGCTGGCCCTGGTGCGCGAAGGATTGGGCGTGGGGCTGATGCCACCCGGCGTGCTGCGCAGCTTCCACCCTGAGCCCGACCTGGGTTGGGCCACCCTGGAAGGCGACTGGCACGAGCGCAGCTACGTGTTGTCCTTCATCGAAGGCCAGGCCCAGGAACAGGCGCTGCGCAACGTCGTCGCCGCCCTGCTGCAGGGCGAACGCGCGATCTGACCCTTCTGATTTCGCAGATTGCGAAACCAGGCATGCGGCACACAGGCTTGCCGCGATATCGGCGCCCGGCGACAGTGACTGCACAACAACGATGTGCAGGAGACAGACATGAAACGCCGCGACTTCATCGCGGCCGGCGCCACCGCGCTGGCCGCACCCTGGGCAGGGGCCGCGCCCCCGCCCTCCGACCTGCCCAAGGGGCCCGTCAAGATCCTAGTGGGCTGGGCGCCGGGCGGCGGTACCGACGTGTTCGCGCGCATCGTGGGCCAGAAGCTGTCCGAGGTCTGGGGCCGGCCCGTGATCGTGGAGAACAAGCCCGGCGCCACGGGCTCGCTGGCGGCCGAATACTTTGCCAAGACCCGCTTCACAGAAGGCATCAACCTGCTGATGGCCCATGTGAACACGCACGCCATCTCACCGCAGATCTTCAAATCCATCACCTATGACCCGCTCAAGGACTACGCGCCCATCGCCCTGATCGGCGCAACGCCCCACATCCTGGTGACCAGCAGCAGGAACGGCCATGCCTCGGTGCAGGAAGTGGTGGAGCTGTGCCGCAAAAGCCCCGGCAAGGTCAGCTTCGGCTCTTCGGGCACAGGTTCGGTGCAGCACCTTGCGGCCGAGATGTTCAACATGGCGGCAGGTGTCAAGAGCATCCACGTTCCCTACAAAGGGTCCGGCCCCATGCAGACCGACCTGATCGGCGGTCAGATCGACTTCAGCTTCGACACCATGACGGCCGCCACTGCCCAGGTCCGCGCAGGAAAAATGCTGGGCATCGCCCAGACCCGCGTGAACCGTGCCAAGGGATTCCCGGCCATGCCCACCATGGACGAGCAAGGCTTCAAGGGCTTTGACGCATCGAGCTGGTACGGCGTCGTCGGCCCGCGCGACATGTCCAGGGAACTGGCCCAGCGCATCAATGCCGACATCAACCGCGTGCTGGCCATGCCCGACGTGGTCAGCCGCTTCGACGGATACGGCGTGGAGGACGGTGGCGGCTCCGTGGACAAGTTCGCGGCCTTCATGGCTGCGGAATACAGGAAGTGGGGCGACGTGGTGCGCGCTGCAAAAATCACCGAAGAAAGCTGAGGACCCGGCATGAGCAATCCCCAATCCAACCCGCTGCAACTGCCCCTGCAAGGCATCCGCGTGCTCGACGTCAGCCAGGTCATGGCCGGCCCATTTGCCTGCATGCTGCTGGCCGACCTGGGCGCCGATGTCATCAAGGTCGAGCCTCCGGGCACCGGCGACCAGACGCGCGGCGCCATGGGCTTCAAGATGAAGGGCCCGGACAGCATGGGCTTTCTGAACATGAACCGCAACAAGCGGTCGCTGACGCTGGACCTCAAGAGCGAGGAGGGGCGTGAGGCCTTCTACCAGCTGGCCACGACAGCCGATGTCATCGTCGAGAACTATCGGCCAGGCGTGGTCCAGCGCCTGAAGATCGACTATGAAAGCATTCGCCGCATCAATCCGCGCATCGTCTATGTCAGCATCTCGGGCTTCGGCCAGAGCGGGCCCTGGGCCCAGCGGCCGGGGTTCGACCTCATGGCCCAGGCCATGTCGGGCGTGATGAGCGTCACCGGCTACAAGGGAGAGAAACCCGTCAAGGCCGGCGTGCCCGTGGCCGACATCGGTTGCGCACTGTTCGCCACCTACGGACTGCTGGCCGCCTACATCGGCGCACAGAAGACAGGGCAGGGCCAGCACATAGACGCCTCGCTGTTCGACTCGGCCATGGCTTTCTCGATCTGGGACATGTCCGAATACTGGGGCACCGGCGTGCCGCCCGCGCCGCTGGGCACCAGCAACAAGATGAGCGCCCCCTACCAGGCCGTGAAGGCGCGCGACGGCTATTTCGTCATGGGCGCCACCAACCAGAAGCTCTGGGCCAGGCTGTGCGCGCTGATCGAACGCGCGGACCTGGTGGAACATCCGGACTACGCCACCGTGGCGCTGCGCCTCAAGCACCGGGAGGCATTGATAGAGGCACTGGAAGCGGAATTTGTCCACCACGACAGCGCCGACTGGGTGGACCGCATGCTGGAGGCAGGCATTCCCGCAGGCCCGCTGCTCACCTATCCGCAGGCCTTCGAGGGTGAACACGGCCAGCACCGCGGCATGTGCATGGAGATCGACCATCCCATCGAAGGCAAGGTCAAGAACATCGGCTTTCCCGTCAAGATGCTCGGCACGCCCCAGCAGGTGCGCCGCCATCCGCCGCTGCTGGGCGAGCACAACGCAGAAATCATGGCCGAACTCCAGGCACTGAAGGCCGCCGCATGAGCACGGCCCTGCATGAATCCGTGGCGCTGACCGTTCACGCCGGGGGCGCGGCCGAGATCCTCATCGACCGCCCCGAACGCCACAACGCCATGACACTGCCCATGTACGAGGCACTGCTCACGTCCCTGGAGCGCTGCCAGGCCGACCCGGCCATCCACTGCGTGATGCTGCGCGGTGCGGGCGGCAAATCCTTCATCTCGGGCACGGACATCGCCTACTTCAAGGACTTCCATGACGGCCAGCAAGGCATTGCCTATGAAGCCTTCGTGGAGCGCGTGATCGACGCCGTGGAGCGCATCGCCGTGCCCACCATCGCCGTCATCGACGGCTGGGCCGTCGGCGGCGGCCTCGCCCTGGCCACTGCATGCGACTTTCGCGTCTGCAGCACCGGCTCGCGCTTCGGTGCGCCGATTGCCAAGACGCTGTCCAACACGCTGTCGTCACGCAACATCGCCCGCCTGGTGGCCAGCCTGGGCGTGCCACGCGTCAAGCGCATGCTGCTGCTGGCGGACTACCTGTCAGCCGAGCAGGCCGAGGCCTGCGGGTTCGTGCATGCGGTGGTGCCGGCAGATCAATTGCCAGCCCAGGCACAGGCGCTGGCCGAGCAGCTCATGGCCTTGTCTGCCACCACCCAGTCAGCAGTCAAGGAAAGCCTGAGGCGCGTCGTCGTGGAGCAGCGGCTGGATGATGAGGATCTGGTGTCGGCGGTGTATGGGAGTGGGGAGTTTCGGGCGGGGGTGGCGGGATTCAACAGGCAATGATTTGAGCCAGCCTTGCCAGAATCTGGCGCAATCCTACAAATTGCTTGGCTAAACTCCACAGCCTGGAAAGAGGCGGTGGCTGCATTCTTGGCCTGAAAGAAAAGGCTGGTTGCTGCGCGTAGCCGCCCCTCAGATCAACGCAGCCCGAGAAATCCCATGCAAATCAAGAAATGCATTTCCGTCCTGCTGGCCAGCAGCTTCATCCTGCCGGTTCTGCCTGCGCATGCAGGCGAAGAGACGGTGCAACTCATGTCCAATGGCCGCTACCAGACCTACAGCCTGCCCGACGATGCGCAGCAGGTGCAACTCGTTGAGACCTTGGCTGGCAACTGCAGCTACAACCAGAACTGGGGCTATGACCTGGGCCGCCGGGAGATGTGGGTCAAGGGCGGCTGCGGCGGGCGTTTCCGCATCCTGAGTGGCCTGCCCCAGGGCGCGCAGGGCCAGGAAGGCGGGAGCGACAACACGGGCGCATGGATCGCCGGTGCCGCCGTGGCAGCCATTGCCGGCGCCGCCATTTTGGCGAACAAGCGCGACAAGGACCGCGAACGTGACCGCGACGACCAGTGGAACGATGACCGCTATCCGGGCCAGCAGCCCGGCTATCCCTCGTGGGGTGGACGGGAGGTGCGGGGCCAGAACGGCCTGTGCCTGGATATATCCGGAGGTCTTCGACCAGGCAATGGGCTCATCGTCTACCACTGCAGCGGCGGTGAGAACCAGCGTTTCACGTTGACGCGTGATGGCGAGATGCGCGTGGGCGACCTGTGCCTGGACGTAGCCGATGGCAACACCCGCAATGGTGCGCGTGTGATTGCGTGGCAATGTCGCAACCAGCCCAACCAGAAATGGGACTGGAGCCGTGGCCAGATCCGTAGTCGCTTTGCCAACAAGTGCCTGGACATCGAAGGCGGCAATGCCCGGCCGGGCCAGCCCGTGATCGTGTGGTCCTGCGCCGGCGGCCCGAACCAGCGTTGGAACTGAGGACGCTTGTTGCACAAGCTCTCTCCCGCGCCCGGGCCAGTGCCCGGACGCAACGCCGTTGCGGGCTTCCGGCGGCTGGGGCCCTTGCAGTGGCTGGGCCTGATCACTGGCGCCGTGCTGCTGGGCGATGCCGTGGTGCTGATGGCGCGCGGCATGTTCAATCTGGGTGTGACGCTGCCAGCGGTGCTGGGACTGCTGTTCATGGCCTGCAGCTTCTGGCGCTCGGCCATTGCGCGCAGGCTGCGCGCCAGTGCATGGCTGCGGCGCGCCTGGCGGCTGGGCTGGGCGGCGTTGGCGATGTGGCTGGTCAGCCTGCTGGTGTTCTGGGCGCACCTGCTGTCCGCCTCGTCCGAGTTGCCACCGGAACAGCCGGTGCAGGCCATCGTGGTGCTGGGCAGTGCCACGCGTGACGGCCAGCCGTCGCTCACGCTGGCCCAGCGGCTGGACCGCGCTGCCGAGCTGGCCGCCCGCCAGCCCAAGGCGCTGGTGCTCACCAGCGGCGGAGTGGACTTTGGGGAAAGCGAGAGCGAGGGCGCCATCATGGCGCGCTATCTGCAGCAGCGCCACGGCCTGCCGCCCGAGCGGCTGCTGATGGAGGAACGCAGCACCAGCACGGCGCTGAACCTGGCCTGGAGCCTGCCCCTGCTGCAGGCGCGCGGGGTGGAGCCGCAGGCGGCAATCGCCATCGTCACCAGCGACTTCCACACCCTGCGCGCCGGCTGGATAGCCGAGCGCAGCGGCTACGGCCAGGCCTTCACCGTGGGTGCGCCCACGCCCGTGACCATCCGCGCCAACGCCTGGCTGCGCGAGTACTTTGCGGTGATCAGCGGCTGGATGTTGGGGGAGTTCTGAGCCGCCTGTGCGATGGGCTGCGGCCTTGCGGATTGGCTCCACAATGTGATTCTTCATAAATCAACAGGAGTGAGACAGTGGCAAGCGAACAGCGTCCTTTCCGGGTTCTGGGCATACAGCAGGTGGCCATCGGCGGCACCGACAAGCAGCGCATGAAGCGCCTGTGGGTGGACATGCTGGGCCTGACCCAGACCGGCACATTCCAGAGCGAGCGCGAGAACGTGGACGAAGACATCCTGGCCATGGGCCAGGGCGCGCACAAGGTCGAGGTGGACATCATGCAGCCGCTGGACATCGACAAGAAGCCCGCCGTCCACACCACGCCGCTGAACCATATCGGCCTGTGGATCGACGACCTGCCGCTGGCCGTGCAGTGGCTGACGGAGCAGGGCGTGCGCTTTGCGCCCGGCGGCATCCGCAAGGGCGCGGCCGGCTACGACATCTGCTTTCTGCACCCCAAGAGCAATGACGAGTTTCCGATCGCTGGCGAGGGCGTGCTGATCGAGCTGGTGCAGGCGCCGGCCGAGGTGATCGCCGCCCTGGGCTGAGATGCCTTCAGGCGAAAGGCTGGACGCGCCGCTCGGCATGCTCCAGCAGCCACAGCCTTTTTCGGGCGCGCGTCATGGCCACGTACAGGCGGTTGCGCTCCAGAAAGGCCAGCGCGTGCGGGGCCGAGGCCGGAAAGCGGCCAGGCTCCATGAAGGGCAGGGCGACATGCTCGTATTCCTTGCCCTTGGCTTCCTCGATGGTGCTCAGATGAAAGTCGAAGCCGCGCTCGGCCCGCACGGTTCGTTCAAAGCGCGTGGCCATGGCGGCCACCTGGGCCAGCATGTCGGGCACGGCCATGCCAGCCACGGAATCCATGAAAGCCTTCACGCGCTGACGCAAGGCCGCCGTCTGGGCCTGCGACAGGGCCACGCCGGCAAAAAGGCCCCAGACATCGGCCTGCTCCAGCAGGCTGCGCGCGTCTGACTGAAGCGCCAGGGGCAGCTGCAAAAAGCTGCCGAAGGCCTGGAAGTTGCGTTGCCCGCCCTGCAGGCTGGACTGGTTGCCCAGGAATCGCCAGATGATCTGCGGGTTGTGCTGCATCTCGCCCGCCATGCGCTGGGCCAGCGTATGGCGGCTTGATGGATCGGCCATGTCGGCACCATCCACGCTGCCCTTGCCGTAGAAAAGCGCACCTTCCACAAAGGCCGCAAGGATCTCGCTGCCCAGCACGCTGACCTCGGCTTTCCATGACAGCGCCTGCATGCCATGTGCGTAGCAAAGGCCCAGCAGCAGGGCAATCTCGCGCTGCAGGTAAAAGCGCTTGAAGCCGTAGAAGCTGGCGGACTTGCCGGCGCGGTGGATGGCCCATTCCAGCGCGCAGGCATCCTGCTCATGGCGCAGGATCACGGTCAGCGAGGGATTGCGCGCGCCGGGCGACGGGGGCTCACCCGGCGCCGCCGTTGGCGTGCCGCGCGCCAGACCGGCCTGAATCTGCAGCAGCTGGTCAATGCACTGGCTGTCATCGGTGTGCTGCAGTTGCTGCACGGTGCTGAAGCGCGTTGGCGCCGCAGTCAGGCCAACGTTGAACAGCGCATTGACCGCCTTGGCGATCTGCGGGCCAAAGCGCCGCGACTGGGTCAGCGCCAGCGTGGCCGTGGCCTGTGGCAGGAAGTCATCGAGCTGGTGGAGTTTGTCGCGGAACACGGACCAGGCCTGTGCCTCGATGTGCTGGTTGAAGTCGCCTGCGCCCAGGAAGGCGCAGCCGCTGGTTCCTACCAGGGCGCGCAGCAGTTGCAGCGAGGCCGGGTCCAGGTCATGCATCTCGTCGAACACCACCAGGTCGTAGCGCGGCAGGTCCAGCGCCTGGCCCTGCAGGGCGTCGCTGGCCAGTGCATGGCTGCAGTCGCCTTCGGCGTAGTACAGCGGGTCGCCGCAGTGGTCGATGCGGCGGCGCTCGTACTCGAAGAACAGGCCGGCCATGCGATAGTCGAGCAAATACTCCTCGCAGAAACTGGCCAGTCCCATGCCTTCCTCGGCCAGGCGCTGGGGCAGCAACGACTTCTTGGCGCTGAGGTTGAAATCCCAGAAGGCGTCCAGATCCAGATCGCCGGGCTGCTCGAACAAAGGGTCGGGCTGCCAGGCCAGCCGCTCGCACAGCGCGGCATGTGCCTCGCGCACACGGGCCTGCAGTGCCACGCGGTCGGCCAGAAAGCGGGCCGCAGGATCGCGGCGGCGGATCTGCTGGGCCGCCCAGCGCTCCACCGTGGTGATCTGTACCTGGGGCGGCACTTCGCGCACCAGTTGCTTGAGCCGGTGGTGAAAGGCCGCCACGCCGGAGCGCGAATAGGCCAGCACCAGGATGCGCTGGGCCTGGCCGCTGCGGCAGGCCTGAACCACCTTGCAGGCCAGCGTGGTCGTCTTGCCCACGCCTGCCAGCGCCGCCACGATGGCCGAACGTCCCTCATGCGCCAGGATGGCCTGCTGCTCGCGCGACAGCAGCAGCGGTTGGCCGTGATCGGTGGGAAATTCCAGGGAGCGCAGGGACATCGGAGCGAATCGGGGGAAAGTGGTGGAAAGCGGGTGGAAGCACGGGCCGTGGCAATGAAAACCGCCGTGGCGACGACGGCGGGCACCCATTGTGGTCGTTTTGGAGAGGCATCTGGCAGGTATTGGGAATCAAGGCCGGCGCCCGCTTGCACATCTTTTTCGGCCTGCATCGGACAATTGAGCGATGTTGGCCGCCAATGGCTGCGCGCTTGCGGCATGAAGCATGCAGGCAGAAAAACTTCTGCCAAAACGCAGCGAACATCGCTCAAAAATAAGCGAAGTTCGCTCTTTTTGCAGGCCATGAAAATGGGGCAACTATTTTTGCCAAGGAGCCGGCTTTTTCATTCCCAAGGCTTTTTTTGCTCATCAGAATGAAAAAAGCAGACCCACAGAGGAGTTTTTGATGACCGCCTGCAGCACCACCCCGACGACTTCCGCCACCTCCGCACAGCCTGCGGCCGGCAGCCCCCTGCAATGGCATGCACGCCCCTCCAAAAGCGACACGCTGCCGTTTGAAGGCGCCTGGAGCGTGCAGGCCATCCAGGAACTGCTGGACAAGCCCTTCATGGACCTGATGTTCCAGGCCCAGAGCGTGCACCGCGAGCACTGGCCTGCGGGCGACATCGAGCTGGCCACGCTGCTGTCGGTCAAGACCGGAGGCTGCCCCGAGAACTGCGGCTACTGCCCGCAGGCGGCGGAGTTCGATACCGGCGTCAAGGCGGAAAAGCTCATGAGCGTGGACGAAGTCACGCGGGCCGCCCAGGCCGCCAAGGACGCGGGTGCCACGCGCTTTTGCATGGGCGCGGCCTGGCGCGCGCCCAAGGACCGCGACATCGAGAAGATGAACGAGCTGATCGGCGCCGTGAAGGGTCTGGGCATGCAGACCTGCGCCACGCTGGGCATGCTCCAGCCGCACCAGGCGCAGTCGCTGCGCGAAGCGGGCCTGGACTACTACAACCACAACCTGGATACCGCGCCCGAGTACTACCAGGACGTGGTCAGCACGCGCCAGTACCAGGATCGCCTGGACACGCTCAAGGCCGTGCGCGGCGCGGGCATCAGCGTGTGCTGCGGCGGCATCATCGGCATGGGCGAGGCTCCTGTGCACCGCGCGGGCCTGATCGCCCAACTGGCCAATCTCAACCCCCATCCCGAATCCGTGCCCATCAACAGCCTGGTGCGCGTGCCAGGCACGCCGCTGGCGGACAGCGAGCCTGTCGATCCGCTGGACTTCGTGCGCGTGATTGCGGTGGCGCGCATCACCATGCCCACGGCGCGCGTGCGCCTGTCGGCGGGCCGGCAGCAGCTGGGCGACGCCGTGCAGGCCCTGTGCTTCATGGCCGGCGCCAACTCCATCTTCTATGGCGACAAGCTGCTGGTCACCGGCAACCCCGATGTGGAAGCCGACACCACGCTGCTGCGCAAGCTGGGCCTGAGCGGCACGCGGACCTCGGTACAGGAGTGAGCTTTTTGAGCTTTTGAGCTCTTTTGAGCCAGCGGCTCAGGACTGCGGCCGGCCGCTGCCTTGCGCGGCGGCGGCCGCATCGTCGTCGCCGGCATCGAGCAGGCGGGCCGCACGGTTGCTCAACGCGGAATCCGCACGAAAATAGCCCAGCACCGTATTGACGCTGCTGTGCCCCGTCAGAGCCATGGTGTCGGGCAGGGGCACGTTCTGGCGCCCGGCCTCGGTCACAAAGCCCGAGCGCAGGGAATGCGCCGAGAAATCTCCCTCCACGCCCGCCAGCGCGCAGCGCTGCTTCACGATGTCGCGCACGGCCGCTGGCGACAGGGGCTCGCCCACATGGCCGCCCTTGCGGATGCGCCGGAAGATCGGCCCTTCCTCTATGGCGGCGGCACGCAGCCAATCGGCCAGCGCCTGGGCCGCGCGCCCGGTCACGGGCTTGTGGTTCTCAGGCGCATCCCGCCCGGACTGGTTGGTCTTGGAGTGCGCCAGCGTGTAGATGAATTCCTGCGGCCCCACGGCGCGCAGGTGGCGCATGTCGGCCCCGGCCACCTCCGAGCGGCGGCGCCCGCCGCTGGACCAGGCGAACAGCAGCAGGGCGCGGTCACGGCGGCCGCGCAGGCTGTCATCGCAGGTCTGCAGCAATTGCTCCAGCAGGTCGCGCGTCAGCGCATCCTTTTTGGCGGGCTGCTCGCCGCGCCGCGCATAGGCCTTGCGCGTGCGCGACATCAGCTCGCACACCGCACCGTCCTGGCAAGGGTTGGCCAAACCGTGCACCTGATGGGCCTTGGACAGCACCGCCATGCGGTGCACCAGCGTGTTGTGCGACAGGGGGCCTTCGCGGGCCTTGTATCCGGCCTCGACCAGGGCGCGGTCCATGTGCGCCGGCATTTCACTGGCCAGGCCCGCGCCGGTCTGCCGCTGGGCGTGGTCGATGATGAATTGCAGCACGCAGGGCACATTCAGCGGCAGCTGCATCTGCCGCTCAAAACGCAGCGCATGCCAGGCGGCCCAGTAGCGCATCGCACTCTGGTAGCTGTTTCTGGTGTTGGTGGATTCGCCCTCGCGCAGCAACTCGCGCACGGCCTGTTGGGCGGCAGGCTCCAGCCCCGCAGAGGGCAGGGTGCTGCCTTGCTGTGTGTCTTCCAGAGGCTGGTCTTGGGGAATCAGCGAAAAGGGGCCGTTGCGCATCCATGGATTGTCGCCCGGCGCAGCATGGCCGCCCGCCGCGGAGCCTGTGGCCGTGCAGGCCATGCAAAGTTCAGTTTCCAGGCTTTCCAGAGGCTGCAGCGGCCTTTTGCCTGGGCAAAGCCGTGTAATGTGCGTATCCATACTGTATGAAAATTTCATATGTAATATTTAATACATGACACATATGATGTATTACGCAATATTAAAATAACTCACGATAACAATCACTTATCGTTGGTAATCTGGAAAATAGTTCACGATATGCAAAAAACATCCACCCGCGGCGTGCAGGAAGCCGATGTCTGGGCCGCGGCAGACGCCTTGATCGCCCAGGGCCTGCGGCCGACCATCGAGCGCGTGCGCCAGCAAATCGGCCGAGGCTCACCAAATACCGTCAGCCCGATGCTGGAGACCTGGTTTGCCACTCTGGGCCAGCGCCTGGGCGTGGCGGCAGGGCAGGGCGAGCTGCTGCCCTCGTCCGTGCCCGATCCCGTTCAGCGCCTGGCCCAGCAGCTTTGGGATGCAGCCCAGGAAGCCGCCATGGAGGCCGCCCGCGCCGCGCTGCAATCGCGCGAGGAAGCGGCGCAGGCCACGCAGGCCGAGCTGCAGGAGCAGCAAGAGCAAATGGCGCGGCGCGAGGCGTCCATGCAGGCGCAGAAAGAGGCCATGGACCAGGCCCTGCAAGTGGCCCAGGCGCAGTCGCAGGACTTGTCGCGCCGGCTGGATGAAATGCAGCAGCAGCTGCAGGACCGCGACGAGCGCCTTGAGGAAATGCGCGATGCGCTGGCCGAAGCGGCCCGCCAGCGCGAGGCGCTGCAGCAAAAGCATGGCGAGGAAATGCAGTCCGCCGCGCTGGAGCGCCAGCGCATGGCCGAGCAATACGCGGGCAATGAGCGCCACATGCTCAACGAAGTGGACCGTGCACGCCAGGAACTGGCGGCTGCGCGCAAGACAGCCACCGAGCAGGAGCGCAAGGCCGCGACCCGCCTTGCAGAGCTGCAAGGCCGCTATGAAAAGAGCGAGGAGGAGCAGCTGAGCCTGCACTCCCAGCTGCAGACCGCGCAGAATGCGGCCGCCCTGGCGCAGGAGCGTGCGGCGGACCTGCGCAGCCTGCTGGAGGCGCAGCAGCGATTGGCCGCTGGCGGTGCCTTGCCGGATGCCGGCGCGGGGCTTTCGCTGGGCCGGCGCGGCAGCCTGTCCGCGGCGCGCCGCTCCATGACGCGCCTCAAGGACAGGCGGGGCTAGGGCGTATCGCCCAGGCCTTGGTCAGGCCTTGGCGCGCGATTTGCCTTGGGGCGGCCGATGTCTGCGCATGGCCTGCGTGATGCTGTCTACCGTTCCACGCACATGCGCGCGCACTTCGCGCTCCATGCGATCCGGGTCACCGGCCTGCAGGCTGGCCACCAGTTGCTGGTGGTGCTCCTGCAACTTCGGCGAGGGCTCGTTGTTTTCCAGCCAGATCCGCATCAGCGGCTCGACCACCGAATGCAGGGCCGAGATCTGCTCGCACAGGCGCGGGGCTGCGCTGATGCGGCAAAAGCGCTCGTGAAAGCGCCGGTGCACCGTGATCCATTCCGACTGGTCACTCTCGCAACGCTTCATTTTCAAAAGCAGGTCCTGCAGGTCGTCCACATCCGCCTGGGTGCAGCGCCTGGCGGCCATGGCTGCGGCCAGGCCTTCGAGCACGGCACGCATCTCGAAAACCTCGATGACCTCGCTCTCGGAAAGCTCCCGAACGATCGCGCCCCGGTTCGGCGGCATGACCAACAGGCCTTCCGCAGTCAGCCGGCGCAACGCCTCGCGGACCGGCATGCGGCTCATGCCGATGGAGTTGGCGATGTCATCGGCCACCAGCCTGTCGCCCGGCTTCAGCAGCCCCATGCGGATGCCATGAGAAAGGTGTTGGTAGGCCTCTTCGTGGGCACTGGTCTGTGCCGCATCGGGCGAGGGGGTAGCAAGTGGCGGCATGGTGATGGTTCTGGGGGTGGGCGGAGCCCGGTCGTCATTCTAGGTTTGGCTGTCAGGGTCCAGGGCGCACTCTGATGGTGCATTGTGTACGGCCAATCCAGGCATGGTGATTGCTTGGGTATCTTTGGAAAAATTGGATACAAAGATATCAGGATACGGTAATCTCGAGGCTGCCATCGCGCCCTGCGTCGATGGCGGTCCGCTGAAAGAAGCGTTGGCAGCCTCCCGGCCCCCATTCAGTGCCCGAAATCCAAGTCCCAGCAACACAAGGAAGAAGAACCGTTATGCGTAATTTCCAGAATCCTGGCCGTTCCGTCGTCATGTCCACGCACGGCATGGCGGCAACCTCGCACCCGGCCGCCACCCAGGCCGCTGTTCGCATCCTGGAGGCCGGCGGCACCGCCATGGATGCCGCCGTCGCGGCCTGTGCGGTCCAGTGCGTGGTGGAGCCTGGCTCCACCGGCATTGGAGGAGACTGCTTTGCGCTGTACAGCGAAAAGGGCTCCGATCAGATCACGGCCTACAACGGCGCCGGCTGGGCGCCCCAGGCCACCTCCCTGAAGGCCGTTCTTGCCTCGGGCGAGGAAAAGCAATTGCGCCGCCAGTCGCCCTACGTGGTCACGGTGCCTGGCGCCGTGGACGCCTGGGTCGCCCTGACGGACCGGTTCGGCCGGCTGCCCATGGGCCGCCTTCTGGAAGATGCCATCCGCTTCGCCGAGCAGGGCTATGCCGTGGCGCCGCGCGCCGGCACCGACTGGGCCATGCACACGCAACTGCTGGCCGCCACCACCGCGCGCGACATCATGCTGGTCGATGGCCAGGCACCGGCCATCGGATCGGTTCACCGCCAGCCGCAGTTGGGCGCCACCTTGCGCAAAATCGCCGAGCAGGGCCGTGCCGGCTTCTACGAGGGGGAGGTCGCGCAGGACATCGTCTCCTATCTGCGCAGCCTCGGTGGCGTGCACACGCTTGAGGACTTCGCCACCTATCGTGGCGAGTTCGTGCAGCCGGTCAAGAGCAGGTTCCGAGACCATGTGGTGCACGAGTGCCCCCCTCCGGGCCAAGGCATCATTGCCCTGCTGCTGCTGAACATTCTGCAGGGACTGGAGCCGGGCACGGACCCGCTCTCGGCCGAGCGGCTGAAGGCCGAGATCGATGCCACGCGCATGGCCTACCGGGTGCGGGATGCGCTGCTGGCCGATCCGCGCTTTGCCGATGTGGACATCGACTATCTGCTGTCGCAGGAGCTGGCCGCCCAGCTGCGCAACGGCGAGTTCCCGGAGCATTTCAAGACCCCGGCGACCAATGCGGCAGCGGAGCACAAGGACACGGTCTACATCTCGGTGGTGGACAAGGATCGCAACTGCGCCAGCTTCATCAACTCGATCTTCCACCCCTTCGGCTCCGGCCTGATGGCGCCCAAATCAGGCGTGCTGCTGCACAACCGGGGCCAGAGCTTTGAACTGACTGAGGGCCACCCCAATTGCATCGGGCCCGGCAAGCGGCCCCTGCACACCATCATCCCGGGCATGACCACGAAGGATGGCCGCGTGGAGCTGGTGTTCGGCGTCATGGGTGGCCACTACCAGGCCATGGGCCATGCGCACTTTCTGTCCAAGGTGATCGACTACGGCTGCGATATCCAGGCCGCCAGCGATCTGCCACGGCTGTTCCCCATTCCCGGCACCGACAAGGTGGAGGTCGAAAGCACCTTGCCGCAGCATGTCGCGCTGGCGTTGGAGCAGCAGGGCTACCAGTTGGTGGCGCCCGGCTATCCTGCCATCGGCGGCGCCCAGGCCATTCGGGTGGATTGGGACAACGGCGTACTGCACGGCGCATCCGACCATCGAAAGGACGGCTGCGCCATGGGCGCCAACCGCTCCTGACGGACGGCAGCCTGCGCGCTGGCTCCAGGCTGTCGTGACAGCGAAGGGGCCGGCGCGGCTTTCAGTGCGGATTCAGTCGGCCTGGTTCGCCTGGAGGATGCCTGGAAGCGTGCGCAGGATGTGGGCGCGCATCAGGGCTTCCACCTTTGCGCCATCCCTGGCCTTCAATGCGCCTATGAGTTCTTCGTGCCTGTCGTGCACGTAGTCCGTCGATGGCTTGCCCTCCAGCCACACCCGCATCAGGGGCTCGGAGACCGAGTGCAGGGACGCGATCTGCCGCATCAGCTGGGGAGCGTCGGCAATGGTGCACAGGCGCTCGTGGAACTGGCGGTGCGCCGTGATCCATTCCGATGCATTCAGGCCGCTGCGGTGCATGCGCTGCAGCAATTGCTCCAGATCGTGGATGTCATTGGTGGTCACGTTCTCGGCCGCCAGGGTGGCCGCCAGGCCCTCCAGCACCGAACGCATGGCGAACACCTCGCGCACCTCTTTTTCGGTCAGCACCCGGACCACCGAGCCACGGTTGGGGCGGTTGACGATCAGCCCTTCCGTGGCAAGGCGGTTCAGCGCCTCGCGCACGGGCATGCGGCTGGTGCCAATTTCGGCCGCGATGTCATCCGGTGCCAGCCGCATGCCCGGGCGCAGTTCGCCCGTGCGTATGCCGCGCTTGATGTGTTGGTAGGCCTCTTCCTGTGCCGTGGCATGGACAGTGTCAAACGAGGCGCGTCGGTCGGTCAGCATGGTTTATCCGGTGTCTTTCGCCCAGGGCAGGGGCCCGCCGATTCTACGGGGACCTGCCTGCGCCTCCCGGGACCCCGTTTGTGCCGGTTTCCACGCAGCCATGCCTGTGCAGGTAATGGCAAGAGGCGGTTTTCCCTAGAGCTGGTTCGATTATTGCTTGCTAGTCTTTTGCATGATTGGATACAAATATCTAAATATCTATGCATTTTCCCATGGCAGCCGGAACCTGTTCCTTCGCCATGCCTGCTCTCCAACCTGATGAAGACCATGCCTCTCCAAACGCTCCGCACTCCCCTGGCCACGGCCCTGCTGTCCGCCCTGGCCCTTGTCGCTGCCGCTCAAGCCTCTGCCCAGGGGGCCGGCGCCTGGCCCAGCAAGCCCATTCGCATCGTCGTTCCCTTTCAGGCCGGGTCCGCCACGGATCTTTTGAGCCGGCAGGTTGGCGCCGGACTGAGCACTTCATTGGGGCAGCCCGTGCTGGTGGAAAACAAGCCGGGTGCGGCCGCCATGATCGGCAGCGACACCGCGGCCCGGGCCCCGGGCGACGGCTACACCCTGCTGATGAGCGGGCCGGCCTCCATGGTCACCAACCGTTTTCTGTACAAGAAGCTGAGCTACAACCCGGACGCCTTCGAGAAGGTGGCCATCGTGGCGGTCACGCCCAATGTGCTGCTGGCGAACCCGTCCCTGCCGTTCAGTACGCTGGCTGAGATGGTGGCCTATGCCAAGGCAAACCCCGGCAAGCTGACCTATGCCTCCTTCGGGGCCGGCACGACCTCGCACATGGCTGGCGAGTTCCTGCGCCAGGCCGCCGGCATCGACATAGTGCATGTGCCCTACAAGGGTGCGGCCGAGGCCATCCCGGCCTTGATATCGGGCCAGGTCTCCCTGTACTTCGACACCATCATGACCGCCTTGCCCCAGGTGAAGGCCGGCAAGCTGCGGGCCCTGGGCGTATCGACTGCAAGCCGCGCCGCCATGGCCCCGGACATCCCGACGATTGCCGAACAAGGCTATCCAGGCTTTGACATCGCCCCGTGGTACGGAATCGTGGCCAGCCACGGCACGCCGCCGGCCGTGGTCTCCCGGCTCAACACCGAGATCAACAAGCTGCTGAACACCCCTGAGTTCCGCGAGCGCCTGGTGGCCACCGGCGCCGAAGCCCGTGGCGGCAGCGTTGCCGACTTCGAGGCGTTCGTCAAAACCGAGGTCCCTCGCACGGAGAAGCTGGTACGGCAGGCCGCAATCGCGCTGCAGTAACCGGACCGGCGCCGCCGGGGCAGGGCGATGGGGCACGGCGGTGGGTTGCCTGCCGTGCGGCGCCGATTTCATCTATGCAGGGCGATGCTCCTGGACCGGGATGATTCGCTGTCCAGCCGAAAGCCTGCCACCACGTCCGCCAGTTGCGCGGCCTGCTGCTGCAGCGACTGCGCCGCGGCCGTGGCCTCTTCGACCAGGGCCGCGTTCTGCTGGGTGGACTGGTCCATCTGGCTGACGGCGGTGCCGATCTCGGCAATGCCCGTGCTCTGTTCCTGGCTGGCATTGCTGATCTCGGTGACGATGGCGGTCACGCGCTGCACGCTTTCCACCACCTTGCCCATGGTGGCGCCCGCGTCCTGCACCAGGCGGCTGCCGGCATCGACCTGGCCCACGGAATCGTCGATCAGCGCCTTGATCTCCTTGGCGGCCGTGGCGCTGCGCTGGGCCAGCGTGCGCACCTCGGAGGCCACCACGGCAAAGCCGCGGCCCTGCTCACCGGCACGGGCTGCTTCCACGGCGGCGTTCAGCGCCAGGATGTTGGTCTGGAAGGCAATGGAGTCGATCACGCCGATGATGTCGGCGATGCGGTGCGAGGACTGCTCGATGCCGCCCATGGTGCGCACTACCTGGTCCACCACGGTGCCGCCATGCGTGGCGATGTCCGAGGCGCTGCTGGCCAGTTGGCGAGCCTGGCGCGCATTCTCGGCGTTGTGCTGCACGGTGGCCGTGAGCTGCTCCATGGCGGCAGCCGTTTCCTCCAGCGAGCTGGCCTGCTGCTCGGTGCGCGCCGACAGGTCCTGGTTGCCGCTGGCGATTTCGGTGGAGGCATGGCGCACGGTCTCGGACGATTCCCGGATGCGCACCAGCACCGAGGCGATCTTGTCGGTGAAGTGGTTGAACGCGCGTGCGATCTGCGTCAGTTCGTCATTGCCTTGCACCGACAGGCGGCGCGTGAGATCGCCGTCACCCGAGGCGATGTCTTCCAGCGCATCGCGCACCACGGCCAGCCGGCGCGTGACGCGGGCGATGACGGCGCCCAGCAGCGCAATCGCCAGGATCAACGAAATGGCAACGATGGCGCCCGACACCTTGAGCAGCGAACCCAGCGCGGACAGCGCCTCGTCGCGCTGCACGGCCACCACCAGTTGCCAGTTCGTGCCGGGCACGCCCTGGCCGTAGAGCAGGAAGTCCTTGCCGCCGACGGCCGTGCGCATGCCGGTGTCCTCCTTGGGCAGGGCCTGGATGGCGTCGGCACGCAACTGGGGCGAAAGCGCGGAGACGGGCTTGAGCGTGAGTGCCGGATCGGGATGGGTGACGATGGCGCCCGCCTCATCCACCAAGAAGGCAAAGCTGCCCGGCGTGGGCCGGATGGCGCCCACGGTGCGCACCACGGTGGTCAGCAGCACGTCGGTGCCGACCACGGCGACGGGATTGCCGGCCGGGCCCACGGGCTCGGCAAAGGTCACGCCCACTTCGGGAGGAGAGACAAACAGATAGGGCGCCGTCACGATGGGCCGGCCTTCCTTCAGCGCCTGCCTGAACCAGGGACGGGCCGTCACGTCGTAGTCGGCAGCCATCTCGTTGAGGAAGAACATGCGCTTGTCGGTGTAGCCGAAATAGGCGTCGGAGAAGCCGCCGCCGTCGCGCAGCGCCTGGACCACGGCACGCGGGTCCGGCGTATCGACCGCCTGCGCCAGGGTATGGGTCAGCAGGCGCTTGGTCGCCACCCATTCGCCCAGAACCTGGGCCTGGGCGTTCACGAGCTGGCGGCTCTGGTCGTCGAGGGTGGACAGCACATGGCGCTGCACCGTGAGGAAGTTGGCAATGGCCAGGGCCAGCATGGCCACGGTGACGATGGCCACGCTGAGCGCGATGAGTCGCGCACGCAGGGACTGGAACATAGAAGAATTACTTATTGCAAGAAGATGCTACATACGTTAGCAAATTTTCTTGACAATACGCGTCCTTGCAGGCGGTGCCCCCTGGCCGCCGAAGCCTATGCGGGAAATTCGCGCCCCTTCAGCGCCTCAGCGCTCCCCAGCCAGCAGCCTGCCCAGCGCCTCGTAGGCGGGCAGCGAGGTCGGGTCATTGGCCGCATTGCCAGCCACCGGGTGGGAAGCGAAGCGCGCAATCACCATCTGTGCCTTGGGATCGATGTAGACGGTCTGGCCATGCACGCCGCGCGCCGCGAAGGCGCCATGGGCGTTGTGCGTGACCCACCACATGTTGCGATAGGTCCAGCCCGGCAGCAGCTTGTAGCCGGCCTTGGCAAAGGCCGCCGCATCGCCGCCACGGCGGATATCGTCCACGGCCGCTGCGGGAACGATCTGCTGGCCGTTGAACTGGCCCCGGTTGCGCAGCATCTCGCCAAAGCGCGCCAGGTCCCGCAGGCCCAGGTTCAGGCCGCCGCCTGCAAAGGGCGTGCCCGTGGAGTCCACCGACATGTAGGCATTCTGCTCGGCGCCCAGGCGGCTCCAGATGCGCTCGGACAGCAGATCGGCCACCGATTGGCCGCTCACGCGCGCCAGCACCCAGCCCAGCGCATCGGTATTGGCCGTGCGATAGCCGAAGGCCTTGCCGTGCACGCCTTCGGGCTTCACGGTCTGCAGGAATTCGTAGTAGCTGCGCGGCCCGGTGTAGTCCTTGGCCTTGGGCAGCGGGTTGCCCGCTGCCGCGTGCGCCCAGACCTCGGCCTGGGGATCCGCATAGTCTTCGCTGAAGCGAATGCCCGTGGTCATGTCCATGAGTTGGCGCACCGTGGCATTGCCGAAGGCCGAGGCCGCCAGCTCGGGCACGTACTCCGACACGCGGCGCGAGGGGTCGAGCTGCCCCTCGGCAGCCAGCATGGCCGCCAGCGTGCCGACGAAGGACTTGGTCACCGACATGGCGCCGTGCTGGCCTTCGGGTTTGAGCACGCCGAAGTAGCGCTCATAGATCACGCGGCCCTTGTGCAGCACCACGATGCCATCGGTGTAGTTGGCCTTGAGCGAATCGCGCCAGGTCATGGGCTGGCTGGCACCCAGGGGTGTGAAGCGCAGCTCGTCGATGTCTTCGCGCAGCGCCTGGGCCAGCGGCGCCGCAGGCGCCAGGCCGCGCGACACATTCACCGTGGGCATGAGCTGGCGAAAGTGCGAGACGCTCCAGCGCATGGCGGGAAACTGGAAATAGGAGCCGTCATCGAAGCGCAGCATCCGGTCCGGGGGTGGCGGCGAGCCCACCATCCAGCCCAGCTTTGCGGGGTCGCTCGCATCGGCATCGGGATAGGAGGGGGTCTTGGCTGCGGTGACCCCTGCCGTGGCTGTGGCGAACACAAGGCTGCCAGCCAGGGCACCGGCGAAATGTTTGAGCTGCATGGCGGCAACCATACTACGGTTGCCGGGGCGCCAAGATCCGCTGCCAAAGGATGGAAACCGGCTTCCATCCCAGGCCCTGCGCCCAGTTGGCGCAAGCACGACAAATGGCTTTCTCGTTGGACTAAGCTTCAAATAGTTTTTGAAAATCAAAGCCTGGCGAATGCCCATGAAAAGCCTGCAAGACCTGGATATCTTCGTGCGCACCGCAGACAGCGGCAGCCTCTCGGCCACGGCGCGTGCCCTGGACCTGACCCCGGCTGCGGCCAGCGCAGCGCTCAAGCGGCTGGAGGCAGAGCTGGGCGTGACCCTGTTCGTGCGCTCCACGCGCAGCCTGCGGCTCACGCAGGAGGGCGAGCTGTTTCTGGAGCACTGCCGCCCCGCGCTGGCCGGCCTGCGCCAGGTGCGCGACCAGTTGGCTGGCGGCCAGGCCGCTTTGCGCGGCACGCTGCAACTGGCCGCCCCCTCCGACCTGGGCCGCAACGTGCTCATGCCCTGGCTGGACGAGTTCCAGAGCCAGCACGCAGGCGTGGATCTGCGCCTGCACTTGTCCGACCGCGCGGCCAATGTCTACAGCGAGCCCGTGGACGCGGCTTTTCGCTATGGCAGGCCGCAGGATTCCAGCCTGGTGGCCTTGCCGCTGTCGGACACGCACCGCCGCGTGCTCTGCGCCGCGCCTTCCTATCTGCAGCAGCGTGGCGCCCCCGCCACGCCCCACGACCTGGCCGGCCATGACTGCCTGTGCTTCATGCTGGGCGAGGAAGTGCACGACCGCTGGAGCTTCTGGCCGGCAGGGCAGGGGGCAGCCGTACCAGAGCCCGTCCATGTCCGGGTGCGCGGCCGCAATGTGGCCAATGACGGAGATGCCGTGCGGCGCTGGGCCGTGGCCGGGCGGGGGATTGCCTACAAGTCGTATTTCGACGTGGCCGAGGACCTGGCCCGGGGCCGCCTTCTTGCGCTGTGCACCGACTGGACGACCGAGTGCGTTCCGCTGTTCCTGGTCGCCCCCAGCCGCAGGCAGTTCACGCCGCTGGTGCGTGCGTTGCGGGATTTTGTGGCGGTGAGGCTGGCGGAGCTGGAGGCGGCACAGCCCTGATCCATCACGAAGCCCGCGTCCCCAGCTCCACAGGCCCGTGCACATGGTGCTCCGCGCAGACCTGCCGCGAGAGCACATGGGTTTCGATCACTTCGGCGGCATTCTCGGCCGTGAGCCGCCCGTACCAGACGCCGTCCGGATAGACGATGGCCAGCGGACCATGGTTGCAGGGGTACTGGCAGCTGGTCTGCAGCAGGCGCAGCCTGGCACGCAGTTCGCTGCTGGCCTGCACGGCCTCGCCCAGGCTTTGCCAGACGGCCACGGCGCCCAGGGCGGTGCAGCGCGGTCCCGTGCAGACCAGGGCGTGGTGCTGGTGGTCCGGCACCTGGGACCAGGCCTGGGGATCGTGCTGCCATTGGTCGCCTGCGGTTTCGGCCACATCCGGGGTCTGCAGTGCTTGCCTGATCTGCGGCAGCAGCAGCGCGGGCATGGCGGGGGCGCCCAGCAGATGGTCGGCAAACCGCACCTGCACGCCCTGGTCCGGCAACTGCGAGCGCCAGCGCATGGCCAGCTTGTGCAGCCAGCGCAGCAGGGCAGGCTCGTCGGGCGAGAACAGGGGCAGCACGACGATGGAGCGGGCCGGCAGGCACTGCTGCAGCGCCGCGGGCAGCGAGGGGGCGGCCTTGTCCACGAAGGATGTGACGACCTTGCAGGCCGGCTCCAGCGTCTGGCGCAAGGCATCGGCCAGTTCGATCAGGCTTTGGCGCGATGCTGCGCCCGTGCCGCCGCGGCCCAGCACGATGACGGCGTCGGGCCCGGGCGGAATGGATGTTTCAGAGGAGTTCATCGGGAATGAAGCTGATGCGCAGCCGGCCGGTGGCGGCATGGATGTCCACCTCCGCAGCCACGCCGTAGACCTGGCCGATGGTGGCCGGGGTCAGTACCTGGGCCGGTGTGCCATGGGCAACGATGCGGCCTTGTTCCATGAGATAGAGACGGTCGCAGTAGTGGGCGGCGATATTGAGGTCGTGCAGGGCGACGATGCTGCTGATCTGCAGGCGCCGTACCAGTGACATCAACTCCAGCTGATGGCGTATGTCCAGGTGGTTGGTGGGCTCGTCCAGCAGCATCAGCCGAGGCTGCTGGGCCAGCGCGCGGGCCACGAGAACGCGTTGCTTCTCGCCGCCGGAAAGGCTGGAGAAACGCCGCTCCTCCAGCGCCAAGGCATTCACCTGGGCCAGCGCCTGCCGCATGCAGGCGAGGTCCTCGGCGCTGTCGCCCGCCCAGGGGGACTGGTGGGGGATGCGGCCCATCATCACCGCCTCGCGCACGGTGAAATCAAAGCTCTGCGGCGCCTCCTGCGCCAGGACCGAGACCTGGGCCGCGAACTCGCGCGCCGTCATGTCCCGGATGTCGCGCTGGTCCAGCAGCACGCAGCCCGCGTCGGGGCGCAGCACGCGGTAGAGCATGCGCAGCAGGGTGGATTTGCCGCTGCCGTTGGGGCCGATGAGCCCCACGCATTCGCCGCTGTGCAGGGCGAGGCTGGCCTGGTCCACGATGCGCCGGGCGTCGGCACGCCGGGCATCGGCGCTCCAGCACAGGTCCTGGGCTTGCAGCTTCATGGGCCGCGCCCTCCCTGCACCGGCTGGCGCACCAGCATCCAGACGAAGAAGGGTCCGCCGATCAGCGAGGTGATCACGCCCACGGGCAGTTCCATGGGCGCAAAGGCCGTGCGCGCGACAAGATCCACCAGCACCAGCAGCAGGGCGCCGGCCAGGGCGGCCACGGGCAGCACGCGCCGGTGGTCCGTGCCCACCAGCATGCGCGCGGCGTGCGGCACGATCAGCCCCACAAAGCCGATGGCGCCGCTGACCGCCACCATGGTGCCCGTGAGCAGCGACACCGCCAGGAACAGTGCGCGCCGCAGCCGTGCCGTGTCCACGCCCAGCGTGGCGGCGGCCTCGTCACCGGCCAGCAGGGCGTTGAGCGGGCGCGTCTGCAGCCCCAGCCAGAGCATTCCCGCGGCCAGCACGGCAGCGGGAATGCCCAGTTCCTCCCACTGCGTGCCGGCCAGGCTGCCCAGCGTCCAGGTCAGCAGGGCATTGGCCAGGTCGCGCTGGCCCGATGACAGAGTGATCAGGCTGGTCACGCCCGCCAGCACATAGCCGATGGCCACGCCACCCAGGATCAGCCGCGTGGCGTGGATGCGGCCCTGGGAGCGCGCCAGCAGGTAGACGGCGACGGTGGCCGCCAGCGCCCCGGCAAAGGCCCCGGCCGTGAGGGCGTACATGCCGGCCGAGGCCAGCGCACCGAAGGCCAGCACGGCCACCGCGCCCACCGACGCGCCCGAGGACACGCCCAGCAGATAGGGATCGGCCAGCGGATTGCGCACCATGGCCTGCATGATGGTGCCCACCACGGCAAGCCCCGCGCCCACCAGGGCCGCCAGCAGCACGCGCGGCATGCGGATCAGCCAGACGATCTGCTGGTGCTGCGGCGTGATGCCCTCCAGTGGCGGCGGCTGCATGCCCAGCACCTGCAGCAGCCGGCTCCAGGCAATGCGCCAGACCGTGCCCGCCGGCATGTCCACGGGCCCCCAGGTGATGGCCAGCGTCATCACCAGCAACAGGGCCGCGAACAGCAGCAGGCACCAGAGGCGGGCGGCGCCCGGGCGCCTGGGCCAGCGGGAGTCAGTTGGCCGCATGGCTGGGCGCCGGCATGCGGTCGGGGTGCAGGGCCTGCGCCAGGGCGCGGGTCCGCGCAATATTGCGCGGGCCGGGCGTGGCCTCGGCATAGGTCATCACGAAGAACCGCTTTTCGCGGATGGCATCAACGCCGGCCAGCTCGGGCTTGGCCAGCAGGAAGTCGATCTTGCCCTGCGCATGGGGCTGGCCGTAGTCGATGATGACGATCCACTGCGGATTGCGCTGCACCACGTCCTCCCAGTTGCCTGCAGGCCAGTTGCTGGGAATGTCGTCGAAGATGTTGCGCCCGCCCGCTTCCTCGATCATGGCCTGCGGCATGCCGTAGCGGCCCACGGTCACGGGGATGTCCTGGCCGCTGTCGTAGACGAAGACCGAAGGCCGCTGCCGCACGCCCTGCATGCGCTCGCGCAGGTCCTTCAGGTCGCGCTCCAGCCCCTGCGCCAGTTGCTCGGCATGGGCGTCGATGCGGAAGATGCGGCCCAGGTTGCGCAGGTCGGTCAGGCCGTCTTCCAGCGCCACCTGGCTGCGCGGCCCCACGCGGATGCACGATTCGGACAGCACATATGAGGCAATGCCGTGGCGCTGCAGCACCTCGGGCGTGATCTGGCCCTGGCGAAAACCGTAGCTCCAGCCTCCGAAGACGAAATCTGCCGAGGCGCCCAGGATGGCCTCCAGGTTCATCTCGCGCTCCGCCAGCCGCGGCACGCGGGCCAGCTGGGCCTGGAAGGCCGGGTCGATCTGCTTGGCCTGCGTGATACCGCTGTAGCCCACCAGCCGATCGCCCAGGCCCAGAAAGAGGAACATCTCGGTGATGTTCACGTCATGGGTCACGGCGCGCAGCGGTGCGCTGGCGTAGGTCACGGGGCTGCCGCAGACATTGACGGTCACGGCCGCCTGCGGTGCGGCAGCCGGTGCCGGCAGTTCACTGGTGGTGCCGGAATCGCTGCGCGAGCAGCCGGCCAGCAGCAGGGTGGCCGCCAGGGCGCCAGCGCACAGGCCGTGGAGACCGTGGAGGCTTTTGGAGCGCGCCATGGCCATCAGAACCGGATATGGGCCGCGATCTCGAAGCGGCGGCCTTGCCCGACCAGGAACTGGCTGCCGTAGCTCGATCCCACATAGACCCTGTCGGCCAGGTTGCGGCCGATCAGGCTCAGGGTGGTGCGCGGGTCCACCTGCCAGCTCAGCGCGGCGTCGGCCACGGTGTAGGCGGGCAGGTTCACGGTATTGGCGTTGTTGCCAAAGCGGTCACCCACGTAGCGCAGGCCCAGCGAGGCCTGCCAGGCGCCCACGCGGTAGTGGCCCCAAAGGTTGGCCGTGGTCTTGGCCACGTTCTGCGGACGGTTGCCTGCGCGGTTGCCGCCGGCCTCGATGAGCTTGTCGAACTGGGCGTCCACATAGGACAGATTGCCCTCCAGGCGCAGGGCGGGCGTGGCCTGGAAGGTGGCGGTGGCTTCCGCCCCGCGCGAGGACTGGCTGCCGCCCTGGATGGAGATGGCCGGCCGGTCCGGGTCGCGCGTGATGATGTCGTCCTTCTTGATGTCGAACACGGCCAGCGTCCACTCTCCGCGCCCGCCGGCCACCTGCTGCTTGATGCCGATCTCGGCCTGGCGGCCCTTGCTCAGCTTGTAAGCCGTGTTGGCCAGGTTCAGCGACACCAGGCTGTTGACGGGATCGTGTCCCGAGCTGATCTGCCCATAGACATGGGTGTTGCGGGCCAGCTCATAGGTCAGGCCCAGGCGCCAGGAGGTGGCGGCCAGCGTCTTGTTGAAATCCGTGCCGCCCACCAGCGAGTGGCTGGCAAAGTCGTAGACATCGCGGCGCAGGCCGGCCATGGCCAGCCAGCGGTTGCTGATGCGCCAGGCATCTTCCAGGTACAGGGCATGCTGGGTCACGCCGGTTTCTGTCTTGGCGGCGGTGAGATCGGGGCTGGCCCAGCTGCCATGCACGGGATCCCAGGCCGAGACCGTGGACGAGCCGCCATAGGGCGAGTTGTTGGACAGCCGCAGGTTGATGCGCGCGGCCTCCCAGCCCATGGCGATCTTGTGCGAGCCCCGGTCCACGTTCAGGCCCAGGCGGTTGCCGGTCTGCTCCAGGTCGTGCAGGATTTCCAGGTAGTCGGAGCGGCCCACGGTCCAGGTGGCGGGGTTGAGCGCGTAGGCCTCGATGTTGCGCCAGTGGCGGTCGGACTTCACGTGGTACAGCTCGTTGCGCACCGTCAGCCAGTCATTGGCCTTCCATTGCACCTTGGCGCGCAGGCGCTCGTCGGCATAGCGCAGCACGCTGTCTTCGGCGTTGTAGTTGCGGTCGCGCAGCGACTCCACCACCTTGCCGTCCAGGCCCGGCGTGCCCCAGTAGCGGCTGGGCTTTTGCACGCTGCGGTCGGCAATCAGGTCGATCTGCAGGTCGCTCGTGGGCTCCAAGCGCAGCGTGCTCATGAACTTGCCGTTGCGCGACTGGTCCAGATCGCGCTCGCCTGCGCTGCGTGCGGTGTAGCTGTCGATGCGGTAGCTGGCATAGGCGCCCAGGGCGCCGGTCACGCCCAGGCCCAGGCGCAGCGTGTCGTCCGTGCCCGCGCCCACCAGCACCTCGGCCGAGCTGGTGCGGCTGGGCTGCTTGCGGATGGCGTTGACCGTGGCGCCCATGGTGCCGCTGCCATACATCAGCGAGGCCGGGCCGCGCAGCACGTCGATGCGCTCGTAGCCCCAGCTGTCACCCGGATAGGCCGTGGTGCCGGCGGCCACGCCCAGCACCATGCCGTCTTCGGCCACGCCCACGGAGTTCACGCCCGCAAAGCCGCGGCTGCTGAAGGACAGGCCACCATTGCCCGGCGTGCTGCTGGAGGTCAGGCCCACGGTGCGCGTGACGGCGTCCACCAGGGCGTAGTCGCCGCGCTCCTGCATCTGCTCGGCAGAAACACCATCCACGCTGGCCGGCACTTCCTGGTTGGAGACGCCGGTATGGCTGGCAGAGCGCGCAGGCTGGGCCAGTTGCTGGCCGATGCGTTCGGCCTGGCCGGTGACCTGGACCTCGGGCAGGGCGGTTGATGGGGGCGTTGGGGTGGGGGTTTGTGTTTGAGCCTGCGCCGGCAGGCAGATGAAGGCGCAGGCCAGGGCCAGCGGGCTCAGCCGCACGGAAAGGGACTGGGCAGCGCGAGCGCTGGAAACCCTGGAAAAGGAAGAATGCATTTCGAACATCGGTCTTCGACCGTCTGATGCGAAAGCAAGGCACTGCCACCTCTCCAGCCAGCGTGGGAGGAAAGGGCGCAGGACGTTGCCATCCGCACCCCGCAGACAGTCAAGAAAACGCCTGCACAGCAGGCGAGAAACGCAGCAGGCCGGTCTCCGGGCTCACAAGCGGCGCAAGGACATGCCTTGCGCCCAGCGCCCCGTCTTCCCAATCCACCCGCGAAAAGCTGCATGTTGCAGACCACGCCATGAATCAGTGACAGCCTGTCATCGCCCCTCCGCAGGGTTGCGGAGACTGGCGGGACAGGCATGGAGCGCCTTGACTTGTTTACCGTTGCGGGGGCAGCCAAGGCCTGTGCCGGCAGCGCAAAAAGCATTTGCTGGCAGTCACCTTGTTCCCGTTTCATCCCCATGGCTGGCATGCGGACACCTGTTGCACGGATGCCTTTGCAGGCGCGGCATTATAGCCAGCGCTCTGTTTGCAGAGCCTTGGGCGCCTGGGGCACGTCGTGCAACAGCAGCTCCAGACCCAGCCACTCGCCACGGTGAACGCGGCTGATGGCATGCCGCAGGTGCACGCGGTAAAAGCCTGACGCACCGCGCACCGGGCGCGGCCCCGTGGCGATGATGGCCGCATCCCCCAGGCCCAGCGGCAGCACCATGGGGCGCGATTGCATGCGCGGGCGCTGCTCGGTCATCACGAATTCGCCGCCCTCGAAATCCTGGCCCGGCCGGGACAGCAGCAGCACCAGCTGCAGCGGAAACACCGCCGCACCTTCGCTGTATGAACGCAGCGGGGCATGACCCGCTTGCGGCACGCGCAGCAGATGTGGCTGTGGCTGTGACTGCGGCTGCGTCTGGCCTGCTTGCCTGCCCGCACGCATGAAATCCTCGAAGCAGCCCGGCAACTCAGGCTGCATGCCCATGTGTTCGCGCCAGCGGTTGGCCAGGGCCAGCAGATGCCCGTACAGCACCGGGCGCCATGCCTGCATGGAGGGCGGCAGGCCAGACGCGGCGGCCGCCTCGCGGGCCAAGGCGCGGCTTTCATCCGCAGTCAGCAGCTGCGGCAGCAGGGCATGGCCTTCGGCATCGAGCTCAGCGGCAATCCGCGCCCAATTCAGGCGCGCGAAGCGATCCTGGCTGTTGAGCCTATCCATTTCAGACCGTCCAACCATTCAGCCCGCCTTGCGAAAAGTGAGATTGATGCGCCGCCCGCCCAGCAGCGGGTGAGGCTGGTCCTTGAGCGGCAGCACGCCGTGATGGCGCAGCCGATCCACGCCGCCCCAGACCACCACGTCGCCATGCTGCAGCGGCACCCTGGCCGTGCTGTCCGCCCGCGCCAATCCTCCAAACAGAAAAGTGGCCGGCATGCCCAGGGACACCGAGACAATGGGCGCGCCCAGGTCGCGCTCGTCGCGGTCCTGGTGCAGGGAAAGCCGGGTGCCGGGCAGGTACTGGTTGATGAGGCAGGCATCGGGCACAAAACCTTCGAACCCCGCCGCAGCGGCCGCCTCGCCCGCCAGCCGGACAAACAGGGCCGGCATGGCGGGCCAGGGCTGGCCGCTGAGTGGGTCGATGGCGCTATAGCGGTAGCCGCGCCTGTCGCTGGTCCAGCCCAGCGCGCCGCAGTTGGTCATGGCCACCGACATGGTGAAGCCGCCCGGCGTGACCAGATGGCGCAGCGGCGCCCGCGCCGCAATGCCTTCGACCGCCTCCAGCAGCTGCGCGGCATGTGGCAGGGCATGGCCGCGCAGCACCACGGATTGGGGGCCTATGGATTCGGCCCCGGTGGGCTGTTCATCGGCGAAAAGATCCAGCGTGCTCATACCGGCCATCCATCAAAGTGCGTCATGAAAGATCAGCCCCACGGTATGGCGATGGCCGCTGTGGATGCGGCTGACCCCATGGCGCATGGCCACGCGGCGGTAGCCGGTGCGCCGCCCGGGCACGGGCCGGTGGCGCACGGCCAGGACCAGCGCATCGCCCTGGTCCAGTGCCATCACGTCGGCCCGCTGCCGGTCGCCATCGGCCTGGGTGATGACGAACTCGCCACCCGTGAAGTCCTGCCCGGGCCGCGACAGCAGCAGCACCACCTGCAGCGGAAACACATGCTCTCCATAGACATCCTGGTGCAGGCAGTTGTAGTCGCCCGCACCGTATTGAAGGATGAGCGGCGTGGGCCGCAACTGGCCCTGCGCGTGGCAGCGCGCCAGGAAGTCCTGCAGCCGGTCCGGATAGCGCACCTCCAGCCCCATGCGCTGGTTCCAGAGATTGGCCACCGGCGCCAGGCTCAGATACAGCTGCTCGCGCAGGCGCTGCAGCAGCGGTGGCAAGGGGTAGTCGAAATATTGGTACTCGCCGCGCCCGAAACCGTGGCGTGCCATGACGATGCGGGAGCGAAAGCCGTCCTCCCTTGCGTAAAGAGCGGCCAGGTCGCGGCACTGCTGCGCATCCAGCAGGCCGGGCAGGCGCGCGCAGCCTTGCTCATCGAGCTGGTGCTCCATCTGCGTCCAGTGGCAGGGCGGGGCGGATTCGCAAGCTTCGTTGTCGAAAAGACCGAGGTTGTGCATGGCGGGCTGGGTTGGCGGTATGGGCGCTGTGGGCAATTGCCGCAGTCTAGGGCGGCGCCGCAGCGCCTGCATCCCGCTTCTTGCAGTGGACAGAATGTCAACCGGTGGGAGCGCCTGCCAGCCGCGTGCTGGACAGGCCTGGGAGGGCCGGCTGGCGGCTGCAATTGAACAATCGCGGCATTCCTGCAAACGCCTCAGGCCCGCCATGTCCAGCAACGTCCATCACCTCTATCTGTTCTTCGATACGCCCCTGCAGCTGCGCCGCGTGCAACTGATCTGCCAGTACCTGGCCCGGCAGTCCTGGGAGCAGGCCGAGCGCTGGATCCATGAGCTGGACCCCGCCCTGGACCGGTCCGCGCTGTGGGATGACGACTGGGTCAATGCCAGCGCCCTGGGCCATCCCCAGCACCTGGAGCTGGGCTTTGACACCCGCACCACGGCCGGCATGCCCTGGCGATTGCTGGAGACGCTGTTCCAGCACGGGCTGCAGGCGGCGGTGCTGCATGTCTTCTACGACCAGGTGGGCGAGAGCGAGCGCTACCACTTCGATGCCGGCCAATGGGTCAGCCACCACGCCTGGCTGTCCCGTTACCCGGAGCGCCAGGTGCTGGTCGATACGGATGGCGAGGTCTACCCGCAGCCCGGCCAGGAAGAGGGCGCCGACGGCACCGCCCTCACCAATCCGGCCCAGCCCATGACCATCACCCGGCTGCGCGAGCGGGACCAGGAGCGTGACCGCCAGGCCCAGGAATCCGTGCAGGCCCTGCTGGACACCATGGCCAGCCTGCGCAAGAGCGGCGTGTCGCCCGTGCAGGGCATCGTGGGGCTGTTCATGCTGCGGGCCGGCTTTCGCGGGCTGTGCGAGGCCGTGGCCTTCACCGTCATTGCGGCCCTGGCCTTCAGAGGCAAGGGACTGTGGCTCTGGCTGGCTTTGGGATTGGTGCTGGCGGTGGTGCTGCCGCTGTACCGCATGGCCGGCGCGCGACGGGAGTTTGCGGGGCAGGGTGGCGGGGATGCCGCATCCTGAGACAATCCGCGCTCGGCAAAATGAAACAAATTGCACAAGACCAGCTGAATCCCAGGAGAGGGTGAACAGGATGAGGATACGGACCATGGCCCCGGCAGGACGGATCTGCGCCAGCAGGCGCTGTTTTCCTGAGCGGAGCCGTCGCTGATGCAGCCCACTGCCATTGAACAGGGGGCTGCCGTGGCACCAGGCGTTCACGAGGATTTCGGCCATTTGCTGGGGCTGTATATGCGCCGCATCCGCGCCAGCGCCTCGGGCGTGGCCACCGAGATCGGGCTGAGCCGGGAAGCCGTCAACAACTGGAGGAATGGGGTTTCCCTGCCCAATCCACGCTCGCGCGACCGGCTGGCCGCCTGCGCCCAGTACCTGCGCCTGACGGAGGCGGAGACCAATCGCCTGTTCTCCGCCGCTGGCTTTGCCACGGAGTTTCCGCTGCAGGCCCCCGCCGCCGGCGCCCAGCCTTTTGCAGGCTTCATGGACCGGCTTTTCGCCCAGCTGGCCCAGGCCCGGCCCTATGCCATCACCATGCTGCTGTCGCCCGCGCACTGGGGGCAGCCCCCGTTTCGCCAGGAACTGCTGCTGCGCGCCCGCGCCCAGTATGGCGCCGAGGCGGTGTTGCACATCCAGCCGCCCTACAGCGTGAGCACGGCTGCGGCCGACTACTTTGCGGCCCTGGGCCGGCAATGCGGGCTGGGCGAAGTGGGCTCGGACTACGAATTCGAGGCCCTGCTGGAAAAGCGCCTGCTGGCCGGCGGCCGGCTGTTCTGCCTGGTCAGCCGCTTCGAGCAGGGCACGGCGCAGCTGCGCGAGACACTGGCCGGCATTCTGCGCAGCCTCAGCGAAATGCACAGCGGCCGCCTGCACTTGCTGCTGTGCGGCAGCGAGGCCCTGGCCGACCTCAAGTACCGCAGCGGTGACCTGTCGCTGCTCAACATCGGCCAGGTGGCCCACTGGCCCGATCCCACGCTGGAAGACCTGGCCCTGATGGCGCGCCAGCGCTGGCCCGGCACGGCCTGGCCGGCCGAGGTCATCGAGGCATTGCAGGCGCTGACGGGCGGGCATCCCGCGCTTTTCGAGGAAGCGCTGCAATGGCTGGTGGAGCAGGGCGTGGGCGTCGCTTCCGTGCACTCGCCCCTGCTGCGCGCCCATCTGGTGGCCAGCGCGCGCCTGTGGCAGACCTTGCTGCCCCTGGCGCAGGAACCTGCCACGCGCGAGCAACTGCGCGGGCTGGTGGATGCGGCATCGCTGGGCCGTGCACGCCCCTATCTGCAGGATGCCGTGCTGCGGCGCCTGTTCTGGGGCAATCTGCTGCAGGTGCGCGGAGCAGGTGAGGGCGCCCATCTGCACTGGCGCTGCGACATTGCCCGCGAAGCCGCCGTGGCGGTGCTGCAGGCATGAGCGGCCTGGGCCGGCTTGTGCAACTGCCCAGATCCTGGTGGCGCGCCGCGCTGCTCGCCTTGGTCACGCTGTTCATCGGCACGGCCATCCTGCTGCCCCGCTACAACCCCGTCACCCGCAGCAGCCTGCAGGGCGCGGAAAGCTCGGGCCGGGTCTGGAACGAAATCATCCTGTGGCGCCTGGCCCTGATGGACTATGTGCGCCAGCATGAAAGCTGGCCGCAGGACCTGGCCAGCGTGGCGCCGGACATTGCCGAACCACGCGTGCGCATGAGCTCGCCCAGTCCATTCGTGCTGCAGGCGGACGTGGTGCGCGACAGCCAGATGGGCGTGCTCGCCGGAACCCAGGTCCTGCTGCAACTGGACAGGCAACGCTGGGACTGGAGCTGCCAGGGCGGCCTGCCTCCGACTCCGCCGCGCTACCTGCCGCTGAACTGCAGCCCCTCGCCGGGCCAGCCCGAGCATGAACCCTTTGGATGGCTGCGCAGCGTCATCTGGACCAGCGCACTGGTCTTTGGCTGCCTGGCCCTGCTGTGGCTGGTGCGCCATCCGCTGATAGGCCCGGCACAGCTCAAGCCCGAGCGCCTGCGCCGCAAGCCCTACCAGCATCTGCCCCAGCTGGACCGGCTGCTGCGGCTGACCGGCCGCCGTTCCGCCGTCCTGCGCGCTGCAGGCATACGCCCGCCGGACTGGCAGCGGGCCCTGCGCCTTGCCGGCGCAAGCCCAGGCGCCCGCGTGCGGGCCCTGGCCGAACGCCTGTCCGCCGTCTGCAAAACGGCGCAAGGCGAGTGGCCCGTGCCCGGCGACATGTTCGAGTGGACGCTGCCACCCGAGCTGCCCATCGCCCTGGGCCGTTGCCTGGTCTATGCACCCCCGGCGGAGCTGGAAGAGGGCGAGCTTGTGCGCCAGCTGCGCCTGCTGCAAACCGGCGGCGATGTGGTGCTCATCGTGAGCCCGCACCATCCGCAGTCGCCCATGCCGCTGCTGCAGCGCCATGCCCAGGACCGCGCCAACCTGCACGTGCTGCTGGACAGCCCGGGGCAGACCGAATGGCTGCTGGGCGGCGCTCCGGACCAGGTGCTGCTGCGGCTGCTGGCCACGCAGTTGCAGGTCACGCGCATATCGCCCTACCAGACGCGCGGCGGCGTAACGCGCGAGGACGTTTTCTTTGGCCGCGAGCGCCTGCTGGCCCGCGTGCTCAACCGCGAACCGGCCAACTACCTGGTCGTGGGAGGACGCCAGCTCGGCAAAAGCAGCCTGCTCAAGGCCGTGCAGCGGCGGCTGCAGGAGCATCCGGCCATCGCCTGCCACTACATCTCGCTGCGCGACCACCGCCTCACGCCGCGCCTGGCCACGCAGTTCGGCCTTCCCGTGGAAACACCGCTGGAGGCCATCATCGAACACCTGCAAAAGCAGTCGCAGGGCAGGCGGCTGTACCTGCTGATCGACGAGGCCGACCTGTTCTTCCGCGACGAAGCCCGCAATGGCTACCCCCAGCTCAGCGCCTTGCGTGCGCTGAGCGAGGAGGGCCGTTGCTGGTTCATGCTGGCGGGATTCTGGGATCTGTACGCGGCAGCGCTGCTCGACTACCAGTCGCCGCTGCGCAACTTCGGCGAAATCCTGGCCATTGGGGGATTGGAGCCAGCGGCATGCCACGCCCTGGCCACCGAACCGCTGCGCAGGCTGCGCCTGGGCTTTGCCAACGACACTCTGGCCGAGCGGCTGATAGAGGCCAGCGGCAGGCGCGCCAACCTGGTCGCCATCCTCTGCCAGGAATGCCTGGAAGCCCTGGGACCCGATGAACGCGTCATCGAAGAACGCCACCTGCGCCAGGCCATGGCATCCCAGCCCGTGCAGGACGCGCTGGTGGGATGGGGCCGCTTGAGCACCGACGAACAGGCCTGTCGCCTGGACCGCATCGCCGTCTATCACACGGCCCAGCAAGGACAGACCAGCCTGACCGCACTCGACGCCCTGGTCCAGTCCCACGGCGCCACCGGCCAGGCCCAGGCCTTGCGCCGGTCCCTGGCACGCCTGCAACTGGCCTACGTCCTGCGCCGCGATGAAACCCACGGCGTGCACGATGCAAGCTACGTCTTCACCATCCCGCTGCTGCAGCGCCAGTTCGAGCCACAGGAAACCGCGCTTTTACTGAAGCAGGAGCTTGAAGGCCTGGAAACCGTCCTGAACAGCTGAAAACGAAGCTGGCAAGGCACTGGAGGAGTGCCTTGCCTTGGCTCTCAGGCCGTTATCTGCGTTTATTATTTAACATAATATACATCGTATCTGTCAGATGATCTCTAAAAAGTGAGCTTTTAAGCGGATCACAGTAGTGGCAGTCACTAACTATGTCCCGAGCACCAGTCGGCTGCTCAGGTCCCTCCAGTTCACGCGTCAGCTTTGTGCTGGCCCAGGTGTCTGACTCGCACATCTCCCTGTACTCACGCGCAGCCGCAGGACACACAAAAATCATCCCACGCTGCGGCGCTCGAAACGGCAACATGATTACCTGATGAGGATTGAGCAAGGCATCCCAGAGATGGCGGGCCGAGACCACCCCGCGTGCATATGCTGTCAATACGTTCCAGCGATACAGCGCCCGGTGCTGCCAAGGCCTCGATCTCCACAGACCAAGGCGCTGGTCCACATCCAGATCCACCTTCGGCTCTTGGTTTTTAGAAAGTGCGTTGAATCTCATAAGTCCTTCGTGGCCAGCTCAGTTGGGCTTTCTGCCAGGTCGGCATGTTCCTGAGCAAATTTCTTGAAGATCAGCGGCGAAACCAACGCCATGCCTTGCTCGACAAAATGCACTGCTGCCCCCGTCCAACTCGCTGGGCTCGTGCGTAGGCCTTTCCTGGCCATCGATCTTGGGTAGCTGCTGCAAGAGCAGCACCGGCTGTGGGTCGTCTGAGCGTGCGGCCTGTGGCTCGGTCCTGGAACGCACCACGACCGTGGGCAAGTCATCGAGCTCGTCGCTCAGGCTCCGGAACTCCGAAGCGACGCTCGCGGCGCGCCGAGTAGGAGGGACAGGCATTGGTGGCGTCGCCTCGGGCGCAGGCACTGCTGCAGGTTCAGATGAAAGGATCTGGGCTGTAGGCTGTGCTGGAGGCTCTGGCGTAGCCTGGGCCTCGTCCAGGCCTGCGGCAGCTTTTGATGATTGCTCGCGCACCGCACCGCCCTCCTCCCTGGCCCGCGCGGGCTTCGGTGGCCGTGGGCCTTTCTTGGGTCGCATCGCTGCTGCAGTTTCGGCCTCATCGAGGAAGTCACTCTGGTCGAGCAGGTAGGCTGCATCGCCTGGGTCAAAATCGATTGAAGATCCCGCCGCCAGCGGCGGCGCTGGTAGTGCAGCATTCTCAGGTTGCCGAACTGGTCCAGGTACTGGTTCTGCCTTGATTGCTGGGCCAGCTTCTGCTGGAGCCGTTGCAGGGGCACGTCCGGGTGCAGGAGTATTCCGGGGGCTCACTGGCGTTGCATCAATCTTTCGTGCCTGATGTGCTGTGCCAGTTTCGGATTGCATTGCAGGCGACTTTGCCGCAGCAGATGGTGCCCTGAACGCCGGTTCACGCATGACTGCCGCAAGCTTCAATTCCTGCTTGCTGGGCGCCTTGGGCGCAGTTGCAGCTGCAGGCGTGCGAGCACTGGCTGGTAGTGCTGCAGCTTCGGGTGCATGGCCTGCCGCATCCTCCCTACCACCAGAACCTGCCGCAGGAATCTGCAGTTGCACGGCCTGTGATGAGGCCCCGCCCTCCCCGGCCTCATTTGCGTTTTTACCGCAGGACCAATCTGCCTTGCATGGGCGCCTGATACTTGCTCTCGTGCGAAAAGACCTTGGCCAAGGGAAATCTCAGCATGGCCAGGTCGTGCTCATAACCTCCTCGATCTGCCGCAGCTTCGGATGCCTCTCCATGCACGGTCACATGCCAGATAGCCTGCCCGGTGGCCGGGTTCAGGTCGATGACGCCATAGTCCTGTCAGGTGTCGAATAGCCGATCGTTCTTCGAGTCCCCTGGTACAGCCTCATCGGGCGCATTGCGCTTGATCCATTCGCGCACCGAATCCGCCAAGCGCTTGGCCACGAACCAGATGGCTCCCTCAAACACCCAGGCCGCGCCACCTGAGCGGTTCAGCGGCAGCTCGGTGCCTGCCTGCAGCATGCTGGTGATGGCCTGCATCAGCAAGTCGATCAACGGCTTGGACTTCGAGGTCGGGAAGCGGCCCTTGTGACCCGACAGCAGAGCGCGCTGCGTCGAGGCCTGGTCGGCTCGGCGCACCAGCTGGGCCACCAAGCTGTCGCGGTCCTGGCCGCGGAGATACTGCTCCAGGGCGTCCATGGCTGCGGGCGTCTGGGCCAGGAACACGAGTGCCGACTTTGGAGCAATGCGCGACAGCAGCAGCTGCGCCAGTTTGCCGTGGGCGCTGTAGTCGCGCTGGCTCTTGGGCGTGAAACCGACCAGGTATTCGGCGGCAGCACGCCGGGCCGTGATCTGAACCAGACTGCCGCCTGCAGGTGTCCAGCGAATCGAATCGGCCATGCCATCACAACGTCACTGGATCCGCAGATCGGTTATGGGCTTGGCGATGTCGTGCAGCAGCGCGACGAAGAACACCACGTAGCTCCACTGGTCGCGCTGCGCATCGATCTCCTCGATCTGAGAGCCACCGGGTAGCAGCATGGCGTTGCGCCAGGTCAGGGCTGCCAGCACCATCTCGATGGTGTGTGAAAGTAGTCCCCCGGCGTGGCATGGTGATGCGCCTCTGACGCAGGCATCAATTGCACGAACGCTGCGTATCGATGGATGGCCGGCAACAGATCACGCTCCCAGACTTCACGGCTCTGGTGAGACTGGCGCCACATAGCATCCACAGCCTTCTCTGCGCGCACGACAGCGGGCAGCTGATCGGAGGTCAACACCCGAAGCCAGCCGAGTTCGATTCCAGCCACCGTAGGCGTCGCCGTTGAAGCAGGCTCGGCGACTGAAGAAGGCCCTTTCAATTCCTCTTCGCGCTGCGGCAACCTGCAATGTTTTGTCCAAGGCAGCATAGTCAGCAGCAGCGCAGCAAAGCCCTTCATCTTGTCAACCAACATGGTCCGGATTTTCGCTTTATGGGGGAAATGACGCACCTATGAACGCTGCGCTGAGTGTAAAGACCCGCGAAGTCTGAGAGGCCCCTCGAGATACGAGGTAAGTGATCGGGAACATTCGAATGCCATGGTTGTGCACCATACGGACGACGCTGCGCCAGGTCATCACGAAACGTTCGTATATCACCACAGGTTTTATGCTTGACATCTTTATGTTTTTATGAAAATACACGATAGTTCGTTCATGCGGAACGCAATCTGATCTAAGATCGAGTTGAACAACGCAACGCGATTTCTCGAAATAACGCCTAAACCTTTATCTCTAAATACTGGCAGATGGTGTATATGATAATTACGAAGGACATTATAGTAATGAGTACCGTTAAGTGGCTGCATTTATCCGATTTTCATTTCGGAGTAAATGAGTTTGAACAAGCTTTTTCAGCAAATAAGATTGTCCAGCATTTGAAAGAATTGCACAAAGATGGAGTTAACCCTGACTTTATTTTTATAACGGGAGATGTTGCGAATTCTGGAAAGAAATCTGAATATGCACAGTTTGTTGAGCATCTCATTTCACCGATCATAGAGATTTATGGAAATGATTATCTCGACAATATATTTACAGTTCCTGGAAATCACGATTTAAATCGTAATATTAATCAAGAATTCAGTAAAGAAAAATTTGTTAGACCTGAATCCAAGTCTTTCAATCCGGAAATAGGGTCTGCAATAAATCGGGAAATGCTTGCCAAGAGGTTTCAAGATTTCTTTGAGCATAATTTATGCGAAATCTCAAATTTAATTAATTCTGACAGTGGTGCATTCATCGTTAAACGGCAAATAAATTCATCTGAAATCGGCATTGTTGGACTTAATACTGCTTGGCTCTGTGATGGAGATAAAGATAAAGAAACGTTGACTCCGGGCGTACCAATTCTAAGAGAGGCTCTGGAAAGAATATCAGATTGCCAAATCAAGTTCGTACTTGGACACCATCCCCTTGATTGGCTCTACCAATCACATAGGCATGCAATTCAAGCACTCTTAGGATCAAAAAATGCTATTTATTTGCATGGCCATATGCACACTGAGTCATTTTCTAGCAGCCTAAACGGATCAGGAGAATTTATTTCTGTTCAAGCAGGAGCAGCATGGCAATGCCCTGAGGGAGGAAAGTGGAAAAATGGTTTTATGTGGGGCGAAGCTGATTTACATAATAGTATTTTTCGATTCCAGCCTTTCAATTGGAGTTTTCTCAACCAGTGTTGGACACTTGATGGAACCAGATTTCACGAAAGTTACCGAAACGGTGAATGGTGGGAAATTGAAGCACCACGAGCTCGAACGAAGTCAAATTATATACAAAGGCCGAAAAGTACGCCACTGGCAGGATGGGATATCAAGGATCTGGACACACTCGAACGTTACACTACGAAGCTCAAGGAAGATGAATCTATTGCATATTTTGATGGCGCCACCCCTACTTGGTCTGTTGCGCTTTCTGATTCTATTCCTAGAAGAGAAATTGTTAGTAAGGTAATTAGAAATTTCCGCACTGAAGTAACAATTCCTTTGGTCTGCGTTATTCTCGGTGCTGGCTGCGAAGGAAAGACAACGGCACTTCTACAGTCATGTTTAGAGATATTGCGCACAAATAAGTCAAAAAAACTACTCTTCAGAACAAATCACACACGTGCATTTAGCGCAACTGATTTTTTAGAGATATTACGGAGCCACAACGACTGGCTGTTTGTCATCGATGAGGCAGATCAAGTAGCGAAGGATATTTTGCAATTCATTGATGCAGGATTTAATGGCTTCACTGGACGAATTGATTTTTTACTTGCAAGCAGGGATTCCGATTGGCAATCGTCTGGAGCAAAGAGCTTAGCATGGACTTTTAAGGCTAAATATAAAGAAGAAATACTGAAAGACCTTAGCATTAAAGATGCCGAACTCATCGTCAAGTCGTGGGGTAACTATGGTAGCAAGGGCTTGGGTGAAGAGCTTTCAAGACTCCCTGAAGATGAACGCGCAGACAAGCTTCGCTTTTATGCAAGAAAGGAGTCAAAAGGAAATTCAGATGCCTTTTTCGGCGCACTTCTCATGTCCCGTCATGGGAATGACTTGCTGGAGCATGCTGAATCAATGCTCATGCGGTTGAACGAGGTTGAACTGCAAAATGATTTCACACTCAAGGACGTGCTTGGATATATCGCCGCCATGCATTTTGAAGGGTTTGACAAGCTCAGTTTCGCAGCACTTGCAGGGCTATTGGAAATATCCATACCTAAGTTGCAGAGTCAAGTTCTTCGTCAACTCGGCAAGGAAGCGGCTGCTACGAGCACATCAACAACTATTTTTACGCGTCATAAATATATCGCTGCGGCTATAATTGATGTTTTAGAAAATAGGTTTGATGAGGATATTTCACATTACTACGTGGATCTTGCTACTTCTGAAGTGATAAGAGCAAGAACTGAACAAGTTAACGACCTGGCGTTTTGGCGATTTGAGATGGTTGAGAAGCTATTCTTATCTGGAAAAACACGGCTTGCGATTGACATAGCCCTTAAGGTTTACGAAACTGAGGGATCTTTTAATGTATTGACTAAGCTTGCGTCTTTATACAGGCGTCAGAAAAATGCAGATCAAGCTGTCCCTCTATTTAGAAATTTCGGTCAAAATCCAAACCATCGCGGTTTTTATTTCGAGTGGGGTGTGTGCGAAGGCATGTTGCGGAATAATTCTGAAAATGCCCTTTTGGCTTCATATGCACTCAGCGATCAATCTGAGACCAATTCTCTGACTGTTGAAAATGCAAGAATCTACTTAAGCGGCCTTTCCACTTGCTGCGACAAGCTACATATTTCTTTTGCAGACCGAATATTTAGAGAGGCAGAATCCGCTTGTAATTCATTATTGTTAATTCTAAAAAATAATGAAACATCAAGAAATTCAGAATACAATGAATTAATATCCCGATTTGAAAAAGATGTATCAAAGAGGCGGAAAAGGATGTACACAAGAATTGAGTCTTTTAAAATTATAAGCGACCTAGTAAAAAATCTTGAGCAATATGGTATTGCGCAAGAAGTTAGACGCGCGGTTGATCCAACATCGATGTCATTTACATCATTCGATCGAATAATCAGAAATATAGAAGCTCTTTAGATGAACTAACATAGCTCTAATCGAATTCTGCCGGAAACAGCTGTGTGACCTGGATGACGGTCAGGGGTTTCTATATGGCGGCAGGCACGCCTCCATCGGCAATATGCTACTGGTCCGACACCTTGCAAAAGGCGATGGGCCTTCCTGGCTATATGGCACTTCTGGAGAATTTCGACCTGTACCCCTACTCCCTGGTCGGCAGGCCGCTGCAGGAGTACCTGAAGCAGAAAATCCAGGAGTACCGGGAAGATGCCGAAAAAATGGGAGTGAGGATCTGGCGAAACCGTCCGTGATGTTGCTCCTGGTGCCGGTTGGGCCGGCTGCGCCGGTTGGGCCAGATAATGCGCCATCCCTGACGCCCATTTCGTCCATCTGCCGGTACTTCCAATGACCACACCCACGATCCCGCGCCAGGCCGAGCCCCAGCAAATTGATGCAGCGCTGTCGATCGCCGCATCCTTCCTGGTCCTTACCGTTGCAAGAGACGCAGCGTCCCTCTCCACCGTGCGATCCGTGCTCGGCGATCTGGACGGCCTGATCAAGAACGTCCTTGTACGGGACGTGACCGGGACTTTTACCTGCAACGTGGGCATCGGTGCCGATGTGTGGGGTCCGCTCGTCGGTACCCCGCTTCCGGCCGAGCTCCATCCATTCCGCGAAATCCGGGGCGCCACCCATGTGGCAGTCTCTACTTCGGGGGACCTGCTGTTCCACATCCGCGCCAGGTCCATGGATCTCATCGTGGCGTTCGAGCAGATGCTCCTGGAGGCCCTGGAAGGGACAGTCGCGGCCATGGATGAGGTCGCCGGATTCCGGTACTTCGACGGACGCGACCTGCTGGATTTTGTCGATGGCACGGCGAATCCGGTCGGCCTGGCGCTGCCGGCCTCAACGATAGTGGGCGAGGAAGATCCTGAACATGCGGGCGGAAGCTATGTCGTCGTACAGAAGTACCTCCACGACCTCCCGGCATGGAAAAGCCTGAGCACCGAAGCCCAGGAGCAGATCATTGGGCGAAAGAAGTTCACCAACACCGAGCTTCCCGATGCCTCGGAGGCGGAACAGAAGTCACACAAGACGCTGTGCACCATCACGCAGGACGGCGTCGAGCACGACATCCTGCGAGACAACATGCCCTTCGCGAGGCCTGCACTCAAGGAGTACGGAACCTATTTCATCGGTTATTCCAGGCACCTGTGGGTGATCGAGCAGATGCTCGAACGGATGTTCATCGGAAGCCCGCCTCCGCTCCACGACCGCATCCTTGACTTCTCGGCGGCGGTGACAGGCATTGCCTTCTTCGTTCCGTCAAAGGACATGCTCGCCCACCTTTGAGATCGACTCGGGCATCGACGCCTGCCGCACGCAGGATCGCAACCTCAGGCCCTCCATCAATGATGGCTGGGAAGCGGGCGTCAAGTTCTCTCCCCTGCCCTGGCTCAACGGCCGCGTGGCCTACTGGGAGCAGCGTGCCTCGGGCGAGGTGGCCCGGGTGCTGCAGGTCAAGAATGTCACCAACCGCAGTCTGATGGAGTCTGGCGCCGGCATTGCTCGAAAATATTTTTGCATGGGGTGCATCCAAACGACGCGATGGCGGGTAGTACCAGCAGCAGCCCAAAAAATGCGCTGCTTCAGTCCCCTTCACAAAACTGTTTGGAGAATTGCAATGTTGACCTCTCGTTCCGCGTCCCGCACCGCCGCCGTTTCTTTTGCTGTAGCCACAGCGGCCCTGCTCGCTGCCTGTGGCTCGATGCACAAGCCGGCCAGCACTTTCTCCCAGGCATCGCTGCCCGCCTCCATCCAGGTTCCTGCCGGGAACAAGGTCGCGTGGGAAACCGTCGGCAGCGGTGACATCACCTACGAGTGCCGCGACAAGGCCAACGCGCCTGGCCAGACGGAATGGGTCTTTGTGGGACCCGATGCTGTGCTGAAGGACCGCATGGGCAAACAAGTGGGCCGCTACTACGGCCCCCCTGCAACCTGGGAGGCCAACGACGGCTCCAAACTCACCGCCACCCAGCTGGCTGTGGCGCCGTCCGGCGCAGGCAATCTGCCTTACCAGCTGGTGAAGGCAAACCCGGCCATGGGCAGCGGCTCGCTGGAGGGTGTGAGCTACATCCAGCGCGTGGCGCTCCAGGGCGGAGTGGCGCCGGCTGACAAGCCCTGCATGGCTGCCAACAAGGGCCAGAAGACCACCGTGAAGTACCAGGCCGACTACATCTTCTGGAAGCCCATGTAAGAGCCGGCAGCGGCGCGGATACACTGGACGAAGGATTTCCCGCAACGCCCCCTTCGCTCCATTTCGTGCCGCCCGCTGCCTCCCAGAACAACGAAGCTTTCGACCATGACGCAGCATTGCATGCATGTGCACGCGGCGAACGCGATGCTTTGCAGCGGATTTATGAGGCCGAGGCGCGCTTTCTTCTCGGCGTGGCACTGCGCATCGTCCGCGATCGCGCCGCTGCGGAAGACGTGCTGCACGATGCGTTTGTCTCCATCTGGAACCGCTCATCCACCTTCGACGGCAATCGCGGAAGTGGTCGAGGGTGGATCTACAGCGTGGTGCGGCACGCCGCCCTCAACCGTGTACGGGATGGCGCACGCGAAACCGTGCTGGATGAAACGGCCCATGAAGCGCATGACGCCCAGGCCGCACTTTCGGCATGGAAGGAAGGCGGCAGTGAATGGGAGCGGCAGGCGACGCTGGGTCGTCTTGGCGACTGCCTCGACCGGCTGGAGCCCGAGCGCCGCGCCTGCCTGTTGCACGCCTACGTGGACGGCTGCAGCCACAGCGAAATTGCGGCGCGTGTGCAGGCACCGCTTGGTACGGTCAAGGCCTGGGTTCAACGCGGACTGCGTGCCCTGAGAGAGTGCATGCAATGAGCGGCGACACCCACCCCAATCCCTCAGAGTCGACGGATGACGGCTCCCCGGACGATCTCCAGATGCAGGCCGGCGAGTACGTATTGGGCACCCTCAATGCAGCCCAGCGCCGCTCCATCGAATCCCGTCTGCCCTACGAGCCTGCGTTGCGCACGGCCGTGCAGGCATGGGAGCAACGGCTCCTGCCGCTGGTTCAGCTGGCTCCCCCCATCGAGCCCTCCGCAACGCTGTGGCAGCGCATCGCGGCCAGCGTCAAGCCGGCCCGGCCAGAGGGCCGCGCACAGCGTGGTGCCTGGTGGCACTGGGATAGTCTCGCCCTTTGGCGCGGCTTGGCGGGTGGCGGCTTTGCAGCTGCAGCACTGCTCGCGGCTGTGCTGTTGGTGCGAGAGGCATCACCGCCGGCTGCCCCGCGCTATTTCGTCGTGCTGGCCGCGCCGCAGAATCAGGCCCCCGGGTGGGTGGTCCAGGCCCAGTCTGAAGGCCATCTGCGCCTTGTGCCACTGGGCAAGGATGCCATTCCGGCGGAAAAATCCCTGCAGTTCTGGACCAAGGCCGACGGCTGGAAGGCGCCGGTGTCCCTGGGTCTGGTCAAACCGGGCGAAGCCATCGAAGTGCCGGTAGACCAGTTGCCGCCTCTGCAGCCGAATCAGCTTTTCGAGCTCACCCTGGAGCCAGAAGGCGGCTCCCCGAGCGGACGCCCGACAGGGCCCATTCAGTTCATCGGCCGCGCTGTACAGATCTAGAGCGTGGTGTGCACTTTCAAGTGCCCGCGTCGGCTCTTCGCGCTGGTGATCACACGCTCCAGGCGTCGCATTGGATGCGGCCGGCCTGGCCTTCGGTTTCAGAACGAGTGGCGCAGGCCCAGCATCAGGCCGGTCTGCGACGCGCCCGCCAGCGGACTGCCGCCGGCTGCGGCCGAGCTGACCGAGATGGCCAGGCGCTGTCCGTTGTCAATGCGCGCGGCCTGGGCATAGACCGCCGTGCGCTTGGAGAACCTGTAGGTGGCGCGCAGGGTCAGCAGGGTGGAGCGGTCGCCGCCCTGGGCATAGCGCAGTTGCTGCAGCTGGCCATCGACCACGACGGCGGCGCTGGGGGACCAGGACAGGCCGCCCCAGGCCAGGGTGCTGCGCGGCGTGGCGCCGTTGCTGGCCGAGGCCGCCTGGGCTGCGTCGTTGTCGCGGCGCATCAGACCGGCGCCCAGCTTGATGGTGGGTGACAGCGCGGCATAGCCGTTGAGCATGATGCGGCGGTCCTTCAGGTCCGAGCGCGTGAGCCCTGCAAATGCGCCGGCGCCGCCGCGCATCTCGTCCACGGCCAGCGCAAAGCCCCAGGGCGTGGTGTCGTACTTCAGCATGGCGGACCACTGGCGGCAGGCCTGCCTGTCCGTGGCCGATTCGCCGGCGCAGTTGGTGCCGGCCGGGCTGGGGCCGGCGTTGACGGCATCGCGTCCCAGGCTGTAGGCGGCGCCCAGGCTCCAGGCGCCGAAGCGCCCCCGGTAGGCCAGGGAGTTGTCGGTGCGCGTGTTGGGGATGTAGCTGTCCAGGCTGCTCAGGCCGAAGGCGTTGGGACCGAGCAGGTCGGCATCGAACAATGCCCAGTACAGCATGGTGTAGTTGCGCCCCAGCGAGACGCTGCCCCAGCCTCCGGACAGCCCCACCCAGGCCTGGCGCCCGAAGCCCCGCCCGCCCTGGTTGAAGGTGCCGGCATCCGGGCCGAAGCCTGACTCCAGCGCAAAGACGGCGCTCAGGCCGCCGCCCAGATCCTCGCTCCCACGCAGCCCCCAGCGCGACGGTGCCGTTCCCGTGAGGCCGGGCATGCGCGTCAGCGATCCGCCGCCTTGCACATTCGTCAGGTGCTCGATCCCGGTGTCCAGATGGCCGTACAGCGTCACCGATGAGGCGGTCTGGGCCTGGGCGCTGCCTGCTGCTGCCAGCATGGCGAGCGGGGCGAGGCGGGGCAGACAAGCCCGCAGTGGGCGCTTGGCTGGGGGTTGGGGAATGCTCTTGAGAGTGCGTTTCATGCTTTTGTCTCCTGTTGTTGTCGTTGCGGAATCAGCACGCCGCAACGCTGCGCCTTGGGAAAGGCGAGAGTGGCGGGCGCGGGGAAATGGGAGAAAGCGGCTGGGCGCCCTGCGCTTCAGGCGCCCCGGAGGTCCCGGTACATGACGAAGCGCGCCACGCGGCGCGTGATCAGCCAATGGCCTTCAGGACTGCGGCCAAAGGTGTCATCGAACTCGCCAACGAGCTGGCGCGGTTGGGCCGGGCGGCCGTGCGGCGTGATGGCATCGGCCTCGTCGCAGGACCACAGCAGCACCTGGCTGCGCGCGCTGGCGCGGTCCGGGCCTTGCATTTCCACCAGCGTGTTGGTGACCAGATGCCGGGTCATGCGGCCCGCAGGACGCTGGGAGTACGCGGCGGCGATGGCCGTGCGCCCGCCCAGCACCTCGCCGCCGGGCCGTTGCAGTTGGCCGTCTTGGTCAAACAGTTGCGCCAGGGCCTGGGCATCACCGGCATCCGCAAAGGCAGCAGCGCGCAGCACTAGGTCCAGGCAGGCCTGGCGGGCCAGCAGCCGGTCGATTTCATGGTTCATGTTTCTTGTCTCCCCGGAATTCGCAGCCTGCGATGGGCTGTCTTGATCCAGGCCCCAAGCATTCCACGCTGGCATCGATCCGGCCAATGCCGGAGCCCCGGCCATCAATGCGTTTTTCTTATGGGACAATCAAAACACGGTTTTCCAACGTGCCGTTCAGCGCCTTTCCATGAACCTTTACCTTGCCCCCTGGACCGGCCCGGCCACCAGCAATCCTTCGCGTTTTCCCGAGTTGGCAGGCCATTTGCGGGCCATGCGCGCCATGCTGGGCGTGGTGCGCCACGGCAGCACCACGCGGGCCGCCCAGGCTATGCATCTTTCTCAGCCGGCCGTGGCGCGCTCGGTGCTGCAACTGGAAGAGGCCTGTGGCCTGCCGCTGTTCATGCGGGGGGCGCGCGGCATGATGCCGACCCCGCTGGGCAGCCAGCTGGCCGCCCGCATCGAAGCCATGCTCCAGCATCTGGGCAGCGGCGCGGCCGACGCCCAGGCCGCCGCCACGCTGGCGGCCAGGCGCCCTCCCCTGCCCGAGCGTTTTGCCGAGAGCGTGCCTGCGGGCCAGCTGCGCGCCCTCATGGCCATTGCCGACTGCGGCAGCGAATCCCTGGCCGCGCAGTGGCTGGGCCTGACGCAGCCCGCCGTGCATGCGGCGCTGCAGGGGCTGGAAACCAGTCTGGGCATGCAGCTGTTCTACAAGCTGGCCTTCGGCACGCGGCTGACGCCGTCCGGCGAAGCGCTGCTGCGCCGTGTCAAGCTGGCCCTGGCCGAGGTGCGCGGCATGGACAGCGATATTTCCGCCTGGCGCGGCGAGATCCGGGGGCGCGTGGTGGTCGGTGTGCTGCCGCTGTCGGTGGGAATCTTCCTGCCGCGCGCGGTCGACAGCCTGGCCGCCAGCCACCCGGACATCGAGGTCAGCATCGTGGACGGCACCTACGAGAGCCTGGTGCAGCACCTGCTGAGCGCCGACATCGACGCCATCGCTGGCGCCCTGCGCGCCGACATGCCCTCCGATGAGGTACGCCAGTTGCACCTGTTCGACGATGACCTGGTCGTGGTGGCACCGGCCGGCCATGCCTGCCTGGACCGCGGCCAGCTGGTTCTGGAGGACTTGCTGCAATGGCCCTGGGTCTCGCCCCTGCCCGGCACGCCGGCCGATCGCGCCATGGTCCAGCTGTTCCGCAGCCAGGGCCTGGAGCCGCCGCGCGCCAGCCTGCGCGCCAGCAGCCCGACCATGACGCTGGCCTTTGTGCTGCAGACGGGCCGGCTGGCCCTGGCCTCGCGCGGACAGGCCCTGCAGGATGACCACGGCGGCCAGTTGTCCATCGTGCCCGTGGACTTGCCTTCCACACGCAGGCGCATCGGGCTGGCCACGCGTGCGCTGAGCACGGCATCGCAGGACCTGGAGCTGTTCATGCAGGCCTGCCGGCGGGCCGTGGGCGATCTGCCGGGCTAGGCTGAGCGCAGCGCTCGCTCAGCGCCCCATCCAGTCGAGCAGTGCCCGCGACACCTGCTGCGGCTGCTCCATGGTGCTCATGTGGCCGCTGTCCTCGATCACCACCAGCTCGGCGCCCGGGCACCGGGCCTGCATGCGCTCATGGCGTGACAGCGGGCTCCAGGCATCCTGGCGACCGCAGGCCAGCAGGGTCGGGCAGCGCAGTTGCCGGAGCACATGGCCCGCATCGGGGCGGTTCAGCAAGGCATTGATCTGCGCAGCAAACACCTCGGGCGTGAAGCGCGCCACCATGTCGAGCACCTCGCCAAACAGTGGCGTATCAAGCCGGTCGGGATGCACCATGCCGCGCGCCCATTGCAGGCCCATCTCGCGCATGCCGCTGTGCCGGGCGATCTGCAGGAGCGCCATGCGCTTGGCGCGTTCGCTCTCGCCGGCCTCGCCCGGGGCGATGGGGTCCATGCCGGTGTCCAGCAAGGCCAGCCGTTCCACGCGCTGGGGCGACATGCCGGCAATGGCCAGGGCCACGCGCCCGCCCATGGAATGGCCCGCCAGCGAAAACCGCTCGGCCGCCACGCAGTCCAGCACAAGGCGCGCCATGTCTTCGATGGTGGCCGCCGCGCCATAGGACGGAACAATGCACTCGGTAACACCGGCACAGGACAGGGCCGCCCGCTGCTCGTGCCAGACCGTCTCGTCGCACAGCAGGCCCGGCAGAAGTACCACGCAAGGCCGGCTCATGCTGCGTTCTCCAGGATGAGGTGTCCGACAGCGGTGTTCGATGCCGGCACATGGTAGAAGCGGTGGTTGACCTTGGGCAGCGGCGCGGGGCCATCCACATCGGCCATGGCACCGCGCGCGATCAGCCACATCACCAGCTCGATGCCTTCGGAGCCAGCCTCGCGCACGTAGTCGATATGCGGCATCTTGGCCAAACCGGCAGGGTTCTCGATCAGCAGGTCCAGGAAGCGGTTGTCCCACTCCTTGTTGATCAGGCCGGCACGCGCGCCCTGCAGCTGGTGGCTCATGCCGCCCGTGCCCCAGATCTGCACGTTCAGGTCTTCGTCGAAGCTTTCCACGGCGCGGCGGATGGCGCGGCCCAGGTTGAAGCAGCGCTGGCCCGACGGCACGGGGTACTGCACCACGTTCACGGCAAACGGAATCACCGGGCAGGGCCAGGCGCCCGTGCGCGCGTCCTGCTCGCCGCACATCAGCGACAGCGGCACGGTCAGGCCGTGGTCCACGTCCATCTTGTTGACGATGGTCAGGTCGAAGTCCTGCTGGATCACCGACTGCGCGATGTGGCTTGCCAGCTCCGGATGGCCGACGACCTTGGGCACGGGGCGCGGGCCCCAGCCTTCGTCGGCCGGCTGGTATTCAGCGGCCGTGCCGATGGCAAACGTCGGGATGAAGTCCAGGCTGAACGCGGTCGCGTGGTCGTTGTAGACCAGGAAGATCACGTCGGGCCTGTTGTCCTTGAGCCATTGGCGCGAGTGCTCGAAGCCCTTGAACAGCGGCTGCCAATAGGGGTCGCCCGCCTTGCCCAGATCCATGGCCGCGCCGATGGCGGGCACATGCGAGGTGTAGACGGATGCGGTGATGCGTGCCATCAGATGCCTTTTTCCTGTCGTTCCTGCTCATGCAGGTAGCGGTTTCCTTCGATGCTGCGTCCGCCGCCCAGCATCATCTGGCGGTAGTCCTCCTCGTTCATGCCGCTCATGGTCGAGACCATGTTCTGCACGCTGACGCCGTCGGTGGCGCCGATCTTCACGAGGAAGTAGATGTTTCCGCCCAGCGCAATGCAGCGGTTCAGGTCGCGGTCCAGCACGGCCTGTCTTTGCTCGGCCGTCATGGCCCATTCGCCCAGATAGGCGCGCTCGTCAGCCCGAAAGCGCTCGCGGTTCTCGGCCTTCATCAGCGACATGCAGAACTGGTTGAGCCAGTAGCCCTGGCGGGATTGCTCGGCGTCGAAGACCGTGGTTCCCGGTACGTCTAGATAGGGTTTGTCCAATGCCATGGAAGTGTTTCTCCTGCGCTTGAGCGCTTGGGCGCTCGGGCGCGTGCTCACGGATAGGGGTTCAAGGATCAAGCACCAGGCGCTCGCAGCGCGCCACCCCCCGGCGCCAGGGCGCGGCCGGCGCCCGTGGCCCACACGGCCAGCGCAGCGGCAATCAGCGGCAAGGCAAAGACGTAGTACAGCGAGGCAGGCTGCCAGCCACCGTCCAGCAGCAGGCCAGCCATGGTGGGCGCCACGATGGCGCCTATGCGCCCAATGCCTATGGCCCAGCCCATGCCGGTGGCGCGCACCTGGGCCGGATAGGTGGCCGGCACCAACCCGTACAGCCCGGCCATGGAGGCGAACAGGAACACGCCCACGCCCACCGCTGCGGCGAACGCCCAGCCCAGGCTGGCCGAGGCCAGGCCGAACAGCGCGGTGAACAAGGCATTCAGCAGCAGGCTGCCCATGGCCAGATGCCGCAGCTTGGCCTTGACCGCCAGCAGGCCGAACAGGCTGCCGCCGGCAATGCCGCCCAGGTTGAGCAGCACGCCGCCCGTCACGCCCTGCTGTGCCGACAGGCCGGCCTGCACCAGCAGCTTGGGCGTCCAGCTCAGGGAAAAGTAGACGCTGAACATCAGCAGGAAGAAGCCGGTCCAGAGCATGAGCGTGGGGCGCGCCAGGCCGTTCTTGAACAAGGCGGCCACCGTATTGCCCTGCTGGACGTCACCGCCGGCTTGCGCGGGCAACTGCAGCATGGGGGGGTGCCCCATGAGTGCCATCAGGCGGTTGAGCTTTTCCAGCGCACGCGCCGGGCGACGGCCCACCAGGAAATCCACCGACTCCGGCAGGCGCCACAGCACGATGGGCACCATCAGCGCCGTGGCCAGGCCGCCGAACACAAAGACCGAGCGCCAACCATGGTGTGTCAGCAGCCAGGCGGCCATGAGTCCGCCCAGCGTGGCGCCAATCGGATAGCCCGTGGCCTGCAGCGCAATCGCCGTGCTGCGCCATTTGTTCGATGAATACTCTGAGGTGATCACCCCCACGCTGGCCAGCATGCCGCCAATGCCCACGCCCGTCATGGCGCGCAGGGCTGCCAGTTCGACATGGCTGCGCGCTGCCGCAGACAGCAGCATGCCCACGGACACCAGCACCAGGCACAGCACGATGATGGGTTGCCGGCCACGGCGGTCGGCCACGGGCGCCAGGAACAGCGAGCCCAGGGCCATGCCGATCAGACCGGCGCTGAACAGCACGCCCAGCTGCGCCCCGTTGAGCTTCCATTCGGCAGCGACGGCCGAGGCGGTGAAGGCCATCACCAGCACATCGAAGCCGTCCAGCATGATGAGCAGGATGCAAATGGCCACGGCCAGCCACTGGAACGGCGCCATGGCGCCCTCGTCCATCGTCTTGCGGATATCTTTCATACAAGTCCTTGTCGGAGCAGGTTGTCTCTTTGCCCTGGCAGGCGCTTTGCGCCCAGGCCAGGTTCTTCTGTGGGAAAACTGGGGGCGGCCTGCATTCGGAGCGCACAGCGCCGACATTCCCCAGTGCAAAAAGTATCTCCACGCCAGCCTTTCCAGGCCAATGCCGACGGACGCGCAAGCTATGCGTTCTATTGATGGCCACATGCAAAAAGGCCGGCCACCCAGAGGTGACCGGCCTTCGTTCATCAAGAATCCTGGGCCTGAGCGGACTGCCTCAGGTGCAGTCCCCTGTCATGCCAGCCTCCCCAGTCCTGCCAGCAGCTTGTCCAGTGTGATCGGGTAGTCGCGCACCCGCACGCCGGTGGCGTTGTGGATGGCGTTGGCAATGGCTGCGCTCACGCCGCAGATACCCAGCTCTCCCACACCCTTGGCTTTCATGGGCGAGGCCATGGGATCGACCTCGTCCAGAAAGATCACTTCCTGGTGCGGGATGTCGGCATGAACGGGCACCTCGTAGCCTGCCAGGTCATGGTTGACAAAATAGCCCAGGCGCGTGTCCACGGCCAGCTCTTCCATCAGGGCCGCTCCCACGCCCATGGTCATGGCGCCGATGACCTGGCTGCGGGCCGTCTTGGGATTGAGGATGCGGCCGGCCGCGCAAACGGCCAGCATGCGGCGCACGCGGACCTCGGCGGTGAATGCGTCCACGGCGACCTCCACGAAGTGCGCGCCAAAGGTGGACTGCTGCATCTTCTTGTCCAGCACGCCGAATTCGATGGCATCCTCGGCCGTCAGGTCGGCGTCGCCGGCAGCGCTGGCCAGGGCCCGGCGCTTGCCGCCCGCCTGCACATGCCCATCCGAGAATTCGGCCGTCGCCGGGTCCATGCCCAGCTTGCGCGCCACGGCCTCGCGCAGCTTCACGCAGGCGGCATAGACGCCGGAGGTGGCACTGGCCGCACCCCATTGCCCGCCCGAACCAGCCGACACGGGAAAGCCGGAGTCGCCCAGCCGCACGCGCACCTGCTGCAGCGGCAGGCCCAGCATCTCGGCCGCCGTCTGGGCAATGATGGTGTAGCTGCCCGTGCCGATGTCGGTCATGTCGGTTTCCACGGTGAGCATGCCCTGCCTGTCCAGGCGCACGCGGGCGGCGGACTTCATGACAGGCGCGCCTCGGTAGGCGCCGGCCATGCCCAGGCCGATCAGCCAGCGGCCATCGCGTTGCTGGGCCGGCTGGGGATTGCGCTGGCTCCATCCGAAGCGCTCGGCGCCCGTGCGCAGGCACTGCACGAATTCACGGCGGGAAAACGGCTTGTGCTCCTGGCCAGGGGTGCCCTCCTTCGCCTGGGGTTGCGGCTTCTTGCCGCTGTCCGGCACCACCTGGGTGTCGTTGCGGATGCGCAGCTCCACGGGATCGATGCCGAGCTTTTCCGCCAGCTCGTCCATGGCAACCTCCAGGGCCATGTGCCCCGTGGCTTCGCCGGGGGCGCGCATGGCATTGGCCTCGGGCAGGTCCAGCACGGCCAGGCGGGTGGCGGTCATGCGATGGGTGCCGGCATACATGCGGCGGGTCTGGTCCACGGCACCGTCCGCCGATCCTCCGGGCTGGTCGCCCGACCAGCTTTCGTGGCCGATGGCGGTGATTTTTCCGTCCTGCCCTGCCGCGATGCGCACACGCTGGATGGTGGCCGGGCGGTGCGTGGTGTTGTTGGCCATCAGCGGGCGCTGCAGTGCGACCTTGACGGGCCGGCCTGCCGCGCGGGCGCCCAATGCAGCCAGCAGGGCATCGGCCCGCAGGAACAGCTTGCCGCCAAAACCGCCGCCAATGAATGGCGAGACCAGGCGCACTTTGTCCTTGGGAATGCCCAGCGTCTTTGCCAGCTCGCCCTGGCCCCAGGCAATCATTTGGTTCGAGGTCCATACCGTGAGCTGGTCGCCCTTCCATGCGGCCAGCGTGGCATGGGGCTCCATCATGGCGTGCGACTGGTCGGGCGTGGTGTATGTGGCGTCCACCTTCACGGGGGCAGAGGCGAACGCGCCGTCGAAGTCGCCAATGGCCGTATCCGGCGAATCGCCATTGATGCTGTCGGGTGGCACGGCGGAGTCCTTGGCCTTGGCCAAGTCATAGGCGCCAGCCAAGGGCTCGTAGTCCACACGGACCAGCTGCGCGGCAGCGCGCGCCTGCTCGAAGGTCTCCGCCACCACCAGGGCCACGGCCTGGTGGTAGTGGGCCACCTCGGGGCCTGCCAGCAGCGGCGCGGTATTCATCTTGCCCTGGCCCAGCTTGCCAGCGGTCTGTGCGGTGACGATGGCGAGCACGCCGGGCGCGCGGCTTGCCTGCGCTAGCCCGATTCTGCGTATGCGGCCCTTGGCGATGGCCGAGCCCACCACATAGCCATAGGCCGGGTGCTGGACCACGTCATGCCGTTCATAGGCATACGGCGCCGTGCCGGTGGTCTTGAGCAGGCCGTCGATGCGGTTCATCGGCTGGCCGATGATCTTGAGCTGGTCAATGGGGTTGACCGTTGCGGGGGTGTCGAATTTCATAGCGTCAGCTCCTTGCCTGATGCAGCACGGCGGCGAGGGTGCGTTCGGCCAGCGTGAGTTTGAAGGCGTTGTCCTGCGTGGGCCGGGCGCCTGCCAGCAGGCGGTCGGTGACGGCCTTGGCTCCCTGCGGCATCTGTGCTTCGGCAGCCTCCAGCCGCCAGGGCTTGTGCGCCACGCCGCCCAGGGCCACGCGCCCGCTGCCGTCGCGCTGCACGATGGCAGCCACCGACACCAGCGCAAAGGCATAGGAAGCTCGGTCACGCACCTTGTGATAGATGTGCGTGCCGCCCGGAGGCGGCGGCAGGGTGACGGAGGTGATCAGTTCGCCGGCCTGCAAGGCCGTCTCTACGTGCGGCGTGCTGCCGGGCAGCCGGTGGAAGTCGGCAATGGGGATGACGCGGGCCTTGCCGTCGGCCTGGATGGTCTCCACCGTGGCATCCAGTGCGCGCAGCGCCACGGCCATGTCGCTGGGGTGGGTGGCAATGCAGGCCTCGCTGCCGCCGATCACCGCATGCTGGCGGCTCACGCCGGCAATGGCCGAACAGCCGCTGCCCGGCACGCGCTTGTTGCACGGCATGTTGGTGTCGTAGAAATACGGGCAGCGGGTGCGCTGCAGCAGATTGCCGCCTGTGGTCGCCATATTGCGCAACTGGCCCGAGGCGCCGGCCACCAGGGCGCGCGTCAGCACGCCGTAGTCGCGGCGCACGCGCGCATGGGCGGCCAGGTCGCTGTTGCGCACCAATGCGCCAATCCGCAGCCCGCCTTGCGCCGTGGGCTCCACGGTGTCCATGCCGGTGCCGTTCACATCGACCAGATGCACGGGGGTTTCTATCTGCAGCTTCATCAGGTCCAGCAGATTCGTGCCCCCGGCGATGAAGCGGGCGCCCGGCCGGGCCGCCACGGCGGCTGCAGCCTGCGCGGGGGATTGGGCGCGTTCGTAGGTGAAGGCAATCATGTCCGCCCCTCCCCCGCCACTTCGGTGATGGCATCGACGATGTTGGAATACGCCCCGCAGCGGCACAGGTTGCCGCTCATGCGTTCACGCAGTTCATGGGCCGACACCAGGGGCTGGGCCACGATGTCTTCGCTGGCATGGCTGGGCATGCCGCGTTTGATTTCATCGAGCACGCCCACGGCAGAACAGATCTGCCCCGGCGTGCAGTAGCCGCACTGGAAACCGTCGTGCCGCACGAAGGCGGCCTGCATGGCGTGCGGCGACTGCGGCGTGCCCAGGCCTTCGATGGTGGTCACGGCGGCGCCCTGGTTCATCACGGCCAGGCTCAGGCAGGACACCACCCGCCGGCCATTGACCAGCACCGTGCAGGCCCCGCACTGGCCATGGTCGCAGCCTTTCTTGGTGCCGGTCAGGTGCAGATGCTCGCGCAGGGCGTCGAGCAGCGTGGTGCGGGTGTCCAGGTCCAGGCGGTGTTCCTTGCCGTTGACCTGCAGGGTGACGGGCAGTTGAACCCCTTCGGGGATGGAGGGAGGCTGCACTTGCGCGCCGGCCGATCGAGGCACGGCCGTTGCCGCAGCCGTGGAGGCACCTGCAATCAGCAGGTCCCTGCGCGAAACGGAAAGCTGGGTGTTGTGTTCCATGGGGCGTCCATCGTGTTGGCTCGTTCGTGGGGCGTGCACACTGCTGCGAACACGCCACTCCAAGCATCGGTTCGGGACGCGCCCCGGGTTGTAGGTGATGGTCCAACGTCCGGGACATCGGGTTGTCCGATGACGGATCAGCGCATGCAGACGTGCGAGGGCCCCCGGCCCATGCGAAGGCAGCGCCAGCAAGGCGCCCCAGCCTTTGCCGGTGCGCCCTGCCCCGGCTTTGCCCCGGCGATGCGCCTAGGCCGCAGGCGGCACGTCGCCGCGCTGCATGCGCTCGAAGGCCTTGTCGATTTCCTCGGAGCGTATGGCGCCCGCAGCCGGCACTGGACGGCCCGCGCGCTGGGCGTCGATCTGCTCCTGCATGCGCGTGGCCACCTGCATCAGCACGCGGTGCAGGCCCAGCTGCTGGCGGCGGGCCTGGTCCAGGTGCGTGACCACGGGCTCCAGGGATTGGGCCAGCGACCGGGTCAGCAGTTGGCCCATCATGTGGACCAGGGCCTGACGGTCCTGGGCGGCCTGTACCTCCGACGGGGTGCTGGCCTGGGTGCTGACGGGCTCGCTGGCCGCCCTTTGTGCCATCAGCTCGCGTATGCCGTGCAGCGAATCGCCTGCCGCGCTTTGGGTTTGCAGCAGCCGCGCCAGCAGAGCCTGAAGCGCCTGTAGCGTCTGGGATTGGTCAGCGTCCCTGGCGGCGGCCTGCGCGGCCGCTGCCGATGCGTGGGCCTGGCCGGCGGCGTCTTCCTGCACTGCCTGCTGCTGGGACTGGGACACCGACTGGGCCACCTCGCGCGTGGCGGCGACCAGGTCGACCAGTTGCGCCGTCACGCGCGTGGCGGCGTCGGCATTGGCGCCGCCTGCGGCCTGGCGGCGCAGGAACTGCTGGCGTATCTGCTGCCAGCGGGCGCTGTCCTCGTCGCTCATCTGCCCGCGCAGCTCGGCGAGCTTGAGCAGGTTCTCCTCGGCGCCCGTGGTCAGCATCTGCGCTTCGCCCTGGTAGTGGTCGGCCAGCATCTGCTGCATTTCCTGGTCGTTCATCACGGGCGTGATCTTCTCGGCCAGCTTGTTCATGTTGCGGTAGCTGCCCTGCAGCCGGAAGGCCGGCTCGGTGCGGTAGCCGTCGTCCTGCGCGGCGCTCTGGATGTACTGCTGGTTGACCTTGAACACCAGTTCACGCACCTGCACCATGCGGGCCAGCACGGCCTCGATCTCGCGCAGCTCGGCCGATGAGTAGTCGTGCGACAGCGCATTGCCCGAGACCTCCCGGCCCTGCGCCTTGTCCAGCAGCAGGTACAGGTCCTGCAGGCTGCGCGTGGCCATCGGCGCCAGCACGGCGTTCGAGGTCATGCTGTTTTCGATGTAGCTGAGCTTGAACACCTCCTGCATGCCGCCCAGCACATCGCCCAGGTTGTAGATGTCGGCACGGTTGGCCAGCATGTCGGGAATCTTGAAGACCTCGCCCGACTCGGTGTACGGGTTGCCCGACATCACCACGCAAAAGCGCTTGCCGCGCATGTCGTGGGTGCGGGTCTGGCCCTTCCATACGCCCTCGATGCGGCGCGTGCCGTCCGACAGCGAGATGAATTTCTGCAGGAACTCGGGGTGCGTGTGCTGTATGTCGTCGATGTACAGCATCACGTTGTTGGCCATCTCCAGCGCCAGGTTGAGCTTTTCCAGCTCCTTGGCCGCCGTGGCGTCCGGCGCCTGGGCCGGGTCCAGCGAGCGCACGGAGTGGCCCAGCGCCGGGCCGTTGATCTTCATGAAGATCAGGCCCAGCCGGTTGGCCACGTACTCCATCAGCGTGGTCTTGCCGTAGCCGGGCGGCGAGATCATCATCAGCAGGCCCATCTGGTCGGTGCGCTTGTTCTCGCCGGCCACGCCGATCTGCTTGGCCAGGTTGTCGCCGATCACGGGCAGGTAGATCTCGTTGATCAGCCGGTTGCGCACAAAGGACGACAGCGGCCGGGCCTTGAATTCCTCCACCCGCACGCGCGAGCGCCAGTCCTGCAGCAGTTGCTGGCGCAGCGCCTGGTAGCGGCCGAACTCGGGAACAAAGGTACGAAAATGGCGCGCGGCGCGCTGGCCCAGGTCGTCGATCTGCAGCCACATGCGGCCGTCCGCAATGCGCGGATGCTGGCCCAGCAGGCCCGGCACTTCGTGGCGCAGGTCCACGCTGCTGACCTTGCAGGGCAACTGGCCGGCACAGCACAGCCATGCCGCAGCCTCGCCGCAATAGGCCAGCCAGGCCTGCCCTTGCCCGTCGTCCAGCGTGCGGCAGGCGGTCTGCAGCCAGTGCAGCGCGCTGCGCCAGCGCTGGTCCAGCGGCGCCACGGCCTTGTCGCGCCGGTCCTCGCCCTGCCAGTAGGCCTGCATTTCTTCCCAGCGCTGCAGCGGCTGGGCCTGCTGCTGCACGGCAGCCTGCAGCGCGGCAATGGCCGACTGGCTGTAGCTGGAGAAGGAAAAGCGCACGGCCTTTTGCGCCAGCTCGGCCTGCAGGTAGTCGGCGGCGCCGTGGATCAGGCTGTCGATATCGCTGTCTGCGGGCGCCGCCTGTCCTGGCAGCAGGTCGCGCAGCAGGCCCCGCTCTTCGGCATAGGCGCGCAGGCGCTCGGAGATGTCGGTGCGCAGGCTCAGTTGTTCGGCCTCGCTGCCGAACATCTGCTGCATGGCCTGGGCCTGCTGGGCGCGCAGCGGCCACTGCGCCATGGCGGCAGCCAGCTGCGGCTGCTGCACCTGGGCCTGTGCGCTCCAGAACAGCAGGGCCAGCGCACGGGCGTCGGGCGCAAAGCGCAGCACGCCGGCGGCATCGCGCAGGGGCAGCAGTACCTGCAGGATGCGGGCCGCATCATGGTCGTGGATGCCGCGCTCATAGCCTTCGCGGTAGCGCGGCGCGGAGAATTCGCGGATGGCCTGGGTCAGTGCCGCCTCGTCGGGCAGCAACTGGGCTAGCCGGGCCTCGCTCCAGCCGTCACGGCGCTGGCGCGCAGCCAGCACCACTTCCAGGACCAGGTATTCGCCCCGGTAGAACTGCGGCGATTCGGCCGGCGTGGAGGCATCCCAGTAGGCCTGCAGGGCGGCCAGTTCCGGGTTGTCCATGGGCTCGAAATACTCGGTGCCGACCAGGTGCAGGAACAGTTCGCCGTTGCGCGGCAGCAGGGTCAGGTCCAGCTCCTGGTTGCCCACGCTGAAGCGGTGGCGGCCCAGGCGGATGATGGCGCCGTCGCCTTCGTACAGCTCGGTGCGGTCCTGCAGCGCTCGAAACGCCTGGTCGCGCAGGTTCTTGACGCGGCCGTCGATGTCGTCGGCCTTGACCGGGTCATGCAGTTGCTCGCGCAGGCGCTGGGCCAGCTCCTTGAGCTTGCCGATCAGCGGATCGCCTGCAAAAAAGGCATGCAGCGCGTCGGCACTGACCAGTTTCTCGGTGCGCTTGGGCAGGCTCTGCACGATGCGCAGCGCCGCGTCCAGCACGCCCTGCGCCTTGCGCTGGCGCTCGTCCTGCAGCGACTGGCGGCGCGCCTCGAAGCTCTCCAGCACCTCCTCGCGCTTGGCCATGATGTCGCCGAGGAACTGCTCGTGCTCGCCGAAGCGGCTTTCGATCTCCTCCAGCTGCACCAGCAGGCGCGCCAGCTGCTCGTCGCATTTCTCGGGCGTCTGCGCCAGGCCCAGGGCGCTGACGATGCTTTGCGAGAACAGCGCCAGCTGGGCGGCGAACTGGGCCACGTTCTCGGCGCCACCCAGGCCCGACCGGCGCTGCTCGGCGCGTGCACGCACCTGGTTCAGGCGCGCGTAGACGGCCGAGATGCGATCCACCACCTGGGTACGCTGCGTGGCGTCGTCGATGGACAGGCTTCCCATGAGCTCGGACAGCATGTCCAGCGCGGCCGCCATGTCGGCCATGCGCGCCAGCGGCTCGTTGATCTGCGCCACCGTGGCTGCCGCCTGCGCGGCCTGGTCCAGTGCCTGCAGCTGGTCGGCATAGGGCTGCATGGCCTCGTCGGTGGCAATGAAGGCGGCCGTGCGCTGGGAGACATCGGCCTGGGCCTCGTTGACGCCCTGCACCATGGTGTCGATGGCGGCCTGGTCCACATAGCGCAGGTCGCGCGTGGCCATGAGCTGGCCGCGCAACTGGCCCAGCTGGGTGAGCGCGTCCACGTACTCGCCAATGCTTTTCCAGTCGGCCAGCCGCAGTGTCTTGAGCAACTGGCCGTGGCGGCTGGAAACCTCGCCCATGGCCTTGGCCGAGGCGTTGCGGATGCTCTCGACCTTCTCGTACTCGTCGATGACCGCATCACCCGTGGCGACGATGCCCAGCAGGGTCTCGTGCACGCCCTTGAGCTGCGGCGCGCCCAGCCAGTGGTAGCGCTCGAACAGGCGGCGCGCGGCGTCGATCAGGCGCTCGTAGCGCGGCAGCGAGACCTCGGTGGCCGCGATTTCCTTGCGCACGCTGTACAGGTCGGAGATGCCGCTGACCAGCTCGGCATTGCCGATGCGGCCCAGGAAGCTGTCGCGCTGCGGCTGGCGTGCCGCATAGTCGTCCGAGGCGAAGGGCGTGCGCCAGACCTGCATGGGGTGCACGCGCGAGGCCTCGTTGCTCTCGGCCGCGAAGATGACGACGCGCCCGTCGTCCATGCGCGCATAGCCGTGGCCGATGATGGGCGGCTGCAGCGCGCGCTCGATCAGGTTGTACTTGAACAGCGCCATGCGCCCGCTCTCGGGCTCGTAGAACACGTAGAGCACATCCTCGCCGTTGGGCGAGCGGATGCTGCGCCGGTAGCGCATGCCCTGCATGTTCTGCTCGAACGAGCGGTTCTCGCCGCTTTGCAGGTAGTAGCCGCCGGGGAAGATGATGCCGTGGTCCTGCGGCAGCTGGATGCAGGCCGCGCCGATGGCGTCCATGCGCAGAACCTGGCGCGACAGGGTGTTGAAGATCAGGTAGCGCCACTGCTCTTCGCGGTAGGGCAGGATCTTCAGCAGGATCAGGCTGCCGACGGCGGCGTACTCGAACACGGCGTCGTCCAGCGACTGGTTCTTCTCCTGCACGGGCTCGCTGTAGATGCCCAGTCCGTCGTTGGTGTTGTTCTCGACCTTGATGGTCAGCGTGCCGCCCAGGGTCTCGACGAAGACCTTGTCCAGCACGTTGATGTGCGGGTGGCGCCCCTGCACCAGTTGCTCGCGCCCGGCGCGCTGCCACTCGAAGTCATGCGGTGCGGGCAGCTCGATGTCGCGCTCGCCCCGGTTGTCTATGTAGCGGATGGGCTGGCCATCGACGGGCACGGACCAGCGGAATACGCGCACATCGGACAGGCGCTCGCCAATCTGAAAGCTCGCCAGCAGCTTGCCGTCGCGCACGGCCAGCTGCATCAGCCGGGTGTTCTTGTAGTAGGCGTACAGCTCCTGGAAGTCCTGCACGAAGCTCTGTATGCCCAGAAAGCTGTCCTTGAGATCGACCGGCGTGACCTCGTAGCCCTGCTCTCCCTCGTGCAGGCGGTACAGCACGAACACGTCTTCCACGCGCGTGGACTGCTTCAGGCCCATGAAGACGTTGTAGCCAAACAGCAGGTAGCCGCCGACCTGGGCGATGTCGCGGCCCAGGCAGTTGTTTTCGGTGCGCACGCGCATGCGCCCGACGACTTCCATCTGGCTGCGGCCGAATTCCTCCAGCCGCTCCTCGTTGAGCTGGCGTGCCAGCGTCTCCAGCGCCTGCCCCTGGCCGTCAAGGCGCTTGGCCAGCACTTCGTAGGAGCCGCCGCTGGCGACTGCCTGGTCCACGGCGGAGGCCGCGGTGTCGGGGGACAGGGACTGTGAGGACGATGGGGACGGTTGGGACATGGGCGTCACGGGCTTTCGCGTGTCAGGGACCATTCACGCCCTCCCCGGCCAGCTGACTGGCAGGCAGGCAGGCGGAGGAAGGCGGATGCGGGAGGCTGGGCAGCCGGTGGAGGGAGCGGCCGGGCGGCCGCCCCGTTCAGTCGACCCTCTGCGTGGGCGGCAGGCCCTTGCCGTCGCCCAGCGCGTTCAGCAGCGATGCGCCGCCCTTGCCGCTGAGGAACTTGCTGATCAGGTCCTGCACGATGGGGCTCTTGCCCGCCACGCCTTCCACGGCCTTGCCCACGGACAGCGCCTTGGCGAAGTTGTCGAAGAAGGCTCCCTCGCCGCCCACGATGTCGATGTTGGCCTTGCTGAGCGCGGCCGACAGCACCTCGGACTGGTCCTTGGCCACGCTCTTGTTGGCCTCGATGGCGGCCAGCGCCTGCTCGAAGTTCTTCTCCAGCTGCATGCGGAACTCCTCATGCGAGCGCGCCTGGTCGGACAGCGAGGCCAGCGCGGTGAACTTCTCGGTCAGGCCCTTGGCCTCGGCGAAGAGCTTGTCGCGCAGCACATCGGCCTCGGACATGCCCACGTCGCGCGTGACCGTGGCCTTGGTGGCGCCCACCTGGGCTTCGCCGCGCGCCTGGGCCAGCAGGCGCTCTTCCAGCACCTTGGCATCGGCCAGGCCCTGCTTTTCGTTGGCGTCGGCCGTGGCCTCGATGACGCGCGCCTCGGCCAGGCCCTTTTCCTGATGGCCCTTGGCTTCGGCCATCAGCTTCTCGGCAATCACGCGGGCCTGGGCCAGGCCTTCCTTTTCCAGGGCTGCGGCGGTGACTTCGCGCACCTTGGCATCGGCCAGGCCGGGCGCGGCGCGCTCGACCTCGATGGCCTCGGCCAGCTTCTTCTTGGCTTCGGCGGTCTTGCTGGCCGCTTCCAGCTCGGCCTGGGCCATGGTCGTGACTTCCACGGCCTTGTGGCGCGAGGAAGCCTCTTCGGCCTCGGCCTTCTTGACCTGGCGCACCATGTCTTCCTCGGCCTGGGCCTGGGCGGTCAGCACGGTGACCTGCTTCATGCGCTCGGCCTCGGAGACCACGCGCACTTCCTTGATGCGTTCCTCTTCCTGGGCCACGGACTTCTCCACCACCACGCGCTCGCGCACCACGTTGGCGATGTTGGCCTTCTCGACCTCGATGGCCTTTTCCTTCTCGATGCGCTGCAGCTCCACCTCGCGCTGGCGGGCCACGATCTCCAGCTCCTTGGCGCGCGTGACCTTCTCGACCTCGATCACCACGGCACGCTCACGGTTTTGCTGGGCCACGGCCACTTCGCGCTGGCGGTTTTCCTCGCGGATGTCCAGTTGCTCCTGGGTCTGGATGCGCGCCTGCTCGGCCTTCAGGCGCTCTTCTTCCTGCACCTTCTGGGTTTCGGCCTGCTCGCGGGCCTGGATGGTGGCGATCTCGCGCTTTTGGCGCGCCTCGGCATCGGCCTGCTGGCGCTCCAGCGCCAGCATGGCTTCCTTGGTCTCCACGTTCTTTTTGGTGATGGCCAGGTCGGAGTTGCGCTCGAGCTCGTTGGTGACGATGTTCTGGTTGGCCGTCAGCTCGGTGATCTTGCGGATGCCCTCGGCGTCCAGGATGTTGTTGGGGTCCAGCGAGGACTTGGGCGTCTGCTCCAGATAGTCGATGGCCACGTCTTCCAGCACATAGCCGTTGAGGTCGTTGCCGATGACATGGATGATCTGGTCGCGGAAATCCTGGCGGTTCTCGAACAGCTTGACGAACTCGATCTGCTTGCCCACGGTCTTGAGCGCCTCGGAGAACTTGGCGTTGAACAGCTCGTTGACGGCCGTCTTGTCCGAGGCCCGGTCCACGCCGATGGCCTTGGCCACCTTGAGCACGTCTTCCGCCGTTTCATTGACGCGCAGGTAGAAGGCCACGGTGATGTCGGCGCGCATGTTGTCGCGGCAGATCAGGCCTTCCTTGCCGCGCCGGTCGATCTCCAGCGTCAGCAGCGAGATCTGCATGAACTCCTTCTTGTGGATCACCGGCAGCACCAGGCCGCCCGTGAACTTGACCTTGGGCTGCGACGTGGTGTCGTTGATGATCAGCGCCGTGCCCTGCGGAACCTTGATATAGAAGGCCTTGACCAGGGCGAACAGCCCGAGGATGACGACGAAGACGGAACCGATCACCACCCCAGCGACGATGTACCACTCCATGTTGCTCATGTTCATGCGAATCTCCCCTGTGAATTGCTATCTGTGAAAACGCTGAAAAAACGGAAAGGCCGCGCCCGCCGAACGGACGCTCGGGCCTTGTGGGAATCCCGGAACTAGCGCGGCAGCTCGGTGCCGTCGAACTCGGCCTTGCTGACCACGCGCCAGGCGTTGTGCTCGGGCAGGTGCTCGATGAGCACGATCTCGGTGCCCCGGCCCAGTGCGCGCTCGGGCGAGCGCATCTGCACGTTCAGGCCCGCGCCGCCGTCCTCGACACTGCCGTAGCCCTGCGTGCCGTCCACCACGGCGCTGCGCACCAGGCCGGTGCGGCCCAGCAGCACCTTGGGCTCCTCTGCAGGCGCCACCTTGTTGACGATGCCCCGCAGCGGGCGCAGCAGCAGCACGGTGGCGGCAAAGCCCAGCACCATGGCTGCCGCAGCCACCAGGGAGCCGGTCAGCAGGTTCACCAGGGTCCAGCCCTGGGGCATGGGCACGAAATGGCACAGCACATACGAGGCCAGCCAGGACATCAGGAACAGCGCGGTGAGGATGACCGTGAGCGGAATGCCGCCCAGGCCCACCTTGAGCAGCAGCCCGGCCAGCGCGCTGACCGAATGCTCCACGCCGTGCGCATGGTCGCTGCCGTCGAACAGCACCCAGTGGTCCAGCGAGTCCACCTCCAGCAGGCCCAGCATGGCGATCAGCCAGTACAGCAGCATGAACAGCAGCAAGGCGCCAAAGATGAAAGTCGGAAAGCCAAACGCGTATTGCAGGAACGCAGACATGTTTTTCCCCTCCCCTCAAATCCGGCAGCCGAGGCGGCAGGCCTGGCAGTGCCTGCCTGGACAACGGCCGCGCATCAAGCGCTTTTTCCGTTAGTTGCGGCGCGCTGCGCCTTCAGGCGTTCCAGCACCGACTGCGCATTGCCCGCCTGGGGCGTGATGCCGGCAGCGCGCAGCTTGGCATCCAGCGCGTCTTCGCTGCTGTCGCGCGCCAGCTCGGCCGCGCTTTCCATGCGCGCACCGCGCTCGGCCTGCTTTTGCTTGATGCGCTCCAGAGAATCCAGCGCGCTTTGCACGCGCGTCTGCGAGCCTGCGTAGCGGCCGGCCACCGTGGCCTGGGCGCGCTGCACGCTTTCCGTGGCCTTGACCGTGTCGGCCTGCTGCTTGAGGCGCTTGATATGCGTTTGCGCCGTCTGTATGGCCACGCGCAGCTGCTCCACGCTTTGCGTGTAGGCGTCCAGCTGGGATTGCTCCTCGTCGCGCTGGGTCTCCAGCACGGAGACCTTGCCGGCCACTTCCAGCGCCAGCGCCTCGTCGCTGGTGTCCAGCGCCTTGACGGCATAGCCCTCGTACTCGGCAATGCGTTCCTGGGTCTGCTTGAGCTTGCCGGCCGCCAGCTTCTGCTTGGCCATGATGTCGGCCAGCGCTTCCTTGGACTTGTTCAGGTCGCTGTCGGCATCGCGGATTTCCTGGTCCAGGATGCGCAGGGCCTGGCTGTCAGTCACCGCCTCGCCGGCCTCGTGGGCGGCGCCGCGCAACGCTGTCACCAGCTTGTTCCAGATGGTCATGATGATCTCCTAGGGGCTCAGTGTCTTCAACGGGCGGGGCGTCAGGCCTGCACGGATGCGGATGCGGATGCGGATGCGGATGTGGGTGCGGGCACAGGCGTCAGGTAGTGGGCGAGCGCCTCGGTGGCCTGGATGACGCTGTCGGCCAGGGTAAGGATCTCGGCAATGATGTCGCCCTCGCTGCTGCTGGCATGCAGGGCGGCGAACATCACATAGCCCTCGCCGCCGTGGGCCTGGGGTTCCAGCGCCATCGTGGTGAAGGGAAACAGTTTTTGCAGGCGCAGCATTTGCTCGTTGAGACCGGCGCGGTCGTGCACCTGGTCGGCGGGCCACAGAAAGGCCTCCACCACCAATTGGTCGCCCGAGAGCGCCACATGCACCGGCAGATCGCCGAATTCGGGCAGGCTGACCAGCAAACTTGCGTCTGCGCCTTCCAGCACCTCGATATGGAGCCGGCCGCCCTGCACCAGTGCCGATTGCTGCAGATCGCCCGCCAAGGCGTGAATATCCCGATATGCCTGTCTGCTGTTGTCCATGCCGCCCTCCTTGTGGATGAGAACCATTGATTCCGGTTGCAATCCCGGCACGCGCATTTGCTTTTCCAATTGCTGCAATGCCGCGCCGTACTCTGGAAGAATCCAGACCTCCTTTTTCACCAGCCCCTGTTCGCGCAGCCGTTGCCGGTGCAGGCGCTGGTAATGGGCTGATGTCTTTTGTTCCATGCGGATACCATAGCGGCCATTACATGTGATGTCTACATGTAATGGCGATCAATTTGTAAACGGATATGTAAGCCGAGTGGCGCAATGGCTGGCTTTGCGCAGGCCACGGCCCGGCCTTTGCGCTCTGGTAAATCGCCATCAAGAATTCATTTTTTCTACCGAAAACCATTTATCAACAAATTTTCCTATCAACCACAGGAGCGCCCAGGCGCGGACTGCGGCGGCGGCGGCGCAGGGCTGCGAAGGCACTGCACAATGGCCGCTGTCGCAGGCAGATCCGGCCCTTGGCTGCCCGGCGCACGCTACGGAAACCTCTGCATGCCCGCCTTCAGGCTCTCACTTCGCACGGCAGTCACAGCCCCCTTCATAGCGGTGTTCGTGGTCACGGCCGGGCTATTGGCGGCATGGCAGCAGCGCCAGGTGGACCAACTCATCAACCGCGAAAGCCTGCGGCTGCTCGACTCCCTGTCCACCACCACGCGCCACCAATTGGCCGATTACCTGGAGACACCGCTGCGCGTGCAGCAGGCTCTGGCCGAGACCGTGGCCCGGCAGGCGCTCTACACCCCCGGCGACCTGCGTCCCATCTATGGCTATCTGACACGCTCATTCACCGAGCTGTATGCCCAGCACCACCAGATCAGCCTGTTGAGCTTTGGCGGCGTACAAGGCGAATACACGGGGGTGCGGCTGGAGCCCGATGGCCGCTACCGCCTGATTCTCCAGGACCGCAGCACCCAGGGCGCCCTGCAGATCTTCGAGGGGCTGGAGCCCGGCCCGCCCATGTCCAGCCTTGCAGGCTACGACCCCCGCGTGCGCCCCTGGTACCAGCCTGCCATCCACAAAGACGGCCCGCACTGGTCGCCCATCTACACGGTGACTGGCGACCGCGGCGATACCACGATTTCCGCATCCACGTCCGTGCGGGTGTCCGGCCAGCTGGCCGGCGTGGTGGCCGCCGATGTGCGGCTGAGCAGCATGAACCGCTTTCTGCGCGACGAGCCCTTGCGTGGCAACGGCCATATCGCCGTGGTCGACGCACAGGGCTACATGGTGGCGCACTCGTCTGAGCTGTCGGTGCTGAAGCGGCGCGAAGGCCCCTATGACCCGCCCGTGCGCCTGCGGCTGTCCGAAAGTCCCGATCTTGCGCTGCGCAGCCTGGCCGCCCTGTTGCCTCCCCATCTGAGCGCGGATCCGTCGGCGCCAGCGGCCCCCCAGAACACCATCAACCTGAGCTTCAAGGAACAGGGGCAGATCTACCATGGCCAGGTCACCGCATTCCACGATGCACGCGGCATCGACTGGCGGATCCTGGTGCTGCAGCCCGAATCCGATCTGGTCAGCAGCATGCGGGCGGACAGCCGGCATGCGCTGGTCCTCGCTTTCGGCCTGGCCTTGCTGGGACTGGGGCTGGGTGTGTGGTGCCTGCGCCGGGCGCTGCGCCCCCTGGCGGTGACGGCCGATGCGGCCAACCGCCTGGCCAAGGGCGACTGGAGCGCGGTAGGGGCGCTGCCGGATACGTCCCTGGTCGAGACATCGTCCCTGGTTTCGGCCTTCCACAACATGGCGCAGCGGCTGCAGGAGTCCTTCGAGCACATGCGCACCCTGCTGCAGTACGACAGCCTGACGCAGCTGCTCACGCGCGCCGGCCTGATCGAGCAGGCCGATGCGGCATCCACCGCCAACACGCCCTGCCCTGCCGCGCTGTGCCTGCTGGAGCTGCAGAATTTCCGCAGCGTCCGCGACGATGTGGGCCACGGCACGGGCGAGCAGTTGCTGCGGGCCGTGGCCGAGCGGCTGCGCAACCACCATCTGCAGTTTCCTGCCCTGTTGGCGCGCACGGCCAGCAACGAGTTCGCCATGCTGTGGCTGCATGACTGCACGCCGCAGCAGATGCAGGACAAATGCCGCCATCTGCTGGAAATCTTCGACCAGCCATTTTCCGTGGGCAAGGACGACATCGTGCTGCGCGCCTGCGCGGGCGCCGTCAGCGGCGAGCTGCTGCCGGGCGCGCTGCCCGAGTGGCTGCGCAACGCCAGCATTGCGCTGGGTGAGGCGCAGCGCGGCTCGCACCCCTTCCTGCTGTTCGAGCCCAGCCTGGCGCAGAAAATGCTGGGCCGCACACAGCTGGCCATGGAGCTGCGCCAGGCGCTGGAGCGCAACGAGCTGCGCGTGTTCTACCAGCCCGTGGTGGACCTGGCCACAGGCAGCATGGTCGGCGCCGAGGCCCTGGTGCGCTGGAACAGCCCGACGCGCGGCATGGTGCCGCCCGGCGTCTTCATTCCGGTGGCCGAGGAGTCGGACCTGATCCTGAGCGTGGGCGAATGGGTGCTGCGCACGGCGGCGCACGACATCGCCTCCCACCTGCCCCGGCTGCCTGCTGACTTCGAGCTGCACGTCAACATGTCGGCACGCGAGCTCATCCAGTCCGACTTCGCCTCCACACTGGAGCAGGCACTGGCCACCAGCGGCCTGCCCGCCCGGCTGCTGACCCTGGAGCTGACGGAGTCCATGCTGCTGGACGACAGCGACGCCACGCTGCAGCGCATTGCCGCCATCCGCGCGCTGGGCGTGAAGATCGCCATTGACGACTTCGGCACCGGCTACTCCTCCCTGGCCTATCTCAGCCGCCTGCGCTTTGACTGCATCAAGATCGACCAGAGCTTCGTCGGCCAGTTGCCGGAGTCCGAATCCGACAAGTCCATCGTGACCGCCGTGCTGCGCATCGCCCAGGGCTTTGGCGTCAAGGTCGTGGCCGAAGGCGTGGAGGAGCAGGCCCAGGCCAGGCTGCTGCACGCCCTGGGCTGCGAGCATGCACAGGGCTATCTGTTCGAGCGGCCGGTGCCGCTGGCGCAGATGCTGGAGTACCGCTCTCCCTGGCACGAGTGAGCCACCAGTGAGCCACCAGGGAGTCGCTGGTGAGCCGCTGCTGCCTTGTGGTGCCCTGCCTGTCGGCTTTGGCTGACGTGTGCCGCTTGCATGATCCGGTGCACATGCAGGTGCAATCCACGAAACAATCGGCGCCTGTTCCAGCCTCCCGCCTTCCATGACGCCCACCTATTCCGAGAGCCAGCAGCCCCCGCCCCGTCTGGACCCCGCCGGCCCCATCCACCTGATCGTGCCGCTGCGCCCAGGCGCCGACCTGGAACAGCTGCGCGCCCGCCTCACCAGCGTGCCCGCGCTGCAGCAGCGCAGCGTGCAGTGGCATGTGCCTGGCGCACGCGCCGACATCGTGCACCTGGCCGCCCGCGCCGTGGACAGGGCCAGCCAGGATGGCGGCCTGGTCGTGGCCGCCGGCGGTGACGGCACCATCAATGCGGTGGCCGCCGCAGCCTGGGCGCGGGGCGTGCCCATGGGCGTGGTTCCGCTGGGCACCTTCAACTACTTCGCCCGCGAGCAGGCGCTGTCGCTGGAGCCTGCCCAGGCCGTGCAGGACATTCTTCAGGCATTGCAGGCCGGCCAGATGCGGCCCGTGAACGTGGGCTTGGTCAACGAACGGCTGTTCCTGGTGAACGCCAGCCTGGGCCTGTACCCGCGCCTGCTGGACGAACGCGAGCGCGCGTCCACACGCTTTGGCCGCACGCGGCTGGTGGCCATTGCGGCCTCCATCTGGAGCATTCTTCGCGGTGGCAGCGCGCGCCGCTGGCGCATCGCCCTGCGCTCCGACCGCCAGGCGCCGCTGCAGCAGCAAGAGCACCTGGCCAGCACACTGTTCGTGGGCAACAACCCGATGCAGCTGGAGCGCGTGGGCATTGCCGAAGCCCGCGCCGTGGCCGACGGCCAGCACCTGGCCGCCGTGCTGCTGCTGCCGCAGGCCAGCGAGGCCCCGGCGCGCGTGGTCTGGAATGCCGTGTTGGGACGGCTGGCGCAGGACGATGCGGTGGCCAGCCTGGCCTGCACCGAGCTGGTGGCAGAGCCCGCAGGTCGGCGCCCGCGGCGCCTGAAGGTGGCCTTTGATGGCGAGCGCGAATGGATGGCCCCGCCCATTCGTTTTCGCCTGGGCGAGAAGCCGCTATGGCTGGTCGTGCCGGGCGAGGCCGGGCCCTCCTCCTGATCATCAAGGGACAAGGAACGCCCATGGCTTTGCTCATGCATATGTCGGACCTGCATTTCGGCGCCCACGATCCGGCCGTGTGCGCCGCCGCGGCAAGACTGGCCGCACGTCTGCCCGTGGCGCTGCTGGTGGTCTCCGGCGACCTGACCCAGCGTGCCACGGCCGCGCAGTTTGCCCAGGCGCGCGAGTTTCTCGATGCCCTTCCCGTACCGCGCCGCCTGGTTGTGCCGGGCAACCACGATCTGCCGTTGCTGGCCTGGTGGGAGCGGCTGGGCGGCCATGCCCATGATCGCTACGCCCGCTGGATCAGCGCCGAACTGCAGCCCTGGTGCGCAGAGCAGGGCTTTTGCGTGATTGGCGTGGACACCACGCGCTGGTGGCGCCACCAGCGCGGCAGCCTGTCGGCCAGCCAGATCCGGCAAGTGGCCCAAAGGCTGGCGCAGGCCAGCCCCGGCGACTGGCGCATTGTGGTCAGCCACCACCCGCTGGCAGCCGCCCATGCGCAGGACCGCAGCCACCGCCCGCACCGCGCGGCAACGGCCCTGGCGGCCTGGCGCGACGCCGGAGCGCAGTTGGTGCTGTCAGGCCATGGACATGACCCCGGCCTGGTCCAGCCGCTGCCGGGGCTGTGGGCGGCGCAGGCGGGCACTGCGGTATCGCTGCGGCTGCGCGCGCATGCGCCCAACAGCCTGTTCACGCTGGAGCAGCAGGAGGACTCGGCTGGACAGGGCCCGGCCTGGCGCCGAGAGCTCACGCGCTGGGACTATTCACGGCAGGCGGATGAATTCCTGCCCGTGCAAAAGCATGTTCTGGACCCGCCGCAGGCCTCCACCCGCTGAACGCGCGCAAGCCTTGTTCTGGCGTTCTTCGTTGTATTGCACAATCCATAGCCTCGGCCTCCATGCAGGCGGCGGCAGAAAAGTTTGCATGCTGTCCTACGCGATGCCCGCCCGAGGGTGTGGATGATCAGCCCTCGTCAATGCTGCCTTTTTGATAGCAGCATGATGCACTGCAACAAAGAGATATGCGAATCCTGTACGTTGAAGACAATGCCGACCTGCGCGAAACCATTGGCCTGCTGATGGAGAGCGAATCGCGCTTCGTGACCAGTTGCGCCACCGCCGAGCAGGCCCTGGAACTGGATGCGGCCCAGCCTTTCGACGTGGTGGTTTCCGATGTCAGCCTGCCCGGCCTGTCAGGCACCGACCTGGCGCGGCAGCTGCTGGAGGCCGATGCCCAGCGCTGGATCATCCTGTGCTCCGGCTACGACCTGGGGCCCTACCCCATGGCCTGGGGCCCCCATGTGCGGACCCTACTCAAGCCCTTCGAGATCGAGGACCTGGAGACGCTGCTGGACTCCATCCAGGAAGCGCTCGGCAACCCCGCCCACTGAAGCGTTCGCGCTTTCGCGCGCCCCGGCGCCCCCGGCTCCCGCCGTCACAGCACGGCCTTGGAGCCTCCCACCGCCGCCTCGCGCGGCAATTCCACCCTGAAGCTGGTCACTCCGTCGGCGGAGCGCACATCGATGCGCCCGCCGTGCGAACGCACGATCTGGTGCGCAATGAACAGCCCCAGGCCCAGTCCCTGGTGCTGGCCGGGCCGGCGTTCACCACCGCGAAACGGGTTGAACAGCGTGGGCAGCAGTTCCGCGGGAATGGTGCCGCCGTTGCGCACCGTGATGGACACGCGATCGTCCTGGCGGCCATCGGCCGTCACCTGCACCGGCTGCGCGGGATCTCCGTGGTGCATGGCATTGCCCAGCAGGTTGGTCAGCACCTGGCACAGGCGCTCGCCATCCCAGATGCCTTCCAGATTGCCCAGCATCTCGCTTTCCAGGCGCCGCTCCGGGAAGCCCGTCTCCACCTCCTGCAGCGTGCGCTGCAGCAGCGTCTGCAGGCTGGCCGACTGGGGCGACAGCGGCAGGCCTTCTGCCTGGCGGATGCGGGTCACGTCCAGCAGATCCTCGATCATGCGCGACATGCGCTGGCTGCTGCTGAGCATGCGCTCGGCCATGTTGGCCACCTTGCCGGGATCGGGCTGGCGCGTGAGCACGGTGGCCGCCGCCTTGATGGACTGCAGCGGCGTGCGCAGGTCGTGGCTGAGCACGGCCATGAACATCTCGTTGATGCGCAGCGCCTCGGTGCGCTCCTGCAGCTGCTGGGCCAGCGCCTGCTTGCGCTGGTGAAGCTCGAAGAACACGTTGGCCTTGGTGGTCAGCATGTGCGGGTCGATGGGCTTGTACAGAAAGTCCACGGCGCCGCTTTCATAACCGCGGAACTGCCAATTGTGCTCGCGCGAGCCGGCCGTCATGAAGATGAGCGGGATGTGGCGCGTGCGCTCGCTGCCGCGTATCAGCTCGGCCAGCTCGAAGCCGTTCATCTCGGGCATCTGCACGTCCAGCAGGGCCAGCGCCACATCGCCATGGTCGAGCAAAAGCTCCAGCGCCTCGGGGCCGGAATGCGCCTTGAGGAACTCGATGCCGTCGCGCTGCAGCAGCGCTTCGATGGCGATCAGATTCTCGGCAATGTCATCGACGATCAGGCATTTGACGCGATCTGTTTGGGACATGGATTCTCTCTCGGTATTTTGTCTGGTGGGAGCGCGCTGAATGGACATTCAAAGCCTCCCCTGGCCGTGCAGCGATGCGATGAGCGCGGCAATGCCCTGCGGCGCCAGCACCCGGGCCTGTGGCACGCGGGCCAGGGCCGCCCGCGGCATGGTCTGCATTGCGGCACTGTCTGGCGACTGCACCACCGCCAGGCCGCCGGCCGCGTGCACGCTGGCCATGCCCTGGGCGCCATCCTCGTTGGCGCCCGACAGCAGCACGGCCAGCAGGCGCTCGCCATAGCAGTCGGCAGCCGACTCAAACAGCACATCGATCGAGGGCCGCGAAAAATGCCAGGGCGCATCCAGCGACAGCGCCAGCCTGGGCCCGCTGTCCACCAGCAGGTGGTAGTCGGCCGGCGCAAAGTACAGGCAGCCCGGCTCCAGCCATTGCTGGTCCTGCACCTCGCGCACCGGCAGGGCGCAGCGCGGCCCGAAAAGCTGGCCCAGCAGGCTGCGCCGGTCGCGCGGCAGGTGCAGTACCACCAGCACCGAAGCGCGCAGGCTGGCGGGCAGCGTGGGCAGCACCACGGACAGCGCATCAAGCGCGCCGGCCGAGCCGCCGATCACGATGGCCTCGTAGGCTGTGGCGGCGTCCGAGGCGGGTGTGTTCGTGGTCGCGGGCATCACAGCCCGGCCCTCTTGCGGTAGATGCGGTCTTCGAGCACGAAGTCCTCGAAGGCCTCCGAATGCCCTGAAAACCGCAGCGACTCCTTGGAGCCCAGGCCCAGGAACCCGCGATGGCACAGCGCATCGCGGAACAGGCCCAGCGCCCGGTCCTGCAGCTCGCGCTCGAAATAGATGAGCACGTTGCGGCAGGACACCAGGTGCATCTCGGCGAACACGCTGTCGGTGGCCAGGCTGTGGTCGGAGAACACCATGTGCTCGCGCAGCCCCTTGTCGAAGACCACACGGCCATAGCGCGCCGTGTAGTAGTGCGACAGCGAGCTGTGCCCGCCCGAGCGCGCATGGTTGTCGGTGAAGGCCGCCACGCGCGCCATGTCGAACACGCCCTGCTCGGCCGCCTTCAGCGCATGGGGATTGATGTCGGTGGCGTAGATCAGGGTGCGGTCCAGCAGGCCCTCTTCATGCAGCAGGATGGCCAGCGAATACACCTCTTCGCCCGCGCTGCAGCCGGCCACCCAGACCTTGAGCGAGGGATAGGTGCGCAGCAGCGGCACGACCTCGGTGCGCAGCGAGCGGAAGTAGGTCGGGTCGCGGAACATGTCGCTGACCTGGACCGTGAGGTACTCGAGCAGGGCCGGGAACACGCTTGTATCGTGCAGCACACGGTCCTGCAGCTGCGACAGCGTCTTGCAGTCGAACTGCACCAGGGCCGACTGCAGGCGCCGCTTGAGCGAGGCCTGGGCGTAGCCCCGGAAGTCGTAGTGGTAGCGGTGGTAGATGGCATCGATCAGCAGGCGCTGCTCGATGTCGGCGGTGCGGGCTTTTTTCAGCTGAGGCATCGCGTCCTCCTATTCAGCTGCGGCATCGCGTCCTCCTTGCTACTTGGGCATCCACACCCGCACCAGCGACAGCAGCTTCTCCACGTCCAGCGGCTTTGCGATGTAGTCGTTGGCACCGGCGGCCAGGCATTTCTCCTGGTCGTCCTTCATGGCCTTGGCGGTCAGGGCGATGATGGGCAGGCGGCGCCATTGCGGGCGGTTGCGGATCTCGCGCATGGCGGTGTAGCCGTCCATCTCGGGCATCATGATGTCCATCAGGACCAGGTCGATGCCGGCCTGCGCCGTGCCCCGCGCTTCCAGGGTTTCCAGCGCCTCGCGCCCGTTGCGCGCGATCTCCACGCGGATGCCCGTGGGCTCCAGAATGCTGGACAGCGCGAACACATTGCGCACATCGTCCTCCACCACCAGCACCGTGCGCCCTTCCAGCGCCGACTCGCGGCTGCGCGCCACCTGCAGCATCTGGCGGTGCTCGGCCGACAGCTCGGACTCCACCTGGTGCAGGAACAGCGTGACCTCGTCGAGCAGGCGCTCGGGTGAGCGCGCGTCCTTGATGATGATGGACTTGGAAAAGCGCCGCAGCTGCTGCTCTTCATCGCGCGAGAGCGCGCGGCCCGTATAGACGATGACAGGCGGGAAGGAAACATCGTCCTGGTCCGTCATGCGCTGCAGCAGCTCGTAGCCGCTGATGTCGGGCAGGTTCAGGTCCATCACCATGCAGTCGAAGGTGGCGCCGCGCAGATGCTCCAGCGCCGCCGCCGCCGTGCCCGCGCAGACGATGTCCACATCGCTGCGGCTGAGCAGGTGGCGCACGCTCTCGCGCTGGCGCTCGTCGTCCTCCACCACCAGCACGCGGCGCAGGTCCTGGGTGAACTTGGCCTCCAGCCGCTTCAGGGCATGGACCAGTTCCTCGCGCTTGACGGGCTTGAGCGCGTAGCCCACGGCGCCGCGTCCCATGGCCTCCTGCGAATAGTCGGCCACCGAGACCACGTGCACGGGAATGTGGCGCGTGACGGGGTTGCGCTTGAGCTGATCCAGCACGCCCAGGCCCGAGAAATCGGGCAGGTTGATGTCCAGCACGATGGCGTTGGGCTGGTTGCTTGCCGCCATGGCCAGGCCGTCGGACGCGGTGTTGGCCACATCGCATTCGAAATCCATCTCGCGCGCGAGCTCGGAAAGAATGTCGGCAAAGCGCAGATCGTCCTCGATGACGAGGATGCGGCGCCCGCTCTGCCCGCTCTTTCGCAGGGCATTCGCCGCGGACGAGGTAGGCGACAGCATCGGCGCAGACATGGCTGGCGACATGGCCGGCGCGAACGCGGGCGCAGCCGGCGCGACATGGGCCGAGGCGACGGCGGGCACGGACGCGGGCGATGACACCGGCACCTGCGTCTGTGTCTGCGCATTCGCCAGCGATTCCCGCGCCGGGCGGGGCAGCGGCGCGGCAGCCAAGGCCTGGCCAGGCTCCACCAGCTCCAGGATCACAGGCACGGTCAGCGTGAACACGCTGCCCTGCCCCGGCGTGCTGGAGACGGTCAGCGTGCCGCCCAGCAGCCCGGCAAGGTCACGTGAGATCGACAGGCCCAGGCCCGTTCCGCCGAACTTGCGATGCGTGCTGCCGTCCGCCTGGCGGAAGGCATCGAAGATGAATTGCTGCTGCTGCTCGGCAATGCCGATGCCGGTATCGCGCACGGCAAACGCCAGCATGCCCCCGGGCACGCGGGACACCTGCAGTTCGACCGAGCCCTTGGCCGTGAACTTGAGCGCGTTGGACAGCAGGTTCTTGAGCACCTGGGCCAGCCGCATGGGGTCGGTCTGCATGGAGGCCGGCACGCCGGGGTCCACCGTCCATGTCAGCTCCAGGCCTTTTTCGCGGGCGATGGGGCGCAGCGGCTCCATCAGCGCCTGCAAGGCGGTGGCGATGGTCATGGGCTCCACCAGGACGCTGACCTGGCCGGCCTCGATCTTGGACAGGTCCAGGATATCGTTGATCAGCGCCAGCAGGTCGCTGCCCGCCGCATGAATGGTCTGTGCGTACTTGACCTGATCGGCCTGCAGGTTGCCGGGCTTGTTGTCGGCCAGCAGCTTGGCGAGGATCAGCGTGGAGTTCAGCGGCGTGCGCAGCTCGTGGCTCATGTTGGCCAGGAACTCGCTCTTGTACTGGCTGGCCAGCTCCAGCTCGTGCGCCTTGTCGGTCAGCGCACCCTGGGCGCGCAGCAGTTGCTCGCGCTGGTACTCCAGCTGCTGGGTCTGCTCCTCCAGATGGGCATTGGTCTGCTCCAGCTCGCTTTGCTGGTGCTCCATCTGCGTCTGCGACTCCTGCAGGATGCGGCTTTGCTGCTCCAGCTCCTCGTTGCTCACGCGCAGCTCTTCCTGCTGGGCCTGCAGCTCTTCCGACTGGCGGCGCGTTTCTTCCAGCAAGGTCTCAAGGCGCGAACGGTCCAGGCCCGAGCGGATGGCCACGGCCAGCATTTCGGACGCCCGCTCCAGCAGGCTGCGCTCTGCCTCGCTCACCCCGCGCAGAAAGCCCAGTTCGATGACGGCGAACACTTCGCCGTTCTCCATGGCGGGCGCCACCATCAGCTGCAACGGGCTGGACTGGCCGGTGCCCGAGGAAATCGGCAGGTGCTGCGCAGGCACGTCCCTGACATGCAGCAGCTTGCGCGAGGTGACCGCCTGGCCCGCCAGGCCCTCGCCGGGCAGCAGCTTGTGCTGCAGGCGCTCGCGCGGCAAGGCATAGCCGCCGAACAGGCGCAGACCGCCGTCGGCGCAGTCCACCACATAGCCGGCGCCCACCTCGGCGCGCAGGTAGGTGGCCAGGTATTCCAGTGCTTTCTGGCCCAGGTCTTCCAGCCGGCGGTCGCCCTGCAACTGCTGGCCCAGGCCGGACAGACCGGACGTCACCCACGACTGGCGCGCCTTGACGCGGTACTCGCGCACCGTCAGCGCGGCCGATGCCAGGATCAGGCCCAGCAAGATGAGGGAGCCGCCCCAGGAGTAGTACGTCGAGGTGGTGGAGGCCTCCACCCACAGCTGGCGGCGCTGCTCCAGCTCACGGGTCTGGCGGGTGTAGAGATCATCGATCAGCTCGCGCAGCCGGTCCATGGCGTTCTTGCCCACGTCCAGGCGCACCAGGGCCATGGCGGCGTCCAGGTCGCCGGCCTTGCGCAGGTCTATGGTTTCCTGCAGCTCGCGCAGCTTCTGCGTCGAGATGTCCTCGATCTGGTCCAGCAGCCGGTGCTGGACGGAGTCGCTGGACGTGCGCGCCTTGAGCGCCTCCAGCTGCTTTTGCAGCACATCGCGCGCCTGCTGGTAGGGCTGCAGATAGGCCTGGTCACCCGTCAGCAGAAAGCCCCGCTGCCCGGTTTCGGCATCCTTGAGCGAGGCGTTGAGCTGGCTGAGCTGGCGCATGGCCAGCGTGGTGCGGTCCATGGCATTCACGGCCTGGCCCCGCGCCTCGGACGCCCGGAAATTGACGAAGGCGATGACCAGGGTGGCCAGGGCCGCTGCACCAAAGCCTGCAACAAGCGTCCATGGAATGGCAAAGCGCTGGGTGGTCTGGTGGCTGGAAGATCGTGGCATGCAGTGGAATTTCTGGCGGAAATGGACGAAGGAATCCGCCAGGGACTGTAACGGTTTTGCGCGGCCCTCGGCAGCACTCGACCACACTCGGCCGCAGTCCGCGCTGGTTTCAGCGGTGCGCGACGCACGGCGCCACCACGGCAGCCGTTAACATGGCCCGATACCTTCCTTCCGACATCCCGCTGCGGTCGTCGGCCCACACTCCAGGAACCATTGCATGAAAACCTTTGCCCTCACCGTCGCATCGCTGGCCGCCGCCGCCTCGCTGGTGTCCACCAGTGCCAATGCCGCAGCGTTGATCTTCCTCAACGACACCATCGCCGCACGCATTCCCGCCAGGGACCTGCCCGACGCAAAGGCCGCCGTGGCCAAGGTGCTCAACGAGGCCGCCGACGGCTCCGTGACCGAATGGACCAGCCGCCCGAACCGTACCAACCAGCGCGTGACGATGGCCTTGCAGCCGCAGCAGACCGTGCAGACCGGCTCGGCCGGAAGCTGCCGCCTGCTGTCGGCCGACGTGCGCCTGAAAAAGACCTCGGAAAACTGGCGCTTCTGGTTCTGCAAGCAGTCCGATGGATCGTGGAAGGCCAGCGGCAGCCAGCCCTGAGCAAGGATTGCGGTGGCCTGTCACCGGGAATCCGGCATGGACCTACGCCACCAGTCCTGGACACATGGGAGCATGTCGGCCGGAAGATCGACATCGGAGAACAACCATGCCCCATGAATTTGTGCAGGCCACGACACTCGCCAGACGGCTGGCCCTGGGCGTCGCCGCAACCTCTTTGCTGACGCTGGCCGCCTGCTCGGGCGAGACCTCGTCGACGCGCGCGGGATTTCCCATGGCCGAAGTGCCGCGCTTCAACCAGCCCCCGCCGGACAAGCCCCTGCTGGGCCAGCCCGTGATCATGGCCGAGCAGGTCATGCCCCATGCCAAGGGTGATCCGCACGAGCCCTTGCCGCCAGCCGCGCCCCTGCCCGCCAAGGCATCGGAGCCCGCAAGCGGCGCAGGAGCCACGAACAAGGAAGATGCCGGCGGCGTGAACCCGGCCGCTGGCCAGGCCGCCGCCATTTCCGATGGCCAGGGCGAGGGCTCCAAGTACCAACTGGGCGCCCCCAAGTAGCTGAACTCGGCTAAACCCGGCAGAACTCAACCGGAGCCGGACGGACTCAGAACGAAGTCCAGTCCCCGTCGTCATTGCCCTTGGCCGCCACGGTCTGCCTGGCGGCAGGCAGCTTTGCGGCAGGCGCTGGGGCAGCAGATGCGCTGCGCGCGGCAGCAGCGGGTGCAGTGCCAGCAGCAGGGGCGGACGCGGCCAGCGGTCGGGCCGCAGGACGCATGGGCGCTGCCGCAGAAGGCGCCCGCGCGGCAGGTACTGAAGACGAAGCTGCTCCTGTCCCTGCACGGGCCGGCGCCACGCCGTCGATGCGGAACACACTCACAGCGGCCGCCAGCTGATTCACCTGGGATTTGAGCGAGCCGGTCGCAGCTGCTGCCTCCTCGACCAGCGCGGCATTCTGCTGGGTCACCGTGTCCATCTGCGAAATCGCCTGGTGCACCTGGTTGATGCCGCTGCTTTGCTCCTGGCTGGCGGCCGTGATCTCGGCCACCAGGTCGCTGACCTGCTGCACGCTTTGCACGATGCCGTCCATGGTGCGACCGGCCTCGGCCACTTGGCGCGTGCCCGCGTCCACCTTGGACACGGAGTCTGCAATCAGGTCCTTGATGTCCTTGGCCGCCGAGGCGCTGCGCTGGGCCAGCGCACGCACCTCGCCCGCCACCACGGCAAAGCCACGGCCCTGCTCACCGGCACGTGCCGCTTCCACGGCAGCGTTCAGCGCCAGGATGTTGGTCTGGAAGGCAATGGAGTCGATGACGCCGATGATGTCGGCAATCTTGCGGCTGGACTCGCTGATGCCGCCCATGGTGTCCACCACGCCCGCCACCACCTTGCCGCCCTGCACCGCAGTCTGCGATGCCGAAGCGGCCAGCTGATTGGCCTGGCGCGCGTTCTCGGCGTTCTGCTTGACCGTGCTGGTCAGCTCCTCCATGGCGGCAGCCGTCTGCTCCAGCGAGCTGGCCTGCTGCTCGGTGCGCGAGGAAAGGTCCTGGTTGCCCGCATCGATCTCGCCCGAAGCCGTGGCGATGCTGTCCGCACCCGAGCGCACCTGCCCCACGACCTGGGCCAGGTTGTCGTTCATCTGGCGCAGCGCCTGCAGCAACTGGCCGGTTTCGTCGCGCGAATCAACGGTGATGCGGCTGGTCAGGTCGTTGTTGGCCACGGTGCGCGCCACGCGCAGGGCTTCGGCCAGCGGCACGGTGATGCCGCGCGTGATCCACCACGCGGCCAGCGCGCCCAGCACCACGGCCAGGGACACCACGGCGATGATGGTGGCGCGGCTGGCAGAAAAGCGCACCTGCACTTCACCGGCGGAGCTGTCTATGGCGGCGCGCTGCATGTCCAGCAGGCGCTGCACGATCTCTATATAGCGCTGCGTGGCGGGCTGGTACTCCTGGGTGAACAGGCGCTCGGCATCTTCTGCACGGCCTTCGGCCTTGGCCTTGGTCACCACGTCGCGACCCGCCAGGTAGCCGGCGCGCGCCTTCTTGATCTCGACCCAGATGTCCTTTTCTTCCTGCGTCTGCAGCAGCGGCTCGATGCGGTCCTGCAGCTTGCCCGACTGGCGCGAGGACTCGGCCGCGTCTTCGGCAAAGAAGGTGGCCAGCGAAGGATCGCTGCTCTTGGCGATGGCCGTGGTCCGGCGCGAGCCCGAGTGAATGTTGCGGAACCAGTCGCTGATCATCCGCTCCTTGGCCAGGGCCACCTCGGTGATTTCCGTGGTCGAGCGGGCCATGTGCCCCATGCTGACGATGCTGGTGACACTGATCAACAGCATGATCAGCAAGAGAATGGTGAAGCCGCCTCCGAGACGGAGGCCGATGCGCAGGTTTTTCATGTTTTCCGGGAGCAGGATGCAGGGCGGGGATGGTGCTGAAATCAGTTCTTGAGGTAGGCGTCCAGCACCATGCGGTTCCAGTTGGCCGAACCGACCAGGGAGTCGCCCAGCTTCTCGGCCGTGGCAACCACCGCACTTTGCTGCTGCTGCAGCGTCTTGACCCGGTCACCCAGACTGGCCATGGACGAGCTGAGGCGGCTGCCCGTGGACAGCGCAGAGTTGGCGCTGCTCTCCACCGCCTTGCCAATGCCGGCCAGGGCCGAGGTCACGCCTGCGGCATCGGCGGCCATGGACTTTTCCAGGGCCTTGGCATCCACCGCCAGCGTGCCGTCCTGGCGCTGGACGATGCCGAGCTTGCCCAGGCTGGGCGCGGTCGCGCTGCCCGTGACACTCATGATGGCCGAGCGCAGCTCGCGCAGGGCGCGGGTGGCACCCACATCGGTGGAAGAACCGGCCGCCGCGCTCACGCTGCCCTTGGCAACGCTGGAGTTATAGCGCGCCACCAGCTTTTCCAGCGCGCCTTGCACCGACTGGGTGGTGCTGGTGGCCGAGAGCGCGGCCACATCCTTGCCCGCCGAGGCCAAGTCCACCAGGGATGACTTGAACTGCCCCAACGCCGACAGCGAGGTCGATCCCGCCTGGGCCTGGGCCGCAATGCGCTCGTGCGCCTTGGTCAGCGACGGCGCCAGCTTGCGCACCTTCTCCGCTTCGGTGGTCTCCGTCTTGGTGCTGTCCGTCTTGGTGGCGCTGGTCTCCGCAGCGCTCTTCTTGCCGGCCGAATCCGAAGCCGCCTGCGTCGTGCTGCTGTTGAGCTTGGATTGAGCGCGGGCCAGCAGGCTTTGCACGTTCAGGTTGTCGGTTCTGATGCTCATGTTCTCTTCCCTGTGAGTTGGCAGATGGCGCGGGCGCGAGGCCCGTCCACGGTTTGGCAGGAAGACTACCGGGGCGCCGACGCAGCGATGCGGGGAAAAGCAGGCCCCTTGCCCACGACTTGAAGGCTTTGCTGCGCCGGAACGGATGTCCGCCGCCTTCCCGCAGCGGCCCGGCCATGAAAAAGGGCCTCCGAAGAGGCCCTCCAGCAACACATTGCGGCCCTCAGGCCATCTGCGTCAGGGCGCCATAGCGCTCGCGCGCCGTTTGCAGCATGTAGAACGTGATGCGCTTGACCTCGGCCCGGCTGTCGGCGATGTGCTCCCTCAGGCAGGACTGGGCCCGCGCCGCATCGCCAGCCTCGATGGCCGCGAGGATGGCGGCATGGTCGTCATAGGTTGCCGAGACCCGCGGCAGCTTGATGACATCCAGGCGCCGGATGATGCGGATGCGCTCGGTGATGTCCAGGTGGATGCGCGCCATCTCCTGGTTGCCGGTCGCGGCCACCAGGCCGGTATGGAAGGCCTCGTCCAGCGAGGCCACCACGGCGGGGTCGGTCTCGCGCTGCTCCTCGGGCACGCACCAGACCTCGCGCAGCGGCTGCAATGACTTCAGCGACTCGCCCACCAGGCTGGCCACGGCGCTGGTCTCCATCAGGGTTCGCACCTCATAGAGATCCTCGAAGTACTTGAAGTCGAAGGCCTTGATCTGCCACCCGCTCTTGAAATGCACATCGACATAGCCATCGCGCTGCAACCAGAACAGCGCCTGGCGCACGGGCGTGCGGCTGACCTGCATGCGCGTGGCGATTTCGCCCTCGCTGAAGCGGTCGCCGGGCAGCAGGCGGAAGTCGAAGATGTCGTTCTTCAGGCAAGCGTAGATCTGCGCGGCCAGCGAGTGCGCGCTGCTTGCAGGCCCCTGGCGCGTCTCGCACACGGGCGGGGAGGCAACCGCGATGCTCATGCGACTGCCATGCCGGTTGGAGAACACCGCCCCTGCCGTTGGCGACAGCCAAGGCCAGCCAGGACCCGGCTCAAGGCAGCGGAAAAGAGCGAGGCCATGCCTTCGGCACCGGGCAGATTTGCGGGCGGTGACAGGGTATACGCCGATTGCTGCTGCAATCTCTCTGACGGGTTTGCACGCCGGCAATGGGCAATGGTCCATTCACGCATTTAGTACTCTTTCTTGTACACAAGTTGGCAGTGGAATTTATTAAAGAAACGAATTGCGTTTTAATAATTGGACCGGCAAAAATATTCTCGACAACGTCCGATGTTCGTGTATGCTCCGCCACTCGCCGCAGTACGGGCCAAACGCACCACAACGGTTCGCAGGCCCCGGCACCAGGCATTCAATGTGCCTGATCAATAGACACAGGAACCCACGCGCGGTAATCCTGCGCATATCCACGGCAATCCATTTTTATCAGAAATTTTCTGCACATCGATAGTGCAGCGAGCAAGTCGATTCCCCATGCCCGCGGCCATGGGTTTTCGTGTTTGTCAAAGATTGACAAGCCTACTGACATTCAGCTTTTGACAGGAATGGAAAGCTGGCCCACGTCAAAAAAATGACACAAAAAACAGCCAGGCACGCGGTTACCCACGCGGCCTCAAGGCACGTCTCTCCGATATTCCCCCAACAGCCTGATTTCGGCTTTCCATACTGAAAAGCCTCCATCGATAGATGGAGGCCATATTCCCGCACGTCCACGGCAACACCCGCGCCAGACGAGTCCGACGCGGGTTGCCGCAGCAGCACAGCTGCGGGAGGAAGCTCAGGCTTCGCGGTTTTCCTTGATGTTGAAGCCCATCTGGCTCTCGGCGCCCTTGCCGCCCTGGTTGGTCTGTTCCCAGTACTGGGTCTTGACCTTGGCAGCCTGGAACGAGTAGTTCACGGTCACGGTGTCAGAGGAGTTGGCGCCGCTGACGGTCACGTTCGTCACCATGACGTCGGTCAGGGTGATCTTGGTGAACTCGATCTGCGAGCCGCCGGCCTTGCACAGCGAGATGTCGACCTGGCCCAGGTGCTTGCCCGTGGCGCAGTGCTTGAGCACGGCGGGGTAGCACTTGTCCACCTTGGCGATGACGTTCAGGTCATGGAAGCTCACCTTGCCGGCGCCGGCACCACCGCCGCTGGACATGGTGTTGGGCTGGGTAGCACCCCAGGTGAAGGAGTCGATGTCGGTCCAGCCCTTGTGGTTGGAATCCTGGGACTCGCCACTGGCGCCCTCGACCTTCATGAACATATCAACGGACATTGCACACCTCTCGAACTAATGGATTAAACGTTCGCATGCAACCCAATAGCCTGATTGCATCGGATAGTTCACACGCGAACAAAGGGGAAACCACTCTCGGGTAGAGCGCACGAAACCGATTCACTTAACACGTGATTCAGATCAGTGCGGCGCATACCCTGGATGGTCAAGGAATGTATTGACAATCGCCTGCAATCCTCACTGTCGTGAACCGCCCTCCTTTGTTGGAGCCGCGATGATAGTGGATAAGGCCGGCAAAATACAAACAATTGAGCAGACTGAATTGTTACGGCGGATACATCTGAAAAAAAATGTATCCACCTCATATCCATTCGATTCGTGTCATGGCTTTTTGCGGAACTCAAGCTACACTCACGCCGCATTCGGAGTCTGATTGAAATACGATCTTGTATTCATGACGAATCCATGACGCTCGTCTTTGGCCCCTGGCTTCAGACAATAGGCTGATTGAGGAAAACCAACGGTTTACAGAGACAGATTGCCGGTGTGATGCCGGCTTTCTCCTTGTCCAATGGCCTCGAACAGGTTCGGCACCCTGGCTGCGCGACAGACATCGCCCGCCAGGGTGTGAAACAACATCTTGGGTGGGATTGCATGGATAGCGAAGCAGCATGTTCGACCAACTGCCTTCCGGCAGGTGTCCAGATTGGCGAATACCGCGTGCTCGATGTCATCGGCGAAGGCGGTTTCGGCATCGTCTACAAGGCCCGTGACCTCTCGCTGGACCGCGAGGTCGCGATCAAGGAGTACATGCCTTCGGCCCTGGCCGGGCGGCAAAGCTCCCATCAGGTGCATGTGCGCTCGCAGCACCGTGGCGCGTTCGACGCCGGGCTGCGCAGCTTCATCAACGAGGCCCGCCTGCTGGCGCGCTTCTCGCACCCCACCCTGGTGCATGTCTACCGATTCTTCGAAGCCGGCGGCACGGCCTACATGGTGATGCGCCACTACGAGGGCCAGACGCTGGGCCGCGTGCTGCAGGCATCGTCGGGCCGCATCGACCAGGCCCAGCTCAGCACCCTGCTGGCCCCGCTGCTCGATGTGCTCGAGGTCCTGCATGCACAGGACTGCTTCCACCGCGATATCGCGCCGGACAACATCTTCGTGCAGCGCGATGGCAGCCCCGTGCTGCTGGATTTCGGCGCCGCGCGCCGCATCATCGGCGACATGACCCAGGCGCTGACCATGGTGCTCAAGCCCGGTTTTGCGCCCATCGAGCAGTACGTGGACGACGGCGCCATGCCCCAGGGCGCGTGGACGGACATCTACCAGGTCGGCGCCCTCATTCACCAGGCCGCCACGGGCCGCACTCCTGCCACCTCGGTGGCGCGCATGGTCACGGACCCCATGCAGCCGCTGACTTCCGAGCAGGTTCCCGGCTACTCCGACGCCTTCCTGCAGGGCATGCAAAAAGCCCTGGCCGTGCGCCCGCAGGACCGGCCCCAGTCGATTGCCGAACTGCGCAGCCTGCTGGGCCTGTCTGCCGAAAACCGGGCGGCGCCTGCGTCTGTGGAGCCCAGCCCCAGCCCCAGCCCCATCTACATCCCGATCACGACGCCTGCGGCCGTTCAGGCCGCCATGGCCAGCGAGTCGGCATCCGCGCAGGCACCCCGTTTCCTGCCGATCACGGAAACCTACGTTCCCGCACCCACCCCGCAGGTTGCGCCCGTGGCGACGGTCATGCCGTTTGCATCTGTGGCACCTGTGACACCTGCGCTGCCCGTGCCGCCTGTTGCAACGGTTCCACCCGCGGCCCCGGCATCGCCGGTCCCCGCTCCTGCTGCCATGGCAACGCCTCAGATGGCTCCCCCATCTGCGCCCCAGGCTTCTGCAGCCGACCCGATGGGCCTGGGCAACGGGCCGTTCATCGACATCGACCAGGCACTGCCAGGCATGCCGGCGCCTCAGGCTACGGTTCAGGCTCCGGCTTCAGCACCGGCACCGGTTCCCGAGCAGCCCGCCGCAGCGCCGGCCGTCCAAGGCAAGCCTCCGGCTGCCCGGCCTCCAGCTGCGGGGGCCCAGGCTGCGCCCAAGGCCAGGCGCAGCAGCATGGCCGTACCGTTGGCCATCGGCGCCCTGGTGCTGGCTGCCATCGCGGGCGGCGGCGTGCTGTGGTACGACCATTCCCAGGACCAGGCACGCGCCAAGACCCTGGCAGCACGCGACAGCCTGGCATGGCAGCAGGCGCAAAGCCAGTCCAGCCTGGCCCGCCTGCAGGACTACCTGGACAGCTTCCCCGAAGGACAGCACCGCACCGAGGCCCAGGCGCTGCTCAAGCAATTGCTCAACGAGGCCTCGCTGGCCTCCACGGAGCAGGTGCAGCCGATGACCTCGCCCGAGCAGCAGGCCGCGTTGCCCGAGATTGCCCCTTCGCAGCCCGAGCAGAGCACGCCCGTCGTCCCCGTCACGGTGGCCACCGGGTCCGAGCCGCTGCCGACCGAGCCGCCCAAGACCGAAGCCCGCCCCGTCAAGCCCGCAGCGGCCACGGGCAAGGTGGTGTTCCGGGTCGTGCCCTGGGGCTATGTCTCCGTGAACCGCGCCCCGGCACGGACCAGCCCGCCGCTGACCCAGATGGAGCTTCCAGAGGGCGAGTACCGCATCGACATCAGCAACCCGGGTGCGGCCTCCACGGTGACCAAGACCATCACGGTCACCAAGGGCGAGTCGGTGACCGTGAACCATCTTTTCGAATGAGCGCGGCCCATGGCTCGACTGATGAACCACCGCTGGCGATGGATGCTGTGCACTGCAGTGCTCGGCCTGCCCTGCCTGGCGCATTCCCAGGCGGCATGCGAAGAGACCGCGCCCGCCCAAACCGGCTCGGCAGGACGCCCGCAGCTGGCGCAGGGCATTGCGCTGTTCGAGGCGCGCGACCTGGCCCAGGCCGAGCGTGCGCTGCAGGCGGCGCTGTTTGGCGGGCTGGCCGATCCCATGGAGCGGGCTTCCGCCCACAAGTACCTGGCCTACACCTATTGCACGCACAAGGAATGGGCGCGCTGCGAGGCGGCCTTCGATTCCGCGTTCTCCGCACACCCGGGCTTTGCACTGCAAGCCTACGAAACCACGGGTACGCCGTGGCGGGACGCCTACAGCCGCGCCCAGGACCGCTGGATCCAGCGCTGCCCTTCCGCGCAGCGGCTGCGCACGGCGCCTGCGGCACCCACGGCCGGCGGCTTTGCACTGAACAGCCGCGTGATCACCTCGATCACCGCCCTGACACCCGGCCTTGCTCCAGCGCGCTCCGCCGCACTGGCCGCACGGTCTGAGACGCCACGGACAGATCACAACCTGCGCCTGAGGGTCAGCCCCTGGGCGAATGTGCTGATCAACGGCAAGCCGTCCGGCGTCACCCCTCCCGTCGTGCTGCTCAAGCTGGCGCCAGGCTCCCACACGGTGGAACTGCGCAATCCCGGCTTCGAGAGCTATCGGCAGGTGATCCGCATCACCGACGGCCAGTCGGTGACCCTTTCCCATGACTTTGATGCCCGCTGACCATGTCCATGACCCTGAATATTCCTCACTCCATCCAGCGCCTGACCCTTGCCCTGGCCGTTGCCTTCGGCCTGGCCGCGTGTGAAACCGCGCCCAAGCCCGTGGAGCCCGAGCCGGCCCCGACCGTGGTCCAGCCTCCTGAGCCCGTCAAGCCCGTGGACCCCGTGGTGATCAAGGAGCAGGAGCTGGTCGAAGCCATCCAGCTCTATGTGGACGGCCGCTATGAGGACGCCATCACGGCGCTGACGCCCCTGTCCACCGCACAGGAACTGCCCATGAGCAGCCAGGTCAAGGCGCTGAAGTACATCGCCTTCAGCCACTGCGTGGAAGGCCGCCGCAAGCCCTGCCGCCAGCACTTCGACATGGCCCTGGCCCTGGACCCCACCTTCCAGCTGACCGAGGCCGAAAAGGGCCACCCCATCTGGGGCCGGGAGTTCAACAACGCCCGTGCCGCGCTGCGCAACAAGCGCCCTGCGCCCGCGCGCAAAGCCTCCTGAGGCATCCCGACGCTTCCTGAAAACTGCCTAGCCTAAGACTCCATGGACAAAATCGAACTCAGGGTCGTGGACCACGATGGCGTTCCGGTCGATCGCCACTGGCATGCCGTATTCGGCATGGCCGGTGGCACGATCGGACGCAGTGGCCAGAACAAGCTCATCATCTCGGACCCGGACGCTTCCGTCGCGCGCGTGCACGCCATGGTCAGGCTGGATTCCGAGGGAGCCTTTGTTGCGAACCTGAGCGAGCGTGATCCCATCTGGGTGGCAGAGCAGCCCGTGCGTTCGGGCCAGGAAGTGGGCCTGCCCCTGGGTGCGCGCATCCGTATCGGCGCCTACACCCTGGCCGCCGTGGCGCCGGGCACGCCTTTCGAGGCACCGCCTTCGGCTGCAATGCAAAACGCGCAGGCCGCGCAAGCAACGCAGACAGCGGCCCCAGCCGCCACAGCCGCCCCGCAGCCCCAGATCGCCCCGCCTCCCGTCGCCGCCCAGCCCCCGCTGCCGGAAGCAGCGCCGCTGGCAGAGGCAGCGCCGCTGGCAGACGTATTGCCTGCCGCCGCCCCCGGCATCGCCGATCCCTGGGAAGGCCTGACGGCACTGAGCCTGGATGCCATCCAGACCCCTGCCGTGCCTTCGATCGAGAGCGCCATCCCGCCCGAGCAGGCTGCACTGGCCATGCCGCAGCCCGCCAAGCCGCAGCATCGCCCCCTGCTGATCCCCAATGATTTCGACCCCTTTGCTCCGCCGCCCCAGCAGGCTCGGCAGCAGGAGGAAGGCTGGGCCGGCCTGCCATCGCAAGGCACGGGCGAGCTGATACAGCAGCGCCATGACGGCATGGTCCACACCCTGCCGCTCAAGGGCCTGAGCACCGAGGCCTTGCATGATGCCTCCCATACCGGCCTGCCTTCGTGCTTCGAGCAATCCCAAAAGCTCGACCCGCTTGCGCTGTTCGACCAGGGTGGCCTGCCCCCCGATGCGCAGCCGCTGCAGCAGGCCTCGGGCCGGGGCTCCGAACTGGGCCAGGCCTTCAATCTGCCGCGCATGCAGTCGCATGCACAGCCCGCAGAGCCGGCGCCACCGCAGGAGGCGGCAGCACCGGCCCAGCCCGCACTCCCGCCTGTGATCGATACCGTGATTCCTGCAGTGCAGGAGCAGCTTCCTGTACAGGTAGAGGCGCGGGCACAGGTACAGACGCAGGTACCGACGCAGGCACAGGACATCCCGGTTGCCGCGCCTGCCCCGGCGCCCGTGCCCCAGATCCCCGCCGAGCCGGCCGCTCTGGACGGTCTGCTGCCCACCAATGGACTGGATCTGGACCTCTTCAAGTCCGGTCTTGCCCATGTTGCGCCCGTCGCCAGGGCTGCCGTTGCCCCTACCTCGGCCCCCCTTGACACAGGCATCAACGTCAATATCCCCGCGGCCTCCAGCATCCTCGGCCAGGGCGACGCCGCCATTCCCATCGGCGCCCTGCCCTCCACCGCCGCGCCTGTCGATATTCCCGTGCAGCCCCAGCCGGCCGCCAACGCCGATCTGCAGGCACTGGCCGCAGCCTTCATGGAAGGCGCAGGCCTGAACCCGGCCAAGACCCATTTCGAGGTCACACCGGAATTCATGCGCACTTTCGGCGAGGCCCTGCGCATTGCGGTGCAGGGAACCATCGACCTGCTGGCCGCGCGCTCCGAGATCAAGCGCGAGTTCCGCGCCGGCGTGACCATCATTGCCACGGGGGCCAACAACCCGCTCAAGTTCCTGCCCAATTCCGAGGGCGTGCTCATGCAGATGGTCCACCAGACCTTCCCGGGTTTCATGAAGCCGCTGCCCGCCATGCAGGACGCCTTCCAGGACCTGCATGTGCACCAGCTGGCCCTGATGGCCGGCATCCGCGCCGCCTATGCCGAGGCCCTGACCCGGTTCGATCCGACCGAGCTGGAGCGCCGCACCGAAACCAACCCCGGCCTGCTGGACAAGCTGCTGACCAATGGCCGCAAGGCCGCGCTGTGGGACGACTACAAGCACAACTTCGACGTGCTGCGCCGCCATGCCGAGGACGACCTGATGGCCTTCTCGGGCCGCACCTTCGTCGAGGCCTACGAAAACGCCGAGCAGTCCGTGAAAGGCCAGCCGTGATCGCCTACCTCGACGGAGACGGCCACCGCTACAGCATCCAGGTGGCCAGCGCATCCCACAGCGGCAGGCGTTCCAGCAACGAAGACGCCATGGGCCTGATGGACCTGGGCGCCGGCGGCCTGTGCTGCACGCTAGCCGACGGTGCAGGCGGGCATGGGCACGGCGAGCTCGCCGCCCAGCTCACCGTGCAGGCCGTGGTGGATGGCTTCCGGCAGAACCCGCTGTTCGCCCCCGCCAGCCTGGCCTCCCTGATTTCCCAGGCGGAGCACCGCGTCAGCGGCCAGCAGTCCACCTCGGTCTCGCGCATGCACATGAGCGCCACCGTGGTGGTGCTGTGCATCGATCCCGAGCAGGGCCGGGCCCTGTGGGCGCACTGGGGCGACTCGCGCCTGTACTGGTTCCGCGCGGGCCGCATGCACCTGCGCACCGAAGACCACAGCCTGGTCCAGCAGCTGCTGCACGCCGGCCTGTACGAGGAGAACGACCCGCGCCGCCTGCCCAACCGCAACGTGCTGGCCGGCGCCATTGGCGCCGAGGGCCAGGTGCCGCCCAGCATCCGCGCCGACGCCGTGGCCCTGGAGGCCGGCGATGTCTTCCTGCTGTGCTCGGACGGCCTGTGGGAAGGCATGCACGAGTCGGAAATGGAGCAGTTGCTGGCCGCCAGCCAACGCCCCGACGAATGGATACAGCGCATGGTCGGCCGCGTCGTATCCAGCGGCAATCCGCACCAGGACAACCTCAGCGCGCTGACGGTGTGGATCTGCCCGCGTGAAACCAATGACTGACATCGAGACAGGAGAAGCCATGTGGAGATCAGAGGAACCGCAGGGATCGCAGGGGCGCCGGCAGGCGCTGCAAACGCTGGGCGCCTTGGGCCTGGGCACGGCCGTGGTGACCGGCCTGGCCGGCTGCGGCTCCCTCAACCCCCTGAGCCGCGCGCCCGAAGTGGCGCCCACAGCCGTTCCCACCGCCATATTCGAAGTGGTGGCGGACATGGACATCAACCCGGACCGTGAAGGCATTCCCAAGCCCGTGCTGCTGCGCATCTACGAGCTGCGCGCCTCCGCCGCCTTCGACCGCGCCGGCTTCTTCGACCTGCAGGACAAGGACGACGGCCAGCTGGGCAGCGACTTCGTGCGGCGCGAGGAATTCCTGGTCGCGCCCGGCCAGCGCCAGGTCATAGAGCGCAAGGGCAACCCCGATGTGCGCGCCTTCGGCCTGTTCGCCGCCTACCGCGATCTGGAGCGCAGCACCTGGCGCGCCTCGGCCGTCGCGCCCAACTCCGTGGAGCTGCGCAGGCGCTGGTGGGGCATGGGCTCCACCGAAAAGCTGCAGCCCGTGCGCTACCAGGTGCACCTGACCCGCGAAGAGGTCACCGTCCGCATTCAACCCGCATCCCAATAAACGCACATCTATCCACCATGGTCTGGCAACGCAAAGTCATCTGGGCCGAGGGCATGTTCCTTCGGCCCCAGCACTTCCAGCAGCAGGAGCGCTTCCTGTTCCGGCAACTGCAGTCACGCAGCCTGCCGGGGCAGCCCTTTTTCTGGGGCTTCTCGGAACTGGAGCTGGACACCGATCTGCTGCGCATGGGCAAGCTGGGCATCCGTTCGGCCCACGGCGTGCTGCCAGACGGCACGCCGTTCCAGCTGCCGGGCGACGACGAGGCGCCCACCCCGCTGGACATCGGCAAGGACTTCAAGGACGTGGTGGTCCACCTGGCGCTGCCGCTGCGCCGCTTCTCGGGCAGCGAAGTGACCTTTGGCGAAGGCTCCCAGAGCCCTGCGCGCTATCTCAGCGACGTGACCGAAGTGGCGGACAGCAACGACGTGGGTGCCCAGCCCGCCGAGGTGCAGCTGGGCCGGCTGCGCCTGAGCCTGCGCCCCGCCCACGAGCTGACCGAAGGCTGGGTCAGCCTGCCTGTGGCCCATGTGGTGGAGCGCCAGGCCAGCGGCGGCGTGCTGCTGGAGCCCGGCTTCATCCCCACCGTGGTCAACAACGGGCCCAGCTCGGTGCTCAACACCTTCTGCAAGGAAATCCACGGCCTGCTGCGCCAGCGCGGCGAAGTGCTGGCCCAGCGCATGATCCAGCCCGAGCGCGGCGGCATCGGCGAGGTCGGCGACTTCCTGCTGCTGCAGCTCATCAACCACTGGACGGGCGCGGCCCAGCACTGGGTGCGCACCGCCAGCATCCACCCCGAGCGCCTGTTCGAGGAACTGCTGCGCCTGGCCGCCGAGCTGACCACCTTCGACCACGAGCGCCGCCGCCCCGAGGTGCTGCCCGCCTACGACCATGACGACCTGCGGCGCAGCTTCCCTCCGCTGATGCTGGAGCTGCGGCGCAGCCTGTCCTCGGTGCTGGAGCAAAACGCCATCCAGATCCCGCTGCACGACCGCCAGTACGGCGTGCGCGTGGCGCTGATCCCGTCCACCGAACTGCTCACCACCTGCGACTTCGTGCTGGCCGCCCATGCCCAGACCACGCCGGAATTCCTGCGCACCCACTTCCCCACCCAGACCAAGCTGGGCCCCGTGGAGCGCATACGCGACCTGGTGAACCTGCACCTGCCCGGCGTCACGCTGCGGCCCCTGCCCATTGCCCCGCGCGAGATTCCCTACCACGCGGGCTACAACTATTTCGAGGTGGACACCACGCACGATCTGTGGAACCAGCTGCAAAGCTCCGGCGGCCTTGCCATGCACGTCTCCGGCGAATTCCCCGACCTGCAACTGGAGTTCTGGGCCATCCGCCGCTGACGGCGCGACGCATCTTCCGACATGAACAGTTCCAACATCAGCCACCAAATGCCCTGGGGCGGCGACGCCGACACGGGCCGTGCCGAAGGTGCGGCCAGCGCCGCGCCCGCGCCTGCCGGCCAGGAGCCGCTGCGCTCCAACCTGCCCGACGTGGTCAGCGGCGGCAACCCGCTGGTGGCCGCCGCCAACCGGCTGCTGAACCTCATCCCCCAGATCCGCGCCATGGTCACCAACGAGGACCCGCGCGCGCTGCAACAACTGCTGCTCGAGCACATCCGCGAGTTCGAGCAGCGCGCAGGCGCCAGCGGCGTGCCCATGGAAACCATCATCGGTGCACGCTACTGCATCTGCACGGTGCTGGACGAGACCGCCGCCCAGACGCCCTGGGGCAGTGCCGGCGTCTGGCCCAAGCACAGCCTGCTGGTCGCCCTGCACAACGAAACCTGGGGCGGCGAGAAGTTCTTCCAGCTGCTGGCCCGCCTGGTGCAGACGCCGCACCAGCACATCGACCTGATCGAGCTGCTGTACTACTGCGTGATGCTGGGCTTTGAAGGCCGCTACCGCGTGATCGACAACGGCCGCGCCCAGCTGGAGACGCTGAAGGCGCGCCTGCTGCAGCTCATCGAATCCACGCGCGGCGACCGCAGCAGCCTGCTGTCCGTGCACTGGCGTGGCGTGCAGCGCCTGGCCTCGCCGCCCTGGGCCATGGTGCCGCTGTGGGTGGCCGCGGCCATCACCTTGCTGCTGGCGTTCTTCATCTACCTGTGGTTCAGCTACCGGCTGTCCAACAGTTCGGACGACCTGTTCGCCGCCATCAACGAGATCCGGTTCCCGCGCACCTCGGCGGCCGCCACCGTGGCCACCATCAAGCCGCGGCTGCGCCAGTTCCTGGAGCCCGAGATCCGCGAAGGCCTGGTCAGCGTGCGCGACGAGGCCGACCGCAGCACCGTCATCCTGCGCGGAGACGGCCTGTTCGACCCGGCCGCCACCGTCGTCAAGCCCCGCTACGTGCAGGTCATCCACCGCGTGGCAGCGGCGCTGGACGAAGTGCCGGGCAAGGTCGTCGTCAACGGCTACACCGACAACCTGCCCATCCGCACGGCGCGCTTCCCGTCCAACTGGAACCTGTCGCAGGAACGTGCCCAGGCCGTGTCCCAGATGCTGGGCGGCTCGCTGCGCGACCGCCAGCGCCTGCATGCCGAGGGCCGTGCCGACAGCGACCCCGTCGCCCCCAACAACACGGCAGAAGGCCGGGCGCTGAACCGGCGGGTGGAAATCGTCCTGCTGGTCGCACCCCAGCAACGTGACCAGCAACTGCAGGCCCTGCCTGCCGCACCCGAGACCAGGAACTGATCCCATGATCCGTCGCATCGCCTCATGGCTGTTCAACCGCTACATGCTGGAGCTTCTGGGCCTGGTGGCCCTGAGCCTGCTCATCTGGTTCGTCGGCCCGCTCGTCTTCATCCAGCCCTACCAGCCGCTGGGCAGCCCCACCGTGCGCTGGTGGATCATTGCCGGCCTGTTCATCCTCTGGTTCCTGCGCCTGCTGCTGCGCTGGTGGCGCGCACAGCGCATGAACGAGCACCTCATGACCGGCCTGGCCCGCCTGACCTCGCCGCGCGAGGCGGACGGCACGCCCGCAGCAGGCTCCGAGGAAGTGGCCGAGCTGGAGTCGCGCTTCAAGGAAGCCCTGGACACGCTGAGCAAGACCCGCTTCGGCCAGACCGAAGGCGGCCTGTTCGGCCGCTGGAACAAGCGCTACATCTACCAGCTGCCCTGGTACCTGATCATCGGCTCGCCGGGTTCGGGCAAGACCACGGCCCTGATCAACTCGGGGCTGGACTTCCCGCTGGCGGCCCAGTTCGGCAAGCGCGCCATCCCCGGCATAGGCGGCACGCGCAACTGCGACTGGTGGTTCACCGACCAGGCCGTGCTGCTGGACACGGCCGGCCGCTACACCACCCAGGAAAGCGATGCGGAGCAGGACAAGGCAGCCTGGAAGGGCTTCATGCAGCTGCTCAAGCGCTTTCGCGGACGCCAGCCCGTCAACGGCGTGATCGTCACGCTCAGCGTGCAGGAGCTGCTCAGTGCCAGTGACGCCGAGCGCGCCCAGCTGGCCCAGCTGATCGGCCTGCGCCTGAGCGAGCTGTGCGAGGAGCTGACCATCCGCTTCCCCGTCTACGTGCTGGTCACCAAGAGCGACCTGCTGGCGGGCTTCAACGAGTTCTTCGGCGCCATGAGCCGCGAGGAGCGCGCCCAGGTCTGGGGCTTCACCTATCCCTATGACGAAAAGACCCAGCGCTCGCCCGCCAGCGACCCGCAGGCCGCCAGCGCCCTGTACATGGAGGAGTTCGACGCACTGGTCGCCCAGATCAACCGCCTGCTGCCCCAGCGGCTGATGACCGAGCCCGATCTTGCGCGCCGCAGCCTGCTCTACGCACTGCCCCAGCAGTTTGCCGGCCTCAAGGACGTGGTGCGCGACACGCTGGATGCGGCGTTCTCCGCCTCGCGCTTCAAGGAAAAGCCGCTGCTGCGCGGCGTCTACTTCACCAGCGGAACGCAGGAGGGCATGCCCTTCGACCGCGTGATGTCGGCCCTGTCGCGCCGCTTTGCGCTGCGTGGCCGCCTGCCGGCCGATGCCGTGCCGCAGCAGGGCCGCAGCTACTTCCTGGAGTCGCTGTTCAAGGACGTGATGTTCAACGAGTCCGGCCTGACCGGGCGCAACGCCAAGAAAGAGCGCCAGCTGCGCCTGATGCAGGCCGCCGGCCTGTGCGCGCTGCTGCTGGCCCTGGGCGGCGCGGCCCTGGCCTGGACGCTGAGCTACGAGAACAACCAGCGCTACCTGAACGAAGTGGCCGACAACGCCGGCACGCTGCGCCAGGCCGTGGAGGAATCCAAGGCCACCGACCCCGACAACGTGGTCGCCCTGGTGCCCATGCTCAACCACGCGGCGCGCGTGGCGCAGAGCAGCCGCTTCGAGGAATCGGCCCCGCTGGGCTGGCGCTGGGGCCTGCTGCAGGTGCCCAAGGTGCAGACGGCCGCCCACGCCACCTACCTGCGCCTGCTGGAAGACGCCTGGCTGCCGCGCCTGAGCAGCCATGTCGCGCGCTCGCTGCGCCAGGTCAGCACCGGCAGCCCCGAGGCCAGCTACGAAACGCTCAAGGCCTATCTCATGCTCTATGAGCCCGACCACTTCGACGCCACCTTCGTCAAGGCCTGGCTGCGCAGCGATTGGGAAAACACCCTGCCCCAGCATCTGGTGCAGGCCGGCCTGGTGGACCAGCTGTCCGAGCACCTGGACCGCCTCATCGACGGCCGCGTGGTGGTCTCCGCCCAGCCCATCGACGCCAACCTGGTCGCCGAAGTGCGCCAGCGCCTGGCCCAGATGTCGCCCGCCCAGCGCGCCTACAGCCGCCTCAAGCAGCTGCTGAACACCGGCGACAAGCTGCCGCCCGACTTCAGCGTGGTGCGTGCCAGCGGGCCCGAGGCGCCCCAGGTCTTTGCGCGTGCCAGCGGCAAGCCGCTCACCCAGGGCATCAGCGGCCTGTTCACCTATGACGGCTACCACGGCCTCTTCCTGCACGAGCTGCCCAAGGTCACCACCTTGCTGGCCAAGGAGGAAACCTGGGTGCTGGGCCAGGCCGAAGGCCGGCGCAGCGTGGCCCAGGAAGTGCTCACGGGCCAGCTGGCCAACGAGGTCAAGCGCCTGTACCTGATGGAGTACGCGCGCCTGTGGGAAACCTTCCTGGCCGACATCCGCCCCATACGCACGGCCTCGCTGGAGCAGGCCGGCGAGCAGGCCCGCCTGTACTCGTCCGCCAACTCCAGCCTGGAGCAGTTCATCCGCGCCGTGGCCCGCGAGACCACGCTGGCCCGCCGCCCGGACCAGCAGGAAGGCGGCAGCTCGGGCAGCACCAGCAGCTGGCTGGGCGAGAAACTGCAGCGCATCCGCGAGGAACAGCACCAGCTCAGCCGCCTGACCGGCAAGCCGCTGAACGTGGGCGGCATGCTGGCCACCGGCACGCTGGAGGCCGACATCGTGGACTTCCGCTTCCGCGAATACCGGCGCCTTGCCACCAGCAACGGCTCGGGCCCGGCGCCCATCACCGCCAGCCTGCAGGTGCTCAACGAGGCTGCGGCCGTCATCGCCTCGGCGCGCCAGCAGGTGATCCAGGGCGGCGGCGTGCCTCCCTCGCTGAGCGGCACGCTGGAGAAGGTGCGCTCGGAAGCCAAGCGCGTGCCGCCTCCGCTCAACAGCATGTACGAGGCCCTGGCCACGTCCACCTCGTCCTTCGTGGGAAGCAGCGTGCGCAGCACGCTGGGCGGCAACCTCAACGCCACCATCGGCGACTTCTGCCGCCGGGCCATCCTGGGCCGCTACCCCTTCACGCGCAGCGCCACGCGCGACGTGACCACGGACGACTTCGCCCGCCTGTTCGCCACCGGCGGCACCATGGACGAGTTCTTCCGTACCCAGCTGCAGACCATGGTGAACATCTCCACCGTGCCCTGGACCTTCAAGCAGGGTGTGGACGGCACGCCGGTAGGAGGCTCTGCCTCGCTGGCCGCCTTCCAGCGCGCGGCCTCCATCCGCGACGTGTTCTTCCGCGCAGGCGGCAACACGCCCGGCATCCGGCTGGAGATCAAGCCGCTGGACATGGACGCCTCCATCTCCCAGATGGTGCTGGACGTGGACGGCGAAATCGTGCGCTACCAGCACGGCCCGCAAATCCCCAAGGCCGTCTCCTGGCCGGGCACGCGCGGCACCGGCCAGGCCCGGCTGCAGATCACGGCCGCCGGCGCCCAGAACACCGGCATCGTGACCGAAGGCCCCTGGGCGCTGCACCGCCTGTTCGACCGTGCCCAGATCCTGCCGGGCAACTCGCCCGAGCGTTTCACGGCCATCTTCACCATCGACGGACGCAAGCTGCGCATGGAAGTCACCACCAGCAGCGTCCTCAACCCATTCCGGCTCAAGGCCATGGAGGAATTCGAATGTCCGGACCGGCTGTGAACGCCATGACCCTCCAGCGACCCTGCGCCGCCTGGTGGGGCAAGCTGCCAAGCCAGGGCGATTTCGTCGGCCGGCGCATGCCCCACGCACTGACCATGCGCTGGGACGAGTGGCTGCGCAACGGCATGGACCAGCTGCGCAGCGATGCAGCCGACAACTGGTCCACGCGCTTCGTGCACTCGCCGCTGTGGTTCTTCCTGTGCCCCGCCTCCATCCTGGGCCAGCCCATGGTGGGCGTGATCGGGCCCAGCTCCGACCGCATCGGCCGGCTCTTTCCACTGGCCATCATGGCCACGGTGGACGGCAGCTCCGGCATGCCGGCGTCGGACCAGGACATCGAACGCTTTCTGAGCGGCGCACGCGATGCGCTCATCGACGCCCGGCGCCTGCCCCTGTCGGCCCAGCAGCTCGATGAGCGGCTGGCCACCCTGCAATGGCCGTTCCAGCAGGACGGCCGCACGCCGGACAGCACCTCCATTCACAGCCTGCTGGCGGACCTTGACATGGGCGCCTCGCAAGGCAACGCCGCGCGCCTGCCGCGCATGGACTGGCGCGCCTGCATGCGCCCGGGCTCCACCACCTCCGTCTGGTGGATCTCGGCCACGCCGCGCCACGCCCCTGACGAGGTGGTCCAGCACGAAGTGCTGCACCGCCGCCTGTTCACCCGGCTGTTCAAGGGCGCCTGAGTTCGTCCAGATCGCACCGTCCACTCCACACCATACCCAAGCAACACCGACCCGCCCATGGCCAATATCCAGGACCTGCTGACCGAGACCGCCGCCGAGCCGCCCTGCGGCCCGGACCTTACCTATGACAACGATTTCCAGGCCATGGAAAGCGCTGCGCAGGGCAAGGTAGAACAGCAGTTCGGCGACACCGTCATCCCCGCCGAGCCACCGGATTGGCGCGACGTGGAGCGCCAAGCCTCGGCCCTGATGCAGCGCACCAAGGACCTGCGCGTGGCCGTGCTGCTGTGCCGCGCCTGGACCATCCTGCACGGCCTGCCCGGCACGCTGCAGGGCCTGCAGCTGTGCGGCGCCCTGCTGGAGCGCCACTGGGAGCATGTCCACCCCCTGCCCGAGGATGGCGACGACTACTTCATGCGCATGAACGCCCTGGGCACCCTGTCGGACGTGACAGGCTTTGTGCGTGACCTGCGCAACGCCGACTTCCTGCGCGGCGCGCTGGGCCAGATCAGCGTGCGCGACGCCGAACTGATGGCCAAGGGCAACGTGCCCGAGGACCTGCCGCACCTGACCGCCGACGAATTGCGCATGGCCTCGGCCCGCGCGCATGCCGAGGGCCACGAAACCCTGCTGGCCGTCACCCCTGCGCTGCAGGAACTCGACCAGATCCGCGCCTGCTGCGAACAGCACCTGCCCAGCCACCAGCAGCCCGAGCTCGACGGCCTGCGCCAGCTGCTGCTGGCCCTCAAGCAATGGCAGCCCCAGTCCACAGGCGATGCCGACACGGCCGCCGAAGCCGATCCGGCCGCACAAACCGGCACAGAGGGCGGCACGGTGGCCCACCCCGCGCCAGGCTCGGCACCCGCCCCGGCGCGCAACCGCGAACAGGCGATTGCCCAGTTGCTGGAAATCGCCGCCTTCGTGGAGCGCACCGAGCCCTCCAACCCCGCCCCCCTGCTCATCCGCCGCGCCGCCCGCTTCATGCGCATGGGCTTCATGGACATCCTGCGCGAACTGTCGCCCGACAGCCTGGCCCAGGTGGAAGTGATCACGGGCGCCCACCTGCAGGAGCCGCAGACATGAGGGCCACACACGGACCTGCTGGACCCGGACTTCGCTTTCAAGGAGCTGGCTGCCCCATGACACCCACCCCATCCACCTGTTTCCACACGGCCTCTTGCGCCCTCAGCCCTTCGGTCCGCCGCAAGGCGGGACTCCAGGCTTTTTACTTCTGCGACCCATTTTTTTCTTGAAAGGAACACCCGCATGTCGCTCACCAAAACCGGCAAGAGTGGTCAGAAATTCATCGCGCGCAACCGTGCGCCGCGCGTGCAGATCGAGTACGACGTCGAGATCTACGGTTCGGAAAAGAAGGTGCAGATCCCCTTCGTGATGGGCGTGCTGGCCGATCTGTCGGGCAAGCCCGTCGATCCGCTGCCCGAAATCGCCGACCGCAAGTTCCTGGAAATCGACATCGACAACTTCGATGCGCGCATGAAGTCCATCAAGCCCCGCGTCGCCTTCCAGGTGGACAACACGCTGACGGGCGAGGGCAAGCTCAACATCGACCTGAGCTTCGAGAGCATGGAGGACTTCTCCCCCGCCGCCATCGCGCGGCGCGTGGGCGCGCTCAACTCGCTGCTGGAGGCCCGCACCCAGCTGCACAACCTGCTTTCCTACATGGACGGCAAGCAGGGCGCCGAGGAGCTGATCGGCAAGGTGCTCAAGGACCCTGCGCTGCTCAAGTCGCTGGCCGCCGCGCCCAACATCACTGCCCCGCAGGCCTTGGGCCCTGCATCCGAGGCTTGAGGCAGCACATCAGGAAGGCAAGCACGTCATGAATACCGCAACCCAACTCGAACAATCGACCCAGGCGCTGGCCGGCAGCGAATTCGGCAGCCTGCTGCAAAAGGAATTCAAGCCCAAGACCGACCAGGCCCGCGAAGCCGTGGAAGCGGCCGTGCAGACGCTGGCCCAGCAGGCCCTGGGCTCGGCGATCACGCTGTCCAACGATGCCTACCAGACGGTGCAGGCCATCATTGCCGAGATCGACCGCAAGCTGTCCGAGCAGATCAACCGCATCATCCACCACGACGACTACCAGAAGCTCGAAGGCGCCTGGCGCGGTCTGCACCACCTGGTGACCAACACCGAGGTGGACGAGATGCTCAAGATCCGCGTCATGAACATCTCCAAGAAGGAGCTGCACCGCAATATGCGCCGCTTCAAGGGCGTGGGCTGGGACCAGAGCCCCGTCTTCAAGAAGGTGTACGAAGAGGAGTACGGCCAGTTCGGCGGCGAGCCCTTCGGCTGCCTGGTGGGCGACTACCACTTCGACCACAGCCCGCCGGACGTGGAGCTGCTCGGTGAAATGGCCAAGGTGGCCGCCGCGGCGCACTGCCCCTTCATCTCGGGCGCGGCGCCCGCCATCATGCAGATGGAATCCTGGCAGGAGCTGGCCAACCCGCGCGACCTGACCAAGATCTTCACCAACACCGAGTACGCCGCCTGGCGCAGCCTGCGCGAGTCCGATGACGCCAAGTACATCGGCCTGGCCATGCCCCGCTTCCTGGCACGCCTGCCCTACGGCGCGCGCACCAACCCGGTCGATGAATTCGACTTCGAGGAAGAAACCGACAGCGGCGACCACGGCAAGTACTGCTGGGCCAACTCGGCCTACGCCATGGCGGTCAACATCAACCGCTCGTTCAAGTACTACGGCTGGTGCACCTCCATCCGCGGCGTGGAATCGGGCGGCGCGGTGGACAACCTGCCGGCCCACACCTTCCCCACCGACGATGGCGGCGTGGACATGAAGTGCCCCACGGAAATCGCCATCAGCGACCGCCGCGAGGCCGAGCTCGCCAAGAACGGCTTCATGCCCCTGGTGCACCGCAAGAACTCGGACGTGGCCGCCTTCATCGGCGCCCAGTCGCTGGCCAAGCCCGCCGAGTACTACGACTCCGACGCCACGGCCAATGCCAACCTGTCGGCGCGCCTGCCCTACATGTTCGCCTGCTGCCGCTTCGCGCACTACCTCAAGTGCATCGTGCGCGACAAGATCGGCTCCTTCCGCGAGCGCACCGACATGGAGCGCTGGCTCAACGACTGGATCATGAATTACGTGGACGGCGACCCGGCCAACTCCTCGCAGGAGACCAAGGCCCGCAAGCCCCTGGCCGCCGCCGAGGTGCAGGTGCAGGAAGTCGAGGGCAACCCCGGCTACTACACCTCCAAGTTCTTCCTGCGCCCCCACTACCAGCTGGAAGGCCTGACCGTGTCGCTGCGCCTGGTGTCCAAGCTGCCTTCCGTGAAGCAGGGCGCGAAGTAAGACTGCCCGCCTACCTGGCTCCTGGTGCCGACACGCTCGCACCAGGGCCAGGCCCCATAACAAGAAACAGGCCTGGAGAAGCTTTCCCCTCCAGGACCCAACTCAGAGAGGCTTTTCATGCCCTGGAATGTAGACAACGCCGTCGCCACCCTGCAGACCAATGCCCGCGCCAGTTCGGCCGGCTACTGCGCGCGCTATGTGCGCGATGCGATCGGCGCTGGCGGCATCGCACTACAGCGCACGCGCGATGCCAAGGACTACGGCACCAGCCTGGTGGCCGCCGGCTTCACACGCTACGACGCCATGCCCGAAGGTGGCTACAAGAAAGGCGATGTGGCCGTGATGCAGGGCTTCACCTCATCGCCCGCCGGCCACATGCAGATGTTCGACGGAAGCGTCTGGATCTCGGACTTCAAGCAGAACGGCTTCTGGGCAGGGCCCGGCTACCGCACCCACAAGCCCGCTTTCAAGATCTACCGCCATCCCTGATGAGCCCATTGAGCCACGCCATGAACGCCTGTTCCAAAGCTTTTTTCACCCTGCTGCTGGCCGGTACGGCCTGCGCCACGGTGCAGGCCGCCCCCGTCACGACAACAGCAACGGCAGCGGACATCACCACCCTGTTCACCGACGCCCTGCATTGCCGCATCGAGTTTCCCGACGGCCGCGACGAAGCGCTGGCCCAGCGCCTGCGCGCCCAGGGCGTGACCGTGGTGGACCGCGCGCCCGGCGAAAGCCTGGACCTGCTTTATCTGTTTGCCACGCCGTTGGAGATCGATGGAACGCAGGTGTCCTCCATCACCGTGCGCGGCGGCAGCGGCAGCATTGTCGCGGCGCGCGCCACGGGCAGCCTGCAGGCGCTGGTCCAGCGCACCAAGGCCCGGCCACAGGCGCGCAGCAGCTGGAACCTGGAAGGTTTCGGCGAACTGCCCGCCCAGTACGCACGCGCCATGCCGCTCAGAAAAGGCCTGGACGAGACGCCACCGCGCATCGTCATCGGCCATGTGGCCGGCGAGGCGCCCGACGCCGTGCGCTGGGGCTGCCGCTCCTACGACGACTGACCGGGGCGCAGCCGCACCCCGCCCCTCTCTTTTTCCTGCGTTTTCACCATGCCCCTACCCAGCTTCACCTCACAGCTTTCCCTGGACGAGCAACTCAAGGCCCTGAAGGACCAGATCCGCCAGGCCCCGGCCTCGGCGCCCCTGCGCGTCTACTACTTCCAGCTGCTGTGCGTGCTGGGCGAATGGCAAAAGGCGCTGGAGCAGTTGCAGCTGTGCGCCCAGCTCGACCCGTCGTGCGAGCCCATGGCGCGCGCCTACCGCGAGGCCATCCGCTGCGAAGTGCTGCGCGCCGAGGTCTTCGCCGGCAAGAAAAAGCCCTTTCTCATGGGCGAGCCCGCGCAATGGCTGGCCTGCCTGATCGACGCCCTGGCCCATGAAGGAGCAGCTGCCCAGGACCTGCGCGCCCGCGCCCTGGACGAGGCGCCCGCCACCGCAGGCCACATGGGCGAGCACCGCTTCGAATGGCTGGCCGACAGCGATACCCGCCTCGGCCCCGTCTGCGAGCTGCTGGCCCACGGCAGCTACTACTGGCTGCCCTTCGACGCCATTGCACAGATCGGCTTCGAGCCCGTGCAGGACCTGCGCGACCTGATCTGGCTGCCCTGCGAGGTCACGCTGCGCGAGGGCGGCGCGCTGCAGGGCTTCATGCCTGCGCGCTATCCGCTGGCGCCCGGCGATGACGACGCCGTCCGCATGTCGCGCCGCACGCAGTGGAGCCCGCTGGACACAGATGCCTCCGATCCTGACGAATCCTCGGGCCACGTCGCCGGCCACGGCCAGCGCACCTGGGTCACCGACTCCGAGGACTTTCCCATGCTGCAGGTGCGCCAGCTCACGCTGAGCACCGCTGCCTGATACCCCGCCCCTTTTTCATCACCCGCAAGACCAGACACCTGCCCACAATGTCCGCATCGATTGCCTTCACCCTCTTCCAAGTCAACTACGCCAAGTCCATCGCTGATGAGATGGAACGGCGCCAGCTGGATGTCCTGGTGCTCACGCCCCTGGAGTACCTGGGCATCCTCGCGGACAAGGCACGCATCGACCCGCGGCTCGCCTCCCGGCTGCACGCCATCCTGGCGCAGACGCCGCTGGGCGAGTACTGGACCAAGGTGATGAGTCCCAACGTGGACGAGCCCTGGGTCGCGCCTGCGGCCCTAGGCTCCATGGATGCCTACATGATCGCCAGAACCCTGCAGGCCCTGGGCATGGCCGGCGTGGGCTCCTACGTCAAGACCACGTCCAGCGGCACCTACATCATCATCAGGGGCCATGCGGGCCTGCGCGGCCACCTGCTGCGCGGCACGCGCTACCTGGCCTCCAACCCGCGCATGGTGCAGATGGGCCTGGGCATGCGCGGGCTGCAGAACGTGGCCAGGGGCGGCTTCATCCTGGGCGTGGTGGTCTCCAGCCTCATCGAGTCGCTGGACTTCATGTTCAACGACGAAAAGACCATGCACGACCTGGTCGGCGGCATTGGCGTGGAGGCCGTCAAGGCCGGCCTGGCCACCATGGTGGGCCTTGGCATAGGCGCTGCCGTGGCTGGCGCCACCGCCGTGGCCGTGCTCCCGCTGGCCGCCATGGCCGTGGCCGTGCTGGTCACAGGCATGGCGCTGAATGCAGCCGACCAGAAATGGCAGATCAAGCAAAAGGTGATTTCCGCCCTGAAATCCCTGACCGATGACACGCCTCAAGGCCTGTACCGCGTCAACACCCAGTCGCCCGAATGGAAGAAGCTGAACCAGGACAACGGTCAGCAGCCCGACGGCGACATCGCCTGCGCGCCCGGCCCCGGCAGTACCGGCCTCTTGTGCAGCATCAACCGTCAGAAGTGACAGGGACCGAATACTCCATGCAAGACCGCGTCCGCCAGAACCGCAGGAACGCCATCTGGGCCATCCCCCTTGGCATGGCCCTGCTCGCGGCCAATGCGTACCTGGTGCTGGCGGAGATTGCGCCCGACATCCGGGGCCTGCTCGATCGCGCGCCCGCCGTCAGGATCACGCCGCTGTCGCCACTGGCCATCACAGCGCTGGCCTTCCCGCTGGTGATGGTTGCAGCGGTCATCGCCAATGCCATTCCCTGCAGCAAGACCGTGCTCAAGAAGGTGGAGTACGCACTGATGGGCGTCCTCGCCATCAATGTGCTTTCCATTGCCGTGTCCTTTCTGGTGATTGCGCCACTGCAGCACTACGCCATGCCCCGGATGGGATACGAGCGCTGCAACATCCTTCAAGGCCATCCCAGCATGTACTTCACCGACTGGGTCAGCAACCCCGCATGGTGCGTGCGCGGCAAAAGCCGGGAATGGGTGAATGAGCAGGCGCTGCGGGGGAAAGAGTCCTCCAGCCTGCCCTCCCTTTCCAGCCACTTCAGCTCCTGAGGACCCTGCATGCGCCCCAGTCCCCTCAACCCCATGCCCACGCTGCGCACGCGCCAGAACCAGGCGACCGCAGCCAAGGACCGGCTGCAGCCCGCCCTGCTGGACCGGCTGACCGACCATGAGCCCCATCTGCGCACCGAGCGGCCCGATGCGGTCTTCGTGAACGAATCCCGCCTGCGCGAGGCCCTGCTGCGCGACCTGGGCTGGCTGCTCAATGCGCGCGATGCCTGGGACCACGTGGAGATGGAGGGGCTGGAGCATGTGCAGCGCTCGGTCATCAACTACGGCATGCCGCCGCTGGCCGGCCAGCTGCTTTCCGAGCTGGACTGGAGCCATGTGGAGCGCAGCATCCGCGAAAGCATCCTGGCCTTCGAGCCGCGCATCCTGCCCAAGACTCTGGCCGTGACGCTGCTGGCCTCCACCGAGCAGCTCAACCACCACAACACGCTGCAGTTCGAGATCCGCTGCCAGTTCTGGTCCATGCCCTATCCGCTGGAGCTGCTGCTCAAGACCAGCCTGGACCTGGAGACCGGCCAGGTCTCGCTGCAAAACCTCAGGGCCTGAGCCCGGACGCCGCCACACACACCATGAATCCCCGCCTCGTCGAGTACTACAACCGCGAACTGGCCTATCTGCGCGAGCTGGGCGCCGAGTTCGCCGCCGCCTTCCCCAAGGTGGCGGGCCGCCTTTCCCTGCACGACACCGATGTGGCCGACCCCTATGTGGAGCGCCTGCTGGAAGGCTTCAGCTTTCTGAGCGCGCGCATCCAGCTGAAGATGGATGCGGAGTTTCCGCGCCTGTCCCAGCGCATGATGGAAATGGTCTGCCCCCACTACCTGGCGCCCACGCCATCCATGGTGGTGGTCCAGCTCAAGCCCAGCGCCAAGGAAGGCAACCTCGTGGACGGCTTCACCCTGCCCTCTGGCAGCGTGCTGCGCACCCACAAGTCACAGGAAGAGCAGACCATCTGCGAATTCCGCACCGGCGGGCCGCTGACGCTGTGGCCGCTGGAGATACGCCAGGCGCGCCTGGGCGGCCCGGCGCTGGACCTGCCCCATGCGCTGGTGCCCCAGCTGGGCGAGGCCGGCGGCCACCTGCGCCTGCAGCTGGCCACGCTGGACGCCTCGCAGTGCATGCAGCTGGCGATGGACCAGCTGTGGGTCTACATCCATGCGGGCGATGTCGTCGCCTCCCACCTGCAGGAGCTCATCCACACGCAGACGCTGGCCATCGTGGTCCACCACCCGCAGGACCCGCGCCAGGTCTGGGACGTGCTGCAGCCCGATGCACTGCGCGCCGAAGGCCATGACAGCGAGCAGGCGCTGATTCCCTATTCGCACCGCGCCTTCCAGGGCCACCGTCTGCTGCACGAGTACTTTGCGTTTCCCGCACGGCAGCGGTTCTTCTCGATCAACGGCCTGTCGCGCAGCATGCGCCGCATTGCCCATGACGGCGTGGGCATCACCGTGCTGCTGCGCCGCGCCGCGCCCACGCTGGAGCCGCAGATCGACGCGGCCAAGCTGCTGATGCACTGCATTCCGGCCATCAACCTGTTCGAGTACACGGCGGACCGCCTGCATGTGGCCTCCAACGTGCACGAGTACCACGTCATCCCCGACCGCACGCGGCCGCTGGACTTCGAGGTCTACGGCGTGCAGGCAGTCACCGGCCACCACGAAGGCAAGACCCAGGACCGCGAATTCGCGCCGCTGTACGCATCCACGCACGGCCTGCACTCCACCGAGCAGGCCTACTTCACCACGCGGCGCGAGCCCCGGCTGTTTTCCGAGCGCAGCCTGCGCAGCGGCCCGCGCACGCAGTACCTGGGCTCGGAAGTCTTCATCTCCCTGGTGGACCAGCGCGAGGCCCCGTTCTCCGACGACCTCAAGCAGCTGTCCATGCACACCCTGTGCACCAACCGCGACCTGCCCCTGCTCATGCGCGTCAACCAGCCGGGCGGCGACTTTGCGCTGCAGGAATCGGCGCCCGTGGAATGGGCCCGCGCCATCGCCGGCCCCAGCGCGCCCATCCCCGCCGTGGCCGACGGAGGCCTGACCTGGCGATTGATCTCCCACCTGAGCCTGAACTACCTGGCCATGACCGATCTGTCCGACGAGGAAGGCGCGGCCACGCTGCAGGAGCTGCTGCGCCTGTACCTGGACCTGGGCAACCACCAGCTGGCCGGGCAGATCGCCGCCATCCAGGGCATGCGCATCGAACCCATCACGCGCCGCCTGCCCCAGCACCGCCAGCTGGTCTACGGCCGCGGCGTGGGCGTACACCTGAGCGTGGACGAGCCGGCCATGGCCGGCGTCAGCCCCTGGCCCCTGTCGAATGTGCTGGAGCGATTCTTCGCCCGCCATGTGGGCGTCAACAGCTTCACCGAGCTGCAGCTGCACTCGCGCCAGCGCGGCCCCGTCGCGCGCTGGACTCCGCGCCCCGGACAAAGGCCCGGCATATGAGCAATGCCGCCCACGCCCCCCTGCCCGAACCGGAACACCTCCAGTCTGCGGCTCCGGCTCAAGCTCCGGCGCCCGCGCGTGCGCCCGTGCAGGCCGCCGGGCCCGACGACGCCCGGGCGCGCCTGTTCTGGCAGCGCCTGAGCGCCAAGCCCTACCAGTTCGACCTGATGCACAGCCTGCGCTACCTGCAGGCGCGCCATCCCGCGCTGCCGCGCCTGGGCCAGGCCACGCGCCCCAAGGACGAGCCGCTGCGCCTGGGCCAGGACCCGTCGCTGGCCTTCGCCCCCGCCACCATTGCCGAAATCCTGCCCTCGCGCGCCGGCGAGCCCGAGCGCATGACGGTCTGGAACTTTGGCCTCTACGGCCCCAACGGTCCGCTGCCCACGCACATCACCGAATACGTGCGCGAGCGCCTGCGCCAGCATGACGACGCCACGCTGGCACGCTTTTCCGACATCTTTCACCACCGCATGCTGCTGCTGCTGTTCCGCGCTTGGTCGGACGCACAGCCCACCGCATCGCTGGACCGCCCGGGCGAAGACCCCTTTGGCCGCTACATAGACAGTTTCATAGGCGCCGGCCTGCCCAGCCAGCGCGCGCGCGACGACGTGCCAGACCACGCCAAGCGCTTCATGGCCGGCCATCTGACCCGCTGGACGCGCAACCCCGAAGGACTGTGCCAGGCCCTGTCGCACTACTTCCAGATTCCCGTGAAGCTGGAAGAAAACTGCCTGCACCACCTGGAGCTGGAGCCCGAGCAGCAGACCCGGCTGCAGGGCCGCCCCTGCAACTCGCGCCTGGGCGTGGACGCCGTCGTGGGCTCGCGCGTGCCCGATGCGCAAAGCAAGTTCCGCCTGGTGCTCGGCCCGCTGGGTCTGGAGCAATACCGGCAGCTGCTGCCCCAGGCCGCACTGTTCCAGACCCTGGTGGACTGGGTGCGCAACTACCTGGGCATCGAATTCGCCTGGGACTACGTGCTGGTGCTGCGCCGCCAGGAAGTGCCTGCCGCCCGGCTGGGCAGCAGCACCCAGCTGGGCTGGACCACCTGGCTCACCCACGCCGAGCCCGCCCAGGACGCGCGCGACTTCCGCCTGGACCCCGAAGCCTGGCTGCGCCAGCGCCGCCAGCCCGTGCGGGGCCGGCGCCCCGGCCCCAGCCCTCGAACCACTGAATCACCGAACCACTGAATCACCACTTCCCTGCTCGCACACATGCCCACCGTACAGATCAAGTTCCCGCACAACGCCCCGGTCCCTTCCACGCTGACACTGGTCGAAGGCAACCGTCTGCGCGTCAAGATCGAGGCCGTCGCAAAGACCTACAAGCTGGGCACCAGGATCGATGCGCCCAGCATTCTTGCGGCCCAGCCCCCCGTACACAACGCCCGCGCCGACAGCTGGCAATTTGACTTCGTGGCGCAGCAGCCCGGGCTCACCAAGCTCAGCATCGTGGCGGTGCAGGGAACCGGGCTCAGCGTCATGCCCGCAGCCATCACCGTGCAGGTGGAGAAAAGCATTTCGCTGCCTGCGGAGAAGACGACGGAGGGGATGCTGGTACGCCTGCTGCTGGCCGAGAACTTCTCGCCAGACGGCGCCCCCCGAAACGTCGCATGGAAAGCTTCCGACGTCCTGACGTCCATGCGCTGGATGCGCCGCGTCATCGAGAACCGGCTCAAGAGCGGCAAGCCCGAGGAGTTCATGGCCCGCGGTGCAACCACCATCGCCGACATCATCAAGGCCAACGACCGAGGCATGGTGCAGTTCCATGGCTTTCCGACCTATCCCACGCTGAACCAAAACATGCAGGAAAACCTCACGGACTACCTGCAGATCGCCAACAACGGCCTGCATGGCAAGCGGACGGCGTACCAGCAGTTTGTACAAGCGGCCATCACTGTTGCCTCCGAACCGCTCGCTGCGGATCCCACAAGCACCGGCCTGTATGCCTGGCGATCGGAAGGCAGTGGTTCGCCCGGTCCGGATTTCAAGGTGCACGCCACGCTCATGGGCAACACCTTCTACACGCATGCCCGACTGCGCAAGCAGGACTGAAGACCCTGTCCCACCAACTCCCGACACCATGCCCATGCCACAACCCAAGAGTTCCTGGCTACCCGCCTGCCGCATACGATGGACTGCATGTCTAGTGGCCACGCTGGCTCTGTCTGTCTCCGCGCCTGCCCATACATCTGAAACGGCAGACAACCCCACCGCTACGCCAACACCAGCAGCACCCCGAGATCCCGTTCCCGCCGACTTTTCGCGCCCCAGCAAGGCAAGCATCCCCTCGCCCACCGTGCTGCGCGCCTACCTTCAGCTCAAGGAAAGGCGTGCAGGCACATCCATGGCGGGGAGGCCCCAGCACTTTTGCTTTGTCCAGCAGCGCTCCACGCCACCTGAAGATCCAGGACCCTTCGTCTGGATGATCTGGCAAGACGGCGGCGAGATTCTCAATCTGGGTCGGCTGCCGGCCCAGGTCCACGCGACGGCGCAAGAGGCTGAAGAAGACGGCCAAGGCTTGGCACGAAGCAAGTCCATCCACCTCGCCACAGACGTCCGTGAAACGGCAGAGGAAATCTACGGCAGCAGCTTTCTCGTCGAACGCGCCTGGGTGAACAGACTGCTGGCGCAGTGCAAGGCCAAGGGCCGCACCATCAAAGTGGCTCCTGCCCGATAGCCGCATGCCGCATATCGGACGCAACCGCTTCCTCGGGCCATGCCGTTTCAGGCAAGGCCGTCGCCTGCTCGCAAGGTGTCTGCTGGCCACCCTGGCGGGATTGGCCCTGCCTTCGCTGGCAGCGCCTGAAAGCGGGCGGGCCTCCGATTTCTCGCGTCCGGCGCAATCCCTGATTCCTTCTCCAGCCGCCCTGCGTATCCATTTGAAGAGCCGCCAGGCATCGACTGGCCACGGAAAGCCTGCAGCCCTCCAGCGCTTTTGCTTCGTGCAACAGCACAACCGCAGCGCAGTCCCTGCGCGATCGTCGGTCTGGATGGTCTGGCTCGAAGGTGGCCAGATCGCCAATCTGGGACAGCGCCGCTTCACCGCCAAACCATCGCCGGATGAAGCGCAATGGGATGGCGATGCCTTGTCCGAAGCCAAGGCTATTCACCTCGCCACCGACGTCCGTGAAACGGCGCAGGAAACCATCGGCAGCAGCTTCCTCGTCGAACGCGCCTGGGTCGACCGGCTGCTGGCGCAGTGCCAGGCCAAGGGCCGCAAGGTCGAAGTCCGCCCCCGCCGCTAGCCGGCAATTCCGACCGCCCATTTATCCCTTCTTTTTAAGCACCCAAGACCCATGACAGAAATCAGCCGCCAATCCCTCTTCGGCAAGCTCAACCCGCTGCTGTTCAAGTCGCTGGAAGGCGCCACCGTGTTCTGCAAGCTGCGCGGCAATCCCTATGTGGAGCTGGTGCACTGGCTGCACCAGCTGCTGCAGGAAAACGATTGCGACCTGATCCGCATCCTGCGCCACTTCGACATCGCCTCCGACCGCCTGGCCGCCGATGTGCTGCGCCGTCTGGACCAGCTGCCCCGCGGCGCCACCTCGATCAGCGACTTCTCCGAGCACATAGAGACCGCCATCGAGCGCGGCTGGGTCTATGCCACGCTCATGTTCAACGACAGCCAGATCCGCAGCGCCTATCTGCTGTCGGGCATGGTGCGCACGCGCTCGCTGGCCAATGAGCTGCGCTCCATCTCGCGCGAATTCGACAAGATCTCCGAGCCCGCGCTCAGCGATGCCTTCGCCCGCCTGCTGCCCGACTCGCCCGAGGCACGCATGCGCGCGGCCGATGGCAGCGGGCTCGAAGGCACGCCGGGCGAAGCCAGCCAGGCCACGGGCGCCGCGCCCGGCCAGGGCGGTGCGCTGCAGCAGTACACGGTGGACCTGACGGCCCGCGCCAAGGCCGGCGAACTGGACCCGGTCACGGGCCGCGACGACGAAGTGCGCCAGATGGTGGACATCCTGCTGCGCCGCCGCCAGAACAACCCCATCCTGGTTGGCGAGGCCGGCGTGGGCAAAACCGCCGTGGTCGAAGGCCTGGCCCTGCGCATCGCCCAGGGCGACGTGCCGCCGCCGCTGCAGGGCGTGGAGCTGCGCGTGCTGGACGTGGGCCTGCTGCAGGCCGGCGCCAGCATGAAGGGCGAGTTCGAGAACCGCCTGCGCGGCCTGCTGGACGCCGTGCAGTCCAGCACCACGCCCATCGTGCTCTTCATCGACGAAGTCCACACCCTGGTGGGCGCGGGCGGCCAGGCCGGCACGGGCGATGCCGCCAACCTGCTCAAGCCCGCCCTGGCGCGCGGCACGCTGCGCACCATCGGCGCCACCACCTGGGCCGAGTACAAGAAATACATCGAAAAAGACCCGGCCCTGACCCGCCGCTTCCAGCTCGTTCAGGTGCACGAGCCCGACGAGCCCCGCGCCGTGGACATGCTGCGCGGCGTGGCCGCCAAGCTGGAAAACCACCATCAGGTGCGCATTGCCGCAGACGCGGTGGCCGCGGCCGTCAGCCTGTCGCACCGCTACATTCCCTCGCGCCAGCTGCCCGACAAGGCCGTCAGCCTGCTGGACACGGCCTGCTCGCGCGTGGCCATGGCCCTGCATGCCACGCCCGCCCAGCTTGAAGCCGTGCAGCGCCGCATCGAGGCCCTGGGCGTGGAGCAGGAAGTGCTGCTGCGCGAGGCAGCCCTCGGCCTGCCCACGGCCGAGCGCCTGCAGGCGCTGGAAACCGACCTGGCCAGCCTGCGCGACCGCCAGGCCACGCTGGCCGAGCGCTTCGGCCAGGAAAGCGCGCTGGCGCGCCGCATCCTGGAAACCGAGGCCGCCCTCATGGGCCTGAAGCCGCCCGTCTTCTCCACCGGCGCCGCCGCAGCCCCGTCCGCTGCGGCACAGGAAACGGCCGCCGAAGCCACCGCAACCGAACCTGCCGAGCCCCCCAGCGTGGCCGCGCTGGAAGCGCTGCGCCGCCAGCTCGCCGAGCTGCAGGGCGATGCCCCGCTGCTGCAGCCCGTGGTCGATGCCGGCGTGGTCGCCGCCGTCGTGGCCGAGTGGACCGGCATTCCCGTGGGCCGCATGGTGCGCGACGAGGTGCAGTCCGTGCTCTCGCTGGCAGACACGCTGGAGAAGCGCGTCATCGGCCAGCGCCATGGCCTGGAGGCCATCACGCGCCGCATCCAGACATCGCGCGCGCGGCTGGACGACCCGGGCAAGCCCATCGGCGTGTTCCTGCTGGCCGGTCCCTCGGGCGTGGGCAAGACCGAGACGGCGCTGTCCCTGGCCGAAGCCCTGTATGGCGGCGAGCAAAACCTCATCACCATCAACATGAGCGAGTTCCAAGAGGCGCACACCGTCTCCACCCTCAAGGGCGCGCCACCGGGCTACGTGGGCTACGGCGAAGGCGGCGTGCTCACCGAGGCCGTGCGCCGCCGCCCCTACAGCGTGGTTCTGCTCGACGAAATCGAAAAGGCCCACTCCGACGTGCACGAGATGTTCTTCCAGGTCTTCGACAAGGGCTGGATGGAAGACGGCGAGGGCCGCTACATCGACTTCAAGAACACCGTCATCATCCTGACCTCCAACGTGGGCTCGGACCTGATCGCCAACATGTGCCGCGACCCGGACCTGGCGCCCACGCCGGAAGGCCTGGCCCAGGCCGTGCGCCAGCCGCTGCTGCAGACCTTTCCCGCCGCGCTGCTGGGCCGCCTGACGGTGGTGCCCTACTACCCCATCTCCGACGCCATGCTGGAGCAGATCATCCGGCTGCAGATGCTGCGCATACAGCGGCGCATCGAAGAGCGCCACGGCGCGCAGTTCAGCTTCGACGAAGCCGCCGTGGACTTGGTGCGCCGCCGCTGCAGCGAGGTCGAGTCCGGTGCGCGCATGGTGGACGGCATCCTCACCCAGAACCTGCTGCCGCGCATGGCCACCCACTTCCTGCAGGCCACCGTGGAAGGCCAGGAACTGCAAAGCCTGCACGCCGGCGCCAGCGGCGACGACTTCACGCTGGACGTGCGCACCCGCGCTGCGGAGCCCGCATGAGCGGGCGCCGTCTTCCACGCGCCACCACGGCAGTGATTGCCGCCGCGCTGCTGGCCGCCCCGGCCGCACAGGCGCTGGACCTGGGCGCCATCGGCCAGGCTGCCGACACCGTGCAGCGTGCCTCGGGCGCCGCCACGGCCGGCCAGCAGGCGCTGGAGGCCGGCCGCAGCGCGGCCAGCACGGCCACCAACGCGGCCACCGGTGCCGCCAGCGAGGCCCGTGCCTGGTGGGATCGCAACCAGGCCCAGCCCGAGGCGGCACAGTCGCCGCCCTCAGGCGCCGCCCCCGTGCAGGACGACCAGGGCGGCCCACGCCGCGTCATGGCCGTGCTGGGCGACGCCTGGACGGACAGCGCCCGGCGCGGCCAGGCCGTGGTCGCGCTCATGGACCAGGGGCCGTACCTCGTGCAGCGCCAGGCCGCCCATGTGGCGCCAGCCAAGTCGCAATGGCTGGCCCTGCCGCGCGGCGACAGCACCGGCGTGGCCATCGAACTGCCCGGCGACCCCGAAGGCACGACCTATGACCTGTCCACCGGCCGCGCGCGCCCCGGTGGCCGGGGCGTGCGCATCTTCGCCCTGTCCGTCCACGCCGACGTGCCCCAGCGCGCGGGCCGGCGCAGCCTGGACGCCATAGAGCAGCACGCCATGCTGCGCGCCAGCTCGGTGCGCACCGAATGGCCGCGCCAAAGCGGCGACATCCTGGAGCCCACGGGCGGCAAGCTGCTGGTCTGGGCCAGCGATGCCACGCAGCGCTTCCCTTCCGGCTTTGGCGCCGACGGGCGCCTGTTCACCGCCGACGACCCCATGGTCACCCTGCCGCGCGGCTACACCGTGGTCACGCTGGAGCCGCAGGGCCTGCGCTTCGACCGCGCCCGGGAAATCGCCCTGGCCTTCCACGCCGTCCAGCCCGCGCAGGACATCGACCTGTCCCGCCTGGGCGCAGGCGATGCGGCCCAGGCCCTCATCGGCCTCATTGCCGAGCGCCACCCGCTGGCCGCCGCCAGCGGCTTTGATGCCGGCAAGCTGCGTGCCGACTACGGCCAGCGCCTGCAGACCGCCGCAGAGCGCGGCGACAGCGCCGCACAGGCCCAGGCCCTGGCAGAAATGGGCCAGCGCCTGGGCGATGGCCAATACCGCGTTCTGCTGCCCGGCGGCCAGGCCTGGCCTGCCCGCACAGACCGGGGCCTGTCCCCGCAGCTGCTGGCACGCGGCAGCGTCAACCTGCCCATGCCGCGCACCTGGCTGCGCGAGGACGGCCGCATCGCCATCACCAGCGTGGCGCCAGGCTCTGCCGCCGCCAAGGCGGGCCTGCAGCCCGGCAGCGACATCCTCGCCATCGAAGGGGAAAGCCCGGCACGCTACCTGGACCGCATTGCCCCCGCCTCGCTGCGCGCCGGTGCCGAAGCCCGCCGCGCCGACCTGCTGGCGCTGGACCTGGGCACGCCCGCCACGCTGAGCCTGCGCACCGCAGCGGGCGCACCCCCGGCCAGCCAGGAGCAGACCCTGCGCCTGGACGCCGCCGCAGCCGCCACCACGGCCCTGCCTGCGGCCGAGCCCGCCCTCGCCTCCTTCCTGCTGCGCAGCGCCCAGGGCGGCAACCTGGCCTACATCGCCCTCGACAGCTTTGCCGACGGCGCCACCGGCCAGCTCAACCGCTGGGAGGGCGCCCTGGCCGCAGCCACCCAGGCCAGGGTCACGGGCCTGGTCATCGACCTGCGCGCCCACCGGGGCGATGACGCCTACCAGCTGGTGCCCCACATGCTGGCCTCGCTCTACACGCGCGACAAGCCGCTGCGCATGCAGGACGCCGCCCAGCGCCTGTTCGACCCCGCCGCCCGCGTCTGGCGCAGCCGCGGCGGCCTGGGCCTGCCGGCCCAGCTGCCGCTGGCCGCCTCGGGCACGCCCTTCACGGCCCCCGTCGCCGTGCTCACCAGCCCCGGCTGCGCAGGCCCCTGCGAACTGTTCGCGGCCTGGCTGCAGCACAGCCAGCGTGCCGACATCGTCGCCACCAGCGCCACGGCTGGCGCCACCGGCCCCGCCACGCGCGTGCACCTGCCGGCCGGCTTCATCGTGCAAGTCCCCCTGCTCGCAGAAACCGGCCCCGCTGGCGACAACAACACCGCAACACAAGCCCAAGGCGTGACCCCGCGCCTGCGCGTGCCCGTGGACGCGGCCTTCACCGCCTCCGTCCAGTCCGGCGGCGACCCGCTGCTGGACGCCGCCGTGCTCCATCTGGATCGCGACCGCGCTGTGCAGGCATCGCGCTAGGACCGCAATCCACCCGATTCCAAAGAGCTTCGACCATGCCGCTTGCCATTACGAGCCAACCCGCAGGATCTCAATTCGTCATCACCGCCGATGCGCAAATGCCCACCATTACCGTGACTGCCGTCTTGCAGAACGAAGCACTGCCTGCGGGAGCCACACCCATCTATGAATGGTCGGCCACGTTGATTTACGACGGCGGCAGCGATGTCAGCAAAACACGGTTCGGAAACAAGCAGCGCACCCAGCACAGTCCCATCGCGTCGCAGACCAGTGCCAACGCCAGTTGGCGCATTCCCTTCACCGAAGTGCGAGGTGGCAGCCTCACCGTACAAGTCATCTTGCGTGCTGGAGGCTTGGAGCGCCGTGCCAGCGTCAGCTGGCTCATCGTGGGCCAAAACCCATCGAGCACGGCCATTCGAGCATTCGCCAACGGCATCGGTGCAGACAGAGTCGTGTTCCGCAAGAAGATGCGGCAGGAAAGTTCACTACATCAGTTCCTGTCACCTCCCGGCCACTGGCCCAAGTACAGCAGTGACGGCAAAGGCGGTGTGGGTCTATGCCAGCTAACAACGCCACCGCCTACCGCAGACCAGACCTGGAGCTGGAAAGAGAATGTGCGCGGCGGCTGGACGCTTTATCAGGAAAAGGAGCGCTTCGCCCGCAACTACCCGCGCACCGTGCGCAAAAGCCAGCAATTCAGCAACCTTGTGGCTGCCTGGAACCAGGCGCGGGCAAGGCAGGGGCTGCCTGCCATTCCCGTGGAACTGCCGGACTACACGGCCGAGCAGTTGGAACGCGACACACTGCGCGGCTTCAACGGCTATGCCAATGGCCTCCACGAGTACCGCGTGCGCCAGCAGGACGGTCAGCTGTTTGTCACGATCAACCCCGCTGGAACACTGGGACTGGCTGAATGGGAGCAGGTTCCGGTTTCAGAGCGCGGCACCAAGGGCGATCCCAACTATGTAGAAAACGTGCTGGGCAGGGAGGACTTCTAGCCATGCCCGCCCGTTCTATCGTCATTCACCTCATGAAGGCTTCCGCAGCCATGGCTGCCATAGCGATGGCCGTGGGCTGCTCTTCCAGCGCCGACCAGATGGGGCCCGCTGCACATCGTTCGGCCACACTCGCTACGGCAGCCACGGCCAAGGCACTCGACCCCACAGACCGCAGCCAGTATCGCTATCTGTATGCCGTGTACTGCAATGGCCGAGTGGATCGAATCGATCTGAAAAGCCAGACCAAGACAGGCAGTTTTCAGCTCTCCGAGCGAAGTGGCGAACCACCTGCGGTGCCAGTGCAAAGCGCAAGTACCTCCTTCGCCGACAGCTGCCAGATTCGCCCCGCAGCTACGGGCGACATGCAGGATCAGGCCGCAGGCCTGGTGAATCTGGTGGCAGGCGATGGCACGGGCGTCGCTGCCGATGGCCGACAGTCCTATCGGTTGCTGACGTTTTCCCTGCCCGGCTGGACCTTGCTCGGAACCCGTGACCTGGGCCGCTTCGAAAACGGCCAGCCGCACGTGCGCCGGGCCACAGACGGCTCCCTTGTCGCTGTCCACAAGCCGGATGGCGACCTGCGCACGCAGTTGACACAGCAGGCCAGGGCATACGCCGGTGGCGAATCCCTGGAGGATCTCCGGGCGGAGGAAACGTCGGCAGGCCGCGTGCTGCTGAGCTACCGCCTCCCGGGAGCAGACGGCTTGGGCTTTGCGCTGTCGGACCGCGAGCGCGCACTCACGGTGCCGTTGCAGGCGCTGCCCGGCCAAAGCCTGGCCCCTGGATGGCGCCTTGCGCCAGGCGGCCGCTACGTGCTGTTGACCCTGAACAAGCTCGTACCCATGGAACGGGGCCTGCAGCAGTTGGCCGCCACCGGCGAGATGCGCCTGTACGACGCACAAGGCCGCCAGCTGGCCACGCTGAACGATGCCCGCGTCGCTGGGCCCTCCATGGTCTTGATGCCCAAGGAAGACATGGACCGCGACACACCGCGCACGGCCGGCCACTGGCTCAACATCGCGCTCACCCCGGATGGACTGGCCGTGTTCGCCGATCCACTGGGCAATTACCGCTTCGTCGAACTGGGACATGTCTTCGGCCTGGACCCGGTCGTGGGCCTGGACGCCGACGACTACGACAGCCGGCTGCCTGGTCTGGTCTATGCAGCGCAATAAGCAATCCCTTTCCATGCACCGAAGCGTCACCGCCAGCGCCATCGGCTTGGCGCTGCTGTGCCCTGGCCTGGGCATGGCTGAGACAGCGGGTCCCACAGCACCCGTCCAGAGCCCCCACCGCTACCTCTACGCCGTGTACTGCAACGGCACCGTTGACAGGCTGGACCTGGTCCAGCAAACCAAGACAGGCAGTTTTCAACTGTCAGAGCGCAGCGGCAGCCCTGCGGCCATTGCGGCGCTGCCACGGCCAGGAGTTCGACCTGGCGGCTGCCTTGCCCGCCCTGTCGTCACGCAGGATGCGCAGGACAGCAGTGACGGGGTGGTGAACATCGTCGCCAGCAGCCGGCTGGACCCCGATGCGGACGGTCGCAAGCCCTACCAGCTGCTGACCTTCGCCCTGCCGGGCTGGACGCTGCAGCAAGCGCGCAATCTGGGCAGCTTCGATGCATTGCCCCGCCTGGCCCGCGCCGCTGACGGAACCCTGGCCGTGCAGCCCCAGGACAAGGATCCGGCCGCCGCCATGGCCACGCAGGCCCGGGCCTGGGCGGCAGCGGATGCGATGGCCTGGACCAGCGCCCAGGCATGGTCGGCAGGCAATGTGCTGTTGATCTATGCCTTGCCCGGGCAGCGCGGCATGGGCGCCGCGCTGGCACTGGGCGCAGAGGCGCGCATCGTGCACCTGGCCGAGTTCCGCAGCGGTGGCAACGACATCCCGCCCGACCTGCACCTGGCGCCGGGCGGCCGGTTCGTGCTGGCCAGCCTGAAGCGCTCCGTCCCTCTGGGCGAGGGCCTGCGCAAGGTCGAAGCCACCGGGGAGCTACGGCTGTATGGCGCGGATGGCCGGCAGACCCGGGCGTTGAACCAGGCGAGCCTGGCCGGCAGCGTGCTGGCCCGGAGCCGGCCAGGCTCGCTGGACCCGGACCAGCCCGGAACCGACAACGACTGGTTCAACGTAGCCCTGACGCCGGGCGGCCTGGCGGTTTTCACCGACCGGCGCGGCAACTACCAGTTCATTGCGCTGGGCCAGCCCTTCGACAGCGACCCTGTCATGGATGACGCCCAGGATGACGCCGACGGCGCCCGTCCTGGGCTGGTGTACGCAGCCCGCTAGCAGCAGAGGACCTTCCAGCCACCCATGCAAGCCCTTCATCGACCGGCGCACGCAGGCCCCGCCATCCAGGCCTGAAGCCCCGACCCCTCTTCCACCCCAAGCACCGCGAGATCCGACACCATGACACGCAGAGTCACCATCAACACCCCCCTGGCAGACCAGCTGCAGCTGCGCCGGCTGCAGGGTCGCGAGGAAATCAGCCATCTGTTCGCCCTGGAGATCGACCTGCTCAGCGAAAGCGACAGCATCGATCCCAAGGCCCTGCTGGGCAAGGGCGCCACCGTGGTGGTGGAGACCCAGGACGGCGGCAAACGCTACATCGATGGCCTGGTCACGGCCTTCGGCATGCGCGGCCAGGACGAGCACCGCAACTTCCTGTACCGCGCGCGCCTGTCGCCCTGGCTGTGGCTGGCCACGCGCCGCAGCGACTTTCGCATCTTCCAGAACAAGACCGTGCCGGACATCATCAACGAAGTCCTGGGCATCTACGGCCACCCCATGCAGCAGCGCCTGACGCGCTCCTACCGCACCTGGGAGTACTGCGTGCAGTACAACGAGACGGACTTCCAGTTCGTCTCGCGCCTCATGGAGCACGAGGGCATCTGCTACTACCACCAGCACAGCGCGGGCCAGCACGTGCTGACATTGGGCGACGACATCGTCGCCTCGCACGACCCGCTGCAGGGCGGCGCCGTCATCCCCTTCCACCCGCCCGGCAAGGCCGCCGTGGCGCGCGAGGAATGCATACACGCCTGGGAGCTGCACCAGCGCGTCAAGCCCGGCCGGCACTACAACGACGACTACGACTTCAAGAAGCCCCGCGCCGAGCTGTCCAACATGCGGCGCAACCCGCCCGGCCATGCGCACGACGCCTACGAGATCTACGAATGGCCGGGCGGCTACACCGAAACCGGCGACGGCGAGGACTACATCCGCGTGCGCCTGCAGCAAAGCCTCACGCGCCAGAGCACGGTGCAGGGCAGCTCCAACCACCGCGCCATGGCGCCGGGCTACACCTTCACGCTGGACAACTACCCGCGCGGCGACCAGAACCAGGCCTACCTGGTCACGGCCGTGAACTACGCCTTCGAAGAAAACCCGCGCGTCAGCGACGGCGGCAGCGGCGAGGGCTCGACACAGAAATTCGTGCTCCAGGCCCAGCCCACCAGCCTGCCCTTCAAACCCGAACGCATTACCGCCAAGCCGCGCACCACGGGCCCGCAGACTGCCGTCGTCGTCGGCCCCGCAGGCGAAGAGATCTGGTGCGACCAGTACGGCCGCGTCAAGGTCCAGTTCCACTGGGACCGCATCGGCGGCATGAACGAGAACTCCAGCTGCTGGATGCGCGTGGCCACCAGCTGGGCCGGGCCGGGCTTTGGCGCGGTGCACATCCCGCGCATCGGCATGGAAGTCATCGTGGACTTCCTCAACGGCGACCCGGACTACCCCATCGTCATGGGCTGCGTCTACAACGCCTCCAACATGCCGCCCTGGGCGCTGCCGGCCAACGCCACGCAATCGGGCATCAAGACAAGATCCAGCAAGGGCGGCGCACCGGGCGCGGGCCTGAAGAACGGCCAGGGCGACGCCAACGCCATCCGCTTCGAGGACAAGGCGGGCGCCGAACAACTGTGGCTGCATGCGCAAAAGGACCAGCTCACCGAAGTCGAGAACGACGAGGACAAATGGGTGGGCAACGACCGGCGCAAGACCGTGGACCGTGACGAGACCAACGTCATCCACCGGGACCGCACCGAGACCGTGGACCGCGACGAAACCATCACCGTGCACAACAACCGCACGGAGCGGGTGGACCACAACGAGAAGATCAGCATCGGCGACAACCGCAATGAAGACGTCGGCATCGACGAGAACATCTCCATCGGCAAGAACCGCAGCAAGACCATAGGCCGCAACGAGAAGGACAAGATCGGCAACAACTGGTCGATCAAGGTGGGCAGCTTCAAGACAGAGACCATCGGACTGGCCTACATGCAGAACGTGGGCCTGGCCAAGATGGTGAACATCGGCGCCGCCTACAACGTCAATGTGGGCGCGGCCATGGTGGTGAATGTGGGGCTGAGCCAGAGCACGACGGTGCTGGTGGACCGTTCCGTCAGGGTCCAGGGCAACCAGCAGACCACGGTAGGAAAGCGCTACGCCATTCAGGCCGGCGACGAGCTCTCAATCACCGTGGGCGCTGCCAGCTTGGTAATGAAAAGCGACGGCACGATCACCATCAATGGCAAGAACATCGACGTGGTCGGCAGTAAGCACATCGGCCTCGACTCCAAGCGTATTGACCTGAACTGAGGAGTCCCGAATGGAGCGCCCTTCCCACGCAATGCCCAGTCCGGTGGAGTCCGCCCCCTTGCCGGAGGTGGTCAACCACACGCCCTGGCCCAGCCAATACTTCCAGCATGTGGACCCACATGGCGAGATCTTTCACGTCATGGTCAGCCGCATCTCCTACACGCTGCGCGCGGTACAGAAAAATGGCGATCTCATAGAGCCCACTGTCCTGCCGCCCGAGCAACAGACACCGCTTTGCACCGCAGACGAGTTCTACGCAAACGTGAACATCAGCAGCGTGCTGCAGGAAAGCGATCTTGCTCCTTACAAGCCAAAGTGCGATGTCATCCTCACCAATGCCTTTGCATATACGCCAGACGGCAAGCCTCATGAGCGGTGGCCGGCCGGCTTCAGGTTTGCAGACAGCATCATCAAAACGCTTCAGGTCACCGGACCGCGGCAATTCGAGCGCTCTCTGACCAGCCTCGGAGCGCTGCGTCCCGGCGCCCCGAAACCGGTCACTCAGGTGCCGCTGTGCTATGAGCTGGCCTTCGGGGGCCCCAATGTCATTCGCCAGGAGCAACTTCTGCAGGAGTTTCTGGATGACAGGGACGACGTCAGGATCACAAAGTCCCAACGCGAGATCGCCCAACAGGCGCATGACGCGCTCCCCGCCTTCTACACGCCCAATCCGATTGGTTGCGGCAGGCTTCCCGAGGCGGTCCACGACGCCGACAAAGCCATTGCGAAACTGGAAACCCACACACAGCAGCAGCCCCAGTCCGCGCAGCACTACGCAGCGCCGCAGATTGAGGCCTTGAACCAGCCTTATGACGGACAGCAGGACTATCCGGTCGTAGGCGTGGGCGCCATCGGACGCTGGTGGAGTCCTCGGGTTTCCCTAGCCGGGACGCATGACGACGCATGGAAGCAATCCCAGTGGCCCAAAAGTCCTTTGGATCATGACTACCGCTACTGGAACTGTGCGCCGGAAGACCAGCAGATCGACTACCCGCAGGGTGGCGAAGAGGTCATGCTCCTGAACCTCATTCCAGCCGACAAATACCAGGGCATTTTCCGCTTCAAGCTACCCACGCAGGAGCTGCAACTGCTGGTACGCCTGAATGTGGGCGTGGTGATGTTTGCGCCCATGAACATAGACACGGTGATCCTGGATTTAGCGACTGGCACTGTGACTACCGTCAGGCGGGCAATCATCAGCGCCAAGACAGATGTCAGGCAGCTGGAGTTGGGCACCTGGCCCAAAGGCACAGGCATGGAACTGGATGCCGAAATGCAGCGCGCAGCCAGCGAACGCGCGAAACCTCAGGAGGCACGCCGTGGCTGACGAAAACATCGCATCCAAGGACGGGCGGTTTCGCATCGTTTCGCTCACCCCAGATGTATGCCTGACACCAAGCAAGAACGGCGTCCCGGTGCCCTACCCCATCACGCACCAGATGAACCAGAGCAGGCAGTGCTCTCCCAACGTCTTCCTGCAAGGCAAGCCTGTCTACCTTCACAACCAGAGCTATGTCGACAACGTCATGGGCGATGAACCCGGACAAGGCAAGGGCGTGGTCAGCCAGACCAATATGCGCATCAGCCACGACATTGACCACAGCAAGACCGTCTACGTCAATGGCCGGGCCATCGTGCGCACCGGCGACAAGATGTGGATGAACTGGAAGAAGCCCTGAAGCGCCATGGCCACCAGAAAAAAACAACTGCCTGCAGCGCAGTCACAAACTGCACAGGTCAAGCCCAACGCCTACCCTTCTCCAGGGCCGATAGGCAACACCTCGGGACTGGTCATCCCCGACACGGCCCCCAACCTCCACGGAGCCACGGCTCCCGCCATCAAGCCCGTCGCCCAGGAAAAAAGCTGGTGGCAGCGCTGGGGCAGCGACGTTGTGCACACAGGTCTGGATGTCGTGGGCCTCATCCCCGGCGTAGGCGAAATTGCCGACGGCGCCAACGCTTTGATCTATCTTGCCGAGGGCGATAAAGTCAACGCTGCCTTGAGCGCGGCAGCCATGATCCCGGGCGCGGGGATGGCGGCCACCGGGGCCAAGTATGGGAAGAAGGCAGCAGCAGCGGCAACAGAGGCTGTAGGAAAAAAAATAGGACGAGAAGCAAGCGAAGAAGCCGCAGGGAAGGCTGCCAAGGAAACAGGTGCAAAGAAAGCAGACGGTAAGGGTGGAGGAAAGGACAAAGGTAAGCCCAAAAGGCACAAGGACTGTGGAAAAAAGGTGCCTTACAACGACAAAAAATCGCTCAAAGGCAGCGGGCTAGAGAAAGACCATACTCCTTCAGGTGCCGCTCTCGAAAAAGCTGCCGAAAACAAGATCAATGAACTAAGGGATTCTGGTGTAAAAATTAGCGATGCTCAAGCTTCAGAAATTAGAAAATCTGTCCGAAACAATGCACCCACAATTGCTGTTCCTCCAGATATTCATGCTGAAGGACAAACTTGGCGGTATAAAAACACTCCTGAAAGAATCTCTCAGGATGCGGGAAACCTCAATGAAGCTGTAAAAAGGAATACAGATGCCATCTCCAAGGCTATGGAAAACAAGGATCATGGATGCAAGGATGCCTATGACAAAGCTGCTCAAGAGTTGAGAAACATGGATTGGGATCAATATATTCAGGACGCCATCACCAACGGAACAAAGGCAAAGAAATGAATGCAATAGAACTGATGATTTTTTTAGGCCATAGTAGCACGCATGAACCGTTCGACGAGTTTTTAACCAAAAATGGCATTAAGAGCCGACCGAAAATAGGACGGTCATTGGACACGCTTATCCCAATAAAAGGACAAGGTCTTTCAATGTCATTCGAAATCGATGCAAAAGGAAATGGAATAGCACCCAAAAGTGAAGGCGCATTCATATTTAGTCAACTTGAAATTAGAATATCTGGAGATGTCGGAAAGAATGGAATTTACACCGGACCTTTACCTTATGGTTTAAACGCAAATGACAGCAGGGATGCGATAGAAAAAAAACTGGGACAACTTAAGCGCAGAATGCCGGAGATTGATAATTATTTTCTTGACGGAGTTGTATGGACAGTCGCTTTCGAAGAGGGTAAATTGGAATTCTTTCAGCTTGGCGTTCCTACAAATGGCAAAAGAAAACATGGACTTTGCCCCTGATTAAGCAGGATATTTATGCGTCCATATCTAGTAATCTGACTTGCTAAAAATCAGATAAACCGCCTCAGATCATGAAAACCCCATCTTCCATAATTTCCTCGGCGCTAATTAATTTCCTTGGTTGCTCTTCAAAAGATCAGCGTTTGGAAGATTTTCTTGAAGAATATAACATCCATGATCGCCCGATGACAGTGGAAGAATTGGAGTTACTAGAAGACGCAGATGACAAGGAGGATACAGATGCCGAATACGAATTAACTCAAAAGTCCAAAGATTCGCTGATCATTAGATCAGAACGGAATGGATTTTGCCTCATTTTCAAGAAAAGGGAGGATTATGAACTAACGCACTCAGAGCAAATAACCTTCTCTGACCCGTTTGTGCTTGAGCAGATTGCCTTCTTCGCCAATGGCGTACAAACCTATCAAGGATTTCAGGGCAGTTTTCTGTCGGGCATCACAATGGAGACAAAGAAAAATGATCCCGCGTACACCTTTTTTGGAGATCCAATAGCTAGCAGAATAATTTACGATACTCCTGTGGAGCTTTTTCACATATACGACCTGATTGTCAATTTTGGATTCATGGGAAAAGGTAGTTCATGCTTAGCTCACGTCCATATAAGAAAGAAAAATATACATGACAAGGTTATGCTGAAACCAAATTTTGATACGGCAGCAGCATCGTTCCCAGACATGATTGGCAGCATTCATTTGGGAAAAGCATACGATGCTCCGGAAGTGCTGGATTTTTTTTCAAAACATGGACTACATCAGTCTATTGATGACAATGACTGCCCTGAAGAATTTTCATCTCTCAGCAGATCTCAAGGGATTATAATTTACCTGAAAAAAATGAATGATGGCAGCAAGAATTCATCAAAAAATGCAATAAGTGCCATTACATACAAAAGACGAGGAGATCTCGGATCCTTCGGATATGAAGGTCTGCTTCCTTTTCGCCTGTCATTTGGGGAAATTCCTGATGTAGTGATGAGAAAAATGGCAATACCCTTCGACAGAAGAGCAGATAGCGAAACGCTTTTTTCGCTGTATTGGCGACTACCATCAAATATTATAATTCAGGCAGTTTTCAGCTTAATAGATTGGCAACTGGCCAGAATAACACTGCATGCACAGGAAAATATCAAATCCGTATTACCAGATAATTCATCAAAATCATAAAAACGGCTTCTTTTGTATTTTTAAGCCTTACCACGCATTTAAGTTTCACGGGTTTTCCAATATAACTCCATAACAGCAATTCTATCCGAGTAATTAATTCCAGAGACAGCTGCTAAGAAATGGTCATTTTTATTGACTACAGAATCTGATATGCCACTCGCGGTGCGTGCTGGCAGACGACACAGGCCTGTACGTCACATTGCCCTCCCTGGCCGTGGGAGCCGAGCATTTCGACATCTATGAAAAGTTCACGCTCAGCCACCCCGAACCCGACCTCTGGGCCATCACCTACAAGGAAGGCCTGTCCCGCCTCTTCCGCCGCGAAGCACCCGAGCAATGGCGCCTGCCGCTGGCCGCGCTCCAGGACCGCGACGGCAACACCGTGCAATTCCATTGGAAATACGCCCTGGGCTCGGACGAACCCGTCACAATGCAGACCTGGAGTGCACGCTACGCCGCAGGCCAGGGTGCTGCCCCCGCCACACAGGGCAAGCCACCCGCGCCCTTTGCCCGCCCCCTGCTCGCCGGCCTGAGCGACACCGCAGGCCGCCGCCTGCACCTGCACTGGAGCGCGCCAGGCACACTGCCGCTGGACGCCTTTGCCGGCGCCCGCCTGACTGCCGTGGTCCTGCATGCCCCGGAGCACGCCCCGCAGACCCTGGCCCAGTAAGCCTACGACGCCCAGGGCCAGCTCATCTCCACGCACCACGGCAGCCAGCCCTACCGCCAATACGCCTGGCGCTCCGGCGTGCTGGTGGGCTACCGCAAATCCAGCGGGCATCGCTACTTCGCCCAGTACGACATCGAAGGACCCCAAGGCCGCGTGCTGCGCTCCTGGTGCGCCGACACGCCGGTGCCCGGCGAGGACGACGACCGCTTCACCTACCTGCCCCATGAGCGTGTCACGCGCCACACGGACGGCCTGGGCCGCACCACCGCCTACCACTGGGATGCGCGCTTCAACATCGTTGCCACCGTCATCGCGGAAGGCACGCCCGAACAGATCATCGAGCAGACCCCCACCGATGCCACCGGCGCCTCCACAGGCCGCATAGACCCCCTGGGCCGCCGCACCATCCTGCGCCGCGATGCACGCGGCAACCTGGTCCAGATCATCGACGCCATGGGCCATGCCACCACGCTGGAATACAACCCGCTGGACCTAGTCACCACGCTGCGCGACGCCCTGGGCCATGAATGGCATCAGGAATACGACGGCCGCGGCCACCTTGTGCAGGCCACCGACCCGCTGGGCCGCACCACGCGCTACCGCCATGACGCCCGGGGCCGCACCGTGGAAGTCATTGACGCCAAGGGAGGCTCCAAGCACTTGGCCTGGGATGAGGCCGACCGCCTTGTGGCCTACACCGACTGCTCGGGCCAGACCACGCGCTTCGCCTACGACGCCCTGGGCCAGCCCGTGCTGCGCACCGATGCGCTGGGCCAGCAGACCCGCTACGAATACAACGATGCGGGCCAGCTGATACGCGCCATCGAGCCGTCCAGCCCCGCAGCCCCAGGCAGCCAGCCCGCCACCCCCACCCACCTCTACGCCTGGAACGGCGAAGGCCACCTGCTGGCCTACACCGACCCCATGGGCCAGAGCACCCGCTACACCTACGACGGCATGGGCCGCCCGCTCACCCGGATTGACGCCGCAGGCCGCAGCCTCACCTACCACTACGACCAAGCCGGCCGTCTCATCGCCCTGGACAACGAGAACCACGCCCGCACCCACTTCCGCTACGACCTGCGTGACCAGCTCACCGACGAAGTCGGCTTCGACGGCCGCTGGCAGCGCTACATCTACAACGCCGCCGGTGAACTGACCCACGTCATCGAGGCCGGTGGCAGCGACGCCGGGCCCGGCAAGGTCACCTGCTTCGAGCGCGATGCCCTGGGCCGTCTGCTGGCCAAGCGCGCCCTGGGCCACACCGGCCCCGTGGAAGAAACCACCTACCGCTACGACGCCCTGGGCCGCCTGACCCAGGCCGGCAACGCCGCCTCCCACCTGGCCTTTGCCTATGACCCCGTGGGCCAATTGCTCAGCGAGACCCAGACCCTGCAGGCTCTCGGCAATGCCACAGGCCAGGCCCGCCAGAAACTGCAGCGCAGCCTTTCGCACTGCTACGACGAACTGGGCAACCGCACCCACACCCGCATGCCTGATGGCCGCACCCTGCACTGGCTGTTCTATGGCTCGGGCCACCTGCACCAGATCAACACCTCTGCGGCGCAAGGCCCTGACCAGCCTCCGGCGGCGCACCAGGTCATCGCCGACATGGAACGCGACGCCCTGCACCGCGAAGTGCGCCGCAGCCAGGGCGCCCTGTCCAGCCGCTACGACTGGGATCCGGCCGGGCGCCTGCTGCGCCACCGCGCAGCGCTCCAAGGCAGCGGCCACGTGATCCGGCCCGGCAACTCCAACGCCACGCTGGAGCGTGGCTACGCCTACGACGCCGCAGGCCAGCTCATCGCCCGTGCCGACTCCCTGCGCGGCCGCCAGGACTTCCGCTACGACCCCACGGGCCGCATCCTCGCCAGCCTGCCCGCACAAGGCAGCCCGCTGGCCCGCGAACTGTTTGCCTTCGACCCCGCCGGCAACCTGCTGGACTCCCTACCCGGCAAAGACGGCCAGCTCGTGGACGCCACCCTGGGCGTCGTCGGCGACAACCGCCTGCGCTTCTATCAGGACCTGCACTTTGAATACGACGTGCACGGCAACGTCAAAAGGCGCACCCGAGGCAACCAGAAAGCCGGTACCCAGGAAGTACTGGACCTGACCTGGAACGCAGACCACCAGCTCATCGAATCGAACACCACGTGCCACGGAGTCACCCAGGCCACCCGCTACGCCTACGACCCCCTGGGCCGGCGTGTCGCCAAAAGCGATGCCTTCGGCAGCACCCACTACCTGTGGGATGGTGACCTCATGGTGCACAGCCAACGGGGCGCAAGGCAGGCGCTTTACATCTACGAGCCGGGAAGCTTTGTGCCGCTGGCCACCATCCAGGGAGCGGGCGAGGAACACAGCACCTACTGGTACCAATGCGACCAGATCGGCGCGCCGCTGGAGCTGACCGACGAACAAGGCCAGGTAGCCTGGGCGGCGGACTACAAGGTCTGGGGTGAGGCGGTCATGCGCACCGTGTTGCGGACCGGGACCGATGATCGGCCGATCAGCGCGCGGGCTTGGGGCTCCAAGCCCGTTGCACCGCCTCCACCACCGCCCATTGAGCAACCCTTCCGATTTCAGGGGCAGCAGTTTGATGAAGAGACGGGGCTGCATTACAACCGGTTTCGGTATTACGATCCGGTGGTTGGGCGGTTTGTTAGTCAGGATCCGATTGGATTAATAGGAGGAATCAATTTATATATATATGCTTCCACCCCTACGATATGGGCAGACATTCTTGGCCTAAGTTCTGTAAAACTTGGGAGAAGCCTTAGAAAAGCCGGGCGTCCTGCTCTACCTGACCAAAGTCCACATCATATTGTTCAAGAAAAATGCAATAAAAATGAACATGTAAAGAACTCGCGCGCAATATTAGCCAGGAACAACATTGGAATTGACGATGCGGCTAATGGCGCAAGATTATGGGGAACGAGACCATCTCAAATTGCAATGGCAAATCATCCAGGCCAGATTGCAAGCATTGGAGCCGGCACTTATCACGCCGGATCTCATGTACATAGTGATATGAATGATAAACTTATATACCAAATATTGAAAGGCGTGGAGAAGCGTGGTGGCAACGTTGAAGCGGCCCTAGAGGATATTGGAAGACGATTAGAGAGCGGAAGTTGGAAGGCAACTTTTGCTTGCTGCTGCTCATGAAGGAATAAATATGTTGATAGATAATCCAGAAATTAAGCAACGGCTAGAGATTTTGCTAAATAATTACCAAGACACAGCCGCCAGAATTCTAAAAAATGCAGAAATTAAAAACCTACCAATAGTCAATGAGTGGAAATACTCAAAGGGTGATTTATACAACCCCATTCCATATCGCAGTGAAATGGATGGATTCAGGACGCCAAGATCTTTGAACAAAAAATATGAATCACCTGAAGAGGCAAGTGAGAAAGGATATTTTGCAAGCGGATTCAGCAATGGTCAATTGAAAATCATCAGATCGCCGCGAGAGAATCAGTGTAACTTCGTCTCTATAAGTATATATGATGAAAATCTATTTTCCGAACTAAGTAACGTATATCACATTGATTTTTCAATAAATCCCCCTGGAAAAAATCTTCCTCGTTTAAATGGATATGGTCATATTTCAAAAAAAGACGATGACACGATATTAAATATAACAGTCGGCAGAGGAAAAAATTACTCAATAAATTCAATAGAATTGAAAGATGGTATCCCCATCAGAGAATTGGCCTATGCGTCTGGATGGGATAATGAGGTGGAATATCAATTTAACTACAAAAACAATGAACTAACCAATATAACCACTCTGGCAAAAGAAGGTGGATTTGCAATTGTTTGGAATAAAAATTAATTTACAATGACGCATCATTAATATATAATGAGATATTTTGAAGATCATTAGATCTGATTAAGTATTTCTAAACTTTATTTTACCAATAAATATCTTATTTATAGAAATTCATAGAATGAAATGTATTTTTAGCGATAGCCTATGAGCTATCACGCCCACAATAAGATTTGTAGTAGGTGATAAATCTTTGGGCAAGATATTTATTTTTCTTAGAAAAGAAAAATTCTAATTTTGCAAAATTATACGCGAATGCATTTTCTAAAAAATGCAACTTCTAATAATTCATAGCACACTCCAAAATATAATTATTCAAAAATGAGAGAATAATATAAAACTATTTTTTAAATCACCAGAACTCCGCCCGAGCCGACACCCTCCGCGGCCGCCAAGACTCCCGCTACGCCCCCCTGGACCGACGCGTCGCAAAGAGCGATGCCTTCGGCTGCACCCACTACCTGTGGGATGGCGACCTCATGGCGCACAGCCAGCGGGGTGCAAGACAGGCGCTCTATATCTAGGAGCTAGGCAGCTTTGTGCCGCTGGCCACCATTCAGGGCGCAGGCGAGGAACAGAGCACCTACTGGTACCAGTGCGACCAGATCGGCGCGCCGCTGGAGCCGACCGACGAGCAAGGCCAGGTAGCCTGGGCTGCGGACTACAAGGTCTGGGGTGAGGCTGTCTGCGCAGCGTGTTGCGAAACGGCACCGATGATCGGCCGGTCAGCGCGCGGGCGTGGGGTTCAAAGCGCGCAGCATCACCTCCGCCACCCCCATCGAACAGCCCTTCCGGTTTCAGGGGCAGCAGTTTGATTAGGAGACGGGGCTGCACTACAACCGGTTTCGGTACTACGATCCGGTGGTTGGGCGGTTTGTTAGTCAGGATCCGATTGGACTATTAGGTGAATCCAATCTCTTCCAATATGCATCCAACCCTGCTGACTGGATTGATCCTTTGGGGCTTTCTAATGGAAAATCTGGATGCCCTTGCGATTGCGAAATTAATCCTGTCACAGGAAAATCAAAAGGAACACTTCAAAAACTAGCGCAAAAAACTCGAGAAGCAGACAAGCATAAGCCAGCTATCAACCAAAGAACGATTGCAGTTGGCCAAGATGAATCTGGCAACCTTCTCGCAGGGAGTAGCAATGGATTTGATGCCGTACAAAGAGAGATGACTGATAAACTTGGTATCTGGCGTGTTCCAACATCAAAAGGATTGCATGCAGAAGAGAATTTGATGAAATGTGTCACTGGTTTGAAGTCTGTCGGAACGTCTAAGCGTGATCCTTGTGGACCATCTGAACATAATTGTGCCGGGCAACTAAATAGCTCTGGAATTGATGTTGACGATATTCATTAAGGAAAATTAAATGAATGAAAATAATTTTGAAATTTCCATTGATCACGCATTCAATGGAAATGGAGATGCCGCATTTCTAATAAAAATAACAAATCAATTTATTGAAATTAATGTTTATATCCCATCCTCTCAAGCTGAAGAGTTAAAGAAATTAAATCTAGATTCTACTGAATATATAAAATTAGGAGAATCCGCTAACAGCCCAGTTCATTGGAAAAAAGGAGATGACAGAGATCTTTATCTTTTGATCGGGGAAGATTGTGAATCTTGGGATATAGCATTGACTATTAGCACTGAACTAGTTACCGAAATTATCAATGGCATTGACGATCTTACATAAAACAGGTCTTTCAAAAAGTAAAGCCACCTAAGACACTTGTAGAAATCTACAGATCTCGACGGCCGCTGGCAGCGCTACATCTACAACGCCGCCGGTGAGCTCACCCACGTCATCGAGGCAGGCGGCAGCGACGCCGGGCCCGGCAAGGTCACCTGCTTCGAGCGCGACGCCCTGGGCCGTCTGCTGGCCAAGCGCGCCCTGGGCCACACCGGCCCCGTGGAAGAAACCACCTACCGCTACGACGCCCTGGGCCGCCTGACCCAGGCCGGCAACGCCGCCTCCCACCTGGCCTTTGCCTATGACCCCGTGGGCCAGTTGCTCAGCGAGACCCAGACCCTGCAGGCTCTCGGCAATGCCACAGGCCAGGCCCGCCAGAAACTGCAGCGCAGCCTTTCGCACGGCTACGACGAACTGGGCAACCGCACCCACACCCGCATGCCTGATGGCCGCACCCTGCACTGGCTGTTCTATGGCTCGGGCCACCTGCACCAGATCAACACCTCTGCGGCGCAAGGCCCTGACCAGCCTCCGGCGGCGCACCAGGTCATCGCCGACATGGAACGCGACGCCCTGCACCGCGAAGTGCGCCGCAGCCAGGGCGCCCTGTCCAGCCGCTACGACTGGGATCCGGCCGGGCGCCTGCTGCGCCACCGCGCAGCGCTCCAAGGCAGCGGCCACGTGATCCGGCCCGGCAACTCCAACGCCACGCTGGAGCGTGGCTACGCCTACGACGCCGCAGGCCAGCTCATCGCCCGTGCCGACTCCCTGCGCGGCCGCCAGGACTTCCGCTACGACCCCACGGGCCGCATCCTCGCCAGCCTGCCCGCACAAGGCAGCCCGCTGGCCCGCGAACTGTTTGCCTTCGACCCCGCCGGCAACCTGCTGGACTCCATGCCAGGCAAAGACGGCCAGCCCGTGGACACCACTCTTGGCGTAGTGGGCGACAACCGCCTGCGCTTCTACCAAGACCTGCACTTTGAATACGACGTGCACGGCAACGTCACAAAGCGCACCCGGGGCAACCAGAAAGCCGGTACCCAGGAAGTACTGGACCTGACCTGGAACGCAGACCACCAGCTCATCGAATCGAACACCACGCGCCACGGAGTCACCCAGGCCACCCGCTACGCCTACGACCCCCTGGGCCGGCGCGTCTCCAAGAGCGATGCCTTCGGCAGCACCCACTACCTGTGGGATGGTGACCTCATGGTGCACAGCCAGCGTGGAGGAAGACAGGCGCTCTATATCTACGAGCCAGGCAGCTTTGTACCGCTGGCCACCATCCAGGGAGCGGACGAGGAATACAGCACCTACTGGTACCAATGCGACCAGATCGGCAACCCGCTGGAGTTGACCGACGAACAAGGCCAGGTAGCCTGGGCGGCGGACTACAAGGTCTGGGGTGAGGCGGTCATGCGCAGCGTGTTGCGGACCGGCACCGATGATCGGCCTGTCAGTGCGCGGGCCTAGGGCTCCAAGCCCGTTGCACCGCCTCCACCACCACCCATTGAGCAACCCTTCCGGTTCCAGGGGCAGCAGTTTGATGAAGAGACGGGGCTGCATTACAACCGGTTTCGGTATTACGATCCTGTGGTTGGAGTATATGTTTCGCAAGATCCTATTAAGCTAGCGGGCGGTGTTAATTTTTATCGTTATGGAACGAACCCCGTAGTTTTTGCAGATCCTCTAGGCCTAGAGCCAGTAGCATTCAAGACCGCCGGTAAAACCCTATGCATAAATAATAAATTTCCAGCCAATTCTCCGGCAGCCAAAGAACTACAAGAGTTCACAGATCGCTGGAACAAGCAGATTAATGCAAACGGTGGATCTATGACACGTAGGATACTGACAGAACAAGAGGAAAGAGATTCTAGAAATTGGAAAAAACGGATGCGCTGTCAATGTCCTGGAAATACGGTTGCTGGACATGTTCCAGATGCAGCAGCAGGTGGCCCGGCCATTCCTCTTGATTGGATGGCTCAAATGAAAGAGACAAATTCATATGTAGGAGGCATTGTATCCAAAATACCTGGAGGTTATACATGCGATAGCGTGAAGCTTGTTGACAATTTAGGAGGCTGCTAATGCACAACACAACTTCTCTAATGGAAAAGTTATTCTTGAGAAATGCCAATGATCCTGAGCATGGCGATCAGGAGATTAGCGAAAAAGAGGATGATATACACGAAATCATGATGCTTGATTACAGCTTTAGAAAACTGTCTCCAATGCTGAAATTAAGGTTCGAATATGCAAGTGGCTGGAAAAATGCCAACCTTGATCAAGACTGGTTAAGTCTTAAAGAAATATCTGACATATACAATAATGATATAGCAAAAGAGTGGATAAGTTTAAGAAAAGAAAATTGGTCGGAAACTCCTCCAGAAAGTATCTCAGCTAGCCACTGCACACTTTTTGCTCTGAATCCTTACGAGCCAGAGGAGGCTTATTTGGTGTGGGTTGAAGGAAATATTGAACCGCAAGTTTGGAGATACTTCGGTGCAGACTATAAAATGTTCTTTAACTTAGAAAGATTTTTAGAATATCTAGTTGGAGAAAGAGAGAAAGACGACACTGGTCGATACTGAGATATTGCACCTCTGACCTGCTCTTGTACTCATACTTTGCCGGCCTGCCCGTCGAGGGCAGATCGTAGGCAGCCTGCTGGACACCTCAACAGCTCTGGACGGCCAACCCGTGGGCACTACCCTGGGCGCCGTCGGCGACAACCGCCTGCGCTTCTACCAAGACCTGCACTTTGAATACGACGTGCACGGCAACGTCACAAAGCGCACCCGGGGCAACCAGAAGGCCGGCACCCAGGAAGTACTGGACCTGACCTGGAACGCAGACCACCAGCTCATCGAATCAAACACCACGCGCCACGGAGTCACCCGGGCCACCCGCTACGCCTACGACCCCCTAGGTCGGCGCGTCTCCAAGCGATGCCTTCGGCAGCACCCTCTACCTGTGGGATGGCGACCTCATGGTGCACAGCCAGCGAGGTACAAGACAGGCGCTCTATATTTACGAGCCGGGGAGCGTTGTGCCACTGGCCACCATTCAGGGAGCGGGCGAAGAGCACAGCACCTACTGGTACCAGTGCGACCAGATCGGCGCGCCGCTCGAGCTGACTACAGTTGGATACATAACCCCTCCATTATGACAATCGATTACCCAAATATAAGCATTATTTTAAACAAATATTTATTTGGAGAAATATGTCTGAATGTTGAAACATCAGCAATGGTGCCAGAAAGCATAGAAGACCTGGCATCCACGGGATTTTCCAGAGAGGGAGATCCGCATGACCATGAATTATTCGATAAATATTATTCCATAGTTAATAGAAACCAGGGAATCAATTTCAAGATATACACGCTCAAAGGGAAAATATGGGGCAGCGGCCTTGATTTCCATGGATTCAGGTTATCCACCATCCTTAAGATGATTAATAAGCCAGCCAACATGAGATTGTTCCTTGACAGCAAAAACTCCGATGGCGCACTCATCATTAATGATCTATGCGTTTGTAGATTTTCATATCACAAGGAAAACCCTCTAGCTCTTACATTTGAAACCAATGCCGCAATAATCGATGATATGAAAAACAGAAAAATCTCCACCAAGGCTGTTGAAAATGACTTCGCTGAAATATCTGCAGTACTGGCGAGAAGGAGTAACAGGAAGCTTAGAAAAATAAAACAAATATTAGTAGCCACGGGCCATATATTGAAATAATGTCCACCAATGGTTCTACAATCTTTATTTAAGATCCAGACATGGCAGCTGCCCATTCATATGAATACAACCCAAAATTTTCATCCACTAAATCTGGAGACCGCAGAGAAATACATCCGCTTGCTGGCGACCGCATTCTTTCACCAAGATCTGAAAACCCTTGAAGCCCACTTCGGTATCAGCCCACTGCAAATGGATGAGGCTTTTGAAGCATTGGAAAATTATCTCGGCAAAGACGATTTCACCTCGCTTGCACCTCCTCCAATAGGTAGCCATATCGTTCTGGAAGAAGATGAAATTTGTGCCGACGATGAAAATTCCTCAATCAGGGTCTATCGATTGAATTACGGAGGCTGGGGCTACGAGATGGATGTTTTCAGGCAAGACAAGAGGTGCGATCTGACCATGCGTGGCGAACTGCCTGGAGATTTCGGCAAAAATCCGCACAGCATCAAATTTCATCTGTTTGAAGTCATGTGATTTTGTCCCGACCATGCGCACCATCCCTGAACTCGCCAGCCCCCAATCCTGGCAATCCACCCTGCCCTCCCGCCGCGAAGAGATTTGCCAAGCCATTCTGGAGGGGCTGCCGCGCGGCTTCGAGTTCGCCAAACCATTCTTCTCTACAGAGCCTGCTGAGGGCGCGGCATGGGAGGTTCCCTGCTTTTACGACGCGCAGCATGAGTCAACGCTGACCCTGGTCCTGGGCGGCGATTTCACCTACGGGGCAACGGCGCAGCGGCTGGCGACGTTGCGCGATTCGATTCCTGCGGAGGACTGGTCCTTGATTGCGCCGGTGGTCCATGCAGCGCAGGAGGGTCCCGTGCATGTGCCCGCATTTCTGATGGGCCGCTTTCCCACGTTCGAGTGGGTGATTGAAGAGCATGTGGAGCTGTGCGATGGGCTGGAGCGGCCTGATTTCTACAGCGAGGACGGGCCGTTTCCCGCCTATGTCACGCAAGAGGAAGCGCAACGCTTTTTGGCCGCCACAGGCTATCGCCTGCCTTGGGACCATGAGTGGGAGTACGTTGCGAAGGCGGGCGCGGAGCGGCTGTATGTGTGCGGGGACGCGGTTCCCCAGCGCGATCTGTCCGGTGATGTGTGCCTGACGCAGTTTGGCGATGGGCAGCTCAACCGCGCGGCCGCCAATCCCTGGGGAATGGCGGCGTTGGCGGTGGCCACGTTCACCCGGCTGCTGGCCAGTCCGCACGAGTGGCGCATCCGTGGCGGTGCGGCGGCGTTCTATCCGTTTCAGCATCCCATGCAGCAGGCCATGCTGCTGACGGAGCTTCAGCTGCCGCTGGCCAACATGCCCGGGCAGATGGCGGGTCTGCGTCTGTGCCTCGATGTGCCAGCCATATAAGGGCATATAGGGTCATATGGGGCCATATGGGGTAAATCCGTGCACAGCCGTTGTTGTGGCGCTCCTGGCACAGCAATGTTCTGATGGCGTCATTTTTCGGCTTTAGGATGGCGGGCCATGCGCAATCCCCACTCCCTTTGGACGGCAGCAGCCCTGGGCCTGGCAGCCTGTCTCGGCACCAGCCCGGCCCATGCAGCCCGGCCCATGATCACGGACGATGCCCGCATCGTCGATGCCAAGTCCTGCCAGCTGGAAAGCTGGGCCAAGTCCAAAAAGGACAGCACGGAATTCTGGGCGCAGCCGGCCTGCAATTTCACGGGCAATCTGGAGCTGACGCTGGGCGCGGCACGCACGCGCGAGGACGGCAGCAGCCGGACCACGGACGTGGTGATCCAGGGCAAGACCCTGTTCAAGGAACTGCAGCCCAATGGCTGGGGCTGGGGCCTGGCCGTGGGCAATGCCCGGCATCCGAATGACGAGGGCCAGGGCCGGGGAGATCTGTACGCCTATGTGCCCGTCACGTTCTCGCTGCGCGGTGACCGGCTGTTCTTCCACACCAACGTGGGCTGGCTGCGCACGGCGCAGACGCATCGCAACCTCATGACCTGGGGCCTGGCCACCGAGGCCCAATTGAGCCAGAGCACCTGGCTGATTGCCGAGACATTCGGCCAGAACCAGGGCAAGCCGTTCTACCAGATGGGCCTGCGCTACTGGCTGGTGCCTGGACATGTGCAGATCGATGCCACCTACGGCAATCGCGCAGGCAGCAGCACGCAGGAGCGGTGGTTTTCCATCGGCTTGCGGCTGCTGTCTTCGCCGTTCCTGCCCTGAGTCCTTTCCAGCTTGCGCCCTGCCCGCTGCTCACAGCGCGCCAAACCGCCTGAGCACCATGAAGGCCGCCATGGCCAGCACGCCCAGCATCAGAGAGAGCTGATTGGCGCAGGCCAGATTGCCATCCAGCACGTTGTTGTAGATGGCCAGTGACAGGGTTTCTGTCCGGCCGATGATGTTGCCGCCCAGCATGAGCGACAGGCCGACCTCGCCCAACGCACGGCCCCCCGACAGGATCAGGCCGGCCGCAATGCCGCGCCGGGCCAGCGGCAGCTCGATGCGCCAGAACACCGACCAGGGGCGGTGCCCCAGCATGGCCGCCGCCTCCAGCAGGCGTGGCGAAGTGCCTGCAAAGGCGGCCTGCGTGGGCTTGACCATGAGCGGCAACCCGGCAATGAAGGCCGCAATGACCAGGCCCGTTTGTGAAAACACGATGTCGGGCCGCAGCACATCGGGCAGCAGTTGGGTGAGCAGCCCTTGCCGGCCCAGCAGCACCAGCAGGCCATAGCCCAGCACGATGGGCGGAAACACCAGCGGCAGGCTGACCAGAGCATCGACCAGCTGGCGCCCCGCAAACCGGCGCCGCGCCAGCAGCCAGCCCATGCCTGCACCTACCAGCAATTGCAGCATCAGGCTCCAGGCAATGACATGCGCGGTCAGGGCCAGCGGCGCCTGGGCGCAAACGGAGTCGGTCATGGACTGTCAGCTGCCAGCAGGCAATGGGTGGCCCATCAAAGGCCGTGCCGCTCCAGCACCTGGCGAGCCTGCGGCGTGGCGATGAAGTCCAGCAGCGCCTGCAGTTGCGGCGATGAGGCGCGGCCCTTGAGCACGGCCAGGCTCAGTTCGATGGGCGGATGGCAGCTGGCCGCCACCGGCACGCTGGCGCCCACGCGGTCTTTCAGGGCCAGGGCCTCGGTCTTGTTGACAAAGCCTGCGTCCACCTCGCCGGTGGCCACATAGGCGCTGACCTGGGGCACCGTGGCCACTTCGACCAGGCGTTCGCCCAGCGTCTGCGCCAGGCCCAGGCGCTCCAGGCAGATGCGCGCCGCGTTGCCGTATACGGCCTTGCTGCGGTCGGCGATGGCAATGCGCTTGAATTCGGGCCTGGCCAGGTCCTGCACGCTTTCCAGGCGCTGGCCGCGCGAGGCCACCAGCACCAGCTGGCCCTGGCCCAGCGTGATGTAGCGCTCGGCCAGTTGCATGGGCTCGACAAAGGCGCGGTCGCCGATCAGCACGGCGATCTCGGGGTTCTGGCGGGCCTGGGTCTCGATCTGCTTCATGTTGCCAAAGCTGGCCTCGGCACGAATGCCCGTGGCCTGGCTGAAGGCCTGCAGCAGTTCCAGCACGGGCTTGCGGTAGCCGGCGCCAGCGGCCAGCAGCAGGCCTTCATCGGCATGGGCCAGGCTGGCCGAGCCAGCCAACAACAGCGCCAGGAGCGGCGCCAGGCCGCGGGACCGTATGCGTTTGAACATGGATTTCCTCCTCTAGAACGCGGCGTTGAAGCCCACGCCCCTCTCTTTACGAAATATTCAATCGTATACGACGAATCCCGCACCCACCCATGTGTTCCTACTGCAGCGCCCATAAAAAAGCCTCCATGCATGAGGCATGGAGGCCGGCAGGCATGGCTGCCTGCGTCTCGGGCCAAGGTGTCTGGCCGCAGCGCTTACTTGTTGGGCTTGGCCGCAGGGCCGGCAGCGATGGGCGCCACGCCTTCGGGCTTGACGTAGGTGACCGAGGTCACATAGTGCACGCCGTCGTATTTTTCTGCACCGTTCGGGCCGGTGCGCTCACCGCCGCTGCGCTCGTCGTGCGTGGCTTCGGCCACGTAGGTGCCCTTCCAGGGCATGTCGAACTGCACCAGGCCCTGCTCGTCGGCATGGGCTTCCTTGCTCCAGCCCGATTGCACGGTCAGAACCACCTTGGCCTTGGGCAAGGGCTGGCCCTTGTAGATGACCTTGAACTCGCCGGCCTTGCCCGAGGGCACCACATCCAGCGTGAGGCGCGGGGCCTGGGCGGCAAAGCCGGTGATCAAGCGCGCAGCCGGGTGGTACCAGTTGCGCAGTTCCTGCTCGCCCTTCTTGCTGGTGTATAGCGGGTAGCCGGCATCCTCGGCCACGATGCTGTCGCCCTGGCCGGCCTTGAAGGGCAGCGCAAAGCCGGTGCCGGTCTTGCGGCCATCGGCCGCCTTCTCTCCCTGGGCAGACACCAGGGTGGCCACGGGCTTGCCGAACTTGTCGAGCAGGCCCGGCGATGTCTCGCGCAGGTTGTCGCCGAATTCGCCAAAGCGGATCACGGCGGTTTCGCCAGCCGGCTGTTCCAGCCAGATCTGGTGGGCCTGGCTGGCGCCGCTGGCGGCCAGGAGTGCGGAGACAAGAATCCAGTGTTTCTTCATTGCAGCTTCCTCAAAGGACAAAAAAACAGCCATCGGCGCCATAACGGGCCGACGGCATGAACGTGCTTGGGGAGTGGGGTGCGGCCGCATGGCGCCGCATTGATTATTGAATGCGAATGGTTTGCATTCTATGCGCATTGCACACCGCCCTGGCGCAGTTCACCAGGTGGCTGCAATGGGGTCCGGCCCAGCGTTCAGGCGGCATCCTCGATGCGCACCGGCTCGCCCGTGAAGGCCAGCGCCTCGGCGGCCTGCTCCCAAGGGCTCCGGTCAGCCGCCCTGGCCGGGCGCAGCACAAAGCCCTCGCCTTCCGCGTGCGTGGTGCTGGCCGCGGGCGGCAGCGGCAGGCCCATGCGCTCATGCGCCTGGGCCACCAGGGTGCGGGCGTAGATTTCCGCAGCCATGCTGCGCAGGCGCGGCTTGTAGACCTTGCCCACGTTGGTGGTGGGCAGCGCATCGATGATGCGCACATAGCGCGGGCGCGCAGGCGCTTCGTCCACGCCGGCTGCGGCAAAGGCCAGCAGTTCGGCTTCATCGGCCTGGGCGCCGGGGTGGAGCGCGACAAAGGCCACAGGCACCTCGCCCGCATAGGCATCGGGCGCGCCCACGGCGGCGCAGGCCTTGACGGCGGGATGGCGCTCCAGCGCCTGCTCTATCACCTGCGGATCGATGTTGTGGCCGCTGCGGATGATCACGTCCTTGGAACGCCCGCGCAGCCGCAGCAGGCCATCGTCGCCGACCGAGCCCAGGTCGCCCGTGATCAGCCAGCCGTCATCGGTGAGGTAGCTGGACGGCTCGATGCCGCCCAGGTAGCCGGAAAACAGGTTGGGCGACTGGAACACCACCATGCCGGTTTCGCCGGGCGCCGCTTCCTGGTCCGATGGCCTGCCGTCCGGCCCCATGCGGCGCACGGCCAGGCGCGCAAACGGCAGGCGCAGGCCCACATGGCCCGCCGCCGCGTGCAGGCCGGGCGGCGTGATGGTGGAGATGCCCGTCATCTCGGTCATGCCCAGGCTCTCGTGCACATGGAAGCCGCTGTGCGCCTTGAAGCGCGCCGCCACCTCGGGCGACAGCGGCGCGGCGCCCGTGCGGAAATAGCGGATGGAGGACACATCGGCCCCCTGCAGCGGCACCTCCACCAGCGCGGCCAGCACCGTGGGCACGGCCGACATCAGCGTGGGCTTCCACTGTGCCGCCATGCGCCAGAAGCCGGCAATCACGGCCTTGTTGCGAAACAGCCCCGTGGTCGGAATGATGACGTGGGCTCCGGCCGAGAAGCAGGCCAGCGAGCCCGGCAGCACGCCCGCCACATGGAACAGCGGGTAGCCGTTGATGGTGCGGTCGGCCGTGTTCAGGCCCTGCATCTGCACGCTGGCCCAGGCGGTGTAGACCTGGGCGCCATGCGTCTGCACGGCGATCTTGGGCGCACCCGTGGTGCCCCCGGTATGAAAGTAGGCCGCCACGTCGCCGGCCTGGGGCTGGCGCCCGCTCACCAGCCGGTCGGCGGGCTGGGCGGCCAGGGCGGCATGCAGATCGCTGGCGGGCCAGCGCTGTCCATCTCCCTGGGAAACCCGGCCTTCATGCGAAACCCAGAGCACATGCGCCAGATCCGCATCCAGCGCCGTGACTTTCTCGCGGATGCCGGCATCGTCCTCGTCCGCCCAGGCAATCAGAAAGCGCGCGCCCGTGGTCCGCATCAGGACAGAGATCTTCTCGGCACTCAGCAGCGGATTGATGGGCTGCACGATGCCCGCCGCCTCGCCGCCCCACAGCGCAAAGTGGTACTCCATGCAGCCGGGCAGCAGGATGGCCACCGTGTCGCTGGCGCCCATGCCCAGCGCATGCAGGGCGTTGGCCGTCTGGTGGATCTTGCCCAGCAGTTCGGCATAGCTCAGGTGCCGGGCGTCATCCACGCTGCCGGCCTGGGGCAGAAAGCTCAGCGCCCTGCCCTGGCCGTGCTCACGCGCGGAGTTGCAAAAGAGGTCGTAGACCGTTTGCGCCGTGATCAGCCCGGCCCTGGGCTGGCTTTCGATGGCCTCCACATCGGCCAGGGAACGCACGGCCCGCAGGGGCCGGAACATGGATTGCGCAGGGATAGGACTCATGGCCATGGGCTCACTCCGCGCCCAGGCCGTTGGTGCGCACCACCTCGCCCCAGCGCGTGTAGTCGCTGCGGATCAGGCCCTCGGTGTCCTGGGGGTTGAGGTAGGCGGCCGTCACGCCGATCTTCTCAAAGCGGTCGCGCACCTCGTCGGTGGCCAGCAGCTGGCGAGAGGTGGCGCTGAGCTTGTCGATGATGGCGCGCGGCGTGTCTCTGGGTGCCACCAGGCCGCCCCAGGACGATGCCTCATAGCCGCCAAAGCCCTGCTCGGCCATGGTCTGCACGCCGTCCAGAGCCTTCACGCGCTGCGGCGTGCCCACCGCCAGCGCCTTCAGCCGGCCACTGCGGATATGGGGCAGCGCAGACACCATGTCCGCATAGATCACCGGCACCACGCCGCCCAGCGTGTCGTTCATGGCGGGCGCGCTACCCTTGTAGGCCACGTGCTGCATGGTGTGCAGCTTGGCGGATTTCATCAGTTCCATGCTCAGGTGGCCCGAGCTGCCCGCGCCGGAGCTGGTGTAGTCCAGCGTGGCGGGCTGCGCCTTGGCGTACTGGAACAGCGATTTGAGGTCCGTCACCTTGGGCAGCGACTGCGCATTGACCGCAATCACATTGGGCAGGTCGTAGATCTTGGTGACCGGGGCGAAATCCGTGGCCGGGTGGAACTTGACGTTCTTGAAGAAATGCGGCGCCATGATGGTGGGCGTGACCATCATCATCAGCGTATAGCCGTCAGGCGCTGCCGTACGGAACTGGCCTGCAGCCACCGCGCCCGATGCGCCGGGCTTGTTCTCTATCACCACGGGCTGGCCCAGCTGGCGCGCCAGCGCCTCGGCGTAGACGCGCGCTGCGCCATCGGTGGGCCCACCCGGCGGGAAGGGAACGACCAGGCGAATCGGCCTGTCGGGCCAGGCGCCGGTATCGGTATTGGCCTGCGCCGCGCCGCACAGCGATGCGAACGCAGCCACGCCGATGGCGCCCAGCGCCATGCCCTTGGCCAACGCCTGTCTTTTTGTGATGCCTGCCATCTTGTCTCCTTGAATGTTTATGTGTTCTGGCTGGCCCATTCTGCCCAGCGCACCCTCTTTGACAATGGCGGCGGCGGTTGACATCATGTCAAACAATATTGACACCCCCTTGGACTGCAGCGCATGGATCTCCTGGCATTCAACATCCTTGTCCAGATCATCGAACACGGAAACCTGAGCCAGGCGGCAAAGTTCTTGAACATGTCGCGGGCCAACGTGAGCTACCACCTGGCCCGGCTGGAGAAGTCCCTGGGCGCATCGCTGCTGCGCAGAACGCCCCAGGGCGTGGAGGCCACCGAGGTCGGACAGCGCATCTACCGCCATGCGCGCAACATCCTCAACGAGACCGAGCTGGTGCGCGAGCTGGCCCAAAGCAGCACGGACGACATCTCGGGAAAGATCGGGCTGAGCGTGCCCACCGGCTACGGCCATCTGGTCATGGCGCCGTGGCTGATCGAGTTCAAGCGCGCCCATCCGCAGGTGGTGCTGGACATCCGCCTGGAAAACTTCATAGACAACCTGCTCAAGGACAGCGTGGACATCGCGATCCGCGTCATGTCCGACCCGCCACCCATGCTGGTGGCGCGCGACATGGGGCCGGTGCGCTACAGCCTGTGCGCCTCCAGCGACTGGCTGCGCAGCCACCGCCTGCCGGAGACCCCGTCCGAGCTGTCGCGCACGCCGCTCATCACATCGGGCGGAGAAAGCGGCAAGGTGCGCCTGCAGATCGCGCGGAACGGCCAGCCGCTGGAGGAGCTGGACATCACGCCCACGCTGATGTCGCGCAGCTACCCTTTCCTGTGCGACTGCATCACCGGCGGCCTGGGCGTGGGGCTGGTGCCCGACTACATGGTGCGCCGCCAGGTGGAAGATGGCCGCGTCGTGCTGGCCATGCAGGACTACGAATTCAGCATCAACCAGGGCCGCATGTTCATGCTGTACATGCCCAACCGCTTCCAGTCCGGCGCCGCCCGGGCCTTGATCGACTTTCTGAGCGACAGGATGGGCCTTGCGCGCATCATCCGGCCGGGTGACTTGCCCGACACGGCGCAGGCCTTGCGACCGCCGGAATGACGCGGGAACAAAGTTTGTAGACGACTGGTCGGTTTTTGCGTTAGACTTCGATCCCATGAAGAAACCCGCACAGGAAACACGCCAGCACATCCTTGATGTGGCCAAGGCGTTGATGACCCAGAAAGGCTATACGGCCGTCGGCCTGGCCGAGGTCGTCGCGGCTGCGGGCGTGCCCAAGGGCTCCTTCTACTACTACTTCAAATCCAAGGAAGAGTTCGGCCAGGCCCTGCTGCAGGAGTACTTCGACGAGTACCTGGCCAAGATCGATGCGCTCATGGAGACGCCCGATCCGGCCATCTCCCGGCTGATGACCTACTTCCGCCATTGGACGCAGAACCAGTGCTCGGCCCATGCAGGAGGCCAGTGCCTCGTGGTCAAGCTGGGCCCCGAGGTCTGCGACCTGTCCGACGACATGCGCTCGGTGCTGCGCACCGGCACCGACGCCATCATCACCCGGCTGACCGACTGCGTGCGCGCCGGCCAGGCCGATGGCTCCATCACATCCGACCTGGACGCGCCTGCGCTGGCCGAATCGCTGTACCAGTTGTGGCTGGGCGCCTCCCTGCTGTCCAAGCTGGGCCGGCATGAGGAGCCATTTGCCGCAGCCCTTGTGTCCACGAAGCGGCTGCTGGGCTGAGCAGGCCGGGCCGCTGCTTTTTATTTGCCTTGTTTGTAGACGACCGGTCAACTTCAAAACCTACACCCTTTACCCATCCCTCTTCCTTTTTGTTCAACCACCACCACTGCACACCATGACCGACCACAGCCTTCACACCGATCTGTTCTCCCCCACCCAACTGGGCGGCCTGGCGCTCGCCAACCGCTTCGTCATGGCCCCGCTGACCCGCAGCCGCGCCGGTGACGACGGCGTGCCCACCGAACTGCACGCCGCCTACTACGCCCAGCGCGCCAGCGCGGGCCTGTTGATCAGCGAAGCCGTCAACATCTCCGCACAGGGCCGGGGCTACAACCTCACGCCCGGCATCTGGACCGAGGAACAGGTCGCCGGCTGGAAGAAGGTCACCGACGCCGTGCACGCGGCCGGCGGCAAGATCGTGGCCCAGCTGTGGCACGTGGGCCGCTACTCGCACGTGGACCTGCAGCCCGGTGGCGTGGCCCCTGTCGCCCCCTCTGCCATCAAGGCCGAAGGCGTCACCTTCACGCCCAACGGCGTGGCCGAGGTATCCATGCCCCGTGCCCTGGAAACCAGCGAAATCCCCGGCATCATCGAGCAATACCGCCATGCGGCCGAATGCGCCAAGCGTGCCGGCTTTGACGGCGTGGAAGTGCACTCGGCCAACGGCTACCTGCTCGACCAGTTCCTGCGCGACTCCACCAACCACCGCAGCGACGCCTATGGCGGCAGCATCGAAAACCGCGCCCGCCTGACGCTGGAAGTCACCGACACCGTGGCCAAGGTCTGGGGCGCCGACCGCGTGGGCATCCGCCTGTCGCCCGTCACACCCAACGCCGGCAACACGCCGCTGGACAGCGACGTGATGGCGCTCTACGGCTACCTCATCCCCCAGCTCAACCGCTTCGGCCTGGCCTACCTGCACGTCGTGGAAGGCGCCACCGGCGGCTCGCGCGAACTGCCGCCCGGCGTGGACCTGGACGCGCTGCGCAAGCTCTTTGACGGCGCCTACATGGGCAACAACGGCTATGACCTGGAACTGGCCATGGACCGCCGCGCCAAGGGCCTGATCGACACCGTGGCCATCGGCCGCCCCTTCATCGCCAACCCCGACCTGGTGGCCCGCCTGCGCCACGGCAAGGAACTGGCCGTGGCCCCGCACGAGGCCTACTACGGCGGCGGTGCCCAGGGCTACACGGACTGGCCAGTGGCCGCCTGAGCCGGCCATCCGCCCCACGATCTGCGGCACACTGGCTGATCTGCGTCCTCATCGAATGACCAATCGAAAGACCAAGCCATGCAACTGCTGATCGTGGGCGCCACGGGGCTGGTGGGCAGCCAGGTGCTGCAACAGGCCCTGGCCGACAGCCGCATCACCCGCATCGTGGCCCCGGTACGCCGGGCGCTGCCGGCGCATCCCAGGCTGCTCGCCCCCCTCGTCGATTTCGAGCACCTGCCCGAAGACGCCGACTGGTGGCGGGCCGATGCCCTGGTCTGCACCCTGGGCACCACCATCAAGACAGCCGGCAGCCAGCCGGCGTTTCGGCGTGTGGACCATGACTATCCGCTGCTGGCCGCACAGTTGGCGCGGCGCCACGGCACGCCCACCTATGTGCTGAACTCGGCCATGGGCGCCGACGCTGGCTCGCGCATCTTCTACAACCGCGTAAAGGGTGAACTCGAGCGCGACCTGCGGGCGCAAGGCTTTGCCTCCCTCACCTTCGTGCGCCCCGGCCTGATCAGTGGCCCGCGCACCGAGCACCGCGCGGGCGAGCGCTTCATGGTCGGCGTTCTTGACGCCCTGGGCCCGCTGCTGCCCCGGCGCTGGCGGCTCAACCCCGCGCACCGCATTGCCCAGGCCTTGATAGAGGCTGCTGTCAACGCCAGGCCCGGCGTCCATATCGTGAGTTCCGAGGCGCTGGCCGAGTGAACACCATGCACAGTCAAGAACCTCTCAGAAAGCTCGTATGAACCCGCACATCGCCCCGGTCGATCTCGCCAAGTCCTACCGGCTGATCAACCACGGCCCCACCGTCCTGGTCTCGGCCCGCCATGGCGGCGTGGACAACGTCATGGCCGCAGCCTGGTGCTGCGCGCTGGACTTTGCGCCCCCGAAGCTCACCGTGGTGCTGGACAAGGCCACGGCCACGCGCACCCTGGTCGAGCAAAGCGGCATGTTCGTGATCCAGGTGCCCACGGCCGCCCAGTTGCAGCTCACGCACCAGGTCGGCACGCTCAGCCTGTCCACCGATGCCGGCAAGCTCGCCACCAGCGGCGTTCAGCTGTTCGGCATGGACGGGTTCGACCTGCCCTTCGTGGACGGCTGCGCCGGCTGGCTGGCCTGCAGGCTGATCCCCGAGCCCCACAACCAGCAGACCTACGACCTGTTCATCGGCGAGATCGTGGGCGCCTGGTCCGACACCCGCGTGTTCAGCGACGGCCACTGGCACTTCGAGGACGCCGACCCCGCGCTGCGCAGCCTGCACTATGTGGCGGGTGGGCAGTTCTATGCGATTGGGGAGGGGCTGAAGATTTAAAGGGTTCATTCTGTCTATCCTGCGCCCTTTGCCAGAGAACCGGGCGCTGCCCGATCACCTCAGGCCTGCGATTTTTTAATCCACTGCATTTCCAGCCCCCTGTGTATGAACACGTGGTGGACAAACAGTGCCGTTTGCCCGGTGTCTGGCCTTCAAAAGGCATTACGGCAGATGGGTGGGGACTGAGGCCATCCCGCAAATGCGGTATGGCCTGATGCAACACGACTGGGAAGACTTCTGCCTAGGCGGACGAGGGAGGCCATCAGATCCATCCGCCGCCCATTCCCAATCGTTTGAAAGGCAGATACCCAATGATCAAGCAGACCTCCATATCGCGTCCCACCCTCATCGCCGGTGCCGTGCTCGCGCTTACGGCTTGCGGAGGTGGCGGTGGTGGTGGCGGTGGCAATGAAGTGACGCCACCGGTTGCGCCCCCAACGCAAACGACCCAGGAGCTGGTGCAGAAGTACATGGATGCCAGCCAGACTCTGACCGCCACCCAGTTGCCCGCCAAAGGCGCCGAGCGCTTTGCGCATCTCGACGACTGCTACCTGGGCAACGGCAGCAGCAAGGCGCGCCTGATCACCAATTGGGATGAAAACCAGACCCAGATCCAGGCCTCCAATGCCTATCAGATTGGGCGGAGCTTCGAAAATCTGCAAATCCTGGCAGAGCGCAAGACCACCAATGCCGACGGTTCCGCCCGGCATGAGGTGGATATCAGCTACGACGAAAAATTAACGGACGGGACCAGCACCACGGGGCAGCGCGAAACACTGATATCTGGCAACAGCAGCGGGACCTGTTCCACTCCCCGCAATGCAGCCGAGATGCGCGCCCTTGGCAATCAGCGCGTGGTAAGCGTAGGACTGGTGTCACGCAACCGCGCCAATGTGATGCGCCAGCTGGCCGACGGCGAACCGTCCGCCAGTCCGTTTCAATTGCGGCGCGAGGTGCAGTTTGGCATCTCCGATCCTGCTCGGCTGGCAACTTACGCCATCGTCAGTTGGCCGTCGTCGCAGGCAGGCGGCGCGCGCAACTCGCTCAAGCTGCTGTCGCCACGCATCATGCGCGACGCACCCGAAATGCAAGGCGTGCGGGGTAACGCCAGCTATGCGGATACCAACAACTTCCGGCAGTGTCGATCGAACGCCAGCAACGACGTGGCCAACGCCGTCACGGCAGATTGCACCAACGCGCAACTGGGCGTGGCCAACGACTATTGGGGCTCCACCGTGCGCAGCGGGTTCGATGCCGCTGCGATGGCAGACGGTGACAACCGCTTCGCAGCCCTGGGCCTGACAGCGGGAACCGAAGTGCGATTCGATATCCATGCCGACGATGGCTGGAAAGCCGCCAACGGACAGCAAGGCAAAACACCCATCGCCACCTATCAGGTCACGCTGAAGAGCGGGTCTTATCCGTTTGCGCAGATACCTGTCAATGCCTATCCCCAGTTCAACACCATGTCGCCCTCAGAGGCCGAGATCGTGGCCGGCTTCAAGGCCGGCGGCGGCAGCGCGCAGGTTGTCTGGTCGGCTGCGCAACCGCCAGCGGGCAGCATGCCCATGGCACTTTCCGTACTCAGTTCCTATCGGCAGGGCGCTGCGGCGGGATCTGCCTCCGGCCTGCCCACGGTACGCACGCCCAACCTGACCGTGGCCGTGCCCCAAGGGGCCACCTCGGCCACCATACCTTTTGGAGGCAAGCCGGACGGTGCATCGGCCACGAACTATGCCGAGTTCCTCCTCGTCTACGCCGACCGCAACGGCAGGGAGATGTACTACAACCTGCAATACAACCCCTGAGGCAAGGGCTGCGTGACCATGCAGCGCCCAATCCATCGCCCAGCCCGCAAGGCGCTGCGCGATGGGCAGGGGCTGTTCAAATCATTCCCCACCCCCGCAGCAGCTGCACCAATTCCACCTGCCGATGGCAGCCCGTCTTGCGCATCAGATTCTTCATGTGGGTGCGCGCCGTGTGCCAACTGCATCCTTCCATCAAGGCATAGTCCTTCACGGTCTTTCCGCCTGCCAGAAGCAACAGAAGGCGAGTCTCGCTGGGTGACAGGCCCAGCATCTCGCCCACCAGACCTTGATTCTGCAAAACCATGGAGCCGGGCAACGTCAGAAAGATCAAGGCCAGGGGCTGTTGCCACGGCGCAGCAAACGCATGGTTGGCCGCTAGAGGCAACGCGGTCAGCCTGAGCCGGGACTGGCTGGGCCGGCTGCCTTGGAGCTCCAAGGCAGCCGCCTTTGCGGGATTAGCGCAAGCGGCGGAGACCAAGCTCTGCAAGCGTGCATGCGCCTCGCCCGATGTGCATCGCAGCCCGCCGTGCACACATTGCAACGTGCCGAATGTTGCGAGCAGGCGCTCTGCCGCCGGATTGGAATGCTGCAGCCGGCACCGAGCATCCACGACGAGCAGTGCCTGCGCCAGCGCATCCAGTGCCGCGAGTCCCAATGCTGCTTGGCCGCATAGCTGGCCCATGCGCGCGCGCAAGCGGCCGGCCCGCTCGATGTGCGGCATCAAATGCTCTAGGAATGCCTTGTCCTGTGCACCATAGACGCCGGCATCCCTGGGGCGCATGAAACTGATGAAATCACGCGCATTGCCTTCCACGCGAACGGCGGCAGCGGCGGTATGCCGCAGTCCCAGCGGAACCAGCCAATCCGTATAGACGCTGTTCTGTGACGCCTGCCTGGCACTGATGTGCTCATGGTCCAGCATTACCTGGGCCACGGGCAGCCGCTGCACGGTTGCCATCCGCAGGTCGTTGTGCGCGTAGTGTGTCTCGTACTCATGCATCAAGCCGTGATGCAAACCGAAGCTTTCCAGATTGCTTGCGCTTTGCGGAACGGCTGCCTCGCCAGCATTCAGCGTGAAATAGTGAAAGACGCCCGCCTGTAATTGCGCGCACATTCCCGCGAGCGCCTCGCTCCAAGCCTGGGGAGCGAGCACCCCCTCATACAGCTGACCGGCGATGGCATCAATGCGTTGTTGCATGGACTCACCTCGGCTGCAGGGATTGCAGCAGCCCCACCAATTCCACCTGCCGGTGGCAACCTGTTTTGTGCATCAGGTTCTTCATGTGGGTGCGCGCCGTATGCCAGCTGCACCCCTCTATCCGGGCGTAGTCCTTGACGGTCCTGCCCGTGGCAAGCAGCACCGCCAGACGCGCTTCTGAGGGCGACAAACCCAGCGCTTCCTGCACGAGTCCGGGACTCGGGCCAGAAAATGGCGTACCGGCTTCCACCATTACCAGCAAAGCCATGGGCCGCTGGCGGAACGCAGCGGCATGGCTGGGCTTGAGCGGCAGGACCGTCACCATCAACCGTAACGCAGAGCCTGCCGTCAGGCACAGAGCCCCGGCCAGGCCCTGTGCATGATGGCCGCAAGCCTGGGCCACAAGACGCAGCAGTTGCGCCTGAGCCTGCCCGTCAACGCAGCGCAGCAGGCCGTGGCGCACAGACAAGGCTTCGCAAAAAGCTGCCAGCAGGCAGTCGGCTGAGGGGTTGCAGTAGTGGATGCGGCAATTTGAATCCACAAGTGCAATACCTTGCGGCAAGTTGTCCAGGGCTGTGAATCCCAAAGCCGCCTGCCGCGCCAGTCCGCCCATGTGCATGCGCAGGCGGGCGGCACGCGCCAGATCGGGCATCAACTGCTGCATGAAGACCCGCTCCTGTGCGCCATAGATTCCACGATCCGTGGGACGCATGAAACCCAGGAAGTCCTGCGTCCCCCCCTCGTCGCGCACCTTGACACCCAGCGTGTTGCGAAGTCCGTGGGGCGCCAGCACATCGACGTAGACCGCATTGCGCGACATCTCCCATGCGCTGAAGTGCTCATGGTCGAGCATGAACTGGCCCTGGGGCAGGCTCGCCACGACGGACATGCGCAGGTCCTCGCCAACGTAGTGGGTTTCGTATTCACGCAATTTATCGGCATCGATGCCCGCCAGGTCGTGGTTGTGTACGCTCTCGATCACCCCGCCACCAGTGGTGCCCAGCGTGAAGAAATGGAAAACGGACGCGCCCAGCGCCTGCCGCATGGCGTCCAGCGCAGACTGCCAATCCTCAGCGGAAAGTACTCCGTCGTACAGCAGTCCCGGTATATGGCAACTGGCACCCTGTCGATCAATAAATTTCATGGAAATGAATTATTGATTCTTTATAGCTATTTTCAATCAGACAGCTCTGAATTTCGATACCGGTCTTGCCACGTCGATTTGGGGCAATGTTCACGTGGTTGTATTGCACAATCCATCAATGCCCGCCGCCCCCGTCCGCTCCGCACCCACGCGCGAAACCTATTCCGAGTTGCAGCAGGCCTACGAGCACTTCAACCAGCGCCTGTTCGACGATGCCCTGCCCCATTGCCTGATTACGCTGCAGCGCGAAAAGCGCACCTGCGGCTATTTCTCTGCCGCGCGCTTTGCGTCGCTGGATGGCAGCACCACGGACGAGATTGCGCTCAACCCCGCCTACTTCGCGGCCGTGCCCATCATCGAGACGCTGCAGACCATGGTGCATGAGATGACGCACCTGTGGCAGCACCACTTCGGCAAGCCGGGCCGCGCGCGGTATCACAACGAGGAATGGGCGGACAAGCTGGAATCGCTGGGCCTCATGCCCTCGTCCACGGGCCGGCCCGGCGGCCGGCGCACAGGCGACATGATGGCCGACTACGCCATTGCAGGCGGACCCTTCCTCGCGGCCTGCGAGCAGTTGCTGACCACGCGCTTCCAACTGAGCTGGTACGACCGCTTCCCGGCCATCGAGCATGTGGTCACGGGCCAGTGGAGCATGGCCACGCAGATCCAGGGCATGCAGGGCACGCAGCCGCCCATGTCCTCCGTGCCCGCCCTGGCCGAAGCCGTGCGGCCCGTGGGCACCTCCGTGGCGGTGCCGGGCTCCACCACCGGCGAGACCATGGTGCAGCCCGTGAACAAGTCCCTGCGCGTCAAGTACCGCTGCGGCGGTTGCGCCGCGCCCGTCAATGTCTGGGGAAAGCCGGGGCTGAACCTGATCTGCGGCGATTGCGGCAAAGGCTTCATGGCCCAGGATTGATCAGCGGGCAGGAGTCTTGCGCGGCAGCTCCAGCATCGCCTCCAGCCCGCCCCCCTCCCGATTGCCCAGCACAATGCGCCCGCCATGCGCCTTGGCCACGGCATCGGCAATGGACAGGCCCAGGCCAAACCCGCCAGAGCCCGCGTTGCGCGAGGCCTCCATGCGGTAGAACGGCTCCAGCACCTGGGCCAGTTGCTCCTGGGCAATGCCCGGCCCCCGGTCCAGCACGTCGATGCGCAGCAGATCGTCGCTGTCGCTGATGCGCAGTTCGGCGTCGCGGCCATAGCGCAGCGCGTTCTCCAGCAGGTTCTGCAGGCAGCGGCGCAGGCTGTGGGGATAGCAATCGAGCGGGCGCAGCGCGCGGCCCGTGATGGGGATGTGCACTCCATGCGCCTCGCCCAGGTCCTGGGCCACGCCCTGCACCAGGGCGTTGATGTCCAGCGCCTGGCGCTCGCCGCGCGCGTCGGCGCCGGTGAGCATGTCCAGCGTGGCGGTGACCATGGCTTCCATCTCCTGCAGATCGCGGCGGAATTTGTCGCGCAGGGCTTCGGGCTCCAGCATTTCCGAGCGCAGGCGCAGCCGCGTGATGGGCGTGCGCAGGTCGTGCGAGACGGCCGCAAAGAAACGCGTACGCTCGGCCACGCCATCGGCGATGCGCTGCTGCATGGCATTGAAGGCCTGGGCCGCCTGGCGCACCTCGCGCGGGCCGTCCAGCGGCAGCGGCGGGCTTTGCAGGTCCTTGCCCAGCGCGTCAGCCGCGCTGGCCATGCGCGCCAGCGGGCGCATGGCCAGGCGCACGGCCAGCAGAGCCACCACGACCACCACGATGATGCGCAGCAGGTAGATGCGCAGCACGTAGTCGGCCAGCGCCCAGTAGGGCCTGACGGGGTAGCCGGCCTCTCCCTCCACGGCCTGCACCTGTAGCCACTGGCCGTTGCCCAGGCCCAGCAGCATGCGCACATGGGCTTCGGGCTCATGGGCGGTGAGCAGGGTTTCCGCGCCGCCGTGCAGCTCCAGCGCCAGCAAGTGGAACGGCACGGCCGCGCCCACGCGCCGTGCCAGCACATCGGCCAGCAGATCGCCGGCCATGGCGTCGGCCGCATCGGCGGGAGCGGACGCCAGGTCCTCCATCAGGCGCCGCGCACGGGCCGCATCGATCAGGGTCAGCTGGTAGCCCTGCGTGCTCAGCGTGCCCACGGCGGCGGCCCGCGCCTCGGGCGGCAGGGAGGACAGCAGCAGCAGCGAATCGGCGGCGCGCGCGCCCAGCAGGCGCAGCGGCACCTCCAGCAGCTGGCTGCGACGGCTTTCCCACCAGATGGTGCCCGTCAGCGCCTGGGCCGCCAGCATGCCGGCCACAAGGATCAGGGCCACGCGCCCGGACAGCGTCTGCGGCCACAGGCGCCGCAGCAGCGCGCCGGCCTGCACCCAAGCCATCACGATGCCTGCGGCACCACGTCGCAGGTCAGCACGTAGCCGGCGTTGCGCACGGTGCGGATCAGGCTGGCCTGGCGCGCAGGGTCTTCCAGGTGCTGGCGCAGTCGGCTCACGCAGACGTCAATGGCGCGGTCCTGGGCCTGGCGCTCGCGGCCGAACACATGGTCGGCCAGGTAGTCGCGGCTCAGCGTGCGGTGCGGGTTGCTGGCCAGGGCGCAGAGCACGCGGTAGTCGGACTGGGCCAGCGGCACCAGCACGGCCTGGGGCGAGCGCAGCTCGCGCGCGCGCATGTCCAGCGTCCAGCCGGCAAAGCGCAGCACGGGCAGGTGCTCCGGCTCGCTGGCCGGCGCCGGTGCCTGGGCCACGCGGCGCAGCACCACCTTGATGCGCGCCAGCAGCTCGCGCGGATCGAAGGGCTTGGGCAGGTAGTCGTCGGCCCCCATCTCCAGGCCCAGGATGCGGTCCAGCAAGGCGCCGCGCGCCGTGAGCATGACCACGGGGATGTGGGTGCGTTCGCGCAGGCTGCGGCACAGGGCCAGGCCGTCGGTGCCGGGCAGCATCAGGTCCAGCACGATGAGGTCGGCCGCATGCCGGCCCAGCCAGTCCCACATGGCCTGGCCGTCACCCACGGCGGCCGGGCGCATGCCCGAGGCGCGCAGGTAGTCGCACAGCAGCTCGCGGATGTCGGGATCGTCGTCCACCACCAGGATGCGAGGACCCTGGGCGGCCGGGGATGCGGCGGCTGGTGCGCTCATGGATTGCATTGGCGCATGGCGTTTTGTAATGGAATGTTGTGGCGGCGGCCTGTGCAATGGAGCATTGCATTTGCCCGGCGGCCGCTGGCCTGTCTGCGCGCTCGCGTCACTAGAGTCCTGCTCGTCAATAAGAACGATTTTCATTCTAGTGATTCGTCGCCATGTCTTCTCAGCACTCCAACAGTTTCCCTCCGGCCCTGTCCACCAGCCTTGCGCTGACGCTGGGCGCCTTCTCCACCCTGGCCGTGGCCCAGACTGCGGCCGCTCCGGCATCGCCCCTGGGCACGGTCGAGGTCCGCTCCACGCGTGAGGCGCCGGCCTACCAGCCCGCCGCCGTGCAGTCACCCAAGCTCACCCAGCCGCTGCGCGACACGCCGCAAAGCATCAGCGTGGTGCCGGCCGAGCTGATCCGCGAGCAAAACGCCCAAAGCCTGCAGGAGGTACTGCAGAACGTGCCCGGCATCACCTTCACCTCGGGCGAGGGCAATCTGGGCTGGGGAGATTTCTTCACCATCCGCGGCTTCTCGGCCGAGCAGGCCATCACCATCGACGGCGTGCGCGACGGCGGCATGGCCAGCCGCACCGACACCTTCAACCTGGAGCAGGCCGAGGTCTACAAGGGCACGGGCTCGGTGGAGTCTGGCGTGTCCGCCGTGGGCGGCAGCGTCAACCTGGTCAGCAAGGAAGCCAGGCGCGACACGTTCTACAACAGCTCGGTGGGCGTGGGCAGCGATGGCTACCGCCGCGCCACGGCCGACCTGAACCGCAGCGTGGGCGAGTCCGGCGCCGTGCGCCTGAACCTCATGAAGCACCAGAACGACGTGGCCGGCCGCAACGGGGTGGACTACGACCGCTACGGCGTGGCAGCCTCGTTCGCCCACGGCCTGGGCACTTCCACGCGCACCGTGGTCAACGTCTTCCACCAGGTGGACGACAACACGCCCGATGGCGGCCTGCCCATTCAGCGCGGCACGGGCGGCCAGGTGATGCCGGGCGTGCCGCGCAATGCCTGGTACGGCGCCTCCAACCTCTACACCCAGCAGTCGCGCACGGATATGGTGACGGCCCGCGTGGAGCATGACCTCTCGCCCACGACCACGGTGCGCAACCAGTTCCGCTACGAGCGCTCGGACAACTGGAGCGTGCTGGCGCCCGCGCGCTTCAACAGCGGCAGCAGCAAGAACTCGCTGGGCTATGTGGGCCTGGGCGGGCTGGTGACGGCGCCGGGCGGCATCCTGTCCTATGGCGACTACGGCCTGGTGGACACCACGGGCGCCAATGCCTCGCTGCGCCTGGCCTCGGTGCCAGTGTCCAAGCGCTACACCATCGCCAACAACCAGACCGATGTGCGCACCAGTTTAGAGACGGCAGGTTTCAAGCACGACCTCACGGCAGGGCTGGAGCTGTACCGCGAGACCTATGGCGACCGCGAGCGCAGCATGGACCTGCCCACCGGGACGCTGGGCTTCGACATGGCCAACCCGGCCACCATCTTCCCGGGCACGCCCACGGTGGTGGGCGCGGACAGCGCGCGCGCCACGGTGCAGAACGCGGGCGTGTATGTGAACGACACCATCACCTTCTCGCCGCGCTGGCAGGCCCAGACGGCGCTGCGCTACGACCGCTGGCAGGCGAACAACGGCGGCGCCAGCCGCACGGACGGCGCGCTCAGCGGCCGCCTGGGCCTGGTCTACAAGCCGGCCAGCGAGGGCTCCATCTATGTCTCCTACAGCCGCGCGGCCCAGCCCTCGGCCATGGGCGTGACCACCAACAACGGCGTCTACGGCACGGCCGCCCAGCTGGCCTATGCGCCGGCCCTGTCGCGCACCTGGGAGGCAGGCAGCAAGTGGGACGTGCTGGGCGGGCGCCTGTCGCTGACCGGCGCCGTGTTCCGCACCGAGCTGAGTGAATCGTGGGAGTACAGCCCCGACAGCGTCTCGCCCGTGCGCGCCCTGCCCGCCAAGCGGGTGCAGGGTTTCGAGCTGGGCGCCCAGGGCGAGATCACGTCGCGCTGGTCGGTGTACGCCGGCCTGTCCCACTTGAAGAGCCGCCTCACCAAGGGCGCGAACGAAGGTGCCGAGGCCAGGAACGTGCCCGACTGGAGCGGCAGCGTCTGGACCTCCTTCCTGGTCACGCCCGCCGTCACCCTGAGTTGGGGCGCGCAGTACGTGGGCGAGCGCCGCTATACGGACAACGTCATGGTGGGCGGCCAGAACAATACGTCGAGCACGGTCAACGGCCCCAACGGCGTGCACCCCATCTATGTGGCCGACCACGAAAAAGCGCCCAGCTACTTCGTGCAGAACCTGGCGCTGAGCTGGCGCATCAACCGCCAGCTCACGGCCCGCTTCAACATCAACAACCTCACCAACCGCTTCTACTGGAGCCGCATCGGCGCCTCGCTGGACGGCTTCCAGCTCTACGGCGTGCCGGGCGCGGGCCGCACCTACACGGCGGGCCTGGACCTGTCCTTCTGAGCCGGGGCCATACCATGACATCCATCCAACGTCTCCCCACACGCCGCGCCCTGCTGGCCCTGGCCGCAGCCTGCGCCGCCGCCCTGCTGTCCGCCTCCGCGCTTGCGGCCTCGCCTGCCGGCACCGCTGCCAATGCACCGGCCACCACCGTGGTCGACATCGTCGGCCGCACGGTCGAAATCCCCGCCAAGGTGGAGCGCATCCTGCTGGGCGAGGGCCGCTTCCTCTATGCCCTGGCCCTGATCGAAGGTGATCAGCCCCTGGCCCGCATCGCCGGCTGGCAGGGCGAACTGCCCTTCGCCGACCCCAACGGCTATGCCGACTACCGGCGCCGCTTCCCGGCCATAGACCGCATCCCGGTCATCGGCCGCACCTCGGAAGACAGCGTCAGCGCCGAGCAATCGGTCTCCACCCGGCCCGACATCGCCATCTTCGGCCTGGGCGGACATGGGCCGGGGCGCCAGAGCGGCCTGGTCAACGATCTCAAGAAGGCCGGCGTGCCCGTGGTCTTCATCGACTTTCGCGCCCAACCCGTGCGCAACACCCTGGCCAGCATGCGCATCCTGGGCAAGGCCGTGCACCGCGAGGAACAGGCCGAGGCCTATGCGCGCTTATACGAGCAGCACCTGCAGCAGGTGCGCCAGCGCGTGGAGGGCATTCCCACCAGCCAGCGCCCGCGCGTCTTCGCAGAACTGCTGGCCGGCGTCTGGGACGGCTGCTGCCACACCGTGGGCAAGGGCAACATGGGCGAATTCATCGAGGCGGCCGGCGGCATCAACGTCGCGGCCGGCAAGGTGCCCGGCGCCATCGGCGACATGCACCAGGAAGCCCTGATCGCCGCCGACCCCGAGGTCTACATCGCCACCGGCAGCCGCCCGCAGAGCAACCGCCTCATGCTCAAGGCCGGCAGCGGCGTGGCGCCGGCCGACCTCTCGGCCAGCCTGCAGGCGCTGACCGCGCGCCCCGGTTTCGAGGTGCTGGGCGCCGTTCGCCAGGGCCGCGCCCACGGCCTGTGGCACAACTTCTACGACGCGCCCACCAACATCCTGGCCATCGAGGCCATGGCCAAGTGGTTCTACCCAGAGCGCTTTGGCGACATCGATCCCCAGGCCACACTGGACGAGATCAACCGCCGCTTCCTGCCCGCCCTGCCCATGCACGGCGCCTTCTGGGGCGATGCACCTGCCAAGGCAGCGGCCACAGCGGCCAGCGGAGCCGCGCGATGAACATGGCCGCCGACCTGCCCGTGGAGCTCGCCAGCCCGGCCGCCAGCGCCACGCCACTGGCCAGGGGCTACCGGCGCCTGACCGCCCTGCGCGTGCTGGTGCTGGCCCTGCTGGCTGCGGCCATCGTGGGCGCGCTGCTGCTGGACTTCACCACCGGCCCCTCCGGGCTGGCGCTGGACCAGTTGATCGCCACCCTGGGCCATGCCGACCAGGCGCCGCCTGCGCTGCGCGTCATCGTCTGGGACATTCGCCTGCCCTACGCCTTGATGGCCGTGGCCGTGGGCCTGTCCCTGGGCCTGGCCGGCGCCGAGATGCAGACCGTGCTGGCCAACCCGCTGGCCAGCCCGTTCACGCTGGGCCTGTCCTCGGCCGCCGCCTTTGGCGCGGCCCTGGCCATCGTGCTGGACTGGAGCCTGCCCGGCGTGCCCACGGCCTGGGCCGTGCCTGCCAACGCCTTCCTGTTCGCCATGGCCTCGGCCCTGCTGCTGGACCTGGTGGCGCGCTGGGGCGGCATGAGCGCATCGGGCGTGGTGCTGTTCGGCATTGCCCTGGTGTTCAGCTTCAACGCCCTGGTCTCTTTGCTCCAGTTCGTGGCCACGGCCGAGGCACTGCAGGGCCTGGTCTTCTGGACCATGGGAAGCCTCTCGCGCGCCACCTGGCCCAAGGTGGCCGGTCTGGCCGCCGCGCTGGCCCTGGTGCTGCCGTTCTCGCTGCTCAACGCCTGGCGCCTCACCGCCTTGCGCCTGGGCGAAGACCGTGCCGCCAGCTTTGGCGTGGACGTGCGCCGACTGCGCCTGGGCGCCCTGCTGCGCATCAGCCTGCTGGCCGCGCTGTCCGTGGCCTTTGTGGGCAGCATCGGCTTCATCGGCCTGGTGGCACCGCACATCGCGCGCCGCATGGTGGGAGATGACCACCGCTTCTACCTGCCTGCAGCCGCCCTGGTCGGCGCGCTGGTGCTGTCGCTGGCCTCGGTGGCGTCCAAGACGCTGATCCCGGGCGTCATCATCCCGGTGGGCATCGTCACCTCGCTGGTGGGCATTCCCTTCTTCCTGGCCATCGTGCTGCGCACGCGGGGGCGGACATGAGCACCACCTTGAACACCTCCCTGAATACCCCGCACTTCGCACCCACCTATCTGCCACCTCTCACGCAAGATGGTCTGCAGATCGAGGGTCTCAGCGTCTCCTACGGGCGCCGACGCGTCATCGAATCGCTGGACATCGCCCCGCTGCGCGCCGGCACGCTCACCGTGGTGCTGGGGCCCAACGGCAGCGGCAAATCCACCCTGCTGCGTGCCCTGGCCGGCCTGGTGCGTGCCCAGGGCAGCATCACGCTGGAAGGCCAGGAACTGCAGCACGCCAGCCTGGCCGAGCGCGCGCGCCGCATCGTCTACCTGCCCCAGGCCCTGCCGGCCGCCGTGCACCTGCGCGTCATCGAATCACTGCTGGCCGCGCGCAAGGCCTCGCCACACACCACGCGCCCGCAGCAGGCCGGCTCCCCGGATGCGGTCACCCAGGCCGCCGCCCTGCTTGAGCACCTGGGCATCGCCCACCTGGCCATGCGCCACCTCGATGAGCTGTCTGGCGGCCAGTCCCAGCTTGCAGGCCTGGCCCAGGCCCTGATCCGCGAACCGCGCGTGCTGCTGCTGGACGAACCCTTGTCCGCCCTGGACCTCAACCACCAGTTCCACGTCATGCAGCTGGTGCGCGAGCAAACGCGCCGCCACGGCATGACCACCCTGGTCGTACTGCACGACCTGGGCGCCGCCCTGCGCCACGCCGACCGCGTCATCGTGCTCAAGCAAGGCCAACTGCTGGCCGACGGCCCGCCCGCCCAGGCCGTCACCCCCGCCCTGCTGGCCCACGTCTACGGCGTGCAGGCCCGGGTGGAGCCCTGCTCCCAGGGCCTTCCCCAGGTCATCGTGGACGGGCTGACGGCTGCGGCCTGAGCCTGGTCCCCGATTCCAGATCCATCCGCTTTTTTGGAGATTCCGAATGCATACCCGCATCAACGCCGCCGCTGCCTTGCTGGCCGCCTTCTGCCTGAACGCCCAGGCCCAGCATGCCCACCCCACGCCCGCATCCAGCGTGGCCCATCCCGCATGCGAAACCACCATTGAAGGCCAGCCCGGCAAACGCTTCAGCCTGGCGGAAATCCGTGTCAGCGCGCGCTGCGAGAACTTCACCGTCCACCTGGTCCACACCGGCAGGAAGCCCTGGCAGGAAGCCGGCCACAACTGGGTGCTGGCCCGCAGCGCCGACATCGACGCCGTGATCGCCGACGGCCTGCGCGCCGGCCCCGACCGGGCCTGGGTGGACCACGCCGACGCACGCGTCATCGCCGCCACGCAAATGCTGTCGGGCGGCGAGCACGCCTCGGTCACCTTCCCCGTGGAGCGCCTGCGCAAGGGCGAGAGCTATGCCTACTTCTGCTTGTATCCCTCGCATGCGCTGCCCATGCGGGGAAGGCTGGTACTGGAGGATTGAGGCCGCGTCACCGCGCGGCAAAGGCCCAAAGGGCCTGCGCGTTCAATGCAGCAGCGTGGTCACCAGGGTCACCTCGGGCACGCCTGCCAGCGCCTTGGACAGCGGGCACTGGGACTTGGCCTCCTGGGCGATTTTCTGGAACTGCGCATCGTCGATGCCGGGCACCTTGGCCTGCAGCGTGAGGGCAATGCGGTCGATCTTGAAGCCCTCGCCATCCTTGGCAAGCCGGACCTTGGCCGTGGTGTCCAGCATCTCGGTGGCGATGCCCGCCTTCTCGCAGGCAAAGGCAAAGGCCATCGTGAAACAGGCCGCATGCGCGGCGCCCACGATCTCCTCGGGATTCGTTCCTTTTCGGTCATCCCCGAAGCGGCTGCCGAACCCGTAGGGATGGTCCTTGAGCGCGCCGGTCTCCGTGCTGATGCGGCCCTGGCCGGTCTTGCCTGCACCTTCCCAATGGACGGAAGCGGTTTTCTCGGACATGTGTTCCTCCTGTGCGTTGATTGGACAAGCCGCCATCACAGCACAGGCGCCACAGGGCAAGGCGTGGTCCCCGGGCGCGCCAGCCCCTGAGCGCACGTCCTACAGAGCCAGGCTTAAACACTCATCCAGCGATCTTTGTGATGGCAAAGCCGGCCCCCTCACCCCACAAACACCTGCCGCGTATCCGTTCGCCCCACGATCACCGCCGCCAGCACCGCCGCCCCGGCCGCAACCCCAAAATTCGCCAGATAGGCCGCCTGGGCCGAAGTCTCCAGCAAGGCCGCGAACAGCGATCCGCCAATGGCCAGGGTGGCCGCCACGGCAATGGCCTCGCACAGCTGCAGGGCCGAGCTGTTGGCGCCCTGCTCGCCGGGCGCGGACATGGACAGCGTGAGCACCGACAGGCTTGCCGAGAGCAGGCCCATGCCCAGCCCCGACACGATCCAACCCACCACCGCCACCCACACGGGCACGGCCGGCCAGGCCACCGATGCCGTCAGCAGCACGCCCGCCAGCACCGCGCTGGTGCCCACGCGCAGGAAGCGGTGACGGCTCCACCCGTTGCGGCTGTGTCCCTGGTACCAGGAGGCGGAACACCAGCCCAGCGCACCCGCGCTCAGCACCAGCCCCGCCATGGGCGCTGACAGCCCGTGCTCGCGCGCCAGCACCAGCGGCAGGAACGCCTCGGCCCCGAAGAACGCTGCAAACACCAGCCCGCGCAAGGCGATCACGCTGGGCAGCCCGCGCCCGGCGCGCAGCGTGCCGGCCGGCAAGAGCTTCCAGGTGCAGACCAGCGACAAGGCTGCGGCCACCGCCACCGCACCCAAGGCGCCCGCCGATTGCCTCTGCCCGCCCACATACAGAAGGCAGATGCCCGTGGCCGCGCCCAGGGCCCACAGCCCGCGCCGCACACCGCCCTGCATGCCCTGGCCATGGCCGCCCAGGCCCTGGAGCGCCGGGCGCAGTATCGCCCCGGCCGGCAAGGCCAGCAGGGGCACGCCCAGGAACACCCAGCGCCAGCCCAGGTGCTCCACCACCAGGCCGCTCAACGCCGGCCCCACCAGCGCAGGCACCACCCAGGCCGTGGCAAACGCCGCAAAAATGCGCCGCCGCAGTGCCTCGGGATACCGCCGGCCCACCAGCACATACAGCGCCACCGACATGCCACCGGCCCCCAGCCCCTGAACCAGCCGCCCCGCCAGAAACACCGGCATGGACGGCGCAAAGCCCGCCAGCAGCAACCCCGCCACAAAACACGCCATGCCAGACCACAGCGGCGCCGCCGGCCCGCGCGCGTCGCACCAGCCGCCCGCCACCGTCATGCCCACCACGCTGGTGGCCAGGGTCACGCCAAAGGCAACCGCATACAGCGGCACCCCATCGAGCGCGCGGGCCACCGCCGGCATGGCGGTGGCCACGGCCAGGGCCTCAAAGGCAATCAAGGCCACCAGCGAGACGATGCCGATCGTCGTCAGGCGGTAGGGGGAGGACAGGATGGACCGGCTCTCGGCGGTTGTCGGCCGGACCTGATCGTCCAGCGTGAGGGAATCTTGATGGGGCATGGATGCTTCTTGGTTGCAGGGTCTGCGCCGGCCATGGCGCAGTGCCATGGCGACGAGAAGCCTGGAGCATGCAACCTCAAGTGCGGTTGAGATCAAGGGGGTCCTGCCCCCAAGTACCTCTTACCGCTCGATCACACGCCAATACTGGCCAGAGGAGCGGCTGGTGGCCGGCAGCATGACGGCAATGCCATTGTCATTGGCCGTATCCAGCACGACGGCATCCGACAGGAAGCGGTTGTAGAGATGGAACTGGCCCGGCAGGTCGCTGGGCGCACAGCGCCATTGCTGGCCGCTGAAGCGTGGGGAGTCTCCCGCTGACGCTGTCATCTTCAGTTCAAGATGCGATTTCCCGGCCACGCTGGTGACATCGAGCGCCATGGTGCCCGGTCCGAACGCCGCATTCTGGACCAGCCAGTAGCCCTTGCCGGTGCGCAGGAACCTCCATCTGTCGGCGCCCAGAATCATGGCCGGGACGGAAATCTGCCATGGCTTGACGTTGTACAGCCCGGGGGGAGACACAAGGCCCGTGCCCTGCAGCAGCGCTACCGCGTTGCGCCTTTCACTCCAGTACAGGTTCTGCAGCCCGACCCATTGGCGGTCCTTGAGCATGGGGCATTGGTCGTACAGGTAGTCGCCCGTCTCGTAGCGCCGAAAATCCGCATCGCTGAGCCGCTGGGCCGAGAGTGCATGCGCCTCGGCGGAGATCCGCGCCAGTTCCAGCATGGCGGCCGTCATGGCGATCAAGGGCGCGGATGAACCACGCACCGGCCTCACCGGCAAGATGCGGCGAGCATTTGCAAGGTCGGAGGCCACGGCCCGCCAGCGCAATGCCAGGGTACTGAATTCCGTTGCCATCGCCTGCGGCGCGGGCCCAAGGCGGACCACCGCGTTTGCCGGTGGCGGCTGCCTGGCATGGTGCGCGGCGGCCACGCGAAGCAGCGAGGCATGACTTTCCAGCTGCGCCACGACGGGTGCAGCCGCCGCAATGGCCGTATCCATCTCCGTCTCGACGGCTGCGACACCCGCATTCCATCGGGCCTCGTCCAGCGGTGCGTCGGGGGTCAGCGAAACGGCATCCAGCTGGTCACACAGCTGCTGCAAACGCCCGACGGCCTGCCCCAGCTTTTGCACCGTGTCGGCCAGCCCGTCGATACGGGCACGCAGCGTGCCCCAAGCGGCCGATGCCGCCTTCAGCGCAGGGAACGACTGCATGCTCTCCAGGCTCCTTACCAGCGTCATGCGGCCGCTGGCATCGTCCAGATCAAGCCCGGTCAGGAACGAGAACTCGGCGATATCGGTCCATACCTGCCTTGCGACTGGCTCACGCGCGGGCTCGGCTTCGACGCGGCAGCTTGATGCCAGAGCGCCACCGCAGCACAGCGCCGTGGCAGCGGCGGGCAGCCACAGAAGTCGGCTCATTTGGCGGCAGTGCCGGCCATCAACAGGCGCAGGGCCCGAGGCGCTGCCGGCATCTGTCGGGGCTCCAGCACTTCGATCAGCCACGTCGTGAACGGCGTCGGGCAGACGTCTCCCAGATGCTGCGAGAACTCGATCTGGTCGCCGGCGTAGGTGAAGTTGATCTTCAGGGGCGAGCAGAAAAGCCTCTCGACCCCGTTGCCTGTGCTGTCGTGAAAGTCGCTGCCGGTCACCATGTCGATATTGATGCGCTGGGCCGAGGCATCGGCAAACTCCAGCCAGGCCTGCACCGACGAAAGGCGGATGCGGCGGTAGCTGGCCAGTGCCGGATGGCTGGTGGCAATGGACAGGCTGATGGGCTGTCCATGCGCCAGCTGCTGCAGCAGCGCGACGTCAGTGACCCGCAATTCCCGCCGCAAATCCCCTTGGGTCCTCGCATTGGCGGCCTGCGCGCTGGCGTGGTCTGCCAGCAGGGTGGCGTGTGCATCTGCCATGGCAGCGGCCGTGCCCGGCATCGACAGACGGTGGCCGGGCTGCTTGCCGGTCTCGTAGGCCTGTGCGGCGCGGACCCCGAAGCAGTCCACGAAGAAGCCGCGGCGCGCACTTTCTGCCCTGAGGGTGATTTCGCCCTGCAGCCGCGCGCTGCGCTCCAGCTCTGTCAGCGCCTGCTGCTCCAGCGCCTGCAGGCGCTTGCGCTTGCCGATCACCGCAACGTATTCCAGCTTGAGCGTGGCAAGCTCACGGGCAATGGCATTCTTGGATGCGCTTTGCTCAGCCAGCAGGCGGCCATAGACGGCCACCTTCTGCACCTGTGTCTTGAGGGTGTTGGCGGCGTTGCGCACGGCCGCCTCGGTGCCTTCCGTGGCAAGCACCAGATCCAGCCGGTTGACTGCATCGTTCTCCAGCACCGTCCAGGCGGCCTTGGCTTCATTGGCATCCGGCATGAGCGCAAGTGCACGCATGGTGTCGCCCAGCTCCCGGGAAATCCCCTCGACATCCAGCCCGCCCAGCGGCCCACGGATCACCGGCAGCACCGCATTCAATGCGCCCTTGGCGGGATCCACCAGATTCTTGAGCGTGCTGGAGTTGTGCCTGGCCCATTGCAGTGGAATGGCAAACGACTGACCCAGGGCCTTCAGCGCCTTGAGCGGGCCGTCTATGCTGCCGCCAAGCGTCTTGGCCTGCCCGTACAAGTCCTTCAGGCCGAGCACGCCTTTCTGACCGGTCTCGGTCAACGCCTTCGGGTCGGGCGGCACGCCCACGCACAGGGCCGCCACGCTGCCCGCGACCGCAATGACGCCAAAGGCGATTTCCAGGCTCATCTTCACGGTGCGCACGATCTGGGCAACGTCGCTTTCAAGCTTGAGCCGCATGGCGGCAAGTTCCGCTTCAAGCTCCTCCTGGCGCACCGTGCGTGCGGCGCGGTCAAGGGCCTCGATCTGCTGAATCAACCGCTGCTCCAGCTCGGTGCAACGTGCCTCCAGCGTCTTGAGGTCCAAGGTATCCCGGTCGGCAAACGCCTGCGCAACGCTGCCCACGGCACCTGCCAGCTCGCCGCTGGCGCGCAGGCTGCGCAGGTGGGCCTCCATGGCCGCCATCACCTCCTGCCGGGCCTTGGCCAGCGACAGATAGCTGCCGGCGCTCAGATCAGGAATCGGCCTGGCCAGCCCGTCAACGCCCATGACCGGCAGCAGACGCTGCAGCGAACCCGCCGCCTGGATCAACTCGCCAAACCCGGACTCGACCCCTGACCAGCGCGTGATCCAGGCCAGCGCCTCATGGCACAACGCCAGCTCGGCCTCGCTGTGGTCGCTATGGCCGGGCCTGCCCGCCATGCCGGCGCTCAGGGCAAACAGCGCGGCCAGCACCCTGTGCATCGGCTCGCCATGCTCCAGCAGGCCGGGCGGCACGGGGGTGTGCTTCACCACAGCCCGGTTGTCCTGCCACAGGAAATTGCTGAATTGCGGCCGCGCCACCGTGTCCCAGGCCTCCTCCAGCGCATAAGGGGTGTCGCGCGTGGGGCCGCCGTACAGCGTGAACCTGCCCTCCACGGCATCCACAAAAATGCGCACCCTGCTGAGCTCGTTGTCCTCGTCATGCAGCATGCGCAGCACCGTCGTGCCTTCGGAAACAATGCGGCGGGCAACCACCGTCAGCCGCCGCACCGCACCGTCAAGCCGCCTGTCGAACCCCTCGGGCACCACCACGGTATCGGCATGGATGTCCAGCGCCTGCAGGCCAGCCGCGTCGGCCTCGTCCAGCGACACCTTCAGGTCCACCACCAGATCGGCCACGATGCCGAGGGGATTGAAGCTGCCGTCCGGCGCGCGGCCACCGCTGCAGACCAGCGGCCCTGGCGGCACCAGGCCCTCGGCACGGTAGCGATCGATCAGGGTTCGTAATTCAAGGGGAGTCATTGCTGAAGTCATGGCGGGTGATTCCAGGTAAGGCACTGCACCTGTGCAGCGGTTGGACAAAGGCTGGAGCAGATCGCTCAGGCTGCCTTCTTGCTGGCAAGCTCCACCAGTTGGTCCACGCTCTGCGCCTTCTTGGGCGTGCCGCCAAAACGGCGGAAATGGTCTGCCTGTCCGGCGACACGCGCCCAGCCCTTCTTGGCCGTGCCCAGCACCACCGTCAGGCTGAACCAGTTTTCCCCTTGCAGGGACTTGCGGCCGGTGGTGCTCAAGACCTTGTGTATGTTGCCCAGATCGGCAGAAATCGCACGCCATGCCTCGCCCAGCGTCTTGAGCTTGGGACCCAGGTCTTCAATGCTCTTGCTGATGCTGTCAAAGCGATCATTGCTTCGGTTGTAATAGCCGATGAAGCGCTCGTTCGTAGCCATCGTGGCCTGGATGGTTCTCACCTCATCCACCTTCTCGGCAATCTTCCTGCGCGTGACCGCAAGGTCCGCACCCACACCGATATCCACCCCCGCCAGAATCAGCGGCCCGAAAAGCGGAATGGCCAGATAGGCCGGAGACGTGGACAGCACGATGACTTCATCCTTTTCCTTGCGGCGCAGGGCCTTCAAGTCGTTCTCCAGCTTCTCCACGGCAGCCTTCAGCTTCTGGTTGGCAGCACCCTCGGCGCCCAGATTGGTCGTGAACTTCTGCTTTTGTCCATTGAATGCGGTCTTGCAGGCATTCAGGCGCATCAGTATTCCGTTGCCGTTGTCAAGAATGGAGTTCTGCAGCGCGAAGGCACGCACCGAGCGCGCATTGGCGTCTTCAATCAGCTGCTCCAGCGCGCTGCTGAAATTGCGCTTGATCTGCTCCGACCGCCCGCTGGGCGTATCGCTTTCCCAAACCTTGACCAGGGCCTTCCATTTCGCTTCCACTGCCGGCTCCGCCGATGGGGTGGGCACCCCCTCCAGATCAAAACGGTCCACCAGCTCGATCAACCGCTCATAGGTGGTTGCCGCCACATCGTTGTACTGAACGATATCGTCGGCAAGGGTCAGCATCTTGTCCTGCACATCGGCCTTGAACTTCTGGCCGACACCCTTGAGCGTGACGAACAGCTCCACCGCTTCGGAAAACTCCGGCCTGAAAGCATCCTGCTTCTGCATGCCCAGCATGGCGCGCATCAGCTCCGTGGTGGTCGGGTTGTCGGTGACTGCAGACTCAAAGAATGTCGTCAGCCCGATCCAGTCTTCTGAACTGAGAACGGAAATTCCCTTGTAGATATCGCCAGACGGAGTGAAGGCATTCGTTGAATTTGCAGAGTCGGACATGGCGAAGGCTCCTGATGGTGAAAGGCCGGATTCGGCCGCGAATCGGTGTGCAAACAAGCGGCGGCGTTGAAGAAATGACCGCACCGCAGTCATCGCCCGCCCTGCTTTTGCGCTCCAGTCGACCGGATGCTAGGTAGCCACCATGGCCCTGTATGTCCCCCAAACAAGTGACACAAATTCATACAGCACTGGGGATAAGGACAGCAGCCGGACTGCTGTCTGACACCCAATGGCACCTGTCCCCTGCGCGACCCATGGCAATGAATACGTTCAATCCATTGCTCCAAATGACAAGGCAAGAAATTTCGTAGGCCAGGCATACACCACCTGCTATGCAATCAATAGCGCATTGCACACATTCATCGCCAGCCAGAAGAAATCCTCAGTGTCAATTTCTCTTGATTTCACCGCACCCATTGGCACAGGAATTCGCCTCACCCATAAATGTTGCAAAATGTTCGGCAATTTGAACGATGGAGGAGCGGGAGTGGCAAGAAAACGAAAGACCAGCACGGCAGAAGACCTCATGGATCTGGTTGCCATGCTGCCCTGGTGGGCTGGCATAGCATTGGCTCTCATCAGCTACATGGTGCTGCACTCCATTGCCATCCGTCCCCTGCCTGCAGCACAAAGCCCGCAGCAAATCGGCCAATTGGCCACCACAGCCATCTGGCAAGGCCTGGCTACCGGTGGCCAGTACATCCTGCCTCTCATCTGCCTGGCCGGCGCGGCCATTTCCGCCGTGCGCAAGCGCCGCCGCAGCCGGTTGTTCGAAACCACCTCGGCCAGCTCCAGCGCGGATGCGCTGCAGAACATGTCATGGCGGGAATTCGAAACACTGGTGGGTGAGGGATTTCGGCGGCGCGGCTACAGCGTCAAGGAAACCGGCGGCGGCGGGCCCGATGGGGGCGTGGACCTGGTCCTCTCGAAGAATGGCGAAAAGACATTGGTGCAATGCAAGCAATGGAAAGCCTTCAAGGTGGGCGTTTCCACGGTGCGCGAGCTTTATGGCGTCATGGCGGCTGATGGGGCCGCTGCCGGCTTTGTGGTGACATCTGGCCGCTTCACACAGGAAGCTGTGGCGTTTGCTGCGGGGAGGAATATCCACCTCATGGACGGCGCCGCGCTCATGAAATTGCTCAAGGAGGCAAAGGCCCAGACAGGAGCGGCTTCAACAACCAAGGCCCGGACTTCTGCACCTTTGGCGAGCCCTGTGCCTGTGGTCGAGCCCGTCAAGACGGAGCCTGCTTTTGACACAGTGCAACCGGCTGCTTCCCCAATACCCGGCTGCCCTCAATGCGGAAAAGCCATGGTTCAGCGGGTTGCCAAGCGAGGGCCTGCGGCTGGGAAGGCGTTTTGGGGGTGTTCGGCGTTTGGTGCGGGGTGTCGAGGGACTCGGGAGATGGTTGGGGTTGGGGTTGGGAATTGATTTTCTAGATGGTCTGCTTTCGACCTTTTTCCGACGTTCGCAGGGGCCGCGTCGATGACTGCTGTGCAGCGGTTGCCGCCATCTGCTCAATGGCGCCGAGCGCGCACTATCGGCCAGGAGCGGACAGCCGCAGCGCTAAACCAAACAACAGCTTCAGACTTGGAACAGTCTTTCGAGGCGAGCTGATCGACTGTCTCCAGCCGCCCCAGAAGCAATCATTCGATCATTGATCTCCCATACTTATCATTTGAATAAAACGGATTGGGGAGGTGATCTCCAACCACTTAGGTACGAGCAGCATGAATTGCTGGAGGAAACTGCGCGGCAGGAATATTGCTAACGCTCTGTGAGCAGTAGAAGCAAGCTATGATTCTTAGATAGATGGGTTAGTCACTCTACGCATAACTGCTTTACAGGATCTCTAGCAAGGCGGCGTTAGCCACTTTATGGGAGAAAATTTAGCCTAGCGCATAGACTGGATCAAAGATGTTATCAGATGTTTCGAGAAATAGCAAAGCTCCAACCAAAATGGCTGCATCACGTTGTTGCTTTGGAGCTAGAATTGATGAATGAAATCGTGTAACCTCGTGATTAAATTCGTATATTTCATGCACATTTTGCATAAGAAAATTACTTTACTTGCGATTGATTAATATTAGATATATCTGAAAGTATAGTTTCTTTTGCAAAAATACTTCAGTATAGATTTAATTTTATAAATTCAAAATTCATGTCAAAAATAAGCGATCAAGATTTAATAAGTATTTTTGAGCAGCGCGCAGAATATCTTTCGCAAGCTGAACTAGAAACATGGACACGCCTTTCAATAGCTGAACAACAAGTTTTAGATAAACTAAAGGGGCCTGGCGCGAAATTGCTTTCTGGACCTCGGGGTAGCGGGAAATCAACTCTATTGCGCAGAGCCTATTATGAACTTTGCCGAGAAAAGAGTGCTTTGCCTATATATGTAAATTATGCACGTGCTCTTGCGCTTGAGCCATTATTCCAAACACGGGCAAACGCTTTAGAGCTCTTTCGACAATGGGTTTTTGCAAAACTTCTTTTAGGCATCGAGGATACCAATAGAGAATATCCCTTGCATCTAGATACTGCGACCAAAGCACTGATTCGCAAGGCTGATGGCTATGTTCGGATGATGGAGGCGGGTGGGACTCCAGAAAGCGCTCCATTTGCGATTGGACCATCAGAGATGCTCGAACTACTTCGTGATATCTCTTCTGGTATAGGAGTTTCTCGTGCTGTTTTACTGTTAGACGACGCTGCTCATGCGTTCACTTTTCGACAACAGCAGGAATTTTTTGAGATTTTCAGAGAGCTGCGATCAAGGAATGTTGCTGCGAAGGCAGCTATTTATCCGGGAATTACTAGCTTCTCACCAAATTTTCAGGTCGGGCATGAAGCCGAAGTTTTAGAAGCTTGGCTGCAACCTACTAGTGACTCATTTCTGAGTACTATGCGCGACATCGCGCACCATAGAATTCCGGCGGAGCTTTTGTCAAAACTTGGGCCAAATGGAAAAGAGTACATTGACTTAATTGCACTGGCATCTTTTGGCCTTCCACGGGGCTTTCTTAATATGCTTTCGTCAGTTATAGATGAGGCTCAAAAGGGATCAACCAGTCGCCTACGCAAGACGGTCTTGGACACTATATCAGACCATTCCGAATCCGTTGAATCTGTTTTTCACAATCTTGGATTAAGGTTGCCGAGATTTTCAAACTATGTTGCAACGGGTGAGAAATTTCAAACTGCCGCACAATCTGCAATTCGCAACTTCAATACTTCAAAGAAAATAGATAGCAAGGCAACAGTAATTGCAATTTCAAGACCTCTTTCCAATGAGCTTGAAAAAATATTGAAAATGCTTGAGTATGCAGGACTAGTTAGGAAACAGAGCGATCTATCAAAGGGTGAAAAAGGTCAATATCATCGTTATTCAGTTCACTACGGCTCCCTGATTGCTTCGACATCGCTTTCTTTGGGGCGTGCATATAAGATAACAGATATTGTGGATGCTCTTGAAGTTCAATCCGCTCATGCGCTAATAAAAGTCAAAGCCGAAACTCTTCTTGGTAAAGGATATGAAAGCCAGTGTGTTTTAGCAATTCCTCCCTGCACTAAGTGTGGAACGCCAAGACAAATAGAGAATCAGCGATTCTGCATGCATTGTGGATCTGAATTGCAAACTGCTTCTGTATATTCAGAGCTTCTCAAGGCAGCAATAGACAACCTTCCATTACCACGGGCAAAGATTGAAGCAATAAAGCGTCATACTGCAATTCGTACTGTACAGGATCTCATTGCAGACGATGAACAATCTCTACGTCGACCAGGTAGTTATATAGGACCTATTTGGAGTAAGCGCATTAAAACGGTAGCAGAGGAGTTTCTAAGTGTTTAAAGAGTCAAAATTAAATCTTAATAAACCCGAAGAAGCCATTTCCATTGACCCAAAAAATGCAGTTGCAAAATGCCAACTCCCTACGGGCGTAAGCCCTATTGCAGACTATTTTTCCCACACACAGGAATTGGTCGCTAGATTTGTGCGACCCGAGCTCAGCAATGACGCAATTACGCTCAGTCTACTTTTATTGGGAGTTGTATCAGCTGCTGAATTTTACTTTCGATCTATTTTGGTCCAGTCCCTGGATATATGCCCGTTTGCAGCCAAGCATGCAGATCGTATACAAGTCCCATTTGGCTCAATTGCGTACTACGGGGTTAAAACACGAGCTCTTGGTCTTTCGGTATTTGAGCATAAAAGTTTGGCAGGTGCATCTGAAATAAAGTCTGAGGCTACCCGCCTGCTTGGCGTATCCATTCCTTCTTCTAGCTCCGTTTCTACTGCTCTTGCAGGCTTTGATACTCTTTGCGAACTTCGTCATGCTGCAATTCATACGCGCGGATACATTAGCTCCAAAGCCGCATCTGAACTAGGGATATCGCAAGAGATGCTTCAGCGAATAGAGATATCCCAAGTTTCCGCTTTTGAGTTGACAAAGCTTTCTCATAATGCCGTTAGAAGTTTTAATAGATTTTTAGTAAATTTTATTCTTGAACGATGGATTACAAATAGATATCTAATTGGTGACTGGCGTAAAGACAGAGCTGCATTTTCTCAGCTATTTAATGCATTCGTCTTTCCTGAAGAGAGTATATTTTCCGACAATGCAAGGGAAACATATATTAACATTCAACCAGATTTAATCGCAAGACAAAAGAAATAATTGAAGAAGCACGCGAATTAAAATCGGAAGACTGATTCTGCGTTCGCAGACAATTATAAATATGTCGTTTTCTCACATCAGGTCCACAGGCCATAATGTTCCGCTTGTGATAGTAGCATGCCAGCCAGATGCGTAACACATCAAAAATCATCACCAGCATTCCCAAAATATTGAAATTGAAAATTTTCAGGCTTGTCTAATTTAGCCCGTTTATTTAACTAAATTTAATACAGCGCCAAGTAAAAAAATTATTTCATTTGTTTAGGCGTCAGAAATCGGAAATCATATGAGGTTCATTGGAAAATTCGGTGAGTACCTAGCTCTTACGCGCTTACTTGAGAACGATATTGAAGCCTACCCAGCAATCAAAGCAAATCAAGACAGCTACGATTTAACCGCAATCTCTCTATCAGGCCGAATTGTACGAATCCAAGTAAAAACAACCGATCTGCATAATAAGAGCACTAACAACACTATTGGATGTTTAGCGCGTGATTTCGATTTCTTGGTTGTGGTGGTGGTTCATGGCGAGCGAGTGGCCGACTGCTACGTCCTTACACATGCAGAAGCGCATGAGCTTCGCGGCACATCGAAACTGCTCGGAATTAGCCGCAAAGTGAAGTTAATTTCAGTTGTCAAACACGAAATCACCGCGCATAAAGAGAAGTGGGACCGGATACGTGACGCCTAACTAATAGTTCAAACATACCAAGTTCAATAGCACATTAACTCAACGTTAGACACGATAAAGGTTAGCAGCAGTGACTAAAAAAAATGACTGGGGCAAGGAAATTATTCAAGCGGGTAGTGACGTCGCCGGTCTTGCATCGGATGCTGGAATTCCAGGCATTGGACTAATTGCAAAATTTGCCGATCACTTTTACAACAAACACTTACAGAATAGGTTCAAAAAATTCGTGAGCGATGCGGAAATTGATGACAAATTACTTAGTGAAATTGCTGAGAACGAGTCTTACTCAAATTATTTATATGCAATTCTTGAGACCGTTAGGCAAACTCATGGAAAAGCAGCACTTGTTTCCTTGGCTTTGATTTACAGAGATAAATGGAATAATGAGGCTTACTTGGCCGCTGCAACACGCGCATTCTCTCAAATAAGCGATAATACAATTCGTGCATTTGTCAAAATCTACGAGACAGCTCTTACTGAAGAGGGTGTCCTTTCTCTGAAAGAGGAACGGGATGGCAATCTATTTTTTCACCATCTTTACAGTGAAGCAGTTGAATTGATTCAGAGAAATTTCTTTGTAATGACTGCTGGCAGCACAGGAATACATAGCAATACCGCTATTCACGGAATGAAGTGGATCCATACAGAATCATATTATTCGTACTGCAAGATAGCACTATCCCGTGTATAATAACTAACTTCATCCCGCCTCGGGGGATGAATTAACTCTGCTTTTAGCGAACACCTGTATTGGGTCGGACAGCGCTGCAACAGTGCTACCCGCCCCCCGACTCGGTCAGATCAAGCGCATTGTCAACTTCTATCCCTACCTGTTGCATCCCGGATGGATTACATCTATGCAATTCTCCAGGATGCAACAAGTAACTCTGATCGATTGGTCGCGATGCAGTCATGAGCAGCGGCAGTCGCTGCAAAGCTGTCGTCAATGAGGCCTCTGCGAACGTCTGCAACGGGTCGAGAGCCGTCGTCTGGTTGTCTCCGCTGAACGTCGTCAACCAGCCTGAAGCAGGCGCTCTGAGATCTACGGTGGCCGTCAACTTGTGGCCGAGAGCAGTCCTCAAGAGACTGACTGTCCACATGCTCCAAACCCCGTTAGCAGCCCCAAACCATTCCGAAAGGCCACGCATATCATGCGTGGCCTCCCAGTGCAGCACCCTAGTCAATCCGTCCCCCGCACCACCCCGCGCTCACTAACTCCCCCCATCACCCCCTCAAGCGCCTCTTCCTGCGCCTGAATAAACGCCAGCAATTGCCCAGGAGTCACCGGCTCCAAGGCATGCCCCGGGTAGGCGCCAATGATCAAACTGGAAATCAGCCCCAACTGATCCTGCACGCGCCGCAGGCTGTTGTACTCGGGCTCGGAAAGTTGAAAGTACAGCATGGCAACTCCTCAATGAGCGCGCTTGGCAGCTGAAACAAAGGAATGCCCATGCGCCAGAAGCACGGGGCCATGCAATGGATTGGGAGAGGGTTCGGGCATTGATACGCCCGCAAGGAAAGCAGCCATAAGGCCTCCTGTGAGTACGTCCAACTGCTTTCGGGAGTGTGGCGGGACCGCCTGTGAAGGTGTGTTCAGCACCTGGGCGAGATGATACAGCGCTCTGGCGCAGCGCCCGCCCCTGCCTGTTGTCCGCCCGCCGCCGCGAAGCCCGGCAAGGCTCCGAGCTCAAAGACCCCAGCGCCCTCGGAACACAAGGAAGGCCCCCACGCAAACGCATAGCCAGACGCCCACCACCAGGGCGACTCCGGCACGGCTTCGGGGCTTGCGGCCCTGGGCCTGCATCCAGGCCTCGGCCTGCTGGCGGCTGTCGGCCAACACGGCCGGGGGAAGCAGCCGCACGGTGAGCCAGATCAGCGCGGGCAGCAGCAGGACGTCATCCACATAGCCCAGCACGGGGATGAAGTCGGGGATCAGGTCGATGGGGCTCAGGGCGTAGGCGACCACGAAGGCGCCCAGGGTCTTAGGGCCTGTTCACACTAATCTGGGGATCGCGTTGCCCGGCTGCGGGGTCGTATGCAAGGCGCACGTGCGCAGCAAGGCCCGTGCCTTGCAAGCGCGTGCAACGCCGCAGACGGCCCCGCAGCCGGGCAACCCGAAGGGAAGCTGCCTGCCAGCCCGCCACTCGGCGTTGCGCTCCTTGTGCGTGTGGGCACACGCACGGCGTCGCGCGCCTTGATTGGCGGGCTGGCAGGCAGCTTCGCGACCCCACATTAGTGTGAGCAGGCCCTACCGTACCAGGGCGTCTGCGGGCTCTTGCAGGCAAACCACAGGGTGACGCCATCGCGCTTGATGCGTCGTGCCCAGGCCTTCAATTTTTCACCGGCGGTCATGGATGTGCGAGGTTGTGAACGGGCTGGATGATGGCGGCTGGCCGTTGCCGTTGGTGCTGCGCCGCCAGGCCCGCGCAGCACTCGATGATATGGAACGCCAGCCCGCTGCGAGCGGTTTCCTTGTGCCGGGTCTTCATGACCGTATCGCCACGGCGCCGTGCCTGTGGCCGCAAAGTCCCGCAGCACGGCGGTGTCGGATGGCCTGCGTCCACTGGGGCAAATGGCTGTATTGACTGGCAAAGCCTTGTCACCGCCCTCTTCCTCATTCCAAGTCCATATCGACTGCACTCAAGGCGTGCATCTCATATATGCATCTAGGAACAATCTGAAAATAATCAGCCACAAGCCTTTCTGCTTGACTTCCAGATACCCAAGAAATCAAATAGCCGGACTCCCACAACGGAATTCCCAGGCCATTGATTGACATTGGCCTTGGGAATGATTGCGAATGCGCAATTTCCACTCTCACACCTTGATCGGACCTGATTTCTCACAGGACCGAGGGTAGGCCTGCGTTTGTGATTTTCTGGCATTTGGCAAACCACCATTTCCTTATTCATTCCATTAACCATTCGCTTGCAGGCCATGGCAACATCCACAGATCTCACCCGCCCGTATATCAGCTATGAAAAGGCCTTCAACAGGCAGATCACCCGTGCCATGGACAGCCAGCAGGTGGATGTGGTGGTACTCACGCCGCAAGAGTTCCTAGGCGTCCTGCAAGACAGGTCGCGCAATGACCCGCGCCTGGAGGCCAGCCTGCACGCCATACTGGCCCAAAGCGCCCTGGGCCGGTATTGGACGCAGACGGCCAGCCCCAATGCCGGCAAACCCTGGACCATCCCCGCCTCCATGTTGGCCAATGACGCGTACCTGTTCACCAGAACGCTGATTGCATTGCGCCTTGCCGGTGCGCGCACCTATGTCAAGGCGACGCCCAAGGGCACCTATATCATCATCACGGGCCGAGCCGGGTTTCGCGGCAATCTGCTGCAGGGCACGCGCTTTCTCACCACCAATCCCCGCATGGTCCAGATGGGCCTGGGCATGCGCGGCCTTCAGGGCGTGGCCAGAGGGGGCTTCATCTTGAGCTTGGTTGTGGGTATCGGCGTGGAGACATTGGACTTCATCTTCAACGACGAGAAGACCATGCATGACCTGGTGGGAGGGATTGGGGTGGAGGCGGTCAAGGCTGGGTTGGCGACGATGGTTGGCCTTGGAGCAGGATTAGTGGTGGGCGTAGGTGCAGCAACTCTTGCCATCTTGCCGTTAGTCACAATGGCTGTCGCAGTGTTCTTGTCTGGGATAGCTTTGAATAAAATTGACGAGATTTGGGATATAAAGAAGAATGTGATTTTCGCATTAAAAATGCAAACAGACAGTACTCCCCATGGAATATATCGCATCAATCCCAATGCTGTGACTGAGAGAAAATTAAATAGTCAAAGTGAAAGAATAGAATACAATTATGCATCATCGGAACCAAATAATATCTTGCTACTTCCTATCAACAGGAAAAATTGACGGATATCAAAATGAAAACAAACAACTTAACCGAGATTAGAAAATCATTAATATATGGAATTCCATCAATTCTATTTGTTTTATTTTTCTCAATTTGGAATACAGAAAATTCATTTCTAAAAACAATCGCCGATCTAAAAAATTCAGCCCCCTCGGTAAGAATCACACCTGGTGATTTGGTCGGGGTATATTTCCCGATAATGGGATTTACGATACTTGTATCAGTGATACAAAAAGCAATCCCCTGCAAAGCAAGCACTCAAGTAATCTCAGAGCGCATTCTTGCGATCTCTGTAATCACAGGCGGAGGAATTATGCTCTTCTGCCTTCTTGTTGTTACACCTTTTCAGTATTACGCCATGCCAAGATTAGGATATACACGCTGCAATATATTAGAAGGCCATCCAAATATTTATTTTTCAGACTGGGTGAAAAACCCTGACTGGTGCGTACGCGGCAAAAGCAGGGAGTGGGTTAATGAGCAAGCCCGTCTAGGCGGTAGCCCCGAGCTAAATCCATAAAAAAAAGTGCAGATCACAAGGCCTACATCTTTCTGACCTATCCGCGTAGTGTGGTTGCATGTGTGTCAGAACAACTCCTCGCTGGCTCCCCAGAAATCACTAGGCTTCCGCGCAAACACTAGGCCCAGTCTTTAGCAGCGGTGGCGGCAGCGAATAACGGTCGCATGAAGCAGGTACTGGACCCGAAACGCCCAGCCATGGCCTTAATGGCACCCTCTACCGGGATAGATTTAAATAGAATCGATAAACACCGGAAATAAAAACATTATTTCCTAATAACCGACCATGCCTGATCAGTCGCAAAATTTATGAGTCTTTAAATGGACAAAAGAAATTTAACCGAAATCAGAAAATCACCAATATGGAGTATTCCACTTTTTCTTCTGCTTCTAGCAATGTCAATTTGGAGTATTTTCTATTCTCTATATGAAACCGTAGATGATTTAAATAAACTCGCCCCATCTGTAAGAATCACACCATTTGATCCAATTGCGTTGTGTGTGCCAATAATTTCAATCACAGGAATTATCATTGCAATACAAAAATCAGTCCCCTGTACAGAAGACGCTATAAAAATCCCAACGCGTATTTTTTTATCCGCCATAGCCGTTGGAGTTTTTATTATGTTTTTCTGTATTTTTGCAATTACGCCTTTTCAATACTATGCCATGCCAAAACTGGGCTATACACGCTGCAATATTCTGGAAGACCACCCCACCATTTATTTCACAGACTGGGTAAAGAATCCCGCCTGGTGCGTGCGCGGCAAAAGCCTGGAATGGGTCAAAGAGCAAGCCAGTCTTGCCCAATGACCAGATGATTTTTCCCGGGTAGGTAAAGAGGGGTCGAATGGCCTACCGGCCCAGGAACAGGCGGGTGGCGCGCAGGCCCAGGGGCGTCCAATGCAGGCCCGGTGACATGGCCTGTACCAGCAACTCATGCTGGGCCGCTGGATCGAGCGTGGGGTAGCGCTGCTCGAAGAGCATCAGGTCGGTGTCCAGTTCCTGCGCGCTGCGGCCCGGGTCCGGTCGCGCGCCACGGGATGTGCGCAGGCGCTCGGCCACGCGAAAACTCATGCGCCGCGCCGGTTTGCCGGGCTCGGCCACGGATTCGAAGGAGGCGCCATCCGCACTGGCCGGCCCACGCAGCCAGTCATGAATGACTTGCAGCTCATAGGGAGAGAAAACACCAAACATCTCTGCCCGCTCGCCCTGCAGCAGCTGCCAGAAGCGGCTTTCCTCCGCAGGCCGGTTGCGTTGTATCCAGCGTGCCTGCTCCAGCGCGGCCAAGAAAGCAGGCATGTCCTGCGGACGGGACAGCCAGTCATTGACGCTGCGGCCGGCCACCTTGCAGAAGTCCGAGTGCGCGCCATGCCCGGAAGGCGATTTGCGAGCCAGGATGCGCACCACCTCAGCTTCGATGTCGAACGACCGGATCACGTCCAGCGTGCTGGTGCCCGTGTCTGCCAGCCGGGCGCCTGCGCGTACGCGGCGCCAGTATTCGCCGCCATCGTCAATGCGCGGCGCGTTCTCCCAGGCGGCAATGCAGGCGCGCCGGGCATGGCCGGTGTCGGCGTTGTCCACGGTCACATGCAGCGTGAAGTAGTAGGGATCTATTCCCAGTTCATTGAGTTCGTAGGCGGTAATGAGCAGGTGCAGCGGCAATTGCTCATAGCCCAGGTTGAATCCCACGATCTCGGGCAGGAACTGCTGCGCATTCCAGCCCAGCGCCAGCTGTACCAGCCCCTGCCGATACAGGTCGTCGGGCAGGTCCTCCACGGGATCAAGGCCATACCTGGCCAGCAGCTCCCGGTAGAGCTTGACGTGGTTCTTGTCGGCCATGCCGTCGCCCAGTTCTTCCACATAGGTGGTGACCAGGTCCGACATGCGTGAGTTGCCCGCGTGCGCGCACAGGCCGTAGAGCCAGGAACCGTCCACCAGCTTGGTAGGGGCCACATTGCGCAGGAAGTACAGGGCATGTGCGCGGTTGCCGAAGTAGCGGCGTGCCGCACCCGCCTTGCGCTCTGCCAGGTAGGCCTGGTACTGGGCGTGCACTTTTTCGACATTGACACGCATCCAGTCGGTCAGGTGCTCCGGGTTGTCCGGCAGGCCATCGGCATCGGCAGAGGTCTCGGCAATCACGCCGTGCAGGAAGTCCGCAGCAGCCTGGCGCTCCTGTTCGGTGGGCAGATGGTTGGCCAGGCGCTCGTAGAGCGGCACATGCAGGAAAGAAGGCTCAAGCGTGCCTGCTCCAGCGGCCAGCTCGGTACGTGGGGGGTCCAGCAGTTCTGTGTTCATGGTGGGGCTTTGGTCCGTAACGCCTTCAGGATGCGGTGTGGCCCTAGGTACAGCCATCGGGCCAACGCCTTCCTGTGCGTCGTAATACGCCTACCCTTGGCGCAGGCGCCCGGGCCGGACCGCCGTCGCCCTGGCGCCCGCGCTCATGGCAGGGGAACAGGATCCGGCCCGGCCTTGCCGGCGAGCATTGGCTGGTACTGGGCGCCGGCCTGCTGGGCCTGGGCTGGGCCCGGTTATGGACAAGCGCGGCGCCTTGCTGATACTGAGATAAAGCCGGTCTTCCTGCCGCTGCCCGGCCATCGCCTCACGCTGGCATTCAGCGCGCATCCTGGTGCCCCCGCGTACTCCCCCTCCCCACCACCTCAAACCCCATATCCTGCGCGGCCGCCGCCACGCCACCGGCCATGCGCGCAATCAGCGCCTCTGCGCCTAGGCGGCCGATGGCGGCGCCGTCCACGCGCACGGTGGACAGGGCGGGCCAGGCGTCCAGCGCCAGGGCCTGGTCGCCAAAGCCCAGCACGCCGAATTCCTCTGGCATGCGCAGGCCCAGCGCGTGGGCATGGGAGAGCACGCCTTGCGCCAGCGCATCGGAGCTGCAGAAGACGGCATCGGCTTCCGGTACCTGGGCGCGCAGGGCGTTCAGGGCATCGCGGCCACGGCCGGATTGGGGGATGGCTTCCGAGAAGACGATTTGCGCGGGAACCGGGGCACCGGCTTCCGCGGCGGCGCGGGTGAAGCCCAGGGCGCGGCGGGCGGCGCGGCTGTCGTCGGCGCGCAGGATGGCCGGGCGCCGGTAGCCGCAGGCGGCGAGGTGACGGAAGGCTGCGCGGCCCGCGTCTTCCTGAGAGAAGCCGACCACCATGTCCAGCGGATGGGGCTGGTAGTCCCAGAGTTCGACCACGGGCACGTCGGCATTGACCAGCAGGCGCCGCGTGCGGGCCGTGTGCTCGGTGCCAGTGAGCACGATGCCGTCCGGGCGGCGGCTGAGCATGGCGGCCAGCCAGGTTTCCTCATGCTCCGGGTCATAGCTGGAGATGCCCAGCGTGGTTTCATAGCGCTGCGCGGCCAGGGTGTGGATGAGCGCATCGAGCATGTCGGAAAACAGCGAGTGCCCCACCGAGGGCACGATGGCCGCCACCAGCCGCGTCTGGCGCGAGGTCAGCCCGCCCGCCAGGGAGTTGGGCACGTAGCCCGTTTGCTCCACGGCCTGCGCCACGCGCAGCCGCGTGGCCTCGGCCACCAGTTCAGGCCGGTGCAGCGCGCGCGAGGCGGTGATGGGCGACACGCCGGCAATGCGGGCCAGGTCCTTGAGCGTGGGCGCATTGGCGTTGCGCAGGGTGCGGAGGGTCATGCGAGGCCTTTGCCTGGAATGGCGATGAAGAGGCGGCTTGAGGATGATTGCGTGGTCATGTTAACGATGATGCCCATCAGCACGGTCTGATTGTTTCCCCTCGTACGTCCGAATGGAGAGCGCTGCCTTTGCTTGAAATGATTGCGCAATCATTCAAGAGGAGACCACCATGCGCCCTTCGCTCTCCAACCGCCGCAGCGCCATGGCGCGCCTGCTGGCTGCGGCCCTGGCTCCGGCCTCGATGCTGGCCCCGGCACACGCCCAGGCCCAGGCTGCCTGGCCGGTCAGGCCGATCACGCTGGTGATTCCCTTCCCTCCCGGTGGCCAGACCGATGTGGTGGGCCGGCTGGTGGGAGAGCGCCTGTCGCAGCGCCTGGGCCAGCCCGTGGTGGTGGAGAACCGGCCCGGCGTGAATGGCTCGCTGGCCTCCGAGGCCGTGGCGCGGGCGCGGGCCGATGGCTACACGCTGGTGATTGGCGGGCCGGGCACGCATGCCATCAACCAGCTGGTCAATTCCAACGTGAAGTACGACGCGCGGCGGGATTTCACGCACATTGCCATGCTGGGACGCGTGCCCATGCTGCTGCTGGCCTCGCCCAGGCTGAAGGTCGCTTCGGTGGCCGATGTGGTGGCCCTGGCCCGGGCCAGCCCCGGCACGGTGAATGTGGCGCTGACGGGCATTGGCTCGTCCAGCCATGTGACGACGGAGCTGCTGCGCCAGGCGGCCGGCGTGAGCTTCAACAACGTTCCCTACAAGGGCGATGTGCCCGCCATGACCGATGTGATGGGCGGCCAGGCCGACCTGCTGTTCGTGCCCGCCACCTCGGCCGTGGGCTTTGCGCAGGCGGGCAAGCTGCGTGCGCTGGCCGTGGCAGGCGACCGGCGTCTGGCGGCCCTGCCCGATGTGCCCACCATGGCCGAGGCCGGCCAGCCGCAGGTCGTCAACTATTCATGGACCAGCCTGGCGGGCCCGCCGGGCATGCCGGCCGATGTGGTGGAGCGGCTCAACCAGGCCTGCCAGTCCCTCCTGGCCGAGCCCGAGGTGGTGGCCCGGCTGGCCGCCATGAGCAACGAGCCCACGCCGGGCACGCCCGCCCAGGCCGCCAGCTTCATCGCCGCCGAGGTGGCGCGCTGGAGCGAGGTGGTGCGCAAGGGAAACATCCAGGTCCAGTGAACAGCTTCAGGAGAGTCCCCATGAGCATGCTGCCCGCCAATACGTTCAAGCGCGCGCTGCGCGAAGGCCGCCCGCAGATCGGCCTGTGGTCCACCATTCCCTCCCCCTTTGTCTGCGAGATGATCGGCGGCGCGGGCTACGACTGGGTGCTGCTCGATACCGAGCACACGCCCACCGACGTGCCGCTGATGCTGGGCCAGCTGCAGGCCGTGGCCGCCGCCCTGCCCGCACCGGGCACCCTGCCCGTGCATGCCGTGGTGCGGCCCGCCTGCAACGATGCGGTGCTGATCAAACGCTACCTGGACCTGGGCGCCCAGTCCTTGCTGCTGCCCTTTGTGCAGAACGCGCAGCAAGCGCGGGATGCCGTGCGCGCCATGCGCTATGCACCCCAGGGCATGCGCGGCATGGGCGGTTCCACTCGCGCCGCCAACTTCGGGCGCACGGCCGACTATGTGGCACGTGCGGCCGACGAGCTGTGCCTGCTGGTGCAGGTGGAGACGGCCGAGGCGCTGGAGCAGATCGAGGCGATTGCGGCCGTCGATGGCGTGGACGGCATCTTCATCGGCCCCGCCGACCTGTCGGCCAGCCTGGGCTATCCGGGCCAGGCGCGCCACCCTGTGGTGAACCGGGCCATCGACCAGGCCATCGCCCGCATCCGCGCCTGCGGCAAGGCGCCGGGGATCCTGATGGTGGACGAGGCACGTGCGCGCGAATGCCTGGAGCTGGGCGCGCAGTTCGTGGCCGTGGCGCTGGACACGCTCTTGCTGCGCGACGGGCTGGATGCGGCGGCGGCGCGCTTCAAGCAAGGGCCGCTGGCCGCGAACCCGCCAGGGCCCGCATCCACTGCCGGCAGCTATTGAGGAGCCCCACAACCATGACACGTTCCCCCGAATCCCTGCGCAGCGCACGCTGGTTTGCTCCCGATGATTTCCGCTCCTTCGGCCACCGCTCGCGCGTGCTGCAGATGGGCTATGGCTACGAGGACTGGATGGGCAAGCCCGTGATCGCCATCGTCAACACCTGGAGCGATGCCAACCAGTGCCATGCCCACTTCAGGCAGCGCGTGGAAGACGTCAAGCGCGGCGTGCTGCAGGCCGGAGGATTTCCGCTGGAGCTGCCGGCCATCTCGCTGTCGGAAAGCATGGTCAAGCCCACGACCATGGTCTATCGCAATTTCCTGGCCATGGAGACGGAGGAGCTGCTGCGCAGCCACCCGGTGGACGGCGCCGTGCTCATGGGCGGCTGCGACAAGACCACGCCGGGGCTGACCATGGGGGCGATTTCCATGGGCCTTCCCTTCATCTACCTGCCGGCCGGCCCCATGCTGCGCGGCAACTGGAAGGGGCAGGTGCTGGGCTCGGGCTCGGACGCCTTCAAGTTCTGGGACGAACGCCGCGCCGGCCGGCTGGATGAGCAGGCCTGGCGCGAGATGGAAGTCGGCATTGCCCGCAGCCACGGCACCTGCATGACCATGGGCACGGCGGCCACCATGATGGGCATTGCCGAGGCCGTGGGCCTGGCGCTGCCCGGCGCTTCGTCCATTCCGGCCGCCGACGCCAACCACATCCGCATGAGCGCCGAGTGCGGCCGCCGCATCGTGCAGATGGTGTGGGAAGACCTCACGCCCGCCCGCATGCTCACGCGCGCGCATTTCGAGAACGGCATTGCCTGCGCCATGGCCATGGGCTGCTCCACCAACGCCATCATTCACCTGATCGCCATGTCGCGGCGCGCGGGCCATCCGGTCAGCCTCGATGACTTCGACGCCTTCAGCCGCCGCGTGCCCGTGATCGCCAACATCCGGCCCAGCGGCGACCGCTATCTGATGGAGGACTTCTTCTATGCAGGCGGCCTGCGCGCCCTGCTGGAACGCATCCGCCCGCATCTGGACACCGGGGCCATGACGGTCAACGGCAAGACCCTGGGCGAGAACATTGCGGGCAGCCAAGTCCACCAGGACGACGTGATCCGCCCCCTGTCCAGCCCCATCTACGCCGAAGGGGCGCTGGCCGTGCTGCGCGGCAACCTGGCGCCGGACGGCGTGGTCATCAAGCCCAGCGCCTGCGCCCCGCACCTGCTGCGCCACACAGGCCGCGCGCTGGTATTCGACGACTACCCCAGCCTCAAGCAGGCCGTGGACGACCCCCATCTCGATGTGAACGGCGAAGACATCCTGGTGCTGCGCAACGCCGGCCCCAAGGGCGCGGGCATGCCCGAATGGGGCATGCTGCCCATTCCCACCAGGCTGCTCAAGCAAGGCGTGAAAGACATGCTGCGCCTGTCCGACGCCCGAATGAGCGGCACCAGCTACGGCGGCTGCCTGCTGCACTGCTCACCCGAGTCCGCCGTGGGCGGGCCGCTGGCCCTGGTGCGCACGGGCGACCGCATCACGGTGGACGTGCCCGCCCGCCGCATCCACCTGGAAGTCAGCGACTCAGAACTCGCCACCCGCCGCGCCGCATGGACTCCCCCGCCCGCGCGCTACGAGCGCGGCTACGGCTGGCTGTTCGGCCGTCATATCCTGCAGGCCAATGAGGGATGCGATTTTGATTTTCTGGAGACGGGTTTTGGAAGCGCTGTGCCGGAGCCGGATATTTTTTGAGAATTTCCCGAGCGAAGAGTCCCCGGTAGGTTTGGCGGCTTTCTAGGCAAACATTTTTCGTTACTGCATGATGAAGAACTGGCTTCTACAGAGACCCCACATGCCTCCTCGACTGCGCCGCCATCTCCACACCATCACAGTTATCGCCGGCCTGCTCGCCACCACACAGCTTGCACAGGCTTCGCCCCCGGCCTGGCCCCCTGTTCCGGCACTCATAGCGCACCGAGGCTCTTCAGCCCTGAAGCCGGAGATGTCCCAGCCAGCCTTCGAACAAGCCATGCACGATGGCGCCGATCTGCTGGAGCTGGATGTTGTGCTCAGCAAGGACGGAGTCTTGCTCGTTCGTCACGATGCAGCACTTGCTGCAATGGAGGTGAATGGCGAGCCACCCTTTTCGACAACCGACGTGGCAACGCACGCCGAATTCTCGACACGGAAAACCACCAAATTGGTGGATGGCAAAAAAGAGACGGGATGGTTCGCTGAAGACTTCACATTGCAGGAACTCAAAAGCCTGAGGGCCATTGAGCGCTTTCCCCAACTACGCCCTTCCAGTGCCAAACTGGACGGCAAGTTTCCACTCCTGACGCTCCAGGAAGTGGCCGACCTTGCAAAGGCCTACACTGCGAAGACCAACCGAAAGGTTGGGCTTCTGGTCGAAATCAAGCACGCCGCCTATCTGAAGGCCCAGGGCCAAGACATAGGCCAGGCCGTATTGAAGTTTCTACAGCACAACCATTGGAGCAGCGCACAGGCTCCGGTTTTCGTCATGTCTTTCGAAGTGGAAGTGCTCAAGCAATTGCGTTCTGCCAGTCCGGTGCGCATTCTGCAGTTAATGCGCATTGGAGATGGGCCACCAGACTTGGCTCAGCAGGGAGTTTCCTACGTGCAGATGAGATCTTCCGAAGGACTTGCCAAGGTTGCCCAGTATGCTCAGGGTGTCGCTCTCGCACGGGAAATGGTCATGGAAACAGACCGTGGTCGCTGGATCAGCCTGTCCAGAGTGACGCGCAACGCAAAGGCCGCAGGCCTCTCGGTGCATGTATGGACTCTGCGCCCGGAAAATCTGCACCTGCCCAGCGCTTATCGGAAAGGCAGCGAGCCTGCCGGCCGTGGCGATGCTCTGGAGGAGGCCAGAGCTTTTCTGGGAGCGGGAGTGGATGGCGTGATTACGGACGACCCCGGCGCCATTCGCAGCCTGTTCAAGCGTTGACGGCTGCTGCACTCGAAGCGGTCTTTTTATTTATCAGGCCGATGAAGACTCTGGCTACTCCTACAGATATGAGCGACAGCAGTACTCCAGCAATCAGGTCCAAGAAGTAGTGCATTCCCGTGGCCAAGGTCGCCACCGTAGTCACCGCCGCTATCAAGATCCCAGGAACAAGCAGCCTGGGATTTTTTATATTGCACAAGCAGTATATCGCGGGCAACGCCAAGTGAAAAGAAGGCATTGCAGCCACAAACGCATACGGCGAGATTCTGGAGAAATCATAATCTGAATTCGCTATTTTTTGGGAGTTATTGAATATGAATTTCTGTATCCCAACTATCGGGTGATTCACATCAAACCAACCTAATCCATTGAAGAAGCCGAAATCATAAGCATATGGACCCCAAGCCGGAAAGACGAAATAACTGCCAGCCCCCAGGGTATACAGTGTGAAAAGCGATATCTTGTATCGCTGATAGCTTGCACTCTCAGAAAATAGCGCGCAAGAAATCAATTGACCGAAAATAATGGGATGTATGAGAAGGTAGAAATCTGAAAGAAACTTCTGCAAGCCCGGCTGACTTGCCACCAGAGCCGCGACCTTTCTATGAGGGAGACCAAACAAGTATTCATCCAATGCGAAGATGCTCTGATCAAAAAATTCTGTCTCAACAAATGAGTTTGCCTTGATGACGGTAAACAAATACCCCACAGCAACAAACAGAATCAAGAACAATCCCACACTCGTTACCAAAGCAATTGGCCTGTCTTTTTTAACAGCTGCCAGATATACCAGAAAAACCAATGAGATTATATCCAAAACATCAAAAGGGAATCCTATGACTGAAATAAAAATTGCGGCATATAGAAAAGCTCTTTGATGCACGTCAACGGTATTTTCAGAAAAAACACGCCCCTTGGAAAAGAGTATTGGAAGAAAACATATCACAACCATCAGAGGAAGCGCCATCGGCTGCAATAAATCCTCCTTTATTAAACCGAACGCTGCAGAAAAATCATAAACCCCATTAACCTTTCCCACCTCATTGAGAAAAAATGCAACAAATAAAGTCAACAACGTTGCAAATATGGCTCCATATTTTTCCAGGTAGAGCAATTTTGTCCTTCTATTAAATTCAATTCAAAAATTTGCTTCAATCTCTAGCGCTTACTGTCTAATTAGATATTTCCAACAGTTGCAAGTACCAGCGCAGATCATGAAAAACGACAAGTATGATAAATTTTTTCTATGAAAAAAAGATTCTCAATAAAACACAAATTATTTGCGCTAAACGTGTTTTGGTAATGGCGTACTGTAAGAAATTGCAAAAATTCTACCAATTTTCTTTTGGACAACTCTTAGCCTCAGTTGCCATTGATCGCCCAAGATATGCCGTCCAGGCAGATTCATCTGAAGGGTGAACTGTCCTAAATCGATTTCAACATCGGCATCAGCTGCCTCTCGCGTGACGGCGCAGTCCTACGCAGGAACTCATATTTGTAATGAATAGTAGGCTTGCAACCCAAGAAAATATAAAAATACAATGAAACAGACGCATATGATTGAGAATTTCTTAATCATGCGTGCTCAATCAGTATTTCAATAGATATTTCCTAATAGAAATCGCCGTTCCCCCCAAGTCCGCGCGCACGCAAGCCCCTGCTCTCCCCTGGCAGCCGTTCCCCGTTGCCTTGCACCGCCGTGGACCTCACCCCAGAAGCAGAGGTGGCTGTGGACTTTCTCAGAAGCATCTTTCATCAGGCTCCGGAAATCGCGCTGTTTGCGGCCTTGGCGCTCGGTTACTGGGTGGGCAAGTTCAGGTTCGGGTCGTTCCAGCTGGGGGGCGTGGCGGGGTCGCTGCTGGCGGCGGTGCTGATCAGCCAGGTGGGGGTGACTATCGATTCGGGCATCAAGGCGGTGCTGTTTGCGCTGTTCATCTATGCCGTGGGTTTCGAGAGCGGGCCGCAGTTCTTCCGTTCGCTGGGGCGGCAGTCGGTCAAGGAGATCCTGATGGCCCTGGTGGTGGCCGTGTCGGGGCTGGTCACGGTGGTGGTGATCGCCCGGGTGTTCCATCTGGACAAGGGGCTGGCGGCGGGACTGGCAGCGGGCGGGCTGACGCAGTCGGCCATCATCGGCACGGCGGGCTCGGCCATCGAGAAGCTGGGACTGGCGCCCGACGAGGTGCAGCGCATGCAGGCCAATGTGGCCATCGGCTATGCGGTGACCTATATCTTCGGCTCCTTCGGCGCCATCATCATGTGCGTGAACGTGCTGCAGTGGCTGACGGGCCGCAAGATCCGCGAGGACGCGATCCAGGCCGAGCAGGAGCTGCTCAAGGGCGTGCGCGTGTACGGAACCGGCGAGTCACCGGCCGTGCCGGATCTGGTGGGGCGCATTTTCCGCGTGGGACAGGCAGGCCGCACCGTGGCCGAACTGGAGGCCAGCGCCACCGCCAACGGCGGCACGGTGACGGTGGAGCGCATACAGCGCAAAAACGCGCTGGTGGGCGTGGATGGCAGCTTGGCGCTGGAGGCCGGCGACATCATCTTGCTGGTGGGCCGGCGCGCGGCCGTGGTGGCGCTGGGCGCATCGGTGGGCGAGGAGCTGCAGGGCGCCGAGGGCATGGACGTGGTGATGGTGCGGCGCGACGTGGCCATCTCCAACAACCAGTACCTTAACCGCAGCGTGAAGGACATCCTGGACAGCCTGTCGCAGGAGTTCAAGCACGGTGTGTACGCAGTGGCGCTGATGCGCGCGGGCACGCCGGTGCCGATTGCGCCGGCCACCATGGTCATGCCGGGCGATGTGGTGACGCTGTTCGGCACGCCGCAGGATGTGCAAAAGGCTGCGCAGTCCGTGGGCCCCATCATCGTGCCCAGCGACAAGACGGACTTTGTCTTCCATGGCCTGGGCATCACGGTGGGCCTGCTGATCGGGCTGCTGGTGCTGCGCCTGGGCTCCATTCCCATCACGCTGGGCAGCGGCGGCGGCGCCCTGCTGGCGGGCCTGCTGTTCGGCTGGTGGCGCAGCCGCAAGCACACCTTCGGCAACATGCCCACGGCAGCGTCCACGCTGCTGCGCGACCTGGGCCTGGCCGGCTTCGTGGCCATGGTGGGCCTGCAGTCAGGCCAGCAGGCCGTGACCACGGTGATGCAGCAGGGCCTGACGCTGTTCCTGCTGGGCGTGGTGGTGACCATCGTGCCGCTGCTGATCGCCATGCTGTTCGGCAAGTACGTGCTGCGCTATGACAACGTGGCCGTGTTCGCGGGCTCGCTGTCCGGGGCGCGCAGCGCCAATCCGGCGTTTGGCGAGATTCTGGACAAGGCCGGCAACTCGATTCCCACGGCACCGTTTGCGATCACCTATGCGCTGGCCAATGTGTTCCTCACATTGCTGGGGCCGCTGGTCATCGCCTTTGCCTGAACACCCCTGATCTATTCCCAAGGACCACCAAGGACCATCACAAGGAGCTGCGCAATGAGCAAGGATTATCGGAGTCTGGCGAATTTGAGCCCGTTCGAACTCAAGGACGAGCTGATCAAGGTGGCCTCGGGCAAAGCCAACCGCCTCATGCTCAATGCGGGGCGCGGCAATCCCAACTTCCTGGCGACCACGCCGCGCCGGGCCTTCTTCCGGCTGGGGCTGTTCGCGGCGGCGGAGTCGGAGCTGTCGTACTCCTACATGACGGTGGGCGTGGGCGGGCTGGCCAAGCTCGACGGCATCGAGGGGCGCTTCGAGCGCTTCATCGCCGAGCACCGCGACCAGGAGGGCGTGAAGTTCCTGGGCAAGTCGCTGAGCTATGTGCGCGACCAGCTGGGACTGGACCCCGCCGCCTTCCTGCATGAGATGGTGGACGGCATCCTGGGCTGCAACTACCCCGTGCCGCCGCGCATGCTCACCGTGAGCGAGCAGGTCGTGCGCCAGTACATCGTGCGCGAGATGGCTGGCGGCGCCGTGCCGCCCGAGTCGGTGGACCTGTTCGCGGTTGAGGGCGGCACGGCGGCCATGGCCTATATCTTCGAGAGCCTGCGCATCAGCGGCCTGCTCAAGGCCGGCGACAAGGTGGCCATCGGCATGCCGGTATTCACGCCGTATATCGAGATCCCCGAACTGGCGCAGTACGACCTCAAGGAAGTGCCCATCCACGCCGACCCCGACAACGGCTGGCAGTACTCCGACGCCGAGCTGGACAAGCTCAAGGACCCGGACGTCAAGATCTTCTTCTGCGTGAACCCCAGCAACCCGCCGTCCGTGAAGATGGACCAGCGCAGCCTGGACCGAGTGCGCGCCATCGTGGCCGAGCAGCGGCCCGACCTGCTGATCCTCACCGACGATGTCTACGGCACCTTTGCCGATGAATTCCAGTCCCTGTTCTCGGTCTGCCCCCAGAACACGCTGCTGGTGTATTCGTTCTCCAAGTATTTCGGGGCCACGGGCTGGCGCCTGGGCGTGATCGCGGCACACAAGGACAACGTGTTCGACCATGCGCTGGCGCAGTTGCCCGAGTCCGCCAAGAAGGCGCTGGACCACCGCTACCGCTCGCTGCTGCCCGATGTGCGCTCGCTCAAGTTCATCGACCGCCTGGTGGCCGACAGCCGCGTGGTGGCGTTGAACCACACGGCCGGCCTGTCCACGCCGCAACAGGTGCAGATGGTGCTGTTCTCGCTGTTTGCGCTCATGGATGAAGCGGACGCCTACAAGCAGGCGCTCAAGCAACTGATCCGCCGCCGCGAGGCCACGCTGTACCGCGAGCTGGGCATGCCCCCGCTGGAAAATCCCAACTCGGTCAACTACTACACGCTGATCGACCTGCAGAACGTCACCTGCCGGCTCTATGGCGAGGCCTTCTCGCAATGGGCCGTGCAGCAGTCCTCGACCGGCGACATGCTGTTCCGAGTGGCGGACGAGACCGGCATCGTGCTACTGCCGGGCCGTGGCTTCGGGTCCGACCGGCCTTCCGGCCGTGCCTCGCTGGCCAACCTCAACGAGTACGAGTACGCCGCCATAGGCCGCGCCCTGCGTCGGCTGGCCGACGAGCTGTACGAACAGTACAAGGCGCTGGGCAAGGAGTAGGCCCTGCGCACAAGGCCCGCACGGCTCACCGCAGCTGTCGGGCCTTGACCACCAGCAGCGCCCCGGCCATCAGGCCCACACCGGCCAGTTGCACGGCGCCCAGCGCACGCCCGTAGACGGCCCAGTCCAGCACGATGGCCGTCAACGGATAGACGTACTGCAGCACGGCAATGCGGCCCAGCGTGAGGCGGGCCATGCCCGCAAAGAGAATGGCGTAGGCCAGGCCGGTGTGCAGCACGCCCAGCCCTGTCAGCCAGACCCAGGACGACGGCGCCTGCGGCCAGCCATGAACCAGCGGCACCCACAGCAGCAGCACGGTGCCGACCGCGCATTGCCACCAGGCCAGCGCAAACGGCGTGACCACTTTCTCGGTCTTGGCCAGGATGGTCACGGCCGCATAGCACAGCGAGCCGGCCAGGCACATGAGCAGCCCGGACACATGGTCCGGTCCCCAGGCCGCCGCATCGCCACCCAGCAGCCCCGTGGTCAACACCAGTCCCAGCAACGCCGCCAGCATGGCCGCCACCTGCCGTGGTGCCACGGCCTCGCGCAGCACCAGAGTGCCGAACAGCATGATCCACACCGGCTGGATGTGGAACACGATGGTGGCCACGCCAATGGAGGTGCGCGGTATGGCGGCAAAGAACAGGGCCCAGTTCAGCACCATGAGGACGCCGGTGGCCACCACCACCGGCCAACTCCTGCCGCGCACGCGCAACTCCCCCATGCGGCCCGTGGCCAAGCCCCAGGCCAGCAGCGCCAGCGCGCCGAAGGCGCAGCGAAACAGCACGGTGACCAATGGGTGCTGGCGGGCCTCTTCCACAAATACGCCCACGGTGCCCAGCAGCACGCCGCCCGCGATCATCAGCCACTGGCCGCGTGTCTCCTGCGCTGTGGGAGCGGCTTGTGCGGGCGTGGGAGCGGGCGCGGTGGAGGCTACGGATGCGGCCTGTAAGGAATGGGTTCTGTCTTGCATGGCCGCGATCGTCTCGTGGCAGTAAATTCTCGTAAAGCAAATAGTTTGAGGGTTTAGTATTCGATATTCGAATCTATGGAGCGTGCCGTGAACCACCCCGACCTGCAGATCGACTGGCTGCGTGCCCTGGTGGCCGTGGTGGATGCGGGCTCGCTCTCGGCTGCCGCGCCGCTGCTGCACCGATCACAGGCCGCCGTGAGCATGCAGATCAAGAAGCTGGAGACAGCGCTGGGCCAGCCCGTGCTGCTGCGCGGCCCGCGCCATTTGCAGCTCACGCCCGCAGGCGCGGAGCTGCTGGGCTATGCGCGGCGCATGCTGGAGCTGCAAGCCCAGGCGCAGGCGGCCCTGTTCGGCCCCGACCTGTCCGGGCGCGTGCGGCTGGGCGTGCCGGACGACTACGCATCCACCTATCTGACGCCCGTGCTGCGCAGCTTTGCAGGCCGCTACCAGGGCGTGGAGATCGAGCTGACCTGCGAGCAGTCCACCGCGCTGATCCCGCAGGTGGTGCGCGGCACGCTGGACCTGGCCCTGGTCTCGCGCGACAGGCCCCAGCGCGGGCGCCTGCTGTTCCACGAGCCCCTGGTCTGGGTGGGCGCGCCGCAGCACGAGGTGTGGAGGAAGAACCCCCTGCCGATTGCCGTCTACGAGGCGGCCAGCCTGGCGCGCACGGCGGCGCTGTCCAGCCTGGCGGCCCAGCGGCGCGCGCACCGCGTGGTCTATCACAGCTCCAGCCTTGCCGGCCAGCTGGCCGCCGTGGAAAGCGGCCTGGCCGTGGCCGTGTTCACGCGCTGCAGCGTACCCCCGCACCTGCAGGTGCTGCAGAACCTGCCGGCCGGCTTCGAGCTGCCGCCGCTGGTGTCCATGCAAGTGTCGGCCCTGCGCAGCAAGGCCTCGCAGGGCTCGGCGGCCGTGGATGCCATGTACGAGCAGTTGATTGCGACGCTGGGCCAGGCACCTCAGGAACTGACCAAGGCCTGACGCCTGGCGAGGTTCGGCAAGCATTCTGCGCACGCATTTCGCTGTATTCTTGAAAACATAATGAAATCATCCACCGGCCATTTACCGCAACCTGATTGGGCGCACCTGCAGGCCCGCGCTGGAGAACCGACTTGACGCAAAAATACATCCCCCATCTGCTGGCCCTGGACCGCGAGCGTGACTGGGCGCGCGCAGCGCAGGCCTGCGGCATCTCCGACAACGCGCTGGCCCAGGCCATACGCTCGGCCGAGGCGGAGTTCGGCCACGCGCTGGTGCGTGCGGGCCGGCCCTTCCAGGGGTTCACGCTGGAGGGCGAACAGGTGCTGGCCTGGGCCCGGCAGTTCGCCCAGGCGGTGGATGCACTCAAGCACTGCTTTGCCGATACGCGCAAGCGGGCAGGCCTGGCGCCCCTGCTGGCGCGGCGCTCCGTCTCGCCCAGGCGGCTGGCCATGCCGGGTCCGGACAGCGGGGACATGGACCTGATGATCGAGGCGGCGCTATGCGCTCCGGACCACGGTGCCTTGCACCCCTGGCGGGTTCTGGAGTTTCCCGCCCACCAGCGCGAGGCCTTGGCCAGCCTGTTCGAGCAGGAAAAACTGCGCCGCGACCCGCTGGCCCCGGCCGACGATATCCGCCGTGCGCGCGAGCATGCAACGCGCGCCCCAGCGCTGATCGCCTTCATCATCTCGCCCCGGCCGCGCTCGCGCGTGCCGGTACGTGAGCAATGGCTGGCTGCGGGCGCGGCCTTGGGCAACTTCCTCAACGCCGCCCACCATTTGGGCTTTGGTGCCATCGTGCTCAGTGGCGAGCGCTGTTTTGACCCGGCCCTGCATTCAGCGCTGGGTTTGCGCGAGGGCGAGCACCTGGCCGGCTTCATCAGCCTGAGCACCATCACCAGCCAGCCATCCCCGCGCGCAACGGTGGCGCCCTCTTCCATGCGCACGGCATGGCAGGCGGAGCAGGCAGCAGCGGTCACGGCACAGGCCCTTCTCCAGCCAGACGGCAACCACGACAGCCACGGCAGCGATCTTTGAAGCCGCAGCCGGCGCGTACAGGGTGGCGCACAAGTGGCGCGCAGGTGGCGCACTGACTGCGCGGGGCGGTTAGAGTTGCGGGGCTGCTGCGCCCTCTTGCACCCTCTTGCGCCCTCTTTTCCATCACGGAACAAGCTTTCATGATCATCCGGCCCCGCCCCCACTGGCTGCGCATGCTCTTCGTGCTGCGCGGCTCGGTGCTGCCCGACATCCTGCCCCAGCTGATGGCCGCCACCTTGTTCGCCGTGCTGGTCACGGCGCTGCACGGCCAGTTGTTCGCCTGGAAGGTGCCGCTGAACTTCGTGCCGTTTTCGCTGATCGGGCTGACGCTGGCCATCTTCCTGGGCTTTCGCAACAGCACCAGCTATGCGCGCTATTGGGAGGCGCGCACGCTGTGGGGCACCCTGCTCAACGAGACGCGCTCCCTGGTGCGCCAGGCCCGGACCTTGACGGACGCGCCGCAGCACGCCCCGGCCCTGGCCATGGTGCTGGCGGCCTTTGTGCACGCGCTGCGCCACCAGTTGCGCGGCACCGATGCCGCGGCCGACATGCGCCGCCTGCTGCCCGCCGCCGACTGCGAGCGCCTGGCCACGGTGCGCTTCAAGCCTGCCGTGCTGCTGCTCATGGCCGGCGAATGGCTGCAGGCGCGCCGCCACGATGGCAGCCTGCAGCCCGTGCTGGTGCCCGCCATGGAGGCGCCCCTGTGCAAGCTGGGCGAGGCACTGGGCGGCTGCGAGCGCATTGCGGGCACGCCGATTCCCTTCACCTACGCGGTGATCATCCACCGCACCATCTACCTGTACTGCCTGCTGCTGCCCTTCGGCCTGGTGGATTCCATCGGCTTCATGACGCCGGTGATCGTGGCCTTCATCGCCTATACCTTCTTCGCGCTGGAGGCGCTGGGCGCCGAGCTGGAGGAGCCCTTCGGCACGGCGCCCAACGACCTGGCGCTGGACGCCATGTCGCAGATGATCGAGGCCACGCTGCGCGAGCTGACCGGCGAGGTGCTGCCGCCTGCGCCGCAGCACAAGGATGTGCTGTTTCTGACCTGACCCTGCCTGCCGGCCCGGACAGCGCCAGCGGCACAATCTGCCACCCGCATCACAGAAAAAGGACAAGCGCCATGACGGAGACAAGCAAGGTCAAGGGACCGGCCTCGTATTTCCCTTCCATCGAGAAGACCTACGGCCAGCCGATTGCGCACTGGATGGATCTGCTGCAACAGCAGGACACCCGCAAGCACATGGAACTGGTGGGCTGGCTCAAGGCCCAGCACCAGATGGGGCACGGCCATGCGAATGCGCTGGTGGCCGTGTTCCTGGCACAGGCCTGACCTGCACCCGGCAACCCTCAGCCGATGGCCGTGCCGAAAGCCTGGCGCACGGCGGCACCTGCTTCGTCAAACAGGCGGCGTGATGCCGGCGCCAGCCCCAGCATGTGCATGCAGGCGTGCACCATGCCGGGCAAGCGCACTAACTTCACCGCAACACCTGCCTGGGCCAGCCGCTGCGCATAGGCTTCGGCCTCGTCGCGCAGCGGGTCGTATTCGCAGCTGATCACCGTGGCAGGCGGCAGGCCTGCCAGATGGTCCGCGCGCAGCGGAGAGACAAGTTCGTGCCGCCCCGGTGCCGCATCGCCCAGGTACGCGCCATAGCAGTACTCCATGGCCGCACGCGTGAGGTAGTGGCCCTCGCCGAACTGCTGGAACGACGGCGAGTCCATGGCCGCGTCCAGTGCCGGGTACAGCAGCAGCTGGTGGGCGATGGCCGGTGCGCCCGCCGCTCCCCAGCCTTCTTGCTGCCGCGCCAGCAGGCAGGCGGCGGCCGCGAGGTTGCCGCCCGCGCTGTCTCCGGCCACGCCGATGCGCCTGTTGTCCAGGCCCAGCGCATCGGCCTGCTCAAAGGTCCAGGCAATGGCATCGCAGAAATCATGCAGCGGCACGGGAAAGCGGTGCTCGGGCGCCAGCCGGTAGTCCACCGAGACCACGACGGCGCCCGTTGCCGCGGCCAATGCGCGGCAGGGGTTGTCGTAGACCTCCAGCGAACCCAAGCACCAGCCGCCGCCGTGGGCGAAGACCAGGGCGGGCTGGGGCGTGGGTGTGTCCGAGGCCAGCGGCCGGTAGATGCGCACGCGCAGCGGCGCACCGTCGCGCGCGGGCAGCGTGAAGTCTTCGGTACGGGCCACGGCCTCGGCCGGGCCATGCAGGGCGCGCAGCCCGGCATCGGTGGCCTCGCGCAGCGCTGCCAGCGTGGGCGGCGTGGGCGGGGCCACGGCCTGGGTTGCCTGCGCCAGCTCGGCGAGATAGCGCGCAATGTCAGCGTCCAGGCCCATGGTCACAGCGTCCTTTGCAGGAAGGGCAGCAGTTCGGCGATGAAGGGCTCGGCGGCTTCCTCCATGATGAAGTGGCCGCAGCCCGGCACGATCACGCCCGACAGGTCATCGGCATGGCCGCGCAGCGTGGCCAGCGGCGCATCGGCCGTGGCGTGCTCGGCGCCAATGGCCAGCACGGGCATGACCAGTGGGCGCAGCGCACGCTCGCGGTTCTGGCGGATGGTTTCGGGAATGGCGCGGTAGTAGGCAAAGCCGCCGCGCAGGCCACCGGGCGCCGCATAGGCATCCACATAGACATCCACGGCCACGCGGTCGCGCCGCAGCGACCAGCGGTTGAACATGAATTCCAGGTAGGCACGCTCGCGCCCCGCGATCAAGGTCTCGGGCAGGTCGGCCAGCTGGTTGAACATGAAGTGCCACAGGAAAATGTTCTGCTCTGGCGGCGCAAAGATGCTGGGCTCGGGCGCCAGGCCGGGGATCACGGCCTCGGTCAGAGCCAGGGACTGCACGGCCTGCGGCTGGTCGCTGGCCAGCGCATAGGCCACCCACATGCCCACGTCGTGGCCGGCGACCTGGTAGCGCTCATGGCCCAGCGCCAGCATGGTGCGGTGCAGGGTCAGCGCGATGGAGCCCGTGTCGTAGCCGGTGTCGGGCCGGTCCGAAAAGCCCGTGCCCGGCGGATCGACGGCAATGGCCTGGAAGCCCTGCGCCGCCAGTGCCTGCATGACGTGGCGCCAGGCATACCAGGTCTGGGGCCAGCCCGGGATCAGCAGCACGGGCGCGCCCTGCCCGGCCGTGATGCAGTGGATGCGGCGGCCGTCGATGCGCACGTAGTCGTGCGAGAACTCGCAGGCCTGGTCTTCCTGCTTGCGCAGGGCGTTCGATGTGAAAGCGTTCATTGTTGGATTCTTTTTGAGGTTCTTTGGCTGCGGGCGTGCTCAGGCGATGCCGAGCATGGCGTTGATCTGGCGCTGGTCCACGGGGGCGCCGGCGAAGTCGTCAAAGATCTTGTCGGTCACGCGGATGATGTGGCGGTTGATGAAGTCCACGCCCTCGCGCGCACCGTCTTCCTGGTCCTTGAGGCAGCACTCCCATTCCAGCGAGGCCCAGCCCTGGTAGTCGTACTGGGCGAACTTGGAGAAGATGGCCTTGAAGTCCACCTGCCCGTCGCCCAGCGAACGGAAACGCCCTGCCCGCTCCAGCCACGAGGAATAGCCGCCGTAGATGCCCTGGCGCCCGCTGGGCAGGAACTCCGCATCCTTCACATGGAACATGCGGATGTGCTCGCGGTAGATGTCGATGTAGTCGAGGTAGTTGAGCTGCTGCAGCACGAAGTGGCTGGGATCGAACAGGATCTTGCAGCGCGCGTGCTGGCCCACCAGTTCATGGAAGCGCTCGAAGCTGGTGCCGTCGTGCAGGTCTTCGCTGGGGTGGATTTCGTAGCACAGGTTCACGCCCTGCTCGTCGCACGCGTCGAGGATGGGGCGCCAGCGGCGCGCCAGCTCCTCGAAGGCGGTTTCGATCAGGCCGGCCGGGCGCTGCGGGAACGGGAACAGATAGGGCCAGACGAACGAGCCCGAGAACGTGCCCATGTCGCTCAGCCCCATGCGGCGCGATGCACTGGCCGACAGCTTGAGCTGCTCCAGCGCCCAGGCCGTGCGTGCGGCCGGATTGCCGCGCAGCGCCTCGGGCGCAAAGCTGTCGCACATGGCATCGTAGGCCGGGTGCACGGCCACGAGCTGGCCAAAGATGTGCGTGGTCAGCTCGCTGGCCACCAGGCCGTGCGAGGCCAGCATGCCGTTGACATCGTCGCAATAGGTCTGGCTGCTGGCGGCCGTGGCCACGTCGAACAGGCGCTGGTCCCAGGCGGGAATCTGCAGGCCTTTGAAGCCTACGCCGGCCGCCCAGCGTGCGATGTCTTCCAGGGAATTGAACGGTGCCTTGTTGTCGGCGAACTGCGCCAGATGAAGGCTGGGGCCCTTGATGGTCTGCATGTGATTTCCTTGCGTTGAGCTATTGTTTGTTGATCGACAAAGAATAGTATCACGCCAATGCGGCTGCTTTTGCGAAGCCGATGCAAGACAGCATCACGGCGCCGCTAAGATGCCGCCCTGACTGTTGAGAAGGATGAGGAAGATGGCCGGAAGACCCAGGGAATTTGACCGAGACCAGGCGCTGGAGCGCGCCATGCTGGCGTTCTGGCGGCGCGGCTACGAGGGCACGTCCATGGCCGACCTGGTGCAGGCGCTGGGCATTGCGTCAGCGCGCATCTATGCGGCCTTCGGCAGCAAGCAGGACCTGTTCCGCGAGGCCGTGCAGCGCTACGAGGCCGGTGATGGCGGCTTTGCCGACCGCGCCATGGCCCAGGAGCCGCGCGTGCGCGACGCCCTGGCCCGCGTGCTGCGCGATGCCGTGGTCACCTATACAGACGATGCCCATCCGCTGGGCTGCATGGTGGTCACCGCCGCCACCAATTGCGCCGAGGAAAACGAGGCAGTCGCCGCCTGGCTGGCCGAACACCGCCGCCAGCGCACGCAGTCCCTGATCGACCGCCTTCAGCACGCGCTGGATGAAGGCGAGTTGCGCGCCGGCACCGATGTGCAGGCGCTGGGGGATTTCTATGCCACGCAACTGCATGGCATCTCCGTGCAGGCCCGCGATGGCGTGCCGCGCCAGCGGCTGCTGGCTGCAGTGCAAACCGCCTTGCTGCTGCTGGACACGGCGCTGGAGCCGGCGCTGCAGCCCGCAGCCAAGGCGGGCTGAGCCGTCAGGCGCCGAGCTTTTGCAGTTTTTGCAGCTCGGCGCGCAACTGGATCACGCTGGGCGTGACGATGGGGATGAAGGCCGATTCACGCCAGCGGCGGGCAAAGCCATCGTCCGCATCCAGGCTGTAGGCCCGGCCACCGGCCGTCTGCAGCTCCAGCTGCATGGCCTGCTGCACGCAGTCGTGCAGGGCCAGGCGCAGCGCGAAAAGCCGCTCGGGCGCCTCCACGAAATCGCCGGCCTCGACACCGGCCTTGAGTGCCGCCACCGCCTGTTCCAGATGGCTGCGGGTATCGTCCAGCGGCTGCTGCAGCACATGCCCGCCCTGCCCCATGCGCGAGGCGGCCTGCGCACAGGCCGCGCGTGCCAGGCCGATGGAAAGGCCGCATTGCATGCCCAGGAAGGCCGGCCGCACACGCGGCAGGAATCCGCCGGCGCGCTCGGCCAGCAAATCGTCTTCGATGATGGCCACGTTCTTGAGCTGCAGCGCGGCGGTGTTGGTGCCGCGCAGGGCAATCAACTCCAGATCCGGCGAGCGCTCCAGGCCGGGACGATCGGACGGCAGGGCCACGATCATGGGCGGCGCGCCGTCGTCACGCGCCACGGCAATGGCGGCCAGAAAGCGCGGCCCGCGCAGGTTGGTGCACCAGGGCACGCTGCCGTTGAGCAGCCAGCCGCCGCCTTCCCGGGCCGTGGCGCGGATGTTGAGTGCCTCCAGCCCGCTGAGGAATTTCATGATGTTGGACAGCCCCGAGGCACCGGCCGCCTCGCCCGCCAGCAGCGCGGGCAGCCAGCGCTCGCGCAGGGCCGCATTGCCGGTGTTCGCCAGCATCTCGATCAGCACGCGCTGGCCCCAGAAGGCAAAGGCGGCGGACATGGAGTGCGTGGCCACCTGGGCAATCGCCTCGATGGCATCGCCGGCGCTGCCGCCCTGCCCGCCCAAGGCATCCGCCAAGCCGTGGCCCAGCAGCCCGGCTTCGGCCAGATAGGGCACGACGGCGGCCGTGGCCTCGCCGTTGCCGGCATCCAGCGCCTGGGCACGTGCATCCAGCCATTGGCGGTCGGCGCCGGTCAGCAGGGGGAAATCGGGTATGTGGCTTGTCATCTTGCGGGTCACCATAAAAAAAGGGACCGCTGTGGGCACAGCGGTCCCTTGCCATCCTAGCGCAGCGCACAGGCTGCGCAGATGACGCAGCGCAGGCTCAGTGCGCCGCCACCTTGCCGGGGCGTGTTTCCTCGCGCAGGGCCTTGACCTTGTCGCTCAGGCCGGCCCAGGGCTGCAGGCCGTACTGGCTGCGCATGGTGTTGAGCAGCGTGGCGATCTGATCGTCGCTGAGGTTGTGGCGGAAGGCGGGCATGGTGCCCAGCTGCGGGCGCGCCGGTTGCGTGATGCCGTTGAGCACCACGTGGATGGCGTTGGTCGGCGAGTCGCTGTACAGGTTGGTGTTCAGCGACAGCTGGGGGCGCACGCCGAAGCTGCTGCCGGCCAGCACGCCGCTGGGATCGGCACGGTGGCAGGCCATGCAGGCGCCCTGGTACAGACGGTAGCCCTGGGCGTCGACCGGCAGCTTGGCAACCTCGGTCTTTTCCTTCACCAGGGCCTGGGCGTCCCCTGCGCCAGCGGCGTCTGCCACGGGCTTGCGGTACGACATCAGGTAGGTGGCCATGGCGTTGATGTCCTCGGCCGACTGGTGGGACAGGCCTTCGATCACGGGCGCCATGGGGCCGGCGGCCACGCCGTGGCGCTCCGAGAAGCCGGTCTGCATGTAGCGGACCAGGTCCTCGCGCGTCCAGGGCAGCGGAGCCACGGCCTTGTCGTTGAGCGCGGGCGCATCCCAGCCGTCGATGAAGGCGCCGGCCAGGTGGTCGGCACCCTTTTTCTCGGCGCCGAACTGGTTGCGCGGCGAGTGGCAGGCCGCGCAGTGGCCCAGGCCTTCGACCAGGTAGGCGCCGCGAATCCACTCGCCCGACTGGTTGGCGGGCGCGGGCTGCTCGCCCGGCTCCAGGTACAGCGCATTCCACAGGGCCAGCCCACGGCGCACGTTGAACGGGAAGTTCAGCGCGGTCTTGGGCGCCTCGTTGGAGACAGCCGGCTCGGTCATCAGGAAGGCGTACAGCGCCTTCATGTCCTCATCGGTCACGCGGGTGAATGCCGTGTACGGGAAGGCGGGGTACAGGTAGTTGCCCTCGCGGTCCACGCCATGGCGCATGGCGCGCTCGAAGGCCTCGTACGACCAGCGGCCGATGCCGGTTTCGGCATCGGGCGTGATGTTGGTCGAGTAGATGGTGCCGAAGGGGCTGGGCATGGCCAGGCCGCCTGCGTTGCGCTGGCCGCCCGGTGCCGTGTGGCAGACAGCGCAGTCGCCCATGTGCGCCAAGCGGCGCCCCTGGTCGATCTGCTGCTGGCTGAATTCCTGCACCGGGATCTGCTGCAGAGGAGCGATCTCGCTGCGGCCCGTGGCCAGCCAGAAGGCGGCGCCGGCCACGGCGGCCAGGCCAACCACGCCGAGGGTGATTTTCTTGAGTGTGTGCATGTTCCAGTCCTCCGCTCTCAGTTCTGTGCCTTGTCGGCCGGGGCTGCATCGGCAGCCTGTGCCTTGAGTGCGGCCAGCACGCGTGCCGGGGTGAACGGCACTTCGCGCAGGCGCACGCCGGTGGCGTCGAACACGGCGTTGGAGACAGCGGCGGCGCTGGGCACGGAGGCCGATTCGCCCGCGCCCATGGGGTCTTCGCCCGGGCGCTCGACCAGTTGCACGTCGATCTCGGGCAGCTCGTCAAAGCGCAGGATGGGGTAGCCGCCCCAGTCCAGCGAGGTCACGCCCTTGCTGTCGAAGGTCACGTACTCCTTGAGCACGCGGCTGGTGGACTGGATGATGTTGCCGTGCACCTGGTGGCGCACGCCGGCCGGGTTGACCATCTCGCCGCAGTCATGGGCCACGAAGACCTTGTCCACCTTGATCACGCCGGTCTCGCGGTCCACGGTCACGTCGCAGATCCAGGTGGCCCAGGCCGCGCCGTAGCCAGGGAACTTGCTGTGGTAGTAGCGGGCATAGGCAAAGCCGCGGCCCTTGACCAGACGCTGGTCGGCCGGCGCGGGGTTGCGGTGGGCCGGGCCATCCTGCCAGCCGGCCTGCTTGTGCGCAGCGTGCGTCAGCGCCACGGCGCGCGGGTCCTTCAGGTAGCGCAGGCGGTAGGCCAGCGGGTCTTCACCGGCCAGGTAGGCGCATTCGTCGATCCAGCACTCATGGGCAAAGACGTTGGGCAGGGCCGAGACGCCACGCATCCACGAAGCGCGCACGATGGGCGCCGCATCCTGCGAGACCACGCGCATCTTGGGGTACTCGTACTGCGGGATGGCCGTACGGTCGCCCATCTGCAGCACCTTGGGCTTGTTGGGCACCTTGCCCGTCAGGATCAGGGCCAGCGCTGCCGCGTCGTTGGACGGGTAGCAGGTCTTGAGCTCATAGCCCAGCACGGCATGGTTCTCATCCAGGCCGCCGCGCACGCGGATCAATTGGCCCGTGCCCTTGGGCTCCCAGGCGGCTTCCTGCTCGCGCATCAGTTGCACGCGCACCGGGCGGCCCACGGCCTGCGACAGCAGCACGGCGTCGGATGCCACGTCGTCCGCGCAATTGCGGCCATAGCAGCCCGAGGCTTCCAGGCGCGTCACATTGATCTGGTCGGCCGCCATGCCGGTCAGCGTGGCGATGTCCTTGCGCACGTCGTGCGGGTTCTGCGATCCGGTCCAGACCTGGATCTGGCTGGCGGACACCTCGGCCACGGCGCAGGACGGGCCGATGGAGGCATGCAGGTGGTAGGGCCAGACGTAGTCGGCCTCGATCACCTTCTTGGCGCCCGAGAAGGCCTCGTCAATGCCCGCGTCCTCGCGCAGCATGCGGTCGGTCTTCTCGTGCTTGACCAGGGTGTCGTGCATGGCGTTCAGCGACAGGTCGGGCACGCCGGCCCAGTCCTTCCACTTCACGTCCAGCTGGCGCATGGCGGCAATGGCCTGCTCTTCGCGCTCGGCCACGATGCCCACGAAATCGCCCTGCACCACCACCTTGACGATGCCGGGCAGATGCGCCACGGACTGCTCGTTCACCGAAATCAGGCTGCTGCCCAGCGGCGCCGACGCATCGGCACCGCCATAGGGCGGGCGCACCACGCGGCCGTGCAGCATGCCGGGCACGCGCACATCGTGCACATAGGCCAGCGCGCCCAGCACCTTGGCCGGAATGTCCACGCGCTGCACGGACTTGCCGATGTAGTTGAAACCGCCGGTGCGCAGCGGCACTTCCTTGTCCAGCGCAATGTTCAGGTCCTGGCCCTGGGCCAGTTCGCCGTAGCCGATGCGCCGGCCGCCCTTGGCCACCACCGCGCCCTTGGACGTGGTCAGTGCGGACACGGGCTGCTGCAGCTTCTCGGCAGCCAGGCCCAGCAGCAGCTGGCGCACCTGCGCGGCGGCCTTGCGCATCGGGATGGCATCCACCTGGATGGTGTTGCTGGCAATGGTCGGGCCCTGGTTGGGCGTGCGGCCCGTGTGGCCCAGCACCATGGTGATGCGTTCGAACTCCACATCGAGCTCATCGGCCACCAGCTGCGCCAGCGAGGTACGGATGCCCGTGCCCAGGTCCACGTGGCCGTGGTAGGCCGTGACGCTGCCGTCCGCGCCAATGGCGATGAAGCTGCTCACCCGGTCGATGGGGGGAATGGGGAAGGCGCCGGCCACGGCGGGCGCCGTACCCGTGCTTTCAGCCACCAGGCCAGCGGCCGCCACCGAGCTGACCATGACCATGCCGCCCAGCTTGAGCAGGTTGCGACGCGTCAGTTGAAGGGGGTTGGATGCACTCATGCTGCACCTCCCTGGGCGATCAGCACGCGGGCGCGAGCAGCCGCACGCATGATTTCCACATGCGTGCCGCAGCGGCACAGGTGGCCGGACAGGGCCTGGGTGACTTCCTCGTCGGTGGCCGTGGGCTTGTGGTCGAACAAGGCCACCAGGGCCATGACCATGCCGTTGGTGCAGTAGCCGCACTGGGCAGCCTGCTCGTCAATGAAAGCCTGCTGCACAGGGTGCAGTCGGTAGACGGCCTTGCCCTGTGCATCGGCTGCGGGCTTGCCGGCAGGCATCCCCGGCACGGCGGCCGGATGGGCTGCTTCCCAGTCACGCGCCACGCGGGCGTGCTCGGCCTGGGTCGCATCCTGGGACAGGCCTTCCAGCGTCGTGACCTTCATGCCCTGGACCACGCTCACGGGAACGGAGCAGGAGCGGGCCACCTTGCCGTCGATCAGCACGGCGCATGCGCCGCATTCGCCCAGGCCGCAGCCGAACTTGGGACCGTTGAGCTGCATGTCGTTGCGCAGCACATAAAGCAGCGGCGTCTCAGGGCTCACGCCCTGGATCTCGACCTCTTGTTGGTTGAGAGTGAATTTCATCGTGTGCAAACCTTGTGGTTGACAACAGGTGCAAACCATAGGTGCGCACTGAAAAATCAGGCGACGGGCTCGCCGCGGCCAAGCCCGAAAAAGAAAGCCCACCGCCAACGGGGTGGGCTGTTTTCACGTGGTTTTTAGAGGCAACTCTGATAGATGACTGCCTGTTGTATGCAAACGATTCTATGCCTCGGACTTGCCCATCACTGCCAGCCGGCGTCCATCCAAGGACCTGCACAGACCCGCAAACTCCGTGGCTTTTTGCTCACATAACTCACCATACAGATCGGAAATATCCGAAAAAACACAGCGCTACCAGCCGATCCGGAAACCTGCACCAAGGCCCGAAAGATGTGCACCACCACAGTGCACAAAGGGCAGAAATCCTTGCATCACAGCCCCGGTCCAGTCTTGCAGCCATGCACGGCTGAGCATAAAGACAGCAGGCCACCCTGGCAGCCGGCGCATCGGCACGGCCATCACACCAACCAAGCAAAACACTCGGCTTTTATCTGCATCAAATTCCAGTGAGAACGCTTGAAATTCCCGAGCACGCCATGCACAGCGCCCGTAAAACACGCGCCCGCCTGCAGCATCGATGAACACAAGGCGCGGACCAGCGGCCCAGCCGTCAACGGGTGCCCGGCGTGATCTGGATGGTGCCCAGGCCCGAGCCCACGGCCTCACGCCGACGAGGTGCCAGCCAGTGCACCCAAAGCCCCTTGAGCCAGCCCAGCGCAAAGGCACCTGCCAAGGCCAACATGCCCCACTGCCCGGTCAACAGGGCCACATATATCCAGTAAGGCATGCATCCCAGGCCGAGAAGGCAGGCCCACCGCCGCAGGGCAACGGAACGGGACTGCGACAGCCAGACGGCAAGGACTGCGGGGAGTGCGAAGGCGATCTGATCGATGCTCATGGCCTCATCATACTGTATGAATAAACAGTTTTGTAGGCAAGAACGCGTGTCTTTTGCGAAGGATGTCACGGGACCACCAGCACCCTCATCTTTCGCTTGCAGTCCGCTCGCCGCCCTCCCCACAACCCCACGCAAAAAACCGTTGGCAAACAGCGTACAGACTGGGTTTCAAGAATTTCCAATGTGCGGTGCAGTTTGATCACGGCATCGCCTTTCACATCCCTTCAATAAGCCCAAACTCCTTCGCAGCCGGTCACTCACTCCTGTGAACCACCGCGCTTCAAACCTGAAAGCGAGGGCATACAGGATTTTGAAGGGCTCCGGAACATACAGCACCCCATAACTACCGGCTCTTTACATGGCCTTTACCTGGCGTTGACCGGTCATTTTGAACACGGTCAGGACGGCCAATGGCAGTCATAGGAGAAAATGATCGAAAGCATGCAAACTTGTTCTTAAAAAACCGTTAATATTCGCGCTTCAATCCATGAAAGGCAAACTACCGTGAACACCACATACAAAGAACTTCTGGCACAGCGCGAGGCACTCGAGGCCCAGATCCAGACAGCACGCAAGCAAGAAGTCAGTGATGTGATCGCCAAGATTCGCGGTCTGGTTCAGGATTACGGCCTGACTGCCGACGACATCTTCACGGCACGCCGCGCTCCCTCCACCGTGGCCCCCAAGTTCCGCAATCCCGAAACCGGTGACACCTGGACCGGCCGTGGCAAGCCCCCTGCCTGGATCAAGGACAAGGATCGCGCCCAGTTCGCCATCTGAAGCCTGGATAAACGCCTCCATGAAAACAGCCTGCAGTTCTCTGCAGGCTGTTTTCATTCTGGCGGCACTTGCTGCCACACCTGAATTCCCGGGCTTGGGCTTCCAAGGCCAGACGCCACGCAGGTGAAACAAGAATGCTCTATGGACATGTCCTTAAACGTGCACCATGGATGGATGCCGTGGTCCAATCTTCCAGCCGGATCTGAAGCCTCCAGCGAGTGACTGGCTGCAGATGCCGGCTCCAGATGCTCGGCCACCCATGAAAAAACAGACATCCACCTTGGACAGCGCACCCACACCATACCGTTCTGAAAAGTTCTCGACTGCCGCCGAATCGATAACCACCACAGAAGAGCCCCCCTCCTCCGCTTTGTCATTTTCAGGCGAGCAGGTTTTGTTCATCGCGTCATCCGATGAACTGCACGCTCATCTGCTCCCGCACCTCAAAAGTTGGGGCCTGGCGACCACCGCCTGCCACCATCCCACGGCCATTCGCCAGGATCGCCTCCAGAAGTTCCAGGTTGTTGTGCTTTGCGGATCGAAAACGTCCTGGAATCCCAAGGATGAAAACCGCCTGGTGGCAGGAGCTGCCAGCATCATCGAATGCGAGGCCGATCACCCCCTGCAACCCAAGGTGATCAACGCCCGCATCATCGAAGTCTCCTGGCGTTCGCTGCAGGGCCTCTTTGATGCACTGCAACTGGCCGTTCAGCCCCGGCCTGCCAGCAGCGGCCGCATTTCGTCGACCGATGACGTCGCCCATTTTCAACAAATCCCGGCCCCCATCAGAACGGCATTTCTGGAGTCTGCACGTTCGTCGCTGGCGATCATCAAATCCAGCAAGAATCGCAAGGATGTGCAAAGAGAGCTGCACAATCTTTCCGGTTCACTGCGATTTTTTGACCTGACTGAGCTGTCAATACGCTGCGCCGGCCTGGAAAATGGCATCAACCATGATGGGCTGATGCACCATGCGCATTCGCTGCTGGCGCTGGAACTGCAGCTTGACCAGCTCCTGGAGGAAATCCGGACCTTGAACGGCAGATAAAGAACCGGCCGTCATTGAGATCTCGATGAGGTCACCCATCCGCACTCAAGGGCATACTTCATCAGATCAATGTCTCGTTCAATTCCAAGCTTGTGCATGGCCTTGACTTTCTGGGTGCTGATGGTTTTCTTGCTTCTGTTCAGCTTGGCCGCGATCTCGTCGATACGCAAACCGGCCGCATAAAGCCTTACCACCTCCGATTCCTTGGGACTGAGCACCCCCGGTGATTTTCCTTCGCCTCCCATGACACCCGTATTCATTTTTTCCAGTCGCTCGGAAATGGCGGGAGAGAAGTAGGTCCCTCCTGTATAGGCGGCATGGATGGCCGGAACCAGATGCAGCACAGGGTCCGCCTTGCTCACAATGCTGATGTTCGACACCTTGCCCAGCGCCTGGAGAATGGCCGAATTGTCCAACATGGTCAGAACCACCAAACCCAGGTTCGGAAATCTTCTGGATATATAGCCAAAAAGATTCAAGCCATCTCCGTATTGACCCGTAGGCATGGAGTAATCCGACACAAGCACGTCAAAGCCACCCTCATCCAACTTTTTCACCAGTTCGGTTGAATTTGACACACTGGCTTTCAACAGGATTTCCAGCTCGGAAGACAGCTCATGCCGGATGCCTGAGATGATTCCAGGATGATCATCGGCCAGCAGTACGGATATATTCAAATCTTTTCTATGATTCATATTGGAAAACATGATTTGGCACCATCAACGGAATAAACACAATCGTTCAGTGCAGCATCATTGCACCATGGCTCATCAGATATCTCTCAAGTTCTCCAGCAGGTCAGTGAGGGCCTCATCCACTGCATGGAGGTGCCGCATATTGACAAGAGATGACAATCGGTCCATATCTTCCACTCTATCCTTCAGCCCAGCCACCGCAAATGACCCTTTCATGGCATGAATTTCACGGTGCACAGCCATCAGATCACCTTGCAGCAAATGCTTTCTCAACGCAGCCAATGAGCTTTCGGTTGCTGAAATCAATACATCACGATAAGGCAATCTGCTGCCCGGAACTTCCGCAGCTTCAACGACACCCTTGCCAGACTTTCCTATATTTTTTCCAATGAATTCCTTGAGGTTTTTCAAGGAGGCCGGCTTGACAAGAATATCTGCGATGCCAAATTTTGCACATTTGAATTTTTCCTGCTTGCCTGCATGTGCCGTTATTGCTCCCACAGGAATTCCCGGATAATTCTGCTTGATGCGCTGAGCAAGTGCATAACCGCTCATTCCAGGCATTTGCAGGTCCGTAAGAACCAGGTCATACATATTCCGCGACATCATTCGCAATGCGGATTCCCCGCCTTCTGCAGATTCCGCCTGGAAGCCGAGGATTTTCAGCTGATCCAGAAGCAGCAGCCTGTTGACCGGGTGATCATCGACGATGAGAATCCTTGCGCAATAACCTGCGCTTTCATCGTCTGCAAGCATGACATCGCCATCGTCCCAACCCAAGGAAGCAGGAACAGGCTGGACGTGGCATGCGGGCAAGGTCAATTCGAAAATGCTGCCCTTTCCCGGCACGCTGAAGAACCGGATTTCCCCGCCCATGAGATGTGCCATACGCTGACACAGCGTCAAGCCCAGCCCTGTACCACCAAATTCCGCCGCTATATCCGAGCCTGCCTGCTTGAATGCATCAAAGATGAATGGGTGCTGTGAGGGATGAATGCCTATCCCGGTATCTGACACTTTGATCTTGAGCTCACCGGCCCTGTCTGATGCAAACACGTCAATCTTGCCAGCCTTGGTGAATTTCAAGGAGTTGCTGAGAAGATTGTTGAGGATTTGCTTTATTCTCTCGCCATCTCCTATATATCCATCCCTCAGCGAATGATCAATGATCAAGGAAAATCCTATACCTAGTTCCGAAGCCAGCGGTTTGTAAATGGAAGCAACCTGCCGGATCACAGACTTGAGATCAAAGCTGGCCAATTCCACACTCATCTGACCAGACTCGATCTTCGAGAAGTCGAGAACATCATTCAGCAGCGTCAAAAGAGAATGGGATGAAGATGATATGGTGGTGAGCCTGGTTTGCTGCTCTTCTGACATGGAGCTTCTTCCCAGTATTTCCAGATTGCCCAATATTGCATTCAGTGGCGTGCGTATCTCGTGGCTCATGGCAGCAAGAAAAGAAGATTTTTCCTGGTTTGCCTCTTCTGCCGCCTTTTTGGCATCTTCCAGATTTCTTTGCACCTGCTTGTGTGCAGTGATATCGGCAAATCCACACAGCAGGACATGCCTCCCCTGATATTTGGCCTTCACCATGATCACTGAAAGCTCTGCAACCGTTCCGTTGTAAGAGACCACGACTTCGCTGACTACCGGCAAATATTCAGTCTTTTTTCCACTCAGATATTTCTCACCGTAGAATCTGAGAAAATATTCAATCAACCGCTCACCAGCAGACTTATCATCCAACACCATGCTTTCTTTGTACTTGTACATCATGCTGTTTTCCAACAGCATCTTCTTTTCCTTGAAATCAAGAAGACCAAGTCCATAAGGCGCCATGGCAATGATGGTGCGGCTCAGATGTTCCGTGTCGAACACATTCTTGGCTTTCCCATATATTGGAATAAAAACCCTATCATAAAAATATATCAGAAAACACCAGAAAAAAATGATGAATATCAATGAAAACAGCAAATATACAAGAGACTTCCCATTTAAATACACAGCATCTTTCCAGGAAAACACCTGGAGAAGTATCATGTTCGTATTTGATATCCTCGAATAGTAATAAAAATGTCCATTTCTATAGACGGCACCATACTTGCTCAAAATATATCTACTTATCAGACCTCCATGAAATTTCGACGCCTCGATATCAAAAAAATCCCCTATTGCATCGCCGATCTCCCCCCCACCCAGCGCAACGTTGCCTTGAGAATCAATAATAAACAAGGAGTTCCTGCCTTCACCTTGCTGCATAAGGCTCTCAATATATTGAGTCGGCATGTCGCTCACCACCGTGAGAAATGGCTTTCCATCTTGGAAAGCCGAGACAACAATCTGAAATGACATCTCCCCGGTCAGAATGCTTTTACTCGGAGGCAGCCATATGGGATGACGCAGCTGGACGGACGGAATGATGGTGCCGTTATCTTCAGGCAAAGTCGAAATCTGTTCCCTGAGTTTCAAGAGCATGTCTTTTCGCTCATGCTCGTTTGGCACCTGCGGCACAAGGACGCCTATGAACGATCTGTCCGGACTGAAGACATAGGCAGATATTGCTCTTCCATTTTGAAGAAAGCTGGAATTTGCCAAATATGCCAGCTCTCCCAACATATCTCTGTAGTGCTTGTGTACATTCTTGTTGATCTTATTCTCAAGCAATACTACAGGACTCACCCCTGCCATCACAGCATCTGCCCCGGTAAAGACACCGGGATGAGATGTGTGCGTCTGCCCCCAAAGCAACTCTGATGCAATGATTCCTCGCATCATAATGACTTGCTTTGTTTCTATTTCTACCAGAACCCGGGTTCTCTTGCTCTGGAATACGGCTCTTCTTTCCTCCATGAAGTCATTGAGCTCGAACAGGGCCGCAAGCATTGCCAAAACAATGACAAGAAGAGAGAAAACCAGGCCACCGCCAAAAAGCAGTGTCTTGTTGTATTTGGTCAGAAGGTGGAGCTCTTCCTTTTCTCCAGCCTCTTTTTTATATATTTCCATCTGGGCATCAAGATACAACCATCGATCAGGCTGTGGATCTCCTCATGTAATAAAAGAAATCTTTGCAAGAAAGCTGCGGATGGCATGGAGCTTGGTCGGATCGTCTGCGGCAATGACGATGCATTTCTGCACCTATTTTCTTACGTCAATCCAGCCCATCTCAATTCCATAGCGAATGAGATCAATGTCCTTGCGTATACCCAGCTTGTTCATGACAGCCACCTTGTGCGTGCTGACCGTCTTGATACTGCGATAGAGCTTTTTTGCTATCTCGGACACCGTCATGCCAGAGATGAAAAGAAGCAGAACCTCTTCCTCCCGCTTTGAGAGTTCTATCGATGTACGCACCGCGCCCAGCCACTCTCCTCCCAGCAGCTTGCTTGCACTGGGAGATATGAATTGACCATCCGTGTATGCAGCGTAGATGGCGGGCAGCAGACTTCCCAAAGAATCCGTTTTATGGACAATTCTGTAGATTCCTTGGTTGGTAAGAGATTTGATGATTCCAATATTCTCGATCATTGTCAGCATGACGATCTTGACACTTGGAAATCTTTTCCGAATGACATTCAGCATCACCAGACCATCACCGTAGGTTCCACCGGGCATGGAGTAATCAGTTACCAGAACATCACATTCGTTTTTCTTCAGAAAGCTTATGATTTCCGTGGAGTTTTTCGCTCGACCTACAATCTCTATTTCATGCTTGTCCTCCAAAACACTTTCTATGCCTGCCAGAACTGCCGGATGGTCATCGGCAATTAGTATCCGCAAGACGAAATTTTTCATGACTCAAAAAATTAAAATAATTCGCACGAAGAACATTCCTATTCTAGGCAGCCGGCTACTAGGATTTAATTGGATTTGTCTGATTTTTCAATCCAAAAATCTAAGATTTGTCTGATTTGCAAGATTTATTGCCGAAAAATCGGGTACCAGTCCTAGGTCCCACTCCTAGAATTCAACAGACAGTTGAACCAATGGTTGAATGGATTCGGGCCAGATGCCGCCGGGACCTGAAGCGCCCGATCTGCGGGAAGGCGCCAGACCTGTGCGCGATGAGATCACTGCGGCGCTTGGCGGGCGGCTGAAGAGATGGCGGAATCCCGGCACAATCGAGGGATGCGAATCCTCCACACCATGCTGCGCGTTGGCAACTTCCAGCGCTCCATCGATTTCTACACACAGGTTCTTGGCATGCAGCTGCTGCGAACCTCCGAGAACCCGGAGTACAAATACTCCCTGGCCTTCCTGGGCTTCGAGGGCGGCAACCCGGCCCAAGCCGAGATCGAGCTGACCTACAACTGGGGCACCGAGGCCTATGACATGGGCTCGGCCTATGGCCACATCGCCATTGGCGTGCCGGACGCGTATGCCGCCTGCGAGAAGATCAAGGCGTCCGGCGGCAACGTGACGCGCGAGGCAGGCCCCGTCAAGGGCGGCACCACGGTGATTGCCTTTGTGACGGATCCGGACGGCTACAAGATCGAACTCATACAAGAGAATTCGCGAGCCCATGCCGGGACCCAGCCTGACGGTGACGCGAAGTTCGACCCGCTGCGCAATTCCTGATCCACGCAGCCGTCAAAAGAAAAGGCCCGGAGCGATTGACGCTCCGGGCCTTTTCTTTTTGGCCGTTTACAGCGGCAAGACTGAGGCTCAGTCCACCAGGATCACTTCCACGCGGCGGGCTTCGGCGTTGCTGCCGTCAGCCTGCAGCTGCTCGGGCTTCTTGAGTTCGACCTTTTCCTCAGCCACGCCCAGAGCGGACAGGGCAGCCTGGACTGCCAGGGCGCGCTTCTTGGCCAGTTCGGCGTTGAGTTCTGCGCTGCCCGTGGCGTCGTGGTAGCCCGAGATCACGGCGCGCTTGCCGCCCTTCACACCGGCGACCACGTCGGCCAGCGCTTCATTGGCGCCCACGGCCAGCTCGGCCTTGGCCGATGCGAAGTAGAACTTGACCACGCCGTTTTCGACAACGACGCGGGCCACATCTTCCTCCAAGACCACGGGCACCATTGCTGCCACAGGGGAAGCGCCGCCTGCCATCTTCGCCGGGCCATGCGCAATGCCGCGCTGGTAGACGACGACGCCAACGACCGTGGAGACGACGAGCGCAATCAGCGCGAACAGGAAACCCAGGGCAAAACGTTGTTGGCTGTCGTCGTCGGAATGACTGAAGGACATGAAGCACTCTCCGTGAATGAGCTGTTGGATGAAAACCAGAAAGACTGCGAAAAACCGGTGGATTGTAGAGGGCCACCGTCGAGGGCCCCGTGCCACGCCCAAACCCCGCAGTGACGGCCGGCAAAAACTGTGGTGCGGCGGAGACAGAAGACCAGCCCTGCAAGGGCAAAGCACGCGCTTGTGCACCGTTTGGGCGTCCAGGCGTTAAAACGTCATTGTTCTTTCATGCTGTCGCGCCCATGTCCGCCCTGCCAGAATTTTCATTCGCCCGCCGAGAGTCACAGCCCATGCTGGACGAAGCGCTGCACCGATGGGGCGGGAGCGATGACCTCTGGATCTTTGGCTACGGCTCGCTGATCTGGCGGCCGGATTTCGATTTCTGCGAACGCCGCACGGCGCGTGTCTTTGGCTGGCACCGGGCGCTGAAGATGTGGAGCACCATCAACCGCGGCACCCCCCAGAACCCTGGCTTGGTCTTTGGCATGCTGTCCGGCGGCAGCTGCCAGGGCATGGTGTTCCGCATTCCCCGGCACCACGGCCATGACGTCATGAGAAAGCTGTGGCAGCGCGAGATGGCCAATGCCGTCTATGACCCCCGCTGGCTGCCCTGCCGCACCGGCCAGGGCACGGTGCAGGCGCTGGCGTTCACGCTGTCCCGGCAAAGCCCCAATCACACGGGCGAGCTGGCGCCCGAGGACTATCGCCGCATTTTCAGCGAGGCCAAGGGCATCTACGGCAGCACGCATGACTATGCGCGCGCAACCTTCGATGAGCTCAAGCGCCTGGGCATCCGTGACCGCGCGCTCCAGCGCCTGCTCAGCTACGCAGGCCAGCCCGACGCAGGCGCGCGGCAAGGCTCCGTTTGACGCCATCGCCGCGCACGGCCACAGAACGCTGCGCTCTCCGACATGGCCGCCGTATCGCACGCTGCATGATGGCGGCTGCGCGCCATGCGCCTCCGTGACTTTTCAGTTCCCATTCCAACCAGGAGATTGCCGCCATGCCTTTGAACGCTTCCCAATCCAGCCACGCCGCCACTTCGCAGCCCTCCACCCCGTCCACCGCCGTGAAGCTGTTGATGGCTGCCGGCATGGTGCTGGCCCTGGGCGCCTGTGGCAGCCAGCCCAAGCCTCCTGCCGCAGCCTCCGCCTCGACCCCGGCAGCCGTCACGACAGCGCCCGCCTCCCGCAATGTGGCCATGGCCCAGCTGCAGCCCACGCAAGGCAGCAAGGTCAGCGGCAGCCTGCAGTTCACGGCACAGGCCGATGGCAGCGTGCGCGTGCAAGGCTCCGTCCAGGGGCTGGCGCCGAACAGCGAGCACGGCTTTCACGTGCATGAAAAAGGCGATTGCTCCAGCCCTGACGGCCTGAGCGCGGGCGGCCACTTCAACCCGACCGGCCAGGCCCATGGCCGCTTCGATTCTTCGACCCATCACACGGGCGACCTGCCCAGCCTGCGATCCGATGCGCAAGGCATGGCAAGCATCGACTTTGTGTCGCGCGGCCTGGCATTGGACCAGGGCCCCAACAGCGTGGTGGGTCGTGGCCTGATCGTGCACAAGGACCCGGACGACTACACCACGCAACCCACCGGCAACTCGGGAGCGCGCCTGGCCTGTGCGGTGATCACGCGCGGATGATGTGCTCGGCCGGGTCTGCGTTCAGCGCAGGCAGTCGCGCAGCCACGCCGCGCACTGCTCGGCGCGCGCGCCCGGCCATTGGACGCTGACCGTGGTATCGCCACGGCGCAGCTCGACATGAATGGTGTCGGCAGCGCCCGCGCTGCCCTCACCGCTCAAGCTGCCGATTAGCCGCCCCCACCAGCCACGGCCCCGCAGGTCTTGGGCCGTGGAGGAGAGCTCCGAAGCTGGCGCTGGTGCTGGCGAATTCCGGGCTTGCACCACCGTTTCCCTGGCTGGCTCGGAGGCCGGCGCGGGCGCGACAGGTGCAGGCGCCTGCATGGTCGCCTCGCCCGCAGCGGGCTCCCCTCCCCCACCTTCGAGCCGCGCGGCCAGATTGTTACCGAACTCCTCCCATATTCGGTCGGCCTTGGTCTTCATCACGCTCAGGCCGAAGGCGCCCAGACGGCCCAGCAGGTCCACGTCGATCTTGATGCGCAGTTCGGTGCCTCCATCCGGCGTGGCGCTCAGGAAGATTTCACTGCGCTGCTTGAGCGAGCTGGCCACCGAGGTGTCTTCTCCCGTTCCTTCCACGCGCAGATACTCGGGAGCGCGTTGCTCGACGATGCGTGTGCGCAGCTTGAATCTGGCGCTGATGAAGGAGATCTTCTGGTGCATCACCGCCACGTATTCGGTGGGGCTGACCACTTCGATGGACTGCATGCCCGGCACGGCACCTCCCATGACCTGGGGATCGAGCAACAAGGCCCATACCCGCTCTCGCGAGGCCGAAACAGTCAGGGTTTTCTCAATTTCCATGCATTTTCTCCGCGGCCACAAGGACCGATTCCACGATCTGGGTGTAGCCCGTGCAACGGCACAGGTTGCCGTTGAGGCCATGGCGAACTTCGTCCGCGCCGGGAAGGGGGTTACGCCCCAGCAGATCGCAGGCGGCCATGATGAAGCCCGGTGTGCAGTAGCCGCACTGCAGGCCGCCGCATTGCATGAAGCTTTGCTGCAGCGGGTGCAGCCGTTGTGACGGGTCTGCGCCCGCACCCCCAGCAATACGGTCGGCCAGGCCTTCGATGGTGGTGAGCGCGCGGCCCTGGACCTGCACGGCCAGCAGCAGGCAGGACTTCACCACTTCGCCATCCAGCAGCACCGAGCAGGCGCCGCACACGCCCGTCTCGCAGCCGCGCTTGGTGCCCGTCAGGTGCAGGTCATCACGCAGAAAATCCGACAGCAGCCGGCGCGCAGGCACTTCCACGCTGCAGGGCTCGCCGTTGACGGTGCATTCGATGCGATGTCGGCTCATGCCAGCTCTCCTTGTTCCAGTGCCAGGTCCAGGCCAAACAGTTCGGCCACGGTGCGCCGCACGTTGACGCGCACCATTTCTCGGCGGAAATCCGCCGAGCCGCGCAGGTCCGAAGCCGGTGTGATGTCGGCCGCGACGATGTCACCCGCCTCGGCCGCCAAGGCCCAGGTGAGGGCACGGCCTTCAAGAAAGCCCTCGGCGCGCCGCTGGCGCACGGGTATGGGCGTAGAGGCGCCCACGACGAGACGCGCGTCGCGGCAGATGCCCCCGGCGGTGTGCGCCACCAGGGCCACGCTGGCCAGCGGCCGATGTTCGGCCGCTGTGCGCAGAAAGCGCGTGTACACACCGCTGCGCCGGTCGTCTCCTTGCCCCATGGGCGGCACGCGGATCTCGCTGACGATCTCGTCGCCTTCCAGCGCCGTGGCGTAGTAGTCGACCAGGAAGTCCTCGATGTCCAACAGGCGCTCGCCTCTTGCGCTGGCCAGCACGATCTGGGCGCCCAATGCCATCAGGCAGCCGGGCGGGTCGGTGGAGGGGTCGGCATAGCAGAGATTGCCGCCCACCGTGCCCTGATTGCGCACCTGCGGGTTGGCCATGCGCTGCGCCATGCCGGCCAGGACAGGATAGTGATGCGACACCAGCGGCGAGGCCGCCAGTTCGGCATGGCGCACCAGGGCGCCGATACGCAGGCCACGCACCGGGTCGAAGTCCAGGCCGCGCAACGCATCGATGCCAGCCAGCGAGACCAGGTGCGTGGGCGCGAGCATGCGCTGGCGCATGCCCAGCATCAAGGCCGTGCCGCCGGCGATCACGCGGCAGTCCTCGCCCAGTTCGGCCAGCAACCGGCTGGCCTCCGCCACCGAGGTGGGCTCCAGGAAGTCGAAGTCATGCATGACGGCCCTCCTCGGCGCGTGCGCGCAGCGCCGCCAGGATTTTTTCGGGTGTGATCGGCAGATCGCATATGCGCACGCCGATGGCGTCGTACACGGCGTTGGCGATGGCAGGCGCTCCCGGCAGGATGGCGGTTTCGCTGGCCCCTTTGGCGCCATAGGGGCCGTTGGGGTCGTTGGACTCGACAAAGCCGCCGCGCAGCAAGGGCACGGCGTCGGCCGTTGGCATGGTGTAGTCGGCGAAGTTGCCGTTGGCCAGGCGCCCGCCTTCCAGGTGCAGTTGCTCGTAAAGGGCCCAGCCCATGGCCTGGACGGTGGCCCCGTTGGTCTGCCCATGGATGGCGACGGGGTTCAGCGCCTTGCCGCAGTCGTCGGCCACATAGCTGTCAAGCACCCGGACCTGGCCGGTTTCCGTATCGACCTCGACCTCCACTGTCTGGGCCGCGAAGGAATAGGCCGGCGCGATGTTGCCGTGCAGCTGGGCGTCGTGCATCTGCGTCTGGGCATCCCAGGTGTGGCTGACCTGTATGCCCTCGCCGCCATGGCGCCAGATGTGCTGGCGTGCGAGCTCGGCCATGCCTGCCGCACGGTCGGTGCCGCGCACGCGCACCTGACCATCGGCCAGCTCCAGGTCGTCGACCTGCGCCTCCAGCACGACGGCGGCCAGGGCCAGCAGCTTGCTGCGGGCCGCCTGCGCGGCACCTATGGCGGCATTGCCTGCAGCCATGGTCACGCGCGAGGCCAGCGAGCCTATGGCGAAGGGCGTGCTGTCCGTGTCGGGTGCGGCCACGCGGACCTGCGACAACGGCAGCGTGAGTTCATGGGCGACGATCTGGCTGAGCATGGTGGCCGCGCCCTGGCCCATGTCGCACTCGCCACTGAGCACAAGCACCTGGCCATCCTCATGGATGCGCACCACCACGGTGGAGCCGTCCCAGTTGCCCATGGTGCGGTTGCCGCTGACATGCATGGCCGCGGCCATGCCCACGCCCCTGCGGCGGGCGCCAAGGGCCTGGCGGGGGCGGGCGCGCTTGCCGCGCCAGTCGATGGCATCGGTGGCCTGGTCTATGCACTCCTTGAGGCCGGCGCTGCCGATCTTCCAGCCATGCACTGTCACGTCGCCGGCTTCCACTGCATTGAGCTTGTGGACTTCGGCCGGATCCAGCCCCAGCTGCTCGGCCATGATGTGGATGTGGCTGTTGAGCGCAAACAGCATCTGCGTACCGCCAAAGCCGCGGAACGCGCCGTGCGGTGGGTTGTTGGTATAGACCAGGGTGGCGTGCGATCGGACGTTGCCCTGCCTGTGCATGTTGTCGCTGCGCATGGCACTGACGTGCATGACCTCGGCCGACAGACCCGCATAGGCACCGCACTCGGCAACGATGTGCACCTGCTTGGCGAGGATGCGGCCATCACGCGCCATGCCCAGCTTGAGCGTGATGCGCTCGGGGACGCTGGAGCAGCAGGCCAGGAAGTCCTCCAGCCGGTTGTTGACCAGGCGCACGGGCCGCCCGGTGCGCAGGGCCAGCAGGCCCGCCACGAGCTGGTTGTCGTCCTCGACGATCTTGCCGCCAAAGCCGCCGCCCGTGGTGGCCTGCACCACGCGGATGGCGGACACCGGCAGCTCCAGCGCCGCCGCCAGCCGGGCACGCGCCAGGAAAACCGACTGCGTGGAGGTCTGTATCAACAGGCGGCCATCGGCGTCGATGGAGGCCAGGGTTGCCATGGGTTCCAGGTAGCCCGGGTACTGCGCATGCGTGGTGTACGTGGCTTCGTGAACCAGATCAGCTGCGGCGAATCCGGCATCGGCATCGCCGCGCTCGAAGCGGATCTCGTGGGCGATGTTGTCCCGGCCCGGATGAACGCCGGGCGCTTCTTCATCCAGGGCTTCCTCGGGCGACAGGATGGCGGGCAGTTCTTCGTACTCGACCTCGATCAGGTCCAGCGCATCGCGGGCGATCTCTTCTGTGGCGGCAGCCACGGCTGCCACCTCTTCACCCGCAAAGCGCACCAGGCCGTCGGCCAGGATGCGCCGCTCCTTGTGGCTCACGCCCCAGGGCGTGCGCGGTGCATCTGCCCCGGTCAGCACGGCTTTCACACCGGGCAGCGCACGCGCTGCAGCAATGTCGATGCGCACGATGCGCGCATGCGGATAGGGGCTGCGCAACAGCTTGGCATGCAGCATGCCCGGCAGCTTGAGGTCGCCCGCGTACTGGGCACGACCTAGTACCTTGGACAGCGCCGTGACCTGGGCCGTCTCGCGGCCCAGCGTGGAATTCGAGGTATTCATGTCATTCAGCGGTGATGCCGAGTTCGCGGATCACCTTGCCCAGGCGCTCGTAGTCGGCAGCGTTGACATCGGCCAGCACCTGCGGCGACCCGCCCACGGGCACGGCACCGAAGGTGGCCATCTTTGCCGCCACCTCCGGCATCCTGAGGATCTCGTTGAGATGGGTGTTCAAGGTCTGCACCACGGCGGCCGGCGTGCCCTTGGGCGCGAAGAAGCCATTCCAGGCACCCGCGGCGATGTCCCTGTAGCCCAGTTCCGCCAGCGAAGACACATCGGGCAGCAGGGGCGAACGCTTCGGGTCGGTCACGGCCAGCGCGCGCAGCTTGCCCGCCTGGATGTACTGGGCCACCGGCCCCAGCGTGACGTAGGCCAGTCCTACATGGCCCGCTGCCACATCGTTGACGGCCGGTGCCACGCCGCGATAGGGCACATGCTGAATGCTCACTCCGGCAGCGCGGTTCAGCCACTCGGCACCTATGTGCATGGGCGAGCCTGCGCCGGGACTGGCGTAGCTGAGCGTCTTGCCGGCCTTGGCCGCAGCCACCATGTCGGCCACGCTTTTGAATCCCGTGGAGGGATGGGCCACGAGCAACACGGCCTGGCTGGCGGTCTGCACCACGGGGGTGAAACCTTTCAAGGGGTCATAGGTCGCGGCAGGAGGGAGCCTCATCACCATGGGGGCGATGGTGAAGGGGTTGGGCGTGAACAGCAGCGTGTAGCCATCGGGCACGGCCCGCGCAACCAGGTTGTTGCCCACGGTGCCGCCCGCCCCGGGCCGGTTGTCCACCACCACGGGCTGGCGCAGACGCAACGTGAGCTTTTCGGCGAACAGGCGCGCCATGGCGTCCGTGTCACCACCTGCGGGATAGGCGACCACCACGGTGATCGGCCTGGCGGGGTAGTCCTGTGCAAATGCCGGACCACAGACAGCGGTGGCAAAAGCCAATGCTGCAATGGTCAGGCCTTGCCGACGATGGGGTGTCATCACTGGCTCCTTTGAAAGCGCGGACATGCATCGGTCAAATACGGGCATGGCAGCTGGGGCTGGCTATGGGATGAATTCATACGATTCACCTATGAAACATTGATCCTCAAAAGAATCAATGACGATTTTCTCCAGTAAGTTGATGAATCAACTTACTGAAAACACCGATTGACCTCTATTGATTTCTCTAAAGAAATTCCACAAGACAAACGTCAGGCAGCCTGTGAAACAATTGATGGGAACATGTCCATCCCACCTTCTCCTCTCCCTGTGCCCAGCACGCCCGCAGGCAATCCCTGGACCCACCTTGACGAGGCAGGCAGCAGCCTGACCGTCGATGCCTTTCTGACCACGCTGATGAGCCAGGTGGGCAATGCGCTGCGGCGCACCATCACCGTGCCCTATGCCGATACGGCGGGCTTGACGGTTTCGGAGTGGCGGCTGTTGGCCCTTGTCGCGCATGCAGGCGAGTTGCCGTTCAGCGCGCTGGTGGTGCAATCCACTTCGGACAAGGCCCTGGTGAGCCGAGCGCTGCGGCTGCTCGAGGAACGCGGCCTTGTGGCCCTGCTGGCGCAAGGCTCCACTCCACGCAAGAAGATCCTGTGCTCCATCACGCCTGCGGGCCGGCAGTTGCATGACGAGGTAATGCCCGTGGCCCGACAACACCAGGCCGCTGCTCTGCTGGCGCTGACGCAGGAGGAACGGGAGGTGATGTATCGGGCCTTGCTCAAACTGCGCGGTTATTGCCAAGGCAGCCAAGCCGACCCAGCGACCGAAGGCGGCCCCGCTACGGCAGACGGCGAAGCCTGAATTCAGCCCACTTCAGGCCGGTTCTGCAGCAACACCTCAGCGCGCGCCAGATCGTCCAGCGTATCGATGTCGGTGAGCACACCAGCATCGTCCACATCGACCTGAACCACATGTCCGGCTTCGCGCAGCGCCTTCAGCACAGGCGCCCCGCCCTTCTCTCCGCTCAACGCCATGAGCGCCGCGCCGCATGCGGCGCCGAAACCCACGGGATGTCCACGCTCGCCTTGATGGACAGGCTGGGCGGCTCGGGCCCCTGCATGCAATGCATCGGCCACTTTCAGCAAGGTCTGTGGACTCACCAGCGGCAGGTCGGCCGGCAAGACCAGCCAGCCTGGCGCATCGGCTGTGGCACGCACGGCCGCAGACAGCGAATCGCCCATTCCGGGGTGGCCCGCATCTTCCAGATGCCAGGGCAGGCCGCTGGCGCGGACGGCGGCCAGTGTGTGTTCCAGCACGGAGCTGCCGCCCAGCGGCGCGGCGAGCTTGTGCATGGTGCCGCCCGACGCGCGGAAACGCTCGCCACGGCCCGAGGCGAGGATGATCACGCAGGGGCGGCCTTTGAAGTCTCTGAGCATGCGCAACTCTAGCGCAGCAAATGGGAGGTCGGGCGCAGGCACAATGCTGGCCATGAGCAGCATTTCCACCTCGATCGCCGATCTGCGCAAAAGCTACGAGCGCGCGGAACTGAGCGAATCGGCCTCCCTGGCCGATCCGCTGCAGCAGTTTGACCAATGGCTGCAGGAAGCCCTGAGCGCCCAGGTGCCCGAGCCCAATGCCATGACGCTGGCCACCGTGGGCGGCGACCTGCGGCCCAGCACGCGCATCGTGCTCATCAAGGGCTATGACGAGCGCGGCCTGGTCTGGTACACCAACTACGACAGCCGCAAGGGCCAGCAACTGGCGGGCAATCCGTTTGCAGCGCTGCAGTTCCACTGGGTGGAGCTGGAGCGCGTGGTGCGCATCGAGGGCCGCGTGGAAAAGGTCAGCGATGCCGAAAGCGACGCCTACTTCAACAGCCGCCCGCTGGACTCGCGCATCGGTGCCTGGGCCAGTCCGCAAAGCCAGGTCATCAGTGGCCGCAGCGTACTGGTGGCCAATGCGGCCAAGTACGGCGCGCAATTCCTGCTGAACCCGCCACGCCCGCCGCACTGGGGCGGATTCAGGCTGGTGCCTGAGCGCTGGGAATTCTGGCAAGGCCGCAAGAGCCGCCTGCATGACCGCCTGTGCTACCAGCTGGAATCTGGAACCTGGCTGCGCCAGCGCTTGGCGCCCTGATCCCCCGGATTGCCGGCGCTGCTCCTGCTGAAACCCGTCAGCCCAGCAGACGCTGGGCCAGCCACAGCATCAGCGGCACGGTAAGCAAAGCCAGCGCCGTGGACACCGCAATGCTGGCGGACACCTCCTCCTGCATCACGCCATAGCGCTGCGTGAACAGGAACACGTTGGCCCCCACGGGCAATGCAGCCGCCGTGAACATCACGGCCACTGGCAGGCCGCCCAGACCGAAGGCCCAGGCCAGCGCAAGCACCAGCAGCGGATGCACCAGGTTCTTGACCAGCGCGATGCCCACGGCCTCGCGCAGGTTCTGCCCCACCTTGGTATAGGCCAGGGTCACCCCCACCAGCAGCAGCGCCATGGGGCCCAGCGCCTGGCCCAAGACCTGCAGGGAGCGATCCACCACGCCAGGAAGAGCCAGACCGGTCTGTGCGAACAGCAGGCCGGCGAGTATGGGCAGCGGCACAGGATGGACGATGCCGTTGCGCACCGCCTGCAGCACCGTGCGCCACATGGGGCGAGGTGCGCTTTGGCCGCAGCGCTGGCGCTCGTGGGCCTCGGCCAGCTCGAACACGATGGTGGCTGCGGTCAGCAGGATCAGCGCATGCAGCGAGACCAGGGTGAACAACGTGACAAGCCCTTCCTCCCCGTAGACCAGCCCCACCAGCGGCACGCCGATCATGACGGTATTGCTGAACATATTGGCCAGCCCCCGCGCGGCCGAACGCGTGGAAAAACCGCCCAGGACCATGGACACCCCGAAGATCAGCGCAGTCGCCAGGAAATACAGCGCCACGGGCTGAAAGTCCAGCTCCTGCACCCGCACCGCGCCCATGGTGCGGAACAGCAGCGCCGGCGTGAGCACCAGGAAAACGAGGTTGGACAAATCCTTGATGGCGGCGGCCCGCACCCAGCCCAGGCGGGCGGCGAGAAAACCTGCGCCAATGCAAAGAATGACGGGGATGAGGGAGGCAAAGACGGGAGAGTTCACTGAAGCGGGATCGGGAAGCTGCGCCTGCGCAGGCTGGCGGCGCGCGCAGATTATGCGCCGCAGGCCAGGCCCTGCCTCATTCAGGCTTCTTCCAGGGCCTCGAAGGCCTGGGCCAGATGGTCGATCAGCAGCCGCACGGCGGGCAATTGCCCGCGCCGGGATGCGTACACCACATGGATCAGCTCCCGACGCGGCTCCCAGCCGGGCAGGACGACCAGGCACTGCGCCCTTTCGGCCAGCACACGCAGCATGGTCATTGTTCTTTATTCAGGACGATGAAGGCAAATTTTGCTATCTACCGCATTCATCGTTCAAATCCTAAGATTCTCCCATGTGCAAAAAGTGGCTGGCGCTAACGCTGCGGCAGCCACGATTCCCAAGGAGAAGCAAATGCTCAAGAAGATGCTCGGCGTCTACAGCGCTCCCCGTGCCCATTGGGTGGGCGACGGCTTTCCCGTGCGCTCGCTGTTCAGCTATGGCAACCATGGTGCGGCTCTGAGCCCCTTTCTGCTGCTGGACCACGCAGGCCCCGCCAGCTTCGAGCCGGCTGCCCAGCCTCGCGGAGTGGGCGTGCATCCGCACCGCGGCTTCGAGACCGTGACCATCGTCTATGAGGGCGAAGTCGAGCACCGGGACTCGACCGGCGCTGGCGGGCTGATCGGCCCTGGCGACGTGCAGTGGATGACGGCTGGCGCGGGCATCCTGCATGAGGAATTCCATTCCCATGCGTTCACCGAACGCGGCGGGCGGCTGGAGATGGTGCAGCTGTGGGTGAACCTGCCCGCCAGGGACAAGTCGGCTGCGCCTGGCTACCAGACCCTGGTGGATGGACAGATCCCGTCCGTGGAACTGCCAGGCGGCTCGGGCCGGGTGCGGGTGATTGCCGGAGCCTTTGGGAACAGCCTGGGGCCGGCGCGCACCTTCACGCCCATCAATGTCTGGGACCTGCGCCTGAAAGCCGGCCGCACCACCGAGCTGCGCGCCAAGCCCGGACATACGCTGGCCCTGGTCGTGCTGCATGGCACGGTGCTGGTCAACGACGGCGAGGTTGTTCGCGAAGGCCAGCTGGTGCACTTCGATCGCGAGGCTGATCTGGTGCGCCTGGAGGCCAACAACGACGCCACCATGCTGTGGCTGGAGGGCGAGCCCATTGCAGAGCCCGTGGTGGGCCACGGCCCGTTCGTGATGAACAGCGAGGCCGAGATCCGCGAGGCCATTGCCGACTTCAACGCCGGCCGATTCGGGCGCATGGCGGCTTGACCGCTGCGGCCCCTGTCCTGAAGACAGGGGCCGCCTTCTGCCCTCCCCTTGCTTCCCCTGGACCAGCGCTTGCGATCACCAGCGCGCAGATCCAGCGCGGGTGCTTGAAAGTGCCCAATACACGTCTAGAGACGTGCCAAGGACTCGAATCCAGGCCGAACGGCCCTTTTTCTGGCGACTTGTCGCCACTGGTGTTCATCAGTCGATAACAAGGTTGCCGCTTGACTTCATGTAAGTTACATTGAATAACTCCATTGGTTGACTCGTTTTGTTCTCAACGCCCATGACTTCATCACCCTCTCAGACACCCGCTGCCGGCAAGCCGCCGTCCACTGTCCCCGACGGGCTGGCCCTGTTCCGGCATTGGCTGGAAACCGAGGGCGCCAAGGGCTGGGATGCCCTGGACACGGCGCCCGACAGCGGCTACGAAAAGGTATGGCGTGCCTGGCTGCGCAGCCTGGGCGATGCCGGCATGTCAGCCAAAGAAGGTCCCCCCTCCCCGGCCCCGCCGAAAGGCAAAGTCAAGGCGAAGGCCCGCGCCTGGCAACAGGCCACCGCCGTTGATGTCCAGAATTTCCTGCGCCCGCGCGAAGGCCAGTTGTCGGGCCACCAGCCCGGCCGCCGCATCAGCGAGGTCACGCGCAGGCGCTACTGGCGATTGCTGGAACGCATTTACGACCATGCGCTGGACCACGGATGGGTCGGCGCCAATCCCGCCGCAGGGCTGGCGCCGCAGGAACGCCCACCTGCCGAAGACGGCCAGGGCCATTGCCTTCCCGCGCCGCTGTGGAATGCCCTGCCCCGCCACATACCGATGGCCGACGGCTTTCAGTCGGCGCGCGACCGCGCCATCTTGCTGCTGCTGTACGAACTGGCGCTGGCGCCCGAGGAGGTGCGCGGCCTGTGCTGGCGCGATGTGCAATGCGCCGGACCAGGCAATGGCCTTCCCTGTCAATTGCATATCGATGGCGCACGCGCCGCGCAGCAGCGCACGCTGGATCTATCGGAAACGGTGGTGAAGGCGCTGCAGGACTGGAAAGGTTTCAGCGCCGGCCAGCGCGGGCCGGAGGCCGTTCAACCCGATGCCACGGTCTTTTATTCGCGTGAAGGGCAGCCGCTGTCGGTGCGCGTGCTGTTCCATGTGGCTTCACAGCTGATACAGCGCGCCCATGCCGCGCAGCCTGCCTCGTCGCAGCAGGCGCCGCTGCACCGCGTCGGCCCGCAGGTGCTGCGCAACACGGCCATCGTGCAGTGGCTGCGCGCGGGCCGTGCCGAGACCGAAGTCGTGCAGTGGATAGGCGTTGACAGCGCGCGCGCCCTGCGCCATCTGCAGCATTACCTGTAGCAGACGGCGCGGGGAGCGCAGCGGGCAACCCGCCTTAGAACGACACCTTGACGCCCACGGTGATATTGCGCCCCATCAGCGGCGCAGCGTTCTTGATGAACGAGGTGTGGGCGAAGGCCAGGCGGTTGGTCAGGTTGTTGCCCTTGATGAAGAACTGCCAGGGCATGCCACCCGAGGTGCGCAGCGTGTAGCTGGCAGAGACGTTGAGCATGCCGTAGCCGTCCGTCTCGGTCTCATAGGCCGTGACGCGGTTCTGGCGCAGCACCTGCACCCATTCGGCCTGGGCATCCCAGCCCTTGTAGAAGGTGTCCACGCGCAGGCCCACGCGCGCCGCGGGGATGCGCGGCAAGGCGGAGCCGTCTTCCAGCCGCGCACGCACGGCGTCACCGAACAGGGTCACGCCCCACTGGCGCGACAGCTTCTGGCGCACCTGACCCTCCACGCCGGTGAAGCGCGCATCGGCCTGGGTGTACTGCAGCAGTTGCAGGCCGTCATGCTCATCCAGCGTGGCGCCGTAGATGTAGCCCTTGACGCGATGGTGGAAGGCATTGACGCTGAACGTGGTGTCGCCTGCCGTCTTGCGCAGGCCGATGTCCAGCGCCTGCGAGCGTTCGCGCTTGAGGTCGGCATTGCCGCGCTCGTAGGTGGAAGTCGCCATGTGCAGGCCGTTGGCGTACAGCTCCTCGGCCGTGGGCAGGCGGTTGCCCTGCGTCAGCGAAGCCGAGAGGCTGTAGCCCGGGGTGAACTTCCACACCGAGCCCAGCGAGAACGATGTGCCGCTGTGGCTGCGCGAGATGCCGCTTTGCTGGGCGTCCACGGTCTGGCGCTCGTGGCGCAGCGCAGCCTGCCAGCGCCAGTCCTGCCAGCGGTATTCCTCCAGCAAGTAGATGCTGTTGCGGCGGGTTTCGGTGGGTTGCACATAGGCCTCCTCACCCTCGGCACTGAATTTGCGCTGCACGGTCTGCAGGCCAATGACGCCGCGCCAGCCGGCGATGGGCTCCAGCTCTGCCTCCACGCGCAGGTCATGGGCGCGGTTCTTGAACGTGGTCGAGACCTGGCCGCCCTCGATCTCGTCATGGCGATAGTCGGTCCAGCCACCGCGCACGCGCAGCGCCGCGATGCCAGCCGTCGGATTGCGCCATTCGCCGCGCAGATCCCAGCGCTCGCTGTTGAGATCGACCACCGGCACGCTGCCATGGTCGTGATCGTGTTCGTCGCCGCCATGGTCATGCCCGTCCTCGTCGCCGTGGTCATGGCCGCCGCAGTGCAGATGGTCGCCATGGGTGTGGCAGCCCTCGAAGCTGTGGTTGTGGCCTGGCAGGCCATAGCGTGCGGTCTGGCGCGTGTAGGCCAGGCCCAGGTAGCCTTGCGTGCCGATCCAGGACAGACCCAGGCTGCCCGTGTCCGTGCGGTTGAAGCTGCCGCCCACGCGCCCCTGGGACTGGCCGTTGGGCGCCCAGCCGCTGCCCACGCGGTAGTCGCCGGCATCGCGCGCCATGCCCTCGGCGTGGATGGCCAGCTGGCCGGCGCCGCCCGTCAGCGAGAAAGCGCCCGCCGTCTCGCCAGCGCCGGTGCTGCCGCGCAACTGGGCCGAGCCCGTGATGCCATTCTTGGGAATGGACGTGGGAATCTTGTCGTCCAGAATGTTGACCACGCCGCCCATGGCACCGCCGCCGCCGTAGATCAACGCCGAGGGGCCGCGCAGCACCTCGATCTGCGTGGCGAGCATGGGCTCGCTGGCCACGGCATGGTCAGGGCTGATAGTGGAGGCATCGTGCAGCTCGGAGCCATCGCTGAGGATTTGCACGCGCGGGCCGTCCATGCCGCGGATGATGGGCCGGCTTGCGCCTGCGCCGAAATGGCTGGCGTGGATGCCGGGCTCGCCGTCCAGCGTCTCGCCCAGCGTGGCGGCCTGGCGCAGCGTGAGCACGTCGCCTTCCAGCACCGTGGCCGGCGTGGACATGTCGGCCGAGGTCAGGCCCAGGCCGCTGGCCTTGACCGTCACCTCATTGAGCACGGGGGCATCACTGCGCGGCGCGCCCGCCTCGGCGGCAGCTGCGGCTGCGGGTCCTGCTGCGGGCATGGGGTCGGCAGGCTCTGCCGCCATGGCCAGGCCGCCGGTCGCCGGGCCCAGCACGCCTGCCAGCAGCAGTTGCTGCAGCAGCGGGCGCAGTTTCGTCCTCTCCCCCTGCGCCCTGGCGTCCTGGTGGTATTGCTTTGTTGTCACTCTCATCACTGGTCTTCCCGGCAGCGGCCGGCCACGTCCCTGCGGGGCGTGGAAATCCGGGCACTGCAAAAAATGGCGTCGGAAGCGGACGGCCACGGCGCGCCCTGCAGGCGCATGCAGCCATCCGATCGGATATGCATTCAAGGAACTGCCGCACCTGGGCGCGGCGCCTTGTTGCGATCAATGCAGCAAGGCGCGGCCAAACGGCTGTGCAGGGCAGGCGCATGCAGCGCCAGTCCCGGAGATTCAAGCCGCCAGGTAGACAGTGATGGGATGCGGGGGACCCCGCGCATCGAAGAAGGCCGCCAGCATGCGGCCATCGCGCACGACGACCGGCTGGACGGGTTCGGCCTGCTCGCCCCAGAAAGGCGGCAGCACCACGGCGGATGGCGGCCCCGCCATGCCTTCGTGCAACTGGTCCAGCAGTTGGCAATCCGCCGGGCCGTGGCCCGAGAACAGCGCATGGACCCAATCGACGGGTGCATTGCAGGAAGTGGCAAACTCCTCCACCGGGCCATGGAGCGTGGCTGCAGCCAGGCCACCCGCGTGTACCACGCGGTGCATCTGGCCCAGCAACGGCGCCAGGGCAATGGACCAGACCAGCAGCCAGGCCACGAGCCAGGCTCGACCCGGCACGGCGCCGCGCAACGCAAGCCTTGAGGCCTGCGCTGGCAAGTGACGTTCCGGGGGTTGCAAGGGCATGGAGGGATCAGGGGCTGGATGGGCAGCGCAGAGTGTATGCGCCAATTTGCGGGGCAGGTTTCACCATCCCGTCACAAAGACTGGCGATTGCTCACGGCGCCACACGGCGGGCAGGACCGCACTCAATGCGCATGGCGCATGCCGCAGAACTTGCCCAGCGCCAGGCCCTTGCAATCGGCCTGCAGTTGCTTTTGGCATTGTTCGTGATCACGGCCGGCTGCCAGGCACTGCGCGGCGGCTTCGTGGGCCTTGGCCATGGCGCGATGGCGTTCCATGTCGGCCCGGGCATGGGCATCGAGCGGCGCCGAGGCGCCCTGTGCCTTGGCGTCCGGCTGGGCTTTCGCGTGGTCGTGGTCATGTGCCTGGGCTGCTGCGGCCAGGAAGACAGCGGCCAGGATCAAGGAAACGGGGCGCAACGGTGCAAGGGTCATGCGAAATCCTGAAGAGCTATGCAAGAGAAGAAAGGGGCTAGGGCGATCGCCTCAGGCGGAAGGGGCATTTCGGGATGGCCCTGCACTGCTGCAGTCCTGGCACAGCCCTGTCACCGCCACATCGATTGCCCGGCCCTGCAGGCCGCTGGCGGCCAGCGCTTGGTGCAGCTGCAGCAAAGCGGCCTGCAGCGGCTCGCCGCCCCCACCGCCCTCGCCGCCCAGCCGAAAAGCGCTGTGGCAATCCGCGCATTCGAAATGCGCAGCGGCATCGGCCTGCCTGGCCGCGCCCGGCACGGACCGGCCGTAGCGGGCCACGCGGGCAGCATCCACGCTGCGGCGCAACACACCGGCTGCCGCCAGGCGGTCCAGCAGCCGGTAGACGGTGACGCGGTTGACCTGCACGCCCTGGGCGTGCAGGGCCGCTTCCACATCGGCTTCGCTCAGGAGTGCGTCGGCCCGCGACTCCCACATCGCCAGCACGGCCCGCGTGGCACGCGTCGAACGCATGCCGGCAGGTATGGGCAGGGAAGTGGGGATCGGCAAGGACATGGGTGATCAAAGGTCAGGCCGCTGAACACGGCAGGGCAGCCAGGCGGCATTATCGCAACCGGGTTGCATTATGCCTGCGAATCACAACCGCTTACATCACGCGCCGCCACCCGCTCACGGCTTGACCCAGCGCGCAAAGGCGCCCCGGAACTTCTGCACCTTGGGCCCCACCACAAAGGCGCAGTAGCCCTGGTTGGGATGGTTGAGAAAGTAGTCCTGGTGATAGTCCTCTGCCGGCCAGTAGCTGGCCAGGGGCTGCACCTCGGTGACGATGGGCGCGTCGTAGGCACCGGCCTGGGTGAGTTCGGAGATCAGCGTGCGCGCCACTTCGGCCTGTTGCTCATTCGTGGTGTAGATGCCGCTGCGGTACTGCGTGCCCACGTCGTTGCCCTGGCGGTTGAGCGTGGTCGGGTCGTGCGTGCCGAAGAACACGGTCAGCAGGTCGCGCAGCGGGATCACGGCAGGATCGAACTGCACGCGGATGACCTCGGAATGGCCGGTCTCGCCGGTGCAGATGTCTTCGTAGCTGGGATCGTCCAGATCGCCATTGGCGTAGCCGCTTTGCACGTCGCTCACGCCGCGCACGCGGTCGAAAACGGCTTCAGTGCACCAGAAGCAGCCACCGCCCAGGGTGATGGTTTCAATCATACTTTTCCCTTTTAAATCAATGAGTTAAGGATGCCTGGAAATTTCACTACACAGCCTCTAGAATGTCACTACTGCACCAAATTTCACCACAGATTTCACTATGGCTACTACCCTACCCAGAGGCATCCAGCTAGTCCGCAAGCCCACAACTATCTACTACAGAGTGAAGGTTAGTCGTAAAGATTTCAAGTGCGACAAGTATTTTAAAGATATTAATGAAGCCAAAGCATTTCTTGCACTAACCAAAGCAAAAAAGGGACAAGAACTTATCTACTCTGTTGAGTCTGAAAAGAAAGAAATTTCCTTAGATAACAACAACTATCAATTTGGCTATTTTGTAGATTTGTATGCACAAGACTACATCAAAGAGCCAACCACCGAACTTCAAAGAAGAAACAGAAATAACAAGTTATCTTTTTTGAAAACAATAAAGAACACAAGCATTCTTGATAGAAATATAACACTTGAGAAGAAATTAGAGCTTGCTTTAGACCCCGATGAGCCAGTCTACAAATTTCTCAAAGGCTTTGATGTTAGAGAGATTAAAGCTATTGACATAAACAACTACATCAAGACAAGACTAAGAACCATCAAGCCTATTTCTGTCAGTAGGGAAATAACTTTTATTTCCAATGTGTACAGAAAACTTCAATACTTCAATGAGGGTTTAGCCGACCTATCCAATCCAACAAAAAACTATGACAAAGAACTACTTGGGCACTACACCATCACAAAAAGAGAAGTTATCTTGTCGCAGCAACAAGAGGAACTTATTTATAGCAAGCTGATTGAAAAAAATAACAAGGATTTGTACAACATAACAAGACTTTCATTGCTAACAGCAATGAGAAGAAGTGAAATTGTTTACCTGACACAAGAACAAGTTAAGAGCACATACATACAGCTCACACACACTAAGAGCAACAAACCTAGAAAAGTCTATCTAACAAAAGATGCCAGGGACTTCATAGCTACCCTAAAACCAAATGCGGAAAATGGGCGGTTCTTTTCTTATTCAATAGGTGGATTTGAAAAAATGTGGACCGACTTCCTCAAGTCTGTAGAGCTACACAAAAAGATAAGATTTCATGACTTAAGAAGAACCAACATTTCAAGATTGCTTTCAAAAATAGGCCAAGGAAATTCAGTTCTTGCAACTGAAATCTTGGGCTTGCAATCAGTACGAAAATTTGAAGAGCTACATAGTTCAATAGTTGCCCCTGAAGAAATGACAACACAACAACAAGCAATAAAGTCCATAGGGCATGCTTCAGGGCAACAAACAAAACACTACTTCAATATCGCAGAAGAAAGTTAAAAAAGTCCTGGACAGCATAAAAGAACAACAATAAAATAGAGTCTTCTTAAACAGCCAAAACGAGGGCTTTAAAATGTTTGCCAACCAAAGTTTTTTGACTTCTGCACAAATCAAAGCCCAAATGGAGGCACTGCAAGCACAGCTTGCACAGGCAGAAGAGATTGAAAAATCTAGCAAGAAAATTATTGAAGAAATCAAGAAGAGCAAGATTGACCCCAAGGCTCTCACTGCTCTGCTTGTTGCAGAAAAGCTTATTATTCTTCCTGCGGGAAGCCAATCCACAGATAAAGAACTAATCTTTACTACTGCTGTCACGACAAAAGAAGGTCGGCAAAGTACCTTTAAAGTCTGGAAAGACCGCGAAGTTTGGAAGCTCACTGCTGATGCTCTCAAATACTGGCAGTCAGTTAAGCAGCTTGGCAAAGATAGTTTTGTTGAGAAGTCTACTGCGGAGGGCAAGGCTTGGTTTGAGACAGAAGCCGGTAAAACTTGGCTTGCCAAGGCTTTTGCTTAAACAGCACACCCCACACAAGCACTCTACGGAGTGCTTTTTTTTCGTCTAAATCATTTTTGCTTAATTTAGCTTTTTCTTAAAGAACATCTTTTCGCACAGCGACACAAGAAAAATCAAAGAATTTATATGATGTTTTTTCTATACACCTTTTTATACACTACTCAAAAAACAGTAAAACCCGCATGGATAAAGGCTTTCCGAACGATTGAGAAAATTCTTATACACTAATCCATACACCCCACTACTTTTTTTATACACTATTCAAGAAACCTTGAAATCGTTTATCCATGCGGGTTTCAAAGGGGTTGACAAATTTTCTATACACTACTTTCGTGCATTGTTGATATTAAGAGTGACAGATGTATTCTAGAATAAATATCTATTAGATTTAGACTAGTATTGTCGTAGACAACTGTATTCTTTGTATTAAGAATAAAAAAAAGGAGGCGGCGCGAAAAAATGCAATTTGCTCTTGATTTTTTATTATTTCACTGTACAGTTATATAACAACAACAGAAAATCAATGAATAATATAAACAACAAGACAGTGAGAGATAGATTTGTAGCAATCAGTCATTTAACAATAACAGCCTTAGCTAAGTTAAATTGTTTAGCTAGCTACACACTGTATTTTTATCTATCTAGCAAACAAACCTTCAAAAACGGACTTGTCGGAGTTTTTGAAGAATTAACAATTTATGATGTTTCAAAATACTTGAGCGAAGCACTGAACAAGAACATTGACACTACAACAGCAAAATACTATCTAAACAAGCTTGAGAAAAACAATCTAATCAAGACTCACAATAAAAAACCTCTTCTAATTCTTTTGGTTCAAGCGGAGTTTGCTGAAAACCTAAAGACATTAGAAGAGGTTTTTTCTTATGTACAGAACAATGAAGCAGAGTTTCATTTCAATGTACATAGAAGACGAGCAAACGAGTTTTACAGCACTTTCAACATACAGCCACTAGCTACCCCCTCCCCTACTCCATCAGGAGCCAAGGAGCAGGCTCTAGACGAGCTCATAAAGAGTAGACCTACCCGAGCACAACCCACAGCCGTTGAGCTCAGCCAGGCTCAGGCATGGCGGGCTGAAATTGATGAGCTAGACCCGTTTGCTGACTCGCCAGAATTTGACCCTTTTGCTCAACACATCAAGAAAAATAAAGAGATAGTGGAAAGATACGAACAACAACAAAGAAAGATTGAGATATGAAAGATTTATCAAAACAAGATGAGACTAATTTAGCAAAAAAACAGTTCAAAGAAGTCAAAGAAAAGATATTTAACTTGCTAAGTTTTCAAAAAGATAACAGTGAAGAATTAGAGTTTTTAAACAAAACTACAATATTATTTGTCAACAATCAACATGCAAATTATGCTGCTTACGCAGATTTTGACTACAAGTATTTTGACTTTAGAAACGAAGATTACATACATGCTATTGTCTACAACATAGCAAGTACAACAGACAATACCAATCTTTTTATTCACGAGCTAGCTCATTTAATATGCATTCAATACAACATATTAAATGAGAATCAGTCCGGCCACCACTGTTTAGAATTTGCAATAATAAATTATTGCATTCAATGGAAAGCAATTTACCAAAAGATTAATATACATAAAAGTTTTTTCAGGTCATCTGACATAAAAGACGATAAATCTTTCCCTACACTATGTGTAAATGTTTGTCAATTTGACAGCTTTATAAAAAATATTGAATGGCAGACACTTTCAGAATTAGTTAGAGAAAGCAAAAGGCTAGCAAAACTTATAAGACAAAAATCAATTAAATAAAGGAAATAAAATGAATTTAGAGAACTTAGAGCAACACGAATTAGAAGAATTTCAAAAACAAATAGACGATAAGAAAAATCCTCATTTTCTTTTCTTAATGGCACTTAAAATCATAGAGGAGCCTGAAAATTTAGATGATTACTTTGAAGTCTATGAGCATCACTTTATCATCAAAGCATTTGATGAAAATAAAGATTATCTAAAATCTCTTGATCTTGAAAATGTCAATGCAAATACTTTTAATTCAATTATAAATCTTGATATCGAAACGGAAAAAATAGGGAGAAGAAAAAAATCTATAGAAAATAAATTAGAAATAAAACACGATAAACTTGAAAAGAAGATAAAGATTTGATATAACTGTATAACTGTACAAGAAAAAAGGAGAAAGAAATGAAGAAAATAGATAGGAAGTTTATAGAGTCATCATCGTTTAGACTTGATTTGCCAACCGCAATCTACAACGAAATAAAAGAGATTGCTGACAAAGAAAACAAATCAAGAACTTACACAATGATTGAAGCTCTGCAAGAATTTATTGAGAAAAAAGGAGAAACAAATGAATGAAGATATACAAGATATTTTAGAACTAGCTTGCTATTCCGTACTGATAATTTTTGTCGGTTTGGCAGAAACAGGAATTCACACGATAGCAAATTTTTTATAAAGGAACAAAAAATGAACGAGACAAAAAAAGAAAAAAGACAATACGATTTTAGTCCAAAAGCAGAAGCAGAACTAAAACTTGCCGGTTTTTTCTTCTTCAGCATGTTTGCCGGCATGATACTAGCTCTGATTTATCTGATTTTTAGGGGGTAACAATGAAAACAGAGCAAGAAAAACTATACGAAGAATTAAAGAAAATTCTCAAAGATGACAAGATAAATCATCACAACTTCAATCAAGAATACACAAGAATTACAAAACAACTAGAAAAAGAAAAGGGAAAATATGAAATTACAAGAACTACAAACAAGACTAACTGAAAAGAAAATCAATGCAACTTACTCAAAAATTAGCAATGAGTTCGTCAATCAAGAAAGAGTTTATCTAAATATCAACAAGCAATTTTTAGTTTACTTTATTCAATTTGATGACAAGCCTTTTCTAAAAGTCTACATTCAACGAGCTAAAGATTTTGATTTCAAGAACATCAAACAAAGTGAACTTGAGACAGAACGATGCAAAAAAGCGAAGCTACAATTTTTAAATGCCATCAGATTTCTTGAGGCAGGAATTCAAAATTTAGAGCAATATGAAACTTGGAATGATGTACAACTCTCGCCCAAATCTGAAGGCATCAAGATTGAAGTCAACATATAAACGAAGTAAATTGATAATAAAAAAGGGCTACAGAAATGTAGCCCTTTTCTTTTTTGCCTCTTGAAATTTTTATCTTTCTCAATTTACCCCCGTAAAAGTAACACTACTTTTTGACCCCCTAGAAAATACCGTATTCCACTCCAAGGGACAAGACAGAATACTTTTACACCTGTCGCAACCCCTGACGGGCTTGCATAGGGCTCTGCCCCTCTCTGAAAACCAGGGTTTTTCTATGGAATACGAGAAGAATACAAAACAACTCTAAGACGGCTTTAGTATTCCACTCAAAGCCTTATGAAATAAGGCTTGCAAGAGATTTTGAAAGTATTCCGACGAAGACTTGATTTTTAGTATTTTTAGAATACTATAAATAAGCAACAAAGGAATACATATGCAAAATAAAAACAAGATAAAAATATCAGCCGGATTAAATTACTTTCTTCACAAGAAAGCTCAAGAATTTGTCAAAGAGAAAAATATTTCTCTCACATATTTAGTGGAAACTTCGCTTGAACTTTTCTTTGAAGAGCAAAAGAAAATTGAAAGCAACAAGAAATTTGAAGACAACTTTGCAACCCTTGCAGAAATTCTTTTGGAGATAAATCAAAAAATAGACGAGTTAAAAAATGATAACTAAAAGAAAAATACTCTATGCTCGTTCAAGAAAAACAGATTATCAAATCTCAAACGAAGACTACAGAACTTATCTTGACCAACATGTTTTCTTCTTCATCTTAGGTTTTTGCTTCTCCACTTTTTTATTTTTTCTATTTTTCAAAGCACAAGGCTACGAGTTCAAAGAAGCTCTGAAAATCAAAGACAAGCTAACTTTTTACATCATTGTCTCAACAATCATTGCAAGCTATCCAGCAGTCAAGTTTGTCAAGCCATTTCAACGACTCAAGATAAAAGACTTGAACAGCCCGCGACTTGTCTACGACGAAACAGCTTTAGAGCAGTTCAACAGCTACGAGCCCGCTCCCAAGGCTTTACAGCTCACTGACCTGGTACAGCTATCCAAGAGGGCCGCCGAGGTGGCCACTCTCATCACTGGAGAACAAGGCTCAGGCAAGACAGTGACTCTTGACCGCTACCACGAAGCCAGTATTCAGGCCGGCAGCTACTCAATTGTTCACGACCCCAAGGGCGACTACACAGACAAATATCTTTCAGTCGGGGAAAAGATTGCAGTGATTGCCCCATGGCTTGAACAAACAAAAGCCATAGATTTTGGGGGCATGATTTTCAACAAAGATAAGAACAAGCAAGATGCAATTCTTGACTTGTTTATTTTATCTTTTCACGGGACAAAACCTGACGGCGACAGTTATTGGTATGAAACATCATATGCAGTGATTAAAGCTATTTGCTTAAAACTCTGCAAAGAAAAAGAAAAAGATTGGCAAGAAATAGATATTTGTCAAGAATTTTACGCAAAGCAAACAGCCGAAGACTTCCACAATCTCAAAGAATTTTACGCACCACTAGGAAACTTAATTTCCAAAGATGGAAATAACATGGTTGATGGAATTATTGGCTCTTGTGTTCCAACCATCATAAAATGGCAGTCAATTGCAAATTTCTGGCACGACGAAAAAAGCAGGCTGAATGTAAAAGACTTCATCTACAGAAGAGCAAAATACAAGCATATCATCATAAGAAACGATGCAACTTATGAAAGCATTGCAAGCTCTGTAGTTGCTTGCTTTGTCAATGTTGCAACAGCATTTCTATTAGATAGTGAATACTTGAATTTTTCAAAGAAATTGAAGAATAAAGAATTCAGATTTCTTCTTGATGAATTCAATGCCTTTGCAAAATTCTTGGATATACCAAAATTTAACGGGTTAAACGACCTGGGCCGACAGGCCGGAATTAGGCTAGTTATTTGCTTACAGAGAAGAACTCAAGCACTTCACTTTACAAAAAACAAAGATTTAGCAAACGATTTTCTTTCTACGTTTCCCAACTTAGTAATATGCAGAATGGCTACAGACGATGTAAAAGACTATGAAAATATTCTAGGCTCTTACAAAATCATTGAAACTTCACAATCTGCAAATTTTAACAAGGATGGTCAAAGCTCATCAGAGAGAACTCAAGAAAGAGACGTAAAAAATGATCCGCTCATTCTAAAGAATATTTTAGGCCCCGATAAAACAGGTGTTTTTGTCTGCATCAAGACTGTGCAAAATCCCATTTTTGCAGTAGTTAAAATTCCATTCAAAGATTTTGGCAAAGAAATCATTGAGCAAAGACAAGCTCAATGCAAAGCGAACAACAAGAAATTTATAACAAATACTTTCAAGCAAAAGAATAAAGAAAGCAAAGAGATCGTTATGAATACTGCAAGCAAAAATGTTGAACAAACCCAATCTTTTCAAGGAAAAGATGGAATTCAATTCTCTGTAGATTTTGAAGAAAATCTAACTACGAAGTCAGAACAGCCATCGGCTGAAAGCTCTTCTTCTAAAGAAGAAACCGACGAGATAGCAAAAATCGGCTTAGAGGCTCTTGTGAGCCTCGCTGACCCAAGCCATGCCGTTGGCTTGCTGAACACGGCTGTAGAGGTTCTAGAGGCTATAGAGCCACCCACAAAGAATACTAACACTCTGACAACTGAGGAAAAATTAAAAAAACTAAAAGGGAGAAAATAAATGTTAAGAATAAAACAATCAAAAAATAGTAGCTACTATACCAATGAGTACGGCGAAAAAGAAAACTATTACGACAAAGAAAGCAAAGGTTTTTGGCTCGGCTCTGCTAAAGAATTTTTAGGTCTAAAAGATGAACTTACGATAGACGAATACAATAAGCTATTTAAAGGCCAATCACCGGATGGCAAAAATCTTACTTATCAAACTGGCAAGCACAGAACTTATGATTTAACTTTATCTTGCAATAAAGATTTATCAATATTAAAAGCAGCCTACCCCCAACTGGCAGAAACAATAGACAAAATTACTCTCAATGCTGTCAAAGAAACTTTGCAAGAAGCTCAAAAGTTCATTGCAGTTAGAGAAACAAAAAACGGGGTAACAACAAAGAATTTTGAGACAAATTCAGTGTTTGGAACTTTCCATCACTCTACAAGTAGAGAGCTAGACCCGCAAGAGCACTATCACAATCTCTTGATGCCTGTGAGCTTCAACAGCAAGGGTAAAGCTTATGCAAATGATGTGAGCAAGCTATTTAAAAATCAGAAATATCTAGGGAATATTTTTCAAAAGTCTATTGCTAGAGAGCTAGAAAAACAGCTAGGACTTAAGACCGTTTTCAATGAAAAAGGCTTATCTAGAATTATCGGTATCAACAAAGAAGAAAGAGACTATTTTTCAAAAAGAAAAGAACAGATTGAAAAATTAGCAGGAGACAATGCAAGCTATAGAGATAAAGACTTAGCAAGTCTTGCAAGTCGTCAAACTAAAAAAGACTACGATTTATCTAAGCTTCAACAAAATTGGAACAAAGAACTACAAGAAAAATTCGGCTTCAATGAAGAGAGATTGAATTCAATGAGAAATGCTAGTATAGAAACAAAAATAGCCGATAAGTCTTTCAACAAATCAGCTACTTTGAACAACAGAACAACTAGACAAATTTCAATATTTAAGAATATTGCAAAATTGTCAAAAGTCAAGCCCCGAGGAATTTCATCAAAATCTGTAGCAAGCTTTTCAGGCTCAACAAGGGAACAGCTTCACAATAGTTGTGTACAACTACAAGCAAGTTTAGGCAGTCTTCAAGCTCAACTTTCTTCAATGAAACAAGACGATCCGAACAGACTTCAAGTTTTTAGTCAGTTTTTATCTTTGGGCTTTCAACTTCAAGAACTACAACAACAACTAGCAGAGCTTCAAAGAAAAGAGTTGGAAAAAACTATTGAGAAAAACAAAGAAAGTGAAAAAACAAAAGGTAGAGAAAGAACTAGATTTGATAGAAGTTCAAAAGACCACTAACCCCCCAGCCCCCTCTACACGAGGGGGAGAGGACCCCGTGTTTATCAAGAAGAAGAAGGAAGGCAGGACAGCCGTTACCGCTTCGCTACATGGGGCAAGCCCCATACCCAAATTGCACTACAAATTAGGTGACATTTGCACTACTGTGATTTTTCTTGTTTATTTTCAACAAGTTACATAGCTAGATTGCTACTGTGCACCAGAAACAGCCGCCGCCCAGATAAATGGTTTCAGTCGCCATATGCGCCTTTTCTGTGAAGAAATCGAAAAAATGACCACACGCAATGCATGCGGGCCGTCGCTCCTACAGGTTAGCCCATGCACAAGCCAGGTGACGACGAACGGTTCTGCGGTTACGATAACTAACCCATCAGTCATTAATTTTCCGTGACCGACTCCCCCGCCTCTTCACCCGCCCCCGCCGAGCCTTCCGGAAAGCGCAGCCGCCGCAAGCAGGAGCGTCCCGGCGAGTTGCTGGAAGCGGCACTCGACCTCTTCGTGGAAAAGGGCTACGCCGCCACCCGCGTCGAAGAAGTCGCCGCCCGCGCCGGGGTCTCCAAGGGCACGCTGTTTCTCTATTTCGCGAGCAAGCAGGAGCTTTTCAAGGCCGTGGTGCGCCACAGCATCGCGGGCCGCTTCGGCGAGTGGAGCGAAGAGCTCGACAACTACTGCGCGCCTTCAACCGATCTGCTGCGCTACTGCTTCAAGTCCTGGTGGGAACGCATCGGCAGCACCAAGGCGTCGGGCATCACCAAGCTCATGCTCAGCGAGGCGGGCAATTTTCCCGAGCTGTCTCAGTTCTACCACCAGGAAGTGGTTCTTCCAGGCCATGAGCTGATCCGGCGCATCCTGCAGCGCGGCGTCGAGCGCGGCGAGTTCCGGCCCATGGATCTGGACCTGTCCGTGCACTGCGTGGTCGCCCCGATGATGTTTCTGATGATCTGGAAGCATTCGCTGGGCGGCTGCCTGCCCCATGGTGACTTCGATCCCGAGCAGTTTCTGGAATCCCAGATCGACTACCTGCTGCATGGCATGTGCCAGCCCCTTGCAGCCACCACACCACCCTCCTCCCCGCCCACACCATGAAGCGTCGCACCGGCTGGCTGATCGGCCTGGCCTTATTGATCGCCATCGGCGCCAGCGTATGGCGCGCCGCATCCACCCGGCACAGCAAGCAAAGCGCCATCGCCGCAGCTACCCAGCCGCGCGAGATGCCGGTGCGCGTGGGTCCGCAGGAGGTGGTGCCGCTGCAGCCGCGCCAGCTGCAATTGACCGTGCCCGTCAGCGGCGTGGTGCAGGCCGTGCGCAGCGCCGTGGTCAAGGCCTATGTGGCCGGCGAGCTGCGCGGCCTGCAGGTGCGCGAGGGCGACAGCGTGCGCAAGGGCCAGGAACTGGCCCGCGTGGACGCCACCGAGGTCGAGGCCCGCTGGCGCCAGGCCCGCCAGCAGGCCGACGCGGCCCAGGCGCAGCTGCAGCTATCCCAGCGCCAGCACGACAACAACCAGGCCCTGGTCACGCAAGGCTTCATTTCGACCACGGCGCTGGCCACCTCCCAATCCAACCTCGACGCCGCACGCGCCAACCTGGCCGCCGCCCAGGCCGCCGCCGATGTGGCCCGCAAGAGCGTGACCGACAGCGTGCTGCGCAGTCCCATGGACGGCCAGGTTTCACAGCGCCTGGTGCAGGACGGCGAGCGCGTGGGCGTGGAAACGCGGGTGCTGGAAATCGTCGATCCGTCCGACCTCGAAGTCGTGGCCCAGCTGGCGCCCGCCGATTCGGTGCGCGTGCAGGTCGGCCAGCAAGCCCAGTTGCAGGTTCAGGGCGCGGGCGACGATGTGGCCGCCGTGCCCGCTCGCGTGGTGCGCATCAACCCCAGCGCCCAGGCAGGTTCGCGCAGCGTGGCCGTCTATCTGCGTGTGCAGGCTGCACCGGTCAACGCAGGCGCCGCCGGCAGATCCATCCCCATCGTGCGCCCGGGCCTGTACCTGCAGGGCAGCATCGTCACGGGGCAGACCGAACAGCTGGCCGTGCCCCTGACCGCCGTGCGCACCGACCAGCCCCAGCCCTATGTCCAGTTGCTGCAGCCTGCGGGTGAGTCCGAAGCGGACAAGAGCCTGCTGCGCGTGCAGCATCGCCCGGTCACGCTGGGCAGCCAGAGCGCGCAGGATGGCGCCACCTGGATCGCCGTATCCACCGGCCTGCAGGCCGGTGACAGGGTACTGGCCGGTAGCGTGGGCGGCCTGCGCGCGGGCACGGCCGTGCAGTTGCAACCGTTGCAACCGTTGCAACAGGTGCAGCAACCCCAGGCTGCGCCAGCCCCGGGAGCCCGCTGACCATGTGGTTCACGCGCGTCAGCCTGGCCAACCCTGTGTTCGCCACCATGCTCATGCTGGCTCTCATGGTGCTGGGTGTGTTTTCCTACCAGCGGCTCAAGGTGGACCAGTTCCCGAATGTGGACTTCCCCGTGGTCGTGGTCACGGTGGACTATCCGGGCGCCTCGCCCGAGATCGTGGAGTCCGAGGTCACCAAGAAGATCGAGGAAGGCGTCAACTCCATTGCCGGCATCAACGCGCTGACCTCGCGCAGCTATGAGAGCACCAGCGTCGTCATCATCGAATTCCAGTTGCATGTCGATGGCCGCCGCGCTGCCGAAGACGTGCGCGAGAAGGTGGCCTCGGTGCGTCCCACCCTGCGCGACGAGGTCAAGGAGCCGCGCGTGCTGCGCTTCGATCCGGCCAGCTCGCCCATCTGGTCCGTGGCCGTGCTGCCCCAGGCCGATGGCGGCGCCAAGGCGCCCGATGCCGTCGCGCTGACCAGCTGGGCCGACCAGGTCCTCAAGAAGCGGCTGGAGAACGTGCGCGGCGTGGGCGCCGTCAACCTGGTGGGCGCCACCCCGCGCGAGATCAACATCTACCTGCAGCCCGAGGCGCTGGAAGCCTATGCCATCACGCCCGACCAGATCGTGAACGCCGTGCGCAGCGAGAACCAGGACCTGCCGCTGGGCGCCATCCGCTCGCGCGAGCAGGAGCGCGTGGTGCAGATCGACGCACGCATGAAGCGCCCGCAGGACTTCGAGCGCATCATCGTCGCCCAGCGCGGCGGCGCGCCCGTGCGGCTGGGCCAGCTGGCCCGCGTGCAGGACGGCGCGGGCGAGTTGGAGACCGTGGCCCTGTACAACAGCAGCCGCACCCTGCTGCTGTCCGTGCAAAAGGCCCAGGACGAGAACACCATCGAAGTCGTGGACGGCCTGAACGCCACGCTGCGCGAGATCGCCGCCGAAGTGCCGGCCGGCGTGCGGCTGGAGCCGATTGCCGACAGCGCCCGCCCCATCCGCGTGGCCGTCAACAACGTGCGCCAGACGCTGATCGAGGGCGCGGCACTGACGGTGCTCATCGTCTTCCTGTTCCTGAACTCCTGGCGCTCCACGGTGATCACGGGGCTGACGCTGCCCATTGCGCTGATCGGCACCTTTTTGTTCATGTACTGGTTCGGCTTCTCGATCAACATGATCACGCTGATGGCGCTGTCGCTGTGCGTGGGCCTGCTGATCGACGACGCCATCGTGGTGCGCGAGAACATCGTGCGCCACGTGCAGATGGGCAAGGACGCGCATGCCGCCGCGCTCGACGGCACGCAGGAGATCGGCCTGGCCGTGCTGGCCACCACGCTGTCCATCGTGGCGGTGTTCCTGCCCATCGGCTTCATGGGCGGCATCATCGGCAAGTTCTTCCACGAATTCGGCATCACGATCGTGGCGGCCGTGATGATCTCCATGTTCGTGAGCTTCACGCTGGACCCCATGCTCTCCAGCGTCTGGCATGACCCGACCATCCACGCCCATGGCGACAAGCGCGGCAACAGCCTCTACGACCGCACGCTGGGACGGGTCACGGCCTGGTTCGAGCGCGCTACCGACTCGCTGTCCCACTTCTACCAGGACGTGCTGGGCTGGGCGCTGCGCCACAAGATCACCACGCTGGCGGCGGCGCTGGCCATCTTCGTGGCCAGCATCTTCCTGGTGCCGCTGCTGGGCACGGAATTCGTGCCCAAGGCCGATTTCTCGGAGACCACGGTGAGCTTCAACACGCCCGTGGGCTCGTCCATCGAGGCCACGGAGGCCAAGGCCCGCCAGGTCGATGCCATCATCCGCGCCCTGCCCGAGGTCCGCTACACGCTGGCCACCATCAACACCGGCACGGCCCAGGGCAAGATATACGCCAGCATCTACATCCGCCTGCTGGACCGCCACCTGCGCCAGCGCAGCGGCGATGAACTGTCGGGCGTGCTGCGCGAGCAGTTGCAAAGCGTGCCCGGCATCACCGTCACCCATGTGGGCCAGCGCGAGCCCGTGGGCGGGCAAAAACAGGTCGAATTCTCGCTGCAGGGCCCGGACCTGGGCGAGCTGGAGCGCCTGAACCGCGTGGTGATGGAACGCCTGCGCGGCATTCCCGGACTGGTGGACCTGGACAGCAGCCTCAAGCCCGACAAGCCCGTGATCGACATCACCGTGCGGCGCGATGCGGCCGCCGACCTGGGCCTGTCGGTAGGCTCCATGGCAACGGCTCTGCGCACCTGGGTGGCCGGCCAGACCGTGGGCAACTGGCGCGCCAGCGACGACCAGACCTATGACGTCAAGGTGCGCCTGGCGCCCGAGTCGCGCAGCACGCCCCAGGACCTGGAGCGGCTGCCCTTCGCCCTGCCCTCCACCTCGGGCGACGGCGGCATGCGCATCGTGCGGCTGAACCAGGTGGCAACCGTCACGCCCGCCACCGGCCCCAGCCAGATCAACCGCCGCGACATGACGCGCGAGGTCGCCTTCAGCGGCAACGTCTACCTGCGCTCCAGCGGCGAGGTCTCGGCCGACATCCGCAATGCCCTGGCCGACATCGCCCTGCCGCCCGGCTACCGCACACAGTTCAGCGGCGCCACCAAGAGCATGAACGAATCGTTCGGCTATGCGGTGTCTGCCCTGGCGCTGGCCATCATCTTCATCTACATGATCCTGGCCAGCCAGTTCAAGAGCTTCCTGCAGCCGCTGGCGCTGATGACCTCGCTGCCGCTGACGCTGATCGGCGTGGTGCTGGCGCTGATGATGTTCGGCTCGGCCCTGTCCATGTTCTCCATCATCGGCGTGGTCATGCTCATGGGACTGGTCACCAAGAACGCCATCTTGCTGGTGGACTTCGCCATCCGCGCGCGCGGGCCGCACAGCGACCCGGACACCGGCCAGATCCGCGACGGCCTGCCGCGCGAGCAGGCCCTGCTGCTGGCAGCACGCGTGCGGCTGCGCCCCATTCTGATGACCACGCTGGCCATGATCTTCGGCATGGTGCCGCTGGCCTTCGCACTCAGCGAAGGCTCCGAGCAGCGCGCGCCCATGGGCCAGTCGGTGATCGGCGGCGTGGTCACCTCGTCGCTGCTGACCCTGGTGGTCGTGCCCGTGGTCTATTGCTACCTTGACGACTTCTCCCAGTGGCTGCGGCGCCTGTGGAACGGCAACCGGCACGACGCGGCACCCGGCCAAGGCGCCGCCAGCGCCCCCACCCCGCCGCGAGACTCGTAGAATCAAAGGTTTGTCCTGACAAGTCTTTCTCCGGAGATACCCCATGAGCCTGCCCCTGAACAGCCTGCCCGAACACCACAGCGCCCAAGCGCACGCGCGCTACAACATGATCGAGCAACAGATCCGCCCCTGGAACGTGCTTGATGAAGAAGTGCTGGCACTGCTGGGCAAGGTGCACCGCGAGAATTTCGTGCCGCCCGAGCATGCCGGCCTGGCCTTCATGGACCTGGAAATCCCCCTGGTCGCCCCGGCCGAGGAAGCCGCCGCCAAGGGCTGGTGCATGCTGGCCCCGCGCATCGAGTCCCGCATGCTGCAGGACCTGAAGATCAAGCCCACCGACCGCGTGCTGGAAATCGGCGCCGGCTCGGGCTACATGGCCGCCCTGCTGGCCGCCCAGGCCAAGGAAGTCGTGACACTGGAGATCGTGCCCGAGCTGGCCGAGATGGCCCGCGAGAACCTGCTGGGCGCCGGCATCACCAATGCCGAGGTCAAGCTGGCCGATGGCGCCACGGCAGCGGCCGCTCTGGGCCAGTTCGACGCCATCGTGCTCAGCGGCTCGGTCGCCCAGGTGCCGCAGGCCCTGCTGGCCCAGCTCAACGACGGCGGCCGCCTGGCAGCCATCGTCGGCCAACTGCCCATGATGCGTTTCACGCTGGTGCAAAAGAACGGCCACCAGTTCGAAACCAGCCAGCCCTGGGACGTGGTGACCGCACGCCTGGCCAACTTCGAAGAGCCTTCGCGCTTCACGTTCTGAAATCCGCCACGGCGGCCGGGGTCCAGAGGATTTCGGCCGCTGCGGCAACTCCACTCCATTCCGCAAGGATCTTTCCGATGCTTCCCCAAGTGCCTCCCGCGCAACTCAACGATTGGCTGAACCAGCACTCCAGCGGCTCCGATGCCCTGCCCCTGGTGCTGGACGTGCGCGAGCCCTGGGAAGTGGCCCAGGCCAGCGTACGCCCCGAGGGCTTCGAGCTGCGCTGCATCCCCATGGGCGAGATTCCCTCGCGCCTGCAGGAACTCGATCCGGATCACCCCACAGCCTGCCTGTGCCATCACGGCGCACGCAGCATGCATGTCGCTGCCTTCCTGATGAACAACGGCTTCGAGACCGTGGCCAATATCAGCGGAGGCATCGATGCCTGGTCGCGCGAGCGCGACCCAGGCGTGCCGCGCTACTGAGCGGCAACACGCAAAAGAAACCCGGGACACGGCGGTACACCCGCCGTCCCCGGTGCTTCGTGACGACTGTGTTTTGATTCGAGGACCTCTATGCCCCTGCTTCGGCCCCTTGCCCCTGTCGCTTCCGCCCTGACCCGCCCATACGCCTGGCCCCTGCGCCACATGGCCTTGCTGCTGTGCGCGGCGGGCATGGGCTCGGCCCTGGCGCAAGCTCCTGCCCCAGCCGTCCTTGCGCCCGCCCCTGCGGCCCCGCAGTCTGCCCTGCCCTCTCTGACAGCGTCTGCGGCCACGGGCCAGAACCTGTCCGAACTGGTGGCCAAGGCCCGCGGCTACGACGCCCAGTGGCAGGCCCAGCAGGCCGACGCCCAGGCGGCCGCCAGCCGCGCCGAGCAGGCACGCTCGGGCCTGTTGCCCAGCGTGGGTCTGCAGGCCGGTGCCAACACCTCGCATGTGGAAGTCAGCGTGCTGCCGGGGAGCTTTCGCTCGCCCCAGCAGAACCTGCAGCTCAGCGCCCAGCAGCCGCTGTACCGCCCGGCCAACAAGATCGCCTACGACCAGGGCCAGCGCGGCGTGGACGTGGCGCGCGCCCAGTTGGACAGCGGCGAGCAGAACCTGCTGGTGCGCGTGGCCCAGGCCTACTTCGATGTCCTCGGCGCCCAGGACAGCCTGGCCGTGGTCAAGGCACAGAAGGCCGCCATTGCACAGCAGCTGGAATTCGCCAAGCGCAACTTCGAGGTCGGCACGGCCACCATCACCGACTCGCGCGAAGCCCAGGCCCGGTTCGATCTGGCCGGCGCGCAGGAAATCGCCGCCGAGAACGATCTGCGCGTCAAGCGCCTGGTGCTGGACCAGATCGTTGGCGCCGTGGGCACCGTGCCCCGCCCCCTGGCCCAGCCGCTGCAGTTGCCGGCCCTGATGCCCGCCGATGCCCAGGCCTGGGTGGACACCGCACTGCAAGGCCAGCCCCAGTTGCGCCAGGCCCGCCTGGCGCTGGACATCGCCCAGCTGGAAACGAAGAAAGCCGAGGCCGGTCACAAGCCTACCGTGGACCTGCAGGCCGGCTACGTGGTCAACCGCTATCCCAATGGCTCGGTCACACCGCAGATCGGCACCAGCTACCGCACCAATGCCGCCAGCGTGGGCGTGGTCATGAACCTGCCCCTGTTCGCCGGCTTTGCCGTGCAAAACCGCATCAAGGAAACCCTGGCGCTGGAAGACAAGGCGCGGGCACAGCTGGACGACGCCCAGCGCAACGTGGAGCAGAGCACGCGCACGGCCTTCTTCGGCGTGCAGTCGGGCCAGGCCCAGGTCAAGGCGCTGGAGGCCGCGCTGGCGTCCAGCCAAAGCGCGCTGGACGCCAACAAGCTCGGCTACGAGGTCGGCGTGCGCATCAACATCGACGTGCTCAACGCGCAAAGCCAGCTCTACCAGACCCAGCGCGACCTGGCCCTGGCGCGCTACCAGGTGCTGCTGGGCCAGCTCAAGCTGCGCCAGGCCGCCGGCACGCTCAGCGACGACGACCTGCGCGCCATCGATGCGCTGTCGCTCCGCGCGCCAGCCCCTTGAATCCCTGAAGCGCCCGCACGGCCGGCAGTACCCCGGGCTGATGCCCGGCCGCCGCAGGCCGCGCGCCTGGCGCCGCAGTCCTGTGCTCTGGGAAAGCCGAGGCACGCAAACCCGCCACGACCAGCATCCAGGCAGCCAGCGCGCACAGCACCGCCAGACGGCTCGGCAAGGAACAGCGGGAGAGTCTTGGCATGCGCGCCTTGCCTTCGTGGGAGTTGTCGAGCGGGCCACTGTGGCAAACCAGCCTGAAGACCTGCCCCGGCTTTCCTGAAGGGATGCTGAAGCGCATCGTCCCCGCCTTGACCGATACTCGCGGCAGCCCTCCCGCAGGCGCCGGTCCGCGGCATGGGAGCGGCACAGGAAACACACGATGAGACTGCTGCTGGTGGAGGACGATCTGGATCTGGGCAATGGCGTGCGCATCGCATTGGGCGATCACGCCATGGACGTGGTCTGGGTGCGCCGCCTGTCCGACGCGCTGCGCACGCTGGAGCAGCAAAGCTTCGAGATGGTGCTGCTGGACCTGGGCCTGCCCGATGGCGACGGCATCAGCCTGCTCACGCGCCTGCGCCGCGAATGGCGCCGCCTGCCCGTGCTGATCCTGAGCGCACGCGACAGCCTGCACGACCGGCTGCACGGCCTGGACAGCGGCGCCGATGACTATCTGGTCAAGCCCTTTGCCCTGGCCGAACTGGTGTCACGCGTGCGCGCCCTGGCACGCCGCAGCTATGGGCAGGGCGACGGCACGCTGCATCTGCGCGGCCTGTCGCTGCACGAGCCCACGCGCCGTGTCAGCGTTGCAGGCCAGAACGTCGAGCTGTCCCGCTGCGAATTCGACCTGCTGGCCCTGCTGCTGCGGCGCATGGACCGCGTGGTCACGCGCAGCGGCATCGAGGAGGAAGTCATCCCGGGTGGCAGCGCCAACGGCAGCAATGCGCTGGAGGTCCATGTCTCCAACCTGCGCCGCAAGATCGGGCCGGGCTTCATACGCACGGTGCGCGGCATTGGCTATGTCATCGACTCGCAGCCGATGGCCCCCCTGTCCTGACCATGACATCGCACACCCTGCAGGGGCACCAGGCCAGCCCGAGATGGCGCCGCTGGCTGCGGCCCACACTGGGCCGGCGGATGCTGCTGGCCCAGATGGGCGTGCTCACCGCGATCTGGACCGCGTTGCTGGTGGCAGCCATCTACATGGCCCACTTCCACAATGAATTGCTGGTCAGCAAGCCTGTCTACGAACTTGTCATGGCAGTGGCCGAGGACCTGGCCGACCTTCCGGACCGCCAGCAGCACAGCCTGGCCGCGCTGGACACGGCCCTGCGCCATGAGTACGGCGACGGAGACGACGACATCCGCTTCACGCCCACGCTGCTGGTCTGGCAGCGCGGCCAGCTCCTGTACCGCTCGCCCACGCCGGCACCCACCCTGCGCAACCGCGTGCTGGACACGGTCGAGGACATAGATTTCGAAGGGCAGACCTGGCGCATGAGCACGCTGCGCTCGGCCTCGGGCCAGACCGAAGTCACGCTGATGCTGCCGTCCTTCAAGGAACTGCTGATCACCCTCAACACCCGCAGCTATTACCTGCTGCCGCTGCTGATCAGCCTCCCCTTCCTGGCCTTTCCGGCCTGGTGGTCGGTGCGCGCGGCGCTGCGCCCGCTGCGCCGCGTGGGCGACGAGCTGGCCACACGCGGCCCCGACGACCTCAGCGCGCTCATCTATGCGCCGCCACACGCCGAGCTGCGGCCGCTGGTGCAGGACATCAACGCCCTGCTGGCACGCGTGCGCTCCAGCAGCGAGCGCGAGCGCAACCTCATCGCCGATGCAGCCCACGAACTGCGCACTCCGCTGGCAGCCATGCACGTCAACGTCGAGGCCCTGCTGCGCCTTGGCAGCGAACCGCGCCAGCAGGAACTCATGGACAGTCTGCTGCGCAGCAACCAGCGCGCCAGCCGCATGGTGGCCCAGCTGCTGCAACTCATGCGCAGCGAGACCGAAGCGCCCGGCATGGCCATGCAGCCGCTGCGCCTGGACCTGCTGCTGGAAGACCGGCTCGCCGCACTCGACGCCCTGGCCTGCCGCCGCCCGGTGGAACTGGCCCTGGAAGCCAGCGAGCCACTGAGCGTGATGGGCGAACGCGAAGGCCTGGTCTCGCTGATCGACAACCTCGTGGACAACGCCATCAAATACAGCCCCGCGCACGCCACCATCAGCGTGCGCCTGCAGCGCCAGGGCGACCGGGCCGTGCTCCAGGTGCGCGACCGTGGCCCGGGCATTGCCGAGGCCTGGCGCCAGCGCGTCTTCGACCGCTTCTTCCGCGTGCCCGACCAGAGCCAGAGCGGCAGCGGCCTGGGCCTGGCCATCGCCAGGACCGTGACCGAGCGGCACGGCGGCAGCATCGAGCTGCTCAGTGCGGAGGATGGAGGGCTGCTGGCGAGTGTGAGCCTGCCGGTGCTGCAGGAAGGATAGGGCCCTTGATGCGTGCATGGGCCCAGGATTGCAGAGCCAACAGTCCAGGAACTAGACTGGGCCCGTAACCCGTGAGCGAAGGAGCGCAATCATGAAATCCTGGCCTGTGCAAGATGCCCAAGACCACTTCAACGAGCTTCTCGAAGCCTGCCTGACCGATGGCCCGCAAGTGTTGACCCGGCGTGGCGCAGACACTGCCGTGCTCGTTCCGATGCAAGAGTGGCGCCGCCTGCATCCCGCTGCCGAAGCTGCTTCGCTCAAGGAACTGCTGCTCTCGGAAGTGGGCCGCGCAGACCTGCTGATCCCGCCGCGCGGCCCGGCACACCGCAGGCCCATCGAACCCGCCAACTGAGTGCGCCAGAAATGTATTTGCTGGACACCAACATCATTTCAGAGCTGCGGCGCCCCAGGCCCCACGGAGCCGTCCTGGCCTGGCTTCAATCCCTGCCTGAGCCGGAGCTCCATCTGTCCGCGGTCAGCCTGGGCGAAATCCAGGCGGGCATAGAGCTGACCCGGCAACAGGATGCTGAGAAGGCCCAGGAAATCGAACGCTGGGCAGATCTGGTCTCCACCTCCTACAACGTGCTGCCGATGGATGCCGAGACCTTCCGCATCTGGGCCCGGCTGATGCACGGGCGCTCCGATGCGCTGTATGAGGACGCAATGATTGCAGCCACGGCCATCCGCCACAGGCTGGTCGTGGCCACACGCAACATTCGCGACTTCGCGGATTTTGGCGTGGCGCTTGTCAACCCCTTTGAGTCGCCCTTTCGCTGAACGGGCAAAAGCCCTTTTGCTGCGCAGTCTTGCCTGCCCGCCCCCTGGCACAGGACGATCAGGCGAGCGACTGCAACAGCCCGGCCACCGCCTGCGCCGTGGCCTGTGCGGCCCCGCGGTGTTGGTCCAGGAAGCCGCGCGCCTGGGCCACGGCATGGGCGTGGGACTGGCGGTCCCCGGCCAGGTCCACGGCCAGGCGCAGTCCATGTGCCATGTCGGGCGCCCGCAGCGCGGCGCCGGCTTCGCAGGCCAGGTCCGAGGCTTCGCTGAAGTTGAAGGTATGCGGCCCCAGCACCACGGGGCAGTCGCAGGCCAGGGCCTCGATGAGGTTCTGGCCGCCCAGCGGCGCAAAGCTGCCGCCCATGAGCGTGGCGTCGGCCAGGCCGTAGTACAGGGCCATCTCGCCCAACGAATCACCGAGCCAGATGTCGATGTCATCCGCCGCAGCCCCGCAGGGCGGGCCACCCACCCACTGGCTGCGGCGCGAGACATGCAGGCCGCCGCCAGCCAGCAGCGCCGCCACTTCGTCAAAGCGCTGCGGATGGCGCGGCACGACCAGCCATTGCACGGCCCGGCCTGCCGGCCCCAGCGTGCGCAGGGCGGACAGCAGCATGGCCTCCTCGCCCTCGCGGCTGCTGGCCAGCAGCACCACAGGGCGGGACAGGCCGGACTTCCATTGCCCGGCGCGCTCCAGCAGCGCAGCGTCCGGACGCGCATCGAATTTCAGGTTGCCGAGCACGCCGCGCACGGGCGCACCCAGCAGGCGCAGGCGCTGCGCATCGGCCTCGGTCTGCGCCCAGGCGGCGGCCAGGGCGGCATAGGTGGGCCGCGCCAGCGGCGCCACGCGCAGCGCCTGGCCCAGTGATTTGTCGCTGAGCCGCGCGTTGGCCAGCGCCAGCGGCACGCCCTCTTCGCGGCAGATGGCGACCAGGTTGGGCCAGACCTCGGTTTCCATGAGCACGCCGACTGCAGGCCTGAATTGCTGCACGAAGCGGCGCACGGCCACTGGCGTATCCCAGGGCTGCCAGACCTGCAGGTCGCCGGGCTGCAGCAGTCGGCGGCCTTCGGTGCGGCCCGTGGCCGTGCCATGGGTCAGCAGCAGGCGCATACCGGGCAGGCGCTCGCGCAGCGCGGTCAGCAAGATGGCGGCAGCGCGCGTCTCACCCAGCGATACGGCATGGATCCAGATCCACCGGCCGCGTCCGTCCTGCCCCAGCGTGGCCGGCTGGTAGCGGCCAAAGCGCTCGGGAATGTGCTCGGCATAGACGGGCTCGGCCTCGGCGCGGCGCAGCAGCTTGCGGCGCAGCAGCGGCTGCGCCGCCCAGGTCACGACGCTATACAGCGCGCGCGCCCAGGACGTGGGAGAGCGTGAAGTCATCGCCTGGCGCGCAAATCAGTGCGCGGCGCCGCCAACCTGCGCGCCGGGCTTGACGCGCTCCAGCAGCGCCAGCATCTGCGCCTCGATGCGCGACAGCGCCTCCTGGGTCTGGCCCTCGAAGCGCAGCACCAGCACGGGCGTGGTGTTGCTGGCGCGGATCAGGCCGAAGCCGTCGGCCCAGTCCACGCGCAGGCCGTCGATGGTGCTGACCTGGGCCGGTGCAGCAAAGGTCTCGGCGGCCAGGGCCTGCAGTTCGGCGGCCAGGCGATGGGGCTCGCCCTCGGCGCAGGCCACGTTCAGTTCAGGGGTGGAAAAGCTGGTGGGCAGCGCGTTGAGCAAGGCGCTGGGGTCGGCCTCGCGGCTGACGATCTCCAGCAGGCGGCAGCCCGCGTAGGTGCCGTCATCGAAGCCATACCAGCGCTCCTTGAAGAAGATGTGGCCGCTCATCTCTCCACCCAGCGGCGCGTCCAGTTCCTTCATGCGGGCCTTGACCAGGGAGTGCCCGGTCTTGAACATCACGGGCTCGCCCCCGGCCTCGCGGATGGCGGGCGCCAGGCGCTGCGTGCATTTCACGTCGTAGACGATGCTGCCGCCCGGCACGCGCGAGAGCACGTCCTTGGCGAACAGCATCATCTGGCGGTCGGGGAAGATGTTCTGGCCGTCCTTGGTGACGATGCCCAGGCGGTCGCCATCACCGTCGAAGGCCAGGCCCAGCTCGGCGTCCGAGGTGCGCAGCGCCTCGATCACGTCGCGCAGGTTCTCGGGCTTGCTGGGGTCGGGATGGTGGTTGGGGAATTCACCGTCCACTTCGGAGAACAGCTCGATCACCTCGCAGCCCAGGGCGCGGAAGATGCCGGGCGCCGAGGCCCCGGCCACGCCGTTGCCGCAGTCCACCACGATCTTGATGGGGCGCGCCAGCTTCACGTCACCCACGATGCGCGCCTGGTAGTCGGCCTGCACATCGGCGCGGCGCACGCTGCCGGTGCCCGTGATCGTCCAGTCATCGCTCTCGACACGGCGGCGCAGGGCCTGGATTTCCTCGCCGTAGATGGCGCGGCCGGCCAGCACCATCTTGAAGCCGTTGTAGTCCTTGGGGTTGTGGCTGCCCGTGACCTGGATGCCAGAGCGCGCCAGTGTGCTGGCCGCGTAGTACAGCATGGGCGTGGTGGCCAGGCCGATGTCGATCACCTCGATGCCGACCTCGGTCAGGCCGGCGATCAGCGCCGCGGACAGCGAAGGTCCCGACAGGCGGCCATCGCGTCCCACGGCCACCACGGTCTCGCCGGCCGCCAGGGCCGCCATGCCGAAGGCGCGGCCCACGCCAAGCGCGACCTCCTCGTTGAGCGTGGACGGCACGATGCCGCGGATGTCATAGGCTTTGAAGATGGAAGATGCGACCTGCACGTCGAAAACGCTTTCTCGTCGGTTGAAAACAGGGCGCCGCAGCCTGGGGACCTGGCCCGGCTGCGGCCCAAGGCGCGATTGTAGGCGCGGCAGGCTTGTAGGCGCGGCAGGCAGGGGCGCCGGCGCACATCACCCCGGCTGCAAGCGGTTGCGGCGCGCGCCCTGCCTCACAGCTGCTGCTGCACCTGGGCCAGCGCAGCCGGGTCTTCCATGGTGCTGAGGTCGCCCGGGTCGCGCCCCTCGGCCACGGCCTGCATGGCGCGGCGCAGCAGCTTGCCGCTGCGCGTCTTGGGCAGCGCACTGACGAAGACCACGCGCGAGGGCCGGGCCACGGCGCCCAGCCGCGCATCGACCAGCTTCATCACATCGGCCTCCAGCGCCGCGCGCTCGGCCTCGCCTTCCAGCGCCGTGCGCGGCACGGCAAAGGCCAGCGCCACCTGGCCCTTGAGCGCATCGGCCACGCCGACCACGGCGACTTCGGCCACCTGGGGATGGGCGGAGATGCATTCCTCGATCTCGCGCGTGCCAAGGCGGTGGCCGGCCACGTTGATCACGTCGTCCGTGCGGCCCAGGATGAAGAAGTAGCCGTCCTCGTCGCGTATGCCCCAGTCGAAGGTGCTGTAGATCATGCGGCCCGGAATGCTCTTCCAGTAGGTGTTGATGAAGCGCTGGTCGTCACGCCAGACGGTCTGCATGCAGCCCGGCGGCAGCGGTCCCTCGATGGCCAGCACGCCCTTTTGCCCGGCACCGAGCAGTTCCTCGCCCGTGGCCTCGTCGATCAGTTTCACGTCATAGCCATAGACGGCCTTGCCGGGACTGCCGAAGCGCGTGGTCTGCTGCTCCACGCCGTTGCACAGCGTGAGGATGGGCCAGCCGGTCTCGGTCTGCCAGTAGTTGTCGATGATGGGTTTTCCCAGGGCCTGGCTGATCCACTGCGCCGTGGGCTCGTCCAGCGGCTCGCCGGCCAGCCACAGCGCCTTGAGGCTGGAGATATCGTGGCGGTGCAGGTACTCGGCATCGTGCTTCTTGAGCACGCGGATGGCCGTGGGCGCCGAGAACATGTGGGTGACCCGGTACTTCTCCACGATGCTCCACCAGATGCCTGCGTCGGGGCGTATGGGCAGGCCCTCGTAGAGCACGGTGGCCATGCCTGCGATCAGCGGCGCATAGATGATGTAGCTGTGGCCCACGACCCAGCCGATGTCGCTGGTGCAGAAAAAAGTCTGCCCTGCCTCGGCCCCGAAGATCAGCGGCATGCTGGCGGCCAGCGCCACCGTGTAGCCGCCTGTATCGCGCTGCACGCCCTTGGGGCGCCCCGTGGTGCCGCTGGTGTAGAGCGTGTAGCTGGGGTCGGTGGATTCCACCCAGGTGCAGGCGACCTGGGCGTCGGCGTGCAGCGCACGCAGGCTGGCCCAGTCGTGGTCACGACCGGCGCGCATGGGCGCAGGCGCCAGGCCACGGTCCACGATGAGCACGGCCGCTGGCTTGTGGCTGGCCAGCTGCAGGGCCTCGTCCAGCAAGGGCTTGTAGGCCACGACGCGCCCGCCGCGAGAACCCGCGTCGGCACTGATGATGACCTTGGGCTCGGCATCGTCGATGCGCGAGGCCAGCGCCGCCGAGGCAAAGCCGCCGAACACCACCGAATGGATGGCACCCAGCCGCGCGCAGGCCAGCATGGCAAAGGCCGCCTCGGCAATCATGGGCATGTAGATCTGGACGCGGTCGCCCTTTTGCACGCCCAGCGACTGCAGCACGGCGGCCATGCGCTGCACCTCGGCATGCAGTTCGCGGTAGGTGTAGACCTTTTCCGTGCCGGTCTCGGTGGAGATGGCGATCAGCGCGTTCTGGTCGGCGCGCTCGGCCAGGTGCCGGTCCACGGCGTTGTGGCAGAGATTGGTCTGCCCCCCGACAAACCACCTTGCAAACGGCGGATTGTCGTAGTCGCAGATGCGCTGGGGCGGCACATGCCAGTCGATGCGGCGGGCCTGCTCGGCCCAGAAGGCATCGCGCTCCTCGATGGAGCGGCGGTGGAAATCGTCGAAACGCGGGGCCATTGTCTGTCTCCTGTCGTTGTCATGGATTGGCGGCTTCTGAATTCATAATTATTCATAATGCGCTTGCCAAAAGCTGACAACTCCGCGCTGCGCGGGCAGACAGGCCCCTTCAAACTCAGAAGCTGTAGCGCAGGCCGACCGAGATCTCGCTGGAACTCAGCTTGGCGCGCATCTGCTCATCCTGCAGGCCACGGACATTGGTGAAGTTGTTGGCGCCGCTGTGGGTCTTGCCCATGCCCACATAGCGGTAGCCCAGGTCGATGCTGACCTTTTGAATCGGCGAGTAGCTGACGCCAAAGCCCAGCGCATAGGCCAGATTGTTCTGGGAATCGCTGAAGTACTGGCGATTCGGATTGCCTTGCCAGCCGCTGGACTGCAGGTGGGCCAGGCCCAGGCCCGCCGTGCCGTACACGGAGAACTGCGCGTTCAGGGGGAAATCCTTGTACGCATTGATCATCAGGCGCTGAGAACGGATGCTGTGGTGATTGAAGCTCGTGGGAAAGCGCGTGGAGCCGCTGGTGAATTCGTTGCTCCTGGGCAGGGTGTATTCGGCTTCCAGGCGCCAGTCCGACGGGAGCTGATAGCCCAGGGCCAGAGAGCCGCCTGTAGCGCGGCGGCTGTCGTCACCAGGCACGAACTGTCCCAGGCCGGGGCGGGCGCTGGAGTCCATGTCGTGGGCCTTGTAGTTGGCGGAGTTGATACGGACGGCGCCATAGAAATTGTCGGCAGCCAAAGCGCTGCCCGAGGCGGTCAGGATCAGGGCGGTGAAGGTCAGAACGTGCTTCATACAGTCTCTCTTGGGGGAATGCCGCCACTGTAGAAAAACGCCCTGCCCGCGCCTATTCGGCCGGCTACGCACGCAGCTCCGTAGAACTACGCGGTGCGGCGACGGCCCGCCTCCCAAGAAGAGGCCGGTCACCATGAAAAAAGGCGCTCCAAAGAGCGCCCCAAGACGGCGGACCCAGGAACCCGTGCCTTACTTGACCAGAGCGAGCAAATCCTTGAAGGCCGGATGCTCGCAGCTGCGCAGCCACTCGAAGGCCACCATCTCCGTGGTCACCAGCTCGGCACCTGCGCCGGCCAGGCGGTCGAAGGCGGCATCGCGGTTGCGCTCGGTGCGCGAGCTGCAGGCGTCGGTGACGACCCAGACATCGAACTCATCTTCCAGCAGCTCCAGCGCCGTCTGCAGCAGGCAGACATGGGCTTCACAGCCGGCAATCACCACCATGCTGCGCTCGGGCGCCTGCTGCTGGGGCTTTTGCAGGTGCTTGGGCAGGCTGCGTGCATTGCCGCCCTGGGGCCGTGCAGGAGGACGCAGCCACTCGCCCAGGCCCTCGGCCACGGCGCTGAAATGCATCTTGGACAGGGTCCGGTCGCACAGCGCGCGCAGTTCGGCGTCGTTGGCGCCCAGGCGCGAGGGGTTCTGCTCGGTACCGAAGACCGGCACGTCCACCAGCTGCGCCAGGCGCGCCAGCTTCACGGCATTGGCCAGAACTGCCGGTCCCTCGAAGATGGCCGGCATCAGGCGCTCCTGGTAATCGACGAGTACGAGCTGGGAGTCGGTGGCTTCAAGCAGCATGGCGGATCTTTCTTGGGAATATGGGGCGGCGCGGGCCGCCCTTCTTATAGAGGACAAAAGGGAAAGCTTTCCATTGTCGCAGCTTGCGTGCGCTCCCTGCCGCGCAGCCCGGATTCCTGAGGTAACTCAAAAACCCAGGCTTTCGGGGGTCTTATCGAATTTGTCCTACGTTTTTGCGTGGTAATCTCGCGCCCCATGTCCCGATGGCTTATTGCACTCCTGTTTGTCAGCGTCACGGCACACGCGGCTCCGCCCGAAATGCGTGACGACGATATGAACCAGCTGCTGGTCAACCGCAGCCTCATCTCGCAGCTGCGCGAAGCCCGCCACCACATGGCGGAACGCACTTCCGACTTCGTCAAGGAAGCACGACAAAGCGTCGCCGAAAAGACCTCCGATCTGGTCGTGACCGCCATGGGCTTCATCGGCGTTCCCTACCGCCGCGGCGGCAACAGTGCCGAGACCGGCTTCGACTGCAGCGGCTTCGTCCGCGCCATCTACTCCGAAACCCTGGGCAAGGTCCTGCCGCGCCGCGCTGACCAGCAGGCACAGGCCACGGAGAAAATCGACAAGAACGAACTCAAGCCCGGTGATCTGGTGTTCTTCAACACCATGCGCCGCACCTTCAGCCATGTCGGCATCTATGTCGGCGACGGCAACTTCATCCATGCACCGCGCACCGGTGCGCAGGTTCGCGTGGAAAGCATGCAAAGCGCGTACTGGGCCCGCCGCTTCGATGGAGCCCGCCGCGTGCAGGACGCCGACGGCCTGGGCCTTGACGCCAGCAAGGCCGCTCTGGCCCTGCAGATGCAGGCAAGCCAGCTGCAGTGATCGCAGCGTCTTTTGCGCCAATCCACAAACGCCTGCACATGCAGGCGTTTTGTTTTTCAGGGCCCTGCCCTGGCTTCGTCCCAGGTTGAGATGCTGTCCGACAGGGCCACCCGGTGCCGGGCCCTAGAGTCGCGGCATGGAAGCTTCAGTTCGGAGAAAAGCATGATGTCCTTGATTGGTACCCTCATCGTTGGCCTGGTCGTTGGCTTGCTAGCGCGGGCACTCAAACCCGGCGATGACAGCCTTGGCTGGATCATGACCATCCTGCTCGGCGTGGCAGGATCGTTTCTTGCCAGCTACGTCGGTGTCGCCATGGGCTGGTACGAGGCCGGGCAGCCCGCAGGGTGGATCGCCTCCATCGTGGGCGCCATCGTCATCCTCTTCATCTACAGTCTGGTGCGCAGCAAGAGCGCACGCTGACCACCCTGCGCGCCAGCCGCATCCGCCGGCTGGCGCATTCTCTTGATCGACATCTGCCCCGTCTTCACTGGCACGCATGATCTTTCGCACATCGGACAAAACCCCTCCCCCTCCACCACCGCGCCAAGATGTGGCGCAAGCGGCCGAGAGCGCGCGCAAGTTGCTGCACCGGCGTGCACTGGTCGGCGCAGCAGCCAGCAGCCTGCCCATTCCGGGCCTGGACTGGCTGGTGGATGCGGCACTGCTGGCGCGGCTGCTGCCGCGCATCAACCGCGAATTCGGCCTCACGCCCGAACAGTTGGACAAGCTGGAACCCGGCAAGCGCGAGCAGGTGCAAAAGGCCGTGGCCATGGTGGGCTCGGTGCTGATCGGCAAGCTGATCACGCGCGACATGGTGGTGCGCCTGGCGCGCGCGGCCGGCATGCGCATGACGGCCACGCAGGCCGCCAAGTACGTGCCGCTGGCAGGCCAGGCCGCAGCGGCAGCGCTGGGCTATGCCACGCTGCGCTATCTGGGCGAGCGCCATATCCAGGACTGCATTCGTGTGGTCGAGCACGCAGAACTCGACATTCCCTCGCGGCTGGATCGCACGGCGCGCAAGGTCGAGCAGACAGGTCAGCAATTGGAAACGGCCGACAAGGCTGGCAAGGCCGACAGGACCGACAAGGACGGGCTCGAGGCCGAGCCCGCCCCCGAGCCTTCCGGCAAGCGCCCGCGCTTCTGGCGCCAGCCCGATCGCGGCCCCTGGGGCCGCTCCCAGTAGACGGCTATCAGCCCAGGTCCGACGCCTGGTGGCGCTCGGGCACCTGGGTGGCTTCATCTCCCCAGGTACGATTCACGCGGCGGCCGCGCAGCACGGCCGGCCTTTGGGCAATCTCCCTGGCCCAGCGCATGACATGCGTGTATTCATGGGCTGACAGGAACTCGGCCGCGCCATACACCTCGTTGAGCACCAGGGCCCCATACCAGGGCCAGATGGCGATATCGGCAATGCTGTAGTTGGCCCCTGCAATGAACGGGTGCAGGGCCAGCTGGCGATCGAGCACATCGAGCTGGCGCTTGGTCTCCATGGTGAAGCGGTTGATGGGGTACTCGAACTTCTCGGGCGCATAGGCATAGAAATGCCCGAAACCGCCGCCAAGGTAGGGTGCCGAACCCATCTGCCAGAACAGCCAGTTCAGCGTCTCGGTGCGCGCAGCGGGCTCGGCAGGCAGCAGCGCACCAAACTTCTCGGCCAGGTACAGCAGGATGGAGCCTGACTCGAACACGCGCACCGGCGGCTCGACGCTGCGATCCACCAGCGCCGGGATCTTGGAATTGGGATTGACCTCGACAAAGCCGCTGGAGAACTGGTCGCCTTCACCGATGCGGATCAGCCACGCGTCGTATTCCGCGCCGGCATGGCCCAGCGCCAGCAGCTCCTCCAGCATGATGGTGACCTTCACGCCGTTGGGCGTGGCCAGCGAATACAGCTGCAGCGGCTGCTGCCCCACCGGCAATGCCTTGTCATGGGTGGGACCGGCGACCGGGCGGTTGATGTTGGCAAAGGTACCGCCCGAAGGCGCTGGCTGCCATACGGCGGGCGGGACATAGGTGGAGCTGTCGGTCATGCAGGGTTCCTGTGGTTCGCGGGCTGGGGAGAGGTGCCCGGCTGAAGGCGATTGTCCCGTCACCGGCGCGCTCTTGCCGGCGTGCGCGGAACGCCGCCACGGCGCCCGGGGATTTGCCACAATCGTGGCATGACTGCCGCCCCCACCTCCGCCCGCCAGTTCTGGCTCATGAAGAACGAGCCCGACGAATTCTCCATAGACCACGCGCTGGCCGCACCGCAGGCCACCATCGCCTGGGACGGTGTGCGCAACTACCAGGCGCGCAACTTCATGCGCGATGCCATGCAGGTGGGCGATGGGGTGCTGTATTGGCACTCCAGTTGCGCCGAGCCCGGCATCTACGGCATCGCCCGCATTGCAGGCAACCTGCGCGTCGATGCCTCGCAGTTCGACCCGCGCAGTCCCTACTACGACCCCAAGTCCTCGCCCGACAAGCCACGCTGGCTCACGCTGGACGTGCAGGCGCTGCGCAAGACACGCACGCTGCAGATCGCCGAGCTGCGCAAGCATCCCGAGCTAGCCGGCATGCGTGTACTGCAAAAGGGCAACCGCCTGTCGATCACGCCGGTCACGCCCGAGGAATGGGCCTTCATCGAAGGCCTGCTCCAACCCGCCTGAGCTGCTGACCCGCCCGCTGCGGGCTGCTTTCTTACAAGCAAGAAGCTTCTCTCCTGCACGCCGGACCTGCACCGGCCGCTATGCTTTTGGGCATTTGCGAACCTGGATTTCGCATGCTGGAGGGAGAATCTTCGTGCGTTGGCGAAAAGCAAAAGCAAAAACACCCCCTGGAACACCCAAGAGCGGCATGGCCGCTGCGCCCGGCCGCCTGCGTCTGGCGCTGCGCGACGCCATCGCCGCCTCCCTGGGTGCGATGCTGGCCTGGGAGCTGTCCCACTACCTGCTCGGCCACCCCAAACCCGTCTTTGCCGCCGTCACCGCCCTGGTCTGCCTGGCGCCCGGCCTGCCCAGCCACCTCAAGCAGACCTGGGGCCTGGTGCTGGGCTGCGCCATCGGCATCATCGTCGGCGAACTGGCCTGGCTGCTGCCCGACACCATTCCGCTGCTGCGGCTGAGTCTGGCCTCGCTGGTCGCCCTGTCTCTGGCCGCCATGCTCGGGCAGCCGCCGGTCGTCCCGATACAGGCGGGCGTCTCCGTCGTGCTGGTGCTGAGCATGGGGCCGAGCGCCGCGGGCGAGACGCGGCTGGTTGACGTACTGGTGGGCGCCGGTGTCGGCCTGATGTTCAGCCAGGTGATCTTCACGGCCAATCCGCTGCGCGCCGTATCGCGCTCGGCAAGCGCCTTGCTGGGCCAGCTGGCCGAGGGGCTGGAAGCCACCCTGCGCGCCACCGCCACCCACGACACGCCCGATGCCACCGTCGCGCTGGGCCAGCTCACGCGCAGCAGCGATGCGCTGAGCGCACTGCGCGCAGCCATGGTGGAGGCGCAAAGCGCCAGCCGCTGGTCCCTGCGCGGCCGCCTGGGTGGCGCGGGGCTGCAGACCATCACCGGGCGCTATGACCGCCACGCCGTGCGCCTGTATGCCAGCGCACTGCTGCTGGGCGAAAGCCTGGTGCGCGGCATGTCGCATGACAGTGGCCTCATGCCGCGCGCCATCGTCCTGCACTGCGAATGGCTGGTCGATGCCTGCCGCCAGCTGTCCGCCAACGGCAACGTGGTGGCCCTGCAGCCCGATGACGCCCTGGCCGAACTGGCCGCCTCCGCACCCCAGGCCCCAGCCCAGCCGGTGCCCCAGGCCTGGCTGCCCGCACTGGACCATGCGCAGCAGATGGAAGAGGCCCTGAAGGCGTTGATAGGCTCGCGCGACGCGTGATTCAGACTGCAGCGCGCCCGCGCGGTGCTGCACCCGCACCACTGATGCGCCCGATCGCGCCGGCCAGCCACCAGCCGATGGCGCACATGGCCGCCGTCACCACCCAGGTCCACTGCCATCCGCCCGCCTGCACGGCCACGGCCGCCACCAGAGGCGGGCCTGCAAACTGCCCCACGCTGGACCATTGCTGCATGAAACCCACCGTGGTCGATACCGTGGACTCATCGGGGGCCAGCCGCACCGCCATGGAAAACAGCGTGCCCGGAATCAGCCCGCCCGCCGCCGAAAACAACACCACCGCCACAAAGCGCAGCCACAACGGCGCCAGCGGTTGCCCCTGCCATTGCAGATAGGCCAGCAGCGCACACGCCGCCATGCAGCCAAAGCCCAGACGCAAGGCGCGCGTGGCGCTCCAGCCGCCTTGGAGCAAACGGCCCGAGGCCACATTGCCCACCATGTTGGCCAGCGCCACCACGGCCGTCAGCGTGCCCGACAATGCGGCGCCCAGGCCAGCCTCGGCATAGACCGTGGGGAGAAAGCCGATGACGGCCATCCACTGCCCTGAATAAACGGCAAAGGCCACAGCCACGCACCAGGGTCCGGGGCTGCGCAGGGTCAACGCCAGGCGAGGACGCCAGCCGCCGCCCGCCACCGACGCGCCAAGGGGCACCGGCCTGTCTGCCGGCACGCCACACCAGACGGCGACCCATGCGAGTGCCGAAATCAGCCCCAACAGCAACCACCATGCGGGCCAGGATGCCCAGGCCATCACCCACGGCCCCAGCAGCAAGCCGATGGCACTGCCCAACGGCATATAGGTGCCCCACCAGCCCATGCGCGCGCTCAGATCACTTGGCGCCACGCAGCGCCGGATCAGACCCGGCCCCGGCATGGCCACCAGCAAAAAGCCCAGCCCCTCCACGGCACGCAAGGCCAGCAGCGCTGCAAACCCCGTAGCGGTGGCGCCCAGGGCGCTGGCACCCGCCATCAGCAGCAGGCCTGCCAGCATGCTGCGCCGCAGCCCCCAGCGGTCTGCACCCAGACCCACCACCAGGCCCAGCACCATGCCGGCCACCTGCACGGTGGAAAGCAGAAAGCCGGCCTGCAGCAGGGACAGGCCCAATTGCTGCTGCAGCACCGGCACAGCCGGCGGCAGCTTGCCTACATGCAGAGCCGCGCTGACGCCGGCCGCCACGACGATCCATGAGGGATGCACCCCCTGCTTCGTTGTTTTCACTGGATGCTGTCTCCCGGGGGCGCATGCCATGCGCCCTGTCGCTGATGTGTGAAGTATCGAAAGCATAGGCCAAGCGGCGCCTGCAAACAGCACTCTTCTTACCCGCCGACCCGTCTGTATGGAGGCACACTGAAGGCCTGGATCAACCCCCGAGGCCTTGCGCATGCGCTCATCACTAGATTTCAGCTCCTGGTCTTCGCTGCTGTCCACGGTGTTGGGCCTGCTGCTGGTCACCTGCCTGATGATGGGCATTCGCCTGCTGTTCATGCAGACCGTGCAAAAGCGGCGCGAGCGTGAGAACCGCCAGATCAATGAACGCCTGAAGTCGCTTATCGCCGCCTACAAGACGCTGGGCGGCTCCTTCACGGGCACGCTGCATGTGAATCCCCTGCACCTGCGCGATCTGCGCAGGCCCGCCGCCGACGACGCCGATGCACCACCGGCTTTTGGCAGCGAGCGCCAACGGCGCATTCGCGATGCGGTCGAAGCCGCGCTGTCCGATGTCATCTTGCTCGGGACGCAAGACCAGGTGCGCATGGCCGCCCAGGCGGCCCAGGACATGGTGGCAGGCCAGCCTGTCGAGACTGCGGCACTCGTCACTTCGCTGCGCGCTTTCATCCGCGAAGCGCTGGATCTGGAGCCGATCCCCGACAGCCTGCGCGTTCCCAACCAGGGCCCCACGCGTCCGGGCGGCACGGCGGGCGGGGCGCGCAAAGGTGGCGCGGAATCCGGCGCTTCGAGCAAGGGCGGTGGCGGCGCAGGAATGGGCGCCGCAGGCATGGGCGGCCTGGGCATGGGAGCAGGCCTTGGCGTCGGCGTTCACCATGGAGACGATGGCACGCCCCCACCATGAACACCTGCCGCGCCGGGTCGAACCGCAAGCCACTGGGACGCCGGCCCGCTTGCCGGGCGAACCTGACACTCGCCAGAAACAGCCAAGCCTGCGAGGTACCAGATGGCACCCCGCAGGCCTCGCATGCCGGGCAGCAGCCGCCTGCCTGCCCGTCCTCCCCCACCAATTCCTGTCAGACCATCACCACATCACAGCCGCAGCTTGGCCGTTGCCAGCAGCAAACCAAACCCCACCAACATGCCGCCAAAGGCCCTGTCTATCCAATGCCGCACGGCCAGCAGCCGTGCACGCACCCGCTGGGCCGAAAAGCACAGCGCCACGATGCAGAACCACGCCACATGGGCCAGCGAGATGAATCCGCCATATGCCAGCTGCGTGGCCAGCGGCGTGTCCTGTCCCACGATCTGCAGGAACAGGCTGACCACGAACACCGTGGTCTTGGGATTGAGCGCATTCGTCAGAAAGCCCGTGCGCAGTGCCGCCATGTCGGAGAGCGCGGCCACGGGCTGGCTGGGCAAATCGCCCTCCGGGCGGCTGCGCAGCATGGTCACGCCCAGATAGATCAGATAGGCTGCACCCAGCAGCTTGACCACGTCGAACAACCAGGTGGACTGCTGCATGAGCAGTCCGACCCCGAGCAAGGTATAGCCGACATGGACCAGCACCCCCAGGCCAATGCCCAGCGCCGTGAGCAGGCCCGCGCGGCGCGAGCGCAGCAGGCTGTTGCGTGTGACCATGGCGAAATCCGCCCCTGGGCTGATGACGGCCAGCAAGGTAATGGTGACTACAGCTATCCATTCGGTCATCGGTTATCCATTCGATTCAATGCAACGCGCCTGATAGTATTGGCCTTCCATGAAAATAGATAACGATGTTTTCTGACACAGTTGGTGAACTCAACTCACACACCCCGAGCAAGCGGCTGCCGTCGCTGCAGGCCTTGCGTTGCTTCGAAGCGGCCGCCCGGCGGGAGAATTTCAGCAAGGCGGCAGAAGAGTTGCACCTGACCCATGGCGCCATCAGCCGGGCCGTGCGCCTGCTGGAGGACGATCTGGGCGTGACCCTGTTTGACCGCCGCAGCCGCCGCGTCTTCCTGACCGATGCGGGCCGCCACCTGGCCCAGGCCGTGCACGAAGGCCTGGAGCGCATGCGCCAGGCCACGCAGGAGTTGCGCTCGCGCGCGCAGCAGGCGCGCCGCTGGGTGCTGTCCTGCGAGCCCACCTTGCTCATGCGCTGGCTGATCCCGCGCTGGCCCCAGTTCCAGGAACAGCACCCGGAGTTGCAGCTGCACCTGATGGCGGGCGGCGGGCCTTTCTCTTTCGCGGACGGCATCGATCTGGCCATACGACGCGATGACTTCTCTCCGCCAGCGGGCTGTCATGCGGAGACCCTGTTTGCCGAGCGCATAGGCCCGGTCTGCCGACCCGAGCGGCTGGCGCAGTGGTGCACGCGCTCCGACGAGGGGCATGCCACCGGGCTGCGTCCGGAGGCGCCCTTGCTGCAAAGCCGCACCCGCCCGGGGGCCTGGTCCACCTGGGCAGAGCACAGCGGCCAGCCGCCGCCGTCCGGATCCCAGCTGCAGTTCGACCATTTCTATTTCAGCCTGCAGGCCGCCGTGGCAGGCATGGGACTGGCCATCGGACCCTGGCAACTGGTGCGCGACGACGTCGCCAACGGCGTGCTGGCAGCGCCCATGGGCTTTGTCGAGGACGGTTCGCGCTACTGCCTGCTGTCCCCCGCTCCGCCCACGCCAGATGGCGTGCACGACCAATTGCTGCAGTGGCTTCGCGCCCAGGCCTGAACAGGTCTGCCCCCTTTGCCGTGCCTGTGTCTGGAACGGTGTCCGGGCTGATGTCTGTGTCCTTATCTGCGTCTCCCAAAGCAGAAAGGCAGCCGAAGCTGCCTTTCTGTCCTTGCCAGGCCGGAAAGCCCGGCCTTGCGCTTACTTGCGCTGCGGCGGCAGGTCCGTGCAGGAGCCGTGCGCCACCTCGGCCGCCATGCCCAGGCTTTCGCCCAGCGTGGGGTGGGGGTGGATGGTCTTGCCGATGTCCACGGCGTCGGCACCCATTTCGATGGCCAGCGCAATCTCGCCGATCATGTCGCCCGCATGCGTGCCGACGATGCCGCCACCCAGGATGCGGCCATGGCCGTGCGCCTCGGGGCTGTCATCGAACAGCAGCTTGGTGACGCCTTCGTCGCGGCCATTGGCAATGGCGCGGCCCGAAGCCGTCCAGGGGAAGACACCCTTCTTGACCTTGATGCCCTGGGCCTTAGCCTGGTCCTCGGTCAGGCCCACCCACGCCACTTCCGGGTCGGTGTAGGCCACGCTGGGGATCACGCGGGCGTTGAAGGCGCTGGCAGCCAGCTCCTTGTTGCCCTGCAGTTCACCGGCGATGACTTCGGCGGCCACATGGGCCTCGTGCACGGCCTTGTGCGCCAGCATGGGCTGGCCCACCACGTCGCCGATGGCGAAGATGTGGGGCACATTGGTGCGCATCTGGATATCGACTTCGATGAAGCCGCGGTCCGTGACGGCCACGCCGGCCTTCTCGGCAGCGATCTTCTTGCCGTTGGGCGTGCGGCCCACGGCCTGCAGCACCAGGTCGTAGACCTGGGGCTCGGGCACGGTGACGCCGTCCTTGGCAGGCGCAAAGCTGACCTTGATGCCTTCGGGCGTGGCTTCGGCACCCACGGTCTTGGTGTTGACCATGATGTTGTCGAAGCGCGGCGCGTTCATCTTCTGCCAGACCTTGACCAGGTCACGGTCGGCGCCCTGCATGAGGCCGTCCATCATCTCCACCACGTCCAGGCGCGCGCCCAGCGTGGAGTAGACGGTGCCCATTTCCAGGCCGATGATGCCGCCGCCCAGGATCAGCATGCGTTTGGGCACGCTGGCCAGGTCCAGCGCGCCGGTGGAGTCCACCACGCGCGGGTCCTTGGGCATGAAGGGCAGGTGCACGGCCTGGCTGCCGGCGGCAATGATGGCGCGCTTGAACTGCACGATCTTCTTGCTGCCGGTCTTTTCCTGGCCGTCGCCCGTGGTCTCTTCCACCTCAAGGTGGTTGGCGCCGACGAAATTGCCGTAGCCGCGCACCACGGTGACCTTGCGCATCTTGGCCATCTGGCCCAGACCGCCGGTCAGCTTGCCGATGACCTTGTCCTTGTGCCCGCGCAGCTGGTCGATGTTGACCTCGGGCGCGCCGAACTTGACGCCCGCCACTTCCAGGTGCTTGACCTCGTCCACCACGGCGGCCACGTGCAGCAGCGCCTTGGACGGGATGCAGCCCACGTTCAGGCAGACGCCGCCCAGGCTCTTGTAGCGCTCGACGATGACCACATTCAGGCCCAGATCGGCCGCACGGAAGGCTGCCGAGTAGCCGCCAGGACCGCCGCCGAGCACGACCACGTCGCAGTCGTAATCGGCCGCGCCACCGGCATAGCTGGCTGCGGTCGGAGCGGGAGCCGATGCTGCGGGCGCTGCAGCGGCGGGCGCCGGAGCCGCCGCTGCAGGGGCCGGTGCTGCCGCCTGGGGTGCGGCGGCCGCTTCGCCAGCGGCCTCCAGCGTCAGGATCAGGCCGCCTTCGGCGATCTTGTCGCCGATCTTGACCTTGAGTTCCTTGACCACGCCGGCATGGCTGGAGGGGATCTCCATGGAGGCCTTGTCGGACTCCACGGTGATCAGGGACTGGTCCTTGGCGACGGTGTCACCGGGCTGGACCAGCAGTTCGATCACGCCCACTTCGGCGAAGTCGCCGATGTCGGGCACCTTGATGTCGATGATTGCCATGTGTCGGGCCTCCGTTTACAGCAGGATGCGGCGGTAGTCCGCCAGCACTTGGCCCAGGAAGGCATTGAAGCGCGCGGCCGAGGCACCGTCGATGACACGGTGGTCATAGGACAGCGACAGCGGCAGCGTCAGGCGCGGCACGAATTGCTTGCCATCCCACACCGGCTTCATCTGGCCCTTGGACAGGCCGAGGATGGCCACTTCAGGGGCGTTGATGATGGGGGTGAAGTTCGTGCCACCGATGCCGCCCAGCGACGAGATCGAGAAGCAGCCGCCCTGCATGTCGGCGGCGCCGAGCTTGCCGTCGCGGGCCTTCTTGGCCAGCTCGCCCATTTCCTGGCTGATCTGCAGGATGCCCTTCTTGTCGGCATCGCGCAGCACGGGGACCACCAGGCCGTTGGGCGTGTCGGCCGCAAAGCCGACGTGGAAGTACTGCTTGTAGACCAGGGTATCGCCGTCCAGCGAGGCATTGAACTCGGGGAACTTCTTGAGGGCCGCAACCACCGCCTTGATCACGAAGGCCAGCATGGTCACCTTGACGCCGCTCTTCTCGTTCTCCTTGTTGGTGGAGACACGGAAGGCTTCCAGGTCGGTGATGTCGGCCTCGTCATTGTTGGTGACGTGCGGGATCATGACCCAGTTGCGCGACAGGTTGGCGCCGCTGATCTTCTTGATGCGCGACAGGTCCTTGCGCTCGACCGGGCCGAACTTGGCGAAGTCGACCTTGGGCCAGGGCAGCAGGTCCAGACCTGCGCCGCCGCCGGAGCCACCCTTGGGAGCGGTCGCGGCCTGGGCCTTGGTCTGCACGGCGCCCGCCATGACGGACTTGGTGAAAGCCTGGATGTCGTCGGCCGTGATGCGGCCCTTGTTGCCCGAGCCCTTGACCTCGTCCAGCGGAACGCCGAGTTCGCGGGCGAACTTGCGTACCGAGGGCGATGCATGGGGCAGCTTGCCCGTGGGCGCCACGGTGGGGTTGTGCGCAGGTGCAGCGGCGGGAGCCGATGCTGCAGCGACCGGAGCAGCGGCCGGGGCAGCAGTTGCCGGTGCAGGGGCTGCAGCAGCAGGTGCCGGGGCCGCAGCCTGGGCTGCAGGCGCGGCAGCGCCCTGCACGCTCATCTGGCCGACCACATCGCCCACGTTGACCGTGTCACCGATCTTGAGCGTCAGCGCCGTGATGGTGCCGGCCGCTGGCGACGGGATTTCCATCGAGGCCTTGTCGGACTCGACGGTGAACAGCGATTGCTCGGCCGTCACGGTGTCGCCAACCTTGACCAGCATCTCGATCACGGCCACGTCCTTGAAGTCGCCAATGTCGGGAATCTTGATGTCGACCTGCGTGGCGGCGCCCGAGGCCGCAGGCGCGGCAGCGGGAGCAGCGGCCGGTGCAGGCGCAGCCACCGGGGCCGGGGCTGCAGCGGCGGGGGCCGGTGCGGCGGCTGCAGGTGCCGGGGCAGCGGCTTCCGCCGACTCGACCACGGCAATGATGCTGCCCTGCTTGACCTTGTCGCCCATGTTGACGCGCAGCTCCTTGACCACGCCAGCGTGGCTGGAGGGGATCTCCATGGAGGCCTTGTCGGACTCCACTGTGATCAGCGATTGCTCGGCCTTGATCTGATCGCCGGCCTTGACCAGCACTTCGATCACAGCAACTTCGTCGAAATCACCGATATCGGGGACTTGAATTTCTACCAATGCCATATGTGTCTCCCGTTCTTACTCAAGCGTGCAGCGGGTTGATCTTGTCGGCCTTGATGCCGTACTTGGCGATCGCTTCGGCCACGGTGGTGGCGTTGATCTTGCCTTCTTCGGCCAGCGCGCGCAGTGCGGCAACCACGATGTAGTGGCGATCCACTTCGAAGTGCTCGCGCAGCTTGCGGCGGAAGTCCGAACGGCCGAAGCCGTCGGTGCCCAGCACCTTGTAGGTGCGGCCCTTGGGCATGTAGGGGCGGATCTGCTCGGCGTAGGCCTTCATGTAGTCGGTGGATGCGATCACCGGGCCATTGTGCGACTGCAGCTGCTGCGTGACGAAGGGCACCTTCTGGGTGTCCAGCGGATGCAGCAGGTTCCAGCGGTCGGCGTCCTGGCCGTCGCGGGTGAGCTCGTTGAAGCTCGGGCAGCTCCACACGTCGGCGGCAATGCCCCAGTCGGCCAGCAGCAGTTCCTGGGCGAAGAAGGATTCGCGCAGGATGGTGCCCGAACCCAGCAGTTGCACGCGCAGGCCGCTTTCCGGCACCTTCTGGCCGGGCTTGCACAGGTACATGCCCTTGATGATCTGCTGCTCGGTGCCGGGCGTGAGGCCGGGCATGGCGTAGTTCTCGTTGAGCAGCGTGATGTAGTAGAAGACGTTTTCCTGGTTCTGCACCATGCGGCGCAGGCCGTCCTGCATGATCACGGCGACTTCGTGGGCGAAGGTCGGGTCGTAGCTCACGCAGTTGGGAATGGTGTTGGCCAGGATGTGGCTGTGGCCGTCTTCGTGCTGCAGGCCTTCGCCGTTCAGCGTGGTGCGGCCCGAAGTGCCGCCCAGCAGGAAACCGCGCGCCTGCATGTCGCCGGCCGCCCAGGCCAGGTCACCGATGCGCTGGAAGCCGAACATCGAGTAGTACACGTAGAACGGGATCATGATCCGGTTGCTCGTGCTGTAGCTCGTGGCTGCCGCGATCCAGCTGCTCATGCCGCCGGCTTCGTTGATGCCTTCCTGCAGGATCTGGCCGGCCTTGTCCTCGCGGTAGTACATCACCTGGTCCTTGTCGACCGGGGTGTACTGCTGTCCAGCGGGGTTGTAGATGCCGATCTGACGGAACAGGCCTTCCATGCCGAAGGTACGTGCCTCGTCCACCAGGATGGGCACGACGCGCGGGCCGATTTCCTTGTCGCGCAGCAGCTGCGTGAGGAAGCGCACATAGGCCTGGGTGGTCGAGATCTCACGGCCTTCGGGCGTGGCTTCAAGGATGGCCTTGAAGGTATCCAGCGCAGGCGCCGTGAACTGCTCGCTGGCCTTCACGCGGCGGTGCGGCAGGTAGCCGCCCAGGGCCTTGCGGCGCTCATGCAGGTAGCGCATTTCCGGGGTGTCGTCGGCCGGCTTGTAGAAAGGCAGGTCGGCGATCTGGCTGTCGGGAATGGGAATGTTGAAACGGTCGCGGAAGGCCTTGATGTCCTCGTCGCCCAGCTTCTTGGTCTGGTGAACGGTGTTCTTGCCTTCACCGATCTTGCCCATGCCGAAGCCCTTGACGGTCTTGACCAGCAGCACGGTGGGCTGGCCCTTGTGCGAATTGGCAGCATGGAAGGCAGCGTAGACCTTCTGCGAATCGTGGCCGCCACGGCGCAGGTTCCAGATCTCGTCGTCGCTCATGTGCTCGACCATCTTCAGCGCGCGCGGATCGCGGCCGAAGAAGTTCTTGCGCACGTAGGCGCCGTCATTGGCCTTGAACGACTGGTAGTCGCCGTCGTTGCACTCGGCCATGATCTTCTTGAGCACGCCGTCCTTGTCCTTGGCCAGCAGCTCGTCCCAGCCCTTGCCCCACAGCAGCTTGATGACGTTCCAGCCGGAGCCGCGGAACTCACCCTCGAGTTCCTGGATGATCTTGCCGTTGCCGCGCACCGGGCCGTCCAGGCGCTGCAGGTTGCAGTTGATCACGAAGATCAGGTTGTCCAGCTTTTCGCGGGCGGCCAGCGAGATCGCGCCCAGCGACTCGACCTCGTCCATTTCGCCGTCGCCGCAGAACACCCAGACCTTGCGGCTTTCGGTGTCGGCAATGCCACGGGCATGCAGGTACTTGAGGAAGCGTGCCTGGTAGATGGCCATCAGCGGGCCCAGGCCCATGGACACCGTGGGGAACTGCCAGAACTCGGGCATCAGCTTGGGGTGCGGGTAGCTGGACAGGCCCTTGCCGTCCACTTCCTGGCGGAAGTTCAGCAGCTGCTCTTCGGAGATGCGGCCTTCCAGGTAGGCGCGGGCATAGATGCCGGGCGAGACGTGGCCCTGGATGTACAGGCAGTCGCCGCCGTGGTTCTCGTTTTCGGCGTGCCAGAAATGGTTGAAGCCGGCCGCGAACATGTTGGCCAGCGAAGCGAAGGAGCCGATGTGGCCGCCCAGGTCACCGCCTTCGGGCGGGTGCAGGCGGTTGGCCTTGACCACCATGGCCATGGCATTCCAGCGCATGTAGGCGCGCAGACGACCTTCGATTTCCAGGTTGCCGGGACAGCGGGCTTCCTGCGAGGTCTCGATGGTGTTCACATAGCCGGTGTTGGCCGAGAAAGGCATGTCCACGCTGTTCTGGCGTGCGTGTTCGAGCAGGTCCTCGATCAGCTTGTGCGCGTATTCGGCGCCCTCACGGTCGATGACGGCCGACAGGGCGTCCATCCATTCGCGCGATTCTTGTTGGTCCAGGCCGGCGGGAACGCCTGCATTGCCTTGCGGGTCAGTCTGAGCTGTCATGGGAATGTCTCCTTGCAGAAGGTAGCGTCTTGGGGTCGAACCAGTGAGCGGCGCAGCGCGCCAACGCAGGCGGGTAGTTCACCACGCCTTGCGCGGCACAGACCCTGTCTGGCGAACTTGAAAATACCGATTCACTGCCTCAATGCTCGGCGAGTGTCGCATACTTTTTTCGAATTTCAAATGGTGCTTTTTGATTTCATAATTTGAAATTTTGCTGCAAACGCACATACAGTGAAGACCCCAAAGAACGTCGCCGAAGCGCCTCGGCGGCGACTCCAATACTCCTTAAAAACAGTCAGACTCTCCCCTACACTGGGCGCATGCAATCCTCCCCTTCCGAGCACGGCACGCACAGCCCTGCCCCCATGGCAGGCGTGGCCGCGCCAGTGCGCTGGTGGCGCAGCTGGTGGCGCAGTCTTTCCCCCACGCGCCAGGACCGCTTCGCGGCGCTCGCCCCCCTCGCGGCCGTACTGATGTTCATGGCGGCCATCGTGGCCTCCTTCTGGTACCTGCGCATGGAGGAGATCGACCGCGAGAAGGAAGCGCTGCACCGCGACGTGGAATATGCCCAGCAACGCGTGCGCCTGCGTCTGCTCGAGCGCCAGGAGCAACTGATGCGCATGGCGCGCGACATCGGCAACCACGACCTGGGCGAGTCCGACTTCGCCAGCCGCGCCGAAGCACTCATCAGCCAGTACCCGGAACTGCAGTCCATAACCTGGATCGATGCACAGCGGCGCATCCTGGCCAGCCAGTCCGCACCCACCGTGAGCAGCGAGCAGCTGCGCATCCCGCGTGAAGTGCTGCGCGCCGGAGACGCGCTGGAGGCCTACCAGCTCGCGCGCGAGATGCAGCAACCCATCTACGTGCAGGGACTGGCCCACAAGGGGGAAGCCGCGCCGCTGCTGCAACTGCATGTGCCGCTGGCACAGGATGGCCGCTACATCGGCGAACTGCTGGGCGAGTACTCCATCGACAGCCTGCTGCGCTATGGAACGCCCACCGAAATCATGGCCCGCTACGCCATGACCATGCTCGACAGCCGGGGCCAGGTGCTGGCAGGCACGCCACTGACACCGCGCAAGCAGACCGCCACCGAACTGCTGCGCTGGCGCACCGTTGCCAACGAGGACGAGGCCCCCGTCGCTCCCGTTGGCAACAGCCTGGTGCTGCGTGCCCAGGCCTATCGCACCTCGCTGGGCGTGGTCGGCAGCGGCCTGTTCTGGCTGGTGGGCACGCTCAGTGCGATGACGGCATGGCTGCTGCTGGCCACCTGGCGCCACACGCGCCGCCGCCAGCGCGCCCAGGAGGCCCTGGTCGCCGAGACCAACTTCCGCCGCGCCATGGAAAACTCCGTGCTCACCGGCATGCGCGCGCTGGACCTGCAAGGCCGCATCACCTATGTGAATGCCGCCTTCTGCCAGATGACGGGCTGGAGCGAATCAGAGCTGGTCGGCCAGATGCCGCCCTACTCCTACTGGCCCGACAACGACTACGACAACCTGCACTCCAAGCTGCGCGAAGAGCTTTCGGGCAAGACCATCGTCGGCGGCTTCCAGGTGCGCGTGCAGCGCAAGAACGGCACGCAGTTCGATGCGCGCCTGTATGTCTCGCCGCTGATCGACGCCCATGGCCAGCACACGGGCTGGATGTCGTCCATGACCGACATCACCGAGCCCAACCGCATCCGCGAGCAACTGTCCGCCTCCTATGAGCGCTTCACCATCGTGCTGGAGGCGCTGGACGCCTCGGTGTCCGTCGCCCCGCTGGGCAGCGCCGAGCTGCTGTTCGCCAACAAGCTGTACCGGCAATGGTTCGGCTCGCAGACCGATGGCCACCTGCAGCTCGTCGCCCAGGCCGGCGTGCTGCCCGTGCGCTCGCAGCCGCAAGGCATGGACGACGAGGACGGCCTCATGGGCCTGCCCACCGACTCGCTGACCAGCGCACGCAGCGAAAACGCCGAGATCTACCTGCCCGAACTGGGCAAGTGGCTGGAAGTGCGATCGCGCTATCTGAGCTGGGTGGACGGCCGCCTGGCCCAGATGGTGATCGCCACCGACATCACGCCGCGCCGCCTGGCCGAGGAGCAGGCCGATCGCCAGGCCGAGCACGCCCAGTCCGTCAGCCGCCTGATCACCATGGGCGAGATGGCGTCCAGCGTCGCCCATGAGCTCAACCAGCCGCTGACCGCCATCAGCAACTACTGCAGCGGCATGCTCACCCGGCTTGAAAAGGGCACGCTGACCGAAGAGCAGATGAAGTTCGCGCTGGAGAAAACCGCCCACCAGGCGCAGCGCGCGGGACAAATCATTTTGCGCATACGCTCCTTCGTCAAGCGCAGCGAGCCCAACCGCACCCTGGCCCAGGTCACCGACATGGTCAGCGAGGCCGTGGAGCTGGCAGGGATCGAGCTGCGCCGCCGCAATGTGCAACTGACCTACCACGTGGCCGAGCGCATGCCGGCCATCATGGCCGACACCATCCTCATCGAGCAGGTGCTGGTCAACCTCATGAAGAACGGCGCCGAATCCATCGAGCAGTCGGGCCGCCCCAGCCACCAGCGCAACGTGGAACTGCGCGTGGTGCCGCGCACCATCGAGGACCAGCGCGTCATCGAATTCAACGTGCAGGACACCGGCAAGGGCCTGCCGCCCGAGGTGCTGGAGCGCCTCTTCGAGGCCTTCTTCACCACCAAGAGCGAAGGCATGGGCATGGGGCTGAATCTGTGCCGCAGCATTGTCGAGTCCCACCAGGGCCGGATGCGTGCCGAGAACCTCTACAATGGTTCCGAGGTTGTCGGCTGCCGGTTTTCATTCTGGCTGCCGCTGGCCCCGCCGGGCGACGCGACAACGCCGGCAGCGACCATTGAACCCACAACAAGGACGATTGCATGAGCTTGATCCCGAAAAAAGGCACTGTGTACGTAGTTGATGACGACGAAGCGGTTCGTGATTCGTTGCAATGGTTGTTGGAGGGCAAGGACTATCGTGTGCGCTGCTTCGACTCGGCCGAGACCTTCCTCTCGCGCTACGACCCACGCGAGATCGCCTGCCTCATCGTCGACATCCGCATGGGCGGCATGACGGGCCTGGAACTGCAGGACCGCCTGATCGAACGCAAGTCCCCCCTTCCCATCGTCTTCATCACCGGCCACGGCGACGTGCCCATGGCGGTGAACACCATGAAGAAGGGCGCACTGGACTTCATCCAGAAGCCATTCAACGAAGAGGAACTGCTGAACCTGGTCGAGCGCATGCTGGACCATGCCCGCGAAGCCTTTGCCGGCCACCAGCAGGCCGCCAGCCGCGACGCGCTGCTGGCCAAGCTGACCAGCCGTGAAGCCCAGGTGCTGGAGCGCATCGTCGCCGGCCGGCTGAACAAGCAGATCGCCGACGATCTTGGCATCAGCATCAAGACGGTGGAGGCGCACCGCGCCAACATCATGGAAAAGCTCAACGCCAACACCGTGGCCGATCTGCTCAAGATCGCCCTGGGCCAAGGCCAGACCGCTGCAGCGGCCAAGGCAGCCGTCGCCGGATAAGCCCAGACACCACCGCTTTTTTTCAAAGAGCTGCTAGCGCTTGATCAACAAGCCCTAGCAGCATTTTTATTGGTATTCACTGCAATGACAGCCCAACTCATCGACGGCAACGCCCTCTCCCGCCAACTGCGTGCCGAAGTCGCCCAGCGCGCCACCGCCCTGAAGGCCCGCGGCACCACGCCAGGCCTGGCCGTGGTCCTGGTCGGCGACAACCCTGCCTCCCAGGTCTATGTGCGCAACAAGGTCAAGGCCTGCGAGGACGCGGGCTTTCATTCGGTGCTGGAGAAGTACGATGCCTCGATGACCGAGGCTGAACTGCTGGCCCGCGTCGAGGCGCTGAACAACGACCCCAGCATCCACGGCATCCTGGTCCAGCTGCCGCTGCCCGCACACATCGACGACCACAAGGTCATCGAGACCATCTCGCCGCTCAAGGACGTGGATGGCTTTCACGTGGCCAGTGCAGGCGCGCTGATGGTGGGTGAAGTCGGCTTCAAGGCCTGCACCCCCTACGGCTGCATGAAGATGCTCGAATCCATCGGTATGAAGGACCTGCGCGGCAAGCACGCCGTGGTCATCGGCCGCTCCAACATCGTCGGCAAGCCCATGGCCATGATGCTGCTGGCCGCCAATGCCACCGTCACCATCTGCCACAGCGGCACGGCCGATCTTGCCGCCATGACGCGCCAGGCCGACATCGTGGTCGCCGCCGTGGGCAAGCGCAACGTGCTGACTGCAGACATGTGCAAGCCTGGCGCCGTGGTCATCGACGTGGGCATGAATCGCAACGACGAAGGCAAGCTCTGCGGCGACGTGGACTTTGACGGCGTCAAGGAAGTGGCCGACTTCATCACGCCCGTACCCGGCGGTGTCGGCCCCATGACGATTACCATGCTGCTGGTCAACACCATGGAGGCGGCCGAGCGCGCCGCCGGCTGACCAGGAGCTGACAAGCATCGGGCGGCTCCCTGGAGAGCCGCTTGATTTCAATGCACCCGACGGCATCTGACACGCATGAGCAATCCCCTCCTCGAATCCTCCGACCTGCCCCTGTTCGATCGCATACGCCCTGCCGATGTCGGCCCGGCCATCGATATCCTGCTGACCGGGGCCGCAGAGGCCCTGGAGACCGTCACGGCACCCGACTTTCCGGCGCGCTGGGATTCGATCTCGGCCGTGCTCGATGTCGCCACCGAGAAGCTGGGAACGGCCTGGGGCGCCGTCAGCCACCTCAACAGCGTGGCCGATACGCCCGAGCTGCGAGCCGCCTACAACGAGTCCCTGCCCAAGGTCACCGAATTCTGGACACGCCTGGGTGCCGACGAGCGCCTGTACGCCAAGTACAAGGCCATTGACCCCGCCACGCTCAATGTCGAGCAGCGTGCGGCCTGGGACCATGCCATGCGCAACTTCGTGCTCTCCGGCGCCGAGCTGCGGGGCGAGGACAAGCTGCGCTTTGCCAAGATCCAGGAACGCTCGGCCGAACTCACGCAGAAGTTCAGCGAGAACGCGCTCGACGCTACCGATGCATTCGCCTACTACGCCACGGCCGAGGAGCTGGACGGCGTGCCGCAGGATGTGCGCCAGGCAGCCCGCTCCGCCGCCGAGGCCGAAGGCAAGCAAGGCTTCAAGCTCACGCTGAAGATGCCCTGCTATCTGCCCGTGATGCAGTTCGCGGCCAGCAGTGCGCTGCGCGAGAAGCTCTATCGCGCCTATGTGACACGCGCCTCCGACCAGGCCGAGGGCGATGCCATCCGCTTCGACAACACGGCCAACATCTCGGAGATCCTGGCCCTGCGCAAGGAAGAGGCGCAGTTGCTGGGTTACCGCAATTTCGGCGAGATTTCGCTGGTTCCCAAGATGGCGCATTCGCCACAGCAGGTGATCGACTTTCTGCGCGATCTCGCGCACCGGGCCCGCCCCTATGCCGAGAAGGATGTCGCCGACCTGCGCGCCTTCGCACGCGATGAACTGGGCCTGGCCGATCCCCAGCCCTGGGACTGGGCCTATGTCTCCGAAAAGCTCAAGGAGGCACGCTATGCCTTCAGCGAGCAGGAGGTCAAACAGTACTTCCCTGCGCCCAAGGTGCTGGCCGGCCTGTTCAAGATCGTCGAGACGCTGTTCGACGTGGCCATCCGCCGCGACGCGGCGCCGGTCTGGAATCCCGCCGTCGAGTTCTACCGCATCGAGCGCAGCACGCCGCAAGGCCTTGAGCTGGTCGGCCAGTTCTACCTGGACCAGCCGGCGCGATCGGGCAAGCGTGGCGGCGCCTGGATGGACGATGTGCGTACCCGCTGGCTGCGCCCTGACAACCACAGGCTGCAGACGCCGGTCGCGCACCTGGTCTGCAACTTTGCCACCGGCGTTGACGGCAAGCCGGCCCTGCTCACGCACGATGACGTGATCACGCTGTTCCATGAAACGGGCCACGGCCTGCACCACATGCTGACCCAGGTCAACGAGCGCGACGTCTCGGGCATCGCGGGCGTGGAATGGGATGCCGTGGAGCTGCCAAGCCAGTTCATGGAGAACTTCTGCTGGGAATGGGAAGTGCTCAAGCACATGACCGCCCACGTGGACAGCGGCGAGCCGCTGCCGCGCGCCCTGTACGACAAAATGATCGCGGCCAAGAACTTCCAGTCGGGCATGCAGACGCTGCGCCAGATCGAGTTCTCGCTGTTCGACATGCTGCTGCATACCGAGCACGATCCGAAGGCAGACATCATGCCGCTGCTGGCCCGCGTGCGCGCCGAGGTGGCCGTGCTGCCGTCGACCCCTTACAGCCGCTCGGCCCACACCTTCAGCCACATCTTTGCAGGCGGCTATGCAGCCGGCTACTACAGCTACAAGTGGGCTGAAGTCCTCTCGGCAGATGCCTATGCGGCCTTCGAGGAAACCATGCTGGCCGATGGAACCCCCAACCCCGAGACAGGCCGCCGCTACCGTGAGGCGATTCTGGAGGCCGGAGGGGCACGCCCGGCCATGGAGTCGTTCAAGGCCTTCCGTGGCCGCGAACCCCAGCTGGATGCGCTGTTGCGCCACCAGGGCATGGCCCAGGCCTGAGAGCCCGGTCCCAGGTCTGCAGCGCCCCGACGGGGCGCTTTTTCCTGGCCCGACCACCCCATCGGATGCGCGCAGCCACATCCTGTGGCTCCAGAAGATGGCCCAGGATGAATGGCACGCTATGCTTGCAGGCACTCCTGTGCGGGCATCCATCCGACGAGTGGTGGCCCCCGGCACGAAACCCTTCTTCCGAAACCGAGATCGTCCATGCAGTCTTCTCCCAGCCTTGGCCGCGGCGCCCTGCGCCACCTGATGCCATGCCTCGCCCTCGTCTGCCTCGCTGCCGCGCTGCCGGCCAGCGCACAACAGGTCTACCGTATCGTCGGGCCCGATGGAAAAGTCACTTTCTCGGACCGCCCGGCCCAAAGCGCCCAGCAGCAGGCAGCGCCTGCCGCCCCGTCAGTCGCGGGCACCGCTGACAGCAATGCCAACCTGCCCTATGCGCTGCGCCAGATCGCCGGCCGCTTTCCGGTGACGCTGTACACCTCGTCCGACTGCGCGCCCTGCGACAGCGCGCGCCAGTTGCTCCAATCCAGAGGCATTCCCTATGCTGAGCGCCTGGTGCAGACCGAGGCGGACGCCGCTGCCCTGCAAAAGCTCAGCGGCCAGAACAGCCTGCCGTTCGCCACCATTGGCAAGCAGTTCCTGAGCGGCTTCTCGTCCAGCGAGTGGACCCAATACCTGGATGCCGCAGGCTATCCTGCGACCTCGCAACTGCCGGCCCAGTACAAGCGGCCATCGGCACAGCCATTGACCACGCCTACGCCCGCTGCATCGGCGGCGGCATCGGCGCCCGCAGCAGCACCCGCCGCTGCCGAGGACCCGGGCAGCCGGCGCCCCCCCATGCCCGCTCCAACGCCTGGTGCACGCACCAACGACAACCCCGCAGGCCTGAGCTTCTAGGCAAGCGCCTGCCGCAATCAGGAGCCCGACAGTGGATTCCATGCTGTCCGATGTAGTCTGGACCATGGCAAGGCTTGCCACGCTTGTCGGCCTGCCCGCGCTCATCGCGTGGACCCTGGTTGCAAGGCCTTCATGGCGCGAGCCTTTCAGGCTGGCCAGCCTGGCGCTGGTGCCTTGCCTGATCACGCTGTGGTTCATGCATGACGGAGGCCTGGGCAATGGCCTCAACCGTCTGGCCTACTACATGGCGACGGCTGCGTTCCTTGCCATCTACACGGGGCTGGCGGCCATCGCCTTGCTCATGCAGCGCCACAAAAAACAGCGCGCGCAAGCTTCGTTGCGCGCGCTGTGCCTGGGTGCATTGGCCCTGCTCGCGTGGATCACAGGTGCCGTGGCGTTCGAGAGCCTCGGCTAGCCGAGGCCGGAGGGCCTTCGCTCAATAGTTGAGCGTCTGCACGCCCTCGGGCGTGCCCAGCAGGCAGACCGATGCCTTCTGGTGCGCAAACACTCCCACGGTCACCACGCCAGGCCATTGGTTGACGTCGGACTCGAAGGCCAGAGGCTCTGCGATCTTCAGGCCGCGCACATCAAGAATGTGCTGGCCGTTGTCCGTCACCAGGGGTACGCCGTCCTTCATGCGGATCTCGGCGCGGCCACCCATGGCCTTGAAACGGTTCGCAATCTGGGCAGCGGCCATGGGAATCACCTCCACAGGCAGCGGAAAGTCTCCGAGTACCTCGACGCGCTTGGAGGCATCGGCAATGCACACAAAGCGCTCGGCCAGCGCAGCGACGATCTTCTCGCGCGTCAGCGCGGCGCCGCCGCCCTTGACCATGTAGCCGCGGCCGTCGATCTCGTCGGCTCCGTCGATGTAGACCGACAGGCTGGCGACTTCGTTGGCATCCAGCACCTTGATGCCCAGCGCCTTCAGGCGCTCGGTGCTGGCCACGGAACTGGACACGGCGCCCGGGATCTGGTCCTTGATGGTGGCCAGTGCATCGATGAACTTGTTGACCGTGGAGCCGGTGCCAACGCCGACGATTTCGCCGGGCACCACATAGGCCAGAGCGGCTTGCCCGACCAGGGCTTTGAGTTCATCTTGGGAAAAAGAGGCAGCAGATGTCGTCATGAGGGAAAATCCAGGTAATCCTTTGATTATCCCCATGTCTCTGATCCCCTACGCCCTGACCCGTCCCTTTCTCTTCGGCATGGACCCCGAATCCGCCCACGATCTCACGATGAACCTGATGGCAAAGGGGCAGAACACGCTCCTGCAGCAGGCGTGGGCACAGCCCATGGTGAGTGACCCCGTCGAGCTTGCCGGCCTCAAGTTCCCCAACCGCGTGGGCATGGCAGCGGGTCTGGACAAGAATGCACGCTGCATCGACGCGCTGGCCGCCATGGGCTTCGGCTTCGTCGAGGTGGGCACCGTGACGCCCCGCCCGCAACCGGGCAACCCCAAGCCGCGCATGTTCCGCATTCCCGAACGCAATGCGCTGATCAACCGCCTGGGCTTCAACAACGAAGGCTTGGACGCCTTCCTGAGCAACGTCAAGCGCTCACAGGCCCGCGCCCAGGGCAAACCCATGCTGCTGGGGCTGAACATCGGCAAGAACGCGACCACTCCCATCGAAGATGCCACCAGCGACTACCTCAAGGCGCTGGACGGCGTGTACCCGCATGCCGACTACGTGACGGTGAACATCAGCTCACCCAACACCAAGAACCTGCGTGCCCTGCAAAGCGACGAAGCGCTGGACGCCCTGCTGGGTGCGATTGCCGAGCGCCGTGAGCAGCTGGCCACGCAGCATGGCAAGCGGGTGCCGGTGTTCGTGAAGATTGCACCCGACCTGGATGAAGAGCAGGTCGGCGTCATCGCTGCCACGCTGCAGCGCCATGGCATGGATGGTGTGATCGCCACCAACACCACGATCAGCCGGGAAGCCGTCAAGGGCCTGCCCCACGCGCAGGAAACGGGCGGCCTGTCCGGTGCGCCGGTGCTGGAGGCCAGCAACCAGGTCATCCGCCAGCTGCGTTCCGCCCTGGGCAGCCGCTACCCCATCATCGGCGTGGGCGGCATTCTCAGCGGCGAAGATGCCGTCAGCAAAATCCGCGCAGGCGCCGACGTGGTCCAGATCTACAGCGGCCTGATCTACCGAGGCCCTGCACTGGTGCCCGAGACCGCTCGCGCCATAGCCCAGCTGCGTTGAGGCCCGTGCCAGACAGGTGGCTGCCTGGCCGTTCCGAGTCAAGGCAGCTGAGTCAAGACACCACACAGCCAGTGCTGGCGCACTGAACGCAGAACGCGAAAACGCCCGGCATGCCGGGCGTTTTCTTTGGGAGAGAAGCAGGCTTCTCGGCCCTCAACCCCTGCGCTGCTGCCAGCGCAGGATCAGGGGCATGACGGTGGTGCCGAATCGCAGCAGCTTGCGCGGGCCCACCATCAGTGCGGCACCGGCCGCCACGGCCACGGCCACGGGATGCAGGCGCGCAAAGGTGATGGCACGCTCCACCAGCGGTGCATCGGGCTGCACATGGGTGGCAGAGCGGCTCAATGCCCGGGCCTGGGCCACGGCCGCAGAGCGCGCCTTGAGGCGCTCGCGTTGCTGGGCAATGCGTTGCATCACCTGCTGCTGCTCAACGGTGGATGTGACCCAGAGCTCCGCGTTGAGCCCCGTGGGCGCGGGTGGCGTGACAGCGTTGCGGGACGGGGAAGCGTTGGAAGCATCGACCATGGCTACAGCCTCTTCTTCAGCGCCTGCCAGTCCTGGCTCAGCTCATTGCGGGTAAGGATGAAGGGGCGGGCCAGGCGGCGCACGGCAGCCAGCAATTGCCACAGGGCAATGGCCCAGACCGCCAGCCAGCCACCGCCCACCAGCCAGCCCACCAGCACGCGGTGCTCGGTGTCCCAGAACTGCACGAGCAAGGCCACCGACAGCGTGAGCATGACCACGACGCTGAGTCCAGCAAGCGCAATCAGCAGCACGACCACCGTCTGCATGCTGCGCTTGTGCTCGGCCCATTCAAGCCGCGCCAAGTCCGTGCGGTCTTCTGCGGCAATGGCCAGCTCGATCACGGAAGCGCGCCAGCGCGCCACCCAGGCATCCAAACCCAGAAGGGAAATCCAATTCACAGGCATCCTTTTCTGGTCAGGCATGCCGCTGATCAGCGACGACCCAGCAGGAAGCCCAGCAAGGCGCCCATGGCAAGGGCCGCGCCTGCGACGCGCCACGGCTCATCGTGGGCGTAGCGATCGGCAGCGTAGGCGGCATCCTTGGCCTGGCGGGCCGCTTCCTGCGCCGCACGCACCGCGGACTCACGCACATTGGACATGCCATCATCGATACGCTGGCGCAGCATATGGATTTCCGGCACGGCATCCAGCTCCTTGGCGGACAGCAGACCACGCAGGTCGCCGACCAGTTTTTCAAGATCGGCTTGTGCGGTGGAGACGGTGTCAGTGATCGATTTCGTCATGATGAGCCTTTCTATTGAGGTGAAAACAAATACAGCGGGGAGCAGGCAATCATGTCGCCCGATACCTGTCACGCAACATGGGCAAGGCCCTTGTTACATGCAAGCATCTTATCCAATTGTTCCGGGGCTTCCGGGAAGCGAGAGGGCCTGAGCCTTGTCAGACAAGGCCTGCCGTGGCCGTGTGTCGTGAACCGGCAGGTCCTCAGGCCAGCAATTGCGCCACGTGCGCGCCAATGGCCAGGCAGCTGGTCAATCCCGGTGACTCGATGCCCAGCAGTTGCACCACGCCCGCAACGCCGTGGGTCTGAGGCCCCTGAATCACGAAGTCTGCGGCGGCCTCGCCGGGGCCGCTGATCTTGGGGCGGATGCCGGCGTAGCCGGGCACCAGCGCGCCATCGGCCAGACCCGGCCAATACCGGCGGATCTCTGCGTAGAAGGCATCGGCGCGCACGGGATCGACCTGCAGATCGCCTGGGCTCTCGACCCACTGCACATCGGGGCCGAACTTGGCCTGGCCACCCATGTCCAGCGTGAGATGCACGCCCAGGCCCGCCGCCTCGGGCACGGGATAGATCAGGCGCGAGAACGGCGCCCGCCCGGACAGCGTGAAATAGTTGCCCTTGGCATAGAAGGCCTGCGGAACAAACTGCTGCGGAAACCCCTGCAAACGGGCCGCCAGCAATGGCGCATGAAGACCTGCCGCATTGACCAGGGTGCGGGCCGTCAGTTCCGTCCCATCGGCCGTGCGCAGCCACACGCCGCCTGGACGGATGGCTGCCTCCTGCACCTCGGCATGGCAGACCACCATGCCGCCTGCGTTTTCGAGATCGCCCTGCAGGGCCAGCATCAGTGCGTGGCTGTCGATGATGCCGGTGCTGGGGGAGTGCAGCGCCGCCGCACAGTGCAGCGCGGGCTCCATGGCACGTGCCTCGGCACCTTCAAGCCAGCGCAGGTCGTGGACGCCATTGGCTTCGGCCTTGCGTGCAATGGTCTGGAGCTGGCCGCGCTGCGCCTCATCCGTTGCCACGATGAGCTTGCCGCAGCGCTGATGGGCAATGCCGCGTTCACCGCAGTAGGCGTAGAGACGCTGCCGGCCTTCGACGCACAAACGGGCTTTCAACGAACCTTCGGGATAGTAGATGCCGGCATGGATGACCTCGCTGTTGCGCGAGCTGGTGCCCGTGCCAATGGCTTCAGCCGCCTCCAGCACCATGACCTCCCTGCCCTGCAACGCCAGCGCCCTGGCCACCGCCAGCCCCACCACGCCCGCACCCACCACCACGCAATCGACCTGTTCGCTCATCTTGTCTGCCCTTTCGCCGTCCAGCAGCCGATTATCAGACGGCGTCAGACACGAATACGCCACAGATCATCTGGACACATTGGAATTTCCAGGGCCTGAAAACCATGCACCGAGCGGAAATGAAAAAGCCCTCCTGAACAGATTTCAGGAGGGCTTGATTGGTGGGTGATACATGGATCGAACATGTGACCCCTGCCGTGTGAAGGCAGTGCTCTACCGCTGAGCTAATCACCCGCGAAGCTGGCTGCTAGGCCAACTTCTTTGGAAAAAATGGTGGGTGATACATGGATCGAACATGTGACCCCTGCCGTGTGAAGGCAGTGCTCTACCGCTGAGCTAATCACCCGCGAAGCTGGCTGATAGGCCAACTTCTTTGGAAAAAATGGTGGGTGATACATGGATCGAACATGTGACCCCTGCCGTGTGAAGGCAGTGCTCTACCGCTGAGCTAATCACCCGCGAAGCTGGCTGCTAGGCCAACCTCTTTGGAAAAAATGGTGGGTGATACATGGATCGAACATGTGACCCCTGCCGTGTGAAGGCAGTGCTCTACCGCTGAGCTAATCACCCATATGTCGTTACTGCGACAAGACTTAGATTATGTCATAACTTCTAGGACTGATTTTCGAAGCCGCGCCAAATTGTCTTGCCGCCGCTCGATTTGTCCATCTGCATCATCACATCCTCGTGTGCGGCCAGCTCCTGATCATTGGCGTGTACCACGCGCAGCTTGAAGCTGGCCAGATCCACCTGCGCCACGACCAGCCCACCCTCGGACTGGACAGGCTCTTCCGCCATCAACAGGGCCTCCTGGCCCCGCGTGAGGTTGATGTAGACATCGGCCAGCAGCTCCGCATCCAGCAAGGCGCCGTGCAGCGTACGCCCGGAGTTGTCCACCTCCAGGCGATCGCACAGCGAATCGAGCGAGTTGCGCTTGCCAGGGAACATCTCCTTGGCCATGACCAGGGTGTCGATGACCCCGCTCACGCACTGGCGAATCGGCGGGCGGTTGGCGAGCTCCAGCTCCTTGTTCAGGAACCCCAGGTCAAAGGGCGCGTTGTGGATGATGAGCTCGGCGCCCTGCAGGTACTCCCAGATCTCCTCGACCTTGTGCTCGAAGCGCGGCTTGTCCTTGAGGAATTCGGTGGTGATGCCGTGCACGCGCAGCGCGTCCGGATGGCTGTCGCGCCCCGCATTGAAATACAGATGCAGGTTGTTGCCGGTCAGCTTGCGGTTGACCATCTCCACGCAGCCCAGCTCGATGAGCCGGTCGCCGTTGTCGGCTGACAGGCCAGTGGTTTCAGTGTCGAGAATGATTTGACGCGACATGTGCTGGCCCTCAGTGGTTTTCCTTGGCGTGATTGAGCGAGTACTTGGGAATCTCGATGGTCACGTCCTCGCGTGCCAGGATGGCCTGGCAGGACAGGCGGGACTGCGGCTGCAGACCCCAGGCGCGGTCCAGCAGGTCTTCTTCCTCTTCCTCGGCCTCGTTCAGCGAGTTGTAGCCCGCCTTGACCACCACATGGCAGGTGGTGCATGCGCAGCTCATGTCGCAGGCATGTTCAATCTTGATGTTGTTGTCCAGCAGGGCCTCGCAGATCGAGGTTCCGGCGGGCGCCTCGATTTCGGCACCCTGGGGACAGTATTCGGCGTGGGGAAGTATTTTGATAACGGGCATGACGGATCTGCTGTCGGATCAGAAATCAGGAAAGGGATTGCACGCTCTTGCCGGCCAGGGCCTGCTGGATGCTGCGGTTCATGCGCTCGGCGGCGAAGGACTCCGTGCCCTTGGCCAGCGCTTGCGTCGCGGCCTCGATGACGGCGGCATCCTCGGAGCCCACGCTGGCGCGCAGGGCGTCGATCAGCGCATCGATGGCTGCGCGTTGGTCCGCGGCGAGCACATCGCCATCGGCCTGCAGAGCGCTCTCGGTGGCCATCAGCATGCGATCGGCGTCGACACGCGCCTCCACCAGTGCGCGGGCCTGCATGTCCTGCTGGGCCGTGGCAAAGCCGTCCTGCAGCATGCGGGCAACCTCGTCGTCCGACAGGCCGTACGACGGCTTGACATGGATATGGGCCTCGACGCCGCTGGTCTGCTCCTTGGCGCCTACCGACAGCAGGCCGTCGGCATCCACGGTGAAGGTCACACGGATGCGGGCTGCGCCGGCCGCCATGGGCGGGATGCCGCGCAGCTCGAAACGCGCCAGGCTGCGGCAGTCCGCCACCAGGTCGCGCTCGCCCTGCACCACATGGACGGCCAGGGCCGTCTGACCATCCTTGTAGGTGGTGAAGTCCTGGGCACGGGCTGTGGGAATGGTCTCGTTGCGGCTGATGATTCGCTCGACAAGGCCGCCCATGGTCTCCACGCCCAGGGACAGAGGAATCACGTCGAGCAGCAACATGTCGCCGCTGGAGCTGTTGCCAGCGAGCTGGTTGGCCTGGATGGCGGCCCCCAGCGCGACGACTTCGTCGGGGTTGAGATTGATGAGAGGATCGCGGCCGAAGAACTCGGCCACAGCCTCGCGCACCTGGGGCATGCGGGTGGAACCGCCGACCAGCACCACGCCCTGCACTTCGTCGCGCGCCAGCCCTGCGTCCTTGAGCGCGCGGCGCACGGCCGCCAGCGAACGTGCCGTCAGATGGGCCGTGCTCGCATCGAAATCGCTGCGCTTTACATCGAAATGCACAGCGCCGGTAGACAGCTCGGCCGTGAGCGTTGCGACCTGTGCATCCGTCAATGCCTGCTTACAAAGGCGTGCCGCCATGCGCCAGCGGGCCTTGTCCTCGGCCGTCTGGGGAACCACGCCGGTCTGCCGGGCCACCCACTCGGCCAAAGCCGCATCGTAGTCGTCGCCCCCCAGGGCCGAATCGCCGCCAGTGGAGACGACCTCGAACACACCCTGGGACAGGCGCAGGATAGAAATATCGAAAGTGCCGCCACCCAGGTCGTAGACGGCGTATACGCCTTCAGAGCCGTTGTCCAGGCCGTAGGCAATGGCTGCAGCCGTGGGCTCGTTGATCAGGCGCAGCAGGTTGATGCCGGCGAGCTTTGCCGCATCCTTGGTGGCCTGGCGTTGTGCATCGTCAAAGTAGGCGGGCACGGTGATGACGGCGCCATGGATGTCGTCATTGAAGGTGTCTTCGGCACGGAAACGCAGCGTGGCCAGGATCTCGGCACTGACCTCCACGGCTGTCTTGGTGCCATCGACGGTCTCGATCCCGATCACGCCACGGCCGGCCTCCTGCTCCGCAAAGCGGTAAGGCAGCTTTTCCGGCGAATCGATGTCAGCCAGCGTGCGGCCCATGAAGCGCTTGGCCGAGGCAATGGTGTTGCCCGCATCGGTAGACAGCGCAGCCTGGGCGGCGTGGCCGATCTCACGACGGCCCTGGGGCAGATAGCGCACGACAGAAGGCAGCAGCACTCGGCCCTGGTCATCCGGCAGGCATTCGGCCACGCCATTGCGGACAGCGGCGACCAGCGAATGCGTGGTGCCCAGGTCGATGCCCACGGCAATGCGCCGCTGGTGGGGATCGGGGGACTGACCGGGTTCGGAAATCTGCAAAAGCGCCATGAAAATACTCGGGGAAATTGCAGGTCCGGGCCGGCCGGCCTGCCTTGTGAATGAGGGTCTCTCGTGGGAGGTGCGGATCGCGGGTTATTGTCCCAGTTGATCGCTGCGACGCTCTATGTCCTGCGCAAATCGCGCAACAAACATGAGGGCTCTGACCTGCTGCACAGCCGCCTGCGCATCATGCAGTTCGTCCAGCTGACGACCGCATTCAGCCAGCATGTTCTTTCTCGCCTGCAGCACCTCGTCGTCCAGCGCATCCAGGGCGGCCTCGTCCTGCGCCTCTTCCAACGCCTCGCGCCACTCCATTTGCTGCATCAGAAAGGCGGTGGGCATGGACGTGTTGTCCTCGGCACGCACGGGTGCACCCAGCAATTCGCAGAGATACGCTGCGCGCCTGAGTGGCTCTTTCAACCGCTGATAGGCCTCGTTGATGCGCACCGACCATTGCATGGCCACGCGCTGCGCGGCGGCTCCCTGCGAAGCAAAGCGGTCAGGGTGGGCCTCGCGCTGCAACTCCTTCCAGCGCGCGTCAATGATGCTGCGCTCCTGCGCAAATTGGCGCGGCAGCGCAAACAGCTCGAAATCGTCCGATTGCAGGTTCATGTCGATAAAAAGCCGCCAGCACCGAAGCGAAGGCGGCCTCTTGAGGGAGTAGAAGAAATCAGGGTCTGCCGGCCCAGCCGCCAGGCCACAAAGGCCCGGCCGCCCGGCAGATGCCGGTCAGATGCGAAAGCTCTCGCCGCAACCGCAGCGATCACGCTCGTTGGGGTTGTGGAACTTGAAGCCTTCGTTCAAGCCCTCACGCACGAAATCCAGCTCCGTGCCGTCGATATAGGCCAAGCTCTTGGGATCGACCAGCACCTTGATGCCGTGGTCCTCGAAGATCACGTCCTCGGGCAATTGCTCGTCCACATACTCCAGCTTGTAGGCCAGACCAGAGCAGCCCGTGGTCTTGACCCCAAGGCGCACGCCGATGCCCTTGCCGCGGCGCGACAGGTAGCGGCTCACGTGGCGGGCCGCAGAATCGGTCAGCGAGATCGCCATATCAGGCGGCCACCACCGCAGTGCGCTTGGCACGGTAGTCATCGACCGCTGCCTTGATGGCGTCTTCGGCCAGGATGGAGCAGTGCACCTTGACGGGAGGCAGAGCCAGTTCTTCGGCGATCTGGCTGTTCTTCAGCGCAGCCGCCTCATCCAGCGTCTTGCCCTTGACCCACTCGGTCACCAGCGAAGACGAGGCAATCGCGGAACCGCAGCCATAGGTCTTGAAACGCGCATCCTCGATGACGCCGGTTTCGGGGTTGACCTTGATCTGCAGCTTCATCACGTCGCCGCAGGCAGGAGCGCCGACCATGCCGGTGCCCACCGATTCGTCGTTCTTGTCGAACGAGCCCACGTTGCGGGGATTTTCGTAGTGGTCTACCACTTTGTCGGAATAAGCCATGATGTCTACCTCTTCAATACTTGATTCGCGTGCCGGCCAATGCTCAGTGAGCCGCCCATTGGATGGTGCTGAGATCGATGCCGTCCTTGAACATCTCCCACAGCGGGCTGAGTTCGCGCAGCTTGACCACATTGGTGCGGATGGTGCTGATCGCGTAGTCGATTTCCTCTTCGGTCGTGAAGCGGCCGATCGTCATGCGCAGGCTGCTGTGCGCCAGTTCGTCGCTGCGGCCAAGTGCACGCAGCACATAGCTGGGCTCCAGGCTGGCCGACGTGCAGGCCGATCCTGAGGACACCGCCAGACCCTTGATGCCCATGATGAGCGACTCGCCTTCGACGAAGTTGAAGCTCATGTTCAGGTTCTGCGGCACACGGTGCTCCATGCTGCCGTTGATGAAGACCTGCTCCAGATCCTTCAAGCCGTTGAGCAGACGCTGCTGCAGCGCGTAGGCCTTGGCGTTGCTTTCAGCCATTTCTTCCTTGGCAATGCGGAAGGCCTCGCCCATGCCGACGATCTGGTGCGTAGGCAGCGTGCCCGAGCGCATGCCGCGCTCATGGCCACCACCGTGGATCTGCGCTTCCAGGCGCACACGTGGCTTGCGGCGCACATACAGGGCACCCACGCCCTTGGGGCCATAGGTCTTGTGCGCAGTCATGCTCATCAGGTCCACCGGCAGCTTGGACATGTCGATCTCCACGCGGCCCGTTGCCTGCGCGGCATCCACATGGAACAGGATGCCCTTTTCACGGCACAGCGCGCCGATGGTGGGAATGTCTTGGATGACGCCGATTTCGTTGTTCACGAAGAGCACGCTGACCAGAATGGTGTCGGGGCGCAGCGCGGCCTTGAATGCCTCGATGTCGAGCAGGCCATCAGGCTGCACGTCCATGTAGGTCACCTCAAAGCCCTGGCGCTCGAGTTCACGCATGGTGTCGAGCACGGCCTTGTGCTCGGTCTTGAGCGTGATCAGGTGCTTGCCCTTGCCCTGGTAGAAATGCGCCGCGCCCTTGATGGCCAGGTTGATGGACTCGGTGGCACCGCTGGTCCAGACAATCTCACGGGGATCCGCGCCGATCAGGTCTGCAACCTGGCCGCGGGCCTTCTCGATGGCCTCCTCGGCTTCCCAACCCCAGGCATGACTGCGCGATGCGGCGTTGCCGAAATGCTCACGCAGCCAAGGAATCATGGCGTCCACCACGCGAGGGTCCACAGGGGTGGTCGCGCCATAGTCGAGATAGATGGGGAAATGCGGGGTCATGTCCATGACTGGCTCTTATCAAGGTTCAGGCTGGCAAAAAACGGGAAGGCGATGAACTCCGGTGAATCCATCCAGGCGGACAACACCGCGCCACACAGCCATGCGCGGCGGTGCCCTGCCCTCAGGGTGTCAAAAGTCGATCAGGACTTGGCGAAGGCGTTGCCCAGCGCGAATACCGAGTTCGGGGCATTCACACGGATGGGCTTGACAACGGGAGCCGTGGAAATCGCGCGACGCACCACGGGCTTGTCCTCGATCTGGATGCCCTTGGCCAGTTGTTCGTCCACAAGCTTTTGCAGCGTCACGGAATCGAGGAACTCGACCATGCGCTGGTTCAGTGCGGCCCACAGCTCATGCGTCATGCAGCGGCCAGCTTCGCCCAGGCAATTTTCCTTGCCGCCACACTGGGTGGCGTCAATGGGTTCGTCCACGGAGACGATGATGTCGGCCACGGTGATGTCGCCAGCCTTGCGGGCGAGCGTGTAGCCGCCGCCGGGTCCACGGGTGGACTCGACGAGTTCATGGCGGCGCAGCTTGCCGAACAGCTGTTCCAGATACGACAGGGAAATCTGTTGCCGCTGGCTGATGGCTGCCAGCGTGACAGGGCCATTGTTCTGGCGCAGGGCCAGATCGATCATGGCAGTGACCGCAAAACGGCCTTTGGTGGTGAGACGCATTACGAGCTCCTTCAGTCAGGCTTGTACGTTACAGAAACACCCGCTCCAGCGATTTGACTGGAGTTGGGCACAGTCTCCGCCCTTACTCCGTCCTGTTCAAAAGGTTCAGAGCCCTTCTTTTCATCGAAGTTTTTGTTGTTGTTGAGTGTTGACCCTTAGTGTACCACATTCCCCATCAATTTTGTCGGGTAACAGGAGCTAACGGGCTTCAGACCAGGCGCCGCCTCAGGAAACCTGCACGGATGAGCCCCCGAACAGTTGCTCCTTGAGCAGCGCCAGCTGATCGCGCACCCGCGCAGCCTGTTCGAACTCCAGGCTGCGCGCATGTTCGAGCATCTGCTTCTCCAGACGCTTGATTTCCTTGGCCACATCTTTTTCGGACATGTCCTCGACACGCGCTCTTTCGAGCTGATTGGCCTGCAGGCGTTCCGCTTCCTTGCCACTTTTTTCGCTGTAGACACCATCAATCAGGTCTTTCACCCGCTTGACAATCTGCCTGGGTTCGATTCCGTTTTCCTCGTTGAAGCTTATTTGCTTGGCACGGCGTCGCTCGGTCTCGCCGATGGCCTTCTTCATGGACTCCGTGACACGGTCCGCATAGAGGATGGCCTTGCCATGCAGGTTGCGCGCGGCGCGGCCGATGGTCTGGATGAGACTGCGTTCGGCGCGAAGAAAACCTTCCTTGTCGGCATCGAGGATGGCGACCAGCGAGACTTCGGGGATGTCCAGCCCCTCGCGCAGCAGGTTGATGCCCACGAGCACGTCGAAGACACCCAGACGCAGGTCACGAATGATCTCCACACGCTCCACCGTTTCCACGTCGGAGTGCAGATAGCGCACCTTGACGCCGTTTTCGCTCAGGTAGTCGGTGAGTTGCTCGGCCATGCGCTTGGTCAGCGTGGTGATGAGAACGCGCTCCGTGCGTTCGACGCGCAGGCGGATTTCCTGCAGCACGTCGTCCACCTGATTGGTGGCCGGGCGTACTTCGATTTCAGGATCGATGAGGCCTGTGGGGCGAACGACCTGGTCCACGACCTGGCCCGAGTGGGTCTTCTCGTAGTCTGCCGGCGTGGCGGAGACAAAGATGACCTGGCGCATGCGCTGCTCGAATTCCTCGAATTTGAGCGGCCGGTTGTCCAGCGCCGAAGGCAACCGGAAGCCGTATTCCACCAGCGTGGTCTTGCGCGAGCGGTCGCCGCTGTACATGGCGTTGAGCTGGCCGATCATCTGGTGACTCTCGTCCAGGAACATGAGGGCGTCGCCGGGCAGGTAGTCGGTCAGGGTGCTGGGCGGCTCGCCGGGTGCGGCGCCTGAGAGGTGGCGGGTGTAGTTCTCGATGCCCTTGCAGTGGCCGACCTCGGTGAGCATCTCCAGATCGAAGCGTGTGCGCTGCTCCAGGCGCTGGGCCTCGACCAGCTTGCCGTCTCCCACCAGTTGCTTGAGCCGCTCGGCCAGCTCCAGCTTGATGGTTTCCACGGCGGCCAGGACCTTGTCGCGCGGCGTGACGTAGTGGCTGCTGGGGTAGACGGTGAAGCGCGGAATGCTCTGGCGCACGCGGCCCGTCAGCGGGTCGAACAGTTGCAGGCTTTCAACCTCGTCATCGAAGAGTTCGATGCGGATGGCCAGCTCGGAATGCTCGGCAGGGAAGACGTCGATGGTGTCGCCGCGCACGCGGAACTTGCCCCGGCTGAAGTCCTGGTCGTTGCGCTGGTACTGCATGCGGATCAGTTGCGCGATGACGTCGCGCTGGTTGATGCGGTCGCCGGTGCGCAGCGTCATGATCATGCGGTGGTAGCTTTCGGGCTCGCCGATGCCGTAGATGGCCGAGACCGTGGCGACGATGACCACGTCGCGCCGCTCCATCAGGCTTTTGGTGCATGACAGCCGCATCTGCTCGATGTGCTCGTTGATGGCGCTGTCCTTTTCGATGAACAGGTCGCGCTGGGGCACATAGGCCTCGGGCTGGTAGTAGTCGTAGTAGCTGACGAAGTATTCGACGGAGTTCTTGGGAAAGAACTCGCGGAATTCGCTGTACAGCTGCGCTGCGAGCGTCTTGTTGGGCGCAAAGACAATGGCCGGGCGGCCCAGGCGGGCGATCACGTTGGCCATGGTGAAGGTCTTCCCCGAGCCCGTCACGCCCAGCAGGGTCTGGAAGGATTCGCCGTCCTGGATGCCTTCGACCAGCTTTTCAATGGCTGCGGGCTGATCGCCGGCCGGCGGATAGGGCTGGAACAGCTCGAAGGGGGAGTCCGCGAAATGCACGAACTGGCCGGAGGCCTCAGGTGCTGGAGAGGAATCAGAGACTTCGTGCATGACGTGGGTTCGCAAAAGTGAGTATCGGCCGGCGAGATCGCTAGAATTCATGGGTTAACCCGAAAGCCTACCGTAGCTTGGGGCTAGCCGCGTTTTTTCCACCTCCCAAGACATCCCAAGGACGCTTCATGTCTCTGTTTACCGCCGTCGAAATGGCCCCCCGCGACCCCATCCTGGGTCTGAACGAGCAGTTCGCTGCCGACACCAACCCCAGCAAGGTGAATCTGGGCGTGGGCGTGTACTTCGACGACAACGGCAAGTTGCCCCTGCTCGAATGCGTGCAGGCCGCCGAGAAGGCGATGATGGACAAGCCCACGGCCCGCGGCTACCTGCCCATCGACGGCATCGCTGCCTATGATGCCGCAGTCAAGGGCCTGGTGTTCGGCGCCGAGTCCGACGTCGTCAAGTCCGGCCGCGTGTCCACGGTGCAGGCCATCGGCGGCACCGGCGGCCTGAAGATCGGCGCCGACTTCCTCAAGAAGATCAGCCCCGCCGCCAAGGTGCTGATCTCCGACCCGAGCTGGGAAAACCACAAGGCCATCTTCACCAATGCAGGCTTCGAAGTGGGCACCTATGCCTACTACGACGCGGTCAACCGCAAGGTGAACTTCGAAGGCATGCTGGCCGACCTGAACGCAGCGGCCGCCGGCACCATCGTGGTGCTGCACGCCTGCTGCCACAACCCGACCGGCTATGACATCACAGCCGAGCAGTGGGACCAGGTGATCGCCGCCGTCAAGGCCAAGGGTCTGGTGGCCTTCCTCGACATGGCCTACCAGGGCTTTGGCCACGGGATTGCCGAAGACGGCGCCGTGATCGGCAAGTTCGTGGCCGCCGGCCTGAACATCTTCGTCTCGACCTCGTTCTCCAAGAGCTTCAGCCTGTACGGCGAGCGCGTGGGCGCGCTGTCGGTGGTGGCCAACGACAAGGAAGAAGCGGCCCGCGTGCTGAGCCAGCTCAAGATCGTCATCCGCACCAACTACTCCAACCCGCCCACCCATGGTGGCGCCGTGGTGGCCGCCGTGCTGAACAACCCCGAGCTGCGCGCCCTGTGGGAAAAGGAACTGGGCGAGATGCGCGTGCGCATCAAGGCCATGCGCCAGAAGCTGGTTGACGGCCTGAAGGCTGCCGGTGTCCAGCAGGACATGGGCTTCATCACCACCCAGATCGGCATGTTCAGCTACTCCGGCCTGAGCAAGGACCAGATGGTGCGCCTGCGCACCGAGTTCGGCGTCTACGGCACGGATACGGGCCGCATGTGCGTGGCCGCGCTGAACAGCAAGAACATCGACTACGTCTGCCAGTCGATCGCCAAGGTGGTCTGACCCCCACCCCGGCTGCCCGGCCATGCGCCGGGTTTGCAGACATGCCGCCAACGGTGCATTGCCCTGGCGGCATTTTCTTTTTCCGGGCGGCTTTTGCATCCTCACCGTCCGGTATGCGCCAGGCCCTGGGAGGCATGGATGCGATCATGCGTGCAGTTGAAACACCGAATGCACAACGAGACGCTCCATTCCCATGCCCGATCACGCGCCTCCTGAACCCATTGCGCTACACGCGCCCCTCTCGTCTTCCCCCACCAACGGGCTGCCGTTGTCGGGCGTGCGCATCCTGAGTCTGGCCCTGAATCTACCCGGCCCCGCCGCCCTGATGCGCTGTGCCGCCATGGGCGCGCAGTGCAGCAAGCTGGAGCCTCCGTCTGTACAGCCCGCATCGGGCGGTGCAGCCGGTGCAGCCGGTGCAGCCGGTGCAGCCGGTGTGGCCGGTGCAGACCCGATGGCGCACTACAGCCCGCAAGCCTATGCCGACATGCACCAGGGCATTGCGGTCTGGCAGGCACAGCTCAAAAGCGAGGAAGGACAGGCGGCGCTGCACGATGCGCTGGATGCGGCCGACATCCTGCTCACCTCGTTCCGCCCCGCCGCACTGGCCAAGCTGGGGCTGGACTGGGCGTCGTTGCAGCAGCGCCATCCGCAGCTGTCGCTGGTGCGCATCGTCGGCAGCGCGGGAGCCCTGGCCGATGTGCCGGGCCATGACCTGACCTACCAGGCCGAGGCGGGGCTGGTACAGGGCGGCGCCATGCCACCCAGCCTGTTTGCCGACATGGCCGGTGCGCTGATGGCCAGCGAAGCCGTGCTCAAGGCCTGGCTGCTGCGCCAGCGCAGCGGCCACGGCAGTCTCCAGGAAACAGGCCTGGCCCAGGCCGCGCAGTGGCTGGCTTTGCCCTGGCATTGGGGCCTGACCCGGCCCGATGGCGATGTGGGCGGCGCGCACGCAGGCTATCGCGTCTACGCCTGCGCCGATGGATCGGTGGCCGTGGCGGCCCTGGAGCCGCATTTCGCGGCCCGCCTGTGCGCCGTGGCGTCGGTGAATGGTGATGGCAGCATCGCCAGCATGCGCAGCCCCGCCATGCATGCAGCCCTGCAAGCCTTCCTGGCCCCCTTGTCCTGCGCCGAGCTGGCAGACCTGGCCGAGCAGCACGATCTGCCCCTGCATCCTCTTCCCGGCCAACCCCAGGCACGGCCTCGCTTGTAGGCGGACACCTAAAAGCACCACCTGTCCGCAACCTACAAGCCGCGCAGGTCATGGCTGGCCGCAGTATGCGGGCATGCTGCGGCCAATGACCCTCTTTACCGTAATAGCCCGCTCCTCTTAAATCGGAGTTGCGCATACAACCGGACAACCCGAACACATCTGGAAACACCCATAATCGGCTTATCTGGAGGCAGCCCCATGGTTCGAGAACATCCATCAACCGCCCGGATATCCGGGACGCGTCAGCCACCCAGCCATACGGCGCCAGTTCTGCGGCGCATTGGCGCCAGCGCCTGAGCCGCCCACACGGCCAACCCTCCCCTGCTCCACCCATGCAAAGCCAGCCCCCAGCCCATGTGCCGGTACTGCAGCTGGTGCAGCGCATCTGGCCCCTGGTGCTGGTGGTCGTGGTGCTGGTGGTCATGGCCAGCGGCAGCCTGTACCTTGTGTCTGCCGTGCGCGCCTTCGTGGCCGGAGAAAGCCTGTGGTCCAAGGCACAGAAGGACGCCATCTACGCCCTGAGCCGCTATGTGGACAGCGGCTCGGCGCGCGACATGGCGCGCTTCGAGCAGGCCATGGCCATTCCCGCGGGCGACTGGCAGGCGCGCATGGCGCTGGACGATGTGCCAGCCAGGGTCAAGGATGCGCGTGCCGGCATTCTTCTGGGAGGCAACCATCCTGACGATGCCGAGGCGCTGATCTGGCTCATGCAGACCTTCCGCCATGTCGAGCTTCTGGAAGAGCCTTATCGCTACTGGAAACAAGGCGATCAGTATCTGCAGCAGCTCGACAGGCTGGCCCAGGAGATAGAGCAGCGCCACGCCGTGGGCAGCGTCAGCGCCGAGGACGCCATCACCTGGAAACGCGAGATCGAGCAGATCAACGCCGGCGTCACACCGGCCACCCAGCAGTTCAGCGCCTCGCTGGGCCGCAGTTCACGGCAGATGGTGATGTGGCTGCAGGGCATCCATCTGGTGCTGGGCGTGGCGCTGATCCTGGTGGCGCTCTGGCATACGCGGCGCATGCTGCAGCAGCGCCAGCAGGTGCAAAACGACCTGCTGACGGAAAAGGAAAGGGCCCAGACCACGCTGGCCTCGCTGGGGGACGCCGTGATCACCACGGACGCCCAGGGCGTGGTGGACTATGCCAACCCCGCCGCGCTGGGCCTGCTGGGCAGCAGCGAGCAGCAGCTCAAGGGCCAGCACCTGGCCAAGGGCCTGCATTTCAACAGCATTGACACCACCCAGACCGCGGAAAGCCTGCTGGCCCATTTGCTGTCGGGCCAGCAACTGCGCGAGGAGCACACGCGCTGGCTGCGGCGCCATGACCGCAGCATCGTGCCGGTCAAGCTCATGGGGTCGGCCATCAGCGGCGGCGGGGAGCGCCCGGCCGGTGCGGTGATCGTGCTCAGGGATGTCTCGCGCGAGCAGCAGTACCTGGACCAACTGTCTTGGCATGCCAGCCACGACGGGCTGACCGGGCTGGAGAACCGCGTCGAGTTCGAGCGCCGGCTGCAGCGCCTGCTCAACCAGGGCCAGCACAGGCTGCGGCCCTCGGCCGTGCTGTACATGGACCTGGACCAGTTCAAGCTCATCAACGAGACCTGTGGCCACCCGGCGGGCGACGAGATGCTGTGCGAGGTCAGCCGCCTGCTGCTGCACAACCTGCGCGAGACCGACACCCTCGCGCGGCTGGGCGGAGATGAATTCGGCGTTCTTCTGGAGAACTGCCCGCCCGAGCCCGCCCTGCGCATTGCCGAGAAGCTGCGCCAGGCGACCGAGGCCCTGCACGTGCACTGGGGCAAGCAGGTGCTGCGCACGGGGCTGAGCATCGGCCTGGTGCACATCGGCGGCGAGGTCCAGTCGGCCCAGGACCTGCTGCGCATGGCCGACATGGCCTGCTACCGCGCCAAGGAGCGCGGCCGCAACCGCATCTACGTCTACCGCAGCGACGATGGCGAGTACACCCGCCACGTCAGCGAGATGGAATGGGTGACACGCATACGCATGGCGCTGGAGCAGGAGCGCTTTTGCCTGTACGCCCAAAGCATTGCGCCGCTGCAGCCCGACGGCCAGCGGGGCCTGCATTTCGAGGTGCTGCTGCGGCTGCGCGACGAGCAGGGCCAGATCATCTCGCCGGCCACCTTCATTCCCGCGGCCGAGCGCTACGGCATCATGCCCACGGTGGACCGCTGGGTGATCGCCAGAACGCTGGCCACGCTGGCCCAGCATCCGGCCGCACTGCGCCACATCGACACCTGCGCCATCAACCTGTCAGGCCCCAGCCTGGATGACGACGGGCTGCTGGACTTCGTGCAGAAACAGCTGAGCACGCATGGCATTGCGCCGCAGCTGCTGTGCTTCGAGATCACAGAGACCAGCGCCATCGCCAGCCTGTCCAGTGCCACCAGGCTGATCCAGGCCCTGCGCACCCTGGGCTGCCGCTTTGCACTGGACGACTTTGGCGTGGGCATGTCCTCGCTGACCTATCTGAAGCAGCTGCCCGTGGACTATCTGAAGATTGACGGCGGCTTTGTGCGCGACATGCTCCAGGACCCCAGCAACCACGCCATGGTGGAGATGATCAACCGCATAGGCCACATTCTGGGCAAGCGCACCGTGGCCGAGTATGTGGAAACCCGCGAGATCGCCCAGGCCCTTCAGGCCGTGGGCGTGGACTATGCACAGGGCTTTGCCCTGGCACGGCCCGTGCCGCTGGACACGCATTACTTTGAAAGCGGCGCCCAGGCCGCCCGCCGCGAATGGCAGGGCACGCTGGCGCCGGCCGCCAGCTAGAAGCGAAGTCGCGTCAGCGCGGCTTGCGACCGCCCGGCGCCGCCTTGCGGCCCGAACCGGCAGCGCCCGCAGAACGGGAAGGACCACCCACACCGGGGCGCGGCGGCAGGCCCGTGTGCTGGGTCAGCATGCGGCCCGGCTGGGGCTGGCTGGAACGGAAACGCACATCGCCCGCAGGCTCGCGCGACTCTGCCAGCACCTTGCCCGGCCCGGCATTCTTGCCGCCGGCCTTGTTGAGGGCGTAGGCCTTGCCTTGCTGGGATACCACGGCACGTGCGGCCACGCCCGTGCCCTGCGTGCTGTTCTTGCGGCGCGCGCTCTGGTAGCCGCCATCCACCAGGGGCTGGAAGGTGGGGATGAGGTGCTGCTTGCCGTTGCCGATGAGGTCGGCACGGCCCATGGCCTTCAAGGCCTCGCGCAGCAGCGGCCAGTTGTTCGGGTCGTGGTAGCGCAGAAAGGCCTTGTGCAGGCGTCGGCGCTTTTCACCGCGCACGATGTCCACTGACTCCTCGTTCACGTCGCGCATCTCGCGGCGCACCTTGGTCAGCGTGTTGCGGCCCGAGTGGTACATGGCCGTGGCCGTGGCCATGGGGCTGGGATAGAAGGTCTGCACCTGGTCGGCGCGGAATCCGTTCTTCTTCAGCCAGATGGCGAGGTTCATCATGTCCTCGTCGCTGGTGCCCGGGTGGGCCGCGATGAAGTACGGAATCAGGTACTGCTTCTTGCCCGCTTCCTCGCTGAACTGCTCGAACATCTGCTTGAAGCGGTCATAGCTGCCGATGCCAGGCTTCATCATCTTGGTCAGCGGCCCGGACTCGGTGTGCTCAGGCGCGATCTTCAGATAGCCGCCCACATGGTGCTGCACCAGCTCCTTGACGTACTCGGGCGACTTCACGGCCAAGTCGTAGCGCAGGCCCGAGCCGATCAGGATCTTCTTGATGCCCGGCAGATTGCGCGCGCGGCGGTAGATCTTGACCAGCGGGGCGTGGTCGGTGTGCAGGTTCTGGCAGATGCCGGGGAACACGCAGCTGGGCTTGCGGCAGGCGGCCTCGATCTCGGGGCTCTTGCAGCCCAGGCGGTACATGTTGGCCGTGGGGCCGCCCAGGTCGGAGATGGTGCCGGTGAAGCCCTTGACCTTGTCGCGGATGTCCTCGACCTCCTGGATGATGGACTCCTCGGAACGGCTCTGGATGATGCGGCCCTCATGCTCGGTGATGGAGCAGAAGGTGCAGCCGCCAAAGCAGCCACGCATGATATTGACCGAGGTGCGGATCATCTCCCAGGCCGGGATCTTGGTCTCGCCTTCATGGCTGCCGCTGGCGTCGGCATAGCTGGGATGGGGGCTGCGCGCATAGTGCAGGCCGAAGACCCAGTCCATCTCGGCCGTGGTCAGCGGAATGGGGGGCGGGTTCAGCCACACATCGCGCGCGGTCACGCCCTCGCCGTGGGCCTGGACCAGGGCGCGGGCGTTGCCGGGGTTGGTCTCCAGGTGCAGCACGCGGTTGGCGTGTGCGTAGAGGATGGGATCGGCCTTGACCTGTTCGTAGCTGGGCAGGCGCAGCACGGTCTTGTCGCGCGGCGGCTGCTTGCCCTTGCCGCGCAGCGACGGGTTGGGCACGAACTGGATGGTCTGAACGGCGGCGACCGAGGCACCGTCCGGCTTCGCGGCGGCATCACCCTCTTCCTTGGAGCAGGTCTGGCCCTGGGCCTCGGCCTGCTCGCTGGTGGTCATGTAGGGGTTGATGTGGGGCTCGACCACGCCGGGCTCGTCCACCACGGAGGAGTCCAGCTCGAACCAGCCCGCTTCCGACTCGCGGCGGAAGAAGGCCGTGCCGCGCACATCGGTAATGCTCTCCACGGGCTCGCGCGCGGCCAGGCGGTGGGCCACCTCGACCAGGGCGCGTTCGGCGTTGCCGTACAGCAGGATGTCGCACTTGCTGTCCACCACGATGGAGCGGCGCACCTTGTCGCTCCAGTAGTCGTAGTGGGCGATGCGGCGCAGGCTGCCCTCGATGCCGCCGAGCACGATGGGCACGTCCTTGTATGCCTCACGGCAGCGCTGGCTGTAGACAATGGCCGCGCGGTCAGGGCGCTTGCCGCCCACGTCGCCCGGCGTGTAGGCATCGTCGGAGCGGATTTTGCGATCGGCCGTGTAGCGGTTGATCATCGAATCCATGTTGCCCGCCGTCACGCCCCAGAACAGGTTGGGACGGCCCAGAGCCTTGAAGGCCTCGGCGCTTTGCCAGTCGGGCTGGGCGATGATGCCCACGCGAAAGCCCTGCGCCTCCAGCACCCGGCCGATCACCGACATGCCGAAGCTGGGGTGATCCACATAGGCATCGCCCGTCACCAGGATCACGTCGCAGCTGTCCCAGCCAAGCTGGTCCATCTCGGCCCGGCTCATCGGCAGAAACGGGGCCGTGCCGAAGCGCTTGGCCCAGTACGGTCGGTAGCTGGTCAGCGGCTTGGCAGCGCGATGGAAAAAGGAAACGTCAACGGGGGCGTTCATGATGGGCGGTTCGGCTTCTGGGAGCCTGTGCGGAAGGAACCGGCCAGTGTACGTTTCGGCACTCAACCCTGCTGGCTAAGGGTCTTGCTCCAGCCCCCTGATACGGCCTTCCTGCTGCTGCCAGCCCGACCTCTTCGCTGCCTCCTGCGCCAGATAGGCCTTGGGCGTATGCCCGGACCAGCGGCGGAAGGCCCGCGCAAACACCTTGGGAGAGTCGTAGCCCGCGTTCTCTGCGATGCGGGCCGATGACAGCCCGCCGGCCTCCATCTGCTGGGCGGCCAGCGCCATGCGGTGCGCCGTCAGGTAGCCGATGGGGGTGGCGCCCACCAGCTGCTTGAAACGCATGCTGAAGCGGGTGCGCGACATGCCGGCCTCGGCCGCCAGCGTCTCCACGCTCCAGCTGCGCTGCGGCTCCCGGTGCATGCAGACGATGGCGCGGGCAATGCAGGCATCGCCCAGACCCCGCAGCCAGCCTTCACCCACGGCGGCCTCGCGCGCCAGGTGCTCGCGCAGGATGTTGACCAGCAAAAGCTCGCCCATGCGCGCGGCCGACAGGCGCCAGCCCGGTCGCCGCGCCAGCGTCTCCAGCGTGAGCGACTGCATGGTGGCGGCCAGGCAATCGGCCAGCGGCAGATCGCTTGCACGGATGTGGATGAGCGGCGGCAGGATGCGAAACACCGAATGCCGGCAATAGGCTGAAAACCACAGCAGGGCCGAAAACATGTCGGTCGCCTCGCCCCCGCCGCCATGGCTGAAGACCAGCGGATTCTCGTCCTGGGGGCCTTCGGCATGGCGGGAGATCAGCCGCGAGAACAGCTCGCAGGCCGTGCCCAGGTCCGAGGCCACCACATGTGCCGCGCCCATGGGCAGCATGACCAGATCGCCCGGCTCGACCCGCAGCGGCTGCATGCCCTCCACCTGTATCCAGTAGGGCGCGCCGCGCGCCATGCGGATCATGGCGCCCGTGACGCCCGTGGACTTCAGGCTCCACGGCGCCGTCAGCGCAAAACGCGCCGTCACGGCGCGCTCTGACCGGCAAATATCGAGAACTTCGCTCAGCACATCCATGGGGTCGTGGCATCCTTGATTCCGGGCCGATGTTAGCCAGCGCCGGCCACGCAACCACCCGGCAGGGCTAGCTGTTTACCCTAGGCTGGAGATCCTGCTGCGCCGCCTGCACCAGCTCGGAGAACTGCCGGGCGCTGCCCAGCCGCTCGGCCGCCAGCAGCGCCAGCTTGACCAGAAACAGCTCGGACTGCTGCGGGCCTGCCGCGTCAATGGCAGTGGCCAGTTGGTCGTAGACGGCCTCCAGACCGGCGATATCCAGGGTGCCGGGCGATTCAAGCGTGTCGGGCGATGTGTGTGCTTGGCTCATGCCTGGGCTCCTTGCGTGCAGGTGGCGTTGTCGAGTGCGGATTGCAGGCGCCGCGCATCCAGCGCCAGCCAGCGTGCGCAGACATGCTGGTCAGGCCGCAGCAGGTAGGCGGCGCCAGAAGGTGGGTCGGCAGGCACGCCATGGCGTTCGCGGCAGCGGCCCCGACTATCGGAAAGGGTCAGGTCAGCGCCCTGAACTGGCTGCGGCTCCGCTTGGCTGGAGATGGCCACGATGCGCAGGCCCACGCCGCGGCCGCGCACCACGCGGGCAACCTCGCTCAACGCGGGCGGCACGGCCGAGCCATCGGTGAAATACAGCAGGTCGAAGCCGCCGCCCAGGTGGTCCAGCAGATAGTCGTCCGGCGCCAGGCACACGTTCTGCGGCGGCGCGCCATGGGCGGGGCCGCCATTGAACAAATGGTTGTCGTCGTCCCTGCTGTTGAGGGGCGAGCGGGCGTACTCATGGGGGCGAGATGTACGCCAGTGGTACAGCGGGCGCACGAAGGCCTGGGTAAGCGACAGCGACAGCACGGCATCGCGCAGCAGCCGGAAGCCGCGCGAAGGCGGCGCCATGAAGCGCGTGCTCTTGCCGGCCTCTTCGACAATCTCGCGTGCCGCGCCCACGCGCTCGCTGCTGTAGCTGTCCAGCAAGCGGGCCGGCGCCACGCCGCGCGCCACCAGGGCCAGGCGCCAGGCCAGGGCCTGGGCGTCCTGGAAACCGGTGTTGGCGCCGCGCACCCCGAAGATGGGCAGCAGGTGGGCCGCATCGCCCGCGAAGACCACGCGGCCGTGCACGTAGTCGGGCAAGGTCAGCGCGCGCGCCGAGTAGACCGAGCTCCAGTCCATCTCCCAGGGCGTGCCGCCAAAGCCGATCATCTCCAGTTGCGCGTCGATGCGCGCCTTGAGCGATTCGGGCTGCAGTGCCTGCTGCGGATCTTCGCCCGCAGGCAACTGGTAGTCCACGCGCCAGATGCCGTGCGGCTCGCGGTGCATGAGGATGGTGTTGCCGGGGTTCCACACCGGATCGAAGAAGGCCAGGCGCTCGGTGGGCAGCGGTAGGTCGATGCGGATGTCGGCAATCACGAAGCGGCCTTCGTATGACGCCCCTTCCATGACCAGGCCCATGGCCGTGCGTATGCCCGAGCGTGCGCCATCGGCTGCGACCAGCCAGTCGGCTTCCAGCGCATACGGCCCCTCGGGCGTGTCCACCTGAAGCCGCGCTTTTGCAGCGGCGCCTTCGCCAGCCTGCTCCACCCGCTCCACGCGGTTGCCCCAACGCAACTCGATCATCGGATGGGCCAGCACGGCATCGACCAGGTACTCCTCCAGGTACTGCTGCTGCAGGTTGGTCATGGGGAAGAAGCGGTCGTCCTCGCTGTGCGGTGCTTCCATGCGAAACACGCGCTGGCCCCGGTAGAAGGAGTTGCCAAAGCGCCATGGCAGCCCGCTCTCGCTGACCCGCCCGGCCACGCCCACCTGCTGGAGGATCTCCATGGAGCGGCGCGTGAAGACGATGGCGCGGCTGCCTTCGGATACCTGCAGCTCGGACTCCAGCAGCACGCATCGCTGCCCGTGGCGCGCCAGCTCCAGTGCCGTGGTCAGGCCTACCGGCCCCGTTCCGACGATGACGACGGGGTGCCGCTGCACCCCCGGATGCTCCGATGGCAGCCAGGGCCGATGCACCTGGTAGCGGTAGTAGATGGACTGCCTGGGCTGGGCATGGGGCTGGTGCATGGGGGTCTCCGTCGTGCGTCTTGTTCAGGGCGCAGTGTAGGCAGCACCGGCCATGGCGATGTCCCCAGATGGGGACAGACTGCGGCGCCCGCCTCCGGGGCTCAGGACAGCGCCTCGGGCGCCATCAACAAGGCAAACAGCTCACGCTGCCCCTGCACGCCCAGTTTGGCGCAGACCCGCTTGAGATAGGTTCGCGCGCTGGACACGGTGATGCCCAGGCGCTGCGCCAGCCGCTCGGCATCAAGCCCCTCGATCACGCAGCGCACCACGTCCAGATCGCGCTGCGTGAGATGGGCAAAGCGCCCGGCCAGGCGCGCCAGCACCAGCCCCGCCAGATCGTCCTGCAGCGCCTGGCCCGCATAGTGCAGGCGCATGGCCTGCATGACCAGGGGCGCAAAGGCTTCGATGCGTGCGATGGACTGCGCATCAAGGCAGCCGTGCTCCTCGCCCCGGTACAGGTTCACCGCCAGCCACCGTGCGCCAGGCTGCAGGGTCAGCAACGAGAGCCGCTCCACCAGGCGCGGCAACCCATAGCAGACATGGCGGTACTCGGGATGGCTGACATCGCAGGGGCGCTGGCGGTGCAGCCAGACGCGCGCGGGAGCCTGGGGGTCGCGCTGCTGCCGCGCAAGTTCCGCCTGCATCACGCGCTGTGCGCCGTCGAGCGGATAGAAGCGCTCGCTGTAGTCCTGCGAAATCATGGGCAGCGCCCCCGTGCGTGCCCGGTCGCCAAAACCCACGATGCGCGGACGTGATCGCCCCTGGAACGAGAAGATGGTGCACTGCGCCAGCGGCACGTGCCGGCCCAGCAAATGCAGCAGCTGCCCGGCCACCTCGTCGCTGCTGGCGCTGGAGCGGCCCACCTGCTCCAGCAGCGCCGTCACATCGCCCAGGGGCACGGGCAGGCTGGCGTCGCTGGCGGAGGCAGGCGCCAGCAGCCAATGGCTGCGCCCTGTGTCAGTGCTCATGGTTCCTGCAGGAATGCAAAAAGGCCGGCGCTTCGCGCAGCCGGCCTGGGTGGGTATGTGGAACTGGAAATGATAAATCCAGCGCAGCGAGGCAAGAGCCTGCTGCGCCTGGTTCGCGGTCTGTTCGCTTGAGGGTCACCGCCTGTCGGCGGGCCGCTGCACGGTCCAGCCGGACCTGACAGCACTGATGCCGCTGCAGGCCCTTGGCCAGGCGGCACCTGCCATCACCATTCGCCGACGTTGCGGATGCGCTGGTCCAGATCCAGAGGAATGCCGCCGCCAGCGGCTTCATGGTCCTGACCAGCTTGCTCCAGCGCCATGGGCGGGGGACTGAAATGATCGCGGCCAAAGGTGTGTTCGGTGAGAACGGGATCGCGGGAAGGTGGGGTGTTCATGGTTGCGCCTCCTTGACAGAAAGCTTACTGCGAATCTTTCACGATTTCTGTAGGACAAACCTGGATGCAACCCTCTGAAGCTGAAATAACACAAGGTACGCATGCTCACAAATGTGTAGCGCTTCGTAATAAAGGCGTAATGAATCCATGCGCCAAACCCCGGGCCAGGAACGATCGGGTAAGCTTGCCGCCCTCCATGCCACAGACACTCCGCGCGCCCGCGCACAGCGAACTCATCATCAAGAAAAGCCGCTTCATCGGTTGCGTGCAGCCGATGGCCGACCGCGCCAGCGCCCAGGCGGTGGTCGATGCGCTATGGCGCGAGCACCCCGGCGCCGCCCATGTCTGCTGGGCGCTGCTGGCAGGCGGCCAGTCGGCAGCCGTCGATGACGGCGAGCCCAGCGGCACGGCAGGCCGCCCCATGCTGGACGTGCTGCGCCACCAGGACCTGGAAGGCGTGCTGGCCACCGTGGTGCGCTACTTCGGCGGCGTCAAGCTGGGCGCAGGCGGCCTGGTGCGCGCCTACACCGATGCCGTGGCCCAGGCCCTGCTGACCGCCGAGAAAGTGACACTGCAGCGCATGCAATCGCTGCGCTGCGCCGTGCCCTATGCGCTGGAAGGCCTGGTGCGCCGCGAGATCGATGCAGCAGGCGCCGAGCTGCTCCAGGTCGAGCATGGATCGCTGGTGCAGTTCGATCTGCGCCTGCCGCAGTCGCAGGCTGAAGGCTTTGTGAGCCGCCTCAACGAGAGCGGTCAAGGACGCGTGGGCTGGATGGAAGTCCACCCCGGCGAATGAGATGCGCCGGGCTCAAGCAGTTCAACCGGCCACCAGAAACCGCTGCGCCAGCAGCACCCAATAGGCGGCGCCCACGGCGATGTTGTCGTCGTTGAAGTCATAGCCCGGGTTGTGCACCATGCAGGCGCCTTGCTCGCTTCCCTCGCCATTGCCAATCAGCAGATAGCTGCCTGGCACGCGCTGCAGCATGAAGGCAAAGTCTTCGCTGCCCGGCAAGGGCGGCGCCTGCAGCGTGACATGTTCCGGGCCCAGCAGCTCCAGCGCGATCTGGCGCGCGAAGTCCGTCTCCTTGGGCGTGTTGACCAGCACGGCATAGCCGGGTCGCCAGTCGAGTTGCGCCTGCACGCCGAAGCTCTCGGCCTGCGCACTCACCAGGTCGCGAACGCGCTGCTCCAGCAGCCTGCGCACATCGGCATCCAGCGCACGCACGCTCAACTCCAGCGCAGCGCTGTGGGCGATCACGTTGTTGGCCTTGCCTGCGTGGATGGCTCCCACGGTCACCACCGCCATCTGCAGCGGATCGATGTTGCGCGAGACGATGGTCTGCAAGGCCATGACGATGCTGGCGGCCGCCACGATGGGATCGGCCGTGCGGTGCGGCATGGCACCGTGCCCTCCCACGCCGGTGAGGGTGAGCGTGGCGTAGTCGGAGGACGCCATGGCTGCGCCCTCGCGCAGCGCCAACCGCCCCTGGGGCATGCCCGGCATGTTGTGCATGGCAAAGATGGCGTCGCAGGGGTGGCGCTCGAACAGCCCGTCTTCCATCATGCGCAGGGCACCGCCGCCGCCCTCCTCCGCAGGCTGGAAGATCAGCGTGAGCGTTCCGTCGAAGCCGCCGTGCTCGGCCAGATGCCGGGCCGCCGCCAGCAGCATGGCCGTATGGCCGTCATGGCCGCAGGCATGCATGACACCGGCATGCGTGCTGGCATGGGCGAATTCATTGGCCTCGGTGATGGGCAGCGCGTCCATGTCGGCGCGCAGGCCCAGGCGCCGGTGGCCGCTGCCGCGCACCAGCCGCCCCACCACGCCCGTGCCGCCCAGGCCGCGTTCCACCTCGTATCCCCATTGCTCCAGTTGCTGCGCGACCAGGGCGCTGGTGCGATGTTCCTCGAAGCCGAGCTCGGGGTGCCTGTGGATGTCGCGGCGCACATCGACGAAGGCTGCGGCCGAGCCGCGCAAAGTGTCCAGAAGGGTGTTCATGTGCGGCATCTCACTGGGGTTGCAGGCGGATGGAACGGGCAATGCTGCGGTAGCGGGCGGTCTCGGCCTCATAGAACTGCGCGGCCTCAGCCAGCGACATGGGCGCCGCGGCCAGCTGCGTCTGCAGGGCCAGTTGCTCGCGCACGCCCGGGTCCTTGAGCATGGCGCCTATCGCCTGGTGCAGCCTTTGCACCACCTCCTGCGGCGTGTCCTTGCGCACCAAAAAGCTGGTCCAGGTCTTGTAGGCGAAGTTTTTCAGCTCCCGGCCCTCACGCACCGTGGGCACATTCTTGAGCAGCTCCGATCGCTGCTCCCCCAGCTGGCCCAGGATCTTGAGCCGGCCCTGCTCGGCCAGCGCGCCCATGGCTGCGCTGTAGACGAGCACAGCGAAATCGACCTGCCCGCTGCCTATGTCCTGCAGCAGCGGCGCGTTGCCCTTGTAGGGCGCATGCATGAGTTGTATGCCGGCGTCCTGCTGCACCTTCTCCAGGATCAGGTGGTAGAGCGAGCCAATGCCGACACTGCCGTACGACAGCGGCCGGCTGGCGCTTTTGCGGGCCAGCGCGATCAGCTCATCCACGTTGCCGGCCTCCAGGTCCTTGCGGGCGACAAACACCATCACGGCCTCGGCCACGGGATGGACCAGCCGGAAATCCTCCGCCTTGAGCCGCACGGCGGCATTGGCCAGCGGCGACAGGATCACCTCGTTGGGCGAGCCCTGGAAGACGTAGTGCCCGTCGGGCGGCGCTGCCAGCACTTTCTGCGCGGCCATGGCGCCGCTCACGCCGCCCAGGTTCTCCACGATGACCTGCTGGCCCAGCGCCTTGGACAGCGGCACGCTGAAGATGCGGGCAATGGCGTCCGAAGGGCCGCCGGCCGGATAGGGAACCATCAGGCTTACGGGCCTGGAGGACGGGCTCTGCGCACAGGCCAGGCCCGCGCTCAGCAACAGGCCGGCGCCCGTCAGCCAAACGCGCTGGAACAAAAATCTCATCATGTCTCCTTGGTGGATGGCTCCGGCTCGGTCGGCCGGATACGCGGCATCCTAGAAGCCGGGTCATCGAACGTCCAATGCATTGTTGGCTGCATTAGCATGAGTTTCATGCAGACTTCAGGGCGCGAAAAATCATGACGCTGGTGCAGCTCAGGCATCTCATATCGGTGGCGCAGACCGGCTCCTTCAGCCGCTCGGCCGAGGCCATGCATCTGACACAGCCGGCCCTCAGCCGCAGCGTGCGCGCGCTGGAGCAGGAGCTGGGCATACCCTTGTTCGACCGCATCGGCCGCCACAGCGAACTCACAGCCTTCGGCCGCGAGATGCTGGGACGGGCGCGCGCCCTGGTGGCCGAGGCCGACGCGCTGCGTGACAGGGGGCGCCAATTGCGCGAGGGTGCGGCCGGCACCGTGCGTGTGGGCCTGGGATCGGGCCCCGGCGCAATATTGATGACGCCGTTCCTGCAGCACATGACCGTGCACCATCCCGGCGTGCGAACCGAGGTGGCGCGCGGCAGCACCGATCTGCTGGTGCACTCGCTACGCGAGCGCCTGCTCGATGCCCTGGTCGTGGACCTGCGCGCGCTGCGGCCCGCACCCGACCTTGCGCTGGACGTCGTGCACGAAATGCGCGCCGCCTTCATGTGCCGCACCGACCATCCACTCGCCCGCCTGCAGCGGGATCTGCGCTTCGAGGATGTGCAGCGCTACCCCGTCGCCTCCACGCCGCTGAGCGACCAGGTGGCCTGGCTGCTGGTGGAGACCTATGGCGCCACAGCACACCCGGCGCGGTTCGTCACACTGCAGTGCGAGGAGCTGCCCAGCCTCGTGGATGTTGCGCGCAACAGCGACACCGTGCTGCTGGCCGTGCGCGCCGTCGCCCCGGACCTGGCCGAACTGTCCATGGACCCGCCCATGCGCAGCACCGCCCGCTTCGGGCTGGTCACGCTGCGTCAGCGCAGCGAGGCGCCGACGCTGGCGATCCTGCGAGGGCTGATGGGGAAGTTGATGGCCGACGATGCCCCTAAGCCGGAACGGGCGCCCAGCCATGGCGGAAGGCTGGGCCGCATGGCATTGCCAGACTGATTTGATGCTGGTGATCACCCATCGACTACCCTCAATGCAAAATCGCAAGCCGGGACAACAAGCCATGTCAAATTAAATAGTTTGCACAGCCTGTTTTCAAGGCCTGGCTAATGAAATTTCCCAGAAATATGCCCCAGGCAATGAGCAGCCGTCAGCACTCTATTCCCCATAAAAATACTGCTACAAATATGATAAAAGCCATATACAGCTGAACCACCATTCGCATACGAGCTGCTATTTATCAAATTTACTGGACCATCTTCCGAAAAATAAATATTCTTCGCATGCAGCGCGGAAGAGGACATTAAAGCAATAAATACCACCATAGTGGACAATGATTTTTCATATCGAACTCTCATTTCAGCCCATTTCTCTCATCGTTTTCGAATTGATACTGACGATCAGGGAATGCACAGGTTCTGCACAAATGCATGCGTTGCCTGTGGTTGCCTTGAGCGAAAGCTCTCATCGGCCAGTTCTCTGTGGCAAGCCACCATTGCGATATCGACCCTATTCCCCACAGGCGCATTCATATCGCAAGTATGCTCATAATCTTCTCGCCATCATTAGAATTGGTATCAACTCTATATCCAAAGCCATCATGCGACGAAGCAGCTCCTTCGAGTTCGACGAATCGCCCGTTCCCCTGCCCATGATCGGAGACATCATGGAAGTTGAGCCTCCAAAAGCCTGCACTGTATTGGAGGAGGAAAAATTCTCGAATGAAATGCCGTTCGCTTGCACAGCAGGGGCCCAGAGCCCGCACACAGCGATTGCCAGTGTGGTTGCAAGTCTTGGATATCGCATCTTCATGGTATTTCCTTTATGCACGTTGTGAGATGAGGCTGCGCCTTCATGGCGTGCACAGGTTCTGCACGAAGGCATGCGAGGCCAATTGCGCGACTTCGCTCCTTCCTGTCATGTAGCAGCCATCCTGGCTCAGTGCCGAGGCCGCACTGTTCTCGCCGCCTGCGAGGGTTCCCTGGTCCACGGTGCCGCCCAAGGGGGTCCAGGTGATGGCGTGCGAACTTCCATCGGCCAGTTCGCTGTGGCCCGCCACCGTTCCGTTGTCACCGATATCCACCACACGTGCATTCATGCCGCCAGGCAGCGGAGGAATATCACGGATGACACCGGTCTGGCTGTTCCAGTAATAGGGCATGCTGCGCCCGTCTGCCAACTGGTAGTGCCCAATCACCTCGCCGAGGATGTTGAGATCGACGCCGCTGTTTCGCGCGGGCGGGGACGATATGGACAGCACCTGCGGACTGGAGGACGAGTTGAGCCAGACGACGGTGCGTCCACCTTGGGCACCGAAATCGCAGTAGCCCATGATGCGGGTATTGACGACGGTCTTTGCGCGGCAGAAGACGGCATTGAGAGGCAGGTTCAGGGCCGTGGCCATATAGCCGCCCAGAACTGCGGCAGACCAATAGACAGGACGCGGATGCCCGCTGTTGTCGGGACAGTTGCCCACGATGCCCGGCATGTTGCCGCCCACCACGAAATTGTCGACATCGGACGGCACGCAGTTGGTGCTGTTCAGGCCCAGCAGGCCCGCCGGCAGCGCGCGTGCCGTGGTTTCATTGTTGCGCCACATGACAGGGCGGGCCGTGTTGCTGCCGCTCAGGCTGACGCCTGCCACATAGCCGCCCTGGTTGAATGCCGTGGGCATGCTGCGCACATCGAGCGTCAGCGGCTGCAGTGTCTGCACCGTGGCCGGCGTGGCCGCATTCCAGAACACGCCCACGGACACCGAATTGCCGTCCAGGCAGCTGCCCACCACCTGGCCGCTGTTGGTGATGGCCGCCGCGTTGCAGTTGCGCCCCGGCGACAGGCGCACAAGGTCCGCCGCACTGCCCGGCGCCAGCGACACGAAGCCTGCGGACGAGCCGTCGCTCTCTGCACAGGCGCCCACGACATGGCCGCTGTTGTTGATGTCCAGGCCCACGCATTGCGGACCTGCCGACGTGCCCACGTCCTGCATGGGCAGGGCCTGCGCGGCCGACAGTGCCAGCAACGCAAGGCACGCAACGGAAAAATTCAAATGCTTTGGCTGAAGGCGCATGAAGGGTTCTCCTGAAAAAGCAAAGAAGTCGTTCATGGAAATCGGGCGCCGAACAGGAAATCCGCATGGGGCTTGGCATATGCGTGCCGGTGCAGACGCTATTTCCGTGATCCGCATCCCGGCCCCACGATAGGCATCGCGGTATGGAGCCGTCCATTCGAGCAGCAATCAAAACAACAAAAACAATCAACAAAATCAAAAGCTTGCACAAGAATCCCCCATCAATAATTGTCTCATCGGCATCCGGGATTCAGGCCATGCCACAGCGCAGCGCCATATGAATGGGAGCTTTCCATGGCAATCACACACTGCCTGACATCCGACAGCGCATGGCCGAATGGCGCAATTCGCCGCCGCTGGAGTCCCGCAGAACTGCTTGCACTCGAACGCTGGGCCGGCGTCCTGCCCGTGCAGGTGATCTGCCGGCGGCTGGACCGCAGCGAACGCTCCGTTCGCTGCCAGATGCACAGGCGCGGCCTGAGCACCCGGGTCCGCGAGGGCGTCGGGCTGCGGCAGGTCTGCGAGGACCTGCAGTTGTCCGCCCGGACGGTGAAGGCCTTCATCCTCGATGGCCGCCTGCGCCTGCACAGCGCACAGGTGCACGGCGGGGTGGTGGCGCAGCTTGATTGGTCCCTGCGCCGCTGGCTGCAGACGGCACAAAGCCGCTTGTGCCGTGTCAGCCATTTGAGGGTTCCCGAGACATCCCTCAGGCGCTTTGCGCGGGAAGCGGATTTCGGCGCATCAGGCAGCCGCACGGACGCGGCATGGCAACACTGGGCATCCGGCTAGCCCCTGCGCGGCACGGGCCGGGCCCTGAATGTCCAGCTGCGGTTTCGGCCCTTCGCCTACGACTGCCGCGAGCGCCAGCATGCAGACTGGCACGCATGTCCCATGGCAGGCGAGGCAGTCATCTCGACCATCTGTCGGCACTTCAGTCGGCACTTCAGTCGGCACTCCCGTCGGCACACCTTTCGGCACATCCACCGGCAGCGGAGACCTCCACGGGACCTGGTGCCACAGTCAAAGGAATCAGACAGCATGAAAAACCCACCCACCACCGCCCTCGACGTGATCATCGTCGGTGCCGGCTCGGCCGGACTGTCGGCGCTGCGCGAGGTGCGCAAGCACACGGAGCATTTCGCCATCGTCAACGACGGGCCCTGGGGAACGACCTGTGCGCGGGTGGGATGCATGCCGTCCAAGTTGCTGATCGAGGCGGCCAACGCCTTCCATGCACGCCATCACTTCGATGCCTTCGGCATACGCGGCGCGAGCGGGCTGCAGCTGGATCTGTCCGCCGTTTTGCGCCGCGTGCGCAAGCTGCGCGACGAGTTCGTGGCAAGCACGATCAAGGCCACGGAGGGCCTGGGCTGGCGGGCCATCGACGGGCGTGCCAGGCTGCTGGCAGCCAATCGGATCGAGGTCAACGGCAAGGTGCTGGCTGCGCGCAAGCTCATCCTCGCTCCGGGCTCCAGCCCCGTGGTGCCGGAGGAATGGAAGCGCTTTGGCAAGCGCATCCTGACCACCGACACCTTGTTCGAACGCAAGACGCTGGGCCCGCGCGTGGCCGTCGTCGGCCTGGGTCCGCTGGGCGTGGAGATTGCACAGGCGCTGGCACGGCTGGGACTGGAGGTCACCGCACTGGGACGCGGCCCGAAGCTGGCGGGCCTGTCCGACCCGAATGTCACCGACGCATTGCGGCATCTGCTTGAGAAAGAGATGACGGTGATCACCGACCATGAAGTGCAGTTGAGCAAGGGCCCGGACAGCAGCATCGTCGTGCGTGCAGGCGACACCCGCATTGTCGTGGACCACGTGGTGGCCGCCATGGGCCGGCGCCCGCAGCTGGAAGGCCTGGGCCTTGAGACGCTGGGGCTTGAGCTGGACGAGCATGGGCAGCCGCCCGTGAGCCGCGAGACACTGCAGGTCGGCGAGCTGCCGCTGTTCCTCGCGGGCGATGCCAATGGCGACCGCCCCTTGTTGCATGAGGCCGTGGACGAAGGCCATATCGCCGGCACCAACGCCATGGCAGAGAACGTGGCCTGCTTTGAGCGGCGCGCGCCGCTGTCCATTGTCTTCAGCTCGCCCAACGCGGCCGTCGTGGGCCAGCCCATGAAGGCGCTGCTGGGGCAGGACTTCGTGGTGGGCCGCGTGGATTTCGCGCACCAGGGGCGTGCACGCGCTGCGCAGCGCAACGCGGGCCTGCTTCACGTCTATGCGGACCCGGCCAGCGGCCTGCTGCTGGGCTCGGAAATGTGCGCACCGGGCGGCGAGCATCTGGCCCATCTGCTGGCCCTGGCCGTGCAGCAGCAACTGACCGTGCACGAGTTGCTGCGTGCGCCCATCTATCACCCCGTGCTGGAAGAGGGCCTGCGCACCGCCCTGCGCGACGCGGTGCGCCAGCTGCGCGAGCCGCCGCCGTCCGACCTGGGCAACTGCGATCCCTTGCCCATGGACGATTGATCTCGCGCGGCCCAGGGCCGCACGCGGATCAAGCCCGGGGCGCGCTCTGCTGTGCGCTTCCTTCCGACAGCGTCCACCCGCCATTGCCATCGACCGCCAGCGCGTGGGTATGGAAACCCGCCAGCGTGCTGCGGTGGCCCACGCTCACCAGCATGGTCGAGCGCATCTGCTCGCGCAGCAGGTTGTACAGCGCATGCTCCAGGCCCTCGTCCATGGCCGAGGTGGATTCATCGAGAAAGACGATGGCGGGCCGGTTGAACAGCACGCGGGCAAAGGCCAGGCGCTGCTGCTCGCCAATCGACAGGATGCGGGACCAATCCTGGTTGACATCCAGCTTGTCGGCCAGATGGGCCAGGCTGACCTGGCGCAGCGCCTGCTGCAGCCGCTCGTCGTCCTGCGACGATGCATCGGCGGGATAGGCAATGGCCGTGCGCAGATCACCCAGCGGCAGATACGGACGTTGAGACAGGAACAGCGCCTGGTGGCCGCCAGGGCGGCCCACCGTGCCTTCGGCGTGCGGCCACAGGCCGGCAATGGACCGCAGCAAGGTGGTCTTGCCGCTGCCCGAAGGCCCCTTGATCAGCAGCGCCTGGCCGGGAATGAGCTTCAGTTGCAGGCCGCTGAGCAGGTGGTGGCCATCAGGGCGGCTGACCTGCAGGTCCTCGATGTCCAGGGCGCCGGGTTGCTCTCTGTGGACGACCTGGGGCAGTTCGCGGGTCTGGGCATTGGCATCCAGAAAGCCGCACAGGCGGTCCAGCGCAGCGCGGTACTGGGCGAAGGTGTCGTAGGAGGTCCGGAAGAAGGACAGCGCATCCTGCACCTGCCCAAAGGCCTGCGAGGTCTGCATCACATCACCGAGCTTGATGGCACCGCTGAAAAAGCGCGGCGCCTGCAGCAGAAAGGGAAAGACCACGGCCACCTGGTTGACGGTGAGGTTGAATCCGTCGAATTTGAGGCTGCGGTAGACCAGGGCCCAGACATTGGCGATCAATGCCGAGAAGCGCGTCAAAAGCGTGTTGCGCTCGATGGCCGCGCCCTGGTAGAAGGCGATGTTCTCCGCGTATTCGCGCACGCGCACCAGGGCGTAGCGGAAGTTGGCGGTCAGCCTCTCGTTCAGGAAGTTCAGCCGGATCAGCGGCTGGCCCAGGCGAAAGGCGATCAGCGTGGCGATGATCACATAGATGTAGACCGCAAAGACCATGGCCCGCGGAACCTCCACGCCCGCCACGGCAATGGGCGCGGACAGCCCCCAGAGAATGCCCGTGAACGCCACCAGCGAAACCACGGCGCTGACGGCGCCCAACGCCAGGGTCAGCGAGTTCGAGACAAAGGTGTTCACATCCAGCTCGATGCGCTGGTCGGGGTTGTCCACCGGCTCGTCCAGGAAGTGGCTGCGATAGTAGGCATCGCCGCGCATCCAGTCGGTGGTCACGCGCTCGTTGAGCCAGACCCGCCAGCGAATGCGAAACGCCTGGTTCACATAGAAATTGAACAGCTCGCGCAGGATGTGGATGGTGGCCAGCACCGCGAAGATGCCCAGGAATCGCCAAAAGCCCTTCTGGTCCAGCTCCTGCAGCGCGCTGTAGAAGCCGTTGTACCAAAAGGAGAACAGCACGTTCATGCGCACCGAGACCAGGGCCAGCACCAGCAGCAGCATGAACACCAGCAGCGGCCACCAGCTGTTTCTGGGGTGCAGGAACGGGCCGGCCAGCTGCCAGAACTGCCGACCCCAGCGGGTGAATCGCACCAGCAGCAGCGCCACGGCCGCGAAAGCCACGACGGTGATCACTGAGGCCGCCGCCAGCCAGACCAGGCTTTCCTGCAGCGCCTTGCTCCAATCCATGTCCATGCTGGAGATCCTCGGGTTGTGTGGGTGGAGAGAATCTACTCCTGTTCAGGCAGGCCGGCGGGCAGGCCTGGGCGCATGCCGGCAGCAAGCCATCTGCGCTTGCAATGCCCCCATCGCCGTTGCCGATGGGGCCGCTGCCGACGAGGCCGCTGCGCAGGATTAATATTCCGTGCGTGCCACCCCGAGGCAGGCACGGAGACAGGATCGGCCCGCACGGTTCCACCCCATGACAACAGCGATGCCGTCCCCGGGCCCTGCCCGGGCGGCCCAGACACAAGCCAGAACATGCCCGCATCGCCGCCCCAGGCTTCCCCGCCACACGACACCGCCGATGCGCCTGCCCAGCGCCCCGCCCCCGCCAACCTGCGCGACCTGTTCTGGTCCTTCACCTGGCTGGCCCTGCAGGGCTTTGGCGGCGTGCTGGCCGTGGTGCAGCGCGAGCTGGTCGAGAAAAAGCGCTGGCTGACCAACGACGAGTTCGTGGAGGACTGGGCCGTGGCCCAGATCATGCCCGGGCCCAATGTGGTCAACCTGTCCATCACCATTGGCGAGCGCTACTTCGGCTGGCGTGGCGCCGTGGTCGCCGTGTGCGGGATGCTGTGCTTTCCCATGCTGCTGGTGCTGACGCTGACCGTGATCTATTCGCAGCTGGCCGACCACCCCGCCATGGCCGGGGCGCTGCGCGGCATGGGCGCCGTCGCGGCCGGCCTGGTGGCGGGCATGGGGCTGAAGCTGACCAGCACGCTGAGCCGCCACCCGCTGGGGCGCTGGTGCAGCGCGGCCCTGGCGCTGGCCTCGTTCATTGCCATGGCCGTGCTGCGCGTGCCGCTGGCCTGGGTGCTGCTGGTGGTCGGCGGTGCCGGCTGCGTGCTGACCTGGAGAAAGCTCGCCCCATGAACGCCGCCCACCAGATCGCCCTGAACCTGCAGCCCGCCGACTGGCTGCAGTTGCTGCTGTATTTCCTGACGCTGTCGCTGATGGCCGTAGGCGGCGCCATTGCCACGGCGCCCGACATGCACCGCTTCCTGGTCGATGGCCACGGCTGGCTCAGCGAGGCGCAGTTCAGCAGCTCCATCGCCATCGCCCAGGCGGCGCCCGGGCCCAATGTTCTCTTCATCGCCCTGCTGGGCTGGAACCTGGGCCTGAACGCGGGCGGGGGCACCGGGCCGCTGGCATGGACCTTTGGCGCGCTGGGCGTGACCATCTGCATGGTCGGCATCCTGCTGCCCAGCTCCCTGCTGGCCTGGCAGGCCTCGCGCTGGGGCCAGCGCAACAAGAACCGGCGCGGCGTACGTGCCTTCAAGCAGGGCATGGGGCCGCTGGTCATCGGGCTGCTGCTGGCCACGGGCTGGCTGCTGGGCAGCGCCAGCGGCCGCCCGGCCCAGGACTGGCGCCTGTGGCTGCTGACCCTGGCCTGCGCCCTGCTGGTGTGGCGCACGCGCATCCACCTGCTGTGGCTGCTGGGTGCGGGCGCGCTGCTGGGTGCGCTGGGCTGGATCTGAGAGGTCCTGAGGACTACCCTGGTTTTTTCGTCAAAAGGAGCCGTACATGGCGCAAGCCCCTTCCCTTCGTTCCCTGGGCCGCAGCGGCCTGCAGGTCTCGCCGCTGTGCTTTGGCGGCAATGTCTTCGGCTGGACCGTGGACGAGGCCACGTCGTTCTCGCTGCTCGACGCCTGGCTGGATGCCGGCATGAACTTCATCGACACGGCCGACGTGTACTCGCGCTGGGCGCCGGGCCATGCGGGCGGCGAGTCGGAGACCGTGATCGGCAAATGGCTCAGGCGCAGCGGACGGCGCGCCGACATCGTGCTGGCCACCAAGGTCGGCAAGGACATGGGCGAGGGCCGGGTGGGCCTGCGCCCCGAGTACATCCGCCAGGCCGTGGATGCCTCGCTGCAGCGCCTGCAGACGGACTACATCGACCTGTACCAGTCGCATGACGACGACGCCAGCGTGCCGCTGGCCGATACCCTGGGCGCCTTTGCAGACCTGATCGCCGCAGGCAAGGTGCGGGCCATCGGCGCCTCCAACCACAGCGCGCCGCGCCTGGCCGAGGCCCTGCGCACCAGCGCCGAGCTGGGCCTGCCGCGCTACGAGAGCCTGCAGCCGCTGTACAACCTGTACGACCGCGCCGTGCTGGAGCGCGATCTGGCGCCGCTGTGCGCGGCCGAGCAGGTGGGCATCATCAACTTCTATGCGCTGGCAGCAGGTTTTCTGACGGGCAAGTACCGCAGCAGCGAAGACGCAGCCAAGAGTGCGCGCGGCGGCAAGACCGTGGCCACCTACCTGAACCCGCGCGGCCTGCGCATTGTGCAAGCCCTGGACGCCGTGGCTGCGCGCCTGAACAGCCAGCCCGCGTGCGTGGCCCTGGCTTGGCAGATGCAGCGCCCGTTTGTGACCTCGCCCATCGCAAGCGCGACCTCGCTGGCCCAGTTGCAGCAACTGGTGCAGGCCACGCGCCTACAGCTGTCGGCTCAGGACGTGGCCGAGCTTAACCAGGCCAGTCAGGAAGAAGGCGCAAGGGACTGACCTGCGCAGGCCAGGGCAGCCTGCCCGCCCTGGCCCGGGGCCTCTCAGCCCGCCAGCAGCGCGGGCAGGATCTGGGCCGATGGGCCGCGCAGGCACTGGTGCGCTGCGTCATCCAGCTCGGAAGGTGCCGGGTTGATGACGGCCACGTGCGCGCCTGCCCGGCGCGCGATTCGGGCCAGCCCCGCTGCCGGATACACGGCGCCCGAGGTGCCGACCACCAGCAGCACCTCGCAGCGCTGCACGGCAGCCTCGGCGGCCTGCCATACGCCCATGGGCAGGGACTCGCCGAACCAGACCACGCCCGGGCGCACCAGGTTGCCGCAAACAGGGCACTGCGGAGGCTCGCCAGGGTTCTGCCCGGCCAGGTCGCAGCAGGCGCGGGGCCGCTCGAGCCAACGGTCGCGCATCAACTCGCCATGCAAGCACAGCACGCCGGGGCTGCCCGCGCGCTGGTGCAGGCCATCCACGTTCTGCGTGACCAGGGTCATGCGGCCCGGGTGCTGCAAGGCCCATTGCGCCAGCGCATGGTGGCCTGCATTGGGCTGCACTGCCGCCACGGCCTCGCGCCGGTGCGCATACCACTGCCACACGCGCTGCGGATGGGCGCGAAAGCCCGCCTCGCTGGCCATGTCCTGCGGGTTGAACTGCGCCCAATAGCTGTTCTTGTCATCGCGGAACGTGGGCACGCCGGACTCGGCACTGACGCCTGCGCCCGTGAGCACGGCGATGTGCGCTGCATGCGCGATGCGCTCGCGCAGCTCGTGCAGCTCACCCTGGCCGGGCAGTTCAGCGGCAGCCGCAGGCAGCGAAGTGGGGGAAGGTTCGTCGGGCATTGGAGGGCGAAGGAAAAAAAGCAGGCCATTGTGCGGCAGCGCCGCCCCAGGGCGCATCAAATGCCTTTTTCCACCATCTCCAGCAGGCGCAGCGCCAGCGCACGCCGCTGCTCGGGTGTGGCACGGCGCAGCGGGCCGTCGATCACCAGCAAGGCCATGCCGTGCACGGCCGACCAGGCCAGGAACTCGGCCTGGGGACGGCGCTCGGGCGGCAGCACGCCGGCCTCGGCCATGCTGTCCAGCGCGTAGCCCAGCAGCTCGAACGGGTTCAGGCCCATGGCCGCCGCACGCGTGGTGTCGGGCGGCAGGTCCACGTCGTACTCGACGGAGGCAAAGGCCGTGCGGAACCAGCCGGTCTCCGTCTGGGCAAAGCCCAGGTAGCCCCGGCCCACGGCAGCCAGCAAGGCGCGTGAGCGCTGCAGCGCATCGGGCAGGGCACGGGCCTGGACCATTTCGGCCTCGATGGCCGCGGCCAGTGCGCCCAGGGCCGCAGCGCGCACGGCATCAAACAGTGCCTGGCGGTTGGCAAAGTGACGATAGGCCGCATTCGGCGCCACGCCCGCCCGCCGCGTGGCCTCGCGCAGCACGATGGCCTGGGGACCACCTTCACGCGCCAGTGCCAGGCCAGCCTCGACCAGGGCCTGGCGCAGGTCGCCGTGGTGGTATGACTCACGCCTGACACGTCGCTGCGTCACTGTTTTAGTTCCTTTTTCTTTCTGCATGACCACGTCACACGCAAGGGACGACAGCCCTGCCCCGCCGATTTACAGCTTGACACCGAAGCTGACAGCGCCTGATGTGGACAGCGTCCATTTTAGTCCCTAGCATATGTGAACGGCGTACACACGCCGGGCAGAAATCGATAAAAAGCCGGCATCGAACGGCAAAAACGGTTTTCACCGTCACCAAGGAGACAAGCATGGCTTTGCACACCGGCCGCATCCAGCCCTGCCTCTGGTTTGACAACCAGGGCGAGCAGGCGGCGCGCTTCTATACGGAAGTCTTTCCCGATTCCCGCATCACGGCCATTGCCCGCTATGGCGAAGCCGGCCACGACATCCACGGCAGGCCGGCGGGCAGCGTGATGACGGTGCAATTCGAGCTGGACGGCCAGCCCTTTCTGGCGCTCAACGGCGGCCCGATGTTCCGCTTCAACGAGGCCGTCTCGCTGATGGTCAGTTGCGATACGCAGGACGAGATAGATCACTACTGGGGCGCCCTGTCCGAGGGCGGCGACCCGGCGGCGCGTCAATGCGGCTGGCTCAAGGACCGCCATGGCCTGTCTTGGCAAATCGTTCCGGCCCAGATGGCGGGCTGGATGGGGGGCCCCGACATGGCCGCCGCCCAGCGCGTGATGCAGGCCCTGCTGGGCATGCAAAAGCTGGACATCGCCGCCCTTGAGCGGGCGCATGACGGCCGCTGAGGCCTCCTGCGCCCATCCTCCCACTCCTCTCCCCTCGCCACCAACCACTTCAGGAGCATTCCATGCAATTCATCCCCTATCTGAACTTCAACGGCAACTGCGCCGAGGCCTTTGCCTTCTACGCCAAGCTGTTCGGCGGCACCATCGTGCACCAGAGCACCTTTGGCGAGACACCGGGCATGGAGCAGATGCCCGATTCCGCCAAGGGGCTCATCATGCATGCCCACCTGCAGATCAAGGACCAGGCACTGATGGCCTCGGACGCCACCGACAACTGCGGTGGCGGTGGCTACCAGCAGGCCCAGGGCATGTGGATCTCGATCGGCGTGGACGACGCCACCGAAGGCGGCCGCATCTTCAACGCGCTGGCCGAAGGCGGCAAGGTGACCATGCCCTTCCAGGCCACGTTCTGGTCGCCGGGCTTTGGCATGGTGACGGACCGCTTCAACACACCCTGGATGGTCAACGTCAAGGGCGAGGCCTGAACAAGGCCGGCCGACACATTGCCTCTGTCACCCAAGAAGGAGTCTTCATGAACGCCAATCCCGTCGTCTGGTTCGAGATCCATGTGCAGGACATGGCGCGTGCGCGCCGGTTCTATGAAACCGTCTTCCAGGGCAAGCTGGAGCATCTGCCCGCGCCCGATGGCTCCGACAGCCAGGAGATGCTGTCCTTTCCGATGGACATGACAGGCCCCGGCGCGGGCGGAATGCTGGTGCGGATGGACGGCGCACCTTCCGGCGGCGGCGGCACCCTGGTCTATTTCGGCTGCGAGGACTGCGCCATCGAACAGGGCCGCGTCGAGGCCGCAGGCGGGCGCATCGAGCAGGCCAAATTCTCCATAGGCCCCCACGGGCACTGCGCCGTCGTGGTGGACACCGAGGGCAACCGAATCGGCCTGCATTCCATGCAATGAGAAGCGCCATGACAGCACAAGACATTCCCGAACACGCCAACGACCTGGTGCTCACGCGCCTGCTGAACATTTCCGCCGACAGGCTCTACCGCTGCTGGACCGAACCCGCGCTGATCCAGCAATGGTTTGCGCCCAGCCCCTGGAGCGTGTCCCGCGTGGACAACGATGTGCGGCCCGGCGGCCACAGCCTCATCGTCATGCGCAGCCCTGAAGGCCAGGAGATGCCCGGGCGCGGTGTCTACCTGGAAGTCATTCCCAACCGCCGCCTGGTCTTCACCGACGCCTTCACCCAAGGCTGGGTGCCAGCCGACAAGCCCTTCATGACGGGCATCGTCAGCTTCGATCCCGAAGGCAGCCAGACCCGCTATACCGCCCGGGTGCGCCATTGGAGTGCTGCCGACCGCGCCCAGCACGAAGCCATGGGTTTTCACACCGGCTGGGGCCAGTGCACCGACCAGCTGGCCGAGCTCGCAGCCCGGCTCTGAAGCCGGATTTCACCAGGAGAGAGCCATGCACTACATCGACGGATTCGTGCTGCCCGTTCCCCGGGCCAACCTGCAGGCCTACCGCGAGGTGGCGCAGGCCGCAGGCAAGGTATGGATGGAGTACGGCGCGCTGCAGTACTGGGAATGCGCGGGCGACGACGTGCCCGTGGGCAAGCTGACCTCGTTTCCCCAGGCCGTGCAGCTCAAGGAAGGCGAGATCGTGTTCTTCTCATGGATCATCTATGCGTCGCGCGCAGAGCGCGATCGCATCAATGCCGCCGTCATGAAGGACCCGCGCATTGCCTCCATGGACCCGGCCACCATGCCCTTCGACGCCAAGCGCATGTTCTGGGGCGGCTTCGAGAGCGTGGTGGAACTGGGCACGGGCGAGGGTGCAAGTGCGGGCGCCAGCGGCGCGCCGGCCTAGATCTGGTCAGCCGGGGCGGCAGACACGGCAGGCGTGGTGCCCTGGCCGCGCTGGCGCAGCGCTTCGTACAGGCACACGCCGCTGGCCACGGACACGTTGAGGCTGGAGACGGCGCCCATCATGGGGATGCCGATCAGCTCGTCGCAGGTCTTGCGCGTGAGCTGGCGCATGCCGTCGCCTTCGGCGCCCAGCACCAGGGCCGTGGGGCCCGTGAGGTCCACCTCGTACAGGGTCTTGGGCGCATCGTCGCTGGTGCCGATGATCCAGATGTCGCGCTCCTTGAGCTCATTGAGCGTGCGCGCCAGGTTGGTGACCATGAAATAGGGCACGGTCTCGGCCGCGCCGCTGGCCACCTTGGCCACGGTGGCGTTCACGCCTACCGCATGGTCCTTGGGCGCAATCACCGCATGGGCGCCAGCGCCATCGGCCACGCGCAGGCAGGCCCCCAGGTTGTGCGGATCGGTCACGCCGTCCAGCACCAGCAGCAGCGGCTTGCTGATGCCGTCAGCCTCCAGCTGCTCCAGCAATTCGTCCAGCGAATGCACCTGGGCCACCGCCTCCACGCGAGCGGCCACGCCCTGGTGGCCATGGCTGCCAGCCAGCTTGGCAAGGCGTTCGCCGTCGGCCTCGATCAGTCGGACGCCGGCCGACTTGGCGCGGTCGAGGAACTGGCGCATGCGCGCATCGCGGCGCGTGGCCTCGTAGTAGACCTCGATGATGGATTGGGGTGCGGTCTTCATGCGCACGCCGACGGCGTGGAAGCCGAAGAGAACTTTGGGGGACGACATGGGGCGCAATTATCCCGCCAATTGAGCGGCGCCCCGGGCCCCGCCTTGCGAAGCCCGTCTGCGCGCAACGGCTCCTGTGGTTTTTACGTAGCCGCTACACTGCGCGGCTTGGCCGCCTTCCAGCAGCCCTGCACATTGCGGCATGCACCGTAGCCACGGGCATGCCGCTTTGCATTTTTCCATCGCTTGAGTTTTTTCCTTTTCTTTGCCAACCATCATGCTCAAAGCCCTCTTCGCCCGGCTTGCCCGCACCAGCCTGGTCGGCCAGATCGCCATCAGCCTGGTCGCTGGCGGCCTGCTGGCCTGGCTCTGGCCCGAGGCCGCCCAGTCCGTGTCCCTGCTGGGCACGCTGTTCATCTCCGCCCTCAAGGCCGTGGCGCCCGTGCTGGTACTGCTGCTGGTGGTCTCGGCCACCAGCAACCACCGGCCTGGCCAGGCCACGCAGATCCGCCCCATCCTGTGGCTGTATGTGCTGGGCACCTTTGCGGCGGCCGTGGTCGCCGTGGCGGCCAGCATGGCCTTCCCTTCCACCATACAGTTCAAGGATGCCGCCCCGGCCCAGGGCGCGCCCGGGCGCATTGGCGAAGTGCTGATGGCCCTGGTGCAAAGCGCCTTCGACAACCCCGTGCGTGCGCTGATGAATGCCAACTACATCGGCATCCTCGCCTGGGCACTGGCCATGGGCATGGCCCTGCGCCATGCCTCGGAGTCCACGCGCACCGTGATGCAGGACCTGGGCCAGGCCATCACCCGCGTGATCCAGGGCGTGATCCGTCTGGCGCCGCTGGGCATCTTCGGCCTGGTGGCCGGCACCTTTGCCCAGTCGGGCCTGGAAAAGCTGCTGGACTACGCGCACCTGCTGGCCGTGCTGCTGGGCTGCATGCTCTTCGTGGCCCTGGTGGTGAACCCGCTCATCGTCTGGACACAGACGCGCCGCAACCCCTATCCGCTGGTGCTGACCTGCCTGCGCGAGAGCGCGGTGACGGCCTTCTTCACGCGCAGCTCGGCCGCCAACATCCCCGTGAACCTGGCGTTGGCCAAGCGCCTGGGCCTGGATGAGGACACCTACAGCGTCTCCATCCCGCTGGGCGCAACCATCAACATGGCCGGCGCCGCCGTCACCATCAGCGTGCTCTCGCTGGCTGCGGCCCATACGCTGGGCATCGAGGTCGATCTGCTGACCGCCATCTTGCTGTGCGTGGTGTCCGCGGTCTGCGCCTGCGGAGCCTCGGGCGTGGCCGGCGGCTCGCTGCTGCTGATTCCGCTGGCCTGCAGCCTGTTCGGCATCTCCAACGATCTGGCCATGCAGGTGGTGGGCGTGGGCTTTGTGATCGGCGTGATCCAGGACTCGGCCGAAACCGCGCTGAATTCCTCGACCGACGTGATCTTCACGGCCGCTGCCTGCGAGGCAGCCGGGCGCCGTGAGGCCGTGGCGGCCTGAGCGCCACCCCTTGCTGGCGTCCCATCAGGCCGCCAGCGCCTGCCCCTCTTCGATGCTGGCAACGCGGCCGGCCTCGATGGTCACGCGGCGCTCGCAGCGCGCGGCGATGGCTCGGTCGTGCGTGACCATGACCAGCGTCGTGCCGCGTTCGCGGTTGAGCGCGAACATCAGCTCCATGATGGTTTCGCCGGTCGCAAAGTCCAGGCTGCCCGTGGGCTCGTCGGCCAGCAGCACGGCGGGCTCGACCACGAAGGCGCGGGCCAGCGCCACGCGCTGCTGCTCGCCGCCCGACAGCAGCTTGGGATAGTGACCCAGGCGCTGGCCCAGGCCCACGCGCTCCAGCATCTCGGTGGCGCGGCGGCGGGCCTCGCGGCTGCCCGCCAGCTCCAGCGGCAGCATCACGTTCTCCAGCGCCGTCAGATTGCCCAGCAGCTGGAAGCTCTGGAACACAAAGCCCAGCTTTTGCGCGCGCACGGCGGCGCGTGCATCCTCATCCAGCGCGAACATGTCCTGGCCCTGCAGCCGCACCGTGCCGCGCGTGGGCGTATCCAGGCCGGCAAGAATGGACAGCAGCGTGCTCTTGCCCGAGCCCGAGGCACCGACGATGGCCACGGTTTCCCTTGCGGCAAAACGCAGATCGATATCCCGCAGAATATCCAGTGTTCCGGTCGAATCGCTGACCGACTTGAAGACATGCTCGACTTCGATCAGGGGCTGGGCAGTGCTTTGTGACATGGAGGATGGAAAGACGATGCAAGACAAGCTGCGCGCAATGCGCCGACGCCGCCACTTTATATCGGCCGGCTTGGCCTTCGGCCTGCTGGGTACTTGGACGGCCACGTCCACATGGGCAGCCGAGCCGGGCCCGCTGCTGGTGCTGGGCGACTCGCTGAGTGCCGAATACGGACTGGCCCGTGGCACGGGCTGGGTGGCACTGCTGCAAAAGCGCCTGCAGGAGAGCCCAAAGAATGTGCCGCTGGTCAACGCCAGCGTGAGTGGCGAGACCACCTCGGGCGGCCGCTCTCGCCTGCCTGCCTTGCTCAAGCAGCACAAGCCATCGGTGGTGGTGATCGAATTGGGTGGCAACGATGCGCTGCGGGGTCTGCCGCTGCAAAGCACGCAGGGCAATCTGGACGCCATGGTGCGCGCGGCCCGGGATGCCGGTGCCAAGGTGCTGCTGGTGGGCATGCAGGTGCCGCCCAACTATGGCAGCGGCTATACGCGCCAGTTCGAGCAGCTGTTTGCCAAGGTGGCGCAGGAGCAGAAGGTGCCGCTGGTGCCCTTCCTGCTGGCCGGCATCGGTGATGCGGCCGATTCGGCCCAGTGGTTCCAGGCCGACCGCATCCACCCCACGGCCAAGGCCCAGCCGCGCATGCTGGACAACGTCTGGCCCCAGCTCAGCAAGCTGCTGCCCTGAGCTCAGGGCAGGCAGGGTGTCAGCTGCCGCGGCCTTCCTCGCCGGGACGGGCTGCTGCAGAAGATGCCTGCGCATTACCTTCTGAGCCGCCGCCCTCATGGTCGTCGGGTCTTTTTTCAGCCTTGGCCTTCTCCTTCTCTAGCTTCTTCTGCTTCTTGGCCAGTTCGCGCTGGCGTTTTTCATAGGCGTAATTGGGTGTCGCCACAGGTGGACTCCTCTGTTGTTGCAAGCCCCACTGTAGCCGCAAGACGGGGCATGCCAGGAAAACCTCAGGATATGGTGGACGCAGGCACGGCGGAATCGCCCACGCTGCAACGGTATGCATGCCAACTGGCACAACCCAGCAAAGGCCCCACCAGCAGCAGGCCCGCGCCATACCACCACAGGGAAACCGCCACCAGCACAGTGATGATTGCGGCCCACTGCAGCATGACGGCCAGGTTCAGGCCGACCACGCGCATGCTGGTGATGCAGGCCGTGAGTGCGTCGCTGGCCCGATCCAGCATGGCCGGCAGCGCCACCACCATGCTGGCGAATACCAGGGCCGCGAAGGCGCCGCCGACCAGCAGGTAGATGGCCAGGAATTCCCAGTTCTCGGGCCGCGCCACGGCCTGCAGCATGCCGGCCGTGGTCGGCATGCCGGTATCGAAGAACACGGCAAAGACCACCATGGAGGCGCGCGCCCAGAGCATCTCCAGCACCAGCAGCACCATGACCAGCATGCCCATGCTGCCCATCTGCGTGTCCCAGCAGGTCAGCGAGCTGCTCAGTTGGGGCGGCAAGCCCCGCTCCAGCCTGCGGCTGGTGTCGTACAGGCCCATGGCCAGGAAGGGGCCGATCAGCAGGCAGCCGCTTGCCATGGCCATGCTGTATTCCGGGCTGGCGCGGAACACCCAGCCGATCAGCAGGGCCATGGCCCAGAAGCACAGGCCGTAGAACAGCGCCACGCCGGGCGCACGCCGCAGATCGCTCCAGCCCAGGGCCAGCCAGCGCCAGGGATCGGCCATGCGCAGCAGTTGCACCTGCAGCATGCCGGCCGGGTTGTCGGAAGCTTTCTCGGGAGCGGGGGATGCCTGCATGCCTGGACCTCCTGGATCAGCGAGTCCAAAGTTATCGCAGCCATGGCACTGCTGCCATGGCGGAAACTACCGAGGCCCGCCCAGACCCCCAGGTCTGTACCCGAGTCTGCACTCAGGCCTGGACCAGCTTGCCCGGCTGGCCGGGCAGCACCTTCCAGGCCGCATCGCGCACAGCCTGGTACTGGCGGCTGAACACGGTGTCCACGTAGATCCACTCGGCCTGGCAAGCCTGCGGCGTGGCCGTGACGATCATGTAGCCACGGCGCGAGGTATCGCAGTACTTGAGCGTGGAGATGAATTGCAGCAGCGCGCCACGCAGCTGGGCCGGGTCCTGGCCAGACAGGTATTCCTCGAAACCCGGCGAGCTGACGGACGAGGTCGCGAACTCCACGCCCACGCCCTGCCCGCTGCGGTCACGCAGTTCGCTGGCCCAGGCATTGTGGGTGTCGCCCGCCAGCACGACCAGGTTCTTGCCCAGGCTGCGCGCCGTGGCCAGCACGGTCTCGCGTGCCACGGCATAGCCGTCCCAGGCATCGAGGTTGTAGGGAATGCTGGGCTGGGCCAGGATGGCCTTTTCCGCCGCCGTCAGGCTGGCCGGGTTGACCTGCGCCTTGGCCAGCAGCGCCGCGTAGGCCGGCAGCGAGACACCGCTGCCGGGGCTGAGGATGTCCATCAGCAAGGGCGCCGGCAGCTCCATGCGCCCCATCAGGACCTGCTGGCCCAGCACCTGCCAGGTAGCCTGCGAGGCCGCCAGCTGCTGGCCCAGCCACTGGGTCTGGGTGGCGCCCATGAGCTGGCGCGCAGGATTGGCCATGTCGGAGGTGAAGCGTGCCGCGTCCAGGCCCTGGGCGGTGAAGTAGTCGGCGTAGTCCAGTTGTTTGTCGCGGCCGATGACGCGCGTGTCCAGCATGTGCAGCGCCAGCAGGTCGCCGAAGGCGAAGCTGCGGTAGATGATCTCGGGCTGCGCGTTGCGCGTGGGCATCCACTCGTGATAGGCCTTGAGCGCGGCCACCTTGCGCAATTCGAAATCGCCCTCGGTGGCCGGCTGGTGGTTTTCGGCGCCGTGCATCCAGGTGTCGTTGGAGACTTCGTGATCGTCCCAGACGGCGATCATGGGCGCCGCCGCATGCAGGGCCTGCAGGTCGGCATCGCTCTTGTACTGGGCATGGCGCTGGCGGTAGTCGGCCAGGCTGACGATTTCGTTGGACGGCAGGCTCTGGCGCTGCATGGCTTCGGCCTTGCCATTGGCATAGCCTCCGCGTGCGTATTCATAGATGTAGTCGCCCAGGTGCACGGTGGCATCCAGGTCGCCCTGGCGCGCGGCATGCGCGTAGACATTGAAGTAGCCCGCCGGGTAGTTGGCGCAGGAGAACACGGCCAGCTTGACCTGCTGCACGGCGCCCACGGGCAGGGTGCGCGTGCGGCCCGTGGCGCTGGTCATGCCCTGGCAGCGAAAGCGGTAGTGGTAGCGCGTGGCGGGCTTGAGGCCCATGGCGTCGGCCTTGAAGGTGAAGTCCTGGGTGGCGCGCGCCATGGCCTTGCCCGACACCACGATGGTCTTGAAGTCGGCGTCCGAGGCCAGCTCCCACTCCACCTCGATGTCGCTGGAATGGCCCTGGGGTGGCGTCACGCGGGTCCAGAGGATGACGCGGTCGCTCAACGGGTCGCCGCTGGCCACGCCGTGGCGGAACTCGACGGGAATGCTGCTGTCGCCATCGGAGCCGCCGCAGCCGGCCAGTGGCAGCGCCAGGGCCGATGCGCCCATGCCGCGCACGAAATGGCGGCGGCTGGCCACGATGCCGGGCCCATTGGACGCGGTTTTCGCGTGCTGCAGGATATTGGTGATGCTCTCTTTGTGCTTCATGCTGGACCAGGGCCTGGAGGCCCCCGTGGGATGGTATGAAGCCAACGAGCATCGGTGCTGCCGGTGACAGGCGCATGTCACCGGCGCCTGGCGCTCAACTATGCGAACGCGGCGGCCAGGGCCTGCTCCAGGTCGGCACGCAGGTCCTGCACGGCCTCCAGGCCGATGGCAAAGCGCACCACGGTGCCGCTGCGCAGCTGGGGCGTGGGGCAGCTGCGCATGGACGGCAGCTCATAGGGCACGACCAGGCTGATGGGGCCGCCCCAGCTGTAGCCGATCTTGAACAGGCGCAGGCTGTCGCAGAAGCGGTCCACGGCCTGCTGGCCGTGGCGCGGGTCGATGACCACGCTGAACAGGCCGGCCGCCACGCCCTCGCCGCCGCCGGCTGCGCCGCACAGGGCCTTCCAGTTCTCGTGGCCTGGAGCGCCTTCCAGCGCGGGATGCAGCACCTGGACCACGGCCGGCTGCTGCTGCAGCCAGCGCGCCAGCTCGCGCGCGGCGCGGTCCTGTGCGTGGTAGCGCAGCGCAATGCTGGGCAGCGAGCGCAGCACGGCCTCGGTGTCGTTGCCGCCCACGCCCAGGCCCAGGCGCATATGGGCCAGCTTGATGCGCATGTGCAGCGCCTGGTCGCGCGTGATGATGCTGCCCATGAGCACATCGCCACCGCCGCTGGGGTACTTGGTCAGCGCATGGACGGTGGCGTCCACGCCCAGGCTGTGCGAGCCGTCGCCCAGCAGGTCGAAGGGATTGAAGGCCAGGCCCGCACCCCAGGTGTTGTCCAGCACGGTGGTGATGCCGCGCGCGCGGCACAGGCGCACCATGGCGATGAGGTCAGGGAACTCCATGGTCACCGAGCCCGGCGCCTCCAGCCAGACCAAACGCGTCTTGGGCGTGATTTTGGCTTCGAGGTCGGCAACATCCATGGCGTCGTAGCACTGGTGGCGCACGCCGAAATGGGCCAGCTCGCCCTCGCTCAGGGTCTTGTTGGGACCATAGGCGTTGTCGGGCAGCAGCATCTCGTCGCCGGTGCGCAGCAGGGCCAGGGAGGTGGTGGCGATGGCCGCCAGGCCGCTGGGCACCAGCAGGCATTGCAGGCCGCCTTCCAGCGCGCTCAGGCGCTCTTCCAGCAAGAACGTGGTGGGCGTGCCGTGCAGGCCGTAGGTGTAGCTGCTCTTGTCCAGCCACTGGCGGCGGCGCATGGCCGCCACGTTCTCGAAGATCACCGTCGAGGCCTTGTGCACCGGCGGCTGCGGCGCGACAAAGCCTTCGGGCGGCTGGTAGGGATGGTGGATGAGATGGGTGCTGATCTGCAGGTCGGGTGTGCTCATGCAGCGCATCTTATGCGCTGGGCCACGGCGTTCAGGCATAAAAAAACCAGGCGGACAAAGCGCCTGGTTTTCATTGGGGGAGCAAAGCCGGTGGCTGCGATCAGCTGGCCTTGATCTCCAGCATGTTGCTGACGTTGTTCACGCCCTTGACGGCCTTGGCAATGTCGCCGGCGCGCATCTTGAGCGCATCGCTGGGCACCGAGCCGGTCAGCGTGACGGCGCCGGCCTTGGTGTCCACGTCGATCTTGAGGGCGGAAATATCGGGTTCCTTGATCAGGTCGGCCTTGATCTGGGCGGTGATGCCTGCATCGTCGAGCGCGGCGCCTGCCTGGCTCATGGCGTTGTTGGTGGCCGTTTCGGCCTTCATCGCGCCTTCCTCGATCTTGGTGCCGGCGCTGCTCATGGCGTTGTCGATCTTCTGGCCTGCGCTTTGCGCGGCCTGCTGGGACTGCTGGACGGCGGAGTCGAGCTTCTGGCCGGCAGTGTCTTCGGTCTTTCCGCATGCGGCGAGGCCGAAGGCCAGGGCGGACACGGCGAGGATGTGGCAGCAGCGTTGGGTGATGAAAGTCATGCGGTTACTCCTTGAATAGTTGTGAGGCGGTCAACACAGGCCTCGACTTTATTTATGGCCCTGGGACAAACCCATACGACGCCGACGCAAGCGCCTGTAGGACAAGCCCGAACATCCCGGCACCATCCAGTTAGCATGACAATAGCGGCCATGCATTCCCTGGCGCGCTGGTTTCCCTTCCTGGCATGGCCCAAACCCTCGGCAGCCGTGCTGCGCGGGGAGTTCTGGGCAGGTCTCACCGTTGGTCTGATGCTTCTGCCCCAGGGCGTGGCCTATGCGGCGCTTGCCGGCATGCCGCTGATCACCGGCATTTACGCCTCCATCGTCCCTGCCCTGGTGGCCGTGATGTTCAGCGGCTCGCCGCGCCTGGGTGTGGGGCCCACGGCCTTGAGTGCACTGCTGATCGGCGCCTCCCTCACGGGCCTGGCCGAGCCCGGCTCCGCGCACTGGGTGGCCCTGGCCGCCTGGATGGCGATTTTGTCGGGCCTGGTGCAGTGGTCGCTGGGCCTGATGCGCGCCGGCTGGCTGCTCAACCTGGTGACCTCGCCCGTGCTCACGGGTTTCACACAGGCGGCAGCGCTGCTGATCCTGGCCTCGCAGTTGCCCACCCTGCTGGGACTGCGTTCGACCTGGAGCGCGGTCTGGAACACGCCTTCGCTGCAGCTTTTCGACTGGCAGTCCATCCTCTACGGCATTGCCAGCATTGCGCTGCTGGTGCTGGCCAAGCGCTGGCGCGCGGCCTTTCCCTCGGCCATCTTCATCATTGCGCTGACCGGCGTGATCAGCTGGGCCACGGACTTTGCCGATGACGGTGGCGCCGTGGTCGGCCACCTGCCGGCAGGCCTGCCCAGCTTCCAGTTGCCGGGATTGCTGAGCTGGGACGAGTTCGGCGCCCTGGTGATGCCGGTGCTGGTGATCTCGCTGGTGAGCTTTCTGGAGACGGCCTCCAGCGCCCAGGTGGAGCACCAGCAGGCCGGCACGCGCTGGAACGAGAACCAGGACCTGGTCGCCCAGGGGCTGTCCAAGATCAGTGCAGGCCTGTTCGGCAGCTTTGCCACCAGCGCCTCGTTCTCGCGCTCGGCCGTGAACCTGCTGGCCGGCGCCAAGACGGGCTGGTCCAACGTGTTCTCCATCCTGCTGGTGGTCATCGTGGTGCTGTGGTTCATCCCGGCGCTGTACCACGTGCCCAAGGCAGCGCTGGCGGCCATCGTGATCACGGCCGTGGTCAACCTGGTCAAGCCGCGCGTGCTGCTGCAGTTGTTCAAGGTGTCGCGCGTGGAGGGCAGCATTGCGCTGGCCACGCTGCTGCTGACCATCGTCACGGCGCCGCGCATGTACTGGGGCGTGTTCGCGGGCATTGTGCTGAGCCTGGGCTACTTCCTCTACCAGCGCCTGCATCCGCGCATCATCGAGGTGGGCCAGCATCCCGACGGCAGCCTGCGCGACCGCAACCTCTGGCAACTGCCGCCGCTGGCGCCGGGCCTGCTGGCCCTGCGCATGGATGCCGAGCTGGACTTCGGCTCGGCCTCGGCACTGGAGCGTCGTATCGGTGACGAATGGGCGCTGCGCCCGGAGACACACCATCTGTGCCTGCTGGCCCAGCCCATCAACCGCATCGACGTGACGGGCGTGGAGACCTTCGTGCGCCTGCAACTGCTGGCGGCCAAGCGCAGCGGCGTGCTGCATGTGGTGGGCCTGAAGCTGCCGGCCGAACAGGTGCTGCTGCGGGCGGGCGCCCTGCACCGCGGACCGCACCTGCGGCTGTACCGCACCGATGCGGAATTCCTCGCCGCCCTTGCCCTGCCGCCGTTCGTGCCTGCACCAGGATCAACATCTGTTACCTCCGATGGTGCAAAAGTCGATGCCGGCGCGGCGACAATCGAGCCTACACACTGATACACTTCACTGGCTTTTCATTCAGCCCTCCGTGACTGCCCCCGCATCCCACCAATCCGTATACCTGCGCGACCTGCGCCTGGCCACAGCCCACGCGCTGGTTACCCACGCTGGTGGGGCGGTCCATCTGCCCACGGATTCGCCGACGCGATATCTGCAGGCGCTGATCGATGAACTGTGCTCGCTGTCGCTGCGCGACCCGCTCACGGGGCTGGCCAACCGCCGCCATTTCCGCACCATTGCCGAGCGCGAGATCGACCGCGTGGCGCGGTCTGGCGAAGCGGCCCTGATGCTGATGCTGGACATCGACCATTTCAAGCAGATCAACGACCAGCACGGCCATATCGTGGGCGACCGGGTTCTGCAGTCGGTGGCCCGTACCCTGACCAATTGCGTGCGCCCCATGGACACGCTGGCCCGCTACGGAGGAGAGGAATTCGCCATCGTGCTGCCCGCCTGCCCTGCGACCTTCGGTGTCTCCGTGGCCGAACGCATACGCAGCGCCATCGAGCGCATGCCGGTCGTCATCTCACCCACGCTGACACTGCAGATCACCATCAGCATCGGCGGCGCCTATGCGCTGCAGTGGATACGCAGCACCACGACCCTGTGGACCGAGCGTGCCGACAAACAGTTGTACCTGGCCAAATCCGCCGGCCGCAACCGCGTGCACATTGAAGAACAACCTGACAGTACGGTAAGCGCGGAGGAAAAAAGCCTGCTTTTCGGACCTTTGTATGCCCCGTCCCCGTTTGACAATGGGCTGAATCCAGATATTGCAACCGATGTGGACCCCGAAGATGGACTCCGCTGATAGCCAGGTGGTAAGCGACAACGCCATTCCCCACCCCTCCCTGCCCGCTGCCGTTCCGATGAGCGATGCCGTGCGCGCCAAGCCGCGCGGACACATCATCGCCGTGACCAGCGGCAAGGGCGGCGTGGGCAAGACCTTCGTTTCGGCCAATCTGGCCGCAGCGCTGACACGCCATGGCCTCAAGGTCCTGGTGCTTGACGCCGACCTGGGTCTGGCCAACCTGGATGTGGTGCTCAACCTCTACCCCAAGGTCACGCTGCACGATGTATTCACCGGCCGCTCCTCGCTGGAGGAAGCCATCCTGCCCGCGCCTGGCGGCTACTCGGTGCTGCTGGCCGGCTCCGGGATGATCGAGTACTCGCGGCTCACGCCCGAGATCCGCCAGCAGTTCACGCACACCATCGAGACACTGGCCCCGCGCTACGACATCGTGCTGCTGGACACCGGCGCAGGCATCTCGGACGTGGTGCTGTTCTCCGTGTCCATGGCCACCGAGGTGCTGGTCATCGCCACGCCCGAGCCCACCTCGCTGACCGATGCCTATGCGGCCATCAAGGTGCTGGCCATCCAGCAAAAGCGCCAGCAGATCCGCCTGGCCATCAACCAGGCGGCACGCCCCGGAGATGGCCGCGCCATCACGGGTCAGCTGCAGCAGGTGCTCAACCGCTTTGTCAACACGGCCTCCGGCGAGCCATTGCGGCTCACGCACCTGGGCGATATTCCGTCCGACCCGGCCGTGCGCGAGGCAGTGATGCGCCGCCAGTTGCTGCTGCAGTCCATGCCCGGCGCACCGGCTTCGCTGGCAGTGGCCCAGCTGGCCAATAAAATCAAGGCCCTGCTGGTGTCGGGCGGCTGATCGGGCCGCCTCTCGCCGGCGCCCCGATCCAACCCGCGGCCTGTGCCGCACCCGCCTGCCTGCCCGTGTCCGACATCCTCAATATTTCCTGCTACAAGTTCACGCCGCTGCCCGATGCAGCGGCGCTGCGCGACACCCTGGCCGAACGCGCCCAGGCCCTGGCGCTCAAGGGCACCATCCTCCTGGCCGAGGAAGGCATCAACTTCTTCCTGGCCGGCCCCGCACAGGCGGTGCACAGCTTCGTTGACCAGCTGCGCGCCGATGAGCGCTTTGCCGACCTGGCCCCCAAGGAAAGCTGGTCCGACACCGTGCCGTTTCGCAAGATGCTGGTCAAGGTCAAGCGCGAGATCATCCGCATGGACCACCCTACCATCCGCCCGGCAGAGGGCCGCGCGCCATCGGTCAGCCCCGCCACGCTGCGCCGCTGGCTGGAACAGGGCCACGATGACGAGGGCCGCGAGGTGGTGACGCTGGACACGCGCAACGACTTCGAGGTCGATGCCGGCGCCTTCAAGGACACCATCGACTGGCGCATCACCAAGTTCACCGAGTTCCCGCCCGCGCTGCGCGCCCACAAGGCCGAGCTGACCGACAAGACCGTGGTCAGCTACTGCACGGGCGGCATACGCTGCGAGAAGGCCGCCATCCTGATGCGGGACGAGGGCCTGGAACATGTCTACCAGCTGGAAGGCGGCATCCTCAAGTACTTCGAGGAAACCGACGGCGCCTTCTATGACGGCGGCTGCTTCGTCTTTGACGAGCGCCGGGCCGTAGGTGCGGACCTGGCCATCACGCCCTTGGCTCCGGCAGAGCCGCTGGAGCCGATACAACCGACAAGCCCGCCAGGCAAGGCTTAGGCCTTCAGCCGCAGCGCCTGCTGCGCCACGCGCTCGCCGAACACGCGCGCCGTCTCCAGGTCGCCCGGCAGCATTTCGGCGGCCGAGGCATCCGAGGCCGATTGCGCCATGGCACCGCTGAAGGCGCCTATCCAGTTGAGGTCATTGCGCTGCGCGGCGCGCGCGTTGGACGGCAGCATGCCGCTGCCCACCCACAGGCCACCATGCTGCATGGCCAGCTGGAACAGATAGTCCAGCGTGGTCTGCTTGTTGCCGTTGACGCTGGCACTGTTGGTGAAGCCGGCGAATAGCTTGTCCTTCCAGGCCTGCACGAACCATGGCTTGGAAGAGGCATCGGCAAAGCGCTTGAACTGCCAGCTCGGCCCGCCCATGTAGGTGGGCGATCCAAAGACGATGGCGTCTGCCGCCGCCAGCAACTCCCAGCCACCCGCAGGCAGCTGGCCGTCGCTGTCGATCGACAGCATGCGCGCGCCTGCGCCGTCTGCCACGGCCTGGGCCATGCGCTGGGTGTGTCCGTAACCCGAGTGGTAGACCACCACGATATCTGCCATACAAGAAATCCAATCCTCGAACGCCCTGCGCAGCCACAGGCCAGCCAGCGCCGCATTCATCAATCCATCCACGCCAAAGGGCCCCGCAGCGCTGCTGCGGGGCCCACTCAAGACAGTAGCCTAACAAAAATCAGGGCATGGCCAACGCTGCCCGACCCACTCAATGGCGGCGCGCATCCACGCTCCAGCCGCCGGCACCGTGGGCGGCAAAGCCCAGCAGGCCGCCAGTCACGGCGATGTTCTTCCAGAACAGCAGCTGCTGCATCATGGCCGCGTCGGCCGGCACGCTCCAGTAGGCATGGAAGAAGAAGCTGGCCACCAGCGTGAAGAACGCCAGCACCAGGGCCGCCCAGCGCGTGCACCAGCCCAGCAGCAAGGCCAGGCCGCCGACGATCTCCACCACCAGGGCAATGGCCACGCCGATCTGCGGCATGGGCATGCCTACCGATGCGGCATAGCCCACAGTCCCGGCGAAGCCTCCGATTTTCTGAAAGCCCGCAGGCACGAACATCAGCGCGATCAGGATGCGGCCGGCCAGCGCCAGCGGGTTGCTCAGACGGTTCAACATGATGGGTACTCCTCGTGAATCTTCAGAGCGTGCTGTGCACGCTCTCAGGCTTGCAGATCGAAGACCAGGACCTCGGACTGTTCCCCGTCGTGCAGGCGCAGTCGCGGTTCATTCTCCACAAGGGCCGCATCGCCCGTTGTCAGCCGTTGCCCATTGACGCTCAGCGTGCCGCGCACCAGGTGCACATAGGTCTTGCGGTCGGCGGGCAGTTCCAGTTCGGCCTGCTCATCGCCGTCGAACAGGCCTGCATAGAGGCGGGCATCGGCATGGACGCTGACCGAGCCATCCGCGCCATCGGGCGAGGCCACCAGGCGCAGCCGGCCGCGCTTTTCCTCGTCGGCAAAGGCTTTTTGCGCATAGCCGGGCGCAATGCCCGTCTCGCTGGGCAGCAGCCAGATCTGCAGGAAATGCGTGGTCTGGCCCGGTGCGTGGTTGTGCTCGCTGTGCACCACGCCCGAGCCGGCGCTCATGCGCTGCACCTCGCCGGGCGAGATGGTCTGCTCGTTGCCCATGCTGTCCTTGTGCGAGAGCCGGCCTTCGAGCACGTAGCTGATGATCTCCATGTCCTTGTGGCCATGGGAGCCGAAGCCCGTGCCCGGGGCGATGTGGTCCTCGTTGATCACGCGCAGGTTGCCAAAGCCCATGTGGCGCGGATCATGGTAGCCCGCAAACGAGAAGCTGTGGTGCGAGCGCAGCCAGCCATGGTCGGCATGGCCGCGTTCCCGGGATTTGCGCAGGGCGATCATGTTTTTGTCCCTTTCCAACGTATCAGATCTTCGAAACTCTTGCGTCGATGGCTCCACTGTAGAAGCCGCTGCCGCAGGCAAGGCGCAGCAGGATTGATGGCATCATTCAAAGCTTTTGAAGCCATAACGCCCCATGCCCAGCCCCCGCGACGTGCTCACCCCCGACAGCCTGGCCATGCTCCAGGCCATTGCCGAGGCCGGCAGCTTTGCCGCCGCTGCACGCCAGCTGGGCCTGGTGCCCAGTGCCCTGACCTACCGTGTGCGCCAGATCGAAGATGCGCTGGACGTGCTGCTGTTCGACCGCCGCTCGCGCCACGCCCAGCCCACCGAGGCCGGCCGGGAGCTGCTGCGCGAGGGGGTGCGCCTGCTGCATGAGATCGACACCGTGGCGCATCGCGTGCGCCGCGTGGCCACGGGCTGGGAGCCGCACCTGACCATCGTGGTCGATGGTGCCGTGGCGCGCACGCCGATGCTGGAGCTGGTCGAGGCCTTCTACGCCATGCAGCCACCCACGCGGCTGAAGCTGCGCGACGGCATCCTCACCGGCACGCTGGAGACGCTGACCTCGGGCCGGGCCGACCTGGCCATCGGGGTGGCGGTCAACTCCAGCAACGTAGCGGGCCTGCAGGCCTGCGAGCTGGGCGAGCTGGACTTCGTCTTTGCCGTGGCGCCCCACCATCCGCTGGCCACGGCGCCCGAGCCCATCACCGACGCCACCTTGCTGCAGCACCGCATCATCGCCGTGGCCGATTCAGGCCTGCGCGACAGCGCCAGCATGGGCCTGCTCAGCGGCCAGGACATCTTCACCGTGGACTCCATGCAGGCCAAGATCGAGGCCCAGGTGCGCGGCATAGGCTGCGGCTTCCTGCCCCATTTCATGGCCGATGTGTATGTGCAGGCCGGCCTGCTGGTGACGCGCCAGGTCGCCCGGCCCTCGCGCAACGTGCGCGTGCACTACGCCTGGTCCGGCGCGCCGCAGCAGGTCCCGCCGCGCGCGCTGCAGTGGTGGCTGCAGCAGTTGGAGAGCCCCGCCACGCGCCGCGCTCTCATGGAAAATCATCACCGACATTGAGCTGGCGCACGCCGCCGGGCGGTCTTCGCGGGTGTAGAGTGGTTACAGGTCCCGGCCTGCCACGCCGCTGCGGTGGAGCAGGCCGGAAAGGACATGCTTCCCGGAATCTGCCACTGCCCGCAAAGGTCTGCTCCATGAACGCTTCCCGCGCTGCCTCCAAGTCCACGGTCAAGAAAAAGGCCACCAAGCCCCCCGAAGCCTCCAAGGCGCGCCCCAAGGCCGGCGCACGCCGCATTGCCGTGATTGGCGCCGGCATGGCGGGCCTGGCCTGCGCACGCACGCTGATGCAGGCCGGCCACGATGTCCATGTCTACGAGCGGCTGCCCCAGGTGGGCGGGCGCATGCGCTCGGTCAACGCCGCGCATGGCGCCTTCGACATCGGCGCGCAGTATTTCACCGTGCGCGACAAACGCTTCGAGCTGGCCCTGCAGACCGTGCCCGGCCTGTGCCGCCCCTGGAGCGTGAGCACGCTGCGCGTGCTGGATGCGCAGGGCCGCCAGTCCAGCGCTGCACCCGCACCCACCGAAGCCCATTGGGTGGCCACGCCCGACATGCAGGCCCTGCCGCTGGCCTGGGCCGCGCCGCTGTGGGATGCCGACCGCCTGCACCTGGGCCAGCGCGTGACCAAGCTCGAACGCCAGCCCGGGTCGCACGGCTGGAGCCTGCATGTGGAGACGACCGAGCCGACCACGCAGATCCGCACGGGATTCGATGAAGTGATACTCGCCCTGCCCGCTCCACAGGCGCGCCAGTTGCTGCAGACCACGCCCCTGGCCCTGTCGCTGGTGCAGGGCATGGCGGCCGTGGAAATGGCGCCCTGCTGGGCGCTGACGCTGTCCTACCCCATGGCCACCGAGGCCGGCCTGTCCACCCTGGGGCCGCAGTGGAATGCAGCCCGCACCACGCATGAGCGCGCGGTCTGGGTGGCACGAGAATCCTCCAAGCCGGGCCGCTCCCAAAGCGAACGCTGGACCGTGCTGGCCAGCCCCCAATGGTCGCAGGAGCACCGCGCCGACGACGCCCCGCGCGTGCTGGCCAAGATGCAGAAGGCCTTTGGCGAGATCACGCGCATCCGCATCCCTCCCCGCCATGCCAGCGTCTACCTCTGGCCCCATGCGCAGACCCTGTCGCCGCTGGGCCGCAGCCATTTGCGCAACAAGGATGCGGGCCTGGGCCTGTGCGGCGACTGGTGCATTGGCCGCCGCGTGGAGGATGCCTTTGTCTCGGGACTGGAAATGGCCCTGGCGTTGGTTGCGGACTGAACCAGGCCACCAGGTCCTGGCAGGGGGCGGCGCAAGGCCTTAACATCCGGCCCCGATGATTCCCGCCGCCCCTGAATCCGCCGAGACCGGCTCCGCACCCGCCCCATCCCCGTATGTCGGCCGTTTTGCGCCCTCACCCACGGGCCTGCTGCATGCAGGCTCCCTGGTGGCGGCGCTGGCCAGCTGGCTGGATGCACGCGCCCATGGCGGCCGCTGGCTGGTGCGCATCGAGGACATAGACCCTCCGCGCTGCCAGCCCGGTGCCGACACCGCCATCCTGAACCAGCTTGCCACCTGCGGCCTGCTGCCGGATGAAGAGCCCGTCTGGCAGTCCCACCGCCACACCTTCTACGAAAGCGCACTGGAGCGACTCAAGGCCGGCGGCCTGGCCTATCCCTGCGGCTGCACGCGCAAGGACATCGAGGCAGCCTGGGAAAACCTGGGCTGGGTCCATGAGCGCCATGTGGAGCGGCCCTACCCCGGCACCTGCCGCGACGGCCTGCACGGCAAGAGCGCCCGGGCTTGGCGCTTTGCGCTGGACCGCTTCACCCGCCACGACCCCGTGCTGCACTGGCAGGACCGCCGCTTGGGCGCCCAGCAGCAGGATGTGATCCACGGCGTGGGCGACTTTGTTCTGCGCCGGGCCGACGGCCTGTGGGCCTACCAGCTCGCCGTGGTCGTCGATGACGGCCTGCAGGGCATCACCCATGTGGTGCGCGGCGCCGACCTCGCCGACAATACGCCCCGCCAGATGCTGCTGCAGCGCGCCCTGGGCATAGGTCACCCGCAGTACCTGCACACGCCGCTGGTGCTCATGCCCGACGGCGAAAAGCTTTCCAAGCAGCACGGCGCCCCTGCACTGGACCTGAGCGCCCCCGTGACCGCGCTGCGCACCGCAGCCGCCCACCTGGGACTGCCCCAGCCATCACCCCAGGCCGCATTGGGCGAAGCGCTGCAGTTCTGGGTCAGGGGCTGGCGCCATACATACAATTGAGCCCGTGAACCCAATTTCTTCCCCCCAAGCCGAGCAGTCCATGGACGGCGATACCCCGAACACCATGTCCGCTGCCCCCGGTGCGCCGCACGATTCCTCTTCGCCCTCCACACCTGCGGCCGCCCGTACCGGCCAGCCGCCCGAGGGCGTGGCCCATCCCAAGACCATCAAGAGCTATGTGCGCCGCGCCGGCCGCACCACGACAGGCCAGGCCAAGGCCTTCGAGGAGCTTGGTCCGCGCTTCGTGCTGAACTACCAGGCCGCGCCGCTGGACGCCTCGGCCACCTATGGCCGCCAGGCACCCCTGATCCTGGAGATCGGCTTCGGCATGGGCGAGGCCACGGCGCACATCGCGCGCGTGCGCCCCGATGACAACTTCCTGTGCTGCGAGGTGCACGAGCCCGGCGTGGGCGCCCTGCTCAAGCGCATTGGCGAGCAGGACATCTCCAACATCCGCATCCTGCAGCACGATGCCGTCGAAGTCATCGACAACATGCTGCCCGAGGCCAGCCTGGACGGCATCCACATCTTCTTCCCCGATCCCTGGCACAAGAAAAAGCACAACAAGCGCCGCCTGATCCAGGAGCCTCTGGTGGCCAAGCTGGCACGCCGGCTGCGTCCCGGTGGCTACATCCACTGCGCCACCGACTGGGAGCCCTATGCGGTGCAGATGCTGGAAGTGCTGGGCGCGGAACCCCTGCTGGCCAACACGGCCGAAGGCTATGCCGCCAAGCCCGACTACCGGCCGCTGACCAAGTTCGAAAACCGTGGCATCCGCCTGGGCCACGGTGTGTGGGATCTGGTGTTTGAGCGCCGCTGAGCCGGTCGCGCCCTCTTCCAATACAAGGCCTCGCATGCAGCCATTGCTACAGAATCTGGTCGAGATGACGGCCCACAGGGACCATCTGCGATTGGAAATCTCGGTGCTGTCCACCCTGTTCAAGCTCAATGGCGTGGTGCAGGTGCGGGCGCTGGAGCTGTTCGCCATGCCCGACGGCAGGCACTGCGTGCGTGCGCGCACCTGGAGCCAGGGCGATCAGGTCATGTCCACCGATGCCGAGGCCTTGTATGACCCGCAAAGCGTGGAGCTGGCCTCCATGCCCGCGCTGCAGCAGGCGCTGCAGCAGCGCGCCCTCATCGCCTCGGCCGTGCAGCCCGATGGCCAGCACGTGCTGTGGCTGCCGCTGTGGCGCCAGGAGACGGCCTACCACTGCCTGGAGATCACGCAGTCCACGGCCTTCTCGCCCAGCCGGCTCGATGTGATCCAGGGCATCTTCGGCGTCTATCACAACTACCAGAGCCTGCTGGACTACAGCGAACGCGATGCGCTGACCGGCCTGCTCAACCGCAAGACCTTCGACGAACAGTTCCTGCGCCTGTCGCTGCAGGAGGCGCCGATGGCCATGCCGGGCGTGGCCACGGAAGACGTTCCCGGCCAGTGGCTGGCTGCCATCGACATCGACCATTTCAAGCGCATCAACGACCGCTTTGGCCACCTGTATGGCGACGAGGTGCTGATCCTGGTGGCCAACATCCTGCGCAGCTGCTTCGACGCCAAGGACCGTGTGTTCCGCTTCGGCGGCGAGGAATTCGTGGTGCTGCTGCGCTCGGTCAGCCTGGTCAATGCCCGCAAGGCGCTGGAGCGCCTGCGCCACGACGTGGAGAGCTACGAGTTCCCCCAGGTCGGCCGCATCACCGTGAGCACGGGCTTTGCCGCCATGGGCACGGGCGCACCCGTGGAGGTGCTGGGCCATGCCGACCAGGCCCTCTACCACGCCAAGGAGCATGGCCGCAACCAGACCTGGTACTACGGTGATCTGATCACCCAGGGGCTGCTGGCACCCCAGGTGAACAGCAACGATATCGAACTGTTCTGAGCCGGCCCTGGCGCCGTGCCGTTCAGGCGAGGCCGGCCACGCGCACGCAGTCGCGCCCGGCGTGCTTGGCCTCGTAGAGCATGGCATCGGCGCGCTGCAGCAGTTCCTGCGCGCTCTCGGCACCCTGCTGTTGCGCCACGCCAAAGCTGGCCGTCGCCGCCAGCTCCAGGCCATGGACCTGTATGGGCGTGGAGCGTATGGCCTCGCGCAGCTGCCCGGCCAGCGCCCAGGCCTGGGCCGCAGCCACACCGGGCATCACGATCAGGAACTCCTCACCGCCATAGCGCGCCATCCATTGCGCCGAAGGCTCCCGCTCCAGTGCGTGCCGGCAACGCAGTGCCACCTCGCGCAGCACGGCATCGCCTGCGGCATGGCCGTGCCTGTCATTGACCTGCTTGAAGCGGTCCACGTCCACGAACATCACGCTCAGGGCCGCACCCAGGCGCTGGCCCTGGGCGACCTCGGAGGCCAGGCGCTCGTCCATGGCGCGGCGGTTGAGGCATCCGGTCAGCGCATCGGTCAGCGACATGCGCTTGACCTCTTCCACCAGTTCCTCCAGCTGGGCCGTGCGCTGGGCCACCAGCAGGTCCAAATGCTCGATGTGGCCGCGCAGGTCATGCTGCAACTGGCCAAAGCCCTGCACCACCATGTCGATCTCGTCGCGCTGCCCGCGCCGCGCCCGCTCCAGCACCAAGGGCCTCGACAACTCATTGGGCTTGAGGTTGGCCGCAAAGCCCGCAATCTGCTGCAGCGGCTGGCGCAGCTCCCTGCGCATCACCCAGGCCACCATCAGGCAGACCAGGGCCGTGAACAGCGCATAGCCCAGCAGCACGCGCAGCGTGGAGTCGCGCAGCACCTCCAGGTAGTGGCCCCGGTTCTCCCAGACCTGCAGTTCGCCCAGCGGCAGGCTGGACTGGCTGTGACGCGGTGCCGGAATGAGCATGGACACGGCAGGCGCGCGGCCATCCCTGGGCTCGCCCGCCTCGTACATCTCGCCCGTGGAGGTGACGCGCAGCTGCACATGTCCCACCAGGGGAAGCTTGCCCAGCCACTGCACCTGCTCGCGCACCAGGGCCGGCTCTATGTCCCACAGCGCGGCGGACAGCGAGATCATGCTGTTGGCCACCAGCGTCTCCATGGAGCGGCGAAACTCCTGCTGCCCCTTGCGGTACTCCCACCAGGCGTGGGCGCCGCCAAACACCAGCATGCAGGCCACGGCCAGCAGCATGATGCGCAGGATCAGCAGGGAGGCGATCGAACGGAAGCGGGGCATGGAAGGCGCTCAGCGCAGCAGGTGCTTGAGCTCGAATCCGTAGCGCCGCAGCCGGGGATTGAGGTGCTTGCTGTAGCTGCGAAAGTCCAGAGGGGCCAGCGGCGCGCTGATCCTGTGCTCGTAGCGGTCGATCTGTGACTTGTCCAGCAGCGTGAACATGGGCCGCACCTGCTCCAGCCCTTCGGAGGCGAAATCGGTGCCGTGCGCATGGTCGTAGAGCATGACCAGGGCCCAGGCGCCGGTCAGGAAATGGCCGCCCGCCAGTGCCGACAGCTCGCCCGTGCGCAGCGCCGTCATGGCGGCCGCCGATGAATTGATGGCGCTGAAGAAGGCGTCACGCCCCGGCGAGCCGCCCCGCGCGCGCCAGGCCTGCATGGCGCCAAAGGCCATCTCGTCGTTGCCCGCCCAGACCAGGCGCACCTCGGGATAGCGCTGGAACAGCACGGCCGCCTGCTGCTCGGCGCGTTCGCGGCGCCATTCGCCAAAGACTTCCTGCTGCAGCACCACGTCGCTGGCCTCGGCCGCCGCGCGGCGCATGCCGGCATTGCGTTCCACCGAGGAGGGCGTGGAGCGGTCCCCGGCAATGGCCACCATGTGCAGACGGCCATCGGCCGCACGCGCCTGGCCAGATGCCCGCGCAGCGGCGAACAGTGACTTGGCGGTCAGGTAGCCGGCCTCCTCGGCGCCCGGCTCCAGGCTGCCCAGCCAGTGGCGATAGCGCTCCCGGGCCACGCCGGTCTGGCCGCGCAACGTCTCGGGCACGCCGCTGAAGGCCATGAAGCTGTCGATGCCTGCGGCCTCCAGCGTGCGCAGGATTTCAGGCGCCACGCTGTAGTCGTTGGTAAACATCACGTAGCGGGGCCGCTGCGCCTTGGGCAAGGCGGCAATCTGGCGCGCAATCTCGATGGGGCGCAGGTGGTCGCGCTGGGCATAGCGCACCTGCAGCTGCATGCCCAGGCTGCTGGCCGCGTCCTGCATGGCCTCGCTGACCGTGGTCCAGTAGCGCTCATCGGACCGGCCGGGGTTGATGAAGACCACGCTTTGCGCGGCGGCAGCGGCCGATTGCGCCAGCACGCCCATCACCCAGGCCATGTAGGTCATACGCAGCGCCCACGGCAAGACGCCCCGGTGGAGTCCACCGGGGCGTCCCGAAGAAGGGGCAGCAGGAATCATCTGCCGCGCAGCTGGGTCAGACGCGCTCTGCCACCCAGGCCTGCACACCGGCCAGCGCCGCGGGCAGGCCCGAAGCGTCCGTGCCGCCAGCCATGGCCATGTCGGGCTTGCCGCCGCCCTTGCCGCCGACCTGGCTGGCCACGAAGTTCACCAGATCGCCAGCCTTGATGCGCGAGGTCTCGGCCTTGGTCACGCCTGCGGCCAGTTGCACCTTGTCGCCATCGACGGCGGCCAGCACGATGGCTGCGGCGCCCAGCTTGTCCTTGAGCTTGTCCATGGTGTCGCGCAGGGTCTTGGCGTCGGCGCCTTCCAGCCTGGCGGCCAGCACCTTGATGCCCTTGATGTCCACGGCCTGGCCGGCCAGCTCGTCGCCCTGGCTGGAAGCGAGCTTGCCCTTGAGCGCAGCCACTTCCTTCTCCAGCGCGCGGATCTGCTCCAGCGCACCGCCGATGCGGGTGTTCAACTCGGCCGTCGGCGCCTTCAGCGCGGCGGCGGCCTGGTCCACCGTGGATTCCAGCGATTGCAGGTAGGCCAGCGCGTTCTCGCCGGTCACCGCCTCGATGCGGCGCACGCCAGCGGCCACGCCGCCTTCGCCCACCACCTTGAACAGGCCGATGTCGCCCGTGCGCTGCACGTGGGTGCCGCCGCACAGTTCGCGGCTGCTGCCGATGTCCAGCACGCGCACGGAGTCGCCGTACTTCTCGCCGAACAGCATCATGGCGCCCGTGGCCTTGGCCGATTCGATGTCCATCACGCGCGCATCGGTGGGCGTGTTGACCAGGATCTCGGCGTTCACGCGGCGTTCGATCTCGCGGATCTCTTCAGCGGTCACGGGCTGGTTGTGGGCAAAGTCGAAGCGCGTGCGCTCGGCGTTGACCAGCGAGCCCTTTTGCTGCACATGATCGCCCAGCACTTCGCGCAGGGCCTTGTGCATGATGTGCGTGACCGAATGGTTGCGCATGGTGGCGGCACGCAGCTGCGTGTCCACCTCGGCCTGCACGGCATCGCCCACCTTGAGGCTGCCGGACTCCAGCACGCCATGGTGGCCGAACACATCGGCCTTGATCTTGAGCGTGTCCTCGACCGCAAAGCGTGCGCCCGTGGTGCTGATCACACCCTGGTCGCCCACCTGGCCGCCGGACTCGGCGTAGAAAGGCGTGGTGTCGAGCACGACCACGCCGCTCTGGCCGGCCTTGAGTTCCTGCACGGCGCTGCCCTCGGCATACAGTGCCACCACCTTGGCGGCCTCGGCCAGCTTCTGGTAGCCCGTGAAGGCATTGGCATCGCCCGTGTATTCCAGGGCGCGGTCCATCTTGAACTTGCCTGCTGCACGGGCCTTGTTCTTCTGCTCTTCCATGGCGGTCTGGAAGCCCGCCTCGTCCACGCTCAGGCCGCGCTCGCGGCAGACGTCGTTGGTCAGGTCCAGGGGGAAGCCGTAGGTGTCGTGCAGCTTGAAGGCCACGTCGCCGGGCAGCACCTTGGCGCCACCGGCCAGCGCCGCGTCCAGGATTTCCATGCCGTTGGCCAGGGTCTCGAAGAAGCGCTCTTCCTCGACCCGCAGCACTTCGGTGATGCGCGCTTCCTGCTCGCGGATCTTGGGATAGGCATCGCCCATCACGGCCACCAGGTCCTTGACCAGCTTGTGGAAGAACGGGGTCTTCTGGCCCAGCTTGTAGCCGTGGCGGATGGCGCGGCGCACGATGCGGCGCTGCACGTAGCCGCGGCCTTCGTTGGAGGGGATCACGCCGTCGGCCACCAGGAAGGCGGTGGCGCGGATGTGGTCGGCGATCACCTTGAGCGAGGGGGTCTCGATGTCGGCGATGTGCGTCTCGCGCGCAGCAGCCTTGATCAGCGCCTGGAACAGGTCGATCTCGTAGTTGCTGTGCACATGCTGCAGGATGGCGGCCAGACGCTCCAGGCCCATGCCAGTGTCCACGCAGGGCGCGGGCAGCGGCTTGACGTTGCCCTGCTCGTCCATGTCGAACTGCATGAACACGTTGTTCCAGATTTCGATGAAGCGGTCGCCGTCTTCGTCAGGGCTGCCCGGAGGGCCGCCGGCCACGTGCGCGCCGTGGTCGTAGAAGATTTCCGAGCAGGGGCCGCAGGGGCCGGTGTCGGCCATCATCCAGAAGTTGTCGCTCTTGTAGCGGCCGCCCTTGTTGTCGCCGATGCGGATCACGCGCTCGGGCGGCAGGCCGATTTCCTTGGTCCAGATGTCATAGGCCTCGTCGTCCTCGGCGTAGACCGTGGCCAGCAGGCGTTCCTTGGGCAGCTTGTAGACCTCGGTCAGCAGCTCCCAGGCCCACTTGAGCGACTCGCGCTTGAAGTAATCGCCGAAGGACCAGTTGCCCAGCATCTCGAAGAAGGTGTGGTGGCGGGCCGTGTAGCCCACGTTTTCCAGATCGTTGTGCTTGCCGCCTGCGCGCAAGCAGGTCTGCACCGAGGTGGCGCGCTTGTAGGGGCGCTTGTCGGTGCCCAGGAACACGTCCTTGAACTGGACCATGCCCGAGTTGGTGAACATCAGCGTCGGGTCGTTGCCGGGCACCAGGGGGCTCGACTCCACGATGGTGTGGCCCTTGGATGCGAAAAAGTCCAGAAAGCTCTTGCGAATGTCGGCAACGGTGAAAGTGGGTGTGCTCATGGTGTCTAGGAGTTCGGAGCGCGCACGCGGGGCGCTGTCCCTGGCGGGAGGGTGTCCCGTCGGGACCAACGCGCATTATAGGTTTGCCCCATGGTTGCGGCAGCGAGCCCTGCCTGGCCTCCATCACGCACGTGGCCAAAGAAGGCCTCTCCTCCCATCTGCCCGAGCGCGCAACAGCGGCGCGCGACTGGCCGGTCCGCGGCGCCTGCAGCTGTGGGTGGCGCCCCATCCGGGCCGCAGGGCCGACATTCTTGCGCTGGAGAAATGGCTGGTGCAGGAGATGGGGGAGATGGCTAGCACAGGCGATCTCGCCGTTCCCTGATCCCGCTCAGACTGCGCGCGATGGGCGCCCTGGATAATCGCCAGCCGGAACCACAGCAAGCACACCATGGCGCAACCACAGACACCCGAGCCCCATTCCAGCGAACCGGCCCCCGCTGCCAGCGCCAACCGATCCAATCCGGCCAAACCGCCCAAGCCGCCAAAAAGCCGCATCGTGCCCTGGCTCATCGGCCTGCCCGTGGCCTTCTTCGCTGTGCTCATGCTGGCTGGCCAGCTGCTGTCCACGCCCGAAGGCGAGGCACGCTGGGTGGAGCGCGAAACCATCAAGATCTGCCGCAAGGAAACCGCGCGGCCAGAGGCCGAGCGCAAGACGCAGCAGTTTGAATCGGTGCAGGACTGCGACAGGCTCGAATTCGACTTCAAGCAGCGCTACGGTGAAAACCCCTGAGGCGAAGTCACAACGAAAAAGGCCGGCAGAGCCGGCCTTTGACTTGCAAGGGCTCGTTCAGTCGCGCGTCTCGATGGCGCGGTTGATGCCCAGCGCCGCCAGCGTGCACAGCGCACCCGACAGCAGATAGATCCCCAGCGCCACCAGTCCGAAGCGCGAGGACACGCCCAGGGCCACCAGCGGAGCGAATGCCGCGCCCACCAGCCAGGCCATGTCCGAGGACAGCGCAGCACCCGTGTAGCGATAGCGTGAGGGGAAGTTGGACGTCACCGTGCCTGCCGCCTGGCCATAGGACAGGCCCAGCAGGATGAAGCCGACGATGATGAACACGTTGTTCCCCATCGTTCCGCTGCCCAGCAGCCAGGGCGCCAGGAAGCTGAAGATGCCGATCAGGCAGGCCATGGTGCCCAGCGTGTTGCGCCGGCCCACACGGTCGGCCAGCCAGCCCGAGACCATGATGGCGGCAGCCGCACAGAAGGCGCCCACGATCTGCACCCCGAGCACATGGGTCACCGACTGGTCCGAGTACAGCGAGATCCAGGACAGCGGGAAGATGGTCACCAAGTGGAACAGCGCAAAGCTGGCCAGGGCGGCAAACGCACCGATCACCACGTTGCGCCCCTCGTCGCGCATCAGCGGCAGCACGCCCATGGGCTCCAGCTCACGCTGCTGCAGCAGTTCGGTGTAGGACTGGCCCACGACCAGGCGCAGCCGGGCAAACAGTGCCACGACGTTGATGGCAAAGGCCACGCAGAAGGGATAGCGCCAGCCCCAGCTGAGGAACTCGTCGGCTCCCACATGGGCGTAGATGAAGGCAAACAGCCCTGCCGCGAGCACGAAGCCCAGCGGCGCGCCCAACTGGCCCATCATCGAATACCAGCCGCGCCGGTTCTTGGGCGCCGACATGGCCAGCAGCGACGGCAGACCGTCCCACGAGCCGCCCAGCGCAATGCCCTGGCCTATGCGCAGCAGCGCCAGCACGATGATGGCATTCACCCCCGCCTGCTGGTAGCTGGGCAGGAAGGCCATGCCCACGGTGCACACGCCCAGCAGAAACAGCGCCAGCGTCAGCTTGGTCGCCCGCCCCCAGCGCCGCTGCACGGCCATGGACAGCGCCGTGCCCAGCGGCCGGGCCACGAAGGCCAGCGAGAAGATGGCGAACGACATCAGCGTGCCGTCGAGCTTGGAAAGGTAGGGAAACAGCAGTGCCGGGAAGACCAGCACGCAGGCGATGCCGAACACGAAGAAGTCGAAGTACTCCGAGGATCGCCCGATGATCACGCCGACGGCGATTTCGTTGGGCGTGACATCTTCGTGGGTGTCGGCGCGGGACAGAGATTCTTTGCTCTCATAGCTTCCGCCGGGGAAGCTTGCAGTTGTGTCGAGGCCGCTCATAGATGGATGCTCCTTGTCTCGTCTCACTGACAGCTCTGTTCTACGCCCTCGCTTGATCTGGCGCAAGGCGGTTTCCACCTCGACCGGCCTCGGTGTTTGTCCTGCTGCGCGCGACGCGAAAATGCGGCCTCCGGACCGCCAGGCACATGCCGTGCACCCGCCCAGGTAGCAGAAAGTTCCCGGGTTCTCCTTGACGTTGGACAAAATGTCCAATGGACAAATTTATACTTCGTAATACATTTGCCCGGATCTTGTAATCCGCGTTTCTATGTAAACGCGCTCTTGTTGCGCCCCTAGCATGCTAAAAATCAAGGAACTCCGTGGGCCTGCGTGGCTCACCGCGGCCGCTTTGACAGCCAGTCTCACTGGCTGCAGCAAAGCCGTCGTGCTCAACCCCGCCGGCGACATCGCCGCGCAGCAAGGCAACCTGGTGGTCACGGCCACCTTGCTGATGCTGATCATCATCATCCCGGTGATCATCCTCACGCTGCTTTTCGCCTGGAAATACCGCCAGTCGAACACCGAGGCCCACTACGACCCCGAATGGCACCACTCCACCACGCTGGAGCTGGTGATCTGGTCCGTGCCGCTGATGATCATCATCGCGCTGGGCGCCATCACCTGGATCAGCACCCACAAGCTGGACCCCTACCGTCCGCTGGACCGCGTCTCGGCCACCAAGCCGCTGAGCACCGATGTCAAGCCGCTGGAGGTGCAGGTCGTGGCCATGGACTGGAAGTGGCTGTTCTTCATCCCTGAAAAAGGCATCGCCACCGTCAACGAGCTGGCCGCTCCCGTGGATCGTCCCATCCACTTCAAGCTGACCGCCACCTCGACGATGAACTCCTTCTACGTGCCTGACCTGGCCGGCATGATCTATGCCATGCCCGGCATGCAGACCGAGCTGAACGCCGTGATCAACAAGCCCGGCGTGTTCCACGGCCTGGCATCGCACTACAGCGGCGCCGGCTTCTCGGGCATGACGTTCAAGTTCCATGGCCTGAGCAACGAAGAGTTCGATCAGTGGGTTGCCAAGGCCAAGTCCGAAGGCAAGGCCCTGACGCGCGATACCTACCTGAACCTGGTCAAGCCCAGCGAGCGCAACCCGGTCGAGCGCTTCGCCACGGTGGACGAAGGCCTGTACGACAAGGTGCTCAACCGCTGTGTCGAAGAAGGCAAGATGTGCATGCATCACATGATGGCCATCGACGCTGCTGGCGGCGAAGCCTATCTCAAGGCCGTGGGCATGAACCTGCCCCAGGATGTGTGCACGGTGCAAAACGCCGACCGCGTCGTGGCCTTCCTGGACCAGCGCGACGGCTCCGCAGCCGCTGCGCAGCAATAAGCAGTTAGCGGACGCGGACGACGGCCAGACCGCCGCCCGCTCCCATCACGACCTAAGAGACTCGATATGTCTGAACATACCTCCCCGGCACAGGCCCACTGGCTGCTGGGTCGCATCACTTGGGACTCCATCCCGATGGCGCATGAGCCCATCGTGCTGGCGACCTTCATCGCCGTGGTGCTCGGCGGCCTTGCCGTGCTGGGCCTGCTCACCAAGTTCCGCCTGTGGGGCCCGCTGTGGCGCGACTGGCTGTGCAGCATCGACCACAAGAAGATCGGCATCATGTACATGATCCTCGGTCTGGTCATGCTGCTGCGCGGCTTTGCCGACGCGCTGATGATGCGCCTGCAGCAGGCCATGGCCTTCGGCGACAACCTGGGCTACCTGCCTCCGCACCACTACGACCAGATCTTCACGGCCCACGGCGTGATCATGATCTTCTTCGTGGCCATGCCCTTCGTTACCGGCCTGATGAACTATCTGGTGCCGCTGCAGATCGGCGCACGCGACGTGTCCTTCCCGTTCCTGAACAACTTCAGCTTCTGGATGACGACGGGCGGCGCCGTGCTGGTGATGATCTCGCTGTTCCTGGGCGAGTTCTCCACCTCCGGCTGGCTGGCACTGTCCAACCTGGGGGCGCAGAACCCCGGGGTCGGGCTTGACTACTACATCTGGGGATTGCAGGTGGCCGGCGTCGGCACCACGCTGTCAGGCATCAACCTGATCGTGACCATCATCAAGATGCGCGCACCCGGCATGAACCTGATGAAGATGCCCGTCTTCACCTGGACCGCCCTGTGCACCAACGCGCTGATCGTGGCCTCGTTCCCCATCCTGACCGCAGCCCTGGTGCTGATGTCGCTGGACCGCTACGTCGGCACGAACTTCTTCACGAACGAGCTGGGCGGCAACCCCATGCTGTACGTGAACCTGATCTGGATCTGGGGCCACCCCGAGGTCTACATCCTGATCCTGCCCTGCTTCGGCATCTTCTCGGAGATCGTCTCCACCTTCAGCCGCAAGCGCCTGTTCGGCTACACCTCCATGGTGTACGCGACGGTGTGTATCACCATCCTGTCCTACCTGGTCTGGCTGCACCACTTCTTCACCATGGGCTCCGGCGCCAGCGTGAACACCTTCTTCGGCATCACGACGATGATCATCTCGATCCCGACGGGCGCCAAGATCTTCAACTGGCTGTTCACCATGTACCGCGGCCGCATCCGCTTCACGGTGCCGATGCTGTGGACCGTGGGCTTCATGTGCACCTTTGCCATCGGCGGCATGACCGGCGTGCTGCTGGCCGTTCCCCCGGCCGACTTCGTGCTGCACAACAGCCTGTTCCTGATCGCCCACTTTCACAACGTGATCATCGGCGGCGTGGTGTTCGGCGTGTTCGCCGGCATCAACTTCTGGTTCCCCAAGGCCTTCGGCTACAAGCTCGACGAGTTCTGGGGCAAGTGCTCGTTCTGGTTCTGGCTGGTCGGCTTCTGGGTCGCCTTCACACCGCTGTACGTGCTGGGCCTGATGGGCGTGACACGCCGTGCCAACCACTTCGAGGACCCCTCGCTGCAGATCTGGTTCGTGATCGCCGCCCTGGGCGCCGGTCTGGTGGCACTGGGCATCGGCAGCTTCCTGATCCAGCTGGTGGTCAGCTACTTCAAGCGCGACCAGCTGCGTGACGTGACCGGCGACCCATGGGAAGGCCGCACGCTGGAGTGGGCCACCTCCTCGCCCCCTCCCCAGTACAACTTCGCCTTCACGCCCGTGGTGCATGAGATCGATGCCTGGTGGGACATGAAGAAGCACGGCTACCAGCGTCCGCTGACCGGCTTCAAGCCCGTCCACATGCCGTCCAACACCGGCGCCGGTGTCGTGATCGCCGCGCTGTCCACGGTCTTCGGCTTCGCGATGATCTGGCACATGTGGCCCCTGGCCATTGCGTCGTTCGCCGCCACCGTGCTGGCATCGATCATCCACACGTTCAACTACAAGCGCGACTACTACATCCCCGCCGCGGAAGTCGCGGCCACGGAAGAACTGCGCACACAACAGCTGGCACGTCATGTCTGATACCCGTTACACCGCAGGCGGCGCTGCCGCCCTGGCCCCGCGCGAGTACCACCTCGCCGAGGAGCCCCATCCCGAAAACGGCACCGCTCTGGGCTTCTGGCTCTACCTGATGAGCGACTGCCTGATCTTTGCAGCGCTGTTCGCCACCTATGGCGTGCTGGGCCGCAACTACGCTGCAGGCCCCACGGGCGCCCAGTTGTTCGACCTGCCCCTGGTGGCGATGAACACGGCCTTCCTGCTGCTGTCGTCCATCACCTTCGGCTTCGCCATGCTGCAAAAGCAGCAGGGCAAGCTGGGCGGCACCCAGCTGTGGCTGGCCATCACCGGCCTGTTCGGCCTGTGCTTCCTGGGCCTGGAACTCTATGAGTTCTCCCACCTGCTGCACGAGGGCGCAGGCCCTCAGCGCAGCGCCTTCCTGTCCTCGTTCTTCACGCTGGTGGGCACCCACGGCCTGCACGTGAGCTTCGGCCTGATCTGGCTGGTCACGCTGATGATCCAGATCAACAAGCACGGCCTGACGCACGAGAACAACCGCCGCCTGATGTGCCTGTCGATGTTCTGGCACTTCTTGGACGTGGTCTGGATCGGCGTCTTCACTTTTGTTTACCTGATGGGGGTGCTGTAAATGGCTGCACACGACATCCACGCCGGCCATGGCCACGGTCACCACGACCATCACGGCCATGACGATCACCACCACGACGCAGGCCCGCACAGCACCTTCTCGGGCTATATGTGGGGCTTCGTGCTCTCGATCATCCTGACGGCCATCCCGTTCTGGCTGGTGATGAGCAATGTCATCTCGGACCGTGCAACGGCCGTAATGGTGCTCGGCGGCTTCGCCGTGGTGCAGATCCTGGTCCACATGGTCTTCTTCCTGCACATGAACGGCAAGATCGAAGGCGGCTGGACCCTGCTGTCCACCATCTTCACCGTGGTCTTCGTGGCCATCGGCATTGCGGGCACCCTGTGGGTCATGTTCCACATGAACACCAACATGATGCCCCAGCACACCATGCCGGCCGACCCTGCCGCGCAGACGGCTCCGGCCTCGGTCACGCCTTGACCGCATCCGGAAACTCCGGGCCCTCCAGCCACGCCGGCGCATCGCGCCGGCGTGGCCCACTCGCTCAGGCGATGCTCATCTCGGTGGGCATCGCCTTGTTTTTGGGCTTCATCTTCCTGGGCAGCTGGCAGGTCCAGCGCCGTGCCTGGAAGCTGGACTTGATAGAGCGCGTGGACCAGCGCGTGCACGCCGCGCCCGCTGCCCTGCCCCCGCCCGCCGAATGGCCGCAGATCACGGCCGCCGACCACGAGTACCGCGCCGTGCAGGCCAGCGGCCACTGGCTGGCCGGCAAGACCGTGCTGACCCAGGCCGTGACCGAATTGGGTGCCGGCTTCTGGGTGCTGACGCCGCTGCAGATGGACAACGGCAACCAGGTGCTGGTGAACCGGGGCTTCATTCCCACAGCGCAGCGCGCACGCTGGCAGGATCAGCCCGCACAGGCGCCCCAGGATCCGGTGACGGTGGCCGGCCTGCTGCGCATCAGCGAGCCGCGCGGCGGCTTCCTGCGCGAGAACGATCCCGCGCAGCAGCGCTGGTTCTCGCGCGATGTGGCGGCCATTGCACAGGCCCAGGGCCTGGACCATGCAGCCCCCTACTTCATCGACGCAGGCCTGCCGGGCCAGCCCGTGGCGGACGGCACCTGGCCGCGCCCGGGCATGACCGTGATCCGCTTCCCCAACAGCCATCTGGTCTATGCGCTGACCTGGTACGGGCTGGCGCTGATGGTGGTCGGCGCGGCCTGGCTGGTCAGGCGCAATGACCGGCAGGCAAGCAGCAAGCCGTAAAACCGTAAGGCCGTAAAGCCGTCGCTGCAGGCAACAAGGCCACCGATGACATCGGTGGCCTTTTTTACGCCAGTCCTCTACAAGACCCTGCCGCGCCACGGCTGCCTGCGGTAGCGCACAATCGCCCGCGTGAATTCGCCTTCAGAGTCCCTGTTCCGCGTCGAGCGCACCACCGAACGCCAGAACATGCAGCTGCTGATACAGCTGCGCTGGTTTGCCGTGGTCGGGCAGGTGATCACCATCTCCCTGGTGCACTACGGCTTCGGCATCACCCTGCCGCTGCCGGCCATGGCCCTGGTGCTGATGGCCAGCGTCTTCACCAATCTTGGCTACATCTACTGGTACCGCAGCCACCGCCGCCAGATCTCGGCGCGCAACCTGTTCCTGGCCTTGCTGGCCGACGTGCTGGCACTGGCCATACAGCTGTATTTGAGCGGCGGCGCCAGCAATCCCTTCATCTACCTGTTCCTGCTGCAGGGCATTCTGGGCGCCGTGCTGCTCAGGCCCGTGCACGCCTGGATCATTGTTGCCAGCACCTCGCTGTGCACCCTGGTGCTGGCCATCGTGCACTGGCCCCTGCCCATTGGCGCGGCGGGACCGGACGGGCTGCCCGGCCTGTACGTGAGCGGCATTCTGATCAGCTTCGGGCTGACCACGGTGCTGCTGGTCGTCTTCCTGCGCCGCATCGTCTCCAACCTGCGCCGGCGTGACGCACGGCTGGCCAACATGCGCCAGCGTGCCAGCGAAGAAGAGCACATCGTGCGCATGGGCCTGCTGGCCACGGGCGCGGCGCACGAGCTGGGCACGCCGCTGTCCACCATGTCCGTCATCCTGGGCGACTGGCAGCGCATGCCCGCCATCACGCAAGACCCCGACCTGCTGGCCGACCTGCAGGAAATGCAGCAGCAGCTGCTGCGCTGCAAGTCCATCGTCTCCAGCGTGCTCATGTCGGCCGGCGAGACCCGCGCCGATGCGCCACAGGCCACCACGCTGCGCGCCTTCATGGACGGCGTGGTCGCGCACTGGCAGTCACGCCACGCCGTGGAGCATTTCGACTATGTCCAGGCCGACGAGGACTTCCCCATTCTTTCCGATACCGCGTTGCAGCAAATGGTTTGCAATGTGCTCGACAATGCGGCCGAAGCCTCCCCCCGCCATGTGGCGCTGCACCTGGCCGTGCGCACCGGCATGCTGTGCATCACGGTGCGCGACAAGGGACCGGGCTTTGCTCCCGCCGTGCTGGAACAGCTGGGCCAGCGCCATATCTCCACCAAGACGGAGCGCCCGGGCCGGGGGCTGGGCCTCTTCCTGGTGCTCAACGTGGCGCGCTCGCTGGGCGGACGCGTTCAGGTGAGGAACACCCCGCCGCGGGGCAGTGAGGTGGAGATCCGCCTGCCCTTGTCATCGATTGCCATTGAACCCGGCGCCTGAAGCGGCGCCCACAGGAACCCGAATCGCCCATGGACAGCTCCCGCCTCCTGCTGCTGGTTGAAGACGATGCGACCTTTGCGCGCACGCTGACGCGCTCGTTCGAGCGGCGCGGCTACCGCGTGCTGCAGGCCGCCAGCGCCGAGGAAGTGCGCGAGCTGCTGCAGACGCACTCGCCGCAATACGCCGTCATGGACCTCAAGCTGGCGGGCAACGCGTCGGGCCTGAGCTGCGTGCAGATGCTGCACCAGCACAGCCCCGAGGCGCTGATCGTCGTGCTCACAGGCTATGCCAGCATTGCCACGGCCGTGGAGGCGGTCAAGCTAGGCGCATGCCACTATCTGGCCAAGCCCTCCAACACCGACGATATCGAGGCCGCCTTCGGCCGCCTCGAAGGCCGCACCGACGTGGAACTGTCACGCAACCCCACCTCCATCAAGACGCTGGAGTGGGAACACATCCACGAAACCCTGGCCGAGAGCGATTTCAACATCTCCGAAGCCGCCCGCCGCCTGGGCATGCACCGGCGCACGCTGGCGCGCAAGCTGGAGAAGCGGCAGATCAAGTAAGGCGGCAGTCACCAAGACAAACCGGGCCTCAAGGGCCCGGTTTTTCATTGCGCGGCCATGGCCCTCGGGCCATCAACCCATCAGCCCAGCCAGAGGTAGTGATCGATCAGCAGCGCCAGGAACAGCACGCTCAGGTGGATCAGCGAGAAGCGGAAGGTCTTGCGCGACAGCTGGTCCGAGTAATTGCGCCACAGTGCAAAGGCATAGGCACAGAAGCCCACGCTCAGCACCACGGCCACCACCAGGTACAGCCAGGAGCTCATGCCGTACATGAAGGGCAGCATGCAGGCCGCAAACAGGATCACCGTATACAGCAGGATCTGCAGCCGCGTGTACTCGCTGCCATGCGTCACGGGCAGCATGGGCAGGCCGGACTGGCGGTAGTCTTCCACGCGGTACAGCGCCAGCGCCCAGAAATGGGGCGGCGTCCACAGGAAGATGATGAGGAACAGGATCAGCGCCTCGGGACCGACCTGGCCCGTCATCGCGGCCCAGCCCAGCACGGGCGGCATGGCACCGGAGGCACCGCCGATCACGATGTTCTGCGGCGTGGCAGGCTTGAGGATCACCGTGTAGATCACGGCATAGCCCACGAAGGTGGCCAGCGTCAGCCACATGGTCAGCGGGTTGGTGCACAGCAGCAGCACCAGCGCGCCCAGCGTGCACAGGATGGCCGAGAAGGCCAGCGCCTGCTGGCTGCTCAGCTCGCCGCGCGCCGTGGGCCGCCAGGAGGTGCGCTTCATGCGCGCATCGATATGGCGCTCCACCAGGCAGTTGAAGGCGGCCGCCGCGCCCGCCACCAGCCAGATGCCCAGGCAGGCCAGCGCCATGTGCAGCCACTGGTCGGCGTTGGGCCAGCCCGGCACGGCCAGCACCATGCCGATCAGTGCGCAGAACACGATCAGTTGCACCACACGCGGCTTGGTCAGGGCATAGAACTGTGTCCAGCGCGAGGGCTCGACACTCAGGGAAGCTTGTTTACTCATGCAATCTCTCCACGGGCAACCGGCAGACCGTCCCGCAGTGCGCCCGGGCGGCTGGCCGCCAGGCACCAAACAATCACGGTCACCAGCGCAGCTGCGCCGCCCGTATGCAGCACCGCGGCCACCAGCGGCCAATCGAGCACCACGTTCGACAGGCCTGTCAGCACCTGCAGCACCAAAAATGCACCCAGCACGCGGCGCTGCAACGCCAGTGCGGGCACTTCACCCAAACGCCACCACAGCCCGGCCAGCGCAGCCACCACCACATAGGCCGCCAGGCGGTGCAGATAGTGGATGGCCGTGAGGCCCGCAAAGCTGATGTTGCTGCCGTCCTGCAGCAGGCCCAGCGGACGCCAGATCTGCAGCGCCTGCGAAAAATCCATGGCCGGCCACCAGCTGCCCTGGCAGGTCGGGAAACTGCTGCAGGCCAGCACCGCATAGTTGGTGCTGACCCAGCCGCCCAGCGCCACCTGCAGCACCAGCAGCGCAAGACCCAGCCACAGCCCCGCGCGCAGCGCGGGTGAAATCACGGTCGCCCCTTGCTGACGCGCAGCACGGCTCAGCCCCACGGCGGGCACGCACAGCAAGGCCAGCAGCCCCGTGCCGCCCAGCAGGTGCAGGGTCACGATGGCCGGAAAAAGCTTCATGGTCACGGTCCAGGCGCCAAAGGCGCCCTGCAGGCAGACCCAGAACAGCGCCAGCGTGGGCCACCACGGACTCAGGGCACCGCCTGTGCCCTCCGCCCCTGTACGCTCGGCCCCTGCGCCACCCGCCCTGCCCAGGCGCCGCGCGCGCCGCCAGGCCATGATGGTCATGGCGATGATGAGCACGCCGACGGTGGTGGCCAGATAGCGGTGGACCATCTCTATCCATGCCTTGCCATGCGTCACCGGCCCGGTGGGCATGGCGGCCTGGGCCTCAGCAATCTGCGCGCGGGCGCCCATGGGGCTGGCGCTGCCATAGCAGCCCGGCCAGTCGGGGCAGCCCAGGCCGGAATCGGTCAGGCGGGTGAAGGCGCCGAACAGCACCAGATCGAAGGTCAGGAACAGCGTGAGCACCGACAGCGCCTGCAGCCGCTTGAGCGAGCCGCCGCTGCGGTTGCGCAGCCACACCCAGGCCAGGGGGCCCAGCGCCAGCAACAGGCCCAGCAGCATCAGCTCCAGAACGGGGGCCAGATCGTACAGCGCCTGTTCGCTCACGCCCGCCCTCCGCAGCGCGGCGTGCACCACACGGCATGGCCCCCGGGCAAGCCGAAAGGCAATGCCGCAGGCGCATCCGGTTGGCGACAGCAGATCTTCATAAATGAGAGCAATTTGACGAGAAGGCTCAGCCCCATGCGCGAGATTGGATCGCAGGCCGGGCCTACAGAGAATCAGGACATGCACCCAGATACCGGCTGCGGGACCGCGCCCCATGCACAAGGCCCGCCAAGCGGGCCCGGTCGCTGCAACTTTCAGAGCAGCATGTCTTTGATATGAAACAATTCTACTTGGCTGCGAACCGCTCAATCGCCCACGCATGCAGTGCCCCTAGATCGCAGCCAGCTTCTTTTGGCCGGTGCGATGCGGCTTGGGCCTGGCGCACACGAATTTCCACAGGACCCTGCCCAAGGCGTCGGCGGCCCAGCTTTACACGACTGCTCAGATTCGCTCAGATTCAGATACCTCGCGTTCCTTAGATTGGTGGTTTCACTTGGGAACCGGCAACTGCCGGGTGAGGCCATGATTGCAGGAGGCTCGTGGACTGTGCTTGATGGGCACGGAAACGAAATCGGGCGTGTCGAAGGCGATGAATTCGTCCGTTGCGGGACCAGGCCCATCTACCGCATCGATGGACCGGCGCTGTACTCCATGGACGGTTCGGCCAGACTGATGGGCTTTATCGAAGGGACCGAGGTCAGAACGCGGCAAGGCCGGATCTTCCTCAAATTTCTCGCGCATTGAGCGGAACTGCTCAGATTTGCTCATCTTCGGCCAGTCGAAGCCAGGGAGACTCCACGTCCAAGAAAACCTCCAGGCAATGGACCTCTTTTTCGTGCGCGTGCTCTCCAACAACGATTTCAATGCCTTCTGGGACGGCATCGCCCAGGACAAGCCCCTGAAGACGCCCGACAAGGGACGCACCGCGTCCTTCACTGTCATCCGCCGCAGCGACAGCGGCCTGGAAGTCAGAACGCACAAGGGCAACACGGTGCGCATAAGGCGGGAAGCCTTCGGCGCCGTGCTGCGCCATCTGGCCCAGGAGCATCACGGCGCCGAGCGGCCCTGCATCGTGGCCTCCAGCCAGCACCGGCCCGGCTTTCTGGGCTTTGCGGCCAAACAGGCCAACGACAACGCGGCCGTGGTGATCACCTACATCCTGCCCATACTGCAGGACGCAGGACTTGTGGAAATCGACGGCAACCGGCCCAACAGGACCTGGCTGCTTTGAACAACTGCACAGCCTTCGGCCTTCTGCGCCGGTCGATGACAATCTATGTCAATTCATTCATAGCCAATCACTAAGGCGCACAGATAATTGCCGGCATTCGTGTGAATTGTGAGAAGGGTCCGGGCCACGCTCGGCGCCCTTCGATGCTGGAGGATTGGCAGATGAGCGCCCCGGAAATGGAGGCCATACAGGAGCGGCTGAAGAAGCTGCGGGCCGACGAGGCGCTGGTCGCCGAGCAGCTGGACCGGCTGCAGGCCCAAAAGGCTGCGCTGCAGCACAGGCTGGCCATAATCCAGGGCGCCGTGCAGGTGCTTGAAGAGATGCGTCAGGAGCTGGGGCCATGAACCGTGGCAAGCCCGTCTCACCACCCGCATCGCCCCCCGCCTCACCCTGCGCATCGCCCACTTCCACCTTGCCCACAGCCGAAGACTGGCTGGCAAGAATTGCGGCCCTGGATGCCACGCAGCCCCCTCCCACCCCGCCCCGTTTGCGCAACCCACGCAAGGCAAAGCGCCGCAGGGCGGTCACCGTCGTGGCAATGGCCGTGCTGCTGGGGCTGCTGGCCATCGCCCTGGCCGTGGCGGTGCAGTTGATGTGGGTCAAGTAGCTGTCACACGGCAGCAGCGGAAAGAGCCTTCAAGCGTGAAGCCAACCGAGCCCGGGCTGCTGTATACCCTCACATCCTGGCGAAGTCTCCATATTGTTTGCATGCTCACTTACGCCTAGCATGTGTCCACACTCAACGCAGTGGAGGTGCCATGGCCGATCCCGAAGAACCGCTGGAAGTACGCTCAGAACGCTGGCAGTCGCTGAAGGGGCTGGACATCGCCTCCGTGGATCTGGGCCCCATCTGCGTGGTGCTCATGCTGACGCTGATCTGCATGGCCGTGATGATGCTGCTGGCCAAATCCGGCGCCGAGCAAGCACGGCAGGCCCAGCCATCGTCCCAGGCCAAGGGCCCGGCACCCCGACCGAAGCCGGCGCAGCCCGTGACCGAACCCGCCCAGCAACAGACCTGGACGCCGGCCTTGCGCACCTGAGGGCGACCTGAGGGAGACCTAAGGCCGACCTGAGGGCGTCAAGGCCAGGCAGCAGCACCTTCAGAGTTTCACCGAACGTGTCGCAATGAAGGTCGGCACGAACTTCTCGATCACAAAACGGGCATGGGGCTGCCAGTCTTCATGAAAGCCCGTCAGCACCAACCCCGCATCCAGCTGGCCGCCGATCTGATCGGCCAGCGTATGGCCGAACACCAGCGCCTCATTGCGCTCCCGCTTGGCATCAAGCGCTGCGGGCGGCAAATCCACCACATCGGAATACGGAAGGCGCCGCGCAGGCCGCATGAGCCCTTGCTCGCGCAACGCGGGATCGCGGTCTTCCACGAAGACCACCGGATTCCAGAAGCTGGACAGAAGGCGCCCACCCTTCGCGAGCACCCGCGCGCATTCACGCCATACGGGCCGCACATCAGGCACGTAGAGGTTGGAGATGGGATGAAAGATCACATCGAAGCCGGCATCTGCAAAAACGCCCAGATCGCGCATGTCGCCCTGCACGCAGGTCAGCGCAAGGCCTTCGCGCTGCGCTACATGGCGGTCCTGTGCAAGCTGCCCGGCAGAGGCATCGAACACGGTGACCTGCGCACCCGCCGCCGCAAGAATGGGCCCCTGCTGGCCGCCGCCGCCGGCAAGGCAGAGGATGCGCAGGCCGCGCACATCATCCAGCCAGCCCGCTGGCAAGGGGCCTGGCGTGAGCCGCGCCTGCCAGCTTCCGGCACGGGCCCGGGCTATTTCAGCGCTGTCGACCGGGCGCGACCAGTCGCAGTCTTTCGCTGCCTGCAGGTTCCAGGCGGCGGTGTTGTGGGCAAGGATGTCGATGGGTTCTGTCATGGGCACTCTTTCATAAAGAGGCCGCACGGCGACGCGAGGTTGCGTTCAGAAAACGCGGAGCAGTCAACGGGCATGCAGGTGGTGACGCGGGCGTCCGCCGTGGGCCGGGAATGGGCTTCGGGGGGATCGGTCGGACTAGGGTCCGAAGGCGTCACAGGTTCATGTCAGGCTCGCAGCGGTCGCAGGAATGGAAGAGGCAAATTCTAAGACTGCGCAAATTGCACTGTCAAACCACTGCGGCGCGTTCCCCACACGGTCATGCGGAAGTCACAACCGTGAGACGGCTTGGCTGTAAGTTGAACACGCACCCTCGATGGCGCTGGCTTCTGCTGCGCCATGGCGCGCCCGCTGACGACCGGCCTTTCCCAACCCGGCGCCCAATGGATACCGAGGAGCAACACTTTGAAGGAGAGCTATGCGTAGTCCCAAGAAAGGCCGAGAGCCGATCCGGCTCATGGACCTGGCCCCCGCCGTCTTCTGCATCCAGTGCGAACAGGAAAAACCCGCCACAGGAGCCCGCCAATTCCACGCGTGGCATGTGTGCAGCGACTGCTCGCAGAAGTTGGCCCAACTCCCCCCGGCGCAAGCACCCACGGCGCACCACGCGCACTGAGGCAAGCGATTCCCCAAAACGAAAGCCCGCCAGATGGCGGGCTTTCTCATGCCCTTGCGGACATGAGCGGGCGCGGGAGCGGGACGTCGATGCGCGCCTACCAGGGCACAAACATGATCACCAGTGCCACAGCCACGATAGCGGCAACGATGTACATGGTTCGCTTGGTGGCGAACCGGTTGCGGGACGACGAGGTGGGCACTTGGCCCGGGGTGTTGGGAGTAGGTTTGTTCATGACCTCAAGCATGGTCGCCGCCCGGGACCAGCCCTGTCGGACAAGCACAGCTAAGGCAATCAGCGCAGAGCATGACAAGGGCGTCGGCCTTGGCGCAAGGTGACGCTTGTGAACTGCCGTGGGCCCACTGAGCGCAAGTGGCCAGAAAAGACAAAGCCCGCGGGTGCGGGCTGTTGGTCAGATTTCGAAGGCAGTGCGGTCCACTGCATCCTTGATCCACGCAGGAGGCTTGCCCCGGCCGGTCCACGTTGCGCCGGTGGACGGATCACGGTACTTGGCCACGCCTGCACCGACGGGCGACTTGCGCTTGCCCGTGCTGAACACATCTTCCTGGGTCAATTGGAATTGCTGGACGAGCTCGCGAACCTTGGCGATGGCCCCGCCTTTTTCGGCTTTCAGGACTTCGGCAATGCGTGCTTCGATCTCTGCCTTTTGCTGCAGGAGCGTCTTGTAATCAGGTGTCATGGACTTTTCTTGGGTTGTATGCTAGCGAGTCAGTATTCTATGCACAAAATGCCGCGCTGACATACCTTTGCATCGCAAACCGAAGGTTGCGGACGCAACAACACTCCCAACCTCCAGAGGTATAGAGTGGCGCAATGAACAAAGCACTGGAACTCTCAGGAATCGCGCTGGTGGCCCTGGTGGCACTGGCACTCAGCGCATGCGCCCAACAGAAGCTGGCACCCTCCGTGGGCATGGCCAATCCCGCATCGGTCTATTGCGGTGAAATCGGCGGACAAGTTCGGATGGAGAAGACGCCCCAGGGCCAGGAAGGCATCTGCGTGCTGCCGAACGGCACGGAAATGGAAGAGTGGACGCTGTACCGCAAGGACCATCCGGCCAAGTAGTGGGATAGCGCTCTGCACGAATCAGACGCAAGCCGTTGACGCCCCGCCGTCACTGCGCGGATGCACAGCGCAAATGCACAGCCATACGCTCGGAGCAGGCGCGAACACGGCCGCCTTCAAGCCACGGCCCAACTGCATCACACAGCAGACCTGCAACTTCTTTACACGACGTAAAGCTTTCCTTCAGGAAAGGTCTGCATACTGGCCAGCAACGGATTCCGCCGAGCCTGGGAATTTTCTCCTCCCTCCCTCTCAAATCCCTTCCCCAGGCACGCCACCACGGCATCGGCATTTTTCTTCCAGGGCCCGCAGCTTCGCCGCTTGCGGGCCCTTTTCGTTGCCCCTTCAACGGCCGCAGTTCCAAGCGGACACCGTGTCGAAAGAACTCATACATACGGGGCATGCTCGACCTACATGAGCACCCTTACTTGGCTCGCACAGGGAAGCCTCACAAGCAGGTGAAATAGCGTCAGTCCCGAGACCCGCAATGCCCCTGCTGATGGAGACAAGCATGAGTCAAGTCGTACCGAGTGAGTCCTTCAATCCAGACCCTGATGCCCGCTACCACCGGAGTCTCCTGGATGCCTTTCCGGTAAGGGGCAGCTACCAGCTCATTCAGTTGCGCAGCACCAGATCTCGCAGCCCCTTCCGACGTTTTGCGAAGGCTTGCATTCGGGCGGTTCGCGCACTTGTTCAATGACGTGAAGGAGATTGTGATGCGACATTTTTTCCTCACATTTTTCTGGTCCGTGGTGACCCTCATCTCGCTGTACATCTCCACGCTGGCAGGGCCGATGTTCCCGGTCACGAGCTGAAATGCGGTTAACAGCCGGGCCTATGGTTGACTCATGGTTCTCCTCCTGGAATTCATAGGCATGCCCTGAAAAGGGCACCGGACTTTTTCTTCCCCGTGCCTGCACTTCGCAGGCATTCACAAGCTCGCAGCACCGCTGGCGGGCTTTTTTTGCGGGGGCCGCTTCTTGCGGCTTTGGCCCGCTTTGCAGAGATGCAAGGCAGGCATACATCGGGTGCGCACAGCGAAGTGCCAGCGGCGCCAAGGTTCAGGCGACCAAGCGGAGGTTTATGCCGGTGCGGCATGAAGGACAGGATGTTGAAGATGCGGACCGCTCCGCATTGGGTCAAATGCCGGCATCGCGTAAGATGCTGATCCACCAGTAGAAGCGGGCGTCGTTCAATGGCAGGACGTAAGCCTCCTCCGAAAACAACGAGAATTCCCAGAAACCTACGCCAAAACCTACGCCAAACTGAACACCAAAAAGCCCGCATCGCGGGCTGTCTTTTTGGTGAGACTTCGGGTCGCTTCAGGTTTCCGCACGCAGCGCCTGCAGCTGCTCGGCCGGCAGCAACGCCTCCTCTTCGGGCTTCTCCGCGCCTGACCGTAGCGCGCCCAGCGGAGGTAGCCTGATGAGCGCATCGGCTTGGTCTGGCGTGCCGTGCAACCAAGCATCCCAGTCCTGCTCCTCAAGCATCACCACGCCGCGCTTTTCCTTGCCGGGCCGGTGCATGAGCGACAGCACCGGGTGCCCGTCTGCGGGCTGCGTGATCATCGTGTAGTTGGGCACGACCTCGCCAGTCCCCGGGTCCACCCACTCGCTGTGGAGCCCTGCTAAGGCTGCAGGCCCACCATCCGCTCGGCGGAAGGACCACCACACGTTGCGGATCCCAAGCCCCCAATAGGGTTCCAGCCATGACTCCACGGGAATCAAGCAACGTTGGCCAGCACGCCACGCCGGGGCAAAGGTCCACGACCTTGCCAGAGTCTCGCGCCTGGCGTTGTTGGTCGACATCGGCCGGCCCTCGGCTGTCACGGGCCGGCGTGTCTTGGATGATCGCGGGATCATGCCCCATTGCCCGATGTCCAGCACGCCGCCTGCAGTGATGTATGGACCCAGGGCCAGCGGCGTGACCTGCGGCTTCCACCACGGGAGCGGCGCCTGCCGGCCAACCCGCCACATGCGCTCGATCTCTATCTCTCGCGGGGTGTTGTAGCGATTACAGATAGCAGCCTCCGTTTGTGATGACCCAAACTACTGCCCCCCATCCTCACTCTCTACATCTCTGACATCTGACCATGACAAGCGAAGCTCTCACTGACATCCAATTGCGATCTTTGCTGAAGTACGACCCAGATACTGGCCAATTTGAGCGCCTTGTTCGCATGGGGCGCTACCAGGCCGGGACACAGGTGGGGGCAAAGATGCGAAGCGGCTACATCGCAATCCGCATCAACTTCAAGCTGTACTACGCCCATCGCTTGGCATGGCTCTACGTTCATGGGGCTTGGCCGACCGATCAAGTCGACCACATCAATGGAGCCCGGGATGACAACAGGATCGCCAACCTTCGTTTGGCGGATCGCTTTCGCAACACTCAAAACCTTCGCTCAGCCAAGGCGGGCAACAAGTCTGGACTGCTCGGCGTCTCCCCTCACCAAAACAGGTGGCGAGCTTTTCTCCATGTGCATGGCAAGACGCATCACCTCGGCCTGTACGACACCCCGGAAGAGGCTCACGCAGCCTACGTCGAAGCGAAGCGATCGATGCACGAGGGGAACACTTTGTAGAAGTGCACGCTGACTTACGCATAGTATTACTGTATATTTATACAGTCATGAAAGTCAAAGTCACCATCCTCCGCGAGGCAGGCGCGCGCAGCTATCACCGCGGCCCGCTGCAGTACATCAAGGGCGAGTTGGACCTGCTGCACGCACCCGTGCCTGGCGAGAAGCGGACCGTTCCCGTGCTGCGCATCCTTGGAGACGACGGAAAGAACCAACTGTTCGAACCGCGGCTGATCTACGCGTGCGCGGGCAAGATGAAGTTCAGCGGGTTGGAGCACTGTGACCGCGCATGGCACGCGCAGGAGTGGTCCTGCGAGTTCGACTACTGATCCCACCCAGGAGGCTCACCATGTTGCTCACATACGAGGAATTCCCCACGTTGCTCACGATGCCGCGCTGGTTCGGCACGCCTGAAGTCAAAGTCATGCCGGGTAAGCCGGAGGACTATTTCATCGAACAGTTCCACCCTGATTGGTTTCTGGTTTACGACTCAGACGGTGACATGGTCTACAGCGGTGTCGGCCCCGTGTCCGTGCACCAGTCCAACGCTCCCTTCTGAGAGCTACCATGCAAAACCCCATTGAGCGCGGCGTAATCGCCAAGGTGCGTGGTGAAGAGATGTCGGCAGCACAACGCCTGTTGCCTGTGGCTGGGCGGGGCCAGCCACAACACATCACCTGTGAGATTGAAACGCTGCTTGCCGGCCGAGTGCGCATCACGTTTGAGTTGCAGCGCTATTCGCATGGCCGCAATCAATTCTGGCATTGGGTCGGGCGCGGCGCCGAGCAACTGGAACAGCCTGCTGGCTGAGCGCCATGGCTGATGGCATGACCTGGGGCGGCGCGCCCACGGCGCCGGGCTGGTATGCGGTCGTGGTGGATTACGGCCGCCTGCCCTTCCCTGCTGCGCGGCGCTGGGACGGCGCCCTCTGGGATGACGAGCGCGGCATCAGGGCATTCGACGGACCGCACCACTCGGCCGACGCCGCCCTGGACTGGGCCATGGAGCGCTGCCCAGAGGATTGACAGGTTCGACTACTGCTTTTTCTGCACGCTAATGGATCCGTCGGCCTCCAGGAACATGCAGCGGATTTCTGATTCCTCGCAGTCTGCCTCGCGCAGCGCCTTCTCGATATCGTTGCGCGATACCCGGTGGCTTTTGCGCGCACCCTCGAAGATCGTTCCATCCCGCCCCAGCAGCACCGCCTCGCCCTCCAGCAGCTTTTCCGCCCCGCGCCAGCGCGCCGTCACGAAACCCACGGCCGTATTCAACGCAATGAGGATCACGCACACCAGCAGCCCTCCAGGCAGGGACTGATCAGACCCTGTCATTGAGGGCCCCGCCGCCTCGCTCACCAACATCACCACCAGCAGATCGAAAGGCGTGAACTGGCCCACGGTACGCCGCCCCGTCATGCGCATCATCAGCAGCAGCAGGACATAGACCGCCAGCGCACGCACGGACAACTCAAACGGATGGATGTCCAGGTTCCACATACCAACGCCCCTTCAATTCCGCCCCGCCCAGGGACTACGCGCTGAGATGCGCACTGAACACTTGAAGGCCTGTCTCAATTGCCGCAATGCCTGCTGCCGCCGCGCAGGCGTCTCGGCCGCCGTGCAATCGCTGGGCACCCAGACCTCGTAGCCCGACATGCGTGCATCCGTAGCCGTGAGCATGACGCACATGTCCGCAGCAAACCCCACGATGACCAGCCTGCGCGCATGCATTCTGCCCAGCAGATGCAGCAGCGGAGTGGAATGAAAAGCCGAATGCTGGGGCTTGAGAATCACCAGATCCTCCGCATCAGGCGCAAGCAGCCGAGCGATCTCGCCACGCTCGCCAGCCAAACCCTGGCAGGCGGCAAGAATGTCGCTGAACTCGCTGTGCCAAGTGCCGTAGTTATCGTTGGCGTAGATCGTAGCTACGCCCTTTTCGCGAAGCCTGGCCTTGAGCCGCACAATGCGCCGGGCAGCCCGTACCGCTTCCTGCAGCAAAGGCCCAGCATTGGGAAATTGAAGCGGGTTGATGACATCCACCAGCAACAGCACCTCCGCGCTGTGAGGCACTTGCGTGGGTTCTAACCACCTCGTCCTGGGCATCACAGCATGGATTCGCGTTGCTGCTCCGCTCGTGATGCGCCGATGGCAGTTTCAACCTGCTTGACCTCTTCAGGGGGAGGCAGGACTGCTGGCATACCCAAGCTCTGGATCCACAACTCGCGGCACCAACCCTTGGTGTGATACAGGTGATGATCTTCATCCTTTTCCACTCGAGCGTGAGCCTCCTTGAGGGCCTTGCCCGTTTCGCCTGTAGCCACCTCTGCGACCTTGCCCAGGAGCTCCCAGTTGGCGTGGTCCTTGGTCTCAGCGTGGACCACGCACTCGCACGCCACGAGTTGCGCAGCGGCTGCGCTACCACCTCGGAGAGCCAATTCCATCGCCTTCACCAGCGATGATCCTATGTGCTTCACGACATCACGGGAAGGCGAAGCTTCGTCCGGGTTGACCCCCAACAGTTCACATGTAGTGCGCACCACGTTCTGGTGGCTGAGCGTCTCTTCGAGATACTCTTCCCATTCCTTTTTAAGGTCATCGTTCAGGGCACAGGTCAGAGCAGTTCTATACACCTGCTCACCTCCCAGTTCCGTTTCCATCATCTGCAGCAACAGATCTTTGAGCTGAGAATCGTCATATCGTGGTTTAGCCATTTGACTACTCCGGTTTACAGTTGCGATCCGGCGATGGTCGGCCAACCTTGGCGCTTGGCGCGTAAGCAGCAACTGACGGGTATGTAGTGCTTCTCGAAAGTTACGTGTACGTCCAAGACCGTCAAATAATGACGGGCGGACGGCACAATGGCTGCATGAGATTCATCGCGCTACTGATCATCGCTGCAGCCCTGTTTTACGGAGCGTCGCGGATTTCCCACATACAGATCGGTGAGCGCGCCACAGGCGGCTACGACGGCGCGTCAATGACACCGCAGCAACGCGTCATCCAAGCCGAAAAGGAAGCTCGAGAAGCGGCAGAAGCAGCGCGCGCCGCGACGATGAGGCAAGCCGAGTAACACCAGCTGACCCGGCGTCTACGGCGTGATCGATCGCGTGCACGCCCTCTGCGCGGCCAGCAGCCGCACCTCGTAGCCCTCGCGGCGGTCGGGTATCGGCTCTCGACTGTCGCATGTCGACCCAAAGCAGCAGCCGCTTTGCGCAAATCGGCCGCTCGCCTATGAGGGCAAGTCGCGGGGAGGCCGCAAGGCGTGGCTGTTTACTAGTTCCCCGTAGAGCTGAAGAAGTTCGCTCTCAGCAGGCCAACTAACTTCGCACGATTAAGGCCCCGCAGCAGCGGATCCTCGGATAACCGGATGTAGGCTACTTGGCAGATGCGGAGTTTGGTGTCAGTCATAAATTTCTCTTGGTGATGTGTTGAGGAATGGGAGCGCAGCTGTTTCTCCGAATCCTTGCCCTCACATATAGACCCCGAAGAACCCTGGGGGTAAGTGACGGCCAGGATTAATAAATTTTCAGCCGCGAGGTCGCACGGCCCCTTTCCGCACACAAGACTCCTTCAGGCGAGCCTCGGAAAACGCATTTTCGGCAGAATGGTGGGATGGACATCTCAAACCTCGCCGAGCCGCCGGCGCGCCCGCGGAATACAGCCCTGCAAAAGCTTCAGGAGGACTTGGAACGGCAGATTAGGCCGTTCCGGGACATCCATAAGGTGCTCAACCAGCTAAGTGGATACAACCACTTCAAGGACATTGAGGCGGAAATTCGGCGTCACGCGCCCGACCAGCGGCTGCTCGCCATGCTGAAGTCTATCGGCGGCTCAAGCCTTATCCACCAGATGATGGAACAAGAGACTGCGACGAAACAGGTACAGCGGCTGATGAATGCTTACTTTCCTAAGACATCAGCCATTGGTCTGTTCGGCTCAGACACGGAAGCGTTCAAGCGGGCCATTGGTCTGAGTGGCAGCTTGACCGCAAAGATGCTCGAGGACGCAATGCCCAAGACGTCGTCGTACGAACGCCTGCTGGAGCAAATGCAGCACCAGGCACTGGGCGGAATGTCCGCCGTCGACTACGTGCGTCAACTAGAGCAGGCGAATCCTGCGCTGAGCACTATAGAAGCTGCTCGCAAATCCTTCGACAACATCTTCGCCACATTTCGAGACATCGACTTCAGCCAAATGGGCGAGTCGGAAGAGGACCTACGTGAGGCTGAGGCGCAGGTTGAGGACATCGCCCAGATGGCATCCGAACAGGCGGACTTCCAGGCGGCGACGGAACAAATTGCCGAGGCTGTGGCAGCCCACCCGAATCCATTCGTGCGGCTGTTCCTGTGGGTGCACTTCCGCACCCTCTTTAATCACATTTACGGTGGGGTCGTGAGCACCGTGATAAGCGTTGCCGTCACGAGCTGCATGACTGCGGTGCCCGCCCAAAGCCCACAGGAGGCGACAAAGAACGTCAAGGAAGCCGCCAAGGCTGCGGTGAGCGTCCCTGAGTTGCTTGCCGACCAGCGGTTCATCTCGGGCAAGGTGGTCAGCGTTCGCATGAGCCCGCGTGCCAACTCGCCTGAACTCGCACGCCTGAAGTTCGGCAACGTCGTGCGCGTGGTGGAGACCGAGCGGGACTTTACTCTTGTGGTGTGGGCGGACAAGGACGCAGGTGTTGAGATTAAGGGCTGGGTTTTCTCGCGCTACCTGGAGAAGTTCAAGTAAAACGCGAAGTGGGTTCGGCTTGGATTGCTGCGAGGTTGCTGTGACAACCCACTGCACCTGTCGCCATTGAGCCGGCGCCGGCGCCACCCTGTCATGTAGGTAGTACGGTATACGTATCTGCTGCGCTCGTTTCGTCGTCGGCGATGACGATGTACTGAGCAGCGTTCGCAGGACTACCCCGGGCAGAACAAGGTTCGAATTGTCGTCTTATTGCGTCGGCCGCATGCCGCTTAGCGAGGGAGAGAGACGGTGGTTGAGGATCTGCGGAGGAAAGAGTCTGCTCCTGACCGTGAGCAGCCCGCTACCGCACACGCAGCAGGAGCGCATGCCTGTCAGCGCGACACCTTGGGCCACGCGTCTTGGATCAGCGCAGCGTCGAAGGCGTAGCCATCCAACGACCGGTACTTACTGTGCGGCCTCGATCAAGGCTTCGCCGGCGCCGTAGGCGCGCTCACAGGCGCCGCCCCTGCCCCTGGCATCGTCAGCAATGCGCGCCAGCGCTCCCGCTCGCTCGTCAGCGCGGCGCTGCAGCTCGGCGAGCAGATCGAGGGCGCCGGTGTCTGGCGCGCACTGTCCGGCAGTGGCGCAAGCCTGGGCGGCGGCACGGTGGGCGGTGAGGTAGTCGGCGAGGTCGCCGCGCAGCCGGCCAGCAGCAGCGCGGGCAGCGTCAGCGTCAGCGGCAGAGCGCGCCAGGTCCTGCCTGGCCTGGGTGTCGATGTTGCGCAGGTCATCACGGTGTTGCTCCTCAAGTTTTCGGTATCGCTCGGCTGCCTGCAGGGCAGCCAGGGCCGCGGCTTCTCGATCAGCCGCCAGATCGGTGCGTGCCTGCGCGGCATCGCGCTCGGCGCCAAGGCGGGCCAGGGCCTGCCAGGCCAGCAGGGCCGCCAACAGCAAAGCTAGCAGTTGCCAAGCATGGGTTTGCAGGCGGGCCATCAAGGCTGGGCCTCCATGCAGGCCGCGTAGCGCGCCTGCTGCCGTGTCCACACTCCGCGGCACACCTTGTTGCCGGGTGCCGAGCAGTCAAAGCGCCAGCGCGTGGGCCGGCCTGCGCAATCCCATCGATAGGCGCTGAAGCCCTGCAAAGGCTGGGTGCTGGTCATGAATCGCCAGGACAGGTAGGACTGGCAGGCGCCGGCGTAGTCGCCAGCCCGTGTCCTGGCCAGCATCGAGGAGCCGCGCCAGGCGCCGCAACCATACTGGCCCGCGAAGTCCACGGCCTGGGCGAACTCGGCCGGGTGCACCCGCGTGTCGCCCAGCGAATCACGCACGCACGCGCCGTACTGCTGCTCCAGCAGGTTGATGGCCAGCTCGCGCGCCCGTTCGCGTGTGATGGGCGGGTCGGCCAGGGTCACGCGCGTGCCGTCCTCGTAGCGCGTGGCGCCATGGCCGATGGTGGGCACATCGCCGCGCACAGGGATGATGGGCGCGGAGCTGAAACCCTCGGCAGCGATCCAAGACGCCAAGATGGCGGCGCCGATGCTCAGGCCAGCGGCAGAAATGCGGCCGGCGTTCATTCGTCCACCTCGAGCACGCCCAAATCTGTGTCGTAGTGCTGCGCCGGAGCGCCTGTGGCTCGCATCAGGTCCATGCGCAATTGCCGCTCGGCATCCCTGCGCAGAAACTCCCGTTCCCTGCGGGCGTCATCAGCGCGCCGGAGCTTGGCGGCCTCACGCTTGTAGAACCAGGTGATCAACAGGCCGATGATCGCAACCAGAGCCCCGACGTAGGCCGCGAGGTCTGCCGCAGACATCTTGCCGGCCACGGCGACAGAGCCACCAAGGATGGTCGCCTTGTTTCCTGCTGCGCCAATGGCTTCGAGGGTTTCAGTTTTCATGACCCCGATGATTCCGGGGCCGGCCCGCGCTGGCGAACCCTACACGGGGGCTACTCAACCTCTCCCAACGAGTAGAACGCAGAAGGGTTCGAAAGATTGGCACTTTCGGCTGCGATCCATGCTGCAGGCAGCATCCCGGGATAGAGATACGAATAGCCGATATTCCCGTCCCAGACTTCAGCGACCTGGGCATCATTGCAACCGATGTATAGCGAATGGCTACCACCAGAGCCAGGTCGAACTGCTGAGCTCGCAGACGAAGCCGCGAGACTGCCATTCACATATAGATCCCGCCCGGAACTGCTTTTCTGCACTGCATGCAATCGAGCCGGTGTCTGCGTTCCCGGCGCGCTCGCGTTGTTGATCCAGCTGTCAGAGCTATTCCAGAATCCCCAGCGGTCTATTGATCGGTATGCCAGCGTTGCACGGTTCACGTTGCCGCCCGCGCCACTGTCCGAGCCGGTGACCGTGTAACTCATGATTGCCCGTGAGAAGCCTGTGATCATCGTCGATGCACTGCCGCCCATGGTCCAGGTCGAAAACTGCGACAGCCCATCTGCGCGATAGTGGCCCGCTCCAGCGATGTATGCGCCCAATTCGTTTGAGATCAAACGAGGCTGCCGTGCCCGCAGGGTTCTCACCACACCAGCATCCCCCGATGGATCGTGCAGCACAAGCAGCGCATCGTCCGTGTGGCTGATGCCCTCATATGACCCGCCGACGATGCCCCAAACCATGCCCTTGACGGTCCCATCCAGCTCCACGCGCACAGTCTGGTCGGTGTCATCCCGGTTGATGAAGATGGCGCCGCGCCAGAACGTGAGGCCTTGCATGCGCAGCACTGGAGCGCTCAGATTGAGCACCCCAATGAACTGCTTGGCGGCCATGTCGTACTTCCACAGTCGTGTGCCAGCACCGGTCCACGCGCCAAAATACAGCAGCCCATCCGCAGGGTTGTACGCGCACCCAGACATATCAACGCCCGACGGCACGCCGGAGGCATATGCGACGGGCGTGGCATCCACAAATGACAGGTCCGATTTGAGGAACCTGCCGATGTACATGTTGGCGTGGCCATCCGGGTCCGTGTATTGCTCCATCGGCACATAGATGTGTTCACCAACGACCTCGGAATCTCCCAGGTGGTTTGTGCCGGGGACGCTTGCAACCGGATTCGTGTTCTGAGAAATCAGGTTGAAGGAAGAATCGTATTTCTTGATGACATTTGTGCCGATAGCGAAGTAATTCACACCATCCCAGGCGATACCTTGGTGGACACCAAGATTCGGTGATGTGCTCGCGCTAACCAGGCCATATACCAATCCACCCGGGACTAGATCAGACCCCTTGCCAGAGCGGTCGGCAAAGGAGTCACCCATCATGAAAACGCGGTGAAAAGCGGACCAGACGGCATGCCGCCCATTGGGATCTGTCCACGGCACGGGCAGATCTCCCGCGCCGCCGAAGTGCACATAAACCGCCGTTGGGCCGGACGCAGAAATATCGACCTGGGCGAACAACGTACCGGTGCGTGCAATCGGGTTGAGCGACACCAGGTCAAAGGGCAGCTCCGCCCCTGCCGCAGTCCTCACCCGGATGTCACCACCATCGCGGCGCGCCATGCCATCCCAGAACCCAGCCGGCATGTCATCAAGCCTGATGTACAGCGCATATCCCGCGACGGCCACGGGCTGGGCGGCAACAGTGACGGCAATGCGCTTGGAGTGCCGCGACGAAGCGATGATGCCTGCAATCACGCTGTCACACCCATCACGTCGAAGATGTCTGTGCCCACTCTTTTGACCGTTACGGTTCCTCCGGTGGGGATCACCAAAGTTCCGGCATAGGGGGCATTGAGCGTCACACCCTCGCCCGCCAGCAATGTCAGGTTGCCAGCAGCGGCATTTCGCACATGCCACTCACCGTTGAGTGGCAGCGGCTGGACAGACTCTGGCGGGAATGTGCAGGTCTTGGCCGATGTCGATGTGAAACGGAGGTATCTTCCCGCCTCGGCTGCGGAAACATCGTGGGTGGTTCCAAGGACCGTCAATACAGGCGCTGGTCGCAGGTCGTCCTGTGTGGCCAGATCTGCTGCGCTCGATTTGGAGCCGAGATACTTCATGATCAGCCTGTGATGGTCACCCGGTACTGCCCGGTGGTCGGCGCGACGGCGAACGTGAACTGGGCGGTGTTCGCTCCGTTGGCCACCCAGTCGCAGAGCACTCCAGCGTTGGACGACGCTTCGCGCACGCTGACCCCGATGTCCTGCGTGTTCAGGTTGTGGGTCACGCTGATGGTGGTGGCCGTGCCGTCGCCGACGGTGGCCGACATCTTGCGCGCTACCACTGCCGGGTCCACCGAGATGACACCGCCCGTGATCGAGATGCCATTGCCGGCCGTATAGCTCGCACCACCACCTACCTGAGCGAACACCAGCGCCGTGGTGCCGATGGTGATGGGAGCGTCCGTGGTCATGAACCACTGACTGTTGCCGTTGGCCGTGCCCTCGGACACGAAGACGGCCGCGCCCAACACCTCGCTGGAAGCATCGAAGTCGGTGGCGCGCGTCCATGCGCCAGAGGCGGCCAGGTAGATGCCATTGGCAGAGCCCGCCGTCTGGTTCTTCGCCAGAACCCGGTCGCCCGCGACCACGGACACACCATCGATGGTCTGGGTGCCGGACAGCGTGATGTTGACCGTGGTGGCCGCACGCACTGGGTCCTTCCATTTGAAACCCTGGACCGCCGCATCCAGCTGAGCCTTGGTGATGGCGTCCTGCGGGTTGACGGCATCGCCGATGTTCGTCAGGCGGTTGCCGGAGCCGTCGAGGTGGTTTGTGATTTTCATGGCGTGTCCTCAGTTGCAGAAAGCGCGGCCGGTCAGCGGCACGCTGTGGGTGATCTGGACAATGTCGGCATCGAGATACCGGACATCGGGGTGAAGCTGGCCGCCGAGGTGGTCCACGACGGTGATGGAGGGGTAGCGCCCCAGGTTGTGGGCGATGGTCCAGACGGCGGCCGGGCTGGACTGGGTATGCGTGTAGGTCGCGCCGGCGCCGCCGCCGGGTGGGCCCTGAATTCCTGGAGGCCCCTGCTCTGCTACGGCCAGGATCTCGATGTCCTCGACCTGCTCCACGAGGATCTCCTTCTCGCAAACGACGAGCAGGCCGTTCATCGTGTGACCTCCGGGCTCACGCAGCAGGAGCCCTGTGCCAAGCGTGTGACCTCGCCGCCGGGGTGCACGATTTCCAGATCGAACACCCCGCCGCTCCAGGCGATGGCCGCCGTGGTGCCCGCATCGACCAGCAGATCCACGGTGCCGGCAGGGCCACCAAGGGCGATCCGGCCGTTCTCGGTGGTCAGCTCCAGCAGGACAGCCGTGGACTCCACCTCCTCGCGCACCTGCATGCGGGCCGTGCAGCCCATCAGGTCGATGGGGGTTTTGTCGGGGTTGAGCCAGCGCAGGCGCTTGCGAAACGTCGCGCCCTGGTAGATCTGCAGTTTGAGATTGGCCGGCTTGGTCATGCCCTGCAGTGTTCCCGGCAGGGCCACCGGGAGCGAACCCTAGCCGGGGGCGCGGCTCAGTGGATCACGGATTCAGGATCGAATCCCAGTCCGTCACATCCCGTTCGCTGCCGCTGTAGCTGCCGCTGGCGCGCACCTGGTTGTTCAGCGTGGTGATCATGTTGCCGAGGAAGTCCACGATCTCCTGGCCGTTGGCCATCTTGAGCTTTGCCACGTCCACGGCCACATCGCTGATCTGCAGGGCGTCGGCCGTGCTCTTGTAGTGCCGCTGGGCCGCTTCCTGGGCCAATTGCGCCAAGCGGGCGTTGAACTGGGCGGGCAGCGCGTAGCTGCGGTTGTAGCTGTCGATCACGGCATCCTGATCGCTGATCCACAGGCCCCTGGCGCGCAGCTTGTCGCGGAAGGCCTGGGCCGTCTGCTGGTGCAGCTGCTTGATGCGGTCCATGCGCTGGTCCAGCTCTGCGCGCACCAGGCGCATCTTGGTCTCGCGCTCCTCGCGCAGGCGCGCGGCGTGGGTGGCCGCGATGGCATCGGCTGCTGCTCGGGTGCTTTCGGCGTGCAGCCGCGCGATGGCGTTGTGCGTGGCGCCCGGGGCGAAGCGGTGGCCGCTGGCGGCGGCGGCATCCAGCAGATCCCGCTCCCCTGCCCAGGCGTCCTTGCGCGCCAGCGCGAAGGCGGTGTCGCCGGCAACGCGGTCCACGCTCTCGATGTAGGTCGTGCCCACCGCCGATGTCAGGGCCGACTGGATCCACGCATCCGCGTCGGCCCCAGCGTCCAGCAGACCCGGGAACAGGTCGTTGACCACGCTGCTGTAGCCCGTGAAAAACGTGCCCACGGCCTGCTCGACGAGCAGCGGCAGCTGGCCCACGGCAGGGCCTGAGGCCCCGACCGAGGCCGGGCCCAGGGCCGTCAGCACGGCAGACAGGCTGTTGCTGTGCTTGGCCTTGGCCACCTCGGGATAGTCGGGGATGCCATCGATGATCTGGGTGATGGCTGGGCCGATCTTGGACTGCATCCTGCCTGCAGCGTCGTTGATCATCGTGCCGATCTTGTCGATGGCGGTGTAGACGATGGCGGCCGAGAGGCCCTGCATTGCGATGCCGGTGGTGGCCATGCTTACTCCTCAGCGTTGACGGTGTTGGATTCGGAGGCCTGCGAGTTCACGGACACGCCGGCACTGTTGAGCGCCGCGGCGGAGCCGGTGGACAGGCGGCGCAGGCGCTTGACCTGCTGCTCGACGTTCAGGCCGATGACTTCCAACGCGCGGTCGTTCATGGCCTTGACGGTGCGCTGCGAGGCCGCGCTGCCGTCCTGGTTGGCCAGGACCTGGGCGTCCCAGCGCTGCAGCTCGGCGCTGGCCACCTGCATCTGGGCAGCGAGGGCCTGGTCGTCGCGGCGCACGCGCGTCAGGTACTCGTTGTTGCGGCCGAACACGTCGTACATGATGTTCATGCGCCCGAACACAAAGTCCATTGCCGTGTCCAGCGCGGCATTGCGCAGGCGCGCCAGCTCGGTGACAGCGTCCACCAGCAGGCGGCGGCGCTCGGCTTCGCGGTCGGCGGTCATCTGGGCGGCCAGTCGGCCCTGGTACAGGTCCACCACACCGCCGGCCACGGCCTGCAGCGCTTTGGCCGCGCCGGGCGGCACGGCCAGCCCGCGCTGGTTGAGTCCGCCCAGCACCTGCACGCCCTGCTGCCGGGCCTGGGCTATCCGGTGGTCCTGGCCGACATAGCCCAGGCCGTCCTGGCCATGCATGGTGGCGCGCAGCCACTCCACGGCATTGCGCCAGCCCGGGCCCACGGGCGCCACGATGTCCATCACGCCCTGGAACTCCACGGCCCATTCGTCGGCCACCTGATCCAGCTGCTTGGCCAGCGCCTTGTCGTGCTGGGCCACCCAGGAGCCTGCATCCGCCGGATCGAATCCGCTGCTGTACTGCGGCAGCCGGTAGGCGCCATTGGTCCTGGCGGGTGTGAAGGATGCCACGGGCGACTCGATGGCCTGGGCCTCGCCGTACTTCTGCAGCGCAATGCCCCAGGCACGGCCCAGCAGCTCGTCAAACAGAATCGCTGATGGCAGCGCGCGTCCATTGGCCATGGTCAGCCCCTCCCGATCCGGCGCTGGCCCGCGACCACGCCGAAAACAATGTTGTCCAGCTCGGCCGCGCCCTCGCCCACCAGGTCGAACGTGAAGTAGTTGGCGGCCAGGCCCCGGCCCGGATCGAAGCGCTGCACACGCTGCGCTGCATCCACGCGCCGCGCGCGGTAGGTGTGGGTCTGCTGGCCGTCGCCGATGCGCACATACAGCTGGCCCGTGGCCGAGACGCCGGCATGGACCGACTCCAGCCGCTTGATGGCCTGGCTGCCGAAGTCATGCTTGCCCAGGCCCGCCCCCCATTCGATGGGCAGGCCGGCGTCGGTGCTGCCGCCCAGGCTGTAGACGCCATCGGCGCGCACACCGAACTGCCGGCCGCCCACGGTCATGAAGCTGTCGAAGGCGTAGCCCTCGTAGCGGGTGGAGGCACTGGATTCGGTGTTGACCACCCAGGCATGCCCCGGATCGACCATCACAGGCCGGCCGTCCACGACCCGGAACACCAGCGCCCGGTAGCGCTCCACGGCGCCCAGGTGCTCGAGCACGCTGGCCACGATGGCGCCCGAGATCTGGGTTTCTGCCGCACTGCTGATCTGCTCGTGCACGTCCAGCACCAGGCCGGCCGCGCCCAGCGTCAGCGCGCCCGAGGCACCCACGCGCTCGGCAATGACCAGGGTCACGTAGCCGCTGGCGGTCAGCGCCGCATCGGCTCCCAGCAGGTCCTGCGCCCGCACCAGGTGGGTCAGCGCCTCCACATCGGACAGCAACTGCAGGGGCGCCAGTGTCAGCCGCCCCTCGGCATGCCGGTCCTGCGAAGCCACGGTGAAGGCCGGGCCCAGGCGCATCTGGTAGTCGTGGCCCTGGCCGCTGATGAGGGCCCCGTTGACCACGGGCGGCGGGACGAAGGCGGTTCCGATGGAGTACTGCGGAATCCAGGCGCCCTCGCCCACTTCGACCTGGGCCGTGGCCTGCAGGCGCGCCAGCGTGGGCCGCGCCACGGCGTCATTGCGGGCGTCCGATGCCCGGACCTGGGCGCCGGCCAGCCGCAGCGCGCCGCGCGGGATGGGGTCGCCGGCCACGCGCAGGGGCCGCAGCCGCGCCTTGACCTGGGCCAGCGGCCTGTCCGCGGCGAAGAGGTCCAGCGGCGCCAGGGCCAGGCGCATCCCCATGGGCTCCAAGGCCTGGCCTGCAGCTTTGAGGCGGGCCAGCATCAGCACCGCCTTGCCGTCTTCTGCGGGCAGCCCATCATCCAGCTGCGGAGAGTCCACCGCATCGTCGCCGCAGTACAGCACGGCATCGAGCACAAAGGGCTCAGGCTCGCTCATCCGAAACGGCCCCTTGTAGATGCTCACGTCGTTCAGGAACCATTCGATGCGCCCGCCACCGACCTGGGCCCGGACTGTGTCGCTGCCCGTCATGGCCCCCACGCTGCCCAAGGTCGCGCCTGCATGCCGCACGCTGATCTCTCCGTCTCCGAACACCAGGCCGTTCTCGATCTCATCGAACGATGAGCGCTTGTCACGCGGGACGCGGCTGGCCAGCGTGAAGCCCACAACTGCGCCAACCGCCTTGCCGACGATGAAGCTTGCCGTGCCGATCCAGTTGGCCGGCAGCTCGCGCAGGCTGTGCGCCCCACCGTTCCAGCCGAAGTGCCAGTCGTAGGTGCGGCGCTCCGGGGTGGCGACCTTCGGCGGCCGCGCCGGGATCGCAGGCTGCGCTGGGATCACGATGCGCACGTTCTCGCGGCGCATGATCCAGGCGCTGGTCCAAGTCAGGGGCACGCGCTGCCTGCGTATCACGCCATCCACAGTGATATCGGCCAAGGCCCAGATATCGCTGTAGTGGGCTGCTTCAGCGCTCAACAAGGGGTTGCCCACCCTGTCGCTCAAGGCATCCAAGGGCGTGCGCCAGCCCACCGCCTTGGAGCCATCGGGCGCGGTGTATTCAACGCGCTGCATCTCGTTGATGCCGGCTTCCACGCGCACGTCTCGCCATTCATAGGTGATGCGCTCGGGGGTTGCAGCCCGGCCCGGAAACCCCGGGTCCGCAGCCGTGGCCGGCACGAACTCGACCAGCTTCTTGTTCTTGATCAGCGCGTTACCCATTGGCGAGCTCCTTGGCGCGGTGGTCGGCCATCCAGGGCCGGCCGGGGTTCATGGGCAGCAGCTCGCCGTTGTCGTCGCGCAGGCTCAGCAGGGGAAACAGCTCGCCGCGGTTGAAGTCGAAGCGCGAGTCGTCGATGTCGTAGCCGCTGGAGCCGGGCAGCAGTTGGCCGTCCACCCAGGCCCAGTACGGCAGGCGCATGCTGTGCGCCGTGGCGCGCCAGCGCTGGCCCCCGTCGCGGCTGGTGTGCAGCTTCACGGCCAGCGGCAGGATGGCGCCGTTCTCGTCGGTCTGGCGCGGGCCGTAGACGGGGATGGCCAGCGTGCGCTGGTCCAGCGCCACGACAAAGCCCACGCGCTGGGGCCAGGGCTGGGGCAGCATCCGCCGCTCCCAGGTGGCGCCGCCGTCGGCCGAGACCATGAGCTGAACCCGGCTACCGGGATAGTCGATCACGCCGGGCGAGCCCTCGGCATGGATGTACTGGGGGTCAAACTGGACCCACAGCAGCGGCTTCCTGTCCACGCGCACGCCGCCGCCGTAGCCCACGGCCCAGTAAGGCGGGTAGTGCCGCAGGCCGCCGATCACATCGCCAGCATGCAGCCCTGCGCTGAACCGGCTGCCCGGGATGGTGCTGATGCGCGTGGCGCCGGTGCGGGTGAACGCATAGACCTGCACGCTGGCCGCGTCGGGCGCGGGCACCAGGCTGTCCAGCTGCAGGGCCGAGACCAGCAGCAGCGTGTCCTTGTCGCGCGGCACCATGGCGGCGATCACGGGCGCGGCATTGCCATCCGTGATACCGGTATGCGGCACATGGACCCAGGTGGCGCCGTTGTCGTCGCTCCAGAGATAGGCCCAGCCCGCGCTGGCCGCGCCCTGGCTGCCACCACCGGGCAGGCGCAGCGTGGTCATGCGCAGGGACAGCACCAGGGTCTGGGGCGACAGGCGCACCAGGTCCATCTCGACCGGTGCCATGTATTGCCCAGGGCCCGCGGCAGCGGGCATGGTGATCTTGGAGGTCTGCACGCCATCGGCCGTGGTGCGCGTGCAGGTCAGCCGGAACAGGCCCGAGGAATCGGGGTGGTAGCAGTCCTCGGCCAGCCCATGCACGGCGACCAGGCTCAAATAGCTCTTGCCATCCTGCTTGGCCATGGCCGGCTCGGCCACGGCATAGGTGCTGCTGGGGTCTGCGCGCATGCTCAGCAAGACCCTGCCGAATAGCAGGCCCGCATTGGCCGCATAGACCTTGCTCGCGTCGTACAGCCGATCGTCGTCTGCAAAGAAATCGATGGAGCGCGAACCCGGATCAAAGCCCAGGCCGCTGTGCACGCCGAACGAGAGCAGCACCTTGCCGCCGGCGGGCCGGTCCGGGTCCATGCGCACCAGCTCGACACCAGTGCAGCGGCTGTCGCGGCGCACGGTCTGTACGAAGCGATTCATCCCCGCGAAATACCGCGTGTCGCCGGCCGCCGAGACCTCGCGCACCAGCAGCACCGTGCCGTCGCCCAAGCTGAACAGCCGCCGCTTGCCGTTCTTGGTGGCATGGTCGGCCGTCTCCACGCGGGTCTCCACACGGGTGAAGCGCGGCACGCGGGTCTGCAGCTTGGAAGCGGCCAGGTTGCCAAAGGACAGCGGCCCCTGCTGCTCGTCCAGCGCAGACGCCATGAGCTGCACCCGGGGCACAGCGTCGGGTGCCCCCGGGGCGGGCTGCGCCACATCGTCGGGCACGGCCTGTGCATAGCCATCCGTCAGGCGGCGCGCGTCCGGCGGCTCCCACAGCGACACCAGCTGCACGACCTCGCCACCCGTGCGCCGCATGGTGACGAACTCGCCCGAGCGCTGCACCTCGCTGCCGTCGCGCCGGTCGGTCATGAAGGAGTTGCCCACATCCAGCATGCCCTTGAGCGCCTGGTGCTCTGGCCCGCCGGCATCGCCCTTGAGGTCCTTGTGGATCAGCATCACACCTCCTCGCGCGCCAGCAGGAAGTCGGTCCAGAACTCGGAGGGGCCGCCCCCGCTGGTGCCGTTCCACCAGAAGGCAGCAAGGCGATCAATGCCATTGAAGGCCCCATCCGCCTGCACACGGTCCGTCGCTGAAAGCGCATAGGGCCGCATCTCGTGCCACTCGAATTCCGTGCCCGCTAGTTCGGCTGCCGTGATCTCGCCCAGCAACACCTCGCCGTCGAGTACCTGGATGCCGCCGCCCAGGCTCACCAGGCGCAGCTCCTGCACCGTTGAAGGCACGTTGACCGGCTTGACCACAGAACCGGCCGCGTCCAGATCGAACTCATGCACGCCCGCGTTCGTGGCCTTGTACAGCAGAGTGACGTCCGCCGTGACACTGACGGGCTCAACGGCCCCTGTGACCTGATAAAGCCCCACGTTGATCGTGCGCACCAGCTGGGCCGGGGCCCGGACCTCGAAGTCCGGCGCCGGCGGCAGGCCCAGGTCCAGGAAGCCGCGCGACGGGTTGATCGCATCCCCGTTCCAGCCGAACGCCCAGTGCGCTGCATCGATCAGGTCCTGGAAGTCCAGGCCCAGGTAGGGATCATCGGCAGCCACCACGGCCACGAGCACGTCGGCCTGGGGCATCAGGGCCCCGGCCTCGTAGACGAGCGTTCCAGCAGCCATGCCTTGCCCCGATCAGAACGCCGGCAGCGCGATGGAGAAGAAGTTGACGGCCTGGGGCGCGCCGACCGCCAGATCCACGCTGGTGATGTTCAGGTCGGCGCCTGCGCGCGCCACGGTGCCCTGCAGGCGGGGCAGCGTTATGGATAGGCCTCCGGCATCACTGGCGCCAACGAAACGGAAAAACCGCACCGTACCGGACTCGATCACCGTGCCGGTCCAGGTCTGGGTGGACAGCTTCTCGATGAAGCCATCGGCCGCCGTGGTGCTGAGCGTCAGGCCCGCAGAGGTGCCGTCGCTGTAGATCCGGGCCAGCAGCTTGTGCACGGCAGGGTCCAGCGCGGCGTCGGCCGTGGCAGGGATCGACACTTCCGGGCAGCCGTACAGCTCCAGGAAGCCGCCATCCAGGGCCGCCTTGAGCGAGCCCGTGGCGAGCATGTGATTGCGAAGGCCGGTAGAGGCTTTGGTCGTCATGGTGGTGGTCCTCGAAAGGTCAGGAAGCGGTGGATCAGGAAACTCAGGAAACGGAGATGAACTGGAAGCCCGCCAGGATCTCCAGGTAGAAGGCGGGATCGACGGCGCGCGCCACGGGCAGGCGCACGATGGACAGCAGCGCGCCGGTGTCCGAGCCCTTGCCCGAGCTGCTGCTCACGAACACGCCGTTGACGGTCTGCATGCCGGTGAAGCTGAACCGCGCCAGGCTCAGCTCGTTGCTCACGCCGCCGGCCGAAACGTTGCCCGGCACCCAGGCCTTGCGCGTCGTGCCGTCGTACTGCGTGACCTCGGTCACCAGCGTGGGCAGCGTGGCGGCCGTCTCGGTGCCGTTGGGCACATAGGAGCCGGACCAGAGCCCGATGAACAGGTTGGCCGGCATGGCCGCGCCCTTGAAACAGGCGTTGGCGATCAGGTCCAGGCCTTCGCCGGGCACGCGGTTGTGCAGGCGCTCGCGGTGCACCAGCGCGTCGTCGGCGCGGCGGCGCAGCGCCAGGTCGTAGGTGAAGCCGCAGGGAATGGCGTGGTTGGTGTTCATGGCTGGGCCTTTCGTACAAGCCGGACCTGGGCATAGGAGCCCACGCCGGCCGAAGTGCTGGGGGATTGAGAGAGGGTGGCCACGATGGCGCGCATGCCGTCGGCCTCGCGGTACAGCGTTGCGCCAGCGCCCGAGGCCTCTATGGCGATGTGCTCGGCCTGCAGGTTGACCAGCGAACCGTCCGGCCGCGCCGAGACAATGCCGCGCGTGCTCATCCAGTGCGCGCCGTCCGTGCCGCCCGTGGCCGCGAGCCGATACCCGGCCTGCTGCTGCAGCGCCCCGTAGGGCAGCACCGCGCGCATGGACTGCGCCGGCAGGCCACCGGCCAGGAAATAGGTCTTGTCCGCCATCACAAACACGCCAGCCTCCACGGCCGCGATGCAGGTGATGGGCGCCGGGAAGATCTCGAAGCCCTGCGACTCGTCGCGCAGGCCCGGGGTAAAGGGCTCGCTGTAGATCAGCGCCGAGCCCACAGCCACCAGCAGCCGGCCGCCCTGGTAGGCAATGCTGCTGCCCGCCGGCATCAGGGAGAACTGCACATCGCCCACGACCTGCGGCTGGGCATCGAGCCAGCGCGGCGTCGGGCCGGGCACGGGGTGATAGGACCCGACGCGGATGCCGTCGGTGAAGTACACGGCCTCGTTGACCTCGGCATAGACAACGGGCGTGACCCGGCCGTATCCCGCGGCGACCTGGGTGCGCGTGGTGGCGCCCGAGGCATCCACATCGATGCGGAAGATGTCGCCACTGTCGCAGTACAGGCCATAGGAGCCGTCCAGCGGCGACCAGCCCGAATGACAGTCCAGGCCCTGCTCCGCCAGCGCATACCCGGCCCGCGTCTTGAGCGAGCCCTGGGCCGTCACATCGACGTTGAGTGCATCACGCAGCAGATGGCCGGCGCCCTCGGGCAGCCCGAGCTTGAAGTCGGGTGCGCGGTTGTCCATTCCGAGGGGGAACGGGCCGATGGGCTTGGGGGTGGATGGCATGCCCAGGAGTTTCCCGGGCGCGAGAAATTCTGACGAACCTTAGGCGGAGGACTCCATAAAAATCTCCCGCCGAGGGGCAACGCCATGGCCATGAAAAATAGGCCCAGTATTCGTGCGAGCTTCTTTATCAGCCTGCAGAAGTCAACAGGCCCTGGCCAAAAGTCTGCCAACCAGCGCTCCCAAGTTGGTAAACCTCCTGACCAAATTTGAATATTTTTGATCCATTTTCCGCCGCCTTTGCTGCCTTAGAAATCAAATCCATTCCCTTTGCAAGTACAGACTTAACCTCCTCAGAGCTGCTCTCAACCTCCTTAACGAGATCAGGCGCAGCATTTCTCATTTCACCACACTGTTTATTAACAGCATCAACAATAGGCTTTGCGCCATTTATTTGATACAAGATCAATGCCGTTTTTAATTCATTCAACTGACTTTCAAGCAGCTCCCTAAGCCCCACCGGCATCTTGGTGTTAGCCAGCAACTCCTCTTGCTCAGAAATAGCCATCATCAGATCGAGCATATCATCCTGACCCATCTGCTCTTCCGAATAATTGCTTAATGCCCATGACATCCAGCTCAAACACATGCGGACTTCTGGAGGAACTACACCGCCCTGCGATTGACTCCAAGGTAAATGCACATATTTAGTCGAAAGAGACTTATATAGTCCAGCCACCACACCCTTATAGCAATCCTCCGGCACTTCGAGATACCTAGCTTTTGCCTCTAAGTTACGCAATTCTGCACCTAGGGCACGAAGCGCAATTACGACTGCCTCCTCGATTTGATCCTGAGTTGCTCCAGGCTGAATATTCAAATAGGTCTTCCATCCTTCAATCTGTTGGCTTTCATGCTTCAAAGCGCAGAAGTGAGAGACGATTGCTTTTATTCGGGTGGCAGAGTTCATGTTTTCCGAGTGATTAATAGAGGATCTGGCGGGCTTTCGACAATCTCCACATTGCTCACCTAGCCCTGTCAGTCGCATGCAAGGTGACCAGTGAGCCAGCTTAGCTCACTCATGACCATTGACGAACATGACTCTATCAGGACTACGAAACATCACCATCCACTCCCTGTCAGCCGGAACAGTTTAGTGAGATCTAATTGCTTACTCGACCTTGCCGTCGTCGATGGATTGCTCGCAACCAGCTCCCCCAATACGATGCCACCATGCCCGGCATCATCTTCTGGCTGCTCGTGATCGCGGCCATCCTCTTCTTCAAGCTGACCACGCCCGCCGAGCGCCGCTCGATGATCGAGACCTACTGGTTGATCATCATCGGGCTCGGCGCCGTGGGCTTCATCTGGCAGTTCCTGCGCCAGGGCACGCTCAGTTCGTGAGCCCGGCCACGCGCTCGGCAATGGCGTTGCGGCGCTGCTCGATCTCGTTCAGGCGCTCGCGCTTGGCCTCCGCCGACAGCAAGCGATCCCCGTCGATCTTCTTCGCGCGCTGGCCCAGTTCGGCCATCTGCTGCTTGGCGGCGTTGATGGCCATGCGGTTGCGCAGCTTCGGCCCTTCCTCTTCCTGGATGCTGCGCGCCAGCTCGACGTCGCCGGACTTGATCGCGGCCTGGTAGCTGGCCCAGGCCTGCTCCACATCCTTGGCCTGCTCGTACATGGTGGTGACGTAGCGGCTGGAGCCCGTGGGCAGCTCCTCGACGAAGTTGCCAGCCACGAAGGTGTCGCGCAGGCGCATGGCCGGGCGCTCGCCGCGGTCGAGCATGGGCCGCGCGATGGCGTCGGTCGCACTGGTGCTGACCGTGGCGAGCCAGCCGAAGTACCCGCGCAGCAGGAAGTCCACCTGCTTCGGACTCAGGCCCGAGTACTCGCCCTTGGCCAGGCGCACCGGGTCCGGCAGACCCCAGGAGCCCAGCAGGCGCGCCACTTCCGAGGTGCGCTCGTTGTAGCGGTCCTGCGGGCGCAGGCGCTCGTCGGCCATGCCCTCGATGGCCCGGCCGCTGAAGCTGTCCTTGTTGGCGTAGACCTCCAGGAAGGGCTTGATGGCCTGGGGCGTGGGGTCCATGGCGAAGGTGTTGAACACCATGTCGCTGATGCGCTGGCCGAAGCGCTTGCCCGTCATCTCTTCGCTCATCATCAGCTCGGCCGTGCGCTCGGCCACCGTGCCGATGGCACCCACCTCGAAGGGCTTTGGAATCCGGAAGGCCTTGTCGCCGATCTTGAACCACCAGAAATTGTCCCGGTCGAAGTCCTCGCGCTTCTTCCAGTCGTCGTCATCAGCGTAGGCGGCCAGCAGGCCCAGGCTGGCCATGGACACAGCGCCGGCCATGGCGGCGAAGCGGCGCGGGTCCTCACCGGCGGCGCGGCCCAGCTTGTACAGGCCCTGCAGGCGGGCGTTCAGGAAGGGCACGGTCTGGGCCAGGAAGCGCACGGTCTCCCATTTGCCGGACATGCTGAAGTCCATCAGGTCCCGGGCCTGGAAGCTGGCCTCGGCATGGCTCAGACCCTTGGCGCGCAGGCGCTCGTACAGCGCCGTGCGGTTCACGTTCTCGGTGCGGTCGCCGAATTCCTCGTACACCTCCCACAGAGAGCGCATCTGGTCCTTGAGCTTGTCGAAGCCCTGCTTGTCCAGCATGGTGCCGCCCAGGCGCTCGATCTGCCCGCGCAACTGGTTGGTGTTCTCCTGCGTGCCGAACTTGATGATGCCGCCGCTGGCCAGCATGGAGGCATAGGTCTGGCTGTTCTTGTCCGTGGCCTTCCAGCCCTTGGCGACGTTCTCCAGCGGGTTGTAGCTCAGGTCGCTCTGCGCGATGGCCGAGAGGCTGTCGCGGATCAGGTTGCGGATCTTGAAGGTGGGGTTCACCGTCACGCCGAAGGTCAGCAGGCGCTTGAACGGCGCCATGGCCTTGACGATGCCCGGTGGCGTATAGCTCATGGCCGAGATGGCATCGACAAGGTACGGGTCCTCGACGGCCCAGTGCTCCGCCACACCCTCGCGCATCACCTTCACGGAGCCCTTGGTATCGGCGGGCACGCGGTAGGCCACGCCCAGCTTCTCGGCCGCGTCCATGGTCTCCAGGGAGGCCCGGTTACGCGCGGCGGCGGCATAGAGGTGGCTCCAGTTCATGAGCGTGTTCTGCAGCAGGTCGGCGTTGAGCTGCTGCGTGCCGCCCTTGAGCTTCTTCCAGGCCTGCTGATTCACCAGTCCGGAGCTGAAGCGCGGGCCGCGCATGCCCCCGTCCTCTTCCATGAGGCGGTAGAACGGCACATAGGGCTGGTCCTTCATGAGGTCGTAGGCGGCCTGGTCAATCAGGCCCGAGTCCCGCGCCACCTTGAGGCTGGCCTCGTTGAAAGCGTTGAGCTCCCGGAGCGCCGCGGCGTACAGCGGCATGCGCGCCGTGCCGTCGGCCATGCGGCCGGCATCCAGCGAGCGTAGGGCCGTGATGTCGCGGTCGGTCAGCAGGTTTTCCTTGCCCTCGGCCTTCAGGCGTTGGGCACGCTGGGCGGCCACCCACTGGAAGAATCGGTCGTGCTCGCCCTTGAGGCTGGCCAGCACGTTGGCGAAGCCTCCGTCCTTGATGTCCACGTCGGCCACGCCGTCGCGCAGGTAGGGCTTGCCGTAGAGCAGCGCCGCCTCCACCGCCCCGTCGCTGCCCTTGGACAGGCGCGCCAGGATGTAAGCCTTCTCGCTGATCTCCTTGAGGGGTGCGAACTGGTCGACCAGGCCCTGGCGCAGCTTGGTGCCGATGTTGTGGCTCATGGCCTGCGCGCGCTCGGCCCAGGTCTGCTTCACCTGGACGCCGAAGGCATGCTCTGCGGCGCGGGCCTGCTCGGCGGAGTAGTGGCTGGCCGTGGGCGCGGCCGGCGCGGCCCGGCTGAACTGCTGCGCTACCATCGGCCTGTCTCCCGAATTGGATGAGCCGGGTCGCTCCACACCGCTTGCAGTGTCAGTGCCGGAAACTCGACGATTCGGGGGGCCTTCTTGTGTGGCCCCGTCCAGCTCGCCAGCCAGCGCGGGATTCTCCCGCTGCGCGATACCGAACGCCAGGTTCACCAGGTCCTGGCTGGCGAAGTCGCTGCGGCTGCCCGCGATCTTGGCCCAGACCTGGCGCAGCACCTTGCGCACCTGGTCCAGCCAGCGCGCCACGGTGCCGGGCTTGGCGAGGGCATTGGGACGCACACCCATCTCCAGAGCAACCTGCACGGCGTAGGGGAAGAGCTCCTGCGACGAATAGGCCTGAGCATCTCCAGACGCAGGATGGGAATCGCGCACGCGGGCGGCGGCCTCGTTGTAGACCTGGCGCTCCAGGCTACCCTCTGGCGCGCTGGCCCAGCGGCCAATGGCGCCATGCAGCTGATTCCAGCCCTCCTCGCCCAGCACCGCAGGGCCGTGCTTGTGCATCAACTCATGGGCCACCACGCCCAGCTCGTCGCCGGCCACGATGTGGTCCGAGATGATGAACACGGTCTTGGTGTTGGGATCGTAGAAGCCCTGGGCCTTGCCGCCGCCCTCCGCACCCATGGACACGGGGCCGATCAGCGGCTCCCAGTTGGCGCGGATGTCGTCGGAGGTGGTGACCACGATGCGGCCCAGGCTGTTGGGCAGCATGCCCATGCCGCCCACCAGTTGGTTCACGGCTTGGCGCACAGAGGCATTCGTAGCAGCGGAGACTGGCGGGCGCAGTTTGCGGATCTCCCGGGCCAATTCCTCGGGCATGTTGCGGCTGAACTGCGCGGCGGCGCCCTGCTCTACACTGGCCGCGTCCCCCGCAGAGCGGATGGAAGTCAGGTCAGGGCCTGCAGCCTCGGCAGATGCGTCCACCCCTTGAGCTGCGGGGGGCATTCCGTTTTCGGGCGCCTGCTGCTGACCGGCGCGCGCCGCATCAGCGGCATCCACCTCGGCCAGGATCTGCGCCAGCCTCTTGCCCTTGGGATCTATTCCCAGACCCCGGGCCACGCGGCCGGCAGGTAGCGCGCTGGATCGCCAGTTGGCCGGGCGGGCCGCTGCTGCCTGCGCTTGTCCTTGCGGGCCTGGCGCCGCGCCGCCTTGCGCGCCATTGTTGAGAGTCGTGGTGCTGGCATTGGTCAGACCTTCCTGCGCTGCAGCAGCACCAGCAGCCGGCGCGCCTGGCGCTCCAGTTGCTTGCGGAGGTTGCGCGCCAGCTTGCTGGGCTTGATCGGCTTGCGGGGCAAAGGTGGCTCCTGTTGTTTGGGTCAGGGGTGCAGGCCCAGCGGCTTCCAGGGCGCCGGGTCCGGTCGAGGGAATGGCTGCTGGGGCGGCCACGGCGGCAGCTCGTGCCTGGGCACCTTGGGCATTTGCGATCTCCTGGACCTGCAGGGCGGCCTGCTGGGTGGCGTCGAACCCGGCATCCACCGCCATGGCTGCGCCGCGCGACAGCGGGCCGTCTGCAGGGTTGATGCCCATGCGCTCGGAAGGACGCTGCAGCGGGCGCTGGGGGATCAGCGCCTCCATGGCGGCGTTGTCTGCGAAGGGGTCCATCGCTGGCGCGCGGTCGGCCGGCAGCGGCGCAGGCTCGCCGACACCACGGAATCCCATGTAGGCGTCCACCATGCGGCGCACGCGCTGCGTCTCAGTGGTGTCGAGCGGCTGCTCGTTGATGCGGGCAAGGCCCTCGTTCAGGCCGCCCAGCACCTGGGCCGAGTTCTCGGCGCCGCCATCCAGCAGGTTCTGCAGCCCGGATAGGATGCGGCCGGTGCGCACACGGGCATCCACAGCGGCAATGCCGGCATCCTCGCTGGCCTGCTGGAACTGGCCCTGCAGCTGCACGCCCATGGCGTCTGCCGCCTGCAGCCCAGCACCAGGGGCTGGCGCACCAGCAGGATCAGCGCCCACGTTCTCGGCCAGCCAAGCGTCTTCCATGGCATCGCGCACCGTGTCCACCGTCTGCTGGGTAGAGAACTGCGTGCCGCTGCGCACAGCGGCTTGGACTTCGGCCAGGTAGTCGGGACGCTGCTGGGGGGTATCCTGTGGGCGACCGAGGAACTCACGCACCGCAGCGTTCTGCTGGTCCCAGTCCGTGAAGGGGTCCACAGCCGGACCAGCAGCCTCTGCCGGAGCAGCAGCACCTGGCTGCGCGGCACGTGCGCCAGCCTGCACCTGCTGGTCCCATGCTGTGTAGGGGTCAGGCTCTGCCTGCGACCTGGAAGTCACCAGGTCCTCGAAGTTGGCGGGCGCGCCCAGGTCCACGGGGTTGACCGGCTGCCCGGCCAGGTTCTGGATGCTCGCCTCCTCGGCCAGCTGGTTGGCACTGGCTGCGGCGTCCTCCGCGCGCTGGCGGCCCTGCTGGTCTGCCTGGCGAGCGCGACGGTTCGCCGCGCCGCTCACATTGGCGCCAGCCCCCATCACGCCACCGGCAATCGCTCCTTCCGTGCTGGCTCGGGCCACGCCCTCCATCAGCGGCTTGCCCTCGGCGTAGTTCTGCCACATCTGCTCCTGGGCCGACTGTGGCAGTTCCTGCAGCACCGCCTCGGAGACCATTCCGCCAAGGATCCGGCGCTGGGCCGAGAGCGGCACCTCCGTGGTCGCGCCCGTGCCGATCTTGGCCATGGCCGTCTCGGCGGTCTCCAGGCCCAGGCGGTTGGCCACCCGGCCGGCCCCCACGCCGATGGCGCCCGTCAGTGCGCCTGCGCTCAAGGCCGCCACTGCATTGCGCTGCTGATCCTCGCCCGTGGCCTGCTCCATCTGCTGGCCGGCCGTGACCACGCCCTCGCCGATACCCGCCGCCATAGGCGCGGCCCACTTCTCGCCCACGGTGCGCGCCAGCACACCGGGTGTGGCTGCACGCGCCGCCGTGCCCGTGGCGGCGTTGGCAGCCTTGGCAGTGACTGCGCCAGCGCCCATGGCTGCGCGCCCGAGGACGCCGCCGGCCACCATCGAAGGCAGCGACTCGGCCACCTGATTGGCCGTGTAGCCAGGGTTCTTCAGGTAGGCCAGCGCGATGTCGCCGGCCGAGCCATCCTTCCAGGCCTCGTCCACGTTCTGGCGCCCGGCCTCGTAAGCCGGAGAGAACTTCGTCTCGTCAGCCCACTTGCCCGGCTGGAAACCCGTGGCCTCGCCCAGCGCATCGGCCGCCGCAGTGACGGGGCGCGCGCCAGTGGCCAGGGCGATAGGCAGATCAGCCAGCCCCGTGACCATGCCCGGCAGTCGCTGGACGCCGGCCTTCACGGACTTGCCGAGGTCGGAGAGGGTGCTGGATTTGGCGGGCTCAGGTGTGGAGAAGGCGCCCTTCTCCCAGTCGGGCGCGCCACCCGCATTCGGTGCGGCAAAGGTGCCGCGTTCCCAGTCTGTATTTGCCATGCCCCCAGTGTTCCCACGCAGGGGCTGGGGCGCGAACCCTGGGCGGGGGCGTGAAAAGCCCGCTCGGGGCGGGCGGTACGATGCATCCAAAGCTGGTCGTGACAGCAAACTGATGGTTCAACTGAAACCGGAGACCCTATGGCCAAAACATCCGTCAAAGAACAGCTCGCCGCCTCGAAGAACGACCTTGTGGAACGCCTCTACGGAACGTTGCCCGATGCAAACGCAGACTCTGAAGCTTGGGGCGATGCATTTTTGGACGCCGAGATTCTGATCGACACTTACATAGAAGCTGTGGAATCTCAGACAACGGAACTGCCAGATCCTCAAGGCCTGGCGTTGGCATGCATCCACCTCCTCTTCACCACGCGCACGCTCACCGAAGAAGACTTGAAGGCCCTCACGCGTCTCAATGCACCGGCTCTGGGTGCCTCGTTGTATGAGCTCGCACCAGTGATTTTTGAAATGAAACGGCGTGCCCTCGCTGGATTGGAGGCCATGGCAAGGACTGAGGCTGAAGCCGAGGCGCGCAAGAAGCGTGCGCTTTCGCCCCTTTCTGACGACGAGATCCCCTTCTAGCCCAGAAACGATGAGGCCTGCAAGAGGGCGGACTCCCGCTCAGATCTCAAAGGGCTTTCGATCTCGGCCCTCGATCCACCGGGGAGCTCGGCCACGGCCCGTCCAAGTCTCGCCGGTCTTGGGATTGCGGTAACGCGCGTTTGCTGGCGTGTTCAGTGCAAAGAGATCGCAGACCTTGAGATCATGTTGCTTCACCAGAGCCCGTGCTGCATCAATCGCATCGAGCCTCATGGCTCCATAGTACTCAGCGATCTTGGCATCCAATGCAGCTTTCTCCTGCATCAGTGTCTTGTACTTGCGTGACATATGTTCGGGACTCCGGCCAGAAATGTGCACCGTTCCATGTCTGGGCTGCAGACGGAAACTCCCTCCTCCCCGAGCCGGGCTCATCCTGCGGAGGGGCAAACGACGTGCCGAGCTTGAAGCTGCCCCAGAAACGACGAAGCCCGCGCGAGACACCCCCTGGATGGTGCCGCCCGGAGCCTGAATAGAATGGCGGCAATCAGCGGCCTGGCGCCGCGACGACTGGAGGGGAACTTGGCCGCGTCTCAACTGCAACCGAAAAAACTGAACGTTTGGGCTGGGCTGGTCTATTTCCTGCTGTTCATGGACCAGAGGTACATCAAGGCTGCCACCCGAAATTCCATTGAAGTGAGCATTCGTTCGGCCGACTACAAGCGGAAGCACGATGCCGGAAGCTGGCCTTTGAATGAGGACGTTGAGTCCCTCCATGAAACCAATGCTGCTCGACTGAAAAAGATGCGCAAGGAGTTTTGGTCCGCAGCGGCATGGACTCTGCTGATCATCGCCTTTTCCATCGGAGTGCTCACCCTATTGTCGAAGTCTCCATGCGCCGGGCTCACCGCGCCGAAAGTCGTCTCCTCAATCGGCGGGGCGTTAGCGGCATGGGGGACAATTTTCCAGTTGATCCGAGCAGATGCCACATTCAAGGCATCCGAGGCTCATGAATTGATGCGCCCGCCCCTTTTCCTGCTCCTGTTCGTGCCAGGCTCTGTGCTGGCCATCGCCGGCACGCTGGCGTAAACCTCACACGGGCCGCGTCCGCACCTCAGCTGTCCAAGCAGATTGCCCTCGGGGCTGCAACGAGCCCTGATCCGTTGCAGCGATGTGGAGATATTCGCCCTCTCCCAACGCGCGAGCCCGCTGCGATAGCTGCTCGCGCACGTCATTGGATTCAGCGCGGAGCTTGCTGATCACCATCTTGTTCACCTTCAGCTCGCGACAACAGCGGCAGGAAAAATGCATCCACTTTCCATAGTCTTCGAGGTAGGCAGTGCACTGGAGGTTGCATAAGGGGCACGGGGCTTGGATGGAGTCTGGCATGGCGGCACCCTGAAGAAATACTGAGCGAAAGAAACTCTGAACCTGTTGTACCGCACCTGTGCCGTCCAAAACGAGATGACGAGGTAGGGGTTGGCCTAGGCTGGGTGGGCATGCTGATTGCCGCCTGTACGGCCTCACAGCCTGGGAGAAGATACATATTGGTACAGGGCAAAACCGCGCGTAGCATCGCTCTCCCTCCCACAAGAAAGCGCATGCCATGTACCACCTCACCTTTGCCTTGCGCGGCATTTCCAGGCCAACTCATGGAAGATGACGAGCCCCCGCAGGGATCAAGCAGCCCGGAAGAGCAACAGGACAGTTGGTCACCGCGCGGATTGCTGAGCCTGCTAATTCTTGGGACGCTGACTGTAGTCGCCGCGATCTGGCTCATCGCGAAACGGCCACACGCTGGACCTTGGCGCACTCTGCCGACTGCTGCCGCGTCCGCAGGCATAGAAATCGCGTTTCCTGATACACAGGGCGACGTTCAATGCCCAAGCAACAGCGGGAACCCGGGCGAGCGAACCTGAGCGCAGGTGAGGCTCAGTACTACACCTCCAACGTCGCCACGTAAAACATGAGGTGCTCCAGAGCTACAGCGTGCGGGTCACGACCTCCCAACGGCGACTCCCTGGCAGAGTCGTCCGGCAAGAAGACCAGAAGCACGTCGTCACAGGCCTCGTAGTCTGCGCTGAACTCGACGCCGTTGTGGGTGAAGACGCATTCGTGCATGCGGGGCATTGTCACAGGTGCGAGCTCGCGGCACCAGCGTCCAGAAACGATGAAGCTCGCGCGGGGCGGTCAAGAAGGCCATGACCATTTGCGTAGCAAAGGCGTGTGGAACGGTCGCCTCGTCATTCATCTCAAAGAGCACAACGGCTCAACTAGCCATACTGTTACAGTGTGCAACCTATAGGACCCCAGCCAGGGGTCGGAAAGAATCGGTCTATCCCTTAGGTCCACCTGGAACAGTCGCATGAAACCGCAACAAAGAACGATCCACTTCTATGATTTAACGCTTAGCTCTTACACGCGAGCAAAACTCAAGAATCCATCGTGCTGCGCAATAGCGGACATACTTTCCAGAATTAAGCCAAAGGGACAAGAAACTCTTGTTTCAAAGCATGTTTCGCTTGAAATCTCCGACTGGAAATACGACGCGAAAAATAAACAGTATTACGCTCTTTTAAATCGGGCTGACTCAAGCGTTTCTGACGTTGCTTTTAAAGACTTCACAACAAAGAAGCGGCGCGCAGGCGGAAAAAGCAAAACTGAGGGCATTGAATACTCTTGCCACGTAATCATAAAGCCGTCAGCAGACAGAAGAAAAGCATTGATGCTTATGACAATGGGCTCTGGAGTTACTTACCAAGCTATTGAAAAGTTCCTCAGAGATATAACTTGGCAACTTAAATCAGACAAATCAAATAATGATTTGTTTTATTTCCCGCATCCGACTGGACTGGACAAGGATGGCAACCCCGAAGTCTACTCAGTAAACTATAAATACGAAACTCACGGGCACATGAGCGCCCTTCTTGATGATGTACTCCGGCAAGGCACATTTCAAGGCATGGAGCTCGTGGCAGATAAGCTGTCAGACTTTGACTCAAGCGGCAATCTACACATAGAGGCTCAGTCTATTCATGTGGTTGCATCCAATGCAAAGACCATCACGGGAGCTTTTATCAAGAACTCAGTTTCTAGATTCAAGAAATCATCCGACGGCTCCGACTATAAACTTGCTCGCATAAGTTACAAAGCACCAGATGGAGCCACAAAAACCAATACATTTGACATCAATAACCTTGACGCCGCATTCACAAGGAAAGAAAATGTCGATTTAGCTATTGAGGTTGATGGGCAGCAAACATCCTTGAATGAAACCATTCTTTCTGCCATGCGAAAACTTATATAGAGAAAATCATGTTGCTCGATCTATTGCGTCCATTCTCGTTTTTAACGATCACGCATCCAACGAGGAAGCCGCTGATTATTAACTGGATTCTGCCAATGATTCTGGCAGCAATAGTTACGAGCCTCGGATTTTTCACATCTGAGAAGATCGATATCTTCGGTTCAAGTGGGTTAATTTCTCGGTTGCTCGGATTTATTCAAAGCCTGCCAGGATTTTATATCGCAGCCTTGGCAGCAATAGCCACGTTCAACAACAAAGACATGTTGAAGCCAATGCCGGGAACGCCGCCGATTGGGACCGTGGTTTATAACGGATATCCAGAGCGTATCCCCATGAATAGACGGCGATTTTTGTCGTCCATGTTTGCTTACCTAACTGTATTAAGTATCGGACTTACTCTGCTTGCAGTGGCATTCTTAACCGTAGCGCCAATTTTGAAAGATGTAGTTTCGCCAGAAAACTGCCAAATTCTGAAGTCTGCCGCAACCTACATTTACATAGTATTTGTTTGCCAGATGGTGTCAGTAACCTTGTGGGGCCTCTACTATCTTGGCGACAGACTACACACACCCGACTCATTGGATTTCTCCCCGCCAGACAGCCAGTCCACACAAATTCCTTAAAGATATGCGCAGCCTTCTTTTGATAGCCCATATGGCATTGGCATTTCCTTGCATGGCCGCGAACATGGCCACGTGCCTGCTGGACAAGCTCCCGGGCACGCAGAACGATGTCGCAGCCCAGGCGGTGTTCCAGGTCTGCAGCGCTGAGCACCCTGGTGGGATTCAGGCCGTGCCCCAGGGAGATGGCCGGGGCATGCTGGGGTTCAAGTCCGGGCCAGAGTGCACAGCGAAGAAGGCAGGCGACACGCGCAGCACCAGGGCAGCGGAGCTCATTGGGGTGGCTTGCCGGAGGCTGTATGACGGCCCCGATTGGGAGCGCGGCGAGCTCTCGCCCCCGAAGAAGTAAGCGCCCTATTGCGGCACCCATTTCTGCCCATCCCAGACGGCCGTCTTCCCGCCCACGCTTGAGACAGTTCCAACGGGCCTGGTTGCAGGACTCGACAGCGGATCACCGCCTCCCTGCCCCATAGGCACCTGCTCCACCTGGCCCGTAGCCCTGTTGTGGCGGATGACGCTGCCCATGGAAGTCGAGCCGTCCAGGTTCTTGGTGGTCGGCGTGACCTTCACATCCCAATCGCTGGGGGTCTGCGCGCCCTCGATGTCCCGCATGTACTGCACCAGGCTGCGGCGCTTGGTCGGGTCTTGTTCCTGGGACACCTGATTGCGTGCCGCCTCCACCAGCCGGTTGGTGCGGTTCGTGTATCCCTGTGTCTCGCGGTCCATGTCCAGGCGCTGCTGGGTCAGCCCGGCCTGCATGCCGGCGCGCTGGTTCTGGCCCTGCTGCTCCATGGCGGCGCGCACCAGGGCATTGCCCTGGCGCATGCCCTCAATCTGCATGGCTGGGTCGGCCTGGCGCAGTGCTGCATCGGTCCCCAGCGCGGCACGGTACCGTTGCATGTCCGGGCTGTTCTCCGCGCCACGGCCGCCGAAGCGCCGCGAGTTGGTGATGGAGCTGGCCGACACCTCGGCATTGCGCAACTCGTTGCGGGATTGCCAGTCGTTGCCACTGTGGCGGATGCCGGCGGCTTGGACCAGAGGATTGCCCAGGGATGACGACAGGCCCGGGGCGATGCCCTGCATCTGCGATCCTGGCGTGGCTCCGCTGGGCAGCGAGTTCATGGTGCCGCCAGGAGGCTTGCCGTTGATGGTGATGTCGCCGCTGATACCAGCGGGTCCGCTGTAGCTGTTGCCGTCGCGCGTGACAGCGCCGCTTGGCGCCATGGGCGTGGCTGCCTGGGCAAGTGCCGGAGCGACGGCCGGCGCGGGAGCTGGAGCCTGGGAGAAGTCGTTCACTGCGGAGAAGTCAGCAGACGGAGCTTGCGGAGGCGCAGTTGGCACGGCAGGAGGCGCCGCAGTGCTGGCCGAAGATGTGCTCGGCGGGGCTGGGGGCCGATACCCGACGCCTGCATATGGACTGGCTGCCTCGGGGGTACTGCCCCCGAATGTCAGCGAGCGCGGATCACTGGCGGCGTTCATCCGCATGGAGCTCGCGTCCAGGCTCTTGGCTGGCTCGAACGAGCGCGGCCCCGTGGCGGCATAGGGTTGCATCATGCCCGGCCGCGTGCCAGCCGTCTCCGGCCTGCGGTAGACGCCGAACGCGGCGCCATGGGTCACATTGGAGGATGCGGGCGCATAGGGCTGTTCGCCGTTCTGGCGCCGCATTGCTTCGACGAGTGGATTGGTAGCCATGAGTATTCCTTGCGGAGTTGCTCATGGCAGTGTGCGGATATGCTCTCGGCGCGTCGAACCCCAGTGGGGGCATGAACAATCAATCAGGGAGGTAACTCATGGCGCCAGGTATTCCGATGTGGCTTGAAGTTCTGAGGGCTGTTGCACCATTACTTGCAGCGGTGCTCGCGGCAGGAGTTGGTGCGTGGGTAACCCATAAATTTGGCCGCATCCAGGAAGGCATCGCTCGGCAACAGGCCGATACAGCTGCGGCCGCTGCCCAGACCGCAAAGAGCAAACTTCGACTTGATCTGTTTGAGCGTCGACTGGATGTCTACAACGCAGCAATGACGGCCATCACGACTACCCTTCAGAACGGGGAATTCTCAGCTAGGGATGAGAGGGAATTTCTCATTGGCATCCAAGGCGCCCGTTGGATCTTCGATGAACGGATTTACCACTACGTGAGGCATGAGCTTTGGGACCTATTGACTGACCTACACATGGCAAATCAGAACTTGAAAGACGCGATCGCGGACAGAAAGTCTTTGGCGGAGGCAAGGGGCGCAGCATTCAGGAAGATCAGGGATCAGCTCCTCCACGCTGACGAAGTGTTTGCACCAGCGCTGCAGCTCTCAGCCTGAAGAGGGGCGCCCCGCCCCTGCTACATTCCCGTAAGGAGGAATCTATGGCAACCCCTGAGCAGAATGCGGCGCGTGAGGCGTTCTCCCGCCTTGGGCCAACTCTTGGCCCCGTCGTCCAGAGCGCAGCAATTGTGTGCGCGGTGCGCGCACTGATCCTGGCACATCCCAATCCTGAGGCAGTGAGAATCTCATACGACCAACTCATCGGCCAATTGATGGCGACACCGGGGATTGTGGATTCTCCCGACCAGATGGTTGTGCTTCGCGATATGACGGCAACCTTATTTCGGCCTCCTGTGCAGCTTGATACAGGAGAGTGATGGCGTCCTGGGTTTGCTGAGCTGGCGAAGGGTTGATGCTCTCTGCTGTCATCTGGTGCTCCTTTGAAAATTTAAGCCAGCGGCCCCGGCACACCCACCTCGCGCGAGCGCACCCACTCTTCATTGCGCCCGCTGGCCTTGCGCCCGAACTCTGCTTCGAACTTGGCCAGGGCCACAGCGGCCTTGGTGTCGTTGTGCATGTCGGTGTCTTCGCGGCCGTAGGCCCGGTAAAGCATCCAGTGCACCAGGGCGAAGTGCAGCTCGGGCCGAATCTCGGGCTTGTCCATGCAGATGCGCATGGGCTTGAGCGGCAGGCGTTGCACGGTCAGGCGCAGTTCACCGTCTGCTGCAGGCCTGGGCCACAGGTGCAGCTTGCCGGTGGTCATGCCGGCCACCAGGCGCTGCGGAACGTCCTGGCGATCTTGGAACTGCCAGCCGGGGTGGTAGCAGTCCATCTCGTCCACCGAGATCTCGCCGACCTCCTGGCCGTCGATGAAGGCGCGCAGGATGCGCACCACCCTGCTGTCCAGGTCCACCGTCTCGGCGCCAGCCAGGAAGGCGATGCGGCACATGGGAGAGACCGAATCGCGCAGAAGCTGGCCACGGCGGCAGGCTTCGACCTGGGCCTCGTTGGCATAGATAGTCAGTAGGTCATCGGTGCAGAAGACATCGGTGTCACCACCGCCGACGGCCCGGCCCTGGTCGAGCGCGTCGGCCCGGTACTGCTTGATCAGGTCGTCGAGGGTCATGGTCGGCCTCAGCGCTGGATCAGCGGGCCTCGGCCAGCACGCCGATCAGCCAGTCCCCGCCGTACGGATTCGCATCGCGCACCACGCTGAAGGGAAAGCGCAGGCTGTGCATGGGGTGCAGATGGTTCATTGCCTCACCCAGGCGCTCGTCCAGGGTCTGGCCGAAGTCGGTGCGCTTGGCACGGGCCAGCACCTCGATGTACTTGCGCTTGACCGGGATAGGCCGGCCGCGCGGGATGAACTGGTTCACGCCGTTGACGCCGACCTGTACGAGCTTGGGGTCGTCGGGGTCCTGCGACGGGTTGACCACGATGGTGACCATCTCGTTCATGAAGGCCTCCATCTCCAGAGCGCCGATGGGCAGGGGCTTGTCCACCACGTCGATGCCGCCGTGGCCGCCGATTTCACCCAGCGTGCGCGTGTCCTCGGGGCCCAGGTACTCGGCGCCGGCGTCAATTTGTCTGCGTGTTGCCATGTGAATGTCTCGTTGAGGTTGGAGAAGGTGGCAGGCGCGGGGCCTGCCACCTGAAAGAACCAACAGCCCGATTCCTCAGGCTGCGGTCTGGCCCTTACAGGGCGGAGACACCAGCCTCCACGACGGCCATCCAGCCCTCGTTCAGCAGCATGCACTGCATGTAGAACTTGGCGCCCACGTAGCCGCGCTGGCCCAGCGGATCGCTCTTGTCCTTCACCCCGGGCGGGATGTAGGTCGGGTCGATGGAGTCGGCGCCACGCAGTGCCAGCTGACCCCAGGCTTCCTCGCCGACCATGATGAACGGGTAGACGTCCACCTTGGCCGTGCCCATCAGGCCGGTGCTGGCCACGTCCGCGCCTGCGGCCAGGTACGGGGCCAGTTCGGGGCTGGTGATGAAGCGGAAGTTCTCGCAGGAGCCGATTTCCTGGGCGTGCACAGGCTTGCGGCTGCCGTAGGCGCTGACGTGCACGAAGCCCTGCAGGTCGCGGATATCGGCCTCGGCGTCCGTGTGCACGAAGACCAGGTAGCTGGCTTCCACGGGCTTGGTGGCGATGTTGATGCTGGGCGCCAGGATGCCGGTCACCCGCTTGGCGTGGTTCGCCTGCAGGTTGCGGCTGACCTTGCGCAGCAGGTTCAGCGTGATCTTGGCCGACACCGTGACGCGGCTGGACGCGGCGGCGCCAGCGTAGAACACGTTGGTGCAGGACTTGATGACGCCGTAGCGGATCATCTCGCGCAGCAGGCCCACGCGCTCACCGCAGTGCTTCTTCATCTCGGCGGGCACGTCATCCTCGTAGGTGTCCACCACCTGGTCGGTGAGCTGGTAGAGGCAGCCGTACTGCTTGATGGTGACGGTGATGTCCTGCGGCACCAGCGTGTCGGCCGTGGGCGTGACGCCTTCGGTCAGCTCGTGGGCTGCAGCATTGACCGCTGGGCGGTTGCGCGTGTTCCAGTCAGTGTTCGCGGCGCCGAACGGCAGGTAGCGGCGATACACGACAGTGCGGCCGTTGTTCTTGGGCAGTGCGCGCTGCAGGCCTGTGATGCCCAGCACTTCCGTGGCCACAGCGTGCGCCAGGATTTCGCCCTTGAGTTTGCCGATCCGCTCCGGTGGCGCGGTGGTCTGAAATTGAGCCATGTTTCTCTCCTTGCGGGCTTACTGCCCAAGCACCGCCTTGAAGGCGGCTTCCATTGCGTCCATTTCGGTAGGCGCGGTCTGGGGGCGCGGCGCGTTGCCGCTGGGCGTCACGGCAGCCTTGAGCCGCTGCTGCCCCTTCGCGGCCTTGTCGGCGGCGGCGGTGCGTGCAGCGGTCCACTGGTCGTACTTGCCGAGGACGGCGCCCAGGCTGTCAGCCGTGCCCGCTTCCGCGAACTCCTGCTGTACCTGTTCTCCCTGTGCGGTGAGCCACAGGTTGAATTCCTGCGAGCCCACCTTGTCGCGCCAGCCTGTGTGCATGCGGTCCAGCACGGCCAGCTCCAGCGCTGCAGGGTGATGCTCGGCCGGGGCTGGGTGCTCGCCACCCGTGGCCACGGGCTGCTGCACGGGAGCCGGCGGGGCTTCCTGGCGTTGTTGCTGGGGCGTGATGCCCAGGGCACGGACGTAGTTGGCAACGTCGGGATAGTCCTTCTCGAACTGCTGCAACTCCGGGGGCAGCTCGGGCGCCGGTGCTGGCGTCGGGGCTGGTGCAGGTGCCGGGGCCTGAATGCGGCTGTTGAGCTCGCCGATCTTGCCGTTGGCCTTGCGCAGTTGCTGTTCGAGGGAATCCACCTTGGCGACGCTGCCCAGCAGGCGCTGCATCTCGCTGCGCTTGTAGCCTTCGAACACCACCGGGTCGTCATCGACTGCTCCCTGCCCCGGCTGGGCTTGCCGCCCCTCGGGAGCAGGCGGAGCGTCAGCGCCGTCCTGTGGTGCATTGCTGGCCTGAGGCGCTGCGGCTGCGGGCGCTGGTGCGGGGGCTTCTGCAGGTGCCGGCGCGGGCGCTGCGCCAGCCTCGGCCGAGGCATCAGAAGATGCTGCGGCGGGGGCCGGCGGCGGCTCCGTTCCGGTCACGCTGGCAAAGGCCTGCTCGAAAGCTGCCCGCTCCTGCGCCTGTTCCTGCTGTTGTTGCGGATCCATGCGTCATGCACTCCTGTGTTTCATGCCAAGGTCAGTAGCTCTCGCCACCAGCGTCGGCGGGTTGTGCCTGGGCTGACGGGGCCAGCGCAAGCAGTTCTTTCCAGGCCGCGATGCGCCCACGCAGTTCGGTGGTGCGCAGCGCGTCCATGGTTGGGCTGTCGTTCTTCTTGCGCAGGGTGTCGATCTGCGCGTTGGCATGGCGCTCGATGGCGCGCCATGTCGGTGAGGTGAAGTCGATGCCCTGTGTCATGGAGGCCAGTGTTCCGGGAAGCCGCGCCTCTGACGAACCCTGGCCGGGGGTCAGCCTCGCGCGCCATCAGCGGCCGGCGTCTCGATGCCCTGGCGCACGCCCAGCAGCGGGCTGTCCGGGCGCAGCGGCGTCAGCGGGGCGGTGTTGTTGGGCATGGCGCCAGGGTCGGGCTGCTGCTGGGGTGTGATCCATCCGCCCTGCGGCACGATGGGTGCGGCGTCCTGGTCCTGGAAACCCACCGACCTGGCCAGACCATCGGCGAGCGTGGCCACGGCCGGATTCATCGAAATGAGCTGGCCGGTCTGCACACCGCTGTACAACGTCTCCATGCCGGTGTTGGTGGCGTCGGCATCGGCCTTGCGGGCCTGGGCGGCCAGCAGCTGCGCCTTGGCCTGTACCGTCGGGTCCTGGCCCTGCTGGGCACGCTGCGCCTTCTGTTGATCCGTGAGTTGGAAGTTGGCCGGGTCCAGGCGCTGGCCCTTGCACAGCTCGGCCGCCAGCTTGGCGGGGTCCAGCTCGTAGATGGGATTGGCCGACACCTGCAGCAGCGTCATCAGGAACTGCTGCTGAGCGTCGCGCTCGACCAAGGCCGAGGAGGCACGCACATCGATCTGGAAGTCGCCCTTGATGCTCTCGTCGTCCGAGTAGGTCATCATCCAGTCGAAATACCGCTGGATGTGCGGCCGGGTCATGTAGTCGTCGAAGCGCTTGGCCAGGCGCCGCAGCACGCTGGTGGCGTTGTTGTTCTGCATCTGCATGCCGCCCAGGGTGTTGGGTGCATCGCCGCGGATGCCCTGCAGCATGGCTGGCATGCCCGTGGTGTCCTCGGCCATCTTCAGGGCGAAGTTGATGATGTTCATCAGCGGGGCCTGCACGCTGGGCACCACGAAGGCATTGAAGGCGGCGCGCACGTCGGAGGCGTCCGCATCGGCTTCGGCGCGCCAGACCTTGCCGGGACGCAGCCCATAGTTGCCGTCCTGGGGTGTGATCCCGTTGCCGATGATCACCTGCGGCGAGGCCGACAGGCCGGCGTTGTCCATCATGGCGCGGGCCGATCCATTGAGCATGCGCTGCGCCGTGCGGACCTGGCGGCTGATGCCGACACCCCAGGGCATGCCAGGGCGACGCTGCCAGGCCAGCACGTCATAGGGGAACTCACCATCTTCCTGGGGGCTGAGCACGACCTTGACCAGGCGGTCATTGATCATCACCGCCATGGTCGGCACGCGGTCCTCGTCGCCCTCCTCCATCTCCACACCCAGGCGCGCCAGGTGCTCACGGGCGCAGTGGCCGTAGAAGATCCACATCTCGAACTCGTCCTCGCCCGGCCGGTAGACGGCCTCGGTGCCCTCGCGGGTGCGAGCCGGGCCTTCGCGCAGCGCGGCCAGCAGCTCGGCAGTCTCATAGCTGGGATCGGCCGCCATCTCCTTGATCTGGCGCCGGCCGATGTGCTCGCGCTCCCAGGTGTAGCTGCCGTTATGGAGGTTCTCTCCGCAGGCTGGGTCAGGGAAGAAGTTCCAGACGTCGATGCGCTTGGAGCCGGGCTTGATCTCGTCCACCTTGATGAACTCGGTCAGGCCCGTGGCCAGGTCTTTCCGGGTCATGCGCGCCGTGCGGGTGATGGGGAATGGCCCCTTGAGCACGCCGGAGCCGATGCGTGCGGAGTCCTCGATGACCTGGCGCACCTCGCCATGCCAGTTGCTTTCCACCAGCGGGTCCTCGATGGCCTGCTGCATGCGCTCGGCGGCTTCCTTGGCTTGTCCTGCCTGGGCGGCCATCTGCGCGTGCACGGCGGCGGGGTCCGTGGCGCCCATGGCCTGGGCCAGCATGGTCAGCTGTGGCCCGCTCAGGCGTGGCAGCGGTGTCGGCTTGATCTCCCAGGCCCTGTCATCTGTGGGCAGCAGCATGTCCGCCACGCGGGCGCTGGCCGCATCGGTGTAGGGGCGCGTGATGTTCAGGAACACCACCGACCGGGCCGGGCCCTGCTGCTTGGGCTGGCCGCCGATGATGGCCGCCTTGCGGCTGCGGTACAGCTGGTTGGCGTTCTGGAAATTGCGGTTGGCGTCGTCGATGCCCTGGTAGTGCTCTTCGTCCTCGGTCCACTCCTCCTCGATGCCCGAGCCGGCACGGCCGGCAATGGCCTCGCGGCGCTTGGACAGGAGCGTCAGGACGAACTCGGCGCGCAGGTCGCGCTGAGGCTCGCCGCTGTCGTCGTGCTGCTGGGCCAGCAGGCCCCCATGGTTGGTGGTGGCTTGCATGTCAGTACCCTATCTCGTTGTCCAGTGGCTGCCAGCCGCCGCCCCGAGGAGCGACGGGCCGCTGCTGCTGTGAGCGCAGCATGTGCTCGGCCGATTGAGCGATGTAGCGGAAGTTGTCGGCGCCGTGGCTGTACTGGTCGTGCAGCGGTCCCATGGCCTCGCCGGTCTTGGTGCTGACGTGGCGCTGATACCGCTTCAGGCACTCCAGCAGGCGCGCCGTCTTCGCCGCGTCGAAGTAGCAGCGCGGGAACAGCATGCGGGCGGCCTTGATGCCCTCTTCCACGTCCAGCGCGGCCAGGCACACCACCTGGCGGCGCCCCAGCTCGCGCAGCAGCATCTCGGCGTTCTTGCCGGTCTGCGGGTTCTTGGTCTTGCCGTCGTGCGGCAGGTAGTCGATGCCCCAGCGATACGGGCGCTTCTCCAGTTGGGTCACATACCAGTCATAGGTGTGGTGGCTGTCTTCCAGGTAGTCGATGACACGCACGTCCTGCGGACCGACCTGCACCATGGTGATGGTCATGGCGTCATTCCAGCCCAGGTCCCAGACCGTGTGCACGGGCAGGCGCGGGTCGTAGGGGACGCGGCAGGCCCGGCCGTCGGCATACAGGTGTTCCACCTCGTGGCGGTAGATGGCGCCGGCCGCCACCTTGCGGGCCTTGCCCTCCCAGATGTGCTCGTAGTCGTCCTTGAGCATGGAGCGCTTGGCCTTCTGGCGCTCGTCTTCCAGCACCACAGGAAACCAGGGGTTGTCGCGCCAGTTGATCTGGCAGACCCACGTGTCCGGGCTGGGCGTGGCGATGAACCGCTGGTAGGTCTCGTCCGTCTCCATGTCCGGGTTCAGGGTCAGCCAGATCTCGGAGCCTTCCTTGCGGATGGTCGGGATCAGCACGTCCCAGGACTTCTTGCTGACGCCGTGGGCCTCTTCCACCCAGACGATGTCCACGCCCTCGAAGGACTTGATGGTGTCCACCGTGTGGGACTGCAGGCCCGAGAACAGGAATAGCGAGCCGTTGATGCCCCGGATCTCGGAGTCCAGCACCTCGAAGAAGGCTTCCAGGCCCAGGCGCGAGATGGTGTCCTTCAGCAGGCGATGCACCGAGTCCTTCATGGACCGCTGGATCTCGCGGGCGCACAGCACGCGCAGCGGCCGATCGGCGGCCATGGCCAGGAGGACGGCAGCGACAGCCCAGGACTTGCCGCCGCCACGGCCACCGTGCATGACCTTGTAGCGCCGGGGCGAGAACAGGGGCTGCAGCTTCTCGGCCAGCTGCAGCTTGGTGAATGGGAGTTCTGCGGGCGCGTTCATGCGTCGTCGTCCTCCCGCGCAGCCGGCCGCACGAACTCCACAGCGATGCGGGCCACGCCGCCCTCGCCCGGCCCAGCGCCCACGGGATCAACCTTGTCCATGCCGAAGGCAGTGCGCTCCATGTCCACCACGATGCGCAGGCTCTCGGCCAGCACCTTCAGGGTCTTGGAGCGTTCCGGCAGGCTGATGACGGCATCCAGCAGCTCGCCGTAGCGGTCGCGGCCGGGCTTCTCGCCAGGAGCCACGACGGCAGCGGCCAACTCCTGCAGCTTCGCCAAGGTGGCCGGGTCGGTCTGCTGCTCCAGCTCGTCCATGAGCCTGTTGGTGAGCTCGCGAACACGGCGCGCGTCCTTGCGATGGCCCAGCCGAACGTCAGCCACAGCCTGGGCATTGCCGTCGATGACAGCCCGTTCCCGGACTTTGGTATCCGCGGATACCTGGCTGGATACCGCCGCCCTGGATACCAGCGCATCGGCCTTGGCCTGGATCTTCTGGGACAGGTCGCGCTCCCATCCATCCCGCTTGGCGCGCTTGTTGATGGCGCCGTGGGTGATGCCGTTCTCGTCGGCGATCTGGCGGAGGGTCTTGATGCCGGCCCGGTAGTCCAGCTCGATGCGCTCCCAGTCAGGGGAGCGGGTGCCGGGGGCTGCGCCCCCTGCGTTGGGGGCTTGATCGGGAACTGCGGGATTGGAAGACATGCCCGGAGTCTCCCGGGCGCGTGTCATTTAGGCGAACCCTGGCCGGGGGCTACTGGACTCTCTCATACAATGCCGTTGAAACACTTACTTACTTCACTTAAAGAGGAAGCCAATGAACGTTTTTCTCAGTTGGTCGGGCGAACGCAGTCGCCTTGTTGCAGAAGCACTCAAACCATGGCTGAAATGTGTTCTCCAAACGACAACTCCTTGGATCTCGACAACAGACATTGATCGCGGTTCGATATGGATGAATGAAATTGGCAATAAGCTGCAAGATAGCACGATTGGCATAATTTGCCTTACAGCCGAAAATCAGAAAAACCCTTGGATTTTATTTGAATCTGGCGCCCTTGCCAAAGGATTGGCATCGAATAGAGTTTGCACATTACTTATTGATTTACAACCTAGCAATATCAGCGGCCCTCTAGCTCAATTCAATCACACGCCTTTTGACCGAGATAACATGCTGAAATTAATATTCGGCATTAACTCCAAGCTTTCTATACCAGTTGATCCAGAGACTTTGAATACAACTTTTGACGCGTTCTGGCCCACGATTCAAAAGGACATAGAAGGAATCCTCCAAAGAACGAAGGATGCGCCCCCAATAGCCCCACCCACCGAGGGCGACATGCTAAAAGATATTGCAACCAGCCTCGGAATTCTAATGAGCAGAATGGGTGGGCTTGAAAACAAACTTCAAAGCATTCAACCATCAAGAAGTGCCTGGCACTCTGAAATTGATAACGAAGAAATGGATTTACTTATTCAAAAGCGACGAGCTGAAATTGCAGCACAAGAAGCTGCAATAAAAATGGAACAAGAGGTAATTAGGCAAGAGGATATAATTCAACGAGCGCAACAAGCAGCGAATCGGATAAGTCTTGCGGAGGAACATGCAAGAAGAGCGGCACGTTTAACTTCAGCATTGCCCCCACGCAAAAAGTAGCCACTTACCTCACTGCATTGTAAATCCGTGTTGCAACGACTCTTTGGCGTCTTCCACATCAAATCATCAAGGCCATCTGCAGGCTGTGTCCCTTCAGCGCCTTGACCTCTCCTTCCAGTTCCTTTATCCGCGCGGCCATCTCGCGGCGCTGGGCGGCCACCTGGAGCTGAAGGTCTTGGGCCAGCAGGCCGACGTCGTGCTGCAGCTGCAGGTTGCTGTGCTGCATGGCGTTGCCCTGGAGGCGGATGGCGATGTTGCGCAGTTCGCGGGGCCAGACCCGCAGTTCCTGGTCGCCGATCTCGATCAGCGTCATGCCGTCTTCCAGGTCGGTGATGGACACCGGGCGCGGCGCCCCTGGGCCCTTCACCAGCTCATACACACCATCGGTGGTCCGCCGCAGGGTGCCCTCGACGTCGATCATCCGGCTGACGTGGTCGTCGATGATGTGATAGCTCTTGCCGGTCAGGTCCATGAGCCGCTGGCGGGTGATGTTCTGGCCGAGATGCGCCATCTCCAGGATGTGATCCCAGATGATTTCGCGTGTGGTGCGTTCGTCGTGCTGTGGCGTGGTGGTGGTCATGGCGTTCTCCCGGTAAACTGCGATTGCTCAGGTCACAGGACCGGGATCGCCCGCCTCGCGCGGGCTTTCCTTTATCCGGGCCGGATCTGCCGAAACTTCAACATCTCATTCATCGACCAGTGCGCGGCCTCCACGGCGATGCCGTTGCGGTCGATCTCCAGCAACTGGTCGAACACCTGGGCAGCTTGCAGCGCGATTTCCAGCTCAGGCTGCGTCAGCTGCACCTTCCCCCAGCGTGCCCAGCGGGCGCACACCGGCTCGTACAGCTCCAGCTGCGCGTTGACGGCCTGGGCGGCCTCCTCGGTCAAAGGCTCGCCATCCTGCTGGAGCAGCCACATCATTCGGCTGTAGGTTGTGCCGGTCTCCATCCAATCGAGAAGAACCGCAAAAGTGGCGCCGCCCTGGGCGATGGTCTGCAAAAGGTCGTGGTGCACGAGCTTGGCTTCGAGCTTTGTGGACTCGGCCAGCTTCGGCCGCCAGAACTTGGGCAACTGCGCGGGCGCACGATGTTGGTGGTGGCGCTTCATGGCTGGTCTTCCCACGGTTTGAACACCACGCCGGCCTCGGTGCCGAAGGCATAGAGCCATTCGACGAATCCCTTGGCCAGCTTGTTCGAGAACTTCTTCGTGGGCACGCCCAGCATCACGACCTCCCCGCGCAGGCCACGGCCCATCCGCATCTCGCCCAGGCGCACCCACTCGTCGCGGAACTGCACATCGTCCAGCGTGTCCACGCGGAATGCGCTGATCAGGATGCGCTTGGCGTCCTCCACGTTGGCCAGGTCGCCCCCCAGCTGCTGGCTGATTTGGCGGATCTGGCCGTGGAAGTGCCGGCTGTGGCGCTCCTCCCGGCACTCAGGCCGGATCTCCAGCACCAGGCGCTTTCCCTCGCGCAGCCAGCCTTTGACCTGCCGCCACGCGCCGTTGACGGCGATATGCCCCTGCTCGGGCGTCTTGAGCAGGACGGTCAGGTGCTCGGTCATGCCATCGCTCCCAGCAGGTCACCCTGCTCTGCTGCGGGCTGCTGCACGCCCACCGGCTTGATGGTCACGACCACGCCGGGCGCGGCCGCGTAGCGCTTGGTCTTCACGACATCCACCACCTGCACGTCGTCCTTCCAGACCACGCCGTTGATGGCGTCGTAGACGGCCTTCTCGATGTTGTCGATGTCCGGCTTGGTCGTTGGGCGGATGGCGCCGGCCAGGGCCTGCTGCTGCTTCTTGCGGGACCAGCTGGCCGGCACCTGGCAGTTGATGAGCAGGTGAACGTCCATGGCGCCCTCCAGCAGCGCGCGGCCGGCCATGGCGATGCTGGCGGCGTGTGCCACCAAGCCCTCGTAGTTCACGGTCTTGGCGGGGGTGAACATGCGGGCGTGCTGGCCCACCTTGCCGATGCGTGGGCGGCCCTTGCCGACGGGTTGGCCGGGAACGGTAAAGGTGATCATGGTGGTCTCTTTCACTCGAAGTCGGCCGAACGGCCAGGGGTGGTGCTCGGCTTCTCGCCGTTCCAGTTCTCGAAGCGGACCAGGTGGCCCACGTACCGGAGATTCAGATCGCCCGTGGCGCCGCCGCGCTGCTTGGCCACGCGCAGGCTGGCGTAGTACCGCCAGGCATCGCCCAGGCTGGGCTTGAGGTGGATGGGGCGGTGGGGGAAGAGGATGATGTCGGCGTCCTGCTCGATCTCGCCGCAGTCGCGCAGGTCGGACATCATGGGCATCTGGTCCACACGCTTTTCGACCTCCCGGTTCAACTGGACCAGCAGCAGCACGGTGATGCCCAGCTCCTTGGCCAGCTTCTTGAGGTTGCGCGTGACCTCACCCAGTTGCGCGGTGCGCGTGTCCTTGGGGTTCGTGCCCTCCATCAGGCCCAGGTAGTCCACGATCAGCAGGCGCAGGCCGTGCCGGCGCTTCAGGGCGCGGGCCTTGGTGCGCAGCGTGTTGATGTTCAGGCCGGTGCGGTCGTTGACGTAGAACGGGCGCTGGCGGATGCACTCCCCTGCCCTGCACACGGCCGCGTAGTCGCTGTCGGTCATGCGGCCCTTGGGCTGCCGGATGATGCTCATCGACACCTCGGACTCCATTGCGATGCGGCGCTCGTACAGCGCTGCGCACGACATCTCCAGGGAGAACATGGCGACCGTCTGGCCCAGCTTCGCGGCGTGCTCGCCGATGGCCAAGGCCAGCGCGGTCTTGCCCATGGACGGGCGCGCGCCGATGACAACGAGGTCGCCCGGCCGCGTGCCGCCGTCGAGGATGCGGTCCAGGTCGCGCAGGCCTGTGGGCAGGAAAGGCTCTTCGATGCCGACGCTGCGCTGGTCCAGGTCCTGCAGGAACGACACGACGCCTGCGTCTGCGCCGATCCACTCGTCGCCCGGGCCATCGGAGGCCAGGCCCGCCAGCTGCGCCGACACCTGCTCAATGCGGTCGCCGATGGGCAGAGCATGGTCGCGCGCCAGCTCGCGGGCCTTGTCCACCACGCCCAGCAGCTGCCGGCTCAGCGCACGCTCCCGGACGATTTCGGCGTAGCGGCGGGCAGACGAGCCGTTGATGCTCCCGGCGTTGAACAAGGCCGTGAGGTAGCCCAGATCGACCTGGCCGCCCAGCTGCTCGTGCACCGTGATCGGGTCCACAGCCTTGGCGGCCACGGCCAGCGCCGCGATGGCGCCGTAGATCGCACCGTGGGTCTCGTCGGCGAAGTCCGCAGGCTGCAGGATGTCGCCCACCACGTCGTACAGGCCGCTGCTCAGCAGCAGGGAGCCCAGGACAGCGTGCTCAGCCTCGTAGCTGGCCAGCGGCATCGCGGTGGCGCCGTCGAAAACTTCGTCCAGAGGGGGCATGGAGCGGGCGTTCATGCTGTGGTCCTTGTTTTTTCGATGACGTGCTTCATGCCCTTGTCGGTCAGCAGGAAGTCCAGGTCGCACTGCCAGCCGGCGTGCTCGGGGCTGCGGAAGCCGCGGCCCATCAGGAAGTCGTTGTCGCGGGCACGGCCGAAGTACTCGCGGAACCAGGTCACAGCTTGGTCAGCGGTCTCGGCACGGGACGTGCCGTCGGATTTCTTGCTCGTCAGGACGAACTTCCAGAGCTTGCCCACGGCTTTGCGGCGGCCATCGTTGAGCAAGCGCACCTTCGGCAGTTCGGGCAGGACTTCGTGGTACAGGTCAACCAGGTCCTGAACCGGGCAGTTCGGCAGTCCTGGCTTGCCAGGTGCGATTTCGCCGGGCTGGTCGTCGGCGCTGCCGACAGAGCCGTAAGGCTCTTTCTTTTCCTGTTCCTGTTCCTGTTCCTGTTCCTGGCTTCGATGGGGCTTCGAAGGGGCTTCTATGCCCCTCTTGTTTTTGAGATGGAAAGCGGACTGGTAGCGGTCGAAGAATGCGGCCAGGAAAGGGTTGTCCTGGAGGGTGTCGTAATCCTTCTGGACGCCGGCTGTGCGCTTGTCGCTCTCCTTGAGTTCGTCAGCGATCTGGAAGGCTGCCATCTCGTGCACCCAGACCATCTCCGACTCGTCGTCGTATGAGCAAAATCCGACATCAGTGCAGTCTTGAAGCCCCTTCGAAGCCCCTTCGATGCCCAATCCGGTTTCGTACGCCATGTACATCAGCGGCTGGAAATACAGGCCCAGCATGTTGGAGTGCGGCGAGGTCATCAGGTACAGCGCGACCAGCGTGGCTTCGGTGCCCTTTTTGCGGATTTCCTTGCCGGTCTTGCCGGTCCAGAACTGAGGACCGACCTTCGAGTAGTCACGCATGGGGAGCACCTCCCAGCGCACGCTCCATCTCGGCCTGGCGCTCGGGCGTGCGCAGCGCGATCAGGGCATACATGGCGCGCTTGGCCTGCTCGGCGCATTGGCGGTGCAGAACCTTGCCGGTGCGCTGGAAGTCCAGCATGTCGGCGTGCAGCAGCAGACCCTGCGCCTGGATGCGCATCTCCAGGGCCTGCTGCTCCAGCGGCATGGATTCGGGGATCTCGGCAAAGTGCACCATCAGGACGGGTTCCGGCGCTGGCCGGCCGTCGATGCGCACCTTGCAGGCTTCGACAAAACGGATGGAGAGATTCATGCCGGCTCCTGGCCCTCGTAGGCGCGGGCGAAGGCTTGGCCAGCGGGTGTCGTGGCCGGCCAAGGGCATGCCTGTTCGATGGGTTGGCCAGCGGCGCGCGCTGCGTGTGCCAGGGCGCGGATGCGGTCGAGGCTGACGACTTCAGACATTGCCGCCCTCCTCGCCCCTGGGAGCCGATGCCACAGCGAAAGGATTCACAGGCACACGCTCGATCGTGATACTGGACTCATGCCAACGCTTCAAAGCCCAGCTGGTCAGGATCTGGCGGATCACATCGCCCCGGCTTGCATCGCTATCGCCGCTGTACAGGACATCGATGTGCGCCTGGATCACGTCCAGCGTGAACTTGCGCACCGAGGCGCGAACTTCCATGAGCTCGACCTCGGGCTGGCTGGCGCGCGGGCGGTAGGAAACGATCTCGAAGGGGTTCTCCGGCGTCAGGCGCAGGTCCATATCGGACTGGCGCCAGCGCAGGTCGGCCCACGGGTCCAGGATTTCGTTGATCACCTGGTTCACGCTGCAGCGGGGCTCGCCTGCGCGCATGCGGATCTGGACCGACGAGTCGAGCATCTGGTAGGTGAACACCGGCAGGTTCATGCGCAGGTTCGTGTATTCCAGGTCTGGGTTGCGGCCCCGGGCGTGTTGAGGTGGCAGGTGGTCGTAGTTCATGTCTTTGTCCTGGCTGTGGTGGTCGTGGAGGACGAGGCCCTGGACGACGAATGGGACGTCAGCCGCAAAGAGCTGGATGCGCTGATGTACGGGCTGGCGCGGCGGCGCGGCAGCGGGCCGGAAGCGAAGGGGTGCCCGCCACCTCCCGGCGCAGAATGGGAGTTCCTACACAACCATTCCCGAGTGGGGCGGACATGAAACAAGAACTGATCGGGCCCACAGCAACTCTTGCCGGAGCAATGCTCTCGAAGATCGAGTTGGAGTACAGCGACTTCACGCGGGGCATCGTTGCCAAGACGTTCGAAGACGCTTACTACGCCCTGCTGGAAGGCATTCGGCGCGTGGACACTGCAGAAGAAGCCCGGCGTGCGGGGCAGGCACAACACCCCTCCCAAGACGGAAGCTGACGGGCGCCGGCAACCTTCCCATACGTGCGTCCTGCTGCGCTGCAGGGTCAAAAAGAAGGCCGCCCCTCGGCCCCAACTCTTCCCCGAAAACCTTTTGCTCGTCGGCTGGGCCCCGCCCAGGCGGCACGGCTTAGGCATGGCCGGGCTCCTGGGCGGGGGCTGGGGCCGGGGCTGGGGCCGGGGCTGGGGCCGGGGCTGGCGCGACGTCAGCTTGGCTCATCCGCCACAACGCAGCCTCCACTCGATCCGAAATGCGGGGCGGAAGGATGTCCGGCCACTGCGAGATCGCCTGAGAGTTGATGCCTATGGCCTCCGCAGCTTTCGCTACGGAGCCACCAAGTAGTTGGATGGCTTCGGTCTTGTTCATGCCGCGCATGTTAGCCGACTTACAAACAAAAGAAAAGCACACTAACATGCAAGCCAAGTAAGCTAACTTACGTGACTACGCTTCAAGAACGCATCAACGAACTCATGGTCGACAAAGGTTGGACCGTGGGAGACATCGCCAGCACTGCGGGTGTCTCATCCTCTGCTGTTTCTCAGTGGAAGGATGGGCGCACCAAGACAATCAAATTGGAGCCAGCCACAAAACTGGCGAGTGCGTCTGGGTACAGCGCAATGTGGATCAGCACGGGCCAAGGCCGAAAGTTCGGCCCTCCTACAGCTGGCAACGTGGAGCCCGCCGAAGGATCTCGCGGCAAGATTCCGCTCATTTCCTGGGTGGCTGCGGGAAAATGGTGTGATGCAGCCGATCCTTTCGTTCCAGGAGATGCAGAACGATGGCTCGACTGCCCAGTGCCGTATGGGGCGAACTCATTCGCCTTACGAGTCAGGGGAGACTCGATGACCGCACCCACAGGTAACTCACGCACCTATCCGGAAGGCTGCATCATCTTTGTAGATCCAGAAAAAAGATCGCCCCTAAATGGAGATCGGGTTGTCGCATGCCTTGATGACTCGAATGAGGTAACTTTTAAGGTCTACAAGAATGAAGACGGGAGACAGTGGCTTCAGCCACTCAACCCCTCTCATGAACCCATCCGCGACCGGTTTAAGATCGTCGGCACGGTACTTGGCAAGTGGGAAGACGGGTAACCTTTCCTGGAGAGGGAGATGGAAGCAGCTTCAAGAAAAATCGAAGAGGGTGTTTACGCCAAAGTCGCAGGGGAGATCTCGGAAGGGATCAAGTCGGATGGACTCTGGGCAATGGCCATTGCGCACTCAGCTGGCCAGCCGGACCTTGCCAAATCTCTCTATATCCAGTACCGCGCTCAGTCCATCGTGGACGAAATGGAACTGAAAATTGCGCGCGACCTTCAGGCTTCGCGCCAAGCAGAAGTAGATGCCAAGGCGAAGGAAAAGTTGGCCATCGAAAAGCGGGTACATGAACTTTCCACCCCCATCGGGCGAGACACCGTGCTGCCAAAATGGGTGTTCTACGCATTCGTGGCAGCCATAGTTTTCGTGGGCGTTCAGCTATACAAGCACTACAGCTAGACAAGTTCTCAGCATTGCCAGGAGCCACCGCAAAGGTGGCTTTTTTTTTCGACCATCAAAAAGTACCCTAACATTTTGATGTAAGCACACTTGACACACGATGTTAGTGAACTTACAGTGCATCCCAACGACCCAGCCACCTGCCCCCAAGCAGGCCAAAGCTGCAAGTCGCCAGGGACTCAGTCCCGGGGCGCCCGGATGCAAGCCAATCCTCCGGTGAGGGTGGAACCCAAGAGCAAGAAAAACCAGCGGCGTGGGTGCGTCGCGATTGGGCCCGCAAGGGTCCAAACCTCAGCGTCTTCTGAGAGGGTGCTGAGGTTTGATCAAGGAGCACGACATGGACTATGCGGGGCGCTACTTCAGCGATTTCAACGGGGCGCTTGAGGAGCTGGACTTGCTGTTTCCGATGCCGATCGAGGAATTCGAGCGGCGCTGGCCCGGCGTCCGGGGCTTCCGAAACGACTGCAACAGGAAGTGGGCGGGACGGTCGTCGAGCGGCGAATTGCTCCCTGTGACGCACAAGCCGAACCAGAGCGGCCGACTCACTTCTGAATGAACGTCGCCCCCGGCCAAGTGCTGGGGCCATCACGAAGGCAGATTGCGAAGCGCTCGGGAGGCGTCCCGGCTGGACTCTGGTTCACCCAGACAAATTCGCTGCAGTCTGCCCCCGTGATGGCCAATCGTGACGGGTAGTTGCCCACCCGCAAGCGGTGAGAGTCCGCCAAACCGTTGTAGAGGGAAAGCCGGGGCGAATACGGCCGGCCATCTTCATTTCCGACTGCGATACGATGCCCGCCATATCAATCACAACAAGAGAGGGGCATTCAATGCTGAGGCTCATTGTTTACGTGCTGATCGCGGTGGCGGCCTGGAAAGCGTACACGGCATATCAAGCCAAGACTGGCGACCTATCGCCCACCCTGCTGCTGACGGAGCCACGGCCTCGCAGCATCGACGTGGGCAACAGCACCTCCAGCGCGCCCAAATACACCTGCGACGGGCGCACGCACTGCTCGCAGATGACCTCCTGCGAGGAGGCCAAATTCTTCTTGCGCAACTGCCCCAACACGAAGATGGATGGGGACAACGATGGCATCCCTTGCGAGCGTCAACTCTGCAACTGATGCCAACGATCTTTTACCTCCCGTACATGTTTTCCTGATCATGTCCGGGCCATACTGAGTTCAACAGTTTCACGCCGAGCCTGGGTTTCCTCCTCCCTCCCTCTCTAATTCCCAGGCACGCCTTTCAGGCATCGGCACTTTCCTCCAAAGGCCCGCAGCTATTCAGCTCGCGGGCCTTTTTCATTCCCCGGCCCGCAGCGGCCGCAACCACCACCACAGGAGATTCAGCCATGCTGATGACCGCCAACCCCTGCGCGGATGCGGAGCGCTGGGAGAACGAGATGGACCGCCGCGCCGCTGCGGCTGATGAAGACAGGGCCCGCGCCATGCAGAAGCTGCAGCGCGCCGCGGCCTTCCTGACGCCGGTGGACTGGTTCCACGAGCGCATGCCCGGCCCGTTTGGTCTGCCCATGTCGTTCGACGAAATGCTGGCCGAGGCCATCGCCGACGGTGACCACGACAGCATCACGGCGCTCGGCGCGCTGATGGTCAGCCAGCCGGCCCTGCAGCTGCGCACCGCCGTCATGACCCACATCGCAACCTGTTATCCGGAGAGCATCAATGCTGCCTGATACCCGCCCACCCATTCAGCTCCAGCAGCTGCCCCGCCGCAAGAAGCCCGCCCGCCAGCGGGCTTCACTGCTTCTGGGCCTCGCCGCCCTGATCGTGCTTGGCCTGCTGGCCCTCACCGGCTGCGCTGATGTCGGCGCACAGGAGCCCCAGCCCACGCCCGAGGAGCAGCGCATTGCGCGCGCCGCGGCCCGGGCCTGCGAGGGCCTCACCCCGGTCTTCGAGGCCGGATCCGTTTTGTGTTTCAAGGAGAGATAGGCCATGCCCGAATATGCATTCCCGGGCCTCAATGCCCAGTTCACTGGCCTCAGCAGCGACGGTGACGAGCGCTACGAGATCGCGCCCAGCGGTGGCATGCTGCTGCGCGATCACTTCGCAGGGCTGGCGATGCAAGGCCTGTTGGCCCGCGCGTTCACCAAGGACGAGAAGGACCGCCCGTTCGTGGAGTGGGTCGCCGAGTTCTCCTACGAGATCGCGGACGAGATGCTGCGCGCCCGCGAGAAGGAGCCGCCATGCCAGCCCTGACATACGAGCAGCTGGCCCAGCAGCTGCGCGAGACGACAGAGCAGCGCGACGAGCTGGCCGCCCTGGTCCGCGAGGCCGGCGACAAGCTCAACCGCTGCCTGCCAGCCGGCGGCCAGTTCTGGCTGGCCAGGCTGGCCCAGATCCTGCCGCAGGAGGTGGCTGAAGCATGAACACCCTACTCCACCTGTTCCTCTGGCTCGGCCTGAGCGCCATCTGCGCAGGCTTGGCCGGCATCGCTGCGGGGCTGACATGATCACGCTGGCCGACGCCCCCCAGTTCATCGTCCACTACAGCGCCCAGGGCACGGACGAATGGAAGCGCGACCGCGCTGGCGTCATCACGGCCAGCATGTTCGCCACGGCGCGCGAGCGCGTTGGTGGCCTGACGGAGCAGCAGGCCGCCCTGGTGGCAGGTATCCGCGCCGGCATGGCCCTGGATGCTGCGGCGGCACAGGCCGGCTACAAGACGCGCCCCAAGCTCACCGAGACCGTGCAGCGCGCCATCGAGGGGCTGCCCATCGGCGACTTCAGCGAGGCCGCCAAGAGCTACGCCCTGCGTCTGGCAATCGAGCGCGGCAGCCGCGAGCCGCTGGACGAAGGCTTCGAGACCTACGCCATGCGGCGCGGGCACGAGCTGGAGCCCATGGCGCGCGCCGCGCACGAAGTGCATGCCGGCGTCGAGGTGCTGCCCTGCGGCTTCATCACGACGCCCGACCGCTTCTTCGGTGCCAGCGCAGACGGCCTGATCGAGCCGGACGGCGGCGCCGAATACAAGTGCCTCATCGACCCGCTGCGCCTGCGCGCCAGCCTGCTGGACAACGACATCAGCGAGTTCATGGACCAGGTGCAGGGTGGGATGTGGATCACCGGCAGGCGCTGGTGGGACTTCTGCATCTATTGCCCGGCCCTGGCCGCCGTGGGCCGCGACTTCACCCGCTGGCGCGTGCCACGCGACGACGACTACATCGAAACCATGGAAGCCGAGCTGCTGCAGTTCAAGCAGCTGGTGGACCAGTACGAAACCGCCCTGCGCGGCAACACCCAGGAGCACCCTGCATGACCACCACCATTCCCCAGGCGCCCGCCGCCGCCCGCCCCCTGGCGCAGATGAAGCCCAAGGAGCAGATCGCCCACCTGCTGCAGAGCAAGCGCGGCGAGATCGCCAAGATGCTGCCCAAGCACCTCAACGCCGAGCGGCTGCTGAAGGTGGCCCAGATCGCGGCCACGACCACGCCGGCCCTGGCCAATTGCGACGTCGCCAGCCTGGTCGGCGCCATCGGCCAGTGCGCACAGATGGGCCTGGAGCCCAACACGGTACTGGGCCATGCCTACCTCGTGCCCTTCAACACGAAGCGCAAGGATGCCAACGGCAACGAGCGCTGGGTCAACAGCGTGCAGGTGATCATCGGCTACAAGGGCCTGATCGACCTGGCCCGGCGCAGCGGGCAGATCGTGAGCATCGCGGCGCACGAGGTCTGCGAACATGACACCTTCGACTTGGTCTATGGCCTGGACGAGAAGCTGGAGCACCGCCCGGCCATGGGTGAGCGCGGCGCCGTGATCGGCTTCTACGCTGTGGCCAAGCTCAAGGACGGCGGCCACTGCTTCGAGTTCATGAGCCGCCTGCAGGTCGAGCAGATCATGGCCGGCACCCAGAGCAAGGGCAGGTACGGCCCCTGGAAGGACAACTTCACGGAGATGGGCCGCAAGACCGTCATCCGCCGCCTGGCCAAGTACCTGCCGCTGTCCATCGAGTTCCAGACCGCCGCCGCGCTGGACGGCATGGCCGAGGCCAGCAAGGACCAGAACCTGGACACCAGCACCATCATCGATGGCGAGTTCACGGTGATGCCCGACGACATGCCGCCCGGATACGACCAGCAGCATGACGGCGTGATCGATTCCGCTGCAGCGCCGGCCGCGTCCGCCCAGGCTCCAGCACAGCCGCCCGCCATCGGCTACAGCGCCCCCGAACTGCTCGCCCAGATGCTCAAGGCCAAGAGCCCCGAGAAGCTGGACGAGGTGGCCAGCTTCATCGGCGACCTGCCTGTCGAGGAAGACCGCAGGAACCTGAACGCCAAGTACGAGGCCCTGCGCGCGGAGATGCCCGGGGCATGACCGCCACCACCATCCCGGCCGCCGAGTTCGCCGCTCGGCTGGCGGGCCTGATCACTGGCCTACCCATCGGCGCGGACAACCTCACGCCGGAGCAGGTCTCCGGCGCCTTCTTCCGCGTCGCCATGGAGGCCGAGAAGCTCGGCCGCGAGTACGCCGCCCAGGCCCTGGGCCAGCCCATCCCTGTTTCCACCACCACCACCACCGAGGACCATCCCCATGGCATTTGAACTTGCCGAATCCACGGCCGTCACCATCACCAACGCCAACCCGCGGCGCGAGCTGCACGGCGAAGAGAAGGTGCGCGCCATCGACATCTCGTTCCAGTTGACCGGGGAGAACACCCTGCTGGACCTGCTGGAGCCTGGCCTGCGCGAGCACCACTACTGCAACAAGGCGGCCACGGCCGGCCAGGAGGCGCTGCCCGGTGTGCTGATCCCGCTGCCGAACCTGCGGCACCCGCAACTGCCCCTGCTCTATCACTACGGAAAGGGCCAGAAGTGGCGCGGCTACCGCTTCATCTGGGACTGGGGCATCGAAGACGCGCACGTGGACTTCATGGACGCCGTGCTGACCGGCCTGCACTACGAGCTGAGCGAAGGCGGCAGCGTCACCATCAAGGGCACCGTCCAATACAACGGCGACGAGTTGCAGGACAACGATGTCTTCGGCGAGCTGTCCGGCCTGGCAGCCGAGGGCGAGATCTACATCAAGCTGCTGGCCCCGGCCGAGCTACTGCAGGCCAAGAAGGGCTACCGCGCCGGCAAGCCCGACACGCCGGCCAGCCAGCCGGACAACGAGGACCAGCAGGAGCTGCGCGAGGAATGCGAGGACGAGCCGCCCACCGACCCGAACCACCCTGTGAACCAGACGCCCGAAGACGCCTTCGCGGCGGCCGTGACCGGCGAACCAGCCTGAACCATCCACTGAACCACCCACGGCGCCCGCGCGGCGCCACGAAAGGAAAACCGATGTCCGAATACCAGACCCTGCTGGCCCGCAAGGCCGAACTCGAAGCACAGATCGCAGCTGCTCAGGCAGAAGCCAAGGCACAAGCCGTCGCCCAGGCCCGTGCGCTGATCCAGGAGCACGGCCTGACCGCTGCCGATGTCTTCCCCGCCGCGAAGGCAAAGGGCAGCGTGGGCGCCCCGAAGTACCGCGACCCCGCCACCGGCGCCACCTGGACCGGCCGGGGCAAGCCCCCTCTGTGGATCAAGGACGCAGCGGACCGCGGGCAATTCCTGATCGAAGCAGACAAAAGTTAGGCAACGGGCTGCCGATACACCAAGTAAGGAGGTGCGCGCCAAGTCTAGGCGGCACCTCAAGCCCCTGGATGCGCACACCAGGGGCTTTTTCTTTGGAGACTGATACTTCCAAACCGGGCCGAGGGCAAAGACCGTGCCCACCTTCTGATCAAAAATTTAAAACTGTAAGACAGCGACACAAAGGTCAAAGGGGACAGTTTGGCGCTAGTATTTCTTCTCACTTTATGAAAGAGAGAGAAGCATGGGCACCAATATGCTCGAATGCTTTCTGTACCAGAGCAAACTCGCTCCTGGTGTCGATGCAACCTGTGTCGCGCAGATCGTCAAAACAGCCCGAGCCTTCAACGAAAAAGCCCAGATCACAGGCATCTTGGTGTTCGACGGCGAGTTCTTCTGCCAGTACATCGAAGGGCCCAGCCATCAAGTCCAAAACTTGATCTCGTTGCTGGCCAGTGATCCCCGGCATATCGACTTCACTCCTCTGCTGCATCTCAAGCGCGAGCCGTACCGAAGATTCAGCAAATGGACCATGGCCTACCACCTGGTAGACGACGCGGAGGTGCTGGAAGGGATAGGCACCCGCCCTGGAGAGCTTGCCCTGCAAAAGCTCCAGGACCTGATACCGCAACTCGACACTGACTGACCAGAACCGGCCCCAGCCGGTTTTTTTACGCCCACATCCAAGAGGCATGAGCACAGCGCATGGGCGCTGTCCTGATACCTCCCCTCCCCCATTCCAAAGCCTGACCGGGTAACGCCGCCGGGCTTTTTTCGTTTCTGGAGCCCCGATGCAATACCAGCTGGAGCACGGCGACTGCCTGGATGTGCTGCGCAAGCTCGCAGACAGCAGCGTCGACGCCATCGTGACCGATCCGCCCTATGGCCTGAGCTTCATGGGCCGCAAATGGGACTACGACGTGCCAGGCGTGGAAATCTGGGCCGAGTGCCTGCGCGTGCTCAAGCCGGGCGGCCACCTCCTGGCCTTCGCCGGCACACGCACCCAGCACCGTATGGCCGTGCGCATCGAGGACGCCGGATTCGAGATCCGCGACATGATCGCCTGGGTGTACGGGTCGGGCTTTCCGAAGTCGCTGGACGTGAGCAAGGCGATCGACAAGGCGGCCGGCGCCAATCCCGTCGTGGTGAGCGAGGGCAATGCCATCAAGCGCATGATCCCTGGTGCCGACCAGAACGCTACCGGCAGCTGGATCAAGGACAACGGCCGAGAATACGTGCCCACGGTGACCATGGCAGCAACTGATGCAGCAGCGCAGTGGCATGGCTGGGGCACCGCACTGAAACCAGCGCTCGAGCCGATCACCGTGGCGCGCAAGCCTCTGGCGGGCACCGTTGCGGCCAATGTGCTGGAGCACGGCACAGGGGCGCTGAACATTGATGGGTGCCGAGTGGCGATCGACCCGGCTGCTGATGCGAGCCAGTTGCGCACAATGACGCGCGGACGACGCGAATCCGGTGACGGCTGGGGTATGAGCACTGTTGCCAGCGACACACCGCAGGTGGTGCGACAAGAAGGCCGCTGGCCCGCAAACCTGATCTATGACGGCAGCGACGAGGTAGCAGCTCTGTTCCCGCACAGCACCAGCGGCGCCATGAAGTCCAGCACCCAGCGCGCAGCTCAGGACGAGCCCGGCAGCGTCTGCTACGGAACTCTCGGTGGCGCGGTGAGCAGCGTAGACGTGCCGGCCAGCTCCGGCAGCGCAGCCCGCTTCTTCTACTGCGCCAAGGCCAGCCGGTCAGACCGCAATGCAGGCCTCGCCACCGGCTCCATTCCAGCAGTCGGTACCGGCGCGACCATGCGCGAGCGCGAGGATGCCGACTGGCCGGCGCGCAACGGCAACCACCACCCCACGGTCAAGCCGACCGACCTGATGTCCTATCTGTGCCGACTGGTGACGCCGCCAGGTGGCTTGGTCCTCGATCCCTTCATGGGCTCAGGTAGCACAGGCAAGGCCTGCATGCGTGAAGGGTTCCGCTTCCTGGGCATCGAGCGCGAGGCCGAGTACTTGGCCATAGCCCGCGCGCGCATCGAGCACGAGGCCCGCCGCCATGGTGCTCTGGCAGCCGAGGCCCTGCCAGCAGAAGCCATCGCGGCAGTTCCAGAGCCGCCCGAGCGCCATGTGTCACAACCCAAACCAGAGCCCGCACAACGCGGGCTTTTTTGATGGCCGTCCCCAACGGGGATCAGCCCTGCTGCTTATGGAGCTTCGCGCGATGAATCTCGAGATACTGCCGCTGTTTTGTTGTGAATGGCCCCACATTCTTCTGCGAGTACAGACCCCAACCATGCATGGCACTCACCACCCACGCGCCGGCGGTGATGATCTGCCCCTCATCCGTAAAGCTGATCAAGTGTCGATCGAATAGTCGATCCACATGAGGTGAAAGCAGCAGCCCGTTGTGTCCATCCAGCCGCTCGTCGTTCGTGGAATCCTTCCAGGGCTTGATGTGGCTGGCCACCAGAAGCCGTGGGTCTGAAACCCCAGTGAGGCGGCAGCGCTTTTCAATCTGCATGAGGTTGGTGCGATAGATGCCCTGGCCACGGCGCGCTTTCACCAACTGCTCGATCTCTGTGGATGAAAGCGTTGGGGATGCGCTGAGCTCCTGCTGGACCTGGTCTGCTTCCAGTTCCATGAGCTGCTCATCGTGTAACTCAAGCGCTGCGTCATTGGCCTTGCCTGCCAGGTCCAAGATCTTCTCGCCCAGTGCCTGAGACACCGATGCAAGGTACACCCCCTGGTTGCCATCTCCGCTGGCACGGATAGGCGAGTACTTCTCCGGGAGATCACCGGCCAACACACCCATGTGGTGCTTAGGCCGAACCGGGCTTTCGAGCAGTTCCCATGCAACAGGCACCAGCCAACCATCTGCGTGCCATGCGTCGCCGGCTTTGCCGAAATCTTCGGGCTTGCCCTCGTCTCGGTATCCGGACGTGGCCACGCCAATCGCTTTGACCTGGCCGTCTGCATACGAGATCACCGTGTCGCCCTTCTTCACCAGGCGCAGGTTTTCATAGGTCTGGTTGTACCCGCCGTTGGCCTTGCGCTGGGGGCTCCAGATGTACCCGCCTTCGATCTCGGACTTGAAAGTCTGTTTGTGATTGACCCACCAATACGCCATTGCCCTCTCCTTTTCGGCAGAGAGGGTAAGCCATTTGTCCTGCCGTCGTCCGCGAAAGCGGACCTTTTCCATATTTGCCCTCATGACCTTTACTCGACCTCGACCCGGCGAGCTGCTTCAACACGCCGGTCACCTCATCAACGGCCTGGGCACACCTAAGTGGCCCAAGTGATAAAGGAGATCTGAATGGCCAGCAAGAAGCCCATGCACTGGCGCGACAAGCGCGCGTCGCTACCCGACAACGACGAACCACACACCTGGCCCGCACCCGCGGGCCTTTTCACGCCTGGCACCAACCGCAGGCACTGGAGGAACAAGCCATGACCAAGAAAGAAAAAATCGAAGCTGCCAGCGGCGGGGGCGCGCTGGCCATCGTGACGATGCGCCCCATCTCGATCAGCCTTCAGGAGGCAGCGCGGGCGGTGGATCTGTCCGAGTCGCAGATACAAAAGCTGGTGCAGACCGGCGATTTCCCCAGGCCCCGACAGCTCAGCGCGCGCCGCGTGGGCTTCATCGTGGCAGAGGTTGAGGCCTGGGTGATGTCGCGGCCGCCATCGGAGTGCCTGCCGGCGCCAGACAGCGGCTACGGTCGCGCAGGCAAGCCTGGCAAGTCCGCCTTACCGCCTGGCTAAGCAGGCAGACCCTCAAGCTTGCGCACGGTCTGGTACAGCCTCTTCACCCAGACCTGTTTCTGCGCATCGAAGGTGTGAAGGTTGTAGCTGGCCACCATGACCCCGGGTTTGTGGCCGATGATGGCCTCGCCCACATCCTCCGGGCAATCAATTGCGCTGAGCAGCGTGCGCGCCGTGCGCCGCAGTGCGTGGGGCGACCAATCCACCACAGCGCAGACCAGCCCATCACCGGCACGCCTCTTGGCCTTGGCGGACTCCGGCATCAACGAATAGACGTAGCTGGAGAACGTGTTGCGGTGGTACGGCCGGAACTTCCCACCCCGACCCGTGAAGAACAGCCACCCTTCCCAGGCCCCGGACACGCGGCGCTGCACGATCTCCAGCGCCTCACCGAACAGCGGAACGCGGTGGTCAACAGTGTCTGCATCCCGTTCCATCTTGAGCAGGTGTGCGGGGAACGTGATCCACCAGCCGTCCTCCTCCTGCGACACGTACTCAGTGCGCAGAGCAAAAATCTCGACACCCCGCATGCCGGTATAGAGATACAGCAGCAGCCCATCCAGCGCGCTCTGCGACATATTGGCCCGGGCCCACGGCAGGAGCTTGCGCAGCTCCGCCTGGGACAACACCCGGCGCCGAAACCCCACATGCTCCCCTCCGACGATTTTCCCCTTTGAACGCAATTGGCCCTTCAAAAGGCTGCGCCACCAATTCGGCGCCGCGCCATCGATCTTCCCTGCATCGAGCCCCCAATCCCACGCCTGCCCCAGCAGTGCCCGTAGCTTCTTGGCTGCCGCAGGAAGGTCTCGCCGCTTGTCGAGCACGTCGTAGGCCTGGGCTCGGGTCACGTCACGCGGCGCCGTCCTTGCAAGCACCGCCTCCTCATCCAGCATCCGTTCCAACGCGCTCCAAGCCCGGGCCGCACCCTCGGTTTGGCGCAGCCCCGCAAGGTGATCGCGGAAGCCTTCCAGCAGCGCACGCACGGTCGTAGCCACTGCTGGGCCATTCTTGGCCATGGTTGCCTGGCGACGCGCTGCAACTGGATCAACTCCAGCACTGCGGCCATCGCGCTTTTCTCCCCAAGCCGAAACGGCTTCAGCCAACGACATCTCCGGCCAATGGCCGAGCCGGACCTGTTTCATCAGTCCAGCAGAGTCCTTGTAGCGATAGGTCCAGGTCTTGCGCGATTGGGACGCGACCAATCGCAATCCATCACACCCCTGGACTAGCAGATGCGAGCCTGGCTGAAGCTGCTTTGCGGACCGTGAATCGAATAGCACTAGAATCCCCCCAGAGTCATGGCGTAGGTTTGATTGCCAAAGGCGTAGGGAGCAAAAACCTACGCCAAAACCTACGCCAAAGTCCTAAGTGTAGATAGATTTCGTTGGATGCTAAGTTGAAGTTTTGCGGCAGAAACGGCGCGAGATTTCGAAGAAAAACAAGCACTTAGCGAAGAAATTCGTGCTTTGACAATGGCTTATCTAAAGCGGGCGTCGTTCAATGGCAGGACCTGAGCTTCCCAAGCTCATGATGAGGGTTCGATTCCCTTCGCCCGCTCCAGATTTCCTGGAGCAAAGTCCATCAGTCCCGGATGCACATCCGTCACTGATATCCCCACGGACCGCCTTCCGCGCGGCCCGATCTCTCCCGCCTCCGACCTCTCCCCCGCTTTTCTCCGCGACATTTTTTCGCTCCCCCGCGACGGATCCGTGCTGCCCGCGCGTTGAACCCAATAAGGCCGCCTGATGTGGCCGATGCAGGAGTCTTTCATGTCCTCATTCCGTTTGACTGTTCGCCGCGCCGTCCGTCCGCTTGCGCTGGCACTTGCCGCCGGCAGCCTGGCCGCGCTGGCCGGCTGCGTGGTAGCGCCTGTTGCGCCCGTGGCGCCCGGGCCCTATGTGGTGCCGCCGGGCGTCGCCTATGTGGCGCCTGCCTATCCGATGCCCAGCGTCGGCTTCGTATGGCAATACCACCCGCGCTACGGCTGGGGCTGGCACCATCCGGTCTACGGCTGGCATCGCGGCTGGCGTTGAGCCGCGCGACGCTGGCTGACCCCGCCACTACACCGATGCCCTTTGGCTGAAATCGATGACCCGGATGCCGACCTGCTGGCGAGACTGGCCCGCGGTGAGCCGCAGGCCGCCCGCGAACTGGTGGAGCGCAAGCTGCCACGCATGCTGGGTCTGACCCAGCGCCTGCTGGGCAACCGGGCCGAGGCTGAAGAGGTGGCGCAGGAAGGCCTGGTGCGCGCCTGGCAGCAGGTGGGCCACTGGCAGCCGGGCCAGGCCCGCTTTGACACCTGGCTGCATGAGGTGGTGCTCAACCTGTGCCGCGACCGGCTCCGCCGGCGCTCGGTGCGGCGCGAAGAAGCGCTGGACGAGCACGCCGAAGCCGCCGCCTTCGCCGACCCCGGCCCCACACCGGAGCAGCAGCTGGACCACGCGCAGCACAGCGCCCGGGTCGCCGCTGCCCTGGATGCACTGCCTCCGCGCCAGCGCGAGGCGCTGGTGCTGCACTACTACCAGGCGCTGCCCCAGGCCGAGGCGGCAGCACTCATGGGCGTCTCCGTGGATGCCCTGGAAAGCCTGCTGGCCCGTGCGCGCCGCAGCTTGCGCGCCCGCCTGCAGGACGCAAGCACGAGCACGAGCGCAATCGCTGCACCCGCACCCGCAGAACCTGGAGGATCACCACCATGACGCCAGATCGCTTTGAACAATTGGCCGACGCCTGGGGCGCCGACCTGCGGCGCTGGCCGGCACAGGAGCAGGCTGCGGCACGCGCGCTGATGGAACAGCCGACCTTTGCGCCTGCGGCCCGGGCCTTGCTCGCCCGTGCAAACGAACTCGACACGCTGCTGGGCAGCCATGCCGTCGCGCCCCCCAGCGCAGCGCTGGCAAGCGCGGTGCTGGCCGGCTTGAAAGCTCGCCCAGGCATGGCGACTGCGCCCGGCCAACCATCGCCGCATGCATGGCCGCAGCCCCGTGGTACTGCGCCCGCACGGCCGGTGCGTGCCAGCGGCCGCAAGCCCTGGCATGGCTGGTGGTCCGGCGCCAGCATCGCCGGTGCGGGCCTGGCCGGTGTGGCCGCAGGCGCTCTGGCCGTGGCCTTGCTGATAGGCACGGCCTTGCCCACGGCCCGGCCGGCACAGTCCGAAGGCGGCTGGTGGCCGGGCACCGCCTTCGACACGGGCGGCGCCTTGGTGGAAGGAAGCGAGGAATGACGATGAACGAATCCCCCATCGGCGATGCCCCCCGCACGACGCACCTGCGCCGCTGGCTGTGGGCCTCTGCCCTGCTGAATCTGTTTCTGGTGGGCGGCATTGCCGGTGGCACCTGGCGCTGGTGGGCACACCAGGCCGAGGCCAGGTCGGTAGCCACATCCACGCAGACAGGAACGCCCACCGGAGCACAGGCAGGCAGCCCCCCGGCCACTGCGCGCGGACTGCGCTTTGCCGCAGACGGCCTGCCGCCCGAACGGCGCCAGGCCTTCCGTACAGGACTGCGTGAAGTGCGGCGCGAGGCTGCTGCGCTGACCCAAGGCAGCCGCGAAGGCCGCGCCGAGGTGATTCGACTGCTGGCTGCGCCGCAGTTCGATCGCACTGCCGTCGAGGCTGCATTGGCACGCACCCGGGCCGCCGACACGGCGGTGCGCGAGCGCGTGGAGGCGCACGTGGTCGACTTCGCGGCCCAGCTCACGCCGGCGGAGCGACAGACACTGGTGCAGGGGCTGGCAGCGCAGCAAGGCCCCTTCCATGTGCCCGCATCTCCGGCCAGGCGCTGAGGAGCACAGGACGCGCCTGCCACGCCCGCCACGCCCGCGATTTTTCGAGGTGAAGCCATGAATTCTGCCGCCATCGCCCTGAACCGCTTCGGCCTGGGTGCCCGCCCTGACGACGCACTGCCCGCCGACCCGCAGCGCTGGCTGCTGGACCAGTTCGCGCGCTACCAGCCACAGCCCCCTGCCTGGGCCGGTCACACGGACACGGACGCGCTGCTGTCCGGCTACCAGTCCCGGCAGCGCGAGCTGCGCAGCCTGCCTGAAGACCAGCGCGCCGCCGCCCGCCAGCAACTGCGCCGTGGCGCACGCAACGGCTACCTGGACGCAGTGAACGCACGCCTGGCCAGCGCCATCGACACACCCACGCCGTTTGTGGAACGCCTGGTGCATTTCTGGTCGAACCACTTCGCGGTCTCGGTGGAAAAGCCCGTGGTGCTCGACCTGGCCGGCGCCTACGAGGCCGAGGCCATACGCCCGCACGTGCTGGGCCGATTCGAGGACCTGCTGCTTGCCGCCGTGCGCCACCCGGCCATGCTGGTCTATCTGGACCAGGCCCAGTCGGTGGGACCCGCCAGCCCCGCTGCACAGCGCGCCGCCCGGCGCAACCCGGACAAGACACGCGGCCTGAACGAAAACCTGGCGCGGGAAATCATGGAGCTGCACACCCTGGGCGTGCGCAGCGGCTACACCCAGCAGGATGTGACCGAGTTCGCCCGCGCGCTCACCGGCTGGAGCCTGGGCAATGACGCAGGCAGCCCGGCTGCCGGCGCCGGCTTCCAGTACCGACCGGCATTGCACGAGCCCGGACCGCGCCGCCTGCTGGGCCGCAGCTATGCCGCAGGCGGGCAGGAGCAGGCGCTGGCCATCCTGCGCGACCTGGCGGCCTTCCCCGCTACCGCGCTCCATGTCGCGACCAAGCTGGCACGGCACTTCGTCGCCGACGATCCGCCGCCCGCGCTGGTGCAGCGCCTTGCGGCCGCCTACCAGCGCAGCGGCGGGGACCTGCCAGCCGTCTACCGCGCGCTGATCGATTCGCCAGAACCCTGGGCCGCGCCAGCCACGAAGTTCAAGACACCCTGGGAATGGGCCGTCTCTTCCATGCGCGCACTGGGCCGGCGCGAGTTGAAGGGTGCTCAGGCCGCCGGCCTGCTCAACCAGCTCGGCCAGCCGGTGTGGCGGCCCGGCTCGCCGGCCGGCTACGACGACATCGCCGCCAGCTGGGCTGCGCCCGATGCGCTGGTGCGCCGTGTCGAGCTGGCGCAGCGGCTCGCAGCCCAGGCCGGCAACAGCGTCGATGCGCGCGCGCTGGCCCCCCGATTGCTGCCCGGCGATGCACTGGGCGCGGGCACGGCCGAGGCCATTGCCCGATCCGAAAGCGGCAGCGGCGCACTCGCGCTGCTGCTGGTCTCGCCCGACTTCCTGCGCAGGTGAACACCATGACCACGATCCATACGACCGCCCCGAACATCGCGACCAGCACGATGGCCAGGCGCAATCGCCGACATTTCCTGGGCCTGCTGGCCGCAGGCACCGGGCTGGCACTGGCCGCGCCCCACCTGGCGCTGGCGCGTGCAGCCACCGAGCGCCGCTTCGTGTTCATCATCCAGCGCGGCGCGGCCGACGGGCTGGAGACCCTGATTCCCTATGCCGACCCCGGCTACGCCCGCCTGCGCGGCGCCATCGCCGTGGACACGGCTGCGGCCACGCGGCTGGACGGCATGTTCGCGCTGCATCCCTCATTGGCCGAGACCGGCAGGCTCTACGCCCAGGGCCAGGCGCTGTTCGTGCACGCGGTCGCATCGCCCTACAGTGACCGCTCGCATTTCGACGGCCAGAACGTGCTGGAAACCGGAGGCAGCGCGCCCTATCAGGTCAAGGACGGCTGGCTCAACCGCCTGGTCGCCCAGTTGCCGCACCGGCAAGAGGCCATTGCCTTCGCGCCCACCGTGCCCATGGCGCTGCGCGGGCCGGCGCAAGTGGCCTCCTACGCGCCTTCCTCCCTGCCCCAGGCCAGTGACGACCTGCTGCTGCGCGTGGCCAGGCTCTACGAGGGAGATGCGCAGCTGCATGCTCTCTGGACTTCCGCCATGGACACGCGCGGCGTGGCCATGGACGGTGGCAACAACCGGCCGCGCCTGGATGGCGCCAGCCTGGGAAAGCTGGCAGCCGGCTTTCTTGCCCGCCAGGACGGGCCGCGCATCGCCATGATCGAAACCGGCGGCTGGGACACGCACAGTGCACAAAACAACCGGCTGGCAGCCCAGCTCAAGAACCTCGATGCACTGATTGCGGCGCTGCATGACGGCCTCGGCGATGCCTGGTCGCAGACCGTGGTGCTGGTGGCCACCGAGTTCGGCCGCACGGCTGCGGCCAACGGCACCGGCGGCACCGACCACGGAACAGGCGCCGTCGCCATGCTGATGGGCGGCGCGGTTCAGGGCGGCCGAGTGCTGGCCGACTGGCCTGGCCTGCAGCCCGGCCAGCTATTGGAGAACCGGGATCTGAAACCGACTACCAGCGTCGATGCACTGATTGCCTCGGCAGCCGGCGAATGCTTCGGCATCGACCCGCAGCGGCTGGCGCGCAACCTGTTCCCCCAAGGCCATGCCCTGCCAGGCGGTGCCCCGGCGCGGTCGCTGCCGCCATTGCTGAGAGCCTGAACGCGGGCCGCACGCCAACATGACACAAGGGCCGGCGCCTCAAGGCGGCCGGCCCTTGTGCCATGTGCGCAAGATCTGGCGAGATCTGACCGGTGGCCGCGCAGTGCCTGCTCAGTGGCCGCTCAATGGCCAATCTCACGGCTGACCTGGTTCTCCTGCTGGTTCAGCACATGCTGCTCGCTGCGCGTGATATGACCTCCGTTCTGGCTGGCCATGAGGCGTTCTTCCTGGCGGATCTTGCGGTCCTGCTGGTGCAGCGCAGCCGCCTGGCCATGGCTGATCTCGCCCTTGCGCACTTCGTTGTGGATACGGCGGTCCTGGTTGGCCAGGCGGCCGTTGACCTCGGCACGGCGCGGATGGGCCTGGTCCCAGGTGGCGGCGGATGCGGCGCTGCCGAGGCCGGCCAACGAAGCAGTGGCAATGACGAGCATGAAGGCTTTGCGCAGGGACATGGTGTTTCTCCTTGAAAGGATGTGGACGGACGTTGCTTGCAGAAAGCCGATGTCGGCTTGCCACATCACTTCAACGCACGGCCAAGGCCAATCCGTCGCGGATCAAGCAAGTCCATCGTCCGTCCGGGGCCGCGCACGCTACATTGGCAAGCACCGTATCCGACCCACCTCACCAGGCAGCATGCAGCACACCCTCTCTTGCGAGAACACCACCGAAGACATCCAGCTGAGCGCCGTGCGTGTGCGGGGCATGAGCGTCTGCGATGGCATCGCACGGATGCACATGGATCTCGAAGCCCGGGGCTCGCCCGATGCACTGGACGTGATGCACCACTTCTTCAACTACCACTGGCTCAACGACCTGGACCTGCCCTATCTCGCCGCGCTTCTGGATCTGCGCAATCCTCAGGTGCGCGCCGTCAGCCTGCGTGAGGACGGCTGGGCGCAGATGGAGCCGGACCAGCGCCAGGTGCGCATCTGCAGTACCTACGGCGATTCACCCTGTGCGCTGATCGCCTGGGAAGAGTTCAGCGCGGCCATGCAGCTCAAGCACCGCTTTCTTGGCCTGATGCGGCGGTATGAGGGGCACGGCATTCCTCGCTACAGCGTGTCGGAAGGCTTCAGGGTCCGGCTTCACGCGCCCGGACTTGAGGGGGCCCGCGCACAGGCTCGGTGATCGATGCGGGCCATGCTCGCTCGCATTGCTCAGCTACGGCGCCTCATCCTCCGCGCCCTCGGGCCCTACCCACCAGGCCCAGTTTTCTTCCTCGTCGGGCACGGGCAGTTCGCGGGTCTGCACTGCGTCGATACGGCGCCCGGCGCCACCGGCTTGCCATGCGTTGAGCACGGCATCGACGGCGGCGCGGTCCACTGCGGCGATGCCCAGGTTGCGATCGGTCTGCCAGGACGGTTCGCCCTCGCGTGGCGAAGCTTCTTCGGCATGCTGGTGGGGCGTGCCGTAGCTGCAGCGCATGCAGTAGTGGCGGATGCTGGCCGTCCAGTCCTCGGCATAGCCGATGCCCGGGGCTTCGGTACCCAGCAATTCCTGCAAGTCCTGCGCATTGGCGCAGGTGATGAAGACCACGAAGGTCTGGAATGCCGAGGGCTCCAGCCGCTGCAGCTCGTTGAAGACCGGCACTTCGCGCTGGCCGTTGAACCGCTGACCGGTGGAGGCGCCGTCGTGCAGCACGATGTCGCCGAAACGATGGCCGCTTTCGGGCAGCGGCACGTTGAGCAACTGGGCGCGCACGGGGTCGATGCGGCGCATGAACACGGTCTCGCCGCCCTGCCAGGGGTGCAGGCGCACCACGGCCACGCCGTAGTCACCCTCGATGGGGCCCTGCTCGCCGGGCACCTGGATGCCGCAGGCCTTCCACAGCCTGCGCGCCGTGGTCCAGTCGGACAGCGCCGTGGCCGCGATGGCGCCATTCCAGAGGCTGGCTTCATCGTCTTCGCCCGCCAGTGCAATGGCGCGCAGGTTGTGCTCCAGCGATGGCTGCCAATCGCGCTGGTACTTGCGCGCCAGGCCCAGCATGTAGTGGTAGTGGCGGTTGTCCGGCATGTGGGCTGCCAGCGCCTCGAAGGCCTGGGCGGCCTCGGCCAGCGCGCCGCATTCCATGTCGGCATAGGCCTGGTCGTGCAGGGCTTCGAATTCGTCGGGTGCGGAGGAGGTCACGGTGCTGCGATGGGGCAATGCTGGACAGTGCCAGGCGGCTATCGCACGCCGGGCGATGAGCTGCCCATGTCGACTTTCAGGTCCGGGAAGGAACTGACCATCTGGACCTTGAAGTCGGGGAAGGAGGTGACGATCTTCCACTCCCCGCAACTGTCTGCAAAGGAGTCCACCACCTTGACCTTGAGGTCCGGGAAAGAGCTGGTGGCCTGCACCTTGATGTCGGGAAAGGAGTGCACGATCTGGACCTTGCCGTAGAGGCGGATGCCTTTGTAGGTGCAGTTTTTCTTGTCGAAGTCTGCGGCGTGAACGAAGGCCGGCAGTGCGAGACAGGCGAGGACAAGGCTGAAACGCGGCAGAAGTGGCATATGCGACAAGGGAGTGGGTCTTGAGAAACAAGCCAGGCCATGGCTTGCGGCCGCCCGCATACTAGCAGGCCGACCCACCCCTGCGAATGACGTCCCGCACATGCCGTCCATCCGTCCTCTGCGCCCCCTGCTGTTGCTGTTTCTGGCGATCTCGGTCGAGGCGCTGGCGCAAGCGCCAGCTCCCGAACCTGTCACCGCGGCTGCGTCTGCCACTGCATCCGCCGATGCTTCCGCCGCTGCTTCCGTTTGCAGGCACCGGGCCGACACCGCCTGCCTGCAATCCTTCAACCTGCCGGGCGATGCGGGGCGCATGCGCTACTACGCATCGCAGGCGCCGGGGGGCAGCAACGGCGCAATGCCCCGGTCCGCGCTGATGGTGATGCACGGGCATCCGCGCGATGCCAACCGCAGCTTCGAGGCCGGCCTGCGGGCCGCCGAAGGCGCGCAGCGGCTGCAGGACACCCTGGTCATCGCCCCGCTGTACCAGGTGCCCGAGGACCAGGCTGCGCATTGCCACAGCCGTGGCGTGCCCGCAGCCGGGAACGCAGACGCGGTATGGACCTGCGCTGGCTGGCTGGCCGGCGAGCCCTCGCTGGGGCCGCATCCGATAGGTTCTTTCGCCGCGCTGGATGCGCTGGTGGCCGAGCTCGTGCAGCGCTGGCCCGGCCTGCGCAGCGTGACCCTGGCGGGGTTTTCGGCAGGGGCGCAGATGCTGCAGCACAGCGTGGCCTTTGCTGCCGATGCGCCGGGCACAGTCACCTTGCGCTACGTGATCGCCGACCCGGGCACCTGGCTGTATTTCGATCCCGTGCGGCCACAGCCGCAGATGGCCGGGCAGAGCACCGACTGGGCAGCCTGCGGCACAGGCGCGGCGTTTCCGGGGGCGTGCAGCTATGTCTTCCATGCGCCGCCCGCCGCCAGCGCCTGCCCGGGCCATGACCGCTGGAAGTACGGCCTGCAGGACCTGCCCGGCCACCTGGGGCGCAATGCGGCTGCCGCGCGGGCCCGCTATGCGGCCGCGCAGATCGACTACCTGGAAGGCGCCCTGGACAGCAGCGCGGACAAGGGGGCGTTCTATCCCATCCTCGACAAGTCCTGCGCCGCCATGCTGCAAGGCCCGTTCCGGCTGCAGCGAGGCCACGCCTTCGCGGCCTACGAGCGCGAGCTGCTGGCGCCGCAGCGGCCACGCCGCTTCGTCGTGGTGCCGGACTGCGCCCATGATGTGGCTTGCGTGCTGCCGTCCCTGGCCGCGCGGCCCCTGCTGTTTTCACCAGCGCCCTGACCCCGCAACGGAGTGCCCCCATGACCCCCACCACCGAACAAAAGCGCGCCACCTTCCACGCCCTGCACCGCCAGGGCTGCTTTGTGCTGCCCAATCCCTGGGATGCGGGCAGCGCCCGCATGCTGCAGGGCCTGGGCTTCAAGGCGCTGGCCAGCACCAGCTCGGGCCATGCCTGGTCGCTGGGCCAGCCCGATGGCGCCATCTCCCGCGAGATGACGCTGGAGCACCTGCGCAGCCTGGTCGCAGCCACCGATCTGCCCGTGAATGCGGACTTTGAAAGCGGCTTCGGCCTGGGTCCGCAGGAGGTCGCCGAAAGCGTGCGCATGGCCGTGGACACCGGCGTGGCAGGCCTGTCCATCGAAGACTCGACAGGCGATGCAGCCAACCCCTTGCGCAGCATCGAGGAAGCCGTGGCCCGGCTGCGCGCCGCCCGTGCCGCCATCGACGAGGCCGGTGGCGGCACCTTGCTGGTCGGGCGTGCGGAGAATTTCTTCGTGGGCCGGCCCGATCTGGACGACACCATTGCCCGGCTCAAGGCCTATGCCGAAGCCGGCGCGGACTGCCTGTACGCACCCGGCATCCGCAGCGCCGCGCAGATCCGCGCCGTGGTGGCGGCCGTGGCACCCAAGCCGGTGAATCTGCTGATCGGAGGGGCCAGCGAATGGAGCCTGCAGGATGCCGAGGCCATGGGCGTGCGCCGCATCAGCGTGGGCGGCGCACTGGCGCGCGCAGCCTGGGGCGGCTTTCTGCATGCGGCGCGCTCCATTGCCGAGACGGGGCGCTTCGACGCGTTCGCCCAGGCCACGCCGGGCGCCGAACTCAATGGCTTTTTTCAGGGCAAGGACTGATCCGCACCGGCCTGCAGCCGCTGCGCGGTCATGACCCAGACTGCGATATCGAGCAGGGCGGCCGCGCGCTCCGCCGGTGGCAGCTGCGGGTCCAGCACGCCGTCCATTTGCCTTGCCAGGGCGCCCCAGCCCAGCAGCGCGCCCTCATCGGCCCAGGCCCGGCCTGCGGCCAGCAGCGGTGCGCCAGCACCCGCCAGGCCTGCGGCCTGCATGTCGGCCAGCCAGGCCTGGCCTTGTGCCAGCCAATGGCGCAGCGGCGCGGTGGTGCTCTCGTTGCTTGCTTTGCTTGAATTGCTCATGGAGCCTTCTCCACACCGACTTCGGCAAGCGGCGGCGACCAGTCCGTGCTGGGATGGTGCCAGTGCGCGCTGTCCTGCCAGCGCACGGAAGCCACGGCAATCTGCAACTGCCCTGCCACGAATTCCACGCGGCCAAAGACTTCCCGCAGCACGCGGCCGCGCGCCAGTTCCCTGCGCAATGCCTCACCCGCCCTGCCCTGCATGCCGTGCAGATCGCCCACCAGGGACAGGGAAGGCCCGGGCACCGGCGACTGCAATGCAATTGTCCAGCGCTGCAGCAACTCGTCCCGCTGCGCCAGGCCGCTGCCGGCCACCTGCAGCCGTGCCCAAAGGGGCGGCTGCTGGCGCCAGGGGTCGGCATGCAGCTCCTGCAGATGGCGCTGCAGGAGGGCCTGGGGATCGTCGGCCACCGGCTGTGCGCCGGTCGCCCGGGTCGGCAGCGGGCCGGTCGCCTGGGCCGGTGCCAGCCGCGTGGCGTCGCGCGCCGACAGGCGGCCATCGTCGCTGGCCCAGCCGTCCAGCAGCACATGGGGGCCTTGCAGCAGCTGCCTTGCGGTGAGGCCGCCCAGGGTTTCCGAGTCCAGCGCCCCGGCCGGTTCCCACTCCGGGTCGAAGCCTTCGGCGCGCGATGCGGACCAGGTCAGATACCGACCGCTGACCGCGTCCTGCAAATGCACGGAAAACCCGCGCTGCCCGCCGCGCGCATGCCATAGCTCGGCTGCCACGGCGTGCAGGCAAAGGCCTTGCACGCGCCGGTAGCTGCGCCTGTGCACGCCCGCCAGTTCGCTCAGGGGCCGTGGCATGGGCTGTTGCGCCAGGCCGCGCAGCAGCATCCACAGCGCGGCCAGCAAGGGCGCCACGCGTTCGGCTGCGCCGGCACGCCCTGCGCGCTCGTCACGCAAGGCGCGTACCAGCAGGTTGAGCACGCTGGCAGGGCGCGGCAGGTCGGCCTGGCGCAGTTCGGTCGCCAATGCCTCGCCCTGGTCCAGAAAGGCAGGGCTCATGCCTGCACGGCCCTGCAGCACCCAGCCGGTCAGCCATTGGCGCGCCTGGGTCAGCCGCTGCAGTGCGCCGGCTTCCAGCGCGTGCGCCGGCAGCTCCGGCATGGGTGCGCCCGCCAGGCGCCGGGCCTGCAATGCCACCAGGGCGCGGTGGGCGCAGGCCGCTGCCTTGCAGCTGCAACTGGCCGCCGCCAGGCCACCGGCACGCGGCAGGCGCACGGTGACTTCGTCGGGGTTGGACAGTTCGCCGATCAGGGTGGCCGGGGCCTCTTCCAGCACCGCCTCAAAGCCCTGGGCCATCCAGCGCAGGGCCTTGCGCTGGGCAGCCATGCCAAAGGCCTGGGCCACGGCGCCGGCATCGCCGTCGAGCCACGGGGCAGCAGGCGCCTGGGCCAAGCCATCGGCTGGGGTCTCGTGGGCCAGCCGCGCCCGCAGGCCCAGCAGCAAGGCGCACAGATGGTGGCAGGGGCCAAAGGCGGGGCAGCTGCATTGCAGCGTAGCAAAGCCCGCGCCGGCCAGGGTCTGGGCATGGCCTTCGATGTCGGCGCGGGCCTGGTTGGCCCCCAGTTCCCACTGCCCTGCATCCGCCGCCGCCAGGGCCTTGGCCCCGCGCTTGAGCAGGCCCTTGTTGGCCCAGTCGGCAATGGCGTCATCGTCCAGGGTGCGCAGCCATTCCTGCATCATGAGTGCCGCCCTCCCTGCATGGCACGGACCAGCCAATCCACCAGATGGTCGGGCGTCATGGCGGCAACCTGGGCGCCGCGCGCCACCAGTTGCGCGGCCAGGTCGCGGTCATAGTCGGGGTGGGCGCGGCGGTCCAGCGCAGCCAGCACCAGCACGCGGGCGCCACTGGCAACCAGCCGCTCGGTCTCGGCGATGACACGGGCCTCGTCATGGCCTTCGTACAGGTCGGTGATCAGCACGATCACGCTGCGGCGCGGCGCGGCAAGCTGCCCGGCCACATGCGCCAGTGCCGCGCCGATGTTGGTGCCCCCGCCCAGTTGCGCGCCCAGCAGCAGCTCTTCGGGCGCATGCAGCTGGCCGGTGACATCGGCCACCGCGTCGGAGAACAGCAGCACATGGGTGCGAAGGGCGCGCACGCGCGCAAAGATGCTGCCCATGACGGCGCTGTGGATGACGGATTCATGCATGGACCCGCTCTGGTCCACCACCAGCCACAGGTCCCAGGTCAGGCGCTGTGCTTCGTTCTCCCTGAAGAACAGGCGCTCCAGCACCAGCACCTGCTCCTCGCTCTGGTAGTGGCGCAGGTTGTGGCGCAGGGTGCGCGGCCAGTCCAGATCGCTCATCTGCCCCTGGCCCCGGCTACTGCGGCGCCTGCGCCGCCGCCCCAGGGCCGAGTGCACGCGCGAGGACAGCCGCGCCTGCAGATCGGCCACCACGCGCGCCACCAGCCGGCGGGCCTCGGCCAGCACCTCGGGGGGCAGGCTGGTGCGCACCGCCATCAAGGCGGCCACCAGTTCGATGCTGGGCGTGGCCTCGGCCAGGACCTGGGGATCACTGAGCAGGCCATGGAGCCCATAGCGCGACAGCGCATCGCGCTGCAGCGTTTCCACGGCGCTGCGCGGGAACAGGTCGCGCACCTCGCCCAGCCAGTGCACGGCCTGGGGCTCGGGCACGCCGCTGCCGCCCTGGCGCGCGTACAGCCCGCCCCCGCCCTGCCACGCATCGGTGCCCGAGGTGTTCGCCTGCTCGCGCAGGCGGTGCTCGCGCTGGTAGAGATAGTCCAGTGCCGCGTCGCGGCGCGCATCGGCGGCATCGAGCGGCTGCGCGGCGGCCAGGGGCTGGGCGGCCTCGGGCCCGAGGATGAGGCGCCAGCGTCGCAGGGTGGCGGCATCGATTGCCTGTTCCTGCATTGGCGGCTCGTGCATTGGCGGTTCGTGCATTGGCGGATCTTCCCGGCTCATGACAGTCCCCAGGGTTGCAGCAGTCGGCCCACCTGGGCCGCCAAGGCGCGGCTGTGCGCAAGGGCCTCGTCCGTTGGCAGATGCACGGAGGCCAGTGTGGTTGCGCCGGGTGGCGTGGCCGCGCCCGACAGACCCGCCAGCCGCCCGGCCAGCTGCCGCAGTTCGGCACGGGTCAGCTGGGCAAAGGCCAGCCGCAAGGCCGGCAGGCCGGCCAGGAAGGCGTCTTCCGGCCAGTGCGCAATGCCGTCACTGAGCAGGCGCAGCAGCGGCGGATGGCTGAGCAGCCAGCCCTTGGCCACGCGCACAAAGCCCTGCAGGTATTCGCCCATGGCGGCGCCATCGACCTGCGCCAGGCCCAGCATGGCGCGCAGGGCGGCATCGGTCTGCGCGATCTGCCAGCGGCCGGCCATGCTCAGAATGCCGGCCGTGGCGCCGCGCACGCGCGCGGGCGTGCTGTCGGCGCCTGCCTCATGCAAGGCGGCACAGGCATCGTGGAACAGGCCGGCGTCGGCCCAGGGCGCGTGGCGGCAGACCATGCCGTGCAGATCGGCCAGGGCATCCAGGGCCTGTGCCTGCTGGGATGCATCGCCCTCGCCCAGCCAGGGCAGGCGCAGGCAGGCCTGGGCAAAGCAGCGCCGCAGCAGCGGCAGCAGGCGCGCCAGGCCCACGCCGCCCAGCGCATGGCGGGCCTCGTAGGCCAGGGCCAGGCAGCCCGTGGCGCGGGCCAGGGCCAGCGCGTCGTGGCTGCGCTCCATCCAGGCCTGCACGGTGTCCAGCACCTGCTGGGCGATGCCGTCCAGCCCCATGACCAGCACCTCCAGCACGCGCTGCGCGGGCTCCGTGTGGGCCGTCTGCGCCAGGCGCTCGCGTACCAGGTGCACCGCGGCTTCCTCCAGGCTGGAGCCGTGGCACATGGCCTCGGTCAGGGCCACCGTGGTCTCGACCTGCCAGCCCAGCGTCCAGACCTCGCGCACACGCGCCAGGCCCGTGCCCGCCACGAAGTCCGGCCCGGCCAGACGCTGCGCATAGGGCACGCCCAGGTAGCACAGGCGGTGCAGCCCCTGCGACAGCCGGCGGTGGCGCGCGCTGCGGTAGATGTCCAGCTCCTTGCGCACGGGGGCGGCAGGCCGCACGGGCAGGCGGTGGCGCAGGCAGAAGGCCTGCACATCGACCAGCAGCGGGGCGGCCGGCGCGTTGGGTGGCAGCTGGCCGTAGTCGTCGGCGTCCAGCAGCCATTGACCAATCTGCTGCCCGGTCTGCTGCCCGGTCTGCTGCACCATGGGCTGCGGTCGCAGGGCCTGGGCATGCTCCTTGAACACAGCGCTGTCCAGCGCCTCCAGCAGCTCGGCCCGGCCGCCGCGGCAGGCGCGCAAGGCGGCCAGGCCATGGGCCAGGCGCACGGCCTCGGCCGCATCGGGCAGGCTGGCGGGCATGCCCCGGGCGCGCAGGCTGTTCACGGTGCGTGCCGCCATCTCGGGCCAGGCATGACTGTCCGGCTGCAAGGCGCCCTGCTCCAGCGCCTGCCAAACGCCCTGGTAGTAGCCGGGCATGGGCATGCCGGCCGCGTAGCCGCTGGCGCGCTCCAGCCGCTGCAGCGTGTAGGCAATGAGGTGCACGCCCACATCGATGGCGGGCCTGGCGTCCGCAGGCCGGGCGGGGGCCGAGAGGCCGGCAACGATGCCGGGCACATGGAAGCCGCCGCAGACCACCAGGCAGCGCCCGCCTTCGGCCAGGGCCGCGCTGACCTGGGCGGCCATGTGGGCCTCGCGAGCCACGTCCTCGGCATCCATGCCGCTGCCGCCCGCGCCCTGCTCGCGCTCGCGCAGCAGCTGGCTGAAGGCCAGCACGCCGGCAAAGTACGCCTGGGGCGAGGCGTCCTCGTTGCCAGATTCGTAATGCCGGTCCCACCATTCGTCGAAATCGCGGCAGCCGCTGGCCTGGATGAGGCCGGCCAGCACGTCGGGCGCGCGCCGCGCGGGCTCGTCGGCCAGCAGGGGTTCGGGCGCGCAGGCGAAGTAGTCCAGCTGCGCGGCCTGCGCCAGCCTGTCGGCATAGGGCAGGTCGATGAAGCGCACGGCGCTGCGCAGCCGCGCCGCCTCGCGCAGGGCCACCCATTCGGGCGAGAAGGCGGCAAAGGGCACGTAGCAACGGCAGCGCCAGTCTTGCTCGGCCGCGCCGGGCCCGACCATGGCCGCATGCAGGTAGGCGGCCAGCGGGGGACGCGCCTGGGCGTGCTGCAGCGCGGGCAGCAGGGCATCGAGCTCGCCCGGGCCTTCGATCAGCACGTGGGTGGGCTTGAACTCGCGCATCAGCGCGCGCAGGTGGTGGGCGCAGCGCGGGCTGTGGTGGCGCACGGGCACCAGGCGCAGCTGCGGCAGCGGCGCCAGCCACGCGGCAGCGTCAGTGCTCACGGCCGCCTGCGACAAAGTCCTGCCACTGCGGCTGCCCTGCGCGCTGGCGTGCCACCACGCGCAGGTATTCGGCGAAACGGCGCCGGTCCTCGTCGTCGTCCTTGATCACCGTGCCCAGCAGGTGGCGCGCCAGGTGGGCGGGTCCCACCTGCTCCTGCCCGAAGTACCAGCACTGGCAGGCGGCGTTGAAGGCCACGTCGATGGCCTCGGCCGTGGACAGCACGGTGCCCGGCCGCTCCACGGCCGTGCCCTCCACGCTGCCGCTGCGCAGCTCCTGGAAGGCCGTGGCCAGCAGGGCCAGCACATCGGGCGCGACGGTGGTGCCGATGCGCTGCTGCGCCAGTGCGCGGTCCACCTCCTGCCCTATCAGCGCGGCCTGCGCGGCCACGCCTTCGAGCGGGCGCATGGTCTCGAAGTTGAAGCGGCGCTTGAGCGCGGCCGACATCTCGTTGACGCCGCGATCGCGCAGGTTGGCCGTGGCAATCACATTGAAGCCCGGCCGTGCCAGCAGCCAGGGCTGCTCGTGCTTGAGTTCGGGAATCTGCAGCAGCCGCTCGGAGAGCACGGGCACCATGCAGTCCTGCACTTCGGTGGAGCAGCGCGTGATTTCCTCGAAACGCAGCAGCCGCCCTTCCCCCATGGCGCGGTGCAGCGGGCCGGGCACCAGGGCTTCGGGGCCAGGGCCGTCGCGCAGCAGCAGGGCGTAGTTCCAGCCGTAGCGGATCTGCTCTTCCACCACGCCGGCACCGCCCTGCACGGTGAGCTTGCTGTCGCCGCTGATGGCGGCGGCCAGCAGCTCGGACAGCAAGGACTTGGCCGTGCCCGGCTCGCCCACCAGCATCAGGCCGCGCTGGCCGGCCAGGGTGACGATGGCGCGCTCGACCAGGGCATCGTTGCCGTGAATCTTGCGCGCGATGGCCGGCCCGCCGCCGTCAGGTTCCGCACCGCCCAGGATGAAGCGCCGCACGGAGCGCGGGCTCAGGCGCCAGCCGTCGGGGCGCGGGCCCTGGTCGGCAGCCTGCAGGGCCGCAAGTTCCTGGGCGTGGGCCATCTCGGCCGGCAGCCGCTGGGCGGCAGGCTCGGCGGTGGCCGCTGCAATGCGTTTGGTGGCCATCAGTCGCTCTCTTTGGTGCTGGCCGATTTGGCGGCGATGGCCGCGAACTGCGCCATCAGCGTGGCCTGCAGCGCGCGCGGCCACTGCTGCGGCTGCAGCCGGGGCCAGCGGCCATCTTCGCCGCGATGGCTGCTGTCGTAGACCACGGCATGGGTGATGTCCACGCGGTTGTCCAGGTCCATGAACGGCAGGTAGCGCCCGTGGTGGAGTTCGATGTACAGCTGCGGGCCTGCCAGGTCCAGCTTGTGCTCGTAGATGCCGGGGCCGTCCCCCACGGGGCCGGGGCGGTAGTTCCACTTGGCCAGCAGGCCGGACAGCGCGCCCTGGCGTATCTGCAGCGGGCCGGCGGGGTGCAGGGCATGGCTCTTCCACTGCCCGGCTTCGGGCAGTTGTGCGCCTGCGTTCAGCTGGTCGATCAGCGGCTGCAGCTCGTAGTCGGCCAGGCAGGTGCGCCAGGCCTCAACCTCGCCCGCTGCGGCATCGACCGGATGCCAGAGCAGCACCTGTGCGTCGTCGGGCAGCTCCACGGCATCGTCGGTGGCGTCGAGCAGGGAAAAGTCCTCGGCAATGCGAAAGCTGGCGCCCTGCTCCAGCCGCCAGATCAGGCTGCGGCCCACGATGCGCAGCAGGGGATGCAGCAGGAACAATCTGCGCCAGCGCGGGACGGACCAGCGCTGTCCCGTCATGAAGGCGGTACCCAGGCGCGGCACCTGCTGCCTGGCGATGGCCTTGACGCCAGCGGCAACGGTCTTGAATTCGGCCTGGGCCGCATTCCACTGCAGACGCAGCGATTCGTCCTTGAGCGCAGGCAGGGTCTTGGAGGCCTTGCCCTTGTCGCCCACCACGCGCAGGCTCAGGTCGCCCTGCAGCTGCAGGCGGTAGCGCTGCGGGCCCACCTCCAGCACCAGGCCTTCGCCGCCCAGGCCGAAATCGGGCGTCAGCTCGTCATACAGCTCGATCAGGCTCAGGCCGCGCCGCTGGGCGGCCGCCTTGAGCGCGTCATGCGTGGCTTCAATCACCAGGTCCTTGAGCTTGCGCGAGGTGGACAGGGTCTGGACCTGGGACAGCGCGTACAGCGTGTCCAGCGCACCGAGCTGCTCCACGGCGATGATGGCGCGCAGCTTCTTGCTCCAGCCCCAGGCCTTCACGGCGGCCACCAGGGTCTGCACCAGGCGGTCATCGACATGGCCGGTGGCCAGCCGCAGCGCCCAGCGCGCCTTGGGCTCGCCCTCCAGGGCCACCCAGGCATTGACCAGGTGCAGGGACAGCTGGGCGCGGCTTTCGGCCGGCACATGGGCCAGCAACTGCTCCACCAGCGGCGGCAGCTCTTCCTCGGCCGTGGCCACCAAGTGCAGCACGGTGCGGGCCGCATGCCCGGACAGCGGCGCGAACAGCGCCAGGGTCTCGGGCTGGTCGTAGGCCTTGATGCTGCTGGAAAAGCGCTTGAAGCGCGCCACGCGGGCCTCCAGCGCATCGAGCGGGACCCGGCCCCCCTCCCCCTGCGCCACGGTCAGAGCGCCCGGCACGGGGACGCCCAGGGCCAGCAGCCGGCCCTCGACCATGCTTTCGGAGCCCAGGTCCAGGCCCGTGCGCAGCAGTGCCTGCAGCAGCGGCGCGACCCCGGGGTCGGGGTGGGCCAGCAGGATGTCGCGGCAGGCCAGCTGCATCGCTTTCTCGCGCCGCTGCAGCCAGGCGTTGGACTCGAAGACAGCGCCTACGGCCTGCGCATCCAGCCCTTGCATGAAGCGCGCCACCGCTTCGCGCAGCGCCCGCGAGCTGCTGGCCGCCAGCAGTTCGCCCAGCAGGGGCAGCCGGGCATGCAGCATGGCCGGGTCCAGCTGGGCCAGCAGCGGGGCCAGGCGCACGGTGGGAATCTCGCGCAGATAGTCGGGCTGCTCGGCCAGCATCTGGTTGAGCAGGCCGATGAAGGGCTCAATGCGCGACACCTGCAATATGCAGCGCAGCAGATGGGGCAAAAGCTCCGGGTAGCGTGCCTTCCAGATCTGCTGGGCGACCACCGCATCGAAGTGGTACTTGGGCTGCCATCCTTCGATCCAGGCGACGAAGGGCGCGGCATCCTCCCGCACCAGGCGGTCGAAAATGGGGATGAAGTAATCAACCGGCTCGCGGTCCGCCCTACCCAGCAGCAGGTTGACCAACTCCAGGCGCCGCTGGGCATCGGCGCCCAGGTCCCAGCGCAGCGCGATCAGGCCCGGATCTTCGTTGATGGGCTTGTCGTCGAACCAGTCGGGATGGCGGCGGTAGAAGTCGTACCAGGGCGCGCAGCGCTGCGGGTGCGGAACGTCGCGGTGCCGCTTCATGTAGACATCGCGGATGTCGGCATAGAGCGCGCCGCCGCGCTCGGCCAGCTCCATCAGGTCCTGGTCGTCCAGGCTGCCCAGCAGCAGCTTCCAGTCGACTCTGTCATACCTGGCGCCGGACTGGACGTTCAGCTCCGCGGCCCAGTCCAGCAGCTGCATCACCCGTTCGCGGCTGATACCCGGGTACCAGAGCCAGCCGAACATGTCCAGGATGCGGATTTCACGGTAGTCGTTGTCGCCGTCCGGCGCAGGTGGACGGGCCAGGCTGGCGCGCGCCATCTGCTCGAACTCGGCCGCAAGCTCGGGGCTGTGGCGTGGAATGTCGCCGTCCAGGCTGCCGTCGATCCTGCGCCCGAAGGGGATGGTCTGCCGCGCGAAGGCCAGCCACAGGTCATGGTCATGGGTCCAGGGCAGATCGAAGTTGCCCAGGGCGCGGATGGGGTTGGAATAGTCGTCGAAGGCCTTGCGCGTGAAGGCGCCCACTTCGTCATGCCGGCCCGCGCGCATGCGGCTGGCCAGCACCTGGACCAGTTCGGCGGGTGGCAGCGAGGCGCTCAGTTCCTCCAGCGTGGCCTGGTCGGTGTGTTCTAGGGTCGAAGAGGTCATGGATTCAGGGGTTCTGGAGGGAGTCAAACCTGGGCTGCAGCCGCTGCGGCTGCCGCGCCCGCGGCGCGCGAGGCCAGGGCCTGGAGCATGGCGCACAGCGATGCCTGCAGCGGCAGCGGCCATTCGGCCGGGGGCAGCAGGCGGTCGGCGGCCATGTCGCGCAGGGCAAAGCCTTCGATGTCGATCTCATGGCCGGGCTCGTAGTACGGCATGGCCGCGCTGTGCAGCAGTTCCACGCGCCAGCGCTGCACGGCAAAGTCCCGCAGGTGCAGGTAGATGCCGGGGCCATCGCACACGGGGCCGGCATGAAAGCGCCATGGCCCTGCCAGGCCGTCCAGCGCCTGCTGCGTGAGCCGTATCGGTGCCAGGGGCTGCAGCAGTTCCTGCTGCCACTGGCTGGCCAGCGGCAGGTCGGCGGGCGCATCGACCTGCTCGATCAGGGCCTTGAGGCCGTAGTCGGCCAGGCATTCGCGCCACTGCGCACGCTCCTGTTCGGTGGCCTGCGCGGGGTGCCACAGGGCGATGCGGCCCTCGGCCGGCAGTTGCACCGCATCGCTCTGGGCATCGACCAGGGACAGGTCTTCGGCAATGCGCAGGCTGAACGGCTGGCCGGCCGCCGGCTCCACCCGCCAGACCAGGCCCTGTGCCACCACGCGCAGCAGCGGGTGCTCCAGGAAGAGGCGGCGCCAGGTGTCCAGCGGCCAGTGCCGGCCCAGCATCAGGCAGGACTGCAGGCGCGGCGCCTGCTGCTGCAGCACGGCCTTGATGCCCTTGGAAAGCGTCTTGAGCCGCGCGGCGGCCGCCTCCCACTCCGTGCGCAGGCCCTCGTCGGCCAGGGCCGGCAAGCTGCGCACCAGCTTGCCGGCCGGCGTGCGCAGGCGCAGCGACAGGTCGCCCTGCAGCAGCACGTCATAGGTCTGCGCGCCCACCTGCAATTGCACGCCCCGGCCCAGGTCGAAGTCCGGGGTCAGCTCATCACTGAGGTCGGCCAGCGCCATGCCGCGCCGCGTGGCAGCCTCGGCCAGCACGGCCTGCGCGGCAGCCAGCACGCTGGGCTTGAGCGTCTTGCCGGTGGCCAGGGCCTGCACGCAGGACAGGGCATAGACCGTGTCGAGCCGGCCCAACTGCTGCAGCGCGACCACGGCGCGCTCCTTGCGCGTCTTGTGCCAGGCCAGGGCGGCCGAAGACAGCACATCGACGATGCGGTCGTCCGCCGCGCCGGGCAGCAGCTTGAGCACCCAGCGCAATTCGGGCGCGCCATCGGCAGCCACCCAGTGCTGGACCAGGGCCAGGGCCAGCCGCGCACGGTTTTCGGCGCTGGCCTGGGCCAGCAGGTGATGGGCCAGCGCAGGCAGCTCCTGCGGGCTGGTGGCCGCCAGGTGCAGCAGCGCGCGCGCGGCCTGGGCGGACAGGGGCGCGAGCAGGTCCAGCAGCGCCGGCTGGTCCAGCGCGGCAATGGCGGGCGACAGGCGCTGGAGGCTGGCGGCCTGGGCTTCAAGCTCTGCCAGGGAGCCGGCACCATCGCTGCCAGCGGGCGCGGCCTCGCCGGCAGATGGCCTGGCTGCGTCCGCAACCGGGGCTGCGGCACCCAGATCCTTCAGGCGCGCCTGCACCGGGCCTTGCTCGGCCACGTCCAGTAATCCACCGGACAGCAGTGCCGACAGCAGGCTGCCAGACGCCGGATCAGGATGGGCCACCAGCACATCGCGGTAGGCCAGCACCAGGTTCTTGTTGGGCTTGGCCAACCAGCCGCCGGCCTGGGGCGCATCCGCGGGCAGGGCAGACAGGGCCTGTGCCAGCGCCGCACGCAAGCCTTTGGAGGCACTGCTGGAGGCGGCCTTGCCCAGTTGCGGCAGCAGCCGCTGCAGCGTGTCCACGCGCAGCGCGGGCAGCAGGTGCGTGAGCGGGCCGGCGGCCAGCCGGGCCAGGTCGCCAGGGCGATCGGCCAGCAGGGTCTCGGCCACCGGGGCGTAGCCGGCGCGGTCGGATTCGTGCTTGCAGCCGTCTGCGCAGGCCGGCAATAGCAGCGGCAGCAGGGCCGGCCACCGGGCGTCCCACAGCCGCTGCGCCACGACGGGATTGATCGCCAGGTGGCCAAGTTGCTTGAACCAGGCGGCCAGGGGCGCAGCGTCGGTCTGCAGCATGCGCTCCACCAGGACACGGTCATGCGGCCAGTCATCGTCCGAGGCAAAGCACAAGGCCTTGAACAGGTCCTGGGCCAGCAGGTCGCGGCGCGCGGCATCGGCCGTCTCCCAGCGCGATGCAATCAGCACGGGCTCGGGCAGGCGCAGCTGGTCAAGCACGGCGGGGAATTGCGCAAAAAAATCCCGCCACAGCGCCCAGCGCTGCGCTGCAGGCCGCGTGCGCTGCAGCGGCAGCTGGCGTTGGACGATGTCGCGGCTGAGCTGGCCGCCGCCGTCCTCGATGGCCATGGCCAGCAGTTCGGGCTCGGGCAGCTGGTGCAGCAGGTGCTGCCAGTGGCAGTAGTACTGCGCGCCGGGCGCAATGCCGGCCTTTGCGCTCAGTTCCCGCGCCCAGCGCAGCAGGCCGATGATCTCGGCACTGGACATGCCTTCATGGCCCAGCACGCCAAACACCTGCCTGAGCACGAGGTCGTAGCCATCGCGCAATCTCCAGGGCTGGTGGGTGCGGCTGCCCCAGTCATCCAGCCAGGCGCGGGCCAGTGCCGTCAGCTCTGCGGTCAGCTCGGCACTGCGCCGGGGCACGCCCGAGTTGCCCCCATAGAACTGTCCCAGCGGAAGGCTGATGCGCGCCAGCGCCAGCCACAGCGCGTGGTCGCGCTGCCAGGGCGCATGCTCGCCGGGCAACTGGTGCAGCCGTTCCTGGCACAGGCTGCTGCTGTCGCGCAGGAAGTCCGCCACCTCGGCATCGCGCCCCTGGGCCAGGCGCTTTGCCAGTTCGGCGGCAAAGGCCGGCATGCCCTCGCGCCCGGCCGGCGCGGCCGTGTGCAGTTCGTACAAAGCCTGCAGGGGAAGCGCTGCTGTCTCGTTGTTGCTCATGGTCTGTGGAGTCTTGGGTGATGGGCGGTCGGGCGGCCAACGTTTCAAGGGAGCAAAGGTTCACAAAGGCTCAGGCAGCCGCCTTGGCCGCCAGGGCCAGCCACTGGCCTTGCAGCGTGGCCAGCAGCGGCTTGGGCAGCCGCGCCGGGTCGGCGCTGGCCCCGTATTCCTTGCTCAGGTCGTGCACGCGCAGGCCTTCCACGGCCACGGGCAGGCCCAGGTCCAGGTAGGGCGGGAAATAGCCGTGCGACAGCTCCAGGCTCAGCTCCAGCGCGGGCAGGCGCCACACATGCTCGTTGATGCTGGGGCCGTCGCCCACTGGTCCCGGCCGGTAGCCGAACTTCTTGAGCAGGCCGCCAAGCTGCTCCTGCGCCAGCGTGATCGGCGCGGGCGGCAGCAGCATGCCGTTCTTGAACTGGCCTGGCGCGGGCTGCTCGGCGCAGGCGCCCAACTGGTCAACCAGGGGCTCCAGCTCATAGTCGGCCATGTAGGTCTGCCAGGCCTCGCGCTCGCCGGGCTGGGCCGTGGCCGGGTGCCAGAGGCTGATGCTGCAGCCAGCAGGCAGGGTCACGGTTTCATCCTCCACATCGACCAGCGAGAAGTCCTCGGCCAGGCGGAAGCTGGTGCGCGCCAGGCCCGGCGCATCCTCTGCGCGCCAGATCAGGCTGCGTCCCACGATGCGCAGCAGCAGGTGGGCCACGAACAGCCGCTGCCAGCGATCCAGCGGCCAGCGCTTGCCGCTGACCAGGGCCGCCAGCATGCGCGGCGCCTGCTGCTTGACCACGGTCTTGAGGCTGGTGGCCAGGGTCTTGAGCTGCGCGGTGGCCGCTTCCCATTCGGGCTTGAGCGCCTCGTCCTTGACCGCAGGAATGGTCTTGCTGGCCTTGTTTTTGTCGTTGATGACGCGCAGGCTCAGATCGCCCTGCAGCTCCACGCGGTAGCTCTGCGGACCGACCGTGACCGTCAGGCCCTGGCCCAGGCCGAAGTCCGGCGTCAGCTCGTCGAAGAGTTCGGGCACGCTCATCTTGCGGCGGGCGGCGGCAGCGCGCAGGGCGATGCGCGCCGTGCGCTGCACCTGGTCCTTGAGCGAGCGCGATTCGGAGATCTCCTGCACGCGCAGCAGAGCGTAGAGGCTGTCCACCTCGCCCAGATGCTCCACGGCGGCGGCCGCGCGCTGCAGGCGCGGGCGGTTCCAGGCCTGGACGGCGGACACCAGCGCATCGACCACGCGGTCATCGGCATGGCCGGGCAGCAGCCTGAGCGCCCAGCGCTGCTTGGGCTCGCCCTCGGAAGCAATCCATTGCTGCACCAGGGCCAGCGCCAGGCGGGCACGGTTGTCGGCCGGAATGCGCGCCAGCAGCTCGCCGGCCAGCGGCGGCAGGCCGCCTTCGGCAATGGCGGACACATGCAGCAGCACGCGGGCCGCGTGTTCGGACAGCGGCGCGCACAGCGCCAGCAGCTCGGGCGTATCGAAGGGCTTGATGGCCGCGCTCAGACGCTTGATGGAGGCGAGCTGGGCGTCCAGATCCACGCTGGCAGCGGCAGACGCTGGCGATGCGGCATCTGCCTGGCTTTCATCCGATGTCGAGGCGCCCTGCCCTGTCAGGCCCAACTGCTGCAGCCGCTGCTGCACGCTGCTGGCCGAGGCCGCATCCAGCTTGCCGCCGGCCAGCAACTGCGCCAGCAAGGGACCGACAGCAGGGTCGGGATGGGCCAGCAGCACGTCGCGGCAGGTCAGCAGCAGGTTCTTGGGCGGCTTGTTCAGCCAGCCGGCATCCAGCATGCTGGCGGGCGGAATATGGGCGGCAAGGCCGGCCATGGCGGCGCGCAGGCCTTTTGCGCTGCTGCCTGCGATGAGCGGGGTCAAGGTGGGCAGCGTGGCCTTCAGGCTGGCGGTGTCGAACGCGGGCAGCACATTGACCAGGTCCTTGACAGGCACCTCGGCCAGATCGGCCGGGCGGCGGGTCACCAGTTCGCGGATCACGCTGCGGTAGCGGCGCAGTTCGTCCTCGCGGTCGCAGCGCTGGGCCATGGCGGGCAGCAGCAGGGGCAGCAAGGCGGCATCGTCCTGCTTCATGACATGCATGGCCAGCGCCAGGCTGATCTGGTAGCGGCCGTTCTCACGCAGCTGCTTGGCAAAGGGCGCGGGATCCTCTGCCATCAGGCGGTCCAGCAATTGCAATGCGCTCGTCCGCTCGGCGCGCTGGGAGTAGGTCAATTGGCTGAGCAGCAGCGCGGCCAGTTCCTCTCGCCGGGGCGCGCCGGCACTGGCCCAGCGCTGCCCGATCAGGTCGGGATCATCTATGTAGGATTTGTCGAAGAGCTGGGGATGCTCGGCAAAGAAAGGCAGCCAGTCCTTCCAGCCCTGGCCCTTGGGTTGCATGGGCTGGCGCTCGTTGCGGTAGTGGTCCAGCACATCGTCGAACAGCTTGCCGCCCACGGCGGCGTAGCGCAGCAGGTCGGCATCGTTCAGCTGGGCGACCAGGGGCTTCCAGGCCGCGTGGTAATCATGGTTGCGGCGGAACCCGGCCTCCTCGCGCAGCGCCAGCGCCCAGTCCAGCGTGGACGTCACCTCGTCATAGGGCATGCCGGGATAGCTGAGCCAGGGCAGCAGGCTGCCGAGCACCAGGCCTATGCCCTTGTACACAGACAGGTCGGCGCTGCGGGCGTGGGCCAGCCATTGCTCGGCCAGCACGCGCACTTCGGCAGCCACATGGGCATTGGTCAGCTCCTCGCTGCGGCCCGACAGCACATGGCCGCGCGGCACGGTGAGCCGCGCAAAGGCCAGCCAGCGTTCGCCGTCACGCGACCAGGGTGCGTCGCTGCCGGTCAGATGCCCCAGGATGTTGAGACAACGCTCCTCGCAGCCGCGCAGGAAGGTGCGTGCCTCGTCGGCCCGCCCGTCATGCAGGCGGGCGTCGAGTTCGGCGGCAAAGGCCTCGTCGCTGAGGCTTTCATGCAGCCGGTCATAGAGATCGCTCAGGGAAGCCGCGTGAAGATCGGTAGTGCTCATGGGGATGAGGAGATGAACAATGTGGGCAGCCGCAAACCAGGGCCTGCCGGGATGGAGACGGGGGTGGAGCCTGCACCGGACGGACGTAAAAGTTCTTGATCCATCCGGACAGTCCCTCGGAAAACTCACAGATTCATGCCCTGCGTATGTCGTCAGCTTTGGAAAAATCTGTAGCGCCATCCGCAACGGCCTTGCCATTGTTCCCCGGCACGCACGCGGTGCGGGCGCCGATCTTGTCAGGTCGCGGGCACCGCCACTTGACAGGCTGTCAAGCAGGCGACTGCCACCGCTGCGGGCCATGGACTGTACTGGGGACTTTTCGCCCAGGCGTACTGCCCGGCCCCGCCATGCCGCCGATACCATGGACCGCGACATGACCCCAGAGACACCCCATGCCCATGCCCCAGACGCACAAGCTCTTTGATGACGACGCATACCTGGACCGCTGCGAAGCCACCGTGACGGCCGTCAGCCCCGAAGGCATCGAGCTCGATGCCACGGTCTGCTATGCCCGCAGCGGCGGCCAGGCCGGCGACACCGGGACTCTGACCCTGGCCGACGGACGCAGACTGGCCCTGATCGACACCGTCTATGCCGATGACCGGCAGCGCATCCTGCATGTACTGCAGACCGATGCCCCGCCCCAGGTGGGTGAACGTGTCCAAGTAGTGATCGACTGGGACAGGCGCCACCGGCTGATGCGCCTGCACACCTGCCTGCACCTGCTGGGCGTGCTGGTGCCTGTGCCCGTGACGGGCTGCAGCATCTCGCCGGACTCGGCACGCCTGGATTTCGACCTGCCCGAGTCCACGCTGGACAAGACCGATCTGACGGAGCGCCTGAACGCCCTGATCGCCGCCAGCCATGCCGTGAACGTGGACCGCATCACGCCCGAGCAATTGGCTGCACAGCCCGACCTGGTGCGCACCGCAGGCGCCGCGCCCCCAGGCGGCACCTCCACGATTCGCATCATCGACATCCCCGGCCTGGACCGCCAGCCCTGCGGCGGCACGCATGTGCGCAGCACGGCCGAGATCGGCACGGTGGCCGTCACCAAGATCGAGAAGAAAAGCCGCACCAACCGGCGCGTGGTGGTGCAGTTCGCCTGAGGCCTGCCGGACCTGTTGATGCCAGGCCTCAGGACATCCAGGACCTGGGCGCCACAGGCCCGCTCGCCTCAGGGGGCCCATCGCTTCCCTGTGCCAGCCCCTCGCCCTGGCTGCCGGACTTTCGCACCAGTTGCAGGATCTGGTCGAGCTGGTCATGCTCGACGGCGATCGAGTGCAATCTGAACAGCACGTAGGGAATGAGGACGCTGGCGCAGGCCATGGCCGCCAGCGCCGCCTGTTGATGGGAGCTGTCGACGAAGAACGCCGTCAACAGAAAGATGGCGCCGATGATCGAGCCTATGAAAACAAGCAATCTCATACATTCCCTCTATTTTCAGCAATCGTACCCAAATGTGACTGACGTGAGTAGAGGCATGCGAGCTGTGGGGTTGCCCGTCGCCAAAAGACCACGGGCGGCAAAACCGTTTTCCTGCGGCAGCCCGAATGCATGCCCTGCATGCGCAACGCCATACCGCATGCTCCAAGCGCAAGTCTTCGAACTCTTTTGACTTGATTCAAATCAACCTGCCGCCCCCGATCCTGTCTATGCTTGGGGCAGCCATACAAAGCATCCATGGCGACAGACCGCCTGCCGGTCCATGGCCCTCGGATGCCAGCCACCTCACCCGCTTTTCAAGGAGAAAACAATGGCAAAGCAATGGAAGCCCGTCCTCTTGGCCCTCGCAATGACTGCCGTCGCCGCGCCTGTGCTGGCCGCCGACTGCGCCGTCGAGATCGAAGGCAATGACGCCATGCAGTTCAACAAGCCCACCATCAGCGTGCCCGCCAGCTGCAAGCAGTTCACGGTCAAGCTCAAGCACGTGGGCAAGCTGCCCAAGACGGCCATGGGCCACAACTGGGTGCTGAGCAAGACGGCCGACCTGCAGCCCGTGGCCAATGACGGCATCGCCGCTGGTGCGGCCAAGGACTTCGTGAAGGAAAAGGATGCCCGCGTGATCGCCCACACCAAGGTGATCGGCGGCGGCGAGAGCGATTCCGTCACCTTCTCCACCGCCGCCCTGAAGGCCGGCGAGGCCTACAGCTACTTTTGCTCCTTCCCCGGCCACTCCGCGCTGATGAAGGGCACGCTGACGCTGGCCAAGTAAGCCGGCGATCTGCCTTGGCGCGGGGCCTTGTGCCCCGCGTTCTACCCGGCGGCACTTCGGTGCCGCTTTTCATTTGTGGAGATCGGAGCAAGCAGCCTGCCCGCCGCGCTTCGTGCCTCTTCAGTGCCGGCCTGAGGCCCCCCTGCCATGCGAGAGGCCCTGCATTTCCACGCAACCCTTTTGCATCAGGCGCAACAGCAGCTGGGTCCAGCTGGCGTCGGCCCATTTGGCGCTTTCCAGCACCAGGGAGCGCGCGGCCTGCAGGCCGTCGCCGGGCTGCAGCTCCACGCGGAAACTGCCGCGTTCGCGCTGGGCCGTGACGGCCACCACGCTGCCCAGCAGCGCGATGTCATGCGAAGGCCTGGGGCCCTGCGGGCCGTCCAGGTCCACGCGCAGCACGCAGCCGGGGCGCAGTTCGTAGGTCCATCGATGGTCGGCATGGCCGGCCGCGCCCATGGCGTTCATCTCAGCAAGCCGCTGCTCCTGGGTCATGTCGTAGGGGCTGATGATGGGCGCCTGCTGCTGCGGGTAGCCCTGCACGCCGTCCAGGCAGGCGGCCATGAAGACCACGGCCGCCGCGCATGCCAGCAGTTTCCATGCGCCGCGAGGGCCCCGGCGTTCAGCGCGCGGCATGGGCCGCACCGCCGTCTTCACCACCCGGCACCTGCAGCGACACGTCCACGCGCATGGCCAGCACCTTGTCGATGGCCTTGCCGTCCATGTCCACCACCTCGAAGCGCCAGCCTTCCCATTGCACGGTGTCGGTGACACGCGGCAGCCGGCCCGTGAGCAGCATGACCATGCCGGCCAGCGTGTGGTAGCGGCCGCGCTCTTCCTCGGGCACGGTGGCCAGCTCCAGCCGGTCCTTGAGTTCGGGCACGGGGATGTGGCCGTCCAGCAGCCAGCTGCCGTCCTCGCGCTGCAGCGCCCAGGAGTTGCGCGGATCGCGGGGCTGGAACTCGCCCGTGATGGCCTCCACCAGGTCCTGCAGGGTGACGATGCCCTGGACCTCACCGTACTCGTCGATCACAAAGGCCATGTGCACGTCGGACAGGCGAAAGCTCTCCAGCAGTTCCATGCCGGTGATGGTTTCGGGCACATAGAGCGCGGTCTGCATGGGCTGGTCGGTCAGGCCCTGCTCCTTGCCCTGCAGCGCGCGCGACAGCCACTGGCGCGCGTTGAGCACGCCGATGATGGCGTCCATGCCGCCGCGCACCACCGGAAAGCGCGCGTGGTCGGACTGCTCGATCACGCGCAGGTTGTCCTCGAACGGCGCATCCGCATCCAGGCAGACCACGTCGCTGCGCGGCACCATCAGCGAGCCGATCTGGCGGTCATCAAGGCGGAACACGTTGCGCACCATGGTGTGCTCGTGCGATTCGATGACGCCGGCCGTCGTGCCTTCGGCCAGCATGGCGTGGATCTCTTCCTCGGTGACGGCGCTGCCGCTGTTTTCCTTGACGCCCAGCAGGCGCAGCAGCGCATGGGTGGACACGGAAAGCAGCACCACGAAGGGCTTGGTCAGATGGGCCAGCCAGTTGACTGGGCGTGCGATCAGGCGCGCAAAGGTCTCGGGATAGGTCTGGCCAATGCGCTTGGGCACCAGCTCGCCGACGACGATGGAGAAGTAGGTGATCAGCACCACCACCAGCGCCGTGGCCGTGTAGCCGCCATAGGGCGTGGGCACGCCCAGGCGCTGCAGCCACTCGGCCAGGGGAGCGGCCAGCGCGGCCTCGCCGACGATGCCGTTGAGCACGCCGATGGAGGTGATGCCGATCTGGATGGTGGACAGAAAGCGCGTGGGGTCGGCCCCCAGCTGCGCGGCGGCGGCGGCGCCGGCATCGCCCTCGTCTATGAGTTTTTGCAGGCGCGCCTTGCGGGCCGTCACCAGCGCGATCTCGGACATGGCGAAGACGCCATTGAGCAGGATCAGCGCAAAAAGTATGGCAATTTCCATGATGCGTGTTGTGGGAACCGGGAGCCGCAGCTGCGGCAGGAAGGGCCCATGCGGCGATGGGTCCGGGAAGAAGGAAAGCCAGGGGCCAGCCCGGCAGCCGGGCATTCAGGACAGGGCCCAGAAGCGGCAGAGGCACCGCAGGCGCAGGGCACTGCAGGTCAGAAAAACGGCAATGGGGGATCAGGCTGCCCGGGGAGGCCGGTCGGGCGGGGCCAGGCTGCGCCAGGGGCCTTCGCGCAGGCTGGCGGTGATGTGGCGCCCGGCCTGCAGACGGGGTGCCGGCATGCCGTCCACGGCGTGCACGACATCGGGGAGGTCCTGCTGATCGTCCATCAGCGCGTGGTCGAAGTCATCGAGCAGGGAGACCGTGTCCACCCGCGGCGCCGCCGCGCGTTCCGGGCCGGCGCAGGCCGCGCGCGGGTGGACACCGGGCGGCTCGCATGGCTCGTCCGGCAGGGCGCGCCATGGCGCAAGCCCCAGCGTGGACAAGGCCACGCTGACGACGAAGTGCAGGGAGAAAACCGCGATGAACCATCTGGACATGGTCCTTGGATTCTATCCATGCCCGTGAACCGCAGACAGGCAGGCCGCCTGTCCACCGCTGTTCGCCGCTTCCTACAAGCGGCGCGCCGAAGCCGTGGAAACATGCGCCACGGCCCACTTCCCGCCCTCTGCCATGAAAGCCATCCATACCCTTTTCACCGTGTTGCACGCCCTCATCGCGCTGCTGTTTTCGCTGGCCGCCGTGGCCCTGCTCTGGATCGCGGGCCTGAAGGGCTGGAACGCCATGGCGCATGGCGTGGATGGCGAATCGGGCCTGCGCATCGTCGAGGCGCTGGGCATTCTGGCCTCCGGCGTGGTTGCACTGCAGATCGCCCAGACCATCACCGAAGAGGAAGTCATACGCGAGGCCCACATCAGCGGCCCCACGCGCGTGCGCCGCTTTCTCTCGCGCTTTCTGGTGGTGCTGGTCGTCGCGCTGGCCGTGGAGGCCCTGGTCGCCGCCTTCAAGACGCAGGAAGAACCCGCCCACCTGCTCTACCCCGCCGCCCTGGTCAGCGCCGTGGGTGTCCTGCTGCTGGGCTGGGGCGCCTTCATCCACCTCAACCGCTCCGCCGAGGAGCTGGAGCCCGAGGCCATGGAAGAAGCCAAGGGCGAGGACCACAAGGTCAACAAGTCGTGAGGGCCAGGCCCGCGCACGCAAGGGTTGACAGGCCGCATCGCCGGCCTCAGGATGCGCGGATGGTTTTTGCCACGCACCGCCTCACGACCACCACCACGACCGCCAACGGCGGACCGTGGACGGATACCTGAGCGCCGCAAGGCAGCCACCATCCCCCAAGGCCCCGCCCACGATGGACGGGGCCTTTGCGTTTCTCCGTGCATCCAGGGCATCAACGGAGAGACTTCATGCAGATTCCCCCTTCCACCGCTTCCGCCGCTTCCGCCCCTTCCGCCGCTTCGTCCCCCTCCTCGACGGCCGCACCGGACGGCCCACGGCGTGCCCTGCTCGTCATCGACATGCAGCAAGGTCTTTTCAACGGCAGCGATGCGCCGTTCGACAAGGACCGCGTGCTGGCGAACACCCGACAACTGATCGCCCGCGCCCGTGAAGCCGGCGCGCCCATCTTCGCTGCGCGCCACACCGGCCCTGCAGGCTCGCCGATCGCCCCGGGCAGCCCGCTCACGCAGCTGCTGCCGCAGCTGGGCATCGATGCGCAGCGGGACCGCGTCTTCGACAAGACACGGCCCAGCTGCTTCGAGGGCACCGGCCTGGCCACCTGGCTTGCCGAAGCCGGCATTGCCGAACTGGTCATCGCCGGCATGAAGACCGAGTTCTGCGTGGACACCACCTGCCGTGCCGCAGCCGGTCTGGGCTTTCGCCCGGTGCTGGTGGCGGATGCCCATACCACCACCGATTCGCCGCTGCTGCAGGCCGGGCTCATCATCGGCCACCACAACCACACGCTGGGCGGCGCCTTTGCGCAACTGGTGCAGACTGCGGACTGCCGGTTCTGAACGGACTTCGCGCATGATGGCCCTGGAAGCGTCGCGGGTCGTGCCGTGGCAGCCTTGCATCAAACCAATATGAATGATTTCCGTTAACTGGTTCATGACGTGCGCAGGCCTGGCATGCTGGCATGCTGGCCTGCAGCGCACCACAGGAGCGAGCAATGCCCGAACCTCTTGCACCGTCGGCCGGCCCGGCTTTCACCGATGCGCCGCCCTCCACGCCCCGGCAGGAAAAACTGTCCGACGTCAGCGAGACGCTGCGCATTCCGCTGACCGCCCGCGCCTTGGGCGACCGGCTGTTTCCGGGCATGGCCGTCAGTGACGCCCATGCCTTGGACACCCTGACCCAGCTGGGCGACGACGGCAGCCGCTGGCTTCAGGACAGGCAGAGCATCTACGGCGTGCTGGCGCGAACGCACTGCTTTCGCGCGCTGGCGCAGGACTTTCTCCGGCGCCAGCCGCAGGGCCATGTGGTGAACCTGGGCTGCGGCCTCAGCGACTATTTCCAATGGCTGGACAACGGGCAGATGCGCATGACGGATGCGGACCTGGGGCCGGTGGTCGCACTGCGCAGGCAGTTGCTGCCCTGGCAATCGGAGCGCCAGGAGATCCGCGAATTCGACCTGGCCGACGCCGACTGGTGGCAGCGGCTCGGACTGCCGGCCGACAGATCAGGGCCTGCCGTCTTCATGATGGCCGAAGGCGTTTCCATGTACCTGCAAAAAGAGCAGATACAGGCGCTGTGGACCACGTTTGCGCAATGCAGCCCGCCGGGTTCGGAACTGGTGTTCGACGCCATGTGCTGGCTGGCCGCCGGGCGCGCAAGCCAGCACCCCTCGGTCCGGCTCACCCAGGCCCAGTTCCATTGGGGCCTGCGCCGCGAGGCCGATCTGGCGCAAGCCCATCCGCGCCTGCAGCTGGTGGCCGCGCACCAGGTGATGGAAGGCTACGGCCCGCCCTACTCGCTGGTGGGGCCGGCATTCCGCTGGACCTTTGGCGTGCACTTCTATGCCATCTACCAGTTGAAGTCGGTCGAGACGGCGGCTTAGGCCGATTGCGCAGCCGCAACGAAAGATGCCCGGTCTAGCCGGGCATCCTTGTTTCAGGGAACCAGGATCAGCCTTCGTCGGCCGCGCTGGAGGACAGGGCCAGGGCCCGGCCTTGCATCAGGTCTTGCCCGGGCTGCCATTCGCGCACAAAGCGGTTGCGCGGCGGCCGCAGGGCTTCGCGGCCGGTCGAGACGGGCGTGCCCACATACAGCAGGCCGACGAGCCGGTCATGGGGCTCGAATCCCAGGGCCTCGCGCACGCGCGCATCGTGGCTGTTGGCGCCGCTGGCCCAGAAGCCGCCAAAGCCCAGGATGTGCAGGGCGTTGAGCATGTTCATGGCGGCAGCGCCACCGGCCAGCAGCTGCTCGCTTTCAGGCACCTTGTGCTCGGGCTGCAGGTGCACGCCCAGCGCGATGATCAGCGGGGCAGACAGGGCCTTGGCGCGGAATCGCTCGGCGTCGGCCTGCGGGTCGCGCGCCTTGGCGGCCTGCACGAACACCTCGCCCAGCGCATGGCGCGCATCGCCCTGCACCAGCACGAAGCGCCAGGGGCGCAGTTGGCCGTGGTCGGGGGCGCGCAAGGCCGCGTCGATGACGGTGTCGATCACGCTGGGGCCGGGCGCCGGCTCCTGCAGCGGCCAGCGTGACTGGCGCGACATCAGCAGGTCCAGCGCGGCGCGCTGCTCGGGAGTCAGGGATCTGTCGTTGGTGCTCATTCGTTGTCCTGCAGCGCAGGCTGTCTTGCCTGCACGGGCTGTGCCGGTGATTCGGGTGGCAGCTGCGAGCACGCGCCGCAATGGCCGTACAGGGCCAGGCGGTGGTCGGCCAGGCGGTAGCCGTGGGCCTGGGCCACCTGGTGCTGCAGCGCCTCGATGTGGTCGTTGCTGAATTCATCCACGCGTCCGCACTGCAGGCAGATCAGGTGGTCATGGTGCGGCCCCTCATTGAGCTCGAACACCGCCTTGCCGCTTTCAAAGGTCTGGCGCAGCAGCAGGCCTGCGGCCTCCAGCTGCGACAGCACGCGGTAGACGGTGGCCAGGCCCACCTCGGCGCGCCGCTCGGCCAGCAGGCGGAACACGTCCTCGGCATGCAGGTGGCGCGATGCGCTCTGCCTGAAGATTTCCAGCACCTGCATGCGCGGCAGCGTGGCCTTCAGGCCGACGCTGCGCAGTTCGGGTTCGCCACCCGGGCTCAGGGGCATCTTGCTGCGTGTCATGCGGTGGTGTCTCCGTGTGTCAGTGTCATGGCGGGGTTGTCGCCGCCTTCGGCACCCCGGTGTATGCGGACGATGCGCAGCGCATCGGGCTGCTCCACCAGCACGCAGGTCTTGCCCGTGCGCTGGCAATGGTCCTGCACGCGCCAGTACTCGCCGTGGCTCAGGCAGCCGGTCTGGCAGATCACCAGATCGGCCTCGCGCAGGCTGGCCTCGAAGGCCTCGGCGTCCTGTTCGGGCTCCCGTGCAGGCATGGCGGGCTGCGCCAGGGGCGCGGCCGTCTGGCGCTGCCAGCGTGCGCGCTCGCGCAACAGGTCCTGCACGCGCACCAGCAGCGACTCCACGCGCCGTGCCAATGTGACGCGGCGCGAGAGCCCGGGAATGGCCTTCTCCAGCGCCTCGCGCTCCTCGCGCGCCCACAGCAGCTGGGTTTCCTTGGCCATCAAGGCCGCGCGCTGGCGGATCACCAGCCTTTGCAGCCTCTCTATTTCCTGGGCTTGAAGGCACAGCAGCTCGCTGCTGCGCAACTGGGCGTGGCCGTAGCCACGCAGCAGCACCTGGTGCTCATGCGCCAGTTGCTGAATGTCGTCCAAGGTCTGGGTCATGGTTTCCTCGGCAAACCTGAGCATTGCGCGGTGGTCGCGCGAAGGCCTTTGCGCATGGCCCTGTGCGGCACGGGCCTGGCTTGCCGGCAAGGCGGTGTGCTGCGATGCAAGCCGGATGCGCTGGCAAATCAGTGAGAATGATTCTTATTAAATCATGAAATGCCGGCCGTCAAACCGATGACCGTACGCCGTCTGGTGCAAAGGCCGCACCGGCGCAGATGCGCTTGCAGGGTGGCCGTCAGCGCCCTGCCATGCACGGCAACGCAGGCCTGCGCCCGGCCTGCCGTTGCCTGTCCGACCTGTTCAAAGACCCTTGAGCAGCCGGCCGTTGACCTCGGTGCCGTACAGCGAGAACGGGGTGTCGTGGAACTGCTTGCGCGTGTCGGCCACGTTGCCGGTGAAGCGCGGGTCCTGGGGGCGCTCCATGCTGTTGATGTAGGTGGCCACGTCCCAGGCTTCCTGGTCGTCCAGCGTGGGGTTGCCGTAGGGCATGTTGCCCTTGATGAAGCTGGCGGCCTTGTCCACCTCATGCGTGCCCGCACCCCAGTTGTAGGACTGCTTGCCCCACAGCGGCGGGAACACGGTCACGCCGCCGGTTTCCTGGCCCTGGCCCTGCGCGCCGTGGCACAGCGCGCACTTGGCCTCGTAGACCTTGGCGCCGCGCTCGAAGCTGGGCTCCTGCGCGGCCTTGCCCACCTTGGTGAAGCCCGCGCCCGGCAGCTTCTCGCCCGTGGGCGCCTTCTGGGCCATCCAGTAGGCGTAGGCCTCCAGCGCCACGAGGATGTCGTGGCCGTCGTCGGGGGCCTTGCCGTTCATGCTGTACATGAAGCAGCCGCGCACGCGCTCGGCGAAGGTGTCCACGTGGTTGGTCTTCTTGCGGTAGGCCGGGTACAGCGGGTAGGCACCCCACATGGGTGCGGCACCCTTGAGCCGGCCTGCGTCCAGGTGGCAGTTCACGCAGTTGAGGGTGTTGCCCGAAAAGCCCACGGCGTTGGCCGGCGTGCGCAGGAAGATGGCCTCGCCGCGGCGAATCCACTCGCCCATGGGGGTGTCGGGGATATCGCGGGCGCCGGGGGGTGTGAAGGCGCCGCCGTCGGCAGCCACTTTCCCGGCCTGGGAGGTGACCTGGGCATTCGCATTTGCATCGGCCCTGGCTGCGGTGGCAGCCGCAGCGGGGACCGCGCCCACGCGGGCCGGCGCAGGTGGCATGTCTGGCTGGCTGATGTACATGCCATAGGCGAGCGCGCCCGCCAGGCCGGCGAACAGGCAGGCGACGACGACGTACTCGGCGGTATTGGAGTTTTGAGAGGCGCGGGTGGGTTGTGTGTCGGACATGTTCGGCTCCCGGTCCATCAGGGTTTGGCTGGCGCGGAGGCCGTGGCTGCGGTGCTGGGGCTGGGGCTGGGGCTGGGGCTGGAGCTGGAGCTGGTGCTGGCGCCATGCAGGCGGGCGTAGTAGGCCGCCACGGCCTGGATGTCCGCGGGCGTGAGCTTTTGCGCGACCTTGCCCATGAGGCCCAGCGGGCCGGCCTCGCGCTGGCCCTTGTTCCAGGCGGCGACCTGGCTTTGCATGTAGTCGGCCGTCAGGTGGCCGATGGCCGGGAAATCGGCGCCCACGCCCACGCCGCCCGGGCCGTGGCATTGGGCACAGGCGGGAATGCCGTCCGCCCAGCGTCCGCGCTCGACCAGCCAGGCGCCGTCATCGTCCTTGCCCTTAGGCAGGGGGCCGCGCACGGGCTTGATGGGCAGCGGCAGGCTGGCGTAATAGGCGGCCACATCGGCGCGGTCCTGGGCTGACAGGGCCTTGGCCATGGGCGCCATCACGGGGGCCTGGCGGCTGCCGTCGGCCAGGTGCTGGAGCTGGCGCGCCAGATAGCCGGCGTGCTGGCCGGCCAGGGCCGGAAAGCCCGCCATGCCCTCGCCCTTGGCGCCGTGGCAGGTGGCACATGCCGCCGCACCCTGGGGCGTGCCCGACTGGGCGATTTTCTGGCCAGCTGCTGCACTGCCTTGCACCGCAGCTGTGGGCGCTGCTGCGGGCGCTGGTGCCTTGGGCGCGGCGTCTTGCGCCCAGGCGCTGCCCATCAGCATGCAGATGCCGATGGCGATGCACGACCGGGACAGGGTCTGTTTGTTCATGCGGATCATCGTGGGAAGAGGCGTTTGCCCTGCCATGCGTCCGCGCCACGCACCGAGGAGCGCGCGGCTGCGGCGGACAGGATCGAATAGGGATACCGGCCGCCGCCCCGCAAGGCGCAATGCCCGCAGGGCTGGCCAGCCAGGCCCGCACGATACGGAAACGAGATTAAGCCGGCGTTAATGGGCCGGCGCTAATGGGCCGGCGGCCGGGGCCTGCGGGCCCGGGCCGTCCGCCAGCGGCAGGTACAGGCGCGCGACCAGGCCGCTGGCCTGGCCTTCCTCGGGCCGCCACAGGCTGCGCGGCTGCAGCAGCAGGCAGCCGCCTGCGCATTCGGCGATGCGCTGCACGATGGGCAGTCCCAGGCCGCTGCCATGCTCCTGGGGACGCTTGCGCCAAAAGCGCCGCGTGGCCTCTTCGCATTCCTCGGCGCTGAGCCCCGGGCCGTGGTCGGCCACGGTGAACTCCACATAGCCTGTGCCCGGCTGCTGTGTCTTGCCCGGCATGGCGCCAACGGGGCGCACGGCCAGTTCCACGGGATGCTGCGGCGCATGGCGCAGGGCGTTTTCCAGCAGATTGCGCAGGGCCGAGACCAGCAGGGGCTCGGAGATGGCCAGAGGCCAGTCCTGCACGGGCTGGCCGTTGTCCAGCCATGTGCGCAGCGCGGGCGCTGGGGTCTGGGCGCTCACGGCATTCACAGCCAGTTGCCAGGCCTTGTCCAGCGCCTGCAGCGCATCGGCAGGCGCATCGCCGCAGGCCAGCACGGAGGCAGCGCCAGGTTCATGCTGCTCCAGCCGCGCCAGCAGCAGCAACTGCTCCAGCGTGTGCTGCAGGTGCTCCACGCCCTCGCCCGCCTGGGCCAGCGAATCGCGGGCCATGGAGCCGGGCGGCGCCGCCAGAAGGCCGGCAGGCATGCCGGGCGCCGCCAGCGCCATCTGCGCCACCTGCACATGGGTCTTGATGGCGGTCAGCGGCGTGCGCAGCTCATGGGCGGCGTCGTCGCTCCAGCGGCGCTCGCGGTCTATGGCCGCGCGCACGCGGTGCAGCAGCTGGTTGAGCGTGCCCACCAGCGGCGCCAGTTCGCGCGTCTGCAGGCCCTGGGCCACGGGCGAGTCGTCGCCGGGCGGGCGGCGCGCCAGTTCGCGCCGCAGGGCCTCCAGCGGCCTGAGGCCCTGGGTCACGGCCCACCACATCAGCCCCATGCTGGCCAGCAGCGCCAGCACGAAGGGCAGGACGATGGTGTAGGCAAAGCCGTGGATCAGGCCCTCGCGCACATCGATGCGGTCGGCCGTGGCGATGCGCACGCCGTGGTCCTCCAGCACATAGGTGCGCCAGGGCTTGCCGCCCTTGATGATGGTCGAGAAGCCCAGCGGCATGCTCTGCGGGAACACGGGACTGCCCTCGGTCTTGGCCAGCACCTGCGGCAGGGCCGATTCGGGCCGCACGGGCTGGACCTCGCCGCGCACCAGGCTGACCTCGCAGGCCACGCCGTCGCGCGCGATCACGTTGAGCATGGGGCTCCAGTCCTGCGGCAGCTCCCGGGCAGGCCGGAACTGGTGGACGATGCCGGCCACCATGCGCGCCGAGGCGATCAGCCGGTCATCCAGCACGGTGCGCAGTTCGTTGCGCATGTCCGAGAACATCCAGGCCGCCACCCCGCCCCACAGCGTGCACAGCGCCAGGCACAGACATGCCAGCAGGCGCACGCGCAGGCTGCGCATCATGGGTGCAGGCCCAGGCGATAGCCCTCGCCGCGCACCGTCTCCACCAGTTCATGGCCCAGCTTGCGGCGCAGGTGGTGCACATGCACGTTGACGGCATTGCTCTCCACGTCCTGGCTGTAGCCGTAGAGGCTGTCGCGCAGTTGCTCGGTGCTCAGGATGCGGCCCGGCGACTGCAGCAGCGCGCGCAGCAGCGACCACTCGCGGCGCGACAGCTCCACGGTGCGGCCCTGGCGCTGGATATGGCCTGCAGCGGGGTTGATGCGCACCTCGCCCAGCTCGATCCAGTCCACGCTGCGGCCGGCCGCGCGGCGCAGCAGCGCATGCAGGCGCGCCGCCAGTTCGTGCAGGTCAAAGGGCTTGACCAGGTAATCGTCGGCGCCGGTCTGCAGGCCCTCGATGCGCTGTGACACGGCATCGCGCGCCGTCAGCACCAGCACGGGCACCTGCAGGCCCTGGCCGCGCCAGCGCGCCAGCAGCGAGAGGCCATCCTCGTCGGGCAGGCCCAGGTCCAGCACGCAGGCATCGAAATGCGAGGAACGGATGGCCGCATCCGCCTGCCCGGCCGAGGCCACGGTATCCACGCCAAAGCCCTGCAGCTGCAGGCCGGCTCGCACGCCGCTGGCCACCAGCGCGTTGTCTTCCACCAAGAGAACATGCATGTTGTTGTCCGCAGGGCCTGGCGCCAGGCCCCGCCGTCTGTATCCAAGTCGGGAACGAAAAGCGACTGAGCATCGCAGATTTGTAGCGCTGGCGCGGCGGCGTGCCGAATTTCGCAGGCGGGTGCACAAGAATGCGGCCAGGCGGCCCGCTCAGGGCCGGGCCAGCAGCCCGCCCAGCAGCAGGTCCAGCGCCGCCGCGCCGCGCTCCAGCCGCAGGTCGGCATCCTCGCCCTCGGCAATCCAGAAAGCCGCTTCGGCCAGGCTGCCGTAGATCAGCGATGCCAGCGCCTGCGGATCGGCCCGGGCCACGATGCCCTGCGCCATGAGGTCCGCAATCAGTGCCTGCATGGACGCAATGCAGTGGCGCTGTGATTGCGGCAGCGCTCCGCCCAAAGCCGCGCGCGCATCGCGCAGCACGATGCGCTGGATTTCAGGCTCCAGCGCCATTTCCAGGTAGGCCTGGCAGCGACTGCGAAAGCCCTGCCAGGGATCCTGGGCATGGGCGGTGATGGCCTTCAGGCGTTCATCCACCTCGGCATCGATCTGCTCGACCACGGCCGCCAGCAGGCCCTGCTTGTCGCCGAAATGGTGGTACAGCGCGCCCCGCGTCAGGCCCACCTGCGCGGTGAGATCGTCCATGGAGGCATCGGCGTAGCCCTGCTCTCCAAAGGCCTTGCGGGCCGTGGCCAGCAGCGTGGCGCGGGTTTCTTCCATCTCGGCGCGGGTGCGGCGAACCATGGCCAATCTCCTTGCATACGGCGTGCATGATTATTTACATACGCCGCGTATGTATATAGGATTCTATTCATACGCAGCGTATGTATTTTCTCTGTCCCGCGACGGCGGTGCAACACCCCCCACCTGTTTGAAGGGATCTGGACCATGAATTCGTCTTCCTCCACGCGGCCCGAACCCGCCGCGCGCCGCCCGTGGCTGGCCGTGTCCGCCGTGGGCCTGGCCACCTTTTCCGTGGTGACCACGGAAATGCTGCCGGTCGGCCTGCTCACATCCATTGCTGGCAGCCTGGGCACCTCCATGGGCAGGGCCGGCCTGATGCTCTCGCTGCCGGCGCTGCTGGCCGCGCTGTTCGCGCCGCTGGTGGTGATGGCGGCGGGCGGCATGGACCGGCGCCGCATCCTGTGCGGACTGCTGGCCCTGCTCGTGCTGGCCAACCTGGCCTCGGCGCTGGCGCCGTCGCTGATCTGGCTGCTGGCCGCGCGCGTCCTGGTGGGCTTTTGCATGGGCGGCATCTGGGCAATCGCGGGCGGGCTGGCGGCACGGCTGGTACCCCAGGCGTCGATGGGCCTGGCAACTTCCATCATCTTTGGCGGCGTGGCGGCGGCCTCGGTGCTGGGCGTGCCGCTGGGCGCGCTGATCGGCGATTTCGCGGGATGGCGCTGGGCCTTTGGTGGCATGGCAGGCTTCAGCGCACTGGTGCTGGCGCTGCACGTGGCCGTTCTCCCCGCCCTGCCTGCCACAGGCTCGGCCAGCCTGCGCCAGTTCAGCCATCAGCTGGCCAACCGCAGGCTGCAGGCCGGGCTGGCACTGACGCTGCTGCTGGTGGCCGGGCATTTCATGTCCTTCACCTTCGTGCGCCCGCTGCTGCTGACGGTGTCGGGGTTCGATGCGCAATGGATGAGCGCGCTGCTGCTGGCTTACGGCATCGCGGGCATTGCGGGCAACTTCCTGGCGGGCATCATCGCGGCGCGCCGCACGGTGCCGAGTCTGGCGGCGATCGCCATGGGCCTTCTGCTGGCGCCTGTGCTGTTCCTGTCCGTGGGCGACTCGCCAACCGGTGGTGGCGCCGTGCTGCTGGTCTGGGGCCTGGCCTACGGCGGCGTATCGGTGGGACTGATGACCTGGATGATGCAGGCTGCGCCACGCGCCGTGGAAATTGCCACGGCGCTGTACGTTGGCGTCTTCAACATCGGTATTGCGCTGGGCTCATGGGCGGGCGGCCAGCTGGTCGATGGCTGGGGGCTGCACGCCACGCTCTGGCTGTCTGGCGGATTTGCCGCTGCGGCCTTGCTGCTGTCTGCGGCCATGGGATTGGTTGGGCGAAATGGACCGGTCGCAGCCTGATGGCCATGAGGCCGTTAACCCTCGTTAACCCCCCGTTAATTCCCCGCTGCCAGCATCCACGACCTGTCAGCCTGCATGGCTGAAACTCCTTGCCCATGCATCTCCGGTCATCCCCTCTTCTTTCGTCCTTGCTGCCCTTGCTTGCCGGCCTGCTGCTGGCGCCTTCGCCTGTTCTTGCCGGAGCGGCAGAGCCTGGCGGGCCGTCAGCGCTATCGGCGCTGGGCGCCTGGCTGCACCTGCCTGCCAGCCTGGCGCTGGGGCCGCTGGTCCTGCCGATGGGCGTGGTGGTGGCCATGCTGGCCTGGCTGCTGGCGCAGTGGCTGGCGCGCAGGAATGAAAGGCGCACGGGCCAGGCCGTGGATGCGCTGCTGTGGCAAAGCACCCTGGCCGGCCTGCTGGCGGCGCGCCTGGCCTATGTCGCGCAGTGGTGGACAGAGTACGCGCCGGCCCCCTGGGATTGGAGCGGGATGCCGGCCTTCGCAGGTCGCATCATCGATATCCGCGACGGGGGATGGAACCTGTGGGCCGGTCTGCTGGCCGCGCTGCTGTACATGCTGTGGCGCAGCCGCCGCTCCCCGGTGCTGCGCCGCGCCACTGGGCTGGCGCTGGGCGCGGGGGCGGCCCTGCTGGTGCTGGGCAGCCTGCTGCAGGCGATGCCCTCCGCAGATGCACCGGCCCTGCCGGCCTTCACCCTGGTCAACGGACAGGCGCAGCCGGTCTCGCTGCAGCAGTTGCAGCAGGCCGATGGCAAGCCCATGGTGATCAACCTCTGGGCCACCTGGTGCCCGCCCTGCCGGCGCGAGATGCCGGTGCTGGCCCAGGCCCAGCAGCAGCGGCCCGATGTGCGCTTCATCTGGATCAACCAGGGCGAGTCTGCCGAGGCCGTGATGGGCTACCTGCGGCGCGAGCAGGCGACGGCCCCGCTGCCGCTGGCCCAGGTGCTGTTCGACCCGCAGCAGCAGGCCGGCCGGCACTGGCGCCAGCGGGGCCTGCCTTCCACCTATTTCTATGGCGCCGACGGCCGGCTGTGCGGCATGCGCATGGGCGAGCTGTCGCGCGCCAGCCTGGCCCAGCATCTGAAGGAATGTTCATGAGCGCTTCCCCCCTGTTTCCCCTGCCTGCACTGGCAGGAGCCCTGGCCCTGTCGGCAGCCTTGGCCCTGCCGGCCGCGGCGTCCGAGCTGCCATCGGAGGATTTCCTGGCCCAGCAGGGACTGACCCTGGTGGGACCGCTGCCGGCCGTGGGCGGACTCAAGGCCTGGGCCGCCTACCGCGACCGCCAGCCCGTGCCCATCTACCGCATGCCTGACGGCAAGCACTGGGTGCTGGGCACGGTGATAGACGCCCAGGGCCGCGACGTGAACGCCCAGGCCCTGCTGGCCGCCGTGCAAAAGCCCATGGGCGAGCAACTGTGGGGCGATGTGCAGCGCGCCCAGTCCATACCGGATGGCCGCGCCGACGCGCCGCGCACGGTCTATGTGTTCACCGACCCCAACTGCCCCTATTGCAACCAGCTGTGGAACGATGCCCGGCCCTGGGTGGAGAGCGGCCAGGTGCAGTTGCGCCACATTCTGGTCGGCATCCTCAAGCCCAGCAGCGAGGGCAAGGCCGCCGCCTTGCTGACCGCGCGCCAGCCCGAGCAGGCCCTGGCCGAGCACGCACGCGCCTATGCCAAGGCCGGCCGCGCCAGCGCAGAAGGCGCGGGCGCCACGCCGCTGGCCCCGGTGCCGCAGGCCACGCGGCAGGCGCTGGCCAACCATGCCTCGCTGATGTCCACCTGGGGACTGCGTGCCACGCCGGCCCTGGTCTGGAAGGATGACAAGGGAGTGGTGCAGGTGCGCACCGGCCTGCCGCCGGGCCTGCTGGAAGAGGTCATGGGGCCGCGTGGCAGGAAATGACGAGGACGACCATGAGCACAAGCCGTTCTCCCGCCGCTTCCACCTCCTCCAGCGACTGGAGCGACCTGTTCCCCGCCCGGCCGGATGCGTCGCCGCTGCGCATCGTGCTGCATGCGCCCACGCCCGGCGCCCTGGCCCGTGCACGCAGCAATCTGGCCAACCTGCGCCAGGACCGGCCCGGTGCCGAAGTCCGCATCGTCATCAACGGCCCAGCCGTCGAGGCGCTGCTGGACGCCGCGCCGGGCACGCCGCAGCATCTGGATGCGGCCGCCCTGGCCCATGCGCTGGTCTGCCCGAACACGCTCAGGAAGCTCGGCCGCGAGGCGCCTGCCGGCATGCGCGTGCTGCCGCAGGGCGGCATCGAGTCACTGGCCCTGCTGCAGCAGTCGGCCTGGTGCTACGTGCGCTGCTGAGCGGCCTGCGCCAGCGAGGCCAGGCAGCGCGCCTGCCATTGGTATTCAGGCTCGAACGATTCGCGGTCCGTGACGGCGCCGTGGCCGCCCTCGCCATAGACCATGGCGTAGGCCGCATAGTCGGCCGCCTGCAGCGCCCGGCCCGCCAGTCCATGGGCCGTGGCATAGGTGGCGGACACGGCGGCATGGCCGCAGCCGTCGAGGGAGCGTGATCCCTGGTGGTGGTTGGCCAGGCTGGCGGCCTCGCGGGCCAGGCGGTCCAGTTCCTGCCTGTCGATCTGGCCGTCCAGGTAGCGGCGAAGGCCTTGTGCGCAGCGGATGACGTCCGGGTCTTCCAGCAGGTGCGCGATGCGGTCCACGCAGGCCTGTGTGAATTGCAGCCTCAGGTGCTCGCCGGCTTCGGCGGCAAGGTCCAGTTCCGAAGCAAGGCTGTTCAGGGCATGGTTCATGGAGAACTCCTTGGCAGTGGCGACACAAGCAGCGTAGACCGGGGCCGCGCGCGGAAACAAGAGGGTGATTTCCGATACGCGCCCCGCATTCCCGAGGAATGCAGTCACCCTGTTAACCCCGTCTTAATCCCTGCGCCACACGCTATGGACTGCCTTGGGCGCCTGTCCATGGCAGGCAGTCGGTGGCACTTTGCAAGCACTCGGCAGGCACTCGGCAGGCACTTGGAAAGCCCATTGCTTGACTCACATCAAGCCGCCAAGACCCTGAATTTCATATATTAAATTCAATATAAAAAGCATATTTTTAATGCTTTATTGAGTTTGAGCGACCACCCTCCGTGGCCGCAGGACGATGAAAGACAGGCCATGCCAAAAACATCCCGCGCCGGCAGCGGTTGCAACGACTGCAGCTGCAAGCCCTCCTCCCAGGACGTCCCCGCCCGCACCGCCGCCCATGCGCAGCCCGCCACCGGCAAGCGCGGCTTCCTGCAGGATCTGCTGGCCGCCGCCATGGCGGCCGTGGCCCTGCCCGTGGCGGCGGCCGCGCCCGACACCCCCGGTTTTCAACCGCCGCGCCGTCCCGGCGAGGCCGGCAGGCGCTACGGCATGCTGGTGGACCTGCGCCGCTGCATAGGCTGCCAGGCCTGCACGGTGAGCTGCTCCATGGAGAACCTGCCACCGCTGGGCCAGTTCCGCACCACGGTGCTGCAGTACGAGGTGCAGCACGCGGGCAACGAGGACCTGCCGCCGGCCATGCTCAACCTGCCGCGCCTGTGCAACCACTGCGACAACCCGCCCTGCGTGCCGGTCTGCCCGGTGCAGGCCACATTCCAGCGCAGCGACGGCATCGTGCTGGTGGACAACGAGCGCTGCGTGGGCTGCGGCTACTGCGTGCAGGCCTGCCCCTATGACGCACGCTTCATCAACCACGAGACGCAGACCGCCGACAAGTGCACCTTCTGCGAGCACCGCCTGGAAGCCGGACTGCTGCCGGCCTGCGTGGAAAGCTGCGTGGGCGGCGCCCGCGTGATCGGCGACCTCAACGACGAGGGCAGCGAGATCCGCCAGCGCATGCGCGAGCACGCCAAGGACCTCAAGGTGCTCAAGCCCGCCATGGGCACGGACCCGCATGTGTACTACCTGGGATTGCCCGACGCCTTCGTCGACGGAGTGGACGGGCAGGCCAGCGTGCGGCTGGTCACTTCCCACTGAACGCAAGGAGCACCCCATGCACATCGTCGAACTCCTGACCCCCGCCTACGAATCGGCCTGGCTGCCCTGGGCCGTGCAGTACTTCTTCCTGGCCGGCATTGCCACGGGCGCCGCCCTGCTGGCCGCCGCCTGCGCCTGGGCGCCGCGCGCCAGCGCCATGGCGCGCCTGCTGCCGGCCGCCGTGCTGGTGCTGGCCGTCAGCGCCATCGCCGCACCCGTGTCGCTGCTGGCCGACCTGCACCAGCCTGCGCGCTTCTGGCATTTCTATGCGCACTTCACGCCGTGGTCGTGGATGTCGGTGGGCGCCCTGCTGCTGCCGGTCTTCGTGGGACTGGCGCTGGCCTTCGTGCTGGCCTGGTGGCTGGGCCGGCCGCAGTGGCTGCGCTGGCTGGCGCCGCTGCTGGCCGTGTCGGCGCTGACCATCACCGCCTATACCGGCGCCGAGCTGATGGCCGTGCGCTCGCGCCCGCTGTGGAACACGCTGTGGGTGCCGCTGAACCTGGCACTCACGGGCTGGCTGGCCACGGTGGGCTGCATGCTGGTGACGGCGCGCTTTCTGCCCGCCCGCCACCGCCCCGATGCCGGCGCCCTGCAGGCCCTGCGCGTGCTGGGCCTGGCGCTGGCGCTGTGCCTGCTGGCCATGGTGGCGGTCTGGGCCGTTGCCGGCTGGCTGGGCCAGGGCCGCTCCTTCCAGGCGGCGCTGCAGCTGTGGCAGCAGTTTCCGGTCTGGCGCCTGAGCATGCTGGGCTCGGCCGTGGCCGGTGCCGCCTTGCTGTGGGCCCTGGTGCGGGGTGGGCATCGCATGGCCTGCCCGCGCTACACGCTGGCCCTGGGGCTGGGCCTGGCCGCCGCGGCCTGGGCCTTCCGCTGGGCGCTGTTCATGGGCGTGCAAGGCGTGCCCAAGTACGGCGCGGGCCTGTACATCTACCACATGCCGCTGGGCGGCGACGGCCTGCTGGGCATGCTGGGCGTGGCCGGCCTGTGCATTGCACTGGTGACGCTGGCCACCTGGGCGCTGGAGCTGTTTCCCGCGCGTTCGGCCGCGGCCCGCGCCCTCTGACACCGCCGCCCTGACGACCCCTCACCCATTCACGGAGCGCGGCCCGCCACCGGCCGGCCGCGCCACAGAAAGCCTTTCATGACCGACAAGAAGAAACTCCCCCAAGCTCCCGAAGATTCCCTGGATGCCGAGGCCGCCCGCCGCCGCCTGCTGCTGCGCGGCGGACTCACCGCCGGTGGGCTGGCCGCCTTTGCGGCCGGCTACGGTGAAACACTGGCGCGCGGTGCCAAGGGCCTGGTCGCAGGCACCTCGGGCACGCCCACGGCCAGCGCCACGCGCGGCAATTCGCTGACGCCGGAGTTCCGCATCGACCCGGCCACGGGCGCGCTCGCCACCCAGCCCGGCCAGGTGGTCAGCCCCTCCAGCTGCCTGGGCTGCTGGACGCAGTGCGGCGTGCGCGTGCGTGTCGATACCGCCAGCAACCGCATCCTGCGCGTGGCAGGCAACCCCTACCACCCGCTGGCCACCACGCGCCCGGCCGCCATGGAAGAACCCGTGCGCGAGGTCTACGCCAAACTGGGCAAGGAGCTGGGCCTGGAGGGCCGGGCCACGGCCTGCGCGCGCGGCTCGTCCATGCTGGAGCACCAGAACGCACCGCACCGCGTGCTCACCCCGCTCAAGCGCGTGGGCCCGCGCGGCAGCGGCCGCTGGCAGAGCATTTCCTTCGAGCAGCTGGTGCAGGAAGTCTGCGAGGGCGGCGATCTGTTCGGCGAAGGCCAGGTCGATGGCCTGCGCGCCATCTGGGACACCAAGACGCCGCTGGACGCCGACAACCCCGAGTTCGGCCCGCGCTCCAACCAGTTGCTGGTGACCGACGCCTCCAACGAAGGCCGCGCCCAGCTGCTGCGCCGCTTTGCAGGGCCGTCCTTCGGCACCGTGAACGTCAGCAACCACGGCGCCTACTGCGGCCAGAGCTTTCGCGTGGGTGCGGCAGCGGCCCTGGGCGACCTGCCCGGCATGCCGCACGGCAAGCCCGACTGGAGCCATGCCAGCTTCGGCCTGTTCATCGGCGCGGCGCCCGCGCAGTCCGGCAACCCCTTCCAGCGCCAGGGCCGCGAACTGGCCGAGGCCCGCTCGCGCGACGACAACCGTTTCCGCTACGTGGTGGTCTCGCCCGTGCTGCCCACCTCGTCCAGCCTGGCTGCGGGCAGCGGCAACCGCTGGCTGGCCGTCAAGCCGGCCAGCGACCTGGCCCTGGCCATGGCGCTGATCCGCGTCATCCTGGACGAGGCGCGCCATGACACGGGCTTTCTCGCCCAGCCCGGCCCGGCCGCCATGCAGGCCGCGGGCGAGGCGTCCTGGAGCAATGCCACGCACCTGCTGGTCAACGAGCCCGGCCACCCGCGCCATGGCAGCTTTCTGCGCGGCGCCGACCTGGGCTGGGCCCTGCCCGCGCCAGCCGAAGACGGCAAGCCGGCCCAGGATGTGTTCGTGGTGCAGCGTGCCGATGGCAGCCTGGCGCCGCACACCCAGGCCGAGCCTGCACAGCTGATGGTGCGCACCCGCGTGGCCGTGCCCGGCCTGAAGGCCGAAGGCGCAGACCAGGCCCCCGAGCTGTCGGTCTGCTCCTCGCTGGCCAAGCTGCATGAGCAGGCCAGCCTCAAGACACTGGACGAGTACGCGGCGCTGTGCGGCGTGGCACGCGGCGAGATCGAGGCGCTGGCGCGCGAGTTCACCAGCCATGGCAAGCGCGCCGTAGCCGATGCGCATGGCGGCACCATGAGCGGCGCGGGTTTCTACACCGCCTACGCCATCAGCATGCTCAACACCCTGGTGGGCAACCTCAACGTGCAGGGCGGCCTGGTGCTGGATGCCGGCCCGTTCGGCCCCTTCGGCCCGGGCCCGCGCTACGACTTCGCCAACTTCGACGGCAAGGTCAAGCCGCGCGGCCTGGCGCTGTCACGCCACCGCCAGCCCTACGAGAAAAGCACGGAATTCCAGCGCAAGCGCGAGGGCCAGCCCGAGGGCGCGAAGGACTACCCCGCCGCCCAGGCCCCGTGGTACCCGGCCGTGGGCGGCCTGTCCAGCGAGATGCTGGCCAGCGCGCTGGCCGGCTACCCCTACCGCGCCAAGGCCTGGATCAACCACATGAGCAACCCCGTCTACGGCATTGCGGGCTTTCGCAACGCGCTGGTGGACGATCTCAAGGACCCGAAGAAGCTGCCGCTGATCGTCTCCATCGATCCCTTCATCAACGAGACCAGCGCGCTGGCCGATTTCATCGTGCCCGATACCGTGACCTACGAGAGCTGGGGCATCTCGGCGCCCTGGGCCGACGTGGTGGCCAAAAGCTCCACCGTGCGCTGGCCCGTGGTGCAGCCCGCCGTGGCGCGCACGGCCGGCGGCCAGCCCGTGAACGTGGAGAGCTTTCTCTTTGCCGTGGCAGAACGGCTGGGCCTGCCGGGCTTTGGCGAGGCCGCCATCAAGGACGCCCAGGGCCAGCCCCATGCGCTGCGCTCGGCCGAGGACTTCTTCATCCACGCCCTGGCCAACGTGGCCTGGGCAGGTGGCAAGCCCGTGCCGGCGGCCAGCGATGACGACATCGCCATCACCGGCGTGGACAGGCTGGTGCCCGCACTGCGCCAGCGCCTGAAGGACGATGAATGGCGCCAGGTGGCCATGCTGCTGACGCGCGGCGGGCGCTTCGACCGCATCGAGGACGCCTGGAAGGACGGCCACACCCGCAAGGCCCACGCGCCTGCCCTGCAGGTGTGGAGCGAGGAGCTGGCCCGCATGCGCCACGCCATGACGGGCGAGCGCTACAGCGGCTGCCCCACCTGGTATCCGGCGCGGCTGGCCGACGGCAGCGCCATGCGCACGCATTTCGGCGAGCAGCAATGGCCGCTGCTGCTGACCTCGTACAAGTCCAACCTGATGAGTTCCATGTCGATTGCCGTCTCGCGGCTGCGCCAGGTGCATCCGCACAACCCGGTGTCCCTGCACCGCGATGACGCCGAGCGGCTGGGCATCGCCAACGGCGACACGGTGCGCATCCGCACGCCGGGCGGCGCGGTGACGGCCGTGGCCATGGTGCGCGACGGCGTGATGCCGGGCACCGTGGCCATCGAGCACGGCTACGGCCACCGCGAACTGGGCGCAGGCCGCCACAGCATCGACGGCAAGCCCATGCCGGTGAACGCCGAGCATGCCAATGGCGTGAACCTCAATGACCTGGGCTTTGCCGATCCCACGCGGCCCGGCTGCAAAAACGTGTGGGTGGACTGGGTGTCGGGCGCCGCGGTGCGCCAGGGCCTGCCTGCGCGCATCGAGAAGGTCTGATCAGCGGGCGGGGCTGGCGACTGGTGCAGCGTCGGCCTGCCAGCCGCCGCCCAGCGCCTGGTACAGCGCAATGGCGTTTTCCAGCTGGCTCTGGCGCAGGCGTATCACCTCCTGCTGCGCCTGGAAGAGATTGCGCTGGGCGTCCAGCTCTTCCAGGTAGCTGGCGTAGCCGGCCTCGTAGCGGTCCTTGGCAAAGCCCAGGGAGCGCTGCAGCACGGCCTCGCGCTCGCTGGCGTGCTGCCACTGCGACTGCAGGCGCCGGGTGCCGACCAGGGCGTTTTCCACATCGGCCAGGGCCTTGATCACCACGCCACGGTAGGCATAGGCGGCCTGGTCGCGCTGGGCGGTCACGGCGTCGAACTGCCCTTGCAGCCGGCCGCCCGTGAACAGCGGCGCCAGCACGCTGCCGCCCAGGGCCCAGACCGTGGCCGGGTGGTATTGCAGGGCGTTGACCAGCAGGCTGCCGGCGCTGGCCGTCAGCGAGACCTGGGGCAGGAAGGCGGTGCGCTGCACGGCCAGGCTTTCGTCGGCGGCCGCCAGTTGCAGCTGGGCCCGTGCAATGTCGGGGCGGCGCTGCAGCAAGGCCGAAGGCAGGCCGGCGGCCGGCGCAGGCGGCGGTGCGCCCAGCGCAGCGGACTGGCCGTCGGTTGCTGCCATGAGCGCGGCAGCCTGCTCGTCACCCTCGCCGCCGGCCAGCAGCAGAAGCGCCGTGCGCTGGCGCGCCAGCGACAGCTCCAGCTGCTCCACGGCCTGCTGCACGGATTGCAGCTCGGCCTGGGCCTGGGTGAGCTGCAACTGCGAGGTGTAGCCGACGCGTGCCTGCTCATCGGCCAGGCGCAGGGCCTGTTCACGCGAGCGGGCCGTGGCCTGGGCCACTTGCAGCTGCGATTGCAGCGAGCGCAGGCCCACATAGGCCTGGGCCGTGGTGGCGGCCACGGCCAGGGCCACGGCGTCGCGGTCGGCCTCGCTGGCCTGCAGGCGCAGGGCGGCGGCCTTTTCCAGATGGGCGATGCGGCCCCACAGATCAGGCTCCCAGCTGGCCTGCAGGCCGGGCTGAACCGAGCGCGTGTGCGCCAGGCCCCGCGCGCCCAGGCTGCGGCCCGTGGAGGCGCCGGCCGTGGCCGAGAGCTGGGGCAGGCCCGCAGCGCCTGCCACATCCAGGTTGGCCCGCGCCTCATCCACGCGCGACAGGGCCAGCAGCACATCGTTGTTGCGGAACTGGGCCAGTTCCACCCAGCGCGTGAGCAGCGGATCGCCAAAGGCCTGCCACCACGATGCCTGGACGGCGGCGGCCGGCTCCTGCCCTGCCCCGCTCCACTGGGCGGGCATGACGGGCCGGGCCGCTTCAGGCGCGGTGCTCAGCGGCGGCACGCTGCAGCCGGCCAGCGCGGTGGCGCAGGCGATGGCCATGGCCAGTGCGCGGGCGGTCATGGGCGGGCCTCCGGTTGGGGTGCGGGCTGCTGTGCGGGTTGCTGTGCGGGTTGGGGCTCAGGCTGCGCCGTATCCAGCCGCACCACCACCGACATGCCAGCGCGCAGCCGCGCGGCCAGCTCCTGGTCGGGATCGATTGCAATCTTGACCGGCAGGCGCTGCACGACCTTGGTGAAGTTGCCCGTGGCGTTGTCGGCCTTGAGCACGCTGAATTCCGAGCCCGTGGCCGGCGCGATCTCCAGCACGCGGCCCGTGAGGTGGGCGCCGCCCAGCGCATCGACGCTGAAGCGCACTGCCTGGCCTATGCGCACCTGGGCGGTCTGGGTCTCCTTGAAGTTGGCCACCACCCACAGCGTGTGCGGCACCACGTACATGAGCTGGGAGCCGGCCGTGACGTACTGGCCCCGGCGCACGCCGACCTCGCTGACCTGGCCATCGCCTGGCGCGTGCACCACGGTGTTGTCCAGGTTGATCTGGGCCTGGCGCAGCTGGGCCTCGGCCATCTGGACCTGGGCTTCGAGCGAGGCGCGGTTCACCGTCGTCGCCTTGATCTTCTGGGCGTTGATCTCGATATCGGCCTGGGCCTTGGCCACGTTGGTGGCCGCCAGGCGCGCGGTGGCACGCACCTTGTCGCGCTCGTTGAGCGAGACGGAGCCGCGCTCGGACAGCGCCTGCACGCGCTGCAGCTCGGCTGCGGCGCGGTCGGATTCGGCCTGCGCCGCCGCCAGGCCGGCGCGGCTGGCGCCCAGCGTGGCGCGGTTCTGGGCCTGGGTCTGGTCGGCATTGGCCAGCTGTGCGCGGGCATTGGCCAGCTGGGCCTGGGCCTGTGCCTGGGCGGCTTCGTAGGTGCGGGCGTCGATGCGCACCAGGGGCTGGCCGGCCTTGACGTTCTCGTAGTCCTGCACCAGCACCTCGGTCACATAGCCGCTGACCTGGGGCGCGAGCACGGTGACGGCGCCGCGCACATAGGCGTTGTCGGTGCTGACCACGGTGCCCGCGAAGGGGAACAGGTTCCAGGCACGCAGCACCAGCAGCACGCCGGCCAGGGCGACCACCAGCATCACCAGCACGCTGCGCAGCGAGGGCTTGATGAGCTTGGGCGATGGCGATGGCGATGGCGATGGCGATGGTGAAGGTGAAGGCGCCGCAGCGGGAGCCGGCGCAGGCGAGGCAGAGGCGGCCGTGCCGCCATTGGAATTTTCGGAGTCACTCATGTTGTTGTCTTTTCTCTGGGCGAACGGTTTCAGGCGCGGGCGACGGGTTGGGTGGGCGGCTGGCCCGGCGCGTCCTGCGGCGCGGCGGCATCGGTGCCGCGCATGGCCGAGGCATCGGCAGCGGCGGCGCGCATGCGCTCCACGAAGGCGCGCTGGCGTGCGCGGCCAGCCAGGGCCAGCATCCACAGCAGGTAGAGCACGGCCACGCCGGCCGTGAGCGCGAACACGTCGTTGTAGGCGCGCACATTGGCCTCGCGGCGTGCAGCCTGCGCCAGCTGGGCCGTGCCCTGGGCCGCACGCAGGGCCGGGTCGGCGATGACGCGGGCCAGGCTTTGCTGCTGCAGGCGCAGGCGGTCGGCCACGATGGGGTCGGTGGGATCGACGTCGGCCACGATGGCGGCCGAATACACCTGCTCGCGGTGCATCTGGTAGGTGCTCAGCAGGGCCGAGCCCATGAGCGCGCCCATGGCCTGCGTCATGGAGATGGTGACGATGGCCGTCAGCATGTAGTGCGCGCCGAACTTCAGGCCCTGCACCACGCCGATCAGCATCAGCGGCCCCATGAACAGGCCCGCGCCCACGGCCATGAGGAACTGGCTGCCGAAGAAGTCCTCGGGCCGGGCCAGGCTGGTGCGGCTGTGGTCCAGCCAGGCCGCCAGCGCGAACAGCACGATGGAGCCCACGATCTGCTTGCCCATGTTCTCCAGCCCGAAGGTCAGCGCCGACACGGCAATGCCTGCGATGGTGCCCAGCAGGATGACGATGAACAGCGGCTGCATCTGGTCCACCGTCATGCCCAGCATGCGCTGCATGCCGATCACGCCATAGGTCTGCTCGGTGGTCAGAAAGCGCAGCAGCAGCGCACCGATCACGAAGCGCACCGTGGGCGCCAGCACGAACCAGCGCGTCTGCAGCATGGGATTGCGGCGGTGGTGCTCGATGTACAGCGCCACGCTCAGCAGGACGATGGAGCCGATCAGCATCCAGGCCAGCCAGGGCGTGTCCAGCCACCAGTGGTTGTAGCCCTGCACCAGCACGGCGATCAGCAGGCCCACGCCGGGCACCATGAGGAAGAAGGTCAGGAAGTCCAGCCGCTCGAAGCTGCGGATATGCACGCCCGGCGGCAGCTTGAGCACCACCACGCCCGCGAACGAGATCAGGGCCAGGCCGGCCTCGAACAGGTAGAGGTTGTGCCACTCGCTGTTGAACAGCAGGCCCGGCGACAGGATCCAGGCCAGCGGCGTGGCGATCTGCCCCAGCCCCACGCCGATCACCAGCATCTTGAGCACATGCTTGCGCGGCGCGGCCTGCAGCATGTAGAGCGTGCCCAGCGTGCTGCAGGTGGCGCCCGCCAGGCCGCTGGCCGCGCGCAGCATGAGCAGGCTGGTGTAGCTGCCCAGCACCAGGTGCAGCAGCGTCAGCAGCGCATACAGGCCCAGGCCGATCTCGGCGAACAGCCGCATGCCGAACTGCTGGCGGAACTTGTAGACCAGCAGGTTGGCCGTCATGTTGAGCATGACGTAGGCGCCGGTCAGCCAGGCGGCCTCGGAAGACGTCAGCCCCATCTGCCCCTGGATGGTGGGCAGGTTGGCCGTGAACAGTGCATTGCCCAGGCCGCCCGTCAACGCCACCAGCACGGCGATCAGGCCATAGGCGGCGCGCACGGCCGGCTGGTGCAGCGGCATGGACGGCGAGCCCGGCAGGCTGGGCTTTTCATGCTCTTCCCAGTCCGGCGGGGGCTTGAGGTAGACGACGGGGGGCGACGGGGGCAGCACGGGCCCCGGTGGAGTGGGTGTGGTGGCCATGTCAGGCCTTCAGGCCTTGCCAGACGATCTGCAGCGCCTTGCGCGCCAGGGTGCGCCGCTGCTGCGGCGTCTCGCCGCGCAGCGAGGCGCCCAGCATGCCGAAGACCAGGGACAGCTCGGCCTGCGTCAGCGGCTGGCGGCAATGGCCACAGGCCACGGCCCGGTCCATGGCCGGCCGAAAGATCTGCCACATGGCAACGCGGGCCTGGGCGATGACCTCGTCGCCGCGCTCCACGGTGCGCCAGTAATCGGTGATGGGGGCCGAGACCGCAATGCGCTCGGCCAGGCGCGACAGCAGCTTGTAGAAGGCATCGTCGTCCTCGGCCATGGCCTCGGCCGCGAGGCGCATGTTGTCCAGCGAACGCTCCAGCAGCGCCAGCATCAGCGCGCGCCGGTCAGGAAACTGCCGGTACAGCGTGGCGCGGCCGACCTCGGCGCGCTCGACCACCAGGTCCAGCGGCGCGGTCACGCCATGCTCGGAGAACACGGCATCGGCCGCGTCCAGCAGCTGGGCGCGGCGGATATCGGCACTGGGTCTTTTGGAAGTCATGCGGACAATTATCGGACAAAGTTGTCCGTTAAATGTCCGCAACCGGCCTATCCCATGGCGGGGCCATGGGCAAAAAACCAACGGTTTCCGGCAGTGGAAAAGCCTCTACAGGTCGGTCAGCGGCAGCAGCTGGCGGCGGCTGTCAAAGCGCCGCGACTGGCCGTCCAGAGGATCGGTGAAGGCCAGGCTGCGCGCCAGCAGCTGCAGCGGGCGCGAGTAGTCGCCCTCGGGCATGTCATGCACTTCGGGATAGAAGCCGTCGCCCCACAGCGGCAGGCCCAGGGCGGCCATGTGCACGCGCAGCTGGTGGCGCTTGCCGCTTTCGGGCTCCAGCCGGTAGCGTGCCCAGGGGCCGCGCTGCTCCAGCACCTGCATGCGGGTGCGGGTGTTGGGCGTGCCGGCCACCTCGTGCATGCGGAAGAAATGGCCGCTTTCCTCCATGCGGCTTTCATGCGTACGCGGGAAAACCACGTCCTCGCGCCAGGGGGCCACGGCCTCGTAGGTCTTGTGGATGGCGCGGTCGCGGAACAACGCCTGGTAGATGCCGCGCGTGGCGCGCTGCACCGAAAACACCACCAGCCCCGCCGTGTCGCGGTCTATGCGGTGGATGGGCGACAGCTCGGGCAGGTCGAACTCGCGCTTGAGCCGCACCAGCAGCGTCTGCTGCAGGTACTTGCCGGCCGGCACCACGGGCAGGAAATGCGGCTTGTCGGCCACCAGCAGATGCGCGTCGCGGTGGAGGACCTCGGCCTCGAAGGGGATGGGCGGCTCGGCCTGCAGCTCGCGGTAGTAGTAGTAGCGCAGGCCCGGCGCAAAGGCCGTGCCTGCATCGGCGGCGCGGCCATGCTCGTCCACCACCTCGCGCAGCGCCAGGCGCCGCAGCCAGTCTTCGCGCGCCACGGCCGGCAGGCGCTCGGCCAGAAAATCGATCAGCAACCCGCCGCCCTGGCTGGGCAGCACCACGCAGCTGGGGCTGACGCCGTCGCGTATGGGAAGAACCTTGGGGTCGTGGGCGTTGTGCATGGATTTCTGCCCTCAGCGCTTGTGCAGCGCTGCCCACTCATCGGGCGTCACGATCAGGCCGGGAAAGCTGTCTCGCAGCGCCAGAAGGTCACTGTCGCCGGTGATGAGCGCCTGGGCCCGGCCCACATGCGCCAGCACCAGGAACACCTGGTCCTTGTCGTCCCGGCACAGCGGCAATGCAGGCCAGGGCTGCGGCAGTGTGACGACATCGGCCCAGGGCAGGAAATCCTCCAGCAAGGCCTGTTGCTCGGCCGTTGACAGCTTGAACTTCGGGTAGGCGAGCACACGCAGCAATTCGCTGGCCGTTTCCCTGCAGACCAGGGGCTTCAACTGCTGGTGCTGCCAGGCCCGGCGTATCCACGCAAGACGGCCGGACGTGAACAGCAATGCCGAGAGCACGACGTTGGTGTCCAGGACGACACGCATCATTTGCGCGCCCAGGAGGTCGCCTCCTGCACATCCTCGTCGGTGATGCCCATCTGCTGCAGCTTGTCGCGGACGGCCTGTGCGCGCTGGACACGCTGCACGTGCACGGGCGTGAGCACGATGCGGCCGTTTTCCACGGCCACCTCGAAATACTCTGCGGCCTCCACCTCGGACACCACGGCCTTGGGCAGGGTGATCTGGTTCTTCGACGTCAATTTGGCAAGCATGGCCGGCTCCTGCAAATGAGAGAAAACACGGAAATCTTACTTCCTTACCTCATTCCTCTGCGTCTCACCGGGCTTCTTCATCTGGCGAGGCTGGCCCGCTCAGTCCACTCACGCCGTTCAACCCGCTGTCCGCCGTCACCAGCACGCCCGCCGAAACGATGTAGTCGGCCGCGCTTTCGATGTCTCCGCGCAGCGCCTCCTTGGCGGCTGGCGCATCGCCGCGCCGCAGCGCCTCGACCAGGCGCGCATGGTGGCCGACCGCCACCTGTTCGCTCACGCGGCGCGAGCCCGAGCGCATGTCGTGGTTGAGGATGGGGCCTATGCGCAGCCACAGCGCCTCGATCATCTGCAGCAGCATGGGCATGCCGGCCGCGCTGTAGACGGCGAAGTGGAAATCCTTGTTGAAGGCGATGAGCCGCGCGCCGTCCGGCGAGGCGCTGGCCATCTCGGCCGCAAAGCGGTCCTGCAGGGCGGCGATGCGTTCCAGCTCGGCGGCGGGCAGTTGCCGGGCCGCCTGCTCCGTGGCCAGGCCTTCAAGGTTGACGCGGATGCGCGTGATCTCGCGGAAGGCGCTTTCCGTCATCAAGGGCACGCGCAGCGCGCGGTTGGGCGTGAGTTCCAGCGCCTGCTCGGCCACCAGCCGGTGCACGGCCTCGCGCACGGGCATGACGCTGACGCCCAGCGCGCTGGCCGTGGTGCGCAGCGAGATCTGCTCGCCCGGAATCATCTGGCCCGTGATCAGCAATTCCCTGAGCTGTGCATAGACATCGCTGCTGAGGGTCTGCCGTTTGAGTGGGGTGACTAGTTCGTTGATGGCCATGGCGGCGATGGTAGCGCGGCGCCGCCGCTGTCATGCCGCATAGGGTATTCACCATATTTGATCTGTGATCACAGATACAAAATCCAAACCCAACCCGAATCCCTTTCACCTTTGTTTGAGATCCCAAGGAGTCCCCGCATGTGGAAAAACGATCTTCTGGCCGGCCAGCGCGTCCTGGTGACGGCGGGCGCCGCCGGAATCGGCCTGGAAATCAGCCGCGCCTTTGCCGAGGCCGGCGCGCGCGTCATGGTCTGTGACGTGGCCCAGACCAGCCTGGATGCGCTGGCTGCCGCCCTGCCCGGCGCCAGCGGCCGTCTTGCCGATGTGTCGGATGCCTTGCAGGTGCAGGCCCTGTTCAAGGCCGTGGACAACGAGTTGGGCGGCCTGGACATCCTCGTCAACAACGCCGGGGTGGCCGGCCCCACGGGCGCGGTGGAGACGCTGGAGCTGGCCGACTGGCAGCGCACGCTGGATGTGAACATCACCGGCGCCTTCCTGTGCACGCGGCTGGCCGTGCCCCGGCTCCGGCAATCGGCACGCGAGGGCCGGCAGGCGGCCATCGTCAACCTGTCTTCGGCGGCAGGCCACCTGGGCATGCCGGGCCGCACGGCCTATTCGGCGTCCAAGTGGGCGGTGATCGGCCTGACCAAGTCGCTGGCGCTGGAGCTGGGCGCCGACGGCATCCGGGTGAACGCCATCCTGCCGGGCGCCGTGGACGGCCCGCGCATCCGCGATGTGATTGCCGCCAAGGCGCAGGCGCGCGGCCTGCCGCTGGAGGACGTCACGCGCAGCTACACGCACCAGGCCGCGCTGGGCCGCATGGCCACGGCGCGCGACATTGCCAACATGGCCGTGTTTGCCGCCAGCCCACTGGCCGGCCATGTCACGGGCCAGGAGCTGGCCGTCGATGGGCTGACACAGGCGCTGAGCTGAGCGCCCTCTCCTCCTCCCCTCCTCTCGTCTTTTCACCGTTTGCAAGGACCTTCCATGGCCACCCGCACCAAAGCCATCATCACCTGCGCGCCCACGGGCGCCATCCACACGCCCAGCATGTCGCCCCACCTGCCCGTGACGGCCGAGCAGATTGCGCGCGCCGCCATCGATGCCGCCGAGGCCGGCGCCGCCATCGTGCACCTGCATGCCCGCGATCCGCGCGACGGGCGCCCCTCGCAGGACCCTGAGCTGTTCCGCCCCTTTCTCAAGGCGATCCGTGCCGAGAGCGATGCCATCGTCAACATCACCACGGGCGGCAGCCCGCACATGACGGTGCAAGAGCGCATGCGGCCCGTGACCGAGTTCCAGCCCGAGCTGGCCTCGCTGAACATGGGCTCGATGAACTTCGGCCTGTTCCCCATGCTGGAGCGCTTCCCGAACCTGGAGCACGCCTGGGAGCGCGAGCACCTGGAAAACAGCCGCAACCTGGTCTTCAAGAACACCTTTGCCGATATCGAAGGCATCCTGCGCCTGGGCCAGGCCCAGGGCACGCGCTTCGAGTTCGAGTGCTACGACATCAGCCACCTGCACAACCTGGCGCATTTCGTGGACCGGGGGCTGGTGCAGGGGCCCGTGTTCGTGCAGTCGGTATTCGGCATCCTGGGCGGCATCGGCGGCCACCCGGAGGACCTGATGCACATGCGGCGCACGGCCGACCGCCTGCTGGGCAGCAACTACCAGTGGTCCATCCTGGGCGCCGGGCGCAACCAGCTGCCGCTGGCCACCATGGGCGCGGCCATGGGCTCGCATGTGCGCGTGGGGCTGGAAGACTCTCTGTGGATAGGCCCGGGGCAGCTGGCCACCTCCAGCGCCGAGCAGGTGCGCCGCATCCGCACCGTGCTCGAGGCCCTGAATGTCGACGTCGCCACGCCTGACGAGGCGCGCCGGATGCTGGGCCTCAAGGGTGCGGCCAACGTCGCCTTCTGAATCGCCTTCCCGGGCCAGCCCCCATGCCACAAAACAGGAGACTCCCATGCAGATCGATATCGTCGCCGACCTCAAGACCACGCTGGGCGAAGGCCCGCTGTGGGACGTCGGGCAGCAGCGCCTGTACTGGATAGACAGCTTCGACGGCCGCATCTTCCGCTGCACGGCCGACGGGCGGGAACTGCGCGCCTGGGAAGTCGGCCAGAAGATTGGCTCCATGGCACTGCGCCGCGACGGCCGCTCGGCCCTGGTGGCGCTGCACGGCGGCGTGCACACGCTGGACCTGGAAAGCGGCGAGCTGGAGCTGGTCGTCGCCCCCGAGTCCCACCTTCCCGGCAACCGGCTCAACGACGGCAAGGTGGACCGGCAGGGCCGCTTCGTCTTCGGCTCCATGGACACCCTGGAGGAGCAGCCTTCGGCGCGGCTGTACCGGCTGGACACGGACCTGAGCCTGCATGTGCTGGACGAGGGCATCATCTGCTCGAACGGCCCGTGCTGGAGCCCGGACGGCACGACGCTCTATTTCTCGGACACGTGGAGCGGCGAGATCCGGGCCTACGACTACGACACGGCCACGGGCCATGCCAGCGGCCGCCGGACCTTTGCCCCGGTCGACACCAGCGGTGGCGGCGCGGCCGACGGGGCCACGGTCGATGCCGAAGGCTGTCTGTGGCAGGCCCTGGTGTACGCGGGCCAGCTGGTGCGCTACACGCCGGACGGCCGGGTGGACCGGGTGATAGAGATGCCGGTGCGCAAGGTGACCAGCGTGATGTTCGGCGGGCCCGGGCTCGACACGCTGTACGTCACCTCCATGGGCAAGCCGCCGTTGCCGCGTTTCCCGGGCGACGGCCAGTCCCGTGGCGCGCTGTTCTCCGTCAAGGGGCTGGGCGTGCGTGGCCTGCCCGAGCAGCGCTTCGGCGCCTGAGCGCGGAGCCGGGCATGCAGGCCCGGAGCCTTCGCACCGCAACGCCGCCCGCCCCGCGAAGCGGCGCCTTCATCCACACAACAATGAAACGGCACCCCCCGCTGGTGCCCGGGAGACCGCCATGGCCCAGGCCCCGCGCGCTTCGCTGCGCCAGATCCACCGCTATTCATGGGTATCCCTGCTGGTCTGCTGGCTGATCTGGGTACTGAATGCCTACGACCGCGAGATCGTGCTGCGACTGGGGCCGACCATCTCCCGGCACTTCGGCCTGTCGGCCGACGAATGGGGCACGGTGGCCACCATCGTGATGCTGGCCCTGGCCGTGCTGGACATTCCCGGGGCGATCTGGAGCGACCGCTACGGCGCGGGCTGGAAGCGCGCACGCTTTCAGGTGCCCCTGGTGCTGGGCTATACGGCGCTGTCGTTCGCCTCGGGCTTCAAGGCGCTGAGCGGCAGCCTGGCGGGCTTCGTGGCGCTGCGCGTCGGCGTCAACCTGGGCGCCGGCTGGGGCGAGCCCGTGGGCGTGAGCAACACCGCCGAGTGGTGGCCGGTGGAGCGGCGCGGCTTCGCGCTGGGCGCCCACCACACGGGCTATCCGGTGGGCGCCATGCTCAGCGGCCTGGTCGCCGGCTTTGTGCTGTACGCCTTCGGCGAGGAGAACTGGCGCTATGTGTTCTTTGTCGCGCTGGTCGTCGCCATCCCGCTGATGTGGTTCTGGGCGCGCTACTCCACGCCGCAGAAGATGGAACTGCTGTATGCCGACATCGCCGCCCGGGGCATGACCCCGCCGCAGGCCAGCGTGGCGGCGCAGGTGCAAAAAGGCCAGGCCTGGCGCACCCTGCGCAGCACGCTGGCCAACCGCAGCATTGCCCTGACGGCTGGCAACACCCTGCTCACGCAGGTGGTCTACATGGGCATCAACGTGGTGCTGCCCGCCTACCTCTACAACATCATGGGCCTGTCGCTGGCCGAATCGGCAGGCATGAGCGTGGTGTTCACGCTCACCGGCATCCTGGGCCAGCTGGTCTGGCCGGCTCTGTCGGACGTGATCGGGCGCCGCGTCACCCTGGTGATCTGCGGCCTGTGGATGGCCGCCAGCGTGGGCGCCTTCTACTTCGCCGACACCATGGCCCTGGTCGTGGTGATGCAGCTGCTGTTCGGCCTGGTCGCCAATGCGGTCTGGCCCATCTACTACGCGGTGGCCTCGGACTGCGCCCAGCCCGCGGCCACCTCCATGGCCAACGGAATCATCACCACCGCCATGTTCGTGGGCGGCGGCATCGCGCCCGTGCTGATGGGCAGCCTGATCGCCCTGGGCGGCGGCTGGACCAGCCCCGGCGGCTATGCCCTGTGCTTCCTGGTCATGGCCGGCTGCGCGCTGGGCGGCGTGGCCCTGCAGCTGGGCACGCGCGGCAACGCCGCCTCCACCGCCACCGCCTGAATCCGCTTTCCTCCACCCATCTTTCCAAGGATTTGCCATGGTCCATCACCCATCGCCCTCCCCTGTTCACGCGCCGCCCGCACGGCCGCAGCCTGCCGCCGGCGACAGGCAGTCGCTGCTCAACGCCCGCATCTTCCGCAGGCTGATGCCGCTGCTGGTGCTGTCCTATGTGATCAGCTTCATAGACCGCACCAACATCGCGCTGGCCAAGTCGCACATCGAGGTGGACCTGGGCATCTCGGCGGCCGCCTACGGCCTGGGCGCGGGGCTGTTCTTCCTGAGCTATGCGCTGCTGGAAGTGCCCAGCAACCTCATCATGCACAGGGTGGGCGCGCGCTTCTGGATCACTCGCATCATGGTGACCTGGGGCCTGCTGTCGGCCGGCATGGCCTTCATCACCGGAGAGACCTCGTTCTACGTGATGCGCGTGCTGCTGGGCGCGGCCGAGGCGGGGCTGTTCCCCGGCGTGATGCTCTACCTGACCTACTGGTTCGGCCGCGAGGAACGGGCCCGCGCCATCGGCTACTTCCTGCTGGGCGTGTGCATTGCCAACATCCTCAGCGGCCCCGTGGGCGGCGCGCTGCTGCAGATGGACGGCTTCCTGGGCTGGCATGGCTGGCAATGGATGTTCGTGATCGAGGGCCTGCCCGCCGTGGCCCTGGCCTGGGTGGTCTGGAAGAAGCTGCCAGACGGCCCGGCCAGCGCGCCCTGGCTGACGGCCGCCGAATCGCGCGAGGTACTGCAACGCCTGCAGGCCGAGCAGGACCAGCAGGCCAGCGCCGGCCAGGTGGGCCACTCGCTCAGGGACTGCCTGCGCGACCGCCAGATCTGGCTGGCCATCCTTGTCTACTTCTGCCACCAGATCAGCATCTACACGGTGATCTTCTTCCTGCCGGGCATCATCGGCACCTACGGCCAGCTCTCGCCGCTGCAGATCGGCACGCTCAATTCCGTGCCCTGGATTGCAGCGGCCATCGGTGCGGCCTGGCTGCCGCGCTTTGCCACCCACCCGCAGCGCTGCCGGCGCATGCTGCTGGCGGGCCTGGCCACCATGGCCGCCGGCCTGCTGGTGGCCGCGCTGGCGGGCAAGGCCTCGCCCGCCCTGGGCCTGCTGGGTTTCAGCCTGACGGCGCTGATGTTCTTCGTGGTGCAGTCCGTGGTCTTCCTGTTTCCCGCCTCGCGGCTGGCGGGCGCGGGGCTGGCGGGCGGCATAGCCCTGGTCAATACCTGCGGCCTGGTGGGCGGCTTCATCGGCCCCACGGTGATGGGGATGATCGAACAGGCCACGGGCAGCACGCGCAATGGCCTGTTCATCATGGCGGGCCTGCTGGTGGTGGCCGCCCTGGCATCCACCCGGCTGCGCCAGGGCCAGGAGACGCCGTGATGACGGCCCCTTCCCCGCCGCAGGCCGCGCTGTAGGTCAATCTCCTGTATGCGGGCCTGCCGGCTGCCCGCCAGCGCGTCCCGGGCCTTGGCAAGCGTTTTCATGGCGATAGGATGGACCGAACCCCATTTAGCGGCCCCCCTGCGCCATGACAGACACAGCGACCGACACAGCGAACCACAGCCCCGCCACACCAGCACCCCACCGCCCAGCCCGCCGCCGCTGGCTGCGCGCCCTTTTGTGGACGGTGTCGGCCCTGGTGCTGCTGCTCGCCGCGGTTGTGGTCCTGATCGCCACCTTCGACTGGAACCGGGCCAAGCCCTGGGTCAACGAGCGCGTCAGTGAAAGCACCGGCCGCCACTTCGCCATTGAAGGCGACCTGCGCCTGCGCTGGACCTGGCCCCAGCCCCTGGACCAGGGCTGGCGCCATTGGGTCCCGGGCGTGACCATCGAGGCCGAGCAACTGGCGCTGGGCCAGCCCGAAGGCTGGCAGGTTGAGCAGGAGCCGGCCAAGGGCAGTGCCGAGCTGCCCGCCCTGCCTGCGCCGCCCGACCAGTTGAACAAGGGCCGCCTGCCCGAGGAGAAAGCCAAGGAACAGCCCAAGGGAAAGGCGAAGGACAAGGACGAAGGCAAGGACAAGGACTCGCAGGCCAGCCCTTCCGCGCCCAAGATCGACAGCGACAGCATCGTCCTGGCCGACGAGAAAATGGCCCCACCCCCGCGCGACGCCGACACCATGGCCACGGCCGCCCGCGCCACGGCCAGCCTGCGGCTGTGGCCGCTGCTGGGCCGGCATGTGCTGCTGGACCATCTGCAACTGGAAGGCCCTGACCTGGTCTTTGCCCGGCGCAAGGATGGCAGCAACAACTGGACCTTCAAGCGCCCAGAGCACACAGGGCCGCGCTGGCGTTTTCAGGTAGCGCAATTGAGCCTGCGCGGCGGCCTGGTGGGCTGGAGCGATGGCGTGCGCCAGATGGCGGTGCGCGCACGTCTGGACAGCCTTGTGCAGCCGCCCAGTCCAGACTTTCCGTATGGCATGCGCGTCGGCCTGACTGGCCGCATCGCCAAGGCCACGGTCGAGGCCCAGGGCCTCATCGGCCCCGTGCTGGACCTGCAAAGCGAACAGGCACGCTTTCCCGTGAAGCTGTGGGCCCATGCGGGCAGCCTGCGCGCCCGGGCCGAGGGCATTCTCGACAATCCCAGGGCGCTCAAGGGCATGGACCTGCAGGTGCGCCTGCGCGGCTCCAGCATGGCCGACCTGTTCCCGCTGACGGGTCTGCTGCTGCCGCGCACACCGCCTTTCGACACCAATGGCCATCTGGTCGGCAGCCTGGAGCCGGGGCGCGCCGTCTGGGACTACGAGGAATTCGATGGCCGCGTGGGCCAGAGCGATCTGCGCGGTACGCTGCACTACGCATCGGGCAAGCCGCGCCCCAAGCTCAGCGGCGATCTGGCCTCGCGCAAGCTGCGCCTGGCCGACCTGGGGCCGGTGGTGGGAGCACCGTCCACCAAGCAGGGCCAGAAGACCCGGCAGGCGGCCAGCGGCAAGGCCCTGCCCACGCAGCGCTTTGACACCAGCAAGTGGAATGCCATGGACATGGATGTGCGCTTCAAGAGCGACCGCATCGAGCGCCCCCAGGCCCTGCCCATCGAGGACTTCAGCGTGCATGCCGTCATGGACAACGGCGTGCTGCGCCTGTCCCCGCTGCGCTTCGGCATGGCCAAGGGCCGGCTGGACATCGAGGCCGTGGTGGACAGCGGCGCCAAGCCGCCCAAGGCCAGCCTCCAGGGCAAGGTCCAGGGGCTGCAGCTGTCGGCCCTGTTCCCCGAGATCGAACTGATGAAGAAAAGCCTGGGCAGCATGGATGGCGCGCTGGGCCTGGAGGGCCGGGGCCAGTCCATTGCCGAATGGCTGGGCACCAGCTCGGGCGACATCCGCCTGTATGTGCGCGATGGCCGCTTCAGCAAGCAGCTCCTGGACCTGGCCGCGCTGAACCTGGGCAGCGTCATCGTCACCAAGCTGTTCGGCGCCGACAAGGAAGTGCAGCTCAACTGCGCCGTTGCCGACCTGACCGTGAAGCAGGGCATTGCGCGCACCCGCAACGTCAAGCTGGCCACGCCCGAGGCCATCATCGAGGCCACCGGACAGATCAGCCTGGCGCAGGAGACCATGGACCTGCGCATCGTGCCCGAGTCGCTGAAGTGGAAGTTCTTCTCGCTGCGCACGCCGCTGTACGTGCGCGGCAGTTTCGCCCAGCCCAAGGTAGGGGTGGAGCCCGGCCCGCTGCTGCTGCGCGCGGGCGCGGCCGTGGCCGCCGCCGTGGTGGCGCCGGCGGCCCTGGCACTGGTGCCGCTGACGGTGCCGGCCGCCGAGGAAGATGCGCAATGCCAGCGCCTGCTGGCAGAAAGCAGCAAGAAGTAAACGCGTGGCCAGGATGCGCGGCAAGCGCCGCGCTGCATTGGCGCAAAAAGGCTAGCAAACCCGGTGGCAATGTGACGAAATAGCGCCGCAGCACACAGGCATCGGGACGCGGCGCCGGCAGGTCAAGAGCCTCGCCAATGCACTCGCAGACGATGCGCAGGCAGCGGGCGCCCTGGCGGCAGCGGCAGCGCGCCGGCCCCGACGGCCCGTGTGCAGGAACGCCCTGCCAGAGCACCCCTTCGCTGTAGCGATCCATGCATTGCGTATTTCCCCTTAGCCCCTGTGACGGCGCAAGCCGTTGATTTCGCTTAACCTTGACGTTCGCTTTTCTCCTGTGCCAAGTCCTTTCCCCATGTCCTCCAAAGTCCAGTTCCGCCTGCGCGTATACAACGACAGCACCATTGCCATCGGTCCCGGCAAGGTGCAGTTGCTCGAAGCCATTGCCGAGGCGGGCTCCATCTCGGCTGCAGCGCGATCGCTGGGCATGTCCTACCGGCGCGCCTGGGTGCTGGTCGACGAGATGAACCGCGCGCTGCAGACGCCGGCCGTCAACACCAGCGCCGGCGGCGCCCATGGCGGCGGCGCATCGCTTACCTCCACGGGCGAAGCCATCGTCAGGCATTACCGCTCCATAGAGACCACGGCGCGCATGGCGGCGGCGGCCGATATCGCCGCGCTGACACGCCTGCTCAATCCCCAGGGAACGAGCGCATGAGCGCGGCCGGTTCCACGGCGCAGGCCGTCGCCTGCCGCCCCATCGGCCATGTGCGCAGCCGCTTCACCGACCCGGTGGGCATGCCCATACAGACGGCGGGCGCGGCCGACGAGGCCGGCCGCGTGGAGCTGCTGCCCGAGTTCGAGGCCGGGCTGCGCGACATCGAAGGCTTTGACTACCTGATCCTCATCACCCACCTGCACCAGGCCGTGGAAAAGCTGGAAGTCGTGCCCTTCATGGACGACAGCAGCCACGGCGTGTTCGCCACGCGCGCCCCGGCGCGGCCCAACCGGCTGGGCCTGTCCATCGTGCGCCTGGTGCGGCGCGAAGGACTGCTGCTGCATTTCCTGGGCAACGACATGCTGGACGGCACGCCCGTGCTCGATATCAAGCCCTACGTGCCCAGGCTGGATGTGCGCCAGACCGAGCGCATAGGCTGGTTCGGCAAGCGTATCGACCAGATGCCCGACATCCGCGCGGACGACCGCATGGCCTGAGCCTGCAGCGGCAGCAACGGCAACATCCCTCAGTGGAAATTGCGGCTTGCCACGCCGGCGCCGCCCAGGCGGCCCAGCCAGCGGCTCATGTCGCGGGCGCGGTGCACGATGAGATGGCGCACGGCGGGCACCTCCTGGCTGGCCTGCTCTGCAGGCGCTGGCTCGCCGGGGTCCTTGCCGCCGCCCCAATCCGAGCTGCTTTGCCAGATGCCCTCCACCGCCAGCAGCCGCGCGCCCAGCAAGGGCTCGCCCCAGCGCGTGACGGTATCGGGCCAGACCACCAGGTTGACCGTGCCCGTCTCGTCCTCCAGCGTGATGAAGACCGTGCCCTTGGCCGTGGGCGGGCGCTGGCGCACGGTGACGATGCCGCAGGCCCGCACGCGCATGCCCGCCAGCGTGTCGCGCAGCTCCAGCGCCGTGCGAAGCCCGTGGCGGCGCAGGCGGTCACGCAGCAGGGCCAGCGGATGGCGGCGCAGGCTCAGGCCCGTGGCCGCGTAGTCGAACAGGATTTCCTCGCCCTCGGGCGCGGCGGCCAGTTGCACGGGCGCCTCATGCACGGGCACGCCCGCGAACAGCGGCGGCTGCACCTGCAGGGCCGCCGCATCCCACATCTGCTGGCGGCGGTGGCCTGACAGGCCCTGCAGCGCATCGGCCGCCGCCAGGGCCTGCAGCTCGGCGCGCTGCAGCCGGGCGCGCAGGGCCAGGTCCTCGGTGCTCCTGAACGGCGCCTGCGCGCGGACCTGCGCCACGCGCTCGCCCGAAGTCTTTGGCAACTGCGCCACCATGCACAGTCCCAGGCGCACGGCCGGCTGCGGCAGCTCGACGCCGGCAATGCGCTCGTGCGGCGCCTCCAGCGTGCAATCCCAGTCGCTGTGGCGCACATCGACGGGCAGCACGCGCACGCCGTGGCGGCGCGCGTCCTGGATCAGCTGCGAGGGGATGTAGAAACCCATGGGCTGGGCATTGAGCAAGGCCATCAGGAAACAGGCCGGCTCATGGCGCTTGAGCCAGGCGCTGGCATAGGCCAGCATGGCGAAGCTGTAGGCATGGCTTTCAGGAAAGCCGTATTCGCCAAAGCCCAGCATCTGGCGGAAGATGGCCTGGGCAAATTCGGCGCTGTAGCCGTTGGCCAGCATGCCGTCTATCAATGGACGCTCAAAGCGGTGCACGCCGCCCTTGCGCCGCCAGGCGGCCATGGAGCGGCGCAGCTCGTCGGCATCGCCCGCCGAGAAATCTGCCGCGATCATGGCGATCTGCATCACCTGCTCCTGGAAGATGGGCACGCCCAGCGTGCGCTTGAGCGCCTTCTCGAGCGCGGGCTTTTCCAGGACCAGCTCGCCGCCCTGCCGCCGACGCTCGCGCGCCTGCAGATAGGGATGGACCATGCCGCCCTGTATGGGGCCGGGCCGCACGATGGCGACCTCGACCACCAGGTCGTAGAACTCGCGCGGCTGCAGCCGGGGCAGCATGCTCATCTGCGCCCGGCTCTCGATCTGGAAGGTGCCCACGGTGTCGGCGCGGCAGATCATGTCGTAGGTGGCGGCGTCCTCCTTGGGAATGTCTGCCAGTTCCCAGCGCGGCCCGCGCAGCGCGGCGCGTGCCTTCAGGCTGCCGCGCAGCACGGTGAGCATGCCCAGGGCCAGCACATCGACCTTGAGCAGATTCATGGTGTCCAGATCGTCCTTGTCCCACTGGATGACCGAGCGGCCCTCCATGGCGGCCGGCTCCACGGGCACCAGCCGCGTCAGCGGCCCGTCGGTCAGCACAAAGCCGCCCACGTGCTGGCTCAGGTGGCGCGGGCTGTCGCGCAGTTGCAGGGCCAGCTCCAGCCACAGCCGCGCACGCTGGGGCGACAGTTGCGGGCAGTCGTCGCCCAGCCGCTCGCGCAGCCGGGCCAGGCGCAGCAGCTTGGAGCGCACCCAGCCCAGGGCGGGGTCATCGGGTTCGGGCTCCGGCTCGGCCGCCTGGTCCTCGGCATCGCTGAACCAGTGGTGCTGCCGGGCCATGGCATCGATCAGCACCGCATCCACGCCCAGGGCCTTGCCCGCGTCGCGCAGTGCGCCACGCGTGCGCCAGCAGCTGACCACGGCCGTCAGCGCCGCACGGTCACGGCCGTATTTTTCGTAGATGTACTGGATTACGGTCTCGCGCCGCGCGTGCTCGAAGTCCACGTCGATATCTGGGGGCTCGCTGCGCTCGCGGCTGATGAAGCGCGCCATCAGCAGCGTGGTCTTGTTCGGGTCCACGGCCGTGATGCCCAGGCAATAGCAGACGGCCGAGTTCGCGGCCGAACCGCGCCCCTGGCACAGGATGCCTTCGCTGCGCGCATAGCGCACGATGTCGTGCACGGTGAGAAAGTACATCTCGTAGCGGCATTCGGCGATCAGCTCCAGCTCATCCTTCAACTGCTTGGCGACCGATTCGGGAATGCCTTCGGGATAGCGCCCCGCCGCTCCCTGCCAGGTATGCCAGGCCAATGTCTGGCGCGCGTCCATGCCGGGCAGCACGCTTTCCTGCGGATAGTGGTAGCTGATCTCACTGAGCTTGAAATCGCAGCGCGCGGCAATCTGCAGGGTTGCATCCAGCATGGTGCGCGGATAGATGCCGCCCAGCCGCAAGCGCGAGCGCAGATGCCGCTCGGCATTGGGGTGCAGCTCGAAGCCGCACTCGGCCACCGTGCAGCCCAGGCGCAGCGCCGTCACCAGGTCCTGCAGCGGCTTGCGCGAGCGCGCATGCATGTGCACGTCGCCGCAGGCCACGCAGGACAGGCCCAGCAACCCTGCCACGTCCTGCAGGCTTTGCAGCCACAGGCTGTCGTCGGGCGCCAGCAGCAGCTCCACGCCCAGCCAGCAGCCCTGCCCCAGCTGCGCCACGGCGGCCTGCACGGCCTCGGCCATGGCGGGCACATCGCCGGGCAACAGCTGCGCACGCTGCGGCACAACGATGCATTCGCAGCCTTCACGCAGCAGATGCCAGGGGCTGTCGGCATCGACCAGGTACCGGCCCTTTTGGGCACGGGCGCGCGCTGCGCTGATGAATTCGCAGAGGTTGCCCCAGCCGTTCAGATCGCGCGCCAGCGCCACCAGGCGCAGCGGGCCCCAGGCGAATTCGCTGCCATGGATCAGGGCCATCTCGCAGTCGCGCGCGGCCTCGAAGGCCCGCACGGCGCCGGCTACCGAGCATTCGTCGGTCAGGGCCAGCGCCTGGTAGCCCAGGGCCTTGGCGCGCTGCACCAGCTGGGCCGGCGAAGAGGCGCCGCGCAGAAAGCTGAAGTTCGACAGGCAGTGCAGCTCCGCATAGCCGGGCAGGCCCGGGCCCGATGCCATGCCGGACACCGGCCCGGTGGCCTGGGGCGGGGGCTGCAGCCGCTGCAGCTGCGGGGGCGGCGGCTCCAGCAGGATGTCCTGTTCAGCCATAGATGCCTTGCGCAAACCAGGCGGCGGGCGACAGCAGGGCCGGCATGCCAGGCAGCCGCTCCGATGCAGGCGTGCGCTCGCGGTAGATCCAGACATGGCCGACAGCCGCGTTGCTGGCCACGAAATAGTCGCGCACGGCCAGCGCCGCATCGGCCTGCGGCTCTCCCCACCAGCCGGCCTCCAGCCGATAGGGGCCGGCCAGCAATTGCAGCGGCCCCTGCCAGCAGGGGCGGCTGCCCTGCAGGAGCAGCGGCTGGGGCGGATCAAGCAGCCAGGGCGGCAGCAGGCCCTGCCAGGGGTTGGCCGCCTTGCGCGCGTGCGCGGGCCGCCGCGGCGCCTGCGGGGTCTGCAGGGCCTCGCAGGCCGGGGTCCAGCGCTGCATGGCCTCGGGCCGGTGGTCCGATTGCAGCTGCGCCACCCGCACGCCCTGCGCACCACGGCGGGCCGAGACGCGCTCCACCCATTCATGCCAGGCCATGCCGCTGGCCGCGTCTGTCGAGCCTGCCGCCTCGCCCAGCGGCGCCGGGCCGGGCGCGGCCGGTGGCAGGCAACTGCCGGCATCGGCCGCGAAAGGCGCGGTGTCCAGCGCCACCAGCTCCAGCATGTCCGCAGGCGCGCGCCAGGGCGTGCGGGCCAGGCGTTCGCGCAGCAGGCGCTCCATGTGCTCCAGCGCCTGGGCGGGCCGGGCCGTGCGGATGTCCAGCGCTTCCCAGGCCGGCAGCTGCGTGCCGTCCACGCGCCGCAGATCGTGGTGCCAGCGCAGCTGCAGGCCCAGCACGCCCTGATGGCGGGCCTGCAGCCAGGCCTGCAGCGCACGCAGCAGGGGCCGGGCGGCCTGCAGCAGGGCCTGGGCGTCGCTGGCCGGATAGCCCAGGTCGGCGCGCAATGCAAAGTGCTCGGGCAGCTCCAGCCAGTCCAGCGCATGGGGGCTGCTGCCATAGGCCTGGTCCAGCGCCAGCAGGGCCGGCAGCCCGATGCGCCGCGCCAGGCCCGCGCGCGGCAGGGCGCGCAGCTCGCCCCAGCGGCGGCAGCCCATGCGCTCCAGGGCCGGCGCATGCGGCTCCAGTGCGGGCAGTGTCCAGATGGGCAGTGCGTCGGCAGACGGCCAGGGCTGGCGCGAATCCGCGCCCTGCATGCGCCAGCGCAGACGCGCCAGCGCCTGCCATGCCGTGGCGCCCCGGGCCCAGGACGGCATCCGGGGGCCGCCCGCCTGGCCGTCCTCGGGCTGCTGTTCGCGCAGCGCGCGCAGCAGGCCCAGCAGCATGGCCTGGCGACCGCCCCACAGGCGCTCCACGCTGCCCACCTCCATCAACGCCACGGCCTGCCCTGCCCCGTACCAGAGGGCCACGCGCGGCGTCCAGCGCAGGGCCCACCAGGCCTGCTGCGCGCAGGCACTGCGTTCGCCATCACTGTCGCCGTTGCCCTGGCCATCGCCCTGTGCGACATGCAGCGGCCAGGCAATCCAGTGCAGTGCTTGATTCGGCTGTGCCATGGCATCTCACCCCAGGGTGTGCGCTGCCGCCTGCAGGGCGGGCGCCTCGGCGGGCAGCAGTTGCCCGTGTCCATGAAGCCAGCGCTGCGCCTCGTCCGCCTGCCGGGTGCGCCGCTGGGCCTGGGCCTGCAGCACGTCCTGCCAGGCCCAGTGGTGCAGGGGCAGCTTCAAGGGATGCTCCAGCGCAGGCCCCCGGCGCTTGAGCAACTGCACGCGCAGGCAGGCTGGCGTGCCGCCTTCGCCCGGCTCCCCCAACTCTGTCTCCACGCGCAGCCGCAGCGGCGCAGGCGAGGCCACCGTCTGCAGGGCGGCCGAGGCCTCGCGCCACAGCCACAGAATGCGCCCCTGCGCAGCGGCCGCCCATTGCAGCCGGCGCAGCGTGGCCATGGGCAGCCCGGCTGGCAGCCAGGCCAGCACGGCCAGCACGTCGCGGCAGCGCAGTGCCTGCTCACAGACCCAGGCCAGCCCTGCCCCATCGCCTGCCGGGTGGGCGCCGGGGTGGGTGTCGGCCTCCACGCAGCACAGCCGGTGCGCCGCCACGCCCGCCGCTTCCAGCCCCGGAGCAAAAGGCCTGCAAGGCGGCGCCACCAGCACCACCTGGCCCGCGCTGCGCTGCATCAGGGCCGCCAGGCCCGGCAGCAGCAGCGGCCACTCGGCATGGCCATGCGCGGGTTGCAGCAGCTCGACCATGGCACCCAGCGGCCAGCCCCCGCCCGGCAATTGCGCATCCAGCAGCGCATGGCCCGAAGGCTGAACGCGCTGCTGCAGCGCCTGCTGCCAGCCATCGCCACGCCACACGCCCTGCAACTGAGGCAGCACACGCGCCGCGCCCGCCATGGGGGCGGGCTGCGCAGGTTGGGAGGCGTGGGGCGTGGTCATGGGGGGAAATCTCAGATACTGTATGAATATACAGCACTCTTGATTTCCAAGAGATCCACGGATGTAAAAAAGCCGGGCAAGCCCGGCTGTCTCAGTGCGCTGGCGCTCTCGCTGCGCCGCCCGCTGGGGGTGTGGCGTCGATCTGCATGCAGGCTTCGCACCACTGCGCGACCGCTGTGTCCACGGCGTGGGTGCGGGCGTTGATGGCAGGCCAGCGGCGCAGGCAGGCGTTGACGATGGCCTGCAGTTGCCACAGTGCCTCGCGGCTGAGCAGGGCCAGTTCGCTCATGCCCTGCACGTCGTCCTTGAGGTAGGCCAGCAGGTCGGTTTGCTGGCTGGGATGCAGGCCGGCCTCGGCCAGCTGCTTTTGCAGGCCGCCGATGCTGGAGTCGATGTAGACGGCCGCCTGGTGGTCGGGCATGGCCTGCCAGCGCTCGGGGAAGGCCTGGCTGAACGTGTCCCACATCTGGAAGGCGGCCGACAGCGCGGCCACGCTGTGCGTGACCTCGGCCTGCAGCGGCGGCAGCGGCGTGCCCGGCGAGATCTCGTCGTACAGCAGCGGCAGCAGGATGCCGACCAGATCGGCCGGATAGCGGCGGTGGTTCATGCGCAGCATCAGCGACAGGCGCTGGCCGGGCAGGTCCTGGAATTTGTCGAAGAAGGCCGAGACCACCTCGGCCAGCAACAGGATCCGGCCCATTTTGGAGATGGCTTCGCCATGCACGCCGCGCGGATAGCCCGTGCCGTCCATGCGCTCGTGGTGCTCGAGCACGGCCATTTCCACGTCCTGCGAATACGCGCCCGCGCCCCGCATGATGAGCATGCCCGTGACCGAGTGCGCCACCAGGTGCTTGCGCTCGGCGCCCGTGAGCCGGTAGTTGGGGTCGGTCCAGGCCGGGTCCATGTAGAGCATGCCCACGTCGTGCAGCAGGGCCGCCGTGGCCAGCGGGCCGCATTCGCGCTCGCTCCATTCGCTTTGCAGCGCCAGGTAGATGGCCACCAGCATCATCTGCAGGCTGTGGGCGAACAGCTCGGGCCGCTGCTCGCGCATGACCGTGAGCTTGAAGGCGATCTGCGGCGGCAGCACCATCAGGCGCAGCGGCGCCAGCAGCCGGTCCGTGCCGCCCAGCGACTGCACCAGGCGGCGCATCAGGTCCACGGTCTCGCACTGCACCATGGCCTGGGCCTCGATGGCCAGCACGTCCACGCGGTTGTCCACGCCCAGGTGCTTGTCGATGGGGTCGCGCAGCTTGTGCTTGACCAGGCGCTCGTACATGTTGCCGTCGATGCGCGCACCCTTGTCCACGAGCTTGACGCCCTTGTCGTTGAAGATGGGCTCGCCGGTGACCACGTTGCAATGCTCGGCCATGTCGGTGACGGCGCGCAGGAAATGCACGCCCTCGTCCTTCCATCCCTGCGCTGTCGGTGGATTGCGCACGGCCGCGACATCCGTCATAGAGGCTCCCATTGGCTCGAAATCTGAAATATAAGCAAAAGAGCCCGCGCAAGGCGGGCTCTCGTTGCGCAGGCCTGCCAAGGCAGGCCGTGCACGGCAACATCAGCGAATCAGCGTCACGCCGGTCTTGGACTGGATGTCCTCGAAGCTCACTTCGGGGGCCAGTTCCACGAGCTTCAGGCCCTGCGGCGTCACGTCCATCACTCCCAGGTCGGTGATGATACGGTCCACCACGCCCACGCCGGTCAAAGGCAGGGTGCAGGCGGGAAGAATTTTGAGGTCGGTCGTGCCGTCCTTCTTCTTTGCCACATGTTCCATGAGCACGATGACGCGCTTGACGCCCGCCACCAGGTCCATGGCGCCGCCCATGCCCTTGACCATCTTGCCGGGAATCATCCAGTTGGCCAGGTCGCCCTTCTCGGACACCTGCATGGCGCCCAGGATGGACAGGTTGATCTTGCCGCCGCGGATCATGGCGAACGACTGGTCGCTGCCGAAGATGGACGAGCCGGCAATCGTCGTCACGGTCTGCTTGCCGGCGTTGATCAGGTCGGCGTCCACGGCATCCTCGGTCGGGAAGGGGCCGATGCCCAGCATGCCGTTCTCGGACTGCAGCCACACTTCCTTGTCACCCGTGTGGTTGGCCACCAGGGTGGGAATGCCGATGCCCAGGTTGACGTAGAAGCCGTCTTCGAGTTCTTGGGCCGCGCGGGCGGCCATCTGGTCTTGGGTCCACGGCATGGTCAGGCTCCTTGTTTTTCTGTGATGGTGCGCTTTTCGATGCGCTTTTCGGGATTCGGGTTGTGCACGATGCGGTGCACGTAGATGCCGGGCAGGTGGATGTCGTCCGGTGCGATCTCGCCGACCTCGACCACCTCTTCCACTTCCACGATGCAGACCTTGCCGGCCGTGGCGGCGGCAGGGTTGAAGTTGCGCGCCGTCAGGCGGAACTGCAGGTTGCCGCTCTTGTCGGCACGGTGGGCCTTGACCAGGGAGACATCGGGCACGAGCGAGCGCTCCATCACATAGGTCTCGCCGTCGAATTCGCGCAGCTCCTTGCCCTCGGCCACCATGGTGCCCACGCCGGTCTTGGTGAAGAAGGCGGGAATGCCGGCGCCACCTGCGCGCAGCTTCTCGGCCAGCGTGCCCTGGGGCGTGAATTCCAGCTCCAGCTCGCCGGCCAGGTACTGGCGCTCGAACTCCTTGTTCTCGCCCACATACGACGAGATCATCTTCTTGATCTGGCGCGTCTCCAGCAGCTTGCCGAGGCCAAAGCCGTCCACGCCCGCGTTGTTGGAAATCACTGTCAGGCCCTTGGCGCCGCTGTCACGCAGCGCGTCGATCAGGGCCTCGGGAATGCCGCACAGGCCGAAGCCGCCTACAGCCAGCAATTGCCCGTCGGCCACGACGCCCTGGAGCGCCTGCTCCGCGGAGGGGTAGAGCTTTTTCACACATGTCTCCTTCAGATTGGATGCGCTACGATACTACGTACTTGCATAGGTAGTTTTTCGTAAAGATTTGCCCATGGATATAGATTACCGGCTGGCGTTCGAAGCCGCCCCCGTCGGCCTCGTGATCTCGCGCAATCGCACCATGATCGACTGCAACCGCCAGGTCTGCGAGATGTTCGAGGCCTCGCGCGAGGTGCTGATCGGCCAGACCTTCCAGATCCTCTACCCCAGCGCCGACGAGTACGAGCGGCTGGGCGCGCGCATCGCGCCCATTCTCAACGCCCGGGGTTTCTACTCGGACAACCGCATCATGAAGCGCGCCAACGGCGAAACGTTCTGGTGCCATGTCACGGGCCGCACGCTGGACCGCAGCGACCCGCATGCCTCGGGCATCTGGAGCTTCGAGGACCTCAGCGCCCACCGTCCTGTCAAGGCCGAGCTCACGGGGCGCGAGCGCGAGGTGGCCGCCCGCCTGCTGGAGGGGCTGACCTCCAAGGAAATCGGCCGCGCCCTGGCCATCAGCCACCGCACGGTGGAGATCTACCGCGCACGACTGATGCGCAAGTACGGCGCCTCCACGGCCGCCGATCTGGTCCACAAGCTGGTCTCTGGCTGACAGGGCGACGGCCTACACGGGCCGTATCCGCCCGCGCAACACAATGCCTTGGCAAAAAGCATGCCCGGCACGACGCATGCGGGGGCGGTGAAATTTTTTGGCTATGGCGCAGTTGAGATTTGCCAATCGCCAAAGCCTTGCCGCATCCATAGAACGAAACAACAATAAAAGCAATTCGATAGCACGCAGCTATTGATTTTCCAAGCGCCGCGCTGCCTGCGTGCAAGCCGGCGCCGCTACCACCCCTCGATCAAGGAGAGACCATGACCCACAAGCTCACCACCGCCGCAGGCGCCCCGGTTGCCAACAACCAGGACTCGCTCACGGCCGGCCCGCGTGGCCCGATGCTGCTGCAGGACCTGTGGCATCTGGAAAAAATGGCCCACTTCAACCGCGAAGTGATTCCCGAGCGCCGCATGCACGCCAAGGGCTCGGGCGCCTTCGGCACCTTCACCGTGACGGGTGACATCACGCGCTACACCCGCGCCAAGGTGTTCTCCGACATCGGCAAGCAGACCGAAGTGTTCGCGCGCTTTTCCACCGTGGCCGGCGAACGCGGCGCGGCCGATGCCGAGCGCGATATCCGCGGCTTCGCCGTCAAGCTCTATACCGAGGAAGGCAACTGGGACCTGGTGGGCAACAACACGCCGGTGTTCTTCTTCCGCGACCCGCTCAAGTTCCCCGACCTGAACAAGGCCGTCAAGCGCGACCCCTACACCAACCTGCGCTCGCCCGAGAACAACTGGGACTTCTGGACCGGCCTGCCCGAGGCGCTGCACCAGATCACCATCGTCATGAGCGACCGGGGCATTCCGCGCGGCTACCGCCACATGCACGGCTTCGGCTCGCACACCTACAGCTTCATCAACGCCAGCAACGAGCGCCACTGGGTCAAGTTCCACTGGGTCTGCCAGCAGGGCATCGAGAACTTCGGCGATGCCGAGGCCGCCGCCGTGGTCGCCTCCGACCGTGAAAGCAGCCAGCGCGACCTGCTCGAAGCCATCGAGCGCGGCGAGTTCCCGCGCTGGAAGCTGTGCGTGCAGATCATGCCCGAGCATGAAGCCGAGACCTACCGCTTCCACCCCTTCGACCTGACCAAGGTCTGGAGCAAGAAGGACTACCCGCTGATCGAAGTGGGCGTGATGGAGCTCAACCGCAACCCGCGCAACTACCACGCCGATGTGGAGCAGGCCTCGTTCACGCCGGCCAACCTGGTGCCGGGCATCGGCCCCTCGCCCGACCGCATGCTGCAGTCGCGCCTGTTCTCGTATGGCGATGCCGCGCGCTACCGCCTGGGTGTGAACCACCACCAGATCCCCGTGAACGCGCCGCGCTGCCCCTACCACGCCTACCACCGCGATGGCGCCATGCGCGTGGACGGCAACTACGGCGGCACCATTGCCTACGAGCCCAACACCAAGGGCGAGTGGCAGGAGCAGCCCGCCTTCGCCGAGCCGCCGCTGGCCCTGCACGGCGCGGCCGACCGCTGGAACTACCGCGAGGACGATGCCGACTACTTCACCCAGCCCGGCGACCTGTTCCGCCTGCTCACGCCCGATGCGCAGCAGCGCCTGTTCGAGAACACGGCGCGCAACATCGCCGGTGTGTCCGAGCACATCGTGCAAAAGCACATAGCGCACTGCACCCAGGCCGACCCCGCCTACGGCAAGGGCGTGGCCGATGCCATCGCCCGCCAGAAGGCCGGCACGCTCTGACCGGCTGACGCCCACGGCAAAACGCCCCCGCATCGCCGGGGGCGTTTTTCATGGCGCGCCCAGCCCTCAGGCCACGGCCTTGAAGGCGGGAAGCTTGTCGCCCAGCCGCTTGCCCATCTCCGTGCCCAGGGCCTGCAGGCCGCTCATGGGGCGCACCATGACCTCGAATTCCCGGATCAGCCCCTGCTCGTCGAAACGGATGAAGTCGATGCCCTTGAGGTTCTTGCCGCCCACGCTGGCGCTGAACTCCAGCACCACGTCCAGGCCGTCATCGCTGGCCATCTGGCGGTGGTAGGTGAAGTTCTCGAACACCTGGACCACGGTGGACAGCGCCAGCAGCAGCGCGGGTGCCGAGGCATAGGGCGTGTTCGCCATGGGCGAGCGGAACACCGCATCGGGATGGACGATGGTGTGCAGCTCGCCCAGGTCGCTGGCGGCAACCATGCGATGCCACAGCTCCAGGGAGCGGGCGACTGCGGGATGGGCGTTCTTCGGGGGCTGGGACATGCTTGTCTCCTGGTGGTTGAGGTGGAAAACGGAATCGGGCGGCGCCCTCAAAGGCTGGCCGCCAGCGTGGTGCCTTGCGCGATGGCGCGCTTGGCGTCGAGTTCGGCCGCCACGTCGGCGCCGCCGATCAGGTGCACGCTGCAGCCCGCCGCGCTCAGGGCCGCATGCAGCTCGCGCTGCGGCTCCTGGCCCGCGCAGAGCACGACGTTTTCCACCTCCAGCAATTGCGGCTGGCCGTCCACGGTGATGTGCAGGCCGGCGTCGTCGATGCGCTCATAGGCTACGCCCGAGCCCATGGCCACACTGCGTGCCTTCAGCGAGGTGCGGTGTATCCAGCCCGTGGTCTTGCCCAGCTGGTCGCCCACCTTGGTGGACTTGCGCTGCAGCAGGTGCACGCGGCGCGGTGAAGGCTCGGCCTGCGGCTGCGCCAGGCCGCCGGCCTGGGCGTAGTCCGTGTCTATGCCCCACTCCGCATAGAACTTGCGCGGTGCCACGGCGCCGCTGTCGCCGGCATGGGTCAGGTACTCGGCCACATCGAAACCTATGCCGCCCGCGCCGATGATGGCCACGCGCTCGCCCACGGGCCTGTCGCCCTGCAGCACGTCCAGGTAGCCGAGCACCTTGGGATGGTCCACGCCGTCGATGGCGGGAACGCGCGGCCGTATGCCCGTGGCCAGCACGATCTCGTCATAGCCGCCCTCGATGAGCTGGGCCGCCTCCACGCGGTGGCCCAGGCGAAGGTCCACGCCGCCCAGCTCCAGCTGGCGGCGAAAGTAGCGCAGCGTCTCGTGGAACTCCTCCTTGCCGGGCACCTTCTTGGCAATGTTGAACTGCCCGCCGATCTCGCTGGCCGCATCGAACAGCGTCACCGCATGGCCGCGCTGCGCGGCGGTGACGGCGAAGCTCAGGCCCGCCGGGCCGGCGCCCACCACGGCGATGCGCTTGGCGGCGGGCGCGGGCGCAATCAACAGCTCGGTCTCATGGCAGGCGCGCGGGTTGACCAGGCAGGAGGTGATCTTGCCGCCAAAGGTATGGTCCAGGCAGGCCTGGTTGCAGGCAATGCAGGTGTTGATCTCGTCGGCCCGGCCCTGGCGTGCCTTGCGCACGAAGTCGCCATCGGCCAGCAGCGGCCGTGCCATGGAGACCATGTCGGCGTAGCCCTCGGCCAGCAGGCGCTCGGCCACTTCGGGCGTGTTGATGCGGTTGGAGGTGATCAGCGGGATGCCCACCTGCCCCATCACGCGCTGCGTGACCCAGGCATAGGCGGCGCGCGGCACCTTGGTGGCGATGGTGGGGATGCGCGCCTCGTGCCAGCCTATGCCCGTGTTCAGCAGCGTAGCGCCTGCGGCCTCGATGGCCTGGGCCAGCGCGATCACTTCCTCCAGCGTGGAGCCGCCCTCCACCAGGTCCAGCATGGACAGGCGGTAGATGATGATGAAGTCCCGCCCCACACGCTGGCGCGTGCGCCGCACGATCTCCACCGCAAAGCGCATGCGGCCCGCGTAGCTGCCGCCCCATTCGTCATCGCGGTGGTTGGTGCGCGCCGCAATGAACTCGTTGATCAGATAGCCCTCGGAGCCCATGATCTCCACGCCGTCGTAGCCCGCATGCCGGGCCAGGGCTGCGCAGCGCACGAAGTCCTCGATGGTCTGCTCCACCTCGTCGCCCGTCAGCGCATGCGGCACGAAGGGGTTGATGGGCGCCTGCAGCGCGCTGGGCGCCACCAGCCCGGGCTGGTAGGCATAGCGGCCGAAGTGCAGGATCTGCATGGCGATCTTGCCGCCCTCGGCATGGACGGCCTGCGTGACGATGCGGTGCTGGTCCGCCTCGTGTTCGTTGACCATCATGGCGCCGCCCTTCATGGGCCGGCCGCGCTCATTGGGGGCAATGCCGCCCGTGACGATCAAGCCCACCTCGCCGCGTGCCCGCTCGGCGTAGAAGGCGGCCATGCGCTCGAAGCCGTTGGGCGCCTCCTCCAGGCCCACGTGCATGGAGCCCATGAGCACGCGGTTTCTGAGCGTGGTGAAGCCCAGGTCCAGTTCGGCATTCAGGTGGGGGTAGTGGGTCATGCCTGTCTCGCTTTTTTATGCAACTGATTGCATGAATGTAGTCAGCCTCCTTTATTTATGCAACTGGTTGCGCAAAAAATTGCAGAAATGACTGCAGCGCTTGGCCACACCTCCATGCAGGCCCGTAAGATGGCGCCCAGCGCCAGTCCCTTTGTTGCCGATGTCCTTGCCACACGCCCTTCTCACCGCCTTGGTCGAGCACCCCTGCTCGGGCTCGGAACTTGCCGAGCGCTTCGACCGCTCCATCGGCTATTTCTGGAACGCCACGCACCAGCAGATCTACCGCGAACTCGCCCGGCTGGAAGAGGCGCAATGGATCGAGGCCCTGCCCGCCGAATCCGGCCGGGGCCGCAAGCGCCAGTACCGCCTCCTGCCCACGGGCCGCAAGGAGCTCAAGCGCTGGGTGGCCGAGCAGGAAGACCCCAAGCCGCTGCGCGAGGAATGGATGGTCCGCCTGCGTGCCGAGGCGGTGGTGGGACCCTGCGGACTGCAGGACGAAGTGCAGCGGCTGCTGGCACTGCACCAGGCGCAGCTGGACGTCTACCAGCGCCTGGAGCAGCGCGACTTCCTGGACAAGCCGCCCACGCGCGAGCGGCGGCTGCAGCACCTGGTGCTCAAGGCCGGCATACAGCAGGAGCAGCTGTGGATAGGCCTGCTGCAGGAAGCCCGGGAGATCCTGGACATGCCGGCCAGGCCCTGAGCAACGGTTGCGAAGACTGAGACGGCTGAGACGGCTGAGACGGTCGCGACGGCCGCCTCAGCCCTTGTTCAAGCCGTGCAGCGCCAGCCCCGGCGCCTCCAGCCGGGCACGCAGAATGCGCCCGTGCGTGGAGTCCGTCACATACAGCGTGCGGCGGTCCGCGCCGCCAAAGGCCAGGTTGGTGAGCGAGCTTCCCGGCACGCCACGCAGCACCTGCACGGGCTCGGCACGGTGGTTGAGCACCCACACCAGGCCCAGGCCCGGGTTGGCCACCAGCAGCCGGCCCTGGTCATCCACGGCCAGCCCGTCGGGGCCGCTGGGGCCGTAGGAGGTGAAGAACTGCCCCACCTTGGCCACGCTGCCATCGGGCAGCAGGGGCACGCGCCAGACGCAGTTGCCGCGCGTCACGGCCAGGTAGAGCACGCGGCCATCGGGCGACAGCGCCACGCCGTTGGGGCTGGGCACGTTGGCCAGCAGCAGGTCCAGCCGGCCGTCCGGCCGCAGGCGGTACAGGCGGCCGCTGGGATCGTGCAGGCCACTCTGGCCCTGGTCGGTGAAGTAGAGGTTGCCTTCGGCATCGAAGACCAGGTCGTTCACGCCCTTGAAGCGCTCGCTGTTGCGCCTCTGCAGATAGGGGCTGATGCGCCCCGTGGCCACATCCAGGCGCATCAGGCCGTTCTTGTAGTCGGTGATCAGCAGCGTGCGCTCGTCAAGGAACTTCATGCCGTTGGGCTCGCCGTCGTACTCGGCAACCAACGTCCAGGCGCCTTGCGGATCGACGCGGAACACGCGGCCCCAGGGAATGTCGGCCACGTACAGATGGCCGGCCGCGTCGAACACCGGCCCTTCGAGGAAGGAGTCGGTCACGGCGCCGCTGCGGTTGGCATCGGCCCAGTCGCTGCGCTCGGGGCGGCGCAGGGCGTCGGGCATGGTGGTGAACGATTCGAGTTCGCAGACCTGGGGGGCTTGCAGCAGGAACATGGTGTCTGTCTTTCTTGGAGTGTCAGGCCGCGCCGTCGAAGCCATACAGCCTTGCGGGGTTGTCCACCAGGATGCGGTCCATGGCCTCGTCCGTGCCGGCCCATGCCTGCAGCAGGTCCACCAGGTCGGCGTCATTGACGGAGCCCGGCGCCTCGGTGGTGTGCGGCCAATCGCTGCCCCAGACCAGGCGCTCGGGTGCGGCGCGCACCAGGTCGCGGCCCAGCGGCAGCGTGTCGGCATAGGAAGGGCCGCCCACCGATGAACGCATATAGGCGCCGGAGAGCTTGACCCAGGTGTTGCCACCATCGAGCAGCCGGCGCAGCGCGGCATGGGCCGCGCCCTCCACGCCCTCCATGCCTTCAGCCGGGTCGATGCGGCCCAGGTGGTCCACGACCAGGGGCACGGGCAGCGCGCCCAGCACTGGCGCCAGCGCCACCAGCTGTTCGGGCTGCACAAAAATCTGCACATGCCAGCCCAGCCGTGCAACCCGGTGCGCCAGCGTGACCAGCATGTGGGCCGTGGTCTCGCCCCAGGACTGCGGCGAGACAAAGTTCACGCGCAGCCCGCAGACGCGGTGCGCGGCCAGCCGGTCCAGCTCGGCATCGGCCACGTCGTGGGCGACCACGGCCACGCCGCGCGCCACATCGCCCAGGCGCTCCAGCGCATCCAGCGTGCAGGCGTTGTCCGTGCCATAGGTCGAGGGCGTGACCACCACGGCGCGCGAAGTGCCCAGGCGCTGCTGCAGTTGACGGTACATGGCCACGTCGGCCTGCGGCGGCGTGCGCGGCCAGTGCGGCGACGGTGCAAAGCGCGCATCGAAGATGTGCATGTGACTGTCGCAGGCCAGCGGCGGCAGCGTGCGGAAAGGCCGGTTCGTGCCGGCCGAATGTGCAACGGCGATGGTCGATGCGTTCATGGCCATGCGCTCAGTCCAGCACGATGGCGCCCTTGCGCACCACCTCGCCCCACTTGGCGTCTTCCTTCCGGAGGAAGGCCGCGAACTCGGCCGGCGTCGATGCCATGGGCTGGGCGCCCAGATCGCTCAGGCGCTGGCGCACCTCGGCTTCCTGCAGCACCTCGGACAGCGCCTGGTGCAGGCGCGCGGCCACGGGCTCGGGCGTGCCCGTAGGCAGGAAGATGCCGTTCCACTCATAGGCCTCGTAGCCGGGAATCACGGTCTCGGACACGGTGGGCACATCGGGCAGGCGGGCCGAGCGCTGGGGCGCCGCCACGGCCAGGGCGCGCAGCTTGCCACCCGTGACCAGCGGATAGGTGGCCGCCATGGTGCCGAACATGAAGTCCACCTGCCCACCCATCACATCGGCAATGGCCGGCCCGCCGCTCTTGTAGGGCACATGGACCATGTCCAGCTCCAGCCGCTGGCGCAGCAGCTCGGCCGCCAGGCGCTGCACCGTGCCGCTGCCGCCCGAGGCGAAGTTGATCTTGCCCGGCTGCGCCTTGGCCCTGGCCGCCAGGTCGGCCACGCTGCGCACGGGCGAGTCGGCCTTCACCACGACCACATTGGGCATGAGCAGCACCAGCGACAGCGGCTGCAGCGCGCTGCGCGCATAGGGCAGCTTGGCAAACAGATGCGGGTTGATGGAAAACGGCGTGGCGTCGTAGAGCACCGTGTAGCCGTCGGCGCGCGCCTTGGCCACTTGGCTGGCGCCAATGGTGCCGCTGGCGCCGGGCCGGTTGTCCACGATGATGCTGGTGCCCAGCCGCGCGCCCATGCGCGTGGCCAGCAGGCGCGCGGCCGCGTCGGCGCCGCCGCCGGGCGCATAGGGCACGACCAGGGTGATGGGACGCTCGGGAAAGGCGGCCTGGGCCACGGCGGCGGCCAGGGCGCAGGCCGCGATCAGGGTTCCGGCAAGGAATTTCATGGCTTGTCTCCAGATTTTTTTGGGGGGTGGCGGCCGAATCAATCCGCCTTCAGGTTCAGTTCGCGGGCGATCTGCGCATAGGACGCCCCTGCCCTGGCTCAGGCGCCGGCCGCCGCAGGCACGCGGGCCAGCACCTCCAGCACATTGCGGGCCGCGCCCACGCCCATGTTCACGTAGGCATCGCCGGTCACGCCGCCGATATGGGGGCTGAGCACGAAGTTCCTTTCGCCCTGGAACGGGTGGCCGGCCACCATGGGCTCCACCGCAAAGCTGTCCAGCCCTGCAGCCGCCACCTGGCCCGAGCGCACGGCGGCCAGCAGCGCGGCCTCGTCGATCAGGCCACCGCGTGCGGTGTTGACCACGATCACGCCGCGCCTGCAGGCCGCCAGCGTGGAGGCGCCGAGCATGCCCCGGTTTTCCTCGGTCAGCGGGCAGTGCAGCGAAATCGCGTCGGACTCGCGCCAGATGGTTTCCAGGTCCACGGGCTGCACGTAGGCGGGCAGGTTCTTTGCGAAGGGATCGAAGCCGATCACGCGCATGCCCAGCGCATCGGCCATGCGCGCAAAGCGCAGGCCGATGGCGCCCAGGCCCACCAGGCCCACGGTGCGTCCGCCCAGCTCCAGGCTCTTGTGCGTGGCCTTGTCCCAGTGGCCTGCGTGCATGCGTGCATCCAGCGCCACCACCGACTTGGCGCAGGCCAGCAGCAGGGCCAGGGCCTGCTCGGCCACGGCCGCCGCGTTGGCGCCAGCGGCGGCCACCACGGCAATGCCGCGTTCGGCGGCGGCCACCTTGTCGATGGTGTCCGTGCCGCTGCCGTGCTTGGAGATCACGCGCAGCGAGGGCGCCGCGTCCATCACGGCCGCGCCCACCTTGCCGTAGCGCACGATGATGGCCACGGGATCATGGGCACGGCACAGCGCGACCAGGTCCTCTTCGGTGGGCGTCTTGCCCGCATAGACGATGTCGTGCTGCGCCAGCAGGTCCAGCGCCTGTTGCGCCAGATCGGCGCCGGTGACGATGATGGTGCTCACAGCGATTCCCCTTCCTTGAGCACGCCGGCCGCGCGCAGGGCCACGGGCAGCCATTTCGATGCGGTGTCGCCGCGCGCAATGGCCTCGATGCGGGCGGCCTCGTCGGCCACCTTCTTCACGGCCAGCTCCAGCATGGCGGGGGCCTTGGCGCGCTCGATGACGACCACGCCATCGGCATCGCCCACCACCAGGTCGCCCGGGTGAACCGTCGTGCCACCAGCGGAGATGGCGTGGTTGATGCGGCCCGGTACGAACTTGGTCGGGCCTGCGGGATTGAAGCCTGCGCTGAACACGGGGAAGTCCAGCTCCAGCAGCTCCAGGCGGTCGCGGATGGCGCCGTCCACGATGACGCCGGCCAGGCCCAGCTTCTTGCAGGCGCTGAGCATCAGCGTGCCCATCAGCGCCGCCGTCTGGTCGCCCTTGCCGTCGATGACCAGCACGTCGCCGGGCCGGGCCAGCGCAATGGCGGCGTGGATCATGAGGTTGTCGCCGGGACGCACCTCGACGGTGAAGGCCGGGCCGGCCACCTTCATGCCCTGGTGCACGGGCGCCACGCGCGCATGCATGGTGCCGCGGCGGCCCGCCACGTCGGCCAGGATGGCGGCCTGAAAGCCGGCTGCGCGTTGCACGACCTGGGCGTCCACGCGCTCTATGTCACGGATGATTTCTGGGAGTTGGCTCATGATGGTTCGGTGAGATGGGGGGAAGAAAAACAGGAAGATCAGGAAGATGTGCGCGCGTCAGTCGGCCTTGATGCCGGCCTCGCGGATGAGTTGGGCCCACTTGGCGGAGTCGGATTTCTGCAGCTCGCCCAATTGCTGCGGCGTGCCGCCGACCATGCCGGCCTCGGCCATGGTGGGCACGTCAGGCAGGGCCTTCAGGCGCGCCGCCGAGGTCACGGCCAGCGCGGGCGTGTCGCCCTTGTAGGGCACGTGGATGAAGCGCACGCCGCCCTGCCTTTGCAGCAGTTCGCCCTGCATCTGCAAGACGGTTCCGCTGCCGCCCGAGGCAAAGGCCAAACGGACGGGCACGGCAAGGCTGTCGCAGTCCATGGCGAGATCTCGATGGAGGAAGAAAAAGGAAGGGAGGAGGAAGCGCGGAGGAAGCGAAAGGGCTGGCGCCCCTGCCCCCCGGTCTCAGTCCAGGCTGGCGCCCGAGTCCTTGACGATGCGTGCCCAGCGCGGCACCTCGGCGCGCAGCAGCGCGGCGAACTTCTCGGGCGAGCCGCCCAGCACCTCGCCGCCTTCGGAGCGCAGCTTCTCAGCCACCTCGGGCACCAGCAGCGCGTCGTTGATGGCCTTGTTCAGCTGCTGCACGATGGCCTGGGGCGTCCCGGCCGGGGCCAGCACGCCGAACCAGGTGACGGCCTCGAAGTCCTTGTAGCCCGACTCGGCCAGCGTGGGCGTCTGCGGCAGCTGGTCGGAGCGCTTGAGCGAGGTGACCATCACCGCGCGCAGCTTGCCGTTGCGCACCTGGCCCAGCAGCGTGGGCACGGCCGACATGTAGAAATCGATCTGCCCGCCCACCAGGTCGGTCATGGCCTGGGCTGCGCCCTTGTAGGGCACATGGCGCAGCTTGATGCCGGCCGCGTTCTCGGCCAGTTCGCCGGCCAGGTGGGCCACCGTGCCGTTGCCCGAGTAGCCCAGCGTGAGGCCGTCGGGCTTGGCCTTGGCGGCCTTGACCAGGTCGTCAAAGGTCTTGTAGGGCGAGTTGGCCGGCGCGGCCATCACGATGGGCGCGGAAGACACCAGCGCGACGGGCACCAGGTCCTTCAGCGGGTCATAGGGCAGCTTGGCGTACAGCGAGGGGTTGATGGCCAGGTTGCTGGTCTGGCCCATGACCAGGGTATGGCCGTCCGGCGCGGCCTTGGCCACGGCATCCACGCCCAGGTTGCCGCCTGCGCCGGGCCGGTTGTCCACCACCACGGTCCATTTGTTGTGGTCCGCCAGCCGCTGGGCCACGGTGCGCGCAATCATGTCCGTGCCGCCACCGGGCGGAAACGGCACCACCAGGCGGATGGGCTTGCGGGGATAGGTGTCCTGGGCCTGTGCAGCGCCCATGGGCACGATGGCGGCAACGCCGACCAGGGCGGCAAGAAGGCGTGCGTTGAGGCAACGCGAAAGCGAGGGAATCGGCATGGCGGTTTGTCTCCGTTTGTTGTGTCCAACGCCCGCATGGCTGCGGTGCGTGGGACGAACTTTATGAAAACGTTTCAACCCATACAATGCCATTTCATACAGCGCAACCAATTGCACGCCTTGCACCATGAACAAGCCCCCCAGCACCCCTTCCCCGGCGCAGCCACCCGATGACAAGGCCAGCGCGGCCAAGGACGGCGGCGTCATCGCCGTCACGCGTGCCTTGCAGTTGCTTGGCGCCTTCGCCCTCGGGGAGTCGCACCTGTCCCTGGCGGAACTGAGCCGGCGCTGCGCGCTGCACAAGACCACGGTGCTGCGGCTGGCGCGCACGCTGGCGCAGTCGGGCTTCATGGTGCAAAGGGACGATGGGGACTGGCGCCTGGGCCCGGCGGCAGGCTGGCTGGGTGCGCGCTACCAGGCGGGCTTCGATGTGCAGAACGTGCTGGAGCCCGCGCTGCGCGCGCTCACGCAGGCCAGCGGCGAGAGCGCGGCCTTCTATGTGCGCGAAGGCAATGTGCGCACCTGCCTCGTGCGCGTGGAAGGGCCGCAGGCCCTGCGCCACCATGCGCGCATGGGCGAGGGGCTGCCGCTGGACCAGGGTTCGCCGGGGCGCGTGATCCTGGCGTTTTCAGGCGAGCCGGGGCCGGTGTACGAGCAGATCCGCCAGCGCGGCTACCACTGGTCCATCGGCGAGCGCGAACAGGGCGTGGCCACGGTGTCGGCGCCGGTGTTCGGCATGCACTGGCGGCTGATGGGGTCGGTGTGCATCTCGGGGCCGGCATCGCGCCTGCCCGAGTCCCGGCTGGAAGCCATGGCGCAGACCGTGGTGGCGGCGGCCAACCAGCTGTCCTATGCGCTGGCGGGCAGCGCCAGCACACAGGCCCCTGTGGTGCGCGCCAGCCAGTGGCATCCCTGAGAATCCCTTCCGGGGCGACGCCCGGAAGGTGGATGGCCGCTTACTGCAGCGCGCCCATGGGCAGGGCGATGGGCTTGCCGTTGAGCGTGACCTGGCCGGCCTGCATCTTGAGCGCGCTGACCAGCTTGTCGCCTTCCAGGCGGGCATAGCCCGTGGCCTGGGCCATGCCCAGCATGCCTTCCACATCCTCTGCCGAGACATCGGGCTTGCCCGATGCCTTGATCAGCGGCTCCAGCCAGGCCTTGGGCAGGCTGGCATTGGCCTGCAGTGCCGAGGTCTTGAGCAGCGCCGGCATCCAGCCGGCCTGGGCGACCTGCTCCTGCGTGGGCGCGCTTTGCACTTCGGCGCCGTACTCCAGGTGGCCGGTCTGGCCCTGGTAGGTGGCCTGCAGCTTCATGGAGTAGGCCGGCAGGGCCGCCACCAGGCGCGGGGCGTTCTGCATCAGCACGCCCATGCCCTGCTCTTCCAGCGATTCCAGCGCCTTGGCCAGGCCCTCCTTGCGGTAGCCCTCGACCATGACGCGCTGGAAGCCGCGCAGCGCCTCGATGTCCAGGCGCTGGATCTTTTCCTCGTAGCCCACGGACTCGAAATCGATGGGGCCGATGCGGCCCGTGCCCTTGACCTGGGTGGTCATGCCCAGCGTGGTCTTGTCGGACTCGATGACCGAGCTGCCGTCCACGTTCTTGAGGTCCAGCAGCGTCTTGGCCTCGCCGCCTTCGGCGGGCGTGCTGCTCATGCCGAAGCGGGCGATGCGCACGCTGGCCTTGCCGGGGCCCAGGCCCCACAGGCCGTCGATGACCTTGTTCTCGAAGCTGCTCTCCAGGCCCGTGAGCATGATGCTGGTGCGCTCCACGGGCACTGCGGCCGGCGGGGTGGGGAGGGCCTCGTCGTTGTCGGATTCCTCCTCCTCGCCCTCTTCCTCTTCCACGCCCATGGACTTGTCGCGGCTGGGCAGGCCCAGCAGGGCCACCTCGGGCCAGCGCCAGGTGCCCTTGACGCTGCCACCGCCCAGGGCCGTGTCCAGCACCATTTCCTGCCAGCGCATGGTGACTTCCTGGTCGCCCAGCTCGCCGGCGGGCAGCAGCAGGCGCACATCCTGGCCGCCCGTGAAGTGGTGCACGCTGGTCAGCGTGGGGGCTGCAGCCTTGGCCAGCATCTGCGTGCTCTTTTCGTCCAGGCCGTCGAGCGCAAAGCGTGTCTCGGAAACCGCTGCCGCCAGTCGGCCACCGGCCAGCGGGCCGTGGCGCACCGTGGTGTCCACCACCAGGCGCACGGGCTTGGACGCAGCGACCGGTTCTGCGGCGGCGGGCGCTTCAGCTGTGTCGGCTGCTTTTGCCGCGTCAGCCGCGTCAGCCGCGTCAGCCGCATCGGCTGCCTGAGCTTGCGCCGCAGGCCACTGCAGCACCAGCTTGGCCTGGGAGGAGAGGAATCCCTTGTGGTACTCGTCGGTCACGACGACTTTCTCGCCCAGCACCTTGCGCAATTCGGCCACGGCCTCCTTGTAGCCAGCCTCGGCCCTCTGGCCGGTATACCAGGTGGTTCCTCCATAGCCCACGACGGCCAATGCCACGGCAGCGGCCACTACGGTTTTCTTGTTGCTCATTGTGAATATCCCGTGATGAATAAGACCCTCCCCCTCGGGCGGGCCGCGCGACTGTATCAGTTCGGCGTTTCACCACAGATCGGCAATGGGCTGCGCATTGACGCAGCCATGCCTCCTGTCGCAGGCACGCATGGACGCAGGCCCTTGCCCAGGGCTTGCCAGGCCTTGCCTGCAGCGGTTTTCAAGATCTGCGCCCCCGGCATTGCCCGCGCAAGACAGGCACCCGGATTTTTCAATTGCTTACCATTGCCGCACATGATTGGCATGCCAATTGAATTCGGAGGAAAACGCTATGGCGTCATGCATATGGCGTCACGGATATGGCGTGAATGCACCTTTCCCCTATTTGCCGGCTTGCCCGAATGCCGTACCGAGTGCCTCCAATGACGGCACTCACCCGGCCTGCAGCAGAAATGGCAGGGCCGCGTCCAGCAGCGCATCGGGCGCCTCTTCGGCGATGTAGTGTCCACAGGCCAGCGGCCGGCCGCGCACATCGTCGGCCACGAGCTGCCACTCGCGCAGCGGATCGAAGCAGCGGTGCACCACGCCCTCCTCGCCCCAGAGCACCAGCAGCGGCATGGACAACCTGCGCCCGAGTTGGCGGTCTTCGCGGTCATGGTCGAGGTCGATGCCGGCCGAGGCGCGGTAGTCCTCACACATGCCGTGCGCGCTGCCCGGCAGCGCCAGGCAACGCTGGTACTCGGCCAGCGCCCGGGGATCGAAGGGCGCCAGGCCGGCGCTGCGCCGGCCCATGATCTCGCGCACATAGGCGGCGGGATCGGCCTCGATCAGGCGCTCGGGCAGCGGCGCGGGCTGGATCAGGAAGAACCAGTGCCAGTAGGCGCGCGCAAAGGCCTCGCCGGTCTGCTCGTACATGGCCAGCGTGGGCGCAATGTCCAGCAGCACCAGACGCTGCACGCTGGCGGGATAGTCCATGGCCAGCCGGTGCGCCACGCGCGCGCCCCGGTCATGCGCCAGCACGCTGAAATGCTCATGGCCCAGCCGCGCCATCAGCCGCAGCAGGTCGCGGGCCATGGTGCGCTTGCTGTAGTTCACATGCTCGGGGTCGCCGGCCGGGCGCGAGGAGTCGCCATAGCCGCGCAGGTCGGCCAGCACCACGGTGAACTGCTGCGCCAGCCGGGGCGCGACGCGGTGCCAGATGGCGCTGGTCTGCGGGTGGCCGTGCACCAGCAGCAGGGCCGGCCCCTGGCCGCCCACCCAGGCGTTGATCTCCACCCCGTCATCGACCGTGATGCGCTGCTGGCGCAGGCCCGGCATCCATGGATCTGTGTGCATCCCGGAGATTCCTTCTACGTTGTTCATGACTGTCAGCCTGCCATGCTAATCAGTAAACCAGGCTGCATAAATAGCAAAATACTGCATTGATCCATCAGTTCAATTTACGAATCAACCATCCACCGCATCCACCATGGACGGCTTTTCCGACCTGCGTTTCTTCTCGCTGCTGATCCGCGAAGGCAGCCTGGCCGCCGCGGCCCAGCAGATGGGCGTGACACCGCCCGCCGTCAGCCGCCGCCTGTCCCTGCTGGAGCGGCGCCTGGGCGTGCGCCTGCTGCAGCGCACGACACGGCGCATCCACCTGACGCCCGAGGGCGAAGCCTACCTGCTGGACGGCGCGCGCATCCTGGCCGACCTGGAGACGCTGGAGCGCAGCATCTCGGGCACGCGCGCCACGGCGCGCGGCCCGTTGTCCATTGCCTGCACGCTGGGCTTTGGCCGCCAGCGGCTGGCGCCCGCGCTGTCGGCCTTTGCGCGCGCCTATCCCGAGGTGCAGGTGCAGCTGCAACTGACGGACAGGCCCGTCAACCTGGTCGAGCAGGGCTTTGACGCCGTGGTGCGCTTTGGCGCCCTGCCCGACTCCGCCCTCACCGCCCGCCTGCTGCTGCCCAACCGCCGCGTGCTGTGCGCCGCGCCCTCCTATCTCAACGCCCACGGCGAGCCGCGCCAGCCCGCCGACCTGCAGGCCCACCGCTGCATCGTGATCCGCGAGAGCGACGAAACCTATGGCAGCTGGCGCCTGAGCCGGCGCACGCGCCAGGGCCTGAGCGAGCACAACATCAAGGTCAACGGCGTGATGAGCACCAACGACGGCGCAGCGGCCCTGGCCTGGGCGCTGGACGGCCACGGCATCCTGCAGCGCTCGCTCTGGGACGTGGCCGCGCCGCTGGCCGCAGGCGCGCTGCGCGAGGTCCTGCCCCAATGGCAGCTGCCTGCGGCCGACATCTACCTGGTGCACGCCACGCGCAGCGAGATGTCGGCCAGAATCCGCGCGCTCACCGGCTTTCTGGGCGACTGGTTTGCACAACGGCCTGAGCCGGACATGGCGCCCGCCTGAGCCCGGGCGCAATCTGCAACCTCGGCGGCAGACAGGCTGTCATGCGCGTTCACCCCGCGCAGCGCAGGCCATGCGAACATGGCCCGCAACGACAACCACCACACCCAGGAGACAAGACACATGGCCACCGCCCGCTACCCCCAGCCCGAACTGTCCAGCCTGCCCGAGGACATCCGCACCCGCATCCTTGAAGTGCAGGAAAAGGCAGGCTTCATTCCCAACGTCTTCCTGGCCTTTGCGCGCCGCCCTGCCGAGTGGCGCGCCTTCTTCGCCTACCACGATGCCCTCATGCTCAAGGAAGAAGGCAGCCTGACCAAGGGCGAGCGCGAGATGATCGTCACCACCACCAGCGCGGCCAACCAGTGCCTGTACTGCGTGGTGGCCCACGGCGCCATCCTGCGCATCTACGAAAAGCAGCCCTACGTGGCCGACCAGGTGGCCGTCAACTACCGCAAGGCCGACATCAGCGCCCGCCAGCGCGCCATGCTGGACTTCGCCATGAAGGTCTGCGAGCGAAGCCATGAAATCTGCGAGGCCGACTTCGAGGCGCTGTACCCGCATGGCTTCGACGACGAGGACATCTGGGACATCGCCGCCATCACCGCCTTCTTCGGCCTGTCCAACCGCATGGCCAGCTTTGCCGGCATGCAGCCCAATCCCGAGTTCTTCCTTATGGGGCGCGTGCCGCGCGAGAAGAAGTAGGCTGGCTGACCTGCGCCCCCTGGCGCGCCGCAGCACCCTCGGCCAAACCCCGGCATATCTCCCCCACCTGCCCCACGGCCCCCAGCAGGCGCGGCGTGGGCTCGTTGGCGCAGTTCAGGCGCAGGTGGTTGGGCAGGTCCGAGCGCGATGAGAACAGCGGGCCGGGGCTGACGCCAATGCCCAACTCCAGCGCGCGGCGGTGCACCTCCAGTGCATTCACCTGGCGCGGCAATTCCACCCACAGCAGAAAGCCCGCGCGCGGGGCCGAGACACGGGTGCCGGGCGGAAAGCTGGCCTCGACCCTGGCCGTGACGGCCTGCACCCCGGCCTGCACGCGGGACTTGACGCGGCGCAGGTGCCGGTCGTAGTCGCCGCTGGCCAGCACCTCGCTCACGGCGGCTTCCAGCAGCGGCGCACCGGCCCAGTCGCCCGCCAGGCGCACCTGCAGCACCTGGGCATGGAAGCGGCCCGCCGCAATCCAGCCCACGCGCCAGCCCGGCGCCAGGGTCTTGGACACGGAGCCGCAATACAGCACGTTGCCGCTGCCGTCGAAGGCCTTGCAGGCCGGCGGGCGCTGGCCGTCGCCCGCAAGGTCGCCATAGACATCGTCTTCGATCAAGGGAATGCCCGCCCGCTCCAGCAGCGCCACCAGGGCCTGCTTGCGCTCCACCGGCATGCTGGCGCCCAGCGGGTTCTGCACGGTGGGCGATGCCAGCACGGCAGCCGGCCGGTGGCGGGCAATGGCCTCGGCCAGCGGCTCCAGCAGCAGGCCTTCGCGGGGATCGGTGGCAATCTCCAGCGCCTTCAGGCCCAGGTCCTCCAGCAGCAGCAGGCTGCCGAAATAGGCGGGCCGCTCCACGGCCACGACATCGCCGGGCTTGCACACGGCGCGCAGCGCCAGCCGCACGGCCTGGGTGGCGCCTGCCGTCAGGACCAGGTCATCGGGGCCGAAGCGCGCACCCCATTGCGCGGCCCGGGCCGCGATCTGGCCGCGCAGGTCGGCGCGGCCCGGCGGCATGCTGTAGGTCTGCCCGTGCGCGTCCAGGCGGCGCCCGGCGGTCTGCAGCGCGCGCTGCAGCCGGGCCGTGGGCAGCCAGGCCGGATCGGGCAATGCCGCACCCAGCGGGATCAGGCGCGTGTCGGGACTGCTGAACAGCGAACGCGCCAAGGCCGACAGGGTCACGGGCACGGGGCGCGACGACGGGCGGGACGCCTGCAGCGCCGCGCCGCCCGTTGCCTGCCGCACAAAGTAGCCCGAGCGCGGGCGCGCGACGATCAGGCCCTCCGCCTCCAGGCAGCGCAGCGCCTCCAATGCGGTGGGCAGGCTGACCTGTTCGCGCTCGGCCAGGCTGCGGGCGGAGATCAGCCTGTCGCCGGGGCGCAGTGCGCCGCAGGCCAGCGTCTGGCGCAGGGCCTGGGCAATGCGGCGGTACTGGGGCAAGGGTTCGTTGGTGGTGGGCATGCCAATCTGTACAGGTCAGTTTTCTTGGATTCTGCTTATACAGGCATTGATGGTCCCGATTTATCGTTGCAGCCATCAAGCAACCCGAGGAAACCCATGCAAGCCAGCAATTTCGATGTCCAGGCCTATTTCCGCCGCATCGGCTTCAGTGCCGGTGACTCCGCCCAGGCCGATACCGCCACCTTGCATGCGCTGATGCGCCACCAGTTGTTCGCGGTGCCTTTTGAGAACCTCGACGTGCAGGCCGGCAAGATCGTCTCTCTGGTGCCCGAAGACATTGCGGGCAAGATCCTCGGCGGCGCCCGGGGCGGCTACTGCTACGAGGTGAACGGCCTGTTCGCCATGGCGCTGCAGGCCCTGGGCATTGCCTACCGCTTTGTGGCGGCGCGGCCCATGTTCTATCCGGCCCGCCGCCCCCGCACCCACATGGCCCTGGTGGCCGAGGTCGAGGGACGGCGCTGGCTGTGCGACCTGGGCTTTGGCAGCTACGGCATACGCGCCCCCATGGCCCTGGACGAGCTGGATACCGAGGTCCGCCAGGACGGCGACACCTTCCGCCTGAGCCTGGACGACCAGGGCGAATACCTGCTGCAGGCCCGCGTGGATGGTGAATGGGCCAACCAGTACGCCTTCAACCTGTCGCCCCAGGAGTGGGTGGATTTCGCCCCCGCCAACTACCTGAACTCCACGCACCCGGACGCCATCTTCGTGCAAAAGCGGGTGGTGGTGCTGCACCAGCCGGCCGGCCGCATGATCCTGGTGGGCGACGCGCTCAAGACCATCACGGCTAGCGGCACCGAGACCAGGCAACTGGCGCCTGATGAGATCCAGCACGTGCTGGGCAGCCTGTTCGGGCTGGCGACCGAGCGCCAGGCGGCTGCCGTGTGCTGACCCTCTAAGCTCGGCGGGTCGAATCCCGCTCGATCAGCTCGAACCCCAGGTCGAACGCCGAGCGCCCGGCACTGTGGCCCTTGCAGCGTGCCAGCACGAGTTCGGCGGCCAGGCGGCCTATGCCCGGTCCGTCCACATGCACGGTGGTCAGCGACGGCAGCAGGTGGGCCGCGAAATCGGCATTGCCGAAGCCCGAGACGGCCAGGTCCACGGGCACGCGCAGGCCGCGCGCCTGGGCTTCCACCAAAATGCCGTGGGCCAGCATGTCAGAGCTGCAGACCACGGCCTGCAGATCGGGCTGCTGCGCCAGCAACTGGCCCAGCGCCTGCCGGCCCAGCTCCAGGCTGCCGGGCGCGGACACGGTGACCGTGGGCACCTCGCGGCCCCAGGCTGCGAGAAAGCCTTCGCGCCGCTGCTGGGCCCGGTGGTCGCTGCCCGTGGCCATGCCCACGCGCTGCAGGCCGCGCGAGAGGAAATAGCCGGCCAGCGCGCTGCCCACCTTGAGGTGGGAAAAGCCCACCACCATGTCCAGCGGCCGGTCGCTGAAGTCCCAGGTTTCCACCACGGGAATGCCGGTCCTGCGCAGCCGCTCGCGCGCCTTGTCGGACTGCACCAGGCCCATCATCACAATGCCGTCGGGCTGGCGCCCGATCATGGCGTTGAGTACCTCCTCCTCCCGCTGCTCGTCGTAGAAGGTCTGGCCCAGCAGCAGCTGATAGCCCTCCTGCGCCAGCGTTGCCGTCAGGGACTGCACGGTGGGCAGAAACTGCGACACCGACAGCGCGGGCACCACGCCGGCCACCATACGGCTGCGCCTGGACTTGAGCCCCCCCGCCAGCAGATTGGGGATATAGCCCGTGGCCTCCACGGCCTGGCGCACGCGCTCGCGCGTCTTCTCCGAAACGATGGAAGGATTGCCCAGTGCGCGCGAGGCGGTGATCAGCGAGACGCCGGCCGCCTCGGCCACGTCGTGCAGCGTGGCGGGCCTGGGTGGTGTGGGTGTGTTCATGGGCAAGCGCGATCGCGGGCTGGTATCGGGGACGGGCCTGAAGATAGCAGACCGCCCTCCACGCACGGGTGCCAGGCCTGCCCTGCATCGCAGAAATCTTGATTGACAGCCAAAATGACAACGATATCATTTTGCTGAAAGCGCAAATCCTTGCATCTAAAAATGGCATCGGCGCTTTTTCATTTTCCCGGAAATGACAACGATGTCATTCACAAATCAGGAGACAAGATGAATCACATTCTTCGTGCCATGGCGCTGGCCCTGGCCGCGCTCACCGCCTTTTCTGCATCGGCCCAGGCCTGGCCCGACAGGCCCGTCACCCTGGTCGTGCCCTTTCCCGCCGGCGGCTCCACCGACCAAGTCGCGCGCGCCGTGGCGCCCAGGCTGGGCGAGAAGCTCAGGCAGTCCTTCGTGGTGGAGAACAAGGCCGGCGCCACGGGCACCATCGGCGCGGCCTTCGTGCAGCGCGCGGCGGCGGACGGGCAGACCTTTCTCGTCACCTCGCTGGGCCCGCTGGTCATCGTGCCCCACCTGATCAAGAACCTGCCCTACGACGCGCTCAAGGACTTCGACCTGATCACCGTGGCCGTGCAGTCGCCCAACGTGCTGGTCGTGCCTGCCGCCTCGCCGCACAAAAGCGTGGCCGACGTGGTCGCCCACCTCAAGGCCCATCCGGGCAAGATGAGCTTTGCCTCGGCCGGTCACGGCTCCAGCGACCACCTGACGGCCGAACTGTTCTGGCAGCAGACGGGCACCCAGGGCGTGCACATCCCCTACAAGGGCGGCGCACCGGCCCATGCCGACCTGATCGGCGGCCAGGTCGATGCCTCGTTCCAGAACATCAATGCCGTGATACAGCACATCCGGGCCGGCAAGATGCGCGCCCTGGCCGTGACCAGCCCGCGCCGCTCGCCCGTGCTGCCGGACCTGCCCACGCTGGCCGAAGCCGGGGTGAAGAACGTGGAAGTCGCCTCCTGGCAGGCCATCGTCGCGCCCAAGGGCCTGCCGCCTGCGCTGCGTGACAAGGCCCATGCGGCCTTTGTCGAGGCGCTCAACGATCCCCGGGTGCGCGAGCAGTTCGTCTCCATCGGCTACGAGATGGTGGCCGGCACGCCCCAACAGTTCGCCGAATTCCAGCGCCAGGAATACGCGCGCTGGAAGACGGTCATCGAGGCCGGAAAGATCAGCATCGACTGATGCCTGCCCCTGTCATTTTTCCAACCACCGCACTCCCGCAGCCATGACTTCTTCCGCGCTCTCCGAAACCACCAGCCAGGACCGCATCCAGTGGATACGCCTGTCGTCCTGCTACCTCCCCCTGGCCCGGCCCATCACCGATGCCAAGGTGCTCACGGGCCGCCAAAAGCCCATGACCGAGGTCGCCATGCTGTTCGCCGAGATCCAGACCCGCGACGGCCACCGGGGCCTGGGCCTGAGCTACGCCAAGCGTGCAGGCGGCCCGGGCCAGTTCGCCCATGCCAGCGAAATCGCGCCCTCCCTGCTGGGCGAGGACCCCAGCGACATTGCGCGGCTGTGGACGCGCATGTGCTGGGCCGGCGCCTCCGTGGGCCGCAGCGGGCTGGCCGTGCAGGCCATCGCGGCCTTTGATGTGGCGCTGTACGACATCAAGGCGCGCCGCGCGGGCCTGCCGCTGTCCAAGCTGCTGGGCTCGCAGCGCGAATCCGTGCGCTGCTACAACACCTCGGGTGGCTTTCTGCACACGCCGCTCGATGAGCTCAAGCGCAACGCCAGCGCCTCGCTGGAGCGCGGCATAGGCGGCATCAAGCTCAAGGTGGGCCAGCCCGACTGCGCGCTGGACATACGGCGTGTGGAGGCCATGCGCGCCCACCTGGGCGATGCCGCGCCCATCATGGTCGACGCCAACCAGCAATGGGACCGCCCCACGGCCCAGCGCATGTGCCGTGTGTTCGAGGAATTCAACCTGGTCTGGATCGAGGAGCCGCTGGACGCCTACGACCACGAAGGCCATGCCGCGCTGGCCGCGCGCTTCGACACGCCGATTGCCACCGGCGAGATGCTGACCAGCGCCGCCGAGCACGGCGAGCTGATACGCCACCGCAGTGCCGACTTCCTGATGCCCGACGCGCCGCGCGTGGGCGGCATCACGCCCTTCCTGCAGATCGCGGCCCAGGCCGAACTGGCCCACCTGAGCCTGGCGCCGCACTTCGCCATGGAGCTGCACGTGCACCTGGCCGCCACTTGCGCCAACGAGCCCTGGGTGGAACACTTCGACTGGCTGGAGCCGCTGTTCAACGAACGCCTGGACATCGCCAATGGCCGCATGCTCGTGCCCACGCGCCCCGGCCTGGGGCTGAGCCTGAGCGAGCAGGCACGTCGCTGGACGCGCGAAAGCGTGGAGTTCGGGAAGAGGGGCTGAGGGTGCCTATCCATCCAGCCCGTACTTGCGGATCTTGTCGTGCAGCGTGGTCTTGGGCATGGACAGGGCTTCGGCCGTGCGCGCCAGGCTGCCGGCGTGGCGGCGCAGGGCGTCGGCGATGAGGGCGCGCTCGAAGGCCTCGACAGCGGCGGACAGCGGCCGGGGCGCGGCGTCCTGCGCGGTGGTGCCGGCCGGCTGGCCGAAGGGGGGCGAGCCGGTCTCGATGCCCAGCACCGTGCGCTCGGCCACATTGCGCAGTTCGCGCACGTTGCCGGGCCAGTCATAGCCCAGCAGTTGCTGCACGCGCGCGGTGGTCAGCTCGGGCACGGGTCGCTGGTGGCGCGCGGCGCCCTGCAGCGCGAAGTGCTCGAACAGCAGTGGCACGTCCTCGCGCCGCTCGCGCAGGGGCGGCAGCGAGACGGTGGCCACGTTCAGGCGGTAGTAGAGGTCGGCGCGGAACAGCCCTTGCCGGCTCAACTCCAGCAGATCCACCTTTGTGGCCGCGATCACGCGGCAGTCGATGGGGATCAGGGTGTTGGAGCCCAGGCGCTCCAGCACACGCTCCTGCAGCACGCGCAGCAGCTTGATCTGCATGGGCAGGGGCATGCTCTCGATCTCGTCCAGGAACAGCGTGCCGCCGCTGGCGTGCTCCAGCTTGCCGATGCGCTTTTTGCCCGCGCCGGTATAGGCGCCGGCCTCGCTGCCGAACATTTCGCTGTCGAACAGCGTGTCGGGCAGGCCGCCGCAGTTGACGGCCACGAAGTTGCCCTCGCGCCGCGCGCTGGCTTCGTGCAGGCAGCGCGCCACCAGTTCCTTGCCCGTGCCGGTCTCGCCCTGGATCAGCACATCGGCCGCGCTCTGCGCCAGCCCCGTGAGCATCTGGCGCAGCTGGCGCATGTTGGGCGCGCGGCCTATCAGCCGGTGCTCCAGGCTGTCGCGCTGGTCCAGCTGCTGGCGCAGCGCCCGCACCTCCAGCACCAGCCGCCGGCGCTCCAGGGCGCGGCGCACGGCGCCGACCAGGGTTTCGGGGGCGAAGGGTTTCTGGATGAAGTCCTGGGCGCCGTCCTTCATGGCCTGCACGGCCATGGAGATGTCCCCGTGGCCGGTGATCAGCACCACGGGCAGCTCGGCATCCATGGCCACCAGTTCGCGCAGGAAGGCCATGCCGTCCATGCGCGGCAGGCGGATGTCGCTGACCACGATGCCCGCGAAGTCGCGCGACAGGCGCCGGCGCGCCTGCTCGGCGCTGCCCACGCTTTCGCAGGCGATGCCTTCGAGCTGCAGCGCCTGCTCGCAGCCGAGCACGATGTCGGGGTCGTCCTCGATGATCAGGACTTTGAGGGCGTCGGTCATGGTGTGTCGGCAGAGGGTGTGGAGGGAGCCAGGGCCAGGCTCAGCGTGAAGACGGCGCCGCCGCCCGGATGGTTGCTGCCCGTCAGCGTGCCGCCGCATTCACGCACGATGCCGGCCGACAGCGCCAGCCCCAGGCCCAGGCCCACGCCCTCTTCCTTGGTGGTGAAGAACGGCTGGAACAGATGGGCCTGCGCCGCTTCGCTCAGGCCCGGGCCGTGGTCGCGCACGGTGACCTGGGCGCGGCCATCGGCCACGGCGCAGGCCAGCTCCAGGCAGGGCGCGGGCTGGCCGCGCATGGCGTCCAGGGAGTTGTTGATCAGGTTGATCAGCACCTGCTCGATGCGGTTGCGGTCGCACCAGGCCACGGCCTCGGGCACGCCGTCATCGCGCAGGATGCGGGCGCCGGTCTCGGCCACGCGCGACTCCAGCACCGCCAGCGCATTGTCCAGCGCATGCGCCAGCGGCACGGGCTGGCTGGCGCCGCTGGACTTGCGCGCGAAGTTGCGCAGCTGGCCGGTGATGCGGCCCATGCGGTCGGCCAGCTGCGCCATGCGCTCCAGGTTCACGCGCGTGGTTTCGGTATCGCCGCGCTCCAGAAAGCGCTGACTGTTGCCGGCCAGGGTGCGCAGCGCCGTCAGTGGCTGGTTGAGTTCATGGGCGACGCCCGTGGACAGCTGGCCTATCACGGCCAGCTTGCCGGCCTGCACCAGTTCGTCCTGGGCGGCGCGCAGCGTGGCCTCGGCGTGGGTGCGCTCGGCCACCTCGGCCTGCAGCGCCTCGTTGGCGGCCGACAGGTCGGCCGTGCGCTGCTCCACCTTGCGCTCGAGCTCGTCGTGCGCGGCCTGCAGCGCCTCGCGCGCTGCCAGCCGGTCGCGCAGGTGGCGGCGGCGCTCGTTGACCATCATGGCCAGCAGCAGCACAAAGGCCGCGCCCACGGCCGCGGCCAGCGCGCGGCTCTGGGCCAGCTGGTCGACCTGCTCCAGGTGCGAGAGCACGGTGATCGTCCAGGGCGTGCCAGGCAGCTGGCGCGACTGGGCCAGGAAGCGGCCGCTGACCGGGTAGACCGAGCCTGGCGATTCCTCGCCATGGCGGGCAATGCGCACCAGGCGCGCGCCCTGGCCCAGGTCGCGCAGCACCTGCAGGCCCAGCGGCTCCAGCGCGCGGCGGTTGTACTGGCGCGTGTGGTCGAAGGCGGCGCGCGTGCCCTCGTCCAGCGTGCGCAAGGTGGTGAATTTCCAGTCGGAGACCGTGCCCAGGATGACGACGCCGTTCTCGTCGCCCACCAGCACGGGCGCCTCCACCGTGGACCACGATTGCTCCAGCTGGTCCAGGCTGACCTTGACCACGGCCACGCCCAGCGTGTGGGTGTCGTCACCCAGGGTGGAGGCCAGGTAGTAGCCGGGCTCGCCGCGCGTGGTGCCTATGCCGAAGAAGCGCGCGCTGCCCGTGGCCATGGCCGTGCGGTAGTAGGGGCGAAAGCTCAGGTCCTCGCCCATGTAGCTGTCGGTGCGCCGCCAGTTGCTGGAGGCCACGACGTGGCCGCGCTCATCGACCAGGTAGGCGGTCAGCGTGCCCGCGCGGTCGTTGAGCTGCTCCAGGTAGGCGTTGACGCGGTTGGTGAGCTGCTCGTCGCCGGGCTCGGCCAGCAGCCTTTGCACATTGCCTTCCAGTGCCAGCACGTCGGGCAGGAAGGCGTATTTGCCGATCTCGCGCTGCAGGCTGGCGCCGTACAGCTCCAGCCGGTGCATTCCCGTGGCACGCAGATCGGCGATGCCCAGCCGCTGGGCCAGCAGGTACGCACCCCAGCCGCTCAGCCCGCTCAGGGCAAGCCACAGCAAAAGCAGGATGAGCTGGCGCAGGGGGCGGCGGGCGGGCATGGTGAAGGCACCGATGTTATCAGTGCCCCCCAGCGCCGCCTGGGCCTCAGGCCGAGACAGCGGGCCGCCCTTGCTCGGAATGGTCCGTGGGCAGCAGGGACTCGTCGTCATCCGTGGTCGCGGTCGGATCGACGGCGCCTTCCCACTTGGCCACCACGGCCGTGGCGATCGCATTGCCCAGCACATTGGTCAGCGTGCGGCCCATGTCCAGGAAGTGGTCGATGCCCAGGATCAGCAGGATGCCCGCCTCGGGCAGGCCGAACATGGGCAGCACGGCGGCCACCACCACCAGCGAGGCGCGCGGCACGCCGGCAATGCCCTTGCTGGACACCATCAGCACCAGCAGCATGGTGATCTGGGCCGTCAGCGTCATGTCGATGCCGTAGGCCTGGGCGATGAAGATGGCCAGGAAGGTGGTGTAGACCATCGAGCCGTCCAGATTGAACGAGTAGCCCAGCGGCAGCACGAAGCCGATGATGCGCGGCTTGATGCCGAACTTCTCCAGCTGCTCCATCAGCTTGGGATAGGTCGATTCGCTGCTGGCCGTGGAAAAGCCCACCAGCAGCGGGCCGCGGATCAGGTTCAGCAGGCGGAAGATGTCACGGCCCAGCACGCAGTAGCCGGCCACGATCAGCAGCACCCACAGCGTGGCCAGGGCCAGGTAGAAGCACAGCATGAACTTGCCGAACACCGACAGCATGCCCAGGCCATGGATGGTGATGGTGCCGGCCACGGCACCGAACACGCCCACGGGGGCGAAGCGCATCACGTAGTCGGTGACCTTGAGCATGATGTGGACCACTTCGTCCATCAGGCCCACCATGGAGCGCGCGGCCTGGTTGTGCAGGTTGCCCAGCGCAATGCCGAAGAACAGCGCGAACACCAGGATCTGCAGCACCTCGTTGGTCGCCATGGCCTCGAAGATGTTCTTGGGGAACACGTGGGCGATGAAGTCCTTGAGGTTCAGCGCCGAGGTCTTGAGGTTCAGGCCCTCGGCCGACGACGGCAGGGCCACGCTCAGGCCATGGCCGGGCTGCAGCACGTTCGCATAGATCAGGCCGATGGCCAGCGAGCAGAACGAGGCCACGATGAACCAGCCCAGCGCGCGGCCGCCGATGCGGCCCACGGCCTTGGCGTCGCCCATGTTGGCCAGGCCCGACACCAGGGTGGCGAACACCAGGGGCGCGATGATCATCTTGATCATGCGCAGGAAGACATCGGTGAGGATGCCGAAGTAGCTGGCGATTTCCTTGGCGGCCTCGGGCGTGGGTGCGTAGCTGTTGCAGGCATAGCCCACCAGCACGCCGAGGACCATGGCCACGAGCACCATGGTGGTCAAGCGGTTGAATTTCATGCGGATTTTTTCGTTGGACGTATTTCGGTCTTGCAAGCGAGCCCGGCCACCACGGCTGCCGGCCACGGGCCGGATGCCACAGCGAAGACGGGCTTGTCTCCCTGCATACACAACCACGATGCACGTGGCCTGCGCCTGACAGTGCACAGACCGTGCCAGCCGCATCCGGCACCTGCACCCCGCGCTAACTGCTTGATTCGCCTATATCGACCTTACTTTTATGCATAAGGTGGCACGGAAATCCGAACACTGGAACGCCTGCGTCGTTCGGAAAACCGGATGGCCGGGCCTGCCGCCTCCGACCTGCCTGTGCGCCCTGTCCACGCCTCTTTTTTTGGGGGTGGCGCTGGGCCGTGGACCTGACGAGCACCGTCGCCATTGGAAAACCCTGACTCCGGGAAATGCGGGCTTGTCGATCGAATCGCCAATCGAGCCGATGCTATAGGGATGGATATTCAATGGATTCATTGCGGGCCTGGCATTGGCGACATCGCTTGAAATCGCTCGTAATCGCGAGAGCACGCAAGACTTCCGATAACGATATGGCAATATCAAATAACCAAGATGTCCAGGGTATTTATGGATGGATCGCCCGGGCGTGACAAACCGAATCATTCGTTGTAATGAAGCAGGCGTCTGCGCGTATAGCACAAGGCGAACAAATATCACTCTATCCGAGTAAACAAGAAGAATTTATATTCAGTTGGAAAATTTTTTACATTTGGTTTAACTTGCGATCCGGTTCGGGACGTGGGGTATTGAGCGGCATCCATCGCCGCCTGCTCCGCAGTCTTGCTGCCGGAGTACCGCTTTGAACAGTCTTTACGAGCGTTGCTTCTTTTCAATCCCCATCGCAAGGAAGTCGCATGTTTGCCAACGTCGTCAAGGGTGCTCAACGCGGCCTGTTGCTGCGGGCCTTATTCGGCCAGGTTCTCACCATCACGCTACGGGACCATGGACCTGCCAGCCAGCAGGCGGTGCTGGATGTGGTGCGCAAGCTGGCCCAGGCCAGCGAGGCTGCGCCCCAGCCCTCGGGGCTGGTGGCTGCATTTGCGCCGCAGTTGTGGGGCCGCTGGCAGAACCGCGAGATTCCGGTCAGCCGCAAGGTGCTCGACCATTCGCCCAAATTGCGCAATACCGGCGGAGATGTGCTGCTTTTCCTCAAGGCGCCCGATGCAGAGACTGCGCGCCGCCTGGTGAGCGAATGCATGTCCGCGCTGGAAGCACTGGCCAGCCACATCGACGTAGTGGAGGCCGGCAAACGAGAGGATGGCCGCGTCATCAGCGGCCGCTATCTGGACGGCATCACCAATCCCAACGATCCCATCAGTCTGGCCGCGGATATTTTGCTGGGCGATGCGTATGCGGGCGCCTCATTCGCCTTCACCCAGAAATTCCTGTTTGATTGGCGCGCCATTGCCGCCATGTCGCCGGACAGCGAAGACGCCATGATCGGCCGCGATACGGATGGAGCCATCTTGCCGCAGGCGCCTGGAGATGCGCATATCCACCGCGCCCATGTGCGTGATGCCAATGGCGACAACCGCAAGCTGCTGCGCCAGGCGCTGCCATTTGGCGAGCAGGCCGGCCACGCGGCGCGAGAGACGGGGCTGATGTTCGTGGCCTTCTGCAACGAGCAGGAGCGTTTCGAGAAAATCCTGCACCACCTGATGGGTGACATGCCCGATCGCCCCGTCGATCGGCTGATGAGCGTGGTGCAGGGCGTGGCGGGCGCCTACTGGTATGTGCCGGCGGCTGCAGAGCTGGACGTGGCCCACGTGGCCAGCGTGGCCGATACCGAGGAAGACCCGCACTGGGACGTGCGCAGCCCCAACGGCTACATGTTCTACAACTCGCAGGACTACCTGCACCAGATGGCCGAGGGCGGCTATGCGCCCGGTGACCCGCCCGGCCCCCGCCTGCTGGCCTTGCTGGGGTGCACCTTCTCGCACTGGAGCGACGGCTGGCTGCGCCGCCAACCCTTTCCGCGCCTGCCGCACCTGTCCACGCTGACGACACCGGATGAAGCGCCGGTGCTGCAGGGCTCGGCCCTGCTGCGCAAGGGGCTGGCCAACCAGAAGACGCTGGCCGACCTGCTCTCGGCCCCGCACTCGCGGCTGGCGCGGGACAACCAGCTGCTGCGCATCTACCCCGAAGAGTTGCTGGTGGGCATCATTCCCGACTTCACGCTCGGGCGCGGCAAGGAAGTGGTGCCCTACCTGAGCGAGCAGGAGACCATTGCAGCCTGGCTCAAGGGCGAGCTCAACGAATGGTCGGCCATGGGCCATGTGGTGCCGCATTACCAGCGCCTGGTCGATCTGGGCCTGGGCGGCCTGCTGGCGCAGCTGCAGCAAAAGCAGGCACAGCCCGGCCTGGCGGCGGCGCAGCAGGAGTTCTATCAGGGGGCGATCTGGTCGCTGCAAGGCGTGCAGCGCTACCTGCTCAACTGGGCCGAGCATGCCGAGCAGACCGTGGCCCGCGCCACCACGCCGCAGGACGCACAGAACATGCGCGACGTGGCCGCCCGCCTGCGCCACCTGAGCAGCGAGCCGCCGCGTGATTTCCATGACGGTGTGCAGCTGATCTTTTCCTTTCACTGCTGCCTGCACCTGCTGGGCGAGCTGACGGCCCTGGGGCGGCTGGACCAGATCCTGTGGCCGCTGCTCCAAAAGCATCCGCTGGACGAGGCCCGTGCGCAGGAGATCATCGACTGCCTGTGGCTGAAGATGGGCGAGAACGCCTTCGTGAACCGGGCCAACATCACCGACTACGTCAACTACGGCACCACGGCCGTGTGCGGGCTGGGCGGCAACTTCCCGCAGGGCGGCGGCATCAACCAGTGGGTGCAGCAGATCACCGTGGGCGGCTATGTGGCCAATGACGATGCCCAGCCCACAGGCGGCGTCAACCCGGTGACTATGCTGTGCCTGAAGGCGGCGCGCCGCATACCGGTGAACGCGCCCACGCTCTCGCTGCGGGTCTACAAGGACATGCCCCAGGAGGTGCTGGACGCGGCGGCCCAGTCGCTGCTGGCAGGCGGTGCCCACCCCATCCTCTACCAGGATGACAAGCTGTGCGAAGCGCTGCGCCGCTCGGGCAAGGACGTGTCGCTGCGCTGGTCGCGCGACTACGCCGCCGACGGCTGCTACGAGCCGATGCTGGCAGGTGCCACAGAGTTCGCGTTTGCCAACGTCACGCCCATGACGGCGCTGGAGCAGGCGCTGAACCAGGGCGCCACCTATGGCGCGGCCGGGCCGATCTACCTGCGCGGCCTGAAGCAGACGTTCCGCTCCCCGCCCGCACATGAGATAGACAGCTTCGAACAGCTGCAGTCGCAGTTCCTGCGCCAACTGGAATGGCTGGTGATCCAGACCTACAACGTCATCCTCGGTGCCTACGGCAATCTGGGCGACATCTGCCCCAGCCCCCTGCTGTCCACGCTGATCGACGGCTGTGTCGAGTCCGGCCGCGACCTGACCAACGCCGGGGCGCGCTTTCACATGATTGCGCCGCTGTGCGTGGGCGTCTCCAACACCATCGATTCCCTCTATGCGATCAAGAAGCTGGTGTACGACCGCGAGACGGCGATTGCCACGCTCCCCGAGCTGGTGGACTGCCTGATCAACGACTGGGGCTACACCCCGGTCGAGCCCTACCAGAACGCGTTGATGGGGCCTGCGGCGGCCGGCGAGCGCGCACGCCGCTACCAGGAATGGCGCGACATCGCCCTGCAGCTGCCCAAATGGGGTAGCGGCCACAAGGACGTGGATGAACTGGGCAATTGGGTGATGGACCACCTGATCCGCCTGTGCGTGGATGTCATCCGCCAGCCCCATCCCGCGCTGCAGCCGGTGCTGGACGGCATTGCCAAGACCTATGGCGCGTTCGAATTCGTCGTCACCCCGGGCATCGGCACCTTCGAGGGCTACGTGGGCGATGGCGCGCCCTGCGGCGCCACGGCCGATGGCCGCCGCAACGGCATGCCCATTGCGTCCGACCTGTCGCCCGTGCCGGCGCCGCAGGACCTGGCGGCGGCACCGGCCTTCCGCAACATCTACCAATCGCTGGAAAGCTGGCGCAACGAGGCCATTGACTACGGGCTCTCCAACGCCTCCCCGGTGGACATGAACATCTCCGAGAACTTCCCGCTGGAGGACCTGAAGCGCTTCCTGCGCGTCTATGCCGACGGCGGCACGGGCTCCAACCTGATCACGCTGACCTGCGCCGATCTGGCCACCTACCAGGCCGCAAGCAAGGACCCGGAACGCTACGACCTGCTGCGCGTGCGCATGGGTGGCTGGACCGAGTTCTACGCCGTGATGTTCCCCATGCACCAGGAGCAGCACCAGCGCCGCCAGTACTTCACGCCCTGATCGGCCGGCCCGCGCACCTTCAACCCACCGCCCTCCCACCTCACCGCGCATCCACAACGCACAGCGCGGGCCACCTGAAAAACACCATGATGCTGCGTGTCCTTTTATTGCTGCTGTGCGCGCTGTGCCTCAACCGCGCCGCCCTGGCGGCCTCTCCAGCCCTCAATCCGAACGACTGGAACCTTGTCCTGGTGCCCGGCTTTGAAAGCCAGGCCGCCGAAGGCAACAACCTCTCGCCCACGGGCCTCAACCACGCGCTGCGCTTTGGCCAGTTGCTCAACGGCTTGCTTGCAGGCAAGGCGGGGCAGGTGCGCCAGGTGTATGCATTCACCTATGCGGGCTCGCCCAGCATGGTGCCGCTGCAAACCATCGAGCCCTATGCGCTGCTGAACAACTTCGGGGTGAGCTCGCAGAAACTCAGCCAGGGCGATGCCAGCGTCTACAACTCCCCGGCGTACTTCGTGCAGCAGTTGCTGGGCAACCAGCCGCGCGGCACCTATGTGATGGCCATGCCGCCCGAGATGATCCAGGCCATGGCAGGCAGTGTCAGCAACGATGCGCTGGCACTGAACGGCCCCCACCAGTACGTGGTGCTGTCGGGCCAGAGCCAGCCGTTTGCCTTGGGCATCTACAGCGACGGCATTGCCGATGACCCGCAGTTCCCCAGGCTGCCCCTGCCCCCGCGCGCCGCCTGTGCCCAGCCGCCGGTCACCATCCAGGCCAGGGCACCGGGCGGCTGGCAGCCTTACACCGAACAAAAGGTGTACCTGGTGCGCCACGTGGAAGCACACCCCAGCGGCAACTTCGAAAACGGCAACTACGTGTGCCAGGGGCAGTGGCGCGCGCTGGGCGCCAACGCCCGGCTCAGCGACATCATGAAGCGCAAGCCGGACCACATCTTCACGTCCGACCCCGACAACATCATCGGCTGCAACGGAACATGCTCGTACATCCGCCCCTCGCTGACCGTCGCGCCGTTCGCCATCGAGCACGGCCTGCCCCTGACGCTGGCCGAGTTCCAGTGGAACGATGCCATCGACCTGGCACAGGCGCTTTTCAACCGTGCCTCCCCCTACTTCAGCCGTGCGGCGCAGGGCGGCACGGTTCTGGTGGGCTGGGAGCACGCCCATATCGAAAAGGCCGTGCAATACCTGCTGACCGGCATGTACCGCAACCCGGCCGCCGCAGCGCAAGTGCCGCCCTGGAGCTTTGACGACTACGACAGCGTGTGGGAACTGTCCACCGACAGGCAAGGCAACCTGACCTTCCGCAACACCTGCGAGGCCATTTCCACCACCGCCTTGCCCAGCACCTGCCCGGCGTTTTTTCAATAGCCAGCAGGGCCGGGGGCAACTGCGCTGCTCGCTGGTGCCTCAACCCTGCGTCTGGGGCCCCAGGCGAAAAACGCTCACGGACTGCACAAGGTCATGCGCCTGCTGGCGCAGGCTCGTGGCTGCCGCCGCCATTTCCTCCACCAGGGCCGCGTTTTGCTGTGTCGCTTGGTCCATCTGCATGACCGCCTCGCCCACTTGTGCCACGCCGCTGCGTTGTTCGGCAGAAGCCGCGCTGATCTCTCCCATCAGGTCGGTGACGCTGCGTATGCTCGTCACCACTTCAGCCATGGTGCCCCCCGCGCGGTCGGCCAGCACAGAGCCCTGTTCGACCCGCTCGACGCTGTCGGAGATCAGGGCCTTGATCTCCTTGGCCGCCGCCGCACTGCGGCCGGCCAGGCTGCGGACCTCGGAGGCCACCACAGCGAAGCCACGGCCCTGTTCTCCGGCACGCGCAGCCTCCACCGCAGCGTTCAGCGCCAGGATGTTGGTCTGGAACGCGATGCCGTCGATGACGTTGATGATGTCGGCGATGCGGCGCGAACTTTCACTGATGCCCTTCATCGTGTCCACGACCTGGGTGACCACCTCGCCCGCCTGCCCGGCCACGCCGCTGGCCCGCTGCGCGAGCGCGTTGGCCTTGCCCGCGCCATCCGCGTTCTGGGTCACGGTGGCTCCGAGCTGCTCCATGGAGGCCGCCGTCTGTTCAAGCGCGCTGGCCTGGCTTTCGGTTCGCGAGGACAGGTCGGTGTTGCCCTGGGCAATCTGCGTGCTTGCACTTGCCACGGATTCGCTGCCGCTGCGCACGACAGCCACGACCTGCGATAGCGCATCACTCATCTCGCCGAGGCTGCGCAGCAGGGTCCCCACTTCATCGTGGGTGGTGGCCTCCACCCGCTGCGTCAGATCCCCGCATGCCACCGCACGTGCTACCTGGATGGCCCGGCCGATGGGGCCGGTGATGGAGCGCGTGACCCAGGTGCCCAGCAGAGCGGCCAGCACGACGGCCACCAGCGCGCCGCCCAGCTCGAACGCCAGCGTCATTGCCGCCAGCGACTCGGTGCGCGTCAGGCGCTCGGCCATGAGCTGCTCCTCCTCTCGCACCAGGTCCGCCTGCAGTGCGCGCAGCCCATCCATGGCCGCCTTCTCGCGCCCCAGGGAGAACTCGCGGACCAGATCCTCGACGGTCGCCGTGCCGTCCTGAACTTGCCGCCGCAGCGCCTGCAGCGGCTGCACCGCCTGCACGAATTCACGGTGGCGCAGCCGGATTCCGTCGAGCCGGCGCTGCTGGGCGGGGTTGTCCTCGGTCAGGCGTACGGCCTCCTGCCAGGAGGCCTCGAACTCCTTGAGTCCTTCATCCCAGGGGGCCAGAAAACGGGAGTCACCCGACAGGAGATAGCCCCGCGAGGCCGTCTCCATGTTGACCATGCCCGTGAGCATGCGCTGTCCCTGGGACATGACCTTGAAGGTGTGCTCGTTCCATTGCTGGGCCTCCTTGAGCCGGGACTGGCTGCTCACGGCCAGCGCGATGACAAGAAGAAAAATGGCGATGACGCATGCGAAGGCAGCTGCGAGACGGCGGGCCAGTGGCCAGTTGGACAAATTCATGATGATCATCGGTACGAACTGCGTGGCCGGAAAGACTGCACAAGGGCGCGGCGATCATGGTGTGAAGCCTCGCCTGCGCCTGGGGCCGTCATCTCCTGGCCGGGATCTACAAAGCACTCGCGCCAGCGGCTGCCGGGTGGCGACCAGCGGGCCTGCGCTTTGTTTCTCTATGTAATATATTGGACAAAACATATTTTTGTCCTAGACAATTCAGAAAATCCCTCAAAACATCCCGGCCATGACCGGACGTTTTGTCCCCTTCAGATCAATGACGCCACTTTCTGACCCCCTGCCTTTGGCGCCTGGCCCCGGGCTGCCTATCTCGGCCGTCGAACGCGAGACCGGACTTGCCAAGGACACCCTGCGTGTCTGGGAAAGACGCTACGGCTTTCCAAGGCCTGAACGGGATTCGGCAGGCGATCGCCGCTACCCGGCAGACCAGGTTCGACAACTGACCCTGATCCGGCGGCTCATGGATACGGGGCTGCGTCCCAGCAAGCTGATGGGTGTGGATCTGGACGGCCTGCAGGCGCTGCTGGCCCGCGCTGACACCTCGCCGGGCAAGGATTTGTCCAGGACAAATTTAGAGAATGCAGCGGACTCTGACCGCTTCGCCCCCATGCTCAACGCCATTGCCGCCCATGATCCCGCCCAGCTCAGGCATTGCCTGAGCCTAGCCCAGTCGCGCATGGGCCTGGCCGGTTTCGTGACCACGCTCGTGGCCCCGCTGACCACGGCGGTCGGCGATTTCTGGGCACAGGGGCGTTTTGAAGTGTTCGAAGAGCACCTGTACACCGAGGTGCTCACCGGCGTCTTGAGGCAGGCAATCGCCTCGCTCGCCCCTCCTTCCCCGCCGTCCGCGCCCAAGGTGTTGCTGACCACGCTGCCGCAGGAGATGCATGGACTGGGCCTGCTCATGGTCGAAGCCCTGCTGGCCCTGGAAGGCTGCAACTGCGTATCGCTGGGCACCCAGACGCCCATCGGCGACGTGGCACAGGCCGCGCGGGCGCATCGCGCCGACATCGTGGGGCTGAGCTTCAGCAGCGCACACAACGGAGCGATGGCGCAGGCTTGCCTGGGCGAGCTGCGCAGCCACCTGCCGCCGTCGATCGAGTTGTGGGCCGGTGGAGCATGCCCGGCGCTTTATTCCAGCCCGGTCGCGGGCATGACGCCGGTGCGCCATCTCACGGATCTGCAACCGCTGGTCGCCCGATGGCGGCAGACGACAAGAACACCAAGGACATACGCATGAACTTTCCCGCCCCCCGCCCCGTCTTCACCGCCAGGCGGCGCACCCTGCTGGCAGCGGCCCTTGGCGCCGGCCTGCTGGCCAGCGGTTGCGCCAGCATGCGCCCGCCCGGCTCGGTCACGCCCGTCTCACCGTTCGACCTGCAGCGCTACCAGGGCCTGTGGTACGAACTGGCACGGCTGGACCATGGTTTCGAGCGGGGCATGACCGATGTGACCGCCGAGTACACGCCGCAGGCAGACGGCAGCGTGAAGGTGGTGAACCGGGGGTTTTCCGTGCCCCGGGGCCAGTGGCAGCGTGCCGTCGGCAAGGCCTTGTTCACGGGCAAGCCGGACACGGCTTCGCTCAAGGTCTCCTTCTTCGGCCCGTTCTACGGCGGCTACCATGTGGCCGCCCTGGACCCTGACTACCGCTGGGCGCTGGTCCTCGGGCCGGACACGCAGTACTGCTGGATACTGGCCAGGGAGCCGAAACTGCCCCCGCAGACGCTGCAATCCATCGTCGCCAAGGCCGCGGAATTGGGCGTAGATACCGGCGCGCTGATCTGGGTCAGCCATGAGCGCCACCAGGAAGCGCACAGCCAGGAGGCCTTGTGAACGGCGCGCCCCCCGTCGCGGTGATCGGCGCGGGAATGGCGGGTTTGGCATGTGCACAGCTGCTGGCCGAGGCTGGCTGCCGCGTGGATATCTTCGAGAAAAGCCGAGGCCCATCCGGGCGCATGAGCACGCGGCGCGCGCAGGATCCGCAGGGTGCGTGGCAGTGCGATCACGGCGCTCCATCGTTTGCGGCCCAGGACCCGGAGTTTGTGCAGGAGGTGCGCCAGTGGGAGCAGCACGGCGTTGTCGCCGCCTGGCGTCCGCGCGCAGTGCGCCTGCAGGGCAAAGACGTGGTGCCCGCAGATGCGGGCCCCGACCGCTGGGTGGGCGTGCCGCGCATGACCTCTCCCTCAGCGTTTCTTGTCCAGCGGCTTGCACAACAGGGGCATGGCGCACGGCTGCACCTGCAAACCACGGTTCAGCAGTTGCAGTACGAATCTGCCTGCTGGACTGTGCACTGTGCCGAACACGGGCAGATCGGATCGGAATACTGCGCCCTGGTTTTGGCAGTGCCTGCACCGCAGGCGGCAGCCTTGCTGGAGCCGGTCTCGCCCTATGCGTCGGCACTAGCCGCCAGCGCGCGCATGCAGCCTTGCTGGGTGGCCATGCTGCGCACCGACGCCCCCCTGCCGCTGGACTGGGATGCGGCAGAAATCACGGATGGCCCGCTGTGCTGGGTGGCACGCGACAGCGCCAAGCCAGGGCGGCAGGGGCCGCAAGTGCCGCAAGGACCTCAGACCTGGGTGCTGCATGCCAGTGCACGGTGGAGCCAGGATCACATCGAGTCGGACGCCGAATCCGTGGCCCGGCAACTGCTGCAGGCATTCGAGGCCCTGGCCGGGCCACTGCCCCACCCTTTGCCAGGCGGCCTGCGCGTCACTGCCCACCGCTGGCGCTATGCGCTGCCGGCACCGCACCTGGTCAACCGCTGCTGGTGGGATGCGCCTGCGGGCCTGGGCCTGTGTGGCGACTGGATGTGCGGCGCAGGCGTTGAAGGCGCCTGGCTCAGCGGACGGGCGCTGGCCCGGCGCGCCCTGGCCACGCTGACGCGCTGAACCACAGGAACGCCCGCACCATGCACAAGAAGCCCCACCTGCCCTCCAAGCTGTGCGCGTGCTGCGGTCTTGCGTTCACATGGCGCAAAAAATGGGCACGTGATTGGGACGAGGTCAAATACTGCTCGCAGCGCTGCCGCACCGCGCGACTGCCGCCTGATCCCACTCCCCCATCTGCAGGCCGTCAGCCAAGGCGCTGACCTCCAAGCGGGCCATGCGCCCCGCACATCCTGGAGCCCTGGATTGCCGCCAGGCCGGCCCCATAATGCGCCACCCCATTGCATCAAGGAATTGGCACCTATGTCTTCCGGCGGCTTTCACGTCCACGGCCCACACGATCACGAACTCGAACATGCTGCCCAGGGCGAGCATGGCCAAACCGCCCACCACGGCATCGGCGGCGGCAGCCTGACCAACCAGATCGCCATGTGCACGGCAGTCATCGCCACGGTGGGAGCCATCTTCGCGTACATGGGCGGAGCCACCCAGGCCAATGCCGGGCTGTACAAGAACGACGCAGCCATCAAGAAGACCGAAGCGGCCAACCAGTGGGCCTTCTTCCAGGCCAAGAGCACCAAGCAATCGCTGTCCGAGTTCGCGCGTGATCTGGCGACCACGGAGGACAGGCGGGCGGCCTACCAGGCCAAGGTGGAGCGCTACGAAAAGGAAAAGGACGACATCAAGCGCGATGCCGACCGCCTGGAAGCCGAGGCCCGGCAATGGGACGAGAAGTCCGAGATGCAGATGCATCTGCATCACCGCTGGGCGCAGGCCACCACCGCGCTGCAGGTCGCCATTGCCCTTGCAGCCATCGCGCTGCTGACCAAGAAGAAATGGCTGGAATACGCCATGCTCGGCGTGGCAGCGCTAGGCCTTGGCGTGGGCGGGCTGGCCATGCTGCACATCTAGAGCGTGTGGCAAAGCCGCAAAGCCGCATATCCGCCTTGGAAGGCAGCTGTGAAGCAGCCCCCTGATTCCCCGGCCTTGCCCGCGGCTCAGTCCTCGCTGGGACGGGGGTAGCCTGCCTCTGCCCAGGCTTGCGCAGACGTCCGGGTGAGCTGATGGTCCGGCCTGACTCCCACCTTGGCCAGCTCGCTGCCGTCGGCGGCAGTGGCGGTGAGCGTGGCGCTGGGATTGTCCTCATCGGGCTCGATATCCAGAGAGACGGTCACGCGTGACCCGCCCACCATGATCTGCACATCCTTGTGCAACTGCGCTGCCAGATGCTGCTCATGCCGGCGCATCACCTCGTGCGCCGTCTTCACGAGCGTGTTGAAGGCGGAAACGTCCAGCGGCTTGGGATTTTTTTTGTCGCGGCCCATGGTCCACGGGCCGACCAGGCTTGGCTCCACCTGGCCGTCCTGGGTCATGGCAACGGCCCAGCCATCGTCGTCTTCATTCTTGATGACGCGGGCCTCCCAGCCGTTGTGATGCCAAAGGCGGTCTTCGAAGATTGAGACGACTTCTTGTTCGAGTTCTGCGGACATGTCCAGACCCTTCCCTTGTGGAAACTATCGAGCCCGAAATTCTACTGTCCATCCATACAGTTCGCGCGCAGGGGTCTATTCCCAAACCGTGGACTCCCAAGAGATGAAAATGCTTCCCGATGGCACCGGAGACGGCATGAACAACGACCTTGCACACCAGGATCCTGAACTGTTGCGCCGGCTGCTGCGCGCGAAGGACAGCATTGACGCCGCATCGCACGAGGCCTGGCCTGTCGGGCGACTGGCGCAGGTCAGTGGCGTGTCCGAAGCGCACTTCGCCCGGTCGTTCAAGCAGGCCTTCGGCAGTCCGCCGCACCGGTACTTGCTCACGCGGCGCATCGAGCGGGCAATGACGCTGCTGCGCGAAACCGATCTGGCCATCACCGACATCGCCTTTGATACAGGCTGGGCGAGCCTGGGCACCTTCGGACGCACCTTCCGCGATATCACAGGCGACAGTCCCAGCGCAGTCCGGGTGCGCGCCCGGGCGACGATGCGCGAGCTGGGCCGCGTGCCCGCCTGCATCGTCAGCGCCGCGTACCGCCCCGACCTCACGACCGCAGTTTCGGAGAAGCGACGCCGGGCAACAAGCGATACAAACGAACCCGAACAACAGGAGATCCCATGATTCAAGGCGTTGAAGTGGTTGGTTTGTATGTGCGCGATCAAGACGAAGCACTCGCGTTCTATGTCGACAAACTCGGGTTCCGCGTCCACACGGACGTGGCAAACGGCGACTATCGCTGGCTCACGGTGCAGCACCCGGAACAGCCGTCGTTCCAGCTCGGCCTGTTCACACCCGGCCCGCCCGTGCTCGACGCAGCAACGGCGCAGGCAGTGCGCGCGATTGTGGCCAAAGGCGCCATGCCGCCCCTCGTACTGACCGTGGACGACTGCCGCGCGGCCTACGACCGAATGCTCGCAAGCGGGGTGGAATTCACGCAGGAACCCGTGGCACGGTACGGCACCGTGGACGCAGGCTTCCGCGATCCATCGGGGAACGGGTGGAAGATGATCCAGGCGCGCCGCTAAGGGAGGCCGCCTTGAACTGGAACCACCGGATCCGGCAGATCCACCGCTGGCTGTCCGTCGCCTTCACGGTCACCGTCCTCGCCAACTTCATTGTCCGGGCGCAGGGGGAAACTCCCTCCTGGGTCAGCTACTCGCCGTTGCCCCCGCTCTTTCTCTTGCTGTTGAGCGGTCTGTACCTCTTCGTGCTGCCGTACGCCTGCATGCGACGCAGTGGAACAAGGAAGCCAGGCGATGCGAGGTAGGTGTCTTGGCCATTGAATGGCCGCCAGCACGCATTCTTCGACAAGGGCACGTCGCGCTCGCCGCAAATTGCCGCTGGAGCGAAGGGCTTGCGAGTACGATAAGCTTCAAGTCTTGTTGAAGGTCAAGGACCCCTTGCCGAAGGTTGCGCATGAACATTGGTGAACTGAGCAAACGCACAGGACTGTCCACATCACGCATTCGTTTTTATGAGCAAAGCGGCCTGCTGCAAGCGGCTGAGCGTGGCTTGAATGGCTACCGCAGCTATCCGCCTGAGATGGTGCAGATGCTGGAGCTGATTGCGATGGCGCAGGGCGTGGGCTTCAGCCTGGATGAAATTCGTGCACTCTTGCCGCCCGGCCTGCAAGGCTGGGACCATGAGGCCGTCGTGGGCGCGCTGCGCCAAAAAATTGCCGATATCAAGGCCATGGAGAAAAAGCTGCAAACCAGCAAAAAGCAGTTGCAGGCTTTGTTGACCGATATTGAAGCGCGGCCAGACAACATGGATTGCCATGACAACGCACGCCGCGTGCTCTCACATGTACTGGCCCAGCAATCCGGATCCTTGGCCTCTGAAGCAGCGGCTGAAGAAAAAATGGGCAAGCTCATGCGCACCGGACACAAGAAGCGGGCAAGCGTGGCATAGGCCTGCGGCAGTTTGGAACGCGGCCCTAGCGCCTTGCCAGAGCGTGCACCACCTGCTTTGCAGTCGCTTTGGCCGACCCCGGGTTTTGACCGGTGATGAGGCGGCCATCGGCCACCACATACGAGATATAAGGCAGCAAGGCTTTTTGATAGCGCGCACCGCGCATCTTCATTTCCTGCTCGGCGTTGTAGGGCATGGACCGGGCCACTCCGGCCAGGATTTCTTCCGTCCATGAAAAACCCGTGACCCGTTTGCCCGCGACCAGCAAAGAGCCGTCGCTGAGCTGCGTATTGAGCAGGCCGCAGTAGCCGTGGCAAACCGATGCAACGATGCCACTTCGCTCCCAGATGCTGCGTGTGATGCGCTGCAACCCCGCACTATCGGGAAAATCCCACATCACCGCATGCCCTCCAGTGAAGTAGATGGCATCGAAATCGTTCGCATCGATATCGGCAGGTGCCGCAGTGTTCGCCAGCAGGGCCATGCGCGCGGGATCATCGAGCCAGGCTTTGGCCGAAGCATCGAAGAGCGGCCATTGGAGTGCGCGCGGCTCCAGCGGTACGGCGCCACCCAGCGGGCTCACCAGTTGCTGCGGGTACCCTTGCGAAGCAAACACATCCCAGGCATGGGTCAGCTCCGACAACCACAGCCCTGTGGCGTGCGCAGGGTCGTCGTAATGAGCGACATTGGTGACGACATGCAAGACACGTGGCGTACTCATGAAGACTCCTGCGCGATTTGTTTGAGGCCCTGTGCGTAGCTGGTGACAGCAAAGTCGGGAAAGCGGCGCTTGAACTTGGACGAATCAAACACATTGTCGTGCGCGTAGCGTGGCAGCAGTTCACGCAGTTCGCGCACGGGCTTGGAGACCCAGCCAGCAACCACCATGGCCAGGTGGCTCAGTACCTTGTAGCGCGGCTCAACCCCAAAGGTTGCAGCCGCCAGGTTCACAAAGGCCTGATAGGTCAGCCGCTCGTCCCAGCAAGGCAGATGCCAGGTCTGGCCATACGCATCGTGCGCATTGCCAATGGCTGCCATGGCGCGGCTTGCATCGGGCGTCCAGATCAGGGTGCGCAGCTTGTCGTCACGGACCGGCACTTTGGCCTTCTGGCCCGCCTTGAGCGGGCCGATCACCAGCGTGTTGGTGATGCTTTGGGTTTTTCCGGGGCCGTAGAACTCTGGCGCGCGGGCAATGGCGACGGGGATATCGCCGCGCTGCATCTCGGCCAGCACCATCTCGGCCATCAAGGCGCGCACGCGCCCCTTGCGGCCCACCGGTGCAAAGGCGGTTTCCTCGGTCTGCCGCTGCGCGGTTTGCGGGTACATGTAGGTGTTGTCGAAATAGACAAATTTGGCCCCCGCTGCCCGCGTGGCATCGAGCGCGTTGCGCAGCATGGCAGGAAACTGCCTTTCCCATAATTCGGTGTCTGGTGGCAGGCCAGCGGTGAAGTACACGACCTCGCTGCCACGCACGGCCTCCAGGGTTTGCGCGGAATTCATCAGGTCGGCGGACACCAGCTCGTCCGTATCGTTCACCTTGCGCGGCTTGCGGCTGACCAGGCGCAGGTTCTGCGTGTAGTTGCGCTGGAGCTCGCGCGCCAGCTCCACCGCGATCTGGCCATTGGCGCCCAAAATGGTTTGCATATCGATCCTTGCAGCATCTTGTTTGATGAGAGGATAAGGAGCTTAAGCTTCAACTTGAGTTGAAGGTCAAGCGGCAAACTACAGATCCCTGATACCAGGTCGAAGACAAACCCGACGGCTCGCTGGCTGTCTGCACCCCCCGGCATCTCCATCATGCCGGGGAGCCTGGGGCCTGGACACTGCGACCTGCTTTGGTGCACCTGGTGAAGGCCCGGTTCGGGCCGGCAGCGCCTGTGCACAAGCCGCGAGCACGGACCTCCAGCAGTCGCCAGGCTGCATTGGCGTTCAATGTCATTGGACTCAGCCGCCTTCACACGCCCGTGTTGCATCGGAGTGTTTCACCCCGCCCTGTCAAATGTTCTTCCCGTAGAACGGGACCAGCTTGGCCACCACGGCCTCAACGTATTCAGGGACCCAATAGGTTTCAATGTGGGTTGCGCCCTGGATCTTGAACAGCTCCTTGTCCTTGGCACCGCTGGCCTTGGCGAACGCCTCCTCGGTCATGTAGAGGCTGTCCGCCTTGCTGCCGGCAATCATCAACAAGGGTTGCTCGATCAGTTCGATCTGGTCAGTGGCGTCCCAGCGCATCAGGTCCAGCAGGCTGCTCGTCGTGTACTTGAAGGTCGAGCCGGGATGGGCATGCGTGCGCCAGTAGTACTCATAGCCCTGTCGGTACATCTCGAAGGGCAGCGCTGCGATCTGCTCGTCCGTCATGTCCGCGTCGCCCGAGTAGAGGATCTTGCCACCGGCCACCTGCTGAGCACGGGCATCCGAGGCCTGCTTCAGGCGCTGCTGGATCGTGGATAGCTGCGAGTCTGCGAAACCGTTGCGGCGGACCCTGCCGGAATTGAACATGCTCAGCGTTGCAACGGACTTGAAGCGCTTGTCCGTCTTCGCCGCTGCCAGCGAATAGCCGCCGCCACCGCAGATGCCGAGGAGGCCGAGACGATCCGCATCGACGCCCGCGTAGGTGGTGATGAAGTCCGCCATGCCATGAATGTCCTCGATGCGGTTCATCGGCGTGTCCACTGAACGCGGCAGGCCACCGCTGCCGCCTTGATAGGCTGCATCGGCCGTGATCGCCACGTAGCCGTGCTCGGCCAAGCGTTGGGCATACAGACCGGCGGTCTGTTCTTTCACACCACCGTTGGGGTGTGCAACGACGACAGCGGGGTACTTCCTTGCCGGGTCGAAGTTCGCCGGCGTATAGACATTGGCCACGATGTCCAAGCCGCCGAGTTTGTACTTCACCGGGTGGATGTTCACCTTGCCAGGCAGGTTCTGCGTGATGGCGTCGCCATAGACGAGCGTGAAGGGGTTCTTCTTGTAATCGGCCGCTGATGACGGCGAGGGAAGAGCCATGGCTGTAGCTCCGAGGGCTGCTGCAGAAATTGCGATGGCCGAAGTGCCCAGGAACTCGCGGCGCTTCGTGTCAATGGATACGTGGGTCATGGGTCGTCCGATCTACTGAGACATCTGTGCGGTTCTTGCGAACCAGGCGAAAGGGTCAATCGAGCCTCTTCCTGGTGAGGAAGGAGGACACCAGGTCCGCGATCTGGACGTTGTTCAGGTCGGACATGATGAAGTGGGTGTTCCCGCGTATGCCCACCTCAGGCAGATGCACGAGCTGCGCATCTCCGCCGTGCCTGTTGACGGCGTCCACCCAAAGGCGAGCCATGGCGAGCCGGACGCGCCAGTTGTCCTGGCCGCGCTCGGTGGTGGGCTCAGTGGGGAAGTTGTCGCCGTAGTAAATGACGATGGGGATGCGGGTGAGCTTTTGGAAGTCTTGTGCCGATACAGCCTCCGGCGCCAGGGTTCCCGCAGCGCTGGGCATGGCGGCCGGCAGCTCCCCCGGCGGGAAGATGAAGCCGCTGCCCGGCTCGAACGCCACGACGCCCTTGACGTTGGCGCTCTTGATGGCTGTCAGCCAGCCAGGTCCGCCGCCCTGCGAGTGCGTGAAGAGGATGGCCGGGCCTGTATTGGTGAAGAGCGCAGCCATCGCCTCGGCGATCACGTTGGCGTCATAGGCGCCGGTGTTCGGCGTCACCGAGCGCAGGAACTGGTTCAGCGTCTCCGGCTGGCGGTCGAACTGCACGTTGTCGAAATAGCTCGGCCACTTGCCAAAACGGAACTGGTCGAAGAACAGCTGGTCGTAGGGCGTCGGCTCGGTCGTCGTGGCGACGGTGCTGTTGCCGGCCCTGCCTCGGCGCGGCTGATCGACAAGGTAGACCGGGAAGCCGCGGCGCAGGAACAGGTTCTGGAAGCCCTCGCGGCCATCCGACGTCGTTTCCCAGCTCCGAGCCGACTGGAAGGCGCCGTGCAGCATCACGATGGGCAAAGGCCTCGGATTCTGCGGGACCTGATAGAAGGCGTAGAGGTGATCGCCGTGGAAGCTTTGCCCTGCGCTTGTCGGCTTGTCGTTGTCGTAGACGCCGGGCACCGTCTTCACAACGCCACCGACCGCGAAGCTGCCCTGGCGCTGAATGACCAGGGGCCTCGGCGAACTGTCCGAATGAGAGGCGCAACCTGCCAGCGATACAGCCAAGACAAGTGCTCCTGCGCGGAAGATGCGGGTGATGCTCATCATCAGCCTTTGGATGCAGCGTCGAGGACCTGCACGAGTGCGTCATTGGCGCGGGCTGCCACCTCGGGGCCGACCCCTTGCGCCAGCGCTTGGCTCAGCTGCCGCAGTTGCGATGCGGTCAGACCCACGCGCAGGCTGGCTCGCATGTGGGACCGCAGCTGGTTCTCTGCGCCCGGTGTCGCAGCCAGCGCTCCGACCGTGGCCAGCTCGCGGCTGCGCCAATCGAGGTTGTCGCGCTCGAAAATGTCGCCAAACAGGTGAGCCTGCAGAAACTGATTGATGATCGGCGCGAACTCGAACACCGGGCCCTGGACCGGTCCACCTGAAATCTCGGTCTGATTGGCCTGGCCGGCCAGCACCAACTCACGGCCGGTGGACACGGCTCGGCTGGGGTCGCGACCCGGCGCGTCCTGCACGCCGCGCTGCTTGCGCAGCTCGACGACCTTGAGCAGTTCGCCGAGCGCATTGAGACTTCTGGGGAAGCCCGCGTAGGCGTAGAGCTGCACCAGGACTTCCTTGGCCTCGCTGACTGTCATGCCCGCGTCCAGCCCCTGGTTCAGTGCCATGCCCAGCCGGGGCATGTCGCTGATTGCCGTGAAGGCGGCCATGAGCGCAATGGCGCGTTGCCTGGGGCTCAGCGAATCGGACGCAGGCTGCACGACCCTCTGTGGCTCCTGTGGCTCCTGTGGCTTCTGCGGCTGCTGTGCCCTCTGGCCGGTCATCGCGGAAAGGCCTGCGCTCACCACGGCGGCCTGGTAGTCCTGCTCGCAGAGTTTGTCCTGCCAGGCCACGGCGCTGCCGTTTTCTTTCTCGGCAATGGCGATGTGGGTCATGGAGCCTTGAGGCCCGGCGCCATGCCAGTGGCGCACGTTGGGCGGGATGGTCACGACATCGCCCGGGCGAATGATGAGCGCCGGCTGGCCTTGTTGTTGCACAAGGCCCTGTCCCTCGGTGACGATCAGCGTCTGACCGAGCGGATGGGTATGCCAGGCCGTCCGCGCACGGGCCGTGAACGTGACGGTCGCTCCACCGGCCGTTGCGGGGAGCAGCGCCTGAAAGGGTGAGCTGATGCGGACGTCGCCGGTGAACGTCTCGGCCGATCCAACGGTGACCTGCTGCGCAGACGCGGGGCGAACTTCGACGACGGGCGGCATTGCGCCAGGACCGGCAGACTGCGCCGCAGCGGCTGTCACCGCACCGCTCAGGGCCATTGAAAGCAGTGATTTCACGAGAGCGCCTCCTGTTGTTTCGCCTGATGGCGGCGGTGCGGCTTGACGATAAAGAACCACGAGACGATCAGCGCCAGGCCGAGCAGCACAGCGGCCACGTCCATGACGGCAGCAATGCGATGCGCGAGGGCAGCACTGTCTTGTTGATCGATGGACGAACCAGCGCTGGCGAAGACAAGAACCAGCAGTCCAAGCCCCAGTGCTCCCCCCAACTGGTGAGCCACGTTGACCAGGCCGGAGGCAGCACCCGCGTCCTCACGCGCCACTCCCGCCACACCGGCCGCGGTCAGCGGTGCCAGCAACAAGCCCTGGCCCAGTCCGATCAGGACCATGGGCGGGGCGATGCCGGTCCAATAGCTCGATAGCGCATGCGCTTGGCCCAACCAGGCGAGGCCCACCATTCCGAGCAGCAGGCCGGCGAGAAGCAGCGTTTCGTTGCCGAAGCGGCGGGCCAGCCCGGGCACGGCCATGGCCGAGGCAAAGTTGGGCAGCGTCACGGGCAGGAAGGCAATGCCCGCTTGCATGGGCCGCAGATGCAGCACGCCCTGCAGGAACTGCGTACAGAAGAACCAGAAGCCGACGGCGCCGCCCAGGAAGAGCATGCGCGTGATGTACGCACCGGCTCGCTGCGGGCTGGTGAGCAGGCGCATCGGCAGGATGGGTTGCCGGACCCGGCGCTCAATGCCGATGAAGAGCAGGATCATCAGCATGCCCCCGACCAGGGCCCCCTGTGCGAGGCCATCGTGCCAGCCAGCTTCGGCTGCTCGAACCAGGCCGTAGACCAGCGCCGTCATCCCTATGGTCGAGCTGATGGCGCCGCCCACGTCGAACTGGCCTTCCTGCTTCTGGGTCTCGGCAATGTGGCCACGCGCAGCGACGATCAACAGCAACCCTATCGGCAGGTTGATGAAAAAGCCTGCGCGCCAGGACACCAAATCAGCGAACAGGCCGCCCAAGACCAGGCCCAGGGTTGCGCCGACACCGGCAGCCGCCGCGTACAGCGAGAGCGCCCGGGTGCGGCCTGGCCCCTCCGCGAAATGCGTGGACAGCAGTGCGAGCGTGGACGGTGCAAGGACGGCGGCGCCTACACCTTGAATTGCGCGGGAGACCAGCAACCAGCTTGCGCCAGGCGCCAGGCCGATGGAGACGGAGGCGAGTGTGAACAGCGCCAGCCCCAGGATGAACATCCGCCGGCGGCCCAGGATGTCGCCAGCGCGGGCACCCAGGAGCAGCAAGCCACCGAAAGCCAGCGTATAGGCATTGGTCACCCATGACAGTTGCGCCGAAGTGAAGCCCAGGCTTGACTGGATGCGGGGCAGACCCGTGATGACGATGGAGATGTCCACGACGATCATCAGGTAGCTGGCAACGATGATGGCCAGGACCTTGTTCTCGTTGCGGATGGGGCAGGATTGCGCGGCGTTCATCGCGGTCACTCAGATGTCCAGCCTGCGCTCGGACATCCACTTGACGATGGCCGGGTCGCGGTGAGAGAAGAAGCTGCTCGTGTTGGTGTCGAGCGTGGCGATGCTTGCCATGTGGGCGTCGCTGAGTGCGAAGTCGAAGATGGCGATGTTCTCTGCCATGCGCTCCTTGCGGACCGACTTGGCGAGCGCGACGATCCCGCGCTGTACCAGCCAGCGCAGCACCACCTGGCCGACCGACTTGCCGTAGTGCCGGGCGATGCCGATCAGCACTTCGTTCTGGAAGAGACCGTTGCGGCCTTCGGCAAACGGAGCCCAGGCCTCGGCCTGCACACCCATCTCTCTCATGAACGGCACGGCTTCCAACTGCTGCTGGAAGGGATTCACTTCGACTTGGTTGACCGCCGGTGCAATCTCGTTGAACGCCTTGATGTCCATCAGGCGGTCCGGTTGGAAGTTGCTGACGCCGATGGCGCGCAGCTTGCCCGCGCGGTAGGCGTCCTCCATCGCGCGCCACGAACCGTGGACGTCGCCGAAGGGCTGGTGAATCAGGTACAGGTCGAGGTAGCTGAGCTGCAGCCGACGCAGGGACTTGTCGATGGCTTGCTGCGTGCGCTCGTAGCCGGTCTCCTGCACCCAGAGCTTGCTGGTGACGAAGAGCTGGTCACGCGGCACGCCACTGGAGCGCAATCCCTTGCCGACCGCTTCTTCGTTCATGTAGGAGGCGGCGGTGTCGATCAGCCGGTAGCCGGTTTCGATGGCGTCGACGACGCTGCGCTGGCACTCATTGGCATCGGCGATCTGGAAGACGCCATACCCGACCATGGGCATGTGAAGACCGTTGTTCAGAACGACGTGTTGCATGAGCTTTGCCTTGTAGAGGTTCGATGGCACGAACTTTAGGCAACGGACTGGCATCTGAATAGATGCATTTGAGTTGTTGAATTAGCATCAATTCAATGACAATGAAAGCCGCGAGGAGGCCATTCATGGCGATCAACGAGCTTCGATCCATCACGACCTTTATCAAGGCAGCGGAACTTGGCAGCCTGCGCAAAGCCGCAGCAGACCTTGGCATCAGCCCCCAGGCGGCAAGCAAGGCATTGGCCCAGCTGGAAGCCCATCTGGACGTGCGCCTGTTCCATCGGACAACGCGTGTGATGTCGCTGACCGATGCAGGACAGCGGCTGTTCGAAGACGTGCGGCCGGCCGTGACGGGAATGCACAGAGCGCTGCAGTCCGCCAAGTCGGCACGGGATGAATTTGCGGGCCCGCTGCGCATCACGGGCCCTCGCACCACGTTCCAGCCGATTCTCTGGCGCCTGGTCGACGAGTTTTGCGATATGCATCCAGGGATCCAGCCCGACGTCCTGCTGGACGACCGTATCGGCAACTGGGTGGAGGATCGCGTGGACGTGGGCTTTCGCCTCGGCCCGTCGCCCCATGAGGGCGTGATTGCACGGCGGCTGTTCCCGGTTCAGTTACCCATCTGCGGTGCACCTTCTTACTTCGCGAAGCACGGTGTGCCCGAGTCGTTGGCTGACCTGGCCACACACCGCTGCAGCGCTTATCGGCATCCGAGCACGGGGAAAGTGCTGCCGTGGCGGGTGAAGATCGACGGCCAGGCCGCCGACCAGCCAGTCGCCCCGACGATCTGCAGCAACGACGAGCTGTTTGAGCTGCAAGCCGTCCTGGCCGGCAAGGTGCTGGCCCAGCTCGCGGGCGTCACCGCGGCACCGTTTATCCGCTCCGGCAAGCTGATCCCGATCCTCGTGGACCACATGCCGGACTACGCCAGCTACTTCGTCTACTTCGGAAGCAGGTCGTCCCAGCCAGTACGAGCCCGTGCATTCATCGATTTGGCCGTTCAACGTCTGGTGGACAGCCCCGAGTACGTACTCAACCCCAGCGAGCTCCGGGGCAAAGTCGGGCGACCAGGCCGCGCTTGATGCGGCGCAAGCAACATCAGCCATGGCCCCGAACGCACGGCGCCCCCTCCCCCTTCAACGCCCCCGCATCCCCATCAAAACCTCAATCGTCACCGTCGTCGCGTCGTCATCCGGCCTTTTGCGATGCGCGATGCCCAACGCCCTTGACAGTGCCGGCCGCAGGGGCCGCGTGGTGATGCGGGGGTCAGGCTGCGGTGCGCCGGCCTCATGGGGCAGCAGCGCGGCGCCGTAGCCCGCCGCCACCAGGCTCTTCATTGCGTCGTTGTAGTTCAGCTCGATGCGTGCCTGCGGCCGGGCGCCGCCTGCGGCAAACCATTCGGCGGTCTGGCGCGACAGCCGGGTGCCACGGTCGTTGGCGATCAGGGGGCGGGCTGCAAGCCAGGCGGGCGTGATGTGCCGCGGCGGCTTCCAGGCGGCCGGGATGAAGGCCAGCACCGGGTCCTGGCGCCAGGCCTGCACCTGCAGCCCGCGCAGCACGGGCTGCGGCAAGGCAACGATGCCGATGTCCAGGCTGCCGGCAGCCAGGCGCGCCAGGGCTTCCTCGCTGGTCATCACCGCCACTTGCACGTCGATCTCGGGATGCCGGGCGGCCAGGGTTTCCAGCGCCTGGGGCAACAGGTGCGCGAGTGCGCCGGTGGAGGCGCCCAGGCGCACGCGGCCCCCGCGCGTGGCGATCTGGCGCTGCACGGTCTGCAGGAGATCATCGGCCTCGGCCAGGAGCTGGCGCGCCTTGTCTATCAGCAGGCTGCCCGCCGATGTGGCGGTGACGCCGGCCGGTGCACGGTGCAATAGACGTGTGCCCAGACGCTCTTCGAGCTGCGCCACATGCAGCGTCACCGTGGGCGGCGCCAGGTGCAGCACCTTGGCGGCGGCAACGAATGAGCCCAGGTCGGCCACCGTCAGCAGGGTGCGCAGACGGTCCAGATTGATTTCGCGCATGGTGCGGTGTCCCAGGTTGCCAGCAATTCAGGAATCATGAATCCGTAGTTTGTCAGATTCAACTGGCCTGCATGCGGCAGGCGCTGCACCATGCGTTCCACACCCAATCGGAGCAACCCATGACCTCTCTTGTTTTAATCGATGGCGACCAAGGCACCACCGGCCTGCAGGTGCGCGAATGGCTGGCGGATCGGACCGACCTGCGCCTGCTGCAACTGCCGGCCGACCTGCGCAAAAGCACGGCGCACCGGGCCGAGGCGCTCAACGACTGCGACATCGCCTTGCTGTGCCTGCCGGACGAGGCTGCGCGCGAGGCCGTGGCGCTGGTGCGCCGGCCCGGCGTGCGCGTGATCGATGCGAGTTCTGCGCATCGCACCGCACCGGGCTGGGTCTATGGCCTGCCGGAACTGGAGGCAGGCCAGGCTGAACGCATCGCCCATGCCCGGCGCGTCAGCAATCCCGGCTGCTATCCGACAGGTGCGCTGGCACTGCTCAGGCCCTTGATCGACGCGGGCCTGCTGCCCCCCGACTACCCGCTGGCCATTCACGCGGTATCGGGCTATTCGGGACGGGGCCGCGCAGGACTGCTGGACCATGAGGGCGCTGCCGCCACGACTGCCGTGCCCCTGCAGGTCTATGGCCTGGGTCTGCACCACAAGCACGTGCCCGAGATCCAGCAGCATGCCGGCCTGGCCCATGCGCCGGTGTTCGTGCCGGCCTATGGCCACTACCGGCAAGGCATCGTGCTGACCATCGCCCTGCATCTGCGGCTGCTGCCCGCGGGTGTGACCGCACGCAGCCTGCACGCTGCGCTGCAGGCGCGGTACCAGGGCCAGCCCTGCATCGAGCTGCAACCCCTGGAGGAGGACGCCGATGCGCAGCGGCTCGATCCGCGCGCGCTCAATGGCAGCAACCGGATGCGGCTCGCGGTGTTCGGGCAGCCGCAGGAGCAGCAGGTGCTGCTGACCGCCGTGTTCGACAACCTGGGCAAGGGCGCCGCCGGCGCGGCGGTGCAGAACCTTGATCTGATGCTCGGGCTGCAGCCGATGCTGCAGCCAGGATGCGATGAATCCCTGAGCCTGGTGTGAGCCTGGTGTGAGCGTGGAGTGAGTGCGGTGTGAGCTGCCGGCCTGGGGAAGGCGGAGCAAGATCCGGGCAATCCTGCTTCAAGCCTCGACGCCACAGGCCACCGACAGATAGCTTTTCATGCGCGCGCTGGCCCGTTCCGGGTCGGCCAGCGCACCGCAGGCATCGGCCAGCTCGAACACCTTGGCAAAGTGCACAGCCCCGCGTGCAGACTGCATTCCGCCGGCCATGGAGAAGTGCTTCTGGTGGCCATTGAGCCAGGCCAGGAACACGATGCCTGCCTTGTAATGCCGCGTGGGCGCGCAAAAAATCTCGCGCGACAGCGCCACCGTGGGATCCAGCAGTTCCCGGAAGCGCCCGCTGCGGCCCTGGGCCAGTTCTGCCAGCGCCACGGCCGCCACTGGGGCGATGGGGTCGAAGATGCCCAGCAGGCCGTGGGAGTGGCCGCCCTCACCGGCTGCCGTCCCATCGCCGGCCATGAGTTCGGCGTAGTGGAAATCGTCACCCGTGTACATCTTCACGCCCGCAGGCAGCCTGCGGCGCAGCGCCCTCTCCCATTGCGCATCGAGCAGCGATACCTTGATGCCTTCGACCTTGGGCGCCTTCGCTGCGATCAGCGCGGCGACGGTATCGAGGGCCTGCGCCAGGTCCGTACTGCCCCAGTAGCCGCGCAGCGCAGGGTCGAACATCTCGCCCAGCCAGTGCAGCACCACGGGCTGGTCGGCAGCGTCCAGCAGCCGGTCATAGAGTTGCAGATAGTCCTGCGGGCCGCGCGCGGCCTGGGCCAGGGCGCGGCTGGCCATGAGGACCACGGGGCAGCCTTCGGCCTGCACCACGTCCATCTGCTCGCGGTAGGCCCCCTCGACCTGTGCCAGCGTGACGCCGGGTTGCGCCGCCAGCTGGTCGGTGCCCGCGCCGCAGGCCAGCTGGCCGCCCACTGCCCGCGCATGGCGCGCGCTGCGCTGGATGAGTTCGCGTGCCGATGGCCAGTCCAGGCCCATGCCGCGCTGGGCCGTGTCCATGGCTTCGGCGACCTTGAAGCCCAGGCGGTACAGATGCTCGCGGAAGGCCAGCGTCGCCTCCCAATCGATGGCAGGCGGGCCATCCCAGGGATGCGTGGCGGCCAACGGGTCGATCACCACATGGGCCGCTGCGTAGACGCTGCGGTTGAAGGCAGGGGCCGGGCCCGCGGGAGCGATGGGACTGGCCTTCATGGCCAGTGGCACGAGACGGCCGTCGCTTCGGGGAAGGAGGATCTGCATGGGGGTCTCCTGCCTCAAGCCAGTCGGCCGAGGATGTGGTCGGCAGCCTTCTCGGCCACCATGATGGTGGGAGCGTTGGTGTTGCACGATGGGATGAAGGGCATCACGGACGCATCGGCCACGCGCAGCCCCTCCATGCCGATGAGCTGCAGTTGCGGCGTCACCACGCTGTCCGGGTCGTGCTCGGGGCCCATGCGGCAGGTGCCCACGGGATGGTGGTCGGTCTTGGCATGGGCGCAGGCGTAGTCAGACAGTTCGGCATCGCTGTCCCGATGTCCGCCCGGCAATACCTCGCCGTGCACGTAGCGCCGCAGCGCGGGCTGGCACAGCAGCTTGCGCGCAAGGCGCAGGCCCTTGATGGACATGGCCCGGTCATGCGGGTCTGCCCAGTAGTTGGGATCGATCAAGGGCGCCGACGCCGGGTCTGCATCCGCGAGCCGGACCGTGCCACGCGAGCGGGGGCGCAGGTAGGCCGTGTTCAGCGTCACGCCCGCGTTCTCCAGCCCGGTCATTCCGGCTTCTATGCCCGAGCCCAGCCCCAGATGGAACTGGATGTCGGGCGAGCGCGCGAGCGCATCGGGGTCGGCATACCAGAAGCCCCCGGTCTCGAAGAGGCTGGAGGCGGCCGGCCCTTTCTTGAGCAGCAGGTACTGCAGGCCCGCCCAGGCCGCGTGCCAGGGGCGCTGGTATTTGTCGTAGGTGTGGTCGCCCGTGCATTCGGCGATCACGAACAGGTCCAGGTGGTCCTGCAGGTTGGAGCCGACACCAGGGAGGTCATGCACAGGCGCCAGCCCCACGCTGCGCAGATGGTCGGCAGGGCCTATGCCGGAGTGCATCAGCAGCCTGGGCGAGCCTATGGCGCCCGAGCAGACGATGACTTCGCGGCTGGCGTGCACGCTGAAAGGCGTGCGGCTGGTGCCCGAGACCGCCTCCACGCCAACCGCGCGCCTGCCCTGCACCAGCACGCGCAGCGCCTGGGTCTGCAGCTGGATGGTCAGATTGGGGCGGCGCATGCGCACCGGATCGATGAAGCCGGTGGCGGCCGACGCACGGCGCGCATTCCACTGCGTGAGCTGGTAGTAGCCCAGGCCCTGCTGCGCGGCGCCGTTGAAGTCGGGGTTGAAGGGCATGCCCATTTCCTGGCCGGCCTGGAAGAAGGCCTCGCAGATGGGCAGCGGGCTGACGGGGCAGGACACGCCCAGCGGGCCGCCGTAGCCGTGGTACTCGTTGGCAAAGCGCTGGTTGTTCTCCGACCGCTTGAAGTACGGCAGCACGTCGCGCCAGGACCAGCCCGTGGCGCCGCCCAGGCGCTCCCAGTCGTCATAGTCTGCCGGCACGCCGCGCGTGTACAGCTGGGCGTTGATGGTCGAGCCGCCACCGATGACCTTGGCCTGCGTGTAGCGCAGCACGCGCTGGTTCAGATGCCGCTGCGGCACGGTCTGCCATCCCCAGGAGCCCCGGCCCCGGGTCATGCGCGCAAAGCCCGCAGGCCAGTGGTACAGAAGATGCGAGTCCCAGCCCCCGGCCTCCAGCAGCAGCACGCGCACCGAGGGGTCGGCGCTCAGCCGGTTGGCCAGCACGCAGCCCGCCGAGCCCGCGCCCGTGATGATGTAGTCATAGCTGTCCATGGTCATCCTCCTCACAGCCGCGCGATGGAGAGCGCGCCATCCACATGCAGCACCGACCCCGTCGCAAACGCCAGCCTGCCGCTTGCCAGCGCGCTGGCGGCCTGCGCCACGTCCTCGGGCCGGCCCCAGCGGCCCATGGGCACAAGGCCCGCAGCGATCAGGCCGTCGTACCGATCGGCAGCGCCCGCCGTCATGGCAGTGCGGACGATGCCGGGGCGCAGCTCGAACACGCCAATGCCGTGCGCCGCCAGGCGCAGCGCGAACAGGCGCGTCAGCATGCCCAGGCCGGCCTTGGACAGGCAGTACTCGCCGCGCTCCACCGACGCCATCTCGCCGCTGACCGAGGACACGGTGACGATGGACCGCGCAGCGCCGGAAGGCGCAGCCAGCATGCGCTGCGCCACGGCCTGCGTGAAAAAGAAGCTGCCGCGCAGGTTGGTGGCCATCACCAGGTCGAAATCCTCGGCGCGGATGTCCAGCAGATCGCCGCGGCGCGGCGATCCCATGCCTGCGTTGTTGACCAGGCAGGACGGCACACCGCCCCAGGCGCAGACCGCATCGAGCACACGAGCGTGGTCGTGCACGTCGGCCAGGTCGCCGCGCACATGCAGCGCACGCGCGCCGCAGGCCTGGATCTGCGCGACGCTGGCGCCGTCACTGGCGCCGTCGTCCTGCAGCGTGGTGATGGCCACGTCAAAGCCGTCGTGCGCCAGTTGCAGCACAATGGCGGCGCCTATGCCCTGGCTGCCGCCGGTGACCAGGGCCACGGGGCGCCGTGCCGTCGATTGCGGATTCATGGCAGCAGCTCCTGAAGGTGGTGACGCAGGTGGCTGCCCACGCGCAGGGCCTGGGCAGCCACGGTCAGCGCGGGGTTGACGGCGGCCGAGGACGGGAAGAATCCCGCATCGACCACATACAGGTTGTCCAGCTCCCAGGCCTTGCACTGCGGGTCCAGCGCCGAGGTGGCCGGATCACTCCCAAGGCGCACCGTTCCGCACTGGTGCGACACCACCTCGGTGCCGAAGCCGCGCGACAGCACCAGCGGGTAGCCGGTGCCGTGCAGTATCTGGGCGCAGCGCGCCACCCAACGCTGGTGGGCGCGCAGGTTGGTGCGGTGCCAGTGCAGGTCGATGGCTCCGTCTGCGCGCAGCGTGACGCGGCTGCTGGGGTGGGGCAGGTCCTCGCTTTGCGCGTACCAGTCCACACTGCGCTCGGCCAGCGCGCTGCGCAGCCACCTCGGGGTGCCCGGCAGGGCGGCACGCAGCATGGGCTCGCGGATCTTTCCCAGCAGTTGCAGGCTGCCCAGCGGCGGGCCGCCCGCGCCGTCGCCAAAATAGAAGTCGTGCAGCGCCAGCGTCTTGGGAAAGCGCGTGCGGTTGCGCCTGAACGGGTGCCATGCCATCAGGGCCGTGGTGTTGTGCGTCATGTAGTGGCGGCCCACCACGTCGCTGCCATTGGCCAGGCCGCGCGGATGCCGCGCATTGGCCGAGCGCAGCAGCAGGGCCGCCGAGTTGATGGCACCGGCACTGAGCACGAACAGCCCCGCGGTGATGCGGCGCGCCACGCCGCGGTCCACCACCTCCGCCGCGACGACGCGCCGCCCCCCCGCATCGGTGAGCAGGCGCTGAACGTGCACGCCGGTGTGCAGCCGCACATTGCGGCGCGCCAGCGCAGGCCGCAGCAGGCAGGTTTCGGCATCGCCCTTGGCCCCCACCATGCAGGGCACGGCGTCGCAATTGGCGCAGCGCCGGCAGTGCCCGCCCGGTCCCAGGTCGATGGCGCAGGGCATGGGAAACGGCCGCAGGCCCTGGGCACGCAAGCGCTGCTCGATGCGCGAAAGCAGCGGCTCGTGCGGCACCGGGGGATGGGCATAGGCCGTGCTGCGCGGCGGCTCCGTGGGGTCGGCGCCGCCCTGGCCGCGCACGCCGAACAGTTGCTCGGCCAGGGCATACCAGGGTTCGAGATCGGCATAGCGCAGCGGCCAGGCGGGCGAGATGCCCTCCTCATGCTCCACCGCCTCGAAATCGCGCTGCCGAAAGCGCAGCATGGCCGTGCCGTAGAACTTGGTGTGCCCGCCCACGAAATAGAACATGCCGGGCCGAAACGCCCGCCCGCTGGCGTACCAGACCTCGTCGGTCTGGTAGCGTCTTTCGGCGAAGACGGCCTCGATGTCCCAGTTCTGCGCCTCGCGCGGCAGCACCGGGCCGCGCTCCAGCACCCATACGCTCGCACCGCTGTCCGCCAGTTGCAGGGCCACGGCCGAGCCGCCCACGCCCGAGCCGATGATGAGCACATCGCAGTCCAGCCCGTTGTGCGCCATGGCGGTCATGCGATCAGCGCCTGGGTGGCGGCATCGAAGCAGACCAGCCGAGACAGGTCGATCAGCAGGCGTGCCCTGTCCCCGGCGCGCAACGGCGCATCGGGCGGCAGCCGCGCGGTGAACGCATGGCCACCGAGCTTCAGCAGGGCCAGCGTGTCCGATCCGGTGGGCTCCAGCAGTTCGACGCGGGCCTCGGCCAGGCCCTGGCCGGGGGCGGCCGGCACGCCTTCGGGCATCAGGCCCACGGCCTCGGCACGTATGCCGGCAATGACTTCGCGGCCCGCGTGGCCCTGCAGCGCGGTGGCCAGCGGCTGCGGCAGGGGCAGGGACTGGCCGCCGATATCGAGGAAGGGACCGCCCTGCCCCTCACCCGCCCCCTCACCCACGCGCGCAGGCAGCAGGTTCATGCGCGGCGACCCCATGAAGCCCGCCACAAAGGTGTTGGCCGGCCGGTTGTAGACCTGCTGCGGCGTGCCCAGCTGCTGCAGCACCCCGCCCTTCATGACGGCGATGCGCGTGGCCAGGGTCATGGCCTCGATCTGGTCGTGCGTGACATAGATGATGGTGGCGCCCAGGCGCTGATGCAGCTTCTTGATCTCGGCGCGCATGTCCACGCGCAGCTGGGCATCGAGGTTGGACAGCGGCTCGTCGAAAAGGTAGAGCTGCGGCTCGCGCGCCAGCGCCCGCCCTATGGCAACGCGCTGGCGCTGGCCGCCCGACAGCTGGCGCGGCTTGCGCCCCAGCAGGTGCTCTATCTGCAGCAGCCTGGACACCTCCTGCACCCGCGCAAGGCGCCGCGACTTGTCCACCTTGCGCATCTCCAGCGGAAAGCCGATGTTGCCCGCCACGGTCATGTTGGGGTACAGCGCATACGACTGGAACACCATGGAGATGTCGCGCTCGGCCGGCGCTGCGTGGGTGATGTCGCGGCCGCCCAGCGCCAGGCGGCCGCCGCTGGGCGGCTCCAGGCCCGCGATGATGTTCATCAGCGTGCTCTTGCCGCAGCCCGACGGGCCGACGAGGACCAGGAATTCGCCCTCCTGCACGGCAATGCTGATGTCCTGCAGGATGCTGGCCGCGCCGAAGCGCTTGTGGATGCGGTCGAGATCAAGGAATGCCATGGAATGCCTCACTGCAAGATGCTGGGCATCAGCCTTTGACGGCGCCGGCCATCAGCCCGCGCACGAAGAACCGGCCCGACACCAGGTACACGGCCAGCGTCGGCAAGGCCGCGATGAACGCCCCCGCGAAGTGGACGTTGTATTCCTTGACGCCGGTGCTGCTGTTGACCAGGTTGTTCAGCGCCACGGTCAGCGGGTAGGAGCTGAAATCGCTGAACGAGGCGCCGAACAGGAACTCGTTCCAGATGCTGGTGAACTGCCATATCGCGGCCACCACGACGATGGGCAGGCTGTTGGGCAGCAGCACGCGCCACAGCAGCCCGAAGAACCCCGCGCCATCCATGCGCGCCGAGCGCACCAGCTCGGCCGGGAAGGCCGCGTAGTAGTTGCGAAAGAACAGCGTGGTGAAGCCTATGCCGTACACCGTGTTGACGAAGACCAGGCCCTTGAGGCTGCCCGCCAGGCCCAGCACCCCCAGCATCTTGGCCATGGGAATCAGCACGATCTGGAATGGAATGAAGACCGACAGCAAGATGGCGCCGAACAGCAGGTCCGCCCCCCGGAAACGGAACTGGGTCAGGATGCAGCCGTTGAGCGCGCCCAGGGCCGTGGACAGCAGCACGGATGGCACGGCCACCAGGAAGGAATTGAGGAAGAACGGTCTCAGCCCCGTGGCCTGCACGCCGATCTGCGCCGTGCTCCAGGCGCTGCGCCAGGGCGCCAGCGTCCACTGGCCGGGCAACGCCAGCAGGTGGCCGCTGCGGATCTCGTCGAGCGGCTTGAACGAATTGGCCAGCATCACATAGACCGGCAGCAGGAAGACCGCCGCCAGCAGGACCAGCGCCGCATACAGCAGCACGCGCCAGGGCTGAAGCCGCCGTGTCACGGACCAGGGTGTGCGCAGCTCAGTCATGGCGACCTCCTGCGCTGCGCATGGCGCCCCAGAGATAGGGCAGGACGATGGCACCCACGGCCAGCAGCATCAGCACCGAGCTGGCCGCGCCCACGGCCATCTCGTTGCGGGTGAACGAGTATTGGTACATGAACACCGAGGGCAGCCAGGTCGAACGGCCGGGCCCGCCATTGGTCAGCGCAATCACCAGGTCATAGGACTTGATGGCCATGTGCGCCAGGATCACGAAGGCCGATACGAAAACCGGCCCCAATTGCGGCAGGATGATGCGCCAGTAGATCTGCCAGGTGCGCGCGCCATCGAGCCGCGCCGCATGGATCTGCTCGGAGTCCACCCCGCGCAGGCCCGCCAGGAACAGGGCCATGGCAAAGCCGCTGGTCTGCCACACGGCGGCGATGACCACGCAGTAGATGGCCATGTCGCCGTCCTTGATCCAGCCGAACGCAAAACCCTGCCAGCCCAGCAGGTGCATGGATTTTTCCAGGCCCACGCCGGGGTCGAGCAGCCATTTCCACGCCGTTCCCGTGACGATGAAGGACAGGGCCATGGGGTACAGGAAGATGGAGCGCAGCACGGCCTCGGCGCGGATCTTCTGGTCGATCAGGATGGCCAGTACCAGGCCCAGCGCCATGGCAATGGCGATGTAGAGGCTGGCGAACACCGCGAGGTTGTTCGCCGAGATCTTCCAGTTCTCCAGCCCCAGCAGCCGCGTGTAGGCAGCGGTGCCGGCCCATTCATGGCGCGGCAGCAGGGTCGATGCCGTGAACGACAGATAGACCGTGAACAGAATGCATCCGTACACGCACACCAGCGTGAGCAGCACGCTGGGGCTGAGCAGCAGCCTGGGGAGCCAGCCGGCCTTCATGGCAGGGTCCTCCATCAGTCGGCCAGGGCCGAGGCCAGCTCGGCCACGGCCCTGGCATCGTCGATCTGGCCGTTGAAGTGGCGCGTGACCACGTCATAGATGGCGTTCTTGGCCGATGCGGCCGTCGCATGGCCCAGCGCAATGGAGCCCAGCATGCTGCGCCGGCCATCGGCCTCGGCCACGTCGCGGATGGCCTTTTTGCCGCATTCGTCGAAGGCCGTATCCGCCACGTCCAGGCGCGCAGGCGCCGCACCCTTGACGACATTGAATGCCGACTGAAAGGCCGGCTCCATGATGGCGGCCGCCAGCTTGCGCTGAGCGGCCGCCTTGCCCGCGTCGGACAGCCTGAACATCACGAACTGGTCGGTACTGAAGGCCACCATGCCCTGGGTGCCCGGGAAGCGGTAGCAGGCAAAGTCCTTGCCGGGCTGCTTGCCGGCGTTGAGGAACTCGCCCTTGGCCCAGTCGCCCATGATCTGGAAGCCCGCCTTGCCGGCGATGACCATGCCCGAGGCCACGTTCCAGTCGCGCCCCGAAAAATCCTTGTCCACCAGGCTGCGGATCTGCGCCATGCGCTGGAATACCTTGCGCGTGGTCGCCGACCGGATGGTGGCCTGATCGCGCTCGATGAAGGCCTTGCGGTAGTAGTCGGCGCCGCCCGTGGACAGGGCCACGCTGTCGAACACGATGGCCTCCTGCCAGGGTTGGCCGCCATGGGCGATGGCGATGAAGCCGGCCTGGCGCACCTTGCGCGCCGCCGCGATGAATTCGTCAAAGCTCGCTGGCTCGGCCGTCACGCCCGCCTGGGCCAGCACCTGCCGGTTGGCCCACAGCCAGTTGGTCGAATGGATGTTGACCGGCGCCGCGATCCAGCGGCCCTGGTAGCGCGAGAATTTCTGCACCTCCTGCGGCACGCTCTTGTCCCAGCCCTCGCGCGCGGCCAGGGCATCCAGGTCGGCGACCACGCCCTGGCCGCCCCAGTCCAGGATGTCGAAGCCCAGCATCTGCACCGCCGTGGGCGGGTTGCCCGAGGTCACGCGGGCGCGCACCGCCGTCATGGCCGCCTCGCCGCCGCCACCGGCCACGGGCATGTCGTTCCAGCGCACGCCCTGCTTTTCCAGCCCGCTCTTGAGCAGGTTCAGCGCGGCGGCCTCGCCGCCAGCGGTCCACCAGTGCAGGACCTCGACGCTCTGCCCGGCCATGGCGGCCGGCGGTGTGGCAAGGGCCATGGCCAGCGCCATGGCAGTCAGTGGCCGCTTCATGCCGTGTCTCCTTCGTGGATGGGCAGATACCAGTGGCTGCGCGCACCCAGGTGCATGTGCAGGGTCTTGGCCTGGGTGTAGTCCTCGGCGGCACGGCGGCCCAGCTCTCGGCCCAGGCCGCTTTGGCGGTAGCCGCCGAAAGGCAGCTCGGCATGGCCTTCGAGGAAGGTATTGACCCAGACCGTGCCGGCCTTGATGCGCCGCGCCGCCGCCAGGCAGGTGCTGAAGTCACGGCTCCAGACGGCGGCCGACAGGCCGTAGAGCGTGGCGTTGGCCAGGTCGATCGCATCGTCCAGGTCCTCGAAGACCAGCACCGCGAGCACGGGCCCGAAGACCTCCTGCCTGGCAATGGCCATGTCCGGCGTCACGCCGGCCAGTACCGTGGGCTCCACATACAGGCCCGGGCGCGCCATGCGGCTGCCGCCCAGCACCACGCGGGCGCCGGCCTGGCGCGCGGCCTCGATGTGGGTGAGGATGGCGTCCAGCTGGCGCTGCGTGGTGATGGCGCCCACCTGCACGCCCTGGTCCAGCGGATCGCCCACGCGCACCTGCCGCGCGCGCTCGGCCACGGCGGCCACGAAGCGCTCGGCGATGGCCGCCTGCACCAGCACGCGGCTGCCGCTGTTGCAGCACTGGCCGGCATTGAAGTGCATGCCCAGCACCGTGGCATCGACGGCCGCCTCGAAGTCGCAGTCGGCAAAGACGATCTGGGGGTTCTTGCCGCCCAGCTCCAGGGACAGCTTCTTGAGGGTCTGCGCCGATGCTGCGGCCACCTTCCGGCCTGTTTCCGTGGAGCCCGTGAAGGACAGCATGTCGATGTCCGGGTGCGCGGCCAGGACCTCGCCGACAGCGCCACCGCCGCCTGGCAGGATGTTGACGGCACCGGGCGGCAGGCCGGCGTTCATGAGGATCTCGCCCAGCATCAGCGTGGTGGCCGATGTTTCCTCGGCCGACTTGACCACGGCCGTGCAGCCGGCGGCCAGCGCAAAGGGCAGCTTCTGGCTGACGATGAGCAGGGGAAAGTTCCAGGGCGTGACGATGCCGACCACGCCCAGCGGCTCGCGCAGCACCACGCCCAGCGTCTGCTCGCCCAGCGTGTCGTAGCTGTCGCCATGCAGGTTGCGCGCCAGTGCGGCGGCGTAGTGCCACAGGTCGGCCGCCGCGCCCACCTCGTCCAGCGACTGGGCCAGCGGCTTGCCGGTCTCCAGCGTCTCCATACGCGCCAATTCCTGCCTGCGGTCCAGCAGGCGTTCGGCCACGGCACGCAGCACGCTGGCGCGCTGCGCACCCTTCATGCGGGGCCAGGGCCCGTGGTCCGCAGCGCGGCGTGCTGCGGCAATGGCACGCGCGGCATCGGCCCGCCCGGCCCGCGCATGGATGCTGGCCACGGTGCCGTGGGCCGGGGAGCGGCGTTCCAGCGTCGCGCCGTCGGCCGCATCGGCCCAGGCGCCATCGATGAGCAGCCGGCCATGGAACGGGGGCCTGTGGATGAGGCCGGCCATGGCCCCTGCATTCACTGCAGTTGCATGGGCTGGAAGCGGGTTCGCGGCAGTCATGGTGGCGGTCTCCTTGGGTGGTTCAGGGGGCAAGGGCGGGACGGCGAATCGGCAGGTCGGCAGGTCGGCGCAGATTCAGCGGCCCAGGTAGCGCGGCACGCGCTTTTCCTTGAAGCTGCGCAGGCCTTCGGCTGCATCGGCCGTGCTCGCGGCCAGGGCTGCGGCCATGGCTTCCAGTGCGGCGGGTGCGTCTTCGCCGGCGGCGGCATTGATCAGTTGCTTGGTCAGCTGCAGTGCCACGGGCGCCTGGCCTGCCATGTCGTGGGCCAACGCAGCAGCGCGCAGGCCCAGTTCGCTGGCCGGCACCCGTTCATGCACCAGCCCGCAGGCCAGCGCCTGATCGGCGGACAGCCGCACGCCGCCCAGGGCCAGGTACTTCGCGTGGCCGGGGCCGATCAGCCGCACCAGCCGCTGCGAGCCGGACCAGCCGGGACAGGTGGCGATCGATGCCTCTGGCAGCGCGAACTGCGCCGTATCGACGGCGATGCGCACATCGCTGGTGATGGCCAGCTCCAGCCCGCCGCCGAACGCATGGCCGTTGAGCGCCGCAATCACGGGCTGGCGCAGCCGCGCCCACCGGTCGAACACCTGGTGGCCACGGCGCACCCACTGCCGCCACATGTCCAGCGGCTGCAGCGCGGCCCAGGCATGGATGTCGGCGCCCGCGCAAAAGGCCCTGTCGCCACGGCCGGTCAGCACCACGGCACGGATGGCGCCATCGGCCTCGATCTCGCGCGCTATGTGCTCCAGTGCGTCGAGCATGCACGGGGTCAGCGCGTTGAGCCGTGCAGGCCGGTCTATCGTGACCTGGGCCACGGGGCCCTGGCGCACCAGTTGAACCAGGGTCTCAGCCACGGCGGACCTCCCGGGCCTGCAGGGCCAGGCCAAAGGGCGCATCGTGGAACAGGCGCTCATCCATACGCCGCAGGTCGGGCGCCACCTGCAGCGCCATGCCGGCCCGCTCCAGCACATCGCGCTGCAGGTCCACGCCGGGCGCGATCTCGCGCACGACCAGGCCCTGGTCTTCGAGGTCGATGACGCAGCGCTCGGTCACATAGCGCACCCGCTGCCCGCGCTGGCGCCCGACCAGGCCGCTGAAGCTGATGTGCTCGGCCGTGCCGACGAACTTGCGCGTGCCGCCCTCCTCGAGGATGTCCAGCCGCCCGTCGCCCACGCGCAGCCTGGCGCCGGCCGTGAAAAGTCCGCAGAAGACGATGCGCCGCGCATGGGCCGTGATATCCACAAAGCCGCCGCAGCCGGCCGTCAGATAGGGCCTGGCGCCCAGCCGCGAGACATTGACGCTGCCATCGCCATCCACCTGAAGGAAGGACAGCAGCGTCACATCGAAGCCCCCGCCCTGGAAATAGGTGAACTGCTGGGGCGAGGCCACGATGGCATCGGCATTGGCCGCGCAGCCAAAGGCAAAGCCCAGCAGCGGCATGCCGCCGACGGCGCCCTGCTCTATGATCCAGGTCACCTCGCCATGCAGGCCCTCCTCGAGCAGGATGCGCGGCACATTGGCCGCAATGCCAAAGCCCAGATTGGCAGCATGCCCGTGCGCCAGTTCCATGGCGGCGCGGCGCGCAATCACCTTCTCGGGCCCCCAGGCCTGGGGCTCGAAGCCGGACAGCGGTTGCGCCACCTCCCCGCTGATGGCCGGGTCATACACCGTCTGCGTGGTCTGCCACTGATCGGCATCGACCACCACATGGTCCACCAGATGGCAGGGGACGCGGACATCGTGCGGCCTCAGGTGGCCGGCCCTGACGATGCGCTTGACCTGGGCGATGACGATGCCACCGTTGTTGCGTGCGGCCATCGCCTGCTCCAGCGCACCCAGCAGCGCGCCTTCGTGCTCATACCCCAGGTTGCCGCGCTCATCGGCCGTGGTGGCGCGCAGGACGGTCACGTCGGGCGCCACAGCGGGAAAGAACAGCCAGTCGCGCCCGTCGAAATGCTGCAGGCGCACTACCGGATGGCGGCTGGCCGGCTCGTTCATCGCGCAGCCCTGCTGTGCGGGATCGACAAAGGTGCCCATGCCCGCCTGGGTCAGCACGCCCGGGCGCCGCGCAGCCGCCTCGCGGTGCATGTCGAACAGGATGCCGCTGGGGATGTTGTAGGCCTGGATCTGGCTGTCCACCACCATGCGCCAGATCGCAGGCATGGGCAGCGAGGACGGGCCGCTGGGATACGAGCCGGCCAGGACACGCGACAGCAGCCCGGGCCGGGCCAGATGGTCCATTCCCTTGATGCCGTACATATCGCCGGCCGCAATCGGGTGCAGCGTGGTCAGGTTGCGCGGAGCACCCTCGCGTTCGAAGCGCTCGCCAATGGCGGCCAGCACCTTGTCGGGGCAGCCCAGCCCGCTGGACGAGCTCACGCTGACGATGTCGCCGTCGCGCAGCAAGGCTGCAGCCTGTGCGGCGGTGATGTGCTTGTTCATGCGGCTGCTCCCCGTTCCCGTGCAAGGGGATTGGCTATGGGTACGGCCCGGCCCGTGCGGCAGGCCTGGGCCATGGCCACCGCCGCCGCCAGCGAGCGCACGCCGTCCTCGCCGGTGGCGGCAGGCAGGCCTTCGCCGCGCAGGGCGGCGCAGAACGCGACCACCCCATGCGCGTAGAGACCGTGGTGCTCCACGGCAATGGACTGCTCGCCGGCCCCATTGCGCAGCAGCACCTCGCCGCCCGGCCGCTGCGTCATCACATCGCGCCCGATGAGCGAGCCCGAGGCGCCATGGATCTCGATGCCGGTTCCCGCATGCGCCACGGTGAATGCCGCATGCAGTTGGGCCAGCACGCCGTTGTCCAGCCGCAGCACGGCCATCACGCCGTCCGCCACGCCGTTGCGGGACAGCGGTCCTTGCTGCTCCAGCGCCACCGCCTCCACCGGCTCAGCCCCCAGGATGAAGCGCAGCGCATCCACGTCATGCACGCCGATGTCGAGGATCACGCCACCGGCCTCGGGCCGCTCCAGCCGCCAGCCCTGCACAGAGGGCGGCAGCTCGATGGCGTGGAAGACGCGCGCAAACAGCGGCTGGCCCACGGCGCCATCGCGCACCAGCTCGCGCATCCTGCGGTGCGTTGCCGCGTTGCGCAGGTGGTGGTTGGTGCCCAGCACCACGCCTGCGGCCCGGCATGCCCTCACCATGTCCAGCGCATGCTCCACGGTCAGCGCCAATGGCTTCTCGCACAGGACATGCTTGCCGGCCGCTGCCGCAGCAAGGACCTGGGCGTGGCGCAGTTCGTTGTCGGAGCTGACGTAGACCACCTGGACTGACGGGTCGGCCAGCAGGGCGGGCACCGAGTCGTAGGCGCGGGCAATGCCCTGCTCGGCAGCAAACTGCGCCGCGCGCTTTGCACTGCGGCTGGCGACCGCCGCCACCGTGTGCCCGCGCTGCGCGCGGATGGCACCGATCATGTGATCGGCAGCAATGGTGCTGGCCCCTATCAATCCCCAACCGACCTCGCTCATGGTCTCCCTCCCTGTATTGATAATTTCTATTGGAACGTTCTAATTAATTATTGGAACGTTCCAAAAGAAGATCAAGCACAATCGCGCCGACCCAGGGAAAACACCGAACCATGATGAACAAGCCCCCTTCCGTGCGCGCCGTGACCATCCTTGACGTGGCGGCTGCGGCCCAGGTCTCCAAATCAACGGTGTCGCTGGTGCTCAAGGGCAGCCCCCTGATTCCGGCCGAGACATCGGAGCGCGTGCGTGCAGCGGCAGCGCAGCTCGGCTATGTCTACAACCGTCGCGCCGGAGAGCTGCGGCGCCAGTCGTCCAACATGGTCGGTGTCGTGATCAACGACCTGATGAACCCCTTCTTTGCCGAGGTGCTGGCGGGGCTGGAGCGCAGGCTGGCCGATGCCGGCTTCATCACGCTCATGGCCCATACCAGCGAAAGCCTGGAGCGCCAGCAAAAAGTGCTGACCGCCATGCGCGAGCACAACGCGGCCGGCATTGCGCTGTGCCCGGCGCTGGACACGCCGGCCTCGCTGGCGCAGGACCTGCAGTCATGGGGCATTCCCCTGGTGGTCATGATCCGCACGCTGGGCGAGGGAAGCTACGACTTCGCAGGCGCCGACAACGCCCATGGCGTGATGGCGGCCACGCGCCACCTGCTGGCGGCCGGGCATCGCCGCATCGGTTTTCTGGGAGGGCTGGACGGCCTGATGCTGGAGCAGCGCCTGAGCGGCTGCAGGGCCGCCTTTGCCGATGCGGGCCTGGCTTTCGATGAAGACCTGGTTTTCTCCGCCAGCCCCACGCGCACGGGAGGGCATGACGCCATGCGCAGCCTGCTGGCCGCGCAACCAGCCATCAAGGCGGCCATCTGCTACAACGATCTGGTGGCCTTTGGCGCACTGTCTGCCCTGGACGAAAACGGACTGCGCGCAGGCAAAGACTTCGCGCTCATGGGCTTCGACAACGTGTTCGATGCCGCGCATTCCCATCCCCCCCTGAGCACGGTGGACGTGCGCCCCGCCGAGCTTGGCGAACAGGCTGCCACCTTGCTGCTGGCACGCATGGCCCATCCGGGCCAGCCCCGCCAGCAGTTGTTGGCCAGGCCCAAGCTGGTGCTGCGCCAGTCAGCCTGAAGACCGCGGCTCGGTCGGAACTGACCCGGCTCTGCAGGCTCAGCGCGGTAGCCCGTCAATCGTCTGGATCAGCAGTTGCGCCAACCTGTCGCTGGCGGCCTGGGTGCGGTGCACGCCATCCGGGTTCAGGTCCTCGTCACCGCGAAAATCGGCATCCCAGCCGGCGTGCGGTATGCCCTGTTGCGTGGCGATGTCGTGCATCACCGCGTTCAGGGCGTCCAGGTTGTCCGTCCATTCCACGGGAAAGCGCCCCAGCGGCATGCCGGGCAGGCCCGTGAACACGGGAGTGGAGCCGCATTCCCGGCTGATGCGCACGGCCTCCAGCAGGTCGGCCCGGTACTCGTCTGGCGGGACCAGGCCGAAGCCGTCATTGGCGCCCAGGGCGATGACCGTGACGCGGCTGTTGTGCGGCACATCGGCAAACGTCAGCATGAGTTTTTGCAGCCGCAGGCCGTTGATGCACCTGTCATCCAGCGTCCACCAGGGGCGTGCCGCCTGGATGCGCTGCACCGGCGTGATGTCCACGCCGTAGCCGTTGAGAATGCTGTCGCCGTTGAGCTCGATGCTCAACGGGCAGCGATAGCCAAACAGCCGGCACAGCAGCTTTTGCAACCAATCCATATCGAACCTCCTGGGGAATGCGGGCATGGACGACACGGCATGTGTCGTTCATCCGATGATCCGCGAGGCTCCCTCGCCCGCAGGCACTCCGGGCGCCACGGCCTGGCGTGCAGTGCCCAGGCACATCATGTGAAGGGCGCCAGGGCCGCTATCCCACCATCTCCCGCACCCAGCCCGGCAACTCGATGGCCTTCTGCCTGGGAAAGTCCACCCAGATCACGGTGCCGCCGCCGGCCGCGCAGATCACGCCGGGCTCGGAGATGCGTTCCATGGTTCCCCAGGTCTCGAAGGTGGTGCGGCCGGGGTCGCTGACGTACATCTTGAGCAGCACCTCGTCGGGATAGGCCAGCTGCTGGTGGAAGTTGCAGAACGCATTGACGATGACCGGCCCCTGCCCGCCCGGCGTAGGCGCCATGCCCGCTTCAACCATCCAGTCGATGCGGGCAGTCTCCAGATAGCGGAAGTACATGGCGTTGTTGACATGGCCCATGGCGTCCATGTCGCCCCAGCGCACTTTGAATCGCATCTCGTGAACGCATTTTTTATATTCTGGAATCTCTATGCGCATGCCTGCAGTCTCCTTGTTGTAGCGCCACCGCAAGGCACCATGCCCCGCAGCCCCCGGTCACTGTGCAGCAGGGCGGATTCCCGCGCTGTCACCTATCAGCAACGACGGGGTCCACGCACGTCATAGAATCCACCGCATTGCGGCATTTGCGCTGCAGCCGAACGAACGTTCGGTCTGCCGAACATCCTGTTTTTTCAATATCCAAGCGAGACACCCCGATGACGAACGAAGAAATCCTGGCCCAGTACGGGCCGCGCGAAGCCATGGAATACGACGTGGTGGTGGTTGGCGGCGGCCCCGGCGGCCTGGCCACGGCCATCCGCCTCAAGCAGCTGGCGGCCGAAAAAGGCCAGGATGTCTCCGTCGTCGTGCTGGAAAAGGGCTCGGAGCCCGGTGCCCACATCCTGTCGGGCGCCATCATGGACCCGCGTGCGCTGACCGAGCTGATCCCTGACTGGAAGGAAAAGGGCGCGCCCCTGACCCAGCCCGTCACCGACGACGCCATGGTCTTCCTGGGTGAGAAATCCGCCCTGCGCACGCCCAACTTCCTGCTGCCGGCCTGCTTCCAGAACCATGGCAACTACATCGTTCGCCTGGGCTATGTGGTCAAGTGGCTGGGCGAGCAGGCCGAGGCACTGGGCGTTGAAATCTTCCCGGGCTTTGCTGCCGCCGAGGTGCTCTACAACGACGACGGCTCGGTCAAGGGCGTGGCCACCGGCAACATGGGCATCGGCAAGGACGGCGAACCCACGGGCGACTTCCAGCTGGGCATGGAGCTGCACGCCAAGTACACGATCTTTGCCGAAGGCTCACGCGGCCACCTGGGCAAGCAGATCATTGCCAAATACCAGCTGGACGCCGGCAAGGACCCGCAAAGCTATGGCCTGGGCATCAAGGAGCTGTGGGAAATCGACCCGGCACGCCACAAGCCCGGCTTCGTGATGCACACGGCCGGCTGGCCCATGGACAGCAAGACCTATGGCGGCGCCTTCCTCTACCACCTGGACGACAACAAGGTCACGCTGGGCTTCATCACGGGCCTGGACTATGCCAACCCCTACCTGAGCCCCTTCGAGGAGTTCCAGCGCTGGAAAACCCATCCCAACATCCGCTACTACCTGGAAGGCGACGAGTCCAAGGGCATCAAGCCGGCCAAGCGCCTGGGCTACGGCGCGCGCGCCATCACGGCAGGCGGCCTGCTGTCCCTGCCCAAGTTCGTGTTCCCGGGCGGCGCGCTCGTGGGCTGCGACGCAGGTTTCCTGAACGTCAGCCGCATCAAGGGCAGCCATGCCGCCATCAAGACCGGCATGCTGGCCGCCGAGGCCGCCTATGACGCCATCGTCGCAGGCCGCCAGGGCGACGAGCTGGGCGCCTATGTAGAGGCCTTCGAGAACAGCTGGCTGTACGAAGAGCTGAACAAGTCGCGCAACTTCAAGGCCTGGTTCAAGAAGGGCCTGACCACGGCCACGCTGATGAACGGCATCGAGCAGTTCGTGCTCAAGGGCAACATTCCCTGGACGCTGCACCGCGACAAGCCCGACCACGCCTACCTGAAGCCTGCGGCCGAGTGCAAGCCCATCGACTATCCCAAGCCCGATGGCAAGCTGACCTTCGACCGCCTATCCAGCGTCTTCATCAGCAACACCAACCACGCCGAAGACCAGCCCGCCCACCTGACGCTCAAGGACGCCTCGGTGCCCGTGGCCATCAACCTGGCCAAGTACGCAGGCCCCGAGCAGCGCTACTGCCCGGCCGGCGTCTACGAGTTCGTGGACGACACGGCCCAGGGCGGCAAGCGCCTGCAGATCAACGCCCAGAACTGCGTGCACTGCAAGACCTGCGACATCAAGGACCCCACGCAGAACATCGTCTGGGTCACGCCCGAAGGCGGCGGCGGGCCGAACTACGCGGGCATGTGATCCGCACGCCACACCGGCCCTCCTCTGAAGCCTGCCCAAGCCTGCTTGTGCAGGCTTTTTCTTTGAGCGCCGTCAAAGCCATGCAGGCCCAGAAAGCATAGAAGGCCATCCGAAAGGCGCTTGCACGCAATAAAAATGCACGACAAAGCCAAAAACAAGCCCCTGAAGACGCAAACCTGCACCGCCAAACCTGTCCAACACGCATGAAAAAGTTGCACCTAGGGCATTCCCCGCAGATTTCATGCCAATTTTTAGATACAAACCTATAGGTGAAAACCGGGTCGTCCAAACGCCAAGGCGTACAGGGCGGCTGCAGTAGACTTTGCCGCGAAGCGCCGCGACCGTCCTGTGCGGCCTTCTGCTGAGCAAACAGGAACAAACACAAGCACGTTGGAGATACACGTATGAAGCACTTGTCTTGGGCGCCCCTGGGCGCGCTGGCCCTGGCAATTTCCGCCATCGCGGGCGGCGCCCACGCCGCTGACGAGAAGTCGGTCGCAGTGACCGCCATCGTCGAGCACCCTGCACTCGACGCCGTGCGCGACGGCGTGCAGGCCGCGCTCAAGGAAGCAGGCTACGAAGCCGGCAAGAACCTCAAGTGGCAGTACCAGAGTGCCCAGGGCAACACCGGCACGGCCGCGCAGATCGCACGCAAGTTCGTGGGCGACAAGCCTGACGCCATCGTGGCCATCGCCACGCCCTCGGCCCAGGCCGTGGTCGCATCGACCAAGACCGTGCCCGTGGTGTTCTCCGCCGTGACCGACCCCGTGGCCGCCAAGCTGGTGCCCAGCTGGGAGCCGTCCAAGAACAACGTGACCGGCGTGTCCGACCTGCTGGCCCTGGACAAGCAGATGGATCTGGTCAAGCAGGTCGTGCCCAACGCCAAGCGCGTGGGCATGGTCTACAACCCCGGCGAGGCCAACTCCGCCGTGGTGGTCAAGGAACTCAAGGCCCTGCTGCCCAAGCTGGGCATGACCCTGGTGGAAGCCGCCGCACCCCGTTCCGTGGACGTCAGCAGCGCCGCGCGCAGCCTGGTCGGCAAGGTCGATGTGATCTATACCAACACCGACAACAACGTGGTCTCGGCCTACGAGTCGCTGGTCAAGGTCGGCCAGGACGCCAAGATCCCGCTGGTGGCCTCGGACACCGACTCCGTCAAGCGCGGCGCCGTGGCTGCCCTGGGCATCAACTACCGCGATCTGGGCGAGCAGACCGGCCGCATGGTCGTGCGCATCCTCAAGGGCGAAAAGCCCGGCGACATGAAGACCGAAGTCAGCACCAAGATGGAGCTGTTCGTGAATCCCGGCGCCGCCGAGAAGCAAGGCGTCAAGCTGTCCGACGCGCTGGTCAAGTCGGCCGCCCAGGTGATCAAGTAATACCCGGGGTTTGCCTGCCCGGGACCAACCCGGGCAGTGCGCCCACGGTGGCAGGCGCCATGGCAACATGGCCCTGCCCTTTTTTTAAGTCGTTTTCTGTCCCACGCGCCTGTCGCTCCTCCTATGTCTCTTTTCTCATTGCTCGGTGCCGTCGAGATCGGCCTGATCTTCAGCCTGGTGGCGCTGGGCGTCTTCATCTCGTTCAGATTGCTGCGCTTTCCCGACCTCACGGTGGACGGCAGCTTCCCGCTGGGCGGCGCCGTCTGCGCCATCCTGATTTCCACGGGCACCAATCCCTGGCTGGCCACGCTGGCCGGCACGGCCGCGGGCGCCGTCGCGGGCCTGATCACGGGCTGGCTCAATGTGCGCCTGAAGATCATGGATCTGCTGGCCTCCATCCTGATGATGATCGGCCTGTATTCGGTCAACCTGCGCATCATGGGCGGCCCCAACGTGCCGCTGATCAACGAGACCACGCTGTTCACCCTGCTGCAGCCCGACAGCGTGGCTGACTATGTGATGCGCCCGGTGATCCTGTTCGTGATCGTCGTGCTCGCCAAGCTGGGCCTGGACTGGTTCTTCGCCACCGAGCGGGGCCTGGCCATCCGCGCCACGGGCTCCAACGCCCGCATGGCACGCTCGCAGGGCGTGAACACCGGCGCCATGATCCTGCTGGGCATGGCGATCGCCAACGGCCTGGTCGGCCTGGCCGGCGCGCTGTTCGTGCAGACCCAGGGCGGCTCGGACATTTCCATGGGCATCGGCACCATCGTCATCGGCCTGGCTGCCGTGATCGTGGGCGAGTCCATACTGCCCTCGCGCCGCATCGTCTGGGCCACGCTGGCCGTGGTGGTGGGCGCCATCGTGTACCGCTTCTTCATTGCAGCGGCCCTCAACAGCGATTTCATCGGCCTCAAGGCCCAGGATCTGAACCTCGTCACCGCCCTGCTGGTGACCGTCGCCCTGGTGATCCCCCAACTGAAGCGCAAATTTGCACAGCGCAAGTCCTGATCGCCGGAGAACCCTCATGCTGAGCGCACAACAACTCGAAATCACCTTCAACCCCGGCACGCCCATCGAAACGCGGGCGCTGCGCGGCATGTCGCTGGACATTCCCGACGGCCAGTTCGTCACCGTCATCGGCTCCAACGGCGCCGGCAAGTCCACCTTCCTGAACGCCGTCTCGGGCGACCTGTCCGTGGACAAGGGCCGCATCGAGATCGCCGGCCAGGACATGACGCGCCTGCCCGTGTGGGCACGTTCCGAACGCGTGGCCCGCGTCTTCCAGGACCCCATGGCGGGCACCTGCGAGGACCTGACCATCGAGGAAAACATGGCCCTGGCCCAGCGCCGCGGCACCTTCCGCCGCCTGAGCCGCGCCGTCAAGGCCGAGATGCGCGACAACTTCCGCGAGCGCCTGTCCATCCTGGGCCTGGGCCTGGAAAACCGCCTGACCGACCGCATCGGCCTGCTCTCTGGCGGCCAGCGCCAGGCCGTGAGCCTGCTGATGGCGGCGCTGCAGCCTTCGCGCATCCTGCTGCTGGACGAGCACACCGCCGCGCTCGACCCGCGCACGGCCGACTTCGTGCTGCAGCTGACGGCGCGCATCGTCTCCGAGGCCAAGCTCACCACCATGATGGTCACCCACAGCATGCGCCAGGCGCTGGACGTGGGCGAGCGCACGGTGATGCTGCACCAGGGTCAGGTCGTGCTCGACGTCAGCGGCGAGGAACGCGCCCGCATGGACGTGCCCGACCTGCTGCACATGTTCGAGAAGGTGCGCGGCGAAAAGCTGGCCGACGACGCGCTGCTGCTGGGCTGAGCGCCCCGCACTTCCGGGAACAAGGGGCGCTGCGGCGCCCCTTGTTCATGGGATGGCTACGGGCTGGCTATACCCACACATCGTTCATCGCCGTCCTCTCGCCGCCTTCCTCCCCGGTGTTAAGCACCCCGCGCGGCTCGATCAGCATGAGGCGGGCTTCCCGCTCGGCGCTGGGCTTGTGCTCCGTGCCTTTGGGGACCACGTACAGCTCGCCCTGGCGCAGCAGCACATGGCCATCACGGAAGTCGATGCGCAGCTCGCCGTCCAGCACCAGGAAGGCTTCATCCGTTTCGGCATGCGAGTGCCAGATGAACTCGCCCTGCACGCGCACGATCTTGAACTGGTAGTCGTTCATCTCGGCGACGACGCGGGGGCTCCACTGGCCGGTGAAGCGGCTGAATTTCTCGGGGAAGTTGATGGCCTCGTAGGGGCGGTTTTCAACGGGGAACGTCATGGGCAGACCTTATGAAAGCGTGTGAAGCCTCCATGCTAGGAAGCGCCATCCCTCCGGTCTTGCACGATCGTGCAGCTCAGGCCGCGCCCAGGCGCCTGAGCCAGCGTGCGGGCGGCACGCCATAGGCCATGGCGAACTGGCGCGCCATGTGGCTCTGGTCGAAGAAGCCGGCCTGCAGTGCGGCATCGGCCACGCCCTGCCCGACCAGCAGCAGGCGCCGCACGGTGTCCAGCCGGCGCATGGTCAGGTAGCGGTAGGGGCTGGTGCCGTAGAGCGCGCGGAAGTCACGGCACAGCCGCCAGCGGTCCAGGCCGCTGGCCTGGGCCAGGGCATCCAGGGTCACGCCCTGCACCAGCGCGTCGTGGATGCAGGCGCGGGCGCGCTCCACGGCCCCCAGGTCGGGCAGGCGTCGGACGTTGCGGCGGCCCGCCACGGCGTCCAGCGCCCATGCCAGGTCGTAGATGGCGTCGTCGCGCGCCAGCGGCTCCAGGTCTTCATCCAGGCCCTGCAGCAGCGGCAGCAGCGCGGCCTTGAGCCGCGGATCGGCAGACAGCCCGCCCTCGACAAAGGGCAAGGGCCTGCCGCCCAGCACCTGCTGGATCAGGGCCGGCTCCACATAGACCATGCGGTAGCGAAAACCTGCGTCGGTGCCCGCGTGGCCGTCATGCAATTCATCGGGATGCAGCACCATGGCGCCACCGGGCAGGCTGTGCCGCTGGCTGCGGCGGTAGGCAAAGCTTTGCACGCCGGACAGCGTCAGGCCCAGTGCGTAGGTGTCGTGCCTGTGGGGCGCATAGCCGTGCCCGCCGAAGTAGGCCTCGATGCGCTCCAGGCCTGCGCCCAGCTGCGAATGCCGGACCCAGTCGCTGGAGATGCTCGTTTCTGCCATGTGGGTTGGTGGTGAGGGGTGTGCAAAGCAGCCGCAGATGGTAACTGCGGGCCAGTGACCTCAAGGCGAGCAGGCCGGCTGCTCCGCGCCCGGCACGGCCTGGCTTGACGGTGCGCGGCGCATGCCCGCAGACACCACCCACCCCAGCAGCGCGATCAGCGCAGCGCCCCATTCGGCCTGCTGCAGCCCCCGGGCCGTGGCCTCGCGCAGCGCATCGGGCGCCGTGATTCCGGCCAGCGGCGCGGTGGCCACCATGACCAGCAGGGCCAGCCCCAGCGCCGCGCCCACTTGCTGGGCCGTGGCCGCAATGCCCGAGGCCACGCCCTGCTGCGCAGCCGCCACGCCCTGGCCGGCCACCACCCACATGGCGGTCCAGCACGCGCCCTGGCCCAGGCTGAGCACCACGAAGCCGGGCACCAGCCAGACATAGCTGCCACCCAGCGGCAGCGCCCAGGCCATGTAGGCCAGGCCGATGGTGCCTGCGGCCCAGCCGCCCATGAGCACGGCGCGCGGCGTGGAGCGGTGCAGCCAGTGTTCGGCCCAGCGGATGCCCAGCGTGCAGACCGCCGTGGGCAGCAAAAAGGCCATGCCGGCCTGCAGCGGGCTCCAGCCGAAGATCTGCTGGAAATACAGCGCCAGAAAGTAGTACTGCACGCCAAAGCTGCTCATGAAGATCATGGTCAGCAGCATGGCCGCGCGCAGGCTGGGAACGCGCAGCAGGGACAGCGGCATCAGCGGCGAGGCGATGCGCGCCTCGATGCGCCAGAACAGGGCCAGCGCCGCCATGGCCACGGCCAGCGTCCCCAGCGTGGCGGCGCTGGCAAAGCCCCATTCAGGGCCTTGCACCAGGGCCGTCACCAGCAGGCTGCTGCCCACGGTCACGCTCAGGCAGCCGGCCAGATCGAAGCCCTGGCCCGGCGCGGCGCGCCCGGTCTGGGCCGAGGGCGGCAGAAAGCGCAGCGCCACCATGGCACACGGCCAGGCCACGGGCACCAGCACCCACAGCACCCAGTTCCAGCCCAGCGTCTGCGTGAGCACGCCGCCCAGCAGCGCGCCGGCCGCCAGCCCGCCGGCCGACGCCATGCTCCACACGGCCAGGGCGCGGTTGCGCTCGGGCCCGGCCGCATACAAGGTGTTGATCAGCGACAGCGTGGCCGGAAACAGCAGCGCCCCGGCCACGCCCTGCCCTGCGCGGCCCAGCACCAGCTGCCAGGGCTGCGAGGCAAAGCCGCCGACCAGGGAGGCCAGGCCGAACAGCGCCATGCCCGCCACATACATGCGCCGCTTGCCCAGCAGGTCCGCGCAGCGCCCGCCCAGCAGCAGGCAGCCGCCAAAGGCCACGCTGTAGGCACTGACCACCCATTGCAGGTGGTGCGCATCCATCTGCAACTGCTGGCCCATGGCGTCGAGCGCGACGAAGACGATGGTGGCATCCAGCGCAATCAGCAGCTGGGACAGGGACAGCAGCGCCAGGGCGGCGCGCGGGTGGCGCAGGGCGCCGGGGGAATCGGTCATTGGCATGGCGCCGATCCTAATTAATGCACTTGTGAAGATAAACAGCAGATTTTCATTTTTCTTATGCAAAACTGCATTAATCGAATCTGGAGACATGCCATGGATCTCAACGCCGTGCACCTGCTCATCAAGGTGGCCGAAAGCCGCAGCTTCACCCAGGCCGCCACGCTGCTGGGCACCAGCCAGCCACGCATCTCACGCGCCGTGGCCCAGCTGGAAAAGGACCTGGGCACGCGGCTGCTGCACCGCAATACGCGCAGCGTCTCGCTCACGCCTGATGGCTGCGCGCTGGTGGACCGCTGCGCACCGCTGATCGCCGGGCTGGAAGAGGCGCGCCAGCTGGTCAGCGACCGGCGCTGCGCCCCCAGCGGCGTGCTGCGCATGACGGCGCCGTCCATGCTGGGCCGCATCGTGCTGGTGCCGCTGCTGGGGCAGTTGCTGCGCGAGCATCCGCAGCTGCAGATCGACACCAGCTTCACCGACCGCATGGTGGACATGGTGGAAGAAGGTTTTGACGCCGCCGTGCGCATAGGCCCGCTGGCAGACAGCCGCATGATTGCCCGCGCCCTGCCGCCGCTGCGCTGGGTGACCGTGGCCTCGCCCGCCTACCTGGCGGCGCGCGGCACGCCGCAGACGCTGCAGGAGCTGGCGCAGCACAGCTGCATGGCCGTCTACAACCACTACCTGGGCCGGCGCGTGCCCTGGCAGTTCCTGGCCGGCAATGGCGAGATGCTGGACTGGCCTGCGCCACAGACCGTGACCTTCGACAGCGGCGACCCGCTGGTGGAAGGCTCGCTGGGCGGCCTGGGCGTGGCCCAGGTCATGGAGTTCGCGGTGCGCGAGCACCTGCAGGCGGGCCGGCTGGTGCGGCTGCTGCCCCAGCACGAGGGCCGCGCCCGCGAACTGTCCCTGGTCTACCCGCGCACGCGCCAGGCCTCGCCGCGCATCAAGGCACTGGCCCAGCTGCTGCTGGCGCAGACACAGTGGTAAGCAGGCAGGCGGGCCGCAGACGGCGTGGCGCCATGCCCACAGTGGGTTCGGATTCAGTTCCGCTTATGTGGGTGAAGGGGGATTAAACTCCTGCCTTTCCACGATGGCAGCGTTCTCGGACAATCACGCCTTTTCGTGGTGCATGCACCTTGATGGGGCCGCGACACAGCGGCTCTTTTGTTTTTCCTGTTTTGCATTCCTGCCCCCGCGCCGGCCAGCGGCCGCGCGGGATCTGATCCACCAAACGACACATCCATGGCAGCAGACAACTCCAAGAATGCCGCTCCCACCGCGCTCAGGCGCGAACTCAAGGCGCGGCATCTGTCCATGATCGCCATCGGCGGCTCCATCGGCACCGGCCTCTTCGTTGCCTCGGGCGCCACCATCTCGCAGGCCGGCCCTGGCGGCGCCCTGCTGGCCTACATGATCGTGGGCCTGATGGTCTACTTCCTCATGACCAGCCTCGGCGAAATGGCCGCGAACCTGCCCGTCTCGGGCTCGTTCGCCACCTACGGCGCGCGCTATGTGGACGAAGGCTTCGGCTTCGCGCTGGGCTGGAACTACTGGTACAACTGGGCCGTCACCATTGCCGTGGACCTGGTGGCCGCCCAGCTGGTCATGGCCTACTGGTTTCCCGACGGCAACGGCATGCTGTGGAGCGCCCTGTTCCTGGCCATCATGTTCGGCCTCAACGCCATCTCGGTCAAAGGCTTCGGCGAGGCCGAGTACTGGTTCGCCGCCATCAAGGTGACCACCGTCATCCTCTTCATCGGCGTGGGCGTGCTCATGATCCTGGGCATCGTGCGGGGCGGCGCGCCTGAAGGCGTCTGGGGCAACTTTGCCCTGTGGAGTCAGGGCGACGCGCCCTTTGCGGGCGGTTTCTCGGCGCTGATCGGCGTGGCCATGATCGTGGGATTTTCCTTCCAGGGCACGGAGCTCATCGGCATTGCTGCCGGCGAATCCGAGAACCCCGCCAAGAACGTGCCCCGCGCCGTGCGCCAGGTGTTCTGGCGCATTTTGCTGTTCTACGTCTTCGCCATTCTGGTCATCAGCCTGCTAATCCCCTACACCGATCCGCACCTGCTCAAGAATGATCTGGGCGACATCAGCGTGAGCCCCTTCACCCTGGTCTTCGAGCGCGCGGGCCTGCTGTCGGCCGCCGCCGTGATGAACGCCGTGGTGCTGACCTCGGTGCTGTCGGCCGGCAATTCGGGCATGTACGCCTCCACGCGCATGCTCTACACGCTGGCCTGCCAGCGCATGGCGCCGCGCATGTTCTCGTATGTCAACAAGCGCGGCGTGCCCACGCTGGCCCTGCTGGCCACCACCGTGGTGGCGGCGCTGTGCTTCCTGACCAACATCTTCAGCCCGCAGCTGGTCTACATCTGGCTGCTGAATCTGTCGGGCATGACGGGCTTCATCGCCTGGCTGGGCATTGCCATCAGCCACTACCGCTTTCGCAAGGGCTTCGAGGCCCAGGGCCTGGACCTGAACCAGCTGCCCTACCGCGCATCCTGGTTCCCGTTCGGCCCCATCTTCGCCTTCGTGCTGTGCATGGTGATCACGCTGGGCCAGAACTACGAGGCCTTCATGGCCGACCGCATCGACTGGACCGGCGTGGTCGCCACCTACATCGGCCTGCCGCTGTTCCTGCTGATCTGGGGCGGCTACCGCCTGGTCAAGGGCACGCACATCGTGAAGTACAAGGACATGCAGCTGGGCTCCAACGTCGACTGACGCCCTGCCCAGTCCCCATGAAAAACAGCCCGCAGATGCGGGCTGTCGTCTTTCAGGCATCGGCCGACCACACGGCCAACTCGTAGCCGTCCGGATCGGTGAAGTGGAACCTGCGGCCACCCGGGAACGCGAACACCGCACGGCTGATCACGGCCCCGGCCCCGGCCGCTTCCACGCGGCGCTGTGCCTCGGCCAGATCGTCGGCGTAGAGGATGACCAGCGGGCCGCCGGGCCGCACCTCCTCGCCCGTGGTGAAGCCGCCCGTCAGCCGGCCGTCGCTGAACTCGGTGTAGCTCGGCCCGTAGTCGGTGAAGCTCCAGCCGAAGGCCTCGCCGTAGAACGCCTTGCTGCGCGCGATGTCGGCCACGTTGAACTCGATGTTGTCGATCTGGTGGTTCTTGCCCCTGATGCCCATGTGATGCTCCATTGAATGTCGGTAGGCCGCCATCATCGGCCACGCCGTGGCAGCGGTCTTGAACAAAACGGCCAGCCGGACTGCTCAATCCAGCAGCTGCGCCATGGCGGCGCTGGGCGTGATGCCGCACAGCGCCCTCACCTCGCGCGACAGATGCGCCTGGTCCGCATAGCCGGCGTCCGCCGCCAGCGCCGCAAGACCTGCCTGCCGGTCAGACCGTGCCAGGGCCAGCAGGCGCTGAAAGCGCAGCACGCGCTCCAACGTCTTGGGGCCGTAGCCAAACTGCGCGTGGCACAAGCGGCGCAGGCTGCGCTCCGGCATGTCCAGCTGCGCGCGCATGGCGGCCAGCACGCCGGATTCATCACGCCCGGCTGCAGCCGCCACATTGAACAGCTCCATGGCCTGCCGGTCCGGCGCTGGGGCGTCGCGGCCCATTTGCACCAGTCCATGGATGAACACGGCCTGCCCTGCGCCCGGCTGCGCATCGTTGATGCGATGCACCCACTCCCGCGCGCGCGGCCCCAGCAGATCGCCCAGCTCCACCGCCTGCCCCACGATCTCGTCCATGGGCAGGCCCAGCCAGGCGCTGGCCGCACCGGGCCCGAAGCGCGCCCCCCATACCTCGGACCCCGGCACCAGCGTGGGCCGCGCAGCCACCCTGTCAGGCCCCACGGCCAGCAGCCGCCCGCCCTTGCAAACGATGTCCACGCAGCCATCGGGCACCACGAGAAAGCCACCGGCATAGTCCGGGGCCACGGTGCTGCTCCACAGGCACTGGAAGTGCGGCTGCAGGGCGGGCGGCGGGGAGTGTTCGCGGTAGGGAGCGGGCGGCGGCGCCTGGCCAGAGGGCATGGACTTCAGACCCCCAGCGGCAGGTCGGCCTTCTTCAGCGTGCGCAGCACAAAGCTGGACTGGCTGTGGCGAATGCCCTTGATCTTGTAGAGCTTCTCGCGCAGCAGGCGCTCGTAGTCACGCGTGTCCTTGACGACGACGCGCAGCAGGTAGTCGTACTCGCCCGAGACCAGATGCGCCTCCACCACCTCGGGAATGGTCGCCAGCATCTCGCCGAATTTCTCCAGCGTGTTGTCCGAATGGCTGTCCAGCGTGACCTGCACCAGCACCGTATCGCCCAGGCCCAGCGCCAGCGGGTTCAGGCGCACGGTATAGCCCTCGATCACCCCCGCCTCTTCCAGCTTCTTGATGCGTGCCCAGCAGGGCGAGGCGCTAAGGCCCACGGCCGCGCCGATTTCCTGCAGGCTGGCGCGCGCGTTGGCCTGCAGGGCGGAAAGAATCTTTCTGTCGAGGATGTCCATGGCCGGCAATCTACTGCAAAACAGGCAGACGCAGAATAATTTTCTGTAGCAACGCCTGTTTTGAAGAAATAAAGCAGCATTTTCTGAGACCAAACGCGCACACTTGTCTGCATGGAAGCACGCTTACCGGCGCAGCAAAACCATTCACCCAGCCCCGCCGACTACCGCCAGCGCCCGGATGCGTGATCCAGACCAGGAGCCCGTTACAGGCCGCCCCGCTTATCCGCAGCGGGGCGGCCTGTTGCATTGGGGCACCTGGCAGACGGCAGACAGCGCTTTCCCGCAATGGCCGCCGGTGCACAATGGCCCCCCGCAAGCCTGCACGGCGGACATATATGGGCGCACGCCACTTCAACCAATCGGACCCTTGATCCACACGCAAGACAACCCCACCGAAGGCGGCCGGGGGCACTGGCAAACGGGTGCTGCAACGCAATGGCTGGTGCAGGCCCTGGTGCAGGCGCTGGCAGCCGCAGCGCTTCTGGCACTGCTCACCCGCTTGCTGCCCAACCCCCAGGCAGACCAGGGCATTGCGGTCTTTCCCGGCAGGAGCATGGCGCCGGCCGCCATGCTGCTTTACGCGTACATGGGCTCGGCCCTGGCCATCACGCTGATGAGCCTGATCCTGTGGTGCTGGCTCAGGGAAAGGCTCTACATTCTTTGCGCCGCGCTCCTGGCAGCCGGCTTTGCCTACGCTGCTTTCCGTTACCGGCCCGAAGGCCTGTGGCTGCCCGGCGCCGACCAGCCCCAGCATGCGCTGTCCATCGCCTACTGCAGCTTCTGTGTGGTGGCGACGGTGTTTTTCAGCCAATTGTTCGAGTTCCGCCGCCATTGGATCTGGGCTGCGCATCTCTTCAGCGTGGTGGCTTGGCTGAATGCCATCGCACTGGGCCTGGCACTGTTGGGGGGCTATCCGCAGATCTCGCGTGCCGTGGTGTTCACGGCCCTGGTGTCCACATCGTTCGGTGCGGTCTTCGTGCTGTACCTGCTGGTGGTTCGAAGGCAGTGGCAATACCTGCCGGGCGCGCTGGCGTTTGCGGTGCCATCCGCCCTGGGCATCCTGAACCTGCTGAGAACCCAGGGCCTGCTGCCGGATGTTGCGCTGCCATCGGCACAGATGCTGTGGTTTGCCGGGCGTGTGTCCGAGGCCATCCTGCTGGGAATGGCGGTGACCAACCGCACGCGGGTGGCGGAGCGTGCCCTGCGCAGTGAGCGGATGCAGGCCCTGTCACGCGCCCAGGCTGCCGAGCGCGAGCTGGAGTCCAAGGTCCTGCAGCGCACCGCACAACTGCAAACGGCCCAGCAGGCCCTGCAGACCGCCTTGCACAGCGAGCGGGAGATGCGGCTGGAACAGCGCCAGTTCTTCAACATGATCAACCACGAGTTCCGCACCCCACTCACCATCGTGGACGGCGCCGCGACCGAGCTGCAGACGTTCCCGACGACGGATGCGGACTCCCTCATCGAGCAGGCGTCGCAGATACGCAGGGCTTCGCGCCGGCTGATGACCCTGGTGGACACCTGCCTGATCAACGACCGGCTGGACGCGGGCGCGTTCCGGCTGCAACTGGAGCAGACGCCATTGGATGAACTCCTGGAGGAGTCTGCAGAGCTCGTCGGCTGGTCCCGTCGGCATCGCCTGAAACTGGATCTGGAACACGGCCCGCAGCAATGGCAATGCGACCCTGTCCTGGTGCGCATCGCCATCTCCAACCTTGTCGGCAACGCCATCAAATATGCCAAGGCGGGCGACATCACCCTGGCCGCCCGCTGCGATGCGTCCGGTGACCTGCTGATTTCCGTCAGCGACCAGGGACCGGGCCTTGCGCCCGAAGCGGCAGGACAGGTTTTCGAGCCCTATGAACGCGCAAGCGCCACCCGGCACGTCAACGGGCATGGCCTGGGCCTGTCCGTGGTCAGGCGCATCGCCAGGCTGCACGCAGGCGACGCGTTCTTCCAGCCGGCTGCCGGAGGCGGGGCCTGCTTTGTCATCCGGCTGGGCCGGTTCCTGCCCGGCACGGCAGATGCCCGCCAGGAATGTCCGCCAGTGGCAAGGCCGGCCGCCGTGCCGCCGGGCATGCCCGCCTGACGCGGGCAAGGCCGGAGCCTTCGCCGCTGAAGCAGGGCGTCCTCGCGGCGCTCATGGGGCCGCCGCTGAACGGGCCGTCCCGCCCTGCACCACCAGCAGCACGCCACCCAGGATCAAGGCCACGCCGGCCAGGCGCGTCGCATTGACCGGCCGTGCGCCCAGGCCCATCAGGCCGAAGTGGTCCACCAGCACCGAGACCACGATCTGCCCCGCCACCACGCAGACCAGGAAGCCGCCTGCGCCCAGCCTGGGCGTGACGGCGGCCGCGCTGGCCACATAGATGGCCCCCAGTACACCGCCTATCCATAGCCACCATGGCCCCGCTGCCGCCTGGGCCATGGCCGGAGCGGGCGCGCGCAGCACCCACAGTGCAGGCACCACGACCATGACGCTCACGGCCAGCGAGACCAGCGCGCCCCACAGCGGGTGGCCCAGCAGGCGGCCCACCAGGGCATTGCTGGCGGCCTGGAATGGCAGCATGGCCCCCGCCAGCAGCGCCAGGGCCACGGGAGCAAGGGCGGTGAATGTGCTTTTACCTGTCATGCGGCAAGACCTTTCTTCTTCTGTCAATCGATGCCTGCATGCTCTCGCATCCAGCACGTTGATGAAAATCGTTTGTGTGCACGGTCTATATTCATGGCATGGATGAACTGCGCCGGATCGACCTCAACCTGCTGCTGGCCCTGCACGCCCTGCTGGCCGAAAAACATGTGACGCGCGCGGCCCTGCGCCTGCACAAGAGCCAGCCGGCCATGAGCCATTCGCTGGCGCAGCTGCGCGAGCATCTGGGCGACCCATTGCTGGTGCGGCGCGGTGGCCGCATGGCGCTGACGGCACGCGCGCAAGGCCTGGTGCAACCGCTGGCGGATGCGCTGGGCAGCCTCAACGGCTTGCTGGCACAGGCGGAATTCGACCCGGCCCACGCACGCGGACGGCTGCGGCTGGCGCTGTCGGACTACGCATCGCGCATCGTGCTGCCGCCGCTGATGCGGCATCTGCGCCAGCACGCACCCGGGCTGGACCTGGCCATCAGCCAGTCCACGCGCGAGGTGATGCTGGCCCAGTTGGCCGATGGCGAACTGGACCTGGCACTGGGGCCCTTCCCCGACGCACCCGACCTGCCCGAAGGCATCGAGGTGCAGGATCTGTTCCAGGAACAATTCGTGAGCGTGGCCGACCAGGCCGTGCTGCCGGCACGCGGCGGGCTGTCACTGCAGGACTGGCTGCAGCGCCCGCACGTCATGCTGGCCATGCGGCCCGACGCCAGCGAGGAAATCGAGAAGGCGCTGGCCGCCCAAGGCCTGAGCCGCCGCGTGGTGCTGGCCCTGCCCCACTGGAGCGCGGCGCTGGAGGTGCTGGCAGGCACCGACCTCGTGCTGACCGTGGGCAGCCGCGCCATTGGCGACCTGCGCCGCCACAAAACGCTGCGCCGCTTCACGCCACCGCTGAAGCTGCCCCGGTTCGCCTACCAGCAGGCCTGGCATGTGCGCAAGCAGGGGGATGCCATGCATCGGTGGCTGCGCAACTCGATGGCGCAGTGCTGCACTGCGCAGGGGCAAACACAGAAGTAAGTGCAGGCCGCAGCCTCAGGCCGCCACCACCACCCTCAGCAACTGCTTCTGTATCTTCCCGCTGGCCGTCTTGGGCAGGGCCTCGCGGAAGTGGTAGCGGCGCGGGCGCTTGTAGGCGGCCAGGCGGTCGCCGTGGACCAGGAAGGCGTCCAGCGCCTCGGCCGTGGGCCTGGCGCCAGGCTTGGCGACCACGTGGGCGGCGACGATCTGGCCCCAGCGCTCGTCGGCCTCGCCGATGACGGCGACCTCGAGCACGTCGGCGTGTTCGACCAGTGCGTCTTCCACTTCGCGGGGATAGACGTTCTCGGCGCCCGAATTGATCATGTAGTCGATGCGGTCACGGATCCAGAGATAGCCGTCGTCGTCGATGTGGCCCAGGTCGCCCGTGTGGTACCAGCCGTGCGCCAGCGCGCGGGTGTTGGCGTCAGGGCGGTTGAGGTAGCCGGCCATCATGCAGGGGCCGCGCACCAGGATTTCGCCCACCTCGCCGGGCAGGCAGGCTTCGGCCGGATCGGTGGGGGCGTTGTCTTCGCGCAGGCGCGCCACGATGAGGTCATGGCCCATGGAGGGCAGTCCCGCCGAGCCCGCGTGCGAAAGCTGCTCGCGCGGCAGGAGGATGGACATGCAGGGCCCCATCTCGGTGGTGCCGTAGACCTGGACCAGGTCGCTGCCGACCTTGCGTGTCCATTCGCGGATCAGGTGCGGCGCCATGGAGGCGCCGCCGTACTCCACCAGCCGCAGCGCGGGCGCCTGTTCGGGCGAGGCAATGGGGTCGGCCAGCAGCATGGTGACCATGGTGGGCGCCGCGAAGAAGAAGCTCACGCGCTCTTCGCGGATCAGGCGCCAGGCCTCGGTCACGTCGAAGCGGCGCAGCAGCACCTGGGTGGCACCGGCCTGCAGGCGCGGCAAAAAGCTGGTGTGCAGCTCGGCCGTGTGGTTGAGCGGCGCCATGGCCAGGCCCACGTCGTCGCGCGTGAACTGCATGGTCTGGTGCATGAGGGCGTTGTGCGCCAGCTTGCTGCGGTGCGTATGCAGCACGCCCTTGGGCCGGCCCGTGGTGCCGCTGGTGTACATGAGGATGCAGGGGTCGCTCTCGCGCACATGGGCCTGGGGCGGCGCGCTGCTGCGGCCCCTGGCCAGGGCGGACAGGCGCTGCGTGGCCCAGACCGGCAGCGGGTCGGCCGGGGCATCGTCGGCAAAGATCCAGTGCTCGATGCCTGCGCCAGTGCCGCCGCCTTCGGCCTTGAGCAGGGCCTGGGCGCGCGCGGCCACCTCGCCGCCCTCGTGCTCGAACACCAGGGCGCGCGCAGCACCGTCCTTGAGGATGAAGGCCAGCTCCTGCGCCGCCAGCCGGTAGTTGATGGGGTTGAAGATGGCGCCCAGGCGCGCGGCCGCCAGCATGGTGAAGACAAAGGCCGGCGTGTTGTAGAGAAAGGCCGCGACCACGTCGCCATGGCCTATGCCCAGCTCGGCCAGGCCGTGGGCGTGGCGGTTGACTTCGGCATCGAGCCGGGCGTAGGTCCAGGCGCGGCGCTCGCCGCCCTCCCACGCGACCAGGGCCTCCTTGTTCGGCAGGTAACGTGCCGGCCAGGCCAATGTGTCTCCCAGCGTCTGCTGCATGTGCGCTTCTTCCTTCTCGCTCACGAGATTTCATATATCGATGCATCTCAATGTAGGAGATTTTTTAGACAGTTATGCAATTTGCAAATGCATCCATGCAGGCAAGCGCATGGAGCTGGGGCCGGCCCGCGGAAATCCCGAAGCCGCGCGGGCGCTGGCCGCAGCTAGAATGCGCCGGTCAGGAGAGAGTGCCCGCCCGGCCGCAATGGTCACAGGCAGCGGCACCGCCGAAGGCGCAGGGTTCGTCCCGAACGCTCAGGCAAAAGGACTGGCACCGCCTGCCGCCACGGCCGCAGGCGTTCCTAGCTGGAGAGAGATGCAGGGCACGGCGGTGTGCCCCATCCACCGAAGGAGCAAGCCCCACGCATGGAAGGTGCGGGTGAATCTCTCAGGTAAAGCGGACAGCAGGGCAGGACATCCCGGGATTCCGGGATGGCGTTGTGCCTTGCCCCTTGCCGAAAAGAGAGTCCCTCCTTGACCGCTGCCTCCACCACCGATCTGCTCAAGACCCCGCTGTTCGACCTGCACCAGGAACTGGGCGCGCGCATGGTGCCGTTTGCCGGCTACTCCATGCCCGTGCAATACCCGCAGGGGCTGATGGCCGAGCACCTGCACACGCGTGAGGCGGCAGGCCTGTTCGATGTCTCGCACATGGGCCAGATCAGCCTGCGCGGCCCGGATGCCGGCGCGGCGCTGGAATCGCTGCTGCCCATGGACGTGCTGGGCCTGGGCGAACACCGCCAGCGCTACGGCCTGCTGCTCAACGACGCGGGCGGCATTCTGGACGACCTGATGTTCGTGCGCCGCGAGGACGACCTGTTCCTGATCGTCAACGGCGCCTGCAAGCACGAAGACCTGGCGCACATAGAGGCCCGCATCGGCCAGCGCTGTGAAATCGAGCCCCAGTTCGACCGGGGCCTGCTGGCGCTGCAGGGCCCGCAGGCAGCAGCCGCCATGGAGCGCCTGCTGCCCGACACGGCCGGCCTGGTGTTCATGACGGGCGGCTACTTCGACTGGGAAGGCGCCGAGCTGTACATCACGCGCAGCGGCTATACCGGCGAGGACGGCTTCGAGATCTCCTTGCCCGCCAGCCACGCCGAGGCCTTTGCCCGTGCCCTGCTGGCCCAGCCCGAAGTCAGGCCCGTGGGCCTGGGCGCGCGCAATTCGCTGCGCCTGGAAGCCGGCCTGTGCCTGTACGGCAACGATCTGGACACGACCACCACCCCGGCCGAGGCCGCCCTGAACTGGGCCGTGCAGAAGGTCCGCCGCATTGGTGGCGAGCGCGAAGGCGGCTTTCCCGGCGCGGCCACCGTGCTGGCCCAGCTGCAGTCGCCCGAGCTGCTCACGCGCAAGCGCGTGGGCCTGGTGGCCCTGGAGCGCGTACCCGTGCGCGAAGGCACGGAGCTGCTGGATGCCAGCGGCCGCAAGGTCGGCGAGGTCACCAGCGGCCTGCTGTCGCCCACGCTGAACCAGCCCGTGGCACTGGCCTATGTGGAGCCGGGCAGCGCCGCCATCGGCACCACGCTGCAGGCCATGGTGCGCGGCAAGGCCGTGCCCATGCAGGTGCAGGCCACGCCCTTCGTGGCGCCCCGCTATCACCGCGGTTGAGGACAGCCTGCGCGCTTGGCGTGGATCGAGTTCGGCGGATTCGTTTTTCCTGCCATCGCATGCCGCTACAGTGCGCACTGACCTTTCTCAAACCGCCTTTCACAGGTTTCTTTTCAGTTTCTATCGGAGCAAGCCATGAGCATCCAGTATTCCAAGGACCACGAATGGATCAACGCCGCCAACCCTGACGCGGCCATCGTCGGCATCACCCTCCACGCGCAGGATGCGCTGGGCGACGTGGTGTTCGTCGATCTGCCCGCCGTGGGCACCAGCTTCAACCAGGGCGATGTGGCCGGCGTGGTCGAGTCCGTCAAGGCCGCCGCCGATGTCTACATGCCCGTCAGCGGCGAGATCGTCGAAGTCAACGAAGCCCTGCGCGACGACCCCTCCCTGGCCAACAGCGACCCGCTGGGCGAAGGCTGGTTCTTCAAGGTCAAGCTCAGCGACGCAGGCCAGTTGGCCGCGCTGCTCGACGAAGCCGCCTACACGGCCTTCGCACAGAGCAACTGACGCCACTTTCCGGCCAGGACGGGCGCCAGGGCCCGCCCTGGCGCTTTTCAGCTTTTGAGACAGGTCCCTCCATGCTGATGTCCTCCACCCAGCCCCTTGCCGCCCTCGAGAACGCCACCGAATTCGTGGCCCGCCATATCGGCATTGCGCCCGAAGACGAGGCCCACATGCTCAGCGCCATTGGCGCGGCATCGCGCGATGCGCTGATCGACGCCATCGTCCCGCCCTCCATCCGGCGCCACCAGCCCATGGCGCTGCCGCCAGCGGCCACCGAAGCCCAGGCGCTGGCCGAACTCAAGGCGCTGGCAGGCCGCAACCAGCTGCTCAAAAGCTTCATCGGCCAGGGCTACTACGGCACGCACACGCCCGGCGTCATCCTGCGCAACATTCTCGAGAACCCCGCCTGGTACACGGCCTACACGCCCTACCAGGCCGAGATCTCGCAAGGCCGCATGGAGGCCCTGGTCAACTTCCAGACCATGGTCTGCGACCTGACGGCCATGCCGATTGCCAACGCCTCCATGCTGGACGAGGCCACGGCGGCCGCCGAGGCCATGACGCTGGCCAAGCGCTCCGTCAAAAGCAAGAGCAACCGTTTCGTGGTGGCCGGCGATGCCCACCCCCAGACCATCGAGGTCATCCAGACGCGCGCCGCGCCGCTGGGCATCGAGGTGCTGCTGGCCAACTCGCTGGAGGAATGGAACCAACTGATGGAGGGCGACTACTTCGCCGTGCTGGCCCAGTACCCCGCCACCAGCGGCCGCATCGACGATCTGCGCGCCGACGTGGACAAGGCCCATGCAAAGCAGGCCGCCTTCATCGTGGCCACCGACCTGCTGGCGCTGACCCTGATCACGCCGCCCGGCGAATGGGGTGCCGACATCGTGGTGGGCACCACCCAGCGCTTTGGCATGCCCATGGGCGCAGGCGGCCCGCACGCCGCCTTCATGGCCTGCCGCGACGAGTTCAAGCGCTCCCTGCCCGGCCGCCTGGTCGGCGTGAGCGTGGACGTGCATGGCAAGCCCGCCTACCGCCTGGCACTGCAGACGCGCGAGCAGCACATCCGCCGCGAAAAGGCCACCTCCAACATCTGCACGGCCCAGGTGCTGCCCGCCGTCGTGGCCAGCATGTACGCCGTCTACCACGGCCCCGAGGGCCTGGAGCGCATCGCCCGCCGCGTGGCCTCGTACACGGCCATCCTGGCGCGCGGCCTGGCCGAGCTGGGCGCGCCGCTGCGCGAGGTGCCCAGCTTCGACACGCTGAGCCTGCACACGGGTGCGGCCACCCAGGCCATCGTGGAGCGTGCGGTGTCCATGGGCGCCAACCTGCGCGTGTATTTCAAGGAATACCTGTGCATCTCGCTGGACGAGACCACCACGCGCGCCGACGTCGAGCTGCTGTGGAAGATCTTCGCCCGGGACGGCCAGACCCTGCCCAGCTTCGCCGCCTTCGAAAAGGGCGTGGAGCCGCTGATCCCTGACGGCCTGCGCCGCAGCAGCGATTTCCTCACGCACCCGGTGTTCAACACCCACCGCTCCGAGACCGCCATGCTGCGCTACATCCGCCAGCTGTCGGACAAGGACCTGGCGCTGGACCGCAGCATGATCCCGCTGGGCTCCTGCACCATGAAGCTCAACGCCACCAGCGAGATGATTCCCATCACCTGGCCCGAGTTCGCCCAGGTGCACCCCTTTGCCCCGGCCGACCAGCAGCAGGGCTATGCGGAACTGGACAAGCAGCTGCGCGACTGGCTGTGCCAGGCCACGGGCTACGCCGGCATCAGCCTGCAGCCCAATGCCGGCAGCCAGGGCGAGTACGCGGGCCTGCTGGCCATCAAGGGCTGGCATACGAGCCGGGGCCAGTCGCACCGCAACGTCTGCCTGATTCCCAGCAGCGCCCACGGCACCAACCCCGCCAGCGCGCAGATGGTGGGCATGCAGGTGGTGGTCACCGCCTGCGATGCCAACGGCAACGTCGACATGGCGGACCTGGCGGCCAAGTGCGAGCAGCACAGTGCCAACCTGGCCTGCATCATGATCACCTACCCCAGCACGCACGGCGTGTTCGAGACCCAGGTCAAGGAGCTGTGCAAGCTGGTGCATGACCACGGCGGCCGCGTCTACGTGGACGGCGCCAACATGAACGCCCTGGTGGGCCTGGCCGCGCCGGGCAGCTTCGGCGGCGATGTCAGCCACCTGAACCTGCACAAGACCTTCTGCATTCCGCACGGCGGCGGCGGCCCGGGCGTGGGCCCCGTCTGCGTGGTCGAGGACCTCGTCCCCTTCCTGCCCGGCCATGCCACGGCGGGCCTTGCGGGCGGCACGGGTGCCATCAGCGCCGCGCCGCTGGGCAATGCGGCCGTGCTGCCCATCAGCTGGATGTACATCCGCATGATGGGCGCCCAGGGCCTGACCCTGGCCACCGAGACCGCCATCCTCAGCGCCAACTACATCAGCGCCCGGCTGCGCGACCACTACCCGACGCTGTACGCGGGCGAGCACGGCCATGTGGCGCACGAGTGCATCCTGGACCTGCGCCAGTTCAAGGAAAGCACGGGCGTCATGGCCGAGGACGTGGCCAAGCGCCTGATCGACTACGGCTTCCATGCGCCCACGCTGTCCTTCCCCGTGCCCAACACGCTGATGGTGGAGCCCACCGAAAGCGAAAGCCTGTACGAGCTGGACCGCTTCGTGGACGCGATGATCGCCATCCGCGAGGAAATCCGCGCCATCGAACAGGGCCGCCTGCCCCAGGACGACAACCCGCTCAAGAACGCGCCGCACACGGCCGAGACGCTGCTGGCCTCGGAATGGGCCCACCCCTACAGCCGCGAGGCCGCTGCCTACCCGGTGGCCGCCCTGCGCCAGTCCAAGTACTGGTGCCCGGTGGGGCGCGTGGACAACGTCTACGGCGACCGCAACCTGTACTGCAGCTGCATCCCCGTGGACGCTTACCTGAGCTGAAGCACCTGCCACCGAAAGGGGCGCTTGTGGCGCCCCGCCTGGCGCGCGTACACTGCGGCCCTGCCCGCGCCGGGCTCCGGTAATCTGCCGGACGCCGGGCGCGGGCCACCAGGATTTGTGCGGCATGTGCCGCTTTCCCCAGCGCCAGCCCGCGATGAGCAGCCCAGACCATTCCGATCCGCCTCGCGACGACGAGCACCTGCCCCTGCATGCGCTGCTGGCGCCCGGCGCCGACCTGCCCCCCGTCGAACGCTTCCCCCTCTTCCAGCCCGAAGACGACCCGCTGCAGGCCCTGGTGGCCGAGCTGCGCAACTACCAGCGCGAACTGGAAATCCAGAACCGCGTGCTGGACTACAGCCAGGCCGTGGCCGAAAGCGCCTCCGAGCGCTTCGAGGCCCTGTTCGCCAGCATTCCCCTGCCCCTGCTGGTGGTGGACGAGCACGACATGGTGGTGCAGGCCAACGCCATGGCGCACAGCGCCTTCCAGCCCTCCGAGCATGACCGGCTGCTGGTGAACTTCGCACCCTTCGTGCACCCCGATGATGCCGAGCGCGTGCGCGAGACCTTCTCCGCAGCACGCGAGCTGGGCCGCACCGAGGCCCACGAGGTCTGCTTCGAAATCACCGAGCAGCACCAGCTGCGCGCCGACCTGCACGTGGCCTGCATCGCCATCCCCCAGCAAAGCGGCCCGCCCATTGCCCAGTACCTGTGCGCCGTGGTGGACCAGGGCCCGCTGCTGGCCGAGCGCCTGGCGCTGCAGCAGCGCAACCACCAGCTGTTCCTGAGCGAGCGGCGGCTGGAATCGGTCATCAACTCGGCGCTGGACGCCATCATCTGCCTGGACTCGGACCAGCGCATCACCGTGTTCAATCCCACGGCCGCCGCCCTGTTCCTGTGCCCGCCGCACGACGCGCTCGGCAGCCCGCTGGAGCGTTTCCTGCCCGATGCGGCACAGGCCCTGTCCTTTGCACCGCTGACCACGCAGGCCGTGCTGGGCGAGATGACGGCGCGCACGGCCAGCGGCCGCGAGATTCCGGTCGAGGTCAGTGTCTCCTTCGAGCACCACAGCGGCGGCGAGACCACCACCGTGTTCGCGCGCGACCTCACCAGCCGCAAGAAGGCCGAGGCCCAGCGCAACGAGCTGGAAGACCAGCTGCGCGAATCGCACAAGATGCAGGCCCTGGGCACCATGGCCGGCGGCATTGCGCACGACTTCAACAACATCGTGGGCGCCATCCTTGGCAACGTGGAACTGGCCAAGGCCGACTGCGGCGGCAATGCCGCAGCCATCGAAAGCCTGCAGGAGATCGAAAAGGCCGGCCGCCGCGCGCGCGACCTGGTGCGCCAGATCCTGACCTTCAGCCGCAACGAGCCGCCCCAGCGCAAGCCCGTGCAGGCGCGCGAAGTCATGGGCGACACGGCGCGGCTGCTGCGCGTGACCCTGCCGCCCGCCGTGGAGCTGCAGGTGCATGTGCCGCCACAGCTGCCCCCCATGCTGGCCGACGCCATGCAGGTGGAGCAGGCCCTGTTCAACCTGTGCACCAACGCCATGCACGCCCTGGGTGAGCGGCGCGGCCTGATCCAGATGGACGCCGACCTGGTGCGCCCCGACCAGCGCCTGTGCGAGCGCCTGGGCCTGCCACCCGTCAGCTACGTGGCGCTGTCGGTGCAGGACAACGGCCCCGGCATGGATGCGCGCACGCTGCAGCGCATCTTCGAGCCCTTCTTCACCACCAAGCCCGTGGGCCAGGGAACGGGCCTGGGCCTGCCCGTGGTGCACGGCGTCATGCGCAACCACGGCGGCGCCGTGGACGTGTACAGCATTCCCGGACAAGGCAGCCGCTTCACGCTGTACTTTCCCCCGGCCGACGCCCTGACGCCCGCCGAGTACGCACCTGCCCAGGCGCCCGTGGCCGAAACACCGCCCAGCCTGCCGGAGCCGCTGGCAGCCGCAGAAACCCCGACCGGCCCGCAGTTCGCCCTGCTGCCCGACCCGCAGGCCGCACAGCAGCATGTGATGTACGTGGACGACGACCAGGCCCTGGTCTTCCTCGTGCAGCGCCTGCTGCGCCGTCGCGGCTACCAGGTCAGCGGCTTCACCGATCCGCACGAGGCCACCGAGGCGCTGCGCGCCGCCCCCCAGGACTACGACCTGCTGGTCACCGACTACAACATGCCCGGCTACAGCGGCATCGACCTGGTGTATGAGGCGCTGTCCATCCAGCCCCTGCTGCCCATCGCCCTGGCCTCGGGCTACATCACCGCCGAGATCGAGCAGGCCGCCATGGCCGCAGGCGCCCGGGCCCTGGTGCACAAGCCCAATGACGTGGAGGAACTGTGCGCCACCGTGCACAGGCTCCTCAATGAACGGTGAGCGGCTTGAACACTGAAACGCCGCAGGAGTGCATCGGTGCTGGTACTGCTGCCGATGCCGATGCCGATGCAGATACCGATGCAGGTGTCTCCTGCCTGTACGAGGACGCCGAGCTGCTGGTGCTGGACAAGCCCTCCGGCCTGCTGTGCGTGCCCGGGCGCGGCCCCGACAAGCAGGACTGCCTGAGCGGCCGCGCCTTGCAGCGCTGGCCCGATGCGCTGGTCGTGCACCGGCTGGACCAGGCCACCTCGGGCCTGGTGGTCATGGCGCGCAGCCTGGCCAGCCAGCGCCTCCTGAGCGAAGCCTTTGCGCAGCGCCGCGTGCACAAGCGCTATGTGGCCGTGGTCGCCGGCCGCCCTGCCGCGCAGCAGGCCGACGCCTGGCAAAGCATCGACCTGCCGATAGCCGCCGACTGGGAGCGGCGCCCCTTGCGCATCATCGACGCCCTGCAGGGCAAGCCCAGCCAGACCCTGTGGCGCGCCATGTCATCAGCCACCGAAGGCCAGGGTGCTCCCACCACGCGGGTGCAGCTGCAACCCGTGACGGGCCGCACCCACCAGTTGCGCGTGCACATGGCGGCGCTGGGCCATCCCATCCTGGGCGATGCGCTTTATGCCGATGCCGCCGTGCAGGCCCTGTCGCCGCGCCTGCTGCTGCATGCGCACCAGCTGGAGCTGGCCCATCCCCTGTCGGGCCAAACGCTGCGTTTCGAATCCGCCGTGCCGTTTTGATCCACCGCAGAAACACGCAAACCGGCGCCCTCTGGCGCGTTGCTGCAATGCAACATTCCGTGTACGTGTTTCCCCTTCTTGCAGTCGGTCATATTGGTTTCATGCAGCACCGTCTGGGTGCACCGTCGGCATCAGGCGTTTTCGTCGCCCAAAACCGGCGTTGACAAGCGGCCTGCGATGGCATCCAGCCCTTAGCGAAAAGCCTGCATGCGCGCCAGCCCCGGGATACCCTGTTGCCATTGGTAACCAGGAGATTAATCTGTGCTTCTTTGCGCGGATCGCCCCTACAGGAGCCACCGCGTTTTTCAGAACGCTTTACCCAAAGTTGAAGGAAGTACTCATGAGCATTCCGTTCCGCATGCACACCGTCGTCGCCGCCCTGGGTTTGGCTGGTGCCGCCTTGTTCTCCACAGCGCATGCGCAAATCAAGATCGCCATGGTGGTTCCCACCACCGGCCCGCTGACGCAGTACGGCGACATGGTCAAGGAAGGCGTGAACACCGCCGTGGAAATGGCCAATGCGGCTGGCGGCGTCAATGGCAAGAAGATCGAGCTGGTGTCCGTCGATGACGCCTGCGAACCCAAGCAAGGCCCCGTGGCCGCCAACCGCGTGGTCAACGCCAAGATCGGCTACGTGATCGGCCCCGTCTGCTCGGGCGCATCGATTGCCGCCGCCCCGATCTACAACAACGAAGGCGTGGTCGTCGTGACCCCCTCGGCCACCTCCCCTGCCCTGACCGACGGCAAGAACTACCACTTCATCTTCCGCACCATCGGCCGCGATGACCAGCAGGGCCCTGCCGCCGCCAAGTTCATCCTGGACAAGGCCAAGCCCAAGAAGGTTGCCGTGCTGCACGACAAGCAGTCGTATGGCCAGGGCATTGCCTCCTCCGTGCGCGACGACCTGAAGAAGGCCGGCGTGGAAGTGGCCCTGTTCGAAGGCATCAACGCCGGCGACAGCGACTACTCCGCCGTCATCACCAAGCTCAAGAGCGCCGGTGTGGACTTCATCTACTACGGTGGCTACCACCCTGAAATGGGCCTGCTGCTGCGCCAGGCTTCCGAGCAGGGCCTGAAGGTCCGCATGATGGGCCCCGAAGGCGTGGGCAACCCCGAAGTCAACGCCATCGCCGGCAACGCCGTCGAAGGCATGCTGGTGACCCTGCCTGCAGACTTCTCGGCCAACCCCAAGAACGCCGCCGTGGTCAAGGCCTTCAAGGACAAGAAGCGCAATCCCTCGGGCGCCTTCCAGCTGACCGCCTTTGCCGCCACGCAAGTGCTGCTGGACAGCATCAAGGCCGTGGGCGACAGCCCCGCCAAGGTGGCTGACCACCTGCACAAGTCCAACTTCGAGACCGTTCTGGGCTCGGTGGGCTGGAACAAGCAGGGCGACCTGAAGTCCTTCGACTTCCAGGTGTTCGAATGGCACAAGGACGGCAGCAAGTCGGTCGCTGCCAAGTAATCCCCCTCGTTGACTGGCCGGGGCACGCTTGCGCGTGTCCCGGTTGTCTGCATCCTGGCCTTTTAGGCCTTTTCCTGTTTTGGGGCGGCATTACACCATGTCAGAACTCTTACCTCAGCTGATACAGCAGCTGTTCAACGGACTGTCCCTGGGCGCCATCTATGCCCTGATCGCCATCGGCTACACAATGGTCTACGGCATCATCGGGATGATCAACTTCGCCCACGGCGACATCTACATGATCGGCGCCTACATCGGCCTGGTCACGCTGTCGGCCATCGGCACGACAAGCGGCCTGCCCGTGTGGGCCATCATCGGTCTGATGCTGGTGGTGTCGGTCTTCGTCACCGGCGTCTACGGCCTGGTGGTGGAACAGGTGGCCTACAAGCCGCTGCGCCGCAGCCCCCGCCTGGTGGCCCTGATCTCGGCCATCGGCATGTCCATCTTCCTGCAGAACTGGGTGGCCCTGGGCCAGGGCGCGCGCGACATGGCCGTGCCCTCGCTGCTGCCGGGTGCGCTGCGCTTCGGCGCCGAAGGTGGCTTCGAGATCTATGTGCCCTACTCGCGCATCCTGATCATCGTGGTCGCCATCGTGCTCATGGTGCTGCTGACGCTGTACATCCGCCATTCCCGCATGGGCCGTGCCTCGCGCGCCTGCGCCCAGGACATGCACATGGCCAGCCTGCTGGGCATCGACACCAACCGCGTGATCTCGTTCACCTTCGTGCTGGGCGCCATGCTGGCGGCCGTGGGCGGCGTGCTGATCGCGCTGGCCGTGGGCAAGCTCAACCCGTTCATCGGCTTTCTGGCCGGCATCAAGGCCTTCACGGCGGCGGTGCTGGGCGGCATCGGCTCCATCCCCGGCGCCATGCTGGGCGGCGTGCTGCTGGGCGTGGCCGAGACCTTTGCGGCAGCCTACATCTCGTCCGAGTACAAGGACATCGTGGCCTTCGGCCTGCTGGTGCTGATCCTGCTGTTCCGCCCCACGGGCCTGCTGGGCAAGCCTGAAGTGGAGAAGGTCTGATGAAAGCCAAACCCACCTTGAACCTGCGCGACGCCCTGATCGCCACGGTGATGACCGCCGTGGTCGTCACGCCCATCTTCGGCCTGCACCTGGAGCGCGCCGGCACCCGCACCATCATCAACCCCGACTGGACGGTGGTGGCCTGGGCCTGCGCCCTGGTCTTCCTGGTGCAGTTGCTGCGCCCGCTGATCGCGGCGAAGATGCCCAAGGTCTCGCTGCCCTCGCTGCCGCACGCACGCCCCAGCCACCGCAACGGCCTGATCCTGGCCGCCCTGCTGATCGCCGTGTCCTGGCCCTTCTTCGCGGGCCGCAACGCGGTGGACATCGCCACGCTGGCTATGATCTACGTGATGCTGGGCCTGGGCCTGAACATCGTCGTGGGCTTTGCCGGCCTGCTGGACCTGGGCTTCGTGGGCTTCTACGCCGTGGGCGCCTACACCTATGCGCTGCTGTTCCACTGGGCCGGCTGGTCCTTCTGGGAAGCGCTGCCGCTGGCCGGCGCCGCCGCCGCGATGTTCGGCTTCGTGCTCGGCTTTCCGGTGCTGCGGCTGCGCGGTGACTACCTGGCCATCGTGACGCTGGGCTTCGGCGAAATCATCCGCCTCATGCTGGTCAACCTGACCAGCATCACGGGCGGGCCGGACGGCATCTCCAGCATTCCCAAGCCCACGGTGCTGGGCCTGGAGATGACGCGCACCCCCTCCACCGAGGGCGGCACGACCTTCCACCAGTTCCTGGGGCTGGAGTTCAGCTCGCTGCACATGGTGATCTTCCTGTACCTGATGGCGCTGCTGCTGGCCGTGATCACGCTGTGCATCTCCAACCGCCTGGTGCGCATGCCCATAGGCCGCGCCTGGGAGGCGCTGCGCGAGGACGAGATCGCCTGCCGCTCCCTGGGCCTGAACCCCATGAAGATCAAGCTGTCTGCCTTCACGCTGGGCGCCATGTTCGCCGGCCTGGGCGGCGCCTTCTTCGCGGCGCGCCAGGGCATCGTCAACCCCGAATCGTTCACCTTCATCGAATCGGCGCTGATCCTGTCCATCGTGGTGCTGGGCGGCATGGGCTCGCAGCTGGGCGTGATCATCGCGGCCATCTTGCTGACGGTGCTGCCCGAGCTGGCGCGCGAGTTCTCCGAGTACCGCATGCTGATCTTCGGCCTGGTGATGGTGCTGATGATGATCTGGCGCCCGCAGGGCCTGCTGCCCATGCGCCGCCACCATGTGGAGGTGCGCTCATGAGGCATGCCGACACCATGATTTTTGGGACAACAGAAAGCAGCAAGGGCCGGCAATGAGCGAGTATTTGCTAGAAGTCAAAGACCTGTGCATGCGCTTCGGCGGCCTGCTGGCCGTGGACCATGTGGGCTTCAATGTGCGCCCGCAGGAAGTGTTTGCCATCATCGGCCCCAACGGCGCCGGCAAGACCACGGTGTTCAACTGCATCAGCGGTTTCTACCAGCCCAGCAGCGGCTCCGTCACGCTGGACGGCAACGCCATCGAGGGCCGCAGCAGCCACCACGTGGCCAACCACGGCGTGGTGCGCACCTTCCAGAACGTGCGGCTGTTCAAGTCCATGACGGTGCTGGAAAACCTGCTGGTGGCACAGCACCGCCGCTCGGGCGTCAACCTGCTGTCGGGCCTGTTCAACACGGCAAGCTACCGCCGCAGCGAAGAGGAAAAGATCGAGAGCGCCCTGCACTGGCTGGACGTCATGGGCCTGCGCGAGTTCGTCAACCGCGAGGCCGGCAACCTGGCCTACGGCCACCAGCGCCGCCTGGAGATCGCGCGCTGCATGATCACCAAGCCGCGCGTGCTCATGCTCGACGAACCCGCCGCCGGCCTGAACCCGCAGGAGAAGAAGGACCTGCAGGGCCTGATCGACCAGCTGCGGCGCCAGTACGGCATTGCCGTGCTGCTGATCGAGCACGACATGGGCCTGGTCATGGGCGTGTCCGAGCGCATCCTCGTCATGGAGTACGGCAAACCCATCGCCATGGGCCTGCCGGATGCCATCCGCAACGATGAACGGGTCATCAAGGCCTACCTGGGAGAAGCCTGATGCCTGCCATGCTGCAACTGGAGAACATCTCCACCCACTACGGTGCCATCTGCGCGGTCGACAGCGTGAGCCTGCACGTCAACCAGGGCGAAATCGTCTCGCTGATCGGCTCCAACGGCGCCGGCAAGACCTCGCTGCTGATGACGGTGTGCGGCAACCCGCGCGCCAGCTCGGGCCGCATCTCGTTCGAGGGCGAGGACATCACCCAGCTGCCCTCGCACCACATCATGCGCAAGGGCATCGCGGTCTCGCCCGAGGGACGGCGCATCTTCTCGGACCTCACGGTCACGGACAACCTGAAGATGGGCGGATTCTTCCTGGACAAGCCGCAGATCGAGGCCGGCATCGAACATGTGTTCGGCCTCTTCCCGCGCCTGCGTGAGCGCGCCCACCAGCGCGCCGGCACCATGTCGGGCGGCGAGCAGCAGATGCTGGCCATCGGCCGCGCGCTGATGAGCAAGCCCCGCCTGCTGCTGCTGGACGAGCCCACGCTGGGCCTGGCGCCGCTGATCATTGCGCAGATCTTCGAGATCATCCAGACCATCCGCACGGCCGGCGTCACGGTCTTCCTGGTCGAGCAGAACGCCAACCGCGCCCTGCAGATCGCCGACCGCGGCTATGTGCTGGAAACCGGCAAGGTGGTGTTGGAAGACACAGGCGCCAACCTGCTGACCAACGACGCAGTGCGCCGCGCCTACCTGGGCGCCTGACAACGCACAGGCGCCTGGCGCTCCACGGGCCCGCCCTTTGGCGGGCCTTTTTCTTTTCACGCGCAGATCGCACAGTGGTCTGGTCATGCGCGGCCGATTGTGGGGTCTGCGGCCTGGGCGCAGGCGTTATAAAACACGTCCCTGCCTCTCATTGCTCCCCCAAGCCCATGAACGCCTGCGCCCCCCAAGACATGCTGCAACCCCTGGCCATCGACGTGGTGTCAGTGCAGTCCCAGGTCGTCTACGGCCGCGTTGGCAACAACGTGGCCATGCCCACGCTGCAGGCGCTGGGGCTGGCGGCGGCGGCCGTGCCCACGGTGGTGTTCAGCAACACGCCGCACTATCCCAGCATCCACGGCGGAGCAATTGCCGCCGAGTGGTTTGCGGGCTATCTGCAGGACCTGGGCGCGCGCGGCGGGTTGCGGCAGTTGCAGGCCGTGCTGGCCGGCTACCTGGGCGGGCCGGCCCAGGCCACGCTGCTGGCGGACTGGGTTGCCGGCCTGCTGGCGCAGCGGCCCGGCCTGCGCGTGGTGGTGGACCCGGTGATCGGCGACCACGACAGCGGCATCTATGTGGACCCCGCCATGGTCGAGGCCTACCAGCGCCACCTGCTGCCGCTGGCCGACGGGCTGACGCCCAACCATTTCGAGCTGGAGCGGCTGACCGCGCGCCCTGTGCGCGGCATGGACGATGTGGTCCAGGCCGCGCGCAGCCTGCTCAAGGGACGCACGCAGTGGGTGGCCGTGACCAGCGCATCGCCCGAGCTGGATGGCGAGCCTGCCCAGCGCATGCGCGTGGCCCTGGTCACGCGCGATGACGTGCATGTGATCACCCACGCGCGGGTGGATGCGGTGCCCAAGGGAACGGGCGATCTGTTCAGTGCCGCGCTCACCGGCCACTGGCTGCAGGGCGCCAGCCTGCACGAGGCGGCCGAGCGTGCCTGCGAACGCATCGTGCAGGCGCTGGAGCGCACCCGGCAGGCGCACAGCGCCGAGCTGCTGCTGCCATCGGACCCTGTCGCCGCCCAGGCAGCGGCCGGGCCGGCAGCACGGGCACAAGCGATACCATCGCCCGCATGAACAATGCATCGCCTCTTCTTTCCCTGACGATTCTTACCGGCGCCTCGCGCGGCATGGGCCTGGCCATGGCCCGGCAACTGCTGGATGCCGGCCATGAACTGCTCACGCTGTCGCGCTCCACCAGCGAAGACCTGGCCCAGGCGGCCGCCACGGCGGGCGCGCCGCTGCAGCAGTGGAGCGTGGATCTGGGCGAGCCCGAGGCCGCGGCCCGCAGACTGGGCGACTGGCTGGCCGGCCTGGACGCCGCGCGCTACGCCAGCGTCACCCTGATCAACAACGCGGGCGTGATTCCGCAGATTGCGCCGCTGTCGCAGCTGCAGCCCGCCGACATTGCCCAGGCCATGCGCGTGGGGCTGGAGGCGCCCATGCTGCTGACGGCCGCCTTCCTGGCCGCCACCGAGGGCTGGACGGCCGTGCCGCGCAAGGTGCTCAACATTTCTTCGGGCCTGGGCCGGCGCGCCATTGCCTCGCAGGCCTCCTACTGCGCGGCCAAGGCCGGCATGGACCATTTCAGCCGCAGCGTGGCGCTGGACGAGGCGCTCAAGCCCCACGGCGCGCGCATCTGCTCGCTGGCGCCCGGCGTCATCGACACCGACATGCAGGTGCAGCTGCGCAGCGCCGATGCCGCCGCCTTCCCCGATGCAGGCAACTTCGCCCAGCTCAAGGAGGGCGGCAAGCTGTCCACGCCCGAGCAGGCGGCAGCCCAGGTGCTGGGCTGGCTGCAGCGTGCCGATTTTGGCGAGCAGGTGGTGGCCGACGTGCGCCAGCCCTGAGCATTTTTCGGATGGCAGCTTCAATGCGGCGATGAATATCCGGCAATGGAAAAAGGCATCGCCGCACTGATCTGAATAATCCAAATACCCGCCCTGGAAAATGTTCTGCAAGAATTACCGATTGCAGGCAGCATTTTCCATATCCATCCTGAGCATTCGCTTGAAAAGCGTCATCTGGCAAAGGATGACGTTTTTCATCTGCGTTTGCCAGTCCTGCATTTCCAATCCTCCTACAGCGGCGTCTATTGCGACTGGCAAGAATGGGGCACTCAACTCCAAGAAAGTCGGCCATGTCCATTGCCTATTCCGAATCCGCGCCCCTGGCTGAAGCGCCAGTGGTCAACACGGTCGCCACCGTAGATACCTCACGCAGCGGCGTTTCATGGGCCGCGATATTTGCCGGCGCCATGGCGGCGGCATCGCTGTCGCTGCTGCTGTTCATTCTGGGCACGGGCCTGGGCCTGTCGTCGGTGTCGGTATGGTCCGGTGAAGGCCTGGATGCCGGCGCCCTGGGCCTGACGGCCGTGGCCTGGATTGCCTTCACCCAGCTGGCCTCGGCCGGCGTGGGCGGCTATCTGGCCGGACGGCTGCGCACACGCTGGCAAGGCGTGCACACGGACGAGGTCTACTTCCGCGACACGGCCCACGGCTTTCTGTCCTGGGCACTGGCCACGCTGGCCATGGTGGCCCTGATGGGCGCCGCTGCAGGCGGTGCCGTCTCCGGCGCCTTCAAGGCTGCGCAGACCGTGGCCACCAGCGCCTCCAACGTGGTGGGCGGCGCGATCGGCGCCGCCGGTGGTGCGGCTGCTGGCGGTGCCGCAGCCATGGCCGGTGCCTCGGGCGCCGATGCCTCGCCCCAGGGCCTGGCCTACTGGACCGGCAGCCTGTTCCGCAATTCCGGCGCCGCAACCACCACCAGCAATGCCACCCCCGCCGACCTGGCCAGCGCCACCCGCGAGGCCGGCGTGATCTTTGCCCAGTCGCTGCGCACCGGCCAGCTGTCTCCCGCCGACGAGCAATACCTGGCCCAGCTGATTGCGCGCAATTCCGATATGTCCGTGGAAGATGCGCAAAAGAAAGTGCGTAGCACCTTTGATTCCGTGCAAATGCAGATAAAGCAGGCCGAGCAAAAGGCTGAAGAAGCCAAGCAAAAGGCCAAGCAGGCAGCCGAAGAGGCACGCAAGGCCACGGCCCATTCCATGCTCTGGCTGTTTGTTTCCCTGATGCTGGGCGCTTTTGTGGGCAGCCTGTGCGCCACCTGGGGTGGTCGTCAACGCGATGCCTTTTGATAATCCCCGGCACTGAAACCCAATCAATCCAATTCAATCCATTCAACGGAGGCTTGCCATGCGATCCATACTGCTTTTTCTCCTGGGCGTTCCCATTCCCATCATCATCCTGATTGCGCTCATTCACTGACGGATGCCGCCATGCCGGCCACGCGCAGCAAGTCCCAGGCATCCCGCCCGGCCCGCCCCACCAAAGGGGCGACCAAGGCGGCGACACCCCAGGCCTCGCTCGCGCTGTACCGGCAAAAGCGCGACTTCACGCGCACACCGGAACCTTCGGCAGAACCTTCCAGTGAGACGATTGCAGGGCAGCCCGGCGCGGGCGCCCTGCAATTCGTCATTCAAAAGCACTGGGCCAGCCACCTGCACTACGACTTTCGGCTGGAGCTGGACGGCAGCATGAAGAGCTGGGCCGTGCCCAAGGGCCCCAGCTACGACCCGGCCGACAAGCGCATGGCCGTCCAGGTGGAAGACCACCCCATGGCCTACAACCGCTTCGAGGGCCAGATTCCACCGGGACAGTACGGCGCGGGCAAGGTCATCATCTGGGACCGTGGCACCTGGCTGCCCGAAGGCGATGCGGCCGAAGGCTATCGCAAGGGCAAGCTCAAGTTCGAACTGCGCGGCCACAAGCTGCAGGGCCGTTGGGCCCTGGTGCGCATGCGCGGCAAGGACGACGCCAAAAAGCCCGCCTGGCTGCTGATCAAGGAGCACGACGGCCTGGAACGTGCTGCCAGCGAATTCAACGTGGTCGAGGACATGCCCGACAGCGTGGCCGGCCTTCCCCTGCCCACCGCCACAGCGCCCATCACCACACCCGTCACCACGCCCGTCGCTACGCCCGTCGCCGCGCCCATGCCGCAGAGCATCGCCCCGCAGCTGGCAACCTTGGTGGACCATGCACCTGCAGATGCCGGGCAATGGATCTTCGAGAGCAAGTTCGACGGCTACCGGCTGCTGGCGCGCATCGAGGACGGCGCCGTTCGCCTTTTCACACGCAACGGCAAGGACTGGACCACCAAAATGCCCGCCCTGGCCCGCGCCTTTGCCGCGCTGCCCCTGCAATCGGGCTGGGTGGATGGCGAGGTGCTCATGCTGGACAGCGACAGCCGCCCTGACTTCCAGGCCCTGCAAAACGCCTTTGACGGCGAGCGCACCGACCACCTGGTGTTCTTCGCGTTTGACCTGCTGTGGCAGGACGGCCAGGACCTGCGGCCCCAGCCCGTGGAGCAGCGCCGCCAGCAGTTGCAGTCCCTGCTGCACAAGGCGCCTTCGGACCGCCTTCGCTTCAGTGAGGCCTTTGACGCCCCGCCCGCCGATCTGGTGGCCGCCGCCTGCCAGCTGGGCCTGGAGGGCGTGATCGGCAAGCGGCGCGGCAGCGCCTATGCCTCGCGGCGCAGTGCGGACTGGATCAAGCTCAAGTGCGGCCTGCGCCAGGAATTCGTGATCGCGGGCTACACCGATCCCCAGGGCACGCGCACGGGCCTGGGCGCCCTGATCCTGGCCGTGCATGGCGAGGACGGTCAGCTGCGCGCGGCAGGCAAGGTGGGCACGGGGTTCAACAGGCGCACCCTGGCCGACCTGCGCCAGCGCCTGGAGCGCCTCGCCACCGGCACCTCGCCGCTGGCGGACAGCCGGGGCCTTGGCAGCGGGGTGCACTGGGTGCGCCCCACGCTGCTGGCCGAGGTCTCGTTCGCGCAGTGGACCGAGGACGGCCAGGTCCGCCATGCCGTATTCCACGGCCTGCGTGCGGACAAGCCTGCACGCAGCATTGTCAAAGAGGAGCCACAGCACGTGCCATCGACCGCATCTTCCGCCAGCGCTGCAGCCATGCCTGGCGCTGCACGACCGAAAACCCGCAATGCCAGGGCGGCACGACTGCCCGCCTCGATGACCATCACCCATCCCGAGCGGGTCATCGATCCCTCCACCGGCATCACCAAGATGGATCTGGCGCGCTACTACGCCACGGTGGCGCCCTTCATGATCACCCACCTCAAGTCCCGGCCCGTGGCCATGGTGCGGGCGCCGGACGGCATCGAGGGCGAGCTGTTCTTCCAAAAGCACCTCGACCAGGCGCCGCTGCAGGGCATCGCCGCCCTGTCGCCGGAACTGGACCCCGGCCATGCCCCGCTGATGGAGGTGTCCCGGCGCGAAGGCCTGGTGGCGGCGGCGCAGATGAACACCATCGAATGGCACACCTGGAACGCGCGCAAGGACCGCATCGACCGGCCCGACCGCATGACCTTCGACCTGGACCCCGGCGAAGGTGTGCCCTGGCAGCAGGTGCAGGAGGCCGCCAGCCTGCTGCATGTGCTGCTGCAGGAGCTGGAGCTGCCGGCCTTCCTCAAGACCAGCGGCGGCAAGGGCCTGCACGTGGTCGTGCCCATCAAGCGGCTGCTGGACTGGGACACCGTCAAGGCCTTCTCGCAGGCCGTGGTCCAGCACCTGGCCCATGCTGTGCCCCAGCGCTTCGTGGCCAAAAGCGGGCCGCGCAACCGCGTGGGAAAGATTTTTGTGGACTACCTGCGCAACGGCTTCGGCGCCACCACGGCCTGCGCGTGGACGGCCCGGGCGCGGCCGGGCATGGGCATCTCCGTGCCCGTGGCCTGGAACGAGCTGGACAGGCTCACGGGCGGCGCGCACTGGACCATTCGCTCGGTAGACCAGCGCCTGCGCCTGGGCAACTCCCCTTGGGAGCACTACGGCACGGCCGCCGTGGGCCTGGGCCGCGCCATGAAGGCGCTGGGCTTCGAGGCGCAGCGTTGAGCACCGTCCTGCAGGAATCGAAGAAAGCACCGCCATGAAGAAAGCCGCCTCCCCCAAATCCAGCCCGTCCACCTCCGCGCGCAGCGTGTGGAAGGGCGCCATCAGCTTTGGCCTGGTGCACATTCCCATCGGCCTGTACGCGGCCACGGCCAGCTCGGACATCGACTTCGACTGGCTGGACAAGCGCAACATGCAGCCCGTGGGCTACAAGCGCATCAACAAGGTCACGGGCAAGGAAGTGGCCACGGCCGACATCGTCAAGGGCGTGGAATTCGAAGAAGGCCGCTACGTGGTGCTGAGCGCTGAAGAGATTGCCGCCGCCTTTCCCAAGACCACGCAGACCATCGAGATCGAGGCCTTTGTCGATGCCCAGGACATCCCCTTCATCTACCTGGAACGCCCCTACTACACCGCCCCCCTGCACCGTGGCGAGAAGGTCTACGCCCTGCTGCGCGAGGCCCTGCGCAAGAGCAACAAGGTGGGTGTGGCCAAGGTGGTCATCCAGACCAAGCAGCATCTGGCCATCCTGATCCCCTGCGGCCGGGCGCTGGTGCTGAACCTGCTGCGCTGGGGCGGCGAGATCCGCTCCTTCGAGCAGCTGGACCTTCCGCCGCTGGACGCCAAGGCCGCCGGCATCAAGAGCGCCGAGATGACCATGGCCATGGCCCTCATCAAGGACATGAGCCAGGCCTGGGACGCCGACCAGTTCCGCAACTCCTTCAGCGAGGAAATCCACCAGCTCGTGCAGGCCAAAGCGCATGCGGGCGATGTCCAAAACGTGGAAAAACAGGAGACCGCACCCGCCGCGCCGGCCAACGCGGCCGTGCTGGACCTGACGGCCCTGCTCAAGAACAGCCTGGGCAAGGGCGCAGGCGGACCATCCGCCACCGCAGCTAAGGAAAAAAATACCTCGTCAACGGTAAAAAATGCAAAGACGCCAGCATCCAGAAAATCGACAAAATCCACAAAGACCCCGGCCAGGGCCCCTGCAAAACGCCCCGCCGCCAAATAACCCCATATTTGGCCTGGCTGCATTTTTTACAAAAGCAATTTCATTATAAGAAATACATCCATTTGTACCGACAAAATGGAACAAGACCACTCCATAGCAAATTCCAATGCTTTACCAAAAGTAATCTTCCAAATATCCTACAAGCCGGCCATTTTCACGGTCGCACAATGAAATTGCAGTGATGACGGCATCGCTGTTTACTTAAGGAGTACGGAAATGACGCAACAGACCAACAACCCTCAAGGCAACACGGCCAGCAACCAGCAAAACGACAAGAACAAGCAGCAGCAGCAACAGAACAATCCGGGGCAGCAGCAGCAAAGCAATCCCAACAACCCGAACAATCCCAACCAACAGCAGCAACAGAGCAATCCCCAGCGCAACCAACCAGGGGAACAGCAAAAGCAGGGCAGCCATCAGCAGCGTTAAGCTGCCGATAGCGTGAACTGGCAAAGGGCCCCCTGGGCCCTTTTTTTATCTCCAGAGCTTTGCTGACGATGCCCTTTGGTTCAGCCAATCGCCTCTTCCAATAATTATTGCCTCATACAACAGGCCATCCTCTTTCTTTCAAGGAGTAAATCGTGGCTAAGAAATCCCCTGGTGAAAAGAAATCGTCCAAGCAATCCCCCACAGGCCATGGCGGAGAATTACAGCAACAGGCCGACGGACAGCACCCCGGATTGACCACGCAGCAAGGCATTCCGGTTCCTGATAATCAGAACTCTCTCACCGCCTGGGAAAAAGGCCCTACGCTGCTGGAAGATTTCATCCTGCGCGAGAAAATCACGCATTTCGACCATGAGCGCATTCCAGAGCGAATCGTCCATGCACGCGGCACAGGCGCCCACGGTTATTTCCAGCTGACAGATTCGCTGGAGCAATACACCACCGCCAAGGTCCTGACCGAAACCGGCAAGCAAGTACCGATCTTTGTGCGCTTCTCCACCGTGGCCGGTGGAGCAGGCTCGGTGGACACCCCGCGCGATGTGCGCGGCTTTGCCATCAAGTTCTATACCGAAGAGGGCAACTGGGATCTGGTGGGCAACAACATCCCGGTCTTCTTCATCCAGGACGCCATGAAATTCCCCGACCTGGTCCATGCCGTGAAGATGGAACCCGACCGGGGCTTTCCGCAGGCCGCCACGGCGCACGACACGTTCTGGGACTTCATCTCCCTCATGCCCGAGTCCATGCACATGGTCATGTGGATCATGAGCGACCGCACCATTGCACGCAGCCTGCGCATGATCGAGGGCTTTGGCGTGCACAGCTTCCGGCTGGTCAATGCCCAGGGTGAAAGCACCTTCGTGAAATTCCACTGGCGGCCCGAGCTGGGCATCCAGTCCACGGTCTGGGACGAGGCCCTCAAGCTGCAGGCCGCAGACAACGACTACCACCGCCGCGACCTGTTCGAGGCCATCGAGGCGGGCGACTACCCAGCTTGGGAGCTGTGCGTGCAGCTGTTCTCGCAGGAGCAGGCAGACGCCCTGCCCTACGACCACCTGGACCCCACCAAGCTCATCCCCGAAGAGGAAATTCCGCTGCGCAAGATCGGCCGCTTCGTGCTGGACCGCTGGCCCGACAACTTCTTCGCCGAGACCGAGCAGGTGGCCTTCTGCCCGGCCAATATCCCGCCCGGCATCGATTTCAGCAACGACCCGCTGCTGCAGGGCCGCCTGTTCTCGTACCTGGACACCCAGCTGTCGCGCCTGGGCGGGCCCAACTTCACGCAGCTGCCCATCAACGCGCCCAAATGCCCGTTCGCCCACCACCAGCGCGACGGCCACATGCAGACCGAGGTGCCCAAGGGCCGCGTGGCCTATGAGCCCTCCAGCCTGCAGGCCGACAGCCCGCGCGCCTCGGCAGCCCGCGGCTTGCGGCACTTTGCCCAGCCCGCGCAGGAGGGTGCCAAGGGCCGCATCCGCCCCGAGAGCTTTGCCGACCACTACAGCCAGGCGCGCATGTTCTACCAAAGCCAGAGCGCGCAGGAGCAGGCCCACATCGCCAGCGCCCTGGTGTTCGAGCTGTCCAAGGTACAGACGCCGCATGTGCGCCTGGCCGTCGTCGGCCACTTGCAGGTGATTGACGCCGACCTGGCAAAGCGCGTGGCAGACGGCCTGGGCCTGCCCCAGTTGCCGCCTGCCGCCAAGCCTGCCGTGCCCCCGCAAAAGCTGCCGCCCAGCCCGGCCACGCGCATCATCGACCGCATGAAGCCCACCTTGCAGGGCCGCTGCGTTGCCATCCTGGTGGACGAAGGCTCCAGCGCCCGGCACGTTGCCGCCTTCCACAAGGCGCTGGTGGCGCAAAAGGCCAGCGTGAAGATCATTGCGCCCAAGATCGGCGGCGCCACGCTGGACGACGGCAGCCACCTGCCGGCCGACGGCCAGCTGGCCGGATCGCCATCCGCGCAGTTCGATGCCGTGGTGTCCATCATCACGCTGGAGCGCGGCCAGGCGCTGGCCCATGAGGCAGCCGCGCAGGACTGGTTCCGCGACGCCTTCGGCCACCTCAAGGCCATTGCCGCCTGCAAGGCCACGCAGCACATCATGAAGACGGCCGGCATCACACCGGACGAGGGCGTGTTTCCCATCGACAAGCCCGAACCCTTCATCGAAGGCGCCAAGAAGCGCTTCTGGGCCCGCGAAGCGAAGCTGAGAACGCTGGCCTGACCCCCGTCCCGGCGTGCGCCACATCATTGCCACCAGATGGCACCGCGCCGGACTTCAACCAACCTTGTACCCGGGCCATTTCCCTCGGGTCCAGGCACGGCGCTTGCCACGGCAACACCAAGGCCGGCCCGGCCTGCCACCTACAGGAGCAACTTCCCATGATCACTTCGGTACCTGCACCCCCTGTCACCCCGCCTGTCACCCCGCCTGTCGCGCCCCCCGTCAACCCGCCGCCCACCGAGCCGCTGGTTCCCCCCGTGGGCGACCCGCCACCGGCCCCGGCACCTTCGCCCTACTCCGACCCGCCCATTGCCCCGCCGCCACCGCCGCCGCAGGGGGTGCACTGAGCTCCGCACCAGCCAGGGGCAGGGCAGCGAAAGCAGACGGCCCCGGCCCTGCCCTGACCTATGTGAACGACCGCATGCCCGGCTGGCGCCGCGTGCGGCGCGGCAAGGGCTTTTCCTACGTGGCGCAGGATGGCAAGCCCGTGCGCGATGCCCAGGCGCTGGCGCGCATCGGCAAACTGGCCATTCCACCGGCCTATGTGGATGTCTGGATCTGCCCCGATGCCCAGGGCCACCTGCAGGCCACGGGCCGCGATGCGCGGGGCCGCAAGCAGTACCGCTACCACCCGCAGTGGCAGGAACAGCGCAAGCAGGTCAAGTTCGACCGCATGCGTGCCTTTGGCCGCCACCTGCCCGCCATCCGTCGGGCGGTGGCGCGCGATCTCAAGCCTGGCCGGCCGCAGCTGGACACCGTGGTGGCCGCCATCGTCTGGCTGCTGGACTGCACGGCCCTGCGCATAGGCAATGACGAGTATTCGGAGAGCAATGGCTCCTACGGCCTCACCACGCTCAGAAACCGCCATGCCCAGGTGCACGCGGGTGAGCTGACGCTGAGCTTCAAGGGCAAGAGCGGCGTGCTGCAGCAGGCCCGCGTGTCCGACCGGGCCGTGTCCCGCATCGTCAAGCGCTGCCAGGAGCTGCCGGGCCAGCGGCTGTTCCAGTTCATCGACGATGAAGGCGAAGTCCACCATGTGCGATCCGAGCATGTGAACGACTACATCCGCAGGATTTGCGGCAAGGCTGCGGCCCATGGGGCTGATGCCGCAGATGCCAGAGATACCGCAGACGGCCCGGATTTCAGCGCCAAGGATTTCCGCACCTGGCATGCCAGCGTGTACGCGCTGGAACTTGCGCTGGAACTTGCGCTGACCGCAGGCAAGGCAGCATCGCAAGAAGGCGCAGGCACCAGTGCGGCGGCGCTGAACGCTCTGGTCACGCAGGTCGCCCGGCGCCTGGGCAATACCTGTGCGGTTTGCCGCAAGTTCTACATCCATCCCCAGGTGCTGGCCCTGTGCGAGCAACCTGGGCAGGACATTCCCACCGCACCGGACAGGCGCCCGCGCGGACTGAGCGCCAAGGAATGCCTGTTCCTGGGGTTGCTGCAGCCCCGCAGCGGGCGGCGCGCCAGTCGCCAGCCGCCTCCCTGATCCCGCCTCCCGCACGCCCGGCAAACACTGTGCCTGTGGACTGACAAAGACGCCTGCATGCTCGCCCTTAAACTGGCAGATCATGAAATTTTGTCAAAACGCGTTGCGGCGAGGACCCCTGGAGGCCATGCAATGAACCACGTGCTGATCGTCGATGACGATGCGGATTCCGCAGCGACCATGCGCGAACTCGTGGGCGTGGACCGCTTCTCGGTCGCCGTGGCCCACACCCTGCGCGACGCGCGCCGGCAGATGGCCATGCAGCCGCCCAGCCTGGTGCTGCTGGACCTGCAACTGCCCGATGGCAACGGCATGGACCTTTTCGGTGACCAGCAGGTGCCGCAGGACTCGCAGATCGTGCTGGTGACCGGCCACGCCAGCCTGGACTCCTCCATCGAGGCCCTGCGCCGCGGCGCCATGGACTATCTGGTCAAGCCCGTGGGCATCGGGCGGCTGGAGGACATTCTTTCGCGCTTTCTGATCCCCACGGCCGGCCTGCCGGAAACGGGCACCAGCACCGTCACGGGCGCGGCCTTCGACCAGATCACCCCGCAAGACAGGCCAGGCGCCGGCTACTGCGCGCAGGAAGGGCGCTTTGGCCGGCTGTGGGGCGGCTCGGCCCCCATGCAGCGGCTGTACCAGCAGATGGAGCGCGTGGCGGGCACCTCGGTCACGGTCTTTCTGACGGGCGAAAGCGGCACCGGCAAGGAAGTCGTGGCACAGACCCTGCATGAGCTGAGCCAGCGGCGCAGCCGGCCCTTCCTGGCGGTCAACTGCGGTGCCATTTCTCCGCACCTGATCGAAAGCGAGATCTTTGGCCATGAAAAGGGCAGCTTCACCGGCGCCGACCGCCAGCACCAGGGCTTTTTCGAGCGCGCGGCCACGGGCACGCTGTTTCTGGACGAAATCACGGAAATGTCGATGGAGCTGCAGGTCAAGCTGCTGCGCGTGCTGGAGACCGGCCGCTTCATGCGCGTGGGCTCCACCCAGACGCTGCAGACCGATGTGCGCGTGATCGCCGCCACCAACCGCTGCCCCTACGAGGCCGTGGCCAGCGGCAAGCTGCGCGAAGACCTGCTGTACCGCCTGAACGTCTTCCCTATCGAGCTGCCGCCGCTGCGCGAGCGCCTGACCGACGTTCCGCTGCTTGCGCAGCATTTCATGGAGGCTATCTCCCAGCGCGAGGGCCAGGCCAAGCAATTCACGGCATCGGCCCTCAAGCAGCTTGCGCAATACAGCTGGCCCGGCAATGTGCGCGAATTGCGCAACGCCGTGCAGCGCGCCTATGTGATGGAGCCCGGCCCGCTGGTGAGCCAGGAATGGCTGCCCCGGCCGCCCGTGGCCATTGCCCAGCAGCCGGCCCCGGTGCATCCGGCCGCCCACGCCCTGCACCTGCCGCAAATGCCACATATGCCGCAGGCGGGGTCCATGCCAATGAGCGCGCCATTGACCGCGCCACTGACAGCGCCATCGACCACGCCCATCACCCCCACCATCACAGCGCATGCGCCCGCCGACCACGCGCATGCAGCCGCCACCTACGACCTGCCCGACACCGAGCCGGCCACCATACAGCTGCCCATCGGCATGACCATGGCGCAGGCCGAGCGGCTGCTCATCCAGGCCACGCTCAAGCAGTGCAAGTACCAGAAGGAACGCACGGCGGCCGTGCTCGGCATCAGCCTCAAGACCCTGTACAACCGGCTCAGGGACTATGCGGGCGGCAAAAAGGGCGAAACGGACGCCGAGCACGGCTGATACCCGCCGGCAGGCACGCTGCTTGCCACCTTGCTTGCACCTTCGTGCAACCAAGGACAAGCCCATGGACTCCTCTCCTCCCCGCGCCTACGGTGTCTTCAAGCCCGTGGGCCACATGGTGGTCTCGTTTCCCACAGCTGCGCAGGCCGACGACGGCGTGGCCGCGCTGCAGGCGCTGGACCTGCCCGTCCAGGACATCCAGCGCTATTCCGACCGGGAAATGCTGGCCCAGATCGATGAAGACCTGCGCCAGGCCAGCCCCGTTGCTGCCGTGGGCCAGGAGCTCAACCTGGTCAAGGCCCACCAGGCCCTGGCCGAACGCGGCTACCACTGGCTGGTGGTGCGCGTGGACAGCGACGAGGCCGCACGCACGGCCGCCGATGCCCTGAAGGCCGCCGGTGCCGAGCGCGCTCAACTCTATGGCCGCTTCATCATCGAGGAATTGATAGAGCACGCCGCCGACCTGCCCCAGGTCAGCGAGTCGCCCGACCGGGGCCTGGATGCCCAGACGCCTTCGGGCCATGAGGCGGAGCGTGCAGAGATTCGCCCTGCCTCGGGCCAGGACACCGCCCCTGACAAGCCTAGGCTCTGAACGGCCTGCAGGAGCCGGGCACGCCGATTGCCCTTGACCACCAACCGTAACTTTTTTCAAGGGCGATGCCATGGACTTCCTCATCTGGCTGATGGTGGGTGGCCTGATCGGCTGGATTACCAGCATGGTCACGAACACCCAGGCCGAGCAAGGCATTTTGCTCAACGTGGTCATAGGCGCCATAGGCGCACTGCTGGGCGGCTGGCTGCTGGCGCCGATGCTGGGGCCTTCGGCCATGAATGCGCAGACGGAGGCGCCGGCCACCTCCATGTCCATCTTCGTCTCTCTGGCCTGCGCCGTTGCGCTGCTGGCCATCTTCAACCTGTGCAAGCGGAGCGTGCCGCGCTGAAAGCGGCCAGGCAGCCTGTCAGTCCAGCCTTTGCGCCAGGCAGTCCTGCGCCGCCATGGCCACGCGCGGCAGCACCAGTGAGACCGCCAGGCAGCGGCCATGCTCACCCTCGGCCCGCACCACGCCGCCGCGCTCCAGGCACAGGCGGCGCGCCAGGCTCAGGCCGCAGGTGGCGTCCGCATCGGCATCGTTCAATGGAGTGAAGACAGGCGGCGGGTCCTGCCTTTCCACACGTTCCAGCCGTGGCGCGCCCGCCTCGCCGGTACCGGAGCCGGTGCTGACGGCGCCCGCCCCGTGGGCCATGGCCTCGATGCGGATCTCCACCAGCGCACCCCCGCGAGAAGCTGCGGCCTGGGCCTGGGCCTGGGCCAAGTCCTCGGACAGGGGCCGGGCGGCCATGTGCACCTGCGCGCCATCGGTCATCGCTTCGCGGATGGCGAGAAAAATGCTGATCAGCGCCAGCTCCAGCTCATCCGGGTCCACATGCACGCCCAATCGCGGCGCCGGCTGGCCGGGCTGACTGGCCTCGGCAGGCTCCGCCACCTCCAGCGCCATGCGCTTGCCCAGCACCACGGCCAGCGTGCCCTGCAGGCCGGGCAGCCAGCGGTACAGGTCCACCACCAGCGCATGCGTGCAATGGTGCGCCCCGAAACGCAACAGTTGCTGCGTGAGGCGGCTGGCCGTGTCCACCGAGCGCAGCATGGCCTGGGCGGGCAGGCGCAGGCCCGGGTCCTCGGAGCGCCGCTCTATCAGATAGGCGCTGTTGCTCAGAATGCCCAGCTGGTTGTTGAACTCATGGGAAAACCGGCCTGCCAGCCGCCCCACCACCTGCAGGCGTTCGCTCTGGAGACGGGCAGCGGCCGCTTCGAGACCGGCAGCGTCCACCGCAGCGCCTTCGGACAGGCCGGCATCACCACCGCCCTGGCCTTGGCCCTGGTCTTGCGCCTTGCCCCCCATTGCCGGCAACACCAGGGCCGTGCTGCCCCGCAGCGCCAGCCGCGCCAATCCCAGGCCCGCCACCGCGAACAAAACGATGGCCACCCAGATCACCCCCTTCAGGGGCCGGGAGCATGCGGGGTCCAGCGCAGAACAGGGGACCCAGCTCACCCAGGTCCAGCCCTGGGCGGACTTGCTGAAGAAGGCCCGCAGCGGCCCGCCCTGCGCATCTGGCAGATCCAGCCACCCCTGCAAAGCGCCCTGCCCTGCACCCTGCCCTGCGCTCTGCTCTGCGCCTTGCCCCGCACTTTTCACGCCGGGCGCAGCCTGCGCCAGGCTGGCCGCCAGCCGCTCGCTGAAATCGGCGGGCAAGGCAGGCAGGTCGGCTGCCGCGCCGGGCCCGGCCGGCAGGGCGCGGCCTGTGCTGTCCACCAGAAAGCCGGGCCAGCCGGAGTCCAGCAAGGGCCGCAAGGCCGCCAGCACCTGATCGGCTCCGGCCGTGCGCGGCTCCTTGTCCAGCAGACGGGCCACGGCCATGCTGCTGACGCGCGCGGCCTGCTCCTGCGCCGCATGCTCGGATTGGTAGGCGCGCAACAGCAGCCAGGACGAGGCCGCCAGCACAAAGACCAGCAAGGCCAGCAGCAGCAGGACCAACCTCAGGCGTATGGACATGGGATCTTCGGGCAGGGCATCACGCGGCGCCTCCCGTGGAACGGAATTCTGGGCCCCCGGGGGCGGGACCGTGTGGAAGCTGGTGGACTGGTACATGGCAAAGTTTGCAGAAAACCTTGCGCCCAAACGGCAATTTCTGCCGTGGACGCCATGACCGGCCCCGCTGTTCCAGAACCGATCCCCCGCAGCGGCGGCAAAACCCTGGGCCCCGTGCCGCCTGCGCAGGGAGACCACAGCAGGTTTCGTGCCCAAAGTGTATCCAGACGATTCGTCGCCCGCATGGCGGCATGGAGCTTGCGTCTTCGGGTCATCGCACCAAGGAGATGAAATGGGTTCCATGCACCTCAGGGCGGACATACGCCAGTCCCAGACGCTTTCTCCCCGCCTGCAGCTTGCAGTGCGGATGCTGCAGATGTCCTCGCTGGACTTTGCCGCCGTGGTGCGCAGCAAGCTGGAGGACAACCCGTTCCTGGAAGACCCGCAGGATGCGCAGGACGGCGAGTATGAACAGGGGCTGCTCGACGGCAAGGAGCTGGGTGAAGAGGACCGGGAAGGCGGCATGGGCAGGCTGGCCCCGGAGGCAGGCCTGTCCCCGGACACGGCCATGGATGAAGGCATCGGCATGGGCATCGGTCTGGACATGGACCGCGATCTCCCCGGCATGCAGCACCCGCCCGACCCGGCCGACCACCTGCCCGGCCCCGCCACCGAACCCGCCGACGACCGCGACCTGTGGCTGGCCGACATGCATACCGGCGCGCGCCAGGGGGTGGATGGAGAAGGCACGGCCATGGATCTGGCGGCCTGCGAGACAACGCTGGCCATGCACCTGCACGGCCAGCTCAATGTGATGGCGATGACGCCGCGCGACCTGTGCATGGCCCGCGCCATCGTGGAGTCGCTGGACGACGACGGCTATCTGCGCACCGACCTGCAGGAGCTGGCCGGCCTGCTGGCCCTCAGCCCCGCACCTGACGCGCAGGAAATGCTCATTGCCCTGCGCCTGGTGCAATCGCTGGACCCGGCCGGCGTGGCCGCCCGCAGCGTGGGCGAATGCCTGTTGCTGCAATGCCCGCAGATCGGCGATGCCCACCTGCGCCAGTTGGCCCAGGCCATGGTGCAGGACCACATGGATGCACTGGCCGCCCGCGACGTGCCCCGGCTGGCCCGGGCGCTGCAGGTGCCGCCCGCGCAGATCACGCAGGCGCTGGACTGCATACGTCGGCTGAACCCCAGGCCGGGCTGGAACTTCGGCTCCTCCCACGTGGACTACATCGTTCCCGACGTGATCGTGCGCCGGGGCCAGAACGGCTGGAACGTGCACCTCAACCCCGCGGTCGTGCCGCGCGTGCGCCTGAACCGCGTCTACGAGCAGCTGTTTCAGCGCCACCGCCGCAGCGGCCAGAACCAACTGGCCGACCACCTGCAGGATGCGCGCTGGACGGTGCGCAACGTGGAGCAGCGCTTTTCCACCATCCTCGACGTGGCGCAGGCCATCGTGCGCAAGCAGCAGCTGTTCCTGGAGTTCGGCGCCATGGCCATGAAGCCGCTGGTGCTGCGCGAGATTGCCGAGGAAGTGGGCGTGCACGAGTCCACCGTCTCGCGCGTGACCAACAACAAATACATGGCCACGCCCACGGGCGTGTTCGAACTCAAGCATTTCTTCTCGCGCCCCATGCTCAGCGCCAGCGGCAATGCCTGCTCGGCCACGGCCATCCGCGAGTTGATCGGCGACATCATCGCGGCCGAGTCCGATGCCCGGCCGCTGTCGGATGTTGAAATCGCACGCCAGCTCGGTGCCCAGGGCCTGGTCGTGGCGCGCCGCACCGTCACCAAATACCGCCAGCTGCTGCGCATAGAACCGGCCGACCGGCGCAGGCGCCACGCCTGAAACCTGGCGTGGTGGCAAGCGGCGTGCCTGTCCAAAATCCTGTCCGGCCCGTCCTGCCAAGCCCCACCGCCGTGTAGCGGCTTGTCGCTCCCGCAGGGCATGCCTTGTCCGACAGTTGCAGGCCGCCGCCCGGCCTAAGGTGAAAGCTCATGGACTGAAGGAGCCCGCCATGGACAACTCACCCCGCCGAATGCATGCCCCCCTCGAACGCCAGCGCAGCGAGAACAACCACATCCGCGACGGACGCTGGCCCCTGCGCATAGGCGCACTCACCGCCGCCGTCGCACTGATCCTGGTGCTGATGTTCAACTTCATGGCCCCCAAGGGCCGGCTGGATGCGCCCAGCGCCACTGGAGCGACTGGAACGCCTTCGCCCTCACCTTCGCCCTCACCGTCTCCCGCGACACAGCCCGGGTCGCCGCCCGCGCCTTCCGCCGCGCCGCAGCAGGCTGGTCCGGCCACGGCCCCTGCCCCCACCTCCACGCCTGCGCGCTGAGAGGGCATGCACCCCTCATCACCACACACCCCCAAAAGGACACGCACCATGAACCACCCCCTGCCCCACGCACCCAATATTCCCCAGGTGCCGACCACGCCCAACGACCCCGTGGCCCCCGATGATCCCAACCGCCAGCCCGGCCGCCCGCGCGGGCCCGAGCCCATCGACCCGCCCACCACGGCGCCGCCCATCGAGCTGCCACCGTCCCCGGAGCAGGAACAGACGCGCAAGGGAGAGTGACATGCCACAAGGTGACAAATCGGCCTATACCGATAAGCAAAAGCGCCAGGCTCGGCATATCGAAGACAGCTACGAGTCGCGCGGCGTGGGCCACGAAGAAGCTGAAAAGCGCGCCTGGGCCACCGTGAACAGGCAAAGCGGCGGCGGCAAGCTGTCGGGCTCGGGCCGGGGCAGGCAAGCGGGCCAGTCCAAGTCAAAATAGCCGCGACTGCGGCCAGACCCGAGACCCGAGACCCGCAATTGCCGTGGGAGAAAGTGTGAACTCAGAAGACAGTTTTCGATTCCTGCCGCAGCGCGGCGAAATGCCGGCACGCGTGCGTTCCCACGACTGGGCGGCCACGCCCCTGGGAGCGCCGGACGGCTGGCCGCAGACCCTGCGCAACGCCGTGAGCCTGGCGCTGGGCTCGCGCTTTCCCATCACCATCTGGTGGGGCGAAGACTTCCGCCTGATCTACAACGATGGCTATATCCCCTTCCTGGGAACCAGCAAGCACCCCCAGGCGCTGGGCCAGGCCGGCGCGCACTGCTGGAGCGAGATCTGGAGCGATATCGGCCCCATGCTGGAAGGCGTGATGCGTACCGGCGAGGCCACCTGGTCCACCGACGCCCGCTACTTCTTCGACCGCGACCTGCCGCAGGAAGAGGTCTTCGTGACTTTCACCTACGGCCCCATCCTGGCCGATGACGGCGTCACCGTGCAGGGCGTGTTCTGCCCCTGCACCGAGACCACGGAGAAAATCGTCAGCCGCAGGCGCCTGGAGACGCTGCACCGCCTGGGCATACGCACGCTGGACATGCACAACGCCAGGGACGCCGCCCAGAAAGTCTGCGCCGTGCTGGACGAGAACCCCTATGACGTGCCCTTCGCCATCATCTACGAATGCGTGGACACCCCTGCCGCGGGCAGCGCAGGCGCCAGCGGCCCGGCCTTCAGGCTTCTCTGCGCCACGGGCATGGATCTGGACATGGAGCTGGCGGCCGACCCCTCGCGCTGGCCGCTGGACCGGGCCGTGCAATCCGATCCATCGGACCGAGCGGACCTAACGGTCCAGGCGCATCAGGCGGATCAGGCGGCCCAGCCGGGCCAGCCCGCCAATGTGGAACTGGCGCCCCTGGGCCTGTCCCTGCCCGGCGGCCCCTGGCCCGAGGCCTCGCGTCTGGCGCGCATCGTGCCTGTGCGCTGGTCGGGCGACGGCCAGGTCTCGGGCGTGATGGTGCTGGGCGTCAGCCCGCGCCGCCCGCTGGATGTGGACTATTGCGCCTTCCTCGACATGGTGGCAAGCCACACGGGCAGCGTGGTCGCGCACGCACAGGCCTACGAGCAGGAAGCACGGCGCGCCAAGGCGCTGGCCGAGGTGGACCACGCCAAGACCGTGTTCTTCTCCAACGTCAGCCACGAGCTGCGCACCCCGCTGACCCTGATCCTGGGCCCGCTGGAAGATGCCCTGCGCGAGCACGGCGGCCAGGTGCCGGCCGGGCAGACGCAGATGATCCACCGCAACGCGCTGCGCCTGCAAAAACTGGTCAACGCCCTGCTGGACTTCTCGCGCATCGAGGCCGGGCGCATGCAGGCCAGCTACGAGCCCACGGACCTGGCCCGCACCACGGCCGAGCTGGCCAGCATGTTCCGCTCGGCCGTGGAGCAAGCCGGCCTGCGGCTGCGCGTGGATTGCCCGCCGCTGGACGGACCGGTCCATGTGGACCGCGACATGTACGAAAAAATCGTGCTCAACCTGCTGTCCAACGCCTTCAAGTTCACGCTGCAAGGCGAAATCGCAGTGGCGCTGCGCGATGTGCATGATGCGCACGGCGCGGGGGGGGCCTGTGGTGCGGTGGAGCTGTCCGTCACCGACACCGGATCGGGCATTGCGCCCCAGCACCTGCCCCATCTCTTCCAGCGTTTTCACCGCATTCCCGGCAAGCCGGCCCGCACGCACGAGGGCACGGGCATCGGCCTGGCCATGGTGCAGGAGCTGGCACGGCTGCATGGCGGCACCGTTACGGTCAGCAGCACGGAGGGCGAAGGCAGCCGCTTCACCGTGCGCCTGCCCAGGGGGCATGCGCATCTTCCGGCCGAGCACCGGCCCGCGCGCCCGCCTGCATCGCACCCGCAGGTGGATGAGGCCCTGCGCTGGCTGCCCGGCGAGCCCGCCCCGGCTGCCAGCGACGAAGCCAGGCCCATGCAGCGGGACATGCACGGTGGTGCCCTGCCCCCGCGTGCCCGCATCGTCTGCGCCGATGACAACGCCGACATGCGCAGCTACATCGGCCAGTTGCTGGAGCCGCTGTATGAAGTGGAGATCGTGGGCGATGGCCGCGCCGCGCTGGCCAGCATCCACCGCCAGCGGCCCGACCTGGTGCTGGCTGACGTGATGATGCCCGTGCTCGACGGCTTCGAGCTGCTGCACGCGCTGCGCAGTGACGAGACCACGCGCGCCATTCCCGTCATCATGCTGTCCGCGCGGGCCGGCCAGGAGGCCCAGGTCGAAGGCCTGCGCGCGGGCGCGGACGACTACCTGGTCAAGCCCTTTTCGGCGCGCGAGCTGCTGGCGCGCATCGCATCGCTGCTGCAGTTGGTGCGTGTGCGCGAACAGGTCCACGTCGCCGTGCAGGCCAACGAGAAAAAGCTGCGCGCCATCATCGACCAGATGCCTGCGGGCGTGGGCGTCTCCGACATGAGCGGCACCATGGTATTGAGCAATGCGCTCATGGACCGCTTCGTGCCGCGCGCCATTCCTTCCACCCTGGCGGACCGCATGCCGCGCTGGAAGGGATGGGATGACAAGGGCCAGCCCATTGCCCCCGAGAACTGGCCCGGCAAGCGCGCGCTGCGCGGCGAAGTGGTCATGCCGGGTCTGGAGATGCTGCACACCGACGACGATGGCCGCGAATGGTGGATGCGCGTCAGCTGCGCGCCGCTGCGCGATGACGACGGCCAGCTCATAGGCACCTGCTCCGTCATCCAGGACATCACCGAACTCAAACAGGCCGAGTACCACCTCAAGGAAGCCGACCGACGCAAGGACGAATTCCTGGCCACGCTGGCGCATGAGCTGCGCAATCCACTGGCACCCATCAGCCACGGCCTGCAAATCCTCAAGCGCACCGCCAGCGGCGACGACAGCGTGCGCCACAGCCACGAGATGCTGGAGCGCCAGGTCAACCACATGATCCGCATGGTGGACGACTTGCTGGAGGTCTCGCGCATCACCACGGGCAAGGTCCAGTTGCGCAAGGAACTGGTGGACCTGAACGATGTGCTGCAAGGCGTGGTGGCGGCCAGCGGCGCGGTCATGGAGGCAGGCAGCCACCAGTTGCGCCTGGAACTGCCCGCCGCGCCCGTATCGCTGCTGGCCGACCCGATGCGGCTGGCGCAGATGGTCTCCAACCTGCTCAACAATGCCGCCAAGTACTCGCACTCCGGCGGCCACATCGTTCTGGCCGCCTGGACCGATGGCGCGCAGGCCGTGGTCTCGGTACGCGACAACGGCATCGGCATCCCGCCCGCCCTGCTGGGCAAGGTGTTCGATCTGTTCATGCAGGTGGACCGCAACGGCCGCCGTGGGCAGGGCGGCCTGGGCATCGGGCTGACCCTGGTGCGCAGCCTGGTCGAGATGCACGGCGGCAGCGTGCAGGCGCTCAGCGAAGGCAAGGGCCAGGGCAGCGAATTCAGGCTGCACCTGCCCCTGCCCACCCAGGCGCAGCCCCTGGCGGGACAGGCACCGAATGCCCAGCCCGAGGATGCAACGGCCTTCGGCCGCATCCTGGTGGTCGATGACAACATCGACGCCGCCGACACCCTGGCCATGCTGCTCAGGCTGCTGGGCGCCGAAGTCGAGATTGCCCGCGACGGCCCCGGCGCCCTGGCCATGCACGCGGCGTTCAGGCCAGAAGTGGTGCTGCTGGACATCGGCCTGCCCGGCATGGACGGCCTGGAGGTCGCCCGCCGCATCCGTGCCGAGCACGGCCGCGACCAGGTCGTGCTGATCGCGCTCACGGGCTGGGGGCAGGAGGAGGACCTGAGACGATCGCGGGAAGCCGGCATGGACCACCACCTGGTCAAACCCGTGAGCTTCGACACGCTCGAGCGTCTGCTGGCGGGCCTGCGCCCCCTGCCCTGAGGACTGCTTTTTTCGCGCGAGAATTCGGGCTGCCCGATCCAGCTGCCCCAGACGCCACCGAGACCGATGACCGCCCTGCCCGCTTCCTCCGCCCCCAACCTTCCCCCCATCAATGCCGAGCGCCTGTGGCGCCGCGTGGAGACCCTGTCCACCTTCACCCTGCCCGACGTGCCGTGGACGCGCCGCGCCTTCTCCCCTGAATTCGACCAGGCCCGTGCCTGGCTGCGCGGGCAGTTCGAGGCAGCGGGCATGCAGGTCCATCTGGATGAGGGCGGCAACCTGGTGGGCCGCCTGCCGGCTGCCCCAGGCCCGGTGCAACGCGCCCCCATCTCCACCGGATCGCACTGCGATACCGTGATGATGGGCGGGCGCTTCGACGGCATCATCGGCGTGCTGGCCGGCATCGAGGTCGCGCACTGCCTGCACGAAAACGGCATCGCCCTGCAGCACCCGTTCGAGGTGATCGACTTCCTGTCCGAAGAACCCAGCGACTACGGCATCTCCTGCATAGGCAGCCGCGCGCTGTCGGGCAAGCTGGACGCCGCCATGCTGGCCGCCCGCAACCCGCAAGGCGAAACCCTGGCCGAAGGCATGCGCCGCATCGGCGCGCGGCCCGAGGCGCTGGACCGCCCGCTGCGCAGCGCCGGCGGCACGGCCGCCTTTGTGGAACTGCACATAGAGCAGGGCCCGGTGCTGGAGCAGCGCGGCCTGCCCATCGGCGTGGTGACGAACATCGTGGGCATACGCCGCGTGAGCTTCACCGTGCGCGGCCAGGCCGACCACGCAGGCACCACGCCCATGGACATCCGCCAGGACGCGCTGGTGGGCGCGGCGCGCATCATCGATGCGGCCAACCGCAAGGCCGCTGCGCTCAGCGGCCAACCCCACTATGTGGTGGCCACCGTGGGCCGGCTCTCGCTCACGCCCAATGCCTCCAACGCCGTGCCCGGCCTGGTCGAGATGATGATGGAAGTGCGCAGCGACCACGCCGGCGTGCTGGAGCGCTTCCCCGAGGAACTGCTGGCCGAAGTCCTGCCCGGCCTGGCCGCCTTGCGCGTGCGTGCCGAGATGGCCGACGTGAGCCGCTCCCAGCCCACGGACTGCGCTGGCCTGGTCATGCAGGGCGTGGAGCAGGCCTGCACAAACCTGGGCTACGCCTACATGCGCATGCCCAGTGGCGCCGGCCATGACGCCGTCTACATGGCGCCCACCGGCCCCATGGGCATGATCTTCATCCCCTGCCTCAACGGCCGCAGCCACGCGCCCGAGGAATGGATAGAACCCGCCCAGCTGCTGGACGGCACCAGGGTGCTGTACGAGACGGTGCGCGTGCTGGACAGGCAGTTGGCACAGGCCTGAGCGCCTGGCCTGCGGCCAGACACCAAGGCGGCATAAAATAGCCCGCTTCCCTCTGGAGCAGGCACAAGCTGCTCCTTGGTGAAAGCCCCTGTGGCACAGATTGCGGAAATCCGCCCAAATAGCGGGTTTCCCAATGCAAGATGGCGGAACCACCCTCCCCGATCATCGACAACCCACCGCATGGGCGGCCCGGCACTGCCGGTCCGCTGCGAGAGGGTTGCACCGCCCCATCAGACCCTGGAGTTTCTTCTTTCATGTTCCGCCAACTGATCACCTGCACCGCCGTGGCCGCCGCCATGGGCATGAGCTTTTCCGCAGCCGCCCAAGGTGCGGCTGCCGACTATCCGAACAAGCCCGTGCGCATGATCGTGCCCTTCCCGCCCGGCGGCGGCACCGACATCCTCGCGCGCGTGGTGTCCAACAAGCTCACCGAAGTCAGCAAGTGGACCGTGGTGCCCGACAACCGCGCGGGCGCAGGCGGCACCATCGGCATCACCGAGGCCGCCAAGGCAGCGCCCACGGGCTACGACATGGTCATGGGCCAGAAGGACAACGTGGTCCTGGGCCCCTATCTCTACAAGAACCTGCCCTGGAACCCCGTCAAGGACCTGGTGCCCGTGGCCCACGTGGCCTACACGCCCATCGTGATCGCCACCAGCGTGAACTCGCCCTACAAGACCCTGGCCGACATCGTGGCCGCTGCCAAGCAGCACCCGGGCAAGGTGACCTACGGCTCGCCGGGCAATGGCACCAGCATCCACATCTCGGGCGTGCTGCTGGAGAAGGCGGCAGGCATCCAGCTGGTGCACGTGCCCTACAAGGGCTCCAATCCGGCCCTGATGGATGCGCTGGCCGGCAACGTGGACCTGCTGGTGTCCTCCGTGCCCTCGGCCATCGGCCAGATCAAGGCCGGCAAGCTGCGCGCCATCGCCGTGACCTCGGCCAAGCGCTCGTCCTCGCTGCCCGACACGCCCACGCTGGCCGAAGCAGGCCTCAAGGGCTTTGACGTGAGCACCTGGTACGGCCTGTTCATGCCCAAGGGCACGCCCACGGCCGTCGTGACCAAGGTCAACGCCGAAGTGAACAAGCTGCTGGCCATGCCCGAAGTGCGCGATGCCATCCAGACCCAGGGCGCCGAACCCCAGTCCATGAGCGTGGCCGACTTCGACAAGATGTTCCAGGCCGACTTCAAGCAGTCCAAGCAGATCGTCGAGTCCTCGGGCGCCAAGATCGAGTGACATGCCTGCGGTGCCAGGGCTGCATGCCCGGCACCGCCTGCAATGGCCAACGCCGCATTTCATTGATGCAGATCAGCCTGATCTGCATCAAGGAGCTATGTGACAGTCCCGTGAATACTTCTCTGGAAATCACCGAATTCCTGGAGAACGTCATGGCATTGCTGGTCTGGGTCCCCGAGCTGGACACCGGGATTGCAGAAATCGACCGGCAGCACCGCCGCATCGTCGATTACATCAACAAGCTCTACGAGCTGCGCTCCTCGCCCGACCGCGAGGCCCTGGGCGATGTCATCGGCGAGATGATCGACTACACCGTCTCGCACTTCGTGTTCGAGGAAAGCCTGATCGAGAGCGCCGGCTACATGTTCGCCGGCCCGCACAAGAAGGTGCACGAGCTGTTCACGCGCCGCGTGATCGAGATGCAGACCCGCTTCGATGCGGGCGAGGACGTGGCCGCCGAGCTGCACGGCATGCTCTCGCGCTGGCTGTTCAACCACATCCGCAACGAAGACACCGGCTACGTGGACTCGGCCAAGGCCTATCTGCGCATGGCGCGCGAGTCCAGTCCTGCCGCCGAGAAGGAAAGGCTCAAGAACGAAGTGCTGCAGGAGCTGGAACTGCAGCGCAAGAAAAAGGGCTGGCTGGCACGGCTGCTCAATCGCTGATCACCCTCTCCCCCTGCAGCGCACCAACAAAAACGGCTCCCGAGGGAGCCGTTGACGTTTTACCCGGCAAAGGGCCGAGCGGCCCGGTGATTACTCGCGCACCACCAGCACCGGCACGCGCACGGCGCCCAGCACGCGCTGGGTCACGCTGCCCAGCATCAGCTTTTCCAGGCCACGGCGGCCTTGCGAGCCCATGATGATCAGGTCGGCGCCCGTGCTCTCGAGCACGCGCACGATGCCTTCGTGCACCGCATGGCCTTCGCCCACCACGGTGGTGGCGGTGATGCCGGCCTCGTCGGTGATCTTCTTGACGGCGTCCAGCGTGGTGTTGGCCTCGGCCGTGGCCGCGCTCAGGTACTGCGACTGGCCGTAGGCGAAGTCGGCGCCCACGCCCGTGAACGGATAGGGGTCCACCACGTAGACCGCCGTCAGCGTGCTGCCAAAGGCCTTGGCCAGCTCCACGCCCTTGTGAACTGCCAGCATCGAGCTGTTGGAGCCGTCCACGGGAACCAGGATGTGCTTGAACATGCGTTTTCTCCTTTGTGCTTGGCCGCCGTCAACAATCGGGGGCGGCCGGGTCGATGAACCAAAGTGTGCGCCCATCATGCGCCAGCGTCTTGAGCTGCATCAATCCTTGCGGCGACGCGTCAGCTCCGAGCCCTGGAAACCCTGGCGGCGATAGGTCAGCACCAGGGTATCGCGCACGCCGCCCGGCTGCTCTGGCTGGATGGGCGTGGTCTCGTGGATCATGCGGGCATCGTCCAGCAGCATCACCGACCAGGGCTCGGTCAGCGTGAAGCGCTGGCCGCTGGGGCCCGTGGCCTCGAAGATGCGCGTCTCGCCGCCCTTCACGCCCTCGCGCCCGACCAGGATCACGGCCACCAGGTCCACGCCGTCGCGGTGCGCGCCTTCGGGCGTGGGCCGGCCAATGCCGTCCGTGGTGTCGATGCGGAACTGGTGGGACTCGATGAACCAGCGCTCGTGCTGCACATCATTGCCCTGGGCGCAGAACACCTGGTCGGACAGGCCGGCCAGCGCCAGCAGCAGCCGGCTCCAGGTGGCGCTTTGCGCCGTGGCGTCGCGCATGGGATCGAACATGCGCAACATGCCGCCATGCAGGGCGTTGTACTCCACCGGCTGCCAGTGCGCGCGGTGCTCCACCTGCTGCAGCCCGTCCTGCCCGGCGATGAAGCAGGAATGGCGGCGGCGCCGGTAGCGCCCGCCGTCCTTCAGAAAGGCATCGGGCGGCAGCTGGGCCCAGTCGGCATCGAGCGCATGCAGCTCGGTCAATGACACGCCTGCCCAGGCCGCGAATTCATCGGGGCGCAGCACCGCATAGCCTGCGTCGCGCAGCGACTGCGCTGCATTCTGGGGGGCGATATAGGGAGGGGGAAACGTGATGTGCGCCATAACCCGACAAGCTTACTCCTCGCCCGCACCCGTCCGGGCGAGGCGGGCTGCAAATTTGCGCAATGCTGTGGCGACAGGCGCGCATCAATGCGGGCGCAGCCTCGGCGGCGCCCGAGGCCTCATACCGGACCTCACACCAGCGGCAACCCCACATAGTTCTCCGCCAGCGAGGTCGAGCCTGCACGGGAGTTGACGATGTAGTCCAGCTCCGCCTCCTGCACCTTGGTGTCGAAGCCGCCCGCATCGGGGAAGCGGTGCATGAGCGAGGTCATCCACCACGAAAAACGCTCGGCCTTCCAGACGCGGCGCAGGCATTGCTCGGAGTAGCCGTCGATGCCTTCGGGCGCCTTGTCGCGGTAGTACTGCGCGAAAGCGCTGGACAGGTAGCCCACGTCCGAGGCGGCCAGGTTCAGGCCCTTGGCGCCCGTGGGCGGCACGATGTGGGCCGCGTCACCGGCAAGGAACAGGCGGCCGAAGCGCATGGGCTCGGTCACGAAGCTGCGCAGCGGGGCAATGCTCTTTTCCAGCGAGGGGCCGGTCACCAGGCGCTCGCGTGCCTCGGGGTCCAGGCGCAGGCGCAGTTCGTTCCAGAAGGCTTCATCACTCCAGTCCTCGACCTTTTCGGTCAGCGGCACCTGCAGGTAGTAGCGGCTGCGCGTGGCGCTGCGCTGGCTGCACAGTGCGAAGCCGCGCTCGGTCTGGGCGTAGATCAGTTCGTGCGAGACGGGCGGCGTGTCCGACAGCAGGCCCAGCCAGCCGAAGGGGTAGACCTTCTCGAAGGTGCGCACCTTGTCCTGGGGCACGCTGGCGCGGCAGATGCCGTGAAAGCCGTCGCAGCCGGCGATGAAGTCGCATTGCAGCTCATGGACCTGGCCGTCCTTCTCATAGCGCACGACGGGGCTGTCGCCATCGAAGCCCACGGGCTGCACGTTGCTGGCCTCGTAGACCGTGGTCAGGCCCTCGGCGGCACGCACTTCCATCAGGTCGCGCGTGACCTCGGTCTGGCCGTAGACCATGACGCGCTTGCCGCCGGTCAGGCCATGCAGGTCGATGCGGTGGCGCTGGCCGCCGAACAGCAGCTCGATGCCGTCGTGCGGCAGGCCTTCTGCGCGCATGCGGGCGTCGGCACCGGCCTGCTCCAGCAGGTCCACCGTGACCTGTTCGAGCACGCCAGCACGGATGCGGCCCAGCACGTAGTCGGCGCTGCGCTGCTCGATGATGACGTTGTCTATGCCCGCGCGGTACAGCAGCTGGCCGAGAAGCAGGCCGGCAGGGCCTGCACCGATGATGGCGACTTGGGTGCGCATTGATTTGTCTCCGTTGCGTTGTTCGATGTCATGGCCGGTTCATGCCATGGCCTGCGCCCAAGATTAGTTTTGAGGCAGCGCAAAGACGAGGGGCTGCAGCACGCGTTGCGCGGTGATCGCGCAATCTGCGCGACAATCGCGCACTACCTGCATGCCCGCCCTCCCCGCCCATGAACCAGCCCTTTCCCATCGACCCGGATGACTTCATCGCCGGACTGGCCAAGGGCCTGGCCGTGCTGGAGAGCTTCGACACCGAGCGCCAGCGCCTGAACGCCACCATGGCGGCCGAGCGCTCTGGCATCACGCGCACGGCCGCGCGCCGCCATCTGCTGACCTTGACGCACCTGGGCTACCTGGAGACGGACGGCAGCCATTTCTGGCTGGCGCCCAAGGTGCTGCGGCTGTCGGGCAGCTACCTGGCCTCCGCGCGGCTGCCGCGTATCGTCCAGCCCGTGCTCTACCGGCTGGCGGCGCAGACCCAGCTGTCGTTTTCCTGCGTGGTGCGCGATGGCCACGAGGTGGTCATCGTCGCGCGCAGCGCCCTGCACGAGCGCGGCCAGCGCCTCATGGCCCACGGCCTGCACCTGGGCAGCCGCCTGCCCGCCCATGCCACCTCCACGGGCCGCGTGCTGCTGGCTGCCCTGCCTGCGGCCGAGCTCAGGCAATGGCTGGCATCGCACGATCTGCGGCGCCTGACCGCCCACACGGTGACGGACAGCGCCGCGCTGGAAGGCGTGCTGGACGAAGTGCGCCGACAGGATTTCTGCCTGGCCCTGGAAGAGCATGAGCTGGCCGTGCAGGCCCTGGCCGTGCCGCTGCGCAACATGGAGGGCCGCACGGTGGCCGCGCTCAACATCGTGACCTCGCCCCAGCGCATGGCGCCCGCCGACATGGCGGCCGAGCTGCTGCCGCTGCTGCAGGAGGCGGCGCGGGAGCTGCGGCCGCTGCTCTGAGGCCTGCTGGCCTGCGACCTGCCGCCGTCGCTGCAACCGCTCAGAGCGGCGCGCACACCTGCTGGCTCAGTTCGCGCAGGGCCAGCGAGGTCTTGCGGATCAGCGGCGTGGCCTTTTTCTTGGCCGACTGCGCCAGGCACAGCGTGCTCACCACATGGGGCGACTCGATGGGAATGCCCACCAGCTCGGCATCGGTCAGGTGGCTGCGCATGGCGCTGTCGGTCAGCGCGGCGTAGCCGTAGCCGCCGCGCACCAGGTCCAGGATGGCCGGCACGCTGGACACTTCCCAGACCACGTTGAGCTTGACCTGGGACAGCGTGGCCTGCGCTTCCATCAGCTTGCGGAAGATCTGGCCGTGCTGCGGCATGATCAGCGGGAACTGCGACAGCTCGTCAAAGCGCACGCCGCTGCGCCCGCCCAGGGTGCGCGCCGGGCCGATCAGGCACAGGCGCTCCTCCAGCACGGGCGTGACCTCGATGTGCGGATGCGGCTCGGGCGTGTAGACCAGGCCCAGGTCCATGCGGCCCGAGGTCAGCCATTCGGCAATGTTCATGGAAAAGCCCTCGACCACGGCCAGGCGGGCCTTGGGCATGTCCTTGCTGAACAGGTCGATCAGCGGCAGCGTCAGGCGCCGCGCCAGGCTGGGCGGCAGGCCCACCACGATGCGGCCCACGGGCTCGTCGCGCTGGCTGCCCAGATCCTCCTTGGCCAGCGCCACACGCTGCATGATGGCGTGGCCGTGCTCCAGCAGGCGGCGGCCCGCGTCGGTCAGCGTCACGCCGCGGCCGGTGCGGATCAGCAGGGTTTCGCGCAGCTCGGTCTCCAGCGCCCGCACCTGGCGGCTCAGTGCGGGCTGGGCCGTCTCCAGCAGCACGGCCGCCTTGCTGAAGCTGCCGGTCTCGGCCACATGCACAAAGGTCTCTATCTGCTGCAAATTCATGTTCTATCGTCTCCTCACTTATGCCATTTTGCTATAGCTGCTAGCGGCAGCCATGGCTAGGTGCTTTGCAGCGAACTGACACAATGCGGCGACTGGATCATCCAGCCGCTCCCGCAAGAGAGCGTGAAAAACAAGAGCGGCCCGTGCATTCCCGGCATAGGGCCAAGCCACCCAGCAAGCCCAACAGCGACTCGGAGACAAACCATGAAAGACAGCGCCTTCAGCATCAATCGCCGCCAGGCGGGCCTCGCCCTTGGCGCCCTGGCCCTGGGCGCGCTGGCGCCTGCGCGTGCCCAATCGGGTGCCGCCGCCAACTGGCCCACCAAGCAGGTGCGCATCATCAATCCGTTCCCCGTGGGCGGCGGGCCGGACGGCACTTCGCGCCTGGTGGCCGACAAGCTGGCGCGCCTGTGGAACCAGCCCGTCATCGTGGAAAACCGCCCCGGCGGCAACGGCTTCATCGCCATCGAGGCCTTCAAGCGCGGCGCCACCGACGGCACGGACATCATCCAGCTGGACAACGTCCACCTGGCCGCCTATCCCCACCTGTTCAAGAAGCTGCCCTACAACATCGACAAGGACTTCGAGGTCGTCCTGCCGCTGTTTCGTACCTTCTTCTTCGTCTGCGTGCCGGTCAACAGCCCCTACAAGACCGTGGCCGACCTGATTGCCGACGCCAAGGCGCGCCCCGGCAAGCTGAACTACGGCTCGTGGTCCGTGGGCAACCCGGTGCACCTGGGCTCGGCCCTGCTGGAGTCGCTGACGGGCACCAAGATGGAACACGTCATCTACAAGGAAACCAGCCAGCTGTACACCAGCGTGGCCACGGGCGAGCTGGCCTTTGCGCTGGGCTCCTCGGGCACGGCCGGCCCGCTGATGCGTTCGGGCAAGCTGCGCTTCCTGGCCGTGCTGGCACCCCACCGCCTCAAGGGCTATGAAGACGTGCCCACCGTGGCCGAATCGGGCGGCCCGGCCGACGCCGTGGTCACCGGCTGGAATGCCTTTGCCGTCTCCAAGTCTACGCCGCCCGCCGTGGTCGAGAAGATCCGCCAGGACACCATGAAAGTCCTGCGCGAGCCTGACATCCAGCCCAAGTTCCAGACCTTCGGCTACGAGAACTACTTCCCCACGCCCGAAGAGTTCAAGGCCTTCATCGTCGAAGAGAACAAGCGCTTTGGCGACGTGATCCGCCGCGCCAAGATCGAGCTGTAAGCCACAGGCCACAGCAGGCCGCAGACGCAAAAAAAGCCGCCGCGCCGCAAGGCCGACGGCTTCTTTCATGCCGTCTTCAGCGCGACAGCCCGCGCGCCGCAATCGGCCACAGCGCGTGCACCACGCCGTCCTGCAGCACCACCAGCTCGTCGTGCAGGTTGAAAGTCGGGTCCACGTGGGAGGGCAGCAGATGCAGCACGCTGCCCAGGGCGGGCGCCTGGGCGCCCGGCTCCACGCGCACCACGCTGTGCTCGTCGTTGATGGCCACGCAGCGCAGGCCCGGCGTGCCGTACACGGCAGGCGGCCCGCATTCGGCCGAGGTGGACTTCAGGCCCACGTCCAGGATGACGCGGTCCGGCGCGGGCGTGCTCATCACCGTGGACAGCAGGAACAGGCTGCTGCGAAAGGCCAGCGCCCCGTCCCACTCGTTGGCGCCGTAGTCACCATCCATGAAGGCATAGGAGCCCGGCTGCAGCTCGGTGTAGACGCCGCTGGCCGCGTCGAACTCCACGCTGCCCGTGCCGCCGCCCGTGATGGTGTGGCAGGCCATGCCGTTGTCGCGCAGCAGTTGCGCGCATGCCGCCGCCTGGCGCGCCGCCTCCCGGCAGACCTGCGCACGCTCTTCGCGGCTGCGCCGGTGCTGCACCGCGCCGTGGTAGGCCTGCAGGCCCGCGAAATTCACGCCCGGCAGGTCATGCGCCTGCCGCGCCAGGGCCAGCACGGCCTCGGGGCCCGTGACGCCGCAGCGGCCCTGGCCCACGTCCACCTCCACCAGCACGTCGATCTCCACGCCCGCCTGCGACATGGCCTCGGACAACTGCACCAGGTTGGCCGCGTTGTCCACGCACACGGCCATGCGCGCACTGCGCGCCAGCCGGGCCAGCAGCGCGTGCTTGGCGGGTCCCACCACCTCGTTGCTGATCAGGATGTCGCGCACGCCGGCCGCCACAAAGGGCACGGCCTCGCTCACCTTCTGGCAGCAGATGCCGCGCGCGCCCAGCGCCAGCTGGCGCAGCGCGATCTGGGGGCACTTGTGCGCCTTGGCATGCGGGCGCAGCGCCACGCCGTGGCGGTCGGCCCAGTCCTGCATGGTGCGCAGGTTGGCGTCGAAGACGGTCAGGTCCAGCGCCAGGCTGGGTGTATCGACCCGGTCGAGCGGATCGCCGGGCCGTGCGGCAGGCTCCATTGCCAGGCCGCTGGAGTCATCGTGCAGGGGCATGGGGCTGTGCCTCATTCCTGCGGGGGCGCGTATTGGGCGATGACCTCGGCCTCGGTCATGGTCGGCGTCTGGTTGGCGAAGTCGTAGTAGCCGGGCTTCTTGTCGATGTAGATCTGCGTGGCCAGCTCGAAGTCCTGCGACTCGAAGGCGCCGGCCGGCACGAAGTACTCGCCCGTGGCGTGCAGCCGGTAGTACAGGTGCGTGCCGCACTGCCTGCAGAAGGCGCGCTCGGCCCATTCGGAGGATGCATAGGTGCCGATGTGCTCGCCGCCCTCGAACTTCACATCGGGCCCGCAATGCACCGCCAGCATGGGGCCGCCGCCCCAGCGCCGGCAGTACCCACAGTGGCAGGCCCCGATTTCCCGGGCCTGGGGAGAGACAAAGCTGACTGCGCCGCAAAGACAGTGACCGTTCATGGTGCGTGGACCTTTCCGTGGGTTGCAAGTAGCTGTGATTATTCACAGGTGCCGCGCATCATAGGCGATGGCGCAGCACCTGCAAACCGCGGCGCCCTACACTGCGCGCCATGCAGCTTTTTCACTTCAGCGAAGACGGAGATATCCGGCAATTCCAGCCCCGCCCGGTCCTGAAGGCGGCACCCCGCCCCCAGGGGCAGGAATGGCTCAACGGCCCCCTGGTGTGGGCCATCGCCCAGACGCATCAGCGGCTGTACCTGTTTCCGCGCGAATGCCCGCGCATCGTCATATGGCCGCACGAGCACAGCACCAGCGAAGACAGGGCCCAATGGCTGAACGCCCTGCCCGATGGAGCGCTGGCCGTGGCCTATGTGGAGACCGCCTGGGCCGCGCGCCTGCAAGCGGCCCGGATACACCGGTACGAGCTGCCAGCCGATACGTTTGAAAGTCTGGAGGACGCCGGCATGTACGTCAGCCGGCAGGCCGTGCAGCCCCTGCGCCGGGACCTGCTGGTCGATCTGCCGCAAGCGCTAGCGGAATGCGGCACCGAGCTGCGCATCGTCGATTCGCTGCAGCCGCTGCGCGACGTCTGGGACAGCTCGCTGCATGCCAGCGGCATACGGCTGCGCAATGCGGCCAGTTGGGCCTGAGCGCACTTGCATTCAAAGACCAACGCCTCTTTCCAACATGCCCCGCAATGACAACCGCCTCAAGGTCCTCTTCGTCTGCAGCCGCAACCAGTGGCGCAGTCCCACGGCAGAGCAGGTCTGGCGCAGGCACCCTGCCTTGCAGGTGCGCTCGGGCGGCACCAGTGCGGGCGCCCGCCACCGCGTGTCGGCCGACGATGTGGCCTGGGCCGACGTGATTCTCGTGATGGAGGAAAGGCACCAGTCCCGCCTCAAGGTCGATTTCGGCCGGCTGCTGGCGCAAAAGCGCGTGCATGTGCTCGATATTCCTGATGAGTACCGCTACATGGACCCCGAGCTGGTGGACATGCTGCAGACCGCCGTCAGCGCACTGCTGCAACTGGACTGAGCGCCGGACGCCACGGCGACGGCAACCATAGGCAAGCACGTAGGCAAAAACAGTCAATTGCATTCGGACGTACGCTATAGTAACGAACGGTATCAAAAGCACGGTCTGCCGTATGACAAATGGACGACTGGATACCCTCCAGGAGGACCCCCAACCGAGGCTGAAATGCACGATGCCATCACCAACCCCACGCAAGCTGCGGTGACCCCGGTGGCGCCAGCCCCCCTGGAAATACCCGATTACGAACTGCTGGAAACCTTGGGATCGGGTGGCTACGGCACCGTCTACCGCGCGCGCCACCGGCGCACGGGTGCATCGGTGGCCATCAAGGTCGTCAGGCTGCAGGAAGGCGGCCGCCAGGTGGAGCGCTTCCACCGCGAGACCATGCTGTGCGCGTCCCTGCACCATCCGCACATCGTCCAGTTGCTGGACAAGGGCGAGCAAGGCGACTGCGTCTACGGCGTCTTCGAATATGTGCCGGGCGAGACCCTCAAAAGCCTGATCCGCCGCCAGGGCGTGCTGACTGCCGCCGAGGCCGGCCGCCTCATGGCCGAGGTGCTCGATGCGCTGGACTGCGCGCACGCGGCCGGCATCGTGCACCGCGACCTCAAGCCCGACAACGTGATGGTCACCTCCACGGGCGCCGTGCGGCACGCCATGGTGCTGGACTTCGGCATCGGCACCGTCATTCCGCAGTTTGCCGGCCCGCAGGTCTCGCAACTCACCATGGGCGACGAATGCCTGGGCACGCCCGCCTACAGCGCGCCCGAGCAGCTGCGCGGCGAGCCGCCCAGCGCCCGCACCGACCTGTATGCCTGGGGACTGATGTTCCTCGAATGCCTGACGGGCACGCCCGCCGTGCAGGGCGCCTCGGTGGCCGAGATCGTGCACCGCCAGCTCAGCCCGCAGGAAGTGCAGCTGCCGCCGGCCATCTCCACCCACCCCATCGCCACCTTGCTGCGCAAGGCGCTCAAGAAGCGGCCCGCGGAGCGCAGCGACTCGGCGGCGGCCCTGCTCAGGGACCTCATGCGCGTGCGGCTGGACGATCTGGTGGGCCAGTTGCCCGCCGCCGCCCAGGTGCAGCAGGCGGACCTGACACGCACCGTGGCCACCACACGCGTGTTCTCCGAAGTGCGCCAGCTCACCGTGCTGTGCTGCAGCGTCTCCCTGTGGCCGGGCAGCGACACCCACGGCATGGACAGCGCGGCACGCACCGCAGGCCAGCCCTCGCAGGGGCTGAACATCGAAGACATCGAACTGCTGCAGCGCGAGGAACTCACGCTGTTCTCCGACGTTGCCACCCGGCGCGGAGGCATGCTGGCGGGCACGCTGGGCGACCGCATGCTGGTGCTCTTCGGCTACCCGCACACCAGCGACACCGATGCCCGCCAGGCCGGCATGACGGCGCAGGAGCTGCTGACGCTCAGCCGCAGCCGCGCGGCCGCCATCGAGCAGGTCCACGGACTGCACCTCGGAATCCGCATGGGCCTGCACACCGGCATGGCCGTGGTGGTCGGCGGCGAAGCACCCTCGGGCCATGCCGTCAACGTGGCCATGCGGCTGGAGGCCATCGCCGATGCGGGCACCCTGCTGGCCAGCGAAAGCAGCCATCGCCTGCTGGCCCGCCATGCGCGCTTCGAGAAAGCCGGCAGCCTGCGCCTGCCCGGCCAGCCCACGGGCATGCAGACCTATCGCCTGGAGCTGGAACAGCCGGCCGAGCCACTGCCAGGGCCTGTGTCCGATGCGGCCTTGCAGTGCATAGGCCGCGAACCCGAACTGCAGCGCCTGAACGACGCATGGGCGCGGGCCCGCGAAGCCGGGGGCAATGCGCTGTGGATTCGCGGCGAGCCGGGCATCGGCAAATCCTGCCTGGCCGACATGCTGCTCGTCCACGCCAGGACACAGGGCGCGAACACAGTGGTGCTGCAATGCCAGCCCGAGCACCGCAACACCGCGCTGACCCCTTTCCTGGGCCTGATACGGCAGCGGCTGGAGGCGGCCGATCCCCCGCAGGACCACCGCGAGCAGATGCGCGAAGCCCTGCGCGCCGCAGGCTGCGATGCCGAGGCCGCCCTGCCCATTCTGTGCGCCTGGCTCTCGCTGCCCCTGGGCGACTGCGAGCCCAGCCGCATCTCGGCCGTCATGCAAAGGGCGCTGCTGCTGCAGTCCACCGCGCAATGGCTGCTGCACATGTCCGAAGCTGAGCCCTTGCTGCTGGTCGTCGAGGACGTGCACTGGGCCGACCCCACCAGCATCGAACTGCTGGAGCAACTGGTAGCGCGCCTGCCCGGGCGGCGCGTGCTGCTGGTGCTCACGGCGCGGCCGCAGTGGCAGCCGCCCGAAGGCCTGCAGGCCGAGTGCGTGGACGTGCGGCGCCTGGAAGACGCCCAGGCCACCGAGCTGGCCCGCCAGACGCTGGCGCCGCGCAGGCTCAGCCCCGCCGTGATCCGCCACGTGGTGGAGCGCACCGACGGCGTGCCGCTGTTCATCCAGGAAATGGCGCGCATGCTGCTGGATGCCCACCTGGTGGAGCAGGACGGCGTCTGGGACTTTCGCCATGCCGGGCTGCCGGCCGCCATTCCGCTGACCCTGCGCGACTCGCTGGTCAGCCGCTTTGACCGCATCGGCCCGCTCAAGCCGCTGCTGCAACTGGCCGCCACCATGGGCCGGCACTTCGACTTCGGCCTGCTGTGCGCCTGCGTGGAACGCCCGCAAGGCGAGGTCGAGCAGGAACTGGCGCAACTGGGCCAGGCCGGCCTGGTCATTGCCGATGAACGTGCGGGCGCCGGCGCCTTCATGTTCCGCCACGCGCTGATCCGCGACACGGCCTACGAATGCATGCTGGCATCGCAGCGCCGGCTGCTGCACCGCGACGTGGCCCTGGCCCTGATGCAGCACCAGCCCCAGCGCGTTGCCGCAGAACCCGCAGGCGTGGCCCAGCACTGGGCAGACGCGGGCGACCATGCCCAGGCCGTGGCGCTTGCGGTGCGGCAGTTGCGCATCACGCAGCTGCGCTCGCTCAACGATGAAACCATTGCCTACGCGCGCCACATCGACGACTGGCTGCACCAGCTCCAGGGCGTGGCCCAGCGCGAGGCGCGGCTGGACGTCAACAGCTACGTGACCCAGGCGCTGATGAACAAGCACGGCTGGGCCCATGCCCAGGTGGTGGAAAGCATCGCGCTGTCGCAGGAGCTGCTGGCCGGCCCGGGCGCCAACGCGGTGGCCGACTACAAGCAGGTGCAGCACCTGTGGATGCTGATCACCTACCACCACGTGGCCAGCAACCGCGAGGAAGTGCGCCAGCTCAGCCACCGCCTGCTGGAGCAGGCGGTGCGCCAGCAGGACACGGGCGTGCTGGTGGCCGCGCAGACCTACCTGGGCCTGGCCCACTACTCCGACGGCCGATTCGAGCAGGCCGAAGAAGCGCTGACCGACGCCATCACCCGCTACGACCCCGTGGCCCATGCCCACCATGCGGCCGAGTTCGGCTTCGACACGCGCGTCTGGGCCACCTGCGGGCGCGCCCTGGTGCGCTGGTTCGCCGGCTTTGACCAGGCCGCGCTGGCCGATGCGAACGACGCCGTGCGCCTGGCGCACGAGGTCTCGCACATCCCCTCCCTGAGCATGGCCCTGCTCTACCAGGCCCTGGTCCACCAGGCACGTGGCGACAAGGAAAGCGCCTTGGCCACCACGGGCGAGCTGCTGGACATCTCGGCCCGCTACGGCCTGCCCGCGTTCTCGGGCTATGCGGACATCATCCGCTGCTGGGCGCTGGGTGACAGCGCAGGCAGCGCCAGCGCCGAGGGCATTGAACGCGCCAGCGGCACGGCGCAGCTGCTCTGGGACATGGGCTGCCGCTACTGCCAGACCTACTACCGCTCCTTCGTCGCCGAAATGCTGGCGGCCAGCGGGCGCTGGGCCGAGGCCCTGGACAAGATCGACGAATGCCTGCGCCTGGCCGACGTGCTGGACGAGCGGCTGCACAGCAGCGAGCTGCACCTGAAGAAGGCCCGCTTCCTGCTGGCCATGGGCGCCGACCACGCAGCCGTGCAGGACAGCCTGGCCCAGGCGGCAGGGACTGCGCGCACCGCCGGCAAGTACCGCACCGAAACCGAGGCGCTGGCCCTGTCGCAGACCCTGGCACCCGCCAGGCCGGACGTGGCCGCGCGCCTGAGTGAGCTGGCCGCATTGCGGCCTGAACTGTCCGTGCACCTGTCCGGGCCCCTGCCCGGCCAGGCGCATTTTTCTTGAACCGAGGATGAAGTCACATGACCACCCAGCTGCAGAATACTGAACCGTTGCTCGCATTCCGCCTTGCCTATCTGCGGGCCATCGCCCGCTCCTGGCAGGATGACGCCTACCGCCGTGATCTGCTGGGGCAGCGCGACATCCAGCCCATGCTGCACCGCGACTTCAGCCTGCCGACCCAGTGGCCCCAGGTCGATGTGTCGCTGCGCCTGAGCGACGACCCCACCCAGCGAGCCGAATGGAAGCCCGTGCTCACGGCCGGCTGGATCGGTCCTGACGATGAATTCGTCATCGTCCTGCCCCAGGCGCCCCAGACCCACGCCTCCGAAGCGCTGGCCGCCTACTACCAGCTGTTCCCCAACTTCATGGGCGTCAGCACCTCGTTCGAGGAACCGAGCAACGGCACGCTCAGGGCCGCCCTGCCCACGGGCCTGGGCATCCCCGGCGGCGGCCCCGACTCGCTGCTGGCCTTTGGCGGCGTGGTGCTGCGCGCCATCGCCCTGGCCTGGCAGTCGCCCGAGTTCCACGCAGAGCTGACGCGTGACGACGGCAAGGACAAGGCCCCCGTGCTGAGCCAATGGCTGGGCTACAACAACCCGTTCAACTTCCAGGTGCGTTTCGAGACCGAGCAGGCCTTCACCTGGGATGCGGCACGCGGCGAATGGAACCTGCAGCGCGCAGACGGCACGGCCATCAAGAACGGCATCGTGCTGAACTACCCGGTGGCACCCGCCGAGCAGGACCTGTGGGCCATCGCCCTGACCTCCTACAACAACACCGGTGACGCCTACCCCTTCACCTGCTGATACGGCACCGGCGCAGCTGCAAGGGGCCACGGCCACCTTGCTGCTGACGCTGGCGGCACGTGCCCGGGCAGCAGGTCCGGCAGCTTCCTCGGAACTGCCGGACCTGCCGCCTTTTTCCGACCCCGAGGCGCGCCGCATTGCCGCCGCCCTGCCCCAGGCCAGCGAGGCCCATGCGGCCGACCCCGCCTTTGTACGCAGCGTGGTGTTGCGCTCTCAGCTGTTCGACCGGCTCACCACCGAATTTCTGACCGCCCATCCGTCCGGCCTGTGCATTGCGCTGGGTGCAGGCCTGTGCACGCGGCGCAACCGCCTGGCCCCCGAGGCCGGCACCGCACGCTGGCTGAACGTGGACCTGCCCGACGCCATCGCCCTGCGCGCGCAATACATTGCAGGCCCTGAAGCCAACCTCGCCTGCTCCATCCTCGACACCTCCTGGCTGGACACCGCCGCCCTGCCCGGCAACCAGCCCGTTCTGGTGCTGCTGGAAGGCGTCTGCCCCTATCTTCCCCAGGCGGCGCTGGAGGCCATGCTGCAGCAGCTGGCCCAGCGCTTTGCCGCGCCCGGCAGCCCGCCGTGCACCGTCGTGCTCGACCATGTGCACCCGGCCCTTGCGCGGCTGCCCATGCAGGTGGGCGGAATGCGCCTGCCCGTCGTCTCGGGCTTTGCGGACGGCGCGCAGATAGAGCGCATCCACCCCGCCATCCGCATCAGCCTGCAAGAGCACCTGTATGCCCGCTTCTCGCAGCAGCACCAGCTGTTCGAGACCGCCTTCCACGCCACCACCGGCCAGCACCCCTATGCCGTCGTCCGCCTTGAACTCGGAGCACCGTCTCTTGCCTGAGCCCATGGCCCCGGACCTGTTCGCCCACGCCTTTCGCTGGCACGAGAAATTCCTGCCGCCCGTGCAGCAGGGCGACCGCCTTTTGCTGGCCAGCGAACGCGACACCCTGGCCCTGGGTTCTGCCGCCGTGCTGGCGCTGAACGCCCCGCTGCAGGCCGGCACCAGCCTCATGCAGCACTGCGCCACAGCGCCCGATGCGCCGCTTGCACAGATGCTGCACGCCCTAGGCGCCCTGCTGCGCCAGGGCCTGGTACAGCCGGTGCTGCACAGCGACTTGAACGGCCACGGTTATCTGCAACCGGATTTCTCGGCCCCGCCCGTGCGCCTGCAGGCATCGGAGCAGATCGACATCGTCATGCTGACTGCAGCGCTGGACAGCACAGCCGCCTGCCGCTGGGCTGCGGCCGTTGCCGGGGCCGTGGCCACGCAGGCACCCGCCCCCGCCCCCACCCCGCTCACCATCGTTTTCTGCGACGACTATCTGGACCCGCGCCTGGGCGCCATTGACGCCAACCAGCGTGCCGCAGGCCGGCCCTGGCTGCTGGTGCGGCCTGCGGGCGAGCAGGCCATGGCGGGACCGCTTTTCAAACCCCAGGCAGCGGCCTGCTGGCATTGCCTCGCACACCGCTGGCAACGCAACCATCCCGCACGCGGCGGCAAGCACGGCCAGGCTCAGGACAGCGGCCGCTGCCCGCCCGTGCGCGCCGGCGCCGACCTCATCGCCACGCGGCTGCAGGCCCTGCTGCCCACGGTGCAGCGCCTGCTGGCGCACACCGATGCGGCGCAAACCGTGTGGACGCTGGAGCCTGACCAGCCCCACCCGGTGGCCGCCCGCCCGCAATGCCCGCACTGCGGCACGCCAGGGCTGATGGCCCTGCGCCAGCGTGAACGCATTGCGCCAGTTCCCGGCACGCATGCCGCGCGCGCCGACGGCGGCTGGCGCAGCGTGCCGGCCGAGACCACGGTGCAGCGCCTGTCGCAGCACGTCAGCCCGCTGACCGGCGTGATTGCCCGGGTCACGCCGCTGACGGCCGAGACCGACGAAGCGCTCACCGTCTACCGCAGCGAAATCTTCAGAACACCGGCCCCCGACAGCGCCCGCCTGGCCGGCTCCGGAACACAGCTGTGCCTGGGCAAGGGCCTCTCGGCCGTGCAGGCCCGCGCCAGCGCCATGTGCGAAGCGGTGGAACGCTACGCCGCCTTCCACCAGGGCGACGAAGCCGTGGTCATCGCCCCCGCCGCCGAGCTGGACGCGCCCTGCATCGCGCCCACGGAACTGGCCCGCTTCAGCGACCGGCAGACTGCCCGCTTTGCCACCGACAGGCCGCCGCATGCCGTGCCCGCCAGCGCCGGCCAGGTCGAACCCCTGTGGTGGGCGCCAGCCTGGTCCCTGACCACCGATGCGCGCCGCTACCTACCGCTGGCCTTCTGCCTGGCCCATGCGCCCGCGCAAAGCCAGCACCACGTGGGCTGGACCTCCAACGGCTGCGCCGCAGGCAACACGCGGGAAGAGGCCATCCTGCAAGGCTTCATGGAACTGGTGGAACGCGACGCCGCCGCCATCTGGTGGTACGGCCAGATCCGCAGGCCCGCCATTGCGCTGCAAGGCATCGACCAGGCCATACGCCAGCGCCTGGACCGCAGTTGCGGCCCGCAATGGTCGTACTGGCTGCTGGACATCACGCATGACTTCGGCATACCGGTGGTCGTCTCTGTGGGCCGTCATGCACAGACCGGCCAATGGGCCGTGGGCTTTGGCTGCAGCCTGGACCGCGCCCTGGCCTGCGAACGCGCCCTCACCGAAATCAGCCAGCTGATCGCGGCCGGCAAAAGCTTTGCCGTGCCCGAGCCACTGCAGGCCTTCCTGCACCCTGCGGACAGCGCCGATGCGCCGCCGCAACAGCCTGCGCCACTGTCTGGGCACACGCCGGACACCGCGCCGCCAGACATTGCCCAGGCCATTGCGCGCTGCGTGGACATCGCACGCGGCCTGGGCCTGGAGACCATCGTCTACGACCATTCGCGCCCCGACATCCCTGTGCACACCGTCAAAGTCGTGATTCCCGGCCTGTGCCATATCTGGCCGGAACTGGGCAATCCACGGCTGCGCAACGTACCCGTGGCCCTGGGCTGGCGCAGCCGGCCGCTGCAGGAATCCGAACTGAATCCGCAGGCTCTGTACGTTTGACAAACTGAAACGCGCAGCGGGCATGTACTCTCTCAGCTTGGCAACAGGCTGCCGGCTCCGGGCCAATGCGCCCCCAGCCCACCCCCTGTTCACACAAGCCCCAAGGAGAATTCGAGGCGATGGCCCTCTTTCGTAACCAACTCGACGGCCGCATCGTCGTGCTGCGGCCCCTGCATACCTTCGGCCGCCACCCCTCGGTCTGCCAGACCGTCATGAAGGCGCCCGACGTCTCCCAGGTCCACGCACTGTTCCGCTGGAACCGGCAGACCTGGGAAATCGTGGACCAGAGCCGCAACGGCACCATGCTCAACGGCGTGCGCCTGGTCGCCGGCCGCTGGACCGTTTTGGCGGTGGGCGCCAAGCTCAGCATGGGCGAAGGCGCAGAAGCGGCCTGGACCGTGGAAGACCTGGGCCCGCCCATCACCTGCCTGAGCCCCGGCCCGGGCCTGCCCCAGGACGGCCCCCTGGCCCTGAACCCGCGCGGCACCCTGCTGCCCGACGCGCAGGAGCCCGAAGCCAACGTCTTCTTCGAGGACGGCCGCTGGCTGCAGGAGTCCGGCGACGGCACCGAGCCCCTGGTCGATGGCGCCATGGTCCACACCTCCGCAGGCAGCTGGGAATTCGTGCAATGCGACGACCTGGAATCCACGCGCGAAAGCAGCTTCGACCCGCGTGCGCCCAAGCCGCCGGAAGTGTCCTTTCGCTTCACCGTCAGCCAGAACGAAGAGCACGCCAGCCTGACCGTCATGAGCGACGGCAAGCCCATTGCGCTGGGCGAACGCATACACCACTACACCCTGGTCACCCTGGCCCGCGTGCGCCAGCAGGACGCAGAAAAAGGCCTGGCCCCCGCAAGCCAGGGCTGGATAGAGCTCGATGCGCTCTCACGCATGCTGGGCGTGGAGCCCTCGTACGTGAACATCCAGATCTTCCGCGCCAAGCACCAGATCCTCAGCGCCCTGCCCGAATGCGCTGCCTCGCCCGCCCTGGTGGAGCGGCGGCGTGGCAGCCTGCGCTTCGGGGACTTTCCGTTCGAGATCGAAGGCGGGGCGCGCAGCGCCTGAACGGCGAACTGGAACGGAGAACGGCAGGCACACGGCGCATCGCTAGCCGCATGTAATCAGCTGTAATTTTCTTGTTGTGCACACGTGAATAAAGTGGGAACCGGTTCTTGCCGCCTGCGGTGCGAACCCTCTCACCCTCCTCCCGGACCGGGTTGCCCGAGTCCACTGGCGCACCTGGAAGACGCAAATGAGCATGGACATGCGACGTGTACTGTTGATCCCCGCCAGCGCGCGGCCTGTTGACCCTGGCCTGGCCAGCCTTTCCATGGACGCACAGGTCTGGGAAAACGGCTATCCCCTGGTCGTAGGCAAGGCCCGCCACGGCCTGCTGCAGGACTTCTGGCGGCACTACTACGGCGAATCCGCCGCCATGTTCGTGGCCTCCGACCAGCTGCTGGAACTGCACAACGACATCATGGCCGCCATCCCAGCCTGCGTGGGCGAGATGCCCGTGCTGCGCTTTCTCAACGACCTCGGAAGAATGTGCCTGCAGGCGCATGGGGACGGCAGCGGGCTGCAGGTCATCGGCGACTGACGAAACGGATGACTCCTGGGGTTGCCGCGCATCCCTGTCGCGGCATTGGGGCGCATGCGCAATTGCATGCGCCTTTTTTGCGCCCGCCTGACCATGAGCAACGCCCCGGATAGCCCCCCTCTTGCCCTGACCGGCAGCTGCCTGTGCGGCGCCATCGCCTATGAACTGCGGTCCAGCCCCAAGGCCGTGTCGCACTGCCACTGCCGCATCTGCCAGAAGGCCCACGGCGCCGCATTCGCCACCTACGGCAGCGTGCCGGCAAAGGACCTTGTCTTCAGCAAGGGCCAGGAGCAATTGCGCTCCTTTGCCTCATCGCCCGGCATCACGCGCTGCTTTTGCCAGCAATGCGGCTCATCGCTGACGTGGCACAGCGCGCATTACGCAGAGGGCGCCTGGATCTCTGTTGCTTTGGCCACGCTGGATTCGGAGTTGGTGGTGGGTGGGCAGCGGCATGTGAATCGAGGCGTGGGGATGGGGTGGGTGGATTTTGGGATGGGGTGATCGGGGGCTGGTTCGGCCAGGAGCGGCTGGTTGCGACGCCCGCTTGGGTTGGCTGCTTCAGGCTGAACTGCGACATTCACGGCGCAGTGCGTGAGTGGCTGCAACGGTCAAGACCGGTCACTCGCTGGTTGTTCTGCAAGGCGCTGCCGGCGCCCAAGTTCCGAGATTTTTGAATTGGCGGTCATGGCGTCTTCCGTGCGTGGCATTTCTTCGTTTTTTTAGTTGCGTAGGCTGGTCAGCGTTATTTTTGGATCTATTTTTTCTATTTTTCTGTTCGCCAGCGCACATCATGGAAAAAATATTCTGGATGCGCACTTAAATGACCTCATCTCGGATTCGGCAGCAGAACTGAGTTTCATATAAAACACCGCCTTCCCGGCAGCGGGCTTTACGTACGCAGCCGCACATACATGGAATCAAAAAAGCACCATGATCAATAGTGCGGCCTGCTTGAAGAGAAAAATCATCTGATGACCTGGCTTCAGCGTCAGTCATCAAGGTATCCATCACGAGAAATGAACGAAACTCATTTCATTGGAATTGTATGAAAAATTCGGGCGCCCATCATGCCAATATTGAAAACAGGATAATACGCCTGCTTTATCCTGCATCGGCAGATCACTTTGTTGAGCACTGTGAAATCTTCGAATTGATCGCATTATCAGAATTGAGCAAAGCAGGCAACCCTCTGGAGCACGCTTACTTTCCTGAAAGCGGATGCATCTCCTTGGTTATGGAAATCAACAGCAACCATTCCCTGGGACATTCCCTGGGAATAGGCATGGTAGGGAATGAGGCGATGGTCGGGTCAGAAATCATTCTAGGCCATGCAACACCTCCTCCTTGGAAGATCTTGGTACAGCAATCTGGTACCTGCTGGCGAATAAGCCGCACGGATTTAGAAAAGCAGTGCACAGAGATCCCCATGCTCGGTGAATTGATTAAAAAGTTCATACTTGTGCGCTTGCATCAACAGGCACGTTTCACAGTCTGCCTTAACTACCATACGGCAGCCTCCCGTCTGGCCCGATGGCTGTTGATGAGCAGCGACCGATGTGCCGGCAGCTTTCATGTCACACAGCAATTCATGGCACTCATACTGGGCGTACGGCGTGTCAGCATCACCAATATCGCCAGCAGATTTCAGAGCGACGGCATGATTGCCTACAAACGTGGTGAGATGATGGTATTGAACCGCGCAGCGCTGGAAAACAGGGCGTGCAGCTGCTACGCAGCAGACAGACAAATCTATTTAAGAATCATGGGCACCCCGGCCTGAAAGGCCAAAATTCAAAAAGCCAAAAATCCAAGGACGTGCGCCAGCGCACAGACCATCGCTTGGGAACACGATGCAATGCAACTCTACGCCGTGCATTGCAAAGCGCCTTGGAGAGCATCATGAGTCTGACCACCATTCTTCTAATCATCCTGATCCTGGTGCTTGTAGGCGCTCTGCCTTCATGGCCCCACAGCCGCAACTGGGGATACGCTCCCAGCATCGCGATAAGCCTGCTGGTGGTGGTGGTCGTGGTATTGCTGCTTACGGGGCGGGCCTAAGTGCCCTCAAAAACACTGAACTGATAGCCGCTACGCATGCGCTTGGCCCGATACATGGCGCGATCCGCATCAGCAATCAATTGCTCCGCAGACACAGGCCATTCGTGTGCGATCACGATGCCCATGCTGGCCTCCACTTTCAGCTCCAGCCCGTTGCAGTGAATGGGGTTGGCTATTTCCCTGCAGATCATTCTGGCCAGGGCGCGCAGCTGCTCCATTTCCGGAGAGGGCTCCAGCAGGCATGCGAACTCGTCGCCTCCCAGCCTGCACACCAGATCCTCTCGGCGGATGAAGGATCTCAGGCGGCCCGATACGACCTTGAGGACTTCATCTCCCGCACTGTGGCCATGGAGATCGTTGATTGTCTTGAAGCCATCCAAATCCATATACAACACTGCGATGGGAATGGCCTGGGGCATGGCAAAGCCGATCGCTCTGGAAAGCCGATCCAGGAATGAGAACCTGTTCGGCAGGGAGGTCAGATGGTCATGTGTCGCCAGGTGATGCGCTGCGCGTTCATCCGCCTTGGTCCTGTCAAGCTCGAAATGCGCCTTTCCCAGGGCGATACGCGTGTTGTGCAACTCCTCGCGCAGTGAGTCGCATTGCCGTTGCAGGCCTTGCAAACAGGCTTCAAGCCCCTTGCGCATTCGGTTTTCCACGGAGATGCCCAGCCAGTGATTTCGCTCGAAATCCGACTGGATGGCGTGGGGGCGAAGGCCTGCTTCGTCTGCAAAAAAAGGACCTGTTCTTCTTGATCCGATGTGCCTTGGATACCTTTGAGCCATGGTGTTCCTCAGAATTCGCCATGCTTGAGGGAAACGGATGATTCGCAGATCCGGAAGATGAATATCGCCTTCACCATTTCACAGACAAGCCCTTGATCCGCCAGCGATTTCTACATGGCCATGCAGGATGCCAAGCCTGCATGGCCAGGTTTACTTCTTGTCCTTGCCGACCTGGTTGCCGATGACTCCACCGACCGCAGCACCACCGACCGTCCCCACAGCGCTGCCTCCTGTGAGCACGGCCCCGCCGATCGCTCCTGCACCCGCACCGATCGCCGTGCTTTGATCCCTTTTGGACATATTGCCGCAGCCGGCCAGGCCCATCAGCAGGACTGTCGCCGCCAGGGCGAGCGCATTGACCTTGATTTTTTTCATGGGAGAACCTCTTTGAAACGTAGTGGACTGGCGCATGGCGTGGAGGCTGCCCGCCCTGGTCAGGAACGCCGTCCACCGCACCCACGCGCTGCGCTGTGCCTGCCATGCCATCCCACAGTGGCCTGTTCGCACATCGCCGTCGGTGCGGTAGGGCACATCGCCGCGTGTTGCCCGTGAATGTTCGTCTGCGCACAGACGCCGCGGCCTGCGCCCCCTACAAGAGGGCATGTGTCCAAGGGATTGCATCCGCGCAATCCGCACCAGGAGTTCCGCCCATGCCCCGCTTTTCCAACCTCGTCCCGACCTGGGACACCTCCTGCGTCGGCGGGCCTGCCAGCCTGTCCCAGATGGATCGCCTCATGCTCACCGAGCACCTGGCGCACTGCGATGCGCTGAGAAGGCCATTGCTCGCGCTTTGGACGGGATTCACGGCCATCCACCGCATGCTGGGCGAGCGCACGCTGACGGGAATGCTGCTGATCGCAACCCTGGCCGCCGTCGTGTGGCTTGCGCTGTAGTGCGCTGCCCGGAAGCCATGAATGCAAATGCGCAAGCGCTGGAAATGGATACCGCCACATATCAGCCACCTGCTGGATGCCCGCCATGGAGAAGTCCTGGCACCCATCAGGTCGGAGCTTTTTGGCTGCGCACACTTTGAACAGTATGGGATGACCCTGGGGGGCGCGCATGCCGTGGGCCGCCCCCGTTTTGGCCAGGCGACGTTCTATCCACGTCTTGAAAACAATCTCAGATCCCTGCGCACCTCATTCAGGTACATCGCCGGCCTGCACCAGGAGGGCCATGAGCTGGGATCCGGCGCAGAGTGGCTTTTCGACAATTTCCACCTGATCGAGGATCAGCTGCGGGAGATCAGCGAAGGCCTTTCCATCCGCTACTACCGCTCGCTGCCCGTCTTGCAGGAGGCCCCGCTCACAGGCCTTCCACGCATCTACCAGGTGGCATGGTCCTTTGTCGCCCACACCGATGGTGCCTTCGATGAATCGCTATTGACCTGTTTTCTTGACGCATACCAGAGCAAGAGCGAACTCAGCCAGGGTGAGCTCTGGGCGCTGCCCACCACGCTGCGGGTGATTCTGATCGAGAATTTGAGGCGCCTGGCGGAGCGTATTGCGTGCCAGGCGGCGGCCAAGGAGGTGGCCACCCTGGCTGCGGGCCATATCGACAGGCTCGATGCCGCCGGCTTCCACGAAATCCACCGCTTGATGCAATTGCGCGGCGTAGGCCAGGTCTTCCTGTCCCATCTGGCGCAAACACTCTTTGGGCATCGCTCGGTCTTCAGCGACGGCGCGTACATGCAGATCGAAGAGTGGCTGCGCAGTGCAGTGCCCGATCTGGCGGCACTGCAGGTGCAGCAGCATGCCGACAGCGCGGCCGACCACCTGAGCGTGGGCAATGCGGTGGCCTCGCTGCGGCTGGTGGGCGCCGGGGACTGGCCCGGTATCGTGGGCAGGACCAGCCTGGTTGTGCGCGCACTGCAAGCCTCGCCCGTTTTCCTGGCCGAGGACGATGCCAGCCGCAACACTACGCTGCATGGCATAGAGCGCCTGGCCGCGCGCAGCCCTGATCGCTCCGAGGCCGCCGTGGCCAGGGCCCTCATCCGGTTGATGGGCCAGTCGCAGGGCGCAGCCCAACTGGCCGGGTACTGGCTGCAGGGCGAGGGACGCGCCCAACTGGAGGACATGTTCGGCGCGCGACGGCCCCTGTCGGACCGCTGGTATGCCATCCTCCTGGTGTCGCGCACGGTCACCTACATCGGCGCCGTTGTGGCAGCCTCGCTGGCCCTGGTGGCATGGATGCTGCACCTCAACGGCGCAGGCAATGCCGCCGCGATGCAGGGTCCGCTGGGGCCCCTGGGCCCGCTGGACGCATGGGTGGGCCATGCAGGCCTGGCCCTGCTGGGACTGCTCATGTTTTTCCCGGCCTCCGAGGCGGTTTTGGCCCTGGTGAACCGGCTCATATGCGAGTCCGCAACTCCAGCGCATCTGCCGCGCTTTCTCTTGAAGGAGGGGATCGGCCCCTCGGCGCGCACCCTGGTCGTCATTCCTGCGCTGCTGAGCAAGCCTGCTGCCATCTCCGAACTGGCACACCGCCTGCAGCTGCACTATCTCGCCAATCCCGAGCACTGTGTCCATTTCGCGCTGCTGAGCGATTGGGCGGATGCGGACCGGCAGGGCACGGCCGACGATGAGCCGCTGCTCGCGCAGGCACGCGAACAGATACAGGCGCTCAACCTGTGCTACCCCGCCGGCGAGGGCCAGGCGCAGCGCTTTTTGCTGCTGCACCGCCCCCGGTCCTTCAGCGCGACGCAGGGCCTGTGGATGGGCTGGGAGCGCAAGCGCGGCAAGCTCGAGCAACTGGTGACGGCGCTGGCGACGGAAATGCCGGCCCCCTTCCTGGAGATGGGCGTGCTGTCCGATCTGCCTGCCGGCGTGCGCTATGTGCTGACGCTGGACAGCGACACCGAACTGCCGCCGGGCCAGGTCAGGGCCTTGGTGGGCATCGCCGAGCACCCGCACAACCAGCCCGAACTGGATGCCACCGGGCGCAAGGTCATACGCGGCTACGGCATCCTGCAGCCGCACGTGGTGGCACCCTTGCCGCAGACGCGGCAAACCTCTGCCTGGCAGTGGCTTTTTTCCGGACAGCGGGGCATGGACCCCTACAGCGCAGCCACTTCGGATGTGTACCAGGACCTCTTTGGAGAAGGCAGTTTCATCGGCAAGGGCCTTCTCCATGTGCAGGCCCTGCACGCCGTGCTGTCGCAGCGACTGCCCGAGGACCGCATCCTCAGCCATGACCTGCTGGAAGGCTCGCTGGCCCGCTGCGCGGCGATCTCCGATGTGACCGTGATGGAGTCGGACCCGCTGCACAGCGACACGGCAGCAGCCCGGCTGCATCGCTGGGTGCGCGGGGACTGGCAATTGCTGCCCGTGCTGTGGCACGGCAGATACTGGCAACTGGCGGTCATCCACCGATGGAAGCTGTTCGACAACCTGCGCCGCTCCCTGGTTGCGCCCGTGTCGCTGCTGCTGATCGTGCTGTCCATGGCAGGACATGGCCTGGCCCTGCCTTTGTCCCTGGCACTGGCGGCGGCGGCCTGCATCACCGGGCCGTTGATAGGCGCCATCGCCGGTGCCCTTCCGCACCATGCGCGATTCGTGGGCAGCCGCTTCGCCCTGCAGTGCGCACGGCAGTTGCTGCAGGTAGCACTGTCCGGCGCGTGGTACCTGGCGCAACTGCTGCCGCAGGCCATGCTCCACGCGGATGCCGTGGCCCGCACGCTGTACCGCATGGCCGTAAGCAAAAGGCATCTGCTGGAATGGACCACCGCCGAAGCATCCCATGCCGCCATCCGGCCCGGCTGGGCGCCGGCCTTGTCAAGGCACTGGCACAGCACCGTGCTCGCGCTTGCGCTGCTGGCGGCCCTGTGGCTGCTGCCCGCCCCGCTGCCAGCCGCGGCATGGCTGCTGCTGTCCGCCTGGGTTTTCACCCCGGCCCTGGTCTGGCTGTGCAATGCCCCGTGGCGGGGCCCTTTCAGCCATGCAGGGCTGCAGACCACAGACCGCGAACTGCTGCAGGACATTGCGCGTGACACCTGGCGGCTTTTCGAGCGCTGCGTGGGCGAAGGCGACAACCACCTGCCCCCGGACAACCTTCAGACGGCGCCGTTCGAGGTGCTCGCCCACCGGACCTCTCCCACCAACATCGGCCTTTATCTGCTCAGCGCCGTCTGTGCGCGGCAGTTCGGCTGGATAGGGACCCAGGATCTGCTGATGCGCCTGGAAGCGACCTCGGCCACGCTGGCCAGGATGGAGCGCCACAACGGCCACTTCCTCAACTGGTATGACACCCAGAGCCTGCAGCCGCTGCTGCCTCGCTATGTCTCCACCGTGGACAGCGGCAACCTCGGAGCCCATCTGCTTGCCGTATCCCGCGCCTGCCTTGAGCTGGCCCGCGCCCCGCTGGATCCTGCGGCCAGCCAGCAGGCGATCCGTGCGGCCAGGCGCCGGTTGAAACCCTGCCTGGCGGGCGCAGCGCGCCTGTTGCAGCGCCCGCTGCAGCAGACGGCTATCGGCCAGTTGCTGGACAGCCCCCTGGCCGATCCCGCAGACATATCGGCCCAGATGATGCTGCAGGGATTGCTGCGCGACGCCTTTGCGGAGCTTCACGCGCTCGATCTGCCGGAACCTGGGGCCGTGGCCGACACCCCGCCCGGGCCGCAGGACCCCTTGCCATGGCTGCTGGCCGACCTGCTGGCCACCCTGCAGTCGGCGGCCCTGGACGTCAGCGCCGTCGGCGCGGGGCAGCAAGATGCGATCTCCCTGCGCCTGCGGACGATGGCCTACACCCTGGAACAGCTGGCGTGGGATGCGGATTTCCGTTTCCTGCTCGACCCGCGGCGGCAATTGCTACACATAGGCTACCGGCTCGAGGAGCAGCAGCTCGACGCATCGTTCTACGACCTGCTGGCCTCCGAGTCCCGCACCACCAGCTTGCTGGCCATTGCCAAGGGCGACCTTCCCGCCAGGCACTGGAAGGCGTTGGGCCGGCCGTTCTTCGCCCATGGCCGCAACGCGATTTTGCGGTCCTGGTCGGGGTCCATGTTCGAGTACCTGATGCCTTCGCTGGTGGCAGTGGAGCCAGCGGGCAGCGCGCTGGACGAGGCCAACCGCTGCGCACTGCGCGAACAGATGGCTTTTGCCAAGGGCCTGGGCATTCCCTGGGGCATGTCGGAAAGCGCCTATGCGGCGCGCGACCAGTCGCTGGCCTACCAGTACGCCTCCCAGGGAGTGCCCTGCCTGGCACTGCGCCGCACGCCGATGGCAGAGAAAGTCATCGCCCCCTACGCCACGGCGCTGGCCTGCCAGGTGGCTGCGGTGCCTGCGTGCGCGAACTTCCGCGCGCTGGCCTCCCTGGCTGCGCGCGGGCGCTATGGCTTCTACGAGGCCCTGGACTTTTCTGCCGCACGGCAAATCCATGGCGGAAGGTTCACGCTCGTCAGCACCTACATGGCCCATCACCAGGGCATGACCATCGTGGCCCTGGCCAATGTGCTGCTGCAAGGGGTTGCACAGCGCTGGGGCTCTGACCACCCCCGCATCCAGGCCATGTCCACGCTGCTGCAGGAGCGCACCCCCCGCGAGCTTGCAGGCCTGAGGCCCGGCGCGCTGGCCGCACCCTTTTTGCATGCCCAGTCCCGACGGCCTGCCAACGCGATCCGCACCGTCGTCCCGGGGGCCCGGGCCCTGGAGCCGACCCTCTTGCTGAGCAATGGGCGCTACAGCGTTGCATTGCGCGCCAACGGAGCCGGATGGAGCCGCCTGGGCAACACCCACATCACGCGCTGGCGCGACGACCTGCTGCGCGATGCGCACGGGAGCTTTGTCTACCTGCGAACGGACCGGGACAGCGCCCCGGTGTCCGTGACCCGCAGCCCTGCGCCCGACCCGCAGGCGGCCTACACCAGCACGTTCCACCCGGACCGCATGTGCTTCGATGCCCGCTGGCCGCAATGGCGTGTGCGCACCACGGTCTGGATCAGCCCTGAAGACGATATAGAGCTGCGCAAGGTCGTGCTGAACAACCTGGGTAACCTGCCCATGGACGTGGAGCTGATATCGGCCATGGAGGTGGTCCTGGCCGGCGCGGGCGCGGACGAGGCCCACCCGGCGTTCTCCAGCATGTTCGTGAAGGCGCAGTGGCTGGCGCAGCAGCAGGGCATGCGTTTTGAGCGGGTTGCCCGCCACAAGGAGGAGAAGGTGGTGCAGATGGCCCATTTCGTGGCCGGCACGCAGGGGGAGGTCCTGGGCCTGCGCTACCAGAGCGATCGGGCGAAATGGGCCGGCCGCAATCACGCGGCCAGCCAGCCGCAGGCGTGCCTGGAGCCCTCACCGGGTGAAGCTGTCGCGCTGGACACCGGCCTGGATCCCGTCGCCGTGCTGGGCGTGCGCATGCGCGTGGGCCCTGGCGGACAAGTGACCGTGGTGTTTGCGACGGCCGCCTGCGACAGTGCCAGCACCCTCATGGCCATCCTGGACAAGTACCGCCAGCCCAGCTATGTGGAGCGCACCTCCGTGATCTCCGCCACCTTGGCGCAGGGCCAGGATGCCCTGCAGCACCGGCCCCGGCCCGAGTACCTGCCGGCACTGCAACTGCTGGGCACGGCGCTGATGTTCACCCTGCCCAAGCTGCAGCCCGGCCTGCACCCGCATCGCGCAGGCGCCGTCCGCCTGCCGCAGATCCAGGACCGGCGCGTGCTGTGGCAGTTGGGCCTTTCGGGCGACAGGCCGATCATCGTGGTGAGTGCCGCGGCGCCCCAGGGCCTGGGCCTGCTGCGCATACTGGGACAGGCCCTGGGCGAATGGTCGCGCGCCGGCGTAGCCTGCGACCTGGTCGTGCTCAGCAGCGAGTTCCACTCCTACTACATGCCGGTGCAGGCCGAGCTGAACGCCATCGGCGAACAGCATGAGGCGGCCGGCAACGCTCGCCCAGGGCTCAGCACGACAGGCTTTCATGTCCTGGGCCAGGACACGCTCACCCCCGCGCAGGCAGCCTGCCTGGAGCGCCTGGCATGTGTGCGCCTGCATGCCGATGGCCGTGCATTGCTGCAACAGATCCATGCCTGGAGCGAGCAGTTCGAGGCCCAGGCCAGCCGGCGGCGCACAGCGCATCTGCCTCAGAAAATACCGGTCCAGCCAAGCCGGGGCTCGGCTGTCCCCGCATCGACCGGACAGTTCCTCGGTGACCGTGGCCACTTCCAATTCGATGTCAGCGCATCCCGGCGTCCAGGCAGGCCGTGGATCAACGTCCTGGCCAACCCGGGCTTCGGAGGGCAGATATCCGAAAGCGGCGCAGGCAATACCTGGGCGATCAACAGCCGGCTCAATCAGGTCACGGCCTGGTCCAATGATCCCGTCTGCGACATGCCGTCCGAGTGGTTTTTTCTCCAGAACCGGCGCACACGCGAGACATGGAGCGTGGCCCCCAGCGCCTGGGGGCATGCCCAGGCCCGCTACAGCGTGGTGCATGGCCAGGGCTTCACTGAAATCGCCCACCGCCACGGCGACCTGGGCATCCGTGCGCGCTGGTGCGTGGACATCAGGACGGCCGTCAAGCAAGTGCGCATCACCGTGGTCAACCATGGCAACTCCAAGATGCACCTGAGGATGGCTGGCATGGTGGAGTGGATGCTGGGCGAGCGCCGGGCCGACCGCGCCACGCTGGAGACCATGGCCCTGTGGGCACCGGCGCCCGACAAGCGCTTTCTGGGCCTGCTATGCACCCAGACCGAGGCTGCGGGCGGCTTTGGCGGCGGCACGGCTTTCTTCTGCGAATCGCATGCCGGCGAAGGTACCCTCGCCGGAAAGCACGACAGCCTTGACTGGACCTGCGACCGCAGCGAGTTCTTTGCATCCGACGGACATTTGCAGCTCCCGGCACAGCTGGGGCAGCGCAGCGGATACGGGCTCGAACCCTGCGCAGCCCTGTCGCGCCTGGCCACGCTTCGGCCCGGCGTGACCTGGGAGCAGACCTATCTGATCGGCCATGCAACGAGTCCCGATGCGGCGCGCCAGTTGCTGGAGCAAGCCACCGTCCTAGCCCCCCAGGCACGAGAACAGGCCAACAGCGACTACTGGGATGGCCTGCTCCAGGCCACGCAGATCCACACGCCCGATCCGCTGATGGACGTGCTTGTGAACCGCTGGCTGCCCTACCAGACGGTCTCCTCGCGGCTGTGGTCCAAGGCCGGTTTCTACCAGGCGGGAGGCGCCACCGGTTACCGCGACCAATTGCAGGACGCCATGGCGCTTGTCTGGGCCGATCCCGGCGTGCTGCGGCAACAGATCACGCTGTGCGCCTCACGGCAATTCCTCGAAGGGGACGTGCAGCACTGGTGGCATGCGCCTTCGGGTGCCGGCGTGCGCACCCGCTGCAGCGACGACCTGCTGTGGCTGCCCTTCGCCTGCTCGCACTATCTCCAGGCCACTGGCGACACGGCGCTGCTGCAGCAGCAGGTTCCGTTCCTGGAGGCGCCCGCCATTGCCGACGGCGTGGACGACGTCTACGAAACACCGGGCATCAGCGAAGTTTCGGCTTCGGTCTACGAGCATGCGGCGCGCGCCATCGACCGCAGCCTTGCCGTGGGCGTGCACGGCCTGCCCCTGATGGGCGCAGGAGACTGGAACGATGGCATGAGCGCTATTGGTCACCAAGGCCGGGGCGAATCGGTATGGCTCGCCTGGTTCCTGTGCGCCATCGTCACGGACTGGATACCGCTGGCACGCGGCTGCGGCGACGAAGCACGCACCGACGCCTGGCAGACAGCCCTGTCCGGCTGGCGCCAGGCCCTGGATGTTGCAGGCTGGGATGGGCGCTGGTACCGGCGGGCGTTCTTCGATGACGGCACGGTACTGGGTTCGGCCCGGCAGCCCGAGGCGCGCATCGATCTGATTGCGCAGGCCTGGTCGGTCCTGGTCACCACGTCAGGCACCTCGCGCCCGCGCATTGCCATGGAAGCGGTGGACACGGAGCTGGTCCAGCCCGATACAGGCCTGATCCCGCTGCTGGCACCGCCCCTGGTCCATGGCCTTCCGCATGCGGGCTATATCCAGGCCTACCCGGCAGGGGTGCGGGAAAACGGCGGGCAGTACACCCATGCCGGAGCGTGGGCCGTGATGGCCGCCGCTTCGCTGGCCCTGCGCCAGGCGGCGCACGCCACCGCCACCGGCAGCGAGCGCCTCCAGGACACACCCTACCGGTACTTCACCTACCTGAGTCCGGCCCATCGCGCCAGCCATCCCGTATGGGGCAGCCAATACGCCATCGAGCCTTACGCCATGGCAGCAGACGTATACACCCAGCCCCCTTTTGTCGGACGGGGCGGATGGAGCTGGTACACGGGCTCGGCTGCATGGATGCATCGCGCCGCGGTGGAATCCATCCTGGGGCTGCACATACACGCCGGGGAACTGTTCTTCACCCCCTGCCTTCCTTCCCATTGGCCCCAGGCCGAACTGGTATTGAAACGGGAGGGCCGCAGCATGCGCTTTCTCCTGATTCGCGGCAGCACCGACGCGCTGGCGGCCAGGTGTGCCGTGGAGGGCGCGGTCATGCTCCAGGTATCGCAGAGGCTGCGCTGGACAGAGCTGGCAGCGCACAGCTGCTTTGTCATCCCTGTGCAAGAGGCCGCGATCGGGACCTAGCAAGCCGTGATGTCCGGCAGCAACCGGTCGTACTCTTTTCTCACCACCGCATAGCACTCGCAGGAGCGCTGCTCCAGGCCCGTACGGTCCAGCACACTGATGCGGCCACGCGAATAGCGGATGATCTCGGCGCGCTGCAGCTTCAGCGCGGCCTCGGTCACTCCCTCGCGGCGGACTCCGAGCATGTTGGAGATCAGCTCCTGCGTCATCACAAGGTCCGTGCCCTGGAGCCGGTCCAGGCTCAGCAGCAACCAGCGGCAAAGCTGCTGGTCAAGTGAATGGTGACGGTTGCAGACGGCGGTCTGGGCCATCTGGGTGATCAACGCCTGCGTGTAGCGCAGCAACAGGTGAAGAACCGGGCCACCGCGCTCGAACTCCGCCTGCATGGCGCCGACCTTCAGCCGATAGCCCCTGCCGGCGCTTTGGACGACCGCCCTGCTGGTCGTGGACCCTCCTCCCATGAAGAGGGAAATGCCCACAATCCCTTCGTTGCCCACCACCGCGATCTCCGCCGACGCACCGTTCTCCATCACGTACAGCAGGGAGACGATCGCCGTCGTGGGAAAGTACACATGACTCATGACCCGGCCCGCTTCATACAGCACCTGACCCAGGGCAAGCTCCACGGGCTCCAGCGCAGGCTCCCACCGCTGCCATGGCTCGGGCGGCAAGGAGGCGAGCAAATGATTGCCGGTGGACGCGGCGCAAGAGGGCATAAAGGCAATTCCAGTGCAGTCATCCCGGCACTTCAAGAGAGTCTGGAGACAGCAGAAATGACGCTCCTGCATCTTACGGGCCAGGCCCACCGGCTCTGTGCGGTACCGCACATACCGGCAGTGGCATCTGTGCCTGGCCCTGCGGCCCCCCCCGCATCCAGAAAGCCCCCCGAAAACCCTTGTGCCGCCACGCTTACAACATAATTTGTCTGCGGCCGGTTTGACTACATCCCATCACCTGGACCAGGAACACAGTGGACTTTCAGGAGCCATCTTGGCTTTTGAAGACCATAGGAGTTTCACATGTCCGTTTCCCAGAACACGCCAGGCAAAAGCCAGCAGCCCGTTGGCCAGCCCAGCAAGCCCCAGCCACAGCAAACTGCTCCCAAGCAGCATCAGCCGGGCTCCGCTGAAGAGCAAAAGAAGCAAGCCCATCAAGGGCAACCGAAGCAGTAATCCAGCCGCTCCGTAACGAAAAAGGGCCCTCGGGCCCTTTTTGATTTCAATGGACGCAAAGGACGGGTTTCTGCATTCGGCCGGTCTATCAATCCTTGTGTTTGATCCACGTGGCTCCAGCCGCCTCCCCGCATCCGGCGCCCACCAGGCCACCGACGGCGCCCCCCACGAATATTCCAACCGGTCCTCCCACGGCCGCGCCAAGCACAGACCCCAGTGCTGCGCCAAAAATCATGAAGCCGGCCACCATGGTTGATTTGGACTCCCGCAAGGCCTCTGCCTTGCCCATTCGAATCTGTGCTGCCGGGTCGGGGTCCTGCGAAGGAACACCGTGCCCTGGAACCGCCTGGTCGGCAAGATCAGGGTCCTGCGGCCTGCCAAGCAGTGACCTGAGTGAAATCGATGCAGTCATGGCCTTCTCCTCGAAGATGAGGAAGAGATGGATGCACCCCGCCTCGACCATGTTTTAAGCCCATGCCAGAATTTTCCATGAGGTCCGCCCCGCCGAAATTGCGTAAGCAAACAGCCTCATCAGGACGGCAGGGTGTCGAAGCCATGAATGGCAGGAGGTCAGGCGAGCAAACCGGCTACCGCGACGGTATGGCAGGCGCTGCCGGCAACCACGAACAGATGCCAGATGCCGTGCGCGTGGCGCATGCTCGCCAGACGACGGTAGAACACCGTTCCTGCCGAATAGAGCAGTCCGCCGGCGAGCAGCCAGGCCAGGGTCTGCGCACCATGGCGAAAGGCCACCGGCACCGCGCCCCCCAAGCTGAGCCAGCCAAGGCTGATGTACAGGGACAGGCGCGGCGGCGAATCGAAACCCAGTGCACGTATCGCACCCTGGAATGCGAGTCCCCATACGCCGCCAAGCAGCAGCCAAGCCCACAAGCCAGGGGGCGCCATCAAGGCAAAGGGCGTGTGGCTGCCGGCAATCAGCAGGTAAATGCAGGCGTGGTCGACGCGCTGCCAGAAACGCTTGCGCGCCCCGGTACAGCCATGAAAGAGGGCCGATGCGCCAAACAGCGCCGCCAGAGACAGGCCAAACACCACAGCGCCCACAATCTTGCGCGCATCGCCGCCGGCCACCGTTTCGCAGATGAGAACCACACTGGCCGCCAGGCCCACGGGCAGGGCTGCCAGATGACTCCAGGTATTGAACCGTTCGCCGGGCCGGCCCCAAACGCAAGGGCCGTGCGGCGAGCCTGCCTGCAAATCTTGCATGGAGCCTCCTGGCGCATGGCTGAGCAACGCCGGGCGCGGCGGCCCGGCTCGGCCACCCTACGGCCCAGACGTGACAGGGCAATGATGGCAACGGACACGCTGGAGAGCCCGTCCACCGGACACCACACGACGTGCAGCGCCAAATTGAAACATCAGACCTTGAAACCATCCTCAAACCATCCATATGGATGGCATAAGGATGTTCCATGGCCACAACCACCTCCACCCCTCGCGTGAGCGAATCCGAGAAGCTCACCATCAATCTGGGCTATGTCGACCTGGGCCAAATCGACCTGCTGGTCGCCGAAGGCTTCTACGCAAACCGCAGTGATTTCATCCGTACAGCGATACGCAATCACCTGCGCAGCCACGCGGACGCGTTGCAACAGGTCGTCGCCCGCAAGATGCTGGTCCTGGGTATGCAGCATTTCTCCCAGGCCGATCTCATGCGGGTGCAGGCTGCCGGCGAAAAGCTGCAGATCCGGGTGCTGGGCTTGGCCAGCATCGCGCAGGACGTGCCTGCGCAGCTGGCCGCAGAAACCATCGAATCCATCACGGTGCTGGGAGCGCTCCAGGCCAGCCCCGCCGTTCGTGCCGCTCTGGCCGGCCGCATTACCTGAGAACCATTCCATGAAACAGCTTTTTCACGACATGCTGGGCGAGGCTACACGCCTGACGCGCACTGGCAATTTGCTGGAAGCAACCGAGCTGATTCAGCGCACGTTGCGAGGCGAAAGCGCGCCCGCGCCCCACGGCAAGACCGCCGCAACCAGTCATAGGGAAGAAGGCTGGATCGTCGATGCCGAAGCCCGTTTCATCGACGATGCTCCCGAACTCGCCGTGCCTGCGGGCTCATCGCAGGCAGACACCTCCAGCGACGAGCAATGGCTGCGCGGCAGCTACTCGCACGGAGGCCGGCAGCTGGCCTATCGGCTGTATGTGCCGCCAGGCAGTGCACTTGAAGCGGGGCCTCGGCCGCTCGTCCTCATGCTGCACGGTTGCACCCAAGGGCCGGAAGACTTCGCCGCCGGCACGCGCATGAATGACCAGGCACGCAGGGCTGGTGTATTGGTGCTCTATCCTGAACAAACACAGCATGCGAACTCGCAAAAATGCTGGAACTGGTTCAAGGCCCAGCATCAGCAGCGGGGCCGGGGCGAGCCAGCACTGCTGGCGGGCCTCACACGCCAAGTGGTGGCTGACCATGGCGCGGACGCATCGCGTGTCTATGTCGCCGGACTATCGGCTGGAGGCGCAATGGCGGACATATTGGGACGCACCTATCCTGAGCTGTTCGCCGCCGTGGGTGTGCATTCGGGCTTGCCCGCCGGTGCTGCGTCCAATCTGCCATCAGCCCTCGAGGCGATGCGAAGAGGCGCAGCGTCAGGCCCGGCCAGCGGTCCCAGCGTGTGTCCGGTGATCGTGTTTCACGGCGATGCCGACACGACGGTGCATCACGACAACGGCGCGGCCGTGGTGAATGCTGCACGCAGCGCGCAAATTCCCCAAGGCGCACCTCGCGTCATCCAGGGCCATGCGCCGAACCGCCAGCGATTCACCCGCTCTGCCTATGTCGCGGCCGACGGAAGTACCGCCATTGAACACTGGCAACTGCATGGCGCAGGCCACGCATGGTCCGGCGGCAGCTCAGAGGGCAGCTACACCACGCCAGGAGGAATCGACGCCAGCGCCGAGATGCTGCGCTTCTTCCTTTCGCACAAGCGTGCTCACGGCTGCTGACGCGCGGCACCGGCAGCGAGCTCGCGAGGAGGCCCTGGGCGGCAGCAACCGCTGCGGAGAAGCCGGCAGCTGCAGGTTTTCGAACAATGGTCTCAGGCTGAGAGCTGACGCAGGAGCTTCAACATCGAACATCGGCGGCGATCAACAGCTGAACTGGATGGTCTCTGGCTGCAGTCTCCAAGAACCAGCATCCATGGATTTCCGCAGCCCTTGCCGGCGTCCACCTCGGCCCGGCCCCTTGGCGACAATTCACCGTGCCATCAGGCAAAATCCGGAACATCGGGAAAGCTTGGCGTCAGGTCTGCCGGGAAGCCCAACTTGAAGAATGGAACAGTATCAATGGCACTGACGAAGAAGGGCGAGTTCTGGTACGGGACAACTTCCGGCGACACCCAAGCCGAGCTGCGCAGCTACAGCATTGCGAATCTTCATGAGGCCGTCCGGTTTGCCTCGTCCAAATGCGATTGCGGGTGCCGGACTTTTGCGCTGCAGACGGATGAAGAAGCCGGCGTGGCCATCCGCACCTGCACCGACTGCGGGCAGGAACACCTTATGGGCGACAGCGCGGAATATGTTGAAGAGGCCACCCCCGAGGCACACGAGTGCGTGTGCGAGAACGAGACGTTCGAACTGATGTCCGGCGTCTCCGTGTACGAGGGCACACACGACGTGCGCTGGTACTACATCGCTTGCCACTGCGTGGAATGCAACCTGGTTGGGGTCTTCGCAGACTGGAAGTGTGAAGCGGGTGATGCGGCGGCCTTCCTCGCCAAGGTATGAGCGCGTGGGATCAAGACGCGCTGCTCAAATATCTGGTCAAGCGGGTTTGCCGGGTGCATGCAGGCGATAGCGTAAAAAACGGGTCCCCTCGATATCCAATGCGCCATCTGGCCGAAATCCCAGCTTGAGAATCCCTTTTATTCTGGTTCTTGAAGGTGGCAGCAAAATTGTGATGGAGTTCAGCCCCAAGCCAGTGAATGCACGTTTCACTATCTCTTGATAGATGGCTTTGCCACTTCCCCAGAACTTGGGGTGAAGCACCAAAGCGAGGTCGGCATCACCTTCCTCGTACTGCAAGCCGCCCCAGCCGGCAAATTGCTGATCAATTTCAAACGCCCATGGCCCATAGCCGTATTGCTGCCACTGGGCATCTTTTTGCTGAGCCCACTCATTTGCTTTCGCCAGGTCGAAATCCGCACTTCCAAGCGGCATTTGTCGCAGCACATCTGGATTGTTGTTCAGCGAAACAATGTGAGCCGGATCAACTTCAGTGAGCCGCTTAAATTTCAAATTCATGCCTGTATCTGGTTGTCTATCCATCAAATTCAAAGCGTAAAAAAACGGTGGTTGCCGACCGTGTATCTGAGCGTCAGCCAAGGGGGCAGCCGTCCACAGTAAGGGGTTGCTGCTGCTGCAAGGCAGGCCCCATGCGAGCTGCGACCTGCTTCCAGCTAGCCCTGGTATCGCAGGTGAACAAGAGGATAAGGGCGTCCCTGCGAATCCACCTGCGAACGTCCAGTTTCAACGAACCCCATCCGTTGATAGAAGCCAACCGCTTGGGAGTTCTGCATGTTGACGTCTGTGCTCAATTGCCCGTGCAGCGCCAATCCATGCTGCAACAACCTGCGGCCGATGCCGGTGCCGCGGACATCCGGATCGATGAACAGCGCCTCCATATGCTTGCCATCGATCAGCATGAAGCCATGGGGCTGGTCATGTTCATCGACAGCAACAGTCACCGGCGCATGAGGCAGAAACTCGACCACTTCGGCATCAATTGCCTTTCGATCATCGGGACTGAGAAAGTGATGGGTGGCGTCCACGGAACGCCGCCAAAGGTCAACCAGAGCGGCGCCATCTTCAGGACGTGATGTGCGGAGTGTGTACATGGCAACTTTGCAAATGATTCAGCGTTGCGTGAAGTATGACGGTACACAGCTGCGAAGTCGCCTCGGCCCCCGTTGTACACACTCAACGGCGGCGCTGTTTCGGCAGCACTTATGCATGGGCCACAACAGGAAACTTTGCGGAGCCCCTGTGTCCCGCCGGCAACTCATCTGAAACCCGTCACTGGGGCGGCTTTGCCTTGGTGACAGTTTGGCTTCACTTTCTGATCAGCGGTGCGCAACCACCGCTCAACGCTCGGCGACGCACCGCCACCAGACCCGCCGCCAGCAGCGAAAGCAGCGCCAGCGCCCAGGGCCCGAGTGCGGGGATGGCCTGCGGGGCCAGCAGCACGGGCATGCCGGGGTCGGTGATCTGGTTGGGCACGGAATCGCTGTCACCCACGCCGCCATCGGCCAGGGTGAAGGTCACGCTCAGGCCGTCGGGCGCAAACTGCGCGCCCGGCAGCGCATACCAGTGCGGCTGCGCGCAGGCAGCGCCGGTGCAGCCCAGCCCGTCGGGGCTGGGGCCGTATTTGTAATAAACGGCCCGCTGCGGCACTGGTGTGGTGAAGTGCACGGTCACCTGTGCATCTGCATTGCCAGCGACACGCCCCAGCACCAGGCCCAGCGGCGCGTGCACCGCACGCACATGGGACGGCAAGGGCGCGGGCAAGGTGGAGGCAAAGGCGGCGCTGCTGATCTCCCAGCCGTTCGCGCTGTCCACCTCCACCGCCCCCAGATTGCCGTTGCCGCCCGCACTCTGCCACGGTGCGCTGCACTGCTGCGCTGCGCCGCCATATTCACCGCTGCACTGCCATTTGTATTGGCCGCCAGCGGATAGCACGATCCCTGGCGTGCCCGTGACGCACAGATTCGCGCTGGGCTTGAAGGCCACAGCGCCGTTGGCCGCTGAGCCGCAGGTGGCATCGACCGGATCGTGGGTGAAAGTGGCGCTCACGCTGCGCGGGCTGGTCACATTGGTGAGCTGGCATGCACCCGTGCCCGTGCAATCGCCCGCCCAACTGGTGAAGTGATAGCCCGCATCGGGCGTGGCGGTGCAGCTTGCGCCCTGCCCATGGTTAACGGGGTTGGGTGCGCAGGTGACCGTGCCGTTGGTTGTGGCGGGGGTGATGCTGATGGGGTAGGTGTTCAGCGCGAAGGTGGCACTCACGCTGCGCGGGCTCGTCACGTTAGTTAGCTGGCATGCACCTGTGCCCGCGCAATCGCCTGACCAACTGGTGAAGTGGTAACCCGTATCGGGCGTGGCGGTGCAGCTTGTACCCTGCCCATGGTTAACGGGGTTGGGTGCGCAGGTGACCGTGCCGTTGGCCGGGGCGGGGACGATGCCGATGGAATAGGTGTTGAGCACAAATGAGGCGCTCACGCTGCGCGGGCTCGTCACGTTAGTTAGCTGGCATGCACCTGTGCCCGCGCAATCGCCTGACCAACTGGTGAAGTGGTAACCCGCATCAGGCGTGGCGGTGCAGCTTGCGTCCTGGCCGTGGGTGACGGGGTTGGGTGCGCAGGTGACCGTGCCGTTGACGGCGGCGGGGGTGGCGATGGAGTGGGTGTTGGGCGTGAAGGTGGCCGAGACGGTGCGCGACGCGGTCACGCTGGTGAACTGGCATGCACCTGTGCCCGTGCAATCGCCCGACCAACTGGCGAAGTGGTAGCCCGCATCGGGCGTGGCGGTGCAGCTTGCATCCTGGCCGTGGGTGACGGGGTTGGGCGTGCAGGTGACTGTGCCGTTGGCCGGGGCGGGGACGATGTCGATGGAATAGGTGTTGAGTACAAATGTGGCACCCACGCTGCGCGGGCTGGTCACGTTGTAGAGAATGCACGCGCTGGCAGTGCCCGCGCAATCGCCCGACCAATGGGTGAAGTGGTTGCCCATCGCGGGCGAGGCGACGCAGATAGTGTCTTGCCCATGGCGCACGGGGTTGGGCGTGCAGTTCACGCTGCCGCCGGTGACTGTGGGGGTGGTAATGGCGTAGGTAATGGGCGCGAAGGTGGCTCCCACGCTGTGCGCGCTGGTCACGTTGGTGAACTGGCATGCACCCGTGCCCGCGCAATCGCCCGTCCAGCCGGTGAACTGAAAGCCCGTTTGCGGCGTGGCAGTGCAGCCAGCGCTCTGGCCGTGGGGCACGGGGTTGGGCGTGCACGACATGCTCCCGCCCGTGGTGGCAGTAGTGGTGATGGCGTAGGTGATGAGCGTCGTATTGGCAGAGACGGTGGTAGCCCCGAGAACCACGGGCTGGCAAGCTCCCGTGCCGCTGCATGCGCCGCCCCAGCCGCTGAAGGGGCGGGCGACTGAGTCATGCACCGTGGCCGTGCAGGTGGCGCTGGAGCCATGGGTCACGGGGTTCGGGGTGCACTGTGCGCTGGCGATGCCCGCATCCGTGTTGACTGTCACCATGTATTGGCGCGGTGCCAGGCAAGCGGCCGTGGTGCCGCCGCTGATGCCCGCGCAATTCCAGCGGAAGGCATCGGCCGCGGCAGACTGGTTGGTGGCCGAACCGGCGCTGCACAAGAGGGTTGGCAAGGTGAGCGAAGGCGCCGTGCTGCCACACGCGCCGTTGGTGGGCGGCGGAGCGAAGGTGGCGCTGATGGTGCAATTGCCGGTAATGGTCGCAGTGGTGTAGGTGTTGCCCGCAAGCGATCCGCCGCAGCCGCTGGCCTGCACCGTATAGCCCGGTGGCGTGGTGAGCGTGAAGCTGGCCTGCTGCCCCGCCGCTACATCGCGCCCCGCCTCGATGCTGCCGCCGCCCGTGGCCTGGGAGGTAACGAGGTAGGCGCGAGGCACGGAGCATTGCGGCGAAGGGTTGCCGCCGTAGCTGCTCTGGCACACCCAGGAGAAGGAGTAGGTATCACCCATCACGCCGCTGGTCGTGCCCACGCTGCACAGCAAGGCATCTGGCGGATAGCGGCGAGGCGTGGCGCTGCTGGCACTGCCGCACACGCCATCGAGCTGCACGGAACCGGCCTCGACCGTCATGCCGATGGAGGTCTGCGGCTCGGCCACCCAGGCCGGGTTGTGGCTCGCCCCTGAATACCAGGTCAGCCCGTCGTTGGTGGCCGTGGTGATCTGGCGGCGGATCATGGTCTGACCGATGCTGCGCACCACCACCCAGGCAAAGTCGCCCGCCGCCACGATGCGGTCGCCCGTGAACACGCGCATGCCTGGCGTGGCCGCGTCGGCGGTGAAGGGGGCGCAGGCCGTCATGTCCACGAACGGCGTGGCGGCGCTGGCGTCGGTTGCGCACACTTGCAGCTCGAACTGGTCGATCTGGGTGAGATTCATCTTCACCTGCGTGATGCGCAGCGACTGGCTGCCAATCGGGATCCGGTTGGCCACCCACAGGTTGGTGTGGTAGCTGGAGTTGTGCTGGATGAGCCACGGGTCATTGGCGGCTGCCAGGTTGTCGAATACCGTGACTGCACCAGCAGACACTGAAGCCGCCGCCGTCAGCAGCAGCATGGCAATTCGAAGGGCAAGGGTTTTCATGGCGATGTGGTGGGTGGGTGGAGCTGTGTTCCACCCAGCCGCGATCGGCCATGAAAAATGCTTTCAGCACTTGTGTATCAAGCGCTGAAAGCCATGTTTATGGAAGCGTGTGGCACGGGTGGATGCGCACTGCCGGCCATCTTGCGGGCGCGCAGCCCTGGCGGCTTGACTGTGCGTTCGTGCCGCGCTTGACTGGACGTTTCGCAAGCCTCACCCCCCAAAAAAAAGGGGCGTTCCCCTCCCCTCCCGCGCTATCATCCGCCCCGGCCCCCTGTCCCGGGGCTGATGCTTCAAAACATCCGTCGTATAGCGGCACAGCCTCTCCGAAAGCGAGGCTTGGTACACCGAATCCATCAGTCAATGCAGATGCAATGGCCTGTGGTTTCGATCCGCAATGGAGCACGGAACAATGAACGCCGTTTCTCTCGCCTGCGCGCCGTCTTTTGGCGCAGCCCCTCCCTCATGCCAGCCCTTTGTGCCCGGCCAACTGCGGAGGGCCAAGGCATGAACCCCACCCAGCCCCCCGCCACAGACAGCCACAGCACCCGGCAGCTGTCCAACGCCCTCACCCAGGTGGACCATCTCGTGCAGCAAGGCTGTGCAGAGATCTCCTCCATTGCCCAGCTCGCCCTGGCATGGCTGGAGACGCCCAAGGGCCATCGCCACATGGACGTGGTGGCCCGCGCCCTGCAAAGCATCCGCGACAGCGCCGAGACGCTGGCCGACTACGCCGGCACCGAGGCCCAGGCCATGGGCTGCGGGTTCGAAGACGCGGCCGAGATGCGCCGCGCTGAAGCGGCCGAGGCGGCGGCAAAGGCCATGCCCCACCTGTTTGAACGCCGCGCCAAAGTGCCGATGCCTGCGCAGGACGGCAGCAGCTGATGCGCCAGCGCGCCGGCCGGCCGGCGTTCAACCCACGCTCAGCCCACGCTCAGCCCACACTCAGCCCACACTCAGCCGCAGGGCAAGCGCGACAAGCGTGATGGCAAGGACCGGAAGGGTCAGGACGATGCCGACGCGCAGGTAGTAGCCCCAGGCAATCGTCATGCCCTTGCGGGCCAGCACATGGAGCCAGAGCAAGGTGGCCAGGCTGCCGATGGGCGTGATCTTGGGGCCGAGGTCACAGCCGATCACATTGGCATAGACCATGGCTTCCTTCACCAGCCCCGTGGCCCCGGAGTGCTCGATGGACAGGGCGCCCACCAGCACCGTGGGCATGTTGTTCATCACGGAAGACAGGCCCGCCGACAGAAAGCCGGTGCCTATTGCGGCGCCCCACACGCCGCCGCCCGCAAACACTTCCAGCACCTTGGCCAGGGCACCGGTCAGCCCCGCGTTGCGCAGGCCATAGACCACCAGGTACATGCCCAGCGAGAACACGACGATCTGCCATGGCGCGCCCTTCAGGACCCGGCCTGCGCTGATGACCCGGCCATGGGCGGCGACGGCCAGCAAGAGCAGCGCACAGGCTGCGGCCACCGCGCTGACGGGAACGCCCAGCGGCTCCAGCCCGAAGAAGCCCAGCATCAACAGCGCCAGCACGACCCAGCCTGCGCGGAAGGTGGCCAGGTCCCGGATGGCGGCCGATGGCTGCTGCAGGCGCTCCAAGGCGTAGGTGCGGGGCAGATCCTTGCGGAAGAACAGGAACAGCACGCCCAGGCTGGCGGCCACGGCAACCAGGTTCACCGGCACCATGACCGATGCATAGTCGTTGAAGCCGATGCCGAAGAAGTCCGCCGAGACGATGTTGACCAGGTTGGACACCACCAGCGGCAGGCTGGCCGTGTCCGCGATGAACCCTGCCGCCATGACGAAGGCCAGGGTGCTTGCGGCAGAAAAGCCCAGGGCCACCAGCATGGCCATCACGATGGGCGTCAGGATGAGCGCGGCGCCATCGTTGGCAAAGACCGCAGACACCACGGCGCCCAGCAGCACGATGAAGGCAAACAGGCGCCTGCCGCTTGCGCGGCCCCAGCGGGCCACGTGCAGTGCAGCCCAAGCGAAGAACCCGGCCTCGTCCAGCAGCAGGCTGATGATGATGACCGCCACGAAGGTGGCCGTTGCGTTCCAGACGATGCCCCAGACGACGGCGACATCGGCCCAGTGCACCACCCCCAGGGCCAGTGCCACGATGGCGCCGAGCGACGCGCTCCAGCCGATGCCCAGGCCTGCGGGCTGCCAGATGACCAGGACAAGGGTGGCTGCAAAGATCAGGAGGGCCGCAAGCATGTGCTGTTTTCTTCGAGGATGTGCAGGCGGCAGCGGGGGCCGCAGCGGTTTCGGTGGCAGGTGTCGGTAGCAGGTGTCAGTGGCAGGCTTCAGTCACGGGCCAGGTCGCGGGCAGACTGCTGCAGCGCGTGACTGGCCAGGGACGATGGCGGCAGGTTGACGAGCCGCTCCAGGCGCTGTCGCATGGCCAGCAGGGTCTGGCGGAATGCGGCCTGCCGGCCTTCGTCGCTGCCTTCGGCCTGCGACGGGTCCGCGTAGCCCCAGTGCGCGGTGGCGGGCCGGCCCGGCCAATAGGGGCATGCCTCGCCAGCGGCGCTGTCGCAGACGGTGATGACCAGGTCCATAGGGGGTGCATCGTGCGCGCCGAACTCGTCCCAGCTTTTGCTGCGCAGGCCTTCGGTGCACACGCCCGCCTGCTCCAGCGCCGCAATCGCCATCGGATGGGGCTGCTGGTTGTCGCGGGGGCTGCTGCCTGCGGAGTAGGCCTTGAAGCGCCCGCCGCCGAGGTGATTCAGAAGGCCTTCCGCCAGGATGCTCCGGGCAGAGTTGTGCGTGCACAGAAACAGGACGTTCAGGGGTTTGTCGGTAGTCATGGCAGGAAGTGTTCGGGGCGGGAAACCGGGGGAGCAGCGTCAGCAGGACTTGCAGGACATGTCGGCCACCTCGCATGACGCACCTGCACAGCAGTTCTGCGTCAGGAAGCCGAGCAGGCCGTTCATGCGCTCATAGGCGGCGCGGTACACCAGGTTGCGGCTGGCCCGCTCCTGCGTCACCAGGCCCGAGCGGGTCAGCTCCTTGAGATGGAAAGACAGCGTGGTGTTGGCGGCGCCCAGGCTTTCTGCCATGACGCCCGGCGTCAGCCCCTCGGGCCCAGCCACGACGAGCGCGCGGAAGATGCGCAGGCGCAAGGGGTGGGCAAGCGCGGCCAGGGATTCGACGACTTCAGATTCATCCATGGGCAAATCATACGATATTTCAACAAATATGGAAATATAGGCCAGGCCGGCGCTGCCCGATCGTGCCAGCCCATGCCAACCCACGCCACCCCATGCGGATGGGCACCCACGGCCGACCGCCGCGCCCGGTTGCCGAAAAGCGCAGGCAACCGGGCACGGTCCGATCTCAGGCGCCCTGCGGCAGATAGCTTGGCCGGGCCGCCGTCATGCCGCGCTTGACCTGCTGGGTGAGCTCGTCGGCCAGCACTTCATCGAGCCCGGCCTCCAGTCCATCCAGCGCGCGGCTGACGATGTCCTCGGGGCTGGACTTCGGCGCGTCAAGCCCGCGCGTGAGATCGGTGTCGACATAGGCCATGTGCAGGCCCAGCACCTGTGTCTTCTGCCCTGCAAGCTCGCTGCGCAGGGCGTTGGTGAGCGACCAGGCGGCAGATTTGCTGGCCGAATAGGCGGCCAGCTCGCCGCCGTTCACCCAGGAAGCCACCGACAGCACATTGAGCAAGCCCCCGCCTCCGTTGGCCTTGAGAACCGGCGCGAAGGCCTGGCTCATGCGCAGCACGGCGAAGAAGTTGGTCTCGAAGATGCGCCTGGCGACCTCTTCGCTGTCGGGCGCCATGAAGCCGCCGGGCTGGGCGATGCCGGCGTTGTTGATCACCAGCGTGACGTCCGACGCCTGCGCGGCGGCGGCGGCCACGTCCTGCGGGCGGTTCACGTCCAGCTGCAGGGCATGCACGCCGGGCTGGGTGACGGTGGCGGGGTCGCGCGCGCCGGCGTATACCTTGCGGGCGCCACGGGCGAGCAGCTCGCGCGCGAAAGCCAGGCCGATGCCGCGATTGGCGCCGGTGACGAGAACAACAGCATTTTCAATTTTCATGGAGCACTCCAGGGGTGGGGGAAAACAGATTCAACGGATCTTGATGACGACCTTGCCCTTGGCATGGCCGGCTTCGGCATAGGCAAGGGCCTCGTTGGTGGACTCGAATGCGAAGACCTTGTCCACGACCGGGCGGATGGCGCCCGCTTCGATGAGGCGGGTGATCTCGCGCAGCTGGCCGCCGTTGGCCCGCATGAAGAGGAAGGAGTAGTCAATGCCACGGCCTCGCGCCCGGCGCCTGACACCGGAGCTGAGCAGCCGCATCACCAGCCGCACGAATGCGGGCGCCGCGATGCTTCTGCCAAATGCGGGATCGGGCGGGCCGGAGATGGAGACCAGCTTCGCGCCGCCCTTGAGCACGCGCAGGGATTTGCCAAGCGTCTTGCCGTCCTGGCTGTTGAGCACCACGTCGTAGTCGTGCAGGACGTCCTCGAAGTCCTGCGTGCGGTAGTCGATGACGACATCCGCGCCCAGGCTCCTGACCAGTTCGAAGTTGGCCGCGCTCGTGGTGGTGGCCACAGTGGCACCCAGGTGCCTGGCCAGCTGGATGGCGAACGTGCCCACGCCCCCGGAGCCGGCCTGGATGAAGACCCTTTGCCCCTTCGTCAGCTTCGCCGTCTCCACCAGGGCCTGCCAGGCCGTCAGGCCCACCAGGGGGATGGAGGCTGCCTCTTCCATCGTGAGCCCCTTGGGTTTTGGCGCCAGCGACGACTCCTTGACCGGCACGAACTCCGCGAACGTACCGATCCGGAAATCGTCCGTGCGTGCATAGACCTCGTCGCCCGGCTTGAACTGCCGCACGCGCGGGCCGGCCTTGACCACCACACCGGCCACGTCGTGGCCCAGGATCAGGGGCAGGCGATAGGGCAGGATGAGCTTGAATTGCCCGTCCTTGATCTTGGAGTCCAGCTGGTTCACGCCTGCGGCATGGACCTGGACCAGGACTTCGTCGTCACGCAGCGGCGGCTCGGGCACCTCTGCCAGTTGCAAGGCGCGGCTCGCTCCATGGCTTTCCAGAACAAATGCCTTCATGGCTTTCCTTTATATGATGGTCATCATATTTAATGGCGAAAAAAAACCAGGCACATGCACAGGGCATGCGCCATCACTGGCCGGCCGGCGCCAGGTGCTTGAGTGCTGCCTCGCGCAGGCTGTCGGACAGTGCCGGATCGTCCACTGCCCGTGCCAGCAGCAGGCTGCCGACCATGGTGGACAAGGTGACGAGCGCGCGCTCATGGGCGCCGGGCTGTCCCCAGTCCGGCGATTGGCGGGCGATGAGATCGACCATTTCCTTGATGTGGCCCGTGGCGACGCGGCGCACCTCAGGCGCTTGGCGCGAGGTCTCGGAACCCAGGGCCGCCAGGGGGCAGCCCACCTCGGCGCGCTGGACATGTTCCTTGGAAAGATAGGCGGCCAGCATGGCCTGCAGCACCATGCCGGGCGGTGCCTTGGCCACCACGTCGGCGACGGCGGCACAGGACTCGGCGCAGGCCTTGCCCGCCGCTTCGGCCAGCATGGCATCGCGCGAGGCGAAATGGGCGTAGAAAGCGCCGTGCGTCAGGCCCGCCTCCTTCATGATGTCCGCCACCCCGGTGCCGCCATAGCCGCTGCGGCGGATGGCACGCGCCGCCACGGAGACGATGCGCTCATGCGTGGCCTCCTTGGCGGAGGCCCGGGCGCTGGAATTTGTGTTTCGCATGATGATCATCATACATTGTTTGCGCCATGCACGCGCCGCAGATGAGACATCCGCCCGCAGCCATTGCATGGACAATCCCGGCATGTCTGCTGCTGCTTCACACAACAATCCATCCCGCCCCGTGCTCATTGCCGGCGGCGGCATCGGTGGCATGGCCACTGCCCTCACGCTGCACCAGATCGGCGTGCCCTGCATCGTGTTCGAGTCGGTGGCGCAGTTGCAACCGCTGGGCGTGGGCATCAACCTGCAGCCGAACGCGGTGCGGGAGCTGCATGACCTGGGCTTCGGCAACGATGTGCTGGACACCATCGGCCTGCAGGCGCGGGAATGGGCGCTGGTGGGCCGCAACGGCAACGAGGTGTATGCCGAGCCGCGCGGGCTGCAGGCGGGCTACCACTGGCCGCAGTACGCGGTGCACCGCGGGCAGTTGCAGATGATGCTGTTCAACGCCGTGCGGGAGCGCCTGGGCGACGACGCCGTGCAGCTGGGCCGGCGCGTGGTGGGCTACCGGCAGGATGCCGAGGGCGTGACCGCCCTGATCGACACCCGCGATGGCCAGCGGCTGGAGGTGCAGGGCTCGCTGCTGGTGGCGGCCGATGGCCTGCACTCGGCCGTGCGCGCGCAGATGCACCCCGCGCAGCCGCCCATACAGTGGGGCGGCGCCATCATGTGGCGCGGCACCACGCCGGGCGTGCCGGTGCGCACCGGCGCGTCCTTCGTGGGCGTGGGCTCGCTGCGCCATCGCGTGGTGCTGTACCCCATCACGCCGCCGGACCCCGTCACGGGCCTGGCCACCATCAACTGGATCGCCGAGATCACGGTGGACAACGACGGCGGCTGGCAGCAAGGCGACTGGAACCGGCGCGTGGCGCTGGAGGAATTCATCCACCACTTCGACGGCTGGGACTACGGCTGGCTGGACGTGCCGGCCATGCTGCGCGGCGCCACGGATGTCTTTGAGTACCCCATGATCGACCGCGACCCCGTGCCCACCTGGGTGGACGGCCGCGTGGCCTTGCTGGGCGATGCGGCGCATGTGATGTACCCAGTGGGCTCCAACGGCGCCAGCCAGGCCATCGTGGACGCGCGCGTGCTGGGCGCGCAGCTGCTGGACCACGGCGTGGGCCCGCAGGCGCTGCTCGCTTATGACGACAGGCTGTGCAAGGACATCTCGGCCCTGGTGCTGCGCAACCGCGGGGCCGGCCCCTTCGGCCTGCTGGGGCTGGTGGACGAGCGCTGCGGCGGCGTCTTCGACCATATCGACGAGGTGCTGCCGCGCGAGGAGCGCGAGGGCTTCATGGCCCGCTACAAGGCAGCAGCCGGCTATGCGATCGAGACGCTCAATGCCGCAGCCCCCACCATCGCGCCCGGTCGGCGCATGGCCGGCACGTGACCGGCGCATGACCGGCGCGTGACCAGGGACTGAGCCCTTGTGCGGCAGCAAGGGCCGCGAGTCGCCATAATCGGCCCTTGCCCCTGGCAGCCATCCCCAGATTTACATCACAGACCAAGCAGGAAGACCACATGCCCATCAAATCCATTCTGAAATCCACCGTGGTGACGCTGGCGATCGTGGGCAGTGGATCGCTTTTTGCGCAGGGCGCGCCCCTGAACACAGCGGCGTTTGACGCCCTGGTGGCGCAAGGCCCCGTCGCCGACGCCGCGACCATTGCATCGAGCACCTGGGCCAGCAAGATCAAGCAGACCGGCACGCTGCGCCTGGGCAGCACCCAGACTTCGAATCTGTTCTCCCTGCTCAACGAGAAGGACGGCAAGATCCGCGGCTTCGACGCAGGCCTGGCCCAGCTGCTCACGCGCTACATCCTGGGCGATGCGTCCAAGTACCAGTTCGCACAGGTGACCTCGTCCACGCGCGAGCAGGTGCTCATCAACAACCAGGCGGACATGGTGATCGCCACCTACTCCATCACCCCCGCACGCGCCGAGAAGATCTCGTTTGCCGGCCCCTACTACACCTCGCAGGCCGGGGTGCTGGTCAAGGCAAGCAACAAGACCGTGCAGTCCTACAGCGACCTGGCAGGCAAGAAGGTGGCCACGCAGGCCGGCTCCACGGGCCCCGCCATCCTGGCGCAGCACGCGCCCAAGGCGGTCGTGCAGGAGTTCCAGACCCACCAGGAGGCGCTGGACTCCCTGCGCCAGGGCCGTGTGGACGCCTATGTGACCGACTACACCCTGCTGCTCAACACCCTGAGCCTGGGCACTGGCGACGCGCGGCTGGCAGGCGCGCCCTTTGGCGCCCAGGACTCCTACGGCATCGGCCTGCCCAAGGGCTCGGACGGCGTGGCCTTCATCAACGCCTTCCTGAAGAAAATCGAAGCCGATGGCACCTGGGCCAAGCTGTGGACCGTCTCCATCGGACAGCGCACCGGCAGCACGGCCGTTCCCACGCCGCCCGCCCTGCCCTGAACGATGGGTGACATCTCCCGGCTCCTCGCCGACCACGGGCCTGCCTTCTGGCAGGCCCTCTTGCTGACCTGGAAGCTCACCGCCTTCTCGTTCCTGCCCGGCTTCCTGCTGGGCGTGGTCGTGACGGTGCTCAGGCTGCTTCCCCTGCCGCCGCTGCGCTTCGTGCTGACGGGCTACGTCGAGATCTTCCGCAACATTCCCAGCGTGGCGCTGCTGATCTTCATCGTGTTCGCGCTGCCCGATCTCAATGTCGTGATCGACTATGAGCCCAGCGTGGTCCTGGCCCTGACCCTGGTTTGCTCCGCGTTCACGGCGGACTATCTGCGCGCGGGCATCAACACCATTGCCGGCAGCCAGATCGAGGCCGCGCTCAGCCTGGGCATGCGGCCCATGCAGATCATCTCGGCCGTGGTGCTGCCGCAGGCGCTGCGCTCGGTGGTGCAGCCGATGACGTCGCTGCTCATTGCGCTGATGCTGTCCACCTCGCTGGCGTCCCAGGTGCCGCTTGCGGGCCGGGAGCTCACGGCGCTCGTGTCCAAGATCGCCAACGACTCCGCCGCCGGCATGGCCGCGTTCGCGGTGGCCGCCGCCCTGTACGTGGCCACCGGATTGCTCATTGCCTGGGTGGGCGCCATCCTGGAAAAGAAGCTGCGGATACTGCGATGAGCCGTTCTCTGGAAGACATTCTGTTTGGCGCGCCCAGCCCGCAGGCCAGGAAGATCACGCAGGTGGTCAGCCTGATCGCCGCGGCCGGGCTGATTGCGCTGGCTGCGGGCGTCGTGTGGCGTTTTCATTCCGCAGGCCAGCTCGAGGCCCGGTTCTGGGAATTCTTCGCCTGGCCCACCACCTGGGCCTTTCTGGCCAAGGGTCTGCTCGGCACGCTGGCATCCTCGGCCATGGCCGCCGTGATTGCGCTGAGCCTTGGGCTGGTGCTGCTGGCGGGGCGCCTGGCGCGGCCCCGCATCGTGCGCTGGCCCAGCATCGCCGTCATCGAATTCCTGCGCGGCACGCCCACGCTGCTGCTGATCTATGTGTGCTTTCTGGTGCTTCCCGCAGCCGGCATCAAGCTCGGCACCTACTGGATGCTGACCCTGCCCATAGGCCTGAGCACCGCCGCCGTGGTGGCCGAGGTGTACCGCGCAGGCGTGCTGGCCGTCCCTCGCGGCCAGACCGATGCCGCGCGAAGCCTGGGGCTGACCGAGGTCCAGGTCTTCCGGTTCGTCGTCTTCCCGCAGGCCCTGCGCTACATCGTCCCGGCCCTGGTCGCGCAGCTGGTCATCGTGGTCAAGGACACCACCTTCGGCTACATCGTCACCTATGGCGAACTCATGCAGAACGCCAAGGTGCTCATCGCCAACTACCACGCGCTGGTGCCCGTGTACCTGGTGGTGGCGGTGCTGTACTGCCTGGTGAACTACGCGATATCGAGGGCGAGCAGGCGGCTGAGCCGGCCGGTGCACTGAGCCTCGTCACGAACGGCTTGTCGCGAGAGCACGGCTTGCAACTGCCATTGCCATGGCCAGGGCAACGACGATCAGAACGGCCGAGACTGCGAACGTGATCTGCATCGCGTTGGCAACGGCCTCGGGATGCGCCGTTGCGATGTCGGGCGACTTTGAAGCGAGCGCGAAAACGGTCCCCATCATGGATGCCCCGGTGATGAGCCCGAGGTTGCGCGACAGGCTGAGCATGCCCGAGATGACGCCGCGCTGGTCTGGATGGACATTCGCCATGACGGCGGTGTTGTTGGCCGCCTGGAAGAGTTGATATCCAGGGGTCAGGACGACGATGGCCGCAACGTATCCCGCCACGCCGAACATCGCCGCAAGCACGGACAGTGCAAATGCCCCCGCCCCCATGGCGATGAGCCCGACAATGGCCATGGATGGCGCACCCCAACGATCGACGGCACGGCCAGAGGGGACTCCGCTCAATATGGCGATCAACGGGCCCACCGCCATCACGATGCCAACAAGGGCTTCGTTGAGCCCGAGCGCGCGGGCGAGGTAGAACGGCCCCACCACCAGCGTCGACATCATCACCGTCGAGACGAGCGCATTCATGGCAAGGCTTGCGCTGAAGCCTGGATCACGGAACATCGCCAATCGAATCAAGGGCGATGCGGCTTTCGCCTCGGCAAGCACGAAGAGCACGGCCCCCAAGGCAGTGGTCAACACAAGAGCCCCGTTGAGCGGACCGAAACTTCCGCGCCCCAGCGTCATGGCCAGTGCGTACGCCACAAGCGTCACAGCCAGCAGCAAGGTGCCCAGATTGTCGAAGCGGGCCCGCCCCGTCTTCTCCCCCCGGCAATCGGCGGGCAGGTAATGGTGCGCGAGAACCCATGCCACGATACCCAGCGGTACGTTGACGAGAAAGATCGCCTGCCAACCGAGTCCGGCGATCAGAACGCCGCCCAGCGATGGACCGAGAGCGGTGCCCATTGCGGACATCGTTCCGAGCAGTCCCATGGCGCTGCCGGTCCTTTCCTTCGGCACCGTCCCGGCGACAAACGCCATGGTGAGGGCCATCATGATGGCCGCGCCAAGACCCTGCACCGCCCGGGCGGCAATCAGCAGCCGGAGCGTGGGCGCCAGGCCGCAAAGGACCGAGGCCAGCGTGAACAGGAAGATGCCGACCAGCAGCAGCCGTCGGCGGCCCATGACGTCGCCGAGCCGTCCGACGCTGACGATCAGGGCGGTGATGGCCAGCAGATAGGCAAGGACGACCCACTGGACCTGCTGGAAAGAGGCGCCGAACGCCTGAGCCAAGGTCGGCAACCCCACATTGGCGATGCTGGTGCCCAGCGATGACAGCAACATCGATAGCGAAAGGCTGGCAAGCACCCACCGAATCGACGGCGTCTGCTCTGCACGGTCAGCGGCTATCCCATCTCTTGCTGTCGTGGCTGATTCTGGTGTGATTTTCATTGTTGGTGACTCCCGAAATTGAGCTATCGGAAGCGTAGTTCCCTGCCCGGCATGGCGGAAGGCGCACCACTTTCACTTTATTCATGCGTCTGGCGCCATGTCACCACACGCCGTGCTACGGTCAATCCATGTCAAGACCCGATCTCAACCTGCTTGTTACCCTGGATGTGCTGCTTGCGGAAGGCAACGTGGCGCGCGCCGCCCAACGGTTGCGGCTGAGCCCTTCAGCGATGAGCCGGGCGTTGGCGCGTTTGCGGGAGACCACGGGCGATCCGCTGCTGGTCCGGGCCGGTCGCGGCCTCGTTCCCACACCTCGGGCGCTCGAACTCCGCGAGCGGGTCAGCCAGCTCGTGCAGGACACGGAAGCGGTTCTGCGCCCTGCCGAGCAGCCCAACCTCCAGCAGCTGGTCCGAACGTTCACACTGCGGACCAGCGAAGGCTTTGTGGAGAATTTCGGACCGGACCTGATTGCCCGCGTCGGCGAGCAAGCGCCTGGCGTTCGCCTTTGCTTTGTGCAGAAGTCAAACAAAGGGAGCGGCCCGCTTCGCGACGGCACGGTCGACCTGGAGACCGGCGTTGTCGGGAGCACGATAGGTCCGGAGGTGCGTGCGCAGGCGTTGTTCCGAGACCGTTTCATTGGCGTCGTGCGAATGGGGCACCCGCTGAGCCAGGGCGAGATCACGCCCGCGCGCTATGCGGCCGGCAGGCATATCCTCGTGTCCCGACGAGGGCAGGACAAGGGGCCCATCGATGAAGCCTTGAGTTCTCTCGACCTGCAACGGCAGATTGTTGCGATCGTTGGCGGCTTTTCAGCGGCGCTGGCCTTGGCCCGGGCCTCCGACCTGATCGCCAGTGTTCCCGAACGGCACACGGGGAACCTGCGTGCCGGAATGCACAGCTTCCCCCTCCCCGTCCCTGTGCCGGAGATCACGGTTTCACTCCTGTGGCACCCGAGGCTGCATGCCGATCCGGCGCACCGGTGGCTGCGCGGGTGCGTACGGGAGATCTGCGCGGAACAGCACAGCGATTCCTGGCCATGCGAAAAAGCGGCCGAGAGCCCGGCGTGAATTCGAGCGCGTGAAACCGATGGCTATCCGAAGTGCGGCAGCGTGACTACAGCGTGGCCACACGCGTGAAATGAACATGGCGCAGCACACCGTCCCCGGCTATGCTCGGTGCCTTTGCCGTTGCGCAGTCGGTGCCCGCCGGCTCTCCAACGGACCTTGCCTGTTCAGGACCTCCCATGCACATCGAACCCGGCGTCGTCAGCCCCGAGAAAATCGCCCTCAGTTACGTCACTGCCGCAGCGGCCTTCGGCCTGACCGCCGCCCTGGCACGGCAAAGCCTGCGCGACAACGGCGGCGCGCTCGCGCTGCTGGTGCGCAGTGTGATCACCACCGCGCTGGTGTTCAGCTTCTTCGAGGTGTTTCCGCATGAGCCGGTCGGCGTATCCGAGGTCCATCTGATTCTGGGCTCGACCTTGCTGCTGATGTTCGGCGCGGGTGCTGCGGCCATTGGCCTGGCGTGCGGCCTGCTGGTCCAGGGCCTGTTCTTTGCACCCTTCGACCTGCCGCAGTACGGCATGAACGTCACCACCTTGCTGGTGCCGCTGTATGCGGTGAGCCAGCTGGCGCGCCGGCTGATTCCGGCCGGCACGGCCTATGTGGACATCAGCTACCGGCAGGCCCTGGCCCTGTCCACCACCTACCAGGGCGGCATCGTGCTGTGGGTCGCCTTCTGGGCCATCTACGGCCATGGCGCCAGCCTGGCCACCATGACCGAGGTCGCAAGCTTTGGTGCCGCCTACATGTGCGTGGTGCTGGTGGAGCCCCTGGTGGACCTGGCCGTGCTGTGGCTGGCCAAGCGTCTGGCCACCTTCACGCAAGGGCCGCTTTTCAATACCCGCCTGCACGCAGCGGCGATCTGACAGCCGGCTTCCCGGTCACCGCACCCTTGGTGCTCCGCTGTGGCGGGCTGTTCACGACTCCAGCCGCATCCGCGCTGACCAGCGCCACGGCGGCTGCATCACGGAAATCAGGCCGAAAATCAGACAACGGGCTCCCGTTCACGGGCCGCCCGATCCGTGACTTCCACCCAACGGACTGCCGCGCAGCAAGGGCCTGAAGGCCCGCATCCTGCGACAATTCGGCCCGCGCGCTCCGCTCCATTTCAATGCGACGGCCCCGACCTGCGCCGCATTGCGCCTTGCCTGGCAGCTATTGCACGGGGCCTGCCTGCGCCGATATCTTCATCGTCCATGGTTCTCGATCCCTTCACCCTGCTCGTTCTCACCACGGCCATGGCCGCCGCCTCGGCGCTGTATCTGGCTGCGGAATGGGGCAGCGTGCGCGAACGCTCGCTGCTGCTGTGGAGCGGAGGGTTTGCCATCATCGCCGTGGGCTGTGTGCTGGCCCTGCTGCGCTCCAGCGGCCATGTGCTGCTGGGCATCTGGTTTCCCAACGGCTTGCTGATCTGCGCGCACTGGCTGTTCCTGGCCGGCGTTGCAGCGTTCACGCACACCCGGCTGCCGCGCCTGTGGTGGCTGGTGGCCGTCGTCTGGCTGGCAATGCTGTTCATGCCCAGCGGACCGTGGTGGTCCAGGGGAATGCTGGGCATCCAGTCGCTGCTGATCGCCGTCATCAGCCTGCGCGCCGGCCTGCTGCTGCGCCCGCACGGCGGCACGCTGGGCGTGGGCGCGGCGCAGCTGCGCTTCGTTCTGCTGGCCCACGGCCTGTTCTATTTCGCCAAGGCCGCCTCGGCCGTGGCGCTGGACACCTTCATCAACCTGGCCAATTTCCACGGCACGGTGATCCTGGTCTCGCTGGTGGAAGGCGTGATGGCGATCATGCTGCTCGCCATGTCCATGACCGGCACGGAGCGCCATCGCCGCGAGGAACGCATCGCGCAGATCGCCGCCCGCGACCCGCTCACCGCCCTGGACAACCGCCGCGCGCTCTATCTGCGCGCACCCCAGCTGCTGGAGCAGGCCTCAGCAGCCAGCCCCTGCGCCCTGCTGCTGATCGATATCGACCACTTCAAGCAGGTCAACGACCTGCACGGCCACGATGCCGGCGACCGCCTGCTGCTGACCCTGAGCGATCTCATCCGCAGCGCGCTGCCGCGCGGCGCACTGGCAGCCCGGCTGGGCGGGGACGAGTTCGTGATCGTGCTGCGCAGCGTCGACCACGCGGCAGCGCAGGCGCTGGGCCAGGACTTGCGCGAGGCCTTCGCGCAGCAGGCGCGCACCATGTTCGAGACGCCGGAACCGGTGTCGCTGAGCATCGGTGCCACCCTGTTCGACCAGCCCGGAGTGGAGCTGTCCCACTGGCTCAAGCAGGCCGACGAAGCCCTCTACACCTCCAAGCGCAAGGGACGGGACCGGATGGAACTGGTCCCGCTTGCGCCCGGGCGGCCGCACTGAGGGTGCCAAGGGTGCCGAGGGTGCCCTGGCCCTGGGCACGCCTCACGCCAGCTCTTCATCCGCCAGCGCCAGCGCTGCTTGTGCCAGCAGTTCGGCGGCATGCGCATCGCTGCCGGGGGAGAAGACCCGGTGGCGCTGCGGGTCCAGCGGCGGGCCCCGGTCCACTTCGCCGGCTTGCGAGGCGACCACGCTGCGCGTGCCCAGGGCAGCAGCCATCATGGAGACGGTGGTGTTGTTGCACACGGCCACGCTGGCCGATGCCAGCGCCGCGCCCAGCATCCAGATGTCGGTGCGGCCGCTCAGGTCCAGCGCGGGGTGGCGCATTTGCGCGGCCACCGATGCCACCAGGGTGCGCTCGTCCTCGCTGCCGGTGAGCACCACTTCCAGCCCCGCCTGTGCCAGCCGGTCGGCCACGGCCGCGAAGCCGCTGGCGGACCAGCGGCGCACAGCCAGCCGCGCGCCCGGGTGCACGATGGCGTAGCGGCGGCTTGCGGGCAGCAGCGGGCGGACGCGGGCGCGGTCATCGGCATTCAACGGCAGGTCCAGCTTGAGACCGCGGCGCGGCAGGCCCATGTAGTCGGTCAGGGCCAGCAGGCCCAGCACTTCGCTGCCCTGCCCGGGCCAGGGCACAAAGCGCAGCGCATCCGCCTCGGGCACCCAGTCATCGGGGTCCGCAAAGCCCGCGTTGCGGCGCGCGCCAAAGTTGGCGACCAGGGCATTGGTGTTGCGGCCCGAGTCGTGCAGCTGCACCACCAGGTCAAAGCGGCGCGAACGCATGCGGCGCTGGAAGAAGCTGTATTCATCGGCCTTGGCCGAGGGCACGCCGGGCAGACCGGGCCAGCCGGGAAACAGCTCGAAGTCATCGACCGAAGACAGCCTTTGCGCCAGGCCTTCGGCCTCGGGCAGCCCGACCAGGGTGATACGTGCCTTGGGCCAGGCCGCAGCCAATGCACGCAGAACGGGCGTGGCGCACAGCAGATCCCCGAAGCGGCGCGCGCGGAACACGCCGATTCTGCGCAGCTGCGGCAAGACGGCCGACCTGCGGTGGTCCGTGTATTTGCCGGGCCTGAATTTGCCGGGCCTGAGGGCGGGGGTTGAATCGGCCAGCCTCAGCAAGGGGTGATTCATGGAATTCATGGGCACTCTCCGCCTGTGGTTGCAGGCCAGGGATACGTAGCAATCGGCGTGCCCGCTGCGCGCCCGCCCCCTGCAAAAACCGGACGCCGGCTACCACGCCTGGCTGGGTTGCCCTGTCACACCCATGAAACATCGGCTGCAGACAATGCCGGACTTTGTCAATCAGAGCGCCCCGCGCAACACGAAGAATGCAAGTCTGGAAATTGGGAATGGTGGCCGGTGCCGCAGCGCTGGCCCTGGCGGGTTGTGGTGGCAGTGATGGCGATAGGGCAGATGGGGGAACGAACAGCCAGGCCGTGGCCTTCATGGCCGATGTGCACTTCCAGGACGTGTACGGCGACCTCAAGAACAGCAGCTTCAAGGGCGTGCCCACGGCCAATGGCATGTTCGCCACCATCCGCACCATGTATGCGCAGCTGACTTCCACGCGGCTGTTCAACGAGAACTACTTCGCCTTCCGCGCCGCGCTGGACGATTCGCTGGCCAAGGGCGTGAAGCTGGTGGCCTTTCCCGGCGACTTCTCCGACGACGGCCAGCCGCTGAACGTGAACGGCTTTCGCGCCGTGCTGGCCGAGTACGAGAAAAAGGGCATGCGCTTTTTCATCGCGCCCGGCAACCATGACCCTGTCGCCCCCTACGACGATGACGAAAAGGGCAAGGACGACTTCATGGCCGCCAACGGCAGCACGGTCAAGGTCTACGCCAAGAACTACCAGGGCTGCCTGAACGCCGAAGCCAACGTGGTCTGTACCGACCAGTTGATGGAGCAAGGCTATGCCTCGCTGCTGCGCGACCTGGCCCCCTACGGCCTGATGCCCAATGAGAAGGACGTGTACTGGGAGACGCCCTACAGCACCTACGCGCAGGACAAGTACAGCTATGCCGAGGCCGCCAGACAGGCCCAGCTGGGCCAGCGCAGCTACGAGATCTGCAAGGAAGGCGAAGGCGGCAGGTTCAAGCAGGCCGGCTACACCAATTGCACCAGCATTGCCGATGTGAGCTACCTGGTCGAGCCCGTCAAGGGCCTGTGGCTGCTGTCGGTGGACGCCAACGTCTTCGTGCCGGACAAGCTGGACCCCGCCAAGCCCAACTCGCCCAAGGGCTTCACCGGCGCCGGCAATGCAGGCTGGAACAAGATGACCACGCACAAGAAGAGCGTGATGGCGTGGATCGAATCGGTAAGCGCGCGCGCCAAGGCCCAGGGCAAGCAGCTGGTGGCCTTCTCGCACTACCCGACCATGGACTTCTACGCCAACCAGACCGATGCCATCAAGGCCGCCTTCAAGCCCGGCGCCTTCCAGACGGCGCGCGTGCCCGAGCAGGCCACGGCCGAGGCGGTGGCCGCCACGGGCCTGCCGCTGCACATCGGCGGCCACATGCACTTCAACGGCACCAACGACTACCTGAGCAAGAGCGGCAAGTACCTGGTGAACGTGCAGTCGCCGTCGCTGGCCGTCTACGGCGCGGCCTACAAGATCGTGCGCTTCGACACGCCGCGCAAGGTGGACGTGCAGACCGTGGCGCTGAACAACGTGCCGCGCTTCAACGAGCTCTTTCCGCTGTACGAGATGGAATGGAAGTACGTGGAAGGCAGCAGCAAGCCCGAGGACGCCAAGCGCCGCTGGGACAAGGCCATTCTGTCCAGCACCAGCTATGGCGACTTCACCAGCCGCTACTTCGGCGAGCTGTCGCGCCTGCGCTTCCTGGACGAGTACTGGGCCTGCGACATGAAGGACCTGGTCAGCCAGCTCAACCTGCAGCAGATGCTGACCATGGCCCAGCTGGACACCAAGGTCACCTACGCCCAGCTCGCCGGCCTGGCCGCGCAAGGCGTTGCCGTGCCGTTCAAGCCCAGCGCCGGCTGCCTGCAAGGCAGCCCCGTGGCCGGCAATGCCGCGCAGTGGGCATCCGACTGGAGCGTTGCCGAGAACGCCGCCCGCGCCAAGGCCCAGGCCGCGGGCGTGGACTTCAACGCGCTGGCCAATGTGTCGGCCTATACCTTCTACGGCGACTTCCACCGCACCGTCTACGCGGGCGGCCTGTCGCTGAATGACATGGGCAAGCAGCGCGTGGAGCAGTACCGTCTGCTGATGAGCGCCTTCCCTGCCCTGACCTCGGCACCCCAGAAAACAGGCGACAAGCTGGCCGACAGCACGCCCGTGGGCCAGCCCTTCCAGTACAGCTTCAAGCAGGTGTTCTCCATCCTCAAGGGCCTGGGCTCGGGCAAGCCCAGCGACCATTTCTCGGTGGACTTCGACGCCAGGACGCTGCGCGCGGAAGGCAGTGACAGCCTGAAGTTCTGACAAACAAGGCGCGGCCTGTACAGCGCTGATCTGTGCCAAGGGGGTGCCCTGCCCCCTCGTGCAGGTCAGCGCTTTCCTGCATTTGCGCAGGCATGACTACACGGCTTCCGATCTTTCCTACACCCGGATTTCACGGCGCGCCACACACTTGCTGCATTCCTCCCGCAACCCCTAAAGACCGGCGGCATCGGCCCCAGCCGCAACCCGCCGGATCAGGAGTTCTCTCCATGAAGCAGCTCATTCCCATGGCAGGGTCCCATCACCGTTCGTATGTCCCCATGCAGATGGGCCAGCCCATCAGCGACGGCAACTACACCCAGCAGCAGACCAAGGCCAACCAGCGACAGATAGGCCAGCCCTTGCCGCAAAAGCAGCAGCAATGAGGGCGATGCCGCGCCTGTGAGGCCGGCCACGTCAAATCCAGGCCTGGAGCACTCTCCTCCTCCTGCACAAGCCCCCGCAAGCCCTGCCCGCCAGCGCTTGTGGGGGCTTGTTGTCCTTGGGCCCCGCAGCCGCCCAGGCCCAGGGTGCAAGCAGTATGGTTACATATGCAACAACGGGTTGCGCACCTACGTGACCCCCCTCGCGCAACGCATACCATCGCCGCCCAACAACTCAGAAAGGGGGAGGGTATGCAAGAAAATTCTCTCGAATGTTTCCTTTATCACAGCCAGTTGGCCCCAGGGGCTGACACCACATGCATCGCGGCGATCATCAAGGCGGCGCGCACCTTCAACTGGTCGGCTGGGATCACGGGCATGCTGGTTTTCGACGGGGAACGCTTCTTCCAGTATGTCGAAGGGCCGCCAGAGCAACTGGCGCTGCTGGTGGAGTCCATCTAGCGCGACGAAAGACACATCAACTTCACGCCCCTGTTTCCGCAGGCACGCCTTGATCAAAGGCGTTTTGCCAAGTGGTCCATGGCCTATGTGATTGTGGAAGACACGGAGCCGCTGGGCACCATCTCCGAGCTTCAAGGCCCAGGCGCACTGGAAAAACTGCAGGAGCTTTTACCGCTGCTGGACGCCCAGTAATCCCTTTGACCCCAAAGGCGCGGCAGTTTTATAGTATGGGTTCACTGAGGCAGGAAATCGATGCTTACCCGTTGGACTACCGAATCCGAGAAAGAGCAACTGCTCGGACTGCAGACCGCTGAAATCCTGGACCTGAATGCCAGAAAAGAATTCCAGCGCATCACCGAGCTCACCAGCCGCATGTTCATGGCTCCAATTGCCATCATCACGGTTCTGGACGAGCACAGGCAATGGTTCAAGGCACCGGTGGGTGTGGATATGGATGGCAGCCTGCGCACGGATGCCTTCTGTGACCACACCATCAGAAACGAAGGAATCATGGTGATTCCCGATACGCACCTGGACAGCAGATTTTCAGAAAATCCCCTGGTCACCCACAAGCCCAATATCAGGTTCTATGCAGGTGTGCCTTTGATAATGGAATCCGGCCACGCCATCGGCAGCCTGTGCATCATCGATACCCAGCCCAGGACATTCTCCGAAGAGCAAGGCCAGCAACTGCAAGCCATGGCCGCCATCGTTCAGGCTCAACTTCACTACCATCACAGAATTGGAAAAATAAACGAAGTCACGGGCCTGCCAAATCGCACGCAACTCAAGCTGGACCTGAAGAGCCTTTGCATTCTGGCCCCGGGATCGGCACGCGGTCTGGTATTGATGGAGGTGCTCAACCACGCCAGCCTGCTGGAAATGAGCAATGCGCTGGGCTTGAACTATGTCGAGCAGCTCATGCGCGACATTGCCAAGGCAGTCACGGACATGACGGGGCCGCACGCAACCGTCTACCACGTGGGCCTGGCCAGGTTTGCCTGGGTGATCAGCGCCGGCAGGCAAGAAGATGAAGAGGCATTGGTCAACCAATTGCTGGAGTACCTGCAAACACCCATCACCAGCGCCGATCTGCGGTTTGAACTTCAACCCAGGGCAGGCGTGGTGCGGTTCTACCTGAACCAGGACGAGGTGGACGATGTCATTCGCAAGGCGATGGTGTGCGTGCAGCAGGCCGGATACAACGCACGATCATTTCACCGCTATGAGGAGACCGAGGACAGTCTCCAGCAAAGGTCCTATCGGCTCCTGCGGGACTTCGGACATGCGCTGGGCAATGGGCAGCTGCGGCTGGTGTACCAGCCCAAATTCGACAACCACAGTTTCAGCTGCAAGGGACTGGAGGCGCTCATACGCTGGAAGCATCCACAAATGGGAGAAATCCCGCCCAGCGAATTCATCCCCCTGGTTGAAGCCACGCCGTTGATCCACAGCCTGACACGGTTCGTGATCAAAACGGCGCTGGCGCAGGTGGCGGCCTGGAAAGCCGAGAAACTCGATCTTCAGGTCTCCATCAACATCTCCCCGCGCAATCTGGATGAGGTCGACTTTCCGGACTACCTGAACGCCATGTGCAACCAGCACGGCGTTCCGCTGAAAAACATCGTGATCGAGTGCACAGAAAGCGATGTGCTGACAGGCCAGGGCACGGTTCAGGCGCTTCAACACATCAGGAAACTCGGCATCAAGGTTGCACTGGATGATTTTGGCGCCGCATATTCCAATCTTGCATCGCTCAAGAATCTGCCTGCCGAGATATTGAAGATAGACCGGTCCATGGTCTGCGACATCGATACCAATGACCGGGCCCTGTCCGTATTGAAATCCATCATGACCATGGCCTCGGATCTTGGCTACCGCCTGGTGGCAGAGGGCGTTGACAGCGCCGAAGTCTTTGATTTACTGGTTTCCCTGGGTTTCGATGAAATACAGGGCTACTATTTCAGCAGGCCCATTGAAGTGTCGGAAATCAAGAAATTCGTTGGAGAGCGCAATCGGTACGCCAACGGAAAATAGCGGCAGCCACGAAGATACGAATCATTTCCAGAGAGCCGCATGCCGATGGGGGCATAGGCCCCGATCACGCCCTGCGCTCCTAGAATCACGCATCCCTTGGGGAGTAGCCTGCTTGCAACCTGCAAGCGCCTGCGTCAACACACTCGGCATCCTGCATGCTGTGGCGCAGGCATCCGTTCTTCGGTTGGCGAGACCATCGGCATTTCACCGCGACACAGGTCACAAGGTCGGGCAGCGGTGAAGTGCCGTTGTGCGCTTGCCCGGCCGTGAAGAACCCCTCCCAGATGAACGCCGCATCCATCCTGCTCCTGGCCTTTGCCATGTCCACCGACGCCTTTGCCGCTGCCGTGGGCAAGGGCTCCGCCCTGCTCAGACCCCGCTGGTCCGAAGCCCTGCGCACCGGCGCCATCTTCGGCGTCATCGAAGCCCTGACGCCGCTGGCCGGCTGGGCGCTGGGCTATGCGGCTTCCGACTATGTCAAGGCATGGGACCACTGGATTGCCTTCGTGCTGCTGCTGGTGCTGGGCGGCCGCATGCTGCTGGGCGCCCTCAAGACTGCTGACGGCGAAGAAGAGGCCAAGCCCGCCCGGCACGGCTTCTGGCTGCTGGTGGCCACCGGATTCGCCACCAGCATCGACGCCATGGCCGTGGGCGTGGGCCTGGCCTTCCTGGATGTGAGCATTACCACCGTGGCCCTGGCCATCGGCTTTGCCACCTTTGCCATGGTGACCCTGGGCGTCATGGTCGGCCGCCTGCTGGGCAGCATTGCGGGCCGCTGGGCGGAGGCTGTTGGCGGTGTGCTGCTCATCGGCATCGGCTCGGTGATTCTGTATGAGCATCTGAGCGCCATCTGATTGGGGCCGGCACCCCGCCAGCGCACGGTTGCGGGAGCTTGTAGGCAAGCTCCTCGCCGCGCCGCTCGATTGGCTGACAGGCCTTTGCTTGCTTTTCCGATCTCCGTGCGCTTGGGCAGCGCTCCTAATGAGGGCTTCAAATTTTGTTTTCCAGGAGTTCTCTATGACAGGTCACAAGACGCTGAAGATGGGTTTGATCGCTGCCGCACTGATCGCAGGTGCAGCCTCCACCAGCTGGGCCCAGCCCGTGGCGGGCACCACCACGCTGGGCGTGGCGGCCACTGAAGTCCAGGCCGTGGCCACGGGCTGGAGCCTGAAGAAGTCCGTGCTGGGCAAGAGCGTCTACAACGAGGAAGGCAAGTCCGTGGGCAAGATCGACGATGTGATCGTCGCACCCGACAAGGCCGTGTCGTACGCCATCATCGGCGCAGGCGGCTTCCTGGGCATGGGCAAGCACGACGTGGCCATTCCCGTGAACCAGTTCCGCGTGGAAAACAACAAGATCACCCTGCCCGGCGCCACCAAGGACGCGCTGAAGGCGCTGCCCAAGTTCGAATACGCGAAGAAGTAAGCCAGGCGCGCCCTCTCGCCTCATTCACAAGCCCTGCACTGCAGGGCTTTTTCGTGGGCGCGTGGCTGGCAGCCAGGCAAGCGTCCAGGGTGGCCGTGGAAGGCAATATGATCGCGGCGGATCAGATTCATACAAAAAATCCACGAGCAAATGAAAATACTCTTCGCCGCGTCATTGGGAATATCGTTGGTCATTCAGGCATCGCCCTGCTTTGCGGACAACAGCAATGGGAAGCAGCTCTACTCATCGAGATGCGCCATGTGCCACGGGGCAGATGCCAAGGGCACGGGCCCGCTGGCCAACAAGAGCAACCCTCCCACGCCAGACCTGACGACCGCCGCCTTCAGAAAAAGGCTGCATGATTATCCGGGCGTGATTGTCTCGTCCGTCATTCTTCGCCCGAATGGAGATTTGATTCCCCGGACCTTGCGGGAAAACGGCGTGAAAGTACCGCCCCATGCCTGGACGGTGAAGGATTTTCGTGACCTGAATGAGTATTTCAGTGGCCTGATCACGAAGAAATAAATTCAAATTGCGATTTCCTGCCTGTGCACATGCTCGCGCACTGCATCGACCAGGATGCGCGCAAGGCGGTCCACGGGCTCAGGGGCATCCAGCGCGGCGCGGCCCAGGATCAGGTCCATGGACGGCAGGGCCGGCAGGCCAAGGGCCTGCGCATCCAGCGGCCTGACGTGGGCGGGCAGGCCGAACGGCGTGCGCACGGACAGGCCCAGGCCGGCCGCCGTGGCGGCCCAGACGGCGGTCAGGCTGGCGCTGTTGAAGGCGTGCCGCCAGGCCAGGCCCTTTTTGTCCAGGGCGGCCGTCACGATGTCCCGCAGGGGGCAAGGCGCCTCAAGCATGGCCAGGGGCAGCGCCTCATCGCCCTGCGCCCCGCCGTTGAGGCCGCGCGCCCAGCCGGCCTCGGCCGCATCCAGCGATGCCGGGCCAATCCACTGAAGCGGCAGCCGCATGATGTGCTCGCCATGCACGCAGGCATGGCTCATGCCCACATCCCAGAGCAGCGCCAGGTCGAACTGGCCCAGGGCCATGCGTTCGCGCAGTTCATCGCTGCGGGCCACGCTGGCCTCGATGCGCACTTGCGGGTGGGCACGTGCGAACTGCCCCAGCACATGGGGCAGCACGCTTTCGCCCAGGTCTTCCTGCAGGCCCAGGCGCACCAGGCCGCGCAGCTCGCTGCCGCGCACGGCCGCCACGGCGCGGTCGTTGAGCTCCAGCAGGCGCAGCGCGTAGCCGCGCAAGGTTTCCCCCGCCTCCGTCAGCACCAGTCCCCGGCCGGACTTGCGCAGCAAGGGCGTGCCGCATTGGAACTCCAGCTTCTTGAGCTGGGCACTGACGGCGGATGTGGAGCGGCCCAGCCGGTCCGCCGCCCGGGCAAAGCTGCCCAGTTCGACGCCGGTGCAAAAGGTTCGCAGCACATCCAGGTCATAGAGAACGCGTGTCATTGCCAAGCCCCCAATCGTGCTGAAAAAATGGATTGTAGATACGAAATTATGTGATTTTCAGGATGGTCGAGGCCCAACATACTGCCGCCCATGACCTCCTCTTCTCCTGCACCCGGCGCCGATCCGGGCTCCCTGCCCTTGCCCTCCCCGCCCCGCCACCGATGGAAGGTGCTGGCGGCAGGCGTCATCGCCAATGCCGCGTTTTCCGTGGCTTTCAGCGGGATTCCCATGACGGCCATCCTCATGCGTTCGGGCTACCAGCTGGACACCCGGACGCTGGGCCTGGCGCTGGGGCTGATGGGCCTGGGCATTGCGCTCAGTGAATTGCCCTGGGGATTGCTGACGGACCGCTGGGGTGACCGGCCGGTGCTGCTGCTCGGCCTGTGCGGCACGGCCGTGGCCCTGGCGGCCATGGCGCTATGGGCTTCGCCATCGCCGGCCCATATCCCGCCGTTTGGCTTGCTGGCTGGGGGCCTGGTGCTGGTGGGACTGCTGGGCGGCAGCGTGAACGGTGCCAGCGGCCGGGCAGTCATGGGCTGGTTTGCCGAAGGCGAGCGCGGCCTGGCCATGAGCATCCGCCAGACCGCCGTGCCGCTGGGTGGCGCCATCGGCGCGCCCTTGCTGACCGGCCTGGCCACGCATGCAGGCTTTGCCGCTGTCTATGGCGTGCTGGCTGCGCTGTGCCTTGGGGCTGCCGCATTCGCCGCGCTGTGGATTCAGGAGCCGCCGCAGTCACCGCTTCGAAGCAAGGCCGCCGCGCCGCACCACGCCGCAACCACCACATCCGGCCCATTGCGCGATCTGCAGGCCTGGCGCATGGCCGCCGGCATCGGCATCCTGTGCGCCCCGCAGTTCGCCGTGCTGTCCTTCGGTACGGTGTTCCTGCATGACTATGCCCAGTTGGGGCTGGGCGCGGCAGCGGCCGTCATGTCGGTCGTGCAACTGGCTTCCATGGCCTTGCGGATCTGGAGCGGCCGCTGGACCGACAGGCACCGGAACAGGCCCGCCTTTCTGCGCGCCTGCTGCCAGCTCACCCTGGCGCTGTTCGCGGGCCTTGCGGTCCTGAGCTGGGCCGGCCACCCGGCCGGGTCTGCTGCGATGGGTGTGGCTCTCATGGTGATGCTGGGCATCTGCGGCATCTGCGTGTCCGCCTGGCATGGCGTGGCCTACACGCAGCTGGCCGGGCTGGCCGGCGCAGCCCGCGCGGGCACGGCGCTGGGCATGGCCAATACCTCCGTGTTCGCGGTCTGCTTTCTGGTGCCCCTGGCCATACCGCATCTGCTGTCGGCCCAGGGCTGGGGGCTGGTCTGGGCCTGTGCGGCGGCCTGCGCGGGCTGGGCCATGCAGCTGTTTGCACGGGCCGGTGCCATTCGCAACGCCAAGGCCGCGAAGACCCCCCAATTGCACGAGAATGTTGGCTGTCTTCCCCCACCGACCTCCCCCCGATCATGACCATCGCCCACTGGCTTGTTTTCTGCGGCGTCTCGCTGTTGATGTGCTTCACCCCCGGCCCCGCCGTGTTGCTGGCCATCTCCAACTCGGTGGACGTGGGCGCAAGGCGAACGGCACTGAGCTCGCTGGGCAGCTCGGTCGGCATCTTTGTGGTGTCCGGGCTGGCGATGATCGGCATGGGGACCATCCTCGCCATGTCGGCCCATGCATTTTTGGCCATGAAGGTGGCGGGCGCCATGTACCTGATCTGGCTGGGCGTCAAGCGCTGGCGCAGCAAGGACGGCTTGCTGGGCAGCGATGCGGGCCTGGCCCCCACCCAGCGGCGCGAGCGCAAGAACTGGCAACTGGTGGCCCAGGGCATGGGCGTGTCGCTGACCAATCCCAAGGCCATCCTGTTCTTCTCGGCGCTGTTTCCCCAGTTTGTCGTCCCGGGCGAGCCGCTGCTCACGCAGTACCTGGTGCTGACCACCACCTTCGCGGTCTGCGCCCTGATCTCGCACGCCTGCTACGTGCTGCTCATCTCCCTGATCAAGGGCCACCTGGTGGCACACGCCAAGCTGTTCAACCGCATCGTGGGCGGCACCTTCATCGCGCTGGGTGTGGGACTGCTCAGGACACGGCACAAGCTGGGCTGAGTGCGTGCGCAGCCCTTGCTCGCACGGGCTGGCCCGCTACTACTACTCACCCTCTTCGAACAAAACAGCGGCGTAGTCCATTGCGCCGTGCAGGATGTGAAGAATGATGGTCCGCTCTTCTTGCTCGGCCACGCGGTAGAAGATCAGATAGTTGCCATGCACGCGCCGACGAATGCCGTGGCCTTCATACCGGGGTACCAGCGGAAAAGCGAATGGCCTGCGTGCCAGGGCTTCGCACTTGTCACGCAACTCCTGCACGAATGACAGTGCGCGGCGCGGATTGTCCTGAGCTATGTAGTCAGCGATGTGCTCCAGGTCGCATTCCGCATTGCCCGTGAATTCAACAATCATGCGGACTGGTTGTTCTTTTCGGCCTGTTCGGCCTGTTCGGCCATTGCGCGGTATTTGGCTTCCAGTCTGTCGAACACAGCGCCAGCTGGCTTTGTGCGCCCCGCGTCCGCGTCAGCCAATCCGCGCCTGATGGACGCGTCGAGCGCAGTCAGCCTGGTTTCCCTGTCCTGCACCAGCCGAACCCCCTCACGCAACACTTCGCTCTTGGATCCATACCGCCCGGTGTCGACAAGCTGCTGGACATAGCCTTCGAGTTGCTTGCCCAAATCTGCAGAAATCATGCTGCGCCCTCCTCGTGGGATTTGAAACTGCAACAAAGCCTAGCGCATTTATCAACAGTTATCAAATCAATACATTGCTGCCGACGTGCCATACCAGCCCTGAAACGCTGCGTATGCAAGAGGATGAGGCGAATGCAAGCCCGCCCCCAGCGCCCGCCACGCCCGCAACGCCCGCCACACCCACGAAGGGCGGGCGGCGCGGCCGCAGATGCCAGGGTCAGGTCGCCCGCGCATCCCTCACCACGAAATGCTCCACATGCGGTGCCTGCGCAAAGTATGGGCCGATGATGGCGCGCCACTGCGCGAAGGCGGGTGACTCGCGAAAGCCCACGGTGTGGTCTTCCAGGGTCTCCCAGTTCACCTGCAGCACGTAGCGGCCGGGCGTTTCCATGCAGGCAAGAATGCTGTGCCCACGGTATCCACCGGCCTTGGACAGCACCTCGGCCACGGCCTGGGTCAGGGCCTGGCCGAATTCCTCGTGCCTGGCGGGATCGACCCTCAGTTCGGCAATTTCAACAATCACGGTTATCTCCTGGAGAGGCGGCTCGATGTCGGCGCGGGAGGCGGCCGGGGGCATCGCTCCTGGTTGAGAGACTGGATGCGCGCAGGGGCTGCGCGCATCCGGAGACTTGGAATATTGCAGAACTTGAGGATTCCTGCCCAGGGGATGCGCGCCCCGGGCAGGCGCCTTACTGTCCGGCCTGCTCGGGGATCAGCAGCAGCTTGCCCACGCTCTGGCCCGATTCCATGCGCCGGTGCGCCTGCGCGGCCTCGGCCAGCGGGTAGGTGCTGTCGATCACCGGGCGGATGGTGCCGGCCGCCAGCGCGGGCAGCCAGCGCTGGGCGAAGCGCTGGACCATGGCCTGCTTGACTTCGGGCGGGCGCGACTTCATCACCGTCCCGAAGATCCGCAGGTGCTTGTACAGCAGCACATCCATGGGCACGGCCGCCGCCAGCGCGCCGCCCAGCAGGCCCACGCAGACCATGCGCCCGCCCATGCCCAGCGAGCGCATATTGCGCTCCAGGTAGGGGGCGCCAATGAAATCGACCACCACATCCACGCCCTTGCCGCCCGTCCTGTCGGCCACCACGGCCTGGAAGTCTTCGCTGCGGTAGTCGATGAACACGTCGGCGCCAAGGCCCGTGACGGCGTCCCGCTTGTCGCCGCTGGCCGTGGCAAACACGCGCGCGCCGGCCGCATGCGCCAGTTGCACGGCCGCCGAGCCCACGCCGCTGCCCGCCGCGTGGATCAGCACCGATTCGCCGGGCTGCAGGCTGGCCAGGTGGAACAGCGCCTCATGCGCTGTGACGAAGACTTCGGCCACCGCGCCGGCGTCGGTCAGCGACAGGCTCTCGGGCACATGCATGGCCATGCGGTGGTCGATGCGCGACAGCTCGGCATAGGCGCCGCCGCCCACGATGCCCATGACGCGGTCGCCCACGGCAAAGCCCTGCACCTGCGCGCCCACCTCCACCACGGTGCCGGCGATCTCCAGGCCCATGAGGTCGGATTCGCCAAAGTGGGCGCGGCCATAGGCGCCCTTGCGGTGGGATACATCGGCACGGTTCACGCCAATCGCGGCGTTGCGCACCAGAAGGTCATGGGGCCGGACTTCGGGCCGGGCCACGTCGCGGGCCACGAGCACTTCGGGGCCGCCGAAGTCGTCGAAAACAATGGCTTGCATGCTTGTGCTGTCTTTCATTGCGCAATGAGTATTCAAAAAAGGGTTGAAGGTCCGATACCCAAAGCTTACGACTGCTCCAAGCCGCTCAAACGCAGCGATTTCGCTCTACAGTGCTGCAAATCTGCATCACCGAAAACGCCATGAACTGGGATGACACCCGCATCTTCCTCGCGCTGACGCGCACGCCCTCCCTGCGCGCCGCCGCGCGCAGCCTGGGCGTGGACCAGGCCACCGTGGGCCGCCGCCTGAACGCGCTGGAGGCCGAGCTGGGCAGCAAGCTGTTTTTGCGCGCCAGGGATGGCTACCTGCTCACCGCCGCTGGCGAGGCCGCGCTGGGCGCCGCGCGGCGCATGGAAGGCGCGGCGCTGGACCTGCGCACGCGCATCGAGGGGCTGGACGACAGCCCGGCCGGCCTGGTGCGCGTGACCAGCACCGACTCGATCGCCACCGAATTCCTGCTGCCCGCCATAGAGCGCCTGCAGCAGCGCTGGCCCGGCATCCGCGTCGATCTGGAGGTATCCACGCACATGCTGAACCTGGGCCGCCGCCAGGCCGATATCGCGTTTCGCAACGTTCGCCCCGAGGCACCCGAGCTGGTGGTGCGCCGCGTGGTCGCCTGGCCCGTGGGACTGTTTGCGAGCGCAGCCTATGTGGCGCGCTTTGGCCAGCCGTCGGCAGAGGACGAATTGCGCGGCCACCACCTCGTGGTCTATGGCCCCTTTCTGGAACAGCGGCCCGTTCCCACCATGGTCGATGTGCCCGCGCGCCAGGCCCGGATTGCCATGGCCGCCAACTCCAGCCTGCTGGTGCGCAAGGCCGTGGCGGCCGGCATCGGCCTGGGCGAAATGCCCGTGAGCATGGGCGAGCGCGAAGGCCTGCTGCGCATCTGGCCCCAGCGCCAGCGCTCGGACGACTACGAGGTCTGGCAGGTCATGCACCCCGACCTGCAGCGCACGACCCGGGTGCGCGTCACGGCCGAGTTCCTGGCCCAGGCGCTGGGCCAGACGATCAGCCCTGCTCCAGCAGCACCCGGATGAGGAGGTGCGGCTGCAGCGGCTTTTCCAGATAGTGGTCAAAGCCCGCCTGCAGCGCCTGGGTGCGGTCTTGCTCCCGGGCGAAGGCGCTGAGCGCCACGATCTTCACCTGTCTTGTTCCGCCAAAGTGCGCGGCCTCCGCTTCGCGCAGGGCCTTGACCAGCTGGAACCCGTCCTTTCCCGGCAGCCCTATGTCGCTGACGATGAGGCTGGGCCACTGCGCCTGGACCAGGGCCATGGCCTGGTCGAAGTTCTCGGCACTCCTGACGGTGGCGCCCTGGTCGGTCAGCACCACTTTCAGCATTTCGCTGGTGTCCGCATTGTCTTCAACGATGACGATGTCCTTGCCTTCCAGGGATTCGCCATTTTCAAGATGCGCATTCATCGGGTCGGCCTGGGAGGCGCTTGCCTCATGCAGCGGAATCTCCACCCGCATGGTGACGCCAAGGCCCACGCCTTCGCTGTGGGCACGCACGGTGCCCCCATGCAGCTCCACCAGGTGCTTGACGATGGACAGCCCCAATCCCAGGCCGGAATGCCCACGGGTGGCGGGGGCCGAGGCCTGCGAGAAGCGCTCGAAGACATGGGGAAGAAATTCAGGCGCGATGCCCACGCCCTCGTCCGCCACGCTCATCACCAGGCTTTCGTCACTGATTTCAAGGCCCACCTTCACCACGCTGCGCGCATTGGAGAACTTGATGGCGTTGGAGACCAGGTTCCACAGGATTTGCTGGAATCGCGTGACATCGATCCACGCCATGATGTCATCGGACGGCGCCTCGAACTGCAGGGTAATGTTCTTGTCGGCGGCGTTGTCGCGCAACGGCTCCAGGCTTTGCACGGCCAATGAGCAGACATTGACCTCCTCGCGGTGCAGATTGAGTTTTCCCGTCGTCAGGCGCGAGATATCCAGAATGTCCGCAATGATGCGGCTTTGTGCCTTCACGCCTTTCTCGATGGCGTCTATGCCCTTCTTGAGCATGGCCTCGCTGAGGTTGGCGCGCTTGAGCAAATGCGTGCCCCCGTTGAGCAGGGACAGCGGGGTGCGCAGTTCATGCGAGAGCACAGCGACAAAATCATCCTTGGTGCGGCTGATGCGCTCTGCGGCCACGCGCGCCGCCTGCTCCTGCTCCAGCATCTGCTGGCGCTGCCTCTCGAACTCCAGCGACTCCGTCAGGTCCTGGGCCACAGCCAGGCGGATGCCGGGCTCGATGGGATCGGAGAACTTCCAGGAGATCAGGCGCTCCTGCCCGTCTGCCGGGAGGATGGGGAACTCGCCGCGCCAGGACTTTTCGGGGTCTTCGGTCAATTGCTGCGCAGCTTTTTCCCGAACGGCCTGCGGAACAAAGCCGATCAGCGGCTTGCCCGCCAGGTCGTCAATGCCGCGCTGCAGCAGTGCCTGCGCCTGGGAGTTGGCATCGCTGATCAGACCGTCGGCGCTGACCAGCATCATGGCCGCCGGCGCCTGGTCATAGATGGCGCGAAAGCGTGACTCGCTGCGGCGCAGCCCGTCTTCCGCCAGGCGTGCGCGGATCAGGGCATGCAGCGTGGCGATCAGCAGCTGCGGCTCCACGGGGTGCACCATGTAGGCGTCGGCCCCGGCGTTGAGGCCCGCCACCTGGTGGTTGCTTTGCACATACTCGGCCGACAGGTGCACCACGGGAATCAGGCTGGTATGCCGCGCACCGCGGATGGTGCGGCATACGTCAAAGCCCGAGATATCGGGCAAGTGCACATCCAGCACCACGGCTGCCACGCCGGTCTCCGACAGGGCAATGGCCTTTTCCCCGGTTTCCGCCTCGACCGTCTGGAATCCCGCCGCCCTGATGACCCGTGCCGTGGAGTAGCGCGTGGCAGGGTTGTCGTCAACGACAAGAATGGTGTGCAGGCTTCGGTCGAATGAGGGAAGAATCATTCCAGTCGTGTTCTTGGGCATGATGTTCCTGTTGTTTTTGATGGGATGAAGACCGGCTTGGCCGTATCAGGCCTTCAGATCCTTGGTATCGACCGGAAGATGCGCGGGAACGATCACGGAAAAGGTCGAGCCTTCGCCCAGGGCGCTTTGCACCTCCACCCAGCCCCCCAGAAGCTGTGCCAGCTGCTTGGACAGGGCCAGGCCCAGGCCCGTGCCCCGCAGGCGCTTCTGGATGGGTGAATCGACCTGGGTGAAGTCATTGAAAATCGCGTCGTGGAATTCCGAGGCGATGCCTATGCCGGTATCCGCCACCGAGAATTTCACCAGCATGTCCCCCACCAGTTCTGCCGACACCTTGATCTCACCCTGCGGCGTGAATTTCAGTGCATTGGAGATGAAGTTTCTGAGGATCTGCGAGAGCTTGCGGTTGTCGGTGTAGAAGCGCGGCAGATCACCGGGCTCTTCGAACACCAGGCTCAACTCCACGTTGTCCGCCATGGCCTTGAACATGCCGCGCAAGGCGGCAAACAAATCCATCATCTCGAACCAGCCCGGCGAGATTTCCAGGCGGCCCGCCTCGATCTTGGCCAGGTCGAGCAGGTCGTTGACCATCTCGGAAAACTCGGCGGCGGTTTCCTGGATGAAGCCGACCTGCCGGGTCTGCTCGGTGGTGAGCGGTCCATCCACATGGTCCAGCAGCAGGCGCGCATTGCTGCGGATGGCGCCTATGGGCGTGCGGAACTCATGGCTCATGTAGGAGAGGAAATGGCTCTTGAGTTCGGTGGCCTTGCGCAGCTTCTCGGCCTGCACATCCAGCTCGCCGTAGAGCGCGACCACGCCGCGATTGGTCTCGTCCAGCTCCTCGCGCAAGGACCTGACCTCGGCGCGGCACAGTTCCAGTTCAGCTTTGAGATCGTCTTCGTTCATTGCCCTTCCTCGGCCTTGAGGACGACCACGGTGGCGTCATCCCTGCTGCGGGTGTTGTGCCAGAGAAGGCAGGCGGCCAGCAGGCCGGGATCCCTGCCCAGCAGGCCCGCATAGTCCTCATGCTTCCAGCGGGCAGACACGCCGTCGGAGTGCAGCACCAGAACGCCATGGTCAAGGCTGGAGCAGTCGGCCACCCTGGGCCGCGAGATCTGTACACCTGCCGTGCCGTGCTGGCTGCTCAGGGAAAGGCTGGCCACGCCATTGAAAAGCCTGCCACTGATGTTTCCCGCACCGCAGCTGTGCACGGCCTGTGCGCCGAAGCGCACCGCCAACAGGGCCGCCCCGCGCGTGCCGCGCAGCGCTGCATGGGCCTGGGCCACGAACTCGTCCAGCGGCATGGCGGCATCGGCACCGCCGTTCCGGTTCTCGTTCACGTTCCCGTTCTGCGATGCAAAGACATCGACCGCCGCACGTGCCGCCTCACCCGCCAGCGGCCCATGGCCCAGGCCATCGACCACCAGCACCTCGGCCAGCCCCGCGCCCGACCTGACCGCCCAGGCGTCGCCGCTGATGGTCTCGGGCGCCACGGCCAGGCAAACGGCGCCCATGCGCAGCGACAGTGCCGACGGCGCCCTGCGGCCTTCGCGCAGCCGCGCCAGGCTCACCGTGCCGGTGGCTTCGGAGACGACAAAGAAGTCGTCGGCCACCCTGGAGATGGCCCCCAGGCCCGTGCCCGGCGAGCCCGAGCCGGTGCTCACCCCGTCCTGCATGGCGGTGGCAATGTCCTCGATGCCCGGGCCGCGGTCGACACAGATGATTTCGATGTCATGCAGGAGCGGCCGCGCGGCTATCCAGATTTCAGCATCCCGGGCATGCCGCACCAGGTTGGTGGCCAGCTCGGTCGCCACCAGCGCAGAACGGCCCATGTCCTCGTCGCCCCAGCCCATGTCGGAGGCCAGTGCAACCACATGGCGCCTGACCTCACCCACACGGCTCGCATCGCCTATTGGAAATGAACGATGGGTCCAGCCCCGGATTACTTCCACTTGGTGATACTCACTCGTGTGCCCTGGCCCAGCTCGGTTTCTATCTTGAAATCATTCACCAGCCGCTTGCTTCCCGGCAGGCCCAGGCCCATTCCCGTGCCGGTGGTGAAGCCATCGGTCATGGCCATTTTCAGATCCTTGATTCCGGGCCCTGTGTCTTCAAAAATCAATTGCAAGGCCTGTTTTCCATTGACGTCGATGATGGCCCAGTTCATGTGGCCACCTTTTCCATGAATCAGCGTATTGCGGGACAGCTCGCTTGCAGCGGTAATCATCTTTGTCTGATCGACCAGCGAGAACTTCAGCATCTGGCAAAGCGAGCGCACCGTTTGGCGCGTGGCGACAATCTGCTGCTCGTTTTGTAACGGCATTTGGCCGCTGCGATCATGTTCCAAGGGTGGCTCCCGACTGCTGAGCCCGCAAAAGGGCCATTCCCCTCTCGACGGTCATCGCCGTCCTGACCCCGCCAAGGGACAGGCCCAACTCCACCAGGGTGATTGCAACGGCAGGCTGCATGCCCACCACGACGGTGGCAGCAGACAGGATGCGGGCAATGCCCGAGATGGTCACCAGCATGCGCCCGACGAAGGAGTCCACCACCTCCAGCGCCGAGATATCGATCATGACGCCGCTGGCGCCCGTGCTCGCGATGCGCTCGGCCAGGTCGTCCTGGAGCGCCAGCGCCGTCTGGTCCTGCATGTCGATCTGGATGGAAACCAGCAACACATCGCCCATGCGCAGGATTGGAATGCGGTCCATGGATGGCTCACTCCTGTGTCTGGCGGGTGATGCGCCAGCCGGTCTTGCCCATGGCCAGCTTGAGCGCCTCGGCCAGCGTGGCCTTGGTGGTGATGTCGCGCATGTCGATGCCCAGGTGCACGATGGTCTGGGCAATCTGGGGCCGGATGCCGCTGATGATGCATTCCGCGCCCATCAGGCGAATGGCCGTCACGGTGCGCAGCAGGTGCTGGGCCACCAGCGTGTCCACCGTGGGCACGCCGGTGATGTCGATGATGGCCAGCTCCGACTCGGTCGACACCAGGCTTTGCAGCAAGGACTCCATCACCACCTGGGTGCGGTTGCTGTCCAGCGTGCCGATCAGCGGAATGGCCAACACCCCCTCCCACAGCTTGACGACGGGGGTGGACAGCTCCAGCAATTCTTCCTGCTGGCGGATGATGATCTCCTCGCGTGCCTGCTGGAAGCTGCTGACCGTGTGCTGGGCCATGTTGTCCACCAGCACGGTGGCCTTCCAGATTTCCTGGATGGCCGCTGCAGGATCGCCCGACAGCCCGCGCTGGATGTGCTCGAACAGCGGCTTTTTCAGCGACAGGATGAACTGGCTGGTCTCACCGGCACGCTGGCCCTGGGCGGCGCGGGTGCGGGACAGCTCGGCCAGCAGGCGCCGCGCGGGATTCCAGCCCTCGTCCGAAAATCTTTGCGGATCGGCGCCGGAGGCGAAGGCGCCCACAATGGCGTTGATAATCCCGCGCGCTTCTTTTTCAGCATTCTTTCCAAGCGTGGAATCACCCACGCTGGCCTGGGCCATCCAATCATGGATCAAGGCATCAATATCATTTTGGAGTGTTTGCTGGATAATTCCGGTCATAGATATTTGCTGGATTTCAAATAAATTATTCGTTGAGGCTGCCAGGGAACTGCATTGGTGAAAATACAGCTGGCGTGCCAACCATGTTTTCTGCAGATTATTTACTGGCACCCTCGCCACGAGAGACACATTTTGTAATATCAAATGGCATCTTCCTGTAAGGGTTTTTCGACAGATGCATGTCCGCCAAGCCGCCACCTGGTCAGCAAGCCCCAGGTCAGCAAGCTCCCGGTACGCAGCCACGGGGGACGTGGGCACGCCGGCTCCGCCCTTCCTGGAGGGCGGAACCGGCACCGGAAGCAGCCCGCAACCCGTGTGCTCACAGGTTTTTTCATCCGTCAAACTGCGCAATGCATGCCCTTGGAAAATTCCAAGGGCATTTCACACCTGCGCGCGGCAAGGCCATACACTGCCCAGCCTTTATGAAATACGCCATGCCTGATATTGACCATGCAAACCACGCCTTCCACAAAAACCATCGTCAATCAGATTTTTGATGAGGACCGTTTGTCGGAGCTATTGAAACAAGAAGCCTCTGATGGCCTTGGTTTCGAGCAATGCGAATTCGATGGATTGAATCTCTATCAACTCGATTTGCAGGGCGCGCAATTTGTGGAGTGCAGTTTTGCCGACACCTGCTTTGAAAGCTGCCAACTGGCCGGCACCCGCTGGCTGCATTGCAAGGCGGGACGCGCCGATTTTCGGCTGGCCAACCTGACGGATGCCCTGTTTTGCCAGAGCGACCTGAACAACACCAACTGGGAATTGGCCAAGCTGGCCTCAGCACGCTTTCTTGAAGTCAAGCTGACCGGCGCCAGGTTTGGCGGTGCGCAAACCCTGGGCATTGATTTTCATGAGTCCCTGCTGATTGGTGCCGATCTGCGCGGCATGTCCTTCCGCAAGAAAACGCTGGAAGGCCTGAACTTCAGCGATGCCGACCTGGCCGGCTGCGACTTCCGCGATGCCGTTTTCCACAAGGCAAGCCTGCGCGATGCCCATCTCAAGAATGCCCGGTTCGATGGCGCGGACCTGCGCTCCGCGGACTTGCGCGGCTTGACGATTGCCTCGCTCAGCCAGCATTTCAAGGGCAGCCTGATCTCGCATGAGCAGGCTGCCGAGCTGGTGGGCGGGCTGGGCGTGCGCGTGATGTGAAGTCGAGGCGGGCGCGCCGCCACCGCCATCCGCACTCAGTAAACGATGTCGTGCTCGTACAGCAACCTGGAGATGTCTTTGGGCACAAAGCCTGTCAGCAGCGAGTTCTCGTCGAGCAGATTGATGAACTCCCCCGCCGTGCAGGACTTGGAGTGGTCAATGATGAAGTCCAGAAACTCCTCGCTGACGCGGTCACCGTCCTGCTCGAAGGACCAGCTGTGCTCCTCGCCGCCCGATTGGAAACGCAGCGTGACGGTGTCGCCCTCCATGCCGGATTCGATGCCCTCATAGCCGATGGCGCCACCGCAAGCCTTGGCGAAGCGCTTGAGCAGGGCCACGTAGTCTTCGTCGGCCTCGTTGTCTTCGCCAATGCCGCCATCGAACAATTTGACCTGGGCGGCCTTGGTGTGCTGGCGCAGTGCCGCCATCAAGGCGTACTCGTCCTCGATGGAGGCGATGTCGAAATCCGCAGGCACGATGCCGTGCGTCTTCATGGCGGAGGCAATCACGGCGACAGGGTTCTGGCTCTGGGTCATGGTGGTGTCTGAAAGGGTTGCGGGATCGGAGACGGTGCCGATGATAGGCACAGCCTGTGCCTGCGCACTGGACATCTTGTCCGGTGGCGTCCGGCTTGCGCCTTCAGTCTGTGGAAGCGGGCCTGCGCCTGTCCTTGCGCAGCATGTCCAGATAGAGCGCTTCCACCTTCTCGCGCGCCCAGGGCGTCTTGCGCAGGAATTTGAGGCTGGAGCTGACGCTGGGGTCCAGCGTGAAGCAGCGCACCGGAACCTGCCGTGCCAGGGCGGGCCAGCCATAGCGGGCCTCCAGGGCACGGACGATGGCTTCGAGCGTGACGCCGTGCAGCGGATTGCGGGGCTGGGCGGCGGGGGGCGGAGTTTCTTGCATGGGGTGATTCTCCCTTGTGATGGACCGCGAGCCTGGCAGTGCGGTGCACGCGCTGGTGCCGAAGTTGGCAGCGGCAGGACAGGTCCCGCAGAAACGGGGCCGCGCCGGCACTGTGCGAGCGCGGAAAAATTTGTAAACACATGAAACCAAAGAAGAAGTTTCTGTAGCATTCACGGCGTCCCTGCCTCTTCTTCGAACCCGCTTCCATGCCTGCCCTGTCCCTTCGCCAGAAACTGCTGGCTCCGCTGGTTTTCTGCCTGCTGGCGCTGCTTGCGCTGACCCTGTTCAACGCCTACCAGGCACGAAGCAAGGCCTATGAGGCCCGGCAGCAGGCGCTGCGGGACTTTGTCGATTCGGCAGACAGCCTGATTGCTGCCATTGCGGCAGAGGCCAAGGCCGGCAAGCTGCCTGAAGAAGACGCCAAGGCCACGGCCGTTGCCCGCGTGGGGCAGCTGCGCTATGCCGGTGGTGCGGGCTACATCACCAGCATCACGACGGATTCCGTGGTGCTGAACAACCCCGCAAGCCCGGGCATCAACGGCAAGAACATGGCCGGCTTCCAGGACGCCAAGGGCAGCTACCTCTACCGCAGCATTGCCGCCGTGGGCGCTTCTGCCCAGGGCAACGGCTATCTCACCTACTGGTGGCCCCGTCCCGGCGCGAAGGAGCCCAGCGAGAAGCTGGCCTATGCCAAGCGATCCACCTCCTGGAACTGGGACCTGATCGCGGGTGACTATGTGGACGACATCCAGCAGGCCTTCATCGCCACCATCATCAAGTCGGTGGCGGCGCTGGCGGTGCTGGGCGCACTGCTGTCGTTGATTGCCTGGATGGCCACGCGCAGCGTGCTCCATGCCATCGGCGGAGAGCCGGCCGTGGCGGCAGCGATCGCCAACCGCATCGCCGCCGGGGATCTGTCGCAAACCGGGCTGGAGGGGGCATCGCACGCACCGGAAGGCAGCGTGATCGCGGCGGTGCAGCGCATGAGCGAGCAGCTTCGCCAACTGGTGACGCGCATCCATGACACGGCGGGCATCATCCACCGCTCGGCCGGCGAGATTGCCACGGGCAGCCTGGACCTGTCGCAGCGCACGGAGCAGCAGGCCAGCTCGCTGGAGGAAACGGCGGCGTCCATGGAGCAGTTGACCGCCACCGTGCACCAGAACGCGGAAAACGCGCAGCAGGCAAGCCAGATCGCCTCGGGCGCCTGCGCGGTGGCCGAGCGCGGCGGCACCGTGGTGGACCAGGTGGTGAGCACGATGGGCGAGATCAATACCTCGTCGCGCCGCGTGGTGGACATCATCGGCGTGATCGACGGCATCGCCTTCCAGACCAACATCCTCGCGCTGAACGCGGCCGTGGAGGCTGCGCGCGCTGGCGACCAGGGGCGCGGCTTCGCGGTCGTGGCGGGCGAGGTGCGCACCCTGGCGCAGCGCAGCGCCTCGGCCGCGCGCGAGATCAAGACGCTGATCCAGGCCTCGGTGGAGCGTGTGGATGCCGGCGCCACCCTGGTGGACCAGGCCGGGCAGACCATGCGCGAAGTGGTCACCACGGTGCGCAACATCACAGGCATCGTGACCGAGATCGCCTCGGCCAGCCGCGAGCAAAGCAGCGGCATCGAGCAGGTGGGCCATGCCGTGACCGACATGGACCGCGTGACCCAACAGAACGCCGCACTGGTGGAGCAGTCCTCGGCCGCCACGCAGGTGCTGCAGCAGGAGTCGGAGAAGCTCTCCCGCCTGACGGCATCGTTCAAACTCTAGGCTTCGCTTCCTTTCTCTTTTCAGACATGATCACCTGCTACCTGCGCTACATCATCGACCCGTTCAAGGCCAAGGAATTCGAGGAGTACGGCAAGACCTGGATTCCGCTGGTCGAGAAATTCGGCGGCAAGCACCACGGCTACTTCCTGCCGTCCGAAGGCGCCAACAATGTGGCGCTGGCCATGTTCAGCTTCCCCAGCATGGCGCTGTACGAGGAGTACCGCATCAAGTCCATGCAGGACCCCGAATGCCAGGCCGCCTTCCGCTACGCGGAGGACACGCGCTGCATCCTGAGCTACGAGCGCAGCTTCATGCGCCCGGTGTTCGGCTGAACCTCCCCCCGCGCCACGCCCATGTGCGTGGCGCGCGTTTGCAAATACGGAATCGGTATTTTCACAACTGAAGCACGCTAACTAGCATCCATCCCATTGCAATCTTTTGAGGATGGAGCGCGTGAACAAGCGTCGTTTCCTGCTGGCCGGCCCTTCTCTGCTGGCCGCTGCCGCCCTGGCTTCCACCACCGCCGCGCGGGCTGCGGCGGATCCCCGGACCCGATTGGTCGTCGCCGACCAGAGCGAGCTGCTGCGCCACCTGCTGGATGCCAGCGGTGAGCGCAAGCGCCTGGGCTTTCAGCTGGAGCTGCCCAACTTCGCGGGCGGCCCGGCCATCTTCGAGGCCATACGCGCAGGCGCGCTGGACATTGCCTATGTGGGCGACACGCCGCCCATCCAGGCGCGCGCCGCCGGTGTGCAGCTGCCCATCATCGCCACCTTCACGCGCGAGCGCGCCCAGTACCGGCTGGTGCAGCGTGCCGATGCAGGCATAGAGCGCCTGGCCGACCTGCGCGGCAAGCGCCTGAGCTATGTGGAAGGCTCGGGCCGCCAGGTCTTCCTGATCGAGGCATTGACACGCGCGGGCCTGACGCTGGCCGACGTGAAGCTGGTCAACCTGCGCGTGGCCGAACTCAACGACGCGCTGCGCGCCAAGGCGGTGGACGTGGCCGTGCTCATGGAGCCCCATGTCACGCGCCTGGGCAAGCAGATCGGCGCGCGGCCCGTGCCCGATCCGCAGGAGCGCGCGCTGCTGCCCGCCACCTCGTACATCTACGCACGGCCCGACGTGCTGGCCGACCCGGCCAAGTCCCAGGCCATCGTCGATTTCCTGGGCGCCTTCGTGCGCGCAGGCAAGTGGAGCAATGGCCACGAGCAGGAATGGGGCCGCCACTACTACACGCAGTTCCAGCGCATCGATGCGGAGAGCACGGCGGCCATCCTGGCATCGCAGTCCGATCTGCTGTTCCAGACGGCCGCCGAGGCGCAGCCCCACCACCAGAAGCTGATCGACATCCTGCACGTCGCCGGCAGCCTGCCGCAGCGGCTGGATGCGGCAGGCTCCTTCGTGTCCACCTACGACCGCGTGATCGTGGCCAACCGATGAACCGGCCAGAAAACACACGATGACGCAAGCGCAACTGGACATCAACGCGGCCGGTCTGGCACCGGCCACCGCAGCCACCGCTCAATCCGCGCCCGCCACCCGGGCCGCCGTGCAACTCGTGCCCGCGCGCCTGTCGCAGGGCGCGCTGCTGGTGGGTCCCGGCCTGCTACTGGTGCTGTGGGAGGCGGCCTCGCGCCTGGGCTGGCTGTCGCCCGAGACGCTGACCGCGCCCTCGCAGGCCCTGGTCGCCGGCTACGGCATGGTGGCCGACGGCAGCCTGCTGCCCCACCTGCTGGCATCGGCAGGCCGTGCCTACAGCGGGTTGCTGCTGGGCGTGGTGGCTGGCGTGCTGCTGGCCCTGGCCTCGGGCCTGACGCGCACGGGCGAGGCCCTGCTCGACGGCCTGGTGCAGATCAAGCGCGCCGTGCCCACGCTGGCGCTGATTCCCCTGGCCATCATCTGGCTGGGCATTGGCGAGTCCATGAAGATCTTTCTGATCTTCACGGCCGTGCTGGTGCCCGTCTACATCAACACCCACGCGGCCCTGCGCGGCATCGATATCGGCCATGTGGAGCTGGCCCAGACCCTGGGCCTGTCGCGCGCCGAATTCATCCGCAAGGTGGCGCTGCCAGGGGCGCTGCCGGGCTTCTTCGTGGGCCTGCGCATTGCCGTGTCGCTGTGCTGGACGGCGCTGGTGGTGCTGGAGCTGATCAACACGCAGACCGGCATCGGCTACCTCATGAACCGCGCCCGCGACTGGGGGCAGACCGATGTGATCGTGGTGGGCATCCTCATCTACGCCCTGCTGGGCCTGCTGTCCGACGCCGTGGTGCGCCGCATCGAGGCGCACGTGCTGTCCTACCGGAGGTCGCTGGGATCATGAGCCATCACCCCACCCCGGGCGCCGTGCGGCTGCAGCGCTTCACGCGCAGCTTCGGCGGCAAGAACGTGCTGGACGCCATCGACCTGGACATTGCCCCGGGCCAGTTCGTGGCCCTGCTGGGCGAGTCCGGCTCGGGCAAGACCACCTTGCTGCGCGCGCTCGCCGGGCTGGACGGCCATGCGCAGTCCAGCGGCGCGGCCAGTGCGCAGGGCAACGTCTCCGTGCTGTTCCAGGACGCGCGTCTGCTGCCCTGGCTGTCGGTGCTGGACAACCTCACGCTGGGTCTGGACGCCCGCGCCGTGCTGCCCGCAGCACGGCAAATCCTGCACGACGTGGGCCTGCAGGACAAGGCTGGCGCCTGGCCCGCCACGCTGTCGGGCGGCCAGAAGCAGCGCGCATCGCTGGCCCGCAGCCTGCTGCGCGACCCGCACGTGCTGCTGGCCGACGAGCCCTTCGGCGCGCTGGACGCGCTCACGCGCATGCGCATGCACGGCCTGCTGCTGCGCCTGGTCGAGCGCATACGGCCCACGGTCATCCTCGTCACACACGACGTGGACGAATCCCTGCTGCTGGCCGACCGCATCCTGGTGCTCAGGGACGGCCGCATCGCCGAGGACCACGCCGTGGACCTGCCCCATCCCCGCCGCCCCGACCATCCTGCCTTCATGCAGCTGCGCGCCACCTTGCTGCGCAGCCTGGGCGTCGAGACAGAGATCGCCTGACGCCGGCCCCGCCCGCGAAACAACCCACACAACAAAGGACTGCTCCCATGTCTCGGCAACTGCACCTGAACCTGTTCCTCATGACGCGCGGCCACCATGAAGGCGCCTGGCGCCATCCCGGCGCCAACCGCAAGGCGCTCACCGACCTGGAGCTGTACGTCGATGCCGCACGCATCGCCGAGGCCGCCAAATTCGACGCCGTCTTCCTGGCCGACAGCCTGGTCGGGCCCGAGAACGGCCAGCAGATCACCTCGGGCCTGCTGGACCCGCTGGTGCTGCTGACGGCACTGGCGCTGCGCACCGAGCGCATCGGCCTGATCGGCACCGCCTCCACCACCTACAGCCATGCCTATACGCTGGCGCGCCAGTTCGCCTCGCTGGACCATCTGTCCAAGGGGCGGGCGGGCTGGAATATCGTCACTTCCTGGGCGCCCAACGCGGGCCTGAACTTCGGACTGGCCGACAACGTGGACCACGGCGACCGCTACCGCATCGCCGAGGAATTCGTGTCCGCCGTCGATGGGCTGTGGCGCAGCTTTCCGGCCAGCGCCCTGCTGGACGACACGGCGGCCGGCCAGTTCCTCGACGCATCGCAGATCCGGCCCATCCACTTCGAGGGCAAATACATACGCACGCGCGGCCCGCTCAACGTGCCCGGCAGCCCGCAGGGCCGGCCCGTCTTCGTGCAGGCCGGCCAGTCCGAATCGGGCCGCGCCTTTGCCGCGCAATGGGCCGAGGCCATCTTCACGGCCCACGGCGCGCGGGAATCAGCCCAGGCCTTCTATGCCGACATCAAGGGACAGGCGCAGCAGCTTGGCCGCCGCCCGCAGGACATCGTGATCCTGCCCGGCATCAGCGCCGCCATCGGCTCCACCGAATACGAGGCGCGCCAGGTCTGGGAAGAGCTCGACAGCCTGACCAGCATCGAGGTCGGCCTGGCCCGCCTGTCAGCACGCTTTGGCGGCCACGACTTCTCGGCCGTGCCGCTGGACCGCCTGCTCACGCGCGACGACTTCCCCGATCCCGACAAGGTCGAAGCCTCGCGCAGCCGCGCCGTGGGCTATGTGGAAACCAGCCTGCGCGACGGCCTCACCCTGCGCGGCCTGCTCAAGCGCCTGGCCGGCGCCCGCGGCCACCTGGCCGTGGCCGGCACGCCCGAACAGGTGGCCGACATCATCGAAGACTGGTTCAGGCACGGCGCAGCCGACGGCTTCAACGTCATGCCGCCCATACTCAACCAGCAATTCGAGCTGTTCACCAGCGAAGTCGTGCCGATCCTGCGCAAGCGCGGCCTGTTCCGCGAGGAATACGAAAGCCGCACGCTGCGCGGGCATTTCGGGCTGGGGGAGCTGGCGGGGACGGGGGCAGGTGATGCCCCAGCCGCGCGCCCAAGGGAGCAAGCGCTGGCGGCTTGACCGATGCGGCGCTGCGGCTGCACAGACAGGCCTACAGCAGAATGTCCGCCGTGGGGTACTTCCAGAAGTCGCGCAGCAGGTAGCTGATCGGCAGGTTCAGATTCGTGGAGCTGGGTGGAATCGGCTGCAGGAACCACTTCTCGTAGATGGGATGGATTTCGCGGCTGGTGATGATCCGCTTCATCTCTTCATCGACCAGTTTCTTGAACGCGGTATCTGCCTTCGGCAGCATGATGGCCAGGGGTTCGGTGGACAGGAACTTGCCCACCACCTTCAGGGCGCGTGGATCGGGCCGTGCAGCGGCCAGCCCGTTGAGAAGCACGTCATCCATCACGAACGCGTCGGCTTCGCCCTTCTCCACCATCTCCAGGGCCCTCGCGTGATCGGGGGCCTCCACAATGGTGATGCCCATGAGGCGCTGCCTGTTGGCCTGCGTCACCAGGGCCATCGGGCTGGTGCCCTTGGTGGAAACCAGCTTTTTGCCCTTGAGATCCTCCATCGCGTTGATGGTGCTTTCGGCCTTCACGAGCATCCGGGCGCCGGTGATGAAATGGGGGACCGTGAACGCCACGGTCTGGCGCCGCTGCGCGTTGTTCGTGGTCGAACCGCACTCCATGTCGGCCTTGCCCTGCTCGATCACGGCCATGCGATTGGCGGGCGTGACCATCAGGAACTCCACCTTCATGTCCTTCCTGCCTGTCTGCTTGCGCACCGCCTCGGCCAGGCGAAGGCACAGATCCAGCGCGTAACCGACGGGCTTGCCGCTGCGCGTGTCGATGTAGGAGAAGGGGACCGACGATTCCCGGTGCGCAATCACCAGCGCGCCACCGGCCTGGACCTTGTCCAGCACACCGGCTGCAGATACACCGCTCAAGGCCGACAGGCCCAACGCACCCAACGCAATTCCCCACTGGCGAAAGATCATCGAAGTCCTTGGATCGCAGGCGCTGGGCGGCGCCCAGCAGTGTCGTGACAGGTTATACACGTATTGTTACCAGATGTGCAAACCTGGGCTGCTGGCGGTTTTGCCGGCACCTTGGCCTCTGGCTTTTCCCCCTCCCCCGTTATGGCAGGATCACCAGCACCAGAATTACCGAGGGAACTCCCATGCTGATCAACTGCGTCGCCTACGAAAACGGGGCCAAGCTGGCGGACATTCCCGTCGCCGACATCAGCAACTACATAGAGCGGCCCGGCTGCTTCGTCTGGGTGGCGCTGGCGGACGCCACGCCGGCCGAGCTGGAGGAGATGCGCCAGGAGTTCGGCCTGCATGCCCTGGCCGTGGAGGATGCGCTGCACGGTCACCAGCGGCCCAAGCTGGAGGAGTACGGCAGCTCGCTGTTTGCCGTGATGCACCTGCTGGAGCCCGAGCCCGAGCGGCCCGGTCACTTCAACCACGGCGAGGTCGATGTCTTCGTGGGCTCCAACTACGTGCTGTCGGTGCGCAATCGCAGCAAGCGCGGTTTCCTGGGCGTGCGCGAGCGCTGCGAGAGCGAGCCGGAGCTGCTGCGCCACGGCTCGGGCTTTGTGCTGTATGCGCTGATGGATGCGGTGGTGGACCGCTACTTTCCCATCATCGACGCGCTGGAGGTGGAGCTGGAGCAGATCGAGCAGCAGATCTTCACCAAGGGCGCGGCGCGCGACAACATCAAGCAGCTGTATGAACTCAAGGGCCGCGCCATGGACCTCAAGCACGCCGTGGCCCCCCTGCTGGAAGCCGTGGGCAAGCTCAACGGCGGGCGCGTCCCCCAGATCTGCGTGGGCTCCAGGGACTACTTCCGCGACGTGATGGATCACCTGGGCCGCATCAACGCCCAGATCGACACCATGCGCGACACCGTGGGCACGGCCATCCAGGTGAACCTGTCCATGGTGTCCATCGAGGAAAACGAAGTCACCAAGCGGCTGGCAGCCTGGGCCAGTATCTTCGCCATCTGCACGGCCTTCTTCGGCGTCTGGGGAATGAACTTCGAGAACATGCCCGAACTGAAGTGGCAATACGGCTATCCGGCCGCACTGCTGTTCGTGCTGGGTGTTTGCGGCCTGCTTTACTACAAGTTCCGCAAGGCGGGGTGGCTGTAGGCGGCGGGAAGGCGAGCGGTGCCAGGGTATTCACCCAGCCGCACCGTCACAGCCGCGTCACACATCCACGCCACCATCCCAGGCGCCAACTCCTGGACGCCCGGATTCCCCACCATGTACGACGAACTTCTGCCCGACCACCATGATTCGCTGATGCAGCGCATCGAACGCGATCTGCTCGACAGCTACGACGAAGAACTGGAGATGGAGATAGACGACGCCCGCCTGGGCAGCGGTGGCGACGATCTGGACGGTGCCGACTCCGTGAGCCGCCAGACCTACTTTCGCGAGCTGCTGCGCCTGCAGGGCGAGCTGGTCAAGCTGCAGGACTGGGTGCAGCACCACAGGAAAAAGGTGGTCATTCTCTTCGAGGGCCGCGATGCGGCCGGCAAGGGCGGCGTGATCAAGCGCATCACCCAGCGCCTGAACCCGCGCGTATGCCGCGTGGCCGCCCTGCCCGCGCCCAACGACCGCGAGCGCACGCAGTGGTATTTCCAGCGCTATGTCTCCCACCTGCCCGCGGGTGGCGAGATCGTTCTCTTTGACCGCAGCTGGTACAACCGCGCGGGCGTGGAACGCGTGATGGGCTTTTGCTCCGACGAGGAGTACGAGGAGTTCTTCCGCTCCGTGCCCGAGTTCGAGAAGATGCTGGTGCGCTCGGGCATCACGCTGGTGAAGTACTGGTTCTCCATCACCGACGACGAGCAGCACCTGCGCTTTCTGGGCCGCGTGCACGACCCGCTCAAGCAGTGGAAGCTCAGTCCCATGGACTTCGAGAGCCGCCGCCGCTGGGAGGACTACACCAAGGCCAAGGAAGCCATGCTGGAGCGCACCCACATCGCCGAGGCGCCCTGGTGGCTGGTGCAGGCCGTGGACAAGAAGAAGGCCCGGCTCAACTGCATCTCCCACCTGCTGACGCAGCTGCCCTATGAAGAGATAGAGCACCCGGCCATCGTGCTGCCAGAGCGCACGCGCAATCCCGAATACACACGCAACCCCGTTCCCCAGCACATGTACGTTCCGGACAAGTACTGACACCCCCTGAGGCGCTTCGCGCCTTCCCCCTCTCTACCCGCTTTGCGGGGGAGGGGGACGACACCCTCGGTGCGGGGGCGGCCCTTCCTTGGTGTCTCTGGCTTCAGCAAGTGCCCATTTCATGCGCACGGCCGACTTTCAGACCTTATGCGCCTCGCCGTCCTCCACGGATGCCTCGGACGCCTCAGGCGTCTCTGGCGCTGGCGCTGGCTCTGCCCCGGCGACTGCAGCCGCCTGCGGCACCTCGGCAACCTCGGCCGCACGCTTGCGCCGGTCCTGCTCGAGCAGCGCGGTCAGCGCCGCGTGGATGCGCTCCAGCGTGCCGCCCGGGTTGACCCACCAGTCCGTGGACCAGATGCGCAATATCTGCCAGCCCAGGCCGCGCAGCACCTGCTCGCGCAGCTTGTCGCGGTCGCGCGCCGTGGCCGAGCGGTGGTAGGTGGCGCCGTCGCACTCCACGCCCGCCAGGTAGCTGCCCGCATGGTCCGGGTGCACCACGCCCAGGTCCACGCGGAATGAGGATGCGCCGATCTGCGTGTGCACGCGCCAGCCCTTGCGCTCCAGCGCCTGGGCCACGCTGGCCTCGAACGGGCTGTCGAAATCGCCCTGGCTGCCATGGTGCGACTCGGCCAGCGCGCGCGGGCCGCGCTCGGCAAATTCCAGGAAGTGCTTGAGGTCGCGCACGCCCGCCGCCTGGGTGCGCGACAGGTCCATCTGCTCGCCGCGCAGGCTGGAGAAGATGCGCAGCTCCTGCCGCGCGCGCGTCACCGCCACGTTCAGCCGCCGCTCGCCGCCGTCGCGGTTGAGCGGGCCGAAGTTCATGGACACCGCGCCCGAGATATCGGGCCCGTAGGTGATGGAAAAGTACATGATGTCCCGCTCGTCGCCCTGCACGCTTTCCAGGTTCTTGACGAAGACGGGCTCCAGCAGCGCATCGGAGAAAAACGGCTCCAGCCCCGGGTCCTTGCGGCGCTCCTCGTCCAGCAAATCCTCGATCAGGCTTTGCTGCTCGGAGTTGAAGGTGACCACGCCGATGGTGGCACCCGACTGCGCAAACCCCGGCGACTGCAGCCGCGCCACCAGGTCGGCCACCAGGGCCTTGGCCTCGGGCTGGTTGATGCGGGCGCCACCCTTCTCATAGCGGCCCTGCACGGCGTGGAAGCTGACGGCGCGGTCATCGGTGACGGGCGAGGGAAAGGTCACCAGCCCGCCGCCGTAGTAACGGTGGTTGCTGAAGGCGATCAGGCTTTCATGGCGCGAGCGGTAGTGCCACGACAGGTTGCGCGTGGGCAGGCTGGCGCCCAGGCATTCGTCCAGGATGCTTTCCATGTCGCCTTCCACGCCCTGCGTGTCGTCGTCGAAGGTGTCGGAGGTGTCGGCGCGGCCGAAGAAGCTGGTGGGCGGCAGCTGCTTGGGGTCGCCCACCATGACCACCTGCCTGGCACGCGCCATGGCGCCGATGGCGTCCCAGACGGGGATCTGCGAGGCCTCGTCGAAGATGACGATGTCGAAGTTGCTGGTCTCGGCGCTCAGGTACTGGGCAATGGACAGCGGGCTCATCAGCAGGCAGGGCGTCAGGCGCAGCACGGCCGAGGGGATCTGCTCCAGCAGCTGGCGCAGCGGCAGGTGCTGGCGCTTCTTGGTGATCTCGCGCCGCAGAATGCCCCACTCGCTGTTGCGCTGGATGCTGTCGGCCGACGGCAGGCCCGCGCACAGCCGCGCGCGTATCCACTGGCGCGTGACCGAGGTGAATTCATCGTCCAGCGCGCGGAAGTCGGCAATGCGCCGCTCATGCTCGGCAGAGACGAAGCGCTTGAGCACCTCGTCCTCGTCCACGGCCAGCGCCAGCCACCAGCGCGCGTAGTTGACCTCGAAGGCCTGGGGTGCCTGGGCCGGTTCCAGGCTGCCGGACTCGATGGCGTCGGCCAGCGCACCCAGCCCGCCCGCGCGGGCCGAGGCCTGGGCATTGCGCCAGGCGCACCAGGCATGCAGGCCGCCTTGCCCGGCCAGCACGCCGCCCGCCGTGGCCGCCAGCTGCTCGGCCGTGCGCTGTGCCAGGGCACGCTGCTGCGGCTCGCCATGGGCTGCCGCCGCGCTGAAGGGATCTATGGCCGCGTGCAGGCCGGCCAGGCTGTCCAGCAACTGCTGGCAGGCCATGCCGACCGCGGCGCCCTCGCCCAGCTCGGCGCTGCGCAAGGCCAGCACCTGGTGCAGCGCCTGGCGTGCCTGGGCCAGTTCGGCCTCCTGCCAGCCCAGCCCGGTCAGCCCTGCCTGCAGCGATCCCTGCAGGCGCAGCGCATGCTCCACGGCTTGCGGGCGCGTGTCCAGGCCGTCCCAGACGCCGGGGCAGCGCAAGCCCAGATCGTCCAGCGCCAGCAGCTGTTCCTCGATGGCGCTGCGGGCCGCCAGCTGCGCATGGGCCTGCTGCAGTGCCGCTCCACAGCGGCCCTGGGCCACGGCGGCGTGCGAGGCCATCAGGCCGCCGCGCCGCGTCAGTTGCAGGCGCTCGCGCTCGAAGGCCAGCGCGTCCTGCAAGGCCTGGGCATCGGTTTCCAGGCCGCGCCACAGGCCGTGGCTGGCATCGGCCAGCGGCAGGTAGCCATCGAGCTGGCGGTCGATCTGGTACAGGGCCTGCAGGCGCTGCACTTCGGCCGCCCAGCGCTCGCCGCCATGGCCTTCGGCCACGGCCTCCAGTCCATCGAGCGAGAAGGATTTCTGCGCGCGCGCGGCCAGCAGGGCCGCATTGGCCTTCAAGGCGCTGCGCGCATGGTCGGTGCGCGTGCGGTGTCCAGCCCACAGGCCGTCGGCTGCGGCGCCGGGCTGGATCTGGTCCAGTTCCTCGCGCAGGCCCCGGATGCGCACCAGGGCGGCCAGGTCATCGGCCACGCGCGGCTCGCCCGCGCCTTCGATGGTGGCCTCCAGCGCCGCGCGCACCTTGCGCCGGCCCAGCCAGGACAGCGGCCACAAGGACTTGCCGGCCCTGGCCCATTCGCGCTGCAGCTGCGAGACATTGAGCTGGCCCACGCCCGCGCCGTACTTGACGGACAGGCCCTGGCGCAGCGCCGCGATCTCGTCGATGCACTGCAGGCCGCGCTCCAGCTCGTCGCCCAAGGCCACGGGCCAGGGCGTGCCCAGCCCGGCCTGCAGGCGCCGGCGCTGCGCCAGCAGGTCCAGCGCCTGGGCCAGGCGCGTCTGCAGCTCGACCGGCCAGGGCGCCGGAATCTGTGCGGACAGATCACCGTGCTGCGCCAGCAGCTGCAGGCCCGATTGCAGGGATTCGCCAATGCGCGAGCCGTCAGGCAGCACGCAGAAAGCCAGGTTGCGGCCTGCGGCCGCCGGCAGCGCGCGCGCGATCACGCCCAGCGCCGAGCGCGCCTGGCGCCCCAGCGCCGGCCACTCGATGCGCAGCAGCCGGCCCAGCTGCTGCGCCGCCTCGGCAAAGCCCTGGCCTGCATCGTGCAGCGCCTGGGCGGCATCCACCATCTGCTGCTGCCAGCGCACGGACCAGTCGCTGGCCTGCACCGTGGCCAGCGGCCCGTCCTTCAGATGCTGCGCGCCCACGGCCTGGGCATTGGCCTGCAGGCGGCCCGCAGTCTCGCGCAAAAGGGCCAGGCCCGCTTCGTCATGGGCCTGGGGCGTGGGCCAGTGAAATCCCAGGCGCGGCAGCGCCTCGCCACCGGCCACGGCGCCAATGGCGCGGTAGATGGTCCAGCCGTTGGCGTGGCGCCGGTGCAGGCGCTCCACATAGGCCGACAGCTGCTCGCGCAGGCGGCCGAGCTGGCTGGCCTTGGCGGCCCAGGCCTCGGCATCCACCTGGCCATGCGAGTCCCAGGATTTCTGCAGCTGGCCCAGCACGTCGAGCTTGCGGCTCTTGTTGGAGTGCAGCTCCAGGCAGAACTCGCCCAGGCCCACTTCGCGCAGGCGGCGGTAGACCACGTCCAGCGCGGCGATTTTCTCGGCCACGAAGAGCACGCGCTTGTCCTCGGCCAGGCACTGCGCGATCAGGTTGGCAATGGTCTGGCTCTTGCCCGTGCCCGGCGGGCCGATGAGCACGAAGTCCTTGCCGCGCGCAGCAGCCATCACGGCCGACAGCTGCGATGAATCGGCCGGCAGCGGGCTGAAGACCTGCTGCGGCGCGAACTCCTGGTCCAGCCGCCGCGTGTCGGGAAAGGCGATCTCCGAGCGATAGGGTTCGCGCGGCGTGTCGATCAGGTGGGCGACCACGGGCGAGCTGCGCAGCTGGTCGGCGCGCTCGGCCAGGTCCTTCCACATCAGGTACTTGGCGAAGGAGAACATGGACAGCACCACGTCCTCGCTGACCTCCCAGCCGCGTACGTCCTTGATCGCCTCGCGCACGCGGGCCCAGATGCCGGTGATGTCCAGCCCGGCTTCGTCGCGCGGCAGGTCGCCTGCGGGCACGCCCAGCTCCAGCTGGAAGTCCTGGCGCAGCATCTCGACCAGCGTGGGGTTGAAACGCGGCTCGTCCTCATGCGCCTGCAGCGTGAAGCCCGAGCGCGCGCTCTTGCGCTCCAGCGTGACGGGCAGCAGGATCAGCGGCGCGCGCACGCGCACATCGGGCTTGTCTGGCCGGCTCCAGACCAGAAAGCCCAGGGCCACGAACAAGGTGTTGGCGCCGCCTTCCTGCAGCGCGTTGCGCGCGCCGCGAAACAGCTCCACAAAGCGGCTGTCCAGCTCCAGCGGCTCCAGGTCGATGAAGACCTCGCGCCGCTGCAGCGCCTCTTCGGCGTGCGCGCCGCGCAGGTCTTCCAGGCTGCGCGCCTCGTGCAATGGCTGGCTGCGCGGGTCCTTGCCCTGCATGAGCTCGGGGCTGGGCAGCAGCTTGAGCACCTGGCCCCGGGCCAGCGTGTCCTCCAGCGCGGGCGCGGCCACCTGCAGCAGCAGCGATTTCTTGCCGGGCTTGAAGTTGAGCAGCGCATTGCGCAGCGACAGGTCCAGCAGCCGGCGCTGCCAGCGCGCCAGCCTGTCCTTGGGATCGAGCTGGGAGGTGGGCACTTCGCGTGTCTGTGCCTGCGACAGGAGTTCGGGCGGCGGCTCCACGGTGAGTCGGGGCTCGGCCTGGCCTTCCCCGGCCTCGGGCGCGGCGTCCTGGGGTTGGGCCAGCGCCAGCGGGCGGATGCGCTGCATGCGCGCGCGCCGCACGTCCACCAGCAGCTCGAACTGGTCCTCATGCTCTTCGGCCAGTTGGCGCGCGCCCTGGGCAATGGCCTGGCTGAAGGCCACGGCCTGGCCTTGCGCGGCCAGCGTGGTCTCGAAGACCACCAGCTCCTGCAGCTTGAGCCGCTTGCGCACGGCCGTGATGTCATCGACCACGGCGGTCGAGAATTCCTGCCTGCCCAGCCACAGGCCCACGAAGGCATGGCCGCGCGTGAAGACCAGCAGCGGGTTCAGGTGCGCCTGCTCCAGGCAGGAGGCGAACAGCAGCGTCAGGTCCAGGCAGGTGGCCAGGCCCGCATCCAGCACCTGGGTAGCGCCGCGTATCTTCTGGCCCGCATGCTCGAAGCTGGCCGGCGGCAGCGCGTAGTTGAGTTTCTTCTGGAGCACGGAAGTCCAGATGGCCGAGGCCAGTTCCCAGGCCCGCTGCGGTCCCTGTTCATAGCCGTTGATGGCGCCGGACTTGCCCGCCGCCTCCAGCGCCTGCGCCGCGCCCTTGAGGATGCGGTCCACGGCCGGATCGTTGGGTTGCACGAAGGCAGTCACCATCTCGGGCAAATGCCCCAGGCCGCCCCACTGGTTGCGTGCCAGCAGTTCCAGCGGGTGTTCGTGCCGGGCCAGCACCGTCTCTGCCGGCTGGCCGCTGCGCAGCTCCAGCCGCAGCACGGCGGGCTCGGCCTCGGTCAGGCGCGAGAGCAAGGCGCCGTCCAGCGCCACATCCAGGTCGGTCAGCGCATAGGTGCTGTGCGCGGCCACCGACTCCAGGCGCCAGGTGCGCGGCTTGATGAAGGCAGGCTCCGAGGCCAGGTGCAGGCTCAGCGCCTGCAGCGGCAGCTCGCCCTCGTTGACGATGGCCAGCTCCAGCAGCGCGGGCACGGCGTTCTGAAAGTCGGCGAGATTGAGCTTGGCGACGGTGCCGATGCGCAGCTGCGTGGCCGTCTGCGGCGCCTGGGCGGCGGCGGGGGCGGCATCTGCGGGGGAATCTCGGCGGAGGTCTTCTGTCATGCGCGGTAGTCCTTGGCTGGCCAGCAGGCGGCGGGAACTGTCGAAATCCCGTCATATTCCTGGCCCGACGATTGTCCGCTGCGAATGGGGCGCCGTGTCCGAGATGGGCGGTTTTCAGGGGTCACTGTTTGCAAAAAATGAGAGCAGGAAACCGCGCCGAGAGCGCCAATCCGCAGGGCCGGCCATCACTTCATCAATCACTTCATGTACGAGCGCATCACCGACAGCACCAGGTCCACGTCGTCATCACGGGCCTGGCCGCCGGCCGTGCCATCGACCAGATGGGTGCGCACATGGCCCTCGAGCACCTCGAAGATCATGCCGTTGACGGCGCCGCGCACGGCTGCCAGTTGCTGGAGGATGGCCGCGCAGTCGTGCTCGGCCTCGAGCGCGCGCTCCAGCGCCTGGGCCTGGCCCTGGATGCGGCGGATGCGCGTGAGCAAGCGCTTCTTGTTCTGAATCGTATGTGCCATGAGGGCCATTCTAGGCGCCTGCATATACTGGGGTACAGTATCTGCATGCGCAGCATTCCATCCCTCTCGACCGCTGGCGGCGCCAGCCCCAGGCAGCATTCACACCGTTTCGACGAAGGCAACCCGCTGGGCGAGCGCCGTGCCATGCTGGCTGCGGGGCTGACGGCGGCCATGATGGTCGGGGAGATCGCAGGCGGGTACGGATTCAACTCCATGGCGCTGCTGGCCGATGGCTGGCACATGGGATCGCACGCGCTGGCGCTGGGGCTCTCAGCTGGCGCCTATGCGGCCGCGCGCAGATTGGCGGGCGATACGCGCTTTGCCTTCGGCACCTGGAAGATCGAGGTGTTGGCCGGCTACACCAGCGCCATCTTGCTGCTGCTGGTGGCGGGCGGCATGGCCTGGCAGTCGGTGCAGCGCCTGTTCTCGCCCTCGCCCATCCACTACGAGCAGGCACTGGGCGTGGCCGCGCTGGGCCTGCTGGTCAACTTGGTCTGCGCCTGGCTGCTGAAGGGCGGGCACGGGCATCACCATGGTCACGGTCACTACCACGGACATCCCCACGGGCACGGCAGGCATGCGCACGGCGGCCACGCGGGCGACCGCCATCACGGCGACCACGGCGACCACGGTGACCATGACGACCACGGCGATCTCAACCTGCGCTCGGCCTACCTGCATGTGCTGGCCGATGCCGCCACCTCGGTGATGGCCATCGCCGCCCTGTTCGGCGGCATGGCCTGGGGCCTGGGATGGCTGGACCCGGCCATGGGCCTGGCCGGCGCCGTGCTGGTGGCGGCATGGGCCCTGGGCCTGCTGCGCGACAGCAGCCGCGTGCTGCTGGACGCCGAGATGCACGCCCCCGTGGTCCGCGAGGTGCGTGAGGCCATCGCCCAGGCGCCGTTTGCCGCACAGATCTCCGACCTGCATGTCTGGCGCGTGGGCAAGGCGCGCTACGCCTGCATCGTGGCGCTGGACGCGCCCGCAGGCGTGGACCCCGATGCCGTGCGCCAGTTGCTGGGCGTGCACGAGGAACTGGTCCACGTCACGGTGGAGGTCAACCGGCCGCAGCCGGCTGCGACACACTGAGCCTATTGCGCGCCAGCCACCGCAGCCTGGCGCGCACCGGGCTGCTTGAACAGCTTGAAGTACGGCGTGTTCGAGGGATTCACCGGGATGTCGAACTTGCGCACCATGGCATAGGTCTGGATCTGGTCGTGCAGCGGCAGGTAGATCAGCTCCTTTTGCACCGTGCTCCAGATGGAGTGGATGGTGGCGTCGCGCTTGCGCGCATCGCCCTCGGAGGCCAGGGAGACGATCTGGCTGTCCAGCTCGGCATTGCTGTAGCGCGTGGCATTGGTGTTGCCCCTGCCGTTCTTGCCGCGCGTGTGCACCAGGTAGTCGAAGACATAGGCCGAGTCATAAGTGGGCACGCCCCAGCCGTAGAGGTAGAAATCCGTTTCCTGGTTGTTGATGGCCGCCGTCTGGATGGCCAGCGGCCGCGACGACACGGCGGTCTTCACGCCGATGCGGCCCAGAAAGCCGGCGATGGCCTGGCAGATGGCCTCGTCGTTCAGGTAGCGGTCGTTCGTGCAATGCAGGGTGATGCCGAAGCCGTTGGGGTAGCCGGCGTCGGCCAGCAGTTTCCTGGCCTGGACAAGGTCGGCCTTGCCCACGGCGCCAAAGGATTTCTCGTAGCCGTGCACAAAGGGCGGCGCAATGATGTTGGTGGGCACGGACAGGCCGCGCATCACGGCGCGCTGTATGGCCTGCCGGTCGATGGCCAGCTGGAAGGCCTGGCGCACGCGCAGGTCGGCCAGGGGGTTCTTGTCCTTCACATCGGAATGCGACAGCGGGGCGGCGCCCACGTTCAGGCCCAGGAAGATGGTGCGGTTCTCGGCCGCCTGGTTGATGCGAAAGCGCGGGTCGGCGCTCAGGCGCGCAATGTCCTGGATGGGCAGGTCCTGCACGAAGTCCACCTCGCCCGACAGCAGCGCCGCCACGCGCGTGGCCTGGGACTTGATGGGCAGGTAGACCAGTTCGTCGATCTCCAGCGGGAACAGCCCCTTGCCCCAGTAGCCGGGAAACTGCCGCAGCACGGTGCGCGTGTCCTGCTCGCGCGAGGCGATGACGTAGGGCCCCGTGCCGTTGGCGTTGCGCGTGGCATAGTTCTCTTCCTTGGCCAGCGCGTTCTGTGGCTGCTCCGCGCCGTGGGCCTTGGCCCAGGCGGCGCTCAGGATCTGGATGTTGATGAGGCTGGCCGGCAGCAGCGGGTTGGGCCCGTTGGTCCTGATGTGCACGGTGAAGGCATCGACCTTGGTCACGTCGGTGATCGAGGTCAGCAGCGATCGCATGTCCGAGGTGGCCGAGCGCGCGCGGCGCAGCGAGAACAGCACGTCGTCGGCCGTGAACAGGCTCCCGTCATGAAACTTCACGCCCTTGCGCAGCTTGAACTCCCAGACCGAGGGGTCGGCAGTCAGCGCCCAGGACGTGGCCAGGGTGGGCAGCAGCTTGCCATCGGCCGTGCGGATGATCAGCGGCTCGTAGATCTGGTGCAGCAGGTTGTGGTTGGGGCCGTTGTTCAGCGCATGCGGGTCCAGCGTGGATGCGTCGGTGGAGCGCGCCCAGCGCAGGGTTTCGGCCTGGGCGGGCGGTGCGCACAGCAGGGCTGCGGCCAGGGCGGGAAGCAGTGCGGAAGTTCGCAGGGTGCGCAAGTGGGTGCGCAGCAAGGAAAGGCGAGGCAGGAAGCGTCTTTGGGTCATGAAGTGTCCTGGCAGCCGGAACAAGATCGCAGAAAGGCGGCGGCGGGTGCCGCGCCGGCTGCACCAGACGGCCGATTGTGTGGAGCCACCAGCCCGCCGCAAAGCCCGATTGCGCCTATGCAAATGCGCTGCGCGCAGATGCAAAGTGCTGCGACAGCAGGGCGTACAGCGCGCGCAGGCCCTGGGCCTCGCCGCCCCTGGGACGGCCGGGGCGCTCCTCCAGATTCCAGGCGAACAGGTCCAGGTGCAGCCAGGGCAGCTCGGGCGGCACAAAGCTCTCCAGAAACAGCGCAGCCGTGATGGCGCCGCCCTGCGGCGTGCTGGCGGCGTTGAGCAGGTCGGCCTGGTCGGAGCGGAGCATGCGGCGGTACGGCGCCCACAGGGGCAGGCGCCACAGCGGGTCGGCCTGCGCGCGGCCCTGGGCCAGCAGCTCATCGGCCCAGCCGTCATGGTTGCTGAACAGCGCAGGCAGGTCCGGCCCCAGCGCCGTGCGCGCAGCGCCCGTGAGCGTGGCCAGGTCGATCAGCAGCGCGGGCGGCGTGGGCGCGCTGCGAATGGCGTGGTGCAGCGCATCGGCCAGCAGGAGCCGGCCTTCGGCATCGGTGTTCTCGATCTCCACGCGCCGGCCGTCACCGGCCTCGATGATGTCGCCGGGCCGCAGCGCACCGGCACCCACGGCGTTCTCCACCGCAGGCACCAGCAGCTTCAGGTGGATGGGCAGGCCTGCCTGCATCAGCAGATCGGCCAGGGCCAGGGCGTGTGCGGCGCCGCCCATGTCCTTCTTCATCCAGCGCATGCCTGCGGCGGGCTTGAGGTCCAGCCCGCCGGAGTCAAAGCACACGCCCTTGCCGATGAGCACCACATGGGGCAGCGCGGCATCGCCCCAGGTCAGCTCGGCCACGCGCGGCGCCTGGGCCGCCTGGGACGCCGCCCGGCCCACGGCGTGCACCAGGGCAAAGCCTGCGGCGGGCAGCTCGTCGCCCACCCATTGCCGGTAGCGCGCGCCATGGCGCGCGGCCAGGTCGGCCACGGCCTGGGCCAGCTGTTCGGGACCCAGCTGGTTGGCAGGCAGGTTGACCAGCCGCCGCACCGCGCCAATGGCGGCGGCCATTGGCGCGACGGCGGCCTGCTCATCGGGGCTTGCCACCAACCGAGCGAGTGATAGAGCGAGTGATGGAGCGGTTGCCGCATCCGACTGCCGCGCCTGGCGGGTCGACGGCAGCGCGCCCAGTGCCCAGCCCAGGAGCAGATGCGGCCTCTGAGCCTCATCCGCATCGGCGAGCGCATAGGTGCCGGGCGGCAGCGCAGCCGGCAGGCCGGCCAGCTGCCACAGCGGCTGGTCCGGGTCCACGCCGACCAGCACGCCAGCGAGGGCAGCGCCCTCGCTCTGCCCTTCCCTCTGCACTTCAGCCTGCATGCCGGGCAACAGCAGGATGCGGCCCGGCTGCGCATCAAAGCCTGCGGCGCGCGCCCATCGGGCCTGGGCCGGGGGCAGTTGCTCCAGCGCGGCCGCCAGGGTGGCTGGCGTGGCACGGTACAACGCCGTGGCGGGTTGGGGGGAAGTGGCGAATGCGCCGGATTGGGAAGGGGAGCTTGTGGCAGGGCTGGACATGGTGCTGGCAAAGCGCGCCAGCCTAAGGGCCGACTCCGCTTGGCGCAAACACGCCTGCCGCATATGCAAAGCAGAAATGATTAGTGGACGTCTGCGTGCAGGCGGGCCGCAGCCGCTCAGTCCAGAAAGCGCGCGGCCACCTGCGGATCGGGCACCATGCACTGCGCGCTGCGGCCAAACCAGCGGTAGCGGTTGCGGGCCAGCCAGCGGTACAGCCCATCGCGCAGGGGGCGGGGAATCAGCCACGCCGCCCATGCCAGCCGCCAGGGCCAGCCCAGGCCATGGAGCACGCGCAGGATGGCGTCCGTGTGCTGCCAGGAACGGTCCCCATCCACCAGCAGCAGCGTCTGCAGACCTTCGACCCGCAGGCCTGCATCGGCCAGCATCCTGCCGCCGGCCTCGCCCTGGATGGAGGCAAAGCGGAACCTGCCGCGCCTGTCGTGCCTCAGCAGAAACTGCACCCAGCCATTGCACAGCAGGCATTGGCCGTCGAACACCACAATCATGATTCGCCCTCCTTGGGCACTGAAGTGTCTTGCCGCACCGTGGGCAATTGCAGATGCCCGCTGTAGCTGGCGACCACGCCCACCCAGGGCACGGCTGCCTCGATGTGGAAATGCAGGCGATCCCCCTCTCCGCGCTCCTCGGCCACGATGCGCGGCTCCAGCCAGGCCGGGCAGGCCATGCCCAGAAAGCGCAACTTACGCAGGCGCATCACCAGCCGATTGCCATCGGCCTCCAACCCGAAGCTCAGCCGCGCTGCGCCCAGGGATTCGATGATCTGCCCGTCCTGCAGGCGCAGGCTGGAACGCATGGTCTGCGCGGGAAAGTGGCGGGTCCAGACCTCACCCTGGGGCTGGGCATGCAGCGCGAAGCGGATGGGCCCCTCGCTGGCGCGCAGCGGCGTGCCCAGACACAGCGCCAGCAGCCGGGCCGCCAGGGACTGCGGCGCCTGGGTGCGGACCCAGCCATGGAGCTCATGGCGGCCCGTCAGGCGGTGGAAGGCCTGCACGGCGGGGTCCAGCCGAGCAAAGCGCTCGCCCATGGCCTGCTCGTACATGGACAGCCTCCGGCTCATGGATGGATCTCCCTCATGCGGATGTCCAGGCCACGGGCCTCCTGCTCGAAATCCTCCAGGGTCAGCAGGCCCATGCAGGGCATGGCGCCCACGGCGGGCAGTTGGCCTGCCGCCAGCTTCCGCGCCAGGGCCGAGGCGGCAAGCGTGGGCACATAGGGGCCGTCGCCCGACCCGGCGACCAGCACCCAGAGGCGCTCCTGCACGAAGCCCTGTGCGTCCCGCCCACGCACGCACACATGCATGGCACCCGCATCGCTGCCCCAGTCCTTGAAGCAGTCCGCCGCGCGCTTGAGCCACGCGGCGTGCACCGACCAGTCGCGCACCAGGCCCAGGCGCGCCAGCCAGGCCATGGCATTCATGCCCCTGTGCAGAAATGCCAACTCCAGCCCCGCGCCAAAACGCACGCCAGGCTTGCCCGCATACCGGGGTGCCAGCAGTACCAGATCAGGCACATCGCAGGGCGACAGCAGCCGCGCCCCCACAGGCTCGGGATAGCGGTGGCGCCAGCTGCCCGACCAGCCGAACACCGGCTGCGGGCCAGCGGACGCGAGGCGCTTGCCGCAGTAGCTCAGGATGCCGGCCACCGTGGACAGGCCGCGCTCCGTGCGGTTGCCGGGGCTGATGCCTATGTCGATGGAATCCACGCAGGCCATGCCGCCTGCCAGCCGATCGGCCACCGCCGTGGACAGTGCGGGGACGGAACTGGCCCCGCTGGTCAGCAGCACGCCCCGGGCCAGCGCAGCGGCTTGCAGGGCGGTGATGCCGCCGACGAAGTCGCGGCCATCGGCCAGGTCCACGTAGTGCACGCCCGCATGGGCGCAGGCCTGTGCCACGCGATGGTCCTGCCCCTGGAAAGGGCCTGAGGTATGGATGAGGAGATGGATGCCATGCTCCTGGAGCCGGGCCTGCAGCCCCGGGTCCATGGCGTCCACCGCCACGGCGGACAGCCCGGCATGGGCATCGGGCAAAAGCGCATCGACCAAGGCCTGTGCCTTGGCGCCCGAGCGGCCCACCACCACGATGTGCAGCGCCTTCTGCCGTGCCAGCCGGCGCACCAGCCGGCTGCCGAAAAAGCCATATCCCCCGACAACCATCACCCTGAATTCGTGCATGCGCCAGTGTAGGGCCGACCGGTCGCCAGGACGGCGGTGGCAGCATTTCCCTCCAAGGTGTTTCATCAGGAAAATATATGGTTAGCCACCATACAATATGCCGACACCACACCTGGCGCACAGCGCCTCAACCCCAGGAAACACCATGTCCCACTATCTGGTCGAGCTCTATTCCCCCAACCCCGCCTGGCTGGCCCTGCCCGCCGCGCAGCGTCAGCAGTTTCTGGACGCGGTTGCCAGCGCCATGGGCGGCCTGGCTGCCATGGGCGTGCAGGTGCTGGCCCTGGCCGAGACCGAGCGCGACCTGGACCAGGCCAGCCCCCACCGCTTCCTGGGCATCTGGCGCTTTCCCGATACCGCCGCGCGCGATGCCCTGCTGGCGGGCATCAAGGCCAGCGGCTGGTACGGCTACTTCGACCATGTGAACGCGGCCAGCGGCACGGGTGGCCTTGAAAGCCATCTGAAGGCGCTGGCCGAGGCCTGAGGCGGACGGGCCATGGGTGCTGGATGGGTGCTGTATGGGTGATGCCGCGCCGGCGCTACGGCTGAATCGGGCACCCCAGACGCTTGAGCGTCTCGTCTATCCATGGCGCGCTGTAGGTACCGGCAGCGATGTCGGCCACCATCCCGGCCTCAACGACCTGCTTTCCGTGTGCTGCATCCAGCAGGGCCTGCGCCTGCGCATGCGGTACGCACAGCAAGCCATCGTCATCGCCAATCATGAGGTCACCGGGCTCGATCACCATGCCATCGATGGCGATAGGCACATTGATCTCGCCCGGGCCGTCCTTGTAGGGTCCGCGGTGAGTGACGCCCGCGGCGAATACCGGGAAGCTGCCAGCACGAATCCATGCCGCGTCCCGGATCGCGCCATTGATCACGATCCCGCCCAGCTGGCGACGCATGGCGTCTCCGACCATGATTTCTCCGATGAGTGCGTTGGTGAGGTCGCCGCCCGCATCCACCACGATCACGTCACCTGGGCTGGCCAGTTGAAGTGCCTTGTGGAGCATGAGGTTGTCGCCCGGGCGTGTCTTGATAGTCAACGCGGGGCCGGCCATGCGCCCGCCGCCGTGCATGGGGCGCAACCGCGCGCCGCCGGCCGTCATGCGGGCCATGCAGTCGCTGACGTTGGCAACAGGCACGTCGAGATAGCGCCTGGCAATATCGAGGCTGACAGCGCGCTGCCGCTTCAGAATTTGAAGACCGATCATGGTGTGATTCTCAGAGTGGATGGAATGAAAGCCGTGCCGCTCAATCAAGCGTGGTGCCAGAGCTCTTGACGATGGGTGCCAGGCGTGCGCGGTCGCTGGCGTAGAGCCTGGCCATGTCCTGCGGTGTGCCGGTGATGAGTTCGGCGCCGGAGTCGGCGATCTTCCTGGCCGTGTCGGGTGCGTTCACCACCTTGTTGATGGCTTCGTTGAGCTGCTTGACGATGGCGTCGGAGGTGCCGGCCGGGGCCATCACGCCCCACACGCTGGCCAGCTCCACGCCCTTGATGCCGGATTCGGTGTAGGTCGGCACGTCGGGCAGCAGCTTGGAGCGGCTCGCGGTGGTCACGCCAATGGCGCGCACCTTGCCCGACTGGATGTGCGACAGCAGCGTGGGGACGGAGCCCATGTACATGTCGATGCGTCCGCCCAGCAGGTCGGGCATGGCCTGCGCCATGCCGCGAAACGGCACGTGGGTGAGCTTCACATTCGAGCTTTTCTGCCAGGCCTCGCTGATGAGGTGCGAAATGGTGCCGGTGCCCGGCGTGGCAAAGCTCAGGCGCCCGGGGTTCTTCTTCGCCGCCTGGACGATGTCGTCCAGGGACTTGTACGGCGAATCGGCATTCACCACGAGCACGGCCGGGCCGGCTGCGACCAGGGCCACGGCGCGCAGGTCCTTGTCGGGGTTGTAGGTGAGCTTGGAGTACAGCAGCGGGTTGAGCACCACGTTGTCGGTCTGAGCCATCACCAGGGTCAGGCCGTCGGCGGGGGCCTTGGCCACCTGGTCCAGAGCCAGGTTGCCACCGGCACCGGGCTTGTTCTCCACCACGATGGCCCACCCATGGGCCTCGGTGAGCTTGGTGCCGACCAGCCGCGTGAGGTTGTCGGTGCCGCCACCGGCCGGAAAGGGCACGATGAACCTGATGGGCCGCTGCGGATAGGTGCCCTGGGCATGGGCCGGGGCCATGGCGGCAGCGGTCAGTGCCAGCAGGCCGGCGAGGGCCAGGCGGCGTCGGGTCGGGGTCGTCATTGCGGATGTCTCCTTTGGTGGTGTCGGTTGGCGCAGGGGTACGTTGATCAGGCTTGGCTGGCGAGCACGTGGCTGCCCAGCCAATCGATGGCCTCGTCGGTGGAGGTGCCGGTGAAGGGCTGCACCGCATGCGCCCGGGCCGTGGCGGCGAACAGCGCCTCGACGGCGGGCGAGGCGATGGGCGCCAGGCCGTTGCGGGCCATCTGCTGCCGGGCCTCGGCCACCTCGTTGCGGCGGCGCGCGGAATGCGGGATGTGCGTGCGCACCATGGACTCCATCAGCGTGCGCAGCGGTGTCTCGTCGATGTCCTGCAGCACGGCATGCAGCTGCTCGCGCAGGCCCATCTGCTGGGCCGTCACCAGGCACTCCACGGCCAGCGCCTCGGTCCCCTTGGTGTAGATGCTGCGCAGGAGCTTGAGCGCGGCGGCATCGCCCGGCTGTCCGCCCACCACGCGAACGAAGCCGCCAAGGGGCAAGAACAATTCCTGTACAAAACCGGCCTTGCCACCGGCCACGAGCAGCGGCGTCTTGCTGCCGCCCAGGTTGACCGCGCCGGTGATGGCCACGTCCACGAAGTGCACCGCCCTGCCCTGGGCGACGCGCCGGGCCAGCTCGCCGCATTCGCGCATCTCCTGCGGGTCGGCCGTGGTCATGTCCACATAGACCACGCCATCGCGCAGATGGGGCAGGCAGGCCTCGAACAGGCTGCGCGCCACGGTGCCGAACACGGCGCTCACCACCACGTCGGCCTCGGCCAGCCAGGCACCGGGCGCGGTATGCACCTGCGCGCCAGCGGCCTGCACGGCGTCGGCCACCGCAGCGTTGGGCTGCAGGTCGCACAGGCCCACCAGGCTGTGCCCCTGCTCCACAAAGGCCTGCATATAGCAGGCGCCGACCATTCCACCACCCAGTACTGCGAACTTCATAAAAGTACAAATTTAAAACATTGAGCGCAGTCTATGGAGCGCACCCGCTATCCAATCATAGAGATTTCCCGTAGAACTGCGGATATTTGTACTTGTTTTGTATTTTTCCAGATGGAGCGCAGCGCAGCGAGTCCCTCCGTGGTCACCTAGAATCGGCGCACCATCCCCACCCACCTGGTGCAAACACAGTGCAAAACGTGAAAGACAAGGCGTACGAGGTTCTGCGGCAGCGGCTCATCGGCGGCCACTACCGACCCGGCGAACAGCTCAAGGAGGAGCCCATTGCCCGCGACCTGGGGCTGAGCCGCACGCCGGTGCGCAACGCGCTGCACCGCCTGGTGGAAGATGGCCTGGCCACCGATGGCGCGGGCCAGGGTATCCGCGTGTCGGAGTGGAGCGATTGGGATGTGGAGGAGACCTTCCAGCTGCGCATGCTGCTGGAGCCGTACGCCTCATTCCTCGCGGCCACACGCGGCGGCGAGGGGCTGGCCGATGAGCTGGAGGCCAGCAACCAGCGCATGGAGGCCGGCATTGCCGCTGGCCACGACGGCATTGGCGAGGTGCAGTCAGCCAACCGGGATTTTCACCACGCGCTGATCGAGGCATCGGGCTCGCCGCGCCTCAAGACCATGCTGGCGACGATGATCGACATGCCGATCATCAAGCGGTCGTTCTACATCTACACGCCCGAAGAGCTGGTGCAAAGCCTGCACCACCACTGCGACCTGGTGATCGCCATACGTGCCAGGGATGGGGAGCTGGCACGCCAGGTGATGCAGCTGCACCTGCGCATGTCCTACCACCGGTTCATGAAGCATCGGGGGGAATACCGCGCGGATGCGTGAACGGTGTCATGACCGGGGCTGAACCCTTTGCGCTGACGGCACCCGGTACAGCCACGGCAGCCAGACAAAGGCAATGAGAACCAGCACAACGCCTGCCAGCGCCATGGGCAACACCATCGGCCAGGCACCGTGGCGCATCGTCGGATCGACAAATTGCGCCGCCAGCTGGCCGGCGCAGAAGGCCACGCACATGATCGCAAAGCCCGAACACGACACGGCCCGCCCGGCCAGCTGCGGCGGCAGGCCACCCACCGCGCCCGCCTGGCCGCAAGGCTGGTGCAGGCCATGGCCCAGTGCATACACCGCGTGCCCCAGCAGCAGTGGAAAGGGCGAGGTCGGCGCCAGCACGCAGTCGGCGATCTGGATGCACGGCCCCAGCAGACTGAGCGTAGCGCCCAGCTGCACCGTGCGCACCGGCCCGTGGCGCGACAGCAGGCGCCGGCACCATGTGATGCCCAGGATGTAGACCAGCGAGCCGCCCGCTGGAATCCAGCCGTAGAGCACGGGCGACAGGCCGAACAGGTCGACGTACACCATCGGCGACAGCAGCAAAAAGCAGAAGATGCCGCCGTAGGTGGCTGCGGCCAGTGCCGTCCAGGCGCAAAAGCCGGGGTCGGCGATCACCTGGCGCACACCGCCAGCGGATACGGATACGGGTACGGATGCGAGGACCGGGGCAGACTCCGCTGGCACTTGCCGCGTCTCGCTGAAAGTGCGCCAGCACAGTGCCAGCAAAGCCAGCGAGTAGACGCCCATCGCCACCAGCACCCAGCGCCAGCCGGTGGCCTGGACGCCCCATGCACCGGCAATCGGCGCCACCAGGGCCACCAGCCCCAGGCCCATCAGGCCGCGGGCCATGATGCGCGGCCCTTCATGGGCCGGATACAGGTCGCGCACCGCAGCCCGTGCGCACACCAGGATGGCCGCCATGGCCGCGCCCTGCACGGCGCGCCAGGCCACCAGTGCGTCCGCGCTGCCCGCCAGCGCACAGCCTGCCGCCGCTGCCGTGTAGCAGGCCAAACCCGTCAGCAGAACGGGCCGGCGCCCGAAGCGGTCGGCCAGCGGTCCGCACACCAGTTGGGCGACACCGAAGGCCAGCATGAACACGGTCAGGCTGCTGCTGGCCGAGCCCAGGTCGCGCGCGATCTCGGGCAACGCCGGCAGATAGCCATCGGTGGCGACCGGCTGCGCGGCCAGCAGCAGCGGCAGCGGCAGCAGCAGGAGAAAGGAAACGGAGCGGCGCGGGCCGGGATCGGCGAAGTTCATCTCAATGAAGCCTGGTCACGGCATGCGGCGCGTCGAGCGAGGGAGTTCGAAGGACGATACATGGCCAGTTGCGCGCCATGCATCCTATGCGACGGCGGACAGCACGGCCCGCAGGCCCAGCAGATAGCTGTCCGCGCCGAAGCCGCAGATCTGGCCCCGGACGATGTCGGCAAACACCGAGTGGTGGCGAAAGGGCTCGCGCGCATGGATGTTGCTCATGTGGATCTCCACCACGGGCACGGTGAGCATGGCCAGCGCGTCGCGGATGCCGTAGCTGTAGTGCGTCCAGGCGCCGGCGTTGATGAGCACGCCGTCGACGCCGTCCCGAAAGCCCTGGTGGATGCGATCGCACATGGCGCCTTCGCAATTGGTCTGGAAGCTGTCTACCTCGCAGCCCAGCTGGCTGCCCAGGCTGCGCAGCGAGGCGTCGATCTCGGCCAGCGTGACCGTGCCGTATTGGGCGGGGTCGCGCTGGCCGAACATGTTGTGGTTGATGCCGTGCAGCATCAGGATCTTTTTCATGGAGGCTCCGTGGCTTGATGTCATGGATGGAGGATGGCGCGCCGGTGGTTCCCGGGTCACGCCGTGGTGTCGATGGCGGCGCCCATGCGGGCAGCCTCTGCAATGGCCTCGGTGATCTGCAGGTTGCGCAGGCCATCGTGCACGCTGACCAGGGGCTGCGCCAGGCCGCGCGCCACCTGCGCGAAATGCGCCATCTGGCGCACCAGCGGGTCTTCGCGCTCCACGGCGGCCACATCCAGGTCGAAGGGCTCATTCCAGGAGCGCTGCTCGGCCGATGCATAGGTCTTCAGCCGCATGCTCGGTATGGCCAGCGAGCCGAAGGTGCCCGCCACCAGGTAGCAGTCTTCGTCCTCATAGCTGGCATAGGCCTTGTTCTCCTGCGAGGTCTGCTCCCAGCTGCGCGCGCTGGCGGCCGTGTCCGAAAGCACAAAGCTGCCCAGCGCACCGCTGGCAAAGCGCAGGTTGATGGCCACCGTGTCTTCCACGGCAAAACCGCGCGTGGCATGCGAGGCGAAGGCCTGCACGGCCACGATGTCGCCGCACAGCATGCGCAGGTTGTGGACCTCGTGGATCATGTTGAGCAGGATGGGGCCGCCCCCGGCCTCGCGGCGCCAGGGGCCTTCCTCGAAATAGGCGTCCGGCTTGTAGAACAGGGCCGCGCCGGTCATGGCCACCAGGCGGCCCAGCCGCCCCTGGGCGATGAGGGCTGCGGCCCGCGCCATGATCGGGCTGTGGGCGCGGTGGTGGCCCACCAGCACGCGGGCGCCGCTGCGCTCGGCCAGCGCGGCCAGGCGCTGCGCCTCGGCCACGGTGGAGGTGACGGGCTTTTCCAGCAGGATGGGCAGGCGCGCATGCATGCACTGCGCCGCCTGCGGGGCATGCAGGCGGTTGGGCGTGGCCAGCACCACGGCGTCGGGCCGGTCATGGGCGATCAGCTCGCCCAGGTCGCGCCACAGCGGCACTCCGGCCCTTTGGGCAAGCTCCCGGGCTGCGGGCGCCGGGTCCACGATGGCGGACAGGCGGCAATCCGCTTGGGCCCCGATGGCGGCGATATGCGCCTGGCCGATCGCGCCGGCGCCGGCCACCGCAATGCGAAGCGGGTGCAGCTGTGCCATGGCATGCCCCTCAGAAGCGGTGCAGCACGCCCAGCTGCACGCCCTTGATGGTGCGGCCGTTGACGTCGTCAGCCGATGTGAAGTTGGGCTTCATGCCGCCCGAGGCCGCCAGCCGGAAGCCCGCATTGCGGTCGTTCTTCAACTGCTCGGCCACCGCGTAGAGCATGGTGCGCTTGGACAGGTCGTAGTAGGCCGCGACCGCGCCGCCCGATGCGCCGCGCCCGCTGTCCGAGCCATCCTGTATGCGGCCCCACAGTGCGCCCACGCGCAGCTGCGGCGTCACGCGGTAGTCGGCCGACAGCTGCCAGACGCGGTAGAAGCGGCGCACATCGGCATTCGTGCCCGCCACCAGCCCGCCCACATTGCCCAGCACCGTGCCCGTGTTGTTGCCCGCCGAGCCCGCCGTGCTGTTGTTGGACCGCACAAAGGCCAGCTGGACCTTGCCCTTGCCGTAGTCGTAGTTGGCGTAGAGGTTGTCGTAGCGGACCGCATCGGTATAGGCCGCGCTCTGCGGCGCACGCGCATACAGGCCTGCATAGCCGACGCGGTAGGGGGCGTTCAGGTAGTCCAGGCCCAGCTGGTAGATGGCCTGGCGCGCTGGAGCACCGGTCTCGGCCATGGCGTAGTGGGCCTCGAACAGGAAGCCGGCCATGCGCGGCGAGGTGTAGGAGATGTCGTTGTCGAAGCGCGAGGGCACGCCGAAGTTGTTGACCATCGATCCCAACGTGCGCGAGGTGAAGTCGATGTAGTCGCCGCGCCCGAAGATCACCGTGTTCTGCCGGCCCAGCCGCACCTCGCCCCAGCCGCCGCCCAGACCCACCCAGCTTTGGCGGTCGAAGCCGCGCGTGCTGTCGGCCTGCGTGCCGTTGTCGGCGTTGATGCCCATCTCCAGCTGGAACTTCGCGTACAGGCCGCCACCCAGGTCTTCCTGCCCGCGAAAGCCCAGGCGGCTGCGCAGCAGGGCGCCGTCCTCCAGCGTGGTCATGGATGCGCCCGAGCTGCTGCGCATGTGGTTGATGTACTGGTCCACGCTGCCGTAGATGGTGACCGAGGACTGGGCTTGGGCACCCGCGCCCCAGGCGCCCAGCACGGTGGTCAGGGCCAGGATGCGAAGGGCTCCGCGCTGCGGCACTCGCGGTGTCTGGTGCATTTGCTGTTGCATGGTCTTGTCTCCTTCTCTGTGAAAAATGCTTTTTCGGGCGTGGCTGCGCCCTGCCCTGGACGCATTCAGGGCCGGTTGTCTGTCGGCTGGATCAGTAGGAGATGTGGGCGGTGGCGCGCAGCTCGTCGGGCGTGGCGCTGCCGAAGCCGAAGAATTCGAGGTAGGCGGGAATCATCTCGAACAGCATGTCCGTGCCCACCTGGAAGTCGCAGCCCTTGTCGCGCACGGCGCGCAGCAGGGGCGTGAACTCGGACTTCATCACCACCTCGCCCACAAAGGTGGTGGGCGCAATGCGCTGCACATCGAACGGCAGCGGGTCATCGGCCTTCATGCCCAGCGGCGTGGCGTTGACGACCACGTCAAAGCCCTGCGGGTCCCTGGAGCCCGTGCCCACCTTCATCCTCGGGTAGTAGGCAGCGAGCCGCCCCGCCAAGGCCTGCGCGCTCTCAGCCCGTGTGTCGAACAGCATCAACTCGCCCACGCCGGCTGCCGCCAGCGAGGCGGCAATCGCCGACCCTACGCCACCCGCGCCGGAAATCAGCACCCGCGCGCCCTGCAGCTGCCGGCCCTTGCGCAGCACGCCGCGCACAAAGCCTGCGCCGTCGAACTGGTCGCCCAGCAGCGAGCCATCCTCGCGCCGCAGCACGGCATTGCAGGCGCCTGCAATGTGCACGGCGGGCGTGACCTCGTGCACCAGGTCCACCACGGACACCTTGTGCGGCATGGTGATCAGCGCGCCGCGCAGGTTGGTGAAACGCATGATGGCCGCGAAGTCCGGCGCGAAATGCGCCGCCTTCACGCCCATGGGCACGACGCAGGCGTCTATGCCCCGGCCGTCGAACCATGGGTTGTAGATCATGGGCGACTTGAAGGTCTCGGTCGGGTCGCCGATGTGCGCGATGAGGGTGGTTTTTCCGGAAATCATTTCCTGGAGCTCATTGCTTTCGGTTGTCGAGGTTCAGCGACGGGCCATAGCCTGGGCACGCAGGCGGTCGTATTCGGAGGCTTCAACGGCGCGGGCGCCGGGCTCGCCCAGCTCCTCCATGCGGATGCGATAGGTCTCGCGGGCGCTCCAGGCGGCCAGGGCTGCCAGAATGGTGATGCCGAAGGTGATGGCGCCCACCGTCAGCCAGACGTTGGCCGAGCCTGGAGGCGCGACGGCGGTGAACAGCGCGGGCAGCATGGCAGTGATGGCCGTGCCGATGTTATGCGAGATGGCCATGGCCGAGACTCGCGTGCGGGTGGGGAACAGCTCAGGATAGAAGCTGGGATACACCGCGTTGTGCCCCTGGTAGACCACGCCCCACATTAGGATGGACATCACGAAGGCCAGCGGCATGTTGCGAATGCTGATGGCGTACAGGTATCCGAAGGCCAGCAGGCCCGACAACAGCGCGCCGACGATGATGAGTGGGCGCCGTCCGATACGGTCGGACAGGCTGCCCACGAAGGGAATCACCAGCACGGCCACAATGTTGCCCACCACGGGAATCCACAGGTATATGTCCTTGGCGAAGCCGATGCCGTAGGCGGGCTGCACCGCATAGGTGGCACCGAAGATGGTGGCCACCACGGGGATCACGTTCATCAGCGCCATGCAGACCACGCGCAGCATGTCGGGAGAATGGTGGCGGAACGCATCGACCACGGGCGAGGGCGCGCGCTCCTTCCTAGCTCCTGCATGGGTGAATGCTGGCGTCTCGTTGACCTCGCGGCGGATGATCCAGCCCGCAATGATGACGACGAAGCTCAGGATGAAGGGAACGCGCCAACCCCAGCTGTTGAACTGCTCGGCGGGCATGTAGTGGACTAGGGGCAGGAAAACGGCCGCCGCCAGGATCTGGCCGGCCTGCACGCCCTGCAGAGTGAAGCAGGCGAAAAAGCCACGCCGCCCGAAGGGGGCATGCTCCAGGATCATGGCGCTGGCTCCCGAGATCTCGCCGGCCACCGCGAAGCCCTGGATCAGCCGCATCAGCACCAGCAGCGCGGGCGCCCACAGGCCGACCTGGTCATAGGTGGGCAGCAGGCCCACGGCGATGGTGGAAAAGCCCATCAGGAACATGCACCACACCAGCACCTGCTTGCGCCCGTGCGTGTCGCCCAGGTGGCCCAGCACGAAGGCGCCGATGGGCCGCGCCACATAGCCCACGCCATAGGTGGCCAGCGAGGCGATGATGGCAATCGCCGGATCACCCTGCGGAAAGAAGATCTGCGGAAAGACCAGCGCAGCCGCCGTGGCGTAGATGAAGAAGTCGTAGTACTCCAGGGCCGAGCCAATCCAGCCGCTGGTCGCGGCCTTCCCAGGCTGGTTTAGGCCTTGCTGCGTGTCGATCGATGTTGCGCTCATGTCTTGTCTCCTCCATGAAAAATGCCCCCGCGCCCCCATGCTGCGCAAGGTCCGCGGCACCAGGGCGACAGCTTTTTGTCTCAAAGCATCTCAGCGGAAAACCTTTGACGGATGCTTGCTGGTAGGCCGACGGGTCGTGGAAAATATAGTTTTCTACTATGGACAAATCAAAGACCATTTGCCATAGCTTGTGCACTGATCGTTCAGCACGGTTCGATGATCGAACACACTCAGGGTTAATACCGAAGCCACGCCTTGCATGACCACTGCCCCCTTACTCGATCCCCGCGACTGGATTGCCGGCCTGGAGCGCGGTGTCTCCATCATCGAAGCCTTCGACGACGTGCATCCACGCATGACGGCGACAAAGGCCGGCCAGCGTACGGGCATGACGCGCACAGCTGCGCGGCGCTATCTACTGACGCTGCAGCACATGGGCTATGTCGCGGGGGACGGCAAGCTGTTCTGGCTTACGCCGCGCGTGCTGCGGCTGGGGCAGTCCTACCTGGAGTCGGCACGGCTGCCGCGCATCGTCCAGCCCTTCTTGCAGCGCGTTGCGGCCGGCACCTATGAGACTGCCTACCTGGCGATGCTGGACGACGACGAGGTGGTTTACATCGCGCGTAACGGCCCCAACCGCAACATGAATACCGGCTATGTGCTGGGCGCGCGCGTGCCGGCCCAGGTCACGGCCGCAGGTATGCTGATGCTGTCTTTACGCCCCGACGATGAGCTGGAGCACTGGTTAGGAAACCACACGCTTACCGTCTTCACACCTCACACTATCACCAGCGCTAGCCAGATGCGCCGTGAGCTGGCGCTGATCCGCTCACAGGACTGGGCGTTGTGCGAACAGCAGCTCAACCTGGACTCGCGCGGCATTGCCGTGCCGCTGCGTGACCGCCACGGCACGCTGGCGGGCGCGCTCAACGTAACCATGCCCATGGGCCACGAAACCGGCAAGGACGCCGTTGCCCGCGTGCTGCCCGTGCTGCGTGAGACGGCGCAGGCCATGCGGGATCTGATCTGATGCATGCGCCGGCTAGGCAGGGATGCGACTGCGACCTCGCGCTTTTGCTGCATCTTCAGGCGATGGGACAGCGATTGCACAATCTGGGACTGCACTGCGACGCCTCCGGACTGCTGCCGCTCTTCCTGTAGTTCGTCAGCTCGACCGGCCTACATGCCCAGGGCAACATCGTGAGCAGCCTGGGGACCGAGGGCTTGTCCAGCGCCTGTGTCAGAGGGGTCGCGTTGGTGCGACTGAGCAACCGTCTTGCTCGCCAAGCACTATGCATAGTCGAATCCCACATTGAGCCATGTTTGGCAATGTCGTTGAGCATCGTCAGCAGCTTGCGCATGCAGGTGACCTGGGCAACATTCTTGCGCTTGCCGGCCACCCGCAGGCGCTCGTAGCAGGCGTGGAGTGCCGAGTTGTGTCGTACTGCCGTGATGGTGGTCATGTACAGCGTTTGTCGCACATCGGCGCGCCCACCCCAGATGCAACGCTGCCCACGCATCTGGCCAGAGTCGCGGTTCAAGGGCGCCACGCCGACCAGCGCGGCATGAAGGCGCTGCAAATGCGTGGTCGCCTGCGCTTCGCTATCGCCGATTTCGTGCTTGAGGAACTCGATGACCCGCTCGATGCTCGGGCGTGCGGAGCTCGGCGTCGGCCAGCGGCTTAACGAAGCGTTTGCGCTCGGCATGTTGGTGCAGCACGTGGGCGAAGGCCACCAACATGCGCGCAACCAGTGCGTCGGTCTTGGCCAATGCCCCCGTGGCGCGGGCGAAGTCACGTACCGTGCACGGGTTGACCACGGCCACCGCCAGGCCCGCGGCCTGCAGGCCGCCTCGAACTCGTAGCCGCCGGTAGCCTCCAGCACCACCAGGGCCGGCGCCAGGGCTATGGCTTGGTGGACGAGTTGTTCGATGCCACTGACGTCGTTGGCGACCTGCCAGGTCTTGAACTGGTCGCTACTGGCGATCTCCGGCGTGTGGCTGGAGACATCAATACCGATAAAAACAGAGTCGGACACGTCTTCTCACTCCCATGCTTGTCTATGCGAACTTCAAGTTCCTACAAGCGTTTGGGCTGCAGATAAGGACGGTACGGCTCAGGCACCCAGTGCTCAGTCATAGGCTTCAAAAATCCCAGAGCCCACTAGGGCTACCCGAGCCGGTCCGATACTTAAAGAGTACGCACTGAACAATTCCGTTCTCAGCCACAGGCAGGTTTGCGCTCACCGGGCGCGGGGCCAGTGCAGCAATGGCCCACTGCATCGGTAGCCCGAAGCGGGTGCAATAAAGCCGCGGCGCGGCCAGGTTCAGGCGCAGGTTGTGCTCGGCGACGCACATCACTGCATGCAGTGCATCGCCCAGCGCGCCCTTGAGCGGATTGCGGCGAGGTGCCCATCCATTTTGCTCAGCACAACGCCCGCCAGCGCCATAGACAACACCATCGGCCAAAATTCGACTGGTTCCTGTGCTCTGGTATGCGGCATCCTTGAATGTGAGTTGCACACAGCCGAGGAGGCTCCCTTTGCAGTTAGATTAAACGGCCTGAAAAATATTCAGTAAGCTGCTTCGCATGGCATCAAGAGGAGCTTTGCAGTCTGTATGTATCTCAAATTGCGCCGCTCCTTGGTGCAAAAGCATTTCCATCCCAGGTACTATTTTTGCACCTATTTTTTCCGCTTCGACCAGGAGTCGAGTTTTCAGGGGAAGGTAAACTGCATCCATCACAACCTGATCGGAATTAAGACAAGAAGCTGACACCAGCGATATATTTTGAAATGGAGATTTACCAATGGGAGTCGCATTGACGATAATGTCATAGTCAGCCACACCAGCTATCTCCTCGAACGTCAATGAGACAGCGCCGACGCGCCTTGCTAAGGCCGAAGCTTTTTTGATGTCTCGCGCGAAAATAGAAATATCCGATCCACGCTCGCGCAATCCAAACGCAATCGCTCTAGCAGCCCCGCCCGCGCCAAGAATAGCAACCTTCTTCTTATCTAGCGTGGTGATTAGCTCAAGAGCAGTAACAGCGCCGACCCAGTCGGTATTGTACCCAATCAATCTGTTTTTTCTATTCACAACAGTATTGACCGAACCGATCAATTCAGCAACAGGGTCGACTTCATCTAGGTACTGGACAATCTTAGTATTGTGAGGGTTTGCAACTGCTAGCCCACAAACACCCATTACGCGAGCAAAATCTGCAATCTTCGAGGTATATTCTTTATTGACTTCGCAGCAAACAAATACAAATTTATCATCGATACCAAGAGTACGATAAGCTGCATTGTGCATTTTTGGTGACAAGGTAAATTCTATCGGATCACCAACAACCACACAAATAGAAGTATGTCCAGCAATCTTTACATTCATCACTTCTCCCTAATCGTTTCTTTTACCCTTTTACCAAAATGCCTCCCAAAAGAAAGTGCATCCAACTGAACCAAGATTTCGTCTCCAGGTTCAATTTTAGTAACCGAAACACTTTCACCACCAGGCTTCGTTAGCCTTATGGTTTCCGCATTCTGAAGCAAGATGGAACCTAATCTATCACCAACTTTAGCATTAATAAGCAACATAGATCTTTTTTCCATCTTGCTTCTACCAACCAGGGTCGACCTAGATTCCCCATTGGGATCAACTGTCAAAACTGACATACCAGTCTGAAGCTCTATGAGGTATTTTGTTTCATCAAATGGCATACGCACATAAGAATGTGCGCCACCCGCATTGACTCTAAACGGCCTTTTATCGCAATAAGGATTATCGACATTTTCGTTCTGAACTAGAAAAAGAAAAGAAGAGGAATTACCAACCAGCACCCCCCGACCATCCTCAAGTAGCGAGCAAAAATCAACTGCCACTCTATCGCCAACACCAACCTGAGAAATCGAAGTTACTTGCGCCGTGTCGAACAAGATGCGTTCAGTATTTCCTCTTGTAATAAGTTGACCGACCCGCCTAATCTCTTCTACCGAGCTAGTTTCAAGAAGGATGCCATCGGCGCCTCGCTCAAGCGACTCAAGGCTTAATTCCGCTTCTTCATAACACCGAACATGCTGAATAACATTTGACCTAGAAGCCAAAAGATTTTCCATTGGTATCACACGCCAATCATCGCTATAAAGAATAACGGGAGCATCACTGCTTGGGGTCTTGAGCGTTGATCCTGCGTTTTTCTCGTCAAGGTGCAACTCAAAAACGTCGGTACCTAAAATCATGTCGGCTTCAGGATCGGCAGAGATTATTTTCACGCGAGCCAATTCTCTGATTTGAGCTATATATTCCGGTGGCGTGAAGATACCATTGAATCCAATTTCTATCGCATCCATTACAACTTCTTTCTTCCAATCTTTTACCAGAAGCCAAAATTCCCTAGCCATGACAAATTTCCTCTCGCATCGCATTTTTAATATTCTCGAGAACTAGCGCAATGTTTTCGCTTTGAAATATGTTTCGGCCGAATGACACACCGGCAACACCCGCTTTAATCGCCTGCTTCACATTCCAAATTACTTCATTCGTAGTTGTTTTGGATCCACCGGCGATTAAAATCGGGATAGGGCAACTACGGGCAACTTCGCTTAACCCAGAGGCTGGGTTTGGAGCTGCAATTTTCACAAAATCTGCACCTAGCTCTGCAGCAACGGTGCAGAGATGGCTCAAGGTTTCGGGGTCCCGTAGTTCGACCACTTCGCCGTTCTGACTATAGGAACGATGGTACATCATTGCCAATAATTTTAGATTCAACCTTGCACATTGCTCCACAGCGCCACCTAAGTCTCTGAGCATATTACTTTGATGCTCGTTTCCAAGGTTAACATGTACAGAAACGCCATAAGCACCCATCGCCGCCACTTCTTCAGGTGTTGCAACCAATACCTTTTCGAGAGAGTTCCGGTAAGCCGCAGAAATATTTATGAAACAACGAGCGTCTTCAATGATATTCCTGTACCGGCGGAACGTGCCTTTATTGACAACCAAAAAATCCACCGGCCCATCTAGGATGTCTCCTATCGTTTTACCCATATCATGCAACCCATCTATTGACCCCATAGATATGCCATGATCAAGTGCCACAAAAATATAACTTGAATTATGATTTAACATATTTAATTCCATTTAAACAATATTTCCACACAGAATCTCTCAAAAATAGATCAGACCTCTGATACTCCTGAAACCTCCCATTTTTTAAGATTTTAAAGCCCGATCTTAATTCACTTTTAGGCGAAATATAGTTCTACACAAATACAACTAACATAAATCAGGCGCGGACTATAAAAAATATCTTTTATTAATTTTTCGAGCCGAATACTCCTTTAGTTTGAGCAAAGCCAAGGCTTTATCGGATTTGAACTACAGCAGCAAACTCATGATGGCTGAACCATTTCCGCCGCCCGCGCCCGATACAACCACGGCAGCCAGACAAAGGCGATCAGAACCAGCACAACGCCCGCCAGCGCCATAGGCAACACCATCGGCCAGGCACCGTGGTGCATCGTCGGATCAACAAATTGCGCCGCCAGCTGGCCGGCACAGAAGGCCACACACATGATCACAAAGCCCGAACACGACACAGCCCTCCCGGCCAGCTGCGGCGGCAGTTCACCCACCGCGCCCGCTTGGCCGCAAGGCTGGTGGATGCCATTTCCCAACGCGTACACCGCATGCCCTAACAACAATGGAATGGGCGAGGTCGGCGCCAGTACGCAGCCGGTGATCTGAATGCACGGCCCTAGCAGACTGAGCGAAGCGCCCAACTGCACCGTGCGCACCGGACCGCGCCGTGACAGCAAACGCCGGCACCATGTGGTGCTGAGGATGTAAACCAGCGAGCCGCCCGCTGGAATCCAGCCATAGCGCGCAGGCGACAGGCCGAACAGGTCGACGTACACCATTGGCGACAGCAGCAAAAAGCAAAAGATGCCGCCGTAGGTGGTTGCGGCCAGCGCCGTCCAGGCGCGAAAGCTGGGGCTGGCGAACACCTGGCGCACTCCGCCAGTGGATACAGATGCGAAGACAGGGGCCACCTCCTCCTCCGCTTGCTGCGTCTCGCTGAAGGTGCGCCAGCACAGCACCAGCAACGCGAGCGAGTAGACCCCCATCGCCCCCAGCACCCACCGCCAACCGGCCGTCTGGACGCCCCATGCGCCGGCTATCGGAGCCACCAGGGCCACTATGCCCAAGCCCGTCAGGCCGCGGGCCATGATGTGCGGCCCTTCATGGGCCGGATATAGGTCGCGCACCGCGGCCCGTGCGCACACTAGTATGGCCGCCATGGCCGCGCCCTGCAGGGCCCGCCAGGCCACCAGGGCGTTCGCACTGCCCGCCAGCGCGCAGCCGGCCGCCGCGACCGCATAGCAGGCCAGCCCCACTAGCAGCACCGGCCGGCGCCCGAAGCGGTCGGCCAACGGCCCCCATGCTAGTTGGGCGACGCCGAAGGCCAGCATGAACACGGTCAGGCTGCTGCTGGCCGAGCCCAGGTCACGGGCGACCTCAGGCAACGCCGGCAGATAACTATCGGTGGCAACCACCTGCGCGGCCAGTAGCAGCGGCAGCAGTAATGCAAAGGAGACGGTGCGGCACGGGCCGTAGTCGGTACAGCTCATTTCAATGGAGCTTGGTTACCGCGCAGAACGCGTCGAACGTGGAAGTGCAAAAGCAGATGCATGAGCACGACTGTAGAAACGAAGACCGCGCTCTCCTAGCATGGAGCAGCGGCTCGCGTTCGCTCATCGAACACAATAGTCCATTGATCGCTCAGATTGCGGGTTTATCCCAAGCCAGCGAATGCCGAAAACTATCCGTGTGGAGTCATCGCAGTGGTGCCGGCCACACAACCGCCGCACGTCAGGGCGGGGGTTTCGGACCGGCGATCGCAGGCGACGATCCGCGCACCGCGCAGTACCGAAGGCTTGTCGTTGTAAATCAAGCACGCTGCCACTTCCACAAGCTTCGCGCGGTCGCGACATCCGGGCATGCGCGCCTAGTGCCGCTACGGATCGTGCATAGTTGATCTCGACATCCCCGCGCCGCTACCCTGTTGACACGCCCAATGCACCCACGCCATGTCCCCTCGCCACCGCCCCAACCCTCCGACGCTGCCCACTGCCCTGTGCTGGGCGCACGCACGTCGGCACAGGTCACGACCCCCGGCGTGCATGGCGGCGACGACCGTCTGCTGCAGCATCTGCAGGCACTGGAAGTGCGGCTGCACGATCCGCAGGTGCGATCGGATGCAGGCCAGCTGCAGGCGCTGCTGCATGAAGACTTCCTGGAATTCGGCCGATCGGGCGGCGTGCACGACCGGGCCGCCACCGTGGACAGCCTGGCGGCCGCCTTGCCAGCAGGGCCCCCTGCCCGGCTGGTGTCAGGCGGCTTTGCGCTGGCGCGCCTGGGGCCGGACAGCGCACTGTTGACCTACCGCTCGGCCAGCGTGGCCGAGGATGGAACGGCCGGCCGGCATACGCTGCGCTCCTCGCTCTGGCTGCGCACGGCCCGGGGCTGGCAGATGCGCTTCCACCAGGGCACGCCCACGGCGCTATTCGACCTGGCCGCATCCATGCCATGAGCGGCCTGCGGCGTGTTCAGACGGTTTCGAACGCGTATTTTTCCGTGTCCACCTCGCGTTGCGAGGCCACGGCATAGCGGTCGCCCTGGATGCGCTCGGGCTTGAAGAGGTCGTCCAGTTCGGCCAGCAGGGCAGCATCCAGGCGCACGGCGCCGCCGCGCAGGTCTTCGTGCAGATGGTCCACGCTGGTGGTGCCCGGCAGGGCAATCACATGCTCGCCTTGGTGCAGCACCCAGGCGATGGCCAGCTCGGCCAGCGTGCAGTCGGCGCGCTCGGCAATCGACTGCATGGGCGCGAGCAGCTGCAGGTTCTTCGCATAGGCCTCGGGCGCGAAGCGCGGCATGGCGGCGCGGATATCGCCCTTGACCAGGCCCTCGACCTCCTGGAGCTTGCCGGTGAGGAAGGCGCGGCCCAGCGGGCTGAAGGCCACGTAGGCAATGCCCAGTTCCTTGCAGGCCTGCAGCGTGCCCAGTTCGGCATTGCGCGACCACAGCGAATACTCGCTTTGCAGCGCGGCGATGGGGAAGGTGGCATGGGCGCGGCGCAGCGCGTCGACGCCGATCTCGGACAGGCCCAGGGCGCGCACCTTGCCCTCTTCCACCAGGCGCGACATCTCGCCCACCGATTCCTCGATGGGCACGCGGCGGTCCCAGCGGTGCAGGTAGTAGAGATCGATGACATCGGTGCCCAGGCGCTGCAGGCTGTCTTCGCAATTGCGGCGCAGGGTCTTGGGATGGCCATCGATCACGCGGCGCACCACGCCGTCTTCGCCGCGCACGCCGGCCATGCCGCATTTGCTGGCCAGGGTGATGTGGTTGCGGTGGGACTTGAGCACGGGGCCGACCAGGGATTCGTTGGCGCCGAAGCCATACAGCGCCGCCGTGTCGAACAGGGTGACACCGGCGTCCAGCGCCGCATGCAGCACGGCCTTGCCCTGCTCGGGCGACGGCGGATGGCCATAGGCGTGGCTGAGGTTCATGCAGCCCAGGCCGACGGCGCTGACGGAGAAGGGACCCAGGTGGCGTGTGGACAGGTTGGTCATGGTTTTCTCACAGGGAAAAGAAGCAAGGGAGCGGCCAGCGCTCCCTTGCAATGTCGAAGGCCCATTTTGCCGTCAAACCGACGTGCCCCTCACGCCCGTGCGCGCCCAGGCCGGCAGCGGCACGGGCCGGTGCAGCACGTCGTCGTTGAGCCACATGGCGCTGCGGCGCGCACGCTCGGCCACGGTGTCCAGCGGCAGTTGCTGGTAGTCGTCGTTGAAGACCTCGAAGCTGTAATCGCCCCGGTAGCCCAGGCGGTCCAGGCGCAGCACCAGGTCGGCCAGGCGCTCGCTGTGCACGCCCTCGCCCGGGAACACGCGGAAGGTGCGCGCCGTGGCCATGCGCTCTTCGAAGGTGGGAGCGTCGTGCCACATGAAGTCGGACAGCTGCACCAGGAAGATCTTGTCGCGGTCGATCATCTCCAGCGCGTCCAGCGGCGTCTTGGCGGCCAGGATGTGGAAGGAGTCCAGCCCGATGCCCAGGTTGGACGTGTCGGCACGGCAGACCACGTCCCAGCTGGTGGTGAACTCATTGACGGAGCGGCCCCAGGACAGGCCCTCGTAGGCGATCTTCACGCCCAGCGGAATGCCCAGCATGGCCAGCTTGCGCAGGTCGCGCGCAATCACGTCGAGATCGCCCGTGGCATGGCGCGAGGTGGACGAGCAGGCCAGCAGCACGGGGCTGCCGATCTCGGCGCACATCTCCAGCATGGATTTGGCGATGTCCACCTTGTAGTGGTGCAGGTGGTCGGACAGGCCCTCGAAGTCGCGCAGCACCTGAAAGCCCGTGGGCCGCAGGCCGCTGGCGCGCACGGCCGCCGCTGCCGCCTTGACGCCGCCCGGATGGCCGGCCAGGTCGCGCGCACTGAGCATGACCTGGGTGAAGCCCGCGCGCCGGATGGCGTCGAGCTTGGCCTCCAGCGAGCCATTCAGAGTGATGGTGTCCATGCCATAGCTGTCCAGCAAGCCCATGTTGCCCTCCAGGATCGTTGTGTGTATCGGCGGTTGAATCGGACGGCGGCGCGCCAGGCTTTGCGCTAGGCGTCGCGGTGCACCAGCTCGAACACCACGGTGCCCATGGCGTTGCGCGTGAGCGCACCGCGGTCATCGGGGTGCAGACGGCTCGATTCCACGAACTCCACGCCGCGCTGGCGCAGCGCCTGCACGGCGCCAGGCACGTCGGTGGTGCCCAGGCCGATGCGCTGCAGGCGCTCGGGCATGTCGTCCCACTCCAGGCCCGGATCGGGCTCGATGAGCTGCCACAGGAAGCGCTTGCAGGGGCTGCGCATGAGCTTGCCCTTGGGCAGGATGCCGAAGCGCTGCGCGTCGGGCAGCAAGTGGAAGTCGAACATGCGTTCGAAGTAGGTGATCCAGTCGGCGCTGCGGCCACGCCCTATGTACTGGACCACGCCGAAATAGCCCAGGCCGGCCAGCGCCGGTGGATGGGGATCGGCCCCGGCGATGGGCTTGAAATCGATGTCATAGATGGAGAACTCCTGCCATCGATCGACAAAGTAGAAGCGGCTGCCACCCGGGCCGTGGATGGCCGGGATGTGCAGCTCCATCGCCTGGGCCTGGCTGGGCGCCGCCCAGGCTCCCAGCTCGATGCAGCGCGTATGCGCCTGCAGGGCATCCTGCACGCGCAGCGCCACCGCCGAGATGACGGGCTGCCCGTCCGAGGCGGCATTGGCCAACGCATCGGCAGCGCCCGCATTGACCACCAGGTTCATGTCCCCCTGCCGGTACAGCGTCACCTCGCGCGAGCGGTGCCGCGCCACGGGGCGAAAACCCAGCCCCTCCAGCACCTGGCCCAGGGCCTGGGGCTGGCTGGTCGTGTACTCGATGAACTCTATGCCGTCGATCCCGAGGCGATTGGACGCCTCGGGCACGTCTTCCCGGCTGCTGGAGGAGGAATCGGTCATTGCGGTACTCCGGATGGAAACATGGTGCGCTGCGACGGCTCGCCGGGCGGGTCAGGCCTGCAGTTGCTGCTCGAGGTCGTGCAGGACCTGATAGCAGGGCAGCACCTGGGCCACGCTGGAATTGGGCTCGCGGCCTTCACGGATGGCGGCGAAGAACTCGCGGTCCTGCAGCTCGATGCCATTCATGGACACATCGACCTTGGAAACGTCGATCTTCTCCTCCTTGCCGTTGACCAGATCGTCATAGCGCGCGATGTAGGTGCCGGTGTCGCCGATGTAGCGGAAGAAGGTGCCCAGCGGGCCGTCGTTGTTGAACGACAGGCTCAGCGTGCAAATCGCGCCATTGGCGGCCTTGAGCTGGATGCTCATGTCCATGGCAATGCCCAGCTCCGGATGGATGGGGCCTTGGACGGCATTGGCCTTCACGATGGGGCTGCCGGCCTGGTAGGCGAACAGGTCCACGGTGTGGGCAGCGTGGTGCCACAGCAGGTGATCGGTCCAGCTGCGGGCTTGGCCCAGCGCGTTCATGTTGGTGCGGCGGAAGAAGTAGGTCTGCACATCCATCTGCTGGATGTTGAACTCGCCGGCCGCGATCTTCTTGTGCACCCACTGGTGGCTGGGGTTGAAGCGGCGCGTGTGGCCGCACATGGCCACCAGGCCGGTCTGCTTTTGCAGATCGGCCACGGCCTGCGCGTCCTTGAGACTGTCGGCCAGCGGGATCTCCACCTGCACATGCTTGCCGGCCTTCAGGCATTCGATGGCCTGGGCGGCATGCATCTGCGTGGGCGTGCACAGGATGACGGCGTCCACCTCGGGCAGGGCCAGGCTGTCGGCCAGCTCGGTGGTCACATGCTTGATGCCGTACTTGTCGGCCACTTCCTGGGTCTTGGCCAGCTCGCGGCCCACCAGGGAGACGACTTCAACGCCGTCGATGTTCTTGATGCCGTCCAGGTGCTTGATGCCGAAGGCACCGGCGCCCGCCAGGGCGACTTTGATGGTCTTGTTGCTCATATGAGTCTCCGTAGAGCCGCCTCAAGGAGGCGAAGGCCCCCTCGGGGGGCAGTGAATACACGCAGTGATGAACGTGGGGGCCTCAGCCGTTCTCCAGGATGAGATGTCCCACGGCCGTATTGGACGCAGGCACATGGTAGAAGCGGTGGTTGACCTTGGGCAGCGGCGCGGGGCCATCCACATCGGCCATGGCACCGCGCGCGATCAGCCACATCACCAGCTCGATGCCTTCGGAGCCGGCCTCGCGCACGTAGTCGATATGCGGCATCTTCGCCAAGCCTGCCGGATTCTCGATCAGCAGGTCCAGGAAGCGGTTGTCCCACTCCTTGTTGATCAGGCCCGCACGCGCGCCCTGCAACTGGTGGCTCATGCCGCCCGTGCCCCAGATCTGCACGTTCAGGTCTTCGTCGAAGCTTTCCACGGCGCGGCGGATGGCACGGCCCAGGTTGAAGCAGCGCTGGCCCGACGGCACGGGGTACTGCACCACGTTGACGGCAAACGGAATCACCGGGCAGGGCCAGGCGCCCGTGCGTGCGTCCTGCTGGCCGCACATCAGCGACAGCGGCACGGTCAGGCCGTGGTCCACATCCATCTTGTTGACGATGGTGAGGTCGAAGTCCTGCTGTATCACCGACTGCGCGATGTGGCTGGCCAGCTCCGGATGGCCGACAACCTTGGGCACGGGGCGCGGGCCCCAGCCTTCGTCGGCGGGCTGGTATTCAGCGGCTGTGCCGATGGCAAACGTCGGGATGAAGTCCAGGCTGAACGCGGTCGCGTGGTCGTTGTAGACCAGGAAGATCACGTCGGGCTTGTTGTCCTTGAGCCATTGGCGCGAGTGCTCGAAGCCCTTGAACAAAGGCTGCCAATAGGGTTCGTCGGCCTTGCCCAGGTCCATGGCCGCGCCGATGGCGGGCACGTGCGAGGTGTAGACGGATGCGGTGATGCGCGCCATGTCAGTTGCCTTCCTTGTTGTTCTTGTCCACGCTGCCGGCCTTGCCCTGCGGCTGGCGGTGGGCCTGGGCATCGCCCTCCTCGCCCACGCGGCGGTTGCCTTCGGCCGAACGGCCTCCGCCCACCATCATGTTGCGGTATTCCTCTTCGGACATGCCGGTCATGGAGCCTGCCATCTGCTGGAAGCTCTTGCCGTCCGTGGCGCCGATCTTGGCCAGAAAGTAGATGTTGCCGCCCGTGCGCATGCACCAGTTGAGGTCGCGGGCCAGCACGGCCTGCTTCTGTTCCTCGCTCATGGCCCATTCGTCCAGGTAGGCACGCTCGTCGGCCTTGAAGCGCTCGCGGTTCTCGGCCTTCATCAGCGACATGCAGAACTGGTTGAGCCAGTAGCCTTTGCGGGACTGCTCGGCATCAAAAATGATGGTGCCGGGCACGTCCAGATAGGGTTTGTCCAATGCCATGGATATCTCCTTGAATATGTCCGGCACCCAGGCCGGACATGGTCGCCTTCAGGCCTCTTCGGGCCAGTAAAGGCGCATGGGGTTGTCCACCAGCAGCTTGCGCTGCAGTTCGGCCGTGGGGGCGATGTGCGGGATGAAATCGACCAGGAGGCCGTCATCGGGCATGTGGTCCTTGAGGTTGGGGTGGGGCCAGTCGGTTCCCCACAGCACGCGGTCGGGGAATTCCTCGACCACGCGGCGGGCGAAGGGCACCACGTCACGGTAGGCATTTTGCTCGCCGTCCAGCGCCTTGGGGCCGGTGACGGACAGGCGCTCTGGGCAGCTGACCTTGCTCCAGACGTTCTGGTGCTCGCGCATGAACCTGAGGAACAGCTCGAACTCAGGGCCGTCCACGGGCTTGTTCACATCGGGGCGGCCCATGTGGTCCACGACCACGGTGGTGGGCAGGCTGGTGAAGAAGTCCCACAGCTCGGGCAGGTCCACGGCCTCGAAGTAGATGACCACATGCCAGCCCAGCTTGGCGATGCGGCCCGCGATCTCCAGCAGCTCGTCCTTGGGCGTGAAGTCCACCAGGCGCTTGACGAAGTTGAAGCGCACGCCGCGCACGCCGGCGGCGTGCAGCTCCTGCAGCTCCTCATCGGTCACGCTGCGGCGCACCGTGGCCACGCCGCGCGCCTTGCCGTTGGCGGCCTTGCAGGCATCGACCATGGCGCGGTTGTCGGCGCCGTGGCAGGTGGCCTGCACGATGACGTTGCGCGCAAAGCCCAGGTGGTCGCGCAGCGCAAACAGCTGCTGCTTGCTGGCGTCGCAGGGCGTGTACTTGCGCTCGGGCGCGAAGGGGAATTCATCGCCGGGGCCGAAGACGTGGCAGTGGGCATCCACAGCGCCTGCGGGCACCTGGAACTTGGGCTTGGAGGGGCCGGCGTACCAGTCCAGCCAGCCGGGGGTCTTCTCGAAATTGCTCATGCGCTTCTCCTCCTCAATCGATATAGCGCAAGCCGGCCTTTTCCAGGGGCTCGCGCATCTTGTACATGTCCAGGCCCAGCACGCCGGAAGCCAGCTTGGCGCGCTTCTCGCCCTCGAAGCTTTCGCGCTTTTGCGCGGCTTCCAGCGTGGCGGCGGCCTTGGCGGCGGGCACGCAGACCACGCCGTCATCATCGGCCACGATCACGTCGCCGGGCGTGACCCACATGCCTGCGCAGACCACCGGGATGTTGACCGAGCCCAGCGTGGCCTTGATCGTGCCCTTGGAGGAGATGGCGCGGCTCCACACGGGGAAATTCATTTCCTGCAGCGTCTTCACGTCGCGCACGCCGGCATCGATGATCAGCGCCCGTGCGCCGCGCGCCTGGAAGCTGGTGGCCAGCAGGTCGCCGAAGTAGCCGTCCGTGCATTCCGAGGTCACGGCCGCGACCACGATGTCGCCGGGCTGGATCTGCTCTGCGGCCACATGCATCATCCAGTTGTCGCCGGGCTGCAGCAGCACGGTGACGGCCGTGCCCGAGACCTGCTGGCCCGCGTAGATGGGACGCATATAGGGCTTGAGCAGGCCCACGCGGCCCATGGCCTCGTGGACGGTGGCCGAGCCCAGGGCGGCCAGGCCGTCGGCGGCCGCGCGGTCGGCGCGCTGGATGTTGCGGTAAACCACACCGAGTTCGTACATGGTGTTCTCCTTGGATCTGTGGTGGCGGCCTGTTTACAGGCCCTTTTGCTTGAGGGCGGCGTCCATGCGCGGGAACACGCGGCGCGCATTGCCTTCGTAGACCTGGTAGCGCTCCTCTTCGGTGAGGTTGGCCGTGGCCTCGATGTAGCGCTTGGTGTCGTCGTAGTAGTGGCCCGTGGTCGGGTCGATGCCGCGCACGGCGCCGATCATCTCGCTGGCGAACAGGATGTTCTTGACGGGGATCACCTTGGTCAGCAGGTCGATACCGGGCTGGTGGTAGACGCAGGTGTCGAAGAAGATGTTGTTGAGCAGGTGCTCGTCCAGCAGCGGCTTCTTGAGCTCCTGCGCCAGGCCGCGGAAGCGGCCCCAGTGGTAGGGCACGGCGCCGCCGCCATGGGGGATCAGGAACTTGAGCGTGGGGAAGTCCTTGAACAGGTCGCTGGTCAGGCACTGCATGAAGGCCGTGGTGTCGGCATTCAGGTAGTGGGCGCCCGTGGTGTGGAAGCACGCGTTGCAGCTGGTGGAGACGTGGACCATCGCGGGGATGTCGTACTCCACCATCTTTTCGTAGATGGGATACCAGGAGCGGTCCGACAGCGGGGGCGAGGTCCAGTGGCCGCCTGAAGGATCGGGGTTCAGGTTGATGCCCACGTTGCCGTACTGCTCCACGCACTTGACCAGTTCGGGAATGCAGGTGGCGGGGTCCACGCCCGGCGACTGCGGCAGCATGGCGGCCGGGATGAAATGCTCGGGGAACAGTTCGCTGACGCGGTAGCACAGCTCGTTGCAGATGGCGGCCCAGGTGCTCGATGTCTGGAAGTCGCCGATGTGGTGGGCCATGAAGCTGGCGCGCGGGCTGAAGATGGTGAGATCGGAGCCGCGCTGCTTCATCAGCTTGAGCTGGTTGGTCTCGATGGTCTCGCGGATCTCGTCGTCGCTGATCTTCAGGTCGCTGGCCCTGGGGGCCTTGGACGGGTCCTTGAGGCCTGCGATCTGCAGGTCGCGCCAGGCGCCCAGGGCCGCGGGCGCGGTGGTGTAGTGGCCGTGTACGTCGATGATCATCGGATGGTCTCCTGCGTCTTTATGGGGTGGGAATGTGTCAGTGGAGGGGTCAGTGGAGGGGTGCGGCAGGCGCCGCGCCGCCTTGCGGCTCGGGACTGCTGTACTGCTTGATGATGAGGGCGGCCATGGCGATCACGCCCGGAATGGCCACCACCGCAAAGATCTCGCTGAAACCCAGCTGGCGCGCCGACAGCTCGGCCACCAGGAAGGAGCCCGCGATGCCGCCGAAGCGGCCAATGCCCAGCATCCAGGCCACGCCCGTGGCACGGCCCCGCGTGGGGTAGTAGGCGGCGGCCAGCGCCGGCATGGACGATTGCGCGGTGTTCATGATGGTGCCGGCCAGGAAGACGGCCACCACCAGCCAGCCCAGGTGGCCAGCCGTCTGGCCTATCCACCAGATGGAGGCCGCCGTCAGCGCATAGCCGATGGCGATGATGCGGTTGGCATTGAAGCGGTCCATGAGCCAGCCGAACAGCACGGCGCCCACACCGCCCAGCGGGAACAGCGCGGCCACCAGGGTGCCGGTCTTGGGGTCCAGGCCCGCTTCCTTGAACAGCACGGGCATCCAGTTCATCAGCGCGTAGAAGATGACCAGTCCCATGAAGTAGGCGATCCACAGCATGATCGAGCCCACCCGGTACTCGCGCGACAGCACCACGCCCATGCCGCTGCTGGCCTGGGATTCGGGCTGGGGCTTGGACTCGGTCATCACGAAGCGCTGCACGCCCTGCACGGCATCACCGGCAATGCGCGCCAGCACCTTGCGGATGCGTTCGGCTGGGTAGTTGTTGGCCACCATGTGGCGCACCGACTCTGGCAGCAGCAAGACCAGGGCCACCAGCAGCAGCAGCGGCGCGACACCGCCCAGGATGAGCACGCTGCGCCAGCCGAAATGGGGGATCATCCAGGCCGCCAGAAAGCCGCCGAAGGCCGCGCCCAGCGGAAAGCCGCAGAACATGGCGTTGGTCAGCGTGGCGCGGCGCGAATCAGGGCAGTACTCGCTCATCAACGTGACGGCATTGGGCATGGCGGCGCCCAGGCCCAGGCCGGTGACGAAGCGCAGCACGGCCAGCGTCCAGATGTCAGGCGAAAAGCCCGAAGCCAGGCAGGACACGGCAAACACCGCCACCGAACCCACCAGCACGGACTTGCGGCCCAGCCGGTCAGCCAGCGGACCAGAGAACAGGGCGCCTGCGGCCAGGCCGAACAGCGCCGCGCTGAGCACGGGGGCCAGCGCAGGCTTGCTCACGCCCCACTCGCCGATCAGCGAGGGCGCGATGTAGCCGATGGCCGCCGTGTCAAAGCCATCGAGCAGAACGATCAGGAAACACAGCGCAAAGATGACCCACTGGAATCCCGAGAACGGGTGCTCGTTGAGCAGGGTCTGCACATTGACGCCGGTTGCTGCGGCGTCCTTCTGGACGGATGTCATGACTTGTCTCTTCCACTGTCTCTCAGCCTGGCGGATACCGCATCTGCGCGCGCGACCCGCCCCTTGCACTGCAGGGGCCGGCAAGCCCCTGCGCTGTTTCTTCAGTCCTGCCTGCGTCCGTCCCAGGCCGAGCGCGGCACCATGACCTCGCCGCGCATCAGCAGGCGCGCCGTGCGCAGCAAGGCGGCCTTGGTCACCACTTCGGGATGGGCCGGGTCGCTGTCCAGCGTCACGCTGAATTCGCCCGTGGGATGCTCCACCGACACCGTGAGCGGGCCCGCGCCCTGCGTGAGCTGCGCAACGCCGTCGCACACGGTGCCCGGCATCTTCACGGCCGTGCCGACGGTGACGGCTGCCAGCACGCCGATGGCGTCATGGCAGACGTGGGGGATGAAGCTGCGCGTGGTCAGCGCGCCGCCATGCTGGGGCGGCGCGATCAGCGTCATCTTGGGGTAGTTCTTGGCCGAGACATCGCCCAGGCCCATGGTCCGGGAGATCTGCAGGCGCAGCGCCTCGATGCGGCGCTTGAGATCGGTGTCGGCGTTGAGCTCGGCCACGGTCTCCAGGCCGGTGGCTCCCACATCGGCGGCCTTGAAGATCACCAGCGGCATGCCGTTGTCTATGCAGGTGACGTCAAGCGTGAAGTCTTCGAACCCCTCGCCCGTCACCGTGACCGTGTCCCGGGGCTTGCCCGTGGGCAGCAGGCCCGAGCAGACCGAGCCGGCCGTGTCCAGAAAGCTGATTTCGATGGGTGCCGAGCTGCCCGGCGCGCCGTCGATGCGGGCCGAGCCTTCGTACTCCACCTGGCCGCCGGGCGTCTGCACGGTGATGTCGGCCGCCATGCCGGTGTTCAGCGTCAGCACGCGGAAGGTGCTGGTCTCGCCGCGCGAGGAGACCATGCCGGTCTCCAGCGCAAAGGGAACCACGCCGGCCAGCATGTTGCCGCAGTTGGGCGTGGTGTCCACCGTGTCCTTGTCGGGCTGCAGCTGGGCGAAGAGGAATTCGAGGTCGATGCCGTCCTTGTCGGAGAGGCTGACGATGCCGACCTTGCTGGTCAGCGGATGCGCGCCACCCACGCCGTCGATCTGCCGCTTGTCGGGCGAGCCCATGGCCGCGAGCAGCACGCGGTCGCGCGTGGGCAGGTCGGAGGGAAGATCGGTGGCCCGGAAGAAGGGGCCCTTGGAAGTACCGCCCCGCATCAGCAGGCAGGGAATGGCCGTTTGCATGGCTGTCTCTATCAGTATGGGTATGACAGCTATTGTGAGCATGGCGCGGGCCAGGCACCACTGAGCAAGCCCGCTAGCAGCTATAGCAAACCGGCATAGCTCAGTGCCAGGCTTGCGCTGCGGGTTGCGGCGCCCATGCGCCGCAACTGCTTGATACAACTTATTTTTGTGCGGTGCCGCTCAATCGCGGCCGTGGCCCCGGCCACGATCATGGTCATGCCCGCGGCCACGGTGGCCGTCGCCACGATGGTCGTCACCACGCCCGCCATGGCGATCGTGGCGGTCGTCACGGTCCCAGCGGCGGTCATCGCGGCGGTGTTCCCATTCGCGGTGGCGGCGCTCCTCGCGCCAGCGCGGATCGGGACGCGGCGGCCCGGCATGCCAGTGCGGCGGCGGGTTGCGCAGGAAGTACACCGGGCGGCCGCAGGCGCCGTAGCGGGCGCAGTGCTTGCCCCAGTGCTTGGCGTGGCCCGGGGGCACCCACATGTAGACAGGCAGCGGAGCCATGGGGGCCGGCGCAATGATCACGGGGCGCTGGTACAGCAGCGCTGGCGGCGGCGCGTTGCCGATGTCCACGGTGCCGTAGACGCCCGGTGCCAGTTGGCCCGAGACCGAGCCGCTGATATAGGTCTGCGCCTGGGCCGCAAGGGCCGAGCAGGCCAGCGCAAAGGCGGCCGCGGCGCGCAAGGTGGTTCGCAAGGTGAGCAGGGCCATGTTCTTTTGAAGTGGGTGAAACAGGAAAGGCCCCGTTTCTACCAAGCGCGCGGGGCCGCGTGGGCCGCTGCGCCTGAAAAGGTGTAAGAACCCGTTCAAGCCAGCGCCCGTACCTGTTCAACGCGCCAGGGCTGCCTGCGGTGCACAGCAGACCGCAATGGTCCGCTTTCTGGCCTGCACGCGCTCAGTCCAGCTTGAGCCGGGAATCCTTCACCACCTTCTGCCATTTGGCGATCTCGGCGCGGCGGAAGGTCTCCAGCTCGGCCGGCGTGGAGCCTATGGGCTCGGCGCCTATGCCAGCGAGCCGCTCCACGATGGCGGGTTCGCGCAGCACCTTGGCCAGCACCGTGGACAGCCGGTTCACGATGGCCTGCGGCGTGCCGGCCGGCGCAAAGATGGCGTTCCATTCATAGGTCTCGTAGCCGGGCACGCCCGACTCGGCGATGGTCGGCAGCTCGGGCGCGGCCTTGGAGCGCTCCAGCCCGCCCACGGCCACCGCGCGCAGCTTGCCGGTCTTCACGTGCTGCCAAGCCGAGCCCATGCTGGCAAACATCAGCGGCACCTGGCCCGACATCACATCCATCATGGCCGGGCCGCCGCCCTTGTAGGCCACATGGTGCAGCTGCGTCCTGGCCAGCAGGTTGAACAGCTCGCCCGCCAGGTGCTGGGCCGAGCCCGGGCCTGCCGACGCAAAGTACAGATGCCCGCCCCCTTCGGAGCGGCCGGCCTGGATCAGGTCCTGCACGCTCTTGATGGGCGACGAAGGCGCAACCACCAGCACATTGGGCACGCGCAGCAGCAGCGAGACCGGCGCGAAGGCCTTGAGCGTGTCGAACTGCATGCGCGCGTGGATGGCGGGGTTTTGCGCGTGGTTGGAGGCATCGAGCATCAGCGTGTAGCCGTCGGGCTGGGCCTTGGCCACCTGGGCGCCGCCGATCATGCCGCCTGCCCCGCCCCGGTTCTCGATCACCACGGGCTGGCCCAGCTCGGCAGCCAGCCTGGGGCCGATCAGGCGCGCCACCACATCGACGGTGCCGCCGGGCGGATAGGTCACGACCAGGGTGACAGGGCGATCGGGGTAGTTGGTCACTGTAGCCGCTGCGGCCGCAGCAGCCGCTGCAGCCGGCGCGGCCATGCCGGCAACAGCCGAAAGCAGGCCTGCTGCTGCCCACAGGCTGGCGGTGCGTCTGGACAGGGAATTCATGGTGTGTCTCCTTGGTTTGGCATGTCGTTTTGGAATCGGAACAGCTCGAAGGCGGTGCGGCCCAGCACAGCCTGCAGGGGGCCGGCATCGTCCAGCCAGTCCTGCAGCCAGCGCACGGCCGCCGGATAGCTGGCCTGGCCGGCGTGCTGCGTGTGCGGCCAGTCGCTGCCCCAGAGCAACCGCCCGGCCGTGAAGGCCTGCAGCAATTGCGCGGTGGCCTGCCGGCCCGAGGCGGCACAGTCGGCGGCCCGCCAGATGCGGTAGGGCGCGGACAGCTTGACCCACACACGGCCGCTGCCGGCCTGCTGCAGCAGATAGCCAAAGCCAGGGTCGCGCACGCCCAGGGCCGGGTCAGGACGCCCGAAGTGGTCAACCACCACGCGGCAGCCGGCCGCCAGCAAGGCGGGCAGCAGGTCCTGCAAGCGCCCGGCCTGCAGGTGCAGCTCCACATGCCAGCCCAGGGTGTTGGCCTGCTCCAGCACGCGGAGCCAACCGGGCGCATTCAGATCGGGCAAAGGCAGGCCGATCAGGTTCAGGCGCATGCCCACCACGCCGGCATCGGCCAGGGCCTGCAGTTGTTCATCGCCCGTGCTCTCATCCACCACGGCCACGCCGCGCAGGCGCTGAGGCTGGGTGCGCAGCGCCTGGAGCAGGTAGCTGTTGTCCGTGCCCAGAAAGCTGGGCTGCACCAGCACGCCATGGGCCAGGCCGTGCGTGTCCAGGTGGTGCAGATAGGTGCCCAGGAGCGCATCCTCGTCGGGCGCATAGCGGCGCGCATCCGGCATGGGCAGGCCACGCTCGAAGACATGGGCATGGGTATCGACGCTGGACGCAATGGCGAACCGGGGCACGGCAGACACGGGAAGAACTCCTTGTGGGTTGCGCCACGCAAGGCGCGGCGCTGGGGGCATGGGGTCGGATTCTAGGAACGGGGGGTATATATTTCCATTCTTCAAAATGGATTTATTCATACCTGATCAATATGGAAACCCGGCATCTGCGCTACTTTCTCGCGGTGGTGGACCAGGGCAGCGTCAGCCGCGCAGCCGACTGGCTGGGCATTGCACAGCCGGCCCTGAGCCAGACCCTGGCCCGCATGGAAAAAGACCTGGGCGTGCAGCTGTTCCAGCGCTCACGCCAGGGCGCCCTGCCCACCCCGGCCGCCCTGGCCATGCTGGACGACGTGCGCACCAGCGTGGCCCGCATTGACGCTGCCGCCAGCCGCGCGCGCGAGATCGCCAGGGGCAGTGCGGGCCAGTTGACCGTGGGCCTGGTGTCCTCGGCGCTTTTCGGCACCCTGCCCCGCGCCCTGCGCGCGTTGCGGCAGCAGGCGCCCGGCGTGCGCGTCATCCTGCGCGAGATGAGCAATGCCGAGCAGGCCGAGGCCCTGCAGACCGGCGCCATCGACATCGGCCTCATGCACACGCCCGTGGCCGTGGGCGGGCGCATGCGCGAGCGCCAGCTGCTGCGCGAGCGCCTGGTGGCCGCCGTGCCCGATGAATTCCAGATCGGCGAGGACGGCCAAGTCAGCCTGGCCCAGATCGCCGATGCCGGGCTGGTGATGTACCCGCAAGCGCAATTGCCCGTGCTGCATGCCGGCATCCTCGACGCGCTGCGCAAGGCCGGGCACGAAGCCCATGTGGCGCAGGAAGCCAACCGCACCCTCACCGTGCTGGCTTGCGTGGCCGGCGGCTGCGGCGTGGCCCTTCTGCCCAGCTGGATACGCTCCATGGACTTTCGCGGCGTGCGCTTTTGCGAGGTGCGTGATGGCCAGGCCCTGCCCAGCCTGGACCTCAGCGCCATCTGGCCCGCACGCTCCACGCCCACGCTGGCCGACCTGTTCGCGCACCTGGAGTTGGGCGAAGACTGAGCTCTCCTTAGCCCGCTGCAACCATGTGCAGCGCGGCACAGCCTGGCACCACCGAGCGCGGCCCGGCGCCCGTGCAAGAAGCGGGATGCGCGTCCGCCTGCGGCGCACCACAAACCGCTTTCCCTCATTCACGGAAAGAAAAGGTGCGAGATGCAGCCATCGCCACAGCAACTCCACGGAAAAGTCGCCCTCATCACGGGCGCCAGCTCAGGCATAGGCCGCGAAGCCGCCAGGCTGTTTGCCCGCCACGGCGCCAGGCTGGTCCTCACGGCCCGCCGCCAGCCGGAACTGCAGACGCTGGTGGCAGAGATCGAGCAGGACGGCGGCCAGACCATCGCGCTGGCCGGCGACGTGCGGGACGAGCCGCTGGCACAGGCCCTGGTCGAGACCGCCACGGAGCGCTTTGGCGGCCTGGACATCGCCTTCAACAATGCAGGCATGACCGGCGATCCCTGCGCCCTCCCCGATCTCTCGCTGCAGGCCTGGCAGGACGCCATCGCCACCAACCTCACCAGTGCCTTTCTGGGCGCCAAGCACCAGATACCGGCCCTGCTGGCACGCGGCGGCGGCTCGCTGATCTTCACGTCCACCTTCGTGGGCCATACGGCGGGCCTGCCCGGCATGGGCGCCTATGCCGCCAGCAAGGCTGGCCTCGTCGGCCTCACCCAGGTCATCGCCGCCGAATACGGCCCCCGCGGCCTGCGCGCCAACGCCCTGCTGCCCGGGGGCACCGACACTCCCATGGGCCGCGCCAGCACCCCCACGCCCGAGGTGCGCGCCTTCGTCGAAAACCTGCACGCGCTCAAGCGCCTCGCCACGCCCGCAGAAATCGCGGCGGCGGCGCTGTTTCTGGCGTCGGACGCATCCAGCTTCATCACGGGGACGGCCATGGTGGTCGATGGTGGCGTGTCCATCAACCGGACTTGAACGAGATCCCTGGCCGGCATGCCCCGGGCCAGGGGCCGCAGCGCCTGGACCGCATCTGTCCCATGCGGCTTACCGGTATGTCCTGGCCATGCCTGCCCGTGCAACTTCAGGGCCGTCGCTGCAATGGCGGCCCGGCTTGATTTACTGCTCCAGCTGCCGGGCGTGGTTGTTTTGCGGATCGCCTGCGCCGGCCTTTTCAGGAGGATAGAAAGGAATGGATTCATCCCCAGGCAATGCGCCGTGCGAGGCATGCTCGAAGAAGAAGTAGATGCCTTCGTGCTGCATCCACCGCGGGACAAGGTCGCAATCGCTTTCGTTGTATTGAACGCAGCAGTACCCGCTGCGATTGCCGCGCGTGAGTTTCTTTCGCAGCGGATGGCCATAGACGCCCAATACCTGCTCGATGATGTCGGGCACGGTCTGGTTCTGGAGGATGCGAAAGTCGCTCCTGCGCTTGGCCAGCCACAGCCAGGGGCTCAGGCGGGCCTTGCAGGCGTAGCCGCGGTGGACCTGGCCCTGCATGCCCAGGCGGGCGACGATTCCGTAGATGTAGCGCATTGCGCCGCCCTGGATTTGTATTTCTAGGGTGGTGCTTTATCCAACAGGGCCTTGGCGAAGATGCTTTCGCTGAGCATTTCCCAATCGAGGCTGAAAGGCTGGCTGATCTTTTTCTGGCCGCGCAATTCGCAAAAATGCACTTCATGGCCCAATCGCCTGTGGATCGCGACTCGGAATGTCATTGCGCAAACCACCCTGGGCGCCAGTTCCGGGGCGGCGTCCTTTCCCCTTTCAAGGAAACGGATCATGGACAAACGAAGCGCATTGAGGCAATCTACCCGTATTGGCAATACACTGTCCATGTAAGTAATTGCATCTCACCTTGGGCCGGCACCGCCTCTTGCAGCCCTGACGGTAAGCACCACACACACCTTCATTCCAAGCACTCTTCAATCAATAGATCAATTACATCCCATTACAGCATTGTTGACGGCTATGGCATTTAACCAGCGCATAAGGTCCATCGAATGCTCACCACATATACTCGCGAAAACTGGCAGGAATGGAGCATCTGGTTTATGTCAAATGGAATTTCTTCTCCTTGGGGCAGAGATCCATTGCACACACTGCATCTCCATGCTTGTCGGACCCGCAGGTAAACACAGTGTAAATTTCAGCTGTGAGCGCTCGTGAGCACTGATTAATCGCGTCGAGATTGTTATAGTAAATAACGGAACCACCATGACTAGACACACTCAGCCCATCGTGGAGCGCTTGTTCAGGCCTATGGAACGCTCGACCCGTCAACGCAGTTCGATACGCACGGTCATGGAAGAGGCTGGACGCCCCTTGCTTCCGGCCGAGATCCTCGGCGCAGCGCAGCGCGAGGTGCCAGCCATCGGGCTGGCCACGGTGTACCGCAACATCAAGCAGCTGATGGAAGCGGGCGAAGTGCAGGCCGTGGACCTGCCCGGCGAGGCCACGCGCTACGAACTCAGCGGCCGCGCCCACCACCACCATTTCCGCTGCATGAGCTGCAACCGCGTGTTCAACGTGCCCGGCTGTCCGGGCGACATGCAGCGCATCGCCCCCGAAGGCTTTGTGGTGGAGCGCCATGAGATGACGCTGTACGGCGTCTGCAGCGACTGCCACCAGAACGTGCAATAACAGGGAGCCGCCCGCCTCAGGCTCAGCCTCGGGCCCACGGATCCAAGAAGATGACAGCCATGGTGCAGGCCCCGCCTGAACCATGGCTGTTTCCTTTTTCACTCGCCCTTGGCCTCAGCGCCTGCCCGGCCGCACGCGGCCTGCGGCAACACCGCCGGCCAGCAAGGCCAGCGCAGCCACCACCCACAGCATTGCCGTCTGCCCCCAGGCCTGCCGCGCAGGCCGTGGGCTGGCCGTGAAGACGGGCTGGGCTGCAAAATCATGCGCACCGAATGTGCGGTCCTCAAACAGGTAGGGATAGAGGAAGGCGCGCAGGCGTGCGTGAAAGGCGGCGATGTCGTCCTGATAGGCCAGTTGCGCCAGCAGGTCGGTGCCGGCCTGGCGGTGCAGCGCGGCCTGCACGCCCACGCCGGGCAGCAGCCAGCCCAGGCGTCCGGTCCAGGCCTGGCGTGCCTGCAGGCCGGCGCGGTAGGCGGCGAACTGGGGCGCGACACTTTCATCGCCGAGCTGCTGGAAGGCGTAGTACCACTTCCAGTGAAAGCCTGCAGGCAGCGCCGCGGTGTCGCGCCATTCGGGGTGGTTGCGGAAAAAGCGCTCCATGGTCTGCTCGCGCGGCAGGTCCCAGGCGCCATGCACGGTCTGGCGCTGGGCCAGCATCAGCTCCACGCCCTGGCTCACGGGGATGGCGCGCGAGAGTGCGGCATTGGCCAGCGTGGGCAGCACCAGGGTCAGCACGGCCCAGCAGCCCATGAGGGCCATGGCATTGGCGACCGAGCTGCCGCCCAGCGCGGCAACCACCAGGCACAGGCCGCTCCAGAAAACCACATAGGCCGTGGCGGACAGCAGCACCGTGGCAAGGGCACCCGCCGATGCCCCGCCGGCCAGTGCGCCTGCCAGGGCAGGCAGCGCCACGCAGGCCAGCACCAGCACGGAACGCAGTCCCGCACGGCGCAGCCACAGCCGCTGCCCGGTGCCAGGCATGGCCTGCAGCATGCCCAGGCGACCCGATTCGCGCTCGCCCGAGACCAGGTCGTAGAGCAGCGCAATCAGGAACAGCGGCACCAGGTAGACCAGCACAAAGGCGAAGTCGAAGCGGCCCGCCAGCGCCAGTTCCGGGTTGAAGCTTTCGCCTTCATGCAGCTGTGCCTGCAGCGCCAGGGCGCGCACGCGCAGCACATAGGGCGCGGCATCACGCAGGCCCAGGGCGAGGAAGGCCGTGGACGATGGCGCATCCCAGGTGGCGTGAAAGCCGTAATAGGCCACCGAGCCTGCGTCACCGGACTGGGCATGCCGGCTTGCCTGGGCCGCCATGTCCTGCTGCTGCAGTTGCGCAAGGCGGTCCAGGGTCAGGCGTTGCGAAGCGATCTCGCGCAGGCCAGACAGCACGGCCAGCGTGGACAGCAGCAACAGCAAGGCCAGGGCGCACAGCGCCAGGCGCGAGCGCGTCAGAAGACGCCATTCATGCAGGAGCCAGCTCATCGCGCCACCCTCCCCAGCCGTTGCGTGGCCAGCAGCAAGGCCACCGTCAATACAGCCAGCCATGCCAGCAGCACATAGGCGGCAGGCGCCGCGCGACGCAGGGCCGCCAGCGGTGGATCGGGCTCGTGGTGGAAATCGGAGACGCCGCGCCAGTGCTCGTGGCCGATGCGGTTGTCGCGGCTCGATCGGTCGCCCGCATAGCTGAGCTTGTCCACCTGCAGGCGGTTGAGGGCCTGCACCATGCGGTAGCGATGCTGCTCGGCCTGCTCCAGAAAGCGCCGGTAGCCTTGCAAGTCGGTCCCGGCCACGGCCATGGACAGGCGGCGCAGCGCGATCACGGGGCTGATCAGGGCAAATGCGTCAGCCCGGCGCAGTTGCTCGGCCTGCAGATCGAAGCTGGCCTCGGCATGGCGCCTGAAGAGTTCACTCGTCAACCGCTCGCCTTCCATGCCGACCAGTCCCTTGTAGTTGACGGGCAGATCCTCGACGCGCGAGACACCGTACTGCGCCAGCACCCTGGCGCGGAAAGCGGCGAAATAGGGATCGTCGGGATTGTGGCTGTCGCCCAGCGCCGCCAGCTCGCGCGCGGTGGCGATGTCGGTCTCGAAGCGCGTGGGCAGCGCCAGGGCAGATCCCACCAGCTCCGGCACCAGACGGGGCAGCAGCACCACGGCGACGGCCCAGGCCGCCAGCAGGGCCAGCAAGGCATCGCGCCCGCGCCGCATGAAGGCCGAGACAGCGACGATGCCCACCGCCCAGAGCATCAGCCACAGCACATGGCCTGCCGCCAGGGTGGCCACCAGGCTGATGGGCACCGGCGTGGCCACGACCATCCAGGCCAGGGCCAGCAGGGCCGGCAGCAGCACCAGGGCCGCCACGCCCGCCAGCGCCAGCAGCTTGCCGGCCACGAACTGCCGCGTGCCCACGCCCTGGGCCAGCAGCACGCGCAGGGTGCCGGCCTCGCGCTCGCGCGCAATGCAGGCATGGCCCATGAAGATCAGCAGCAGCGGCGCCAGCACCTGCAGCACAAAGGCCGGCGTGAGCTGGCCGAACCGCAGCAGCAGAGAGGACTGGCGCACATCGCCGAAGTTGGCGCTGTTCTGGCGGTGGCCCTCCAGAAACAGCGTGTGGCCGGTGTAGGCGTCGATGCCCGCATCGAAGGCCGCCAGCGGATTGAGCGGGCGGAACACAAAATGGCCGTAATGCACCATGCGGTGCGGATGGCGGTCGGGCTGGGCTTCGAACTCGCTGTCCACCTGGGACTGGTGGCGCTCGCGCTGGGCCTGGGCCGCGCTGCGCTGGTCCCAGGCGGTGAAGGCGGCAGCGGCGCTGAGCAGCAGCCACAGCGCCATCCCCAGCACGGCCACGCGGTCGCGCAGCAGCAGGCGCCATTCCTCGCGCGCAATGGTCCAGGCCGCGCTCATGCCGCCGCTCCCTGCGTGTCGGCTTCAATGTGCGTGTTCGTGTGCGCGTCCGTGTCCGTGCCCACCCCTGCATAGTGGCGGTGCAGTGCGCGCACATCGAAGCGCTCCTCGCCGCTGGCCGCCACTTCCTCGACCAGGCGCCCGCCTGCGATGAAGCCCATGCGGTCGGCCACGTCGGCGGCCCCCAGCAGGTCGTGCGTGACCATGAGAATGGCCACGCCCTGCCCGCGCAACTGCATGAGCAGCCGGCTGAACTCGGCCGTGGCCTGCGGGTCCAGGCCCGAGGTGGGTTCGTCCAGCAGCAGCGCCGGCACCCTGCGCGCCAGCGCCAGCGCAATCGCCACCTTCTGGCGCATGCCCTTGGAAAAGCCGGAGACGCGCCGGTCGTGCGCGGCGGCGTCCAGCCCTGCGGCAGACAGCGCCTGGCCGATGGCACCAGCCGCGGCCGGCTGGCCCGCCAGCTCCAGAAGGTAGGCCACGTTCTCGCGCGCACTCAGGTGCTCGTACAGCGCCACGTTCTCGGGGATATAGGCGATCAGGGCACGCGCCTGCGCAGGCGCCGTCCCCGGGTCCACGCCCTGCACGCGCACCTGTCCGCTGCGCGGCCGCACAAAGCCCAGCAGCAGGCTCAGCGTGGTGGTCTTGCCCGCGCCGTTGGCGCCCAGCAGCGCATAGATCTCGCCCGCATGCACGGCCAGGTCCAGGCCCTGGAGGATGGTGCGCTCGCCATAGTCCACCACGGCGCCCAGCGCTTGCAGCACGGGCGTGGAGGCAGAAGTGGGGTTGGAAGAAACAGGAAGGGATGGATGCATGGCGGGGCTCAGAACTTTGCTTGAAGGCCTACCGTGACGGTGCGGGCCGTGCCCGGCGTCACCCACAGCCGGCTGTACGAGCTGGTGTAGTAGGTCTTGTCAAAGAGGTTGTCCACGTCCAGCGTCAGGCGCAGCGTGGGGCTGATGCGCCAGTAGGCAACCAGCTTGGCCGTGGTGTAGCTGGGCAGCTCGAAGGCGGCCTTGCCGGCATCGGCCTCGGCTTGCGTGCGGGCCTGGCCCAGGCGCTTGCCCATGTGGGTGATGCCGCCGCCGATGCCATAGCGCTGGCCGTTGGAGAAGGCGTTCTCGTAGACCGCCAGCACGCTGCCGTTGACCTTGGGCACGTTGAGCAGGCGCCCGCCCACCTCCAGCGTGTTGTCGCGCGAGATCTCCACATCGTTGAGCACCAGGCTGGCGTTCAGGCGCCAGCGCTGCGTGACCTGGCCGGCGAAGTCGAATTCCAGGCCCCGGCTGCGGATCTCGCCGGCCGAGACCGAATAGCCGGCGTTGCCCGGGTCGGCCGTCAGCACATTGCGCTTGCGGATGTCGAACAGCGCGGCCGTGGCACCCATGCGCTGGTCGGCGCTTTCCCACTTGGCGCCCAGCTCCATGGAACGACCGGATTCGGGGCTGAAGCCCGCACCGGCCACATCGATGCCCACGTTGGGCCGGAACGAGCGGCCCGCGTTGGCATAGAAGGTCCATTGCGGCAGCGGCAGCCAGCTCAGGCCCAGGCGCGGCGAGGTCGAGGTCGGGTCCTGCTGGGTGGTCGCCCCCGTGCGGCGGTTGTGTAGCGACTGGTCGTAGCGGTCCATGCGCAGGCCGGCCACCACGCGCCATTGGGGCGAGAGCTTGATGGCGTCCTGCAGGTAGAACGCCGTGTTGCGCTGGCGCTCGAAGGTGTCGGTATTGGCCGTGGGCACGGGGCGCGCGCCGCCGTAGATGGGGTTGTAGATGTTGATGGCGTAGGGATTGGCCGCCGTCGGGTTGGCGCGCAGCATCAGCGTGTCCATCTCGAAACGAAAGCTCTCCAGGCCCAGCAGCAGTTCGTGCTCGATGGCGCCCGTGTGCACCGTGCCCTGCAGTTCCGCCTGCACGGCGATGTCGTCAGACTGGTAGTCGCGAAAGCGCCGCTGGCGCGTGAGGTCGCCATTGGCCAGCAGCGCGTGCGGCTCGGTGGAAAAGCCGTTGATCGAGGTTTCGCGATAGGACAGGCCCAGGCGGCTGCGCCACTGCGCGCTCCACTCGTGCGAGACGATGAACTGGTGGGTGCGGTTTTCCACCGTCACATCGCCGTCGCCCGGCTCGCCCAGGAAGCGGCTGCGCGAGATGGCGCCCAGCCGGTCGCCCACGGCCACCACGCCGCGGTCCAGCGGCGTCTTGTGGCGCAGCAGCTCGCCCGAGTACTCCAGCACCGTATCGCGCCCCAGCTTCCAGGTGAAGGCCGGTGCGATCACCTGGCGGCTGGCGCCCACGAAATCGCGGAAGCTGTCGCGGTCCTCCGCGGCGATGTTGAGCCGGTAGGCAAAGTTCTCGCCCACCGGTCCCGTGGTGTCCAGCGCGCCACGCCGCAGGCCGTAGCTGCCTGCATAGGCTTCCACGGAATGCGAAGGCGTCCACAGCGGGCGCTTGGAGACCACGTTCAGCGTGCCGCCCGGCTCGCTGCTGCCGTAGAGCGCAGCAGCCGTGCCCTTGAGGAACTCGATGCGCTCCACGCCGGCCAGGTCACGCGGCGCATTGAAGCCGCGCCCCGAGGAAAAACCGTTGAACAGGGTGGCCATGCCCACGTTCTGGTCGCCGGGCAGGCCGCGGATGACGATGTTGTCCCACAGCCCGCCAAAGTTGTTCTGGCGCGAGACGCCGCCCACGTAGTCCAGCACGTCGTCAAGCTTGGTGGCGCCCAGGTCGTCTATGGCCTGGCGCGTGATCACGCGCACCGACTGCGGCAGCTCGCGCAGCGGCAGGTCGGTCTTGGCGCCTGCCGCCTCGTCGGTGTGATAGGCACCAGAGGCCGTTCGGCCCACGACTTCCACGGCAGGCAGCAGGGTCTGCTCCTGCGGGGAAGCGGAGGCAGCGGGGGCGGGGCCGGGGCCGGGGCCGGGGCCAGGGCCGGAGGACGGATCCTGGCCTTGGGCCAGCGCAGGCATGGACAGGAAGGCGGCAGCGCTCAGGGCAAGCGGCAGCGGGCGAAGGCGGGGAAGCGGCTTCGCGGGGAAGAAGAAGGCAGTCATAGTGAAAACGGGCACAGGCGCATGCCGCCGGCATCCACAGCCGGCGCGCGCAAACACGGACATGCCGCCGGCACCAATAAGCGCTGGCGGCAGAGAAGGAGAAAAGTGCTTGCGGGTTCAGCGCGGCGGGTCGCGCGATGCAAAGGCCCAGCGGTTCTGCGAGGGGATGGCGCCGCCCACGGTGCGCGGCGGCACCCTCTCAGGCGGCGCGGCCACGGCCAGCGGCAGGCCGAAGTGCGGCAGCCAGGCCGCCGCATGCGGTGCATGGCCCATGCACCATGCGCAGACGGCTTCGGCGGCTTCGACGACTTCAGCCTTTTCGCCAGCCTGGCCGCGTTGGCCGGCCTGGCCGGCCAGCGCATCATCTTCGCAGCCGTTGAGGCCTACAAAAGCCTGTGCAGGCCCGGCCACCGCCTGCCGGATATGCGTTGCGCCGTGCAGGGGCATGCCAATGGCCGTGTTGAAGAACACGGCCAGCAATAGCAGGCGCAAAACAAGCAGACGCATAAGACGGCGATCTTACTATTGACAGTTGAATATCATTAACAACCCGCCGCCATTTTCTGCACAGGGCCGGGACAGCAGCGCGGGAATATGCCACCGGCATGTGACAGTCCGATTGGCGATTTTCAGCCTTGCGCCTATTTATCTGCCGGTCCCACGCCCCGGAAGAACATGTCGCAGATCTGGTCCGCGACCTTCTCCAGCGAGCCCTTGCGGGGGTTGAACCAGGACTGTATGGAGTTGATGCTGCCCAGGATCATGATGCGCGCCAGGTGGATGTCGGCGTCGGCCCGCAGGCGGCCTTCGGCACGCAGGTCTTCCAGCAGGCCGCTCCAGAATTTCTGGTGGCGCTCGCGGCGCTTGATCTGGCGCTCGCGCACCTTGTCGGGCAGCTGGCCCAGCAGCCGGCCGTGGGCCAGGGCGAAGTCGCCATGCTTTACCAGCCCCGCCATCTGGCCCAGCACGGCTGCGCGAAAGCGCTGCTCGGCCGTGGCGTCGGCGCCCAGCGCGGCAAGGCGCTCCTGCTGTTGGCTGATGATGCGGTTGCCGCCCTGCTCCATGACCTCGTCCACCAGTTCCTCCTTGGAGGCGAAGTGGTAGTAGATGCTGGCGGCCTCGATCCCGGACTGCTCGGCAATGTTGCGCATGGTGGTGGCAGAGTAGCCCTGCTCACCGAAGGTACGGGCGGCCAGCTTGAGAAGGGTCTCGCGGGTCTCGTTGCCGTCGTGGGCGCTGGTCTGCCTTCTTGCCATGTCTGCCAGGTGGTGGATCGTTGTAGTGCGGCGATCCTAACAGGCTGTTGGTAGCGCGCCAATCAAGCGTTCGGTGCCTGCCGCCCGCCGACTGCCACATGGCCGGGCCGCGAAATCCGATTCAGGAATCACCCTTGAAACAACTGCAGGCTGCAATGGCTCCGGCAATCGGGAAGCCGATGCGCTTGTCCTGTATAGACAGAAGGCGCCGCCATTCACCATTCGAACAAGCGGTCTTTAACAATAAAAAAAACCTATCCCGCAAATCGATTATTCAAATGAAACCGCAGGTATCAATCAATGCATTGAATAACTCGATCAAATCACATGTAATATATTTTATAAATCGATTTTATGATTTGATTGTTAAAATGCAAATGTTGATTGTTTTCCATAACCAAGGCGGAACTTTCGCGGCCAACGTTGCGCACTCCCCTGAAAAAGCCATGACAGCACGTCGTCTCCAGAGGAGGAAGCGCCAACCACAGTGCTCTGCAAATGTAACAACGGCACAACAGCTTTTGTAAAGTGCCGGTTATCCAGATTGCCCTGGATATAATGCGGATCGCCTTGGAATATGCCCGGGCATGAGAAGAAGCGCCCTACCCTCCATAGAGCGCCAACATCATCAGTATTTGTACTTACGGTGAGTTCTTCATCCCCACTGCACATGCACCAGAATTGACCATTCTGCAAAGAGTCCTGGGTCCAGGCTCTTGCTGCGCAGTTTTCACACAAATAGCCGCACTTAGAAATTCTTCCATCAAGATGACTACATACCAAGAGCTGATTGCCCAGAAAAAATTGCTCGACCAGCAAATCGACGATGCCCGCAAGCTGGAGTCCAAAGCGGCCCTGGCATCGGTGCAGGAGCTGGTCCGTGAGTTCGGCTTCACGGCACAACAGGTCTTCCCCTGGAAGCCCGATGGCAAAAAGAGCGCTCCCGCCAAATACCAGGACCCCGAGTCCGGCAAGACCTGGACCGGCCGCGGCAAGCCGCCGAACTGGATCCTGGGCAAGGACCGCACCCTGTTCGAAATCAAGTGAGTCCCTGCCGCGCATGGGCCCGCCCGCTCGGCGGCACGCATGCGCGGGCATTGCCCGGTTGGAGCGCGAATGGCGCACGGAGGGACATCAGGCCGGCACCACCGCCGTGACCTCGATCTCCACCTTGGCCCGGTCTTCCACCAGATCCGCCACCTCCACCGCCGTCATGGCCGGGAAATGCCGCCCGATCAGTTCGCGGTAGTGCTTTCCAATGGCCGGATAGGCAGCCACGTATTCCTGCTTGTCGGTCACATACCAGGTCATGCGCACGATGTGCTCGGGCCTGGCGCCGCCTTCGGCGAGGATGGCGACGATATTGGCCAGCGCCTGCCGCACCTGTTCCGCAAAGTCGTCCGACTCGAATTGCTGCTGGCCGTTCCAGCCAATCTGGCCGCCGACGAACACCAGCCGGGAGCCGACCGTCATCTCGGTCAGGATGCCATTGGCATAGCCTCGGGGCGCCAGCCAGTCCGGGGGTTGCAGAGTCTTCATTGCTTCATCCTGTTCTCGTTGAATCCATAAAACCGTCCTGCGGCACCAGATAGGCCTGCAGGCGCTCGCGCAGATCGGCCGGCAGTGGCGTGGCCTTCATGCTGCGCAAATCCATGGTGACGATGGTCATGCGCGCAGACAGCCGGCGTTGGCCATCTGGCCCCTCGAAACGCACATCGAACTGGAACGACGCCCCGCCGATGCGGCGCACCTCCAATACCTGGCGCAGCGTGTCGTGCCAGCGGCTGGGCGCCGTGAAATCGCATTGCACCGACACCGTGGGCGTGCCCACCTGGCGCTGTACATGCAGGGTGTGGAATGGCAGGCCCATTCCCCTGTCGAACCATTCCTCGACCAGGTCGTTGACCATCTCGAAATAGCGCGGGTAAAAGACGATGCCGGCCGGATCGCAATGGCGAAACAGCACCTGCACCTGGCTGACGAAGGCGGAGGCCATGGCGCGCGCTCACGGCATCTTGCGCAGCACGAATCGCTGCAGCTTGCCGGTCTCGGTGCGCGGCAGGGCCGGCACGAAGACAATGGCGCGCGGGTACTTGTAGGGCGCAATGCTGGCCTTGACGAAGGCCTGCAGTGTGGCCGCCATGTCGTCGCCGGCCGCAAAGCCGGGCTTGAGCACCACAAAGGCCTTGACCACCTGGCCGCGCTCGTCGTCTGCCGCGCCGATCACGCCGCATTCAGCCACGGCCTCGTGGCGCAGCAGCGCATCCTCCACCTCGGGGCCGGCGATGTTGTAGCCGGCCGAGATGATCATGTCGTCATTGCGCGCCTGATAGAACAGATAGCCGTCGGCGTCGCGCACAAAGGTGTCGCCGGGCAGGTTCCAGCCGTTTTGCACAAAACGCTTCTGACGCTCGTCGGCAAGATACCGGCAGCCGGTCGGCCCCTTGATGGCCAGGCGGCCGGGCGTGCCGTCGGGCACGGGCTGCATGTCGTCGTCCACCACCTGGGCCACGTAGCCGGGCACGACCTTGCCGATGGCGCCCGCACGCACCTCCTCGGGCGGGCTGGACACGAAGACGTGGATGAGCTCGGTGCCGCCGATGCCGTCGATCATCTCGATGCCCGTGGCCTGCTTCCACAGCTGGCGCGTGGCGTCCGGCAGGGCCTCGCCCGCCGACACGCTTTTCCTGAGCGACGACAGATCGAAGCGCGCTGCCTGCGCCGCCATCTGCCGGTAGAAGGTGGGCGCGGTGAAGACGATGGTGGCGCGGAAATCCTGCACCAGCTGCAGCAGCCCTTCGGGCGTGAGCTTCTCAGCCAGCACGGTGCTGGCGCCCACGCGCAGCGGAAAGCACAGCAGCCCGCCCAGGCCAAAGGTGAAGGCCAGCGGCGGCGTGCCGCAGAAGATGTCGTCCGGGCCCGGCCGGATCACATGGCGCGGGAACAGGTCGCACATGGCCAGCACGTCGCGGTGGAAATGCATGCAGCCCTTGGGCGCGCCCGTGGTCCCGCTGGTGAAGGCGATCAGGCAGACATCGTCCGCCGCTGTATCGCAGCAGGCGAAGGTGTCCGGCTTGGCTGCGGCCAGGGCGTCCAGCGCATCGGCTGCGCCGTCGTTGAAATACAGCACGCGCGAAAGGTCCGGGCAATGTTGTTCATGGCCGGGCTGCAGGCACAGCTGCACCTCGTCCTTGAGGCGCACATCGCACAGCACGGCCTGCACCTGGGCCTTGGCGATGATCTGCTGCAGCTCCTTGGCGCGCAGCAGCGGCATGGTGGGCACCGTCACCAGCCCGGCCTTGATGGCGGCCAGCCAGGACGCGGCCATCATGGCGTTGTTGGGGCCGCGCAGCAGCAGCCGGTTGCCGGGCACCAGCTGCAGGTCTTCCACCAGCACATGGGCGATGCGGTTGGTCAGCGCCTGCAGTTCGGCATAGGTCATGGCGGCCTGGTCCGCGCCCTGCCTCCAGCGCAGGGCCACGCGGCCGCCCTGGCCGCGCGCCACCATGGCATCGACCAGTTCGGCCGCGCAGTTCAGGCGTTCGGGATAGGCCACGTCCGGCCCGTCGAGCAGGAACTCGGGCCATTGGTCGGGCGGCGGCAGATTGTCCCGGGCGAAAGTATCGATGTGGGCGGAGGCTTGCATGCGATGTTCCCTGGCTTTGCGTTGAATGGGCAGCCTGCCGCTCAGGCCTTGAGCAGCTCGCGCGCGATGATGAGTTTCTGCACCTCGGTCGCGCCCTCGTAGATGCGCAGCGCGCGGATCTCTCGGTACAGCGTCTCCACAGGCATGCCCGAGACCACGCCCGCCCCGCCGAACATCTGCAGCGCGCGGTCGATCACGGCCTGGGCCGATTCGGTGGCCGTCATCTTGGCCATGGCCGCCTCGCGCGTGGTGCGCGTCTTCTTCACATCGCGCATCCAGGCGGCGCGGTAGGTCAGCAGGGCCGATGCGTCGATGGCAGTGTCCATGTCGCCCAGCGCCGCCTGGGTCAGCTGCAGGTCGCCCAGGGTCTGGCCGAACATGCGGCGCGACTTGGCGCGTGCCAGGCCTTCATCCAGCGCGCGGCGCGCAAAGCCCAGTGCGGCGGCGGCCACCGAGGCGCGGAAGATGTCCAGCGTCATCATGGCCAGCTTGAAGCCCTGCCCCGGCTCGCCCAGGCGCTGCGACACGGGTATGCGACAGTTGTCGAAACGGATGGTGGCCAGCGGGTGCGGCGCGATCAGTTCGATGCGCTCGCCAATGGAAAAGCCCGGCGTGTCCGCATCGACCACGAAGGCGCTGATGCCGCGCGCGCCCGGCGCCTCGCCCGTGCGGGCGAACACGCAGTAGAAGTCGGCAATGCCGCCGTTGGAGATCCAGGTCTTGGCGCCGTTGAGCACATAGTGGTCGCCTTCGAGCCGTGCCTCGCAGGCCATGGCGGCCACGTCGGAGCCGGCATCGGGCTCGGACAGCGCAAAGGCCGCAATGGCCTCGCCGCGCGCCACGCGCGGCAGGTAGCGCTGGCGCAGCGCATCCGACCCCATGAGCGATATCGCACCGCTGCCCAGGCCCTGCATGGCAAAGGCGAAGTCGGCCAGGCCTTCATGGCGGGCCAGGGTCTCGCGCAGGATGCAGACCGCGCGCGAGTCCACCTCAGGCAAGGCCCCACCCCAGGCGCCGCCGGGGCCGGACGGCACGGCATAGCGCAGCCAGCCGGCCTGGCCCAGGGCCTTCACCAGTTGGCGGCAAGCCGCATCGGCATCGTGGTGGTCCACATCGCCCAGGGATTGGGCGCACCAGGCGTCGGCCTCATGCGCCAGCGTGCGGTGGGCGTCGTCGAAGAAGGGCCAGTCCAGCCAGGAGGAATCACGCATTTTCAGTTTCCTTCAAAGACAGGCTTTTGCTTGGCCACGAAGGCCTCGTAGGCGCGGTGGAAGTCGCGCGTCTGCATGCAGATGGCCTGGGCCTCGGCTTCGGCCTCGATGGCCTCGTCCACGCCCATGTTCCATTCCTGGTGCAGCAGCTTCTTGGTCACGCCATGGGCAAAGGTGGGGCCTGCGGCCAGCTGGGCGGCCAGCGCGTGGGCGGCTTCGCCGATCTGTTCGGCGCCATGCAAGGCATTGAAGAAGCCCCAGGCAGCGCCCTCCTCGGCCGTCATGGCGCGGCCCGTGTACAGCAGCTCGGAGGCGCGGCCCTGGCCGATCATGCGCGGCAGCAGCGTGCAGGCGCCCATGTCGGCACCGGCCAGGCCCACGCGGGTGAAGAGAAACGCCGTGCGCGCCGCCGGCGTGCCCAGGCGCATGTCGGCCGCCAGCGCGACCATGGCGCCCGCGCCCGCGCAGATGCCGTCCACGGCCGCCACGATGGGCTGCGGGCAGGCGCGCATGGCCTTGATCAGGTCGCCCGTCATGCGCGTGAAGTCCAGCAGCTCGGGCATGCTCATCTTGGTGAGCGGGCCGATGATCTCGTGCACATCGCCGCCCGAGCAAAAATTGCCGCCCGCGCCCGTGACCACCACGGCCTTGATGTCGGTGGCATAGACCAGGGCGCGGAACAGGTCGCGCAGCTCGGCGTAGGAGCCGAAGGTCAGCGGGTTCTTGCGCTCGGGCCGGTTCAGGGTGATGGTGCCGATCTTGCCGTCGGCCGATACCTGCCACACAAAGGTCCTGGCCTCGTAGCCGGCCAGGGGGCGCTTGTGGTGCTTCATGCTGTGTTCTTCGGGCTGGGTGCTCATGGTGTCTCCATCAAGAATTCAGAAAACGGGGGGAGTGGACCGGGTTCAGCCGGTCATCACCTCGCCGCCGTCGACGGCAATGGACTGGCCGTTGACCGAGGCGGACGCCGGCAGGGCCAGCCAGGCCACGGTCTCGGCCACTTCCTCGGGCTGGACCAGGCGGCCCTGCGGGTTGCGTTCGGCCAGCCTGGCGCGGGCCTCATCCGCCGTCATGCCGGTCTTGTCCACGATGTTGGCCACGGCGCCGCGCACGATGTCGGTCTCGGTGTAGCCGGGGCAGACGGCATTCACCGTCACGCCCTTGCCCGCCGTCTCCAGCGCCAGCGAGCGCGTGAGGCCGATCACGCCATGCTTGGCCGCGCAATAGGCGCTGACATAGGCATAGCCGATCAGCCCTGCCGTGCTGGCCACATTGATGATGCGGCCCCAGCGCGCAGCCAGCATGCCTGGCAGCGCGGCCTGCATGCAGTGGAAGGTGCCCGTGAGGTTGACGGCCAGCATCGCCTGCCACAGTGCGGCGTCGGTGCGCTCGAACTTCTGGCTGCTGGCCTGGCCCGCGTTGTTGACCAGCACCTGCACGGGGCCGAAGGCCGCCTCGGCCTGCGCGAAGGCCTGGCGCACCGAGGCTTCGTCGGCAATATCCGCCTGCACGGACTGCACCATCTGTGCTGCCGGTGCCGTGCCGCCCAGCTCGCGCACGGCAGCCTCCAGCGCCGCACCATCGCGTCCCAACAGCGTGACCCGCGCGCCGCGCGCCAGCAGCGCCCGCGCGCAGGCCAGGCCTATGCCGCGCGCCCCGCCCGTCACCAGGGAATGGCGCCCTTCCAGGGCTTGTGAACTTGGAGTCATTTGAGGTCCAACTGCGCCATGGCGGCGGCGCGTTCGAAGTTGGTTTCCAACTGGCGCTTGCCGGGCTGGTACTGGTTCGGCCAATCCACATCCTGCGCACCGAGGCGCGCAGCCTCGCGCAGCGTCCAGGCGGCATCGGCCAGGTGAGGACGCGCCAGCGCGCACAGGTCGGCCCGGCCCGAGGCGATGATGGCGTTGGCATGGTCGGCCTCGAAGATGGCGCCCACGGCAATGGTGGGTATGCCGGCCTCGTTGCGCACACGGTCGGCAAACGGCGTCTGGTACATGCGGCCGTACACCGGCTTCTGGTCGGGGCTGACCTGGCCCGAGGAGCAATCGATCATGTCGGCGCCCGCCGCCTTGAAGCGGCGTGCGATCTCCACCGCATCGTCGGGCGTGATGCCGCCCTCCACCCAGTCATGGGCCGAGATGCGCACCGACATGGGCCTGTCCTGCGGCCAGGCTGCACGCACCGCCTTGAACACCTCCAGCGGAAAGCGCAGGCGGTTGTCCAGGCTGCCGCCATATTCGTCATCGCGCCGGTTGGTGAGCGGCGAGATGAAGCTGGACAGCAGATAGCCGTGGGCGCAGTGCAGCTCCAGCCAGTCAAAGCCCGCTGCCGCGGCGCGCCGCGTGGCGGCCACGAAGTCCTCGCGCACATGGTCCATGTCGGCACGGGTCATGGCAGCGGGCACTTGCGAGAGTCCCTCGATATAGGGCAGGGCCGATGCCGACAGCAGCGGCCAGTTGCCCTGCTCCAGCGGATGGTCGATCTTTTGCCAGCCCAGCTGGGTCGATCCCTTGCGCCCCGCATGCCCCAGCTGCACGCCAATGTGCGCACCGCCCTGCGCGTGCACGAAATCGACAATGCGCCCAAAGGCCTGCGCCTGCTCGTCGTTCCACAGCCCGGGGCAGCCGGGCGTGATGCGTGCGTCGGGCGAGGTGCAGGTCATCTCCACCATCACCAGGCCCGCGCCGCCCATGGCGCGCGCGCCCAGGTGCACCAGGTGGAAGTCGCCAGGCACGCCGTCGGTGCAGGAATACATGGCCATGGGCGAGACCACGATGCGGTTCTTCAGCCGCAGGCCGCGCGCCTGGTAGGGCGTGAGCATGGGCATGGGGGGACGGCGGCCTTCGGGCACGGTCTCGCCCGCATGCTCGGCAATCCAGCGCTCAAAGCCCTGCAGCCAGGCGGCATCGCGCAGGCGCAGGTTCTCGTGCGAGATGCGCTGCGAGCGCGTCAGCAGCGAATAGGCGAACTGCTCCGGCTCCAGGCCCGCATAGCGCTGCACGTTCTCGAACCATTCCGTGGAATTGCGCGCCGCGTTCTGGATCTTGAGCACCTCCACGCTGCGCACCTCCTCGTAGTGGCGCAGGCCGGCCTCGATGCCCCCCGCAGACCGCAGGCTGCGCGCCAGCTCGATCGCATCCTCCAGCGCCAGCTTGGTGCCCGAGCCAATCGAGAAATGCGCCGTGTGCGCCGCATCGCCCATCAGCACCACGGGAACGCTGCGCGGGCCGCGCGGCGTGTCCAGCGCATTCCAGTGCACCCAGGTATTGCAGATCACGCGCGGAAAGCGGATCCAGATGGCCGAGCCGCGCAGGTGCGTGGCATTGCTGACCAGGGCATGGCCGTCCAGCCAGGGGGCGAACAGCTTCTCGCAATAGGCAATGCCCTCCTCCTGGCTCATCTGCTCTATGCCGGCGGCCTGCCAGGTCTCCTCGGGCGTCTCCACGATGAAGGTGGACATGCCGTCTTCGTAGCGGTAGGCATGGGCCTGGAACCAGCCATGCTCGGTCTGCACGAAGGCGAAGGTGAAGGCATCGAACACCTTGGTCGTGCCCAGCCACACGAAGCGGCAGCGGCGCTGGTCGATATCGGGCCGAAAGGTATCGGCATAGCGCGTGCGCACCTGGCTGTTGATGCCGTCCGAGGCGATTACCAGGTCGGCGTCGTACTCGCGCGCAATCGCCTGGTCGTCCTGCACGAAGTTCTCGAACACCAGCTTCACGCCCACGTCCTCGCAGCGCGCCTGCAGGATGTTGAGCAGCTTCTTGCGGCCTATGCCGATGAAGCCATGGCCGCTGCTGCGCAGGCTGCGGCCCTTGAAGTGGATGTCGATATCGTCCCAGTGGTTGAAGGCGTCACCAATCGTGCGGGCCGACACCGGATCGGCCTCGCGCAGGTTGTCCATGGTGGCGTCCGAGAACACCACGCCCCAGCCAAAGGTGTCGTAGGGCCGGTTGCGCTCCACCACCGTGACCTCGTTGGCGGGGTCCTGCAGCTTCATCAGCAGGCCGAAGTACAGGCCGGCGGGACCACCGCCGATGCAAACGATCTTCATACCGCAAACCCTTTTCTCGCAGGGCGACGGCACAGGACGCCCCAGGTTCAGAATCCAGGCCTAACAACTTTAAGCCTGAATAGTTTAGGTTTGAAATATATAGACGAAACGCCGGCACGAACCTAGGGAGAACACGCATGAGCCCCTCGACAGCCGCTACGATGCCGGATCGCCAGGAGGATCTCCCTTGGAAAAATACCGGTTCAATGTCTTCGGCCGCATCATCGCCATCGAACGCGCGCAGGCCCAGTGGCGCTGCTTCAACGTCGGCGCCGACGGCAAGCGTGCTCCCGCCCTGCTGGCCATTCCCTGCGATGTCACCCACGCCGAACTGGCGCAGTACCTCTACGACATCTACCACGAGAGCGCGGCCGCATCGGACCAGGACATCTTCGAGATCACCCCCGGCACCACCACCCCCTCACCCAGGAGTTCCTCTTGACCCAGCAAACCGAAGTCCGCGAACTGAGGCCGGGCCTCACCCCCTTCCCCGATGCCGCCGACATCTTCGTGGCCGACCAGCCCTGGCTGGCCGAGCACCTGCTGCCGCTGATCTCCATCGACCTGGGCCTGGTGCGGCCCGAACTGGCCGGCACCGTGGTCCACATGCTGTGCCCCGTCGAGCCCTTCGAGGGCTGCATCGGCGATGAGACCGAAGCCCACCACAACGCCTTCACCGCCCCCAACTGGTTTGCGCTGGAGCTGACGCCCGACAACCGCTACCGCTTCCTGGGCAACGAAGGCTTCTTCCAGCGCGCGCCGCAGCATGGCGACCAGTTCACCAAGGACGCCTTCGCCTGCGAGCACACCGACGAAATGCTGGCCAGCCACGCCAAGGCCAGTGCCTACTACGCCGAGCACGGCCGCCTGGCCAGCTACTCGCGCTACGGCACGGGCGAGCCCATGGAGCACGACTACCTGGACGGCCTGGGCGGCGGCATCTGGTACGGCAACTGGACCAGCCACCCGCCCATTCCCCCGGCCTTCCAGCTGGACGAAGCGGAAAACGCCGGCATGGGCGATGAACTGGAAGACGACGGCATCCGCATCACCCGCGACGGCAAACCCTTCTTCCACGTGGCCAACGTGGCCGGCTACAACTGGTGCGCCACGGGAGCGGACAGCATCCTGCTGTTCTACGAACCGGAGAGCCGCACGGTGCTGTTCACGTTCGACTGGACCTGAGCCGGCCGAGCAGCGCCGCTCAGACGCGGCCCTGCTCGGGCGTGACGATCAGATGCGCCAGCAGCGGCCGGATGCGATCGTCCTGGTAGTAGCCGCCGTATTCCGTGTAGCGCAGAAAGGCGGCATTGCAATGGTGGCAGCGCCAAAGCGTGCAGCGGTTGTACGGGTGCCAGCCCAGGGCGATGGGAGCATCCGGCGACCACTGGTTCGTGCCCTCTGGGTGATATTCATCGAGCATTTCCCGTGTCTCCGGCGTGCCCAGCGCACCAACCTCCTGCAGATGCGAAGTCTTGTCCGCCCCCGACAGGGACTCCCAGCCCGGCCTCCACAGCACAGCGCAGTCCGTGCATCGCTGCTGCTCGGCCGCCGCTGCGGCGAAGGCTCTCAATTCGGGTTCGGCAAGGGGGGTTGAAGTTGTCATGGAACGGTGCCTTGGTTTCCATGGATTGTCCGGCAGGTTTGGGGGCGGGCTACCGGCGTGGAAAACATCTTGTTGTTCCACGAACCTGGCAACGCTACGGTACTCTTCACCACCGACTGGACATCACGATCAGCCATGGTCTTGCCCCGGCTAGTCGGCTGGCAGGCATGCCCGTGTCAATCCAGCGGCTCGGGGCAGCCAGCGGCGTTGCTCCCCTCCAGACAATCGAACGCCCTTTCGGCACAGGCCACAACCCTCGTCCATTCGCCAACTTGCATGTAGAAGCTGTCCGGCATGTCCGTGCCGTACGCCTCAAAGACGGCATTGATGGCATCCACCAACTGCCTCATCAGTGCTGCCTCCTGCTCATCGAGAAGAATTTCACCGATCGCCATACGAGCATCACTGCCAAGATCCGTATCGTCAAAAATTAAATGTATGGCCAAATCAAGATGGTCGTATTGAATGTCTGCAGGGAAATCATGATTCACCCAGGCTTTAATTTGATACTTCAAATCCTTGATTTTTCTCAAATATCCGAGCAATTCCATCCTCATTTCAGGGTATTTCAAGCGAGGCATCTCAATATCGTCCTGTCTTGTTCCCTGTCGATTGTGAGTAGCACTAGGCTCGTAGCCAAGTCCAAACCACCGTTGCTTCATCAAACGGGGCAAGACCCAAGTCAGCCATTGCATCACCAGCACGCTTGAAAACAAACCTGTGCGGTGCCTCTGCCAGCATCTGAGCCTATGGATGGCCAGCCGGTAGCCGCCCTTCCCAGATACCTGATTCGGGTGCTCTTGCTCCAGAGCGGTAAGTCAATGATCTGCGTGTAGGTATTTCACCGGGCGCTGCACTGGCTTGCTCAGTCTGTGGAATAGGCGCCGCTTCCCGCCAGTCTCCAGAATTCACCAGGCTGAAAGTACTCAGCCTGTTTTGTTGGTCGCAGGTGGCCACTACACCCCATGTCTGCCCCCCTTTCCTTCGATGGGGAAGCACAGCATGGGGTGCATATGCATCACTTCGTCGGGAGAAGGACTCAACAATTGCATCAAGCTCTCTGGTTCAATATCTCTAGGCTTGGTGTTTTGAAACCAAGGGCCCTGTCAGGAACTTTCATCCAAAGTAAAACTCTGCAGCGCCCATTTATCTTACCATTCATGAGATTGCCGTTTTCATTGGATTATTAACTAGAGAAAATAGAAAGCAATAATATTTATTAAATACTATTTAACCGACAACCACAAACCACGTCATGGTCAATAGCAATTGGATTTTAAATCAGAAATAAACATATTCACCTTAATTGTTATTTTTAGAAAATTAAACCTCAACTATTCTAGATACAAATAGATCCCATCCATTAGCCAATATTTCTTCGTAACTAGGATCTTCTGAATTTCCATCCAGATCAATAAACATGCGATTTTTTTCGGAAACTTCTTCAATTGAATTCCACGCAGCGAAGCATTCGCTACAATACAAATAAAGTTTTCCCGTATCTGTATTTTTCGAGATAATTAATTTATCTTGCCTGCAGCTTGGACATTCAATGGTTTCGAATATTTTCATAATTCAGTCAGGATATGCCGTTATTAATTCATTTGTTCCTGGTCGAACTGATATCCTAATACTGTTTAATGGTGCCCCTGCTCCTAAGGAACCACCTATGTCTACAAAGTAGAAATCGTGCTTTGTGCAGAGGTTCCCCAAGTAAATACCCAGCCTAGCCCCAAAGCATAGTCAATTATTAAAATGAATACCTTAGTTGCGTCAATAGCAATAAATACACCGAATTCAGAGATATAAATAATCTGCAAAAAACTAATCAATGATCTCCTAGCAAGAATTCTATTGATAATCAATTTCTACTAAGCAGATGTAAGATTGCGATTTATATGGAGTTCTCATGGTCATCCTTGCATGTGTAGGCTTACTTGAGAAAATAGCGTTTTTCCCCTCAATATCCCTGGAATAGAGAATTATCTCATCTTTGTTTAAAATCATATGAATTTGAATATTTTCCAAATTTCTCGATATTTTCTGCCTACTCTTTTTATCAGGGCTATTTATATAAATCGTTCCACTATTTTTTATTTCTTCCAACAAAACCGATAGCGAATTTTCTTGCCTCCCCTTTGATTCATACTCATTTCTATGCCCGACACCAAATGCATATTTTACAGGAAGAAAATTACCATTCTTTATTAACCTAGGCTCAACCATCCAATAATAGTTGATTTCATTTTTTCATTACTTCTATCATTAATAATCCATATTTTTTGATCTTTATCAATAATTTGAAAACTGGCCACAAATTTCTTTGAGTCTACGCCAACCAAACATTCCGGCTCTCGATTTTCAATATCTTTGGCGTACGATGAAGAAAAATTCAAACAAATAGCAAATACATAAAATAAATATCTCATCGTCGAGTGCCTATTTTTCTAGTCCTGATTTTTTGCATCATTTCCAATATATCGTCCGTATCTGCTGCAGGAGCGGTGCCTGGCCCGGCGGGGTCGCTCTTCAGTCGGGATTTATTGCATTTTTCGCCAACTGGTAAAGGCATTGATTTAGGAGTGGAAGGAATACTATCGTGGCTTCTTGTCAATGGATTTGAGGGATAGGTGAAGAAATTTACCCCACCCATCAACCCGATCGGATCCTGATTCACATAACTCCCCACCACCGGATCGTAATACCGATGCCGGTTGTAATACAGCCCCGTCTCCTTGTTATGGTGCGGCCCCGGCAGCCGGATCGCCGGGTGCATGCCCTGCGGGTTGTACTCCTGCAGCACATTGCCCCAGGGGCCCAGCTTGGTGGCCCAGGCCACCTGGCCGGTCTGATCTGTCAGGGCAATTGGTGTGCCAAGATGGTCGCAGTGGTAATGGAGGATAGCGATGCGCGACTGCTACGCTTTTGCCTGTTCCTGCAGTTAGGCCTGCATGCATGCCGAGCACGCGCGTGGTGTCCTCGGTCTGTTCGCCCAGAGATCGGGTCCAGGATTACTCGTCCATCTGCATTCGAAAGAATTTTAGCGCATTACAATTCTTAGAGAATTATCAGTAGAACTGCCCCGGATATCTTGCAAATACTGAATCAAGCGATTTATTCAAGTAAAACAGGTTATATTCTTTAAGAAGCTAGAGCGGAAATAATAAATGAGCTTGATTTTGTTTTCCATCAAAGTAAATTTGACATCTTTTAAATTCCTGAAGAATCTTATTTTTGAGCAAATTATTTATTTCAATCTTTTCACCGTGAATCGCCAACCTCATCTTGATATTTAATAAACTCCTCCAAAACAAAAGTACTATCAGAACTTATTAACACACCAATCTCCTCCGAATAACAAGATAATTTAGGGTATAGAATAATGCCGCAGTCATGAGATTTAATTTTTCTTGTCTGCGCCATGGTTTGTTTCACAATTGATTCTTTTTCTTTATTTCTCCTTAAATCAAGAATGCTTATCGCATTTAATTCGTTATCAATTTCTGATTTACACAAAATTGTCGCAAAACCCATGTCGTCATCGTAGTTTAAGTAACTCAATTTGCAGAAATCTGGAATATAAATCTCATAATCATTTATATCAATAATAGAATGTTCGTGAATATTCTTGTTTTTTAATTTAAATTCAGCTGATTGAGTACAACCAGATATAAGAAATATTGTTGATGGCAATAAAATTGCCGCATGAAGTATGCTCTTGATTTTTTCGAAATAAAAATTAATCATCGTACTAAATCTATTTATGGGATTGGTTTTGCAAGCGGTCCCCCGGTTAGCGTCCCGGGTACCTTCAAGCCACTTTTATATGCTTCGCGCATAGCTTTGATAGCTTCTTTTTCGGATTCTCCCGCTTGTTCACTCATTGCCTCAAGATCTTGAGCGGATTTCGGACAATTGGGCGGTGTTGGTACAGCAATACATTTGTATAAATCTGATTTTTCCTGATTGGCTTTTTTCGTCTTTTGCTGTGCATCTGCCACATCTTTTCCAAAATTTGCAGATTTCCTTGCTTTATTTGCTGTACTTGCAGCCGCACCAACACCTCCTTGCCCTTGCAACCCCAGTGGATCTATCCACGAAAGCGGATCTACTGGGTAGTCATAGTGATTAGTGCCTCCATTCCATCCAATCGGATCCTGATTCACATAACCCCCCACCACCGGATCGTAATACCGATGCCGGTTGTAATACAGCCCCGTTTCCCTGTCATGGTGCTGCCCTGGCAGCCGGATCGCCTGGTGGATGCCCTGCGGGTTGTACTCCTGCAGCACATTGCCCCAGGGGTCCAGCTTCGCGGCCCAGGCCACCTGGCCGGTCTGGTCCGTCAGGGCCATGGGTGTGCCCAGGTGGTCGCAGTGGTAGTGGTGGATGGCGATGCGGGCGTGCTGTTCTTTTTCCTGTTTCTGCAGCTTTTCCTGCATGCCGCTGAGCAGGCGGGCCGTGCCCTCGGCCTGTTCGCCTAGCATGGCCTGGGCGCCGGGCGGCAGGCCGTGCTCCAGGGTGTGGCGCAGGTGGCGGGCGGCGTCTTGCTGCATGTCGCGCGGCATGGCGCTGAGCATGGTTTGCATCAGGGCCAGGGCCGGCGTGTGGTTGGGGTCGTCCTGGTCGGGCAGGCCTGCGGTGATGGCCTGCACCAGCAGGTGGGGCTGGTCTTGGGGGTCGCCGCTGGCCGTGGTGCTCAGGCGCACCAGGGGGGTGAAGCTGCCCGGTTCGTAGATGGTGTGCTCTATGTGGCGGGTGTCATCGCCGTCCTGCAGGCGTTCGGTGTGGATGAGGCGGTCTCCGTCCCAGCCGTAGTAGTGGGTGCGGGTGGATTCTGTGGAGTCCGCGCTTTCCACTTGCTGCTTCAGGCGCCTGCCCAGGGCGTCGTAGGTGTAGCGGCTGTGGTGGCGCAGCTGCTCGGCGTTGCCCTGGATCTGGCTGCTGCGCACGGCTATGAGCTGGTGGGCTCCGTCGTAGTGCAGTTGCTGCTGGCTGTGGTCCGCCTGCATTTGCGCGATGCGGTTGCCGCAGGGGTCGTAGCGCCAGACGCGGTCTTCAGTGAAGCCGATGCGGTTGTCTTCCCAGCGCTGCACGGGGCCTTGCCGCTGGCCTGCAAGGTGGGCCAGGCCCATGAGGTTGAAGTCGGTGTGCCGCCAGTGGGCGTGGACCTGGGCGGCCCAGTTGTCTTGTGAGTCTGTCTGACCCGTTGCACCGGGTGCTGGCAGGCGGTTGCCGGCAGGGTCGATCTGCCAGCGGGTGGTGATCTGGGGGTCCTGGCTGTCGGTGGCCGCTCTCAGGCGCCCGGCGCTGTCGTAGCCGTAGCGCAGCAGTTGCGCGGCCTGGCCTGGGGCACCGGCCTGTTCGATGGCAACGAGCTGGCCCAGGCTGTCGTAGTGGTAGCGGCGGCCGAGGATCTGGCCTATGAGGGCGTGGGCCTGGGCGCCGGTGTCATTAAGATCCGTTTGCTGCAGCGCTTGCAGGCCTGTGGTGCCCAGGGCCGTGAGTCGGCCCAGGCTGTCCCATTGGCGTTGCACCTGCAGGGGGTTGTGTGCGTCTGCTGCAGAGGTGGGTGGGTGCAGGCTGCGGCGGACTTCGCGGTGCAGGTTGTCGCGCTCGAAGTCGATGAGGCTGGCTCCGTTGAGCTGCAGTCCGTGCACATGGCCTGAGCCGTAGGTGAGCCAGGCGATCTCTCCCAGGCTTTGCAGTTGGCTGTGCTGGCGTGCGCCCAGCGCGTCCAGGCTGTGGGCGATGCGGTGTTCGTATTCGATCTGCTCTGCGCCCCCGTTGCCGTTGCCGTCCTTGCCGGGGCGGTACAGCTGTTGCACTTCTGCGGTGATGCGGCCCAGGGCGTCGCGCTCCAGTGCTATGCGGCTTTGCAGTTGGGCGATGAGGCCGTTGTCGTTGTCTGTGGTGCTGTGTTGCCAGACGCTGGCCGCCGTGAGGCGCCCGGCCGCATCCCATTCGTAGCGGTGGGTTTGTGCGAGCGCATGGGGCGTGGCGGGCAGCTGCCGTTCGGCGAGGCGCCCGCCTTCGTCCCAGCGGTAGTGGCTGCTGCTTTGCTGCGCGGCGTTGCCGTCCGTGGCTTCCATGAGCTGGCCTGCCGCGTCCCAGCGGTAGCGCTGCAGCCGTTGGTCAAACCCTTCTTCCTGCACGAGCCGGTCCAGCGCGTCCCAGGCAAAGCGGCTTTGCGCTCCGTTCTCGTTGACGAGGCGCAGGAGGCGGCCGGCGCTGTCGTATTCGAAGGCCAGGGTGAGGCCGCCATGTGTTCGCTGGACCAGCCTGCCCCAGAGGTCGTAGCGCAGGTGGATGCTGGGGTCGGCGGTCTGGGTGTCGCTGGAGGTGCCCGCAGGCTGGGCCGGATCGATGCGCGTGAGGTGGCCTGCGCTGTCGTAGTGGTAGCGCTCGATCTGGCCGTTGGGCAGTTCGCTGGCCACGATGCGCCCCTGGCCATCGCGCTGGTGGCGTTGGCGCTGGCCCAGGGCGTTGTCCACTTCGATGAGCGCGCCCCAGCGGTCGTAGTGGTAGTGCGTGCTGTGGCCCGAGCAGTCGGTGTAGCTGAGCAGTTGGCCCGCGTCGCTCCAGGCCAGCTGTTTGCTGCCGCCCTGGGCGTCTTCGATGCGCCGGGGGCTGTCGCAGGTGAGCGGCGCTTCTTTGGGGTCGGGGTAGTGGTAGCGCTCGGTGCTGCCGTCGGCCTGGGTGATCTGGGTGATGCGGCCCCAGTTGTCGTATTCGTAGCTGGTGGTGGCCCCTGCGGTGTCAGTGCTTTGCAGCAGGCGGCCGGTGGCTTCGTCGTGTTCCTGCTGGGTGCTGCGCCCGTCGGGCAGTTGCACGCCGATAAGCCGGCCCTGGCCATCACGCCTGAGGTGGACGCTGCGCCCCAGCGGGTCGGTGCGCGAGGCCAGGCGGCCGAAGCTGTCGTAGGCCTGCAGCCAGCGGCTGCCATCGGCCTTGTGGTGGGCGATGAGGCGCGACAGGCCCGCTGCGCCTTCGAAGTAGTAGGTCTCGATGCGATCCAGGCTGTCGCTGACGCGGGTGGCGGCACGCGGCTGGCCGTCGGGGCCCGGGGGTTGGGCCAGGTAGTCGAAGCGGTAGCTGAGGCCTTCCTGGTTGCTGTGCTCGATGACGCGGGCACCGGGCTGGGCGCTCTCGTAGCGGTAGCGGTGCCAGGGTCCGCTGGCATGGCGGTGGGCGCTGATGCGGTGGTGGTCCCATTCGAATTCGCGCACGAGCTGGCCTGCGCGGTCGTGGACGGTGATGAGGTCGCCTGCGCTGCTGTAGCCGTAGCGCACGAGGGCGATGGGGGTGGACAGGGGGTGCAACGGGTCCTGTGTGAGGTCCACGCCTGTGACTCGCCAGCCGTCGTCGGCGCCCCACAGTCCGTTCAGTCCCTGCGCGTCGCTGCCGCCATGGATGCGCTGGTGCAGCAGCCGGTAGCGCCGGCCTGTGCCGTCGCTCAGCGAGACCAGGCGGCCTGCGGGGATGAGGTCCTTGCTGGCACTGTGGCCGGCCTCGGGCGTGGTGCCGTCGCTGTAGTGGTAAAGCTGGCGGCGCCCGAAGCGGTCGATCTGGGCCATGAGGCGCCAAGGGCCATCGACAGACTCACCGGGAGCAGGACCAAAGCCCCAGAGCGTGTCGCCATCGCCGCTGACCGCAAGGATGGCTTGCGGGTTGCGCACCAGTGCCTGTTCCACATGCGACCACCGAGGATTGGCGGCCCAGGGCGCTGTGCCGCCGTCCGGCTCCGTGCTGCCGCCGCGCAGCAGCCAGATGTCTTCGCTGGCACTGTGCAGCTGGCCGCCCGGCGCCAGGGGCTGGTCGAAGGTGATGACGCGGCCGCTGGCATCCAGCAGCAAGGTGGCCTCGTCCTGCAGGCGGATGCTGAGCTCCTGCAGCAGGTGCCAGCCATGGCCCAGCAGGCCGCAGGCAGCGCCGTGCTCGGGGTTGACGTAGCTGCTGTACTGGCGCTGCCAGGCCACAGGCAGCGCAGCCGACGGCAGAGCGAAGTCCAGGTCTTGTGCGCCCCGCAGGACCTTGGCGCCGAGCTGGGGGTTCACAGGGGATCCGACGGTGATGCCGTCCGGGCAGACGGAGCAGGCCAGGCCCCCCTGGCTGCCGATGAGCACGGTGAGCGAGCCGGTGACGATCTTGCCCTTGACGACGCTGTCGGTGATGCGGGCTGCGGGTTTGCCACTCATGCGAGGCTGCTCCTGGAGAGATGGGGGAGAACGGGAATGCGGATACGGGGAACGCGGTACGGGCTGTCTGCCTTCAGCAGTTGAGCCGGTCCGTGGGCGAGAGAATCTGGATGTCGCCGGGCGTGATGCGGATGGTGCTTTCACCGCAGGTCAGCAGGATTTCCTGCTGGGCTTCGAGCCGGATCTTGGCGGCGTTGAGCTGGATGCTTTGCCCATCCATGGTGAGCTGGGAGGCCTTGCCGCCTCCGCCTCCGCCTCCACCGCCCCCACCGCTGCCGCCGCCACCAGGCGCCGTGATGTTCATGGCCATGCCGCCTCCCGCGCCACCACCGCTGCCGCCACCACCCCCGCCACCACCGCCCACGGTCAGCGAGTACTGCGAGCCCACTTCCGTGCTTTGCTTGCTGCCGACCTTGACCTGGCGCTCCTGCCCCACGGTGAGGTTCTGGCTCATGCCGACCGTGGTCTGCATGGCCACGCCGATGTTCTCCATGTAGTTGACGCCGATGTTCATCATCTTCATCACACCCACGTTCTGCATGTAGGCCATGCCTATGGTCTGGGTCTTGAGCAGGCCCACCGTGACGTGCCAGTTCTGGCCTATCTTGTCGGTCTCGGTCTTGCCGATGGTCTTGCTGCGGTTCTTGCCGATCGAGATGTTCTCGTCGATGCCAACATCTTCGTTGCGGTTGTCGCCAATGCTGACCTTCTCGTTGTGGTCCACCCGCTCCGTGCGGTTGTTGTGCACGGTGATGGTCTCGTCGCGGTCCACGGTCTCCGTGCGGTCGCGGTGGATCACGCTGGTCTCGTCCCGGTCCACCGTCTTGCGCCGGTCGTTGCCCACCCATTTGTCTTCGTCGTTCTCGACTTCGGTGAGCTGGTCCTTTTGCGCATGCAGCCACAGCTGTTCTTGACCGGCCTTGTCCTCGAAGCGGATGGCGTTGGCGTCACCCGGGCCGTTCTTCATGCCCGCGCCTGCGGCCCCGCCCTTGCTCGATCTGGTCTTGATGCCCGATTGCGTGGCGTTGGCCGGCAGCGCCCAGGGCGGCATGTTGGCCGCGTTGTAGACGCAGCCCGTGACCAGCGGGTAGTCCGGGTCGCCGTTGAGGAAGTCCACCACCACCTCATGGCCTATGCGCGGAATGGAGATGGCCCCGAACCCCGGGCCCGCCCAGTTCGTGGCCACGCGGATCCAGCAGCTGGAGTTCTCGTTCATGCCGCCCAGCCGGTCCCAGTGGAACTGCACCTTGATGCGGCCGTATTCGTCGGTCCAGATTTCTTCTCCGGCCGGGCCCACGACGACGGCGGTCTGCGGGCCCGTGGTGCGCGGCTTGGGCGTGGTACGCGCGGGCGTGTAGGCAAGACTCGTGGGCTGGGCCTGCAACTCGTAGCGCTGGAAGGAGCCGTCTTCCGCGGCGCTGCCCTTGGCGCCCGGGGCCACGGCACTGACGCGGGGGTTCTCCTTCAAGTGGTAGCTCAGGCCCGTGATCAGGTACTGCTGGTTCTGGTCGCCGCGCGGGTAGTTGTAGAGGCTGAACGTGTAGCCCGTGGCCAACGCCCGGTGGCAGGACTGGCCCCGCACCCGGCTTTGGCCGGTGAGGCTTTCCTTCAGGCGCACGCGGATGTAGTCCTCGCCGTCGCTCAGCTGGGTGTAGCCGCCTGGCCATTCGTAGATTTCGTGGCCGTCATGGGCGTGGCCCGGTGGGTCGCGCCGCAGGTGGGTGAGGTCGGCCCGGGGTTTCTTGAAGTCGTAGTCGTCGCTGTAATGGCGGCCCGATTTGATTTCCTGCTCCAGCTGCCAGGCGTGGATGTTTTCCTGATCGCCTGCGGCGGCTTTTTCCGGGGGATAAAAGGGAATGGAGGCGCCCCCGGGCAATACGCTGTGCGAGGCAATGATGTCGTCGCACAGCACCAGGGTGTGCTGGCCCGAGGCATGCTCGAAGAAGTAGTAAATGCCTTCGTGCTCCATCAATCGCGAGACAAAGTCGCAATCGCTTTCGTTGTATTGAACGCAGTAGTCCCAGCTGCGATAGGCACGCGTGAGTTTCTTTTGCAGGGGATGGCCATAGACGCCCAATACCTGCTCGATGATGTCGGGCACGGTCTGGTTCTGGAAGATGCGAAAGTCGCTCTTGCGCGTGGCCAGCCACAGCCAAGGGCTCAGGCGGGCCTTGTAGGCGTAGTGGCGGTGGTCCTGGCCCTGCATGCCAAAGCGGGTGACGATGCCGTCGATGAAGCGCCTGCCGCCGCCCTGGGTTTCTATTTCTATGGTGGCGTTTTTGCCCAATAGGGCCTTGGGATCGATGCTTTCGCTTTCGCTGAGCATTTCCACATCGAGGCTGAAGAGCTGGCTGATGTTTTCCTGGCCGCGCAATTCACGGAAATGCAGCTGCTCGCCCAATGGCGTGTGTATGGTGACTCGGCGTGTCATAGTGCGCGCCGCCCTGCGGGCGGCCTCCCTGCTCTTGGTGAGCGGGGATCATAGACAAGCCGATGGCCATAGGGCAATCAAATGCAGGGCCAGATACATCCTGTAAATGTAAGCAATTGCCTATCTTGGATACAGTCATGTATTTGAATGGCATGCCACCCATTGATCTTCAATGCCATTCAACCCTCCATCGCGCCTTGAATTTCGCCTTGAACCGCGAATGCATTGCGCGTGCTCACACTCCCAAATACCGTTCCCACAGCGCTCTGTCCCCATCCAGCGCGGCCGAATCTCCGCTCCACACGACTTTGCCGCGCTCCAGGATGAGGTGGCGGTCGGCCAGGCCCAGCAGGCGCTCCACGTATTTGTCGATGACCAGGATGGTCTGGCCGGCGGCGCGCAGCTGGGCCAGGCAGGACCAGATCTCTTCGCGGATGCGGGGGGCCAGGCCCTCGGTGGCTTCGTCCAGGATAAGCAGGCGCGGGTTGGTGACCAGGGCGCGGCCTATGGCCAGCATTTGCTGCTCGCCGCCCGACAGTTGGTTGCCCATGTTGGAGGCGCGCTCGCCCAGGCGGGGAAACAGCGCGAACACGCGCTCGGGCGTCCAGGGCTCTGCCGCACCGGGGCTGCCCGAATTGCGATGGGCCACAAAGGCCGTCAGGTGCTCGCGCACCGTGAGATTGGGAAAGCACTGGCGGCCTTCGGGCACGATGGCCACGCCGGCGCGGGCGATGCGGTCGGTGGCCCAGCCGGCGATGTCCTGCCCGGCAAACACCATGCGGCCGGCGCGCAGGGGCAGTTGGCCCAGCAGCGTGCGAAGCAGCGTGGTCTTGCCCATGCCGTTGCGGCCCAGCAGGGTGACGACCTGGCCTGCCTCGATGCGGAGGTCCACGCCGAACAGCACCTGGCTGGGTCCGTAGCCGCTTTGCACGGCCTGCATTTCGAGCATCACGCGCCCTCCTTCACTTCTTCGTCTCCCAGGTAGGCCTGGCGCACGTCGGCGTTGCCACGTATCTCGTCGGGCGTGCCGGTGGCGATGATGCGCCCGTAGACCAGCACGGAGATGCGGTCGGCCAGGCGGAACACGGCCTGCATGTCGTGCTCCACCAGCAGCATGGCGGCACGGCCGCGCAGGGACTCGATCAGCTCGGTCAGGCGCAGTGTTTCATCAGGGCCCATGCCGGCCATGGGCTCGTCCAGCAGCAGCACGCCGGGGCGCGCAGCCAGGGCCAGCGCGAACTCCAGCTTGCGCTGCTCGCCATGGGGCAGCGTGCCTGCGGGGCGTTGCAGCAGGCTGGCGTCAATGGCGCATTCGCGCGCCAGCTCGCGGGCCTGCTCGTAGAGCGCGGTCTCGGCCGCGCGCGGGCGCCAGAAGCTGAAGCTGCTGCCCGCATGCGCCTGCACGGCCAGCACCAGGTTGTCCAGCACGCTGGACTGCTTGAAGATGTTGGTGATCTGGAAAGACCGCGACAGCCCCGCCGCCACGCGCTGGTGGGCGTTGAGCGCGCTCACATCGCGCCCCGCCAGCACCAGCGTGCCCGCATCGGCCGCCAGCGTGCCGGACAGCAGATGGATGAGCGTGGACTTGCCCGCGCCATTGGGGCCGATCAGCGCATGGATCTCGCCAGGCGCCAGCGACAGCGAGACATGGTCGGTGGCCAGCAGCGCGCCAAAGCGGCGCACCAGGCCCTTGGCTTCCAGGGCCGGGGTGGGAATGGAGATAGGGGTGGCCGCGCCGCTCATGCCTGCCTCCCGCGTGCGGGCCACAGGCCCATCAGGCCGCGCGGCGCACCGAACACCACGCACAGCAGCAGCAGGCCCAGCGGCAGGTGCCAGTACTCGGTCCACATGCGAAGCACTTCCTCCAGCGTCAGCATGACGACGGCGCCGGCCACGCCGCCCCAGCGCAGGCCCACGCCCCCCACCAGCACCATGATCAGCAGGTTGGCCGACTGGGTCCAGTGCATGAGGCTGGGGGAGATGAACAGGTTGTGGTTGGCCAGCAGCGCGCCCGCCAGCCCGGCCACGGCGCCGCTGAGCACAAAGGCTGCCAGCTTGATGCGGTAGACCGGGTAGCCCAGCGACTCCATGCGCGACTCGTTCTCGCGCACGCCCTGCAGCGCCTTGCCGAAGCGCGAATCCACCAGCCGCCCGAACACGGCCATCAGCACCGCGAACAGCGCCAGCACCACGTAATAGAAGGAGACATCGTGGCCCAGGTCCAGCCCGGGCAGCACGGAATGGCCGGGCAGGTTGAGCCCGTCCTCGCCGCCGTACTGGCGCAGCGAGATGAAGATGTAGAACAGCATCTGCGCAAAGGCCAGCGTGATCATGATGAAGTACACGCCGCGCGTGCGCAGCGACACGGCGCCCGTGGCGGCGGCCAGCAGCCCGGCCAGCAGCGCGGCGGCCGGCCAGGCCACCAGAGCCGAGGTCACGCCGTTCATCGCCAGGATGCCCACCGCATAGGCCCCCGCACCGAAGAAGGCCGCATGCCCCAGCGCCACCATGCCGCCATAGCCCAGGATGAGGTTCAGGCTGGTGGCGGCCAGCGCGTAGATCAGCACGCGGCGCACGAAGGAGATGTAGAAGTCCAGCCCCAGCGCCGGAGCCACCAGCGGGAACAGCGCCAGCGCCAGCAGCGCGAGTACGGTCCAGAAGAACCGGGCCTGGAACCTGCCCTGTAATGTGCTGTGTTCCATGCTCAGCCTCGCGCAGGGAAAAGGCCGGAAGGCCGGTACACCAGCACCACCGCCATCAGCACATAGATGGAAATCGCCGCCAGCGTGGGCCCCACGCTGGATGCCACCGCCGGGGAGAACACCTGGCGCAGCAGCATGGGCAGGAAGGCCCGCCCGGCCGTGTCCACCATGCCCACCAGCAAGGCGCCCACCAGGGCGCCGCGTATGGAGCCTATGCCGCCGATGACGATGCACACCAGCACCAGGATGAGGATTTCTTCCCCCATGCCGACCTGCACCGAGGTGATGGGCCCCAGCAGCGCCCCCGCCACCGCCGCCAGCATGGCGCCCAGCGTGAACACGCCCAGGAACAGCAGCGGCACGCGCACGCCCATCAGCGTGGCCATCTGGCGGTTGGAGGCTCCTGCCCGCACCAGCACGCCGGCGCGCGTGCGCGTCACGAACCAGTACAGGCCCAACGCGGCGGCCAGGCCGAAGACGATGATCATCAGCCGGTAGGCCGGGTACATGAGATCGGGCAGCAACTGCACCGGGCCGGACAGCGCGGCCGGCATGTTCAGCATCACCGGCGCCGGGCCCCAGACCATCTTGACCAGGTCATTGGCAATGAGGATGACGGCATAGCTGCCCAGCACCTGGGCCAGATGGTCGCGCACGGCAAGGCGGCGTATCAGCACCAGCTCCAGCACCACACCCGCCACGCCCGTGGCCACGGCAGCCACCAGCACGGCCGCGGTGAACGAGCCCGTGCGCTGCATGGTCTCGGCCGCCACATAGGCGCCCGCCATGTACAGCGAGCCATGGGCCAGGTTCATGATGTCCATGATGCCGAACACCAGGGTCAGCCCGGCCGCGATCAGAAACAGCATCAGCCCGAACTGCAGGCCATTCAGCAATTGCTCCAAGAGCAGCGTCCACGTCATCCACACGCCCCCTGCCGCAGGCGCAGTGGCCCGCGCGCGGTCAACAAATCATGAGAAATCCAGGTGCCGGGCATTGCCCGCAGCGTCGGCCACCGCCCCTGCCCAGGCCAGGGACACCGAGCAAGAGCCGCCTCGCAGCGAGGGTGTCGTCCCCCTGGGGGGAAGGCGCGAAGCGACTCAGGGGGCCTACATCTTGCAGTCGTTGACGTAGACGTCCTGGTACTTGTCGAACACCTTGCCCACCAGCTTGTTGGTGATGCGGCCGCTGCCGTCCTTCTCGATCACGCGCTGGTAGTAGGCCTGGATGGGATAGTGGTTCTTGCCGTACGTGAAGGGGCCGCGCACCGAGGCGTAGTCGGCCTTCTCCAGCGCCTTGACAATGGCCTGGCGGTCCGAGGCCTTGCCGCCGGCCTGCTTGACCGCCGCATCCATGGCCATGATCACGTCATACGCCTGGGCCGCGTAGACCGAGGGGTTGCGGCCCTTGTACTCCTTGCGGAAAGCCTCGACGAAGGCCTTGTTCTGCGGCACGTCCAGGTCATGCGCCCACTGCGCGGTATTGACCATGCCCAGCATGGGCTCGCCCACGGCCTGGATCACGTCCTCGTCGGCCGAGAAGCCCGGGCCGATCAGCTTGACGCTTTGCGACAGCCCCGTGGACACGAACTGCTTGACGAAGTTGATGCCCATGCCGCCCGGCAGGAAGATGTAGACCGCATCGGGCTTGGCCGCGCGTATCTGGGCCAGTTCGGCCGCGTAGTCGATCTGGCCCAGCTTGGTGTAGACCTCTTCGCCGGGCGCGGTCTTGTAGCCGCGCTTGAAGCCGACCAGCGCATCCTTGCCCGCCGGATAGTCGGGCGCCATGATGAACATCTTCTTGAAGCCACGGTCGGCGGCCAGCTTGCCGGCTGCCTCGTGGAAGGCATCGTTCTGGTAGGAGGTGCCGAACCAGAACGCATTGCACTGCGCGCCCGCGAACTGGCTGGGGCCGGGGTTGTTGGACAGGTAGGGCACCTTGGCGCCAAACAGCGCCGGGCCCACGGCCAGGGCCACGTTGGAGCCGATGGGGCCGGTGAAGAAATCCACCTTGTCGCGCTGTATGTAGCGCGTGACCAGCTGGCGCGCCTGGTCGGGGTTGCCGCCCATGTCGGTCTGCAGGAACTCGGCCGGCTGGCCGCCCAGCTTGCTGCCCAACTGCTTGATGGCGAGGTTGAAGCCGTCACGCGCCTCGGCACCCAGCGCGGCAAACGGCCCGGAAATATCGTTGGCGATACCGACCTTGATGGTGTCCGCCTGCGCGAGCGCGGGAACAAAGGCAGGGGCCAGGGCCGCTGCGGCCAGGAAGGGGGTGAGGAAACGCATGCTGCTGTGCTCCTTGCGCGGGCCGCGCGGATGGCAATCGGTGGTGAGGCAGTCTTCCGTCACGCTGGACGGGAAACTCTGTAAGGGCTGGAACGGTTGGCGCGGGTCTTAGTTTAGGTTTAAAGTATTTTGCAGAACAAGTCTGGGACTTGTACCAATACCTGCCATACAAACCATTTCGCGCCATCTCCGTTCCAATGCCCGCACTCTACCGTCAGTACGACCGCGCCGGACTCGATGTCCAGTACAACGCCCGCGCGACGGTACCCGACATCACCCCCATCATCAAGGCCTATGCCGACGACAGCCGGGCTGCGCGCCAAAGCCTGCCCTGCGCGCTGAACGTGGCCTATGGCGATCATGCCGACGAGCTGCTGGACATTTTCCCGGCAGCAACCGGGGCGGCAGGCGCCCCTGTTCTCTTCTTCATCCACGGCGGCTACTGGCGGCTGCTGTCCAAGGACGACTCCAGCAGCATGGCGCCCACCTTCACGCGCGCCGGCGCCGTGGTGGTGGCCCTGAACTACTCGCTGGCGCCCGCCGTCACGCTGGACCGCATCGTGGACCAGACACGCCGCGCCCTGGCATGGGTGCATGCCCACATCGCCCGCTACGGCGGCGACCCGGGCCGCATCCATGTCTGCGGCAGCTCCGCCGGCGGCCACCTGGCGGGCATGCTGCTGGCCGGTGGCTGGCATGCGGACTACGGCGTGCCCGAAGAAGTGGTGCGCGGCGCCGCACCACTGTCGGGCCTGTTCGACCTGCGCCCGCTGGTGCACACCCACATCAACGAATGGATGCGCCTGAGCGAGCAGGACGCCATTCGCAACAGCCCCGCCCTCCTGCCGTACGGCGCGGCCTGCCCGCTCATCGTCAGCTACGGCGAGAGCGAGACCGATGAATTCAAGCGCCAGAGCGACGACTACCTGGCCGCCTGGAACCAGAGCCGTGGCCCCGGTCCATCGTCAGGCCAGTACGTGGCCATGCCCGGCACCAACCATTTCGACATCGTGCTCACCCTGAACGACCCGGCCAGCCCGCTGACGCGCGCCATCCTCGCGCAGATGGGCTTGAGCGCCCCCACACCGCAGAACCAGCCATGACCCACGCTCCCGACCTGGAGTCGCGCGCCGCGCCCGACGACCACCATGCGCTGCGCCTGTGGCTGCGCATGCTCACCTGCTGCAACCTCATCGAAGGCGAGATCCGCAACCGCCTGCGCAGCGAATTCGACACCACCCTGCCCCGCTTCGACCTCATGGCCCAGCTGCAGCGCGCGCCCGAGGGCATGAAGATGGGCGAGCTGTCGCGCCACATGATGGTGACCAACGGCAACATCACCGGCATCACCGACCAGCTGGAGAAAGAAGGCCTGGTGGTGCGCACCAAGGTGGAGTCCGACCGGCGCAGTTCCGTGCTGCACCTCACCCCGCTGGGCCGCAAGACCTTTGCGCGCATGGCCAAGGCGCATGAGTCCTGGGTCATGGGCATGTTCGGCGACATGCCGCAGGCCAGCCGCAACGACCTGTACCAGGCGCTGGGCGACCTCAAGCAGCAGGTGGTGGCCCACCGCTCGCCCACGGACTGAGCGCGCGCAGACCCAACCCCATTCAGCCCTGCACGCAGTTGCGCCCTGCGGCCTTGGCGCGGTACAGCGCACGGTCGGCCGCTTCCACCAGCGCCATGGCGGCACCTTGGGTGGAGCCGGGGGTAGTGCCTTGGGTTGCGCCAGCCTCATCGCCCTGCGTCGTGGCCACGCCAATGCTGGCCGTCACATGGCCAAAGCGGCTGATGCGGTGCTCCAGGGCCAGGCCCTCGATGCGCGCGCGCAGCCGCTCGGCCACCTGCTGCGCGCCGGCCTTGTCGGTATTGGGCAGCACCACGGCCAGCTCCTCCCCGCCATAGCGCGCTGCCATGTCGCCGGGCCGCTGCACCGCCTGGGCCAGCGCGCTGCACACGGCCTGCAGGCAGGCATCGCCCGCCACATGGCCGTAGGCATCGTTGTAGCCCTTGAAGTAGTCCAGGTCGATCAGCAGCAGCGACAGCGGCGTGCCCTCGCGCGCAGCGCGACGGGCCTCGCGCTCCAGCACCTCGTCAAAGCGGCGGCGGTTGGCCAGGCCCGTCAACTGGTCCTGGGCGGCCAGCACCTCCAGCCGGCGATTGGCGTCCAGCAATTCCTCGCGCGCGCTGACCAGGGAGCATTCGGCGCGCGAACGCAGCCGCATCGCCGCCGTCAGGCGCCAGCCGATCAATGCAATCGCCAGAAACAGCCCCAGCACCACGGCCAGCGTCAGCAGCGCCTGGCGCCGCCAGGAGCTCAACGCCTCATCGCGGCCCAGGGCCACCGTGGTCACCAGCGGATAGCGCTCGCTGCGCAGAAAGGCATAGATTCTTTCCGTGCCATCCAGGGCCGAGCGGAACGACGCCGTGCCCGACATCGCCCCCACGTAGTGGCGCAGGAAATTGGGCGACTGCGAGAAGTCCCGCCCCAGGTCCTGCTCGCGGAACGGGTGGCGAACCAGCAACTGCCCGCCCGGCGTGCTCAGCGCAATGGCCCCCTTCTCGCCGATATCGATCTTGCCGAACAGCCGCAGGAAATTCTCCACACCCAGCGCCACCACCACCGCGCCTGCAAACTGGCCCTCGGCGTCCGTATAGCGCCGGCTGATGGTGATCACCCATTCGCCCGTGGAGCGGCTGCGGATCGGCGGCCCGATGTAGATGCCTGACGATGCGTCGTCACGGTGGTGCGTGAAGTAGTCCCGGTCGGAGCTTTCCGATCCTTCGGGGAACGCCCCCTTGGACGACATCAGCCAATGGCCCTGCGCATCCACGATCAGCAGCTCGTTGAGCTGGTTCAGCAGATGCTCCTGCCGGTTGACCAGATACAGCACCCGCTCCAGGAGCACGGGGCTGGTGCCATCCACCTCCAGCCGCTCGGCAATGCCCAGCAGCAGCATGGAGCTTTGGGTGATCACGCCCTCGGCATAGGTGTTCAGTGTCTGGGCCAGGTTGCGGTTGCTGGTATCGACCTCGGCCAGCGTGCGCTGGCGCGCCGCCACCAATTGCCAGACCGTGGCCGCAGAAACCGACACGAACACCACCGCCAGCAACCAGGCCACCAGGCGGGCATCACGCTTCACGGGCCGGCCTCTGCCCCCGCACCAGGCCTTTGTCCACCAATCCCTCTCCATCACATGCACCTGCGCCATCTCGGCAGTCCTGCTGCCGTCCGATCTTGGGTTTTCTGCGTCCGGTTCAGCACCTGGGCAGCGTCTTTGCGCGGGCGTTTCGGACCTTGACCCAAGTCAAGCCGGAAAAACCCGCGAACCCGGTATTGTCCCCGGCTTCGGAAAAATCGGCCGGACGGGTTGGGATTGGGGCGTGGTGCAGGCTGGACCGGCAACGTATTTGCGGTACCATTTCGCCGTCCCTCAGGGGGACACGGGCTTGGCGGCCCGGACACAGACGCAGCAGTCGCCACCTCTTGATGAGGCGGCGACTTTTTACGCTTTCTCCAGGGCTGCGCTGGACACACTCCCGTTTTGGCGGGGCTGTGCGGGACCTCCGAAAGGGGGTGCCGGTCCTGTGTCCGGTCCGCCAACCTGCACAGTCCTGCCACCTCTCTTGGCGGAGGGGCGGCAGGCTCTACTTGTCACACAGGAGCTGCCATGGCTGACACCACCATCACACACGGCGCATTCGCTGCCGTGCACCCACCCCCACCTCTTTCGCAGCTTCATGGCTGCAAGCCACTTCCGTCACTCCGTCGCTGAAGGGAGTGCCGCATGTACTACCCGATTGCCGAGGAAGAGCTGCAAGTGGTTCAGGACTGCATGCAGCAGATATCGCTGCTTGTGGACCTGGGCTGCGGGATTTCTGCCGTGCAGACCACGGTCGGGACTGAAGCGTTGTTGAGCTTCCTGATTGCACAGCGGGACGCGCTGCAGGGGGCTGTTGAGGCGGTGCAGGCCCGGGAGGTCATGAGGGGGCCTGGGGGTTAGACCGGGCCGCTTGAAGGACCGGAGCGCGTTCAGCCAAGTGCAGACATGCATACCGACTGATGCGCCTGAAACCCCTCAATCCTTGAGCAAGCGCGCCTTCACCGTTCGCCCCTTGATCTTCCCGCTATTGAGCCGGGCAACCACGTCATGCGCAATCTTGCGGTCCACGGCCACATAGGTTGCGAACTCGTTGATGTCGATCTTGCCCACTTGCTCGCGGGTGTAGCCCAGGTCTGCGGTGAGCGCACCCAGCACGTCGCCGGGGCGGATCTTGTCCTTGCGGCTGGCATTGATGTGGATGGTGGCCTTGGATGGCAGGAGCCGGCCGCCGGGAGCCGGTGTCAGCTCGTCCAGCGGGTACCAGACGGATGGGCTGCCTTGCATCTGTTCGATGTTTCCGACCGCGCCCATTTCGTCCATCGTCGCAAGACTCAGAGCCAAACCTTTCTGGCCGGCGCGGCCTGTGCGGCCGATGCGGTGCACGTGCACTTCAGGGTCGGGCGTGATGTCCACGTTGATGACGGCGCCCAGATTGGTCACATCGAGCCCGCGAGCCGCCACATCGGTGGCGACCAGCACGGAGCAACTGCCGTTCACGAAGCGCACCAGCACCTGGTCACGATCACGCTGCTCCAGATCGCCGTGCAGCTCCAGCGCGCTGTAGCCCTGGGCCTGCAGCAGCTCGGCAAGGGCCCGGCAGCGCGCCTTGGTATTGCAGAAGGCCAACGTGCTCTCGGGCCGGAAATGCTCCAGCAGGCGAGCCACCGAGGGCAAGCGCTCTTCCTTGTCCACCTCATACCAGCGCTGCTCGATCTGCTCGCCGCTGTGCTGTGCGGCGACCTTGACCGTGACCGGGTCACGCATGAAGCGCGCGGCCAGCTTGGCGATGCCTTCAGGGTAGGTGGCGGAGAACAGCAAGGTCTGGCGCTGTGGGGGGCACTGCTTGGCGACTTTGGCGATGTCATCGACGAAACCCATGTCGAGCATGCGATCCGCTTCGTCAAGCACCAAGGTGTTCAGCGAATCAAGGTTCAGATTGCCCCGGTCCAGGTGATCGATCACACGGCCGGGCGTGCCGACGATCACGTGCGCGCCGTTCTCCAGGCTCGCGTTCTGGCCGCGCAGCGGAACGCCGCCGGACAGGGTCACCACCTTGACGTTGTCTTCCGCACGCGCCAGGCGGCGAATCTCGGTCGTCACCTGATCGGCCAGCTCGCGGGTGGGGCAGAGCACCAGGCCTTGCACCGAGAAATTGCGCGTATCCAGCTTCGCCAGCAGCGCCAGTGCAAAGGCTGCAGTCTTGCCGCTGCCGGTCTTGGCCTGAGCGATCACATCCTTGCCTTCAAGCGCAGGGGGCAGGCTGGCGAGCTGGATCGCCGTCATTTCAAGGTAGCCGAGCCGCTCAAGATTGGCGAGCGTTGCCGGCGAAAGCGCAAGTTTGTCGAAGGAATGGGGGGAAGCCGAGGGAGGAGTCATGGGGGGCATTTTAAAGTTGGCGATTTCAAGACCGCAGCGCACACGTTGGTCACTGAAAAAGAACAGGAGGCATGCTGGGCCATTGCCAGCATGTGCGAGAGGACGGCCAGCGGGGGGGTTGAAGCCATGGATGGCAAAAGACGCGTCAACCGGCGACGGCCCCCAGGCGAGACCCATGCGTCTTGGCCCAACGCCGTGTTTCTGCATGCCGCCCCTGCAACGCATAACATCTTGACACGCTTTAGGACTGAAAAGTGTCCGCTCACATCCGAAATCCTTGGAACACTCTGCGCCACGCGCCGAGGAGCGAGGCAGTCCGTCACCCCGCCCCGGCCGCCGCCTGAAAGCCCCGCAATGCACCCCACACCACAGGCTGCAGCCTCCACGTTGCAGCCGCCCGACCGCGCACCCGCGAACTCCTTGCCTGCCTGCGCAGAGCCCGGCCACCTCGGCCATGAAGCCAAGAGTTCCTTGATCCCCCCCGCCCTGGCCTCCTCCCTGGCGGCCGCGCTGCTGGTGGCCTGCGGAGGCGGCGGGGGCGATACGGCACCCGGTACCGGCAATGGAGGCAACGGCGGCACGGGCACCAGCCCTGGTGGCGGAACCGGTCCCGGTACGGGCACCACGGCCACCCCTGCCAGCGACGAAGAAGCCGCGCGTTTCCTGCTGCAGGCGCAGTTCTCGGCCACCGACGAGGAGATCGCAGCGCTGCGCGCCAAGGGCTACGGCCCCTGGCTGGCCGAGCAGTTCGCGCTGCCCGTGGACACCACGGGCACGGCCTGGCTGATGCAGCGCGGCTACGGCGTGGCAGAGGCCGGCACGCGCTACGACAACGTCTCGTATCCCTCCGACTTCATGCTCTGGAGCCAGCTTTTCACGGAGCGCGACGCGGTGCGCAAGCGCGTGGCATTGGCGCTGTCGGAGATCATGGTGGTCTCCACCACCGGGCTGGAGCAGCCGTGGAGCATCTTCCTGGCCTCCGGCTACTGGGATCTGCTGAACCAGCACGCCTTCGGCAATTTCCGCACGCTGCTGGAGGGCGTCACGCTCAGCCCGGCCATGGGCATCTACCTGAGCACGCGCGGCAACCAGAAGGAAGACGCCCGCAGCGGCCGCCAGCCCGACGAGAACTACGCCCGCGAGGTGATGCAGCTGTTCACCATCGGCCTCTACCGCCTCAACCCCGACGGCACCGAGCAGCGCGACGGCAGCGGCAACCGCATCGACACCTATTCGGCAGCCGATGTGAGCAATCTGGCGCGCGTCTTCACCGGCTACGACTACGACACCAGCAAGAACCAGCCCACCAACCTGAGCGGCAGCACGGTGACGGGGCTGCAGCAGGCGCTGCTGCCCATGGCCTTCAACGCCGCGCGCCATTCCACGCTGGCCGCCACTTTCCTGGGCACGACCGTGGCTGCGGGCACGTCAGGGCCAGCGGCGCTGAAGGCGGCGCTGGACACGCTGTTCAACCACCCCAACGTCGGGCCCTTCATCGGGCGCCAGCTGATCCAGCGCCTGGTCACCAGCAACCCCAGCCCCGCCTATGTGGGGCGCGTGGCCGCCGCCTTCGCCGACAACGGCAGCGGCACGCGGGGCGACCTGCGCGCCGTGATCGCCACCGTGCTGCTGGACCCGGAGGCGCGCGGCGCGGCAGGGCTTGCCAGCCCCCAGTACGGCCGCCTGCGCGAGCCCATGGTGCGCTTCGTGCAGTGGGGTCGCACCTTCGGGCTGCGGTCGGCACGCGGCACCTGGAAGATCGACAACCTGAGCGACCCGGCCACCCGCCTGGGCCAGAGCCCGCTGCGCTCGGGCTCGGTGTTCAACTTCTTCCGCCCGGGCTACGTGCCGCCCTCCACCCCCCTGGCCACGACGGGCCAGGTGGCGCCGGAGTTCCAGATCGTCACCGAGACCAGCGTGAGCGGCTACCTGAACTTCATGCAGAACGTGATCCGCTTCGGCTACTACGTGAACGCGCCTGACCTGCCCCAGGGCGGCAGCAGCGCAGCCAACGGCTTCGACATCACCTGCAGCTACGCCAACCTGCTGCCCCTGGTGGCCGACGCCGCCGCGCTGGTGCGCAAGGTGGCGCTGCTGCTGTCGGCAGGGCAGGTATCGGCCGCCACACAGGCGCGCATCGTGGCAGCGCTCAATGCCACGCCGGTGACGGCCACCAGCAACACCGCCACCCAGCTCAACCGCGTGGCAGCCGCCGTGCTGCTGGTGATGGCCTGCCCCGAATATCTGGTGCAGAAGTGACCGAACGTCTGCAAAGCAAAGCGATATCGCCATGAATTTCATCGACCCCGCTCGCCACACGCGCCGCGCATTCCTGCGCCGCAGCACGCAACTGGCCGCCGCCGGTACCGCCCTGCCCTTCGCCCTGAACCTCGCCGCGCTGGGCGAGGCCGCCGCCTTCGAGGCGAACGACTACAAGGCGCTGGTCTGCGTCTTCCTCTACGGCGGCTGCGACTACGCCAACACCGTCGTGCCCTACGACAGCACCCGCTACGGGCAGTACTCCACCATCCGCGGCGGCAACAGCGACGGCACGGCCGGTGGCATTGCCCTGGCCCGCGCCGCGCTGGGCAATACGCTGCTGCAGCCGCGCACGGCGCTGGGCGGTGGCATGCAGTACGCGCTGCACCCGTCCATGACGGGCCTGGCCGGCCTCTTCAACGCGGGCCGCGCGGCGGTGCAGCTGAACGTCGGCCCGCTGCTGGTGCCGCTCACGCGGGCCCAATATGCCACCGGCGACCGGCGCAGCTACCCGCTGCCGCCCAAGCTTTTCTCGCACAACGACCAGCAGTCGGTGTGGCAGTCGCAGGGCGCCGAAGGCTCCACCGTGGGCTGGGGCGGCAACCTGGGCGACCTGGCGCTGTCGTCCAACGCCACGTCGCTCTTCACCTGCATCTCGGCCACGGGCAACGCCGTGTTTCTCTCGGGCGACCAGGCGCTGCAGTACCAGATCAGCCCGGGCGGCGCCGTGCCCATCAACGCCGTCAAGGGCGCCAATGTCTATGGATCGACCGCCGTGCGCGGCCTGCTGAACGAGCTGGTGCAGACGGCCGGCAGCCACGCGATGGAGGCCGAGTACGCCCGCGTCACGCAGCGCTCAATCAGTGCCGAGGGGCAGATCTCTTCGGCCCTCTCCAGCGGCAGCCTGTCCACCGCCTTCCCTGCCAGCAACCCGCTGGCCGACCAGCTCAAGGTGGTGGCCCGGCTCATAGCCGGACGCAACGCGCTGGGCACGCGCCGGCAGGTGTTCTTCGTCTCGCTGGGCGGGTTCGACCTGCACGACAACCTGATCGCCAACCAGCCGCAACTGCTCGACAAGGTAAGCAGCGCCATGACGGCCTTCTACAACGCCACGGCCGAGCTCGGCGTGGCCGACAAGGTCACGGCCTTCACCGCGTCGGACTTCGGCCGCACGCTGACTTCCAACGGCGACGGCTCGGACCATGGCTGGGGCAGCCACCATTTCGTCGTGGGCGGCGCGGTGCGTGGCGCGTCCTTCTATGGCGCACCGCCGCCCATCAGCGTGGGCAACGGCAGCGGCAGCGAAGACCAGTGGCATGTCGGCCAGGGGCGCCTGTTGCCCAGCACCGCCGTGGACCAGTACGCCGCCACCCTGGCGCGCTGGTTCGGCGTGGCCAATACCGAGCTGGCGGGGGTGCTGCCGCACATCGGCAACTTCGGCGGCTCGGCATATCCCATCGATCTGGGGTTCATGGGCTGAAGCCTTGCTTTGGCGATCGCGGGCTTTGTGGTCAAGGCACGAATGATCAGCCGGGGCCGTCGCTCGCTGCGGCGAGAAGCGGCACCAGGACATCACCAATCGGTGTCGGAACTCCACGCGCCCGGCCTCGGCGCGCGATGACACCGTTGCGGATATCCCATTCGAGCGGCCGGCCTGCTTCGCGATCCGCCAGTATGGACGTGCCCAGGTCGGCCGGAAATGCCTGGAACTTGTCGAGGATCGCCTGCGGGACCTCATCGCCCAGTTCAGCACCTTCGGCGCGTGCGACGGCCAGGCACTCCCTCAAATAGTCCAGAGTGAGCGTCGAAATGTCGTGCCGGCCGAACATGCCTGAGCGGCGATGCGTGAGTGCCATGAGCCCGGCCGCTGCGTTCTGCAGCAGCTTTTGCCACGCCAGGGATTTGAAATTCGAAACCAGGTCTACCGAGCATCGGGTGCCTTGCAGTGCCTGCGCGACCACGAGGGCCGCAGCCTCGTCAGGCAGGCTGATCCGGGCGTCGCTGCGCAGGAGCACCGATCCGTCGGGTTGCGCCTGTGCAGGGAACCACACGACTGCGGGAACGATTCGCCCCTGCGGGCACAGCCGGGTGACACTCTCCACCTGCTCAACCCCGTTTTGCAGGACACACACGACGGTTTGCGGACCGCTCAACGCCGCCAGCCAATGCGCAACCGCAGCAGTTTGAGTCGCCTTGACCGCGAGAAAAACAAGGTCCGCCGGACCTTCGACCTGGGCCGGATCCGTTCTGACCGGGCCGGGAACCACGATGCGAAGACCGCTGCCGTGCAGCGTCAGGCTGTCGCGCGGCGTACGACCGCACAGCAACGGCGTGCGACCGACTTCATGCAGCGCAGCAGCAACCGTTGTCCCGATTGCCCCGGGCCCCAGCACCGCAATGCGTGGATGGGTTGGTTGATTCACTGAAACGAGCTCCTTGATTTTGGTGCGCAGCGGCAACTCGGGCACCATTGAAAGCGATGATTATGATGTTCTGTGCAGTGGAGGGGCAAGCCGACGGGCCTTGCCTTTTGGAATGCAATATGAGTTGACATATATTGCAGTATTCCTCAACGACTGGCGCATATCCGGCTTTTTGATTCCGTGCCTTTGGGCAAATTGCTCCACTTCCGTCGTGTCAAAACGGGTCGTCTGGATAAAATCCAGGGCCTCGGCGCTGGTATTCAAAAACCTCGCAATGGGACGAATACCCAAAAGCCATTTCAGCAATCGCAGCGGGATATGACGCCCGGGCGCCTTCAGCCCAAGAGGTTGTGCCACCTGCGTGAGAAGTTCCTGCAAGCCGGGGCTCTGGGCATCGAGGGCCAGCAGTTCCTGGCCCACCATGGAAGGATCAAAGGCGCAAGCCGCCACCAACTCGACCAGATAATCCACAGTGACCAGTGGCAACCAGTGTGCGGCAGTACCGGGTACTGCAGCCAGCTTTCCCTGCACCAGATTGCGTATCAGATCCACCAGCGGCTGGCCATCCGCGATATGCCCCGTGCGGCTATGTCCGCAAACCGTGGCGGGGTGTACAACGGTCATCTCTCCACCCTTGGCATTCATGAAGCCGAGGGTCGCGAAATGCGCCTCCAGTTTGCTCGCCTCGTAAGCACCGACTTGGCGATAGATGGCAGGCCAATCCGTCAGCTCCGGATGGCCGGGATCAATCCCGATGCGTTGCAGATGTTCATGGTTTTTCAGCATGTAGCCACCGATCATCACCAACCGGCTCTCTTGCTCGGCCGCCAACTGCGCCACGCGCCTTGCCCCTTCCACATTCACTGCACGTGCATGCTCCATCGAAAGGCCCCAGGCAAAGTGGGCTCCCAGATGGAATACGACCTTGGCCTGCCGCAGGACCTCTCTATCCGCATGGCTCAGACCAAGGTTTTCTTGCTCCAGATCGCCGGCTACGGCAAAGACGCGGGCTGCAACGCCACCCAAACCATCGACCTGCTGGCGCAGTTCAGCGAGGCTCTCCGGGCGACGCATCAGCACCCGAATGGTGTGACCTTTCGCGCTCAGGTACGACAGCAAATGCTGGCCGATGAAGCCCGTCCCTCCCGTAACAAAGCACTCCACGCTCATTTTTCTGCTCCTTGGCACGATGAAAAAACCAAGTGTAGACTGTCGACTCAACTCTACAGTCAAGCGATTTTTTCCATGAATATCGGGGAACTTGAGGTCCGCAGTGGCGCCACGCGCCATACCTTGCGCTATTACGAGAAAATCGGCCTTATTTCACCCTTGCGGCGAACCAACAATTATCGCGTTTACACACCGCAAACCCTGCAAGACCTGGACTTTATCCAGCGGGCACAAAGCATGGGTTTTTCTCTTGGGGAAATAGGCGAAATTCTGAATGCTCAGAGAAACAAGTCAATAGATTGCGCCGGGGGTGCAAGACTGATTGAAAGGAAGATGGCGGAAATCAGAAAGAAAATCACTGACCTCAAAAGCATTTATCGGTATTTGGATGCGGAGCGCACAAACCTTGAAGCCAGTGCGGCAAGGCAACTTGAGCTTCAGCAACTCAATGGCTCTTCCAGATAATGGGGCAGCATCCGGAGTGCAAGTGCTGCATGATGGATGTTCTGACCGAGCCGTCCTGCACCCACCAGAACTGCAGCCCAACCCCACGGAGCCAAGCATGACCAAGTCCCTCTTCATCAGTCTCCCCGTGACCGACCTCGGCGCCTCCACCGCCTTCTACAAGGCGCTGGGCTTCAGCCAGAACCCGCAGTTCAGCAGTGAGGATGGTTCCGCCATGGTCTGGAGCGAGGCGATCCAGGTCATGCTGGTCACGCATGCCAAGTGGCGCACCTTCACCCAGCGCCCGTTGCCGCCAGCCAGCTCCTGCGGGTTGATGCTTTCCCTGGCCCTTGAGAGCCGCGCCGCCGTCGATGCGATGAACGAGGCCGCCGCGGCCCATGGTGGGCAGGCCGACGTGAATCCGATGGAGGACCACGGCTTCATGTACACGCGCGATCTGGCCGATCCTGATGGGCACATGTGGGCGGCGCTGTGGATGGACCCGGCGGCCATGCCTGCATCCGCTGGGTGAGCGAGGTTGAACGCGGCTGGACGCCACTTCAGGCTTGCCGCGCAGATAGCCCGGAATTCGGCGGTGCATTCTGCGGTGCGGCGGTGATGCGCGGATACTGTCCCGTCCCCCACTGCGGAGCAAAGCATGCGATTGCCGAAGTCTGGACTCATCCCCTGGTTGCTCATGGTTGCAACCCCTGTGTTGGCGCAGATCAATGCGGGAACGCTACCTGCCACTGCATCGCCTCCGTTCAAGGTCACCAAGGTCGCGCAATTCGATCTGCCCTGGCGCATCGCCTTCCTGCCGGACGGGCGCATGCTGGTCACCGAGAAGGTTGGCAAGCTGTTTCTCGCGGCCCAGGACGGGCAAAAGCTCGAAGTCACCGGCGTGCCGCCCGTGCTGCATGAAAACCAGAACGGCCTGCTGGGCGTCTACCTGGCCCCTTCGTATGCGAGCGACGGGGCCATCTACCTGACCTATTCGGAGCCCGGAGAGATCCGCGGCACGTCGAGCCTGGCGCTCGCGCGCGCCACGCTCAGGATCGGTGCCGGCACCGCTGCGCTGGAAGACCTCAAGGTCATCTGGCGCGACCCGGTCAAGGGCAAGGGCGGGCAGGTGGGTGCCGCCGTGGCTTTTTCGCCGGACCAGAAGTTTCTGTTCCTCACGGCCGGGGACCGGCAGCGCTTCACGCCTGCCCAGGACCCGAATCAGCCGGCCGGCAAGATCCTGCGGCTGACCTTGGACGGCAAGCCCGCGCCCGGCAATCCGATGCAGGGGCAGACCGGTGCAACGTCGGTTCCTGTGATCGATCCGCCCAAGGACACCGAAGCCGCCAAGACCGCGCCGGTGTTGCGCACGTTTGTCTTTGACGGTCCGAATCTGACGCCGTCCGAGACTTGGTCCACGGGGCATCGCACGCCCTACGGCCTGGCGTTCGCGCCGGATGGGCGTCTTTGGGAGCTTGAGCATGGGCCGCGCGGCGGCGATGAGCTCAACCTGATCGAGCCGGGCAAGAACTATGGCTGGCCGCTGGTTTCCTATGCGGTGAACTACAACGGCGTGCCCATTGCCAGCCCGGATACGCGAGCGGACCTCACCAAGCCCGTGATCTACTGGACGCCTGTCTTCGCGCCGGGCAGCCTGATGTTCTACAGCGGCGAGATGTTTCCGCAGTGGAAGGGCTCAGCGTTTGCGTCCGGCCTGCTGACCCGCGCCCTGCACCGGATCGAGGTGAACGGCGCGAGTGCCACGCCTGCCGAGCACTGGACGGTAGGCTTTCGCGTCCGCGACGTGGCGCAGGCGCCGGATGGTGCGCTGTGGCTGATCGAGGACGACCGCAGGGGCGGTCTGTATCGGCTCACACCGAAGTAGGCAGCTGGGGGATGGTTGCCGCGCTGGGCACGGCCTGCGGGCACAGGCCCGGCGCTGGCAGCGCCACCTGCCATCAAAGGCTCAGGTCCATGCCCAGCATGGTGGCCAGACCGAAGGTGAAGAGCAGCACGCACAGCAGCAGCAGCGTGAAGACGGCAACGATCTTGCCGCTGGCAATGAGCAGCTCACGCCGGCTCGCCCCCTTCTTCTTGCCCTGGTCGTAATGCCACTTGATGGCGAAGAACATGGCCGTGCCGAACACGAGCACCTTGAAGGTGACGAAGACTATGGGGACCCAATCGATCATTTTGAGAGCTTCCAGCCAATGACTTGGCACTGTCCATGGTGGGGAGCCTCCCTCCCGGACATGGGAGGCGAGAGCGTCAGCGACGGCCATGCAAGCACGGTGCTGCCACACCTTGTGGCGCATACTACCCAAAAGCAATTTCCATACATGAACCCATACGTTGCCGCTTAAATCCATGCAAGATGAGCCTTTGCCCCTCTGGTTGCCGCAACTGGCCGTGCAGGGCGGCCCCCGATTCCTGCAGATCGCCGATGCCTTGCAGGCAGCCTTGGCAGACGGATCGCTGAAGCCCGGTGACCGCCTGCCCCCACAACGCCGGCTGGCGGCCCAGCTGGATGTGGACCTGACGACGGTCACGCGCGCCTACGACGAAGCCAGGCGCCGCCAGTTGCTGGAGGGACGCGGCGCCAGAGGCACCTATGTCGCGGCGCCCAAGGTGGAGCTGAACGCCGTGCTGGACCTGAGCATGAACACCCCGCCACCGCCGGCTGGCGTGGACCTGGACGACATGTTGAAGCAGGGCCTGTCGCAAGTGCTGATGGGTGCGGATGCCCAGTTGCTGATGACCTACCACCTGGGCGGGGGAAGCGACTCCGACCGCAAGGCGGGCGCCAGGTGGCTGCAGCCCATGTTCGGAGATGTGGATGCCCGGCAGCTGGTGGTCTGCCCGGGCGCGCAGGCGGCGATTGCCGCCCTGGTGCTTGCGCTGACGGAGCCGGGCGATGTGATCCTGACCGAGCCCACCAGCTATCCCGGCCTGCGTGCCGCAGCGGCCCAGTTCGGCCGGCGCATCATTGCGGTGCAAGCGGACAGCCAGGGGATCATGCCCGAGCGGCTTGAGCAGGCATGCCGCCAGCACAGGCCCGGGCTGGTCTACCTGAACCCCACGCTGCAGAACCCGACCGCCATCACGCTTGCCGAGGACCGACGCCAAGAGATCGCCAGCATCGCAAAGCGCTGCCATGTGCGCATCGTCGAGGACGATCCCTACTGGCTGCTGGCCGATGCCCCGCCGCCGCCGATCGCCAGGTTTGCCCCGGAGCAGGTGTACTACATCTCCACCCTCTCCAAATGCCTGACGCCCGGTTTGCGGGTGGCCTTCGTGCTCCTGCCTGACCCGCACGAGCGCCAGCGTTTCCTGGTCGCGCTGAGATCCTTTGCGCTGATGGCCACGCCGCTGACGGCCGCCCTGGCCACGCAGTGGATCCTCGACGGCTCGGCCGGAAAATTGATGGAAGGCGTGCGCAAGGAGGCGCGCCTGCGCCACCGGATGGCCAGGGATGTGCTGGCCGGCCGGTACAGCGGCGCGGGAGACGGCCTGCATGTATGGCTGGAGCTGCCGAGTTACTGGAGCCCCTCGCAGCTTGCGCGTGCCGCCGACAGCGAGGGCATCGCCGTCACGCCGGCGCAGGCCTTCGCCACCGGAGGCGAATCCGTGAATGCCATCCGCATTTCCCTGGGCAGCATCAAGGACCGTGGACGCCTGCAGGCAGGCCTTCAACGGCTGTCGCATCTGCTTGCGCGCCTGCCCGAGTCGTTCAGCGCCGCCGTGGTTTAGCGGTTCAGCGCGCATCGAGGCGTGAGGCGTTGTGCCGATGGGTTGCCGCAACGGCTCAAGGCGCCCCGGCAACCCGGGGGGGGTGCATGCCTTTGAAAGCAGGCCTGGGCATGGCTCGCTGGCCGCTCAAGGCTCCAGAGCGAAGTCCACCGCCGCCTGCGCATGCAGGGCGGTGGTATCCAGCACGGGTACAGGGCAATGCTCCTGCTGCACCAGCAGGCTGATTTCCGTGCAGCCCAGCACCATGGCCTGCGCACCCTGCCCGGCCAGCTGCGCCATGATGCGCTGATACGTGCGCCGCGACTCTTCAAGAATCCGGCCTGTGCACAGTTCCTCGTAGATGATGCGGTGCACCTCGGCGCGGTCTGCCTCCTGCGGCACCAGCACCTCCAGACCCTGCTGCTGCAGCCGCTCGCGCATGAAGGGCTGCTCCATGGTGAAGCGTGTGCCCAACAGCCCCAGCTTCCGGTAGCCGCGTGTGCGGGCTGCGTTGGCTACCGGGTCGGCAATGTGAAGAAAAGGGATGCGCACCGCTGCCGCAATGCGGTCTGCCAGCTTGTGCATGGTGTTGGTGCACAGCAGCACGCCATCCGCCCCGCCCTGCTGCAGCCGCCGCGCGGCATCCTCCAGCAAGGCGGCGGCGTCGTCCCATCGGCCTTCATGCTGGGCCTGCTCGATGGGGCCAAAATCCACGCTGTACATGAGCAGCTTTGCGGAGCGCAGCGGACCCAGCCTGTCACGCACACCCTGATTGATGAGCCGGTAGTACTCGGCGCTGGACTCCCAGCTCATGCCACCGATGAGACCGATGACGCGGTGAATTTCCGTGTGGTTTGAGTTCATGCCCGCAGTGTGGGCAGCGGCCGATTTCGCGTCTATCAGGAAATTTCAGTTCAGGAACGCAAGGCAAGGGCCATACAAGGCAATACAGCGATGACAGATCACGAACCACCGGGATTCGAGGTGCAGCTGCTGGGCCGCACGCCCTACAGCAGCCATGACCCGACCCGCCTGCATTCGCTGGGCATCGCGCTGGAGCGCCAGCAAGGCGTGCATGCCATTGCCAGCGATCGCCGCGTCGACTTCGATACCTGGCCCGGGACGGTGGCATGCACGCCGCCGGGCGTCGACGTGTTTTCCGAATCGGCCACGGGCGGCGAGTACCTGGTGGTTCGCTGCACCCAGGCGCATTGGGAACAATGGCTCAGCGAGGGAGCGCCTGCAACCCAGGCACGGCGCGTTGTGACGCCCGGGCAGCGCAGCGCCTTGCAGATGGCGCACCAACTGCGCCAGCTGCTGCTGAGCACCGAACCGGACACGCTGGCCATCGAGCAGGCCGCGCTGTGCTTCATGGCCGGGCAATGCCATGCACCCACCGCCCGCGTCGAGGCCTTGCGCCCGGTGTACCGCCCTGTCCTGGAGCGCATGGCGGCCGAGTTTGCGCAGCCGTTGAGCATTGCCCAGCTGGCCCGGATGGTCCAGCGCACGCCGCTGCAGTTTCTGCGCGAGTTTTCCCAGCTGCTGGGCATGACGCCGCATGCCTTTCTTGTGGAAACCCGCGTACAGGCGGCCCGCTCCATGATGCGGGCAGACACCCATTCCCTGGCGGGTATCGCCCTCGATTGCGGCTTCAGCCATCAGTCGCACATGGGCGCCGCTTTCCGCAAGACTCTGGGACTGACTCCCCGCCAGTACCTGGCCCGCATTCATCACACTGGCAAGCAATGATGGAGCACCTGAGACAGCCACAGCCAGGACATAGGGTTTGACGGGCTTTCCAGGGAGTGCCGGGCCCTTTCAGTTGCCCGTGTTGGATTTTCATAACTATTGTCAATCCGAACAGACGGACTCGACCTGCGCACTTCAACCGCGCATACTTAAGTCTGTTCTTCTCACTACTGCTTTGGGTTGCAAACGGGGTTGCCACTGAGCTTGCAACTGGGGGTTCGATTGGGATTTTCTATCGCGCGGCAACCACGATTTGCCGCGTATCGGTCAATGGAGCGGGTTAATGATAATTCATTCCTTTTATCAATTCATATCGCACCGCTTGGCCATCGCACTCGGAACCGAGGATAGCCAGCCCGCAGGCAGCGCGTGAATTCAATGTGCGTACACATCTGATAGAGCAGATCAACGAAATGACCCTTCGTAAATCCACATTCGCACCTTTGAGCAGAATTTTCGCTTTTGCCATTGAACTGGATGGAGTCGACCGTGTTCTGTCTGTCGTTCGTCGGCATCTCGGCATGGATGTCGCCTTTGTGGCCCGATTCCGGGAAGAGGATCGGGTGCTGGAGCATGTGGACGAGAGCACTGCCGGAGTGATTTTCCAGCATCAGAAGATTCCATTGAGCGAGGGCTATTGCCAGAAAGTGGTCAATGGAGAGTTGCCGGAGTTGATTCCCGACACCTCCCTGTTGGCCGCTGCCCAGGAGATACCGGAAACGCACACCATTCCTATCGGCTCGCACCTGAGCGTTCCCATCCGCCTGGATGACAACCAATTGTTCGGCACCTTGTGCTGCTTCAGCCACCAGCCCAATCCTGCGCTGAATGCGCACGATATGTCACTGCTGCGGGCATTCTCCGATTTATTGGGACTTCATTTCAGTGCGACTTCTGCCGTCCGGCATGCAAGAGACAAAGTGACGCACGAAATTCGACTTGCAATGCAAGGCAATGCGCTGCGCCCCGTATTTCAGCCCGTATACACCATCGCGACCGGCAAGCTGCACGGTTTCGAATGTCTGTCACGCTTTGACCTGGAGCCACGTCGCCCGCCCGACCAGTGGTTCAAGGCAGCGCATGAGGTGGGGCTGGGGCTGGAGCTGGAGCGCCATGCGATCGACACAGCGCTTGGCGCACTTGGCAGCCTGCCCACCGACTGGCTGCTCGCCGTCAACTGTTCGCCGCAGCTGATCCAGTCGGGGCAGTTGCCCAGGCTTCTGGGTTCGGACCGGGATCTCTCTCGCGTGACGCTGGAAATCACGGAGCATGCCGCCGTGGATGACTACAGGGCTTTGGCCGATGCACTGGCGCCGCTGCGGCGCCGGGGCGCGACCTTGGCAGTCGACGATGCGGGGGCCGGCTACTCCAGCATGCGGCACATCCTGCATCTGCAACCAGACATGATCAAGCTGGACATGAGCATCACGCACGATGTCGATACCGACCGCAGCCGCCGTGCGCTGGCCAAGGGCCTCACGAGCTTCGCGCACGAGATAGGAAGCGTGGTGGTTGCCGAGGGTGTGGAGACAGCCGAGGAATTCAACACTCTGGCGAGCCTGGGCGTGGATTTGGCCCAGGGCTACTTTTTTGCCAAGCCGATAGGGCCGCAAGAGGCGCTGGCAATGGGCGCTGCAATATAGACCACGATCTTCCAGCAGGCATCCTCGTCTGGCTGCCGGCCGCCTGTTGGCCGAAACCGCCGAAGGCAGTACCCCGCCACCAATTGACCGAAATCAAGCGCCACCGGCAATTGCGCCCGGCCGCCGCGCACCCGGCGCATAATCTTTCGCATTCTTTCCCCCAGCCCATCCGCCATTGCAGGTCTGCATGCGGCAGGCGCGCCCAGCGGCCATCGCGGCGCTCCAGCATTTCCCCAGACTTCCAGCAAGTGCCTCTTGGCAGGCGGCCATGGGCATGCCTACGGTGAACCCAGATGGAAGTTTTGCAGCAACTCGAACCCCTCATGCGCGAGATCATCGCGCCCCAGGCCGCGCAGATTGACGAGCAGGCACGCTACCCGCGCGCTGCGCTGGATGCGCTGGCCGCAGCCGGCCTGCTGGGCCTGATCAGCGCCAGCGAGGTGGGCGGCCGGGGCAAGGGCCTGGCCGAGGCGGTGCAGGTCATCGAGCGCATTGCCCAGGACTGCCCCTGCACGGCCATGGTGCTGACCATGCACTACTGCGGCGTGGCGCTGATCGAGCCCTTTGCCGATGACGCGGTGCGCCGCGACATTGCCGCCGGCCGCCACATCACCACGCTGGCCGTGTCCGAGGCCGGATCGCGCAGCCATATCTGGGCACCCACGGGCACGGCCACCGCCGCAGAAGATGTCATCCACCTGAATGCGCTCAAGAGCATGATCACCTCGGCCGGCGAGGCCGATTCCTATGTCTGGATCTCGCGCGCCACGCAGGGCGAGGGCAATACGCTGTGGCTGGTGGACAGCCGCCTGCCGGGGCTGTCCATTCCCGGGCGCTTCAACGGCATGGGGCTGCGCGGCAATGCGTCGTCGCCCATCGAGGCGCGCGATGTGGGCGTGCCGCGCGCCCGCATGCTGGGCTCCGATGGCGAGGGCGAGGCCGTGAAGGGCCGCCACCTGATGCCCTTTTTCCCCACGCTGATCGCCACCACCTCCATCGGCCTGATGCAGGGCGCACTGCGCCGCGCCGTGGCCCATGTGGCGGGCACGCGCTTTGCGGAAAGCGGCAGCTCGCTGGCCGACCTGCCCACCATCCGCGCCTACCTGGCACGTGCCCAGCTGCGCCTGGAGCAGGCGCGCCTGCTGCGCGACGACACCGTGGCCGCCGTGCAGGCCGCCCGCCCCGACACGCGCACGCGCCTGCTGCAGACCAAGGCCGCCGCCGCCGAAGCCGCGCTGGAGGTGACCGACATTGCCATGCGCGTGTGCGGCGGCGCCGCCTTCCGCAAGGAGCTGGGCATAGAGCGCCTGTTCCGCGATGCGCGTGCCGCCTCGGTCATGGCGCCCACCACCGACGTGATCTACGACATGCTCGGCAAGGCCATGTGCGACGCCGCTGCCTGAACCTGCGCCGCAGATCCTGCCGATAGCCTCAACCCCCTTCCCCATCCAGCAAAGGACTTCCGAATGACGACAACCGCCCCCGTGATCAAGCTCGGCGCCGTGGCCTACGCCCCCAAGGTGATCACCATCTGGGAAGGCTTCAAGGCGTATTTCATCGAGCGCGGCTACTACTTCGACTACGTGCTCTATTCCAACTACGAGTCGCTGACCGAGGCACTGATCGCAGGCGATGTGCACCTGGCCTGGAACTCGCCGCTGGCCTTTGTGCGCGCCGACCGCATGGCCCGCGCGCGCGGCCTGCGCGTGGAATCCATTGCCATGCGCGACACCGACCTGGACCTGCATTCGCTGCTGGTGGTGCCCGCCGACAGCCCCATCCAGAGCGTGCAGGACCTGCGCGGCAAGACCGTGGGCTTCGGTGCGGTGGACTCGCCCCAGGCCACGCTGATCCCGCTGGACCATCTGCGCCAGGAAGGGCTGGTGGCCGGGCGCGACTACACGGCACGCCGCTTTGACGTGCTGGGCGGCAAGCATGGCGACCACATCGGCGGCGAGCGCCTGGCCGCCGCCGCCATGGTGGCCGGCGAGATACAGGCTTCATGGATGGTGGGCAAGAACTACCAGGCCTTTGCGCGCGAAGGCACGCTGCCGGCCGGCGGCACGCGCGTGCTGGCCACCTCGGGCGCCTTCGACCACTGCAACATGACGGCCGGCCCGCACATCGATGCCGAACGCGCCGCCGCCTTCCGCGACATCCTGCTGGCCATGTCCTGGGACGACGCGGCCGTGCGCCCGCTGCTGGAGCTGGAAGGCCTGAAGGTCTGGCACCCGGGCCGCGGCACGGGCTACGGCCTGCTGGAGCGCGCGGTGACGGACGAGGCCTTCTACGACGCCGAAGGCCGCATCACCGTGCAGGACTACCGTTACTGATACGCGCCATGGCCATGCCTGATTCCGACAGCGGCGCCCTGCACGCCCGCGCCCTGCACGCCTCCACCCTGCCTGTCATCGACCTGCATGGCCTGGGCTTCGATGCCGGTGCCCATCTTCTGGTCAAGCACGCGCTGGCCGCCCTGCCCGTGGGCGGGCAGCTGCGCGTGACCGGCAGCGCGCCGGGCTGGCAGGCCCAACTGTCGGGCTGGTGCAGTGACCAGGGCCACGGCCTGCGCTGGGAGGACGGCGCGGGTGCTGCACAGGCCATGGCCATCGTGGCGCGCGGCGGCGCCCAGGCCGGGCGCTGGCGCGGCGCGGCGCACACGGGCCGCAGCGATGCGCGCGCGGGCGGCGATGCCGTGGCCGCGCAGGCCCAGCCTTTCTGGGGCCTGGCCGCGCGTGGCGCGCAGGTGGAAGCCGGGGCGCCGGCCTTCCATTTCCGGCTCAGCGACAAGCTGCAGGTCTGGACCGACAGCGCCGCCGACCTCTACGCCCAGGCCGTGGCCGCGCAGTGGAATGCCGACACCGATATCGACTGGTGCGATGCACCCGAGCTGCCCGCGCCCGTGGAGGACGCCATCGTGCAGCTCATGACCTACATGGTGGAGAACGAGAACGCGGCCCTGCTGGTGCCTGCGCGCTTTCTGGGCCAGCTGCACCCGCACTATCGCGAGCTGCAGGCGGCGCTGGCCATCCAGGTGGCCGACGAGGCGCGGCACATCGATGTCTTCACGCGCCGCATCCGCCGCCACGGCCGCGAGCCCGCGCTGTCCACGGCGGGTGGACAGGCCTCGCTCAAGAGCCTGCTGGACGAGACGGATTTTTCCGTGGCGGGCTTCTTGCTGTCGGTGCTGGGCGAAGGCACCTTCGTGCACCTGCTGCAGTTCCTGCAGACCGAGGCGCCCGACCCCCTCACACGCCAGATCTGCCGCCTGGCCGCACGCGACGAGGCGCGCCATGTGGCCCTGGGCATGTCCCACCTGCTGTACCGCCTGCAGCACGAGCCCGGCTTCCAGCATCAGCTGGCCCAGGCCGTGGAGCAGCGCTTCGACAACCTGGCCGGCACCTCGGGCCTGAACGAGGAAGTCTTCGACGCCCTGATCCTCATCGCCGCCGGCGCCCTCACCCCCGAAGCCCTGGCCCGCGGCGCCGCCCGCGTGCAGCAGCTCATGCGCGACATGGCCGACGGCCGGTTTTCCAAGCTGCTGCGGCTGGGGTTCGAGCGTGGGCATGCCGAGCGGCTGGCTTCATTGCATACGAGGAATTTCATGTAGACGGGGAACAGCCCACTTGAAGGCTGCGCAAGCACCCTCAATTCCGGCGAATGAAGCTCAAGCGCGTGCTCTTCTACTGCCTGCTGCCTTTCGCAGTGGCGCTTGCGCTTGTCGGGTTTCCCATGCCGGTGGCGCCGCCCCGCGCGACCAAGGCGGGCCAGGAGCAGTCTGCGCCTGCGCAAGAGCGGCGTTGAGCTGCGGGAGCATTTCTCGCACGGCGAGGCCCGAGCGGCAGCCTCAATCCACGATCAATTTATTGTTGTTCAGCAGCTGCGTGATGATCTGCTGATCCGTGGCGGCACCGGAATACAGCGTCTGCAGATTCACGCCTTCCAGGATGATCTGCTGGGTCTCGGCCGATGCCGAGTAGCCTGCACCCACCGCATGGGAGTCTGCACCGAAGCCGCCCGTGTGGCTGACATGGACCCAGGTATCGCCTCCCGTGATCTCGAAGTGCAGGTAGTTGGCCAGGTTGCCTGCGGCATTACTGGGGGGGCCTGCGGATTCACCCTGCAGCAGGTCGCGCAGGTCCAGTACATCACCGCCTGCGCCGTTGGTTCCCGCTGCCGCCGTGGAGAAGTTCTGGATTCGGTCCAAGGCCGGCGTTCCCGCCGCCCCCTGATCTCCCAGCAACCAGACAAAGACATCCACAAAGTTCTCGCCCGCATCGCCGCCTATCAACAGGTCGTCGCCGGAGCCTCCGATCAGCCGGTCCGTGCCCGATCCCGCGTTGAGGGTGTCGTTGCCGCTGCCGCCGATCAGCACATCGGAGCCCGAGCCCGCCGACAGGTTGTCGTCGCCACCGCCCCCGAAAACGATGTTGTTTCCGCTGCCGGCGTTGATGGTGTTGGCGCCGTTGCCACCGGTGATGTATTCGTTGGCCGAGCTGCCCGTATGGCTGCCGCTCTCGGTCGTGGTGATATCCACGGTCGTATATGAGGCCTTGAGCGTGACCACGGTGGATGTCGATGCCGTGAAGCCGCCGCTGACCTCCGTCGCCGTGACCTGGACCGTGAGATACGTGGCGTTCGTGGTGTAGCTGCCAGGCAGATTCAGGATGAGATTGGGCAGGTCGGCCTCGGTGAATTGCCAGACACCACCACCCAGGTTCGTACCCGCATTGAAGGACAGATTGGTGGGCAGTCCACTGATCCTGATCGACAGGGTTTCCGAGCCATCCGTATCCACCAGCTTCGTGGTTATCGGAAACCTGACGCTGGTCCCGCCTGTGCCGTGTGCGATGGCCAGCAGGGACTTCAGGACAACGACCGAAGGAGCGCTGGCCGTTCCAACCGACAGATTGACCGTGCCGATACTGGTGCCGCCGCGCCCATCGCTGACGTCGTAGAGAAAGCTGGCCGGTCCTTCGTAGCCTGCAGCGGGCGTGAACAGCACCCCGCCCGCCTGCAATGCAAGGCTGCCATTGATCGGCGAATGAGCCAAGGTGATGGTCAGGCTGTCGCCGTCGGCATCCGTGTCATTGGCCAGCAGCGTGGCAAAGCTGATGCTCAGCGGGATGTCCGTGGCAACCATCAATTGATCTGCCACGGCAACCGGTGCATCGTTCACGGGAGTGACCGTGATGGAAACGGTGACGATGTTTCCCATGGCCTGCCCGTCGCTGGCACGGTAGGTGAAGCTATCGGAAGTCGTCTCGCTGCCGTTGTGGATATAGGTGAAGGTGCCATTGCCGTTCAGCGTCAGGGACCCGTTCGCCGGACCCGTCACCAGCACCGCGACGAGCGGATTGCCGTCAGGGTCCGTGTCGTTGGCCAGCAGGCTGGTTGCACCGCTGGCAAGGACCGTGGCCACAGCGCCCTCGGCCACCACTATCGCATCGGAGACAGACACTGGCGGTTGATTGCCGGAGGGCGCAGCAGCAACCGTCACCGACACGCTGGCCGTGGCAGAACCGCCCCTGCCGTCGCCAATGGTGTAGGTGAAGCTGTCGCTGCCGGTGAAGTTGGCGTTCGGCGTGTAGACCGGATTGCCCGTGACGGCATCCACGACCACGGAACCGTGGGTGCCCTGGGTGATGCCGGAAACGGTCAGGCTGTCCCCATCCGCATCGCTGTCGTTCCCGCGCACGGCGATGGTGACGGACGTATCGGCATCGGTGGTGGCCGTATCGTTGCCGGCCACGGGCACCCGGTTCACGAAAACACTCAGCGTGCTGGACGCGCCGGTCTGCACGGTGTAGCTGATGGCCAGCGGATGGCCGCCGCTGTAGTTCGCATCCGCCTGGAAAGTGAAGCTGCCGTCTGCCTGCAGCGCGAAGGTCCCGCGCCCCGCCACGTTCCGGGAGCTGCCGGCCGCCACGGTCTGGCCTTCATAGGTGAAGCTGGCGACCACGAGCGCCCCATCGGCATCGGAATCGTTGGACAGCACATTGCCCGTGCGCTGCCCGGCCGTGTCCACCTGCACGCTGTCGGGCGCAAGCACGCTGGGATGGCTGCCGCGCACGGTGTCCGCCGCCTCGGCGCACAGTTGCGCCACGTCCACCCAGCAGGAATCGCCCGCCTCCAGCGCGGCGCCGACTGCGCAGGCGCTGCCGGGACGTGGGGCCGTCGAGGGAATCGCGCCGGGCACGCCCAGCGGAAAGCAGGTGTTCCACACAGGGTCCGTGATGCCGATGATTTTCAGCCGCACCGACGTCTGGTTGCGATAGACCACGGGCAGGAATCCCTGCGGTGCGCCATCGGCACCCACCGCTGTCGTCTGCACGGGAACGGTGAGCGTCTCGCCTGCGGCCTGGTTGAAGGCTTCCTGCAATTCCTGAATCTGGGCCTGCACCCGCTCGACCCAGACCGCCGTGGCTGCGGTCATGACAACAGCACCGCCCATGGCCCAGGCACGCAGGCCGACCAGGGAGATCCGCCCTTTTTGCACACCCCGCACAAGGCAGGCCCCCAAGGCCAACGCCAGCAGCGCAAGAGCGCCAGGGTGGTCCACAGGAATCGCCGCCGGCGCCACGGCTGCCAGCGGTGCCACCGTGATGCTCTGGGCCTGGGCGGCCGGTAAGGCAACGGCAGCAGCAAGAGCGCTGCACGCCTGTATGAAGCCGACGCCACGAGCGGGGAAATGGAAACGTTGCAGCATGGGCCTTGCCTGGAGAATGCGAACCAAACAGGCGAGGGAACAGCCCACGCCGCTGCCTTCAGGCACATCACAAGCGATTGCGCTGCTGACAAATTCTTACTCTAGGCGATCGCTTTCGCCGCGCATATCCCTGAAAACAGGTAATTGGCCAGCCGACGCCGCGAAGAAAGGGGCCATTTGAAGGCCGCATGGCCATACCAGCATCGGTAACCCCCTTACCGCAACCGCGCCAATCTCCGCCCGAACTGCTTCAACTCCAGCGCGGCAGCCTGCGCCACGCGTCCTGCGTCGCTTTCGCCGTCAGTCGACCCGGCCACAGCCAGCACCGCCAGCCGGCTCTGGTAGCGCAATTTCTGCAGCGGCCTGAACACCAGCTTGCCCCGGTACAGCGAGGCAAAGGACGAGGGGACGATGGCCACGCCCAGGCCGCAGGCCACCAGGGCGAGCACGTTGACGAACTGGCCGGCCTCGTGGCGTATGGAAGGGGTGAAGCCCGCGTCCAGGCACAGGGCCACGGTGCGGACGAAGTAGTCGGCGTCCTCGTAGCGCGCAAAGCCCACGAAGGGCTCATGCGCAGCCGACTGCAGCGGTAGCGCGCCTTCGCCAGCCGCCAGTGGATGGGACGGCGCCATGGCCAGGCAGTAGGGATCGTCCATGCCGGCCACTTCCTCGGCCAGTGGCTCGCCCTTGCCGGGGCGCCCGAAGCCCAGGTCCAGCTCTCCGGCGCGCAGGGCGCGCAGTTGCTGCGAGGTGATCATCTCGCGGGCTTCCACGCGCAGGTTCCAGCCGGCGTCGGCAATGCGGCGCAGCAGGCCGGGCAGCACCGAGTGCATGGCCGACGGAACCAGGCCCAGGCGAACCACGCTACCAGTCGCCGAACATGGGCGGCTTCACGGTGCGCGGCATGTATTCGTTCGGCGAGGCGGCGGGCTCCAGCGTGGCCAGCCTGTACGGCGGCTCCGTGGACTATGCGGCCGGGCCCTGGGCACTGGGTGCATCGTGGATGCAGCGGCGCACCACGGCCGTGAATACCGACCGCTATGCGCTGCTGGGCGCGGCCTATGACTTCGGCGTGGCGCGCGCCGCGCTGCTGCTGTACACGCGGCGCGACGACCTGCCTGCCGCCACCAGCGGCCAGGGCCGTTTCTACGAGGCCAGCGTGACCGTGCCCATGGGAATGGCGGGGCAGTGGCTGCTGTCCTATGGCGCCTACCACGGACAGGCTCGCGCCCAGAGCGATGCGCGTGCGCTGAGCGTGCGCTACGACCACTCGCTGTCCAAGCGCACCAAGCTCTATGCGGGCGTGGGCCGCATCCACAACGAGGCGGGTGCCGCCTTCACCATCAACACCGCCAGCAATGCGGGGCCGGTGGTCCAGGCAGGCAGCCGGCCCAGCTCCGTGGTGCTTGGCATATCGCATGCCTTCTGATTGCCGGGGCAGGCGCGGCCAGCGCCTGCCATGCCGACAGGGCGGCCCGGCTGGAGTCTGGCCGTTGTAACAACCCCATGAAATCCAGGGAATATTCGCCTATTTGAATGGATTTTTCCAATCAGAAAAAGTCTGTCCAATCAGCGAATTAGGCGATTTGCAAGAGAGAAAATTTCGCAAAAAGACAAGTGCCTGCGTGATCCGGCAAGAAAAATAAAATCCAAATGTAAACAATTGTTTATCTGGCCTGTAAGATTCTTCCAGTCAATCAGTGTTTCCCCAGGAGGGTGTTGTGAAGCACCTCGCCGATGCATTCATCGGGAAAATGCATCGCACCCGCCTGGCCATTGATTTTTTCATATAAGAATTCTTACTCATTCAATCTTTTGACGCACCACATCCACGGCCACCAAGATGAGAGCGCATCCAGATTATGGAGAATAATATCCGCCCATCACCAGCAAGCCGATACTGGATATAACAAAATCAGCCGGGCCGAGGAATTGCTACAGGCCTGCAAATGGCCAGAGCCTTCCATATATCCCCTGCTGGTGCTCAGATATGTGCAGGAAGCACAGGCCATTTTCGAGCTGCACCGCATGCCCGACCGCGTGGTCTCATGCCGCATTGCAGCCGCCTTCATCCATTGCCAGCTGGGTGAAGAGCGCAATGCGATTGCACTGGCCACTGCGGCAATGGCCAATCCCGCGATGCTGCAGCCGGAATCCATGGCCTGCGCCACCTATGTGAGGGCGCTGGCGCACAGCCGGCTGGGCGAGCTCGATACCGCCTTGCAATTGATCGAAGGCAAGGACCATGATTTCGCATTGATGGCGCCGGGCGTCACGCCCTGGCTGTCCGCCCTGATCAATTGGGCCAGGGCGCAGATTCTGTGGAAGATCTATCTCTACAAGAATCACCAGAATCTGTGGTGCGGGCCACCCCCGGATTCAGGCCTGGTCCAGCTCGGCGCCGCGGCACCCAACAGCGCCGACCTGCAGGCGCTGCTGGAGCGGGTCGGCCGCCAGCTGCCAACGGGCCTGGCCTGGCCCTACAGCGATTTGCTGCAGCTCTCGGTCAAAGGGCTGGATGCGGGCCGCCGCGAAGCCGCTGGCGTGATCCGTGCCATTGAACGCATCGGCGTCCGCCACCAGATCAAGAACCCGCCGATTGCCGGCTGGGCCTGGCTGAGCAGCGCACTGGTGCACTGCAGCAAGCGCCAATATGCCCAGGCCCTGCAGGCGGTGATGCTGGCAAAGTCCACGGCCCAGACCTACCAGCTCGAAGGCCTGTGCCGCAATGCCCTGGTCTACGAGTACCACATACAGGAAACGCAGGGCGATTTTGCAGGCGCGCTGTCCACGCTGAAGGCGCTGAACATCATGCGGCTCAAGAGCATGGCCATCAGCCCCTATCTGGAGAAATCCAGATTCACGGCCATGGACGAGGCACGGCTGCACGATCTGGAACCCGCCTATGTCAAGCGCGCCCTCCAATACATACAGGAAAACCTGGACAAGAAACTACCTATCCAGACCATTGCCGACCATTGCCGCGTCAGTCGGCGCACATTGGAGGTTTCCTTTCGCAACAGCCGGTCGTGCAGTATCGGCGAATATATAAGGCAAAGCCGTATCCATCTTGCGGCCGAATCGCTGCTGACCACCGACCAGAGCATAGGACAGATTTCCTCGCAGCTTGGTTATTCCTCGCTTTCATCATTTTCCAGAGATTTCTCCGGACATTATGGAATACCGCCGTCTGTCTGGGTGCGCCATCATCGATTGGCGTGATCCGGATTTTTATGCGATGCGGCCCGATTGCGTGGCATGCAGCCATATTGAATACTGAAAGGAATACGCATGAAATACCTGAAAAACATGAAGACGGGCTCCATGTTGGGTCTGGGATTTTCGATTCTGATTGCCATCGCGCTGTCGATTGCGCTGTATGGCCGCGCCCAGCTGGTACAGGCCTCCGATGATGTGGCCTACCTGGCCGACAAGCGGATCACCAGCCTGCTCCGGCTGGTGGAGATCAAGGGCTCGGTGGAGTTCATCTTTCGCGGCGTGCGCAGCATGGCGCTGATGGAGGACGCCGGGGAAAAGAAGCTGGCCAAGGCCGCACTGGATGCACAGCGCCAGAAGATCAGCCAGTTGATGGAGAAATTCCGCGAAGGCCTGAGCACCCCGCAGGGCGTTGCGCTGTACGACAACATGAAGAACGCGCGCATTGCCTATCTGCCGCTGCTCGACCAATTCATGGAGGCGGCCACGCGCCACGACCTGCAGGCCGTCTCGGCCATGCTCGGCGAAAGCGGGGAGTTCCGCAAACGCCAGGACGCGTTCTTCAACTCCATCAATGACATCCTTGCCCACCAGCAGGTGCGCGCCACGGAAACGGCGCAGGCCTCCGAGGACAAATCCCTGGCTGCCGGGCGGCTGATGCTGTCCCTGGCGCTGGCCGCACTGGCCATAGGCGCGCTGGTGGGCTGGGCCATCACGCGGCGCATCACGGGCCTGCTGGGCGGGGAGCCCGCCTACGCGGCGCAGATCACGCAGGAAGTCGCCAGGGGCAACCTGGCGGTGGCCGTGGCGCTGCGGCCCGGTGACACCACCAGCCTGCTGGCTGCGCTGAACTCCATGCGCGCGAGCCTGGCAGACATCGTCAGCCAGGTGCGCCACAGCAGCGAATCGATTGCCACGGGCGCCAGCCAGATCGCCTCGGGCAACGCGGACCTGAGCGCTCGCACGGAAGAGCAGGCCGCCAACCTGGAGGAGACGGCCGCCTCCATGGAGCAGATGACCGCCACCATCCAGCAGAACGTGGACACGGTGCGCAGTGCCTCGGGCCTGGCCCAGTCGGCCAGCGCCACGGCCGTGCACGGCGGCGAGGTGGTGCATGGCGTGGTCAGCACCATGGAGGACATCACGCACAGCTCGCGCAAGATCGAGGAAATCATCGGCGTGATCGACGCCATTGCGTTCCAGACCAACATCCTCGCGCTCAACGCCGCCGTGGAGGCCGCGCGTGCCGGGGAACAGGGCAAGGGCTTTGCGGTGGTCGCCTCGGAGGTGCGCTCCCTGGCCCAGCGCTGCGCCAACGCGGCCAAGGAGATCAAGGGCCTGATCAGCGAGAGCGTGGGCAAGGTCGCTGCCGGCTCCCGCCAGGTGGCCGAGGCCGGCAGCACCATGAACGACATCGTCACCCAGACGCACCGCGTGGCCGAACTGATCTCCGACATCGGTGCCGCCACGCAGGAGCAGTCCCAGGGCGTGACCCAGGTCAGCGACGCCGTGCAGCAGCTCGACCAGGTGACGCAGCAAAACGCCTCCCTGGTGGAAGAGTCTGCCGCCGCTGCCGACAGCCTGAACAAGCAGGCGGCGCAGCTGGTGCAACTGGTCAGCGTGTTCCGCCTGGATGAAAGCGAGGCCCGGGCACAGGCCGTGTCCGCGCCCGTGACAGCTGCCGTGCCGGCGCGCGCACAGACCGCCAGGCCGTCTCCAGCGCTGGCCCCCGCCGCGCCCCGTACCAAGCCCCTGCGTGCGGCAGCGGCGGCGGCCTCCAGCGCGCCTGTGGCGCTGCCTGCCAGGACCACGGCACCCCGCCACGCCACGGCGGCCGAGATGGCGGAGGAGTGGGAGCAGTTCTAGAACAGGCTCAGCGCATCACCAGGCCGCCATCGACGAACAGTACCTGCCCCGTCATGAAGCCGCTCAGTTCCGAGGCCAGGAACAGCACCGGCCCCGCCACGTCTTCGGGGCTTGCCAGGCGGCGCAGCGGCGTGGCGGCCATCAGCGATTCTCGGAAGGACTCGCGCGTGTCCTGCGTGCCCTGCGTGGGATAGACCAGGCCGGGCGCCACGCAGTTGACGCGTATGCCCACGGGCCCCAGCTCGCTGGCCAGGTTCCGGCTGAAAGCTACCAGCGAGGCCTTGGCCGTGGTGTAGTCGTGGTAGGGCACGACGGGGTGCTCCACCAGGTTGCTGGCGATGTTGACGATGCTGCCCCGCGCACGCTGGCGCATCTGCGGCAGCACCGCGCGGCAGACGTTGAAGGCCGCGCCCACGGCACCGTCGTACTGGGCCTGGTAGTCGCTCCATTGCAGGTCGTCGAAGAGGCGGCGGCGCTCGGGGTCGAAGGCGTAGGGTTTGAAGGCGTTGTTGACCACGATGTCGATGGCGCCCGCCTCGCGCGCCACGGCATCGGCCATGGCCTGGACGGCGGGCTGCGAGCCCACATCGGCCTTGATGGCCCAGGCATCGCCTCCGGCCTGCTTGCCCGCAGCCTGGCAGGCCGCCACGGTGCGGGCGGCGGCTTCGTCGTTGGACAGGTGGTTGACCGCCACGGTGGCGCCCTCGCGCGCAAAGGCGATGGCAATGGCCGCGCCTATGCCGCGGCCAGCGCCGGTGACCAGCACCACCTTGCCTTGCAGGCCCAGGGAAGACGGCTGTGCCATCTCAGGCCCCGGGCAGCAGGCTGGTGTCCACCACGTCGGACACCTTGATCTGCCTTTGCACCATGCCCAGCGCGCGGTAGACGTCGGCGCCCTTTTGCAGGGCGGCCAGGTCGAAGCTGCCCAGCGGCTTGCCGGCCTGCAGCGGCTGCGAAGACGCATTGCGCAGGCGGATCACGTCCAGGTTGATATCGCGCTGGGTGCCGTCGATGGCGTGCTTGCCGGCCAGCGTGGCGGCCTCATCGGGGTTGGCCATCATCCAGGCAGCGCTGTCGCGGTAGCCCTTGAGGAAGGCGCGCAGCAGGTCCTTCTTGTCGCGCAGCGTGTCCTCGCGCACCACGAACATGTCGCTGGAGATGTTGAGGTGGTCGCGCACCTGCATCACATCGACCTCGCCAATGCCTTTGCGCAGGCCCACGGCCAGGCCGGTATCGGTGGCGGCCGTGGCATCGACCTGGCCCTGCATCAGCGGCGCGAAGTTGAGCAGGCCGGTGACGACGATGGTCACGTCCGACTCCTTGAGGCCGGCCTGGTGCAGCATCACCAGCAGGTTCTGGCGCGTGCCGCTGGACAGGCTGTAGACGCCGATCTTCTTGCCCTTGAGGTCCGCCGGCTTGCGGATGCCGGCCGACTTGAGCGAGACCACGTTGAACACGTTCTGCGGGTAGATGTCGTAGATGGCGACCAGCTTCTCGCCCTTGTCCAGGGCCATGAAGAAGGAGCCGGGATCGGTGAAGGCCACATCGGCCTGGCCGCTGAGCATGTTGCGTATGGCGTCGCCGCCGCCCGCGCCGGGCAGATAGGCCAGCTCCACGCCCTGGGCCTTGAAGAAGCCCTTGTCGGGCTCGGCCAGGATGTTGGTGATCTCGCTGATGGGCTTGCTCCAGCCCGCCAGGCGGATCTTGCCTTGCACAGGAGCGGCCAGGCAATTGCCGGCCAGCGCCAGGCCGGCAAAACCGGCAGAGGCGCCCAGCAGGCTGCGACGGGTGAGGAAGGGGGATTGCGGTGTGTGCATGGCGCTTGGGGAAAAGGTTTCGGAAGTGTTCAGGGTGGTCAGGCGGCGCGCGAGCGCAGCAGCCGGCGCTCCAGCACCAGGCAGGCCTGGTACAGCAGCAGGCCCATGGCGGCGATCAGCACCAGGGCCGCAAACATGAGGGTGGTGTCCATCATTCCCTGGGCGGCAATGACCACGGCGCCCAGGCCGCGGCTGGCGCCCATGAACTCAGCCACCACGGCGCCGACCAGGGCCAGCACCACGGCCACGCGCAGGCCCGCAAGAATGGCGGGCAGACCCGTGGGCAGCTTCAGGCGCAGCAGCGTCTGCAGCCGCGTGGCGCCCAGCATGCGAAACAGCTGCAGCCGCTGGGCATCGACCTGGCGCAGGCCGGTCAAGGTGTTTTCCATCAGCGGGAAAAAGCAGATCAGCGCGGTGATCAGCACCGTGGGCAGCATGCCGAAGCCGAACCACAGCACGAACAGCGGCGCCAGCGCCAGCTTGGGCACGACCTGGCTGACCACCACATAGGGCTTGAGCACACGCTCGAGCAGCTCGGATTCAGCCAGGGCCATGCCCGCAAGCAGGCCGATCGCGCTGCCGGCCGCCAGCCCCAGCAGCAGGGCCTGGAGCGTCGCCCGGATGTGCGGCCAGAAATAGCCCGTGGCCAGCCCCGTCCACAGCGATGCCGCAATGGCCGAGGGCGCCGGCAGCACCAGGGCGGACAGGCCCCATTGCCGCACCAGCAGCTCCCACAGGCCCAGCAGGACCAGCGCCAGCGCGGCGGCCAGCAGGCGGGCATGGAACAAGGACACCGTCATGCCGCCGTCCTGTCCATGGCTGCGCGCACGCGGGCGCAGTGCTCGTTGAACGCCGGCCCGTGGCGCATGGCCTGGGTGCGCGGCGCGGGAAGATCGACCGCCATATCGGCCACGATGCGCCCGCCGTGCATGAGGGCGATGCGGTCGCCCAGGTAGACGGCCTCGTTGATGTCGTGGGTGACGAAGAGCACCGTGGTGCCGCGCTCGCGGCAGGTGCGCAGCAGGTCGTCCTGCAGCTCGGCGCGCGTGATGGCGTCCAGCGCGGCAAAGGGCTCGTCCAGCAGCAGCAGGGGCGGGTCCAGCACCAGCGCCCGTGCCAGCGCCACGCGGCTTTGCTGCCCGCCCGAGAGATGGCGCGGATGGCGCTGCGCGTGGCTGGCCAGGCCCAGCTGCTCCAGCAGCGCCAGGGCGCGTTGCTCGTCCTGCGGCGCGGGGCGCCTTTGCAGCGACACGGGCAGCAGCACATTGCCCAGCGCCGTATGCCACTCCAGCAGCGTGGGCGCCTGGAACATGAAGCCCAGTTGCGGGCCGGGCTCGGCCAGCTCGGCGCCACGCAGCAGAATGCGGCCCGACTGCGGCCTGAGCAGCCCCGCCGCCAGCTTGAGCAAGGTGGTCTTGCCGCAGCCGCTGCGGCCCAGCAGGCAGTGGACCTCACCGGCCTGCACGCGCCAGTCCACGCCGTCCACCACCGGCGGGCGGCCCGGGTAGGTGAACACCACCTGTTCGATATCTAGAAACGCCATGCCGTCAGCCCCGTCTGTGATGCCCGTCATGCCCGTCGTGCCGGTGTGCATGGATGTCAATCCGCATACGGGGCGAACGGCTGCGCCGCCGCCTCGGCAGATTGCTCGATCTCGGTCATGCGCACCAGGTCCAGCAGGTTGAAGCGGCCGTCATGGTGCCAGCCGGCCTCGGGCATGCTCATGGAGCCGATGGCGCTGATGCGTGTGACGCCGGCCGCGCCCAGCAGGCCCGCCAGCCGGTACAGCTGCTCGGGCGAGGCGGCAATGCCGGCCGTCTGCAGGTAGTCACGCTGCGCGGCCACCACGGGCACGGCGTCATCCAGGCGGTCCACGCCCACCACGGCAATCGTGCGGTACAGGGCCGTGGGCGCCAGCGGCTGCAGGCTGTCGCTGTAAGCCACGCTCCAGGGTGCGTCAACGGGTCCCAGCAGTTGCTGCGCGTCGCCCGACCATTCCACGGACTGCTGCCAGCGGGCCACGGCGGCGCCCTCCTCCAGCTCCAACGGCCGGCGCGCAAAGCGACGCTGCAGGTTGGCCAGCTCGGCCGCCAGATAGTCGGCAAAAGCACGCGCAGAGACGGGGGCGCCGCGCTCCACGTAGAAGACATGGGGCGAGTAGCAGCCCTGCTGGTCGTAGCGCATCACGTCCCAGGCCGCCAGCCGCGCCACGGCGGGCGCCTTGAGCGTGTCCAGCGCGGCAGCGCCCACCATGCCAAAGCCCAGCTTGTGGCCGTGCGGCAGAAAGCGCGTGGTCACGGGCAGGCGCTGGCGCAGTGCCTGCAGCGTCTGGTTGCCGCCGTAGGCGAGCACGGTGTCGGCCTCGGCGTGGAGCGCGGCGGCGGCATCTCCATTCGCGCCATCCGCCCCATCCACACCCCCCGCACCGCTCCACCACACCACGGCCAGGCAATCGGCCAGCGGCGGGTGCACCTCGGCCAGCAGCCGTGCGAACCAGCCCGCGAACAGCGGCTCGGCGCTGGCCAGCTTGCCAATGGCGGGCGCCTTGACCAGCAGGCCGCAGACCAGGCTCCACAGGGACAGCGCAGGCACATTGCCGGCCCAGCTGTGCATCAGCAGGTCAGGCCCGAAGGCACGCACCGCGCCGCCCTTGGGCGCGGGCTGGAAGCCGTCGAGCACGGCCGGGTTGGCAAAGTCCTCGGCCACGAAGCGCCGCAGCTGCGCGGCGCGAAAGGTCTTGAAGAAGCCCGTCAGCCCCATGCGTACCATGTCGGCGTCATAGCCGCTGACCACGGGCAGCCAGGTCTCGGCCTGGCGCCGATAGGGATCGCTGCGGTCCAGCAGGCGGGCGATGGCGCGGTCGATGGCATCGATGATCTCGGCCACGGGCATGGCCCTGAGGTGGCGGTCGGCGGCTCGGCGCACATGGGCTGCCAGCGCATGCATCTGCGGGCCGGTCAGCAGGGGCACGGAGACTTCCAGCCGCACGCCGCCGCGTTCGAAGGGCAGCACATGCCACTGCACCTCGTCCTCGCGCAAACCAGGCAGTTCGGGCAGGTAGCCGGCCGTGATCCGCTCGATGTTCATGCAGCAGCGGCCTTCACGAATTCATCGACCGCCAGCGAGCAGCCCTTGGCCGCTGCGCCCTCGGCACGCCCCAGCAACAGGAAACCGCTGTTCTCGCCATGGCCGGCCCACAGGCCCACATCCTCGGTGAGGATGGTGGTGACCGCGTTGTAGTTGGCCAGGTCGCAGTGCACGAGAATGCCGCGCTCGCCGGGCGCCACGCTGCGGCCGGTGACGGGCTCGACCAGGCGCGAGCGCATCCAGTGCGGCCCCGACTTGACCGAGGGCAGCGTGGCATTGCCGTCGTCGTAGAACTGCGTGCTCAACTCGGTCATGCCGTACATGTTGATGCAGTGGCTGCGCGGCACGCCCAGCAACCGGGACAGGTCGGCGTAGAAATCCTCCAGCGGCAGCTCGCGCGACTGGCCCTTGTAGCCGCCCGTGTCCAGAATGCGGCTGCCCGGCGGCAGACGGAAGCTGCGGCCCTGCTCGCGCAGTGCGTCCATCACATGCACCAGGCTGAAGCTGGCGCCCAGCAGCGCATAGGGGCGGCCGCTGCGCTCGGACTCCTCCAGCACGGCGCACAGGCCGGGCATGTCCAGTCCTTCGGGGGTGAGGAAGTAGCGGCTGTCAGGAGTGCCGAATTCCGTCTTGGCCAGCGCCAGGTAGTGGGCCAGCGAAGAGTTGGGCATGGCCTGCTCGTCGGGAAAGAGGATGCCCATGGGCAGGCGCTCGTGCCCGGCCATGAAGCGCTGCGCGAAGTTGCGCGTCATCGACGCATCGTAGACATCGAGCGCGGGATGGAAGTGGCGCCCGCGCGAAGACAGCCCCTTGGCCTGGCCCGTGGTGCCGCTGGTCATGAACACGCGCTCCGTGGGCGAGGCCGGCTCGCTGCGCAGCTCCATGGCCTTGAACGCGTCAATCGGCACGGCGGGAATGTCGCTCCAGGTCTTCACATTGCGCAGCGTGGCGCCGCGCCGCTGGCAGAAGCTGCGAAACGGCGCATTCGATTCGTATTGGTAGGCGAACAGCCGCAGGGCCAGTGCGTCGAACTGCTCGTCGGTGCAGCCGTCCATGGCGATGAATGCAAGCAGGTCTGCGACCAGAGAAGCCGCCTGGGGCCGGGCCTTGTCCATGGAATTCCTTCGAGAGCTGGGACGTGATGCTCCGAAGGCTCCCCCGCCCGTGGCGCATGGGCGGCCACGCAGGGGTGCAAGCTCTTCTTCCGCCGGAATGACCCGGTTCAAGTTCTCGGGTGTGGATCTCAGCACTGGCGTGCACCCCGGAGCGGAGGGCTATCTTACAGCAGGGTCGCCAAGGGTGCAGGACCGGGACAATCCTGCTGCGGGCCGTATCAGCCCACGGCCGTCAGCCGCCGCATCACCCACTCCACGGGCCCCTGCGCCACCTTCTTGCTCCAGGCCCAGGCGGCCAGGCTGGCGATGATCACGTACAGCGCGGCGGCCACGGCCACTTCGCGCAGGCTGCGTGAACCGTCCAGCGCGCCCATGGCTTCCAGCAGGCCCATGCCGATGAGGATGTGTGCCAGGTACAGGGTCAGCGTCATGCGCCCGGCCGGCAGCAGGCCGCGCCACGGTCCAGCGGGCCAGCGGTCGGCCAGCCGCAGGCAGGCGCCGATGGCAATGCTGGCGCAGCCCAGGCCCATCAGCAGGTAGGCTGGGCCGGGCGGCATGGGGCCGGTGGCCAGCCAGGCAGCCCATTCACTCTGTGCCGCAAGTGCCGAGACGGCGCAGGCCAAGCCCACCATCGCAACACCGCAAGCTACCAGGCCCCATTGCACGCGCGGCTCGGCCAGCGGCAGGCGCGCCAGCAGCATGCCGCAGAGGAAGAACGCAAACCAGGGCAGCACCGGATGGAAGCCGTTGAACAGCAGGTTGCGCGCAAAGCCGGCAGGCTCCCACAGGCCCTGATAGGAGAGGTTGGCCCAGTCCCAGCCCTGGCTGTAGTCCAGCTGCAGCAAGGCCCAGGCGGACAGCACGGCCACGGCCGCCATGCCGGCCAGCAGTGCAGCGGCGCCGGCCTGCAGCCAGGCGATGGCCAGCACGAAGTAGACCGCGTAGTAGTGAATGATGTCGGCCGGAAAGATCAGCAGGTTCATGCCACCGGCCACCAGCAGGAACAGCGCGCGGCGCAGTGTCCAGAGGCGCGCCGTGGCCGGCTCCAGCGAGCGCGTGGCCAGCACCAGGCCCAAGCCTGCCAGCACCACGAATGTGGCCGAGGCCTTGCCCTCCAGAAAATGGAAGAACGACAGCAGCCAGCCAGGCTCCTGCAGCGCGGGATGCATGGCCTGCTTGAAGTTGACGAACACCATGCCTGCCAGCGCCAGGTAGCGCGCCAGGTCCAGCCCCGCCAGGCGAGCGCCCCTGCCGGTGGCGTGCCTCATGTCGCGCCCCCCCGTGCCTCGCCTCCAAGAAGGCAGGCCAGCAAGGCGGGATGCAGCACATCGACCCCTTCATCCGCCCCCGCGTCTTCTTGCGGCGTCACCGCCAGCGCAAAGCGCAGCGCATCGCTTTCCACGGCATCCAGCAGCAGTTGCGCAGCCAGGCGCACGGGCACGGCGGGCCGCAAGAGGCCCTGCTGCGCCCCGCGCTCCATGAAGCCTGCCAGGCCGTCGAGCATGCGCCTGCGGTTGGCCTCGAAGGCCGGCGCCAGCCCGGGCGAACGCGCGATCTCGGACAGGCATTCGGCGCTGAGCACGGCCCATTCCCGCTGGCGGCACAGCGCCTGGTAGGCGGCCAGGAATTGCGCCACCACAGGCAGCGAAGGGGCTGCGGCCCGCTCCAGCGCCTGCAGCAAGGGCAGCAGCTCGGTCTGCTCCTGCGTGGCGACCTCGGCAATCAAGGCCTGCTTGCTGTCGAAGTGGTTATACAGGTTGCCCAGGCTCACCGAGGCAGCCTGCGCAATGTCGCGCATGCTGGTGCAGTGAAAGCCGCGCTCCACGAAGCACTGCAGGGCGGCCTCCACGATGACAGCCCGGCGCTCGCTGATGTCTTCTTTCTTTTTCATGCCCCGAATAATGAACGAACGTTCATTCATAGTCAACACCGGGGCATGGAATCACAGCGGCGGCTGGGGGCCCACGCCGGAAGGAACGGCCTCCTCGTTGGGCCTGCAGGGCTGGCGCAGCATGCGCCGGCAGTCCGGCAGCTGCCGCTCATGGGCATAGGCGATGTGGCCCAGCACGATCTTCGACGGCCGGCTGCGGTCCAGCCAGACGGTGTTGGTCGAAGGCGTGGACAGATGGTCGAAGGCCCAGTACCCGGTCTGCGAAGGCGTGTCCAGGGTCACGCGCAGGCTGGAGCCCGCGCGGAACACATGGGCGAATTTCTGGATTTCCACGCGCATCGGCGTGGGCTCGCCGGGGCGCAGCGGGCGCACGGCGGCCTCGGTGAAATCGCCCCAGGGCCGCAAGGCGGTGGAGCGCTGGCCGTCCAGCGCGCGCATGGAGGCACGCAGCCAGCCACGCTGCACGAACATCTCCAGGCCGTCGGGACGCACTTCCGAGACGGTGACCTGCACATCGGTATCGCCGGCCGTGGCGCTGAGCCACAGGTCCAGCGAAGCCTCGCCATAAAAGCTCAGCGCGCGCGGCAGCGGGGCCGTGGTGAAACGCAGCAGGCCCTGCCCGGCGGGGCTGGCCGTCCATTGGCCCGCGCCGGACTCGGTGTCCGCGTCGGGATGGTTGGCCTCGGCGCCCGGCAGCGGGTAGCGGTAGCTGGCCGACTGGCGCTCGGCCTGCGGGGGCGCATCGCCCAGCCCGCCGCCAGGCTGCAGCCACAGCGTCATGGGCGTGACGCGCACGGGCAGCCGGTCAAAGCTGGCCACGGCCGAGGGGCGCAGCTGCCCATAGTCGCCCCCACCGTTCATCCACTGCATTTCCTGCGCCAGCAGCACGCGGGGCGTGTGCTCGAAGCCATTGCTCTCGCCCTTGAGAAAGCGCGCGTAAAAGCGCTTCATGGTCTCGCGCAGAAAGGGGGCGTTGTCGGTGTGGTGGTCGCCGTTGGAGCTGATCAGCCACATCTTGTCCGGGGCGATGCTGTCCTCGTAGTAGCCCATGCGGGTGCCCACCTGCTCGTCCTGCCAGGACTGGGTGCCCAGCGTGGGGATATCGATGCGGTGCGTGGAGTTCATGGCGCTCTTGAGCGCGTAGCGGGCGCCGAAGAAGCGGTCCTCGTCCAGCCAGCGCGCCATGTCCAGGTCGGGGCGCTGGATCTTGCGGATGTTGTCCTCCACGACCTGGGCGCATCCGGTATCGCCATCCAGCGCCCTGGCATCGTCGGCGGCCTGGCGCCATATCGCGGGGAACTGCCGCCACCAGTTGGCGGGAAAGCCGATGTTCTGGATGCCGCCCGGATAGGCCACGTCGCGGTAGGGATCGGCCACGTTCTTGCCCGGCGCGATCGCCTTGAGGCTGGGCGGACGCTGTGCCGCCACCCACAGCTGGTCGTAGCCCGAATACGAATAGCCCACCATGCCCACCTTGCCCGTGGACCACGCCTGGCGTGCCGCCCACTCCACCGCATGCGCCCCGGCCGCGCCCACGGAGGCGTCGGCCCACTGGTTCTCGCCGGTGGAGCAGCCCGTGCCGGGCACGTTCAGGCCCATCACGGCATAGCCTTCCTTGGTCCACTCCTGGGTGGTCTGTTCCGTGACCGAGCCCGATCCGTAGCCGTCGTACTCCATCAGCACGGGAAACGGCCCCGGCCCCTTGGGAAAGACCACCGAATAGCGCATCTTGTTGCCGTCAGGCAGCTGGATGTAGCCCCAGATGCGCGGCCCGGGATTGGTGCTGCCCGAAGAGCCCCCGCCGCAGGCCGCAAGGCCCAGGGCAAGGGTGGCGATGCCGGCCGCGCCGAGCCACGCGCGGGAATGGCGAAAAGTCATCATGGATGGTCCTCCTGGTTGCTGATGCAGTCATGCCCGCAAGGGGGCAGGCCGCAATGTAGGACCGTCCGGGCACATGGCGCACGCACAGGCTGAAGGGGGGCTGAAGGGGCGCTGAAGTGGCGCTGAAGCGCGCCTGAAGACAGGCTGAAGGCGAACGCGGCCAGTCGCCACGGCCCTCGGCCCCGGGGGCGGCATGAACTGGCACGACATGGTGATGGCGCTTGGAGCGACGGAACTATCCATCGCCCCCGCAGTCGAACGGCCTTCGCTGGAGACCTCAACGCATAACAGCCCGGCCCACACTCCATCGTTGCCGATGGAGCCACTGCCTGAACAGGCAAAGGTGAAACTGTCATGCAATGTCCCGCCTGCCGAGATGCCACGCTCATCATCTCCGAGCGCCAGAACATAGAGATCGATTACTGCCCTCAGTGCCGCGGAGTCTGGCTGGACCGCGGAGAACTGGACAAGCTCATCGAGCGCTCCGCCGCCCAGGCACCCGCAGCGCCAACAGCCTATGAACGCCCGCAGGAACGGCGCGCGGGCCCTGACGGATCCCATGACCGGCGCGAGCACTCCAGCCACGATGGTTACCGCCGCAAGAAGCGCGAGGGCTTTCTCTCCGATCTTTTCGACTTCTAGCACCAGGGCAAGTCCGCTGCGCCGGCATCGGGACATGGTAGCCGCGCCCCACTATGATTCGGCTTTCAGTTCCTTGTCCCCATGCCCCGCGCCCGCACACCCAAGCCCGCTCCTGCCGCAGAGAACACGGCCCCGTCCAGCACTGCAGCGCCGGGGCCGTCCATCGACGCCTCCTTCCTGCACACCCTCGTGGGCTACAACGCCCGGCGTGCCTCGCTGTCCATCATCGAAGTGTTCGTGGAGCGCATGGCCACCCACGATCTCAAGATGGTGGAGTTCTCCGTGCTCTCCCTGGTGTCCCACAACCCCGGCATCACGTCGCGCCAGCTGTGCGCGGCGCTGGATGTGATGCCGCCCAACCTGGTGGGCCTGATCGCAGCGCTGGAGCGCCGCAAGCTGATCGAGCGGCGCACCCACCCCACCGACCGCCGCGCCGTGGGCGTGCACCTGACGCCGGCTGGCGCCGAGCTCACGGCCCGGGCGGAAAGAACGGCGGCGGAATTGGAAATGGATGCCACCTACCGCCTGACCGACGCCGAGCGCAGGACGCTGATCCAGCTGCTGCAGAAGATCTACAACTGAGCGCGCTCAGTCCGCCTTCTCCGCTGCCGGCTGCTCCAGCCCCAGCAGCCGCACCGCGTTGCCCTTGAGGATGCCGGGCATCACCTCGGGTTTGAAGCCGGCTTCCTGGAAATCCTTCATCCAGCGCTCGGGCGTGATCAGCGGATAGTCGCTGCCGAAGAGCACGCGGTCCTTGAGCAGGGTGTTGGCGTACTGCACCAGCTGCCGGGGAAAGTACTTGGGGCTCCAGCCCGACAGATCGATCCAGACATTGGGCTTGTGCAGGGCCACGGACAGGGCCTCGTCCTGCCAGGGAAAGCTGGGGTGGGCCATCACGATCTGCATGTCGGGGAAGTCGATGGCCACGTCGTCCAGGTGCATGGGATTGCTGTAGGCCAGGCGCAGGCCGCCGCCGCAGCGCATGCCGCTGCCAATGCCGCTGTGGCCCGTGTGGAAGATGGCCGGCAGTTGGTACTCGGCCACCACCTCGTAGATCGGCCAGGCCATGCGGTCGTAGGGATGGAAGCCCTGCACCGTGGGGTGGAACTTGAAGCCCCTGACGCCCTCTTCCTCGATCAGCCGCCGCGCCTCGCGCGCGCCCATGCGGCCCTTGTGCGGATCGATGCTGGCGAAGGCCACCATCATGTCGCTGTTGGCCCGCGCAGCCTCGGCGATCTCCTCGTTGGGAATACGGCGCCGGCCCAGCTGCGATTCGCTGTCCACCGTGAACATCACCAGGCCCAGGTTGCGCTCACGGTAATAGGCCACGGTCTCGGCAATGGTCGGGCGCCGGCCGTTGCCGAAGTACTTGTCGGCGGCGCGGTCGTACTCCTCGCCGTAGTTGTCGAACGGGTTCCAGCAGCTCACCTCGGCATGCGTGTGGATGTCGATGGCAATCAGTTTTTCGTGGTCCATGTCTGTCTCCTGTGCGGCCTGCTGCCTGCCCCGGCATCAAGGGGAAGTCCCAATAAGAAATTCGCAAAGGCCGCTTGAATTGGTTATTAAATATAACCAAAATCGCGGCCATCAGAAAGCGATGCGGATGCGGGCAACGGCTGCCACGCAACGGTTTCGCGCTGAGGCTTCACACCACCTTCCGAGGAGACAGACATGGACAGAAAGATCCACAAGACCCGTTCCCGCGCCTTGCCGGCCACGCTGGCCGCCGCCCTTCCCGCCCTGCTGCTGTCGGCCTGCGGCGGCTCGAGCGACGGCATCGCGCAGCTGGCCGAGGCCCGCCCCGCCACGCTGCTGTCGTGCACGGACCTGGCCGCGAAAATATCCTTCCCCAACACCCGCATCACCGCCGCCGAGACCGTGGCCGCCGGCACGCTGACGGTGGCAGGCAAGCCCATTGCCGAGCACTGCCGCGTGACCGGCCGCATGCACGAGCGCGTCAGCACCGTCGATGGTCAGAACTACGCCGTGGGATTCGAGATGCGCCTGCCGCGCGACTGGAACGGGCGCTTTTTCTACCAGGCCAACGGCGGCCTGGACGGCAGCGTGAGCACGGCCGTGGGCGCACTGGGCGGCGGGCCGCTGGGCAATGCGCTGCAGATGGGCTTTGCCGTGCTCAGCTCCGATGCGGGGCATGCAGGCAGCCTGGGCCCCTTCTTCGGCCTGGACCCGCAGGCGCGGCTGGACTACGGCTACCAGGCCGTGGGCAAGCTCACGCCCATGGCGCGCAGCGCGCTGCAGACGGCCTATGGCAAGGGCCCGGACCGCTCCTACCTGGGCGGCTGCTCCAACGGCGGGCGCCACGCCATGGTGGCGGCCTCGCGCTATGCCGACCAGTACGACGGCATCATTGCCGGCAACCCCGGCACGCGCCTGCCGCTGGCGGCCATTGCCAACATTGCCGGCGCCCAGGGCTATGCGAAGCTGGCCACCACGCCCGCCGACCTGGGCACGGGCTTCACCCAGGCCGAGCGCCGCCTGGTCAGCCAGGCCGTGCTGGCCCGGTGCGATGCGCTGGACGGCGCCACCGACGGCATGGTGCAGGCCGGCGCAGCCTGCCAGGCGAGCTTCGACCTGGCGCGCGACGTGCCCACCTGCGGCGGCGCGCGCGACGGCAGCTGCCTCAGCGCCGAGCAAAAGAGCACCATTGCCGGCCTGTTCAAGGGCGCCACCACCAGCGGCGGCAGCCGCATCTACAGCAGCTTCCCGTATGACGCAGGGCTGGATACGGCCGGCTGGGCCGGCTGGAAATTCTCCAACTCGCTGAACCTGGACACCGGCGCCGTGGGCCTGGTCTGGCAGGCGCCACCCGAGAACCCGGCCAGCTTCAACGGCCCGCAGTTCGCGCTGACAGGCAGCGTGGACAGCATGCTGGCCAAGGTCCAGGCCACTACGGCGCTGTACACCGAAAGCGCGCTGTCCTTCATGCTCCCGCCCGACTACGGCAAGCTGCCCGTGCTGCGCAACCGGGGCGCCAAGCTCATGGTCTACCACGGCACGGCCGATCCCATCTTCTCCAGCGACGACACCGTGCAGTGGTACGACACGCTGCGCCGCAACCATGGCGACGCCGCCGACTTCGCCCGCCTGTACCTGGTGCCCGGCATGAACCACTGCAGCGGCGGCCCGGCCACCGAGCAGTTCGACATGCTCAGGTCCCTCGTGGCCTGGGTGGAGAAAGGCCAGGCGCCAGACCGCGTGATCGCCAGTGCGCGCGGCGCAGGCAATGCGGGCGGCGTCAACGCCGACCTGCCCGCCACCTGGTCGCCCACGCGCACCCGGCCGCTGTGCCCCCATCCGCTGGCCGCCCACTACAACGGCAGCGGCGACATGGAAAGCGCTGCCAGCTTCAGCTGCCGCTGACCGTGCACTGAAGGCGGGCGGCGCCTGAACGGTCTCCTGAACGGCCCGCCCCCTCCGCCCTCATCCACCCCTTGTCCGCAGTCCCGCCCCCGGCGGGGCCGGGCCCCGCTGCGCCTGAAAAAAAGGCGCACGGACACCCACGCCAAGACGGCAACGATTTTTCAAACCAGAGGAGACATCACCATGCAAAAAACCCCTTCCCCGCTGACCCTGGCGGCCGCCGCCGTGCTGGCCCTGGCCGGCTCCAGCACCAGCTTCGGCGCCTTCGCGCAAGGCACCTCCAGCGTCACGCTCTACGGCATCGTCGATGTGGGCGTGGAGCACCTGAACAACGTGGCGGCGGGCGGCGGTCTCAGCCGCATGCCATCGACCACCAGCCTGGTGCCCTCGCGCTGGGGCCTGCGCGGCAGCGAGGACCTGGGCGGCGGCCTCAAGGCCATCTACACGCTGGAGTCGGGCTTTGCGCCCGACCAGGGCACCTTCAACCAGGGCGGGCGCGGCTTTGGGCGCCAAAGCTGGGTGGGACTGGGCGGCAACTGGGGCAGCCTGACCATGGGCCGCCAGAACTCCATGCTGTTCTGGTCGCTGCTCGATTCGGACATCATCGGCCCGGCCGTCTTCGCCATGGGCTCGCTGGACGCCTACATTCCCAACTCGCGCGCCGACAACATGCTGGCCTGGCGCGGCAACTTCGGCGGCCTGGCACTGGGCGCGGGCTACAGCTTCGGGCGCGATGCCGTCAACGCAGGCCCCAGCCCCGCGGGCACCAACTGCCCGGGCGAGAGCGGATCGGACACGCAGGCCTGCCGCCAGTGGTCGCTGTATGCCAAGTACGACACGCCCGTCTGGGGCCTGGCGCTGGGCTACGAACAGCAAAACGGCCGCACGCCGGCCTCGTCCACCGACCCGGTGTTCGGCGGCATGACCTCCAGCGCCAAGCATGACGAGCGCCTGCACCTGGGCGGCTACTTCAAGCTGGCCGGCGTGAAGGTCGGCGGCGGCCTGCTGCGCCGCGACAACGATGGCGACGCCGTCAAGCCGCGCAGCAACCTCTGGTATGTGGGCGCCTCGTACCCGGTCACCGAGGCGCTGGTGCTCGAAACCCAATGGCTGACGCTGCGCTACCGCGGCGTGTCGGGCTACGACTCCGACCTGCTGGTGGCACGCGCCATCTACAACCTGTCCAAGCGCACGGCGGTCTACACCCAGCTCGGCCACATCCGCAACGACCGCCTGGCCACCGTCTCGGTCAGCGGCGGCGCCCCGGGCAGCAACACCGCGCCGGGCCGCTCGCAGACCGGCATCAACGTCGGCATCCGCCACATGTTCTGAGCCTGTTCTTTCCAGCTTTTCCTTTTTTCGATTTCACCAGGAGACATCCATGCAGATACATCGCCGTCATTTCGTCCAGGCCCTGGGCAGCGCCGCCGCCCTGGGGTCGCTGTCGCCACTGCAGGCCCTGGCCCAGGCGCTGGACCAAGTCAAGATCATGTACGGCTTTCCGGCAGGCAGCTCGGGCGACAGCGTGGCCCGCCGCGTGGCCGAGCGGCTGGGTGGCACGCCCTACAGCAAAGGGCCGGGCTTTGTGGAAAACAAGCCCGGCGCCGGTGGCCGCATCGCGGTGGAGGCCCTGAAGAACGCCCCGCCCAACGGCTCGGTGCTGGCGCTGGCGCCCGTGTCGGCCTTCTCGGTCTACCCGCACATCTACCCCAAGCTGACCTACAAGCCCGAGGATGCGATCCCCGTCTCCATCGGCGCCGTCATCTACCACGGCCTGGCCGTGGGGCCTGCCGTGCCGGCCGAGGTCAAGACCCTCAAGGACTTCCTGGCCTGGGCCAAGGCCCACCCCGACCGGGCCAACTTCGGCTCGCCGGGCGCGGGCTCCATGCCGCACCTGCTGGGCGCGCTGCTGAGCCTGCGCTCGGGGGTGGAACTCAAGCACGCGCCCTATCGCGGCACCGTGCCCAGCATCACCGACCTGGTGGGCGGGCAGGTCGCGGCCACCATGAACCCCAGCGGCGACTACCTGCAGTACCTGAAGGCGGGCCGCCTGCGCGTGCTGGCCACTTCGGGCAAGCAGCGCTCGCCCTTCCTGCCCGACGTGCCCACCTTCACCGAACTGGGCTTTCCCGATGTCACGGTGGAGGAATGGTTCGGCTTCTACGCTCCCGCCAAGACCCCGGCCACCACCATTGCCAACGCCAACGCGGCCATCACGGCCGCGCTCAAGGACAAGGCCGTGATCGACGGGCTGGCCGCCCTGGGCTTGCTGGCGCGCGGCAGCACACAGCAGGAAATGGCGGCCGACCAGCAGGCCGAGTTCGAGCGCTGGAGTTCGCTGGTCAAGCAGATCGGGTTCACGGGCGAGTCCTGATCAGTCGGCGGCGGGCCCATTCCCCTTCACGGGACAAGGCCACAATCATGCAACAAATAATGTTGCATGAAACAGAACAGCCAATTCTCGGACGTCCTCCATGTGCTGCTGCACATGGCCGAGGGCGATGGACCTGCCACCTCCGACATGCTCGCCGCCGCGCTGCAGACCAACCCGGTCGTGCTGCGCCGGTTGATGTCGGGCCTGCGCGATGCAGGCCTTGTCACCTCCGCCAAGGGCCATGGCGGGGGCTGGGTGCTTTCTTGCGAACTGGACCGCACCACGCTGCGCGACGTGCATGAGGCCCTGGGCGCGCCCGGCCTGGTGGCGCTGGGCTTCAGGGAAGACCGGCCCGAATGCCTGGTCGCCCAGGCCGTGAACGAAGCCCTGAGCAACGCGGTGCAGCAGGCCGAGGCCGCCCTGCTTGCACGCCTGGGCACGGTGACGCTGGCTGCCCTGTCCCAAGACTTCCACGCCCGCCTGGCCCGCCATCGCGCAGCAGGCGGCCAGGGTTGGCACCAACTGCAGGAGCACTCCCATGAAACACGTTGATTTCGCCGTCATCGGCGGCAGCTATGCCGGCCTGTCCGCCGCGCTGCAACTGGCGCGTGCGCGCCGCCAGGTGCTGGTGGTCGATGCCGGGCTGCGGCGCAACCGCTTCGTGGACCAGGCCGGCGAGACATCGCACGGCTTTCTCACCCAGGATGGCGTGGCCCCCGCCCAGATCGCCGCCCAGGCCCGGCAGCAGCTGATGGCCTATCCCACCGTGCAGTGGCTGGACGGCACGGCCGAAGACGCCCGCGTGGCGACCGATGGCCGGCTGGAGTTCCGTGCAGCGGGCACGGCCATCAGCGCCGCCCGCATCGTCCTGGCGCCGGGCGTGCATGACAGCCTGCCGCCCGTGCCGGGACTGGCCGAGCGCTGGGGCCGCAGCGTCTTTCACTGCCCGTACTGCCACGGCTACGAGATGAATGCGGGGCGCATCGGCATCATCGCCAGCTCGGCCCTGGCCCACCATCACGCCGTCATGCTGCCCGACTGGGGCCAGACCACGCTGCTGCTCAACGGCGCCTACACGCCCGGCGCCGAAGAACTTTCCACCCTTGCGCGCCGGGGCACCCAGGTGGAGACCACGCCCATCGCCCGCCTGGAAGGCCGGGCCGACGTGGTGCTGCAGGATGGCCGCCGCCTGGTGATGGACGGCCTGTTCACCCAGCCGCGCACCCGCATCGCCAGCCCCGTGGCCGAGCAGTTGGGCTGCGCCCTGGAAGAAGGCCCCATGGGCACCTTCATCAAGGTCGCGGAAGGCCAGGCCACCAGCGTCCCCAACGTGTTCGCCTGTGGCGACGCGGCTCGCGCGGCCGGCAACGTGGCCATGGCGGTGAGCGATGGCGCCATGGCGGGCATTGGCGCGCACCGGTCGATGATGGGGTGGTGATGGTTGGTGATGGGGTGGTGATGGGGGGCGGGCCTTGGGCCCGTGCATGGACGCAGATCAACTGCCCGCCGGACGATGCGTGGATACAACAACTTCCCATGCTAACTAAATCCGTAAATATAATTAAGACTGATTCTCATTGACATCTACAACATCAAGAGTCCAGTCCATGCACACCACCAACGGCCGCGCGCTGCGGTTCAACTCCATTGTTCTGGCCATGCTGGCCGCCGGCGCCGGGTCCACGGCGATCGCACAGGATGCAGCGCAGGCGCCGACCGCAACGACGCCGACGCTGTCGCAGATCGACGTGCGCGACAAGTATGAGCGCGAGGACCTGCCCACGCTGGCACCGGGGCGCAAGGCCGCCAAGGGTGCACGCCTGGGCATTCTGGGCGCCACCTCCATCGTGGACGCGCCGGTGCATGTCAATGCCTACACCCGCGAGCTGGCCGAGGACTGGTCCGCCCTGTCGCTGCAGGATGTGCTGGAAAACGATGCGGCCGTGGTCTTCACCACCAACAAGGGACATCTGCTGCAGAACTTCAACCTGCGCGGCCTGGATGTGACCGCCATGGACATCGCCACCAACGGCCTGTACGGCGTGGCGCCGGCCAATTCGGTGCCCATCGAGATGTTCGAGCGCGTGGAGGTGATGCGCGGCCCCAACGTGCTGCTGTCCGGCATGCCGCCGCTGGCCAGCGTGGCCGGCTCCGTCAACATGGTCACCAAGCGCGCGCTGGCCCAGCCCATGGCCGACCTGACGGCCACCTACGTCTCGGACTCCTACCTGCAGATGCATGCCGACGTGGGCAGGCGCTTCGGCCCCGAGCAGCGGCTGGGCCTGCGCTTCAACGGCGTCTACGGCTCGGGCGACATGGGCGCCAAGGATGAGAGCCAGAAGCGCCGCGTGGGCGCCCTGGGCCTGGACTACCTGGGCGACAGGGCCCGCTTCTCGCTGGACCTGTACAACAGCATCACCAAGATCGACGGCGGCAGCCCGGGCATGTTCAGCTTCCTGGGCAGCGCGGCCATCCCCGGCGTGGGCCGGCTGCTGGCACCGCCCAGCGGCGACGTGAACATGTTCCGCGGCACCCACGGCCAGTACGACAACAGCGGCCTGCTGGCGCGTGCCGAGGTGGACTTCACGCAGAACTGGCAGGGCTATTTCGCCTTCGGCGCCTCCGAGGCGCAGGGCAAGGGCCTGCTGTTCGGCACCCGCGCCATCGTCACGGGCCTGGATGGCACCACGCGCGGCGCCATCTACAACGTGCACACCGAGTCCGAGCGCCGCACGGCCGAGGCCGGCGTCATCGGCAAGCTGAGCACGGGCAGCGTGCAGCACCGGCTGCAACTGTCGTTCAACATCCTCAAGCACAAGGAAGGCACCTACAACACGGCCTGCAACTACTGCTACACCACCAACATGTACGAGCCGACGACGCCCACCTTCCCGGGCGCGCCGCAGTGGAAGGGCTACACCACCGAAAACGAATTCCGCTCGCTGGCCCTGGCCGACGTGATGAGCTTCGCCAACGACAAGGTGCTGCTGACGCTGGGCGCACGCCACCAGACGGTGAAGACGCCGCTGGTCAACGGCGTGTCGTCCAACTACAGCAAGAGCCGCGTCTCGCCCATGGCCGGCCTGGTCGTGCGGCCCTGGGGCGACAACGTCTCGCTGTACGCCAACTACACCGAAGGCCTGGAGCCCGGCCGCACCGTGGGCGCGGGCTTTGCCAACACCGGCGAGACCCTGGCGCCCATGCAGACCAAGCAGGGCGAGGTGGGCGTGAAGCTGCAGGCGGGCCAGACCACGCACACGCTGAGCGCCTTCCGCATCGAAAAGCCGTCCATCATCACCAACAGCGGCAATGCCCAGGTGCTCGATGGCGAGCAGCGCCTCAAGGGCCTGGAGTGGAGCGCCTTCGGCAAGCTCACGCAGACGCTGTCGCTGCTGGGCGGGGTGGAGTACATCAAGTCGCGCCAGATCAACTCCGGCCGTGAGAACTACGGCGTGCCCAAGCTGCGCGCGCGCATCGGCATCGACTGGGAAACGCCCGTGCAGGGCCTGTCGGTCGGCGGCCGCGTGCTGTACACCGGCTCGCAGTGGGTGGACTCCGGCAACAAGCTGCGCGCCCCGGCCTGGAACCGCTTCGACCTGATGGCCAAGTACGAGACCAGGTTCGGCGCCACGCCCGTGCGCTTCAATGCCAGCGTGGAGAACGTGACGGACAAGAACTACTGGATCGGCATGTTCACCGACGGCTTCGTCATGCCCGGCGCACCGCGCACCTTCCGGCTGTCGGCCACCGTGTCGTTCTGACCGCCTGACGCACTGCGCGGGCCACCCGGCGGGGCGCATGTGTCCCGCCGGGTCTTTTGCTTCCCACGATCGAATTTCCATGCCGTTCTTCACCGTCGCCGGCCTGCTTGCCACCTCGCTGGCCTGCCTGTGCATCTACGCCGCCTCGCCCAACCAGCGGCTATGGGCGGCCGCTTGGCCGCGCCGGCCTGCCCTCCTGGCCGGTGGCGGCCTGCTCGCAGCGGGCTGGCTGGCATTCGCCCAGGACATGCGGACGCTGGCCGCCACGTTCACCTGGCTCACCCTGCTGATGCTGGCCTTTGCCCTGCTGCCCTATATCGGAGCGCTGTTCCATGGCCGACGCACACCCTGAGGCCCGCCCGCGCAAGCCAGCCCCAATCCGGCCGGACTGGATCTCCAAGACCCTGGCCGGCCTGCTGCTGGGCCCGGGCCTGGCGATCAGTGCCAGTGGCCTGCTGGCCGCCCTGCTGCACGGCATGCCGCTGGCAGTGAGCGGGCAGCTGGTCATGTGGCTGGTGCCGCCGGTCTGGCTGCTGGTGCAGTCCCTGGTGTATTTCTTTTCCAGCGGCCTGCGCGCCTGGGCCTGGCTGGGCGGGGCCAACGCGCTGGCCCTGGCCGCCTGGTGGCTGGTGCGCGCGGCAATGCACAGCAGCGCAGGAGGCCTGTCATGAGAGCCGACTACATCCGCATCTACAAATCCGTACACACCTGGACGGGCATCCTCAGCGGCATGGCCTTGTTCATCGCCTTCTACGCGGGTGCGCTGACGGTGTTCAAGGAACCCATCCGGCGATGGTCCACGCCGCCTGCCGCCGTGGTGCAGGCCGTGCCCATGGACGAGGTGCAGCCGCTGATCGCCCGGACCCTGGCCAGCACGCAGGCGGCCGCGCGCGGCGCCATCGTGCAGCTGCAGGGCGACAACGCCATACCGCGCCTGCAATGGCAGGTGCGCGATCCCAACGCCGACGACCATGACGAAAGCGCCGTACGCCACTACACGGCCCAGCTGTCGGCCGACGGCAGCGTGCAGATCAGCGAGCAGCGCCCGTCCCGCCTGGTGGAGTTCATCGACGTGCTGCACCGCGTGGTCGGCCTGCCCGTGGACTCGGACCCCAACCGCTGGATCATGGGCGCGATCTCGGCCCTGTACTTCCTGGCCCTGGTGTCGGGCGTGGTGATCCTGCTGCCCTCGCTGGTCAAGGACTTCTTCGCACTGCGCGTGGGCAGGAACCTCAAGCGCATGTGGCTGGACGCGCACAACGTGGTGGGCATCGTCAGCCTGCCCTTTCATATCGTCATGGCCCTGAGCGCCGTGGTCTTCGCCTACCACGACCAGATCTTCGACGTGCAGGACAGGCTGATCCACGAAGGCCAATGGGCCCAGACCTTTGCGCGCCCCTCGGGCAAGGCCCCGGACGCGCCGGCACGCAGTCCCGCCGACATGCTCAAACCCTCGCAGCTGGTGGAGATCGTCAGGGCCGCCGCGCCCGGCTTCGAGCCCGAAAGACTGCAGTACGCCCAGATCACCGGCCCCAAGCCCACCGTGCGCGTCTGGGGCAGGAATCCCCAGGCCGTATCGCCGCGCGCCGTGGGCGGCTTTGCCATGCTCGATCCGTACAGCGGCAAGCTGATCTCGGCCGACTATCTCCCGGGCGGACAGAGCACGCCCAACCTGTTCATCAGCAGCTTCTTCGCGCTGCACATGGCCTCCTTCGGCGGACTCGCGGTCTGGTGGCTGTACTTCCTGCTGGGCCTGGCCGGCGCGTGGCTGTTCTACGGCGGCAATCTGCTGTGGGTGGAGACGCGGCGCAAGGCCCAACGCAAGGGCGCAGACTTGCCCGTGCAGCGGCGCGACACGACCCTCATGGCCTCGGCCACCGTCGGCGTCTGCCTGGGCTGCGTGGCCGGCATTTCCGCCACCATTGCCGCCGCCAAGTGGCTGCCGGGCCGCGTCGATGACCTGGCCGCATGGCACATGGGTATCTACTACGCCGTGTTCTTCACCAGCATGGCCTGGGCCTTCGTGCGCGGCGCGGCACGCGCGGCCCCGGCCTTGCTGTGGCTGGCCGCTGCCTGCACGGCCGCGATCGCGCTGTCATCGCTGCTGGGCTGGCTGGCGCCAGGCACCGGCGCGTGGGTGGACACCTCGCTGATCGGCCTGGACCTGACGGCCGTGGCCGGCGTGCTGGCCCTGGCCTGGATGGCGCGTGCCACGGCACGGCGCACGCGCAGTGGGCCGCAGGACAGTGTGTGGTCCGCGCCGCGCGACAGGCCGGCGCATCAGGACACCAAGGACTCACCGGCACCGGCCAGCTGACCTGGCCGGCACGCCATGGGAGTGCGCAGGTGGGCCGGTTGCCTGGTGGGCCGGCCCATCCCCGCTGCTGGGTCTATCCGAAAATGGCGCCGCCCGCATCCAGCGAGGGCGGCCGCAGAAGATCGGCATTGACGCCCATGGCCTCGCTGGCCCGCTCCACGGCCTGCCAAAGAGGGGCGGGCATCTGCAGTATTTCCTCGGGGGAGTTCGCGCGGGCAATCCAGTCGCTGATCTCAACGTGCTGCTCGGGGGTGAGCAGGTCCAGGTTCAGCATTTCGTCAATGGTCTTCATCGGGTGTCGGTCTGTCGCTCTTGTGCGGGAGATGTGTGGGCGAGGTGCGGAAAGGAAAACGCCCGTGCATTGTCAGCGGTCCGCGGCAGGCAGTCGCTGCAGCAGGGCATCGCGTGCGCGCAGGCCGGCATTGGGCTTTTGGGCCTGCTCATCCTGGATCAGCGTGGCGAACACCAGCCTGCGCTGGTCCTTGGTGGCCCAGCCCACATACCAGCCGTAGGCCCGGCTGGCATCGTAGCGGTTGTCGCTGCCGGGCGACCCGGTGCCGGTCTTGCCATGCACGGTCCAGCCGTCCACAGGCACGGGGTGCCGGGTGATGCGCGCAGTCATGTCGATGGCCTGACTGCTCACAGACAGTTCCCGGCGCACGATCTTGCGCAGGAAGGCCACCTGCTCGGCCGCCGAGATGCGCAGCGAGGACACCACCCACGCGCCGTTGTGGCCGGGATGGGCAACGGCAACGGCGGAGACATCCTCGTTGCCGTACTGGAAGGCCCTCACGTAGGCGCCAAACCGCTGCTGGCCCAGCTCCCGCGCCACCTGCTGCGAGTACCAGAACACCGAGTCCTTCATCCACGCCTGGGGCGTGATCTCGCGCCGCCAGGCATCGCCACCCCAGTCCGGATACTCCGGTTGGTACGGCCACGCGGGCCGGGATTCGTCCTGCAGGATGCCGGCGTCATAGCCCATCAGGCTGATGGCGATCTTGAAGGTGGAGGCCGGCGTGACGCGCTCGGCACAGGCCGGGCCGCTGTGCACCAGGGACTGGCCCGTGTCGGCGTCGGCGACGATGGTGCACAGTTCGTGCGCGGTGGCCGGAATGCAGAAAAAGGCCCCGGCCACCATTGCGGCAGCCACGGGAACGAATCGGCGCATTGATCAATGTTTCATGAGGACTGGCGCGCGATGATAGACGGGCTGTGGCACTGGAAATCCGTCATGTGCCGCGAGCCCGTCGGCGCTCCATCGCCTCTTCGGATGCGACAAAGCCCAGCCTGGCAAAGAACTGCGGGGCCTGTTCACGGCCGGCCCGCAGCACCCAGGTGATCCCGGGATCGGCACCCGTCACGGCCTCGACCAGCCTTCGCCCTATGCCCTGCCCCCGGTAACCGGGGGCAACCACCACCATGGACAGGTATCCATTGGACAGCCCGTCCGTGATGGCGCGCGCAAAACCCACCACCTGGTTGCCCGCCACAGCCACCTCCACGGCCTGGGACGCACCGATGAGGCGCTCCAGATAGTCCTGGCTGGCGATGCGATGGCCCCAGCCATTGGAAATGAGCAGTTCATAGGCACCCCGCAGGTCGGCTGGGGCGTAGCGGCGGATCAGGGGCAAGTCGCAGACCATGGTCCCGGACATTGTGCCTGTGGACTGTGACTGCTCCTAGGCCTGGGCCTCCGCCTCCTGCAGCTGCCGCCACATCACCTTGCCGCTGCCGCTCTTGGGCAGGGCCTTGACGAACTGCACGATCTTGGGCGCCTTGTAGACGGCCATGTTCTCGCGGCACCACTGGATGATGTCCTCGGCCGTGGTGTCTTCCTTGCCGGCGCGCAGCACGACGACCGCCTTCACCGACTCGCCGCGGTAGGCGTCGCGCGTGGAGATCACGCAGGCTTCCTGGATGGCGGGGTGGCGGAACATCAGCGATTCGACCTCGGCCGGCCAGACCTTGAAGCCGCTGGCGTTGATCATGCGCTTGAGGCGGTCGGTGATGAAGTAGTAGCCGTCCTCGTCCACGTGGCCCAGGTCGCCGGTGCGAAAGAACCGCTTGCCGTCGATCTCCATGAAGACCTGGGCCGTGGCGTCGGGCCGCTTCCAGTAACCGTCGAAGACCTCGGGGCCGTGGACGACGATTTCGCCCTGCTCGCCCTGTGGGACATCGGCGCCGGTTTCGGGGTCGATGACACGCGCCTCGGTGCTCATGAAGGGAATGCCCAGGCATTGCTGCTTGGGATGCTCGAACGGGTTGCTGTGCGTGGGCGCGGCCGTCTCGGTCAGGCCGTAGCCCTCGCTGAAGCGCAGGCCGTATTGCTCCAGCAGGCGCTGGGCCACGGCCTGTGGCATGGCCGCACCGCCGCCGCCTATGTACTTGAGGCTGGTGAGGTCGAACTGCGCAAAGTTGGGGCTGCCCAGTAGGTCGATGACCATGGTGGGAATATTGGTCCAGCTGGTGACCTGGTAGCGAGAGATCAGCCGCCCCGCCAGCTCGCGGTCCCAGCGCGGCATGACGACCAGGGTGGCGCCCACGAAGATGGCCGTGTGCAGCACCGAGACCATGCCCGTGATGTGGAACATGGGCACGACGGCCAGGACCACGGTCTCGCTGGTGCCGCTGCCCCAGTAGCTGCCCGCCACGGCGTTGTGGTTGATGGAGCGGTGCGGGTGCATGCAGCCCTTGGGGTGGCCCGTGGTGCCGCTGGTGTAGGGCAGCACGGCCATGTCGTCGCGGCCCACCACATGGGGCGGCGCGGCTTCGGTGCAGGCCAGGGCCTGCTGCCAGGTGTGGACGCTGCCGCCATCGAGCACGGCCGGCTCACGCCGGGTGAGCAGCCAGTCGTGCCACTGCACGGGCGGGGCATCGTCGCCCTGCACCCCGGCATCGAAGGCGTCCGTGAACTGGGTGACGACCAGGTGCTCCAGCCGCTGGCCGGGCGCCAGCGCATTGCTGGCCTTGGCCAGTTCGGGGGCCAGGTCGGCCGTGGTGATAGCGACCTTGGCGTCGGCGTCGGTGATGTAGTGCCTGAGCTCCTCGGCCATGTTCATGGGGTTGACCGGCACCACCACCGCATTGGCGCGGAAGATGGCGTAGTGCGCCAGGATGAGCTGAGGCGTGTTCTGCATCAGCAGGATCACGCGGTCGCCGCGCTGCACGCCCAGGCTGTGCAGGTAGGCCGCCATGCGCTCCGTGCCCTCGCACAGCTCGCGGTAGCTGATGGAGCTGCCGAAGTAGCGGATGGCTGCCTTGTCCGGGTAGCGTCGCGCATTGACGGCCAGGTTGTCCCAGACGCTGGTGGCGGGCACGGTGATGGAATGGGGCAGGCGGCTGGGCCAGAAAGCGTGGTGCGCGGGCTGGGAGGGCATGGGTGGATGGGCTTTGAAGTGTCGGTGAGTGGAAGGGACGGCGGCAATCCGCCTTGCCAGCGAGGCTAGGCCCACACCCGCTTCCCGGCATTGGGGAAGGCCCCAGGAGATCGTCGCCAAAGTGACGCTTGAGCGCCCATGGCATACCGCTGCCACCGCAACTCGCCTTGTGCTTTCGCAAGCCGGCCACGGGCACGCCACAGGTACGCCCCAGGTACGCCACAGGTACGATGGCGCCATGCCCGACACGCCCGCCACGCCCCACCTGTCCCGCCTGCAGCTGTCGCTGCGCGATCTGCTGGCCCGCCACCGCAGCGCGGCCCTCGCCACCCAGCCCGCCGACTCCCCTGCCCCCGGGGCTGGCGATGCACTGCCCGCTCCCCGGCTGTCCATGGTGCCCTGGGCCTGGAATGCGCAGTTTGGCTGCTTTGTGCTGCACGTCAGCGCACTGGCAGCGCACACGCGGGCCATGGAACTGCACCCGGCCGTCAGCCTGCTGGTGTGCGCGGCCGAAGTGGACGGCGAGGGCGTGCATGCACTGGAGCGCGTGGCCATTGAAGGCGTGGCCAGCACACCGCCTCCCGGCAGCGTGCTGGCCGATGGCGCGCGCGACAGCTATGTGCTGCGCTTCCCCGAAGCCGCGTTCATGACCGATCTGGACGACTTCCGCTTTGTCTGCATCACGCCATCCATCGCCCGGCACGTGGCGGGCTTTGGCGCGGCGCGCGATGTGTCGGCCCATGACCTGATCGAAGCACTGAGCATCCAGCCCAGCTGACTCACTGGCCCCGCACGTGGGCCGCGATCAGGGCGCCCGCCGCATCGCCCTGCCCCGCCACGCAGGCGCGCACATGGTCTTCCCACATCTGGCCCTGCTGCTCCACCTGGGCATGGACAAAGCGCTGCAGCATGCGCCGGGGATCGTCGCAGCGCTCATAGGCATACGGATCGCCGCGCGTGCACAGCGCCTTGAACTGCAGCCAGGCGGCCTGACGCGTGACGGGAATGCCCTGCAGGCGCTGCCACTGGTGCAGCAGCTCATGGGCAAAGATGCCTGCGATCTGCGGATGCGACAGGCGCAGCGGCTGGCGCGGATCGGACTGCGTGAAGAAGGCGCGCGGCATGAAGATGCGCCCGCCATTCATGGACAGCGCCCTGCGCGTATCGCCCAGCCGCCGCTGGTACAGGCGCAGGCGCGGCAGCAGCGCATCGAGCGAGGCGCCGAAATGCGTGCGCACAAAGGCCTGCTCCTGCGCATCCAGTGGCCGGCTCCAGAAGACCATGCTCAGCCGCCCGGCCCCTGCCGATAGCGCCGCGCCATGAAATCCACAAACGCGCGCACGGCCGGGCGCAGATGCCGCGTGCGCGGATACAGCGCGTGGTAGCTGTACTGCCCCAGATGAAAACAGGGCAGCACCCGCACCAGCTGGCCGCGCTCCACGGCCGAGCGCACGGTATGCCAGGTCAGCGCAGCAATGCCCCGGCCCGCGCGTGCGGCCTCGAAGATGGTGGCCACCGAATCGGTGCGCAGCGCCGTGTGCGGCTGCACCTCGGTCACGGCGCCCTGCCCGGACACCACGCTCCAGCGCAATGGGGCCGGGCCCGCCGCAAAGGCCAGGGCGCGGTGCTCGGCCAATTGCTCGGGCGCCTGCACCACGCCCTGGCGCATCAGGTAGGCGGGCGACGCCACCAGCACCAGCGGCGAATGCGTGAGCAGCCGCGCCTGCAGCCCGCTGTCCGGCAATTGGCGGCTGATGCGCACGGCCGCATCCACGCCCTCGGCCACCAGGTCCACCAGCCGGTCGGTGCACAGCAGCTGCAGCTCCAGATCCGGGAATTGCTGCTCGAACTCGGGCAGCCAGTCGCCCAGCTCGATGGCGCCCACGGCCAGCGGCAGCGTGATGCGCAACACACCCGCCACGCGCGCACGGCGCTGCGCCAGTGCGGCCTCGGCCGCATCGAGCTGCTCCAGCAACTGCACGCAGCTGAGGTAGTAGCTGCGCCCCGCATCGGTCAGGCTCAGCCCGCGCGAATTGCGCTGCAGCAGCTGCGTGCCCAGTTCCGACTCCAGCCATTTGACATGGCGCGACGCCGTGGAATGCGTCATGCCCAGCCGATCCTGGGCCGCCGTGAAACCCTGCGCGTCCACCACGCCGCAGAACACCCGCATGGCTTGCCATCTGTCCATTGCTCATGCACTCCTTTGGCGGGAATTGTGGAGCATGGACGCGGCCGCATCCCGTTGCGCAGCGGCCCCAAGCCAGCCCTCATTTCCGCCCCCTTCCTCATCCTCTGCCTCAGAAACAGACTATTCCTAGAGACACGCGGACACTAACTGCCTAGATTGGCCGGCTACCCCAACCGGGACACGCCGCCACCAGCCCGACGCCAGACGGATGGCCGTTCCATACCCGAGATTCGCCAAGACCGAGGGAGGAAGACATCCATGAACCGAAGGCACGTCCTGCTGCGCAGCGCCTTGCTATGCATTGCCGCACTGCTGGCCCAGGCCACGCCGACCCTGGCGACTGCCGCCCCCAACCTGGGCGGCGGCACCAGCAAATGCGACCCCACCGTGCAAAGCTGCGCCCCCGGCACGGGCGGCGGCATCGACCTCGGCGGTGGCGGTGGCGGCTCGGGCGGCGGCACCTGCACCCCCACGCCCGGCGGCAGCCCCTGCGGCGGCGCCGGCCCCGCCACCCAGGGCAACTCCAGCAGCACCAACCAGGGCGCAGGCAACCCCATCCACCTCATCAACGGCAACAAATACCAGCGCGAAGTGGACATGCCCGCCTTGCCAGGCCTGCTCGGCCTGGAAGTCGTGCGCCACTACAACAGCAGCTACAGCCGGGCCTACGTGCCGCCAGGCCTGCTCGGCCGCGGCTGGCTGCTCAGCTACGAGGCCCGCCTGTACGACCACCCCACCAACCTGCAGATCGTGCAGGCCGACGGCACCCGCATCATCTTCAGCAAGCTGCGCGAGCACCCCAGCCTGTGCGCCAGCGAGCAGCCGGGCAACGGCATCGTGCGCATCGAAGGCCCGGATACAAAGGGCACCAAGGAAACCAAGCCCGGCCAGGAACGGCACTACACCTGGCAATGGATGGACGGGCGCGAGCTGCGCTTCAACCACCGGGGGCGCCTGACCCGCATCAGCCTGCCCTCGGGCGAACAGGTCCGCCTGGACTACAACGCCAAGGGCAACCGCCTGCTCAAGGTCACCGACCCGCAGGGCCGCAGCCTGCGCCTGCACTACGCCCAATCTTCGGGCGAGGGCAGCTTCACCGGCGTGCAGGCCATCGACACCCCGCTGGGCCGCATCGACTACCGCCACGGCAGCGCACCGTTGCCCGGCAGCACCCAGCCCCAGGCCAAGCTGAACGCCAGCCTCGTGCAGGTCAGCCTCCCGTCGGCCGATGGCCAAGCCCCGGTCCAGCGCCACTACCACTATGAGGACCCGCGCCACCCCACCTTGCTCACCGGCATCAGCGTCCAGGGCCAGGGCAGCGACGGCAAGCCCATGGACGAGCGCATCGCCAGCTACGCCTACGGCGACACCGGCCGCGCCACCTTGAGCGTGCGCGGCCCGCCGGACAGCCAGCAGGAAAAAGTCACCCTGGACCTCAGCCAGCCCTGGAAGAACACCCTCACCAATAGCATCGGGCAAACGACCACCTACCACTACGACACCATAGGCGGGCAATGGCGATTGCTTGAAGTGCGCGGCCCGGGCTGCGCCAGCTGCGGCCCCGGCGACATGCGCTACCGGTACGACGCGCAAGGACGCCTGACCGAAGCCACGCGGCTCGATCCCGCAGGCCGCCCGCTGGAAGGCACGCGCACCGAGCTGGACCCCTTCGGCCGCCCGCTGGCCGTGTACCGCATTCCCTACACACAAGGCCAAGCCCGGGCCCCGCAGCTGCAGGTGCGCTACGGCTACGGCAAGGACCCCTGGAAGCAATACGCGCCCGAACTCATCGCCCGGCCCAGCGTCGTGCCCGGGCGCGAACACCAGATCCGCATCCGCTACAACAGCAGCCGCCAGCCGCTGCAGATCACCGAGACGGGCTTCAGCCCATTGGATGCCCAGGGCCAGCCCGCAGGCAATGCGGACGGCGCCACGCCCATCGAACGCAGCACGCGCTACCGCTACACCGAGATCAACGGCCGCAGCGTGCTGGTGGACATCGACGGGCCGCTGCCCACCTCGCTGGCAGGCTATGACGACGGCAGCCCAGCGCAGAACGACCTCACGCGGCTGCGCTGGGACCGCAGCGGCAGCCACGTCACGCGCGTGATGCAGCCCGATGGCACGACCGTGGCGCTGGAGCATGACAAGGCCGGGCGCATCACGACCCGCACCGAAGACGACGGCGTGCGGCGCCTTCAGCGCCGGATGCGCTACAGCGCCTTGTCTGCCAACGCCCTTCAGGCCGAAGAAATCACCACCAGCGGCTGGCTGCTGGACGCCGACGGCCAGCCCCGCGCCAGCAGCCGGCTGAGCCTGAATCCATACCGCATCCGCCACGACGCCCTGGGCCGCCCCAGCCAGGCCATCGACACGGCAGGCCGCAGCACCACCTGGACCTACCAGGGCAGCACCCAGGCTCGGCTCGATGGCCTGGGCAACCGGGGCCAGATCGAGCGCGACAGCGAAGGCCGCATCAAGGGGCTGGGCCTGTACCGCGAAGGCCAGGACCTCCCCGAACGTGCGGCCTACTACGGCTGGAATGCGCAGGGGCGCCTGAGCCACCGCCTGCTGCCCGATGGGCGCCTGGACAGCTACACCTACGGCGACGCGGGCGAGTTGCTCCAGCACACCGATGGCGACGACACCCGCACGCGCTGGCTGAACAACGGCAGTCTCCATGCCAGCCTGTCGCAAACGCCCGATGGGGCGGTGCGGCTGGCATTGCAAGGCCCGGCCAGCGCGGCGATGGAGCAGATCACCAGCAAATCCCGGAGCACCCAACCCGCCGAACGCCGCCAGGCCCTGCGCGACGACTTCGGCCGTACCGTCTGGCTTCAGCTTGCCGATAATGGCCGCCAAAGCGCACGCTACAACGAAGCCGATCAATTGCGGGTGCACACCCGCGCCGACGGCAGCAGCACCCACTACCAGTACGCTCCCAGCGGGCGTCTGCTGGCCAAGCGCTACGAAGCGGCGCCCGGCGCAGATCGTCGCTCTTCCTCGCAAACCCGGCTGCACTACCAGGGCCGGTTGCTGCAGACCATCGACAGCAACTGGCAGCGCGAATCCATCGAATACGACGCCCTGGGCCGCCCCGTGGCACGCACCATTTCGCTGGCCACGCCCGACGGCCAGGCCGAGCATACCTATCGCACCGCCACGCGCTATGGCCCGGACGGCCGGGTCCACAGCCGCACCCTGGCCGATGGCCGCGTGCTCGTCACCCGGCGCGGCCCCGCCAGCGACGGCGCCAGCGTGCAAGGGCTGCAACTGCAAAGCGCCTGGGTGGCCGGCCTGCTGCAGGCCAGCGACCACTGGCTGGGCGCCGGCGCCACAGGCTTGCTCGAACGCCTGCTGCCCGCGCAGACGGTGGTCGGCGACATCCAAACAGACGCCTTCAACGGCCTGCAGCACTACACGGCAGGCAATGGCCTGGCCACCTCGCGCCAATACGACATTGCCGGGCGCCTCACGCAGCAGACCACCGGGCAAGGCACATCACAAGGCACATCGCAAGGCACATCGCAAGGCACATCGCAAGGCAGCGCACCCATCCTCAGCCAGCGCTACCGCTACGGGGTGGGCCCGCGCATCCGCGCCATCGAGCAGGAGGGGCCACCAGCCGGCCTGCACAAGACCGACTACCGCTACCAGGGCTTCGGCAGGCTGGTGCAGGACAACGCACCGTCAGCACCAGCGCCCGTGCAGCGCGACAGCCAGGGCCGCACTGTCCAGGACGCATTGCACCGCTACACCTACACCGAAGCAGGACAGCTCCAGGGCATCAGCGACCACCAGGAGCGGCCCATCGCCAGCTACCGCTACAACAGCCTGGGCCAGCGCGTGGGCAAGACCGTGCACCAGGGCGACAGGCAAACGCACAGCCACTACCTGTGGCAGGACAACCGGCTCGTCGCGGAAATGGATGGCGAAGGCCGCATCACCAGCCAGTACCTGTACCTGAGCGAGGGGACTCGCACCCTGCCCATCGCCAAGCTGGAATCCGCGCACAACCGGGACAACGCCAGCGGCAAGGCGCGCATGCTACACATCCACAACGACCACCGGGGCAGTCCGCAGGCCATGACGGACGCAGGCCAGCGCGTGGTCTGGCGTGCCCGCCAGACGCCCTGGGGAGCGCCGGCCATGCATCAGGCCGGCCACACAAGCCTGTCCCGGCAGCAGGCCGTGCTCAACCTGCGCCTGCCGGGCCAGTACTTCGACGAGGAAAGCGGACTGCACGACAACTGGCACCGCAGCTACGACCCGGCCAGCGGCCGCTATCTGCAGCCGGACCCGCTGGGCTACCCGGACGGGCCCGATACCTACCTGTATGCCGGCGGCGACCCGCTCAACCGCATCGACCCCACCGGGCTGTACCAGGAGGACATGCACTACTACATGGTCTTCTTCCTGGCCCTGGCCGCCGGCCTGGACTACGAACCTGCGCGCATCACGGCGCTGGCTTCGCAGTACGTGGATGACAACCCCATCACCAAGCCGCTGGACGATGCCAACACCCTCACCACGGTGGGATCGATCTTCAAGAACCACCGGCAACTGCTGTGGTACCACTTCACGCTGTCCGACGACAAGGGCACCACGCTGCCCCAGTACGCCAACGACAACGTCAACAGCGTGGTGGGCAACCTGAGCCCGCAACTGATCAACCTGCTCAACGCCAGCCGCCTGGGCAACCCGGCCCAGCCCTGCGCCGAATACCAGTTCCTGGGCGAATTCCTGCACTCCTACCTGGACACCTTCAGCCACCGGGACAAGGACAACCGGCCGTTCGATGCCATCAGCGTGAAGCTGGGCATAGGGCATGGGCTTGCGGGGTCCGAGCCGGATTACACCTATGACGAGGACATGCCAATACTGGGGAATATGCCTGATCCAGATATGCCTTATTGGGACAAACGGGAGTATCGATCGCTGCAAGGGGAGAAGGCGGTTTATGAGTTTTTAACGGCATATGGAACTAGCCCTGCGCTAGGGTTTGAGGAGATCAGGAAAGTGCTCGAGAGATTCAATGCAATTAGAGAGGAAGGGAAAGAATTTCCAAAGAAGATTGATTTACTGCAAAAATCCGTTAATAGATTAATTGCCAATGGAAAATTAAATCCAAAAGGAAAGAATGACAAAGAAAATAAAGAAATAAATTTTCTTGATAAGATGAGCGAAAAATATGATAAAGATCAGGCGCAAATCAATAGAGAGATTTTTCTAGGAGATCTTATCGGACAGGAAGAAAAATACCCAGGGGTTTGCCTTCCGGGGAGCAGCGTATGCAAAGAGGTATGATCACTCTATTCTTGATGCTTAATTCCGTACTATTGATTGAATGTCATTCAAATCAAAAAAAACAGCTAACAACAGAAGAATGGGCGGAGCGTCGTCACCCACCTAGCGATACTTCCCCCCTACCGGAAGGGTGCAAAGCGATTAAATATCTCGGAGGCTATTATCCCATAGCAGCGGCTATTAGAGGCAATGGCCGTTATTGTGTAATTCACGATTTTATACAGCGAAAGGCCATTGATTGGATAGAGGGTGGAATAGAGCATGGTTCACCCACGGATAGTCAAGGTGATGGTGGCGTACTGACTTTTTACAAAAACAGTCTATCTGAATTAGATTTGAGAGAACATCTAATCTCCGGTAGACCATTTAAGAATGTAAATGGAATAGGAATATTGGGTAATGATCAAGTTTTTTTAAAAGTTCATAACGGAAAAATAGAGACTCCTGGGGCTTTTGGCATAGGTGTTGACATGGCACCAAATATTATGATAAATAAAAGAATGAAAATGCTGACAGAAGACACTTCTGTTACAAAAGAATCCAACTGGAACCCGGAAACCGAGACTTTTAACAAAATCCCTTGGGATTATTTCCCACCCACCTTCTACACCGCAGAAAACCTCCAAATCAAATCCGGCGGCCGCGCCATCATCATGGCGGGCTCCGATAACGTGGTGCGCAACAACACCATCGAGGTCGATGGCCGCACCGCCGTCTACCTGTACGGCCCGCGCTCGCTGGTGGAGGGCAACACCTTCATCGTGCACATGGACCCGCGCGACAAGGCCCCGCTGCCCGCCATCCTCAAGCTGCGCGATGCCGATGGTTCCATCATCCGCAACAACCGCTTCATCGTGAAGCGCAGCGGGCTGTTCAGGAAGAAGGAAGAGGAACCCCAGGCCGGCATCAACCTGCTGGAGTCCAAAGACGTAGTGATCGAGGGCAATGTGTTCGAGCAGGTCGCATTGCCGGTGCGCAAGGATGCGGCCAGTACCACGACGGAGTACGGCAACGCCGTGGATTCTCGCTAGGAGACGATGCGTGGGCCCCGCCTGCAGGCTCAGCGCAGGGCCAGTTGCATCACATGCGCGGTGGGCATGACATCGCCAAACACATCCTCGATCTCGGCCAGCGCGGCACGGTGCAGGCTGTCGGCGTCCACGGATTCGCCATTGCTGCGCGTGATGGCACGTGTGGCCACGGCATCGCTGGCCACGACGACCTCGAAGCCCAGCGGCGCGGCATCGCGTGCGGCGCCGGCCACGCAGGCGTGGGTCATGAGGCCGCAGATGACTACGGTGGTGATGCCACGCGCGCGCAGCTGGTCGGCCAGGTCGGTGCCGACGAAAGCGCTGACGCTGCGCTTTTGCACCACGGTGTCGCCCGCGCGCGGCTGCAGGCCGGGGTGGAACTGGACGGTGCTGCCATTGACGGCGAACACGGGCGCACCTTCAGGGGCAATGTGCTGGATGTGGAACACGGCAACCTGCCCGGCATCGGCCCATTGCAGCAGGCGCCGGGCCTGCTCCAGGACCTGCGGGCCGCGCGGGATGGGCAGGCGGCCGCTGAAGTATTCGTTCTGGAAGTCGATGACCAGCAGCGCCGTGGCATCCCGTGGCAACTGGCTGCGCCCCGGCGCGCCTGACAGGGCGCGGAGGGTGGGATGGCTGGTGGATTGGGTGGCCTGGCTGGCCTGTTCTGCGAGTGACATGCAGTGCTCCTGAAAACGGGAAGTGGTTGATGCCTGCAGTCTAGAAACGCACAGGGTCCGCCGCAACGCCATGGAGCGGCCAGCATCTGTGCAGGTTCTGCACAGATCACCCATGCTTTGAAAAATGCCCCATCTCTGTGATGGCGCATACGGCCTTGGGCCTTGCATCGCTCCAACCGGCCGCGTGCCGGTGAAGGTGGCGATGCCGCATTGAAACATGGCCTGCGGCCCTCCCGCTCAAGAAAGGGCCGCAGGCCGGCACGGCGCTAGTTCTGCAGCTGCTGCCAGACCTTGTCCAGCCGCTTGATGCTGACCGGGTACGGCGTGCGCAGCTCCTGGGCGAAGAAGCTCACGCGCAGCTCCTCCAGCATCCAGCGGTACTCCTGCATGCGCGCATCGATGTGGCCCTTGCGCTCGGCCACCAGGCGCCAGTAGCGCTGCTCCAGCGGGCGCAGCTCGGTCAGGCGGCCGGCGTCGCGCGCAGGGTCGGCGCGGTACTTGTCCAGGCGGCTGGTGATGGCCTTGAGGTAGCGCGCATAGTGCTGCAGCTGGGTCCAGGGCGCGGCCGCGATGAAGTTCTTGGGCACCAGGCGCTGCAGTTGCTGGGCGGCGTCGGCCGTGGCGTCAGGCGCGTTCTTGGTGTCCTTGATCTTGCGTTGCGCCGCCGCGTACTCGACCAGGATGGTGGAGGCCATGCGCGCCACCTCGTTGGCGATCAGCGTCAGCCGGCCGCGTCCGTCCTGCACGCGCTGCTTGAACTGCGCGTCGTTGGTGGGCAGCGGCTCCTGCAGGAAGGCGCGGTCTATGGCCACGTCGATGATCTGCTCGCGCAGTTCCTCCTGCGTGCCCAGCGGCATGTAGGCGACCGCCATCTTCTGCAGGTCTGGAATGTTCTTTTCCAGGTACTTGAGCGCGTCGCGGATCTGCAGCGCGAACAGGCGGCGCAGGCCCACGCGGTGGCGTGCGGCCGCAACCTCGGGCTCGTCAAAGACCTCGATGCCGACGGCATCGCCGTGGTCGATCAGCGCAGGGAAGCCGATCAGCGTCTGCCCGCCCCGGCCGATCTCCATCAGCTCGGGCAGCTCGCCAAAGCTCCATTCCTTGTAGCGGCTTTCGGCGGGCTGGCTGGGCTTGGCATTCCTGGCAGGCGTGGCCTGGTCGGGCTTTTCCGCCTTGGCAGCGGGCGCAGGCTTCCTGCCGGTTTCGGGCGCGGTGGCGGCGTTGGCAGCGGGTGCAGCAGGAGCCTCGGTGACCGAAGCCACCTTCAGCGCGGCCAGCGCCTGGAAGGCGCCGCGCGCCTTGGCGCCCAGTTCGGCCTTGAGCGCGCCCAGGTTGCGGCCCTGGCCCAGCTGGCGTCCATGCTCGTCCGTGATGCGGAAGTTCATGAACAGGTGCGGGCTGAGCATGTCCAGCTTGAAGTCGGCGCGCTTGACGTCCAGCGAGGTCTCGTCGCGCACCTGCTTGAGCAGGGCATCGATGAGCGATCCCTGGCCCCAGCGCTCGGGCGTGGTGAAGAGTTCGGCCAGGCGCTGGGCGCTTTCGGGCAGGGGCACGAAGCGGCTGCGCGGGCGCTGCGGCAGGCTCTTGAGCAGGGCCTGGAGCTTGTCCTTGAGCATGCCGGGCACCAGCCACTCCACGCGCTCATCGCTGACCTGGTTGAGCACGAACAGCGGCACGGTGACGGTGATGCCGTCGCGCGCGTCGCCCGGGCTGTGCAGGTAGCTGGCCGTGCAGTCCACGCCGCCGAGCTTGACCACCTTGGGAAAGGCCTGGGTGGTGATGCCGGCCGCCTCGTGGCGCATCAGCTCGTCGCGCGACAGGCGCAGCAGGTCGGCGTTTTCCTTGGCCGCCTCGCGGAACCAATGGTCGAAGGTGGCGCCGCTGAACACGTCCTTGGGGATCTGCTGGTCGTAGAAGGCGTAGATCAGCTCGTCATCGACCAGCACGTCCTGGCGGCGGCTCTTGTGCTCCAGCTCCTCGACCTTGCGCACCAGCTTGAGGTTGGCGGGCAGGAAGTGCCAGCGCGTGTCCCACTGCCCCTCCACCAGGGCCTGGCGGATGAAGATCTCGCGCGCGGACTGCGGATCGATGCGGCCATAGCTCATGCGCCGGCCGTTGTAGACCACCAGGCCGTAGAGCGTGGCGCGCTCCAGCGCCACCACGTCGGCCTGGTTCTTGGACCAGTGCGGATCGAGCAGCTGCTTCTTGAGCAGGTGGGCGCCGACTTCCTCCAGCCACTGCGGATCGATGGCGGCGATGCCCCGGCCGTACAGGCGCGAGGTTTCCACCAGCTCGGCCGCAACGATCCAGCGCCCCGGCTTCTTGGACAGGTGGGCACCCGGGTGCGGGTAGAAGCGGATGCCGCGCGCGCCCAGGTAGGCGTCGCTTTCATCGCCCTTGTAGCCCAGGTTGCCCAGCAGGCCGGACAGCATGGACAGGTGCACGGCGTCGTAGCCTGCGGCCTCGGTGTTGATCTTCCACTTGTGCTCGTTGACCACGGTCAGCAGCTGCGAGTGGATGTCGCGCCATTCGCGCACGCGGCGGATGTTGATGAAGTTCTGGCGCAGCAGCTGCTCCCACTGGCGGTTGCTGAGCTTGTGCGAGGGCTCGTCATCCGTGCCGGGACCGGTGTCCTGCGGATGGAAGGCCGCCAGCGCCTCGGCCGCCGGGGCGGCCACGCTCTGCCCGCCGCTGCGCTGGGCCACGGGCAGGAAGGCGGCATTGCGCGCCGATGGCTTGGCGGCAGGCGCCTGGGCCGTGGCCATTTCCTTGCGGCTCTTGGCCACCACCTTGCCGCCACGCGCATCCTGCAGCCATTTCCACAGGCGCAGGTAGCCGCTGAATTCGCTTTTCTCGTCGTCGAACTTGGCGTGCTGCTGGTCGGCCTGCTGCTGGGCCTCCAGCGGCCGGTCGCGCACGTCCTGCACGGACAGGGCGGAGGCGATGACCAGCACCTCGGCCACGGCGCCGCGCGTGCGCGCCTCCAGGATCATGCGGCCCACGCGCGGGTCCAGCGGCAGGCGCGACAGCTCGCGGCCCATGGGCAGCAGCTCGCCGCGCTCGTCCACGGCGCCCAGCTCGCCCAGCAATTGGTAGCCGTCGGCAATGGCGCGGCCCGAGGGCGATTCGAGGAAGGGGAAGTTCACCACGTCGCCCAGGCCCAGCGACTTCATGCGCAGGATGACGCCGGCCAGCGAGGAGCGCAGGATTTCAGGGTCGGTGAAACGCGCGCGCGTGCCGAAGTCGGCCTCGTCGTACAGGCGGATGCAGATGCCGTTGGCCACGCGGCCGCAACGGCCCGCGCGCTGGTTGGCCGCCGCCTGGCTGATGGGCTCGACCAGCAACTGCTCGACCTTGCTGCGGAAGGAATAGCGCTTGACGCGCGCCGTGCCCGCATCGATCACATAGCGGATGCCGGGCACGGTCAGCGAGGTCTCGGCCACGTTGGTGGCCAGCACGATGCGCCGGCCCGTGTGGCTGTCGAAGATGCGGTCCTGCTCGGCCTGCGACAGGCGCGAGAACAGCGGCAGCACCTCGGCATGGCGCAGCACGGGCTGCTGTGCCAGGTGCTTGCGCAGGTGGTCGGCGGCCTCGCGGATCTCGCGCTCGCCGGGCAGGAACACCAGGATGTCGCCGCTGACGCCGCCGGACCACAGCTCGTCCACGCCTTCGGCAATGGCGTCGTTGAGGTCGTGGTCGCGCTTTTCCTCGAAGGGGCGCCAGCGCATCTCCACGGGGTAGGTGCGGCCCGAGACCATGATCACCGGCGCAGGCCCCTTGGGGCCTTCGAAGTGCCTGGAGAACCGCTCGGCATCGATGGTGGCCGATGTCACCACCACCTTGAGGTCGGGGCGCCGGGGCAGGATCTGCTTGATGTAGCCCAGCAGGAAGTCGATGTTGAGGCTGCGCTCGTGGGCCTCGTCGATGATGAGGGTGTCGTAGGCCTTGAGCAGCGGATCGGTCTGCGTCTCGGCCAGCAGGATGCCGTCCGTCATCAGCTTGACCGAGGCGTCCTTGGACAGCCGGTCCTGGAAGCGCACCTTGTAGCCCACCACATCGCCCAGCGGCGTGTTCAGCTCCTCGGCAATGCGCTTGGCCACCGAGCTGGCGGCAATGCGGCGCGGCTGCGTGTGGCCGATCAGGTGGCCGCGCACCTGGCCCTTGTCGTCGGGCGTGGCGTTGACCTTGCCCCGGCCCAGCGCCAGCGCGATCTTGGGCAGCTGCGTGGTCTTGCCCGAGCCCGTCTCGCCGCACACGATGATGACCTGGTGCCGGTCCATGGCCTCCATGATTTCCTCACGGCGGGCGGATACGGGCAGGGATTCAGGGAAGCTGATCTTCAAAGGCATAAGGGGCTGGATTATCCCCGCGCCATGCCGGCGGCGCCACGCGGCTGCAGATTTCCATACGCCTGCCCTGTGCCGCCCGCATGAAAACCCCCGCATGCCAGGGCCTTCGCCAAGTCAGGCCAGCGGCATGCATGGCATTGCGCACAATCGGCGCTCGCCTTGCCGGCCGCGCCCGGCGCTGGCCATCTCACCCGCCTTCCTCGATCTGCTCCCCATGGTTTCTCTTGCCGCCCTCGTCATTCCGCTATTGGCCCTGTGGCTGTGGTGGCCCGTCCGCCTGATGCCGCGCCGCGCACGCCTGATGGCGGCCGTCGCCACGGCGGCCCTGGGCTGCACGCCCGCCCTGCTGCTGGTGCTGCTGCGCGAGGGCACGGTGGAATACCGCACGCTGGCCTATCTGCAGGTGCCGGGCGGCTGGGTGCTGGCCCTGCTGCTGATGCTGGCCGTCTTCATCGTGCTGCGCGACGGCCTCTGGGCGCTGGCCGCCGTGGCCCGGCGCGAGGACTGGAAGCAGCGCCTGCACACCCCGCTGCTCACGGCCAGCGCACTGGCCCTGGCGGGCCTGCTGTCGGCCTGGGGCGTGGCCAATGCGCTGCGCCCGCCCGAGGTGCACGAACGCACGCTGCGCCTGCCCGGCCTGCCCACCGGCCTGGAAGGCCTGCGCGTGGCCGTGCTGGCCGACATCCACGCCAGCCCCATCAACAACGCGCGCTATGTGCAGACCATCGTGGAGCGCACGCTGGAGGCGCGGCCCGACCTCATCGTGCTGCCCGGCGACATGGTGGACGGCGACGTGGGCAGCGGCCGCGCCAACGTCGCGCCACTGGCGCAGCTCAAGGCACGCTACGGCGTCTGGGCCGCGCCCGGCAACCATGAGTACTACAGCGGCTACGACGCCTGGATGGCCGAATTCCGCCGCCTGGGCCTGAACCTGCTGGAAAACCGCATGCAGCTGATCGATGTGCAGGGCGCGCGCCTGGCGCTGTCGGGCATCGGCGATCCGGCCTATGGCCGCCTGTCGCGCCAGAACACCGACCCCTCCGTGGCCGAAGGCGTGCCGCCCGACATCGACACCGTGGCCCGCCAGGCCAAAGAGGCCGGCGCGCAATACCACCTGCTGCTGGCCCACCAGCCCAAGACCGCCCGCGACAACGCTGCCCACGGCGTGGGCCTGCAGCTGTCGGGCCATACGCACGGCGGACTGATCCTGGGCATGGACCAATGGCTGGTGGCCCCCGCCAATGACGGCTTTGTGCGCGGCGAGTACGAGGTCGGCGCCATGAAGCTCTTCGTCAGCGCCGGCGCAGGCCTGTGGGCCGGCTTTGCCGTGCGCCTGGGCGTGCCGGCCAGCATCGACCTGCTGGTGCTGCGCGGCGCCTGATCCTGCCCCGGAGGGCGGCGTGGACGGCTACCGCGCGAACACCATGCACACCGGGCTGGCGCAGTGGGTGCTGGCCAGCGGGCGCCAGGCGTCATCCCGGGCATGGCAGACGATGCTGTCGCTGTCCTCGTTGAGCACATAGAGCAGGCGCCCGTCGGGCGAGGACGTGAAAAAGCGCGGCGTGCGCCCGCCCGAGGCGAAGCCGCCACTGGTGTGCAGCAGCCCCGTCAAAGGATCGACATCGAAGACCGCAATGCCGTCGGCGCCGCGATTGGACACCAGCACCTGCCGGCCGTCGCGCAAGACCTCGATGCCCGCCGCCCGGCTGTTGCCCACAAAGCCCTCCGGCAGGGTGGACAGGATCTGCAAGCCCTGCAGTGCCCCCGTGGCCGCATCGAAGCGGCAGGTGAGCACGGTGTTGTCCAGTTCGTTGACCACATAGGCGCAGGCCAGCGCAGGATGGAAGGCGATATGCCGCGGGCCCGAGCCTTCGCGGCAGTCCAGCCAGGGCTGGGGCGCAGGCACCAGCCGCCCGTGCTCGAAGGCGAAGATGAAGATCCGGTCCTGCCCCTTGTCAGGCACCAGCACGAAGCGCCCGTCCGGCGAGAAGGGGTTGAAGTGCGGCTTGGCAAACGGCTGCTCCTTGCGATGCGGCCCGGGTTGGCCCGGTAGCGCAAGCCGCTGCTGCACGGAGCCCAGGCGCCCGTCCGGTGCGATCGACATCACGGCCAGCGTACCGCCTGGCCCGCCATACCCCCGGTGGCCGTCGCTGGCAGCCGGCTCGCCCAGATGGTCGGAGACCACCAGCTGCCGTCCGCCCGGGGCGATGGCCAGGTGCACCGGGTTGCGCCCGCCGCAGTCCCGGGTCTGCAGCAACGCCAGGCGGCCCGTTGCGGTATCGCGTGCGAAGACGCTGACCTCATGGCCATCGCCATGCACGGTGTAGAGCCGGGTGCCGGCTGCATCGAGCGCCAGGAACGAGGGGTTGGCAAGCCCGTCCACGGTCTGCAGATGCTGCAGGCCGCCCGTGGCTTCGTCCACGCGATAGACGGTGATGCCCTCGCCACGTGCGTCGCGCTCGCGCGTGGTGCGCGAACCCACGTAGGCGTACAGGGGGCGCGACGCACAGGTGCTCATGCCGATGCGCCCGCCAGCGGTGCGACGGCCGCGCCCTGAATGCCATGGCGCTGCAGCGCCTCGGCCACAAAGCCGCAAGCCTTGGCCTCTTCCACAAAAGCCGCCAGCACGCGCAGGGCCTCATCGCCCCGCCCCTTGGGCAGGCCCATGGCCTGCTGGATCACCATGAAGCGGCCCGGCAGCAGGCGCAGGCCGGGCAGGCGGGCGGCATCGGCCTCCAATTGCTGCTTGACGCCGGCGGCCACATCGGCCGTCGATTCCACAAAGGTCTGCACCACGGCGGGCGAGGACACGGCGCGCTCTATCTGCGCATGCTGCAGCTCGCGGCTCAGGTACAGGTCATAGGCGCTGCCCTTGCCGACCACCACGGTGTACCCGGCCCGGTCCACCTGGGCGTTGTCGGTCAGCGGCGAATCCTGGCGCACCAGGTAGCTGCCCTCGATCAGCACATAGGGCGCAGTGAAGCCGATGCCCGCGCCGCGCACGGGGTCCACGGCAAAGAAGCCGAAGTCGGCCTCCTCGCGCGTGACGGCATCCACCGACTTGGCGGCCGTATCGAAGACCACCAGTTCCAGCTCCAGCCCCAGCTGCTGCGCAAGGCGCCGGGCCAGGTCGATGGACACGCCTGCGGGCTGGCCATCGGCCTGCAGCCGCGCAAGGATGGGATTGCCGGTGTTGATGGATGCGCGGATGCGGCCAAGCGGCGCGAGGGTGGACAGCAGCTGGGAGGAAAGGTTCATGGATGGCTCGCTTCAAGGGTCAACGGGATGCCCGCCGGGGCGTGGAAGAGGTACGCGAAGGGGTACGCGAAGGTTCCGGGGACGCTGCACCGGGACCGAGGAGATCGCTGATGCTGGCCAGGTTGCGCAAGGTGCTCGCCAGGTGCTCGCGCATGGCGAGGGAGGCTTCTTCGTTGCGCTCGCGCCCCAGCAGTTCCAGGATGTTCAGATGCTGCTCGCAGTGCTCGCGGTAGCGCGCCCGGTCCTGCATGGAGCGGTAGGACAGCAGGCGCCGCACGCGGTTGACGCGGCGGATGGTGTCGATGAAGAACACGTTGCCCGAGGCCTCGACCAGGGACTCGTGGAAGTTCACCCCCCGGTCGTGGATGCGGTCGGCCGGGTCGGTGGCGATGCCGCCTTCGAGCAAGTGGATTTCGGCCGCGCGGCAATGTTGCAGCACGGCGTGGTCCAGCCGGTAGCCGGGTTCCAGCAGCGCGGCCGGCTCCAGCGCCATACGCAGGCGGTAGGACTGCAGCAGGCTGTCGGGCGTGGTCAGCATGGCCGCAAAGGTCCAGCCGTAGCCGGGCTTGCGCTCGATCCAGCCCTCCTGCGAGATGCGGTTGAGCACGGCCGCCAGCTGGGCCTTGCTCAGGCCGTAGCGCGTGCGCAGCGCGGCCTCGGTGACGGATTCGGGCAGGCTGGCGCGCAGCCGGTCCTCGGCGATGCGAAAGTAGATGGCTTCGGTCAGGTCCTGGTCGCCGGCCGCCGCCTCGGCCAGCAGTTCGGCCGGAATCCGGTCATGCGGCAGGGCCAGGAAAAACCCCCGGTTGCGCTCGCGCCGCACCACACCCTGCTCTTCCAGCTGCTGCAAGGCCTCGTTGACGGGCTGGCGGGAGACGCGCAGCCGGTCGGCCAGGCCCTGGGCGGCCAGGTGGGTTCCGCTGTCCCATTGCTCGGAACGGGCCAGTGCCAGGATTTGCGAGCACAGCTGGGTGGAGGTCTTCATGCCCCCATTGTCATGCCATGCCACATCAGCGCCCGGCCGCCTGCCGCAAGATAGAAGGAATCACGCCGCCGCTACGCAGCAGCCCGGCCTCCAGCTGCGTCTCCACGGCGGCCGTGGCCTGCAGCGCCTGCACGCTGCCATCGCCGCGCAGTATGCGTACGGGCACGGCGCAGCGCGGCGCCAGGGCGTCGGACGGTGCATCGATCTCGATACGGTCGCCCGGCTGCAGGGCCAGTTCCTGCGGCCCCATGCCCGCAGGCAAGCGCAGCGGCACGATGCCCATGCCGATGAGGTTGGAGCGGTGGATGCGCTCGAAGCTCAGGGCCAGCACGGCACGTATGCCCAGCAGGCGCTGGCCCTTGGCGGCCCAGTCGCGCGAGGAGCCCGTGCCGTAGCGCTCGCCGGCCACCAGCACCACGGACTGGCCCGCCTTGCGGTAGCGCTGCGCGATGTCCCACAGCGGCGCGATCTCGCCCGATGGCGCATGCAGGCCATGGGCCACGGGGGCACCGGGCGCCAGCAGGTTCTTCAGTGTCTTGCTGTGAAAGGCCGCCCGCACCATCACCTCCCAGTTGCCGCGCCGCGACGCGAAGACGTTGAGATCGCCCCGGTCGTCGCCGCGCTCCACCAGGAAATCGGCCACCAGGCTGTCGGGCGGGATGGCGCTGGCCGGCGAGATATGGTCCGTGGTGATGTCGTCGCCCACCACCAGCAGCGGGTGGGCCTGGTAGCGGCCCAGCTGGCTGCCCTCGGACAGCGCGGCAAAGGGTGGGCGGCGCAGCGCGGTGGATCGCGCATCCCAGGGAAACAACGGCCCCTCGGGCGCCTTCAGCGCATGCCAGGCCGGGTTGAGCGTGGCCCGCGCGAAGTCGCGGCCGAAGTCCTGCGGGTGCAGGCCCAGCGCCAGCGCCGCCTGGACTTCCTCGCGGGTGGGCATGAGGTCGGCCAGGAACACGGGCCGGCCATCGGCCAGGTGCTGCACGGGCTCCAGGCGCAGGTTGCGGGCCGCGTCGCCGGCCAGGCCGAAGGCGATGACCAGGGACGGCGACATGATGAAGCTCAGCTCGATGTCCGGATGCACGCGGCCCGGGAAATTCCGGTTGCCCGACAAAATGGCCACGGCCTTGGCCTGGCCGGCGCGCTGGGCCTGGCGCACCGGCTCCGTCAGCGGGCCGGGGTTGCCGATGCAGGTGGTGCAGCCGTAGCCCACGATGCCGAAGCCCACGGCCTCCAGGTCCTGCAGCAGCCCGGCGCGCGCCAGATAGGAGGCAGCCGCCGGCGAGCCCGGTGCCAGCGAGGTCTTGACCCATGCGGGGACCTTCAGCCCCAGCGCCCGCGCCTTGCGCGCCACCAGCCCGGCGGCGACCAGCAGCGCGGGATCCGAGGTATTGGTGCAGCTGGTGATGGCGGCCAGCGCCACGGCATGGCGCGGCAGCCCGGCCTTCGCGCCGGACGCAACAAAGCCCGCGGCCTGCAGCGCGCGGGCGCTGTCGCCATAGTCCAGCAGGTCCTGCGGGCGGCGCGGACCGGCAATGTGCCAGCCCACGGTGTCCAGGTCGATCTCGATCTGGCGTGTGTAGCGCGGCTGGGCCTGCGGATCGAACCACAGGCCCTGGGCACGCATATAGGCCTCGACCAGGGCGACGCGCTGTGGGCTGCGGCCCGTGGCGCGCAGGTAGTCAAGCGTCTGGCCATCGACCGCGAAGTAGCCCGTGGTGGCGCCGTACTCGGGCGCCATGTTGGCCACCACGCTGCGCTGGCCCGCCGTCAGCGTGGACACGCCGGGGCCGAAGTACTCGACGAACTCGCCGGCCACCCCCAGGGCGCGCAGCCGCTGGGTGGCGACCAGGGCCAGGTCGCTGGCCTGCACGCCGGGGCGCAGCGCGCCGGTCAGCCGCACGCCGATGACGTCGGGGATGCGCAGCATGGTGGGCATGCCGAACATCACGGTCTGCGCCTCCAGCCCGCCAACGCCCCAGCCCAGCACGCCGATGCCGTTGACCATGGGTGTGTGGCTGTCCGTGCCCAGCATCATGTCGGGCACGGCCCAGAGCCTGCCGCCGCGCTCCTCGGTGGTCACCACGGTGGCCAGTTGCTCCAGGTTGATGGTGTGCATGATCCCCGTGCCCGGCGGGTGGATGGTCACATGGACCAGGGCCCTGGAGGCCCAGCGCAGGAAGCGGTAGCGCTCGGCATTGCGCCGTATCTCGTGCTCCAGGTTGGCCTGGGCGGCGCCCGGCGCTGCATAGGCCTCCACGGCCAGCGAGTGGTCCACCGACACATCGACGGGCAGCACCGGATTGAGCACGGCCGGATCCACGCCCTCTTCGTGCAGAGCATCGCGCATGGCCGCGATGTCGACCAGCGCCGGCGTGCTGGTGGTGTCGTGCATGAGCACGCGGCCCGGCTGGAAGGCGATCTCGGCCTCGCTGCTGCCGTGATCCAGCCAGGCCCGCAGGGCAGCCACGGCAGCGTCCCTTTCCTGCCCCTCCATGTGGCGCAGCACGTTCTCCAGCAACAACCTGAGCACCACGGGCAGGCGCGGCAGGCACTCGCCCAGCACGCCCGGCACATCGGCAGCGTGGTAGCGGACTCCGTCCAGTTCAAGGACGCGGGAAAAGGGGGTCTCGGTGTTTTCCATAGCTGATATTTTGCATTTTGAATTTCTAAAATGCAATCAAACGCCTCATCTCGCTTTCCCTGAAACCCCGGCCACAAGGCCGCCAAGGAGTTTTGACATGTCCGCTCCCTCCCGCCGCAGCTTGCTGCGCAGCCTGGGCACCGCGCTGCTCGCCGGCCTCATTGGCCTCATCAGCCTCATCGGCCTCATCGGCAGCCTGCCCGCTGCGGCCCAGGACGCGCCGCAGCGCAGCATCACTCTCGTGGTTCCCTTCACGGCAGGTGGCGGCGTCGACGCCATGGCCCGGCTGCTGGCCGAGCGGCTGCGCGTGACGCTCAAGCAGCCGGTGGTGGTGGACAACAGGCCCGGCGCCAGCGGCATGCTGGGCGCAGGGGCCGTGGCACGCGCGGCGGGCGACGGCCACACGCTGCTGCTGGGCTCGGCCGGCGAAACCGCCATCGCCCCGCTGGTGCACCAGGGCCGCATGCCCTACCAGCCGTCCCGCGACCTGGCGCCCCTGACCCTGGTCACGCGCGTGCCCAACGTACTGGTGGCCTCGCCCGGCCTGCCGGCCGGCAACATCGATGAACTGGTGCGCCTGGCCAAGGCCAGCCCCGGCAAGCTCGGCTACGCCACCAGCGGCGTGGGCAATCCCCAGCACCTCAATGGCGAGCTGCTGCAGTCGCTGGCCGGCATCCGGCTGAACCACGTGCCCTACCGGGGCGCGGCCAACCAGCTGGTGGACGTGTCCTCGGGCGTGGTCGAACTGGCCTTCGTCAGCTACGCGGGGGCCGCGCCCTTCATCAAGAGCGGCCGTGTCAAGGCGCTGGCGGTGACTTCAGCGCAGCGCGCCAGCTTCGCCCCCGGCATTGCCGCCATTGCCGAGTCCACGGGCCTGGCCTCCTACGACCTGGACAACTGGTTCGGCCTCTTCGCGCCCGCCTCCACGCCGCCGGCCGTCCAGGCGCGGTTGCATGCGGCGGTGGTCAATGCGCTCAAGGATCCCGCGCTGTTGCCGCGCCTGCGCGAACTGGGCGGCGAGCCCGCCCCCATGTCCCAGCAGCAGTTCAGGGACTTCATCGCCGCCGAGACCGCCAGGTACGCCGCCATCGTGACCTCAGCACGCATCGTGGCCGAGTGAGGGCGCGCGCCCTTTCCCGGCATTTGCCTTTCCCTTCAGAAAACCACAGGAGACGACATGCAGCTTCATCCCGCGCTGGCCGCCACGGCCGCCGCCATCCTGGTCCTGGCTTCGGCCACGGCCCGATCCCAGACCGCCCCCGACGGCTACCCGGTCCGCGCCGTCACCATCGTCGTGCCCTTCGCGGCAGGCGGAAACACCGACGTCAAGACCCGGCTCGTGGCCAGGCAGCTGGCGCAGATACTGGGCCAGCCCGTGATCGTGGACAACAAGCCCGGCGCCAGCGGCAACATCGGAATGGAGTTCGTGGGCCGCGCCGCAGCCGACGGCTACACCATCGCCATGGGCAGCTTCGGGCCTCTGGCCGTCAATCCCTGGATCTATCCCAAGCTCAACTTCGATCCCAAGACCTTTGTCCCCATCATCCTGCTGGAGAAAAGCCCGCTGGTGCTGGTCACGCCCGCCGACAAGCCCTATCGCAGCGTGGCCGATGTGGTGACGGCCGCCAAGGACAGGCCGGGGCAGCTGAACATCGCCAATGCAGGGCCGGGCGGTGCGCACCATCTCTCGGCCGAGCTTTTCGAGGCGGCGGCAGGCCTGGACATGGTCGGCGTGCCCTTCAAGGGCGGTGGTCCCGCCGCCACCGCCCTGCTGTCGGGACAGGTGGACCTGATGTTCGAGCAGACCGGTGCGGCCGCGCCCTCCATACAGGCGCGCAAGATCCGCGCGCTGGGTGTGACCTCGGCACAGCGCCTGGCCATGCTCCCTGACGTGCCCACCTTCGCCGAGTCCGGCTTCCCCCAGGTCACCGTCTCCAACTGGATGGGCTATGTGGCGCCCAAAGGCACGCCGCCCGAGATCGTGGCCCGGCTCAACAAGGCGTTCGCCAAGGCCATGGACCATCCGGAAGTCCGGGAACGCATCGTCTCCCAGGGCAACGAGTTCGGCGGCGGCAGCAGCCAGGAGTTCGCCGCCTTCATCGACAGCGAAGCCGCCAAGTGGGGCCGGCTGGTGAAGGAGCGCGGAATCCGAAGGGATTGAGCGAAAGGCGGGGCCTACCCCCACCCTCGACCTACCCCTCATTGACCAGCAACGACAGCGCATGCGCCTCAGTAGGCAAAGGCACATCCCAGCGCTGCAGCAGGCCGAGCAGGGCCGCGTTGGTCAGCGTGGTGTCGCGCGCGCGGTTGCGGGCCAGCAGGGTTGGGCGGCTGGCTTCCAGGTGCACGAGTTCCACGCGGGCGCCGTAGGCCAGGCACAGGTCCACGGTCTTGCCGCGCATCTGGCGCGACAGGTGGGTAGCGTTCCAGACGAAGGGCTGGCCCGCGCGCAGCAGGGCCTTGGCCTTGTCCACGGCATGGTGGGCGGCCGCGCCCTCGTTCTGGCCGTGGCGCAGGCCCAGCTCCGTACGCGCATCGTCGAAGGAGACCACGGGCAGGTCGCCATGGTGGGCGGCCACCCAGGTGTTCTTGCCGCTGGCCGGCAGGCCGCACATGACGATGGCGCGCGAGCCGGTCTGCTCGTGCAGCGCATAGTCGGGATGCAGCTGCGCGCCCCGGAAGTAGCGCACCGCCGTCTCGGCCGAGGCAAAGCGGCGTGGCGTGCGCAGGCAGCCCTCTTCCAGCGCGAACTCGCGCACCAGTTCGATGTTGACCAGCACGGACGCAATGTCCGGGCAGATGCGACCGCGCATGTCGGCGCGCGCCAGCAGCGTGAGCAGGTGCAGGTCCACCTGCCAGGACAGCTCGCGCACGATGAACTCGGGCGAGAGGCCGCGCCGCGAGTCGGCAAAGGCGAAGAACGGCACCTGGTGCACGGCGATCAGCCGGCAGATGGCTTCGCGCTGGTCCACGGGCGCGCCGGCTTCCCAGAGCATGAGCCGCGCATCCAGCGCACCCCGGCGCGAATGGCCGGGCTGGCCGATGCGGCCGTCCTCGCCCACCACGGTGGTCGAGCACTTGGCCACGTCGTGCAGCAGCGCGGCCAGGAAGACCGTCTCGCGCTCGGTGGCGATGAGCGCCGCATGGCCGGGGTCGGCCAGCAGCTCGCGCACCACCATCTGCGTGTGCGTCCAGACATCGCCTTCGGCGTGATAGACCGGGTCCTGCGGCGTGGTTTTGGCCTGCTCCAGCTGGGGGAAGGCGGCCAGGCAGGCCGCGAAGTCGGGGTCGGCGCCGGGCTGCGGCACCAGGGACTGGATCTGTTTCCAGTTCGTCATGGAAATCTCCTTGCGATGGGCCTGCGCTGCAGGCCTCACCAGCTTTTTGAAATATCGGCCGCAAAGATGTCTGCGCCTTCGCGCAGCCCGTTGGGGACGATGGGCCGCTCGCTGTGGTGCGAGCCCGAGTCGAGGATGACCTGCACGAAGTCCGGCCGCACGAACTTGTAGCGCGCCACGGTCTGGCCGTCCTCCTCCACCTTGAGGTACAGGCCCTCGGCCAGCTCGGAGCCGTCGGTCTGCCGCCAGCACAGCGGCAGGTCCAGCTTCTGGCGGGCCACCACCTGCTCGAAGGCCTGGCGCCAGCGCGCGCTGCGGCCCAGCGAAGGGGCCAGCAGCGCCAGCAGGTCCTGCATGCGCCGGGGCGCCGCCCCGCTGTAGAGCACGGGCACCGAGACCACGGGCACGCCGGCCAGCAGAGCATGGCGGCGCGGCGTGTCCAGGAAGCACTGCGCCGAGCGGTCCCAGATGTCGAACTCGCAGAACCAGTGCGGCAGCGCGTCGTAGAACAGCGAGTGCTTGGCGTACATCCACTCGCCGAACACCTGGTAGCGGTCGTCCAGCAGGGACAGAAGCGCGCCCTCATGGGCCTGGGCCCATTGCTTGAAGAGGTTGAACTGGCGCTCGCGCCCGCCGGGCCGCTCGCTGTCCAGGTAGTGGCCGCGCGACTGCAGCAGCAACTGGCCGTCGCCGGCAAAGCTCAGCGCCGCGTTGGCGCCGTCGAGTTTTTCCTCGACGACGATGTGCAGGCCGGCCAGCCGCTCATAGGGCACGGCGTCGTCCTGGTCACCGGACTGCAGGCGCGAGCCGCGCAGGTGCGGCGTGCGGGGGTATTTGAGGATCTCGACGCTCGAAAGAAAGTGAGCGCCTTGGGCAATGGATGGGGTCATGTCGTGCTTTCCGAAAACGATGCAGCACCCCACGGCGACATGCCGTGGAGCGGGAAAAGCCGACGACGACGCCAGGCGCCGCAATGCAGGGGATGCAGCGACAGCGCGGCCTGGCCCGTGGTGGCCGGGCAGGCAGGCTGTCGAAGGGGAAGATGGCAGGACTGTCGGGGCCGTCCGCAAACCGGACGGTCAGCCGCAAGCCCTCAAAAGGCCACGCACCGCAGCGCACACGCAAAAGACATCCGGGGCAAGGCCAGGATCAGCGTGTGACGAAGTCGTTCAGCAGGAAGCTGTGCGGCGGGGCATGGTGCACCTCGAAAGGGTGAGGGTGGATGGGAGGGGTGCGAGTCTATCGCCCGTTGCCCCGCAGGCACAAGCGGCTGCGCGCCATGCCGGGCCGATTGTTGGCTGCTAGCCACGCACGGCGGACTTGAAGGCGGCGCCCAGCGCATCCAGCGCCGCGCGCGGCCGGCCTTCGCGCACGCGGGTGTGCAGCAGCACGGGCAGGCGCGGCAGCGTGGGCAGGCCCAGGCGCGGGCCCACGTCCACGGCGCCCAGGGCCAGCATGCGCGGCGCCAGCGCGGCCACGCCCAGCCCCGCCATGACGGCGGCCGAGACAGCGGCCACGCCGCCGCCCACGAACACCTCGGTCCACGGCATGCGCGCCGAATCCAGCAGTTGCCCGGCCATGGCGCGCACGCCGCAGGGCTCGGCCAGCGTGGCCAGCGGCAGGGGCTCGCCCGCGCGGTGCTGCCAGCCGGGCGCGGCAAACCAGCCGAAGGGCTCCTCGGCCAGCAGCTCGCCGTCGTCACGCCCGGCATGCGTGCGCACGATCACCGTGTCGTACTCGCGCCGGTCAAACCCCTGCAGCAGCGGGCCGGACGATGCGATGCGGATGTCGATCAACAGCTGCGGGTCCTGCGCATTCATGCGGGCGATCAGTGCCGGCAGCTCAGGCCCGGCCACGTGGTCGCTGATGCCGATGGTCAGCCGCTGGCGCGTGCTGACGGCCAGCGCCAGTGCGCGCTCATGGGCCTGCAGCAGTTCGCGCGCATGGGGCAGGAAGTCGGCGCCCAGCGCCGACAGCTGCACATGGCGCGGCGTGCGCTCGACCAGCCTGCAGCCCAGCCGCTGCTCCAGCCGCTTGAGCTTGAGGCTGACGGCGGCCTGCGTGGTCTGCATGGCTTCGGCTGCGCGCGTGAAGCTGCCCAGCTCCGCGATGTGCACGAAGCTCTGCACGGCATCCAGGTCAAGGGGTCGTTGAATCATTGCAATTCATTATTACTGATATCAGTAATCATGGCTTTTCAAAATAGCTGGCACGGCCTACCTTCGAGGCTCCCACAACGCAAAGCAACGCAATTCAACGCAACGCAAAGGAGCCACACCATGCCCATGACCCGGATCAACATGCGCGCCGGCAAGTCCCCCGCCTATCGCCAGGCCATCTGCGACAGCCTCTACCGCGCCATGCGCGAGACCTTCAACGTGCCGGAGGACGACCAGTTCATGACCATCACCGAGCATGACGGCGACAACTTCCGCTACGGCGCCTCCTACCTGGGCGTGGCGCGCAGCGACGATCTGGTGCTGGTGCAGCTCACGGTCAGCAACACCCGCAGCCTAGAGCAGAAGAAGGCGCTGTTCCGCCGCATCGCCGAGCTGCTGGTCGAAAGCCCCGGCCTGCGGCCCGAGGACGTGTTCGTCAACCTGGTCGAGGTGGACAAGGAGAACTGGTCCATGGGCCACGGGCTAGCGCAATACGCAACTTAAGACACGCGGATCGGCGCAACACCCACAGCGCCGCGCTCAGGCCGGCACCGCCAGCGCCGCCACGAATTGCTGGCCCACGGCGGTGATGATCTCGGCGCGCGCCGCCGTGCGCAGCTGCACCAGGGCGATCTGCCGGCTCTCGGCGGTCTGGGCAATGGGCAGCACGCGCAGGCGCGGGTCACCCTCCCAGCCATGCCGCGCCAGATTGGGCAGCATGGCCACGCCCATGCCGTCGCGCACCAGCTCCACGATGGTCTCGATGGAGTTGAGCTCCAGGAACTCCTGGGGCTTGGCGCGCAGGCGGCGCAGCGTGCGCTCCACCAGCTCGCCCGTGTGCTCGGTGCGGTCGAAGCGGATGAAGGGATAGCGCTCCACCATGTCGGCGGGCGCCGCGGGCCGGGCGGCGCGCGGCGCCAGCAGCACCATGGACTCGGCATACAGCGGCGTCCAGACCAGCGAGGGGCGCTTGATGGCCGGGTTGTAGACCACCACGGCCGCGTCCAGCTCATGGTTCTCCACCTGGGCGATCAGCCGGTTGGACTTGCCCGAGACCACATGCAGGTCCACCGCCGGATGGTGGCGCTTGAGCTCCAGCGTGGCGCGCACCAGCTGGCTCAGCGCCGAGACGATGGAGCCGAACTGCACGGTGCCGGCCAGCGGTGCGTCGGCCCGCGTGCCGTGCTTGGCCTGCTCGTACAGCGCCACCAGCTGGGTGGCAATGGGCACCAGCGCCCGGCCCTGCTCGTTGAGCGTGACCAGCTTGCCCTGGCGCGCGAACAGCTTGCGCTTGAGGTCGTTTTCCAGCGTGCGCATCTGCAGCCCCACGGCCACCTGGGTCAGCGCCACGCGCTGTCCGGCGGCGGTGAAGGAGCCCTCGGCCGCCACGGCCAGAAAAGTGCGAAGAATGCGCAGGCTTGGCATAAAAGTTTTTCTTTCAAGATTCGTAAGAAATTCCAGCTTTCACCAAACAGTTTCTATCATCAAAATCGCTGGCAACCGATAGCCGATCGTCCTGATCGCACCCTCCCACTTCCCGGATTTCTGGAGATCTCCATGCCTGCACCCGTGTCCCGCCGCCTGCTTGTCTGCTGCGCCGCCCTGTTGACCTGCGCCACGCCCGGCTGGGCCGCGCCCGCCGCCGATGCCTGGCCCTCGCAGCCGCTGAAGATCATGGTGGGCTTTGCCGCCGGCGGCGCCAACGACATCGTGGCCCGCATCCTGGCCAAGGAGCTGCAGCAGCGCCTGGGCCAAAGCGTGGTGGTGGAGAACCGCGGCGGCGCGGGCGGCCTGATCGCCAGCGAAGTGGTGGCCAAGGCGCCCAAGAACGGCTACACGCTGCTGCTGGGCTCCATCGGCAGCAACACCGTGGCGCCCGTGCTGGCCAAGAAGCTGTCGTTCGACCCGCGCAAGGACCTGGAGCCCATCACCCTGGTGGCCGAGTCCGGCAACGCGCTGCTGGTGAACGCCGCCCTGCCCTACAAGACGGTGCAGGAAATGATCGAGGCCGCGCGCAAGGCGCCAGGCAGCATCAACTACGCATCGTCGGGCAACGGCTCCACGCTGCACCTGGCCGGCGCGCTGTTCGCGCAGCAGGCCGGCGTGAACCTGGTGCACGTGCCCTACCGCGGCAACGGCCCGGCCATCACCGATGTGTCGGGCGGCCAGGTGCAGGCCATTTTCTCGGGCATTCCGCCCGCCATCACCTCGGCCAAGACCGGCCAGACCCGCATCCTGGCCGTGACCACGAAGCAGCGCGTCAAGAACCTGCCCAACGTGCCCACCGTCGCCGAGGCCGGCCTGCCAGGCTATGCCTTCACGTCCTGGTACGGCCTGTTCACCACGGGCGGCACGGACCCGGCCATCGTCGAGCGGCTGGCCCAGGAAGTGCGCAAGATCATGGAGCGCCCCGAAGTGCAGGCCCAGTTCGAGGCCCAGGGCCTGGACCCCGAGACCAGCGACCCCAAGTCCTTCAAGCAGCAGATCGACCGCGAGCTGACGCGCTGGAGCCGTGACGTGAAGACCATGGGCATCACCGCCGACTGAGGCAGGTTCTTTCATGCACGCCTCTTCCTCTCCCTTCACTCCCGGCAACCCCTACGACTCCAGGCGGGTGCCCGTGTTCGCGCGCAATGCCGTGTCCACTTCCCACCCGCTGGCGGCGCAGGCCGGCCTGCGCATGCTGTGGGCAGGCGGCAACGCGGTGGACGCGGCCATTGCGGCGGCGGCGGCCATGACCATCGTCGAGCCGGTGAGCAACGGCCTGGGCTCGGACGCCTTCTGCATCCTCTGGGATGGCAAGGAGCTGCACGGGCTCAACGCCAGCGGCCGCGCACCGCAGGGCTGGGCGCCCGAGTACTTCCACCAGCGCTATGGCCGCCAGGACAAGCCGCCGCGCCGGGGCGTGGACTCCATCACCGTGCCGGGCGCCGTCAGCGCCTGGGTGGCCCTGCACGAGCGCTTCGGCAAGCTGCCCTTTGACGCGCTGATGGAGCCGGCCGCCGAGATCGCCGAGCGCGGCTACCTGGTGCCGCCCGTGGTCCAGCAGAAATGGGCCGCAGGCGCGCCCGAGCTGCAATCGCAGCCGGGGTTCAGGGAAAGCTTCCTGCCCCGGGGCCGCGCGCCGGAAGTGGGCGAGCTGTTCCGCTTTCCCGCCGCAGCGCGCGCCCTGCGCGCCATTGGTGCCACGCGCGGCAAGGCCTTCTATGAAGGCGAGATTGCCCGGGCCGTGACCTCGTTCGTGCAGCAGCACGGCGGCTGCCTGGGCATGGCCGACATGGCCGCGCACGAGGTGCAATGGGTGCAGCCGCTGGCCAAGGACTACCGCGGCCACACGCTGCACGAGATCCCGCCGGGCGGGCAAGGCATTGCCGCGCAGATCGCGCTGGGCATTCTGTCCAACTTCGACCTGGCCAGCCTGCCCGTGGATGGCGTGGCCTCCCAGCATCTGCAGATCGAGGCCATGAAGCTGGCCTTTGCCGACATCTACCGCTACGTGGCCGACGCGGACATGGAGGTGACGCCCGCACAGATGCTGGACGACGCCTACCTGGCCTCGCGCGCCAGGCTCATCGATCCGCGCCGTGCGCAAGACTTCAAGGCCGGCAACCCCGTGAGCGGCGGCACCATCTACCTGACGGCAGCCGACGAGCACGGCATGATGGTCAGCTTCATCCAGAGCAACTTCTCGGGCTTTGGCTCGGGCGTGGTGGAGCCGAGCTTCGGCATCAGCCTGCAAAACCGCGGCCACGGCTTCGGCACCGACCCCCAGCACCCCAACCGCGCCAACCTGGTGGGCCCGGGCAAGCGCCCCTTCCACACCATCATTCCGGCCTTCCTGACCCGCGACGGCCAGCCCGTGATGAGCTTCGGCGTCATGGGCGGCAACATGCAGCCCCAGGGCCACATGCAGACTGTGGTGCGCATGCTGGACTACCGCCAGTCGCCCCAGGCGGCCTGCGATGCGCCGCGCTGGCGCGTCAACGAAGGCCTGGCCATCAACGTGGAAGGCGGCATGGAGCCGGCCACCATTGCCGGCCTGCAGGCGCTGGGCCACCAGGTGGAGGTCATCCACGACCCCTACCAGGACTTCGGTGCCGGCCAGTTCATCTGGCGCATGGGCGATCCCGCCGTAGAGGGCTACCAGATCGCCAGCGACCCGCGCCGCGACGGGCTGGCGGCCGGGTACTAGAAGTGCGCGCGGCGGCTACTCCGCGCGCAGACGCCCCTGCCGGGTCAGCCGCGCCGCCAGCGCGGCCTCTTCGCTGACCAGGCGCTGCAGCACGGCCGCGCTGGCCGGGAAGGGCTCGCTGCCCAGCTCGCGGATCAGGCGGCTGAACTCCGGGTCGGCCACAGACTGGGAGATCCAGCCATACAGGCTGTCCACGCTGGCCGTGGGCGCACCCTTGGGCGCGAACACGCCCACGAAGGTGGTGGCATCGAACACCGGCAGGCCCAGCTGGGCCAGGTCGGGCACATCGGCCAGCCCGCCCCCGGCGCGCGGCCCCAGCACGAACAGCGCGCGCAGGGCGCCGCTCTTGATATGCGGCGTGGAGCTGGTGATCTGGTCCACCACGGCATCGATCTGCCCACCGATCAGATCGACCAGGGCCGGCCCCGATCCCTTGTAGGGCACGGGATTGACGCGCACCTTCACCGCATCTTCCAGCTGCAGCACGGCCAGGTGATTGGGCGAGCCCGGACCGGCATGGCCCACGGTCACGCTGCCATCCTTGGCCTTCATCGCCTTGATGAAATCGGCAGCGGTCTTGAAGCGTGCGTCGTTGGCGCGTACCACCACGACCACGGGCGTGCGGCTGACCACGGCAATGGGCGCAAAGCTGTCGGCGCGGTAGGGCAGCTTGATCATCTCGGGCAAGGTGCCCAACTGGCCCGGCGTGGCCACCAGCAGCGTATGCCCGTCCGGCTCGGCGCGCGCCACCCAGCCCGAGCCCACGGCACCACCGCCGCCCGCACGGTTGTCCACGATCACGGACTGGCCCGCATGCCGGGCCAGCGGTATGCCCAGCGTGCGGGCCACGATGTCCACATTGCCGCCCGGTGCAAAGGGCACGACCAGCGTGAGCGGCTTGGCGGGAAATGCGCGCGCCTGCACTGCAGATGCAGCCGATGCCGCAGCCAGCGCAGCGAAAGATACCGCCGTGCGGATAAAGCCTCTGCGGCCCGATGTGATTCGATTCATTTTCTCTGTCTCCTGCTATTTGAAAATCAATGACCCCAATACAGGCGCACGGGGTTATCGACCAATACCGTGTGCCTGTATTCCTCTGGAACCCAATCCATCAATGCCTGCGCCAATTCGCCAGCGGAATTCGAACGGGCCTTTATTCCGGGGTGCGGCCAGTCCGACCCCCATACGATCCGGTGCGGATTGGCCTGCACCAGGGCATGTGCAATGGGAACCACGGCCGGGTCCACGGCCGATGCCGTTGCCGATATCCGGTAGGCGCCCGAGAACTTCACCCAGGCCCGGCCTTCATTCATCAGCGCCTGCAGGTTTCGGCTGCCCGGCCCGTCGGCGCCCAGCTGGCGCGACGGGTGGCCGAAGTGATCCACCACCACGGCCACGCCCATGTCGGCCACGCGCTGCGCCAGGCCAGGGTCTTCATCCACGTTCACCAGCAATTGCACATGCCAGCCCAGGCCCCGGATGCGGTCGGCCACGGTCCGCAGGCTGGAGACGGAGACCCCGCCCGAAAACAGCGCATTGCACCGTGCGCCCCGCACGCCCAGGGCGTGCAGCGCTTCGATCTCTGTATCCGGCGTGTCCTCGTAGATCACGGCCACGCCCCGCATGCGGCCCGCCTCGGCATGGCGCAGCGTCTGCTTGAGAAGGCCGTGATCGCGGCCATACACGCTGGGCTGGACCAGAACGCAGCGGTCCACGCCCAATGGGCGAAAGGCTTTCCAATAATCGTCCATGGACGCGACGGCCGGTGTATAGGCGCGCTCCGCAATCAACGGAAAATCATCGAAACGACCAAATACATGGAAATGCGTATCGCAGGAATTTTCCGGAAACAGATATTGTTCCGCTGGATTTTCGACTGCGTCGCAATCACCGGCACAGCGGTTGAAACTGGGTGAATTCATGGGCATTCATTTCAAAGCTGGTGCATTGTCGTGACGCACGTAAAATTCAGTCAAGCTCATCTTTGTCATCATCAAAATGAACAGCATTCAACATGCAGACGGCGCGCCGCGCGCTCCGGTCAACCTGCGCAGCATCGACCTCAACCTGCTGGTGATCTTCGAGGCCCTGGTGGAAGAACGCAGCGTGGGCAAGGCCGCCGCGCGGCTGGGCATCACCTCCTCGGCCGTCAGCCATGCGCTGCGCCGGCTGCGCACCCAGTTCAACGACCCGCTGCTGCTGCGCACGGCCGAAGGCATGTCGCCCACGCCCGAGGCCGTGCGCCTGGCGCGCAGCTTCCGCAAGGCCTTCAGCGAGATCGAAAGCGCCATCGAGGTCAGCAAGGGCTTCGATCCGGCCACGGCGCGGCGCAATTTCCACCTGCGCCTGTCCGACTACGTGGGCGTGCTGCTGCTCCCGCAGCTGTGCATCCATCTGCGTGCGGTGGCGCCGGGCATCAGCCTGTCGGTGCAGTCCTTCGACGGCCGCCAGCCCTCGGACCGCGTCGAGTACGAAGGCGTGGAAATCCGCCTTTCCGTCTCGCGCGGGCGCTCGGTGCTGTCGGCGTCACGCCGCCTGCTGGATGACCAGTGGATGGTGCTGATGCGCAAGGACCATCCGGCCGCCGCCTCCCCGCTCACGCTGGAGAAATACCTGGAGCAGGGCCACCTGAAGGTCACGGGCGTGGGCAGCAGCATCGTGGACGAACTCCTGGCCGAGCGCGGGCTGGCGCGGCGCGTGATGTTCCAGGTGCCCACCTGGCTGGGCATGGTGCCCGTCATCGAATCCACCGACCTGGTGGCCGCCATGCCCGCGCACTGGATGCACAGCGTGCTGTCCGGCTCCAACTGCGTGGCGCGCCCCATGCCCCTGCCCGAGCTGGCCCTGTCCATCGACGCCGTCTGGCATCCGCGCAACGACCATGACGCGGGGCACAAATGGTTCAGGGAGCTGATCCACCAGATCTTCCAGGAGGCGTACAGCAAATCCCTGCTCCAGCAGCGCCTGGACAGGGCTGGCACGCGGAGCAACGCTTAACCCAGCCCTCATGCTTTTCGGTGAAGATGCGGTCTTTCCGCCGCACAAGCCATGACACCAGAACAACACACTCCAGCGCTGCAGCGCCGCAACCTCGGCCTGCTCGTGGCCGCGCAATCGCTGGGGGGCGCGTCGCCGCCCATCATCATTTCGCTGGGCGGCCTGGTGGGGCAGCAGCTGTCCACCAATCCCACGGCCACCACGCTGCCGGTCAGCATCTACCAGCTGGGCCTGGCGCTGTCCACGCTGCCTGCGGCCTGGCTGATGCAGCGCATGGGGCGGCGCACGGCCTATGTGCTGGGTGCCATCCTGGGCGTGGTCTCGGGCGTGATCGCGGCCCAGGGCATTGCGCACTCCGATTTCGTGACCTTCTGCATCGGCACGGCGCTGGCGGGCTTTTACGCGGCCTGCGTGCAGAGCTACCGCTTCGCGGCCACCGACGCCATGACCGACCCCGCCGAGCAGGCGCGCGCCATCTCGCGCGTGATGATCGGCGGGCTGATCGCGGCCATCATCGGCCCGCAGGTGGTGATCTGGACGCGCGACGCCCTGCCCATGACGCCGTTCGCAGGCAGCTTCTACAGCCAGGCCGTGCTCGCCCTGCTGGCCCTGCCGCTGCTGCTGGGCCTGAAGCTGCCGCCGCCCCAGGCCCGCGCCGTGGCGGGCGAGGCCCGGCCGCTGGCCGAGATTGCGCGCACGCCCCAGTTCATCGTCGCGGCCTCGGCCGGCGTGGTCAGCTACGGCCTCATGGCCTTTCTGATGACGGCCGCGCCCATGGCCATGGTGGGCTGCGGCCACACGGTGGGCGAGGCGGCGCTGGGCATCCAGTGGCATGTGCTGGCCATGTTCGCGCCCAGCTTCTTCACGGGCCGGCTGATCGCGCGCTTTGGCAAGCGCCGCATCACGGCGCTGGGGCTGGTGATGATCGCCGCCTCGGCCCTGATGGCGTTGATGGGGCTGGAGCTGCTGCACTTCTGGGGCTCCCTGGTGCTGCTGGGCGTGGGCTGGAACTTCGGCTTCATCGGCGCCACGGCCATGGTGACCGAGTGCTACCGCCCTGCCGAGCGCGCCAAGGTGCAGGCCCTCAATGACTTCCTGGTCTTCGGCACCGTGGCCGTGGCCTCGTTCGGCTCGGGCCAGCTGCTGCACACGGCCGGCTGGGACGGCATCAACACCTGGCTGCTGCCCATCGTGGGCGTGGTGCTCCTGATGCTGGCCGTGCAGGGACGGGGTCGCGGCGCGGGCGCGCCGGCCTGAAGTGTGAAGCGCATGTCGGAACGGACGCCATGCCAGGCCATCGGAAATCGTGGTCCAGACCTCTTGTGGAGAGAATCCATGCGTGAAGCCATTGCGCTGTTGTGTGGCCTGGCATTCGCAGTTCCAGCCCTGGCGCAGATCTATCAATGCAGGGATCCATCCGGAGAAATGAATTTCTCCGACCGTCCATGCAGCAGCGCGCAAGTCGGCGGCATGATCGAGCGCCGAAAGACGGATGCGGAGATTCTCCAGGAGCGCGCCGAGGCCGCGCGGGCCAACGAGCGCAAATACCGCCAGCAGGCCGTAGACGCACAGCGGCGCCAGATCGATAGCCAGCAGCGCATGATCGACCAGCAGGCGCAGCAGCCCACGCCTGCATCAGCCTCCCCGGGCTGCGGCCAGGCTCGCAAGGAGCTGGAATTCGTCTCCAGCATCCGCAGTCTCTCCGAAGGCGAAAAGCGCATGCGCATGAATGCGCAGATCTCCAACGTGAACGCATCCTGCGGCACGAATATGCCCTTGCTCCAGGAGCCACCCAAGATTGTCCTGACCCCTCCCGCCGGCACCCGCACCGTAAAGCTCGACCGGTGCAAGGCAGACAGCTGCTTCGACATCAAAGGCAACCTCTATCGCCGGTATCGCGACACCTTGACCGCCTACAACGGGCTGATCTGCCTGCTGGAAGGCGACACGATTCGCTGCGACTGAGCAGCGCCGTCCAACCCATGATGAGCCCGCCAAGGAGGGCCTGTGCTGAACGCAGCACCAGGCTACTTGCGGCCACCCTCGGGCAGGTCCACGCGGCGGCTTCCCAGCCAGAGCACGGCCACCCAGCCCAGCAGCGCCAGGGCCAGCAGCACGGACAGATGCCATAGCGCCGCCTCCAGCGGCGCGCCGGCCTGGTTCAGTCGCAGCGAGGCCTGGATGGCGGCCGTGCTGGGCGACAGCCAGCGCAGCGCCTGCAGCAGTTGCGGCAGGGCTTCGGCCGGCCAGCTGAAGCCGCCGACGAAGGCCAGCGGGATGGAGGTGAACAGCACTACCTGCATGGCACGCTCGCGGTTGGCCAGCCACCAGCCCAGCAGCGCCGCCGCTCCCGCCACGGCCGGGACGAAGACGGCCAGCAGCGCCAGCGCACCCCAGGGATTGCCGCCGCGCGGATAGTCGTGCCAGACGAAGATCCAGCCGAAGTAGTACAGGCCCGAGAGCCAGCCCAGCGTGCACAGCGCCAGCAGCCGCGCCAGCCAGGTGCGTGCCGGCGCTCTGTCCAATCCCTGCTCGCGCCAGGTTCCCACCAGCAGCGCGCCGCCCATGAGCAGTGTCTGCTGCAGGATGATGATGGCCACGGCGGCGACGACGAAGCTGCCGTAGCCTTCCGTCGGATTGAACAGGGCCTGCATCTGCAGGTTGACGGGCGAGCGGCTGGCCTGGGCCTGCCGTGCGCTCTGTCCGCCGGCCGTCAGGCGCCGCAGCTCCACGCCTGCCGAGACCGTGCCGAAGGCCTCGGCAAAGCCGTACTGCACCTGCTTGGCGGCCAGCGGGTAGGCACCGTTGGCATAGACGGGGACCACGGCCTCTTCGCTGCGCACCACGCGGCGCTTGAGGTCGCGCGGCAGCAGCGCGTAGCCCATGACGCGGCCATCCAGCAGGGCCTGCTGCGCCTGGGCCTCGTCGCCCGTGACCAGGGTCACCTCGATGCGCGGGCTGGCCTGGGCAAAGCGCAGCATCTGGCGTGCCAGGCCGCTGCCGTCGTGCTGCACCACGGCCACGGGCACGCGCTGCACGACCTCCTGCCCATAGAACCAGGGATAGAAGAAGCCGTAGAGCACGGGCGCGCCCACCAGCAGCATGAGCACGCCCACGTCGCCGAACACGGCACGCAGGGCGCTGATGAAGTCATGCGCAAAGCCCCTGGCCATCTCAACGCCCTCCCCATTTGTCGGGACGGGAAAGGCCGCGCGCCAGGCCTGCCGTGGCCAGCAGCAGCAACACCAGCGCGGCCAGCAATAGCCCGGCCACCACGGGCAGGCTCTGCACGATGGGCGCGCCCATCTGCAACTGCTCTATCTGCAGCCGCGCATAGTGGGTATAGGGCATGGACAGGGCCCAGGCACGTGCCGAATCCGGCATGGCCAGCAGCGGAAAGCCCACGCCGCTGAACGCAAAGGCCGGCGCCGACAGCAGGCCCGCGCCCGACAGCGCCGTGCGCAACGACAGCGTGAGCGCCGCCAGCAGCGCCCCGGCCGCCAGGCTCACGGCGATCAGCAGCATCAGGGCCAGCGCCACCCAGGCCAGGCTGGCAGCGCCCTGCCCCGGATGCCAGCCCCGTCCGGCCGTGAGCCACAGCATGGCCAGCGTACCGCCCAGGCCCAGGCTGGCCCAGGACAGCGCCAGCTTGCCCGCCAAGGCGCCCGCAATGGCGCTCCAGACGGGCTTTCCCGGGCCCGCAGCCTCGGCCATCCACTGGCCCAGCGTGCGGTCGCGCAGCTCGCGCCCCACGGACCAGGCGCCGGCCGTCATGCCCAGGATGTGCAGCAGCGCGGGAATCAGCGCCGCCGCCAGGAACTGCTCGTAATTGGTGGAGATGTTGAACAGCGACACCAGGTTGGTGCGTATGGGCTCCATGCGCGCGCGCAGCGCCTGGGCCGGGTCGCCGCGCTTGGCACGGGCCTGCATTTCCACGCCGGCCGACAGCGTTCCCACCACCTGGCGCAGGTCACGCTGGATCAGGCTGGAATGCGTGGCCAGCTGGGCGTTGTGCATGAGCACCACGTCGGCCCCCTGGCCCCGCTTGATGTCGCGCGCAAAGCCGGGCGGGATCTGCACCACGGCGTAGGCATTCATGGACTGCAGCGCCCATTGCGCCTCCGAGGCATTGAGCGCCTGCGACTGCACGGACAGGCCCGGCGTGGCATCCAGCATGCGCACCAGCTGGCGCGACAGGGCGCTGTGGTCCTGGTCCCAGACGGCGACGGGCAGGCGCTGGACCAGGCCTGCCGAGAAGATCCAGACCATGAGCAGCAGCGCCAGCAGCGGCACCCAGCTGACCATGGCCAGGTCCCAGGGCCGTCCGCGCAGCAGACGCCATTCGCGCCGCAGGCTGGCGGCAAAGGCCGTGGGCGGGTTCGCGCTCACTGCCGCCGGCCGCTCAACGGCCGCCTTCCACGACCACGCTCATGCCGGGCCGCGCGCCTGCAATGGGCTGCTGTGGCCGCGCGCGGACCTCGAAGGTGCGCGCATCGAAGCCCTGGCCCGCGCGCGTGGCGCGCCAGGTGGCGAAGTCGGGCAGCACCCCCAGGTAGTAGACCTCGAAGCCGGCCTCGCGGTTGTCCAGGCCCGGCAGGCGGCCGGTGAAGCGGCTGCCCTGGGCAAAGCGTGCAAGCTGGTCCTCGCGCACATTGAGCACCACCCACTGGTCGGCCAGGTCCACCACGGTGACCACGGCCACGCCCTGCGGAGACAGCTCGCCCTGGCGGGCCAGCACCTGGACCACCTCGCCGCCCACGGGGCTGCGCAGCTCGGTCTCGGCACGCGCGGCCTCCACCTCGGCGACCACGCCCTGCACCTGGCGTGCCTGGGCCTGGGCGGCGCTGCGATCCTCCTGGCGCGCGCCCGATGCCGCCATTTCATACTGCGCGCGCGCGGCCAGCGCCTGGTCGCGCGAGGCGCGCCAGTTGGCATCGGCTTCATCGCGCTTCTGGGCCGCAACCAGTCCCTGGTCGAACAGGCTTTGCACGCGGCGCAGCGAGGTCTGGGCCAGGTCGGCGGCCGTCTGGGCGCGCTGCCAGTTCAGGCGCGCCATCTGCACTTCCTGCGGGCGTGCGCCGGCCTGCGCCTTGTCGGCCTGGGCCTGGGCGGCATCGCGCGCGGCCTCGGCCTGGGCCAGCTTGGCGCGCACCTCGGGGCTGTCCATCTCCACCAGCAGATCGCCGGGCTGGATCTTCTGGCCTTCGGTGACGCGCACCTTGGCGATGCGCGCCGTGACCTTGGGCGCGATGTCGGTCTCGCGTGCCTCCATCTGGCCCTGGAAATACAGGGGGGCGGGCTGCGCCGCACGCCAAAAGCCCCAGGCCACGAGCAGCAGCACGGCCAGCACGATGGCCAGGGCCAGCCAGGGGCGCCTGCGCCCCGGCGGCACGGGCGCGGGGCCGGGTGCTTCGGGGGCGCTGCGGGGATGGTCGGGCGTGGCTGTGCTCATGGTGCGTCGGGTGGGATCTGTATGTCGGCCTGGGCCATGAATCGGTCGAATTCCTCGCTCTGGCCCGTGCTCTCCAGCAGTGCGGCCAGGGCCTGCACATACTGGTTGGCCAGTTCGGCACGCTGGGTCTGGACCTTGGCGAGATTGAGGCTGGCATCGATCAGGTCCAGCGTGGTGCTGGTGCCTTCCCGCAGGCCGGCCTCGCGCAGCCGCAGCAGCTCGCGCGCAAGATCCTCCTGGGCCTGCTGGGCCTGGTACTGGCGGCGTGCCTGCTCCACGCCCAGCCAGTTCTTTTCGACCAGCAGCGCGATGTCGCTGAGCGCCTGGGCTTCGGTCAGCTCGGCCTGCTCGATCTTGCGCTGCGAGGAGGCGGCCAGCGCATCGCGGTCGATGCTGTCCCACAGCGTCCAGCGCACGGCCACGCCTGCCACCCAGTTGGGCTTGCCGCTGGTATTGACCTCGCGCGAACCGAAGGCCAGCAGCTGCGGCCGGCGCAGCGCCTCCTGCGCGTCGTGCAGGGACTCGGCCTGGCGCTTCTTGGCCTGCACCTTGTCCAGACCCGGATGGTGCGACTGGGCCGCGGTGACGAAGCCGTCCAGCGGCGGCAAGGGTCGGCTGCTGACGAACAGCGGCGTGCTGGGCAGCACCTGCCGCTGCGCCTTGACCGTGCGCGCCAGCGCCGCTGCAGCCAGGTCTGCGTCGTCGCGCGATTTGCGCGCCTGCTGCTCGGCGTCGGCCAGCGCGGCACGGGCCTGCAGGCGCTCCAGCCGGGAGATCACGCCGGCCTTGAGCATGCTTTGCGCCGCCGTGTCATGCACGCGCACGCCTTCAAGCGCACGCTCGCGCAGCCGTGCGGCCCGCTCGGCCAGCTGGGCGCCGAAGTAGCGCTGCACCAGCAGCGAATGCAGGGCGTGGCTGCTGCTGGCGGCATCGGCCAGGGCTTCGTCGGTGGCAGCGTCCAGGCCACTGCGCACCGCATCGGACAGGCCGCCCAGGTACAGCGGCCAGACCAGGGACAGGCTGGCCGAGGCATTCGTGCTCTTGCGCTGCAAGGCATAGGAAGTGGGCAGTTGCGGCAGCGAGGGAATGGCCGGCCCCACCGAGGGCGGCAGCTGGCCGAGGACGCCGTCCAGGGTGCGCCGCGCAGGATCGAGATCGATGTCGGCATTGGCCGAGTAGCGGTAGCCCAGGCCCGTGATGGCCACGGAAGGCCCGCCCAGCCCCTGCGTACCCTGGCGTCTGAGCCGCGCGCTTTCCACGGCCTTGGCCGAGGCGGCCAGTTGGTCGGAGCCCTGCAGCAGCGCCTGGCGGGCCTGCACGAAGCTCATCGCGGCGGCGGCCTGGGAGGCCGGAGCCTCCCCTGCAGCCTGGGCTGCCCCTGCGACCATGCCCAGCGCCGCCAGCCACGGCACAAGGCGCGCGGGCCGCGCAAGCAACGGAAAAAACATGGAAGCGCTCAATGGCATGAATGGGGGCGCCTTGCGTGGTTCACCGATGGTGGCGAAGCTTACACGGGCTTGCAGGCGGGCCCCCGTCGGACAAGGTCCTGTGCCTTGTGCCCCCGGCACTGTGCAGCAGGGCCGATTTGCGTGGCGTTCCATCCCATTTCTGTGCGCAGGTGCCGCGCCATGCCGCTACACTGGCGCCTGCCTGCGCGAGCATGTCCTGGCGGACCTGTCCGCAGGCCTTTTTTTTCTGCCCGGCATCGGCCCGATGCCCCGACTGACCACCATGTCCACCGTCTTCAACTTCACCTTCGTCCCCTGGTTCCGGTCCGTGGCTCCCTATATCCACAAGTTCCGACACCAGACCTTTGTGGTGGGACTGACGGGCGAGGCCATCGCATCGGGCAAGCTCAGCTCCATCGTCCAGGACCTGGCCATGATCCAGGCCATGGGCGTGAAGATCGTGCTGGTCCATGGCTTCCGTCCCCAGGTCAACGAGCAGCTTGCCGCCAAGGGCCATGAGGCCCAGTACTCGCGCGGCGTGCGCATCACCGACTCCGTGGCGCTGGACTGCGCCCAGGAAGCCGCTGGCCAGCTGCGCTATGAGATCGAGGCCGCCTTCAGCCAGGGCCTGCCCAATACGCCCATGGCCGGCGCGCGGGTGCGGGTGATCTCGGGCAACTTCCTCACGGCGCGGCCCGTGGGCATCGTGGACGGCGTGGATTTCAAGCATTCGGGCCTGGTGCGCAAGGTCGATGTGAGCGGCATCCGCAGCGCCCTGGACATGGATGCCATGGTGCTGATGTCGCCCTTCGGCTTCTCGCCCACCGGCGAGGCCTTCAACCTGAGCATGGAAGAGGTGGCCACGCGCGTGGCCATCGAGCTGAAGGCCGACAAGCTGATCTTCATGACCGAGGTGCCGGGCATCCGCATGGACCCCACGGGCCCGGCCGACGAGACCAACCCCATCGACACCGAGCTGCCGCTGGCCACGGCCCGCCGCATGCTGGCCGAGCTGCCCACGCCCGAGCAGCCCACGGACACGGGCTTTTACCTGCAGCACTGCGTGCATGCCTGCGAGCACGGCGTGGAGCGCAGCCACATCCTGCCCTTCGCCATCGACGGCGCGCTGCTGCTGGAGATCTATGTGCACGACGGCATCGGCACCATGATCATCGACGAGAAGCTGGAGGAGCTGCGCGAGGCCACGCCCGACGACGTGGCCGGGATCATCCAGCTGATCGAGCCCTTCGAGAAGGACGGCACCCTGGTCAAGCGCAGCCGCACCGAGATTGAGCGCGACATCGCCCACTACACCATCATCGAACACGATGGCGTGATCTTCGGCTGCGCCGCGCTCTACCCCTATCCCAGCGCCAGGACGGCCGAGATGGCGGCCGTCACCGTCTCGCCCAAGAGCCAGGGCACGGGCGACGGCGAAAAGCTGCTCAAGCGCATAGAGCAGCGCGCCAAGGCCCAGGGCCTGGACAGCCTGTTCGTGCTGACCACGCGCACCATGCACTGGTTCATCAAGCGCGGCTTCCAGCCCGTGGACCCCGACTGGCTGCCCGAGGCGCGCAAGGCCAAGTACAACTGGGACCGCAAAAGTCAGGTCCTGGTCAAGAAGTTGTAACCCCCTGAGGCGCTGTGCGCCTTCCCCCTCACGAGGGGGGCATACGGGCGGCCGGCGACACCCTCGGTGCGGGGGCGGCGCGGCCGGCCCAGGCCCTTCCTCGGTGTCTCTCGTCTTCAGGCCGCGCCAATTTTCTGAAATCGCCCAAATCAAGCGACATGGTGGCGCAACTTAGCCTTGCACTGCTGCCTGCCAGCGTGCGGCCGCCTTGCCGGCCGCTGCCAGCGCCGCATCGCACTGTGGCGCGTCGGCCGGGCATTCGGTGAGGTAGCCGGTCACCAGCAGCGGTGCGCTTTGCGGCGTGGGCCAGGCGATGACGGCATCGTTGGCCGTGCCGCGATCGCCGGTGCCCGTCTTTCCACCCACACGCCAGCCGGCCGGCATGCCCGCGCGCAGGCGCTTGTCGCCCGTGCGGCTGGCCACCAGCCATTGCTGCAGCAGGGCGCGGCCATGGCCGTCCAGCACCGATCCCAGCAGCAGGCGCTGCATGCTTTGCACCATGGCCAGCGGCGTGGTGGTGTCGCGCTCGTCACCGGGCAGGCCTTCGTTGAGTTCGGGCTCCATGCGGTCCAGGCGCGTGGTCTCGTCCCCGCTGGCGCGCAGCCACTGCGTCAGCGCCTGCGGGCCGCCGCTGGCGTCCAGCAGCAGGTTGGCGGCGGTGTTGTCGCTGAGCACCACGGCGGCCTCGCACAGCTCGGAGATGGTCATGCCGCCGCCATCACCGGCACGCGGACCGCTGGCCGGCGAGTAGGGAACCAGCCGGGAGCTGGCGTAGTGCACGCGGCGCGACAGGCGCTCATCGCCCTGCTGCACGCGGTCCAGCACCTGGGCGGCCAGCAGCAGCTTGAAGGTGCTGCACATGACAAAGCGCTCGTCGCCGCGGTGGTCCACGCTGGCGCCCGACTCCGCCTCCAGCACGGCCACGCCGAGCCGGCCGCCCACACTTTTCTCGATGCGCGCCAGCTCGGTCCTGAAGGCCTGGTCGGCAGCCCCCTGTTTTTTTGATGGCAGGGCGCAGCCCGCCAGCCCGGCCGCCATCCAGGCGGCCGCGCCGCCCGTCATCAGAAAATCGCGTCTTTGCATTGTTTTTCCTTTTCAGTTGCAGATCGACAACCGCAACGATAGCGCCGCGCCCAATCTGCGACCAGCGTGAATAATTGGCAGCATCCCTTAGAAAAACTTTTGGCTCACCATGCAACTGCCCCTCAATGCCCTGCGCATGTTCGATGCGGCCGCGCGCCATCTCAACCTGACGCGGGCGGCCGACGAGCTGTGCGTGACCCAGGCCGCCGTCAGCCAGCACATCCGCAACCTGGAGGAGCGCCTGGGCAAGCCACTGTTCCGGCGCCTGCCGCGCGGCCTGGCGCTGACCGACGAAGGCCATGCGCTGTGGCCTGCCGTGGCCGAGAGCTTTGCGCGCATAGAGCATTCGCTGCAGCAGGTGGCCGAACCGCGCCCGCGCGAGGTCCTCACCGTGGGCGTGGTCGGCACCTTCGCCATCGGCTGGCTGATTCCCAGGCTGGGGCAGTTCCAGCAGCAGCACCCCTACATCGACCTGCGACTGCTCACGCACAACAACCGCGTGGACCTGGCCGGCGAAGGGCTGGATGCGGCCGTGCGCTTTGGCGACGGCGCCTGGCAGGGCACGCGCGCCGAGCTGCTGCTGCGCGCGCCGCTCACGCCCATGTGCACCCCGGCCCTGGCCCAGCGCCTGCGCCAGCCGGCCGACCTGGCAGGGCAGACGCTGCTGCGCTCGTACCGCCTGCAGGAGTGGGAGAGCTGGTTTGCCACCCTGGACCAGAGCGCGCCGCTGGCGCGCGGGGCCATGTTCGACTCCTCGCTGACGCTGGCCGAGGCGGCGGCCCAGGGCGCGGGCGTGGCCCTGCTGCCGGCGCGCATGTTCCAGCACCTGCTGCAGCAGGGCCGGCTGGTGCGCCCCTTCGAGCAGGAGGTGGACACGGGCGCCTACTGGCTGACCCATCTGCGCTCGCGCGCACCCAGCGCAGCGCTCAAGACCTTCAGGCAATGGCTGCTGGCGCAGCTGCAATAGCCACGGACGCCCGCGGCAAGACCCGCAGGCCGCCTGACTTTGGCCCCGGCGCTATCATCTGCCGCTTTTGGCCCCTAGCCCCGTCCCCGCTCCATGACCCAGACCCTGCCGGTTCTCTACTCGTTTCGCCGCTGCCCCTACGCCATTCGCGCCCGCCTGGCGCTGGCCCATGCCGGCCTGGCCTGCGAGCTGCGCGAAATCAACCTGCGCAACAAGCCGCAGGCGCTGCTCGATGCCTCGCCCAAGGGCACGGTGCCCGTGCTGGTGCTGGAGGACGGCCGCGTGATCGAGCAGAGCCTGGATGTCATGCTGCACGCGCTGCGCGCCAATGACCCGGACGGCTGGCTGGCACCGACCAGCGGTTCGCTGCCGGACATGCTGGCGCTGATCGAGCGCAACGACGGCTTTTTCAAGCACGCCCTGGACCGCTGCAAGTACCCCGAGCGCTACACGGCCGAAGAGGTCAACCACGCCCAGGCCGATGCCCTGACCTGGCTGGCCGAGCTGGACGACCAACTGGAGGCCACCGGCTACCTGTTCGGCCAGAACCCCAGCCTGGCCGACATGGCGCTGCGCCCCTTCGTGCGCCAGTACGCGCGCATCGACGAGTCGCAATGGAACGAGCAGCCCTGGCCGCACCTGCAGGCCTGGCTGCAGCGCTGGATCGATTCGGCCCTGTTCGCCGAAGTGATGGAAACCTACCCGGGCTGGGTGCCCGGCACGCGCGGCCCGGTCTTTGCCGCCGGCGGCGTGGGCAGCGACTGACGCCTGCCCGCCCCGTGTGCCCTGCCCCGGGTCGGCAGGGGCTGCGCAAGGCAGGCAAAGCTGGCACAGTGGCAGGCTGTTGCCAACCGCATGAGCCTTCGCCGACATGACCCTCGCCACCCTGCTCGTCTTCTCCCTGGTCGCGCTGATCGCGATCATCACCCCCGGTCCCACCGTGCTGCTGGCGCTGGCCAATGGCTCGCGCCACGGCGTGCGCCGCGCCCTGCCGGGCATGCTGGGCGCCGTGCTGTCGGACTTCGTGCTGGTCGGCGCGGTCGCGCTGGGCCTGGGCGCCCTGCTGGCAGCCTCGGAGTTCTGGTTCTCGGTGGTCAAGTGGGCGGGAGCGGCCTACCTGGCCTGGCTGGGCCTGCGCATGCTGCGCAGCCAGGGCGGATCGCTGTCGGCACCCCAGGGTGACGGCAAGGCAGAGGCCGGCGCCGACGGCTACAGCGCCCGCACCGTGCTGTTCAAATCGTTCCTGGTCGCCGTGACCAATCCCAAGGGCTACCTGTTCTGCTCGGCCCTGCTGCCGCAGTTCATCGACCCGGCGGCCGCCCAGGCGCCGCAGTACATCGCCATTGCGCTGGTGTTCGCGCTCATCGATTTCCTGGTGATGCTGGCCTATGCCTTCGCCGGATCACGCGCCGCGCGGCTGCTGCGCGGGCGGGCCGTGATGTGGCTGGACCGCCTGTGCGGCGGCATGCTGCTGGCGCTGGCAGGCTCGCTGGCCTTCTACCGCCGCGCGTCGAACTAGGCGCGCCGCCCAACAGCCTCGCCTCCCCCACTGCGTCAGCGCGTCGTCCCCATGACATCGTCCAGCTGCAGCACGGCCGCCGCGTTGGCGGTGGTGGTGGCCAGGGTGTCGATGGCGCCGGTGCGCAGGGCCCCCAGGATGGCCGTGACCTTGCTGGATTCGGCCGCCACGGCGATGACGTTGGGTATGCGCAGCAGGTCCTCGCGGCTCAGGCCGATGACGCGGTCCTGCATGGGGGTTGCGGCCGGCTGGCCGTGGATGTCGATGAAGTCGTAGCCCATCATGTCGCCCACCGTGCCCGCGCGGCGGGCGTCCGAGATCTCCTGCGCGGAAAACCAGCCCATGCGGGCCATGTTGCTGTCCACGCTGACATCGCCCACGCCGATGAGGGCGATGTCGGCGCGGCGCGCCTTGTCCAGGGTGTGCCTGACGGTGTCGTTGTCCAGCAGCGCCTTGCGCAGTTGCGGATCGCCCACCAGGGCCGGCGCATAGAGCGATTCGGACTTGCCGCCAAAGCGCGCTGCCAGGCGGCGCGCGATGTGGTCGGCGTTCATCGCCTCCCCGCCACGGTAGGAGCCGCCGATGGCGCTGACGAAATGGCATTCCCGCCGTGTGGCGGACAGGGCGTGCTCGGAGACCGAGGACACGTTGCGCCCCATGCCCACGGCCACGATGGAGCCGTCGACCAGGATGCGCTCCAGCTCGCTGGCCACAAGGCCTGCCAGCAGTTCGCGCTGCCGGTCGGCATCCTTGTGGTCCACCGCGATCAGGGCGCGCTTGATGTGAAAGCGCTCGGTCAGCTGCCGCTCCAGGTCGGCGGACACCAGCGAATGCGGCCGCACGCGGATCTCGACGATGCCCTCTTCCTGCGCGCGGCGCAGCAGCCGCCCGACGGTGGCGCGCGAGATGCCGAACTCCTTGGACAGTTGGTCCTGCGTGCATCCATCGACGTAGTACAGGGTCGCCAGTCGCGTCAGGTCGCTTTCAGTCAAGGGTGCCTCCAAGGGTGCCGGGAAAGGCGCGCAGTGTAGCGCCGCTCACCGGGCCTCGCCAGCGTGGGGCAGCAGCAGGACCTTGACCGAGTCCATGGAATCGGCCACCCGGATGGCGCTCTCCCACTCCGACAGCGCATAGCGGTGGGTGACGATGCCCTCGGAGGTGACCAGCCCGCGCGCCAGCAGGTCGATGGCGATGGGGTAGCAATGGGCGCTCAGGTGGGCGCCGCGCAGGTCCAGCTCCTTTTCCTCGCCGATGATGGACCAGTCCACCGTGGTCTCGCGCCCGAAGACGCTGAACTCCACGAAGCGGCCGAGCTTGCGCACCAGGTCCAGCCCCTGCGTCACGCCCGAGGGCGCGCCCGTGGTCTCTATGTACACATCGCAGCCATAGCCGTCGGTCAGTGCGTGCACGATGGCGCGGGCATCCTCGCGTGCGGGGTTGATGGTCACGTCGGCGCCGCAGCGGCGTGCCAGCGCCAGGCGCTGGTCCGACAGGTCCATGACCACCAGCCGGCGCGGCGTCTTCAGGCGCGCCACCTGGGCCATGAGCAGGCCCAGCGTGCCCGCGCCGGCGATGACCACCACATCATCGAGCTGGATGTCGCCGCGGTTGACGGCATGGATGGCGCAGGACAGCGGCTCGGTGATGGCCGCATCCTCGAAGGCCACGCTCTCGGGAATCCGGTGCACCACGGCGCGGGCGGACAGGCGCATGTACTCGGCCATGCCGCCATCGGCCACCTGGCCCTGGAAGCCGTAGACATCGTGCACCTCGCACATCCAGCGAAAGCCGGTCCTGCAATAGCGGCAGGCATGGCAGGGCACGATCTGCTCGGCGATCACCCGGTCACCCAGCTGCACGCCGTGGTGCTCCTGGGCCCCCTCGCCCACCTGCACCACATGGCCCCAGAACTCGTGGCCCGCGATCACCGGCGGGCGCACATAGGCGGGGCGGCCTTTTTCCGGATCTCCCCAGAAGCGCGGCGCGCCAGCCCAGCATTTGCAGTCGCCCGCGCAAATGCCGCAAGAAGCCACGCGGATGACCAGCTCGCGCGGCCCGGCCTGCGGACGCGCGACGCGTTCGAGCCGGTAATCCCTGGGCCCGTGGCAGACCACGGCCAGCATGTTCGTATCGGCGGCGTCAGGCAGGGTGTTTTGCATGGAACTCTCCCGGGTTGCAGATGGTGGACAGGACGTGGGCGCAGCGCTTCATGCCCTGCGGCGCGAACTGTCGAGCAGCACGGCGCCGACGATGATCACGCCCTTGATCAACTGCTGGTAGTACGAGGACACGCCCAGCAGGTTCAGCCCGTTGTTGATCACGCCGATGAGCAGGGCGCCAACGACCGTGCCGCCCAGGCTGCCCGTGCCGCCCGACAGGCTGGTGCCGCCGATCACCACGGCCGCGATGGCGTCCAGCTCGTAGGACACGCCGGCCTGCGGCAGCGCCGCCGTGGTGCGCGACGCCAGCAAAATGCCGGCCAGCCCCGCGAGCAGGCCGCTGGCCACATAGACCAGCAGCACGATGGCGCGGGTGTTGATGCCGCTGGTCTTGGCGCTGCGCAGATTGCCGCCCACGGCGTAGATGTAGCGGCCATACACGGTGTAGCGCAGCACGAAGGCGAACACCGCGACGGCAACGGCAAAGATCACGATGGGCATGGGCACGGGTCCCAGCTGGCCGGCGCCGATGGCAAGAAAGCCGTCGGGCAGCTCGGACACCGGCATGCCGTCGTTGTAGATGTAGGTCAGGCCACGCGCCGCACTGAGCATGCCCAGCGTGGCCACGAAGGGCGGCACCGCGAACCAGGCCACCAGCAGGCCGTTGACGCCGCCCAGCAGCATGCCCACGCCCAGCCCGGCGCCCACGCTCACCGCCAGCCCCTGGCCATCGGCCGCCAGCCAGGCGCCGACCATGCCGGCCAGCGCCAGGATGGCGCCCACCGACAGATCGATGCCCGCCGTCAGCACCACGCACGTCATGCCGATGGCCAGGATGCCGTTGATGGAGGTCTGGCGCAGGATGTCGGCCCAGTTGCCCCAGGTCATGAAATGGGGGTTGGCCAGCGCCAGCGCCGCGCACAGTGCAATCAGCGCGATGACCACGCCGTAGCGCTCGCGCAGGCTGCGCAGGTCCAGCGCGCGCCGCCCCAAGAGCGGCGGCGAAGATGCGGCTTGAAGATTCGTCATGGAGGACTCCCGCGTTGATGGAAGAAAGGCGTGGTGCCGGCTGACCGCTCACTGGATGGAGTAGCCCCCGTCGATGACGATGTTCTCGCCCGTCAGCATGCCGGCGTGCGTACCGGCCAGGAACACGGCCAGCCGCGCCACCTCCTCGGGCTGCGCAAAGCGGCCCGTGGGGATGAGTGCCCGCATGGCCTCCCCCACCTGCCCGGCCCAGGCCTTGCGGCCCAGCGGCGTGTCCACCACCGTCGGCGAGATGGCGTTGACGGTGATGCCGTCCGATGCCCACTCCAGCGCCAGCACGCGCGTCAGTCCCACCAGGCCCGCCTTGCTGGCGCAATAGGCGGCATGGCGCCTGAGCGCGACCACGCTGGCCTGCGAGGCCAGGTTGATGATGCGGCCGTGGCGCTGGCGGCGCATGGCCGGGGCCACCGCCTGGGCCAGCAGCAGCGGCGCCGTGAGGTTGACGGCCAGCGTGCGCTCCCACGCGGCCTCGCTGATTTCGCCGGCCGGCTCCAGCAGCGCCACGCCGGCGCTGTTGACCAGGATGTCGATGCGGCCCGTGGCCTCCAGCACGGTGGCCACCGCCTGCTCCACGCCCTCGGGCCTGGTCACATCCACCGCCAGCGGCAGGTGATGCCGGGGCTCCGCCAGGCTGGCAGCGGCCACGTCCAGTGCCTGCCGCTCCAGGTCCAGCAGGACGACACGCGCACCGCCTTCGGCGAGCTGCCGGGCAATCGCCAGGCCGATGCCGCCCGCGCCGCCGGTGACCAGGGCCGTGCGGCCGTCGAAGTCCCGCTCCAGGCCGGCGGCGCTCATTTGCGCACCTTCTGCAAGAAGGCGTCGGCATTGGCGGGCACGATGGCGGTCCAGGGCACCTCGTAGGATTTGGCCGTGCCATCGCCCCAGGGCATGGCCTGGGCATACTCGCTCCATACCACCGAGCGCGGCCGGTAGGACGGGCCGACAAGCTGGCGCAGCAGCACATCCAGCGCGCCCTGCGCCTGGGCCTGGGCATCCTGGAAATTGGTGGTCATCTCGCCGCGCTTGACGGCCGTGATGGCGGCGGCCACGCCGTCCACGCCCACCACCGGGATGGTCTTGATGTCGATGCCCTTGGTCTTGATGGCCTGCACCGCGCCCAGGGCCTCGTCGTCGTTCTGGGCGATCACGCCCTGGATCTGGCCCGGGAATGCGGTCAGCCAGTTCTCCATCAGTCCCATGGATTCGGCACGCGACCAGTTGGCGGTCTTGCGCGCCAGCACCTTCACGTCCTTGTGGCGGGCCAGCACCTCGTCATTGCCGCGCGCCCGCTCGATCTGTGCCGACTGGCCTATGGGCCCCTCGATGACGACGATATTGCCCTTGCCGCCGATGGCCTTCATCAGCGCCTCGGCCTGCATGCGGCCGGCCACCACATCGTCATTGCCCACGTAGGAGGTCAGCACATCGCCCTGCACGCGCGTGTTGGAGCCCACCACGGGAATGCCGGCCTTCACCGCCTTCTGCACGGGCGCCGCGCCCGCCTTCAGGTCGATGGGCACGAAGAGGATGCCGTCGTACTTCTGCGTAATCATGGTGTCGAACTGGTTGCTCTGCGTCAGCGCGTCGTAGTTGCCGTCGAACACGGTGATCTGCACCGTGCCGTCCTTCACGGCCGGATGCGCCTTCAGCTCCTTGGTCCACATCTGCATGAACTCGCCCTTGAGCCCATAGACGGCCGCGCCTATGCGGTAGGGCTTGGCCGGCGATGGCACTGGTGCTGGTGCCGACAGCGGGGCCGGAGCCTGGGCCCGGACCTGCGCTGCGGCCAGGAACAGCCCACCGGCAAGCGCGGCGGCAAGCACGGTGGTGAAGCGGAAAAACGGCATGGTCATGTCTCCTGTGTGTTGTGAAAGGCAAGGGGAAAAACGCAGCACGGGCATCGCCCGGGCTCAGGACGCGAGGTGCATCAGCGCCTCCTGCGTGATGCCGTGGCCGGCCACCACGCGGTCAAGCCGGCCTTTGCGGAAGATGGCAATGCGGTCGCTCAGCTCCAGCAGTTCCGGCGCCTCGGAGGACACCACCACCACGGCATGGCCCTGCTCGGCCAGCGAGGCCAGGAAGGCGTACACCTCGCGCTTGGCGCCTTCGTCGATGCCGCGCGTGGGCTCGTCGCACAGCAGGCAGACGGGGTTGGTGGCCATGCAGCGGGCCAGCACCACCTTCTGCTGGTTGCCGCCGCTCAGGCCCGAGACCGGCATGGCCGGGCTGGCCAGCTTCACGCGCAGGCGCTGCAGCAGGCCGCCCACCAGCACGCGCTCTGCCGCGCCATCCACCACCCCGGCGCGCTGCAGGCCCGGCAGTGCGGGCAAGCTGGTGTTGAAGCGCACCGAGGAGCTCATCACCAGCCCCGTGGCCTTGCGGTCCTCGGTCACCAGGGCCAGGCCCGCCTTGATCGACGCCGCCGGATTGCCGCGCGGCAGGGGCCGTCCGCCCAGGCTCGCCTGCCCCTGGTCAGCGCGCGTGAGGCCGTACAGACAGTTGAGGAATTCGCTGCGGCCCGATCCCATCAGTCCGTAGATGCCCAGCACCTCGCCGGGGGCAACGTCCAGGCTGATGTCCTCGAACTCGCCCCGGCGCGTGAGCCCCTGCACCGACAGCAGCGGCTCGCCCGGCGCCGCAGCCCTGCGCTCGCTGGCGGCAGCGCGGACCTCCCGGCCCACGATGAGCTTCACCAGCTGCCGCCGGTCGATATCGGCCAGCGCGCCGGTCTGCACGAAGCCGCCATCGCGGAACACCGTGTAGCTGTCGGCAATGGTGAAGATCTCCGTCAGGCGGTGCGACACGTAGAGGATGCCAGCGCCCTGCGCGGTCACGCGGCGTATCGCGTCGAAGAGGATGGCGGTCTCGCTTTCGCCAATGGCCGAGGTGGGCTCGTCCATGATGATCAGCTCGCTTTGCCGGCTCAGGGCCTTGGCAATCTCCACCAGCTGGGTCTGCGCCAGGCTCAGGCGGCCCATCTGCGCACGCGGATCGATATCGAAGCCCAGCTGCCTGAGCAGCGCATCCGCCTGCTCCAGCAGCGCGGCATGGCGGACCACCACGCCGGCGCGCCGAGGCTCGCGGCCCAGGAAGATGTTCTCGGCCACGCTCATGCCCGGGATGGGCGACAGCTCCTGCGTGATGATGGACAGGCGGTGCGCCAGCGCCTCGTGCGGCGTGGCGAAATCCACCGGCCGGCCCTTGAGCAATATCTCGCCGGCATCGCGCCGCAACAGGCCCATCACGATGTTCAGGAAGGTGGACTTGCCTGCGCCATTGCCGCCGCACAGCGCGTGCACGCTGCCGGCCTGCAGCTCAAGGCAGCCGTTGCGCAGCGCAGGCACGCCGCCGAAGCTCTTGGCCACGCCGCGCGCCTGCAGCAGTGCGGTGCCGGTGCCGGTGCCGGTGCCGGTGCCGGTGCCCATGGTCACGCGCCCTGCCCGCGCCCGGCCGCGGCGGCCTGCGAGCGTTCGAAGCCGGTGATGGCATCCACCTTCAGGGCCGAGCTGCCGCCATCGAAGCGCGATGCAAGGAAGCGGTCCACGATGGCCTTGGCCAGTTCCACCCCGATCACGCGCGAGCCCAGCGTGATGATCTGCGCGTCGTTGCTGCGGCTGGCGCGCTCGGCCGAATAGGTGTCATGCGCCTGCGCGGCGCGGATGCCCGCCACCTTGTTGGCGGCAATGGCCATGCCTATGCCCGTGCCGCACAGGAGAACGCCGCGCTCATGGCGGCCCTGGACGATGGCCTGCGCCACCGCGATGCCGATGTCGGGGTAGAGCACCGGCTCGCCGTCGTGCGTGCCGAAGTCGGCCACTTCGTGGCCCTGGGCCAGCAGATGCTGCTTCACGGCGTTCTTGAGGTCGCAGGCGGCTTCGTCGCAGCCGATGGCCAGGTTCATGGCATCCCCTTCATTACAAAAGACCATAACATGATCATTTGATCAATGTTTTTTGAGAGTCTTCTCAATCGGAGAGCAGTTGTCAAACAAAGATAGCTATGCGAATCGGCAAGACAAATACGTAACCCGTTGAATTTTCTACAAAATCCATCAAATCCTATCGTTTTCCCTTGGCTATTGAATAGCCAACAGGCATTGACATGCCAATTTCAACAAATCAAAAATGACCATTCAATGATCATATGAACAGTCTTCGGCACACCCGCCGGGACTGCACTTGGAGGAGACAAAGGCATGACGACCAACCGCGTGATCAACGACCCCGACCGGGTGGTGGAGGACATGCTCCAGGGATGGATCGCCGCCCATGGCGACACCCTGCGCATCGACGCCGGCAATGCCCGCGTCGTGCGCCTGCATGGCGCGCCACGCAGGGGCAAGGTGGGCATCGTGACGGGCGGCGGGTCGGGCCATGAGCCGGCCTTTCTGGGCTATGTGGGCGCAGGCCTGTGCGACGCCGCCGCCGTGGGCGAGGTCTTCTCGTCCCCCACGGCCAGAAGCTTCTACGACGCCATGCGCGCGGCCGATGGCGGCGCCGGCGTGGCCTGCCTGTATGGCAACTACGCGGGCGACAACATGAACGTGGCCATGGCCGTGCAGATGGCCGCGGCCGAAGGCATGGCGGTCAGGACCGTGGTGGCCAACGACGACGTGCCTTCAGCCGCGCGGGGCGACGAAGCCAGCCGCCGCGGCGTGGCCGGCGAGATCCTGATGTGGAAGGTGGCGGGCGCCCGGGCGGCCATGGGCGCCAGCCTCGACGAAGTGATCGCCCTCGCCCGGCACGCCATGGCCCGCACGCGCAGCATCGGCATCGGCCTGTCGGCATGCACCATTCCCGCCGTGGGCAAGGCCAACTTCCATATCGAGCGCGGCAGCATGGAGGTGGGCATAGGCCACCATGGCGAGCCCGGCATGTCCGTGCACCGCACGGCCACGGCGGCCGATATGGCCGAGCGCATGCTGGACACCCTGCTGCCCGACCTGCCCTTCTCCCCGGGCGACCGCGTGGCCGTGCTGCTGTCCGGCCTGGGCGCCACGCCGCTGATGGAGCAGTACATCCTCTATGGCGAGGTGGCCCGGCGCCTGCAAGAACGCGGCATTCAGGTGGCCTTCCGGCTGGTGGGCAATCTCTTCACCTCGCTGGAGATGATGGGCATCACGCTCACGCTGATGCAGCTGGACGACGAGCTGCTGGCCTGCCTCAAGGCACCCTGCCAGTCAGTCGCCCTGACCCTGGCCGGCGGGCTGCCGCCCCAGCCGCAGGAGGCCATTCCAACGCCGCCCTCTGTTCCGGCAAGGACGCCAGCACAGGCCCAGGAACAAGCACAAACCGCCCGCCCCCAAGCCGCAAGGCGCACCAGCAAAGGGCCGGCCATTGCGCTCGATGGCGCGGGCAGCATCGTGCGTGAACTGATCACGGCCATCGTCAGCCACCGGGAGTTCCTGAGCGAGATCGACGGCCTGATCGGCGATGGCGATCACGGCATCAACATGGCCAAGGGCTTTTCCGGCTGCGGCGCACGGCTTGATGCCATGGAGGCCAGCCAGGCAGCGCAGCTGCCTGCGGCGCTGCAGCAGCTGTCCCAGGCCTTGATGGACGATATCGGCGGCTCCATGGGCCCGCTGTACGGCAGCTTCTTCCAAGGCTTCGCCGATGTTCTTGGGCCGGAGCAGGAGATGGATGCAGCCCTGTTCGGCCAGGCGCTGGCGCGGGCCGTCGCCGATGTGCAGGAGATGGGCAAGGCCCAGGTGGGCGACAAGACCCTCATCGACACGCTGGCCCCGGCCCTGCAGGCCTACCGGCAATCGCTGCAGGCCGGCGCCGGTTTCCGCGAGGCGCTGCAGGCCATGGAGGCCGCGGCCGAAGCGGGCAAGGAATCCACGCGCCACTTGCAGGCCCGCATCGGGCGCTCGGCCCGGCTGGGGCCGCGCTCCATTGGCGTGCTGGACGCGGGCGCCACGTCCTGCTGGCTGATTCTGAGCACCCTGGCGCAGTCGCTGCAGCGGCGACTGGCGCAAGCCTCAGCCTAGGGCTCAGCGCCTGCGGGCAGCGCCGCGCACCAGCAGCACCAAGACGGCCACGCTCATGATGGCAAAGCAGATGAAGGACCAGTTGGCGATGGAGCCGCCCAGAAAGCTCCAGTCCACGGCGGCGCAGTCGCCCGAGCCACGGAAGATCATGGGCACGGCACGGCTGATGGAGTAGTTCTCGATCATTCCATAGAAGTCGCGGCCGCAGGTGGCGAACTCGGGCGGATACCACTGCAGCCAGCTCTGGCGCGCGGCGACGAAGGCGCCAAAGCCTGCAGCCACCAGCGCCAGCACGCCCCAGCTGATCAGCCAGCCACGGCCGCCGCGCACACTGCCCAGGCCCGTGAAGAGGGCCACGCCGATCAATGCATAGCGCTGCACGATGCACATCGGGCAGGGCTCCAGCCCGACCACATGCTGCAGATACATGCCGAAGGCCAGCATGGCCACGCAGGCCAGGCTGATGAGCGCCAGGATGCGGCGCGGAGCGTTGTCAAACCATTGAAGCATTCTTGTCTTTCGTCACCCGGTTGAATGAAATCAGGGCTGCGGCGCCGGCCCGGCGCTGCAGCCCTGTTCAGCGGGTGCAGGAAGCCGTTGCCGCGCCGTCAGATGCCAGCCGCCTCGTCCAGAAACACCTTGGCACGGCGCGGTGTCACCACCAGGGTTTCCCCCTCGCGCAGGGCCATGTCCCTGAACTGCTGCGCAGGAATCTGCGCCTCGATCAGGCCACCCTCTTCGGCATTGTCCGTGCTTTCGGTGCTCTCCGATGGAATAAGTTCCAGGCGCGCAATGGGCCCCACGACGATGGCGCGGGCCAGCTGCACGACGATGCCCGTGGGCCGTCCCTGGACGTCCAGGTTCTGGCCGGGCGAGTAGCGCTCCACCTCCAGATCGTGCGGGCGCACATAGGCGAAGGCCTTGCTGTCGCTGGCGCCCTTGGCGTCGTGGCTGTCCAGCTGGGTGCCGTCGTCCAGGTAGACGCGGCCATCGCTGGCACGGCCCTTGAACAGGTTGACATCACCCAGGAAGCCGTAGACGAAGGGCGTGGCCGGGTTGTCCCAGACCTGCTGGGGCGTGCCCTCCTGCTCGATGCGGCCCTGGTTGATGACGACCACGCGGTCGGCCACCTCCAGTGCCTCCTCCTGGTCGTGGGTCACGAAGATGGAAGTCACGTGCAGCTCGTCATGCAGGCGGCGCAGCCAGCGGCGCAGCTCCTTGCGCACCTTGGCATCCAGCGCGCCGAAGGGCTCGTCGAGCAGCAGCACCTTGGGCTCCACCGCCAGGGCGCGGGCCAGGGCAATGCGCTGGCGCTGGCCGCCCGACAGCTGGGACGGGAAGCGTTCGGCAATCCAGTCCAGCTGCACCAGCTTGAGCAGGCTCATCACCTTCTCGCGGATCTGGGCCTCGCTGGGGCGCTGGCTGCGCGGCTTCACGCGCAGGCCGAAGGCCACGTTCTCGAACACGGTCATGTGGCGGAACAGCGCGTAGTGCTGGAACACGAAGCCCACATTGCGCTCGCGCACATGGACATCGGTGGTGTCTTCGCCGCTGAAGTGGATGCTGCCCACGTCGGGCGTCTCCAGGCCCGCGATGATGCGCAGCAGCGTGGTCTTGCCGCAGCCCGAGGGGCCGAGCAGTGCGATGAGTTCGCCGGACTGGATGTCCAGGCTCACATCGCGCAGGGCCTGGAAATCGCCGAACTGCTTGCTGACGTTGCGTATTTCAATGCTCATGGTCTTGCTCTTGCTTTTGTCTGGTCGGGGCCGAGGTTCAGGACACCTGCGGCACCTGGGATGCCTGGGATGCCGCCGTGGGGCGCTCGGGAGGCAGGTCGGCAGCGGCCTTGGCCTGCTGCTCGGCACGCCACTCGGCCACCGACTTGATGACCAGGGTCACCAGCGCCAGCAGGGCCAGCAGCGAGGCGGCAGCGAAGGCGGCAACGGACTGGTACTCGTTGTAGAGGATCTCCACATGCAGCGGAATGGTGTTGGTCTGGCCGCGGATGTGGCCCGAGACCACCGACACCGCGCCGAACTCGCCCATGGCACGCGCATTGCACAGGATCACGCCGTACAGCAGGCCCCACTTGATGTTGGGCACGGTGACCTTCCAGAAGGTCTGCCAGCCCGTGGCACCCAGCACGATGGCGGCCTGCTCCTCGTCGCTGCCCTGCGCCTGCATCAGCGGGATCAGCTCGCGGGCGATGAAGGGGAAGGTCACGAAGATGGTGGCCAGCACGATGCCGGGCACGGCGAAGATGATCTTGATGTCATGCTCGGCCAGCCAGGGGCCGAACCAGCCATGGGCACCGAACACCAGCACGTACATCAGGCCCGCCACCACAGGCGAGATCGAGAACGGCAGGTCGATCAGGGTGATCAGAAAGGCCTTGCCCCGGAACTCGAACTTGGCGATGCACCAGGCCGCCGCCACGCCGAACACCAGGTTCACCGGCACGGCGATCAGCGCCGTGATCAGGGTCAGCTTGATGGCCGACCAGGCATCGGGCTCCTGCAGGCCGGCGACATAGGCGTCCCAGCCCTTGCGCAGCGCCTCGGTGAACACGGCCGCCAGCGGCAGCACGAGGAACAGGCCGATGAAGATCAGCGCAATGCCCGTGAGAATCCAGCGCACGGCGCGCGGCTCGGTGGTGGTGAGCTTTTCGCGCCGGCCCTTCGGGGGCGCGGTGAGCCTGTACAGCACCAGCACGGCGACCAGCACCGCGCCAATGATCTTGAGAAGCAATGCTTCCTGTGGAGACAACGCCATCTCAAGCCCCTCCCGAATGCTTGCGCTGCCATGCCTGCAGCGCGTTGATGACCAGCAGCATCACGAAGGAGAACAGCAGCATCACCACGGCCACGGCCGTGGCGCCTGCGTAGTCGTATTGCTCCAGCTTGCCAATGATGATCAGCGGTGTGATTTCAGAAATCATGGGCATGTTGCCCGCGATGAAGATGACCGATCCGTACTCGCCGATGGCGCGTGCAAAGGCCATGGCAAAGCCCGTGAGCAGCGCGGGCGTGATGGCCGGCAGGATCACCTTGTAGAAGATCTGCCAGCGCGAGGCGCCCAGGCTGGTGGCAGCCTCTTCCAGCTCCTTTTCGGAGTCTTCCAGCACCGGCTGCACCGTGCGCACCACGAAAGGCAGGCCGATGAAGATCAGCGCAATCACCACGCCGTTCGGATTGAAGGCCAGCTGGATGCCGTAGGGCTCCAGGTACTGGCCCACCCAGCCATTGCCGGCCAGCAAGGCAGTCAGCGAAATGCCGGCCACGGCCGTGGGCAGGGCAAAGGGCAGATCGACGAGCGCATCGACGATCTTCTTGCCCGGGAACTTGTAGCGCACCAGCACCCAGGCGATCAGCAGGCCGAACACCAGGTTCACGCAGGCCGCCGCAAACGAGGCACCAAACGTCAGCCGGTACGAGGCCAGCACGCGCGGCGAGGCCACGGCCTCCCAGAACTGGGGCCAGGTGAGCGAGAAGGTCTTGAACAACAGTGCCGACAACGGGATCAGCACGATCAGGCTCAGATAAAACAGCGTATAGCCCAAGGTCAGCCCGAAGCCGGGCAAAACGCGCTTGGCGCCGCGCCCTTTGCGCGCCGCACCGGACGGTGCGGGCACAGGAGCGTCGGCGCCAGGCCTTGGGCTGGTCGGAACGGCAGACACCATGTTGGATTCCAAATCAGCCAGTGTGGGGAGGGGGCCTCAGGCGGACTGCGCCGCCTTCATGCCTGCTTGCTTGCTTACTTGCCGGGAACGTAGATCTTGTCGAACTGTCCGCCGTCGTTGAAGTGCACCTTCTGGGCTTCGGACAGCGAGCCGAAATACTTGGCCACGGTGAACTGCTTGATGGGCTTGAACACATCGGCATGCTTCTTGAGCACGGCCTCGGAGCGGGGGCGCAGCGCGTGCTGTGCGGCGATTTCCTGGGCCTCGTCGGAGTACAACCAGGCCAGGTAGTCGTGCGCCAGCTGGCCCGTGCCCTTCTTGGCCACGGTGCGCTCGACCACGGCCACGGGGTTCTCGGCCACGATGGACACCGAGGGATGGACGGCATCGACCTTGCCCTTGCCGAATTCGCGATCCACGGAGACCACTTCGGATTCGAAGGTGATCAGCACGTCGCCGATATTGCGCTGCAGGAAGATGCTGGTCGCGTCGCGGCCGCCCTTGCCCAGCACGGGCACGTTCTTGTAGAGCTGCTGCACGAACTCGGCCGCCTGCGCGTCGGTGCCGCCCTTCTCGCGCACCGAACCCCAGGCCGCCAGGTAGGCGTAGCGGCCATTGCCGCCGGTCTTGGGATTGACCACCACGACCTTCACGTCGGGACGGATCAGATCGCTCCAGTCCTTGATGTTCTTGGGATTGCCGTTGCGCACCAGGAACAGCATGGTCGATGTGGTGGGCGAGGCGTCATTGGGGAATTTCTTGGCCCAGTCCTTGGCGACCACGCCGCTGTCGGCCAGGAACTGCACGTCGGTGGTGGTGTTGAAGGTCACCACATCGGCGGCCAGGCCGTCATTGACGGCACGCGCCTGGGCGCTGGAGCCACCGTGCGACTGGTCCACCTTGATGTCCACGCCCTTGGTCTTCTTGTAGTGGGCGACGAAGGCGGCGTTGTAGTCCTTGTAGAACTCGCGTGCCACGTCGTAGGAAACGTTGAGCAGCTGGTTCTGCGCCGATACCGTTCCCGCGGCGGCCAGCGCCAGGGTGGCCAACAAAGTCTTGAGCTTCAAAGAATGCATGGTTCGCTGCCTTTTATTAGTGGACATCTCTGCGGTGTATTCACAGACAGTCACATTGTGCGAACGCTGACTTAAAACTCAAAAGAATATATTTTTGTTTGTTAATGGCCTGTCACCATATAAAGGACCTGCCCTGCCCGCGGTCCCCCGCCGACCCATCACAGGCCAGCAGCCCATGGCGCGCCAGCGCCAGTGCCCGCAGAGACGGAGGCATGCGCAGCCGCCACACGTGGCGGACGCGGCGAGCGCGGGGAACGCACGGCAGGCCGGGGCTGCGCCGGCTGCCAGCTGTCGCCCTGCATCAGCGACTGCAGCAGCGCCAGGCCCAGGGGCCAGTCGCCAAAGCCTGATTCGACATTGATGTGCCCCGCATTCTGCAGCCGCACGAACTCGCTTCCCCAGGCCCGCGCATAGGCGCCGGCCCGGCGGATCGGACAGTAGGGGTCGTTGCTGCTGGCCACCAGCACGCTGCGGTATGGCAGCGGCGCATAGGGCACGGGCGCAAAGTCGGCCAGCTGGGCACGGCGCTCGGGATCGGCCGGCGCCACCAGCAGCGCACCGCGCACGCGCGCACTGGCCTCGGGGCCCAGGTGCGCGGCCGTGATGCAGCCCAGGCTGTGGGCGGCCAGCACCACCGGTTCAGGCCGGGACAGCACCAGTTGCTCCAGCGCGGCCACCCAGGGATCGCGGTGGGGCACCAGCCAGTCGTCCTGCTCCACGCGCTCGGCATGCGGCAGCTGCTGCGCCCACAGGCTTTGCCAGTGGTCAGGACCGGAGTTGCGCCAGCCGGGCACGATGATGATGCGGTGGGGATTCATGGGTTCTCCTGGACTGTCCATTGCTGGACATGGGCCCCGATTGTGGAGAACACCGCCAACTATCCCAACGAACGTTTTGTTGTTTTCTTATGGCGTGGCGAGGTGCAACCCAACCCTAGCGTGCCGCCGGCTCGCGCGTGGCATGGCTGTTGCGCCCCGGCACGGTCTCGCCGAGGAAGTCCAGGAAATGCCGCACGGCCGGCGCCAGGCCGCGCCGCGAGGGGAAAACCGCGTGCACGATGCCCTGGGGCGGCTCCCAGCCCGGCAGCAGATGAACCAGCCGGCCCTCGGCCAGTTCCTCGTGGCACATGTAGTCAGGCAGCCAGCACATGCCACTGCCGGCCAGCGCCGCGAATTTCAGCGTCAGCAGGTCATCCACCACGTAGCGCGGCTGCAGCTGCAGGCGTTGCTCGCGGCCTTCGGGGCCGACCAGCAGCAGGCTGGACTGGCCATCCACCGCCGACATGGACATGCTGTCCAGGTGCTGCAGGTCGGCCAGTGCACGCGGCGTGCCCTGGCGCTCCAGCAGCTCCGGGCTGGCCACGAGGATCTGGCGCGCCACATCCAGCCGCTTGACGACCATGGAGCCGCTGTCCTCCAGGCTGGGGCGCACGCGCAGCGCCACGTCGATGCCCTCCTCCACCAGGTTCACGGGCCGGTTGGTCACCTGCATCTCCACATGCACCAGCGGGCAGCGCTGCAGGAACTGGGGCATGAGTTCGCCCAGCACGGTCTGGGCCAGGGTCACGGGGCAGCTCACGCGGATGGTGCCGCGCGGCTCGGTCTGCACCTCGGCCACGGTGTCGGCGGCGGCCAGGGCCGCATCGCGCATGGCCTGGCAATGGCGCAGATAGGCCTCGCCCACCTGGGTCAGTGAGAGCTTGCGCGTGGTGCGCTGCAGCAGGCGCACGCCCAGCCGGGCCTCCAGCTCCGCCACGCGCCGCGACAGCCGCGACTTGGGTATGCCCAGCGCCCGCCCGGCAGAGGCAAAGCCGCCGCGCTCCACCACCTCGGCGAAGTACAGCATGTCGTTGAGATCCATCATGTCGCGCATCCCTCCCCTGTGCTCATTGACTGCAAATTCAGGACAATCTATCGCAATTTCGGCGGCTTATCAAAGACTCTGTCCAAATTCACAATTGATCCCATCGTCGGCCCTACAAGCTTTCCCGAGTGGCCGATCCCAACCGCGATCCCAACCGACATCTCAGGAGCTTTTCCATGCAAGTGCTGCACATCGACTCTTCCATCACCGGCGCCGCTTCGGTGTCCCGCCAGCTGACCGCCCAGACAGTGGCTGCCCTGGTCGCCGCCAACCCCGGCGCCAAGGTCGAATACCTGGATCTGGCCGTGAACGCCCCCGACCACCTGAACGCAGTGTCCATGGGCTTTCGCACCGGCCAGGCCGCCACAACGGAAGCCGAGCGCGCACAGAACGCCATCTCCGAAGCCCTGGTGAGCCAGTTCCTGGCGGCCGATGTGGTCGTGGTCGGCGCTCCGTTCTACAACTTCACCATCTCCAGCCAGCTCAAGGCCTGGATCGACCGCATCGCCCAGGGCGGCCGCACCTTCCGCTACACCGCAGCCGGCCCCGAAGGCCTGGCCAAGGGCAAGAAGGTCATCGTGGCCTCCACGCGCGGCGGTGTGTACTCCACCAGCGAAATGGGCCAGGCCCTGGAGCACCAGGAAAGCTACCTGAAGACGGTGTTCGGCTTCCTGGGCATCACCGATGTGAGCATCGTGCGCGCAGAAGGCGTGGCCATGGGCGATGAGTCCAAGGCCAAGGCCCTGGAATCGGCCCACAGCGACATCGTGCGTGCAGCGGCTGCCGCCAATCAGGAAGCGGCCATCGCCGCCTGAACCCGGTCTTGCGCATAAAAAAGCGCAGGCGCCCTGACCGGGCGCCTGCGCTTTTTGCTGGCCGCCGAGCCTGACAGCCGTCGCAATCAGCGCACCAGCGGACTGGTGCGAACGACGGCGTACGCGCCGGCGATCAACAAGCGGTCCTGGCGGTCGAAAGCAATGGCTTTGACGTGCAGCAGCTTGCCAGGCAGTGGCCCGAGCTCGTATGCCAGGGGTGCGCTGTCCACACGTCCTGCCACGATGCTGAGCTGCCCGCTATCCGAAAGCTTTTGGACCAGGGTGCTGCGGTTGCTGGTCACAACGTAGATGCCATTCCTGCTGTCCAGGGCCATGGAAGACACGTTGTCATCCAGCCTAGCCAGCGTTTGGCCTGTCGTGTAGTTGAGGATTTCTCCACCACGGGCAACCAGCAGTTGCCCATTGCCGGCGACGGCGAGCGCGTTGAAACCTTCGCCTGGCAACGTGGTGACCTCACCATCGGCCGTGACCTGACGCAGCCTGCTCCAATCCAGCACGAACAGCCGGCCATCGGGCGTACGTCGCATGGCATGGGGGCCGGAAAAAATCGCTGCAGCGCCAACGCCATCCTTAGGGCCACTTGAATTGGGCCCACCACCGGCCAGCGCCCGCACTGCACCCGATGCCTGCTGCACCCAGACGCCCATGCCATTGCGGGGCATGCCTCCACTGAAGACAGCGCACTCTGCACAGGTCAGGCCATCCGCAACAAAGACCTCGCCACTGCCACCTGCTGCAATAGCGCGCGGATACAGAAAGTTGCGGGACTCGCCCCAGTCGCTGTCCCCACCTGTGGAGAAGGTGGACACCACACCTTCCCCCGCAATCCGGCGAATGCGAGAGCGCTCGGGCGTGGGGCAAGGCGGCTGCGGTGACACAGGCGGATAAACATCTTCCGACACATAAATGTCGCCAAGCGGCGAAAGGGCGAGATCGGTGATTCTCGAAAACCGCGCCTGCGCGCCCACGCCGTTGACCTGACCACAGTGGTCCTGAGCCAGTGCGTCGGGCTTGCTTGCCAGCGAACCCGCCAGCAGCGACATCTGCACAGGCGCCGGCTGCGGTTCGACAACTGAGCCATTGCCATCGCCTCCCCCACCGCCGCACGCCGCCAAAACGGTCACCAATGCCACGCTCAGCGCGCCGCCTCTGCACAGATTTCTCCAGCCCTTTTTTTGCATCTTGTCTCGCCCTTATGGATGAATGCCGTCATGAACGTCACGCCAGCAGTCTAGTGGGCGTTACCAAACAAAACAGGTATCCGCTGTTTCCGCTTCTTTGAAAAATCCAATGCCTGCCTGGCCTTGCACGACACACGAAGCTGTTAGGCTGAACCATCACCGCCATATTCGCGGCTTTGTCCGACACGAACCGTCTGTATTTCAGAAAGACGGCGGACCTGCCGATATCCAGGCAGCCTTATTGCATTCACTGCCTTCCATCCATGCCAGCCACAAGCCACCGTCCCCATGCCCGGCCCCGCGGCCCTGTCCATGTCCATGCCCGCCCGCCGTCCGATGAAAACCTGGTGATCACGGTGATTGCCGTGTCCCTGCTGGCCATTACCGTGCTGGGCATCGGCGTCTACCAGTTCATGCAGTACCAGCGCGAGCAGGACCAGGAGCAGCTCAATTCGCGCGTGTACCGCAGCTATGTGCGCAACACCGACGAGGCACCTGCGCCCGAGGAGCCCGAGCAGCCCGCCGCCACGCCCACCCCCGCCAAGCCCAGCCAGCAGCAGCTGAACCAGGAAATGACGCGCAAGCTGCTGGCCCATCCCGGCGTGACGCCCGGTGCCGGCTTTTCGGCGCCCGGCGTCAAGTCGACCGGCGTGGTGATCATCGACGCCATCGACCAGGCCCAGGCGCGCGAGAAGGCATCGTCCGCCGCACGCCCTGCTGCGGCGATTGCCAACCCTTCTCCCGCTTCCTGACGCTTCCTGGGCTCTGCGCCCGCAGGCCCCCCAACGCAAAAGCCCGGCATTGCCGGGCTTTTTTGTGTCTTGAGCGGCCTTGCCGCACCGCTCACTGGTGCTTGCGCGCCCAGGCAGCGAACTTCTGCAAGAAGCCGTTCACGAAATCGCGGCTGCCGGCGCCGATGGAGCCGTCTTCGGCAAACAGGCCGTCCTTGGCCTGTATGAAGATTTCGGGCTGGGCCAGAGTGGGCATGTCCAGGTAGGCCAGCACATTGCGCAGATGCTGCTGCGCCAGCGCCGTGCCGATGGCACCCACGGAGACGCCGGCCACGGCAGCGGGCTTGCCGGCCCAGACGCTCTTGCCGTAGGGGCGCGAGCCCTGGTCCAGCGCGTTCTTGAGCACGCCGGGAATCGAGCGGTTGTACTCGGGCGTCAGGAACAGCACGGCCTGGGCCGACTGGATCTGGGCGCGGAACTGCTTGACCACGTCCACCTCATTGCCGTCATGGTCCTGGTTGTACAGGGGCAGGCTGTCGATGGCGACCTGCTCGAAGACCAGGCCTTCGGGCGCCAGGCGCGCAATGGCGTCGGCGAATTTGCGGTTGAAGGAATCCTTGCGCAGGCTGCCCACGATGACAGCGACCTTGATCTGGCTCATGCATTGCTCCTGGAGGAAATGGCGGGAAACGGGCGGGAAAGAGGCGGGAGGGGCACCTCCCGCAAGCAGCCATTATGTGGCCGCCTTCAGCGGGCTCACTGTAGGAAGGAGGGCTTGGCGTAGCCCTGGAACTTGCTGTCCACCACGGCCTTGAATTCGGCGGAGCGGTAGACCTCGGCCAGGTCCTTGGCCCATGCCGTGCCCTGGTCCTTCTTCTTGATGGCCACCACGTTCAGGTAGTGGTCGGGGGTCTTTTCCAGCGAGACGGCCTCGGTCAGCTTCAGGCCCGAGGAGATGGCGAAGTTGCCGTTGATGATGGCGTACTCGGTGTCGCCCAGCGAACGCGGCAGCTGTGCGGCTTCCAGCGGGATGAACTTGAGCTTGCGCGGATTCTCGGCCAGGTCCTTTTCGGACACGCGCAGCGGATCGATGCCGGGCTTGGCCTTGATCAGCCCGGCCTGCTCCAGCAGCACCAGCGCACGCGCCAGGTTGCTCGGGTCGTTGGGCAGGGTCACGCGGTCGCCTTCCTTGGCCTCGGCCAGGGTCTTGCGGGTCTTGGAGTACACGCCCAGCGGGGCGATGGGGCCTTGCACCAGCTCCACCAGGTCCAGCTTCTGGTCGGCCGCGAACTTCTGCAGGTAGACGCGGTGCTGGAAGAAGTTGGCATCCAGCGAGCCCTGGGCCAGCGCCAGGTTGGGCTGCACGTAGTCGTTGAACTCCACCAGCTTGACCTGATAGCCCTTCTTTTGCAGCAGCGGCACGATGCCCTGCTTGAGCTGGTCGATGTTGGAGCCAGCCGTGCCGCCGATCACCAGCTGCTTCTTGTCGGCCTGGGCGTGGGCGGGCAGCGCCAGCACGCTGGCAGCGGCAAGGGCGGCGGCCGAGGCCAGCAGGTGGCGGCGCACGAAGGAAAGGGATGCGGTCATGTCGGAATCCTTTTTTTGGGAGAGAGCGGGAAGAAAGAAGAAAGCGGGTCTGGACAGCGCGCTCAGCCGCGCTTGTCCAGGCGGCGGGCCGCCGTGTTGCCCACGAACTGGATGACCTGGACCATGGCCACGAGGATGGTCACGGTGAGCACCATCACATCGGTCTGGAAGCGGTAGTAGCCGTAGCGGATGGCCAGATCGCCAATGCCGCCGCCGCCCACTACGCCGGCAATGGCCGAGTACGACAGAAAGCTCACGGCCAGCACGGTCAGCGCCAGCACCAGGCCCGAACGCGCCTCGACGATGAGCACGCGCCAGACGATCTGCAGCTCCGATGCGCCCATGGCGTGCGCGGCCTCGATCACGCCGCGCGGCACGTCGCGCAGGCACTGGTCCACCAGGCGAGCCAGGTAGGGAATGGCCGCCACGGACAGCGGCACGGCCGCAGCCAGCGGGCCGATGGAGGTGCCGGCCAGCCAGCGCGTGAAGGGCACCAGCGCGACCAGCAAGATGATGAAGGGGAAGGACCGCACGGTATTGACCGTCCAGTTCAGCACGGCAAAGGCCGGGCGGTTGTCCAGCGACTGGCCGGGTCCCAGCAGGAACAGCAGCACGCCCAGCGGGCCGCCGATGAGCACGGCGGCCGACAGGCCGATGCCCAGCATCAAAAGGGTCTGGCCCATGGCCAGCCACAGCTCGGGCAGGATTTCGACGATGTTTTCAGACATGGGAATGCGGAATCGAAAAGAAGGGAAAAACGGGAAGGGGCGAAGACCCCATCAGTGCTCGGAGCCGCCCACGGCGCGCAGCACCACGGGACGGGTGGCGCCGCGCTCGCGCAGGGCCTTGTCGGCGCGCTCCACGCGCAGGGCCTCGAGTTCGCTGCCCAGCAGCGTGGCGCGCTGCGGCGCCTCGTAGGCACGGCCCTGCGGCAGGGCGGGCAGCGTGAAGCGTTCGGCCACCTGGCCCTGCTCGATGATGGCCACCTCGCTGCACAGCGCATCGACCACGGCCAGCTCGTGCGTGACGATGACGATGGTCACGCCCAGGCGGCTGTTGATGTCGGCCAGCGTGGCCAGGATGGAGCGCGTGGTCTCGCTGTCCAGCGCCGAGGTGGGCTCGTCGCACAGCAGCACCTGCGGGCGCGGCGCCAGGGCGCGCGCAATCGCCACGCGCTGCTTCTGGCCGCCCGACAGCTGGGCAGGATGGCTGGCCGCCTTGTCGGTCAGGCCGACGATGTCCAGGCACTCGCGCACGCGCTGCTCGATATGGGCACGCGAATGGCCACCGTGGATGCGCAGCGGAAAGGCCACGTTCTCGAACACGGTGGCGTTCTGCAGCAGGTTGAACTGCTGAAAGATCATGCCGATGTTCTGGCGCGCCTCGCGCAGCGCGCGGCGGCCCAGGTCGGTCAGGCGCTGGCCTGCCACCACCACCTCGCCGCTGTCGGGACGCTCCAGAAGGTTGATCAGGCGCAGCAGCGTGGACTTGCCCGCGCCGCTCTTGCCGATCAGGCCGAAGACCGTGCCCTGGCCGATGTCCAGCGATACCGAACGCACGGCATCGAAGTGCTTGCCATCGGCTGTTACAAATTTCTTTTGCAGGTCGCGCAGGCGGATCAGCGCGTTTTCCGGGGCCAAATGGGCGGTCTGGACGGTCATGGAGTCTCGGTTCGGCAGTGAAAACGGTCCTGGGATCGGCAACGGCAGCCTTTGCACCGCCATCTCCAGGCAATGGCGCGCAATTTCCGGGCCCTGTGCTGCGCAGTTGGACGCAGTTGCAAGCCGATGGGCATGCGTTGTCTCGCGTCGTCGCCAAGCACAGGCGAATCCCCAGGATCTGCCGTCATTAGTGTTCTAACGAGTGTGTTGCAAAACGTTGTTCAAACAAAAGAATAAAAAATACGGTGCTTATATCGATTGCCGTCTTTCAAGCCTTGATGTACGGCCTGGACGGCATTGCTAGAATCCGCCCCCGACAGGCCTGTACAACGGCAAGATCCCTTGCGGTTGCGTGCATTACAGGTAAGTGCCCGCTTTCTTTTGCCATGCCCGAATCCTCCCGAACTGCCGACCGCCCTGCCAGCACCGCCAGCCTGCGCGTGGAAGCCGTGCGCCTGCGGCGCGGCATCACAACAGTCTTTGACGGCCTCGACCTGCGGCTGGACGAGCCGCGCGTGGGCCTCATCGGCGACAACGGCGCCGGCAAGACCAGCCTGTTCCGCCTGCTGTGCGGCCTGGATGCGCCCGAGGCCGGGCGCGTGCTGCTGGACGGCACCGAACTGCACGAAGCCCGTGCACAGCGCCCGGGCCAGGTCGGGCTGATGTTCCAGAACCCCGACGACCAGATCATCTTCCCCACCGTGGAGGAAGAGCTGGCCCTGGGTCTGCGCCCTTCGGGCATCTCGCGGCGCGAGGCCACGGAGCGCGCCCGTTCCCTGCTGGCCAGCCGCGGCCTGGCCGACTGGGCACCGCGCGCCGTGGCCGGGCTCAGCCAGGGCCAGCGCCAGCAGGTGTGCTGGCTGGCCCTGCTCATTGCCGCGCCGCGCGTGCTGCTGCTGGACGAGCCCTTCGCCAGCCTGGACCTGCCGGGCCAGGCGCGGCTGGCCCGGGACATCGCGGCCGCCGAGCAGCAGGTGCTGGTCTCCACCCATGTGCTGGACCACGTGCGCAGCTTTGGCCGCGTGCTCTGGCTGGAGCGCGGCAAAGTGCGCGCAGACGGCCCCGGCCATGAGGTCTGCGCGGCCTATGAAGCCGACGTGGCCCGGCGGCTGCAAGCGCAGGACTGACGCAGGAGCCGGCCGCCATGGGAAGCCTCTACAGCGAATACACCAGCTGGCTCCATGCCTGGAGCGCGGGCCGCAAGCTGCTGCTCATGGCGCTGCTGGGAACGGGCCTGTTCCTCATCGATTCACCGTGGCTGCTGGCCCTGGCCGGCGCCGCCTGCGGCCTGCTGTGGCTGTCGCTGGGCCGTGCCACCGAGGGCGCACGGCGGCTCATGCTGTCGGTCACCGTGGCCGCCTTGCTGGTTGCTGCCTTCCATGCGTGGATGCAGCACTACGCCCTGGCCGCCGCCAGCGCGCTGCGCCTGGTCTGCGCCTCCACGCTGGGCATGGCGCTGACCGTGAGCACGCGCCCCAGCGATCTGGTCGATGTGCTGGAGCGGCTGCTAGCGCCGCTGGAGCGCATCGGCATCTCCCCCGAACAGGTGGCCCTGCAGCTGGCATTGATGCTGCGTTTCACCGAGCATTTCTTTGTGCAGTGGAAGCGCATGGACGATGCCCACCGGCTGCGCACGGGCCGCGCCGGCGGCCTGCGCCTGATTGCGCCGCTGACCATCCACATGCTGCAGGCCACGCGCCGCGTGTCCGATGCGCTGTGGGCTCGCCTGGGCCGCTGAGGCCTGCCCTGCCCCATTCCCCGACCGATCCATACGCAAAAGCCTTGCGAGAACCTTCCGAGAACCGTCCATGACCGCCCCCTCCACCGTCTCACGCGCCTCTGCGCGCTCCATGGCCCAGGTCTCGCTGTTTGCGGCGCTGATGGCGGTCATGGGCCTGATTCCCAAGATCGACCTGCCGCTGGGCGTGCCCATCACCATCCAGTCGCTGGGCGTGATGCTGGCCGGCGTGATGCTCGGCCCCTGGCGCGGCATGCAGTCCATGCTGCTGTTCCTCGCGGCCGTGGCCGTGGGCCTGCCCCTGCTGTCGGGCGGGCGCGGCGGCATTGCCGTCTTCATGGCGCCCTCGGCCGGCTACCTGCTGGGCTACCCGCTGGCGGCCTGCATTGCCGGCCTGGTCATGCGTGCGCTGCCCCAGGGCTCGCCCCGGCGCGCGGCGTTCAGCGCCTTTGCGGCCTCGGCGCTGGGCGGGCTGGTGGCCCTGCATGCCTTTGGCGTGCTGGGCCTCATGCTGATGGCCAAGCTCAGCCTGTCGCAGGCCTTCATGGCCACCTTGCTGTTCGTGCCCGGCGATCTGATCAAGTGCGTGTTGTGCGCCCTGGTGGTGCACACGGTGGCGCGCGGCATGCCGGACTGGCCGTTCGGAGGCCGCCAGCATGGTTGAGCCGCTCGCGTCCCACCCGCTGGCCGCGCCGCTGCAGCACCCGTGGACCTTGGTCCATGGCCCGCTGGAGCATTGGGCCCGGCAGCGCCCCGATGCGATGGCGCTGCAAAGCGAGGCGGGCCAATGGAGCTTTGCCGCGCTGCATGCCGCCGTGCTGCAGCGCTCGGCCGCGCTGGTGGCCGGCCAGGCGCCAGAGATGCTGCTGCTGGACACGGGCGGCAGCGCCAACACCGTGGATGCCATCGTCGAATTCCTCGCCATCCTGCACAGCGGCCGCTGCGCCGCCGTGGCCGACCCTGATTGGCCCGAGGCCGTGCGCAGCCGCATCGAGGGCTGGCTACCCACGGCGCCCAGCCCACTGGCCGAGGCCACCGCCACCTGCGCCTTCTACACCGGCTTCACCTCGGGCAGCACCGGGCTGCCCAAGGGCTTCATGCGCCACCACCGTTCGTGGACAGAGAGCTTTCGCGTCTGCCTCGAGGACTTCGGCCCCGTGGCCGCGCAGCGCACCATGGCGCCCGGGCGTATCTCGCATTCGCTGTTCCTGTTCGGCGTGATGCAGGGCCTGTGGTGCGGCGAAGGCGCCGTGGTGCAGGAGCGGTTCTCGGCGGCGCGCTGCCTGGCCTCGCTGGCGCGCGGCGAGGCGCCCTGCCTGGTCGCCGTGCCCAGCCAGTTGCTGCTGATGCTGCAATGGGCCGCACACCGCGCGCTGGCGCCCATCCCCGAGGTGGAGCTGATCATGATCAGCGGCGCGCGCTGGATGCGCGCCCAGACCCCGGCCCTGCGCGCGCTGTTTCCGCGCGCACGCATCATCGAGTTCTACGGCGCCTCGGAGGCCAGCTTCATCGCCTGGATGGAGGCCGACGAACAGGCCCCGCCCCAGGCCGTGGGCCGGCCCTTCAGCAATGTGCAGTTGCAGATCCGCCCCGCCACGCAGCAGCCCGGCGACCAGCCCCTGCAGCCGGGCGAGGACGGCCTGATCTACATGCGCAGCCCCATGCTGTTCATGGACTATGTGGGCGAGGCGCGCGACGGCACGGCCGCGCTGCGCGACGGCGAATGGCTGTCCGTGCGCGACATGGGCCATATCGATGCCGGCGGCCAGCTGTGCCTGGCCGGGCGCCAGAGCCGCATGCTCGTCACCCAGGGCAAGAACCTGTTCCCCGAGGAAGTCGAAACCCTGCTGGCCGCGCACCCGGGCGTGGCCCAGGTCTCCATCCAAGGCCTTCCCGACGCGCTGCGCGGCATGCAGGTGCACGCCGTCGTGCAATGGCACGGCGCCGCGCCCGCAGGCTCCGCACAGGCGCTGGCAGCCTGGCTGCGCGAGCGCCTGGAAAGCTACAAGCTGCCTCGCCAATGGTGGAGCTGCACCGACTGGCCGCAGACCGCCAGCGGCAAGACCGACCATGGCCGGCTGGCGCGCGCGCTGGCGGCCACTGCCACCGCCACCGCCACGGACACGGACACGGACACGGACACTGGCCGGGCACTGCCCGGCGAACCCGCACTGCTGCCCCTGCCATGAACCCGCAAGACGCCCCCGTCATCCTGGCCTGGGCGCGCAGCCCCGTCGCCCCCGTGGGCGGTGCGCTGCGCGAGCTTGCGGCGCACGAACTGGGCGCGCCCGTGCTCCAGGCCCTGCTGGCCCGGGCCGGCCTGCCTGCCCGGGCCGTGGATGCCGTGGTCTTAGGCAACGCCCTGGGCGCAGGCGGCAACCCGGCCCGCATGCTGGCCCTGGCTGCGGGCCTGCCGGAGCGCTGCGCGGCCCACAGCGTGGACACCCAATGCTGCTCTGGCCTGGACAGCGTGGCCCTGGCTGCGGGCCTGCTGCTGTCGGGCCAGGCCGATATCGTGGTGGCCGGTGGTGCCGAGGCCTGGAGCCGCGCCCCCATCCGCCAGACACGCCCGCGCCATGCAGGCGAGTTGCCCGTCACCTATGACCGCCCCGCGTTCGCCCCCGACCCCGCACGCGACCCGGACCTGCTGCAATCGGCCGCCGACCACGCGCTGGCCCATGGAATCACCCGCGCCGTTCAGGAGGCCCATGCCATCCACAGCCACGCGCTGGCGCTCGCGCACCGCGACCGGCTGGCCCAAGAGATCGTGCCCATGGCCGGGCTGGACCATGACGCCTATCCGCGCGCCTTGAACCCGGCCCGCGTTGCCCGCATGCCCGTGGTGGCCGAAGCGGCTGGCGCCGTTGACGCCCATGCACGCCAGCGCCATGCGCTGAGCACACCCACCATCTCGCCCAAGGCCGATGGCGCAGCCCTGGTGCTGCTGGCCACGCCGCAGGCCTGTGCACGCCTGGGCCTGCAGCCACGCGCCCGCTGGGTGGCCAGTGCCTCGCTGGGCCATGCGCCGGAAACACCGCTGGTCGCCGCCGCACTGGCGGCCCAGCAGGTGCTGGAGCGTGGAGCCGCAATGCTGCAGCTGCCTTGCCTGACTGCGGCAGAGCTCCAGGCTGTGGAGTTGCACGATGCCTTCGCCGTGCAGGCCCTGGCCTTTGCCGAAACCCTGGGCCTGCCGCTGCAGCAGCTCAACACCGGCGGCGGTGGCCTGGCGCGCGGCCATCCCATAGGCGCATCGGGCGCGGTTGCGCTGGTGCGCATGCTCTCAGACCTGCACCGCACGCCAGCAGCCCACAGACCGGCCCTGGGCCTGGCCGCCATTGCAGGGGCGGGCGGCATAGGCGCGGCCTGCCTGGTGCAGGCGCTTTGAATCCATGGACTCCGCATTTCCCATGTCCGCCAACCCACCGTTCGACACCCTTCCCTTTGGCGATGCGCATGAGGCCCTGGTGCACGCGCGCCGCTCCGTGCGCGCCTACCGGCCCGATCCCGTGCCGGATGCGCTGCTGCACCAGTTGCTGCAATCGGCCCGCCGGGCGCCCAGCGGCGGCAACCTGCAGCCCGGCCAGTTCATCCAGGTGCGCGGCAGCCTGCGCGGCGCACTCACACAGGCGCTGCTGGCCGACTGGCAAGGCGGAGCGCCTGAGCGCGAGGACTACGGCTACTTCCCCCGCCCCATGCCCATGGCGCTGCGCAAGCGCCAGGTGGCGTCGGCCCAGGCCCTGTACAGCGCCCTGGGCGTGGCCCGCGAGGACCGCGCAGGGCGCGACGCGCAGTTCGGCCGCAACTACCGCTTCTTCGATGCGCCCGTGGCCCTGGTCGTGAGCATCGACGCCCGCTTCGGCGCAGGCGGCTACATGGACCTGGGCATGACCCTGTACGGCCTGCAAATGGCCGCAGCCGCCCAGGGCCTGGGCAGCTGCGCCATCGGCGCCCTGGCCTCCTACCCCGACACCGTGCGCCGCGTGCTCGACCTGCCGCCCGGCGAGCACATCGTCTGCGGCCTGGCCCTGGGCTGGCCCGACGAGGCCGCCCCCGTCAACCGCACCCAGACCACCCGCGCACCGCTGGGCGAATATTTCAAAGTGCTGGGGGAATGAAAAAAAGCTGCCAATGGCAGCTTTTGCAATTCAGCCCTCGCTCGCACTGAACACGGCGACCGAAACCGGCGCAACCCAAAGCGAGGGACACCGAGCAAGGGCCGCCCCGAAGCGAGGGTGTCGTCCCCCTCCCGCGAAGCGAGAGAGGGGGAAGCGGCGTCAGCCGCTCAGGGGGTGCTTCCTATCAAAATGCAGGAATCACCGACCCCTTGAACTGCACATCGATGAACTGGCGCACTTCATCGGAGTGGTAGGCCTTGATCAGTTGCGCCACCCAGGGCTTGCCCTTGTCGGCATCGCGCGCGACCAGGATGTTCACATAGGGGTTCTTGGCGTTTTCCTGCGCAATGGCATCGGTCTTGGGGTTCAGGCCTGCCGAGATCGCGAAGTTGGTGTTGATGGCCGAGGCGTCCAGGTCATCCAGCGAGCGTGGCAGCTGGGCTGCGTCCAGCTCCACGAAGCGCAGCTTCTTGGGGTTGGAAACCACGTCCAGCGGCGTGGCCTTCAGGCCTGCGCTTTCCTTGAGCTTGATCAGGCCCTGCGCCTGCAGCAGCAGCAGCACGCGGCCACCGTTGGTGGGATCGTTGGGGATGCCGAACTTGGCGCCCTGGGGCAGGTCGGCCAGTTGCTTGATCTTCTTGGAATAGATGCCGATGGGGAAATTCACCGTGTCGGCCACCCAGCCGATCTTGTAGCCGCGGTCGCGCACCTGGGCGTCGAGGTAGGGGCGGTGCTGGTAGCTGTTGGCGTCCAGGTCACCGGCAGACAGCGCGGCATTGGGTTGCACGTAGTCGCCGAATTCCACGATCTGGATCTTCAGGCCGTTCTTCTCGGCGACCTTCTTGACCTGTTCCATGATCTGGGCGTGCGGGCCGGCCGTGACGCCGACCTTGATGGGCTTGTCCTGCGCCTGCGCGGGCATGGCCAGCAGGGTCATGGCGGCGGTGCTGGCAATCGCGGCGGCCGTGAGCGTGCGGCGGAGGAAATGGCGCTTGGTGGGCATGGATGCGGTTCCTTGTAACCTGTCAAAAACACAGGCGCACACTGTAGCGCCAACACAGCGCGCGGCGGCCGTACCGGCACACTGCGGCTAGACAGTTTTTTCAGTAGCTCACAACCGGCGCCGCAGCGCGGGCGTCAGCGGTCCTGGAACTCGGGCGTTGCCATCACCTGGTGGGCCACGACGTCCAGCACAGGGTGGGGTTGTTCCTGGCGGTCTATCCAGACCTTGGGCGTGAAGCTGCCACGCAGCGCCACGGCATCGCCTTCGATCAGATTGCGCAGCACCTCGCAGGCCTGGGCATCGAATGCAACCACGTTGACCGGGATGGAGGTGCCATCGGATGCCTCGGAACGCACGCGGGCCACCATGAAGGGGCGCCGATTGCGGTCGCTGCGGTGTTCGGGCGTACCGGTGAGTCTGCCGGTAATCAGTCCATCCATCATGTGCGAGACCAGGAAGAAATCGTCAGTTACAAAAGACGCCATTGTAGGTGCAGGTTTTACGTGCCCAGACCGGGACGCGTATCTTCGCGGTGCATGGACTTTTCATGCGCTGGCTGCCCTCGCCATCCGTGATGGACCTGCCTGGCGAAGCTGCACTTGCACATGCCCTTGCTCTTCGCGGCAAGGCGCCATCGCGCGCAAAAAAACGAACGTACAAAGCAAAAAGCTCCTGACGTTTCCGTCAGGAGCTTTGCGTTTTGGTCGGCGTGGCGGGATTCGAACTCGCGACCCCTTGCACCCCATGCAAGTGCGCTACCAGGCTGCGCTACACGCCGAAGCATTGAATTATAGGGACTAAAAACAGGCCTTCAGGGAAAACGCAGAGATTTTTCAAAAATGTCTGCAAATTCCTGAAATGGCGACGATCAGCCCCCCGCATCTTCTCACCCCTGATGCGTGGCGCGCACGTGGTCCAGCAAGGCCTCCAACGGATGGCGCAACTGGCGTGCAGACAGTCGCTTGACCTGGCTGCGGCAGGAATAGCCGGTGGCCAGCGGCTCGCCCAGGTTCTGCTTGCTCTCGATCTGTTTCTCCCATGACTGGGCATAGATGGTCTTGGAGGTTTCGAGGTTGCGCGCCTCATGCCCGTAGGTGCCCGACATGCCGCAGCAGCCCGTGGCCTCCACGCTCAGGCGCAGCCCCCGTCGCTCGAAAAGCTGCGTCCACTGCTTGCCGCTGTCGGGCGCATTGGTCTTTTCAGTGCAGTGCGGCAGCAGCCGGTAGGCCACGCTGGCCACGCTGGTCACTGCCTCGGGCAGCACCTGCAGCAGCCACTCCTGGGGCAGCGCGACCTTCGGCACCTCGCCCATGCCCGGCACCTTGAGGTATTCCTGCCGATAGGCCAGCGTCATGGCCGGATCCAGCCCCACCAGCGCAACGCCGGACTGCGCCAGTTGCGCCAGCTGCGCGGCATTGCGGATGGCCGCCTTGGCAAAGGCGCCCATGAATCCCTGCACATGCAGCGGCTTGCCATTGGGCAGCAGCGGCGCCAGCCAGACCTGGAATCCCAGGCGCGCCGCCAGCTCGATCAGCACCTGCAGCTGGCCGGTCTCGAAGTAGCGGGTAAAGCTGTCCTGCACGATGACCACGCTGCGCGCGCGCTGCTCGGGCGTGAGCGCGGCCAGCACCTGCGCATCGGCCGCGCGCACCTTCCATTGCCGCAAGGTGGCTGCCAGGTCCAGCCGGCTCAGCAGCGGGCCATCGACCATGCCGATGCGCCGGCTGAGCACATCGCGCATCCATGGCGAGCCCATCACCCCGTTGTAGAGCGCGGGCATGCGCGCCAGCCACGGCATGGTGAACTCCAGCGAGCCGATCAGGTAGTCACGCACGGGCCGCAGGTAGCGGCGGTGGTAGAGCTCCAGAAAGCGCGAGCGGAATTCGGGCACGTTGACCTTGACGGGACACTGCCCGGCGCAGGACTTGCAGGCCAGGCAGCCGGCCATGGCGTCATAGACCTCGTGAGAGAAATCGGCCTCGCCGCGGCGCGCCGCGCGGCTGTTGCGCCAGCGCGCGGCCAGGCTGGACAGGAAGGGTTGGGGCCGCTGCGCGACCTCCAGCACGTTGACGCCGGCCTGCCCCTGCAGGCGCAGCCATTCGCGCATCAGCGAGGCCCGGCCCTTGGGCGAATGCACGCGCTGGCGCGTGGCCTTCCAGGACGGGCACATGGCGTCGTCCGGGTCGAAGTTGTAGCAGGCGCCGTTGCCGTTGCAGTGCATGGCCGCGCCATAGCTTTGCCATACGCGCTCGTCGATCTGCCGGTCCAGCTCGCCGCGCGTGGTGACGCCGTCCACCTTGAGCAGCAAGGTCTTGCTGGCCGGCGGCGTGGCGATCTTGCCGGGGTTGAGCTGGTTGTGCGGGTCGAAGGCGGCCTTGAGCTGCTGCAGCGAGGGATACAGCTCGCCGAAGAAGGCCGGCACATATTCGGAGCGCAGGCCCTTGCCGTGCTCGCCCCACAGCAGGCCGCCATGGCGCTGCGTGAGTTCGGCCACCGCGTCGGAGATGGGGCGCACCAGGGCGGCGTCCACGGGGTTCTTCATGTCCAGGATGGGGCGCACATGCAGCACGCCGGCATCGACGTGGCCGAACATGCCGTACTGCAGGCCGTGGCTGTCCAGCAGCGCGCGGAACTCGGCAATGAACTCGGGCAGGTTCTCGGGCGGCACGGCCGTGTCTTCGACAAAGGGCTGGGGCCGCGCCTCGCCCGCCACGTTGCCCAGCAGGCCCACGGCGCGCTTGCGCATGGCATAGACGCGGTGGACCGCTGCATTGCCCGCCGCCAGCGTGTGGCCCAGCCGCTCCACCGAGGCGTCGGCGCCCAGGTGCGCGAGGAAGGCCTGCACGCGGCCATCGACCTCCTGCGGATCGTCGCCGCTGAATTCCACCAGGTTGATGCCCAGCGTGGGGCGCTGGCCGTCCTGCGGGAAGTACTCGGCCACGCTGCTCCAGACGAAGTCCTTCATGGCCAGCAGCAGTACCTTGGAGTCCACCGTCTCGATGGACAGCGGCCGGTGCGCCATCAGCGCGCGCGCATCGCGCAGCGCATCCATGAAGCCCGCATAGCGCACGTTGACCAGGACCGAGTACCGGGGAATGGGCAGCACGTTGAGCCGCGCCTCCACCACGAAGCCCAGCGAGCCTTCGGCGCCGCACAGCACGCTGTTGAGGTTGAAGCGCCCGTCGCCTTCGCGCAGATGGGCCAGGTCATAGCCGGTGAGGCAGCGGTTGAGCTTGGGAAACCGCGCCTCGATCAACTCCGCCTGGTCCTCGCTGATGCGCCGCGCCGTGCGGTGCACCTTGCCGATGCACCCCGAATCGGCGCACATGCGCTCCAGCGCCTCGGCATCCAGCGGCGCGCTGTGCAGGCGCTCGCCGCCCAGCAGCACGAAGTCCAGCGCCAGCACGTGGTCGCGCGTCTTGCCATAGGTGCAGCTGCCCTGCCCGCTGGCATCGGTGTTGATCATGCCGCCGATGGTGGCGCGGTTGGAGGTGGACAGCTCGGGGGCAAAGAACAGCCCGTATGGCTTGAGCGCGGCGTTGAGCTGGTCCTTGACCACGCCGGCCTGCACGCGCACCCAGCGCTGCTCGGCATTGATTTCGAGGATGCCGTTCATGTGCCGTGACAAGTCCATGGTCACGCCATGCGTGAGCGACTGGCCATTCGTTCCGGTGCCGCCGCCGCGCGGTGTCAGCACCACATCGCGGAACTCAGGCCGCGCCAGCACCTGCGCCGCCCTGGCCACATCCTCGGCGTGACGCGGGTAGATGGCCGCCTGCGGCATGCGCTGGTAGATGGAGTTGTCCGTGGCCAGCACGGTGCGGCTGGCATGGTCCGTGTCCACGTCGCCCTCGAAGCCGGCGGCCTTCAACGCGTCAAGAAACTCAAGGTATTGGGCAGGCACGGGGGCGCTGGCGTGGGGCAATGGGGCAATCGACATGGAAGGCAAGGTGGGGAGTTTTGTTGCAGGCGATCAGCCCAGAAAACCCATGCATGCAATACACGATTTCAGGCCGACCATGGCCGCAAGTATCCCTACACTCTTCCTCTGGAACAAACGAAAATTGCTGCCGCAAACACTGCATAAAACTCATGAATTACCGACGCCTGACGCCCTCCATGTCCCTGCTGCTGGTCTTCGAGGCGGCCGCGCGCCACGAAAGCTATGCGCGTGCGGCCGAGGAGCTGTCGCTCAGCCAGAGCGCCATCAGCCGGCAGGTGCAGACGCTGGAGGCGCAGCTGGGCATCAGCCTGTTCCGCCGCGAGGGCCGCACGGTGCGCCTGACCGATGTGGGGCGCCGCTACTTCATCGACCTGGGCGCCGCGCTGGGCCGCATACGCAGCGCCACCCTGCAGGCCATGTCACGCCAGTCCGGCGGCGGCACCCTCAACCTGGCCACCCTGCCCACCTTCGGCTCCAAATGGCTGCTGCCGCACCTGCATGGTTTCTACCAGGCGCAGCCCGGGGTGACGATGCACATCCACTCGCGCATCGGCGATATCGATTTCGACAGCGCAGAGATAGACGCCGCCATCACCGTGGGCACGGGAGACTGGCCCGGGCTGACCGCGCATCGCCTGTATCACGAGTTTCTGGTGGCGGTGGCCAGCCCGCAGGCGCTGCAGCAGGCCGGGCAGGCAGCAGCCTCGCCGGATTGGGCGGGCCAACAGGTGCTGCTCACGGTGGCCAGCAACCGGCAGGCATGGAGCGAGTGGTTCACGCACTATCGGCTCGATCACCGGCAGATGCGAATAGGGCCGAGCTTCGAGCTGACCTCGCACCTGATACAGGCCGTGCTGGCAGGCATGGGCGTGGGCCTGGTGCCACGGGTGCTGGTGGAAGAGGAGATAGCGCGCGGTGAGCTGCACGTGGTGGGAGACGCCATCCCCAGCCAGCGCAGCTACTACCTGGTCTATCCCGAGAGGAACGCGACACTGCCGGCGCTGGCAGCCTTCCGGCAATGGCTGCTTGAGACCTGCGCTCAGGGTTGATTCCTGCGCAACGGCCACTCCCCTTCAGCGGTTGGTAGCGGTTGGCGATGGCACAAAGAAAAACGGACCACAGCCAGAAGCTGTGGTCCGTATTCATTTATGGTCGGCGTGGCGGGATTCGAACTCGCGACCCCTTGCACCCCATGCAAGTGCGCTACCAGGCTGCGCTACACGCCGAAGAATTCAATTATATACAGCTTTTTGCTCTCAAATAGAAAGCAGCGCACGAATCTGCAAAAGCTCCTCGCGCACGGCCTCCGGCTCCAGCGGAACGCTGGCTGCGGCATCGCCACCGAGCAGCGGCGCCGCAGCCGGCGCCGACACCACGACACCGGCCTGCAGCGCGGGAACCACGGCAGACCCCGAGGCTTCGCGCAGGCGGTTGCGCGCGCCGTTGATGGTGAAGCCCTGTTCGTACAGCAGCTCGCGGATGCGCCGGATCATCAGCACTTCGTGGTGCTGGTAGTAGCGGCGATTGCCGCGCCGCTTCATGGGACGCAGCTGCGTGAACTCCTGCTCCCAGTAGCGCAGCACATGCGGCTTGACGTCGCACAGATCCGCGACCTCACCGATGGTGAAGTAGCGCTTGGCGGGAATCTGGGGCAGAAGTGAAGCCATGGCAAATGTGGATGAGGTCAGGATGTGCAATGCCGCTGGTGCGCGGACGCCGATCCGGGAAGAAGGCCGAGCCTACTGCACAGCTCGCTTGCAGGCCAGCACCCTGTCGTAAAAACAGCCCATCCACCGCAAGGCAGACAGGCTGACGACAGCTGGGCCACGGCAAGCCGGGCCCCGGGGACGCCCCTTCAGGACGCGGAGCCCGTCGTGCCTTCCTGGATCTGCTCCTTGAGCTTGCTGCTCGCATGGAAGGTAACGACGCGGCGTGCCTCGATCGGAATGGCCTCGCCCGTGCGCGGGTTGCGCCCCGGACGCGGTGCCTTGGTGCGGATCTGGAAGTTGCCGAAGCCCGACAGCTTCACATCCTCGCCCGTCACCAGGCTTTGCGAGATCAGCTCGAAGAACGCATCCACCATTTCCTTGGATTCGCGCTTGTTCAGGCCGATCTCGTCGAACAGCAGGTCCGCCAGCTGCGCCTTGGTCAGCGCGGGCGAATCAAGACTTTCCACCGTCAGTTCCATCATGGGATCTCCTTTCACGGCATGGGCCTTCCATCAGGCGCGCAGGCGCGCGCCCAGGCATTGCTGCAGCTGCTCGAGCACGGCCTGCACGGCCTGTTCGATCTGCACATCGGTCAGCGAGCTGTCGTCATGGCCCAGCGTCAGGCGCACGGCCAGGCTCTTTTCGTCCTGCGCCAGCGCGCCCGGTGCCGCTGTCTCGCCGGCCTTGAGCGCCTTGGGGCGGAACACATCGAACAGCACAGCGGAGCGCAGCAGGCCGCCGGTCTGGGCAGCTTCCACCGCCTGCATCAGCTGGGCATGCGTGGCCTTTTCGTTCACGACCACGGCAATGTCGCGCTCCACGGCCTGGTGCTTGGCCACGGGCTTGAACACCGGCACCTCGCGCGCCAGCACGGCATCGAGCTCCAGCTCGAACAGCACGGGCGCCTGGGCCAGATCCCATTGCTGGCGCCACTGGGGATGCAGCTCGCCGATGAAGCCGATGGACTGACCATCGAGCAGCACGCGCGCGCAGCGGCCCGGGTGCATGGCCGGATGCTCGGCCGGCTCGAACACGGGCTTGCGCGGCGCCAGCAGCGCCTCGACATCGCCCTTGACGTCGTAGAAGTCCACCTTGGCTTCGGCGCGGCCCCATTGCAGCTGCTCTCCAGCGCCCCAGGCCAGGCCCGCCACGCGCATGGGCTGGTAGAAGCCCTTGACCGTGGTGTCGCTGTCAACAACGCTGTCATCCTTGAGGAAGACACGGCCCAGCTCGAACACGCGCACGCGCTCGGCCTTGCGGTCTGCATTGAACTTGAGCACCTGCATGAGCGAGCCGATGAGGCTGGAGCGCATCACGCTGAGCTGGCTTGCGATGGGGTTGAGCAGCTGGATGGGATTGGCGTTGCCGGCCAGATCCTTCTCCCATGCGGCTTCCACAAAGCTGAAGTTGATGGTTTCCTGGTAGCCCAGATCGGCCAGCGCGCGGCGCACGGCGAAATGGCTGCGGCGGTTTTCGGCGCGCAGCTTGGGCGCAATGGGCGCCAGCGGCTTGGTCGTGGGCAGGTTCTCGTAACCCACCATGCGCGCCACTTCCTCGATCAGGTCTTCCTCGATGTTGATGTCGAAGCGGAAGCTGGGCGGCGTGACGGTGAGCACGCCATCGCCCTGCTCCACCGGCAGGCCCAGGCCGGCCAGCGCATCGTGGCACTGCTGCTGCGTGAGCGGCATGCCGATGACCTTGGCCGCACGCGCCACGCGCAGCGTGACGGGCTTGGGCTGGGGCATGTTGGCCTGCTGGTCGTCGATGGGGCCGCAGACGGTCTCGGGCGTGCCGCAGATCTGCAGCACCAGCTCGGTGATGCGCTCGATGTGCTCGACCGTCAGTTCGGGATCGACACCCCGCTCGAAGCGGTGGCCCGCATCGGTGGAGAAGTTGTAGCGGCGCGAACGGCCAGCAATCGACTTGGGCCACCAGAATGCGGCCTCGATGTAGATGTGGCGCGTGTCGTCGGACACGGCCGTGGCGTCGCCGCCCATGATGCCGGCGAGCGACTCGACTTCGCGGTCATCGGCGATCACGCCCACCTGTCCATCCACGGTGACGGTGTTGCCGTTGAGCAGCTTGAGCTGCTCGCCTTCCTTGCCCCAGCGCACCTGCAGGCCGCCGTGGATCTTGTCCAGGTCGAAGATGTGCGAAGGACGGCCCAGCTCGAACATCACATAGTTGGAGATGTCCACCAGCGGCGCCACGCTGCGCTGGCCGCAGCGCGCCAGGCGATCGACCATCCACTGCGGCGTCTTCGCCTGGGTGTTGACATTGCGCACCACGCGGCCCGAGAAGCGTCCGCACAGGTCGGGCGCCTCGATCTTCACGGCCAGCTTGTCCTGCACGCCCACGGCGGCAGGCGTGAACGACTGGGGCTTGAGCGGCGCGCCGGTCAGCGCAGCCACTTCGCGCGCCACGCCGTAGACGCTCAGGCAATGCGCCAGATTGGGCGTGAGCTTGAGCGTGAGCAGCGTGTCATCCAGGTTCAGGTACTCGCGGATGTTCTGGCCCAGGGGCGCGTCCAGCGGCAGCTCCATCAGGCCGCCATGGTCCTCGGACAGCTTGAGCTCGCGTGCCGAGCACAGCATGCCGAAGCTCTCCACACCGCGCAGCTTGCCGATCTTGATCAGGAAAGGCTTGCCATCTTCACCGGGCGGCAGCTCGGCGCCCACCGTGGCGCAGGGCACGCGGATGCCCACGCGCGCGTTGGGCGCGCCGCAGACGATGGTCAGCAGCTCGGGTCCGCCCACATCGACCTGGCACACGCGCAGGCGATCGGCATTGGGATGCTGCTCGGCAGCCTTGATCTCACCGACGACGATCTTGGTGAACGGCGGCGCCACGGGCTCCAGCTCCTCCACCTCCAGGCCGGCCATGGTCAGGGTGTCGGCCAGTTCTTGGGTGGTCAGCGGCGGATTGCAGAACTCGCGCAGCCAGGATTCGGGAAATTGCATATCAGACTCTTTGGCGTTGGTTCAGTCCGCGCGCCGTGGCGCTGGCGGACTCTTTGGCGAAGGCTTGCAGCCGGATCAACGGAATTGCGACAGGAAGCGGATATCGCCGTCAAAAAACAGTCGCAGATCGTTGACGCCATAGCGCAGCATGGTCAGGCGGTCAGGCCCCATGCCAAAGGCAAAGCCGATGTACTTTTCGGGGTCCAGCCCCATGTTGCGCACCACGTTGGGGTGCACCTGGCCGGAGCCGGCCACTTCCAGCCAGCGGCCGGCCAGCGGGCCGCTCTGGAACTGGATGTCGATCTCGGCGCTGGGCTCGGTGAAGGGGAAGAAGCTGGGACGGAAGCGCAGCACCAGGTCGTCGCTCTCGAAGAAGGTCTTGCAGAAGTCGGTGAAGACCACCTTCAGGTCCTTGAAGCTGACGTTCTCGCCAATCCACAGGCCTTCGCACTGGTGGAACATGGGCGAGTGCGTGGCATCGCTGTCCACGCGGTAGGTGCGGCCCGGCGCGATCACGCGGATCTCGGGCATGCCCTGGCCGGCGTCCAGTCGCTCGCGGTATTTCTTGACGTGCTGCACAGCGTGGCGCACCTGCATCGGGCTGGTGTGCGTGCGCAGCAGATTGGGAGCCTGCTCCGTGCCGCCTTCCACGTAGAAGGTGTCGTGCATGGAACGGGCAGGATGGTCTTCCGGCGTGTTCAGCGCCGTGAAGTTGAACCAGTCGGACTCGATCTCGGGGCCCTCGGCCACATCGAAACCCATGGAGCCGAAGATGCCCTCGATGCGCTCCAGCGTCAGCGACACGGGGTGCAGGCCGCCCTGGCCACGGCGGCGGCCCGGCAAGGTCACATCCAGCACCTCGGCCTTCAGGTGGGCCTGCAGTTCGGCATCGGCCAGGGCCTTGCGGCGCGCGGTCAGCGCGGCCTCGATGCCTTGCTTGGCCACGTTGATGGCGGCTCCGCGCGACTTCTTCTCTTCGACGGAAAGCTGCGCCATGCCCTTCATGAGCTCGGTCACCTTGCCCGACTTGCCCAGAAACTGCGCCTTGGCGTTTTCCAGATCAGCGGGGGTTTGTGCCTGCGCGAACAGCTGCTGCGCGCTCTCGACCAGAGAATCCAACTCGTTCATATCGACTCTTTATCGACTGTGAAAAGAAACAAGGGCTAGCAGCCTTTTCAAGCCCTAGCCCTTGCTGTTTGCGCTGCAGACCATCACGAGGATGGCCGCAGACCGTTATCTCAAGCAGCCAGCTTGGCCTTGACTTGATCAACGATGCTGCTAAACGCAGCCTTGTCGTGCACCGCGATATCGGCCAGCATCTTGCGGTCGATCTCGATGGCTGCCTTCTTCAGGCCGTTGGCGAACTGGCTGTAGGTCAGGCCCAGTTCACGTGCAGCGGCGTTGATACGGGCGATCCACAGACGGCGGAACACGCGCTTCTTGGCACGGCGGTCACGGTAGGCATATTGCCCAGCCTTCATCACCGCCTGCTTGGCGATGCGGAAGACATTGCCGCGGCGGCCGCGGAAACCCTTGGAAAGGGCCAGAACTTTTTTGTGACGGGCGCGGGCCGTTACACCACGTTTGACGCGAGGCATGTGTTTTCTCCTTGTTCGTCAGTGAATTACAGGCCAGCCATCGGCAGCATTTGTGCGATAGAGCCCATGTTGGTCTCATGCACAGACACTGCACCACGCAGGTGACGCTTGTTCTTGGTGGTCTTCTTGGTCAAGATGTGACGCTTGAAGGCTTGACCGCGCTTGACGGTGCCACCGGGACGAACGCGAAAACGCTTCTTCGCGCTGCTCTTGGTCTTCATTTTGGGCATTTGAATGCTCCTGTTGTTTGTGCTCGTGAGGCGGCTCGCAACACTGCGCGCACTTGCTGGCCCCGAGACACTTCTGTGCCAGCCCGGAGGCCGGCAAGAACAAGGGACATGGAAACCATGTCCCTTGCATCGCACGCCCCGCGCAATCAACTCGCGCACGGCCTGCAAATTCTGTCGCCCCTCAAAGAAGGGCGAAACCGCGATTATGCCTTATCAGCCACCGCAGGTGCAGCAGAAACTTCTGCCGGCTTGCCGCCAGCTGTGGGCTTCTTGCGCGCAGGGGCGATCATCATCACCATCTGGCGGCCTTCCAGCTTGGGGAACTGCTCCACCTGGATGGAATCCGCCAGATCGTCACGCAGACGGTTCAGCAGATCCAGACCAATCTGCTGGTGCGTGATTTCACGGCCGCGGAACCGCAGCGTGATCTTGCACTTGTCACCATCGGCCAGGAAACGGCGGATGTTGCGCAGCTTGATGTTGTAGTCGCCGTCGTCGGTACCAGGGCGGAATTTCACTTCCTTGATTTCGATGACGGTCTGCTTGGCCTTGGCTTCGGCAGCCTTCTTCTGTTCAAGGTACTTGAACTTGCCATAGTCCATCAACCGGCAGACAGGCGGAGTGGCAGTGGCGGCGATTTCCACCAGGTCCACGTCCAGTTCGCCCGCCATGCGCAGCGCTTCCTGCAGAGGCACGATGCCCAGCGGCTCGTTCTCCGGGCCGGACAGACGCACTTCAGGCGCCATGATTTCACGGTTGAGACGATGCTTGCGCTCTTCACGGTGGCGCCGATCACGAAATTCAGTAGCTATGGTTCTCACCCTTGGATTTAAGTTGCTACAACAGCGTAGCCGCTTGTGTGCAGTACACGCAAGCGGCTACCGCCTTTGGAGATGCTCCATCAGGCCTTCGCCGCGATGTCCTTGGCCACGAGTTCAATGAACGCATCGACCGACATCACACCGAGGTCCTTGTTGCCCCGTGCGCGCACTGCCACTGCACCAGCGGCCTTCTCCTTGTCGCCAGCAACAAGGATGTAAGGCAGCTTTTGCAACGAATGCTCCCGTATTTTATACGTAATCTTTTCGTTGCGCAGATCTGTCGCCACCCTAAGGCCTTGATTCGGAAATGCTTTTTGCAGCTTTTGTGCGACTTCCCGCACATAGTCCGCCTGCGCGTCGGTGATATTGAGCACGGCGGCCTGCACCGGAGCCAGCCAGGTCGGCATGGCGCCAGCGTGCTGCTCGATGAGAATGCCGATGAAACGCTCCAGGCTGCCGACGATGGCACGGTGCAGCATCACGGGGCGATGGCGGTCGCCATCCTCGCCCACGTACTCCGCATCCAGGCGCTCGGGCATGGAGAAATCCACCTGGATGGTTCCGCACTGCCACTGGCGACCGATGGCGTCCTTGAGCGTGTACTCGATCTTGGGGCCGTAGAACGCGCCATCGCCGGGCGAGATCACGTACTCGCAGCCCGAAGCCTCCAGGCTGTTGATCAGCGCAGCTTCTGCCTTGTCCCAGCTTTCATCGGAGCCGATGCGCGCCTCGGGGCGCGTGGCGACCTTGTAGATGATGTCGCTGAAGCCGAAGTCCGCGTAGACCTTTTGCAGCAGCGTGGTGAAGGCCAGCACCTCGGGCTGGATCTGGTCCTCGGTACAGAAGACGTGGCCGTCATCCTGCGTGAAGCCGCGCACGCGCATGATGCCGTGCAGGCCGCCCGTGGGCTCGTTGCGGTGGCACTGGCCGAATTCGCCGTAGCGCAGCGGCAGGTCACGGTAGCTCTTGATGCCCTGCTTGAAGATCAGGATGTGGCCGGGGCAGTTCATCGGCTTGAGCGCGTAATCGCGCTTTTCCGACTCGGTCGTGAACATGTTCTCGCGGTACTTGTCCCAGTGGCCCGTCTTCTCCCACAGGGTCTTGTCCAGGATCTGCGGACCCTTGACTTCCTGGTAACCGTTGTCGCGGTACACGCGGCGCATGTACTGCTCAACCTCTTGCCACAGGGACCAGCCCTTCGGGTGCCAGAACACGGTGCCCGGCGAATGCTCGTCGATGTGGAACAGATCCAGTTCGCGGCCCAGCTTGCGGTGGTCGCGCTTTTCAGCCTCCTCCAGCATGTGCAGGTACTGCTGCAGGTCGTCCTTCGATGCCCAGGCCGTGCCGTACACGCGCTGCAGCATCTCGTTGCGATGGTCGCCACGCCAGTAGGCGCCAGCCACCTTCATCAGCTTGAAGAACTTGAGCTTGCCGGTGCTGGGCACGTGCGGGCCGCGACACAGATCCTCGAAGCTGCCTTCGCGGTACAGGCTCACATCCTCATTGGAGGGGATGCTGGCGATGATCTCGGCCTTGTAGTTCTCGCCGATGCCCTTGAAGTACGCAACGGCCTCGTCGCGCGGCAGCACGCGGCGCACCACGGGCTCGTCCTTGGCGGCCAGTTCGGCCATGCGCTTTTCGATGGCAACCAGGTCCTCGGGCGTGAAGGGGCGCTTGTACGAGAAGTCGTAGTAGAAGCCGTTCTCGATCACGGGACCGATGGTGACCTGGGCCTCCGGGAACAGTTCCTTGACCGCATAGGCCAGCAAGTGGGCCGTGGAATGGCGGATCACCTCCAGGCCATCGGCGTCCTTGGCCGTCACGATGGACAAGGGCATGTCCTTGTCGATGACGAAGCTGGTGTCAACCACCTTGGCGTCGTCGCCCGTGCCAACCTTGCCAGCCAGTGCAGCCTTGGCAAGGCCCGTGCCTATGGATGCGGCCACTTCGGCCACGGTGACCGGGCCGGGGTACTCACGTTGCGAACCATCGGGAAGCGTAATGTGGATCATGGGATTCCTAAAATATTTCTCAGGGGGCGCGCATCCCCCAAAAGCAAAAAGCGCGGAGCCAGGTCCGCGCTTTCTTGGGGTCGAGTGAATCTCGTGCAGGCGCGAACCGCCAGCCGCTAGCGGCCGGTGTACATCTCCGATGTAGTTCGCGGTGTCATAACCATGATGCCTTTCTCGCCCTTGTCAGTTGTTGTCAATTGAAAACTTCCGCCATTTTAACCCCAGCAAAGAAAAAGCGCCCGAAGCACAAGGCCCCGGACGCTTTCTCACCCCTATCTACCTGAAGTTGCACTCACCGAAGCCGCGCTTCAGTGGAATTGCTCCTCTTCCGTGGAGCCGGTCAGCGCCTTCACGCTGGACGAGCCGCCCTGGATCACCGTGGTCACGTCGTCGAAGTAGCCTGCACCCACTTCCTGCTGGTGGGACACGAAGGTGTAGCCTTGTTCGCGGGCTGCGAATTCGGGCTCCTGCACCATGTTCACGTAGTGCTTCATGCCTTCGCCGTTGGCGTAGGCGTGGGCAAACTTGAACGTGTTGAACCAGTTGATGTGAATGCCGGCCAGCGTGATGAACTGGAACTTGTAGCCCAGAGCAGACAGGTCTTCCTGGAAAGACGCGATCTGGCTGTCGTTGAGGTTCTTCTTCCAGTTGAACGAAGGCGAGCAGTTGTAGCTCAGCAGCTTGCCTGGGCAGGCGGCATGCACGGCCTGGGCGAACTCGCGGGCAAAGCCGATGTCGGGCACGCCGGTTTCGCACCACACCAGGTCGGCATAGGGCGCATAGGCCACACCGCGGCTGATGGACTGCTCCATGCCATTGCGGACACGGTAGAAGCCTTCCTGCGTGCGCTCGCCGGTCAGGAACGGCTTGTCGTTGGCGTCGTGATCGGAGGTGATCAGGTTGGCGGCTTCAGCATCGGTGCGGGCCAGCACGATGGTAGGCACGCCCATCACGTCAGCGGCAAAGCGGGCGGAGATCAGCTTCTCGACGGCTTCCTGGGTGGGCACCAGAACCTTGCCACCCATGTGGCCGCACTTCTTCACGGCAGCCAGTTGGTCCTCGAAGTGCACGCCGGCTGCGCCAGCGGCAATCATGTTCTTCATCAGTTCGAAAGCGTTGAGCACGCCGCCAAAACCGGCTTCCGCATCGGCGACGATAGGCAGGAAGTAGTCGATGAACTCCTTGTCGCCGGGGTTGATGCCACGGCCCCACTGGATTTCGTCGGCACGCTTGAAGGTGTTGTTGATGCGGCGCACCATGGTGGGCACCGAGTCATAGGCGTACAGCGACTGGTCGGGGTACATGGTTTCGCTGGTGTTGCCGTCGGCCGCCACCTGCCAGCCCGACAGGTACACCGCTTCCAGGCCAGCCTTGGCCTGTTGCATGGCCTGGCCTGCGGAGATGGCGCCAAAGGCATTCACGTAGCCCTTCTTGGCACCGCCGTTGATCCTGTCCCAGAGCAGTTCCGCGCCACGCTGGGCCAGCGTGTACTCGGGCTGCAGGCTGCCGCGCAGGCGCACCACGTCGGCGGCGCTGTAGCCGCGCTTGACGCCCTTCCAACGGGGGTTCTGCGCCCAGTCTTTCTCAAGGGCGGAAATCTGCTGTTCACGGCTCAGTTGCTGGGTCAGGGATTGGGGCATGTTGCTCTCCTGGGAGGTGGTTGAAACAAGCGGCTTTCTTGCGTCGGCCTTGGGATCAAATTTAAGTCTTATAGAAGACCTCATCAACATCTTGTGTCTTATACAAGACTAAATTTTTCATCATATAAATCAACGAGTTATTTTCATATTTTTCAATATGAAATCACATTTCTCGTATTGAGAAAAATTGGCGCATTGCAGCATTTCAATATTTCACAATGCAAAACATGAATTCCATGCCATGAAAAGTAACCACAGCATGGCAAGCGTCCGCGACAGGCACATGTCACGCACACCGGACGCGCTCACAGGTACCATCGCGCGTTCAGGCGGCGCTCCCGCCTCTCAAACCTGCACTTGCCGTGAACACCTCCCATCGCAGATCTGCCTATGCCTGCCTGGCGCTGAGCATGTCCCTGGTCGGCAGCTATGTCGCCCTCTCCAAGCCTCTGGCGGCCATCTTTCCGGTGCTGCTGTTGGCCTGGCTGCGCTTTGGCATCGGGGCCATCGCCATGCTGCGCTGGCTGCGCAAGCCGGCTGAGGAGGCACCCCTATCTCGGCGCACGCAGGGCCTGCTGTTTCTTGAGTCGCTGTTCGGCAACTTTCTCTTCACCATCTGCATGGTGACTGGAGTGAGCCTGACGAGCGCCGTCACGGCCGGCGTGACCATGGCTGCCATCCCTGCCGCCGTGGCCTTGATGAGCTGGCTGTTTCTGCGCGAGCGCGTGGCTGCGCGCACCTGGCTGGCCATTGCGCTGGCCGTGGCGGGCATCGGCCTGTATGCACTGTCCCGCCCGGACGCTGGCGCCGCCTCGGCAGCATCAGCCTCACCGCAGGCGTGGCTGGGGCAGATGCTGCTGGTAGGCGCCGTGCTTTGCGAGGCGTTCTACGCCGTCATCGGCAAGCGCCTGACCACGTCCCTGGGGCCCAAGCGCATCACATCCATCGTCAATCTCTGGGGATTCGCGCTCTCTACGCCCTTCGGGCTGTATCTGGCGTGGCGCTTCGACTTCGGCAGCGTGGCATGGAGCATCTGGGGTCTGCTGCTGTTCTACGCCCTTGCCGCCTGCGTATGGACCGTGTGGTTGTGGATGACAGGCTTGCGCAATGTGCCAGCCTCCCAGGCCGGCACCTTTACGGTACTGCTGCCGATCAGCGCTGCCGTGGTCGGCATGTGCGTACTGGGCGAACGGGTCACATCCATGCAGGCGCTGGCCTTTGCGATCGCCCTGCTGGGCATTCTCGTGGCCACCTGGCCGGGCAGAAAACGCCTTGCACAACACCCTTCCGCGAGCGGTGCCAGCCCCCTCTGAAGACGCTGCCGCCGACGGCCAACCTGCCAGTGCGGCCCTCGAAAGCGAGCCAGAATGCAAAAACTCCTCAAAAAACAGCGCCACAGCAACAAATCGAGGCAAAAATTTGACGGGTAAGCTTGGAAGAGCGTTTTTTTCCCATTAGCATCAGCCTGCCAGTGGATAGCGACGGTTTTTCGCTGGTAAAGAATCCACTCCATACTAGGAACAAGCAACATGGCAACTGCAAAGAAGGCAACGGCTGCTCCGGCAGCTCCCGCAAAGAAGCGCACTCCCAACGCCGCCTTCATGAAACCCCTCACCCCCAGCCCCGCTCTGGCTGCCGTGGTGGGTTCCACTCCCCTGCCCCGCACCGAGATCATCAGCAAGCTGTGGGTCTACATCAAGGCCAACAAGCTGCAAGACGCTGCCAACAAGCGCATGATCAACGCCGACGCGAAGCTCAAGGAAGTGTTCGGCAAGCCCCAAGTCTCGATGTTCGAGATGGCTGGCCTGATCGGCAAGCACGTCAAGTAATCCTCGGGCCTGCGCCACGACGGATGAAAGCCGGCCCCTGGGCCGGCTTTTCTTTTTTCCGGGATGCCATCTCCTCTTCTTGCCGAAGATGCTGCACACCGACAACATTCCAATGCCATGAGTCAAGTGCCCGCGCTGCAAGCCGTTCCCGACGGCATCATCAATCTGGCCGACCACGAGGCGCATGCGCGGCAGCGGATGGACGACAACGCCTGGGCCTATTTCTCGGGAGGCGCGGCCGATGAGCGCAGTCTTGCGGCCAACCGCAGCGCCTGGGACGCGCTCACACTGTGGCCGCGCGTGCTCCGCCCCCTTGCAGGCGGTCACACCCGGCTGCAGTTGCTGGGCAGGGAGCTGGCCTGCCCGCTGCTGGTGGCCCCCATGGCCTTCCAGCGCATGGCCCATGAGGACGCAGAGCTTGCAACGGCCTATGCCGCAGCGGCGCTGGGCGCGGGCATGGTGCTCAGCACACAGGCCAGCCTGCCGCTGGAGACAGTGGCACAGGCAGCACGGCTCACGCCTGGCCATGGCCCTTTGTGGTTCCAACTCTATCTGCAGCATGACCGTGGCTTCACCACGCAACTGATCAAGCGCGCAGAGGCCGCAGGCTACGAAGCGCTGGTGCTGACGGTGGACGCGCCCACCAGCGGTGTGCGGGACCGTGAACGCCGCGCGCGCTTTTGTCTTCCGCCGGGAGTGTCTGCCGTCAATCTGCAGGGGATGGCGCCACTTGCAGCCATGCAACTCGCACCAGGCCAAAGCCCCCTGTTCGACGGCCTGCTGCACCATGCCCCTACCTGGGATGACGTCGCTTGGCTGCAGCAGCAGACACGGCTGCCGCTGCTGCTCAAGGGCGTGCTCCACCCGGCCGATGCGCTGCAGGCCGCGAGATTGGGAGTCGCGGGCATCATCGTCTCCAACCATGGAGGGCGCACGCTGGACACCGCACCGGCCACGGCAACAGCCCTAGCCCGCGTGGCCAGGGCCGTGCGCGGCGCGGGCCACGAGCTCCCCTTGCTGGCCGACGGGGGCATACGGCGCGGCACAGACGTGCTCAAGGCGATCGCCCTCGGTGCGACGGCGGTTCTGATAGGCCGCCCCGTACTCTGGGGGCTGGCTAATGCGGGCGCCGCCGGCGTGGCCCATGTGCTCAGGTTGCTGCGCGATGAACTGGAGATCGCCATGGCGCTGACAGGGTGTGCCACCCTTGCCCAGGCCACTGTGGAACTACTGGATACCGAGTAAAGCCGAGCGCCTTACAGCCCTACAGACAACCAAGAATTGCAAATGCGATGAATTCTCATTTATAATTTTTCATCCTATCAATAGCCAGCCACTACTGCCTGTAGCCATGATCGTCTGTGTATGCCGCCGGGTTTCCGACCGTGAGATCGCACGCCACGCTCATGCGGGCATGAGCTTTGACGAGATCCAGTTCGAATTGGGTATCGCCATGCAGTGCGGCCGCTGCGAAAGCTGCGCCCGGGATGTGGTGGCGCAATGCTGCGCCAGCCAGCCCGTGGCGGCCATCCACAACGAGGTCGCGGCCCAGACCGTCCAGCTTGCCAACAACATTCTGGAGAGCAAAGCATGGTCCTCCTCTCAGCACTTGTCGGCAGCCTGATCCTCGTCGTTACATGCACCTGGTGGATTCTGCGCAGCTGATACTCCGTCTTCCGAGCGACAGCACCCGGCTCCCATACGCTGACCGCTCCTTCTGTCTCTATGTCCCAGTCTGATCGTTTTGGCCCCCCCGGGGGCCTTGGCCGTAACGTGGCCATCGCGGGTTCGGTCGTGGTCTTGCATGCAGCAACCCTTTGGGCGATGCAGCATGGACTGCTCCAGCGCGCACCCGAAGAGGTCATCGTGCCAGCCCAGGTGATTGCGGAATTCATTTCGCCACCCGCTCCCGAGCCCGAGGCACCCAAGCCCCCTCCTCCGCCACCACCTCCCAAACCGCAGCCGGTCGTGAAGAAGGCACCGCCGCTGCCCAAGGCCATTGCCGACCCCAAGCCTGCACCTGCGGCGCCGCGCGGCACGCTGGACGACGAGCCCAAGCCCGTGGTGGAAGCACCGCCGGCACCGCCCGCCCCTCCTGCGCCGCCAGCGCCTCCCGCTCCCCCGGCGCCACCGGCTCCGCCCAAGATCGAATTGCCGTCCAACAACGCGGCCTACCTCAACAACCCGGCCCCCAACTACCCCGCCATCAGCAGGCGCATGGGGGAACAGGGAACGGTCACGCTGCGCATCTTCGTGGACGCGCAAGGCCTGCCTCAAAAGATCGAGGTCAGCAAATCCAGCGGCTACGACCGTCTGGACCAGCAGGCCGTGGACGGCGTCAAGAACTGGAAATTCGTCCCCGGCAAGAGCAACGGCACGCCAACCCCCATGTGGGTCACCGTCCCGGTCAAATTCACCCTCAATTGATTCTCAGGAGTATCCATGGATTCCCAATTCGGCATTGCCCACGTCTGGACGCAGGGAGACTTCGTCACCCGTGCCGTCGCCATCATCCTGCTGGCCATGTCGGTGGCCTCTTGGCTCGTGATGATCATCAAGGCCCTGGACATCGTGAAGTTCAAGAAGCTGGCGCGCAACGCCCAGGACTTCTGGCACAGCCCCGACCTGGCCAGCGGCCTGGAAAAGCTGGGCGATGACCGCTCCAACCCCTTCCGCTACCTAGTGCTGGAAGGCCGCGAAGCCACCGCCCACCACCGCAAGACCAGCGCCCACCTGCATGACACGCTGGACATCAGCGACTGGGTGACCCGCTGCATGCGCAACGGCATCAGCGAGTTCACCGCCCGCCTGCAATCGGGCCTGGCCATTCTGGCTTCCGTGGGCTCGACCGCTCCCTTCATCGGCCTGTTCGGCACCGTCTGGGGCATCTACCACGCGCTGGTCGCCATCGGCCTGTCCGGCCAGTCCTCGATCGACAAGGTCGCGGGTCCCATCGGTGAAGCGCTGATCATGACCGCCCTGGGCCTGGCCGTGGCGATTCCCGCCGTGCTCGGCTACAACGCAGTGGTGCGTGGCAACAAGTCCATCCTCAACGCCCTCAACAGCTTTGCCCACGACATGCACGCCTACTTCGTGACCGGCGCCCGCGTGTCCATCGACGGCAAGGAAGCCGGCAACGTGCTGCCGCTGAAGAAAGGCGCGTAAGCCATGGCATTCGGAACAATGGACGATGACGGCGAAGAGGTGATGAACGAGATCAACATGACGCCGCTGGTCGACGTCATGCTGGTGCTCCTGATCATCTTCATCATCACCGTGCCGGTGATGAAGCATTCGGTGAACGTTGACCTGCCCCGCGCCACCAACCAGCCCGAGGACGTCAAGCCCGCCACCGTGCGCCTGGCCGTCTCCGCCGATGGCCAGTACCACTGGAATGGCGTTGCCGTCAGCGATACGCAGTTCGAGGAGAACCTCAAGGCCGAGGCGGCCAAGGAGCCGCAACCTGACCTGCATATCCAGGGCGACAAGGAAGTGCGCTACGAGCGCGTGGCCCAGGCCATGGCCGCCGCACAGCGTGCAGGCGTGCGCAAGATCGGCTTCGTGACGGACCCGGCCAAGTAGGCCGTGGCAGGCATTCCTTGCCTGGCGATCAACGACAACGGCCCTTCGGGGCCGTTTTTCATTCTCTTTGCGTTGGCAGTGCATCGGGTCGCAGGGATAGGACTGGTCCCAGAAACCACAATGCGAGTAAGTCTCACTTGATTTTCAATTGAGAATTGTTATCATTCACAAAACTTTCCAATTTTTGAGGAATTCCCTGCATGTCTGCCACTTCCGCCGCCACCTCGCATCTGTCCGGCAACTCCAACGCCCAGGCCTTTGCAGCGCTGCAGGCCGCAGCATCTGCAGCCCTGACCGGGGCCGCCAGCGGACTCGACAGCACCTTGCTGCTCAATGGACAAAAGGCTGTGACCATCGTGCACAACGGCACGCCCTACCGCCTGCAGGCCACCAAGCTGGGCAAGCTCATCCTGACCAAATAAGCAAGATTCCGGCCGTCGTCGGATGCCCGACCGGCGGCTTCTTCGTTTCATCGTGGGGCGACCTTGGGACTTCCAGTCTCAGAGGTCGATTAGCCAGCCAACAAAATCTCCGGATTTTGCGTAGCCAAGCATTTTTTCCCGCGCTGCAGCGCAGATTGACCAAAGAAAAAGCCCCTGTCCATCGGCACAGGGGCTTTTTCTTGGTTGCATGGATCAGTCCCCAGGGACCGATTCATGCAGCATGGGTGCACAAGGAGCTATTACAGGCCCAGAGCAGCAATGCCGGCGCTGGCAACCTGCGCATCCTCGCTGGCCTTGACGCCGCTGACGCCCACGGCGCCCAGGCATTGGCCGTCCTTCATGATGGCCACGCCACCTTCGAGCAGGCCGTCCAGCGCGGGGGCGCTCAGGAAGGCCGTGCGGCCGTTGTTGATCATGTCTTCATAGCCCTTGGTATCGCGGCGGCCCAGGGCCGCCGAGCGGGCCTTGGACGGAGCGATGTGGGCCGACACGGCGGCGGCGCCATCCAGGCGCTGCAGCCACAGCAGGTGGCCGCCGTCATCGACGATGGCAATGGTCACGGCCCACTTGTTCTTCAGCGCCTCGGCTTCTGCGGCGGCGGCAATGGCCTTCACGTCGGCCAGTTCGAGTTCATGCTTGGTCTTCATAAGATTCCAATTATCCATTCCATCACAAATGTCCTATAAGCATAGCAATCGTATGAGGACTGACAATGCATGCGCAGAACAAAACATTCGAAACCAAACCATGGCGGCGGCTCGGGGTATTGCAAGTCGCGCGCAAGCCGCCACCTAGAATGGGCAAGTCGCAACAACACTCCTTCGGAGGACTGGCCACATGAATGATCAAGTCACCACACTGGGCTCTGCGGGCTACGGTGTCTCGCAGCAAGAGCGCAATCGCGTATTGCGCAACACCTACTGGCTGCTGGCCCTGAGTCTTCTCCCCACCGTGCTGGGCGCTTGGCTGGGCGTGGCCACGGGCATCACGCGCTCGCTGAGCGGCGGGTTGGGGCTCATCGTCTTCCTGGGCGGCGCCTTCGGCTTCATGTTCGCCATCGAGAAGACAAAGCACTCGGCAGCCGGCATCCCCGTGCTACTGGGCTTCACGTTCTTCATGGGCCTGATGCTGTCGCGCATGATCGGCATGATCCTGGGCTTCAAGAACGGCTCCGAGCTGATCATGACCGCCTTTGCAGGCACGGCCGGCGTGTTCCTGGTCATGGCCTCGCTGGCCACGGTGATCAAGCGCGACCTGTCGGGCATGGGCAAGTTCCTGTTCGTCGGCGTGCTGGTGCTGTTCGTGGGCTCCATCATCAACGTCTTCATCGGCTCCACGGCCGGCATGATGGCGATCTCGGTGGCGGCCATCGGCATCTTCAGCGCCTACATGCTCTATGACCTCAAGCAGATCATGGACGGCGGCGAGACCAACTACATCAGTGCCACGCTGGCTCTGTACCTGGACCTGTTCAACGTGTTCCAGAGCCTGCTGGCCCTGCTGGGCATCATGGGCGGCGAACGCGACTGATGCCGCACGCGGAAGGCTTCGCCTTCCCTGCTGCACACCAAAGGCCTCCTTCGGGAGGCCTTTTGCATGTCCGGGATCATCATTTGTGCAAAGCGGACTCAACTTCTTCCGAGGCCTGCCGATAATCTCCTCAAGATGACCATGCCTAATCTTCCCCGCACCTTCGCCATCCTGCTGCTGCCCACGCTGCTCGCCGGCTGCAAGCTGGATGATATTCCGGGCCTGGGACCGGACCCCCGCACCGTCGCCAAGGAGGCCGAGGCCAAGGCCATCGGCGGGGCGTGCCGCCATGCCCTGCGAGGGCTGGAGGACTGCTACACGCTCAACCCCAAATCGTCCAAGGCCCTGGTGTTTGCAGGCTGGAAGGATATGGACGAATACATGCGCGCCAACAAGATGGAGGGCACGCCTTCGGTCCTGGGCCAAAGCGACCGCCGCCGCAGCGACAAGGACGAGGCGCCTGCCGAGCCGACCTCAGGCCGCAATCGCAGCTGACCCCTTTTGAGATCCGGATTTGAGATCTGGATCCGCCCGTTAAAAAGCCGTGGCCGCCCGAGGGCTCCACGGCTTTTTTCATGGCACGGGCAGCCAGGCCGTCAGTCTGCGCAGCGCTCGAACACCGCCATGCTCTCCACGTGGGCCGTGTGCGGGAACATGTTGACCACGCCTGCCGATACACAGCGATAGCCGGCCAGATGCACCAGAAGGCCGGCATCGCGCGCCAGCGTTGCGGGATTGCAGCTGACATAGACGATGCGCTCGGGAAAGCGCCAGGCCTCATGCCCTGCCGGCAGGGGCTCGGCGCCTTCGGCACCGATGCGCGCCTGGTGGATGTCGGCCAGGGCCTTGGACAGCGCAAACGCGCCTTCGCGCGGCGGATCGACCAGCCACTTGCCGGCCACGCCGTCGGCGAACAGCATCTCGGGCGTCATCTCGAACAGGTTGCGCGCCACAAAGCGCGTGGGCGCGAGCTTGTCGCCCTCTGTGCGCTGTGCGTTGTTGGCCGCGTAGTTTTCATGGGAGCGCTTGACCAGGGTATCGCTGCCTTCGATGCCCAACACCTCGCGCGCCTGCGTGGCCAGGGGAAGGGTGAAGTTGCCCAGACCGCAGAACCAGTCGATCACGCGCTCATCCTTCTTGACATCCAGCAGGCGCAGCGCGCGCGTGACCAGAACGCGGTTGATGTGCGGATTGACCTGGGTGAAGTCCGTGGGCTTGAACGGCATGGTGATGCCGAAATCGGGCAGGCCATAGTCGAGCTGGGCGCCTCCCTGCTCCATGAGGTGCACGGTGTCCGGGCCCTTGGGCTGCAGCCACCACTGCACGTTGTGCTCGGCTGCGAAAGCGCGCAGCCGGGCCTGGTCGTCCTCGGACAGCGGCTCCAGATGGCGCAGCACCAGGGCCGTGACGGAGTCGCCGCAGGCAACCTCGATCTGCGGGCAGGTTTCGCGCGCATCCATGGAGGCGATCAGCGCGCGCATGGGCAGCAGCATGGCGTCCACATGGGGCGGCAGGATCTTGCAGGTCTCCATGTCGGCGATGTAGCGGCTCTTGCGCTCGTGAAAGCCCACCAGCACCTTGCCCTTCTTGGCCACATAGCGCACCGACAGGCGCGAGCGGAAACGGTAGGCCCAGGACGGACCTTCGATGGGGCGCAGCAGCGTCTCGGGCTTGACCTTGGCCAGATGCCAGAGATTGTCTTCCAGCACGCGCTGCTTGATGGCCACCTGGGCGCCCACGTGCAGATGCTGCATCTTGCAGCCGCCGCAGGCACCGGCGTGCAGACCGAAATTCGGGCAGCCGGGGCGCACGCGCTGGGAAGATTCGCGGTGGATGGCCGTCAGGCTGGCGGCTTCCCAGTTGTTTTTCTTGCGATGGGTGTTGGCGCTGACCAGTTCGGTCGGCAGGGCGCCGTCGATGAATACCACCTTGCCATCGCTCTTGCGGGCCACGCCCTGGGCGTCCATATCCATGGAAAGCACCTGCAGCCAGCCTTCGGGCAGTGCAGGGGCGTCGATGTCGGCTTCGGGCAGGTTGTCGGGGATCTTGTTGTCGCGGGGTTCACTCATGGGGCACGATTGTCTCAGGCTCTCCCCTTGCCCTGTTGGCGGCTCCCCAAAAAAGCCCCCAACTCGCTTTTGCCTCTCAGGACCGCGGAGTGCTGCTGCGGCCCAGGTCCCGCTGCCGCTCCTGGCGCGCCCGGGCCAGTTGCTCGCGTTCGGCCAGCAGGTTGATTTCGGTGATGCAGTTGAATTCGTCCAGCGTGAACACCATGGTGGCACCGCGCTCGATCTTGTCCACGGTCTGGTGCAGCGGCAAGGTCAGGTCCACCGGCGGGCGGTTGGAGCGGTAGATCAGTTCCTGCTCGGGCGTGTAGACGGAATAGCAGGCGGCAGACGCGGCCTGCGCCAGCGCGCAGGCGGCCAGCACGGTGATGGCACGCAGGTTTTGCACAGCAGTCATGGTGTTCCCCTCAAAACGGCGGCCCGCCTGTGTATGTACTGGGTGGCAGGCCAGGCTGCCCAGCATTATGGAGCAGCACATGCCGCGCCACGCCAGGCGCCGCCTCCGCGCTGCAGCCGGTTTTGATTTTTCAGCTTTCACAAATTTCTCTCTTGACAGAAATTTCAGGCCTGCAGACACTGAGGCCATGCAACTGAGTCCCATCGCACACCGTTTCATCCACCATTGGGGAGACATGGGCAGCTCCTGGGGAGTGAACCGCACGGTCGCCCAGATCCACGCCCTGCTGTTTTTCCATGGCCGCCCGCTCAACGCGGAAGAGATTGCCGACACGCTGGGCGCCGCTCGCTCCAACGTGAGCAACAGCCTCAAGGAACTGCAAGGCTGGGAGCTGATCCGCACCAGCCGCAGGCCCGGCGACCGCCGCGACTACTTCGAGACCTCCTCCGATGTCTGGGAGCTGCTGCGCACCATCGTGCGAGAGCGCAAGCAGCGCGAGTTCGACCCGACCTCGGAGATGCTGCGCGAACTGATCGCCGAGCCTGGCTTCGACGACGAATCCCCCGACACCCAGGACCGCGTGCACGAGACGCTGCGCCTCATGGAGTCACTGGGCATCTGGACCGACGAGATGCTGCGGCTGTCGCCCTCCACGCTGGACAAGCTGCTGCGCCTGGGCGCCAGCGTGCAGCGCTTCGTGCGCTCCGAGGCCGCTGACACCCGCGCCAAGCGCGGACGCCGAGCCTGAAATTTCCGTCACAAGAGAAACTGGAGATCACCATGCGCATTCTGGTCTGCGGCGGCAACGGCTTCATCGGCCGCCATATCGTCAACCTGCTGGCCCTGGCCGGCCATGATCCCGTGGCGCGCAGCCGCCATTCCCTGCCTGCGCTCGACTACGCCAAGGCCACCACGCCCGACGCCTGGCTGCCGCACCTGGCGGGCGTGGATGCCGTGGTCAATGCCGTGGGCGTGCTGCGCGACAGCGCCTCCCGGCCCATCGATGCCATGCACGCCCAGGCCCCCATCGCCCTGTTCGATGCCTGCGCGGCGGCCGGCGTGCGGCGCGTGGTGCAGATATCGGCCCTGGGCATAGAAGGCAGTGCCACGCGCTACGCCACTACCAAGCGCGCCGCTGACGAGCATCTGCTGGCACTCACGGCAGCCGGCCATCTGCAGGGCTGCGTGGTGCGCCCCAGCGTGGTGTTCGGCGCCGGCGGGGCCAGCAGCGAGATGTTCCTGTCCATGGCGCGCCTGCCGGCGCTGCTGCTGCCGCGCCCCGTGCTGCAGGCACGCGTGCAACCGGTGGCCGTGCGCGACCTGGCCGAGGCCGTGGCCGGCCTGGTGACGCGCTCCGAGCCCGTGGGCATGATCGAGATCGGTGGCCCCCTGCCCTTGCCGCTGGCCGCACTGATTGCCAGCCTGCGCGCGCAGATGGGCCGCGCCCCCGCCCGCGTGGGCACGCTGCCCGGCTGGCTCACCCGCGCCAGCGCACGCGCTGGCGACTGGGTCAGCGCCTCACCCTGGTGCAGCGAGACATTGGCACTGCTGGCCAGCGACAACGTCACCGATCCGGCCGGATTGCAAGCCCTGCTGGGCCGGCCCGGCATTGCTCCCGCCCAGTTGCTGGCCACGCTGCGCCATGGGTGAACACCGCCTGCGCCAGGTGCCCCCTTCACAGCGCACCATGCACTTGAGCCTGATCGCCGTCTGGCTGGGCACGGCCCTGGTCAGCGCCATCGAGCACCGCGGCCTGAGCGTGCAGGTGCTGGCCGATGCCGGCATCCACGATGCGCGCTGGCAGACATTCCTGATCTGGAGCGGCCTGCTCGCCGACCTGGCCGTGGGCCTGGCGCTGTGGCTGCGGCCCGGCCGGGAGAGCTATCTGGCGGCCTTGCTGCTGATGGCCGCCATGACCGTGCTGGCCACGGCGCTGCAGCCGACGCTGTGGCTGCACCCGCTGGGGCCGCTGCTCAAGAACCTGCCGATCGCCGCCATGCTGCTGCACCTGATGTCGGCGCCTGTCACCCCGAAGGAGTCCGCATGAATCTCTACCTGTTGCTCAAGACGCTGCATATCGCGTCCAGCGTGCTGCTGGTCGGCACCGGCCTGGGCTCGGCCTTCTACATGTTCTTCGCCAACCGCAGCGGCAGCGTCGCTGCCCAGGCCGTGGTCAGCCGCCTGGTGGTGCGTGCGGACTGGTGGTTCACCACGCCCTGCGTGGTCATACAGCCTGTGAGCGGCATTGCCCTGGCCCACATGGCAGGCTGGCCGTTGACCACGCCGTGGCTGGCACTGTCGCTGGGCCTGTACCTGCTGGCCGGCGCCTGCTGGCTGCCCGTGGTCTGGCTGCAGGTGCGCATGGCCGCCATGGCGCGCGGCGCGCACGCAGCGCAGGCCGCCCTGCCCGCGCTGTATGCCGTCTACGCCCGGCGCTGGGAGGCGCTGGGCTACCCGGCCTTCATTGCCATGGCCGTGACCTACTACCTCATGGTCAACAAGCCGATGCTCTGGGGCGGTTGAGCATCGGCAGTGCCTTCAGTGCCTGGCCTCAGAGCTTGGCCTCAGAGCTTGGCAATGGACACTTCGGTGGACTTGACCAGGGCCACCACATCGGAGCCCACGACCAGGCCCAGCTCGTCCACCGAGCGCGTGGTGATCACCGAGGTGACCACGCCCCAGGGCGTTTGCACATCGACTTCGGAGACAACGTCGCCACGGATGATTTCGCGCACCTGGCCCTTGAACTGGTTGCGCACGTTGATGGCTTGAATGGACATGTTTTTCTCCTGGGGATCAAAAGGAATCAAAGGAAGGTTGGGGGAAACGGAAAGTCAGACCGCCCAGCGCAGGCCATGGGCCGGTACGCCGGGCCAGGCCGTGGTGTCGGTCAGCGGATTGGCTTCGGGCTCGGCGGCGGGCTTTTGCAGCACGCGGTCGAGAATGCGTTGCTCGATGGCCGCCAGCGCCACGCTGCCGTGCACGCGCGGCCGTGGCAGGGCGATGCGTTCGTCCAGCGCTATGCGGCCGTCCTCGATCAGCACCACGCGGTCGGCCAGGGCCACGGCCTCCTGCACGTCATGCGTGACCAGCAGCGCCGTGAAGCCGTGGCGCTGCCACAGGCCTTCGATCAGGCGGTGCATCTCTATGCGGGTGAGCGCATCGAGCGCGCCCAGCGGCTCGTCCAGCAGCAGCAGTTGCGGGCGGTGCACCAGGGCACGCGCCAGGGCCACGCGCTGGCGCTGGCCCCCGGACAGGCGCGCCGGCCATTCGCCCTCGCGATCGGCCAGGCCGACCTGGGCCAGCACTTCGCGGCCACGTTCCTGGGCCGAGGCGGGCAGGCCCAGCGTCACATTGGCCAGCACGCGCCGCCAGGGCAGCAGGCGCGCGTCCTGGAACATGATGCGCGTGCCGCCCTGCGCGCCCTGCACGGCGCGGGCGGGCTCGCCGTCCAGCAGCAGGGTGCCGGCCGTGGCCTGCTCCAGGCCTGCGACCAGGCGCAGCAAGGTGCTCTTGCCGCAGCCGCTGCGGCCCACGATGGCGACGAATTCGCCAGGCTCCACCTGCAGCTGCACTTCGTGCAGCACCTCGCGCTGGCCGTAGCGCTTGGTCAGCCCGCCGGCCTGCAGGCGCACGCCACGGCGCGGTGCGGATTGGGGGGATGCGGACTGCGGCGCATCGTCGTTCTGGGCCAGGCGGTCGCTGACGTCCAGGCCATCGGCATCGAACGAGGCCTCCCAGGCCATCGCCGGCGCGGTGGTGTTCAGCTCCACGGCCTGTGCCAGCGTGGTCTTCATGCGGTTCCATCGGCTCATGTCGTGCTCCTTGTGTCACTTGGGCTGGTAGCCCGGATGCCAGCGCAGCCACCAGTGCTCCAGCGCACGCGCAAACCAGTCGGCCAGCTTGCCCAGCAGGGCGTACAGCAGGATGCCGACCAGCACCACGTCGGTCTGCAGGAACTCGCGGGCGTTCATGGTCAGGTAGCCGATGCCCGACTGCGCCGAAATGGTCTCGGCCACGATGAGGATCACCCACATCAGGCCCAGCGAAAAACGCAGGCCGACGAGGATGGAGGACAGCGCGCCCGGCAGGATGACCTCGCGGTACAGCTGCCAGCGCGTGAGGCCGTAGCTGCGCCCCATCTCGATCAGCGCGGGGTCCACATTGCGTATGCCGTGGAAGGTGTTCAGGTAGATGGGAAAGAACACCGAGACGCTGATCAGGAACAGCTTGGCGCTCTCGTCGATGCCGAACCACAGGATGACCAGCGGAATCAGCGCCAGCGCGGGGATGTTGCGCACCATCTGGATGGTGGAGTCCAGCAGCGTCTCCGCCCAGCGCAGCGAACCCGTGAGCAGGCCCAGCGCCAGGCCCAGCCCGCCGCCGATGGCCAGGCCACCCAGCGCGCGGCCCGCGCTCACCTGCACATGCTTGAGCAGCTCTCCCGACTCGGCCAGCGCCTGCGCGGCGCGCAGCACATCCAGCGGAGCGGGCAGCACCCGCGTGGACAGCCAGCCGAAGGCCGAGGCGGCCTGCCAGACGGCGATCAGCGCCAGCGGCACCAGCCAGGGCACCAGGCGGCGGCCCACGCCGGCCGCAAAGCGCAGCAGCGGCGACCAGGCATCGCCGGCCGGGGGGGCCGAGGAGGCCGGCAGCGCAGTAACGGTACGTGCATCGGACATGCGTGACTCCCTCAGCTTTGCGACGCGCGCGGCGAGTACAGGTTGGCAACGGTCTCGCCCAGCGGCCCGCCCACGCCGCCAGCCAGCCTGTCGCGCACGGACAGCGGCAGCAGCGGGAAGACCAGTTCGGCAAAGCGGTAGGCCTCTTCCAGGTGCGGATAGCCGGACAGCACGAAGGTGTCTATGCCCAGGTCCGCGTACTCCTTGATGCGGTCGGCCACGGTCTGCGCATCGCCCACCAGGGCCGTGCCCGCGCCGCCGCGCACCAGGCCCACGCCGGCCCAGAGGTTGGGGCTGATCTCCAGCTCGGCCCGCGTGCGGCGGCTGCCGCCGGCATGCAGGGCGGCCATGCGGCGCTGGCCTTCCGAGTCCATGCGCGCGAAGGCGGCCTGGGCCTGGACCACGGTCTCGTCCTTGAGGCGGCTGATCAGGCGATCGGCATCGGCCCAGGCCTCGTCCTCGGTCTCGCGCACGATGACGTGCAGGCGGATGCCGAACTTCACGCTGCGGCCATGGCGAGCCGCCTTCTCGCGCACATCGGCAATCTTTTTGGCCACCTCGGCCGGGGGCTCGCCCCAGGTCAGGTAGGCATCGACCTGCTCGGCGGCCAGGTCGTGCGCGGCCTCGGACGAACCGCCGAAGTACACGGGCGGATACGGCTTTTGCAGCGGCGGGAACAACAGCTTGGCGCCCTTGACCGAGAGGTGTTCACCTTCGTAGTCGAGCGTGCCGCCCTCATGGCTGCGCTCAAGGATCTCACGCCAGATGCGGATGAACTCGGCCGATTGCTCGTAACGCTGCGCATGGTCGAGGAAGACGCCGTCGCCCTCCAGCTCGGCGCGGTCGCCGCCCGTGACCAGGTTGATCAGCAGCCGCCCGCCCGACAGGCGGTCGAACGAGGCCGCCATGCGCGCCGCCAGGCTGGGCTGGTGCAGGCCGGGCCGCACGGCGACCAGGAACTTCAGGCGCCTGGTGACCGGAATCAGGCTGGAGGCGACGACCCAGGGGTCCTCGCAGGAGCGGCCCGTGGGAATCAGCACGCCCTCGTAGCCCAGGCTGTCGGCCGCGATGGCGACCTGCTTGACATAGTCGTGGCTGAGCGGGCGGGCGCCCTCGGCCGTGCCGAGGTAGCGGCTGTCGCCGTGGGTGGGAATGAACCAGAAAACCTGCATGCGCTGCTCCAGTCAGGGGACGGAATCGAGGAAGGGAATCAAAGGGCGGAAGAAGGCCGTGCCGCCGCAGGCTCGGCCAGCCGCGCGTACTCGGCCGCCGAGGGCCGCCAGACGATGTCGGCCACCTGCACCTGGCGCGGAATCAGGCCCAGCCGAAAAAATGCATCGGCCACGCGCTGCTGGTCCACCACGGTCTGCGCAGCCAGCAGGCCCACGGGGGAGCTGGGCCGGCGCGCAATGAAGCGGCTGACCACCGCCGCATCCAGACCGCTGAAGCCGGCCACCAGGGCCACGGCCTCCTGGCGTGCGCTCTGGGCCAGGCGATCGGCGCGCGTGAGCTCGTCGAACAGCGCGCGCAGCACCTGCGGATGGCGCTCCACCAGTCCGCGCGCGGCCAGGTAGAACGAGGCGTTGCCCGACAGGCCTTCGCCATTGGCCAGCACGCGCGGGCGAATCGCCAGCTCGGTGGCCGCGTAGAACGGGTCCCAGATGGCCCAGGCGTCCACGCTCTTGCGCTCGAAGGCGGCGCGCGCATCGGCCGGGGCCAGGTACACGGGCTGGATCTCGTTCCAGGCCAGGCCCGCCTTGTCCAGCGCGCGCACCAGCAGGTAATGGGCGCTGGAGCCTTTTTGCAGCGCCACGCGCCGGCCCTTGAGGTCGGCCAGGGCGCGCAGGGGCGAGTCCGACGGCACGAGAATCGCCGAGCTCTCGGGCTTGGGCGGCTCGGCGCCAACGTACAGCAGGTCGCGGCCCGCGGCCTGGGCAAAGACCGGGGGTGAATCGCCGGTCAGGCCGAAATCCAGGCTGCCAGCGGCCAGGGCCTCCAGCAGCTGGGGGCCGGCCGGAAACTCCAGCCAGCTGACCTTGGTGCCCGCAAAGCGCTTTTCCAGCACGCCCTGCTGCTTGAGGATGACCAGGTTGACGGCCGACTTCTGGTAGCCGATGCGCAACTGCTCGGGCCCGGCCACGGCGGCCGGCGTCTCGGCGCGTGCGTACTGGCCGGCCAGGCTCCAGCTGAAGGCGGTGGTGCCCAGCAGTTGCAGGGCCTGGCGGCGCACGCGGTCCAGGCGGGGCTTCTTGGGGATGGCGTTCATGGTGCGGACTCCTTGCAGTGGGCTCAGGGGCGCGACGCGATCAGGTCCACGGGCGCGGCATGCAGCAGGTTGAGCTTGCGGGGGATGAGCTTGAGCTCGAAGAAGGTGTCGGCGATCTGCTGCTGCTCGGCCAGGATCTCGCGCGTCACGGACGAGGTGCCGAAGCGGGCACGGCTCAGGTACAGCTCGGTGATGGACTTGTCCAGGCCCAGGATGCTGGACAGCTCGGCGGCCGCCGCCATCTGGTTCTTCGAGGCCCAGCGGTCAATCCCATCGACCTCTTCGATGGCAATGCGCAGCACATCGGCATTGCGCGTGGCGAAATCGCGCGAGGTGAAGTAGTAGGCGCGGTTGTTGACCACGCCCGTGGCATCGGCCAGCAGGCGGGCGTCCAGCGTCTTTTGCGCGGCAGCCAGGAAGGGATCCCAGATCAGCCAGGCATCGACGGAGCCGCGCTCGAAGGCGGCGCGCGCATCGGCCGGCGCCAGGAAGACGGACTGCACATCGCCGTACTTCAGGCCATGCTTTTCCAGCAGCTTGACCAGGAAGTACTGCACGTTCGAGCCCTTGTTGTAGGCCACGCGCTTGCCCTTGAGGTCCTGCACGCTGCGGATGGGCGAATCCTTGGGCACGATCACCGCCTCCAGCCCGGGGCGCGGCACGGTGGCACCCGCATAGACCAAAGGCGCGCCTGCTGCCTGCGCAAAGATGGGCGGGGCCTCGCCCACATCGCCGAAGTCGATGGAGCCCACGTTCAGCGCCTCCAGCTGCACGGGGCCGGCGTTGAACTCGATCCAGCGCACCGACACGCCCAGCGGCGCCAGCCGCTTTTCCAGCGTGCCCCGGCTCTTCAGGATGGACAGCCAGCCCTTTTGGTGGCCCACGCGCAGCACGCGGTCACCCGCCTTGTCCTGGGCCAGGGCCGGGCCGGCCACCGTGGCGACTGCTGCGGCAAGGCCCGCGCCCAGCAGTTGGCGTCGGCGCCAGTTGGCTGTGTGTCGGGGGAAAGAATCGAACGAGACCATGACGGACATCCTTGGAAGAGTGGTGCGTGGTGCAGGCAAAGCGCTGCCCATGCATGCGCGCGGCATGCAGCCAGAAAACAAAAAAAGGGAAGGCGGAGCAAGGGGCAGCCGCCTGCAGGACCAGGCCTGCAGACGCGCCGCACGGAGTCGTCAGGTGCTACATCGCCGGCTGGCGAAGGCCATGGTCTCGAAGCGAGGAAAAGGGCTGGATGCCACCACGCCTGCCACACCTGCCTTGCCTGCCACTCCTGCCTTGTGCATCCGCACGCCTGCCTGCGCCGTGCGGCGCGGGGCCTGCAAAGAGTGGCGGGAAGTCAGCAAGATGGACATGGCGGATCGTGGGGGTTGGCAGGGGTCTGGGAAAGCGGGTGAATTCAGTGGGTGGGTGGGCGCCGGCCGGGCCGGCGCGCCGCACTCACTTCTTGGTGTAGATCTGGTCGAAGCTGCCGCCGTCGGCAAAGTGGTCCTTGTCGGCCTTGGCCCAGCCGCCGAAGGCCTGGTCGATGGTGACCAGCTCCAGCTTGGGGAACTTGTCCGCGAACTCGGCCTTGACCTTGGCATCGGTGGGACGGTAGTAGTTGCGGCCGGCGATGCGCTGGCCTTCCTCGGAGTACAGGTACTTCAGGTACTCCTCGGCCACGGCGCGTGTGCCCTTCTTGTCCACGACCTTGTCGACCACGGCCACCGAAGGCTCGGCCAGGATGGACAGCGAAGGCACGACGATCTGGAACTTCTCGGGACCGAACTCCTTGAGTGCCAGGAAGGCCTCGTTCTCCCAGGCCAGCAGCACATCGCCCACGCCGCGCTGCACGAAGGTGATGGTGGCGCCGCGCGCGCCCGTGTCCAGCACGGGCACGTTCTTGAACAGCTTGCCGATGAAGTCCTTGGCCTGTGCGTCGCCGCCGTACTTGCGCTTGGCGAATTCCCAGGCGGCCAGGTAGTTCCAGCGCGCACCGCCGCTGGTCTTGGGGTTGGGCGTGATCACCTGCACGCCGGGCTTGACCAGGTCGTCCCAGTCCTTGAGGTTCTTGGGATTGCCCTTCTTCACCAGGAAGACGATGGTGGAGCTGTAGGGCGCCGAGTTGTGCGGCAGGCGCTTTTGCCAGTCGGCCTTGAGCAGGTTGCCGTTCTTGACCAGGGCGTCGATGTCGCCGGCCAGCGCCAGCGTGGCCACGTCGGCGTCGATGCCGTCGATGATGGAACGCGCCTGCTTGCCCGAGCCACCATGCGACTGCTTGACGCTCACGTCCTGGCCGCTCTTGGCCTTCCAGTGCTTGGCGAAGGCCTGGTTGTATTCCACGTACAGCTCGCGCGTCGGATCGTAGGAGACATTGAGCAGTTGCACCGACTGGGCCAACGCCGGCAGAGCCGACAGGGTCAAGCCCGCGATCAGGCCGGCGGCGACAGGAAACTTGATAAAGTGGCGGCGAATTTTCATTGGAGTGTCGGTAGAGAGTGGAGACGACGGTCTGGTGCCGTGGAAAGCATTCTCAAAGCCAACTCTTAAAACTCAAACCAATAAGATTTCAGTTTGTTATTCCCAAAACATCTGAATCTCCACAAGACAAGGACTCAATTCCCCATGGCACGTACCGTTCACTGCATCAAGCTTGGCGTTGACGCTGAAGGCCTGGATTTCCCGCCCTACCCCGGCGAGCTGGGCAAGCGCATTTTTGAAGGCGTGAGCAAGCAGGCCTGGGCCGACTGGCTCAAGCACCAGACGATGCTGGTCAACGAAAACCGCCTGAACCTGGCCGACGCACGCGCCCGCCAGTATCTGGCCCGCCAGATGGAAAACCACTTCTTCGGCGGCGGCGCCGATGCGGCGGCCGGCTACGTGCCTCCTTCGGCCTGAGCCGCTTCGCGCCCTTTCACCGCCCCCGTCGCACTGCGCCGGGGGCGGTTTCATTTGCGGTGCCGCAAACGGCCGCCGCCCAGAGACCGCCTACAATGCCCGCCTTCTTGCGCTGGACGGCGCAGTGGCCGCACACCCTGCGGCGCGGGCCGGTCTTCACCCGAGGTTTTCCGTGCTTCCATCCGTCTCCCTGCTGGAATCGTTCCAGGCATCGCAGTTCACCGTCATGCTGGTGATCTACCTCGTGGCCATCACGGCCGAAGCCATGTCGGGCGCGCTGGCGGCGGGCCGGCGCAACATGGACATCTTCGGCGTGGCCGTGATCGCCTTCGTCACCGCGCTGGGCGGCGGCACCATCCGCGACATGGTGCTGGGCCACTACCCCATCGGCTGGACGCAGCACCCTGAATATGTCTACCTGGTCATCTCGGCCGGGCTGCTGACCATCGTCGTGGCACGCCACATGCACCATCTCAAGCAGGTCTTTCTGCTGCTGGACGCCATGGGGCTGATCGCCTTCTCGCTGATCGGCTGCAACGTGGCGCTGGAGCTGGGCTACCCGCCCGTGGTGGTGGTGATGTCAGGCATGCTGACCGGCATCAGCGGCGGCATTCTGCGCGACGTGCTGTGCAACCAGGTGCCGGTCGTCTTCCGGCGCGAGCTGTACGCCAGCGTGTCCCTGGCCGTGTGCCTGCTGTTCCTGGGGCTGCGCACACTGGAAGTGGGCTCCAACCTCAGCACCGTCGTCTGCTTTGCCGGCGGACTCACGCTGCGCCTGGCTGCCATCCGCTTCAATTGGCGGCTGCCCGTGTTCTCCTACCAGCAGCGCTGGGAGGAGTAGTTCTGCCCCTTGCCCATGTCCGAACCCATTGAATGGCTGCCCGATGGCACGCCCTACAGCCCGCGCTTCGGCGACCGCTACCACAGCGAACTCGGCGGCCTGGACCAGGCCCGCCACGTCTTTCTGGGCGGCTGCGGCCTGCCGGCGGCCTGGGCCGATGCGCCGCAATGGCGCATCCTGGAGACCGGTTTCGGGTTCGGACTGAATTTCCTCGTTGCCTGGGAAGCCTGGAAGGCCGATCCCCGGCGCCCGAGGCTGCTGCATTTCGTCTCGGCCGAGGCCTTTCCCGTCAGTGCCGACGCCATGCGCCAGGCCATGCCGCGCGAGCCAGGATTGCGCCTGCTGGCCGAGGAGCTGGCCACCCGGTTCCAGGGCCTGCTGCCCGGCGTGCACCGCCTCGCCTTCGAGCAGGGGCGCGTGCTGCTGACGCTGTACATCGGCGATGCCCAGGCCATGCTGCGGCGCCAGCAGATCACGGCCGACAGCATCTACCTGGACGGCTTCACGCCGGAACTCAACCCCGACCTCTGGAGCGCCGATACCCTGCGCGCGCTGGCGCGCCATTGCCGGCGCGGCACGCAGCTGTCCACCTGGTGCGTGGCGCGCACGGTGCGCGATGGCCTGGCCCAGCACGGCTTTCAGGTGCGCAAGGTGGATGGCGTGCGCCCCAAGCGCCACAACCTGCATGCCGTGTTTGACCCGGCCTGGCAACCGCGCGGGCCGCGTGCACAGCCGCAGGAACCCCTCACCCCACGGCGCTGCATGGTGCTGGGTGCAGGCATTGCCGGCGCGGCCGCCGCCGCCAGCCTGTCGCGCCGTGGCTGGCAGGTCACCGTGCTGGATGCTGCCGACGCGCCTGCAGCGGGCGCCTCCGCCCTGCCCGCAGGCCTGTTCTGCCCCCATGTCTCGCCCGATGACAGCCTGCTGTCCCGCCTGAGCCGCGACGGCGCACGCCTGACCCTGGCGCAGCTGCAAATGCTCTCCGGCCAGGGCCTGCTGCAACCGGGCACGGACTGGTGCGATACCGGCGTGCTGGAGCACGGCGTGGAAGCCGCCCCGCGGCTGCCGCGCGACTGGCAATCCCCCGGCCCGGGCGCCCACTGGAGCCGGCCCGCAAGCGCCGATCAACTCTCGGCGGCCGGCCTGCCCGCCGACGCCCCTGCCTGCTGGCATGCGCAGGCCGGCTGGGTGCGCCCGGCGCGGCTGGTGCAGGCGCAGCTGGCGCTGCCCGGCGTGCGCTGGCAGGGCCGCGCCTGCGTGGCGCGTCTTGCATGTACCGACACAGCCGGTGGCGCGCCCGTCTGGCAGGCCCTGGATGCACAGGGCAATCTGCTGGCCGAGGCTGAACTGGTCGTTCTCGCACTGGGCCCCGCAACCAATGCGCTGCTGGAGCACAGCCTGGGCGCCCAGGCCGGGTGGCCGCTGCAGCCCATTCGCGGCCAGGTCAGCTGGGATGTGCACACCCCGGCCAGCGCGCAGGCCATGCCGCCCTTTCCCGTCAACGGCCATGGCAATCTGGTGCCTGCCATGCCGCTGCCCGGCGATGCAGCCGGGCCATGCTGGGTCATGGGATCGACCTTCGAGCGCGACCAGACCGCGCTGCCGCCAAGTCCCGAAGACCAGGCCGCAGCCCATGCAGCCAATGGCGCAAAGCTGGCGCAGCTGCTGCCACGTGCCTACCAGGGCCTGCAAGGCTTCTTCGACGCGCCACCGCGCGCCACCTGGGGCGCCGTGCGCGTGGCCTCGCCAGACCGGCTGCCCGTGGTCGGACCGGTGTCCGATCAGGCTCCCGGCCTGTGGGCGCTGACGGCCATGGGCTCGCGCGGGCTCACGCTGTCGCTGCTGTGCGGCGAGCTGCTGGCAGCACGCGTGCACGACGAACCGCTGCCCCTGGACGCCAGGCTGGCGGCTGCCCTGGCCAGCGAACGCCTGGGCCGCAGGCGCTGAGCCGTTGAACCGCCCGGCCGCTGAACGGCCCGGCATTCACACAACGGCCTGAAAGAAAACCCGAGTCTTCCCGCAGACGGTTTTTTGTCACTCGTTATGTTTGTTGGTGCATATCGCTAGAATCCGGAACCTGTTTTCAAAAGGAAACAACCAGCCGCTCCCCGCGTTCAACCACACAAGAACCTGAAACCGTGACCCGCCAGCCCCGCTCCTGCGCTCCCGCATCCTCACCCGCCCTCTGCTCACCCTCGTTCCGCCTTCGCTCCGCACTGACACAAGCCCTGCTGCTCGCAGGCCTGGCCGCCAGCACGCAGGCGCAAGCCCAGGTCGAGGCCCCATCGGGTGCACCTGCAGCACAGGCTTCGCAGACCTTCCAGTTGGGCACGGTCGATGTGCACGGTGCGCGTGATGAGGCGCAGGCCATATCCGGCGATGAACAGCGACTGGACGCCGACGAGATGCGCCAGCGCAATGCCGACACCGTGGCCGACGCCGTGCGCCTGCTGCCGGGCGCCACGCTGTCGCGCAACAATCGCAACGAGGAAATGATCTACCTGCGCGGCTTCGATCCGCGCCAGGTGCCGGTCTTCGTGGACGGCGTGCCGCTGTACGTGCCCTATGACGGCTATGTGGACTTCGGCCGCTTCACCACCTTCGACCTGTCCGAGATCCGCGTGGCCAAGGCTGGCGCATCGCTGATGTATGGCCCCAATACGCTGGGCGGCGCCATCAACCTGGTCACGCGCAAGCCGGTCAAATCCTTCGAGGGCGATGCACGCATCGGCGCAGGCGCAGGCGGCGAACGCAAGGCCGCCGTGAACCTGGGCGGCAACCTGGGCACCTGGTACTACCAGCTTGGCGCCTCCTACCTGGACGCGGACAGTTTTCCGCTGCCCAAGGGCTTCAAGGACTTCAAGAAGCAGCCCACCGACACGGGCAACTACCGCGACAACGCCTACCGCACGGACAAGCGGCTGTCGTTCAAGCTGGGCCTCACGCCCAATGCCACGGACGAATACGCGCTGGGCTATGTGCGCCAGGAAGGCGAGAAGGGCAACCCCGTGTATACCGGCAGCGCCACGGGCAAGAACGTCATCCGCTACTGGCGCTGGCCCTATTGGGACAAGGACAGCGTGTACTTTCTGAGCACCACGCGCATCAATGCCGACAACCTGCTCAAGACGCGCATCTACCACGACACCTACCAAAACGGCCTGGACATGTACACGGACGCGAGCTACTCGCGCCATGACCCCACCAGCAGCTACAAGGACGTGAGCCAGGGCGCCAGCGTCGAGTGGGCCAACTACAGCTTCAAGGGCCATGCGCTGCGCCTGGGCGCGCACTACAAGATCGACGAGCACACCGATGCCGCCTCGGCCAAGGATCCCAGCAAGCACTACCGCGACGCGACGCGCTCCCTGGTGGTCGAGGACACGATCTCCCTGGCCGAGCGCTGGAGCCTGAACCTGGCGCTCAGCCACGACCAGCGCGATGCGCGCGAGGTCTACCAGTGGCCCACGGGCTCCGCCAGCGCCACCAATGGCGTGGCCAAGCTCGGCTATGCGCTGGGCGGCGGCAGCGAGGCGTATTTCATCGCCTCGCACAAGACGCGCTTTCCCACCATCAAGGACCGCTACTCGGCACGCATGGGCACGGCCCTGGCCAACCCCGACCTGCAGCCCGAGACGGCCAACCACCTGGAGCTGGGCGTCAGCGGCTCGCCCTGGCAGGGCGGCCAGGGCCAGGCCGCGCTGTTCTACAGCCGCGTGCGCAACCAGATCCAGACCGTGGTCGTGGCCTCTGCCGAGTGCGGCGGCACCACCTGCAACCAGGCGCAGAACGTGGGGCGCACGCGCAACATCGGCATGGAGCTGTCCCTGGCCCAGCAACTGTCCGCGCAATGGGGCGTGAACGCCGGCTACACCTACCTGGACCGCCGCAACACCAGCGACTCCAGCATCACGCTGACCAACACGCCGCGCCACCGCCTGCTGGCCGGCGTTCAGTGGCGTCCGCTGGCGCAGTGGGAATTCAATGCCGAGGTCGAGACCGAGAAGGGCCGCTACGTGCCGCTGTCGGGCAGCGGCCAGTTGCAGACGCTCAAACTGCCCGGCTACGGCATTGCCAACCTGCGTGCACGCTACAAGCCGCGCAGCGACATCACCGTGGACTTCGGCGTGGCCAATATCGGCGACAAGTGGTACCAGTTCGATGACGGCCTGCCCATGCCGGGCCGCAGCTGGTATGTCAACCTGGGCTATCGCTTCTGAAACGGGTCGGAGACTGTGCCCGTGCCTGATTCCATGGAACCGATCTGCCACCCTCGCCGCCGCCTGCTGGGCGCCCTGCCCGCGCTGGCCGCCCTGAGCGGCTGCGCCGCCCAGCCGGCCGAACCTGCCAGCGTGAACGTGGCCGTGGTCGGCGGCCTGTCGCTGTGCGGTGTGTGGCCGCACCTGGCCGACGCGGCGGGCCGCAGCCTGGGCCTGTCCGTGCGCACCGCCGTTGCCGCGCCCAAGGAGGGCGTGATCCCCGCCATGGCCCAGGGCCGCGCCCAGCTGCTGCTCATCCACGCCAGCGACGAAGCCATGTCGCTGGAGGCTGCCGGCCTGGCATCGGCCGCGCGGGTCTGGGGCTGGAACGAGCATGTGTTCGCCGGCCCAGCGCATGATCCGGCCGGGGTGCGCGGCGCGGCCGATGGCGTCGAGGCCATGCGCCGCATCGTTGCCAGCGGCTCGCCCTTCATCGCGCTGCGCGACCCCGGCAGCTATACCGTGGTCCAGCGGCTGTGGCGCCGCGCCGGCATACGGCCGGACGCCCGCTGGCTGCGCGCCGACACCGGGCCGCGCCCCCAGGCCGTGCTGCAGTTGGCGGCCGAGCTCCAGGCCTATGCCGTGGTGGGCCATATCCCGCTGCATTTCGGCAAGATGGGCGCGCCCGGCATCGAACTGCTGCTGCACGGCGACCCGCTGATGCGCCGGCCCTATGTGCTGCTCACGCCCGGGCCGCGCCACCCGGCCGACGCTGGCCAGCGCCGCAGCGCGCAACGGCTGGCCGAGCATCTGCTGTCCGCACCGGGCCAGCAGGAACTGGCGCTGGCCAATGTGGCAGCCGGAGGTCCCTGGATCTTCGGGCGCGACAGCATGCCCCTGGTCAACGACACCGGCGGCGGCCAGGAGTAAAAACCTGCCTGGATCCCACAAGCACCGCATGCCATGAACTCACCTGCCACCCTGCCCCTGGCCGCCCTGGTCCATCCCGACGACGAGCATGCAATGGAGCTGCTGCTCGAACGCGTGGCACGCCGCCTGCAAGGCGCGGGCTGGCGCGTGGGCGGGCTGGTGCATCGCCAGGACCGCTATGCCAACGGCAACAAGCGCATGCAGCTGTTCGACCTGCGCAGTGACCGCCAATTCGAGCTGTCCCAGGACCTGGGCTGCGCCTCGCGCGCCTGCAGTCTCAACCCCCAGGCCCTGGCCCAGGCCAGCGCCGTGCTGCGCCAGGCGCTGGACGATGGCGTGGATCTGGTGGTGATCAACCGCTTCGGCATCGTCGAGGCCTCGGGCCAGGGCTTTGCCGCCGAATTCGCGGCCTTTGTCAAGGCCGGCACGCCCGTGCTCACGGCCGTCGCGGCCCGCCATCTTGAAGACTGGCGCAGGTATACCGGCAGCCTGCATGCCGAGCTGGCAGCCGATGAGGTGCAGATCGAGCAATGGTGCCAGGCACAGCTTGAGCGCCGTGGCTGCGCCAGCCCCATCCCCTGATTTTCATGACCGATCTTCTGTTCACCCGCCGCCGCTGGCTGGGCCAGGCCATGGCGGCACTGGCCTCATCGGCTCTTGTTCCCGGCCATGCCCAGACCACGACCATTGCCGCGCGCATAGGCCAGATACCGGACGCGACCAAACTGCGCCGGGTGTTTGCTGCCGGCCCCCCCGCAGGCGTACTGGTGGCTACGCTGGCACCGCACAAGCTGCTGGGCTGGCCCCAGCAGCTGGACGATGTCTCGCGCGCCTATCTGGGGCCCACGTTGCAGGCGCTGCCGCATCTGGGCCGCCTGTCCGGGCGCGGCAGCACCATGCCGCTGGAGTCGCTGCTGAAGCTGCAGCCCGACCTGGTGCTGGACGCCGGCACGGCCGATGCCACCTATATCTCGGCCACCGAGCGGCTGGCGCGCCAGACCGGCCTGCCCTGCGTGCTGATCCAGGGCTCGCTGGCCGACCACCCACGCCAGTTGCGCGAGGTCGGCGCCCTGCTGGGCGAGGCCGCACGCGGCGAGACGCTGGCCCGCCATGCCGATGCCGTGGCAGCGCTGGCGCAGCGTGCCACCCAGGGCCTGGCACCGGCCGAGCGCCCGCGCGCCTATTTCGCGCGCAGCGCCAATGGGCTGGAAACAGGGTTGGCGGGCTCCATCAATGTGGAAGCCGTCGAGTACGCGGGCGGGCGCAATGTGGCCGCCGATGCAGGGCGCGGCGGGCTCACGCGCGTGTCCATGGAGCAGATCCTGGCCTGGGACCCGCAGGTCATCGTCACGCAGGAACCCGGCCTTGCCGAGCGCATGCGCCAGGACCCGCTGTGGCGCGGCGTGGCCGCCGTGCGCTCGGGCCGCGTGCACTGCGCGCCGGTCTGGCCCTTCGGCTGGCTGGATGGTCCGCCCGGCGTCAACCGGCTGATCGGCGTGCGCTGGCTGCTGGAAAAGCTCCACCCACAGGCGCCGGCCCTGCAGGGACTGCCGCCGTTGGAACGCGAGGTGCGCGACTTCTACCGCCTGTTCTACGGCGCCGACCTGTCGCCCGCAGCGCTGGGCAGGCTGATGGAGGCTGCGCGTTGATGCCTGCCACAGGCCGCCGCCTGGGGTGGGTGCTCGCACTGGCCTTGCTGGCCGCCGTGCTGCTGTGGGCACTGGCGGCGGGTCAGTTCTCCATCGCGCCGCAGCAGCTGTGGCAGTCGCTGCTGGCGCGCGCAATGGGCACTGCCTCGCCCTTGTCGGCCAGCGCCGAGACCGTGCTCTGGAACATCCGCCTGCCGCGCATCGCCGCAGGCCTGGCCGTGGGCGCCACGCTGGCGGCGGCGGGTGCGGCCTACCAGGGCATGTTCCGCAACCCGCTGGTCTCGCCCGACATCCTGGGCGTCTCGGCCGGTGCCGGCCTGGGCGCGGTGCTGGGCATCTTCCTGGGCTGGTCCATGGCGGCCGTGCAGGCCCTGGCCTTTGGTGGCGGGCTGGCCGCAGTGGCCGTGGTGGTGGCCATCAGCGCCAGCGTGCGCCGCCATGACCCGGTGCTGGTTCTGGTGCTGGCCGGCATTGCGCTGGGCGCGCTGCTGGGCGCGGGCATCGCCCTGGTCAAGACGCTGGCCGACCCCAATACGCAGCTGCCATCCATCACCTTCTGGCTCATGGGCGGCCTGAGCGCCGTGACGCTGCCCGAGCTGGGTGCCACGGCGCCCGTGATGCTGTGCGCCCTGCTGCCCCTGCTGCTGCTGCGCTGGCGCATCAACCTGCTGGGCCTGCCCGACGAGGAGGCGCTGGCCCTGGGCGTGCCCGTGGCACGCCTGCGCCTGCTGCTGGTGGCCTGTGCCACGCTGGGCACGGCGGCCGCCGTGTCGCTGGCCGGCATCGTCGGCTGGGTGGGGCTGGTGGTGCCGCATGTGGCGCGCCTGCTGGTCGGCCCCAATTTCGTGCGCCTGCTGCCGGCCTCGGCGCTGCTGGGCGCGGGCTTCGTGGTGGCGGCCGACACCCTGGCGCGCAGCGCGGCGCGCATCGAGCTGCCGCTGGGCATTCTCACGGCCCTGGTCGGCGCGCCCTTCTTTCTTTACCTGCTGTCGCGCACGGGGCGCAATGACTGAAGTGCAGGCCCCACCCGTGCTGCAGACGCTGGCCCTGGCCACGGGCCATGGGCGCCGGCGCGTCAGCCAGGGGCTGGACCTGGCCATTGCCGCAGGCGAGGTGCTGTGCCTGCTGGGCCCCAACGGCTGCGGCAAGACCACGCTGTTCCGCACCGTGCTGGGCCTGCTGGCGCCGCTGGCCGGAGAGGTGCGCGTGCAGGGCCAGCCCGTGCACAGCTGGCCGCGTGCCGAGTTTGCGCGGCGCGTGGGCTATGTGCCCCAGGCGCAGGCCGGCGTCTTCGGCTTCGAAGCGCTGGACATGGTGCTCATGGGCCGTGCCGCGCGCCTGCCTGCGCTGGCCCGGCCTTCAAGTGCCGACCGTGCCCTGGCGCTGGGCTGCCTGGAGCAGTTGGGCATCGCCCATCTGGCGCTGCGCCCCTATACCGAGCTGAGCGGCGGCGAGCGCCAGCTGGTGCTGATCGCACGCGCCCTGGCCCAGGAGCCCGCGCTGCTGGTCATGGACGAGCCCACGGCCAGCCTGGACTTCGGCAACCAGATCCGCGTGCTGGACCAGATTGCCGCGCTGCGTGCACGCGGCATGGCCGTGCTGCTGTCCACCCACCAGCCCGAGCATGCGCTGCAGGTGGCCGACCGCATCGCCCTGCTGGGCCGCGGCGGCCTGCAGGCCTGCGGTGCGGCGGCGCAAGTGGCGACACCGGCCGCGCTGGCTGCGCTCTATGGGGTGAGCGAGGCGGCGGTGGCGGCGCGGCTGCCGGCAATCCCTAAGGTCTGGGCGGGCGCCACTTCCAGCACGGCGGCGGCGTCAAGGGCCGGCCTGCATCCTTGAGCAAGCGCTGCAGCAATTGCTGCTCGCTGTGGATGGAAGGATCGGCCAGCAGCCGGGCAAACTGGGCTCCTCCGTCCTGCATGCCGAGCGGGGCGGACGCTTGCATCAGCCACTCCAACTGGCGGCGCCGGGCCTGGGCCGCGGCGCGCTCGGTCGGGGTTTTGGCCAGCCGGCGTTGAATCGCCAGCCCAAAGCCCTCGTCCAGCACGGTCGATGCGCGCTCCGTCAGCAGGTGGGCTACATGCAGGCAGTCGGCCTCGCGCGCCGGGGTTTTGCCCATCGCTTCGGGTTTGCAGGCATCCAGCAGCGCCTTGTAGCCCGTCAAGGGAAAGGCTGTCCAGATACCTATTGCAGTGATCACCGCGCCTTCCTCGAGCCGGTAGTTCGGACTGCCACCCAGCGCCTGCAGCTCCTGTGCCGTGGGCGGATGACGCAGCAAAGCGGACTGCATCCAGCGCACGCCGTCATACATGTGCAGGTCCGCATAGCGGCTTTCGCGCGCTGCAACCAGCAGTTCCTGCGGTCCCAGCGCCTGCTGCATCAGCGCAGAGAAATTGCTGGGCTCCAGCGCCAGCCAGCGGCGAGCAGCCTCGGAGCGCACTTCGCCTTCGTCCTCAGGGGCCTTGGAGGCCAGCAGTTGATAGGCCAGCGCATCCTGCCCTGCCCGCTCCAGCGCGTCCTGGCGCCAGCCCTCGGCCTGGCTGACAGCGCTTTTGTCGCGGGGCGACAGATTGATCAGGATGGCCGCAAAGGCCAGATCGCGCCCGCTGCCGGAACCGGCCAACTGCGCCGCCACGCGATGCAGATACGCATCCCAGGCTGATTCCTGTGCGGATTCGTCGGGTTCAGGCGTGTCAGCTGTGTGCGCTGCTGACAACGGGGACGGCGGCGGTGCCGGCTTCTGGGCCTGCGCCTGAGCAGCAGTTGCCAATGCCAAGGCCAGCCCGATGGCGGCACAACGGTTTCGCATTCTGAAATCCTCCCTCTGGCCGGAAAGCATATCGGCCGCCCATGCGTTTGACATGCCCAGCCCCACAAAGCCTGCTGCCATTCACTTATATCCATATCCACATACTTGCAGGACAAAACAATCGTTTGCTTCTATAAGGCCATTGCTTACATTTCCGTCCATGCAGGGTTCTGCGCGCGTTTCCCGCAAGTGCCTCGGTGCCACGCAATGAACCCCTGCACCGCCGCCACTGGCGGCAGTCGAAGACCCCACATCCGAAGCGCCATGTACCAATACACCGAATTCGACAAACAGTTCATCCGCCTGCGCGCCGAGCAGTTCCGTGACCAGCTCGAACGCTGGCAGGCCGGCAAGCTCTCGGAGGATGAGTTCAAGCCCCTGCGCCTGCAAAACGGCTGGTATGTGCAGCGCTACGCGCCCATGCTGCGCGTGGCCGTGCCCTACGGCGAACTGTCCAGCGCCCAGTTGCGCGTTCTGGCCCGCGTGGCCCGCGAGTACGACCAGCCCGACGCCGCCCTGCTGGCCGAGGCCCGCGCCACCCAGGACCGGCTGGGCGACATCCCGCTGCACGACGGCCGCCGCATCGGCTCCGACCTGAAGTTCGGCTACGGCCACTTCACCACGCGCACCAACGTCCAATACAACTGGATTCCGCTGTCCAAGGCCGCCGACGTGATGGACCTGCTGGCCAGCGTCAACCTGCACGGCATCCAGACCAGCGGCAACTGCATCCGCAACATCAACAGCGACGCGCTGGCGGGCATTGCCATCGACGAGATCGCCGACCCCCGCCCCTTCACCGAAATCCTGCGCCAGTGGAGCACGCTGCACCCCGAGTTCAGCTTCCTGCCGCGCAAGTTCAAGGTCTCCATCAGCGGCGCCGAGGAAGACCGCGCCGCGCTGGGCTGGTACGACGTGGGCCTGCAGTTGCTCAAGAACGAGGCTGGCGAGCTGGGCTTCAAGGTGCGCGTGGGCGGCGGCATGGGCCGCACGCCCACCATCAGCCCAGTGCTGCGCGAGTTCCTGCCCTGGAACCAGCTGATGAACTACCTGGAAGCCGTGATCCGCGTCTACAACCGCTACGGCCGCCGCGACAACGCCTGGAAGGCGCGCATCAAGATCCTCGTGAAGTCCGAGGGCCAGAACTTCATCGACCAAGTCGATGAGGAATTCCGCCAGATCGTCGAGGTCGAGGGTGGTCCCCACACCATCACGCAAGCCGAGTACGACCGCGTGGCCGCCAATTTCCGCGAGCCCGAGCTGGACCTGTCGCCCGCCAATGCCGAGGCCGAGACCCTGGCCCTGCTGCGCACGGCCGCCGAGGAAGACAAGGACTTCGGCCGCTGGCTGATCAGCAACGTGCGCCCGCACCGCCACCCGCAACTGCGCGCCGTGCTGCTGTCGTTCAAGCGCCTGGGCTACGCGCCCGGCGACGCCACGGCCGACCAGATGGATGCCGCCGCCGCGCTGGCCGACCAGTTCTCGGCCGGCGAGATGCGCGTCACCCACGAGCAGAACCTGCTGCTGCCCTGGGTGCGCCGCGACCAGTTGCCCCAGCTGTACAAGGCGGCCAAGGCCCTGGGCCTGGCCAAGCCCAACATCGGCCTGCTGACCGACATGATCGCCTGCCCTGGCGGCGACTTCTGCTCGCTGGCCAATGCACGCTCCCTGCCCATTGCCGAGGCCATCACCGAGCGCTACCAGGATCTGGACGAGCTGTGGGACCTGGGCGAGATCGACCTGCACATCAGCGGCTGCATCAACAGCTGCGGCCACCACCACAGCGGCCACATCGGCATCCTGGGCGTGGACAAGGACGGCAAGGAGTGGTACCAGATCACGCTGGGCGGCGCCGACGGCTCCCACCTGTCCGGTCCGGCCACGCCCGGCAAGATCATCGGCCCCTCGTTCAGCGCCGCCGAAGTGCCCGGCGTGATCGAAGCCCTGCTGGCCACCTACCGTGAGCAGCGCCAAAGCGAAGGCGGCCGTTTCGAGACCTTCATCGCCACCGTGCGCCGCGTGGGCATCGACCCGTTCAAGGCCGCCGGCAATGCCGCCCGCCACCCCGCCAAGCACACCGAGGAGGCGGCCGCCTGACCCCAGGTGAGAGCCGCAGGAGATCCCCATGAAAATCATCGCCACCCAAGAGCACCAAAGCCCGGCCGAAGGCCAGCAGACCATCATCGCCCCGGCCAATGACGCCGATCCCTTCACGCTGGATCTGACCGGCGTGCAGCGCATCGACCTCAACTTTCCCAAGTTCACCGATGGCCGCGCCTTCAGCCAGGCCCGCCTGCTGCGCAAGCGCCTGGGCTTCCAGGGCGAAATCCGCGCCACCGGCGACGTGCTGATCGACCAGCTGGTGCAGATGCAGCGCTGCGGCTTCGACGTGGCCGTGCTGCGCGAAGGCGTGGACATCGCCGACGCCCAGCGCCAGCTCGACCGCTTCCACGGCTTCTACCAGGGCGATGCCGTCCATCCCGAGCCCCACTTCGTCAAGGCGGCCTGACATGGGTGCGCAAAGCTTTCTGTCGCGACAGGCATCGGCCAAGGCCACCGAGGTCAACGGCCGTGCCAGCAGCGGCTTTGCCGACAAGCTGGCCGCCACCGAGGCCCTGCTGCGCGAGGCTGCGGCGCTGGGCGCCGAGGCCGTGACGCAGGCCTCCAGCCTGGGCGCAGAGGATGTGGTGATCACCGACATCATCCACCGCCTGGGCCTGGACATCCCCGTCTTCGTGCTGGACACCGGCGCCCTGCACACCGAGACCCTGGCCCTGCTGGAGCGCACCCAGTCGCTGCCCGGCCTGAGCGTCAAGGTCTACCGGCCGCAGCTCGAATCGGTGATCCACTTCATCCGCGACAACGGCCAGGACGCCATGTACCGCAGCATCGAGCTGCGCAAGGCCTGCTGCGGCGTGCGCAAGATGGAGCCGCTGGCGCGCGCGCTGGCTGGCAAGAGCGCCTGGATCACGGGCCTGCGCCGCGAGCAGTCCAACGCCCGCGCCGACGTGCCCGCCGTGGACCGCAGCGAGGTCGAGACCAAGGGCCTGACCAAGTTCAACCCGCTGACCGACTGGACCCAGGGCGATGTCTGGCACTACATCGCCAGCCATGGTGTGGACTACAACCCGCTGCACGACCAGTTCTATCCCAGCATCGGCTGCGCACCCTGCACGCGCGCGGTCAGTCTTGGCGAGGACTTCCGCGCCGGCCGCTGGTGGTGGGAGGATGAAGCGGCCAAGGAATGCGGCCTGCATGCCAAGAAGTGAAGCCTGCAGGGTTTGACACCGATTTGATTGGAAACCAAGAAATGAATGCCCGTGTGGACACCTCCGTGCTGAGCCATCTCAGCAACCGCCACCTCGACGCCCTCGAAGAGGAAACCATCTTCGTGCTGCGCGAAGTGGCCGCCGCCTTCGAGCGCCCCACCCTGCTGTTTTCGGGCGGCAAGGACTCGCTGGTCATGCTGCGCTGCGCCGAAAAGGCCTTCGGCAAGGGCCGCATCCCCTATCCGCTGCTGATGATCGACACCGGCCACAACTTCCCGGAAGTGACCGACTTCCGCGACCTGCGTGCCAAAGAGCTCGGCGCCGAACTCATCGTGCGCAGCGTCGAGGACTCCATGGCACGCGGCACCGTGCGCCTGGCCCATCCGGGCGAAAGCCGCAACGTCCACCAGTCGGTAACGCTGCTGGAGGCCATCGATGAATTCCGCTTCGACGCCCTGATCGGCGGCGCGCGCCGCGACGAGGAAAAGGCCCGCGCCAAGGAACGCATCTTCAGCCACCGCGACAGCTTCGGCCAATGGCAGCCCAAGGCCCAGCGCCCCGAGCTGTGGACGCTGTTCAACACGCGTCTGGCCCCCGGCGAGCACTTCCGCGTGTTCCCCATCAGCAACTGGACTGAACTCGATGTCTGGCAATACATCGAGCGCGAGCAGATCGCCCTGCCCAGCATCTACTACACGCACAAGCGCGAAGTGGTGGAGCGCCGCGGCCTGCTGGTGCCCGTGACCGAACTCACGCCCCCACGCGACGGCGAGGAAGTCGTGGTGCGCGACGTGCGCTTTCGTACCGTGGGCGACATCACCTGCACCTGCCCCGTGGAAAGCGAAGCCGCCACGGCAGCCGACATCGTGCTCGAAACCCTGGCCGCCGAAGTCAGCGAACGCGGCGCCACGCGCATGGACGACAAGACCAGCGACGCCTCCATGGAAAAGCGCAAGAAGGACGGATATTTCTGATGACCACCGCAAGCATTGCCGCCGACGCAGCCGTCGCGGATTCCACGGCCACCCAGGCCAGCCAGGCCACACAGCAGACCGCCGCCAACGCCTCGGCCTTGCGCTTCATCACCTGCGGCTCCGTCGATGACGGCAAGAGCACGCTGATCGGCCGCCTTCTGGTGGACACGCGCGCCGTGCTGCAGGACCAGCTGGCCGGCGTCACCAAGAGCGGCGAGACCGACCTGGCGCTGCTGACCGACGGCCTCTCGGCCGAGCGCGAGCAGGGCATCACCATCGACGTGGCCTACCGCTACTTCGCCACCGAAAGCCGCAAGTTCATCATCGGCGACGCGCCGGGCCATGAGCAGTACACGCGCAACATGGTCACGGCCGCCAGCAGCGCCGACGCCGCCGTGGTGCTGGTCGATGCCACCAAGCTCGACTGGAAGAACCCGCAACTCACCCTGCTGCCGCAGACGCGCCGCCACAGCCTGCTGGCCCACCTGCTGCGCGTGCACTCGCTGGTGTTTGCCGTCAACAAGCTCGACGCCATCGAAGACCCGCAACAGGCCTTCGTCCACATCCGCGGCGCGCTGGAGCGCTTCACGGCCGAGGCCGGCATTGCCTCGGCGGCCACCGTGCCCGTCTCGGCCCTCAAGGGCTTCAACGTGGTCAACGCCGAGCCCGGCTGGGCCGGCTACGACGGCCCCAGCCTGCTGCAACTGCTAGAGCAGTTGCCCAACACGCCGACCGACACCGGCCTGGCGCTGGCCTTCCCCGTGCAGTGGGTGGAGAAATTCTCGTCCTCGGCCGATACCAGCCAGGGCCGCCGCGTGTTCTGGGGCCGCGTGGCCGCAGGCCGCGCACGCGTCGGCGACGCCGTGCAGATCCTGCCCAGCGGCCAGCAGGCCGTGATTGCCCAGGTGCTGGACCATGCCCGCGTTCCCGGCTCCATCGACGCAGGCCTGTCGGCAGGCATCACGCTGGACCGCGAGGTCGATGTCTCGCGCGGCGACTGGCTCGTCGCAGCCCCTGCGGCTGCAGCGGTCGCTGCCGATGACGACTTCGACGCCCAGGAAGCGCAGCCCGCATGGCCCAGCAAGCGCGAGCTGACCGCCACCGTGGCCTGGATGGACGAGCAGCCGCTGGTCCCCGGCCGCACCTACCTGGCGCTGCACGGCCACCGCTGGATCAAGGTCAAGGCCCGCCGCGTGGTGCACCGCCTGAACATCCACACGCTGGCCCAGGAAGAGGCCACCCAGCTGGAGCCCAACGCCATCGGCCGCGTGGAGCTGCTGCTGCAGGAAAGCATTCCCGCAGCGCCCTTCGCCCAGGCCCGCCAGTTGGGTGCGCTGATCCTTGTGGACACGGCCAGCCACGCTACCGCAGGCGCTGCACTGCTGGATTGAGCAACTGGACAGTCCCGCTTCGCGAGCCGGCACATGCCGGCTCGTGGGCTTTCGGAAAACCGCAGCAGTCCGCGCCAGAATCCTTGCCATGTGCGGGACTGGCTCCTGAAAAATTTTAGAATCCCGGGTTGATACCGACATTCACACTGCCATAAAAGACTCCCATGACTCACGTCGTCACCGAAAACTGCATCAAGTGCAAATACACAGATTGTGTGGATGTCTGCCCCGTGGACTGCTTCCGCGAAGGCCCCAACTTCCTCGTGATCGATCCTGACGAGTGCATCGATTGCGCCGTGTGCATCCCCGAATGCCCGGCCAATGCCATCTTTGCCGAGGAAGACGTCCCCGCCGACCAACTGGCCTTCATCAAGCTCAATGCCGAGCTGTCGCTGGAAAAGGGCTGGAAGAGCATCACCAAGCGCAAGGCCTCGCTGCCCGACGCCGACGACTGGAACGGCAAGCCCGGCAAGATCGACCAGCTCGAACGCTGAAGCCGCGCAGCCCATGCAAGACACCTCCGGCACGCAACCGATCCAGACCGATGCCCTCGTCATAGGCGCGGGCCCGGCGGGCCTGTTCCAGGTGTTCCAGCTGGGCCTGCAAGGCATTCGCTGCCATGTCGTCGATGCCCTGCCCCATGTGGGCGGGCAGTGCGCGCAGCTGTACGGCGACAAGCCCATCTACGACATCCCGGGCATTCCGGTATGCACGGGCCATGAACTGGTCCAGCTGCTGCAGCGGCAGATCGCGCCCATGGACGCGCAACTGCACCTTTCCCAGCAGGTCTCCCAGCTGCAGCGCATGGACGATGGCCGCTGGCTGGCGCAGACCACGCACGGCCTTGAACTGCATGCGCGCAGCGTCTTCATTGCAGCTGGCGTGGGCGCTTTTGTGCCCAAGGCGCTGAAGGTGCCCGGCGTGGAGCTGCTGGCTGCAGGCCAGCTTCACTACCATCCTGCCGATCTGGAAATGGTGCGCGGCCAGACCGCCATCGTCCACGGTGGCGACGAAGAGGCCGTGGCCGCAGCCATTGCCTGCGCCGATAGGGCCCAGGCCACCTACCTGCTCTACCGCCGCGACGCCTTCCAGGCTTCGGCCGCACTGCTGGAGCGCCTGCAGGAGCTGCGCGACAGCGGCGCCATCCGCGTGGTGATCGGCCAGATCACGCAACTGCATGCCGACTCAGGCCTGCTGCGTGCCGTGCAGTGGATGGATGGCGAAGGGCAGGAGCATGAACTGGCGGCGCAGCAACTGGTCGTCTGCCTGGGCATCTCCCCCCGCCTGGGCCCGGTCGCCGAATGGGGCCTGGCCATGGAGCGCAAGCAGCTGCTGGTGAGCCCAGCAACCCAGGCCACCGATGCGCCCGGCATCTATGCGATTGGCGACATCGTCAGCTACCCGGGCAAGCACAAGCTGATCCTGTGCGGCTTCCATGAAGCCACCATGGCGGCCTTTGCCGCCGCCGAGTATCTGCAGGGCGAAAAACCGCTGCTGCAGTACACGACGACCAGCGCACGGCTGCACGCCATCCTCGGCGTTTCCCACCCGCAGGCATGATTCCTCGCGGCCGCACCCCCGCGGCCCTACAGTTTGGCGCGGCAGTGTCGATAGAGTTGGCAGCGTCCACTCATGCACATCAAGCCTATGGTTGCCACACTCGAAGCCCCTCCCAACACCGCCATCGCGCCACCGGCCGATCCGCGCAGCTTCACCTTCCAGATGCCGCTGTTTCGCCCCGGCACGCATGTCACGCAAAACGGCAAGGCCGAGAAGGTCAGCCACGTGATACTGCGCCGCCGCGAACTGATGGTCTACCTGGTCGGCCATGAAGACCCCGTCAGGCCTGAACGGCTGAGCATCACGCCTTCGATGTTCACCACACAGCGGCGCCCTGAAGCCTTGAGCTGGATCCTTTGAAAGAAACCGGGCCTGGGCCCGGTTTCATCGATCATCTATCCAGGCTCAGGCCTCGTTGCGCCCGGCCATCTTCTGGCCCAGGCGCACGGGCGCAGCATGCGTCCACTGCTCGTTGAAGCGAAGCCCTGCCGATGCGGGGAACAGCATGACGACGGTGGAGCCCAGCTGGAAGCGCCCCATTTCCTCGCCCTGGCCCAGGACGATGGACTGGTCGTCATAGCGCCAGTCCTGGATGCGTCCGGGACGGGGCGGATTGACGATGCCGTGCCACACCGTTCCCATGCTGCCCACGATGGTGGCCCCCACCAGCACCAGCACCATGGGGCCATGGTCGGTATCGAAAACGCAGACCACGCGCTCGTTGCGCGCAAACAGGCCCGGCACGCCGCGCGCCGTGACCGGGTTGACCGAGAACAGTTCGCCCGGCACATAGATCATGCGCCGCAGCCGGCCTGCACAGGGCATGTGGATGCGGTGGTAGTCGCGCGGGCTCAGGTAAATGGTGGCGAAATGCCCGTTGTCGAACTGCCGCGCCAACTGCACATCGCCGCCAACCAGCGCCGTGGCGCTGTAGCTGTGCCCCTTGGCCTGGAAGATCTGCTCGCCCTCGATGGCGCCGATCTGGCTGATGGCGCCATCCACCGGACAGACCCAGTCGGCCGAAGCCAGCGGCCGCACACCGGGCTTGAGCGCCCGCGTGAAGAACTCGTTGAAGCTGGCATAGGCCGCAGGATCGGAATCGGCCGCTTCCGACATGTCCACGCCATAGCGTGCAATGAAGCGCCGGATGACTGCCGTGGTCAGGTCGCCAGCACGCGCCTGGGCCAGGCGCCCCATGACGGCAGTCAGCGCCTGCTTGGGCAAAAGATACTGGGAGAGAACGGCAAGTCGATCAGACATCGAGGTTTTGCTATGAAAGTAATAGAAGTTGTGGGCGGATTCTAGCCAACCCAAACCCCTCGCCCCCCACTCCTCCCGCCGCTTTCAGCACTTGTCACGCCCGCCTTGAAGCCAAGCGCACGATTTCCGGAGGCCGCGGATGAAACGCAGATGACAAAGGCAGCACCGTTCCAGCAAAAATCCAACCTGTGTTTTGCGTGCGACGGCCGCATTGGGCCGCGCACGCGCGGGAATGCAACGCTGTAGAATTGGGAGGTTTAGCTGTTGCCGGGCTTTGCCTTTGCGACACCATTGTGACCTGGCCTTCCGTTCGGTCTGCGCCTCTTGCGCAGAACATCCACTGCTTTTTCAGCCTCGGCCCACGTACCCCATGTTCTGTGGGCCAGGCAAGGCCTTCGTGGTTCCGACAAGTGAGTGCCGCAACCGACCCAGACCTGAGAGATTGAACACATGGCCAAAGAAGAACTGATTGAAATGCAGGGTTCCGTCACGGAAGTCCTGCCTGACTCTCGCTTTCGTGTGACGCTGGAAAACGGACACCAGCTGATCGCCTACACCGGCGGCAAGATGCGCAAGCACCACATCCGCATCCTGGCTGGCGACAAGGTATCGCTGGAGATGTCGCCCTACGACCTGACCAAGGGCCGCATCACCTTCCGCCACCTGGCCAACCGCGGCCCGGGACCCGGCTCGCGTTGAGCAAAAAATTCGCCCATTGCGAAAATACCCATTTTTTTGACGCTACAATAGCGTTTTAGTCGGAGCGTAGCGCAGCCTGGTAGCGCATCTGCTTTGGGAGCAGAGGGTCGCGAGTTCGAATCCCGCCGCTCCGACCAAATGATTCAAGCCCCTGGTTCGAAAGAGCCAGGGGCTTTTGTCTACATATCTGCAAGGTGTCTACACTTCAGATCGCAATTGTCCAACCGAGCGTCGCCAGCGCAGCGCCCGCAGCACGGGCACAAACCTTTCACAGCCTTGCCGCCAAGACTGGCAACCAGCCAGCAGATCGGCCCATGCGACTTTGGGAAATGGCAGCAGCTTGCGTTGAGCCTGCTCCTACAGCCCCGCAAGCCGCGCCAGGCCAGACTGGGACTCCCAAATCAAGAAGGAGCTCCAATGAATTCCAACAGCCTTCAGCGCCGCACAGCCCTGGCCCTCGTGATGTCCGCGGCACTGCTGGGTGCATGCGCCCAGACCCAGCCGGCGCCCAATGCGCCCGTCACTGCGGTCATGGGAACGGTTGACCTGAGGGAGCCCGCTCCGCTTGCGCCCGATGCCGTGCTGGTCGTCGAATTGCAGGACACCTCGCGCGCCGATGCTCCCGCCCCGGTTATATCCCAGCAGTCCATGCGGCTCGAAGGCCTCAAGCCGCCCTACAGCTTCAAGCTGCCCGTCGAGCCCAGCCGCCTGAATCCTGCCTCGCAGTACACGGTCACCTCACGCATTACCCAGGGCAACCAACTCATCTTCATCAATGACACCGTCCACCCGGTGCTGACCCGTGGTGCAGGCTCGAAGGCCGACATGATGCTGGTGCGCGTCGCCCCCTGACCCACTCCTTGAACAACCAAAGCCCGCAGGAAACCTGGCGGGCTTTGTCACGCAGGGCGCCAGACCGCCATCAAGGCGTGCCGTTGGCGCCGTGCAGGCGAAAGCCCGGCCGCTCGCAAAGCCGTTCGTAGTAGGCGCGGACTGCAGGCAATTCAGGGCGCTCCATGGGCGCCGACATCCAGCGGTGCGTGGACAGACCCAGCACGATATCGGCCAGGCTCAATTGCGCGCCAGCAGCAAAGGCGCCGGTGCGCGACAACTGGTCCTCCAGAATGCGCATGTGGCGATGCCAGTTCGCCATGCTGCCGGCCAGTTGCACGGGGTCCTGGTGCTCGGGGCTGTTTCTCACCAACCCCATGAAGGCATAGCGCCAGGCATTGTTCAGCTCGGTTGCCCGCCAGTCCATCCACTGCTCGACAAGCGCGCGCTCGGCGGGTGCTGCCGGCAGCAGGTCCTGCCGGTCATGGCGGGTCGCCAGGTAGCGGCAGATGGTATTGGACTCCCACAGCACCAGCGGTCCATCAAGCAGCACCGGAACCATCGCATTCGGATTGAGCGCCAGAAATCCCGGCTCTTGCGTCGATCGATGGCCTGAACCCCATTCCTCTTGGTCGAACGAAACTCCCAACTCCACGCAAAGCCACAGCACCTTGCGCACATTGATGGACGATGACTTGCCCAGAATCCTGATCATTCGCTGCCTTCTTCGGTTTCGGTGATTTGCAGACCTGCATTGTCCCGCGCCATCCGACAAGAAATGCGACCAAACTTCCACCGCTGCCGCATGATGCAGGCATGCCTCTGGAAAAGCCCCCATCACGCCCAAGCGCCTGCGGCCCCGCGCCCTCAGATGCAGACCTCTGGACTGCCTACATCGATGCAAGCGCCGTACCCAACCCCGGACGCATGGCCATGGGCGCCGTCATCACCGCACCCGACGGACGCCGCCACCTTCTGTCCGAGCCCTGCCCCGAGCGAGGCTGCAACAACGAAGCCGAACTGCGCGCCCTGATGGCCGCGCTGCAGGCCCTGCAAGTCCTGCAGGCGCGCCGCCTGACCATCTTCACGGACAGCAGCATCCTGGTGGAGCAGTTGACTCCATCGCCACGCCCCATCAAGCCCATCGCGCGCCTGGCAGACCTCTTTGATGAGGCCCGCACCATGCTGACCGGGTTCGAGCACGTGCACCTGCGCTGGATACCCCGCCACCGCAACACCGAGGCCGACGCCCTGGCCAGGGAAGCTCTTTTGCAGGCGTGAATCCCGCTCCGCACCCGCACCCACACCCACCCTTGCGCAGCGTCTCGACTCAGGCCGCCTGCTGCCTGTCCAGGCGCTTGAGGAACACCCCAATCTCCTTTACGACCTGGGCGTCCCCCTTCTGCTGCGCGCAGGCCAATCCCGTATTCCACGCCCGCCGCGCTCCAGCAGCGTCGCCCAGCGCCAGCAATGCCCGGCCCAGCAGCTTCCACGCCACCGAATAGCCGGGATCGAGTTCAATGGCCCGCTCCAGGTGTGAATGAGCCACCTCAGGCGCCTCGTTTTCAAGATAGGTTTTGCCCAAGGTACAGCGCAGCAGGGCCGAGTCCTTGCCGGATGCGAGCAGGCCCTCAAGCCTTTGCGTCATTTCATTCATCTTCAAACCCCTTCTGCGGCAACACAGGCCCATGGCTCCAGCGGCAAATTCTGCCTCTGCTATAATCCCGTGGTTGTCTGCGCAGGCAATGCTGTATCTCACGCCGGCGCGTCGTGCACTACGACGAAAAAAACAACGGTGACAGCCGCAGAGACGTTCTGCCGTAAAACGATGGTCGCGTAAGAGCCATCGTCCACATTCCCAGAAAAAAGCCCGCTCCACAGCGGGCTTTTTGCATTGCACGGCGCATTTGGCTTGAGGCGGTTGCATCGGAGTACAAAAAAACAGCTTTACGGCTCAGATGCATGCAACTTCGGCTGCTTTGACCCCATCAAGCACCTTGTTTCAATTTACACTTGACAACCAGGAAGGACCGGAGACGCAGACGCAAGCGCTCTCATTCAAAACCCCTAGCATGTGTCCTTCCTGGATTGATCGCATGGAACGCTCCATTCAGCGCCCCGGCCGCCTCCGCAGCCGGGGCGTTTTTTCTTGAGCGGCACCACGCCAGATACCAGCCCAGCAGGCGAAAACCGCAAAACACAAGCTTTTTCTAATTCCAGAGAAAGTTCTGGGTTTATTTGAGAATGATTCTTGTTTGCGTATATCATTCAACCCATGCTGCAGCATTCATGGTGTTGCAGCAGTTCAGTTTCATCGTGGGGCGACTCGTCAGGCCAGTTCAGCCTGCAGTCGTTTTTGCCAGCCAGCGGTATGCCGGTTAGCCAGGCTCTTTTTCAAGCACGATCGTTTCTGGATATCTCTCTCATTCCTTGCACCGAGACGGCGCCCGCAGCAGCAGACGCGCCACTTTCGCACCCAGCCCGGCCGTCATCAAGCATCGGCCTGCGGTTGCACCCCAAGACCCTCTCCCACCCATCCCTCTTGCACGCAGTCGGGCAAATGCCTGTCCGCAGTTTCCCCTGCCCCAATGCAAAAAGCCCGGCCTGCACGTGGTGCAGACCGGGCTTTTTCACGGCAGCATCAAGGGTTGCGGCGGCGCAGACGGATGGCCAGTCCACCCATCATCAGGCTTAGCAGCGCGACCGCCCACTCGCTCAGTGACGGAATCGCCGCCGGCGTGCCGCCACCGACCGCTGCAGGCAGCACCAGGGCCGAAGGGTCTTCCACACGGCCATTGGCCAGCAGATCGTCATCGCCCAGGCCGCCATCGCGCAGCACGAAGGAGACGACGCGCCCCTGCAGCGTTGCAGGTATGCGGTACCAGTGCTGCGTGGTGTTATCTGCCGTGCGGCCCCACTTCCAGTATTCGGCACCACTGGGCAGATCGTTCGGATAGGTCAGCCTGACCGTCACGAGCGCACCCGCATCACAGCCATCGGTGTTGAGCTTCAACAGCCCGTGTGGCACCACCGCCCCAGGACGTGGAGTACCCGGTGCCGCCACGACCTGCGGCGGCTCGGCCAGGCGGCAGTTGGCGCCACCGCCCACGACCTCGCCCGCAACCGCAATCTGGCTTGCTCCGGTGATGCTGAATCGATTGGCCGGGTCCACCGCGCCGGCTGCGGTCGCCAGCAGCGGATAGCTGGCCGTCACAGCCGCATGGACACCATCGCTCACGCTCAGTTGCAGGCTGGCCGGGCCGGCTACCGAAGCCATGTACATGGCGGCGCGCAATTGCTGCGATACCTGTTCGGGGCTGCCGCGCAGTTGTATGCCGGGCTGTGCAGCATCAGCATCCTCCAGGCCCAGCACCTGTCCGCCGCTGGCGACAATGGACAGTGTGACGACGGGGCTGTCGGCATCGGCCACCACCACGTCCGCCAGATCGGCCGCCTGCCCCACCACCACGGCCTGCGCATTGGCAGGCACGCCACTGAACGATGGCGCCTGGCCACCGAAATTCAGGCCCAGGAGAATGGGGTTGTGGTCACTGGAACGATAGGCGGTGGGCGCATAGAAGCTGGCCTGCTGATCCAACGACTTGAACTCGACGTTGTAGTCGAGCACCTCGGGCTCCTCGGCGTTGATGGCCCACTTGACCGCACGCCCCACGCTGGGCTGCAGGCTGGTGCTGACCAGCACATGGTCCAGCGAACCCCACATTCCGTCGAATGCATAGGACAGCCCCTGGGAGACCTTGACATAGCCGCCGGACTCCAGCGTGGTGATGGGGTCTTCCTTCGCATAGGCGTTGAAATCGCCCACCAGCACCACGTGGGGGCTGGTCGCGCCTGTGGGCCGGGTTGCCAGCCAGTTGCTCAGTTGCTGGGCCGTTTTCACGCGCGCCGCGTTGTTGGCGCCCTGGCCGTCAAGCACGTCCGCATTGCCTGCGCCACCGAGCACGCTGCCCTTGGATTTGAAATGGTTCACCACCAGGGTGAACTGCTCCGTGCTGCCGCCCACGGCAAAGGTCTGCGCAATCGGCACCCGGGCTCCGCCGATGCTTCCGTTGAAGGCATCGTAGGTAGAGACATTGGGTGCCGCTGCGCTGCCCATCGGCGTGACGCGGTCGCTGCGATAGACGATGGCCACGGTAATGGCATCCGTGCCCGCGCCTGGCACCGTGCCTGCAGCCTCACTGAAGGGCGCCTTGACCACCGAATACACGGCGCCGGCAGGCTTGTCCGCACTCGCGTTCAAGGCGTCGGCCAGATCCTGGATGGCGCTGCCTGGGCCAAAGCCATTGTTCTGCACCTCCATCAGGCCGTACACATCGGCGCCCAGCCCCAGCAGATTGGCCACGATCTTGGCGCGCTGCCTGTCCAGCTCGGCAATGCTGTTGGCACCGCGAATGCCCTGCTGGTTGCCCAGCGGCGTGTTGAACATCACCTGGGAAGAGCCGCTTGTGGCACCGGTCAGGTTGAAGAAATTGAGAACGTTGGCAGACGCGATCTTGAGCGTGGCCGCTCCCACAGCCTGCTGCAATTCAGCAGTTGAAGGTCGCGCGGCCCCCGTGAACTGTGGCGTCTGCGTGGGCTGCACGCGGTAGCTGGTCAGATAGGGCTCGCTGGCGGCAGCATCAAAGAACTGGTCGAGCACGCCGATGACGCGGTCCACGCCATCGCCAGCGCGCAGCGTGTTGGACGCCGACAGCGGCAAGCCGCCACGACCCGGCACGAACTCGGGATTCTGGGCCCCGGAGCGATCATCGAGAATGATCTGGCTGCGCTGCAGCGTCTGCACGTAGGCTGCATAGCCCGCCACGCTGGGAGCGTTGACTTCGGTGTACTGCGCCAACGGCGCATCGGCAGACAGCGTGACATTGCCGTAGCGGCCCAGCGTGCGGTTGTCGCTCACCACCAGCTTGCCGCCTGCGGTGGCGGATGCCACCTCCACACGCATGCCTTCCAGACGTTCCCATTGCCCCATGTCGCTGACAGGCAGTGCGATGCGCACCGGCTCCGGCAAGGCCGCCGCGCCGCGGACAACGAAGTCCGTGATGGCGCTGAGCTGGGTCTGATTGCGGAACTCGCTCACCGAGGCGGAAATCTGCACCAGCTTGCCCACCGTGCTCTCGTCCACGCCAGGATTGGCGTTGCCGTAGTAGACAAAGATGCCCTCCGAGGTAGCAGCGTCTCCATCGGAGTCTGCCGCCTCTTCCTGCACGAAGAAGCCGCTCAGTCCAGGCATATAGGCCGTCACCACGGCACTCACCGTCACCTTCTGCCCCACCAGCGGAGACTGATCGCCAGAGCCCTGGACCGCAGAAATCCTGGTGACCGGCGGCTCGTCTCCCGTCGTGAAGCCCAACGTCGTGCCGGTCCACACATTGCCCGAGGTATCCAACACCGGCTCGCCCACGGAAACCAGGCTGTAGGGCGTATTGACCGCCAGCCGCACACCCGCGTTGAGCGTGAGGGTCGAGCCACTGAATTTCACCTGCGCCGCATCGCCAGCCTGCAGCGTTGCCACCACCGTGGCGCCCTGGCGCAGTTCGAAGCTGCCGCTACCGGGCTTCACCGCCTCATCGAAACTCAGCTTGATTTCCGGATTCAGCGCCACCCCGGTCGCCGCCGCCGCGGGAATGCTTGCCTGCAGCGTGGGCGCCGTGGTGTCGGGCAGCGCCAGAGTGATGGAGACGTCATCAATGGCCAGGCCGTGGTCGTTGCCCACATCATTGAGCTCCACCCAACGCAGCCACAGCGTGGCACCTGGCGCCCAGCCCAGGCCGCGCAGATCCCCGCCCACATTGCTCACCCGCCCGGCCACATTGCCGTCCACGGCGGCAGCAGTGCCAGTGGCAACAGGCGATTGCCAATTGAAGTTCGCGCCGGCAGGCAGCCATTCAGGCACGTCGGCAAAGGTGGCTCCCATGCCGTACTCCAGCACCATGGGCTGCGATTCCGTATTGCCGCCATTGCGCCATTGCTCGCCGTTGAATCGCAAGGTGATGCCGTCGACCGAGCCACGCGTGTCATTGCGCACCGCCAGCGCAATCCAACCCGCTACAGCGCCCTGGGCCGGGCTGCCAAAGTAGGCCCCGCCTGATGCCACGCCCCCCAAGGCACGGTCCGCGCTCAGCCCCAGGCTGTAGAAGCTGCCGGTGTTAGAGGCACCATTGCCAGCCACATAAGAGGTGATGGATGCCAGGCTCTTGTTGAAGAGAAACCAGCCCGGCAAGGTGCTGTTATTGGCCCAGGCCAGCCCCGCCCCGGACGCGGCCAGGGTGTCGAAATCCTGCGTGTAGGTGCCGTTGAAGGGAACCTGCGCCCATACCCCGGCAGATGCCGAAAGAAGCAGGCCCGCACCATACAGGCGCCAACGATGGCGCTGCAATGGCGCACTCATCGGATTGGCCGGGTTGAAAACAAATGGAATCAGCGTGGCAGCAATGGACATGGATGCGCAATAAAAAAACAATGCGCTCCCCCCCATGGTTGCGCAACTCCCGGTTTATCGCGCATGGAGATGACCAGCCTGTGACTCGGCAGATGCTCCCCCGTCCTACGTGCAGACTCGCCTCTCACCCATCGGCCGGCCTGCGCACGGCAGGCATCATCGCCATCAGTTTCTGCACCGTTTCATTGCCGGGTCTGGGGCATTTCCTCCTCCCTCCCTCTCATTCCCCCAGGAAGCTTTCAAAAAGCACCGGCTCTTTCTTCCCAGGCCAGCGCAAGCCGCTGGCCTTTTTCTTGGGCGCACCTCGCCGCCCCAACCATCCCCATCAACTGTTCTGAACGCGCCACGTCGCTGGTGACCGTTCCTGCATTCGCACACTCTTTTTCTTACTGATAACTTACAAAATATTCATGCCCGTGATATACACGCGCATCTCCCACTGAAAATCATCATTGCCATGACATCCGACTACAAGGCCCTGCTGCAACAAAAAGCCGAGCTTGAGAAAAAAATCGACGCACTCATCCAGCACGCGAAAACCGATGCGATCGCTGAAGCAAAGGCGATGGTGCAGCAATATGGCCTGACGAAGGAAGACGTCTTCCCCTCCGCCAAGAGCAAATCCGGCAAGCCCGGCAAGGCCAGCAAGCGCAGCGTGGGAGAGCCCAAATTCCGCAATCCTGAAACCGGCGCCACCTGGACAGGCCGCGGCAAGCCGCCCAAATGGATAGAAGGCAAGGACCGCGCAAGCCTCGCCATCTGAGAATCGACACCGGGCGCCGGCCATGCCTCCAGTCGGCACCCCCCCTATTCCGCCGCGATGCCATACCATGCGATTTCCAACACAAGGAGGAAACGCACATGAGCAAACAGAGCACAGAAACCCTGTTGGCAGCAGAACTGGCTGACCACTTCATAGAAGTCATCCTGTCCAACAAACCAGAGCTGCTGGTCTCGGGCATCGGCGGGGTGGCAGACCTGCACCACATACAGCACGGCGCCAAGGCCCTGGCGCATTTCCGCCTCACGCTGATCCAGGAACTGTCGCAACAGCCCATGCCAGACATGGGCAGCAGCTGAAGCGACCATGGGCCAGCCTCCTTGCCGAGCCCGCCCCCGCAGCCCGTGCGAAATCCGTGCGATTCCGACGACACCGCAAGACACTTGAAGACAAAAAAAACCGCCACACGCTGAGGTCATCAGTGTGTGGCGGTGTCTTGGATGGTGGAGCTGGCGGGAATTGAACCCGCGTCCGCAAGCCTTCGCCGGGCAGATCTACATGTTTAGCGTTCTGTTTTGAGTCTCGCCTCCCAAGTCGCGCAGGCGCACGCTACCCAGGATGCCAGCTTCCTTGGATCTTGCCACGTACTAAGAAGCCCAGCACGCAGCCAGCTGATGTAAATTCCCTTGCAGCCGGGAGGTATTGCTACCCCCTTGCCCAGCCCATCAGCGTGCTGTTGCAAGGCTCACCGGATTTAAGCGGCGAGTGCGAAACGTTCGTCGTTTGCAGTTAGTTTTTTGAATGGAGATTTACGAGCGTCACTCAAGCTCGACATGCACCACACCGGTCCCGAACCCACGTCGAAACCAGGACAGCCCCAAGGCTCCTATCTTAGCCTCTTTCCAGCAGTTTCAAGAGCTCCAGGGGAGAATAGATTTGCGCATCCGCCTGCCACTGCAGCGTATCGCCCGCTGCGCCGAGGTAGCCGTAGCAGGCCGCCACGGTCTTCATGCCTGCGGCCTTGCCTGCAACGATGTCGCGCTCATCATCACCCACATAGACAAAACACTGCGGGGGCAGTCCGATACGCGCGGCAGCCTCCAGCAACGGTGCTGGATGGGGCTTTGCGTGGGGCGTGGTATCACCGCTGACGATGGCACCAGCGCTCGCGAAAAGCGGCATCTGCTGCGTCAGCGGGTCGGTGAAACGCATGGATTTGTTGGTGACCACACCCCAGGGCATGGATGCCGCCTGGAGCTGTGCAATGAGCTCCGGGACACCATCGAACGCATAGGTGCGCTCGGTCATGCACTGCTCGTAGTTGCGGAAAAACTCCTCGCGCATCTCCGGAAACTCCGGCGAGTCGGGCGTGAGCCCGAAGCCCACTCCCAGCATCCCCCGTGCCCCGGCGCCCGCCATGGGCCGATACCGCTCATAGGGAAGCGATTGCAGGCCACGGTCAATGCGCATCCTGTCTGCGGCCGCACCCAGGTCGGGTGCACTGTCGATCAAGGTGCCGTCCAGGTCGAACAGAACAGCTCGGACTTCTTGCCACATGCGGCTCACCCTTCTGCCCGGCGCGTTGCCAGCATGTAGTTCACCGACGTGTCCGCGCTGAGCCAGTAGCGCCCGGTGATGGGGTTGTGCTGCAGACCCTTGCTGGCCTGCAGGTCAAGGCCAGCCTGACGGGCAAACATGGCGAGTTCGCTGGGCTGGATCAGCTTGGCGTACTCATGCGTCCCCTTGGGAATCATCTTGAGCAGGTACTCCGCCGCCACAATGGCCAGACCAAAGGCCTTGGCACTGCGGTTGATCGTGGAGAAGAACACCCAGCCCCCAGGCTTGACCAGCTCGGCGCAGGCCGCGACCACGGAAGCGGGATCGGGCACATGCTCGAGCATCTCCATGCAGGTCACCACGTCAAAGGAGCCCGGCTGCTCCTCGGCCAGACGTTCCACGCTGACTTCGTGGTAGTGGATGTTCGGAGTGCCCGTTTCCAGCGCATGCAACTGGGCCACGCGCAATGCCTTGGTGGCCAGGTCGATGCCCACCACCTCTCTCGCCCCCTTGCGGGCCATGGAATCGGCGAGGATGCCGCCACCGCAGCCGACATCAAGGATCCTGCGGCCCTTCAAGGGAGCTTGCGCATCAATCCAGTCCAGGCGCAACGGATTGATCTGATGCAAAGGTTTGAACTCACTTTCCGGGTCCCACCAGCGATGGGCCAGGCTGGAGAATTTCTCCAGCTCCGCCGGGTCGGCATTGACGTTGATTGCGTTGCTCATGGCTCGATTGTCGGTGATTGCGACGACCGTTCGGCCATAAAAAAAGCCCCGTTGCCGGGGCTTTTGCGGGAAGCAATCGAAAGATTACTGAGCGGCGCGGGTGCCGACCACTTCGATTTCCACGCGACGGTTCTTTGCGCGGCCTTCCTTGGTCTTGTTGTCGGCGATGGGCTGCTTTTCGCCCTTGCCTTCAGTGTAGACGCGGTTCTTTTCGATGCCCTTGGACACCAGGTAAGCCTTCACAGCTTCAGCGCGGCGAACCGACAGCTTCTGGTTGTAGGCGTCAGAGCCAACGGAGTCGGTGTGACCGACGGCGATGACCACTTCCAGGTTGATGCCCTTGACCTTGGAGGCCAGGTCATCCAGCTTGGCCTTGCCTTCGGGCTTCAGAACCGACTTGTCGAAGTCGAAGAAAGCGTCAGCAGAGAAGGTCACCTTGGAAGCCACGGCCGGAGCGGGAGCCGGTGCCGGAGCGGGAGCTGCCGGAGTGGGCGTTGCGGCAGGAGCCACAGCGGCTGCCACAGGCTTCAGGGCACCGTCGCAGTCAGCTGCTGCAGTGGCGGGCGTCCAGTTGGCATCGCGCCAGCACAGTTCGTTCGTGCCGTTCTTCCACACCAGTTCGCTGGTGCCGTTTTGCCAGTTGTCGATGGTCTTGCCACCGTCAGCAGCCTTCACTTGTGCGCCAGCAGCCGTTGCGAGGGCGGCAGAGGCAAACAACATCGCCACTTTGTTCAGTTTCTTCATGGTTCTCCTCTTGGGGAAAAAGCCGCAGCAGGGCTGCGAATCTGTGGACGTTATCAGTGACCATCACCAAAAACGTTGAATTGATTGTGCCATACGTCACAAGCAGACGGACCGCCAAGCGGGCGCCAACAAGTAGGACAGCGGCGGAATTCCAGGGTTATGTTGCTCGGCTGCTACACGTCATTCGACCTAAAATGGGCCTTTTCCCGCCGTCAGAGTATCGCCACACATGACCCAGTTTGCTAAAGAAACCCTGCCCATCAGCCTCGAAGAGGAGATGCGTCGCAGCTATCTCGATTACGCAATGAGCGTGATCGTGGGCCGGGCGCTGCCCGATGCGCGAGATGGTCTCAAGCCTGTGCATCGGCGCGTGCTGTTCGCCATGCACGAGCTCAACAACGACTGGAACCGGCCGTACAAGAAGTCGGCGCGTATCGTCGGCGACGTGATCGGCAAGTACCACCCGCACGGAGACAGCGCGGTGTACGACACCATCGTGCGCATGGCACAGGATTTCTCGCTGCGCCACATGCTGGTCGACGGGCAGGGCAACTTCGGTTCGGTGGACGGGGACAGCGCGGCGGCGATGCGTTACACCGAAATCCGCCTGTCCAAGATCTCCCACGAGATGCTGGGCGACATCGACAAGGAGACGGTGGACTACGGCCCGAACTACGACGGCAGCGAGCGCGAGCCGCTGGTGCTGCCTGCGCGGCTGCCCAACCTGCTGGTCAATGGTTCCTCGGGCATTGCCGTGGGCATGGCCACCAACATTCCTCCGCACAACCTCAACGAGGTGGTGGATGCCTGCCTGCACCTGCTGCAGACGCCTCAGGCCACCATCGACGAGCTGATGGAGATCATTCCCGCGCCTGACTTCCCCACGGCCGGCATCATCTATGGCATCAACGGTGTCAAGGAAGGCTACCGCACGGGTCGCGGACGCGTGGTGATGCGCGCCAAGTGCCACTTCGAGGACATCGATCGCGGCCAGCGCCAGGCCATCATCGTTGACGAGCTGCCCTACCAGGTCAACAAGAAGACGCTGCAGGAGCGCATGGCCGAGCTGGTGCACGAGAAGAAGATCGAAGGCATCAGCCACATCCAGGACGAGTCCGACAAGTCGGGCATGCGCCTGGTGATCGAGCTCAAGCGCGGCGAAGTGCCCGAGGTCGTGCTCAACAACCTGTACAAGCTGACCCAGCTGCAAGACACCTTCGGCATGAACATGGTGGCACTGGTCGATGGCCAGCCCAAGCTGTGCAACCTGAAGGATCTGGTCGAGGTCTTCCTGCAGCACCGCCGCGAAGTGGTCACGCGCCGCACGGTGTATGAGCTGCGCAAGGCGCGCGAGCGCGGCCATGTGCTGGAAGGCCTGGCGGTCGCGCTGGCCAATATCGACGACTTCATCGCCATCATCCGCAACGCGCCGACGCCGCCTGTGGCCAAGGCCGAGCTGATGACGCGCAACTGGGACAGCAAGCTGGTGCGCGAGATGCTCACGCGCACCCGCACCGATGGCGGCGTGGTCAACGCCGACGACTACCGCCCCGACGGGCTGGAGCGCGAATTCGGCATGCAGGCCGATGGCCTGTACCGCCTGTCCGAAACCCAGGCCCAGGAAATCCTGCAGATGCGCCTGCAACGCCTGACCGGCCTGGAGCAGGACAAGATCGTCGCCGAGTACAAGGACGTGATGTCCGTCATCGAGGACCTGCTGGACATCCTGTCCAAGCCCGAGCGCGTGTCGGCCATCATTGGCGACGAGCTCAAGCAGATCAAGGCCGAGTTCGGCCAGAGTAAGGTCGGCGCCCGCCGCAGCACGGTCGAGTACAGCGCGCAGGACCTGTCCACCGAGGACCTGATCACGCCCACCGACATGGTGGTCACGCTCAGCCACACGGGCTACATCAAGAGCCAGCCGCTGTCCGAGTACCGCTCGCAAAAGCGCGGCGGACGCGGCAAGCAGGCCACGGCCACCAAGGAAGACGACTGGATCGACCAGCTGTTCATCGCCAACACGCACGACTACCTGCTGTGTTTCTCCAACCGCGGTCGCCTGTACTGGCTCAAGGTCTGGGAAGTGCCCGCAGGTTCGCGCGGCTCGCGCGGACGCCCCATCGTCAACATGTTCCCGCTGCAGGATGGCGAGAAGATCAACGTGGTGCTGCCGCTGACGGGCGAGTACCGCAGCTTCCCGGCCGACCACTATGTGTTCATGTCCACCAGCATGGGCACCGTGAAGAAGACGGCGCTGGACGAGTTCTCCAACCCGCGCAAGGCCGGCATCATCGCCGTGGGCCTGGACGAGGGCGACTTCCTGATCGGCGCAGCCCTGACCGACGGCAAGCATGACGTGATGCTGTTCAGCGACGGCGGCAAGGCCGTGCGCTTCGACGAAAACGACGTGCGCCCCATGGGCCGCAACGCGCGTGGCGTCAAGGGCATGAACCTGGAAGAAGGCCAGAGCGTGATCGCCATGCTGGTGGCCGAGGACGAGTCGCAAAGCGTGCTCACGGCCACCGAGAACGGCTACGGCAAGCGCACCTCCATCGTGGAGTACACGCGCCATGGCCGCGGCACCAAGGGCATGATTGCCATCCAGCAGTCCGAGCGCAACGGCAAGGTCGTCGCCGCCACCCTGGTGCATGCCGATGACGAAATCATGCTGATCACCGACACTGGCGTGCTGGTGCGTACCCGGGTCTCGGAAATCCGCGAACTGGGCCGCGCCACCCAGGGCGTGACGCTGATCTCGCTGGACGAAGGCGCCAAGCTCGGCGGCCTGCAGCGCATCGTTGAAAACGATGCCAACGAAGTCGAGGACGAGGCCACGGGCGAGGAGGCCGCAGGCGGCGACGAAGCCGCTGCCGAAGGCACGGGCGAGCCCGCCTGATGACCCAGCCGCCGCTGGGGCTGCCTCCCGCACCGGGAGCGCAGCCCCAGCGGCGGCCCAGATTTTTGACAGTTGCAGGCACCGCCCGAACTGGCGCCTGCGCGTGACTTGACAGTGAACTCCATGAACCGCCCTTACAACTTCTCCGCCGGCCCCGCCGCCATTCCCGCCGAAGTGCTGCAGCAGGCAGCCGCCGAAATGCTCGACTGGCACGGGTCCGGCATGAGCGTGATGGAGATGAGCCACCGCGGCAAGGAGTTCATCTCCATCTATGAACAGGCCGAAGCCGACCTGCGCGAGCTGCTGGCCGTACCGCCCGAGTTCAAGATCCTGTTCATGCAGGGCGGCGGTCTGGCCGAGAACGCCATCGTTCCCCTGAACCTGTCGCGCGCAGGCACGGTGGACTTCGTGCTCAGCGGCAGCTGGAGCCAGAAGTCGGCCAAGGAAGCACGCAAGTACGTGGCCGACGCGCACATCGCGGCCAGCGGCGAGGACGGCAAGTTCACCGCCCTGCCCGCCCCCGAGAGCTGGCAACTGAGCCGCGGCGCCAGCTACGTGCACATCTGCAGCAACGAAACCATCCATGGCGTGGAGTTCCAGGAGCTGCCCGACCTGAAGGCGCTGGGCTGCGATGCTCCGCTGGTGGTTGACTTCTCCTCGCACGTGGCCTCGCGCCCCGTCGATTGGAGCCGCGTGGGCCTGGCGTTCGGCGGCGCGCAGAAGAACCTGGGCCCTGCCGGCCTGACCCTGGTCATCGTGCGCGAGGATCTGCTGGGCCACGCCCTGCCGGCCTGCCCTTCGGCCTTCGACTACAAGACCGTGGCCGACAACCAGTCGATGTACAACACGCCGCCGACCTGGGGCATCTACATCGCGGGCCTCACGTTCCAATGGATCAAGCGCCAGACCGAAGGCGGCCTGACCGGCGTGGCAGCCCTGCAGGCGCGCAACATCGCCAAGGCCGACCTGTTCTACCAGTACGTGGACCAGTCCTCGTTCTACGTGAACAAGGTCGCTGCCAATTGCCGCTCGCGCATGAACATCCCCTTCTTCCTGCGCGACGAATCGCGCAATGACGCCTTCCTGGCCGGAGCCCGGGAACGCGGCCTGCTGCAGCTCAAGGGCCACAAGTCCGTCGGCGGCATGCGTGCCAGCATCTACAACGCCATGCCCATCGCTGGCGTGCAGGCGCTGGTGGAGTACATGCGCGAATTCGAACAGCGCAACGCCTGACCGACCCACACTCCCGCCCATGAGCACCACACCCCAAGCCTCTCCCGATCTGGCGCATCTGCGCGTGCAGATCGACGATATCGACCAGCAACTGCTGGACCTGCTGAACCGACGCGCCCGCGTGGCAGAGCAGGTCGGCGAGGTCAAGAAGCGTGAAGGCACGCCCTTCTTCCGCCCGGACCGCGTGGCCCAGGTCATCCAGAAGATCGAGTCCGCCAATCCCGGCCCGCTCAAGAACGGCCATGTCTCGGCCATCTGGCGCGAGATCATGTCGGCCTGCCTGGCGCTGGAGTCGCCCCAGCGCGTGGCCGTGCTGGGCCCGGCGGGCACGTTCTGCGAGGAAGCCGCCATCCAGTACTTCGGCGGCGCGGCCGATCTGATGTACTGCAACAGCTTCGACGAGGTGTTCCACGCCACGGCCGCAGGCAGCGCGCAGTACGGCGTGGTGGGCGTGGAGAACTCCAACGAAGGCGTGGTCACGCGCTCGCTGGACATGTTCCTGCACACGCCCTGTCACGTGGTGGGCGAGGTCAGCCTGCTGGTGCGCCACAACCTGCTTCGCAGCAGCAACACGACCGAGGGCATCGAGGTCGTGGCAGCCCATCCCCAGGCCCTGGCACAGTGCCAGGGCTGGCTGGCCAAGCACCTGCCGCATGCCGAGCGCCGCCCGGTGTCCAGCAATGCCGAAGGCGCCCGCCTGGCCGCGCTGCACCCCAACATCGCCGGCCTGGCCAGCGAACGCGCGGCCCAGCAATTCGGCCTGCATGTGGTGGCGCATGCAATCCAGGACGATGCCTACAACCGCACGCGCTTCGCCGTCATCTGCCTGCCGCACACGCTGGCCACGCCCTCGCCCAGCGGCCAGGATTGCACCAGCATCATCATCTCGGTGCCCAACCGCCCCGGCGCCGTGCATGACCTGCTGGTGCCGCTCAAGAGGCACGGCGTGTCGATGACGCGCTTCGAGTCGCGCCCCGCGCGCACCGGCCAGTGGGAGTACTACTTCTACATCGACCTCGAAGGCCACCCGGCACAGCCCAACGTGGCCAGCGCGCTGGAAGAGTTGCGCGGCCTGTGCGCCTTCTACAAGGTGCTGGGCACCTACCCGGTATCCAAGTGATGCAGCCCTTTGAACAACTGGGCCTGATCGGCTGCGGCCTCATGGGCGGCTCGTTCGCCCTGGCGCTCAAGCAGGCAGGGCTGGTCAAGCGCGTCGTGGGCTACAGCAAGTCACCTTCGACGACCGAACGCGCTCGCCAGATGGGCGTCATCGATGTGGAGGCCCCCTCCGCCCTGCTGGCCGCCGCCGGTGCCGACCTGGTGCTGCTGGCCGTGCCCGTGGCGGCGACCGAGGCCACGCTCAAGTCCATCAAGCACCTGGTCACGCCCGAGATGATGATCATGGACGTAGGCTCCACCAAGGTCGATGTGGTGCATGCCGCCCGCTCGGCCCTGCGCGACCAGCTCGGCTCTTTCGTCCCGGCCCACCCCATTGCAGGCAAGGAAGTCTCGGGCGTCGAGCACTCCGACCCCCAGCTGTACAAGGGCGCACAGGTCATCCTGACGCCCACCGAACGCACGCTGACCGACCACCTGCAAAAGGCCCGCTCCCTGTGGGAACTGCTGGGCTGCCGCGTGCGCGCCATGTCGCCCGAAGCCCACGACAGCGCCTTTGCCACGGTCAGCCACCTGCCGCATCTGCTGGCCTTCGCCATGATGCAAAGCGTGATCACCCAGCCCGACTCCGACGACGTGCTGTCCCTGGCCGGCCCCGGCTTCCGCGACTTCACGCGCATTGCCGCGGGCGATCCCAAGATGTGGCGTGATGTGCTGCTGGCCAACAGCGAGCAGGTTCTGGCACAGTCGCGCCAGTTCCAGCAGGCGCTGCAGCAACTCGAATCCCTGATCCAGGCCGGTGACGGACAAGGTCTTGAAGACCGCCTGACCCTGGCCAGTGCCGCGCGCGCCCATTGGCGCATGGGCGCTCCGCGCCGCTGACGCGCAACGCAGGGCAAGCGCCAGACGCAAGCCCGGCGCACCCAAAGCGCTCCTGTGCATTGCGGCCGGCGCGGCCGCAATGCCTCCCGACAGCCTGTTTGCCTTCGAATTGCCATGTTCAGTACCGCCTTTCTCGATATCCCCCCTCTTTCCCGCGCGCAGGGCACGGTGAGCCTGCCGGGCTCCAAGAGCATCTCGAACCGCGTGCTGCTGCTCGCGGCACTGAGCCAGGGCACGACCGTGGTCCACGACCTGCTCGACTCGGACGACACGCGCGTCATGCTCCGGGCCCTGCAGCAACTGGGCTGCACGGTAGAGCCCGCGACCATCACCCTCGGCCAGCCCGTGCGCATCACCGGCCTGGGCGGCGTCCTGCCCTCTGGCGCCAGTGCCGAGCTGTTCATGGGCAACGCCGGCACGGCCATGCGGCCGCTGACGGCAGCCCTGTCCGTGCTGGGCGGTGACTTCAAGCTCAGCGGCGTGCCGCGCATGCATGAGCGCCCCATCGGTGATCTGGTCGATGCGCTGCGCCAGCTCGGCTGCCGCATCGACTATCTGGGCAACGAGGGCTTTCCTCCGCTGCACATCCGCCAGCCCGATTTCTCGCAGCTGCCGCACAGCCCCATCCAGGTGCGTGGCGATGTCTCCAGCCAGTTCCTGACCTCGCTGCTGATGGCGCTGCCGCTGCTGGCCAACACGCGCGACATCACCATCGAAGTCGTGGGCGAGCTGATCTCCAAGCCCTACATCCACATCACGCTGGAATTGCTGGCCCGCTTCGGCATTGCCGTGCACAACGAGAACTGGCAGCGCTTCACCATCCCGGCCGGCAGCCGCTACAGCTCGCCGGGCGAGATCCATGTCGAGGCAGACGCCTCGTCGGCCAGCTACTTCATCGCACTGGGCGCCATCGCCTCGGACAGCGCCGAAGGCATCCGCATCCTCGGCGTGGGACTGGACTCCATCCAGGGCGATATCCGCTTTGTCGAGGCCGCGCGCGCCATGGGCGCCGAGGTGGAAGGTGGCCCCAACTGGCTGCGCATCCGCCGTGGCGCATGGCCGCTCAAGGCCATCGACCTGGACTGCAACCACATCCCCGATGCCGCCATGACGCTGGCCGTCATGGCCCTGTATGCCGATGGCACGACCACGCTGCGCAATATCGCAAGCTGGCGTGTCAAGGAAACCGACCGCATCGCGGCCATGACCAAGGAGCTGCGCAAGCTGGGCGCCGACGTCGAGGAGGGCGCGGACTACATCCGCATCACGCCGCCCGCGTCCACCGCCGCATGGCGTGCGGCCAGCATCCACACCTATGACGACCACCGCGTGGCCATGTGCTTTTCGCTGGCGGCCTTCAATCCGGCCGCCCTGCCCGTGCGCATCGAAGACCCCAAGTGCGTTGCCAAGACCTTCCCCGACTACTTCGAGGCCCTGTTCTCGGTCTGCGAGACGGCGCGCGCGCGCATTCCCGTGATCTGCATCGATGGCCCCACGGCCTCGGGCAAGGGCACGATTGCCGCCGAGGTAGCCCAGGCTCTTGGCTACCACCTGCTGGACTCGGGCGCGCTGTACCGGCTCACGGGGCTGGCCGCATCGCGCGCCGGCCTGGTGCTGGACGAACCGCACGCCCAGCAGATCGCCGTGCTGGCGCGCGAGCTGCCCGTGCGCTTTGACGCCGAGCAGCGCATCTGGCTGGGTGACGAGGATGTCACCCTCATCCTGCGCAGCGAGGAGTCGGGCATGAACGCCTCGCGCGTCTCGGCCCTGCCTGCCGTGCGCGACGCGCTGGTGGACCTGCAGCTGTCCTTCCAGCAGCTTCCGGGGCTGGTTGCCGATGGCCGCGACATGGGCACGGTGATCTTTCCCCATGCTCCCCTCAAGGTCTATTTGTCGGCCTCCGCCGCCTGTCGCGCCGAGCGCCGGCATAAGCAGTTGATTTCCAAAGGAATTGCCGCTAACATAAGCGCCCTTCGGGCTGACCTTGAAGCACGCGATGCGCGGGACATGAACCGCAGCGTCGCACCGCTCAAGCCCGCCCAGGATTCCATGCTGCTTGACAGCTCCGAGCTCTCCATCGAAGAGGTGGCAGAACAGGTGCTTTCGTGGTGGCAGGAACGCCAGCCGTTCGGCCGCGACTGATTGCCAGTTGCGCCGCACGGTCGGCAAACCCGCCCTCCGGGCCCAGACATGGCGGCACCGCCCCATGTACGGCCCGAGGTCCATAGACTCCAACACCGTGGTTGAACCCACAACACCTCCGCAAACAGTCCTAGAAACGCCTGGCAATAGTGCCGGCGGAAACCTGTTTGCGGGCAAGGAAATACATGTCTGAATCTTTTGCCTCCCTGTTTGAAGAATCGCTGCAACGCACGGAAATGCGTCCTGGCGAGGTCATCACCGCTGAAGTCGTGCGCGTCGAGCACAACTTCGTCGTCGTGAACGCTGGCCTGAAGTCGGAAGCCTACGTGCCAATCGACGAATTCAAGAACGACCAGGGAGAAATCGAAGTCCAGGTGGGCGACTTTGTGTCGGTCGCCATCGGCTCGATCGAAAACGGCTACGGCGACACCATCCTGTCGCGCGACACCGCCAAGCGCCTGGCCTCGTGGCTGGCTCTGGAAAAGGCCCTGGAATCGGGCGAATTCGTGACCGGCACGACCTCCGGCAAGGTCAAGGGCGGCCTGACGGTGCTGGTCAACGGCATCCGCGCCTTCCTGCCCGGTTCGCTGATCGACACCCGTCCGATCAAGGACCTGACTCCGTACGAAAACAAGACGATGGAGTTCAAGGTCATCAAGCTGGACCGCAAGCGCAACAACGTGGTGCTGAGCCGCCGCGCCGTGGTCGAAGCCTCGATGGGCGAAGAGCGCGCCAAGCTGATGGAAACGCTGAAGGAAGGCGCCATCGTTCAAGGCGTGGTCAAGAACATCACCGAATACGGTGCGTTCGTGGACCTGGGCGGCATCGACGGCCTGCTGCACATCACCGACATGGCATGGCGCCGCGTACGTCATCCCTCGGAAGTCGTGCAGGCTGGCCAGGAAATCACCGCCAAGATCCTCAAGTTCGACACCGAGAAGAACCGTGTCTCGCTGGGTCTGAAGCAAATGGGCGACGACCCGTGGATGGGCGTTTCGCGCCGCTACCCCTCGAGCACCCGCCTGTTCGGCAAGGTCACGAACATTGCCGACTACGGCGCGTTCGTCGAGCTGGAACCCGGCATCGAAGGCCTGGTGCACGTCTCCGAAATGGACTGGACCAACAAGAACATTGCTCCGACCAAGCTCGTTACCCTGGGTGACGAAGTCGAAGTCATGGTGCTGGAGATCGACGAAGACAAGCGTCGCATCTCGCTGGGCATGAAGCAGTGCAAGGCCAACCCCTGGCAAGAGTTCGCCCAGAACACCAAGCGCGGCGACCGCGTCAAGGGCCCGATCAAGTCGATCACCGACTTCGGCGTGTTCGTGGGTCTGGCTGCCGGTATCGACGGCCTGGTGCACCTGTCCGACCTGTCTTGGAACGAGCCCGGCGAAGCCGCCGTGCGCAACTACAAGAAGGGCCAGGAAGTCGAAGCCATCGTGCTGGCCGTGGACGTCGAGCGCGAGCGCATCTCCCTGGGCATCAAGCAGCTGGACAGCGATCCCTTCACGACCTTCGTGACCGTGAACGACAAGGGCCAGATCGTGTCGGGCAAGGTCAAGACGGTGGACGCACGTGGTGCTGAAATCGACCTGGGCGAAGACATCATCGGTTACCTGCGTGCTTCGGAAATCGCCGTGGACCGCGTGGAAGATGCCCGCTCGGTGCTGAAGGAAGGCGACGAGATCACCGCCGTGGTGGTCAATGTGGATCGCAAGACCCGCAACATCCAGCTGTCGATCAAGGCCAAGGACCAGGTCGACCAGCAAGAAGCCATGGCTTCCCTGTCCGCTCAGTCGGCCAAGGAAAACGCCGGCACGACCAGCCTGGGCGCCCTGCTGCGCGCCAAGCTGGACAACTCCGACAAGTAATCAGCAGCCAGTCTGCTGACCGCTGAAGGTCGGATGCGACGGGCGCCTCCGGGCGCCCGTCGCCATTTCAACCCCTGATTCCTATCCTTGATGACCCGATCCGATCTCGTCGAAGAACTCGCCGCCCGCTTTGGCCAACTGAGCCAGCGCGATGCCGAGCAGGCCGTCAAGACGATTCTTGACGCCGTCAGCGATGCCCTGGTGCGAGGCCATCGCATCGAAATCCGCGGCTTTGGCAGTTTCTCGGTCAACCATCGCCCGCCCCGCATGGGCCGCAATCCCCGCAGTGGCGAGGCCGTCCACATTCCGTCCAAGCGCGTGCCGCACTTCAAGCCCGGCAAGGCCCTGCGTGAAGCCGTGGACCTGCGCCCCGGCGCGGCCATCGATACAGACAACACAGGCTCCGGCACAGGCACCGGCCCTGCCGCCTGAAAGCGGGCTGACCGGCTGCGCGCGCCGCAGCCACCCTCTCCGCCAGGCTCTAGAATCGTTCCCGTCACACAAGGGAACACATGAAGTACTTCCTGTGGCTGCTCAAGGCGGCCATTTTTTTTACGCTGTTCGCTTTCGCCCTGAACAACCAGCAGGACGCGACGGTGCACTTCTTCTTCGGCACCTCCTGGACTGCGCCGCTGGTACTGGTGGTGCTGGCCGCCTTCGCCCTGGGCCTGATCGTGGGCGTTCTGGGCATGGTGCCGCGCTGGCTCAAGCACCGCAACGCCGCGCGCTCGACCCAGGCCACAGTGCCTGCAGCGGCCGAGGCACCGGCAGCGGCCACGGCGCCCAAGCCCGCCCCATCCCCCATCCTGCCGGGCGACGTGCATGGAATTTGATCTGAGCTGGATATTGCTGGGCCTGCCCGTCGCCTTCGTGCTGGGCTGGCTGGCCTCGCGCTGGGACCTGAGGCAGATTCGCGCCGAAAACCGCCAGGCGCCCAAGGCCTATTTCAAGGGCCTGAACTTCCTGCTCAACGAGCAGCAGGACAAGGCCATCGACGCCTTCATCGAAGCCGTGCAGAACGACCCCGACACTTCGGAGCTGCACTTCGCGCTGGGCAACCTCTTCCGCCGCCGTGGCGAATACAACCGCGCCGTGCGCGTGCACGAACACCTGCTGTCGCGCGGCGACCTCAGCCGCGTGGACCGCGACCGCGCTCAGCACGCGCTGGCCCAGGACTTTCTGAAGGCAGGCCTGCTCGATCGTGCCGAGGACGCGCTGCGCCGCCTGGAAGGCACGGCCTTCGAGGCCGAAGCCCGTCTGGCCCTGCTGGCCATCTACGAACGCTCGCGCGACTGGACACAGGCCGCCGCCATTGCGCGCCGCATGCAGGAAGCCAACCAGGGCGACTTCAGCGGCCGCCTGGCCCACTACCTCTGCGAAGACGCCCAGGCCCTGTTGACCCAGGGCCAGCAGGCCGAGGCACTGCAGCGGCTGCAGCAGGCCATCACCACCGCCCCACAGGCCGCACGCCCGCGCCTGGAGCACGCGCAGCTGCAGCACCGCATGGGGCAATCGGCCCAGGCCCTGAACACGTTGGAAAGCCTGGCCGAGCAGTCCCCGGCTTCGCTGCCGCTGGCGGCTCAGCTGCTGGTGGACATTGCCGCCGCCACGGGCCAGCGCCAGCACATCCACCAACTGCTCAGCCAGCAGTACGAGCAGGCACCCTCGCTGGATCTGCTGCAGGCGCTGGTCGCGCTGGACGCTCAGATTGAAGAACAGAGCAACGATGGTGAAACCAAGGCGCCGGGACGCGCACGCCTGGTCCAGCATCTGGACAGGGAGCCCTCCCTGGTGGCTGCCGCGCAGTGGCTAACAGGCGAGAAGCTGGCCGAGGAGCAATACCACCCGGCCGTGCAACGCGCGCTGGACCACGCGGCCAAGCCGCTGACCCGCTACCGCTGCGCGGCCTGCGGCTTCGAGGCACGCCAGCATTTCTGGCATTGCCCCGGCTGCCAGAGCTGGGACAGCTATCCGGCCCGGCGCGTCGAGGAGCTGTGATGCGGGGCAGGCGCGAGAAGCAGCTCCACCCCCTGCATCGCGTCACCCCCATTGGCAAACACGGCATGGACGGTGTATTTTCAGAGTATTCCTAGAAACCGCCTTGGCAGGCGCATGGCCATTGACTTTGCACACGTTCGGCCATGCCTGCACGGGCCTGCCGCCCCCCTTCACCGCCTAGCCGCACGCCAAGGCCCTGCATAAGATGCCTCTGGGTCGCAATGTTGCGGCCCTCAACATTTTGGGATCAGGAGGTTTGTATGTTCAGAAAACTGATGGCTGGCTTCATTGCACTGCTGTGGTCCGTGATGGCCCTGGCTGCCGTGGAAGTCAACAAGGCGAATGAAGCCGAACTGACATCCATCAAGGGCATTGGCCCGGCCATGTCGGCACGCATTCTCGAGGAGCGCAAATCCTCCGCCTTCAAGGACTGGCCCGATTTCATTGCCCGCGTCAAAGGCGTGGGCGAACCGACCGCCGCCAAGTTCTCGGGTGACGGCCTGACGGTCAATGGCACCAGCTACAAGGGCCAGGGAGCCAAGCCCGATGCAAAGGACACGGCCGCCAAGGACACCAAGGACACGGCAGCCAAAGGCGCCAAGCCGACCAAGGACCAGGCCGCCAAACCGGTCACGCCGGCCAAGGCCGGCGCGGCCTCCTGAGTACGCCAACTGTCTCTATCCAACCCGCTTCGGCGGGTTTTTCATGCGTACTACCCTCGGGCTATGCGCGGCCATAGCCTGAAACATGCTCAGGTTTTCATAGCGAAGCAAAAAACCTTGCCCGTAAAATGAACCGCCCATGCCCCTGATCACCCTCATCCTCCTACCCTTCATCGGCAGCCTGATTGCCGCAATGCTGCCCGCCAATGCGCGCAATACGGAGTCAACGCTGGCCGGCGTCATTGCTCTGGGCTGCGCCATCCAGACGGCATTGCTGTTCCCCCAGATCGCCGATGGGGAGGTGCTGCGCCAGGAGATCGAGTGGCTGCCGGCACTGGGGCTGAATCTGGTGATCCGCATGGACGGCTTTGCCTGGATGTTCTGCATGCTGGTGCTGGGCATAGGCTCGCTGGTGGTGCTTTATGCGCGCTACTACATGTCGCCGGCCGATCCCGTGCCGCGCTTTTTCTCGTTCTTTCTGGCCTTCATGGGCGCGATGGCGGGCGTGGTGCTGTCGGGCAACATCATCCAGATTGCCTTCTTCTGGGAGCTGACCAGCCTCTTCTCCTTTCTTCTGATCGGATACTGGCACCATCGCAAGGATGCACGCCGGGGCGCGCGCATGGCGCTGACGGTGACGGGAACGGGCGGCCTGGCCATGCTGGCCGGCATGCTGGTGCTGGGCCACATCGTGGGCAGCTATGACCTGGACAACGTGCTCATCGCCGGCCAGCAGGTGCGCGACCACCAGTTGTACCTGGTCGCCCTGGTGCTGATCCTGCTGGGCGCACTGACCAAGAGCGCGCAGTTCCCCTTCCACTTCTGGCTGCCGCACGCCATGGCCGCGCCCACCCCGGTGTCGGCCTACCTGCACTCCGCCACCATGGTCAAGGCGGGTGTGTTCCTGCTGGCGCGCATGTGGCCTGTGCTGGGTGACACCGATGCCTGGTTCTGGCTGGTGGGCGGAGCCGGCGCGGCAACGCTGCTCATCGGTGGCTATCTGGCCATGTTCCAGCACGATCTCAAGGGATTGCTGGCCTATTCGACGATTTCCCACCTGGGCCTGATCACGCTGCTGCTGGGCCTCAACAGCAAGCTGGCGGCCGTGGCTGCGGTGTTCCACATCATGAACCACGCGACCTTCAAGGCCTCGCTGTTCATGGCCGCAGGCATCGTTGACCATGAAAGCGGCACACGCGATATCCGCCGCCTCTCGGGCCTGCGGCACATGATGCCCATCACGGCCACGCTGGCCTGCGTGGCCAGTGCGGCCATGGCGGGCGTGCCGCTGCTCAACGGCTTCCTGTCCAAGGAAATGTTCTTCGCCGAGACCGTCTACCTGGACGCTGCCCCCTGGGTGCGCACGGCCCTGCCGGTGGCCGCCACGGTGGCGGGCATGTTCAGCGTGGCCTATTCGCTGCGATTCACCATCGACGTCTTCTTCGGCCCCAAGGCCACCGACCTGCCGCACGAGCCGCACGAGCCGCCACACTGGATGCGAGTGCCCGTCGAATTGCTGGTGCTGGCCTGCCTGGTGGTGGGCATGCTGCCGGCATGGGCGGTGGGCAGCTTCCTTGCAGCGGCCGCCACGCCCGTGGTCGGCGGCGATCTGCCCGAGTACAGCCTGGCCATCTGGCACGGCTGGAACATGCCCTTGATCATGAGCCTGGTCGCCCTGATTGGCGGCATCCTGCTGTACATGCTGCTGCGCTGGCAGCGCCAGGCCGGCCATATCGATACCGCACCGCTGGTGGGCACGCTCAGCGGCCAGCGCATCTTCGAGAACCTGCTGGCCCGCCTGTCCCTGCTGGGCCGCTGGTCGCGCCGGCGCCTGTCCACCATGCGCCTGCAGTGGCAGATGCTGTGGCTGGTCTGCACCGCCGTGCTGGCGGGCGTTCTGCCGCTGTGGCTGCAGGGCATCAAGCTGGGCGATCGGGGCATGCTGCCGCTGTCGCCCGCCTTCGTGCTGCTGTGGGCCGTGGGCATTCTCTGCGCCCTGGGCACGGCCTGGAAGGCCAAGTACCACCGGCTGACCGCGCTGATCATGCTGGGCGGCGCCGGCCTGTGCACCTGCCTGACCTTCCTGTGGTTCTCGGCGCCCGATCTGGCGCTGACCCAGCTGGTGGTCGAGGTCGCCACCACGGTGCTGATGCTGCTGGGCCTGCGCTGGATGCCCAAGCGCGACAAGAGCCTGCACATTCCCGTGCTGTCCGCCGAGCTGCGTGCCCGCTCGCGCCGCATGCGCGACCTGCTGCTGTCGCTGGTGGCCGGGGGCGGCATGGCCTGGCTGGCCTTCGCCATGATGAGCCGCCCCTTCTATGACGGCGCCTCCACCTTCTTCCTGGAACATGCGCTCAGCGACGGCGGCGGCACCAATGTGGTCAACGTCATGCTGGTGGACTTCCGTGGCTTCGACACCTTCGGCGAAATCGTGGTGCTGGGCATCGTGGCCCTGGTGGTCTATGCCCTGCTGCGGCGCTTCCGCCCGGCGCGCGAGACGCTGGACCTGCCCGAACAGCAGCGCTACGTGCCAGGCGACCTGCAGACCGATCTGTTCAATCCGCGCAATGCCGGCGATACGGCCGTGGGCTACCTGATGGTGCCCGCCGTGCTGGTCCGCCTGCTGCTGCCTTTCGCGGCCCTGGTCTCGGTCTACATCTTCATGCGCGGCCACAACGAACCCGGAGGCGGCTTCGTCGCCGGCCTGGTGTTCTCGGTCGCCTTGCTGATGCAGTACATCATCTCCGGCACGCAGTGGGTCGAGGCCCACTTGCCGATCTTCCCGCGCCGATGGATCGGTGTCGGCCTGCTGTTCGCACTGGGTACCGGCATGGGCTCCATCGTGGCCGGCTATCCCTTCCTCACCAGCCACACCTTCCATATGACCCTGCCAGTCGTCGGCGACGTGCATCTCGCCAGCGCCCTGTTCTTCGACATCGGTGTGTTCTCGCTGGTGGTGGGCGCGACCATGCTCATTCTGACGGCCATCGCCCACCAATCGGTGCGCAGCCACCGCTACCACGCCCGCCTGCTGGAGGAGCAGCAACAACAGGCCGAGGAGGCCGAAGCCGCCGTGCAGCAGGCCACCGCCGCAGCCCTGGCGCGAGGAGGTTTCTGATGGAAGTCGTGCTTGCCATTGCCATCGGCGTACTGACCGGCTCGGGCGTGTGGCTGCTGCTGCGCCCACGGACCTACCAGGTCATCATGGGACTGGCCCTGCTGTCGTATGCGGTCAACCTGTTCATCTTCAGCATGGGCCGCCAGGGCCTGGCCATTGACAAGGAGCCCGTGCTGCGGGCCGGCGTGCCGCAGGATCTCGCGCACTATGCCGATCCCATGCCCCAGGCGCTGGTGCTCACGGCCATCGTGATCGGCTTTGCCATGACGGCGCTGTTCCTCGTGGTGCTGCTGGCCTCGCGCGGCACCACCGCCACCGACCATGTGGACGGAGCCCATTCCCGCACCGAGCAGGAGATGCCATGAACGAGCTGACCGCCCGTCTCATGCCGCACCTGATGCTGGCGCCCATCGTGCTGCCCATGCTCTCGGCAGCGCTGATGCTGCTGCTGCGCGAGGAACGCCAGCGCGTGAAGTTCGCCCTCGGCCTGGTGTCCACCGTGCTGGGCCTGGGCGTGGCCGTGCTGCTGATGCTGTGGACCGACCAGGCCGGCGCACCCGTCAACTTGGGCGTCTACATGCCGGGCAACTGGCCCATGCCCTTCGGCATCTCGCTGGCGCTGGACCGCCTGACCGGCATGATGCTGGTGCTGACCTACACGGTGGCCCTGGCCTCGCTGATCTTCTCCAGCGCCCGCTGGCACCGCGCGGGGATGCACTTTCACTCGCTGTTCCAGTTCCAGCTGATGGGCCTGAGCGGCGCCTTCCTCACTGCGGACCTGTTCAACCTGTTCGTGTTCTTCGAGATCATGCTCGCGGCCTCCTACGGCCTGTTGCTGCATGGCTCGGGCCGGGCGCGCATCCAGGCGGGCCTGCACTACATCGCCATCAACCTGGCCGCCTCGTCGCTGTTCCTCATCGGCGTGTCCATGCTCTACGGTCTGACCGGCACGCTGAACATGGCCGACCTGGCGCGCGCCATTCCCCAGATCAGCAGTGCCGACCGCGGGCTGCTGCATTCGGCAGCGGCCATCCTGGGCATCGCCTTCCTGACCAAGGCGGCCATGTGGCCGCTGAACTTCTGGCTGGTGCCGGCCTACAGCGCGGCCACCGCGCCCGTCGGTGCCGTGTTCGCGCTCATGACCAAGGTGGGCGTCTACGTGGTGCTGCGGCTGTGGACGCTGCTGTTCAGCTCCGAGGCCGGCTCCTCCGCCCTGTTCGGCAGCACCTGGCTGATCGTCGGCGGCATGCTGACCATGGCCTTCGGCGGCCTGGGCATGCTGGGCTCGCAGCGCCTGACCCATATCGCGGGCTTTGCGGCCATCCTGTCGTCAGGCACCCTGCTGGCTGCCACGGGCTTTGGCCAGAACGCGCTGACGGCGGGGCTGCTGTACTACCTGCCCAGCTCCACCCTGGCCGTGAGCGCGCTCTTCCTGATTGCCGACGTGGTGGACCGCTGGCGCGTGGACGACGACGCGGGCGAGCCCTATGAAGACGATGAGGCGCCCTTCCTCAACGCCGAGCTGCTTCCCACCGAGGGATTCAACCTTGACGAATCCGAAGAGGTGCTGATCGGCCGCGCCATTCCCGCCGCAGCCGCCTTCATCGGCCTGAGCTTCATGCTGGCCACCCTGGTGGTTACCGGCCTGCCCCCGCTGTCGGGCTTCGTGGGCAAGTTCGCCATGCTGTCTGCCCTGCTCAACCCGCTGGGCCTGGGCAACTCCAGCGGCTTCCAGGCCGGCTGGGCCGGCTGGGTGCTGGTGACGCTGATGATCATCACCGGGCTGCTGGCCCTGCTGTCGCTGGTGCGCGCCGGCATACGCCACTTCTGGGCGACCGAGGAGCAGAACTCCCCCTCGCTGCGCGTGGTCGAAGGCCTGCCCATCGCATTGCTGCTGGCCTGCTGCGTGGCACTGACGATGCGCGGCGGCGAACTGATGGGCTACACACAGCGCGCAGCCGATGCGCTGCTGGCGCCCGATGTCTATGTACGCTCCGTCATGGGCACGCAGCCCGAGCCCAGCCCGGCAGAAAAGAAGGCCCGCCTGGAAGCCGGCCCTGAAGGCGCGGCACGCGCCGCGGCCCAGGCCAGTGGCGCGCCCATACCCGCAGGCATAGGCGATGCAGGCACGACGGCGGGCAAGGAGGATTCCCGATGATGAAAACCTTGCTGCCCGCGCCGCTGCTGTCGGTGGCGCTGTTCCTGCTGTGGCTGCTGCTCAACCGTTCGTTCAGCAGTGGACAGATCCTGCTCGGCGCCTTGCTGGGCCTGCTGCTGCCGCTGCTGCTGCGCGGCCTGCGCCCCTTGCCCGTGCGGGTGCGCCATCCGCTGACCATCCTGCGCCTGGCGCTGCGCGTGGTCTGGGACACCTCGTTGTCCAACTTCAACGTCGTGCGGTTCATGCTGTTTCCGGGCATGCGCAAGCACCCGGCCAACTTCGTGCGCATCCCGCTGGAACTGCGCGACCCCAACGGCCTGGCCGTGCTCGCCATGATCGTGTGCATCACGCCCGGCACGGCCTGGGCCGAGATCTCGCGCGACCGCTCGCAGCTCATGCTGCATGTGCTGGAGGTCGATGATCCGGAGGAGATCGTCCAGCACGTCAAGCGTTGCTACGAGCGCCCCCTGATGGAGATTTTCGAATGATGCCCTGGTTCCACTGGACTTTGATGTTCGCGCTGGGCCTGCTGGTCGCGGCCATGGGCTGCGCCGTGCTGCGCCTGCTCAAGGGTCCGCACGCCCAGGACCGCGTGCTGGCGCTGGACTGCATGTACCTCAACGGCATGCTGGCCATGCTGCTCATGGGCATCATCTACGACAGCACAAGCTACTTCGAGGCGGCCTTGCTGGTCGCTCTGTTCGGCTGCGTGGGCTCCACCGCCATGGCCAAGTTCCTGCTGCGCGGCGAGGTGATCGAATGACGCCGGAGACCACACTGCCGCTGTGGTGCCAGATCCTGGTTGCCGCGCTGGCGCTGGGCGGCGCCATCATCGCCTTCCTGGGCTCCATGGGACTGTGGCGGCTGGGCAGCTATTTCGAGCGCGTCCATGCGCCCTCCATCATCGCCACCATGGGCTGCTGGCTGATCATGCATGCCACCTGGATCTACTTTTCCGTCAGCGGCCAGAGCCTGGCCGTGCATGCGCTGCTGATTGCGGTCTTCATTTCCGTGACCGTGCCCATCACCACCATCTTCCTGATGCGCGCAGCCCTGTTCCGCGCGCGCCGTGCGGGCCAGGACGTGCCGCCGCCGCTGAGCACCGTCGTGCGCAACGAACCGGCCGAGCACCCGGACGTCTGAAATCGCTTGCGGCGCCTGAAAATACCCGCCCATTGCCGGTGGCGGGCCCCAGGCCCAAGCCCTGCCCAACTGCTCAGCATATGAATCTGCCACCGGCCCCGTCAATGCGCAAAGCAACGGATACGCGAGCCCCGCGGCTATGAGTTTGTGAGCGTATAGTGCAGTCATCATCTGCGCTGGCAACGCATTTGATGGAACGGCCACAGGCGTGGCCGCCCTGGGTTTTTCTGTGTACGAGGGTTCATGCAAATCTCTTCCCCCCTGACCGATACCGATCTGGCCAACGGCTGGTCGGCCCTTCACAACCAGGCACACAACGGCATGGCATTGCAGCAGAATTCCAATCGCCTCGCCTTCGCGGACCCGGAATTCATGTTCCGCCGCGAGACCCGCGGCATCCGCATGCAGCTGGAGCTGCTCAAGCCCGACCTGGCCCAAATCGAACGCGGCATAGAAAACACCGTCGTGGTCTATGGCAGCGCGCGCTTCGTGGACCTGGAGCAGGCCGAGCAGCAACTGGCCGACGCGCAGGCCAGCGGCGATGCACAGCGCATTGCAGTGGCCGAGCGCGCCGTGCGCAACGCCCACCGCTACGAGCAGGCCCGCGCCTTCACGCGCATCGTGGCCGCCGACAGCCTGAACCAGCCGCCCGAGGAGCGCCTCTATATCTGCACCGGCGGCGGCCCCGGCATCATGGAGGCGGCCAACCGTGGCGCCCATGATGTGGGCGCACCCAGCATCGGCCTGAACATCGAGCTGCCGCACGAGCAAAACGGCAACCGCTTCATCTCGCCGGACCTGAGCTTCAAGTTCCACTACTTCGCCTTGCGCAAGATGCATTTCATGATGCGCGCCAAGGCCCTGGTGGCCTTCCCCGGCGGCTTCGGCACGCTGGACGAGCTGTTCGAGGTGCTGACCCTGATGCAGACCGGCAAGACGCATTCCGTGCCCGTGATCCTGTTCGGCACCGAGTTCTGGAAGCGGCTGCTCAACATCGACCTGATGATCGAGGAAGGCACGATCTCGCCCAAGGACCTGCAGCTGTTCCGGTATACCGATGATCCGGTGGAGGCCTGGGCGCTGATCAAGCAGTTCCACGCTGGCGGCTGGTAAGCCGCAGCGGCCGGCAGGCCGCCAACGCATCGCAAGGCGATCTGCGCACCAAGGCGCAGGTCGCCTTTTTCATTCCGGCTTGCGCGGCGGCAGCCCCATGAACCAGGCCGTGCGGATGCCCGAGGCCACGGCCGCGCCCACCACCCAGAACAGCGCAGACACGCCGATCAGCGCCCCCGCCGAGCCGAACAGCACGGGCATGGCCACGCTGGAGGCATTGATGGCCATGAGCCGCAGGCCCAGCGCCTCGCCATGGCGGTGCTCGGGCGTGATCTGGTGCAGCATGCTCATGACCATGGGCTGCACCGAGCCCAGCGAAAAGCCCAGCAGCACCGAGCACACGCCCATGGTCAGTGCCGAGTCCATGAAGGGGTACAGCGCAAAGACGAAGGCGGTGATGGCCATGGCACCGGAGATCACGGCGCCTTCGCGCAGGCGCTCGGCCACCAGCGGCATGGCCAGGCGGATGGCGGCGGCCGCCACGGCAAAAATGCCCAGCAGCGTGCCGATGACCGAGGCGCTCAACCCCTTCTCATGGCCCAGCAGCGGCAGCACGAAGGTGTGCACATCCCAGCACGCCGACTGCAGCCAGTTGACCAGCAGCAGGTTGCGGAAGTTGCGGTCGCGCAGCAGGTCCCAGGCATGCTGCTTCGGACCGCCTATGGGCGCGCGCACGGGCGGCAGCTCCTGTGTGTGGCGCACCCAGCTCCAGGCCAGCACGGGCACCAGGGCCAGCAGGCCGAAGGCGACGCGGTAGCCCATGGTGCTGCCCTCGCCGCCAAAATTCGCGTGATCGATCAGCAGCCCGGTGCTGAAAGGCCCGATGAAGTTGGAGATGGCCGGCCCTATGGCCAGCCAGCTGAACACCTTCTTGAGCGCCAACGCATCGTGGGTGACCCGCCCTGCATGGCGCTGCACGGCAATCACCACCGCGCCGCTGGCTCCGCCCGTCAGCAGCGCCACCAGGCACAGCACGGGATAGACCGGAAACGCCAGCGCCAGCGCGCAGCCGCCGCTGGCCGCCAGCATGGACAGGAAAAACGGCTTGCGAAAACCATGCTTGTCCGCAAAGCGCCCGGCCGGCAGCGCCAGGAACACCTGGGTCAGCGCAAACAGCGCCAGCAAGATCCCCACGGCCGCCGCGCTGTAGCCCTGCTGCAGCGCCAGCAAAGGCGCGGCCAGCCGCATGCCGGCCATGGTGGCGTGCACGCTGACCTGGGCCATGATGACTTTGAACAGCGCCAGATTCATCTCAGTCCTGCTCCGGCCCTGGCTCCATGCCTGCCGCCGTGTCCTTGCCGTCCGGCAAACCGGGCAGCCCTGCGCTCGAGGCCGGCGCGGGCAGCTCCTGCACATCGCGCAATTGCCGCTGGATGGCGCGCGTGCGAACACCCACCTGCTCGAAGCGCTTGGCGGCGGCATCGATGGATTTGCGCGTGGCATCCACCACTTCGCCGAACTTGGCGAACTCGGTCTTGACCTGGCCCAGCACGGCCCAGACCTCGGAGGAGCGCTTTTCGATGGCCAGCGTCTTGAAGCCCATCTGCAGGCTGCTGAGCATGGCCGCCAGGTTGGCCGGGCCGGTGACCATCACGCGGCAGCCGTTTTGCACGGCCTCGACCAGGCCGGGGCGGCGCATGACCTCGGCAAACAGGCCTTCCGTGGGCAGGTAGAGCACGGCAAAGTCCGTGGTGTGGGGCGGGCTCACATACTTGCCATGGATCTTGCGGGCCTCGAACTTGATCGATGCCTCGAAGGCATTGCCGGCCGAGGCAATGGCGGCCTTGTCGGCCGCATCCTGGGCGTCGAGCAGGCGCTGGTATTGCTCGACCGGGTATTTGGCATCGATGGGCAGCCAGACCGGCGTCTCGTCGCTGCGCCCGGGCAGGCGGATGGCGAACTCCACCATGTCGTCGCTGCCGGGCACGGTCTTGACGTTGCGCGCGTATTGCTCGGGCGTGAGCACGTTCTCGATGATGGCGCCCAGCTGCAGCTCGCCCCAGGTGCCGCGCGTCTTCACATTGGTCATCACGCGCTTGAGATCGCCCACGCTGCCGGCCAGTGTCTGCATCTCCCCCAGGCCCTTGTGCACCTGCTCCAGCCGGTCGCTGACCAGCTTGAACGATTCGCCCAGGCGCTGCTCCAGCGTGGCATGCAGCTTCTCGTCCACCGTGCGCCGCATCTCCTCCAGCCGCGCCGCGTTGTCCGACTGGATGGTGGCCAGGCGCTCGTTGAGCGTGCCGCGCAGCTGTTCGGCATGGACCTGGCTGGACTGCGCCAGCCCGCCCAGCTGCTGCTGGATGTCGTTCTTGAGGGAGTCCAGCGTGCTGCGCGTGGTCTGCGCCAGCGCCTCGAAGCGCTCCTGCACATGGGCGTTGAAACGCTGCGTGCTTTCACCCTGCGCCTCGCGGGCCTGGGCGCTGTCGGCGGCCAGGCGCACCGTGAGCCGGCCCAGTTCCATGCGAAAGGCTGCCAGCGCCTCGCCCTGCTCGCGCCGCGCAGCCTGTGCATCGAGCTGGGCCTGGGCCAGATGGGCCTGCAGCTGCTGCGATACGCGGTCCAGCCCGCCGTCGCTCTTGGCCACGGCCATCTGCGTGGCCTGGGCGCCGCGCTCGAGCTGCTGCAGCCGCACATCCAGCATCTGCAGCGCCTGCAGCAACTGCTGCGGCGCCACCCCGTCATCGCGCTGCGCCGAGCGCCTGCACAGCAGCCAGATCACGGCCGCCTGCCCCAACAGCAGCACAGCCCATGCCGCCCACCACACTCCGGATATCTGGGTCAAGATCTTGCTTCAGCTCCATGCAGCGGGAAGCGGCCAGGGCCTGCCTTCCCGCAATTGTCGGAATACGGCACTCAGGCCTTGGCGCGCGCGCCTGCGGCCGCCGCCTCGGGCTGGTTGACGGGCGTGCGCGGGCCCTTGCCGCTCAGAAAGTCGATCAGGTTGTCGGCTGCCAGCTCGGCCATGGCGCTGCGCGTGCCCATGGTGGCGCTGGCGATGTGCGGGGTCAGCACGACATTGGGCACGGTCAGCAGGTCGGGATGGACCGAGGGCTCGCCCTCGAACACGTCCAGGCCGGCGGCGGCAATGGTCCTGTCGCGCAGCGCCCTGGCCAGCGCCGCGTCATCGACGATGCCGCCACGCGCGATGTTGATCAGCGTGGCCGTGGGCTTCATCCTTGCGATCTCGGCCGCGCCTATGGTGTGGTGGTTTTCCTTGGTGTAGGGCAGCACCAGCACCACATGGTCGGCCATGGCCAGCAGTTCGTCCTTGCCCACGTAGCCGGCCTTGCATTCGGCTTCCAGCTCGGGCGACAGGCGCGAGCGGTTGTGATAGACCACCTTCATGCCGAAGCCATGCGCACCGCGCCGGGCAATGCCCTGGCCGATGCGGCCCATGCCGATGATGCCCAGCGTGCTGCCGTGCACTTCCGAGCCGGCGAACAGGTCGTAGCGCCAGGAGTTCCACTTTCCGGCGCGCAGGTAGTGCTCGCTCTCGGTCACGCGGCGGGCCGTGGCCATGAGCAGGGCGAAGCCGAAGTCGGCCGTGGTCTCGGTCAGCACGTCGGGCGCGTTCGTGCCCTGCACGCCCGCTGCCGTCATCGCGGGCACGTCGAAGTTGTTGTAGCCCACGGCCATGTTGGCCACGACCTTCAGGCGCGGGCAGGCCGCCAGCAGTGCCGCATCGATGGTCTGCGAGCCTGTGGTCAGCACGCCGTCCTTGTCCTGCAGATGCGCGGCCAGCTCCTGCTGGCTCCAGACCACGTCGTCCTGGTTGGACTCGACCTCGAAGTGCTGCTCCAGCTTGCGCACCACCTCGGGCGGGATGGCGCGGGCGATCAGGATGCGGGGTTTGCTTTCCATGTCTGTCTCTTTCCTTGTCTTGGCGGGAGGCGGTTCTTCAGCGGAACCAGATGAAGCTCATCAATACGAACAGCGGCACCAGAATGCCCAGCGACCAGGCCATGTAGCCGAAGAAGCTGGGCATCTTCACGCCGCGCTCCTCGGCAATGGCCTTGACCATCAGATTGGGCGCGTTGCCGATATAGGTGTTGGCACCCATGAACACCGCGCCCGCGGAGATGGCCGCCAGCGTGGAGGCCATCGTGGTCATCAGCTGCGCGGCGTCGCCCCCTGCGGTGTTGAAGAACACCAGGTAGGTCGGCGCGTTGTCGAGGAAGGAGGACAGCAGGCCCGTGGCCCAGAAGTACATCAGCGGATCGGGCGTGCCGTCGGCGCGCGTGACGGCGCCCACGATGGCGCCGAACGGCCCGCCCGTGCCCGCCTTGAGCATGGCGATCACGGGGATGATGGTCAGGAAGATGCCCGCGAACAGCTTGGCCACTTCCTGCATCGGGCCCCAGCCGAATTCGTTGGCCTGGTGCACGCTGCGCGGCGTGAGCCGCAGGGACAGCAGCGCCACCACGATCAGGCCCGCATCGCGCACCAGCCCCGGCAGGCCCACATGCGTGCCGGCCAGCACCAGCCCCGCATCGGTGCGCCACAGGCCGCTCATCAGCACCAGGGCCACCACGGCCAGCAGCAGCGCGAAGTTCACGCTGCCATCGAAGCCCAGGCGGCTGGCGCGGCCCGAGGCGTCGATGCTGGGCGTGGGATCGGGCAGGTCCGCCTCGCCGGCCTTGCGCAGCAGCCAGGTGTCGATCGCGTAGAACAGCGCCAGCAGCACGCCGACCAGGAACAGGGTCTCGGTGAAGATGTGGCGCACCGTCCAGAAGAAGTCCACGCCCTTGAGAAAGCCCAGGAACAGCGGCGGATCGCCCAGCGGCGTCAGCGAGCCCCCGGCGTTGGAGACGATGAAGATGAAGAACACCACCACATGCACCTGGTGCCTGCGGTTGTCGTTGGCGCGCAGCAGCGGCCGGATCAGCAGCATCGATGCGCCCGTGGTTCCCATGAAGCTGGCCAGCACGGCGCCGATCGCCAGGATGGCCGTGTTCAGCCCCGGCGAGCCCTTGAGATTGCCGCGCACATAGATGCCGCCAGACACCGTGTACAGCGCCGTCAGCAGGATCACGAAGGGCAGGTACTCGGCCAGCAGCGCATGCACCAGGTTGGCCAGGGCCGCACCCGCACCGAACACCGCTGCAAAGGGCAGCAGGAAGGCCAGCGCCCAGGCCGCCGTCAACTTGCCGAAATGCCGGTGCCAGAAATGGGGCGCCGCCAGCGGCACCAGGGCAATCGACAGCAGCATGCCCGCAAAGGGCACGCCCCAGAGCACCGACAGCTGGCCGCCATCGATCTCGGCCGCCAGGGCCCAGGAGGGCACGCAGGCGACAAGCAGCACCAACAATCCACGCAAGGCCTTCATGGTCCCGTCTCCTCTTTGTTCTGTATTCACTGTCCCCTCCTGGCAGCGGGCCGCGCAGCGATCAAGTCTGTGCCGCGGGCGCCGCGATCTCGAATACCTGGCGCAGATAGGCCAGGTATTTCTCGTCGTCGCACATGCTCTTGCCCGGCGTGTCCGAGAGCTTGGCCACGGGCTGGCCGTTGCAGCGGGTCATCTTGATGACGATCTGCAGCGGCACATGGTCGGGCGCGTCGCCCAGGTCATTGGTCAGGTTGGTGCCGATGCCAAAGGCCAGCTGGCAGCGCCCGTGGAAGCGCTGGAACAGCTCGATGGTGCGCGGCACCGTCAGGCCGTCGCTGAAGATCAGCGTCTTGGTCAGCGGATCGATGCGGTTGGCGCGGTAGTGGGCCAGCAGCCGCTCGCCCCACTCGAACGGGTCCCCGCTGTCATGGCGCGCGCCATCGAAGAGCTTGCAGAAGTACAGGTCGAAATCGCGCAGGAAGGCCGACATGCCGTAGACATCCGACAGCGCAATGCCCAGGTCGCCCCGGTACTCGCGCGCCCAGGACTCGAAGCCGAAGATCTGGCTGTCGCGCAGGCGCGGGCCCAGGGACTGGCAGGCCTGCAGGTATTCATGGGCCAGCGTGCCCAGGGGCCGCACGCCCAGCTTCATGGCATACAGCACGTTGCTGGTGCCCGCGAACTGCCCCTCGGACTCCGCGGATGCGCCGGGCCGGCCCAGGCGTGCGCACAGCACGCGCAGCACCTCTTCATGCCAGGCCCGCGAAAAACGGCGGCGCGTGCCGTAGTCGGCAATCTTGAGCTGCTCCAGGCCCGGCTGCTGCAGCAGCGCGATCTTGGCATCCAGCCGGCGCCGGCCCTCGGGAAAATCGGGCACCGGCTGGGTGTTGCGGAAGTACACCTCGTTGACGATGGCCAGCACGGGAATCTCGAACAAGATGGTGTGCAGCCAGGGCCCGCGGATGGTGATGTCGATCTCGCCGCTGGGCAGCGCCTGCACCGTGACGCACTTCTCGTTGAGGTGGAACAGGCTCAGGAAATCGACGAAATCGCTCTTGATGAAGCGCAGCGAGCTCAGGTAGGCCAGCTCCGCATCCTGGAACCGCAGGCTGCACAGCGAGCGGATCTCGGCCCGGATCTCGTTCACATAGGGCGCAAGCTGCACGCCGGGATTGCGGCACTTGAAACGGTACTCGACCTGTGCCCCGGGAAACTGGTGCAGCACCACCTGCATCATCGTGAATTTGTACAGGTCGGTATCGAGCAGGCTGGTGATGATCATGGACAGAGCCGGGCGGTAAGCGCCCAAGCGGTCAGATGGCAGACAGCTTTCGAGTGTAGGCCATCCACACGCCGCCGCGCTGCGAGCGGGCGCCTTGCATGCGCCCCGAACGCCATCAACCGCGCAGCAACGGCTCCAGCACCCGGCGCAGCGCCTGCGGAATCTGGGCAGGCCGACGCGTCTGCCGGTCCACATAGACATGGACGAAATGCCCGGCTGCGGCCGACAGCGGCTCACCCTGTGCAAACAGCCCCACCTCGTAGCGCACACTGGAGCCGCCGATGCGGGCCACGCGGATGCCGGCCTCCACCTCCTGCGGAAAGGCCAGCGGGGCGAAGTAATTGCATTGGGTCTCTATGACCAGTCCTATCGTCTCGCCCGCATGAATGTCCAGCGCGCCCTGCTCTATCAGATGGGCATTCACCGCCGTATCGAACCAGCTGTAATAGACGACGTTGTTGACGTGCCCGTAGACATCGTTGTCCGACCAGCGCGTGCTGATGCGTCGGAATGCCGCATAGGCCGAACGGGGCTGCGGCGCGGGGCGGCTCGGGAGCGATTCATTCATGGCGGCCATTGTGCCGCCGGCCGAATGCGCCCTGTCCCCGGCCACTGTCGCCATCACGACGCGCACTGCTGCCGATCACTCGCCAAGCGAGTAAGCATGCCAACTGAAAAATGTCGTCAAACCGACATAAAACCAATTCAAAATCAAAGACTTACAAAAAACCCACAGCTTTCCTAATTTTTTTGCTGCACCGCAGCATCAGGTACTTGATTCCTTTTTTGCAATCCCTACAATAAGACCCATGCTGCACTGCAACATGACACTCAGTCAGGTCAGCGCAGGCAATTCCCCGTAACCCGAGACCCCTGTGGTCCGTTTTTCTGGAGACTGACATGAGCTTGACCCCTGACCAAATCCTGAGCGCACAAAAGGCCAACCTGGAAACCCTGTTCGGCCTGACGAGCAAGGCCTTCGAAGGCGTTGAAAAGCTGGTGGAACTGAACGTGACCGCCTCGCGCGCCGCACTGACCGAAGCTGCCCAGCACACCCAGGCTGTCCTGAGCGTCAAGGACGCACAGGAACTGCTGTCGCTGCAGGCCAACCTGTTCCAGCCCCTGGCTGAAAAGACCGCTGCCTACAGCCGTCACCTGTACGACATCGCCAGCGGCACCGGCGCCGAACTGGCCAAGACCTTCGAAAGCCAGGCTTCCGACCTGCAAAAGAACTTCAGCGCTCTGGTGGACACCACGGCCAAGAACGCACCCGCCGGTTCCGAAACCGCCGTTGCCGTGATGAAGAGCGCCGTGTCGGCTGCCAACAATGCCTTCGAGTCGGTGCAAAAGGCCGTCAAGCAGGCTTCGGATCTGGCGGAAGCCAACTTCACGGCCGTGACCAACACCGCCAACGAAGCCGTCCAGTCGGCCCAGACCCGCAAGCGTTGATCACGCTGTCTTACAACGGGGCTGCGTGCAAGAATCAGTGATTACCCGCATAATTGCACGCATCCCGGGTCGAAAGACCTGACCAGTTGTCTCCTTGGATCCTCTTGAAACCCCCGTTTCTGGATCCTTTCAAACCCAGTCTTTGGACTGGGTTTTTTTTCGTGCGCTTTTCGCGCGCCTTGGCTCACGGCCCACCAGGGACCACCGCGCACAAGCCCTTAGACGGGCCCCACCCTTTATTAAGAACAATTCGCGTTTGACCTATCATCGCGCTTTGCCAACAAAGAGAGGCCTGTCTTCATGTCGAAATCCCTGAAAGCCCTGTTTGCCGCTTGCGCCCTGGTGGCTGCCGGCACAGCCATTGCCGACTCCCAGGTCGTCAACCTCTACTCCGCGCGCCACTACTCCACGGACGAGGAGCTGTACAACGGCTTCACCAAGGCCACCGGCATCAAGATCAACCGCGTGGACGGCGACGACGCCGGCATCATTGCGCGCCTGAAGGCCGAAGGCCAGGCCTCGCCGGCCGACGTGATCCTGCTGGTCGATGCCGCACGCCTGTACCGCGGCGAGGTCGATGGCCTGTTCCAGCCCATCCACTCCAAGCTGCTGGAAGACGCCATTCCCTCCAACCTGCGCGCCCAGCCCACGGCCGATGGCATCAGCTGGTTCGGCCTGTCCACACGTGCCCGCGTCATCGTCTACAACAAGGCCAAGGTCCAGCCCGCCGATGTGCAGAACTACGAATCGCTGGCCGACCCCAAGTTCAAGGGCCAGTTGTGCATCCGCTCGGGCTCGCACCCCTACAACCTGAGCCTGTTCGGCACCGTGGTCGAGCACATGGGCGACCAGAAGGCCGAAGGCTGGATCCAGGGCATGAAGGCCAACCTGGCCCGCCCGCCCAAGGGTGGCGACACCGACCAGATCAAGGCCGTGGCCTCGGGCGAATGCACCATCGGCGTGACCAACAGCTACTACCTGGCGCGCATGATGCGCTCGGGCAAGCCTGAGGACCAGGCCGTGGTCGGCAAGATCGGCGTGGTCTTCCCCAACCAGTCCAGCTGGGGCACGCACCTGAACATCGCAGGCGGCGCCGTGGCACGCCATGCCAAGAACAAGGACAACGCCGTCAAGTTCCTGGAGTACCTGGCCAGCCCCGCCGCCCAGAACTACTTTGCCAACGGCAACAACGAGTGGCCCGCAGCCAAGGGCGTGGAACTGGACAACCCCGCACTCAAGGAAATGACCGGCGGCAAGCCCTTCAAGAGCGAGACCATCCCGATCACGGCCGTGGGCAAGAACATGACCAAGGTCCAGCAAATGCTGGACCGTGCCGGGTTCCAGTAACCCCCATCGCGCCCATCACCAGCCCGGCACTGCCGGGCTTTTTCTTGGGCGCGGCATGGCTGCGGCCGGGGCTGCATGCATAATTTGAGAGTTACGTTTACGTCAACGTCAGATAACCAAGGAGACATTCCATGCAGATCAAGGACCGGGTATTCATCGTCACGGGCGGCGCCTCCGGGCTGGGCGAAGGCACGGCGCGCATGCTGGCGGCCGAGGGCGGCAAGGTGGTGATTGCCGACATGCAGGCGGACAAGGGCGAAGCCGTGGCGCGCGAGATCGGTGGCGTCTTCGTCAAATGCGACGTGAGCCAGGAAGCCGATGGCCAGGCCGTGGTGGACAAGGCCGTGAGCCTGGGCAAGCTGGCAGGCCTGGTCAACTGCGCAGGCATTGCGCCGGCCGAGAAGACCGTGGGCAAGAACGGCGCGCACAACCTGGCGCTGTTTTCCAAGACCATCACGGTCAACCTGATCGGCAGCTTCAACATGATCCGCCTGGCCGCCACCGCCATGTCGGCCAACGAGCCCGAGAGCACGGGCGAGCGCGGCGTGCTGATCTCCACGGCCAGCGTGGCGGCCTACGACGGCCAGATCGGCCAAGCGGCCTATGCGGCGTCCAAGGGCGGCGTGGTCGGCATGACGCTGCCCATTGCGCGTGATCTGGCGCGCAACGGCATCCGCAACATGACGATTGCTCCCGGCATCTTCGGCACGCCCATGCTATTCGGCATGCCGCAGGAAGTGCAGGACGCGCTGGCCGCCGGCGTGCCCTTCCCCAGCCGCCTGGGCACGCCCCAGGACTACGCCAAGCTGGTGCGCCACATTCTGGACAACGACATGCTCAATGGCGAGGTGATCCGGCTGGATGGGGCCATTCGTCTGGCGCCGAAGTAAGCACCCCCTGAGCGGCTGCGCCGCTTCCCCCTCTCTTTCTCGCTTCGCGAGGGAGGGGGACGACACCCTCGCGGCGGGGCGGCGCGGCCGGCATAGGCCCTTGCTCGGTGTCCCTCGCTTTGGGCCGTGCCGGTTTTTGAGATACGCGCGTTGTCACACCATGGTGTCTGCAGGCGTGTCTGCAGGCGCTCTGGCCATCATCTCCAGCCCCTTTCGCAATGCAGGGAACAGGCTGTGCTGGAAGTTGTTCCAGCGCAGTTCGAGGATGGTGTCTTCGGGATCGATGTCGGTGCCCAGCACGTCGGCGATGACTTCGCCGGAGTCGATGCCGTTGTCCACGTAGTGAAAGGATGCGCCGGTCTTGAACAGGGGCTGGACCGGGCGCTGTTCCATGGTCTTCCAGTCCACGATCTTGTAGCCCTGCGCGCCATGCAGCGCGTCCAGCGTGGCACAGGCGCCCCGGCGTTCATAGGGTGACTCCAGGCGCGTGATGCCGGGATGGATGTTGGCGATCCTGCGGTGGAACAGGGCCCCGGGCCGCACGAGCCGGTCCAGGATGACGAGCAGGCCGTCCAGCACCACCCGCTCGGCACCCAGCTGCACCAGCCTGTCCTGCAGTTGTGCCTCGAACATCTGCTTGCCCGCGGCGCGCTGCGGATCGTTCAGCGGCAGGCGCCGGTAGGAGGACGGCACGGCCATGAGCAGGTCATTGACCCTGCGCCCCTGGATGCGCAGGTCCGGCGGATAGAACCAGCGGCCGCCCGGCTGGTAGCTGAAGCCGTAGTCGCCGATTTTTTCGCGGTCGCGCGGCGAGGCCTCGTCGTCGTCGTGAATCACGGCCTCCAGGCTGTAGATATCGCCCAGCGGGCTGGTGTCCAGCAACTCGCCCAGGTATTCGAGCGGCGACTTCATGTAGCGCGTTGCGCCCTTGTAGGCGATGTGCTGGCCGGCCTGGTCGGCGGCGGCGTTTCTCAGGGACCAGATGTAGACGAGTTTTGTCTTTGCCATGTTCGTGGATTCAGCAGGAATTCAGATGTCGGCCAGCGCGCCTTGACTGGCGGGACTGGCCGATGCAGCCGCCACCGGCTGCGCCCCTTCTTGCGGCAGGACCATGCGGCCGGCCTCCATGCGCACGATGCGGTCGGCCAGGTGGAAGTAGCGATCGTCATGGGAGATGACCACCAGCAGGTGGCCCCTGGCGCGCAGCTCGGGCAGCAGCTCGGTGTAGAACAGGTGGCGGAAGCTCGGGTCCTGGTCGGCCGCCCATTCGTCGAAGACCAGCACGGGCCGGCCCTCCAGATAGGCGTGGACCAGGGCCAGGCGCTTGCGCTGGCCGGTGGACAGGTCGATGGTGCTGAAGCTGCCGTTGCGCACGCTGACCTTGTGGGCGATCTCCAGCCGCTGCAGGTAGGGCAGCGCGGCCTCGGGCAGCGCGGCGGCCTGGCCCTCTTCGCCGCCGGCCACCAGATCCTCGAACAGGTAGAAGTCCGAGAACACCGTGGTGAACAGCTGGCGGTAGTCGTCGCGCGCCAGGGCCGTGACCGGCTGGCCGTCGTGCAGGATCTCGCCCTGCTGGGGCGCGTACAGGCCCAGCAGCAGCTTGATCAGCGTGGTCTTGCCCGAGCCGTTGTCACCCACCACAAAGACCAGTTCGCCCTTGCCCAGCTTCAGGTCGATGGGACCGATCTCGAAGGCCTTGCCGTCTTCGGGCGCATCGAAGGCATAGCGCACGCCCCGCAGCTCCAGGCCGTGGTCCAGGCGGACCTCGCCGGGCGGGCTGTCCAGGTGCAGGTGCGGCTCGGGGCTGGCAAAGCGCGCCGACAGGTCGGCAATGCGCTGCAGCGCCACCTTGGCACGGCCCAGGTTGGGCAGCGCGCCCGCGATCTGGTCCATGGGGCCCTTGAGGAACAGCAGCACCAGCACGAAGCCGCTGAGCACCACGGGCTCGGTGGTGCGCAGCGCGGCCCAGCCCAGGATGAGGGCGATCAACAGAAAGAACAGCGCCGAACCGAAGGCCGAGGCCAGCACATAGGTGTTGATGGCGCGGCTGTTGATGCGGCGGATGGCATCCACGGTGGAGCCAATCTGCCCGTCGAAGATGCGGCCCCGGCGCGCGCGGTGCATGCGCAGCTCCTTGGCGCCTTCGCTGATGGCGCGGTAGGCCTTGTGCAGCACTTCCTCGTGATCGCGCGCCTTCCAGAACCCCGCCACGCCGCGTGACTGCGCCAGCGCCTGCAGGCTGACGCCCAGCACCAGCGCCACCACCAGCATGGCAAACAGCGGCGGCGACAGCAGGGCCAGATAGGCCAGGCAGCCCAGCGCAATGGCCAGGGCGATCACGTTGGAGGCCAGCACGAAGGCCACGTCGCTGATCATGTCCACATCCTGCGTGAGCACGGGCATGAGGCGGTGCGTGCGGTAGCGCTCCAGCGCATCGATGGGCGCGGCCAGGATCTTGCCGGCCAGCTCCTTGCGCAGCTGCGCCACCAGGCGCTGCCCCACGAAATTGCCCGACATGTCGGACGTGGCCCGGCACACCAGCACGGTGGCGCACAGGGCGATGAAGGTCAGCAGCAGCCCGCCCGCCAGCCCACCGGGGCGGTTGAGCACCTGGTTGATGGTCGCCAGCAGCGCCACCGTGGCCCCACCCGCGCAAATGCCCGTGACCACGGACAGCGCCATCCACGGCAGGAAGGGCCTGAGCAGGCGCAGTACCTCGGAAGGCGGTCGGCTGGCGTTTTCCATAAGGGATTCCTCTGGCGCCCGTGGGCGCATGACCTTGCAATGCCGGCGCGGCCCGGCGTTTCCTGGAGCGCGGCGCACGGCGAGCACTCCCTACTCCCTGCAAGACGTGCGTGCGCCAAAAATGTTCACCGCCCAGGCGATGAACAAATTCCGCCGCCCTGCGTCATCACGAAGAAGGGGCAGCGCGGGCGCCCTGCCCTGCACCGGCCCGCTTTGCCTTGTCTCCCGCACACCCGAAGGACGCCATGGCTCTCCACCCCGACCTGCAAGCATTTCTTGAACTCGCCAACGCCCAGGCATCCAGCCGCCCGCGCATGAGCCAGATGACGGCAGCGCAGGCGCGCGCCGCCTACGACAACGCCACGCTGGCGCTGGACCTGCCGGGCGACGATCTGCCCACCGAGGACCTGGATCTGCCCACGCGCGACGGCGCGCGCATCCGTGCCCGGCTCTACCGCGCAGCCCCTGAACACACAGCCGCGCCCTGCCTGCTGTTCTTTCACGGCGGCGGCTATGTGCTGGGCGGGCTCGAGTCGCATGACAGCCTGTGCCGCAGCCTGGCGCTGGGCACGCCCTGCAATGTGCTGGCCATCGACTACCGGCTGGCGCCAGAGCACCGCTTTCCCACAGCCTTCCTCGACGCACAGGACGCCCTGGCCTGGCTGCTGGCGCACGGCGGCCGCCATGGCCTGGACGCGCAGCGCCTGGCCATTGGCGGCGACAGCGTCGGGGGCACGCTGGCCACGGCCCTGTGCATCGCCGCGCGCGACGCGGGCATGCCCCAGCCCTTGCTGCAGTTGCTGCTCTACCCCTGCACGGCAGCGCAGCAGGACAGTGACTCGCATGCGCGTCTGGCCACCGGCCATCTGCTGGAAGGTGACACCCTGGCCTGGATGTTCGGCCAGTACCTGCGCAGCGATGCGGACCGGCAGGACTGGCGCTTTGCCCCCCTTCAGGCATCCGACCTGGGCCGGCTGGCCCCCACGCTGATGGTGCTGGCCGAGTACGACCCGCTGATCGACGAAGGAAAGCGCTATGCCGAGCGGCTGCAGGCCGCCGGCGTGGCCGTGGACCTGCAGATCTACGCCGGCATGGTCCATGACTTTGCGCGGCTGGGCGCCGTCACCGAAGAGACCGAGGTGCTGCGCGACCGGCTCTGCAAGGCACTGGCCCATGCCTTCCAGGCGGCCCGCAGCCCGGCCCTGGCATGAACGGCCCTGGCATGAACATTTGCCGCTCCTGCGCGTCATCCCGGTCATGAGGCTGCCTTGTGTCCCTTGTGTCCCTTGTGCCCTTGCCCGAGCCCCGACCCGTGTCCCGCACGCGGGCCACTCCATCTGAAAGAGTCCACGTGCGTCCAGTCGAAGCCACCGCTACACCGTCACCAGACGCCTCCGGCGCCAGCTACCTTGCGCATGCAGGCGCCGAGACGATCAGCGTCTTCGGCGATGGACAGCGGCTGCGCCTGGAACGTTCGGGGTCCGTGCATGCCGGCAGGCCCGGCAAGCACAGTCTCTGGAACCTGTCGCCCACGGCCGCGCCAGGCCTGATGCAGCTGCAATGGCTGGGCCCCTGCTCGGGCATGCCCGAAGCGGATGAACTGCTGGCCGCACTGCAGGCCGGCTTTGGCCTGCATCCCGATACGCAAGCCATCGAGCTGTCCCTGCCCCGGCTGCCGCCCGGCCTGCGCGACAGCATCGCCACAGTGCAGCCGGGCCAGGCACCGTGCGTGGCAAGAAGCGTGCTGTGGCAGCAGCCCCTGTGGCTGCCCCGCCCGCGCCCACCCTATGCGCTGCACTACACGATCAGCGAAGGCCGGCGCCACCCCGTGCGCCTGCACAAGCCGCGCGGCGAGGTCTACCGCCGCTTCATCCCCTGGCTGGGCCGCACGCTGAGCTTTCGCACCGTGGAGCCCGAGGCCGACCTGCCCCTCATCCACCGCTGGATGAACGACCCGGTCGTCGCGCATTTCTGGGAGGAAAGCGGCGACCTCGCCCACCACCGCGCCTACCTGCAGCGCATGGCCGGCGACCCGCATGCGCTCGGCCTCATCGGCTGCTTCGACGCCGAGCCCTTCGGCTACTTCGAGGCCTACTGGGCCAAGGAAGACCGCATCGCCCCCTTCTATGACGCGGGCGACCATGACCGGGGCTGGCATGCGCTGGTGGGGGAGGCGCGGTTTCGCGGCCAGCCCTACCTGACGGCCTGGCTGCCCTCGCTGTCGCACTACCTCTTTCTGGACGACTGCCGCACGCAGCGCATCGTCGTGGAGCCGCGCGCCGACAACCGCAAGATGCGCAAAAGCCTGCCGCGCTGCGGCTATGCGCTGGTCAAGGAATTCGACTTCCCGCACAAGCGCGCCGTGCTGGGAGTCCTTCTCAGGGAACGCTTTTTCGCAGACGCCTTGTGGATACCGCAGACCGACGCAGCCGCGCCGGACGCACTGGACGCATCGACCCAATGAAAGGACCTTCCATGCAAACCCACCCGCTGATCGGCATCGGCTTCGGCCCCTCCAACATTGCCCTGGCCATCGCCCTCAAGGAGCGCGAAACCACCGCGCGGGCCATGCACCCCGTCTTCATCGAAAAGCAGCCGCGCTTCGCCTGGCACCGGGACATGCTGCTGGAGCAGGCCCACATGCAGGTGTCCTTCCTCAAGGACCTGGCCACGCTGCGCAATCCCACCAGCCGCTTCACCTTCATCAACTACCTGCACGAGAAGGGCCGGCTGCAGGACTTCATCAACCTCAAGACCTTCTTTCCCAGCCGCCACGAGTTCAACGACTACCTGGCCTGGGCCGCCTCCAAGTTCGAGGACCGTTGCGTCTACGGCCAGGAAGTCATCGAGGTGCTGCCTGAAAAACGCGACGGCAAGGTGGAGCTGCTGCGCGTGCGCTCGCGCGATGCGGCCGGCAACGTGCATGAGCGCCTGGGCCAGAACCTGGTCATGAGCATCGGCGGCACGCCCAGCATTCCCGAGCAGTTCAAGCCCCTGCGCGGCGACGCGCGCGTCTTCCACTCCAGCGCCTACCTGCGCAGCATTGCCGAGCATGCCAGGCCGCTGCGCATCGCCGTCGTGGGCGCGGGCCAGAGCGCCGCCGAAATCTTCATGGACCTGCACGGCCGCTACGCCGCCGCCGAGATCGACCTGGTCATGCGCGCCCGCTCCATCCGCCCCTCGGACGACAGCCCCTTCGTCAACGAAATCTTCAACGCCGACTTCGTGGACCATGTCTACAGCCGCCCGCACGACGAGCGCGGCGCCCTGCTGCGCGAGTTCTGGCACACCAACTACGCCTGTCCCGACCTGGAACTGATCGAGAGCATCTTCAAGGTGTTCTATGAACAGAAGGTCGTCGGCGATACGCGCCATCGCTTCCTGCGCCGCCACGAGGTGCAGGACGTGCGCGCGGCCAGCGACGGCATCCACCTGGGGCTGCGCGATCTCAACAGCGGCATCGACCATGCATCGCGCTACGACGTGGTGGTGCTGGCCACCGGCTATGCGCGCGAGCACCACAAGACCCTGCTGGACCCGCTGGCCCCCTACCTGGGCGACTTCTCCGTGAGCCGCGACTACCAGGTGCACACCACGTCGGACTTTCGCCCCGCCATCTTCCTGCAGGGCGCCTGCGAGGGCTCCCACGGCCTCAGCGACACCCTGCTGTCCGTCACTTCGGTGCGCACCGGCGAAATCGGTGAAGCCCTGCTGGCAGCGCAAGCCCAAAGACCCGATGTTGCGCGCACAGAACAGCTGGCGCTGCAGGATTGAAAGATCGCACAGGGCATGATGGCGCAGGGATCTCCCATGCCATAATTTGAATGCAAACCATTTGCATTTGAATTTGAATCACCTGCGCCGCTGAATCCCATACCCGCTGCTGCACCACCCCGGCCCTGGCCGGGGTTGCAGCATCCGGTAGGCCCTTCTCTGTACGGACCCAGGGGTTCCAACCCATCGCCCTTGCGGAAAGGCAGGTATCCGGATGCGTGACCTGATCCAGGAACTCGTGGCTCACTATGGCGATCTGCGCCGCCAGCTCACGCGCGATCTCAGGGATCCGCACTATGCGGCCGACATCGCGCAATCGAGCTTCGAGCGGGTCTATGTGCACGCCCTGGGCCTGCGCAGCGGCAAGAAGGCCGAAACCCTGCCCGACGCCGGCATCGAATCCCCACGCGCCCTGCTGTTTCGCGTGGCACGCAATCTGTGCATCGACGACGCGCGCAAGCGCAAGACCGCCCAGGAATGGACGCGCCAGCAACTGGTGGTGCAGCACAGTGCGCCCTCCAGCGAAACCCTGGCCGCCCAGCGCCAGATCCTGAACCGCGTCGTCCAGGCGCTGGAAGGCCTGCCGCCTCGCCGGCGCGAAGTCTTCATCCTCTTTCGCGCCCATGGCTACACGCGCGCGGAAATCGCCGACCAGCTCAACATCACCGAAATGGCCGTCGCCAAGCACATGGTGCGCGCCACGCTGGACTGCTCGCGCGTGCTGGCCCAGCTGCGCTCCGAACTGATCGAGGACCATGCGCTGGGCAGCGCCATGGATTTCGACAACAGTACACTGACCGACGACGCATCCTGACTCCCCCTTTCCATGGCAAGTGCACCTAGCGAGCGCATGGTCGAGCATGCGCTGACGCTGATCGTTCAAAGCGAAATCGCTCCCGACCCGGTGGCCGACCAGGCCCGCCTGACCCTGGGCGAATGGCGCGGGAAATCAGCCCGGCACGATGCCGCCGCACGCGAGGCGCACCTGCGCTGGAACCTGCTGGGCGGCATGTCCGGCGGCCTGCGCGAGCAGTTCCAGGAAACCGCCCTGCTGGCCGACCGGGCCTCGCGCTCCACCCAGGCCGTCCGGCGCCGCAAGCTGCTGCTGTCCTTCGCCGGGCTGCTGGGCACAGGCGCGCTGGCGGGCCGGGGCGCCTACTGGTACTGGCAGCAGCCCATACACACCTCGGCCTACGCCACGCGCAACTCGCAGATCCTCAAGATCACTCTGGCCGACGGCAAGCTGCCGCTGCAGGCCAGCCTGGTGGAACTGGCGCCCCAGAGCGCCATTGCCGTGACGCTCTACCGCCAGCGCCGCAGCGTGTCCATGGCCCGGGGCGAAGTGCGATTCGACGTGGCCCCCGATCCCGACCGGCCCTTCGAGGTCATCACGCGCGAGGCACGCATCGAGGTCGTGGGCACGGTCTTCACCGTGCGCGACCGCGGCGGCCCCGTCACCGTGGGCGTGGAGCATGGCCATGTCAGGGTCCGCGTGCTGGGCAGGGATGCGCAGGATGCGACGGGCCCGGCGGCGGCAACGCTGGACCTGCTGCCCGGCCAGATCGTGGACATCCGCAACGGCCAGGCCGAGGCCGTGCGCCAGGCCGATGCCGCCACGCTGTCCGCCTGGCGCGAGGGCTGGCTGGTCTTCGAGAACACCCCGCTGGCCGAGGCCCTGGCCACGGTCAACGCCTACCGCACCCAGCCCATCGAAGCCGCCGATGCGCGCGTGGCCGCGCTGCGCCTGACCGGGCGCTTTCGCGCCAATGACTCGGCCGGCCTGCTGGCCGTGCTGCCGTCCATCCTGCCGCTGAGGGTGCGCCCGCAGCCGGATGGCGGGGTGCAGTTGCAGGCGCTCTGAAAGCATTCCAGGCAGGCATTCGGGCGCCTGCCAGTGCAAAAAAATTGCAACAGACTGTCTTCGTTTCGGCGGCCCATACGTCTTCGCAGTGCGGCATGTGGCAACCGGGAAAGAACGGGAGCCCGCGCCTCTTCAGGAATAGCTCTCATTCAATGCACCCGGAACACCATCAACCATGCGTTCTCTGCCCAGACAGCATCTGCTGAGCGCCGCGCTCGCCGCGGCCTTCGGCACCACCACCCTCTGCGCTCTTCCCGCTGCCGCGCAACCCGCCGCCCAGGCTCCTTCACAGGCCTTCGACATCCATGTGCCCTCACAGCCGCTGGCAACGGCACTCAACGAGCTTTCCCGGCAGACCCAGACCCAGGTGTTTGCAGCCGGGGACCTGGTGTCCGGGCTGAATTCCCGCGCCGTTTCCGGCAAGCTCAGCGTGGAGCAGGCCTTGAGGGACATGCTGGCAGGCTCATCCCTGGAAGCATCCAGGACGGCCAATGGAGGCTTCGCCATCCGGCGCTTGGTGAGCGGCAGCACCACGCTGCCTGTGGTCAATGTGCTGGCTGCGCACGAGGGCGAAAGCCCGACGGGCCCCTTGCAAGGCTATGTGGCCAAACGCAGCGCCACGGGCACCAAGACGGATACGCCCCTGATCGAAACGCCGCAGTCCATCTCCATCGTCGGCGCCGAGGAAATCGAGGTGCTCAAGTCGCAGAACCTGCAGGACGCGCTCGGTTACGTGGCCGGCGTCAGCCGCTCCGAAGGCCTGGACAGGACTTCGGACACGCTGATCGTGCGGGGCTTCCAGCTCGACGGTAACGGCAACCAGTACCGCGACGGCACCAAGTACACCGTCAACATCTTCAACGGCCAGCAGGAGCCCTACGGCCTGGAGCGCATCGAGCTGCTCAAGGGCGCCGCATCGGTGCTCTACGGTTCTGCCGCGCCCGGCGGCATCATCAACACGGTGAGCAAGCGCCCGACGTCCACCCCCCTGCACGAGCTCAATGTCGAAGTCGGCAGCTTCAGCCGCAAGCAGGTTTCCGGCGACTTCGGCGGCCCGCTGGACAAGGACGGTGAATGGTCCTATCGGCTGACCTTCCTCAAGCGCGACAGCAATTCCTTCGTGGACTACACGCCCGACGACCGGCTCTTCATCGCGCCGGCGCTCAAGTGGCAGCCCAATGCAGCGACCTCGCTGACCATCCTGGCCGATTACCAGAAGGACAGTTCGGCCTATGTTTACGGCCTGCCCGAGGAGGGGACCATCCTGCCCAACATCAACGGGCGGTTACCCCGTAACCTGTTCGTTGGAGAGCCAGGCTACGACAAGTTCGAACTGAACCGCTTCTCCATCGGCTATCTGTTCGAGCACGCCTTCAACGACAGAGTCAAGCTGAGGAACAGCCTGCGCTACATGAAGGCAGACAACGAATACGCGTCCATCTGGATCTCCGGCCTGGCGGCCGACCAGCGCACCACGGCATACAGGGGGGTGGCACCGCGGTGGGACCGCTCCTCCGCCGTGGTCTCCGATACCTCGCTCGAATACCAGGCCGAGACTGGCAGCGTGCGGCACACCATGCTGGTGGGCTTCGATTATTCGGCACCCCGCCACGAAAGCGAACGCTACACGCGCAGCATCGACAACATCGATCTCTACAACCCTGTCTATGGAAGCCCCATGGGCACCGAGATCACACAGAACCCGTATTCCTGGAAGAGCACGGCCAAACGCATGGGCCTCTATGCCCAGGATCAGATGAAGATCAACGACAAGTGGGTGGTCCTGGTGGGCGGACGCTATGACTCCGTCCGCTACGACGAGAGCAGCTTCTTCACCGGCGCGAAATCCGTGGACAACGAGAAGGACCACGCCTTCACGGGCCGTGCCGGCCTGGTCTACCTGGCCGATAACGGCTGGGCTCCTTTCCTGAGCTACAGCGAATCCTTCGAACCGACCTCGGGCCGGGACCGCCTGGGCTCGCGCTTCAAGCCGACCACGGGCCAGCAGTATGAGGCCGGCGTGCGCTACCAGCCCAAGGGCTCCAATACGATGATCTCGGCCGCCGTCTACCAGCTGACGCGCCAGAACGTGCTCGTCGCCGATCCGCAAGATCCCACCCTGACCTACAGCATCCAGCAGGGAGAGGTCCGCTCGCGCGGCTTCGAGCTGGAGGCCCGCACCGCCGTGGGCCGCAATGCCAACCTCATCCTGGCCTATGCCTATACGGAGGCAGCCACCATCAAGGCAAGTCCCCTGCAGCCCGAACAGGAAGGCCTGCGCTCCCCGGGCGTGCCCTACAACCAGCTTTCGATCTGGGGCGACTACAACTTCGGCATCCTCGGCCTGCCGGGCCTGAAGATAGGCGCAGGCATGCGCTACGTGGGCAGCACGCGCAGCCAGACCAACAACCCCGTGCCCGCCTTCACGCTGTTCGACGCCATGGTCAGCTACACCACGGGCCCCTGGAGGCTTGCGCTGAACGTCAACAACCTCACCGACAAGACCTACATAGGCAACTGCACCTACGGCTGCTTCTACGGCGAACCGCGCAGGGTCATCGGTACGGCAACCTATCGCTGGTAGAACGGACTGCCGCGAGGCCGGCCCTGCAGGATGCGCCCGCAGGCCGGCGGCGCCGTGCAGCTGCAGACTCCCTGAACGGCGCCTTCGGCGCCTGCAAAAACCAAAAGACCACGGCCGGATCGCTCCGGCCGTGGCCCATGCCTGGTGGCGGACTGCCACCGGGAGGTGGCCGTACCCATGACCCTGCGCGGCTCGCCGCAGAAGCAGTCGTGCGTGCAGCCGCAAGCATAGGTCTTGTCCGCCAGATTGGTCGGATTCAAGGCCAGGCGCCACGGGGATTCAAAGACCTGGCCAACGCTCTGCCCGGACGATTGGGCGGCAGCCAGGGGAGGCCACAGCGAGCCCGGCGGCCCCGCAGCAGCCCCTTGGCGCAGCGACCCACGCCAAGGGGCTGCGCCGGATCATCCGGGCTCGAACTCGCAGGCCAGCAGTTCGAGCAACTGCGCAAGCAGGCCGGCATCCCGCAGCATGGAGAAATGGTCTGCCTCGATCTCCGAGCCCGGGACATCGTCCTGCCGCAGTTGCTGCTGCAACCTGGTGCGGTCGCTGGCATTGCGGCCCTCGCTCCACCACAGCTGCGCCGCGCCAGCCACCGGCCTGAGCCTCTCGGTCTGCAATGACAGGCGCTTCAGATGAAGCGCCGTCATGAAGGTCTGGGCCAGATCAGCCCCCTCCATGGGTACGCTGCCTTCGGCCAGCTGCGCGCCTGCTCGGGCCGCAGCGCGTCCCAGAGGACCCGCCAGAAGGTCGGCGCTGGGCTGGGAGATGGTGTGGACCTCGGCCACATCATCGATATCTGCATGGGGAAGCAGATGGCCCACAAAGGCCAGGAAATCCGGCCACCAGTCATCGGACGAGGTCTGCCCGGCCTCGGGAACGAAGGGATCGACCAGTCCCAGCAGTCCCAGCGTCTGGCCCTGGGCCTCCAGCCGGGATGCCATCAAGGCCACAAGGCTGCCGCCCAATGACCATCCCAGCAGGTGGTAGGGCCCGCTGGGCTGAACGGCGCGGACCATGCGGCAGTAGTCATCGGCCATCTGTTCCAGCGAATGGTCCAGGTGGTCTGGCGCAGACAGACTGCGGCAGGCGATCGCATACACGGTCCGCACGCCGTTGAGCGCCCTGGCCAGCGGCTGGTAGTCGAAGATGGTTCCAAAGCCCGCATGGATGCAGAAAAGCGGTGGCACCCCCTCGCATACGGCATTGAGAGCGATCAGGCCTGCAGCGCGTGTCTCCTGTTCGGCGCCCAGACCCAGCAGGCCGGCGATCGTGGGCCGTTGCAACAGATCGCGCAGCTTGAAATCCAGCCGCCGGTTGCCGAGCTTGCGCACCTTGGCGTGCATCTTCAGGCTGAGCAGCGAATCTCCGCCCAGTTCGAAGAAGTTGTCGGTCTCGCCCACCCGGTCCACGCCCAGCACCTCCTGCCATACCTTGGCCAGCGCACGGGCCTCGTCCGTCGAGGGCGGCACGAAAGCTCTCGCACCGTCGGCCTCGGGCAGGGGCAGTGCTTGGCGGTCCAGCTTGCCGCTGACAAGACGAGGCAGGGCGGGCAGCGGCACGCAATGCGCCGGCACCATGTAGTCCGGCAGGCGCTCGGAAAGCTGCTGGCGTATGCGCTGACCTGCACGGTTGTCCGCTGCCAGGCCGTCCAGCACCAGATAGGCAACCAGTTGACGGCCAGAGGCAGCCTCCTGCACAACCACGGCGGCATCGGCAACGCCGGCCAGCGCGCGCACGGCCTTCTCCACCTCGCCTAGTTCGATGCGGAAGCCCCGGATCTTGACCTGATGGTCGGCACGGCCTATGTACTCGATATTGCCGTCATCCATCCAGCGCACCAGGTCGCCGGTCCGGTACAGGCGCCCGCCCTGCGCATCGAACGGATTGGCGATGAAGCGCTCGGCGGTCAGTGCACTGCGCCCGAGATAGCCGCGCGCCAGACCGTAGCCTCCGATATACAGCTCGCCCACCCTGCCGGCCGGCAACAGCTGCATGTCCTCGTCCAGCACGTAGACGGAACGTTCGCCCACGGGCCTGCCTATGGGTGCATAGGCGCACTCGAAGCGTTGATCGCCGCCGGTGCGCCAGATCAACGGCGTCACCACCGTTTCCGTGGGTCCATAGCCGTTGATCAGCCAGCGCGGCCGCAGATGGGTGGACACCTTGTCGTAGGCTGCCTTGGGCATGGCCTCTCCGCCAAAGACATAGAGTTCTACCTCGGGAACATCGTCGCGCGGCGCGGCCCAATCGGCGATCTCGCCAAGGTAGGCAGGCGGGAAGGCCGCCGTGGTCACGCCATGGCGTTGCAGCGCCTGATAGGACTGCTCGGCCGTCCAGAGTTCGCCGTCCCTCAGCACCAGGCTGGCTCCCACGCACAGGGGCGTCAGCCAGCGCTCATGGGCACCGTCGAACGAGAAGGACATGAAGTGCAGTTCGCAGGATGCGGGCGTCATCCCATAGATTTGCGCCGTGGCCAGGCAGTGCATGGCCAGCGGGCCGTGGGATACCGCCACGCCCTTGGGAAGCCCGGTGGAGCCCGACGTATAGATCACGTAGGCCAGATGATCGGCGTCGCAGCGCGGCGCCAAGCCGTGCGCCTTCAGCTGGCCATAGGGCACGTCTTCCATGCGCAGTGTCGGCACGTGCAACGCGGCCAGCCGGGGCAGCACGCTGCTCTGGCTGACCAGAAGCATGGCCCCGCTGTCCTGGAGCATGAAGGCCAGCCGGTCGCAGGGATAGGCGATATCGAGCGGCACGTAGGCACCACCGGCCTTGAGCACGGCCAGCAAGGCAACCACCATGTCCATGGAGCGCTCCAGCGCCACCCCGACCACCTTGTCGGGCCCCACCCCCAGCTCCACCAGATGGCGTGCCAGGCGATTGGCCTGGGCGTCGAGCTGTGCATAGCTCATGTGCGCATCGCCCATCCTCAAGGCGATGGCCTCGGGCCGCGCGCTCGCCTGCTGCGCGATCAGCGCATGCACCGTGCTGCGCGGCCCCGGGGGAGCCTGCGACTCGGAGCGGCCCAATGCCAGCATGCCGGCCTGCTGCGAAGCGCCCAGCCACCCCAGCTGCCCCAGGGGCTGGTCCGCATCCAGAACCAACAGTTGGTGCAGCAAATGCTCGACCAGCTGCCGCATGTCCGCCACACGGGCCTCGTCGAAGGACTGGCGCGCGTAGCAGTACTCGATTTCCAGCACCTCACCCACGGTGACCTGCAAATCCATGGCGTAGCCGGTCAGGCCGCTGCCGGCCACGGCACCGAATTCCAGCCCGAACTGGTCCAGGCGCTTCATGGTCTGGTCCATCGGATGGTTCTCGAAAACGATGATGCTGTCGAACAGGGGCCTGCCCGCAGATCCTGCCCAGCGCTGTATGTCGGCCAATGCCGAGTGCTCGAATTCCCGCGCCCTCAGATTGCCGGACTGCACCGCGCGCAGGTATTCGCCGATGGACAGCCCAGCGCGCACCGATACGGCGATCGGAATGGTGTTGATGAACAGGCCCAGCATCTGCTCGGCGCCCTCCAGGCTTGCAGGCCTGCCGGCCACCGTGGCGCCGAAGACGACCTGCCGGCTGCCGGCCTGCCGCTGCAACACCAGCGACCAGACGGCCTGCACCAGGGTGTTCATGGTCACGCGCTCGCGCTGGGCCAGGCCCACGAGGGCGGCTGTCCGCTGCGCATCCAGCCGCGTGAAAAGCTTGGCATAGCCGTCGGTGCCGGTGCGCTGCTGGGGGTCGGCCAGCAGAACCGGCCCCTCAAGCCCGGCCAGCTCCCCTTGCCAGAAGGCCTTGGCAGCCTCGGCATCCTGCCGCTGCAGCCAGCGCAGGAAGTCCCCGTAGGCGGGAGGCTGGGCGGGCAGTTGCTCGCCCGCATAGCTCTGCAGCCATTCCCCCCAGAGCCGGGAATCGCTCCAGCCGTCCGTGAGGATGTGGTGCTGTGTCCACAGCAGCCGGAAGCCCGTGTCCGAGATGCGGATCAGGTGGATGCGGACCAGCGGCGGAGCCATCCAGTCGGTCTCCCTGCACAACTCCTCCCTGCCCAGGCGGTCCGCGCGCTCGACCGCATCATCAAGCCCACGCCAGTCATGCTGCACGAACTTTGCCGTTGCCTGGCGCAGCACCACCTGCAGCGGTCGCTGCATGCCAGCCTGCCAGACAAAGGCCGTGCGCAGCATGGCGTGGCGCTGCACCATGGCCGACCAGGCGCGGGCCAGGCGCTCGGCATCGACCCCGGACAGGTCCACCCCGAGCTGATTGACATACAGACCGGTTCCCGGCGCCTCCATGGCATGGAAGAACATGCCTTCCTGCGTCGGAGTGAGCGGATACACATCCTCCACGTCTTCCTGGGCAAACGGCAGGCCCGCCAGGGCCTGGGCATCGAAAAAGTCCACCAGGCGGCCACGCTGCCCGTCCGACGGGGTCCCCGCCACCGCCGCGCGCTGGTCCGCAGGTTCTGCCACGGCCGCGAGTTCGGCCACCGTCTGCCGCTCGAACAATTGCCGGGGCGTGATGCGCCAGCCGGCACGGTACGTCCGACTCACGATCTGCAGGCTCAGGATGGAATCGCCGCCCAGCATGAAGAAGTTGTCGCTGCGCCCCACACGATCCAGCTCCAGCACCTCTTCCCAGATGCCTGCCAGCATCGCCTCCACATCGCCCTGCGGCGCCTCGTAGGCCTGCGCACCCGCCAGCTCGGGCTCGGGCAAGGCCTTGCGGTCCACCTTGCCATTGGCCGTCAACGGCAGGGCATCGAGCACGACGATGGCCGAGGGCACCATGTAGTCGGGCAGCGCATGGCCCAGCCGGTCCTTGAGCAAACCGTCTTCGGCTGGCGAATTCAGCGAGACATAGGCCACCAATCTCGCCCCGCCTGCGCTTTGCTTGGCCAGGACCACCGCCTCACGCACTTCAGGCTGGGCCAGCAGTTGCGACTGCACCTCGCCCAGCTCGATGCGGAAGCCCCGGATCTTGACCTGCTGATCGACCCGGCCCAGGTATTCCAGCTCGCCCTGCGCGTTCCAGCGCACCAGGTCGCCTGTGCGGTACAGCCTGCTGCCATCGTCCGTGAAGGGATTGGCGATGAAGCGCTCCGCGCTCAGGCCTTGCCGGTTCAGGTAGCCACGCGCCAGGCCCGCGCCCGCAACGAACAGCTCGCCCGCCACGCCTTGCGGCAACAGGTTCAGACTGCCGTCCAGCACGTACAGGCCCAGGTCCGGAATGGCAGTTCCCACGGGACTGCGGCCACCGTCCAAATCTGTCTTGGTGATCTCCCGGTACGTCACATGCACCGTGGTCTCGGTGATGCCGTACATGTTGATGAGTCGGGGGCTTTCGTCCCCGAAGCGATCGAACCACGGCCGCAGGCTTTCGGGCTCCAGCGCCTCGCCGCCGAAGATCACCTTGCGCAGCGCCAAGCCGGAGCCGCCCTCCTCATCGTGCTCCACCGCATGGACCAGTTGGCCAAACGCCGAAGGCGTCTGGTTGAGCACCGTGACGTGCTCGGCGCGCAACAGCGCCAGGAAGTCCTGGGGCGAGCGGCTGACCCAGTACGGCACCACCACGAGCCGGCCACCCGTGCACAGCGCGCCAAAGATCTCCCAGACCGAGAAGTCGAAGGCGTAGGAATGGAACAGCGTCCAGACATCGTCCGGGCCGAAGCCGAACCAGGCATCGGTGGCAGCGAGCAGCCGCGCCACGTTGCGGTGGCTCAGCTGCGCGCCCTTGGGGCGGCCCGTGGAGCCCGAGGTGTAGATCACGTAGGCCAGGCTGTCGGCCGAGACCTGCACCTGCGGATCGGCATCCGATTCGGCCGACAGGTCCAGCGTATCGACCTCCAGAATCTGCAAGCGGTCTGCACCCGGAATGCGCGTACGCACTGCAGCCTGCGTCAGCACCAGGGCAATGCCGCTGTCCTCCACCATGTGCGCCAGCCGATCGGCCGGATAGTCCGGGTCCAGCGGCACATAGGCGCCACCGGCCTTGAGGATGGCTAGCAGGCCGACCACCATCTCCACCGAGCGCGACATGGCAATGCCCACGCGCGACTCGGGGCGCACGCCCAGGGCGATCAGGCGGTGGGCCAGGCGGTTGGCCTGGGCGTTGAGTTCGCCATAGCTGAGGCTGTGTGCATCGAATACCAGGGCCTTCGCCCCGGGCCGCACACGCGCCTGTTCTTCGATCGCGTGCTGCAGCGGCACGGCATGCGCAAGGCATGGCTGCCTGCTGCCGCAGCGCTCAAGCGCCGTCCGCTCCGTCTCACCCAGAATCTGCAGCGCCCCTGCATTGCTGTGTGGAGCCCGCTCCAGCGCCCCGACGACCGCCTGGATGGCGGCCCCCATGTAGCTGCACAGCCGCTGAGCACCAATGGACTCGCTGGCCTGCATCACGATGCCGAAGCCCTCGCCCAGATCGTCGATCGATACCGTTACCGGGTAGTTGGTGCGTTCCTCACCACCCAGGACCGTGAGGCCTTCCCAGGTTCTGGCGGCAGTGTCCACGTCCTGCGCCGCGCTGTAGCGATAGTTGAGCAGGGTGGAGAACAGCGGCGTACCACCCTCCAGCGCACTGCAGCGCTGCGCCAGCGACAGCGTCGCGTGCTCATGGTGCATCAGCCCCGACAACCCCTCATGCGTCTGGCACAGGCACTCCTGCACGCTGCGCTCTCCCAGCCGTACGCGCAGCGGCAAGGTGTTGATGAACATGCCCAGCGCACGCTCCACCCCCTCGCCACCCTGCATGCGCCCGAACAGCACCGTGCCGAACACCACGTCGTCCCTGCCCGTGGTCCGGCCCAGCACCAGCGACCAGGCCAGATGGAACAGGCTGGCCGCGCTCACGCCCTGGCGCTGCGCTGCAAGGCGCACGGCGCGTGCCAGCCCCGCATCCAGCACATGGCGCGCCTCCTGCACCCCGCTGCCGTCACCCTGCACGTCCAGCAGGCCGAAAGGCGCCGTGGGCTCATCCACATCGCCCAGCATGGCGCGAAAGAACTCTTCGTGCTCCCTGGCGCTCACCCCCAGCCGCGCCTGCGCCACGAAGCGCCTGAACGGCAGCGGCCGGGGCAGCGCATGCTCGCGCCCCTGGCGGATCAGCGCGATCTCCTCGACGATGCGCTCCAGCGTCGTGTGGTCCAGCACCAGATGGTGGGTCAGCAGCTGCAGCAGCCAGCGGCCCTGCGGCGCATCCTGCGCCGCCGCGGCGCGGATCATCGGTGCCTTGCGCACTTCGATGCGCTGCACGCGCGGGTCCAGCCGCTCGTGCAACTGCGCCGCCGCATCGGCGCCCGCCACCACATCCACCCATTCGGTCTGGACCTGCGCATGGCGCCAGACCACCTGCACAGGCTCGGCCAATCCCTCCCAGAGCACGGCCGTGCGCAGGATGTCGTGCCTTGCGATCACCTGGTTGAGGCTGTCCACAAAGCCTTGCAGCCGCTCGCGCGTATCGAAGCTCAGCAGTTTGGGCGTGGCGTAAGCATCGCCCTGCTGGTGCAGCATGTGGTGGAAAAGAATGCCTTCCTGCAGCGGTGCCAGCGGGTAGATGTCCTGGATGTTGGCTGCACCACCGGGCACGGCTGCGGCGATCCGTGCAATCTCCTGGGCGTCCAGCGCCACCAGGGTCAGCATGGCCGGGGTGATGGCCGCGCAGTCTTCGGGAATGCCGTTGGGCGGCACCTGCACCTCGGGTCGAGCATCGGCCTGTTCGCCACCAAGGGCCTGCGCAAAGTCGGCCAGCCTGGGCTGAAGGAACAGGCTGCGCACCTGGGCCGCCAGCCCCCTGGCGCGCATGCGTTCGAGCAGCTTCAGGGCCAGCAACGAATGACCACCCAGCTCGAAGAAGCTGTCATGGCGTCCCACGCGCTCCACGCCCAGCACCTCGGCCCAGATGCGCGCCAGCGCCTCTTCCAGTTCGCCCTGCGGCGCCTCGTATTGCTGGGTACTTGCCATTTCCGGTTCAGGCAAGGCCTTGCGGTCCACCTTGCCATTGGCCGTCAACGGCAGGGCATCGAGCACCACGATGGCCGAGGGCACCATGTAGTCGGGCAGCGCATGGCCCAGCCGGTCCTTGAGCAAACCGTCTTCGGCTGGCGAATTCAACGAGACATAGGCCACCAGCCGCGCCCCGCCCGGCCCCTGGCTGGCCAGCACGACGGCCTCACGCACCTCCGGCTGCGCCAGCAGCTGGGCCTGCACTTCGCCCAGCTCGATGCGGAAGCCCCGGATCTTGACCTGCTGGTCGGCCCGGCCCAGGTATTCGAGCTCGCCCTGCGCGTTCCAGCGCACCAGATCGCCTGTGCGGTACAGCCTGCTGCCATCGTCCGTGAAGGGGTTGGCGATGAAGCGCTCCGCGCTCAGGCCTTGCCGGTTCAGGTAGCCACGCGCCAGGCCCGCGCCCGCAACGAACAGCTCGCCCGCCACGCCCTGCGGCAGCAGGTCCAGGCCGCCATCGAGCACATACAGGCCCAGGTCGGGAATCGCCACTCCGACGGGGCTGCGTCCTCCTTGAAGGTCAGTCTTGGTGATCTCCCGGTACGTCACATGCACCGTGGTCTCGGTGATGCCGTACATGTTGATGAGTCGGGGGCTTTCGTCCCCGAAGCGATCGAACCACGGCCTCAGGCTTTCGGGCTCCAGCGCCTCGCCGCCAAAGACCACATGGCGCAGCGACAGGCCAGCGCCACACTCCTCGTCCTGCTCCACGGCATGCACCAGCTGCCCAAAGGCCGAAGGCGTTTGATTGAGAACCGTGACGCGTTCCGCACGCAGCAAGGCCAGGAAGTCCTGGGGCGAGCGGCTGACCCAGTACGGCACCACCACGAGCCGGCCACCCGTGCACAGCGCACCAAAGATCTCCCAGACCGAGAAGTCGAAGGCGTAGGAGTGGAACAGGGTCCAGACATCGTCAGGCCCAAAGCCGAACCAGGCCTCGGTGGCAGCGAGCAACCGTGCCACGTTGCGGTGGCTCAGCTGCGCGCCCTTGGGGCGGCCCGTGGAGCCCGAGGTGTAGATCACGTAGGCCAGGCTGTCGGCCGACACCTGCACCTGCGGATCGGCATCCGATTCGGCCGACAGGTCCAGCGTATCGACCTCCAGAATCTGCAAGCGGTCTGCGCCCGGAATGCGCGTACGCACAGCAGTCTGCGTCAGCACCAGGGCAATGCCGCTGTCCTCCACCATGTGCGCCAGACGGTCGGCCGGGTAGTCCGGGTCCAGCGGCACATAGGCGCCACCGGCCTTGAGGATGGCCAGCAGGCCGACCACCATCTCCACCGAGCGCGACATGGCAATGCCCACGCGCGACTCGGGGCGCACGCCCAGGGCGATCAGGCGGTGGGCCAGGCGGTTGGCCTGGGCGTTGAGTTCGCCATAGCTGAGGCTTTGTGCTTCGAATACCAGGGCCTTCGCCCCAGGCCGCACACGCGCCTGTTCTTCGATCGCGTGCTGCAGCGGCACGGCATGCGCAAGGCATGGCTGCCTGCTGCCGCAGCGCTCAAGCGCCGTCCGCTCCGTCTCACCCAGAATCTGCAGCGCCCCTGCATTGCTGTGTGGAGCCCGCTCCAGCGCCCCGACGACCGCCTGGATGGCGGCCCCCATGTAGCTGCACAGCCGCTGGGCACCAATGGACTCGCTGGCCTGCATCACGATGCCGAAGCCCTCGCCCAGATCGTCGATCGATACTGTTACCGGGTAGTTGGTGCGTTCCTCACCACCCAGGACCGTGAGGCCTTCCCAGGTTCTGGCGGCAGTGTCCACGTCCTGCGCCGCGCTGTAGCGATAGTTGAGCAGGGTGGAGAACAGCGGCGTACCACCCTCCAGCGCACTGCAGCGCTGCGCCAGCGACAGCGTCGCGTGCTCATGGTGCATCAGCCCCGACAACCCCTCATGCGTCTGGCGCAGGCACTCCTGCACGCTGCGCTCTCCCAGCCGTACGCGCAGCGGCAAGGTGTTGATGAACATGCCCAGCGCACGCTCCACCCCTTCACCGCCCTGCATGCGCCCGAACAGCACCGTGCCGAACACCACGTCGTCCCTGCCCGTGGTCCGGCCCAGCACCAGCGACCAGGCCAGATGGAACAGGCTGGCCGCGCTCACGCCCTGGCGCTGCGCTGCAAGGCGCACGGCGCGTGCCAGCCCCGCATCCAGCACATGGCGCGCCTCCTGCACCCCGCTGCCGTCACCCTGCACGTCCAGCAGACCGAACGGCGCCGTGGGCTCATCCACATCGCCCAGCATGGCGCGAAAGAACTCTTCGTGCTCCCTGGCGCTCACCCCCAGCCGTGCCTGCGCCACGAAGCGCCTGAACGGCAGCGGCTGGGGCAGCGCATGCTCGCGCCCCTGGCGGATCAAACCAATCTCCTCGACGATGCGCTCCAGCGTCGTGTGGTCCAGCACCAGATGGTGCGTCAGCAGCTGCAGCAGCCAGCGGCCCTGCGGCGCATCCTGCGCCGCCACGGCGCGGATCATCGGTGCCTTGCGCACTTCGATGCGCTGCACGCGCGGGTCCAGCCGCTCGTGCAACTGCGCCGCTGCATCGGCGCCAGCCTGCACCTCCACCCATTCAGCAACCACCTGCGCCTTGCGCCAGACCACCTGCACGGGCTCGGCCAATCCCTCCCAGAGCACGGCCGTGCGCAGGATGTCGTGCCTTGCGATCACCTGGTTGAGGCTGTCCACAAAGCCTTGCAGCCGCTCGCGCGTATCGAAGCTCAGCAGTTTGGGCGTGGCATAGGCATCGCCCTGCTGGTGAAGCATGTGGTGGAAAAGAATGCCTTCCTGCAGCGGTGCCAGCGGGTAGATGTCCTGGATGTTGGCTGCACCACCGGGCACGGCTGCGGCGATCCGTGCAATCTCCTGGGCGTCCAGCGCCACCAGGGTCAGCATGGCCGGGGTGATGGCCGCGCAGTCTTCGGGAATGCCGTTGGGCGGCACCTGCACCTCGGGTCGAGCATCGGCCTGTTCGCCACCAAGGGCCTGCGCAAAGTCGGCCAGCCTGGGCTGAAGGAACAGGCTGCGCACCTGGGCCGCCAGCCCCCTGGCGCGCATGCGTTCGAGCAGCTTCAGGGCCAGCAACGAATGACCACCCAGTTCGAAGAAACTGTCATGGCGTCCCACGCGCTCCACGCCCAGCACCTCGGCCCAGATGCAGGCCAGCGTCTCTTCCAGCTCACCTTGCGGCGCCTCGTATTGCTGGGTACTTGCCATTTCCGGTTCAGGCAAGGCCTTGCGGTCCACCTTGCCGTTGGGTGTCAGCGGAAACGCATCCAGCACCACGATGGCGGAAGGCAGCATGTAGTCGGGCAGCACGGCGGCCAGAGCCTGGCGCAGCTCGGCCGCCAGGCCTTCCCCAGCCTGCGGCGCGGCCACGTAGGCCAGCAGCCGCGTGCCGCCCGCGCCCTGGGCGGCGACCACGACGGCCTCGCGCACTCCGGGCCGGGCCAGCAGTTGGGCCTCGACTTCGCCCAGCTCGATGCGCAGGCCGCGCACCTTGATCTGGTGGTCCAGCCGGCCCAGGTATTCGATCTGGCCCTGCGCATTCCAGCGCACCAGATCCCCCGTGCGGTACAGCCGCCCCTTGCCGCTGCCATCGAAGGGATGGGCCACGAAGCGCTCGGCCGTCAGCCCCGGCCGGTTCAGGTAGCCGCGCGCGAGCGCCATGCCACCCAGGTACAGTTCGCCCGCCACGCCCTGGGGCACGGGCGCCATGTCGGCATCCAGCACCCAGGCTTCGGTGGCGCTGATGGGCCGGCCAATGGGCACCAGGCTGAGGCCGTCGTCACGGCAGGTCCACTGCGTCACGTGGATGGCGGCCTCCGTGGGCCCATAGAGGTTTTGCAGGCTCACGCCGCGCAGGCGCCGCAAGGCCTCGCTCTGGGTGGCCGCGGGCATGGCCTCGCCACCGCAGATGACGTAGCGCAGCCGTGTCTGCTCCTCTATGCCCTCGTATGCCAGAAAGGCCTGCAGCATCGAGGGCACGAAGTTCAGCGTCGTGATCTGGTGACGGCGGATCAGCGCGATGATGCGTGCAGGCTCGCGCTGGTCGCCGGGTCCTGCCAGCACCAGCTTCACGCCTACGGTCAGGGGCCAGAAGATTTCCCAGACCGAGACATCGAAGCCGAACGGCGCCTTGTGCAGCACGGCATCCCCGGCGCCTATCGCATAGCGCTGCTGCATCCAGGCCATGCAATTGCTCAGTGCGGCATGCCGGTTCGCGGCACCCTTGGGCCGCCCCGTCGAGCCCGAGGTGTAGATCACGTAAGCCAGGTTTTCGCCATCGAGCGGCACCTGGGGATCGTGCTCGGGCCCGGCTGCGGCCGTCTCGGGCTCGATGTCCAGCAGTTGCAGGCCCGCATCCTCGGGCAGCAGCCCGCGCCCCGGCCCCTGGCAGAGCACCAGGCGTGCGCCGCTGTCGGCCAGCATGTAGGCCAGCCGGTCTCGCGGATAGTCGGTATCCAGGGGCACATAGGTGCCGCCGGCCTTGAGCACGGCCAGCAGGGCCACGATCATGGCCACCGAGCGTTCGGCCGCGATGGCGACACGGGTCTCGGGGTGCACGCCCAGCGCGATCAGGCGGTGGGCGAGACGGTTGGCACGCCGGTTGAGTTCGGCATAGCCCAAAACCTCATCGCCGAAAGCCAGGGCCGGCGCCTCAGGCAGGCGCCGAGCGCAGGCCTCGAAACGGCGGTGCACGGGCTGTCCGTCGCCGGCCACCTCGGCATCGCGCCCCCAGGCTTCAAGTTCCCGGCGCTCCGGCTCGCCCGGCAGGGCGATATCGCCCAACGCCTGGTCGGGATGATCGGCCAGGGCCTGCAAAATGGCCTGCAAATGCCCGGCCATGCGCGCAATGGTCGCCGCCTCGAACAGGCCCGCAGCGTAGCTGATCTCCAGCAGCACGCCGCCGTCGGCATCTTCCGTGCTGTTGAGCGTGAGTTCGAATTGCGCGCTGCGCCCCTCCTGGGCACAGGGCTCCAGCGTGAGGCCGCCCAGCCGTCCTCCCCCGCCGAGGGCTGATCGCTGGTGGTTGTGCATCACCTGGAACAGGGCATGGACGCCGAGATTGCGCTCTGGCTGCAAGGCCTCGACGAGCTGGTCGAAGGGCAGGTCCTGATGCGCCTGCGCGGCCAGCGCAGCCTCGCGGGCCTGGCGCAGCACCTCGACGACGGGGCGGCGAGCGTCCATGCGGTTGCGCAGCACCTGGGTATTGACGAAGAGGCCGACCAGCCCTTCGGTCTCGGCGCGGTGCCGGTTGGCGATGGGCACGCCCACACGGATGTCCTGTTGCCCGCTGTAGCGGGCCAGCAACGCCTGCCATCCCGCCAGCAGCGCCATGAAAAGGGTCGCGCCCTCGGCACGGGCACGGGCCTGCAGTGAATGCGCCAGCGCCGCAGGCAGCTGCAGCCTGTGCTCGGCCGCGCGGTGGACGGCGTCGGCGCGCCGTGCATGGTCGGCCTGCAGTTGCAGCACGGGCTGCTCACCGCCCAGTTGCTGCATCCAGTAGCGCAGTTGGCGCTCGCGCTCGCCCGCCTCCATCCAATTGCGCTGCCAGGCCGCATAGTCGCTGTACTGCACGGGCAGGAGGCGCAGTCCGGGGGCCCGGGACTGCAGATGGGCACCGTACAGGGCGGCGAATTCCTCGATCAGGATCTGCATGGAGCGCCCGTCGGACACGATGTGGTGCATGGCGACCACCAGCAGATGCCGGTCCTGCCCCTCGCGCACCAGGGCCACGCGCACCAGCGGCCCCGCCTCCAGGTCGAACGGCTGCTCGCAGACCTGCCGCACCCATGCCCGGGCCTGCGCATCGCCGGCCGCTTCACCATCCCATAGGGGAATGTCGACCTGCTGGGAATCGCACACCTGCTGCAGGGGCTGGCCGTCGGGGCCGGCCCTGAACACGGTGCGCAGCGCGGCATGCCGGGCGACCAGATCCGCAAAACCCGCCCTCAGGGCCTGTGCGTCCAGCGCACCCTGCAGGCGCCAGACTGCGCTGATATGGTAGGCCGCGCTGTCGGGCTCCAGCTTCCAGAGAAACCACATCCGTGCCTGCGCATAGGACGCAGGCACGGCCGTCCCGTCATCCTGCCCCGCGACGATGGGCAGACTGGAAAAGTTGATGCCCTGGGCCGCCAGTGCTTCGAGAAACAGGCGCCGCTTGCCCGGAGCGAGGCGATTGAAGCGCTGTGCGATGTCGAATTCCGTGTTTTTCATTCCAGGTCCAACTCTTCCAGAAGGGATGCCATTTTTTGAAGATCGGCGGCCTTGCCGGCATCGGCGGCGCCCAAGGTCTGTTCCACCAGCAGGGCCATGTCGGCCATGCAGCGGCTCTCGAAGCAGGCCCTCAGGGGCAGTTGCACCGAGAACTGCCTGCCCACCCGGGCCTGCACATCGAGCACGGCCATGGAGTGGCCGCCAAGCTCGAAGAAGTTGTCGCCACGCCCCACCTGCGCCACGCCCAGCACGGCCGACCAGATCGCTGCCAGGCGCCGCTCGGTCTCGCCGCGGGGCACGTCATGGCTGGGTCCGCCGCCCAGGTCCGGCTCGGGCAGGGCCCGGCGGTCCAGCTTGCCGTTGGCGTTGAGAGGCAAGGCGTCCAGCCCGACGATGGCGTTGGGCACCATGTAGTCGGGCAGCAGCGCGGACAGCTGCAGTCGCAGTCCCTCGGGATCGGCCACGTGGCCGGCCTGGGCAACCACGTAGGCCAGCAGCCGTGTGCCGCCGGCCCCGGGCCGGGACACCACGGCGGCCTCTCGCACGCCGGGCTGGGCCAGCAGGCCGGCCTCGATCTCGCCGGCCTCGATGCGGTAGCCCCGCACCTTCATCTGGAGGTCCGCGCGGCCCAGGTACTCGATGCGGCCGTCGGCACGCCAGCGCGCCAGGTCGCCGGTGCGGTACAGCCTGCGGCCCTCCTGCGACAGCGGATCTGCCACGAAGCGCTCGGCCGTCAGGCCCGCACAGCCCAGGTATCCGCGCGCCAGTCCCGCGCCCCCCAGATAGAGTTCACCGACCACGCCGGCCGGCACGGGCTGCATGGCGGCATCCAGCACCCGGACCAGGGTTTGCCGCACCGGCCGGCCCAGCGGGACGCAAGCGCCCTGCACATCGCCGACCTCCACGCGGCCGCAGACCGCGAAGGTCGTGCACTCGGTGGGCCCGTAGCCATTGATCAGAGCCGTTGTGCCCATGATCTCCAGCGCCTGGCGCGCATGGTGCACCGACATGGCCTCGCCCCCGCTGAGCAGCTGGTCCAGTCGCGCCAGGGCTTCGGGGTGTGACTCCAGCATCCGGTTGAAGAGCGCCGCCGTGAGCCAGGCGCAGCGCACGTCATGGCGCTCCATGAATGCCGCCAGGTCCTGGAAGGACACCCTGCCCGGCGGCGCCTGCACCAGGGTGCCGCCATTGCACAGCGCCCCCCAGATCTCGAAGGTCGAGGCATCGAAGGCCAGCGGCGCGAACTGCAGCATGCGCAGCCCGGTCCCCAGCCGCGCGCAGTCCGCGTCACGCACCAGGCGGCAGATGCTCTGGTGGGCTATCTCCGTGCCCTTGGGACGCCCCGTGGAGCCCGAGGTGTACATCAGGTAGGCCAGGCCCTGCCCGTGCAGCGCCCGGGCCGGGTCGTGATCGGGCCACACGCAGGGGTCCGGTGCATCCAGCGCAAGCCATCGCAATCCGGCATCTCCCACGGGCCGCTCCAGCCAGCATTCGTGGGTCAGCACCAGCCGCAGCCGCGCGTCCTCGCACATGGCACCGGTGCGCCCATCCGGCCATTGGGGGTCCAGCGGCACATAGGCACCACCGGCCTTGAGCACGGCCAGCAGGGCCACGACCATGTCGGCGCAGCGCTCGAACAGGATGCCCACACGGACCTCGGCGCCGACCCCCAAAGCCATCAGCCGATGGGCCAGGCGGTTGGCATGCCGGTTGAGTTCGCCGTAGGTCCATGGCCGCCCGTCGCCAGCCAGCGCCAGTGCATCGGGCTGGCGGCGCGCCTGCGCCTCGAACAGACCATGGACCGTCGCGTCATGGACCTCGCCTGCCCGGTTGTCGCCCCAGTCCAGCAGTCGGCGGTGCTCGGCCTCGCGACCCAGCGCCAGTTCGCAGACCGGCGTCTGCGGCGCCTGCTGCAGCGCCTGCACCAGTTGTTCCAGCGCATCGCGCAGGTCCTCGCAGACGCGCAGGGCGTCGGCGGGCTGCGCCACCTGCGCGGCCAGCGTAAATGCGCTTCCCTGTTCGTCCACCGACATGCCGAACGGATAGTTGCTGCGCTCCCGGCTCTCCAGCATGTCCATGCCTTCCCAGGCCGGCGCCGTGTCCTGGCTGCCCTGAGCGCCGTAGCGGTAGTTGAACAGGGCGCTGAACAGGGGCAGTCCGCCCGCCAGGCCGCTGCAGCGCTGGATCAGCGAAAGGCTGGCATGTTCGTGGTGCAGCAGCTGGGCCAGTAGCGCATGCGTGTCATCCAGGCATTGGCGCACGCTGCGCGCGCCCAGCTGCAGCCGTACGGGCAGCGTGTTGATGAACAGGCCGACCGCGCGTTCCGCGCCGCGCCCCCCCTGCATGCGCCCGAACAGCACGGTGCCGAACACCACGTCGTCACGCCCCGTGGCCCGGCCCAGCACCAGCGCCCAGGCCAGGTGGAACAGCGCCGCGGAACTCACGCCGCTGCGGCGGGCCTGTTGCCGTATGCGCCCGGCCAGGCCGTCATCCAGGCGCAGGCGCGCCTCCTGAACGGCACCGCCGTCGCCTTGCACATCGAGCAGGCCGTAGGGTGCCGTGGGTTCGGTGACATCGCCCAGCAGCGCCGTGAAGAACGCCCTGTGCTCGGCCTCGCCCACGCCCCTGCGCGCATGTGCCACAAAGCGCCGGAATGGCAGGGGCGCGGACAAAAGCTCCCGGCGCCCCTGCTGGATCAGCGCGATCTCGTGGACCAGCAGCTCCAGCGTCTGGTGGTCTATCACCAGGTGATGGCACAGCAGGCGCAGCAGCCAGCGCCCGTCCTGCGCGCGCGACCCGGCCAGCGCGCGCGCCATGGGTGCCTGCCGCACATCGATGCGCGGATGGGGCTGCTGCGCATCGGCCGCCGACCATTCGGGCTGTAGCTGCGCGTGGCGGTACACCACCTGCACGGGCTCGCCCAGGCCCTCCCACAGCACAGCCGTGCGCAGGATGTCGTGGCGTGCAATCACCTCGTTGAAGCTCGCCACAAAGCGCTCCAGGCGCTGCCGGCTGTCGAAGGCCAGCACATGCGAGGTGACATAGGCATCGCTGTCCGCATTCAGCATGTGGTGGAACAGGATGCCTTCCTGCAGGGGCGCGAGCGGATAGATGTCCTGGATGTTCGCGGCGCCGCCCGGCACCGCGGCCTCGATGCCGGCGATCTCCGCGGCGTCGATGTCCACCAGCGTCAGCATCTGCGGCGTGATGGCCGTGCAATCCTCGGGGATCAGGTTGGCGGGCACCTCGATCTGCACCTTGCCCTGCAACTGGCCCTGCTCACGACCCAGCGCCTGGGCGAAGTCCGCCAGCCTCGGGTGCTGGAACAGCGTGCGCACCTGCACGCCCAGGCCCAGGGCGCGCACCCGCTCCAGCAACCCCAGCGCCAGCAGCGAATGCCCGCCCAGCTCGAAGAAGCCGTCATGGCGTCCCACGCGCTCCACGCCCAGCACCTCGGCCCAGATGCGCGCCAGCATCTGCTCCACCTCGCCCTGCGGCGCTTCGTAGACCTGCGCACCCGCCAGCTCGGGCTCGGGCAAGGCCTTGCGGTCCACCTTGCCATTGGCCGTCAGCGGCAGGGCATCGAGCACCACGATGGCCGAGGGCACCATGTAGTCGGGCAGCGCATGGCCCAGCCGGTCCTTGAGCAAACCGTCTTCGGCTGGCGAATTCAACGAGACATAGGCCACCAGCCGCGCCCCGCCCGGCCCCTGGCTGGCCAGCACGACGGCCTCACGCACCTCCGGCTGCGCCAGCAGCTGGGCCTGCACTTCGCCCAGCTCGATGCGGAAGCCCCGGATCTTGACCTGCTGGTCGGCACGGCCAAGGTATTCGAGTTCGCCCTGGGCGTTCCAGCGCACCAGATCGCCTGTGCGGTACAGGCGCTCGCCCGTCTCGCTGAACGGGTTGGCAATGAAGCGCTCTGCCGTCAGCCCTTGCCTGTTGAGATAGCCGCGTGCCAGTCCTTCGCCCGCCACGAACAGCTCCCCGGCCACGCCCTGCGGCAGCAGGTTCAGGCTGCCGTCGAGCACATACAGGCCCAGGTCGGGAATCGCCACGCCCACGGGGCTGCGTCCGCCCTCCAGATCCTTCCGGGTGATCTCCCGGTACGTCACATGCACCGTGGTCTCGGTGATGCCGTACATGTTGATGAGTCGGGGGCTTTCGTCCCCGAAGCGATCGAACCACGGCCTCAGGCTCTCGGGCTCCAGCGCCTCGCCGCCAAAGACCACATGGCGCAGCGACAGGCCGGAGCCGCCCTCCTCATCCTGCTCCACCGCATGGACCAGTTGGCCAAACGCCGAAGGCGTCTGGTTGAGCACCGTGACGCGCTCGGCACGCAACAGCGCCAGGAAGTCCTGGGGCGAGCGGCTGACCCAGTACGGCACCACCACGAGCCGGCCACCCGTGCACAGCGCGCCGAAGATCTCCCAGACCGAGAAGTCGAAGGCGTAGGAGTGGAACAGCGTCCAGACGTCGTCAGTCCCGAAGCCGAACCAGGCATCGGTGGCGTCCAGCAGCCGCGCCACGTTGCGGTGGCTCAGTTGCGCGCCCTTGGGGCGGCCCGTGGAGCCCGAGGTGTAGATCACGTAGGCCAGGCTGTCGGCCGAGACCTGCACCTGCGGATCGGCATCCGATTCGGCCGACAGGTCCAGCGTGTCGATCTCCAGCAGTTGCAGGGACTCGGTGCCGGGGATGCGATCACGGACAGCCGCCTGCGTCAGCACCAGGCCGATGCCGCTGTCGGTGACCATATGCGACAGACGGCCGACAGGATAGTCCGGGTCCAGCGGCACATAGGCGCCACCGGCCTTGAGGATGGCCAGCAGGCCCACGACCATCTCCACCGAGCGCTGCATGGCGATGCCCACGCGCGACTCGGGCCGTACGCCCAGGGCGATCAGGCGATGGGCCAGGCGGTTGGCCTCAGCATTGAGCTGTGCATAGGACAGCGTGTGGCCTTCGCTGCGAAGGGCCGGCGCCTGGGGCTGGCATCGGGCCTGCGATTCCACGCGCCCGTGCAGGCAACCGGCTGCGCGAAGCGCAATGGCCGCGGGAGCCTGTCGCAGCAGCGCCTGGCGCTCGTCCTCGCCCAGCAAGGGCACGCTGCCCACCTCTTGGGCGCCATCGTCCGCCAGGGCTTGCAGCACCCGCACATAGTGCCCCGCCATGCGCTCCATGCTGGCGCGGTCGAACAACTCCACCGCATGGACCAGGCTCAGGTGGATGCTGCCGTCCACCAGCTCCGTGCTGTCCAGTGCCAGTTCGAACTGCGCCGCCCGCGTACCGCTTGCGGCGTCCTCCACCACCAGGCCGGGCAGAGAGCGGGCCTCCTCCATCGCCTGCGCACGCTGATGGTTGTGCACGACCTGGAACAGCGCATGCGTGCCCAACTGCCGCTGCGGCTGAAGCACCTCCACCAGTTGCTCGAAAGGCAGGTCCTGGTTGGCCAGCGCCCCGCGGACGGTCTCGCCGGCCCGGGCCAGCGCCTCGTCCAGCGTCAGGCCGTCATGCACTTGGCCGCGCAGCACCTGAGTGTTGACCAGCAGGCCGACGATGCCCTCCGCACCGGGCCGATGGCGGTTGGCGATCGGCACGCCCACGCGGATGTCCTGCTGTCCGCTGTAGCGATACAGCAGGATCTGCAGGCCCGTGAGCAGCACCGTGAACAGGGTCGTGCCTTGGGCCCGCGCGACGGCATGCAGCTGCCGCGCGAGGGTGTCGGGCAACTCGAATTGCCACTCCCCGGCCTCGTAGCGGCCGTCGGCTCGCCGCGGATGGTCCACGGGCAGTTGCAGCAGGGGGTGTTCGCCGCCCAGTTGGTCCTGCCAGTAGCGCAGCTGCCGCGCATGCTCGGCACTGCCCATCCACCCGCGCTGCCACGCGGCATAGTCTGCGTAGCAAAGAGGGGGGGCCAGGGGCGGGGCTCCAGCGCCCTCGGCAGGCGGGGCCGCCTGCACGCCCGCCAGGTACAGCGCAAGCAGCTCCTGGACCAGAATCTGCATGGACTGCCCATCGGAAATGATGTGGTGCATGACCACGGCAAGCCGGTGCTCATCCGACCCCAGGGCCAGCAGGCTCACGCGCCAGGGCGGATCTGCGGCCAGGTCAAATGTCGTCCCGGCCAGCCGCTGGAGTTCAGCGGCCGCATCGGCCCGGCGCTGCGGTTGCGGGACGACGGTCAGGTCGATCACGCGCAAGTCCGGTTGGGCTCCCTCCAGCACCACGGCCTGCGGCTGTCCTGACGGTCCCTGCGGGAACACGGTCCGCAGCGCCTCATGGCGCAGGGCAAGCGCCGCGAAGCTGCGGCGAAGGGCCTCCCGGTCCAGCGCGCCGCGCAGCGTCCAGGTGGCCGCGATGTGGTAGGCCGAGCTGTCGGGCTCCAGGCGCCAGAGGAACCATTGCCGCGCTTCAGCCGATGAGGGTGCCCGCACCGGCTGCGGGGCATGGCGTGCGATGCCTTCCAGCGACGGCAGCCGCCCATCGCCCAGGGCCTGCGCAACCGCCGCCAGGCTCTGGTTCTCGAAGATCTGGGCGGGCGACACCTGCAAGCCGCGCTGGCGCGCCAGCGCGGCCACGCGCAGGCTGAGGATGGAGTCCCCGCCCAGCGCGAAGAAATTGTCCTGGCGCCCCACGCGCTCGATGCCCAGCACCTGCGCCCAGACCCGGGCCAGGGTCTGCTCCACGGGGCCCTGCGGCGCCTCGTGGCCGGCATCGGCCTGTGCGTCCGGCTCGGGCAGCGCCTTGCGGTCGAGCTTGCCGTTGGCATTGAGCGGCATCGCGTCCAGTTGCACGATCAAGGCAGGCACCATGTACTCGGGCAGGGTGCGCGCCAGCGCCGCGCGCAGTGCCTGGACATCGATGGCCTGCCCGGGCCGCGCACTGACATAGCCGACCAGCCGCATGCCGCCGGGCCCCTGGCGCGCCACCGCCACAGCCTCCTGCACCTGCGGCTGGGCCAGCAGTTGCGCCTCGACTTCGCCCAGTTCGATGCGCAGGCCGCGTATCTTCACCTGCTGGTCGATGCGGCCCAGGTATTCCAGTTCCCCGTCGACCCGCCAGCGAACCAGATCGCCCGTCCGGTACAGGCGCTCGCCGTCGCCGAACGGACTGGCCACGAAGCGCTCTGCGCTGAGAGCCGGCCTGTGCAGATAGCCGCGCGCCAGGTTCGCACCCGACAGGTACAGCTCGCCGGCCACGCCCACGGGCGCCGGGCCCAGATCTGCGTCCAGCACATGGGCGCCGGTCTGGCTGATGGGACGGCCTATGGGCACCTGGCTGCGCCCGTCGTCGCGGCAGCTCCAGTGCGTCACGTCGATGGCCGCTTCGGTGGGCCCGTAGAGGTTGAACAGGCCCGCCTGCGGCAAGCCCGCGAACACCCCGGCCTGCGCTTCGGCGGGCAAGGCCTCTCCACTGCAGAAAATGCGCTGCAGGCTGGCGCAGCGCGCCAGATCCGCATGCTGCAAAAAGGCCTGCAGCATGGACGGCACAAAGTGCAGCGTGGTTACCCCGTGTCGCTCGATCAGCTCGGCAAGCCGCTCGGGGTCGCGGTGCTCCCCGGGACCGGCCAGCACCAGCCTGGCGCCATGCATCAGGGGCCAGAAGAACTCCCACACCGAGACATCGAAGCCGAAGGGTGTCTTTTGCAGCACCACGTCAGATGGCTGCAGCCCATAGGCCTGCTGCATCCACAGCAGCCGGTTGCGCAGCGAGCCATGGCGGTTGGCCGCGCCCTTGGGCCGCCCGGTGGAGCCGGAGGTGTAGATCACATAGACCAAGTTCTCCGCGCTGAGCGCTGGATCGGGGTTGGCACTTCCAGCCTCTTCGGGCGCCGGCTCATCCAGCTCCATCACCTGCACGGCTTCAGGCCATTGCGGCATGCGCGCGCCCAGGTGGCCGTGGGTGAGCAGCAAGGCGATGCCGCTGTCGTCCACCATGTAGCGCAGGCGCTCGGCGGGGTAGTCGGGGTCCAGAGGCACATAGGCAGCACCGGCCTTGAGAACGGCCAGCAGTGCCACCACCATGCCGATGGAGCGCTCCATGGCAATGCCCACGCGCGACTCGGGCCCTACACCCCGGGCCATGAGTGCGTGGGCCAGCCGGTTGGCCCGGTGGTTGAGTTCGCCGTAGCACAGGACCTGGTCTGCGCAGACCAGGGCGATGGCCTCGGGCGCCTGGGCGGCCCTGGCCTCGAACATGCGGTGGACCGGCGGTCCCTCGTCGAAGCGCCGTGTGTTGGTGCTCCACCGCTGCAGCTGCAGCAGCTCCTGCGGCGGCAGCAGGTCCAGGCCGCAGGCGCGGGTGCGCCCTCCTTCGGCCAGGGCCTGCACCATGGCCTGCAGCGCCTGCTCCAGGTACAGGCACAACCGCCGCGCATGGTCGGCGTCGGCGGCCTGCGCGGCCAGCGTGAAGCCTCCACCCTGGTCGTTCACCGACATGGCCACGGGATAGGTCGTGCGCTCGCGGGCCGAAAGCACGCTGATGCCTTCCCAGCCGGCCGGCGCCCCATCCCCGCCCTGGCCGTACCGGTAGTTCAGCAGGCTGCTGAACAGCGGCGTGGTGCCGGGCAGGCCGCTGCATTTGAGGGCCAGCGACAGGGGGGCATGCTCATGCGCCAGCAGTCCGGCCAGGCAGTCGCGGGTCTGGCGCAGCAATCCGTCAAGGTCTGCGCCACCGAGCCGCAGGCGCACCGGCAGCGTGTTGATGAACATGCCGACAGCGCGGCCCATGTCCTGCGCGGCCTGCATGCGGCCGAACAGTACTGTGCCGAACACCACGTCCTGCGTGCCGCTGACCCGGGCCAACACCAGGGCCCACGCCAGATGGAACAGCGTGGCCGGATTGACCTGCCGGCCTCGGGCGCAGCCGTGCAGCGCGCGCGCCAGCCCGGCATCCAGTGCCAGCCGGTGCTCGGCCACCGGCTCCTGCAGCGTCAGCAGGCCGAAGGGCGCCGTGGGCTGGTCCACATCGCCCAGCAGTTCCGAGAAGAAGGCCTGATGGCCCTGGAGCGCGGCCTCGTCGCGCGCCAGCTGCACGAACCGGCGAAAGGGAACGGGCGCGGGCAGCAGATCGGGCCGGCCCTGATGGATCAGCCCCACCTCGCCCACCAGCAGCTCCAGCGCCGTATGGTCCATCACCAGGTGGTGGCTGGGCAGTTGCAGCAGCCAGCGCTGATGCGCGGGATCGAAGGCGGCAATGGCCCGGACCATGGGAGCCTGCCGCACATCGAGGCGGAACTCAGCCGGGTCCACAAGCGCGGCAAGCCGCTGTTCAGCGGTGACGGGTCCATCGCCTTCGGGCAGCCATTCCAGGCGCAGCGGAGCCTGCCGACAGACCACCTGCACCGGCTGCGGCAGCCCCTCCCAGAGCACCGCCGTGCGCAGGATGTCGTGGCGCGCGATGCACTGGTTCAGCCCCTCCACGAAAGCCAGCAGCCGGGCCTTCGAATCAAAGCCCAGCAGGCAGTGGGTCACATAGCTGTCGCCACGCGACTGCACCAGGTGATGAAACAGAATGCCTTCCTGCAAGGGCGTCAGCGGATAGGCATCCTGGATATTGGCCGCGCCGCCCGGGATGGCGGCCTCCATGGCGCGCAGATGACCGGGCTGCAGAGTCACCAGCGGCAGCATGGAGGGCTCCAGCCGCTCGCACCCCTCGGGCACCCCTGAAGCCGCCGCGGCGCCGTCTTCCTGTGCCTGTTGCGCAGGCCGCAGCGTCAGAGCGAAATCCTGCAGTCTCGGCTGCCGGAACAGGTCGCGCGCCTCGGCCTGCCAGCCGGCGCGCTGCAGGCGCTCGACCACCTGGATGGCCAGCAGCGAATGCCCGCCCAGTTCGAAGAAATGGTCCTGGCGGCCGATGCGCCCGGCCTCCAGCAGGCCAGCCCAGATGCCGGCGAGCATCTCCTCCTGCGCCCCTTGGGGAGCCTCCCAGGTCACCGATGCCTGGACCGGGGCCGGCAGGGCCTTCTGGTCGATCTTTCCATTGACCGTCAGGGGCAGCCTGTCCAGCACCACCACAGCGCCGGGCACCATGTAGTCGGGCAGCACATGCACCAGCTGCGCGCGCAGAGATTCTGCCTGCACGGTCTGCCCTGCAAGCGCCGACACGTAGGCCACGAGCCGCGCGCCAACGGCGTCAGCCATGACAACGGCCTCGCGCACGCCAGGCTGCGCCAGCAGCACCGCCTCGATCTCGCCGGGTTCGATGCGCAGGCCGCGCAGCTTGATCTGCTGGTCCACGCGTCCCAGGAATTCGAGCTGGCCATCGGCGCGCCAGCGCGCCAGGTCGCCGCTGCGGTAGAGGCGGCTGCCCGGCTCGCCCAGCGGGTGGGCGACGAAGCGCTCCGCGCTGAGCGCGGGCATGCCGAGATAGCCGCGCGCAAGCCCCTGGCCGCCCAGGTACAGCTCTCCGGCCATGCCGGGCGCCACGGGCTGCATGTCGGCATCCAGCACCCAGGCCTCGCGTTCGCCCACGGGCCGGCCTATGGGCGCATGGGCACCCACGTCAGTGACCTCGCTGACATCCGAGATGGACGGCGTGACCACGGCCTCGGTCGGGCCATAGGCATTGAAGATACGGGCGCCGGGGAACATCCTCCGGGCCAGCGACAGCCCTTGGGTCGGCAGGGCCTCGCCGCCGATGATGCAACGCCCAAGCCGGGGCAGTTCCAGAGGACAGCCCAGCTCGTCGGCAAGCAGCCGCAGATAGCCCAGCGGAAGGTCCAGCGCGCTGACGCCAGCCTCGGCCGTTCTTGCCACGAATTCGCGCGCCGTCCACGCCCGCGCATCCCCCGTCAGCACGGCCGCCCCGCTGGCCAGCGGCACCATCCATTGCTCGCAGGCGGCGTCAAAGCCCACGGAGGCGAACAGCAGGCCGCAGTCCTGGCGCTGCATGCCATGGAATTCGCGCATGGCCTGGATATGCATGGCCAGGGCTCCATGGGACACGGCCACCCCCTTGGGACGCCCCGACGAGCCCGAGGTATAGATCACATAGGCCAGGCTGTCCGCATGCACGGCCGGCAGCGGCTGCGCAGGCCGGGCGCCTGCAGGCATCGGTGCGTCCAATGTCAGCACCAGGGACACGGTATCCAGCTCCGGCAACTGTCCGGGCTGGGTGAGAAGACAGGTCGCGCCGCTGTCCATGAGCATATGGGCCAGGCGCTGCGGCGGATGCCGCAGGTCCAGCGGCACGAAGGCGGCGCCGGCCTTCATGATGGCCAGCAGGCCCACGATCATGTCGGCCGAGGGCGGCAGAGCCAGTCCCACCCGGCAATCGGGGCCGATGCCATGCGCCACCAGCAGGCGCGCGGCGCGATCGACACGGTGCTGCAGCTGACCATGGCTGAGCGTTGCGCCACCATCAATCACCGCAGGCGCATCGGGATGGGCCTGCGCCTGCCGGGCGATCAGTTCGTGGACCAGGCCGTCGGTCAACCGGGAGCCCTCTCCCCTTGCCCACCCCTGCAGGCGGCTCAGAGGCTCGGCGTCGACCAAACACAGATTGCCCAGCGCCTGGTCGGGCGAATGCAGCAGGGCCTGGAGCAAGGACAGATAGTGCGCCTGCCAGCGCGCCACCGAATCCGGTTCGAACAGCTCTCTGGCGTAGCTGAAACGCATTTGCAGCCGGCCATCGGCACCTTCCAAAATGTCCAGCGCCAGTTCGACCTGGGCCGACTGGCCGCCCCACTCCATGGGGGTGACGCTCAGTCCGGGCAGCCGGGCCAGCGCCGCATCGTCATGGTGCACATGGTTGAACATCACCTGGAACAACGTACCCTGCCCGGGACGCAGCGCCTGGACAAGTTGCTCGTAAGGCAGGTCCTGGTGCGACTGCGCGCCCGTCACGGCCGAGCGCACCTGTTCCACCAGATGGCGCAGGCTGCTGCCACCGCCCACCTGCGTGCCGATGACCACGGTGTTGACGAACATGCCCACCATTGCTTGGGTCTGCGCATGGTCGCGCCCGGCCATGGGCACGCCCACCCGTATGTGTTGCAGCCCCGTATGGCGGTACAGCAGCGCCTGGAAGGCGGCCAGCAGGAGTGTGAAGACGGTGCACCCCTCCTCGCAGGCCCTTTCGCGCAGGCCCCGGGCCAGGTTATCGGGCACGCAAGCAAGATGGCGGGCCGCCTCATAGGATGGCCGGGCCTGCCGGGGATGGTCCGCAGGCAGTTCGACCAGGGGTGAATCGTTCCCCAGCGTGTCACGCCAATAGGCCAGTTGGCGCTCCGACTCTCCAGCGTCCAGCCAGGACTTCTGCCACAGCGCATGGTCCGCATACTGAAGGGCGGCGCTCTCCAGCGCCTGCACGGCGCCTGTGGCACGGGCCCGGTACTGGTCCACCAGGGCATTGACGATCAATTGCAACGACCAGGCATCGGAGACGATGTGGTGCATGACGATGGCCAGCACATGCACATCGTCGGCCAGCCTGAACAGGCGCACGCGCAGCAGCGGCCCGGTGCCGAGATCGAAGGGCTGGCGGGCCAGCTGCGCGCAGCGCGCCTCCAGCAAGGCCTGCTGGCGGGCGGGTGCCGCCTCGCCAAGGTTCTCCTGCACGAAGTCCGGCTCGGCCTGTGCCAGCACGCGCTGGTAGGGAAGGCCCTGCCCGTCCACGTCGAACACCGTGCGCAGCGACTCGTGCGCGCCGATCAGTGCCTGGAAACTCTCGCGCAGCGCAGCGGCGTCGAGCGCACCGCACAGCTTCAGCGCCGTGCCGATGTGGTAGGCCGAACTGGCCGGCTCCATGCGCCAGAGCAGCCACTGGCCCAGTTGCGCATAGGACAGGGGAAGGCCGTCCTGCGCCGATGCCTGGGTACGCGGCGGAATCGGCAATTGCCGCATGTCCACGCCGCTTTCTCGCATCTTGCGATAGACCAGGCGCTGCTGCTCGGGCGGCAGCAGGGCGAATTTGCGCGCAATGCTGTCGAACTGGTTCTGTGTCATGGTGCGATTTCCAAACCGTCTATGAAGGATTCCAGCGCTGCCAGCGGCAGGCTTTCGGACCGGACCTGCTGCTCCCTCAGGCCTTGGGCCATCTGGGACAGCACCGGATGGCGCAGCGCGTAGGCCAGGCCCAGGTCCGTGCCCATCTCGGTGCGCACACGCGCCAGCATCTGCACCAGCAGCAGCGAATGCCCGCCCAGCTCGAAGAAACTGTCATGGCGTCCCACGCGCTCCACGCCCAGCACTTCGGCCCAGATGCCTGCCAGCATCTGCTCCACCTCGCCCTGCGGCGCTTCGTAGACCTGCGCACCCGCCAGCTCCGGCTCGGGCAAGGCCTTGCGGTCCACCTTGCCATTGGCCGTCAACGGCAGGGCATCGAGCACCACGATGGCCGAGGGCACCATGTAGTCGGGCAGCGCATGGCCCAGCCGGTCCTTGAGCAAACCGTCTTCGGCTGGCGAATTCAGTGAGACATAGGCCACCAATCGCGCCCCGCCTGCGCTTTGCTTGGCCAGCACCACCGCCTCACGCACTTCAGGCTGGGCCAGCAGTTGCGACTGCACCTCGCCCAGCTCGATGCGGAAGCCCCGGATCTTGACCTGCTGGTCGGCACGGCCCAGGTATTCGAGTTCGCCCTGAGCGTTCCAGCGCACCAGATCGCCCGTGCGGTACAGGCGCTCGCCGTACTCCGCGAAGGGATTGGCGATGAAGCGCTCGGCGCTCAGACCGGCGCGGTTCAGGTAACCACGTGCCAGGCCCTCGCCCGCCACATACAACTCTCCCGCCACGCCCTCAGGCAGCAGGTTCAGGCTGCCGTCCAGCACATACAGGCCCAGGTCCGGAATCGCCACGCCCACCGGGCTGCGTCCGCCCTCCAGATCCTTCCGCGTGATCTCCCGGTACGTCACATGCACCGTGGTCTCGGTGATGCCGTACATGTTGATGAGTTGGGGGCTCTGGTCACCGAAGCGGTCGAACCAGGGCCGCAGGCTCTCGGGCTCCAGCGCCTCGCCGCCGAAGACCACATGGCGCAGCGCCAGGCCAGCGCCGCCCTGCTCGTTCACATCTTCCTGTTCAACCGCATACACCAGTTGCCCAAAGGCCGAAGGTGTTTGATTGAGAACCGTTACGCGCTCCGCACGCAGCAAAGCCAGGAAGTCCTGGGGCGAGCGGCTGACCCAGTACGGCACCACCACCAACCGGCCGCCCGTGCACAGCGCACCAAAGATCTCCCAGACCGAGAAGTCGAAGGCGTAGGAATGGAACAGGGTCCAGACATCGTCAGGCCCGAAGCCGAACCAGGCATCGGTAGCGTCCAGCAGCCGTGCCACGTTGCGGTGGCTCAGTTGCGCGCCCTTGGGACGGCCCGTGGAGCCCGAGGTGTAGATCACATAGGCCAGGCTGTCCGGGTTCACATCGACCTGCGGATCGGTACCGGGTTCGCCCGACAGGTCCAGCGTGTCGATCTCCAGCACCGGCAAGGCGACAGCGCCGGGAATGCGCTCGCGCACCGCAGCCTGCGTCAGCACCAGGGCAATGCCGCTGTCCTCGACCATATGTGCCAGACGATCCGCAGGGTAGTCCGGGTCTAGCGGCACATAGGCGCCACCGGCCTTGAGGATGGCCAACAGGCCGACCACCATCTCCACCGAGCGCTGCATGGCAATGCCCACGCGGGTCTCCGGGCGCACGCCCAGGGCGATCAGGCGGTGAGCCAGGCGGTTGGCCCGGGCGTCGAGTTCGGCGTAGCTCAGAGAGTACGGGCCAAAAGCCAGTGCCGGCCTTGAGAGGTGAAGATGGGCCTGGGCCGCGAAGCGCTGGTGCAGCGGTTGGGCCGGAGCCAGGCATGGCTGCGGCCTGCCGCGTTGGGCCAGCGTTGCGGTTTCGGCCGGCTCGGCGGGCACCACTTGACCCACGCGGCGGCCAGAGGACGCGGCCAGTTGCAGCAGCAGATACAGCAGGCGGTCCGACAACTGCCGGACCTGCGCTTCGCTGAACTGCGCGCACGCATAGTCCAGCCCCAGGCGCAGGCTGTCACTTTGGTGCACGACCACGGTCATGGCGTAGTGGGTCTGCTCGCTGCTGCGCACGCTTTCCAGCACGACGCCTGCGCCACCAGCCTGTGACAGCGCCTCGCCCAGCGGATAGTTTTCGAAGACGACGATGCTGTCGAACAAGCCTTCGGCACCAGCGCCTGCCCATTGCTGTATCTCGTACAGCGGCGTGTGCTCATGCTCGCGCGCGGCCACACCGTTGGACTGCAGGGCACGCAGCCAGTCGCCCACATCGCGGCCCGCATCGACACAGACCACCGTTGGCAAGGTGTTGATGAACAGGCCCAGCGTCCGCTCGGCGCCATCGAGTTCGGCAGGCCGGCCCGCCACCGTCGAGCCGAAAACCACGGCTGGCTGGCCCGTGCAGGCCGACAGCAGCAGGCTCCATGCCGCCTGCACCAGCGTGGACAGCGTCACGCGCTCTTCGCGCGCAAAGCGCATCAGCGCCTGCGTGGCCGGCCGGTCCAGCGCCACGTCCAACGTGGCATGGCCCGTTGCGATCGATGCTCCCCGCCTGTCGTGAGCTCCCATGGCCGGCGCCAGGCGCGTGGGAGCCGGCAGCGCCGCAAGCTGTTCACGCCACCAGGCCCGACCCGCCTGCGGATCGCGTCTACCCAGCCAGGCAATGAAGTCGCGGTAGCGCCGCGCAGGAGCTGCGGGCCGGTCGCCCGCGTAATGCTGCAGAACTTCGGACAGCAGTTGCGAGCTGCTCCAACCGTCGAGCAGAAGATGGTGGCGGGTCCAGATCAGCCTGTGCCTCTGAGCGGACAGTCGCACGAGCGCGAGACGCATCAGCGGCGGCTGCGCGAGGTCGAAGCTGCGCTCGCGCTCGCTCGAAGCAAGCGCCGCGGCGGCCTGCGCGGCATCGGATTGGCCGCTGCAGTCATGTTCGGTCCAGGGCAGGTCTGCTCGGCGTGCCACCCACTGCAGCAGGCCTTGCCCGTCGAGAAAGCCGGTGCGCAGTATTTCGTGCCGGTCGCTGGCCGACTGCCAGGCCTCGCGCAGGCGCGCAGGGTCTACCCGGTCCATGTCCATCTGCAGCTGGTTTACATAGACCGTCTCCTGCGTATCGGACAGGCTGTGGAACATCAGGCCGGCCTGGGTGGGTGTCAGCGGATAAAGATCCTCCAGGCTGTCCAGCGGCAAAGCCAGCGCATCCAGCCGCTGCTGCGAGACCCCGGCCAGCGGGAAATCGCTGGGCGTCACGCCGCGCCCGCCGTCCACGCAGTGCGCGATCAGCGCCTGCAGCTCGCCCAGGAAGCTATCGGCCAGACCCTGCACCGTCGCCCCATCGTGCACGGCTGCGCTGTAGTGCCACTGCAGCACCAGCTCGCCGTGCTGTATGCAGGCCACCACTTCCAGCCAAGCGCGCCGCGACGATTGCGGTGCGCGCTGGCCGGTCACCGGCTCACGCGCCAGCCGCCAGCCCAGGCCACCGTCCAGCGCCTGGTCCAGCTGGCCCAGGTAGTTGAAGGTGAGCTGCGGCTGCAGCTTCGGCAGCTGCGTTCCTTGGGGGGCCAGATGGCGCAGCAGCCCGTAGCCCAGGCCCTTGCCGGGAACGGCGCGCAGTTGCTCCTTGATGGCCTTGAGGCTCGCGCCCGGCTCGGCGTCGGCACCCGGTCGCAGGCAGACCGGGTACAGCGTGGTGAACCAGCCCACGCTGCGGGCCAGGTCCATGTCCTCGCTCCAGGGCTCGCGCCCATGGCCTTCGAGTTCGACCAGCACGCTGTCGCGCCCGTCCCAGGCGCACAGCGTGCGTGCCAGAGCCGTCAGCAGCACGTCGTTGATCTGGGTGCGGTAGGCCGGCGGCACTTCGCTGAGCAATTGTTCGGTCAGGTCCTCGCCCAGCCTGCACTCCACCGTGACCGTGTCCGCGACGGTGTTGCTGCCTGCGGCGTGGCCGGGCAGCGGCGCGCCGGCCTGCGCCAGCGTCTCGGTCCAATGGGCCAGTTCGGCCTGCGTTGCGGACTGTGCGGCGCGCGACTGCAGCGCTTGCGCCCATTCCCGCAAGGCGCTGGTGCGCGGGCCGAGATCGACAGCCTGGGCCTTGCCCAGCTGCGCATAGGCGGTCTGCAGGTCCTCGATCAGGATGCGCCAGGAGACGGCATCCACCACCAGATGGTGGGCGATCAGCAGCAGCCGGCCCGAGCGCGTGCCGCCCAGATCCAGCCACACGGCCTTGAATGGCCGCTCCAGGCTCAGCGTCGTCTGCAGCGCTGCGGCGGTGCGCGCAATGGCCGCACCCGCGTCACGCTCGGCCGACAGGTCCTGGGTTTCGAACGGCGCCTGCGCGGGGGTGGCACCCACGCACTGCGTCCAGCGCCCGTTCTTGCAGGCGAAGCACAGGCGCAGCGCCTCATGCTGGGTGACCACGGCATCGACCGCCGTGCGCAGGCGCGCCAGGTCCGGCACCTCGCCCAAAGTCAGCAGCACAGACTGGTTCCAGTGGTGGGGCTGCGCAAAGGCCTGTTCGAAGAACCAGTGCTGCACAGGCGTCAGGCCAAATGCTGCACCGGCTTCAGCGGCCGGGGCTGCCGGGGCGGTGGGCGCAGCTGGTGCGGCCGCCACGGCACCGCCCGTGGCTGCGGCCAGCGCGGCAATGGTCTGCTGCTCCATGAGCTGCCTGGGCGTGAGCTTGAGGCCGCGCTTGCGTGCGCGCGCCACGATCTGCAGCGCCAGGATGGAGTCGCCCCCCAGGCTGAAGAAGTTGTCATGGCGGCCGGGCGCCTCGGTGCGCAGCACCTGCGCCCAGATCTCGGCCAGCAGCTGCTCGGTGGCTCCCTGGGGCGCTTGGCCCCCGTCGGTGGCAGCCGTTGCCGCCTGCGGCACAGGAGCTGGCAGCGCGCGGCGGTCAAGCTTGCCGTTGGCCGTCAACGGCATGGCAGGCAGATCGACAAAGTGCGCTGGCAGCATGTAGTCGGCCAGCCGGGCGCCCAGCGCTGCACGCAGGCCGTCATGGTCGCCCGGCTGGTCCGGTTCGCGCACCAGATAGGCGCACAGCCGCAGCTGGCCGTCTTCGCTGGCCAGAGCCAGCACCTCGGCCTCGCGCACGGAAGGCTGCTCGCGCAGCGCCTGGGCAACTTCGCCGGGCTCCACACGGAAGCCACGGATCTTGACCTGGCCGTCGAGACGGCCCAGGAATTCGAGGCTGCCGTCGGCACGCTGACGCACCTGGTCGCCCGTGCGGTACAGGCGCAGGCCGGGCTCGAAGGGGCTGGCCACAAAGCGTTCCGCGCTGAGCGCAGGCCGGCCCTGGTAGCCGCGCGCCAGACCCGCTCCGCCAATGAACAACTCGCCCGGCAGGCCCGCAGGCACGGCCTGCAGCGCCGCATCCAGCACATGGGCCACGGTGCCGCCCAGCGGCACGCCCATGGGCAGGCTGGCGGCTGCACGGTCGGCCTGGTCTGCGGACTGGGTCAGCGTGCCCACCGTGGTCTCGGTGGGGCCGTAGTGGTTGAGCACGCGGCAAGCGGGCTGCAGCGCGGTGATGCGCTCCAGCAGCGCCCAGCCCGTCGCCTCGCCCCCCAGCACCAGACAATGGCGTGGCAGAACCTGCGCGGGCCGGGCAGCGTTCAGCAGGGCCTGCAGATGGCTGGGCACGATCTTGAGCACATCGACCTGGTGCGTGTGCATGTAGTCCGCAAAGGCATCGGGATCGAAGGCGCGCTCAGGGGCCATCAGGTGCAGCAGGCGCCCAGAGCACAGCGCGCCGAACAGCACCGTATGCCCCAGGTCGGCGGCCACGGTGGACACCATGGCCATGCTGGAGGCGCCGGCCGGCAGGTCCAGCCGGGCCAGCACGCCCTGCACATAGTTGGCCAGCGCGCCGTGGCTGATCACCACGCCCTTGGGCTGGCCCGTGGAGCCCGAGGTGTAGATGAGGTAGGCGGCCTGGTCGCGGTGGAGCGTGACGGGCTCCTGCGTGGTGGCTTCAGGCTCCATGTCGTCGGAAAGTGCCAGCGGCCAGACAGGAATCGCCGGCTGCCACGCCACGGGCTGCGCCGCCAGCAGCAGGCGTGCACCGCAGTCGTGCAGCTGGTAGGCCAGGCGCTCGGCCGGCAGCTCGGGGTCCAGCGGCACATGGACGCAGCCGGCCTTGAGCACGGCCAGCATGCCCAGCACCAGCTCGGGCGAACGCGGCGCCAGCACGCCGATGCGGGTTTCCTGTCCCAGGCCCTGCGCGCGCAGCTGCGCGGCCAGGCGGTTGGCCGCGCGGTCCAACTGCACGAAGGATGCGGTGCGCGCTTCGGCGCGCAGCGCCATGCCCAGGCCCTGGCGTTCAACAGCGGCATTCCACAGCGCAAGCACGGTTGCGGCCTGGGGAGCCTCGCCTCCGTCAGCCACGTCAACCGGGTCGGCCAGCGCAATGGCCGCCAGCGCGGCATCGGGCGCGGCCACCACCTGCCGGGCGCAGCGGGTCAGGCTGTCCGCGAAGACGGCGATGCGCTGCGCATCGAACAGGCCCGTGTCGTGGATGAACACGCATTCGATGCCCTCGGCCCGGTCGGTGAAGTCCAGGCTCAGGTCGAAATGCGCCTGGCCTGCCGTCAGTGTCTGCATGCGCACGCGCACGCCGGCGGCACTGCGCTCGCGCTCCATGGCGTCCTGCTGCGTGCACTTGACCTGGAACAGCGGATGCACGCCCGGCAGGCGCTCGGGCGCCAGCGCCTCGACCAGCATGTCGAACGGCAGGTCGGCATGCTGCTGCGCATCCAGCACGGCCTGGCGCACCTGTTCGAGCAGTTCGCCAAAGCCCATCTGCGGTGCGGCATCGACCTGCAGCACCTGCAGGTTGAGCAGATAGCCAATCAGCCCATGCGTCTCGGCCTTGCCCCGGTTGGCAATGGGCGTGCCCACGCGGATGCGGCGCTGGCCGCTCAGGCGGTACAGCAGCAGGTCCAGCAAGGCCGTCATGGCCATGAACAGCGAGGCGCCGCGCGCCCGCGCCAGCGCGCGCACCGCATCGGACAGCTCGGCGGGCCAGACAAAGCGGTGCCGGCCCTCGGCCGCGCCGGTCACGGCGCCGCGCGCATGGCTCAGGGGCAGCTCCAGCGGCGCGTGTTCCTGCCCCAGGCGTTCGCGCCAGTAGCGCAGTTGGCGCTCGCGCTCGCCGCCGTCCAGGCGCTGGCGTTCCCAGGCCGCATAGTCGGCGAACTGGATGGCCATGGGCGCCAGTGCGGGGGGCTGCGCGCGCAAGCGGGCCTCGTAGCAGTGCAGCAGCTCGTCGACCAGGATGCGCAGCGACCAGCCGTCCGCCGCGATATGGTGCAGCGACAGCGCCAGCACATGGCGCTGCGCGTCCAGGCGGTACAGGCAGGCGCGCAGCGGCGCCTGGCGGTCAAGGGCGAAAGGCGTCTGCGCGAAGCCGGCCAATGCGTCTTCCAGCGCAGCCTGCGTTGGCATATCGACCACAGGCATTTGCAGCGACGTGGCCCCGTCCGGTTGCATCGGCTGCACCGCCTGCAGCGCCTGGCCATCGTCGCCGGCCGTGATCCGCGTGCGCAGGATGTCGTGCCGCGCCACCAGATCGTCCAGCGCCGCAGCCATCGCCCCCGCGTCCAGCGGGCCTTCCATGTCCAGGCTGCCGGCCAGGTTGTAGGCCGGGCTGTCGGGCGCCAGCTGCCAGGTCAGCCAGAGGCTGCGCTGGGCATGGGACAGCAGGGCCGGGCTGGCCGGATCGCGGCGTGGAATGTCCTGGCCAGCGCGCACGGCCGGGCTGCCGCTGCCGCGCAGGCGGGCATCGAGCTGGGCACGCTGCTCGGGGCTGAGCCGGGCGCGCAGGGACTGAATATCTTGCGGTGCTGTCATGGCGATCTTCACGAATAAATCGGCGATGCGGTGGTCGGGGCGGGCTCGGCTTCGGCGTCCAGCGCCTGGATTTCCTCGATCAACCGGGTTTCAACGAGTTCGGCCAGGCGCCGCACCGTGGGCGTGCGCAGCAAGGCCGCAGGATGGATTTCGACGCCATAGGCCTGGCGCACGCGCGCCAGCAGCTGTATGGCCATGAGCGAGTCGCCGCCGAGTTCGAAAAGGTTGTCCTCGGCGCCCACGGGAGCCACGCCCAGGAAGCCGCTCCAGAGCGCGGCCAGACCGGTCTCCAGGTCGCCCTCGGGCGCCACGAAGCCGGCCATGCCACCGGGCCGCACCTGGGTGGGCACAGGCCCGGCCGTCGCTGCCGTTGTCGCTGCTGCAGGCAGGGCCTGGTCCAGCAACTCGGCGAGGTCCGCATGGCGACGCGTTTCCAGATCGGTGGTGGACACGCAGACATGGGGCTGCACAGGGCCGGCCAGGATGCGCTCGAACAGATGCACGCCCTGCTCTGGTGCGATGCCCACACCTTCGGGCATGGACGTGCCTGCCGCCATGCCCACGCCGCGCCACCCGTCCCAGCCCACGGAAATCAGCGGCCAGCCGGCCGTGCGGCCATGGGCCACGGCCAGCGCATCCAGGCAGGCATTGGCGGCCGCATAGTCGATGCGGCCCAGGCCGCCCGCCACGGCGGCCAGGGAAGAGCACAGCAGCATGAAGTCCAGCGGCTGCCCGGCCAGTGCGGCCAGCAAGGCCCGCGTGCCCTGGAGCTTGGGCGCGAGCACCTGCATCACCTCGTGTGCCCGCTTGTCCGCGAGCATGCCGTCGCCGGCCAGGCCGGCGGCGTGGATGACGCCGTGGATGCCGCCATGCATTCCGCCGAACGCGCGCTGCGCCTGTTCCAACGCGGTGCGCAGCTGGGCTTCGCTGCCCACATCGGCCTGCACCAGGCACAGCTGGGCGCCCAGCCGTTCCAGCTCCAGCAACTGCTGCAGCCGGGCACGCAGCGCAGGTTCCGTCTGCGCATCCTGCGCCAGTGCCTGCCACTGACCCCGTTCAGGCAGCGCCGAGCGGCCCAGCAGCACCAGCCGGGCCTGCCAGTGCTCGGCCAGGTGCCGGGCCAGCGCCAGCCCCATGCCGCCCAGGCCGCCCGTGATCAGATAGCAGCCGCCACGGCGCAGGCGCGGCGCGGTGGCTGGCGCAGCTGGCGTGACGGCGGGTGCCGTCTGCCCCGCAATGCGCTCGTAGCGCCGGGTCCAGCGGTGCGGGCCGCGCAAGGCCACGCAGGCCGGTGCGGGCTCGCTGAACTCGGCCAGGATGCGCTGCGCAAGCGCTGCCATCCCTTGGGCATGCCCGCTCTGCACAGGCAGCACATCGACGATGCGGCAGGCCATGCCCGGCAGCTCCTGGGGAATCACGAGGCAGGGGCCATGGAGCATGGCCTTGGCCGGCTGCAGGGATTCGGTCCCTGTCACGTCCTCCAGCCCATCCGTGACCAGCAGCATCTGCTGCCGGCCAGCAGCGCCCACAGCGGATGCGGCAGACACGGCCTCCAGCGCCTGGGCCAGGGCCAGCGGGCCGAGCAGGCAGCGCTCAGCCGCCTGTGCGTCATCCAGCGTGCCCAGGCTCCACAGATCGCAGATGCAGGCCACCGGGCCGATCTCGGCCGCTATCTGCCCCAGGGCGCGCGTCCAGTCGCTGCGCTCGGTCATGCGCAGCGCATGGCGGGCAGGCCCCAGGCGTTCATGGAGCGGACCGGGTTCGATGCGGACCACGGGCGCGGGCTGGGTGTCGGACCAGGCCTGCGCCAGGGATTCGGCCAGTGTCGATCCGGCCTCGGCCAGCAGCAGCATGCAGCCGCCGGCGGGTACCGAGGCGGCCCGTACAACGGGCGCTGAGCGTTGCCAGACAGGGGCATACAGCCAGCCCCGGGGATCGGTGCCGTGCAGACCACCGGGAGCAGCAGGAGCGGCCTCAGAGGCCGGCACCGTGGCGGCAACCCAGTGCGATTCGCGCTCGAACGGATAGCCGGGCAGGGGCACGCGGCGCGCGCCCTGTGCGCTGTTCAGCAGCGGTGCCTTGGCCGCGTCAACGCCCGCCGCCCAAAGCTGGGCCAGGCAGCGCGCGGGCTGGTCGGCCTGAAGTTCTTCGCGGTTGGCGGCTGCCTGCGATGCCAGCACGGTGCGTGCGCCAGCCTTGGGATGGCGCCGGGCCAGGCCGCTGAGGCCTTGGCCCGGGCCCACTTCCAGCAGGATGCGGTCGCTTTGGTCCAGCAGCGTGTCCAGGCCCTGCGCAAAGCGCACCGTGCCGCGCAGATGCTGCAGCCAGTAGTGGGGGTCCTGGGCCTCTTCGTCGCGGATCCAGCGGCCGCTGAGGTTGGAGATGAAGGCAATGGCAGGCCGATTGAGTCGAACGCTGGCGAGCTTGTGCGCGAAGGCATCGAGCACGGGATCGAGCAGCGCGGAATGAAAGGCGTGCGACACCTGCAATCTGCGCAGCAGCACGCCCGTGCCGGCCAGGGCCTGCTCGGCGGCCGCAATGGCGTCGGGCCGGCCCGAGAGCACGCACAGATCGGCCGCATTGACGGCGGCCAGATCGCAGCCCCGGCACAACCAGTCCTGCAGCGCGGCCTCAGGCAGGCCCACGGCCAGCATGGCGCCGGGCTCGGTGGCCTGCATGATGCGGCCGCGCGCGACCACCAGGTCCAGCGCATCGTCGAGCGAGAAGACCCCGGCGATGCAGGCCGCCACATACTCGCCGATGCTGTGGCCCAGCATGGCCTCGGGCTGCAGGCCCCAGGACATCCACAGCCGCGCCATGGCGTACTCGACGATGAACAGCGCAGGCTGCGTGGCCTCGGTGCGCGCCAGCGCCTGCGCGGCCTGGGCATCGTCGGCCTGCGCCAGCAGCCAGGGCCGCAGGTCCATGCCGGTCTGCGTCCTCACCCTCTCGCAGCAGCGGTCCACGATGTCGCGGAACACCGGCTCCTGCGCATGCAGGCTGCGCGCCATGCCTGCGTGCTGGGCGCCCTGGCCGGGGAACAGAAAGGCCAGGCCGGGCTGGGGCGAGAGCACGCTGCCCGTGAAATGCACCAGGGGCGCCGGATGGTCCAGCGCCTCGATGGCCTGGGTCACTCCATGGGCCAGCACGGCCAGCCGATGCGCATGGCGCTTGCGGCCCACACGCAGGGTGTGGGCCACATCGGCCAGGGCCATGCCCGGGTGCTGCTCCAGATGTCTGGCCAGCTGGCTGGCCGAGGCCTGCAACGCCTGCGGCGTACGCGCCGACAGCAGCAGCAATTGGGGCGTATGCCCTGCGCTTTCCGATGGATCGGCAGGGAGCGTGGCCGGAGCTTCCTCCAGCACCACATGCGCATTGGTGCCGCCCATGCCGAAGGAACTCACGCCGGCACGCCGGGGCAGCGGGCCGGCAGGCCAGTCCTGCGCCGTGGTCTGGACGCGGAAGGGGCTGCCAGCGAAGTCCACGCGCGGGTTGGGCGTGGAGAAGTTCAGGCTGGGCGGCAGGGTGCGGTGGCGCAGCGCCATCACGGCCTTGATCAGGCCGGTCACTCCGGCAGCGGCGTCCAGGTGACCCACATTGGTCTTGACCGATCCCAGGGCGCAGTGACCGGGCGCACGCCCCGTCAGTCCCCCAGCCCCGCCAAAGGCCTGGGTCAGCGCCGCGATCTCGATGGGATCGCCCAGCGTGGTGCCCGTGCCATGGGCCTCGACATACCCCACTGAGGCGGGATCGACGCCAGCCATGGCCTGGGCGGCGCGTATGGCCTCGGCCTGGCCGTCCACGCTGGGCGCGTTGTAGCCGATCTTGCGCGCGCCATCGTTGTTCACGGCGCTGCCCCGGATCACGGCATGGACGGTGTCGCCGTCGCGCAGCGCCTCGTCCAGGCGCTTGAGCACGACCACGCCTGCGCCGCTGCCCAGCATGGTGCCGTCGGCGCGCGCATCGAAGGCGCGGCAATGGCCGTCCGAGGACAGGATGGCGCCCGGCTGGTGCAGGTAGCCCGCGCCTTGCAGCAGGTTGAGCCACACCCCGCCGGCCAAGGCCATGTCGCACTCCATGCCCAGCAAGGACTGGCAGGCCATGTGCACGGCCACCAGCGAGGTGGAGCAGGCCGTCTGCACGGTCACGGCCGGGCCGCGCAGGTTGAGCTTGTAGGCCACGCGCGTGCACAGGGCATCGGCCGCGTTGCCGTTGAGCAGGGCGATCAGCTCGGCGATGCCGCCGCTCCACTGCGCACGCCCCAGCAGATGGCGCATCAGGTAGAGATTGGCTCCCGCACCCGCGAACACGCCGGCCGCCACGTCCAGCCGCTCGGCGTCATAGCCCGCATGCTCCAGCGCCTGCCAGGCGCATTCGAGGAAGACGCGCTGCTGGGGATCGATCTGGCCGGCCTCGCGCGGCGTGTAGCCGAAAAAGCCGGCATCGAACCAGTCCAGGCCTTCCAGCACCACGCCGGACTTCACGCAGGCGGCATCGTCCAGCAGGGCCTGTTCCGTGCCCCCGGCTCGCAGGGCCTCGTCGCTGAAGACCGTCACGGATTCGCGGCCTTCGCGGATGTTGCGCCACAGCGCGTCCACGCTGTCCGCGCCCGGGAAGCGCCCGCCCATGCCGATGATGGCGATCTCCACGCCGCTGTAGCCCGCATCCTGAGCACGCATCAGTTCACCTCCTCGGTCAGACCACGGCGGCCCAGCAGCGCGGCGCGGCGGCGCTGGGCGCGTTCGTCGGCCTGCTGGTTCTGCAGCCCTTCCTGCGCCGCCCCCACGCCGCGCTGCGCCTCGATGCGGCGGGCCAGCGTGGCCACGGTCGGGTGCTGGAACATGTCGATCACAGAAAGCCCGCTGCCCAGCGCATCCTCGATCCGCCGGTGCGCGCGTATCAGCAGCAGCGAATGCCCGCCCAGGTCGAAGAAGCTTTCGTTGGCGCCTATGCGTTCGAGCTGCAGCAGCTCGCGCCAGATGGTGGCAATGGTCTCGGCCACACCGCCTTCGGGCGCCTCGAACGGCTGCGCACCATCGCCCGATGCAGGCAGGGGCGCGGGCGCCGGCAGCGCCTTGCGGTCCACCTTGCCGTTGCTGTTGAGCGGCAGCGCGTCCAGGCGCACAAAGAGGGAGGGCACCATGTAGTCGGGCAGGCTGCGGCCCAGCTGCGCCTTGAGTGCAGCCAGGTCCTGCAGCGCGGCACCTTCACCGGCCAGGTAGGCCACCAGCCGGCTGCCGCCTTCGGCAGAGTCTGCGACCACCACCGCCTCGCGCAGGCCTGGCACGGCCAGCAGGGCGGCTTCGATCTCGCCCAGTTCCACGCGGAAGCCACGGATCTTGACCTGGTGGTCCAGCCGGCCCAGGTACTCGATCTCGCCCTGCTCGTTCCAGCGCACCAGGTCGCCCGTGCGGTAGGCACGCTCGCCGGCCAGCGCCGAAGGGCTGGCCACAAAGCGCTCGGCCGTGAGCGCGGGCCGGCCCCAGTAGCCGCGCGCCAGCGCCAGGCCGCCCAGCAGCAGCTCGCCGGCCACGCCGCGCGGCACGGGCTGCAGGCCAGCGTCGACGATATGCACCTGCACGTTGCCCAGCGGCCGCCCGATGGGCACGGCCTGCGGTCCGGGCTCGCGGCAGTCGTGGTAGGTGACCTCGATGGCGGCTTCGGTCGGTCCGTAGAGGTTGAGCAGGCGCGCGCCCGACAACAGGGCCAGTGCGCGGTCGCGCAGCTCGGCCGGCAGGGCCTCGCCGCTGCAGACGATGTGCTTCAGCCCGGTGCAGGACGGGGCATGGCCGCTGGACAGAAAGGCCTGCAGCATGGACGGAACGAAGTGGATGCAGGTGACGGCATGGCGCTCGACCAGGGCCGCGATACGCGCAGGATCGCGATGCTCCCCGGGCCCAGCCAGCGCCAGCCGGGCGCCTGTGGACAGCGGCCAGAAGAACTCCCAGAACGAGATGTCGAAGCTGAACGGCGTCTTCTGCAGCACGGTGTCCTGCGCGGCCAGCGGCTGGTGCTGCTGGCCCCAGGCCAGGCGGTTGCACAGCGCGCGGTGGCGGTTGCCCGCGCCCTTGGGGCGGCCGGTGGAGCCCGAGGTGTAGATGACGTAGACCAGGTTCTCGCCGTGCAGCGCGACGCCCGGGTCATGGGCCGGACAGGAGGACAGATCGATGGCGTCCACCGCCAGGCACAGCGGCTGCAGCGCGGGCGGCAGCCGTGCGACCAGGCCCGACTGCGTCAGCAGCACGCCGATGCCGCTGTCGTCGGCCATGTAGCGCAGGCGCTCGGCCGGGTGCTCGGGGTCCATGGGCACATAGGCGCCGCCGGCCTTCAGGATGGCCAGCAGGCCGACCACCATTTCCAGCGAACGCTCCATGGCAATGCCGACCTGCACTTCGGGCCGCACACCAAGTGCGATCAGATGGTGGGCCAGGCGGTTGGCGCGCGCATTGAGTTCGCCATAGCTCCAGGAGTCTTCCCCGAAGACCAGGGCCGTGGCCTGCGGGTTGCGGCGCGCCTGCTGCTCGAAGGCGGCATGGACCAGCTCGGGGACGGCATGGCCGCCCTGCCCGCCCTGGCCGGTCTGCCAGGACGCCAGCTGTGCGCGCTCTTCATCGGACAGCAGATCCACCTCGCCCACGGTGGCCTCGGGGTGATGGGCCAGGGCCTCGAGCATGCGCAGATAGTGCTGGCCCAGGCGCTCCATGGTGGCGGGCAGGAAAAGCTCGGCCGCATAGTCCATGCCCACGCGCACGGCGCCGCCTGCGCGTTCACGCACTTCCAGGGACAGCTCGAACTGCGCCGTGCCTCCGGGCATTGAAGCCGCTTCGGCCATGCAGCCCGTCATGCGCTCGAAGCCGCGCAAGTCCTCATGCACATGGTTGAACATCAGCTGGAACAGCGGTGGATGCGCCAGGCTGCGCTGGGGCTGCAGGTCTTCCACCAGTTGCTCGAAAGGCAGGTCCTGGTGCTCCTGGGCCTGCAGCGTGGCGCGCCTGGCCGCATTGAGCACCTGGGCCAGCGGGGTGCGGCCATCGACCTCGGCCTGCAGCACCAGGGTGTTGACGAAGAACCCGATCAGGCCCTGCGTGCCCGCATGCTGGCGGCCCGCCACGGGCACGCCCAGGCGCAGCACCTGCTGGCCCGTATGGCGGTGCAGCACGGCCTGCCAGCCTGCCAGCAGCACCATGAACAGGCTGGCGCCGGCTTCGGCGGCACGCGCGCGCAACGCGTCCACCAGCGGCGCAGGCAGCGCGAAGCCATGCCGGGCAGCCGAGTAGCGGGCCACGGCTGCGCGCGGCCGGTCGCTGGGCAAGGCCAGCACGGGATGCTCGCTGCCCAGTTGCCCGCGCCAGTAGGCCAGTTGCCGCTCGCGCACGCCGCCATCCAGCCAGGCCGCATGCCAGGCTGCGTAGTCGGCGTATTGCAATGCGGGGGCAGCGGGCTCGGCGGCCGCCGCCGCATCACCCAGATGGAGGTATTGCTGCGCAAGCTCGTCCAGCAGGTTCTGCAGGGATACGCCGTCGCACACGATGTGGTGCATGACCAGCACCAGACGGTGGTCATCCGGCCCAAGCCGCATCAGCAGCGCACGCAGCAGCGGGCCCTTGCCCAGGTCGAAGGGCCTGGCGTGCAGGCGGCGTGCCTCTTCATGGGCACGCTGCGGCTCGTGGTCCAGGTCCAGCCATTGGAACTCCAGGCCGCCGCTATCCAGCACATGCTGCCGGGCCGACCCGTCGGCGGCAGGCAGGAACACGGTGCGCAGCGCGTCGTGGCGTGCCACCAGGCGCTCCAGGGCCGTGTGCAGCCGTTGCGCATCCAGCGTGCCGCCCAGCTGCAGCTCCACCGTCACGTGGTAGGCCGTGCCCGCAGGATCCAGGTGCCAGAGAAACCACTGCCGCTGCTGGGCGTGGGACAGGGGCTGGCTTGCACCGGGGCCGCGCGCCACAGGGCCAGGACGAGGGATGCCAGTTCCGGGTCCTGCCGCCTGCAGTTCGCGCAATGCAGCCGCGCACGCCGAAAGCCGGGGCCGGTCAAAGAGCAGGCCTGGCGCAAAGTCCACGCCCCACTGCTGCGACACGCGTGCAGCCAGTTGCACGGCCGAGAGGGAGTTGCCGCCCAGCAGGAAGAACTGCGGATCGCCCGCAGGCAGCTCGGCACGGCGCAGCACTTCGCACCAGAGCATGGCCAGCGCAGTCTCGGTGGCATCGAGCGGCGGGGGGGCGGACTGATCTGCACCGTCATTCGCTGCAGATTCCGTTGCGTCCACGAAGGCACCATGCTCCCAGACCGCATAGGCATCCAGGCTGCGCTGCGCCCAGCCCTTCTTGCAGGCCTGGCGCTGGAGCTTGCCGCTCGATGTGCGCGGCAGCGCGCCGGGCTCCAGCAGTACCACGACGGCAGGCGCCTCGCCAAAGGCCGTGGCCACGGCGGCAGCCAGTGCGTCGACCAGCGTCTCCCTCGGCACCAGCTTTTGCAAACCGCGCGAAATCTCGGCGGCCACGCCTATGCCCTCGCCGGCAGGCCCCTCCACCGCAAAAGCGGCCACGCGCCCCTTGCGCACGGCTTCGACCTCGGCCTCGACCACGCGCTCGATGTCCTGCGGGTAGAGGTTGTGCCCGCGCACGATGATCAGGTCCTTGATGCGGCCCGCCACATGGACCTGCCCGCCGTGCACGAAACCCAGGTCGCCCGTGCGCAGCCATCGCCGGCCTGCATGCTCGACAAAGGCCTGCTGCGTTTGCTGCGGCTTGCCCCAGTAGCCCTGGCTGATGCTGGGGCCGTGCGCCCAGATCTCACCCACGCGGCCGGGCTCCAGCACCTGCAGGCTGTGCGGCTCGACGATGGCCACGACATGGCCGGGAACGGCGGGGCCGCAGCCCACGAGCGGGGTGGTCTGCGAGGCGCAGGAGCTTTCCTCGGCCCGGCCCTGCGCCAGGGCCTCGGTATCGAAGGACGTGATCGTGGCGCCTGCGCCGCAACTGCCGCCGGTGATGAACAGGGTGGCTTCGGCCAGGCCGTAGCAGGCATAGGCTGCGTCGGGCCGCAGCCCGCAGGCAGCAAAGCGCTGCGCGAAGGCCGTGACGGTGTCGGCACGCACAGGCTCGGCGCCCGTGTAGGCCAGCCGCCAACTCGACAGGTCCAGCTGCGCCAGCTGCGACGGCTTGATGCGCTCCAGGCACATGCGGTAGGCGAAGTCGGGGCCGCCGCTGATGGTGGCGCGGTGGCGCGAGATCAGCTCCAGCCAGCGCACGGGGCTTTCCAGAAAGAGGCGCGGCGAGGTCAGCACCAGCGGCAGGCCGCTGTACAGCGGCTGCAGCAGGCCGCCGATCAGGCCCATGTCGTGGTAGAGCGGCGCCCAGGACATGAAGCGGTCGCCCGCGCCGATGTCCATGCGCTGCTGGATGGCAGCCTCGTTGGCGATGAGGTTGCCGTGGCTGACCATCACGCCCTTGGGCGCCGAGGTGGAGCCCGAGGTGTATTGCAGGAAGGCGATGTCGTCGGCAGCCGGCGCATGGGGTCGCCAGGCGTCGGCATCGGCCAGGTCCACCTGATCGGCGGCCACGGCGGCAATGCTTGCAAAGCGCGCATCGGCGCCGGGCAGGGCCTGCATCACTTCGGCCGTGCTGATCACGCAGGCCGCGTCCGCGTCGCCCACGATGCCCAGCAGCCGCTCCAGATGCTGCACGCGCAGCGATTCCAGCGGCGGCACCGGCACGGCGATCACGCCCGCGTAGAAGCAGGCCAGCATGCTGGCGGCGTAGTGCTCGTCGTTGTCCATCATCACCAGGGCGCGCGCGCCCACGGGGCACAGCTGCTGCAGCCCGGCAGCCAGCGCGCGCACGCGGCGGTCGAACTCGCCATAGCTGTGGCTGCGCTCGACCACGCGGCCGTCCTGCACGGCGGCCACGGTGAGCCAGATGTCGTCGGGCCGCTGCTGCGCCAGTCCCCTCAGATGCTCGACCAGGCTGGCCGGCGCCTGGCCTGCTGCCGCGATTGCACTTTGTCCACTCAGCATGTCAGCTGCCTCCCGGGTTCTCAGAAACGGTCCAGATTGCTGCGCGGCTCGGCCATGGCGACGATGACCTTGCGCGGCCCCTTGAAGGGCGAGCGGGCATGGGCAACGAGCATGTTGTCCAGCATCAGCACGTCGCCCTGCTCCCAGGGGAAGCTGACGGTCTCGGCGTCCAGCGCGGCGCGCACCTCGGCAAAGATGTCGTCGCCGATGGTGGATCCGTCGGCAAAGAAGGTGTTGCGCGGCAGGTTCTCGATGCCGTAGACCTCCTCCAGCACCTCGCGCTCCTCGGGCTCGCGCGCCGAGATGTGGAACAGGTGGGCCTGGTTGAACCAGACCATCTCGCCCGTGACGGGGTGGCTCTCCATGGCCTGGCAGAGCTGGCGTGTGCGCAGGCCGTCGTCCTCCTTCCACTCCCAGTCCATGCGCGCATGGCGGCAGAAGGCCTCGACCTCGGCGCGGCTTTCGGTGTTGAAGACCTTCTGCCAGGGCACGTCCATCTCGCCGAAGTTGCGCACGTACAGAATCCCGGGCTCGAACAGCTCGCGGATGCGCGCCGGAATGCGGCGGTAGACCGCACGGCTGTCGGCAATCGGCGTCTCGCCGCCCTCGGGCGATGCGGTGACGCAGTGGAACCAGATCTTCATGGGCCACTCGCGCGTGTAGGCCTGCTCGTTGTGCAGCGGAATGCTCTGGTGGGCCGGGTATTCGGTGGAGGTATAGACGCCCGCGCCGCTGGAGGCCTCGACCGCGCTGCGCGGCGTGGAGGCGAATTCGTACTTGAGCAGCGGATGGCCGAAGGCCGAGGCGAAGCGCTGGAAGGTCTCCACATCGGGCACGCCAAAGCCGCGCAGCAGCACGCCGCCCGTGGTCAGCAGGGCCTCGTCGATGTCGCGGCGCAGCGGCGGCAGCGCGGCCAGCAGGTCCTGGCCCGGCTGGGCGGGCGTGATGAGATGGGGAAGCAGCGAGCCCGCGGGCGCCTTGCGCTCGAAGCGCTGGAGGGTTTCGTTCATGTCGATTCCTTGGTGCGCCACGCAAGAGCTGCCGCGTAGCCCGGCGGCGCTGGCAGCGCCATCGCTTGAAAACCATTCCAGTCGGGGACCGCGCAGGCGATGGCCAGCCGTCCGTCCCCTCCCGGGCTGATGCCTATGGAGCGCAGGTGGTCGGCCACGCCGATGCCGATGGCCTTGAGCACGGCTTCCTTGCCCACCCAGCGCTGGTAGAAGGCCGCCAGCCGATCAGGCGCACGGCGCACGCTGGCGCGCTCCTGGTCGGTGCAGACGGCGTCGAGCATGACCTCGGCATCGAGGTCGGGCTTGTGCTGCTCGATGTCCACGCCCAGGTGCAGCACGCCACCGGGATCGGCCAGCGCGATCAGCGCATGCCCGCCCGAATGCGAGACATTGAAGAGCGGTGCCCGCAGCGGGTCCTCGTCGACAAAGGGCTTGCCGTGGACGCCGACCGCCAGCGGCACATCGGCCGGGCAGCAGCCCAGTCTGCGCCCCAGCAGCCGCCGCGTGGCAGCGCGCGTCTGTGCGAAGCGCAGCCGGTCGGCGGCCCGCACGAAGCGCGCGGCGCGACCGCGCTCCTCGGGGGTCAGGTGCGGCAGGCTGTCGCTCAGTTCGGCCGACAGGTCCAGGTCCAGCCTGAAGACCTCGATGCCCTGGCTCATGGCCTCACGCACGGACACGAGCTGCATGGATTTCCCCCTGGAGTGACTGGGCCCCGGCCAGGCGCTGCACCAGCACGGCCAGCACATCGCCTTCGCGCTGCTTGATGAAGAAATGCCCGCCCTCGAACCAGTCCAGCGTGAAGGCCCCGGCGGCCTCCTGCGACCAGGCCTGGACGCGGGGCGCCTCGATGTCGTCCTGCCGCCCCGCAAAGACGTGCACCGGCAGCGGCAGGCCCGCAGCGGGCACATGGCCGAAGCTCTCGCAGACGCGGTAGTCGGAGCCCAGCACATCCAGCGTGATGCGCATGAGCTCGGGGCTGGCAAACACCTCTTCGGGCGTTCCGCCCTGCCTGCGCAGATCGGCAATCAGCGCCGCATCGTCGCCCTTGCCCGCAAAGCGCTCGGGATCGCGGGAGGCCGGTGCCGGGCTGCCCGAGGCAACCAGGGCCAGCGGCAGCTCCCTGCCCTCCTCGCGCAATTGCCGCGCCATGCCGAAGGCCAGCAGCGCGCCCATGCTGTGGCCCAGCAGCGCAAAGCGGCCGCGCATGGCCTGGCGCTGCTCGGCGCACAGCAGCGAGACCAATTGCCCGAAGTCCTCGACCGCAGGCTCGCCCAGCCGGCTGCCCCGCCCCGGCAGCTCCACAGGCGCAATGCGGATCCAGTGGGGCAGCAGCCTGCGCCAGCGCAGGTACATGGTGGCGCTGGCGCCTGCGCACGGCAGGCACAGCAGGGTCAGCGGCGCGTGCATGCGCGTCAGCCCGCTGCAGTTTCGGTATCGGTATCGGCCTTGTGCCGCGCGGCGCCGGAGCCCGCCTGTTCCTGCTGCTGCATCCACACGCGCAGCGACTTGGGCCGCATGTCGGTCCAGGTGGCGTCCACGTAGTCGAGCACGGTTTTCTTGTCGCCCTTCACGCCCTCCACGGCGGTCCAGCCGCCGGGCACGGCCTTCCAGTGCGGCCAGATGGAATACTGTTCCTCGTGGTTGACCAGAACGATGAAGGTTTCGTCTTCGCGGTCGAAGCAGCTTGTAGACATGCAGGCGTCCTTTATGCGGTTGAACATCGGTGAGGCCAGTACCGGATCGCGGCGACCCGGTACTGCGCCTCTGTTGAACATGACGTTCCGAATCCGAAACTGTTCACGCCGCGTGCGCGCCGGTTCCGGGTCATGCGCGGGGCTGCACCGTTCAATGGTGATCCAGCAGCGAGCGGTGGACATGGATGGCCTTGCAGGCATCGGCAATCCTGGCGTTCACCAGGCCCAGCGCACACTCCATGTGCTCGGCGATCTGGCGCTGGGTGAGGCCCTTGATGCGGTACAGCTCGAAGGTCTCGCGGGTCTTGGGCGGCACCTCGTCCAGGGCCCGGTCGATCAGGCGTATGGCCTGGGACTCGAACAAAAGGCGCTCGGGCGAGCGGCTGTCCGGTATCTCCAGCGTCTCCACATCCACGCCGTGGGTGCGGTAGCTGTTCTCGCGCTCCTGGCGGCGCAGGTAGTCCAGCGCCATGTTGCAGACGGCGCGCGTCCAGTAGGCGGCAGGCTTGGCGATCTCGGCATCGCTGCGCATCTCGGCAACGCGCAGATAGGTGTCCTGCACGGCGTCGTCGGCCAGTTCGGGATTCCTGAGAATTCTTCGCGCGACCCTCACCAACTGTCCACGCGAAGCAATGAAAACCTCTTCCAGCGAAGAATGTGTGTGATTCAAGGACACGATGCAGTTCCTCTCGCAAGCTAGGCAAGAACGTCAAGGGGAAATGTCGACCGCAGGTCGATGGACTGCCGGCGCGCCGCCCGTGCAAAAAGGACGGGAACGGGACTCGGCACAGGCGGAAAGCGGCGGCACGACCGCTGACCGCAGGGCATCAGTGCACGCCGATGCGCATCGGCGTGACTTGGGGAGACGGGCCTTAGATCGGCCTCATACCGGCTTCATGGCGGCTTCATGGCGGCGGCCGACCTCGCCGGGCCCATGCGTCCTGGAACAGGATCGGCAAGGGCTGTGCGGCCTTGCAGACGTGCTGAAACTTGAACCGGGACCAAGGCATGCAGTGGTGCTCCTTTAACGTTTTCCAGAACATGAAATGAGAAGCATTAACAGCTCCGGCGACAAAACCGGGTCTGGATCGGCATCTCGTACCTGTCTGGAAGACGTCCCGCCAAGGTAAACGAAGACACGGCTATCGGCATTGGAAAATCGGCAGCCGGTGCCTATGGATTCCCGTCCCCATGGCTTTCCCTCGCCATGGATGATGGGCCTGGATCATGACGGACTGGTGATGCCCCAAGCGCAGCGCGGGGGGCACCGAAGGGCTGGGTGCGCAGGCAGGAAAAGCGAAAGGAGCGCAGCCTGCTGCTGCAACCTGCAGACGAAAAAAAAGCCACCTTGCGGTGGCTTCTTGTCTGTGCAGACGCTTGGTTTGCACAAGGAATCTGGCGGAGTGGACGGGACTCGAACCCGCGACCCCCGGCGTGACAGGCCGGTATTCTAACCAACTGAACTACCACTCCTGGCAGACAGCTTTTGCGCTCTTTCGAGCCAAGTGCTGCAAACTTGGCGACCCTACGGGGATTCGAACCCCGGTACTCACCGTGAAAGGGTGATGTCCTAGGCCTCTAGACGATAGGGTCAATCCTAGAACTTGCGTAAATACTCAAGTCTCAATTTTTGGTGGAGGTAAACGGGATCGAACCGATGACCTCTTGCATGCCATGCAAGCGCTCTCCCAGCTGAGCTATACCCCCTTGCTGCAACGTTGCACTGCTTCGTTGCTGCGATTCAAAAATTGTAGCACAGCGTTTTTGGGGCAATTCCGGAATGCATGACTTTTTTATGTCGCCCTGCATTCCGGCGCCCTGCTCAAGCCCGGGTCAGGCCAGGCTTTGCCCATCGCGTATGCGGTGGATCTCGGCGATGTCCACCACCCAGACCAGGCCGTCGCCGACCTGGCCCGAATGGCAGGCCGTGGTGATGGCCGCACGGATAGGCTCGACCATGGAGGCCTCGGCCAGCACGCAGACCATGATCTTGTCGGAGAAGTCGGTCAACTCCTCCTTCACGCTGCGCTTGTCGATGGCGGCCGGGGCCGTGAAGCCCTCGGCACGGAACAGCGTCACGCCGGGGAAGTTGGGAATGGCACGCAGCGCGTCGCGCAGGCGCTCCAGGCGGCTGGGGCGCACGATGGCCCGGATTTCCTTCATGGTCATTGCAGTGTCTCCTTCATCAGGCTTCCAGCGGTTTTTCGTCAAACCAGCGGTACAGGGTCGGCAACACCACCAGCGTAAGCAGGGTGGACGAGATCAGGCCACCGATCACGACGATGGCCAGCGGGCGTTGCACCTCCGAGCCGGGGCCGGTGGCGAACAGGAAGGGCACCAGGCCCAGCAGCGCGACGGTGGCCGTCATCATCACGGGGCGGAAGCGCTGCACGCAGCCTTCGCGCACGGCCTCGGCCACGTCCATTCCATCCTCGCGCAGCTTGCGGATGCAGCTGACCAGCACCACGCCGTTGAGCACCGCAATGCCCCACAGCGCAATGAAGCCCACCGATGCCGGCACGCTCACGTATTCGCCCGTGACGAACAGGCCTATCAGTCCCCCGATGGAGGCGAAGGGCAGCACCAGGATGATCAGCCCGGCCAGCTTGACCGAATTGAACAGAACGAACAGCAGGAAGAAGATGGCCACGATGGTCAGCGGCACGATCACCTGCAGCGTGCCCATGGCGCGCTCCATGTTCTCGAACTGGCCGCCGTACTTGAAGTAGTAGCCGTCGGGCAACTGCACTTCCTTGTCGATGCGCTGCTGCACTTCGGTCACGAAGCCGCCCAGGTCGCGCCCTTCCACGTTGGCGCCCACAACCACGCGGCGCTTGCCGCCTTCGCGGCTGATCTGCGCGGGTCCGTCCACCAGTTCGATGCGGGCCACGCTGTTGAGCGGAACCTGCGCGCCGGTGCTGGTGGTCAGCAAGGTGGCGCCGACAGCCTGGGGCGAGCCACGGAAGGGCTCGGGGAAGCGCACGACCACGTTGTAGCGGCGCTCGCCCTCGTAGACCGTGGTCACGTCCTTGCCGCCGATGGCCGACTCGATCACGCCCTGCACGTCGGTGACGTTCAGGCCGTGGCGGGCAATGGCCTTGCGGTCGATATCCACCGTGAGCGCCTGCTGGCCCGACAGCCGCTCGACACGGATGTCGGTGCTGCCCGGCACGCTCTTGAGGATGCGGGCCACCTGTTCGGAGACATCGCGCAGATCGTCCAGCTCGTCGCCGAAGACCTTGATGGCCAGTTGCGAGCGCACGCCCGTGACCATTTCATCCACGCGCTCGGAGATCGGCTGGGACAGCACGATCTGCACGCCCGGGATCGAGGACAGGCGCTGGCGGATGTCTTCGTCGATCTCGTCCTGGGTGCGGTCGGACTCGGGGTCCAGCAGCACGATGGGGTCGGACTCGTTGGGGCCTGCGGGATCGGCCGGCGATTCACCGCGCCCGAGCTTGGAGACCACGCTGAGCACGCCGGGCACCTCGGCCACGGCCTTCATCGCCGCCATTTCCATGCGGATGGACTCGTCCAGCGAGATGCTGGGCACGCGGTTGATCTGCGGCGTCAGCGCGCCCTCCTTCATGGTGGGCATGAAGGACTTGCCCAGCAGCGGGAACAGTCCCAGCGAGCCCAGCAGCAGCGCCACGGCCACGGCCAGCGTGGCGCGGTTGCGCGCGGTGGCCAGGTCCAGCAGGCGCAGGTAGTGGCGCTTGAGGAAGGCGATCAGGCGCGTGTCATGGTCCGCGCCGCCCTTGAGGAAGTACGAGCACAGCACGGGCGACAGGAACAGCGACACGGCCAGCGAGACCGCCAGCGAGATCGCGATGGTCAGCGCCAGCGGGCCGAACATCTTGCCCTCGATGCCCTGCAGCGTCATCAGCGGCAGGAACACCAGGATGATGATGGCGATGCCGAAGATGGTGGGCGTGGCCACCTCGGTGGTGGCCGAGAGCACGGTGCGCACGCGTGCGCCCATGCTGTCGCCGGCCTGGCCGAGCTTGTGGAACACGTTCTCCACCACCACCACGGTGGCATCGACCATGAGGCCGATGGCGATCGCCAGCCCTCCCAGCGACATGAGGTTGGCCGAGATGCCCCAGCGGTTCATCATGATGAAGGTGGTCAGCGGCGTGATGATCAGCGTGGCCACCACGATCAGGCTGGAGCGCACGTCACCCAGGAAGACGAAGAGCACCACGACCACGAGCAGGATGCCCTCGATCAGCACCTTGCCCACGGTCCACAGCGCCGAGTCGACCAGGTCGGTACGGTCGTAGTAGGGAACGATCTGCAGGCCGCCGGGCAGCATGCCCTTGGAGTTGATCTCCTGCACGCGCTCCTTCACGCGGGTGACGACTTCCTTGGCATTGCCGCCGCGCATCATCAGCACGATGCCGGAGACGCCTTCGGTATAGCCGCCCTTGATGATGGCGCCCTGGCGCACTTCCTGGCCCAGCTGGACCTCGGCCACATCGCGCACGAAGACCGGCACGCCGCCATCCTGCTTGAGAACGATGTTGCCGATGTCCTCCAGCGACTGGATCAGGCCCACGGCGCGGATCAGGTACTGCTCGGTGACCTGGGGCAGGATGCCGCCGCTGGCGTTGGCGTTGTTGTCGGCGATGGCCTGGACCACATGGCGCACGGACAGGCCGTAGTGGCGCAGCCGGCCGGGATCGACCTCCACCTGGTACTGCTTGACGTAGCCGCCCTGCGAATTGATTTCGGCCACGCCGGGAATGGAGCGCAGCAGCGGGCGCGCCACCCAGTCCTGGATGGTGCGGCGCTCGGTCAGCTCCTCGGGCGTGAGGGCCCGTTTGCCGTCGTCGGGATGGTCCAGCGTGTACTGGTAGACCTCGCCCAGGCCCGTGGACACCGGCCCCAGCACGGGGATGATGCCTTCGGGCATGCGCGGCGTGACCTCCATCAGCCGCTCGGTGACGAGCTGGCGCGCAAAGTACACGTCGGTGGTATCGGTGAAGACCAGGGTGATGATGGACAGGCCGCTCTTGTTGAGCGAGCGCATCTCCACCAGGCCCGGCATGCCGGTCATGGCGATTTCCAGCGGCACGGTCACGAAGCGCTCGATTTCCTCGGGCGAGCGGCCTGGCGCCTCGGTAGCGACCTGGACCTGGACGTTGGTCACGTCAGGAAAGGCGTCCACCGACAGATTCATGGCGGCGCGCAGGCCAAAGCCGCACAGCACCAGCGAGAGCACGATCACGATGAGTCGCTGGCTCAGTGCGGCCCGGATCATGGAAGCGATCATGGGCTTACTCCAGCTCTGCGCGCTTGCGCTCGTTGTTCAGGTGGAAGGCGCCCGTGGTGACGATGACCGTGCCATCGGCCACGCCCTTGTTCACGGGACGCATGCCGCCGCTGGCGGTGCCCAGCTCGACGGGCGTGAGGCGGTAGTGGTTCTCGCCCTTCTTGACGAAGACATGGTCGCGGTCGTTCTCGCGCACCACGGCCTCGGCCGGCACGGCCAGCAGCTGGCGCACCTCGCCCTGGATGCGCATGGTGGCCAGCATCTGGGGCTTGAGGTCGCGCTCGGTGTTGTCCACCTGGGTGCGGATGGTGACGGTGCGGGTCTCGGGCGTCACGGTGTCGCCCACATGCACGATCTGGCCGGACAGCACGCGCTCGCCCAGGGCGGGCACGGCGATCTCCACGGCCTGGCCGGCGCGCACGCCGCTGGCCATCTGCTCGGGAATCGCGCCCACCACCCAGACGCTGCTCAGGTCGGCCACGGTGAACAGCGGATCACCGGGCTGGGTCACCTGGCCGGAGCTGACCTTGCGCTCGATCACCACGCCGGCCCCTGTGGACAGCACGGCCGCATGCGACTGCAGCGTGCCCTTGTCGCGCAGCTGGGCGATGGCGCTGTCGGGAATGCCGATCAGGCGCAACTGGTCGCCAGCAGCGCGCTGCTCGGCACGGGCAATCGACAGCTCGGACTCGCGGCGCTGCAGCTCGGCCGAGCCGATGACGTCGGCGGCGATCAGCTGGCGCGCGCGCTCCACGCCGCGCTCGGCCAGCGTGGCGGCGGAGTGTGCACGCAGATAGGCAAGCTGGGCGGTGGTCAGCTCGGGGCTGGCCACGCGGGCCAGCACCTGTCCCGCGCGCACGCGGTCGCCCACTTCGACCAGCACCTCGGTCACGCGCCCCGTGGCGGCCGCGCCAATGCGGGTGACCTGGCGCTCATTGGCCTCGATGCGGCCGGACACCTCCTGCAGCAGCGCGATCTGCGCCTGCGCCACGGGCTTGACGGCGAAGTTGGGAGCCATCTCGGCGGTCACACGGACCTCCATCGGATCCTGCTCCTGGGCAGCGGCCGCTGCGTGCGCCGCCTTGGCTTCGGCCTCTTCGTTCTTGCCGCAGGCGCTCAGCGCCAGCGTTGCGGCCAGCAGGCCGGCCAGGGCCAGGGAGTTCACCAAGGTGCTGCTGCCTGCGCGGGCGGCGATGGGTTTCGGATGCATATTCAAGGACATGTTCGTTTCTGATTTCGGGTGTGAGGCAGGGACGGCGCGCTTCACAGCGCGGACGGATCGTCGTAGCGGCCCGCGAGGTATTCGAGCTGTATGCGCGCCGCCTGCAGCTGGTAGCGCGCATCGAGCAGGTCTGCACGGATGGAGCGCAGCACGCGCTGCGCATCGAGCACATCGAGAATGCCGCGCTCGCCGAAGCGGTAGGCGGCCTCGGCCACGCGCAGGGCCGACTCGGCCTCGCGCACCGAACCCTGGCTCAGTGCCTGGGTGCGCAGTCGTGCCATCTCCAGCTCCTTCCAGGCCTGCAGCGTCTGCTGGCGCAGCTCGATCTGCCGGCCTTCCAGCTGCAGACGCGCGCGCTCCAGCTCGGAGGCCGCCTCGTCGATGGGGCCGCGGTGCTGGTCGAGCAAGGGGATCTGAATGCTCACGCCCACCGTGTTCAGGCGCACGTCGGGCTCGCGCGTCTGGCCGTAGCGCAGCTCCACGCCCGGCCAGCGCGAAGCCTTTGCCCCATCAAGCCGCGCCTGGGCACGCTCGACCTCCGCCTTGAGCTGGCGCAGTTCGGGATGCTCCATGGGATCGATCTCGCCCATGTCCTCGATGCGCAGCGGGTCCTCCAGCGACACATCCAGGCGAAAGCGCACGGGCAGCTGGCCTGCGGCCAGGCGGCCCAGCGACAGCTGCGCCTGCTCGGCACGCAGCCTTGCGGTCTGCTCCTGCTGGCGCGCCTGGATGATTTCGGCATCGGCCTTGATGATTTCGTAGCGGGCCGCCTCGCCGCTGTCCACGCGGACGCGGACGCGCTCATGGGCCTGCTCCAGAAGGCGCACCGCCTCCTTGGCGGCCTCCACCTCCGCCTCGCGCAGCACCATTTCGTAGGCGCGCAGCCGCACCTGGGCCACCAGCGCATTGCGCGTGGTCGCCACGAAGTGCACCGACCCCTGCTCGCCTGCCTTGGCGGCCTCCACGCGCGCACCGCGCACGGCGGGGTTCTCGATGGGCAACGCCACGGCCCAGCCCTGCACCGTGCCGGCCGCCGCGCCGGGCACGCGGGCGCTGTTGCGGCCCTGGTTCCATTCAAGCTTGGGATTGGGCAGCGCCGAGGCGCTGACCACGCCTGCGCGCGCCGTGGTCCGCGACTGCTCGACGGCGCGCAGATCGGGGTTGTGGTCCAGCACGGCGCGAACGACCTCGTTCAGGCTCAGCTGGGGCAGGCGCTGTGCGGCGGCCGAAGCCGCGGAAGCCGCAGAAGCTGTCGATGCGGCCTTAGGCGTGACCGGTGCGCGGGCCGCTGCGGCCTCGGCAGCTGCAGCCGCGGCGGGTGCCGCCTGGGTCATGGGAGGCTGGGATGCCTGTGCCGAGGCACCGGCACCCCAGCCCACCAGCAGGCTGCAGATCGCGCCTTGCAAGGCCTTGCGCGAAAAGGATGGAAAACGAGCGGGGGCCATTCCCGCCAATACCGTTGGATTCACCATGGCATGCATCTGCCGCGAAACGACAGTCGAGGGGTTGAGTAAGAGATGGGCCCTCCCCTGCGGACAACGCGGGAACGGGCATGGCCGGGCCGTGCGCAGTCAGCGCGCGGACGACGGCATGGCATGCACGCCAGCAAGGCGCGCACGAGCAGTGATCAGGCAGTGGGATGCGTCAGCCGACAAGGGGCGCAAGGGGCGCAGGGCATGCCTGCGCCGCAATATGCGGTCAGCCGAGCAGGGAAGGTCTTGGAGGGCGCAGCAGCTGGCCCGGAGCGGGCGACAGGTGCGCCTGGGAATAGGTCGAAGGCGGGGCCCACAGCGACACCACCTGCACGGCGATGGGCTCGGGCGGCCAGTACATCTCGGCGGAGCGGTCCTCGCCACAGGCCAGCAGGGCCAGCAGCTGGCGGGTGTTGCCGCCGTGTGCCGTCAGCTCGGCAAACTCCGTCTCGTCGTCTTCCTCGACTTCCGCGAGTTCTTCGAGGAATTCCTCATCGATGGTCACGATGGGGTGGTGCGCCAGCAAGCCATCGCTTTCCAGTCCATCGGACGATGCCGACGCCGCCACCTGTCCACAGAAGATGGACAACAGCATCAGCAAGGAAAACAGGAACGATGGCGCAAGGCGCATGGGGCGAGACGAAGGCGGGAGCAGTGAAAGTGAATGTCCCGTGATCGGGACACCATCTATTGTTACGAATGTTGAGGCAAAGTTCCGGGTTTGCCCTTAAAAAATCTGTGGCAAAGCCCGCTTTTCGCACATGCTTGCCTGCTGCCAAGCGAAAGCGAGGCAGCCATGCAGGCGAGCTGCACGCGGCAGAAACAAAAAAGCCACCTTGCGGTGGCTTCTTGTCTGTGCAGACGCTGGGTTTGCACAAGGAATCTGGCGGAGTGGACGGGACTCGAACCCGCGACCCCCGGCGTGACAGGCCGGTATTCTAACCAACTGAACTACCACTCCTGGCAGACAGCTTTTGCGCTCTTTCGAGCCAAGTGCTGCAAACTTGGCGACCCTACGGGGATTCGAACCCCGGTACTCACCGTGAAAGGGTGATGTCCTAGGCCTCTAGACGATAGGGTCAATCCTAGAACTTGCGTAAAAACCCAAGTCTCAATTTTGGTGGAGGTAAACGGGATCGAACCGATGACCTCTTGCATGCCATGCAAGCGCTCTCCCAGCTGAGCTATACCCCCAAAAATCCGATACTGGCGGAGTGGACGGGACTCGAACCCGCGACCCCCGGCGTGACAGGCCGGTATTCTAACCAACTGAACTACCACTCCTGGCAGGCTGCTTTTGTGCTCTTGCGAGCCAAGTGCCGCAAACTTGGCGACCCTACGGGGATTCGAACCCCGGTACTCACCGTGAAAGGGTGATGTCCTAGGCCTCTAGACGATAGGGTCACAGCCTATGATCCGCCGATAAAAAAGCGCCTTCGTTTTTCAAAGGCGCTTACATACCAAGCGGCAAATTTTGGCGGAGTGGACGGGACTCGAACCCGCGACCCCCGGCGTGACAGGCCGGTATTCTAACCAACTGAACTACCACTCCTGGCAGACAGCTTTTGCGCTCTTTCGAGCCAAGTGCTGCAAACTTGGCGACCCTACGGGGATTCGAACCCCGGTACTCACCGTGAAAGGGTGATGTCCTAGGCCTCTAGACGATAGGGTCAATCCTAGAACTTGCGTAAATACTCAAGTCTCAATTTTTGGTGGAGGTAAACGGGATCGAACCGATGACCTCTTGCATGCCATGCAAGCGCTCTCCCAGCTGAGCTATACCCCCTTCATGCTGCAATCGCTGCTTCTTGTTAGTTGCTGCGTTTGCATCAGAGACTCGAATTATAGACAGGTTTTTAGCGGTTTTTCAAACGGGCCAGAATTTTTTCACGACCCAGCAGCTCCAGCACCGCGTCCACCGAAGGCGTGTGCGCCGTGCCCAGCGTCAGCACGCGCACCGGCATGGCCAGTTGCGGCATCTTCAGGCCCTGGGCCTTGAGCACTTCCTTGATCAGGGCGGCAATGGCTTCCTTGCTCCACTCCACCGAGGCGATGCCTTCGGCGAAGGCGTCCAGGGCGGGCGCCACGGCGTCGGTCACATGCTTGGCCAGGTCTTCGGCGTTGCGGTCGAAGGCGTCCACATAGAACAGGCGCACCCAGGCGGCCAGATCGACCAGGGTTTCGCAGCGGTCCTTGAACAGGGCGCAGATGCGCGGCAGGCGGTCATCGGCATCGAGCAGCGCCTGGTCCAGGCCGGTCTTGAGCACGAAGGGGCGCACCAGCTCTGCCAGGGCCGCATCGTCCAGCGCCTTCAGGTGCTGGGCATTGACCCAGCGCAGCTTGGCCTCGTCGAACTGCCCTGCGCTGCGACCCAGATGGTCGAGGTTGAACCACTCCAGGAACTGGGCGCGGCTGAAGATTTCGTCGTCGCCATGGCTCCAGCCCAGGCGGGCCAGGTAGTTGACCATGGCGTCGGGCAGGTAGCCTTCGTCGCGGTACTGGGTGACGGCCTTGGCGCCGTTGCGCTTGCTCATCTTCTCGCCCTGTTCGTTGAGCACGGTGGGCAGGTGGGCGAACACGGGCACGCTGGCGCCCAGCGCCTCGAAGATGTGGATCTGGCGCGGCGTGTTGTTGACGTGGTCGTCGCCACGGATGACATGGGTAATGGCCATGTCCATATCGTCCACGCAGACGCAGAAGTTGTAGGTGGGCGTGCCATCGGGGCGCGCGATCACCAGGTCGTCCAGCTCGCTGTTCTGGAACTCGATGCGGCCCTTGCATTTGTCTTCCCAGGCCACGACGCCGCCCTGCGGCGTCTTGAAGCGCAGCACGGGGCGCACGCCTTCGGGCACGGGCGGCAGCACCTTGCCTTCTTCAGGGCGCCAGGTGCCGTCGTAGCGCGGCTTTTCCTTGTTGGCCATCTGGCGCTCGCGCAGGGCGTCGAGTTCTTCCACGCTCATGTAGCAGGGGTAGACATGGCCCGAGGCCTGCAGGCCGGCCAGCACCTCCTTGTAGCGGTCCATGCGCTGCATTTGATAGAACGGACCTTCGTCATGGTCCAGCTGCAGCCAGGCCATGCCTTCGATGATCACGTCCACCGAGGCCTGGGTGGAACGCTCCACGTCGGTGTCTTCGATGCGCAGGATGAAATCACCACCCGTGGCGCGCGCGAAGGCCCAGGGATACAGGGCCGAGCGGATGTTGCCCAGGTGGATGAAGCCCGTGGGAGACGGGGCAAAACGGGTTCGTACTTTTTGTGTCATTGCAGGGTATCCAGTCCGCGGGACAGATCGTTCTTGATGTCGCCCAGGTATTCCAGTCCGACGGAGATGCGCAGCAGGCCCTGGCCGATGCCGGCGGCACGGCGCTGCTCTTCGCTCAGGCGGCCATGCGAGGTGCTGGCCGGGTGGGTGATGGTGGTCTTGACGTCGCCCAGGTTGGCCGTGATCGAGCACACCAGGGTGCTGTCGGCCACATGGAAGGCGTTGGCGCGCAGCTGTTCGGCGCCCTCGCCCACCACGTCGAAGGACAGCACGCCGCCGCCCATGCCGTTTTGCTGGCGCATGGCCAGCTCGTGCTGCGGGTGGCTGGCCAGGCCCGGGTAGTAGACACGGGCGACCTTGGGATGGGCCTCCAGCCAGGTGGCCAGCTCCAGCGCGGCGGCGCTTTGCGCCTTGACGCGCAGGGACAGCGTCTCCAGGCCCTTGAGCACCACCCAGGCGTTGAACGGCGCCAGGTTCAGGCCGCCGCTGCGCAGGAAGGTGCCCATGACCTTGTCCACCAGTGCCGTCGTGCCACAGACCGCGCCCGACATGACGCGGCCCTGCCCGTCCAGCAGCTTGGTGCCGGAGTGCACGACCAGGTCGGCACCGAACTGCGCGGGCCGCTGCAGCGCGGGCGAGGCAAAGCTGTTGTCCACCGCCAGCAGCGCGCCATGGGCGTGCGCCAGTTCGGCCAGCGCGGCGATGTCGCACAGGTCGGTCAGCGGGTTGGTCGGCGTCTCGGCGAACAGCAATCGCGTATTGGGACGGATGGCGGCCTTCCAGGCCTGCACATCGGTCTGCGAGACAAAGCTGGTCTCGATGCCGAAGCGCGCCATCTCGCCGCCCAGCAGCTTGATGGTGGAGCCGAACATGGACTGCGAGCAGATCACATGGTCGCCCGCCTTGAGCGTGGTCAGCGCCACCAGCAAGATGGCCGACATGCCGGTGGACGTGGCCACGGCGCATTCCGTGCCTTCCATGGCAGCCAGGCGCTGCTCGAAGCTGGTCACCGTGGGGTTAGAGGTGCGGCTGTAGGTGTAGCCGGGCTCTTCGTTGGCGAAGCGGCGCGCTGCCGTTGCGCAGTCAGGCTGCACGAAGCTGCTGGTCATGTACAGGGCTTCGCTGTGCTCGCCCCACTGGCTTCGTTCCACGGCCACGCGCAGGGCCAGCGTATCGGGGTGCAGGCCTTCGGGAAGTGTCTTGTTCGTCACGTTGATGGTCCTTGGGGTCGGGCGCGGCCCGCCGATGGCGGCGGTGCCCGGAAAAAAGGAGCTAGAAACACTTGTCACCTGGGGACTTGCTGGGCGTTGCAGCCTGCAGTCCTCCAGCACCAGCGCTTTTAGCTCATTTGTCAAAAAAGGGCGGGCCTCAGGCCCGCCCCCGTATTGTCACTGAAGCCCGATCGCTCTGACTCAGGCTCGGGCTCGGGCTCAGGCTTCCTGGGCGTTGGGCAGGGACAGGCGCGAGGCGTCGCTGGACTCTTCCTCGCCGCCGCGGTTGCGGCCTTCATTGAGTGCCGTGACTTCGTCCTCGGAGATGTCGCCCGTGATGTAGACGCCGTCGAAGCACGAGGCCTCGAAGCCCTGCACCTGCGGGTTGATCTTGCCCACGGTCTGCTTCATGGCGGCCACGTCCTGGTAGATCAGCGCGTCGGCACCGATGACCTGGCGGATTTCCTCGACCGTGCGGCCATGCGCCACCAGTTCGGCGCGCGTGGGCATGTCGATGCCGTAGACGTTGGGATGGCGCACCGGAGGCGCTGCCGAGGCCAGGTAGACCTTGACGGCACCGGCATCACGCGCCATCTGCACGATTTCCTTGGAGGTGGTGCCGCGCACGATGGAGTCATCCACCAGCAGCACCTTGCGGCCCTTGAACTCGCTGCCGATGGCGTTGAGCTTCTGGCGCACCGATTTCTTGCGCGAGGACTGGCCCGGCATGATGAAGGTCCGGCCCACGTAGCGGTTCTTGACGAAGCCTTCGCGGTACGGAATGCCCAGCAGCTGGGCCAGCTGCATGGCGCTGGGGCGGCTGGATTCGGGAATCGGGATGATGGCGTCGATCTCGTTGGGAGGCACGGTGGAGACCACGCGCTTGGCCAGCGTCTCGCCCATGTTCAGGCGGGCCTGGTAGACGGAGATGCCATCCAGCACGGAGTCCGGGCGGGCCAGGTACACGTACTCGAACACGCAGGGGTGCAGCTCGCTCTTTTCAGAGCACTGGCGGGTTTCGACCTGGCCGTCACTGTGCACGAACACGGCCTCGCCCGGGGCGACATCGCGCTCGAGCTGGTGCAGCGTGCCTTCCAGGGCCACGGACTCGCTGGCCAGCATCACCGAGCCGTCGGCACCGCGGCCCATGCACAGGGGGCGGATGCCGAACGGGTCGCGGAAGGCCAGCAGGCCGTAGCCGGCGATCAGCGCGATCACCGCATACGAGCCCTTGATGCGCTTGTGCACGGCACTGACGGCCTGGAACACGTCTTCGCTCTTGAGCGGCGCGCCACTGCTGGCGCGGGCCAGCTCGTGGGCCAGCACGTTGAGCAGGACTTCGGAGTCGCTCTCGGTATTGGTGTGGCGGTGGTCGGTGTCCGACAGCTCCTCGCGCAGCTGCTTGGCATTGGTGAGGTTGCCGTTGTGCACCATGACGATGCCGAAGGGCGCGTTCACGTAGAAGGGCTGGGCCTCTTCCTCGCTGGTCGCGTTGCCGGCCGTCGGGTAACGCACCTGACCCAGGCCCACCGTGCCCGGCAGGGCACGCATGTTGCGGGTGCGGAACACGTCGCGCACCATGCCCTTGGCCTTGTGCATGAAGAACTTGCGCTCCTGCTGGGTCACGATGCCTGCGGCATCCTGGCCACGGTGCTGCAGCAGCAGCAGGGCGTCATAGATCAGTTGATTCACGGGCGCGGTGCTGACTACACCAACGATTCCACACATAGTTGCGTTCCATCCGTTTGCGAAGGTCGCCCTTCGCTGTCTGGGCCGTAGCAGCCACCCATTGGCCACGCCTGCGCCCGATTTCTCTATCCAAACTGTTTCTGCCAGCCGACTCCTGCGCTGCAGCGCCTTGTCATGCAGCCGGCAGATAGCGTCCCCATTCCTGCGGCAGCTGCGGCAAAACCACAGCCAGCGCCTGCATCAGCCATGGCGCCAGGGCTGAATCCTGCCACCACTGCCCCTGGTGCAGCGGCGTGTAGCTGATCACCATCGTTGCCACCAGGGCCAGCAGCGCCCCGCGCAGCACGCCGAACAACGCGCCCAGCGTGCGGTCGACGGGCCTCAGGCCCACCGCCTCGATCAGCCGGCGCGACAGCCAGGACACCAGGCCCCAGCCGAACAGCGCCAGCACGAACAACAGCACAAAGCCTGCGGCGTAGCGCAGCTGCATGTCCCAGTCCTGCATGGGCAGCCACAGCGCCACATCGGCCGCCCAGATGCGGGCCACGACAAAGGCCACCAGCCAGCCCAGCAGAGACAGCACCTCGTACACCAGCCCGCGCCAGGCGCCAAGCAGCATCGAGGCCAGCACGCAGGCCAGCAAAACCCAGTCCACCGTGGACATACGCTATTTCTGTGCGCCCGTGCTGCTTTGCAAGATGTACGTCACCGCGTCAGAGCTTGATCACCGACGCCGGCAGGCCCTGGCCCTTGACGCGCGCCGCCGCCTTGTCGGCTTCGGCACGGCCGTTGAACGGGCCCACACGCACCCGCGTGCGCTTGCCGTCCTTGGTGTCCACCACCTGCGTGAAAGTCTTCAGGCCCGCCAGCTCCAGCTTGGCGCGGATTTCCTGGGCCTTGCCGGCGTCTGAGAAGGCACCGACCTGCACGATGAAGCGTTCGTCCGTCGCCGCGGCTGCCGTTGAAGCGGCGGGCGCGCTGCGTCCTTCCAGCAGGGCCCGGGCACGCGCGGCGTCGTCGCTCCTGGACGGCTCGGGCTTGGGTTCGGGCTTTGGCTTGGGCTCGGGTTTCGGTTCGGGCTTGGGCTCCGGCTTGTGTTCGGGCTTCGGCTGCTCAGGCTTGGGCTTGGGTTCCGGCTTGGGCTCGGGTTTGGTCTCAGGCCTGGCGGCGGGCTTGGGCTCCGGCTTTGCCTCGGGCTTCGCTTCAGGCTTGACCGGAGCCACCTGGGAAACGGGAGGCGCCACAGGCACGGACGGCACGGACGGCGCCGAAGGCCTGCCCATGGGAACCTCTTCCTCATCGGCACCCAGCGAGGCCTGGGCCGACACGCGGCCCGTCGGCGCAGCCGCGCCATGCGAATGGGCATCCACGGCATTGGCGCCGGGCACGACCAGGGGCGCAACCTTGTCGCGGTCAGGAATCTCGATGGGGATGTCTACGGGAATCGGACGCGGCTGGGTGTCGAACAGCAGGGGGAAACCCACCACGCCCGCCAGGACCAGCACGGCAGCGCCGATGAGGCGGTGGCGCGCCCGGCGGCGCATGACATCGACGCTTTCCGCCTGTCCCAGCCGTGTGGGCCGCCTCGATGCGGACGACGAATCACCGTCGTCTTTTTTGCCGGGCCAACGAAAATTGAAAAATGCCATGGAGTGCGGACTCGTTCATATCGGCCACCACAGCGGCCACGATGGCCGCCTGCGGTGCGGATCACTGGATTCAGGTGCCCAGATGCTTGGCGTTCAGCCGGGGCGGGCCGTCCTGCAGCACGCCGCCCACCGTGAAGAACGAGCCAAAGACCACGATTCTATCAGTGGGACCTGCGGCCAGAACCGCTGCATCCAGCGCCAGCTGCGGGTTTGCGAAGGTGGCCACCGACAGCTCGCGGGGCACGCCGGGCGCGGGCGGCAGGGCTTCGATCTTCTGGCGCAGCACTTCGGCGCTTTCGGCACGCGGCGTGGGCAGGTCGGTCAGGTACCAGCGGTCGATCAGCGGTGCGATCCTGCCCAGCATGGGCGCCAGGTCCTTGTCGTGCATGGCGCCGAACACCGCATGCGTGCAGGGGAAGTAACCCATGGCGTCGAGGTTGGCCGTCAGCGCCGCCACCGAATGCGGGTTGTGCGCCACGTCCAGCACCAGCGTGGGCTGGCCCGGAATGATCTGGAAACGCCCTGGCAGCTCGACCATGGCCAGCCCCGTGCGCACGGCCTGGGCCGTGACCGGAAGGCGGCTGCGAATGGCTTCGAGCGCGGCCAGCGCACCCGATGCATTGACCAGCTGGTTGGCGCCGCGCAGCGCCGGATAGGCCAGACCCGCATAGCGCCGCCCGCGTCCGGCCCAGCCCCACTGCTGCTTGTCGCCCGAGAAATTGAAGTCCTGGCCCAGGCGCCAGAGATCGGCACCAATGGCCTGGGCATGGTCCAGCACGCTTTGCGGCGGCATTGGATCGCTGACCACCACCGGCCGGCCGGCGCGCATGATGCCGGCCTTCTCGCGGCCGATGCTCTCGCGGTCCGGGCCCAGGAATTCCACATGGTCGATGTCGATGCTGGTGATGACGGCGCAATCGGCGTCGATCACGTTCGTGGCATCCAGCCGCCCACCCAGCCCCACTTCGAGAATCGCCACATCCAGCCTGGACTGGCTCATCAGCCGCAGGATGGCCAGCGTGGTGAATTCGAAATAGGTGAGCGCCACTTCCGTGCCCTGCACGCGCGCCTGTTCCACGGCCTCGAACTGCGGCAGCAGCTCGGCGGCCTTCACGATCTCGCCGCCCACGCGGCAGCGCTCCTCGAAATGCACCAGATGCGGCGATGTGTAGACGCCGGGACGAAAGCCCGACTGCAGCGCCACGGCCTCCAGCATGGCGCAGGTCGAGCCCTTGCCATTGGTGCCCGCCACCGTGATCACGGGGCAGTCGAAACGCAGGTCCAGGCGCTGGGCGACTTCGCGCACGCGATCCAGGCCCAGCGCGATATTCTTGGGGTGCAGGCGCTCGCAATATGCGAGCCATGCATCCAATGTGGGAAATGAGGTGTGCATACTGCGCGCTATTGTTACCCAGGGACAGTGTCCTTATGGGGTCCTCGCCATCCGCGGACTGCGGCAACTGCAACCAATCATGACCACCTCAAACACTGTGACGCTCTACGGCATTCCCAACTGCGACACCGTCAAGAAGGCCCGCGCCTGGCTTGCCGACCAGGGCATCGCCTACGAATTCCACGACTTCAAGAAACAGGGCGTCCCTGCCGCGCAACTGCCTGCCTGGATGCAGGCCGTGGGCTGGGAAAAGCTGCTCAACCGCCAGGGCACGACCTGGCGCAAGCTCGATGCCGACACCCAGGCCGGCGCCCAGGATGCGGCCGGTGCCGCAGCCCTCATGCAGCAGCAGCCCAGCGTCATCAAGCGCCCGGTCGTCCAATGGCCGCAGGGACGCATCACCGTGGGTTTTGCGCCCGACGCCTGGGCAGAGCTGGCCCACGAGGGCAAGCGCTAACACTGCCGTCAAGCCTGGAACAGCTTATTACGTGGATTTACGCGGCCGCAAACTGCTTTTCGGGCCCGAGGAATACACTTGCATGGAGCCTGGCAGGAAGTACCGCCAGCGCAACAGGAGTGCAATCATGAAATCCCTGGTTCTTTTGACGCTGGCGGCCACGACCGCCACCGTAGCCCTGGCCCAGGAGCAAGGCCGGGTGCTTTCCGTGACCCCGGTGACGCAACAGGTGGCCGTGCCCCAGCAGGTCTGCCGCGATGAGAACGTCTACTCGGGCCAGCGCAGCACCTCGGGCGCGGGCGCCGTGCTGGGTGCGCTGGCGGGCGGCGTGGTGGGCAACGCCATTGGCCACGGCGGCGGACGCGCTGCGGCCACGGCAGCCGGCGTGATTGGCGGCGCCATGCTGGGCAACCAGGCTGAAGCCTCGGGACAGCAGCCCCAATACCAGACGGTGCGCAACTGCACTACCCAGACCTACTACCAGAACCGCGCCGTGGCCTACGACGTGGTCTATGAGTACGCGGGCCGCAACTACACGACGCGGACCGCCACGCCGCCTGGCGACTGGATCGCACTGAGCGTGCAGCCCGCCGCCAACAGCGGCGCCTACGGCAGCAATGGTTACTACAGCACCAACCAGCCGCCCCAGGCCGCGTACTCCACCACGCCCGTGCCGCCGCCCGTGGTTTATGAAAACAATTACTACGACGGTGGTTACTACCCGGCCCAGCCGGTGCAACCGGTGTATTCGGCCGGTGACTATGTGGCGCCCGTGGTGATTGGTGCAGCCCTTGCTGCCGGCGTGTACTACGCCTCGCGCCCCAGCTATCACGGCTGGCGCGGCGGCTACCGCCATGGCTGGCGCCGCTGAGGCCGCCATGCGCTCGCCCCGCAAGCCCCGACAAGGGGCTTTTTGCATGGCGGCGGCCAGCACGTACGGGCAGCGGCCGGGTGCTGGCCTAAAATGGGCGGTTTAGTCCACCCTCTGCCCAGCTTCCATGACCACCGAAACCATCTCTGGCATCACCCTGACCACCAAGGCCAATGTCTATTTCGACGGCAAATGCATCAGCCACGGCTTCACGCTGGCCGATGGCACGAAGAAGTCTGCCGGCGTGGTGCTGCCCAGCCAGCTGACTTTCGGCACGGCCGCTGCCGAGATCATGGAATGCGTGGCCGGCTCCTGCGAGTACAAGCTCGACGGTTCGGACCAGTGGCTGACCTCCAAGGCCGGCGAGTCCTTCCAGGTGCCTGCGAACTCCAAGTTCGACATCCGCGTGACCGAGGCCTACCACTACATCTGCCACTACGCCTAAGCGCCTGAGCGCCTGAGCGCCTGAGCAGACCGACGCATTCGACCTGACGGCGCCCAGGCGCCTTCCGTGTTTTCCGGCAGCCGCGTCCCGCACGCCAGCCGCCATCGTTATTGAGAGAAGCATCGTATGGAAACCATCCTGCAAAACGTTCCCGTCGGCCAGAAGGTCGGCATCGCCTTCTCGGGCGGCCTGGACACCAGCGCTGCCCTGCGCTGGATGAAGAACAAGGGCGCCCTGCCCTACGCCTACACGGCCAACCTGGGCCAGCCCGACGAGGCCGACTACGACGAAATCCCCCGCAAGGCCATGGAGTACGGCGCCGAGCAGGCCCGCCTGATCGACTGCCGCTCGCAGCTGGCTGGCGAAGGCATTGCCGCCATCCAGGCCGGCGCCTTCCACATCTCCACGGGCGGCATCACCTACTTCAACACCACGCCCCTGGGCCGTGCCGTGACCGGCACCATGCTGGTGGCCGCCATGAAGGAAGACGACGTCAACATCTGGGGTGACGGCTCGACCTTCAAGGGCAACGACATCGAGCGCTTCTACCGCTACGGCCTGCTGACCAACCCCGCGCTGAAGATCTACAAGCCCTGGCTGGACCAGACCTTCATCGACGAGCTGGGCGGTCGCGCCGAGATGTCGGCCTTCATGACCAAGGAAGGCTTCGGCTACAAGATGAGCGCCGAGAAGGCCTACTCGACCGACAGCAACATGCTGGGCGCCACGCACGAGGCCAAGGACCTGGAGTTCCTGAACAGCGGCATCCGCATCGTCAACCCCATCATGGGCGTGGCGTTCTGGAAGCCCGAAGTCGAGGTCAAGGCCGAGGAAGTGTCGGTGACCTTTGACGAAGGCCGCCCCGTGGCCATCAACGGCAAGGAAATCGCCGACCCCGTGGAGCTGTTCCTGGAAGCCAACCGCATCGGCGGCCGCCACGGCCTGGGCATGAGCGACCAGATCGAGAACCGCATCATTGAAGCCAAGAGCCGCGGCATCTACGAAGCCCCCGGCATGGCCCTGCTGCACATCGCCTACGAGCGCCTGGTGACCGGCATCCACAACGAGGACACCATCGAGCAGTACCGCATCAACGGCCTGCGCCTGGGCCGCCTGCTGTACCAGGGCCGCTGGTTCGACCCGCAGGCCATCATGCTGCGCGAAACCGCCCAGCGCTGGGTGGCCCGCGCCGTGACCGGCACCGTGACGCTGGAACTGCGCCGCGGCAACGACTACTCCATCCTGAACACCGAATCGCCCAACCTGACCTACGCCCCCGAGCGCCTGTCGATGGAAAAGGTCGAGGACGCGCCCTTCAGTCCCGCCGACCGCATTGGCCAGCTGACCATGCGCAACCTGGACCTGATGGACACGCGCGACAAGCTGGCCATCTACTCCAAGGCCGGCCTGCTGTCGCTGGGCACCAGCACCGCCCTGCCCCAATTGGGCGGCAAGGAATGACCTACACCCCCTGAGCGGCTGACGCCGCTTCCCCCTCTCTACTCGCTTCGCGAGGGAGGGGGACGACGCCCTCGCTGCGGGGCGGCCCTTGCTCGGCGTCCCTGGCATGGGACGCGCCCGCCAAGCACGCGACGCCATGGGCCAAAAATCGCACACTTGCATCCCACAAGCCGCCGCAAGGCGGCTTTTTTTACGCCCCTGCTACCAGCGCGCGCCCTCGAAGCGCTGCACGAGAAAATCCAGCAGCGCGCGCACGGCCACCGGCAGGTGGCGGCGGGAGCTGTACAGCGCATGCACGGTCAGCGGCTGCGGGCGCCAGTCCGGCAGCACCAGCTCCAGCTGGCCGGCCTGCAGCATGGGCTGGACCAGGTAGGTGGGCTGGAAGGCGATGCCCGCACCCTCGACGGCGGCGGCGGCCAGCACGGTGGCTTCGTTGGCGTTGAACCAGGTGGTGACGGCGATCTGCTGCTCATCGCTTTCATCGTCACGCCGCGCCAATTGCCAGACATTGCGGCCCACGCGCATATGGCCCAGGCAGCGGTGGGCCTGCAACTGGGCCGGTGTCTGCGGCCGCCCTGCCGCGTCCAGGTAGGCGGGCGAGGCCACCAGCACCGATTCGCACACGGCCAGCGGCCGGCCGATGAGTGCGGCGCCCGGATCGGCGCTGATGCGTATGGCCAGGTCGATGCGCTGCTGCACCAGGTCCAGCGCGCCGTCGTCCACCAGCAGGTCGATCTTGAGGTGCGGGTGCAGCCGCATGAACTGCGCAATGGCCGGCGCCATCTGCGCATGGCCGAAGGACATGCTGCAGGTCACGCGCAGCAGGCCGCGCAACTGGCTGTCGCCGGCGCGCATCTCGCCTTGCACCTCATCGGCCAGGGCCAGCATCTGCTGGCTGTAGCGCAGGCACTGCGCACCGGCATCGGTGAGCGAGACACGGCGCGTGGTGCGGTGGAGCAGGCGCGCGCCCAGCCACTGCTCCAGCGACTCCACATGGCGCGTGGCCATGGCACGCGACAGGTCCAGCCGCTCGGCCGCCGCCGTGAAGCTGCCGCATTCGGCCACCGTGGCAAACACCTGCATCGCCAGCAATCGGTCCATGGATCTGCTCGATTTCTGCAACAAACAAGCGCATATTCTGCGGTTTATCTGCTCGATTTCAAAAACTAAAGTACGACACATGGCAGCACGGCGCTGCCACCCGTTTTCTGTCTTGTGCTTTTTTCAAAGGAAATCGTCATGCTTCGCACCACCGTGCTTTCGCTCACCCTGGCCCTGTCGGCCGGCCTGTCCCATGCCCAGGCGCCCGCCCCGCTGCAGATGAAGGTCTACCAGGCCGACGAACACAGCTTTGCCGTGACCTCCACCCTGATCACCGGCGCCAAGGAGGCCGTGGTCGTGGACAGCGGCTTCACCCGCGCCGACGGCCTGCGCATTGCCGCCAATGTGCTGGACAGCGGCAAGCAGCTGACCACCATCCTCATCAGCAATGCCGACCCCGACTACTACTTCGGCGCCGAGGTGCTCAAGAACCTGTTCCCGCAGGCCAAGGTCGTGGCCACGCCCGCCGTGCGCGAGAAGATCGAGTCCAAGCTGCAGGGCAAGCTGGCCTTCTGGGGCCCCAAGATGGGCGCCAACGCACCCGGCAAGCCGGTCCTCCCCGAAGCCCTGCAGGGCAATACGGTGACCGTGGACGGCCAGACGCTGGAGCTGCGCGGCACCACCGGCCCGCTGGCCCACCGCCCCTATGTCTGGGTGCCTGCGCTGCAGGCCATCGTCGGCAACGTGGGCGTGTTCGGCAACCTGCATGTCTGGACGGCGGACACGCAAAAGAGCGCCGAGCGCAAGGCCTGGCTGGCGCAGCTGGACGAGATGCAGGCCCTCAAGCCCGCCGTCGTCGTGCCCGGCCACATGCAGGCCGGCACCGCCATGGACGCCAGCGCCATCGCCTATACACGCGACTATCTCCAGCGTTTCGAGGCCGCCGCCGCCAAGGCCGCAAACAGTGCCGAGCTGAGCGGCGCCATGAAGCAGGCCTACCCGCAGGCCGGCATGGCGCTGTCGCTGGACATTGGCGCCAAGGTGAACAAGGGCGAGATGCCCTGGTAAGCAGGCACTTTCACAAAAATCCTCATGGAACCTGCATGCTGCGGCCTTGATCCAACGAATTGCCGCCCTCATTCTTCGTGGCGGCAGGAGGTGCAGCCATGAAATACATGAAGCATTGGCAGGACCCGATCAATGTCCTGCTGGGAGCCTGGTTGGCGGTCTCGCCCTGGGCGCTCGGGTTCCAGGACCAGATGGCGCCCACGGCCAATGGCGTGGTCATCGGCCTGGCGCTGATTGCCGCTGCGCTGGGGGCCATCTTCATGCCCCGCGCGTGGGAGGAATGGACCGAAGGCCTGCTGGGACTGTGGATGGTGATCTCGCCCTGGGTGCTGGGCTATGCGGGCCAGATGGATGCCATGCGCAATGCCGTGGTGTCCGGCGTGGTGGTCATGGTGCTGGCGCTGTGGGTGCTGATGACCGACAAGGACTACATGAGCTGGCGCAGCAGCCACTCCGCCCACTGAAGCGCTAATACAAAGCAAGCAAAGCGGCCCGCAGGCCTCCATGGTCTGCGGGCCGCTGTTTTCTTGAGGCCGTCGATCGATCAGACCACGACGGGCTCGGGCTCCAGGCGGATGCCGAATCGCTCGTAGACGCTGGTCTGTATCGCGCCGGCCAGCGTCATGACCTCGCCGCCGGTGACGCTGCGGTCCACGCTGTGCCGGTCGCCCCGGTTGACCAGCACCAGGGCCTGCTTGTCATACACCCCGGCGCGGCCCATGGATTTGCCCTTCCAGCCGCAGGCATCGATCAGCCAGCCGGCGGCCAGCTTGATGGAGCCGTCGTCCATGGGGTAGTGCACGATCTTGGGCTCGCGCGCAATGATGTCGGCGCACTGCTCGGGCGTCACCGTCGGGTTCTTGAAGAAGCTGCCGGCGTTGCCGATCTGATCCGGATCGGGCAGCTTGGCGCGGCGGATCTCGCAGACCCAGTCGAAGATCTGGCGGGCCGTGGGCTCGGCCACGCCGGCCTCGGCCTGGCGGCGCTGCAGGTCCAGGTAGCCCAGGCCGGGCTTCCAGTCCTTGGGCAGGGCCAGGCGCACGCGCGTGATCACGGCGCGACCCTTGAGGCCCATGCCGCGCGGCGGCACGCCGCTCATGCGCGCCCGCGCCACGGGCGTGGGTTCGGCCGGGGCGTGCTTGAACACCGAGTCGCGGTAGCCGAAGGCGCATTGCGCGGCATCCAGCGTGAAGGATTCACCGGTGGCCAGGTCGATGGCATCCAGCGACTCGAAGCGGTCCTGCAGCTCCAGCCCGTAGGCGCCGATGTTCTGCACCGGCGATGCGCCCACGGTGCCGGGAATCAGCGCCATGTTCTCCAGGCCGCCATAGCCCTGCGACAGGGTCCAGGCCACCAGGTCGTGCCAGCGCTCGCCGGCACCGGCCTCGACGATCCAGTGGCGATCGGTCTCGCGCAGCAGGCGCATGCCCGCTATCTCCATCTTGAGGACCACGGGATCGACATCGCCCGTGATCACCACGTTGCTGCCGCCGCCCAGCACGAACACGGGCTGGCGGCCCCACAGCGGATCGGCCAGGAAATGGCGAATATCCTCATCGCTGCGCACACGCACCAGGGTGTGGGCACGGGCGGCGATGCCGAAGCTGTTGCAATGCTGCAGCGGAACATTTTTCTCGACTAACATCAGCCGGATTGTCGCACCGCGTCCCCACGCCTCCGGCACCGTGCCCGCATCGCCCGGTCCCGCGCTGCGATACTTTTTCAGAACATTTACAGGAAATATTTGCCATGCCTTCTTTTGACACCGTGTGCGAAGCCGACTTCGTCGAAGTGAAGAACGCCGTGGAGAACACCGCCAAGGAAATCGGCACGCGCTTCGACTTCAAGGGCACCTCGGCCGCCATCGAACTCAAGGACAAGGAAATCACGCTGTTCGGCGATGCCGACTTCCAGCTGCAGCAGGTCGAGGACATCCTGCGCAACAAGCTGACCAAGCGCAGCGTGGACGTGCGCTTCCTGGACATCCAGAAGGCCCAGAAGATCGGCGGCGACAAGCTCAAGCAGACCATCAAGGTCAAGAACGGCATCGAGGCCGAGCTGGGCAAGAAGCTGCAAAAGCTGATCAAGGACAGCAAGCTCAAGGTGCAGGCCGCCATCCAGGGCGACGCCGTGCGCGTCACGGGCGCCAAGCGCGACGACCTGCAGGCGGCCATGGCCCTGATCCGCAAGGACCTGGCCGACCATCCCCTGTCCTTCAACAACTTCCGCGACTGATCGCCCGGCATCCGCCCCTCCATCACAAGCCCCATGCGCCACCTACGTGCCGTACTTCTGAGCCTGGCCGGCGTGGCCGTGCTGGCTCCGCCACCGGCGACAGCGCAGTCCGTGGCACTCCGCGGCGTGCTGGGCAGCAAGGCCCTGCTGGTCATCGACGGCGGCACGCCGCGCGCGCTGGCGGCCGGCGACAGCCTGCAGGACGTGCGCGTGCTGCAGGTATCGGGCGACACGGCCGAGGTGGAAATCAAGGGCCGCCGCCAGACATTGCGCCTGGGCGAAGCGCCCATCAGCCTGGGCGGCCGGGGCGCGGCAGCGGGCGATCCCGCGCTTGGCCGGCGCGTGGTGCTCAAGGCCGACAACCGGGGCCATTTCATCGAACGCGGCCAGATCAATGGCAAGACCATGGTCTACATGGTGGACACGGGCGCCAGCTCGGTAGCCATAGGCCGGTCCGACGCCGAACGCATGGGCCTGCCCTTTCTCAAGGGCCAGCCCGTGATGATGCGCACCGCCAACGGCGACGCCCAGGGCTGGAGCCTGCGGCTGGACTCGGTGCGCGTGGGCGATGTCGAGGTCTTTGGCGTGGACGCCGTGGTCGCCCCTCTTGCCATGCCCTATGTGCTGCTGGGAAACAGCTTTCTGGCCCACGTCCAGATGACCCGCCAGGGCAGCGAGATGGTGCTGGAGCGGCGCTGATGCGGCCTGCACGCGCCCCGTTTTCCGCACCCCGCCACCGATGAGCCGACGCCCCGACGATTCCTACGAAGACCTGCTGGGCCTGTGGTCCGACCTGGAGGCCGCGCTGTCCGTGTTGCTGTCCGCGCCGCTGCAGGTGCAGGGCTTCCTGGTCAAGCTGCAGCAGATCGACCTGTGGCTGCAGGAGTTGATCGCCCACGACAGCGATGCCGCGCTGTACCTGATGTTCCAGCGCGCCTGCTCCTCCACCGTGGGCTACAGCGCCTCCCATGCCCTGGTCTGCGCCTGCCTGTGCCATGTGCTGGCGCGCGAGCTGCGCCTGAACGAGACCGAGCACCGCACCCTGGTACGCGGCGCGCTGACCATGAACATCGGCATGAACGCGCTGCAGGACGAACTGGCGCTGCAGCGCGAGCCGCTGACCCCCGGCCAGCAGCAGGCCGTGCAGCGCCATCCGCTGCAAAGCCAGGCCCTGCTGGCGCGTCTGTTCGTCAACGACGCGCTGTGGCTGGAACTGGTGGCCCGCCACCATGAAGCCGTACCTCAGCAGCCCTTGGCCACACTGCCCCCGGTGCAGCGCCTGGTGCGCATCCTGGGCACGGTGGACCGCTACGCGGCCCTGATCAGCCCGCGCAAGTCACGTGAAGGCCGCAGCGCCGCCGAGTCGCTGCGCGCACTCACCCAGCAGCAGCGCTACTCCGACGAGGTGGGCTTTGCGCTGGTGCGCGCCGTGGGCCTGTGCCCGCCCGGCACCTACGTGCGGCTGGACAACGGCGACATCGCCGTGGTGCTGCGCCGTGGCGAGCCGCCGCAGCCGCCGCTGGTGGCCAGCGTGATCGGCGCCGACGGCGCCAGCCTCTACCCGCCCGTCATCCATGAAGGCGAGGACGGCCCCCGCATCCGCTCGGCACTGGCGCGCGCCGCCATCACGCTGGAGCTGGACCCGCGCACGCTGGCGCAGCTGGGCGTGCTGGCCGCACGCGGCAGCCAGTCGCTGTACCGCATGGTGCAGGTGCCGGGCAACATCTGAAGCGCCTGCCACGCGCATGTGGCCACCGCGAACAGCCTCAGGTCCGCGCTCCGGCCCACAGGCCCGCATGGTGGCCGCGCGTGAAGGCCTCTTCCAGCACCGAGTAGCCCGCCCAGTCGGAATGCGCGAACCACAGGCGTCTCGTGCCCGGCGTGGGCAGTAGGGCCACGCGCTCGCCGGCGCACTGCGCGCTGCGGCCCCGGTGGTGCGACTGCAGCGCCACCTGGCTGAGCAGTTGCTGGTCGCCAGGCCGGGGAATGGCCATGGCGTGGCCGTAGCGCGTGATCTCCATGCGCGTGGCCTTGTGCAGCAGGTCGGGATGGGGGACGAGCAGGCTGCCGACGATGCGGTCCCGCCAGAAGCCGAAGGGCTGGCCCAGCAGTTGCGCGCGCCCGTCAGGCCAGTCGCCCAGCGCCTGGTAGTAACTGAGCACCGTGGGCCGGGGCGTGAGCCGGTCCAGGCCCTGGTGGCCCGCGTCCACGTAGCCCAGACCGCCCGCATTCGGATCGGCAAACAGCACGTTGTCCCAGGCCGGATCGGCGCCGGGCCGGTCGGCCAGCGGCCGCTGCAGATGGATGTTGGCCACCAGCCAGGGCGCCCAGTCCAGCCGGCCCGCCACCGCGCGCAGGAAATCCGGCGCATCGCGCACCACGCGTGCCGCGATGAAGCTGGGCAGGGCCACGACGCAGCGCGCGGCCAGCCAGCGCTCGTGCTGCTGGCGGCCATGGTGGTAGACGTCGATCTCCACACCGTCGGCACCTTCGGCGATGGATAGCACGCTGCAATCCGTCTGCAGGTCGGTGGAGCCCAGCCCTGCCACCAGCTGCTGTGACAGCCAGCCATTGCCCTGGGGCCAGGTCAGCACGGCGTCGCCGGCCTCTTCTGCCGTGCGCTCGTCCTGGCGGCGCGGGGCCGAGAAGCCATGGCGGCTGGCGAAATAGTGAATGCCTGCCCAAGCCGATACGCGCGCCAGGCCCGCGCCAAAGTCGTCGCGGCAGCAGTACTCCAGATACCAGATCAGTTGCGCATCATCGATGCCCTGGCTGGTCAGCCAGGCCTGCATGGTCTGGCCGTCCAGCGCGGCATGGGCGGCGGGCAGCCGGCTCTCGCGCTGCCAGACACGGATGGACGGCATGGCAAAGGCCGCCCTCTCCATCTCCTGGGCCACGCTGCGCGCAAAGAGTTCGTACTGCTCCAGCGTGCGCGGAGCCACGCCATCGACGGGCAGCAGGCCCTCATGCCAGGCGCCCTGCCAGAACAGGCGCTCCTGCGGGCTGTGGCACAAATGGCGCTCGTCGTACTGCCAGCGGCCCGCGCGGCGCTGGCGCAGGCCCAGGGCCTCCAGCCAGTCCTGCACCTCGGCCGCATCGTCGCCGGGCAGGGGCAGATAGTGGGCACCCAGCGGACAGGGCAGGCCCGCAATGCTGCCGCCCTGGCTGTTGCCGCCCATGGCCTGCTGCGTGTCCAGCAGGGCCACGCCCTGCACTCCCGCCAGCTCCAGTGCGCGCGCGGCGGCCAGGCCTGCCATGCCGCCGCCGGCAATCACCACCTTGGCACGGTGCACCACGGCCGGCGGCGGCAGCGCCAGGCCCTGGCCCAGGCGCTGCCAGAACGCGCGCAAGGCATGGCCGCGCTCCAGCGCCACGCCGCTGAATCCGCCGGGCAGGTCTTCAAGCCGCGGTGGCGTTGGCGTGCAGCCGGGCAGGCCCAGCCCCAGGGCTGCACCGCCCGCCAGGCCCTGCAGCCATTGGCGCCGGCTCCACAGGGGCGAGAGGCCGGTACTCAACGCTCCACCCTGCCCCATTCGCGCTCGTAGGTGTTGACCAGCACCTGGTTGGACAGGCGGTTGACCTCGGCCGGCACACGCGCCATGTCCAGCGGGAAGTCGAACATCAGCGCCATGGTCTGCGCGCTCAGAAAGCGCAGGCCCGCAGGCAGGGCATCGGGCTCGCGCCAAGGCCGGTGGCTGGCGATGACGAAGCCCCATTCGCCAAAGCTGGGCACATGGGCGTGGTAGGGCGTGGCCTGCAGGCCGATGGATTCGATGGTCTGCACCACGGTCCAGTAGCTCTTGCGTGCAATCAGGGGCGAGGTGGTCTGCACCACGGCGTAGCCGCTGGCCGCCAGGCGCTTGTCCAGCAAGGCATAGAAGCTGTTGGTGAACAGCTTGCCGATGGCGAAATTGGTCGGGTCAGGGAAATCGACGATGACCACGTCGAAGGTCTCCCCGCCCTGCTGCAGCCAGTGGAAGGCATCGGTATTGAGGATGTGCACGCGCGCATCGCTGAGCGCTTCGCCGTTGAGCCGGCGCAGCATGGCGTTGTCCTTGAACAGGTCCGTCATGGCCGGGTCCAGCTCCACCAGGGTGACCGACTCCACCGAGGGGTACTTGAGCACCTCGCGCACGGCCATGCCGTCGCCGCCGCCCAGCACGGCCACGCGCTTGGGCGCGCCATGCGCGGCCATCACGGGGTGGACCAGGGCCTCGTGGTAGCGGTACTCGTCGCTTTGGGCGAACTGCAGGTTGCCGTTGAGGTACAGCCGCGCGCCCTGGCGCCCCTGCGTCACCACGATGCGCTGGTAGGGCGAGCTGCTGGAGAGCACGATGCGGTCCTGGTAGAAATGGTCGTCGGCCAGGCGCGTCAGATGGTCGGCGCCCCAGATGCCCGTGCCCAGCAGGGCCAGCACGGCCGCGCAGGCCAGGGCATGGGCGCGCGGGCGCCGCAGCTCATGCCGAAACAGCAACAGTGCCCAGACCGCCACCGCCGCATTCATGAAGCCGAACAGCAGCCCCGTGCGCACCAGGCCCAGCTTGGGCACCAGCAGCAGCGGAAATGCCAGCGACACGGCCAGCGCGCCCAGGTAGTCGAAGGTCAGCACCTGGGACACCAGGTCCTTGAGCGTCACATTGCGCTTGAGGATGCGCATCACCAGCGGAATCTCCAGCCCCACCAGCGTGCCCACCACCAGCACCATGCCGTACAGCAGGAACCGGAACGCGCCGGGCGCGTAGGCATTGGCAATGAACAGCGTGGCCGGCAGCGCGCCGCCGACCAGGGCCACCATCAGCTCGATGCGCAGAAAGTGCGCGGGCAGATGGTCCTCGAAATAGCGCGAAAGCCATGAGCCGATGCCCATGGCGAACAGGTAGCTGCCGATGATGGTGGAGAACTGCAGGACCGAGTCGCCCAGCAGATAGGAAGCCAGCGCACCCGCAGCCAGTTCGTAAAGCAGGCCGCAGGCCGCGATCACGAAGACGCTGACCAGCAGGGCGATGTCGATGGGACGCGCCGGCTGCGCGCCGGCAAGAGGGGCTGAGGTTTGCACGGCCGGTATTGTGCGCGATGCGCCCCTTCCCGCGTGCAACGGACACCGTGCAAAGCAGGAAGGAGCGCAGCGCCTCGGGCGCCGCCGTCAGAACTGGTAGTTGGCGCTGACCAGAACGCTGCGCGGTGCGCCTGGCATGGAACTGGAGCGCCAGTACTGCTTGTCGAACAGGTTGGACAGCGCCACGGTCACCGTCCAGGCGTCCTGGCGCCAGCCCACCAGCGCATCCCAGCGCGTGTAGCCGGGCAGGAGGGCCGTGTTGGCGGCGTTGGTGAAGCGGCTGCCCGTGTAGGTCACGCCGACTTCGCCGTACCAGGGTCCCTTGGGCGCATAGCGCAGGAACAGGTTGCCGTTGCGCTTGGCCGTGTCACGCAGGTACAGGCCCACGTTGGCGGGGCTTTGCGCGTCTTCAGCCACCTTGGCCTCCATGAAGGCCACGCCGCCGCGCACATACCAGGAACTGGCCACGCGGCCCGCCGCGCTGAACTCGATGCCGCGCGAACGGTCCTTGCCCCGGATGGCCCAGGTGTAGGGATCGTTCTCGGGATCGGGACGGTAGCGGATGTTGTACTTCTCCAGCTGGTAGACGGAGACCTGGGTGGACAGCGCACCGCCGAGCCAGTCGCTCTTGACGCCGACCTCGGACTGGCGCGAGTACTGGGGCTCGTCGTCCGGCACCGCGCCGACAGCGGTTTCCACGGTCAGGATGCCGCGGCCGCCATAGGGCGAGTAGCTCTTGTTCCAGGACGCATAGAAGCTGTGCTCACGCACCGGCTGCCACACCACGCCCACGCGCGGGCTGAAGCCGTTGCCGTCGGTCTTGCGCGTGAGGTTGGCGATCTTGTTGGTGCTCTGGAAGTCATAGCTGTCGTAGCGCAGGCCCAGCAGCAGCTTCCACTGCTCGGTCAGGCTGACCAGGTCCTGCATGTACAGCGCCTGGCCCTTGCCCTTGTGATAGTTGTCCTGGGTCGGCTTGCCCTGCGCCGGACGGCTGGGCCAGACGATGGGCTGGAACGGATCGTAGGAGAAGGTGCTGCCGGGCTGGCCGACGCGCGGCGCGCGCTCTTCCTCGCTGGCCTCCAGGCCCACCAGCAGGTCGTGCTTGATGCTGCCCGTGCTGAACTTGCCCGTCAGGTCCAGCGTGTTGGACAGCGTGGTGTTGCGGGTCTGCTGCCAAGCGTAGTTGGGCGTGATCTTGCCGGTCGCGGCGCGGTAGGTGCCGGCGAAATAGTGGTCGAAGTCCTGGCTGGCCTCGCGCTTGCTGGCCACCCAGCGCAGACTCCAGCGGTTGTTGAAGTCATAGGACAGGTCGGAGCGCAGCACGCGCAGGCGGTCTTCCACGTAGTCGCCAGGCGCCGCGAAGCCCTTGCGGATGGAAACGCCGGCCGGCAACTGGTCATAGACCGGGCCGCGATCGGGCACGCGCCAGACGTTGTCATAGGTGTACTGGCCGGTCCAGCGCCATCCCGTGCGGGTGTCCACCAGGATGCTGGGCGAGACCATCTCGTTGCGGTTGCGTATGCCTTCGCGGAAGCTGTGGGCCTGCTCGCGGTCGGCCGTCAGGCGCACGGCCACGTTCTCGTTGAGCACGCGGTTGATGTCGATGGTGCCGCCCACGTTGTCCCAGGAGCCGCCGCGCAGCGTGATGCTGCTCTTGGCGTCGAAGCGCGCCTGCTTGCTCACCATGTTGACCACGCCGCCGCCCGCGCTGCGGCCATAGAGCACGGAGGCCGGTCCCTTGAGGATCTCGATGCGCTCCACATTGGCCGTGCTGCGGCGCACCTGGCCGCTTTCGCGCACGCCGTCGCGGTAGATGTCGCTCTCGTCGGCCTTGAAGCCGCGGATGTACACGCCCTCGCCACGCATGTCGTAGGTGGTGTTCACGCCCGGCACGCCGTCCAGCATGGTGGCCAGGTCGTTGATGCCGTAGCTCTTGTATTTGTTGACCTCCAGCGTATCGATGGTCTGCGGGATGTCCTTGGGCGCCAGGTAGGTCTTGGTCGCCGTGGTCACGCCTTCGGGGCGCACGTCGTCAGGGTCGTACTGGGAGGCGTTGACCTGCAGCGTGGGCAGGGTGTGGGCCTGTTGAGGCTGCGTCTGCGTCTGCGTCTGCGTCTGCGTCTGTGCCTGGGCCGGATCGGCAGGAACGGCTGGAGCGGCCTCCTGGGCATGGACCGCGCCCGCCAGCGCGGTGGTGATGATGCCAGCGGTCACACCCGCTGAAAGCCTTGCCCTGCGGGCGGCTTGATGGTCTGTCATGGAAACCCTCTCTTCGAATGAAGGGGGCGATTCTATTTAGAATGCAAACGAATATCATTTGCAAACTCACTATCAACAAGGAATTTGTTGCGACGCAGCAACGCCGCCATGCGCAGCGCAGCCGCACCTTTTCAGGCGGGCTGCGTGTCGGCGGGAGATGGGGAGTGCAGGGGGGGCCAGGCGGCCCCGTTCAGTGGATGGCGGCAGCGACGATGATGCTGATGCCCAGGCACATGGCGGCCACCACCATGGCCAGCGCCTTGTTGTGCTTCTCGACGATCTCGGCCCACATGTCCACGGGCGTGATCTTGTCGATGATGATGAAGCACAGCCAGAACACCACCACGCCCACCAGCGCATAGAGGATCGAGCCGAAGAAGGCGGCGGGGTTGAACCAGTCGAAGTTCATGATCAGTTTCTCCGTTGTTTACTTGTGGCTGCCGCCCGAGGTGTAGCCACCCCAGGAGCCGCCGCTGCTGCGGGTGTAGCTGTTGCAGTTGGGATCGGTGTTCGGGTTGCAGTTCGGGCGCGACATGCAGCCGCGCAGCATGACGAACACCAGCCACAGGATGACCACGCCGATGACGATGGTCCACAGGCCGAAGCGGCTGCCCGACATCACGCCGACCTGCGAGCGGTCCCGCAGCTGCTTGAGGCCGAAGGCCGTGGCCAGCGTGGTGGCCGAGACGGCGCTGCCATGCGACCAGGTGGTCTCGCCGTTCTCGGTCTCGCTGGCCAGGAAGGCCTTGTTCTGCGCGCCTGCGCTCACATAGTCCACATTGCGCGTGGTCTGGCCGCGCTGCACGGGCCAGTAGAACTCGCCCAAAGCGTAGGTGGTCTCGGCCGTGTAGCGCGATTCAAGCTGGTACTGCCGGCCCATGTACTTGGCCGTGCTGCGGTTCTTGGAGAGCTTGGGCACGCCCGTGGTCACGCGGGCCACGCTCCAGCCATCGGAGGAATCGACCAGGAAGGCGAAGCCGGCCTTCTGGCTGAACAGCAGGTATTCCTCCCAGCCAAAGCTCTCGTCGTCGCCGGCCTCCTCGCCCATGCGGTGCTGAAAGCCCACCACCTGCCATTGCAGGCCTTCCAATGCGCCCTTGCTGCCCAGGGGGATGGCGGGGCGCACGGGCTCGTTCTGTTCGGCATAGGACAGTTCCTTGCCAATGCCCTGGCTCAGGTCCACCAGCGATCCACAACTGGGGCAGCTCAGGCTCTTGGTGGTGGAAAAGCGCACAGGCACCACGGCGCCGCACTTGGGGCAGTTGAAATGCCGGCCCTGCTCGCCCTTGATCGAGGCGCCGTCGCGCAGGCCCTGCAGCCTGAGGTCGTCCAGCACCACGCGTTCGCCCAGGCTTAGCGCAGGCGGCTGGGCCGAGAAGTCCACGGACAGGACCTGGCCCTGCTCGCTGCGCAGCTCCACCAGCCGGTACGGCGTGCCGGGCTCGGGAAGCTGCGCCAGTTCGCCCTGGGCCGATACCAGCCGCGCGTTCTGCACGCTGCTGACCGTGAAGCTCTTGCCGCCGAGCACGCGCTGCGAGCCCAGCAGCCAGTCGGAGGCCTTGAACGGCCCGTTGCGCAGGGCCTCGGCCTCCCAGGGCCAGGACCAGACGAACTGGCCGTTGTCCTCGCTCAGAAAGCCCAGCGCACCATCGCTGAACGCGGCCACCCATTCGCTCCAGGCGCCCGCCTCGCTCTTGAGCTGCAGCCGCCCGACCAGGGTGAAGTGCTCGGGCTTGCCGTTGCGCAGCATCTGGCCCGTGGCGCCGATGCGCAGGGGGCTGTAGTCCTCGAAGACCTCGGCCATGGAGCCGCGGCGCTGCAGCACATCGCCCTGGCGCACCACGGTGCTGCGGCAGAACTCGCAGACGGCGTAGCTGGCCTGGGCGCTGGAAAATTCCACGGGCGCGCCGCAGCCGGGGCAAGGTGCGCGGTAGACGCGCTGCGATGGACTCGATGCCATGTGGGAAGGTCGTCAGTGGTGAGAGGGCCTGGAGCGCGGCTGGCCGGCCACGCCATTCACGCAAGCTGCGCCCGTGGAGCGCAGCGCGGCGGCGGCGGTCAATGCGGCTTGCCTTTGGCCGTGCCGGGCTTGGCCGCGGCGGCTGCCGGGTCGGCCTTCTTGCTGCCCAGCCTGGATTCCTTGCCGGCCATCAGGCGCTGGATGTTCTCGCGGTGGCGCCAGATCAGCAGGGCCGCCATGGCGACGATGGCGGCGGCAATCGGCGTCTCGGCATACCAGACCACGCCACTGCACAGGAGGTAGTAGACGGGGGCGAACACGGAGGCCACCAGGGCCGCCAGCGAGGAATAGCGGAAGAACACGGCAATGATCAGCCAGGTCAGCGCCACCGCCAGGCCCAGCCAGACGCTGATGCCCAGCAGCACGCCCAGGGCCGTGGCCACGCCCTTGCCGCCCTTGAAGCGGAAGAACACCGGGTACAGGTGGCCCAGGAAGGCGGCCAGCGCCACCATGGCCACCGTGCCGTCGCCCAGGCCGAAGCGGCTGCCGAACCATTGCACCAGGGCCACGGGCAGCCAGCCCTTGGCCGCATCCAGCAACAGGGTCACGGCTGCGGCCGCCTTGCTGCCGGAACGCAGCACATTGGTGGCGCCGGGGTTGCCGCTGCCGTAGGTGCGCGGATCATTCAGGCCCATGGCCCGGCTGACGATGACGGCGAACGACAGCGAGCCGATCAGGTAGGCCGCCACGGTGGCGAGAAGGGGGTAGAGCGCGTTCAATTGAAGTCCTTGGCCGGTCTGTGGAGCGCCGGCGCGCGATCCGGCCGGCCATGATGGCCCGCCCTCCCTGATCGCCGACACATGTTTTTCATCAGGACCTGCGCGAACCCGTTGGAGGCGGTGGCCGCCTTCCCGTGTGCGCAAGTCATGTTCATTTCTTCAGGGCATCTATTCTGCCAGCGCGCAGTGCACGGGCCGTGCATCCAGCAGCTGCACGCAGACCTGCGGGTCCAGCTGCACCAGAAAGCCCCGGCGCCCGCCGTTGATGGCGATGCGCGGCAGCGCCAGGATGCTCTCTTCGATATAGACCGGCATGTCGCGGCGCGTGCCGAAGGGCGAGGTGCCGCCGACCAGGTAGCCGCTGTGGCGGTTGGCGACTTCGGGCTTGCAGGGCTCCACGCTCTTGGCGCCGATCTGCCGTGCCAGGTTCTTGGTGGAAACCTTGCAGTCGCCGTGCATGAGCACGATCAGCGGCCTGGCGTCCTGGTCCTGCATCACCAGGGTCTTGACCACCATGTGCTCGTCCAGGCCCAGGCTGGCCGCGCTGTGCTCGGTGCCGCCGTGTTCCAGGTACTCATAGGGGTGCTCGGTGAACTCCACCTTGTGGGCGCGCAGCAGCTGCGTGGCCGGTGTCTCGCTGACATGAGAGTTTTTCTTGGACATGAATTTTTTATCGTTTTACAATAATTTTTTATCGATTCATCAATACAAGGCTGTGCCATGAACTATACGCCCCACGCCGCGGGAAACGCCCTGAGGCGCCACTCCCAGGCGGCGCGCATCCTGATTGCCCTCGGTGCCGTCGCGCTGCTGGCCCTGCCGGCAGCCGCCCTGCTGTCGCCGCAAGATCTTTCGGGCCAGGCGGAAGGCCTGCTGGGCATGCCGCCCGGCCAGCCGCTGGACATGGCTGCGCGCTGGCGCACCGCACTGGTCAGCCTGCTGCCCGTGGGCTGCGGCCTTTATGCGCTGCGCCAGTTGTGGACACTGTTCGGCGAGTATCTGCAGGGCCGTGTCTTCGGCCAGCAGGCGCAGCACGCCCTGATGCGCTTTGCCTGGACGGTGCTGGCGGGCGCGCTGGCCCTGCCCTTCACGCGCGCGCTGATGTCGGTGGCGGCCAGCATGGGCAATCCGCCGGGGCAGCGCTTCGTCACGCTGGGCCTGTACTGGCACGATGGCCTGCTGGTCCTGCTCGGCGTGGTGCTGGTCTCCATCGCCCATGTGATGCTGCAGGCGCGGCGCATCGCCGACGAGAACGCGGGATTCGTCTGAGCATGCCCATCATCGTCCACCTCGATGTGATGCTGGCGCGCCGCAAGATGCGTTCGCGCGAACTGGCCGAGATGGTCGGCATCACCGAACAGAACATTTCACTGCTCAAGAGCGGCAAGGTGCGCGGCGTGCGCTTCGACACGCTGGAGCGCATCTGCGAGGCACTGCAGTGCCAGCCCGGCGACCTGCTGGAATGGGTGGCAGGGCCCGAGGCTTGAGCAGCGGACGGCTGCGACTGATCGCGGGCCTGCTGCTGTCGCTGCTGCTGCACGGGGCGCTGCTGTGGCAGGGTCTGGCCCCGGACATTGCGCGGCCCGGCACCGGGCAGGCCGAGGCGCACCGCCTTCAGGTGGTCTGGGTCGAGACGCCGACTTCGACGCCGACGCCGGCCCCCTCTCCTGCTCCAGCGGCTGCCCGGCCCGGACCGGCGCCCGCGTCCCCGCCTACGCGACGGCCGGACACCGCCGCCGTCGCACCGCCTTCAAGGCAAGGCGCAGGGGCTGCAAAGGCCACGGAGCAGGCCGCGACAGCCGCCGCGCCGCAAGCGCCTGTCCCCGCCGACACCGAGGCCGTCCCGGACACCGCGCGCAGCGCCAGGGCCATGGGCCGCCTGCTGGACTCGGCCGCAGGCCGCGAGGCCGTGCAGTCGGCGGCCCGGCAAGGCCTGGTCAGGCCCCAGATCCCTGCGCAGCGCGAGGACCCGCTGGCCAGCGGCATGCGCGAGGCCGCCCAGGGCGATTGCATGAAGGGCGAGTTCAAGGGCGGCGGCATGGGCCTGCTGAGCCTGCCCATGCTGGCGGCCGCTGCGCTCAAAGGCGAGTGCAGCCGCTGAAGGCGCGGGGCCGAGGCCTATTGCGCAGGGCTGAGGCCTATTGCGCAGGGTCGCGCACTTCCCAGCGGATGGCGTCGATGGCCGACAGCAGTTCGGGCGACAGTTGCGTGCCCCAGGCGTTCAGGTCCTCATCGAGCTGGGCCACCGAGGTCACGCCGATGATGGTGCTGGCCACCTGCCACTTGGTGTAGCAAAACGCCAGCGCCAGCTGCGTGGGCGTCATGCCATGCTCGCGCGCCAGCGCGTTGTAGCGGCGCGCGGCGGCCAGGGCTTCGGGCCGGCCCCAGCGCTGCTTGCGCACGGACTCGTAGCGCGCAATGCGTGCGGCCTGCGGCGCTGCGGGATCGGTGGGTGCATGCACGTCGAACTTGCCCGTGAGCAGGCCGAAGGCCAGCGGCGAATAGGCCAGCAGTGACACGCCCAGGCGGTGGCAGCTTTCGTCCATGCCGTTTTCCCAGCTGCGGTTCAGCAGGCAGTAGGCGTTTTGCACCGAGGCCACGCGCGGCAGGCCGTGCTGCTCGGCCAGGCGCACGAATTCGTGCACGCCCCAGGGCGTTTCGTTGGACAGGCCGATGTGGCGCACCTTGCCTTCACGGACCAGGCGGCCCAGCGCCTCGAGCTGCTCGTGGATGCCGGTCTGCGAGCTTTCCTTGGCCGGGTCGTAGTACAGCTGGCCGAAGGCCGGCACATTGCGCTCGGGCCAGTGGATCTGGTAGAGGTCGATCACGTCCGTGCCCAGGCGGCGCAGGCTGCCTTCGCAGGAGGCGGCGATGTCGGCCGCCGTCATGCCCTTGCCCTCGCGCACCCAGGGCATGCCCCGCGAAGGACCGGCCACCTTGGTGGCCAGCACGACCTTGGCGCGCGCGCCGGGGCGCTGGGCGAACCAGCGGCCGATGATGGTTTCGGTGGCGCCGCAGGTTTCGGCGCGTGCGGGCACGGCATACATCTCGGCCGTGTCGAAGAAGTCCACGCCGCGCTCCAGCGCGCGGTCCATGATGGCGAAGGCCTCGGCCTCGCCGACCTGCTCGCCGAACGTCATGGTGCCCAGGCAGATGGGGCTGACTTGCAATGCGCTTTGACCGAGCGCCACCGGTTGCATGGAGGGGGAATTCATGGGCACCGAGTGTAGGGCCGCCCGTGTTTACCCTGACGACAGCGCGCCCACCCGGCCAGGGCCGGGCGGGCGCGCTGCGTCCGTCGGGATCAGGCGCCCTGCGGTGCCTCGGTCTGCAGCACGCCGCGGTTGATCTGGTCGCGCTCCATGGACTCGAACAGGGCCTTGAAATTGCCTTCGCCGAAGCCCTCGCGGTAGTTGCCCTTGCGCTCGATGAACTCGAAGAACACGGGGCCCAGCATGGGCTGGGAGAAGATCTGCAGCAGCAGGCGCGGCTGGCCGCCCTCGGTCGTGCCGTCCAGCAGGATGCCGCGTGCCTGCAGCTCGCCCACGGGCTGGCCGTGGCCGGGCAGGCGGCCTTCCAGGTTCTGGTAGTAGATGTCGTTGGGCGCGGTCAGCAGCGGAATGCCGGCCATCTGCAGCTGGTCGATGGAGTCCAGCAGGTTGTCCGTCAGCAGCGCGATGTGCTGGATTCCCTCGCCGTTGAACTGCATGAGGAACTCCTCGATCTGGCCGCCGCCCTGGCGCGATTCCTCGTTCAGCGGAATGCGGATCAGGCCGTCGGGCGCGGTCATGGCCTTGGAGGCCAGGCCGGTGTACTCGCCCGAGATGTCGAAGTAGCGGATCTCGCGGAAATTGAACAGCTTGCTGTAGAAGTCCGCCCAGTAGGTCATGCGGCCGCGGTAGACGTTGTGCGTCAGGTGGTCCACCACGTGGAAGCCGTGACCCTTGGGGTTGCGGTCCACGCCGGGCAGGAACTCGAAGTCGATGTCGTAGATGGACTTGCCTTCGTCGAAGCGGTCGATCAGGTACAGCGGCGCGCCGCCGATGCCCTTGATGGCCGGCAGGCGCAGCTCCATGGGACCCGTGGGGATCTCCACCGGCTGCGCGCCCAGCTCCAGCGCACGCTTGTAGGCCTGGTGCGCGTCCTTGACGCGGAAGGCCAGGCCGCAGGCCGAGGCGCCGTGCTCGGCCGCGAAATAGGCGGCCTGCCCCGGCTCATTGTTGATGATGAAGTTGATGCCTCCCTGGCGGTACAGCAGCACGTTCTTGGAACGGTGCTTGGCCACCAGGGTGAAGCCCAGCTTCTCGAACAGCGGCTCCAGCACGCCGGGCGCGGGCGACGCGAATTCCACGAATTCGAAGCCCATCAGGCCCATCGGGTTGTCGAACAGGTCTGCCATGGTTGGTTCTCCTTGAAGGTTTCAACGGGGGATGTGCGCGGGTTCCAGTACGGATTCCAGCACAGGCGTGGGACGTTGGCGGAACACGAGGCGATAGGCCCCGTAGACCACCAGGACCCAGATCGGAATGGCCAGCGCGGAGGACCGCACCGACGGTGTCAGCAGCATCACGCCCACCACCAGGGCCATGGCGGCCAGGCAGATGGCGTTGGTCAGCGGCGCGGCCGGTGCGGGAAAGCCCAGCACGGTCTTGCGCGCCACATGCGCCCGGCGAAAGCGCCAGTGCGCCACGATGATGATGGTCCAGGTGATCACCAGGGCCGCCACGATCAGCGACATCAGCAACTCCAGCACGCCGGCCGGCGCCACATAGTTCAGCACGATGGCCAGCGCCGTGAAGATGGCCGGATAGACGATGGCCCGCACCGGCACGCCGCGGCGGTTGACCTGCATCAGCGAGCGCGGCGCATTGCCTTCGCTGGCCATGCCGTACAGCAGGCGGCTGTTGCTGTAGACCATGCTGTTGTAGACCGACAGCGTGGCCGTGAGGATCACGAAGTTCAGCAGATGGGCGGCCGTGTTCTCGCCCAGGCCCGAGAACACCAGCACGAAGGGGCTGCTGCTGTAGGTGTCGCCGCCGGCCTTGAGCTGGCCCAGCAGGTCCGTCCAGGGCATCAGCGACATCAGCACGGCCATGGAGCCGATGTAGAACACCAGCACGCGGTAGATCAGCTGGTTCACGGCCTTGGGGATGACGATGCGCGGCTGGTCGGTCTCGGCCGCCGCGAAGCCCAGCATCTCCACGCCGCCGAAGGCGAACATGATGAAGGCGAAGGCCATCACCAGGCCGGACAGGCCGTTGGGGAAGAAGCCGCCGTGCGTCCACAGGTTGCGCACGGTCTGCTCGGGCCGGTCGGCGTTGGCCAGCAGATACACGCCCGCAGCGATCATGGCCAGCACGGCCGCGATCTTGATCAGCGCGAACCAGAACTCGAACTCGCCATAGGCCTTGACGTTGATGAAGTTCACGCCGTTGATCAGCACGAAGAACACCGCCGCCGTCACCCAGGTGGGTATGCCGGGCCACCAGAACTGGATGAACTTGCCTGCGGCCGTCAGCTCCAGCATGCCCACGAGCACATACAGCGCCACACAGTTCCAGCCCGCCAGAAAGCCCGCGAAGCGGCCCAGGTAGCGGTTGGCGAAATAGCTGAACGAGCCCGCGTTGGGCTCCTCGACCAGCATCTCGCCCAGGAAACGCATGATGAAAAAGATGATCAGCCCGCCAATGGCGTAGCCGAGCAGCACGGACGGGCCGGCCAGCTCGATGATGCCGGCCGAGCCCAGGAACAGGCCCGTGCCGATGGTGCCGCCCAGCGCGATGAGCTGGATATGGCGGTTCTTGAGCCTGCGCTCCAGATGGCCCTGCGAAGAAGAACTGTGCATCAAGGGGGCGCTCCGGCTCTCAGCAAGGCGCGCGGCGGCGCAGGGGTTGGAACACTTCGGTGGTCTTCACGGCAATGTCTCCTCGTGGGGTGCCTGTTGGAATGCGGGGCGTTGTGCGCCCCTTGTTGATGGGTATCAACTATAAAAAACAATAAATTATTATTTCTTGTAATTTATCCCTATGGACAAGCCCAAAAAGAAGGAGTAGCGAAGGCGATCGACGCATTGCCGCCCGCCATGCCGCACTGCGGCAACGGTTGAACGCCCGCAACAAACAAAAACAATCTACTATTATTTTTTTGCCCTCTGGAGCCCAGAACATGACGACGTCCGCCACGCAGCGGCGCGCACGCACGCCGCAGACCGAGCGTGTGGAGACAACGCAACGCAAGATCATCGACTCCGCCCTGGCGCTGCTGCGCGAGGGCGGCTTCAAGAGCGCCACACTGCAGGCCATCGCGCGTGGCGCCGATGTGTCGCTGGGCGCGCTGCAGCACCACTTCGAGAGCCGCGACGCGCTGATGGAGCGGCTGGTCATCGAGGTCATGGAGCCGCTGAGCGACCAGGGCACGGTCTGGCCCGACAAGGCCCTGCCCCTGCGCGAGCGTGCACAGACCTTCGTCACCCTGGCCTGGGACAACATCTTCGGCGCGGCCAACTACCAGGCAGCCTGGAGCATGTTCTTCGGCTGCAAGGCCTCCCCCTCGCTGTTCGACCGCGTGGACGCGCGCCGGGTACATGTGGACAGCGTGTTCTACACCCGCTTCCTGGACGTCTTCCCCGAGATCGCGGCCCACCATCCCCGTCCCCAGGGCTTTGCGGCCATGGCCTTCGCCATCCTGCGCGGCACCGGCGTGCTGGAGCTGTTCGAGGTGGGCGAGCAGGAGCGCCAGGGCAGCCTCGATGCCCTGGTCGAGGCCATCGTCCAGGCAGGCACCCCTCAGGCCGGCGGCGGCGGCGCCGCCTGAACCTCGGTCAGCCCCCAGACCCTGCGCAGTTGCGACAGCGTGGCCACCAGGGCCGGATCGTGCTCGGCCTCGCGCGGGTGGATGAAGCCCAGCTGCGCCGACACGCGCGCATGCGGCCAGATGGCCACGCAGCCATGCTCGGCCGCGGCCAGGGCGCGGTCCTCGCGCAGCAGCGCCAGGCCCAGGCCGGCGCGCACCAGGCTCTCGGGCGCGGCGGCGGCATCGCTTTCCACGATCTGATTGGGGCTCAGCCCCTGGCGGGCGAACAGCGCCAGCAGCAGGGCCTGCTCATGGTGCTGCGCGGGCGCGCCGATCCAGGGCAGTTGCGCCAGGTCCTTCCAGCCCGATTGCAGGACGCGCTCGCGCAGCGCGGGCGGCGCCGCCACGCGGTAGTGCAGTGTCTGCAGCACCAGCGCGCCCAGGTCGCGCGGCATGTGGGCGCCGATGTAGAACGCGCCCTGCAGGCCGCCGGCCGCGACCTGCGCGCGCAACTCCTCGGCCCAGCCCTGGCGTGTCTTGATGTCCAGCAGCGGCAGCGCCTCCACCAGGCCATGCAGCAGCGAGCCCAGGCGCAGCGCCTCGGGGTCGGCCACCGTGCCCAGCAGCAGCTGGCCGGTGATCTCGCCCTGCAGCTCGCGGGCCTGGCCCTGCAGGCGTCCTGCCGCATCCAGCACCTGCCGGGCGGGCTCCATCAGGGCCTCGCCAGCCCGCGTGAGGCTGATGCGGCCCGGGCGCCGGTCGAACAGCGCCACGCCCAGCTCCTCCTCCAGCGCCTTGATCTGGGCCGTGATGGCGGGCTGCGTCAGGTGCAGGGCCTCGGCCGTGCGCGTGACGCTGCCCAGCGTGGCCGCCGTGACGTAGGCGCGCAGCTGATACATCTCCATGGGCGGCCAGCCTAGCGCAGGCGCCAGGGCCTGCGGCCCGGGCAGGCCCGGGTTTCAGGGAACATCCCTAGCCGTCTCATCGTTCACTCATCGAGGTAGCGCAGCTGCGTGGGCTCGATGCCCAGGCGCACCGGCATGCCCATGGGGAACATGGCAATGCCCGCGTAGTGCGCCTGGTCGGCGACCACGGCCACCTCGCCCACGCGCACGCGGTAGCGCGAGAACTCGCCCAGGAATTCGGCGCTCTCGATCTGCCCTTCCACCCACACGCGCGAGGCATCGCCCGCATCGTCGCGCACCGCAATCTGCACCTGGTGCGGCCGGAAGGCCAGCGCCGCGCGCCCTGGCACGGGCGGCTGGGCCGGGCGCGGCAGGGTCAGCGTGCCCAGGCCCGGCACCTTGAAGACCAGCGACTCGCCTATCGTTGGCAGCACCTCGCCCTCCAGCACATTGGCCGTGCCGACAAAGCCCGCCACGAAGCGGTTGGCCGGATAGTCGTACAGCCCGGCCGCCGAGCCCACCTGCTGCAGCACGCCCTTGTCCAGCACGGCCATGCGGTCGGCCGTGGTCATGGCCTCCTCCTGGTCGTGGGTGACGAAGATGGTGGTCAGGCCCAGCTTGCGCTGCAGGCTGCGCAGTTCCTCGCGCATCTGCACGCGCAGCTGCTTGTCGAGGTTGGACAGCGGCTCGTCCAGCAGCAGCAGCTTGGGCGCGATGACCACGGTGCGCGCCAGCGCCACGCGCTGCTGCTGCCCGCCCGACAGCTGGCCCGGGCGGCGCTGCGCGTACTGCGACAGGCCCACCAGCTCCAGCACCTCGCCCACCTTGCGGCGGATGGTGTCGCGGCTTTCGCGGCGCTCGACCAGGCCGAAGGCCACGTTGTCGTACACCGTCATGTGCGGCCACAGCGCGTAGTTCTGGAACACCATGCCGATGTTGCGCGCATGCGGCGGCACGCCCGTGATGTCCTGCCCGCCCACCAGCAGCTCGCCGCGCTGGTGCCGGTTGAAACCCGCGATCAGCCGCAGCAGCGTGGACTTGCCCGAGCCCGAAGGCCCCAGCAGCGCGAAGAACTCGCCGGGCTCGATCTTGAGGTTAACGTCGCGCAGCACTTCGTTGCTGCCGTAGCTCAGGCTGATGTGCCTGCATTCGAGGGAGACAGGGTCCAGGTGCATGGCGTTTCACTCCGAAGTCGATTGCACGGTGGCGCGCGAGCGCTCCACGAAGCGGTGCGAGAAATACGTGCCCAGGCCGACCACGACCACGGCCAGCACGCCCAATGCCGCACCGGGCCCGCGCCCCGAGATGCTTTGCATGTACAGGTAGATGCCGTAGCTCATGGGCGCCTGGCTCTGGGCCGAGGCCAGCATGATGGTGGCCGACAGCTCCACGGCCGCCGTGATGAAGCTGGTGACGAAGCCGGCCAGGATGCCGCCGGCCATCAGCGGCACCATCACGCGCCGTATCACGCTGGTGCGGCCCGCGCCCAGGCTTTGCGCGGCCTCCTCCAGCGAGATGTGCACCTGCTGCAGCGCCGCCATGCACGAGCGCAGCGCATACGGCAGCCGCCGCACCGCATAGGCCAGCATGATCAGCACCCAGGTCGTGACGATGGGTGTGTCGGTGAAGGGCAGATTCACGCCCTTGAACAGCCGCAGGTAGCCGATGGCCAGCACCAGCCCCGGAATCGCCAGCGCCACCGAGGCCAGGTAGTCCAGCCACTGCCGGGCAGGCAGCCGGGTGCGCAGGATCAGGTAGGCGATGGCGGTGCCGATCACCACGTCGATGCCCGCCGCCATCAGGCAGTACAGCAGCGTGTTGCCGATCATGTAGCCCGAGTCGGTGAACACCGTGGCGTAGTGCTCCAGCGTGTAGCTGTCGGGCAGCACCGAGAAGCTCCAGACCTTGGAGAACGACATCAGCAAGATGCCGATGTGCGGCGCCAGCACCACCAGCAGCACCAGGGCGATCCAGCCATAGGCCAGCAGCGCCTCCCAGGCCGACAGCCGGCGCTTTTGCAGCGCGCTGCCGCCCTTTTGCAAGGTGGCGTAGTCCTTGCCCTTCATCACCCGCGCGGCCAGCCACAGGGCGACGATGGAGAACGCGATCATGATCACGCTGATCACATAGCCCAGCGGATCATCGAGCCCCACCGAAGTGATGCGCAGATAGGCCTGGGGCGCCAGCATATTGGTCACGCCCATCACCAGCGGCGTGCCCAGGTCGTCGAACACCTTGACGAACACCAGGGCCGCGCCCGCCAGGTAGCCGGGCATGGCCAGCGGAAAGATCACGCGCCGGAACAGCCGGAAACCACGCGAGCCCAGGTTCAGCGCCGACTCCTCCATGGCCCCGTCGATATTGCGCATGGCCGCCACGAGGTTGAGCAAGATGAACGGGAAGTAGTGGATGCTCTCCACGAAGATCACGCCCGTCAGCCCCTCCATGATGGGCACGGTGAAGCCGAACCAGTCGTCCAGCAGCAGGTTGACCGAGCCGCTGCGCCCGAAGATCAGCTGCAGCGCCACCGCCCCCACGAAGGGCGGCATGATCAGCGGCAGCACGCCCAGCGTCTGTATCAGCAGCGCGCCCCGGAACTCGAAGCGCACGGTCAGGTAGGCCAGCGGCACGGCGATCAGGCTGGCGAAGAACACGCTGGCCAGGGACACGCCCAGGCTGTTGAAGAACGACTCGCGGAAGACGCTCTGGCCGAAGAAATTGCCGAAGTGCCCCAGCGTGAGCCCGCCGCCCTCATTGACGAAGGCGGTGTAGACCACCATGCCCACGGGCACGATGAGAAAGGCCAGCAAAAAGGCCAGGATCAGCGCGAAGGCCAGCCACGGCCCCCAGCCCGACGGAATGCGCCGTGCGCGCGCAGCAAGGGGGGCGGCGCCGGGCGCCGCCATGGAATCGATGCTCATGCGAATGCTCCGCAGCGAAAGAGACTGTCAAGGGGAGTGCATGCAGGCGCCCGGTGCCGGGCCCCTGCGCCACCTACCACGCCGCCTACCGCGCCAGGCCGCGCGCCTCGGCCGCCAGCTTGCCTGCGCGCTCGTAGTTGGCACGCGCCTTGTCGGCCCACATCTGCTCCAGGCCCGTCAGCTCCTTGGACACGGCCACGTCGCGCCGGCTCTTGCGGAACAGCTCCAGGAACTGCTCGTCCTTCACATTGGCTTCGCCCACCAGCGGCGAGTAGGCGATGTCGCGCGCCTGCGCCAGCAGCTCCTGCCCCTTGGCATTGGGCTTGGCCTGCAGGGCCTTGTGCGCCTCCTGGATGGCGCGCGTGGCCGCCTGCAGTTCCTTGAGGCGGAAGGTCACCATCTGGTCGAACAGGCTGATCACCACGGCGTAGCGCGACTCGGACAGGTTGGCATCGAACTGCACCTTGGCGCGCTGCGCCACCTCCTGCGGCACGGGGTAGCCGGCCGGCGCCTTGAGCTGGCTGTAGGGCAGGATGGGCAGGCGGCTGATCTTGGGGTCGAACAGCAGCTGCTGGCCCGGCACCGACATGGTGAAGGCCATGAACTTGCGCGCCTCATCGGCATTCTTGGCACCCGCGATCAGCGCGATGTTGGCCGGCACCACGGCCGTCATCGCCGGATAGGCGAAGTCCACCGGGAAGCCCGAGTACTTGCCCGCCAGCCCGAAGAAATCGATCACGATGCCTATGCCGTACTGGCCGTTGTTCACGCCATCGGGCACGGCAAAGCTGCGATCGGTCACGGCGGCGGCATTGCCCATCATGGACAGCAGCTGGCGCCAGCCCTTGTCCCAGCCCTCGCCCTGCAGGATGGTCTCCACCGTCAACTGCGTGGTGCCCGAGCGCGAGGGCGAGGAGATGGCGATGTGGCCGAAGTACTCGGGCCGCGTCAGATCGCTCCACTCCTTGGGCGCCGCCAGCTTGTGCGCCTTCAGGTAGCGCGTGTTCCACATGATTCCGTAGCCGGCCAGCGCCTGGCCGTAGTACAGGCCCTGCGGGTCGTTGAGCGGGTAGTTGCCGATCTTGGCGGGCGCGGCCGGATTGCGCGTCTCGGGCGCGGCGGTCAGCAGCTTGTTGCGCGCCAGCACCTCGAAGGCATCGGGGGCGCTGGCCCACATGATGTCGGGCCGCTGGCCCTCGGGCAGCTCGCGCACATAGGCCACGGCGGCCGTGGTGTTCTTGTTCAGGATCTCGATCTTGATCCCCGGATTGGCCGCCTCGAAGGCCTTCTGGTAGGCCGTGGTCAGCTCCTTGGGAAACGAGGTCAGCACCGTCACCGTGCCGGCCTGGGCCGCCATGGCGGCGCCCCACAATCCTGCGGCCATGGCGGCCGTCAGCCATCTGCGTTGCTGCATTGCTGTCTCCTTCGGGTTGTTGTGCGGTCAATCTGCAACCCACTGTAGGCAGCGCCGGCCCGGCCGGCCAATCATTGTTTCTGATGCCGTGCATCAGCGGCGGCGGCGCTCGGGTTAACCCGGCGCGAAAACACAAGCACGGCAAAGAGCACAAAGACCATGCCAGCAGCCTCAGTCCCAATTTGGGACTAACATCCACCCATGCACATCGTGGCCCGTTCCACCCTCGTCAATTTCTACAGCAGGCCGGAGCATGCGGATGCCAAAGGGCCGCTTGAGGCGTGGTTCGACATGGCCACCCGCGCGCAGTGGACCTGCCCTCAGGACGTGAAGGACCAGATCGGCAATGCCAGCATCGTGGGCAACAACCGGGTCGTGTTCAACGTCAAAGGCAACGACTACCGCCTGATTGCCGCCATCGCCTACAGGCAGCAGTGGCTGTACATCAAGTTCATAGGCACGCACGCGCAGTACGACAAGGTGGATGCCGCCACAGTGGACCAGAGCCTGCAATGAAAGGAATGACCATGGAAATCCGCCCCATCCGGACCGAGCAGGATTACAGGACAGCACTGACCGAGATCTCGCAACTGATCGACAAGGACCCGGCCTCGGGAACGCCCGACGGCGACAGGCTGGACATTCTCGGAACGCTGGTTGAGGCCTACGAGGCAAGGCATTACCCCATCGCTCCCCCCGACCCTATCGATGCGCTGCGCCTGCTCATGGAGTCCCGGGGCATGACGGTCAAGGACCTGGTGCCCTACATCGGGCAGACCAACCGCATCTACGAAATACTCAACCGCAGCCGCCCCCTGACGCTGAACATGCTCTACAGGCTTCATGACCTGGGCATACCGGCCGAGAGCCTGCTGTCCCGCCCGCGCACCGCCGCCTCGGAAAGCCACGGCTGATGCCCACCCCGGCCGGGAGCCGTGCTGGCGCACCGGGAAATCCCCAGCCACCGCTGTCCCGCCCCTGACTGCTGCACAGCAGCAAACCGGAATAATCGGCGGGATGCTGCAAGCCCCCTCTTCCCTCCCCGCCACGGCCGCTGAAGAAGCGCCCATCTACGTTGCCAGCCGCCCCTGGCGCTCGCGCATGGTGCCGGTGCGCACCATGGAGTACCACGTGCGCGAGTGGGGGCCCGTGGATGGCGATCCCGCCCTGGCGCCGCTGGTGCTGGTGCACGGCTGGATGGATGTGGCGGCCTCCTACCAGTTCGTGGTCGATGCCTTTGGCGAGGCCTTCATGGCGGGGCGCCGCATCATTGCGCCGGACTGGCGCGGCTTCGGCCTGAGCCGGCCGGCCTGGCCTGCCGACCGGCATGACTTTGCCGACTACCTGGGCGACCTGGACCACCTGCTGGACACCCTGGTGGGCGATACGCCCGTGGACCTGGTGGGCCACAGCATGGGCGGCAACGTGTCCATGATGTATGCGGGCGCGCGGCCTGCGCGCATACGCCGGCTGGTCAATCTGGAGGGCTTCGGCATGCCGGCCACCCGGCCCGACCAGGCGCCCGCACGCTACGCGCAGTGGATGGACGAGCTGCGCCAGCTGCGCAGCGGCGGCATGGAGCTCAAGAGCTATGACAGCGTGCAGGACGTGGCGCGCAGGCTGATGAAGACCAACCGCCGCCTGCCCGGGGACAAGGCGCTGTGGCTGGCCCACCACTGGGCGGCGCCCAATGCGCAGGGCCGCTGGGAAATCCTGGGCGACACGGCGCACAAGCTCATCAGCGCGCAGCTGTTCCGCGTGGAAGAAATCCTTGCCCTGTACCGGGCGATCACGGCGCCGGTACTGGCCGTCGAGGCCAGCGACGACAGCCTGGGCATGTGGTGGAAGGACCGCTACACGCTGGCCGAGTACCACGAGCGCATCGGGCAGATTGCCGACTGCCGCACGGCCGTGGTCCAGGACGCGGGCCATATGCTGCACCACGACCAGCCGGCGGACGTGGCCGGGCTGATCGAGCAATTCCTCAGCACCTGAGGCCGGCGCGCGCCGCTGCTGCAGCCTAATGCAGCCTATTGCAACCTACTGGGGCCGCAGCATCATCGAATGGCGCCAGCGCGCGGGCGCCATCTGCAGCGGCCGGTAGCGGCCGTCGGCCCATTCGGCAGACATGTCCGCATAGCGGCTGGACAGGGCCACGCCGCTTTGGCCGGTCTGGTAGATGAACAGCGAGCGCTCGGGCTCGGCCAGGTCGTAGATGGCGCGCAGCGATGCCGCATGGCGGTTGGCGAACGGCGCCCTGGCATCACCGGGCAGGTACTGTCCCACGTTGACGGTGTAGCTGTCGCCGCCCGAAGGCACGCTGACATTGAAGATGCCCGCCAGCAGCCCCACGCTGCCCAGCGGCCGGTGGCTGCTCAAGGCCGCATGCGCCGTGCCCCAGCGCCAGCGGCCCAGGTCGCTGCCCTGCATGGATTGCAGGCGCACCAGCGCCCGGTCCAGCGCCTGGCTGACCTGGGCACTGCAGCCTGCAGCCGCGCACCACCAGCCGTCGCGGCGTTCCAGCATGCCTTCGATGCCTGCGCGGTAGTCGCGCTTGCCATAGGTGGCCGCAAAGGTCTGGGCGCCAATGCGCGGGATCACCAGGCCGCGCGTCAGCTCGTCCACCCAGGCGGCAAAGATCAGCGGCGCGGCCTGCGCAGCGTCCATGCGGCCGTCGAACTGCGCCATCACCCGGCGCGCCTGCGGGGCCAGCGGATGTGTGGCCGGCGCTTCGTCCAGGGCCTTGAGCATTTGCGGCAGCAGGGCGCGGGCGGCCAGCGAGGTCTGGTCGTTCTGGATGGAGGCCATGCTGACCACGTCGTGCCTGTCCTTCGCCTCGATGAGCTCGGAGATGCGGCGGTGCCGGTACGGCAGGCTCCAGTCCTGGGTGAGGAAGTGGGCATAGCCCTCGCGCGTGATGCGCTGGTTGGCGGTGGCCAGATAGCCCAGCGCCGTTCCATCGTCCTGTGGAGCCTGGTCGTAGGGCAGCCAGCCCTGCCAGTCGTAGCGTGCCTCCCAGCCAGGCGCGGGCGCCACGCCGCGCAGGTCGTTGTCGGCCGCACGCAGCGGCACCCGGCCTGCGGCCTTGAAGCCGATGGCGCCATGCACATCGGCCGCGACGATGCTCTGCATGGGCGAGTGGTAGTCGGCAAAGGCCTCGAACAGCTGGGCCACGCTGCGCGCCTCGTTGGCCCGCAGGCCCGCCTGCACGGTGAGGTTGTCGGTGTCCAGCGCCGCCCAGCGCAGGGCCACGGCGTAGCGGCGCTTGTCGAGCACGGCCTCGTACTGGGGCTGCACATCGCTGATCACGGGACCGTGGCGCGTGCTGCGCAGCGTGAGCTGCACATCGGCCCGGCCCTTGACCCTGATGCGCTCGCTGCGCTCGGTGAAAGGCGCCCAGCCATCCGGCGTGCGGTAGCGGCCCGGGTTGCCTGGATCGATCTGCTCCAGGTACAGATCCTGCACATCGGGATTCGTGTTGGTGAAGCCCCAGGCCACCTCGCGCGTGCGTCCCAGCACCACGAAGGGCAGGCCCGGCAGGGTGGCCCCCACCACGTCGATGGGCGACAGCGGCGTGCCGTCCTGCGCCTGGCCGGCAGGCGACTGCAGGCGCGCGTAGTACCAGATGGCGGGCGCGCTCAGGCCCAGATGCGGATCGTTGGCCAACAGCGGCTTGCCGCTGGCCGTGCGGCTGCCCGACAGCACCCAGTTGTTGCTGCCCTTGCCGTCGTTGGTGCCCGCATCGCGCACCATGTCGCGGGACCAGCGGGCCCAGGCATCGCTCGCCTCGCTGGCGGCAGCCACCTTGGACGCAGACGCAGCCTGTGCCTCCTGGCGGTACACGCCCAGCCCCCGGTAAAGCGCGGCCAGATCGGTGGAGGTGGCCGGCGCCTCGCCGGGATAAGGCGGCATCAGCTGCCACAGCTGCTGTGTGTCCAGTTGCGAGAGCGCGGCCAGCCGCGCGAACTCGTTGCCCCAGTTGCCGCCCAGGTCCAGCGCCATCATCAGCGCCCAGCCCACGCTGTCCTCGGGCGCCCAGGCCGAGTTGTCGCCGCCGCCCGGCGACGTGTCCAGCAGCATGAACTCGGGCACCTGCGGGTGCTGGCGCATGGGCAGGGCCGCATAGAAGGCCGCGATGCCTTCGCTGTAGGCCTGCAGCGCCTCGCGCGCGTTGGCGGGCAGGGATGCGTACTGGCGCCGCGCCGCGCCGCGTATGTCCAGCGCGCGCATGAGCTTGTCGGTATCCAGCGTGGCCGGGCCGAGGATCTCGGACAGCGTGCCATGCATCAGGCGGCGGTTGAACTCCAGCTGCCAGCCGCGTTCCTGCGCATGCACATGGCCCAGGGCACGCCACAGGTCCTGCGGCGAGAAGGCGCTGATATGGGTGACGTCGGCATCATCGCGCCGCACGCGCACAGGCTGCTCCAGCCCGGCCAGCGTGAGCTGTCCGTCAAGCACCGGCTGCACGCGCACGGCATAGATGGCCAGCGCGCTGCCGGCCAGCAGGGCCGAGCCGACCACCGCCACGGCGCCCACACCCCACCACCGCGAGTTCAGGATTCGCATGATTCCCATTCTTTTCCCCACCCTCTGCTTTTTTCGTATCGTAGTGTTGCAGTTTGTAGCATATGCGCGCGCGACATGCTCACATTGCTCACGACAGAAAGCCGCGCCTGCAGGGCGCAGGCTTCAGGCGACAATCACTGCCGGCCCTGCGCACATGGATGCAGGGCAACCGACAGAAACAGGAAGTACGTGGAATGTGGCCTTTCAGCCTCTTGAAGAAGCTCACCCAGGACCCGCCCGTGGGCCAGCCCCGTGGTAACTACATCGGCTGCTACCTGCTGGGCACCGAGGCGCCGGGCCAGGCCGGCGTCAGCTATGTCTCGCTGGCCACCACGCGCGAGCAGCTGGAGGCCGACGCCCGCGCCTACCTTGAAGGCTTCGTGCGCGACCACCCCGAAGCGGCCGACACCGACCTGTCCGCCATCCACTCCCTGCTGGAGAACCTGCCCCAGCGCCTGGACGCCCACCTGGCCGGCGACACGCGCGTGCCGCTGGCCGAGCAAGGCGGCACCGTGCTCTTCCTGCGCACCGGCATGCGCGCCCGCCGCAAGGAAAACGGCCGGTATCTCGAATAGCAGTCAGCCCCCACCGCCACCGTACAGAGCCTCAAAAACTGGCGCGGCCAAGAACAAGGGACAGCGAGCAAGGGCCTACGCCGGCCGCGCCGCCCCGCAGCGAGGCTGTCGTCCCCCCCGCGAAGCGAGAGGGGTAAGGCGCGCAGCGCCTCAGGGGGAGTTCTGCTTGTGCACGTCTTGCCAGCGCAGCATGTCGGTCACGCGCTCGGCCTTGTCGGCATCAAAGCCCAGGCGCTCCACCCGCTCGGCCGGATTGGCCCAGGTGCCGAACAGCAGGTCCCAGACGGGCAGGCCGTAGTTCTGCGCATGGTGGCCGTACTGGTGGTGCACGGTATGCATCTCGGGCCGCTGCACGATGTATCCCAGCCAGCGCGGCGTGCGGATGTCGGCATGCAGGAACAGGTCGAACGCCCCCGTGAGGCCGATGGCGAAGGCGGCAGCCAGCGGGCTGGCCCCCAGCACCCAGTAGCTGGACAGCGCGCTCAGCAGCACGGCGGCGGCCGTGTCCATAGGGTGGGCGAAGAAAGCCGTGAGCGCCTCCACGCGCGGCGCGCTGTGGTGCAGCTGGTGGAACAGGCGCCACAGCGTGTCCGACCGGTGCGTGGCGCGGTGCCACCAGTAAAAGACAAAGCTGGTCAGCACAAAGCTCAGCGCGCCCACGGCCCAGGCCGGCCATTGCCGGCCCACGTCCAGCAACGCATGGCGGCGGATGCTGTCCGAGAACAGATGGCCTACCGCCAAGGTGGTGGCCAGCGTGCCCAGACCCAGCAGCGTGGACAGGATCAGCCAGCGCCGGTCGCAATGGTTGCGCGAAGCCGGCGCGATCACCTCGCGCGTGAAGATGCCGACGAACATCAGCGCCAGCAGCGGGTAGGCCGCGAACTCCCACATCTGCAGCATGCCGCCTGCTCCTTGCCGCTCAGTGCACGTGGCCCCAGTAGATCAGCGCATCGCGCCCTTCGACCGACAGCGACACGGGCGCGCCCACGGGCAGCATCACCTTGGTCGGCACATGGCCATAGGGCAGGCCCTGCAGCACGGGGCACTTGACCTGGCTGCGCAGCCAGTCGATCACGGTCTGCAGCTTGAAGCCCTTGTCATGCGAGCTGAGCTTGAACTCGCTGAACTGGCCGAACACGATGGCCTTTTGCTGGGCCAGCACGCCGGCATGCAGCAGCTGGGTCAGCATGCGTTCCACGCGGTAGGGATGCTCGCCCACATCTTCCAGGAACAGGATGCCACCCTTGATCTGCGGGAAGTAAGGCGTGCCCAGCAGGGAGACCAGCACGGCCAGGTTGCCGCCCCACAGCGTGGCGCCGCCGCTGATGTAGAAGTCCTTGACGGCAGGCTTGCCGTCTTCGCGCAGGCCGATCTTCGGCATCTGCCAGCCCGCGCCCTCGCCCTGGCCGCTGAGCAGGTCGTTGAAGCAGTCCAGCATGATGTCGTCCACGCCGCCCTCATCGTCGGGGCGGCCGAAGTCGTGCACCAGCAGCGGGCCGGCCCAGGTGGTGGCGCCGGTCCTGGCCAGCAGGGCCAGCGACAGCGCCGTGAAGTCGCTCAGGCCCACGAAGCGCGTGCCGCCTGCGATGGCCTTGGCCACGGCCTTGTACTTGATGCCCGGCAGGATGCGCGTGAGGCCGTAGCCGCCGCGCGTGGGCAGCGCCAGGTCGGCACCGCTGGCCGCTGCGCGCTCGATGGCCGCCAGGCGCGTGGCGTCGTCGCCTGCAAAACGCTGGTGGCTGCTCAGTGCATCGGCATCGATCTCCACCTGGTGGCCCATGGCCTCCAGGCGGCGCACGCCGCGCTTGAAGCCGGCCTTGTCGCGCACGGCACCGGCGGGCGAATAGATATAGATGTGGCGCGGACCCTGGTCATGCGCATGGCCGCAGCAGCTGCCGTCCGCGGCATGCACATGGCCGTGATCGTGCTCGTGGGCAGCGCCATGGTCATGCGCCGCAGCATGCGAATGCTCCTGTGCACGGTCATGGCCATGTGGATGTTCGTGCCCGTGGGCACAGCAGGTGCCGTCGGCGGAATGCACATGTTCGTGCGCGTGATCAACGGGTGCAGGCGCGGCAGCGGCTGCCTTTTTGCGGGGCGTGCCGGATGTGCTGGGTGTGCCGGGCGTGCTGGAAGAGCGGGAACTGCGCGAAGTGGCCAAGGTGGTTCCATGCCGGCCCTGGCCGGCATGCTCCATATTGCAAGGGGAGTGAAGACGGGGACCTGCCGCTGCGCAGCCCCGGCAAGGGGCCGGCGGCGCAGGCCTACGGGCGGAAGTATTCCACAGCGTCGGCCACCATGCCGGCAGCGCACAGGGGAACCCAATGGCCGCACGGGGATAGGCGCAGCTGCGCTGGCGGCAGCTGTGGCAGCGCCTGCAGCCAGGCATGGCGCCATGCGGGCGCAGGCATCAGCGCATCGTGCTCTCCGCCCTGCACCCACAGGCGTTGCTGTTGGCTCCACTGCGCCAGCAACGCCATCGGCAGGGCCGGCATTTCGGCCTGCACGCGGGGCCAGGCCTGCAGCGCGGCGCGGTGGCCGGGTTGGGAAAACGGCAGGTTCCAGGCCTGCGGCTGTGCGCCGGCCTCCCCACCCGCCTCGTGCATGGCGCGGCCCACGGGCCATGACGGCTTGCGCGCCGCCTGCGCAAACCATTGCACGCAGGCATCGGGTGCCGGGCCTGCAGGCCAGGCATTCATGAGCCAGGCGCCGCAAAAACGGGCGGGCTCGGCCTGCGCCACGGCCAGGCCCAGGCGCGCGCCATCGTCATGGCCGACCAGCACGATGCTTCGCAGGTCCAGCGCCAGCACCAGCTCGCGCAGCACCTGCACATGCCAGGCCGCGCTGTGCGCCTTCTCCTTCTTGGGCTGGTCGCTGCGGCCAAAGCCCGGCAGGTCGGGGACCACCACGCGATGGCCGGCCTGGAGCCAGCCGGGCAGCATGGGCTGGAACAGCTGGCCCCATGAGGGACTGCCGTGCAGGCACAGCCAGGTGAGCGGCGCATCGCGCGGTCCTTCATCGACCACGGCCAGGCGCAGGCCTGCCAGCGCCGGCAGATCGCTGCGCCACTGCGGCTGGGCAAAGCCGCCGAAGGTGGAATCCGCATGGCGCAGCGCCGTGTCCTTGAGCGGATGCGGCTGGGCCGCGCGCTGCTCGGCGCGGCGCGTGCGAAAGAAGTCCGACATCAGGGCCGCGCATTCCCCAGCCAGCACGCCGCGCGTCACCTGCGTGTGGTGGTTGATCTGCGGCAGCGCAAACACGTCCAGCACCGATCCGGCCGCGCCCGTGCGCGGCTCGGCCGCGCCATAGACCACGCGGCCCAGGCGCGCATGCAGCATGGCGCCGCTGCACATGGTGCAAGGCTCCAGGGTCACGTAGAGCGTGCAATCGTCCAGCCGGTAATTGCCCAGGCGCGCGGCCGCGTCGCGCAGCGCCAGCACCTCGGCATGGGCCGTGGGGTCGCCCTGGGCCACGGGCGCGTTGCGGCCCTGGCCGACGATGGCGCCGTCCTTGACGATGACGGCGCCCACAGGCACCTCGCCCGCCTGGGCGGCGGCACGCGCCAGCTCCAGGGCGGCGCGCATCCAGGCCTCGTCGTCGGCCTGCGGCAGTGGACGGTGCTCGGCAGTCAAGGTGTCACAGTGTCCGGGCGACTGGGGGTCAGGGCAGCGGCTTGCGCACGCCCTGCGCATAGTGGTAGAGCGTGACGACCGGCGCCTGCAGCTCGCCCTGGGGCGTGAAGGCAATCGGCGCCGTCACGCCGTCATGCCGGGTCTGGCGCAGATAGGGGATATAGGCGTCGGGCCGGATGGAGTCGGCCCGCAGCATGGCCTGGGCCAGCACCATGGTGGCGTCGTAGGCGTAGGGGCTGAAGACCTGGTACTGGTCGGGAAAGCGCTGGTCGTAGCGCTGCTTCCAGGCAGCGCCGCCCGGCATGCGCTCCAGCGGGCTGCCGCCCACGGCGCAGGTCACATTGCGCAGCGGGGACGTGTTGCCCGCCAGCTCGGGCAGGCGCAGCGTGCACAGGCCGTCGCCGCCCAGCAGGCGCACCTTGTCCATGGCCAGCTGGGCCATCTGCCTGAGCATGGGGCCGGCCTGGGCGTCCAGGCCGCCGAAGAAGATGGCGTCCGGCTTCTTGCCCTTGATGGCGGTGAGGATGGGCACGAAGTCGGTGGCCTTGTCGCCGGTGAACTGCTTGTCCACGATCTCGATGCCCTGCTCGCGCGCCTCGGCCTCGAACAGCGCCACGATGCCCTGGCCGTAGGCCGAGCGGTCATCGATGATGGCCGCGCGCTTGACGCCCAGCTTGCCCACGGCGTGCGCAACCAGCGCATCGACCATGGCGCGGTCGTCGGCGATCACGCGGTAGGTGGTGTCGTAGCCCGCCTGGGTGATGGCCGGGTTGCTGGCTGCGGGCGTGACCATGACGATGCCGCAGTCGTGGTAGATGGATGTGGCCGGCAGCGTGGTGCCCGACTGCAGGTGGCCGACCACGGCCGCCACCTTCTTGTCGCACAGGCGCCGGGCCAGGGCCACGGCCTGGCCGGGGTCGCCGCCATCGTCGCCGGCCTCCAGCTTCCAGCGCAGCTTGCGCCCGCCGATCTCCAGCCCCTTGGCGTTGAGATCGTCCAGGGCCATGCGCACGCCGTTTTCCTCATCCTTGCCAAGGCTGGCAATGGGGCCGGACACCGGCCCCGCATGGGCAATGCGCACCACCAGGGGCGCATCGGCTGAACTGGGTGCAGCGGGTGCAGCAGGTGCAGCAGGTGCAGCGGCCGTACCGGGTGCAGCCGCCGCAGCGGAAGCCCCTGCCGACTGCCCGTTGGCCGGGCCGCTTCCCGGCAGCGCCCAGGCCAGGCCGCCGCTGCCCAGCAGGGTGCACAGCAGGGCCGGGCCGGCCCACGGGAAATGGCGAATCGAGGCGTGCATGGCAACTCCTGGAAAAAACGGTCAATCTGTGAAACAGGCGCCCTGGCAAACGAAATCCGCTGCGGCGTGGCCCACTCGGGCGCTGCCCGGCCGGGCAAGGCCTGGCGCAGAAAGCGCGCATCAGGCCCGGGGCGGGGCAGGCACGGGCCGGGGTATCCGGCATGGCGGCCCGGCCCGTGCAGTGCGCATCCTAAAGGATAGGCAAAAACCGGCGCCGCCCGCCAGGGCATCGGGCGCATACCCCCTGGCGCGCGTTTTTTCGGGGCTGCGGCGATAATGCTGCGCCTCACCGCAAGCGGGCTGCGAGGTTTTCGTCGCCGGACCGCCCCAAGAGTGGGGGCCTTTTTTTGTCGCCGGGCCGCCCCAAGACAAAAAGCGGCCCCCTTGGGGGGCAGCGGACCTTGCGCAGCAAGGGTAGCGTGGGGGCCAGTTTCCCCCGCATTGCGCCCGACGCCCGGCCCCCACGCCGGTGCGGGTACGAACACAGAACACCACAAAGCCCCATGTCCCTCCTGCCCCACCAGCTCGAACTCCTGTCTCCCGCGCGCGATGCCGACATCGGCATCGAGGCCGTGAACCATGGCGCCGACGCCGTCTACATCGGCGGCCCGGCCTTCGGTGCACGCGCCACGGCAGGCAACGACATCCGCGACCTGCAGCGGCTGATCAACCACGCGCACCGCTTCGGCAGCCGCATCTTCATCACGCTCAACACCATCCTGCGCGACGATGAACTGGAGGCCGCCCGCAAGATGGCCTGGCAGATCTACGAGGCCGGTGCCGACGCGCTGATCATCCAGGACATGGGTCTGCTGGAGCTGGACCTGCCGCCCATCCAGCTGCACGCCAGCACCCAGACCGACATCCGCACGCCCGAGAAGGCGCGCTTCCTGCAGGACGCCGGCCTGTCGCAGATCGTCGTTGCGCGCGAGCTGGACCTGCAGCAGATCGCCGCCGTGCGCGCGGCCACCGACCCGGCGCGCACCACCATCGAATTCTTCGTGCACGGCGCGCTGTGCGTGGCCTACTCGGGCCAGTGCTACATCACCCACGCCCACACGGGCCGCAGCGCCAACCGCGGCGACTGCAACCAGGCCTGCCGCCTGCCCTACGAGGTGCTGGACGCCAGCGGCCGCATCATCGCCCACGAAAAGCACGTGCTGTCCATGAAGGACAACAACCAGAGCGACAACCTGCGCGCCCTGATCGACGCCGGCGTGCGCAGCTTCAAGATCGAGGGCCGCTACAAGGACATGGGCTACGTGAAGAACATCACGGCCCACTACCGCAAGCTGCTGGACGAAATCATCGAGGAGCGCGAGTTCTCCGACACGCCCCTGGCGCGCTCATCCTCGGGCAGCACCACGTTCAGCTTCACGCCCGACCCCGACCAGAACTTCAACCGCGAGTTCACCGACTACTTCGTCAACGGCCGCAAGGACGACATCGGCGCCTTCGACACGCCCAAGACACCGGGCCGCGCCATCGGCTGGGTCACCAAGGTGGGCGAGAACTTCGTGGAGATCGAGACATCGAGCCGCGACACCGAACTGCACAACGGCGACGGCCTGTGCTACTACGACCTGCAAAAGGAACTGGTGGGCCTGCAGATCAACCGCGCCGAGTCGGTGGATGCGAAGAAGTCGCTGTGGCGCCTGTTCCCCAAGGACCCCATCGCCGGTTTCAAGGACCTGCGCAAGGGCCTGGAGGTCAACCGCAACCGCGACATGGCCTGGGTGCGCACGCTGGACAAGAAGTCCAGCGACCGCCGCATCGGCCTGTGGGCCGAACTCAAGGAAACGCCCGACGGCTTTGCGCTCACGCTGACCGACGAGGATGGCTTCACCGCCACTGCCGCCATCGCGCAGGAACACCAGGCCGCCACCGACGCAGCCCGTGCCGAGGCCACGCTGCGCGAGCAGCTGGGCCGCTTCGGCGCCACCATCTTCTCCGTGCATGACATCGGCCTGCAGCTGAGCCAGCCCTGGTTCGTGCCGGCCTCGGCCCTGAACCAGCTGCGCCGCGACGCCGTCGCCGCGCTGGAGGCCGCGCGCCAGGCCGGCTTCGTGCGCCTGCCGCGCGCCCTGCCCGTGGAGCCGCCCGTGCCCTTCCCCGAGGACACGCTGACCTATCTGGCCAACGTCTACAACCAGAAGGCACACGACTTCTACATCAAGCACGGCGTCAAGGTCATGGACGCGGCCTACGAGAGCAAGGAAGAAGAAGGCGAAGTCAGCCTGATGATCACCAAGCATTGCGTGCGCTTTTCCATGAGCCTGTGCCCCAAGCAGGCCAAGGGCGTCATCGGCGTCAAGGGCACGATCAAGGCCGAGCCGCTGCAGCTGATCAACGGCAAGGAAAAACTCACGCTGCGCTTCGACTGCAAGCCCTGCGAGATGCATGTGGTCGGCAAGATGAAGCGCGCGGTGATCAACCAGCACGCCAAGGAAATGCAGGAGTTTCCGATGCAGTTCTACCGCACGCGTCCCGTGCCTTCGGCCAGCGCCTGACAGGCTTCGGCCTCCACCCACAAGCGCCCGCGCTCCGTCAGGGCCGCCAGCCACCGCCCCTCTTCCTGCTCCAGCCTGACCCAGCCCGGCCCCGGTGTGCCGGCAATGGGCGCATCGCCCATCAGCGCCAGGCAGCGCATGAGCACGCTGGCGCCCTGCCCCAGTCGCTTGCCCAGCCTGGGCAGGGACATGGGTGCGGGCTCGGTGGCCAATTCGCGCAGGATGGCGGCGGCCAGTTCTTCCATGCCTTGCACTTCAGGCCGCCATTTCTTCCAGCGCGGGAGATGGCACGGCAGGCAGCCTGTGCGCCACCATCTGCACGGGAATGGACTTGGAGCTGGGCGTGCCCGCCACGATGGCCGTGGCCGACAGCGGCACCAGCGGATTGGTCTCCGGATAGTAGGCAGCGATGCAGCCGCGCGGAATGTCGTAGGCCACGAGCCTGAAGCGCTCGGCGCTGCGCTGCTGGCCGTCATCCCACACCGTCTGCAGGTCCACCCAGTCGCCATCCTTCAAGCCCAGGGCGCGGATGTCCTCGGCATGGATGAAGACCACGCGGCGCTGGCCGAAGACGCCGCGGTAGCGGTCGTCCATGCCGTAGATGGTGGTGTTGTACTGGTCGTGCGAGCGCGTGGTGAACAGCGTGAACACCGGCGATGCGCCGGGGCTGCGCGCGGCGCGTGCGCGGTGCACGGGCGTGTCGCGCGGCACGGCGTGCACGAAGAAGCCGGCCTTGCCCCGGGGCGTCTCCCAGATGCGCTCGCTCGCCGCATTGCGCAGCTTGAAGCCGCCTGGCACGGCCACGCGCGCGTTGAAGTCGTGGAAGTCGTCGAAGACCTGCTCGATCAGCTCGCGTATGCGTGCATAGTCGCCGGCCAGCTCCAGCCAGGGCACGGGCCGCTGCGCGCCCAGCGTGGCGGCGGCCAGGCGCGCGACGATGGCGATCTCGCTGAGCAGATGCTCCGACGCAGGCGGGTTGATGCCGCTGGAGATGTGGACCATGCCCATGGAGTCCTCCACCGTCACGCCCTGCGGGCCGGTGGCCTGCATGTCGATCTCGGTGCGGCCCAGGCAGGGCAGGATCAGCGCCTCGCGGCCGTGCACCAGGTGGCTGCGGTTGAGCTTGGTGGTCACATGCACGGTCAGGTCGCAGCGGCGCAGCGCCTGCCAGGTGGCATGCGTGTCGGGCGTGGCCGCCGCGAAGTTGCCGCCCAGCGCGAAGAAGACCTTGCCCCTGCCTTCGAGCATGAGGCGTATGGACTCGACCACGTCCACGCCGTGGGCACGCGGCGGCTCGAAGCCGAAGACCTGCTGCAGCCGGTCCAGCAGCGCGGCCGGCGGCTTCTCCCAGATGCCCATGCTGCGGTCGCCCTGCACATTGCTGTGGCCGCGCACCGGGCAGGCACCTGCGCCGGGGCGGCCGATGTTGCCGCGCAGCAGCAGCAGGTTGACCAGCATCTGCACGGCGGCCACCGAATGCATGTGCTGCGTGATGCCCATGCCCCAGCAGACGATGGTGCTGCGGGCGGCGATGTAGACCTCGGCCGCCGTCTGCATCTGCGCGCGGCTCAGGCCGGACTCGACCTCCAGCAGGCCCCAGTCCTCGGCCCGCAGGTCCTCGGCCAGGGCCTCGAAGCCGGTCGTGTGTTCGGCGATGAAGGCATGGTCCAGCACGCCGCCGCGCCCGTGCCCCAGTGCATCGTCCTGCGCGATCACATGCTTCATGATGCCCTTGACGGCCGCGATGTCGCCGCCCACGCGCAGCTGGAAGTAGTGCGTGCTGATGGGCGTGGCGCCCAGGGTGGCCATCTCCAGCTTGCTTTGCGGGTCCTGGAAGCGCTCCAGCCCGCGCTCGCGCAGCGGGTTGAAGCTCAGGATGCGCGCGCCGCGCTTGTGGGCTGCGCGCAGCTCGCCCAGCATGCGCGGGTGGTTGGTGCCGGGGTTCTGGCCGAAGATGAAGATGGCATCGGCCTGCTCGAAATCGGCCAGCTGCACCGTGCCCTTGCCCACGCCGATCTGCGGCTTCATGCCGCTGCCGCTGGGCTCGTGGCACATGTTGGAGCAGTCGGGAAAATTGTTCGTGCCGTAGGCGCGCACGAACAGCTGGTACAGAAAGGCCGCCTCGTTGCTGGCGCGGCCCGAGGTGTAGAAGATGGCCTGGTTCGGGTCGGGCAGCGCGTTCAGGTGGCGGGCGATCAGCGCAAAGGCGTCGTCCCAGGCGATGGGCCGGTAGCGGTCGCTGGCCGCGTCGTACACCATGGGCTCGGTGAGCCGGCCCTGGTCTTCCAGCCAGAAATCGCTTTGCGCCATGAGTTCGGCCACCGTGTGCCGGGCAAAGAATTCGGGCGTCACGCGGCGCGCCGTGGCCTCGGCCGCCACGGCCTTGGCGCCGTTCTCGCAGAACTCGAAGGTGGAATGGTGGTTGCGGTCGGGCCAGGCGCAGCCCGGGCAGTCGAAGCCGTCGGGCTGGTTGGCCGACAGCAGGGTCTTGGCGCCCTTGACGGCGATATCCTGGCGCATCAGGGCCTGGCTCACGCTGCGCAGTGCGCCCCAGCCGCCAGCGGCCCCCTTGTAGAACTCGATCTTTTGTTCGGACATGGGCCGGAAGTGTTCCGCCTGTCCATGATCCAGGTCAAATCACATCTCCAAATGGAGAGATTCAGCAAAGATATGAGCACGGCATCCTTGCCCTGCGCCATGCTGGCAACCTCAGCCCCGGACCACCGATGAACTCAACAGCCATACACACCGCCATCCCCGAAGACGCTGCGCTGATCGCGCCGCTGTTCGACGCCTACCGCCAGTTCTACGAGCAACCTGCGGATGCCGACGCGGCGCTGGCCTTCATCACGGCGCGGCTGGAGCGCGGCGAATCCGTGATCCTGCTGGCCCGCCGACCGGACGGCAGTGCCCTGGGCTTTTGCCAGCTCTATCCCTCGTTCTGCTCGGTGCTGGCCGCGCCCATCTACGTGCTCTACGACCTCTTCGTGGTGCCCGACGCGCGCCGCCTGGGCGTGGGCCGCGCCCTGCTGCTGGCGGCCGAAGCCCATGCCCGCGCCACGGGCCATGCACGCATGGACCTGACCACGGCCCGCAACAACCTGCGCGCCCAGGCGCTGTACGAGTCGCTGGGCTGGGTGCGTGATGAAGTGTTCCTGACCTATGCGCGCCATCTGCAGGCTTGAGCCGCCAGCGGCCTAGCGCAAAACCCGCAGCTCCCGCGCCAGCGCCACGGCCTGGGTGCGGCTGCGCGCGCCCAGCTTGAGGTTGATGCTGCGCAGGTGGGTGCGCACCGTGCTGTCGGAGACGAAGAGCTTCTCGGCCATGGCCGCATTGGAGTAGCCCGAGGCCAGCAGCTCCAGCACGCGCAGCTCCTTGCGGGTCAGGGGCTCGGCAAGCGCCGTGGCTGGCGCCGGGCCCTGGGGAGCATCCGCTGCCTGCAGCTCGGGGGGATCGGCGGGCTCGGCAGGCTCGCCCAGGGCAGACAGCAGCCGCTGCGCATGGGCGGCCGCCTCCGGCTCCGCCGGTTCCGTGCGGCGCGTCAGTGAAGGCGTCAGTGAAGGCGACAGCACGCGCTGCAGCACGGGCGCGAGCAGCGGCCCCTCATCGAGCATCAGGCGCACAAAGCCTTCGCTGGCCCCGTGGCGCAGCGGCTGGGCCAGCATGGCGGCTGCGGAGTCCATGTCGCCGCAGCCCGCCTCGGCCAGCGCGCACAGCACCTGCAGCTTGAGGCTGCGGTGGCGGCGCCCGCGCAGTTGCGCATCGGCCAGCAAGGGGGCGATGGCATCGCGCACGGCACGGCAGTCGCCAAAGTGCAGCCCCCAGCGCAGCCGGGCGATGGCGATGTCCTCCACCTCGTGCGGGGGCAGGCGCAGGCGTTCCACGCGCGGCCATACGCCGGGATCGTCGGCACGCTCCAGCGCCTCGGACGCGGCGGCCCGGTTGCCCTGCAGCACGAAGATGCGCGCATGCTCCAGCCGCGCGCTGGCCGTCACGCGGGGCAGCTGGCGTTCATGCCCCAGGTACTCCAGTTCGGTCAGCAGGCCGAAGGCCGCATCCACATCGCCACGCACGAAGGCAATGCGCGCACGCATGCGGTAGCTGGAGATCACATGGTCGGGCAGGCCCACGTCGCGGGCCAGCGGCAGGTAGACGTTGAGCAGGTGGTCGGCGCCGTCGAGGTCGTTGGTCTCGTAGAGCACGCCGGCATGCAGCACGCCGGCCCAGGCATTGCCGTTGGTGGGGTTGTAGGAGGCGCTGCGCGGCGTGGCGGCCAGCGCCACGCGAAAGCGCGATGCCGCCTGCCGCAGCCGCCCGCCCGACAGGTCCAGCACGCCCTCCATGGCCTCGGTGTACATGCGGCTGAACAGGCTGCCGGCCTGGGTGCTGCGCGCCGCGTCCAGCAGGCGGTGGGCCTCCTCGGCATCGCCCAGCACCGACACCACGTAGGCCATGGCATTGGTCAGCGAGCTGTCTGCAAACGGCCGGCAGCTGGGCAGGCAGGCCAGCGCCTGGCGGCCCAGGGGCGCCGCCTCTTCCACGCGGTCCATCATGGCCAGCAGCAGCGGCTGCAGGGCCATGACCAGCGCCTGCGCGGCGGGGTCTGCGGCCATGCGGGGCCGCAAGGCGTCCAGCCGCTGCTGCGCCTGCCAGGGGCCGCGCGTGAAGCAGTCGGCATAGGCGGCCACGGCCTGCAACAGCGGCTCGCGCACCATCAGCGGCGCCGGCATGGCCGAGAACCAGCGTGACAGCAGGCGCATGCGGCCCTGCTCCATCAGCGCCTCGGCATGGCGCGCCAGCAGGGACAGGGCATGCGGCAGGTCGCCGCCTTCCAGCGCATGCTCGATGGCGGGCACGGGCCGGCCGCAGGATTCGTACCAGCCGCTGGCCGCCAGGTGAAGTCGCGTCAATTCACCGGGCTGCTCGCGCAGCAGCTGTGCGCGCAGGAAGTCGGCAAACATGCTGTGGTAGCGCCAGCTGTGCCCGCCCTGGCCACCCTGCGCCTCGTCGGCCAGCGGCACCAGGAACAGGTGGGCCTGCTCCAGCGCCTGCAGCATGGCGGCGCCGTCGGCGCGCGGCACCAGGGCCTGGCAAACCTGGGCGTCCAGCGTGCGCAGGATGCTGGTGCGCAGCAGGAAGTCGCGCACGGACGCGGGCTGCTGGGCCAGCACATCCTCGGCCAGGTAGTCGGCCACGGCGCGCTCCGAGCCCGAGAAGCGCTCGATGAAATCACTGTGCAGGCCATGGCGCTCCAGCGCCAGCGAGGCCAGCCACAGCGCGCCTATCCAGCCTTCGGTCTTGTCCAGCAGCCGCGCCAGGGCCTCGCGCGGCAGCGGGCAGCCGCGCAGGCGAAAGAACTCCTCGGCCTCGCCCACGGAAAAGCGCAGCAGCGCCGCATCGATCTCCAGCAACTGGCCACTGGTGCGCAGCCGCCCCAGTCCCAGGGCCGGCAGCGCGCGCGAGCCTATGACCAGACGCCCGCGCTCGGGCAGCTGCTCCATGAGCTGGCGCACCAGGCCGAGCACGGCATCGTTGTGCAGCACCTCGAAATCATCGATGAACAGCGCAAAGGAGCGGCCCTCGCCGGCCAGCGCATGCAGGGCCTGGGACAACTCGCCGGCGCCTTGCGACGGCCCCACCCCCAGGGTGCGCACGGCCGCGCCCAGGCACTGCAGAAAGCGCGAGACATCGTTGTCGGCGGCATCCAGCGTCAGCCAGGCCGTGGCCTGGCCCTCGGCCTGCAGGCGCTCGCGCATCTGGCGCATGGCCGTGGTCTTGCCGAAGCCGGCAGGGGCGCGCACCAGCACCACGCGGGCGCGCAAGGCCTCGGGCCAGCGCGCGGCAACGGCCAGCCGGGCCACCTGGGCGGCAGCGGCGCGCGGCGGGCTCAGCTTGGCCTGCGGCACGTAGCCGGAACCCGGACCGGGGCCGGAGGAATGGGTGGGCGCTGGGGGCTGCATGCAGGCAGGGGGCACTGTGAAGGGGTGAGGCACCGGGCACTTTCGTCGGTTTCGACGATGGCGGCAAGAAGGGGCGATTCCTAGACTTGAAGGCAGATCATAGGTGGCGGCCTGCCGCCTGTCCCGATCCAAGGCGACAGGCAACGGCGCGCCGCCAACGCACCAACCAAGGAGACCTTCACATGCAGCTTGACGCAAGCATCAGCGCCGTCGTCACGGGCGGGGCATCGGGCCTGGGCGCGGCCACCGCGCGCCGCCTGGCCGCCAGGGGCGTGCGCGTTGCCCTGTTCGACCTCAACGAGACGGCCGGGCAGGCGCTGGCGCGCGAGACAGGCGGCCTGTTCTGCCGCGTGGACGTGACCGACGAGGCCAGCGTGGACGCGGGCTTTGCCCAGGCGCGCGCAGCCCACGGGCAGGAGCGCATCCTGGTCAACTGCGCGGGCACGGGCAATGCCGTCAAGACGGCCAGCCGCGACAAGGCCACGGGCGAGATCCGGCACCTGCCCGTGGCCAATTTCGACCGCATCATCCAGATCAACCTGGTGGGTACCTTCCGCTGCATCGCCAAGTCGGCGGCAGGCATGCTCACGCTGGAGCCGCTGGCCGACGGCGAGCGCGGCGCCATCGTCAACACCGCCTCGGTGGCGGCGCAGGACGGGCAGATGGGCCAGGCCAGCTACTCGGCCAGCAAGGCCGGCATCACGGGCATGACCCTGCCCATCGCGCGCGACCTCATGGGCGAGGGCATCCGCGTGAACACCATCCTGCCCGGCATCTTCGACACGCCGCTGCTGCAAGGCGCGCCCGACAACGTGAAGGCGGCGCTGGCCGCCTCCGTGCCCTTTCCCAAGCGGCTGGGGCAGCCCGACGAATACGCCCACCTGGCCGAGACCATGATCACCAACGGCTACTTCAACGGCGAGTGCGTGCGCCTGGACGGCGCCATCCGCATGGCGCCGCGCTAGGCGTACAGCCCAGGCCTCACGGCAGGCACCGTCCCCGCGTTTTCCCTGGCCGGAATCGTCGCTTGCGACGATGCCCGGCCCGCGCCGGCCGGGCCACCATCCCCCCAGGAATACAGGAACAGGAGACATATCCATGGCACAGGCATACATCGTCGCCGCCACGCGCACGGCGGGCGGCAAGCGCGGCGGAAAGCTCTCGGGCTGGCATCCGGCCGATCTCGCGGCCCAGGTGCTGGACGAGCTGGTGCGCCGCAGCCAGGCCGACCCGGCCCAGGTCGAGGACGTGATCATGGGCTGCGTCAGCCAGGTCGGCCAGCAGGCGACGAACGTGGCGCGCAACGCGGTGCTGGCCTCGTCCCTGCCCGAGTCCGTGCCGGGCACCACGGTGGACCGGCAGTGCGGGTCGTCCCAGCAGGCACTGCATTTCGCGGCCCAGGCCGTGATGTCGGGCAGCATGGACATGGTGATCGCCGCTGGCGTGGAGAGCATGTCGCGCGTGCCCATGGGCACGCCCAACGCCCTGCCCGCCAAGGCCGGCCTGGGCGTGTACATGAGCCCGGCCATGCAGCAGCGCTACCCGGGCGTGGAGTTCAGCCAGTTCATGGGCGCCGAGATGATGGCCGGCAAGTACGGCCTGACCAAGGACCAGCTGGACGCCTATGCGCTGCAAAGCCATGAGCGCGCCGTGCAGGCCGCGCGCGAGGGCCGCTTCGACCGCGAGATCCTGGCCGTGCAGGCGCGCAGCGCCGAAGGCGGTGCCGAGGGGGAAGGCCAGCCGCACACGGTGGATGAAGGCATACGCTTCAACGCCACGCTGGAAGGCATTGCCGGCGTCAAGACCATCCGCGAGGGCGGCTGCGTGACCGCCGCCACGGCCAGCCAGATCTGCGATGGCGCCAGCGGCGTCATGGTGGTCAGCGAGCGCGGCCTCAAGGCCCTGGGCGTGCAGCCGCTGGCGCGCATCCACCACATGAGCCTGCTCGGGCATGACCCCGTGATCATGCTGGAGGCCCCCATCCCCGCCACCCAGGCCGCGCTGAAAAAGGCCGGCATGCGCATCTCCGACATCGACCTGTACGAAGTCAACGAGGCCTTTGCCCCCGTGCCGCTGGCCTGGCTGCAGGCCACGGGCGCCGATCCGGCGCGGCTCAACGTCAACGGTGGCGCCATTGCGCTTGGCCATCCGCTGGGCGCCTCGGGCACCAAGCTCATGGCCACGCTGATCCACGCCCTGCATGCGCGCGGCGGGCGCTATGGCCTGCAGACCATGTGCGAGGGCGGCGGCATGGCCAACGTCACCATCATCGAGCGCCTGTAGGCGCCGCCAGGCCACCGTGCGGCCGGCGCGGCCCGCGCCGGTCGCCCACCATCGGGGGGAGGGAAAGCCATGAGCCAGGACTCGCAGCCCCTGCTGCGCATCGAAGGCGTTTCGCTGCGCTTCGGCGGCATCGTCGCGCTGGACGGCGTGAGTTTCGATGTTGCGGCAGGCCAGATCTGCGGCCTCATCGGCCCCAACGGCGCAGGCAAGAGCAGCCTGTTCAACTGCCTGTCGCGGCTGTATGCCTGGCAGGCCGGCCACATCCGCTTTCGCGGCCAGCCGCTGGCCACGCTGGCGCGCCACCGCATGGCCGCGCTGGGCATGGGCCGTACCTTCCAGAACCTGGCCCTGTTTTCCAGCATGACGGTGGCCGACAACGTGCGCCTGGGCACGCACAGCCGCCAGCACGCCGGCTTTGTGCGCGACGCCCTGCGCCTGCCCGGCGTGCGCCGGCGCGAGGAAGAAGCCCGCGCCCAGGCGCAATCGCTGATGGCCCTGCTGGAGCTGACGGGCGTGGCAGACCGCCGCGTGGCCGACCTGCCCTTCGGCACGCAAAAGCGCGTGGAGCTGGCGCGTGCCCTGGCCTGCCGCCCGCAGTTGCTGCTGCTGGACGAGCCGGCCTGCGGCCTCAACCATGAGGAGCTGGCCGGCCTGGGCGACCTGATCCTGTCGCTGCGCGACCGGCTGGGGCTGACCGTGCTGCTGGTGGAGCACCACATGGGCCTGGTCATGCGCGTGAGCGACAAGGTCGTGGCGCTGAACTTCGGCCGCAAGATCGCCGAAGGCACGCCGGGCGAGGTTCGCGCCCATGCCGAAGTCATCCGTGCCTACCTGGGTTCGGACATGCAGCCGCAGGATCAGGACAGGGAGGTGGCGCATGCCGGCACTGCTTGAAATCCGCGGACTGCATGCGGCCTACGGGTCGGTGCGCGTGCTGGACGGCATCGACATGGACCTGGCCGAAGGCCGCGTCACGGCCCTGCTGGGCGCCAATGGCGCGGGCAAGACCACCACGCTGCGCGCCATCTGCCGCCACCTCGTGGACACACGCGGCGAGGTGCGCCTGGCCGGCGAACGCATAGACCGGCACAGCACCGAGCGCATCGCGCGCCAGGGCGTGGGCCATGTGCCCGACGGGCGCGGCACCTTCGCCCAGCTCAGCGCCGAGGACAACCTGCGCCTGGGCGCGCAGGCGCGCCCCACGCGGGCGGCCCGCGCCGACGTGGCCGGCGACATGGAGCGCATGTTCGGCTACTTCCCGCGGCTCAGGGAACGCCGCGCCCAGCAGGCCGGCACGCTGTCGGGCGGCGAGCAGCAGATGCTGGCCATTGCCCGCGCCCTCATGGGCCGCCCGCGCCTGCTGCTGCTGGACGAGCCCTCCTTCGGGCTGGCGCCGCTGGTGGTGCGCGACATCTTCGGCATCCTGCGGCGCATCAATGAGGAACAGGGCACGACCATCCTGCTGGTGGAGCAGAACGCGCGCCTGGCGCTGGAGCTGGCGCACAGCGCCTACCTGCTGGAGACCGGCCGCATCGTGCTGCACGGCCCCAGCGAAGCCATGCGCCGCAACGACGCGGTGCGCCAGGCCTATCTCGGGGAGTAGCGGCCATGGACGCCTTCATCCACCAATTGCTGGCCGGCCTGGCCACGGGCGGCATCTACGCCACCGTGGCGCTGGCCCTGGTCATGATCTACCAGGCCACGCACCACATCAATTTCGCGCAGGGCGAGATGGCCATGTTCTCCACCTTCATCGCCTGGGCGCTGCTGCAGGCGGGGCTGCCGTACTGGTGGGCCTTCCTGGCCACGGTGGCGCTGTCCTTCGTGCTGGGCGCGGCGGTGGAGTTCGCCATCATCCGCCCCATGCACAAGGCGGCGGACTTGGCCCAGGTGGTGGTCTTCATCGGCCTGCTGATCGTCTTCCACAGCCTGGCCGGCTGGATCTTCGGCTACACCATCAAGGAGTTTCCCAGCCCGTTCCCGGCCGACGCCGGGTATGGCAGCGCCCTGATGTCGGCCCACGAGGTGGGCACCATCTTCGTGGCGCTGTCCATCGTGGCCCTGCTGTTTGCCTTCTTCCGGCTCACGCCGCTGGGGCTGGCCATGCGCGCGGCCGCGCAGAACCCGGCCTCCTCGCGGCTGGTGGGCATCTCCGTGGGGCGCATGCTGATGCTGGGCTGGGGCCTGGCCGGCGCCATCGGTGCGGTGGCCGGGATGATGGTGGCGCCCGTGGTCTTCCTCGATCCGCACATGATGAGCGGCGTGCTGCTGTATGCCTTTGCGGGCGCGCTGCTGGGCGGCATCGACAGCCCCGCGGGCGCCGTGCTGGGCGGCTTCATCGTGGGCGTGCTTGAAAACCTCGTGGGCAGCTACGTCGTCGGCACCGAACTCAAGCTTTCTGTGGCCCTGGTGCTGATCGTGGGCGTGCTCATCGTGCGGCCGGCCGGGCTGATGGGCCGCAAAGTCGTCAGGAGGGTTTGAACAATGCCCTCCCTGAGCGGCTACGCCGCTTCCCGTTGCACGGCGCCCCCTCTCTCGCTACGCGGGAGGGGGACGACACCCTCGCGGCGGGGCGGCGCGGCCGGCGTAGGCCCTTGCTCGGTGTCCCTCGCTTTTGGGCCACGCCATTTTTGTGCCCAACGCCCTGGAGAACAATGATGTCCACACGGTCCGCCTCCTCGTCTGACGCACTGGTCGCCGCCACCAGCGCGCGCCGCCCCCTGCCCCTGGGCACGGTCCTGATCGCGGCGCTGGCGCTGGCGGCCTGCTCGCTGGTCTTCGTGGCCAAGGGCTACCAGCTGTTCCAGGCCACCATGGTGCTGGCCTATGCCGTGGCCCTGGTGGGGCTGAACATCCTCACGGGCTACAGCGGCCAGATCTCGCTGGGCCATGGCGCCTTCTTCGCCATAGGCGCCTATGCGGCCGGCATCCTGATGGACCGCGCGGGCCTGGCCTACTGGCTGGCCGTGCCTGCAGCGGGCCTGGTGAGCCTGGCGGCGGGCTACCTGTTCGGGCGGCCCGCGCTCAGGCTGGAAGGGCTGTACCTGGCGCTGGCCACCTTTGCGCTGGGCGTGGCCATGCCCCAACTGCTCAAGTACCGCCACCTGGAGGCCTGGACCGGCGGCGTGGGCGGCATCGTGCTGACCAAGCCCGAGGCGCCCTGGGGCCTGCCGCTGGATGCCGACCAGTGGTTCTACCTCTATGCATTGGCCGTGGCGGCGCTGCTGTTCTGGATGGCGCGCAACCTCATAGACAGCGGCAGCGGCCTGGCGCTGCGCGCCATCCGCGACCACGCCATGGCGGCCGAGGCCATGGGCGTGGACAACGCGCACTGCAAGTCCATGGCCTTTGCGATTTCGGCCGGCTACACGGGCGTGGGCGGCGCGCTGTCGGCCATTGCCGTGCAGTTCGTGGCGCCCGACTCCTTCACCATGTTCCTGTCGATCTCGCTGCTGGTGGGCGTGGTGGTGGGTGGCGTGGGAACGCTGTGGGGCGCGCTGTTCGGCGCCCTGTTCATCATGTTCATCCCGGGGCTGGCCGAGCAGGTCTCCAAGGCCGCGCCCTGGGCCGTCTACGGCACCGTGCTCATCGTCTTCATGTTCGCCATGCCCGGCGGCGTGATGGGCCTGCTGCACCGGCTGGGCCGGCCGGGCCGGCGTCTGCCCCGGCAGCGGCCGCGTGCCTGACTTTCCATCCCCACCCACAGGAGTCCCCCATGAATTCCAGTCCGGCCGTCCGCATGGAACGCCACGGCAACAACGGCGACAACGGCAACAACGGCGAGATCGCCCTCATCGTCCTCCAGGACAGCGCCCGCATGAATCCGCTGGGCAGGCCCTTGCAGCTGCGGCTGCGCGAACTGCTGGCCGAGGTGCGCGAGGACACCTCCCTACGCGCCCTGGTGCTCACCGCCGAGGGCCGGGGGTTTTGCGTGGGCGCGGACCTGTCGTCCATGGGCGGCGCGCAAGGCGGGGCGCAAGGCGGGGCACAAGGCGGGGCCCAGGCCGATGGCCGCACGCTGGGCGCGCAGACGGCCGACAACATGCACCAGCTGTCCAACCGCCTCATCCTGGACCTGCAGCAGCTGCCCGTGCCCGTGGTCTGCGCCATCAACGGCGCGGCAGCCGGGGCCGGCGTGGGCCTGGCCCTGGCTGGCGATGTGGCGCTGGCGGCGCGCTCGGCCTACTTCTACCTGCCTTTCCTGCCGCGCCTGGGCATCGTGCCGGACCTGGGCACCACCTGGTTCATCGAGCGCCGGCTGGGCCGTGCGCGCGCCATGGGCCTGTCCCTGCTGGGCGAAAGGCTGGGCGCGCAGCAGGCCGCCGACTGGGGCCTGGTCTGGGCCTGCGTGGACGACGAGGCCCTGCGCGAGCAGGCCCTGGCCACGGCAGCCCGCCTGGCGCGGCTGCCGGCCGGTGCCGTGCTGGAAGCCCGCCGCGCGCTGGACCACGCAGCCGCTTCCACGCTGGAGCAGCAGCTTCACTACGAGGCCGAACGCCAGCGCGATCTGGTGGGCGCGCCGGCCTTCATGGAAGGCGTGCAGGCCTTCATGCAAAAGCGCGAACCCGTGTTCGCGCCACGCCAGCCGGGCTGACCGCCGCGCCTTCCCCCCACGCCTTCCCGACGCACCTTGCTGCGCCTGCACATGCATTCGTCGGAATCGACGATGGGCGCGCGCCGGGCCGGTTCCTACCATGGACCGGCCACCACAAGAAAAGCGGGCACGGCGCCCGCAAGCCAGGAGACAACCATGCGCAACACCATCGCCCGGGGCCCCTGGGCCCTGATCGCCTGCCTGGCGCTGGCCCTGCCGGCCATCACCCAGGCGCCAGCCCAGGCCCAGGCCCAGGCCCAGACCCAGAAGAAGTACGACACCGGCGCCAGCGACACCGAGATCCGCATCGGCAACTTCGTGCCCTACTCGGGCCCCGTGTCGGCCTATGGAACCATAGGCAAGGCCCATGCGGCCTACTTCGCCAAGATCAATGCCGAGGGCGGCATCAACGGCCGCAAGATCACCTACATCTCTGCCGACGACGCCTACAACCCCGCCCAGAGCGTGGAGCAGACGCGCAAGCTGGTCGAGCGCGACGGCGTGCTGCTGATGTTCGGCGCGCTGGGCACCTCGCACAACCAGGCCGTGCATCGCTACATGAACCAGCGCAAGGTGCCCCAGCTGTTCGTCTCCACGGGTGCCACGCGCTGGGGCGATCCGAAGAACTTCCCCTGGACCATGGGCTGGCAGCCCACCTACCAGCTCGAAGGCCGCACGTTCGCCCAGCACATCCTGGCCACGCGGCCCCAGGCCAAGGTGGCCGTCCTGATGCAGAACGACGACTTCGGCAAGGACTACCTCAAGGGCGTGCTCGACGGCTTTGGCGAGCAGGCCAAGCAGCGCATCGTCGTGCAGCAGACCTACGAGGTCGGCGACCCCACGGTGGACAGCCAGATGGTGGCGCTCAAGGGCTCGGGGGCGGACACCTTCATCAACATCAGCACGCCCAAGTTCGCGGCCCAGTCCCTACGCAAGGCCGCCGACATCGGCTGGAAGCCTGCGCACTACCTGGTCAGCGTCTCGCTGTCCATCAGCTCGGTTCTCAAGCCCGCGGGCCTGGACAACGCGCGCGGCGTGATGACGGCCAGCTACCTGCGCGAGCCCTCGGACCCCACCAACCAGGGCACGCCCGAGCTGGCCGGCTACCTGGCCTTCATGAAGCAGTTCTACCCGGCCGGCGACCCCAACGATTCGCTCAACGTCATCGGCTACTCCCAGGCCCAGACCCTGGTGCAGGTGCTCAGGCAGGCAGGCGACGAGCTCACGCGCGCCAACATCATGAAGCAGGCCGCCAGCCTGAAGATGGACCTGCCCATGCTCTACCCGGGCATCAGCCTGCAGACCGGTGGGGACGATTTCTTCCCCATCAAGAAGATGCAGCTCGTGCGCTTCGACGGCAGCCGCTACGCGCCCGTGCAATGACCCCGGCCTTCAGGACAACGACAGGAGACACCCCATGCCCGCCTTGCAAGGACTGATGCAGGACCGCCCGCTCATGATCTCGTCGCTGATCGAGCATGCGGCGCGCTTTCATCCGCACACCGAGATCGTCTCGCGCCTGCCGGAATCCCGGGACGGTGGCCTGCACCGCACCGACTGGGCCGGCATGCGCCGCGCCTCCTGCCAGGTGGCCAACGCCCTGCAGTCGCTGGGCGTGCAGCCTGGCGAACGCGTGGGCACGCTGGCCTGGAACAGCTGGCGCCACCTGGCGCTGTACTTCGGCGTCTCGGGCAGCGGCGCGGTGCTGCACACCATCAACCCGCGCCTGTTTCCCGAGCAGATCGAATACATCGCCAACCATGCCGAGGACCGGGTGCTGTTCTTCGACGTGACCTTCGCGCCGCTGGTGGAAAAGCTCGCACCGCATCTGAAGACCGTCACCACCTATGTCTGCATGAGTTCGCGCGAGCATATGCCCGCGCTGGACCTGCCCGACCTGCACTGCTGGGACGAACTGGTGGGCAACCAGAGCGAGGACTTCGACTGGCCCGAGTTCGACGAGCGCACGGCCTCCTCGCTGTGCTACACCTCGGGCACCACGGGCCACCCCAAGGGCGTGCTGTACTCGCACCGCTCCACCGTGCTGCACACGCTGATGGAGCTGGCGCCCGACACCTTCGGCCTGAACGCGAGCGAGACCGTGATGCTCATCGTGCCCATGTTCCATGCCAACGCCTGGGGCACGCCCTATGCGGCGGCCATGGCCGGCGCACGGCTGGTGCTGCCCGGCCCGCACCTGGACGGCCAGAGCGTCTACGAGCTCATGCGCGACGAGAAGGTCACCTTCTCGCAGGGCGTGCCCACCGTGTGGCTGATGCTGTTCCAGTACCTGGATGCGCATCCCGACATCGACCCGCGCGCGCTGGGCGTCAAGAGCATAGGCATCGGCGGCGCGGCCGTGCCGCGCGCCATGCTGGAGCGCTTCGAGGACCAGTTCGGCGCCCAGGTCGTGCAGGGCTGGGGCATGACCGAGACCAGCCCCATCGGCGTGGTCAGCAAGCTGCTGCCCCGGCACGACGCGCTGTCGGGCGAGGAACTGGTCAAGGTCAAGCTCAAGCAGGGACGCGGCGTCTGGGGCGTGGACCTCAAGATCGTGGACGACGACGGCCGGCCCCAGCCCTGGGACGGCCAGGCCCGGGGACACCTGCGCGTGCGCGGCCCCTGGATCGCCAGCGGCTACTTCAAGGGCGAAGGCGGCTCGCCCGTCGATGAGGAAGGCTTCTTCACCACGGGCGACGTGGCCACCATCGATGCCGACGGCTTCCTGCAGCTGGTGGACCGCGCCAAGGACGTGATCAAGTCGGGCGGCGAGTGGATTTCCTCCATCGACGTGGAGAACGCCGCCATGGGCCATCCCGGCGTGGCCGAGGCCGCCATCATCGGCGTGGCCCATCCCAAGTGGCAGGAGCGGCCGCTGCTGCTGGTGGTGCCGCGCGCAGGCCACAGCGTCAGCCGCGAGTCCATGCTCGACTTCCTGTCCACGCGCATCGCCAAATGGTGGCTGCCCGACGACGTGCTGCAGGTAGCCGAGCTGCCGCACACAGCCACCGGCAAGCTGCTGAAAACGAAGTTGCGCGAGCAGTACAAGAACCATCCACTGCCCACGGCCTGAAAGGAGACCTCCATGCCAGGACCGCTTGAAGGCGTGCGCGTGGTCGAGTTCGCGGGCCTGGGCCCGGGGCCGTTCTGCGCCATGCTGCTGGCCGACATGGGTGCCGAGGTGCTGCGCATCGCGCGGCCCGGCACGCCGGTCGATGCACAGGACATCACCACGCGCAGCCGCAGCCAGGTCGAGATCGACCTGCGCGGCGAGGAAGGCCAGGCCTCGGCCCTGGCGCTGATCGCACGCGCCGATCTGCTGATCGAGGGCTTTCGGCCCGGCGTGATGGAGCGCCTGGGCCTGGGGCCCGAGCCCTGCCTGGCGCGCAACCCGCGCCTGGTCTACGGCCGCATGACGGGCTGGGGCCAGCACGGGCCGCTGGCGCATGCGGCGGGGCATGACATCAACTACATCGCCATCTCCGGCGCCCTGCACGCCATCGGCCGCGCGGGCGAGGCGCCCGTGCCGCCGCTCAACTACGTGGGCGACTTCGGCGGCGGCGGCATGCTGCTGGCCGTGGGCCTGCTGGCCGCACTGCACGAGGCCGGGCGCAGCGGCCGGGGCCAGGTCATCGACGCGGCCATGACCGATGGCACGGCCCTGCTGTCGGCCTTCATGTACGGCTTCAAGGCCAAGGGCCAGTGGAGCAACCAGCGCGGAGAGAACCTGCTGGACGGCGGCGCGCACTTCTATGACACCTATGCCTGCGCCGACGGCAAATACATCGCCATAGGCGCCATCGAGCCGCAGTTCTACGCCGAGCTGCGCCAGCGCTGCGGCATACAGGACCCGCTGTTCGACGCGCAACTGGACGCCGCACGCTGGCCCCTGCTCAAGCTGCGCCTGGCCGATGTGTTCCGCACGCGCACGCGCCAGCAGTGGTGCGAGCTGCTGGAAGGCAGCGATGCCTGCTTCGCCCCCGTGCTTGACTGGGACGAGGCGCCGCAGCATGCCCACAACCGCGCGCGCGCCACGTTCACCGAGGCCGGTGGCGTGCTCCAGCCCGCGCCGGCGCCGCGTTTTTCGCGCAGCGTGCCCGAGCAGCCCCGCCCCCCGCGCGCCGCCAGCCTGCAGGACACGCTGGCCGCCTGGAACGCCCGCTCCTGAGGAAACCCCATGCCCATGTATCTCACCCAGGCCATCCACAAGGGCCGCCGCGAAAGGGCCGGCGCCACGGCGGCCATCTGCGGCGCAGAGCAGGCCAGCTGGTCGCAGCTTGCGCAGCGCATCGAACGCTGCGCCGGCCTGCTGCGGGCGCTGGACGTGGCGCCCGGCGACCGCGTCGGCATGATGGGCCTGAACTCCATCCGCTACCTTGAATACTTCTATGGCTGCTGGTGGGCAGGCGCCGCGGTCAACCCCGTCAACATCCGCTGGAGCGCGCACGAGGTGGCCTACTCGCTGGACGATTGCGACACGCGCGTGCTCTTCGTGGACGATGCCTTCGCGCCCCTGGTGCCCCGGCTGCGCGAGCTGTCCTCCAGCCTGCGCACCGTGGTGTTCTGCGGCACGGGCGCCGCGCCCGAAGGCGCGCTGCACTACGAGCAATTGCTGGCCGCCGCCACGCCCTGCGCAGACGCGCTGCGCAGCGGCAACGACCTGGCTGCCGTCATGTACACAGGCGGCACCACGGGCCGGCCCAAGGGGGTGATGCTCAGCCACGACAACCTGTTCATCAACGCCCTGTCCAATGCCAGCAACGTGCCGCGCCAGCATGTGAAGGTGGGCATGGTGGTCACGCCCATGTTCCATGTGGCCGGCTGCGGCCTGGCCCTGCTCATGGCCCAGCGCCTGGTGCCCCAGGTCATCGTGCCGGCATTCGACGAGCTGGCCATCCTCGCCGGCGTGCAGCAGCACGGCGTGAACGAGCTGTTCCTGGTGCCCACCATGATCCGCCGGCTGATCGAGCATCCGCGCCTGGCGGAGTTCGACCTGTCCAGCCTGCGCCTCATGCTCTATGGCGCGGCGCCCATAGACGCCAGCCTGCTGGAGCGCGCCATGCAGGCGCTGCCCGGCGCCGACTTCGCCCAGGCCTACGGCATGACCGAGCTGTCGCCCACCATCGTGTCCATGGGCCCGGCCGAGCACCGTCCCGGCCCGCAGCGCGAGCGCCTGCTGCGCGCGGCCGGCCGGCCCGTGACCATTGCCGAGGTGCGCATCGTCGATGGCGAGGGCCGCGAGCTGCCGCCCGGCGAGGTGGGCGAGATCACGGCGCGCGGCCCCATGGTCATGCAGGGCTACTGGAACAAACCTGCCGAGACGGCCGCCGCGCTCAAGGACGGCTGGATGCACACGGGCGACATGGGCCGGCTGGATGCCGACGGCTACCTCTTCGTCGTGGACCGGCTCAAGGACATGATCGTCAGCGGCGGCGAGAACGTGTACTCGGCCGAGGTCGAGAACGCCATCGCCCAGCTGCCCCAGGTCGCCATGTGCGCCGTCATCGGCGTGCCCGACGAACGCTGGGGCGAGCGCGTGCACGCCGTGATCGTCGCGCGCGAGGGCCAGCCGCTGACCGAGGCCGAGGTCATCGCCCACTGCCGCGAACGCATCGCGGGCTACAAGTGCCCGCGCTCGGTGGAGTTCCGCGCCGAGCTGCCGCTGTCGGCCGCCGGCAAGCTGCAGAAATTCCAACTGCGCGAGCCCTACTGGCAGGGCCGCGAACGCCGCATCAACTGACCCCCACGAACCACCAGGCCACGCCATGCCACTGCAACTGACACGCTCCTGGAGCACCCCCGAGCTGGAAAGCCTGCGCGCCACCGCCGTGCGCTTTCTGGAAACCGAAATGCAGCCTCAGGACGAGGCCGCGCGCCAGCGCGGCAACGTGGGCCATGCCATCTGGCGCCGCGCCGGCGAGCTGGGCCTGCTGTGCACCGACATCCCCGAGGACTACGGCGGCGGCGGCGGCGACTTCCGCCACGAGGCCGTGATCCACGAGGAGATGGCGCGCCGCGCCCTCTCGGGCATGAGCAACTCCGTGCACTCCATCGTGGCCCACTACCTGCTCAACCACGGCACCGAGGCGCAAAAGCGCAAGTACCTGCCCGCCATGGCGCGCGGCGAACTGGTGGGCGCCATCGCCATGACCGAGCCCGGCGCGGGCTCGGACCTGCAGGGCGTGCGCACGCGCGCAGAACTCAGGGACGGACGCTACCGCATCAACGGCAGCAAGACCTTCATCACCAACGGCCTGCTGGCCGGCCTGATCCTCGTGGTCTGCAAGACCGACCCGGCCCAGGGCGCGCGCGGCACCTCCATCCTCATCGTGGAGACCCGGGACTGCGCGGGCTTTCGCGTGGGCCGCGTACTCGACAAGATGGGCATGAAGGCCCAGGACACCTCGGAGCTTTTCTTTGATGACGTGACCGTGCCGCAGGACGCGCTGCTGGGCGGGCGCGAAGGCCAGGGCTTCTACCAGCTCATGGGCGACCTGCCCTACGAACGCCTGATCATCGGCCTGGCCGCCCTGGCCTGCATGGAAGGCGCCTACGAGGCCACGCTGGCCTACGTGCGCGAGCGCCGCGCCTTCGGCCAGGCCATTGCCGACATGCAGAACACCCGGTTCAAGCTCGCCGAGGTGGCCACCACCCTCACCGTGGGCCGCGCATTCATCGACCGCTGCGTGGAGCAGCTGGTGGCCGGCACGCTGGACACGGCCACGGCCTCCATGGCCAAGCTCTGGGGCTCGGAAGCGCAGGGCCGCGTGCTTGACGAACTCGTGCAACTGCATGGCGGCTACGGCTACATGAACGAATACATGGTCACGCGCATGTACGCCGATGCGCGCGTGCAGCGCATCTACGGCGGCACCAGCGAAATCATGAAGGAAGTGATCTCGCGCGTGCTCTGACGCTCTGATCCCCTCGCGGCACCTAGCGCTGCCGCAGTCCCCCCTATCCCTTCCCCGGCAGCACAGGAGACAGCAGCCATGACCCTCGACGACCTCATCTACAAGCCCGGCCTGCTCAAGGGCGAACGCATCCTCGTCACTGGCGGCGGCACCGGCCTGGGCCGTGTCATGGCCGAGGCCTTTCTCATGATGGGCGCCGACATCCACCTGTGCGGCCGGCGCGGCGCCGTGGTCGAGCAGACCGCCCAGGAGCTGATGCAGCAGCACGGCGGCCGGGCCACGGGCCATGCCTGCGACGTGCGCCAGCCCGAGGCCGTGGAGCAGATGATCGAGGCCATCTGGGCCGATGGCGGCGCGCTCACGGGTCTGGTCAACAACGCGGCCGGCAACTTCGTCAGCCGCACCGAGGACCTGTCCATGCGCGCCTTCGACGCCGTGGCCAACATCGTCATGCGCGGCAGCTTCAACCTCACGCTGGAGTGCGGCCGCCGCTGGCTGGCCGAGGGGCGCAAGGCCAGCGTGCTGTCCATCCTCACCACCTGGGTCTGGAACGGCTCGGCCTTCACCGTGCCCTCGGCCATGGCCAAGTCGGGCGTGCATGCCATGACGCAGTCGCTGGCCGTGGAATGGGGCAACCGGGGCATACGCTTCAACGCCATCGCGCCGGGCCTGTTCCCCACCGAAGGCATGAGCGCGCGGCTGAACCCGCAGGGCGGCGAGCATGTACGCGCCGACAACCCCATGGGCCGCAACGGCCGCATGCCCGAGCTGGCCAACCTGGCCGTCTTCCTCATGAGCACCCAGGCCGAGTACCTGACGGGACAGACCATCGCCATAGACGGCGGACAATACCAGGCGACGGGAGGCAACTTCGCCGGGCTGGCCAGCTGGAGCGACCAGGACTGGGCGAATGCGCGCAGCGCCATCGAATCGCGCAACGCGGCCGACCGCCAGCAAAGAACCGCATAGACACAAGGAGACAAGCCATGAGCCAAGAACGCGTGCGCATATCGGTGGACCACGGCGTGGCCGAGGTGACCCTGGCCCGGCCCGACAAGATGAATGCGCTGGACCCCGCCATGTTCGACGCCCTGATCGACGCATTGGCGCGGCTGCGGGACACGCCCGGGTTGCGCGCCGTGGTGCTGCATGGCGAAGGGCGCGCCTTCTGCGCGGGCCTGGACATGGGCAGCATGGCCGGCATTGCCGACGGCCAGCAGACGGCGGACATGACGGACCTGGCTGCGCGCACGCACGGCATGGCCAACCGCTTCCAGCAGATCTGCTGGGGCTGGCGCGAACTGCCCGTTCCCGTGATCGCCGCCGTGCACGGCGTGGCCTACGGCGGCGGCCTGCAGCTGGCGCTGGGTGCGGACATCCGCCTGGTGGCCGATGATGCGCGGCTGTCCATCATGGAAATCAAGTGGGGACTGGTGCCCGACATGGCCGGCTGCGCGCTGGCCGCGCCGCTGGTGCGCGGCGATGTGCTGCGCGAGCTGGTCTACACCGGCCGCATCGTGCCCGGCCCCGAGGCCGTGGCCCTGGGCCTGGCCACGCGCGTGAGCGCCGCGCCGCTGGAGGAAGCGCGCCACCTGGCCCGCCAGATCGCGGCCAGCAGCCCGCACGCCATACGCGCGTCCAAGCGGCTGATGCAGCTCAGCGAAACCGCTTCTCCCGCAGACATCCTGCTGGCCGAGGCGCAGGAGCAGCAGGCCCTGCTGGGCAGCTCCAACCAGGCCGAGGCCGTGCGCGCCGGCCTGGAAAAGCGGGTGCCGGTCTTCAACGATCAAGGCCTTTAGACACCTTTTGAAACAGCCGCCGGACCCTGCATCGGGGTCCGGCGCAGCCATCCGCAAATACCCTTATTCGACGCCCTTTCGCCACTGCGCTGATTTTTTAGGCATTCCGTGGAAAGCCTTGCAGGGCGCGGATTCGGCAAGTTACACCCGGAGTTTTCCACAACTCCGTCCACACGCACCGGGGATAAAAACCCGGTGCCTGAGGGGCATGCAAGTGCAGGCATACTTGACGGCTTGCCTCGGCTTCCCCCTCTTTTCCCATGCCCCGCCTGCACGCTCCCAGCAAGGATGACAGCCGCCTGCTGCCGCCTTTTGCCGCCCTGCCTGAGCGCTGCATCCACGTGCCCGCCACCGACGCCGAATTCGCGGCCGCACGCGCCGCGCTGATGGCGGCGCCCGTGCTCGGTTTCGATACCGAGAGCAAGCCCCTGTTCCACGCCCACCAGACCGACACCGGCCCCCATGTGGTGCAGTTGGCCACCTGCGACCAGGCCTGGCTGCTGCAGCTGCACCATGCGCAGGCACGCGCGCTTGCGGCCGACGTGCTGGCCAGCGAGTCCATCTGCAAGGCCGGTTTCGGCCTGGACCATGACCGCAGCGCGCTGCCCGCGCGCCTGGGCGTTGCGCTGCACAACGTGATCGACCTGGACCGCGTGTTCAAGCGCCACGGCTATGCCAGCTCGGTAGGCGTGCGCGCGGCCGTGGCCCTGGTGCTGGGGCAGAACTTCCACAAGTCCAAGAAGATCTCCACCTCCAACTGGGCTGCACCGCAGCTGAGCCTGGCCCAGCGCCACTACGCGGCCAACGACGCCCACGGCGCCGCCATGGTGCATGCCGCCCTGCCCGCCTGGGAACAGCGCCAGCCGGCCGTGGCCGAACGCCCGGCCAGGCCCGCCAGGCCTGCGCCTGAACCCCGCGGCCCCGGCAGCTCCAGCGGCCCGCGGGGACCACACAGGCCCCACGCGCCACGCGAGCAGGATGCACCGCGCGAGCCGCATGTGTCGCACGAGCAGCACAAGCCGCATGAGCCACATGTACCGCGCGAGTCCAGCGCCCCGCGCTCATCGCCACGCCCTTCCCGCACCCCACGCCTGCTGCAGGCGCCGGTCACACCGGGCAAGCCAAGCCCCGGCTAGGCCTCTTCCTCTTGCGGCACCAGCCGCACCCGGTCGCGGCCTGCGCGCTTGGCCTCGTAGAGCATGGCGTCGGCACGCGCCAGCGCCTGCTCCAGCGTCTGGCCCTGGGCCATCCAGGCCACGCCAAAGCTGGCCGTGATGCGTATGTCGTCGGGCAGCGCGCTGAAGCCCATCAGGCGCAGCTGGGTCTGGATGCGCCGGGTGATCCATTGCGCGGCCAGCGGGTCGGCGTGCGGCAGCAGGGCCACGAACTCCTCCCCGCCAAAGCGTGCAACCAGGTCCTGCTGGCGTGTGCTGCGCAGCAGCAGGCGCGCAAAGCGCTGCAGCACCTCGTCGCCCGCCGCATGGCCCCAGCCGTCGTTGACCCGCTTGAAATGGTCCAGGTCGCACACCAGTACGGCGGCCGACAGCTGCGGCTGCTCGGCCAGCCGGCGCTGCACGGCCTCCTTGAAGGCGCGCCGGTTCAGCAGCCCGGTCAGCGGATCGCGGTCGCGCTCCTCGTGCAGCTCCTGCACGGTGTCGCGCACCGCTGCGGCCAGGAAGAGCATGGCAAACAGCAGGCCGAACACCAGCAGGCTCAGCTGCAGCGCCATCCACGAGGAAGAAATGCCCAGCCATTCCCCGGCTGCGCTGGCCGATACCGAAGCAGCACGCGGCGTCACCCACAGCGTGCGGACGAAAAAGCTCAGCGCAAAGACCACGAACACCCACAGCAGCAGCCGGTCCCAGCCTGTGCAGGGATGCCTGCGTGGCAGCCGCCACAGCGGCAGGGCCAGTTGCAGGCCCAGGCCGAAATTGAGCACATGCTGGCGCGCCTGGGCATCGGGCACGGCCCAGGCGTAGTAGCCCAGCACCACCAGCACCGCGCCGCCAAAGCCGGCCGCCAGCGGTGCATCGGGGCGCACGCCCTGGCGTATGGCCATGGCCTCGGTGATGAACCAGGCCGCGCACAGTTGCAGCGCGGCCGTCGTCAATGCATTGACGGGAACGGCCGCAGGCCGCTCCAGGATCTGCAGCAGCAGCGCCAGGCTGAAGCCGGTGAAGGCGAAGGACATGCTGCGCAACTCGCGCCGGGCACGCAGATGCCGCCAGCAGACATAGAAACAGCCGGCCAGCAGCAAGGTGCACAGGGGCACCGCCAGCGCCAGAAGATGTCTTGCTGTCAACGTCACCATCAACTCCCTGATGGAGTCTAGCGATCAGGTCACGTTACAACACGTCGTTAACAAAAATACACATTCACTCACGGTTCTGGCGATGGCAGGCCGGGCATATCTGCGCGTGGCAGAGGAGCAACCGGGCTGCGGCGTATATGTTCGTAACCAACGCATCGTTGGGCACCGCAGGCCGGCACGCCACAATGCCAACCGTCCTCCGCTAGTAAAACCTCAGGACTTACGCAAACAGGATGCGGGAACGCGCCGCTCCCCATGGCAAATGGCCCGACCGTGCCCTTCTTGCGTAAGCCGTCACCAGAAAGGCAATCTTCCATGCGCATCGAAACCCTGGCCGTCCACGCCGGCTACTCGCCCGACCCCACCACCAAGTCGGCCGCCGTGCCCATCTACCAGACCGTGGCCTACGCCTTCGACAGTGCCCAGCATGGCGCCGACCTGTTCGACCTCAAGGTGGCCGGCAACATCTACACGCGCATCATGAACCCCACCACCGACGTGCTGGAAAAGCGCGTCGCGGCGCTGGAAGGCGGCATTGCCGCCGTGGCCGTGGCCTCGGGCATGGCCGCCATCACCTATGCCATCCAGGCGATTGCCGAGGCCGGCGACAACATCGTCTCGGCCAGCACGCTCTACGGCGGCACCTACAACCTGTTCGCCCATACCTTCCCGCAGCAGGGCATCACGGTGCGCTTTGCCGATCCGCGCGACCCGGCCAGCTTCGCCCAGCACATCGATGAGAAGACCAAGGCCATCTTCATCGAGTCCATCGGCAACCCGCTGGGCAATGTCACCGACATCCGCGCGCTGGCCGACGTGGCCCACGCCCATGGCGTGCCGCTGATCGTGGACAACACGGTGCCCAGCCCCTATCTGCTGCGCCCCATCGAGCACGGCGCCGACATCGTCGTGCACTCGCTGACCAAGTACCTGGGCGGCCACGGCAACAGCGTGGGCGGCGCCGTCGTGGACAGCGGCAAGTTCCCCTGGGCCGAGCACAAGACACGCTTCAAGCGCCTGAACGAGCCCGATGTCAGCTACCACGGCGTGGTCTACACCGAGGCCCTGGGCGAGGCCGCCTACATCGGCCGCGTGCGCGTGGTGCCGCTGCGCAATACCGGCGCCGCCCTGTCACCGCACAACGCCTTCCTCATCCTGCAGGGCATCGAGACGCTGGCCCTGCGCATGGACCGCATCTGCGAGAACACCCAGAAGATCGCCGAGACGCTGCAAAAGCATCCCAAGATCGAATGGGTGCGCTACGCCGGCCTGCAGGACCACCCCGACCACGCCCTGGTGAAGAAGCAGCTGGGCGGCCGCGCCTCGGGCATCCTCTCCTTCAGCCTCAAGAACAGCAGCGGCGACAGCGACACGCGCGCCGCCGGTGCGCGCTTCCTGGATGCGCTGCAGCTGTTCACGCGCCTGGTCAACATCGGCGACGCCAAGTCCCTGGCCACGCACCCGGCATCGACCACGCACCGCCAGCTGGACGCCGAGGAGCTTGCCAAGGCCGGCGTGACCGAAGGCATGGTGCGCCTGTCCGTGGGCATCGAGCACATCAGCGACCTGCTGGCCGACCTGGAGCAGGCGCTGGCCAAGGTCTGATTCCCGCGCAAGGGCGGGCCGGACTGCGCGGCGGCCCGGCCCTTGCAGGCAGGCTCCTGGCCTGTCAGCGCCGCTTGGCGCGCTCCCGCGCTTGCTGCGAGGAGTAGAAGATCAGCGGATCGGGCGTGCGTTGCGGGTTGGCGCAGGGCTCGATGGCGTGGCCCTTGGGCGGGGCGCAGCGGGCCAGGTCGCGCAACTGGGCCTGGGTGCGTTCGGCGTGGCGCGCGGCGGTCTCGCCTTCGGACGGGCGGCTGCCGGGCACGATGAGGCGCAGCTCCATCTTGCGGATGGCAGGCTCCACGGCATAGGTGCCCTGGTACTGCATCACCACGCGGCGCTCGGCCAAGTCCACCGTGGCCAGCACGGCGCGCATGGGCACGGGAATCATGGCGCCCGACTGGTAGCGCACCAGCACGAAGGGCGCGAAGGGCTTGGGAATCTTCAGCTCCAGCGTCTGGCCCTTGCCGCCGCGCGCATCGGCGCGCACGCGCAGCTGCCCGCCGTCGGGCAGGTAGCGGTCCAGCCGCCAGCCCGTGGATACACGCTGCGCACCCACGCAGGGCGCGTAGTAGTACTCGGTGGCGTCGGCATCCTTGCCCGTGTAGAGCATCTGGGCACCTTCATGCTCGGTGAGCGCCTTGGCGGCCACGTCCGCACCGTCGGCCCTGGCGCCAACCAGCGTGCCGCCGCGCACGAACACGCCCGTGTACGGGAACCAGGTGGTGCGCTGGTTGGCCACGGCGCCATAGGGCTTGCATTCGGTGGACATGCTCTGGTCCTGCATGTCGGCCTGGGGCGCCATGGGCTCGCCGCCGTGGCCGCCGCCCTGGTCGGCCAGGCTCAGGCGGCCATCGGCCTCGATGGTGAAGGTGGCCTTGGCCACCATGGAGTAGTAGCGGCCGGCAGCGTCTTCGCCGATCAGCAGCAGGCTGGGCAGGGGCGTGAGGTTGGCGACCTCGGGCTCGGCGTGCGGCGCATCGGCCGGGGCCTTGGCGGGCACCTCGGGCCGGGGCTGGTCCTGTGGCTGGCTGAGCGCCGGTGCCTGGGGCGGCGCAGTGGCGCAGCCGGCAAGGACCAGGGACAGCGGCATGGCAAGAACAAGCGAACGCAACAACATGGAACTCCCTCGGATCATTGAGGCCGACGATGCTACTGCATGCGCCGGCGCGCGATGCAATGCCAGGCAACGCGGCACGGGCAGGCTCAGGCCAGATCCCTTGCCAGCCGCAGGCCGGTCATCTGCCAGCGCGCCTGGGTGGGGAAGAAATTGCGGTAGCTGGCGCGCGCATGGCCGGGCGGCGTGAGGCAGGAGCCGCCACGCAGCACGTACTGGTTGACCATGAACTTGCCGTTGTATTCACCCACCGCGCCCTCGGCCACCACAAAGCCCGGGTAGGCGGTGTAGGCGGACTGGGTCCACTCCCAGACCTCGCCCAGCGCATGGCTGCCGGGCTGCATGGCGCGCGGGTGCACGGGGCCGGGCGGCTCGCCGTGCTGCGGGCGCTGCGCCATCTGCGCGGCAAGGGCCGCCTCCCATTCCGCCTCGGTGGGCAGGCGCGCGCCAGCCCAGCGCGCATAGGCATCGGCCTCGAAGTAAGAGAGGTGGCAGACGGGCCTGCGCCCGTCCAGCGCCAGCGCGCCATGCAGGCTGAATTCCTGCCACATGCCGTCCATCACGCCGCCGGCCTGGCGCCGCCAGTACCACGGGTGCTCCAGCTGCTGCGCGCAGCGCCAGTCCCAGCCTTCGGCCAGCCACCACTGCGGCTGGGCATAGCCGCCATCCTTGACGAAGCGCAGGAACTCGGCATTGCTCACGGGCCGCTGCGCCATCTCGCAGCCCTGCAGGAACACCTCGTGGCGCGGGCGCTCGTTGTCGAAGGCAAAGCCCTCGCCCGCATGGCCCACGGCATGCATGCCGCGCGGCACGGTCAGCCACTGCAGCGGCGGGGGCAATCCATCGGGCTCTTGCGGCGCAGGCACGCCCTCTTCCTGCGCCCGGTACGCAGGCCACAGCGGGTGGCAGGACAGCAGGTGCTTGATGTCGGTCAGCAGCAGTTCCTGGTGCTGCTGCTCATGCTGCAGGCCCAGCTCCAGCAGCGCGGCCAGCCGTGCAGGCGGCTGCGTGCCCCAGTCCTCGAACATCTGCAGCATGCGCTGGTCCACGGCCTCGCGGTAGGCCAGCACCCGCGCCAGCGAGGGGCGCGTCAGCAGCCCGCGCTGGGCACGCGGATGCCGCTCGCCCACCTGCTGGTAGTAGGAGTTGAACAGCACGCGAAAGTCGGCATCGAAGGGCGGCACGCCGGGCGCGTGCTCGGCCAGCACAAAGGTCTCGAAGAACCAGGTGGTATGCGCCAGATGCCATTTGGCCGGGCTGGCGTCTGGCATGGACTGCACGCAGGCATCCTCGGCCGACAGGGGCGCGGCCAGCAGCACGGTGCTCTGGCGAACGGCCTCGTAGCGCTGCACCCAGCGGAAGACGGCGGGCATTTCACGCATGGGCATGGATCACGGCAAACCACTGGCGCTCATCCGTCCAGACCTGGCAGGGCCCGAAGCCCGCGCAGGCCAGCATGCCCAGGAATTCGGGCAGCGGGTACTTGTAGCTGTTTTCGGTGTGGATGGTCTCGCCGGCCGAGAAATGCCGCAGCCCCTGCGGCCAGCCCACGATCAGCGGGCGGCGCGCGCGCAGGTGCATCTCGATGCGCGAATGCTCGGCGTTGAAGAAGGCCACATGCTCCCAGTCGTCCGGGTTGAAGTCGCTGCCCAGCAGGCTGTTGACGTGGCTGAGCAGGTTCAGGTTGAAGCGCGCCGTCACGCCCTGGGCATCGTCATAGGCGGGCTCCAGCCATTGCGTGGACTTGGGCAGGTCTATGCCGATCAGCAGGCCGCCGTCGTCGTTGACCATGGCACGCATCTGGCCCAGCATGCGCTGGGCCTGTACCGGGTCGAAATTGCCGATGGACGAGCCCGGATAGAACAGCAGCCGCCCGGCCTGCGGGATATGGGGCGGCAGGGTCAGCGGCTCGGTGATGTCGGCCGTGACGGCATGGGCCTGCAGCTGCGGAAATTCCTCGGCCAGCCGGCGCACGGACTGGCGCAGGAACGCGCCCGCAATGTCCACGCCCACGAAATGCCGTGGCCGCAGGCTGCGGCACAGGGCGCGCACCTTCTCGCAATTGCCGGCGCCCAGCTCGATCAGCACCTCGCTGCCGCGCAGGGCCTCGGCCATGGCGGCACCAGAGTCGGCCAGGATGGCGGCCTCGGTGCGCGTGGGGTAGTACTCGGGCAGCCGCGTGATCTGCTCGAACAGGTCGCAGCCGCGCGCGTCGTAGAGGTATTTGGGAGAGACTTGGGCCTGGGGCTGCATCAGCCCGTGCTGCAGTTCGGCGCGGGTCGCGCGCAGTGCGTGGTCCGCCCATTCCGGGGCCGCCTCGCGCCTGCCGCCCTGGGCTGGCGCACGCGGCGCCGAAGGCAAAGGCAGCGGCACGCGCTGGGCGCGCGATGCCAGGGCAGAGGAAGACACGGTCGAATCGTGGGCAGACAGCATGGTGGGGGCCTCGCGTTGTGCGCCGCCCGCCGCAGCATGGTGAATGCCGCATCCCGGCTTGCAGCAGGGCGCGGTCGCCACGGGGCGGACAGCCAATGGTGACTGACGCCTGCAAACGGCAAGCGAGCCTCGCAAGACTCGCACCGGCAGGCCGAGGCACCAGCCTAGGCGCCTGCCCATGGCATGCGGGTAGGACAGTTTCCCCCGCGCGTGATTTTTTCGTGACCTGTCAGGTGGTGCGCCGCAGCACGTCCGCAGCAGGCGAAAGCGCCGGTTCGGACGAAAAAAATCCGGTATGCCGCGAACGGCATACCGGACCAAGTACCCATCCTTGCCTCACTACGCGCTGCCGGATGAAGCAGCGCGTGCCTCACTCATGATCCGGAGATCAGAAGCGATAGCCCAGTCCCACACCGACCAGCACCGGGTTCACCTTGAAGGTGCCCACCTTGGTGCCGGCGGAGCTCACGTCCGTTTCAATGAAGACCTTCTTCACGTCGAAATTCAGCGACCAGTTCTTGTCCAGCGCGTAGTCGAAACCGATCTGCAGCGCGCCGCCGAAACTGTTCTTCTTGATCGAGGGGTTCAGCGCGGCCTGCACGGCAGGGTTGAAGCTCACGCTCGAAAAGCGGGTGTAGTTCACACCGGCGCCGACGTAGGGCTTGAAGGCGCCGAAATTGGTGAAGTGGTATTGCGCCAGCAGCGTGGGCGGCAGGTGCTTGAGGCTGCCGATCTGGCCCAGGCCGTTGGCACGCAGGTCGTGCTTTTGCGGGTAGGTCAGCACCAGCTCGGCCGCGATGTTGGGCGTGAAGAAGTAGGACACGTCCAGTTCGGGCATCCACTTGTTGTTGATCGACAGACCCAGACCCGTGCTGTCCTTGTTGGCGCTGTCCAGATTCACGGCGCGCACGCGCACCATCCAGGGGCCTTCGGCCTGCTGCGCAAACGCGGCACCCGACGACAGGGCGCAAACGGCAGCAACGGCGAGCAGAGTTCTTTTCATGATGGAGAGTCTTGGAGTAGCCCGGGGCAAATCCCGTAGCTGTATTGCATCAGGGGCGGACGTGGCCGATCTTGTCCTAGCTCAAACCCGAAGGTGCGCAGCCCCGCATGGCCGGATCGCGTTGGATGCATGCAACGCATTGCGCGGCGGGCCAGTTGCGGGCAGGCTGCAGCCATTGCTCAAATAGAATGCGAATCATTATCAAATCCGCATTCCCAGGAACCCGCTCCATGGCCGCCGCGCCTTCGCACCCCGACATCGCCCTGCTCTACAGCGACCACCACGGCTGGCTGGTGGGCTGGCTCAGGCGCAGGCTGGGCAATCCCTGCGATGCGGCAGACCTGGCCCAGGACACCTTCGTTCGCGTGCTGGGCAAGCCCCAGTCCCTGCATGGCGTGCGCGAGCCGCGCGCCTGGCTCACCACCATCGCCCACGGCCTGGTCGTGGACCACACCCGCCGCGCCGCGCTGGAGCGCGCCTGCCTGGACGCCATCGCCAGCCTGCCCGAGCCGCTGGCGCCCTCGGCCGAGGAGCGCCATCTGCTGATCGAATCCCTGGTGCGCATGGACAACCTGCTGGCCGGCCTGCCGCCCAAGGCCCGCAGCGCCTTTCTGCTCTCTCGCCTGGAAGGCCTGAGCTACCCGGAAATCGCCCTGCAGCTGGGCGTGTGCCTGAGCTCCGTCGAGAAATACATGGCCACCGCCATACGCCACTGCCTTGCCCTGCGCAAGGAACTGACGGCGTGAGCACGGACCAGGCCCCCCAGGCGCTGGAACAGGCCATTGCCTGGGCCGTGCGGCTGGCCTCCGGCACGGCCACCGATGCCGACCGCGCCGCCTGCCAGGCATGGCGCAGCAGCCACGCCGCGCACGAACAGGCCTGGCAACAGGTCCAGGCGGTGGAGGCCCAGTTCGCCCTGCCCGCCGGCCAGGCGGGACTGGCCCACGGCGTGCTGCGGTCCGCTGGCCCAGGTCCGGCGCGAGGCCGGCGCGCAAGCCTGCAGCGGCTGCTGTTCCTGGGCCCCGCGGCCCTGCTGCTGGGATCCATGGCATGGCGTTGGGCTGCACCGCGCGAGCAGATCGCGCTGGGCACGGCCATCGGTGAGCGCCGCAGCACCCTGCTGGCCGACGGCAGCCGCCTGCACCTGGCACCGGACACACTGGTGCAGGTGGATTTCACCTTGCTGCGCCGCGTGGTCCGCCTGGCACGCGGCGAGATCTTCATCGACACCGGCAGCGACCCGCGCTCCCTCGCGGGCCGACGCTCCTTCTGGGTGGAAACGCCGCTGGCCCGCTTCGAGGCCCTGGGCACCAGCTTCGGCGTGCGCCACGAAAAACATCCGGACACGGCCACGCGCCTGTACGTCACCGAGGGCCGCGTGGCCATCCATGTCAGGGCGCTGGACGGCACTGCGCCAGGCTCCCTGGACGCCATCGTCGCCACCTCCGGCGAAACCCATGTGCTGCACGCCGGCCAGCACCGCCCTGTGCGCCTGCCCGACGAAGGCCTGGTGCCCGACGCATGGACCGACGGCGTACTGGTCGCCCGCCGCATGCGCCTGGACGCCTTCATGACCGAGCTGTCACGCCAGACCGGCATTCCCATGGAATGCGCCGACGACGTGGCTGCCCTGCATGTTTCAGGCGTATTCCAGCTGGACGGGCCGGATCCGGCGGGTCGTGCGCTGGCCGCCATTGCCCGCACGCTGCCTGTGCGTGTGGAGCGCGGACAAGGTGCGGCCAGCGGTGCCCACAGCGCCATGCGCCTGGTCAAAGCCTGATCCGGAATTTTTTTCAGGCAGTCATTACGGGTTTCACACCGCCCGTTCGGCATAGGAGCAAAGACATCGCTTTTTCCTTTGCCGCTTCTCAAGGACTGCCTCCATGCCCAGCCTGCCCAGTACCCGCCACGCTGCCCATCCGCCCTCCTGCACACGCCCCACGGCCCTGGCCACGCAGGCCTTGGCGCTGGGCCTGTTGATCACGCTGGGCCTGCCAGCGACCGCTCTGGCCCAGAGCCCGAGCTCCGCCCCGGATGCCAGGTCCATCCGGTTCGACCTGCCGGCCGGTGATCTGGAGACCAGCCTGCACAGCCTTGCGCGCCAGGCAGGCATCACCCTCTCGTTCGATCCAGCCCTGGTCCAGGGCCGACAGTCGGCGGCGCTGAGCGGCACGCGCGGCGTGCAAGAAGGACTTGCCGCCCTGCTCGCCCCGCACCAGCTGCAGGCCACGCGCACGGCCGAAGGCGGCTGGGCCGTGCACCGTGCGCGGCCCGGGGCCGCGGCCGAGCATGCACTGCCCACCGTGAACGTGCTGGCCGATGCCGAGCATGAAAGCGCCTGGGGCGCCGTGCCCGGCTACGCGCCGCGCCGCAGCGCCTCGGCCATGAAGATGGATGTGCCGCTGCTGGAGACGCCGCAGCAGGTCAGCATCATCGGCGAGGCCCAGATCCGCGACCAGGCCATCTCCAGCGTGGCCGAGGCCGTGCGCTACAGCGCGGGCGTGCGTCCCATGGACTACGGCGTCACCGATGACGACGTGGCCGTGCGCGGTTTCTATCTGACCGGCACGGGCCTGTACCGCGACGGCATGCGCATGGTCCACAACGGCTTCATGACCAACCTGGAGCCATATGGGCTGGAGCGGCTGGAAGTCGTGCACGGCCCGGCCTCGGTGCTGTACGGCCAGTCCGCGCCCGGTGGCCTGATCAATGCCGTCACCAAGCGCCCGCGCGCCGGCATGCAGCGCGAAGTGGGCGTGGAATTCGGCAGCCACGACCGGCGCCAGCTCACGGCCGACATCGGTGGCGCCATCAATGAACAGGGCACGGCACTGGCCCGGCTGACCGTGCTCAAGCGCGAATCGGGCACGCAGTGGAATGGCCTGCGCGCCGATCGCAGCTACATCGCCCCGTCCCTCACACTTTTGGGCGAGCGCACCAGCCTCACCCTGCTGGCGCAGTACCAGGAGGACGAAACCGGCTTCGTCATCCCCTACTACCGCCAGACGCCTGCAGGCTGGTCGGCCAGGGACATCAACGTCAGCGGACCGGGATCTGGCCACCACAAGCGCAATGCCAGCGTGGGCTGGCTGCTGGAGCACCGCCTGAACGACCAGCTCACGCTGCGCAACAACCTGCGCTACCTGGACGGCCGCAACGACCGGCGCGAGATGCGCAACCGGGGCCTGACGGCCGACCAGCGCGACATGGCACGCCTGGCCATGGTGCGGCCCGACGCCGAACAGACCTGGGTCATGGACACGCAGATCGAAGGGCGCCACCGGACGGGTGCCGTCTCGCACCAGTGGGCCGTGGGCTTCGACTACTACCGCTCCAGGCTCGACTGGCGCATCTACTCGCTCAACGGCGCCGTGGCGCCGCTGGACCTGGTCAACCCCATCCACATCGCGCCGAACTGGAATGACAACTACCTCAGCGACCGCGCGCTGGCCCGCACGCACCAGGCAGGCCTGTACGTGCAGGACCAGATCAAGTTCGGCGAGCGCTGGGTGCTCAGCGCCGGCCTGCGCCGCGACAGCGCACGCATAGACACCGACTACGACGCGCGCGCCGCAGCCACCGCGCCCTTCGCCATCACCACCGTGCGCCGCACCGACAGCGCCGTCACCGGGCGGCTGGGCCTGATCTACCTGGCGCCCAGCGGCCTGGCTCCCTATGTGTCCTTCAACAACTCCTTCCAGCCGCCGCTGACCACGGTCACGGCCACCGACGCCAACGGCAGGCCCTACGAGCCCGAGACCGCGCGCCAGTTCGAGGCCGGCCTGCGCTACGCGCCTCCATCGGCCGGCTACACGCTCAGCGCCGCCGTGTTCGACCTGCGCAAGCGCAATGTGCGCACGCCATCCACACTGAACCCTCGCTTCGACGTGCAGACCGGCGAAGTGCGCAACCGGGGGCTGGAGCTGCAGGCCCAGGGCGAGATCGGCGGCGGCTTCTCGGCCATTGCGGCCTATACCTACCTCGACTCCAGGGTCACGCGCAGCAACAACGCCATCGAGATCGGCGCGCGCCCCGGCGCCACGCCGCGCCATGCCGCATCGCTGTGGGGCAAGTACCAGCGCGGCGCCCTGGAGCTGGGCCTGGGCCTGCGCCACATCAGCGCCACGCCTGGCGAGCTGCCCATGGACGGCGTGAAGACCCCCATGAACGACGCCTACACGCTGTGGGACGCCATGGCCGCCTACACCACCGGCCCGTGGCGCTTCTCGGTCAACCTCAGCAACCTCACCGGCAGGCAGTACCGCACGCAATGCAACACCTTCCGTGGCGGCGCGCAATTCTGCGCGCTGGGCTTCGGGCGTGAGGTGCGTGTGGCTGCGGCCTATCGGTTCTAAGTGCCTCCATTGCTGCCCGCCAGGGCGGGAGCAATGCAGGCCCCGCTCTTGGAACAACGCCTGGCGGACAGCAACAGACAGCCCACTCGGCATGCATCTGCAGCACGCTCGGTGCAGCTTCCATCCGGCACAGCGCATCGCGGACCTGCTCGCCTGGATCGGATGGCGTTGCGCCGCCGCAGCTGCATTGGTTCAGGCGCGCACGACGCCATCGACTTGACATTTCGCCCAGTCCACACCGCGCTCTGCTGGCGACAATCAGGTCTTTGAAAGGCGCGCATGCACTACGGCAAATCCCAGGCCATTGGAGACAAGAGCATCTTCATCATCGACACCGCCATGAGCGTGGTCGATGGCCGGCTCTACTACGAGTACTGCAACAAGGGGGACAGCACAACGTCCTTTCTGCGCGCCGTTGATGTGGCCACCGGCAACGTGCTCTGGGACCACCGCATGCGCGAGAGCGAGGGCATGTCGTGGTTCGTGGACGAGCGGCACCTGATGCTCTGCGACCAGGTGCTTGATGCCCGCACCGGCGAATGCCTGTTCGACTTCCATGCCGTGCCGGGCATGCAGGCCAGGCATTGGCCCGTTCCCGTGGAGCTGGACGCGCATCGCTGGCTCGTCGCGATGGAGGAGAGCAGTCCCGAGGGCCGCTATCTGCTGCTGGACCGTCGCAACTGGCAGGGCAGCACGCTGGCGCTGGGCCTGCAGGGTGCGTTTGTGCTGGAGGGGGCGGTCTACGGCTGGATCGTCCACCCTGAGCGCTCGGAGCTGCGGCGCTGGCATGAAACCGACGGGCACACCGAGCATGTGCTGTGGGTGGACAGTGCGCGCAACCTGTACTCGCCCGCCATTGCAGGCGCGTGGGCCGTGTTCGGCCCCGGCAGCAGAGACCACGTGGACATCGATGCACCCTGGCTTCGTATCCATCCTTGCAGCGGCGAAGTCCTGGCCATCACACCTCCCGTTCAACCTGACGATGAGCGCCGGCATGTGCATGCCCAGCGGGCAGCACATCGTGACGGCGTGGTCTATTTCTGCTTTGCACGCCAGGGCATGTATGGCTATGACATTCGCAGCAACCGTTTCGGACCGTGCCTGTCGCCTACCCATGTCAGCGCGCCGCAATGCCATGCCGGCGTCCTCTATGGAATACAGGACAGGCACGAGGACGGCATGGAGCGGGCCTATCTTGTCGCCGTGGACCCGGACACCGGCACCCCGCTTTGGGAAACCCCGTGCAGCAGCCGCAACTACAGGCATCTGAGCGTGAGCGAATGCGGTGTCTTTCTGGGCATTGCGGGCGGCAAAATCCAGCACCTTCCGCCAGCGGGCCGCAGGCGCAGCACCCAAACGGCAGAGCCTGCCAAACGCGCAAAACGCGCCAAAAGCGCCAAGGCCGCCACCCAGCCGGTGCGCACCGTGCCACCCGAGTCTCCCTACGCACACATGCTGGACGACGCGCCCACGCTGCTCGATGCCCTGCAGGCGCGCGCCTGCGCGCAGAGCCCGGATAGCACCCTCACGGCCGTGGCCGTCTCCAGACCCTGGGCCATGGTGGCTTGCGTCGAATATGGCGAGGACCCCGACTTCCCCAATCTGCGCCTGCTGGATCTGCAGACCGATGCCTGGATCGCGCTCGACTGCAACGACCTGATCGACGCACCCATGATTGAAGGCATCACGTTCGTGGATGGCCAGGACGGGAAGCTGGACCTGCTACTGCATGACGGCGGCCGCCACACCATCCACATTGACCTGCCCGCACGCACCGTGCGTTGGAATGCCGAGCAGGCATAAGCAAAGACGCAGATGCCGCTTGCACGGCCGTGCGATACGCACTAACTTGGAGGGCCGGCCCGGCCATCGGCGCCGACGGCAGAATCTGCACGTATCCCATCCCTACCCGTCTCTTTCATGACCACCCTCAAGCTCTACTACGCGCCCGGCACCTGCGCCCTGGCCACCCGCATCGCCCTGATCGAAGCCAATGCGCCGCACGAAGTCATCAAGCTCGACTTCCCCAAGGGCGAGCAGCGCAGCCCTGAATACCTGGCCATCAATCCCAAGGGCCGCGTGCCCGCCCTGGTGACCGAGCGCGGCGTGCTCACCGAAACGCCGGCCCTGCTGGCCTACGTTGCGCGCCGCTTCCCCGAGGCCCGGCTCGCCCCGCTCGACGATGCGTATGCCTTTGCCCACATGCAGGATTTCCACAGCTACCTGTCCTCCACCGTGCACGTGGCCCACGCCCACGGGCGCCGCGCAGGCCGCTGGGCCGATGACGAAGCGGCCATTGCCTCCATGCAGCGCAAGGTGGCAGCCAACATGGCCGAATGCTTTGGCGTGATCGAGCGCCATTACCTGGGCGATGCCCCCTGGGTGCTGGGTTCGGACTATTCCGTGGCCGACGCCTATCTGTTCACCATTGCCGGCTGGCTGGAAGGCGACGGCGTGGACATCGCCGGCTTCCCCAAGGTGCAGGCGCATTTCAAGCGCATGGGCGAGCGCGCTGCCGTGCGCGGGGCGCTGGGGAACTGAGAGGGGGAGGCTGCCCGCGATACCCGCAATGAAGGTGCTTGGGTCAGGTATCTATCGCAGGTTTGCGGCAGATGCCGTTCACTTGCCGATTCATCAGGAAGGAACGCTGGCGCGCAATGCCTTGCTCACATCGGCAGCGCCTCGGCCAGCACCTGGCTGCGGAAGGCCTCCGGCAAGGCACTGGGCGTCAGCCCATCGACCGACATGCCCAGCAGGCGCTGCAGTTCCTCCTGAATGGCGGCCTCATCCATCAGGGTCGCACGGTGGGACTCGACCACATGGCGAATCCCGGTACGGTTCAAAGCCAGCGCTTCGGAAGGTTTCATGCATTCCTCGCCATGCATGGCCATCGCACAGCAGATGCCGCGTCTATTGCATCCGCTCCAGGTCGCCGGGTCAAAGCGCCTTGCAACCGCCTCGGCACATCCGCCAAATTCAACAGAAAACCCAGCATCTCCGAAAGCCATTCGTAAATTTTCCTTGGCAGTCCACCAAGCCCCGGGCCTCTACCGCCGTCCCCAAGCCTTGCCTACAGTCGCCAGGACAGGCAGGGGCGTTGCACAAGGCGGCGCCTTTTCGCCATTCCAGAAACGACGGATTCAGACGACAGGGTGGAGCATGCAAAGACAAGCCAGGGTGATTGCCATCAACAACCAGACGGGGCTCATCGGCCTGCAGCCGGAGGGAGAGGACAGCTGCGTGCTGGCGCAGCAGCTCGATACCCGCCCCGTGAATACGGGCCAGATGCTGTCAGGGGAGATGGACAGCGTGGGTATGGAGACGTTTGTGAACGCGCAGACGCAGGACCGCATCGAGGTCTTCGTGGAGGCCTACGGGCTGTCTGCGGAAGCCGTGGAGCTCGCCCTGCGCTGAGCGGGCTGCAGGGCGGGTGAAGGTGCAGGTGCTAGCCTCAAGGCCGCGCCCACTGCGCCAGCGTGTGCCGCGCCAGGGCCTCGACATCCAGCGGAGACTGCGGGTCTACCGCAAGCTCTCCCAGCATCACCATGGCCTCGGGGATCTGGTTGCGTTCGCGCAGCACCATGGCCTTGTTCAGGAGCAGAAAGCCGCGGGTCTCGGCATCGGGGCCGGCCTTCAGGCCGCTGTCCAGCAGGGCGAGACGTTTTGCGGGGTCGTCCTCCAGATGGGCGGCGGTCTTCCAGGCGGGAGCGAAGCCGGGCGTCTCGCGGGTCATGGCCAGCGCGGCCTGGCGCGCCTTGTCGCGGTCGGTTTCCCACTCCAGGGCAAGGTAGCGCAGGTAGGTGCCTTGGGGGAGCTTGCCGTCACGCTCCATGCGCAGGCTGTGCACGGCCGTCTTGGCGGTGAAGAAGCCCCTGGGCGCCAGTGCATCCACGCGCCGGTAATGCCGATAGGCCGCGTCAAAGTCCTTTTGCAGCAGGTAGGTGAATGCAGCGTCGTAGACGGGATAGGGCCAGCGGGGCGCCAGCTTCGAGGCGGTCTCGAAATGTGCCAGGGCGGTGCGGTAATCGCCGTTCTGCCCTGCAGCGCGGCCCAAGGCATGGGCATCGCGCGCGGCTTGGCTGACGGGTGTGGCGGAGGGCAGCTCCCAGCTGAAGCGGCCATCGGCCTTGTCCAGGTCGCTGCGCCTGAGCACGCGGCCGGCGCTGTCCTTGAACACGATGTCGTCGGCCGCCAGGGCAGGCGCCGGCGCCAGCAGTTGCAATGCCACAGCCGCGGCAGCAAGCAAGGAGAGCTTCATGGTGTATCGGGCCTTGTTGGGAAGCCCCGATATTAGGGCGCAGCCCCTGTGGTGCTGACGGCAGGCAGGGATTCCACTGCGCAGGCAGCCGGGGCAGGCCGGCTCCTGGCCCGGCCGCGCTTGCGGGCCAGGTGATTCATTTGCCATTCCAGCGATTCGGTGTCGAAGTCGAAGGCGTCGAGCAAGGCAATGGCTTTTCTGGCCTCCCTGAAGTCGATGTCCGTGATGGGCGGGCCATGCATCAGCGACAGGTCATGCTTGAGCAGCCACTCCTGCAGATCGGCCAGGGCGATGATGGAGACGCCCTGGTTGATGAGCTGTGACGCGCTGACCTGCGCGAGCACGGCCGGCGTCAGCTGCCTGGACGAGCGCAGGCCCAGCACCTGCTTGAGCTTGGCCACCAGCGGCGTGCGCAGCTCGAACTGGGGCAGGCTCTCGAAGTGGGCCAGGGATTCGAGGTACAGCTGCGGCTCCGCGTGGATGGCGGCCAGGTCGTTGGGCAGATGCAGCAGCTCGCAGATGCGGTTGAGCGCCGTGCGCGCGCGCTCGGTGCTGAGTTTCTCGGCCCTGCCCGCTTGCGCGAGCGTGCAGCCGGCGATGACGGACCGCAGCACGCTGGCCTTGGTGAGGTTGGAAATCATGGAGTCCCCCTGATGAACACCCAGGGACCGGTGCGGATGCGAATTCAGCCGCCCGGTCCCGACAACGGCTCCGCTGCGGCAATGGGCCGCTCCCGAAGCCTCGGCGGCCGGCAGGCGCAAACGCATTGCGCCGCCGCCAAGGGACAGGAGGACGCCTGGCCTTGCGGAGTTCCAGGGGGAATGCATGTGCTTGCGCCCACAGTCAAATGCGATGCGCCGAAGCGAAAATTCCATGCAAACGGGGGCCGTCCGGCCCCCGTGGCGTGCCTTGCCGGCTGCAGGGCCGGCCGGCGATGTTTGCCGCGACTCAGCGGCGGCGCAGACGCTTGATGCCTTCGACAGCCGCCAGCACGATGGCACCGGCCACGATGCCGGCCACCGCGTTGAGCACATTCACCGCCAGCACCCGCCACAGGCCGCCCAGCGCGCCCTGGGCCACGGCCTCGCCCAGGCCTTCCACGGCGTGGTGCAGCGCAGGCACGCCGTGCACGAGGATGCCGCCACCCACCAGGAACATGGCGGCCGTGCCCGCAACGGACAGCCCCTTCATCAGCCAGGGCGCGGCGGCGACGATGCCCCGGCCCAGCGCGCGGGCCGCGGCGCTGGCACGCTGGCCCAGCCACAGTCCCAGGTCATCGAGCTTGACGATGCCGGCCACCAGGCCATAGACGCCCACGGTCATGATGAGGGCAATGCCCGCCAGCACGGCGACCTGCTGCCCGAACGGCGCCGAGGCCACGGTGCCCAGCGTGATGGCGATGATCTCGGCCGAGAGGATGAAGTCGGTGCGCACGGCGCCCTTGATCTTGTCCTTTTCCATGGCGACGAGATCGACGCCCGCATCGGCATTGGCCTGGGTCAGGCGCTCGCGCTCCACGGCATCTTCCTCGGGCGAATGCAGGAATTTGTGGGCCAGCTTCTCGCAACCCTCAAAGCACAGAAAGGCACCGCCGACCATGAGCAGCGGCGTGACAGCCCAGGGAATGAAGGCGCTGATCAGCAGCGCCGCAGGCACCAGGATGGCCTTGTTGATCAGCGAGCCCTTGGCCACGGCCCAGACCACGGGAATCTCGCGCTCGGCCCGCACGCCCGTGACCTGCTGGGCGTTCAGGGCCAGGTCATCGCCCAGCACGCCGGCCGTCTTCTGCGCGGCCACCTTGGTCATGACGGACACATCGTCGGCCATGGCCACGCTCTTGCGTGCCGCCACCTTGGTCATGAGGGCCACGTCGTCTAGGATCGCTGCAATATCGTCCAGCAGCATCAGCAAACCAGCACCAGCCATCGCATTACTCCAGTGAATTGTTCGGGGAACTTCTTTTTGCCTGGGCGCCATCATGGGGCCTGGGCATGTCCTGCCCATGTAGGAGATGCCCGGCGGCCAGCCCGGTCACGGGGCCGACCGGCCGTGCGTCACTTGCTGGTCTTGAAGCCCTGCCCTGCCGCCCAGGCCGCCACGTCGTCGCGGCGGATGGCGGCGGCCATGAGCTGCGGGAAGGCGTCCGGCGTGCAGGCGAACGATGGCACGCCCAGCGCGGCCAGCTTGGCGGCCAGTTGCGCATCGTAGGCAGGGGCGCCTTCGTCGCTGAGTGCCAGCAGGGTGATGAACTGCACGCCCGACTCCACCAGTTCGGAGGCGCGGCGCAGCAGGCCGCTTTCCACACCGCCTTCATAGAGGTCGGAGATGAGCACGACGATGGCGTTGCGCGGCTCGCTGATCAGGCCCTGGCAGTAGCCCACGGCACGGTTGATGTCGGTGCCGCCGCCCAGCTGCACGCCGAACAGCACGTCCACGGGATCGGAGAGCTTGTCGGTCAGGTCCACCACCGCCGTGTCGAAGACCACCAGCTTGGTACTGACGGCCGGCAGGCTGGCCATGACGGCACCGAAGATGCTGGAGTAGACGACGGAGTTGGCCATGGAGCCGCTCTGGTCTATGCACAGGATGACTTCGCGCTGCGGGCGGCGCACCTTGCGGCCGTAGCCGACCAGGGTCTCGGGCACGATGGTGCGGTAGTCGGGCTGCCAGTGGCGCAGGTTGGCGCGGATGGTGCGGTTCCAGTCGATCTCGGAGTGGCGCGGACGGCGGTTGCGCTGGCTGCGGTCCAGCGCGCCCGAGACGGCGCTGCGCATGGGCTCTTCCAGGCGGCTCATGAGGTCGTCCACCACCTTGCGCACGACGATGCGCGCGGTCTCCTTGGTGTTCTGCGGGATGACGGAGCCCAGGGAAATGAGGTCGGCCACCATGTGCACGTCGGGCTGCACATGCTCCAGCATTTCGGGCTGGAGCATGAGTTCGCGCAGGTTCAGGCGCTCCATGGCGTCGCGCTGCATGACCTGCACGACCTGGCTGGGAAAGTACTTGCGGATGTCGCCCAGCCAGCGCGCCACGCTGGGCGAGGAGTTGCCCCGCCCGCCGCGGCGCGAGAGGCCGCCGTCCTTGTTGTCCTCTTCGTAGAGCGCGGCCAGGGCCTTGTCCATCTCGTCGATGGAGCTGCCCTTGGGGCCCAGCCCGCCGCAGCTGGCCTCGGACGGCTGGCCCAGCACCAGGCGCCAGCGTTGCAGGCGGGTGGTGGGCTGGGGGGCGGTCTCCTGCAGGTCGGCGCCGGCAAGGGATGCATCGTTCACGGTGGCAGCGGTGTTCATGGCTGGGCCTCCTGCGGGCTGGACAGCAGTTGCGCGGGCAGGTTCAGGCCCAGCAGTTGATCGAGTACGGGAATGGCGAGCACGGCACGCGCCTCGTTCCAGGCGCCGTCGTCCCCATCGCCTGCCGCGCCTGCGGCACCCGCGGCACCTGCGGATGCAGCCGCCACGGCTGCACTGCCCTGGCCGCGCCGGGCCTTTTCGCCCAGGCTCTGGCGGTCATGGTTGGAGAAGGCCGAGAAGCTGCGGCGCACCAGGGGCAGGATCTGGGTGAACTGGGTCTCGCCCAGCTGCGCCAGCCAGGCATCGACGGCGCCCCAGATGGCGTCGTCGTGCAGCAGCACCAGGGCCTGGCGGTTGAGAAAGCCGTCCAGCCAAGCGGCAGCGTCCAGCGGCGGCACGCCCAGCGAGAGATTGCGGCCCAGTTGCGTGGCCACGGCCTCGCTGTCCAGGCGGTGGGCATCGAGCAGCAGGCGGCAGGCCGCGCCGCGCAGCAAGGCGGCGCCCGCGTCGCCCATGGCAATGCTGCGCAGGGCGCCGAACCAGGCTTCGCGCGGCTCCTCGGCATCGCGCAGGCGCAGGGCCTCGTGGGCCTGCAGCACCGTGGCCTGCATGTGTCTTGCAGCGTCTTCATCCAGCGCCATGCAGGCCAGGGGCAGGCCGATGGCGGCGCGCAGCGCCATGCTGTCGATCACCGTGGCCAGGGCCTGGGTGTCGGTCTGGCGCACGCTGCCGTAGCGCAGCACATTGGCCAGCGGCGGCAGCGCCTGCATGAGCTGGGAAACATCGCCGGTGCTGGCCGAGCGGTCGGCCAGGTCGTGCATGAGGGCATCGACCAGGTGCGGCAGGTCGGCCAGCAGGGCGTCGTCGATGGTCTTGGCCAGCTCGGGCAGCGGGGTCTCGGGCGTCAGCGCCTGGCGCACCTTGGCGGCGGCGGCCTGCACCAGGGTGCCGCCGTAGCGGCTGGCCTCGATGATGCGCACGGCCAGCTCGGGCTCCCACTGCAGCTGCCAGCTTTCGCGGAAGGTGCCACGGTTGCGCTGCTGGTCGGTGGTGACGCTGCCCCACTCTATGCCCAGCAGGCGCAGGCGATGCAGGAAGTGGCTACGTTCGCGGTCCGTGTCTTTGCGCAGGTCCAGGGCCAGGACCTTGGCGGCCGCCTCGGGCTTGAGGCGCAGGCTTTTTTGCTGCTGCTCGATGTCGCGCTGCAGCGGCACCTGGGGCACGTCGGCGGGCACGCCGCCGATGCGGTCGCCCACGCTGAGTTCGCGCTCGATCAGGCGCAGCGGCGTGCGCTCGCCCATGCTGATGACGGTGACGATGGCCTCGTCCAGCTCGGGCAGGCCGGGGCTGGCGTGGCCGCGCAGGGCCGCCAGGCTTTCGGCCAGGCGCGTGGCCTCGATGATGTGGGCGCTGGAGCAGTCCAGGTCCTTGGAGCGCAGCAGATGGGCCACGCGCGCCAGCCAGCCGACGGTGCGCTGGGTGCTGGCGCGTGCCGGGTCGGCAGCAGGTGCGGGCTGGAGCAAGGACTCGGGCACAGGCTCGGAGCAGCGCCACAGATGTTCATACCAGCCCGGCGAATCCACGCCAGCGCCATAGCCGCTGGATGAGCACAGGTTGCGGTAGGTCCAGGGCGCCCAGGTGGCCTGGACCTTGGCCTTGGGCAGGCCCTTGAGCGTGGCGGCATCGGCCTTGGCGGTGACCTGGGCCTGCAGGGCAGGCACATGCCATGCGCCGCAGACCACGGCAATGCGCTGGTGGCCGGCCTTGACGGCCTCGCGCATGCACTGGCGCATCCAGGCTTCGCGCAATGCCTCGCGCTGGGCGTGGCGTTCTCCGCGCACTTCGTTGGGCAGCTCGGCGCGCACCACGGTCATGGCTTCGGCAATGCCCTCGAACAGGGTGGCGCCGTCGCCGCGTTCCTCGACCATGCGGTTCCACCAGCTTTCGCCGTCGGGGTAGCCAGCGGCCTCGGCCAGCAGGTCCAGCGGATCGTGCCAGTCCTGCGGGGACGGTGCCGAGGGATCGACGGCCAGGTCGGCAGCCGGCACGGACTGCGTGGTGTCGTCGCGGTCCAGGGCCTCGGCGGCATTGCTCTGGAGCTGGCTGCCGTCTGCCGCAGCGGCGCCGGAATCGGAGCCGGTGTCGGCATCTGCATCTGCATCCTGGCCTCCATCGGCCGCATCCGCGCCTGCATCAGCTGCATCTGCTGCCGCCGCCTCGGCCCGGCGCCGCTCCTGTTCGGCCATGTCCAGCGCCATGCGGTGGGTCTGGGGCAGGTCGATGAAACGCGTGGCCACGCCCTGGCGCGCCGCCCATTGCAGGGCCTGCCATTCGGGCGAGAACTCGGCATAGGGATAGAAGGCGGCATGGGCCGGGCTGTCCTGCACATAGACCAGCATGGCCACGGGCGGCTGCAGGTCGGCATGCTGCAGCATGGGCAGCAGGGACTCGCCCTCGGGCGGGCCCTCCACCAGCAGGCAGTCGGGCTGCAGCTGCTCCAGGGCCTGCAGCAGGCTGCGCGCGCAGCCCGGGCCATGGTGGCGGATGCCGAAGAAATGAAGCGGATTGGCAGAGGTGGCCATACAGGGGATGCGCAGAGGGTGCGGTCGGTCAGCGGTGCGGGACTGGGGGCTTCAGAGCTGCTCGCGGCAGGCGCGGTACAGGTCCTTCCAGTCGCTGCGTTCCTTGACCACGGTCTCCAGGTATTCCTTCCAGACCACGCTGTCCTGCACCGGGTCCTTGATCACGGCGCCCAGCAGGCCCGAGGCCACATCGCCCGCGCGCAGCACGCCGTCGCCGAAATGCCCGGCCAGCGCCATGCCGCTGTTGATGACCGAGATGGCTTCGGCCGTGGACAGCGTGCTGCTGGGCGACTTGACGCGCACGGTCTTGCCGTCTTCGGTCTGGCCGTTGCGCAGCTCGCGGAAGATCTGCACCACGCGGCGCACTTCCTGCAGGGCCGGCGGCTCGGCGGGCAGGGCCAGGGCGCGGCCCTGCTCGGCCACGCGCTTGGTGACGATCTGCACCTCTTCGTCCTGCGAGGCCGGCACGGGCAGGATGACGGTGTTGAAGCGGCGCTTGAGCGCGCTGGACAACTCGTTCACGCCCTTGTCGCGGTTGTTGGCCGTGGCAATGACCGAGAAGCCCTGCACGGCCTGCACTTCGCTGCCCAGCTCGGGCACGGGCAGGGTCTTTTCGGACAGCACGGTGATCAGCGTGTCCTGCACGTCGGCCGGGATGCGGGTCAGCTCTTCGATGCGGGCGATCTTGCCCAGCTTCATGGCATTGACCAGGGGGCTGGGGATCAGCGCCTTCTCGGAAGGGCCGTGGGCCAGCAGCTGGGCGTAGTTCCAGCCGTAGCGCAGCTGCTCCTCGCTGGTGCCGGCCGTGCCCTGCACCAGCATGGTGGAGTCGCCGCTGACGGCGGCCGACAGGTGCTCGGACACCCAGGACTTGGCCGTGCCCGGCACGCCGTACAGCAGCAGGGCGCGGTCGGTGGCCAGGGTGGAGACGGCGATTTCCATCAGGCGCGGATTGCCGATGTACTTGGGGCTGACTTCAAAGCCGTTGCCGAGCTTGCCGCCCATCAGGTACTGGAGCACGGCCCAGGGCGAGAGCTTCCAGTTGGGCGGACGCGGACGATCGTCCACCTTGCGCAGGGCTTCGAGTTCTTCGGCGAATTGCTGTTCGGCATGCTGGCGCAGGACTTGGCTCATGGTGTGCTTCCGGGAAGGGGTAAGGGTTGGATTCGGTTCGGGGTATGCGGCAGGACGGGCGCGGCTCAGGCCGGGCCGCGCAGGGCGACAAAGGCCTGGTGCAGGCCCAGGCGCAGATCGACGATGCGCTCCAGATGGCCGCGCATGCGCTCCTCGTCCCAGGGCCGCACGCGGCTGCGTTCGAGGCGCGCCTGCTGCTGGGGCGTGAGGGGAATGCTTGCCGGTGCGGCAACTGCAGCGGCTGTGGCGGCAGCGGTGGCCGTGACTGCTGCCGCAGCTGCCGCAGGTTCGGTTTGCGGCTCGGGCTCAGGCTCGGGCTGCGCATCCAGCACCGAGGGCTTGCGCCACAGTTCGGCAAAGCGCTCCAGCGCGGTCACGTCCAGCATGCGCGCACAGGACAGCAGGGCCTGGTCGGCGCGGTAGCTGTGCCAGTTGCCCGTGATCTGCTTGCCGCCCACGGCCACGTGCAGTGCCTCGGTCAGCCGCGCCGACAGCGCTGGCGAGAGCAGTTCGGCGCCGCCCAGCGACTGGGACATGCCTTCGATGGCATCGATGAGCTTGTGCCTGTCGCGCTCGAACTGGGCAATCCAGCGGGACTCGCGTTCCTCGCGGGAAAGCCGGGCCATGAGGGCGGGCAGGAGGGCGTCGTGGCGCATGTCGCGGCCCATGGTCTGGGCGGCATCGATCCATTCCACGTCCAGCTGGTACTGCAGGGCCTGCACCCAGCCCTGGCGCAGCGAGGACTTCCAGTCGCTGCGCCGGCTCCACTCCATCACTTCCAGGGGCGTCAGGCCCAGGGCGCGGGTCCAGAAGGACACAGGCGTGAGCTGCACCATCTGCTCCAGCAGCCAGGCCTTCTTGCCGCCACGGTGGTAGGCGTCGGGCTTGAGCGTGATGCCGTCGCGCTCCCATTCCTTGAGGCCTTCTTCGGGAGGCTCCACGATCCACTGGCCCTTGTCGTCCTGCTGCAGCATGGACTGCATCCAGCCCATGACGCGCTGGCTGTGCGCGCTGTCCGGCAGGCACGAGAGCATTTGCGCGGCGTTCTCGCGGATCTCCTTGCTGCGGTCGGACAGCAGTTTTTCGAGCAGCGGCTCATCGTCCATGCCCAGCCCCACGGCCAGGGCCTGGACCAGGGGCAGGCGCTCCTTGGCGCCCAGCTCCTTCAGGCTGCCTTCCAGCCGCGTGCGGGCCTTGGCGGCATCGGTTGCGCGCTCGCTGCGCAGCAGGGCCACGCGCTGCTCCACCGAGCCCTCCTGCCAGACCAGTTCGGGGTCGGCGGTTTCCTCCACGCCGCTGGCATAGCCCCATTGCGGGTTGAGCGTGCCCAGCCAGCGTCCGCGCTCGCCCAGCACGGGGGCCAGCCACTGGCGCAGCTCCACGGACTGGCGGCCCTGCTCCAGCGCAGGCACCAGCAGGTCATGGGGCAGGCGCTGGCCGGCCTGGTCCAGGGTGCGCAGCATGGAGGCCTGCAGCTCGAACGGGCCGTCCTTGAGCACGTCGCCCATCAGGGTGTGCAGGCGCGCATCGGCAGGCGCAGTGCGCGACTCCGCAGGCGCTGCGGCCGGCACGGCCAGCGGTGCCGTCAGGCGCACCAGCGCGCCAGGCTGCCAGCCGGCCCGCTCGAACACGGCCGCCACGGCGCTGGCGCGCAGCAGTTGCTGGGCGGGCGAGTCACCGGCCACGTCAGTGCGGGGCTGCAGCGCGGCCTGCACGGCCTGCTGCGACCCGCTTGCGGACGGGTCCACGCCCGAAGCCAGCGCAGGCGGCACGGCCAGCCGGTCCGAGCCGACCATGGCCGATTGCTGCAGCGCAGCCCAAAGTTGTGCGTTGCTCATACCGGATCACCCTGGTTCTGCCAGATACATTGCTGGGCGGTTTCGCCCTCGCGGGCCTGCCAGGCACTCAGCAGCCGCCAGCGGCCCACGGCCGGGCCGGGTTCCCATTCGCCAAACAGCTGCATGGGCGCACCGCCGCTGAGCGCCAGCAGGCGCCAGGCCTCGGCATCGTCAATCGCCACGGGAACGGGCTGCACTGGCGCTGCCGTGCCAGGGGCGACCGGCGATGCATCCAGCGCCTGGGGCCAGGCCGCAAACCACTGGCCCTGGGCGGGCACCAGCCGCAGCCGGTCCTGGCACAGCGGCTGCGTGGCCTGCAGCGGGTTGGCAGCAATGCGCTGGCCCAGCAGTTGCAGGACGTCGCCCCCGGCCGAGTTGGCCAGCGGGCTGGCGCCATCGGCAGGCAGCGCAGGCCCGTTGCCATTGGCCGCAATGGCGCGCAGCGGCGCATGGCCCGGATAGAAATTCAGCGCGCAACCGTAGCGATGGCCCGGCACCCAGGCCGATTCAAAGCCGCGCCCGCCCTGCGCATAGTCCAGCACCAGGGCCATGCGCCCGGTGCGCTGGCCCTGCAGCCAGACGCGCCGCTCCATGAGCCGGCCTTCGCGCTCGATCATGCGCAGGCCGGCCACCAGCCATTCGTCCTCGACCAGCTGGCCCCTGGCCTGCACCTCGGCCTTGTCCATGGGCCAGCCCAGCGCGGCCATCACGTCGGCCTTGACCTCGGGGCTGAGCGATTCGCGGCGGCGCACGGCGTCGATGATCAACTGCCAGTGACCCAGCTGCACCAGCATGTCGCGCGGCCAGTCGCGGTGGCTGTCCACCAGATCCCTGCAATCCTTGATGCGCGCCGCCATGCCCGTGGCCTGCGCATCGACCATGCGCGCGGCCATGTTGTTCCAGCGCTGGCGCATCTGCGTGTCGCTGGCCTGGTTGGCCAGGCCCGCACGCACCATGTCCTGCATCCACAGCGACAGTTCCTGCAGGCCGGCTTCGACCTTGTCCCAGCGCTTGTCCTCGCGCCTGGCCTGCTGTTTGGCCGCGACCTCGGGATCGGGTGGCGGCTCGGCCGCTGCGGCGGCAGCCTTGGCCTCTTTCTTCTCGGCCTTTTCCTGGCGGCTGTCCAGCCAGGTCTGCACCCAGGCGGGCGGATCAACGCCTTCGGGGACTTGCCCGCCGGCACGCATCAGCATCAGCGCCAGCCCGTGCTTGCAGGGGAATTTGCGGCTGGGGCAAGAGCATTTGAAGGAAGGCCCCGACAGGTCCACCTGGGTCTGGTAGGGCTTGCTGCCGCTGCCCTGGCATTCACCCCAGACCGCCACATCATTGGCGCCCATGGAGGGCCATTTGGCGGGCGATTGCAGGCCCTTGGCGGCCTTGCTGGATGAGGCGTCCGGCGACAGCGCCAGCACTTCGCTCTCTGTTCCTAATACACGCGACACCGAAGCTCCCTCTCCAAGTGTTTGTCATCGCCGAGCGCATTGAATGAAACGGCACCGCCCGGCAAACCCGAAAGCCTATCAGCAATAGTTATCGGCAATTTGAAACAATTCACAACAACACCCAACCTCTCTCCCATGAATGGGAACCCCCCATGGCGTGCAGCCAGCTGCGCTATATCAGCGCGTGCATTGATGGCACCAAGCCATGCCAGTCTTCAGGCATTGCGAAAGACGCAGAAAACACGCATTCACCATTTCCTGCGATGCACATCGCCACCCATTGAAAGCAAGCACTCATTCCGCACCTGAAAACGGTTTCATTCCATTGCACTGGCAACCATTGCAATCCGCTGGCCATTGCGATAGCGCGACAGTGCGTTCGACCCGCAGCCAGGCAAGGCCGGACCAGACCCTGGCTGGGGGATGGGTTCTCAGAAAACCGGACGTGCCAGGCAAATATACTGTATATTTATACAGTCATGGAGCTGCAACGCAAACTTTTCATCCTCGCCGACGCCGCCAAGTACGACGCCAGCTGCGCCTCCAGCGGATCGCAGGGGCGCGACTCGCTGGACGGCAAGGGCATGGGCTCGGTCACCGGCATGGGCATCTGCCACAGCTATGCGCCCGACGGGCGCTGCATCTCGCTGCTCAAGATCCTGCTGACCAATGTCTGCATCTTCGACTGCCGCTACTGCATCAACCGCAAGAGCTCCAACGTGCAGCGCGCCCGATTCACGGTGGCCGAGGTGGTGCAGCTGACGCTGGACTTCTACCGGCGCAACTGCATCGAGGGGCTGTTCCTGTCCAGCGGCATCATCCGTTCCAGCGACTACACAATGGAGCAACTGGTGGAAGTGGCGCGCCGCCTGCGCGAGGAGCATGACTTTCGCGGCTACATCCACCTCAAGACCATCCCGGATGCCGCCCCCGAACTGCTGGCCCAGGCAGGCCGCCATGCCGACCGCCTGAGCATCAATGTGGAACTGCCCACGGCCAGCGGCCTGGCGCAGTTCGCGCCTGAAAAGGATGGACAGCGCATACGCCAGGCCATGCAGGGCGTGGACCGGCATGTGCAGGCCTGGCGCGCGGCCACGCGCGAGCAGCGCCAGGCGCAGTCCCTGCCCGGCGCGCCCGCGCAGCGCGCCGCCGTGCCGCGCTTTGCGCCGGGCGGGCAGAGCACGCAGATGATCGTGGGCGCCGACCGCGCAACCGATGCCGACATCCTCGAATCCAGCCATACGCTGTATGCGGGCTACGGCCTGCGCCGCGTGTACTACTCGGCCTTCAGCCCCATTCCCGATGCCTCGCGCGACCTGCCGCCGCAGGCACCGCCCCTCATGCGCGAGCACCGGCTCTACCAGGCCGACTGGCTGATGCGCTTTTACGGCTACGGGGCGGGCGAGATCGCGGCAGCCAGCCGCCACGGCATGCTGGACCTGGAGATCGACCCCAAGCTGGCCTGGGCACTGGCCAACCGACAGCAGTTCCCCGTGGACCTCAACCGTGCGCCGCGCAGCCTGCTGCTGCGCGTGCCGGGCCTGGGCACGCAGACGGTGGACCGCCTGCTGGCGGCGCGCCGCGTGCGCAGGCTGCGGCTGGACGATCTGCTGCGGCTGCGCGCCCCCGTGCAAAAGGCCCTGCCCTTCGTGCTGATCGACGGCCACCGGCCCCTGCTGGGCGAGACCGACTCGGCCGCGCTGCGCACCCGGCTGATCGCGCAGTCGCAGGCCAGCCAGGCCCAGGCACGGCACAGCGGCATGCGCGTGCAAAACGCGCTGCAGGCCAGCCTGTTCTAGCGCCTGGAGCACGCCATGCAAGAACAGGCTCTCACCATCGAACTCGACAGCCCCGACGACTGGCCCGGCTTTCGCGCAGCCTGCCGGGCGCTGCTGGCCCATGGCGCCGACCCCGCCCTGGTGCGCTGGCGGTGGCCCGACACGCGGGGTGCGCAGCAACTCGGCGCGGGGGTGGATCTGTTTTCCAGAGCGCCGGAGCAGGCCATGCCCGCCTCGGCACTCGCCGGGCTGGCCGGCCCCGGCGAGGCCGGGCTGTCCCTGTCTGACACCCAGATGTCCGCGCTGCGCCATGCCTGCATGCACCGCGCGGCGGGCCGCTTCGAGCTATGCCACCGCTGGCTGGCGCGCATGCAGGCCCGGCCCGAACTGAGGCTGGATGCGCTGGATGCGGACTGGCGCGCCATCGAGGCCCTGGCCCGCCCCGTCTCGCGCGAGATCCACAAGATGCACGCCTTTGTGCGCTTTCGGACGACGCAGCGGCAGAACCAGCCCGAGCTGCACATTGCCTGGTTCGAGCCCGAGCACCACATCGTGCGCGCGGCAGCGCCCTTCTTCTGCAAGCGCTTTGCCAACATGCACTGGGCCATCCTCACGCCGCAATGCAGCGCGCACTGGGACGGCCATGCGCTGCGCCTGGCGCCCGGTGCGCGCCGCAGCGATGCCCCGCCAGCCGACGCGGGCGAGGCCCTGTGGCTGACCTACTACGCCAGCACCTTCAACCCGGCGCGCCTGAAGGAGCAGGCCATGCTGCGCGAGATGCCGCGCCGCTACTGGCACAACCTGCCCGAGACGGTGCTGATCTCCACCCTGGTCCAGCAGGCCCGCGCGCGCACGGCGCAGATGCTGGCGCCGTAACGACAGCCGCCAAAAAGAAACAGAAACAGAAAAGGCCCCGAAGGGCCTTTGTCTGCTTTGCAGCGTTGCTCAGTGCATCAACCCAGCCACTTGCGGGCGTTGCGCCACACGCGCATCCAGGGGCTGAATTCCGACTTGTCGCCGTTGGTCCAGCTCATCTGCACGTTGCGGAACACGCGCTCGGGGTGGGGCATCATGGCCGTGAAGCGGCCGTCGGCCGTGGTCACTGCCGTCAGGCCGCCGGCCGATCCGTTGGGGTTGAACGGGTACTGCTCGGTGGCCTTGCCGTGGTTGTCCACATAGCGCATGGAGGCGATGGCCTTGTCCGCATTGCCGCGGAAGCGGAAGTTGGCAAAGCCTTCGCCGTGGGCCACGGCGATGGGCAGGCGGCTGCCGGCCATGCCCTGCAGGAACAGGCTGGGCGACTCCAGCACTTCCACCATGGACAGGCGCGCCTCGAAGCGATTGCTCTGGTTCTGCGTGAAACGCGGCCAGTCCTGGGCACCGGGAATGATGTCGGCCAGCTCGGCAAACATCTGGCAGCCGTTGCACACGCCCAGGCCGAAGGTGTCGCTGCGGCCGAAGAACTGCTGGAACTGCGCGGACAGGCTGTCGTTGAAGGTGATGGAGCGCGCCCAGCCGATGCCGGCGCCCAGAGTGTCGCCGTAGCTGAAGCCGCCGCAGGCCACCACGCCGGCGAAGTCCTGCAGCTGCGCGCGGCCGCTTTGCAGGTCGGTCATGTGCACGTCCACCGCGTCGAAGCCGGCCTCGGTGAAGGCGTAGGCCATTTCCACATGGGAGTTCACGCCCTGCTCGCGCAGCACGGCCACGCGGGGGCGCGCGCCCAGGTTCAGGAAGGGTGCGGCGGGGTTCTCGGCCGGGTCGAACGTCAGGTGCAGGTGCATGCCCGGGTCGGCAGGCTCGCCGGCTGCGGCGTGCTCGCTGTCGGCGCACGCCGGGTTGTCGCGCTGCTGGGCAATCTTCCAGCTGACGGCATCCCAGACCTGGTGCAGGTCGCTGAGCGAGGCGCCGAAGACGGACTTGGCATCGCGCCAGACCTGCAGTTCGCCCTTGCCCGCATCGACCTTGGACGAGACGGGGCGCGTCTTGCCGATGATGTGGCTGCAGGTGGACAGGCCATGCTCGCGCAGGGTCTGCAGCACGGCGGCGCGGTCGGCCGTGCGGATCTGCAGCACGGCGCCCAGCTCTTCGTTGAACAGCGCGCGCAGCGTCATGTCGTCGCGGCGGCCGCTGATCTGGGAGGCCCAGTTCTTGCCTTCACCCGAGTCCATGCGGCTGTCGCTGATGCCGTCGCCTTCGGTGACCAGCATGTCCACGTTGATGGCCACGCCCACATGGCCGGCAAAGGCCATCTCGGCCACTGTGGCCAGCAGGCCGCCGTCGCCCTTGTCGTGGTAGGCCAGGATCTGGCCCTTGGCGCGCAGGTCATTGACGGCATCGACCAGGGCGATCAGGTCCTTGGCGTCATCGAGGTCAGGCGTTTCATTGCCGGACTGGCCCAGCACCTGGCCCAGGATGGAGCCGCCCATGCGCATCTTGCCGCGGCCCAGGTCCACCAGGACCAGGGTGCTGTCGTCTTCCGAGGCGTCCAGCTGGGGCGTGAGCGTGCCGCGCACATCGTCGATGGAGGCGAAGCCCGTGATGATCAGGCTGACGGGCGAGGTCACCTTCTTGACCTGGCCGCCCTCGTTCCACTGGGTGCGCATGGACAGGCTGTCCTTGCCCACAGGGATCGAGATGTCCAGCTGCGGGCACAGCTCCATGCCCACGGCCTTGACGGTGGCGTAGAGCGCCGCGTCTTCGCCGGGCTCGCCGCAGGCCGCCATCCAGTTGGCCGACATCTTGACCTTGGACAGCTCGATGGGGGCGGCCAGCATGTTGGTGATGGCCTCGGCCACGGCCATGCGTCCCGACGCCGGGGCGTTGATGGAGGCCAGCGGCGTGCGCTCGCCCATGGCCATGGCCTCGCCCTTGAAGCCACGGTAGTCGGCCAGGGTCACGGCCACGTCGGCCACGGGCACCTGCCAGGGGCCGACCATCTGGTCGCGGTGCGTGAGACCGCCCACGGCGCGGTCGCCAATGGTGATCAGGAAGCGCTTGGAGGCCACGGTGGGGTGGGCCAGCACGTCGATCACGGCCTTTTCCAGGGGCACGCCGGTCAGGTCCATGGGCGGCAGCTCGCGCTGCACGGTGGCCACGTCGCGGTGCATCTTGGGCGGCTTGCCCAGCAGCACGTTCATGGGCATGTCCACGGGGAACTTCTGGTCGCCCGAGGCCACCGCCGTGTCCTCCAGCACCAGCTGGCGTTCTTCCGTGGCCGTGCCGATCACGGCGAACGGGCAGCGCTCACGCTCGCAGAAGGCCGTGAACTCGGCCAGCGATTCGGGAGCGATGGCCATCACATAGCGTTCCTGGCTTTCGTTGGACCAGATTTCCTTGGGCGCCAGGCCGGATTCCTCCAGGTTGACGGCGCGCAGGTCAAAGCGCGCGCCACGGCCCGCATCGTTGGTCAGCTCGGGGAAGGCATTGGACAGGCCGCCGGCACCCACGTCGTGGATGGCCAGGATGGGGTTCTTGTCGCCCTGGGCCCAGCAATGGTTGATGACTTCCTGGGCGCGGCGCTCGATCTCGGGATTGCCGCGCTGCACGGAGTCGAAGTCCAGCTCGGCCGCGTTCGTGCCGCTGGCCATGGAGCTGGCAGCGCCGCCGCCCATGCCGATGCGCATGCCGGGGCCGCCCAGCTGGATCAGCAGGGTGCCGGCGGGGAACTCGATCTTCTGAGTCAGCTCGGAGTCGATCACGCCCAGGCCGCCCGCGATCATGATGGGCTTGTGGTAGCCGCGCATCACGGCATCGGCACCCACGCCGACCTGCTGCTCGTACTCGCGGAAATAGCCGGTCAGGTTGGGACGGCCGAATTCGTTGTTGAAGGCCGCGCCACCGAGCGGGCCCTCGATCATGATCTGCAGCGGGCTGGCGATGTGCTCGGGCTTGCCCACTTCGCTGCCCCACAGCTTGGAAACCGTGAAGCCCGACAGGCCGGCCTTGGGCTTGGAGCCGCGGCCCGTGGCACCCTCGTCACGGATCTCGCCGCCCGCGCCGGTCGATGCGCCGGGGAAGGGGGAGATGGCCGTGGGGTGGTTGTGCGTCTCCACCTTCATCAGCACGTGGTTGACGGCCTGCTTCTTCTGGTAGCTGGGCGCCTTGATCTTGTCCAGGGCCGCCTCGAAGGTGGCGACGAAGCGCTCGACCTCATGGCCTTCCATGATGGAGGCGTTGTCCGAATAAGCCACCACCGTGTGCTGGGGCGAGACCTGGTGCGTGTTGCGGATCATGCCGAACAGGCTCTTGTCCTGGGCCTCGCCGTCGATGGTGAACTGGGCGTTGAAGATCTTGTGGCGGCAGTGCTCGCTGTTGGCCTGCGCGAACATCATCAGCTCCACGTCCGTGGGATTGCGCTTGAGGCCCTTGAAGGCATCGACCAGGTAGTCGATCTCGTCGTCGGCCAGGGCCAGGCCCCATTGGCGGTTGGCGGTCTCCAGCGCGGCGCGGCCGCCGCCCAGCACATCGACGAACTCCATGGGAGCGGCGTCCAGGGCGGAGAACAGTTGCTCGGCCTCGGCGCGCGTGGCGAAGACCGACTCGGTCATGCGGTCGTGCAGCAAGGCGGCGATCCGTGCAGTCTGCTCGGCCGAAAGCTCAGGCGCGCTGCCCAGCACATTGCTCAGCAGACCGGTCTTGAAGGCGATGCGGTATTCGGTGATGCGCTCCACGCGGAACACGCCCAGGCCGCAGTTGCGGGCAATGTCCGTGGCCTTGGAGGCCCAGGGGGAGATCGTTCCCAGGCGCGGCGTGACCACCAGGGCAGCACCGTCGGCCGGGCCTTCATAGGGGTCTCCATAGGTCAAGAGCGCCTGGAGGCGCTCTTGCAATGCGGGCGTGGGTGCGGCGTCCGTGGCCACCAGGTGCACGAAGCGCGCGGCAATGCCGGTGATTTTGGGATGGATGGAGACCAGTTCGGTCAGGAGCTGCTGGGCGCGGAACGAGCTGAGAGCGTTTCCACCCTCCAACTGTGTCAGATGCAAGGTCACGTGGCGGCCTGTTGGGTGAGGAGGCTTGTGAAAAGCGCCCTGCGGCCCCGCCCTCCGGGGGCTGGCTGCAAGGCGCTGAATCGGTGAGGCCGCTATTTTACCGGGCTGAGCCGTCCCGATGGCGACAGCCGCCCCTTACCCCTGCACGCCCGAAGGCGCAATGGGATAATTGCGGGCATGAGCATCACCATCAAGAGCGCTGAAGACATCGCAGCCATGCGCGTGGCCTGCCGCCTGGCTTCGGAAGTGCTGGACTACATCACCCCCCACATCAAGCCCGGCATCACCACGGCCGAGATCGACCGCCTGGGCGCCGAATGCATGGCGCAGCAGGGCACGGTCTCCGCCACCATCGGCTACCAGCCGCCCGGCTACCCTCCCTACCCCGGACACCTGTGCACCTCGGTCAACCATGTGGTCTGCCACGGCATTCCCAATGACAAGCCGCTCAAGAAGGGCGACATCGTCAATGTGGACGTCACGGTCATCACCAAGGACGGCTGGTACGGCGACAACAGCCGCATGTTCATGATCGGAGAGTGCTCCATCGCGGCCAAGCGCCTGTCGGCACTGACCTTCGACGCCATGTGGCTGGGCATCCAGCAGGTCAGGCCCGGTGCCACGCTGGGCGACATCGGCAACGCCATCCAGACCTTTGCCGAAGGCCACGGCCTGTCGGTGGTGCGCGAGTTCTGCGGCCACGGCATCGGCCAGAAGTTCCACGAAGAGCCCCAGATCCTGCACTATGGCCGCCCCGGAACGGGCACCGTGCTGGAAGAAGGCATGGTCTTCACCGTCGAGCCCATGCTCAACCTGGGCAAGCGCGAGATCAAGGAACTGGGCAAGGACGGCTGGACCATCGTGACCAAGGACCACAGCCTCTCGGCCCAGTGGGAACACACCCTGGTGGTGACCAGGACCGGCTACGAAGTCATGACCCTGTCGGCCGGCTCGCCCGCGCTGCCCCCCTTCGTTACCACCACGAGCTGCTGAGGCTCGGCATGTTTCTTGCGTGATGCGCAGGCAAAATGGCATGGCGTCCGGGGCACCCGCTCCCGGCGCCTTCCCTGCCCTCGCCGCGCATGAAACAGACCACTGACCACACTCCTTCCCACGCTGCGCCCTCTGCCCCGGACTCGCTGGAGCAGTTGCGCGTGCAGTACGCCCGGGATCGCGGGCGCTGGATAGGCTCGCTGCTGGCGCCCACCATGGGCCGGCGCGGCGTGCGCCTGGTGCTGCAGCACCTGAGCGATCTGGCCGACACGCTGCTGCGCGCGCTGTGGCATCGCGCCGGCATGCCGCCCGAGGCCTGCCTGGCCGCCGTGGGCGGCTTCGGGCGCGCCCAGCTGTTTCCCTATTCCGACATCGACGTGCTGGTGCTGCTGCCAGCCGCTGGCACGGCAGATGCCGAGCTGGCCTCGCGCATCGAGAAATTCATCGGCAGTTGCTGGGACGCGGGCCTGGAGATCGGCTCCAGCGTGCGCACGCTGGCCGAATGCCTGGAGGAATCCGAGCGCGACCTGACGGTGCAGACCGCCCTGCTGGAATCACGCCGCATCTGCGGCAGCGAGCCGCTGTTCGCCGAGTTCCAGACGCGCTACCAGGCCCAGATGAATGCGCACGCCTTTCTGTCCGGCAAGCTGCTGGAAATGCGCCAGCGCCACAACAAGTACGAGAGCACGCCCTACTCGCTGGAGCCCAACTGCAAGGAATCGCCCGGCGGCCTGCGCGATCTGCACACCATGATCTGGCTGGCCCGTGCCGCAGGCCTGGGCAGCAGCTGGCAGGCCCTGGCCGGCAAGGGGCTGATCACCGATTTCGAGCGCCGGCAGCTCGAGGACAACGAAGCCCTGCTGAGCCTGATACGCGCACGCCTGCACGCGGTGGCGGGCCGGCATGAGGACCGCCTGGTCTTCGACCAGCAGACCGCCGTGGCCGAGGCCTTTGGCTACCGCTCCACCTCGGCCGAGGGGCGCAAGCTGGCCATGCGTGCCAGCGAGACGCTGATGCGCCACTACTACTGGGCGGCCAAGGCCGTGACCCAGCTGTGCCAGATCCTGCGGCTGAACATCGAGGAGCGGCTGAACCCGCGCCCCACGCCGCGCATCCGGCTGAACTCGCGCTTCTACGAGAAGGCCGGCACCATCGAGGTGGCCAGTGACGATCTCTACGAGCGCGAGCCGCACGCCATCCTCGAAACCTTTCTGATGTACGAGACCCATGTGGGCCTCACCGACCTGTCGGCGCGCACGCTGCGCGCGCTGTACGGCGCGCGTGACCTGATGGACGCGGCCTTCCGGCGCGACCCGGTCAACCGCGCCACCTTCATGAAGATCCTGCAGCAGCCCAGCGGCATCACGCACGCCATGCGGCTGATGAACCAGACCTCGGTGCTGGGGCGCTACCTGTGGCCCTTCCGGCGCATCGTGGGCCAGATGCAGCATGACCTGTTCCACGTCTACACGGTGGACCAGCACATCCTCATGGTGCTGCGCAATGTGCGGCGCTTTTTCATGGCCGAGCATGCGCATGAGTACCCGTTCTGCTCGCAGCTGGCCAGCGGCTGGGACAAGCCCTGGCTGCTGTACGTGGCCGCGCTGTTCCACGACATCGGCAAGGGCCGCGGCGGCGACCACTCCATCATCGGCGCCGTGGAGGCCAAGCGTTTTTGCCGCGCCCACGGCATTGCGCGCGCCGACGCCGAGCTGATCGAATTCCTCGTGCGCGAGCACCTGACCATGAGCCAGGTCGCACAAAAGCAGGATCTGTCGGACCCCGAGGTGATCCAGGCCTTTGCCGAGCGCGTGGGCAACGAACGCAACCTCACGGCCCTGTACCTGCTGACCGTGGCCGACATCCGCGGCACCAGCCCCAAGGTCTGGAGCGCCTGGAAGGGCAAGCTGCTGGAGGACACCTATCGCCTGACCTTGCGCGTCATGGGCGGACGCGCGCCCGATGCAGCCGCCGAAATCGAGGCCCGCCGCCGCGAGGCCCTGGTGCAGCTGGCACTGACAGCCCAGCCCTTCGAATCGCACAAGAAGCTCTGGGACACGCTGGGCGTGGACTATTTCATGCGCCACGAGGCGGCCGACATCGCCTGGCACACGCGCCACCTGTCGCGCCATGTGGGCACCACCCGCCCCGTGGTGCGCGCGCGCCGCTCCCTGGCCGGCGAGGGGCTGCAGGTGCTGGTCTACGCGCCTGACCAGCCCGATCTGTTCGCGCGCATCTGCGGCTACTTCGACCGGGCGGCCTTCTCCATTCTGGATGCGCGCGTGCACACGGCCCACAACAGCTATGCGCTGGACACCTTCCAGGTGGTCGCGCCCGCCATGCAGGAGCAGTACCGCGAGCTGATGCACATGGTCGAAAACGACCTGGTCGCCGCGCTGATGCAGGGCGGGCCGCTGCGCGAGCCATCCCCCCGCCGCCTGTCGCGCCGCGTCAAAAGCTTCCCCTTTGCGCCGCGCGTCACGCTGCAGCCCGACGAGAAAGCCCAGCACTGGCTGCTGTCCATCTCGGCCACGGACCGCGCCGGCCTGCTCTACACCGTGGCGCGCATCCTGGCCCAGCACCACCTGAGCGTGCAATTGGCCAAGGTCAGCACGCTGGGCGAGCGCGTGGAAGACAGCTTTCTGATCGAGGGCGCCGAACTGCAGAACAACCAGCGCCAGCTGCTCATAGAAACCGAGCTGCTGCAGGCCCTGGCGGTCTGAGCTTGCGGCAAAAAAAGGCCCGCCCTGTCAACCAGGGCGGGCCTTTTGCGTCCAGGCGCGGGCTCGGGTGCAGCCGTCAGTGCATGGCGGCCGCAGGCGCCGACACCGTGGCCACTTCCTTGCCCTCGCGGTCATAGAGCTTGCCGTCGACCACCCGGTCGCCATCGGCCAGGGCAGACAGCACGGCCTCGCTGAGCACGCGCTCAGAACCTGCGCCGAACACCGAAGGCTCCTCGGGGTTGCCCTGCTTGAAGTGGTTGAAGACCAGATTCAACAGCAGCACGGTCACCGCCGTGGAGCTGATGCCCGAATGGAACATGGTGGCGAACCAGTCCGGGAAGTGGTGATAGAAGTCCGGCTTGACCATGGGCAGCACGCCCATGCCGATGGACGCTGCCACGATGATCAGGTTCATGTTGTTGTGATAGTCCACCTTGGCCAGCGTGCGGATGCCGCTGGCCGCCACCGTGCCAAAAAGCACCAGGCCCGCGCCGCCCAGCACCGAGGGCGGCACGCAGGCCACGATGCGCCCCATGATGGGCAGCAGGCCGAAGGCGATCAGGATCAGGCCGCTGAAGGCCACCACATAGCGGCTCTTGATGCCCGTGACCGCGACCAGGCCCACGTTCTGGGCAAAGGCGCTCTGCGTGAACGAGCCGAAGAACGGCGCCACCACGCTGGACAGCATGTCGGCGCGCAGGCCGTCGGCCAGGCGGCGCGAATCCACGCGGGTGCCCACGATGTCGCCCACGGCCAGGATGTCGGCCGAGGTTTCCACCAGGGTCACCAGGATCACGATGGACATGGAAAGCGTCGCCGCCAGGCTGAAGGTCGGCCAGCCGAAGTGCAGCGGCATGGGCACGGCGAACCAGGCGCCGCTGCCCACCTCGGAAAAGTCGGACTTGCCGATCATGGCCGCCACCGCCGTGCCGATGACGATGGCCAGCAGGATGGACAGGCGCGAGATCATGGCGTTGCCCAGCTTGCTCAGTGCCAGCACGATGACCAGCGACAGGCCCGCCAGCCCGATGTTGCCCATGCTGCCGTAGTCGGCCGCCTGGGGATTGCCGCCCATGGCCCAGTGGGCCGCCACCGGCATCAGCGACAGGCCGATGATGGTGATCACGCAGCCATTGACCAGCGGCGGGAAAAACCGGGTGAGCTTGGAAAAAATGGGCGCAATGATCAGGCCGAACACCGAGGCAAAGAGCACGGCGCCCAGCACGCCCTGCATGCCGCCGCCCGTGTGCAGGATGCTGACCATGGTGGCCACGCCCGAGAAGGACACGCCCTGCACCAGCGGCAGGCGCGAGCCGAAGAACGGAATGCCCAGCGTCTGCAGCAGCGTGGCCAGCCCGCCCATGAAAAGGCAGGCCGTGATCAGCAGGCCCGTGTCGGCCGCCGACATGCCAGCCGCATTGGCCATGACCAGGGGCACGGCCACGATGCCTCCGTACATGGTCAGCACATGCTGCAAACCATAGAGGGTGTTGGCCGTGAGGCCGAGTTGCTCGTCCTCCGGGCGGATGTCTGTACCCAGGGCCGGCGCATTGCCAGAACTTTTTTCCATCGCTGTCTCCTTGTCCTCTTGTTCACAGAACGCCGGACAAGTACGCGGCAGCCGGATGGCGGCAGGCGCGCCCCCGCGCACCTTTTGCCGCCGACCCGATAGGCCGCGCTCTCCTGCATCCTGCATCGCGAAGCCCGGTGGCTGCTTGGCAGCTCTTGGCGGGCGAACGCACACAATCCCCGCCTTGGCGGGAAGTGCCAATGTACGGCGCCAGCATGGAAAAATTGTCTACCGATTTGTATACAAAGACCTGACCGAAGATCCTTGAATACGGGCAGCGCCCGCCCGCTCAGTCGTCCTCGGCCGCGCTGATGCCGGGGAACAGCACATCGGTGAAGCCGAACTGGCTGAAGTCACGCATGCGCATGGGATAGAGCTTTCCCCAGAGGTGATCGCACTCATGCTGGACCACGCGCGCATGAAAGCCATCCACCGTGCGGTCGATGGCATCGCCAAACACATCGAAGCCCGTGTAGCGGATATGGTTCCAGCGCGGCACCATGCCGCGCATGCCGGGTACGGACAGGCAGCCTTCCCAGTCCAGTTGCTCGTCCTCGCCCATGGGCGTGATGACCGGGTTGATGAGCACGGTGCGCGGCACCACAGGCGCATCGGGGTAGCGCGGATTGGGCAGGCCGGAGCCGAACACCACCATCTGCAGGTCCACGCCAATCTGCGGCGCGGCCAATCCCGCGCCGTTGGCTGCATGCATGGTGTCCAGCAAATCGCTGAGCAGCAGGTGCAGTTCGTCGGTGTCGAATTCGGTCACGGGCTGGGCGACGCGCAGCAGGCGCGGATCGCCCATCTTCAAAATGGTGCGGACAGTCATGGCAGTGCAAGGCTATGCATGTAAATGTGGGTTGCCAAGCATAGCTGCCGCCCGGCTCCCGGCCGCCCCCCTGGCCACCTCTTGGCCGCCTCTTGGCCGCCTCTTGGCCGCCATGGCCACAGCGCGCTGGCACAATCGCAGCATGCCCAGCACCGCCAGAGAGTCATCCACCGCGTCCCCAGAGGACCGTGAGGCAGGCGCGCAGCAAATACCCACGGCACAGGCCCTGGAGCCCGAGGCCACTGCGCAGGCAGGCACGGCGCCGGCCTTCCATGATGACGATCCCCCCCCCCTGCACCGCATGCCGGCCGCCCCGTTGCGCTGGGCGCTGCAGCTGTTTGCCTGCCTGAGCCTGGCCACGGGCATTGCCGGCATCTTCATTCCAGGATTGCCCACCACGGTGTTCGTGCTCATGGCCGGCTGGGCCGCGGCGCGCAGCTCGCAGCGCATGCACACCTGGCTGTGGCGCCATCGCCTGTTCGGCCCCATGCTGCGCAACTGGGCACGGGGCGGCTGCGTGAGCCGGCGCGCCAAATGGAGCGCCAGCGCCATGATGAGCCTGTGCGCCGTCATACTGCTGTGGACACGCCCGCCCGCCTGGGTGCAGGCCGTGGCGCTGACCTCCATGGGCTGCGTGCTGGTGTGGCTGTGGTTCAGGCCCGAGCCGTGAGAATGAAGGCCTGCAGCCGCCCTTCCTGAAAAAATTCCCCCGAGTTTTCTGTGACGTGTTTTTTACGTCATATAATCTAGGTCTTGTTCCTCAATAGCTCAGTTGGTAGAGCGCCGGACTGTTAATCCGTAGGTCCCTGGTTCGAGCCCAGGTTGAGGAGCCAAAAGAATTTCAAGATCTTGCAACCGCACAAGATCTCTGTCGATAGACGTGTATTCCTCAATAGCTCAGTTGGTAGAGCGCCGGACTGTTAATCCGTAGGTCCCTGGTTCGAGCCCAGGTTGAGGAGCCAAATTTCAGTGGCCTTGCAATCGCACAAGACCCAACGCCAACATATTCCTCAATAGCTCAGTTGGTAGAGCGCCGGACTGTTAATCCGTAGGTCCCTGGTTCGAGCCCAGGTTGAGGAGCCAGATGAAAAGCCCGCATGCCAACGCATGCGGGCTTTTTTGTTGGGTCAGGCTGCGCGCACCATGCCCACGGTGGGCGTGTTCGGTGGCGATGGCGCTGCAGCGGGCTCCACGGTGACGGGCTTGCTGTGCCTGGCATGTGTGCGGCGCGAAACATGGGCGGCACGGGATTGCTCGACGCCCTCTTCCCATGCGCGCAGCTCTTCTTCCAGCCGTGCGGCACGTTCCGCATACATGTCAGCAGAGGACTTGTAGTACTCCGCTGCAATGGTGTGCTCCAGCATCGCCATGCGGGCTTCCTGCAGGTAGGCCCGGGTGCGACGGATATAGCGCGGCTCGGCAAGGCTTGCGCCAAAGATTTTGCTGAAAAACATCGCTCATCCTCCTTCGATGCCTTCACAGCGAAAGCCAAGCATCCGCAAGAAGACGGAACCAGCATAGCCCAAGCCTGCCAGGCGGCATTGTCCCCTGGCGCGACAAGGCCGCGTAGGAGGTTCACTTACCCCGGCCAGGCGATGCCCTCGCATCCACGCAGCCCTCTTGCGCATGGTTTGTGCAAGACTGCGGCTGCAGAGAATACGAATCCATTTCCTCCGTCCGCACCCGATCATGTCCCATCCCCTCCCATGGCTCATCCCCCATCAGGCCTTCCCTCCTGTGGAAACGGCATGGGGCCCCAACGACCCCATCCCGGGCCTGCTGGCCGCAGGCGGCACGCTGGATGCGGCGCACCTGCGCATCGCCTACAGCCAGGGGATTTTTCCCTGGTTCAGCGAAGGCCAGCCCACGCTGTGGTGGTCGCCCGATCCACGCATGGTGCTGCAGACATCGCAGTTCCGGCTGCACCGCAGCCTGCGCAAAACATTGCAGCGCTTTCGCGCCACGCCAGGCTGCGAGATCCGCATCGACAGCGCGTTCGAGACCGTGATGCAGCACTGCGCCCAGACGGTGCGCCACGACCAGGATGGCACCTGGATCGTGCAGGAAATTCTTGACGCCTATACCGACCTGCACCACCAGGGTGCAGCCCACAGCGTGGAGACCTGGGTGGACGGACGCCTGGTGGGCGGCCTGTATTGCGTGGCACTGGGCCGCGCCGTGTTTGGAGAATCCATGTTCGCGCATGCCACCGACGCATCCAAGATCGCGCTGGCCGCACTGGTTGCACTGTGCAGACACCAAGGCGCCGCGCAGATCGATTGCCAGCAGGCCACGCAGCATCTGGCCTCGCTGGGGGCGCGCGAAATGCCGCGCGCCCGGTTCCTGCAAACCGTGGCCGAGCAAAGCCAGCTGCCGCCCATGCGCTGGCAGTTCGAAAACGTATACTGGGACGCGTTGCTGCCACCGTCCGGTGAGGCTGGCGACACATCACCGGCTGCCGCCAGCACACCATGACGCACCCGAACGATCTTCCGCTGCAGGCCCTGCAGTTCTATGCCACCGCCGCCTACCCCTGCAGCTATCTCGATGGCCGGCTGGCGCGTTCGCAAGTGGCCACGCCCAGCCACCTGATCCAGAACAGCGCCTATTCGGAGCTGGTTTCACTGGGTTTTCGACGCAGCGGAATGTTCACCTACCGGCCGTATTGCGACGGATGCCGCGCCTGCGTGCCGATGCGCATCCTGGTCCACGACTTCCGCCCCGACCGCAGCCAGCGCCGCGCCGCCGCGCGCCACGCCGATCTCACGGCATCGATCCAGCGCCTGCACTACTCGAACGAGCACTACCAGCTGTACCTGCGCTACCAGCAAAGCCGCCACAGCGGCGGAGGCATGGACCATGACAGCGTGGACCAGTACACCCAATTCCTGCTGCAAAGCCGCGTCAACTCGCGCCTTGTGGAGTTCCGCACGCCGGCGGCCGATGGCGGCATCGGCACGCTGAAGATGGTCTCCATCCTCGATGTGCTGGAAGATGGGCTGTCTGCCGTCTACACCTTCTACGAACCCAACGACCCCGCCAGCTACGGCACCTTCAATGTGCTGTGGCAGATCGACCAGGCCCGGTCCATGAGCCTGCCCTATGTCTACCTGGGCTACTGGATCGCCGACAGCCAGAAGATGAATTACAAGGCGCGCTTCCTGCCCCATGAAGTGCGCGTTGACGAGCGCTGGCAGCGCGTGGATCAGCTGCCGCGCTGATACAGCGTCACTCCACGCCTTTTCAGCGACATTTCTTATGCGCATAGCCGCTGTTTGCTGGCGGCACATATGCCGCCATGCCATGGCCGCCGCTAGAATGACCGAATGCCGAAACTCCACTCCGCCTCATGAAAAAAAACGATAACGCGGCCTCCCCCAAGCCCAGCGTCCAGGTCCTGGAACGCATGTTCACGTTGATCGACGTGTTGGCCTCGCGCGAGGAAGCGGTATCGCTCAAGGAGATCAGCGAGCGCACCGGCCTGCACCCCTCCACCACGCACCGCATCCTCAACGATCTGGCCATTGGCCGCTTTGTCGATCGCCCCGAATCGGGCAGCTACCGCCTGGGCATGCGCTTCCTGGAACTGGGCAATCTGGTCAAGGCCCGCCTGAGCGTGCGCGAAGCGGCCCTGATCCCCATGCGCCAGCTGCACAAGCAGATCCAGCAGCCAGTCAGCCTCAGCGTGCGCCAGGGCGATGAAATCGTCTATGTGGAACGCGCCTACAGCGAGCGCTCCGGCATGCAGGTGGTGCGCGCCATCGGCGGCCATGCGCCGCTGCACCTGACGTCCAACGGCAAGCTGTTCCTGGCGGCGGACGATGCGCAACAGGTCCGCGCCTACGCCACGCGCACCGGCCTGCCCGGCAAGACGCACTTCAGCATCACGCGGCTGGCCGACATGGAAAACGAGCTGGACAAGGTACGCCACCATGGCGTGGCCCGCGACAACGAAGAGCTGGAACTGGGCGTGCGCTGCATGGCCGCCGGCATCTACGACGACCAGGGCAAGCTGGTGGCCGGCCTGTCCATCTCCGCTCCCGCCGACCGGCTGGACGAGAGCTGGATGTCCAAGCTCCAGTCCACCGCACAGGAGATCTCGGGCGCCCTGGGCTTCAACGCAACCCGCCCGGCGGCACCGCCACCCAACCCCTACGCGCGCAGCAGCCACTGAACGGTCGTCGGCCCCGTTGGCATTGGCCAGGGGCCATTGGCTACACAGACCCCTGCCCACCAGAAACAACAAAGGCGCCATCGGCGCCTTTGTTGTGAGGGGAAAGAAAACTCAGCCCTTGACCTTGTGGATCATGGGATCGCCAGCCACCTGTCCCATGGACTCCACCCAGTGGCGCACGCGCTCGGCATCGCCGAGGCGGCTGAACTTTCCGGCCGAATCCAGGAAGACCATGATGATCTTGCGGCCAGCCACCTGCGCCTGCATAACCAGGCAGCGGCCTGCCTCGGAGATGTAGCCGGTCTTTTGCAGACCGATGTCCCAGGTGGGGCTCATCACCAGGCGGTTGGTGTTGTTGTACTGCAGCGTGCGGCGGCCCACGGCCACCTCATAGCCGGGCGAGGTGGTGTACTCGCGCACCAGCGGATCGCTGTGCGCCACATTGACGAGCACGGCCAGATCACGGGCGCTGGACTGGTTGCGGCTGGACAGCCCGGTGGGCTCCACGTAGCGGGTATCGGTCATGCCCAGCAGACGGGCCTTGGCGTTCATCTGCTGGACAAAGGCATCAAGGCCACCAGGGAAAGTGCGGCCCAGGGCATGGGCAGCGCGGTTTTCGCTGGACATCAGGGCCAGGTGCAGCATTTCACCGCGCGTGAGCGTGGTGCCGACGGCCAGGCGCGAGCTGCTGCCCTTTTCGGTATCCACGTCGTCCTGCGTGATGGTGATGGTTTCATCCATCGGCAGATGGGCCTGGGAAATCAGCAGGCCGGTCATCAGCTTGGTCAACGAGGCGATGGGCAAGACGGCATGGTCGTTCTTGCTCAGCAGCACCTCATGGGTGTCCTGGTCCAGGACCAGGGCCACGCTGCTCTTGAGATCCAGAGGATCGGCCACCGCATGCAGACCGGCCATCTGGCCGAAGGACAGGCGTGGCTCGTAGGCAACGGCGCGAATGGGGCTGGCCACGCTGCGTGCAGCGACGCGGCTGGGCTGGCGCGCGCTCTTGGCAACGCGCTTGCCCTGGGGAGCGGCCGTGGCGCGCTCCTTCACCGCCTTCTTCTTGACAGGGGCCACGGCCACCTGTTTCTTGGCAACTTTCTTGGCGGGCGCGGCATATGCGCCCGGAGCAGCAAGAGCACAACTCAGGGCCAGAAAGGACATGACCTGAGCAAATCGACCGAGGCGGGCACGGCGTAGGGTGGGCATGAGAAATGCTCCAAGCAGCAAGAATTTGTGACTAGACCTTACATTAATCGAAAAAGTCGCACTGTGACAATAACTTGTGCGACTTTTCGATAATTTAAGTGAAATTATAAGGCGAGTGCTTACCCCTGCGCAGCCACGATCTCTGCATTGCTGTGTAATTTGTTCAACGCGCTCAGATAGGCCTTGGCAGAAGCCACGACGATGTCAGGGTCGGCGCCCACGCCGTTGACCACGCGCCCGCTGCGCTGCAGGCGAACGGTCACTTCGCCCTGGCTTTCGGTGGACCCGCTGATGGCGTTGACCGAGTACAGCAGCATCTCGGCACCGCTCTTCACCTCGGACTCGATGGCCTTGAACGAGGCATCGACCGGGCCATTGCCGTCGGACTGGGCCTTGATCTCTCGGCCGTCGCGGCTGAACACCACTGACGCGTGTGGGCGCTCACCTGTCTCGCTTTGTTGGGCCAGCGAGATGAACTGGAAGGGGTCGGCCTGTTGATGCGCGTCCTGCTCGGTCACCAGGGCCAGGATGTCCTCGTCGAAGATCTCGCTCTTGCGGTCGGCCAGCTCCTTGAAGGCGGCAAAGGCGGTATTGATCGCGGCTTCGCTGTCCAGCTCCACGCCCAGCTCGTGCAGGCGCTGCTTGAAGGCGTTGCGGCCGCTGAGCTTGCCCAGCACGATCTTGTTGGCGCTCCAGCCCACGTCCTCGGCACGCATGATCTCGTAGGTGTCGCGCGCTTTGAGCACGCCGTCCTGGTGAATGCCGGAGGCGTGGGCGAAGGCGTTGGCCCCCACCACGGCCTTGTTGGGCTGCACCACGAAGCCGGTGGTCTGGCTGACCATGCGGCTGGCGGCCACGATGTGCAGGGCGTCGATGTTGACGTCCAGGCCAAAGTAGTCCTTGCGCGTCTTGATGGCCATCACCACCTCTTCCAGCGAGCAGTTACCGGCGCGCTCACCCAGGCCATTGATGGTGCATTCGATCTGGCGGGCGCCGCCGAGCTTGACGCCGGCCAGCGAGTTGGCCACGGCCATGCCCAGGTCGTTGTGGCAGTGCACGCTCCAGACCGCCTTGTCGCTGTTGGGCACACGCTCGCGCAGGTTCTTGATGAAGGCGCCGTAGAGCTCGGGAATGGCATAGCCCACGGTGTCGGGCACGTTGATCGTGGTTGCGCCCTCGGCGATCACGGTCTCGATGACGCGGCACAGGAAATCCGGGTCGCTGCGGTAGCCGTCCTCCGGGCTGAACTCGATGTCAGCAATCAGGTTGCGCGCAAAGCGCACGGATTGGCGCGCCTGCTCCAGCACCTGCTCGGGCGTCATGCGCAGCTTTTTCTCCATGTGCAGCGCGCTGGTCGCAATGAAGGTGTGGATGCGCGCGCGGTTGGCATCCTTCAGAGCCTCGGCTGCACGGGCGATGTCACGGTCATTGGCCCGCGCCAGCGAGCAGATGGTGGAGTCCTTGATGGCGCGTGCAATGGCCTGCACCGACTCGAAGTCACCGTTGGAGCTCGCCGCAAAACCGGCCTCGATCACATCGACCTTCAGCCGTTCGAGCTGGCGCGCGATGCGCAGCTTCTCGTCGCGGGTCATGGAGGCACCGGGCGACTGCTCGCCGTCACGCAAGGTGGTGTCGAAAATGATCAATTGGTCGGTCATGGGGAGTCTCGTCTTTCTTGTGGATGCGAAGCCCCTGCCCACGGGCAGGCGATGAAAAAAGCCGGTGCGCTTGTGGCTGCACCGGCTCGGGAACGAAATTCAGGCGGCGACCGCCTCCTGCTCCACCGCATTCTCGGCGGAGGGAACACGCTGCAAGCCCGACATGATGGCCCGGAACGAGGCAGAGACGATATTCGCATCGACCCCGACGCCGTAGCACACGTGGGACTCGTCCACGCGCAGTTCCACATAGGCGATGGCCTTGGCGTTGGCGCCTTCGCCAATGGCGTGCTCGGCATAGTCCAGCACGCGCACCGCGCGGCCGCTGTGCTCGCTCAGCGCCTGCACGAAGGCGTCGATCGGGCCCGTGCCCTCGGCCTCGACCGTGCGCTTGCCGCCCTCGACAGCCAGGTCGGCCGACAGGCTGACCACACCATCGTTCTCGCTCAGCCGGTAGTGCGGCGCCTGCACGGATTGCAGGCCGTATTCGCGCTGGAACAGATTCCACAGGTCGGCGGCAGCCAATTCCTTGCCGCTGGCATCCATCTCGCGCTGCACGACCTGGCTGAACTCGATCTGCAGGCGGCGCGGCAACTGGAGGCCATATTCGCTTTCAAGCAGATAGGCGATGCCGCCCTTGCCCGACTGGCTGTTGACGCGAATGACGGCCTCATAGCTGCGACCCAGGTCCTTGGGATCGATGGGCAGATAGGGCATGTCCCAGACGTCGCCTTCCTTGCGGTCGGCGAAGGCCTTCTTGATCGCATCCTGGTGCGAGCCAGAGAACGAGGTGTAGACCAGGTCGCCCACGTACGGATGGCGCGGGTGCACGGGCAACTGGTTGCAATGCTCGACCGTGCTGCGGATGCCGTCGATATCGGAGAAATCCAGCCCGGGCGACACGCCCTGGATGTACATGTTCAGCGCCACGTTGACCACGTCGAGGTTGCCCGTGCGCTCGCCGTTGCCGAACAGGCAGCCCTCGAGGCGGTCGGCACCGGCCATCAGCGCGAGCTCGGCCGTGGCCGTGCCCGTGCCGCGATCGTTGTGGGGATGGACGGACAGCACGATGGAATCACGGCGCTGGATATGGCGGTGCGTCCACTCCACCATGTCGGCAAACAGATTGGGCGTGGAATGCTCCACCGTGGTGGGCAGGTTGATGATGCACTTGTGCTCGGTCGTGGGCTGCCATACATCGGTGACGGCATCGATGACGCGCTTGGAAAACTCCAGCTCGGTGTCCGAATACATCTCGGGCGAGTACTGGAAGGTCCACTGCGTCTGGGGGTAGCCGGCAGCGATCTCGTTGAACATGCGGGCATTGGTGGTGGCCAGCTCGACGATCTCGTCTTCACTCATGTTCAACACCACGCGGCGCATCACGGGCGCGGTGGCGTTGTAGAGATGGACGATGGCACGGGGCACGCCTTCGAGCGCTTCGAAGGTACGGCGGATGAGGTGCTCGCGCGCCTGGGTCAGCACCTGGATGGTCACGTCATCGGGAATGCGGTTTTCCTCGATGAGCTTGCGCATGAAGTCGAACTCCACCTGCGAAGCGGAGGGGAAGCCGACCTCGATCTCCTTGAAGCCGATCTTCACCAGTTGCTCGAACATGCGCATCTTGCGATCGATGTCCATGGGCTCGATCAACGCCTGGTTGCCATCGCGCAGATCCACGCTGCACCAGATCGGAGCCTTGGTAATCGTCGCGTCGGGCCAGCTGCGATTTTGCAGACGCACAGGAGCGAAAGCGAACGGACGGTACTTGGTCGAAGGGTTTTGCAACATGGCTGAAGTGCTTTCTATCGTCTAGGTAAAAACAAGACCCACCTGCTCCAGCGACCCCACAAATGCAAAACGGCCCGTCGCTGGTGCAAACGGGCCGTGAAAGTAGGTATGTACGCGCGCGCTACTGTCTCTGCCCGTTGGACATCAGTAGTAGAGCTAGCGACAGGTATTGCATTCGGACAACTTTAGCACAGGTTCACAAAGGCTGTGAAGATGCTGCGCCGCATCACTTGTGCAGGCCGCGCTCCTCGGGCTCGTCGGTCGAGGTGCTGATGACGCTGGTGCGCTGGCCCTTGGCCTTGCGCCAGGCGTAGACGCCATAGCCCGAGAAACCGTAGAGCAGGAACACGCCGAACAGCACGATGGGCGGGTGGATGTTGATGATGGCAATGCCCAGCGCAATCAGCACGATGGCGGCAAACGGCACGCTCTTCTTGAAGTGCACGTCCTTGAAGCTGTAGAACGGCACATTGGTGACCATGGTCAGGCCCGCGTACAGCGTCAGGAAGAACATGATCCAGGTGATCTGCGTCCAGCTCAGCCAGGCATCCTGCCCGCGCAGCAGGCCCGCCTCGTCCAGCAGCCAGATGAAGCCCGTGACCAGCGCCGCCGCGGCAGGCGAAGGCAGGCCCTGGAACCAGCGCTTGTCCACCGTGCCGGTATTCACGTTGAAACGCGCCAGCCGCAGGGCGGCGCAGGCGCAATAGACAAAGGCGGCAATCCAGCCCCAGCGACCAATGCCCTTGAGCGCCCACTCATAGGCGATCAAGGCGGGAGCGGCGCCGAAGGACACCATGTCCGACAGCGAGTCCATCTGTTCGCCAAAGGCGCTTTGCGTATTGGTCATGCGTGCCACGCGGCCGTCAAGACTGTCCAGCACCATGGCGCAGAACACGCCTGCGGCAGCCAGCTCAAAGCGGCCATTCATGGCCATCACGATGGCGTAGAAGCCACCGAACAGCGCAGCCAGCGTGAACAGGTTGGGCAGGATGTAGATACCCTTGCGGCGCTTGCGCACCACCACGCCCTCAATCTCGTTGGACTCATTGTGGTTTTGCATCAATCCAGCCTCCAGCACAGCGCCTACGGGCGCGGGCAGCTATTAAAACGATAGTATTCTAAGGGAGCGGACCGCGCCGCCCCGAAAGGGTCAGTGTACCTGCGCGCCGCACCCCTTCCCTGCACGAAAAAGGCCACCCGTCGGGGTGGCCTTGTCCTGCACCTTGCGTAGGCCGCTTGCGCGACCCAGGCAAGATGGAATGCAGCAATCTCAGTTGCGGCTCTGGTCAACCAGCTTGTTCTTGGAGATCCAGGGCATCATGGCGCGCAGCTGGCCACCGACCTTCTCGATGGCGTGGTCGGCGTTCATGCGGCGGCGGGCCGTCATGCTCGGGTAGTTGGTGCGGCCTTCCTGGATGAACATCTTGGCGTATTCGCCGGTCTGGATGCGCTTGAGGGCAGCGCGCATGGCTTCGCGCGACTTGTCGTTGATGACTTCGGTACCCGTCACGTACTCGCCGTACTCGGCGTTGTTCGAGATGGAGTAGTTCATGTTGGCGATGCCGCCTTCGTACATCAGGTCCACGATGAGCTTGAGCTCATGCAGGCACTCGAAGTAGGCCATTTCGGGAGCGTAGCCGGCTTCGGTCAGGGTCTCGAAGCCCATCTTCACCAGTTCCACCGCGCCGCCGCACAGAACGGCTTGCTCGCCGAACAGGTCGGTCTCGGTTTCTTCCTTGAAGTTGGTCTCGATGATGCCGCCCTTGCCGCCGCCGTTGGCCATGGCATAGGACAGGGCCAGGTCACGGGCCTTGCCGGACTTGTCCTGGTACACAGCGATCAGCGAAGGCACGCCGCCGCCCTTCAGGTACTCGGAACGCACGGTGTGGCCAGGACCCTTGGGGGCGACCATGATCACGTCCAGATCGGCGCGGGGCACGACCTGGTTGTAGTGGATATTGAAGCCGTGGGCAAAGGCCAGCGTGGCGCCTTGCTTGATGTTGGGGGCCACGTTGTTGTTGTAGACCTCGGGGATGTTCTCATCCGGCAGCAGGATCATGACCAGGTCGGCGGACTTCACGGCGTCATCGACTTCCGCGACGGTCAGGCCAGCCTTGGCGACCTTGTCCCAGGAAGCGCCGCCCTTGCGCAGGCCGACCACGACCTTCACGCCGCTTTCGTTCAGGTTTTGCGCGTGTGCGTGGCCCTGGCTGCCGTAGCCGATGATGGCAACGGTCTTGCCCTTGATCAGGCTCAGGTCACAGTCCTTGTCGTAGAAAACTTTCATGTTGGCTCCAGGCTTAGTGTGTGTAGGGGTTGAAAAGGGGAAGGGGACAGGTTTCAGGTGCGTTGCAGCGCATCAAACGCGCAGGATGCGTTCGCCGCGGCCGATGCCGCAGGAGCCGGTGCGCACGGTTTCCAGAATGGCCGTGCGGTCCAGCGCCTGCAGGAAGGCGTCGTTCTTGGATTGGTCGCCGGTCAGCTCGACCGTGTAGCTCTTTTCGGTCACGTCGATGATGCGGCCGCGGAAGATGTCCGCCATGCGCTTCATCTCCTCGCGTTCCTTGCCCACGGCGCGGACCTTGACCATCATGAGCTCGCGCTCGGTATAGGAGCCTTCGGTCAGGTCCACGACCTTGACGACTTCGATCAGGCGATTCAGGTGTTTGGTGATCTGCTCGATCACGTCTTCGGAGCCATTCGTCTGAATGGTCATGCGCGACAGCGATGCGTCTTCCGTGGGGGCCACGGTCAGCGATTCGATGTTGTAGCCGCGGGCCGAGAACAGGCCCACCACGCGCGACAAGGCTCCCGGCTCGTTTTCGAGCAGCACGGCAATGATGTGTTTCATGAAAGAAAGATTCCTCTTTTCGCTGCCCTCCCCCGGCGCCGGTAAACGTCGGGCTTGGCAGGCAATAGATTCGTCAAAGGGGCCGCCTCGAGGACGGCTCACTGGAACGGATGCGGCAGGAATGAACCTGGGCAGATCCCGCAAGGGACCATGCTCAGAGGTCGTCAGCCCCCAGCAGCATCTCGGTGATCCCACGGCCGGCCTGCACCATGGGGAACACATTCTCGGTGGGATCGGTACGGAAGTCCATGAACACCGTGCGGTCCTTGAGCTTGCGTGCCTCGCGCAGGGCGGGCTCCACGTCCTCGGGGCGCTCGATCAGCATGCCCACGTGGCCATAGGCCTCGGCCAGCTTCACGAAGTTGGGCAGCGAGTCCATGTAGCTGCTGCTGTAGCGGCCCGAGTACTCGATCTCCTGCCACTGGCGCACCATGCCCAGGTAGCGGTTGTTCAGCGACACCACCTTGACCGGCGTGTTGTACTGCAGGCAGGTAGCCAGCTCCTGGATGTTCATCTGGATGGAGCCTTCACCCGTGATGCAGAACACCTCGGATTCAGGCTTGGCCAGCTTGATGCCCATGGCGTAGGGCAGGCCCACGCCCATGGTGCCCAGGCCGCCGGAGTTGATCCAGCGGCGCGGCTCGTCGAAGCGGTAGTACTGCGCAGCCCACATCTGGTGCTGGCCCACGTCGGACGTGATGTAGGCATCGGCGTCGCGGGTCATGTTCCACAGCGTCTCCACCACGTACTGGGGCTTGATGACCGAGCCATCGCCACGGCTGTACTGCAGACAGTCGCGGCTGCGCCAGCCTTCGATGGTCTCCCACCATTGGCCCAGGGCCGCTGCGTCGGGACGGGCACTTGCCTCGCGGATCATGGAGATCAGCTCGGTCAGCACCTCCTTGACGTCGCCCACGATGGGCACGTCCACCTTCACGCGCTTGGAGATGGAAGAGGGATCGATGTCGATGTGGATGATCTTGCGCTCCACCGACATGAAATGCTTGGGGTTGCCGATCACGCGGTCATCGAAGCGTGCACCCACCGCCAGCAGCACGTCGCAGTTCTGCATGGCATTGTTGGCTTCGATGGTGCCGTGCATGCCCAGCATGCCAAGGAACTTGCGGTCGCTGGCCGGATAGGCACCCAGGCCCAGCAGCGTATGCGTGACCGGGTAGCCCAGCATGTCCACCAGCGTGCGCAGCTCGTTGCAGGCATTGCCCAGCAGAACGCCGCCGCCCGTGTAGATATAGGGTCGCTTGGCGGCCAGCAGCAACTGCAGCGCCTTGCGGATCTGGCCGGCATGGCCCTTGCGCACCGGGTTGTAGGAGCGCATCTCCACCTTGTCGGGGTAGCCGGCGTAGAGAGCCTTCTTGAAGGACACATCCTTGGGAATGTCCACCACCACGGGGCCGGGACGGCCGGTGCGCGCGATGTGGAAGGCCTTCTTCATGGTGTCCGCCAGCTCGCGCACATCCTTCACCAGGAAGTTGTGCTTGACGATGGGGCGGGTGATGCCGACGGTGTCGCATTCCTGGAACGCATCGGTGCCGATGTAGGCCGTCGAGGTCTGGCCGCTGATCACGACCAGGGGAATGGAATCGGTGTAGGCGGTGGCAATGCCGGTCACGGCGTTGGTCAGGCCGGGACCCGAGGTCACCAGGGCCACGCCGACTTCACCCGTGGCACGGGCAAAACCGTCTGCCGCATGCACGGCCGCCTGTTCGTGGCGCACCAGCACATGCTGAATGGAATCTTGTTTGTAGAGGGCGTCGTAGATGTACAGAACCGCACCGCCCGGATAGCCCCAAAGCTGCTTGACACCTTCGGCCTGCAGGGACTTGACGAGGATCTCGGAGCCCATCAGCTCCTGGGATGCATGGGACTGCGACGCCGCTGCTGCCGCGCTGGAGTACTCGGCTTTGGAAATTTCCATGATCAACCTTTGTGAATTTCTCTAACGAAAAACCTTGGGTGCCCCTTGCCTGAAGCCCTTGTGAGGCCGGTGCGGGACTTAGGACCAACAGACATGGGCGAGTGAGTAAACGCCGGACCGTGACCCGTTTGCCTTTTTGAATTGCAGCAGACATTATCGCACTGCAACAAGCCTGCGCGCCATCCTGCGAAAAAAATTGACAGTGCGGTGCGATAATCAGGCCCCGCACCCGTTCAGCCCCTCATCAACGAGCCCCTCATCCGGGCCTGCGTTCCTTTTGGCAACCGAGCAAGAACTATCCGACTTCCTCAAAAGCGTAGAAAAGCGAGCCTTCAAGCGCAGCTTTTTTCACGTCCGGGATGAGGAGGCGGCGCTGGACATCGTGCAGGACAGCATGCTCAAGCTGGCGCAGCACTATGGCGACAAGCCCATCAACGAGCTGCCCATGCTGTTCCAGCGCATCCTGTCCAACAGCACGCTGGACTGGTTTCGCAGGCAAAAAACGCAGAACGCCCTCTTCACCCGCATGAGCGATCTGGAGGCCTCGGCCGGCGACGATGCGGACTTCGACTGGCTTGAAACCTATGCCGACTCCGGCCAGAACGGCGAAACCGCCCGCAGCGCCGAAGATCTGACCGAGCGGGCCCAGATTTTGCAAAGCATTGAAAAAGAGATACAGGAGCTTCCAGCACGTCAACGCGAAGCTTTCCTGATGCGTTATTGGGAAGAGATGGACGTCGCGGAGACCGCTGCCGCGATGGGGTGTTCCGAAGGAAGTGTAAAAACACATTGTTTCCGCGCCATCCAGACATTGAGCAAGGCACTGAAGGCCAAAGGAATCGAGCTATGAAGACTGCGCCCACTCTCACTCTCCACAGCGAAATGGCGGCAGACCGCATCGCACGCCGGATCACCGCGCGCCTGGGTGACGGCGAGGCGTTGCTGCCATACGACATCACCGAACGGCTGCGCGCTGGGCGCGAGCGCGCCCTTTCCGTTCGCCGGCGTGAGCTGCGCGCTGCGCCCGTGCAGGCTGCCAGCGCAACCCAGGCCCAGGGCGGCACGCTGACGCTGGGCTCCGGCGACGAGGGCGGCACCTGGTGGCGCGCGCTGATCTCGGCCGTGCCGGTGCTGGCGTTGATCGTTGGCCTGGTGGTCGTCAACGTGCAGACGGACCAGACAGGTCTGACTGAGGTTGCCGAGGTGGATACCGCCTTGCTGACCGATGATCTGCCGCCCGCCGCCTATGCCGACCCCGGCTTCATCCAGTACCTGAAGACTTCGGCCACCAACACGGAACGCTGATCCCCGCCTTGCCTGCCTGCATGCCCACTGATTCACGCGCCGCGTTCCACCGCTCAGCCGCCGCCATCCTGGCGGCGGTGCTGTTGATGGCGCTGGCCTGGACCGGCTGGCGCGTCGTGCAGCAGGTACGGCTGGCACCCAGCACCGTCTCGCCGGCCACGATCGCAGCCTCCAAGACCCTGCACGGTGATGCAGCCACACGCCAGCGCGCCACGGACCTGGCCTCCGGCCCGCGCTGGGCAGAGCTGACACCGGCGCAGAGCAGCGTGCTTGAACCCCTGTCCGAGCGCTGGTCCATGATGGACGCGCTGCAAAAGCGCCGCTGGATGGCGCTGGCCGAGGGCTGGGACAAGCTCAGTGAAAAAGAGCAGGAAAAGCTGCGCGATCGCATGCAGACCTGGTCCAGCCTCAGCGCCCAGCAGCGCAGCCAGGCCCGCCTGAATTTCGCCCTGACCAACCGCCTGGCCACGGACAAGCGCGCCCAGTGGGAGGCCTACCAGGCGCTCAGCGACGAGGAAAAACGCCTGCTGGCCGCGCGCGCCGCGCCCAAGGCCAAGGGCGCCGCCACCGCCATAGAGCCCGTTGCGCCCAAGCGGCTGGCGCGGATTCCTGCGGCCTCGGTGGCTCCGGCCACCATTCCGAATCCGCCGAAGATTCCGCCCGCCACCATCTACAACCCGCCGCTTCCCGTACCCCCGGCCCCATCGCCTGCGGCCGTGGAAACCCATCCCGTGCGCCCGCCGGCGCTGGTGGAGACGGCGCCGGTGGAAGTGCCCTCGGCCACGCCCATGCCTTTGCCGCCCATGGAACTGCATGACAGCCCTGATGCTGCATCCCAGCCATCGCACGGCGAAGCGCCCCTCTCGCATTGACGCACTGACGCACCGATCTCCCCGTCCGCATGACGAACGCCACATCCCCCGCCTCCACCACGGCAGCCGCAACCGCAGCCTCCCCACAGATGGCCCCGCGACTGGCGCGGCGCATGGCCTGCTGGCTCTACGAGGGCATGCTGCTGTTCGGCGTGGTCTTCATTGCAGGCTATCTGTTCGGCACCCTGTCGCAGACACGCAATGCCATGGACAACCGCCATGCGCTGCAGGCCTTCATGTTCGTGGTGCTGGGCATCTATTTCGTCTGGTTCTGGTCCAAGGGCCAGACGCTGGCCATGAAGACCTGGCACATCCGCCTGGTGGATGCGGCAGGCCAGCCCGTCAGCCAGTTGCGCGCGCTGCGGCGCTATGTGTTCAGCTGGATCTGGCTGCTGCCGCCGCTGGCGGCTTACTCGACCGGCGTGCCTGCACTGACCACGCTGATGCTGCTGGTGCTGTGGGTGGCGCTCTGGGCGCTGCTCAGCCGCTTTCATCCGCGCCGCCAGTTCTGGCATGACGCATGGGCCGGCACCCAGTTGATCCACCAGGCCCCGGCACCCAGGAAAAAGCGCTGACAGGCCCAGAGGCAGCGTCGCATCTCCTACACTCGCAAGCATGCCCGCCGCATCTCCCGACCCGACCGACAGTGCACCTGTCAATCCCCAGAAAAGCCGCACAGGCCTGACGCGTATCTGGCACGCGGCAGGCTATTCGCTGTCAGGCCTTCGCGCCGGATGGAATGAAAAAGCCTTCCGCCAGGAAGCGCTGGCCGCCATCGTGCTGATCCCTGCCGCCTTCTGGCTGGGAAGCAGCTGGATCGAGATCGCACTGCTGGCGGGCACGGTCTTGCTGGTGCTGATCGTGGAGCTGCTCAACAGCGGCATCGAGGCCGTGGTCGATCGCATAGGCCCCGAATGGCACGTTCTGTCCAAGCAGGCCAAGGACATGGGCAGCGCGGCCGTGATGCTGGCGCTGCTGCTGTGCGCCGGCGTCTGGCTGGCCGCCCTCTATCAACGGTTCATTGCATGACAAATCCCACGTTTTCCATTTGTGTGTATTGCGGCTCGCGCCCCGGCGACCAGCCCGGATTCATCGAGGCGGCCCGCGCCACCGGCCGCTGGATCGGCGAGCACGGCGGCCAGCTGGTCTATGGAGGCGGCCGCAGCGGCCTGATGGGCGAGGTGGCCGAGGCCACGCGGCAGGCCGGCGGCCGCGTCGTGGGCGTGATCCCGCAGGCGCTGGTGGACAAGGAACTGGCCAACCATGCCTGCGACGAGCTGCACATCGTCCAGACCATGCACGAGCGCAAGGCCATGATGGCCGAGCGCAGCGATGCCTTCGTCGCCCTGCCCGGCGGCATAGGCACCTTCGAGGAATTGTTCGAGGTCTGGACCTGGCGCCAGCTGCGCTACCACGACAAGCCCATCGGCCTGCTCAATGTGGATGGCTACTACGACAGCATGCTGCAGTTCCTGCAGACCTGCGTGGGCCATGGCTTCATGGGTGAGTGGCAGATGGGACTGATCGAAAGCGGCAGCGACATCCCCACGCTGCTGCAATCACTGGTGCAAAACGCCGGCACGGGCCTGGAGACTGCGCCCTTGCGCGCCGTGATCTGAACACAAGCGGAAACGGAAACGGCCACCCTTGAGAGGATGGCCGCCAGCGTCGAGATATCCAGAATGCAGGGCGCCGCATGCGCCCTGCCCTGCTCTCGGACTCAAATGGCTCCGTCGTCGAGCTCGCCGGTACGGATGCGCACCACGCGCTCCACGGCCGTGACGAAGATCTTGCCGTCACCGATCTTGCCCGTGCGCGCCACGTTGACGATGGCATCCACGCAGCGGTCCACGTCCTCGGTGCGGACCACGACCTCGATCTTCACCTTGGGCAGGAAGTCCACCACGTACTCAGCACCGCGGTAAAGCTCGGTATGGCCCTTCTGGCGGCCAAAGCCCTTGACCTCGGTGACGGTCAGGCCGTTGACGCCGCAGTCGGCCAGTGCCTCGCGGACCTCTTCCAGCTTGAACGGCTTGATGATGGCGGTGATCATTTTCATGGGGTGAACTCCTCAGTGCATGCAATACGGGGCAAGACGGCTGGCCGGGAAACCCCGCCGCCTCAGGTGCTTCAAGCGCGAAAGCGGTTGGTGATGGGGTAGCGCCAATCCTTGCCGAAGCTGCGGCGCGTCAGTCGCGGCCCCACGGGCGCCTGGCGGCGTTTGTACTCGTTGATCTGGATCAGGCGCGTCACTCGCTCCACATCGGCGCTGGCGTATCCGTCGGCCACGATGGAGGCGATGCTTTCGTTATTTTCCATGTAACGGCGCACGATGGCATCGAGCACCTCATAAGCGGGCAGGCTGTCCTGGTCTTTCTGGTCAGGGCGCAGTTCGGCACTGGGCGGGCGCGTGATGATGCGATCCGGGATGGGGTCCAGCCCCGTGCCGAACGGATCGTTGGCATTGCGCCAGCGCGCCAGCGCAAAGACCTCGGTCTTGAGCACGTCCTTGATCACCGCAAAGCCGCCTGCCATGTCGCCATAGAGCGTGCAGTAGCCGGTGGACATCTCGCTCTTGTTGCCGGTGGTCAGCACCACGGAGCCGAACTTGTTGGACAGGCCCATCAGCAAGGTGCCGCGGATGCGGGCCTGCAGGTTTTCTTCGGTCGTGTCCTCGGCGCGGCCCGCGAAGGCCGGGGCCAGGGCGGCCTTGAAGGCTTCGAACTGGGGCGCGATGGAGATTTCGTCATAGCGCACGCCCACGCGCTCGGCCATGTCACGCGCGTCGATCCAGCTGATGTCGGCCGTATAGGGCGAAGGCATCATCACCGTATGCACCTTGTCCGCGCCCAGGGCATCGACTGCAATCGCCAGCACCAGGGCCGAGTCGATACCGCCCGACAGGCCCAGCAGGGCGCCGGGGAAACGGTTCTTGCCCACGTAGTCGCGCACGGCCAGCACCAGGGCGGACCACAGCGCCGGCAGGTGCCCTGGCTGCGCAATCACCTCGCCGGCCAGCACCAGCGCATGCCCGCCCGTGCGGACCTCCACCCGCGGCAAGGCCTCGGCAAAGGCCGGCGCACGCGCGGCAATGGAGCCGTCCGCCTGCACGGCAAAGGAGCTGCCATCAAAGACGATTTCATCCTGGCCGCCAACCAGATGCGCGTAGACCAGGGGCAGGCCGGTCTCGCACGCACGCGCGGCCAGCGTGGCTTCGCGTTCGGCCTGCTTGCCCTCATGGAAGGGCGAGGCATTGATCACGGCCAGCAATTGCGCGCCGGCCTGGGCGGCGGCGCGTGCGGGTTCGGGATGCCAGGCGTCCTCGCAGATCAGCAGGCCCACGCGCACGCCCTGCACTTCGATCACGCAGGGCGATTGGCCGGCCACAAAGTAGCGCTGCTCGTCGAACACGCCGTAGTTGGGCAGGCATTGCTTGGCATGGCTGCATTCCACGCGCCCGTCGCGCAGCACGCTGGCCGCATTGCGCAACGCGCCAACGGCGCCCTGGTCGCGCCAGGGATGGCCCAGCACCAGCGCCAGGCCCGGCCATTGCGCGGTCTCCAGCGCAAGCTGCTGCACGGCCTGGTCGCAGGCATCCAGAAAGGCGGGGCGCAGATACAGGTCTTCGGCCGCATAGCCGCACAGGGCAAGCTCGGGCGTCAGCAGCAAGCGCGCTCCCGTGGCATAAGCTTCACGGGCTGCGGCAATGATTTTCTGGACATTGCCGGGCAGGTCGCCCACGACAAAGTTGAGCTGGGCAGTGCAGATGGAGAGCGTCATGGAATGCAATGGAGCCAACAGGGCCGACAAGGCCACCCCACAGCGAAAGGCGGCAGCGCGCGTCACACCGGCCTGCAAGGAATGGCATGGCTGAAACCGCAATTATCACCCGCGTGCTGGACAGCGTGCAGCAGCTCGATGCCCAGGCCTGGAATGCGCTGCTGGCATCGCAGGCCGCGCCCACTCCCTTCATGCGCCACGAGTACCTGAGCGCGCTCGAATCCAGCGGCAGCGCCGTGCCGCAAACCGGCTGGGCCGGCCGCGTGGTCACGCTCTGGCAGGGCGGCGAGCTGGTCGCCGCCTGCCCGGTCTACGCCAAGGCGCACTCCTATGGCGAGTACGTGTTCGACTTTGCCTGGGCACGTGCCTACGCCCAGCATGGGCTGGACTACTATCCCAAGGGCGTGCTGGCCGTGCCTTTCACGCCCGTGCCGGGCAGCCGCCTGCTGGCGCGCACGCCCTTGCTGCGTGCAGCCCTGGTGCGCGCGGTGCGCGAATGGGCCCAGGCGCAGCAACTGTCTTCGCTGCACCTGCTGTTCAGCGATGCCGAGGATCTGGCAGCCTGCGATGCCGACGGCTGGATGCAGCGCAGCACCGTGCAGTTCCACTGGAGCAACCAGGGCGCCGATGGCGCCGGGCACAGCGATTTCGACCACTTTCTGGCGACGCTGAACCAGGAAAAGCGCAAGAAGATACGCCAGGAAAGGCGCAAGGTGCATGAGGCCGGCGTGCGCTTTCGCACCCTGCACGGGCCGGACATGGGCGCACAGGACTGGGCCTTTTTCTACCGCTGCCACGAGCGAACCTACCTGGAGCATGGCAACGCCCCGTACCTCGAACCGGCCTTCTTCGAGGCCATGGCGCGCCAAATGCCCGAGGCCTGGCTGATGTTCATCGCCGAGCGCGACGGCCAGCCCATGGCCTGCAGCCTGATCGCGCTGGATGCTGCGGCCGCAAGGCTGTCAGCGGGCCATCCAGGCGGACGCGCCCACGCGCCGCAGACCCCGCAGGGAACGGCCTACGGCCGCTACTGGGGTGCACTGGAGCGCGTGGATTGCCTGCATTTCGAGGCCTGCTACTACCAGCCCATCGCCTGGTGCATAGAACGCGGCATTGCGCATTTCGAGGGAGGCGCCCAGGGCGAGCACAAGATGGCGCGGGCACTGCTGCCCGTGGTCACCCCCAGCGCCCACTGGATTGCCCACCCGTCCTTTGCCGATGCCATCTCGCGCTTTCTGGACCGCGAGGGCGAGGGCATGGCCGGCTATCTGCAGGAGCTGCAGGCCCACAGCCCGCTGCGCCAGGGGTAAGGCGAGGGCCAAGGCTCAGAAGGTTTCCCAGTCGTCATCGCCCTGACCGGGCTGGCGTGGTGCCGGCTTGCCGGCCTGCGTGGGTCCGGCGCGCGGCCGGATGGGGGGCGTGGCATCGCGCTCAAGCCGGCGGGCCAGCGTCTCGCCGCCTGCAGGCGCACCGCCGCCGCCCAGGGCCGCAGGCCGCGCAGGGCTGGCGGGTGGGGCGGGCCGGACAGGCGGGGCTGCGGGGCGCGCTGCGGGGCTGGCCGGTGCCGCCACCCTGTGCGGCACATGCGCATGGCTGTCCGTGGCGCCACGGGGCAACTGGAAGACGGCCACGGCCTCGACCAGGTCCTGCGCCTGCTTGCGCAGCGAGGCAGCGGCGGCCGCGCTTTCCTCGACCAGGGCCGCGTTCTGCTGCGTGGTCTGGTCCATCTGCGTGACGGCTTCGCCAACCTGGGCCACGCCGGAGCTCTGCTCGGTGCTGGCCGAGCTGATCTCGCCCATGATGTCGGTGACCCGGCCGATGGCGGCCACCACTTCGGTCATGGTCGTGCCTGCGCGGTCCACCAGTTGCGAGCCCTGCTCCACACGCTCCACGCTGGCCGTGATCAGCGCCTTGATTTCCTTGGCGGCCTCGGCGCTGCGCTGCGCCAGCGAGCGCACCTCGCCCGCGACCACGGCAAAGCCCCGGCCCTGCTCACCTGCGCGGGCCGCCTCCACGGCGGCATTGAGCGCAAGGATGTTGGTCTGGAAAGCAATGGAGTCGATCACGCCGATGATGTCGCCGATGCGCCGGCTGCTGTCGTTGATGCCCTTCATGGTCTCCACGGCCTCGGCCACCACGTCGCCGCCACGGCGCGCAACGCTGGATGCATTGAGCGCCAGCTGATTGGCCTGGCGTGCGTTGTCGGCGTTCTGGCGCACGGTGGAGCCCAGCTCCTCCATGGAGGCTGCCGTCTGCTCCAGGGCGCTGGCCTGCTCTTCCGTGCGGCTGGACAGGTCGGCATTGCCGGAGGCAATCTGCGCGCTGGCCGAGGCCACGCCTTCGGCGTTCTGGCGCACGCTGCGCACGGTCTGCACCAGGCTGGACTGCATGCGTTGCAACGCTCCCAGCAGCAGGCCGGTTTCGTCATTGCGATCGATGCGGATGGTCCCGCCCAGGTCGCCGTTGGCCACGCGGTCTGCGGCATCGACCGCATGCGCCAGCGGCGCGCGGATGGAGCGCGTCAGCCACAGGCCGGCCAGCACGGCCAGCAGCACGGCCGCCAGCGCCGCCACGCTGAGGACGACGACCGAGCGCCCGTACACGGCCTCGGCGTTGCGGCTTTCCTGCAAGGCGGCATCACTGTTGAGCTTGACCAGCAGATCCAGCGTGTTCGACGAATCGTTGTAGAGCTTCAGCGACTCGCCGCCCAGCACCGCCTGGGCCTTTTCCTTCTCGCCCTGGCGCGACAGCGCCAGCACCTGCTGGCTCAGTTGCTGGTAGCGCTCGCGTTCCTGGACCAGTTGCGCGTAGAGCCTGCGTTCTTCGTCCGATGACAGCAGCGGCTCATAGGCCTTCTTGCGCTCGGCCAGGCGGCGCTGCAGTTGTTCCAGCTGCTTTTCCGAATCGGTCTTGTAGGCGGCATCGTCATTGTTGACATGGCGCACTTCCAGAAGGCGCGTGCGCACGACATCGGTGCCGATCTGGTTGATCACTTCCACGCTGGGCATGGCGTTGCCCGTGATGACTTCCATGCTGGCGCGCATGGCGCGCAACTGCACCAGGGCTGCGGCCACCACGGCCAGCAGCAGCACCACCAGCAGGCCGAAGGTGCCCAGCATGCGCGTTGAGATCTTGAGGTTTTTCACGTTCGTCTTTCTTGTCGAAGTCCTGCCATCTTGTTGTGCCTAGCTTTGTGTTGCGCCATGGACAGGCGTCAGCCAGGCCCGGCGCGGACTTCGCAAAAACAGATCTGCCGCAACCGCGCAAGTCGGCTTGTGGGCAAGGATTGGAGAGGGAGAGCCACCGCGGTGGCGCGGTCCGCTGGAAGACTGATTGCCGCCAGGCGTGGCGGCCATGAGAACAAGGTGATCACGGGATACCCCTTCGTTCCTAGGGAGCGGCACCAGAAGCCGCCATTGTTCACGCTGTAAGACTAGGACTACATCCACTTACATTCTGCCAGTATCCAGGCATTGTTCAGGACAAGTTCAGGTACTGGTAGTAGGCAGAAACCTTCACTGGCAGATTTGTGCCACAGCCTCTCGCTCCCGTCTTGCGCCAGCTCAGCGGCAGACACAAAAGCAAAGCGGCCCCATGCAAAGCATGGAGCCGCCAGAAAAGGAAGCCGAACTGCGCGTGAGGCCTCAGAACGCGGCCCACTCCTCATCGTCGGCGGTGGTCGTCTTGGTGGCCTTGGTGGCCTTGGCCGGGGTGGCCGCAGCGATCTGTTGCGCCGGCCCGGCGGCCATGGGAGCCAGGGCCGGACGCGGTGCCAAGGAGGCAACAACCGTTGCGCGCGATGCTGCGGCAGTCGCCACAGTGACAGCTGGCGCATCGGCAGCCGCCGTGCGAAATACCGAGACCGAGGCCACCATGGCCTGTGCCTGCTGCTGCAGCGACTGGGCGGCGGCCGCGCTTTGCTCCACCAGGGCCGCGTTCTGCTGCGTGGCCTGGTCCATCTGCGTGATGGCATCACCCACCTGGGCCACGCCCGCGCTCTGCTCGCTGCTGGCCGCGCTGATCTCGCCCATGATGTCCGTCACGCGCCGGATGGCGGTGACGATTTCCGACATGGTCTCGCCCGCCTTGTCCACCAGTTGCGTGCCCTGCTCCACGCGCTGCTCGCTGGCCTGGATCAGCGCCTTGATCTCCTTGGCCGCCTCGGCGCTGCGCTGGGCCAGCGAACGCACCTCGCCCGCCACCACGGCAAAGCCCCGGCCCTGCTCGCCGGCACGGGCCGCCTCCACGGCGGCGTTCAGCGCCAGGATATTGGTCTGAAAGGCAATGCCATCGATCACGCCGATGATGTCGGCGATCTGGCGGCTGCTGTCGTTGATGCCCTTCATGGTGTCCACCACCTGGGCCACGACTTCGCCACCACGCGCGGCGATGCCCGATGCGGAGGCCGCCATCTGGTTGGCCTGACGCGCGCTGTCGGCGTTCTGCCGCACGGTGGCGCCCAGTTGCTCCATGGAGGCTGCCGTTTCCTCCAGCGCGCTGGCCTGGCTTTCGGTGCGCGCCGACAGATCCGCATTGCCCTGGGCGATCTCGCCAGCGGCCAGTGCCACGCCCTGCGCGTTGCCGCGCACCTCGCCCACCAGCTCGGCGAGCTTGCGGCGCATGTCTTCCTGCGCGTTGATGAGCTGGCCCATTTCGTCGCGGCGGCGGCTGGTGACCGGCGTCTCCAGATGGCCGGCCGCCACGTTGCGCGCCACATGGACGGCCTGGGCGACGGGGCCGGTCACGGCACGCGTGATGGCCCAGCCCACCAGGGCGGCAATGGCCACTACCACGGTCAGCGTGCCCAGCACCCAGATGCGGGCGAGGTCAAAGCCGGCCTGCGCCTGCTGGCGTGCCTGCTCGCCCGCCTCGCGCTGCAGGGTCAGCAGGCGGCCGGCGCTTTCGGCCAGCTTGCCGAACTGCGCCTCGGATTCGCCGGCAAACATCAGCCCCATCTCGTCGGCCATGAAGGCCTGCTCCTCGGTGGTCGAATAGTTGCCGGCACGCGCGCGCTCCAGCAGGCGCGCATGCATGGCCAGGAACTGCTGCTTGAAGCCGAGGTAGTCGTCAAAGGCCGCGCGCAGGGCCTGCTGGTCGATCAGCGCACGCAGCGCCGTCTCATGCTCGCCGATGGTCTGCAGCCGGTCCTGCACCTGCTTGGCAAAGCCATCGACCTCGCCCAGGCTGCGCGCCGAGGCAATGCCGGCCTCGTGACGGCGCAGGCGGTTGTATTCGGATCGCATGGCGCCCGCATGGAACATGCTGGGCAGGGCAACATCCGACAAATGCAATGCGTTGCGGTGCATCTGCGCCAGCTGCAACCAGGCCACCGCCCCCAGGATGGCCGAGAACAGGACCATGACGAGGAATCCCATGCCCAGCTTCGTGCCCATGCGCCAATCTGCCAACTTCATTTGCTCGCTCCCGGGCCGATGGCTCGCACCAGCGCCTGATTGATCTGCCCAAACCCTGATCCACGACAAAACAAAAAACGCACCCGGCGCGTAGGCAACGGGTGCGTTTCAAATTGTATCAACTGCGAAGCGGGCATTTACCTCAGCGCAGTTGAGACTCCCTCAACGGGAGTGAAAAGGATCAGCCCTTGTAGTTGGCGATGCCGTCCACGACTTCCTTCTTGGCCTCGTCCACGCCCTTCCAGCCCAGCACCTTGACCCACTTGCCCTTTTCCAGGTCCTTGTAGTGCTCGAAGAAATGCTGGATCTGCTTGAGGGTGATCTCGTGGATGTCTTCCAGCGTGTTGATCTTGTCGTAGGCGGGCAGCAGCTTTTGCGTGGGCACGGCCAGGACCTTGCCATCCACGCCGGACTCGTCTTCCATCAACAGGATGCCGATGGGGCGGCAGGCCACGACCACGCCCGGGGGCAGCGGGAAGGGCGTCATCACCAGCACGTCCACCGGATCGCCGTCGCCGGACAGCGTCTGGGGCACATAGCCGTAGTTGGCCGGGTAGTGCATGGCCGTGCCCATGAAGCGGTCCACGAAGACGGCGCCGCTTTCCTTGTCCACTTCGTACTTGATGGGATCGGAGTTGGCCGAGATCTCGATCACGACGTTGAAGGATTCAGGAGCGTTCTTGCCCGGTGTGACTTTGTCGAAAGACATGATGGATGAGGAGAGTTGAAACAAAAAAGCCCCCGCAGGGGGATAGCAGCGTGATTTTAGGCGCAGGCACACGCCCCCACGGATGGCTCCGCAGGAACGCCTGCCATGCTACGGCGGCAAGCCTGCGCCAAGCTTGCAGCGCCCGGGCCGTTTTCAGGCGTGTGCGCCGCCCGCGCGCCGTTGCACGGACCCGCTGCGCTGCTCCACCGCATGCTGCACTTCGCGGCGCAGGCCCAGGGCAAAGCCCAGCTCGGCCAGCACGAACAGCGGCCCGATGACCAGGCCCACGATGTCATCCAGGAAAGCCGGCTTGCGGCCCTCGTAGTAATGGCCCACGAACTGGATCACCCAGCCCACGGCGAAGATGCCCAGGCCCCAGCCCAGCCAAGCCCCCATCGGCAGCATGGCGATGGGCTGGGCCAGTGCCAGCATCAGGGCAAGCACCAGGGCCATGGCGATGCCGTAGCGCAGGTCCAGCAGACAGTAGTAGATGCCTGCCGCCAGTGCCGCCAGCAGGGCCAGGCTCAATGGCAGCTCGGGCAGGCCATCGCCCAAGGGGGCAGCCCACTGCAGGCGGGCCAGCAAAATCACCACGGCCCACATGATCAGCGGCACGCCGACGAAGTGCGTGAGGATGTTGCGCGGATCACGGTGATAGTCCGCGTACTGGGACAGTTGGTCGATGAGGGTTTTCATAGGCTGCACCTGCGGTGGATGTTGCGCAACCATGGTGGTGTCATCAAGGATTGGCGTCTGTCATGGATCCGACACAAGCCTCATCGCACACCTCGGGCTTACCCGCACCCGCCCCGGCAGCTCCGGCAGCCCACGCCGCCCCGCGCGGCGTACGGCGCCGTGCTGCGGCCGGCCCGCCGGGCATGGCCGATCTCTGGGCCACCATCGAGGCGGGCCGCTGGTTCCACGCCCTGCCGCCGGAGCTGGGCGCACAGCTCAAGGCACTGGCCCAGCCCCGCACGCTGGCGGCAGGCGACTGGCTGTTCCGGCGCGGCGACCCGCCCTGCGGCCTGTATGCGGTGGCGCGTGGTGCGCTCAGCATCTCGGGAACGGCCGCCTGCGGCGAGCAGGCCCGCACGGCGCTGCTGACCCTGGTGGAGCCTCCCATGTGGCTGGGGGAAATCGCGCTGTTCGATGGAGCCGAGCGCACCCACGATGCCCAGGCAGCCACGGCCTGCACCGTGCTGCACGTGCCCCAGGCCCCATTGCAGGCATGGCTGGCGGCCCATCCCGAACACTGGCAGGTGCTGGCCTTGCTGCTGACCGACAAGCTGCGCGTGTGCCTGATGGCGCTGGAGGAGCACACGCTGCTGCCTGCGCCGCAGCGCCTGGCGCGGCGCCTGGTGCGCATGGCCGAAGGCTTTGACCAGTGGCAGCCGGATGGCCAGGGCCGCCAGCGCTGGCGCCGCGAGCTGGATGTTTCCCAGGAACAGCTGGCGCGCATGCTGGGCCTGTCGCGCCAGACGACCAACCAGATCCTGCAGGAGCTGCAGCAGGCCGGTTGCCTGCAACTGCGGCGCGGCAAGATGGAGGTGCTGGACCGGCAGGGCCTGCGCGACGCGGGCTGGCCCGAGGACTGAAGCCACTGAAACCGCTGTAGCCGCTGGAGCCACCAAGGCGATCGAGGGGACGCAGCAACGCCCGGGACTGGACAAGCGGCGCGGGCACCCCACAATCGGGCTCCATGCAATACCACTACATCGGCAATGCGTCCGTGCCCACGGAGTCGGGACGCACGATCCCCGTGCTGGACCCGTCGGACGGGCAGGCTTTCGACGAGCTGCAGCGCGGCGCGCCCCAGGACATCGACCTGGCCGTGCGTTCGGCGCGCGAGTGCCAGGACAGCGTCTGGAGCAAGCTTTCTGCCGCAGAGCGTGGGCGCCTGCTGATGCGCCTGTCGGGCAGCGTGCTCCAGCATGCCGATGAGCTCACGGCCATTGAGCAGCGCGACTGCGGCAAGCCCACGCGCCAGGCCCGTGCCGACGTGCTGGCGCTGGCGCGCTACTTCGAGTTCTATGCCGGTGCCTGCGACAAGCTGCACGGTGAGACCCTGCCCTACCAGCAGGGCTACAGCGCCCTGACCTGGCGCGAGCCCCACGGCGTGACCGGCCACATCGTGCCCTGGAACTATCCCATGCAGATCCTGGGCCGCAGCGTGGGCGCGGCGCTGGCCGCGGGCAATACCTGTGTGGTCAAGCCCTCGGAAGACGCCTGCCTGTCCGTGCTGCGCGTGGCGCGGCTGGCCACCGAGGCAGGCTTTCCAGCCGGTGCCTTCAACGTGGTCACCGGCCTGGGTCACGAGGTGGGCGAGGCCCTGGCGCGCCATCCCGGCGTAGACCACCTGAGCTTCACGGGCAGCCCCGGCGTGGGCACGCTGATCCAGCAGGCGGCGGCCGAGCGCCACTGCCCCGTCACGCTGGAGCTGGGCGGCAAGAGCCCGCAGATCGTGTTTGCAGACGCGGACCTTGATGCCGCCGTGCCCGCCATCGTCAACGCCATCGTGCAGAACGCGGGCCAGACCTGCTCGGCAGGTTCGCGCGTGCTGATCGACTCGCTGATCTACGAGCCGCTGCTCGAACGCCTGGGCCAGGCCTTCGAGGCGCTGCGCGTGGGCCCGGCTGCCATGGACCTGGACCTGGGGCCGCTGATCCGCGCCAGCCAGCAGCAGCGCGTCTGGGATTTCCTGTCCGACGCCCAGGTGGCCGGCATTGCCGTGGTGGCGCAGGGCCAGATCGTCGAGGATGCGCCCGACAGCGGCTTTTACCAGGCGCCCACCCTGCTGCGCGACGTGCCGCCCGAGCACCGGCTGGCGCAGGAAGAGATTTTCGGCCCCGTGCTCTGCGCCATGCCCTTCCATGACGAGGACCATGCCGTGCAACTGGCCAACGGCACGGCCTACGGCCTGGTGGCCGGCCTGTGGACGCGCGACGGCGCGCGCCAGCTGCGTCTGGCGCGGCGCCTGCGCTGCGGCCAGGTCTTCATCAACAACTACGGCGCCGGTGGCGGCGTGGAGCTGCCCTTCGGCGGCGTCAAGTCCAGCGGCCATGGCCGCGAAAAGGGCTTCGAGGCGCTCTACGGCTTTACCACGCTGAAGACCGTCGCCATACGGCATGGCTGATCTTTGCGCATGACGGAAAATCGCGGGATGCCCGGCGCCAGCCGGCAGCCCGCGACAGAAAGAATAGCTTCCCCCATGCCCTTGTCCCCCATTCCCGACCGCACGCCCCAGCATGAACGCGACGTGCGCTACCGCAGCTACGCCCGCGCCGACGGCCTCTGGGATATTGAAGGCGAGCTGCGCGACAGCAAGACCCATGACATCGAACTGAGCGGCGGCCGCCACATGCCCGCCGGCACGGCCATACACCACATGTGGATACGCACCACGGTCGATGCCCGCCTGGCGGTGCAGGCCATCGAGGTCGTCATGGATTCCCACCCGCTGGGCCACTGCCCCGAGGCCACGCGGGCCCTGCAGAAAATGGTGGGCTGCAGCATGGCGCGCGGCTGGCGCAAGGCCATCAACGAGAACCTGGGCGGCGTGGCCAGCTGCACGCATCTGCGCGAGCTGCTGTTCAACATGGCAACGGCCGCCTTCCAGTCCGTGCCGGGCGTCTTTGGCGATGCCGACCCCAGCCAGCCGCCACGCCACCTGGGCCAGTGCCTGGGCTGGGACTTCAATGGCCCCGGCGTGGCGCGCTATTACCCGCAATTCGTGGGCTGGCAGCCCGGCACAGGCGGCGCGACCCCGATCCCGGCGACCACAGCAACCACCGAAACCCAGGGGGCCTGACCCCCGACCGAGGAGCAAAGCCCGATGCGTGTCCAGGACAAATCCATCATCGTCACAGGCGCCGGCAGCGGCATCGGGGCCGGCATCGCAAAGCGGCTAGCCGCCGAAGGTGCCCGGGTCATCGTCAACGACATCGACCGCGAGGCCGGCACGCGCGTGGCACAGTCCATCACCGCCGAAGGCGGCCGGGCACTTTTCGTGCAGGCGGACATGACACGCAGCGAACAGGTCAAGGCCCTGGTGGAGGCCACGCTGCAGGCGCATGGCCGGCTCGACGCCTTCATCAACAACGCGGGCTGGACGCACCGCAACCGCCCCATGCTCGAAGTCAGCGAGGCCGAGTTCGACCGCGTCTACGCCATCAACGTCAAGAGCATCTACCTCTCTGCCGTGCACGGCGTGCCCGCCATGCGCGCCAACCCGGCGCTGGCCGATGGCCGCCCTGGCGGCGGCAGCTTCATCAACATCGCCTCCACGGCAGGCCTGCGCCCTCGGCCGGGGCTGACCTGGTACAACGGCTCCAAGGGTGCCGTCATCATCACCAGCAAGTCCATGGCGGCCGAGCTCGGGCCCGAGAACATCCGCGTCAACTGCATCAACCCCGTGTTCAACCCGGACACCGGCCTGGCCGCCGAGTTTGCCGGCGGCCCGGTGGACGAAGCGCGCCGCGCACGCTTTCTGGCGACCATTCCGCTGGGCCGCTTTTCCACAGCGCTGGACGTGGCCAATGCCGCGCTGTATCTGGCCAGCGACGAGGCCGCCTTCATCAGCGGCACCTGCATCGAGGTGGACGGAGCGCGCTGCGTCTAGACACAGATCAAGAACTGCAGGCTTGCGCAGTGCCTGGACATAGGCATTCGGGCAAAATCGCAGGCATGGCAGAACGAGTGATCCCCCTGGTCGACGAGCGCTCCCCCACGCGCCCGGCCGCCGTGCCAAGTCTGCTGCAGACGCCCACCGGCGATCTGCAGGACAGGCTTGGCCGGTCGCTGCGCGACCTGCGCATCAGCATCACCGACCGCTGCAACTTCCGCTGCAGCTACTGCATGCCCAAGGAAGTCTTCGACAAGAACTACAGCTACCTGCCGCACGGCTCGCTGCTGAGTTTCGAGGAAATCACTCGCACGGCGCGCCTGTTCGTGCAGCACGGCGTGCAGAAGATCCGGCTGACGGGTGGCGAGCCGCTGCTGCGCAAGAACGTGGAAACGCTGGTGGAGCAGCTCTCCGCCCTGCGCACGCCCGGCGGCCAGCCGCTGGACCTGACGCTGACCACCAACGGCTCCCTGCTGGCCCGCAAGGCCCGCGCGCTCAAGGACGCCGGCCTGAACCGCGTCACCGTGAGCCTGGACGGGCTGGACGACGCGGTGTTCCGCAGCATGAACGACGTGGACTTCCCGGTCTCCGACGTGCTGGCCGGCATCGAGGCGGCCCAGGCCGCGGGCCTGACCAACATCAAGGTCAACATGGTGGTCAAGCGCGGCACCAACGAAGACCAGATCCTGCCCATGGCACGCCACTTCCAGGGCACGGGCGTGACCTTGCGCTTCATCGAATACATGGATGTGGGCGCGACCAACGGCTGGCGCATGGACGAGGTCCTGCCCTCCGACGAGGTCATCGCCCGGCTGCGCGCCGAACTGCCCCTGGTGCCGCTGCAGCCCAGCGCCACCGGCGAGACGGCGGTGCGCTGGGGCTATGCCGACGCGCGCGGCCTGCACGACCCGTCGCTGGGCGAGGTCGGCGTGATCAGCAGCGTCACCCATGCCTTTTGCGGCGACTGCAACCGCGCGCGCCTGTCCACCGAAGGCCGGCTGTACCTGTGCCTGTTCGCCTCCGAAGGCTGGGACCTGCGCAGCCTGCTGCGCAGCGGCGCCAGCGATGCAGAGGTCGCCTCCGCGCTGGCCCCCATCTGGCAGCAGCGCAGCGACCGCTACTCCGAGCTGCGCGCCAGCCTGCCGGCCAGCACGGGCACGCAGCGCAGGCGCATCGAGATGAGCTACATCGGCGGCTGATCCGTGCGGCGTGCGCGGGGCGTCGGCGCCCTGCCATCGCCGCCCCGGCCCCTACTCCTTTTCCCGCTGCTCCCTCCCGCCCCACATGCCCCCTTCTTCCCAGCCCGCTGTCCAGCCCGCCCCCCTGCCCCTGAACGACATCACGGGCTGCGTGCTGGCAGGCGGGCGCGGCATGCGCATGGGCGGCATCGACAAGGGACTGCAGCCCTTTCTGGGCCAGCCGCTGGCGGCCCATGCGCTGGACCGCCTGGCGCCCCAGGTCGGGCATCTGCTGATCAACGCCAACCGCCATGCCGAGGCCTATGCGCAATTGGGCGCGGCCCACGGTGCGCCGGTCTGGCCCGATGCCGAACCCGACTATCCCGGCCCGCTGGCCGGCTTCCTGAGTGGCCTGATGCACTGCCGGACGCCCTGGCTGGTCTGCGTGCCCTGCGATACGCCGCTGTTCCCGCTGGACCTTGTTGAGCGGCTTGTGCAGGCGGCGCTGTCGCAGCAGCCTGCGGCCGACATCGTCGTCGCCCATGGCTGGGAGCGCTCGCTTGACGCAGATCAATCCCTGCTGCGGGCCCAGCCCGTGTTCTGCCTGATGCGGTCATCGCTGCGTGATAGTCTGCAATCGTTCATACGTTCGGGCGGCCGCAAGATCGATGCATGGACGGGCCAGCACCGCTGCGCCACGGCCCTCTTCGACCGCGCAGGCGACAGCCCGCTGGCCTTTGCCAACGCCAACACGCAGCAGGAGCTGCAGGCGCTGACGCGCGCCGCAGCCACCCCGTCGTAGTGCCCCGCGCCGCCGGCCCGCACGCCGCCTTGCCCAACCGGATTCCGTTCTGATGACAGCATCCTTCCAGCCCGCATCCCCCACCACCGCATCCACCCAGGACCTGAGGGTCGATCAGGCCCTGTCACAGCTGGCCAGCCTGCTGCAGCCCCTGGGCCCGGTGGCGGAGTTGGAGACGCTGGCGCTGGCCGATGCGCTGGACCGCGTGCTGGCCGAAGACATCGTCTCCCCCGTCGATGTGCCAGCGCATGACAACGCCGCCATGGATGGCTATGCCTTCGATGGCGGCCAGCTGCAGGCTGCTCACGCCGGTTCGCCCGCTGCAACGCTGGTGCTGCGCGTGGTCGGCCAGGCCCTGGCCGGCAAACCCTGGCACGGCACCGTGCAGGCCGGCGAGTGCATCAAGATCATGACCGGCGCCGTGTTGCCTAGCGGGCTGGACACGGTGATCGCGCATGAACGCACCGTGTCCGCAGGCACTGACCACATCGGCATTCCGGCAGGCAGCGTGCGTGCCGGGGACAACCGGCGCCTGCGCGGCGAGGACCTGAGCCGGGGCCGCGTGGCCCTGGCGGCGGGCCAGCGCCTGCATCCCGCGGCCCTGGGCCTGATCGCAAGCCTGGGCCAGCCCCAGGTGCGCGTGCGCAGGCGGCTGCGCGTGGCCTATTTCTCCACGGGCGATGAAATCCTCCACCCCGGCACGGCACCGCGCGAGGGTGCTGTCTATGACAGCAACCGCTTCAGCCTCATCGGCCTGCTGCAGCGCATGGGCGTGCAGGTGCTAGACCTGGGCGTGGTGGCCGACGAGCCCGAGGCCCTGCAGGAGCGCCTGCGCGAAGCCGCCTCCCTGGCCGACGTGGTGCTGACCAGCGGCGGCATCAGCGCAGGCGAGGCCGACCACACGCGCGCCATGCTGCAGCGCATGGGCTGCGTGCACTTCTGGCGACTGGCCATGCGGCCCGGCCGGCCGCTGGCCGTGGGCCTGCTGCAGCCCGATGCGGGCACGCCGTTTGCCGCAAGCCGCACGCCTGCACGCACCACGGTACTGATCGGCCTTCCTGGCAATCCCGTGGCCGCCATGGTCAGCTTTCTGGTCTTTGTCCGTCCGGCGCTGCTGCAGCTCATGGGCGCTGCGCAGGCAGCTGCCGAGCCGGCCGCCCTGCCCCAGGCCGTGGCTGCCCATGCGCTGTCCAAGCGGCCGGGCCGCACCGAGTACCAGCGCGGCCTTCTGTCCACAGGCGCCGATGGCCGCTGCCTGGTCCGCACCACCGGGCCGCAGGGCTCGGGCGTGCTGCGCTCCATGGCCGAGGCGGATTGCCTCATCGTGCTCGAACATGAGCGCGGTGCCGTGCAAGCCGGTGAAACCGTGTCCATCCTGCCGCTGCAGGCCTTTCCCTGACAGGAGATTCCCATGCCCTTCCAGTCCAAGCACCTGACCGACGCCCCCGATCGCAGCACCGTCGACACGCTGCCCGGCGCTACCTTGCTGGAGTTCGGTACCGCCTGGTGCGGCCACTGCCAGGGCGCGCAACCGCTGATTGCCCAGGCGCTGGAGGCCGCCCCGCAGGTGGCCCACATCAAGGTGGAAGACGGCCCCGGCCGGGCCCTGGGTCGCAGCTACCGCGTCAAGCTCTGGCCCACCCTGATCTTTCTGCGTGACGGGCAGGAGGTGCAAAGGCTGGTGCGGCCCCAGCAGGCCCGCGAGATCGCGGACGCGCTGGCCCGCATTACCGCCCAGCCCTGACGCTTGCGGCGCGGCCGCTGCCTGTGTATCGCCGACAATGGCCCGCATGCCGCCTCAAAAGAAGCCAACCGAATCCGCGCCCAAGAAGCCCCGCCGCAACAGCGGCCGCCCGCTGGCCGACGATGCCGTGGGACGGGACATCATCCTGCAGACCACGGTCAACCTGCTCAAGACCCGCACGCCGGAGCAGTTGAGCATTCTGGAAATCGCGGCGGCAGCCGGTGTCACGCGTGCCCTGGTGCGCTACTACTTCAGCAGCCTCAAGGGCTTGCTGCAGGAGGTGACGGAGTCACTGATGCGCGAGTTGCAAAACCGCATGGAAGTGGCGCTCAGGACGCAGGGCACGGTGGAAGAGCGCGTCTACCAGCGCCTGCTGCTGCGGCTGGATTTCATGCGCGAGCACCCGCAGTTCGAGCGGCTGGCGCTCTCCGAGATCTACCACTACGAAAGCGAAGAAGAGCCGCCGCCCTCGGGCACGCCGCTGCAGCGCATCACGCGGCGCGGGCTGGAGCTGACCTCGACCATGCTGATGGACGGAGCGCAGGCCAGCCAGCCGGCACAGGTGGACCCGCGCTTCATCCACCTGGCCATCCTCAGCATTTCGGCCTTCCTGCCCACGGCACGGCCGCTGCTGGCCGAGCTGTTCGGTGAGGGACCCGAGGCAGACCAGCAGATCGAGCGCTACCTGCGCTTCATGTCCCACCTGCTGGCCGAGCGCATCAGGCAGGATGCGCCGGCGCAAGACCACCCTCCGTCCCCGGGCCACCACCCGGGATGACTTGCGCCGGCGCCCGCTGCTTCCTCCCTCCTTTCGTTCAGCGCCTGTTCGATCTAGTCCGGCTGTATGCCCAGCTCCTTGACCAGCCGCCCGAAGCGCTCGAAATCGCCGGCATTGGTCTTGCCCAGCCGCTGGGGCGGGCCGCCCACAGGGACGGTTCCCAGCGTGGCCATGCGAGCCACCACGTCGGGCATCCTGAGGATCTCGTTGAGATGCGTATTTAGCAGCTTGACCACCTCGGCGGGCATGTTCCTGGGGCCGAACAGGCCGTACCAGGCAGTCAGTTCCACGTCCTTGTAGCCCAGCTCGGCCAGCGTGGGCACGTCGGGCGCCAGCGGTGAGCGCTGGGCGTCGGCCACGGCCAGCGCCACCAGCTTGCCGCCGGGCAGGTAGGGAGCGATGGAGCCCAGCGTGCTGTAGGTGAAGGGCACATGGCCGCCCACCACATCGGTGACGGCCGGCGCCACGCCCTTGTAGGGTATGGCCTCGAAGCGGGCGCCCGTGGCGCGCCGGACCATCTCGCCGAGGAAGTGCATGGGCGAGCCGTTGCCCGGCGTGGCATAGCCCAGCGAGCGGCCTTGGCTGGAGGAGATGGCCTCCTTGAAGCTGCGCACGCCCGCACCGGGCCCGGCGACGAGGAACAGCGAAGTGGAGCCGACCTCGATCACGGGCGTGAAGCCATTGAGCACGTCGTAGCCGTGGCCCGCGCCCAGCTTGAGCACCAGTTGGGCCATGGCAAAGGTATTGGGCGCCAGCAGCAGCGTGTAGCCATCGGCCGGTGCCTTGGCCACGAAACTGCTGCCTATGGTGCCGCTGGCGCCCGCGCGGTTGTCCACGAGCACGGACTGGCCGATGCGGGCCGACAGCTTCTCGCCCAGCAGCCGCGCCAGCGCATCGGTATCGCCGCCTGCGGGGTAGGCCACGACGATGGTGACCGGCTTGTGGGGGTAGGTCTGGGCCTGCGCCGGACCGGCGAGCAGCGCCAGGGCCATGGCCGCGCCCAGGGCGAGCGTTCTGCGTTTCGCTTTCATGGAGAGGGCTTTCATCGTGGTTTTTTCATTGTCAGCAAAGGTTGTTGCCGGGCTCAAGCCTGGCGTATCGCCACACGGTGCATCCGCCGCGCTGCGGGGTGGTAATCATTGACCGCGTAGTGCTGCGTGGCCAGGTTGTCCCAGATAGCCACCGAGCCCTTGCGCCAGCGAAAGCGCACCTGCCATTCAGGCACCTTGGCCAGCCCGCTGAGCATGGCGATCAGGGCCGCGCTCTCGTCGCTGGTCACGCCTTCTATGTGCGTGGTGTAGAGCGAGTTCACAAAGGCCACGGGCAGCCCGGTGACCGGGTGCTCCAGAACCACGGGCTGCTCCAGCGGCGGATGCTTGAGGCGGGTGGCGCGATAGGCCTCGCCAGACGGATCTCGGCGCATCAGGCTTTGCCTGAGCGCTGGCGCCTCCCAGTTGTGGGTGGCGCGCAGCTTGCGCAGATAGGCCTGCAGCTCGGGCGCCAGCGAGGCGAAGGCCGTGGTCATGCTGGCCCACATGGTGTCGCCACCCGTGGGCGGCACGTCCACGGCGTAGAGGCAGGCGCCGGCGGGCGGCTTGGTCTGCCAGGTCAGGTCGGCATGCCAGATGTCGGTGCCGGTGCGCGTGCCCTGGCTGATCAGCAGCTCGACATGGGGATCGTCCGGGTGCGAGGGAAAGGTGGAGGACACGGGCTCTACCTTGCCGAACACCTGGGCCACGCGCACCTGCTGCGCAGGGTCCAGCGTCTGGTCGCGGAAGAATATGACCTGGCGCTCGGCCAGCAGCCGGCGCAGCGCGTCCGCATGGTCATGCACCTGCGCCGGGTCCGAGAGATCGATGCCGTAGATCTCCGATCCTATGCACGGGGTGATGTGTTCGACTTGCATGAAATTCCTTTTCTCGAAAAAAGCGGGTTGGGGGGTGATCAGGTGGACGCGATGTCCTGCGGCAGCGGCATGGAGCGGAACCGGCGGCCGGTGGCATGGAACAGGGCCGTGGCCACGGCAGGCGCCGTGGGGCCCAGGGCCACTTCGCCGCAGCCCTGGGGCGGCCGGTCGCTTTCGACCAGGACCACCTCCACGCGGGGCATTTCGGACAGTTGCAGCAGTGGGTAGTCGTGGAAATTGCTTTGCTGCACCACGCCCTTGTCAAAGCGCAGCCGGCTCTTGAAGGTGTTGGTCAGCGCAAAGCCGATGCCGCCTTCCACATTGGCCTTGACCAGTCCCGGGTTGACCACGCGGCCCGCGTCGATGGCGCAGATGGCGCGCTCCAGCCGCACGCGGCCTTCCACAACACGCAATTCCATGACCAGCGCGACGAAGGTCTGGAAGCTCTCGCCCCGCCCCGTGTAGACGTTGAAGGTCATGGCGCGGTGCAGGCCTGCCGGTGCGGGCTGCTCCCAGCGCGCGGCCTTGGCCGCCGCGTCCAGCACGCCCAGCGCCAGCGGCTGGCCGGCCAGCAGGCGGCGCCGGTACTGGTAGTCGTCCACGCCTGCGGTGTGGGCCAGCTCGCTGATGAAGCTTTCCAGGAAGAACACGCTGGACGTGGTGCCCACGCTGCGCAGATAGCTCAGCGGTATGGGCTGCTGCACGTCCACAGCATCCACCAGCAGGTTGGGCACGCCGTAGATCAGGTCGTAGATGGACTCGACCATGGTCTCGTCCCAGCCGCCGGCATCGGCCATCTTCTTGGGGTTGATGGCGCCGTACAGCGATTGGCCCGAGATGCGCGCATGCAGCGCGGCCGGCAGGCCGTCGGCGCCCAGCACGGCACTCAGCCGCCCCGAGGCACCGGGCCGGTAGTAGGAATGCCGTATGTCGTCCTCGCGCGAGCGGATGACCTTGACGGGCCGGCCCACGGCCTTGGATGCCGCTGCCGCATGCAAGGCGAAGTCGGGCATGTACTTGCGCCCGAAGCTGCCTCCGAGGAAGGTGGTGTGCACGATGACCTTGTCCGCAGGCACGCCGCAGGCCTTGCCCAGTTCGCCACGCAGGAAGTCCTGGCCCTGGTAGGGCCCCCAGGTCTCGACCTCACCGTCGCGCACATGGACAGTGGCGGCCAACGGCTCCATGGTGGCGTGCGTGATGTAGGGCGAGTGGTAGTCGGCCGTGATCGGCTTGCCCGCCGCCAGCATTTCGCGCGGCTTGCCCAGGCTGCGGGCAACGACGGCCTTGTCGTTCGACAGACCTGCGACGAACTGCGCATGGATGCGCTCGCTGTCCACGCCGGCCGCCGCGCCGGCGTCGAATTCGATGTCCAGCGCATCGGCAGCCTGCTTGGCGATCCAGTACGAATCAGCCACCACCACCACGGTGCTGGGCTCAGGGTCGGGCCACTGCGTGGTGCGCACGACGGCATGTACGCCGGGGCGCGCGCGCACCTCTGCCTCGTTGCGGATGCGCACGATGCGCCCCGTCACGCTGGGCGCCATGCGCACGGCGCCGATCAGCATGCCGGGCACCTCGACATCGATGCCGAAGACCGCGCTGCCATCGACCTTGGCCGGGGTGTCCACCCGGCGCAGGTTGCGGCCGATCAGGCCCTGCTCGGAAGCCGACTTCATGCGCGGGCGCGCGGCGATGGACAGCCTGGAGGCATCGGCCACGATCTCGCCGTAGCCCACGCTGCGGCCCGTCGCGGAGTGCAGCACGCGGCCGGCGCGCGTGCTGCACTGGGATGCCCGCACCCCCAGCCGGGCCGCGCCGGCACGCAGCAGCACATCACGGGCCTGGGCACCGGCCAGGCGCATGCGCTCGTAGAAATAGTTCATCGACATCGACGCGCCCACGAACTGCTGGAACGGCATCTCGCCCGCATCGTTGCGATAGGCGTCGCGCCCCGTGACGAAGCGCACGGTCACGCTGGCCCAGTCGGCATCGAGCTCGTCGGCCAGCACCTGGGGCAGGCCCGTGTAGATGCCCTGGCCCACCTCGCACTGCGACACGCCGATCACGACCTGCCCCGAAGGCTCGATCCAGACCCAGTCGCCGATGGAGGAGGCCGTTGCTGCCGCTGCACCGGCCCCCGCTGGCGCGGCCTGCGCCAGCGGAATCAGCAGGCTGCCGGCAGCAGGCGCCACCAGCAGCGCAGCAGCGCTCTGGAGCAGATGCCTGCGCCGCAGCGAGATGGCAGAGCCGGCCGTGCGGCCCCGTTCATTGCTTGGACGCTGCGGCATGGATGGCCTCCCGGATGCGGTGGTAGGTGGCGCAGCGGCACAGATTGGTCATGGCCTCGTCGATCTGCGCATCGGTGGGCTGTGGATGGGTCTTGAGCAGCGCGGCAGCGGCCATGACCATGCCGGACTGGCAGTAGCCGCACTGCGGCACGTCCTTGTCCATCCAGGCCTTCTGGATGGGGTGGGAACGGTTGCTGGACAGCCCTTCGATGGTCGTGACCGCCTTGCCGCCCACCGTCGAGACGGGCAGCACGCAGGAGCGCACCGGCTCGCCATCGACATGGACCGTGCAGGCTCCGCACATGCTGATGCCGCAGCCGAACTTGGTGCCGGGCAGCTTGAAGTGATCGCGCAGCACCCACAGCAACGGGGTCTGCCCGTCGCCGTCAAAGGCCACGCTTCGGGAATTGAGGGTGAATTTCATCGTGGGGTCTCCAATGCGCCCGCGTCGACCGGGCTGCATGTGTCATGCCTCTCAGAACGAGTGGTGTATGCCTGCCGCAATCACGGTCTGCGTGCGCCCGCTGGCAACGCCCACGGAATTCATCGCCGCCACGCCATCCGAGGCGCGCTGGTGCGTGACCGAGGCATGCAGCTGCGTGCGTTTGGAGAAGGCGTAGCGCGCGCCCAGGTGGACCTGGTTCCACTTCGTCTGCTCGAAACGGCTGAAGGAGTAGCCCGTGTTGATGGTCACGGCCTGGCTGGTCTGCCAGGCCAGGCCCAGGTCGAGCGCACTCATGTTGCTGGAGGCCCCGCCGTACTTGAGCGTGGAGCGCGTCAGCAGCGCGTTGAGCCGGACCGGAAGCGCATCGAGCTGGTAACCGCCGCCTATGCCCAGCACCTGGAAGGTGTCGAGCACCAGCGGCCGGCCCGCCACCAGGTCCTGGCCCAGCGCGTTCGCCAGGCCCGTGCGCCCGGCGATATCGAAGGCACGGCCACGCGCATCGGTGTAGGCCACGGCCAGATTGAGCTTGGCACTGGAATAGCTGCCCATGACGCTGTAGGTACGGTTGGCCTGCGAGCGGCCCGGCACCTCGCCAAAGCCGTACTGCGCGCCGAACTGCATGCCGCCCATGCTGGGCGTCAGGTAGACCACGGAATTGTCCACCGGAAACTGGCTGGACAGGCCGTCCAGGTTGCCGGGGTGGTAGAGATAGAAGTTGTAGAGCTGGTAGCCGTTGCCCCACTGGCTCAGCGTGCCGGCCGTGAAATCGACCTGGCGACCCAGCCGCACCGAGCCCATCGACGCGCTGTCCAGACCCACCCAGGAAGCCCGGTTGAAGTAGCTGGTCGGCGAGATCGGCGAGCCGATGTCCGTGAGGAATCCGTTCTCCAGCTGGAACGAGGCCTTCATGCCGCCCCCCAGATCCTCCGAGCCGCGCAGGCCCCAGAGGTCAGGCTGGGAAATGGCCGAATCCATGCGCGTCAGCCGGCTCCCGCGCACATCGCTGATCCAGGGCATGGTCAGGTCCATGCTGCCGTACAGCGTCACCGAACTCTGGGCCAGCGCCGCTCCCGCGCCGCCCAGCATCGCCAATGCGGCAATTGCTTTGTATTTCATCGCAAGGCTCTTTCATCGTGAGATGGGTAAAAAAATTCCACAAGTGGCAATTTTGAACACCACGCCACGGAAGATGCCTGGCAGGGCGCGAACTAATTTCCACTTATGGAAATATTAGCTGCGCGGGCCGAATTCTGGTTCTGGGGTTTTCATCTACCGCGTTGTAGGTAGGTCTCGGGAGGTGGAAGCAAGGGACGGGCATTGCACCCGCCCCCGCACCAGGCGCTCAGCGCCCCAGTGCCTGGTCCACGCCCTTGTTGGCCAGGGCGTCTGCCCGCTCGTTGCCAGGGTCGCCTGCGTGGCCCTTGACCCAGCGCCAGTCGATGCGGTGGCCGCCACCCTGGACCAGGGCGTCCAGCCGCTGCCACAGCTCGACGTTCTTGACCGGCTCCTTGGAGGCCGTCTTCCAGCCCTTGGCCTTCCAGCCATGGATCCATTCGGTGATGCCCTTGAGCACGTACTGGCTGTCGATGTAGAGCACCACATCGCAGGGCCGCCTGAGCGCGGACAGCGCCTCGATCACGGCCATCATCTCCATGCGGTTGTTGGTCGTGTTCAGCTCGCCGCCGAACAGCTCTTTCCTGGCGCTGCCGGCCTCCAGCACCACGCCCCAGCCGCCGGGACCCGGATTGCCCTTGCAGGCGCCGTCCGTGTAGATAACAACTTGATTCAAAAAATTTCCTTGGGTTGAATGGCCCGGCCTTCAGGCCGGTTGGAATGCGGATCGCTGCCCTGCACCGCCTGCGCCGGCATGCGGTGGGCCACAGGCACGGAGGCGCCCGACACGGCTGCGCGGCCACGCCAGGCAGGCTCCAGCATGCGTGCGCCCGGCACGCGCTTGACGGCCACCACGCAGTACACGCCGCCCAGCATGGGCCAGCCCAGCCGCCCCACGCGGTCCATGAACTGCCAGCGCCGCAGCCAGCGATCCGTCTGCACGGCAGGACGATAGCAGCCGAACTGCACGGCCTCGATCTCGAAGGCCAGCAATCGCAGCCAGTCGCGCAGCCGCCAGTAGCCCACGCCCCAGCCCACATCGGGCAGATACACGCCGCGCTCGGCACGGCGCTGCACGCCCAGCAGACTGGCGGGGTTGAGCCCGCACACGACGATACGGCCCTCCGGCATCAGCACCCTGGCCGCCTCGCGCAATACGGCATGCGGGTCCGGCGAGGTCTCCAGCGTGTGCGGCATGACGACGAGGTCGAGGCTGGCCTCGGAAAACGGCAGCGCGGCCGGATCGGCCAGCAGCGCCACGGGCACCTCCAGCGGCGGCACTGCCTCGGCTGGCACCGCATCCTGCATGGAATCCAGGGCCAGCCAGCGGTGCGGCATGCGATTGGCGCGCAGCCCCTGGAGCATGGGCATGCCCAACTGCAGGCTGTGATAGCCGAAAATATCGGCCACCGCCTCGTCGCAGCGCTGCTGCTCCCATTCCAGCAGGTAGTGGCCGAGGGCAGATTGCGTCCAGTGATGCGTCCCTATAATTTTGCTGCTCATGAACCTGTTGCCCATCCCCGCTTTTTCCGACAACTACATCTGGCTGCTGTACGACGCAGGGCAGGCCCTGGTCGTCGATCCCGGCGATGCAGCGCCCGTGCTGGCCAGCCTGCGCCAGCTGGACTTGCAGTTGCAGGGCATTTTAGTCACCCACCACCATGCCGATCATGTCGGCGGCGTGGCGCAGCTGCGCCAGGCCACGGGCGCCCAGGTCTGGGGCCCCGCCTACGAGCAGTTGCCCGAACCCGTGCAGCGTGTGCAGGGTGGCGATACCGTGCAGGCCCTGGGCGGCCCCTGGCAGGTCATTGACGTGCCCGGCCACACCAGCGGCCACATCGCCTTCTACAGCACGGCGGCGCAGGCGCAGCCCGTGCTGTTCTGCGGCGATACGCTGTTTTCAGGGGGGTGCGGGCGCCTGTTCGAAGGCACGCCGCAGCAGATGCAGCAATCGCTGGACGATCTGGCCGCGCTGCCGGACAACACCCTGGTCTGCTGCGCACATGAGTACACAATGTCCAACCTGCGCTTTGCGCAGGCCGTGGAACCAAACAACCAGGCCCTGGCTCACTACCAGAGGCATTGTCAGGCGTTGCGCGAGGCCGGCCGGCCCACGCTGCCTTCCCTGATGGAGACCGAGCGCTCCATCAATCCCTTTCTTAGAACGCGCGAATCCGCAGTGGCCGCCGCCGCCGCAGGCTTCGACGCACAGGTGAGACAGCAGGACCCCGCCGGCGTGCTGGCCGGCCTGCGCCAATGGAAAAACGTCTTCTGATGAAACTGCTACACACCCTGCTGCTGGGCAGCCTGCTGGCTCTTGCGGGCTGCGCCACCACCAGCAGCCCGGACCTGGCCAGCACGGCCCCCGCCCCCAGCACCGCACCGCACTCCCCGATGTACCCCAACGGACCGCTGAGCCCGCTGGGCACAGGCAGCGCCGGCAACGGCGGCGTGGCCTCGCTGGAGACCACGGGCGATCTGTGGGTACGCATTCGCCAGGGCTTCGCCATGCCCGACCTGGACCAGGATCTGGTCAAGGACCGCGAGCAGTGGTATGCCAGCCGGCCCGACTACATACAGCGCATGACCGAGCGCTCCAGCAAGTACCTGTTCCACATCGTCGAGGAACTGGAGCGGCGCAACATGCCCACCGAGCTGGCACTGCTGCCCTACATCGAGAGCGCCTTCAACCCGCAGGCCGTCTCCACCGCCAAGGCGGCCGGCATGTGGCAGTTCATGCCGGCCACCGGCACCTATTTCGACCTCAAGCAAAACGCCTTCCGCGACGACCGCCGCGACGTGCTGGCCTCCACGCGCGCCGCGCTGGACTACCTGCAAAAGCTCTACGACATGTTCGGCGACTGGCACCTGGCCCTGGCTGCCTACAACTGGGGCGAAGGCAGCGTGGGCCGCGCCATCAAGCGCAACGAGAAGCTGGGCCTGCCCACGGGCTACACCGACCTGCAGATGCCGGCCGAGACCCGCATGTACGTGCCCAAGCTGCAGGCCGTCAAGAACATCGTGGCCAACCCCGATGCGTTCAACACCGAGCTGCCGCTGATCGAGAACCACCCCTACTTCCAGACCGTCACCATCACCCGTGACATCGACGTGGAACTGGTGGCCAAGCTGGCCGACGTGTCGACCGATGACTTCAAGGCGCTGAATCCTAGCTTCCGCAAGCCGGTGATCTTTGCGGCCGGCACGCCGGAGATCCTGCTGCCCTGGGACAACGCCAAGGTGTTCCGCCGCAACATGCAGGCCTTCGACGAAGGCCAGTACGCGAGCTGGACCGTGTGGACCGTGCCTTCCACCATCAGCGTGGCCGAGGCGGCCCAGCGCGTGGGCCTGGGCGAGTCCGACCTGCGCGCCCTCAACAACATCCCGCCCCGCATGCTGATCAAGGCCGGCTCCGCGCTCATGGTGCCGCGCGGCGCCAACGTGCGTGCCGACGTGGCCGGCCACGTGGCCGACAACGGCCAGATCAGCTTTGCCCCCGAGATCGTCACGCGCCGCACCACCATCAAGGCCCGCAAGCGCGACACGCTGATCAGCGTGGCCAACCGCTACGGCGTCAGCGCATCCAATCTGGCGGACTGGAATGACCTGAAGTCCTCCGCCACCCTGCATGCCGGCCAATCGCTGGTGGCCTACCTGCCGGTGCGCGCCAGCAGCGGCGGCAATGCCCGGGCGGCCAAGTCCACCGGAACCGCACGCAAGGTGGCCGTGCAGCCGCAAAACCGCAACGCCAAGGTGTCGGTCACCACGGCGCCGCGTGGCGGCAAGCCATCCAAGGTGAAAAAGCGCTGAAGGCGCTGAAGGCACCGCCACTGCCCCACTCCAAAGAGCCCGCTTTCGCGGGCTCTTTTGCGTACGGCCCGGGGGCTCAGGTGTGGAAACGCTGGCGGGACTGCCGCACGAATTCGTTGGTGAACGAGCGCTCCAGGTCGATACCGCTGCGCGCCAGCGCAGGGTTGAGCCGGACCAGGGCGCGCAGGGCCGTGGCAGGCCCGTCATCGGGCATCAGGCCATCCGGGGAGATCGTGGTGCGCATGTGCTCGAAGGCCGACAGATAGGCGCGCCGCGAGCCCAGCAGATAAGGTGCAGGCACGGCCCTGAGCACATCCATGGGCGCGGCGGTCTGCAGCCACTTGAGCGATCGGACCATGGCATTGCTCAGCGCCTGGGCCTTGGCAGGGTTCTTGCGCAAAAAGGCCTGGGTCGCGTACAGCGTGCCCGAGGGCATGGAGCCGCCGTACAGCTGTGCGCTGCTGCGCAGATCACGCAGGTCTCTAACGATGCGCACGGCTCCCTTGTCCTCCAGCACGCTCATCAGCGGGTCCGCATGGCAAAGCGCATGCACGCGCCCGGTGCGCAGCGCCTCCATGGCGTCAGGCCCCGAGCCCACACCCACCAATTGCACCAGATCGGCCTCCAGACCATCGCCCAGCAGCATCAGTTGCACGGCCCGGGCCGTGGATGCGCCCAGCGAGGACACGCCCACGCGCCGCCCGCGCAGGTCAGCCAGCGTCTGGTAGCGCGGCATCCAGCGCGAGGACACGCCCAGCGCAATCTGCGGCGCACGCCCCTGCACGACAAAGGCACGCAGCACACTGCCGCGCTGCTGCGCGACAAGCGTGTGTTCATAGGCACCCGCGCACACATCGGCGGCGCCCGATTCCAGCGCCTGCAGCGACTGAGACCCGCCCGGATAGTCATCGATGCGCACGGTCAGGCCCTCGGCCTCGAAATACCCCAGTTGCTGGGCAATCACCAGCGGCAGGTAATACAGCAGGCCCTGACCGCCCACGGAAATCGTCACCAGCTCGGCCGAACCGAGGGAAGGAAGCGACCAAAGGGAACCCAGCCCCATGAGGCTCAACAAGGTTCGGCGATCAAGCACGTGGGAAGACATGGTGGTTATTTTGCTGCAGTGCAACAAGATCATGCCCAGAGCCCGCATGCACAGCATCGGTGCTTGCCCGTATGTGAAACACCGTAGGCTTCAGGGCCAGCACGGCGAGCGGTGAACACGCGCCCGGCCCTCACCCAGGTCTCACCCAGGCCTCAGCGGTAGCCCGCGAAAAACAGCAGCAGATTCACCACCAGCGCCAGCGCCCAGGCCAGACTGCGCAGCGTGGCGCGGTCCGTCACATAGAAGGCGATGTAGGCAATGCGCAACACAACAAAGGCCACGGCCAGGCCATCGACACGCGCGGACGGTGCACCCAATTGCCAGGCAACCAGCAAGGCGCCAATGAAGAAAGGCAGGCACTCGAAGCTATTGGCCTGCGCCGCGTTGGCCCGTGCCTGGTAGCCCGTCTGCTGCGCCAGCCAGGCCCGGGGTTCGTGGTTGTCGAAACCGCGCTGCCCCGGCCGGTGCTTCATGCCGGGCGCCTTGGCGATGTAGGCGCAGGCCAGCGGCAGCAGGGCCGCCACCAGCAGGCACCAATGCGCTATGGAGAAGCCGCCGGGCGGCAGGATGACAGAGGTCGGCATACAGGCTCCTGATGAATAGACAAGAAACGCCAGCCGCCTCGGCCACTACCGGCGGTCCACCAGCGCATGGGCGATCGTACCGAGGTCCACGTATTCGAGTTCGCTGCCTATGGGCACGCCGCGCGCCAGCCGCGTCACATGGATGCCGCGCGCCTTCAGGGCCTCGCTGATCGCATGGGCCGTGGCCTCGCCTTCGGCCGTGAAGCTGGTGGCCAGGATCACCTCCTGCACCTTGCCGTCGCCGGCACGCTCCAGCAGGGATGACAGGTTCAGATCGCGCGGACCTATGCCGTCGAGTGGCGACAACCGCCCCATCAGCACGTAGTAATAGCCTTGGTAGGCACCCGTGCGCTCCATGGCCGCCATATCGGCGGGTGCCTCCACCACGCACAACCGGGCCGCGTCACGCCCTTCATCCTGGCAGATGGAGCAGATGCGGCCTTCGGTGAAGGTATGGCAGCGCTCGCAGTGGGTGACCGACTCCACGGCCGTGGTCAGGGCACGGGCCAGTTGCCGCGCGCCGTCCTGGTCGCGCTGCAGCAGGTGGAAGGCCATGCGCTGCGCCGACTTGATGCCCACACCCGGGAGCCTGCGCAAGGCCTCGATCAGGCCATCGAGCGATTGCACGTCCGACATGGCAGCTTCCTTTCAATGGAGAAGGTTCTCAGAAAAAAAGCGATCTGCAGGGGCAGATCGCTCGATGGCCACTCCACACGAGTGGGCAGCTGGAGAAGCCGGCATGGCCTCTCCAGGCTGTTCGGCACAACCGCTGGGGCCTGCCTCAGAACGGGAACTTCATGCCGCCCGGCAGGCCGGGCATGCCGGCCGTGAGCTTGCCCATCTTCTCGTTGGAAGTCTCTTCGGCCTTGCGCACGGCGGCGTTGAAGGCGGCAGCCACCAGGTCTTCCAGCATGTCCTTGTCTTCGGCCAGCAGGCTGGGGTCGATGGTGATGCGCTTGACGTCGTGCTTGCAGGTCATGACCACCTTCACCAGGCCCGCGCCAGACTCGCCTTCCACCTCAATGTTGCCCAGTTCATCCTGGGCCTTCTTGAGGTTGTCCTGCATGGCCTGGGCTTGCTTCATCAGGCCGGCCAGTTGTCCTTTGTTGAACATGTGAGTTCCTTCTTCTGTAGGGTAAAAACGAAACGCTCTAGAGCGTGTCAGGGCTGAATGGATACGGGCTTGATACTGCCGGGCACGATTTTCGCGCCATGGCTGCGGATCAGGGTCTGCACCAGAGAATGATTCATCACGATGTCTTCTGCAATGCGCTGGCGCTCATGGCTGGCCACCGCATTGCGCCGCGCGGGGCTGTCTGCCACGGCGCCTTGCTCGACATGCAGTTGCCGCGCCAGGCCAGCGGCCTCCAGCGCCGCACGCAGGCGCTCGCGCGTGGCGGGCTGGGCCAGCGAGCTGCTTTCCACGCGCAGCGTCCATGCATCGCCATCGCGCGCCACCAGTTGCGACTGCAGCGCCAGCTGCCGCGCCAGCGCCGTGACGGCCTCGGCCTGCACCAGTTGCTGGACGGCAGCGTGCCAGACATCGCCGTCGGGCGTGCGCTCCACGGTCGGCGCGGGAGGCGCACCGGGGGACTGGCGGCCACGTTCGGGAGCGAAGTCCTGCACATCGATCTGAGTGTCGATCTGCGGTTCGGACTGCCGTGCCACGGCAGCGGCAGGCGGCTCCAGGGCCAGATCTCCGTCATCGCTCCAGCGGCCTTCGTCGGCCCAGCCTTCATCGGGCATCCCGGCCCAGGCACCCTCGTCCGGTGCATCGGCATCCTGCGCCTGCGGCGCCTCATCGGCAGAAGAGTCTTCGTCTTCCTGCACATCGTCCACGGGCTCATCCACAGGCTCGTCCAGGGGCTCCTGGGCGACACCGGCGGCCGGCTTAACCTCTGGAGCAGCGGAAGGCCTGGCCTCCCGGACAGGCGCAAGCACGGGTTCCGGCCTGGCAACTGGGGCCACGGCCACGGGCGCCTGAACAGGTGCTGCAGCCGCAACGGCTTGCACCACGGGAGTGACCACGGCGGGCGCAGCGGTCACGGGAGATGCGACAGGCGCGACAGGAGCAGGAGGCGCGACCGGGACGGGCATGGCCGCCTTGGCCGGCACAGCGGGAGCCTCAGGCACAGCGGGCTGTGCGGGCCGCGCCTGCGCCACGGGCGCGGGAGATTCAGGCTTCGCCGTGGAGGGGGTCAGCGCTGGAGTTTTTTTTTCAGCCGCGCCCGGGGCGGGCTCTGCAGATTGCGGCTTGAACGCCAGCAGCCGCAGCAGCGCCATGGTCAGCGCCGCGTACTCGTCGGGGGCCAGGCCCAGTTCGGCCCGACCATGCAGGCAGATGCTGTAGAGCAGCTGGGTTTCGTCGCGCGGCATCAGCACCGCAAGGCGGGCGATCTCTGCGGCTTCTGGATCGCTGGCGTCGGCGGCCATCTGCGGCACGGCCTGTGCCACGGCCATGCGCTGCAGCACGGCGCACATTTCCTCCAGCGTGGAGGCGGCAGACAGGCCATTGCGGCGCAGCGCGTCGGAGGTTTCCACAACCACTTGGCCATCAGCCTGGGCGAGTGCCTCTATCAGGCGGAACACATGGCTGCGGTCCACGCTGCCCAGCATCTGGCGCACCGTGGCCTCCTGCAGCTGTCCGCTGCCAAAGGCAATGGCCTGGTCCGTCAGCGACAGCGCATCGCGCATGGAGCCACGCGCGGCGCGCGACAGCAGGCGCAGGGCCTGGGGCTCGGAGGCCACGCCTTCCTGCCCCAGCACCTGGCCCAGATGCTCCAGCACGGTCTCGGGCGCCATGGGCCGCAGGTTGAACTGCAGGCAGCGGCTGAGCACGGTCACGGGCACCTTCTGCGGATCGGTGGTGGCCAGCACGAACTTCAGGTATTCGGGCGGCTCCTCCAGCGTCTTGAGCATGGCGTTGAAGGCCGTGTTCGTGAGCATGTGCACTTCGTCGATCATGAAGACCTTGAAGCGTCCCTGCACCGGCTTGTAGACAGCCTGCTCCAGCAGGCTCTGCACCTCGTCCACGCCACGGTTGGAGGCAGCGTCCAGCTCCGTGTAGTCGGGAAAGCGCCCGCTGTCGATTTCGGTACAGGCCGCACAGACGCCGCAGGGCGTTGCCGTGATGCCGCCCTGGCCATCAGCGCCCTGGCAGTTGAGCGACTTGGCCAGAATGCGCGAGACCGTGGTCTTGCCCACGCCGCGCGTGCCGGTGAACAGATAGGCATGGTGCAGGCGCTGCTGCGTCAGGGCATTGGTGAGCGCCTGAACGACATGCTCCTGCCCCACCATTTCAGAGAAATTGCGGGGGCGGTATTTGCGGGCCAGCACAAGATAAGACATCCCGCGATTCTACGGGGCTGGGCGCCCTTGCCCGAGGCGACCCGGGTTTGGCCGGCCATGTCGTCCGGGCGGCCCGGTGTTTGCCCCTATAATCGAGAGTGACGGGCCTCCTCGCATGGGGAAGCGGCCAACCGGGTCAGGTGGGGAACCAAGCAGCCCTAACCGTGAAACCAGTGCCGAGGGCAAGGCTCGTCACCTTCATTGAACAGCAGGCCCTGCGGGCGCCTGCCCCGTCCAGGCCCGCTGCGGCACCCTCTTCTCCTTAACGCTCTGCGCCATCCGCCTTGAGATAGCGCGCAACGCCTTGCGCCGCCTGCAGGCCGCTGGCCATGCACGCCGTCAGCAGGTAGCCGCCCGTGGGAGCCTCCCAGTCCAGCATCTCGCCGGCACAGAAAACGCCAGGAGCGGCTGCGCACATGCCGTTGGCGTCCAGAGCTTCCAGCCGCACGCCGCCTGCCGTGCTGATGGCCTCGTCAATGGGTCGGGCCGCCACCACAGTGATGGGCAGGGCCTTGATGGCATGGGCCAGCCGCACAGGGTCAGCCACACCTTCCTTGCCCAGCACCTCATGCAGCACGGCGGCCTTGATGCCGTCCAGGCCCAGGCGCCCCTTCAGATGGCTGGCCAGGCTGCGCGAGCCGCGCGGATGGCGCACTTCCACCAGCACGCGCTCGGGCGTCAACTGGGGCAGCAGGTCGAGATGGACGGTGGCCTGCCCATCGCGCGCAATGGCTTCGCGCAGCGCCGCAGAGACGGCATAGATCAGGCTGCCTTCCACGCCCGTGGTCGTGGCAATGAATTCGCCCTTGCGCGAGAAAACATGGCCCTTGCCATCATCAAAGGACAGCGCCACCGACTTGAACGGCTGGCCCGCAAAGCGCTCGGTGAAGTAAGGACTCCAGCCGCGCGCAGGCTGGGGGCTGGCGCCCAGCAGCTCGGCCATGAACTCCCGGCGATCGATCTGTCCGCCCGAAGCCGCGCCGTCCAGACCCACATCGAACCCGCAGTTGGAAGGCTTCAACGCAGCGACTTCAACACCGCGCTGCTCCAGCAAGGGCAGCCAGGCGCCATCCGAGCCCAGGCGCGCCCAGCTGCCACCGCCCAATGCCAGCACCACGGCCCTTGCCCGCACCTGCAGCCGCCCTTCGGGTGTATCAAAGCCCAGCGCATCGCCGTCTTGCCAGCCCAGCCAGCGGTGGCGCGTGTGCAGGACCACGCCCTGGGTCTGCAGACGCACCAGCCAGGCACGCAGCAAGGGCGCAGCCTTCATGTCCTTGGGGAATACGCGGCCCGAGCTGCCCACAAAGGTTTCCACGCCCAACTCGCCGGCCCAGGCACGCAGTTGATCCGGGGACAGCAGCTCCAGCCAGCGCGACACCTCGGCACTGCGCTCGCCGTAGCGGGAGACAAAGGCGGGCAGGTTTTCGGAATGGGTCAGGTTGAGCCCGCCCTTGCCTGCCATGAGGAACTTGCGCCCAGCGGAGGACTTGGCCTCGAACACATGGACATCCAGCCCCTTGCCGGCCAGCCCTTCGGCCGCCATCAGGCCCGCAGGCCCCGCACCGATCACCGCCACATCGCAGTCCATCGTGCGCGCTGCCGCACCGGGTTCAAAAGCATCCATCACATCAGTTTCCATTCCATGCTCGCATTCAACTTGGCGCTGCCGGCCGGCACATATGCCTGCAGCGCGGGCGCGCAGAATACCCTGCCGCAGGCCGGTCTGCGCGCAGGCGCCACTAATTCCCGGAGTCCCGGCAACCCTGTCGCCACCCCATAAACAGCTATGACAGTCATAGCATTGAGCTACCGCCCATACGGTGCAGCAGGTGATAGGTTTCTGTCACAATCTTTTTGCGGTGCGGATTTTCCTGCGCCTTCCTCATTGCGAAAAATCAAGGACTCCACCCATGGCCAGCGAACTGATCAAACACATCTCCGACGCAAGCTTTGAAGCCGACGTCTTGCAGCCTGGCACCACGGTGCTGGTCGATTACTGGGCCGAATGGTGCGGCCCCTGCAAGATGATCGCCCCCATCCTCGACGAAGCAGCGCAGACCTACAAGGAAAAGCTGTCCATCGCCAAGATGAATGTGGACGAGAACCGCGAGATCCCCGCCAAGTTCGGCATCCGCGGCATCCCCACGCTGATGCTGTTCAAGGATGGCCAGCTGGCCGCTACCAAGGTGGGCGCCCTCAACAAGGCACAGCTGTCCGCTTTCCTGGAACAGCACCTGGCCTGATTCCCCCGACGGCCCCGCACACGGGGCCGTCACAGATGCGGGCCGGCGTTGGCCGCAGCACCGCATCGCACTGGCGCATAAACGAGGCGCCAGCGCAAATTTCCCTGTGACCTTCGGATTTTTTCCTGTCATAATGCCCTTCATCACCGGCCTTATGCATTGAAGGCCGCGCTGAGACCCTCAGGCAAGCCAGCCCACTTCCACAGTGTTTCGCTTGGCTCAACGCCTTCCCCTGGTTTCTTTCCACTCCGTTCTGGAGTCACTCCATGCACCTTAATGAACTCAAGGCACTGCACGTGTCTGAAGTCCTGAAGCAGGCCGAAGCGCTTGAGATCGAAAACGTCGGTCGCATGCGCAAGCAAGAGTTGATGTTCGCCATCATCAAAAAGCGAGCCAAGGCAGGCGAACAAGTGTTCGCCGACGGCGTGCTGGAAATCCTGCCGGACGGTTTCGGCTTTCTGCGCAGCCCCGACACCAGCTATACGGCCAGCACCGACGACATCTACATCTCGCCCAGCCAGGTCCGCCGCTTCAACCTGCACACCGGCGACATGATCGAAGGTGAAGTGCGCACGCCCAAGGATGGCGAGCGCTACTTCGCACTGACCAAGCTCGACTCCGTCAACGGCGGCTCGCCCGAGCAGAACAAGCACAAGGTGCTGTTCGAGAATCTGACCCCCCTGTTCCCCACCCAGCAGCTGCGCCTGGAGCGCGAGATCAAGGGTGAGGAGAACATCACCGGCCGCATCATCGACATCATCGCCCCCATCGGCCGCGGCCAGCGCGCGCTGATCGTCGCACCGCCCAAGAGCGGCAAGACCATGATGATGCAGAGCATCGCCCATTCCATCACGGCCAATCATCCCGACGTGCACCTGATGGTGCTGCTGGTCGATGAGCGCCCCGAAGAAGTGACCGAGATGCAGCGCTCGGTCAAGGGCGAAATCATCGCCTCCACCTTCGACGAGCCCGCCACGCGCCACGTGCACGTGGCCGAGATGGTGATCGAGCGCGCCAAGCGCCTGGTCGAGCTCAAGAAGGACGTGGTCATCCTGCTGGACTCCATCACCCGCCTGGCCCGCGCCTACAACAACGTCGTGCCCTCGTCGGGCAAGGTGCTGTCGGGCGGCGTGGACTCCAACGCCCTGCAGCGCCCCAAGCGCTTCTTCGGCGCGGCTCGCAATGTGGAAGAAGGCGGCTCGCTGACCATCATCGCCACAGCCCTGGTGGATACCGGCAGCCGCATGGACGAAGTGATCTTCGAAGAGTTCAAGGGCACGGGCAACAGCGAACTGGCCCTGAACCGCCGCCTCTACGAGAAGCGCGTGTTCCCCGCCATCGAACTCAACAAGAGCGGCACACGCCGCGAAGAACTGCTGCTGGCTCCCGAGATCCTGCAAAAGACCCGCATCCTGCGCCAGTTCATGTACAACATGGACGAGATCGAGGCCATGGAGCTGATGATCAAGAACATGCGTGCCACGAAGACCAACGTGGACTTCTTCGACATGATGCGCCGCGGCGGCTGATCGCACAGATCCAGCCCACGGCCCCCACAGACGCCTCGCTCACGCGGGGCGTTTTGCATTCCAGCCGCCCCCGTCTCACCACGCTGCGACAGACGTGCCCAGCGCACAGGCCGCGCGCTCCCAATGCATGGGCGCCCCCGCCACCTCCTCTGGCGCCCGCAGGCGCCGCGCCGCGCCCCAGGAGGTCGCCTCGATCGCCACGCTGAAATCCTCGGCACCGCTCACCGGCGCCAGCGGGCAGGTATCCGGGTCGCCCACGCCATGTCCGGCTAGAAGATGGGCCGTGCGCGCCAACGAGGCGCGCACCGTGCTGCCGCCCTGCCCCTGCATGCGCCGCACCAGCGCCATCACCACGGCGGCAGCCATCAGATAGCCGGTGGCGTGGTCCAGCGCCTGCAGCGGCAGGGGCGTGGGCCGGTCACGGCCCAGCCGGTGCATGCCTGCATCGGCAATGCCGGCGCTCATCTGCACCAGGCTGTCGAAGCCGCGCCGCCGCTGCCAGGGCCCGCTCCATCCATAGGCGTTGAGCGACACATCGATGAGCGAGGGATTCAGCCGACGGCGCCACGCGGCCCCGAATCCCAGCCCCTCCAGCGCACCGTCCCGGTAACCGTGGACCAGCACGTCGGCGCCGGCCAGAAGTTGCTCGAACACGGCACGATCCTGGGGCGCCCGCAGGTCCAGCCGGGCGCAGCGCTTGCCCAGCGTGACTTCAGGCACCGTACCCGGCTCCTCCCAACCGGGCGGATCGATGCGCAGCACCTCGGCACCATGGCCCGCCAGCCAGCGCGTGGCGGCGGGACCGGCCAGGATGCGCGTCAGATCCAGCACGCGCAGCCCCTGCAGCGGCCGCTGCGCCGATGGCTGCCACGCACCAGCACTGAAACTGAAGGGCTGGCCCGGCTGCGGATGCACCTGCCACGCCAGCAAAGGCTCCTGCTGCACGGCCTGCCCCTGCGGATGCGCAGCCCAGGCAGCCAGCCCGCGCATGGCGGCGGCACAGCCACCCTGCGCGACAACGGCCGACTCCAACTCATGCGCCGCCCAGCGCCTGACCGCCGTCGCCACAGCCTCCCGGTCGGCCGGCGCGTCGAGCACGGCCAGCGCCGCTGCGCGGTGGTGGGGCGCATTGGTATGCAGGCGGATCCAGCCATCGGCCGTGCGGTAGTCACCGGCCACGGCGTCCCACAGCGCGGGCATCTCCCAGCCCAGTGGATGCAGGCTGCTGCCAAACCACAGGGACGCGAGCCTGCGGTCCACCACCACCTGCGGCGCGGCAGCGCCGCATTGGGCCACCAGCTCGGAGATGGCAAGGCCTGCCACACCCAGGCTGGCCGCCGCCAGATCGGAGACCGGAAACACCGAGGCCAAGGCGCCTTGCCCGCGCATCTCCAGACGGTGCAGCGCGCCATGGGCACCGTCCAGTGCCGCCCAGATCTGGGCGGCGCAGTGATCAAAAGCGCAAGGGGACGGAAGACTGGACATGGAGCACTCCTGGCAACGGAAACAAGGGTTGGAACTCGCACGATAGATTTCCAGAAAATATTGTCAATATTGATTAAATAAATCAACATATCATCACGTCCATGCCCGACTACCTGAACTCGACCGAAGCCACCGCACTGCTGGGCGTGAGCCGCGCCACGCTGTATGCCTATGTCAGCCGGGGGCTGCTCCATGCCCATGCGGCAGACACGCCGCGCGAAAGCCGCTACCTGCGCGAAGAGGTCGAGCAGCTCGCGCGCCAGCGCGGCCAGGGCCGCAAACCCCGCGAAGTCGCCCAGGCCGCGCTCAACTGGGGCCTGCCGGTGCTGGAGTCATCGATCACGCTGATAGAACAGGGCCGCCTCTACTACCGTGGCGAGGACGCCGTGGACTGGGCACGCGCGCACACGCTGGAAGAGACCGCCGCCCTGCTCTGGCAATACCCGGCCGATGCCGCCTTCGCCGCACACGCCGTGGAGGCCGCCCCTGTGTTGCCCGACCTGCAGCAGCGCATGGCCGGCCAGCCTTGCGAAAACACGCTGCTGGCCCTGTTCACCGTCGCCAGCGATGACGCGGCCACTGCCGCATGGCAGCAATCGCCAGAACGGCTGGCGGCAGGCTGCGGAGCGCTCCTGCGCCTGCTGGCAGCCTGCCTGCTGGGCACGGCGCCGGACAAGGCCCCCATCCACCTGCAATGCGCCCAGGCCTGGGCGCTGGACGCACAAGGCGCCGACCTAGTGCGCATGGCCCTGGTGCTGTGCGCCGACCATGAACTCAACGCCTCCGGCTTCACGGCGCGCTGCGTGGCATCCACGGGCGCCAGCCTGCGGGCGGCCGTGGTGGGAGGCCTTGCCGCCCTGACGGGCGGGCGCCACGGCGGCACGACCGCGCGCGTCGAGGCGCTCTGGGACGAGCTGGGCGAGGCGCAGGCCCCGGCACGCCTGCGCCAGCGCCTGGCGCGCGGCGAGACCCTGCCCGGCTTCGGCCACCACCTCTACCCCGAAGGCGATGTGCGCGCCGCCCTGTTGCTGGAAATGCTGCCCAGGCAGGGACCGGCGGCGGCCTTGGCGGCCGAAGTGATGGCACTCACTGGCCTGGCCCCTTCGGTCGATTTCGCATTGGTGGCCCTGCGGCGGCACCTGCAGCTGCCGGCGGGCAGCGCCTTCGGGCTGTTCGCGCTGGGCCGCTGCGCAGGCTGGCTGGCACAGGCGCTGGAGCAGCGCGCCACACGGCAGATCATTCGGCCACGCGCGGCGTACACTGGCCCCAGGCCCGCCGGCTTGGCACGCAACTGAGCACTATGCGATAATGCAGGGCTTTTTCTTGCGGAAAGTACGCTTGATTTGAACCGCTACAAAGGTTGCAGCGGGTCAGGCACGGCTACCGCACTTGCATCAGAAGGAAAGATCATGAAAGAAGGCATCCACCCCAACTACCGCGAAGTTCTGTTCGTGGACCTGTCCAACGGCTTCAAGTTCGTGACCCGCTCCTGCGTGAACACGAAGGAAACCGACACCTTCGAAGGCAAGGACTACCCCCTGTTCAAGCTGGACACCTCGTCCGAGTCGCACCCGTTCTACACCGGCACGCAAAAGTCGGTGGACAACATGGGCGGCCGTGTGGAGCGCTTCCGCAACCGTTTCGGCAAGAAGTAAATCCTGCTTCTCCGGCCAGAAGGGCAGCACGGGCAACCGCGCTGCCCTTTTGTTTTTCGCAGTCCGGCCAATCCCTGCCGGCCAGCCATGTTCCACGCTTTTCGAGGCCCTTGCTTCGCGTATTCTTGCGCCCTCCGTTGCAGAAAGTCCTGTGAGTGAACCAGCCCACCCCTGCCATCGTTGCCCAAAGCGCCGTGCGCCGCCTGCCCCGCTGGTCGCTGCTGCTGCTGTGCCTGGCCTATGTCGTGCCCGGATATGTGGGGCGCAGCCCCTGGCGCATGGCCGACATGGAGGCCTTCGGCTACATGCGGGAGCTGGCCCTGGGCCATACCTCGTGGCTGGCACCGCGCATGGCGGGCCTGCTGCCCGAATCCGAGGGCCTGCTGTCGTACTGGCTTGGCGCGCTGGCCATGCAGGGAGCGCCTTCCTGGCTGAATCTGGAGATGGCGGCACGCCTGCCCTTCATCGCCATGCTGGTGCTCACGCTGACGGCCACCTGGTGGGGCGTGTACTACCTGGCGCGCACGCCGGGCGCGCGCCCCGTGGCCTTTGCCTTTGGCGGCGAGGCACAGCCCACCGACTATGCGCGCGCCATGGCCGATGGCGGCCTGCTGGCCCTGGTGGCCTGCCTGGGCCTGGCCCAGCTTTCCCATGAAACCACCAGCTACATGACCCAGCTCGGCTGCGCGGCCCTGCTGTTCTTTGCCGCCGCAGCCATGCCCTACCACGGCCGCACCGCCATGCTGGCGCTGCTGCTGGGCCTGCCAGGCTTGGCGCTGAGCGGCGCGCCCACCGTGGCCACGCTGTTCGGCCTGGGCGGTGCGACCATGGCGTTTTTCTCGCGCACCTGGGGTGACGAGCCCTCGCTCGCGCCGCGCGAGGCGCGCATCTGGACCGCGCTGTGGCTGGGCGTCACGCTGCTGGCGGCTGCACTGTCCTGGTGGCTGGACCAATGGGCCTGGCGCCTGGTGGACAGCGGCACCGCCAAGGAATGGCAAAGCCTGGTCAGGCTGCTGCTGTGGTTCAGCTGGCCGGCCTGGCCGCTGGCCATGTGGACCCTGTGGGTCTGGCGCCGCCAGATCGCCGCGCCTCGCCGCTATCCCCATCTGGCGCTGCCGCTGTGGTTCGCCGTCATTCCGGTGATCGCTTCGCTGAGCACGCTGCCTGCGGACCGCGCCCTGCTGCTGGGCCTGCCCGCCATCGCCACGCTGGCAGCCTTTGCCCTGCCGACGCTGCGCCGCAGCATCAGCGCCTTGATCGACTGGTTCACCCTGCTGTTCTTCAGCGCCGCCGCCATTGCCATCTGGGTGATCTGGCTCTCGCTGCAGACGGGCATTCCCGCCAAGCCGGCCGCCAATGTGGCCAGGCTGGCTCCGCAGTTCACGCCGGAATTCTCGGTGTTCTCCTTCGCCGTGGCGGTTGCCGCCACCTTGGCCTGGTGCGTGCTCGTCGCCTGGCGCACATCGCGCAACCGCGCCGCCATCTGGAAGAGCCTGGTGCTGCCGGCCAGCGGCGCCACGCTGGGCTGGCTGCTGCTGATGACGCTGTGGCTGCCGCTGCTGGACCACGCGCGCAGCTTCGAGCCGCAGATGCGCCAGGTGCTGGCCGAACTGCCCAAGGACGGCAGCTGCGTGCAAACCTATGGCCTGCCCCGCGCACACATTGCGGCGCTGCGCTTTTACGGCGACATCGACACCCAACGCCTGAGCATGGCCGGCGCCGCACGCTGCGACTGGATGGTGGCCGAGGAAGAAACCTGGCTGGACCCGCACAGCGCGCGCCTGCAGGGCACCTGGGAAACCGTGGCCCGCGTGGTGCGCCCCACCGATCGCAAGGACTTCCTGCTGGTCTTGAAGCGCAGGCCCGAGGCGAGCCGCGCCCAGGCCAGGCCATGAGCCAGCCCGCGCGCGCGCCACTGGGCACCGAACGGCGCACCATCGCCCAGCACGCGCTGACCGTGCTGGCCGGGCAGCTGGCGGTGATGGCCTTCGGCGTGACCGACACCATCGTGGCGGGCCGCTACGCCGAAGAAGCGCTGGCAGCGCTGTCCGTGGGCTCGGCCATCTTCGTGAGTGTCTATGTCTCGCTGATGGGCATCTTCCAGGCCCTGCTGCCGCTGTGGGCCGAGCATCGCGGTGCCGGACAGCCCGAGGCCATAGGCCGCACGCTGCGCCAGGCCATGTACATGCTGCTGGCCGCCTGCGCCCTGGGCATGGGCGTGCTGCTGTTTCCCGATGCGCTGCTGCGCTGGGCCGATGTGCCGCCACCGCTGCAGGTGGAGGTGCGGGCCTATCTTTCGGTGCTGGCCTGGAGCCTTCCGGCCGCGCTGCTGTTTCGCATCTACAGCACACTGAACCAGGCGCTGGGCCATCCCCTGCTGGTGACCTGGCTGCAGCTGCTGTCGCTGCTGCTGAAAATCCCCCTGTCGATCTGGCTGGCCTTTGGCGGCGCCGGCCTGCCTGCGCTGGGCGCCGAGGGCTGTGCCTGGGCCACGCTGGTGGTGAACTACGCCATGGTTGCCCTCGCATTCGTGCTGATGCGCAGCCAGAGCCTGTATGCGCCCCTGGCGCTGTGGCAGCGCATGGAGCCCCCGAACTGGCCGCAACTGGCGCAGTTCGCTCGACTGGGCGTTCCTGCAGGGCTGGCAATTTTGGTGGAGGTGACCTCGTTCACGCTGATGGCCTTGTTCGTGGCGCGCCAGGGCACGCTGTCCTCGGCCAGCCACCAGATTGCTGCCAATCTTGCGGCGCTGTGCTACATGGTGCCCCTGTCGCTGGCGATTGCCACCAGCGCGCGGATCAGCTACTGGCGCGGCGCGGGGGACGAGGCCATGGCGCGCCGCCTTGTCACCATGGGCTGGCGGCTTGCGGCAACGGGTGGACTGGTGCTGGCCTCGGCACTGTTCCTGTCCCGCGAGGGCCTGGCCCGCATCTACAGCAGCAACCCCGAGGTGGTGGCCACTACCGCCAGCCTGCTGGCCTGGGTGGCTGCCTACCATGTGGCCGACGCCGTGCAGACCTTCTGCCTCTTCGTACTGCGCTGCTACCGCATCACCGTGGCGCCGCTGGTCATCTACTGCCTGCTGCTGTGGGGCGGCGGACTGGCCGGCGGATACTGGCTGGCCTACGGCACGGACAGCGCCCTGCCCGCCTGGCTGCACCATGGCACGCCCGCCCCGTTCTGGGCCAGCAGTGCCTGTGCGCTGCTGGTGACGGCCCTGGTGTTCAGCGCCATCGTGCGCAAAGCCACAGGCCGCTGAACGGCAACGACCGTTCACACGGGGCCACGCCTATGCGGCGCGGCTTTCGCGGGCCTCGCCGACTTCGCGTGTGCCTGGGGCCGCGATGCGGACGCGGCTGGCCGGAAAGGTCACGGAAAACTCCGACCCCTGGCCCGGCGCGCTGGTGATGCCCAGCTTGGCGCCATGGCGCTGCAGCACATGCTTGACGATGGCCAGGCCCAGGCCCGTGCCGCCGGTATCGCGCGAACGGCTGCGGTCCACACGGTAAAAGCGTTCTGTCAGACGCGCCAAGTGCTTGGGTTCGATGCCTGGCCCGGAGTCCTGCACGGCAAAGCGTGCCGATCCATCAGGCAGGCTCTCCCAGGTCACCTCGATGCGCCCGCCTGCCGGCGTGTAGCGCATGGCGTTGGCCAGCAGGTTGGAGAAAGCGCTTTGCAGCTCGGCGCTGGCGCCGGCCACCTCACCGGCCTGCGCCAGCATCTCGGCCGACGGAAAGCTCAGCGCATGCGGCAGGGATTGCTTGCGCGTGAGCATGGAAGACAGGCCGCGTGCCTCGTTCTCGCAGCGCTGCATCAGTTGGGCCACGGGCACCCATTCGTTGCTGCTGGGCAAGGGGCTGCCCTCCAGGCGCGACAGCGCCAGCAGGTCTTCCACCAGATGCTGCATGCGCTCGGCCTGCTGGGCCATCAGTCCCAGGTAGCGGTTGCGCTCCTCGGGCTCCAGCGGCAGGTTCTGCAGCGTCTCCACAAAGCCCACGAGCACGGTCAGCGGCGTGCGGATTTCATGCGAGACATTGGCCACGAAGTCGCGGCGCATGGCCTCTGCCTGCTCCACCGCGGTGACATCGCGCGCCAGCAGCAGCTTGCGCCCTTCGCCATAGCCATACAGCTGCACCGACAGCTTGACGGGCCGCGAGGCCGTGCTTTCGCGGCCCTGCATGACCAGGTCGCGTGAGAAATCCTGGGTGGCGAAGTAGGCGCTGAACTCGGGGTCGCGCACTAGGTTGCCAATACTTTGCAGCAGGTCGCGTTCGGCATCGAAGCCGAACTGCCGCGCCGCGATCTGGTTGCACCATTCGATGCGCCCATCGGCGTCCAGCAGGACCACGCCATTGGGGCTGGCCTGCAGGGCGGAAAGAATGTCGTTGAGGCGCTGATCGCCCTGCTGCACCTGCTGCACGCTCTGGCGCAGCCACCGGCGCATGCGCACGCTGGCTTCCCCCCAGATTCCGCTGAGCTCGGGCGCCTCCCGCAGCTCCGACTGGCGCAGCCAGGACAGCAGGCGCATGGCGTTCCAGCTGTCCACCAGCCACCAGATCCAGCCCGCGCACAGCGCCCCCGTCAGGGCCGCCACGGCCTGGGCGGCCATGCCGGGGCTGGAGGCGGACATGACGCCCCAGAGCCACCAGCCCAGCAATGCGCCCGCGATCTGGGACGCCAACAAGCGGAAACCTCGCCAACCCATACTTGCGCCTTCTTTGCGTTGTATTCGCTGCCCTGGGCAGCGGCGCCATGGCATGACCCGCGAAGGCCATGCGTGGATTCATGCGGAAAAAACGGCCTCAGGCCAGCGCCTGCGCGCTGAGCCGGTAGCCGGCGCCGCGTACCGTCTCGATCAATGCACCGGCCATGCCCAGCGCCTCGCGCAGCCGCTTGACGTGCACGTCCACCGTGCGCTCCTCGATGAAGACGTGATCGCCCCAGACCTTGTCCAGCAACTGGGCACGGCTGTGCACGCGCTCCGGGTGCTTCATCAGGTAGTGCAGCAGCTTGAACTCGGTGGGGCCCACCTTGATCATGTCGCCCTGCCAGCTCACGCGGTGCGCGGCGGCATCGAGCACCAGCTCGCCGATATTGACCTTGTCCTGAATCTGCTCGGGCGCACGGCGCCGCAGCACGGCACGGATGCGCGCGAGCAGCTCCTGGGTCGAGAAGGGCTTGGTGATGTAGTCATCGGCGCCCGCATCGAGCCCCGCCACCTTGTCAGGTTCATCGCCGCGCGCCGTGAGCATCAGAATGGGCACAGCCTTGGTGCGGCTGTCCGCGCGCCATTTGCGCGCCAGGGACAGGCCGCTGGCGCCGGGCAGCATCCAGTCAAGCAGGATCACGTCGGGCAGCACGGCATCCAGCTCGCGCTGAGCCGTCACGCCATCCTCGGCCCAGACCGGCTGGAAGCCGTTGTGCCGCAGGTTGACAGCGATCAGCTCCGCGATGGCGGGCTCGTCCTCGACGATGAGGACCATGGGCATCTTCTTCATCCGTTGTTCGCCTCCGGCACTTACAGCACTGCCGACTCAATGGCATCCATGGTCTGGTGACGGACATCCTTGCCCTCCACCAGATAGATGATCAGCTCGGCCACATTCTTGGAATGGTCGCCGATGCGCTCGATGGCCTTGGCCAGGAACAGCAGGTCCAGGCTGGCCGAGATGGTGCGCGGGTCTTCCATCATGTAGGTGATGAGCTTGCGCACGAAGCCGTCGAACTCCTGGTCGATCAGATCATCTTCCTTGAGGATGGCCACGGCAGCCTTGGTATCCAGGCGCGCAAAGGCATCCAGCGTCTTGCGCAGCAGGCCCGAGGCCATCTCGGCCGCCGTGCGCAGGTCGCCCGTGGGCAGGGAGCGCGCAGCACCGCTTTCGATGATGGACTTGACCATGCGCGCCATCTTGTGCGCTTCGTCACCCATGCGCTCCAGATTGGCCGTGGCCTTGGAGAAGGCGATCAGCAGGCGCAGGTCGCGCGCCGTGGGCTGGCGCCGGGCGATGATGGACGAGAGCTCGTGGTCGATCTCCACTTCCATGGCGTTGACGCGCTTTTCCGCGGCATCGACCTGCTCCACGGCCTCGATGCTGAAGCGCGACAGCGCATAGACCGCCTGGCGGATCTGGGACTCGACCAGGCCGCCAAGCTCCATGACGCGCGCAGAGACGCGGTTGAGTTCGCTGTCGAACTGGCTGGAAAGGTGTTTTTCGTTCATCGATTGCTCCTGCTCAGCCGAAGCGGCCTGTGATGTAGTCTTCCGTTTCCTTGCGCTGGGGCTTGAAGAACATCTGCTCGGTGTCTCCGAATTCCACCAGATCGCCCAGGTACATGTAGGCCGTGTAGTCGCTGCAGCGCGCTGCCTGCTGCATGTTGTGCGTCACGATGACGACGGTGTAGTCGTTCTTCAGCTCGGCAATCAGCTCCTCGATCTTGGCCGTGGAGATCGGGTCCAGGGCCGAGCAGGGCTCGTCGAGCAGCAGCACTTCGGGCTTGATGGCAATGCCGCGCGCGATGCACAGGCGCTGCTGCTGGCCGCCGGACAGGCCCGAGCCGCTTTGCTGCAGCTTGTCCTTGACCTCGCCCCACAGGGCCGCCTTGCGCAGTGCCCATTCCACACGGTCGTCCATGTCGGAGGAGCTGAGGTTTTCAAACAGCTTCACGCCGAAGGCGATGTTGTCGTAGATGGACATGGGAAACGGCGTGGGCTTCTGGAAGACCATGCCCACCTTGGCGCGGATCAGCGCCACGTCCTGCTTGCTGGTCAGCAGGTTCTCGCCGTCCAGCATGATCTGGCCTTCGGCGCGCTGCTCGGGGTACAGCTCGAACATGCGATTGAAGGTGCGCAGCAGCGTGGACTTGCCGCAGCCCGACGGGCCGATGAAGGCCGTGACCTTCTTTTCGGGGATGTCCAGGTTGATGCCCTTGAGGGCGTGGAACTTGCCGTAGTAGAAGTTCAGGTCGCGAACCGTCAGCTTGGAGGAGTTCAGCGCGGTGGAAGAGGTCGCAGTCATTGCGTGATCCTTGTCCTTGTTGATTGCTTATTGCTGCATTACTTCTGGCGGGTCAGGAACCGCGCCAGGATATTGAGACCGAGCACCGCCACGGTGATCAGGAACACGCCGGCCCAGGCCAGTTGCTGCCAATTCTCGTAGGGGCTCATCGCGAACTTGAAGATCGTCACCGGCAGGCTGGCCATGGGCTTGGACAGGTCGGCATTCCAGAACTGGTTGTTCAGCGCCGTGAACAGCAGCGGAGCAGTTTCCCCGGCAATGCGGGCCACGGCCAGCAGCACGCCGGTGATCACGCCGGCACGCGCTGCACGCAGCGTCACCATGATGATGACCTTCCATTTGGGCGTGCCCAGTGCATAGGCCGCTTCGCGCAGGCTGGCAGGCACCAGCACCAGCATGTTCTCGGTGGTGCGGATGACCACGGGAATCACGATCAGCGCCAGCGCCACCACACCCGCATAGCCGGAAAAGCTCTTGAAGCGCGCCACGACCACGGTGTAGACGAACAGGCCGATCACGATGGAAGGCGCCGACAGCAGGATGTCGTTGACGAAGCGCGTGGTATTGGCCAGCCAGCCGCGCGCATCGTATTCGGCCAGGTAGACACCGGCCATCACGCCGATGGGCGTGCCGACGAAGGTGGCCAGCGCCACCATGATCAGCGAGCCGAAGATGGCGTTGGCAATGCCGCCCGCCTCATTGGGCGGAGGCGTCATTTCGCTGAACAGCGCCAGGCTCAGGCCGCCGATACCCAGCGTGATGGTTTCCCACAGGATCCAGACCAGCCAGAACACGCCGAAGGCCATGGCAGCCAGCGACAGGGTCAGCGCCACCTGGTTCACGCGCTTGCGCTTGGCGTACTTGGCCTGGCGCACGCGAGTCAGTTCGGCGGCATTGATCATCTTGGTGGAGGTGCTGCTCACGAGCGGGCTCCTTCATTCTTCTGCAGACGGTTGAGCAGCACCTTGGAGCAGGCCAGCACCACGAAGGTGATGAAGAACAGCACCAGGCCCAGATAGATCAGCGAAGCCTGGTGCAGGCCTTCGCCCGCTTCGGCAAACTCGTTGGCCAGCGCCGAGGTGATGCTGTTGGCAGCCTCGAAGACAGACAGAGAGTTGAGCTGGTTCATGTTGCCGATCACGAAGGTGACGGCCATGGTCTCGCCCAGCGCACGGCCCAGACCCAGCATCACGCCACCGAGCACGCCGGTCTTGGTGTAGGGCAGCACGACCTTCCAGACCACTTCCCAGGTCGTGGAGCCCAGGCCGTAGGCCGACTCCTTGAGCAGGGCCGGCGTGACTTCGAACACATCGCGCATCACCGAGGCGATGAAGGGGATGATCATGATGGCCAGGATGATGCCGGCCGACAGGATGCCGATGCCCACGGGCGGGCCGGACACGAAGGCTTCCAGATAAGGAACGCCCTGAAACAGCTTTTGCAGCGGCTGCTGCACATAGGTGGAGAGCACGGGACCGAAGACCATCAGGCCCCACATGCCGTAGACGATGGAAGGCACGGCAGCCAGCAGCTCGACGGCGGTGCCCAGCGGGCGCTTGAGCCAGGCGGGCGACAGCTCGGTGAGGAACAGGGCGATGCCAAAGCTCACGGGCACCGCAATCAGCAACGCGATGGCCGAAGTGGCCAGCGTGCCGTAAATCATGACCAGGCCGCCATATTCGTTGCGAACGGGGTCCCAGACGCTGCGGCCCAGAAAGCTCAGGCCGTATTCATAGATGGCGGGCCAGGCGCCGACCAGCAGCGAAGCCAGGATGGCCAGCAGCAGGCCCAGCGTCAGCAGCGCGGCCAGACGCGCGAGAGCGCCAAACAAGCGATCCGCCACGCGCCCCGACAGCATCGGGGGGCGTAGCGGAGAAGGTGTGCGTCGCTGGGAAGCCTGTGCGGAGGCGGCCAGCGAGTTCGAGGGCGACGTTGTGGACACGTGAGGCGCCTTTATTCGCGGTTTGTGGGGAGATCAGGGGGGCCATGATGCACCTGCCGGCGGTGCGCCACGGCCCCTTTTCAGGGTTTACTTCAGGGAAATCGCGGTACCCGAGGCGTCCTTGACTTGACCCCAGGATTGGAAGATCACGCTCTTGACGGCGTCAGGCATGGGCACGTAGTCCAGGTCGGTGGCGGTCTTGTCGCCGGACTTGTAGGCCCACTCGAAGAACTTCAGCGAGGCAGCGGCCTGTGCGGGCTTGTCCTGGGCCTTGTGCATGATGATGAACGTGGCCGAGGTGATGGGCCATGCATCCTTGCCGGGCTGGTTGGTCAGGATCTGGTAGAAGCTCTTGGCCCAGTCGGCACCGGCGGCAGCGGCCTTGAAGGTGGCGTCGTCGGGCGACACGAAAGCGCCGCCAGCGGTCTGCAGCTGCGTGTAGGTCAGCTTGTTTTGCTTGACATAGGCGTACTCGACGTAGCCGATGGAGTTGGGCAGGCGGCCCACGAAGGCGGCCACGCCTTCATTGCCCTTGCCGCCGGCACCCGTGGGCCAGTTCACGGCCTTGCCTTCGCCAACCTTTTCCTTCCACTCGGCATTGACCTTGGACAGGTAGTTCGTGAAGCCGAAGGTGGTGCCCGAGCCGTCAGCACGGCGCACGGGAGCGATCGTGGCGTCAGGCAGGGTCACGCCGGGGTTCAGGGCCTTGATGGCCTCGTCGTTCCACTTGGTGATCTTGCCCAGGTAGATGTCGCCCAGCACCTGGCCGGTCAGCTTGAGCTGGCCGGGCTGGATGCCCTTGATATTGACCACGGGCACGATGCCGCCGATCACGGTGGGGAATTGCACCAGGCCCTTCTTGGCCAGTTCGTCGTCCTTGAGCGGCTCGTCCGAAGCACCGAAGTCCACGGTCTTGGCTTCGATCTGCTTGATGCCGGCGCTGGAGCCCACGGACTGGTAGTTGATCTTCACGCCGGTGGCCTTGTGGTAATCGGCGGCCCACTTCGAGTACAGCGGCGCAGGGAAGCTGGCGCCGGCGCCGGTGGCTTCCTGCTGGGCCAGGGCCTGGCCCATACCGCCCGCAGACAGAGCACCAGCCACCAGAATGTGAATCACAGACAACTTCATGTACAGACCTCTTAGGGGTTGAAAGATGCGATGGCTGGACTGTAAGAAGGCTTTGTGACATTGATATGACACGGAGAAAAGGCGTCACAAATGCTGGGCCATAGTCTGTAAGACCCGGGTCATCGCGGTGTCACAATTCCGTCTTAGTCTTGTGCCTCGCACGAGCTGGCACCAGACAAGCGCAGCCCTGCCACCCGGCACCGCTGCGCACTCCTGCTCGACGAATCTTGATTGGCGTTTCTTTCATGGCACCAGAATCCCTGCTCGCCGCCGTTGACCTCGGATCCAACAGCTTTCGCCTAGAAATAGGCCGCGTCGGCAGCCACCAGCGCATAGAGCGCGTGGAATATCTCAAGGAGACCGTGCGCCAGGGCAATGGGCTCAACGAGCACCATGAGCTGACCGACGAGGCCATGCAACGCGGCTGGGACTGCCTGGCACGCTTTGGCGAGCGACTGGCCGGCTTTCCTGCCGACCAGGTCCGCGCCGTGGCCACACAAACCCTGCGGGAGGCCCGCAACCGCGATGTCTTCATCGCACGCGGCAGCGCCCTGCTGGGCTTTCCCATCGAGGTCATCTCGGGCGAGGAAGAGGCCCGGCTGATCTATCGCGGCGTCTCCAGCCTGTTGCCGCCCTCGCAGCAGCGGCGCCTGGTGGTGGACATTGGCGGCCGCTCGACCGAAGTCATCATCGGCCAGCATGGCGAGGCGCGTCAGGTGGCCTCCTACCCCATAGGCAGCGTCGCCTGGAGCACGCAGTTCTTTGGCGAAGGCACGCTGTCGCGCGCACATTTCTCGGCCGCCATCAAGGCCGCGCAGGCGGCCCTCACCCAGACCGTCTCGGCCTACCCGGCCACTGCATGGGACTGCGCCTATGCCTCGTCGGGCACGGCCAACGCCGTGGGCGACATCCTGGCTGCCAACGGATATTCCGGCGGGCTGATCACGCCCGACAGCCTGCGCTGGCTGCATGAGCAGCTGATGGAGGCCGGCCATGTGGACCGCATCCGGCTGGCCGGACTCAAGGAAGACCGCCGCGCCGTCATCGCCGGAGGCCTGAGCATCCTGATTGCGGCCCTGGGCCTGCTGGGCATCAATGAACTGGAAGTCGCCCAGGGCGCGTTGCGCCAGGGCGTTTTGCACGACCTGCTGGAGCACGAGCCCCCCGCCGACCGCGAGGCAGCCGAAATTGCCGCGCTGCAGCAGGACTTCGGCATTGACGCCCCGCATGCGCTGCGCGTGCGCAAGGTGGCACGCTGGGCCTGGCAATCGCTGCACGCACAACAACCGCCCGATGCCCTGTCCACGCATGCACTGGACACGGCCGCCAGCCTGCACGAGATCGGCATGCGCATCTCACTGAGCGCCTACCACCGGCACGGCGCCTACATCACCGAGCACTGCGGTGCCGCGACATGGCCCGTGGAGCTGCGCGCGCGCATCACCCAGCTCGTGCTCGGCCACCAGGGCAAGCTGCGCAAGCTGGAAGCCGCCATCGAGGACCAGGCCGTGGCCTGGCCCCTGCTGGCACTGCGGCTGGCCGTGCAGCTGTGCCATGCCCGGCGTGACCCCGATCTGCAGGGCATACGCCTGCATCGCTCGGACAGCGTCTTTCACCTGACCGTGCCGGAAGGCTGGGCCAAAAGCTATCCCCAGTCCGCCCAGCTGCTGCGCACCGAGGCCGTGGCCTGGCAGAAGACGCCCTGGACCTTGCAGCTGCATCTGCACTGAGCACGGCCACCCGCTTCGGCTTGCGCCGGGATGGCGCGGGGCGGCCGGCCCGCCGGCCGTGACGCAGCTCAGACCTGGGGCCCGTAGCGCTCCATCAAGGCGCACTGCGCACCCAGGCCCGTGGTCGGATAGGGTGCACGCTGGTAGGCACCATTGGCCTCCAGGGTCCAGGCATCGCGGTTGTCATACAGGCCAGCGACCAGGCATTCGTCTATCACCTGCTGGCGCAGCACGGGGTCGCGCACGGGCCAGGCCAGCTCCACCCGGCGCATCATGTTGCGGTTCATCCAGTCGGCGCTGGACAGCAGCAGTTCCTGCTGCTTGCCCCAGGCAAAGTAGAAGACGCGCGAGTGCTCCAGGAAACGGCCGATGATGGAGCGCACGCGGATGTTGTCGGTCCAGCCCTTGCGCTGCGGCGGCAGCATGCAGGCACTGCGCACGATGAGATCGATGCGCGCGCCCTGCTGGCCGGCACGCACCAGGGCCTGCATGAGCAGCTCGTCGGTCAGCGCATTCATCTTGAGCACGATGCGCGCCTCTTCGCCGCGTTGCGCCGCCTCGCCCACCTGGTTGATCAGCGCCAGCATGCGGTCGTGCAGCTGGAACGGCGCAATCACCAGCTGGTGCAGCTTGGGCAGGCGGTTGTGGCTGGACAGGTGGCTGAACACGGCATCCATATCGGCCGTGATCTGCGCATCGCAGGTCAGCTGGCTGATGTCCGTGTACAGGCGCGCCGTGCGCACGTTGTAATTGCCGGTGGACAGGTGTCCATAGCGCTTGAGCTGCCCGCTGCGCTTTTCGCGGCGCGTGATCAGCAGCATCTTGGCGTGCGTCTTCAGGCCCAGCACGCCGTAGACCACCTGGGCGCCCAGGGCCTCCAGCTTCTCGGCGGAGTTGATGTTGGCCTCTTCGTCAAAGCGCGCCTTGAGCTCCAGCACGGCCAGCACCTCCTTGCCGCGGCGCACGGCCTCGGCCAGCAACTGCATGATTTCGGAGTCGGACCCGGTGCGGTAGATGGTCTGCTTGATGGCCAGCACCTCGGGGTCGTTGACGGCCTCGCGCAGCAGCTCCAGCACGCCGTCGAAGCTCTCGAAAGGCTGGTGGATCAGCACGTCACGCTTGCGGATCTGGGCCATCACCGAGCGGCCCGGCTGCAGCTGGCGCGGCCATGCCGGCCGCCACGGCGGGAACAGCAGCGCGGGGTCATCGACCAGATCGACCAGCTGCGACTGGCGCACCAGGTTCACGGGCCCCTTGACGCGGAACAATGCCTCGGTCGGCAGGCCGAACTGGCCCAGCAGCAGGTCGGACAACATGGGCGAGCAGGCAAAGGACACCTCCAGCCGCACGGCCTGGCCGTAGTGGCGGTGGTGCAGACCCTGGCGCAGCGCCATGCGCAGGTCGCTGACATCGTCCTCATCCACCGCCAGGTCCGAATGGCGGGTGACACGGAACTGCGCGAACTCCGCCACCTCACGCCCCGGGAACAGCTCGACCAGATGGGCGCGCACGATGCTGGAGATGCTCACGAACAGGCGCTGCTTGCCCGCGATCTTCTCCGGCAGGCGCACCAGGCGAGGCAAGGCGCGCGGGACCTTGACGATGGCCACCTCGTTGGCGCGGCCGAAGGCATCGACACCCTTGAGGCGCACGATGAAGTTCAGCGCCTTGTTGGCCACCTGGGGAAATGGATGGGATGGGTCCAGGCCCACCGGCATGAGCAGGGGCTGGACTTCGCGCAGAAAGTATTCGCGCACCCATTTGCGCTGGGCGCTGCTGCGCTCGCCATGGGAGACCACGCGTATGCCCTGCCCCGCAAAGGCAGGAATCAGCGATTGGTTGTACAGCGTGTACTGGCGCAATACCAGCTCATGCGCCTTGTCCATCAGCGAGCGAAAGCTCTGCAGCGTGTACAGGCCCTTGGCGTCGCCGGCCTTGGCCGCCGTCACATGGGGGGCGCAGCGCACCTCGAACCATTCGTCGAGATTGGAAGAGACGATGCACAGGTAGCGCAGCCGCTCCAGCAGCGGCACATCCTCGCGCACAGCCCAGTCCAGCACGCGTTCGTTGAACGCCAGGATGCAATGGTCGCGGTCCAGAAACTGTTGTTGCTGCTGCTGTTGCTGTTGCACTTCACCGCTTTCGGCTGTGGCGTACAGGCCAGTGTATGCCGCGGCGGCCAGCCCCGCAGCAGAGACCGGGGCAGACGCTGGCATCGCCTGGCCCTGCAATTCCAGCAGGGCGGTGGAAAGGCTTTTGGCCAGGGGCATCATCGGGACATTCAAGGGTGCACAGACGGGTATGGGCGCTGTCTCGCGGGCCATGCCCAGCGAGGCCGGCCCTGCGGGCATGGTGCGCAGCCCCTGTTCATGTTCTGGCTCGGCAGGCGCGGCAGAGGCGCTGGCGGGAATCGGCGTGAATGTCTGGGGCATGGATGCAGGGGCCCGGCCTGTGCAGGACCCGGTAGTCACCCCGTGGACCGGGGATTCGGGCAGTCTGCCCCGGGTTTGTGACATGTTCATGACATAGATCCCAACCACGCATGACACCTGTCATACAAGCGACTTCCGGCAATGAATGGCTGCGCTGGCGCTGTCATGCAAAGGTCATGACCAGGTCACGCAGCCACGAGGGCCACGCTGTATCGCCAGGGTGCTAAGCTCACTGCCATCCCCCTGGATGGCGTTGGCTGCTGCAAACCTGCCGCAGCCGTGTCGTCGTCCGCCTTTCGCGCATGCCCTCTTCCAATCCCCCCGAAAGCCGCCTGGCCGCCATCGACATTGGCTCCAACAGCTGCCTGCTGGCCATGGCCCGCAGCGACGGCGCAAAGGTACAGCTGTTCAGCCACCGCAAGGAAGCCATACGCCTGGGCAGCGCCCTGGACGCACAGGGAGCCCTGAGCCTGGAGGCCATGCAGCGTGGCTGGGCCTGCCTGGAGCGCTATGCGCAGGTGCTGGGCGACCTGCCCCGCCACCGCGTTCGTGCCGTGGCCACGCAGACGCTGAGAGAGGCATCGAACCGCCAGGTCTTCCTGGACGAAGGCCAGCGCATCCTGGGCTGCGCCATCGAAGTCATCGACGGCGAGGAAGAAGCGCGCCTGATCTATCGTGGCGTTGCCCAGTTGCTGCCGCCCGGTCCCCAGCGGCGGCTGGTGGTGGACATCGGTGGCCGATCGACCGAGCTGTGCCTTGGCCAGCAGCGGCAGGTGCTGCAGGCACGCTCCTTCGCCTTCGGCAGCGTGACCTGGGCATTGCGCCACTTTCCCGATGGAGAGCTGTCGGCCCAGGCACTGTCCCAGGCCGAAGCGGCGGTGGCCGACATCATTGCGCCCGAAGCCGCGCGGTTTGCCGCCGGGCAGTGGAGCCATGCCTATGGGTCCTCCGGCACGGCCGGTGCCATCGTCAAGGTGCTGGCACATGCACCCGATGGCACGGCCGGCTGGATCACGCGGCAGGGACTGGACTGGCTGCAGGCGCAGTTGCTGCGTGCAGGGCATGTCAGCCGCGTGAACATGGACGGGCTCAAGGAAGAACTGCGTCCCATGATCGGCGGCGGCATGAGCGTGATGCGGGCGATCTTCTCCAGCCTGGGCATCGAGCGCATGCGCGTGACGCATGGCGCCCTGCGGCATGGCGTGCTGTATGAGCTGGCCGATCGGCTGGATGCCGAAGCCTCCGGAAAACACAGGCGCAGGCAAGTTGCACCCGGCCCATGACGGCCCATGACGGCCCAGGCCCTGCTTGCGTCAGGGAAGGCCGATAGAGTGTTTTCCGCACAAGTGCTACACTTTGTAAGCTTCCCACCCTCCCTTCATTACCGCCCCACCGCTTCGCCATGTCCGCGCCGACGATTGCGTACGACCCTGTACTCGAACGTCCGTCTTCGATGATGGCGGCGTCCTTGCAACGCAGCCTGCGCGAGCAGCAGGCCCTGCTCGACAATGCCGGCGTCGGCATCGTCTTCATTCGCCAACGCGTCATCGTCCGCTGCAACCAGTGCTACGCAGACATCTTCGGCTACGCGGGCGAGCATGCGCTGGTGGGCATCAACAGCGAACACCTGCATCCCAGCCGTGATGAGCTGCGCAGCCTGGGACGCGAGGCCTACCGCACGCTGAGCGCCGGCCTGTCCTTTCGCACGCAGCGCCGCCTGCGCCGCAAGGACGGCAGCCTGTTCTGGGGAGAGCTCACAGGGCGGCTCATCAATCCGGGCGATGCGCGCGAGGGATCGATCTGGATCGTGAGCGATATCGACGACCGCCTGCGAGCCCAGCAGGCCCTGAGCCAGGCCCACGAACTGCTGGAGCAGCAGGTGCGCGACCGCACACGCGAACTCAGCGCCACGGTGGAGAACCTGCACCGGGAGATTGCCGACCGCAAGCTGGACCAGGAACGCATCTACTGGATGGCGCACTACGACGCGCTCACCGGCCTGCCCAACCGCACGCTGCTGGCCGAGCGCAGTGCCCGCGCCATCGAGCTGGCCAAGGCCAACGACACGCCGCTGGCCGTGATGTTCCTGGACCTGGACCACTTCAAGCATGTCAATGATTCGCTGGGCCATCGCGTGGGCGATGCCCTGCTGGTGGAGATTGCCCGCCGCCTGCGTGCCGTCGTGCGCGACCGCGATACGGTGGCCCGCATCGGCGGCGACGAATTCGTGCTGCTGCTGCCCGGCGCCAATGCCCAGGGTGCGGCCCGCGTGGCCGGCAAGCTGCAGGAGGCGTCGCGCCAGGCCTACCAGATCGACCGCCATGAGCTGACCATTGCGCCGTCCATGGGCATTGCGCTGTACCCGCGCGACGGCCACGACATCGACTCGCTGACCCAGGCCGCCGATGCGGCCATGTACCACGCCAAGCAGGCCGGCCGCAACACCTACCGCTTCTTCACTCCGCAGATGCAGGCCCAGTCCCTGCGAGCCCTGCAGCTGGAGAATGCGCTGCGCCGGGCGCTGGAGCGCAATCAGCTGTATCTGCACTATCAGCCGCAGATCACGCTGAGCACGGGCCGTGTGCGCAGCGTCGAGGCGCTGCTGCGCTGGGAGCACCCGGAACTGGGCTCGGTCTCGCCGGCCGAGTTCATTCCCGTGGCCGAGGACAGCGGCCAGATCCTGCAGATCGGCGAATGGGTGCTGCGCAGCGCCATGCAGCAGTTGCAGGTCTGGCGCAATGCGGGCCTGCGCGACCTGAAGGTGGCCGTGAATCTTTCGGCCATCCAGTTCCATCAGCAGCAACTGCCCGAGATCATCAACCGCATCCTGCTCGACAGCGACCTGCCGGCCGATTCTCTGGAGCTGGAGCTGACCGAAGGCGTGGCCATCCATGATCCGCGCCAGGCGACAGCCACCATGGACCGGCTGCGCGAGCACGGCGTGCGCCTGGCCATGGATGACTTCGGCACCGGCTATTCATCCCTGAGCCAGCTCAAGCGCTTTCAGATCTACAAGCTCAAGATCGACCAGTCCTTCATCCAGGACCTGGACCACGACAGCAACGACCGCGCCATTGTCAGCGCCATCATCCGCATGGCCCAGGCCCTGGGCATGCAGACCACGGCCGAGGGCGTGGAGACCGAGGCACAGCTGGAGTTCCTGCGCGAGCAAGGCTGCGATGAGGCCCAGGGCTACCATTTCAGCCGCCCGCTGGCACCAGAGGCGCTGGAGTCCTTCTTGCGCAGCCAGGGCTGACCGGGCCGCATCACCGCGCGCATCGCATCACCTCGCGCACCGGAATCCAGACGAAAAAAAAGCCGGGGCATGAAGCCTCGGCCTTCCATGCACAGGAGCGTGCAACCGCTCAGGCAACCGGCGAATTCTTGGCCACGCTGGCCAGGCGCTCGGCACAGCGGCTGGCCTGATCGCCATCGCGCGCCTCCACCATCACGCGCAGCAAAGGCTCGGTGCCGCTGGCTCGGATGAGCACACGCCCCGTATCTCCCAGCTCGGCCTGGACGGCCTCGGTGGCCTCTTCCAATTGGGTGTTGCGCTTCCAGTCCTGGCCCGGCTGCAGCCGCACGTTGAGCAGCACCTGGGGAAACAGCTGCACGGACGACAGCCACTGCGACAGGCTCTTGCCCGAGCGCACGCAGGCCTGCAGCACCTGCAGCGCGCTGACCAGGCCGTCGCCCGTAGTGTGCTTGTCCAGCGCCAGCAAATGTCCCGAGCCCTCACCGCCCAGGGTCCAGCCCTGGCGGTGCAGCTCTTCCAGCACATAGCGGTCGCCGACCTTGGCACGCACAAAGCCCACGCCCTGGGACTTCAGCGCCACCTCCACGGCCATATTGGTCATCAGCGTGCCCACGGCGCCCGGCACGGCCTCGCCGCGCGCCAGCCGGTCGGCTGCCAGCAGATACAGCAGTTCGTCGCCGTTGTAGAGCCGCCCTGCCGCATCGACCAGCAGCAGCCGGTCGGCATCGCCATCCAGCGCCACGCCGAAGTCGGCCTTGTTGGCGCGCACGGCCAGCACCAGAGCCTCGGGGTGCGTGGCACCCACGTCTTCGTTGATATTGAGTCCATCGGGCGCACAGCCTATGGCCACCACATCGGCCCCCAGTTCATGGAAGACCTTGGGTGCGATCTGATAGGCCGCGCCATGGGCCGCATCGACAACGATCTTCACGCCCTTGAGCGTGAGCGCATGGTCAAAGGTGCTCTTGCAGAACTCGATGTAGCGCCCTGCCGCGTCTTCAAGGCGCCGGGCCTTTCCCAGAGCGGCAGAGTCGGCCCACACGGGATCTTCGGTCAAGGCCTGCTCGACCTCTTCCTCCCAGGCATCGGGCAGCTTGGTGCCCTGTGCGCTGAAGAACTTGATGCCGTTGTCGTAATAAGGGTTGTGGCTGGCGCTGATGACCACGCCCAGGCTGGCGCGCTGGGCGCGCGTCAGGTAGGCCACGCCCGGGGTGGGCAGGGGACCGAGCAGCATCACGTCCACGCCGGCCGAGTTGAAGCCGGACTCCAGGGCACTTTCCAGCATGTAGCCCGAGATCCGGGTGTCCTTGCCGATCAGCACCATCGGGCGGGCTTCCTTGCGCCGCAGCACACGGCCCACGGCGTGCGCCAGGCGCAGCGAGAAGTCGGGGGTGATGGGCGAGCGGCCCACCAGGCCGCGAATTCCATCGGTACCAAAATATGTGCGTGCCATAGTGCTCCTTTGTTGTTCAGTTGTTGTCGTGCATGGTCTGCCAGACCGTCAATGCCGCCACCGTATCGGCCACGTCGTGCACGCGCACCACGCGCGCACCCCGCTCCACGGCCAGCAGCGCCGCCGCCACACTGGGCACCATGCGCTGGCCCTGCGCAAGGCCACTGACCTGCCCGAGCGAGCCCTTGCGCGACCAGCCCGCCAGCAGCGGGAAGTCTAGGCCCAGCAATTCCTGCTGGCGCGCAAGCAGCGAAAAATTCTGCGCCACGCTTTTGCCGAAGCCGATGCCGTAGTCCCAGACAATGCGCTCGCGCGCCACGCCCTGGGCCAGCAGGGCATCGCTGTGCAACTGCAGGAAATCGCGCACGGCGGGCACGGCATCGCCTTGCATGGGCGTGGTCTGCATGTCCTGCGGCGTGCCATGCATGTGCATGAGACAGATGCCGCAGCGCGGGTGCGCGGCCACCACCTGCTGCGCGCCCGGCTGGCGCAGCGCCCAGATGTCGTTGACGATGTCGGCCCCCAGATCCAGCACGGCCTGCATGACCTCGGGCTTGTAGGTATCGACGGAGACAGGCACGCCCAGTTGCACCGCGCCCTGCACCACGGGCAGCACGCGCCGCAATTCCTCGTCCAGCGGCACGGCCGGTGAGCCGGGCCTGGTGGACTCGCCGCCGATGTCGAGGATGTGCGCGCCTTCACCGACCAGCTGCTCTGCATGCCGCAAGGCCTGCTCCACCGTGTTGTGCCGTCCGCCGTCGGAAAACGAGTCGGGCGTCACATTGACGATGCCCATGACCAGTGGACGCTGAAGGTCTAGAACAAAGCGCGAAGTCTGCCATTGATGCGGCATGGGATTTCCTGAAGGTAGGCGCTTGCCGGACCGGGCCCCTCGCTCGGCCACCGCTGCGGGCGATTGAGCACATCCTGCAAGCAAAGCAAAAGGGCCCCTCGGGGCCCTTTGCATGGGATTGGCAGATTCTGCGGCAAGCAGATCAGGCCGTGGTGGGCGCAGGGTCGGCATCCACTGCCGGCGTGCCGCCGGACGAGTTGCCACCGTCGGACGACGGCGGGTTGCGCGGCACCCAGTCCTTGGGAGGACGCGGCTCGCGGCCGGCCATGATGTCATCGAGTTGCTCGGCGTCGATGGTTTCCCAGTCGAGCATGGCCTTGGCCATGGCATGCATCTTGTCGGAGTTGTCCTCGATCAGCTTGCGCGCCAGTCCGTACTGCTCGTCGATGATGCGGCGAACCTCCTGGTCCACCTTCTGCATCGTCTGCTCGCTCATGCTGTTGGTCTTGCTCATCGAGCGGCCCAGGAATGGCTCGCCTTCCTGCTCCGCATAGACCATGGGACCCAGCGCGTCGGTCATGCCATAGCGCGTGACCATGTCGCGTGCGATCTGCGTGGCCCGCTCGAAGTCGTTGCTCGCGCCCGTGGTCATCTGGTTCATGAACACTTCTTCGGCAATGCGTCCACCGAACAGCATGGCGATCTGGTTGAGCATGAACTCCTTGTCGTAGGAGTAGCGGTCCTTCTCGGGCAGGCTCATCGTCACGCCCAGCGCACGACCGCGCGGGATGATGGTGACCTTGTGCACGGGATCGCACTTGGGCAGCAGCTTGCCGATCAGTGCGTGGCCCGCCTCGTGGTAGGCCGTGTTGCGGCGCTCTTCCTCGGGCATGACCATGCTCTTGCGCTCGGGGCCCATGATGATCTTGTCCTTGGCCTTCTCGAAATCCTGCATCTCGACGGTACGCGCATTGCGGCGCGCGGCCATCAGGGCTGCTTCGTTGCAGAGGTTGGCCAGATCGGCACCCGACATGCCGGGCGTGCCGCGGGCGATCACGCCCGGATTCACGTCCTGGCCGACAGGAATCTTGCGCATGTGCACATTGAGGATCTGCTCGCGGCCGCGGATATCGGGCAGCGTCACATACACCTGGCGGTCGAAACGGCCGGGACGCAGCAGGGCGGCATCCAGGATGTCGGGACGGTTGGTCGCAGCCACGACGATCACGCCGAGGTTGGTCTCGAAGCCGTCCATCTCGACCAGCATCTGGTTCAGGGTCTGTTCACGCTCATCGTTGCCACCGCCCAGGCCTGCGCCGCGCTGGCGGCCCACGGCGTCGATTTCATCGATGAAGATGATGCAGGGTGCGTTCTTCTTGGCGTTCTCGAACATGTCGCGCACACGGGCAGCGCCCACGCCGACGAACATTTCCACGAAGTCGGAGCCCGAGATGCTGAAGAACGGAACCTTGGCTTCACCAGCGATGGACTTGGCCAGCAGCGTCTTGCCGGTACCCGGAGGCCCGACCAGCAGCAGGCCACGCGGAATGCGGCCGCCGAGCTTCTGGAACTTGTTGGGGTCCTTGAGGAAGTCCACGACTTCCTTGACCTCTTCCTTGGCTTCGTCGCAGCCTGCAACGTCGGCAAAGGTCACGGTGTTGTTGTTCTCGTCCAGCATGCGCGCCTTGCTCTTGCCGAAGCTGAAAGCACCGCCCTTGCCGCCGCCCTGCATCTGGCGCATGAAGTACACCCACACGCCGATCAACAGCAGCATGGGGCCCCAGCTGACGAGCAGGGTCATGAGGACCGAGCCTTCTTCGCGGGGCTTGACGTCGAACTTGACGTTGTTGTTGATCAGATCGCCCACGAGCCCACGATCCAGGTAGGTGGCCGTGGTGCGCACCTTGCGATCATCGTTGGTCGTGGCCACGATCTCGGTGCCGCCGGGGCTTTCCTGGATGGTGGCGCTCTTGATGCGGTTGCTGCGCACCTCTTCCAGGAACTCGGAGTAACCGACATGGGACGCGCCGGCGCCGCCACGGGTGTCAAATTGTTTGAACACCGTAAACAGCACCATGGCGATGACCAGCCAGACGGCAATTTTTGAAAACCACTGATTGTTCAAGCGGGGCTCCAATGGGGATACAGATAAAACGACTTCCAGCGTGCTCGAAGCGTATTTGCGGTTCATTTTAGGTGTTTCAAGCTGGCTGGTCGCCTATATCCCTCTATAGCAGCCATAGCTTGAATGCGGTCTTGACCCGCGTCAGGGCCGCGCCGGGCGGCTGTGCAGGGCTACCTGAGCCCCATGCCCACCAGAAACGTCTCCGAAGACTTGTCGCGCGAGGACTTGGGCTTGATCGGCTTGACCACCTTGAAGGTCTGCCGGAACAGCGCTACCAGGTCGTCGTAGGCCCCGCCGTGAAAGAGCTTCACGACCAAGGCCCCTTCAGGTTTCATATGGTGGATGGAAAAATCAACCGCCAGCTCCACCAGCAGCGCAATGCGCGCCGCATCCGTCGTACCGTTGCCCGACAGGTTGGGAGCCATGTCGGAGACCACCACATCGGCCTTGCCACCGCCCAGCGCTTCCTGCAGCTGCGCCAGCACCGGCTCCTCGCGGAAATCGCCCAGAATGAACTGCACGCCCTCGATAGGCTCCATGGGCAGCAGATCCAGCGAGATGATGCGACCATTGAGCGCGCCCACCGCCGCGCCTTCTGGCGACAGACAGCGGCGCACATACTGGCTCCACGCTCCTGGCGTAGAGCCCAGGTCCACCACCGTGGCACCCGGCCGGATGAGCTTGAGCTGCTCGTCGATCTCCTTGAGTTTGTAGGCCGCGCGAGCGCGGTAGCCGTCCTTCTGGGCGGCTTTGACGTAAGGATCGTTGACGTGGCTGTTGAGCCAAGCCTTGTTGACCTTCTTGCTTTTTGTGTTGACTTTCATGCTGGATTCTTTCAGCCTCGATAATACGGCCATGCCCCAAATTCAATTGACTCCCGCCGAGCGCCGGGAACACCGCGCCAACGCACACCACCTGGACCCCGTGGTCCTCATCGGAGGTGACGGCCTGACGGCTGCCGTGCAAAAGGAGGTCAACGCCGGCCTTAACGCACATGGCCTGATCAAGGTCCGTGTCTTCAACGACGACCGCGCCGCACGCGAGCAGATGTATCTGCAGCTGTGCGACGAACTTGGCGCTGCACCCATTCAACACATCGGCAAGCTGCTGGTGCTCTGGCGCCCCATGCCAGAAAAGGAAAAAGCCGTCGACGAGAACCGCATGCCCGGTCCTCGCGATGTCAAGCTGCTCAAGTTCAGCAAGCGCTCGGGCCAGAAGCCCGAGGTCAAGCAGATCCGCGTGCTGGGCAACCAGCGCCTGACGGCAGGTGGCCAGGTCAAGCGCGCCAAGCCCAAGCAAAAGTCGGTCAAGAAGCGCCAGGCAGACTGAGTCCGCCGCATCCATGACCGTAGCATCCCATGCCGCCAGCGTGGCCCAGGCCGCGCAACCGCCCTCCGCCTCCCCCTCTGCGCAGCAGCGCTTCGTGATCTGCATGAAGTGGGGCAAGAAGTACGGTCCGGAGTATGTCAACAGGCTCTACGCCATGGTGCGTCGGCATCTGAAGGGCGATTTTCGCCTTGTCTGCCTGACCGATGACGGCGTGGGGATTCGTGACGAAGTCGAATGCCTGCCCATTCCGCCGCTGAACCTGCCCGCCGGCATTCCCGAGCGCGGCTGGAACAAGCTGGCCACCTTCAGTGCCGACCTGCATGGCCTGCGCGGCACGGCGCTGTTTCTTGACGTGGACGTGGTCATCACCGGGCCGCTGGACGATTTTTTCACCGAGCCCGGCGAATTCCTGATCATCCACGACTACAAGCGCCCCTGGCGCATCACGGGCAATTCCTCGGTGTACCGCTTCGAGCTGGGTGCACACCCCGAGGTACTGGACTACTTCCGCACGCATTTCGAAGAGATCCGCAGCAGCTTCCGCAACGAGCAGGCCTACCTGTCCGACATGCTGCACAAGCAGGGCAAGCTCAAGTACTGGCCGCAGGCCTGGTGCCCCAGCTTCAAGTACCACTGCATTCCCGCATGGCCGACGAACTACTGGAAGCCGCCCTTCGTGCCGGATGGTGCACGCGTGGTGATCTTCCACGGAGAATGCAACCCGCCCGACGCGTTGGCCGGCCGGCGCAATCGGCGCTTTCGCTATATCCGGCCTGCTACCTGGGTGGCCGAGCACTGGCACGAGTAAGCAGCTCGACCCACAAAAAAACGCCCGCGCTTGCGGGCGTTTTCGTTTGGCATGGCACCGAACCGGCAGGACCGGGATCAGGCCGTGGCCTCGGCTTTCGCTTGAGACAGACTGCCTATGCGCCACAGCACGACGAGCGCACACAGCCACTGCAGCGCATACATCACCGTGCCCACGCTGTGCCACAGCTTGAGGTTGTCGCGTGCAACGATGCGCGGCGACACGCCGTACTGGACCAGAAATGCCAGCAGCATGCCTGCGATCACAAAGCCCAGACAGGCCTTGGCCCAGGGCTGCAGGACCGGCTCCTTGTTGCGCCGGGACAGGACCAGCAGCAGGGCCGCGCAGGCGATGGACACCCAGGTCTGCGCGGCAAACAGCTTGGCTGCCATGAAGCCCGCGACAGCCGGCGTGGGCAATTGGGCGAACAGCATGGGCACGGCCATGAAGCCGATGGCCGACAGGCTGCCCCACCACAGAGCAGCAGCCAGCAGGGGAACGCGTTCGTACAGGTTGCTCATGGGCTTAGGCCTTCCTCAATGATCGAGGCACAGGCGCCGACGCATCAGAGGTAGCGCACCGACACCACTTCATAGCGGCGCTCGCCGCCCGGTGCCTGCACGACGGCGGTATCGCCCTCTTCCTTGCCGATCAGCGCGCGCGCGATGGGGCTGGAGACGTTGATCAGGCCCAGCTTGAGGTCGGCCTCGTCCTCGCCGACGATCTGGTACTTGACCGTGTCGCCGCTGTCTTCATCCTCGAGCTCCACCGTTGCACCGAAGACCACGCGGCCACCGGCATCCACGGAAGAGGGATCGATGATCTGGGCAGCCGACAGCTTGCTCTCGACCTCGGCAATGCGGCCTTCGATGAAGCCCTGACGATCCTTAGCGGCCTCGTATTCGGCGTTTTCGCTCAGGTCACCCTGGGCACGTGCCTCGGCGATGGCCTGGATGATGGAGGGACGCTCCACGGTTTTCAGGCGGTGCAGTTCGTCCTTGAGCTTCTCGGCTCCGCGCTTGGTGATGGGAATGGTGGCCATTGAAAAGTCTCCATGTTCAGCGAACGCCGCGCGCTGCGCGGTTTCTTTGGTACAGGCGGGCCGGCGACTTTGCGGCTGGACCTGCACCCCAAAAGCAAACCGCCGCACGTTGCCGCGCGGCGGTTTCATCGAATGATTCGTTCCATTATGCCGTGTTTACCCACCCGAAATGGTGGGATAACCCGGCGGCACTGTCGGACAGTGCCGCTCGCTGCGCGCCATCAAAAAACAGGCGCAGCGGCAATGGAAGGATCTCAGGCAGCCTGCAGTTGGGCGTGCAATTCCTGGACCGAGTGCACGTCCATGTTGCCCATGGACTTCATGCCTTCGACGGCAGCTTCTGCACCGAAGATGGTCGTGAAGGTGGTCACACGCGCCAGCAGGGCGCTGGTACGGATGGCACGCGAGTCGGCGATGGCGTTGCGGCGCTCCTCCACCGTGTTGATGACCATGGCGATCTCGCCGTTCTTGATCATGTCCACGATGTGGGGGCGGCCTTCGGTCACCTTGTTGACGAGCTGCACCTCGATGCCGGCCTCGGAAATGGCCGCTGCCGTACCGCGCGTGGCGCACAGCACGAAGCCCATCGCAGCCAGTTCCTTGGCCACGGCCACGGCACGCGGCTTGTCGGCGTTCTTCACGGTCAGGAAGACCTTGCCCTGGGTCGGCAGCGTGACGCCGGCGCCCAGTTGGCTCTTAACGAAGGCTTCGCCAAAGGTCTTGCCCACGCCCATGACTTCGCCAGTGGACTTCATCTCTGGGCCGAGGATGGTGTCCACGCCAGGGAACTTCACGAACGGGAAGACGGCTTCCTTGACGCTGAAGTACGGCGGCGTGACTTCCTTGGTGATGCCCTGCTGGGCCAGCGTGTCGCCGGCCATGCAGCGTGCAGCCACCTTGGCCAGCTGGATGCCGGTGGCCTTGGAGACGAAGGGCACGGTGCGCGAGGCGCGCGGGTTGACTTCCAGCACGTAGATCACGTCGCCGTCGGCCGTTTCCTTGATGGCGAACTGCACGTTCATCAGGCCGACCACGCTCAGCGCGTTGGCCATGGCGGCAGTCTGGCGCTTGATCTCGGCCACGGTCTCGGGCTTGAGGTAGTAAGGCGGCAGCGAGCAGGCGGAATCGCCCGAATGCACGCCAGCCTGCTCGATGTGCTCCATCACGCCGCCGATGAAAACGGCGCCTTCGCGGTCGCGCACGCAGTCCACATCGCACTCGATGGCGTTGGACAGGAAGTGGTCCAGCAGCACGGGCGAGTCGTTGCTGACCTTGACGGCTTCGCGCATGTAGCGCTCCAGGTCGCGCTGCTCGTGCACGATTTCCATGGCACGGCCACCCAGCACATAGCTGGGACGCACGACCAGGGGGTAGCCCAGGCCGGCCGCCTTTTCCAGCGCTTCGGGCTCGGTACGGGCCGTGGCATTGGGCGGCTGGCGCAGGCCCAGCTCATGCAGCAGCTTCTGGAAGCGCTCGCGGTCTTCGGCCGCGTCGATCATGTCGGGCGTGGTGCCGATGATGGGCACGCCTTCCTTTTCAAGACCCAGCGCAAGCTTCAGGGGCGTCTGGCCGCCGTACTGCACGATGACGCCAACAGGCTTCTCGACAGCCACGACTTCGAGCACGTCTTCCAGCGTCAGCGGCTCGAAGTACAGGCGGTCCGACGTGTCGTAGTCGGTGGACACGGTCTCGGGGTTGCAATTGACCATGATGGTTTCATAGCCGTCCTCGCGCATGGCGAGCGCAGCATGCACGCAGCAGTAGTCGAACTCGATGCCCTGGCCGATGCGGTTCGGGCCACCGCCCAGCACCATGATCTTTTTCTTGTCCGTCGGCTCGGCCTCGCACTCCTCGTCATAGGTGGAGTACATGTAGGCCGTGTCGGTGGCGAACTCGGCAGCGCAGGTGTCCACACGCTTGAACACGGGGCGCACGCCCAGTGCCTTGCGCGCCTCGCGCACGGCCTTTTCATTGCTGTGCAGCAGCTTGGCCAGGCGACGGTCGGAGAAGCCCTTTTGCTTGAGCGTGCGCAGCGTGGTGGCGTCCAGTGCGGCCAGCGCGGCATCGCCCTTTTCCTCGTAGACCTGGTCCAGCTCGAGTTCGATCTTCACGATCTCTTCGATCTGCACGAGGAACCACTTGTCGATCTTGGTGATGTTGTGCACCTCGTCCAGCGTCCAGCCGGCAGCGAAGGCATCGCCCACATACCAGATGCGGTCCGGACCTGGCTCGCCGAGTTCCTTTTCAAGGATTTCGCGGTCCTGGGTCTTTTCGTTCATGCCGTCCACGCCGACTTCCAGGCCGCGCAGCGCCTTCTGGAAGGACTCCTGGAAGGTACGGCCAATGGCCATGACCTCGCCCACGGACTTCATCTGCGTGGTCAGGCGGTTGTCGGCAGCGGGGAACTTCTCGAACGCGAAACGCGGGATCTTGGTGACCACGTAGTCGATCGAGGGCTCGAACGAAGCGGGCGTCTTGCCGCCCGTGATGTCGTTCTTGAGTTCGTCCAGCGTGTAGCCCACGGCCAGCTTGGCAGCGACCTTGGCGATGGGGAAGCCCGTGGCCTTGGAGGCCAGCGCCGAGGAACGCGACACGCGCGGGTTCATCTCGATGACGATCATGCGGCCGTCCTTCGGATTCACCGAGAACTGCACGTTGGAGCCGCCCGTGTCCACACCGATCTCGCGCAGCACCGCCAGCGAGGCGTTGCGCATGATCTGGTATTCCTTGTCGGTCAGCGTCTGCGCGGGTGCCACGGTGATCGAGTCGCCGGTGTGCACGCCCATGGGATCCAGGTTCTCGATGGAGCAGATGATGATGCAGTTGTCCGCCTTGTCGCGGACGACTTCCATCTCGTACTCCTTCCAGCCAAGCAGCGATTCCTCGATCAGCAGCTCATTGGTCGGGGACGCTTCCAGCCCGCGCTTGCAGATGGTCTCGAACTCTTCGGGGTTGTAGGCAATGCCGCCGCCCGTGCCGCCCAGCGTGAAGCTGGGGCGGATGACGGTGGGAAAGCCCATTTCCTTTTGCACGGCCCAGGCTTCGTCCATCGAATGGGCGATGCCCGAGCGCGCCGAACCCAGGCCGATGCGCGTCATCGCATCCTTGAACTTGAGGCGGTCCTCGGCCTTGTCGATGGCCTCGGGAGTTGCGCCGATCAGCTCGACCTTGTACTTGTGCAGCACGCCGTTGCGCCACAGGTCCAGCGCGCAGTTCAGCGCGGTCTGGCCACCCATGGTCGGCAGGATGGCGTCGGGACGCTCCTTGGCGATGATCTTCTCGACCGTCTGCCAGGTGATGGGCTCGATGTAGGTGACGTCGGCCGTGGCCGGGTCGGTCATGATCGTGGCAGGGTTGCTGTTGATCAGGATGACCTTGTAGCCCTCTTCGCGCAACGCCTTGCAGGCCTGCACGCCGGAGTAGTCAAACTCGCAGGCCTGGCCGATGACGATGGGACCGGCGCCAATGATCAGAATGCTTTTGAGGTCGGTGCGCTTAGGCATTTTTGTGTTTCTCCATCAGCGCCGTGAAGCGGTCAAACAGGTAGGCGATATCGTGCGGGCCGGGCGAAGCCTCGGGGTGGCCCTGGAAGCAGAACGCAGGCTTGTCCTTGTGCTCAAGGCCTTGCAGCGTGCCGTCGAACAGGCTGATGTGCGTGGCGCGCAGCGTGTCGGGCAGGGACTCCATCTCCACGGCAAAACCGTGGTTCTGGCTGGTGATGCTGACCCGGCCGTTGTCCAAGTCCTTGACGGGGTGGTTGGCGCCGTGGTGGCTGTTGGCCATCTTGAAGGTCTTGGCGCCAGCGGCCAGGGCCATGATCTGGTGACCCAGGCAGATGCCGAAGACGGGCTTGCCGGACTCCACCAGCTCCTTGGTGGCGGCAATGGCGTAGTCGCAGGGCTCCGGGTCGCCAGGGCCGTTGGACAGGAAAACGCCGTCGGGGTTGAGTGCCAGCACATCCTTGGCGGGCGTCTTGGCCGGCACCACGGTCAGCTTGCAGCCGCGCTCGGCCAGCATGCGCAGGATGTTGAACTTCACGCCGAAGTCATAGGCCACCACATGGAAACGCGGGGCCTGCTGCTGGCCGTAGCCTTCGCCCAGCTTCCACTCGGTTTCCGTCCATTCGTACTGCTGGGCTACGCTCACCACCTGGGCCAGATCCAGGCCCTTCATGCTGGGGGCCGCCTTGGCCGCAGCCAGTGCCTCGTCGATGCGCGCCTGGGTCACTTCTTCGCCAGCGGCCAAACCGACGATGGCGCCGTTTTGTGCGCCCTTGTCGCGCAGCAGCCGTGTGAGCTTGCGCGTGTCGATGTTGGCAATCGCCACCGTGCCGCTGCGCGTGAGGTAGTCGGGCAGGGTCTCGGACTTGCGGAAGTTGCTGGCCAGCAGCGGAAGGTTCTTGATGATCAGGCCCGCCGCATGGACCTTGCCAGCCTCGACATCCTCTGCGTTGACGCCGTAGTTGCCGATGTGCGGATACGTGAGCGTCACGATCTGCTGGCAGTAGCTGGGGTCGGTGAGGATTTCCTGGTAGCCGGTGATTGCCGTGTTGAAAACGACTTCACCAACCGTGGTGCCTTGCGCACCGATCGAGTTGCCAACAAAGACCGTGCCGTCTGCGAGCGCCAGGATGGCGGATGGGAATGCTCCCTTGAGAGACAAAAGCACTGGGTTCTCCGGTTCTAATTACGGTTACGCCCAGCGTGCCGCACGGACGGATCCGGGCGGGTTATAGCTTGTCTGCAGGGGGTGGCGAGGAAGCGTCGCTAGGCGTAGTGTGGAATGCTTGAAAGCCGCCCATTATAGGCTGGTCGTGCTTCAGCCTCCTGACAGGAGGCGGGATTACCCTTGACGTGAGCCGGCACTCACGCTGCTTGCGTGCAGGCATATCGCCGCTGCTGCAGCCACGTTCAGCGACTCCTCACCGCCTGGCTGGCCGATGCGCACATGCTGCGCTGCCCGCTGCATCAGCGCCTCTCCAACGCCCTGCCCTTCATGGCCCATGGCCCAGGCACAAGGCCAGGGCAGCGCGGCATTTTGGATCAGTTCGCCCTGATGGGAACTGGTCACGATCAGGGGCAAGCCAAGCGCATCCAGGTCTTCGGGCGAGGCCGACTCGACCAGTTGCAGACCGAAATGCGCCCCCATGCCGGCGCGCAGCACCTTCTGGCTCCACAGCGCAGCCGTGCCCTTCAGGGCCACGACCTGGCTGAAACCGAAGGCAGCGGCACTGCGCAGGATGGAGCCCACATTGCCTGCGTCCTGCACGCGATCCAACACCACCGTGGCCACGCCGGCACGGATGATCGCCGATGCCTGCCAGTCCATCAGAAAACCGATGCGCGCCGGGGACTCCAGGCCGCTGACTTCGGCAAACAGGGCATCTGCCAGCACCACGCACTTGCCCGCACCCTGCACCCATTCCAGCGGCACCAGCGGCCAGAAGGATTCGGCCACCACGGCCACGGAGGGCTGCATGCCACGCGCCAGCGCGGCACGGCACAGATGGTCCCCCTCCAGCCAGACGCGCCCTTGCTTGCGGTAGGCCCCACTGTCCTGGACAAGCCTGCGCAAATCCTTGACCAGGACGTTGTCACGGGACTGGATCAATGTGGCGGCGGGTTGTCGGCTCATGGTGAGGCTTTCGGGCAAAGGGAACAGCGCGCCACGGGCGCAGAAAGAAACGGCAAGGCGCTCAGGCCGACAGCAGCAAGGCTTGCGCGCCCTGCGCCGCAGCTGCCACGCGGGCAGCGGCCAGAGGCTCGGCCATGCGGGCAATGCTCACGACATGGGCCACCGGCGCGAAGGTTCGCCGGTGCTCCTCGCAGGCACCGTGCAGGCGCAGCGCCGCAAGGTGGGCCGCCGTTCCGTAGCCCTTGTGGCCGTCGAAGCCGTACTCCGGATATTGCTCATGCAGCCGTTCGCACCAGCGGTCGCGCGTGACCTTGGCCAGAATGGAGGCTGCCGAGATGGCCTGCACCAGCGAGTCCCCCTTGACGATGGCCTCGGCCTGCACATCCAGCACGGGCAGCTGGTTACCATCCACCAGCACGAGCACCGGCTTCAGGCGCAGGCCCAGCACCGCGCGGCGCATGGCCAGCAGCGTGGCCTGCAGGATGTTCAGGCGATCAATCTCCTCGACCGAGGCCTCGGCAATGCTGCAGCACAGCGCCTTGGCACGGATCTCGTCATAGAGTGCCTCGCGGCGCGCAGCCGTGAGCTTCTTGGAATCGTTCAGGCCCTCGATGGGATTGAGATCGTCAAGAATGACAGCAGCGGCCACGACAGGGCCGGCCAACGGGCCGCGGCCCGCTTCGTCCACGCCCGCAACCAACCCCGGCGGATGCCAGGGCAGGCACGCCTGTTCAGGCGGCAGTGGGGGCAATGATTTTCTCGATCGCATGGGCGGCCAGTTCGGCAGTATCGCGCCGCAATTCATGGTGCAGCGCTGTGAAGCGCTGTACCAGCGCCTCGACGGTTGAAGGGGAATGTTCGCACGCCTGCAGCCATTGCAGCACAGCCGCGCTCAGCGCCTGGGGCGTTGCCGCATCCTGGATCAGCTCGGGCACGACGAAATCGCCGCACAGGATGTTGGGCAGGCCCACCCAGGGCTGCAACTGCTTGCCACGCATCAGGCGCCAGCTCCAGGGGTGCATGCTGTAGCCGATCACCATGGGACGCTTGTACAACGCGGCTTCCAGCGTGGCCGTGCCGCTGGCGATCAACGTCACGTCGCAGGCTGCCAATGCATCATGGGACTGGCCGCGCACGATGTGCAGCGACGAGGCCATGCCGGACTCCTGGGCAATGCGCCGCAACTCGTCCAGTTGCGAAGGCACGGCAGGCACTACTATTTTAATAGCTGGCAGCGCCTTCCGGACCAAAGCTGCAGCCTGAAAGAAACGGGCTGCAAGATAGCGGATTTCGGAGCGTCGGCTGCCGGGCAACACGGCCAGCACCAGACCATCTTCCGGCAGGCCCAGCCGACGGCGCGCGGCGGCACGGTCGGGCTGCAGCGGAATCACGCTGGCCAGGGGATGGCCCACGTAGGTGGCATCTATGCCGTGACGGGCCAGCAACTCGGGCTCGAAGGGAAAGATGCACAGCACATGGTCAGCCGCACGCCGGATTTTCTCGACGCGATCGGCACGCCAGGCCCAGATCGAGGGGCAGACGAAATGCACGGTCTTGATGCCCGCAGCCCGCAGATCGGTCTCCAGGCCCAAATTGAAGTCGGGCGCATCGATGCCGACAAAAACGGCTGGCGGCTGCTTGAGCAGGCGCTGGCGCAACTGCCGGCGGATATTCAGAATCTCGGCCAGTCGGCGAAACACTTCCCAGCTGTAGCCATGCACGGCCAACCGCTCGCAGGACCACCATGCCTCAAAACCGCGCTGCTGCATTTGGGGCCCGCCGATGCCAAAGGCCGAAGCCTCGGGCCAGCGGGCCTGCAGCCCACCCAGGAGCAAGGACGCCAGCAGGTCGCCTGAGGTTTCCCCGGCGACCATGGCAATCGATGGACTCAGGCGCGCCAATGGCGCCGCGTTCTCTGTCATGCCGTCCTTTCGCGCGCCGGATCAGCGCGCAATGCCCCGGGTCGAAGCGGCCAGAAAATCCAGCATCAGCGATACATCGGCAGCGGCCTCGGGCTGCTCGCCAGCCAGCGCTCCAATGGCGTCGCGCGCGGCCTCAAGGGTCAGGCCCTGGCGATACAGCAGACGGTGCATCTGCTTGATGGCCTGGATACGCTGCGGCCCGAATCCGCGCCGGCGCAGGCCTTCGATATTGAAGCCACGCACGGCCAGGGGATTGCCATCCACCATCATGAAGGGCGGCACATCCTGCGAGATATGGCTGGCAAAGCCCGCCATGGCATGAGCGCCCACCTTGGTGAACTGGTGCACGCCCGTCAGGCCGCCCAGGATCACATGGTCGCCCACATGCACGTGGCCAGCCAGGGTGGCGTTGTTGGCCAGGATGGTGTGGCTGCCCACGACGCAGTCGTGGGCCACATGCACATAGGCCATGATCCAGTTGTCATGGCCGATGACCGTGACACCCTGGTCCTGCACGGTGCCCGCATTGAAGGTGCAGAACTCGCGCACCGTGTTGCGGTCACCGATGACAAGCCGCGTGGGCTCGCCTGCGTACTTCTTGTCCTGGGGCTGCGCGCCCAGGGACGCGAACTGGAAAATCCGGTTGTCGCAACCAATGCGGGTATGGCCTTCGACAACGCAATGCGCGCCAATCGTGGTGCCGGCGCCGATTTCCACATGCGGCCCGATGACGGCATAGGGGCCGACCGACACCGATGAATCCAGCTGTGCAGCGGAATCTATCAGTGCCGTGGGATGGATGCGTTCAATGCCAGCCATGCGCCCGTCAGCCCACGTTGCGCATGGTGCACATCAGCTCGGCTTCGCAGGCCACTTCGTCCTCGACGCGGGCCACGCCCTTGAACTTCCAGATGCCGCCGCGAACGCGATCGATGGTGATCTCCAGCACCAGCTGGTCGCCCGGCTCCACGGGGCGCTTGAAGCGCGCACCGTCGATGCCCACGAAGTAGTAGATGTTGTTTTCGTCGGGAACCTGGCCCATGGCATCGAAGGCCAGCAGGCCGGCAGCCTGCGCCAGCGCCTCCAGGATGAGCACGCCCGGCATGACGGGACGGCCTGGGAAATGGCCCATGAAATAGGGCTCGTTGAACGTGACGTTCTTGATCGCCTTGATGCGTGTATTGCGCTCAAGCTCCGTGACCTTGTCCACCAGCAGGAAGGGGTAGCGGTGGGGCAGTTGCTTGAGAATTGCGTGAATATCCATCATTGCGTTCCGTTATGGCCTTGATCCGCCGATTGCTGCAGTTGCCGCTCCAGGGCCTTGATGCGATCGCGCATGGAGTGCAGCTGCTTCAGCGTCGCAGCATTTTTTTCCCATTTGGCGTTTTCATCCACGGGAAACATGCCCGTGTAAACACCTGATTGTGTCAGCGAACGGGTCACTACCGTCGCTGCCGAAATATGCACCCTGTCGGCCAGCTGCAGATGGCCCAGCACGATGGCGCCGCCTCCCACGGTGCAATGCGCGCCAATGCGCGCGCTGCCGGCCACCCCCACGCAACCGGCCATGGCCGTATGCTTGCCGACGTGCACGTTGTGACCGATCTGGATCAGATTGTCGAGCTTGACCCCGTCCTCGATCACCGTGTCGTCCAGCGCTCCGCGGTCTATGCAGGTATTGGCGCCGATTTCCACATCGTCGCCGATCCGCACGCCACCGAGCTGCTCGATCTTCACCCATGCTCCGTTCTCAGGCGCAAACCCGAAGCCGTCCGCTCCCAGCACCACGCCGGAATGCAGCAAACAGCGCGCCCCCACATGGCAGTTCTCGCCAATGGTGACGCGCGACTTGAGCACGGTGTGGGCACCGATGGTGGCGCCCTCTTCAACCACGCAGAGCGGGCCGATCGTGGCAGAGGCATCAACGATGGCACTCTCGTGCACCACCGCGCTTGGATGGATACCGGCCGGCGCCACAGACCTGCAGTTCCGCTTCCACCACTGCGTGGCCCTGGCGAAGTAGGCATACGGGTCAGGGACCACGATGCAGGCACCCCGCTGCTGCGCCAGCTCACGCATGGCGGGCGCCACAATAACGCAGGCCGCCTCGGAGGCGGCCAGTTGCTGGCGGTAGCGGGGGTTGCTCAGAAAACTGAGATCCCCGGCCCCGGCGGAATCCAGCGGCGCGATGCGGGAGATGGGCATCTCCCTTTCGCCACCGACCAGTTCGCCACCGAGTGCATCGAGGATCTGACCCAACAATACGCTCACGGCATGCAGCCCTGGACGCTGGCTTACTTGCCGCCGCCGTTCAGCGCCTTGATCACTTTGTCAGTGATGTCGTACTTGGGGTTGATGTAGACGGCTTCCTGGAGGATGACGTCGTACTTCTCGGATTCGGCCACTTGCTTGACCACCTTGTTGGCGCGCTCCAGAACCTGGGCCAGTTCCTCGTTCTTGCGGGAGTTCAGGTCTTCCTGGAACTCACGGCGCTTGCGCTGGAACTCGCGGTCCTGGTCCACCAGCTGACGCTGACGGGAGACGCGCTGGCTTTCGGCCATGGTGGGCGCTTCACGCTCGAACTTCTCCGAAGCGCTCTTGAGCGTATTGCCCTGGTCGACCAGTTCCTTCTCACGCTTGGAGAATTCCTGCTCCAGCTTGGACTGCGCAGCCTTGGCCGTCGACGCTTCACGGAAGATGCGGTCCGTGTTCACAAAGCCGGCCTTGAACTCTTGAGCGTGCGCAGAAACAGCCATGGCGCCAAGCAGCACAGCCAGGGAAAAATGGCTAGATAGAGATTTCATTAGAAAGAGGTTCCGATTTGGAATTGCAGTCGCTGGATTTTATCCCCGGTCTGCTTGCGGATGGGTTGAGCAAAGGCGAGACGCAAGGGGCCCAGCGGGGAAATCCAGCTGATGCCCAGGCCCGTGGAAGCCCGCAGCTCCCCGAGATCGAAGTTCTCGTTGGCCCCGTAGACATTGCCCACATCGAGGAATGTAAAAAGACGCAAAGTCCTGTCATTGCCGGCACCGGGGAAGGGAATCATGAACTCTGCGTTCAAGGTCACCTTCTTGGAGCCGCCAAGCGCCAAGTTTTCCTTGGTGTCGCGCGGACCCAGCGAGCCCTGCTCGAAGCCACGCACCGAGCCCAGGCCGCCCGAGAAGAAGTTCTTGAACAGCGGGAACGGACGGCCATTGAGGCCCTTGCCGTAGCCCAGTTCACCGTTCAGTGCCAGCGTGTACTTCTTGCTCAGAGGGATGTACTGCTGGATCTGGTAGTTGGCTCGCACATAGCGGGCCTCGCCACCCACCGACCACTCGGTGTTCAGGCGCTGGTAGAGACCGGAGTTGGGCGCCAGCGCGCTGTCACGGCTGTCGCGTGACCAGCCCAGGGTCAGCGGTATGCCGGTGTTGGAGTAGCCGTACTTGTCGGCATAGTCCTTGTACGCCTGGGGCAGGTAGGTGCCGGGCTTGATTTCGGAGCGCTCCACGCCGCCGCCGAAATACACCGTGTCGATCTCGCTGAAGGGCACGCCAAAGCGCACGCTGCCGCCCGAGGTGACGATCTTGTAGGCCGCATCGTCGTAGTAGGGACGGTCAGTGCGGTAGTACAGGTCGTAGGTGCGCGAGATGCCGGTGTCCGTGAAGTACGGATCCGTGGTGGACAGCACCATGGTGCGGCGGTACTTGCTGGTATTCACGTCCACGCCCAGGTAATTGCCCGAGCCGAACACGTTTTCCTGCTTGATGCCGAACGACAGCGAAACCTTTTCAGCGCTGGAAAAACCAGCGCCCAGCTGCAGCGAGCCGGTGGGCTTTTCAGCCACCGAGATGACCAGATCCACCTGGTCGGGCGAACCCGCCACTTCCTGGGTCTCGACATTGACCTCGGTGAAGAAGCCCAGGCGGTCCACACGGTCGCGCGACAGGCGAATCTTGTCGCCGTCATACCAGGAGGCCTCGTACTGGCGGAATTCGCGGCGGATCACTTCGTCGCGCGTGCGGTTGTTGCCACTGAGATTGATGCGTCGCACATAGGCGCGGCGAGAAGGCTCGGCGTGCAGCACCAGGGCCACCCGGTTGGTTGCACGGTCGATGTCCGGCACGGCCTCGACGCGCGCAAAGGCAAAGCCGAAGTTGCCGAAGTGCTCGGTGAAGGCCTTGGTCGTCGCCGTGACCTGGTCGGCGTTGTAGGGCTCGCCGGGCTTGATCTTGACCAGGGACTTGAACTCGTCGTCGCGGTCGAGGTAGTTGCCCTCCAGCTTGACGCCGGAGACGACGAAACGCTCGCCTTCATGGATGTTCAGGGTCAGCGAGATGGTCTGCTTGTCGGGCGAGATGGCCACCTGGGTGGAGTCCACGCGGAACTCCAGGTAGCCACGCTGCAGGTAGTACGAGCGCAGCGTTTCCAGGTCGGCGTTGAGCTTGTTGCGCGCATAGCGGTCCGACTTGGTGTACCAGCTCATCCAGTTGCCGGTGTCCTGGTCGAACAGGTCCTTGAGCGTGGATTCGCTGAAGGCCTTGTTACCGACGATGTGGATCTCGTTGATGCGGGCCGGATCGCCCTCGGTCACCGTGAAGGTCAGGTTGACGCGGTTGCGCTCGATGGGCGTGACCGTGGTGACGACCTCCGCGCCATAAAGGCTGCGGTTGATGTACTGGCGCTTGAGCTCCTGCTCGGCACGGTCGGCCAGGGCCTTGTCGAAGGGACGACCTTCTGCCAGGCCCACATCGCGCATGGCCTTTTGCAGGGTTTCCTTGTCGAACTCCTTGGTGCCGGCGAAGTTCACCTCGGCGATGGTCGGGCGTTCTTCGACGACGACAACGAGCACGTTGCCATTGGCTTCGAGGCGGATGTCCTTGAACAGCCCCAGCGCGAACAGCGAGCGGATCGCAGCTGCGCCCTTGTCATCGTCATACTGGTCGCCCACGCGCAGCGGGATGGATGCGAAGACCGTGCCCGGCTCCACGCGCTGCAGGCCTTCGATGCGGATGTCCTGTACCCGGAAGGGCTCCAGCGCCCAGGCTGCATTGGCAGCCAAAACCATGGCAGCCAGGGTCGATGCAGCGCGCACGCCCAGGCGATTGATACGTTTAGTCATGAATGGATTTGCCGCCGCTGCGGCTTGCCGAAAACGGCTGAAAAGTTAGCCCCAAAGCCGGTTGATATCGTTGAAAAAGGCGACGGACATCATCATCATCAAAACCGCCACGCCTGCACGCTGCAAGCGCCCGGCCCAGACTTCCGACACGCTTCGGCCAGTCACGCCCTCCCAAAGATAATACATCAGGTGCCCGCCATCGAGCACCGGCAGGGGGAGCAAGTTGAGAACCCCCAGGCTGATGCTTATCAGCGCAAGGAACGAGAGGTATTGAACCAGGCCCATGCTGGCCGAGCGCCCCGCATAGTCGGCAATGGTCAAGGGGCCGCTGATGTTCTTGAGCGATGCCTCGCCTATCACCATGCGGCCCATCATGCGCAGCGTCAGCGACGACAGCTCCCAGGTGCGCTGCACGCCAGCCCACAGGCCTTCCAGCGGACCGCGCTGCACCAGAGCCATCTCGGGAGCACTGCCGATGTAGGCACTGATGCGGGCAATGCTCTCCTTGCCATCTTCCGAGCGGCCCAGATCAGGCAGCACGGGAATCTGCAGTTGCCTGCCATCGCGCTCCACCAGCCAGACCTGCTGCTGGACCTGGCCCGATGCACCCATCTTGCGGATGAGATTGCGCAGTTGGGTGCCGTCATCCACCGGGGTGCTGCCCACGCGCAGCACCAGGTCGCCCTGGCGCAAGCCGGCCTTTTCGGCGGCACCACCGGCAATTACCTTGTCCAGCACGGGCTGCGTCCAGGGCCCCAGCAGGCCCAGGCGCTCGAAGAAGGCGGCATCGGGCTCGCCCTGCACCTGCCCGGCCAGCGCCAGCCGCAGTTCGGACGGAGCGGTGCGACGGCCCTGGAGCACTTCCATGCGCACCGACTCGTCATCGAGCGCGGCGCGCGTCAGTGTCCAGCGCAGATCATTGATGGAGCGGACCTCTTCCCACTCCTGGTCGCCCAAGGCGATGCGCAGCACGCGATCACCGCCCTGCACGCCCGCCATCTGCAGCACCGTGCCCGCCGGCGGCGTGGCCAATCGCGCCACGGGCTCCTGCATGCCCATCCAATTGACGATGGCCAGCAGCGCAATGGCCAGCACGAGATTGGCCACCGGGCCTGCCGCTACGATGGCCGCACGTGACCGCAGCGGCTGGGTGTTGAATGCCAGATGGCGCTGATCGGCAGGGACTTCGCCCTCACGCTCGTCGAGCATGCGCACATAGCCGCCAAGCGGCAGTGCACCGATGACGAATTCCGTGTCCGAACCTTTGCGCTTCCAGCGCAGGATGGGGCGACCGAAGCCGACGGAAAACCGAAGCACCTTCACGCCGCAGGCCACAGCGACGCGGTAGTGGCCCCACTCGTGGACGGCAATCAGCACGCCCAGCGCGACCACGAATGCAACTACGGTCAGCAACAATTGATACTCCTTTGAATCCAATGCGCACCTGGATACCGCCGCAGGCCCACCGAGAAACCCGGTCTGGCCCGCGAAGCCGGCATTACAGCTGCCACTGCCGCGCCACGGTGTGCGCGATTTCACGGGCCTGGGCGTCCAGGGCCAGCAGATCGTCCAGGCTGCCCAGTGTAGGCGGCAGCAAGGTTTCGAGAGTGCGCAAATTCACAGCGTGGATACGGTCAAATGCCAGGCGTCGCTCCAGGAAGGCGGCAACGGCGACTTCATTGGAAGCATTGAGAACCGCCGTAGTTCCCTCGCTGGCGAGCAGCGCCTGCCAGGAAAGATGCAGGCCCGGAAAGCGCACGGCATCCGCCTCTTCAAAGGTCAGGGCCGACAGCTTCGCGAAATCCAGGGGCGCTGCGCCGCTGGCGATGCGCTGGGGCCAGGCCAGGCCGCAGGCGATGGGCACGCGCATGTCGGGCGTGCCCAGTTGTGCCAGCACCGAAGCATCCTTGAACTGCACCATGGAGTGCACGATCTGCTGCGGGTGGATGACGACCTTGATCTTGTCGGGAGCCATGTCGAACAGCCAGCGTGCCTCGATGACCTCCAGCGCCTTGTTCATCATGGTCGCCGAGTCCACGGAGATCTTGCGCCCCATGGAGAAGTTCGGGTGCGCGCAGGCCTGCTCCGGCGTGATCTCGGACAAGGTGGCCGGATCGCGCAGGCGAAAGGGTCCGCCCGACGCCGTGAGCAGCAGACTGTCCACGCGATCGGGCCAGCTGGCTCGGTCTTCCGGCAGGCACTGAAAAATGGCCGAATGCTCGCTGTCTATGGGCAGCAGGGTCGCGCCGTGGCGCTTGACCGTGTCCATGAAGAGTGCGCCGCCAACGACCAGAGCCTCCTTGTTGGCCAGCAGCAGGCGCTTGCCCGCGCGCGCGGCCGCAAGACAAGGCGCAAGGCCCACCGCACCGACGATGGCAGCCATGACGGCATCGACCTCGGGATGCGAGGCGATCTGCTCCAGCGCGTCTGGCGACTGCAGCACTTCGGTCGCCAGCCCATTGCTGCGCAGCTGTTCAGCCAGCAACTTCGCGTGTGGCGCGCTGGCCATGACGGCATAGGCGGGCTTGAATTCGGCGCACTGGCGCAGCATCAGGTCCACTTGCGTGGCCGCGCTGAGTGCAAAGACCTCGTAGTGCTCGCGGTGGCGCGCCACCACGTCCAGCGTATTGGTACCGATGGAGCCCGTGGAGCCCAGGACGGTGATTTTCTGCTTCATGAATGCGCGAAAGAGGAAAGCATCATGGCCAGCGGCAGGGTCGGCAGCAGGGCATCGACGCGATCAAGCACGCCGCCATGGCCGGGCAGCAGACCACTGCTGTCCTTGACGCCCACGCTGCGCTTGACCAGGGATTCGACCAGGTCGCCGACCACGCTCATCGCGGCCATGAACACAACCGCCAGCAGCAGGAACCAGGCCCCGCGCGCCAACAGCAACGAATAGAAACTGGGCACGGCCACCGCGTAGTGGCGGTCCGCCCAGACCCAGGCCAAGGCCAGCACCAGCACGCCGGCCATGCCGCCCCACACGCCTTCCCAGCTCTTGCCGGGACTGATGGACGGCGCGAGCTTGGACTTGGTGAATTTCAGGCCCAGGGTCCGGCCTGCGAAATAGGCAAAGACATCGGCCACCCAGACCAGCACCAGCACCGACAGCAGGAAGTTGATGCCCGTCATGCGCGCCTGCACCACGGCCACCCAGGCCAGCCACAGGGCCAGCACTCCGCCAACCAGTCGCACAGGCCCCGCAATGCGCGGCCAGCCGGCCACGCCTGCGCGCAGCAGCGCCGCGCCGCCCAGCACCCAGGCGGAGCCAGCGACCACCCAGACCGCGGTCAGAGGCCGCTCCAGCCATCCCGCGGCCCAGGTCCCCACGCACATCGCCGTGCAGATGGCACCTATGCCGATGGCACCAGCGGAGCCAAAGCCGTTGAGACGGCCCCATTCCCAGGCACCCGCTGCCATGAGCACGAGCACCACCACGGCGAACGGAACGCCCGTCGGATAGAACAGCGCAGGCAGCAAGATGGCCAGCAGGATCAGGGCGGTGATGACTCGCTGCTTGAGCATGGCTCCCCCTTGTTCAGGTCGTCTGTTGATGGGACGACTTCGATTGTGATTGGTGTACTTGCGCGGAGGTCTGGCCAAAGCGCCGCTCGCGCGAAGTGAAGGCGGCAATGGCCTCGTCCAGGCAGGCCTCGTCGAAATCAGGCCACAGGCTGGCACTGAAGAAGAGCTCTGAATACGCGGCCTGCCACAACAGGAAGTTGCTGATGCGCATCTCCCCGCCAGTGCGGATCAGCAGGTCCGGGTCGGGCACATGGGACAGCGCGAGTGCGCGGTCCAGGCTCTGCGGGGTGATGGGCTCGCCCTGCTCTGCCAGCCGGGCTGCGGCCTGGGCAATGTCCCAGCGCCCGCCGTAGTTGAAGCAGACATTGAGCACCAGGCGGTTGTTGTGTGCCGTGACCTGCTCGGCCTGGGCCAGGCCTGCGCACACTTTCTCGCTCAGGCCACTGCGGTCGCCGATGAAGTGCAGGCGCACGCCATCGCGGCTCAGCTGCTGCACTTCCTTGGCAAGGGCATTGGCCAGCAGGCCCATGAGACCGGAAACCTCCTCTTCGGGGCGGCTCCAGTTCTCGGAAGAGAAAGCGAAGACGGTCAGGACCTGCACGCCGCGCTGGACGCAGGCGCGGGCGCAGCGGCGCAGTGATTCCACGCCCTGCTTGTGGCCAGCCAGTCGCGGCAGAAAGCGGCGATTGGCCCAGCGTCCATTGCCATCCATGATGACGGCAATATGGCGCGGCACCGCGCCGGAGTCTTGGTTTGTCAAAGGTACGGGCCCTGAGGCAAGCGAGGCAGAACGCCTCAGACCGCCATGATGTCTTGTTCCTTGGCAGCCACCAGCGCGTCGATCTCGGTGATGTGCTTGTCGGTCATCTTCTGGACATCGGCTTCGCAACGCTTTTGGTCGTCTTCCGAGGCTTCCTTGTCCTTGACCAGCTTCTTGACGGCTTCGTTGGCGTCGCGGCGCAGGTTGCGCACGGCGATCTTGGAAGCTTCGCCTTCGTTGCGGGCCAGCTTGGTCATTTCCTTGCGGCGTTCCTCGCTCATCGGAGGCATGGGCACGCGGATCAGATCGCCCAGCGAGGCAGGGTTCAGACCCAGATCGCTTTCGCGAATGGCCTTCTCCACCTTGGCGGACATGCTCTTTTCCCAGGGCTGCACGCTGATGGTGCGCGCATCGAGCAGGTTCACGTTGGCCACCTGGGACAGCGGCACCATGGAGCCGTAGTAATCCACATGGATGGAGTCCAGCAGCGAGGGGTTGGCACGGCCGGTACGCACACGCGCAAGATTGTTCTTGAGCGCTTCGATGGACTGGCCCATCTTGGACTCGGTGGTCTTCTTGATGTCTGCAATCGTCATGTTCTTGTTCCTTGAAGAGCTGTGAAACGCGGGATCAAAACGCTCAAGCGTACACCAGCGTGCCCTCATCCTCGCCCATGACCACGCGCTTGAGCGCGCCGGGCTTGATGATGGAGAACACCCGGATCGGCAGCTTCTGATCGCGGCACAGCGCAAAGGCAGTGGCGTCCATGATGCCCAGGTTGCGCGAAATGGCCTCGTCGAAAGCCAGCTTGTGATAGCGGGTCGCGTTGGGATTCTTCATCGGGTCGTCGGTGTAGACACCATCGACCTTGGTGGCCTTGAGCACCACTTCGGCACCGATCTCCGCGCCGCGCAGTGCCGCGGCCGTATCGGTCGTGAAGAACGGGTTGCCGGTGCCGGCGGCGAACACCACCACCTTGCCCTCTTCGAGATACTGCAGGGCCTTGGGGCGCACATAGGGCTCCACGACCTGCTCGATGGCAATGGCCGACATGACACGGGCGATGAGGCCCTGCTTGTCCATGGCATCGGCCAGGGCCAGGGCATTCATCACGGTGGCCAGCATGCCCATGTAGTCGGCGGTGGCGCGGTCCATTCCGACCGAACCACCAGCCACGCCACGGAAAATATTCCCTCCACCGATCACCACGGCCACCTGGACACCCACGCGGGTGACTTCGGCGATTTCGGAGACCATGCGCTCGATGGTGGCACGGTTGATGCCGAACGAGTCGTCGCCCATGAGCGCCTCACCGGACAGCTTGAGCAGGATGCGCTTGTGGGCCGGTGCGGCGTTGGACATGGTGTTTCTCCGAAAGGTGGATGGTGGTGGATGGTGAAGGGAACGGTTCAGGCGCTCAGACGAATCAGGCGCCGGCCTTGGCAGCGGCCACTTGGGCAGCCACTTCGGCAGCGAAGTCGTCAACCTTCTTTTCGATGCCTTCGCCGACCACGTACAGGGTGAAGCCCTTGACGTTGGTGTTGGCGGCCTTGAGCATCTGGGCCACGGTCTGCTTGCCGTCGGCAGCCTTCACGAAGACCTGGTCGGCCAGCGAGACTTCCTTCAGGTACTTCTGAACCGAGCCTTCGACCATCTTGGCGACGATCTCGGCAGGCTTGCCGGATTCGGCAGCCTTGGCGGCAGCAACGGTGCGTTCCTTTTCGATCAGCTCGGCAGGCACGTCAGCGCTGGTCACGGACACGGGCTTCATGGCGGCCACGTGCATGGCGACGTCCTTGGCAGCGGTTGCATCGCCTTCGAACTCGACGATCACGCCGATGCGCGAACCGTGCAGGTACGAAGCCAGGCTGGTGCCGTCGAAACGCTTGAAGCGGCGGAAGGACATGTTCTCGCCGATCTTGCCGATCAGGCCCTTGCGCACGTCTTCCAGGGTGGGGCCGAAACCGTCCTGCTCATAGGCCAGGGCGCTCAGCGCGGCCACGTCAGCGGGGTTTTGCTCGGCGACCAGCTTGGCGGCGGCATTGGCCATCGCGATGAAGCTGTCGTTCTTGGACACGAAATCGGTTTCGCTGTTGACTTCGATCATGGCACCCTTGTTGCCATCGATGAAGGCGGTGATCACGCCTTCGGCGGTCACGCGCGAGGCAGCCTTGCCAGCCTTGGTGCCGAGCTTGACGCGCAGCAACTCTTCGGCCTTGACCAGATCGCCCTCGGCTTCGGTCAGGGCCTTCTTGCATTCCATCATGGGCGCGTCAGTCTTTGCGCGCAGTTCAGCCACCATGCTTGCGGTAATTGCAGCCATCGTATTTCTCCAATGTCAGTTCGATTCGTTACAGGATTTCGGCTAAAAAAACGGGGCTACCCTGAGCCCCGCTTCTTATTCAGCGACGAGGTCGCTCAGCCGGACAAGCTCAATCAGGCAGCGGATTCTTCCACTTCCACGAACTCGTCACCGCTCTCGCCGGATGCAGCCTTGACCACGTCGGTCAGTGCAGCAGCGCGGCCTTCCAGGATCGCGTCGGCGATGCCTTGGGCGTACAGTTGCACAGCCTTGGCAGAGTCGTCGTTACCGGGGATGACATAGTCGATGCCTTCGGGGTTGTGGTTGGAGTCAACCACGCCAACCAGGGGGATGCCCAGCTTCTTGGCTTCGGCCACGGCGATCTTGTGGAAGCCCACGTCGATCACGAAGATGGCGTCGGGCAGGCTGTTCATGTCCTGGATGCCGCCGATGTCCTTTTCCAGCTTTTCCAGTTCGCGAACGAACATCAGCTGTTCCTTCTTGCTCATGGCTTCCAGGCCGGCTTCTTGCTGGGCCTTCATTTCCTTCAGACGCTTGATGGACGTCTTGACGGTCTTGAAGTTGGTCAGCATGCCGCCCAGCCAACGCTGGTCAACGAAGGGCACGCCAGCGCGCTGGGCTTCAGCAGCCACCATCTCGCGGGCTTGGCGCTTGGTGCCGACCATCAGGATCGTGCCGCCGTTGGACGCCAGTTGCTTGACGAACTTCTGGGCGTCCTGGAACATCGGCAGCGACTTTTCCAGGTTGATGATGTGGATCTTGTTGCGGTGACCGAAGATGAAGGGGGCCATCTTGGGGTTCCAGAAACGGGTCTGGTGACCGAAGTGGACGCCTGCTTCCAGCATCTCGCGCATAGTGACGGACATATGAATACCTCAAAGGTTAGGTCTAAAATCCAGCCCGACAATTGCCCCCTGAAACACAGGGCGCAACACCTTGAAGGGACTGGTTTGCGATTGACTTTGCGCAGGATCCCCAAGCATGGGCAGGCGTTCTTGACGAACACCCCGCACCCAAAAGCTTTCGCCTGACCCCCGGCAATCGCGGAGAAAATCAGGGGGAACCCCTAGCAAAGCCGCAAGATTCTAGCACACGCCACCCCTCAACCGAGGCTTCGCTCTCAAAGCGCGCTCACCACCCCTCACGGCCGCGGCAGTTGCGCAACATGCACACACTCCTGTAGTGATAGCTGCATCCGCTTGATAATCCGGGCACTTCAGCAGATTCCACCCAAAAATGAACATCGCGATTGTGGGCGCCGGCAGCATTGGCGTTGCGACAGCCCACGCACTGGCACAGGCCGGCCACGAGGTCACCGTCTACGAGCGTCACGGCACCGCAGCCGAAGAAGCCAGCTTCGGACATGCCGGCTGGCTGGGCCCCAGCCTGCTCCAGCCCTGGAGCGTCCCCGGCCTTTCGACCGCCGAACGCTCCCCCACCCTTCCCGGCCGGCAGGCCCTGCCGCGACTGGGCTCCGGAAACCTTGCAGCCCAGCTGCGCTGGCTATGGCAATGGCGCCAGGCCGGACGGCAGCTGCGCAAAGGCAACGTGCCCACAGCCGCCATGGCGGCGCTGGAGGCGCTCACGCAGCGCAGCCAGCAGTTCCAGCAATCGCTGTGGCGGCAATGGGAGTTTGACCCGGAATATGTCGCCGGAAGCCTGGTGCTTCTGGGCAGCGAGGCCGAGCACGAACAACTCAAGCCTGCGCTGGACGCACTGGCCGAGGCCGGCACACGCTGCGAGGCACTGGATGCCACCCAGACCCGGCTGCGCGAACCCGCTCTGGGCGAGGAAACCACGCTCGCAGGCGCCCTGTATTTTCCACAGGCAGGCGCAGCCAATGGCCGCCTTGCCACGCTGATGCAACGCCAGGCAGCGCAGTCGGCAGGAGCACGATTCGAGACGCAGCGCCTGGTGCAGAAATTGCAGCCCGGCGGCGCCGGGCGCACCGCACGCCTGCAATTGCTGGGCGAAGACGTCCCCCGCTCGCACGACGCCATCGTCGTCTGCGCCGGCGCCGAGGCCGCGAACCTGCTCACGCCGCTGGGCCTGCGCCCACCGATGATCGCCCTGCACGGCTATGGCGTCAGCGCCCCTTTGCGCGAACAAGGTTATGCCCCCCGCCACGCCATCGTGGACTGGAGTGAGCAGATGACCCTGGTCCGCCTGGGCCAGCGCATGCGCATCGTGGCCGGCGCGGAGCTGGGCCGCCGCGGCCCCATGCATGAGGCCACGCTGCAGCGCATGTATCACCGCCTCAACATGGTTTTCCCTGGCAGCGCGGTGCTGGCCTCGGGCGTACAGATCTGGCATGGCACGCGCATGTGCACGGCCGATGCATTGCCGCTGGTGGGCGCCAGCGGACTGCCCGGCATCTGGCTCAACCTGGGACACGGCAGCTGCGGCGCCGCCATCGCGCAGGGGTGTGCAAGCATGCTGAGCGACCTGATGGACAACCGCGCCAGCTTCCTGGACAGCGCACTGCTCGACCCGCGCCGCTTCGGCTGATCGCCCCATCCACCACCGGGCGGCGGACCGCTATGCTCGGTCCATGCTGCGCATTCCCACATCCACCGCCTTGCCGCTGTTTGATACGGCGGCCACTCGCACCCTGGAACAGCAGGCGGCAGCCAGACTGCCCGCGCACAGCCTCATGCAACGTGCAGGCGCGGGCCTGGCACGCCTGGCACGCGCCATCGCTCCCCATGCACGCTGCATCTGGATAGCCTGTGGCCCCGGCAACAACGGCGGCGATGGCTTGCAGGCAGCCGCCTGGCTGCAACAAAGCCTGAATGCGGCGCCAGAAACGGCCCGCAGTTGCCGCATTCTGGTCAGCTGCGTGCGCGAACGCGCCCACATGCCAGACGATGCACGCGCCGCCTGGGACGCCGCCCGCGAAGCCGGCGTGCAATGGACCGAGCACATGCCCGCCGACATGGGGCCACAGGACTTGTGCATTGACGCATTGCTGGGCATCGGCCTGCGCCAGCCAGACGCCGCAAGCCCACGCACCGGCACGAATGAGCGCCTGCTCACTGTGCTGCGCAGCCTGCAGTCCAGCACCAGCCCGGTCCTTTGCGCGGACATAGCCTCCGGACTGGATGCCGACACCGGGCAGTACCTGCCTGGGTTCGCCCCCCCGAACGCCCCAGCCAGTGCACGGCACACACTGGCGCTGCTGACGCTGCAGCCCGGACTGTTCACAGGAAGTGGCCGCGATGCCTGCGGCCAGATATGGTGGGATGACCTGGACACGGGACTGGCGAAAGGCGAGCGAATCCTCACTCCCCCGCCCTGCGCACAACTGTTTTCACCAGGCGCCAGCACCCCGCGCCCGCATGCCAGCCACAAGGGAAGCTTTGGCGACGTGGCCATCCTTGGCGGAGAGGGGCTGGGACAGCGCGGCCTTTCCATGACCGGCGCCGCCTGGCTGGCTGCCCTGGCCGCGCTGCATGGGGGCGCGGGGCGCGTGATGCTCGCCCTGCTCGATGCCTCGGCCGGGTCAGGCCAGGCCACCGCGCCCTGGCCCGAAATCATGCTGCGCAGCCCTCAAGCGCAGGACTGGCGCAGCACCACCGTGGCCTGCGGATGCGGGGGCGGCGTGGCGGTGCGCGCATGGCTGCCCCAGATATTGGAACAAGCCCCCAGGCTGGTGCTGGACGCGGACGCACTGAATGCCATTGCCGAAGATGAATCGCTGGCCTCGCTCCTGAAAGAGCGCCGCCAGCGCGACCTGCACACGGTGCTGACGCCCCACCCGCTGGAGGCCGCCCGCCTGCTGAAGACGAACACCGCACAGGTCCAGGCACAGCGGCTGCACGCCGCCAGGCAGCTGGCGCAACGCTTCGACTGCACCGCACTGCTCAAAGGCTCCGGCACCGTGATCGCCGGCCCCCAGGAAGAGAGTGATGCACTGCCTTGCTGGATCAATCCCACGGGAAACGCCCGCCTGTCGACCGGAGGAACCGGCGATGTGCTCGCCGGGCTGATTGCCGCACTGTGGGCCCAGGGCCTGGAGCCCACGCAGGCAGCAGCCCTGGCGGCCTGGCGCCATGGATTTGCAGCAGACCATTGGCCTGCGCACATCCCGTTCAGCGCCAGTGCACTGGCCCAGCAGCTCGGAGCATAAAAACCCTCAGGACTTGCGCCGGGGCTTGGATGTGTTGCCCGTCACCTTGGACTTGACGGCGCCCAAGGCCTTCTTGCCCAAGGCGCGCAGCGCCTGCACCGGCGACGGTGGAGGCAGCTGCGGCAGGCCGTGGGCAGCAGCATCCGTGGCCGCAGGCTTGCGTGCCTCGGACTTGCGCGCCTCGGACGCCCGGCCTCTGCGGGGTCGCGCAGCGGAGCCAGCGGATGATGGCTCCGCAACCGCCTCGCCCATATCGCTCTGCCGCGCCGTGGTAGCCGGGCGCGGCTGGGCATTCGCATATTCAGCTTCCAGCGCGGCCAGGTTCACACCCTTGACCATGGCCTTTTTAGACGCCTTGCGCCCCTGCTTGCCGGCCGACGACGCTGCATCAGACTCAGGCCTTGCACCGCCGGAGCCTCCCGAATTGCGCTGCGCCCGCTTTTCCTTGGCATCGCGGCGGCCCCATTTTTCGCCCTGATGGGTTTCCGTGCGCGCCGGCGTCCTGCCGGGCCGGCCCGAGGCCGGCTGCTCTTCGCCATCGCGCACCAGGCGGAAATCGATGCGCCGGCCATCCAGGTCCACGCGGCTGACCTGCACGCGCAGCCGCGTGCCGATGCCATAGCGAATGCCCGAGCGCTCGCCGCGCAGTTCCTGGCGCGCCTCGTCAAATCGGAAATAGTCGCCACCCAGCTCGGTGATATGGACCAGCCCCTCCACATACATGGCGTCGAGCGTGACGAAGATGCCGAAGGTGGTCACCGCAGAGACCATGCCGCCGAACTCCTCGCCCAGATGCTCGCGCATGTACTTGCACTTGAGCCAGGCTTCGACATCGCGGCTGGCCTCGTCGGCCCGGCGCTCGTTGGCGCTGCAGTGCAGGCCAGCGGCTTCCCAGGCCTGGACCTCGGCAGCGGGCGCGCGCTTGCGCGGCTTCTGGCCGGGTGGGCTGACGCGTGATGCCAGACGCTTGGCCAGCTTGGCCTCGGCTTCTCCGGGGGTGGGCAGCTCGGGCAGGCGATAGTGCGTGCCTTCGAGCTCGGCCTTGATCACGCGGTGCACCAGCAAATCGGGATAGCGGCGGATCGGGCTGGTGAAGTGCGTATAGGCGTCGAATGCCAGGCCGAAGTGGCCCGAATTCTCGGGCGTGTAGAAGGCCTGCATCATCGAGCGCAGCAGCATGGTGTGGATCTGCTGGGCGTCGGGACGGTCCTTGGTGGCGTTGGCAATGGCCTGGAACTCGGACGTGGCCGGGTTCTCGCTCAGCGCCACACCGACCCCCATGGCCTTCAGATAGTTGCGCAGAATGTCCTGCTTTTCCAGCGAAGGCTTGTCGTGCACGCGGAACAGGCCGACGCGACCGCTTTGCTCGATGAAGTCCGCACTGCAGACATTGGCGGCCAGCATGGCCTCCTCGATCAGCTTGTGCGCCTCGTTGCGCGTGCGCGGCACGATCTTCTCGATGCGGCCGTTCTCGTCACAGACGATCTGCGTCTCCGTGGTCTCGAAGTCCACGGCGCCGCGCGCCTCGCGCGACTTGAGCAGCGCCTGGTAGACGCCATGAAGATTGAGCAAGTCACCCACGCGCTCCGAGCGCCGCGCAGCCTCCGGGCCGCGCGTATTGGCCAGGATGGCCGCCACCTCGGTATAGGTGAAGCGCGCATGGCTGTGCATCACCGCCGGATAGAACTGATAGGCATGGATCTCGCCCTTGGCGGTGATCAGCATGTCGCAGACCATGCACAGGCGGTCCACATCGGGGTTGAGCGAGCACAGGCCATTGCTCAGCTTCTCGGGCAGCATGGGGATCACGCGGCGCGGGAAATAGACGCTGGTGGCGCGGTCATAGGCATCGATGTCGATGGCGCTGCCCGTGGTCACGTAGTGGCTCACATCGGCAATCGCCACCAGCAGTCGCCAGCCCTTGCTGCGCCCGACCTTGGCGGGCTCGCAGTAGACGGCATCGTCGAAATCGCGCGCGTCCTCGCCATCGATGGTCACCAGGGGCACATCGGTCAGGTCGATGCGCTTCTTGCAGTCGGCAGGCCGCACCCTGTCCGGCAGCGCCTTGGCCTGCGCCAGGCAGGCATCGGAAAACACATGCGGGACGCCGTACTTGCGCACCGCGATCTCGATCTCCATGCCGGGATCATCGACTTCACCGAGCACTTCGATGATGCGTCCCACGGGCTGGCCGAACAGCGCAGGCGCCTCGGTCAGTTCCACCACCACCACTTGGCCGATCTTGGCCGATCCTGTGGCATTGGCGGGGATCAGGATGTCCTGACCGTAGCGCTTGTCCTCGGGCGCCACCAACCACACACCGCTTTCCTGCAAGAAGCGGCCAATGATGTTGTGCGCAGGGCGCTCGATGATCTCGACCACACGGCCTTCAGGCCGGCCGCGGCGGTCCTGCCGCACGATGCGGACCTTCACGCGGTCCTTGTGCAGCACGGCACGCATTTCATTGGGGGGGAGGAAGATGTCGCCTTCGCCGTCATCGCGGATGACGAAGCCATGTCCGTCGCGGTGCCCCTGCACACTGCCCTCGATTTCGTCGTTCACATCGGCGCTTTTGGCGTGAGGGTTCATTTTCTTGGTATACAATCTAAATCTTTCCTGAGATGCCCAGGTGGCGGAATTGGTAGACGCACTAGTTTCAGGTACTAGCGGGTAACTCCGTGGAGGTTCGAGTCCTCTCCTGGGCACCAAGTTTAACGACAACCTGCAGAGGTTGCGGTGAACTAAGGAACTATCTTCAGCAGAAGGCAGTTCCCTGGCTTCATGACTTGGCAGATGACAGTCTCAAGAAAAAAATCGAAGATCGGGATGCTTCTGCAAAAAATGCAGTAGAATTTCAGCTTCAGCAAGCCCAGGTGGCGGAATTGGTAGACGCACTAGTTTCAGGTACTAGCGGGTAACTCCGTGGAGGTTCGAGTCCTCTCCTGGGCACCAAACATGAAAAGGCCGTTGCACACGCAACGGCCTTTTTCTTTTCTGATCGCTGAAAGCCGATGACAAGGGCATCTCGCCAAGAAAAGTTCAGGAAAATCTTTGCAAACCTGCCCGGCACATCGCTTTCACGCTATATAATTTGCGTACTCTGAAATGCCCAGGTGGCGGAATTGGTAGACGCACTAGTTTCAGGTACTAGCGGGTAACTCCGTGGAGGTTCGAGTCCTCTCCTGGGCACCAAACATGAAAAGGCCGTTGCACACGCAACGGCCTTTTTTCTTTGCCTCGCCGGCACCGTCGCAAGCCCCTCCCCCATCCCGCAGAAATTTCTCAAAAACTTGGGAAATCGGCTTCAGACGGAGATTTCGCGCTATATAATTTGATCACTCTGAAATGCCCAGGTGGCGGAATTGGTAGACGCACTAGTTTCAGGTACTAGCGGGTAACTCCGTGGAGGTTCGAGTCCTCTCCTGGGCACCAAACATGAAAAGGCCGTTGCACATGCAACGGCCTTTTTTCTTGGGCGCTGCAGACGCATCGACCCCAGAAGATCGCATCCATGGCACAAAAAAAAAGGGAGCCAGCGGCTCCCTTCCTGGATGAGAGGATCACCTCCCGTGCATCACTTGCGCAGCAGTTGCTTGAGCACGTTCTGCAGGCGGCGCGCGCTGGCATCATCGCGCGGCGATGCCAGCACCCGGGCGGCATCGTTGCCCCAGGTTTCCTGCGGAGCAGGATCGTTGCGGCGCGTCAGCAGCTGCAGCTGCAGGGCACGGCGGGCGCTCAGATATTCCGCAGGCGTGGGAACGTCGGCGGCCATTTCAAGGCGCAGCAGGGCTTCGCCCGCGTCTCCCTTGGGAGCCTGGCCCAGGGCCTGCGACCAGGCACTGCGCACTTGTGCAGACACGCGGCCGCCAAGCTGCTGGGCAGCCGGCATCTGGGCAGCATCACGCGACTCCCATGCCGCCATCAACTGGGTCAGTGCCTCACCATGGGCCTGGGCCGCGAGCTTGCGCAGAGCGTCCTGGGCATGTTCCATGGCTTCACGCTGGGCGCGGAAGGCGGGATCCGCCAGGCGCGGTCCGCGCTCTTCGCGCGGCTCGCGGCTGAAACGGCCACTGTCGCGGCTGTCTCGGCCATCCCGGCCGTCGCGGCCACGGCCACCATCGCGGCGGTCGCCAGGACGGGCAGCACGTGCACCGCCCTCTTCCTTCTTCATGCCAGGACGATCATCGCCGCGCACGGCAACCACGGGGCGCACCGGCACCGGCTTGGCTTCGGATTCTTCCGAACCAGCAGCAGCAGCAGCAGCGGCAGGTTCCTGCGCTGGCTGGGCCGCATTCACGGAAGCATCGGCACGGCCACGCAGCGCTTGCTCCAGGGCCTCCACCGCAGCGCGGATTTGCTGCACATCACCCGAGGTGTTGGCAGCTTCCACGGCCTGAGACGCTTCCAGCACGCGGCGATCATGGTCGCTGAGCGCCACGGCTGCGGCGCGGGGGCCCCGCTCGGTGCCCTTGCGGTTGAAGGCTTCGTCCAGTGGCTTGCGGAAGGCATCCCAGAGCTTTTGCTCGTGCTTGCGGTCCAGAGGCACGGCCTGCGCCTCGGCCTGCCAGCGCTGCTGCAGGGCCTTGACGGCGTCGATGCGCAGATTGGGCGCTGCGCCCAGCGCCGTGGCCTCGTCGATCATGGCGTGGCGACGCTGCAGGCTGGCTTTTTGCGCGGCATGCAACGGAGCCTCGGCCAGGGCCATGGCCTGCTTGAACTGGGGTTGCAGTTCGGCAAACAGCTTCTCGCCGATGTGGCCGCTTTCACGCCAACGTTCAGCGAACTGGCGCAGTGCGCGCGCCGCGCCCTTGAGATCTTCGCTGGCGGACTGCTGTGCTGCCCAGGCCTTGATCTCTTCGATCAGCGCCAGGCGCTGTGCCTTGGACTGGGTGGTTTCGGTGCGCAGCTTGTCGTGCCAGGACTCGACCACCTTGTGGGCCGTGTTGCAGGCTTCGTCAAACTTCTTCCACAGTGCGTGGTTGGCTGCGCTGCCCTGGTCGGCCAGCTTCCATTGCTCGCGCAGGCTGCGCAGCGATTCCTGGATCTTGCGGCCACCCAGCGCCTGGCCTTCAGGGCGGTTCAGCAGGGCTTCGGCCTTGGCAACCAGTTCCTCGCGCAGCTTGTCGGCGTTCTGGCGCGGCCAGCCTTCGGACTCGCCAGCGGCCAGAAGGGCCTCATGCACCTTGGTGACCAGTGCATCGTCCACCAGGCGGCCATGGGCCTTGATGGCGGCGCGCACGGCCTGCACGGCGGCGGAACCGGCCTTGCTTTCGCCGGCAGCCGTCTCGGCCTGGAGCTGCTCCAGCGCCTGGGTCAGAGCACTGCTGGCGGCAGCCACTTGCTCAGGCGATGTCTTCGCCTTGGGCTGGGCTGCGCTGCGGGCTGCGGGAGCGGGCTTGGACGGCTCGGCAGCCGCTGCCTCGGGAGGCAGGCCACGCGCCACACGCAGCTCATCGGCCCACACGGGCACGGTGGGCAGCGGAGCGGCTTCGTCGGCGGCGGCAGCTTCGGTGAGCGCCAGTGCAGACTGGAAGGCATCCCAGACCAGGATCAGCTGTGCGCTGGCGGCTTCCAGCTGGGGCGGGAAACGTCCGTCCACGCTGGCCCAGTTGTCATCGCCAGTCAGTTCGCCGGCCTGCTCCTGCCAACGGGCCACGTCGGCGCGCAGGTTGTCGAGCACAGCCTGGGCATCGCGCCAGGGCTTGGTGGACAGGACCTCGATGCGCTGGGCCAGCAAAACGGCCACTTCGCGCTGGACCTGCACGCGGTGCTGCAGCTCCTCGATGGCCTTGACACGCTCGGCCAGCTGGGCCTTGTGCTGCGACAGAGGTTCACGCGACAGCGGGGCGCCCGCCTTGGCGGCGTCGCGCTGCCAGGCGATGGCGTCGGCGGCATTGAAGGGCGATGCGACCAGCAGCGCCTGGGCCTTTTCAGCCCACTCCACTGCGATCTTTTCCTGGTCCTTGGTGCGACGGATCTCGTCCAGGCGCTCACGCACGGCACGGGCCGCGCCCTTGTCGCGCGCGCTCAGTTCCTTGAGGACGTCCTGCAATTGCTCGACCGAAGGCTGGGTTGCCAGCCAGTCGCGGATGCGCGCGGCGCGATCACCCGAGGTTTCGGCGGAGAAGGCACCGCCCGTGAGCACATCCAAGGGGTGTTGTTCGGGATTCTTGGCAGAAGCAGGGCTCACTTCAGGTGCATCGGACATGGTGCTGCGGGGGGAAAGAGAAGACATGAATCAATCGTTGAATGTCTGGCTGCCGCGGGCCGCCAGACGCGGCCGGCCAGGCCGCATGCGGGCATGCTAGCCGGACCGGGAAAACCATATTCTCGCCGTTATTTGAAGCGGAGCCAAAACCGGGCTACTGCGTGGACAGGCTGAGCTGGGCGCGCGGACTCCATTCCTGGTCGTCGGAGTCCAGTTTTGGAGCCCCCAGAAACAGGCGCTCAAGCGGCAACTGCTGCTGGGCAAGGTAGTCGCGCACGGCCACGGCGCGGGCCAGCGCCAGTTCGCGCATGGCGTCGTCGGGCACGGCAATCTGCTCCAGCAGCAGACTTCGCATCTGGTCGGTGGGCAGGTCCTTGGCCATGCCGATGACATTGCGCGGCTTGGCAAAGTCGGCGCGACTGTACAGCGCCTTGGTCAAGGCCGGTACTTCGGAGGCAGGCAACTCGGTCACGGACTCTGCCGACTTGCCGTCGCGCAGCACCTGGCGGCGTTTCTGGGCGAGCAGCAGGCGATCGAGCTCCGCCTGCTTCCAGGCCTCTTTGTCCTGCGCCTCGCGCGCCTCGCCGATCACGGTGAGCTTGAGGGCCGGGCGATCCTTGAGGGAGGCAACCACCTTGTCCAGGCTCTCGCGGGCCTTGCCGTCGATCTGGGCACGCCCCGGCGCGAAGGCCACCACGCCCGATTCGCTGCCGCCCCCAAAAGCGCCCGACAGCAGCGAGAACGGCGAGGTGATGGCCTTCATGATCAGGTTGCCAATGATCTTGAAGATGACCGGCGCCAGCCTGAATTGCGGATCGTTGAGCGAGCCGCTGACCGGCAGGTCCAGGTCGATGACTCCGTTGCGGTCAGCCAACAGCGCCACCGCCAGGCGCACGGGCAGCGAGGCGGGCGCGCCTTCGACGGCTTCGCCGAAGGTGAGCTGATGCAGCACCAGCTTGTTGCGCGCCGTGAGCTGGCCATCGGGCTCGATCTTGTAGTTGACGTCCATGCTGAGCTTGCCGCGCTCGATCCCGTGGCCCGCGTACTTGATGGAGTACGGCGACAGCGGGGGCAGTTCCAGGTCGCGCATCTGGGCTCGTATGTCCAGGGCCAGCGGCTTGGCTAGGGGATTGACCTGGCCGGTAATCTCCAGCGAAGCCGTGCCCTGGGCGCGGCCGCGCAGTTCCACATCCGCCAGTTGCGGCGCCTGCTGGCTGGCAGGCTGCTCGGACGAGAAGGCGCTCAGGCGACCCGCCAGCTCGCTGAGGTCGGCCGAGTAGTTGGGCTGGATGAAGTAGTCGGAGAACTGGACCCTGCCGCCCGTCAGCACAATCGGCCCGATCTTGATGACGGGCGCAGGCCCGGAGGCAGCCTGCGGCGGCGCCGGTTCGGCGGAAGCCGCCGTGCCATCCGCGGCCGGCGCGGCGTTCTGCTCCAGGGACTGCTGGGACTTCGCCGATTTGACGATGTCCTGCAGGTTGATGCGCCCGTTGCGCTGAACGATGACGCGCGCAAAGAAGTCACTGAGAGCCGTCTCGCGCACGCTCAGGCGCAGCGGCTGGGCGGGCTGCATCTGCAGGTCAAGGCCGCGCACGGCCAGCGTCTTCCAGGCCACGAGTTCATCGCGCAGGCCGAGTCCCAAGGCAACCGACTGGGCCTTGGCCCGGTCGGCCGTGGACTCGCTGAGCACGGCAGCCACGGCACCTGCCGCCGTGCGTGGCGCGCCCTGCCCTGCGGCCTCGCCCGCTGCTTGCACGGGAGAGGCCAGCGCGGAGCGCATGCGCAGATCCACGAGCTCGACATCCCCCTGCACCGCCAGCTCGGGGCCGGCCGGTTGGCTGACAAAGCGCAGTTGTCCGAGGAAATTTCCGTCGGCACGCACCAACTCGACATTGAGCATGTCGGCAAAGTAGGGCTCCAGCGCATGCAGCGGCAGGCTGCGCGCCTGCAACTTGCCCTGAAGCGACAGCGGCGCCAGCCCCAGGTCCCCCCGTAGGCTCAGCGAGCCCGCCTGGACACGCCGGCCCGAGCTGACCTGCGCGGACAGCTCCAGCGGCGTGGGCGCGGATTTTGCGGCCAGCGGCTCGATGGCGCCCATGCGAAGGCGCAGTGACCCCAGGTCCAGCGACACGGTGCGCGCCGAATCCGCGTTGCGCACGGGAGCTTCGTCACGCAGCGCAATGGCGCCGCCATCGACCTCCACCGCCTGCAGCTTCAGGCCCCAGGGCCGGGACTTGTCCTTGCCGGCGTCCTGCGATGCGGACGCCGATGAGGCGGGCGGCAGCCATTGCTCGTACATCCACCGGCCCTGGGCATCGCGCAACACGGCCAGCTGCGGCTTTTGCAGTGCCAGGCGGCCAACGGAGACCTGCTGGCTGGCCAGATTGACCTGCACCTGCTCCAGCTGCAGGTGCGCGATATCGACGGGCGCGGCCTTGTCCTTGAGGCTCAACTGCTCCACGCCCAGCCCGGCCACCTGAACCACCATGGCGGAACCGTTCCAGCCCAGGCCTGCATCGGTGCTCAACAGACCCGTCAGCTCGGGTTTGAGATGGGCGGACAGGTACGGTGCTGCCAGTTGCAGCGGCAATTGCCGCGCGGAGATGGCCAGTTGGCCCTGCTTGTCGGTCAAGGCGCCTCGCAGCTGCAACTCGGCAGGTTTCGCCCCCTCCCCCGCCGATTCGGGCTGCACCTGCATGCTGGCAGCAAGCTGCAGCGGTTGCTCCAGGGGCCAGCGGATATCGCGCACCTGCAACGACAGCTCGCGCGCCTGCAGCGCAGCGCCCGACTTTCCAGCGTCGGGAGCGGCATCGCGCCAGTGCACCGTGGCATTGGCAACGGACAGCCTGTCCAGGCTGACCTTCCACGGCTGGGGCGCGTCGGAGGCAGGCTTTTCCGCTGCCGGCCTGGCATCCGGGGAGGAAGCCCCCCCCATCGCCGTCCAATTGATGCGGCCTTGCGCATCGCGGGCCGCAAAAATCTCGGGAGCGCTCCACTGCACGGACTCCAGCTCCGCAACCGATTGCAGCGGCTGCACGTTCTTGAGCACGGCGGCCAGGCGCTCGAAGCGCAGCAGGGGGGCGCCGTCGCGGTCGTGCAGCTCGGCGCCGGACAGGCTGACCTCCCCAGTGATGCGGACCACGGCCTGCTCGGCCTGCTCAAAGGAGATGTGCAGGTTGGCATCCAGCACGCCGGAACGCGGCTTGACAGGTGCGGTGACGGGCACATAGCCCAAATAAGGTGTCAGGTCCACGCCCTGCCAGCTCAGATCGACAGCGGTCTGGCGCTGCTCGGTGAAGGGCGTGCTCTGGGCGCTGGATTCAAACCGGCTGCCGTTGAGCGCAAAGGACAGGTGCGGGAGCACCTTGATCTCGCGCTTGGACTCCAGGTTGCTGATGAAGGGCAGGCGCAGCTGCAACTGCTCGAGCATGTGCTGGCGCTGCTGGACCTCGTCCTGCAATTCCACGCGGCCGTCGCGCAGCGCAATGTTGTACAGCGCAAAGCCCACGGGCCTGGAGGGCGGCGTGTCGCCGGGTTCGGCCAGCCTGGCCAGCACATCGTCCACATCGAAATGCCCCAGGCTCTGCTGGGTCAGGCGCAGCACCGGCGCATCGACCTCGATGGCATCCAGCACCGGCGCCAGCCGAAACAGCGACTGGATACTGGCATTGACATAGATGCGGTCGATCTGAAGCTGGGGGGACGAAGATGAAGACGGCACGGACTCCGGCGCCGCGCCTTCCGCCTGGCTCCTGGCAATGCTCAGGTCCCGCAGGGTCAGCTCCAGCGACCAGGGCCGGAACTCCACTGCACCCACACGGACCTGACGGCCCAGCTTGGCCGATGCCTGCTTTTCCAGTTGACTCTTGGCCACAACGGGCACCAGCGCCCACAACAGCAGCCACAGCAAAAGGAACGCCACAAGGGCGATGGCCAGCCTGCGCAGCCAGCGGTGCTTGAAGAGAGATTGCATGGGGCTCTGGTAACTAGTACAGCCCTATCCTGGGACACAGGACAGGGCAACGGCTGCATTGCACCAGAAATTGGGGCGGCAGCAACGGCTGGGTCCGCACCACGGCACATTTCTTGACGTTGCGGCCATCCTTGAACGACAAAGCCCGGAAGCCGTGAACCGGCTTCCGGGCTTTACGGCGGGCACAAGTCCCGACCGTTTTCCGCAGTCAAGGAGAGGATGGTCCTTGCTGCTTGGAAGCAAGAGATTGCTTCCAGGAAGGCCGCGGAAGAAGACTTGAACCACGGTGTCCGCACTATCGAACACCACTTTTACCTGTCTTCCACCTTGGCGAGACGACTGCAAGAGCAGTCACCTCCAATATAGAAGGACGCAGGGTCGGCCTGCCAGTGCTTTTGCATTTCATTGCAATTTCATGACGCGCTCTGAAAACGGCGGAGGCGGCGTACATCGGTAGCACGCCACCCGCTCTTCAAGACCTCAAAACTGTGTTTGCATCCATGGTTTGTTATTATTCATTGATCTAAAAAGTTGATTTCATAGTGTTGACCGTGTATTTGGTGAACTCCTAGAATCCGCCAGCGCTCGAATAGAGCGTTTTTTGTTTCTGCTGCCTCACGACTGAGCAGATCCCGCAGGCCTACAACGCAATGGCGCACCAAGCGCCAGCCTCCCGGATCCGCAGCACCCAATCCAGGGTGTCAGCCTCACCGGCCTTCGCTTCGGCGAAGGCCGTTTCGGGTTGGTGCCCCTAGAAAGGAAAAAGCTATGCCAGCGTCAGGAAAATTTTTCGCCGCCGCGCGAACGTTCGCCATCGATGTGGCCAACGGTTTTCTTGCCATCATCCACAACAGCTTCGCCCTGCTGGGCCTTGCTGTGGCCTTCATGGCCATCACCTTGTTCGCCCGCCCTGACCTGCGCGATGCCGGAGAGAGCCAGCTGCGCTCCTGGCTGACCGCTCGCCAGATGGCCGAGCTGGGTGTTCCCGTCGAACTCGCTGCCAGCGATCGGGCGACGGCGACCAACCCCAAGAACCTGCCCAAGGAGCAGGCAGCCGTGGCCTTCTGGCTCAGCAAGAAGTACCGCGTGGCGCCTGAGCCGATCGCGGCACTGGTCAGCGAGGCCTATGACCTGGGCAAGGTCAACCGCCTGGACCCGACGCTGATCCTGGCCATCATGGCCATCGAATCCAGCTTCAACCCGTTTGCGCAAAGCGCTGTCGGCGCGCAGGGCCTGATGCAGGTGATGACCACGGTGCATACCGACAAGTATGAGAACTTCGGTGGCCAGAATGCTGCCTTCGACCCGGTCAGCAATCTGCGCGTGGGCGTGCGCGTGCTCAAGGAATGCATCGAGCGCGCCGGCTCCATCGAAGGAGGCCTGCGCTACTACGTGGGCGCGGCCAACCTGCCCACCGATGGTGGCTACGCCGCCAAGGTGCTGGCCGAGCACCAGCGCCTGCGCATGGCCGCCGGCCTGCGTGCCGTGCCTTTGATGACCGCCAAGGTCGATCAGCCCCGGCAGGCCGTACAGATCGCCTCCACCAAGCCGGCGACCCCCGTGGCCGAGGCCTCGGTCCCGGCAGCAGCGGCTGCACCTGCAGCCGTGCCGGTCAGCTCGAGCAACACCTCTGCCCGCTCCGAGCAGGTGGCCCTTCAGTCCCAGGAGCCGGCGCTGTAGCCTGACTTCCCGGCATAGTGAGTGCACAGCTGGCCAAGGCCAGCTTTTTTCATGCCCGATCCAACTGCAGGTGGCCCACGCAAACGCCTTCTGCAACGCCCCTGCCAGGTCTTCGGCGCCACCGGCTCAGCTACACTAGCGGGGTACGCAACTGGCGATAGGCGCAGCCGCTTCACGCACCGCTGCCGCTGACGTGGAAACCAGCAGAAGGCCCGAGAAGGACCACCTTCTGTGAACCACCGGGGAGCGTACCGCCCAGCCTCCATGCGCACGCGGGATCTGGAGTGTTCCGCCGTTCGCCTGGGCAGCCCTTGGCCTCAAGGGAATTTCAAGTTCACAGGACTGCCATGTTTCAACGCACCAATACCGTCGAGAAGGTCGACGCCGAAGTCTTTGCCGCCATCCAGGCCGAGAACCTGCGTCAACAAGAACATATCGAGCTGATCGCCAGCGAGAACTATTGCTCGCCTGCCGTGATGGAAGCCCAGGGCTCCCAGCTCACCAACAAGTACGCCGAAGGCTATCCGGGCAAGCGCTACTACGGCGGCTGCGAGAACGTCGATGTGGTCGAGCAGCTCGCCATCGACCGCGTCAAGAAGCTGTTCGGCGCCGAAGCCGCCAACGTGCAGCCCAACTCCGGCTCCCAGGCCAACCAGGCCGTGCTGATGGCCTTTGCCAAGCCCGGCGACACCATCATGGGCATGAGCCTGGCCGAAGGCGGTCACCTGACGCACGGCATGCCGCTGAACATGTCGGGCAAGTGGTTCAACGTGGTCTCCTACGGCCTGAATGCCGAAGAAGCCATCGACTACGACAAGATGGAAGCGCTGGCGCGCGAGCACAAGCCCCGCATCATCGTGGCCGGCGCATCGGCCTACGCCCTGGCCATCGACTTCGAGCGCTTCGCCAAGATCGCAAAGGAAGTCGGCGCCATCTTCTGGGTGGACATGGCCCACTATGCCGGCCTGATCGCCGCAGGCGTGTACCCCAACCCCGTGCCCCATGCCGACGTGGTCACCACCACCACGCACAAGAGCCTGCGCGGCCCGCGCGGCGGCGTGATCCTGATGAAGGCCGAGCACGAGAAGGCCATCAACAGCGCCATCTTCCCCGGCCTGCAAGGCGGCCCGCTGATGCATGTCATTGCCGGCAAGGCCGTGGCCTTCAAGGAAGCGCTGTCGCCCGAGTTCAAGACCTACCAGGAACAGGTCGTGAAGAACGCCAAGGTTGTCGCGGAAACGCTGACGGCACGCGGTCTGCGCATCGTCTCCGGCCGCACGGAAAGCCACGTCATGCTGGTGGACCTGCGCGCCAAGGGCATCACCGGCAAGGCGGCCGAAGCCGCGCTGGGCGCCGCCCACATGACGATCAACAAGAACTCCATCCCCAACGATCCCGAAAAGCCGATGGTGACCAGCGGCATCCGCGTGGGCACGCCCGCCATGACCACGCGCGGTTTCAAGGAAGAGGAAGCCCGCCTGACAGCCAACCTGCTGGCCGACGTGCTGGAGAACCCCGCCGACGAAGCCAACCTGGCCCGCGTGCGCGCCCAGGTGGCCGAGCTGACGGCCCGCTTCCCGGTCTACGGCGCCTGAGTTGCACGCATAGAGGCCTGCCATGAAGTGCCCGTTCTGCAGCCATCCGGACACCCAGGTCGTGGAGACCCGTGAGGCCGAGGATGGGGGCTTCATCCGCCGCCGCCGCCAGTGCGGCGGCTGCGACAAGCGCTTCACCACCTACGAGCGGCCCGAGGTCAGCTTTCCCGCCATCGTCAAGAAGGACGGGCGGCGCATCGAGTACGAGCGCGCCAAGCTGCTGGGCTCGTTCAAGATCGCGCTGCGCAAGCGCCCCGTAAGCACAGAGCAGATCGATGCCGCCATCGAGCGCATCGAGGAGCGGCTGCGCAACCTGGGCGAGCGCGAAGTGCTCTCCAGCCGCCTGGGCGAGATGGTGATGCGCGAGCTCAAGCTGCTCGACAAGGTCGGTTACATTCGCTACGCCAGCGTCTACCGCAGCTTCGAGGATGTGGACGATTTCAAGAACGTCATGGATGAGGTGCGCAATCCCGGCTGATCAGGCCGGCAGGACGCAAGAAAGCCGCCCTTGGGCGGCTTTTTCTTTGGTGCCTGGCAGTGCTTTCAGGGCGCGGCGGCAGGGATGGGAGCCAGGCCCGAATCCACGTCACCGCACTGTGCGCGGTGGCGCAGCGCATGGTCCATCACCACCAGGGCCAGCAGCGCCTCGGCGATGGGCGCTGCGCGGATGCCGACGCAGGGGTCGTGGCGCCCCTTGGTGATGACCTCGGTGCTCTGGCCCTGCACGTCGATGGATTCGCGCGGCGTGATGATGGAACTGGTGGGCTTGATGCCTATGCGCACTTCCAGGTCCTGACCCGTGCTGATGCCGCCGACGATGCCACCGGCGTTGTTGCTGCGAAAGCCTTCGGGACTCAGCGAGTCACCGTGCGTGGTGCCGCGCTGGACCACGCTGTCGAAACCGGCACCGATCTCCACGGCCTTGACCGCGTTCAGGCCCATCATGGCGTAGGCGACGTCGGCATCCAGGCGGTCATACAGCGGCTGGCCCAAGCCCACCGGCATGCCGCTGGCCTGCACGCGCAGCGCGGCGCCGCAGGAGTCGCCCGACTTGCGCAGCGCATCCATGTATTCCTCGTATTGGGACACATCGGCCACCGGCGCAAAGAAGGGGTTGTTGCGCACATGCTCCCAGCTCTCGAAGGGCAGGGACAACTCGCCCACCTGGGTCATGCAGGCGCGGAACTCGGTGCCGAACTTTTCCTTGAGCCACTTCCTGGCCACGGCACCAGCGGCCACCGTGGGGGCCGTCAGCCGTGCCGAGGAACGGCCGCCGCCGCGTGGATCACGGATGCCGTATTTCTGGAAGTAGGCGTAGTCGGCATGGCCGGGACGAAAGCTCTGCGCAATGTTGGAGTAGTCCTTGCTGCGCTGGTCGGTATTGCGGATCAGCAGCGCGATCGGCGTGCCCGTGGTGCGGCCTTCGTAGACGCCCGAGAGGATTTCCACCGCATCGGGCTCGTTGCGCTGGGTCACGAACTTGCTGGTGCCGGGGCGGCGGCGATCCAGTTCTTGCTGGATATCCGCTTCGTTCAGCGCCATGCCGGGCGGACAGCCGTCGATGACGCAGCCTATGGCCGGGCCATGCGATTCGCCGAAGTTGGTGACAGTGAATAGGGTGCCGAAGGTGTTGCCGCTCATAGGCCGACGATTATGCCCGGGTAGCCCGCAAGCGCCGTGCCTGCGGCGGCGGTGCATTGCGCAGGCAGCCATCGCCCGGCGATAACAAATATAGCTATCGGATTGCAAATATTCATAGTTAAAATTGCAATCCACCCTTTTTCAACCGCCTGCGGATCACCACACAGGCACCAGCCGCAAACTGCGGGAGGTTCGTGAAATGCAGGCCTCTTCCGACTCAACACAAAGCCAGGATCACAGCGACCCTGCGCGCAGCACTCCACCGGCATCGCCAGGCCTTCAGCCCAAGGACGAGGAGCAGGACCTTCGCCCCTCGCTGCTGAATGTGCTGCTGACATCGTCCAGCCCTGGCGATTTCAGAACCCGCAACAGGCTTGCCCAGGCCAAGCAGTACATGCGGGCCCGGCTCGACGACCCCGAGCTCAAGCCCTTGCAGGTGGCCCAGGACATGGGCATGTCGCTGCGCAGCCTGGCACGGTTGTTTGCCACCGAAGGCCTGACCCCTAGCCGCTGGCTCTGGAACGAACGGCTGGCCCAGGCGCACCTGCTGCTTCGGGCAGACAATGCGCGGCGCGTGACCGATGTGGCGCTGGCCTGTGGCTTCACCAGCTTCTCGCACTTCAGCCGCGTCTTCAGACAGGCCTATGACGTGCCGCCCAGCGCCTTGCTCAAGCCCAAACGCCGCCGGGTGCACTGACAGGTCCTGCAGCCCATCCATTCGCTGTTCACGCGACTGTCTGCTTTGCGCCCTGCGCGCAAAGACAAAGGCCTCCGCCGCATTTTGCGTTCGGAGGCCTTGCTGCTCAAAGTGAAACGGTCGAACGGTCGGTAGATATCGACCTGGCGATCAGTCCGCGCCCTGGCGCTCGCCCTCGGGCCAGTCGCGGATGTAGGCCTTGAGCATGCGGTTCTCGAAGTTCTGGCTGTCCACCACGGCCTTGGCCACGTCGTACAGGCTGATCACGCCCATGAGCATGCGCTTGTCCATCACCGGCATGTAGCGTGCGTGGCGGTCCAGCATCATGCGGCGCACCTCGTCCATGTCGGTTTCCATGGTGCAGGTCATGGGAGCGTCGTCCATGGCCGAGCGCACCAGCGTCTCGCCCACCCCGCCGTGCTTGACGAAGCCCTGGATCACTTCGCGGAAGGTCAGCATGCCGACCACGTCGCCATGCTCCATGACCACGAGGGAGCCGATATCGCGCTCCGACATCACCTGCACCGCGCTGGCCAGGCTTTCGTCCGGCGACACCGTGTAGAGGGTGTTGCCCTTGACGCGCAGGATGTCACTTACTTTCATGCCGTATCTCCAAATTTGTCTGTGTCGCCGTGGTTGCGGCAAGCCCGTGTCTGACAGGAAATATAGCCCACAATGCCCGCTTGCCTTGACAACCATGGAGACAGGAATGCCCGGCTACTCGGACCCCGGCTTTGACACCCTGGCGCTGCACGCGGGCGCACAGCCCGACCCCGCCACCGGAGCGCGCGCGACGCCCATCCACCTCACGACCTCGTTCGTGTTCGAGTCCAGCGACCATGCGGCCTCGCTGTTCAACCTGGAGCGCCCAGGGCACGTCTACAGCCGCATCTCCAATCCCACGAACGCCGTGCTGGAGCAGCGCGTCTCGGCCCTGGAAGGCGGCGTGGGCGCCGTCGCCGTGGCCAGTGGCCAGGCGGCGCTGCACCTGTCGGTGGCCACGCTCATGGGCGCGGGCAGCCACATCGTGGCCAGCACGGCGCTGTACGGCGGCTCGCAGAACCTGCTGCACTACACGCTGGCGCGCTTCGGCATAGAGACCACCTTCGTCAAGCCCGGCGACATCGACGGCTGGCGCGCCGCAGTGCGCCCCAACACCAAGCTGTTCTTCGGCGAGACGGTGGGCAACCCGGGCCTGGATGTGATGGACATCCCCACCATCAGCGCCATAGCCCATGAGGCCGGCGTACCGCTGCTGGTGGACTCCACGCTGACCTCGCCCTGGCTGATGAAGCCGCTGGAGCATGGCGCGGACATCGTCTACCACTCGGCCACCAAGTTCCTGTCGGGCCACGGCACCGTGGTCGGCGGCATCGTGGTGGATGGCGGCAGCTTCGACTGGGAAAAATCGGGGCGCTTCCCCGAGCTGACCGAGCCCTACGACGGCTTCCACAACATGGTGTTCAGCGAGGAGAGCAGCACCGGCGCCTTCCTGCTGCGCGCGCGGCGCGAAGGCCTGCGCGACTTCGGCGCCTGCATGAGCCCGCACACGGCCTGGCTGATCCTGCAGGGCATAGAGACGCTGCCGCTGCGCATGGAGCGCCACATCCGCAATACCGAGAAGGTGGTGCAATTCCTGGCCAGCCATCCGCTGGTGGGCCGCGTGGGCCACCCGCTGCTGGAGACCCATCCCTCGCACCAACTGGCAAAGAAGCTGCTGCCGCGCGGCGCGGGCTCGGTGTTCAGCTTCGACATCAAGGGCAACCGCAACCAGGGGCGCAAGTTCATCGAGACGCTCAAGGTCTTCAGCCACCTGGCCAACGTGGGCGACTGCCGCAGCCTTGTGATCCATCCGGCCAGCACCACGCATTTCCGCATGAGCGACGAAGCACTGGCCCAGGCCGGCATCGGCCAGGGCACGATACGCCTGTCCATCGGACTGGAGGATGCCGACGACCTGATCGATGACCTCAAGCGCGCCCTCAAGGCCGCTGAAAAGGCAGCGTGAGCCGACAAGGGAGACACCAACAATGAAGATCGATGTTCAGGGCCACGCCATCTACGCCTATACCGGCGGCAAGGCCTTCAACCCCGCCCAGCCCACGGCCATCCTCATCCACGGCGTGCTGTGCGACCACAGCGTCTGGGCTCTGCAAAGTCGCTACCTGGCCAACCACGGCTGGAACGTGCTGGCCATAGACCTGCCCGGCCACTGCCGCAGCGCGGGTGACGCGCCCGCCAGCGTGGAGGCAGCAGCGGATTTCATCGGCCAGCTCATGGATGCGGCAGGCATCGGGAAGGCCGCGCTGATCGGCCACAGCTGGGGCAGCCTGATCGCCATGGAAGCGGCCGCGCGGCTGGCCGCGCGCGTCAGCCACCTGGTGCTGGTGGGCACGGCCTACCCGATGAAGGTCTCGCCTGCTTTGCTGGACTCCGCGCTCAGCACGCCCGAGCAGGCCATCCGCATGGTGAATGTGTTCTCGCGCGCCACGCTGGCGCCACCCAGCGGCGCAGGCAGCTGGGTGTTCGGCGCCGGCATGGCGCTGGGCCGGCGCGTGCTGGCCAGCAATGACCGCACCAACCTGCTGCACGCCGGCTTCAAGGCCTGCGACAGCTATGCGGGCGGCGAGGCGGCCATGGCGGCGCTGCAATGTCCGGTCCTGTTCGCCCTGGGCGAGCAGGACCAGATGACGCCGCCCAAGGCCGCCAAGGGCCTGATCGAGGCGGCCCGGGGCGCGCAGCGCCAGGTCAGCATCGTGCACCTGCCCAGCGGCCACAACCAGATGACCGAGGCGCCCGACCAGACGCTGTTCGCCATCCGGGATTTCCTGGCGCGCTGAGCCCGGCCGGGTCCTGCCCGCAGGGCCCGGACGCACTCACGCGCCGCGCGCGGGGAAGATGCTCTTTTTCACGAGCGCGTGCACGCCCCAGTTGCCATCCACCACCTGGGTGATGCCGAAATCCACGGCAATCGACATCAGCGAGATGGCCTCGTCCTCTCCCAGCCCCTGGGTGGTCATGAGGAAGTGGCGCATCTTGTGATAGGCGTCGCGCAGCGCCAGGTCCACGGAAGACTTCTTGAAGATCTGGTTTTGTGCATCAGGCCCCAGCTCCGCCAGGTAGTTGGCGTAGCTGAAGCCGTGCAGCAGCCATTCGTCCTGGGTTTCGAGCAGCGGATAGGCCAGTTCGGCCAGCGGCGTTCCAGGCAGATCCGCCTTCTTGTGCAGGACCAGCTGGAAGGTGCCGGTCAGCGAGCACTCGATGGCCGTGCCGCACAGCTCGGAGTCCCCCTGCGAGGCATGCGGATCGCCCACGGTGAAGTTGGCCCCTGGCACGGCCACGGGGAAATACATGGTCGCCCCCTTGCCGATGCGCCAGTTGTCGATGTTGCCGCCCGTGTGGTTGGGCGGAATGGAGCTGGCCATCTCCACCTCGGCCGGCGCCACGCCGATGGTGCCGAAGTGCGGCCGCACGGGAACGCGGATATTGCGCAGCACGTTTTCGTTCTTGCTGATCGTGCGGTGGTCCACGGGTACGCCCGGATAGTCGATGGTCGGGTGGACCACGCCAAAGGGGTCGGTCTGCGGCGTCCAGCGGTAGTTGTAGACGGCGCGGGCCCAGTTGCGCTCGCCGGTCGCATCCACCTCGTAGATGGTGACCACCTCGCGCTTTCGGGGCTCGGTGAGCGTGTCGCCATAGTGAAAGCCCCAGTTCGCCGCCGCATTGCTGCCGAAGGTCCGGCCCTTGAACTGCGGGTTGCCCGAGGGGCGTGGCACCACATCAATGATGCGCACTTCCAGCACATCGCCGGGCTGGGCGCCCTTGATGCGTACCGGCCCCGTGCAGATGTGCACGCCCTGGCCGCCACCTGCGCCGTTCTTGGCATCCATGGGACCGGCGCCCCGGCGATCGACGTTCTTGCGCTGGCTGTCCCAGTGGAACACGCTCTCGGCGCCAGGGTCGCCCCGGACCATGCGTTCGGCATCGTCATTGGCGTGGTGGGTGAGCGTCTCCATGGTCACGTAGTCACCCGATTCGACTTCGACCACCGGCTTGGCCGATCTGCTGAAGTAGCCCCAGAGCACGGTGCTGGCAGAGGCGGGAATGTAGTAGTGGCTGGCCATGCCCTGGCCGGCCCGGGCGCCAGGCGCGCCCTGGGCAAAGGCCCGGGACGGTGCCATCGCGCCGCTGATGGCGCCGGCCGAGACCGCGCCGCCACCGACCACCATGGCGTCGCGCAGGAAGGAACGGCGTGCAACCTGGAATTCCTCGCGGATCAGCTTCTCGTCGGCTGGCGAAGCACCGTGCTGGCAGCCCGGGCCGCAGATATGTTCTTGGTGGGGGATGGTCATCGAAAATACTCCTGCTGTTGTGGATCGGTGCCGGCAGCGCCAGTGTCCAGGCGAGCATGTCCAGGCCGGTTGTTCCTGCGCGCACAAAAACTTGTCGCGGCTGCCATCCGGTGCGCCGGGCTTGGACAGGCAGTACGCGGGCGTTCATAGTTCGACCCTGATGCACGACGATCCAAGACGCTTTTCCACCCACGCATTTCCCGATGCCTTGCGGCAGGCTGCGCTCAATGAGGCGCTGTCCAGGGCAGACATCCATGGCGAAGCGCCCACGCCACCGGCCACCCACCTGGCGCTGCGCAGCTCGCCACTGGGATCGGTGTTCATCACGCTGGCCACCTCGCCCCTGACGCTGCGGGCCGTGGCCAAGCGGCTGCGCGGCCCGGGCCTGCTGCTGTGCGCCTTGCTGCAAGGCAGCGCCGATGCGGTGATCGAGGACGCCGCGTTCCCGCTCGAGGCCGGCTCGGCCTTGCTGCTGGAGTCAGACCGGGACTGGCAGCTGCAGTTGCCCGGCGACGGCCGCCTGCTGCTTGCGCGGCTGGAGTCCTCGAGCTTTCTGTTGCGCCTGCTGCGCTCGTGCCCGCCCGAGGCCAGGCACATCGGCGGGACAGGCGGCGTGGGGGCCATGTGCATGGCAATGGCGGCCTCACTGGCAGAGCAGATCGACACACTGGCACAGGACGATCTGCTGTCGGTGGAGGCCACGCTCACCGACATGCTGGTCACCTGCCTGACACCACGCGCCGGCAATCCCGACCAGGAGCAGGCCGAGGCGACAGAGCCGCCAAGCGCCGTACAGCTTGGCCATCTGCGCCGCATCTGCCGCGCCATCGAAACCCGGCTGGGCGATGCCGAGCTGTCCATCGATGCCATCGCCGGCGCCGAGGGGCTGTCCACGCGCTATCTGCAAAAGCTGTTCAAGGGGGCTGCCACCAGCTTCCGCACCTACCTGCGCGAACGCCGGCTGGAGCGCTGCCGCATGGACCTGAGCAACCGCTCGCTGCAGCATTTCTCCATCGCCGAGCTGTGCTTTCGCTGGGGCTTTGGCGATGCCGCCAACTTCAGCCGTGCCTTCACGGCCCGCTATGGTCTGTCCCCCAAGGCCTATCGCGCCAGTCCGGCGCGCGTGCAGGATGCGCCGCCCGGCCAGCGCGGACGCCCCTCGCCCGCCGAGAGCGCTGCGCAGGGTGCAGAACCGGCCGCAGCGCGCCTGGCACACAGCCCGTTCCAGGCCCTGCTGCGCGACCACGCACGCTACGCCCAGGCGCTGGCCCTTGTGCCCAAGCGCTCGGCGCATGCAGACAATGGCGGTGCGTCGCCCCAGCACTACTACCTTCCGGTCTCCGACAAGACCGTGCACTGGGGCTACCTGAGCCGTTCACTCAAGCCCGTGCTTTCGGTGCGCTCAGGTGACGTGGTGACCATGGAGACGCTGACCCAGCATGCCTCGGACGACTGGGAACGCATGATCGAAGGCGATCCGGGCGCCGAAAGCGTGTTCCACTGGACCGCGGCCCAGAAGGCCGTGGACCGGCGCGGCGCGGGCCCGATGGATGCCTCGATCTACGGCCGCGGCGCGGGCGAGGGCTTCGGCGTGCACATCTGCACCGGCCCCGTCTATGTGCATGAGGCCGAACCCGGCGACCTGCTGGAGATACGCATCCTCGACGTGCAGCCACGCCCCAGCTGCAGCCCCGCCCACCACGGCCGTGTCTTCGGCAGCAACGCCGCCGCCTGGTGGGGCTTTCACTACCGCGACCAGATCACGGAGCCCCGCCAGCGCGAAGTGGTCACCATCTACGAAATCGACCACGCACTGCCCGAGGAGCCCACGGCCCGCGCTGTCTACAACTACCGCTGGACGCCGCAGACCGACCCCTTCGGCGTGGTCCATCCGACCATCGACTACCCGGGCGTGCCCGTGGACCCCGCCAGCATCACCCGGCGCTTTGGTGTGCTGGACAAGGCACGCGTGCCGCTGCGTCCGCATTTCGGCATGCTGGCCGTGGCACCGCGAGAGGCCGGCCTGATCGACTCCATACCGCCGAGCTACTTCGGCGGCAACCTGGACAATTGGCGCGCCGGCAAGGGCGCGACGCTCTTCCTGCCCGTATCGGTGCCCGGCGCGCTGTTTTCGGTGGGAGACCCGCATGCATCCCAAGGCGACTCGGAACTGTGCGGCACGGCCATCGAATGTTCGCTGACCGGCAGCTTCGAGCTGCGGGTGCACAAGCGCGCCGCGCTGGACAACCGCTTCCTTGCAGAGCTGGACCACCCTTTCCTGGAGACCGGCTCCGAATGGGTGATACAGGGCTTCAGCTTCACCGACCACCTGGCCGAACTGGGCAGCCAGGCGCAGTCCCAGGTCTATCGCAAGTCATCGCTGGAAGGCGCCATGCGTGACGCCTTCCACAAGGCAAGGCGCTATCTGATGCTGGCCCACGGGCTGGACGAGGACGAGGCCGTATCGCTGATCTCCGTGGCCGTGGACTTCGCCGTGACGCAGGTGGTGGACGGCAACTGGGGCGTGCACGCCGTGATCAAGAAGGCGCTGTTTCCGCCGGAGCTCTCGGCGTCCACCCAGGCGGGCCCATGAAGCCCGCCCGGGATCAGACCCGTGCCAGGAAACGCGCGATGCGCTGGGCAATGCGCTCGGGCTGCTCGCGGTGGGGGACGTGGCCGCCGCCGGCCACGATCTCCACCTCCACCGGGCCGCTGGCGCGGTCGCGGATGCGCTCGGGATGGACCAGGGAGCCGAACTCGTCGAGCTCTCCATGGATGGCCAGCACCGGGCAGCGCACGCGCTCCAGCGCCTCGTCCAGCCGGTAGTCGGCAAAAGGCGGGGACAGCCAGGTATCGACCCAGGCAGACAGCACCCAGGCGGCCTTGTCGCCGTGGTATTTCTCCAGGCGCGCCAGCTGGCCGGGCCGGGCGAAATCCTGTTGGGCCGCGCGAATGCCCTGCAAGGTGCGATCTTCCACAAAGGCCTGGGCGGACTCCGTGATCACCGCCTTGCACTGCGCGCCATATCGGGCCGCCACCATGGCGGCCATGCCGCCGCCCACGCTGTGGCCCAGCACAATGAAATCCTCAAGGCCCAGCCCCTGGTGCACGGCCGGGAACACGGTCTCTGCCTCCCGGGCCACAAAGCCCGGCCCCAGCGTGCCCGGATAGGGATCGGACTGGCCAAAGCCCAGCCGGTCATAGGCCAGCACATCGCGGCGCGTGGCCTCGGCCAATTGCTGCGGGAAATCGCGCCACAGCGCCACCGAGCCCAGCGAGTCGTGCAGCAGCACGATGGGCGCGCGCGCCGGGCCTTGTTCGCCTTCGCCGGCCGCCGGCGCCTGCCAGCGCCTGACGTAGATGCTGCCCTGCGGCGTGGGAATGCGGATTTCGTTCAAGGATGCGGGGATGTCGGTCATGCACGAGGAAGGCATCGAAAAAAACTCCATGCCGGTCGGCGCCGGCCCGGCAGACATCATGCGCCTGCATGCCGCCAGAGGGCGACACCGTGGCGACGCGCGGGGCGGAATGCGGCAGCTTTTGTCTCTCTCGGGGCAGCTTTTGCGAACCCGGGCGCGCGGGTTCCTCCGATGGTGAAAGGCCAGGCAGCGGCGTATAAGTTGAAGCCACCCCATGCACGCGAAGGCCTGCCATGTCACACGCTTCCGCTCCCCTGCCCGGCGCCGCACAGGCTGCCGTGGACCCGCGCCAGTTCAAGAGCTTTGCCGAGTTCTATCCGTTCTACCTTCAGGAACACAGCAACCGTACCTGCCGGCGCCTGCACTTCGTCGGCTCCACGCTGGCGCTGCTGTGCCTGTTCGCGCTGTTCCTGACCGGCAATTTCTGGTTCCTGCTCGGCGGCCTGCTGTTCGGCTACGGCTTTGCCTGGATAGGGCACTTCGGCTTCGAGAAAAACCGGCCCGCCAGCTTCAAGCGCCCGCTGTACAGCTTTCGCGGCGACTGGGTGATGTGGCGCGACATCCTCACCGGACGCATTGCGCTCTAAAGCGCCGCGCCGGGCACTACGGCCGGGGCCGGCTCTCCAGCAGGCTGGCCAGCGTCATGCCCGCCAGGCCCGTGCGCTCCCACAGCGGCTGCACGGCCGCGGAAGGAGCCAGCAGCAGGCGTTCGACCAGGGGGGCCAAGGGCGTGTGTTGCGGGTCCACCAGCAGCATGTAGCGGGGCTCGGTGCCCTCGCTGCCCGCCGCAACGCCTGGCGCCTGCACCGTTCCCACCCAGTCGAGCACGGACAGCGCCTGCAGCACCGGATCGATCTGCTGCCAGTCCACATGCAGGCGGCGTGCCAGATCGCTGGCATACAGGCCCTTGGCGGGCGACTCGCGCTCCTGCTCCAGGTACTGCAGGATTTCCACGGCCATCTCGAACTGCCAGCCCTGCTGTCCGGGCATGCGCTGCACGCCGGCCATGACGATGGGCAGATACGCGGTGACCACGGCGCCCAGCAGCACGATGATCCAGGCCATGTAGATCCAGATCAGCAGGATCGGCAAGGTGGCAAAGGTGCCGTAGATGACCGAATAGGTAGGCACCGAGGCCAGGTACAGGCCCAGCGCCTTCTTCGCCAGCTCCATGCAGGTGGCCACGAACAGGCCGCCCACCCAGGCATGGCGCCAGCGCACCGCCGTGTTGGGCACATAGTGGTACAGGCCCGCCATGCCAGCGGCCAGCGCCAGGTACTCGATGGAATCGAAGATGAAGCGCAACCCTTCGGGCAGCGCATTGACCAGCCCGCGCGAGGCCGACATCACATAGGACGACAGCACCAGGCTCAGGCCCAGCACCAGCGGGCCCAGCGTGATCGCGGCCCAGTAGATCAGCACGCGCTGGCCCAGCGGCCGCAGCTGGCGCACGCGCCAGATGTTGTTGAGCGTGCGGTCTATGGTGAGGATCAGCGCGACCGCCGTGATCACCAGAATGGAAAAACCGGCCATGCCCAGCTGGCTGGCCTTGGAGGCGAACTGCGTCAGATAGCCGAGCACCTGGCGTGCAATGGTCTCCGGAATCAGGCTGTCGATCAGCCAGCGCTCCAGCACGATCTGCACGCGCGAGAAGATGGGAAACGCCGTGAACAGCGCCAGCGCCACCGTGAAGAACGGCACCAGGGCCAGCACCGTGGTGAAGGTCAGGCTGCTGGCGGTGACGCCCAGCCGGTCCTCGCGAAAGCGTTCGCGCAGCGTGTGCGCGGTATTGCGCCAGGGAAAGCAGCGCAGGCGTTCGCGCCAGGATGGGGGCACCACCGGCTCGGGCCGCTCCATCAGCGAAAGGCTGCGCTCCTGTTCGGGCGCGGGCAGTGCAACGGCACCGTCCTCCAGGCCACCGGCAGGCTCCTGCCCGGGGCCGCCGCTCATCGCCATATCTCCGCTGCAACGCGCGTGCCTGAAACGGGAACGCGCGTGACCATCCAAGCAATCACATGTTCAAAGGACAAGACCATGGCCGATATGATGCCACCCCGATGACTGATTCCATTTCTCGCCCCGGCGCCGATGTCGCCGCCACCCGCTGGCTGGCGGTCTCCAGCCTCATGGGCCTGATCGTGCTGAGCCTGGCCTGGGAACTGTGGCTGGCGCCAATGCGCCCCGGGGGCTCCTGGCTGGTGCTCAAGGCCTTGCCGCTGGCGATTCCGCTGATCGGCCTGCTCAAGCACCGCATGTATACCTACCGCTGGGTCAGCCTGCTGGTGTGGATCTATTTCACCGAGGGCGTCGTGCGCGCCTGGAGCGACGCGGCGCCCGGCCGCTGGCTGGCGCTGCTCGAAGTTTTCCTGTGCCTGATGCTGTTCACCGCCTGCGCCCTGCATGTGCGCTGGCGCCAGCGCAGCGCGCGCCGCGCGGCCCAGGCGGCCGGCGGCTGAGTCCCCGTTTTCATGCCTTCACGTCTTTGAAAGAAGTTGCAACATGACTGCACTGCTTGAACGCCTGCGCCAGATCGTCGGCGAAGCCCATGTCCTCACCGAGGGCGACCTCGTGGCCTATGAACAGGACTGGCGCCGCCGCGTGCGCGGCAAGTCCCTGGCCGTGGTGCGCCCGGCCAGCACGGCCGAGGTGGCCGCCGTGGTGCGCGAATGCGCGGCCGCAGGCACCAGCATCATCCCGCAGGGCGGCAACACCGGCCTGTCGGTGGGGTCCACGCCGGACGACAGCGGCACGCAGGTCGTGCTCAGCCTCACGCGCCTGAATGCCGTGCGCCACATCGACCGCGACAACCTGAGCTTCACCGTCGAGGCCGGCTGCATCCTGCAAAGCCTGCAGGAGCTTGCCGAGAAAGAGGGCCTGCTGTTCCCGCTGTCGCTGGCCGCCGAAGGCAGCTGCACCATTGGCGGCAACCTGGGAACGAACGCGGGCGGCACCCAGGTGGTGCGCTACGGCAACACGCGCGAGCTGTGCCTGGGCCTGGAAGTGGTCACGCCGCAGGGCGAGGTCTGGGACGGCCTCAAGGGCCTGCGCAAGGACAACACCGGCTACGACCTGCGCGACCTGTTCATCGGCAGCGAAGGCACGCTGGGCATCATCACCGCCGCCACCATGAAGCTGTTCCCCCAGCCTGCGGCCCAGCTCACGGCCTTTGCAGCGGTGCCCTCCATGGAAGCGGCCGTGCGCCTGCTGGGCATGGCGCACAGGCACCTGGGCGCGGGGCTGACGGGCTTCGAGGTCATGGGCCAGTTCGCGCTGTCCCTGGTGATCAAGCACATGCCCCAGCTGCGCGTGCCCTTTGCGGGCCTGGACGGCGCGCCGCCCTATTACGTGCTGGTCGAGAACTCGGACAGCGAGTCCGAGCAGCATGCGCGCGAGCGTTTCGAGGCGCTGCTGGAGCTGGCCTTCGAGGACGGCTGCGTGCTTGACGCCGTGGTGGCCGAAAGCCTGTCGCAGGCCCATGAGCTGTGGCACATCCGCGAAAGCATTCCCCTGGCCCAGGCCGAGGAAGGCCTGAACATCAAGCACGACATCTCCATTGCGGCATCGCGCATTCCCGCCTTCGTCGAGCACACCGATGCCGTGCTGCAGCGCGAGATCCCGGGTGTGCGCCTGGTCAACTTCGGCCACCTGGGCGACGGCAACCTGCACTACAACGTGCAGGCGCCCGTGGGCGGCGACGCCAAGGCCTTCCTCAATGAGCGCGAGCACCTGGTCAACCACTTGGTCTACGAGGCCGTGGCCGAATTCGGCGGCTCGTTCTCTGCCGAGCACGGCGTGGGCGCGCTCAAGGTGGACAAGCTGGAAAAGTACCAGTCGCCCGTGGCCCTGGGCATGATGCGCGCCATCAAGCAGGCATTGGATCCTCAAGGCCTGATGAATCCCGGCTGCATCCTGGCGCGCGCCTGATCGGGCAGCGCCGGCTTATCAAGAAGGGGCGGGGCCGCGTGGCGGCGCTGCCCCTTCTTGCATCCAAACGTGGTCAGGTGCGGCCAAACTCGGCCAGGCGCAGATCAGGAAGCTGGCTTGTTGCTCTCGACCACGGCGAAGGACTTCTGCACCTGGCTGGGCCAGGCGATGTCGGCACCGGCCGCGTCGGAGAAGTCGGTCTGCTTGCCATCGGTCAGCAGCCACACGCGCAGTGCGTTGCGCGCGGGGTCGATCACGATGGCGCCCATCTCCTCGCCGCCCTGGTGGGGGCGCAGGCCGACGATGCTCCACACATCGCCCTCCTTGGTCAGCGGGCCCACGGTGCGCATATTGCTCAGCAAGGTCGGGTAGCTGGTGCCCAGCAGCGCCTTGAGCCGCTCGGCCAGCACGCCCTGCTCCAGGTAGTTGGTGCCGTCGTAGGGATACTTGCCCACGTACTCGGCAAGGCTGTCCAGGCCGGGCTCCCCCGCCTTGGCGGTGGACGGCAGGCGCGTGCGCTCGGGAAAGTTCAGCGTCAATGCGGGCGCGGGCGCGGCCACATCGAGTGCCACGGACTGCACGGCCTTGGGAGTGGGAACGGTGGGAGAGCGCGGATCACAGGCTGTCAGCGCCAGCATGGCGGCACCCAGTGCGATTCCGGCCTGCCAGGGGGAGAGCATGGAAGACATGCGCAAGCTCCTTGTCAAAGCGGATGCGAAAAAACCATGGCGCCGGTGTGAAAGCCCAGGCAAGACACCGGCGCCCGTCGGCAGCCATTTTCGCACCCGGGGTTGCAAACCTTGTTTCGAGGGGCATGGATACCGTCGGACAAGGCGCCGTATTCATCAAGGGATAATCCCCGCCATGAACATGACTGCCGCGCCCCGCCCTGCCCGCTCACAGTACGAAGATTTCATGCGCCATGTCTACGAACATGGCGTGTCCAAGACCGACCGTACCGGAACGGGTACGCGCAGCGTGTTCGGGCACCAGATGCGCTTCGATCTGTCCGAAGGCTTTCCGCTGGTCACCACCAAGAAGGTGCACCTCAAATCCATCATCCTGGAACTGCTGTGGTTCCTGCGCGGCGACAGCAACGTGCGCTGGCTGCAGGAGCGTGGCTGCACCATCTGGAACGAATGGGCACGCGAGGACGGCGACCTGGGTCCGGTCTACGGCGTGCAATGGCGCAACTGGCCCACGCCGGACGGCGGCCATATCGACCAGATCGCCGAAGTGGTCAAGCAGCTCAAGAGCAACCCGGACAGCCGCCGCATCATCGTCAGCGCCTGGAACGTGGCCGACCTGCCGCAGATGGCGCTCATGCCCTGCCACGCCTTCTTCCAGTTCTATGTGGCCGACGGCAAGCTCAGTTGCCAGCTGTACCAGCGCAGCGCGGACATCTTCCTGGGTGTTCCCTTCAACATCGCCAGCTACGCATTGCTGACCCACATGCTGGCCCAGCAATGCGACCTGCAGGTGGGCGATTTCGTCTGGACCGGCGGCGACTGCCATATCTACAACAACCATTTCGCCCAGGTCGAGACCCAGCTGGCGCGCCAGCCCTTCGCCTACCCGACGCTGCAGATCAAGCGCCGGCCCGACTCCATCTTCGGCTACGAGTACGAGGACTTCGAGGTCGTCGGCTACCAGCACCACGAGCCCATCAAGGCCCCCGTGGCCGTCTGAGGCCGCAGAAAGACCCGCCCGATGGCCATCCATCTCATCTACGCACGCGCCGCCAACGGCGTCATCGGCAAGGACAATGCCATGCCCTGGCACCTGCCCGAGGACCTGGCGCACTTCAAGCAATTGACCCAGGGCTCGGCCGTGGTCATGGGCCGCAAGACCTGGGACTCGCTGCCGGCCCGCTTCAGGCCGCTGCCCGGGCGCACCAACATCGTCGTCACGCGCCAGGCAGACTGGGCGCCCGAGCCGGCCGCCCCCGGCGTGCTGCATGCCACCAGCCTGGAGCAGGCCATGGAACTGGGCCGCCAGGCATCGGCCGACGTCTGGGTCATGGGTGGTGCCCAGATCTACGCCCAGGCCCTGCCGCTGGCCGACAGCATCGAGGTGACCGAGATAGAGCGCGACTACGAAGGCGATGCCTTCGCCCCCACGCTCGGCCCCGAGTGGCAGGAAGCGTCACGCAGCCGCCATGTGGCCGCCAACGGGCTGCCCTACAGCTTTGTGCGCCTGCAACGACGCTGACATACCCCTGTCGCACACGGGGCTGGCGGGCGCGGCGGGTCTGTGCAAATAATGTCGTTTTTCCACGCCTTCGCCGTCTTTCGCGCCTCTTCGCCATGAGCCTCGTCCAGCCCTTGCCCCCCGGTCCGCTCGACATCGTCGGCGACATCCATGGAGAGTCCGAGGCGCTGGACCAACTGCTGGGGCACCTGGGCTACGACGCGCTGGGCCGCCATCCCCAGGGTCGGCGCCTGGTCTTCGTCGGCGACTTCTGCGACCGGGGCCCCGACAGCCCGGGCGTGCTCGCCCGTGTGGTGCCCATGCTGGAGTCGGGCCATGCGCTGGCCGTGCTCGGCAACCACGAAATCAACCTGCTGCGCGAGGATGCCAAGGACGGCTCCGGCTGGTTCTTCGACAGCCGCGTGGCCTCCGATACGCCCAAGTACGCGCCGTTCGCGCGCATGCCGCTGTGCGATATCCCTGACACCCTGGCCCTGCTGGAACGCCTGCCCATCGCCATGGAGCGCGAGGACCTGCGCGTGGTCCATGCGGCCTGGCGCCCGCAGCAGATCGCCATGGCGCGCGAGCTGCCGCTGGGCAGCGCACGCAGCGCCTACGACCACTACGAGGCCCTGGCCGCCCAGCAGGCCCAGGTCAACAAGGTGGCCGAGCGCATGCGTGCCGAACGCCAGCAATGGCCGCATGACCTGGAAGACCGCAACTGGCTGCCGCCCTTCCTGCCCGCGCACAGCGAGAGCGAACTGGCCAAGGCCATGGTCAATCCGCTCAAGGTGCTGACCTCGGGCGTGGAGCGCGAATGCCGCAATCCCTTCTACGCGGGCGGCAAGTGGCGCTTCGTCGAGCGCGTGGCCTGGTGGAACGAATACGAGGATGCCCAGGCCGTGGTCGTGGGCCACTACTGGCGGCGCCTGAACCGGGGCGGCCCGTCCTTCCACGGCGCGCAGGCCGAGAACCTGTTCGGCCAGACCGGTCCGCTGTCCTGGCACGGCCGGCGCGGCAATGTGTTCTGCGTGGACTACTCGGTCGGCGGCCGCTGGAACGCCCGCCTGGCGGGCGAGGACCCGCAGCAGCGCTTCAAGCTCGCCGCCATGCGCTGGCCCGAGCGCCGCCTGGTGTTCGACGACGGCGCCCAGGCGGACAGCGAGGAGTTTGGCGTTGCGGCGGCCGCTGCCGCATAACACGCGCTAGATCCGCGGCGCGTAGCGCAGCGTCAGCAACAGCGACCTGGGCGCACCGTAGTAGTTGTTGCCCGACACCGTGTTGTAAGAAGGCACGTAGTAGCGCTTGTCCAGCAGGTTGCTGACGTTGAGCGCCACGCTCAGCTCGGGCGAGACCTGGTAGGCCACGCGTGCATTCCACAGCGCAAAGCCTGCCAGGCGGAAGGCGCGGTCGGAGCTGAGGGTGTCGGTCTGCGCATTCACGCCCGTGCCCACCGTCCAGCGGCCCAGCTCGCCCGGCAGGCGGTAGCTGCCCCACAGGCGCAGCATGTGCCGGGGCGTCCAGGTGTTGAAGATCTGGCCCTGGTAGTCGGGGTCGGACAGGTAGCGCGTGGTGTTGTAGGTGTAGCCGGCCGCCAGTTCCAGGCCTGTGGCGACCTTGCCGGAGACCTCGGCCTCCAGGCCCTGGCTGCGCACCTTGCCCGAGGAGCGCGAGCAGTACCAGTCATCACATGCAAAGCCGCTGTCGTAATCATTGACGGCGCGGTTTTTGTGCTCGTAGCGGAACACGGCCAATGCCATGTTCAGGCGGCCGTCGGCCATCTCGCCCTTGATGCCGGCCTCGTAGTTGCGGCCCTGCACCGGCTTGATCAGGTCGCCCTGCACCGTGCGCGCGGTCTGCGGCTCGAAGACGGTGGAGTAGCTGCTGTACAGCGACCAGTTGTCGTTGAGCGCATAGACGGCACCCGCGTAGGGGATGAAACGCCCCGTGGTCTTGCTGGTGGAAGAATCGCCCGATTGCGCGCGGTAGGCGAAGTCATACCAGCCCAGGCGCCCCCCGGCGATCAGCGTGAGCGCCTGCGTGGGCCTGACACGCCAGGTGCCGTACAGGCCCTTTTGCGTGATGTCGTAATTGCTGCGCACATCCGCGCCACGCGCGGCGATGCTTTCCATGTCCTGCCAGGGGCGGTTGTGGTCTATATCGAAGATGTTGCCGCCCGCGGTCCAGGCGCGCACGAAGCGGTCGCTGGTGGTGTAGCCAGCGTAGTTGGCGCCCAGCAGCACTTCCTGCTCCATGCCCAGCGCCTTGAAGCGGCCCGACAGCGACATGTCCAGGCCACGCTGCTGGTTGTTGAAGTCCACGCCGAAATCGCCGTAGCTCATGCCACTGCCATCGGGCTTGATGGGGCCCACGGCACGCTGGTGCACGTTGGTGTTCTTCTCGTTCATGGCCATGCCCACCATCTTGAAGCGCCAGTCCGCATTGAAGCGGTGTTCCAGGTCGGCGAACAGCATGTTCTGGTCATTGCCTGCACGGTTCCACATGGCGCCTGTGTAGGTGGAGCGCGGCAGGCCGATGTCGCTGCCGTCGGCAAAGCGCGGCAGGCCCACGATCATGGGGCGCGAGCGGCTGTGGCGCTGTCCCACGGCCAGGCCCACCGTGGTGCTGGCGCTGATGTCGTAGTCCAGCGCCGCGTAGATGTTGCGCACGCGGTCGCGCGTGTATTCGGTGAACCCGTGGCTGTAGTCCCCGTCCAGCACCACGCGGCCGCGCAGCGTGCCTTCCGCATTGAGCGGCGTGCTGGCATCCATCTGCAGGCCGTAGTGGTCATGGGAGCCGAGCTTGCCCGTGAAGACCACGGAGCGCTCGCGGCCCGGGCGCTTGCGCACCAGGTTGATCGCGCCGCCGGGGCTGCCCGCACCCTGCAGCAGGCCGGCCGCGCCGCGCAGGATTTCCACGCGGTCATAGAACACCAGCGACTCCTGCTCCCAGTTGCCCAGGCTGTAGGTATTGCGCGTGAACGGCAGGCCGTCGTACTGCAGCGAGTCCACCGCAAAGCCGCGCGCATTGATGGCCAGGCCTGCGCCCACGCCCTGCACGGCCACCATGCCGGTGGCGTTGTGGATGGCGTCGGGCAGGTTGGTCATGCCCTGGTCATCCATGCGCTGGCGCGTGAGCACGCTGACCGATTGCGGAATGTCCTTGAGCGCCTGCGCGGTCTTGCCCAGCGTGACCGTGCCGCTGGTGTAGGAGTCCGAGCCTTCGGTGACGCCGTCACGGATGCGCGTGTCGGTCACCATGACGGCCGGCAGGCCCGCCTCTGCCCCAGCGGCAGCCTGGCCGCGCGATGTGCGCACCTCGGGCAAGGGGCGCAGCGCATAGCCGCCATTGGGCTGCGCATGGGCGGCCAGCCCCGAGCCGGCCAGCAGCGCATCCAGGGCCGCAGGCGCTGCATGGTTTCCACTCAGGCCCGCGCTGCGCCTGCCAGCGATGTCGGCCGCCGTGTACGACAGCATGACGCGGCTTTCCTGGGCGAAGCGGGCCAGCGCGCCCTCCAGCGGGCCTGCCGGTATGGCGTAGCTGCGCACTTCGGAGGTTGACTGGGCCTGGGCCTGCGCGGTTTGCGGCGCAAGGGCTGCGCTGACGGCGCACAGCGCCAGCGTGGTGCTGGCAGCCAGTGCCAGCGAATGGCGCCGGAAGGCCGGTGCCGCAGTGTGAGCAAGTCGTTGGACCATGAAATATCTCTTCCCTGAAAAGTGGCTTCTTCAGGACTTGCCACGCGAGAAAAGAAAACACCTCATGCCAACGGGTCCAGGCATCGATCAAATTGCAACAATTCGCAACAACAACCATCCAGCCTGTCTTGGCTCATGTCCTGCTCTGCCGGGCGCGCACGGTCAGCCAGTAGCGGCCAAAGCCGGTGAGCTCGATGGGCTGGGTGCGCACCAGCATGTCGAGCACGCGGTCGGTATCGTCCAGCGGATACATGCCCGAGACGCGCAGCGAGGCGAGCGTGGGATCGCAGGCCAGGCGGCCCCTGCGGTGGCGCGCCAGCTCGGCAATGAAGTCGGTCAGCGGCATGTCCCGCGCGGCCAGCAGGCCTGTGCTCCAGGCGGCGGCCAGTTCGTCGGCGGGCTGGGGCGCGTCCACGGCAAGGCGGTCAAAACCGGCCTGCTCGCCCGCGGCCAGAATGCGCACGGCCTGCGGGGCGTCAGCCGGCCGCACCTCGACCGCGCCCTCAAAGACGGCCACATGGCTGGCGCCATCGCGCTGGCGCACCGCAAAGCGCGTACCCAGCGCACGCAGCCGCCCTTGCGCGGTTTCAACCAGAAAGGGGCGGGCATGCGGGTCGCTGGCCGTGGTGACCAGCACCTCGCCGCCCAGCAGCCGCAGCAGGCGCTGGCTGGCGTCAAAGCGCACGTCGATGGCGCTGGCCGTGTTCAGGTGGATGCGCGTGCCATCGGCCAGGGTCAGTGCCTGGCGCTCGCCGGTGGCCGTGCGGTGGTCGGCCGACCATTCGCGCCAATCGCCGCCTTGTATCCACCAGGCGCTGCTGCCTGTGAACGCGGCCAGGGCCAGCAGCTTCATGGCCTGGCGCCGGCCGCGCGCACGGCTGCGGCGCGGCTGCAGCGCCCCATGCGCCAGCGGTGCGGGCAGATCGCGCAAGTGCAGGCCGCAGGCCTCGATGTGCCGCCAGGCGCGCTCATGGTCGGGATGATCGGCACGCCAGCGCCGCCATGAGGCCTGCGTGTCCTCGCCGGCATCGCAGGCCTGCAGGGCCACCAGCCATTGCACGGCCTGCAGGCTCACGGCTTCTGAAACGGGCGGGCCTTCAAAAACGGGCAGGCCGGTGGATGCGTGGCGGAATTCGGTCATGGGCTGGCGCTCAACCGCCGAAGAAGCAGCAGTGCGCGGCCTTGGCGATATGGCGCTGCACCGTGGCCAGCGACAGCTGCAGCTCGGCCGCGATGTCGGCCTGCTTCATGCCGTCGAGCTGCGACAGCAGGAAGGCACGGCGCACGGTGGGTGCCAGCGTGTCCAGGCGGCGGTCCAGCTCGACCAGCGTCTCCAGCAGGATGGCGCGCGTCTCGGGGCCCGGCACCTGCGGCTCGGGCAAATGCGCCAGCGTGGCCAGGTACGCCTCTTCGATCTGCCTGCGCCGCATGAAATTGGCCACCACGCCCTGCGCCACCGTGGTCAGAAAGGCACGCGGCTCGCGTGCGGCAATGGGCTCGCTGCGCGTGAGCAGGCGCATGAAAGTGTCCTGCGCCAGATCGGCCGCCTCCGTGGAATTGCCCAATCGCCGCCGCAGCCAGCCCTGGAGCCAGCCATGATGGACGCGGTACAGCGTATCGACCTCTTGGTGCAAAGCGGCGGGGGCGGCGGGCAAGACAGGCTCCTGGTGCGGCAGCACGTGCAGGCGTGCGCCACATGAATGAGAAAGATTCTCATTCTATAAGGATTAGGCCTTGATGCCCTCCCCTTCGCAAACCGGCGCGCTCCAGAACCAGAGACACCGAGGAAGAGCCGCCTCGCACCGAGGGTGTCGTCCTCCTTCAGGGGGAAGGCGCGCAGCGCCTCAGGGGGTCTTCAAAAGCTACCGCGCAGCGTCAGCATCACATTGCGTGGCTCGCCATACCAGTTGTTGCCGCCGCTGGTGCCCACTGTGCGGTAGTAGACCTTGTCGAAGAGGTTGTTCAGGTTGAGCACGGCCTGCCAGTTGCGGTTGATGCGGTACTGCACGCTGGCATTCCACACGGCATAGCCGCCCTGGCTGAACTTGAAGGGCACGGCCGCGCCATCGAACTTGCCCGTGTCAGGATTGAAGGCCTTGGCCGTGCCGCTGACGAAATGTGCGCTCTGGATATTGGCCCCGCCGCCAATCGTCCATTGCGACAGCTCGCCGGGCAGGCGGTAGGTGCTCCACAGCTTGAACAGATGCTTGGGCGTGACGGAGTGGTAGATGCCTTCGATGCCCGGCGTCTTGTTGTGGTTGCGGTTGAAGGTGTAGCCGGCAAACAGCTGCCAGCCGCGCGCCAGCTCGCCCGAGATCTCGCCTTCCACGCCCTGGCTGACCACCTTGCCCTTGCTCAGCCAGCAGCAGTTCAGCCCCGCGTCGCCGATGTCGGTGTTGGGGTAGGAGGGATCGGCCACGGCCTCGCCATTGCGCTCTATGCGGTACAGGGCCATGGAGGCCATCAGCCGGCCCTCGTTGAACTCGCCCTTGGCGCCCAGCTCGAAATTGCGGCCCTTGATGGGGTCCAGCGGCGTGCCGGGCAAGGGCCCACCCAGCTTGTCGGCCTGGGACTTGTGGATCTCGGCGACGCTGCCGTAGGCCGTCCAGCGGTCGTCGATGTCGTAGACCAGGCCGCCATAGGGCGTGAAGATACCGCTCTCGCTATTGGACGACACGATGCGGCTGGTGAGATTGCCGGCCTGGTCGAAGCGCAGCCAGGGTGTCTGCGTTGCATAGCTGGCGCGGCGCGCGCCGACGATGGCGGTCAGGCGGTCCGTCAGGCTCAGGTTGAGCCGGCCGTACAGGCCCTTCTGCGTGGCGCCATAGCCCGCGAAGCTGCGCGTCTTCCAGACGAAGCTGGGCAGGGGAATGGCGCCCGGGTCGAAGCCGAACACGTTGATGCCCCCCGGCATGTCCACCTCGGACAGAAAGGTGTCCTGCGTGTCACGGATCTTGGCCCAGTCCGCGCCCAGCAGCAGCCGGTGCCTGCGCCCCAGCAGGGAGAACGTTCCGCTGACGTTGGCATCCAGCGCCTTCTTGGTGGAATAGAAGTCGTTGGAGAAGCCGTTGAGCGTGGCTCCCAGGCCCGTCGTCGGATCGACCGCGCCGGTGACATCGGCCAACCGGCTGTCGCTGTCCACCTTGACATAGTTGGCATGGGCGCGGACGCGCCAGTCGCCCTCCAGCTTCTGTTCCAGCTGGGCGAACAGCTCCTTGTTGGTCCTGTCGTAATGGCCCCAGCCCGCCATGAGTGCCGTATGGCGCGGCAGGTGCAGATCGTCGCCATTGGCCGCGCGCGGCAGGCCACCGCGCCAGGGCAGGCTGGCCGACTTGTCGTAGCTGCCGCCCAGGGTCAGCTTGGTCGCAGGCGTGAGATCGGCTTCCACGATGCCGTAGAGCAAGGTGTTGCGCGCATCGGCGTAGTCATAGAAGAACTCGCGGTCGCTGTGCGCCAGCACGGCGCGGCCGCGCACCCGGCCATCGGCAGCCAGGGGACCCGCCACATCAAGTTCGGCCCGGCGCTGGTTCCAGCTGCCCACCGAGGCCGAGGCCAGCACCTGGGGCTGGGCCGTGGGGCGCTTTCTCACCAGGTTGATGGAGCCGCCGGGCTCGCCATTGCCGCTGTACAGGCCGTCCGCGCCGCGGATCACCTGCACGCTGTCGTACATGGCCATGTTGGGGTCGAAGGTGCCCTGGCTGAAGGCATCCACCGCCGCTCCGTCGATCTGGACATTGCTGATCTGGAAGCCCCGCGCGTAGAAGCTGTTGGCCGTGCCGCCCAGGCCACCCGAGCCCGCGTAGTCCACCGTCACGCCCGTGGTCTGCTGCATCACGTCGCCCACGGAGACCAGGCCCTGGTCCTCGATGCGCTGGCGCGTGACCACGGAGATGGACTGCGGCGTCTCGCGCACGCTCTGCCCCTTGCCCAGCGACACGCGCGAGGCCGCGTAGGAGCCCGAACCCTCCGTGGTATCGCCAGCGTGCGCCTGGGCCGTGACCAGTACCGTGCCCAGCGCAGCATCGGCTGCCGGCGACGGCTCCCTGGGCGGCGCCTTCAGCGTGTAGGCGCCCGGTACGGCATCGATCACGGTCACGCCCGTGCCGGCCAGCAGCCGGTCCAGCGCCTGGCGCGGCGTGAAGCGGCCCTGCAAGGCCGGCGAAGTGCGGCCTGCAACGATCTGCGGATCGAACAGCACCTGGTGCTGGGCCTGCTGCGTGAACTGGCGCAGCGCGCCCGCCAGCGGCTGGGGCGCGATGCTGAAGGCCAGCTCCCCTGCCTGGCCCGCCTGCCCCGCCTGCACGGACGATGGCTGCTGCGCCTGCACCGCCGGCTGCGCCAGCGCGACCAGGGCTGCGGCCACCAGCGACGGCATCCTTGCCCGCCGCCATGGCCTGCCCCTGTGCTGAAACTCTCCTCCCCAAATGCCCGCGCCCATGGCGGCGCTGCCGTGTTCTTTTCCTGCTTGCATCCCTGCTCCTGCTGCACTGTGTCCATTGCCCGCTGTCGCGGTGTGCGCGGTGGGTGGCAGGCAGACAGTTGAGCGTCCACCCGCCACGCGCGTGCGCGGCCGTCGCGGTTGTTGGCTGAGCTGTGCACTGGGCAGCGGCCTGGCTGGCAACCATGGAGGCGCGAGAAAACCCGGCCTCCATGAAGGTAAAACCCGCTACCGCGCCAAAGTGGGAACGTGGCCGAACCGAGAAAGCGATTTGTTTACATTAATTTACAAATAGACAAGACACTCAATGCGCCGAGATTCGCCAGCCGCCCTGCACTTCGGCCTGCACACGCACCGGCAACAAGTGCGGCAGCGAGCGCAGAAACACCTCGGGCTTGCCCGTCAGCGCTACGCCGGACACGGACAGCGCGGCCAGCCGCGCATCGCCATCCACCCGTACGGGCTGGCCCAGGTAGCGTGACAGATCGGCGGCGACCTCGGCCAGCGTTGCCTGCTGGAACACCATCTGGCCGCTGCGCCAGTCGCCCACCGTATCCGCGCCGGCCGCCAGCGGATGCTGCGTGCCGTCGCGGGCATCGACGGACATGCCGGCACCCGCGCCCAGCAGCAGGCGCCTGCCGTCCGCAGCATGGCGGTCGGGACGCAGTTCCACCTTGCCCTCCAGCACCTTCACCACCAGCGCGGGCGGCCCGGCGCGCACATTGAAGGCCGTGCCCACCACCCGGACCTGGCTGGTGCCGCTGTCCACGGTGAAGGGCCGCGAGCGGTCGGCGGCGACCTGGAAGAAGGCCTCGCCCTGGTCCAGCACCGTCTCGCGGCGGCGCGGGTAGTAGCGCACCTGCAGCCTGGAGGAAAAATTCAGCGTGACCCGCGTGCCATCGGGCAGTTCGGCCTCGCGCACCTCGCCGGGGCCGGTGGCCATCTCGATCACATGGCTTGCGTGGTTGTCCCAGGCATACCAGCCGCCGCCCAGGGCCAGCGTCGTGACCAGAGCCACCGACAGCAACGCAGGCATCAGGCCGCGGCGTGTGCGCTGACGTGCCGGCGCGGGCAAGTGGGCCTGTGTCTGCGCACGCGGCCCGCTCGCCCTGGCTTGCGGCGCAGCAGCCGCGTCGCAGGCCAGCGCCGGCCTGCGCAACTGCTGCAGGTCCAGCACCGTGCGCCCCAGGCTCTCGAAGATGCTGCGGTGCTGCGGGTCGGCGGCCAGCCAGGCGTCGAGTTCGCGCTCATCGGCGCCGGTCCAGTCGGCTTCGCGGCGGCGGGCGAAGTAGTCGGCGGCGCGGGCGTGCAGTTGCAGGCGTTTCGGGGTCAGCGTCATTCCCGGCCCTCCCCGTCCGTCGCGGCCTGCGCCAGCAAGCCCTGCATCAGGCGCATGTCTTCGGCGCTGCCGTACTGCACGCGCAGTTCGCAATAGGCCATGGCCAGCGTCACATGGTTGTGCACCATGCGGCGCGAAATGCCCATGCGCTGCGCCACCTCGGTCTGCGTGAGACCGTCGATGCTGTGCAGCACGAAGGCCTCTCGGCGGCGCTCGGGCAGCTCGGCCATGGCCTGCTCCAGGCGGCCCAGGCGCTCGCGGTGGTGCGCCGCCTGCAGGGGGTCCGACCCCTCGCCGGCCGGCAGTTGCTGCGCCAGTTCCATGTGTTCATCCAGCGAGACCGATTCGCGCCCCGGCGCGCCCGCCGAGCGGCGCCAGGCATCGTGCGAGACATGGCGGGCGATCACGCGCAGATAGGGTTCCTGCTCCTCGGGCGGCAGGGCCTTGCCCGAGGCCGCATAGCGCACGAAGACCTCCTGCACCGCATCCTCGGCATCCTCGCGGTTGCGCATCTGCCGGCCCAGCAGGCGGCGCAGAGGCTGGTGCCAGCGCGCATACACGCGGGCCAGCAGCGAGGGAGCGGCATCATCGTCCGCGCCTGGCACGCGCGCGCTCACGGGCAGGCTCCCGGCACGGCGGTCTGGACGCGGGCAGGCACGCCAGCATGGGAAACGGACAGGACGAAGAAGAACGGCACGGGCGGCGATTGTACTGAGAATGGTTCTCATCAACACCTTTGCGGCCGGCACGCGCCATGCGATGCGGGCCCTGCCAATGCCTTACCGGCCCGCTGCCCCATGCAGCGCCACCAGCGTGGGCACCACCCAGTGCGGCGCAGGCTGCGCCCCGTCGAAGCACTGGTCCTCGGACGGCACGGCGATGACGGTCATGCCGGCCTGCCGCGCCGCATGTGTTCCCGTGACGGAGTCCTCGAACACCAGGCAGCGCCCGGCCGGCACGCCCAGGCGTTGCGCCGCGAAGTGGTAGATGTCGGGCGCGGGCTTGCCGCGCACCACCTGCTCGGCCGAGACGATGGCGTCGAACGCCGGCCGCAGGCCCAGCGCATCCAGGGTGTGGTGGCACAAAGACAAAGGAGAGTTCGAGGCCAGCGCCACGCGCCAGCCCAGGGCGCGGCAGGCGCTCAGTGTTTCGCGCACGCCGGGCAGGGCCTGTCCATGCGCGCTGACCAGGGCCGCCACGCGCGCGACCACGCGGCTCTCCAGATCGCGCTGGCTGGGCCCCTGCCAGGGCCGGTGGGCATACCAGTGCGCGGCAACCTGCGCCGTGGTCATGGGCGCCGTCACGCGGGACATCTCGGCCGTGATGTCGATGCCGACCTCGGCAAAGGACTCGCGTTCGGCACGCTTCCAGAAGGGCTCGGAGTCTATGAGCAGGCCGTCCATGTCGAAGATGGCGGCGCCGAATCCCGCCTGGCCAAGGCCTGCGAACGAGGGAGCGGCTTCAGGGATTTGCATGGCGCGCATGCTAGCGCAGGCGGCAAGTGAAAGCAGTTGCTGTTAGCCTGTGCCGGCTGGCGATGGATGCAGATGCATGCGATTGCCAGCCCTTCACAATTCTTAGCGAGCCCGCAATGACCAGCCCCCTGTACACCGCCTCCATTCCCGTCCTGCAGCAGATGCTGAAGGCCCTGTCCGACGTGCTCAAAAAGGCCGAGGAGCACGCCGCGCAGAAGAACATCGATCCCGACGCCCTGCTGCAGGCCCGCCTGTTCCCCGACATGTTCCCGCTGGTGCGCCAGGTGCAGATTGCTGCGGACTTCGCCAAGGGCATCGCCTCGCGCCTGGCCGGCGCCGAGGTGCCTTCGTGGCCCGACACGCAGACCAGCTTTGCCGACCTGCAGGCGCTGATCGCCAAGGCGCTGGACCATGTGGGCTCGTTCGCGCCCGAGCAGTTCGCGCAAAGCGAGTCCCGCGAGATCGTGCTGCGCCCCGGCACGCCCAAGGAAAAGAAGCTGAGCGCCAGCGCCTACCTGCTGCACTACGGCCTGCCGCAGTTCTTCTTCCATGTGACCACCGCCTATGCCCTGCTGCGCCACAACGGTGTCGAGGTCGGCAAGCGCGACTACATGGGCAGCTACTGAACGTGCCGTGGCCGGTCTGGCCAGCGCTTCACTGCGCGGCCAGATCCCGGCCTCGCGTCTCCGGCAGGCACATGGCGAACATCACCACCATCACGTAGCCGGCCGTGGCGCAGATGCCGATGGCCGTGCCCAGCGATAGGCCCAGCCGGTCGCTGAACACGCCCACCAGCGCGGGGAAGGTGGCCCCGATGCCGCGGCCGAAGTTGTAGCAAAAGCCCTGGCCGGAGCCGCGCAGTTCGTTGGGGAACAGCTCGGCCAGGAAGGCTCCGGCGCCGCTGAAGATGCCCGACATGAAAAATCCCAGCGGAAAGCCCAGCACCAGCATCCAGGCATCGGTGATGGGCAGCAGCGTATAGGCATAGGCCAGGCTGCCGGCGCCGATGGCGAACAGCGTGAAGGCCAGGCGCCGGCCCAGCCGGTCGGAGGCGTAGGCACCGCACAGATAGCCTGCAAAGGCGCCAAAGATGAACATGAACTGGTAGCCGCCCGAGCCCAGCACCGTCAGGTGGCGCTCGTTCTTCAGGAAGGTGGGCAGCCACACGGCAATGGCGTAGTAGCCGCCCTGCATGCCGGTGAACATCAGGCTGGCCAGCACCGTGGTCTTGAGCATGCCGCCCTTGAAGATGTCCAGGAAATGACCGCTGCGTTCGCCCCGACCCACGGCGGCGCGGGTCTTCAGGTAGACCTCGGGGTCCTTGACGGAACGGCGGATGAACAGGATCAGCAAGGCCGGCAGCAGGCCCAGCAGGAACATGGCCCGCCATGAGATCTCGGGCGGCAGAAACGAGAACAGCGCCATGGACACCAGCACGGCCGCCCCCCAGCCTATGGCCCAGCTGCTTTGCACCAGCCCCACCGCCTTTCCACGGAAAGCCGGCCGTATGGTCTCGGCGATCAGCACCGAGCCCACGGCCCATTCGCCGCCAAAGCCCAGCCCCTGCAGCGTGCGCGCCAGCAGCAACTGGCCCGGCGTCTGCGCCAGGCCGCAGGCGAAGGTGAAAAGGGCGAACACGAGGATCGTCCACTGCAGCACGCGCACACGCCCGTAGCGGTCCGCCAGGATGCCGGCCATCCAGCCGCCGATGGCCGAGGCCACCAGGGTCGAGGTGCCGATCAGGCCGACCTCGGTCTTGCTCATGCCCCACAGCGACAGCAGGATGGGCGTGACCAGGGGCAGCGTGTAGTAGTCGAAGGAATCGACCGCGTAGCCGCCGAACGAGGCCGTCAGTGCGCGTTTTTCCCGGGGTTCGAGCTGGCCCAGCCAGCTGCCCTGCGACTGTTCGCCAGCCAGGGGCTTGGCATTTTCAAGGCTTGTCATTTTTCAGTCTCCTTGCGCTTCGGTATGGAGAAGCGTCTTGCCTTCAATGGCATTGCATCGGTGATGAACCAGGCCTGGCCGGGCGGCCCTCATCCACCACCCGGACAGACCCCTGCAGGCGGTGTGTCAGGCCGCCGTTCCGTAGCCGCCGCCCCCCGGCGTGCAGACCTCGAACACATCGCCGGGCTGCATCTGCACGGCGCCGATGTGCTCCAGCGCCTCGACCTGGCCATCGGCGCGCAGCACACGGTTGATGCCCGGCTGCCCCGGCTGGCCGCCCGCCATGCCGAAGGCCGGGTTCAGGCGTCCGTTGGACAGAATGCTGGCCGTCATGGCTTCCAGGAAGCGCACGCGCCGCACACCGCCGCTGCCCCCATGCCAGCGCCCGCTGCCGCCCGAGCCTTCGCGGATGGCATAGCTGTCCAGCATGACGGGGAAGCGGAACTCCAGCACCTCTGGATCTGTCAGGCGCGAATTGGTCATGTGCGTCTGGACGACGCTGGTGCCGTTGAACCCGCGCTCCACCCGGCCCTCGGCGTCCAGCACCGCGCCCGCGCCGCTGCCGCCGGCAATGGTTTCGTAGTACTGGTGGCGCGCATTGCCGAAGGTGAAGTTGTTCATGGTGGGCTGGCTGCCCGCCATCACGCCCAGCGCGCCGAACAGCGCATTGGTGATGCAGGTGGAGGTCTCCACGTTGCCCGCCACCACCGAGGCCGGTGCATTGGGGTTGAGCATGCAGCCCTGGGGAATGATGACCTTCAAGGGCTTGAGGCAGCCCGCGTTGAGCGGGATGTCGTCGTCCACCAGCGTGCGGAACACGTACAGCACGGCCGCCATGCACACGGCGCGCGGCGCATTGAAGTTGTTGGTCTGCTGGGCGCTGGTGCCCGAGAAGTCGATGATCGCGTTGCGGCCCGCCGTATCCACGGTGACGGCCACGCGGATCTGCGCGCCGTTGTCCAGCGGCAGCGTGAACTGCCCGTTCCTGAGCCGCGTGATGACGCGGCGCACCGACTCCTCGGCGTTGTCCTGCACATGGCCCATATAGGCCTGCACCACGGGCAGGCCGAACTGGGCCACCATCTTGCGCAGCTCCTGCACGCCTTTTTCATTGGCCGCGATCTGGGCCTTCAGGTCGGCCAGGTTCTGGTGCGGGTTGCGGCTCGGGTACTCGCCGCTTTGCAGCAGCTCGACCATCTCCTGGCCGCGCAGCACGCCGCGATCGACCAGCTTGAAGTTGTCGATCTGCACGCCCTCTTCCTCGATGCGCGTGGAAAACGGCGGCATGGAACCGGGCGTGATGCCGCCCACGTCGGCATGGTGGCCCCGGCTGCCCACGTAGAAGGTGGGGGAGGCCTCGTCGGCCACGTACACGGGCGTGATGACCGTGATGTCGGGCAGGTGGGTGCCGCCCTGGTAGGGGTCGTTGAGCACATAGACATCGCCCTGGGCCATGCGCCCGGCGTTCTTGCGGATCACCGTCTGGATGCTCTCGCCCATGGAGCCCAGGTGCACGGGCATGTGCGGCGCATTGGCGATGAGATGGCCCTCGGCGTCGAACAGCGCGCAGCTGAAGTCCAGCCGTTCCTTGATGTTCACCGAGTAGGCCGTGTTCTGCAGCTGCAGGCCCATCTGCTCGGCGATGTTCATGAACAGGTTGTTGAAGACCTCCAGCAGCACCGGGTCCACCGAGGTGCCGGCCGCGTACTCGATCTTGCGCGCGACCACGCGGTCCAGCACCAGATGGTCCAGCGCCGTGAGCCGCGCCAGCCAGCCAGGCTCGACCACCGTGGTGGCATTGCGCTCGGCGATGATGGCCGGGCCGGGAATGGCGTCGCCGGGCCGCAGGTCCTCGCGCACCACCAGGGCCGCGTCATGCCAGGCACCGTCGGAGTACATGCGCACGGTTTCGCGGCGCGGATGCTCGCGCGGCGGATGCTCCTGCAGCACCGGCTCGCTGGGCGCATCGCCCGCAATCACGGCTTCGACGGAAACGGCTTCCACCACCAGGCCCTTGCCCGCCATCAGGAAGGCGAACCGCTGGCGATAGGCCGACTCGAAGGCCGCCTGAATGTCGTCCAGCCCGCCGAAGGGCACGGCCAGGGCGGAATCCGTGCCCTCATAGCGCACATGCACGTTGTAGCGTACCTGCACGGGACTGGCGCCGACCTGCTGGCGCTCAAGCTCGGCCTTGGCCGCGTCGCCCAGCGAATCCAGCGACTCCGCGATCAGCGGCAAGGCCGCAGCAGACAGCGCCACCTCCATCGCCTGTTCACGGATGACGGTCTGGTCCGCCAGGCCCATGCCGTAGGCGCTGAGCACGCCGGCCAGCGGATGCACGAACACACGGGTCATGCCCAGGGCATCGGCCACCAGGCAGGCATGCTGGCCACCCGCGCCGCCAAAGCACTGCAGCGTGTAGCGCGTCACGTCATAGCCGCGCGCCACGCTGATCTTCTTGATGGCGTTGGCCATCTGCTGCACGGCGATGCGGATGAAGCCTTCGGCCACTTCCTCGGGCCTGCGCCCCGTCTGCACCGCCAGTTCATCGAAGCGCGCCCGCACGGCCTCGCCATCGAGCCGCTCGTTGGCGGCCGGGCCGAACACGCTGGGGAAGTAGCGGGGCTGGACCTTGCCCACCATCACGTTCGCATCGGTCACGGCCAGGGGCCCGCCACGGCGGTAGCTCACGGGGCCGGGGTTGGCACCCGCGCTCTCCGGTCCCACGCGAAAGCGCGAGCCGTCATAGGCCAGTACCGAGCCGCCACCGGCGGCCACCGTGTGGATGCTCATCATCGGCGCGCGCATGCGCACACCGGCCACCTGGGTCTCGAACTCGCGCTCGAAGGCGCCAGCGTAGTGGCTGACATCGGTGGAGGTGCCGCCCATGTCGAAGCCGATGACCTTGTCGTGCCCGGCCAGCCCTGCCGTGCGGGCCATGCCCACGATGCCGCCGGCCGGCCCGCTCAGGATGGCATCCTTGCCCTGGAAGCTGCCCGCATCGGCCAGCCCGCCGCAGGACTGCATGAAAAACAGCCGCACGCCCGGCATCTCGCCAGCCACCTGCTGTACATAGCGGCGCAAGATGGGTGAGAGGTAGGCATCGACCACCGTTGTGTCGCCCCGGCTCACGAACTTCATCAGCGGGCTGGTCTCGTGCGAGGTGCTGACCTGCGTGAATCCCGCCTGCCGCGCAATGCGCGCCGCAATCTGCTCGTGCCGCATGTAGCGGTAGCCATGCATGAAGACGATGGCCACGCTGCGCAGGCCCCGGGCATGGGCCTGCAGCAGCGCGGTGTGCAGGTGCAGCACGTCCAGTTCCTGCTGCACTTCCCCACGGGCATCCACGCGCTCAAGCGCCTCCACCACCTCGCTGTACAGCAGCTCGGGCAGCTGGATATGCCGGTCGAACAGGCGCGGGCGGTTCTGGTAGGCAATGCGCAGCGCATCACGAAAGCCCCGCGTGGTCACCAGCAGCGTGGGCTCGCCCTTGCGCTCCAGCAGCGCATTGGTGGCCACCGTGGTGCCCATCTTCACGCACTCCACAAGGTCCGGCGTGACCGGCTCGCCGGGCTTGAGGCCCAGCAGGTGGCGGATGCCGGCCACGGCCGCATCACGGTACTGCTCGGGGTTTTCCGACAGCAGCTTGTGCGTGGCCAGGCTGCCATCGGGCCGCTTGCCCACGATGTCGGTGAATGTGCCGCCGCGGTCTATCCAGAATTGCCAGCGCCTGTCATGGGGAGTGGAGCGTTCTTGCATGGTGTCGGAACCCGTTTGTCTCGAAGTTGAAGTCAGGAAAACCGTGGCCTGGAGCACGGCCCTCCGCCGGTGCCCACCACTGGCGTCCAATCTAAAAGTGCCCCTGGACCGCGTCCATCGAGAAGTTTTCGCCCCCTCTGTTCACGAAAACTGAACAGGAGCGGCCCCTTGCCGGCCGGCGACGCAAAGAAAAAGGCCCGCCGAAGCGGGCCCCATGCCAGGCAGGCGGGCGGGCAGGCCGTCAGAACGCGGCCAGATGGCTGTTGCGCAACTCCGTCACCAGCATGTGGCCCGGCTCGTGCGTGATGGCGAATGGCAGGGCCGCCGAGCGGATGGCCTGCTGGGGCGTCACGCCGCAGGCCCAGAACACGGGGATCTCCCCGGGTTTGAGCGCCATGGGCTCGCCGAAGTCCGGCCGCTCGATATCGGCAATGCCGATCTGCGCGGGGTCGCCCAGGTGCACGGGCGCCCCATGCACGCTGGGAAAGCGCGAAGTCACCTGGATCGCACGGATGGCCTGGGCGGCCGTCATGGGCCGCATGCTGACCACCATCCGGCCACCGAACCGGCCCGCCTGGCCGTTGGCAATGTCGGTGATGAACATGGGAGCGCCCCGGCCCTCGTCGATATGGCGCACGGGCACGCCCGCGTCGCGCAGCGCGTCCTCGAAGGAATAGGAGCAGCCGATGACGAAGCCCACCAGGTCGTCGCGCCACAGGCCCGTGAGGTCATTCACCTGCTCGGCCCTGTGACCATCGCGAAACACCCAGTACGAGGGCAGATCGGTCTTCAGATCGATATCGCCGAGCTCGGGCACGCGGCTGCTGCCGGGCTCGGTCACGCCGATCAGCGGGCAGGACTTGGGATTCAGCCGGGCAAAGCGCAGGAACTCCTCGCTGCACTCGCGCGGCAGTATCGCCAGGTTGCCCTGGGTGTAGCCGGGGCACTGCCCGGCCGTCTGCCCGCGAAAGCGTCCGGCGCGCACCTCCTGGCGGAACTCGGTCGGATGGGTCCAATGCGTCATGGGGGAGCCTCTATTGAATGGAGATGCCCCCCAATGTAAAAAGCAGCAGGCCACCGGTCCACTCAGGAATTGTGCGCAGCCTCCCCCAGGAAAACTGAACAGCCACTGCAGCCCGCGCAGCACCCCCATGAACATCCGTTTTCTTGAAACCTTTGTGCTGCTGGCACGCATCGGCAGCGTGCGCCGCGTGGCCGAACTGGTGCACGCCAGCCCCGGCGCCGTCTCCATGCGCATCCGCGGGCTGGAGTCGGACCTGGGCGTGACCCTGTTCCACTGGGACCGCAAGACGCTGCAGATCACCGATGCCGGCGCCCGCTTGCTGCGGCATGCGGAAGCCGTCATCGAAGCCACACGCACCCTGGAGCGTGCCGCCAGGTCCGACGACGCCATCGGCTGCCGCCTGCGGGTCGGCGTGCTGGAGACGGCGGTACACACCTTCCTGCCCGAATTCGTCAAGGCGATGGGCGCCAGCCTGCCGCACATCGAGCTGGACCTGACCGTCGATCTGAGCACCCACCTGTCGGAGCAGATGATGCGGCGCGACCTGGACCTGATCGTGCGCACCGGCAGCGGCGTGGACCCCCAGTTCGCCGTGGTCGAGAACCTGCTGGAAGTGCCCGTGCACTGGATTGCCAGGCGGGGCCTGGTGCCCAGGAAGGATGGTCTGCACAAGGCGCTGGGCAAGCAATTGCTGACCCAGATGCGGGGCACGGGCCCCTACGAGCAGGCCGTGGCGATGGCACAGCAGTTGGCCGTGCAAAGCGGCATGGTCTCCAGCGATCTGCGCATCTCGGGATCGCCCTCGCTGGCGGCCCTGGTCTCGCTGGTGCGCGAGGGCCTGGGCGTCGCCATCATGCACGGCATGCTGGTGGCGCCGCAGCTCGAAAGCGGGGAGCTGGTGGAGCTGGAGCTGCCCACGCCGCCTTCCTTTCGCATCACCACCTGGTACCCCAAGAGCCCGCCGCCCGGCGTCACCGACACCGCCCAGGTGCTGCGCCGGGTCTGCAAGAGCTACTGCAAGCGGGTCAGCCCGCATCTGGCGCGGTACATCGGCTAGGGCGCGGATGCCGGCGGCGGCTCCTGCCCATGCAACAGCGCCAGAAAGCTGTCGGCCGCCTGGCTCAGCGGCCGGTCGCGGCGCACCAGGCTGCCGTAGGCCTGCAGGTTGCGGCGCATGCGATAGGGCAGGATGCGGACCATGCCGTGCGCGGCGCTGTCCCGGGCCACGGCCTGCGGAATCACGGCGATCAGGTCGGAGTTGCGCACCAGGTTCATGGTGGTGAGGATGGAGCCCGTCTCGATCAGGCCGCGCGGCAGCGGCAGGCCATGGGCCTGGAATTCCTGGTCGATCAGTGCGCGCATGGGACTGCCGGGCGGCTGCAGCACCCAGCCATGGGCCTGCAGCTGCGCAAAGCCCACGCTGCGGGCACGCGCCAGCGGATGGCTGCAGCCCACGATGATGGACAGGGCCTCGTCATCAATCGTGCGGAACAGATGGGCGGGATCGGCCTGCCCGGTCTGCCGGCCCACCACCACCTCCAGCACGCCGTCCTGCAACTGCGCCAGCAGCCGGTCGCTGGTGTCCACGGCCACCTCGATGGACAGCAGCGGCCACTGGCGCTTGAGCGCCAGCAGCGCCTGCGTGAGCCGCCCCGGCGAGGCCGCCATGATGCTGCCCACGGCCAGCCGCCCCGCACAGCCCTCGCGCAGTTCCTGCAGCTCGCGGTTCAGCGCCTCCATGCCGCCGCGCAGGTGGCGGAAGTAGCCCGTCACGCGCTCGCCCGCCGCGTTCAGCTGCAGGCCGCGCCCCACGCGGTCGAACAGGGGCAGGCCCAGCGCGCTTTCCAGCTCATGCAGCATCTTGGTGGCGGCCGGCTGGCTCAGTCCCAGCTCGGCTGCGGCGCCGCGCAGCGTGCCCTTCTGGTCGATGGCCAGCATCAGCGCCACCTGCCGCATGCGCAGGCGGTTGAGCAGTTGCGGCGTGCTGTCCCTGCGGTCGATGGAGCCCATAGCAATATCCCGTGAATTGATTACCCAAGGTTATTGATTCATCAGCAACTTTCAGTTTACGGCAATCAATCATCTGCCTAGCATGGGTCCACAACAAAAGCACCGGAGACAAGACATGCAACGCCGCCCCCTGCTGCTGGCCGCAGCTGCCCTGCTGCCCGCCATCGCCCTGGCCCAAACCCCGCCGGACTGGCCCACGCGGCCCGTGCGCATGCTTGTGGGCTCGGCCCCGGGCGGCGGCACGGATGCCATGGCCCGCGCCGTGGCCGACCGGCTGGCGCCGCTGCTGCGCCAGCCGGTGATCGTGGAAAACCGCCCCGGCGTCTCCAACACCCTGGCCGTGGACATGACGGCCAAGTCCACGGACGGGCACACCATGGTGATGGGCGTGGTCACGGCCCATGCCATTGCCCCGCACCTGCTCAAGCTGGGCTACGACAGCAACCGCGACCTGGTGCCCGTGGCCTATGTGGGCGCAGTGCCCAATGTGCTGGTGGTGGGCAACAACCTGCCCGCCAACTCGGTGCAGGAACTGGTCGCCCTGGCCCGCAAGGAGCCCGGCAGGATCAACTTCGCCAGCAGCGGCACGGGCAGCACCCAGCACATCGCGGCCGAGATGTTCAAGGACGCGGCCGGCATTGAACTGACCCACGTGCCCTACAAGGGCAGCGCCGCCGCCCTGGTGGACCTGGTCAGCGGCCAGGTGCAGATGAGCTTCGACACCATGCCTTCGGTGATCGGCCAGATCAAGGCCGGCAAGCTGCGCGCCCTGGGCGTGACATCGGCCCGGCGCAACGCCCAGCTGCCCCAGGTGCCCACGCTGGCCGAGGCCGGCCTGCCCGGCGTGGAGATAGGCGCCTGGTACGGCATCTACATGCCAGCGGCCACACCCCGCGCCGTGCAGGCCCGGGTGCACGACGAGGTCAACAAGGTGCTGGCCATGCCCGAGACGCGCACGCGCCTGGAGGCCGTGGGCGCCGAGCTGCAGCCCATGGGCCAGGCGGAGTTCATCGCTTTCCACACGGCCGAGTACCAGCGCTTCGGCGAAATCATCCGCAAGAACCACATCAAGATCGACTGAGCCGCACATGCCCGCATCCGAACTTCCCGTCGTCGCCCTGACCCTGGGCGATCCCGCCGGCATAGGCGCCGAACTGATCGCACGCCTGCTGGCGCGGCCCGAGGCCATGCAAAAGGCCAACATCGTGCTGGCCGGCGACCCCTGGCTGTGGCAGCAGGGCCAGCGCATCGCGGGCCTGCAGGTGGCCACCGCGCCCATCGCCAGCATGGCCCATGCACGGGGCCGCACCGATACCGCCCTGCCCGCCTTCCTGGCCCTGGACACGGTGGCCCCCGATGCCGTGCACCAGGGCCGTGCCGAAGCCGCAGGCGGGCGCTCGGTGCTGCAGGTGCTGGACCGGTGCATGGACGCGGCCCAGGCCGGCCAGATCGACGCCATCTGCTTTGCGCCGCTCAACAAGCAGGCCATGAAGCTGGGCGGCCTGCGCCATGAGGACGAGCTGCACCACTTTGCCGAGTACCTGGGTGTGACTGGCTATTTCTGCGAATTCAATACGCTGGGCGATCTGTGGACCTCGCGCATTTCGTCGCATGTGCCGCTCAGGGACGTGGCCGGCTACCTGAGCCAGGAGCGCATAGCGCAGGCGGCCGAGCTGATCTACCGCGCGCTGCTGGCCAGCGGCATGGCGGCCCCCAAGGTGGCGGTGGCGGGCTTCAACCCGCACAACGGCGATGGCGGCACCTGCGGGCGCGAGGAGATCGACATCATCGCGCCGGCCGTGCGCGCGCTGCAGGCCCGCGACTGGCCCACGCCCGATCCGTTCCACGGCCCCTTCCCGGCCGACACCATCTTCCTGAAGGCCCAGGCGGGCGAGTACCAGGCCATCGTGACCATGTACCACGACCAGGGCCAGATCGCCATCAAGCTGCTGGGCTTCTCGCGCGGCGTGACCGTGCAGGGCGGCCTGCCGATCCCCATCACCACGCCGGCCCACGGCACGGCCTATGACATCGCGGGCCAGGGCCGGGCCAGCGTGGAGGCCACGTGGCAGGCCTTTCTGATCGCCTGCCGCATGGGCGCCGCGCGCCTGCCCTGACTGACTTCACTCCCTCGCCATCACCATCATGAAAATCAAATCCGTCCGCGCCCGCGTCTACGAATGGCAAGGCAAGACCGTGCCGCCCCAGGGCAACTTCTGCTCCAACCCCATGGACCTGCTCTATGCGCCGCAGGAGACCATGTCCACCTTCCGCTTCCATTCCTGGACGGTGGTGGAGATCGAGACCGACGACGGCATCGTCGGCCTGGGCAACGTGGCGCTGGCGCCGCGCATCGCCAAGGCCATCATCGACGAGTACCTGGCGCCCCTGGTCATCGGCCACGACCCATGGGACTACGAGTACCTGTGGCAGCGCATGTACCGCGCCACGCACGCCTGGGGCCGCAAGGGCGTGACCATGGCCGCCATCTCGGCCGTGGACCTGGCCATCTGGGACATCCTGGGCAAGAGCGTGAACAAGCCTGTGTTCAAGCTGCTGGGCGGGCGCACCAAGGAAAGGATTCCCTGCTACTACAGCAAGCTCTACCGCACCGATCTCAAGGCCATGCAGCAAGAGGCGCAAAAATTCCTGGACCAGGGTTTCAAGGCCTTCAAGATGCGCTTCGGCTACGGCCCGGCCCATCTGCAGGAAGGCGTGCGCGAGAACCTGCGCTCGGTCGAGGCCGTGCGCGAGGTCATAGGCTACGACTGCGACCTGATGCTGGAGTGCTACATGGGCTGGAACCTGGAGTACGCCAGGCGCATGCTCCCCAAGCTGGAGAAGTTCGAGCCGCGCTGGCTGGAGGAGCCCGTGATCGCCGACGACATCGACGGCTACGCCGAACTCAGCCGCCTCAGCAGCATTCCGATCTCGGGCGGCGAGCACGAGTTCAGCCTCTACGGCTTCAAGCAACTGCTGGACAAGAAGGCCGTCAGCGTCGTGCAGTACGACACCAACCGCGTGGGCGGCATCACGGCGGCGCACAAGATCAATGCGCTGTGCGAGGCGTTCAGCGTGCCCGTCATCCCGCATGCGGGCCAGATGCACAACTACCACCTGACCATGAGCACGCTGGCCTCGCCCATGGCCGAGTACTTCCCCATCTTCGACGTGGAGGTGGGCAACGAGCTGTTCTGGTACATCTTCGACGGCGAGCCCGTGGCCGAGAACGGCTTCCTGCAGCTCAGGGACGATGTGCCGGGCCTGGGCCTCACGCTCAAGACCGAGTACCTGGACCAGTTCCGCATCGTCGAATGAGGGAGCACGCCATGCCCGGAATTTCTCGGCCGCGCTACAGCGGCATCTTCCCCGTGGTCCCCACCACCTTCCACGAGGACGGCACGCTGGACCTGGCCAGCCAGAGGCGCTGCCTGGACTTCATGATCGACTCGGGCGTGGACGGCCTGTGCATCCTGGCCAACTTCTCCGAGCAGTTCCTGCTGGCCGATGACGAGCGCGAGGTGCTCACGCGCACGGCGCTGGAGCATGTGGCGGGCCGCGTGCCCGTGATCGTCACCACCACGCACACCTCGTCGCGCGTGTGCGCCGAGCGAAGCCGCCGCGCGCAGGACATGGGCGCGGCCATGGTGATGGTCATGCCGCCCTACCACGGCGCCACCTTCCGCTTCGGCGAGCCCCAGATCCAGGACTTCTTCCAGGCCGTGTCCGATGCCATCGCCATTCCCATCATGGTGCAGGACGCGCCGGCCGCAGGCACGCCGCTGCCCCCCGCCTTCCTCGCGCGCATGGCCCGCGAGATCGAGCAGGTCTGCTACTTCAAGATGGAAACCGCAGGCGCCGCCGGCAAGCTGCGCGAGCTCATCGCGCTGGGTGGCGACGCCATCGAAGGCCCCTGGGACGGCGAGGAAGCCATCACCCTGCTGGCCGACCTGCAGGCCGGCGCCACGGGCTCCATGACGGGCGGCGGCTTTGCCGACGGCATACGCCCCATCATCGAAGCGCACAGAAACGGCGACCCCGACACCGCATTCGCCCTCTACCAGCGCTGGCTGCCGCTGATCAACCACGAAAACCGCCAGGCCGGCTTCCTGGCCGCCAAGGCGCTGATGAAGGCCGGCGGCGTGATCGCCTGCGACGCGCCGCGCGCGCCTTGGCCGCCCATGCACCCCGAGGTGCGCCGCCAGTTGCTGGACATTGCGCGGCGGCTCGATCCGCTGGTGCTGCGCTGGGGGCGCTGAGGGAGTCGATGGCCCAAGAATCGCGCGCAACCGGCCTCATCCACGCCGTCTGCGCCGCCCGCCTAGCCAGGCCATGCACAGGACCAGCAAACCGAGTGACCAAGGCGAAAGCAAGGGAATCGGTGCGGCACCCGCGGGCGCCACAGGTGCGGCCAGGATGGCCAAGCCGCCCGGGTCGGTGATACGGCCGTCCTTCAAGCCGTCGCTATCGCCCTGACCACCGTCAATGAGATCGATTTCCACCCAGGATGAACCGGTGGCAACAATCGGGATTTGGTACCAGTGCAACACCCCCGCAGGGGTGCTGCGGCCATATTTCCAGTAGGTTGCGCCGGCCGGCACGGCAGACGGATAGTCGAGGCGCATGCGCACGGAGTTGCCCGCACCCACGTTCTCAAGCACAAAGCTCACCAGCCCGAAAGGGAAGCTGCGGCCTGCCAGTGGCGGCACGCCAGCGTCGATTGTGGTGTTGAATCCGGCCTGTGAGAAATAGGCATGCGCGGGCAAGGCCTGTGCGGCCGACTGAACCGTGACCGTCACCGTGCCCGCACCGCTGGGCGAAGGACCACTGACGGACAAGAGCCCGCCACCACCCGCCAACCCACCCGTGCCAACTGGCGCAACCGTATTGCGCAGGGTGAAGCTGGCTGAACCACCAGCTGCCGTAGCAGTCACCGCATAGTCGCCCATCAAGCCGTTGGCAGTGACTGCAGTCTCCGCATAGCCGTTGGCATCGGTGCTGACCTGCGTCTGCACCTGCCCGCCGGCAAAGCTTGCCGAAGCACCGGCCCCGGGCGCAGTGAAGCTCACAGGACGTCCCGCGAGTGCCGCGCCACCCGCGCCCAACAAGCGGACACGCAAGCTCTGCCCGAATGCTGCCCCTACAGGCGCCGATTGAGGCGTGCCCGCTGCCGTGCTCAGTACGCCTGGCGCAGCGCAGGTCTGAGCGTCGGCAACGGTTTCGGGAAACGGCGTGTTGGAAATTCCCGAGATGACGATGTCGTCAACCTCCCAGCCTTCCTCGCCTCCCCCCATGTCGGTCTGGATGACCCAGGCCAGCCGAACAGTCCGCCCGGCATAGAGGGGACCCAGATTCACCTGTTCGCTTTCCGCCGCAGGCCAGTGCGGACTTTGGCCGACATAGGCGGGCTGGCCTTCTGCAGGATTGCCGGAGCCCACATAGAGCAAATCCGAATAGCCGGGAGTCATGATGCGAGCCCATGTCGCACCGTCGTCCGTGGAAAGCATCAATTGCCCGCCGTCGTAGTTGTTTTGGCCATCCTGCTCAAAACGATAGCGGTGATTGAACGACACGATGAAGTTGCCTGTGGCGGCAACCTGCAGCGGTGGCGTCATCAACCAGTGCGAGCCAGCCGCTTCGGGGGAGCCGCCGCCGTAGAGACGGTTGGAGGCGCCATCGGCGCGCACTCTCCAGTTGTCTGGAAACACAGGCAGGCTGCTGCCCATCTGCATGACACTGGGAACAGCCTGCCCATCGTCCGATGCCAGTCGCCCCGGCAACACATCGATATTCAGAGGCAGATCCAATTGCTGCTGCACCGGGCCGTTTTCCTGCTCCGCATGGCTGAGCATGGCCGTGACGCGTGCATTGGCGGGCACCAACAGGCCGTCGAGCTTCAAACTTGCCGTGACCACCAGGCTCTGCCCTGCACCGATGCCAGGCACGGCGACTGCTGCACCGTCAGGAAATGACAGTCCCGGCATGCTGGACGACAACTGCAACTGTGCCCCTGTCACCGGCAAAGCGCCGCGATTGCGCAAGGTAAGGCGAAGCACGCCGGTTTCGCCGTTGTCGAGGATGGCGTCGGCATCGCAGCGCTGGCTGTTGGCATCGGCCATGCTCAAGGCCATGGCATCGAGCTCCAAGGCACCACTGAGGCTGAAGCTTTCAACCACGCCCACATTGGTTTCTGAATAGCGATCGGCCATGGACCGGGCCCAGGTGCCTGCTCCGCGCTTGGCAAAGGCCTGGGCAAAGCGCTGGTGATCGGCAGGATCCTCGGCCAAAGCGGCAGCCAGCAGTGCATCGCGCGCCTCGGTCAGCAGCGGATTGACAGGGGTGAGCTTGTAGCCGGAGACCAGGTAGCGCTTCATGCGATCCTGGGCCTCTTGAAATGGATGGGCATTGAGCAGGGCCACATAGCATTCCCAAAGCATGGAGGCCCATACCTCCCCCATGTTGTGAACCTCGGCATTGCCAGACACAAAGGCTGGCGCAGGGCTGGGAGGCAGAGAGATGCCATTCTGTATATGCCTGAACGTCAACGGATTCCTAGCCATATCCGTGGAGTACGGATAGCGGCGCATGCCATACAGTGCCGTATTGCGGATGTCGGCATCTGCAGGGCCCTCGACAGCTCCCAGCGAATACGCGGCGACGCTGTAGGCGCCCTGGAATTGGTGATTGCCGGCCTGGTTGCGGTCCTGGTCGGCAACCATCATCAGCAGGGCATGAAAGTCTCCCCAGCCTTCGCCCAAGCCCGACGCATGGTTGCTCCCGAGGCCATTGGCATTGCCGATAAGGCGGTTGCTGATGAAGTGCCCCCACTCGTGGGCAATGATGCTGCCGTCCAGCGCACTGCTGCGCTCCGCAGCAATGCCCGTGAGACGCAACGGCACAACCTCACCAGCCGTCAGCCGGGCTCTCCATGCATTGCCGTCGGACTGTGCAACATGAACAGAGGGAATGGTGATATTCAGCGAAGAATCGTTGGCACCCATCTGGGATGGCGTGCCTGCCACGTTGTTGATCACCGCCACACCCACAGCACCTGCGTTCTGCGCCTGAGCCACCTTGGCATCGAAGGAGCAGGAACCACGCTCAACCAGCGCAATCTTGCCAGCCACTTCCGCCGCATTGGTGAGCGCCGAGCACGCAATGGCAGGCTGAGCGGAGACAAGGTCGGAGGCCACCTCGAACTGCTCCGGGCCGAACGCAGCTCCTGCAACGGACACACCTCCAGCCAACGAAGAAGGAGGCAGTACCGATGCGCTGACGCCCCGGTTGTTGAACCGATACATGCGCATGCGGGACGGCGCGCCATCAGCGCGCGTCAGCATGTTGGCATTGTTCGTCCCACTGAAATCCAGGGCCTGGGCCAGCAGGGCATCGCCACCCAGGCCACCTCGCCCAAAGTTGTCGTTCTGCGCATTGCCCGCCGCTTCGTTGAAGCCAGCGGAATAAAACCAATCGTGCAGCCAGTTGGTCACATAGAACAACTGCACCACGGAGGCTGCAGCCTGGGTCTTGTCTGCCAAGGCCCCCCGAGTCACATCGTAGTAATGGTCAAAAACCCCGGGGGCCGTAACGCAAGCGCGGAAGTCCGCCGCAACAGGACCTCCGGCGCATTCGTTGGCATCCACGGGGCCGAGGCCATCTGGCAAGACCAGGTTGGCAAAGGCCTGAACATTGTTGCCGTCGGTCAGCGTAGCCCCTGAAGCCAGCCAGGGGTTGACGCCCCCTCCACCGCTCACCAGGCTGGGCTGCACCAGAGGCAGCGCATAGCCATCGGCCAGACCCGTGGGGTGTGGGGAGCCATTGCGCCCCTGAGGACCGGGATGCGGCACACCCGAGACAGGGTCAGCCCAAACCCGGTAGTCGTGGGCATGGGCAGACTGGTTGTTGCGCAGCAGCAGCCGGCCATCATCGGCAGCCACCACATAGGCGAAGCCGTACTCCTCACCCTGCTCATTCACCAGCAATTCAACGTAGAAAGCAGCACTCAGGCCCTGGGGCAGGCGGAACCAGACAGGCTTGACGCGCACGGGGCCCTCAAGCACGGCACCATGCGCCCCCTTCACCCCCTTCGGCAACGCCAGCCACTTGTAGGGACCCACCTCTGATTTGGCGGGAGGAGCGACCTCGTGCAGCGAGGACGCCACCTCGGCCCCAAAACCATAGTCCTGCAACGCCCTCGCCACGGCCTCAGGTGCGCCCAGCTTGGCCGAGCCCGAGGCCGCCGCCAGTGCGGTGCTTCCCAGATATCCTCCAATGGCCGCAGCCCGGGCCTGACCATCGAGCAAGACGGTAGCCTGGTCTCGAAAGACCTCGATGCCATCGCGCTGGTTGCCCAGGCTCACCAAGCGTGCACCTCCCCGCAGAGCCTGCACATGGCCAAGCGGCGCTGCATCCACCTCCTGGGAAGTCAGACCGTAGAGATCCGCCACGGCTTTGAGTTCACGCCGTGCCGCGCCTTCCGCGTCGACTGCCGCAGCCTGGGCCCGTACCTCGCCACTGCGACCCGTGCGATCCGTACGCAACTGAACAAAGGTGGGCAAGCCCAGACGCTCCTCTCGTGAGAGCTTTTGCACTCGCTCAGGCAGAACAGTCGCGCGGGCAGACTGGGCGTGCACAAGCAACGGCGCGTCCGCCAAGGCATCAATGGAGGCAAGTTCCCGCGCATGCGATTGAGGAAAAGCAAACAAAGTCGCGCAGGCAAGCGCACTCAATGAAAAGACTCGAAAGGCTTGATGCATAAAAAGGGGAAACGGAAATGAATGGAGAAAATGCCGCAATGGCTATTGAACGCGATGTTGCATGCACCCGTACTTTTTAACAAGTCACCAAAATCAGTTACAGCAGCGGGTTCCGCCACCAGCAAACGAAAGCCTGGGCTATGCTGGCTGCCGCCAACGACATGCCCCTCTACACCAATGACTGCACCAAGCTCTGCGAACTTCGAAATTGACGACGCGCTCTACGCCCGAATCCTGCAGTGGAGCGACGCACAGGCCCTGGCCCAGCAGACCGTGAGCTTCTTCATGCGCGAAGGCGAGCACACCATCGGCATCGATATGCAAGTGCTCAGCGCAATGCAGACATCGGCCGACACGCCCGGCATGCTGCAGTTCTCCCTGGTGTTTCGCGGTCCGCGCCAGCCGCAGCTGCCGCAGCGCACTTACCGCGTGCGCCATGCGCAGCTCGGTGACTACGCCATCTTCATCACGCCCATTGCGCAGTCGGCAGGCCATGTCGATTACGAGGCCTGCTTTTCCCATGCCGTCTGAGCCGTTCGTGCCCGAGCTGCCACCGCTGAATCTGGAGGATGTGCGGCTGCGCCTGGCCGAAGAAGCCGACTACGCTTTTCTCCGCGCCCTGTACCGCCAGGTACGCGCTGCCGAACTGGCGCCCGTGCCCTGGAGCGAAGCTGAAAAGCATGCCTTCTGCGATTCGCAGTTCGCTTTGCAGGACCAGCACTACCGCAAGCACTACGCACACAGCGCGTTTTTCGTGATCGAGAGGGCAGGTCTGCCTATAGGCCGGCTCTACCTCAATCTCGCACCCGGGCCATTGGGAGTGATGGACATCTCGCTCGACGCCGCTGTTCAAGGCCAGGGACTGGGCACGGCCCTCATGCAATGGCTGGCCGGCTGGGCAGATCAAGAAGGGCGCGACATGCAGCTGTTCGTGGAAGCCAACAATCCAGCCCGGCGCCTGTATACGCGTTTGGGCTTTGTCGAGCAGGACCAGGAAGGCATCTACCTGCGCATGCGCAGGACCGCGGCGCTCAGCCGCGGTTGAACACGGCTTCCAGCAGACCGCCTTGCGCGTCGCTGGGGCTCAGGAAGACGGCGTGGCTTCCCAGAGCCGGATGAGAGATTTCCCAGGTGTCCTGCAGCAACGCGCCAGGGCGGGACAACTCGAACAGTGCGCTGAAAGAGCGGTCGCCCTGCAGTGTGTGCGGCAGCGCTGCCAACGAAACCAAACGTAACTCGGAAACTTCTCCTGCTACCGAGAAGCTATGGCCCAGCAGCGGCTGAAAGTGGCTGCGGCGCAACTCCATGCCAGCCGCACAGGCGATCACTGGAATCCCGGAAACGGCCGCTGCAGCGGGCAAGGCCCCTGCAACCTGCATGAAAGCACGGCGTCCTGTCTTCATCGTGGCCCTTCCTGCCAAAGCAACGGCAGCAAAATATTTTTGCCGCGCAACAGGTTGGCATACTAAACTATTTTGCAATTATTAACGTTTTCTAACTTCACCCCACTTTGCCATGGCTCAACCCTATGTTGGGGAAATCCGGATGTTTGCCGGCAACTTCGCGCCATCAGGCTGGATGTTCTGCGAAGGGCAGCAAATGCCCATCTCGGAATACGAAACCCTTTTCACTCTGATCGGCACGACATACGGCGGTGATGGCCAAAGCACGTTCGCCCTGCCAGACATGCGTGGCCGCATCCCCCTGCACGCAGGCAACGAATTCACGCTGGCACAGGCCGCTGGAGTCGAAGAGGTCACGCTGACCGTCAATCAGATTCCAGCCCACACGCACGGCATCCCCGCGTCCTCCGGCACCGGATTTCTGGCCTCGCCCGCCGATGCGGTGTTTGCCAAGCACAGGGATCACAAGGCCTTTGCGAACGGTACCCCCGCTACGCCCATGGCGGCCTCGATGGTGGGCGCGGTCGGTGGGTCACAGCCGCATACCAATATGCCGCCCTATCTTTGCGTGAACTTCATCATCTCGCTGTTCGGCATCTATCCCTCACCCACCTGATGTCTACCCCTTTTCTCGGAGAGGTTCGCGTCTTCTCCTTCAACTTCGCCCCCAAAGGCTGGGCCCTTTGCAATGGGCAATTGCTGCCCATCAACCAGAACCAGGCACTGTTCTCGCTGCTGGGCACCACCTACGGTGGCAACGGGCAGACCAACTTTGCACTGCCCGACCTGCGCGGCCGCATGCCCATGCACATGGGAGCCGGCCATACGCTGGGAGAGAGAGCAGGCGAGCAAGCCCATACCCTGACCCTGCCAGAGATACCGCAGCACAGCCACGCCATGGCCGCTTCCGGCACCACGGGCCAGGCGACATCGGGCAACGGCAACCTGCCTGCAGCGGCGCGCGGCCACTATGCGCAAAGCGGCAATACGACCATGCCCGCCCTGTTGGCCAATGTGGGCGGCAGCCAGCCACACCTCAATATGCCGCCCTATCTGGCACTGAGCTTTTGCATGGCCATGCAAGGCCTCTTTCCTTCTCAGACCTGAAGACCATGTCCGATCCCTTCGTCGCCGAAATCCGCCTTGGCGGGTTCAACTTCGCACCCAAGGGCTGGGCCTTTTGCGATGGTCAGCTCATACCGCTTTCTCAGAACACGGCGCTGTTTTCCCTGCTGGGAACGGCATATGGTGGAGATGGCAAGTCCAACTTCGCGCTTCCCGACTTGCAGGGCCGCATGCCCATGCACCCGGGCCAAGGACCTGGACTGTCACTGCGCGATCTGGGCGAATCCGGCGGTGTTGAAACCGTGACGCTGCAGGCATCGGAAATTCCCGTCCACAGCCATCTGGCCCGAGCGGGCACGCCTGCGGATCCCGCTGTAGCAAGCCCGGCAGGCGCCGTCCTGGGCACCGCACCGACGCGCCCCTACATCGCGCCAGCCTCCAACACCTCTGCGGTCACCATGGCTCCCCCTCAACCTGCGGGCGGCAGCCAGCCACACAACAATCTTCCGCCCTACCTGGTCATGAACTTCATCATCGCCTTGCAGGGCATCTTCCCCGCACGGAGCTGAGTACACCTATGCGCAGTTCCATTGCGGCCCTGACCATGTTGGCCCTGACCACGGGGGTCCAGGCCGATCCCCTGGTCCAACGCGAATTCTCCGGCAGGGACAACCGCTTCATAGAGATACCCGGTGCCGGCTTTCGCGCCATGGCCGCAGGCAAGCGCATCAGTTTCGATGCGCAAGGCATGAGCATCGACCTGCCCGGCCAGATCAACGGCGTGCAAGGCCGGTCGGTGGCCGCATCCGGCGTGGCCCGGAGCCTGAGCCTGCGCCCGGATTCGCGCCTGCGCTACAGCTTCGAGAACGGGACCATGTCGGCCCCGCAGGGCCTGCACCCTTCGCCCACGCTCTACCACTGGCTGGTCGGCGAAGCCGCGCAATGGCGCAAGGGCCTGCGCAGCTTCGGTGCGCTGGGCTACCGCAGTGTCTGGCCCGGCATCGATGCCGTCTTCCAGGGTGAGCCCGGTGGCCTCAAGTACCAGTTTGAGCTGGCGCCTGGCGCCGATGCCTCGCTGGTCTGGCTGCGCGTGGAAGGTGCCACGGATGCACGCATCCTGCCCTCGGGAGCGCTTCAGTGGAGCATAGGCAACGACCTTTTCACCGACGATGCACCGCTGGTCTATCAACCCCGGGGCAATGGCCGCGTGGACGTGCCCGCCCGCTACCGGCTGGAGCAGCTAGACGCCACCACCTGGCGCGTGGGCTTTGAGCTGGGCAGCCATGACAAAGGCCTGCCGCTGGTCATCGATCCGGCCTGGACCGGCTACTCGGGCCTGGTCGGAGGCAACTCGGCCGACCAGGTCAACGCCGTGGCGCGAGACAGCGACGGCAATACCTACGCCTGTGGCGTGACGCAATCGTCCGACCTGCCCAACGCGGGCAGCAGCAAAGGTGGCGAGGATGCCTTCGTCGTCAGATTCGATCCCAAGGGTGTCCCCATGAGCGTCACTTATGTGGGCGGATCGGAAGACGACGCCTGCAACGGCCTGGCCGTGGACATACAAAACCGCATCCACCTGGCGGGCAGCACGGAATCCACCGGCTTCCCCCTGCTTGGCACAGATGCCAACCAACGCTTTCGGCGCAGCAAGAGCACGACGGATAGGGATGCCTTCGTCATGCGCCTGGCACCAGACGGTGCCGGCATTCTGTATTCGGGCCTGATTGGTGGAACGGGTGACGATCAGGCCAATGCCCTGGCTCTGGACACCCTTGGCCGGGTCTATGTGACCGGATTCACGGAAGGCAAAGGCTTTCCTGCCGTGAGCGGACCGCAGCTCAACCACGGCTCCGGCCCTGCGCAGTCAGAAATGCGGGATGCCTTCGTGGCCCGCATCGACGCTTCAGGCAGCGGGCTGGAGTACGCCGGATACATCGGCGGCGACGGCGGCGCCGACATCGGATATGCCATTGCCGTGGACGGCACCGGCGCGGCCTATGTGGCTGGCGCGACCGACTCTGTCTCGGGGATGCCGGGCGCCACGGGCCTCAGGACACAAATCAATTCGCGCGCCATCGATGGATCAGACGGCTTCGTCGCCAAGATCCGGGCCGACGGCAGCGTCTTCGACTACTTCACGCTGCTGACAGGCTCGGGCGCCGGTGCGGACCGTGCACTGGCCCTGAACCTGATGTATGACGGCTCACTGCTCGTGGGCGGGGAGACCGGGTCCGACAACTTTCCCGCCGACAACAGCGGACGGCGCCAGGGCCTCGGGCCGCAGATCGCGCGCAGCACCGGCATGGACGGCTTTGTACTGCGCCTGAATGCATCAGGAGACCAGGTGCTGGACGCCACCTACCTGGGTGGCAATGGCTACGACAGCGTGGAAGGGCTGGCCAGCGACGGCAGGAGCTGGTTCGCCACGGGCAGCACCAACAATGGCGCAGGCTTTCCCGTCAAGGCTCAAAGCGGCCTGTCCACCACGCCAGGTGGCAAGCAGGACGGCTTCCTGGTCAGCGTCGCAACCAACAATCCGAACAGCTGGGACTATGCCGGGTTCCTGGGCACCTCGGAAAACGAGGCCATGCGCAGCCTGGCCGCAACCAATGTGCAGGGCAGGACCCTTCTTTCCGTGGGCGGCGCCACCACCACATCGGGCACCAACGGCCTGACCAACCCTGCGAACAGCGCCCTCAGCGCAAACGAGAGCCTTTCGAATGGCCTGGTATTTCGCATCGATCCTTTCGGCCCACCTGCGGCCATGGCGGTGCTCACTGGCTCTCAACAGTCCACCCGCATCCAGCAGCCTTTTGCCACGCCGTTGTCGGTCAAGGTCACCGACATCGACGACCAGCCGCTTGCCGGCATCATGGTGGACTTCAATGCGCCTGCCGCATCGGGGCCATCCACCACCTTTGCCACAAGAACCTCGGTCACGACCAACGCCCAGGGCATCGCATCGCTGAGTGCCACGGCCAACCTGTTCGCCGGCAGCTATACCGTGACGGCGCAGGCAGGGGCGGCCAGCACCTCGTTCTCGCTGACCAATGACAAGAGCCCGCAGGCTGCACTGACGGCAAGTGCAGCACTCCAGACCCTGCCCTATGCCAGCACCACCACGCTGAGCACCAACGGCGGCTCTGGCGCAGGCGCCATCAGCTACGCCGTAACCGCAGGCGCGGCCTATTGCACCCTGACAGGCAACACGGTCACAGCCACGGCCGTGGGCGATTGCACCGTGACGGCGACCAAGGCGGGAGACGCCAGCTACCTGGCCGCCACGACCACCGTGGACATCTCGGTGATCAAGGCCCAGCAGCCTGCTCTGACGGCGATGGCAACGCCCAGCACGCTGGCGGCCTTCAGCACGGCCGCGCTGTCAACCAGTGGCGGCGCAGGGGCCGGCGCCGTGGGCTTTTCCATCACGGATGGAGCCGCCTTTTGCTCCGTCAACGGCAACACGCTCACTGCGGAAGGCACGGGCTCCTGCACAGTGACCGCCACCAAGCTGGGCGATGCCAACTACCAGGACACGCTGGCCACCACCGTGGTGACCGTGACCCCTGCAGCCCAGGTCACCCTGAGCGTGCAGTCCACGCCTTCGACCCTGACCTTCGGCGCCACGGCAACCCTGGCGACCACTGGGGGTTCGGGCAGCGGCGCCGTCACCTACGCCGTGACGGGTGGTGCCCAGTTCTGCGCGGTGACGGGCAACCAGTTGAGTGCCATTGGCGCCGGCAGTTGCACCATCACGGCCACCAAGGCTGGCGACATCAACCACCAAGCCATCAGCGCCAGCACCACCGTCATCGTGGCCAAGGCTGGACAGACAGCACTGTCGGTGCAGGCCAGTCCTGCAGCCATCAGCTTTGGCGGCATTTCGCAACTGAGCACCACGGGCGGCTCGGGCACCGGCGCCATCGGCTTGAGCGTCGCGGGCCCCTGCAGCATCGCGGGCTCCACGCTCACCGGCCTGGGTATCGGAACCTGTACGGTCACGGCCACCAAGGCAGCGGATGCCGACCATGAAGAGGCCACGGCCAGCACTTCGGTGACGGTATCCCAGGCAAGCCAGGTGGCCCTGTCCGTGGTGGCATCACCCGCCAGCATTCCCAAAGGCGACTCCAGCACGGTCACCGTCACTGGCGGCAGCGGCAGCGGTGTGCTCACGCTGGCGCTGACGGCAGGCGCTGGCAACTGCACGCTGTTCGGCAACACCGTCACCGGCACGGCCGTAGGCAGCTGCACGGTGACGGCGACCAAGGCGGCCGATGCCAACCATGCACAGGCCACCGGCTCGGTACAGATTGCAGTCGGCAAGGCAATCCAGAACATTACCTTCGATTTCTCGTCCCTGCGTTATCTGAGCCCCCAGGCCCTGTCGCTGGCAAACGCCGCCGGAACCAACTCCAACCTGCCGATCAGCTTCAGCAGCCTCACTCCTCAGACCTGTGTGGTCACCGGCACCTCGCTGCGGCTGATGCGCACGGGAGATTGCACGCTGCAGGCCAGCCAGGCCGGCGATGCCGAGTACGCCGCGGCAACGCCCGTGAACCAGACCTTCACGATCACCCTGCCCCCCCACTCTCTGAGCACCATCACCGGTGCCGTGGGCGGAACGACGGTCTCAGCAGAGATTGCTGCGGGAAGCCCATGGGTCTTCACACCCATGGGAACAGGCCCGGCGCAGACTGCGGGCTTCATCCCGCTGCAGGGGCACATCAGGTCACCTGCCGACGCACCGCCTGCCAATCTTCAGTTCCCGCTGGGCCTGTTCGATTTCGCTGTCCACAACGGTGCGCCGGGATCCACGGTGAGCATCAAGCTCACGTTCCCGAACAATCTGCCCCGCAATGCACAGTACTGGAAGTACGGCCCCACGTCCGACAACGCAACGCCGCACTGGTATCACTTCACCGGCGCGCAGTTCAACGCCAGCGACAACAGCGTGACGCTGACGATTGAAGACGGCAGGAACGGCGATGACGACCTGGATGTGAACGCCTTCATCAGTGACCCGGGCGGCGTGGCCGTGGTGGCCGCCGCTGCCGGCGGCAGCCCCGCGGCCATTCCCACGCTTTCGCAATGGGGTCAGTGGATGCTGGCAGCGCTGATGCTGGGCGTCGCAGTCCTGGCCGGACGCCGCACGCGAATGCGCAAGCCGCGCTGAGTCGTACGCTGTAGCCGGGGGCTGCTCACGCGCCCCCGACTACCCGAGTCAAGCCTCCACGATCCCCGACACATCCAGCACATACATCTGCCGCTGGTGCTCGTGCACGGAGTCGATGCAGACCTGGCGCCCGTCACGGCTCCAGCGCGGGTGCAGGTCGCAGCGGTTTTCCTTGCTGAGATCGGGCGAGGCGTAGAAGCTGCCCAGGTCGTGGCGCTCGCCCGTGTGCATGTCGTACAGGAACAGGAAGCGCTCGTGCGTGCGGTCGTCGGGGTAGGTATCGCTGAGCAGCCAGCGCGTGTCCACGGGCGAGAAGCTCATGTGGCCGTTCTCCACCAGCACGCCTGCGCCCACCACTTGCACGTCACCGCCCTCCACATCGTCATAGAGGTGATAGTGGATCTCCCCGGCATGCGGGCCCCACACAATGATGTGGCTGTCGTCCTGCCATAGCGGATGCGAGATCTGGTATTCGGACTTTTCGTAGTCGAACGTGCCCACGGCCATCGGGTCGAAGTCGTCGGCCAGCTGGGGCAGCGGATGGTCCGAGCATTCGAGCAGGCGCATGTCGGAGCCGTCGGGCGCCATGGTGATCAGGCGGTGCAGAAAGCAGGTTTCGTCCTTGACGCGTTCGGTCCAGCGGTGCAGGAACAGGATGCGCGATGACGAGGGGTTGACCTCGATATGGCTGACCCAGTGGATGGCCTTGTCCATCGATGTGCGGTGATGAAAGGCCTTGAGCCGCGCATAGCTGGCCAGCAGCCTTGCCTCGCCCGTCGCGACCTCCATGCGCCAGATGCCGTCGTCCTCGGGCGCCAGGGGCAAGGCGAAGGGAGCACCCTCTTCGCTGTAGCCGATGGTTTCGTGCGTGATGTAAAGGCGCCGGTAGTCCACGCACAGCGCCCAGGCGCTGCTGGGCGCCACCACATAGACGGGCATGGGCAGGGTGCGCCGCTCGCCGCTGTCCACATCGATGACCACGGAGCCGAACCCCGGATAGCGCCCCCCGGATTCTGCCGTCCTGTCGTTGTGGATCAGTTGGCGGCCCGCCAGCCCGTCAAGCCACTGCAGCTGGCTGCCCATCTGCCAGTTCCAGGCGCCGGTCTCGCCCACGGCGTGGAAGCGGTCGCCGTTTTCGGTATCGAAGTAGCCGATGGACGCCCGCGCCTGGGGCGTGAGGTACTGGTCCAGCCACGGCGTTTGCTGCGCCAGCACCAGGCGATTGCTGCGGTCCCAGCTGGACTTGTTGTAGTAGCCGAAGAAGTGGTGCTGGCGGCCATCGCCCAGGCGACGGCAGGGGACGAAGGATGCGGGGGTGTTCGAAGTCATGGAGCGTTTCATTGGGCGGAGATGTGGCCTTCGGCGATCACGCGGTCCCAACGCTGCTTTTCGCGGGCAACGAAGGATTGCGCCTCAGGCAGGCTGTTGGCGACGGCGCTCATGCCCTGCTCTTGCAGGCCCTTGCGGAACTCGGGCGTGGCCACGACCTTTCGGATGTCGTCATTGAGCTTTTTGACGATGGCCTCGGGCACCTTGGAGGAGACGGCCACCGTGGTCCAGGAGGTGGCCACATAGTCCTTGAGCCCGGACTCGGCCGCCGTGGGCACGTCCGGCAGGGCCGGCAGTCGCTGGCTGCCCGTGACGGCCAACGCCTTGAGCTTGCCGCCGCGTATGTGCGACAGCACCGTGGGCGGGTTCTCGAACATGAGCTGGATCTGGCCGCCCAGCAGGTCGTTGAGCGCGGCCGAGCTGCCGCGATAAGGCACGTGCACGATGGGCGCGCCTGCCTGCAGCTTGTACAGCTCGCCCATCATGTGCACGGACGAGCCCACGCCGGCCGAGCCGAAGTTGACCGTGCCAGGCGCCTTTTTGGCCAGCGCTGTCAGCTCGGCCAGGTTGCTGGCGGGAAGGCTGGGCGTGGCCACCACCACATGCGGCATCTCGGCCAGCACGGTCACCACGCGCAGATCCTTTGCCGGGTCATAGGCCAGCTTGCCGTACACGCCATAGGCGGCATGCAGGCCGATGGAGCCCACCATCAGCGTGTAGCCGTCGGCCGGCTGATCGGCCACATATCGGCCTCCCAGATGACCGCCCGCGCCGGGCTTGTTTTCCACCACCACCGGCTGGCCCCAGAGCCGGCTCAGGCGGTCGGCCAGCATGCGTGCCTGCACGTCGGAGCTGCCGCCTGCAGTGAACGGCACGATGATGCGCAGCTGGCGCCCTGGCTGGGGAAAGCCATCCTGCGCGATGGCGGTGACTGGCGCCGCGCCTGCCACCGAGGCGGAGATGGCCGCAGCGAGCATGGCGGCTTTGCGGCCTGCGCTTGTCTTGATCATGGAATCCTTTCGATGGCGCTGCTGCGCCTGGGCAAACGATGCAATGGGGCCAGTGTAGAAATCCGGGCATCTTTGGAAAAATGCATTTTTCCGTGGCCTCTATACAAAAAAGATATACATTGCCAGCCACCCCGAGCAGGACCGAATCGCCATGTCCAGACCCCTGAGCGCCCGAGAGATCGAAGCCTTCCGTGCCGTCATGCAGACCGGCACCACCACGGCCGCGGCGCGGCTGCTGCACACCACGCAGCCTTCGGTCAGCCGGCTGCTGGCCCAGATGCAGGCGGCCGCAGGGCTCAAGCTGTTCGACATGCACAAGGGCCGCCTGCGCCCCACGGCCGAGGCCGTGGAACTGTTCGCCACCGTGCAGCAGCATTTCCTGGGGCGCGAGCGCATAGAGCGCGACCTGGCCGCACTGCGCCAGTCCGGCGCCGGCACGCTGCGCATAGGCTGCACGCCGGCCCTGGGCCTGAGCGTGATCCCGGCCGTGGTGCGCAGCTTCGCGCAGCGCTACCCGGGCACCCACATCAGCCTGCAGACCCTGGGCTCCACGCCCTTGCGCGAGGGCCTGCTGCATGGCCACTTCGACCTGGTGGTCAGCACCATGGCGCTGAGCACGCCCGAGCTGGATGCCACCGTGCTGCACCGCAGCCGCGCCGTCTGCGTCATGCACCCGGACCATGCGCTGGCCATGCGCACGCGGCTGCATGTGCGCGATCTGCAGGGCCAGTTGCTGCTGACCCTCAACGCCGATGACGACATCTACCTGCAACTGCGCAGCACCATGCAGGAGCAGGGCATAGAAGCCGGCTCCACCATGGAGACCACCTACTCCTCCACCATCTGCACCCTGGCTGCACAGGGGCTGGGGCTGGGCGTGGTCAACCCCTACGTGGCCTCGGTGTTCGCGCGCGACCTGCGTGTGCTGCCACTGCTTCCAGCCTGCGCGGTGGAGGTGGTGCTGGCCCTGCCGCCCCAATACGCGCCCACCGAAAGGGCTGACTGCTTCGTGCAGTTGCTGCGCGAGCAATTGCACGCCTATCCGCAGGCCCGCACGCCCTAAAATTGCGGCCGATTGGAGACAAGCGGTTTGCAAACGAGTACCCACGAGCCCATGCTCACCCCCGCCGAGCGCGAGGCCATCAATTCCGGCCAGTGGTTCTGCAGCCTTTCGCCCTCGCTGCGCCATGACATCCTGCGTCAGACCACGGTCCGGCGGCTCAAGGACGGGGCACTGATCTATGCACGCGGCGATGTGCCGCACAGGTGGTATGCCTGTGCGCAGGGCGCCGTGCGCATGAGCTCGACCAGCCTGTCGGGTCGGCAGACCACGCTGGCCTATGTGGAGCCGGGTGCCTGGTTCGGTGCCATGTCCACCTTTCTTGACGAGCCCCGCACGCGCGATGCCTATGCCCATGGCGACACCACGCTGCTGTGCGTGGACAAGGAGAGCTTTCACGCCATCCTGGCAACGCATGTGGAGTTCTACGACGCCCTGCTGCGCCTGCAGGCCCACCGCATACGCCAGACCTACGGGCTGGTGGAAGACCTCAACACCCTGCCCCTGCGCGCACGCCTGGCCAAGCAGTTGCTGCACCTGTCGCGCAGCTACGGCACACAGGTGCTGGACGACCCGCGCGAGCTGCGCATAGGCCTGCAACTGGTGCAGGAGGAGCTGGCCCAGTTGCTGGGCGCCTCGCGCCAGCGCGTGAACCAGGAACTCAAGCGCATGGAGCGCGACAACTGCATTCGCGTGGAAGCCCAGGGCCTGGTGGTCAGGGACCTGGTGGCCCTGCAGACCATCGTGCGCGAGGCCAGCCTGGCCGGCGCCTGAGGCCGGCGCCAGCGCAGCGGCAGTTCAGCGCCGGTTCAGCGCCGCCAGTCGATTCTTGCCGGGCGGCCCGGCAGATGCAGCGCAGCCGTTGCAGCAGGCGCCTCGGCCAGCAACCGGCCCTTGCGGAACACCTTCAGGCGCGTGGCGCGCAGCCGTATCGCCTCGGCCGCATCGCGCGCCTGCAGCAGCACGAAGCTGGCATCGCAGCCTGCCTCGATGCCATAGCCGTCCAGGTGCATCACACGCGCCGCGCGCGTGGTCACGGCGTCGAAGCAGTCGCGCATGCCGTCCTGGCTGGTCATCTGCGCCACATGCAGACCCATGTGGGCGACCTCCAGCATGTCGCCCGAGCCCATACCGTACCAGGGGTCCATCACGCAGTCATGGCCGAAGGCCACGTTGACGCCTGCGGCCAGCAGCTCGGGCACGCGCGTCATGCCGCGGCGCTTGGGATAGCTGTCCTGGCGGCCCTGCAGCGTGATGTTGATCAGCGGATTGGCAATCACGGCCACGCCGCTTTCGGCGATCAGCGGCAGCAGCTTGCTCACGTAGTAGTTGTCCATGCTGTGCATGGAGGTGCAGTGCGAGCCCGTCACGCGGCCCTGCAGTCCCAGGCGCTGCGCCTCGAAGGCCAGGGTTTCGATGTGGCGCGACAGCGGGTCGTCGGACTCGTCGCAGTGCATGTCCACCAGCAGGCCGCGCTCGGCCGCCAGCTCGCACAGCAGCCTGACGCTGTCGGCACCCTCGGCCATGGTGCGCTCGAAGTGGGGAATGCCGCCCACCACGTCCACGCCCTTGTCCAGCGCCCGCCGCAGGTTGGCGACGCCGCCGGGCGAGCGCAGCACGCCGTCCTGCGGAAACGCCACCAGTTGCAGGTCGATATAGGGAGCCACCTGGCGCTTGACCTCCAGCAACGCATCGACGGCCAGCAGGCGGGCATCGCTGGTATCCACATGGCTGCGGATGGCCTGCAGCCCCTTGGCCGCCGCCCAGTCGCAATACTCCAGCGCGCGCGAGATCAGCGCCTCGGCCGTGAGCAGCGGCTTGAGCTCGCCCCACAGCGCAATGCCCTCCAGCAGCGTGCCGCTGCGGTTGACGCGCGGCAGACCGTGGCTCAGCGTGGCATCCATGTGGAAATGCGGATCGACGAAGGGCGGCGAGACCAGCTGGTGCTGTGCATCGACCACCTGGTGGGCAGGCGCTGAAAGGCCCGCCGCGACCTCGACGATGCGCCCGCCCTGCACGGCGATGGACATGTCCTGGCGGCCGTCGGGCAGCGTGGCGTGAATGACGAGTAGATCAAGCATCTGCGTATTCTGCGGGCATGGCCACGCACCCGCAGTCTTGCCTGACCACGCTGAATGGCCTGCCAGCGGTCAGACCGAAAGCGCAAGGGATCAGGGGGAACTACTGGTAGCTGATGGTGAAGGTCGCCGCCGCATTGGCACTGCCTATGGTCACGTTCTCTTCGGTCTTGACATAGCGCGCCGTCAGCGGGATATCCAACCGCTCCTGCCCGTAGGCAACAGACCCTGCAAACCATTGATTCCTGTTGCCGGCGGCATTGGAGTCCGGGCCAAAGCCCAGTATCTGGTCATCCTTGCGGATCTGCACACCCACACCTTTTGCCACCGAGGTTTTGGACAGGGTCAAAACATTCCCGATATTTGCAGGATTTTCCACGTCCGTCAGCGTGACATAGGCGTTGGTCAACGAACCTGGGATGCCGCCCTTGCACAACAACGAGATGAGGAAGGAGCGGGGAGCACCGGTTGAGCCGATTGAGGTGAGTTTTTGAGTGACAGTCTGGGCCATGCGCACGGGCTCCGGCGCCTGTGGGGTACAGGTGGGCACCTTGGGCCGGAGGACGACGGGCGAGGAAAAGTTGTATTGAGCGAGAAGCTGGCCAAATGCATCATTCGCGCGTTCGTACAGGAAATCGCTGTCCAGCACGCCACCTGCAGTGATATCGCCATCTGCGGTCTTGATCAACTCAACTGTGACATCGATAAGTGGATATGCAAAAGATCCGTTGTGATTGGAATACCCCAAACCACTTACAGGCGCAGCACCATATCTAGTCGAAACCCTCATGCCAATACCCTCGACTGTCGTCGGATATATATTATTGACTGGTGTAGATTTACCTAAAATATAGCCCGTGACCGATGGAACACAATTCATCAATCTAGCGCCAAGCCCATTACTTATTACCGCTACAGCGTTTTTTGAGTAAATCACCGTATTCTTGGCCACATTGGAATTGAATTCTGGAGGATTGAAATTACTGAACACATACTTGTAATAGCCTGACCCATCAGTTGTATTTTCAATTGCGCATGCGGACCATGCGGAGGTGGCCATCATTGCCAAAATAAATATCATGACAGCCTTGTTTATTCTGCAAAAAACGCCTATGAATATATGCATTTTGAATACCTTCGGATAATGAAAAAATTCCAAGGCCGCATTTCCTTGGAAAATTTTCAATCGTAGACATCTTTCATCCGAGATGAAATCAGATCAATCTGATTCAAGGTCTGCCCGGTGCCATGAAGGTCGTGGCGAGGCAGGCCCCATCACGTCAACGGCCCCGCATGCCGATACGCTGGCCGAAGCCAGGGCTGACAGCCGCGCTGCCGCAGCGTGGCGTGAATGACGAGTAGATCAAGCATTTGCGTATGCTGCGGGCAGGGCCCGGCGCTCTCTCTTTCGGTGGGGTTTCATCAGGGCCTGCGGATAGCTGGCCCTGCGCTGCCGGCATGCGCGCGCCCTCCCCGACGATACCTATCGGGGGCACAGTCCTGCGGCCTGCGCAGACTCGTGCTGGAGCCTGCGCTCCAGGTTTTGCCAGTCGCTATGAAGGTCGCGCGCCACGCGCGGGCTCCTGCAAAGCGCAACGTGGCGCGCCTGGGACAGCGGTTGCAACGCGGCCAGTGCCTGCAGGCGCAGGGCATCGTCGTTCAGCAGTTGCGCGGCGGCTAGCCGGGCCTGGGCGATTCCGATTTCGGCATATGCACGGGGTGCAGGCAGCTGTTGCGCCAGGGCCTGGCGCACTTCAGCGGCATCACCCATGCCTATGGCAATCCAGAGCCAGGCGATCCAGCTGTCCTGGGAGGCGTAGTGGCCGGCCTTCTTCGGCGGGGTGCGCTCCACGCTTTGGCGGGCCAGTGCCACGGCAGCGCCAGTCTGGCCGTGCTCGGCCATGAACCGGGCATGCAGGGTTTCGGCCTGCATCAATGAGAAGATTTTCCATTCACGGCGCTGAGCCGAATCCGCAGTCACGGCATGCGCAGCTTGCGGCGCTGCCTGAAGCGCGGCCTGGAGCGCGATCACATTGGCCTGCAATTGGGCTTGCGCCGCTTCGGGGTGGCCGCTGGCATCCAGCAACCGGGCGAGCTTGATGCGCGCGTGCAGCAGCAGGAAATCGTCCGGCGCATCGGCGTCGGCGCGGCGGATCTCCACGGCCTGCACCATCCGATCAAGCCTTTGCGCCACGGTCTGATCAGGCGGTCCCCAGAACGCAAGAACTTCCTGCACGCTGGCCAGCACCCGGCGTGCAGGGCCTTGCACGTCCTGCAGGTCGGCCACCAGTTGCTGGCGCAAATTCGTTGCCTGCTCGGCGGTATCCGCCGTGTCGGCCATGCCTTTCAATGCATGGGCACGCTGCAGATCACTCTGTGCCCGGGACTGCGTCATCGCCCAGGCCGATTGGTAAAGTGCTTTGGCGCGCGCCTCGGCCGGAGGATGGTCGTCCATGAGTTGCAGTTCCCGGGCAGCCTCCAGGTAGATCTCCACCCGTTGCTCTTGGGCAGACGGGGGCAGTTGATTGGCCTGGGCCAGGCGAGCCTCGATCTCGGCCAGGTGCTGCTCCGGTACGTAATCACGGCGGGCAGACAGCTCCACATCCCACAGCGCAGCAAGAACCTGCCGCCCCTGCGGCGCAGCTTGATGAATGCCCATGACCATGGCCACCGGCAGCAGCAGGCAGGCCAGGTAGATTGCCAGGCCCGCTGCGCCTTCGGCCCAACCGGGCGCACGCGATTGCAAGGCAGGCAGCAGCGCGCCTGCAACGGCCGCGCGCCGGACAAAAGGCCAGCGCGCAAAAGCGGGTTGCTGCAGCACGCCGAATGCGCGGTGTACGGCATCGGCCTCACTGACCGGGGCCTGGCATGCCTCCTGTTGAGGAAGCGTGTGCAGGGTGCGATGCACGGCCCGCTCCAGTTGCATCACCCGCCATTGCCACGGCAGCCCCATCAGCAGCACGCCGGTGAGGATGGAGATCAGGGGGTCCCGGCTGAACCAGGCCAGCCCACCCAGCGCGGCCATGCCCGCCAGTGCAAACACCAGCCGCATTGCGGGCAGGCGAGCGAACAGCAGGCTCTCCACCACGCGGCCGCCATCCAAAGGCGTGAGGGGCAACAGGTTGAAGGCGTTGACGACCAGGGTCAGCAGCAGCAATTGCATGGTCCAGGCGGGTGGCTGCGGGAGCAGGCCCCAGCCTACGGCAGCCAGCGCTCCCACAGCCAGCAACAGCCCAGGCATGGGACCGGCCAGATAGACGCCCACTTTTTGCAGCGGCGTGGCGTCCGCCTTTTCTCCGGTGGCCATGCCGCCCAGGCCAGGAATGAAGAAGACGGATTGACGCTGGTAGCCCGCCCAGCGCATGGCCAGCCAATGCCCTCCTTCATGCACGGCGATCACCACCAGAAGCATCCACGCCATGTCCCATGAAAACAGCACGGCGCCTGCTGCCAGGAACAGCGCCGCCGTGATCCAGAAACTGCGGTGGCGGTTGTGCGCCATGCCCAGCCCGCGCTGCACGGCCTTCTGGTAGCGAAAGCGCAGCGCCTCGGACACTTGCCGGACCTGCGGCCCATGAAGGCATGCGTCGGCAGATGGGCTGGCGGGCACCGGCCTGTCTTCCTTGCGCACCTGGCGCAAGGCGCGCCAGGCCAACCGCAGCGACTCGCGCCAGCTGAGCCGCCAGAACCCTGGCCCGGCAGGCAGCGCACGGCCCTGGGCCACCAGTGCAGGGACCTGGCTCCGGCCCCACTCATCCAGGCGCTGTACCGCCTGGTCAAGGCCCTGGACCACGGGAGCCCGGTCGCCGGACAGGCGCTCGGCGTAGGCGGCCCAGGCCGATGCGGTATCGGGCTGGGCATCGTCCAGGTAGGTCCAGCCGGGCGGCGCAGGCAGGCTTGTCTGAGGTAGGCCATTGAAGCCCATCCAATTGCGCCCGTCGGCAAAGAATGTGAGCCAGGTCACGGAGCCCACGGTGCGGCCATGCCTGGCGCTTCCCGCCTGTTCGGCCTGGACCATCGCCCAGGCCCGCCCGTCGGCATGGACGAACAAGTCCACCTCCAGAGGCAGGTCGGGATCCATGGCCTGCGGATGCGTGCCCTGCAGGCTGGCACACCAGGTGAAGCCCAAGGCTTGCAACTCCGGCCGCATGGCATCCAGCACCGCCCGTGATTCGGGCTCCAGCGCCTGGCGCTCCACCACGGCCATAGGCGCAGCACGCAGGCGCAGGCGCATGCAGTTCAAAGTGGCCAGCAGCAGCGAGAGCGCATACAGCAAGGGAATCGCGCCCAGCAGCGCCAGCCAGGGCGCGGCTTGTGAGAGCCAGTTCATCATCTTGAATAGTCTTGTCGATGGAGTGTGACGGTTCTGATGTGCCCTCCCAAAAGCTCCTCCAGGCAGATCAGCATCGGGATCGTAGCCTTGCCACCCGTGATGCGACAATCAAATCAAAGGACCATTCTTCAAATGAAAATCGCCACTTGGAATGTCAATAGTGGTCTCAGCGCCTCCAGACGCGTCCCGGCAAAGTATTAAAACCCCTTTGCCATCAATAGGTTATCAAATCACCCCGTCTCAGACAAGCTCACTGAAGCGCGCCGGTTTCCGGTAGCTCGTCTGGTAGCTAGAACCCTTCTCTAGGTCTAGCTACCAGTCCATCAAAAGCGTACAGTTTCACTCCACATGAGCCGGTGCGGCAGAAGCTGTGCCCGGCGGGAGTGAGCGACATGGGCAAGCAAATCCACCTACTCGACGACATCCAGATCAAGCACTGGATCAAACAGGGCGCGGCGGTCGCCAAGTCCGACGGCGACGGCCTGACCTTCACGTTGTCCGCCGCCGGCACCGCCACCTGGGTTCTCAGGTACAGCGTTCCCGGAAGCAGGCGCCGCGAACTGACGATCGGCAACTATCCCGACATCTCGCTGGCGAAGGCGCGCCAGCTGGCGCGCGAGCAGCGCGCCGCCATCGACCGCGGCGAGGACCCGGCGGCCAGCAAGAAGGTCGTGAAGATGGAGTCCAAGATGTCCTGGACGGTTCGCGCCCTGATCGCCGACTTCAAGGAGAAGAAGCTCAGGCCCGCCGACTTGGCCGAAGGCACCATCTACTACCGTAAGTGGGACCTGGAGAACGTGATCCTGCCCAAGCTCGGCTCCATGCGGGTCGACAAGGTGGCCCCGGCGCACATCGTCCATGTCGTCGAGTCCGCAGAGCGGACCTGGACCGTGTCCAAGCGGCTCCTCACTTCCTGCAAGCAGCTCTTCGCGCACGCCTGCGGCAAGAAGCTGATCCACTCCAACCCTGCCGCCGGCATCGACCTCACCGCCTTGATGGGCCCGCGCCCTCCGGTGCGCAAGCGTGTCATGCTGCTGGAGGAGGAACTGCGGATCCTGCTCAAGGACATCGAAGACATCGGGGTGGAGAACGCCCTCGCCTTCCGGATCCTCCTGGCCACCTGCGTGCGGTCCACCGAGCTCTCCAAGGCCCGTTGGGAACACGTCGATCTGGAAAGGGGAACCTGGTGGGTGCCCGACACCGTGGTCAAGACTCGCACAGGCTTCCTCGTCCCGCTGACGCCCACAGTGATCGGCTGGTTCAGCGAACTGAAGGAGTTGGCTGGCAACTCCGACTGGGTGCTGCCCTGCCGCGTCGAGCGCCGCCGGCGCCGGTTCGGCGGCGACATCCACGTGGGAGGCACGACCCTGTGGGCGGCGATCACCCGTGCCTTCGAGCGGGGAGACATCGAGATCCGCCGGTTCACTCCTCACGACACGCGGAGTACGGCCAAGGGCCACATGCGCAACATGGGCATCTCCCGGGAGATTTCCGAGGTGGCCTTGAACCATGTGCTCAAGGGCGTGGAAGGGATCTATGACGTGCGCGAAGAGATTCCCGAGCGCCGCGTCGCGCTTGAGCGCTGGGCTGAGTTCATTGCCAACTGCGAGGCAAAGGCCCGGGCTGACACGTGCATGCTCGCGGCCTGAAAGCGGGCCGTCACGAGGCCAGCGTCGGGCTACCGAGATTCAAATCAAGCCAGGGAAAAGCCAGGGCTTTGCCCAAGCCCGAGGCACCTGATCGCGTGACATGATGTCGTCTTTGTATCCGCGCGTATCTTGCGGACGCGCGTCATCCACAGAGACAGTTCCATGCATGTCGAGAGCATCGTCATCAGCGGGTTTCGGTGCTTCGGCCCTCATCCGACGCTGATACATCTGAGCCAAGGCCTCACCGCCATCGTCGGTCCGAATGCGTCCGGGAAGACGGCACTGCTGCATGCCTTGATGCGTCTGTTCGGTGTCACCCGCGCGCAGCGCACCATCGTCCCCTCCGACTTTCACATCCCATTGGCCGAGGGCGAACAGCCGAAATCCCGGGCCCTCACGATCGACGTCCGGCTGAGCCTGCCGGAGTTGGCGGACGGCTCGGCGACAGCCGCCACAGTCGCGCCGGTCTTTCGCCACATGCGCATCGAACGGCCCGGCGGCACGCCGATCTGCCGCCTTCGGCTGAGGGCGCGCTGGGACGACGATGGCACGGCCGAGGGCACCGTTAGTCAGGACCTGTGCTGGATCTCCACCGCCGACGAAGCTGTGCGCGACGATCAGGCGGCGCCGGTGGCCCCCGGCGATCGGGGACTGATCCAGCTCCTTTACACCCCGGCCAGCCGGGACGCCGCCACCCAGATACGAGCCAGCACGGGCGCACTCGCGGCCCGCCTGCTTCGGGCGATCGAGTGGTCGCCTGACACGCAACGCGTGGTGGATGCCGCGACCGAGCAACTGACCACGGCATTCGGCAGCGAGAAGGCGATCAAGGCCATCAGCGAATCTCTTTCGAAGCGCTGGGGAACACTCCACGATGGTGACATCGATTGCGACCCCGAGCTCAGCCTGATGAGCCGGCGCTTCGAGGAGGTCGTTGCCCGCATCGGCGTGCTGTTCAGGCGCGGGCCCGCCGGCAAGGATCGCGGGCTCGAGGCGCTGAGCGATGGCCAGCAGTCGCTTTTCTACTTCGCGCTGGCGGCCGCGGTGTTCGATGTCGAACGCGCGGCCGTCGCGGGGACCATCGAAGGTTTCAGGGCCGAGGAGTTGAGCATTCCCGCCCTCACGCTCTTCGCCGTCGAGGAGCCCGAGAACCACCTCGCACCCTACTACCTCTCGCGCATCGTCCAGCAACTGCGCACCCTCGTGGACACGGGCGCCGGCCAGGCCGTCGTGTCCAGCCATTCGCCCTCCGTGTTGGCGCGCGTCGTGCCCGACGACGTCCGCTACTGCCGCCGCGACAACGCAACCGGCACATCCTCGGTGTCACCGATCCCGCTGCCGACGGGAGAGGTCGAAGCGGTCAAGTTCGTGCGCAACGCCATGCTGGCGTTCCCGGAACTCTATTTCGCCCGGTTCGCGTTGCTGGTCGAAGGCGACTCGGAGCGCATCGTGCTGCCCCGTCTGGCCGAGGCATTGGATCTCACGGTCGACCCCTCGTTCGTGGCCATCGTGCCGCTCGGCGGACGCCATGTGCAGCACTTCTGGCGCCTGCTCAAGGGGCTGGGCATTCCGTACGCCACGCTCCTGGACCTCGATCTCGGCCGGGAAGGCGGAGCTTTCGGCCGGGTCAAGTACGCTTTGCAGCAACTCGTTGCGCTCGGCGTGCCCCGCGAGAGCATCCTCACGACGGGAAGCGGCTCGGTCTTGGACGAGGCGGAACTGGAAGCCATGCACGGCTGGGTTCCCGACCTGACGAATCTTCAGGGCTGGCTGGCTTACCTCGAGCGGTCTTCCTCCGTATTCTTCTCATGGCCTCTGGACCTCGACCTTGCGATGCTGTCTGCCTTCCCCGCGGCCTACGCAGCAACCATCGAGGGCACCGGGCCGCGCATGACCAACGAGGCCGCCGCCGAGGTCGTCCTCGGCACGGCCGGCCCGGGGCTGGCGAGCTACATCGGCACCGCGGAAGCGTTGCGCGTGCACATGGCCGCCTACCGCTACCACTTCCTGACCCATAGCAAGCCCGCCACGCACCTTCGCGCGCTGACGCACATCGATGCCGAGGCGCTCAAGGCGGGGATGCCGGACACCTTGCGGCGGGTTCTGAACCACATCACCTTGCAGCTCTCGGGGCTCTGAGCATGCCCTTGCCTGCGCGCCGTATCCGCTCCGAGGACTGGCGGCCCGTCGGTCTCGACGGCCTGGAGCACAACGCCCTGACGGTCGTGCGCTCCGCAAGGAACCATTCGGTCCTGGCCGGCCCTGGCGCCGGCAAGACCGAACTGCTGGCGCAGCGGGCGGCCTTCCTGCTGCAGACCGGCGCCTCGCCGGCACCGCAGCGCATTCTGGCCATCAGCTTCAAGCGCGATGCCGCCAGAAACCTGGCACGGCGCGTGCGCCAACGGTGCCATCCGGAACATGCAGCGCGCTTCGATTCGTTGACCTTCGATGCCTTCGCCAAGAGCCTGGTCGACCGCTTCGGCCAGGCCCTGCCGGAGCGCTGGCGGCCCACGCCCGACTACGGAATCCTTTTTCCCAAACGCGCGCATTGGGAGGATTTTCTCGATCGCGCGAGCAGCTCGCTGACCAAGCCGGAATCCCAGGCGGCGGTCCGGGCCTTGTCCGTCAAGGACTTCGAGCGACGTCACGTGCTTGCGGAACCAATACCGGAAGCCGGATGGCCCACGAATACGGCCGGGCGCTGGGCCGGCCAACGCTTCTGGGACGAGCAGCTGCGCGGCGCCGCGCGCAGCTATCTCACGTTTCCGATGCTCAGCAGGCTTGCCGAGCTGCTGGTACGGGTGAACGCGGCCGCGCGCAATGCACTGGCCCTGACCTATTCGCACGTGTTCATGGACGAGTTCCAGGACACCACGCAGGCGCAATTCGACCTGGTGCAAACCATCTTCCACGGGACCCGCACCGTAATGACGGCCGTCGGCGACAACAAGCAGCAGATCATGCGCTTCGCACTGGCCATGGATGATCCGTTCACCGCGTTCGAGGAAGCCTACGGCGCTGAGCGTATCCCGCTGCGCAGCAATTACCGCTCCTCGCCCGAGCTCGTGCGGATGCAGCACGTGCTGGCTCGGTCGCTCGACGCCGAAGCCGTGGAACCCCAATCGAGGACCGCTTCGAGCATTCCGGATGCCTGCTGCGCGATCTGGGACTTTCGCGGCGCGAACGAAGAGGCGCAGCACCTGGCGCGGTTCATCGCTGCGCAAATGCGGGAGCATGGGCTCAAGCCCACCGATTTTGTGCTGCTTGTGCGCCAGAAGGCGGACGACTATGCGGGAGTTCTGGCTCCTGCCTTCCAGGCCGCTGGCATCCCCTTGCGCAATGAGGCGGCGCAAGTCGGGGCGCAGATGCTGCAGGAGCTGCTGACCGAACCGCTTTCGGACGCGGTGGTCCTGTTGCTGCGCTTCGCAACGGCGGCCAGCGCAGGACGGGCCTGGAGTGAATCGCTGCACCTGCTGAGCGAGCTGCATGGCGTCGAGCATGCGGACGAGCGCGCACGGCGGCGGCAGGCGAGAGCGCTGGATGCCTTCGCGCAGCAGTTCCTCGAGCGCTTCCCTCTCCCGCCGCAGACGCTTGAAGCCGCTCGTCCCATCGTCCAGGAGATCGTCGCCTTCCTGGGACGCGAACGTCTCGTCGCCGCCCATGATCCCTACGCGCATGGCGACTGGTTGCAGCAGGTGGAGAGCAGTGTCGCGCAGCATCTGTGGTCCAGTTCCGTCGGCAAGACGCGCTGGCCCGCCGCGCTCGACGACTATGAAGGCACCCATGCGCTTGCGCTCATGACCTTGCACAAGAGCAAGGGACTGGAATACCACACGGTGATCTTCCTCGGGCTGGACGACTCGGCATGGTGGAGTTTCAAGTACGACAGCGCGGACGCCACGGCGGGCTTCTTCGTTGCGTTCACGCGGGCCAAGCAGCGCGTCGTCTTCACCTACACGGCCGAGCGGGGCGCCCGGCGCGAGATCGCCCCGCTCTATGCCATGCTGCATGCGGCAGGCGTACAGACACTGGCCGTGCAGGCCGCACCTTGATGCACGGGACACGTGGGACGCGCAGTCGCCCTGTCGCCGCCTCGCCCGATGGCCGGGCCATCGACCTCGTTTGCGCAGAGGCAGGCGTGCAGTTCAGAGACCGCACCGCTGGCGCTGCGCGCAGCCGCCGCAAAGATGGGGTGCGCCGTTGGCGCGAGCTTCGATGGTCCCCGCCAGCACCTGCCTGCGCCGCTGGACCAGCGCGATGACCTCGGCCGCGGGAAGAAGGCGCACGCGGCAACACGCAAGCTGGCGGCCGTCCGGCGCCTGGATGAGCACATAGCCACGCGCCGAGACCGGCTGGCCGAGTTCGAAGCCCAAGGCCACCCGCTGGGCGGAGAGTTCGATCACGTCCGAGGGATAGACCCTCGCGTGCACGCGCGTCTTGAGTTCCAGCAGCACGAACATGCCGTCGCGCCGCCTGTAGGCACGGTCGACCTTCGCCGAGATCGCCTCCGGGTCACTGGCGCGGAACAGCCGCTCGCTGTAGGCGAGCTCGGCTTGCCGCAGTTCACGCGGCAGCAGCGGCTGCCCTGAAGTCCTCGCCCTGAGCCAGCGGCGAACGCCGAACCACAGGGTTGCCGCGATGAGAATGCCCGCGGCGGCAAGCTCAGCACCCACGGTCCGTCTCCTCGCAGCTACAGCGCCAATGCGCGTACAGGACCACGAGGCGAAGGCCTTGGCGAACCGGCACGCGGGCCCAAGGGTGGCGCGCGAGCCACGCGCATACGCGCGGCGCAGCTCGGTAGTACCAGGCGATCAGGCAGCGCCCCGGGGCGCTGGCCCTCAGCACGCGGTCCCGATAGCGCCTGAGCACCGAGGTCTGCGGCGCGGTACTTCCGAAGACCTGGGTGGCGATGAAGCAACGGCCCCGAAGACCAGCCTGCCCGGCTTCGGCCTGCGCATCGAACGCCGCATGCAGCCGCCGTCCCCGCAGGACAGCCTCGTGCTGTCCGGCCGACAGCCGCCGCCCATGGCGGTGTTCGAGGACCATCCTGCGCTCGCACATGCCCATGGCCGCGATTTCCGACGCGCTGACGTACCCGTGGCCACCGCGATCCATTCCTTCCCGAGCCATGGCCAACTACTCCCCCAGCGGCTCGGCGAACACCGCGTCTGTCACCGCGCCCGACCCGAAGTTCGGCGCTGTGAACGCTGGTCAGGAACCGCGTGTATTTGCTGGTGAGGTGGCGGATTTGATCTTGGGCTGATTGATCGGTGGGTTGGAGGGACAGCATCTGCCCGGCCGCCCTGCAGGGCGGCCGGGCAGGCGCAGCCGATGGCGTGGGCGCGATGCCGACGCAGTCGATGGGTATCAGGGTGACGTGGTGACTTCGGCGGTACGGCGGTCGTACGGGGCAGCGCTCGGGATACAACAGCGCTCATGCCGAAGAAGGTGGGCGCGGCATCGGTCTCTCTGGCCGGCAAGCTTGACGACCGTACCGCGCCCTACACCGTGCCGATGAAGGTGGTGCTGCGTCAGTGTGGCACCGCTGGGACGCGTCCGTCCAGCACTGCAGCTTCGGTCGTTGACCGAGGTGGGCATGGATGTTCCGGGGCGCCTGTTCCTGTGTGCGCGTTGCCGCGTGCAGGTCTTGCTGTGCAGCCACTGCGACCGTGGCAATCGCTATTGCGGCCGGCAGTGCCAGCGCCTGGCGCGCGAGGCGGCTCGGCGCGAGAGCGCACGTCGGTACCAACGGTCTCGGCGCGGCCGGCTTGCCCACGCCGAGCGGTCGCGGCGCTGGCGCCAACGGCGCCGTGCCCGCGGTGATGGTGGCACCGGCGGTGGAGGTGGTCTGCAGCACAACGTGACGCACCAGGGTTGCCCGAGCGGGGCGGCTGCGGCTCCACTGGTCGCATGGACAAACCACATCACCTCGGCGCCTGCGCACACGGCGGCCACCACGCCGGTCGCCGTGGAGGCCGCCACCACACCCACCACCGCCACACCCACCACCACGCCCTGGCTGTGCCGGCGCTGTGCCCGGCCACAGCCCGCCTGGGTGCGCCAAGGCTTCCTTCGTCATGGCCTGGGCTGCGCGCGCGCTGGGTGGCGCCATGACCATAGCCCCTGACCTGGTCGCGCAGATCCTGCGTCTGCATGCGGCGGAGAAGTGGCGGGTGGGCACCATTGCCCGGCAGTTGCATGTGCACCGCGACACCGTGCGCCGGGTGCTGGCGGTCAACGGCCAAGCCGTGCCGCCGTCACCGCTGCGATCCAGCCGAATCGATGCCTACCGGCCCTTCATCCTCGCCACGCTGGCCAAGTTCCCCACGCTCACCGCGGCGCGGCTGTACGCCATGGTGGGCGAGCGCGGCTACGTGGGCTGCGACTCGCACTTCCGCCACCTCATCGCTGAGCTGCGCCCGAGGCCGCCCGCCGAGGCCTACCTGCGCCTGCGCACGCTGCCTGGTGAGCAAGCGCAGGTGGACTGGGGCCACTTCGGTCACTTGGCAGTAGGCCGCGCCCGGCGTCCGCTGATGGCCTTCGTCATGGTGCTCAGCCACAGCCGCATGATCTTCCTGCGCTTCTTCCTGGACGCGCGCATGGACAGCTTCCTGCGTGGTCATGTCGAGGCCTTCGGCGCCTTCAACGGCTGCCCCCGGGTGGCCCTGTACGACAACCTCAAGAGCGCGGTGCTTGAGCGCCAGGGTGACGCGATCCGCTTCAATCCCGAACTGCTCGCTCTGGCCGCGCACTACCGCTTCGAGCCGCGCCCGGTGGCAGTGGCGCGGGGCAATGAGAAGGGCCGGGTCGAGCGCTCGATCCGCTACATCCGCGACAGCTTCTTCGCAGGGCGCCCGTTCACCGACTTGGCTGACCTCAACGCGCAGGCACGGGCTTGGGCAGCCGGCTCGGCCGCCGACCGGCGTTGGCCCGAGGACAGCGCCTTGAGCGTGCGCCAGGCCTTCGAGGCCGAGGGGCGCAGCTTGATGGTGCTGCCTGATGCGGCCTTCGCACTCGGCGAGCGCGTGGCCGCGCGGGTGGGCAAGACGCCCTACGTGCGCTTCGACACCAACGACTACTCGGTGCCACACACCCAAGTCCAGCGCACGCTGACGGTGTGGGCCGACGAGCAGTGGGTGCGTGTGCTCGACGGCGCCACCGAGCTGGCGCGCCACCGGCGCTGCTGGGACAGCCGCACGCAGATCGAGGACGACGCCCATGTGCAGTGCCTGGTCGAGGCCAAGCGCGCCGGCCGGGCCCACCGCGCCTGCGACCGCCTGGCCCAAGCCGCACCGGCCAGCGCACAGTTGCTCCAGCGCGCCGGCGCGCGCGGCGAGAACCTGGGCTCGATCACCGCCACGCTGATGCGGCTGCTCGAGCGCTGGGGGGCCGCCGCATTGCAGGCGGCGATCACCGAGGCGCTCGCGCGCGACGTGGCCCACCCCAACGCCGTGCGGCTGGCACTGGAGCGCGCCCGCGCGGCCAGTGGCGAGCCGCCGCCGGTGGCGCTGGTGCTGCCCGAGCACGTGGCCAAGCGCGACGCGCCGGTGCGCACCCACGACTTGCGCTCCTATGACCGTCAGCCAGACCGCCAGCACGACCCGCAACCCGACCAGCAACCCGACAGCCCCCAGGATCCACCGGAGAGCCCCGATGAATGACATCGCCACACCGGCCGCGCTGCGTGAGCAGGCCGCCGCACTTCGCCTGCATGGCCTGCTCGAGCACTGGGCTGAGGTGATGGCCCAACCCGAGCAGGCGCACTGGGTGGCGCAGATGCTGGCCTGGGAGGCCGCCGAGCGCAGCCGCCGCAGCCTGGAGCGCCGCCTGCGTGAGGCGCACATCGGGCGCTTCAAGCCGCTGGCCGACTTCGACTGGGCCTGGCCCAGGCAGATCGACCGCGCGGCGGTCGAAGAACTGATGACGCTGGCGTTCGTCAAGGACGCCAGCAACGTCGTCCTGGTCGGCCCCAACGGGGTGGGCAAATCCATGTGTGCCTGCAACATCGGCTACCAGGCGGTGCTGGCCGGGCACACAGCCCTGTTCACCACCGCCGGGCAGTTGCTGGGCGAGCTGGCCGCGCTGGACAGCGACTCGAGCCTGCGCCGCAAGCTGCGCCAGTACGCCGCCCCGGACGTGTTGATCATCGACGAGGTCGGCTACCTGTCGTACTCCAACCGCCACGCCGATCTGCTGTTCGAGCTGGTCAGCCGGCGCTACCAGCACAAGAGCACGGTGGTGACGACCAACAAAGCGTTCGCCGATTGGGGCGAGGTCTTCCCCAACGCGGCGTGCGTGGTGTCGTTGATCGACCGGCTGATGCACCGCGCCGAGGTGGTGCGCATCGACGGCGAGTCCTACCGGGCCAAGGAAGCGCAGGAGCGCGAGGCCCAACGCCTGGCCGCGCGCTCGGCCAAGGCAACGCCAGCGCGGTCTCGTAAGGCCGCAGCATGAGTGCATCGCCGTCGACATCGTCGCCATCACCGACATCGAGCGCTGCGGCGGTCGTGCCAAGGCACTGGACGCCCGAGCAAGCACTGGCCGTTGCCGAGTGCCTTCAGGCCATGCGCCAGGCACTGTGGGCCGCCTATGGGCCCCAGATGCAGCAGGCCTGGCGCGAACAGCTCATGCCTGACACCGACCCGCCTGAGTTCGATCCCGACGAGCCGTTCTGACCTTCCGCACACCGGCCAGGCCCTACCAGCTCAGGCATCACACCCACCCCCCCATCAGGGCCTGCATGCAGGCCCTGATGCCGTTCGGCCGGGGTCACTTCACCGCAAATCCACGCCCCCCTGCAAATCCGCCACCTCGCCAGCGATTAGCAGCGGATTTACATCAGCGGCAACAGGCGCCGCTGCTTCATTCGGCGCACCGCCCCCGCGGGCGGGAAGCCCAGCTCCCGGCACAGGCAAACCGTGCGCGCGAACCGCCCGCAGGCCCTCGTGCGCCAGCAGCCGCAGGCGGTTGACGCGTTTCACTCCTTTGCTGAACCGGACCAGATCGTCGTAGAGCGGCGGGTTGTCCTCGCGCGACATCTCGAACAGGAGTCTGATCGTCCCATCGTTGCGGCTTTCCTCGCTCATCGCACGCCTCCCGTCTCGATGTCGCCTCGGCTGGCCAGGTAGTTCATGCCCGCGATCTGGTAGCCCCGCACGTTGGCGAACATCGCGTCCTTGAGCACCAGCACACGCTGGCGCGGAAACGCCGCCTTGACGGCACCCTTGAAGCGATGGACGCCTCCACCCGCCATCACGATGTTGTGGAAGCCCGTGGCATCGCCGATCCAGTGCAGCATCGAGGACACCGCCTGGCCGGCGATCTTCTCGATCATGGGGCGCATCCGGTCCAGGTCGTACGGCCGCTGGTAGATCATGGGTCCCCTGCCCGCCCGCAGCGCGGCGTCTATCGCATCGACGTCCCTGTAGTGGACGCCGATGTCCTGGGTGATCTCGGATGCCAGCACCTGCAGTACGTCGGCGACGCCGCGGGGAACAGAGTGGCTGCGCTTCTGCACGAACCGGACACCCCTCGCCACGACCCAGTCGAAGGTCCGGTATCCGGGGTCGACCACGAGACTCTGTTCGCTGGCGATCCTGTCCATCTTTCCCGCGACGGAGGAGAAGAACAGCAGGGCGCCCTGCGGCTGCGCGATCGCCATGGCCTTGTGCACGAGCACCCGCCGGCCGCCTCCGACGTCGTGCGTTCCCATCATCGCGCGCTCGAGCTTGGCCTTGCGCGCGACCAGCAGGGCCACCGGAAGCCCGACGACGAGCAGATGGATCTCGGGCACGTTCATCATGCGGAGGGCGCCCCTGAGCAGCGCCAGATACTCGGGCGTCTCCGTGTAGCGGTCGTGCATCTGCGAGGGGCGGAAGGCTTCGCCGGCGAGGGCAACGTCCGGGCCGACCTCGTAGAACAGGCCGCCGATGGGGATGCAGAACGTGGCGCGGCCCTCGATCGCGGCGACCTTCGAGGAATCCCTCGCCGCCGGATAGCAGATCGACGGAAAACTGGCGCACCGGATCTCGGTGCCGGCCACCCCCGTCACGAACTTGGTATGGCCGAACCCGACGTCTACGGCCCTGACCACTGGTTTCATATGGCTCTCCTGAAGAATTGGTTTGCGAATCGGGCACCCGCCGAAGGCACCCACGCAGACTGCGCCAGGGCATCCCGTGATCGCGGCCGGGTGTGACTCCACGCCGACCTGGGTCCCGGTTCGTCCCGCGCCGTCCCGTCGGGGCCCAGCGGTGCGCATTCCGTCTCACCACGGTCTCACGGGAGTCGCACCCGTCAAGGTCGCGATTCGGGACGCCGTGGCACCAGGGTCTGTCGCTCACTCCTCCAGCGGCACATCGAAGAGCCCGGCGGTCACCCGCGGGTCCAGCGCGGCAAGATCGGTCCGCTCACCGCCATGCTCGATGTCAACGGGAACGGACTTCGCCGGCCCCTGCGCTTGCGCGGCCGACGGCTGCGGGATGGCGGCCAGCAAGCCGTCATGGGCCAGGGTACGCAGCCGCGCTACGCGCCGGCGGCCTTTCTTCAACTGCACCAGTGCGTCGAACAGGAGGGGATCGTCGCTGCGGCTCAGCTCCAGCGTCACGCGCAGGCGCATGGCTTGCGGGCCAGGTGCTTCATCGCTGTCCATCATGGTCCTCGGCGGACAAGCCTTGGGCCTTGAGCAGGTTGTCCCCCGCGATCTGGAAGCCCTTGACGTTGGCGAACATCGGCTCCTTCACCACGTAGATCTTGTGGTTCGGAAACGCCGCCTTGACCGCATCCTTGAACATGAACGCGCCGCCGCCGACGAGGATCACGTTCTGGATGCTGTAGTCCTCCGTGATCCACTCCATCATCGAGGAGACGGCGCGCCGCGCGACCGCGCGCGCGGTCGGCAGGATCGGCGCGAGGTCGTAGGGCTTCTGGTAGATCATCAGCGGCTTGCCGGTGCGCAATGCCGCGTCGATGGCAGGCAGGTCGCTGTAGGGACGACCGATGTCGCTGCTGATCTCCTGCGCGATCGTCTTGAGAACGTCGGACATGCCGCGGTTGACGGAGTTGCTGACCTTCAGCACTAGGCGCATGCCCCGCGACAGCAGCCAGTCGAATGTGCGCGATCCTGGATCGATGATGAGGCTCTGCTCGTGTTCGATGCTCTTTTGCTTGTGGTACGCCGCCGTGTAGTAAACCAGCGCGCCCTGGGGCTGGGCGACGGCGATGGCTTTCCTCACCTCCACCGACTTGCCGCCCCCGAGGTCGTGCACGCCCGCCATGGCCTTTTCCAGGTAGCTCTTGCGCGCCTGGAAGGACGACACCGGCAGTCCCACGACGAGCAGGTCAATCACGCTGAGCTTCATGTAGGCCATGGCTCCGCGCGCCAGCGCCATGTACTCGGGCGTCTCGACGTACTGGTCGTGCAGCTGCGTCGCGCGGAAGGTGTCCGCCGCCAGGTGCACCTCCGGGCCGACCTCGTAGAAGGTGCCGTCGATCGGGATGGCCACCGTCCGCCGCCGCTCGGCCGCCGGCCTCGTGCCCGGATCCTTGACGCTGGTATAGGCCAGTGAGGGGAAGGACGCGCACCTGATCTCTTGCTCCGTGAGCCCGACGACGAACTTCGTGTTGCCGAAGCCGACGTCGATGGCCCTGACGATCTTGCTCATTGCAGGCTCCTAGCCATGGACGCAAACACCGGAAGCGTCATCCATCGCGGCCCGGGGACGCAACGCGAAATCCGAGCGCAAGTGAGCAGATTTCGACGGCAGCTCCGCTTTCCGGCTCGGACGGGGCGTACCGGCGCCCGGGCGCGGGGATGCCCAGTGGATTCGACGGGTTCGCTCGGGCCTGAACCGCCCCGGTTTTCGTGGAGGCCGGTTGGTTTAAGTTAGACCGCCACCATGGAGGTCTGACTGGCGAGTTGCCGGTAGTAGTTTGCCTCAGCCTCTGCAGGCGGTATGTATCCAATAGGTCCGAGCAGCCTGTGATGGTTGAACCAGGACACCCATTCCAGTGTGGCCAGTTCCACCGATTCGCGGGTTGGCCAGGACCGGCGATGGATCACCTCGGCCTTGTACAGGCCGTTGATCGTCTCGGCCAAGGCGTTGACGCTCCTATGTCAAGGGGCGCCGGGTGACCGGCCCAGATCACCCAATATCAACGGGTACAGCTCGCGCACGATGTACCGCTTCAGGCACCGCTGGATCTCCTTGGTCGACAGCCCCTGTGCCGTTCGGCGAGCGACGTACTCGCGTGTACGCGGATCACTTCGCATTCGGACCATCGCAATGGTCCAGAGTGCATTGTTCGCGGAACGGTCGCCGCCTCGATTCAAGCGATGGCGCTTGGTCTTCCCGGATGAGGCTTGCAAGGGACTGACCCCGCAGAGGGCTGCCAGGGAGGCCTCGCTCTTCAGTCGATCCGGGTTGTCTCCAGCCACGCAAACCAGGACGGCAGCGGTTTGGGCACCGACTCCAAACTTCTGCCGGAGCCGCGAAGCATGCTGGCAGGTGAGCTGCTCGAGCTCCGCATCCAGAACCTTGACCTCCGCTTTCAACGCCAGCCAACGTTTCGCCAGGAGACGCAGGGTTGCCAGCAGAGACTGCAGCAAGGGCTCAGCCCCCAGCGATCTCACTTTGGAGCACATGTTCACGCAATCCTCAGCGTTGGGACGCAGCAAACGATCTCGGATGTCTTGTGGCGCGCTGACCAGAATTCCGCGCAACTGGTTGATGGTCTGCGTTCTGGCCTTCACCGCGCTCCGGCGCGCCGCTGAGACAGCGCGCATCGCGTACGCAGCGCCAGACTGCTGTTTAGGGACGGCTGTCGCACGGCCTGCGAGAACAGCACATGCAGCGCTTTCAGCGTCGGTCGGATCGGATTTGCCACGCGTCCGCCGCGCGGAGCGGTCAGGGCGGTTTACTTCGAACACCTCGACGCCATGATCGCGCATCAGCCTCGTCAATCCAGCACCGTAGGTGGCCGTACCCTCCACACCGGCACGACGCAATTCTCCGAATGATCGAGCCCAGTCCAGCAGCTTCAAATAGCCGGCAGCGGTGGTTTCTACGGCCTGCGTCCCAAGCAGCCGGCCAGTGCAGCTGATCACTGCGCCGACATGCACGTCCAGATGCGTATCAACGCCAAGAATGACTTCGTCCTGATTCACACAAGCTCCTCCGTGTTGCAGAAGGCGCCGCCAACCTCAATAGCGGGACAGGACACTCATGGTGCAGAACAAGGCTCCTATTAGGTCACGTGCATTGAGCCCGACAGCGCTCGGGGGAACATCCGACGTGATCGACAGGTCAACGCAAAGGCAGCACGGCCAGTCGTAGCTCGGGTCAGATCACGTCGGCGTCCAAGAGCATTGGAACTGAGTGTCGTAGCTGTCGCCCTTGCTGCCCACAGATGGCTCGATGCCTGCCTCTGACAGCCGTTCGCTGTAGCGGATGGAAACGTATTGCGACCCCCTGTCGGAATGGTGAATCAAGGCACCATCACGCTCGGGCTGCCTGGCATATAGGGCCTGCTCCAGGGCATCCAGAACGAAGTCTGTGTGCATGGAGGTGCTGACCCGCCAACCCACAATGCGCCTGGCGTACACGTCGATCACGAAGGCCACGTACAACCAGCCTTGCCAGGTTGAGACGTAGGTGAAGTCCGACACCCACAGCTGGTTGGGCCGCTCGGCCTTGAACTGTCGGTTGACCCGATCCAGTGGGCACGGCGCCTTGGCATCGCTGAGGGTGGTGCGCACCACCTTGCCACGGCGCACGCCCTGCAAGCCCAGGCGCTTCATCAAGCGTTCGACCGTGCAGCGAGCAATGACAACTCCCTCGCGGTTCATCTGCTTCCAGATCTTGTCGGCGCCGTAGACCCGCATGTTGGCCTGCCAGACACGCTCAATGTGCGGCACCAAGGTGTCGTCACGCTGGGTGCGCGCGCAGCGCAGCTGGGGGTTGCGTTGGTGAGCGGCGTGACGCCAATAGCCTGACGGGGCGATCTGCAGCACTTTGCAGATCGACTCGACCCCGTGGGCCTGTCGATGCTGGTCGACGAAGTCGTTCAGGACTTCAGACGGCGGTCGAGCTCCGCCTGGGCGAAAAACGCGCTGGCCAGTTTCAGGATCTCGTTGGCCTTGCGCAGCTCCTTGTTCTCGCGTTCGAGTTCTTTCAGGCGCTGCAGATCGGTCGTCGTGACGCCGGCCCGGGTACCGGTGTCGATCTCATCGCGCTTGACCCATTCGTTGAGGGTCTGGGGCACGCAGCCGATCTTGGGAGCGATGGATTCGATGGCGGCCCACAGCGAGGGGTACTCGCTGCGGTGCTCGCGCACCATGCGAACAGCGCGTTCGCGGACTTCGGGTGAAAACTGGTTCGACTTCTTGCTCATGGCTCAATCCTCTCAGAGAAAAGAGCCTCCTCAAAATACGGGGCGGTTCAGGCCAGCATCCTGAAACCAGACGGATTTCTGCCCACCTGCCCCGGCATGTAGCCGCGCTGCCGCGGCTTCACAGGTTGATGCTTCGTTCAAGGGTGTACGGCGAGGCAAGGGGATAGCCGCCAGTCGGCGGCGAGGTCCAGGGTCCTGCTGAGCGCCTGTGGTCGATCAAGCAGTTGTCAAGGCCGACGCCTGTAGGATCGACATCGCCTGGCTGCAGCAGGCGCGGGCCGACCAGATGCGTTGCGCACAAGACTTGCGCGCGGGCCTGGCGAGGCTGGTGTTGCGCCGACCCAAAGCCGCGCTGCACGAATCCGGCTGTGGGCTGGTCCGCCCGTGGATCCGCCTTCGCGTCTACATGAAGAACCGGAACTGGTAGGGAGTTGTGCCCAGCCGGTCAATGCGCTTGACCACGCGTGACAGGACCTTTGCGTACTCCAGCGTTACCGGCAGCGGGTTGTAGAGAGCGTCGTTGTTCCAATCCATTTTGCTGAGGGGGCCTGTCTGAATTTTTGTGTGCAAGGCTCTCATTGACTTGCCCTGGTCAGCCGGAGTTGCATGAGACAACGACGGATACCTGGGCAAGTGGAGACTGCATCTTAAGCAGTCCTCCTGGTGAAGCGGTCCTCGTAGAGGATCGCGAACTGGTTCATTGCCTCCTTCCAATCCTTGGCCGCGCGGCCCCAGTCAGCCGTGATGTTGCGCAGGGCCAGCCAGATCAGCTTGGTGGCCGCGTCATCGCTGGGGAAGTGCCCGCGCGTCTTGATGATCTTGCGCAGCCTCGCGTTGATGCTCTCAATGGCGTTGGTGGTGTAGACCACGCGGCGCACGGCTGGCGGGAAGGCGAAGAAGGGGATCACCTTGTCCCAGGCCCGACGCCAGGCCGCCACCACGGTGGGGAACTTGTGACCCCAAGGGCCTTGCTCAAAGGCCTCCAGCTCGGCTTGTGCCGCCTCAGCACTGGGCGCCGTGTAGATGGGTCGGATGGCCTGCGCAAGCAGCTTGCGATCCTTCCAGCTCGCGTAGTCCAGGCTGTTGCGGATCAGGTGCACGATGCAGGTCTGCAGCGTGGTGGCCGGGAAAACCGCCCCCAACGCCTCGGCCATGCCCTTGAGACCATCGGTGACAGCAATGAGGATGTCGTTGACGCCCCGGGTCTTCAGGTCGTTGAAGACCTTCATCCAGAACTTGGCCCCCTCGGTGCCTTCGATCCACAGGCCCAGGATGTCGCGGCTGCCATCGGGCAGCACGCCCAGGGCCAGGTAGATGGCCTTGTTGCGCACCACCGCGTCCTCTCGGATCTTCACGCGCAGCGCGTCGAAGAACACCACCGGGTACATCGGTTCAAGCGGGCGGGCCTGCCAGGCGGTGACCTCGGCCATGACGGCGTCGGTGACCGAGCTGATGAACTCGGCCGAGACCTCTGTGCCGTAGCTCTCCAGCAAGAAGCCCTGGATCTCGCGCATGGTCATGCCGCGCGCGTACATGGCCACGATCTTGTCGTCAAAGCCGGTGAAGCGTCGCTCGTGCTTGGGGATGAGCACTGGCTCGAAGCTGCCAGCGCGGTCACGCGGCACCTCGATGCGCAGCGGGCCGTCGTCGGTGAGCACCGTTTTGCCCGTGCTGCCGTTGCGGTGGTTGGCCCCGGCCTCGGGCTTGGCACCCCCGGGGGCATAGCCCAGGTGATGGCTGAGCTCAGCGCCCAGCGCACGCTCGATCAGCGCCTTCTTGAAGGCCACCGTCGCGGCGTTGACCGCCTCGCCCGTCATCGGCCCGGTCACGAACTGGTCAATCAGTTCCTTGGGAATGGGCGGCAGCTTCGCCGCCGCAGCAGCGCTGGCCGCCGCCTTCTTCGTCGTCTTGCTTGGCATACATGCTCCTGATCGTCATGCTATGCCTCGCACACAAAATTCGGGACAGGCTCTGCTGAGGGCGAGAATGGCCCAAGCGGCATCATCCCAAGACCCGTGGCCAGCGTGGCGGACCAGCCGGATCGGCCGCGGAGTGCTTCGCGAGCCTTGGAAGTAGGGGCGATTGCTGATACCTGCGACAGCCCCGTGCGTCCAAAGCAAGGCGTCAAAGGGACCCAGCCCAAGTAGCGTGCCGCGCGTGACTGGATACATCGCTGCCTGGGGTTCGCCTTTGACCCTGGGCTGCTCATGAAGTGCGCCCCGCCATCCGACATCTTCGACGACCTGGATGAGATCGACGGACTCGCGCAGATGGAATGCCTCCATACAGCCGTCGACTTCGTCGGGCTTGAACTCTGTGGTCTTGTGGACCATCACTCGTCGCGGCACCCTGCCGGCGTGCCGGCGTCTGTACAAGTCCATGGCGCGGGTCATGACCTTGAACATCTCGGTTCGCGACAGGAACGGGTTCTCGCGCTGCACCTCGAACTCGTTCGTGTCGTAAGCGATGAACTCCACCCCCGCCCCGTCGGCGTCAAATACCTGGCTGCAGCAGGTCACGAAGCGTGGCTTGCCTGAAACGACGGGACGTAGCGAGTAGGACAGGCCGATGTAGGCCGTTTCTGATTCGGTGTGGGCCAACTTCCAAGGAACGCCGCCAGCCTTGGCATAGAGAGCCAGGCCGATGCGCCACATGACACTCGCTCTATCCTTGTACGTGAGACCGCTGCCTTCGCGAACGATTTGCACAGGCATGCCGGCCGAAGCCGTGATGGCCTTGACGTGGTCATGCAGGTCGAAGTCCTCGCCCGCGCTTCCCGTGAACCCCATTTCCCAACGGTCAGGCAGGTAAATGAAGAGGACGTCGAAGAGGTTCCGCCTGCCGTCCAGTTGCTGCAACGCGCGCGTAAGTGCGGCCGCCAGCACAATGTGCGGCGAGCGGCTCGCCTCGTACTCGCGCTCAAGATGCGGTTCCAGCTCCATATGGCAGCCGTTCCCGGCTCCCGTCATCCGAACATTGAAGACGTGCTGGAAACCGGGCCAGGCGGGCAGGTAATCCGTGCGCTCGGTGGGCTCGTAGTGCGAATTGAGTTCCTTGAGAAATTCGTAGAGGCGCTGACTTTCGCCCGCCGGCGCCAACGCAGCCACCCTGATAGGGTCCGGGACCAGGAGGCCTCTCGAGTAAGGTCCGTACTGAATGAGGCCCCGGAGCGGATGGATGTGCACGTCGCCACGCCGCGCCGGGTGAAAGGACAGCTTCGGCTCGCTGAGGAGAACGTGGTTGGCCAACTGGCTTGCGCTCATGCTCCGGCCCTCCGAGTGAAGGCGGTTCGGTGACCGAACCTGAACGCGGCGTCGACGCCGGTAGACACGCCCAAGGCGTGAACCTCTTCGCCGTCGCCATAAAGATACGACGACCAGAAATCGACCAGGGAATCGAGCTTCTGGTTGTAGCGCTTGAAGGTGCGCTCCCTGCCGAAGCTCGACGCCGCGAACCTGGTCTCGGCCGTCAGCGTCAGGAAGATGGGGCCGGGCTCCAGGAGCAGCCACAGGGCATCTGCTGCCCATTCGATGCGCACGGCGCAGCCTTCGCGCCATTGAAGGTTGGGAAATTTGGGCACCGTTCCACCCAAGGGGGCCGCGTGCTTCTTTAGTTCCTGAAGCCCAGGCTCGTCCACAGACATCGGATACAGGAGATCGGTAGTGCGCTTGCGAATCCGCCCCAGCCCCCGATGGCGGCATAGAGCCCGAACGACGGCGTCGCGAAGCAGACCTCTCTCCGCCGAGTCGTAGCGCAATCGCCGGGTTTCGATGGAAGCCAAGTCGAACTCGGCGATGTCGAACGGCGCAAAGGCCTTGCGGACGTCGGCATCGGCTCCAAACGCAAGAACGCCAGGCCTTGTCCTCGCGGCAAGTACATCGACACCAGCCGCCGCCACAGCTTCGCGCACGTCGCCAGTTCCTCCGACTTTGCACACCACGCGTCTGAACACGGTCGGCATCTGCGCGATCCGCAGCGCGTTCAAGCGCACGACCGGCCAATGGGCTTTGCCAACGATGGCCGGCGCCGCTGTCTTGACCTCTCTCTGCTTGCCGAAGGCCTCCAAGGATTTGGCATCGAGTTTGGAGACAACGCGCACGAGGTCTCGAAGCCCCTCGTCGAAGCTTTGGACTCGAACCAGGCCGGTCTCAACGCCGTGGGTATGTGCCAGGTTGAGAAGCGCGGTTACCCGCTCGTACGGGGGCCCGTCACCCCGATGCAGCCAGAACAGGCCCGCCGGAAATGCACCCGGGATTGCCGCGGCCTCTTCCAATGCGTCCATGATGGAATCGTCACGTCCGCTGTAGCCGCAGACAATAAGCCCAGAGCGTCGGCAACTGTCGACCAGGACCGCGCGCAGCTCACGGTCCTGATGGCGGAGTTCATCGTCGGTGTTCTTCAGCTGACGCCAGCGGAAGTCTCCATGGAGCTTGAGCTCGATGGGCCAACGGCTGTCCGCCATCGCCTTGCGGGCGATCTCGGGACCAACACCGAAGGCCACGGAAGTGAGTGCGCCTGTCCCATCAAACACCTTGGCGCATGCATCCGCCACCAGAGGGTCAAAGTTCGTCGTCCAGACTATGCGCGTGTGGTCAGCCTTCATCAGGGCGGCTAAAGCCATGTGGCCATAGGAAGGCTTTGCTCCGCTCAACTTGGCGTCGAGATACGCCCGACGATCCGCCTCAGCGGGAAAGACCTTCTCGAAGATGACCGAGTACTCGTTGGGAGCGCCCTCGGCTGGCAGGCTGCTTGTTGAGTCGATGTGGGATTGCAAGTGTTGGCGCACGCTTGGCGCCGATAGGTCGGCGACCATTTCGGGGGACGCCCGCCGTTGGCTTACGAACAGCTTCTGTTTGAACTCCCAAATCATGTCGCCGGCTGTCGGGATGCCGGCGGCGGCTGAAGCACCTGCGCCCAAGAACCACATCAAGCTTCCGGGGCGCATAGAAAATCGCCGCGAAAAATCGTCCGGCTGTATATCGAGCTGTGATGCCGACGAATCAACCGGCTGCTTTTCGATCTCCTGCATAACCCTCCGGGTAAAGCCTAGCGTGCCTTACTAGTCTACAAGCCGTGCCTGACGATCGCAGAATCAGCCGCAGTTGATTGACCCCTTCTTTCGGCCCAATGATCCCGACGCATATCCAAGATCCAAGATGAAAGCGCAGGCCTTGCCCGCCACTCAACGCTCCACATACTTCGGACTGCGGCGTGTTGAGACAAGGGACGCCGGCTTTTCCGGATGGCTACTTCAAGGAAGACTGAAGCGCCGAGCCTTCTGAGGCGTTGGCCTCGCACCATTCTTCAAAGGTTGTTCAAGTCGGGCGGGACTTCATCGCGTCCCACGCGGCACCGCCCAAGTCCCCCTCCAGGCCGGATTCACAACCAGAGGCCTAAGCCCTGTTTGTCAACCCCCTCCCGCGCAATTGCGGCAAAGTCGGCATCCAGACATAGAGGCGCCTCACAGGAAGGTGCGGACGCCACCCCGAAAGCGTCCGCGATGGCTTGACGGCGCGCAGGGGACTGCTGTCCACTGGGCACTCCCGAAGGCTCCTTGCCCTGGCTCCCATCGGGGAGCGCAAAAAGGCGTTGCGGTCGTTACCCGCCCTTCATGTCCCGGCCCCGAGCCCGGACGGAGCCCTGCCTCAGAGCAGCGCCCAGAGGGATCCCCTTCGTAGTGAAAGCCCGTGACTTGCCAGCCCGCGCGGCTGGGCGTTCTTCAAGGACGCGTCGCGGTGCAGGTCAAACCGTTCGCTGGGCACCTGATGCCCAAGCACTGTTCCCGCCACCTTCCGAGCACGCGCATCGCGCGGCACACGGTCGTGTTTGCCCTTGTGGGCTCCACGTGTGTTCCTGCTCGGACATCTGACGCTCCCTGGCCCCGGTCAGGGGAGCGACCCAGCAGATGGGTGGCGCTACGAATCCAGCACTGATCCCGCAGACGCGCGTCGGCCAGGCCGATCGCGCAGCGCACATGGACCTCCAAGGTCCTGGCGCACCCCACCCTGTGTCCGTCGCGGAAACGCGCGCACAGGTCCGGATCAACCCGTGTTCATTTTTAAGACCGACCGCGCCGCCGGACTGCCCACCGCAGCCGTGCAGCGAAACCCTGGGTAGGTGCCGTGCGGCGTGGCCGCGCACGGCGCTTGACGCATCGGCCACGGACCGGCACTGGCAACGGAATCCGCCAGCGACGGCAAGCCCATCCACCGGGATTCCCTTTCACACACCAGACGGCACGCGTTCGGGACGCGGGCCCGTGTCACAGGAGAGCCAAATGAATGCCGACACCCCTTCGCCCGACCGGCCCCGCAGGCGGTCCAGGCGCGCGAAGAAGACCTCCCGCCGCCACCCCGGGCGGCGCCACCTCGACTGGGCGGGCCTGAGCGCCGCCGACGTCCTGGCCCGCCACCCGCCAGGATCGACGCCGCCCGAGGACGTGCTGGAGATCCTGCTGGACCTGTTCAACGAACAGCACACGGCCATGCTCAAGAGCGTGTCCCACAAGACGCGGCACGACCGGGCGGTGTTCCTGCGGCGCTTCCTGCGCGACCTCCACGCCAAGGCGGGCTTCGCGACGATTCCAGACCCCCGCAACCTGGGCGGGCGCCACATCCAGGCGATGGTGGACCTCTGGCGCAAGGACCGCCTCGCGGCCGCGACCATCCAGACCTACCTGAGCTTCCTGCGCGGACTGGCGCAATGGATCGGCAAGCCCGGGCTGGTGCGCAAGCCTGGCGCGTATGGCATGGACATGCAGGAGTACCAACGCCACGAAGTGGCCCAGCGCGACAGGAGCTGGACCGGCGCGGGGATCGACATCGAGCCCCTGATCGAGGAGGTGTGCGCCTACGACCGCCACGTGGGAGCGGCCCTGCGGCTGATTCGGGCCTTCGGGCTGCGCCGCAAGGAAGCGGTGATGATGCGGCCCCACGCCTGCGTCGTGCCGTTCTCGGCCACCCGGCTGCCGCAGGAGCGCAAGAAGGCCGAGAGTTACCTGTGGGTGTGCCAGGGCAGCAAGGGAGGACGGCCGCGCTTCGTGGCCATCGCCACCGAACCGCAGCACCAGGCCCTGGCGTATGCGCAGTCCGTGGCCGTGGGCATCGACGCCCACCTGAGCAACCCGAAGCGCGACCTCAAGCAGAACCTCAACCACTTCAGCTACGTGATGCGGCGCTTCGGCCTGTCCCTGAAGGAACGCGGCGCGACCGGCCACGGCCTGCGGCATGAAGTCTTCGTGGAAGTCTGGGTCGGCGCCACCGGCACCCAGCCCCCGGTGCGGGGAGGCGCACTGCCCCCGAAGGAGGTGCGGGAGGCCGCGCGGCAGGACATCGCGGAACTGGCCGGACATGCCCGCAAGCGCGCGGCGGGCGCGTACATCGGTTCGGTCCGCGCCCAGCGCCCGGCGGGAGCTCCGCCCGGCACGGGTGCGGCCAACGACGAACGCGCGGTGGACCAGGCCGCCGCGCGGCGGCCATGAGGACGACTGCCATGGGCATCCGTCTCGCCAGGGCCATGGAGTGTCCGCCCTTCGCAGCAGCGTCCGCGCGGCGGCTGCCCCGCCAATACAAACGCCCCCGGCGCCCACGCAGGACGGGCCGGGGGCGTGCCCGACGCGGGCGCCCGGTGGCTCACGCCATTGGCGACACCTCGAAGTCCTCGTCGGGATAGATCGAGGCGCCGCGCGGCCTCACTTCGCCAAGGGCGAGTTCTTCGTCGCTGACCCCGTAGCGCGAGAGGGCCGCGCAGCGGGCGAGGGATTCGCTCGCCTCGCTGACCTTGCCGAGGTCCACCATGCCGCCGTCGCGGGCCACGCGGACCCGCCAGTCCTTGATGTTCATGCCATGCACTCCTGTTGTCGCTGCTTCCCGGCCTGGGAAGGTTGTCGATGGGGAAGGCCGGTCCCGGCACCCTCGCGGGCGTGGAGCGGGCCAAGCGCCGAGGCTCACGCCGCCTGGGCCAGGGCGTGGGCCTCTTCCTGCTGCGGGCCTTCGGCGTCCGTGCCGGCCTGGGCACCGCTGCCTGCCGCGTCCTCCTGCGGTTCTGGCGGGCCGGCGTGCTCGCCGTCGCCACCGCCTTCACCGGCCGCTGGGGCGACCTCGTCAGCCTGCGCGGCGCCGTCCGGGGAACGCAGGCGCAGCACGGGGGGCAGCCACCCCGTGGCGGCGACCGCCTGTTCGGCGCCGTTCGCCGCCGCCTCCTTCTTGAGCGCCTGCAGCGCCGCAGCGGCCTGGGCGCCCGCCGCTTCCTTCACGACCTCGGCGATGCGGGACTTGGACACGTGGTTGAAATAGGACGCCGCCGTGGCCGTCCACCACTTGCGCATGTCCAGGCCCAGCGCCAGGGCGAGGCCGTCGGTGCGCGGCGTCTTTGGCTCTGCGGAATGGACGCCGGTCACCGTGAGCGCGACCAGGAACGTGAAGAGCCGCGAGATGGCCGCCGCGTCCAACTGGAGCACCCAGGGCAGGACGGCATCCGCCCGGGGCGGCAGCAGCGCCTGCCAGTGCTGGCGCTCGGCGTGCAGCGACTGCCATGCCGCGCACGCCTGCATGTCCTCGGCGTCCTGGCGCAGCGCCGCATGGCTGTCCGAGGCCGACAGCGCGAGCGGATCGCAGCCACTGCCCGGGTGCCGGTGGCCATCGATGAGCAGCTTCGCCGCCAGTTGCGCGGTGACCGCCGCCACGGCCACATCGGGGCGGCGCAGCAGTTCTGCCTGCATCGCCGCCACGCGGTGCGCGGTCAGGTTGCGCGTCAGCCGGTCAGAATGGACGGGCCGGGTCCTGGCGGCGGGCAGGGACACCAGCGCGCCGCCGCCCTCGCCCGCCGCCCCGCCGCGCGCGGCCTGGGCGAGTTGCGCCATCTCGCTGCGGTCTTCCGGGCGGATCAGCCCGCAGTGGACGGCTGGCGCGGCGTCGTTGCCGACGTAGACCACGCAGCCGGCCTGGGCCATGAGGTCGGGCGGCCACACCGACAGCGATGCGGTGATCGCCTCGATTCTGGCGTTCAGTTCGTTGCACTCGCCTTCCAGGCGCCGGAATTCTTCCTCGCCGTCGCCGGTCCCGGTGCCCTCATCCTGGTCGCAGAGTGCCGCCATGCGCTGCTCGCGTTCGGCGATCTGCGCGTGCAGGCTGTCGCGTTCGGCGTCTTCGTCGGCGCTGGCCTCGCGCGCGGCCTTGCGCATCTCGCCGTGCTTGGCGTACTCGTCATGCACATAGCGCGCGCGGACGTCGACCCACTTCCAACCCTCGGCGGCGACCTGCTTGGCCTTGCGCTGGAGCTTGGCCACGGCCAACTGGTCGAGCAGCACCGGGTCGAGCAGATAGACCTTCCTGTCGTCGTCGCTGAACAGGTCGCGCCGCGTCGGGCCGCCCGCCTTCTCGTAGGCCTTGACCGTGACATACCGGGCCACTGGGCTGCGGTCGGACTCGATTTCTCCCTGGGTGAGGATGCGGCGCAGGTGGTCGGGATGGCGGTTCCACGGATCCAGGCCGGCCCAGGCCTGTTCCTGCCGGTCGTGGTCGTCCACCGAGGCCAGCACCATGAGGCATTCGAGGTCGATCTTCTTGTCGCGGTATTGCGCCATGAGCCCGGGCGAGACCGATGCGAGCCTCATGCGGCGCTTGACCACCAGCGGCGTGACGCCGAACGCCGCCGCCACGTCCTCGACGGACTTGCCCATGCCGATGAGCTTGGCGAAGGCAACGAACTCGTCGGCCGGGTGCATCGGCACGTGGAAGGTGTTCTCCGCGAGGCTGGCCAGCAGCCCCCGGTCGGCGGGCACGACGAGCACGGGCACGGGATAGTTCTCGGGCAAGCCGCCCGCAGCCACCAGCAACCCGATGGCCTGCAGGCGGCGACCGCCTGCGCAGACCTCGTGCAGGTTGCGCGGCCCCTTGACCACGATGAGGTTCTGAAGCACGCCGCATTCCTTGATGGAGGCGGCCAGTTCGGTGAAGCTCATCTGCGGCCTGCCGCCCGGCGCGGGCCCGGGCGTGCGTGCCTGGTGATGGTCGGAAAGGATCAGTTGGTTGAACGGAATGTAGGTGCGCGGCGAGGCCTCGATGAGGGCCTCGATCTCCGCCTTGGAAATTTTCATGGGTACTCCTGTGCGTTGGAACGGAGCGGGCCTTGCGCCTGCCCCGCGAACCCAGGATCGCATCGGCCCGCCCCGCATCAAGGGCACGGCCGGGCGTGCGCGCCGCGCTCGCCGCACCCCGTGCGAGCGGCCGCGCCGGCAATCCGCGCGGCGGCACCGCGCCCACGGCAGGGCCGGCCGGAGCCGGCGGCGGCGCGCCGCGCCGCGCGGGGACAGTCCGGGTCCGGGTCCGGGTCCGGGTCCGAGCCCGAGTCCAGGTCCGGTATCCGGCACTTGCGGTTGCATCGGGCGAGCCGCCACGGCGGCATCGCGCGAGCAGCCGCCGCTGCGCCCCGGCAGGCGTTGCCGCCTGCTCGCTCCATCGCGTCGTTCACCGGGGCAGCGTCGCGGCCCTCGCGGTCATTCCCGGCGTGTCTTGGACCGGCCCGGGGACGGCACTCAGCGCCGCCTCCGTGGCGCCGCGCTCGGTGTCCGCAGCGACCACCACGGTCGCCCAATTAGACCTGGCCCGGATCGTCCGCATCGCCGTCGTCCGCGAGCACCGTCCCCTGGTATCTCATCGCCGTCTCCTGCGCGGGCTCGGCCACATGGCCGAACCGTGCCCAGGCCCGGGGATCGACCTCGATGGGGCCTGCCCGCTTCGAGTCCAGGTTGACCACGACCCCATGCTGGGCGAGCCGTCCCCTGGAAAACAGTTCGTACAGCAGTTGCGCCGCGAAGCGCACCGCCACGTCGTTGACGAACAGGCCTTGCGCGGCCAGCGACATGCGCACCGAGCAGGACGGCTGGTTGTCCTCGGGGGCCGCATCGTCGAGCAGTTCGGGAAACAGTTCGGTCACGCACGGCAACCGCGGCCCCCGTGCCCCAGGCTCCAAGCCCGAACCACCTCCGGGCTCGCCCAGCACCACCTGCGCGGTCGCCTCGGTATTGCCCAGGTCCAGCCAGTAGCGATAGCGGCTGCCCTCCCGCCACGCGATCCGGTGCAGCGCCCGCCGCGCCGAACGGCTGTCCACGCAACTGATGAGCAGGTCCGCCCCCGCCGAGAAGCGCTGGCCGTTCACATGCTCCTCGTAGCGCATCGGATGGGCCTCCCAGTCCAGGCCGTAGAACTGGTTCAGGCGGTGGATGGTCACCAGTGCCTTGTGCCGGCCGATGTCGGCGGCGCTGTAGAGCTGACGCCCGACGTTGGCCTCGCTCACGCGGTCGGCGTCGAAGGCGCTGACGTACAGGCCGCAGGGATGGCCCAGGGCGCGCATCGCGATGTCCAGGCGCGCGAGGCACGCCGCCATCTGCGCGCCGTTTCCGCCCACGCCCACCAGATGCACCGCCACGCGGCGCTCCAGCAGTTTCGGATGAATCAGGTGTTCCACGAGCGCCTCCGGTTCAATGTCCTGCCGCCAGTGTCCCGCGCGGGAGGCGTCCTTCAAGCACGGCGCCAGCGGCGCGCCATGCGGCGCATCCACCCATCGTGCCCGCCATCGGGTTCCTCACGCTCCGGCTCGGATGCAAGCGCCTGCGGACCCTGCCACGGGTGGCGCGGCAAGGACTTGTACAGGCCGTTGATCACCAGCCTGAAGCACGCCATCGGCCGGGCCCGGTCCAGCCGTCCGAACACGCCGGCGACCTTGATGCCCTGGTCATCCCGGTCGTCGTCGGCCGACCAGAAGGCAGGCCCCCGGCCGTGCGTGTGCAGGTCCACCGCCACCGTCTCGTCGCGGGCCATCGGCGGCCTGCGGTAGTCGATGCGCACGGGCGAGGACCACTCGGCATCGCAGAAGTCCAGGCGCAGGCGTCCGGTCCCGCGCGAATAGATCAACACACCGGCGACTTCATCGGGCAGATGCTCGCGCCCGTGGGCCACGAAGTCCTCGATCATCCGGATCGGCAACTGCCCGAAGCTGAACCGCAGGTGCTCGCGCACCTCTCCGTAGGGCAGGCGCATCGCCGGAGGCTCCAGTCCCAGGGCGGTGATGCTGTCGAGCCAGTCGAGCCGGGTCTGCACGAACCACCCGTTGCGCGCCACGATGATGCGCTGGCCATTGGCCATGTCCGGGAGCGCGCCGAAGCGCGGCGCGGCCACCACCGGGCAGGCGGCAAGCAGGGCCTGGTCCCTCGGGTCCATCATGCCGCCTCCGGCTCGCCGAGCAGTTGGCCCAGGGTCGTCTGGGCATCGACCAGCACCCGCTCCGGAAAGCGCGCGAAGCGCTGGTCCAGCATGTCGCGCCAGAAGGCATAGGAGCCGCCCCGGTAGCGCAGCAGCTTGCCCGGCACGTTGGGGTGGGTGAAGTAGGACCGGAAGAACGCATCGTTCCAGGCGCCGATCTTCTCCACCGTGGTGCCTTCCGGCACCGGCACGTTGCCCTGGCAAATGTGGCCCTGCGCATCGACGTTGAAGAACGGCGCCTGGAACAGCGCTGTCCGGGGCGTCGGGCGCCGTCCGCCCTTGACCGCCCACACCCGCCATGCACGGCTCGACGCCGCGAAGACCAGCGCTGGCTGCGGAACCGCCTCGCCGCGCTCGCCGCCGCCCAAGGACGCGGCATGGTCGCTGCCCACCCGGAAGGCGATGTGCCGCCGCGCCGGGGGCGCCCACCACACGAGCACGTCGCCATGCACGTACAGCACCGTCTCGGGCAGGAAGCCGCCGTGGGCCGCGCGCTGGAGCAAGGCCGAGGCCAGTTCGCGCGCCGCCTGCGCGGTCATGGCACGGCCCGCGCCGATCACCGGGGCGCCGTCCACGGTCAGGACCTCATGCACGGTGGCCAGCGCCGCGCCCGAGCGCCCGTGGTACAGCAGCACGGCCTGGTCCAGCGTCAGCACGTCGTCCGTGGGCGTCTGGATGGAAAACTCCGCTTCATTCATCGGTGATGACCTCCTGCAGCCAGTGTCAGACGGACAGCGCGTGGATCAAGCGGTCGATCAGGCCGATGGCCTTGAAGCGCTGACCCATGCGGTGGAACCACGCGCCGAGCGCGCCGGGGTCGTTCATCGGAATCTGCGCCTCGCCCATGCGGTCGCAGAACTCCGCTTGGTGCGCGAGGTTGAGCAGGTCGTCGTAGATCCGGGTGGTCACGTCGCCCTCGTCCCAGGACAGCACCGCGCCGAAGCCGATGTACTCGCCGTCGATGTCGGGCCGGAATTCGTCGGTGAGCGTCAGGCGCGACAGCGCCAGCGCATCGGCGGCGATCTGGCGCATCTGCGGGTCGGCCAGCGTCCGCGCCGCCCGCCGCAGGTCGCAGGGCCTCCAGGCCGCCATGCCCTTGCGCCGCCGCGTGCCCTTGGCCGGCCGGGACAGCCAGCGCCGCGCCCATTCGGGGTAGGCCTCGTCCAGCATGCGGCGGGTCACCATTTCCTCGCGCATCGCTTCACGCTCGGCCTCGTCCCCGTCCTCGCACATCATGTCCAGCGCGGCTTCCTCATCCATCTCCCCCTGCCAGTACACGTACGACGCCACGTCGTCGGCGATGTCCGGGGTGAACAGCGGATACACATAGCGGCTCTGCTCGCGCAGCACTTGCAGGACCGTGGCCCCCAGGTCCTGCATCGCGGCGTCGAGCGCCTCCAAGCGCCGGCCCACGGCCCATTCGGCCTCCCGGTACTCGCACCAGTACACATCGAGCTGGGCATAGGCGGCTGGCCGACCATCGCGCAGCGCCGGGTAGTGGCCGTGCTCGTCCAGCACGCTGACTGCGAAGCGCGGCTCCAGGCACCGGAGCGGCCCGACCTGCCGCTTGATCCAGGCATCGATGGCGCGCTCGCACGCCCTGAGCGGGTCGGGTTCTTCCTCCGGCAGATCGTGCTCGCGCACCACGCCCGCCTCCACCAGGAAGCGGCACAGCGCGGCATTGGCCTGGGCCTGCGAACGAGATGCGACCGCGAGCGGCACGCCAGCGCCCAGGTCCGGCAGGCCCAGGACCGGCGGGCGGGCCGCGGCAGTGGATTTCATGGCAAGGGGGCCAGCATGTCGCTGGTGGCGCTGGCACGGTGGGCGGCCGCATCCTGGCGCCGCTGCTCCAGCGTCCGGTGCGCGAAGCGGCTCCAGGCCGCCGAGCGGGCCTGCACCGTCCGCTGCGACAACGCACGGGCCAGCTTCGACTCGGCGCCCGCGTTGCCGCGCTCGACGGCCTGCACGCGCTCCAGCAGCGCCGCGAGGCGGGGACCGGGCTGCAGCGGCCGGGCGGCGCCCTTGGAGTCCGCGCCCTTGGTGCCCACGGCCTTGCGGAAGGTGAAGTCCTGGCGGCCGTTGGCGACCTCGCCGGCCTCGACCTCGGCGCTCACCAGTTCGGGATACTGCGCGCTGTAGAGATCGCGCACCTCGCGCGGCGCGAGGCCGGGCACGTCCGGCAGCAGGATGCCGTTGTAGGTGAAGGTGCGCACGATGGGGGTGACCTCGATCGACATGGGAATTGGCTCCTTGGGAATGGCTGCGGCCACCACGGCGATGGCCTGGGAATCAGTCTCTCGCCGCGAGCGCCCTGCGCAAGGGCATGGCGCCGGGTCAGCCGAACAGGTCGAAGGAATCGCCGCTGCCGCCGCTTGCCGCGCCGGCCTGTGGCGTGCCATCCGCGCCCCCCTCTTCCCCCTCGCCGCCGTCCCCGTCGTCGGCCTGGGGGGACGGGCCGGCCGTGGCCGAAGGCACGGGCTTGGCGCTGGCCGGTTTGGGCGCTGCGGCCTTGGCCGTCGCGTCGCTGGCCTTCTTCACCGAAGCCGCCTTGGCGGCCTCGATCACTTCCTTCGTGGCCTCGGCCTGCTGCGCGAGGCTGGTCCGGACCTCACGGTAGCCGCGCAGCGCCTCGATGAAGCCGGTGTCGAACTCCTGCGGCGTGGCCGTCAGGCTCAGGGGCTGCGCCAATGCGGGTTCGCCCGCATCGTGCCTCGGCTTGGGGATCACGTTGACCGTCAATCGGCCGGACTTCTCATCGGCGCTCACCGTCATCGTGAGCGCGGCGCCGCAGGCCAGCGCGAACAGTTCCTCGAACATCGTCATGTCATGCTCCTTGGTTGGGAATGGGCCCCTGTGCGGGACCGTCCAGGCCATGCTAGGACCTGACCCTCGCGCGTCCAGGGCGTGGTTGCGCGTCAGGCCAGCGCCGCCTCGGGCTGCTGCGCCGGGTGGCCCCCGGCCTCGACCACGCCGGCCTCACCGGACTCGTCGCCGCCGTTGATGCCGCCGGACTCGCCATCGTCCGCGCCATCCGCCAGCACCGCGTGGCGCGGGTAGCGCATCACGCCGGGCACCGTGCCCTGGTAGGCGAAGCCCGGCACCTGGAGCAGCGCCGCGATGAACTCCTGCTTCTTGCCGGCGCGCGCCGCCTTGAAGCCCGGCCCCATCGCCTCCTTGAGCCCGACCTCGGCGGCGAGGCTTTCGAGTTCGCTCATCGTGAACAGGTCGAGGAACGCCTTGTCCCACTGGAAGTACCGGCCTTCATCGACCTCGGCGTAGTTCAGCAGCAATTCCAGGTCGCTGGTATTGACCCCGAAGGCGGCGGATGCGGTGGCCGCCTGCAACAGGCAGGCCAGCGCGTCCTCGGGCGCGGCATCGGCCCGTTGCAGGCCGCCCCGCACGCCGGACGCGCCGCTGTCGGGCTGGCCCGCGATCCGTTCGAAGGCCTTGCGGAACTGCGCTTCGCGCAGATCGGCACCGCGTCCTGCCAGCGCCAGCGCGATCAGCACGCGCTGGCTGCGCTGCGGCTGCGCCATCAAGGCCTTGGCCAGCCACTTGCGCCACTCGCCCAGGCGATGCGCGACCACGCGCTGCGGGGTCTGGTTGGCCGGGGCGGCGCACGCCGTGGCCGACCCGGCCCGCTTCGTCTTGCCCGCCTTCAGGCCCTTGTCCTGCGTCCCGGCCTTCGCCGCCTGGGCGTCGCGCTGCGCCTTGCGCCACAGCGCCACCTTCTGGCTATTACACGCGGCGTCGAAGCACAGTGAACGCGTGACCTCGCCGTAGTTCCCCGGCATCGCCGACACCGCGCAGCCGAAGGACTGGCAGCCCTGGCAGGACGTGTACTGCGGCGCGCCGACGCCCAGTTCGCCATCGGCGGCCAGCGGCAGCGCCGTGAAGCCGTCGGAAGCCTTGACGATGCGGATCACCGGGAACTCGTCGCGCAGCGCATCCGCACGGGCCTGGATCGCCTCAAGCGTCAGTTCCTCGAAATGGCTCGGATGCTGGCAGTAGCCCTCGCCCAGGGATTCCCCGAAAAGACCCGCCTGCCGCGCCGAGTTGTGCGCGCAGCCAGCGCATTGCGCCGTGTCGAAGATCGCGTCGGCCAGACGCCGCGCGTAGCGTCCCAATTGCGCCTTGAGCACGGCCACCGGCACTTTCTGCGCCAGGATGCCCGCGAGCACGGTGTCCTGCTTGTCGGGCGGGATGCCCGAGAGCAGTTCGGCGTGGCCGAGCTGGATGGCGCGGGTGGTCAGCGCCTGGAGCACGGCGGGCGTGCAGGCCAGCAATGCCAGCCGCCGCTCCAGGACTTCAGGCGACCAGCCCATGTGGCGCGCGGCTTCCTCCTTGTCGCCGCGCTGGCGCAGAAGCTGCCGCTGGGCCGCGTGGGCTTCCTCGGCGGGCGACATCGCGGCGCGGTGGTAGTTCTCGATCACCGACATGGCCTCGGCCGTCTCGTCGTTCGCGTCCTTGATGACCACGGGCATGTCGTAGTCCTCGCCGAACACGTTCTTCGCGGCACGCCAGCGGCGCTCGCCCGCGATGATCTCGTAGAGTTCGGTGCCGGGGACGGGCCGCACGACAATGGGCTCGAGCACGCCGACGGCGCGGATGCCCTCTTCCAGTTCGGCCATCTCGACGGGGTCGAAGTATTCGCGGGGGTTCTTGCCCTGCACGATTCGCCGGATCGGCAGGGTCGGTTGGGTGGGATGCGTCACGAGGGCTCCTGTCTGTATCGGGTGGATGCCGTCATGCTTCCCCCGTGCGGACCGCCTTCAAGTGCCACGGCCGCCACGACTGGACGGGCGCGGACTGCCGCGTCACCAGCGCCGATGCCTCCGGCCAGCGGCCTCCCGGCGCGCTTCTAAAATCCCGGGTGCAACTCCAATGCAACGGGGCGCATGCCCCCGTCTACCAACTCCAAGGAATCCATCCCATGGCAACTGCAAAGAAAGCCGCCCCGCCTGCGAAGGCCGTGAAGGCAACCACCGCCCCGAAGAGCGCGGCGCCCATCAAGCCCGTCAAGGAAGTGCTGTCGAAGACCGCGCTGGTGAACCAGATCGCCGAGCAGGCAGGCGTCGAAGCCAGATCGGTCAAGGCCGTCCTGGCCGCGCTCGACGCGGCCATCCTGGGCTCGGTCAACAAGAAGGGCGTGGGCACGTTCACACTGCCAGGCCTGCTCAAGCTCGATGTCGTGAAGGTGCCTGCCAAGCCCAAGCGCAAGGGCATCGACCCGTTCACCAAGGAAGAGCGCGTCTTCGCGGCCAAGCCCGCCTCGGTGAAGATCAAGGCGCGCGCCCTCAAGAAGCTCAAGGACGCGGCGCTGTAGGCGCGGCGCCGACCCGGGCTCGGATCGATCCGGGTCCTGCGGCGAGCGGCGGGCCGCCGCGATGCCTCACGGCGAGGCGTCGCCGCCGGTAGCCGAAAAGGCCCGTTCCGAGCGGCCGCGGCCCACGAGGCGCTGCAGGCGCTCGCGCAGCGCGTCGCAGTCCTCGGGGAATCGCGTCAGGTTCACGTTCTGATTCTCCTGGCCCCACCAGATTGACGCGTAGTCATGGGCGATGCCGTTGTAGCCGATGTCCGCTCCGTTCTCTTCGAACTCCCGGCACATGAGGCGCAAGGCCTGCCGGTGCGTCAGGCGCCGGATGCGAACCAGCACGGCGGGATTCCACACCACCCAGACATTGCCGCCATACGCGCGCACAGCGTCCATCCCCGCGTCGAGGAAGTACCGGTCGCACGCCTGGAACCAGTTCTCCCGCAGGTGCAGGTCCTGGCGCTCCGTCCAGCGCGCGGCGGGCGCGAGCCATGCCTGCAAGACGCAGCCGCCGCGCTCGTATTCGCCGTGCTCGTACGCCGTCGAGAGCGAATCGCTCAGGCAGATGCCGGTGCCGAGGTAGTGCGGCGTACCCGCCCGGCGGAAGCCCTCGCGCAGGATCTGGCGGGCCTTGGCCTGGCGCGTGCCGTGATAGAGCGGTCCCTGGTTCAGCGGTGTGGTGGTCGTGGCGTTCATGCCGCCAGCTTCATGCCGCGGCGCAGGCCATCAAGTGTCGCCCGGCCCGCCCTTGCCGCGGCGGGTTACGCGGGCGCGAGCAATCGCTGCGCCCTGCAGTGCATCAGTTCGCCGAACCTCGCCACGACCGATTCCGCATCGGTGCATCGTACCCGCATTCCCACCGCCTCGGCCACGCGGCAGCGCACGGACGCCAGGTGGCGGGCCTCCGCCAGCGTCGGCATGCTCACCGGCCAGCCCGCGACATAGAGCAGGTGCGCGGGGATTTCCGCCTCGGCGGCCTGGCGCAGCGCCGCGCGTTCCTTGGCTTCGGCCAGCCCGGCCCGCAGCGCGGGTTCGAGCAGAGCTGGCGCCACGTCGCCCAGCCAGTGCCCTGCCTGGAAGGCGAACGTGCTGCGCACCTCCAGCCGCACCAGTTCGCGGTACACGGCCGCGTTGTCATCGCAGCAGGACGCCGCGCGCAGGTCGGCGCGCGATGCCAGCACGCAGAAGGCGCAGGACACCCGCGTGCTGCCGTAGATGCGGTAGGCTTCGTGCAGCACGCCGCCATGCAGCCGGATGTAGTCGAGCACGTCTTGGCGCGGCCAGTGGAGGATGGCATGCCAGGACAGCCCGGCGCCACGCGCGCGGGTCAGGCGGGCATCGGGCTTGGCCACCGGCTGGCGCGCCCGCGCCGTACTCTCCTCCCGGCGCAGCCCCACTGCCGAGACGATCGGTCCGGTTGGATGGCGCGCACGCATGGCGCGCGACAGAATTGCCCCTTTCATTTCTGACGTGTTAGGGCGACCGCATCCGGGTTGTGTCAACAGCCACCCGAACCTCCTTGGTCCACGCCGAGGTTCGCCTGTTGACACTCATTCGGCACAAGTCGGTTGCCCGGAGTTATGGGGTACTTTGACCCATCTGTTAACTCCGAGAGCCTTCGACCTTGACTACCAGAATCAGACACCTTCCAACACGACAACTTCTCTCGAACCATCGAGTGCGCACCCTTCTGTTCGCCAGTGGGGAACGCATGCCCGTGCTGTGCTGCACGCCCTTGGGCTTGCCGGTGTTCGATGCCTGCGTCTATGCCTTGACGGAGGTCCGCCCGCGCAGCGGCTCCTCTTCGACCATCGAGCAGGCGCTGCGAGGAGTGCAGTTCCTTCTGGCATTTGCAGACCTGCATGGCATCGACCTGCGAGAGCGGTTTGCCACGGGACGCTTTCTGGACCTGCACGAACTGGATGATCTGGCCGCGCTGTCACACCTGCCGCTTCGAGGCGCCACGACGGGAGCGACACCGCGGCCCGTCGCCCGCGGCACTTCCGGTATCCGGTTGCACTACGCGCGTGCCTACCTGTCCTGGCTGGGGCATGCCGTCGCTTCACGCGTATGCGCCACCCTGGAGCAGCGCACGAGCTACATGGCCATGCTGCGGGAGTTCCTCGCGCGCTTGAAGTCCCGAACACCCACCTCCCGCACAACCCGGCATCGGGTGGGCCTGGACGCGGAAGCCAAGGCCGAACTGCTCCAGGTCATCGACCCTGCAACGGCAAACAACCCCTGGTCGACGCCGTTCCTCCGCGACCGCAACAGGCTGCTGGTCCTTTGGGGACTGGGAACCGGCATCCGGCGCGGCGAACTGCTCGGTCTGCGGATACGCGGCATCGACTTCCGGCGCAACATGGCAGATATCGTACGCCGGCCTGACGACAGGGCCGATCCCCGTCCAGCGCAGCCCAACACCAAGACACGCGAACGCAGCATCGGCATCAGTGAGGAACTGGCCTATCTGACGCACCAGCACATCGTCCAGCACCGAGCCAGGATGACAGGCGCACGCAAGCACGATTTCCTGTTCGTCACGACCCACGGCGCCCCCCTTTCGCTGTCGGCGGTCACCAAGCTCTTCAGAGGCCTTCGTCTTCACTCTCCAGCCCTCGGCGCTGCGTTCTCTTCCCATGTGCTGCGGCACACGTGGAACGAGGACTTCTCCGAGATCGCGGACAAGGCCAGGATGTCGCAGGGCGACGAGCGCCGGGCGCGCAACCATGCCATGGGGTGGTCCGACGCTTCACACAGCGCGGATACCTACCTGCATCGCCGCACGCGCCGCATGGCAACGCAGGCCTCCATCGAGATCCAGCGCGGGATGCTGGGCGAGGAGCTGCCGCATGACGCCTAAACGGATTCGAACCGGCGCAGGCAGCCGTCTGCGCAACGCCCTGCCCCGCACGCTCGACGGCTTCGTCTTCGACCCCAACGAGAACCTCTGGCGGGTTCCTACACCCACGGGGCTCGCCTCCTTCAACTTCAACAACCTACCTGGCGCATCAGAGCAGCTATGCCAACGCATCAAGGAAGTCAGCGCGGCCTTGCTAGCCTCGATCTCGCCGAAGCGCGCAGAGCAGGCACTCTCGGCGCTCCGGGGTCCTCGTGCGCACTTCGGGCGTGGGGCGCAGCCTCGACAGCATCGCCCTGACTGATGTGGTCCGGTTCGGTGAAGGCCTTGGGGCTCGTCAGCTCTACCAACTGCGCAGGCTGAAGGAACACCTGCTCTTGTGGATGGAGCTGGGCATCCCCGGTTTGGATCAGGACCTCCGGGATGCCCTGCCCCGACTGTCCACCGAGCGCCACGAGATCGGCAAAGCGGTTCGCACCATGGCTACCGACAGCGGCCCCTTAACGGACCTGGAGTACGAAGCGATCACCTCGGCCATGCGCCGCGAGTTCGCCAATGGCAGGCTCAGCTTGGGCAACTACACGCTGATGACCTTGGCGCCGACCCTGGGTGCCCGGCCTCAGCAGTTGGCGACGATGAAGTGCAAGGACTTCATCGAGACGCCTCGGCAGGAGGGCGGCAGCGTCTTTATCCTGCAGGTCACCCGGCTCAAGCAAGGCAAGGGCATCCGGCCTCGGACGCTCTTCAGGGCGCGCGAACTGTCGGCCGGCGTTGGCGCCCTCGTGCGGTCACAGTGCCAGGCCGCTGCGCAGTGGGCCGCCAAGCACGGCGTCGCCGCTGGCGAAGCGCCGATCTTCCCCTCGCCGCAGGTCAGCAAGTCCAACGGCATGGCAGGAATCGGCCTGCTCGGCCACTTCGCGGGCAGAGGAATCAGCGACAAGCTCTCGCGCCTGCTCCATGGGCTGCAGGTCATCTCCCATCGCACGGGCCAGCCCTTGGAACTGGCTCCGATCCGGCTGCGACGCACGCTCGGCACGCGCGCGGCTGCGGAGGGCTGTTCTGCTTCCGTCATCGCGGACCTGATGGACCATAGCTGGATCGATTCCAGCCTGGTCTACATCGAGACGCGACCCACGATGATCGAACGCATCGACAAGGCGCTCGCGCTGCAGATCGCGCCGCTCGCCCAGGCTTTCGCAGGCACCCTGGTGCAGCGCGACAACGGCACCCCGGGACGCATCGTCCACCATGCGACGGCCGTCGCGATCGACCCGGTCGGCAGGTGCGGCAAGCACGACTATTGCCGGCTCGCCGCGCCGCTGGCCTGCTACACCTGCGCCTACTTCCATCCCTGGAACGACGCTCCTCACGAAGCCCTGCTGGACAGTTTGCTGAGCGAGCGCGACGCGCTGCTGAAGGCTACCGACCTTCGCATCGCGGCGGTCAACGACCTGACGATCCTTGCCGTAGCTGACGTGGTGCGTCGGTGCAGCGAAGCCGGCCAGAGGGGCGCAGCATGATCGCAACCACGCCCTTGAAGCCGAAGGCCCTGCGCGCAGCGCAAGCCAATCTGGACACCTACATCACCCGCGCGCGGACCGAACTCACGGCCTTCGGATCGGACCTGGACTTCGACTCCGACTGCTGGGATGTCACTGCGTACTGCCTGGCGCGCGGGGATCGGCGGGCCAAGCAATGGCGCGCACGCCTGTACTTCGCTGAGGTCGCAGGCGCCGGCGGTCGAACGCTGTCACGAAGGGTCCAAGCGTTCGCGAGGGCCTATGTCCGAAGCGAAGTCGCCCACCTTTCATTCAGCGCGATGGATCGGGCCGTGCGAGCGTTTCACGCGCTGGGTGTCGCGATGGACAGTCAGGGGATCGAGTCCTTGACGGAGTGCGACAGGACAACCTTCGACGCTGCCGTCGCCGAGTTGATCAGCAGTTCCGGAGACGCGACGATCGACGCGGTCGGCCCGCGACTGGGCAAGATCGCGCGCTTCCTCGACGACAAGCTGTTGTGCACCCATTCGACCGGGCTCTGGCGGTACCAGAAGCGACTACCCAGCACCGGCGGCCGGGTCGGCGAGGCCTTCGAGGCCCGCCGGCGCAAGCTGATGCCTGACCCGGCGGCCCTCGACGCGCTGGCGCGCGCGTTCAACCTCGCCACCGATCCGAGAGACGTGCTCATCACATCCGTTGCCGCCATCCTGTGTTCTGCCCCGGAGCGCTTCAACGAGGTGCTGGCGCTGCCTGCCAACTGCGAAGTCGAGAGCGTCGGCGAAGACGGAAAGACGTACCTCGGGCTGCGCTGGTCCGGCTCGAAGGGCTATCCCGGGCATGTCAAGCTGATCCTGCCAGGAATGGCCGACGTTGTACGTGAAGCTTTGCGACGGCTGCGTGCCATCACCGAGCCCGCACGCACCCTCGCCCGCTGGTACGCCGCGAATCCGACTCGTCTCTACCTGCCGCCTCCGTATGAGCATCTGCGCACGCGGGAATTCATCGACTTCGAAGACATGGCCGATTTGCTCGGAACGCCGGGTGCCAAGCGAGATGGCGCGCGCCGTTGGGTTCTCAAAGCAGGGATTCCTATCTCGAAGGTGGTGCGAGTGGCTGGCCACATTCCGGCGTCGGTGGTTCGCTTTTCGGACTTCGAGCGATACGCGATCGGGCAGTTGCCCCCTCAGTTCCCGATCGCGGATGCCAAGACGGGGCTGAAGTACGCCGATGCGCTCTTAGTCGTTCCCGCGGGCTTCTTCCGCCGCGGCCTGGGCAGCGCGTTCATGCTCGAACCGCTGAAGTACCACCATGTCAGCAATGGACTCGGTCAGAACGCCGTGGCCGGCAGCACGACGGTGTTCCAGCGGGTGGGGCTCGATCCGGACCGCCAGTTGTCCATCAAGAGCCACCAGTTTCGCCATTGGCTCAACACGCTGGCCCAAAGTGCCAACCTCTCGCAAGTGGACATCGCCAAATGGAGCGGTCGAAGGGACATCCGTCAGAACACGGCTTACGATCACGTCTCCAGCCACGAGATCGTGACACACATCCGTTCCGTGGTGGGCGACCATGCGAAGGCCATTGGCCCGCTGGCGGAGATCCCCAAGCATCTGCCGGTCTCGCGCGACGAGTACGCCGCGATGGCCGTGCCGACGGCGCACACAACGCTGTACGGGTTCTGCATTCATGACTTCGCCTCAGCCCCTTGCGAGATGTTTCGCAACTGCCTGGACTGCCGGGAGCACGTCTGCATCAAGCGGATCCAGGGCAAGACCGGCCGGGTCGCTGATGCACTAGACCTGGCCTCTACGCAGCTTCGAATGGCACAGGACGCGGCTGCCGAAGGCGTATACGGCGCCACCGACTGGGTCGCCACCCACCAGGCCACCGTAGATCGCCTGACACAGCTCCTGGGCATTCTGCATGACCCGGCTATCGAGGACGGCGCTGTGATCCAACTCAGCAACGCTGGCACCTATTCCCTTTCTGAAGGCGCCCTGCATGACCGGTTCGTAGGCGTCGCCGCACCGCGCCTGCCCGCGCCGAGCGCGTCTGCCGCGCCCACTTCCAAGGAATTCAAACCATGAAACGAAGAGCACCCAACCTCACGTCTGCGCGCGTAGACACTGTCGTGAACTTGATACGGGCTTGGCAAGGCCGCCTGACTTGGCCTGCGCTCATCAAAGCCATCGCCTCGGAGTGCTCCGCCACGTACACCCGGCAGGCCTTGTTCAAGCACGACCGGATCCGTGTCGCCTACGAGAAACAGCGCGCCGCGGCGGCCACCACCATCAGTGCCAAGTGGACCCGCCCAATGTCCGCCGCGCTGCAGGCAGCCACGGACCGCATTTATCGCCTGGAACGGGAAAATGCCGAACTGCGCAAGCGCGAGATGCTGCTGCTGGAGCAATTCCATCGATGGGCCTACCACGCCAGTTCGCGCGGCCTGACTCAGGAGTTTCTGGACCGACCGTTGCCACCACTGAATCGCATGGGGAATCGCCCATTCACCCGCAACGTACCTCCGCATGAAGCTGCGTAGCTACCTCTTCTTCGACCGCTTGTGAAAACTCAGCATTCCATCCAATTCCTTCAATCCATCATCTTCTTGCGTTGGGACACCGCTCCAGTTTTGCACTGGCTCTTCTGGGCCGCTGTCTTGCTCGAACCAAAGCAAAGAGAAGGTCTCTTCGAATGCCGGGTAGTGCTTCGCCAACTCGACCAGGTCATAGCCCTTGGGCCAATCCCGAAACCATACATCCTGCGATATGCCCGAGTCTTCGCCTGACCACTCGCCATCTTGAATCAATCTAGCGGCCACCGATCCCACGGGAATCGGCGCTCGCATTTCCACCCAAGCGTTGAGCTCGCGAAGCGCCTTGGAGCGCGACGCATATCGCACAACAGTGGAGTTCATGAAGACGAAGGCACACGGGTAGTCAGTGACGGCGGCCAAGCGCGAGGCGCAGGCGGCAAAGGAAACCACGTACTTTGCCCGCAAGCGTTCCACCAACTCAAACGACGGCTCTTCCTGATCAACGTCGCGTTTGAACCCCTCGAAGGGCATCAGCAGTTCAGACGCGAAGATGTCACATGCGATCTCGTTGTCGTCCCGCTTGGCGTACGACCAGCTCGGTGTCTCTTGATGGTTTGAAGCAAGGGCCAACACCAAATGTGCCACTTCGTGGCACGCCGAGAACCTCTGGCGCTCTCGGCGCTCTAACTCGTTGACCACGATGGATGATTTTCCATTGCGGCGCGTGAGCGTGTAGCCGGATTCGCCCTCGTCCATCTCCTCGGCGGAGAGCTTGGCGTTGACCTTGTCTACGTACACCGCTAGGTCCTCGTGGATGCGGGAAAGGTCAAGACCCGCCATGAACTGGCGCGCTTTCATGCGGATCGCCAGCTCGTCAATCATGCGTCGTCTTCCAGGGCCTTGCGCACGCGCGCCTCAATCGCCGCCATGTCGGGTCGACCTCCGCCTCGGTGCCGCATCGTGGCGCCCATCTCAAACATTTCAGCAGTCATGTCCGTTGCCAACACATGCTCGACCCAGTCCGGATTGACGTCGTTGTTCAGCATGAACTGCGCCATCTCGACCTCTCGGGGCTTGGCCTTCAGCACCCGCAGTAGCCTGGCCAGCAGTTCTTCAGAGGGTGATTGCTTCTCGCCGGTCTCCAGGCGGTAGATGTAGGTGTGGTCAATCTCAGCGAGCTGTCCCAGCTCGCGCGACGACAGGTCTCGGGCTTCGCGCAACCTGCGCAACAGCAACCCCAAGCCGGACTGCGGCATGAAAAATCTTCCTTCCGTAGGGAAATAGTGTAAATTGTTGCCTGTGCAGGCAACAGAAATCCCTCTCTCCCGATCACTCCGCCCCTGGGTGGAGGCCCCTTCCGTTGCCTGCGCAGACAGTGACTATGCCAGCCAAGGCGCACATCCGCAAGCACCGGGAGGAGACCGAAGCACCGCCTTGTGGCTCCACGGCTCGGGCGCCGGACCTGCGGGTCAAGTACTTCATGGACATCACTGCCTTTTGTAACTGCCAAGAAGGAGTCCACTGTGAATCGCGATCCTCTCCCGGTGCCAACGAAACGGCAGTTCTCCAGACCGACCGGACACAAGTTCTTCGGGCTGGTCGATGCCGTGGCCAAGTACAACGAGCCGACCCAATCCCAACTGGATGCCCTGGAGCGCTCCTACAACTCGACCGCCGAGTACGTGATGAATTCCGAAGAGTTTCGGGATCTGACGGCGACGGTTCATGCCCAGGGGTCACGCGCGCTCGGCACCATCATCCGACCGATGCGCTTCAGGCCGGAAGGCTTCGACATCGATATCGTCGTCCGACTGCATCGTGCGGCCATGCGGATATACGGCAACGATCCCGTCGCCCTGATCAACGACCTGCACACCGTGATCAAGCGCTACGCTGCCATGCACGGCTTGGAAGTCACGCGCTGGGAGCGCTGCATCACCCTGCAGTACGCCGACGGCATGTGCGTAGACATTACCCCGATCATCGAAGATGAAAGGATCGGCATTCCCTACGGCGAAACGCACGCCCGCGTCCCGGACCGAAGCCTCAAGCTGTTCGAGCCCACCAACCCCAAGGGCTTGGCCAATGCTTTCGCGGACGCTGCCCGTGTCCAGGCCCTCTTCAGGGTTACCGAAGCGTTGAGCTTCGACGAGGCGCAGATCCGGGCGGACCTTCAACCGCTGCCGGACATGGCAGACGTGCAGAGCCGCCTGCTGAGTCGCCTCGTCCAACTGCTGAAGCTGCATCGCAACGTTGCCTTCGGTGGCGTCAGCGCAGGGCCCGATTTCTCCCCGCGGTCCGTCTTCATCACCGATCTGGCTGCCACGGCCTACGCGACGCGGGCGCCCATTGCCCACGACAGTCCGCTCGATCTGCTCCTTGACATCGTTGACACCATGCCGATGTTCATCCAGAGGCATCCCCTGGGTGGCGGCGGCGAACACTGGGTCCTCCCCAACATGACGGCGCCAGGTGACAACCTGGCTAGCGGCATGAACACGCCCGAGCGTCAGAAAGCCTACTTCGAGTGGCATGCTCGCCTCAAATCGGACCTGGAACTGCTCCTGCAGTGCATTGAGCAACGGCAAGGCCTTGATCAGTTGCTCAAGATCGTCCAGTCCACCTTCGGTTCGCGCGCGGCCAAGGCGGTTCAGGAGTTGGAGGCTCCTCGGCAGGTTCAGCCCATCGGCCGCCGGATCGTCACCGTCGGCACCGCAGCTGCGGCTACAGCCATCTCGATGCCGGCACGCAGCCACAGCTTCTACGGAGACTGAATGAAGGGCAAGAGGCTTCCGCCCACGCCGACTCCCACGTTGGCGCAGCGCGCCCTGGAGTTGAGAGGCCTGGGGCTGCCCGATGCGACGCTTGGCTACAGCGGCCGCATCTTGAACTTCAGGGCCGGCATCTCTCCAGGCGCATTCGGACGTCTGTACCAATGCCTGCTGAAGGTCAAACCCGATGGCCAGCAGCCCGACGTCATCGTCTTGGAGCCTGACCTGCGCACGCTGGCCGACGGCAGGAAGATTCCGCACACGTATGCCTACGACGGCAGAGGTACGAGACTGTGCCTCTGGTGGCCCAAGGGGCGCGACTGGCTGCCGAGCATGAGACTGGCCGACACCTTTGTGCCGTGGACTGCGGAATGGTTGTACTTTTTCGAGTTGTGGCTCCTGACAGGCGAATGGTCGGGCGGCGGCCAACATCCAGATCCGACACCGAAGCGCTGGGCCCGGCCCCTGATCCTGCCCCAGTCTGCCCCGGATGCGAATGCCGATGGGTCAGTCCCTTCATCAGCGGACGCGCGCGAAATGGCCGCTGTCACTGGCACACCTTGCCAGCCGCATCAAGGGCAAAGCAGCAGCGCCGCGCAGGAGTAGGAAGATGCCACGCTCTACAGAAGAAGGATTCGCCGATTTTCTCGCCAAGTTGAAGGCAACCGCTCCGGAAGTCGAAGCGGCAAAGCGGCATCGTGCCTCCATCGAGGCATGCTTGAGAAACAACTTCGGCCTGCTGCGCTTCACGCGCATCGGATCCTTTGGCAACGGGACCAGTGTTTCCGGCTATAGCGACGTCGACTACCTTGCCTCAATTCCCACATCGATGTTGACCGCTTCGTCGACCTACTCCCTGATGAAGGTACGAGATGCGCTAGACGCCCGATTTCCTTCGACGGGAGTGAGAGTCAACAGCCCTGCTGTCAGCGTTCCCTTCGGGAAATACAGATCCGAAGACACGGAGGTCGTGCCGGCCGACTACATCGAAGAAGTGAACGGATTCAAGATCTACGAGATCGCCGACGGCAATGGAGACTGGATGCGAATAAGCCCGGATTCGCACAACGCCTACGTCGCTCGAGTGGACGCAGCGCTATCCGGTCGCCTGAAACCGTTGATCCGCTTCATCAAGGGGTGGAAGTTCCTGTGCAACGTGCCCATTTCATCGTTTTACCTCGAGATGCGGGTTGCGAAATATGCGGAAGGCGAATCAACCATCATCTATGACATCGACATCAAGCGCGTGTTGCGCAGCCTGTGGGATTGCCAACTGGCACGAATGCAGGATCCAACTGGGTTTTCCGGCTACATCTCCGCTTGCAAGACCAAGGCGCAAGAGCAAGATGCTCTGTCAAGGTTGAGTACCGCCGTCGTTCGAGCCGAGAAGGCCTACAACGCCAGAGCGAATGGAGCGATCGCAGATGCGTTCGACTGGTGGCGTTTGGTCTACGCAGATGCGTTTCCGACGTACTACTACTAGGCCGCCGCTGCAAAGATAAACCGAGGAGTTCACTGATGTCTCGTTCAGACCCCATTCGCGCTCGCTACTACGACGCCGTCGAATTCGCCGACAAAGCATCCGACTGGCTCTTTTACATCGGCGCTGCGTTGTCGATTGTGACGCTGCTGGTTGAGAGGGAAGCGCATCCGATCGTCTACGAGTGGCTGCTGATCCTCTTCGCAATCGCGGTGGTGGCTCTTTTTGCCATCGGGTTAGCCAGTCGCCTCTATCTCACTCCGCGAGCGGAGGACAAGCGTCGACAGGATTTTTTCAGCAGCGCATGTGGAGTGAGCCTCACCCACGACAAAACTGACGGGTACTACAACAACGATTTCACCGAACCCATCAAGCGCATGGCCGCTCAGGTTCTGGAGAACAGCCATTTCAGCAAAGCTATCGCGCTTCGCATGGCGAAGGTTGAGCGGGCTAAAGTGATTGCCTATGCCCTCATCTGGCTGGTATGCCTGCTCAATCGCCGGACAGACCTCGGCATCGTGGTGGCTGCGTCGCAGGCGGTTTTCAGTGAGCAAGTCATCTCACGATGGCTGCGGCTCGAATGGCTGCGTATGCGCTTCGAGAAGACCTACGAGGATGTCTATAGGCTCTTCCAGTCGAAACCTACTGCTTCGAAGTTCAATGCGATGACCTTGGAGTCCCTTGGCATGTATGAAACAGCCAAAGCAAACGGCGCGATCACGCTTTCTTCACGCGTGTTTAGCGAAATGAATGATGAGCTTTCTGTCGAGTGGGATCGGATCAAGGCGGAGTTGAAGATCTGATTGCTCTACCTTGGCAACGCCGATGATCAGCAGATGCGGCGTTTACAATGTCATGGTCCCCATAAGCCGTGCAGAAGCGCTGCGCCGCCGAACTCCAGGGCATGATGAGCTTGACGCACGACAGCGTGCGGTAGCGCTCGACGTTGGCGGCCCAGCGCGCCAGCCAGCGGTCCACCATGTCGCCCGCAGGCCTGCGCACCGTCAGCAGTTCCCAGCCGAGCCGCTGCGCCAGGCGCTCGCACACCGGCGCCGAATCCTTCCACTCGATCCGGCCGAGATCGCTGTGAATCAGGGCGCGCGGACCCGTGTGCCCGATCGCTTCGAGGTGGCTGCGCACGCGGTAGGCGAGCGCCTGGCTGTCCTTGCCGCCGCTGACGCCGACATAGACCGGCGCGTGAGCCGCCAGCGACGCGTCGATCATGGGATCGCGGGCAATGTCGAAGCGCAGCGGCCGGCTGGAGGGTGGCGCGGTTGTCATGCTTACAGCATCCCTGCAGCCGGCGCGTGATCAAGGGCCGCATCGCACGCCGAACTCGGGTTGGCACGGGTGGCGGAACAGTGCTCCGGGGGCGTCAGGTAGCCCACACGGCGGGCCGCGCGGCAGCGGCCACACGTCGAAGCGGCCGAAGCACTGCGCGCCGGGACTCCAGGCTCCTGCGCCGCCAGCAGGTCACTCAGCGCGGCGGCGGCACGCCAAGCCGCGGTGTCTGCCCGTGCGGTGCAGCAAGCGGCACCGAGAACCACTCGGTGCAGTACGGCAGATCGACGGCCTGCTTGAGGTTGAACTTCGTGTCGTAGCGCAACCCCGCCGCCGCATACGCGGCCGGGTTGCGTGTGCGCAGGATCGCGAACTCGCCCCGATGGAGGGTCGTGGTACGTTGGCTGGTGCCATATGCCCCCTGAACAGTGAACGGCGGTGCATCGTCATCGGACACGGCCAGGACCCGCGCGGGCCTCGGCTTCGGCCGAGGATGGATAGCGTCCGGTAAGTGGCACCAGGCGATATCTCCGGCAGCGGGTTCATCCCACCACTGCTGGATCAGACCGTCTGCGTCTCGAACAGACTCGACCTGACGGACCGCTTCTCTGCCCGGGGCGCACGCTTCCTGATCTGGCGAAGTTGCGAAGCAGTCAAGGGGCCATCGTCGGCTTCGTAATGCGGAAGCACCCGCACGGCCAGTTCATGCAGCGCATGATGGATGGCCTGCGTTTCATCGACGCCCAGGAACTCCGCAAGGCGCTTGGCGGTCTCGCGCGTCACGCCCGTCGAACTGTCAACGGAGCGGTAGCGGAAGGCAATCTGGTTCGAGGTGGCGCGGCAGGGCATGCGAGACTTCTTCTGGATATCAAAAATATGTCTTAGTCTGCGCCATGCGTCAAATCGGTGACGCCGGTCCGGCGCGCCGTCCTTGCGAAAGCCCGTGCCGGTCGGCGCGTGGCAACGCGCCCCTCATGCCGGTAGGTCCAGTGCTGAGATCACCGCCTCCGTCATCGCCTCATTGAGCGCGCCCGGCACGTCGAAGGTCTCGTGCAGGGTGTTCATCGCATGGAACAGTCGATGGAGCACGCGGCCCAATTGTTCGGGCCGGCGCACCTGGTAGCTGGCCGCGGCGCCCTCCCGCGACAGCGGCTCTGCATCCAGCAGCATGAGCACGACCAGCTTGAGCTGGTCGGGCAGCGGCAGCAGGAAGTGCAGCCAATAGCCCCACTGGGCATCGACGGCGCGGAAGAAGCGCACGCATTCCGGGATCAGCACCAACGGCCGGGGATCGTCGTCGTAACCCTCGACCTGGATCACCATGCGGCCGGCGAAGCGCATCACTTGCGTGGCATCGTCGCTGAACAGCAGGAGCCGCTCGACCGTGCTGCCGACCCGGAAGGCTTCGATGTCGGCGCGGGTGATGACGACGATGGCGAGGTCCGCCTTGGGCGACAGCCGGCCGAAGCCGTCAGCATCCGTGATTCTGATTTCCATGGCAAATACTCCTTTGCTGGGTCCTGCGGCCGCGCGGCCGCTCAGTGCTCATGCGCGCCCGCGGGCGCGGGACGGGTTGGGGTGTCCAGGGGCCGCTGCCCGGCCCCCTGGGCCGCCGCAGCGGGCGCAGCCATCACCTCGCGCATGCGAAACGCAACCGGCAGCCGCCCCGTCGGATCGGCGAAGAGCCACAGATGATTGGGCAGACTCGTGTTCATGATGACGGGGGTGTTTCGTCGGTGTGGCGGCGGCTCTCACCGCCTTGACCAAGCTTCCCGCGCCTGCCCGCGTCTGCAACCCCGCCCTGCGGTGGCCACGCCGCGCCCGAGGTGTCATCCGACCCGAACAGCAGCCTCTGGGCGTTCTCGCGCGACAGTTGCGACGCGGTGCCGGCGGCGTCCGCAGGCGACGTCGCCGGCGAAGCCTCGTCGAGGCCGTCCGCGGCATGCTGTGAAGGCGCTTCGGTGCTTGCCCCGGTGGCTGGATGCGCCATGCGCCCCGTTGCCTCCCTGTTGGCATAGTGCCGCTGCAGGCGGTGCCGCCAGCCACCGAGCACGTGGGCCGGGGTGTGCCAGCGGCTCCAGACCTCGCCGCTCAGCGAGTTGCCGTGCACCACGACGGCCGGGACATGGAGCAGGGCCAGTTGCAGGAAGGCCATGTGCACGCACCGCAGGTCGATGTCGACGCACGTCGCATGCATGACCTGCTGGTAGTTCAGCTGCACCGCGTGCAGCGCATCGGCCATCGCGATCACCATTCCCCCCGCGCCGCAGGCGGGCTCCATGACGTCGACGAAGCCCTTGGCTTCGACCTCGGCCTTGGCCGCCGCTGCGTCGCCCACGATGACCCGCGCCATGAGCTGCGAGACATGGAACGGTGTGAAGACCTGGCCCGCCCGGTCGTTGCCCAGCTCCAGCGTCATGTACAGGCCGCCGAGCACGTCCTCGAACTCGCCCTGCGCGCAGCACTGTTCCATCGCGAGGGTCAGGCAGGCCAGCATGCGCGGGAAGCGTTCGAACTCTTCGCGCGGGTACTTCTTCGCGATGTCGAGGTACCGGGCTTCCCGCGTGTCGAACTGGGCCTTGTCCACCGCATTGCTGATCGACAGGCTCGACAGCTCGATGAAGTCGGCGAACACGTCGCGAACGCTCCAGCGCGGCCGCATGCCCTGCAACAGCGCGACAAGCTCCCGCCGTGGATCCTCGACTGCCCGGCCTGCCCGGCCTGCCCGGCCGGAGGGATGTTGCGTCATCTCGTTCTCCTTCGCGCTCGCAATCGCGAGGCGTCGGAGACAGGATCGAAGGCAAAACCGGCGCATCAACCCCGCATGCGGCGCGGTCCGGTAGGGCCGTGGCCTGCGCGCTTGCGCACCGGACCGCCCCGACGGGGTGTCAGGGACTGCCGCAAGTCAGGGCATTGGCGACGCGTCCTGCGCGCCGTCGAGCCATGCCGGCCGCTGGGCGCGATGGAACCGGCAACCGGCCCAGTGGCGGCGGGCCCGCGCACGCACGGCCTCGCGGTGGTAGCGCCGCTGGCCCCGCGCGCCGCGGTACGCCAGTTCCCCCGCATTGGCCCAATGCTGGATCGTGGTCGTGCTGACCCCGGCCTCGCGCGCGGCGGCGCCCAGGCTCAGCCAATCGGCCGGCGGCGGCGGCTCGCGCGCCGGCGCGGGATGCCGCAGCGCTTCGCGCAGGCGCTCGATCATCGGCCCGGTGAGGTACTGGCGGCGCCGGTCCCAGCGCGCCTGCGCGACGCGGACGGTGCCGTCGCGCTTGCGCGCTTTCACCCAGGCCAGCGGCACGTCCAGCAGTGCCGCCGCTTCCTCCAGCGTGTGGCCTTCCTGGGATTCCCGCCGCTTGATGGCCGCCTGCACCGTCGCCAGCGGGATGCCCTCGGCCGTGCGCCACGTGAGCCCGTCGAGCAGCACGCGCAGGCGCTCGATGGACACGCCCACGCGCCGGGCGGCCTCTTCCTCGCCGAACCCCAGCCGGTCACGCAACTGCGCGCACTGCTGGCGCAGCACGTAGTCCCTGCCGCGCATCGCGCCCTGCGTGCCGCGCTTGCAGGTCAAGGCGCCTGCCTCGATGTGCTGGCGCAACTCGCGCCGCGTGAACAGATACTGGCGGCAGGCCGTCTCCAGCGCGATCCAGGATCGCTCGCCATCGCCGCTGGGGCAGTGGCGTGCGATCCACCGCGTGGCGTCGGTGCGGGTCACGTAGAGCATGCCGTTCCAGGTCGCGGCGGCCAGCACGCCGTTTGCGATGGCGCGGCGCACGTTGCTCTGCGGACAACAGGCCGCCATGGCCACCTCCGCCACCGTGCTCCCGGGCGTCCAGGGCCGCGTCAGGTGGCGTTTGGCGCCCTGGGCCAGGCCCGGGTAGCGCGCCGCGAAATCATCGAAGTCCTTCGGCGCCCCTTGCGCGCCCCAGATGTCCCGGCAGGTCGCGCAGTCCTCGGGGTGGCGCCGCTGCTGCCAGCGTCGCCAGGTCGCGCGCAGGTTGTCGGCCAGGGGCTTGCCGTGCCAGGGCATGGGCCGGCCCGCGCGGCGGTCCGCGACGAGCTGGCGCGCCGTGTCGGCCGCGATGTACCAGGTACCGAACTGCGTGGACGGCCCCGGCACGCCGAAGGGGTTGCAGCGCAGGGCCGTGGGCACATGGCCCATGCGCGCGAACTCGGAAAGCTTGTCGCTGCGGATGCCCAGGGGCTCGCGCAGGGAGGCCAGACGCACGAAGCCCTCGGGTGGCGCGGCGCGCTGCGCCTTCCAGGCGGACCAGGCCGCATGCGGGATCACGAGTCGGCGCCCGACCTTGTGGGCCGCGAGCGCGCCGCTGCGGATGGCCTGGTGGATCAGCGCCGTCGATCCGGCTTCGCGCCCGGCCTCGGTCGTCGTGATGCCGCCCAGCACGTCGCCCGACTGCAGGCCGATCAGGTTGACGCGTACCTGCACGGCCACGGCCGTGCGCTCGGCGGTGGCATCGCCCGTGCGCTCGCGCAGGCGCGCCGTGAGCACCTGTGCAATCTCCTCGGTTCCGAGCTGGCCCACGAGCCCGGCCAGCAGCGCCACCTCCGGCGCCTGCCACTCGTAGGCCCCCTGCCCCGCCCTGCGCGGCGAGGGCCACTCCTGCTCCACCGGCGGGCGGCCGTGCCGCAGCGCGAACAACTCGGCGAAGCCGAGCGGCCGTTCCAGCCGTGCGCAGGCACCCGTGCGACGCGCGAACTCGATGGCTTCGGGCGCGACCTCCAGCACGGCGGCCAGGTTGTGCGCGGCCGCGCGCCAGCCGTGCGCGAGCACGAAGTCCGCCCAGCCCGGGTCCTCGCGCGTACCGCTGTGGGCACGCGCGGCGATGTCGAGCGGTTCCATCACCGCGTCTCCAGCTCGTCCTGCAGCGCGGCGGCGCCCGCAAGCATCTGCTGGGTGGACAGCCCGGCGATCGCGCCCAGCAGACCCACCACCGGGTCGGTCAGGGCGCGCAGCCGTGCCGTCGGGACGCCCCGCATGGCGCGGTCCCACTGGCTGAACGTGGACGGCAAGGTCCGGCGCACCGGCTGGGCCCTGGGTGCCACCCTGGCCAGCGCCTGCGCCATCGGCATGCGCACTTTCTCGACGCCACGCCGCGAGCAGCAGAAGAATTCGCCGGGCGCCAGCGCGTTGAGGTCCGTGAACTCGATGCGCGACGCGCGGAACTGCGGCGCCAGCGCCGCCCAGGCCGTCGCATCCTCCTGGCACCCGATCAAGGTCAGGTTCTTGTTCGCGAAGAGCGTGCGGTGCAGGGTGCCGGTGTACCGCAAGGCGGTGATGAACAGGTCGAGCGCACGCTTGCGGCCCCGGCCGGCGAACTCGTTGATGATGTGGACGGCTTCGCCCGCGTCCTCGGCGCACTTCTTGGAAGTGCTGAAGAGCTGGCCTTCATCCACCACCACGAACAGCGGCTTGCGGATGCGATCGGCTGCGTCGAGGATCGCCCGGCCATAGGGCAAGAACTCGGTGGCATCGCGCGCGCAAACGACGACGATGGGCTGCTCGCGGCTTTGCAGCAGCGCAGTCAGATGCTCCGCGTCGCGCACCGCCGAACCGTAGAGCGACTCCATTTCGCTTTCCGGGTCGATCAGCACGCTGACCCAGCCCTGGGCCGCCAACTGCTCGGCCATGAGCAGGCCGGCGTTGGTCTTGCCCATGCCGCGCGGGCCGACCGCCACGGCCAGCAGGCCCGTGGTGGCGTATTCGGCCAGGTCGATGGGCGCGCCGCCCAGGTCCAGGTGCGCGGTCAGCATGTCATCGCGCCGGATGACGGCGTGCGGGGTGGCGGGCCGGTTCATTGCTCGTCCTCCGGCTGCAGCAGCGTGTCGCGCAGGCAAAGTACCTGCTTGGGATTGAGGGAGAAGACCACGGCGAAGTCGTCGATGACCTGTTGCGTGACGGCGGCCAGCAATCCCGACCTGCGCGCCTGGACGATCAGCTTGCGCTGGGCCGCCCAGCCGTGGCCGCCCGACGGCGGCGGCGCCGTGAACGTGCCGATCTGCGCATGCAGCTGCTCCATGTCGTAGGGCGCGGCATCGGGGCCGAGGTCGCACGCGAGCCGTTCGTTGAGCAGCGCCAGCAGTTGCTGGGCCGGCATGAAGCCGTGCACCTTGCGGATCAGGGCGCGCTCGGCCTCGGTGAACTCCCGCGCGGACGCCGATGGCGGGCGTGTGGAGTGGACCGCTGGCGCAGCGGGTGGCGAGGCGGCGAGCCGGCCCAGCCCCAGGCGACGGGCCTCGGGCCGGCGCTTGCAGGAACCGCACAATGCCAGCGACGCGTCGTCGTCGTCCTCCCCGCCGAGGATGCACGTGCACAGGCGACAGCGCATGGACGCCTGCGCGGGGGCCGGCAGGTCGTACACATCCGCGCCCCGGAGCGCATGCGCCGCCCGGGCCGAGGGATCGCAGGGGAGCGCATGGGGCGCGGGCGTGGCGGGCGAAGGCATCTGACTGCGCGGCGCAAAGTCCGGCCAGGGCGCGCGCCTGGCTGGCGTGTCGCGCGGGGAGAGATCGAGAAGGTCGGGTGGCATGGCGAGGCTCCTGTTTGCTTTCAGGCTATCGCCTCGCCCTGCGCCATCAAGGGCCCAAGCAGCCGGGCGCCACGTGCCGGCCGCTCGCTCGATGCAGCCGCTACTGCGGTGGCGCTCGCCCCTCAGACCCGCAGCTCGGGATTGAGCAGATCGATGCCGGCGCCCTTGCACTTGATCCAAGGGCCGCAGGGATGTGCCTCGCCATCCCACACGCCGAGCTCCGCAAGGGCGTCCTGCTCGTACTCGTAGCAATAGCGGCGCTCGTAGCCCTCCCAAGCGAGGCCGACCACGATGCCGAAGGTGAAGTTGAAGCGGCGAACGCCGCAGAACACGCCGCCGATCCGCCGCAACTGGCGATAGCCCTCTTTCCGCAGGAACGCCTCGAATGCAGCGGCGTTCACGGCATCCGCCCTGAGCCGCTCATTCATCTAGGCGCGTTCGAAGGAGAACGCCGCCGGCCGCGCTGCCCAGCGCGCCTGCCGGTTGGCATCGAAGTCCGGATCAATCTCGCGCGACAGCGCATCAACCTCGCGCTGCAAGGCGCCGGTGTCCAGGCCCAGGACATGGGCGGCCGTGCAGATGCCGCGACCGAACTTGTCGAACAGCGCGGCGGAAACCGCCGGTGATTCGCCGCCTCGCCGAACGTCGGAGACACGTCCGTCCGCCGCGCTGCGCACCTCGCGCCGAAGCTCATCCAGCCACAGGTGCTTCTGCTCCTGCGTCAAGCCATCCGGACCAGCCGTGTTCGCCATCTTCGCGCCCTTTCTTTCGGTGAAAAGATCATAGTCTCGCCATCTCCCGCGACGGATCCCGCGCGCGGCAGAGCCGTTTGAAAATGCCTTCAAAAATAGGCCCAGCACCGACTTCCGAATGATGAGGATGGTTCGATGCCTGCCACACCCACCCAGCGATGCTGAAGCCGAACTTCAAAGCCCGCACCCTCACGGCGGTGACGCGAGAAGCGCAGAAGGATGGTCGGGCAACGGGGCTTCGACGAAACTGCGCACCCGCCAGACCGAGGGACGATGTCTTGGTCGAGCAGGACGCGGATAAGTTCCTGCCGCTCACCCGAGCCCGGCACCGGGCCATCGCGAAGGCCGAACCCCCAAGCAAAGCCGGGGTTTGGCTCGCTGCTCCGAGCGCGACGTACCGCTCAGCGGACCGGCAAGACCGTCGCGGCCGCCACCCGTTGTCGCAGCGCGCCTTCGTACATGGCGCCTCCCGCGGCGGTGAGCGCAGTGAAATCCTCGTCCGACAGGTTCGCGCGCCGCTGGGCCAGCCATTCCGCAAGCACCGTGAGGGCTTCGTCCAGCGACCCGGTGAGGCCGGTGGCCGACAGGTCCTCGAAGATGTCGATGAAATCCTGCGCGGTCATGGCGGTGCCCTGGGCCGTGTGGAATGCCATTGCGGCATACGCATGGGGGCTGCAGCGCCGATGCCGGGGCCTGCGCAGCACATGGGCGATGTGGCGGGCATAGGTTGAGACCGCGCGCCAGTAGCAGGCCATGGGCCCTTTGCGCCGCCCCCAGGCCCGCTCGGCCTCGTCGTTGGCTTGGCGGCGCAGGTCCGACATCAGGCGGCCCAGCGCGGCCTTCTCCGGCGCACCGAGTGCCAGCAGGCCCTGCGCTGCAGGAAGTTTGAAGAGGGGATTGAGGTAGCCCATGTTCCGGTCCGATGGCGCGGCACGGATATGCCGCCCATCCAGTTTTCCGCGCGTGCTGCCCGGATCAAGTCGCGGATGGACATGGTTTGTGCACGGTCGACGAGCACTGTGCTTCCCAGGCCACGCCGGCAAGAACGATGGATGGCCGGGCGGCAATGCCAGCAGACGACCAGCGAGACAAGTCCGAGCCGGGATGATCCAGGCCCAAATCTTCGCGAAAGCGGTCGATCTGGTGGATCCGTTCGTGCAGGATCGTCACGATGCCGATGCCGCCGTCGGACAGCCGCCGCCAAGAGACATGTTGCCGCTCATGACGGAAGAAGTGCCCAACGACACTGAACTCTGGGGATAGTTCCCCGGGCCGCACGCCCCGCGACCGGAGGGCGTCCTTTCGATCCACCCACGTACGGAGGGCCGCACATCGAGGCCTGCGAAGACCATGCCTCAAGCGGCCTTGAGCCGCCAGACACCCCGGCCTGGCGATTCGAACCATTGCTCCGAACGATTGAGCACCTGGCGCACCTTCGCCTGCCAATGCGGGTTCGACTCGCAGCGGTTCGCCGCGGCACCGCGCACGGCCTCGTAGATCGTGGCCAGGTCGGCCTGGCCGCCCAGTTCCATGAGGCACAGGTGGATGATCGCGCGCCAGGTCGAGCGCAGCCGCTGGTGCGCGCCGGTCGCGAGGCCTCGAAGCACCTCGAACACCCTCGTCTCGCGGCGGCGCCAGAGCAGCACGTATTCGTGTGTGATGCGCGGCAATGCCATATGGCGGTAGACCCGGGCGTCGCTGCGCACGTTGTGCTGTGCCTTCACCAGTACGGCAGCCAGTTCGTCCGCGGGCATGCGCGCAAGGGCCTCGGCCTGGTAGGAGACATAGCGGCCGCCTTGCCGACGATCTCCGACGATGGTGCCGTAGTGGCCCCCGGGGCGGGTCGCCGCACGCTGGTTGAGCAGCACCACCTGCAGCATCTCGTGGAACTCCTCGTCGCTTTCGCAGCGGCTGAGGTCGTCCGGATGCGCCTGCGTCCCCCAGACCTCACCGGAGTACACGATCATGGGGCCGTAGGGAACGTGCGAGATGCAGACGTCCACCGGCTCGCCGCCGATGGCGGCGAGGATCGAGTGCCGTAGCGCATTGAAGCCCTGGTGCAGGTCCAGGCCGTGGGCGACGATGCCCAGTTCGCGCGCGACCTCAACCGAGGTGCCGCTGCCCACCATCGGGTCGCAGAAGCTGCGGGGCCGCAGCATCTCGAACAGGACGCGGTAGACATGGCCGGAGCAGTTGCCCCGGTAGCTCGCATCGCCCCACGGGCCGCGCTCCGGGAAGCTCAGGATGGATGACATGGTCGGCGGGCTCCTTTTTTGCCTGGCCAGTCTCCCGCGCGCCGCGCGCGCATCAAGCGCAGCGCACCACCGTCGGGGCCCGGCGCGGGGCGCGGCACGGTCCGGGCCGCCCCGCCGATACAATCGGCTGCAAGGCGCCCGCCGTACCTGCACGCGAGTAGAAACAGGCATTTTTCCAAGCGTCATCCTCTCCCTTCCACAGGCCTCGCCGTCGGGGACTCAAACGCGTGCATCCGACCCGATCCGGCGAGGTGGACCGAAGGAAGAAGCATGACCTTGAAAGCACTCGCGCACGATGCGCACCTCACCCTCCAGGCCCGAACGGGCCGCACCCTCCCGCGCAGCCATGTCTACGAGCTGCTCGCCGCCGCCCTCGGCAGCCGGAGCTGGGCCGCCTTCCTCGCCGACTCGCTCCTGGCCGACGCCGGCGTCGGCGTGATGCCCGACGGGGCCCTGGCGCGCGTGTGCGGCCGCGCCCGCCAGTTGGGGCATGCCCAATCGGCCGCCGACGCCCTGACCGGTGCGCTCATCGATCTGGCCACCCGGCGACAGATGGGCGCTGTCCGCTGGGACGCACTTGCCCACCTGATGCGTTCCCCTCCGTCGGGGGGCGACGAGCGGATCGGGCGTGGATTCTTGGAGGACGAAGACGAAGACGAAGAAGACGAAGAGGAGGACGGTGGCCGACGCAACGCGGATGCGGGCTCCGAGCCCGCCCATGTCCTCTCGCAGGAGCGCGTCCTGTCCTCGCCGCTCCTGCTCGACAGCCTGGAGCGTGCCGCCGCCCAGGATGCCCGCGCGCACCATGCGCTGGCAGCCATTCATCGCTGCGCCAAGCCCAACCCCTATCTGTACGAGGAATCGCTCAAGGGCCGGGTGCTCACGGCGGCTGAAAGAGGCTGGGTCGAGGACTACCTTCGGCTCGCGCCCCGCTACCGCCGCTATGAGAAGCACCTGAGGACGGCCGCCGAAGGCGGCGTGCGCGCCGCGGCGCTGGAGTACGGCGCGGCATTCGAGCGCCCGGAGTTCATCGAGCTGGCCGAGCGCCTGGCGGGCGAGGTCGACGCGCTGCAGATGGCGCGCTCGGTCGGATCGCCGCAAGCGCGCAATCTCTGGCTCCGCCGGGCGGCCGAAGCGGGCTCGCGCCAGGCAGTCGAAGCGCTCGCGGCGCAAGGCGATGCCTGGGCCGAGGATCGAATGGCCGCCTGGGCCGGCTCCGGCTGGCTGCGCGCCGCAGCGCGGCGCTCGCTCGACCAGGGCGACGCGGTGCGCGCCTGGACCTGGCAGTATGTGGCCCTCGCGCGCGGGGAGGACCTGACCGCGTCCACGCTGACCGCGCGCCACGATGGTGGCACGCATGACGGCCAGTTCTACGACAGCGACTTCGGCGGGCCGCTGTATGTGGACGGCGACGAAGGCCTTTCACTCCCCGAGCTCGGCCGCGCCGGACACGAGGAGGCCACCGCTGCGGCCGGAAGCATCCTGGCTGGCTGACGCGGACGGCCCGCAGGGGCGCGGCTGTGGCGCCGCGCCCTGTTCCGCATTCCCGAGACGGGTCACCCCGTCCGCAGCGCGGCCAGCATCGCATCCAGGATGCCGCCATACTGCGCGCAGAACCGCTGACAGTGCTCGGCGAGCGGAGGCCTCAGGCCCGCCCGCCGCGCCAGGACCAGCAGCTGCGACACGGCCTCCGACGGCGCGAACCGCAGGTCGTGCCCTCGTTCATCACGCCACACGATGGCGCCGGGCTCGGACGCCGGCCGTGCGGACTCGATGCCGTCGATCTCGTCGGCGAAGTTCCCCAGCACCTCCTCGAGCCAGAGCACCTGGTTGTTCCTCAACCATGCCGTGCCGTCATCGAGCCCGTGCGCGCCGGTGAGCAGGTCGCCCGCGCGCCGCCACACGTCCTCCAGCATCTCGCTGTGCGAGAGCACCCCGGCCTGGGCATCGCTGACCCAGAGCCAGGCCAGCACCCAGGCGCCCCCCTCGCCGACCGACGTGGCCGTCCAGTCGTCAATCTCCACGTCGTCGTCCGCCTGCACCGCCGTGCGGGCAGCCGCGACGTACGGGTCGTCGTCGGACACCGCGAACGCGCGGATGCATTCGCCGAGGGTCAGGCCATCGCCGAGCAGCGCCTGCAGCGCATGCGCACGCGTCCCTACGCCATCGGCGAAGGTGCCCGGCGGGCCATCGCCCCGCCCGCCTGGATGCTCCATCTCGCGCAGGCAATGTCGCGCCTGGGCGATCAGGTCCCAGCAACCGCTGCTGGCGGTCCTGCCGCCGTCGCCTGCAAACCTGAGTGCATAGGCCAGCAGGCCGTCGACGGCGGCGGTGGTCGGGGCGCAGGACCCATACCGCGGCGAAACCGTGAAGGCGGTCGTGAGCCTGAAGCCGGGCTTCACGCTCGAGCAGGAAGAATTGATCCGCTACTGCAAGGAACGACTTGCAGCCTACAAGTACCCCCGCATCGTCGAAGTCCTCGCCGAACTTCCGAAGACGGCGAGCGGAAAGATCCTGCGCAGGGACTTGCGATGACATCCGGCATGGCCCCCATGGCGAACGCGAGCGCCGAGTTCGGCACGGCCGTGGCCAGCGGGCCGGCCGGGATCATCGCCCTGGGGCGTCCGCTGACGCGCAGGAGGGTGCGCGCACCCACGCCTGGAACGCAACCCCCGCTGGTTGCGATGCCGGATCGGCGGAAGCCACCCCTTGGAAACGAATCGTCGGGAGCCATCCCATGTGCATAGAAAAGGGCACGCCTGCCCATCCATTGGAGACATCATGAAGCTGAATCGCCGGTCCATTCTTCTGTCCGCCATCGCTGCGGCTGCCTTGCCCGCCACGGCCCAGGAGGGCTACCCGAACAGGCCGATCAGGATCATCGTGCCGATCGCCGCGGGCGGGGCCACCGACGTGCAGGCGCGCGCCATGGCGGACAGCCTGCAAAAGGTGCTGAAGGTCCCCATCGTGGTGGAGAACAAGCCCGGCGGCAACTTCGTGATCGGCAACGTGGCGGTGGCCACGGCCCCTGCCGACGGCTACACGATCGGCTGGGCGCTGTCCGCAGCGATGGCGCTGAACCCCATCCTCTACAAGCAGTTGCCCTATCGGCCCGAGAATTTCCAGCCGCTGGCGGTCATCTCGAAGGGCCACCATGTGATCGCGGTGCCGGCCAATGCCAAGGCCAACACACTGGCCGAATGGGTCGACGAGATCAAGCGCAGCGGCAGGGCTGCGCCCGTGGGCGTTTCGAGCGTGGGCGGCACGACCCATCTGATGGCCGAGGACCTGGGCATGAAGGCCTCGTTCACCGTGGAGCCCATCGTTTATCGCGGTGAAGCGCCCGCGGTGCAGGATCTGCTGGCGGGCAATCTCCCCGGCTTCTCCGGGATCGTGGCCAGCGTCCTGGACCACTACAAGGTCGGCAGGTTGAAAGTGCTGGCGATCTCCTCGGACCAGCGCATTGCCGACATGCCCAACGTGCCGACGTTCAAGGAGCTGGGCTACGACATCGGCGTGACCTACTGGAACGGGATCGTGGCGCCAGCGGACACGCCCAAGCCCGTCGTGGAGCGGCTCGCCAAGGCGATCGCAGAGGTCAAGGCCGGGCCCGAATTCAAGGCGCGGCTGGCCGCGATTCCCGACATGCACCTGATCGCCGGGGAGCCGGACCAGATGCGCAAGATGGTGCGGGACGACAGTGCCTACTGGGGCCGGATCATCAAGGCCCGGAACATCAAGATCGACCAGTGATGGGCAGCGCCCGCCCGGGCCCGAAGGCGATCGGGCCGCGACGTACGGGCTGCTGTTCGCCGCGCTCTCGGCGTTCGCGCCCGGATCGTTCGGCGCCGCCAACTTCCTGAGGCCGCGCGCTTCCTTCCCCAACGGCACGAGCGCGTGCGGCGCCGAGCGTTCGCATGGCCCGCGGTCGATGCCACGAAGAACGCACCGTGGCAGGGCGGGATCGGGTCAGGCGCCGCGGGCCTGCCTCAGCGCCAATGCTTCGCCGCGCAACCCGGCACGTTCGCACGCCCCTTCGAGTTCGGCGATCAACGCATCGATCGTGCGCAGGAACGCGGTGCGGCTGGTCGGAGCGGCCCGCGTGGACAGCATCCAGGCCCTGGCAGCGAGTTCATCCTCCTGCGCGCGACGGGCCCAGGGGCGCACCTGGCAGTAGCAAAGGAGTGCCAACCGCCCGAGGGCCTCCTGTCTCCTGGCATGGGTGATCTCGGCCGCCAGGTCTTGGAGGCTGGTTCGCTGAAGATCTGCCAGGTTGGTCATGCTGCAATGCAGCATTTTCTGCCCGCTCCGACCGAGGCGTCAAGGGGACGGCCCCTCGAAGACAGGACCCTAACTGCGCCCACGAGGCCGATCCAGCGATCAGTCTCCTGTTCGGGCGGCCTCCTGGCGCCTGGACGCGTCGACGCGGCGCCGGGCCTGGTATTCAGTGCGGGCCAGCAGGATGGAGGGCACCGTGGCGGCGATCGTGATCGCGAGCACCCAGAGGAACGTGGTTCCGAATCCGCTGGCCTGCCCGGCGGGCGTGGGGTGCTGGCGAAGCTGGTCAACGAGGATGACGGTGAGAACGGTGGTGCCGATCGCGCCGCCCACGCGCTGCAGGACATTGAGCTGCGGCGTGGCGTCGGGGATCTTGTCCGGCGGCAGGGCCTGGTAGGCTGCGGTCATTGCCGGGATGATCGACAGGCCGAATCCGACGCCTCTGATGACCATGAGGAGGCACAGCAGGGTGTAGGGTGTGGTGGCGGTCAGGAACACGAACGGGATGGTCGAGACCGCCAGGATGACGGCCCCCGTGAAGGCAGTGATTCCGGCGCCGCAGCGGTCGATGAACGGCGCCGCGAGCAGTGCGCCCAGCCCGGTCGGTGCGACCAGGAGCCCGGCGAGGATCACGTCCTCGCCGCGCACGGTCTGGAAGTACAGCGGCATGAGGATCATCCCGCCGTAGTTCGCGGCGCCGAGTGCGAATGTGGCGATCGACGCGGCGGTGAACGCCGGGCTGGCGTACAGCCCGAGATCGAGCAGCGGCCGCTTCGCCCGCAGGGCATGCCCGACGAAGCCGGCCAGGGCGACCAGCCCGACCAGTAGCGAAACGACGGTAGCCGTGTCCAGCCCGGCCGCAGCGCCGACCTCGGCCAGGCCGTAGGTGATACCCACGACCCCGGCGGAGGCCAGGATCAGGCCGGTCACATCCAGCGGTCCCGCGTCGCCCCCCTTTTCCCTGGCCAGAAGCCGCAGAGCGAGCACGACACCGGCGACCCCGAAGGGGACGTTGAGCCAGAAGATCGCCTGCCAATCGATGTACTGAATGAGCAAACCGCCGATCGTGGGTCCGAGCGTCGGGGCGAGGATGATCGGCACCGCGATCAGGCCCATCACCCGCCCCATCTGCGCCTTGGAGGCTTGCGCGGTCCAGATGATGGTGCCGACCGGCATGATCGCCCCGCCACCGATGCCTTGCACTGCCCGCGAGAAGATCAGCATCTCCACGCTCTGCGAGCACGCGCACAGCACGGAGCCCACGGTGAACACCGCGAGCGCAGCGACATACATCCGCGCGGCGCCGAACCGACGGGCCGCCCAGCCGGTCACGGGGATGACCGCCGCGAGCGCGAGGAGGTACGCGGTCACCACCCACTGCACCGTCCCCAATCCGGCGTGCAGGTCGACCGAGAGCGTGCGCAGGGCGACGTTGACGATCGTCGTGTCGAGGAACGACAGCGTTGCGCCGATCATCACCACGCCGATCGATCGGCGTAGCGCAGGCGAGAACGGTGCGGGAAGGTTGGCTTCGGTGGCGGCAATGGTCATGCGAACGAATGTCATCCATCCCGTCGCGACCTGCCACCGGTAGAATGCCAATTCATGCCGGAAACTAGCCAAAGCATCGATGGGATGCTGGAGATGGGAAGCCTGCCGCTCCTGCACGGCGACCAGGTCCCGCTCCACCGGCATCGGCAGGGCCATCTCGTCTACCCCGCCAGCGGCGTGCTGTCGATCGTGACCCGGGAAGGCACATGGATCGCTCCCGCGACCCGGCTGGCATGGACGCCCGGCGGCTTCGAACACCACCACCGCGCCTATGGCTGCACCGACATGCGTGTTGCGTTCCTGCCGGCCAGCCTCGCCGCTCACCTCCCGGACCGCCCGGCGGTGTTCGCTGCCTCAGCCTTGGTCCGAGAGGCCATGCTTGCCCTGACCAATGGCACCGACACGCCCCGGTCGCAGGCGGCGCGCACCCGGTTGCAAGCCGTCATCGTCGACGAGCTCGTGCCCGCCTCCGAGGAGCCGCTGCACCTGGCCGACCCACGCGACACGCGGCTTCGCGCGCTCAATCGCATCCTGCATGGCGACCCCGGCAACAACGCCAGGCTGACCGAGCTCGGCACCCGCGTCGGCGCCAGCCAGCGAACCCTGACCCGTCTCTTTCGCGACGAACTCGGCATGAGCTTCCGGCAATGGCGCACCCAGCTGCGCCTCCACCACGCACTGACCCTTCTCGCCGCCGGACACAAGGTCACCGACACGGCGGCGGCCTGCGGATGGGCCAACCCGACCAGCTTCATCGAAGCCTTCACTGCCGCCCTCGGAGAAACCCCCGCCCGCTATCGCCACGACCCTGGCACCCGCACGGCGGCGTCACCGACGTCGCGAACAGGCGCATCAGCCGCGGCGGCGGCCCCTGCCACAGCTCACAATGAGCTTCCGCCCGAGGCCAACGGGCACGACATCGCTCTCGTCAACAAGCAGCCGGGCACCGACATTGCTCCGCTCCTGCGCTGGACCGCTTCGCCGGCGAACCACTGACCGACGCGCCAGTTCGCCGGCATTCACCGGTCCACGTAGTCACCAGACACGCACCGGCCCGCGGCGGTCCCTGCCCCGTTCCCAGGGCACCAAGCCTCGCAACCCTGCGGACCGGATCACCCTTCTTGCGCCGGGAGGCTCCCGCCGCGCTCCTGACGGCGTGCCCTGCGGCTCGACATCACCGCGGGTCGGATCTCCGAGCCGCCGGGCAACGGACTTGCGCCGGAGTCGCCGCCCGCTTCCTCTCAAAGGAGAAGAGCCTTCCCCTGCACAACATTGCCGAAGTCCTGTGCGCCCTCGAGCGCCGCGCCGATCGCGCCGCCGTGCTGGAACTGCGCCCGATGACGCAGGAGATCCTCGCGATATATCGCGCGAGCACCTGTCCTTCCTCAAGGACTTCCCGCCGTCGGCTCACCCTGCCGCGGTCGCTCGGGCTCTCCGCGCGAACGCTTCATGTCCAGGTATCCCGCGTTGGCTTGCGGGTCGTCCGCCGCATACGCCACGTCCATCGCGGGGCCGGCGCCCCCGCCGCGGCCGTCCAGGCCTGGCAAGGCCACCAGCTGCTCCAGCAGCGTGCCGCCGTCGGTGGCCGCCGCCACGAACGGGCGCAGGTACGCGTCCAGGGGCTGATCCTGGGGCCTGAGCAGTTCCTGGGTCAGCACCTGCAGATAGTCAGCCTTGCGGGTGACCGGCCAGTCGATGGAAATGCCGGCCCGGTGGCACAGCTCGGAATGGACCAGGAGCATCGTCCGACCATTGCAATCGAGGAAGGGATGGGCCCAGGCGAACGCGCCCATCACCGCGCCCGGGCGCACGCGCATCGTCGTGCGATCGTTGCCCATGCCCAGGCCCCACTCCACTGCCCGCTGACAGAGCTCGGACGCTTCGAACTGCAGCCGCTCGCCCTTGCCGACCAGGCGGCCTACGCCGAGCGCGTGCCGGTCATGGCCTGCCCAAGGATAAAACTCCGCGAAGAGGATGCGATGTACCTGCAGGAAGTTGGCGTAGCCGATGCGTCCCCGGATCCCCGCGAGGTAGTTCAGCGCTTGCTCGATGTTCGCCTCGAAGAACAGATGCTCTTGGACCTTGACCTCCTCGGGATCCTTGAGTCGCTCAATGTTGCGCAGATAACCCGCGCTTTCGAAGTCGCCGAACGGATCGAACATGTTTCACCTCCCGCATGTGGTTGGTCATCAAGCGGGCGAGTTGCCGGCCGTTGATGAGGTCCTTCTTTTTCAAGGCGGCCAGCAACTTGCCGGTGGCATCGAGCACCACATCATCGCCTGCGGTCCGGGTCACCGCCTCCGCATAGTCGTCGAGGCCCGTGCGCAGGTGCGCGATGCCGTGGGCGCGCGCGAAGCGCTCGACGAAGCGGCTCACGCCCTTGGTCGGCAACGCGTCCGGATCCAGAGGCATGACATCATCCGCCGCCCTGCGCCGCGCCGTGCCCTTCACGTACCGTACCGGTGTCCCCGCGATGTCGAGCTTGCGCGCGATGCGCTGCCCTCCCGGATCGACCAGCAGCACGAGATGGCCGTCCTCGGTCACCAGACTCACCGTGCGCAGGGGAACGCCGAGTTTCTCGAACACTTCACGCACGAGATCGACCGGACCGGCCAACGGTCGGCCCTTGCCTTCGTTGTCCGGCCGCGCCTTGGCATAGAAGCCTGCGCCCAGCCGTACCAACCGACCGGCCTCCACCAGGCGGCCGATGGCTTCGCTCAGGTGCGACGCGCTCGCGATTTCCGCGAGTTCGCGACGCTGAACCACGTTGCCGGAGCGTTTTCCCAAGGACACCAGCAATTTGCTTCCCAGCTTCACTCGCGCACCTCTTGATGATCTACATTGATCGTGACGAAATTGTACTTTTTCCATTGCGGGACAACAGGTTACCGGCTTTTCAGTTGCCGCCTTTCCGGCAGGTTGTGCAGATCACGACTGGAGCGAACCTGCCTGCCTCCTCGTCGAGGCGGCGGACCATCCTCCACACGGCAAGACGGGGCTGCGCGCCCGGGTCCTGCACGAATCGAACGCCATAGTCCTGCGGTTGCATGGCGGCGGGCCATGCGCGCGCAGCCCGCCGGAAAGGGGCCGCGCTACCTGCATGAGATGAAGGCGCATCCTCCGCGCGCCATCCACGACGGGGGCCAGCCCCCCTGCGGCAGCCCGTCCGAACCCGCAGGCTTTGCGATCCCGCACGCCTGCCGGCCGCCGGCCCGTCCTGGCAGCGCTTCCACCGTGGAGCCTTCGCCCCGCCAGGAGTGCTGAAATGGGCCCCACCCCCTACCAGTACCTGCCATTGTGGGCCAAGGTGGCCATCGAACGGCTCGACGCATGCGCCGAACTGCGCACCGAGTCCATGCTCGACGAGCTGCTCGAGGGCTATGCGAAGTCCTACGGCGAGACTGTCGATGGCCAGACACGGGAATCGGCCCGGCACATCTGCCGCAGACGCTTTCGGGGCTCGTACAGCGAGCCGCCGCAAAGCGAATCCGTGCCGCCAGGCACCCTGCGGCTGATCCGGCTGGCCCGGGAGGGTGCCTTGAGCACCGGCGACCTCGTCGCAACGCAGCGGCTGGGCGAATGCGAGGTGGCCCGCGTCCACACGCCCCACTCGATCGAGGTGCGGGCGCTGGCCACAGGACGGCACTACCTGATCGGCGGCCTGGACTTCGGTGCGGACGCGCGCGTCGCCGAAGCGGGGACGCCCGATGGCGCCGCAGGCGCGTGATTCCCTCATGGCCGCGCGTCGGGCTCCCGCGCCGCGGGCATGCGAGTGCAACACGCGTGCCCGCGTCCGGGCCGACGCCCTCCATGTCCCGATCCAGCACGCGGTTCGGGCCGGCTGCGTCCGCCAGCCCGTTGAAGATCACGGCGCTGACGAGCTTGTGAGCACCAGCCGGGAACACTACGATGCGCATGCCGCGCCCGCGCGGCGTGTGGTGAGCAAGGGGGGACTGGACACATGAAGGCGCTCTCAACGATCTGGACGGCGCTGTGCATGCTGGGGCACCTTGCCTTGCGGGCGGCCAGCGTGGCACTGGTTCCTCCGTGGCTGCTCCGGCTGCTCGAGATACCGTCCGTGTTCGACCGCTGGCTGCCGGGCGTGTCCCATTGGGCGCTGCTTGGTTCGGCGGCGGCCGCTTATGCGGGCAGCTTTCTGTTCCTGCGGCTGATGACCACCAAGGAGGAATTCCGGCAGATGCTCGAAGACCGATAGCGGGCCGGGGCGCCGATAGGCCGCGCATGCACGGCGAACGTTTCGACAAGCGCCCCTTCTCGCGCCGCGGGCCGCAGCGCCGGTGCAGGCTGCCCGTCGGAGACAATGACGCAGCCCTGCTCCCATGCCAGCCGCGTCCATGCCCGTCCAGTTCACCGTGTTTCTGCTGCTCGATGCCGTTCACGGCAGTCTCGCCGAGATCGGTCTGGTGCATCCGGACATGCCTCGCGAGGAGCGCCGCTGGCTCTGGATCGAGCCGAACTGGGTGACGGTGCTCCACCCCCTCAACGAGAGCACGCCTTCGTTGCGCGTATTCGACGGCGCCGTGCTGGCGCTCGACGGCCCGCGCGCGGAGCTTCGTTGGATCAACGGGCGACGGGACGCGCTGTCAATCGATCCCGACGGCACGCTCCGGCCGGAATTCCGACGCCTCGTGCACCAGCATCTGAACTGAAGGGTCCGCGCGACGCGCGCCGGTCGCGTTCCTTGCATCGGAGCGCGTGGCGTTCACTGCCGACACCGTCTCCACGCAGCGGTCGTGCCGTGCTCAGCGCATCGGCGGCGACGGCCGTGGCATGCCCGATGAATCCGCCATCGAGGCCTGACCAGATCGCCGGGGACTGACGGCAAGCGTGGGCCCGGGATCGGCAGCCGCGGCGGCGCGCCATCGGGACGCTAACGGCCCTCGAAGGAAAACGCGGCCGGGCGGGCGTTCCAGCGCGCGTTGCGATGGCTCTCGAAATCCGGGTCGATGCGGCGCGCCAGGACGTCGATCTCCTGTTGCAGCGCGCCCGTTTCGAGCCCGATGACGCGGGCGGCGGTGGTCATGCCCCATCCGAACTTGTCGAACAGCTCCGAGGCCACGGCGGGGGACTCCGCGCCGCGCCGCACGTCCGAGATGCGGCTTTCCGCCGCGTCGCGCACTTCCTGCAGCAAGCGCTGCTGCAGCCGCAGCAACAGCTCGCGCGGCAAGTCGCCAGGGATGTCAGAGATTGTCATGTCCAGGCTCCGAGCTGTTCGTCCCGAAATGATAGGGCAACCGATCCTTGGATGCTTCGACCGATCCCTGTGCGCGGCCCGCAACGCTGCGCGGACAGCGCCGCCGCTGAAGCCGTGCAGCAGGCCGGCTGATCAAGTCGCCGCGGCAAGTTCAATGCGGCGGCGAGGAAGCGGCGTCTCCGCCACCGCGTGAGCCGCGTGGCGGGTGTTGGGCCCGAGGACCGAGGCTGGAGGTTGCCTGCCCCGGGCGCGCCAAGCCAGTCAGCGCGAAGGCGCCGCGCCCCGACGGACCGCGCGTTCAAGGCGGTGGCCGCGCTTCGCAGCCTGTGCCGCGTCACGGCGCCGGGGACGGGCATGCAGTCGCCGTCCCGGACCCGTGGTCCGCCACGCTGAATCAACGGCGCCCGCGCGTCATTTCCACCGGCGCGCTGCGTGGCCCCCTGGCCGGCAGGCGGGGCCGATGGCATGCTGGGGCTGCTTGTCGGGCCTGTGCCCGCGCACGCTGCGTGCGTTCCCGAGCTTCTCGGGCGTTGCGGTCGTTACCCGCCTGGCGCAGCGCACCGCTGCCATCTCCCAGCGCCGCCTCGGCGCCGTTCTCCCGCCGGCACTGCCGGCTCCAGTTGCCGCGCCCTCCTCGGCTCGGCCCCCCACGCTCTGCGGCCTCGTCCGCACCTTCTTCCGCCGTACCCGTTCGCAGGTCGCGGCCCCTTCGCATTTTTTTGAAAGGCCCTCACATGCCCAACATCACTGAAATCCTGTGCGCCATCGAGCGCCGCGCGGAACGTGCCATCGTGCAGGAACTGCGCCTGATGACGCAGGAGATCCTCGCGATGCGCACCCAGTTGTCGCTCGAGCACCGCGCGCATGCCGACGCACTGCTGCTCAAGCTGGACCACCTGGAACGCTGCCAGCAAGTGGATACAGAAACGCCGGCCGCGACGGTTCCACACGGCGCGCCGCCCCTCCCCGTCCTGCCGCTGGACACGTTGACCGCGGTGCAGCCGAGCCACTACCTGGTCCACTTCTACAGCCATGACGTCGGGGACCTGGAGCGGGTCGTGCTGACCAAGACACTGGCCGCGGCGGTGCAACTGGTGCGCCTGCAGGTGGCCGTCGGGCCACGTCCCGTTCTGCAGGTCTCGCATGACGCCGGCGACGGCGAGGTGGCATTCTTGGCCGGCGACGACATGGTGCTCGCCAGCATCGTGCCGTGCGAACCGGGAACGCCGGATCTCGAGCCGGAGGTCGCAGCCGCGTGCGCGGCGCTGGCCTCGGGCGATCTCTCGGCCCTGCGGCAGCTGTTCGTCGGCGCCCCGGCGCTTCGTCACGCGCTGCTGGCCGCCTGAACGCCCGCGCACGGACGCCGAAGCGTCCGCCGTTGCATCACCCTGCGGGGCCCAGCCCGCAGGGCGGGCTCCGCCCTCACCGGAGGAATCCGCCATGCATGTCACTTTGAACAACGAGCAGCAGCTGTACGTCATCCCCGGCGCAGGGGGCTGCAGCTGCCTGGGCTTCGACAACGCCCGCGACCATGCCAACCAGATCGCCGAGCGGCTGCGCCGGAAGGACCTGGCCTTCGTCGACGGCGATCACGGATCGCTCGCCGGCTACGGCAAGTACTGCGCCGCGACCGCTGCGTGGGGCCGGTCGCCGCTGACGCAGCAGACCTACTTCGATCCTGGGACCGACCCGAAGGCGGCACGGGTCCTGGAAGCCTGCCGCCGGGACGGCCGCACGGTGCGGCTCATGCCCGGCGACACCGGCACCGGCCAGTGCTGGCTGGAGGAATACGACGTCGTGGGCCGCATCGGCCGCTCCACCGGCTCCCTCAAGGTGCCGCTGCTGATCGCGCCGGGCGCCGACGGCGGTGTGGCCATCCTGACGAGCTGCCTGCTGCGCATCGTCGAGTGGAGCACCGGCCGCGACCTCTACCGGCACCCGGCATTCCGCTGCCCGGACCTGGCGATCCGCCGGGGTCCGGAACGGGATGAGCGGCCCTGGAAGGTGCTGCACGACGGCCGCATCGCGGCCTCCTTTCCCGAACTCGGCCAGGCCGGCGCCTACCTCGCCTTCATGTGCGGCGAGACCGTGGAGCCGCGCATCTTCCAGTGACCGGGACCGCCGGTCTCGCAGGGCCTCCCGGGTCCCTCATTCCAGTTGCCTCCGCCCCTTCGGGAAGCGGCGGCCAGGAGACAGCCATGTCCAATATCCCTCGAGACGCTCAAGCAGCGCGCCAAGCGCGCGCTCGATGCGGATCGTCGCCTTCGCAAGCGCCTCGCTACCCGCGGAGGACCGGCGGTGAGCAGGCGTTCCAGGCGCACGACGCGTGCCACCGGCCTCGACCGGCGCGACGAAGGATTGTTCACGCTGTTCCTGCCCAACACGAAGGCCGGCGAGGACGCCTGACGCGTCCTGGCTGCGCTGCCGGAGGGCGCCGGCAAGGTGTTGTCGCCCCTTGCGGTCGACACATCCATCCGTTGCCAGCGCGCGGATACACCGTCGCCAAGCTGGCCGCCGGCGCCAACGCCGAGCAGGAAGAAGACAGCCTGCTCGCCGAGCTGCCGGGAGCACCGCGGCCGCGGCAGTCCTAGCGGTGCCGCGCCGCCGGAGTATCCGGCGCAAACGCATGACGGCATCCCAGCCAGGGATGCCGCCACCCCAAACCCGCCTTCCACGGCGGGCTCTCTCTTGACCCCCCTGGGGCGCCCGCGCCCCCAGGTGACGCGTGCGCCTCATTTCATTTGAGGAAACAACATGCAAGCTCCAATGCAACCGGATGGCCGCGTGGCCTCCGAAGACGACAGGATCGCCGCCAACCGGGCGGCGATCTTCACAGCGCTGCTCGCCGATGGCGTTCTGCGCGCCGTGGTCAGCTACACCGGCACGGGGGACTCCGGCGGACCCGAGGACGTCCGCTTCGAGATGCCTGGCGGCGCCTTGCTGGACGAAGTCCCGATGGCGCCTCAGTACAAGGAGTCCAGCCAGTGGCTGGACGGCGCGTGGCAGAGCGCGATGTTGCTGGAGGACCAGCCGCTGGACGACGCCATCACGGACCTCGCGATGGAACTGCTCGACCGGCACTACGGCAGCTGGGAGGACGGCGATGGCGGCTCGGGCGAAGTCGTGTTCGACGCGACGGACGGCAGTGTGGTCATCGAGCACAGGGCCTATTTCATCGACTCCGAGTAAAGCGAGGTGCGGTTGTGAAGGTCCATGTCTCGCTCGCCTGCTGGCCCGGCGTGCGCCACGAAGCCGCAGCGCGGATGCTGCGCGAACCGATCGACGAACCGCTGTTCGGGCGGCTGTCGGCCGATCACGCCCAGCTCGTGCCGCAGTGCATGGGCTGCCTGACCGAGGACCGGGCCGACGCCTTGCGCGCCGCCCATCCGGACACGCAGTTCCGCCTGCATGCCAATGTGCATCTTCTGCCGGCCCGCCGGATCGCCGATCTCAGCGGCTTCGAGCGGCATGGCGACTGGTTCGCCCAGGCGGCCCGCATCAGCGGCCGGCTGCGGGCGCCCGCCTACACGGCGCACGCCGGCCGCCGGTCGGAGGCCGGTATGGCCGGGATGCTGGAGAACGCACGTCGCTGCGCCGACCTCTTCGGCTGCCCCGTCGGCATCGAAGGCCACTACCCCTCGACTGGCGACGTCTGGCTGGTCTCCACGTGGCTCGAGTACCGGGCCGTGTTCGATTCGGGCGTGCCCTACGCGCTTGACCTTTCGCACCTGAACATCCTGGCGACCCGCACGGGCCGCTGCGAGACGGCGCTGGTGGCCGAGATGCTGGCTTGCGAGCGCTGCATCGAGGTCCATGTCAGCGACAACGACGGCCGCGGAGACCGCCACCAGGTCTGCGCCGCGCCGCCCTGGTGGCACGCGCTGCTGCCGCACATCCACGCAAGCGCCGTGGTGTTCTCCGAGGGCAACCACCGCAGAGGAAGGAACGACCATGTCCATTGAATCCACGCGAGAGACCCCCGCCTACCTGCTGGGTGCCGACGGCGGGGTGGTCCTGAACGCCGCCGGCAGCGAGGCCGACGCCCGCTACCGCGCGGCGCGCGCAGAACGCGAACAGCTCGACCGCAGCTGGGCCGGCGCCATCCTGGCACGGCTGTTCCTGCGGCACGACTGGCTGGAAGCTGTCACGCTGTCGTTCGAGGCCACGGCTGAATACGACGACGGCGGCGGCTACTACCGCTGCATCCGTTGCACGGCCTCCGCGCCGCGCACCGCGCCGCTGGCGGCATTGCCCGAAGAACTGTCGTCGCAGGGGGCGTTGGACATCGACGCCGCCACGGCGCTTCTCGAGGACGAACTGGAGGACTGCGCATTCGACCTCTACACGGGTCTCGCCGAGTATCCCGAGGGCTACGAGGATCTCACGCTGCCGCTGGAACGCCGTGCCATCGCACCGCTTCTCCACCAATGCCCCTTCGACGGCAGCCTGGCCCACGTGGCCTGGGGACTGGCCCCGCCCACGCCGGCATAACGTGGCGATGGGCGCTCGCCGCCATTGCGCGGCAGCGCCCGGAGCTCCGCCGCAGCGGTGAAGCCGCGCGCCCCCTGCTCGAGAGCCACCGGCGCCAAGCGCCGGTGGCGCGTCCGGATCGGAGGGCACCGGCCATGCCGGCCCGTGTCAGGATGGTGCACGGGCCCCGACCCGGCTTGGGCGCCGGACTCACCTGATCAGCGCACGGACGTCGGGCTGCCCTGGCGCGCCACATCGCTGGCACGCGCCTTGGCTTCATCGCGCGCAGCGAGGACCTGCGCACACTTGGCGTCCTTGCGCGGGTAGACCCCGGGGTGGAGTTCGTTGAGCTTCTTACCTTCGAAGTCGAAGCCATAGACGATGTCGCCCGTGCAGAACGCCGCCAACGTCTCGGCCTTCACCTCGGCTCGCGTCTTGACCGCTTCCTGCGCGAAGGCCGAGCCCACCATCGTCGTGGACGACACCGCGATGGCGATGGCTGCAATATACGGGATTCTCATGATGGACACCTCAGGTTGATTAGTGATATTGGCACTTTACGCCTTCCATCAAAAACACAGAAGATGCAGGGGCGGACCACATTTGTCCATAGGTGGAACAATCGACCTATGAACCCTGTGCCGCCGACACCCATCGAGGCGAACGACCTCCTGCTTTTTGCCCGCATCGCCGAGACCGGCAGTTTCACGCGCGCCGCCGAACAACTGCTCCAGCCCCGGTCCACCGTGTCGCGGCGGCTGGCGGATCTGGAACGGATCCTTGGCGAACGTCTGGTGGTGCGATCCACCCGCAAGCTTCGTCTGACGGAGTTCGGCCAGGCCATGCTGGTTCATGCCAGTCAGATCGCCGACGGGGTGGAGGCCGCGTCCGCGTTCGCGGCGCACCGCCAGGCCGCGCCAAGCGGCCGACTGCACGTCGCTCTGCCCAGCCACTTTGCCCAGACCTTCGCCGCGGGGATGATCGACCGGTTCCTCGCGGACTATCCAGCCATCACCTTGGACCTGGATCTGACGACCCGACGCATCGACCTGCTCACGGAGGACTACGATCTCGTGATCCGCATCGGTCCGCTGGAAGAAGATGCATCGTTGACCGTCAGTCGTCTCGCCGATCTTCCGGTCGGTCTGTATGCGGCCCCCCAATACCTGGAGCGTGCGGGAACACCCGGCAGCCCGCAGGCACTGCTGGACAGGCAGGGGCTGATTGTTTCGCGTCAGGGCCGGCCCGTCCTGTGGGAACTGTCAAGGCCGGGAGAAGGAGGCGCCCATGAACATTGGACCGGCCTGCCCCCGCCGCGTTGCCTGGTCACCGCAGGCGAATTCCTCGTGGGGCTGGCGCTCGCGGGGCACGGCATCGCGGGCCTGACGGACGCGCTGGCGCGCCCCTACCTGGAATCCGGACGGCTCCGGCGGGTGCTGCCGCAATGGCATCTCCCGCCGATGCCTGCGTGGGCGATTTTCCCGAGCCGGAAACTCATGCCGGCCAAGACCCGCGTCTTCATCGACGCGCTTCGGGCCTTCTTCCATCGATAGGCCGCCTGGCCGCTACTCGCGGTCGAGCGGTCGGGGGGCGGGCCCACGGACGCCTCCTGCGCGTGCGTTGCGCCTGCGCACCCGCTGCGATGCGCAGGCTTCACGCAGCCGCAGCCGCGTCCGCAACGGCGGCAGGATGCGCGTCCCGGTCGCCGATCACGACACGGAACGGCGGCAGGCCCTCGAGCAGCATCCGCCCCCAGCGCGTGCCGCCCAGGCGAGGGTCGAGCACGGTCACCGTCCCCCGGTCCTCGTCGGTCCGCAGCAGGCGCCCCGTGGCCTGGGCCAGGCGGATGCCGACCTCGGGGACGCTGCGCTCCAGGAACGCCGAGCGCCCCTGCGCCTCGATCCATTCGCGGCGCGCCTGCTCCAGCGGGCTGTCCGGAACGGAGAACGGCAGCTTCGCGCAGATCACATGGGTGCAGTACTCGCCGGGCAGGTCGACGCCCTCGGCCAGGCTGGCCAGCCCGAACAGGACCGAGCGCTGGCCGCCGTCGATGCGCGCCCGGTGGCGTTCGATGAGTTCGCGCCGCGAGCACTGCCCCTGCATCAGTACGGCCTCGCGGAGCGCCGCCGGCAGCGCCGCGTGGACCTCGCGCATCTGCCGCGCGGAGGCGAACAGCACCAGCGAGCCGCGCTGCCGCTCCAGCAAGGCCGGCAGCCGGCGGACGATCTCCTGGCCATGCGCCGCCGCATCGCGCGGGTGCGCGCGCACCCCCGGAATGTGCAGCACCGCCCTGCCGGCGAAGTCGAAGGGCGAGGCGAGCGCGAGCGGCTGCAGGGCATCGAAGCCCGCGAGGCCGCATTCCTCGAAGAACAGATCGAAGCGGCCGCAGGCGCGCAGCGTCGCGGAGGTAAGGACCGCGGCGCCCACCTGGTCCCACAGCAGTTCGCGCAGGCGCGGCCCGCCGCTGATGGGGGCGGCGCACACCAGGAAGTCATCGCCGCCCGAGGCACTCGCATGCCGCTCGACCCAGCGCGCGACGGGCTGGGCCTGCTGCGCATCGTCGTGGAGCATCCAGGTCCACGTCGCGAGCATCTGCTGCAGCTTCGCGAAGTGATTGCCCAGGGCGGCCATGAACGGCTGCACCGCCTGGGCCTGCTCGCCCGCGCGTTCCACCAGGGCGGCACGTACGCCGGACAGGTCCCCCTCCATCGCCCGTGCGGCCTCCAGAACCGCCGCGCCGGCGCGCGCCACTTCCTCGGGCAGCACACCGCCGACGAAGCGGCTGATGCGCTGCTGGCCGGCGAACTCGCAGTGGCGGCCCACGGCATCCTGCAGGTCCTCCAGTAGCGCGCACAAGCGCTGCGCCGACACGCCGGGCTGCGGCAGGCCTGCGCCCACGCGGTCCAGGCGCAGCGCGTCGATGGCGCCTTGCGCATCCCGGGCGGCATGGGCGACCCAGCGGCTGGCGCCGCACACCGAGTGGCGCGAGGCGCAATGCTCGACCACCTTCCCCGGCAGGCTGTGTGCCTCGTCGAACACCACCAGCGCCTCGCGCAGGTCGGGCAAGGTGCTGCCGGCTTCCATGCCGGCGGCGGCCAGCACGAGGTCATGGTTGGCGATGACCAGGTCGGCATCCTGGCCCTGCTGCCGCGCGCGGTAAAACGGGCAGCGCTCGTAGCTCGGACAGCGGGCGCCCAGGCATCCCTGGCTGTCCGTGGTCACGCTGCTCCACACCGCCTCTGGGATGACATCGGGCCAGGCATCCCGGTCCCCGCGCCAACGCTGCGCATCGAACGCCTCGGACAGCGACCGGAACCAGCGCAGCGGCGGATGCGCCTCCGAGGTGGATGCCGGCTGCGCGCCCTGCACGTGCGTGCCGAGGGCGGGATCCGGCTCCAGTTCCGCCCCCTTGCACTCCAGGCCCGCGACCTGGCTGGCCAGCCTGGCCGGGCAGAGGAAGCGCCTGCGGCCCTTGGCCACCGCGTACGACACGGGAAACGGCAGATGGCGCAGAAGGGCCGGCACGTCCTTGTGCAGCAGTTGCTCCTGCAGCGTCACCGTGGAGGAGGACACGATCAGCTTGCGGCCCCGCATGTGGGCGAGCACCAGCGCGGGCAGCAGGTAGCCGACCGTCTTGCCGGTGCCGGTGCCGGCCTCGATCACCCCCAGGTGCTCGCCCTGCCCCCGGTCTTCATCGGCCGAGCCCACGCGCGCGAGCGCGTGGGCCACGGCGGCGATCATCTGCAGTTGAGGGCGGCGCGTGCGGAAACCCGGCGTTCCGGTACGGACCGCGTCGAGGCAGCGCTGCATGAGTTGCTTCTCGTCCGGGGTAAGCATGGAGCCAGGATCGGCTCCCGTCGCCCCCCGTCAACCCGCGCGCGGCACCTGCAAACTGCAGCCCGGGCCTTGCCTCCGAAAATCCCGCACCGCGCTGTGCGCACGCCTTCAGGCCCCCCAAGCCGACGGGCGTCCCGTCGACCCGCGGCATCCTCAGTCCGACAGTTCCACGGCGTGCCGCTGCAGCGTGCGGCGACGCTTGACGATCACGGTCGGCTGCCCGGCGGACGCAGGCCGAGGTGCTTCGAACGCCATGCCGGCGCATCGCAGCGCGGCTTCCACCTGGGCCCGGTTGAGCGGTTGCACGATGTCGCCGTTCACCTGGGCGTAGACCCCATCGGGCAGCAGTGCCAGCGCGCCCGTCTCCAGGCCGCGCTGGACCACGCCCAGCAAGCGCACCTGCGGGCCCACGCGCGGCACGAACTGCCGCACCCCAAACGGCAGCACGCGCATGCAGATATCGGCATCGCGGGGCGCGTATGCCTTGCGGTGGCTCGGATTCTTCACCTTGTCCTCCAACTCACCGGCGATGCTACCGCGCGCGGGGGAGGCCCGAGCCCCTTCTCCGGCACGTGGCGCCGCGGGTCGCCCTGCTCCGAATGTCGGCCAGGGCGCCGGCATGGTGCCCGGCCCGGCGTGGCCGAGGATGGCACGCGTGCTCCAGCACGAACGGCGGGTCCATGCCGTGCAGGCGGTTGGCCGCACGCGTCCCCCCGCGCATGGCGTCGAGGTGCGCCAGAGGAAGCTCGGCAGCCAAGGGACCTGCAGCGCGCGTCTGCGATGGTGATTGCGACGACCGGCCTAGAAAACGATGCTGCGAGCCCGCAAGCGATCCCCATGCCAGGCCGCCTGATGTCGCGGTCATTTGAACAGCAGCAGGAGCGCCAGCACAACCAGGAAAGCCTGCAACATGCGGCGGAAATGAGCGTCGTCCACGCGTTGCCGCAACGCCTTCCCGGCCAAAAGGCCCGCTGACACGGGCACCAGGGCCACCAATGACCCGAGGATCTCGACAGTACCGAGGCGACCGAACAGCAGCATCGCGCCGTACAAGGGCAGCGCTCCCGCTAGGTAGATGAGGCTGATGCTGCCCACGAATTCATCGCGGCGCAGTTGGAGCGCCACCAGGTAGGTGATGACGATCGGTCCCGTGAGCGAGGACACGCCGCCCAACAACCCCGACAGAAGCCCCACGCAGACGCCAACCATGCGCTCGCGCGCAGCCGAGATGCGCAGCGCCGGCTTCCAGACCATGAGGGCAACGGTCAGCAGCACCGCTGCGGCCAGCAGCGTGCTGAGTTGTGCGGCGCTCAGCGACAGCGTCATGCGCACCGTCAGCACGGTCGCCAGGAACTGGGCTGCCATGAGGCCCCCAAAGCGCTGCAGGCCGGACACCAGCCGCCCGTTTTCCAGCGCCTGCCACAGGTTGGAAGCCAGCACCGGCACCGACAGTAGCGCGATCGCCAGATGAGGCGCCATGCCCAAGGACAGCAAGGGCACCGCGAGCAGTGGCAGCCCCACGCCCAGTGCCCCTTTGACAACCCCACCTGCCAGCAACGCTGCCACGAACAGCAGCCAAGGAATCTCGGGCATCACTCTGCCTCGCGATCGACGTTTCCGTCCGCAGGCGACCCTGACGGCAGGCTGGACCTGTGATGGCGACCGCCGCCCAACGCGCTGGAGCGGTCCGGCTTCTGGATGTGGGAGCCACGCAGGCCGGCCGCGCGTTCGCCTCGATCGTTCACGAGCGCCGCGCCAACCCGCAAAGCCAATGGCGACTGTCCGCTGGCCATGCGTGGCGTCCTGGTCAGGAGGCCGCGCACGGCAAGCCAGCACCCGCGAAGCTGCGTGCTCGAGCCGCCCATTCGCCTCTTCTCGATGTCCGTGGTCAAGTATCGTCCACCATCGAAGGTGGCACCATCCAAATGCTTCGCACTCGGCAGCATATCGTCGACACGCTGGCCCGTGGCGCACCGCCGCTGCGGCTCGCTGCAGATCGCCGCCTCCGCGTGTCTGTGGTGGTCCAGGCCGGCCTCGCCCTATTGCATGGAGACGTTGACGTTCTTGATCTGCGTGAACTCATAGAGTTCGTCCTTCGACTCCTCGCGGCCCAGCCCCGACCGCTTGTAGCCGCCGAAGGGTGCGCCGATGAAGTGCGACGAGCAGTCGTTCACCCATACGTAGCCGGACTCCACGCGCGCTGCGGCGCGGTGCGCCGTGAGCAGGTCGCGTGTCCAGATGGAAGCGGTAAGGCCGAGGTCAGTGCCATTGACGGCATCGAACATCTCGCCCTCGCGGCTCCACCTCAGCACCGAGAGCACGGGGCCGAACACCTCCTCGCGTGCCACCCTCATGGCGGGCGTAACGCCCGTGAAAACGGTGGGTTCGATGAAAAAGCCGTTGGCCAACTGTGGGTCGTTTGGATGGGCACCGCCGGCCGCCAGCTTGGCGCCGTCGCTGCGCGCCGAGTCGATATAGGCCAGGCTGCGCTCGTACTGCGTGCGGTTGATCAGCGCGCCCATGGTGGTGTCCATGTGCGTGGCCAGGCCCGGGCGATGGCGCTCCTGCAGTCGGGCGACCATCTGCTCGACGAAGCGGTCGTGCAGGTTCTCGTGCAGGAACAGCCGGCTGGTCGATCCGCAAGACTGCCCACACCAGGTGAAGTTCATGCCGCGCACGGCTCCGTCGACCGCGCGGTCGATGTCGGCGTCCGGGTAGATGACCATCGCGTTCTTGCCGCCGAGCTCCAGCAGGCAGCGCTTCAGGGTGTCGGCGGCGCTGTGCAGCACCGCCTTGCCGGCCGGCACGCTGCCGATCAGGCCCACCGCCGCCACGTCCGGATGGCCCACCAGGGCCGCGCCGACGTCGCGGCCGCCCACCACGCAATTGAGCACGCCGGGCGGAAACAGATCCTGCAGCAGTTCCATCAGCCGCAGTGTGGACAGCGGGGCCTGCTCCGGCGGCTTGATCACCACGGTGTTGCCCGCCGCCAGCGGCGCGGCGATCTTGCCGGCGGCGAACATGAAGGGGTGGTTGAACGGAAAGATGCGGGCCACCACGCCCAGCGGCTCGCGACGGGTGTAGTTGAGTGAGCCATTGCCCGTGGGAAGCGTCTCGCCCTTGATCTCCAGCACAAGGCCGGCGAAGAACTCCATCTGCGTGGCCGCGATCTCGGCGTCGAACACCATGGCCTTGACTGGATTGCCGCAGTCCGCGGCGTCCAACAGCGCCAGGTCTGCGGCATTCGCGCGGATGCGGGAGGCGGCTTCGCGCAGGCGCCGCGCGCGCTCCAGCGGTGGCGTCGCGGCCCACCCAGGAAACGCCTGGCGGGCGCTCTGCACGGCGGCGTCAACGTCGGCGGGGCCCGCCACCTGCACGCTGGCGAGCACATCTCCCGTCGAGGGATTGATGCTTTGCAGGCTTTCGGCCTGCACGCGGGCATGCCACCGGCCCCCCCAGAACTGGCCCAGGTGCGTGGGCAGGACGGCGGACACCCGCGACGAAAGATCGGCTTGACTGGACATAGAGGATCACCCTTGTTCAAGATAGCGGCAGGTTTCCTCCAGGCTCACGACGTCGGCGTACTTGGCCTGGAGGTCGAAGAGGCTTTGCTCGTGCGCGGCCTGGGAACGGTCTCCCACGCACTCGCGGACCACCATGGGGCGAAAGCCCGACTGCAGCGCATCCACCGCGGAAGCCCGCACGCAACCGCTGGTGGTACAGCCCGCGACCAGCACCGTATCGACGCCGCGAGAAACCAGCCGCGAAATCAGGTCAGTGCCGAAGAAGCACGAGGCGTACTTCTTCACCAGCCAGCCTTCACCGGGCAGCCTATGAAGTCGGGGATCGAGCTCGACTTCCGGCGTCCCCACACGCAGCGTCGTCAAGCCTTTCTGCTTGAGCGCCCAAACGCCAGCATCCTTGAAGCTGGCGTCGTCGTAGGCCACCGTAGAAAAGAAGATGGGGACCCCGCGGGCGCGCGCCGCAGCCAACAATTGCTGCGACGCACCGATCTGCGGCGACAGCTCGGCGCCCAGCATCAGGGCCGGGTCGGTGAAGGCGCGGATCATGTCGATTACCAGAACGGCCGGGTGCCGTCCGAAGCCAATGCGCAGGCCGAAGCCCCGCTGGTGGAAGAACTCGCGCTCGGCGGAAGCGGTCATGCTTGCTCAGCCCAGCAGTGCCGGCAGCCATGTGGCGATCGGCCTGAAGAAGAACACTGCCACCAGCATGAGCAGGCTGATCACCACGAACGGCATCGCCGACGCGAACACCGTACCCGGGCCGGCGTCACGACGACCGATCTGCAGCGCCTGAAAGAACTCGAAGCTGCCGGGCACTGTCGCAGACGTGTGGGCCCAGGAGCAGGCGGCCTTGATGCCGGTGCCCCGGCCCTTCGATGGCTTTGTGGAGCACACCAAGCGGGTCTCGCCTACCTGCCTGATCCACTTCGAGCGCAACCGCTACAGCGTGCCTGCACCCTATGCCAATCGGCCGGTGAGCTTGCGGGTCTACGCGGATCGCCTGGTGGTCGCGGCCGAAGGCCAGATCGTGTGCGAGCACCAGCGCCTGATCGAACGCAACCACCATGGTGCGGGCCAGACCGTGTACGACTGGCGCCACTACCTGGCGGTGCTGCAGCGCAAGCCCGGGGCCTTGCGCAATGGCGCGCCGTTCCTGGAGCTTCCAACGGCCTTCAAGCGGCTGCAGGCCGCCCTCGTGAAGCAGCCAGGCAGTGACCGGGAGATGGTGGAGATCCTGGCCTTGGTGCTACACCACGACGAGCAGGCAGTGCTCGCGGCCGTGGAGCTGGCCCTGGAGGCCGGTGCACCCAGCAAGACCCACATCCTGAACGTGCTGCACCGCCTGCTGGACGGCAAGCCGGCCCCAGCACCGGTCACATCGCCCCAGGCGCTCAAGCTGGCGGTGGAACCCCAGGCCAACGTGCTTCGCTATGACCAGCTGAGGGAGGTGCGCTATGCGTCATGACCCCGCCATCGCTTCCATCGTGATCATGCTGCGCGAGCTCAAGATGCACGGCATGGCCCAGGCTGTCACGGAGCTGGCCGAGCAAGGCGCGCCGGCCTTTGAGGCCGCACAGCCCATCCTGTCTCAGTTGCTCAAGGCCGAGACCGCCGAGCGGGAGGTGCGCTCGGTGGCCTACCAGCTCAAGGTGGCCAGGTTCCCCGCATACCGAGATCTGACGGGATTCGACTTCAGTCACAGCGAGGTGAACGAGGCACTGGTACGCCAGCTGCACCGCTGTGAATTCTTGGAGAACGCCAACAACGTGGTGCTGGTGGGTGGACCGGGTACGGGCAAGACCCACATCGCCACCGCCCTGGGGGTGCAGGCCATTGAACACCACCACCGAAGGGTCAGGTTCTTCTCGACGGTGGAACTGGTGAATGCCCTGGAAGAGGAGAAGGCCCAGGGCAAGCCAGGGCAGATCGCACACCGACTGGCCTACGCTGACCTGGTGATCCTGGATGAACTGGGCTACCTGCCGTTCAGCACTTCAGGAGGGGCGCTGCTGTTCCACCTGCTATCCAAACTGTATGAGCGCACCAGCGTTGTGATCACCACCAATCTGAGCTTTAGCGAGTGGGCCAATGTGTTCGGAGATGCAAAGATGACCACAGGGGGGTGCTGCGTAATTCTTGGACTGGTTTCAGTTGATTAAGCCCAGACTTTCCCGGTACTCGATGGGGCTGAGGGAACCCAACGACATCTTGATCCGTTTTTCGTTGTACCAGAGGATGTACTCGTGCACCGCTCTGATGAACGCCTCGATGGTGGTCGACTTCCAATCCCGCGGGTAGAACATCTCATTCTTCAGGCGCCCAAAGAAACCTTCGCAGGCCGCGTTATCCGGCGAGCACCCTTTGCGCGACATCGACCGCGTCAGCTTCGCGCTGTGCATCCGAGCGAGCCAGCCCGGCCAGCGGTAATGGGCACCACGGTCGGAGTGAATGATCGGCTTGCTGTCGCACGATTGCACCGTGTCAATGGCCGCATCGAGCATCGTGTTCACCAACTCGGAGTCCGGTCGGGTACCAAGCGTCCAGCTCACCACCATGCCGTCGAAGCAGTCGATCACAGGCGAGAGGTAAACCTTTCCCGCCGGGATCTGGAACTCCGTAATGTCGGTGAGCCACTTCTCATTCGGTGTCGCCGCCTGGAAGTCACGATTGAGGAGGTTGTCTGGCGCAGGGCTGATCTCTCCGAGGTAGGACCCGTATCGACGCTTTTTGCGCGCGGGAACACTCAAGCCCTCCTGCTTCATCAGGCGCTGCACGACTTTTTCAGACAGGTGCAACTGGCGTCTGCCCAGCGCCGCACGCATGCGCCGGTAACCATAGCTGCGGTGGTTGCTCTGAAACACATCGGCAGCGGCAACCCGGGCGTCGGCGTATTTGTCAGGCCTTCGCTGGCGGGCGCAGTGGTAGAAGTAGGAACTGCGAGCCAGGCCAAGTTCGCCGAGCAGTTCTGCGAGCGAGTAGATGGGCTTGAGGGCGTCAACCAGCAGAGTCTTCTCCCGATTGCTCAGGAGCTGAGGGTTGACGCCCAGGCCTTTTTTTAGCAGTTCATTGGCCTTCTTCAAGATGTCATGTTCGAGCTGAAGACGGTGAACGCTCTGTTGAAGCGACTCGACTTGGCGCTGCAGTTCGGCAGCATCAGGCGCTGGCGGTGAATTGTTTTGACGTTTCATGGATGCGGGTACCTCGCGGCCGAGCAACTGGTTTTTCCAGTTGTACAGCGTAGGCCGACACACAGCCAGCTTCTGGGCGATTTCTTGTGCGCTGGTCTTTCGGGTGCAAAGCTCGATCACAGCTGCACTTTTAAGCGCGTCGGGGTGCTGGATGTTCGGTGCCCGGCCCACCATTCGGTGGCGAACTTCGGGGTGCAGCTCGTCAATCCACTCGGTCAGTAACTCCCGACCGGGATATCCCAATGCCCGCACGGTCGAGGCAATGCACCGATCGTGATCAAGGTAGTGCTTCACCGCCGCATGCTTCTGCTGATCGGAATACTTCTGTCCTGATCGCGAATACCCGACTCGCAGGTTCTGGCTCCGCTCGTACTCCCGGTACCAGCCAATGAGGGAGTTCTTGGTCGGATAGCCCAACTGGCGGATGGTGGCCCTGAGGCGCTTGCCAAGCTTGATGTAGAGCTTGACGGCTCGGATTCGGTCTTCGTAGGAATACATGAACTACCTCCAGGTAGTCCAAGTTTTTAGCCGCATCCCCGGTGGGTCAGGTTTGCATGGAAATCAACAAACCGCGTCTTCGTCGCGTTCAGGGTCAGCCCAAACTTGGCCAGTCGCTCCTGCATTGCTCTGAGGAATCGTCTGGCTGTTTCTCCATTCTTGAATCCGAACACACTGTCGTCGGCATAGCGCACGACAATCACATTTCCCCGTGCATATCTGCGACGCCATTGCTGCGTCCATTGATCGAGGACGTAATGCAGATAGATGTTCGCCAGCAATGGCGAAATCACCGCGCCTTTGGGCGTGCCCTTGGTCGCCGCTACCCTGCACCCGTCCTCCATCACCCCCGCTTTGAGCCATTTACGAATCAGTCCCAGCATTCGCCGATCCGCAATGCGGTGTTCCAGAAACTTCAGCATCCAGTCATGCTCGATTTCATCGAAGAATGGTAACTACTCAGCCCAAATTTAGGCTTGCGATCACGCTTCAGCGAAAGCTGTGCTGAGTCGGCACGCCCTTGAAAGCGGCGACAAGTGAATCAAAGACATTGCCCCCTTGCTTGTGCATGGTGGCGCAATACGAGCGAATCACGCAGTAGGCCTGTGCGCCTGACAATGTGCGAAAGCAGCCGGAGACTTTTTGTTTCACCTTGGGCATGCGCACGGTCTGCTCGGCCAGGTTATTGGTAAAAGGCACGCCGGGCTGGGTCATGAAGCGCCAAACATCATCTCTGTAATCGCGCAGTCGGCCAATCAAATTGGTGGCCTTACTTTGCTTGGGTCTGCCGCGTTTGCCAGTAGAGGGCACCACGGGGTTTTCTGTCTGGGCTTGAGCCAGTATGGCCTCGTACAGGTCGCGCAGATCGCGTACCTCGCACTGATACTGCTTGGTGTTGTAGTTCGGTGATTGTCCGTCTGCACACTGCAGGTTATCGAGGTGGCTGGCGTGGGTGAGCAGTTCGATCATGTCGCCGGCCCAAGCTTGACCTTGTTCTTCCAGCAGATAGGTCAGTTCGCGCAAGTGGTGGGCGTTGCACAGGGCGTGTTGGCACTGCAATGCTTTGTAGGGTAGCCAGCCATCATGCACCAAGACACCCTTGAATTGCTGCAGCAGCGCCAGTGCATCGAACGCCTCGCCTCCTCGCTTGGGGTGACAGCCCATCCAGGTCAGCGTGTCGGTGGCCAGCACATGCAGCCAGTGCAGCGTCTTTGCCACCCGTAGCCCGGTTTCATCAGCATGCAGCACGTCTGCGTTGACAGCGCCTTGGCCGATGGCATCTACCGTAGGTTGCAAGATGCCCGCACTTGTCATGGCGGCCTTGAGTACGGTGGCTTGACTCACGGGCAGACCAAAGAAGTCTTTCATGAGCGCCGCCGTGCGCTGTACCGAGACGGCATGGTTTTGATTGAGGTGCACCATGGCCGCCTGCGCGCGTGGTCCATATTGCACAGCCGCGTTTACACCGGCGGGGAACTCTGCTGTGTGTACATGCCCGCAGCGACAGATGGCTTGCATGGCATGATGCTCGGTCACCTCAAATTGCAGCACGGGCAAATCAAAGACCTGACGGGTTTCGCTCACATAGGCAAAGGGCAATTCCTGATGGCAGGCTTGGCAATGCTCTGGTACGCCGTGAACAACGATTTTGTCGGGCTGGGTGGCTTGGCGCAAGGTACTGCCGGTGTGACCTTTTTGTCCGCCTGTGGGTTTGTCGCCCGCAACGCGTAGTGACTTCGGCGCGGGTTTGTTCAGGCCATCGCTTGATGGGGGCTTGCTGGAGTTGCGGCTATTGAGTTTGCCTTGCGTCTGCAATTGCATGACCGCTTCTTGCAATGCCTTGATCTGCTCCTGCAACATCAAAATCAGTGCATCCTTCTCGGCATGGCTTAACTGGTTCAGGCTTGATGGGGTTTGCATTGCCGTGAATTGTCCCTTATCGCGTCAAGGGATGCTGAGTAGTTACGAAGAATGACGATATGTCTGCATCCAATATCCAGTTCACGTTTTGACTCTTGATTCCGACCGTTAGCGCATCCAGTGCATCGTGCTGGCTGCGCCCTTGCCGGAACCCATACGAGAATCCGAGAAAGTCCTCCTCATATATCGTGTTCAGTACGGTAACTACCGCCTGTTGCACAACTTTATCCTCCAGGGAGGCGATTCCAAGCGGGAGCGTCGGGATACACCTTCGCCTATGCCACACCACGCGAAACCATGGCCGACTGGTTGGGTGCCACCGCACAGGCACTGCGTTTTTACGGCGGCGTACCCCGCTAATCGCCAGCTGGCGATTAGCGGGGTACAACTCCGTTATTTTCGTGTCAATGTACTAGGAGGCTCAGCCTCACTCAGGTGCTGAGACCCTTGTAGAGCATATAAGCCGCAAGTAAGTAAAAACTGCCGGCAAACACCAATTTGAGGTTGTCTACGGGAATGCTGTGTGCCACCCGGGCGCCCAGCGGCGCGGCGAGGAAGCTGCACACGGCAATTATGCCCAACGCCGGCAACCAGATGTAGCCGAACGAGCCCACCGGCAAGTCCTGCACGTTTCGCCCGCCGATCACGTAGCCCAGCGCGTTTGTAACGGCAATCGGAAATCCAAGCGCTGCAGAAGTGGCCACGGCGCTGTGAATCGCCACGTTGCACCGAGTCATGAAGGGCACGCTGATAGTGCCGCCGCCTACACCAACCAAGCCCGAAATAAAACCAATAGCTCCGCCCGCCGCCAACTGACCCGCCGTACCAGGCATTTGGCGTCTGGGTTTGGTTTTTTTGTCAAGCAACATCTGTGTTGCCGAAAAAATCACGAACAGGCCGAAGAAAATGGCCAGGTAAGCGCCTTTGAGCAGCGCGAACACCCCCAAGCTGCCAATGAGGCTACCTACGACAATGCCGGGAGCCAGCCGTTTGACGATGTCCCAGCGCACGGCACCCCGTTTATTGTGGGCCCGAACGCTCGAAAGGGATGTAAAAATGATGATGGCCATGGAGGTTGCGATGGCCATTTTCACCGCCAAATCGGGCGACACACCGCGGCTTGACAAGATGATGGTGATGAACGGCACCAGCGTCATACCGCCACCAATGCCCAGCAAGCCCGCAAGAAAACCGGTACCGATGCCCAGTGCGGCAAGTTCAAGGATTAGCAGAGATTCGAGATTCATTTGTGGTTGACGTGTTTGGTAGGACTCGCCGCTGCAGCCCATTAAAAAGGGGTGACCCGGGTGCTGTTCGAAGCCGGAAAGACCGAAGACACTCGAACCTGAAGGATTCATGGCCGACATAGACATAAACCGCCGTTACAGTTAGGGAAGGTCTGCACAACACCCGCCGCAGCGTGAGTTGATGCACTCGATTCCGGATGGCGACGATTTGGGGCTTGCGTTGTCCATTTCAAAGCCGATTTCGCCTCGTTCCGCGGCCCACTGGGCGCCTGCAGACGCACTCATCCCCGCATCTCCTGCAGCAACGTGCGCCGCACCATCCACAGGTTGGACAGTGCGAACAAGGTGTGCAGTTGCGCCGTGTTCTTGGTCAAGCCCCGGTAGCGCACCTTCACATGCCCGAACTGGCGCTTGATCACCCTGAACGGGTGTTCGACCTTGGCCCGGATACGCGCTTTGGTCTGCTCCAGTTTGTCCAGGATCGCGCCTATCGGAGTGCTCTGGTCCAGCACCTTGCGCTTGCCCGGCCGCATGGCCACATGCCAGTTGACTTCGATGTCCTGCGTTTCATCGCGCTTGCCCACACCCTGGTAGCCCGCGTCGGCAAAGACGTCTGTTTCTTCTCCATGCACCAGCGCGTGCGCCTGCGTCACGTCGTTGACATTGGCCGCTGTGCCCACCACCGTGTGTACCAGGCCCGAGTCCGCATCGACCCCGATGTGGGCCTTCATCCCGAAGTGCCATTGATTGCCCTTCTTGGTCTGGTGCATCTCGGGGTCACGTTCGCCGCTGCTGTTCTTGGTCGAACTCGGGGCAGCGATCAGCGTGGCATCGACCACTGTCCCGCTCTTGAGGAGCAGACCCTTGGCCGCCAGCGTGGCGTTGACGGTGGCCAGGATCTGCAAGCTCAGGTTGTGGGTTTCGAGCAGGTGGCGAAAGCGCAGGATGGTGCTCTCGTCGGGCAGGTTGTCCTCGCCGGCATCCAGACCCACAAACTCACGGAACAGTGCCATGTCGTACAGCGCCTCCTCCATCGCCGGGTCCGAGAGGTTGAACCATTGTTGAATGAAGTGGATGCGCAGCATGGTCTCGACGGCGAACGGTGGGCGTCCGCCCTTGGCACCTGGTGCGGGCGCATGCAGCGCGATCAGCGATACCAGCTCGGCCCAGGGCACCACGAGGTTCATCTCATCGAGGAACTCGCGCTTGCGAGTCCTCTTGGTCTTGCGCTCGAATCCGCTCTCGCCCAGGCTCATCTGTTTCATGCCATCACTGTCTCACATCGGGCCATGGGCGACGAGGTTGTGCAGACCTTCCTTAGCCTGGTGGCTGAAAGGACTCATGAAATCGAAGTGAAAGTCGATCGTCTTTGCCCTTTCTCTCAAGCATTCGACTATTTCCCCGAAGATTCCGTTTCAAGTTGCTTGTGCAATTCGGCCCACCGTTGCCCTGAGGCTTTCCAGGAGTCAAGATAGCTGGCTGGGCAGATGTCGTTATAAGGTGGGCGAACGGGGCCGGCGTTCATCCAGCCTGCCGCATCGATTCGGCCTTTTTCCAGCGCAACGTTGTAAATAGAAAAGGTCTTGAAGCTATCTTCGGGAAATGGCGCAGCTGTTTTCACAAGTCGACCCTGAAATGCGTGGGCATCGGTCCAGTCTTTGGTTCGCCGAGCTGCGATGACCTTGTCGCGAAGCGTCGTCGAAACCAATGGCCCGCACACGGTACCGCTGGACCAGAAGGCATCAACGAAGTCATCCATACGTGCCGCAGCATAGTATTGGTAGTCGAGCGGCAGCAGCTTCATGCGATGCTTGGTCAGATGTAGATCCTGCAGCAGGAACTCGATACCGATATATTTCGCTGCAACGACTTGCCGAATCTCTGAAACCCGAGCCCAGAACGCGCGGGGAAAATCAAATTTGAAAGCCTCGGTATTCGCGTAGATAGCGATATTCATCTCTGGAACAGCTTCGGCGACATCTTTGTAGTACTGAACAGCCATATCAACGCAGGGATTGCACCACATTGGTATTCCCAACATTGTTCCGTCGGCCCCAATGGAGTGGGCGTACCTTGTCTGCTCGATCGTGTCGCGGGTATTAAGCGTTGTGGTGCCAACGAACACTGGAACCCTTCCTCTCGCGGTCTCCACGATGGTTTGCATGAAGACTTTCTTTTCCTCCCAGGTTAGCGATTCACACTCACCCAAAGTACCCATGCTCAGAATCCCGTTCGCGCCAGCCGCGATAAGGCCTTCAACGGCGCGGGCAGTCTCATCCAGATCAACGGTGTTAGTCGCACGCCAGTCACTCGCATCCGGTTTGGATGGTGTCGGAAGAATTGACCATACTCCATGAATATCCGATGCATTCAACAGTCCTGACTTACCCATAACTTATCCTTTGTATTTAAGAAAATTCTAAAAACCGCCACAAATAATATTCTCAGGCATCTTGCGAAAGCCCAAAGACATCAATCATCACATACTCATCTTGCCCGACCGACTGACGGTCGTTTTACCCCAACTCAATGAACCATCCGGGATTTGGCTTGACGTGAGGCGGACACTTCCAAGCCCGCGTCGTTAAACTTCAACGCCTTACGTCAATTGATGGGCTTCAAAACCATTGGTTTTAATAAAAAATGTGCGAGCGCAGGCAGCAACACCAGTGCTCCGATCATGTTGCCCACAAACATAAAGGCGAGCAAGAGTCCCATATCAGCCTGAAACTTGATGGGACTAACCACCCAGATGACAACGCACAAGGCAAGCGTGACACCAGTCAGGAGTACAATCTTTCCCGTGAAGAGCAACGATTGGTAGTAAGCCTCGGAGAGGCTATCGCCAACCTTCAATCTCGCCAGAAGAATGCTCATGACGTAGAGCGCATAGTCCACCCCGATGCCCACCCCCAATGCGATCACGGGCAATGTAGCCACTTTCACACCAATGTTCAGCGCTACCATCAAAGCCTCGCACAGCACCGAGGTCAGAATCAGCGGCAACACAGCACACAGCACCGCACGCCAAGAGCGGAAGGTGATAGCACACAGAACGATCACCGCGCCGTAGACCCAAAACAGCATCTCGCGGTTCGCATCCCTGACGACAATGTTCGTCGCCGCATCAATGCCGGAATTGCCGGCGGCGAGAAGAAACTGGACTTGCTCAGTGTTGTTTTCCTTGGCAAAGCCCTCCACCTCGTTGACGAGGGAAGTTAGTGTGTCGGCTTTATGGTCCTTCAGGTAGGCCGTCAGCGTCAACAAGCTGCAGGTATCGTTGTAAAGGCCGCGGGGTGCCCCGGAAGTGATCGTGTTGAGCATCGACTGGCTGTTGATCAACTCATACCACTTGGTACTGCCTTCATTCAACCCTGCTAACACACGCCGACTCAGTAATGCCAAAGAGTTCGTGTCCTCCACCCCCGGCAAAGCACGCATTTTCCACTCCAGCGCATCAACCTTCATCAAGGTGTCATATTGGCTGCACTCGCCGTCTGGCGTCTTGACCATCACTGCAAAGGCATCGCTGCTGGCTCCATAGTGTGCGGTCATGTAAGTGTTGTCACGGTTATAGCGACTGTCGGCACGCAACTCAGGTGCACCAGACTCCAAATCACCGATCTTCAAGCGCTGCGCAACCACGAGTCCCCCTGTACCAAGGAGCAGTGAGACCGCAACGGCGCCTGCCGCCCAGCGTCGCTGGGTGAACAAGTCCAACAGTCTCCATAACGGATGTCGTGCCCCGCTCCGCTGGTTCGCCAACTCTTCCGTCAGGCTGAGTTGAGCAGCTACTGGACTTACGCCCACATAACTCAGCAGTATCGGCAACAGTATCAGGTTGGTGAAGATCAATACTGCAACGCCAAGGCTGGCAATGAAAGCCAGATCTCGGATCGCCTCAATATCGATCACCATCAAGACACCGAAGCCAACGGCATCGCACAGCAGCGCAGTCAGTCCCGCAAGAAAAAGGCGCCTGAAAGTGTAGCGCGCAGCAACCAAGTTATTCGCACCACGCCCAATATCCTGCATGATGCCATTCATTTTCTGAGCACCATGACTCATGCCGATCGCAAAGACAAGGAACGGAACCAGCACGGAGTAGGGGTCCAACTCGTAGCCCAACAAGGGCATCAACCCCAGTTGCCACAGCACGGCAACCAGCGAACAACTGACAACCAGCACTGCACTGCGGACGCAACGCGTGTAGGCATAGAGCATGGCCGTCGTGATGAGCACGGCTGCGACGAAGAATCCTAGCATCTGCCAAATACCCTCGATCAGGTCACCCATGACCTTCGCGAATCCAATGATGTGAATACTGATCCCATCACTCTGATATTTGACCCTGAGCTTCTCCAGCGCATCAGAAACATCAGCGTAATCCAGTGGAACACCGTTCGCGTCTTTTGACAACAAGGGCAGATAGACGATTGAAGAACGTTGATCCAACGCGACCAGTTGACCGATCTCGTTGCTGCGCTCGATGTTCAAACGCACCGTGGCAAGGCTTGTAGGCGACCCGTCGTAGCCATCCTGGATGACTGGACCACCATCCATGCCCTCCTCGGTGACGCCGACCCATCGCGTATTCGGAGTCCACAGCGACTTCATATTGCGCCTGTCAACGCCAGGCAGCAAAAAGGCCTCGTCGCTTAACTGCTGAAGTACCTTTAAATAGTTTGGGTCATAGATGGACTCACCTGTTGTGGCAACGGCGATGCGCACAGCGTTGCCAAGACCTCCCAGCTCTTGACGATGAGCGAGGAAGTTTTGGATGTAGGGATGGCTCCTAGGGATGATCTTCTCAAAGCTCGCGTTGAGACGCAGATTACTGGCACTCCAGCCGAGCACGACCGTCAGCACCGCGCAGAAAAGGAGGATCAGCTGGCGGTGATTGAAAAGAGCCCGTTCAATAACTGAACCTGACCGTGGATCGAAGTCGGTCAAAGGTGTTCGCTCATCCTTTGAGACTGCTTGGTTAACGACTGACATGAGGGTCACTTAGGAAAAGGAAGTTCACGAACACCACGCAAGCTGCTGGCAAGCAGACGACTGCCATCAAGTTCGACAACGGCAGTCAACGGTGGGCCTGGTGGCCATGAAACAGACGTCCATTTTCCCCCTGAATCACGACTGATCAATGCCTGCCCGGCCTGGTCAAGGGCGAGCACACTACCGTCATGCATCAGCGAGAGACAGCCAATCGTGACAGGAGTGGGCACCTCGCACTGGCTGAAACCGGCAGGGCTATACGTATAGATATTGCCCTTCAGACCAGCCAGCAACCACTTGCCGTCGGGCAACGCAGCCACGGCGAACCAGCTGCCCGGATAAGGGGAGCTCAGTCGGACGAAGGTTTTTCCTCCATCGACGGATTGCAACAGCAACCCTTGCTCGCCGACTATCAGAATGCGCTGTCCCTGCACCGCAAGCGCGTTAAGGTGCAGGGCCTTCGGATTGTCCAAGCGATCCATCCAGGGCGACCAGGTTTCACCACCGTCTGCGGTTGCAAAAATAAGCCCATAGGCCCCAATCACAAAGCCTCGCTTTCGATCGAAAAAGTGCATGTCCAGGAAAGGCTTATCAGGGCCGTCCGACACCAAGCGGTGAGCCTCCTGCAAACGCTTGTCGCTGTCATCGTCGTTCTTTGATCCGGCCGACACTTCTGCACGCCATAGATCCGCGGCTCTTTTTCCTTCCAACTGAAGCCGCCAGGTTCCGCCGCCGTCTGAGGTTGCGAGCACAACACCTGCGTGACCTGTGACCCAACCAAACTTATCGTCTACAAAGTTGACGGCGGTCAGCGTGACACTGACTGGCACACTCGCCTGCTGCCATGTGGCACCAACATCATCCGAGAACAAAACGACACCGCGCTCCCCGACCGCGACAATGCGTTTTCCAGACTTGGCAACATCAAGCAAGACGCCCCCCCTCACCTGCGGCGCTACAAACGCAGGACGACGCAAGGCATTAAGCACGGGGTTAGCCCAGACCGCCTCCATGCTGACCAGCGGCACAGTAGCTACAAAGCACAGGGCGCGGCGTCGCCCGATGTCAAAGCGCTCTTTCTTATATTTTTTCAACAGAATTCCCCCACATAAACAGCTCAAACAAATCCGGATTCCATCAGACTCACGGGCTCACCGTTGCCAACAGTGGAGCGACTAACCGAAGGTCGATCCACCAGATGTAACACGTCGCCCTTAAGCTTTTTAGCTTTACCGAATACCTTCACCAGCCATCGAATCTGGCGAGTAGGTTGATGCGGGGAATGGTTTCGTCTCAACGCGAATCTGCACCGACTCATCGTTGTACAGGCTACCCAAGTAAGAGTTGCCACCTATCAGATCATAGAGACCGAAACTGCTGCGTATGAAAGCGGGTACATCCGGCGCCACAATGGGCAAGAGATACGTTGTGCGCGCCAATTTTCCTTGCGCATCCCAGCGATCTCCAAGCAAGGCATACCAACTGTCTTCATCAATGTAGTAACGACTTTTAGGTGACACATGACGCTTACCTGGCTTCAATGTGGCGTCTACAACCCAAACCCTATGCAATTCCCAACGCACATGATCAGGGTTGAGGTGGGCTCCCGTGATCACATCCGCAGTCTTGCTTGGCACCATTGTGCGGTTGCTGTTGTAAGGCACCAGTATTTCTTTCTTGCCGACCAGTTTCCAGTCAAAGCGGCTCATGTCGCCTTCAAACACGGTTAGCTCATCAAAAGTGAGGATACCAGCTGAAAACGAGAGCGGCGTATCACAGCAGACGTTCGGCAGCTTGCGCACGCGACGTTGCCCTGTGAGGTAAATCCACCCCAGTGTTTTATCTTCATTGACATTGAAGTGCTGCATGACCGCTTCACCGGCTCGGATGGCCGGACCGATATTGGTCGAACGGACTTTGTACCACCACTGACCATCCTCAACACCTACACCCTTGGTGTTGTAAGGGAAAGTAAAATAATTTTCATAATGTGAAAGCATGACGGCTTGACCGCTGCTGTTCACAGTGAAGTTCTTCGCCGTTTCGTAAACTTGTTCGAGCTTATAGGAAAGCTGATGGTTCACCATCACCTCAGCACCATTCTTCGGAATGGGGAACGGAATGCCACCCAAGGCCCCCACAGCATAGGGATTATCGAAACCCGACAGCTTTACCTTTGTGGCGTTTTCAAACGTCTTGTCATAAAACCATTGCGGCGCGACATAAGTGCGCTTTGAAGGATATACATCAACCCTGAAAGTGTCCGGGTATTTCTGCAGCATCGCCTTTGTGCCATCCGTCAATTTGTCTGCATATTGCGCCATATTCTTTGCAGTGATACTGTACAAAGGCTTGTCGGAAGCGAAAGGGTCTGGACGGCGACCACCTTTTTTGTAGCCGGGCGTCGGTGTGGTGTAGCCACCGGTCCATGCGGGAATCGAACCGTCTTTATTGCCAGCTTTTTCAGCACCCATGGGTGTCAAAGTGGATTTCAGCTCAGCGGCTTCATCGGCTGACACCGCAGCAAAAGCTGCTCCAGCCAAAAAAGCGTAAGCAATGATCGTGGAAATGGGTTTGATCATAAATTTCATTTTTTTCCAATCAGAATGAGTAACGAACGTTGAATGAGATGAAATCTCGATCCCGAAGGGTTTGACCCCAGCCGAACGCCTGGTTAGCTCCCGTGTTAAACGTGCGGGCTGTACCGTAATAGTGGGTGTAGTTCAAACCGAAGTTCCAAGAATCCAGGTAAGTCCCATTTAGTCCTATGCTGATATCCCCTCCCCCTTCAGGGATCCAGGCGTTGGGTGTCATTGCCATTGGCCGGGAGCCTTTTGGCGCGTAGCCGATGCCGATAGGCACACCTAGATCCAATCCTGGCAGGACTTGCCGGTACTTCGGCTCAAAGACGACTCGCATCGCGACACCATCGCGTGTTGCATTTGGATCCGCGGCGGTCGCGTTTTTGGTGATTTTCAGCACACGGTTCCAAGCAATTTCGCCAGCAATCGTAGCTTCTCCCCAGAGAGGAGTACGCGGCACGGAGCCTAACACCGAGATATTCAAGTGGGCCGTGCGGCCGACTGCATAGGCTGGATTGCTTGAGTTATTGTTTGCGACCGGCGCGAGCGCGCTCGTGTCGAAACCCTGCGTACTCGCCAAGTCTTGGTTATCGCGAAAAGACAGCTCAGCTGCAACGTTGTAATCGCCAAAGGTCTTGCTGGCACTGGCACCAAAAGCCTTAATTTTTTCTTGATACGCGATGTAATGGCCCACCGGAGCCGGCCCGACCGGAGTCATTCCAAGCTTCGGCACGACTTGTGGCAATTTGTTGTGAAACTGAATCAGATAGAAACCATAGTCGATATCACCACCGTTCACCTTCAGCTGCACCCCCCCCTGTCCAGAATCCTTGGCCTTCATATCGGAAAATCGTGGGCTGGGTGCACCAGGCCCAAAAAAGATGTTTTCAGCGCCATCGACAGCGTAATCCGTGTTGGAGAAATAGCTACCTGCAGCGGGCAGACGACTTCTGGATGAAGCTACCTGTATGTAGGCCCCAACCGAGACATCTGGGGTGATCTGTACTTGCCCCGAAACCATAGGGACGGGACGAATCGCTTCCTTAAAAGGCGTACCGGGTACGGAAACAAGCTTGACCACATCCACCGGCATTTGGGCACCGGCAATGGCATTGGCACCAAAAAACAGGCTTTCGCCCCAAAGCACCGAGTGCCGACCGGCACGAACCGAGGCGCTCCGCTCGACCAGGTCAAATTTACCAAAGACGAAAGCATCCAGTACCTCACTGCCACTGCCATGAACATCTCGCGTGCCGGCAGTGAATTGGTTGTAGGGAACCGAGGTCTGGTTCGGGAACGCGCCACCGGGAAAACCCGGGTTGGCGTTGGAACGGCCATAAACAGAATCGTTCCAAGCAGCCGCACTGATGCGAAAACCCATGTTCTTCTTATAGATGAAGTCCAATTCCGACAGCAAGTCAAAGCGACTGGAAATGAGTCCTTTGCCAAAATTTCGGTCGCCGTCGTCGTTGTTTGGATTCGAGATCAGAACAGATGATGGCTCGTCAAGACGCCGCGCAGCGCTGTACTTGATGGTATTGTCCCAGCGGACATTCAAGTCAGGATTTCCTGTGTCAAGCACAACAGCCAAGGCAGGTGTCGCTCCGATGGAGAGTCCACCACACAATGCGGCAATGCCACGAATGTGGGCCGACGGCATCAAGTACTTTCGCCGTGATTTTAGGAACTTCATCTTGCTGTCTCTTTTTCTTTGGTTATGAATGATCGCCACATTGCTTGTAAACAGCGGTAACGCAGCGATTCTTTTTCCTACTAAATGAAAATGACCAAGGTTTTAATGGTCAAAGAGCCCAATGGGTCCTTCTTGCAGGGAAACGATCACACTCTTGAGTTGGGTGTAGTGGCTCAGAACGTCGAGTGAAAATTCGCGACCGAAACCACTTTGCTTGTAGCCACCGAACGGTACATTGGGGATCATGTTGAAGTAGCGGTTGACCCACACGGTCCCCGCTTCGATCTCGCGCGCCATGCGATGGGCTTGCGTGATGTTTTTGGTCCAGAGACCAGCCGCCAAACCAAATTCAGTGTCGTTAGCCTCGCGTATGACTTGAGCCTCGTCTTTCCATGGAATGACCACACCGACCGGCCCAAAAATCTCCTCTTGAGCGATGCGCATTTTGTTGCGCACATCAGTAAACAAGGTCGGCTCAATAAAGTAGCCTTGCTCAAATCCGCTCACCGTTGCGCGCTTACCCCCCATCGCCGTTGTCGCACCCTCATTGCGCCCGATATCGAGGTAACCAAGAACCTTGTCGAACTGCATCCTGGAGGCCTGAGGCCCCATTTGCGTCGAAGGGATCATAGGGTCGCCAACACGAATCTTGCGAAGAATGTTTTGAACCTTCTCCACAAATGCATCCATCACTGACTCATGGACGAAGTGGCGTGTCGCGGCAAAGCAAATTTCGCCCTTGTTCACCACGATGCTCATGGCTGCGGACTCTGCCGCTGCATCCATGTCAGCGTCCGCGCAAATAATGTTGGCCGATTTTCCACCCAACTCCAGCGTTTGAGGAATCACATTGACGGAGGCATATTGCATCAGTTTTTGCGCGGTCGGGCGTGAGCCGGTGAACGCTACCTTGCGGACATTCGGGTGGGTCACAAGCGCTTCACCGACATTTGGCCCGTAGCCGGTAATGACGTTCAGCACGCCTGGCGGCAGCAGGTCAGCCATCTCACGGATGAACTCCATGACCGCCAAACAGACCGACTCGGCCGGCTTCAGCACAATGGTATTGCCCGCAGCGAGAGCAGGCGCAATCTTTGTCGCCATCATGACAAGGGGCACGTTCCAGGGAATGATCTGTGCCACGACACCAAGCGGCTCGCGGTGAATAATCGCCACACCTTGTGTCGCGTCTATGGTCTGCCCATGCAAACCAAATGCAGCACCAGCAAACAACTCAAACTGCCCAATCGTGGCTGGGATATCGATATGCAGCGCCTCCATGATAGGCTTGCCATTGTCGAGCGACAACATCGCGGCGTAATCATTGGCCCGTGCGCGCAGGCGACGCGCCATTTCATAGAGCGCAGCCTGACGCTCACTGGGTGTGCTGCGAGACCATTTCGGGAAAGCCTGTGTGGCGGCCTCCACGGCACGGTTTACATCCTCAGCGTTGCCTGACTGGATATAGGACAGCACCTCCAGATTGGCAGGGTTAATCATCGCGATTTTTTCGCTGCTGGATCCACCGACCCATTCACCATTGATGAAATGGCCATACTCCGCCTGGAAGTACTTCATAGCAAGCTCACTGCGAGCAGAATCCGGTTTTTTCGATTCAGTCTTCATTTCTTCACCCATAGCAATCTCCTTACTTCGATCCTTAATGACCTTATTCCCTGAAACTCACTCCCGCTGGAAGTGAGTAAATTCGTGTCAATTTTCGCTGCGAAAATTAACGCCACCGACGTATTGCGCTTTATCGAGGTCATGCCCAAAAACGTCACAGCGAAAGTGCTCCTGCTGAGCCGGTGCGCATACCCCACTCCAACCGGGCTCCCACAACCAACCAGACGGATTGGCCGCATAGAAACTCAGCGCTCCGTCATTGCTATGCACGCCCAATTGCACAGCAATGTCGATACCATGCTTATGCACCTTGTCCAACGTCTGCCCCAAGTCCCGCATGTCCTGGTATTCAACCATCAGGTGATTCGCACGCTTGGGCATCGGACCGAACATCAAGGCCACGGAATGCTCACGGTTATTGCATTTCAAGAAAGGAATCCGAACCGGGGTGCCATCTGTCAACTTCAAAAGGTAGTCAGAGCTTCCAGTAACCCCAAGCACCGCAAAGAAGCGCATCGTCGCCTCCGGGTCTACGGATCGCAGGATGATGTGACCAACACCCTGATCACCCGTTTTGAAGCCCCCAAACATCGGACGTCCTGGGTGGAATGGCTTGTGCCCATCCACCAGTGGCGAGTAAAAAATTTCGTGCGAATTGCCAGCAGGATCCTGCAACTTCAGCAGACCCAGAACACGGCGCTCTGCAGCTTCTGCCTCGGTGCCGCGACGAACCTCAATACCTGCAGCCGTCAATTTGGCAGCCATCTGCTCCAGTTCTTGAGCACCCGCTACTCGCCAGCCGACATAGGCAAGGTCATCGTCACCACCGGTATGCACCACAATGCGGTGATGCCAGAGGTCCATGCGCAGATAGAAACGATCAGCCTCACCTTCGTCGACCAGTTGCATACCCATCACCTCGGTCGCGTAGTTCTTCCATGCAGCAGCATCGCTCACAGAAATCCCCAAGTACCCCAGTTCAGTTACGTTTGCCATTAAAAGCACCTTTACAAAGATTCAAGCTATACCCCCAGCACCGTACAGCTCCATTATTTACGGCAAATTGCCCGGACGTGCGTGACGGAATAGCCATTTATGATGTTTGTTATTAGAACCCAAAATTAGTTAGGTTCCTATAGGTATTTTCCCTAAAGATTAGAGAGTAGAGAATCGTCATATGATCCTGCTTCTTATTTCACCAGCACGCCCCTCAAGTGACAAATAAACGCGTCCCCCTCAAAGTTGCCACCCCCTCCGCAGAACGAGTTTTTCCAAAGAACTTGGACAGCAGCCTCGGTTTTCTTATCTCTGACACGGCTCGCCACGTCAAGCGGCTGCTCTACCCTGGCATTGCCCAACTCGGTATTCGTGGTGGTAGCTGGTACGTGCTGCGTGCACTCTTTGAGGCGGACGGCGTGACACAGAGAGAACTGGCGAACCGACTTGGCACAACGCAGCCTTCGACGCTTGAAATGCTTCGTTCTATGGAGAAAGAGGGCCTTGTCCACTTCCAAAGGGATACGCTTGACCGACGCAAGCTGCGCATCTACCTCACCGATAAAGCACTCAAGTTGAAAACGCCTCTGTTGCGTGCCGCAGGCGAGGCCAACTCGATCCTGCTGGGCGGACTCACGCAAGCGCAGGAGATATTGCTGAAGACTATGTTGGGCACAGTGCGCAGCGCCGCCGCCGATGCAATCGCGCAGTTTGAGTTGCAATCTGCAGTCAAAGAATCTCCGACCAGGCTCCATCTTCGGGAGGAAGAAAGGCAGGCCCACGGAAACCAAACGGACTGCCGTCGACGGTAGAGGACCTCGCATAGAAGCGCAACAAATAGCCTCATCGATCAGAAAGCGCAAAGCCTGACACGCGGTGAATGTCAAGCTAGTTGTCGCTTCACAACACCACATGAACATTCTTGGTCTGGGTCCATGCAAGCAATTCAGATACACCCTCCTCACGCCCAAGACCTGATTGCTTGTAGCCACCAAAGTCTGCCCCGATAAAGTGGGCACTGACGTGATTGATCCATACATAGCCGGACTCAACGCGAGATGCCAGGCGATGGGCGCGGGCCAGATCCTTTGTCCATATTGAAGCGGTCAAGCCGAAATCCAGCCCATTGACCATGCGCAGCAGATCTTCCTCTTCGTCCCATACAATCATAGCCAAGACCGGGCCGAACACCTCTTCGCGGAACAAACGCATGGCAGGGGTGACATCAGCAAACACGGTAGCCGTTACAAACCAGCCGTTGTCCAACGCTTTGTCGCTCGGACGAACGCCACCGCACACAAGACGAGCGCCCTCTTTATGAGCGGAATCAATGAAGGACATGACCTTTTCGTACTGCGCCTTGGACACCAGGCAGCCCATCGTGGTCGCGGGATCCGTTGGCAGTCCACAACGATAAAGTTGTGAAATTTTCTGCACCATCACTTTAATGACTCGGTCGTATACTGATCGATGAACGAAGCAGCGAGATGTCGAGCCGCAACTCTGCCCCGCCCAAGTGAAGTTCATCCCTTTGACCGCACCCTCAATGGCTTTGTCCATGTCCGCCTCTGGACAGATGATCAGAGGATTTTTTCCACCCAGCTCCAGGCTTACGGGCATCACCTTCTCGGCTGATGAGCGCAAAATTGATTTGCCCGTGGCGGTGGAGCCAATCAACGACACCTTCTTGACCAAAGGATGGTCGACGAGCGCTTGTCCGCACGGTGTGTCGCCACTAAGCACATTGACTACGCCGGGAGGAAAGACATCCTGCAACAATGTAGCCAGGCGGTAAGCGGACAAGGGGGCTTGCGTCGCAGCCTTCAGGATGACGGTGTTACCTGCCGCGACGGCCGGTGCCAACTTGGCCGCGAGAAACATGAGCGGATGGTTGTAAGCCACGATACGCGCGACCACACCGTAGGGCTCGCGCACCGAGTAATTAGTCGGCCCTGCAAAACCTCTGAGACCCGCATGAACACTGGGCTGGCGGGGTGAATGCCGATGTTCAGAACTCCCGGAACGATATCCAATGGATGCCAGTTCCTGGGAGTTTTGACGAGACTGCCGATGGCCACCGACGACTTCTTTCGAGCGCGCCTGGAGACGATGATCGACCTGCGCCACCCGCTGGCCGTGCTGAGCAAGCGCATGCCGTGGGCGTCGATCGAGGCCGCGCTGGCGCCGCTGTTTGAACACAAGGCCGGACGTGGCCGACGCGTCAGCGATGGCGACCTGTTTGGCCAGACGGTCGAGCTGGCCGGGGTGGTCAGTCCAGCCGGGCGACCGCGGCTGCCGATCCGCCTGATGGTGGCGCTGCTGTACCTCAAGCACGCCTACAACGAGAGCGACGAGTCCGTGGTCGAGCGCTGGGCGCAGGACGTGTACTTCCAGTTCTTCAGCGGCAATGAGTTCTTCGAGCCGCGTCTGCCATGCGACGCCACGCAGATCGGGCGCTTCCGACGCGTGCTGGGCGAGGCCGGCGTAGAGCAACTGCTCAAGACCACGATCGAGGCTGCGGTGGCGATGAACGCCGTGAAGCCGGCCGAGTTCGCCACGGTGATCGTGGATACGACGGTGCAGGAGAAGGCCATCGCGCATCCCACCGACAGCCGACTGCTGGAGGTGGCCCGGGACAAGATCGCCCGCCTGGCCAAGCGAGCAGGCATCAAGCTCAAGCAGACCCACGAGCGCGAAGGCCGCACGCTGCGCCGCAGGGCGGGCGGCTATGCCCACGCCAAGCAGTACAAGCGACTGCGCCGGGTGCTCAAACGCCAGCGCACCGTGCTGGGCATTCTGCTGCGAGAGGTGCGCCGCAAGATGACCGCGCTGACGCAGGAGGCCCAGGACAAGCTCACCGTCTGGCTTGAGCGTGCTGAACGCATCCGCACCCAGAAACCCAAGGACAAGAACAAGCTGTATGCCCTGCATGCCCCGGAAGTCGAGTGCATCGGCAAGGGCAAGGCCCGCAGGCCCTACGAGTTCGGCGTGAAGGTCAGCCTGGCCATCACCGAGAAGAGCGGCTTGGTGGTGGGCGCACGCAGCTTCCCGGGTAACCCGTTCGACGGGCACACGCTGGCCCAGCAGATCGAACAGACCAACACGCTGCTTGAAGACATCGGCACCAAGCCCACCACCGCTGTGGTCGATCTGGGGTTCAGGGGCGTGGACGCAGAGCTCAAGCCCGTGGAGGTTGTCCACCGGGGCAAGTACAAGTCGTTGAGCAAGCAACAGCGCCGGTGGCTCAAGCGACGTCAGGCGATCGAGCCGTCCATCGGCCATGTCAAGCAGGATCACCGGATGGACCGCTGCTGGCTCAAGGGCAGTGAGGGCGATGCGCTCCACGCGGTGCTCTGCGCGGCCGGCTTCAACATCAGATGGCTGCTGCGGGCTATCGCCCGCAACGGCTTTTTTGCGGCTGTCGTTTTCATGCGATGGCTGGCTTCGATGCTGCTCGTGCCGACCGGGCCCGCTCCGCATTTCTCATCCCATGCCGGTGGGGATGGGGTTTGAATTTCGCAGGGCCGACTAATTAAGCACGCCATCCCCCATTGGAAGGGTGTCGCCTTTGGCTTCATGAACCAAGCCCGCGAAGTAGTCGACCTGCGTTGCGGCAAAATGCACGTCCGCTGCCATCTCGCGCACGGGGTTGCCGCAGTTGATGGCATCCAGAAAACCCAGCTCCTCAGCGTGGGTCCGCAGCCTGTTACCGAACTCCCGCAGCGCCGCAGCACGAACCGCTGGCTTCGTATGGCGCCATGACTGAAATGCCAAATGAGCCGCCTGTACAGCGGCATCCACATCTGCTGCGTTGGCGTTGGAGACGGGCCCCAGATCCTCCTGGGTCGCGGGGTTCAGAGTTCGACCGTAGCCTCCTTGCGGCACATGAAAGCGTCCGCCGTAGAACAGATTGCGGCACTCCGGCAACGCGTAGGCGTGTTCAGTGTGCATCGGTTCACTCCCCAAACGCTTCTGTGAAAAGGCCCAGGCGACGGTAAATCTCGCGGGTTGAAACCTGGAAAATGCGTGCTGTGCCGCCCTTGGCCTGATGGCTGGCCCACAGGTTGGCCGGCATCGTGAAGACATCATGAGGCGACCACTCGATAGTTTTTTCACCGATTTGGCTGACCCCATGGCCTTCGACGACGAAGCACATTGCCGCTGCGGAGCTCTTGTACTTGCGCGTCGATTTCCCGGATTCCAACTGAAGCAAGGTGCTGTCGATCAGGTCCATGGAGGGACCGCCAGTTAGCGGGTTGCCGTAGCGCACCTCCCGGGAACCATCTGGTGCCGCAGGTGAGGCAACGAGCGCACGCACCGCATCTACCCACGGATAGCGGAAGATGGGTGAATAGCTACGGCTTGCATGGTCGCTGCCATCGAGCTTAGGCACGATGCCTGCTGCCGTGAATGCCGAGTCCGCCAACTGGGGTCGCACATCGCGTGCAGGGCCAGGCTGGAAGCCCGTGGTGCCCAGAAAGTGATGCAGCATCACATCCAAAACATCAAGCCAGATGATGGGATCCTTTCCTTCGTTGACATGTTCATGCCAGCACCAACCAGGTGTAAGAATGAGATCACCGGGCTCCATTACGCAGTCCTTGCCATCCACGATGGACTTGACGCCCCCGGTGCATTGCACGACAAAGCGCAAGGCGTTCATCGGATGACGATGGGCACCAGCCCGCTCACCAGGCATCACACACTGAAAGTCGAACATGAGCGGGCCTGTGCCTGCCTCATCCCAAACATGGAGTCGCTTCGGATTCGTCATCAGCAACACGCGTCGATCCAGTACGTGTGTGGCGCGCATCTTGGCGGTCTCTTGGATGATCGGTAACATGGTAGACCAGCGCCAGATCTGCGCCTCCTCAATCTGCTTTCCAAAGCTTGTCGCCGGAACACTCTCCCAAAGGGGAACAATACTGTTGTCTTTGTAGGACTGACGGAGTTCCGGCGGAACGACGTCTTCTGTCACTGGTTTCGAATGGTCACTCATGGTCATAAACCTTTCTGTTGGATTGAAAGAGATAGGGGGTTGAGATCAGGCCGAGAATTCGCTCTCAAGCTGCTTCCATCTGCGACCGCACTCGATGGCACCGTCGCGGTAGTTGTCCGGCAACTCAAGGTAAGGCGGTCGCGGAGGACCCGGATTTACAAGGCCGGCTGCTGCAAAACGCAAATGAGCGATCTGGATGCTGTAGTCCATAAAGGCCGCCAAATCTCCGCCCACAAACATGGCCGACTCCGCCCAGTTGCACTTTTCTGAAAGCTCCTTGGCGCGCTGCCAGTCACCTGCCAGTATGGCTTGCGACAGCGCCATGTTCACAGTAGGTGCGCAGGCCACGCTGCCAGACCAAGCAGCGAGGGCAAGTTCTGGCAATTCTTGGGCTGCAGCCAGCCACGCAGTAGCCAAGGGCAATATCCGCATCTTCTCACCCACAGCACGCATGTCTTTGGCCAGTGCAGGCCCACCGGTGTGCTTGGAAGCAACCACCTCTGGGATCTTTGCCAGTTCCAGGTAGGCCTCGGTGGAAATCTTGCCTTTGAACGCCACCGGGTTGTCGTAGGCCACCATCGGTACGCCAGGTAGCGCAGCAGCAATGTCCTGGTAATAGCGGACGATAGACTTGTCATCCATAGCCAACCACATCGGGCGTCCAACGAACAGGCCATCGACACCGATGTCCACCAACACACGAGCACGCTCAATCGTGTCGCGCGTATTCAGGGTCGTCACACCGGCAAACAAGGGACGCGAACGTTTGTTGGTTTGTACGACACAGTCTACAAAGAGCTGCGTTTCAGGCCAAGTCAGCGTGGCACCTTCACCGAACGTACCGGTTGTCGCCAAGATGTCAATCTTGGCCGTGTTCAAAAACCGAACCATCTTTTCGGTTTCCGAGAGGTTCACGGATTGCTGCGTTTGCCACTTACTGGCATCCTCGGTAGCGGGCGTCGGCATGATGCCGAAGACACCGCGGAAATCAGCGGGGGTAATTTTCATCGGGTTCTGTAGTTGAGTTAGTTGAGTTATAAAATGCTTCATGCGTGGGTTGCATCCAAAGTGCAAGGCAATTTGCGCTACTTGACCAGCCCTTCTGCACGCATGGCTGCTTCAACGGCTGGCCGTTGTGCAATGCGCCCAAGGTAAGAACCCAGCCGCGTCAGTTCCTGAACATCGATGCCGGTGAACTTCGTCCAGCCAGCAACGACGAACAGATAGACATCAGCAACCGTGAACTGCTCGCCAACAAGATAGGTCCGCCCGGCAAGTTGCGCATCGACCCAAGTCAGCCGCTGTAGCACTCTCGCACGACTTTGTGCCTTGACTTCTTCGCTGGCCTCCGGCATGAACAACGGACCGAATGCCTTGTGAAGTTCGCTGTTAATGAAAGAGAGCCACTCCTGCAGTCGATAGCGCGGCAGCACGCCCGCTGGTGGTGCCAGTCCTTTTTCCGGCGCGAGGTCAGCAATGTACTGCAGAACAACCGGCACTTCAGTCAGAATCTGCCCGTCCTCCAACTCAAGCACTGGCACGTATCCCTTGCTGTTCAAGTCAGCCAGGCTGCGGCCGTCCGAGGTCTGGCGGGTTCGAAGGTCGACAGGGACGTAATTGAAAGTCAAACCAGCCTCATGCAACGCGATGTGTGCGGCCAGTGAGCAGGCGCCAGGGGCACCGTAGAGTTTCTTAATCATTTGAGTCTCCTATGTGAATTTATAACTCTGCTATTAAAACCAGATGATTTGAAAAATTGGGTCATGGGACAATCGGTTCTAGAGCGCGCTACGGTGCTGATTTTGAATGGTTGCGACGATAGCTTGCGAGTCGATCACCTTTTTCATCGCGTCCTTGATGATTCGTTCGGCACGCCGATTGTTCACCCCCAAACCACGCAGCAATGCCATGCAGATGCCTTGCATCACCTCGCGCAGATGTAGGAATTCGTTTTGCACTTCCAGCAAACGAGCAAGACCAAGATCAGTCAAACCCATCAGCAAAACCAGACCGGCGTCCAGGCTGGATAGCTTGAAAATGCCCTGTTGAATCCCTCGGTGAAACATGGCCAAGATAGGCGCGTTGTCTGCCCGCGCCGGATTAACAACATCTGCAGGCATGTGCAGCAGCACCCGTGCCGTGATCTTGTTTTCCAGCCCAAAACGAAACACAGCCAGCAAACCCAGCGTGAGATATGTTGCGGGATCCTCGACCTCGGCGCTTATCGCATTGATGATCACAAACAATTCGGCCCGAACGGCATCATGAGCATGCGCCTTGAGTGCATCGCGATTCGGAAAATGCTTGTAAAAACTTCCCTTGGCAACATCCGCTTCGCCGACGATGTCGTCGATCGTCGCGCTATCCATGCGGCCATCAGAAATCATCCGTATAGCAGCTCCCACTAAGGCCTTGCGAGTGAGAGACTTGCGCATTTTCATCGGGATGGAAAGCGTTAAACAGGAGGATGTCATGACTGGATGTGATTCATATGTGACTTGATAGCAAAAAAAAATCAATCCTCGTCGTAGCCGACTTTGCCGCTGACGCATTGCACCGCATGATCTCGCCATCGCCTGAAATAGATTTTGGTGCATCGTTAGGGATGGTCTGCAGAAATGCTGATTGAGCGCGCTATGCGGCCCAGTCCGAACCGTGCGGACGTTCGCGGTGTTGGTATTGAGTCGTTTGATCGCACCGGGGCCGTCGAGAACGCGCCATTTCGGCCGCGTGACCGCCACGTCGTGGCACTGCAGACGTACTCATCCCATCGCTCCCATCAGCCGGCGCTTGGCCAGCCACAGATTGGCCAACGCAAACTGCGTGTGCAACTGCGCCGTGTTTTTCGCCAGTCCCCGGTAACGCACCTTCACGTGCCCGAACTGGCGCTTGATCACTCGGAACGGATGCTCGACCTTCGCCCGGATGCTGGCCTTGATCTTCTCGATGCGCTCGGTGATCGCGCCCTGCAGCGTGGTCTTGTCCAGCGCCCGGCGCTTGCCCGGCTTCATCGCCACATGCCAAGTCACGTCGGGGCCGGCATCGTCGCGTTTGTGCGCCCCCTGGTAACCAGCATCGCCCCACGCATCGGTCTCTTGTCCGTGCAGCAGGCTGTTGGCCTCGACCACGTCGTTGACGCTGCCCGCCGTACCGCGCACCGTGTGCACCAGACCCGACTCAGCGTCCACGCCGATGTGGCACTTCATTCCGAAGTACCACTGCTGGCCCTTTTTGCTCTGCTTCATCTCCGGGTCGCGTTCGCCGCTGTTGTTCTTCGTCGAACTGGGCGCCGCGATCAACGTGGCATCAACCACCGTGCCGCTCTTGAGCATCAGTCCCTTGGCGGTCAGCAACTCGTTGACCGTCTTCAGAATCTGCTCCGCCAGCTTGTGCTTCTCCAGCACGTGGCGGAACCGCAGGATGGTCGATTCGTCGGGCAGTCGGTCATCCCAGCCACCCAACCCGGCGAAGTCCCGGAACAGAGGCACATCGTGCAGCGCGTCTTCCATCGCCGGGTCCGACAAGTTGAACCATTGCTGCATGAAGTGGATGCGAAGCATCGCCTCCACCGGAAACGGCGGTCGGCCCCGGCGACCTTCGGGCATGAAGGGCGTGACCAGCGCCACCAGTTCGACCCACGGCACCACCCGCTCCATATCGCCGAGAAACTCCCGGCGCCGTGTGCGTTTGGTCGAATGGGACAGGCCCAGGCTTTGTTGCTTCATGACATGGATCGTCTCAGCCGCTTACGCGCCTTGCAAGCGCGAGCACAGCGTCGGGCGATTTACGCAGACCATCCTTATCGCTTGTAGAAAGAATGCCAGATTCTCGCCACAGTTGGATCGAGGGTGTGATACGCATCTCAATTCGAGGCGCGCGATTGCAAGTATTCGTCGACGAAATCGAGGCGGTCATTTCCCCACCACATTTCGTCTCCGATCACCACCATTGGGACGCCGAAGACGCTGCGTGCAATCCCTTCGTCGATCGACTGCTTGTATTCATTTGCGCCATCCACGGAATCTGTGAACTGCATAAAGTCATCGACATTCCAACCCATCTCTGAGGCAATCGATCGCAATACCGGTTCACCGCTAAACGCTTGCCCCATACCCCAGGTCAGGTGAAAAGCGCGGCGTACATACTCGGCCTCGCGAGCTTCCCCTGCAGCATAGAAGAAACCTGTATTCAAACGTCGGGAGTCGAAGCTTGGAGGGAACTTCAGCGGTGTGCCATATCGTTGCGCCCAGCGTTGCAGATCCCTGGAAAGGTGGGTGAGCTTGACCGGCATATCCCGGTTAGACGGCCCCACGTTGCCAATCGCACGCTTGGCACATTCAATATCAATCGGCTTGTAAGAAACCGAAATGCCATAGCGTTGCACAATCTCAGGCAACCGAATGCTGGCGAGATAGGAGAACGGACTCACAAAGTCAAAATAGAAGGAAAGCACAGAAGGATTTCCTGGAAGTAAAACGGCCATGCCACAAGCTGCCATAATGCATTTTGAGTAAATGAAGGTCAGCCAGGAACCAGCGGAGGTTGACGGTAGACCGTCCGCTTTTCTTACGAAGTTAAAAAGCTGTTCATGCTTTCAGTGTCTTCAATTGATCACAAGAAGAAGTTCACATTCTTACCAAGAAGAAACCGCTCATCGAGACTCACGACTCTCTTGAGTAACTGCAATCCTGCTTCGCCTCTGACCCATTCTTCCTCACGACCATAGGAATAGGTGGTTTCATCATGAACACGGCGGTTACGCACAACGAAGACATTGAGGAAAACCTGATAGTTGCCAGTACTTGAGGCCTTGAAAACCTCGATGTTTGACAAGAACCTCCGAATCCGCTCCGGTGGGTCAACGGACCATTGCATGCCCGTTTCAAATTGCCTGATGCGCGCATCCAAAAAATCATGGCGCTCATCAATCGTATAAACTTTGTCAGGAAGCTTGTATCTTTTGTCCTTGCGGTTCCGAAGTTGTTGGAAGTACGCTTGGTATTGGATATCTGGATGTACCATTTTCATCCACTCTCGATATTCTTCATGGTCGAGCAGCCGAGCTTCTCGATAGAGCGTGCTGACGACTTCTTCGCTTTCAGATCCACGCACTGGTATGAGTTCGTTCATTTTCATCTCCTAGATTGCTGATTTGCCTGTTATTGACCCATGAGTTCATGCTTCCAGGCATCCGGATCTAATTTCAAGATCGCCTTCCAGTTGTCGGCGCCCATAATTTCCTTATAGGCCCGGTAAAACCCTCTGTAAGAGGTTTCACCAATGGCAGATTGCCCGATCACCCCAGGAAAGTCAGGATCCAACTTGTCGAAACCGAGCCCCAGTTGTGAGTTCAACTTCCCTTCACGGGTCATTCGCCCCCGGTTGTTTTGCGTCATGGTTTCCATGTTGTCACTGTCGTCGGCTTCAAGCATGCCAGCACTTCCGAACGTCGAATTCATGCCTGATACAACGGCATTTTTCAGTTCGGCTGGCATCTCTTTTTCCACGATCGCCCACGTGAAGACCTCAATTTGGTGAGGACCACGTGGCACCCACAACTTGAACGTGTTGGTACCTAAAAGGTAGGAATTATTCGGAAAAACCGTGCCATTGAGATGCGAGCCATAAATGCGACCGACTTTCGCTCCAAGCTTCTCCACCATCTTGGGCTTCCTGCTGGCAAACCACTCCCGGTAGAGAGTGCCCGCCTTGGAATTAATAGCATGTACCGCTGGGGCACTATCCCAAAGGACGCCAAAGCCATGCCCAAATCGCGATGTCACCTGCATACCAAGACCTTCGTTGGGCGGGGCCTCATTTCCACCAATTGCCGCAAGTTCGCCGCCAAGAGCCATCAGGGATGCGAGGTGAGTCCACCCCACGTGGTAGGCATCGCCTACGAAATTTTCGGCGGGCGTCTTCCAGTTGCAGTTCAACAATGATCGACTTGGTGGCCCGACCAACTCAATGCCGCCATTGATATCCATCCAAATATCCAGGTAGAACTTCACGTCACCAAGATAGTCATTCAAGCTAGGCGCTTGAGCGTCGAAGTTGCCGTAATAAAGACCTCTGTAGCTTTCAACGCGGATTTCCCGAAGGCCGAATTTCGATTTATCCAAAGACTCACGATAGAGCTCTTTTTCCATCGGCACCACCTTCAAGGCACCATCTATGCCGAAAGACCAGCCGTGATAGGTGCAACTGAACGCACGCGCATTGCCGGCTTCCGCCGCGACAAGGCGAGCACCACGGTGAGCGCAAACATTCAGAAAGGCTTTTACGGATCCATCGTCTTGCCGCGTGACTATCACTTCATCTTCGGCCATGTAGCCAGTGGTGAAATCGCCAGGATTCGGAATCAAGCTGTCATGCGTGAGAAATTGCCAGCACTTTCCAAAAATCTTTTCAATTTCAAGATCGTAGATCTGTTGATCCCAAAAAATTCTCTTGGCTTGTAAGCCGTTTTTAACGTCAACGAGAGATTCCACGTCGACCTGGGTACGATTGGTACTCATCTGTTTCTCCTGTAATAAGTCAACCACCTAACACTGGCATGCCGAGAAGTTGTCCCTCAGCCGCCGAATTTTTCTAGTAAGCCCTTGCCACCGCTGGCAGGGCCAAGGACGCTTCGCACACCCAAGCCACCATCGCAGTTGATGATCACGCCGGTTGCTGGTGCTGAGTTGCGGGCAGAAGCCAGGTAGACATAGCTACCGGTGTACTCCTCTGTGTCAGACAGCCTGCCGATCGGGGCAATGTCTTTGACGAGGTCGGCCAAGGGTACAGAGGTTAACGACTGCTCACCCATCCCAAGCGACTTCGGTCCACGCAGATCAGAAGCAATCGCGCCAGGTGCCACACCGTTGACGCGCACATAGGGGGCCAACTCATGCGCCGCCTGCTTAATCAGTCCCACTGCCGCGTGCTTGGCTGCGGTATAGAGCACGCCGCCGCCACCTGCATAGAAAGCGGAGTTTGACAGGGTCAAGATAACTGACCCTCGGGAGCGCACCAACGCCGGCGCTGCGGCTTTGATGCCCATCACGTAGCCCTTTAGATTGATTCCAATGACCTCATCAAAGGCTTCGCTGATGGCATCGTCCGGCAGGTCGACAAGGGGGACACAATAATCCCAGATGCCGGCGTTGCCGATGAAAGTATCCAGCTTGCCGAAACGCTCCACAGCCAGTTCGACGGCCTTGCGGTTATCGGCCAAGTTGCGCACATCGCCGGGCGAGCCCGCGACCCGTCCCTTAAAACTTTCAACGAGCTCATCAAGCCCCCGTGCATTTCGATCCAACACAGTGACGTTGGCACCTTCTTCTACAAGTCTTTTTACGAGCGCTCGACCGAGACCTGCAACACCACCCGTCAAAAAAACGCTTTGTCCTTCAAGCCATGCCATGTTCGTTCATCCTTTAGTTAAAAATTAAATTGCGGTTTGCCTCCCCGGCAAAACCGGGGGATTACCTACTAGATTTATTTCGGCGAAAAACATACGACTCAAACAAAGCGATCGAAATGTAGTTGTTCAGATGGCACACGGTAATTTAGAACCAACAGCTTGTGCACCGCATCCGTCATAGGTGGCGGGCCGCAGAAATAAAAGTCGTATTGCCCTGGCTTCGGGCCGATGTGCTTCGCTAGCACCTCATGGATCAATCCGCGCTCACCATCCCAATTGGCACTCTCAGCGTTTACATCGGAGATCGCGCTAAATAATTCGACACGTCGCTTCAACTCAGGCTCACCCGCAAACACGTCTGCAACGCAATGATCCAGCGGCGTTCGGCCACCATAGAACATCAGCAGGCGCCGTTCGGTCATTGCCGGATTGCACACTGCGCCGCGCAGGATTGACAACATCGGAGAAAGTCCGGAGCCGCCACCAATGCAGACGACATCTCTACCGGTTTCGGTACGCAGATAAGCCGTCCCGTAAGGACCCTCCAACTCAATAGCATCACCTCGCTTCAGCACATCGAACAGCACCGCGGTTCCACAACCACCCGGTTTGCGTTTGACGATGAAATGCCATTCGCCAATGCCATTGGGCAGGTTGCTCATCGAGTACGCCCTTGTGCCGACCACGCCAGGCAAGCGAAGCAGCGCATACTGGCCAGGCAAAAACTCAGCTGGAGCCTCCGTACGAAACTGGAACTCGAACATGTCTTGCGTCAGTGGCACGACATCGACCAACGCCGCATGCTGACGCGTCGGCATCACCTGCGGGACATAGCCCGGCTTCAAGCGCAGCTTGATTCGACAGTCACTACCTGGTGTGCTCTGGCAGCCGAGGTGCATGCCGCATTCACGAGCTTCGGCATTCAAACCCGGCGCATTCGACCACAAATCCTTGACATCGCCCTCCAGCAACTGAAAGCGGCAACTGCTGCACGATCCGGATTGACATTCATAGGGAAATCCAAGCCCAGCCTTGAGCGCCGCAGCGAGTAGCGTTTCATCAGTGGAACACTGAAAGACGGGCGTGTCACCGGCGCCAATTCTGACTTGAAAGCTTTGTGGACTCATAGCCGTCTTTGCTTGAGGGCGCATCAGATTTCGACAAACACCTGGCCATCTTTGACGACCACAGAAAAAACCTGCAGACGCTCTTTGCATGGGAGGCTTTTCGCCTCGCCAGTGCGCACATTGAAGCTGCCACCATGCATCGCGCACTCAACAAGTTCACCCTCGAAGTAACCATCGGTCAGCAGTGCGACCTCGTGCGTGCAAATATTACTGGTCGCCAGGTATTCGCCATCAAGGTTATATATCGCCAGCGGCGGAAGATTGGCAACGTCAAACGCCCTCATCTGGCCGGGCGCCAACGAATCTGCCGCGCAAATTGGTACCAGGGTCTGTATATCACCTGCTGTGGCGTTGCTCTTAGTCATGTTCACTTATTTCCTTTCAATTAGCATCTCTAGAACTGATGCTTGGCAATCACCGCATTCGCAGTTGCACATCTTCATCTCATCCACCTAACATCATTAGTGGTTAGGAACCTATACAGATGTTAACCCGAAGCACAAGAATATTTCAATAGGGAATACCCCAATAAGGCTAAAGATGCACTAGATAGTCATTTTGAACCGCCCCGTATTTTGAGGAGGCTCTTTTCTCTGAGAGGATTGAGCCATGAGCAAGAAGTCGAACCAGTTTTCACCCGAAGTCCGCGAACGCGCTGTTCGCATGGTGCGCGAGCACCGCAGCGAGTACCCCTCGCTGTGGGCCGCCATCGAATCCATCGCTCCCAAGATCGGCTGCGTGCCCCAGACCCTCAACGAATGGGTCAAGCGCGATGAGATCGACACCGGTACCTGCACGCTCACGCGGTTTACTCGGCCGCCGGCGATCATGTGCACGACGATCATGAAGCCTGGTTACGTGGCGAATTGGCCGCCGACGGTGGCAACGCGCTGGCCACTTACCGGCGGCTGCAACCCCTCGGCTACCAGCTGGCCAGGACAAATATCGTGGATCTGCACTTGGTCGCCGATCAAGGTGGGGAACAAGACAACTTCTGGCAACTGCTGGTGCAATTACAAGACGAGCGGCTGGAGTGTCAGCTGCTTGGCTCATTCCCGCCCACGAAAGAACGCGATCTCTTGGATGAAGCGGTTGGCTATGAGCTTCCAGTCGATCAGCAAAGGCGGATTGGTACACCCACGTGTTCGTGTTCCGTGGACGGCGCGGCGACCTGGTCAAGCTGCTGTGGAGCGACGGCGACGGCATGTGCCTGCTGGCCAAGCGATTGGAGCGTGGCCGCTTCGTCTGGCCACAGGCCCAGTCGGGCGCGATCAGCCTGAGCGCGGCGCAACTGTCGATGCTGCTGGAGGGCATCGACTGGCGCAGGCCCGAGCGCACCTGGCAGCCACGAGCTGCGGCATAGAACTGCGCCGCGCGTTGACAGGACAACTCCCGTTGTAGCCACCCATCGCGCCCGGCACAGTCGTGCCCATGACCTCGCAGGAACTGCTTGCCCTGAACGCCGTGCTCAGTGGCGAAGTGCAGCGCTCGCAGGAGGCCTTGAAGATCGCGTTGCTGACGGTCGAGAAGCTCAAGGTCGAGCTGGCGTACCTGCGCCGCATGAAGTACGGCCGCTCCAGCGAGCAGCTGGCGCACGCGCAGCTCGAACTCGTGGGTGGCCAGGTCGCGCAACCTGCCGCCACGTCCGCAGAGCCCGCGTCTGGCGGTGACTGTGGCACACAGGGCAACGTCACGCCCATCGAGCAAGGCCGTCGCAAGCGGCAAGCGCGCGGGCAGGCCAGCGCCCGGGACCTGCCGGAGCACTTGCCACGACGCACCGTGCTGCACGCGCCGCAGGGCGGCTGCGACTGCCAGGCCTGCGGTCAAGGCCTTCGGCAGATCGGCCAGGACGTCTCCGAGGTCCTGGACTACGAGCCAGGCCGCTTCCACGTCGTGCGCCACGTTCGTCCCAGGCTGGCTTGCAAACGTTGCAGCACGATCACCCAGGCGCCGACGCCAAGCCGTCCCATCGACCGCTGCCTAGCCGGCACCGGCCTGCTCACGCACGTGCTGGTCAGCAAGTATTGCGACCACACGCCCCTGTACCGCCTGTGCCAGATCTACGGCCGCGAAGGCGTGCCGCTGCAGCGCTCCACCCTGGCCGACTGGGTAGCGCAAGCGGCACGCTTGCTGAGCCCGCTGGCCCAAGCGATCGGCCGCTATGTGTTGGCGGCCGAGAAGATCCACGGCGACGACACGCCGATCCGCGTGCTCGGCGGCGCCGGCGCGAAGGCGCGCACAGGGCGCCTGTGGGTGTACGTACGCGACGACCGGGCGAGCGGCGACGCTGCGCCGCCGGCCGTCTGGTTCCAATACTCGGCCGACCGCAAAGGCGAGCATCCGGTGCGGCACCTGAAGGACTTCAGCGGCATCCTGCAAGCCGATGCCTTCGCCGGCTACCACCCGCTGTACGAGAGCGGCAAGGTTGTGGAAGCAGCCTGCTGGAGCCATGCACGCAGGAAGATGTGGGACATCCACGAACGCCAACACAAGCTGGCTGGGACGTTGGCACACCAGGCACTGCAGCGCATCGGCGTGCTCTTCCAGATCGAGGCGCAGATCCGGGGCAGGACGGCGCCGGAGCGATGGCGGGCCCGCCAGGAACGCACGCGACCAGCTCTACAAGAGCTCAGGACTTGGTTGAACGCGACGCTGGCACAGGTCTCGGCGAAGTCGCCCATGGCGATGGCGATCGGCTACACACTGAGCAACTGGACCGCGCTCACGCGCTTCGTTGACGACGGCCGCATCGAGGCGCACAACAACGCGGCGGAGCGTGCGTTGAGAGGCGTCGCGATCGGACGCAAGAACTTCCTGCACCTTGGCTCCGACGCCGGTGGGCGTAGCGCTGCGGTGATCTACACCCTGGTCGGCTCGGCCAAGCTGTGCGGCGTGGACCCGCAAGCCTACCTGCGCCACGTGCTCGATCGCATTGCCGACCATCCCAGCAACCGCCTGGACGAACTCCTGCCGTGGGCGGTGGCCACGCAGTTGGGCCGAGGCGAGCACGTCGGCAAGCCAGCCTCCCAGCAGGCCGCCTGAGAGCGCTCTGCCGGCCAGCGCTGGGCACAATGGTCCCATGCGCGTCAAGCTCATCGAAGACCTCCCCATGGCGACCAGCGCCGAGCTGTACCAGCTCAGCTGGGTCATCGAGCAACTGATGGCCGATCCGCGGCGCATCGTGCAGGCGCGCCAGCAACTGCACCTGGGCCAGATGGTTCAGTTCTGGGAATGGGGCACTGGCAAGCTGCGCCCGGCCAGGATCGTGTCCATGAAGGACAGCCAGGTGACGCTGCTGGACGAGCAGAGCCAGCACCGCATCAGCGTCTCGTACGCGGCGATCGTGCTTGGCGATGAGAAAGCCGGGACAAGCGGCTCGGCCACGCCCGGTTCAACAGCCAACGCACCGCTGCAACCGCCTCCCGAGGTCCACCGCAAGGAGGACTTCCGCGTCGGTCAGAAGGTCAGCTTCTCTGACCAGAGCCTGAAGCGGCACGTCGGCCTGATCACGCGCATCAACCAGCGCACCGCGACCGTTCACTGCGACGGCCGGGCATGTCGCATCTCCTTCGCGCTGCTCCAGCACGTCGTTGACGTGACCTCCTGACGTTCAACGCCGTCGTCAAGGACGGTACTGGGCGGACTATTACGTCCACACTGCGATGGCTTCCCGTGGACGTCGAGTTCACCCCCTCGAGCGCCGTGCCGCCGCGCGGCTGAAGCCCCAACCTGCGTTGGCGTCGCGGTCGTCACCCGCCTTGGATGCCATAGCGTCGCCCGTCACGCGTGGCCGCGTCCCGCGGCACCGACGGCGCGTCCAGGCGCTCTAACGCCAACCCGCCCGCCTGGCACATCCGATCCAGGACCGATGCCACGCAGCGGGCTCGGCGGCGCACCCCGGTAGCGGCACCCCATTTCCGGACCCATCGGGCGTCGAGTCATTTCCATTCCGTGCCATCGGCTCGGATCGACATCAACCCGCGCGGGGCTGCCGCCCTGCGCGGCAGGCCTCGCGCTTTCGACGAAAGGAGTCCCTATGGACCACACAGCCCCCCACTCGCCAAGCGCCGGCGCCCCACCCGCGAACCCAGAGCGCGGCCTGCACCTGAAACGTCTGGCAAAGCGGGTGCACAAGTTGCTGACCGCAGGACACAGCGCACTCGATCCGCAACTGCTGCAGGCACTGGCCGAACTGGCTGACCACGCGCAAGACATCGTACGGCTGGCCTGCGAGCACGCGAGCCTGCTCGACATCCTGCGCGACCTCCAGGCACACGGCCAGTTCGGCACTACGGCCGCGCCCAGCGATGGTGCTCTCGCGGCCGCCAGGCAGCGCGCGCGCCGCGCCGCCGATCGCAGGCCGACCGCCCTGTGGGACCCGCACGCCGAGCGCGAGATGCTGGAGCGGCTGCTGCACGCGTGCGACGCGCACGCGCTGGACGGCATCCTGCTTGATCTGGCCCAAGCGACTGGCTACCTCGGGCTGATCGACGTCAGCTGGGGCTTCTGGCACTATGGACGCCACGCAGAGCAAGCGCAGGCGCTCGGCATGGACGGCGCCCTGCATCGGCTGCTCTCCGCGGGCTGGCAAATCCAGCACCGGGTGCTGGAAGCACCCGGCAGCGAACAGGCTGAGCGGGAGCGCGCAGCCATCCGTGCGCGGCATTGCCCGGCGTCGGCGCCTGATGCCGAGGCCAACGCATGAGCCAGTCGCCTCCGGGGTCCAAGCGCCGGCAACGGACACGGTTCAAGCCGTGATGGAGTGACGGCGCCGGCCGGAGCTGGCGTTCGCGACGCCGGCGCCTGCTGCGGCTGGCGCCCAGTGGCACGCGTGGGGGCCGGCACCCGTGCCGCCTCGGATCGTCTGATCGCCGATGCGGCGGACCGCGGGTGCGCACGCATCGCAGGTCGGCGCCGGTGGCACCCGCGCGGATGCCCATTCACTTCGCACAGGCCCGGCGACCGATGCGGCGGCGAGCCGCAACGCAGCCGTGCGCCGCGATCCAGGCCCGGTCATGGACCATCGTCCGAGGCGGCGGCCAGGTCGCGCAGCTCATGCACGTACGCATGCAGCAGGCGTCCCACGGCACGCTCGCTCCGAACCGAGGTCCGGAAGATGCACTCCACGCGCAGTTTGTCGTCGAATTCGTTGACCTCGAAGACCAGCTCAAACGACTCGCCGCTGGGGCACGCCGCGGCCGTCCTTCCGACACCAGCGCGATCGTGTTCCCGCGGTTGCCGCACGTGGCGAAACGCGATGCCCCCGCCTGCCGCCACCGGATGCGTGAGGGCTGCAGCACCCCCGGCGATGGCCAGGCGCATGTCCAACGGCATGAGGTCGCGCTCCCGGCCGTTCCCGACGGCCGCTCCCTTCGCAGGATGGGCTCCATCCGCGGCCGTCCCGGAATGCAAGAGGCTGATCGAGCCATCCTGGTGCGCTCCATGCCGGTCGAGCACAATTGCCAGCGCCGCCACGAGCAGTTGCGCGAGCGCGCAATGGCCTTGCAGCGCCGCACGCCTGAGACCGCGCAGATCGGCATCGCCGATCTCCACCAGGCGCCTGCCATCGAGCGCAGCAGGAGATCGCGTTCCGGCAAGGCAGGGATCGGGGGGCAGATGACCCGCGCCCGTGACAGAGCAAGGAGGCAAGGCCGGCCCCCGCTCACGCGTGTTCCCATGGCGTCGGGTGCCGTCCATGTGGCAAGCGTGCATCGGCGCATTCAGCCGCGGATCCCGCATGGCGCATCCTCAGCTCGACAGCGAGCCTTGCACCTCGATCCAGCAGGCGAAGAGCGCCTGGCCGTCGACCACCAATGGCGGCGCGGCGCGGTGCGCGGCGACGCCAAGACGTCGCAACAGGCGTTCGACGCCGAGCGGGGAGACCGTGATCAGGCGGCTGACGCCGTGTGACGCGGCGACGCGCAGCACCTCGCGCAGCAGCCCGACGGTGACCGGCGACGAGAACTGCCTCAAGGGATGCACGCGCGCCCCGTCAAAGTCCACTGCCGCGAACCGAGAGAGTTCCCACACATCGGCGCTGTGCGGTGGCTGCGCGCCGCCCATCAATTCGGGGAACACCTCCGCGAGGAGGTAAGGCCGATTGGTGGGCAGAAGCCGCGCGGCTCCCGCCAGCCGGCCGTCTTCGCCGCGGGCCGCGACGTAGATCGTATCGGCCCTGTCGAACTGGTCCAGCTCCATTCCCGCTTTGGTGGCCAGATCCCATCCCAAGGTTTCGATGAACACCTTGTGCCGGAAACGCGCAATGCCCTCCAACAGTTCAGGCGACAAAGATTGCGAAGTTCCTTCGACGATCTCCAATTCGGCCTCCAGCAATGACAGACGAGCCGCCATTGCATCGCCGGTCGGGCGTTGGAGGTACTACCAAACACTGGAGGACACTCATAGCGTACAGAGCGCTAGCGCCTGCTCGGTGTTGTCGCGCCACGGCAATGCGTCGACCACCGTGCCGAGGATGTCGAAATTGCGGCGCCAGCCGTAGTCGAGTCCGTTGCGATCGACCAGCATGACGTTGGCGTAGGGCAGTCCCGTGCGGACCAGCCTGACCGGCCCGTGCGCCCAGTACAGGCGCCAGTCCCAGCCAAGGCTCAAGCGCGGGTCCGTGCGGCTGGCCCATTCGCTGAAGCCCCGGATGGTCGTTGGCGCGCCGCAGCGCGCGACCTCGCCCGGGTCGCGGTCCAGGCCCGAAAGCACATGTTCCAGGCGCAGGGACAAGATGGCATCCAGCGTCAGCCGCACGAAGCCGTCGGCGTTGGACAATCGGGGCCACGCAGGCCCCGCGCAGCTGTCTTTCCATGTCATGTGAGAACCACCGCCGATACCGGGAAACAAAAGCACCGCGCCCTCATGCGCCCGCGAGTCTCAAGGATGCCAAGCAGAGCGTCAAGCCGGCACCGGCATTCAGGCGAGCAGCCCCATGGCCAGGGCCCGCACCGCGGCGGTGGCCTTGTTGGGGGTGCTGAGCTTGACGGTCGCGTTCTTGACGTGGAAATTGACGGTATCGATGCTGATCGACAGGATGTCCGCGATCTCGCCCGCCGTCTTGCCATCCACCGTCCACTTGAGCACCTCCGTCTCGCGCGCCGTCAGCTCGACGCTGCGCACGCCGCAGAGCTTGGGCTTGACGACGCGTCCCAATGCCATGTGCGCGACGCTCACCAGCCACCCCATCCGCATCCGCTTATCCGCCAGTTCCCTGACGGTGATCGGTTCGGAGGAACGCGACAGGCTGAGCATGCTCGTCACACCATACAGGTCGATGTTCGACTGGCACCAGCCATAGCGCAGGCCGGCCGACTGCGCCTCGGACCACAAGCCGCCCGCCGACGCGAACACACCGTCGCTCCAAACGAGCGGCACCTGGCTGGTGCGGCCGTGCAGCACGGTCGGGTCGATGCGCAGATAGCCGGCCTCCTCGTAGCGCATCTGCCAGGTCCGGGGATAGTTGTTGATCAGCGCCACCCTTGGATTGGTCACCGGCAGCGGCACGCGCAGCCCGAATGCGCACCATTCGAATCCCAGGACATGCGCCGCCGAAGCGATCCGCGCGAACGCTTCGGCCTCACCGCTGCTGGGATGAATGGCCCACATGAGATCTTCCGCCCAGTTCTGCATCTCTTCCCCCGTCCATGTCCCCTTCCGCGAATCCGTGGACCGGCGACGGGGTTCGCGCCAACGCCAAGCCTGCGGAGTGAGTGATATTCACTGGAAAATCGATCGAACCTCGGCGTTTCAATGCGTGGTTCGCATAGTTAGGAATTTAACATTTTCCACTTCGCCGTCGGGCGGCCCGATTCTCCGCGGCATCGGGGCGTTTTCGGGATGGCGCGCGGCGCTCGGGGAGCACGCGTCGGTGCACGGATCGGCCAGTCCGCATCTGCCCGAGGAACCGGCGCGGTTCGCTCAGCGCGCGCCCTCGCCGGCCAGAAGCGAGATCGCGCGCGCGAGGCCCCGCCGCGCGTTCCCCCTTCCAAGGCCGGTGATCAACCGGTGGAGTTCGGACAACCGCTGGCCGTCGAGGTGCATGAGGGCGCCGACGGCCTCGCCCGCCGGTCGCGCCGGAGCCAGCATCCGGCTGCCCTTCGGCTTGGAACCGAAGACGTCGATCGCATCCCCGCCCAGCCCCACCTCGCGCATGAGGTTGGCCAATGCCTGCCCGGCCGCGACGGCATAGGGCTGGAGCGGATCCGCCGGCAGCCAATCCTCGAGCATTGCGGGACGCTCGAGCGGCTGCGGCCGCGCTTCGACGCGCGCATAGCGGTCCAGGCACCGCTGCAGGAACTCGCGGGCCCGGCGGGCGTCGGGGCCGGTGGCGGCGCTCACAGTGCGCAGCGCCTGCCGCAAGGAGATCGACGCGTCGCCGGCGCGACGGCCCCGCGCGCTGGGGCGCCCGGCGAGCGCCTCGGCGCGTGCCTGCAGCCACCGGGGCATTTCCCGGCCAGCCTGGTGCGCGAGCGCCCTGCCTTCCCAGGCGTCGATGGCGGCCAGCAGATAGGCCTGCGCCGCGCGCCCGACCGAGGCCGGCGCCAGGAACTCCAAGCAGAGGTCAGTACGACCGTCGACCCGCGGGATCACATTGAGGAACAGATCCGGACGGGGTGTCGTGAGCGTGTAGCGGGCCAGCTCGGTGTGAACGTCCCTCGCCTGGTTGGGATAGCCGAAGCGCCGGAAGAGATAGGCGAAGAGATTGCCGTACTCGAGGTACGCACCCACCGTGGATGCGAGCACCGGATTGAACGGGCGCACGGCGCCATCCGGCCCCCGCCTGAGCGTGGTGAAGCACAGCGGTTCAAAGGGCTCACCTACATCGGGAAGCAAGGCCGGTTGCATTCGAAAGGACATGTTTAACACCTCCTCCCGCATCTTGACCGCGCCCAGCAGTCTTGCAACCCCGCCGCGCGTGCCGGGCGGCGACCCGGGGCCGCAGGCGGCTTCAGCCCGGCCGGCCCGGCGGCGCCCCGCTTCGTCCTGCGGATGCAAGCGGCAGGATGGGCGGCAGCTGCGGCATCGGCTCATCGGGCCGCCACGTCCAGGCGCCGCCGGCGGCAAGCACGGCCTTCTCCTTCATGGCCCGGTCCTTGACCGACATGAAGGCACTCAGGACGTGCAGGGGGACGGGCTGCCCACCGGCATCGAGCAGAAGGGCATTGGGAAAGCCCGCGGCCGTGCGCGCGTCGTAGCGCAACGGCTTGACGAAGCGGCGATGCTGCTCCACGAGCGCATGCACGAGCCCCAGTTCGTGCAGACCTTCGATCGGGATCCAGTGCTCGCTGGTCAGCATCATGCTCGCGGCATCGATTTCGTAGGTATGTTCCCGGCGTGCCCGGATCAGCGCGGCGATGACCAGGCGCACCCGGTGCCCCGTGTCCGCGTGGCGCGCCTCGATCAGCGGTCCGAACGCGCGCTGGATGCGCTCCCAGGTGCGGTGCGCCACCAGGAGCGGCGCATCCGGCGCGTGCTTGATCAAGATCCGGCAGCCAAGCGCGGTGGCGTCGCAACCCTTGAACTCGCCGAGCGCGATGGCCAGCGGGCTCTGCCCGTCGCGGGGATGCAGCACGGAGAGCTTGTCGCGGCGGCGCCGCGCGGCTTCCTCGCGCCCCGTCTCGGAAAAGGGCTCGGGCACGTACAGCCGTTCGGACAAGGCGATGCCCCGCACGGTCATGCTCTCCGCCGCCTCGAGCAGGTACTTGTGCAGGACGCCCTGGTTGCGTTTGCCTTCCATCGCGGGGGACCAGCGGTTGAACCCGGCGCTCTGGAAAAGAAAATGCATCAGCGCGCGCAGGCTCATGCGCCGGCGGGCGACCGCCACTTCCGCCGGCTCCAGCGGCTCGCCCCGGGGCACGGCGCGGCCCGCCACCCGCGTCCACGGAAAGTTCACGCGCAGTTCGAAGCACCCCGGGTTCGGTTCGAGCACTGCCTCGCCCATCAGCTCGCCCAGGCCGGACTGCTGCGCGTCCGGCTCATAGGATGGACAGCCCGGATGGTGCCGCAGGCCAGAGCCGGGCATGCGCTTGAGCACGAGTTGGCGATGGCGCGCCACGTACATTTCGATCCCGCCGGGCATGCACAGGCAGCGCGGGCGCTCGGTGGACTCATAGGCGAGCGCCAGCGCGTCCTGCAGGCGCGGATCGTCCGCGGCCAAGACGCTGCCCACAACGTTGAATCGCTGGATCTCCATGGGTGCCGGTACTCCGGCCTTCATCCTGGGCAGGCCGACGCCTGACCGCAAGCCGGAAAGCGCGCGAATACGGGGGCGTTTCGGCGCCAGCCCAAACGTGCGCCCCGCAGAAGCGCGGGACGCGCTCTGCGTTGCGCCGCGACAGGCCGGTCTCCGGCGTCGCATTCCTTGCGACGCCAAGCCCGCGTCGGGCCCCGCGCGGTCAGCGCTTTTGCGCGCGCCGTGCGATGAACTCTTGCATCGTCCGCTGGGGCTCGCCGGTCGAATAGCTTTCCAATTGGTACCGGATGCCCGCCCTGCATGCCTCGTCGAAGTCCGCCTGCGTCCGCTCGCGAAAGCGCTGCTTGGTGACGCGCAGCCCCATCGTCGGCTGCGCAGCCATCTTCGTCGCCAGTTCGGCGGCGCGCGCCAGCACGTCCTCGGCGGCGGCCAGCTCGTTCACGAGCCCCAGCTCGCCCGCGCGCGCCCCGCTGATCGGGTCCCCCAGGAGAGACAGCTGCTGATTGACGGAATGGCCGACCTGCAGGGAAATCAGGTAGGAGCCGACGATGCTGCCAAGCCCGACCTTCACCTCGGGCTGACCAAGCCGGACCTCCGGATGCGCGACGCGCAGGTCGCACAACAGCGCCATCTGGAATCCACCGCCCATCGCAAAGCCGTTCAGCGCCGCCACGATGGGCTTGTCGACATCTCGGATGGCCTGGTACATCGCATGCTGGTGGTTGAGCCATCCCGCCAGCCCCCGGGGCTCCGTCGCCGCGGATTCGTCCAGGTCCTGCCCCGCGCAGAAGGCCCGCTGACCGCTTCCGGTCAACACCAGCGCCTTCACGTCGCCATCGGCGTCGAGTGCCGGCAGGCTGCGCAGCAGGCCTTCGCGCATGTCCGCATTGATGGCGTTCATGGCGCCCGGCCGGTTCAGCGTGACGAACGCGATCCCGGACCGAACGCTGACTTGCACGGCGTCATTGATCGTTTGCATTGCTCTATTTCCTCGGGACTGAAATCAACGAATTTGGACAACCGATGCGTCGTCCGTGATGGGCTGGACGGTGTTTGCCGCTACCTCGACCACCGCGTCGACGGCCCAGACGCCGGCACCGCGAGCGCCGGCGATCAGCGGGTTCAGATCGATGGATCGGATCGCATCGCGCCGCCGCGCGGCGTACGCGCCCAGCCGCACGACGGCATCCGCCACGCTCTCGAGGTCCACGGGCGTATCTCCCCTGAGGCCCTCGAACAGCGGCGCGACGCGCAGCAGCTGCAGTTTGTCAAGGACCTGTTGCCGGTCGAACGGATACAGCAGCACGGCGAAATCCCGCAAGGCCTCGACGTACTTGCCGCCATCGCCGACCATCACCATGGTGCCGAACAAGGGGTCCTGGCGCACGCCCAGCGCGAACTCACGGGTGCCGTGGACCTTGCTCGCCACGATGACGCCGTCCGGCGCATGCCCCATGTCCCGAACGCGGCGGACACAGGCTTCCCACGCCTGCCCGACATCTTCGGCCGTGCTGCAGGTCAAGAAGACCAGGCCGTGCTCGGACTTGTGGGGTATCGCTGCGCAGCATGCCTTGACCACCACCGCCGGACCCAGATCACCCCGGGCGCGCAGCGCCTCGTCCAAGGTCGTGCACAGCCGGTGCGGCACGACAGGGATCCCCGCCTCCTCGATCAACTGCAGGCTCCGCGCCTCGTTCAGGCCGATCGCCACACCTTCCTCGGAAGCGCGAGGCGTTTCAGACAAGCCCGCCTCGTGCGTTGGGGCAAGTTGATCGCGCTCCAAGGCCTCTGCCTGCAGCCTGGCGTGGCGAGTCACCTGGCTCAATGCAGAGAGCGCGTCGGTCTCGTTGGCGAAGGCTGGCACGCCTTGCGCCCGGAATGCCTCCCGCACCTTGGCCTGCGGTGCGAAAACCACGGCCGGCCGCCCATCGCTGCGCGCCAGGGAGGCCACCGTCGCCGCCATCCCTGCGATGTCATAGCCTTCGCCGGCCACTGGGACGCCGACCAGGAACATGCCGGCCTGGGGATCGCCGGCCAATGCGCTCAGCGACCGTGAGAACAGGCTGCTGTCCGACATCAGCGCAGCCGTCAGGTCCATCGGATTCTGCGCCGCGGCAAAACTCGGAATGATCTCGCGCAGCTTGTCCGTGGTGGATGGGGCCAGCGCCGCCAACCGGATCTTGAACCTCGCGGCACCGTCGGCGGCAAGCACCCCAACGGCCCCGCTGTTGCTCAGCACGATCAGCCGCTCCGCGGCGCGCATCCCGCAGGAAAGGTAGAGATCCACGGCATTGACGAGGCCATGGACATCCTGCGCCCGCCAGATCCCGTGTCTTTCCAGGAAGGCATCCACGGACACATCGTCATTGACAATGGCGCCCGTGTGCGATGCGGCGGCCTTGGCGCCCTCGTCGCTGCGTCCGGCCTTCAGCGCGACGACCGCCGCGCCCCGTGCGTTGGCCGTTCGCGCGACTTCGGCAAGGACCGTGGCATCGGTCAAGGATTCAATGTACAGAAGGACCACGCGGATCTCGGGATCCGCAGCCGCGACCAGCGCGAGTTCGGCAACGGACGCGTCCGCATCGTTGCCCGAAGCGACGACATAGCGGACTCCGATTCCCCTTTCGCGAAGCAGGGCGTAGGGCATCACGCTGGCCGCCCCGCTCTGGCTGATGATGGCGACCGGTCCATCCAGTGCCTCGGTTTCCATGAACATGGTGCTGAAGTTCAGCACCGCGCCGGTACGGAAGTTGGCAATCCCCTGCGCATTGGGACCGACGAGGCGTACACCGTACTTTCGGGCGCACTCCAGCAGGGCCTGTTGGCGTAGGACACCCTGCGGGCCGGCCTCGCCAAATCCGGAACTCAGGACCACGGCTGCGCCGATGCCGCGCGCGCCGCATTGCGCGATGGTGCTCAGCACCTGCTCCTCGCCCACCGCGACCACACACACATCGGGCTTGATCGGCGTGTCGGCGAGCGTCGCAAGCGCAGGCGCTCCCTGGATGAATTCCCGCTTGGGATTGATCGGATAGACGGTGCCCTGGTAGCCGAGGTGCTTGAGGTAGTACAGCGGCCTGCCGCCGACCTTGTTGCGGTCTTCGCTGGCACCGACGATCGCAACGCAACCGGGACTGAAGGCGCGCAGCAGCCTGGAATCGATAGCTGTCATGTGTGTGGAACTCAGTCGATGCTGGCGCCGGAGGCCTTGATGATCGGCGCCCATTTCGCCAGGTCGCTCTTGATCAGCGCGGCAAATTCGGCCGGCGACGAGCTGCGTGCCTTCGCGCCATCCGCCTGCATGCGCTTGGCCATCTCGTCGGTCGCCATGACGGCGCCGATCTCGCTGCTGAGACGCCGGACGATGGCGTCCGGCGTGCCCGCCGGCGCGAGGACGCCGAACCAGATCGTGACGTCATAGTTGGGCAGTCCTGACTCCCGGAAGGTCGGCACGTCGGGAAGCAGCGGCGAGCGCTCCGTCCCGGTGACGGCGATCGCGCGGACCTTGCCGGCCGAGATGTTCTGCACCTGTGTCGCGATGGTGTCGAACATCATGTTGATCTGCCCTCCAAGCAGGTCGACCGTCGCGGGCGCCGACCCCTTGTACGGCACATGGGTGATCTGGATGCCCGCCATGCTGCGAAGCAGTTCACCCGATAGATGCGTCGAACTGCCGTTCCCTGCGGAGCCGTAGGTCAGACTGCCGGGCTTCTCCTTCGCCAGCTTGACCAGGTCAGACACCGTCCTGATGGGAATCTGGGGATGCACCACCAGAACATTCGGTGTGGTCGCCATCAGACTGATGGGCGCGAAGTCTTTCACCGGGTCATAGCGGATCTTCTTGTACAGGCTCGGATTGATCGCCATCGTGCCGGTCGTCGCGAAGAAGAGGGTATAGCCGTCGGCCGGCGCCCGTGCCACGGCTTCGGCGGCGATGGTCCCGCCGGCGCCGCCACGGTTGTCGATCACCACCGGCTGACCCAGGTGGTCCCCGAGCTTCTGGGCGAGCGCCCTGGCCATGGCATCGGTGGGTCCGCCGGCGGGAAACGGAACCACGAGCGTGACGGGCTTGCCCGGGTAGGGTGCGGACTGTGCATGCGCCGCGCCGCCCGTGATGCACAAGGCGATGCCGACGCACGTCAGAAATGTGTGAAAACGCATGTTTGTCTCCTGCTAGTTTTCAAGCAATTTAGGGCACATCGGCACCTCAGCACAGGTGGATGCGGACATTTCAGGTTTCCATTAAAGTGAAACCATGGACATCAAGCAGCTTGCGATCTTTTGCGAAGTCGCGGAGGCCCAGTCGCTGTCGCGCGCGGCAATCGCCACCGACATAGCCCCGTCCCTGGTCAGCAGACGCGTCGCCCAACTGGAACAGGAGTGGGGTGCGCGACTGTTCGACCGCACGGGGCGCGGGATGGTCTTGTCTGCTTACGGACACCGCATGTACCCCGAGGTCAAGGACTTGCTTCGGCGCTTCGACGCCCTGTCGACGACGGCCATCGAGAGCTCCGGACTCGTCAGCGGCGTCGTGCATGTGGGCGTGCCGCCTTCGATGTCCCAGCATTTGCTGCCTGAGCTCTTCGCGGACATCCACGCCCGCGCACCCTCGGTGCGGCTCCGGATCACGGAGGGCTTCAGCGGCGCGCTCATTCAGCAGCTGGGGACGGGCCGGTTGGACATCGCGATCGTCAGCCGCTATGGCGCTTCCGCATGGCGTGAGGACGACATCATGGGCTGGCTCGATACCTGCCTCATCGGCCGCCCGTTGCCGAACCACCATGGTCAGACCATCGCCTTCAAGGATCTCGAAGGCATTCCCCTGGTGCTTCCGCCTATGCCGAATGGCCTTCGCTCGGCCCTGGATTTGCTGGCACGCCAGAAGCAGGTCGTGCTGAACATTGCGATCGAAGTGGAGACCTTGCCATCGATGAAGGATGTGGCGCTGCGCGGTTCGGCCTGGACGATGCTGCCACTGCTGGCGGTGAGGGAGGAGGTGGCATCGGGTGCTTTGGTTGCCTGGCCGATCGAAAGGCCCTCGATCAAGCGCACCATCGCCATCGAATTTTCCAAGCGGCACCCTTTGTCCAACGCCAGCCGGCTGGTCGCCGCACGCATTCGGACCCTCGCCCCGGCACACCTCAAATCCGTGCCGCGCCGAAAGGTCGCCCCATGAAAATGCGCCCGGGCTGCTCCCTTGCGCCGCCTCGGCGCGCAGGTGGCCCAGCGGCACGCGCCAACCGCCCACGGCCTGCGCGTCGTGTCCGCTGAAGCCATCGCATGTCCTCTTCGCCATCCTCCCCCGCTGCTCCTTGCCATGTGCCTGCCGTGCATGCGCACACCCCGCCCCTGTCGATTCACGCTGCGGCCGTCGCCGCCGCATGGATGGTCTGCGCGTACCTGACGGCACAACGCGGGGTCCGCGAGCTGGGTATCGCCGTCCCCGGCAAGGACGCTCTGCGCGACGGGCTCTCGGGGTTGTGGAACGCGAACGCACTGGGACTGCTGGAGCGCGAGAACCGATGCGAACTCGATGGCATGACCGTCTTCCTGCTCACCGAGAAGATCCGCGTGGGCCGGCTGGCGGGCCCCATCATCGCGATCGGCACGGACCTGGGGCTGCTCGCCGAGATCGCCGCAGGCCATGGCGTCACGGACCTCATCTATGTCCCCCGCACGCCCGAATGCCTCGCCGCCTACCTCGCGCGCCACCCGGACTCCGCCGCCGTCGATCTACGCCTCGAAGATGCCGGCGCCACGTTGTCCGCGGAGCACGAGATGCGCGCGGCATGGTTCGACGAGCGCTACGAGATCCTCGCGCACGATGTCCTGCATGCAGGCTCCAAGCCGAGGTACCTGGGGGCCTTGGATCAGCGACGCTGCCGCTATTGCGGCAAGGGGGCGCCGGCGGCGGCCTTCCGCACCAAGGCGCACGCGTTCCCCGAGCTGATTGGCAACAAGGCACTCATTGATCGCTGGGAATGCGATGAGTGCAACAAGCACTTCGCCAAGATGCTCGAGGATGACTACGCGAAATGGACGCTGCCCATGCGCTCGATGGGCAGGGTCAACGGCAAGGGCATCCCGTCTTTCAAGTCGCGCGACCAGCAACTGCGCATCGACGCGCGAGACGCCGCCCACCTGCAGATCCGGATGGGGGAAAGCGACCCGCGCCACGAGCTCGACCCGGACCGGAAGACGTTCACGCTGCATCTCGAGCGTCAACCCTATGTGCCCATGGGCGTCTTCAAGTGCCTGGTCAAGATGGCCCTGGCCGTCATGCCCGAGCCCGAGGCCGGCGCCTGCGCGCATCTGAAGCGCTGGGTGCTGGCGCCCGCGCACAGCTTCGAAAGCTATCCCTACCGGCCTCTTCGCCTTCTGGAACAGTTCGTGCCGGGACCGCTGCCGACCGACCAGTTCCAGTACGCACTTCTTCGCAGGCGCGAGGAGCGCGCCGATTGCCCCTACCTCATCTTCGTGGTGCAGTTCTCCAACGTCGTTCACCAGATCGTGCTGCCGATGCACGAGCAAGACAGCGCACTCACCGACCAAGGACAGTTCGAGCTGTGCTTCTTCCCGCACACCGGCGGCACGCAGCAGCACGTGGACACTTTCGGGCGCAGCCGGTCGCGTGTCGTGGATCTGAGCGGCACCGACATCGTGCGGGACGATCAACAGACCCTGAGTTTTCGCTACACGGAGACGATCGAGCGATCCTCCCCCGGCACTTAGTGTCTGCGGCGACGCGGCGCCGCCAATGCCATGCCGGTGGGCGCCGGCGACCGGCGCGGCCGCGACATGCGCGCCGGTGCTTGCCGGATGTGGGCGCTGCGCTCTGGACCGCCTCCCCGAATTCGCCGGTCCCAGCCCTGGTTCGGTCAATGGGAGCGGCCATGCGCGGCCAGGCTCTTGAGCGGCCGGCCGGCCTGACCGATAGTGCCATGGCTACCCGTGGGCATCGTGCTCACCCAGCCTTCTTCGTGGCCTGTCCGCAGGCCGCCTGAAGTCCAGCCCTGCTGGCGTTGCGATCGTTACTCGCCCTGTGGAGCCGGATCCGTCCGGCTCAGGCCATGCCCATGGCCCCGGCAATGCGTCCCGCCCCGAGCGGGACTTGGACCGCGCCGTTCCTCTCCCCGCGAGCGGAGCGTCGCGAGACGCCCGACGTGACGGTGCCATGTGCGCCGCCGCGCCTGGCTGCGAGGAGGCTCCGATCCGATGGATCGCGGGCCTCATCACCTTGGCGCACCGGCAGGTGTCGTCGCTGAGCGCTTCGGCATCGCCGAAGCATCCCGAACGGGGAACCTGTTTCCCCGGGAAGGGAGCGGTGTTCCCCATTTTTTTGGATGGAGGACACCATGTTCACTGACGTGACGAGAGACCGGCGCGCCGCGTGCGTGCTGTTGGGTGGCTCGGGACAGCGCGAGACGCGCCGGCCACAGAGCCGCCGCGTGGCCGTGCTGCTGCGGCCATGGTCGGATGCTTCGGCGCAACTTGCCGGGAAGCAGCAGGCCGAGACGACGATGGCGCAGGGTTGATCAATGATCGACCGCTACCGCAAGCAGATTGCCATGACCGTCGTCCAGCTCGCCATGGACGATCCGGGACTGGTCAAGGCCGTGATTGTCCGGCTGCGCAAGCTGGGAGAGATCGAACAGGACGACCTGGCGTACCTCGAGCGCATTGCCGACAAGTGGATCGGCATCGCGCAGCAGGCACGCTCGGGGGTACGGCGCTAGGTGCACAGGCAACTGGGCACCATCGCCTGCGCCGACGCCTTCGCATGCGTTGCCATGAAGATCAGGACGCGCCATGGACGGAATCTTTCCGTGGCCGAGTCCCTGAACGAGACCAGTGCGTTTCACCTGCCCTCGAAGTCGATACCGCGATCTGCGGTCCTCGGCTTCGGCGGGAGGCAAACGCAGTGAGTAGCCTGCCCGAAGCGAGCGCTTCGACGCGGGTCAGCGAGGGTGGGTCGGGTGAACTCACCGGGCCGGCCGCGCTTCGTGCGGAACCACGGCAACTCCCACCGGAGCTGTCGTCCGCGTCCTCCTCTGTTCACCGCCAACCATCGGAGGCATAGCCATGTCGCAAGAGAAAGTCCCTGCCCGCCGCAAACTCGAAAGCGTGGAAAGGCAGGAAGAGAAGACCTGGGTGGATTTCTACCCGCAGGCCCGCAGTGATGCGGCCCTGGCCGAGGAGATCCTCGCCGAGCTGGAGCGCGACGAGACGCTGCGGCGCCGGCATCGCGGTCTGTACCTGTGCTGCCAGCGCTGCATCCGGCTCCACGAGAACCGCGAAGCACGCAACCGGCGCATCGGCCGCTTCGTGCGCAGCCTGTTCAGCGCGCTGTTCATCGCCTTTCCGAAGGCGGCGCTCGCAGCGCTGCGATCAGGCCGCAACCTGGCCGTCGCCTGCCTGCCCGAGGCCGAGGAGAATCCCGCCGAACGGCAAGTGCGGCGCCTCATCGAGAACGAGGCCTACGCCCAGGCCGACAAGGCGTTTCGTGAGCGCGCGCGCAAGGCTGCGGACCGGTCCGACGCCACGGCCCCGGCCCCGGCCGCGAACGCGGAAGCCGCCGTCGAGCCTCGCTCTGCCACACAGTCGGCGGCCGGTTGATCAACCGCCGACAGAGTACCGGACGCCCTGCCCGCCGCACCCGCGGTGGCGCACGGGCGGATCGGCCTGCGCTCGCGCTGCCCCGCGCCATCACGGCGACGGCGCTCGCCCCTTCCTTTGCTCCGGCGCTTTTCCCCGCACGGCCCCTTGATCGGCCGCGCCGAAGCGCTGCGCCACACGGCGCTCCCCTGCCCGCTAACCCTGGTCGCTCCCTTCACCCCCGTTTTGCTCCTGATCGAACTCCAGCAGTTGCGCCGGCGGCACGTTCAACGCTGCCGCGAGAATGCAGATGTTGCGCAGCGCGATATTCCGAAGGCCGCGCTCGACCTCGCTGAGGTAACTCCTCGACAAGCCGCTCTCATAGGCCAGCGCCTCCTGCGACACCCCTGCCTTGCGGCGTGTGGCCGCAAGGTGGCGCCCGAAGCACACCAGGGGTTCGTATTCCAGTTCCATAGCATTCCTTTGCATTGAACGCTATCGGATCACTTGCTATGAGGCTACTCGGTATGAGGGCACTTTCTATAAGAGCACTCTCTATGAGTGACATTCCGCTGTGCCTGCCTGGCGCCGTGCGGGCGTCCATGGCGCTTGACCGCGTTCACGCGATTGCGCTCGCGCCTTCCGGAGGATGGCGCCGGGATCCGGGACGGCAGCTGCTCGCGGGTTCTGCTTCAGCGCCAGGGCAAGGTCTGCAAAGAAAACAGGCCGGTGCGGCGGCGTGGCCACCGGCTGGAACCGGGCGCCGGGTTCATCCGGGCATGCGGCGCGGCGGCACCCGGCCGACGCATTGATCGAGTTCCTCGTCGATCAGCCAATGCAAAAAGCGCGCAGCGTGCGAATTGCCGTGGTAGTACCGCTTGCAGCCCGCGACGTACGCCTCCAGGTCCGCCAGCGTGCGGACACCGACCGGCTCGAAGTCCGTGATCTCCTTGAAGACCTCGGCTTCACGCCGAGTCAGGCGTATCTGGTTGCCGCATCGAAGCATGGCCATCGTGGTTGGAAGAAGTCCTGAGAGGCCACATCTTGGGGCAAGACAAGGCGCTTGTGCTCGCCGCACCGCCGCCTGGCCGCAAATCGCACTGCATCGAGACTGGGGTCGGATTCCGCCAGTATTCCCGCGCTCGCGCGCCGTGCCTGGCGCCTACAACAGCCCGTCCATGAGCTCGTCCAACCCCAATCGCGGGCGCTTCGGCGGCCGCGGCTCGCGGATCCCCAGCAACTCGCCGATCTGGCGTTCATCGGCACCGCGGCGAGCCAGCCTGTCCATCACCGTGTAGCGCACGCTGAGCGCCGAGAGCCCCGGAAATCCGATCCTCCGGAAGATCTTGCGGTAGGCATAGTGGATCTCCTGGCAGAGAAACCGCGTGCCCGACGGCGTCGGGAGGGCCTCCACCAGGAATGGCCGTCCATGCTGCTCGAGAAACAATGCTGCCGAAGGATCCAGGCCTCGGTACGGCGTGCCCCCGCCGGCCTGGGTGCGCGTCGCGAGATAGGCATCAATGGCGGCGCGCGCCGCCTCGCTGGAGAAGTACAGCGGCCGGGCCCGGGCGTTCACCGCCACGCAGGGGCGGACCAGCGACTTCAGGCGCACCGTGCCGTCGGCGTTCAGGTAGTCCCCCACCTGCATGCGGGCGATTTCGAGCGGCCGCAGGCCGGTAGCCAGCAGGATCCACACCATGGCGACGTCGCGCTCCGGGGTCTGGGTATGCAGCCGGACGCGCCGCAGCGCGGTGCGAATGTCCTCGTCCGAGAGCACCACCGGATCGGCGTCCTTCTCGTAGGCGGCGACGGGCACATAGCCCTGCAGCGCTGCCTCGATGGCTGGACGATGGACGCGCAGCTTGCGCGCGAACATCGCCCGGCTCTCGTTCAGCCCGTCGACGCCGACCTCGCGGATCAGCCGCAGGACGAGCGACTTCACGCGCCGCTCCACGGCGGTACGCGTCAGGCCGTGGTCGCGCGCCGCCGCCTCGTAGGTCTTGCCTGCGAGCACCGCGAGCAGCAGCGTCTTGGAGAGCGACAAGCGATCCGAATCCATGTCGAGCCATCTGGCCAGTGTTTCCCTGGACCCGATGCTCCGGATTGCCGCGTTCCGGCGCCACCCAGAATCCGCCCGAAATGACGGCGATTTCGGCGGCAGGTCGCGCCCGCGCCGCGCCCTTCGTCTCAGCCGGCCCCGCGCCTGCTGCCGTCATCGGCCGCCAGGTCGGCGCCCTCGAACGCATCGCGCACCGCCGCCACGATCGGCCCGTGGTGCGCATGCAGGCCGCCGCCTTCGCCGAAGATCTCCGGCAGTTCCTTGCGCAGCTTGTTGCTCACCTGCCAGTTTCCTTCCTTGAGCGAACGGATGATCCGGTCGGCGTCCTGGTCGGGCATCTCGACCAGGTTCTTGATGGCGGCGCGGGCGTCGTCGTGGCGGCGCAGCGCCAGCGCCTCCTCGGCCATCTCGTGCTCGACGGTCTGGCGCAGGACATCGCTGAGGTATCTGGCGTGTTCGGACAGGTCCAGGTAGCGCCACGCATGCTGGGCGTCTTCCGTCTGCAGGAACTCGAAATCGGTGACCACGCCGTCGGGACAGGTTCGCGACGCTCCGAAACGGTAGCCATCGGCATGGCTGCGCATGAACGGACGGGAGAACACTTCCAGGGCGTGGTCGTATCCGGCCCGTCCTCTAGCCGAGCCGGCGATCGTGGCAGACACCGGCACGATGATGTTGGCGGGCACAGCCTTGTCGGCCGCGAGCAGGTGGTTCACGAGGAAGCGATGGATCCGGCCGTTGCCGTCCGCAAGCGGGTGGAGGTACACGAACGCGAACGAGACGGCCGCTGCACGCGCCAGCGCATTGGCGCCCCGCGTGCGGGCCTCGAAGCTGCGCAGGGCGTCCAGCATGCCGTCCACGAGTTCCTCAGAGGGAGCAATGTAGTGGACGATCTGCGCCCTGAAGGTGCTCTGGCCGACGAACACCGGCGAGCGGCGGATGCCGACCCGCAGCGCGGCATCGCCCAGCAGGGCGCGCTGCAGCGTGATCAGGCTGTCCGGCGACATGGGGTCGTCCATGCGGCCGCTGAACTCACCGATGGCCGCGGCGAAGCGTTTGACGCGGTCCTGCTTGTCCGCCTCGTGCTCGATCGCGAAACTGGCGCGGGATTCCTTGAAGGTGAGCCAGGCCGCGCTGCGCAGGAGCAGTTCCGGCCCGTAGACGTCGTCGAGCGCCTGGACACCCGCTGCCACGTCGTAGAGCCAATCGCGCTCGCCTGGGGCCCCCAGGTGCACCATCGGGCAGAAATCGCGCGTGCCGGGAAGGTTGTCGTTGACGCGCCAGCGCCGGTTGCGTTCGGGCCGCTGGGCCGCCAGGTACAGGCTGGCGTCCATCGCATCCACATAGCCTACGTTGGGCGCGGTGTCCGGCACGGCAAGCTGGCGGCCAGTGAACCACTCGTAGAAGAAGCCCGCGCGGCGCGCGTACCCGCCGGTCGGCGCTTCCCTCACCCAGGAGGCGACCTCCTCGGGGTCGATGCAGTGGAACAGCCTGGAGAAGAACTCGAAATTGAGCCGCTCGTACTTGAGGCCGAATTCGAAATGCCCGCGGAACGTGTCCGTCGGCTGGTACTGTGCCGTCCAGGTGCGGATCTCCCGGCCACCGGCGAGCTCGCGCTGGCGAACCGCGCCCAGGCGGCTGAGCGTGTGCAGCGGCTGCACCAGGCGGACGCTGTGCTGCGCCTCCAGCCGATGGAATCCCAACAAGTTGTCTGGCATGAGGTGCAATTCCGCTATAGGTTCGACTATTTTGCTATGGAATCTGGCCTTTTCATCTAAAACGCTATATTAGAAGCATCATCAAGGCCATGGGCAGGTCGCAGGCCAGGCTTGACACGCCGCAGGCCCATGGGAACGTCGGAACGAAGGGTGCCGTCGCGGCCGCAATGCTGACGACGCGTCCCACCATGCGGCTCGCACGCAGCATCAATTCGCCTGCATCGATTCGCCATCACTCCAGGGATTGATCACCTGGATGCCGCATTCGGCGAAATCATCGACGTTGCGCGTCGCCAGCCTAGCGCCACGCGATTTGGCGATCGCCGCAATCATGGCGTCGAACTGGCTGATCGGCTTGCCGACGATACTCCGCGACGCGGCGATTTCAGCATATGCAACGGCCGCATCGTTGTCGAAGCCCAGAAACGATGCAATGATGCGCCATGGCACACCCACGGCGAGGGGCTGCGCGGCGAAGCGCGCGTCGTCGCGGAACGCGGAAGGAGGCGCCGTGCCCTCAACGCCGCGCCCGGGGCAGATCTGGCGGCGAGACCTGCCAGCCGCCCTGCTCCTCGATCCAGCGGCGCACGTCCTCGGCGCGCCACGCCGTCACGTTGGCCGAGAGCTTCACCGGAGCGGGAAAGCTCTTGTCCACGACACGGCGCCACAGCGTGGATTTGGAGAAAGGCACGAAGATCAGCACCTGGGCCTGGCGCAGGAAGCCCGTCTCGGGCAGCGTGACGGGGCGATGGGAAAGAGTAGGCATGGTTCGACTCCTCACCGGCGCATGCCGGTCGATGGCCGACCCGCTCGTTCACGTGGGGTTAGGTCAGGATCACACCCACGGCAGGGACGCGACACTAGAGGCACGCACCGCGGACGTCCCCTGGGCGGTGTGGCAGTCGATGAACATGGGCCGAAGGGCCGCGCCTTGGCCGGGCCCGACCAGAACCTTGGCCGCGATCGCGGCAAGGCTGGAGTTGATGTGGTCGTGCGCCGATTGCACCACCCGTGGCGTGGCCGGGACGAAGCCGGCCCCACCACGCCCTGCAGGCGCGCAGACCCGGCCTACCGGGTCCGGCACGGCCGCGGGCGAGGAATCGCAGGCTCTCCGAGGCTAGATGATCGAGGAGATCCAGCTGTCTCCTGCTCGCGGCGTGCGCTCTGAACGCAGTGCCGTGGGAGCGACGGACACCATAGTGCACACCATCCGTCAGGGGAACCGGTTGGGGCCCAGGCGCCACGCCTTGAGACCGAATGCACCGCGCCGCAAGCGCAAATCGGGGTGACGCCGTGCGGCCCTCATCCGGCAATGGGGCAGGACACCGAAGGCCGCTGTGCGCGGCACGCGCGCTAGGAGGTCAGTCGGCGGCATCCGCCACCCGATCGGCGGCCTCTGATGGCTGCGGGTCCGCAGGTCCAGGCAGGGTAGCCGCCTCTCCATACGGATCGGCAGCCTGGACGTATCCGTCCATCACGGCGGGATCGGCCACCTTGCGCCGCACGCGCCGCACCACCACCGAGCCGCTGGCCACCGCGGCCTCGCCGGGCACCGCCGCGTCCGGTCCACGTTCCAGCGCTTCGCCGGGTGGCAGGGTCCCTTCGCCGGCGTCGGCGGAACCGGTCGCAGCCGGAGGGTTCAAAGCGGCGACGTCGCCTTCCCCACCGGCGTCGAAGGACGCCGGCCCCGTCTGCTGCATGCCGTCCGCATCGGGCACTTCGGGGTGCTCCGCGCCGCGCTCGCCGTCGCGCGCGGCCATGGCGTTCATTCGCCTGCGCAATCCGGTGGCCAGCCGCCGCGCCGAGTTCGCGATGTCCCTGATCTGCCGCTTCAACGCGGCGCGCTGGATGTCCAGCGCCTGCGTGGTGATGACCTCATGAATCTCCAGCGTCTGCAGCAGCGGCATCAGCTGGTCGAGCTGGTTGAGCACCTCCAGGTAGCGCCGCCCGCTCGACGAGAGGATGCCGACTTCGATCTCGAGCGGCTGGGTGTCATAGGTGGCGAAGCTGCTGATGCCGTTCGCCTTGAACAGCGCCTCCGCGCCGTCGAGTGCCTGGTTGAGCTTGTCCTTGGCCGCATCGATGTCGGCCCTGAGCGCGGTCTCGATCTTCTCGATGTCCTGGTGGTCGATGCGCGTGCGCGCGATCACGGAGATGAAGTGGGCATTGAGCTGCAGGGTATTGAACATGCGCACGAAAAGGCGTTTGGCCTCGGCGCTCGTGAGGTGCGTGCGGATCTTGAGGCTGGCGGCCTCGACGCGGCGGAAATCGGCCTTGGCCTCCCTTGCCAGGATCCTCGCATTGACCGCGCCCTGGTCCGTCTTCACGATCTGAATGTCTGCCATCGTCGCCTCCGGTGCTTCGGCTACTTGGGGTACTTCGGCCGATCTTCAGCGCCGCCCCGGCGCGCCGCCACCCGAAATCCGGCGCAAGTGCGGCGCATTTCGACGACAGCTCGGGCCGGGCCGGCACGCCGGCTTGACCGGCCCCGGGGGCCTCGCTACCGTGGTATCCAACGGCAGCTGGCCCGTGGGCCCCGGCGACTTGCGCGCCGGTCGGTCCCAAGCGCGAGCCCTGGAGCACGACCGCCCGGCACAGGCCGCGGCCTTCATCGGAACAGGCTTTCGAGGCAAGCGTCTGGCCTTGCGCCGAAAGCTCTTTCCGATCGGTAGCTGGCGCACCGATCACGGCGGATCCCCCGCCACACCTCAAGCCAGCCTGGGTCCATCGACCCGCAAGCCCCGGCCCAGCGCCGGCAGTCATCACCCCGAGGGGCATCCGCCCCTCGCAGGGGTCGCGCTGCCTCCTCGATTTCTTGGAGTCAGCCATGCCGCAAAGCATTGCATCCCATCGCCCGCAGCCCCACGCCGGGCCGGGCATGTTCTTTCTGTCCCCCAGCACGGCGCTGACGGGCGCGTCGATCATCGCAGCGCCCGACTGGTCGCTGTTCGAGCCCGAGAACGAGCGGGACACGCAGGAGTGGACGGAGGAGGAGATCGTGTTCCTCCACTGGCGTCTGCTCAGGGACGTGGTCGACCTCGCCGACCCCGATGCCCCGCTCGAGGAAAAGCTGGCGACCCTACGCTGGATCTTCACCGAGTCGGACAAGGACCAGCGTCCTTTTTCCTTCGCGAGCTGCCTGCGCGTGGTCGGCTGCAGCCCGCTGTCGCCGATTCCCTATTGCGGCCTGGTCGACTGCGAGTCGATCCGCGAAACCATCGCGATCAACGTCAAGCGCTGGCTGCGCGAGACGCTCACGCGCTATCCGCAATGGGTGGCCGAGGCGGTGGCGCGCAATCCGGAATGGATCGAAGCGCAACTGGCCAAGAACCCGCAGTGGATCAACGAGCAGATCAAGAAGCACGCCATGCAAGGCGACCTGTTCGCCTGAGCACGCTGCCTGTCCCATTTCCCGGAGTCCGCACGGGCGGGCTCCCCCATTGAGGAGATTGCCATGTCTTCATTGCAGATCACGTTGTGCCTCGCCTTCGTGCTGGCCGCCTATGGCGTTGCCGCCCGGTTCGACGAGGACGCGGCGCGCACGGACCGCGAGGTTTCCGCTGCGCCCCAGGACCCGGCGAAGGCCACGCTGCGCCGCGGCGACGCCTCCCCGCGCCCGAACCCGCCGACCGCCCCCATGGACGCGGAGCCGGCAACCACGGAGGTGGCGCCATGAACCGGCCATCGCACTGCGCCTGCGCCCGGCCCATGGTGCCGGTGCGCGATGCGACGGACATCGACTTCCTCGTCAAGGAAAGCGAGATCGTCACCGGCGTCGCCGGCCGCACCTTCGTCGTCCTGGGCGCTCGAAACTGTGCCTACCGCATCGAGCTGGTGCCTTGCGGCTACCTGCTCGATCCGCTGGACGACGGTGGCGCCGGCACCGGCGCGCAGCTCGTGACTGCCGCCGACTGGCCGCTGCACGCCGTGGCGCGCGCCCTGCGCGCAGGCCTCGTCTTCACGGTCGAGGCTGGGCGGTGACGCCCCGTCGCGACCTTCATTTACCCGCAAGGGCCGCGATCCCAGGAGGGTTCGGGCCGCGCGGATCACCCACCCGGAGAGACCCATGAATCCCATAGAGCAAACGGTCCTGCCCACCTCGCGGAGGCCGGCATGACGGAGCAGAAATACGCATTGCGCGTGGAGGACGTGCAGGCCCGCGCGCATGGCCGCTGGGACGAGATCCTGCGCAGCCTGGGCGTGGACGAGCGGCTTCTGCGGCGCAAGAACATGCCCTGCCCGCTGTGCGGCGGCACCGACCGCTTCCAGTACACCGACCGCTACGGCGAGGGCAACTATGTCTGCCGCAACTGCGGCGCCGGCGGCGGCTTCAAGCTGCTTCAGGCCATCACGGGCTGGGACTTCGCGCATACGCTGGAGATGGTCGCCCAGACCGTGGGTGGCCTGCCGGCCGCCGCACCCGCCCGCGCGGAGACAGCGTCCGGCGAGCGCATGCTGCAGCTGGCACGCAGGATATGGAGCGAAGGCAGGCCCGTGCAACGCGGGGACGAGGTCGATCGCTATCTCTGCGGCCGCGGCCTGGGCCTGGACGTCTATCCCGGATCGCTGCGCTTCCATCCCCGGCTGGGCTACTACGAGCGCGATGGCAGCGGCAAGTCACGCAAGGTCGCCGAGTACGCAGCCATGCTCGCGCGCATCGACGGCCCGGACGGCCAGTTGGTGTCGCTGCACCGGACCTACCTGAGCGGAGGGCGCAAGGCCGCCTTGCCCGACGCGAAGAAGGTCCTGACCTCGGGCATCAACGGCGCGGCCATCCGCCTGTTCGAACCCACGGACGCGCTCGGGCTGACCGAGGGCATCGAGAACGCGTTCGCAGTGCACCTGATGAAGGACATCCCCGTGTGGCCGGGCCTGAGCGCGGGCAACCTGGAGCGGATCTGGCTGCCCGATACGGTGCGCCGGGTGCTGATCTTCGGCGACAACGACGCGAACGCCGACTTCGATGGAGAGGCCAGCGCCTACCTGCTGGCCCGCCGCATCCGCAAGGAGGCGCGGCACGGCATCGAGCGCGAGGTGGAAGTGCATATCCCGCGCAAGCCAGGCGCCGACTGGGCCGACGTCTGGTGGGCCGTGGTCAGCAAGATGAAGCGCGCGGCCTGAAGCCGCGCCAGCCACTGCGAGCCACGGACCAGGCGATGGGTACGGGTCCGGCCAATCGGCCGGACCCGTCTTCTCGGTGACCGGCACAGCGAGTGCCGTCAGCGACAAGGCGAAGGAATACCCGGAGCTTCGCTCCCCTGGTCGCTGCCAGACCAGGCCGCGCGCGTCGCGCGCGGCGAAGGCAGCCTTGGAGTACCCGCGCGACACCCTGTCGCGCGCATCGTGAAGTGGCGATCGCCACTTCCTTGACCATCCCGCGGGGACCTGTTCCCCGAGGGGGGCGTGTGTCCCCGCATTTCACTTCCGACTGGAGATTCAAATGCGCAACGGACGAACCCTCGTGCAACTCGCTCAGGAGCTGGAACGCCAGCTCTCGACCAAGAAGGACCTCGTGCTGCATCCCTCGATGATGCGGCACGAAACCGGCGACCAAGGCAAGGGCAGCCTGGTCATTGACCACCCCAATGGCGGAACCTTCACCGTCACAGAACTCGCGCGGCGCCAGCTGGCCGCCAAGCTCAACATCCCGTACCCGTACTACGACCGCATGCGCAAGGAGCAGCCCAAGCTCCTGGACAACAACGTCAACACGTGGCTGCAGTGCGGCGAGGGACATGCGATGGTGCGCACCCTCGATGGCCAGGCCCGCGCCGTGCTGTCGGACCGCTACCGCCGGCTGGACAACTACGACCTCGCGAACGCCGTCATCCCGATCCTGCAGACGCTGCCGGACATGCGCTTCGAGTCGGTCGAGCTAACCGACACGCGCATGTACCTGAAGGTGGTGGTGCCGCCCATGGCGTACACCATGGAGCCCGGCGACATCGTCCAGGCGGGCGTGGTGATCACCAACTCGGAGGTCGGGCATGGCACGCTGTCGGTCCAGCCCCTGCTGTACCGCGTCGTGTGCAGCAACGGGCTGATCGTTCCCGACCATGCGCTGCGCAAGACGCACATCGGCCGCGCGCTCGGAACGGAGGACAACAATGTCCAGGTCTATCAGGAGGAGACCTTGCAGGCGGACGACCGCGCCTTCTTTCTCAAAGTGCGCGACGTGGTGCAGTCCACGGTCACGGAGCACACCTTCAAGGAAGCGGCGCGCAAGATGCAAAGGACCATGGGTATCAAGCTCACGGGCGACCCGGTCAAGAGCGTGGAGGTGCTTGCCAACCGGTACGACCTCAATGAGGGCGAGCGCTCCGGCGTGCTGCGCCACTTGATCAACGGCGGACAGCTGTCCGCCTATGGGCTGGTCAACGCGGTCACGCATTTCAGCCAGGAGATCCCCAACTACGACCGGGCCACCGAGTTCGAGGAGATCGGCGGCAAGATGATCGAGCAAAGCCCCAAGGAATGGGAAGGCCTGGTCACGGCGGCTTGAGCCACCGCGGCCCCCCGGCCTGAAGCACCACCCCGCCATCCGTTCATCCGGGTGGCGGGGTGCCCTAACCGCCCAGCACCATGGCAGATGCCGGAAATAGGCCGCGCGCACGATCTCGCCTGCCAGGTCCACATCGAAGGCCGGCAGGCCGGGACGCAGCAGTGTGTCCATGTCGTGGTGGAACCCCGCCTTGGCCAGGCGCGCGTCCAGATGCGTGTTGGCGCCTGCCCGAGAAGGAACCCGGACCTGGAACTCCGTATTGATCTTGTCGGCGCGTTCGGCCCCCTGCGGCAGCGCGCCTTCGGGCGCGATCAGCCGCATCGGCCTGCCGCGCAGCGCAATCCCCCGGCGGGGGCCGCGACGCAGCCAGGAGCAGGGACCACGACCGCGCCACCGCATTTACGGGACTCGGCGGCAAGCTCATCGCGCTGGCTGCCCGGAAGTGGGAAGGCCTCGCCACCGCGGCCGGACGGCTTCGCCCCGGTTCCAGAGACCGTCGAGCCTCGCCCGTCCCCGTCGCGGGGGCGGGCGACCCAGCTTTTGCCCCGCATGTTGGCCCGCCGCGCGCGCAATGCGCCCCGCCGGCGGAGCCGCTTACCCCGCCGCGCCTGCGCGCGAGGTCTTCCAGAACTTGCGGACCTGGACGACACCCTCGATCCGTCCCAGCACCTTGAGCTTGCGTCGCACGCTGTCGGCGGCGTCGCGGATGACCGTTTCGGCGTAGTTGCTGTTCGCGCAGCGCAGCACCAGGCCGATGTCCACCCGGTACTCGAGCATGCGCACGAGTTCCAGGCCATCGCACGCGATCAGGTAGGTACCGTTGCCGCAGAACTCGCCCACGCCGAAATCGACGAAGATCGTGTCGCCATCGGCGATGTCGGGCTCCATCTCGTCGCCGCGCATGAGCCTGGCGTGGCAGCCGAACATCTGGTGCTGCACATCACGGGTCACGCCCTGCACCCAGTCTCCCGGCTCGCGGCTCTCGCGGCCCGCGGGGGCGGCGCCCGCCACGGACTCGCGCAGCGATCGCTTCTCATCCACCAGCCCCAGCAGCCAGGAGGGGTCGCCATCCATGCCGGTGCACAGCAGCCGGAACGAGGCGAGGTCCGGCAGGCCGGGCGTCGCCGGATCGATCCAGCGGCGGGTGGTCTGGTACGTCCGGCCCGTGATCGCCGCCAGGTGAAGGGCTTGCGGGTGGCCCTCCGGAATGCGTGCATCACGCATGCGCTCGATCAGCCGCTCGCGCAGGCCGGTGGACAGCGCGGGGTCCGCGCCGGCCGGGGACGCGTCCTCCGGTTGGCGTTTTGCCTGCACCTGCCGGCCCGACGCGCCTGTCTTCGATGTTTGGTTCATTTCGCTCTTTGCCATGCCATTCAGCCGTGCCATGCATCCATGGCATTCACCCCTGCTACGTCCGGCGCGAGTGCCACTCCGAAACAACGCCGATTTCCTCCGTTTCGGCGCGCCCGGAAACATTTTGGAGCAATTTCTACCGGAATTATTTCACGCCAGAGCATATGCTCTCAGCAGCGCGTGTCTACCGGCATGCGTAAAAACGGGCCGACGTGATCGTCACATCCATCCGATCGATGTCTTGCCTGGCGCGTCACTTTACCCGCAAGACATACCGAGGAAGGAGGTTTCCACCATGGTCGACACCCATCTTTCGGAGGTGCAGCTCTCCAATCTCACGCTGCTGCTGACGATGCGCGACAGCATCAGCCGCGACCGGGTCATGGCCTGCGGCCTGTTCGGCCTGCGCGAGCCGGACGCCCAGTACCTCTCATCGCTGTCGCCCACCCAGATTCTCGCCATCGTCGCCAATGTCGGCAACGAGACGCTGTTCGCTCCGCGCAACGACCTGTTCGCGCTGCTGCAGTCGCCCCTGCCCCTTGCCGGCGCGCTCTGCGCGGTCCACCCCCCGTTTCCCGTCAGACCGGCGGCCACTGCAGCGCCACGCGGACACGCCATGTGACCACGGCATGGCTTCCCCGCCCGCTTCGCCCGCGACGCTGACACGCCACTCGGAGCGGCAGCTCGACAGGCTCGCGCTGGTGCGGGAGTGCGCCGAACTGGGCGCGCGCATGCGCACCATCGAGATCCTGACCGGTCTGGGCCAGCGGCAGATCCTGCGGCTGCTGCACGCCGACCGTTGTGTCCCTCCGCGCGGGCGGCCGCCGCACACGCCGGAGTGGTACTACGGGGCGACGCTGCTCGAGCGCACGGAAGCGTCCGTCCTCGCCAGCGTGTACCGCCGCCTGCGCAACCTCGACGTGGACCCCATCCGGTCCCTGCTGGCCGCCTACCGCCACTACTGCAGCGTTTGCCGTCACGCGCCGCGCCTGAGCTTCGACCGCGCGTTTGACCTCGCGCGGCACCTCGACGGCATCTGGAATGCGCGCGAGGTTCTTCTTTCGCTGAGCACCTGCGCGGCCTGCGGCAGCCAGTACCTCGTCGAGCCGGGCGCCGCGGAGCGCTCGCGCCCGGACTGCCCGTTCTGCAAGCTGATGGAGCGCTATCCACGCGATCCGCGCGTCCAGATGAGTTTCCCGACGCCGCCGCTGCCTGATCCGGCCTGCCTGCAGTGGAGCCTGGCGCTGCGGGCGCGCCGGCACGGCTCCGCCGGCTGACGGCGTCGCGCGACGACGAGCAACGCGGGCGCGCAAGGCCAACCGCCGCCGACCATCCAGGGACGACCCGCAACGGAAGCCGCAGCCATGCAAGACCGCCATGCACCCTCCGCGTCCGCAGACGCCGCTTCTCCGGCCTGGCGTCCCGGCGCGGCCGGCGCCGCCGCGGCCTTCGCCTATCCGTCCGTGGATCCGGGCTTTCCCGCGCTCGGCCTCGACCACCTCCTCGGCGCGCACGCGGACCTGCTGGCGCGCATCAAGATCTGCTACGGCACCGATCGGGACACCTTCGAACGTGACGTGCTGGCGCTGGTGCGCCGCTACGCGGCGTTCGTGCACCTGCTGCCCGCCACGCCGGCCAACTACTTCAACGTCCCGGGCGGCCTGCTGCGCCTGGGCCTCGAGACGGCGTTCTTCGCGCTCCAGGGCACGGATGCGCACATCTTTTCCGGCAGGGCGACGATCACCACGCGCCGACACCTGGAGCCGCGCTGGCGCCTGGCCACGTTCATCGCGGGCCTGTGCGCCGAGATGCACCGCACGCTGGGCCGGGTGATCGTGACCGACCACGAGGGCAACGAGTGGCAGCCCTACCTGCTGGGGCTGCAGCCCTGGCTGTCGCAGCAGGGCGTGGCGCGCTACTACCTCAAGTGGATGCCGAATGCCGCGGAGAGCCCCGGCATCTCCCTGTTCGTCCTGCCCCACGTCGTGCCGGCGGCGATGCTGCAGCACCTCGCGCAAGGCAACTCGGTGGTGGTCCCGCACATGATGGCGAGCCTCTCGGCGATGCCGCTGTACCGCGAGCACAACATCCTCGACGAACTGGTCCGCCGCTCCGCCGCGCTCGTCATCGACCGCTTCCTCAAGGCCAGTGCCGATCGCTATGGCCAGCCCCAACTCGGCTCGCACCTGGAACGCTACCTGGTCGACGCGCTGCGCCGCCTGGTCGCGACCCATGCGTCCTGGCAGCCGAACGCGGAGCGCTCGCGCGTCTGGTACGGGCGCGACGGCCTGTTCATCGTATGGCCCAACGGGGCCGCCGACATGCGCAAGCTGCTCGAGGCCGACCAGCTGCCCGGCATTCCCAAGTCCCCCGAAACGATGCTGGAGATCCTGCTCGGCGCCGGCGTTTTCGAGGCGCAGGCGGACGGCAGGCCGCTGTGGACGATCACCCCGCCCGGCGCCAAGGCGCCGCTTGAAGCCGTGCGGCTCGCCGCCGCGGCCGTGGTGCTGGCTGGCGTCGAGCCCAGGCCCGAGGCCTTGGCCGACGCGCTCGCGGCCAGCCCGGGGCCGGGCAAGCCGGACGCCGTCCAGCCCGCGGTCGCCGCGCCGGGACCGCGCCGCGCCCCGTCGCCCACGCCCACGCCCACGCCAACGCCCACGCCCGAGCCCGAGCCGGCGCCGGACCCCGCCGCGCCGAGCGAGCCGCACCAGATGGAGCTGCCGGTCAGTCCCGCCTCCGCGGGTGCCCTGTCCGGCCCGGCGCCTGGCCCCTCGGCCACGGATGCGGCGCCGCCGCCGGTGCCGTCGCTGGCATTGCGCGCGCCCATGCGGCTGGCGCCGCGCGTGCGCGACGCCCTGGCCGAGATCGTCGATGCCCTGAACGCCGGGAGCCCCGGACCCCTGGCCTGCGTCGTGGAGGACGGCGTGTTCGTTGCCCTGGGGGAATTCGAGCACCGCCATGTCGAGCCGTCGCTGGCCCTGCGCGCCCTCTCCGAAGCGCGGATGCTGGCGCGCGGCGCGGGGGTCGCGACGCCCACGTCGACCCGCGCGGTCGGCGGCCAGGAATGCCTGGGACTGGTCATCGCGGCGGCCTTCGTCGCCGGGCTGCGGCCCGAGGCGGACGCGCCCGCCCGGGAGGCCTGAGATGCTCGTGCGCCCGTACGAGATGCCATGGCGGCGCGCGTACGAGGGCTACGCGGGCCTGGCGTGGTACCTCGCTTTCGCCCTGATCCTCTACGAGGCAGCAGCGCAGGCGCTGCCATGGTCCCTGTCGGTGCCCATGGCGCTGGCCTGCCTGCTGGCCGGCGTGGTGCGGACGGCGCAGGCCCTGCGCATCCTCGTGGTCCGCGCCTCGCTGTCGGGCCGCGCGATGGAAGTGATCGGCCCGGTCCGCCTGGAGAAGCTGACAGCCAGCGCTGACAGCGTCTACCTCGGACAGGGCTTCGAGTGGCAGCCCGTGCATTCGCAGCGCCTGTACGAGCTCGCCAAGATCGACTACCGGGACTTCCTGGTCTCGCCCGTCCTGCTGAACGTCCTGGGCTACCGGGCCGATCCCCAGCCGGACGCCGAGATCGGGCTGCCCTACATCCACGGCGTGGAACCGATGGAAGGCCCGCTGTACCGGCCGCTGCAGAACTTCGAAGGCGGCACCCTGCTTATCGGCACGACCCAGGCAGGCAAGGGCGTCGCGCTGGCCAACCTCATCACCCAGGCCGTGCGGCGCGGCGATGTCGTGATCGTCATCGACCCGAAGAACAGCCACCGCCTCAAGCGCGTCGTCAAGTGGGCCTGCGAGCGCTACCGGGAGGCCGACACCTTCCTGGAGTTCCATCCCGCCTTTCCGGAGACCGGCATCCGCATCGACTTCACGTTCAATTGGCAGAAGCCGACCGAGGTCTCCTCGCGGATCCAGTCCATCATGCCGCCGGACACGGCGGGCGCCTTCAGCGCCTTCGGGTGGGACGCGGTGAACGTCGTCGTCCAGGGCCTGGTCGAGCTGGAGGAACGTCCCAACCTGCTCAAGCTCACGCGCTACATCGAGGGCGGCATCGAGCCGATCCTGGAGGCGACGCTGCGGCGCCACTATGCCGCGACGCTAGGGCCGGGCTGGCGCGAGGTTCCCGAGATGAAGAAGCTGCTGCACGACGCGCACCGCGGGAACATGCGACGGCCCTCCGAGGCGTCGAGCAACGAACTGCTCGGGCTTGTCTCCTACTACGAGCACCACGTTCCCGAAGCGCAGCGCACGAAGACGCTCGATGCCCAGGTGCGCACCTTCCGCCACGACCGGGAGCACTACCAGAAGATCACGGCCAACCTGCTGCCCGTACTGTCGATGCTCACCTCGGGCGACCTCGGCCGCACCCTGTCACCCGACCCCTTCGATGCCGACGACAAGCGCCCCATCATGAACCTCGAGAAGATCGAGCAGGCGGGGCACGTCCTGTACATGTGCGTGGACTCGCTGCCCGACCCGTCGGTCGCGTCCGCGATGGGCGCACTCGCGCTCGCGGACCTGGCGGCACGCGCGGGCATGCGCTACAACCTGGGCGCGTACCGACGCATCGCGCTGTTCGTGGACGAAGTGTCGAACGTGATCAACATCCCTTTGATCGAGATCCTGAACAAGGGCGCCGAGGGCGGCATTTACACGACCTGCGCGATGCAGACGCTGGCCGACCTCGCGCGGCGCCTGGGCAGCGAGGACGCGGCGCGGATGGTGCTCGGCAACCTCAACAATCTCATTGCGCTGCGCACCAAGGACGGCCCGACCCAGGAGTTCGTCGTCGAGACCTTCGGCAGCACGTCGATCCATACCCTGCGCGTCGGGCTGAACCATGGCGCCGATGCGCACCTGGGAGACTTCTCCTCGTCCTATTCGACGCAGATCACCGAGAGCCAGGAGGAAGCCGTGCCGGCGGACATCCTCGGCAAGCTGCCCAACCTGCACTACTTCGCGTCCGTGTCGGGCGGGCGGCGCATCAAGGGGCGCTTCCAGATCATCGACCCCGACCGCGGCCGCGGCGCCGCGCGGCCATCATGATCCGCATCGTCTCCGTCGCGTCGCTGACCGCGCTGTTGCTGCTGGTCCTGTACCTGCCCTCGGCGCAGCCCCCCGAGCGGTTCATGCAGCAGCTGCGCGCGGAGCATCTTCGCGCGGCCGACTTCTGGGGGACAGGCCCGGCCGAACGGATGCTCGACCGGATGATGGCCCTGCAGGCCGACGCGGCTGCGATGTCCCCGGTCCCCCGGGCGTCGAGCGCCGCCCCTGTCGGGGGACTCGACCGCGCCGTGGGACAGGAGATGGCGCAGGTGAACCGGCGGCTTTTCGACAACGCCTATTTCAGGTCGATCGACGCCCTCCTCATCCTGGCCTCGTACCGGCTGTCGATGTTGCTGGAATGGCTGCCCCGCTGCTGGATGCTCGCGCTGGCCCTGGTCACGGACGCCTTCCTGGAGCGCGCCACCAAGTCGAAGGTGTTCCGGCAGCACGACCCGGAGATGTTCGCCCTCTACGTGAGCGCCGCGATCTTCACGCTGTGCGCGAGCGTGCTGGCGATGGTCTGGCCCTGGGCGCTGCATCCTGCCGCCTGGGCCGCCGCGCCCATCCTGGTGTGCGTGCTCGCCAGCCGCGCGATTTCCCACTTCCACCGCCGGCCGTGAAGCACGGGCCCCGTGCCGCCGCGGCCCGGCACGATGCGGCGCCATGTCCCGGCGGCGCTGCCGCTGCCGCGCGGGCCCGCGGCGCTCAGCCCGCGAATTCCTCGAGCGTCCGGCCCTGCTCCAGCGCCTCGCGCAGCCAGCGCGGACGCGGCCCCCGGCCCGACCACGCGTTGCCCTTGTCATCGCGGTACTTGGCCTGCAGCGTCTTGCGCTGGGCCGGCGCCTTCTTCGTGGCGTCGCCGGCGTTGGGCTTCGCGCCGGCGCGCTTGCCCGTGAAGCGCAGATCGGCGGGACGAAGGCCATAGAACGCGATGGCCTCGTTGATGCGCCCGATGACCTCCGCCACCTCCTTCTTGCGCACCTCCTGCGCCTCCTTCTGAAGCGACTCGATTTCCTTGGTGATGTCGGCGTAGGTGCGCGCGGCGTTCCTGGTCATGAAAAGCGTTCCTTCTCGGGTTGCGGTGCCCAATGCTAACGGCGCCCACGCACAGGCCGCCGCGTCCCCGCGCCTGGCCAGCGCCACGCGGCGGCGCATCTGGCGGGCTGTCCCCGAAATCCCCCCCAATTCCCATGCATTCCGGGGCGACGCCGACGCGCGCCGCCCCTACGCTAGCAGCACCGAGATGTGTTCAACGTGGCCGCCGCGAAGACCGCCCGCCATGCCAAGGAGATCGAGATGGACCATGCCCTGCCGTCGGAATGCGAAGCGGCCCCGCTGCGCCAAGCGGCACCATCGGCGCACGCCGACGTCATCGTCGAGGCCAGGCTGTGGATCGAGGAGTACGCATGGCTGTACGGCATCCTCAAGAGCGCGGCGAACGTGTGCCCGACCTTCCGCTTCCCGGATCTGATCAGCGCGGCCGTGTCGCTCAGCCTGGCGCGCCCGGCGGGACGGGAGGACATCTTCCGCTTCCTGGGCACGCAGCTGGTGCTGCGCCCCCCGGCCACGGCCCGCCGCCGCGAATCGATGTGGCGCCCGCAGTACGAGCAATTGCGCGAACTGCAGCGCTCGCCCGCGAACCGGCATCCGAACCCCAATTTCCAGCTCGATCAGCTCACCACGGCATGTGTCGCGCACGCGCGCCGCATCGATGAGAGCGGCGCCCAGCTGCTGCTCCAGGCCCGGCAGAACATGGCCGAACGTGCCGGCCATGGACTGCTCCCCGGCGCGCACGCCGACGGCTGAGCGCCTTAGCCACCACCCCGGCCGGCGCTGCACGGGCAGCCGGTCCCACCACCTCTCCAGCCTGCGCCCGCCGCACCCTGGCCACCCGCACCTGACCTTGTCCGGCCCTGCCGGTCCTCGCACCGCGCCCATTCCGGGCGCGGGCCGGCCTCCATGGGACAAGTCATGCGACCACTTCCGTTCACTGCCGCGCTCTTGCTGATCGCCATGCCTGTCGCGGCGTGCGCGTGCTGGGATGCCGCCGCACAACGCTACGGCGTCTCCGCGCAACTGCTCTATGCCGTGGCGCGCGTCGAGTCCGGGCTCAACCCCCGGGCGGTCAACGACTCGCATCGGGCGCGCACGGGCACGCGGGACATCGGGCTGATGCAGATCAACAGCTCGCACCTGCCGAAGCTGGCGCGCTACGGCATCAGCGAGGCGGACCTCTACGACCCATGCACCAACATGCAGGTCGGCGCCTGGCTGCTCGCGGAGTCGTTCGCGCGGCACGGCATCACCTGGAACGCAGTGGGGGCCTACAACGCCGCCTGCTCCCAGCTCAAGGGCGACGCGTGCACCCGCGCGCGGTCGGACTATGCGTGGAAGGTCTACCGCCGGCTGCCGCAAGCGCCTGCCGCGGCGGCGCCGCGCGTGACGGCAGCGGCGCCTGCGGCGCCTGCAGCCCTGCGGTCCCGCGCGCGCGCGCTCGCGGAGGTGACGCCGTGAGACGCCACCTCTGCATCGCGGCCTGCGTGAGTGCGGCCGTGCTCTGTGCCTGCGCCGCGCTGCGGCCGCAGGCGCCATCGCCCGCGCCCGGAGCCGCCGCGCCCTCGCGCCCTGGCCCGCTGCGGATCGCGCAGGTCGCCGGCGACGCCGGGACGCGCCTAGGCCGGGACGCGCCCTTCGTCCTGTGCGCCAGCGAAGCCTGTCCCCGGGCCACGCCCAAGACCCTAGCGCGGGCCGCGCCCCCGCCCACCGCAGAAGAACTTCGGAACGTGGCGATCGGCCAAGCCATCGCCATGCCCGCTGCGCGGACGCAGGCCGAACCTGCCGGGGACCACGCCGCCAGGCCGGCTGGCGACGAGGCAGCCTCCGCGACGCTGCCGGCGGCGGCCGCCCCTGCCGTCTTCAGCGCCGCAGATGCACCGCCCCTCGCAGCCCACCCGCTGCAGGCCGGCGACATCGCGGTGACGGTGCACTTTCGCTTCGGCGAGTCGCGGCTGACGCCCGCGGCGAGGACGCTCCTGGACGAAGCCGCCAGGCAGGCCTCGGACGCCGGGCCGTTCCACAGGCTGCGCATCGTCGGCAGAACCGACAGCCTCGGGCCCCAGGCCTTCAACGACGCGCTCGCGATCGCGCGTGCCCGCGCGGTGCGCGACCACTTGCGCACCCGGCTCGCGCGCTGGCCCGCGGCCGTGGACGTCGAGGCCGCGGGCGCGTGCTGCTACGCCGCGCGCAACGACACCGCCGACGGCCGTCTCGCGAACCGGCGCGTGGAGGTCGGTCTGTCCGCATCCGATCCGGAGGCCGCGCCATGAACGCCGGCGGCCGCGCCGCACCCCGCCAGGCGGAGCCGGCCCATGGCCGGAACCGCCCTGGCCCACCCGCCGGGCCCACCGGCTCCACCGCGCCGCTTCGCGCCGGCACCACCCGAGACATCCACCCGCAGTCCACGGGCCCCTCGGCCCGCCTTCCCGCTGCCCTTTCTTCATCTTCAAAGGAGTTCGCCATGAGCATCGCCGTTCTTTCCGCCCCGTCTCCAGCCGCCCGGCGCTCGCCGGCGCGCAAGCTGATCGCCTTCTTCTGCCTGCTGGCCGTCGCGCTCGCGGGCCTGGCGCTCGCCTTCCCGAGCCACGCGCTCGACCTCGTGGCCTTCACCGGCATCACGGGACCGCTCACCAGCGCGCTGACGCAGATCGCGGAGCTCGGCCCTGGGATCAAGGCGCTGGTGGGGTTCGTGGGCTTTGTCGTGGCCCTGATCTCCCTCTCGGCGCTGCGCAACTTCGGACCCGTGCTGTTCTATGTGGGCTTGGCCATCTTTGCCGCGGTCGGCCTGGTGATTGCCGGGGCGATCATGGGCGCGGTCGTCTGAGCCCCGTCGCATCGACACCCCGGAGGCCCACATGCAAGCGGACACCTACATCCCGCGGCGCCTGGACGATCAATGGAAGATCGGCTTCTGGGATGTCGACGTCGCCGCGCCCATCGTCCTGGCGTTCTTCATCGGCTACCTGTCCTCGAGCAAGGCGGCGTTCGCGGTCTGCATGGCCGCCGGCATCGCCGTCTCGCGCTGGGTGTCGCGCCTGAAGGCGGACAAGCACCCCGCGTTCGCGCTGCATTGGCTGTACTGGCACCTGCCGGTGAACCCGGCGACCTCGATGCGCGCGACGCCGCCATCCCACATCCGCCGGATGGTCGGCTGAACCGGAGCACGCGATGGACTTCGACCGACTCAGCGGCGATCTCAAGGACCTGCGCCGGCGCAACCGGGGCCTGGGCCTTGCCGTCGGGGCGCTGGCCACGGGCGTGGTGCTCGCGCTCGTCATCATCCTCAATCTCCTGGGCACGGTGCGCACCGTCGTCGTGCCGCCCTCGCTCAGCAAGACCTTCTGGGTCACCGGAGACAGGGCGTCGAGCGAGTACCTCGAACAGATGGGCAGCTTCGTGGCCTGGCTGATCCTGGACGTGACGCCTTCGACGATCGACTGGAAGAAGGACATCCTGCTCGGCTACGTCGACCCGGCCCAGTACGCCGAGCTCAAGACCCGCCAGGAGGTCGAAGCCGAGCGCCTCAAACGCATCAACGCCGCCACGGCCTTCGCGCCGCAGCAGCTGGTGGCGAACGAGGACACGCAGTCGCTGGTCGTGCGCGGGCGCCTGCGCACCCTCGTCAATGGCTACGAGACGGCCAACGACCTCAAGGCCTACCGCATCGAGTTCGGCCACGCCGGCGCTCGCATGCACGTCACCGCTTTCAAGGAGGTGCCCTATGCGGTCAAGTGACACCCCGCGTACGCCGCCAGGTCCGGCCCGCCCGGCGCGAGCCATCCTGCGGCCGGTTGCGGCCGGGCTGCCCGCCGCGGCCTCGTCGCCGCCACGCGCGACGCCCTCGCACACGCGCTGGCATCGGCTGCCGCCGGCGGCACGGCGGATCCTGGTGGTCACGGCCCTGTCCTTCGGCCTGCAGGCGCACGCGCTGCAGCTCGTGGAGGCCAGCGACGGGGTGGCCGTGGAGGCCATCGTCTCGCTGAAGGAGCCCACGCGCATCCGCATCGAGGGCATGCCGATCACCGACGTGTTCGGCAACATCCACTCGAGCCACTGCGGCGCCTCGGCGCTGTCCCCATCGGCCTCCCCGGCGACCCCGGGGCTCCCGTCCGCCACGCCCGGCCTGGCCGCGCCGGCCGCGCTGTCGTCTTCCGCCGTCAACCCGGCCGGCGACGTCATCGTCGAGTGCGACCGCGACAAAGGCGAGGTCTACATCCGGCCGGTGGGCGACGCGACGCGGCCGATCAACCTCTTCGTGTCCTCGGCCACCGCCACGTACACGTTGCTGCTGCGCCGCTCGGACACGCCCGCCGACACCATCGTCATCCGCGACAAGACGCCCCGCGCGCTGCGCCCGGCCACGCCCGAGGCAGCGCCCTCCGGTCCGGCACCCAGCCACGTGCGCGCGATGAAGGCATTGCTCGTGGCCATGGCCTCGGACCGCGTGCCGCCGGACGTCCGGGTCGAAGAGACCTCGCGCCCTGTCCAGCTCTGGGCCGAGGCGCGCTTCACGCTGCTGCGCCTGTACGAGGGGCGCGGCCTCACCGGCGAGAAGTACGCGCTGCAGAACATCAGCACGGCACCGATGGTGCTGGCCGAGCAGGAGTTTGACCGGCCCGACAGCCGCGCGGGCGGGGAGATCGCCGGCGTCGCGATCGAGCACCACACCCTGCGGCCCGGGGAGACCACCAGCGTCTACGTGATCCGGCGGGGAGGCACGCGATGAGCACGCCGTCCACGCCGCCCGGGCGCACGCGCCCGCCCGGCCATGCCGTGCGCGGCCTGCTGGAACGCCTGTCGCCGCGCCAGCGCCAGTACGCCCTGCTGGCCGGCATCCTGGCTGGCGGGATCGGCCTGCTGTGGCTGATCTTCAGCTTCTCCGCCACCAGCCCCCTGCCTCACGGCGGTCGCGCCACGCAGACCCAACCGGGCGACGTCACCAACATCGGCGTGCTGCCCCCCGGGGGCCAGGTCAATCCGGTGGACCAGTGGGTCGGCACGGCGGGCCGCAAGCTCGCGCAGTACGAGACCGAGCGCGAGGAACAGAGCCGCGTCAACAAGGAGCGGCAGGCCTTCGAAGGGAGGACGATGCAGCGCTTCGCGGAGCTCGAGCAGCGCCTGACCGCGAGCCAGCAGGCCGCGGCCCCGGCACCTGCCGCGCCGCCGCCGCCGGCGCCCGCCCCGGCGGCCCCCTCGGCAATGCCGCCGGCGGCCAGCCTGCCTCCGCCGCCACCGCCCGCTGCTGCAGGCGCGGGCGGGATGCCGGCCGGCCCGCCCATCCTGCAGCCGCCTTCACCGCCCGCTCCGGTGATTTCGCGGGTGACGCTGGCGGACCGATCCCGCCCGGTGGCCGCCGGCGGGGATGCCGCCCCTGCGCGTGAAGGCGGCCCCGCCTCGTCGGCCAGCATGCCCAAGACGGTCTCGACCTTCCTGCCCGTGAGCTTCACGCGCGGGATCCTGCTCGGCGGCCTGGACGCGCCGACCGGCGGGCAATCGCAATCCAACCCGCACCCGGTGCTGATCCGCCTGTCCGACAACTCCGTGCTGCCCAACCAGTTCCGCGGCGAGTACCGGGAGTGCTTCGTCATCGCGGCCGGCTATGGCGACATCAGCTCGGAGCGCGCCTACCTGCGCACAGAAAATTTGACGTGCGTGCGCGCCGATGGCGCGACGCTCGAGGTGCGCATCCAGGGCAGCGTCTACGGCGAGGACGGCAAGGTCGGCATGCGCGGGCGCCTGGTGACCAAGCAGGGGCAGATGCTCGCGAACGCCCTGCTGGCCGGCGTGGTCAGCGGCATCGGCCAGGGCCTGTCCACGGCCAACACGACCTACAGCACCTCGGCCCTCGGGACCATCGCCAGCGCCGACAACAACGCCGACGCCTACCGGGCGGGCCTCGGGCAAGGCGTGGGCAAGGCGCTGGACCGACTCGCCCAGTACTACATCAAGTTGGCCGAGAACACCTTCCCCGTGATCGAGGTGGACGCCGGCCGCCAGATCGACGTCGTGATCACGCGGGGCGTGCGCATCGACGTGCCGATGACGGCCGTGGCCGAGCACCGCGCCCGCCCAGCCCCTTCCCCTGAAACCCGCTACCTGGAGGCCACCGATGACGGCAACTACTGAACACCTGCGCTCGCGCCGCCCCCGGTCCGCCGCAGCGCTCCTTGGCGCGGCGCTCTGCACGGCACTGCTGGCCGGTGTGTCCGCGGGGCATGCTGCGACGGCCGACGAAGCCCGTTTGCTGGCCGCCCTGCGCAAGGCCCATCCCGGCACGCAGTTCACCGAGGTCGCGCGCACCGACGTGGAGGGCCTCTACGAAGTCTGGATGAGCGGCAATGTCGCCTACGTCTCGGCGGCCAACCCGCGATTCTTCGTCTTCGGCCGCCTCTTCGACACGCAGAGCATGCGCGACGTCACGGGGCCCAGGATCGCGCAGCGCCATGCCGACACCGGCGGGCAGCTCCAGTCCGAGTCCGTGCCCGCGGCCCCCGTGCCGATCGACCAGCTGCCGCTGGCCGACGCGATCAAGACGGTGCGCGGCAGTGGCAAGCGCGTCGTCGCGGTCTTCAGCGACCCCAACTGCATCTACTGCAAGCAGCTTGAACCCGAGCTCGCCGGCATCGGCGACGTCACCGTCTACACCTTCCTCGTGCCGTTCCAGGGCGAGGCCCGTCCCATCGCGATCTGGTGCGCCGCCGACCGCGAGCGCGCCTGGCGCCAGTGGATGCTGCAGGCGGACGCGAGCCTGCTCCAGCCCAACGCGGGCTGCGAGCACCCGATCGCGCGCAACCTGGACCTGGCGCGCCGCCTCGGCGTGCAGGGCACACCCACGCTGATCTGGGCCGATGGCACGCGCACGGACGGCTACGTCGGGCGCTCCGTTCTGGAGGCCAGGCTCAACGAGGCCGCCAAGGTCGCGACCGCGAAGCCATCCTCCGCGGGGAAGAAGCCATGAGCGCAGGAACGCTGCGCGCGGCGGCCACCGCGTTGCTGCTTCCCCTGGCCGGCTGCGTCAACATGTCCGGGCTCAGCGGCGAGTCGAAGTACGCCTGCGCGGCGCCCGAAGGGGTGGCATGCGATTCGGTGTCGGGCACCTACGCCAACGCGCTACACGAGAACCTGCCGAGCCAGCGGGCGCCCGGCGCGGCGCCGGGCGAGCCGGCGGCGCGTCCCTCGAAAGCCGCGCTACCCGCCGCATCCGCTCCCTCCCGCCAGCCGCCTGCGGCCCCGCAGGCCGCGATCGCCGGCTCCGGCGACACGCCCGGACTGGCGCTGCGCTCCCAAGCGCGGGTGCTGCGGCTGTGGACCAAGCCCTGGGAGGACGCCGACGGCGACCTCTGGGACCAGGGCCTCGTCTATGTGCAGGTCGATGCGGGACGCTGGCAGATCGACCATATCCGCCAGCGCATCCGCGACCAGTACGCGCCGCTGCGCCCGCCTCCCGCAGCCCCCGCGGGCGACGCCGCACCGTCTTCCGGTTCCGCGCCGGTGCAGGCCGATGGCACGGCCGCCTCCGAGGGCGCGATGCAGCGGGCCGCGCCCCTGCCTTCCTTCCCTTTGCTCAGGCCGCCGTCGGCGGGACTGGGCAACAGGGCGCCATGAAGCCGCACCGAGGGTCCCCCCATGCGCCTGCCTCCCACCGAATCACGCCCCGGCGATTTCCGCGCCGCACCGCTGTTTCCCTTCGGCCCGCCGCCGGACACGCCCGCCGAACAGTTCGCGGGCTGGCTGCCCTACTCCGCCTACCTGGCCGACGAGAAGGTCTTCGTGAACCGCGACGGCATGGGCTTCCTGCTGGAGGTGATGCCGCAATCGGGCGCCGACGAACGCATGTCCGAGGTGCTGGTCTCGCTGTATGCCAACTGCCCGCCGGACACCGGCCTGCAGTTCCATCTGTTCGCTTCGCCGCACATCCGCCAGCAGCTGCGCCAGTACACCAACCTGCGGGTCGAGGACGAGGACCAGGCCGAGAAGGCCCGTCCCTTCGGCCGGCCGGTGCCCAACGAGAACCTGTTCCGCAAGCTCGCGCGCCAGCGCGTGCAGCACCTGCTGCGCGGCACGCAGACGTCGCTCACCTCGGGCTTCCACTACACGCTGCGGGATTTCCGGCTCATGCTGAGCGTGTCCTTCGCGGGCGACGCCGCGGATCTGAACCGGCGCGAGGCTCTGCTGACGCTGCGCGACTCGATGGCCGCCACGCTGCGCTCGGCCATGCTGCCCAACCGCGTGTGCGATGCGGCCGACCTCATCAACTGGTGCGCGCTGTTCACGAATCCCGACCGCATCGCCCATTCGGACGCCGAGGACCTGAACTTCGACGACGACCGGTGGTTGCACTACGACGACGGTCGCGAGATCCGCGACCAGATCGTGGACTTCGACACCATCCAGGACCCGCACCCCTCGGGCATCACGCTCTGGAAGGAGACCAGCGCCGAGGTCCTGGAGGCGCGCTTCTACTCGATCAAGAGCTTTCCGGAGCGCTTCGCGCTGTGGCAGATGGGCTCGCTGATCGGCGACCTGATGCAGCCGGCCCTGCAGTACAGCGCGCCGTTCCTGATCACGTTGGGGGTCTACATCCTGGACCCCAATGCCACGAAGTCGGTGGTGACGGCCAACCATGTGCGGGCCACGCAGAACGCCAAGAGCAAGATGGCCGATGTGATGCCGGACGTGAGGAAGAAGCTCGACGACTGGTCCGCAGCGGCCAACGCGATCGACACCGGCGGCAGCCTGGTGAGCCTCTACCACCAGCTCGCGATCTTCACGCACCCCGAGAAGGCGGCCTCGGCCCACGAGGCGGCGAACGCGATCTGGCGCGCGCGGGGGTTCCAGCTCAACGCGGATGCCTACATGCACCGCCAGGCGCTGCTCGCCAGCCTGCCGATGACGCTGACCTCGCGGATGCACAAGGACCTGGCCAAGATGCGCCGCGTCACGCGCAAAACCATGGCCAACGCGATCCACATGGCGCCGCTGATCGCCGAGTGGCGCGGCACGCGCACGCCGGCGCTCGTGTTCGGGGGCCGGCGCGGCCAGGTCATGACGCTGGATCTCTTCGACAACGATCTGGGGAACTACAACTTCGCGATCATCGGTGCGCCGGGCAGCGGCAAGTCGGTGCTGATGAACGAGCTGGCGTGGTCCTACCGCGCCATCGGCGCCAAGGTCTGGATGCTGGACCTGGGCCGCAGCTTCGAGAAGCTGTGCCGCAAGGCCCAGGGCACCTACATCGAGTTCCGACCCGACGTGGACATCTGCCTGAATCCGTTCTCGGTGGTGCACGACATCAACGAGGACATCGACATGCTGGTACCCGGCATCGCCAAGATGGCCTCGATGCAGCACCAGCTCGAGGAGGTCCAGTACAAGGCGATCTCGGCGATGGTGCTCAAGCTCTGGCGCGAGCACGGCCAGGATCTGACGATCACGGGCTTGCGCGATGCGTTCAAGACCGGATCGATCGAGGAGCTGGGCGTCCAGGGAGACCAGCGCATCCGGGACCTGGCGATCATGCTGAACCCGTACGCGAAGGGCGGGCAGTACGAGCGGTTCTTCGAGGGCCGGGCGAACGTCGATTTCAGCAACGACTTCATCGTCATCGAGAACGAAGAACTCAAGAGAAGGCCGGACCTGCACGCGGTGGTCAACATCCTGCTGCTGCACCAGATCACGGGAGAGATGTACCTCACGCGCAACCGCAGGAAGGTGCTCTTCATCGACGAGCTCAAGCAACAGTTGGGCGACATCGGGGCCGACGATCCCGTCAAGGCCGCGGTGGTCGAGGAAGCCGCGCGCCGCGCCCGCAAATACGGCGGGGCGCTCGGCACGGCGACGCAAAGCGCCGACGACTACTACGGCAGCGCCCAGATGGAGGCGGCGTTCAACTGTTCGGACTGGGTGTTCCTGCTGCGGCAGAAGCCCGAGTCCATCGAGATGCTGGACCGCAAGGGGCGCCTGTCGATGGACGAGCCCAAGAAGCGGCTGCTCAACTCGCTGCGCACCGAGGCCGGCGCTTTCTCGGAGGTCTACATCTCCTCGCCCGTGGGCGAAGGCGTGGCGCGCAACATCCTCGATCCGGCGACCCATCTGCTCTTCAGCAACAAGTTGGAGGACAACGCGCCCATCGACGCGCTGCGCGCCCAGGGGCTTTCGATCGACGAGGCAATCACCGAGCTGCTGCGCCAGCGGGGGCACGCGCTATGAAGGCCGCCCTGTCGAATGCGGTCGTCACGGTGCTGCTGTTGGCCGCAGGCATCGCCGCCTACGACCACTGGGTGCTGCGCCCGGCCCTGGTGATCGGCGTGGTGGACCTGTCGGAGGTCTACCGGGCCAAGGAGGCCGAGTTCACCCAGCTGCTCACGGGCGGCGCCAATGGCGCCCATGGCGCCAGCGAGGCCGAGCGGGAACGGGCGCTCGCGCTGGCGCGCCGCTTCTCGCAGCGCCTGCCCGCCGCGCTGGAAGAACTGCCGCGCGAATGCGGCTGCCTGGTGGTGATCAAGAGCGCGATCGCGGGCGCGCCGAACAGCCGCGACCTCACGCCGCTGCTGCGCGGGAAGGTGGAACAGCCATGACCACGGAATCCATTGCAACCGGCAACGCCACGCCGATGCCGCGCTGGTGGCGGCGGCAGGCCCACGCCTTCGCGGACTTGCTGCGCCACATGCGGCGGCGCTGGTACCTGTACCTGCCCGTGTTCGCGATCTGGGGCTTCGCCTACGTGCGGCTTTTCGTCGACCCGACGCCGCGCGTGCCGCTGCTCGTCAACTGGACGCCGAGCCTGCCGTACCACGTGGCGCTGATGCAGTTCCAGCAGCACCCGGTGCGGCGGGGCGACCTGATCGTCTTCGCCTTCGCGGGCGAGGCCCAGGCGCACTACCGCGGTCTGCGCGGCCAGCCCTTCTTCAAGCGGGTGCGCGGCGTGCCCGGGGACGTCGTCACGGTGTCGGACCGGACCGTCTTCGTCAACGGCGAGGCCGTGGGCCTGGCCAAGACCCATGCCTACGACGGCCACCCGCTTGCGCCCATCGCGCCGGTGGTGATCCCGCCGGGCCACTACTACGTGCAGGGCGTCGGCCCCCACAGCTTCGATTCGCGCTATGCCGAAAGCGGCCTGGTGCGCGCCGAGCAGGTGGTGGGCGTCGTGATGCCGATCTTCTGAGGAGCCGGACCATGCCCCGCATCGCCCGCCTCGCCGTCCCCGCCCGGGTCCTGGTCTTGGTCCTGGTCCTGGCCGTGCAGGCCTTGGCCGCGAGCGCCGCGCTGGCCCAGAGCAGTCCGGCCTTCGGCCCGCTGGCTTCGCCCGCGGCCGCCGCACCCGGCGACGACATGCCGCTGGCCGACTACCTCGGCCTGCTCCGGCAGATCGCCCCGGCCGCCGAACAGGGCGCGCGCACCTACCTCGCCGCCATGCAGCTGCGCTGCGGCCGCGCGCCGACCACGGCCGAACTGCGGCAGGCCATGTCCGAGGGTGACGGCCACCCGGCGCTCATGGCCCTGATCCGGGCGGCCCATCTGCAGGACACGGCAGCGCGCGATCGGATGATCGCGCAGATCCCGTGCCCCCGCGGAGGTGCACGATGAACGCCCGCGTTCTGCTCGCGTCCGCCGTGCTGGCCGGCCTCGGGCCGGGCGCGCACGCCACCGACCTCGGCATCCTGGGGCCGACCTACGAGATCGCCGAGCCGCATCTGCTGCGCATGATCGAAGAGCGATTGCGCGAGAAGGAACGCTCGGGCGAGCTCGCCCGCATCGAGCAGGAGGCGCGCGAGCGCGGCGCCGACGCGGTCCGCCATCCTGCGCCGGTCGCGGGCCTGCGCACCACGGCCGCGCCGCGCACCTTCTACTTCGACCCCACATACACGCTGGACCGCAATGTCCTCGGCGCCCAGGGCGAACTGCTGTTCGCCGCGGGCACCCGGGCCAATCCCCTGGACATCGTGTCCCTGTCGCGCCACCTCCTCTTCTTCGACGCGCGCGACAGCCGCCAGGTGCGCCGCGCGCGGGAACTGATGGCGCATTACCAGGGCAAGCTCAAGCCGATCCTGACTGGCGGGTCGTACCTGGACCTCATGAAGTCCTGGCGCATCCCCGTCTACTACGACCAGCAAGGGCTGCTCACGCGCCGGCTCGGCATCACCCAGGTTCCCGCCCTCGTCTCGCAGGAGGGCAAGCGGCTGCGCATCGACGAGATCGAGGTGACCCGATGAAGCCCCTCTGGACCATCTCCACGCTGCGTTGGCTGGCCGGTCTCGTGATGGCCTCCGCCTGCGCCACTGCGGGCGCGACCACCTGCACTGGCAAGTTCCCGAACCCCATCACGGATATCTGCTGGTCTTGCATCCTGCCGTTGAGCATCGGCGGCGCGCGCGTCGGCGATTTCGGCGCCCAGGAGGACATCGACAACCCCGGCAGCCCGCTGTGCACCTGCGGCGTCAACCCCGTCATCGGAATCACGGTCGGTTTCTGGGAGCCTGCGCGCCACGTCGAGGCCGTGCGCAAGCCCTTCTGCCTGGCCTCGCTCGGCGGCATCGACCTCGACCCCGGCATCCCGGCGCCGGAGGCCGCGCGGTTCACGCGGCCCGAAGGGGATGGCGACGGCAGCAGCTTCTACCAGGCCCACTTCTACGTGAACCCCGTCCTCTATTACCTGGAGGTCGTCACCGACTTCCCCTGCCTGGAGAAGGGCTCATTCGACCTCGCGTACCTGACCGAGGTCGATCCGCTCTGGGCCGACGACGAGCTCACGCTGATCATCAATCCGGACGCGGTGCTGTTCGCCAACCCCGTGGCGATCGCGGCCTGCGCGGCCGACTGCGTGGCCGCCTCGCTGGGCTTCGGCATCCGCGAGATGTTCTGGTGCGCCGGCTGCCAGGGCGGCCTCTACCCCATGAACGGCCACGTGCCCTACCACATGGGCGGGGTGCGCACCGCCGCCCTGATGGCCCAGCGGCTCACGGCCAAGATGCACCGCGAGCTCATCGCGTGGGGCTGGCACGGCCAGGCCGGCCTGTGCGGGCCGTACTTCATGCCGGTCATGGACAAGGCGGCCTACAAGACCCAGCTCACCTACCCCATCCCCAACACGTCCAAGGAAGCCGGCAAGTGCTGCCAGCCCTTCGGGCGCCAGACCGTCACCTGGGGCGCCGGCAAGGAATACCCGGTGCGCGGCGAGGACTTCGCCTTCATGTTGTTTCGCAAAAGGAACTGCTGTGTGGGCTACTGACATGCTTCGCGGACGCCGGCTCGTCCTCGCTTGCGCCCTCGCGCTGTACGCGGTGGCTGCGCCGTCTGCGGGCCCTGGCGGCCCCGTCATCACCGATGCCGACCTCGAGCGGGCGCGACGCGCGCAGCCCAGCGTCTCCGACCAGGACATCGAGCAGGCGCGGCGCAGGCACCGGATGCCGGGCGATGCCGAGCTCAAGGCCACGCCCGTGCCGCCAGCGCCTGCCATCGACGCCCTGCCCCAGCCGGCGACGCGCGCCCCGATCGACCTGGAGGCCCTGGCGCGCGGCTATGCTGCGCAGTCCGACGCGATGCAGGACGCAGCGGGGCTTGCGCAGGGGCCTGGCCTGATGGTCTTCGTCAGCCTCTCGATGCCGCGGCCCACGTTGGAGCGCCTGGTCGACCAGGCGGCGCGTGCCCGCGCATCGGTGATCCTCCGCGGCCTCGCCCAGGGCTCCCTGCGCGCGACCGTGGCCCAGGTGCAGCCGCTGATCGGCACGCGCCAGGTCTCGGTGCAGATCGACCCCCAGGCCTTCGACCGCTTCGCGATCGAGCGCGTGCCCAGCTTCGTGCTGGTGCGTGACGGCACGCGGCCGGTTTCCTGTGCTAGCGGCACCTGCGCGCCGCCCGAGGCCTTCCTGCGCACGGCCGGCGACGTGAGCCTGGACTATGCGCTGGAGCACATGGTGCGCGCCGCCCCGGCCTTCCGCGCCGATGCTGCGGCGTTCCTGCAGCGGCTGAAGCCGTAGGAGACCGCCATGCGCCCCGTCCTCACCCTTCTCCTGCGCCGGGCCGTGGTCTGGTTCACGCTGGCCTGCTTCGTCACGACGCAGACTGCGGCCCAGACCCCGCACGCCGAGGGCACTGCGGCGGGCCAGGCCGCCAACCCGGTGATCCGCGGCGCGATCAACACCCCCGGCGCCTCGGCCGTGGTGCCGGGCTACACGACCGCACCGCCCGAGCGGCTCTATTACGGGCAGCCCAACCTCTCGGGCCAGACCAGCGCCAGGCTCGCTGGATGCGCACTGACGCCCGACGATCCGGTGTGCCAGGCGCTGCTCGGTGCGCGGGCCTCGGCCAACATGCCGCGCGACCCGATTTCGCCGTACGACCCGGCCGTGCTCGGGGCGCGACGCATTGCGGCCAACCCTTCCACCCAGCTGGAGGACATCGCCACCTACTACGCCGGCTGCCAGGTCGATACCGTGGCGACCCCTGCGGCCGAAACCCGGGTGTGCAGGCAGTACACCGGCGCGTCCGCGCAGTCCTGCGCGCGCACCCTGTCGGTGTCGGTCTCGCGCACGAGCAGTTGCTCGCCCGGCGAGTGGTTTGCCCAAGCGGTCTCGGGTTCCATCGGCCTGGGGGTCCAGTGCAAGCCCGACCTGCCCGCCTCCCAGCAGCGCATGCGCGTCACGGCCACGGGCGTGCCGGTGGCCTTCATGGACGTCGACATGACCACCGCGTACGTGTTTCCGCAGATGGTCGCGCCGCTGCCAGGCGGCGACCCGCTGGGCGGGGGCGGCAACGGCCTGTGGGTCGCCAACAACCGCTGCAACGGCGACGACTGCCGTGTCACGGGCTTCATCGCGCAGCCCTACCGGCAGGTCTGCACGGGCGGGGGCGGCGATTCGGGCGACATGAGCTGCACGAGCGAACGGCCTTTCCTCGAAGTCTACGGCGCCTGCCCCGCCGGCACGCAGAGCGGCGATCGGATTGCCCACACGACCGGCTCCGCCGGCGATGTCGGGGATGTCCAGACCACCTATCTCGAGGAAGGCCGCTGCTATGCGCCCAGCAACGATCCAGGGGATGCCCCCGGCGAGGACATCACGCGCACGCTCTCGGGATCGTATTGGCGGACGGCCGGCGACCGCCCCGTGGTGGGCTTCCGCCTCAACCCGTTGTACGGCTACATCCCGCAGATGACGCTCGCGTACGAGCGGCCGCACACGACCGTCACCGAAGCCGACCAGTGGGACGATCAATGCCCGGCGCTGGACAGCGACGGACGCTGCGCGGTCGCCGGCGCCGCGCGCTGCGTCGACGGGCCCGCGACCAAGGTGATCGACGGGGCCTCGGTCACGCGCGCCTGCTGGCGCTACGAGACGTCGCTGTCCTGCCAGTACGGCGCGCCCACCGACGAATGCGCGCCCCTCGCCGCCTCGGGCTGCACGCCGGTCGGCACGACCTGCCGCCAGATGAACCCGGCCACGGGGATCTGCGAGATCGCAGAGAACACCTACCGCTGCGCGGTGGCACCGGGATCCGCGGCCACGGCCCGCAATTGCCCGAGCGACGTCTTCTGCATCGCGGGAAGCTGCTTCAACACCACGTACACCAACGACGCGGACTTCGCCCGCGCCATGTCGTTCCTGGAGGCCGGACGCGAGGCCGGCGTCTACCTCGACACCGACAACCTGCAGGTGTTCCGGGGCGAGGCCAACCGCTGCCGCGACCGGCTGCTCAAGAACTGCTGCTCGTCGGATTCGGCCGGCAAGGGCATGAGCAACCAGAGCATGTTCGGCGTCGGGTCGAGGCTGGTCTACGACGCCCTCATGAACTCCGGCAACCGCCAGTTCCTGTACCAGGGCATGCAGGCGCTGCTGATGGGCGGCGGGTTCTCGGGCAGCTTCACCAGCTACGGCGTCACGGTCGCGGTGAACGGCGCGGCCCTGCCTGCCGGCTCATCCGTGCTCTATGCGGGCGAGAGCGTGGTGGTCGCCTTCGACCCCTGGAGCCTGGTCATCGCGATCGTGATCTACGTGGTGATGTCCGCGATCTCCTGTGACGAGGAGGAAGGCAAGCTCGCCATGAAGGAAGGCGCCCGGCTGTGCCACACGGTCGGGACCTACTGCTCGTCGTGCATCCGCATCCTCGGCAAGTGCGTCTCCTGCACCACGCACACGACGACGAAGTGCTGCTTCAACTCGGTCCTGGCCCGGATCATCAACGAGCAGGGGCGCCTGCAGGTCATGAAGTGGTGGGGCACCGCGGAGATGCCGGACTGCTCGGGCTTCACGATCGCGCAGCTGCAGAGCCTGGACTTCGCGCGCATGGACCTGACCGAGTTCTACGCCTCGATCGTGCCCACCCTGCCCAACGTCGGCGCCATGCAGGGCGGCGCCGTCGGCCGCGCGGGCAACTGCTACTACGGCGAAGGGAGGTGCCAGTGAACACCGTCGCGCGCATCGGAAGCGCATGCCTCGGCGGCGCTCTGCTCTCCTTCCTCGCCGCGGCGCCACGCGCGGACATCGTCCGCACCCCCGTGGCGGACGCGCGCCCCGTCATGCTGGCGGCCTTGCGGTCCGCCGACGGCACCGCCCATGGCGTGCTCACCGGCGAGATCGCGGAGGCGATCACGAAGCGCTTCGAGGCCACGTCGCCGATCTACATCGACGTCTCTACCGAGAAGCGCTACCGCCAGCCCGGCTGCAGCCGCCTGAAGGTCCTGTTCTGGCAGGAAGGCGTGAAGCTGCCCGACGTGGCCGCACCGCGCAAGCAGACGATCGAGTTCGGCATCAACTACTGCCTCGACGGCCTGCCGCCGAAGTCACTTCTGTGAGGGCGCGCCATGACCATCCGCCTCTGCCGCGCATTCGTCTCCCGGCTTGGCTGCCTGGCTCTGGCGTTGCTAGCCGCGGTTGCAGCGGCCCAGAACGCGGGCCCCGGCGCCGCGTACGACGAGCCGCGTCCGTACTGGACCGACGGCTGGCGCGGCTGGCACTTCTACGAGGATCCGCCGGCCGAGGAGCGGCAAGCCGCTCCCCGACCTGCCCCAGCCCTGCCCGCCCGGCCGCAGGCAGCACCCCGCCCGCCCGAGCTCGTCGAATTCGAGCGGCTGCAGAAGACCCTTGAGGAGCTGCGCAACATCGCGATCATGCGCCCGACGGAGCGCAACGTTCGCCGCTACATGGAACTGGAGATGCAGGTGGTGAACCGCGCCTCCTACTTCGCCGATGTCGCGCAGCGGGTGGCCTGGGCCACCCCTGAGCTGGACCCGACGCTGCAGGGCCGGCCGGTCAATGCGCAGGCGCTGGAAGTGTTCGAGCAGCAGCAGCGAAGTGACCGCTCGGCTTCGGTCGCCACGCTGGGCCGCGACCATGTGCTCATCTTCTTCTTCCGCAGCGACTGCCCGTACTGCCACGCGTTCGCACCCACCCTGCAGGCCTTCGAGGCGCGCCATGGCATCCAGGTGGTTCCCGTGAGCGTCGACGGCGGCCCGATGCCGGGCTTCCCGCGCGCCCGGCGCGACAACGGCATCGCCACGGCCTTGCAGGTCACCCAGGTGCCGGCCGTGTTCCTGGCCCGGCCCGCCACCGGAAAGATCACCCCGATCGGATCCGGCGTGCTCTCCGAGTCGCAGCTGCTCGAGCGCATCGCCATCGTCTCGTCGCCCTCGGGCGAAGCCATGCTGCCCGGCGCGACCCAGCACCTGGCGCTGCCATAGGAGGTTCCCATGCCCCGCCGCTCCCGAACCATTCATTCCCGCAAGGCCATCGCGTTGGCCGTTGCCCTGGCGACGCTGTCCGCCACGGTGCCCGCGCGCGCCGATCTCAACAGCGAGGTCAACGACATGTTCAACAACCTGGGCGCGATCGGGAACTACACCGCGCCGGGCGCGTTCCGCGGACAGACCTACAACACCTATACCGGCGGCTCGCTCATGATGCGCTCGCCCAACAAGGTCTACCAGCTCGCGGCGATCCAGTTCCCCAGCGCGAAGGCCGGATGCGGCGGGATCGACGTCTTCGGAGGCTCTTTCTCGCACATCTCCGCGCAGGAGTTCAAAAACCTCTTGCGCAACATCACGGCGGCGCTGCCCGGGATCGCGTTCCAGCTCGCGCTGGAGGCCGTCTCCCCGCTGCTGGGCGGCTTGACCAAGTGGGCCAAGGGGCTGGAGACCTGGATCAACAATGCCCGCATCAACTCGTGCGAGACCGCGAAGGCGATCGTCAGCACCGCCGCGGAGGCGGTGGGCTACAGCTCGCAGGAGACCTGCTCGGACCTGGCGATGGAGATGGGGCTGGAGAGCGACCGCGACGCGGCGCGCCGCCGGTGCTCGACCGACCGGCCCAGCATCCTGGCTTCGGCCCGTTCGTCGGGCGACGCCAACGTGCGCAACAAGGCCCCTTTCGTGGGCAACCTGACCTGGAAGGCGCTGCAGTACACCGGCGCCTTCCTCGACGATGCGGGGCGCGAGCTGATCATGAGCATGGTCGGGACCGTCATCTACTACCCCGAGGAATCGGGGCGCGACCCCGAGCCCGTCGCCCCGACCCTGACGTCGATCAGCCAGTTGCTCTACGGCCAGGCGGCCGGCTCCGGCAACAACGTCATCCAGCATCTGCTGCGCTGCAACGACTACACGAGCTGCGACGTGGTCTCGCTCAACACCGCGTACAACCACGTGCCGTTCACGGCGCGCGTGGAGACAATGATGCGCTCGATCGCGGACCGCATCGCCACGCGCACGCCGATCCCGAACAACTCGGCCGAGGTGGGCTTCGTGAACCAGACGACGGAGCCGGTCTACAAGATGCTCTCGGTCGGCACCAGCATCCCGGGCTCGGGCCTCGCCGACAGCCTGATCGGCCAGTACCGGGACGTGATCGCGGCGGACTATGCCTACGTCTTCCTCGAACGCAACCTGCGCCTCGGCATGGCAGCGCTGGCGAAGGACTACACGCTGCAACAGACGCAGCGCGAGCAGGCCAACCAGATCCGCCAGCGCGCGCAGGCCATCCTGCTGCAGATCTCCCAGGAAAAGAACCTCCTGTACCAAAAGGTCGGCTCCTACCGCGCCGTCGCCACCCACCTCGAGCAACTGGAGCGGCAATTGCGCTCCAGCATGCCCCAGCACGTGATGGACATGCTCGGCCAGCAGGCCGCGTACATGGGCCGCTGAGACGCAGCCGGAGGCCGCCGTGTGGGAGATCTACGCCTACCAGAACTCGGACAGCCTGTATGGGGTGTTCAATGCAGCCGCGGCCATCCACGCCTCAGGCGACTATGCCTCGGCCGTCGCCGCGGTGGCCTTCTGCGGCTTCGTGGCGGCATTGATCGCGTATGCGTTCGCACCCGAGAAGCTGCAAGGATGGAAGTGGCTGGCCTCGGTGGTCCTGATCTTCGGCATCCTGATCGTGCCGAAGGTGACCGTGGGCATCGTGGACAAGACGGGCGGTTCCGCCGTGAAGGTGGTCGACAACGTGCCCTTTGGGGTGGCCCTGCTGGGCAGCCTGACCAGCACCATCGGGCACACGCTCACGGGGCTTTTCGAGACGGCGTTCCAGGTAATACCGGGCGCGGGCGCCTTGCCGGACGAACTCTCCTACCAGCAGAACGGCCTGATGTTCGGCAACCGGCTCGTGCGCGAAACCGGCAACGTGGTGTTCCAGGACCCGGCCTTCAGGACGGACCTCGTGAATTTCATCCACAACTGCACCACCTTTGACCTGATCGACGGATCGCTCGATCCAGCGGTCTTCTCGGCCTCGGACGACGTTTGGCCGCTGATGGCCTCGCCCAATCCGGCGAGGTTCAGCACGCTCACGGGCGCGGGCGGAGCCGTCGGCGTCGACACCTGCCCGAACGTCTACCAGAGTCTCAACGGTCGGCTGCCGGCCCAGTTGCAGCGCATCCAGGGGCGCCTGGCGTTCCAGCTCAACCCGACGCTGCCCGGCACCGCCGCGGCGGCCGCGATCGCCGGCCAGATCCAGCAGGCCTACCTCAAGAACAACATCGCCAATGCCTCGGCCACCGCCGCCGACATCATCCGCCAGAACGCGATGCTCAATGCCCTGGACGACACCGGGAAGATCGTCGGGCAGAAGGTCAACGACCCGGCCGCCATGGTGTTGGCCGTGGGCAGGGCACAGGCCGTGGCCCAGATGAACGCAGCGTGGCTCAACTACGGCAAGGTGGCCGAGCAGGCGCTTCCGGTCTTCCGCAACGTCATCGAGGCTGTCACGTACGCGATGTTCCCTCTCTTCGTGCTCTTGCTGCTGCTCACGAGCGGACGCGAGACGATGATGGCGTTCAAAGGCTACGCGTCCATCCTCATCTGGATTCAGCTTTGGCCCCCCCTCTACGCCATCCTCAACTACATGGCCTCGATCTACGCGGCCTACGACCTGGCGGCTGCGGCGGACCTCGGCACCGGCGCGAAGGCATTGGCTCTGCAGACCGCCTCGGTCATCTATTCCCGTGCGCTGTCGGGTGAGGCGATCGTGGGCTACCTGGCGATCAGCATCCCGTTCGTTGCGTGGGCCGCGCTCAAGCGCATGGAGAACTTCGGCACGGCGCTGGTCGGCGGCCTGTCAGGTCTGCAAGCCGCCCTGTCGGGCGCGACCTCGGCGTCGACCGTCGGCAACACGTCGCTGGGCAACGTTTCGATGGACCAGATGCAACTTGCGCCGAACCGCACCTCGGCCTTCATGGGGAGCTGGCAGCACGACCTGAGCGGCAACACCTTTTCGTCGAACGCGCTCACCGGCAGGACGGCGGTCAGCCTGCTGCGCAACCAAGGCTTCGCCTCGCGGGTGGTCTCCATGCGGGTGTCGGAGCAGGACGTGCAGGATGCGAGCCGGCAGGTGGACGCCGCGCGCAGCGAGGCTGTCGCGGCGAGCAGCGAGCGCTCGGCGGTGCTGGCGGAGGCGTTCACGAAGGGCGTGGCCAAGCTGCGCTCATCGCGCAGCAGCACCGGCTCCACGTCGAGCAGCTTCGAGCAGTTCGGCGAAACGCTCAACCGGCTGGACCAGATCAGCAAGAGCGTGGCGGACTCCACAGGCCTAACGCAGTCGCAGGTCGCGCGGATTGCTCTCGGAGCTTCAGGGCATTTGGGAGTCAACACGCCGATCGCTGGCCTTTCAGGCAACGCGGCGGCCGACAAAAGCTACGCCTCTAGCCTCTCAGCTGAAGAGCGGAAGGTCATCGGAAGCATGACGAGCAATCAGCTTGCTGAGTTCAAGCAGTTCGGCGATCGCATGTCAAGAGACAGGAGCTTCATGAGCGTCGTTGCCAGCGATGCACGTGAGGCGCAGGATCTCGCAGCCCGCCTGTCGGCGAGCACTGCACGCTCGGAACGAGCTGACGCCAGCCTATCAGAGCGAAGCTCGTTCGCTGAACGTGTGTCGACAGCCTACGATCGAGGTGAAACGATATCCATCGATATCGCCCAAGACCCGCACAACCTCGCAATGTTCACTCGCTATGCGGAACAGTATGGAGGAAGCAGTGCCTCGGCACGCGTGCTCATGGAGGCAGAGTTGGCGCGGCAGTCCTTGCGACCGAATCGCGTGTTCTCGGATGGAACGGCCGTGCCCACGGCCTTCGGTGACCTGCAAGCCCGGCATCTACAGAACTCCGGCGATCCAGCGTTGGCGCCTGACCTCACCGGACGGCACCTGTCAAATCAGGGCGACGTGCGCCGATTCGGAGGCGCTGCACCGCCCACATCGGCAGGACCGAGCACGCCATCGTCGTTACGCGGATCGATTCGCGAGGAAAGCGAGCGCATCAGGGCGAGCACGTCAGCCGATCAAGGCGAATTCGACCGCAAAGCACAAATCACGAGGACACCCGACGGCACTCTCGCGTCTGAGCGCTCACTGATGAGGCAATCTGGCAGACAGATCCAAGAGGATGCCGCGCCACTCATTGACGATGCCAAGAGAGCCGTGAAGGACGCGCTCAGGAAATAGTCACTTCAACCAATTCTGTCAGGGTCGAACATGTGCTTATTCGGCTCGACGTCAGGCATACGCGTAAAGGGTGGCTGACCCTTGTCGCGCCAGTAATTAGCGGCAAGATCACGGCCGGAGGATCCCATCCCAGGAATAGGCTCAATCTCTTCCTCTGTTCGCCATTGGCGACTGAGCTTCGGCTGTTGTTTGCCGATCTGAGATATCCCGCCACCTATTGCTCCGCCGAACAATGCGCCCACGGCCATCATGACGATCCGCAGACCCCAGTCATCGTTGCGGGCAGGCAGATATCCGGCGCCGATGCCCAGCAGCAGGAATAAGAGGAAGATGGCTTTTCGCATAGAACCTCCACGTATGCACCCTATCAGCGATCCGTCGGCAGTCAAGCCCATTGGCGCCCGTCAATGCACTGCGCAAGCAATGGCCGTCACGACCTATCAAGCTCCACCCACCGCACGCCCCTGGGCAATGCCGAACCCAGGCTAGTTCTGTCCCTGGCCAGGATCTCCGTCATCCGATGCAAAGGCTTCCGCGACGATGCCCTCGATCCTGCCCAGTTCCTCCGCAGAGAGGATGTAGGCGACTTCCTTGGCCGTTTTGCGCCGCTCCGGCATCTTGTTGTTGTTCCGGTGGATCCATTGGATCAGCAAATTGATCGTTCGGTTCGGGAGATCGAACTGCCTGTCGATGCGCTCATAGGCCTGATCGTAAGCCTGCAGGTACTGTGCCTCATCGACGAGCGACTGCTGCAATGCGACACGCGCGCATCGGCTCACAAAGGCCGCGGCTTGCGCTCCTGACCAGTGGGCATAGACCATCGGCGTGGAGCGAAAGTCGAAGGCGAAGTCGCCGTCGCCGATGAACTGCACGTCCCACAGCGCTCGCGCCGGTTTGCTGAAGCTCTCCAACGCAGCCAGGTACTGCCGCTCCTCCTGCTTCATCGCCACCGACAGCGGCAAGATGGCCGGGCCGCCTTTCACGTCGGGCAACGCCCCCTTCATGTGCAGGCAGTGGTGCGCCAGCAGCCGCGAGAGTCGGCCATTGCCATCCATGAAAGGGTGGATGAAAACGAAGCCAAAACTCACCAGCGCCGCCTTGATCAGCGGAGGAACGTCGTCCTCGGCGTTCGCCATGCGCATCAGTCCGTCGATCAACGGCAGCATGTGCTCCGGCGAGGGGGGAACATAGCGAACAGCCAACGCGCCGTGCCCCCCCGCGCTGCAGCCAGTTCTGAATGCCACGGAAGCCCCGCTCTGCTCGCAGAGGCGAGCTGATCACGGCGTTCTGCAGTCCGACCAGGTAGCCCTCCGTCAGCGGCGCGCGGTCGCGCAGATGCGCCATCGCCTGCAGGAAAGCCTCCTCCTTCTCTGGGCTCGGCACTTCGTTCTCGATGGCATAGGAATCGCGGGTCTCGCTGAGGTAGGCCCAGGCCATCACCCGATCCATCAGCGACTCGTTCTCCGGCGCCGTCGCCCATTCGCGCAACGAGCGCAGGACGGACTCGCCCTCCTGCGCAAGCTCATCATCGCGCCGGACCACCGGACAGAACTCGTAGGGGCCGATGCCGTTGAAGTTGATCCGGTACTTTTGGCTGCGCTCCCAGGTCTGTCCGGTGAAGTACGCCTTGGGGTCGAAGAAGTCGACATAGTTGCCCGCCGGGCCCGCCAGCGGCAGGTCCAGTTCGACGCCATGGACCTTTTCCCAAAGGTAGGCCGCGCGGCGCACGTAGGCACCCGCCGGAGCGTCGACGATGGCGTCGACCATGTCCTGGGCCGGCAGCAGCCGCAGCGCCTCATGCAGGATCGCCAGTTGCATCGGCTCATGTTTCAGCGCGAAGAGCAGGTGCGGGAGAATGGCATCGGTGGCGGGCGCGATCGCCTTGGGAATCGCAATCAGGTCGGCCATCTCCTCGACCCGAGTCACGGGCTTGATCCTGGCCGGCTTCTCCAGCTCCGGCATGTGCAGCGGGATCTTCGACAACAAGAATTCGTACCCGACCATCGATCACCTCAAAAATCTGTGGAAAGCCATGTTTTTTTGTATATTAAACCTGTTTCTAAGGATTTTTTATACGCAAACTCATTGGCCCCGCCCTCACGGGGCTTGCGACTTCGACCTTGCCTTCGGCGGCACGGGAGTTCACGGGGGTCTGGCGGTTCTGCCGCCGCCGATGTACCTCCATGCTGGCGCGAACCTTCGCCGACCCTGTGGACGTGCTGCCGCGCATGCGAACCTCGCACAAGCTCGGGCATCGTGCGCCGGAGCCTGAAGCGCTACGCTGAAGGTACGGGAGCCCGATCCGGCTGATTTGGGACCGGTCCGTCAAATGACATGTCTCGACGGACTCGATTCGCCTGCAGCTCCCGCACCTGCTTATCTGGGAAGAGCGCCATGCAGGCAGCGTAGCGACGATCCCGAGAACAGCGACGCTCTGCGTTAGCGACGCCACTGCAAACCTCCGCTGAAAGCGGCCGTTTCCGCAGGCACTTTCTCTCACCCGGGTCCGGCAGCCTCATGGCGTGCCAGACTGTCCTTCCACTTCGGCCCGATGGCCGAGCCTTCCGATCTCAGATCGGCGCCGCAAGCGTTACCTGCCTTGATCCCAGCCGCCTTCGGCTGCCATCCACCCCGACGGGAACTTCGCTCCCGCCGGGAGCGGTGTTCCCTTAATCAGGAGAACACCATGAGCATGGCCAATCCCATATCGATAGATCCTGACCAGGCAGCCACGTGGCTGCCGTGGAATGAATACAGTCGCGCCGCCGTCGCGATCCCCGCGAGCGCCGCCTTCCTGGGCTCCCCGCAGTTCATCGCGATCGCCGGTGAGCGCAGGTACCCGGTCTGCACGTTCGCCGTCCCGCTCGCCCGCACGGTCAGCTGCCCTCAGAGCAGGCCACGCATTCGAGCACCGGTTGAGACCGCGTGCCGCGCCGCCAACGAATTCCCAACGCCCTTGCGGCCATTTCACCCACCCGACGGGAGATCCTCCCCGCCGGGCGAGGGCGTCTCCCGTCTCCTTCTAGGAGCAGAGCATGTCCACAAGACCCCGGGCCCAACGGCCCACACGGAAGATTCCTTCCGAGCACTTCCCAAGCCTCCTCGCCAGCATGCCGCCGGAGCCTCGCGCGGACGTTGGCGCGCCAAGGACTTGGGGCCGAGGCAAGGTTCGGCGCACACTGACGGGGGTGTTCTTTGCATCCCGGCGATCACTAGTCCACGCGGTCTACGCGGCAAGCCGCTATGCTTGAAAGATGCATCTGATCACACATCACTTTGGAGGCCGGCCATGAGCGCAGGAGAACGACTGCCCGGAACGCCGCAGCCCATGCACCATTGGGAAGGCGCCCATGGGATGCGGCTCGCCGGCGACACCTGGGGGGACCCTTCTGGCCCCCTGGTCGTGCTGCAGCACGGCGGCGGACAGACGCGCCATGCCTGGAAGCGCACCGGGGAGGTCCTGGGCGACGCGGGCTTCCATGCGGTCGCCTTCGACGCGCGCGGCCACGGCGATTCGGACTGGTCCCCGGATGGCGCCTACGGCCAGGACCTGATGGTGCAGGACCTGCAATGCGTCCTTGCCGCGCTCGGCAGCCCGCCAGCGGCGCTGGTGGGTGCCTCCATGGGCGGCGGAACCAGCCTGGTGGCAGCCGGGGAGCAAGCAGTGGACGCCACCGCGCTCGTCCTGGTGGACATCGCGCCGCGCATCGAGCCGGAAGGTGTCAAGAACATCCGGTCCTTCATGTTCCGCAATCCCGACGGCTTCGGATCGCTCGAGGAGGTCGCGGATGCCATCGCCAGCTACCAACCGCACCGCGAACGGCCGCAGCACCTGCAGGGCCTGGCCAAGAACGTGCGTCTGGGGCCCGATGGCCGCTACCGCTGGCACTGGGACCCCCGGTTCATGCAGGGCCATCGGGACCTGGCTTTGCGGCAGGCCCGCCTGGAGGCTTGTGCCCGCGCGCTCAAGGTGCCCTCGCTGCTGGTGCGCGGGGGCATGTCCGACATGCTGACCGACGAGGGTGTGCGCGAGTTTCTCGAAATGGCCCCCAACAGTGAGTACGTGAACATCGCATCAGCCGGCCACATGGTGGCAGGCGATCGCAACGATACCTTCGGCAAGTCCGTCGTCGAGTTTCTGACGCGCGTCGTGCCGGCGGCAGGAGCGCCGCTTCAGTCAGGGCAACGGGCGCAGTTGATTGACCGGTTGGACGCGGCAGATCTGAACGACGTGCCTTAGCCGGCAGCCGAGGATCGCTGGCGTCGGCCTTCAGTGCCGACTTGACTCGAAGCAACACGGTAACCGGGAACGTCGCGCCGCGCTCATCCGGTGGTGCACGCGGCGCACGGCTCGGAGTCACCGCCGGCTGGCCCACGGAAAGCAGATGGTGCGCCGCAGCGTGGCCCTCCCCCGTCGTCCTCGGACCGGCGCAACCGGCCCAGCTGAAGGTACCGCTGTTGCTGGAGCAACATCGTTGCGCAGGTCGCGCCGCCCAATCCAGCCAGCGTGTCCCTCCTTCGAGGCCTTGACACCAGCCCCGGTCCGTCCCGCACCAGCCGAGAGATCACCCCAGCGTTTCTCCCCCGCCGGCAGCGCATGGACCGGCAGCTCCGCCATGGCGCGTCGCGGCCCATGATGAATGTTATGTCATAACGTCTCATACATCCAATGAACGTGCCGAACCGCCAAGATCGTTTCCGCGTATCACAGGAGAATCAACATGAGCCTCATCCCCGTCACCATCCTTACCGGCTTCCTTGGCAGCGGCAAGACAAGCCTGCTCAATCGCATCCTCCGGGATCAGCATGGGCACCGCATTGCGGTGATCGAGAACGAGTTCGGCGAAGCCGGGATCGACAACGAATTGCTCGTGCAAGATGGTGGCGAACAGATCATCGAGATGAACAACGGCTGCGTCTGCTGCACTGTTCGCGGCGACCTGATCCGCATCCTCGGTGAACTGCACGCCAAGAAGCAGGCCGGCACCCTGGACTTCGACCGGGTCATCATCGAGACCACGGGGCTCGCAAGCCCCGGCCCAGTGGCCCAGGCGTTCTTTGTCGATGAGGACATCAGCCAGCGGTACCTGCTGGATGCCGTGATCACGATGGTGGACGCAAATCACGCGGCGCGGCAGCTCAACGAACACCATGAAGCGCAGGAACAGGTGGGTTTCGCCGACCGCATCCTCATCACGAAAGCCGACCTTGCCTCCCCGCAGGACACGGCGGCCTTGCGGCAACATCTGATCCAAATGAACCCGCGTGCGAGGATCAGCGAGGCGCGCCACGGGCAGGCCAACGTCAAGGACATCCTGGACATCCGTGGATTCAACCTCAACTCCGTGCTGGAGATCGAACCTAACTTCCTCGCCGACGCGCACCATCACCACGACGATGACGTCACCTCGTTCGTGTTTCGGGAGGAAAAGCCGCTCGATCTCCAGCGAATCGAATGCTTCCTCGGCCGGATCGTTCAGATCCATGGGGCCCAATTGATGCGGTACAAGGGCGTCCTGCACGTCGACGGCGCGAACCGGCGCGTTGTGTTTCAGGGTGTGCACATGCTCATGGGAAGCGTCCTGGGCGCGCCGTGGAAGCCCGGCGAAGCGCGCGGGAGCAAGCTCGTCTTCATTGGCCGGGACCTGCCCATCGAGTTGCTGACACGGGGATTGCGCGAGTGCTTCGCCGAGGCGGCCACCACCTCACCGGCGGCTTGACGGAAGAACGCAACTCCGCAAGCCACTTGCCCCGCCAGGCGCCTCAGGCTCCGAAGACCTCGGTATCCACCTCGGCACTGCCCTGCGCGCCATAGCGCGCACCCGTCACGGTGCGCTCGTTGATGACCGCGTCGACGCGCGCGAAGAGCGTGGGTGCCAGCCGGACCTGCTCGGCGAGCAAGTCTTCGCGCAGGTGACCGACATTCGTGGTACCGGGGATCGGGATCACGTGCTCCCCGCGTGCCAGCAGCCACGCCAGCGCCAGCTGCGCCGGCGTGCAGCCCGCCTCTTCCGCCAAAGCCGTATAGGCCGGCAACAGATCGAGGTTGCGCGCATAGTTGTCCGGCGAGAAGCGCGGCATCGCGCGCCGGATGTCCTTGGCGTCAAGCGCCGACACGTCATGCAGCGCATCGCACAGGAAGCCGCGCGCCAGGGGACTGAAGGCCACCAGCGCTGCACCGAGCTCTCGGCAGGCCTGGAGGACCGCGATCTCGCAGTTGCGGCTCCACAGTGAATATTCGTTCTGCACCGCCGCGATCGGATGCACCACATGGGCGCGGCGCAGCGTGGCGGCCGAGACCTCCGACAGGCCGAGCGCCCGAACCTTGCCCTCCTCCACCAGCCGCGACATCTCGCCGACCGAGTCCTCGATGGGCACCGACTTGTCCCAGCGGTGCAGGTAGTAGAGATCGATGACTTCCGTCTGCAGGCGGCGCAGGCTGTCTTCGCAGTTGCGGCGCAAGGTGGCGGGCCTGCCGTCGATCACGCGGCGCACCGTCCCGTCGTCGCCACGCACGCCGGCCATGCCGCCTTTGCTGGCCAAAGTGATGGCGCTGCGGTGCGCCTTGAGCACACGCCCGACCAGTTCCTCGTTGGCGCCGAAGCCGTAGAGCGCCGCGGTATCGAACAGCGTCACTCCCGCATCGAGCGCCGCCAGCAGGACGCGCTCGCCCTGATCCGCCGACGGCGGTACGCCATAGGCATGGCTCAGGTTCATGCAGCCCAGGCCGATCGCGCGCACCGAGAAGGGGCCGAGTCGTCGCTTGTGCATGACCCTGCTCAGCCCTCGAGCTGCGTCTCCAGCTGCTGCAGCACTTGGTAGCACGGCAGCACCTGGGCCACGCTCGAATTCGGTTCGCGGCCTTCGCGGATCGCGGCGAAGAACTCGCGGTCCTGCAACTCGATGCCGTTCATCGACACGTCGACCTTCGAGACGTCGATGGCCTCCTCCTTGCCGTTGAAGAGGTCGTCATAGCGCGCGATGTAGGTGCCGGTGTCGCCAATGTAGCGGAAGAAGGTGCCCAGCGGCCCGTCGTTGTTGAATGACAGCGACAGCGTGCAGATCGCGCCGTTGGCGGCCTGCAGCTGGATCGACATGTCCATCGCGATGCCCAGCGTCGGGTGGATCGGGCCCTGCACCGCATTGGCCTTCACGATGGGGCTGCCGGCCTGGTAGGCGAACAGGTCCACGGTGTGGGCGGCGTGGTGCCACAGCAGGTGGTCGGTCCAGCTGCGCGGCTGGCCCAGGGCGTTCATGTTGGTGCGGCGAAAGAAGTAGGTCTGCACGTCCATCTGCTGGATGTTGAACTCGCCGGCCCGGATCTTCTTGTGCACGTACTGGTGGCTGGGGTTGAAGCGGCGCGTGTGGCCGCACATCGCCACCAGTCCGCTCTGCTTCTGCAGATCGACGACGGCCTGCGCATCCTTGAGCGAGTCGGCCAGCGGGATCTCGACCTGCACGTGCTTGCCCGCCTTCAGCGCCGCGATGCTCTGCGCGGCATGCATCTGCGTCGGGGTGCACAGGATCACGGCATCGACCTCCTTCAGCGCCAGCGATTCGGCAAGGTCGGTCGTGACATGGCCGATGCCGTACCTCGCGGCCACCTCACGCGTCTTGTCGAGCTCGCGTCCGATCAGCGAGATCACCTCCACGCCGTCGATGTTCTTGATGCCGTCCAGGTGCTTGATGCCGAAGGCGCCCGCACCGGCCAGCGCCACTTTGATGGTCTTGCTCATTGGTTCTCCAGAATGAGATGCCCGACGGCTGTGTTGGAAGCCGGGACGTGGAAGAAGCGGCGCGCCACCTTTGGGGGCCTGCCGCCGGCAACGTCAGCCATCGCGCCGCGAGCGATCAGCCACATCACGAGTTCGATGCCCTCGGAGCCGGCTTCACGCACGTAGTCGATGTGCGGCATCTTCGAGAGCCCCTCGGGGTCGGCGATCAGGCGATCCAAGAATCGATTGTCCCATTCGGCGTTGATGAGACCGGCACGCGGACCCTGCAGCTGGTGGCTCATGCCGCCGGTGCCCCAGATCTGTACCTTGAGGTCTTCGTCGTAGGACTCGACGGCGCGCCGGATGGCCTGGCCGAGCATGAAGCAGCGGCGGCCGCTCGGCACCGGGTACTGCACCACGTTGACCGCGAACGGGATGACCCGGCAGGGCCAGGCGTCGGGCTGGCCGCACATCAGCGAGAGCGGCACGGTCAGGCCATGGTCCACATCCATCTTGTTGACGATGGTCAGGTCGAAGTCGTCCTGGATGACAGACTGCGCGATATGGGCCGCCAGCTCCGGATGGCCGACGACCTTGGGCACCGGACGCGGCCCCCAGCCTTCGTCGGCCGACGGGTAATCGGCCGCCGTGCCGATGGCGAAGGTGGGGATGAAATCCAGGCTGAACGCGGTCGCATGGTCGTTGTAGACCAGGAAGATCACGTCGGGCCTGTTGTCCTTCAGCCACTGCTTGCCGAACTCGTAGCCCTGGAAGACCGGCTGCCAGTACGGCTCCTGGGTCTTGCCGAGGTCAATCGCAGCGCCGATGGCCGGGACGTGGGAGGTGTAGACGGATGCGGTGATGCGTGCCATGTCAGTGCTTTCCTTGCGGTTGGCGATGCGCCTGGGCGCTGCCGTCTTCCCCGATCACACGGTTGCCCTCGATCGAGCGGCCCCCTGCGATCATCATGTCGCGGTACTCCTCCTCCGTCATGCCGGTCATGGAGCCCGCCATCTGCTGGAAGCTCTTGCCATCGGTAGCGCCGATCTTGGCGAGGAAGTAGATGTTGCCGCCCAGCCGCATGCACCAGTTCAGATCGCGCGCGAGCACGGCCTGCTTCTGCTCCTGCGTCATGGCCCACTCGTCGAGGTACGCGCGCTCGTCCTTCTTGAAGCGCTCCCGGTTCTCGGCCTTCATGAGGCTCATGCAGAACTGGTTGAGCCAGTAGCCCTTGCGGCTCTGCTCGGCGTCGAAGATGGTCGTGCCCGGCACGTCCAGGTAGGGTTTGTCCAGGGCCATGGTCAGGTCTCCTCGGGCCAGTAGAGGCGCATCGGGTTGGCGACAAGCAGCTTCTTCTGCAACTCGGGCGTGGGCGCGATCTGCGGAATGAAGTCGACCAGCAGGCCGTCGTCGGGCATGTGGTCCTTCAGGTTGGGGTGAGGCCAGTCGGTGCCCCAGAGCACGCGGTCTGGGAACGCCTCGACCACCTTGCGCGCGAACGGCACCACGTCCTGGTAGGCCGCCTGCTCGCCGTCCAGCGCCTTCGGGCCGGTGACGGAGAGGCGCTCGGGACAGCTCACCTTGCTCCACACGTTGGGGTGCTGGCGCATGAACTTGAGGAACAGCTCGAATTCGGGGCCGTCCACCGGCTTGCTCACGTCAGGGCGGCCCATGTGGTCCACCACCACGGTGGTGGGCAGCGCGGTGAAGAAGTCCCACAGTTCGGGCAGGTCCACCGCCTCGAAGTAGATGACCACGTGCCAGCCCAGCTGGTGGATGCGGCCCGCAATCTCCATCAGCTCGTCCTTCGGCGTGAAGTCCACCAGGCGCTTGACGAAGTTGAAGCGCACACCGCGCACGCCAGCGTCGTGCAGGGCCTGCAGCTCGTCGTCGGTGATGGTGCGCCTGACGGTGGCCACGCCGCGCGCACGCCCACCGGAATGGACCAGCGCATCGACCATGGCGCGGTTGTCTGCGCCATGGCAGGTGGCTTGCACCACCACGTTGCGCGCAAAGCCCAGATGGTCGCGCAGCGCATACAGCTGCTCCTTGCCCGCGTCGCACGGCGTGTACTTGCGCTCGGACGCATAGGGGAACTCGCCCCCGGGGCCGAACACGTGGCAGTGGGCGTCCACGGCGCCCGGGGGCACCCGGAAGCGGGGCTTGCTGGGGCCGGCATACCAGTCGAGCCAGCCAGGCGTCTTCTCGAACGTACTCATGATGGTTGTTCCTTCAAAAACTGCAACAGGCGGTCGGCCTCGGCGCGCCAATCGGCGCTGCGCGCGAACGGCGGCGCGCCGCGTTGGCCGAATACCCCCGCATCGGCCAGATCGGCCATCCAGGCCTGCCGCTCGGCCGTGCCCTGGGCCGAGAAGGCCGGCATGCCCGTGTCGCGCACCGTGTTGGCGGACTCGAACATCTCCTCGCTGCGGCGGCGGCCATGCTCGATCACCCGCTGGAAAAAGTAGGCGCCCTGCCTTTCCCAGTCGATACCGGGAAAAGTCTCCCGCAGCGAGGCGATCACCGCGTCCTCCACGCCGTAATGGCGCGCGGCCGTGAAGCTCTCGACAACCATGGCCTCCAGCTCCTTGATCATCACGCTGCGGCACATCTTGGTCGCCGACGCCACGCCCAGACGCTCGCTCACGACCTTGGCATCGAAGCCCAGCGGCGCGATGGCATCGGCCAGCGCCCGGGCGGAGGCGCCACCGAGCAGCAGCGGCACCTTGATGCGGTAGGGCGGGACGCTGGTCATCACCGCGCCTTCGACATAGCGTGCGCCGGACGCGTCAACCAGCGCACCGGCCGCCTGCTTGGCACCCGGAGAGGCCGAGTTGAAGTCCAGGTAAAAGGCGCCCGCGCGCAACCGCGGCGCACAGTCCCGGGCGACATCCAGCGCCTGGCTCGCCGTGACGGCACTGACCACGAAGTCGGCTGTGGACGCGAGCTGCGCCGCGCTGCCGAGCAGTTCCACCCCGTGCGTCCGAGCGTGCTCTCGCAGCGGCTGCTGCAATGGACCGCCGAGCTTGCAGTCATAGGCCGAGACGCGCAGGCCCTGGGCACGCAAATCCTCGGAAAGGATGCGACCGACCTCGCCGTAGCCGACGAAGCCGACGTGCCAGTCCAGCGCCGATGGGGAAACAGACATGGCGACAGTCCTCATTCGATGTAGCGGAGGCCCGCCTTCTCCAACCCGGGGCGCATGTTGTACATGTCCAGCCCCAGCACGCCGGAGGCGAGCTTGGCGCGCTTCTCGCCCTCGAAGCTTTCGCGCTTTTGCGCGGCGGCCAGGGTCTCGACCGCGCGGGCGGCAGGCACACACACCACGCCGTCGTCGTCGGCCACGATCACATCGCCCGGCGTGACCAGCGCACCGGCGCACACCACGGGGAGGTTGACCGAGCCCAGCGTGGCCTTGATGGTGCCCTTGCTGCTGATCGCCTTGCTCCACACGGGGAAGTTCATTGCCTGCAGCGTCTTCACGTCGCGCACACCGGCGTCGATGATGAGCGCGCGGGCGCCACGGGCCTGGAAGCTGGTGGCCAGCAGGTCGCCAAAATAGCCGTCGGTGCACTCCGAGGTGACGGCTGCCACCACGATGTCGCCGGGCTGGATCTGCTCGGCCGCCACATGCATCATCCAGTTGTCGCCGGGCTGCAGCAGCACGGTGACGGCTGTGCCGCTGACCTGCTGGCCGCCGTAGATGGGGCGCATGTAGGGCTTGAGCAGGCCCACGCGGCCCATGGCCTCGTGCACGGTAGCCGAGCCGAGGGCAGCCAGGCCGTCAGCGGCTGCGCGGTCGGCACGGGTGATGTTGCGGTAGACAACGCCTAGTTCGTACATATCAGAGCCCCTTTGCTTTCAGACGGGTATCGAGTCGGGAGAACACGCGGCGCGTGTTGGCTTCGTAGATCTGGTGCTTGTCTTCGGCACTCAGGATCGTGGACGCCTCGATGTAGCGCTTGGTGTCGTCGTAGTAGTTGCCGGTGGTGGGATCGATGCCGCGCACCGCACCGATCATCTCGCTGGCGAACAGCACGTTCTTCACCGGGATCACGGTGTTGAGCAGGTCGATGCCGGGCTGGTGGTACACGCAGGTGTCGAAGTACACGTTGTTCATCAGGTGCTCGTCCAAGAGCGGCTTCTTCATTTCCTGCGCCAGGCCCCGGAAGCGGCCCCAGTGGTAAGGCACCGCGCCGCCGCCGTGCGGGATCAGGAACTTGAGCGTGGGGAAGTCCTTGAACAGGTCGCCCTGGATGAGCTGCATGAAGGCCGTGGTGTCGGCGTTCAGGTAGTGCGCGCCGGTGGTGTGAAAGCACGCGTTGCAGCTGGTGCTCACGTGGATCATGGCGGGCAGGTCGTACTCCACCATCTTTTCGTAGATGGGGTACCAGTGCTTGTCGGTCAACGGGGGGCTGGTCCAGTGGCCGCCGGAAGGGTCAGGGTTCAGGTTGATGCCCACGGCGCCGTATTCGTGCACGCACTTTTCCAGCTCAGGGATGCAGGTCGCGGGATCGACACCGGGGCTTTGCGGCAGCATGGCCACGGGCACGAAGTGGTCGGGGAAGAGCGTGGAGACGCGGTAGCACAGCTCGTTGCAGATGGCCGCCCAGGTGCTCGACACGTTGAAGTCACCGATGTGGTGGGCCATGAAGCTGGCGCGCGGCGAAAACAGCGTGATGTCGCTGCCGCGCTCCTTCATCAGGCGCAGCTGGTTGCTCTCGATGGACTCGCGCAGTTCGTCGTCGCTGATCCTGAGGTCTGCCGCGCGGGGCATCTGCGCGGGGTCCTTGATACCCGCGATCTGCGCGTTGCGCCAGTTCTCCAGCGCCTTGGGGGCCGTGGTGTAGTGGCCGTGGCAGTCGATGATGAGGCTCATTCGGTAGTCTCCTGAAAATATGTCTAGGCCGGGTCCATGCCCTGGCGGCGCTTGGCGTCCGCCGCGGCGGGCGACGCCATGTAGGCCAGCAGTTCGCGCGCCGCGCCGGCCTGCTGCGATTGCACGCCGATGCCGGCGGAAAAGGTGGTGGTGATCTGGATGGCGGGCGGCAGCGGCCCCGCGATGGCGATGCCCGGCACGTGCAGCAGCTCGCTCAGCTGCTGAAAGCCCAGTTCCACGCGGCTCTCGGCCACCAGCGAGCCCACGGGCACGCCGGGCGGGGCCTGCACCATGCGCGGCGAGATTGCTTCGGCGATGCCCCAGCGCTCGAACATCTTGGCCAACGCCACGCCGCTCGGGCCGGTGGAGACGCTCACGCTGCGCGCCGCCAGCACGGCGCGGCGCACGGCGTCTTCGCTGGACAAATCGGGCAGCGGCGCCCCCGCGCGCACCGCCACGGCCACGCCGGAGCGCACCCAGTCCACCTTGCTGCCGGGCAACAGGTGGCCGGATGCCAGCAGCTTGTCGATGGCGTCCGAGGCCAGCACCACCACGTCAAAGGCTTCACCCGCCTGCACGCGCTTGGCGGCATCGACCCCGCCCACCGCTTCAATGCTGGCGCGGTGGCCCGTGGCCTGCGCGTAGCCGGCCGTCAGCTCGGCCAGCAACTGGCGCGTGGCCATCGACGAAATGCCCTTGATGATGGTCTCCTGCATGGTCCTTGCCTTGTCTCCAATACCCCGTCCAGGGGTTCCGTGAATTGTCAAACCGATCCGCAACGTCCGATTCGACATAAGCCACTAGCAGTTAGGCCAAAACGGCATATCATTAGCTCTCTAACTGAATCGCGGGGAGCAAATGGACCTGAAGCAGCTGGCTTACTTCGTGCGTGTCGCTGAGCTCGGCAGCTTCAGCCGCGCGGCCGTGGCGCTCAGGGTGGCCCAGCCGGCGCTCAGCCGCCAGGTGCGTCAACTCGAAGTCGAGCTGCGCCAGAGTCTGCTGGTCCGCAACGGTCGCGGCGCCACGCCCACCGAGGCGGGCCGGGTGCTGCTGTCCCACGGCCGCGGCATCCTGCACCAGGTGGAGCGCGCCCACGAGGAGCTTGACCGGGTGCGCGGAGCGCTCGGCGGCCGCGTGGCGGTCGGGCTGCCGCCCAGCATCGCGCGCATGCTGACGGTCCCTCTGATCCGCGCCTTCCGCAAGCAAATGCCGCATGCGCAGCTGTCGATCAGCGAGAACTGTTGCCGCTGATGTAAATCCGCTGCTAATCGCTGGCGAGGTGGCGGATTTGCAGGGGGGCGTGGATTTGCGGTGAAGTGACCCCGGCCGAACGGCATCAGGGCCTGCATGCAGGCCCTGATGGGGGGGTGGGTGTGATGCCTGAGCTGGTAGGGCCTGGCCGGTGTGCGGAAGGTCAGAACGGCTCGTCGGGATCGAACTCAGGCGGGTCGGTGTCAGGCATGAGCTGTTCGCGCCAGGCCTGCTGCATCTGGGGCCCATAGGCGGCCCACAGTGCCTGGCGCATGGCCTGAAGGCACTCGGCAACGGCCAGTGCTTGCTCGGGCGTCCAGTGCCTTGGCACGACCGCCGCAGCGCTCGATGTCGGTGATGGCGACGATGTCGACGGCGATGCACTCATGCTGCGGCCTTACGAGACCGCGCTGGCGTTGCCTTGGCCGAGCGCGCGGCCAGGCGTTGGGCCTCGCGCTCCTGCGCTTCCTTGGCCCGGTAGGACTCGCCGTCGATGCGCACCACCTCGGCGCGGTGCATCAGCCGGTCGATCAACGACACCACGCACGCCGCGTTGGGGAAGACCTCGCCCCAATCGGCGAACGCTTTGTTGGTCGTCACCACCGTGCTCTTGTGCTGGTAGCGCCGGCTGACCAGCTCGAACAGCAGATCGGCGTGGCGGTTGGAGTACGACAGGTAGCCGACCTCGTCGATGATCAACACGTCCGGGGCGGCGTACTGGCGCAGCTTGCGGCGCAGGCTCGAGTCGCTGTCCAGCGCGGCCAGCTCGCCCAGCAACTGCCCGGCGGTGGTGAACAGGGCTGTGTGCCCGGCCAGCACCGCCTGGTAGCCGATGTTGCAGGCACACATGGATTTGCCCACCCCGTTGGGGCCGACCAGGACGACGTTGCTGGCGTCCTTGACGAACGCCAGCGTCATCAGTTCTTCGACCGCCGCGCGGTCGATCTGCCTGGGCCAGGCCCAGTCGAAGTCGGCCAGCGGCTTGAAGCGCCCGATGTGCGCCTCACGCAGGCGGCGCTCCAGGCTGCGGCGGCTGCGCTCGGCGGCCTCCCAGGCCAGCATCTGCGCCACCCAGTGCGCCTGCTCGGGTTGGGCCATCACCTCAGCCCAGTGCTCGAGCAGGCCATGCAGGCGAAGTGCGGCGGCCTGCTCACGCAGCGCGGCCGGTGTGGCGATGTCATTCATCGGGGCTCTCCGGTGGATCCTGGGGGCTGTCGGGTTGCTGGTCGGGTTGCGGGTCGTGCTGGCGGTCTGGCTGACGGTCATAGGAGCGCAAGTCGTGGGTGCGCACCGGCGCGTCGCGCTTGGCCACGTGCTCGGGCAGCACCAGCGCCACCGGCGGCGGCTCGCCACTGGCCGCGCGGGCGCGCTCCAGTGCCAGCCGCACGGCGTTGGGGTGGGCCACGTCGCGCGCGAGCGCCTCGGTGATCGCCGCCTGCAATGCGGCGGCCCCCCAGCGCTCGAGCAGCCGCATCAGCGTGGCGGTGATCGAGCCCAGGTTCTCGCCGCGCGCGCCGGCGCGCTGGAGCAACTGTGCGCTGGCCGGTGCGGCTTGGGCCAGGCGGTCGCAGGCGCGGTGGGCCCGGCCGGCGCGCTTGGCCTCGACCAGGCACTGCACATGGGCGTCGTCCTCGATCTGCGTGCGGCTGTCCCAGCAGCGCCGGTGGCGCGCCAGCTCGGTGGCGCCGTCGAGCACACGCACCCACTGCTCGTCGGCCCACACCGTCAGCGTGCGCTGGACTTGGGTGTGTGGCACCGAGTAGTCGTTGGTGTCGAAGCGCACGTAGGGCGTCTTGCCCACCCGCGCGGCCACGCGCTCGCCGAGTGCGAAGGCCGCATCAGGCAGCACCATCAAGCTGCGCCCCTCGGCCTCGAAGGCCTGGCGCACGCTCAAGGCGCTGTCCTCGGGCCAACGCCGGTCGGCGGCCGAGCCGGCTGCCCAAGCCCGTGCCTGCGCGTTGAGGTCAGCCAAGTCGGTGAACGGGCGCCCTGCGAAGAAGCTGTCGCGGATGTAGCGGATCGAGCGCTCGACCCGGCCCTTCTCATTGCCCCGCGCCACTGCCACCGGGCGCGGCTCGAAGCGGTAGTGCGCGGCCAGAGCGAGCAGTTCGGGATTGAAGCGGATCGCGTCACCCTGGCGCTCAAGCACCGCGCTCTTGAGGTTGTCGTACAGGGCCACCCGGGGGCAGCCGTTGAAGGCGCCGAAGGCCTCGACATGACCACGCAGGAAGCTGTCCATGCGCGCGTCCAGGAAGAAGCGCAGGAAGATCATGCGGCTGTGGCTGAGCACCATGACGAAGGCCATCAGCGGACGCCGGGCGCGGCCTACTGCCAAGTGACCGAAGTGGCCCCAGTCCACCTGCGCTTGCTCACCAGGCAGCGTGCGCAGGCGCAGGTAGGCCTCGGCGGGCGGCCTCGGGCGCAGCTCAGCGATGAGGTGGCGGAAGTGCGAGTCGCAGCCCACGTAGCCGCGCTCGCCCACCATGGCGTACAGCCGCGCCGCGGTGAGCGTGGGGAACTTGGCCAGCGTGGCGAGGATGAAGGGCCGGTAGGCATCGATTCGGCTGGATCGCAGCGGTGACGGCGGCACGGCTTGGCCGTTGACCGCCAGCACCCGGCGCACGGTGTCGCGGTGCACATGCAACTGCCGGGCAATGGTGCCCACCCGCCACTTCTCCGCCGCATGCAGACGCAGGATCTGCGCGACCAGGTCAGGGGCTATGGTCATGGCGCCACCCAGCGCGCGCGCAGCCCAGGCCATGACGAAGGAAGCCTTGGCGCACCCAGGCGGGCTGTGGCCGGGCACAGCGCCGGCACAGCCAGGGCGTGGTGGTGGGTGTGGCGGTGGTGGGTGTGGTGGCGGCCTCCACGGCGACCGGCGTGGTGGCCGCCGTGTGCGCAGGCGCCGAGGTGATGTGGTTTGTCCATGCGACCAGTGGAGCCGCAGCCGCCCCGCTCGGGCAACCCTGGTGCGTCACGTTGTGCTGCAGACCACCTCCACCGCCGGTGCCACCATCACCGCGGGCACGGCGCCGTTGGCGCCAGCGCCGCGACCGCTCGGCGTGGGCAAGCCGGCCGCGCCGAGACCGTTGGTACCGACGTGCGCTCTCGCGCCGAGCCGCCTCGCGCGCCAGGCGCTGGCACTGCCGGCCGCAATAGCGATTGCCACGGTCGCAGTGGCTGCACAGCAAGACCTGCACGCGGCAACGCGCACACAGGAACAGGCGCCCCGGAACATCCATGCCCACCTCGGTCAACGACCGAAGCTGCAGTGCTGGACGGACGCGTCCCAGCGGTGCCACACTGACGCAGCACCACCTTCATCGGCACGGTGTAGGGCGCGGTACGGTCGTCAAGCTTGCCGGCCAGAGAGACCGATGCCGCGCCCACCTTCTTCGGCATGAGCGCTGTTGTATCCCGAGCGCTGCCCCGTACGACCGCCGTACCGCCGAAGTCACCACGTCACCCTGATACCCATCGACTGCGTCGGCATCGCGCCCACGCCATCGGCTGCGCCTGCCCGGCCGCCCTGCAGGGCGGCCGGGCAGATGCTGTCCCTCCAACCCACCGATCAATCAGCCCAAGATCAAATCCGCCACCTCACCAGCAAATACACGCGGTTCCTGACCAGCGTTCACAAGAACCTCTCGAGCGCCATGCAGGACCAGTTGCTGCAAGGCGGCATTGACCTTGCGGTGCTCTACGATGCGCGGCCGGTGCAAGGGCTTGATGTGCAGCCGCTGCTGGACCAGGCGCTGCTGCTGGTCGGGCGCCGGCCGCCCGGATTGCAGGAAGACCCGCCTCCCCCGCCCTTGACGCTCGCCGAGGTGGCGCGGCTGCCGCTGGTGATCCCGAGCCGGCCCAACGCGATCCGCATGTATGTCGAGTCCGAGATGGCCTGCGTCGGATGTGTTCCATGCGTCTCGCTCGAGATCGACGGCGTCGGGGCGATGCTCGACCTGGTCGCGGACGGCGCCGGCTTCGCGATCCTGCCGCGCAGCGCCGTGACCCGCTCGCTCAACCCGTCGGCGTACACCCTGCGCGACATCGCTTCGCCCGCGCTGCGCATCCCCGTCTTCACGGCGGCGAGCGCGCAGCGCCGCGCCACGCTGACGCAGCAGGCGACGCTGGAACTGATCCGCAAAACCGCACAGATGCTGTTCATGGACTGACCCCCGCCGATCACGCGCGCCGGCCGGCGAGGGAGGTCTCCGCGCGCCCGCGCGGAGACCGCAGACCCCGAAGGCGCGACCGCCCCGCAGCGAAGGCAGGAGGCTTTCGGGGCCGGATCGGCCGGCACGCCACGCGCGGCCGGGCGTCGATCGGACGGTCACTCCTGCATGACCAGCGCTGCCGTGGCTCTGCGAACCAGTGGCAGCGCCAACAGCAGTGTTGGAAAGGCAATGATCCACGAAAGGATCCATGCGCTGAACCAGATGGCGAGGAAGCCATGCGCCGGGCCGATGCTGCGCAAGGTCGCCACGGCCGACACCACGAACGTCATCAGGACGGACAGCAGGAACGGCATCACCCAGGCCGCGTAGGCGGAGGGGAGCTTGGCAAAGCCGAAGACCGTGCGCGACGGTTCCGTTGGAGGAGAAGCTTCGTTGTTCATGAACACACCGGGGTTGTGCCGCTTGCCCCCGCGGACCCGGCCGCGGGGCCGGGCCGTGCGCGAGGGGCCTCGGTCTAGTTGATTCCCAACGAACGCCAGTCCGTGCTCTTGGGGACGATCTGCTGGAAGGAGCGGACGCCGAGCGTCACGCGGTTCGAGCCGGTTCCGATGGCGGGCGCGCCCTCCTGAAACTCCTTCGCCGCCTTGGCCATCTGCCGGCGGAATTCGACGATGGCCACATCGCTCGCGCCCAGCACGTCCTTGTCGCGGTCCGCGAGCGCGCCCATCGTCACCCACATCGCGATGTCCTGGTTGGGAATGCCCTGGATGCCGGTGAAGTTGCCAGACTTCATCGCCTGGCGGTCCTGCCAGAAGAAATTCTCGGTATTGCGCCGCATCTTGAAACCCGGGTCGAGGTCCACGCCGACCTGCGCCCCAAGAAACTTGCGCCACGTCTCGGTGTCGGGCAGATTCTCCGGCGTGTCAGACCAGCCGATAAAGTGGAAGGCGGTGTGCGTGTCGTCCACCGGCACGTTCACGTTGGCCACGTTGTAGGAGTCGTTGGGCGGGATCAACACGGTGAACGGGGCGACAAACACGGTGAGGCGCACGTAGTCGTTCGCGTCGGCGCCCGAGATCGGGCGGCGCAGCGCGGCGTAGCGAAAGCCATACCCCGTGGTCTGGCACTGCAGCCGCGGCGCCTTGTCGGTCGATGGGCGCAGCCAGTTGACGGCAGTTGCCTTGGCGCTGTCCACACGTGCCGGGACCATGTCCGAACTGTGCAGGCTCGAACTGTGCGCCGAATCGATGGCGCCCTCCAGGATCTGCGCCCAGTTGCAGGGAATGATGATCTTGGCGATGCTGACCTTGGTGGTGGCCTTCGGTGCCCACGGCGGAGGCTGGAACTCGGGTTGCTCGTCCGCCGGGCCCATGTACGTCCACACGACCCCCGCCCATTCGAGCGTCGGGTAGGCCACGTGCTTGACCTTGTGCTTGAGTTCGCTGGCTGCCGGCTCCGACGGCATGTCGACCACGTTGCCGGACGCGTCCAGCTTCCAGCCGTGGTACAGGCAGCGCAGGCCGCCCTCCTCGTTGCGGCCATACACCAGGGAGGCGCGGCGGTGCGGGCACTTCTCGTCGATCAGGCCGACCTTGCCGTCGCTGTCCCGGAACGCCACCAGGTCCTCACCGAGCAGGCGGACCTTGACGGGCTTGCCGTCTCGCTCGGCCACTTCCTCGGACAGGCAGGCGGGGATCCAATGGCGGCGGATGATCTGACCCATCGGCGCATCGCCCTCGACCTGGCACATCAGTTCATTCTCTTCCTTCGTCAGCATGGGGGTTCTCCTTCATGTAGTTGCTTGCTCCACACGCCACCGTGGAAATTATTGTTAGGCGTCTAACAAAACAATATCGGTCGCGCGGGATGGTGTCAACACGGCGGGCACCGCCGGTACCCCCGTGGCCGCGCGAATGTGGGCGCTTCTTGATACAGGTCAAACGGCTAGAGCGATCGCCGGTCGCAGCCCCGACATGCAGGCGCTCGCCGACCTCGAGCCAACCGATGGGAGCGCGGCGGGAAGCCGCCATGCGGCGCGCAGGCCCAAGGCCGATGTCCCGGGCATGGCCTTGATTGGCCAGAGCGCTTCGCGCCGGGACAGGCCGGAGCGGCCGGGACGGACGCAGGCCCTACGCCGGCACAGGCTCGTCGGCGGGCGGAACACCGACAAGGCGACTTCAAGGGGGGTGAATGGGATTCCGTGGCGCCCGACGAGGAGCGCGCAGCGCTCGCCCGCTCGCAAGCGTGTCTGTCGTCATGCCACGCCCTGGAACGCGACGCTGCGTGCGGGTTCGATCGGCCCCGTGGGCGATGCCATCCCGCGCGGGCTCGCCGCGCGCCGCCAGCCCATCGCCCACCCCCGAAGCCACGCGCCTTGGAGCGGCCCTGTTCCACAGCGCCGCGCGCCGCCTCGCGACGGGGCGGCGGTCTTGCCCGCAGACCTGCCCGAGGCGCCGCGGCCTGTGCGCAGAGGGGCGTCCGACGCCGGGCCCGGCCGCGCCGACCCTTCCACAGGACGTGACGTCGGCGGCCAGCGAGGTGCGGGAATCGCCGAGCAGCCATGTGGCTTCAAGGCGGAAGGCCTTCGGCGTCTCCAGGCCGCCAACCGTCCACAAGGGGGCGGCGCCACATGCCCCGGCGCGGTGAGCCTCGCGCGGGCCGCTCAAGGCGGAAGTGCCGCGTGACTGGCGCCGGAACCGGATCCCGGAAGCGGCCGGAGAGGGCCACGGGCCAAGGCCCCCGGGGCCCCCGGAGGCCTCGAGCCGGGAGTCAGCGAGCGCTCATTCGCCCAGCCCTACCTGCCGGGTCAGGGCCACATCGCACCCCTGCTGCGACGAAGCCAGCAGCGCCAGGCAGATTTCCAGCGTTGCACGGGCCCATCGGCCATCGTGCACGGGCTTCTTGCCATGCCGCAGGGCACCGACCAGCTCGTCGATGACCTCGAACCTGGGCACGCTGGCGGCAGGCAGGGGCAGAAGTTCCTTCCGTGCGTCGCCGTAGACCCATACCCCATCGGGCAACGGCCGCAGGTCCGCGTGCTCGCAACTGGCGATCAGCGGCCCGAAGTGCTGGTGCGCCACCGCCGGGCTCGCCGCCGGTGCGGTCCAGGCCGGGCCACCGTAGGTACCGGCCGCCTTGAGCGCCGCCTCCTGCTCGGCCGAAGCCACCGCCGCCAGCTTGCGCCGGGCCTGGCCGTAGGCGTTGGGGTCCTTGCGCTGGCCCATCTCGCCGATCCAGCCACACCATTCGTCGGAGTCGAAGCGGCCATAGCCGCTGTAGCCGATGGTGGCGAACGCACCGCCCTCGAACCACAACAGCGCCGAGTACGCGCCCTCCGTGGGGCGCACCGGATCCCACTGCCCCAGCACGGCCCGAACCTTCGTGGCCCGCCGCCCCGCCAATAGGCGCACGACGTCGACCTGGTGGGCCGCCTGGCTGAACACCACGCCGCCGCCTTCCTCGGTGCGAAGTTCCTCGGGGCGCCGAGGCCGGTACAGGAAGTCCGTGTAGTTCAGGGCCTGGATCATGCGGACGTCGCCGTAGGCGCCGCTGTCGATCAGTTCACGCGTTCGCAGGTAGGGCGTGTCGAAGCTGTGGCAATGGCCGACGATCAAATGGACACCGGCGCGCTCGCAGGCCTGCACCATCTCGTCGCACTCGGCCATCGTGATCGCCATCGGCTTTTCCACCAGCAGGTGTTTGCCATGCGCCGCCGCGATGCAGGCGTGCGATGCATGGAACTGGTGCGGGCTCGCGATGTAAATGGCATCGATGCCGGGCTGCGCCGCCATTTGCGCGATGTCCTCGAACACCGGCGCGTCGAAGTCCTTTGCGAACTGCGCGCGGGCCGTTTCCCGCGGGTCGCACGCGGCCGCGAGCTCGACGCGGCCGTCCGCCAGGAAGGTCGGCAGCATCAGGGAGAAGGCGCGGCCGAGGCCGGCCACCGCGAGGCGAACTTTCGGGACGGGCGGCGCGCTCACAGATCGATCACCAGTTCCGCGCCCTTGGCGCGCGACACGCAGATCATGATCTGGTGGTCCAGCTCGTCGGGCATCAGGACCATGTCGCGGTGATCGGCCTCGCCGGATACGAGCGTCGTGCGGCAAGTGCCGCAGGTGCCGCTCTCGCAGGACGCCGGCACGGTGCATCCGTGTTCGCGCAGCACGGCGAGGATGCTCTTGCCCACCGGCACGTCGAAGCGCTCGCCGGTCTTGGCCAGGCTCACCGCGAAAGGCTGGTCGTCCGGTCGCACCTCGCCACCTTCGTTGAAACTTTCGAAATGCACGTACTTGCTGGCCCAATGGCCGGTCATGTCGCGCACCTCGTCCATCAGGCGGCGGGGGCCGCAACAGTAAATATGCGTGTCGGTGGCCTGCTCGAACAGGGGCCACAGGTCGAAGGCCTTGGCCGGATCGCCATGGGTGTGGTGGACATGCACCTTGCCCTTGTATTCGGGCGCCCGCAGCTCGTCCAGGAATGCCGCCGTCTCCGCCGCGCGCGACAGATAGTAGAGTTTCCATGGGGCGGGCGGAAGTTCGCCGAAGCTGCGGATCATCGACATGAAGGGCGTGATCCCGATGCCGCCGGCGATGAAGAGATAGCGCTTGGCGCCCTCCACCAGCGGAAAGGCGTTGTCGGGCACCGAGGTCGGCAGCGTGTCGCCCACCTTGGCGTCGTCGCACAGGCTCAGCGATCCCCCCTGCCCCTGCGCCTCGCGCTTGACGGTGATGACGTAGCGGTGGCGGTCCTCCGGGTCGTTGCACAACGAGTACTTGCGCAGCAAGCCGTTGGGGACCTGCACCTTGATGTGCGCCCCCGGCGTGAAGGCCGGCAGCGCCGAGCCATCGGGCTGCACGAGCTCGAAGGAGCGGATACCCTCTGCGACATCGTGGATGCGATCGATGCGCAGTGGCATCGGCGTGTCCGCATGGTTCTGAATGGTGCTCACGTTGGTTGTCTCCGGTTCATGTGTCGAAGCGCATCGAGAGGTCGATGGCCCGCACGTCCTTTGTCAGTTTGCCGCTGGAGATGCGGTCAACGCCGGTAGCGGCGATGTCGCGCAAGGTGCGCAGATCCACCCCTCCCGACACCTCCAGCACGGCCCGTCCGGCGTTGAGGGTGCATGCCCGCTGCATGTCTTCCAGCGTGAAGTCGTCCAGCAGGATGCTCGCCGCGCCGGCGTCCAGCGCGGCCTGGAGCTGCTCCAGGTCCTCGACTTCCACCTGCACCGCCACGCCGGCGTCAAGCGCACGCGCCGCCTCCAGCGCCTCGCGAATGCCGCCGGCCGCAGCGATGTGGTTCTCCTTGATCAGGATGCCATCCCACAACGCCATGCGGTGGTTGCTGCCTCCGCCCGTGCGCACCGCATACTTCTGGGCCTGGCGAAGGCCGGGCAGCGTCTTGCGCGTGTCGAGCAAGGCACAGCCCCGCGGGTTGGGCGACACGCCGGCCAGCGCGTCGACATAGGTCCGCGTGACCGTCGCCACCCCTGACAGCATCTGCAGGAAATTCAACGCCGCCCGCTCGCCGGACAGCAGCGCACGGGCGTTGCCGGTGAGGCGGCAGACCTCGGCGCCGGCGCGCACGCGCTGGCCGTCCTGGATTCCCCATGAAATGGCGGTCTGCGGATCGAGCGCGCGAAAGCAGGCCTCGAACCAGGCCTGTCCGGCCAGCACCGCGTCCTCCTTGGCCACCACGCGGGCCGACATCGTCCGGCCGTCGGGCACCAGCATGGCGGTCCAGTCGGCCCGGCCGATATCCTCCATCAGCGCATCGCGGACATTGCGCTGCAGCGCCTGCTCCAGGCTCTCGTTGTACTCGAAGAGGATCATGCGCTCAGATGCTGTAGCTCTCGTAGGTCGACGGATGGAACAGTTCCTCCACCGGCATCAGCCTCGCGGACAGGCCCTGCGAGTGGTGGTGGCGCACGAACATCTCGAGCGTCCGGAGATTGGGCTGCACGCCGTACGACCAGTAGTCCTCACCCATGGCTTCACGGGCCGCCTTGAGCTGCTCCTCGACAAAAGGCAGCGTCACCTTGGTGGCCGAGGTGTCGGACAGCAGCTCCAGCGCGGCTGCCTTGGACTGGCTGAAGGCCTTGAACACCGCGTTGGGCAGCCAGGGATGGCGCTCCACGAGCTCCTTGCGGATGGCAGCCACGTGCATGATGGGGAACACGCCCGTGCGGCGGTAGTAGTCCTTCGCCACCGCCGTGGGATCGTCGAACAGCCAGCCGACGTGGGGATTGCGCAGCACCGGCTTGCTCGGCGGGCGCGGGCCGATGAAGCCGTCGATCTCGCCGCGGTCGAGCAGCTCCGAGATCGTCGTGCCTTCGGGCGCCGGCTCGACGTGGACATCGGGCGGCAGCTGCAGCTTCACCTTCTCGGGTCGCCCAGGCGTGTCGATGCCGCCGCGCACCCACGTCATATCCGAAGGCTTCACCCCGTAGTCGTCCTCGAGGATCGAGCGCGCCCACACGTTGGCGGTGAGCTGGTATTCGGGCAGGCCGACGCGCTTGCCCTTCAGGTCCTCGGGCCGCTTGATGCGGTCCTTGCGCACATAGATCGACGTGTGGCGGAAGGCGCGCGACAGGAAAACAGGCACCGCGATGTAGGGGCATTCTCCGCGGGAATGCTTCACCAGGTAGCTCGAGAACGACAGCTCCGTGATGTCGAAGTCCATGCTTCGCATCGAGCGGAAGAACATTTCCTCGGGGTTGAGCAGCATGTACACGGGGTCCACGCCGTCGATCTGCACCCGACCGTCGTACAGCGCGCGCGTGCGGTCGTAGTCGCCCATGGCGACGGAGAGTTGGAGCTTGCTCACGATCAGGCCTTCACGTTGTACGACGGTTCGAGCTCGGGCTGGTCCTCGCCGCCCTGCCAGACATAGCTCACCTCGTGCGCGCGCCAGTCGGTCGACTTCGGCACCACGGCCTGGAATGCGCACACCGTGGCCGGGATCGCATCCTTGCCGGTGCCGATCGCGGCCTCCCCTTTCTGGTGATCCCGGACCGCATCGAGCATCCGGCGGCGGAACTCGACGATTGCCAGGTCGCTGGCACCCAGCCGGTCCTTCGAGCGATCGGCGATGGGCCCCATCGTCAGCCACATCGCCACGTCCTGGTTCGGGAATCCGCTGATGCCGGTGAAATTGCCGGCCTTCATCGCCTGGCGGTCCTGCCAGAACTTGTTCGCCATCGTGCGCAGCGGCCGGTACTCCTCGTCGAGGTCGATGCCCACGGTCTGGCGCAAGAACTTGCGCCAGGTCTCGGTCTCCGGCGTCTGCGCCGGATGGCCCCAGGCGATGAAGTAGAACGCCGTGTTCGTGTCGTCCATCGGGACGTTGACGTTGGCGACGTTGTAGAGGTTGTTCGGCGGAATCAGCACGGTCGCCGGTGCCACGAAGACGGTAGAGCGCACGTATTCGTGCGTCGCGGCGTTCTGGATCGGCCTGCGCAGGGCGGCATACCGGAAGCCGAAGCCGGTACGCTGCACCTGCATGCGCGGCGCTTTGTCCGTCGACGGGCGCAGCCACGTCTTGTCCGTGGCCTTGGCGCCGTCCACACGCGCCGGCACCATGTCCGACGAGTGCAGGCTCGAGCTGTGCGCCGAGTCGATCGCTCCCTCCAGGACCTGCGCCCAGTTGCAGGGCAGCAGCACCTTGGCGATGCTGACGCGCGTGTCCGCGGTCGGCGCCCAGGCGGGCGGCTGGAACTCGGGGACCGCGTCGGCCGCGCCGAACCAAGCCCAGACCATGCCGCCCCATTCCTTCACCGGGTAGGCCTTGTGCTTGACCTTGTCGACCATGCCGCTGGACGCTGGCTCGGAGACCATCTCCAGCACATTGCCGTCGGCGTCCATCTTCCAGCCGTGGTACAGGCAGCGCAGGCCGCCCTCTTCGTTGCGGCCGTACAGCAGCGAGGCGCCGCGGTGCGGGCAGGCCTCGTCGAGCACGCCGACCCGGCCTTCGCTGTCGCGGAACACGACGAGGCTTTCGCCGAACACACGCGCCTTGACCGGCGCGCCATCGAGCTCGCCGACCTCCTCGATCAGGCACACGGGCGTCCAGTGCTCTCGCATCAGCCGGCCCATCGGGGCATCGCCTTCGACGCGGCACAACAGGTCGTTCTCTTCTTGGGTCAACATGGGGGGTCTCGCTGGTAGGGAAAAAATACAAAAAACGGGAAGGGTGGGGACGCTGGCTCAGGCCCGCATCTCGGAGGCCTGGGGAGCCAGCTGACGGCGAAGCACGATCGGCTTGCCTCCAAAGCGCCGCTTGACCATCCAGTGGGCCAGCGCCGAGTCGAGGTAGTCGGCATGCGCGGGGAACCACGCGCACAGTTCGTCTGCCAGCCGCCGCGCGGCGGCGAACTCGCCGCCGGCGACCCGGCGCCGCACGCCCTCGATCGACTGCAGCACCGCGGCATGCTCGGCGCTGTGGCAGGCCTGCCCGGGGAAGCCGCTCTCGACCATCCAGTCGTCCTCGGCCTTGAAGTGGTCGCGGGTGTGGTCCGCCAGGCAGTCGAGCGCGGCCGCGACGCCGGCATCCGGCGCGTGCCGGACCGCTCCGATCAGCGTCACGAATTCCTCGTGCACCGCATCCATCGGGGCGAAGCCCAGCACCAGGCCGTCGTGCCAGTTCAGCTCACGGGTTTCAGTGGGGTTCGTTGACATCGTGCCGCATCATTAATGTTAGTTTCCTAATTATATCGCTGGCATTTGACAGAACTCAACGCTCCCCCGTGAAAGCCCTGATGCCGCGCATGCACCGCATGGCCGCGCAACGCGAGGGGAATCGAGGCGGCTGCGCCATGCGCCCCCCCCCCGCGCTGCAGCCTTCGGGCACCCGCGGCAGCGCGCACCCAACCGGCGGTCGGTCGGCGCCTGCAATGGGAGCCGCCGCTTTCGCCATGTGGTAGAACACGCCTTGAAAAGAAGTTTCCACATCTTGGACACCCCATGCCCCGCACCCGTAGCATCCCAGGGAGCCGGCGAGCCGCCCCCGTCGCCGCCGCCAAGTCCTCCGGCACCCAGACCATCGAGCGCGCCTCCCAACTGGTCAAGCTGGTCGCCTCGCGCAGCAGCACCGGCATGCGCCTGACCGAGGTCGTGCAGCAGTCCGGGCTGCAGCGGCCCACCGCGCACCGCATCCTCAAGTGCCTCGTCGACGAGGGCTTCCTCATGCAGGTGCCCGACTCGCACCAGTACTTCCTCGGCCCCCTGATCTTCGAGCTCGGCCTCGCCTCCGCACCGCAGTTCAACCTGTGCGACATCTGCCGACCCTCGCTGCAGCGCATCGCCGAGCAGACCGGCGACACCGTCTTCCTGTCCGTGCGCAGCGGCTACGACTGGGTGTGCATCGACCGCGTCGAAGGGAGCTTTCCGATCAAGGCACTGATGGTGGAGCTCGGCGCCCGCGCACCGCTCGGCGTCGGCGCGACCGGCATGGCGTTGCTGCTGCCGCTGTCCCCCGAGGCCGTCGACGAGATCGTCTGTGCCAACGCGAGGCGGCTGGGCCCGCATGGGCTCACCGTGCCGTCGGCCATGAAGTTGCTGCAGCGCTCCCGGCAGCTCGGCTACGCGCTGAACAAGCGCGGCACGGCAGCGGCCATCACGCTCGGCCTGCCGATCGTGAATCGCTACGGCCATCCGTTCGCGGGCATCGCCATCGCCGCGATCGCAAGCCGCATGACCTCGGATCGACAGGCCCAGATGGTGGACGTGCTGCGCGCCGAGATCACCGAGATCGAGCAGACCCTGGCGCAAGTGACGCAGCTGTAGCGCGGCCGTGGAAAGGGCGCACGGGGCGACGTCTCGTGCGCGCCGCCCGCCCGGCGCATCGGCGCCCTGACCTCGCTGCGGTGCCCACCTACGTGCCGATCGCCATCGTCAAGAACGAGATTCATCTCATTGCTTTGCTATGCCCGCCTGCAGATCCTGCGGCGTCGGTCTTCGAGAAAACCGAGGTTTCATGCACCCTGCAGCCCGATCGCACCCCTGCGCTAACCCATTGATTCTGTTCAAGCATTGAAAAGGACAGTACTTGGTTTCACCGCTGACTGCATTTCTTGGTCCCGGGCGTCTCCCGGACGCAACTGCACTCGACAAAGCCCCGCTCGGCGGTCGCGGTCTCGCGCACGGCAGGCATACATCTCATTGCTCGATCTGGATGTTCCGGCTCCGAATAATGCGCGACCAGAACGCGGCGTCCTCCCTGATCATTGCGCCCAGGAGTTGCGGCGGCCCGACAATGATGTGCATGTCCGGCACGGACGATATGCGTGCCTGGTACTCGGGCGACGCGACCACTTCGCGGATCTGGCCGGACAGCTTGTCCACGATCGGCGTAGGCGTTCCTGCCGGTGCTACGACGCCGTTCCAGTAGGTCGCCACGAGGTCATAGCCCGACTCCCTGAAAGTCGGAACTTCTGGAAGCTCAGGAATCCGCGTCTCCGAAGAAATGGCCAGGATCTTGACCTTGCCCGTCTTGTACAGGTCCAGCACGCTGGCCACCACGCCGGCCATCGCAGGTACCCGCCCGGAGATCAGGTCGAGCACGGCCTGGCCCTGGCCCTTGTACAGCACCGGCTCCACCGAAAAGCCGGCCCGTTCCCCCAGGTCCTCGGCCATCAGATGGGTGGTGCCGCCGACACTGGACACCACGATCGCCGCTGGTTTGCCGCTCCCCTTCACTTCCGCGATCCATTCGGCCAGCGTATTGGGCTTTGCGCTGGCAGGCAGCGCGATCACGTGATGGCCCTTGGACACCGGTGCCAGGAACTGGAAGTCGCCCGGCTTGTACGGCAGGGTCTTGTACAGCAGTGGGTTCAGCGACATGGCCGCCGAGAGGGCCCAACCGATCGTGTAGCCGTCCGGCGGCGCGGAGGCCACCGCGACGCTACCGATCACGAAGTTGCCGCCGGGCCGGTTCTCGACAACCACCGGGTTGTTCAGTCGCTTGCTCAGCAGATCGGCCATGGCGCGCGCTTGCGCATCCGTGGCACCGCCCGCGGCGATGGGCACGATGATCTTGATCGGCTTCGACGGAAAGGCCTGCGAGGGCTGGGCGGTGGCGGCGACCGCCGCCAGCAACAGGTTCCACCCCACAATCACGGCACGACGGATGAAAGAAAACTTCATGTTGTCTCCAGATTGAGCGTCGATACAGCTGAACGCGGCCATTGCCCGCGTGATGTCAGCCGCCGGCCCATCGCCGTACTGGCATCAGTCCCCCGCGACGTGGTCGCAGCGAAGGCCCGCGCAGGCGCCCCCTGCCAGGCCGGCCCGGGGCGAGCGCAAGGCAAGCCCCGAGCCCGCACCTTCAGAACGCGTGGCGGAAGCCCAGATCCACGCCGCGCGAGGAGCCGTTGGGCGCGGTGATCGAGCCATTGAGGGCGTGCGCCGAACCGCCGCTGTTGGTCACGTGCGCCAGCGTCGCGTACAGCGCCGAGCGCTTGGACAGGTTGTGCACGTAGCCGATCGCGAGCTTCTTCGCATCCGGGCTGCCCGCCGCGTCGGTCTTGTAGCGCGAGTACCCCGCCTTGAACTCACCCACCCCCACCGGCACGCTCACCGCCAGCGAGTGGCCCGTGGCGTTCACCGAGCCCGCCGCGTCACGCGAATAGCCGCCGTACAGCTTGGCCACGCCGAAGTCCCAGCCCAGCAGCACGTTGCGCTGGTAGGTGTCGCCGGCCGCGTACTTGGTGCGGCCCCAGCCCAGGCCGGCGGTCAGCGGGCCGTTGTCGTAGGTCAGGCGCACGCCGCCGCCGGTGCCATCGCCCGAGTTGGCCGCGCCGCTGGCGTTCTCGCCGCGGTAGTGCGCCACCTGCACCGCGAAGCCGCCGAGCACCTTGGGCGAGAGGTAGCCGATGGAGTTGGAGGCGCGCACCGCCGTGGGGCCGGTGATGGGGATCGTGGCCGGCAGCGCGGAGCCCGCGCCCACGTTGCCGAAGACGTCCATGTAGCCCAGGTTCCAGTACTGCGGCGTGTAGTCGCGGCCCATGCGCACCTCGCCCCAGGGTCCCGACAGCGAGACGGTGGAGCGGCGGTTGAAGGTCAGGCCGCCGGCGGGCGTCACACCCGAGGCCTGGTTGTTGGTGTTGGTGCTCAGGCCCGTGCCGGTGTCGACGTTGAAGCCAGCCTCCAGCCAGAAGGAGGCGGCCAGGCCGCCGCCCAGGTCCTCGGTGCCGCGAAAGCCCAGGCGGTTGCTGTTCAGGCCGCTGCCGGACAGCGAGGTGCGGCTGGCCACCGAGCCCGAGCCGTAGCCGATGTTGGCGTCCACGACGCCGAACAGCGTCACCGACGACTGGGCGAAAGCGGCGCCGGACAGCGCGGTGAGAGACAGTACGAGCAGCGAGGGTTTATTCATTGGACATCTCCGTGGTTATCATTAGGGAACTAAGCGAAAGCCCATCCCTCCTAAGGTACAAACACGCCCCATGGACGCGATGAGGGTTCACGCGATGTTCGGGAAATCGCAACCCACAGTGTCTGGATTGGCTGACACCGCAATGCGCTGAACGTGCTGCAGGGCTTTGCCGATGGGCCGCGCCAGGGACGTCTCGGGTGCCTTCGATGCGCACGTGCTCCGCGGCGCAGGCCGGTTCGAGCGCTGACCATGGGGTGGCTCTGCCAGGTCGTGGGGTGTGCCATGGCAGCGACCTGTGCAACGTGCAGGGCAGCGCGCTCCGAGCGGGAAGTCAGATGGGCCAGCGCGAGCAGTGGCGGACAAGCCGCACGCCCAGTGCGGAGTGAGCGACTGCGGCGTCAAAAGCAGATCGACGCTCCGCCGACGCGACCCGGGCACCACGCCCGGGTACGTGGCAGCAGCGATGCGCGCCGCGGCGAGTTGAGTGTTCCTGGCGAGTCCGCACCGCGCAACGTCGCTGCGCGCCCCACTGGCATGCATGGTGATGACGCCCGCAGCACACGAGACCGACAGGAAGATTGTGTTTGGACGCTGTTGAGTGGACTGGCCCGGGGCACGGCACGACATGTCAGCCCTGATGCGGAGGCGGCACCAACGCCCTGCCGCGCATGCGCCACCGGCGATAGCGCCCGGTGTCGTGCGCGGCCCACGGCAGAACGACGCCAGGCCCCCTGCCAAGGCCCCTTCAAGCCGCTCAGTTGCTATTCCTTGAGGATGACCTTCACGGCATCGATGATGCCGCGCCAGCGCGTGGAATCGGTGGCAAGGAACTTGGCGAACTCGCCGCGGTTCATGCTGCGCTTCTCGAATCCCAGGGCGGCCATCTTCTTCTGGTACTCGTCCGTCCGCATGGCATCGGTGAAGATCTTCTCCAACTGGGCCGCACGGCCTGCAGGCAGCCCGGCGGGAGCGAAGATGCCGAACCAGGCCGACGCGGTGAAGTCGGGGAAGCCGCTTTCGATCATCGTGGGAACATCGGGCAGAACCGAAGAGCGCTGAGCCCCGGTGAATGCCAGCGCGCGCAGCTTGCCGTCCTTGAGGAAGACCTCGAGCGTGGCCGGCGTCGAGGAGAGGAAATCGACCTCGCCGGACAGACCCGCAAGCGTCGCAGGCATGGCGCCGTTGTACGGCACGTGGAAGAACTTCGCATTGCCGTGCAGTCCGAGCATGGCATCGACGAGGTGGCCCGAGGTCCCGATGCCCGGCGATGCATACTTGATCTGGTCCGGCTTGGCCTTGCCCAGATCCACCAGATCCTTCATGGTCTTGACGTTGGGGAGCACCTTCGGGTTGACGACGAATATCCAGCTCGTCTCCGCGATCATCGCGATCGGCTCGAGGTCGCGCTCGGCCTTGTACGGGATATCCTTGCGCAGCGCGGGCTGAATCGAGAGGGCGTCGGGGTGGGCCACGACCAGTGTGTAGCCATCGGGCGTTGCCCGCGCCGCCATCCCGACGCCGATGGTGCTGGCGCCGCCAGCCTTGTTGTCGACGACCACCGTGGCACCCGTTTGTTCCTGGACGATGCGCGACAGGAGCCGCGCCAGGATGTCGGTCGACGCGCCGGGCGCGGACGGAACGATCAGCCGGATGGGCTGCGACGGAAAGGTCTGGGCTGAAGCCGGGCCGGCCATCGCCAGCAGCCCCGCCAGGGCGAGCGCTGCGAATCTTCGTAGGGTGGATCTCATTTTGTCTCCTATGGTCAATGAACTATCGATGGCGCGCCAACACCGCAAGCTTGCCGGCGCCGGAAAGCCGCTGAGCATCGACGAGGTCGCCAGTACCCCCTAGCTTAGGTAGGGGCCTAACCATTCGCATGAGGGTTCACGCGATGTTCGGCAAATCCCAACCCACAGCGCACGCGCACGCGGGTTTCGACCGCCCGCTCAGCAGCCCTCCCGCTTCGCGCCCGGTCGGCGCGTGGCCCGCCGCGGCGGGCGCTGCGCCGCGTGCGGAGCGCGCGCCGACGCTGGACATCGGGAGACGCGGAAGGAAGGCGCCACATGCCATCTAGCTGATGGCCAAATTGTCGGGCGCGTCCTGCACGAGGCGCGCGCCCGAGCGCCTGAGCGCTTCGGCGGATGCCGCTTGAAGCGGCACCTGCGCGCGCTCCTCCCGGACGCGGTTGGCGCCATCCACGAACACCAGCTTGGGCTGGTGGCCAGCCACCTGGTCTTCCGGCACCAAGGCGAAGGCCGCGATGATGATCAGGTCGCCCACCGCTGCCCGCCGCGCGGCCGACCCGTTGACCGAGATGAGGCCGGTGCCCCGCTCGCCGCGGATCGCGTAGGTGACGAAGCGTTCCCCGTTGTTGATGTTCCAGATGTGGACCTGCTCGTTCTCGGCCATACCTGCGGCGTCAAGCAGGTCCTCGTCGATCGCGCACGAGCCCTCGTAGTGCAGCTCGCAATCGGTGACCGCCACGCGGTGGATCTTCGACTTGAGCAGGGTGCGAAACATGGGGCGGATTCCTTGGGTCTGAGGAAATGTGTGGATCGGCGCCCGCGACGTCCGTGGCCGCCAAGTGACGGGCCGGCGCGCAGCGGGGCGCCGCCGCGCCCAGGGGGCGCCGAGGCTTGCGCGCCTACGCGAGGCTCTTCCAGACGACGGGCTGCGCTCGCGGAAATGCGGTGCCGGGCGATGGCTGCACCGGCTCGCACTCCAGTTCATCGTCGCGCGGCGCCGGGCGAACTGGCGTGCTCCGGACATCGGCATGCCACGCGGCGCGTTGCGGCGACGACAGCGCGATGTCCGACTTGAAGGCCAGCTTCGGGGATCCCGCGTACGCGAACTGGGTCTGCAGCTGATGGATGTGCTCGAGGATCACCCGGGCCTGGCGCACGAAGATCTCGCCGGATTCGGTGATCTTCAATCCGCGGCGGCCGCGCACGAACAACTGCGTTCCAACGGCATCCTCGAGCGCGGTCAGCCGGTGGCTTGCCGTCGAGAGCGAGCAGCAGGCGCGCTTGGAAGCGGCAGAGAGCGTCTTCGTATCCGCGCACAGCACAGCCAGCCGAACGGAGACAAGATCGAATTTTGCGATGTTGGCGTTCATTTCAGGTCGATGGATGCGGCCTTGGCTTGCGTTTGTCAGGAACACGACGCGCAGATCCGGGGAACTGCGCGTACCTGTGCTGCACTCGGTCCGCGTTGCACTAGTGAGTCATCGAATTTCCAGGTCGGAGGATCGGTAAACCTGCGGTCACTCGCCGATCATCGATCGGACGACTGCCGCAATGTCCCAGACGGGCAGCCTCAGAGCCGCGACCAGGTCGGTCCGGAACTGCGGCAGCGCGGTGCACTCCAGGACCAGCGATCCGATGTCCTTGAAGGCTCCCGTGCGGCGCTCCTCCAGGCACATCTCGATCAGCTCGGAGCGAATCTGTTCGGTGGTCACGGGCTGGCTGAGCAGCGCGTCCTTGCGCCGGAAGGTTGCCCAGCCCGGCAACTCGCCGATGCCCACGATGCGAAGCCGGTCGTACTCCGGATGGTCCGCGAGCATCTTGTGCGTGGACGGCGCGTCGTAGGTCAGGATGCCCACCGGCTTGCTGCTGGTCTCGAGCGCGTTGGACAGGAACTGCACGCCGCTGAGCAGCGCGGGCTTGTCGGAGCGCACGGCGTTGCGCGCCGCGTACATGTATCCGCTGCCGCCCACGATCAGGTCGCAGTGGGGCGCCAGACGGCCTACGGCCGCGGCGATGCCGGCGATCGCTTCCGGCTTGCCCTCGAGGATGGCATCGCCCCCGCCGATCGCACCCCGGGCCACCGCGAAGGCCGTGGGCACGGGCCAGAAGTCGCGACGCTGGAACAGCCCCGGCATGATGCCCGGCGGGATCGGCGCATTGAACGGATCGGGCAGGTCCAGCGTCTCGACGGCGCCGTCGTACTCGAGGATCACGACTCCAAGCCGCAGGGTGTCGGATGCAGACGTCATGGTGAATATCTCCTTTGTGGGTTATCGCCGAGGCCTCGATCGGGATGACCGCGGCCCTCGTTGTCGTTGTGCTCTCGGTGCGGCCTCGCGCTACGAGGTCACCGCGCTCTGGCGCTCCGCGGCGACGACTGCGGCCGCGGCCTCGAGTTCCTTGCGGGCAATCTTTCCGCTACCCGTCATGGGCCATTCCTTCTGGAAGACCAGGCAGTGAGGGATCTTGAAGCGCGCCAGCTTGGGCTTGAGCTCCTCGCGCAGCGACTCCGCGTCGAGCTTGACGCCTTCCTGCGCCTCCACGAACGCCACGATGATCTCGCCCAGGCGCTCGTCGGGCGCGCCGACGGCGACGCTCTGCTTCACGCCCTTGCAGTGGAGCAGCGCGGCCTCGATCTCGGCGCTGGTCACGTTCTCGCCGCCGACCCGGATCGTCTCGCGCACCCGGCCGAGCAGGTGCAGCCGCCCGTGCTCGTCCACGCGCCCCAGGTCGCCGGTGTGGTACCAGCCGTCCTTGTCGATCACCGCCGCCGTGGCCTCGGGGTCGTTCCAGTAGCCGCGCATCATGTACGGGCTCTTCAGGCACACTTCGCCCTCGCCTGTCGGGTAGGCGTGCGTGATCTTTCCGTCCCCGGAGGCATCCAGGATCCCGACCGTGACCCCGGGCAGCGCGCTGCCGACCGTGTTAAGCCGGGCCTCCATCGGATCGTCGAAGGCGCAGGACGTACCGTTCGCCTCGGTCGCCCCGTAGGGGCTGAAGACCGAGGCGATCCCGGTCTTCTCATGCACGAGCTTCATGATGTGCTTGGGCGCGATCACCCAGGCGCGGTCGACGGCGGCGAACGCCCGCTGGTAGTCGGGCCTCGAGAAGTACTCGATGTAGTGGGGCTGGTGCCCCATAGTCACGTTGCACTTCTCGCGCACCATCACCTCCAGCGCGGCGTCGACGTCGTAGTAGGTCTGGAACACGACGGTGGCGCCCGAGACGATGGGGCTGTACAGGCCAAGCACGCCGCCGCCATGGAAGAATGGTTGCGGGCAGAAGAACCGGTCGCCGTGGCGCAGGTTCAGGCGCTCGAAGAACGCCGCGGAGCCGCCGAGCTGGCCGCCGTGCAGGCTCACGGCCGCCTTGGGCAGCGAAGTCGTGCCGGAGGTGAACAGCAGGATCAGCGGGTCCTCGGAGGTCACGGAAGCCAACGCGGCGGCGTAGGCATCGTCGCTGATGGCCGCGCCGCGCTCAATCATCTCGGCGAACGTGATCGCGTTCGGCAGCTCCGACTTGCCCACCGAGATGCGCAGGTTGAGCGAGTCGCCGAGCGGCTTGCCGGCCGCCGATCGGCTGCGGTCACTCAGCGCCTCGACGAGGCGGGACTCGTAGTCCTTCGAGCCGACGACCTCGGTGTGGTAGACGATGCCGCGCGCCTCGGCGCGCGCCAGCGCGTGCGCCAGCTCGGGCACCGAGAAGCGGGTGCTGACCGGCACCGCGATCGCGCCGATGGCCGCCAGGCCGAGGAAGGACTCGAGCCACTCACGGTACCCCGCCATCCAGATCGCCACGCGGTCGCCCTTCTTGATGCCGGCGGCCATGAAGCCGCGCGCCACCCGGGACATCGACTCGGCGGCCTCGCGGAAGGTGAGCCTTTCGTCGCCGATGACGTAGGCGGCCGAATCCGGCCATTTCTGGGACGCCGCGCTCAGCGCGCCGGCCAGCGTGGCGTTGCGGAACGGGTTCGGAAGGTTCTTCTGGGTCTGCATGGATTCGCTCATCTCTTCATACCAGGGGCTGGGGTTGCTCGTCGTTGGGGCGGTCGTCGTCCAGCCGGATGCGGGAGAAGACGTTGCGCCAGTTGTCCTCGAGGATCCGGTCCAGGTGGACCTGCGGGACTGGCGGAAAGCCGAAGCGCTCGGCGTACTTGTTGAAGTCGCGGATGGCCGCGATGCAGGTCGAGGGACGCCCAGCGGGGAAGTCGGTGCCCCAGATCAGCTTGTCGGGACTACCGAAAATCTTGGAGAAGTACCCCGAGATCGGGTAAACCCAGTTGAAGAACGGGTTCTCTACCACCGGCACGCCGGCCTTGAGCGTCCTGCGGTCGATGCCGGCCAGCGCCTGGAGCTGCGACACGTCGGCGAAGACGTTGCGGTGCTTGCCGAGCAGGTGGATGGCCTCGTCGAAGTAGGGATAGCCCATGTGGCAGATGACGATCTTCAGCTTCGGGAACTTGCGGGCCACGACGTCCACTGCGGTCAGGTCGCCCAGGCGCAGGTCCACATTCGGGCCCTCGCTCGGTCCCGCATGGACCACGATCGGCATGCCCAGTGCGGCCGAGGCTTCCCATACCGGATCGCAGCGCGGGTCGTCGAAGCGATAGCCGGTCATCGACGGCGTCAGCTCGCCGACGGCCACGGCGCCTTCGTGCGCGCAGCGCTGCACTTCGTCCGCGGCCTCGGCCCCCAGGGTCGGGTTCACGCAACACGCGCAGGCGAACCGGCGCGGGTGCTTGCGCACCACCGAAGCCAGGTAGTCGTTCGTGGTCTCGAGACCGATCTCGTTGTGCGCATCGGCGCCCAGCAACACCGCGAACTCCACACCCGAGCCGGCCGACTCCTCGATGTACTTCTCGATCGGCAGGTCGAAGATGCGCTTCATCTCTTCCTCGCCCATGTCCCTGCGCTTGGGCGGCAGGGTGCCCCTCACCACGTCCACGTCGTAGTGGTCGGGGAAGCGCCAGGTGTGCACGTGTGCGTCGCAGATCATTCCTTGCTCCTCGCGGTGGTGCTGTCCTCGATGCCGGGCTTGTACTTGCCTTCCAGAAAGGACGAGATGTCCGCGGTGCGGTTCGCCTCGCGCAGCCTCATCAGGGCACCTTCGCGCGCCGCGGTGTAGCTGATGGAGGCGTCCCACTCGGACCCGAGGGCGAAGCGGTAGGACTCCTTCACGGCCCTCAGGGCCTCCGGGTCCTTGCGCGCGATCTCGCCCGCCACGGCCAGCGTGTGGGCCGCGAGATCGGCGCCCGGCACCGCACCGTTGACCAGTCCGATCCTGGCTGCCTCGGCGCCGTCGAAGCTCCTGCCGGTCAGGCCATAGAAGAGCGCATCGCGGGGGCTCAGGAGATTCGCCATCGACTTGGCCACCGAACCGCCGGGGAACATGCCGAAGTTGATTTCCGAGAGGCCGAAGACGGCATCGGTGGCAGCGAAGGCGAGGTCGCAAGCTTCGACGATGGAGAACGCCCCGCCGAAGCAGTAGCCGTTCACCATCGCGATCGTGGGCTTGGGGAACTGGCGCAGCGTGCGGCCGCGCCATTCGACGGCCAGCCGCAACACCTCGTCGTACTCCTGCGGCTTGTTCTGCAGGTCGAGCCCGAATTCCTTCAGGTCATTCCCTGCCGAGAACGCCTTGCCGGCACCCGTGATGACGACGACGCGCGTGGCGTCGTCGTAGCGCAGCTTCGCGAGCGCCGCGGTGGCCTCGCGATGCAGCAGCGGATTCATCGCGTTTCGCTTCTCGGGGCGGTTGAAGGTGAGGACGGTGATGCCGTCGCCACCCACGTTGCGCTCCACTTGAAGCGTCGAGAACTGGAGAGCTTCGCTTGTCTCCTCGATTGTCTTTTTTTCCACTATCGGCACTCCTGTGTGACGCCCATCGCGAGGCGCCGCCGATCGGGACGCCCACCTTATGTGGATGCACCGACGGACCATTCACTCGAAGCATCCGCACACCAAGGCACGCAGCGCTTCCGACGATCGGCTTGCGCAATCCGGAACAACGTCCACTATTTGGACATATCTTCCTGGCCTGGCGACAACTCACTTTCGAGACGTAGACAGACTTCTTTGCGCTAGCACAGACTCAATTTTAGGCGAGCACATGGATTGTTAGGGGGCTTTCTATGCGGAAAAGTGGTCCACATATTGATATGCTTTGATCCCTAACGATTCGGGAAAACCCGGACGCTCGCGGCGCTGCGCGACACACGATCGAGCTGCAGCCCTTGCGTGGCCAGGGTTCCCGCGTTCATGGGTCGCTGCGCAACGCGCGCATCCACCGGCACGACGCGTGCGAAGACTAGGGAAAACCATGAAGTCATGCAGCAGCGGTCCACGGGGCCCCAAGCGCCCAGGCTCCTCATGCTGCAATGCAACAAGCGGCAGCCCTCTTCGGGCGGGTTGCGGAAAACTCGACATGCCTCAGCAAGGGCGGCGGCGCATCCTCCGGGCGAAGGGCCTTCGCGCGAGGAGCATGCTGTCGAGTAGCGGGGGGGTGCAAGCGACCTGCGGGGCCCGCACCGGCCGCGGCAGCCCTGCGCGCATTCCGATCTGGCGTGCAGCGTTTCGCCGGCGCAATGGAGCGAGAAGCCGCTCGGCCGGGCGGACTGGACCAGCGTGCCGCCGCAGCGGGCGGGCGGCCCGCCAGCACGCGACACCGCCGCTGCCGCGGTGCACCGTCTTTAGATCCCCGCGCCTGGCCCCGGGCGCCGCACGCGCGGACCGGATCCGCAGCTGCCGGGGCCACCGGGAACAGGCATGCTCACCCGGGCGCTCGCGCCCCGGCCCCGGCCGCCGCGGGTGCGGTCGGCGACCCGCTCGGGCTACCGCGGCCGTGGGACGGTGGCCATGCTGGCCGCGCGCAGGGCCGGCGGCGCCTCGGCCGGCCCGGTCTGCGCCGAGCCCGTCTGGAACGCGCCGACGGCGTGCGACAGCCGGCTCGCCTGCTCTTTCAGCGAATCCGCGGCGGCCGACGACTGCTCGACCAGCGCCGCGTTCTGCTGGGTCATCTGGTCGAGTTGCGCCACTGCCTGATTGACGCTGCCGAGGCCTTCGGACTGCTCCGAGGTCGCGGCCGAGATCTCGCCGATGATGTCGCTCACGCGCTGCACGGAGGCCACGATATCGCTCATGGTCGAGCCCGCTTCGCTGACCAGCTTGGACCCTGCCTCCACCTTGTCGACGCTGGCGCCAATCAGGCCCTTGATCTCCTTGGCCGCCTCGGCGCTTCGCTGGGCCAGGCTCCGCACTTCCGACGCGACGACGGCGAACCCACGCCCCTGCTCGCCGGCGCGCGCGGCCTCCACCGCCGCGTTCAGCGCCAGGATGTTGGTCTGGGACGCGATGCCATCGATCACGCCGATGATCTCCGAGATCTTGCGCGAGCTCTCGTGGATCTCGTCCATGGTCGCAACCACCTGCGAGACCGCCGCGCCGCCGCGGCTCGCCGTGCCGGCCGCGGCTGCCGCCAGCTGGTTGGCCTGCCGCGCGGATGCCGCCGACTGCTGGACCGTGACGGTCAGTTGCTCCAGGGACGACGCGGCCTTCTGCAGATTGGCCGAGGTCTCCTCCGTGCGCACGCTCAGGTCGGCGTTGCCCGCGGCGATCTCGATCGCTGCGGTGTTGACGCTGTCGGTGGACGCTCGCACTTGGGCAACCGTGGTGCGCAGCGAGAGCACCATGCGACGCAAGCCATCGACCAGGCTGCCGGCCGGCGCGGCAGGAACGTCGACGGCGAGATTGCCCTGCGCGATCTTGCCCAGGGCATCCAGAGCCAACTGCGGATCACCGCCGAGCTGCCTGAGCACGCTGCGCGAGATGAGCAGGCCCAGACCCCCGACGGACAGCAGCACGACGACGCACAGGCCGAGCTGCCGCAGCGCAGCCGCCTGCACCTGCGACTGCACGTCGTCGATGTACAGCCCGGAGCCGACGATCCATTGCCACTCGGGCACGGTCATCACGTACTGGAGCTTCGGATACAGCTTGGTGGGATCGGTCTCGCCGGGCTTGAGGGCCACGGCCTCCACCATCGCGGACCCCGTCTTGCTCGCGGTAACCGCGTCCAGCAGCAGCTTGGCGGTGTCCACGCCCCGGGCGTCCTTCGTGCCCAGCGCCGACTTGCCCGGCGCCCACTCCTTGCTGAACGGGTGCATGATGGCGCCGCCGTCCGTGGTCATGATGTAGAAGTAGTCGGGCCGGCTCTTTTCCAATCCGAAGCGCGAATGCCTGAGCGCCTCGCTCGCGGCGGTCTTGGCATCGGCCTCGGACATCGCACCGGATTTCGCGGCTGCGGCGTAGCCCGCCACCACGGTGCCCGCGGACTCGACCGCAGTGCGCAGCGCGAGCCTGCGGCCTTCGGTGATGTCGTCGTAGGACTGGACGATCGACACGCCCGTGATCAGGGCTAGGCCGACGAGGGTGCCAGCCAGCAGCAGGGTAATCTTGCGTTTGAAGCTGAGGTTGTGAAGCATGGCTAGGCCGGATGGGCGGTGAACTGCGAGCGACCCAGGCGATACGGGGCCCGCAGCGCGCGGCTTGCGCGCAAGGCCACCCTTGGCAGGGCCGAAGCTCCGAAGCGCCGTGATCCGGTATCCATATCTTGGAAGCTCTTGACGTGTGTCTCCTCTCACAAGTCTAAGGGGCGAACCTGTTGGGACGTTAGGAGCCGCGCCAATACGCTTCCATATATTGGACATTTGCCGCTCGTCCCCGAACTTCGGCCGCATGTCAAGGAAGTCGCGCGGAGCGCGGGGCCCGCCCGTCTGGTGCTGCCAGCATGACCCGGCTCTGGCGACCGGCGCGCCGGCCCTCGCGGCCCCCCGCCCCAGGAAACGTGCCGCGGGGGCGTCAGGGCCCCTGCTCGTCGGCCGGCGCGCCACGCCCGGCGGATTCGCGCCACACGTAGACGCAGCCGCTGGTCAGCACCAGCGCCGTGCCCCAAAACACGGGCGCCATCCCCACGAGGGAGCCCAGCGCGCCGAACGCCAGCGGCAGCGTCGTTTGCCCGATGCTGGTGATCGACGCGCGGATGCCGACCGCCTCGCCCTCTCTGCCTCCCGGCGCCACCGCCACCAGCAGGCTCATGACGAGCGGCTGGCCGCAACCCAGCACCAATCCGAGCGCGAAGGACAGCGCGGCCATGCCGATCGACTGATCTGTGAGCGGCACCAGCAAGTAGCCGGCCGCGCTCAGGGCGAGGGAGTCCCGCAGGAGCCGCCACTCGGTCCAACGCCCGTGCAGCACCGCCAGGGCCAGCCGCGACGCCACGCTGCCCGCCCCGAAGCTGCCGACGATCATGCCAATGGCCGAGGCCGAGAGGCCCTGCTGCGCCGCGTAGAGCGGCATCGCGAAGCTGAACAGGTCCCAGCCCAGGGACATGAGCGCGCTCACGAGCAGCACTTTCCGGACGGCGGGCTGCCGCATCAGCCCCTGGCTGTCGGCGGAGTGCGCGGCTCCGCCTGGCACCCCGCCAGCAATGTGCGGACGCCAGCGCACCAGCATGGCCGTGGCGACGATCGGCAGGACGACGAGCAACGACAGCCCCCCGAAATCCGCGCCGCGGTCTGCCAGAACACCGGCAAACAAGGGCCCGACGCTCGCCGAGACGGAGAAGGCGATGGCGGTCAGCCCGAACACGCGGGCCCGCTCGTTCGGGCCGGCCAGGTGCCCGATGGCATGCGTCATGGCGACGTGAGCCACCGTGTAGCCCGTCCCGACGAGGATGCCGGCTGCGGCGAGGACCGGCAGCGACTGCGCCAGCCCCAGCAGCAGCTCGGCCGCGACGAGCGCCAGCAGGCCCGCCAGCGTAGGCCTGAAGGCCCCGGCGCGGTCCGCCCACCGTCCGACCTGCACCGCCACCAGGCTGGGCACCAGCATCATCGCGCTCAGCAGCACTCCGATCGTCGCTGCGCTGGCCTGCAGCTCCATGGCCCGCAACGTCACGCCCAACCTGCCGCCCGTGAAGCCGACGTGCCCGAAGAACAGCAAAACGACCAGCGGCAGGAGTCCGGCAGCGGGACGCGTCATCGGCTCTTCCACGCCGCCGTGGCCTCGCGCAGCGCGACGGCACGTGGCCGGTCGGACACCCTGTGGCAGCCGGCGGCGCCGGCATGCGTCGCACCCTCCTCCACTGCGACGAACGACCGCCGGCCTCGCGGGTCCCGGATCAGGGCCGCAGGAGCGATGGCGCCAGGCGCCAGCCGATGAAACGCGGGGTCGAAGCTGAAGTGGTGGCGCATGTCGAGGTCCTGCAAGCAATGAAGTAAGGCCGGGAACCTGCCGGGAGGATCCCCTGGCGACAAGTTTACCCGCGCGCAGGCGATGCAGCGGGCCGGTCCTCGGGAGTGCCTGCAGCAACGCACGCCGCGCGAGGCCGGGCGCAGCTTGGCCACCAGGCGTGGATCGCGTCGAGAGCCGGCCCACGGGGCCTGCATCACCCCAGCCCTTCTGTGCAGGGGACGCTTCGGCAGGCCGACCATATGTTGGACCTTCCTACCGTACCGACATGGCGGTCTTGGGCAGCGGATCCCAGGGGCCCCTCGCGCTATCGCACCAAATACTGGCATCGGCCATGATCGATCGTGTACAGGCGCATCCACAAATCGTTCCACATAATGGCATTCGTCCGCCGTTCCCGCACCCCTGCCTTCGTCGCCCGGCCCGGTGCGCCGCCGTGGGGCGCGTCTCGGACCGTGACTGAAGCGCACGCCGGGGCTGCACCAGCCGCACGCCCAGACCCGCCCCTTGCCGGCGGACCGCCGCGCCCATGGCTCGTGCAGCAGGCGGCGGCGCGCCCTGCGCGCAGGCACCGGCGCCGCCATCCGCCGCCGCACGAGCGCGGGAACTCATGGTCCGCCCACGGCGCGCGCCTTGATCTGCGCGCACTGCTTCAGCAGCCGCTGCGCCATGTCCAGGTGCAGCAGCTCCACCATCCGCCCGTCGAGGTTGATCACGCCCTTGCCGGCGTTCTCGGGCCGCTCGAAGGCCGCGACGATGGCGTGCGCTTCCTCGATGGCCTGCGCCGACGGCGCGAACGTGCGGTTGGCCGGCTCGACCTGCGCAGGGTGGATCAGGGTCTTGCCATCGAAGCCCATCATCCGGGCCTGGGCCGCCTCGGCGTCGAAGCCCGCCGCATCCTTGAAATCGTTCCAGACGCCGTCGAGGATCGCGAGGCGGTGGGCCTTGGCGGCCAGCACGGCGGACATCAGCCAGGGCATCAGATAGCGCCTCCCCTCCCCGGCCGACACGCCGGTCTCGCGGGCGATGTCGTTGGTCCCGATCACCAGGCAGTCGACGCAGGCCGCGCCATCGATGCTGGCGCCGGCGATGTCCGCCACCCGTTGCAGGCCTTCGGCGGTCTCGATCATGCACCACAGGGCAGGAACAAACCCGTCGACGGCTGCGGCCACGCGCTGGCGGGCCCTCGCAACGTCTGCGGGCCCAGCAACCTTGGGCACCAGCACCGCATCCGGCACGCAGGACCGCAGGATGTCCAGGTCGGCGGAGAACTCTTCGGAGTCCAGCGCATTGGTGCGGATGACGTTCAAGCCCGCCGCCACCTTCCCGTTCGCGAACGCCTGCACCAGGTTGCGCCGGGCCTCGGCCTTGCTCTGGGGCGCCACGGCGTCTTCGAGGTCGAAGATGACGGCGTCGGCATCCAGGGTTCGCGCCTTCTCGATCGCCCGCCCGTTGCTGGCCGGCAGATACAATGCGGAGCGCAGCGGCGCGCGAAAACCTGCGTCCGGCGCGCTCATGCTTCGGCCTCCTGGGGCAGCTCGAGCCGGTACACGCGCGCGGCGGTCTCGCTGAAGACCGCCCTCTTCTCCGCCGGCGACAGCCCCTTCAGGATCTTCTTGAACGTGTTCCAGAGCGCCGCGTAGCCGATGCCCATCTTCTCCACGGGGAAGTTGCTTTCGACCACGCATCGCCTGGGCCCGAAGAGTTCGACGCAGGTCTCGACGTAGGGGCGCCAGAGTGCGGCGAGCTGGTCGGAGGACGCCGGCGCATCGCTCTGGCCATAGTCGAAGGCGGCCAGCCGCATCATGACGCCGCCCAGCTTCACGGACACGTTCTCGCAGGCCGCGAGCCGCGCCATCGCCTCTCGCCACTGCCTGAACACTTCGTCCTTCCTGTTCGCATAGCGCCCATAGCCGAGCGGACCGCCCATGTGGCACATGATGATGTTCGCCTCCGGGCAGGCCCGGGCCACGCTCACCACGTCGTCCATCTGTGGATAGAACACCCAGGCGTCGAGCGACAGGCCCAGGCGCGTCAGGTGCCGCAGGCCGGTGAGGAACTCGGGTCGCCGGTACTGGCCTTCGGAGGGGCTCGTATGGCTGTTTCCGATCACCGGGTCCGCATCCCAGGCCGCCGCGTGTCGCACCCCGCGGAAGCGCCCACCGCCGCGCGCGATCTGCGCCTCCAGCACCGGCGCGACCCGATCGCCGAGCGTGAGGTCGGCGAAGCCCACGATGCCCGCATTGACCCGCGTGGGCCCATAGTTGCCGCTTTCGCTCATGGCGGCGACGCCCGCGCAGAACTCCACCTCGCCCACCGGCTTCATCTCCGCAGGGCCGCTCGCCCGGTACATCGCCTGGCATTCGTTGAACACCGTGGCGACCACCTTGTGCCCGGTCTGCAGGTCAACCGCGAACTCCTGCAGCAGGTAGCGGTAGCCCGGGAAATCCCACAGGTGGTGGTGCGTATCGACGATCGCCAGGTCCGGCTCGAGCACCGGCTCGGGCGCGGCCTTCGACAGCCACGCCGGGTCGGGCAGATAGATCTTGCCGAATCGCGTCGAGCCCGAGCGGTCCTGTCGCGACTGGAACATGCCCCCCAACAGGGGCTCTGTGGGGCGGGCGCCGCCCGAGGAATGGTTCGCCATGGCGCTTGTCTCCGTTTCTTGTGAATGCGTTCAGGGGACCAGCAGGATCTTTCCGATGTGCGCGCTGCTTTCCATCAACTGGTGCGCGCGCGCCACCTCGTGCAGCGCAAACGTCCGGTCGATCGACGGCTTGAGCCGGCCTTGCGCGAAGAGCGGCCAGGCCTGGGCCTCAAGCGCTGCGCACAGCCGTGCCTTTTCCTGCACCGAGCGGGAACGCAAGGTGGAGCCCGTGATGGTCAGGTGGCCCAGCAGCACCTTGTAGAAGTCGATCTCGGCGCGGCCGCCTGCCATCTGGGCGACGAACACCAGGCGGCCTTCCCGCCGGAGCAGGGCCACTTCCTTCGGGATGTAGTCGCCGCCGACGATGTCGAGAATCACGTCCACGCCGCCCGGATACGCCGCGCGCACCGCCTCGGCGAAGTCCTGGTTGCGGTAGTTGATCGCCAGGTCGGCGCCGAGCCGACCGCACGCGGCGCATTTCTCGTCGGAGCCCGCGGTCGCGATGACCGTGGCGCCGAACGCCTTGGCCAACTGGATGGCCGTTGCCCCGATGCCGCTGGTGCCGCCCTGGATGAGCGCGACCTCCCCCGCCGCCAGCCGGCCCCGCTCGAACAGGTTCGCCCACACGGTGCAATAGGTCTCGGGCAGGCCGGCGGCTTCCACGAGCGATACCCCCTGGGGCACGGGCATGCACTGGACGGCGGGGACGGCCACGTACTCGGCGTAGCCTTCCCCGATCAGCAGCGCGCACACCTCGTCGCCGACCTTCCAGCGCGCCACGTCCGGACCCACCGCCACCACCACGCCCGACGCCTCCAGGCCCGGCACTTCGGCCGGCGCGCCGGGCGGCATGGGGTAGAGGCCCTCGCGCTGCAGCACGTCGGCGCGGTTGACGCCGGCGGCCGCCACCTTGATCAGCACCTCGCCCCCCTTCGGCTCGGGCACCGGGCGCTCCTCGATGGACAGGACTTCCGTGCCGCCCGGGCGGGCGATGCGCACCGCCTTCATCGATCGCGGCAGATGGGCGGCCTCGGTCATGACTTGTCCATGGCGTTGTCCGCCACCAGCACGGCGCCGTTGACGTAGCTCGAGCGCTCCGACAAGGCGTACACGATCACGTTGGCCAGTTCCTGCGGCGTGCCCCAACGGGTGTCCAGCATGCCCTGGTTCGCCGTCCACTTCAGCCGTTCTTCCTCGGCATCCGCTTCGTTCAGCTCGCGCTTGACGATGGTCTCCTGCCACAGGCCGAACCGCTCGGGCGTGTAGACGTAGCCCGGCACCACGCAGTTCACACGGATCTTGAACGGCGCCAGTTCGCTGGCCAGCACCTTCGACAGCCGGATCTCCGCAGACTTGGCCGGTCCGGTGCACGAGGACAGCATCGGCGGGCTGGTCACGCGGATGCCGGTCGCGCCACTGACGTTGACGATCGAGCCGCCGCCCTGCTCCTTCATCAGCGGCACGATGCGCTGGCAGATGCGGAACTGTGCGAAGAAATTGATCGACATGCCGTACAGCAGTTCTTCGTCGGTCACTTCCAGGAACGGCTTGTAGATGCCCGTGCCGGCGTTGTTGACCAGCAGATCGAGGCGCCCGCCCAGCTCCTTGCGCACGAAGTCCGGCAGACGCTCGATTTCGTCCAGCCGGGTCACGTCCAGCGGATGGATCGCCACCTTCGCGCCCGTGGTCGCGAGGATGTCGCGCTGGGCTTCCTCCAGCGCCTCGGGGCGCCGCGCGGCAATCACGACGTTCGCACCCTCGCTGGCCAGCAGGCGCGCGGTCTCGAGCCCAATGCCCTTGCTGCCGCCCGTCACGAATGCGTTCTTGCCCTTCAGACCCAAGTCCATATCGGTTTCTCCATTAAGGTTCTAGATGAAACGGCGCAGGAACTCCCTGCAGCCGAGAGGGGTGCCGCCGTCGATCGCGGCGAACAGATCCTGGGCGGCCCGCGTCCCCGCGCCGGCCTGGCGCCCGCCGGCGCTCAAGCGGCGCTCGAGCAGGGCCGCCGCGGTGGCGCGGTCATGGAACAGCAGGGTGCGCGGTGCCTGCGCGGCCGTGCCGACCCGTCGGCTGCCGTCGTCCAGCTCCAATGCGAGCTCCGCGTCATAGGGGTTCCCGTCGTCGTCGGGAACGATCTCGATCAGCTGCACCAGGCGCAGGATGTCGGCATCCTGGCGGTGGTCCTGCGGCTTGTCGTATTCGAGTTCCCCGTAAGCGAGCATGGCCGCCGTGGAGAACCGCATGCTCGCCAGCGCCTGCACGGTGCGCTCGAAGGGCCCCCCGTAGCTGGTGCCGGGGTACTCGGCGTAGTGGCGCCAGACCTTGACAGTCGCCTTGCGGATGCGCCGGTGGTCGACGCCGGCCTCGTGCAGCACCTTGGCGGCCAGCACCACCGACATGTTGTCGCCCAGCGTTGCGAAGGGCTTCGCGCAAATCCCGAGGATCAGCGCGGGATCTGGCGGTGCGAGCCACTCGGGCGGCGTCTCCTGCAGGCCCGCCAGCGCCCGGGACAGGCCGTGGCGGCCTTCGAGACCTTGCGGCGACCCCAGCACGTCCATCCGCGCCAACTGGGCGGCCAGCAATCCGCCGCGGGCCGCCTGACCCACCTGGATGCGCCAATCATCGGCTCCGCTGCCCACGGGTTCCAGCACGCCGCCCGTGATGCCGGCGGCAATGCCGATCGCATTCGCCGCCCTCTTGACGTCCAGTCCGAGCGCGGCAGCGGCGGCGGCAGCAGCACCGATCGTCCCAAGTGTGGGACTCGTTCTGATGCCCCGCTCAATGAGCGCGCGCGCAACGCGCTCCTTTGCGCCGAGCCAGGCCGTGGCGGCATAGCCGATCGCAATGGAGCGCAGCAGCCGCTCGACCGGCTGATCCTGCTGTTCAGCCAGCGCAACGGCGACGGGGAGGATGAAGCAGCCGGGATGGCTCCAGGAATCGTTGTCGGAATCGTCGTGGAATTGGGCATGGACGCTGACCGCGTTGGCGAGCACCGCGTCGGCCAGACCGACCCGCGCACCGTCGGCCCAGACCGTCGCCGCCGTGGCGCCCTCCGCCGCGGGCGTGACCAGGGTGCGGACCGCGGCTGCCGTGCGCTCCGCCGCGCCGGCCAACGCCAGGCCGATACCGTCGAGAAGGCAGAAGGCGGCCTTTTCCGCGACGCGCGCCTCCAGCGGCTTGCCCGCCGTCTCGCTGGCGAATCGCCCCAGGAGGGCCGTCGGCTGATCGCTACTCATGCGCTTGCTCCTTGTGCGTGTGCTTCACAGGTATTCGTCGGCCAAGGCCACGTCGCGGATCTCGGCCACGGTCCCGCTGCGGCGTACCTCGCCGCCGCGCATGACATAGGCCCGATCGGCCAGCTTGAGCGCCGGCCGCGCCATCTGCTCAGTCATCAGGATCGTCGTGCCACGGCGCTGCAGTTCGCGGATCGAATCGCTGATCCGGCCTATCCACACCGGTGCCAGCCCCAGGAAGGGCTCGTCCAGGAGCAGCAGCTTGGGCATCGAACACACCGCCCGCGCCAGCGCGACCACTTGCTGCTCGCCGCCGCTCAACTGCCCGGCAGGCTGCGCAGCGCGGTCCGCGAGCAACGGCAGGGTCGATTCGAGCCACTTCAGGTTCTCGAGCGCCTGCGGCTTCGCCAGATGCGTAGCACCAGACAGCACGTTCTCGGTCACGCTCAGGGACCTGAACACCCGCCGTCCTTCGGGCGAATAGCCGATGCCTTTCCTCGCACGGTTGGCGCAGGCCACATCCGACAGATCCGCGCCCTCGAACTCGATGCGCCCACCGGCCATCGGCACCAGTCCCATGATGGTGTTGATGAGGCTGGACTTGCCCGCGCCGTTGGCGCCTACGAGTAGCACGGTCTCGCCCGGGCGCACCTCGATGGACACGTTGCGCAGGGCTGCAATCCCGCCGTAACGAACCGACAGGTCTTCAATCTTCAGCATCACGATTCCTCGCCCGCGCCCAGGTAGGCATCCACCACATCGCGTCGTGCCAGCACGTCGGCCGGCGCCCCGCTGGCAAGCAACCGCCCGGCTTCGAGCACCAGGATGTGCGGGCACAGCCGCTTGATCAGGTCCATGTCGTGCTCGACGATGAGCACCCCGCATCCCAGCGACGCGCGGGCATGCGCGATGAAGCTGTCGATGTAGATCCGCTCGCGGCGCTCCAGGCCCGCGGCCGGCTCGTCCAGCAGCAGGAACCGCGGGCGCGTGGCCAGCGTCATCAGCAGCCCCAGCATCTTCTGCAGACCGTAAGGCAGGTCGCCGCTGGGCTCCTCCAGGTGCGGGGTCAGCCCGAACTCCTCGAGCAGCCCGTCCAGGTCGGACGTGCCACGGCCCGCGGCGGCGCTGAACCGGCACGCCCGCGCAAGGTTCTCGGCGACGCTGGCCGTGCGGAAGGTGTTCGTCTGCTGGAAGCTGCGGATCACGCCAAGCCGGCTGACCGTGTGGAACGGCAGCCGGGACAGCTCCTTGCCGCCCAACAGGACACGCCCGGCACTCGGCCGCAGCATGCTGCAGATGACGTTGATCAGCGTGGTCTTGCCCGCACCGTTGGGGCCGATGACGCCGAGCACCTCGCCGGCCGGCAGCTCGAACGAGATGTCGTCGAACACGCGCAGGCCGCCGAAGCGCTTGGAGATGCCTTCCACGCGCAGCGATGTCTCGGCCAGGGTGCCATGCTCCGCGCGGGCGGCCCGCTCCGGGGCCGCTGCCGCTTCGCCGGCGCATCCGCGCTCAAGCATGGCCGAACCAGTGATTCCAAGGGTGTGGTCCATGAGGTCACCCTCCCGATTTCAGCTGCGGCGGCGCGCCCGCCGAGGCCCGCGCGCCCGGCCGCGCGTTCGCGCGCCGCGTCGCCGCGCGCCACCATTTCACGCCCGTTCCGACCAGGCCACCCGGCGCGAGCGTCACCACGCCGATGATGAGCAGGCCGAACAAGCCGGCCGAGTATTCGCCCTGGCTGCTGAAGAGGTTGGAGGTCGACACCAGCAACGTGCCGCCGAGCACCGGACCCAGCAGCGCGCCGCGACCGCCCACGATGGCGTAGGCGATGTAGTTGACGCTGGAAAAAGAGGAGAACGAGCTCGGATGCGCCGTCAGCAGCATGTTCACGAGCGCGAAGCCCGCGAGACCGGCCACGCCCGCCGCGACCACGAAGCCCGCCGTGCGGTAGCGCCAGATCACAAGGCCCAGGCTCTCGCCCAGCGTTTCGTTCTCCTCGATGGAGGCGAACTCGGCTCGGTAACGGTGGGTGATGGCCAGCGTGATCGCAGCGGCCAGCAGGGCCAGGCCCAGCGTCACGAACACCAGCATCCTGTTGCTGCCGAGATCGCTGCCCCACAGCGTCACGGACGGCACGCCCGCGATGCCGTTGGATCCGCCGGTCAAGGCGGGGGTTTCGAAGATGGCGAGCTGCAGGATCTCGTTGAACACGAAGGTCACGAGCACGAAGTAGACGCCCTTGAGCCGCAGCACCAGGGCGCCGAGCGGCAGAGCCACCAGGGCCGGCACCGCGAAGCTCAGGATGCTCAGCACCATGACGTCCGTGGTGCCCGCCTTGGCGGCGATGGCGGCCGTGTACCCGCCAATCGCCATGAAGGCGGGCACGGCGAAGGACAGCAGGTCCATGCGCAGCATGATGTAGACGCTCAATGCCGCCATGATCCCGATGAGGACCTGATTGGTCAGCGAGTAGTAGAACTGGTTCGTCGTCACCAGCGGAACCAGGACGAAGGGCAGGAGCAACAGCAGTGCCGTGGCGTCCCGCAGAAGGGCACCGCGGCCGGGCCGGGTCGGGATGGTCATGCTTTTCTTGCCTCGCGGCCAAAGAGCCCGTTCGGCTTGACCACGAGAATGATCAAGACCAGGACGAAGAGCGCCAGAGCCCCCTTCGAGCCGCCCAGGTAGACGCTCGAATAGGCTTCGACGATGCCGACGATGAACGCCGCCACCGTGGCGCCGGTGATGCTGCCGAGCCCGCCGAGGATCACCACGATGAACGCCTTGGCCAGCACGGCGTCGCCCGCGTGCGGCTCGAGCGCGAGGATCGGTGTCACCAGCGCGCCCGTCAGGCCGGCGAGGCCGGTTGCCAGCCCGAAAGCCATCGGGAACATCTGCGCAGGCCGCAGTCCCTGCGCGATCGCCACGGCCCTGTCGTCCGCCATGGCGCGCAGGGCGATGCCGAACCGGGTCTTGAACATCATGAGGTACACCCCGCCGATGACCAGTGCGCAGACCGCGAAGACGATCATGTTCGAATAGGGGATGTAGAAGCCGTGCGCCCGGTAGGACCCAGAGACCGGGAACCGGAACTCGGGCGGCTCGGGACCGAAGACCACGGTGACGGCCGTCGTCATGATGAGATACATGCCGAGCGTGATCATCATGGTCGTGAGGTGGTCGTTTACGCGAGGCTCGACGAAGAGAAGCTCCATGACGTAGCCCACGATCCCGCAGGCCAGCGCAGCGGCTGCGACGGCCAGTGGGAAGGGCAGGCCCGCCAGGTGAGACAGCGAATAGGCCGCGTAACCCCCAAGGACGTAGAACCCGCCGTGCGCGAAGTTGATCACGCCGAGAATGCCGAAGATCAATGTGAAGCCAAGACTGAGCAGCGCGTACTGCGTCCCCAGACTCAGTCCGATCACGCCGGTGGAGATGACGCTTTCCATGGGATAGGCCTTTTCGCTGCGCGACCTAGTGCAGGTCGATCTTGTTCACGCCGACGTGCTTGCCGCCCACCACGAGCCCCATTCCCACGGGAAACACGAGCTCCTGGTTGATGCCGAAGCTCGCCTTGCCCGTCCACACGCCCTGGCCCAGATAGGGGTCGGTGGGCGGCAGCTGGCGCAACGCTGCGGCGACCTTCTCCGCATCGTCCGAGGTTCCCGCGGTGGTGACGGCCTTGAGCACCATGCGCGCCGCCGCGGCCGCCGTGAACACCAGCGTGTTGTCCGGGGCCGGGCCCTTCATCACGCGCTGGTAATCATTGAGCAGCGACTTCACTTGCGGGTCGTCGACGGCAACGAGCTCCAGCCAGTAGAAGCCCTTGATCTTCTCGACGCCGCCGGCCGCGCGGATGATCTCCTGCGTGCCGGGTCCACCGAGGCGCCCGATCACGCCGTCGAAGCCGGCCTCGAGCAACTGCTTGACGATGGTCGCGCCGTCCGCCGGAGGCGATGACGCCGTGTCGACCGCGTCGGGCCTCAGGTTCATGATGCGCGTGACGATGGGCGCGAAGTTGGTCGTGCCGCGCTGGTAGTACTCCTCGGTCGTCTTGACGCCCTGCGCCTTGTACGCCTGCGCATTCACGCTGGCCACGTCGGTGCCGCCCTGGTCGTTGGGCGCGACCACGACCGCCGACGAGATCTTGAAGCGCTCCTTGGCCGCCTTGGTCAGCACGGGCGCCCAGGCAGACGGCCCCGCGATCTGGTGGAACGCCAGGGGCCACTGCGGGCCGATCGCGTCCTTGGCATAGGCGCTGGTGAAGGTCAGCTGCCCGTTGCGCTGGGCCACCGGCTTCACGCCCGTCGCCTCGGGCGAGCCGACCGGGCCGACGATGAGCTTGACGTTCTGGCTGGCCAGGTAGTTGGCGCCCGCGGCGGCGCCGTCGGCCGTGTACTTGCTGTCGTAGCCGACCACGGAGACCTTGCACTTGCGGTTGCCTGCCTGCACGCCGCCGGCCTCGTTGGCCTGGGCCGCGGCGAACTCGACGCCGGCCTTCATCGCCAGGCCCCAGGCCGCCGCGCCGCCGGACATCGGCCCGAGCACGCCGAGCTTGGTCTCGCACTCCTGGGCCGTGGCCGCAACACTGACGGTGGCCAGCACCAGCAACGAGGCGCCCCAGGACGCGAGCTGGCGTCGCATGGAAGAATTGTTCATGATGTCTCCTTCTGTGTGTTTAAAGAATCAACAGGGCAGGCACCTCGCGGCGCCCTTCGATGGCGCGCTTCACATGCCGATGCGGTCGGCCATGTCGAGGACGTTCTTCACCATGCGCACCGTGGCCGCATCGATCATTTCGCCGTTGAAGGTGACCGCGCCCAGTCCCTGGGCTTCGGCCTCGCGGTAGGCCTGGGTCATGGCGCGCGCGTTGTCCACGGACGACTGGCTGGGCGTGAACACCGCCAACGCCGGCTCGATCTGCGCGGGATGGATCGCCCACTTGCCGACCATGCCCACGAGGCGCGCCCGGCGGCACTCTTCCGAGTACGCCTCGGTGTCCTTGAAGTTGCCCATCGGCCCGTCGATCGCGTCCAGACCGTTGACGCGCGCGGCGATGGTGATCTTGTGGCGGCCGTAATGCCACATGTCGCCCGGGTAGCCCGTGGGCCCGCCGATCGAGGACAGCTCGATGCCCTGGGACGCCGAATAATCGCCCACGCCGTAGATGAGCGCCTCGAGACGGGACGACGAGCGCGCGATCTCCTCGACGTTCATCATCGCCTCGACCTCCTCGATCAGCACCTCCAGCCCGATGCGCCGCGTCGTCTTGAGCTTCTTCTCGAGCTGCGACAGCAGCGTGTCCACGAAGTGCACATCGCTCGCGCGCAGCACCTTGGGCACCATGATGAGATCCAGGTGCTCGTGCGCGCCCTCGACGATCGAGATGATGTCCTCGAAGGCCCACTCGGTGCCCAGGTCGTTGATGCGCACGCAGGTGGTCTTGCCCGTCCAATCGAGTTCGCGCAGTGCCGTCACGATCTTGGAGCGGGCCGCCACCTTCGCGTTGGGCGCGACGGCATCCTCCAGGTCCAGGAACACCATGTCGGCCTTGCTCGCGGCGGCCTTCGCCATCATGCGTTCGTTCGAGCCAGGCACTGCCAGTTCCACCCGGCGCACGCGCTTCTTCACATTGCTCACAGTTCTCTCCTAAGTTGTCTTAACCTACGATGCGGCGCTCGCGCAGCGACGCCAGCTGTTCCGCGCCGATGCCGATGCCGGCAAGGATTTCCTCGGCGTGCTCCGACAGCAGCGGCGCGCGGCGGTGCACGCCGCCGGGCGTCTCTGTCATCTTCACAGGCACGCCCGCCACCATGGGCCGGTGCTTGCTCCCCGGATGCTCCAGCTCGACGAGCATCTCGCGGGCCGCGAAATGCGGGTCCTGCGCAATGTCCGCCACGTTGTAGACGGGGCTGAACGGGACCTGTCCGCCCAGCTCGGCAAGCAGTTCGTGCTTGGTCCGCTGGAGCGTGTAGACGGCCACCGAGTCGTACACGAGATCGGAGTTCTGCCGCCGTGCGGCCTCCGTCGCCAGCCGGGGGTCTGTGCCGAGTTCCGGTCGCCCGATGAGTTCGCACAGGCGCGACCAGAACACGTCGGTGTGGCAGGCCAGGGTGACGTGCCCGTCCTTGCACGGGACGATGCCGAAGGGCGAAAGAAAGGGGTGGCGCGGACCTTCCGGGCCCGGCACCTTGTGTTCGTAGGAGTACTGGTAGACGATGCGTTCGCACAAGGCCAGCACCGTGTCCACCATCGACACATCCAGGAACTGCCCCCTCCCCGTCTCCCGTGCCCGATAGACAGCCGCCATCACGCCGAAGGCGCACATGATCGCGGGGACGATGTCTCCCACGCCCGGTCCGACCTTCGTGGGCTCTCCGTCGGCGGCACCCGTGATCCCCATGATGCCGCCCATGGCCTGGGCCACCACGTCGTAGGCGGGCCAGTTCACGTAAGGACTGTTGGCCGTGCGCGGGTCTCCGAATCCACGCACGGCGGCATAGACCAGCTGCGGGCGCACCTTGCGCAGCTCCTCGTAGGACAGCCCGAGACGGTCCATGACGCCCGAGCGGTAGTTCTCGATCAGCACGTCCGAGCGCTTGACCAGCTCGATGAGGAGCGCGCGTCCCTCGGCCTGCTTGAGATCGATGGCGATGGACTGCTTGTTGCGGTTCACGCTCTGGAAGTACCCGCCGAAGGAACGCTGCTCATCGTCGGGCAGGTATGGCCCCACGGTGCGCACGTAGTCCCCGTCGAGCGGCTCGACCTTGATCACCTCGGCGCCATGGTCGCCCAGCAGCATCGACGCGTAGGGGCCGGCGAGCATGAGCGTCATGTCGATGACGCGCAGTCCCGCGAGCGCTCCCTGGCCCGCTGAAGCCGTCATCGGTCGCCCCAGTGGCTGCGTTTCTTGATGAGAACCCGGCGATCCCCCTCGAACACCACCTTGTCGTCCTGGTTCACGCCCCAGTGGTGGAACACCACCTCGCCCGCGTCCTCGCGGTCGGAGTCCTTCGTTTCGAGGACCTCGGTGAAGGCGTACAGCGTGTCGCCATGGAACACCGGCGACTTGAAGCGGATGTGGGTCATTCCCAGCTCCGCGATCGCGTTCTCGGACGTGTCCTGGCTTGCCATACCCACCACGAGGGAGGCGGTAACGCCACCGAACTGCAGCCGCTTCTTGAAGTGGGTATCGCGCATCACGACATCGTCGAAGTGGGCCGACGAGGAGTTCATCACCATGTTCGTGATGACCACGTTCTCCGTCGGCTCGATGGTCTTGCCGCGGCAGTGGCGCATCACGTCCCCCACCCGGAAGTCCTCGAAGTAGTTGTCGTTGCTCGTGAGTGCAGCCGTTTTCATTTCTTGACCTTTCCGAGGAGGTGATCGGAGATGATCCGCAGCTGGATCTCCGAGGTGCCTTCGAAGATCTTCGTCAGCCGCGCGTCGCGCCAGTGGCGCTCCATGGCGTGCAGCTTCGTGTAGCCCGCTCCGCCGAGGATCTGGAGCCCTTCGCTGGTGACGCGCTCGGACATCTCGCTGGCGAACAGCTTCACCATCGAGGCCTCGATGTCGCAGCGGCGCTGGGTGTCGACGGCGTCGCACACGTGGTACATGAGCTGGCGGGCGGCCTCGATGTCGGTGGCCATCTGGCCGATCTTGAATCGGGTCACCTGGAACTCCGAGATGGGCTGGCCGAACTGGACCCGCTCCTTCGAATAGGCGATCGCGTCCTCCAGGGCGCCGCGCGCGAGGCCGATCGAGCGCGCCGCGGTATGCACGCGCGGCACCTCCAGGCCGGCCGTCGCGTAGTAGAAGGCCTTGCCCTCCTCGCCGATCAGGTTCTCCGCCGGCACGCGGAAGTTGTCGAAGGCCAGCTCCCAGGTCTTGAAGCCGAAGTAGCCGATCTTGGGAATGGGAGAGCCTTGGACACCTTCGGGCAGTTCGCCGCGCTTCTTCGGGATGATGAACATGCTCATGCCCGAATGGCGCCGCCCCCCTTCGGGCGGCGACGTGCGTGCGACCACCATGAGATAGTCCGCGCCGTCGGCGAAGGTGCACCAGTACTTGTTCCCGGTGATCAGGTAGCTGTCGCCGTCCTTCTTGGCCCGCGTGCTCATGCTGGAGATGTCCGAGCCGGTGCCGGGCTCCGACATCGCGAATGCGCCGACGAACTCGCCCCGGGCGACGCGCGGCAGGTACTGCTTCTTCTGCTCGGGCGACATGTGCTGCCAGCCGATCATCCCGTTGCCGCGGGCGATGATGCTGGACACACTCATCCAGGCGCGCGCCAGCTCCTCGGTGACCAGGCAGTACTCGAAGCAGCCCAGGCCCATGCCCCCGTACTCTTCCGGCATCAGGATGCCGAAGTAGCCCATCTCGGCCATCTTGTCGCGCAGTTCCATCGGGATGTCGCCCTGGATCGGATCGAGCTTGTTCGCGATCGGAAGGACTTCCTTCATGGCGAACTCGCGCGCCACTTCCTGGATCATCCGGCGCTCTTCTGTCATGTAGGTCATGGTTATTCGACGGTTCGTTTGAAAATCAGGTTGGTGCGCTTGAAGTCGATCACCATCTCGCCGCGCTGGTTGAAGCCCTTGGTGTGCCAGGTCACCACACCCTGCTTCGGGTTCTTGCCCGACGGACGGGCATCGTGGACGGTCGACTTCGCCGTCAAGGTGTCGCCGGGATAGACGGGCAGGTGGTTCGTCAGGTCCTCGACCCCGAGGAAGCCGGCGCCGTTCTCGCTCAGGTCCTCCACGGTGAGGCCGAAGACCGTGGTGAAGACCAGCATCGGATTGACCTGTTCGCGCGGATGTCCGTGGGCGATCGCGTACTCCTTGTTGAAGTACAGCGGGCAGAAGTTCAGCGTGATCGTCGTGAAGTACGAGTTGTCGCCCTCGTTGATCGTCCTGCCCCAGTGATGGGTGAACTCGCGCCCGATCGTAAAGTCTTCGTACCAGTGCCCGCGCGTGCGCAGGACGGCTTTTTGTCGGAAGTCGGTTTCCATAGCTCTGCCTAGTGGTCTTTCATTGGTTGTCTGTCAACGAGAGGAGATCCCCCAGCGATCGCACGTCCGGAAGACGCTCAAGCGCGAGGAGGGTGTCGGCGATGTGGGTGGCCCGGCGCACGCCGATGCGTGCATCCAGCAGCGCGTGCAGCTTTTCGAGCAGGCGTTGCGTCTGCGCGGCCAGATCGTTCTCCGGCACCCCGCTGTCGTGCTCCGCCTCCAGCAAGCGCCCGTCCTTGAGGCGAATCTGGACCCGGCTGCGCGTGATCGGCCAGCCAGGCGTGAAATCGACCTGAACCTTGTCGCGCAAGGCCGTCAGCCGGGGATCGCGCGCACGCTCATCCGTGTAGCTGTCGATGTCCGCCGTGTCGATGCCCGCCACCGCGTAGGCGGCCAACATGCGCAAGCTGAATTTGGTTTCGAGTCCGCTCGTCGGATGGGGAATGTTGCAGACGGAATCGGCGCCGGCGTCGTGCAGCAGCGAAATCTTCTCGACATCGTCGGGGCCGAACCCCACGTCGCGCCGGAGGCTGCGGATCGCCTCGATAGGCGCATGCGTCTGGTAGCAGGAGGCGTGGTACTTGAAGAGGTTGTCGAGCAAACTCGCTCCCACTTGGCCGCCGATCTGTTTCCAAGCATCCGAACTGCCCGTGAGGCCGTCGGACTGCGTTGCCGCGAACCCCGAGGCACATTCGATGGCGTCATTCCTGCTTGTGAATCCCTGTTCGGCGAGCTGGGCAGATAGCGTTCCGCTTTCACAGGCCTTGCCGGCATGCAGCGGCTTGCACATCGTGCCGAACATTGCCTTCAGACCAGCCGCCTGCGTGGCTGCGATCCCCAGCGCCGTCCGGGTGCGCTCGAGGTCCAGGCCGAGCAGCTTCGCGCACGCCGCCGCCGCCCCGAATGTGCCAACCGTGCCCGTAACGTGGAAGCCCCGTGCGTAGTGGGACGGCGAGACCAGCCCACCGACGGCGCAAACCGCTTCGTAACCCGCCACGAAGGCTGCGATGAGATCCTTGCCGCTGGCGTTGCGCGCCTGTGCCAGGGCCAGGGCCGCGGGCAATACCGCGACCGTTGGATGACCCGTCATTCGAATATTGACGTCGTCGTAGTCCAGTGCGTGGGACGCTGCACCATTCACCAGCGCTGCCTGCCGCGCGCTGACCCAATGGCCGCGTCCAAGCACCGCGGCCTGGGTGTGACCACCCTCGGAGAGCGCGTGGTCGACGAGGATCCGCACGAGCGGTTCATCGACAGCCCGAAGGGTGATGGACACCCAGTCCAGGATGCACTGCTTAGCCACCAGAACGACCGCTGGCGACAGCGTGTCGTAGTCCACCTGGAGCACCCGCCGTGCAATCGCTTCCGTGGCACCCGCAGCCGCTTCGTCAGTCATGCGCAAAAGCCTCTTTCGTATGCCCGCGAAAAGTTTATATAACGTTTCATGGACAGGGTAAAAATAAGATCCGCGTCGTTTTTTCGGGCGGATCTCGCAAGGTCATGAAACGTTATATGGATCAAGTTTCAATGTCAACACGCGATGTCTAGGACAAACCCCTAGCCGCCTCGATTGACAACGCATCCATTGCCATGAAACGATTCATTGCGCTGAAAAACAAGGCAAGCGCACCACCCTTTCCAACAGCGATGCGGAGGCCGCATGCCCCGCCGGAGAACGATCCATGACTCAGCGACGCCAGTTTCTCGCGAGCGCGATGCTCGCCCCCTTGGTTGCCCGGGCCCAGCCTCCCTCCGGGAGTTGGCCCAGCCAGCTCGTGCGCGTGTTGGTGGGGTTCCCGCCCGGGCAGGGAAGCGACCTGGTCGCGCGCATCCTGACTGACGAACTTCAGAAGACCACGGGCGTGCCTTTCATCGTCGACAACCGCCCCGGTGTGGGCGGGATGCTGGCCGCGGGCATCGTCGCCAAGTCCGCGCCGGATGGCAACGTCCTGCTCTTCACGTCCTCCGGTCCCTTCACCATCTCCCCGCATCTGTACGGCAACCAGGGCTTCGACTCGATCACCGATCTCGAGGGTGTGGCGATGGTCGGAACCTCGCCCACGCTGCTGGTCGCGAACCCCGACTTTCCTGCCAACACTATCCCGGAGCTGGTGCGGATGTCCAAGGAGCGCGAGCTGGACTGCGGCTCAAGTGGCTATGGCATCACCGACCACCTGACCATCGAGATGCTCAAGCTGCGCTCGGGCGCCCGGCTGAACCACGTGCCCTACAAGGGCTCGTCGGGGTCCCTGGCTGACCTGGTCGGGCGCCGGCTGGACCTCGTCTTCGCGTCCTCCACCAGCGCCAGCGCCTTCGTGAACTCCGGCCGGGTGAAGGTCCTCGCCGTTGCGTCGGCGACGCGTTGGAAGAGTCGCCCTGAAGTTCCGGCGATCTCAGAGACGTATCCCGGGTTCGACGCCAGCAGCTGGGCGATGTTCGCAGTCCCGAAGGGAACACCCGATGCGGTCAGAAGTGCGCTCGCCGCCCACGTCAACCGCGCGCTGGCGAATCCCGCCGTGGTGAGCGCGCTCAGCACGACAGGGCTCGAGGCAACGCCAGGCACCTCCGCTTCCGCCACGAAATCCTACGCGGTCGCCGAGTACCAGAAATGGGGCGAGGTGATCCGCAAGGCCAACATCAAGATCAGCTAACTGTGCCGCGGGGCCGGCCTGCGGGTTGGGGAGCGGCCCGCCGCGCAGCCTTTTCCTAACCGTCCCCCCCGGGCGGTCGGCTCGCACGCCTTCGGCGCACGGGCCTCGCCGTCCCCATCCCTTGCACTTCGCCGTTCTCAGGGCGAAGCCATGTTCCTCGGCGACGGCCATGGGGGGCGCTTCTAAAATGGTCGCCAGCAACAACTTTTGGCGTGCAGTGAAACCAACTATCAAAGACGTCGCGTCAGAGGCGGGGGTATCCCTGGGTACCGCCTCCCGCGTGATCAATAACTACAGCGACGTCAATCCGGAGATGAAGCAGCGGGTGGAGCGCGCCATCGCGAAGCTGGGGTACACCCCGGACGCCGTCGCGCAGGGCATGCGGCTGCGAACCACCCGGACCATCGGCATCCTGATCAGGGATTTCTCCGCCCCGGCCTTCGTGCATTTCGCGGCTGCGGCACAGAGCATCCTGTACCGGGAAGGCTACGTGCCGCTGCTCGCCACCTACGACGATGAGCCGCGGCGGGAGCTGGAGATCATGCGGGCCTTCGCGGGCCGACGCATCGACGGCCTCATCATCACGACATCCACGGACAAGAACGAGACGCTCTCCAAGGCGCGCAAGGCACTGGGCGTGCCCACCGTCTTCCTCGATCGCGATGCGGACAAGGAGCAGGACACCATTGCGATAGACCACCGGACCGGTATCCAACGAGCCCTCGCGTATCTGTTCGGCCTGGGGCATGCGCGGGTGGCGCTGGTGACGGGGCCCTTGCAGGTGCGTCCAGCCAAGGAGCGCGTCGCCGCCTATCGTAAGGCGCATACCGCGGCAGGCCACCGCGTCGATACCGCGCTCATCCGCGCTGGAAGCTTTTCCGCGGAATTCGCGCGGCAGCAGACTGCCGAGCTGTTGGCCCTCCCCGAGCCGCCTACCGCCATCCTCGCCGGAGGCGTTCTCATGCTGCCTGGCGTTCTGCGAGCCATTCGGGCGGCCGGACTGCGCATTCCGGCGGATATCTCCGTCATCTCTTCCACGAATCCGGAGATCGCCGAACTGATTACCCCGACGATCACCGAGCTTCAGGTCGATTTTGCGGCCATGGGCATCGAGGCCTCCAAGCTCATCCTGGGACGCCTGCAAGGCAGTATCACCGGACCGCCCCGCGTTCTCCATTTCGATACCCAGTTGATCCACCGCGAATCGTGCGGCGCCCCACCGGCAGCAGATAAGGGCTCCAAGAGAAAGAGGGCGAAATAGCCCGTCTCCCGGTGCCAGTGACAGGAGCGCCAGCGCGCTCGCGCAGCCACGCACGTCGGAAATCTTCGGAAGGGGCAATGCTATATTTCAACGCACGTTGATCAGCAGATCGACGGGGGCGCTGCCGCGTGCTTTTCCTGCTCGCAGTCGGTGCGCCAGCCCGTTGCTGGATACGCGCAAGCCCGGTGAGGGGGCGATGCGCGCGACCCCAGGAATGGTTTCAATCACGATTCGAGGATTCACAAATTGGCGAAAAAGGCGGCTGAGTCGATCGAGGGAGCAGCCCGGATGCTGCAGCACTGGCACGAGGGCGTTCCTGACGATCGCTTGGCCCATCTGGTCAAGGACGCCACACGCGCATTTCTGCGTTCGCTCCAGCATCGTCTCGCGCGCCACGGTGTGCAGCTCGGGCACTGGACTTTCCTGCGCATCCTGTGGGAAAAGGATGGCCTGACGCAGATCGAGCTCAGCGATGAGGCAGGGGTCATGGCGCCCACCACCGCCATCGCACTGAGGGGCATGGAGGAGCTGGGTTACATCGTGCGCAAGCGGCGCCCCGACAACCGCAAGAGTCTCTACGTGTTCCTCACCCCGGCCGGCAAGCGGCTCAAGACCAAGCTCGTTCCGCTGGCCGAGGAGGTGAACTCCATCGCGGTCAGCTCCTTGTCCGATGCCCACATTTCAATCGTCCGGCGCTCGTTGCTCAAGATGATCGAAAACCTCGCCAACGACGAGCAGCTCGAGGACTGATCCGCCATCCCACGCGCGGGCTCGGAGATGTCGCGATCTCTCTACCGTGCGAAGGACCACCGGGGAACGGATCGGGTCCCCTGAGCAACGGGAATCCCGCCCCATGGTCCGCGCGGAGCCGGCTGCCTGATCGGACGCTGCAACCAGCAGCCGTTTCGACCACACTGGCGATGCAGTGAGCGGATGCTCGCGATGAAACCCCGGCGCGTCGCCGGCGCAGCGTCATTGCTTTCGGCGACGGCCATGCGCTCTCTTCCCGCAGCCTCACCTGGGTCCGCGAGGGCCGACGTCGCCCGAGCGGCCGTCCAACCGTACCCTGCTTTCATGTGGCCCCGCGACGCGGGCCAGCCTGGCCTGGGCGCAGACAGCGCGCGCCAGGTCGCAGGCGCGCAGCCACAACCGAGAGCGCCGCGCCCGGTCCGCTCCCAGCGCACGCAACCTCCTCGGGCAAACGATAGCCGCCGGCGGCGTCGCAAGCCGCCAAATGCGTAGACGCCTAACTATAATTGGAGCAACCCCTTCGATCAACCCAGTCAAATTCCAGCCCCATGACCACTGAAGCCCGAACGACCATGAGCGATGCCTCCGAGCACGATCTTTCCGCACGTGTGCCGTCCGTGCTACCGCGCGAGCGCGGACTGTACTGGGGCGGGCGCTGGCACGCGCCGGCCACCGCACGGTCGGCATCGACGATCAATCCCTCGACCGGCGCGACGCTGGGCGAGTTTCTGTTGGGCGGCGAAGCGGAGGCGGATGCGGCAGTCCAAGCGGCGCGTGCCGCCCTGCCCGCCTGGTCGCGCACCGCGCCGCTCGAGCGGGCCCGCAGACTGCGCGAAGCGGCTCGCCGGTTGCGCGAGCATTCCGCCGACCTCGCCCTGATCGACGCCGCTGACTGTGGAAATCCGGTGCGCGCCATGCTCATGGACGCCGAGCTGGCGGCTGCGCAGCTGGAATACTTCGCCGGGCTCGTGCTGGAGTTGAAGGGCGAGACGCTGCCGACCGCGAACGGGTCGCTGAACTACACCGTTCGGGAGCCGGTCGGCGTGGTGGTGCGCATCTGCGCGTTCAACCATCCGTTCATGTTTGCGGCCGGCAAGATCGCGGCGCCCCTGGCCGCTGGCAACACCGTGATCGTGAAGCCGCCGGAGCAGGCGCCGCTTTCCACCATCCGGCTGTTCGAGTTGCTGGACGGCATCTTCCCTCCGGGCGTCCTCAACTGTGTCAGCGGCGATCGCGAAACCGGCGCTGCCCTCGCCAGCCATCCGGATGTGGCTGCCGTCGGCATCATCGGCAGCGTCGCGGCCGGCAAGGCCGTGCTTCGGGCATCGGCCGACACCATGAAGCGGACGGTCTTGGAACTCGGCGGCAAGAACGCCATGATCATCCATCCTGACGCGGATTTCGATGCCGCGGTCGACGGAGCGGTCCGTGGCATGAACTTCACCTGGTGCGGTCAGTCCTGTGGCTCGACCAGCCGCCTTTTCCTGCACGAGAGCCTGCACGATCGCTTCGTCGACGCACTGCTGGCGCGCCTGCACGCCGCGCACCGCCCCGGCCTGGCCACCGACATGCGCACGACGATGGGGGCGCTGGTCAACCGCGCCCAGTACGACCGTACCCTGCACTACGTGGACGTCGGGCGCGCTGACGGGGCCACGCTCGCGGCGGGTGGGCGCCATCCCGACGATCCGGCATTGGCGAATGGCTTCTTCGTCGAGCCGACGGTCTTCGTTGACGTCACGCCCTCCATGCGGATCGCGCAGGAAGAGATCTTCGGCCCGGTGCTGTCCGTGCTGCGCTGGCGCGACGAGGACGCGTTGTTCGACGCCGTGAACGGCGTTCCTTACGGGCTGACGGGTTCGATCTGGACCCGCGACCTGCAGACGGCCCACCGCAACGCTGCGCGGCTGCAAGCGGGCTATGTCTGGGTCAATGACTGCTCCGCGCACATCCTTGGCGCGCCGTTCGGTGGCATCAAGCAATCGGGCCTGGGCCGGGAAGAGTCCAAGGACGAGCTGTTCGAGTTCACCCACGTCAAGAACGTGAACCTCAACGTGAAGCTGCACGGCTAGCTAGGCGGCCAGCCAGGGCCCGCAATGTGCAGCCGTCGGCGCTGGCTGCGCTCATGCGATGCAGGGCTCCGGCGTAGCCCCGTGCCTCGCCGCTTCGCCGGGGGAAGCCCTTGGGATCTGCCGTCCCGGCAATGGCCTGGGCAGCGGCTGCCATGCGCGAGGCGCCGCGTGCAGCGGCCCGTCCAGGCGGCCCTGTACAACAGCCTGCCGATGGCCGCTTGCGCATCCAGAGCGCAAGACACACCGGCTGCGTGGGCGCAGCCGGGAAATATCCGCAGTGCGGGCGCCTGACGCGCGCGGACCGCCCCCAGCGAACGGGCCGTGCGCGGGCCCGAACGCGCGGCGGCCGCCCAGGCACGCCGCCATGACGCTCAGACAGCGTTCCTTATCAAACCCGTCCACCGACATGCGATGGGCGCAAGCCCCCTACAGACACATGCGATCAGACGCATCGCATCGGACCATTTCTTCGCGCCCGCCGGCAGCGCGCAGCCGGTTGCAGGCCAGTGCCGCCATGCATCGGCACTTCTGGCAAACACATACCAATATATGGACGCCTTTCATTGCGTTTGAATATGCTGTCCTGCGCTGCAGTTGTTATGATGAAGTCGGCTTGGATAGCGCAAGGAAGAGGCTGGACAGGGCTGAAATCGCCTGAATATGTCCACTTTGTGGAATGTTCGTGACGACCCGCGACAACATGCCGCCCTGGCGTGCCGCCCGGGAGACCGCAGCCTTCACCGGGCGACGTCGTACGGGAAGGCGGTTGCCGCCGCCTGGCGCGACGAAGCGGAGTGCCGCGGGACGGGCTCGCCGCCTTCGAGACGCCGAGCAAGGTCGATCGACGGCAGGGCCGGTCAAACGGTGGTCAGTGGCGATGGGATGCAGCCCGCGCGCCTTCCAGGGGCTCTGCCGTCCGCATTGAACACGTCGGTCGCAGCGTAGGCCAGGTAGCGTTCCAAGCCACAAGAGAAATAGATTCAGGAGACACGACCCATGATTTCAAGATGCTTCCCCGCGCCAGGTCAGCAGCGGTTCGCCATCCATTTGCCAGAACATGCGCTCGCCTTGCACTGGCGCCATTCACACTGGCGAGCACGCATGCCCACCGCCAACACGCCGCGGGACGAGCCTGCGCCGCTACGGCGCGCCATGCCCGGCCGTCAGGAGTTCGCCATGCAGGTATGCCTGCGCCCGCTTGCGCCCCATGTGGCGACGCAGTACAGCCTCAAGCCGCTGGCGGTACTTCAGCACGGAGAGACGGGGATTCTCGTGCGCACGATCCCACCAGATGCTGGCATAGTCGGCTACCACGCCCTCCTTGTAAGTCGCCCCCGCGCCCGCCTCGTCGAAGGCTGCGCAAAGCAGCGGAATGGCCTCGCTGTGGCGAAGGCGGCGAACAAGGGTGACGACCGCAGGGTCCCACACGTACCACAGCTCGCCGGCGCCAAGTCGGATGCAATCCAGCCCGCGCCTCTCACCCGCGGGGGGCGCAATGGGCGGCTCGCCGCATCCGAACTCAAACGGCGTCGGCCGGTAGCGCCATCGCGTGCCCTTGTGCAGCCACACCTCAAGGACACTGCCATCCTCCTCATACGTGCCTTGCGCATACGCTTGCGCGAAGTTCGATGACAGGAGCACGGGAGGCGCCGCTGAGCGGCGGGGACGTTCGCCGTCAAAGCTCGGCCTGAGAAACGGCGGGATGACATCTTCTTTGGCGCCAAGGTACAAGGGACCGATGAGGTCCTGCGGGCCCTGCGTCATGATCGAGCCTCGCTCCATCGCCTGAACCCGACCCGACGGCCACAAGTGGTAGCGCCGAGCGGCATCATGATCGGTGCCAGATGGACCCATTCCGCGCGGGAATCTGCGCAAAGGGCCAGTTGGAGCTCGGAGACGAGACGCAGCTGTTTAGTATGGAGCTTCATGACACTTCCATCCTTGTGCTGGTCCTACCGCCGCTTTTTCTGGTAGCTAGGCTGGTAGCTAGCGCATTTTTGCAGGCATTGTTTCCGAAGAATTTCTATATAAATCAACAAGTTAGACAACATGATGAAGATTGCCACCTGGAACGTCAACTCCCTGTCCGTGCGCCTGCCGCAGGTGCTGGCCTGGCTGCAGGCCAATCCTGTCGATGCGCTGGCGCTGCAGGAACTCAAGCTCACCGACGACAAGTTTCCGCTGCAGGCGCTGCAGGAGGCCGGCTACCACGCGGTCAGCCATGGGCAAAAGACCTACAACGGCGTGGCCTGGCTGACGCGCACGCCGGTGCGCGACGTGGTGCGCAATATCCCGGGCCTGGATGACGAGCAGGCCCGCATCATTGCCGCCACCCTCGATGCCGAAGGCGGCCCGGTGCGCCTGATCAATGGCTACTTCGTGAATGGGCAGGCGCCGGGCACCGACAAGTTCGCCTACAAGATGCGCTGGCTGCAGGCGCTGCAGGACTGGGTGAAAAGCGAAATGGCGGCCCACCCGCGCCTGGTGCTGGTGGGCGACTTCAACGTGGCGCCCGAGGACCGCGACTCCTACGATCCCATAGGCCTGAAGGACACGATCCACCACACGGTGGAAGAGCGCACGCATTTCCAGGCGCTGCTGCAACTGGGCCTGACCGATGCCTTCCGCATGTTCGACCAGCCCGAGAAAAGCTATTCGTGGTGGGACTACCGGATGCTGGGTTTCCAGAAGAACCGGGGCCTGCGCATCGACCATATCCTGGTCAGCGAGGCATTGCGTCCCAGCGTCACCGCCTGCAGCGTGGACCGTGCGCCGCGCAAGAACCCGCAGCCCAGCGACCACGCGCCCGTGGTCGTGACCTTGGGCTGAATTGCAGCCAGCCGGCTACAGCATGTACCGGCGCAGCCAGTGGATGGCCTCAATATGGCCGCGCAGCATCAGGGACTGGCGGTGAAGAATCTCGCTGAGCGCCCTGGGCAGACGTACCTGCTCGGCAGCCTCATAGGCGCTCAGCCATTGCTGCTGGCAGGACTCGGCCTGGTCCAGCACGTAGTCAGCGCCCTCTTCCCTGCCCAGCAGCCCGTCCCAGAAGGCGTTGCGACGCAGTGCGGCACGGCTGTCGCGCACGGGCAGGACCACGCCGCCGCTGGAGCCGATGGCACGTTCCAGGTCCTCGACCAGGATCTGGCTGGCATTGAAGTGCCGCGCCAGCACCTGTCCGATCAGCCCCTGGGGCATGGGATTCATGCATTCACCCAGGCGTGCATGGGCCTGGCGGCCCAGGGCCAGCACGGCATTGAGCAGGGCCGTGCTCTGCAATTCCAGCGTGGTGGCCACTGGCTGTGTGGGCGTGCGCTGGCGCGCCTGCAGCCATGAGGCCTCCACGGCCTCGCGTACCTGGCTCCAGCGCAGCAGGCTGCTGCCCCGAACCTGCTCCCAGCGCTCTTCGAGCTCGAATTCGACATCGTCGAAATCCTGCTGCGCGTGCTCGGGTTCAAGTGACGCTTTCCAGCCCAGTGCGTAGGCGGGACGGTATTGGTCGTAACCACGCCCTGCAACGAAGTAAGGCTCCAGGAAGTAGCGGTCATGCCAGTACGCATCGACCGGCTCGCCAAGCGTGCGCGGTGTCGATGGATACATCAGGCCCGGACGAGCGGGCTTGGCTTTTTGCCAGAGGTTGGAGAGGACTGTGGGCACGATAGGTCGGGACGTAGGCCGTTCCAGCGAAGAGGACTCCATTGTCCCAAGCCCGGGCGACCCGGCCCCGTCAGCCCCCCGGGCGCCGGCCTGTAGGAGCCGGACCCTTGCCGAGGCAAGGGCCCGGCCGCCCACCGGCTTGCCTTACTCGAAGGCGTCCTCGTCCATGCCCAGCTCCTGCAGCTTGCGGGTGATGGTGTTGCGGCCAATGCCCAGGCGCTGGGCGGCCTCGACCCGGCGGCCATGGGTGACGGCCAGGGCCGAGCGGATCAGCTGCGCCTCGAAGCGGCGGGACAGCTGGTCCCAGACTTCACCATGCCCCTGGGCGTGGGTGTGCTCCAGCAGCTGGCGCGCCTGTTGCCCCAGCAGATGGACCCAGTCCAGGTCGGAAGCGGCCAGGGCCGCGTCATGCGGCGGGGCCAGCGCGGACACGGGCACGGGCAGTCGGCCAAGGCCCTCTTCCGCCAGGGGTGCCGGCGCATGCGGCAGCGTGGCCGGTGCAGGCACGCCGCCGTTGCCACCGCCCACGGGCGGGGCGGCTTCGCCCAGCACCTCGGGGGGCAGGTCCTTGACCGAGATGACCTGGGCAGGGGCCATGACGGTCAGCCAATGGCAGATGTTCTCCAGCTGTCGCACGTTGCCGGGGAAGGCGAAGGTCTGCAGCCGCTGCATGGCATCGACCCCCATGCGCTTGGGCTCCACGCCCAGTTGCCGCGCGCTTTGCTGCAGGAAGTGGCGCGCCAGCATGGGCACGTCTTCATTGCGCTCGCGCAGCGCGGGCAGGCGCAGGCGGATGACGTTGAGGCGGTGGAACAGATCCTCGCGGAAGCCGCCGTTGCGCACGCGCTGCTCCAGGTCCTGGTGGGTGGCGGCGATGACGCGCACATGGGCCTTGACGGCCTGGTGGCCGCCCACGCGGTAGAAGTGCCCGTCCGACAGCACACGCAGCAGGCGCGTCTGCAGGTCGAAGGGCATGTCGCCGATTTCATCGAGAAAGAGCGTGCCGCCCTCGGCCTGCTCGAAGCGTCCGCGCCGTTGCGTCTGGGCGCCCGTGAAGGCGCCGCGCTCGTGGCCGAACAGTTCGGACTCCAGCAGGTCCTTGGGGATGGCGGCGGTGTTGATGGCCACGAAGGGGCCACCCGCCACGGGCGAGTGCTTGTGCAGCGCGCGCGCCACCAGCTCTTTGCCCGAGCCCGACTCGCCGGTGATCAGCACCGTGACCTGGCTCTGGCTGAGCCGGCCGATGGCGCGGAACACGTCCTGCATGGCAGGCGCCTGGCCCAGCATCTCGGCCTGCAGCGGGGCCTGGGCCTCCGCCACATCCTCGCGCAGGCTTTCCTCGACGGCGCGCCGGATGAGTTCCACCGCCTTGGGCAGGTCGAAGGGTTTGGGCAGGTATTCGAAGGCTCCGCGCTGGAAGGCCGAGACGGCACTGTCCAGGTCGGAGTACGCGGTCATGATGATGACGGGCAGGCCCGGCTGCTGGGCGCGGATCTGCTCGAGCAGCTCCAGCCCCGAGCCGCCGGGCATGCGGATGTCGCTCACCAGCACCTGGGGTGGCTGGCGCGCCGGGTCGCCGGCATCGACATCGGACAGTGCCGTGAGCACATCGCGCGCCTGGATGAAGCTGCGCGTTGCCCAGCCTTCCCGGCCCAGTGCCTTTTCCAGCACGAAGCGGATGGAAGGGTCATCATCCACGATCCAGATCGGTTTCATTGGTGGTGCATCCTTCCCTTGTTGCAGTGTTGACTTCCGTGGGCCTCAAGGCAGGGGAATGAGGATGCGGAAATCCGTGCGGCCCGGCTGGCTTTCACATTCGATCAGCCCCTGGTGGCGCTGCACGAAGGTCTGCGCCAGCGTCAGCCCCAGTCCCGAACCGCCATCCCTTCCCGATACCAGCGGATAGAAGATCCGCTCCTTGATGGCATCGGGAACGCCTGGCCCGTTGTCGATCACATGCAATTCCAATGCCAACCGATAGCGCTGGCGACCAAAAGTTACCTGCCGGGCCACACGCGTTCGCAAAATGATCTCGGCATCACCGGCGGCGATGCGCTCCTGCAGCGCCTGCGCCGCGTTCTGGACGATGTTGAGCACGGCCTGGATCAGCTGGGCGCTGTCGCCCCGGAACTCCGGGATGGAGATGTCGTAGTCGCGCGTGATGGTCAGCCCGGCAGGGTGCTCGACCAGCACCAGCGAGCGCACGCGCTCGCAGACTTCGTGGATGTTGACGTCGCCCACCTCATGCGGATGGCGGTGCGGCGCCAGCAGCCGGTCCACCAGCGCCTGCAGCCGGTCGGCCTCGTGGATGATGACTTCGGTGTACTCGCGCAGCTCGGGGGCGTCCAGATCCATCTGCAGCAGCTGGGCTGCGCCACGGATGCCGCCCAGCGGGTTCTTGATCTCGTGGGCCAGGTTGCGGATCAGCTCCTTGTGTGCCTGGGCCTGCTCGCGCAGCCGCTCCTCGCGGTCCTGGCGGGCCTGCTGCTCCAGCGGCCAGAACTCGACCAGCACATGGCCGGGCCGCTCGGCCAGCGAGACCGTGACGTGCACGGGCAGCGCATCGCCGCCCACGCGGTGCAGGCTGGCCTCGAAGCGCAAGGCCGCGAAGTCGTTGTCCTGGGCGCCACGCAAGGCCTTGTCCAGCAAGGCAGGCTCGGTGAAGCAGGCCGCCAGCTCGCTGCCTTCGAGCATGCGGCGCGACAGGCCCAATGCGTTTTCAAGGGCGGCGTTGGCGAAAAGCACGGCACCCTGCTCGTCGAGCACGGTCATCAGCGTGCACAGCAGGTCAAGCGCCTGATAGGAGGCCGGGGGCGCCGGCCGGTCGTCCTGGATCATGGCCGGGCTCCGGTGGGCCGCGCGGGCCCGTCAGTTCTTGGGAAGTCGATCCAGCTCACGGCGGATGCCGGCGACATCGCCTTCCTGCCGCGAGATGCTGCTCTTGAGCTGCTCGACACGTTCCAGATAGCCCTGGGGATTGCGCAACTCCAATGCGGTGCGCTGGGGATTGCCATCGTTGTACTCCTGACGCAGCTGTGTCAGCTTCTCCTGGGCGCGGGCCAGCTCGCTTTCCAGAATGGTCCGCGCGTCGGAGTCGCGGGCCTTCTGGGCGCTGCTGTTGACCTTGGCCGGAGCGGGCGATCCTGCGGCCGGAGCGGCGGAGGTGCGCGGTGCCTGGCTGCCGCCCGAGGCCGCCGGCTTGCTGCCGCCATGGATCACCGTCACATGCCCGCCATCCACCGGCTTGCAGTCCTTGGCCTTGGCCTGGCTGACGTTGTTGGTGTACTCGTTGCCGCAGCGGTAGATCACGTCCTGGGACCAGGCTCCCACCGACAGCAGGGGCAGCAGCAGTGACACAAACAGTTTCTTCATTCCATTCCCTCGGGTAGCCAGATCGGAAGGGCCCAGCTTATCCGGGCAAGTATCGCTCCATCTTCCGGGCTGGACGTCATTTCTTGAGCGGGCCAACCCCTTTTGGTTCCGCGCCCAGCATACCCAGGTCCTGGCCGAAAGCAAAAAAGGCGGCTTGCGCCGCCTTTTTGCCGACTCGCCTTACAGCGAGAAGTACATGTCGTACTCGACCGGATGCACGGCCTGACGGTAACGGGTCACTTCGCCCATCTTCAGCTCGATGTAGGCATCGAGCATGCTGTCCGAGAACACGCCGCCCTTGGTCAGGAACGAGCGGTCCGCGTCCAGCGCTTCCAGGGCCTGGTCCAGGCTGTGGCAGACCGTGGGCACCAGCTTGTCCTCTTCCGGGGGCAGGTGGTACAGATCCTTGGTCGCGGCTTCGCCGGGATGGATCTTGTTTTCCACGCCGTCCAGACCTGCCATCAGCAGGGCCGAGAAGCCCAGGTAGGGGTTCATCAGCGGATCGGGGAAGCGTGCCTCGACGCGGCGGCCCTTGGGGTTGGCCACGTAGGGGATGCGGATCGATGCCGAGCGGTTCTTGGCCGAGTAGGCCAGCTTGACCGGAGCCTCGAAGCCGGGCACCAGGCGCTTGTAGCTGTTGGTACCGGGGTTGGTGATGGCGTTCAGGGCACGGGCGTGCTTGATGATGCCGCCGATGTAGTACAGCGCGAAGTCGGACAGGCCGGCGTAGCCGTCACCTGCGAACAGGTTCTTGCCATCCTTCCAGACGGACTGGTGCACGTGCATGCCCGAGCCGTTGTCGCCCGGATAGGGCTTGGGCATGAAGGTGGCGGTCTTGCCGTAGGTGTTGGCCACGTTCCAGATCACGTACTTCATGACCTGTGTCCAGTCGGCGCGCTCCACCAGGGTGCTGAAGCGGGTGCCGATCTCGTTCTGGCCGGCGCCTGCCACTTCGTGGTGGAACACTTCGACGGGAATGCCCAGCTGTTCGAGCAGCAGCACCATTTCGGCGCGCAGATCCTGGGTGCTGTCCACGGGGGGCACGGGGAAGTAGCCGCCCTTGTTGCGCGGACGGTGGCCGCGGTTGCCGGATTCGAACTTGGCGCCCGAATTCCAGGGTGCTTCGTACTCTTCGATTTCGTAGAAGGTGCTGCCGGGTTCGGTGTTCCAGCGCACGCCGTCGAAGATGAAGAATTCGGGTTCGGGTCCGAAGTAGGCGGTGTCGCCCAGGCCCGATGCCTTCAGATAGGCTTCGGCGCGCTTGGCCACGGAGCGGGGATCGCGGTCGTAGGCCTTGCCATCACCGGGTTCGATCACATCGCACTGCAGGAACAGCGTGGTCTCTTCAAAGAAGGGGTCGATGTTCGCGGTAGCGGGATCGGGCATCAGCTGCATGTCAGATGCTTCAATGCCCTTCCAGCCTGCCACCGACGAGCCGTCGAAGGCGTGGCCCGAGGTGAACTTGTCTTCGTCGAAGTGCGACACCGGCACCGTGACGTGCTGCTCCTTGCCACGGGTGTCCGTAAAACGAAGGTCCACGAATTTGACCTCGTTCTCCTTCACCATGTTCAACACGTCTGCAACGGTCTTTGCCATCAGATCTCTCCTGCCAATCTGGCTGATCAAAAAAGATAAATACTCTTAAGCAGTTTGCGTGCCAGGCTGCATCCATTGAGTGCATGCCTGCAGACTGGCACCTGCTTGGCGCGCCAGCCCCGTGATTCTGCCGCCTTGGGAAGGGCTTGTGGATGACATTGAGGCCTCTGTCGGCATTCGATCCACCGCCCGGCATCTTCACCAAATCGGTGCAGATTCAGGGGCCGGCCCGTAAATCAGATATTGCGCACCAATTCAGGGCCAAGACTTGCACCAAATGAGTGCAATCCTTCCAGCAGCGTGGGCCAGGCCTTGGTGACGGCACCAGCTTCGCCCTTGACACCAAGTTCTATGTGCCGGCCGTGCTTGGAATCATCCACGCTGGGCAGGCTGAACACCTTGACGCCCGGGTGGTCGCGCTCTATGGCCACCATCAGCGGCGTCAGCGTGGCCTCCATGCCGCCGTAGACGATGACCGAATGCTCCCGCTGCACCGTGCTGTGGAAATGCTTGGCGTAGCGCTGCTCCAGCACCCACTCGACCATGGGCCAGGCCATGACAGGGAAACCGGGCACGAAGTGCACGGTGCCCGTTGCGCCCGAGCATGAAAAGCCCGGGATCTTGTTGTAGACGTTGGGGATGATGCGCGCGCCTTCTGGGAAGTTGCCCATCTGCAGCCGGTGCAGGTTGTCGGCGCGCTGGGGTTCGTAGGGCTTGCCTTCTTCGGTGGCCACATCGCGCATGCGCTCGCGGATGAGGGCCACGGCTTCCGGGTGCAGTGCCAGCGGCACGCCCAGGGCCTCGGCCGCGCATTGGCGCGTGTGGTCGTCGGGGGTGGCGCCTATGCCGCCAAAGCTGAAGACCACGGCCTGCGATGCGAAGGCGCGGCGCAGGGCGTCGGTGATGCGCGCCCTGTCATCGCCCACGTACTCGGCATGGGCCAGGGACAGGCCACGCGCGCCCAGCAGCTCGATCAGCTTGGGAAGGTGCTTGTCGGCACGCTTGCCCGACAGGATTTCGTCTCCGATGATGAGTGCGCCTACTTGAAGGGTCATGAGGTCTTTTCTTGCGGGGTGGTGGGGGGAGAGGCCGCGCCGGCTCCGAGCGGCGCGTCGGGAGCGTAGGGCACGATGGGGGTGTCGGGCAGCGCCGGTTCCTCCTCCCGCATGCGCTGCAGCGCGGCCAGGCAGAAGTGGGCAAACCACAGCGAGGAGAAAGCGAAGATCAGCGCATAGATCCAGATGGCCACCGGAATCAGTATCCAGAAGGCCGCGATGAAGACCACGCCGGAGGCCCAGACAATGGCCGGCGCCGCGCCCAGATAGCCGCAGACCACGCCCATGAGCATCAGCGCCAGGCGGTGGCGCAGGAACAGGCTGCGGCGCTCGGGCTTGCTGGCGTGGGCAGAGAGCGCGTCAAAGGCCATGACGCGGTAGGTCAGCCAGCCCCAGATCAGCGGCGGGATCACCACCACCAGGGGCGGCACGAACCACAGCGGCACCGACACCAGCAGCGCGATCAAGGCAATCAGCGAAGAGCCTGCGGACCACACCAGGCTGCCGACCAGGGTGGCGCCCTGCCTGCGCTCCAGCGCGGGAAAACGCCGCTGGGCCACCAGCTCGACCAGGGCCGGCGTCATGAACAGCGCCACCAGCAGCAGCGAGACCACGACCAGCACCGGCGTGACCGAGAGCACGACCAGCACCGGCGCCACCAGCTCGGGCAGCGATTGCACGCCCATCCAGGACCAGACGGTGTGCAGCCAGCCCACGCCCTGCAGGACCCCTTCCGTCCAGACGACGGCATCGGCCCAGAAGAAATAGCCCAGCAGCCAGGCCGTGATGGCCATGAACAGCAAGGGAAACAGCGACCATGCAATCACCCGCTTATGCAGGCAATACGCCGTCGCACGCCAGAAGGAATCGAGTAGCAAGCCCATGCCGGCAAGCATACCCCGAGCCCAGCCTCAAGCGCGACCCATCAACCTTAGGAACCCACGCCATTGCTGGGCCCAAAAGCCCTGGCCGTAGTCGCGCAGCTGGCCCTGGGCATTGGGCTGGACCTGGTCGCGCACGCCGGTGGGATCGAAGCGCAGCTCGAAGTTGGCGGTGCCGAACAGCATGTCCCACCAGGGCAGCAGCACGCCGAAGTTGTTGCCATGCGCCTTCTTGTTGCGCACGGGCGCCATGGGCTCGTGGCCTATGCCGATGGCGTGGTGGCGGCGGTGAAAGCGCGGGCTGATCCACAGCCGCTCGCCGATGGTGCCGAACCAGACGCGCAGGTTGGCATGCTGGAAGCTCTCGCTGAGCTGGGTGAAGGCCACGATGGCCACGAACTGGCCTGGAGCCACGCCGATGAGCTGGGCCACGAGCACGATGATGGTGTCGCGGATCACATCGTCGAGCAGGTGGTTGCGGTTGTCGCTCCACACCGTCATCTGGCGCTGCGAGTGGTGCAGCGCATGCAGCTTCCACCACCAGCCGATGCTGTGCTGGCCGCGGTGTATCCAGTAGTCCAGGAAGTCGAAGGCCAGCAGATAAATGATCAGGCTGACCCAGGCCAGGTCGGTGACGCCGGGCCACACGCCGTCGAGGTGAAAGCTCGGCAGCCCCCAGACATGCAGGCGGCCCATGAGCTCGTCCCACAGCGGATCCAGCGTGAAGAACAGGGCCAGCCGGAACAGGCCCAGCCGGTGCACCACGGTATAGATGATGTCCACATGGATGGCGCGCCGGTCGGTAACGGGCTCGACGGGCCGCCAGTACTGCAGCGGCGCGATCACGGCCACCATGATGAAGATCTGCAGCAGGCCCACCAGCAGCCAGCCTGTGGCGTCGTAGGCATCCTCCAGCAGGCTGGCCTGTCCCAGCCAAAAGAGCACAGGCTGGACAACGCCCTCGAACAGGCGCTGCTGCGCATTACCGAACCACTGAATCCACCAGTCCACACCACGCTCCCATCGCCCGCCGCGCTGCGCGCGCGGACACTATGCGAATTTTGCTACCCAATCCCGATAGTCGGGATGCTCCCGCAGTGTGCGGAAGCAGAACCCCTGCTTGAGCAGGCCCGTGACCAAAGGTTCCAGCACGGCCGGTGCCCAGGGGTCCTTGCGTGACCAGATGCCCAGATGGGCCAGCAGGATGTCTCCGCTGCGGATGTTCTTGAGCGCCTGGGCCAGCAGTTGCGCATTCGGGTAGCGGTCGCTGGGCAGCTCATCGCCCAGAAAACCCGCGCTGGCCCAGCCCACATGCATGTAGCCGCCCTGCCGCGCAGCATCCAGCAGCGCGGGCGAGGTCTTGCCGCCGGGCGCACGGAACAGCGGCAGGGGCTTGCGCCCCGTGATCTGCTGCAGCCGCTGTGCGGATCGGCGGATCTCGTCGCAATAGCCTGCCGCATCGACCGTGAAGTTCTCGTTGGCGCGAGGCCCTGCCGAGGGGCGCACGCGAAAACCCGTGACCGGCCCGTTCTTCGAGGCGCGCAGATCACCGCGCCAGTACATGTGGTCGTAGGTGTGCGAGGCGAATTCATGGCCTTCGGCAGCGCGTGCGCGCCACCAGGGCGCCCAAGTCTCGCCCAGGCTGCCATCGCCTTGCTGGGTGGGCTCGTTGGCCGCGAAAAACGTCACTGGCACCGCATGGCGCTTGAGCACATCGGCCACCAGGTCGGCAATGCCCATGTGGCCCGTGTCGAAGGTCAGATACACGGTCTTGGCACAGCCTGTGCCCTGCCCTGCCGCCAGCGCGGGGCGCAGCAGGCCGAAAGCCGCCGCACCGGCCAGCGATTGCGCAAAGAGACGGCGGTCCATCAGCGTTGCGCGTGGGCCAGCGTCCACACGCCGTGCGGCGACTTGCCGACCTTGACCTGCTGGACCACCTTCTTTTCCACGGTGTCGATCACCGACAGCTTGCGCGCCCAGCGCGAGCTGACCAGCAGGTAGCGGCCGTCGGCGGAGACGTCCATGCAGTCGGGACCGCCCGGTGCCGGGTAGTTGGCCACGACCTGGTTGGTCTGCATGTCGATCTTGCTGATGGTGTTGGCCACGCGGTTGCTCACATACAGGTGGCGGCCGTCGCCGGCCGCGCGCATGGCGTGGGCGCCAGCGGCTGTCTTGATGCGGGCCACGCTGCGCGGCTCGGGGCCGGTGATGTCGAACACTTCCACGCCATCGCTGCCGGTCAGGCCGATGAACAGCTTGGTGCCGTCCGGGCTGCCATAGAGATCGGCCGGCATGGGGCCGGTGGGCACGCGGGCCTTGATGGTCTGGGTGGCGATGTCGATGGCCACCAGGGCATCGCTGTCCTGCATGGTGGAATAGATGGTCGTGCTCTTGGCATCGATCCAGAGATGGCTGGGCGTCTTGCCCGTGGGCACGCGCTTGACCAGCTGCGGGTTCTGGCCATCCCAGCGGTAGATGTCGATGTGGTTGAGGCGGTTGGCCGCCGTGACGAACCACTTCATGTCCGGGCTGAAGCGCAGGTGATAGGGGTCGATGATGTCGCGGATCACGCGCTGCACCTCGCCCGTGCGCGGATCGACCAGGGTCAGGGTGTCGCCCAGCGCATTGGCCACGACCAACGATTTCTCGTCCGGCGTGAGGTACAGGTGATGCGGCTCCTTGCCCGTGGGAATGCGTGCCGTCTCCTGCCAGGTGACCGGGTCCACGATGCTGATGTTGGCATCAAGCGAGTTGAGCACAAAGATGGGCGTGGGGCCCTGAGTCTGCGGTGGCGGCGTGACACGCGCGACCGGGGCCGCAGGAGCTGCCGTAGCCGAGGGAACGGAAGGCGCGGCAGGAACGGCGGCCGCCTGGGCCGATGCGGCTTGCGCCTGCACGGCAGCAGACGTGGCCGAGGCCGCGCGGGCCGATTTGGATCCGGGCAGGGATGCCACGGCCAGCCAGGCCAGCGCACCGCCGCCCACAACCAAAGCCACAGCCGCGCTCAAGCGCCCGACGGAAAGACGTTTCACAAAGCACCACCTTCTGAGAATCTGCGCAGTGTAGCTGCGCCAATCAGCCCCTCGGACGCTCTGGGGCATCGGCTTTTGCTGCTGTGCAAAAAACCGACATTTGCGCGACGTTGGCCCGAGATATCGCGGCAAGCGCGCCAATCCATGACTTGCATCAAGGCATGACAACGGCGCATGGAAATACCCGCCACAACGAAAAAGGGAGCCGACAGGCTCCCTTCGCTGGCATGCACCCAAAGGCGCAGTGGCGATCAGATCTTCCACTTCTCCATGAGCTTTTCGGGACGCAGGGTGTCGTAGTGCTCGAAGGGCTGGTGGATCCAGGGGTTGGTCGGCAGATAGTCCACCGAGTAGTCGGGCGTGAAAGCCGACAGGCCCTTGGTCCAGATCACGGCGCTGCGCAGCTCGGTGATCGGCGGGTAGTTGGTCTTGAGCATGGCGATCACGGCGTTCAGCGTGTGGCCCGAATCGGCCAGGTCATCGACCAGCAGCACGCGGCCGGCGATCTCTCCCTTGGGCGTGGTGATGAAGCGAGCGATGTCCAGATGGCCCTGCACCGTGCCGGCTTCGGCGCGGTAGGAGCTGGTGGACATGATGGCCAGCGGCTTGTCGAAGATGCGGCTGAGCATGTCACCGGGACGCAGGCCGCCACGGGCCAGGCAGAGAATGGTGTCGAATTCCCAGCCGGACTGGTGCACTTTGATCGCGAGCTTTTCGATCAGTCCGTGGTATTCGTCGTAGCTCACATACAGGTGTTGACCGTCTTCCGTCAGCATGGAATGGCTCCTGGTTCAATCTTGGGGTTCAGCCGCCAGTGGTTCACTGGGCAGCGTAGGGGTTTTGCATCAGGATGGTGTGATCCCGGTCGGGGCTGGTCGAAACCATGGCGATGGGCACGCCCGTCACTTCCTCGATGCGCTCCAGATAGCGGCGGGCATTGGCCGGCAGCTTGTCGTAGTCGGTCACGCCCACGGTGGAATCGGTCCAGCCGGGGATGGACTCATAGATGGGCTTGCAGCGGGCGATCTCGTCGGCGCCCATGGGCAGCAGGTCGATCTTCTCGCCATCGAGCTCGTAGCCCACGCACAGCAGCAGTTCCTGCAGGCCGTCGAGCACGTCGAGCTTGGTGATGCACAGGCCCGACAGGCCGTTGACCTGGGCGCTGCGCTTGAGCAGCGCGGCGTCAAACCAGCCGCAGCGGCGCGAGCGGCCGGTGGTCACGCCCTTTTCGGCGCCCACGGTGCTCATGTGCCAGCCCGGCGTGCCTTCCTTTTCCCAATCCAGTTCGGTGGGGAAAGGACCGCCGCCCACGCGGGTGCAGTAGGCCTTGGTGATGCCCAGGATGTAGTGCAGCATGCCGGGGCCCACGCCCGAGCCTGCAGCCGCATTGCCGGCGACGCAGTTGGACGAGGTGACATAGGGATAGGTGCCGTGGTCCACGTCCAGCAGCGTGCCCTGCGCGCCTTCGAACAGCAGGTTGGCGCCTTCGGCGTGCGCGGCGTTCAGCTCGCGGGAGACATCAGCCATCATGGGCTTGAGCAGCTCGGCATGGCGCATGGCCTCTTCGTACACCGCGTCGAATTGCACTTCGCCATCCTTGATGTACGGCTTGAGCGCGTCACCGAAGGTGAAGTTCTTCGAACCCAGTACGTTGACCAGGATGTGGTTGTGCAGGGCCAGCAGTTCGCGCAGCTTGGTGGCGAAGCGCTCGGGGTACTTGAGGTCCTGCACACGCAGTGCGCGGCGGGCAATCTTGTCCTCGTAGGCGGGGCCGATGCCACGGCCGGTGGTGCCGATCTTCTCGGTGCCGCCCTGCTCGCGCGCAGCTTCGCGCGCCACGTCCAGCGCCGAGTGGAAGGGCAGGATCAGCGGGCAGGCTTCGGACACGCGCAGACGGTCACGCACCTGCACGCCGGCCTTCTCCAGACCTTCGATTTCCTCGAACAGCTTGGCGGCAGAGAGCACCACGCCGTTGCCGATATAGCACTTCACGCCGGGGCGCATGATGCCGCTGGGGATCAGGTGCAGTGCGGTCTTCACGCCGTTGATGACCAGCGTGTGGCCAGCGTTGTGGCCACCCTGGAAGCGGACCACGCCCTGGGCGCTTTCGGTCAGCCAGTCCACCAGCTTGCCCTTGCCTTCGTCACCCCACTGGGTGCCGACCACGACCACGTTGCGACCTTTGGTAGCTTTCATATTCAAATCCGATGAAATCCGAAGAAATTGACAAATGCGTCAGATGGCTTGCACGGCCCACTGCCCGGCAACCTGCACGAGCTCGCGGTCGCAGTGGAATTCGTCCACTTCGCTTTCATGCCCTGGCAGCACGCAGACCACGGTCTCGCCCTGCCGGCGCAATGCAGCAATGGCAGCCGCAACCTGGGGATCGTCGCCCCAGGGCGCGCGGATGGCAGCCTTGAGCGGGCGCTCGGGCACGACGGCGACGAGCTGCTTGATGTCCAGGCTGAAGCCGGCGGCGGGCCGGTTGCGGCCAAAGACCGCACCCACCTCGTCATAGCGGCCGCCGCGCACCAGCGCATCGCTGGCACCCGGCACATAGATGGCGAAGCGCGTGCCGCTGTAGTAGGCATAGCCGCGCAGATCGGCCAGATCGAAGCTCACGCTCACGCCTTCGAGGCGCTGCGCCAGCCAGCGCAGCTGATCCAGCAGAGGCTGCACGCCTGCGGTGCGGGCCAGCAGCTTCTCGGCGCGGTCCAGCACCTCGATGCCGCCGTACAGCTGCAGCAGGGCCATCAGGCCTTCGCGCGAGGAGGCAGGGAAGTCGCGCGTGAGGCGCTCGAGCTCGCTCGCATCCTTGGCGGCCAGCGCAGCGTGCACGCCGCGCAGCACCTGCATGTCCACCATCACGCCAGCCAGCAGGCTGCGCACGATGCGCACATCGGCCAGATCGACATTGATGTTGGTGACGCCTGCGCTGCGCAGGCAGTCCAGCGCCAGGTGCAGTGCCTCCAGGTCGGCTTCCATGCCCTGGTGGCCGTAGATCTCGGCACCGAACTGCAGCGGCTCGCGCGTGGCGCGGGGGCGGTCAGGGCGGGCATGGACGACGGGGCCGCAGTAGCACAGGCGCGTGAGGCCCTTGCGGTTGAGCAGATGGGCGTCGATGCGGGCCACCTGCTGCGTGGTGTCTGCACGCAGACCCATGGTGCGGCCTGTCAGCTGGTCGATGAGCTTGCAGGTCTGCAGGTCCAGCGCCTCCCCTGTGCCGGTGAGCAGGGATTCGAGGTACTCCAGCATGGGCGGCATGACCAGTTCATAGCCATAGCCACGCGCTGTATCGAGCAGGCCTCGACGCAATTCTTCGATGTGCCGGGCCTCGGAAGGCAAGACATCGGCGATGTGATCCGGCAGGACCCAAGCAGACATGGAAAAGGGGGAGGCTGTTAAAAACGTGATTCTACCGGCTGTTGCGGGCCAGCCCAAATTGGGGGTGACCCAAGGCCCACGGCGGGTGTTCGGTATTCCGAATCGATTCGGTGCAGGGGCGACAGCGGCGGCGCAAGAAAAAAAGGCGCCCCAACAGGGGCGCCGTGCAGGGGCCGGGCGGCATTGCCGCTCAGGCGCGCTTATTTTCCAGAGCTTCCACCACTGCGGTAGGCCTTGAAGAAATCGGTCTGCGAAGGATCGAGCACGAGCACATCGCTCTTCTTGGCAAAGCTGGCCTTGTAGGCCTCCAGGCTGCGGTAGAACTGCGCAAACTGCGGGTCCTTGCCAAAGGCCTCGGCGTAGGTCCGGGCGGCCTCGGCATCGCCCTCGCCCTTGATCTTCTGGGCATCACGGTAGGCATTGGCGATGGTGATCTCGCGCTGGCGATCGGCCTCGGCGCGGATCTTCTCGCCTTCGGCGGCGCCGGTGGAGCGCAGCTCGTTGGCCACGCGCTTGCGCTCGGCCTCCATGCGGCGGTAGACCGATTCCGTGATCGTCTCGGCATAGTCCACGCGCGTGATGCGCACATCGACCACGTCCACGCCCCAGGGCTTGGCGCCGCGCACGGTCTCCAGCACTTCGCGCTTGACGTCGTTCATCAGCGCATCGCGCTTGCTGGACAGCAGTTCGCGCACGGTGCGGCGGTTGATTTCCTCCTGGAAGGCATTGCGCACCACGCGGTTGAGCTGCATGGCGCCAGCCGACTCGTCCAGGCCCACATTGCGGATGTACTCCGACGGATCGGAGATGCGCCAGCGCACGTACCAGTCGATGACCACGCGCTGCTTTTCGGCAGTGAGCATGGGCTCGGTGTCGGTGCTGTCCAGCGTGAGCAGGCGCTTGTCGATGTAGCGCACGTTCTGGAACGGCGGCGGCATCTTGATGTTCAGGCCCGGCTCGGTGATCACTTCCTTGATCTGACCCAGGGCATAGACCACGCCGAACTGGCGCTGATCGACGACGAACAGCATGGAGCTGAGCAGCGCGAGCGCCAGAAGAATGCTGGTGATGAAAAATCCAACTCGGTTCACTTGGGCTGCTCCTCAGCGTGCTTCGCGGTCACGGCTGCGACTGCTGTCGCGGCTGCGCGCATCGTTCGAAAGGCCGGGAATGGCGGCAGGCGCAGGCGCCTGGGTGCTGGGGGCCGCCGAGCTGTCGGCTGCCGGCACATTGCCGCTCACGCCTTGCATGATCTTGTCCAGCGGCAGGTACAGCAGGTTGGAGCCCTGGCGCGATTCAACCAGCACCTTGGTCACGTTGCCGTAGATCTGCTGCATGGTTTCCAGGTACATGCGGTCGCGCGTGACCTGGGGCGCCTTCTGGTACTCGGTGAACACCGAGCTGAAGCGCTGCGCATCACCCTGGGCCTGGGCCACGATGCGGGCCTTGTAGCCGTTGGACTCTTCCAGCAGGCGCGCTGCCGAGCCGGCTGCGCGCGGCACCACGTCGTTGGCGTAGGCCTGCGCTTCGTTCTTGGCACGCTCACGCTCCTGGCCGGCACGCAGCACGTCGTCGAAGGCCGCCTGGACCTGCTCGGGCGGACGCACGCCGCCTTGCTGCAGGTTGATGCCCACGACTTCCACGCCCACCTTGTAGCGGTCCAGGATGGTCTGCATCAGGTCGCGCACGCGCGGGGCGATCTGGTCGCGCTCCTCGGCCAGCGCCGTATCCATCTTCATCTTGCCGACGACTTCGCGCACGGCAGTCTCTGCGGCCTGGACCACGGCCTCGGACGGGTTCTTGCTCTCGAACAGCCAGGCGCGCGCGTCGCTCAGGCGGTACTGAACGGCGAACTTGATCTCGACGATGTTCTCGTCCTCGGTGAGCATGGCCGACTCGCGCAGGCCCGTGCTCTTGATGATGGTGTCGCGCCCCACGTCGGCCGAGCGGATCTGCGTCACGAAGACCAGTTCATGGCGCTGGATCGGGTACGGCAGCCGCCAGTTGATGCCGGCGCCCACCGTGCTCTTGTACTTGCCGAACTGGGTGATGACGGCCTGCTGGCCTTCCTGGACGATGAAGATGCCCGTGCCCATCCAGATGATGAAGGCAATGCCGGCGATCAGGCCCACGCCCATGCCGGCGCTGCGCATGTCCGGCGGCTGGCTGCCACCGCCATTGCGGATGGGCGGCTGGCCACGACCGCCGCCCGGCTTGCCGCCGAACAGGCCCGAGAGCTTGCGGTTGAGGTCGCGCCACAGCTCATCCAGATCAGGCGGCTGGCCGCCGCCCGACGAGGGGCGGTTGTCACGGCTGTCGCGGTTGTCGCGTGCAGGCTCCGCAGGCGGGGGCGGCGGCGCGGGACGGTCGGCATCGGGGCGCGAAGCATCGTCGTTCTTGTCGTCGCCACGTCCCCATCGCGGATCATTCAGGTTGAACATCCCGCGAAGGCGCTGCGGCAGCATCGCCCAGCGATGGGCGCGTTGTGAAAGATTCATGCGAGAAGTCTCGGTTTCTTCGGTAAAGACAGGGACCCAATCGGCATTTTGCCCAATCAGGGCGCTAGCCCCTAGTATTCGGCGTCCTGCCCAGGGGGCATCGCGCCATCCACCTCCTCCTGATCCCGCTCATCACCACCGTGCGCTTCGGCGTGTTCCGCCTCCGCGCGCAGCGCATGCTCGGCCAGCAACTGCCGCAGCTGTGGCAGTCCCTCGCCGGAGCGGGCGCTGACGAACACCCGTGAAACAGGCAGCCCGTCAAGCTCGTACTGGTCCTGCAACTGCGCTGGAAGCCGCTCCGGATCGACGGCGTCCAATTTGTTGAAAACCAGTACCAGAGGCACCTCCTGGGCACCGATTTCCTTCAGAACTTTCTGGACTTGTTGGATTTGCTCTGGGAAATTCGGATTGGAGGCGTCGACCACATGCAGCAGAAGATCGGCATCGATCGCCTCCTGCAACGTGGCCTGGAATGCATCGACCAGGCCATGCGGCAGGTCGCGGATGAACCCCACGGTATCCGACAGGGACACCGATTGCTGGGCTTCATTCAGGTACAGCTGGCGCGTGGTCGTGTCCAGCGTGGCGAACAGCTGGTCGGCCGCATAGGCGCGCGCCTTGACCAGCGCATTGAACAGCGTGGACTTGCCGGCGTTGGTGTAGCCAACCAGAGAGATATTGAAGATGCCATGGCGCTCGCGCCGCCGACGCTGCGTGGCGCGCTGCTTCTTGACCTTCTGCAGCCGCTCCTTGGTGCGCTTGATCGACTCGTCGATCATGCGGCGGTCCAGCTCGATCTGCTTCTCGCCAGGGCCGCCACGGCCGCCGATGCCGCCCATCTGCCGCTCCAGGTGGGTCCAGCGCCGCACGAGGCGCGTGGCCACGTATTGCAGGCGCGCCAGCTCCACCTGCAGCTTGCCTTCATGGCTGCGCGCGCGCTGGGCGAAGATCTCCAGGATCAACAGGGTGCGGTCGTTGACCGGCATCTGCAGATGGCGTTCCAGGTTGCGCTGCTGGGCCGGGCTCAGGGCCTGGTCGAACAGCACCTCCTGGGCACCGTGCATCTGGGCGAGCATGCGGATTTCGTCGGCCTTGCCGCTGCCCACGAACAGCGCCGCATCGGGCACCTTGCGCTTGCAGGTCAGGCGTGCAACGGGACGCAGGCCGGCCGTGCCGGCCAGCAGGCCCAGCTCTTCCAACTCGCCATCGAAATGGGGAAAGCCGAAATCCACGCCCACCAGCAGCACTGGCGTTGGCGTGGACCGGTCAAAAGATTCAGAACTCAAGAAAAACCTCTCCCGAAGGGTGAGGAAGCTCCCCGGCGGTGCGGGGAGGCATCAGGGCGCAGCGAGCTCAAGCGCTGGCGTCGCTGCCGGCAGCTTCGGCCGTGGAGAAGTTCACGGCGCGGCCGGGAACAATGGTGGAGATGGCGTGCTTGTAAACCATCTGCGTGACGGTGTTGCGAAGCAGAACCACGTACTGGTCGAAGGATTCGATCTGGCCTTGCAGCTTGATGCCGTTGACGAGGTAGATGGACACCGGAACATGTTCGCGGCGAAGCGCGTTCAGGAACGGGTCTTGGAGGAGTTGGCCTTTGTTGCTCACGATATTCTCCGTGTTCGAAGAGTGTTGTTGTAAACCGACACCTTACCACAGTGTTTTGGGGCCCTTGTTCGCACAAGGGTTTTCCCGAAATCCCGTAGCTTGTTACTTGTCCTTGTCGGCAAAAGGATTATGAGAGGTTTTCAACTCGATCCGCAACGGCGTGCCGACCAAATTGAATTCCTTCCGGAATCGCCCTTCGAGGAAGCGCTTGTAGGCCTCCGTCACATGCTCGAGCGAATTGCCGTGTATGACGATGACCGGAGGGTTCATGCCACCCTGGTGCGCATAGCGCATCTTGGGGCGGTAGATACCCGTCTTCTTGGGCGTCTGGAACTGTACGGCCTCCATCAGCAGGCGCGTGAGCACCGGCGTGGGCATCTTGCAGGTGGCAGCCTTGTGCGCCTGGATGATGGAGTTCCACAGCGGACCCAGGCCCTGGCGCTTTTCCGCCGAGATGAAATGCATGGGAGCGAACTTGAGGAAGGACAGGCGCGTCTCGATCGAGCGCTCCAGCATCTGGCGCTGGTAGTCGTCCACCGCATCCCATTTGTTCACGGCCAGCACCACGGCACGGCCGCTTTCCAGCACGTAGCCGGCAATGTGCGCATCCTGGTCGGTCACGCCCTGCGTGGCATCGATGAGCAGCAGCACGACGTTGGCGCTCTCGATGGCCTGCAGCGTCTTGACCACGGAGAACTTCTCGATCGCCTCGAACACCCGGCCCTTGCGGCGCAGGCCTGCCGTGTCGATCAGCTCGAACTTCTGGCCGGCGCGCTCGAAGGGCACCGAGATGGCGTCGCGCGTAGTGCCCGGCATGTCGAAGGCGACCAGCCGCTCCTCACCCAGCCAGGTGTTGATCAGCGTGGATTTGCCGACATTGGGGCGCCCTGCCACGGTGAGGCGGATGGGCTTCTGGGCCACATCGTCGAAGGGGTCGTCTTCCTCGGGCTCGGGCAGGTTGAGCTGGCCCAGGGCCAGGTCGAGCAGGTCGCGCACGCCCTGCCCGTGTGCTGCGGAAACCGGCAGCACGTCGCCCAGGCCCAGTTCGTAGAACTCGGTCAGCTGCACGCCTTCCTTCATGCCCTCGGCCTTGTTGGCCACGAGCACGCAGGGCTTGCCCAGCCGGCGCAGGTACTTGGCGATGTCGTGGTCCTGGGCGGACATGCCCAGGCGCGCATCGACAACGAAGACCACGACGTCAGCCTCGGCAACAGCCTGCTGCGTCTGGCGCGCCATCTCCTTGAAGATGCCGCTGGATGCATCTGGCTCAAAACCGCCGGTATCGATCACGATGTACTCGTGCTTACCCTGGCGGCCCTGTCCATAGTGGCGGTCACGCGTGAGGCCCGCGAAATCCGCGACGATTGCATCCCTCGACTTGGTCAGCCGATTGAACAGCGTCGATTTGCCCACATTGGGTCGCCCTACCAGGGCAATAACTGGCTTCATTCCCGAAAATACCTATCAATCCGGCCTGAAGCCGTACACAGTTCCGCTGCGGCTTACCACCACCAGCGTATTGGCAGCCGATACCGGGGGCGAGGCCACGCCGGAGTCGTCCGTCTTCAATCGTGCCAGCGCCTGTCCGTCCGTCTTGGACAGCAGGTGCACCACACCATAGTCATCACCAAACACCACCGAGCGGCCCAGCATCAACGGCGCCGTCAGGCGGCGGTGCTGCAGCTGGTCGATGGACCACACGCGCGAGCCGTCGCCGCGGCGCCAGGCCTGGACGGTGCCATTGCTCTCGGCGCCGAACACGGAATCACCATCGCCGTCGATGCCATCGGCACCCTTGGACGGCTGGGTCCAGCGCACCGATGCGTTTTGCGTATCCACACAGCCCACGGCAGCCTGGAAGGCACGCGCGCAGACGCTGTCACCGACACGGCTGACGCGGCCCACGAGGTCCACCAGGCGCTCCACGTCATTGGTGCCGCGCGGGCTGGCCAGCGGGGCCTCCCAGCGCACGGCGCCGGTGTCGGGATCGATACCCACCATGCGGCCCGACAGGCCGGCCACCAGCGTGTTGCCCACGGCGATCAGCACGCCGGGCTGGCGCAGCACCAGGGGCTCGCCCGGGCGCTGTGCGGTCCACAGCTTGCGGCCGTTGGCGGCATCGAAAGCGGCCAGCGAGCGGTCGGCTGCCAGCACGAAGACGCGGCCTCCCGCGACCAGCGGCGGCGTGTAGGCGGCTGCGGGCAGCGGCTGCTTCCACAGCTGCTTGCCTTGCGAGTAGACGATGACCTGGTTGCTGCGCGTCAGCACGGCCTGGCGCTCGGCGTCACCGCCCACGCCTGCGGTCAGCGGCTCGCCCACAGTGAAGCGCGACAGCTGGCTTCCGTTGCGTGCATCGAGGGCCGTGACGCTGCCGTCCTTGGCAGCGATCAGCAGCGTGTCGCCCTGCACATGGATGTCGGTGGCCAGCGGCACTTCGGCGCCGAGCTTGGCGGTCCAGGCCTGGTGCACGGCCAGCAGGCCGGGGTTGGCACCCAGCTCCTGGGGCTTGGGCTTGGTGTCGCTGCTGAACCACGAGGACACGGTGGAGCAGCCACCCAGGGCACCGGCCAGCAGGCTCAGAGCCATCCAGCGCGCAACGCCGCGCGGGCGCGAAATCGCCATCAATTGATCAGCCGAGGTTTTCAAGGTTGCTTCTCCGAAGTCGACGTCTTGGCCTGTGCCAGCACGGTGGGTTCAGCACCCAGCGCATTGAGCTTGAACTCGATCAGACGGCCATAGTCCACGCCCTTGTCCAGGGCGGCATGGGCGCGCTGGTAGGCGTCAATGGCCTCGGCCTGCTTGCCCTGGGCCGCAAGAATGTCGCCACGGCGATCGGCCACGATGCCGGCGAAGGATTCGGGCATGCTGCCTTCCAGCGCCTTGAGGGCTTCGTCGTATTGCTTTTGCTGCTCCAGCACGGCGCTCAGGCGCAGCTTGGCCAGGGCCTTATAGCCTTCGTCGCCCTTGTCGGCCACCCAGCTCAGGGCTGCCTTGGCGTCATCGAGCTTGCCTTCGTCCACTGCAGCCTTGGCCAGCAGCAGGCCGGCCTGGGCCGCCTGCGTGGTGCCGGCGTACTTGTCCTTGAGATCGGCGAAGGCCTGGCCAGCGCGCGCCGCGTCCTTGCCAGCCAGCGCCACGTCAACGGCATGCGCCAGAGCGGCAGCCTGCGTGGCCTGGCGCTTTTCCCAGTACTGGTAGCCATTCCAGCCGGCAAAGCCGACGAAGATGACCACGAGCACGCCGGTGATCAACGTGCCCCAGGTATTCCAGAAATGCTTGAGCTGCTCTATCTGCTCTTGTTCTTCGAGATCGAAATGGTTTGCCATGGATCGCCTGTGTCGCTTTATGTATGGAGGTCGCCGCTGGAGCGGTCGCTTGAAAAGCTGCGGATGCTGGTCAAACCGCCGATTGTAGGGTGGCAGCCCATTGGGCCGCATCAGCCAGGGCTTGCTGCACCTGCTGGCCCGCGCCGTCGCGCAGCGACTTGACGGTGACCAGGCCCTGCTGCAGCTCATCGGAGCCGAAGATCAGCGCGAAATGTGCGCCGCTGGCATCGGCCTTCTTGAACTGCGACTTCATGCTGCCCATGCCTTCGGCGCTGGCCGCGTGCATCTGCACGCGCACACCGGCCTCGCGCAGCTGCTGCAGGGTGCGCAGCGCCACGGGCATGGCCGCCACATCGGGGACGATGGCATAGGCATGCAGCGTGGGCGCGGGAATGTCGGTGCCGAGCTCCTTGACGAGTTCCAGCACGCGCTCCACACCCAATGCCCAGCCCACGGCAGGCGCGCTCTTGCCGCCCACCTGTTCGATCAGGTAGTCGTAGCGGCCGCCCGCGCAGATGGTGCCCTGCGAGCCCAGCATGTCGGTGATGAACTCGAACACCGTCAGGTTGTAGTAGTCCAGGCCGCGCACCAGGCGCGGGTTCACGGTCCAGGGCACGCCGTTGGCGTCCAGGATGGCCTTGAGCCCGTCGAAGTGGGCCAGCGAGCCCTCGCCCAGGAAGTCCAGCAGGCGCGGCGCGCCGTTGACCATGTCCTGCATGGCGGGGTTCTTGGTGTCCAGCACGCGCAGCGGGTTGCTGTACATGCGGCGCTTGGCCTCTTCGTCCATCACGTCCTGGTGCTGCTCCAGGTAGGCGATCAGGGCCTGGCGGTGTGCCTGGCGCTCCTCGGGCTGGCCCAGGCTGTTGATTTCCAGGCGCCACTGGGTCAGGCCCAGCTGCTTCCACAGGGAAACGGCCAGCATGATGAGTTCGGCATCGACATCGGGGCCGGCAAAGCCCAGGGCCTCGGCGCCGATCTGGTGGAACTGGCGGTAACGGCCGCGCTGCGGGCGCTCATGGCGGAACATGGGCCCCATGTACCACATGCGCTTGCCGCCGTCGTACAGCAGATTGTTCTCGATGGTGGCGCGCACCAGGCTGGCCGTGCCTTCGGGGCGCAGCGTCAGGCGCTCGCCGTTGAGCTTGTCCTCGAAGGAGTACATCTCCTTCTCGACAATGTCCGTCACCTCGCCGATGCCACGAACGAACAGCTGCGTATGCTCGACGATGGGCGTGCGCACGTTGCGGTAGGCAAAGCGCGCCATCAATTCACGCACCTGCGCTTCCAGCCATTCCCAGCGAGCGGACTCGGCGGGAAGAATGTCGTTCATGCCTTTGACGGCGGAAAGTTTTTCGGGTTTGGCCACGTTGTTCTCGTTCGATGAATGCTCGGAAACAGGCGCTGACCCCGCTTTTTTCGCCCCATGCTCTCAACGCCTGTTTCGCGTGAGAGCCAATGAGGCAAAGCGTGGTGCGCTATCTATTTTGCAATAACTGCAATGCTCGGTGCAGCCGATCAGGCGGGTGCAGCGGCGGTGGCGCCATAGGTGCGCGCCACATAATTTTCGACCAGTGCCTGGAATTCCTCGGCAATCCGCTCGCCGCGCAGCGTGAGCGCCTTTTCCCCGTCGATGTAGACCGGGGCGGCGGGCGCCTCGCCCGTGCCGGGAAGGCTGATGCCGATGTTGGCGTGCTTGCTCTCGCCGGGGCCGTTGACGATGCAGCCCATCACGGCCACCTTCATCGCCTCGACACCGGGATACTTCATGCGCCACAGCGGCATCTGGCCACGCAGATAGTCATCGATCTGCTTGGCCAGTTCCTGGAAGGTGGTGCTGGTGGTGCGGCCGCAGCCCGGGCAGGCCGTGACGCTGGGCACGAAGATGCGCAGGCCCAGGGCCTGCAGGATTTCGGAGGCGACCACCACTTCCTGCGTGCGCGCCTCGCCGGGCTGGGGCGTGAGCGAGACGCGGATGGTGTCGCCAATGCCTTCCTGCAGCAGCACGGACAGCGCGGCGGCCGAGGCCACCGTGCCCTTGGTGCCCATGCCGGCTTCGGTCAGGCCCAGGTGCAGCGCATAGTCGCAGCGTTGCGCAAGGGCCCGGTAGACCGAGATCAGGTCCTGCACGCCGCTGACCTTGCACGACAGGATGATGTTGTCGCCGTTCAGCCCCATGGACTCGGCCAGGCGCGCGGAATCGACGGCAGAGGAAATCAGCGCCTCGAACATGACCTGGCGCGTGTCCCAGGGCTGGGCGCGGCGCGAGTTCTCGTCCATCAGCCGGGCCATCAATTCCTGGTCCAGCGAGCCCCAGTTGACACCGATGCGCACGGCCTTGTCGTAGCGGGCCGCCGCCTCGATCATCTGGCCGAACTGCTTGTCCTTCTTGTCGCCCTTGCCCACGTTGCCGGGGTTGATGCGGTACTTGGACAGCGCCTCGGCACAGGCCGGGTATTCGGTGAGCAGGCGGTGGCCGTTGTAGTGGAAGTCACCCACCAGCGGCACGTACTCGCCCATGCGGTCCAGCTGCTCGCGGATGTAGGGCACGGCGGCGGCCGCCTCGGGCGTGTTGACGGTGATGCGCACCATCTCCGAGCCGGCCTGGGCCAGCTGGCGCACCTGGATGGCCGTCTCGACCGCGTCCACCGTATCGGTGTTGGTCATGGACTGCACGCGCACAGGCGCATCGCCACCCACGGTGACGACGTTGTTGCGCCAGACCACACGGGCCTGGCGGGACTTGCGCGGCAGCGGCGAGGCAATCGCTATCGGCTGCTGCGTGATGGGGAGATCTTGCACGGTCACTTCACCTCAAAGCGGGCCACATTGTCGCGGGTGGTCTTGGCGACTTCCAGCAATTCGCCACGCACACGCACCTCGGTGCCGCTGGCATTGCCGACGATGACCGACAGCGGCAGCGCGCCCTCGGCGCCAATGGATTCACCGGCCGCCAGCGTCTTTTGCAGCACCACGCGGCCGCTGGAATCCTTGACCTGTACCCACGATTGTGCGTTGGCCTTCATGACCAGCACGCCACCAGGCGTTTGCCCTGCGGTGGCTGCCGATGTCGCTGCTGCGCCCTCGGCAGGCGCATCGGCGGCAGGGGCAGCAGGCGTTGTGGTGGACGCAGGAGCCGGAACGGCTGCCGCTGCAGGCGCTGAAGTTGCCGGTGCAGATGCAGATGCAGATGCAGGTGCAGGTGCAGGTGCAGGTGCAGGGGCAGATGCAGCCGGCACATCGGCCGGCGTCGTCGCCGCAGGCGCAACGGGCTCCTGGGCGGCCACGGGCTCGGACACAGTCCCTGCAGGCTGCACCAGGGCAGCGGCATCGGAAGCGCCGGCCTGCGGCTCTTCGGCGTCGCCTTCATGCTTGGGCAGGAAGTAGACGGCAGCGGCAGCGGCCAGCAGCAGCAGCACGATGATGGCCACCTTGCGCGAGCCGTTTTCACGTCCCAGCGATGTTCCGGTGGCCTTGAAGGAGCGCTCCTTGAACGTGGCGTTGATGCTGCCGCGATCATCGGCCAGGCTCTTGAGCTGGGTGCGCGGCAGCAGGGCCAGCACCGATGCCGAGTCCATGCGCAGCGTGCGGCAGACGCTTTGCGCCAGCGCCCGCATGAAGACATGGTCCTGGAATGCGGCGTAGTCATCCGCCTCCAGCGCCTCCAGCTTGGGGGCTGGCACCTTGAGTGCCGCCGCCAGCCCGGCCAGAGACAGACCCGCCGCCTCGCGCGCCTGGCGCAGCAGCGTGCCCGCCGTCATGGAAGTTTGTGCGTTCTCGCCTTGCGTACCTGCTTCGTCATGCACCGCCAACACCTCACTCATTGAATGCTCCACGCTCGTAGGCCAGCCATTGGCGGGACTCGGGGAAGCGCTGGTGCAGCTGGTCAGCCAGCTGCCGCATCGCTGCAGATTGCTGCAGCGCCCTCTCTATCTTGATCCCCAGCCACAGGCTTTCCGCATTGGACTGGGGACTGCTGTTCAGGCGCCGGATGTAGAACTGCGCCCTCTTGGCATCGCCGCCCTGCAGCATCACGTTGCTCAGGTGGTAGGCGATCACCGGGTTGGCGGGATCGAGTTCATAGCCCTTGAGCAGCGCCTGCTGGGCCTCGACCAGCAGGCCGGCCTGCTGCAGGCACAGGCCCTTGGCCATCCAGGTCTTGGGGCGCTCCAGGTAGCCGGGCTGGGCCAGGGCCTTGTCCAGCCATTCCTGGGCTTGCGCGTATTGCTTGCGCTGGCACAGCAGCCAGCCGTAGTTGTGCTGCAGGTCGCCGTCCTGGGGACGCAGCGACATCGCCTTGCGCAGGCTGACGTCGGCCTGATCCCAGTCCTGGTTGCGCATGTAGATCAGGGCCAGCAGGCCGTAGCCGTCGGCGGAACTGGGGTCAGCGGCCAGCGCCTGGTTCACCTCTTCCAGGGCCACATCGATGCGGCCAGCCTGGAAATAGGAAGCCGCCAGCTCCAGGCGGATGCTTGCGCGGCGGCGGGGATCGGCCTCGGCGGCAGAAGCCATCGAGGCATTGGAGACGGAGGAAGCGTTGCCGGAGCCAGAATTCGTCGGGGGCACCAAAGGCTGCTTGCCTGCGCAGCCCGCCAAGAAAAGAACCAGCGCGGGCACTGCCCAGCGCATGCCTGTACCGATATCCCCCGTTCGCAGCCGCCGAGCCACTGACTTCATGAACTGTCCTTTGTTCCGTCGGGGCATGCCAGGCATGCCCCAGGTCTTCTCAAGGCACCTGCTTGAGAACAATGGTGCGCTGCCTGGCCATGCGCTCGGCAGCGCGCGTGCGGTCCTTGACATCGCCAGCCAGCTGTCCGCAGGCTGCGTCGATGTCGTCGCCACGTGTCTTGCGCACCGTGGTCACGATGCCGGCATTGCTCAGCAGGCTGGCGAACTCCGTCACCCGCGCTGCGGGTGAACGCAGCAGCCCCGAGGCCGGGAACGGATTGAACGGAATCAGGTTGAACTTGCACCAGCTGCGGCCATCGCCACGCGCGCGGACCAACTCTATCAGTTGGCGCGCATGCTCAGGCTGGTCATTGACGCCATCGAGCATGCAGTATTCGAACGTGATGAAGTCACGGGGCGCGAATTCCAGGTAGCGCTCGCAGGCATCGAGCAGCTCGTGGATGGGGTACTTGCGGTTCAACGGCACCAGCGGGTCGCGCAGCTCGTCATTGGGCGCATGCAGCGACACGGCCATGGCCACGGCGCAGTCCTGGGACAGCCGGTCGATCATCGGCACCACGCCCGAGGTGGACACGGTCACACGGCGGCGCGAGAGGCCGTAGCCATGGTCATCGAGCATGGCGCGCAGCGCCGGCACCAGGGCCGTGTAGTTCTGCAGCGGCTCGCCCATGCCCATCATCACCACGTTGGAGATGACGCGCTCGCCGCCCGTGCCCAGGCGCTTGCGCAGCGCATGCTCGGCATACCACAGCTGAGCCAGGATCTCGCCCGTGCTGAGGTTGCGGCTGAAGCCCTGGTGACCCGTGGAGCAGAAGCGGCAGCCCACGGCGCAGCCCGCCTGGGATGACACGCACAGCGTGCCCCGATCATCTTCGGGAATGAAAACGGCTTCGACGGCATCGCCGCCCCCCACGTCGAACAGCCACTTGACTGTTCCATCGGCAGACACATGCTCGGTCAGAACCGGCAGGGCCGTGATGTGGGCACACGCCTTGAGCTTTTCGCGCAGGGACTTGGCCAGATCGCTCATCTGGTCGAAGTCGCTGGCGCCTCGCTGGTGGATCCAGCGGAACAGCTGCGTCGCGCGGAAACGCTTCTCGCCGAGTTGTTCGCAGTAAGCGGCAAGTCCGTCGAGATCAAAATCTAGCAAATTGGTATTCATGTCGGCAGGCCGGTGCCACGCCGCTCTCGGCTCTTCCGCGGCAGGCACGGCCTGCACCGGACAGACCATGACGGCCGCGGAAGACGCGGGGATTAGCGCGAGTAGACGTTCATGCCGGGGAAGAAGAAAGCCACTTCCACGGCTGCAGTTTCAGCGGCGTCAGAGCCGTGCACGGCGTTGGCGTCGATGCTGTCGGCGAAGTCGGCGCGGATCGTGCCCTTCTCAGCCTTCTTGGGGTCGGTGGCGCCCATCAGTTCGCGGTTCTTCAGGATGGCGTTCTCGCCTTCCAGAGCCTGGATCATCACGGGGCCGGAGACCATGAAGTCCACCAGGTCCTTGAAGAAAGGACGCTCCTTGTGGACGCCGTAGAACTGCTCGGCTTCGCCGCGCGACAGGTGCACCATCTTGGCAGCGATGACCTTCAGGCCAGCGCCTTCGAAGCGTGCGTAGATCTGGCCGATCACGTTCTTGGCAACGGCGTCGGGCTTGATGATGGAAAGAGTGCGTTCGATGGCCATTTGAATGGTTCCTAATCAGGGTTACTATGGATTTTTGTCAATTGGACAAAACCGTTGATTCTAGCTGTGCCATCAAAGTCCTTGATGACATGGTGCTGCCAAATGGCAGGCTTACAGGGCGGGCCGACCGCCGCTGGATGAACCAGAAGGCGGACCGCCCGGCCGCCTTTCAGCGGCGTCCTCCCGGCTTGCGCTTGGCGTTCTGGCGTGCACGCGACAGGCTGTCGGAGCCGATGTAGCCCACCGATGTACGCATCGGATCGGGCTGCTGGCTGCCGCCGCCCTTGCCCCGCCCGCCTGCGCCGCCCTGCCCCTTGCCCTGTCCCTGGCCGCCGTCAGCCTTGCCGCCCTTGGCGGCAGGCTTGGCACGCGGGCCGTCGAGCATGGCGTTGGGCGCCGGGCGATTGCCGTCGAAGTAGCGGCCGCCGCCTTCGCGGCGAACGGTGTTGCGGTCTGCCGGGCCACCACGGCGGCCTCCGGCCGGTGGCTTGGGTGCAGCGGGCGCACGCGCCTGCATGCCGGCTGCCGAAGCCAGGGACTGGATATCGGCCTGGTCCAGCTCCACCCAGGCGCCGCGCTTGAGGCCGCGCGGCAGCACCATGGCGCCGTAGCGGATGCGGATCAGCCGGCTCACGGCATGGCCCACCGCCTCGAACATGCGGCGCACTTCGCGGTTGCGGCCTTCGGAAATGGTCACGCGGTACCAGCAGTTGGCGCCTTCACCACCGCCGTCCTCAATGGAGCCGAAGGCGGCCACGCCGTCTTCCAGCTGCACGCCGTCGGTCAGGCGCTGCTTTTCTTCCTTGCTGAGCGCGCCCAGCACGCGGGCTGCGTATTCGCGCTCCAGGCCGAAGCGCGGGTGCATCAGGGAGTTGGCCAGCTCGCCCGAGCTGGTGAACAGCAGCAGGCCTTCGGTGTTCAGGTCCAGGCGACCCACCGATTGCCATTTGCCATGCTGCAGGCGAGGCAGCTTGCGGAACACCGTGGGACGGTTTTGCGGATCGTCATGCGTGACGACCTCGCCCACGGGCTTGTGATAGGCGATGACACGCGCCGGCGGCGGGTCGATGCGAAAGCGGATGGGCTGGCCATTGACCTTGATCTGGTCGCCGAACTGGATGCGCTGGCCCACGTGGGCAGGCTCGTTGTTGACCGAGATGCGGCCTTCAAGAATGAGCTGCTCCATTTCGAGGCGCGATCCCAGCCCGGCCTGGGCCAGCACCTTGTGCAGCTTGGGCGAATCGACCTGGGGCAGCAGCACGCGCTTGGCAGGCGCGGCATCGTCGCGTTCTTCGGCAGCGTCGAGTTCGCCCGAGATGACGTCCGCAAAACCGTAGCCTTCGACAGACCCCGAGTCGCTTGACTCTGATGCGTCAGCCGTCACCAGCTCTTGCACGGTGTCTTCGGCATGCACCGCCTCGGCGGCCGGACGCGGCTTGCGCACAGGCTTGGCGCCGGGCCGCGGCCCGGCCTTGGGAGCGCGCGAGCGCGCGGGGCGGGCCTTGCGCTGCGCGCCGGCCTCATCGGACGCCGGCTGGGCGTCCTGGTCTTTGGAGATATCACTACCCGTCATGGCTTTCCTTCTTCGGCCTGCTTTGCAGCGCCGTCCGTATCCGTTGTATCCGCTGTATCCGTTGCGTCTGTTGCCTCTGCCGCATCCGCTGCATCTGCCGCATCCGCCAGGTCTGCTGCATCTGCTTGAGCCGTATCTGCTGCCATTGCGGCATCTGCCCCGTCCGATTCCGTGGCATCTGTCTCGCCCTGGGGCTCTTCGGGCAAGGGAGCGTCACCGGCTGGCGCGGCCTCGTCCGCTGCCAATTCCTGCGCACCCGACTCTTCCAGCGCCTTGAACAGGCTTTGCTGGGATTCGGGCTCCTCGAGCATGGGCAACTGGTCCAGCGACTGCAGGCCCAGGTCGTCCAGAAACTGGCGCGTGGTGGCGAACAAAGAGGGCCGGCCCACGGTTTCCCGGTGGCCAATGACCTCGATCCATCCCCGGTCTTCCAGTTGCTTGATCAGCAGGCTGTTGACCGTCACGCCGCGTATGTCCTCGATGTCGCCACGCGTCACTGGCTGGCGGTAGGCGATGATCGCCAGCGTCTCCAGGGTCGCGCGGGTGTAGCGTGGCGGCTTTTCGGGATGCAGCCGGTCCAGATAGACCCGCATCTCGGGCCGGCTCTGGAAGCGCCATCCAGACGCCACCTGCACCAGCTCCACACCCTTTTGCGCCCAGTCTTTCTGCAGGTCCAGCAGCAGGTCCTTCAGCGTGTCGGAGCCCAGCACGTCATCGAACAGCGAGCGCAGCTCACGCAGCGTGACAGGCTGCGGCGCACAGATCAATGCAGTTTCCAGGACCCGCTTGGCATCTACCGTATTCATGGCTCAGCGTCTCGGGAACAAAGGCGCGCGTGCCACCAGAGGTGGCAGCCAGGGTGCGCCGAATCAAAGAAGAGGAAGCAAGCGCTCCACGGATGCCATGCGAGAGATGGTCAGAGGCTTTCGGCGGGATTGTAGCTCAGCCCCCAATTTTCCAGCGCCTGTGCCATATCGGGCGGCAGCGGCGCGCGCAGCACCAGGGCCTGGCCTGTCATGGGATGGGTGAAGGCCAGCCGGAAGGCGTGCAGCGCCTGGCGCGCCATGCCGCCAGCCTCCTTGCCGCCGTAGACGGCATCAGCCACCAGCGGGTGGCCCAGCGATGCCATGTGCACGCGGATCTGGTGGGTGCGGCCCGTGTGCAGCGTGCAGCGCACCAGACTGACTTCCTCGTTGCCGGCCAGCAGGTCGATGTCGGTGCGCGCGGTCTTGCCTGCATGCTGCGCCAGGTCGACCACGGCCATGCGCAGGCGATTGCGCGGGTCGCGGCCGATGGGCGCATCGACCTCGCGGCGCTTGCGCGGGCCCCAGGCCTTGTGGGCCAGCGCCAGGTACTGGCGGCTGACATCGCGCGCGGCGATCATGGCCACCAGCGCGTCCATGGCGGCGCGGCTGCGTGCCACCACCATGAGCCCGCTGGTGTCCTTGTCCAGGCGGTGGACGATGCCGGCGCGCGGCACCTCCCGCGCCTTGGGGTCGCGCCCCAGCAGGCCGTTGAGCAGGGTTCCAGTCCAATTGCCCGGAGCCGGGTGCACGACCAGGCCAGCCGGCTTGTTGACGACCAGCAGGTGCTCGTCCTCATACACCACGTCCAGCGCCATGTCTTCGGGCTGGAAGGCCATGCTCTGCTGCGTGGGCCGCATCTCCAGCACCATCCGGTCGCCGGCGGCCACCTTGGTGGCCGGCTTGACCAGCACACGCCCATTGAGCGTGACCGCGCCCTGCGCCAGCAGTTGCTGCAGATAGCTGCGGGAGAACTCGGCCACGCATTCGGCCAGCACCTTGTCGGCGCGCAGGCCGTGCTGGGCCGGCGGCACGGTGATCTCGCGCAGCTCGGCTGCGCCGGCCTCGACCTCGCCGCCTTCGGCCTCGTCCTCGACCGGCTCCCACGGCGATTCGCCGGGCGCAGAAGAAACAAGCCCCTGCGGGGCAGGGGCTTGTCCGGTTTGCCTGGTGCTGCGGCTCATCAGCGAGAAGGCAGGTAGCGCGAAGGATCGACAGGCTTGCCCTGGCGACGCACCTCGAAGTGCAGCTTCACGCGGTCCGCGTCGGTGCTGCCCATCTCGGCGATCTTCTGGCCCTTGCGCACGGTCTGGTCTTCCTTGACCAGCAGCGTCTGGTTGTGCGCGTAGGCCGTGAGGTAGGTGTTGTTGTGCTTGAGGATGATCAGGTTGCCATAGCCACGCAGGCCGGCGCCGGCATAGACCACGCGGCCATCGGCAGCGGCCATCACGGGATCGCCGGCCTTGCCTGCGATGTCGTAACCCTTGTTGCGCGCCTCGTCAAAACCGGCGATCAGGCTGCCCGATGCAGGCCAGATGAAGTCCACATCGTCGGCGCCCTTGCCGGCTGCGGGTGCAGGGGCGGGTGCCGGGGTCGGTGCGGGTGCAGGCGTTGCCGTGGAGCCGCCCGACGATGCCACGGGTGGCAGCGGCGTTGCCACCACGGGCGAGCCGCTGGGCGTGGAGGAGGCAGTGGACGACGGGCGCGTGCCGACGCTGTCCGAGCTGGTCGGCGGCACGACGCGCACCACCTGACCGACTTCGATCAGGTTGGGGTTCTCCAGATTGTTCCAGCGCGCGATGTCCTTCCAGCTCTGGCCGGTTTCCAGGCCGATGCGGATCAGCGTGTCACCGGGCTTGATCGTGTAGTAGCCGGGCTTGCCGGCGTTTTCGACGCCGGGCAGCGGCTTGACGGCTGCCGATGGCGAGGAAGAGGTGGAGGAGGTGGTGGTCGTTCCACGGTCCTCCACGGGAGCCCTGTTCACTTGGGATGTGCAGCCTGCCAGAACCATGCCGGCCAGCACCACCGTTCCCCAAGCCCCAAGACTTCGCGATACCAACATAAGTTATTCCCTTCTAGGCGATGCCCGATTTTAGGGGGACAAAGTTCACGGCCTCCAAAATCGACTGCGTAAACCCGTGTGAACTCTTGTCAATCACCAGCAGTGCCTGCTTACCACCCGTAACCACCATGGGGGCGACAAGCCGCCCGCCCACGGCCAGCTGGTCGCACCAGGCCGAGGGCATGCTCTCGCCGCCAGCGGCCGAGATGATGCCCGCATACGGCGCGCCGCTGCCATAGCCTTCCATGCCATCTCCAAAGATCAGATGGACATTGGTCAGCCGCCAGGGACGCAGGTTGCTGCGTGCCTTCTCGTGCAGGCCGCGCAGGCGCTCGATCGAATAGACCTCGCGTGCCACGCGCGCCAGCACCGCCGCCTGATAGCCGCAGCCCGTGCCGATTTCCAGCACGCGGCCCAGGCCCGACTTCGCGGCTTCCGAACCCAGCAGCAGCTCGGTCATGCGGGCGACCACGCTGGGCTTGGAGATCGTCTGGCCCAGGCCAATGGGCAGGCTGGTGTCTTCATAGGCCTGGTTGACCAGGGCGCTGTCCACAAAGCGGTGGCGCTCCACCGATCCCATGGCGGCCAGCACGGCCGGCGACTGTATGCCGGTGGCAGCCAGCCGCTGCACCATGCGGGCGCGCACGGCGGCCGAGTCCAGGCCGATGCCCGAAGGCTGTTGCGGGACACGGGCACCGGCCGGCGCCAGCGCAGAGCGCGCAGGCGCCGCGCGCGAGGCCGGCGCAGGGGTCTGCACCGAGCGCGCCACCCACGAGGGAACTCCGGGACGGCGCTCGCTCACGGTTGCACCGCCCCGCCCTGGGCTGCCTGCACGCCCTGGCCGGCCGACGCCAGCCTGGCCGCCGTCTGTGCCCAGTAGCCCAGGTTGTCGTGGTCGGTCAGGTCCACCTTCAGCGGCGTGACGGACACATGGCCGTGCGCCGTGGCGTGGAAGTCCGTGCCCTCCGAGTCATCCTTGGCCGCGCCTGCGCTGCCTATCCAGTACATCATTTCGCCGCGCGGGCTCTCCTGGGTGATGACGCGTTCGGCCGCATGGCGGCGGCCCAGCCGGCACAGCTTGAGGGGCTTGAGCGCGGACAAGGGCATGTTGGGAATGTTCACGTTGAGCAGCCAGGGCGACAGGCCGATCAGTTCCTGCGATTGCATGTCCATGACCAGCTGGCGCGCGGCGGCGGCAGCGGCCTCGATCTCGGACCAGCCCTTGTCCACCTGCGAGAAGGCAATGGAGGGAATGCCGAACAGAAAGCCTTCCATGGCGGCGCCCACGGTGCCGGAATAGATGGTGTCGTCGCCCATGTTGGCGCCGTTGTTGATGCCGGAGACCACCAGGTCGGGCCGGTAGCCCAGCAGGCCGGTCAGGGCGATGTGCACGCAGTCCGCAGGCGTGCCATTGACATAGCGAAAGCCGTTGTGGGCCTGGTGCACATACAGCGGCGCGTTCAGCGTCAGGGCGTTGGACTTGGCACTGTTGTTGTGCTCCGGTGCCACCACCTCGACGTCTGCCACCGTGCGCAGCGCCTCGTACAGGGCCTGGATGCCGGGCGCCTGGTAGCCGTCGTCGTTACAAATGAGAATCTTCATGGATACAGCAGGGATTGCGGGCGATTGTAGGCGGGCGTCTCGTCGCCCGAGGGACAGGAGGCATTCCCACCACACTCCTATCATCGGCCAGGCATTCAATCACAGGAGACAACCACCATGCACGCTTGGCTTTGCACCACGCCCACAGGCGTCGATCAACTGCAGTGGACGCAGCTGCCCACGCCCACGCCGGGCCCTGGGCAGGTACTGCTCGAAGTGAAGGCGGCCAGCCTGAACTTTCCCGATCTGCTGATCGTGCAGAACAAGTACCAAATGAAGCCTGAGCTGCCGTTCGTGCCGGGCTCGGAATACGCGGGCGTGGTCCAGGCCGTGGGTGAGGGCGTGAGCCACCTGGCCGTGGGCCAGCGCGTGGCCTGCCTGTCGGGCACGGGTGGCTTCGGCACCCATACGCTGGCGCCGGCCGCGCTGTGCATGCCGCTGCCAGACGGTTTCAGCTTTGTCGATGCTGCGGCCTTCATCATGACCTATGCCACCTCGCACCATGCGCTGATCGACCGCGGCCAGCTGCGCGCGGGCGAGACCGTGCTGGTGCTGGGCGCGGCGGGCGGCGTGGGCACGGCCGCCATCCAGATCGCCAAGGCGGCGGGTGCGCGTGTGATCGCAGCGGCCTCCACCGACGAAAAGTGCGCGCTGTGCAAGGCACAGGGCGCCGACGCCACCATCAACTACAGCCAGGGCGATCTGCGCGCCGCCATCAAGCAAGCCACCGACGGCAAGGGCCCCGACGTGGTCTACGACCCCGTGGGCGGCGACTTCGCCGAGCCGGCCTTCCGCTCCATCGCCTGGCGCGGCCGCTATCTGATCGTGGGCTTTGCCGCAGGCCCGATTCCTGCCCTGCCGCTGAACCTGCCGCTGCTCAAGGGCGCATCGCTGGTGGGCGTCTTCTGGGGCGAGTTCTCCCGGCGCGAGCCCAAGGCCAATGCGGCCATGATGCAGGAGCTGGCACAGTGGTACGGCCAGGGAAAGATCAAGCCCGTGATCGACCGCACCATGCCCATGGCCGAGCTGCACGCCGCCTATGCGCGCATGGGATCGCGCCAGGTGCAGGGCAAGCTGGTGATGGTCAACGAGCAGTGAACCGGGCGCTGGCCATGCCACACTGGAGGGCATTGCATTCTGAAACAACTGCCCACCCATGGCCGAGCGCTCCGCTTCCGAACTGGCACGCGAAACCCTGCGGCAACTGGCGCTGAACCGCCTGCCGCCCACCCCGGAAAACTACACCCGCCTTTATGAACAGGCGGCCGGCGAGCCCGGCCCCGCCAGCTTTCCCCAGGGCCCGCTGCGCCATGTCCATGCGCTTTTGCCAGCGCAGACGCCCGGACAGAAGCGCCTGCGCGACCAGTTGGGCGCCGCCATAGAGCGCAGCGACTGGCAAGGGCTGCAGCAGGTCATCACCGCCTATGCCAACGCGGCCCTGCAGCCGCCCGCCCATGAGGCCCGGCCCGTGGAGCTGCCCGTGCCGCCGCCCGTTCAGGCCCTGCCCGACGACCTGACCCAGCAGTTGGCGCGGCGCTTCGAGGCCTTGTCCACGCTGCTGGACACCCAGGACACCAAAACCCGGCAACTGCACCAGCAGCTGATGGAGCAGCTGCAATCGCCGCCCGTGGATGCCAAGGCCCTGGCGCGGCGCCTGCACGACCAGCACTACCAGCTGTCGTTCGCCATCGCCGACCAGCTTCAGGTCCTGCAGTTGATGCAGGAGTTGCTGCAGACCCTGGTGCAGCACCTGGCCCAGGACCCCACGCATGGCAGCTGGCTGGTGCAGCAGCTCACGGCCATCGAGCAGGCCATCACCCCGCCGCTGTCGCCCGCGCCCCTGGCCGATGCACGGCGCGAGCTGCAGACCGTGATCCACCGGCGCCTGCAGCTGCAGGACGGCATGGCCGCCGCGCAGCAGGCGCTCAGGGACATGCTGGGCGGCTTCGTCCAGCACCTGGCGCAGATCACGAGCAGCAACGAAACGCTGGGCGCCCGCATGGAAGAGGCGGCACGCCAGCTGGACGGCATCCAGCGCCTGGAAGACGCAGCCCCGCTGCTGCAGCAGGTGCTGGAGGCCACGCGCACCATGGCCGCCGGCAGCCGCGTGGCCCAGGAGGAGCTGCAGGCGCTGCGCGCCCATGTCGATGCCTGCGAGGCCCGCATCGAAACACTGCAGCAGGAGCTGGACGAGGCCGCGCGCCGCGCACGCCACGACCCGCTGACCGGCCAGCTCAACCGCCTGGGCGTGAGCGAGGCACTGGACCGCGAGGTGGCACGCGCACAGCGCCATGGCCAGCCGCTGAGCGTTGCCCTGGTCGACATGGACGGCATGCAGGCCCTCAATGCCGAGCTGGGGCATGCCATGGGCGATGCCGCGCTGGTGCATGTGGCCCAGTTGGCGCGCCAAGGGCTGCGCCCGGAAGACGTGGTGGGCCGCTATGAAGGCCAGGCCTTCGTGCTGCTGCTGCCGCAGACCCCGGAGACGGCGGGCGCCCAGGCGCTGCAGCGCCTTCTGCAGCTGCTGGAGCAGGCGCCTTTGCCCGCATCTGCGCAGACCCCAGGCCAGCCCGCACCCCGGCCCCTGAGCTTCAGCGCGGGCGTGGCCCAGTTGCAAAGCCACGAAAACGGCATGGACGTGCTGCGCCGCGCCGACACCGCCATGCTGCAGGCCAAGGAGCGCGGCAAGCACTGCATTGCCACGGCATCAGGCGCACAATGGCAGCCAGTTGGAAATGCAGGCGCCGGCCTTTGATCCACCCAAGGCCACGCCCCGTCTTTCCCCGCTTTTTTGCGCCACCTGCCCCGAACCGCCATGCACCTGCCCTTCAGCGCCTCCGTCCCTGCACCGCGGCGCCAGTTTCTGGTCGGCTCGGGCCTGGCCACGGCGCTGGGCCAGTTGCCTGCCTGGGCCCGGCTGGGCGAGCGGCCTGCGCACAACCCCTTCACGCTGGGCGTGGCCAGCGGCGACCCCGAACCCGACAACGTGCTGCTGTGGACGCGGCTGACGCCACCGCTGGCCCAGCTGGGCGAGACCGACACCACGGCCATGCCTGCGCTCAAGATCCGCTGGGAGCTGGCGCACGACCCGCTGTTCCGCCAGATCGTGCGCAGCGGCGAGGCCATGGCCCAGCCCGAATGGGGCCACGGCGTGCATGTTCAGGTGGGAGGACTGGCGCCCGACCGCTGGTACCACTACCGCTTCATGCTGGGACAGGCGGTCAGCGGCACGGGCCGCTGCCGCACGGCGCCCGCCCCCGGCAGCATGCCGCAGCGCCTGCGCCTGGCCTATGCCTCCTGCCAGCGCTGGGAGCACGGCTACTACGCGGCCTGGCGCCAGGTGGTGCAGGATGCGCCGGACCTGGTGATCTTCCTGGGCGACTACATCTACGAATACGCCACGCCCGCCATGACGCTGGGCCTGGCCCGCACGCACAACCTGCGCGCCGCGCAGACCCTGCAGGACTACCGCGACCGCTACGCCCTGCACAAGAGCGACCCGCTGCTGCAGGCCGCGCACGCCCTGTGCAACTGGTCCGTGGGCTGGGACGACCATGAGGTGGAGAACAACTACGCGGGCGACCAGGGCCAGGGCGATGCCGCGCGTTTCCTGGCCCGGCGCATGGCCGCCTGGCAGGCCTTCTACGAAAACATGCCGCTGCGTGCCAGCGCGCTGACGGGCGCCGGGGCATCGCATGGCGGCGGCGGCCTGCAGCTGTACCGCAGCCTGCAATGGGGCCGGCTGGCCCGGCTGCATCTGCTGGACGGCCGCCAGTACCGCAGCGCCCAGGCCTGCCGCATCGAGGGCGAGGCAGACAAGGGCAGCGTGCGCCCTGCGCAATGTGCGGCCCTGTCGGATACGGCGCGCAGCTTCCTGGGCTGGACGCAGGAGCAGTGGCTGTACCGCCAACTGGCCGAGGACGCACGCCACCAGGGCAGCGAGGGGCCGCGCTGGAGCATCCTGGCCCAGCCCACCCTGCTGTCGGCGCACCGGCCGCCCTCGGGATCGCAGGCCACGGACAGCTGGGACGGCTACCCGGCCGCGCGCCAGCGCCTGGTGCGCCACCTCACGCCGGGCGCCCAGCCCACGCCGCGCAACAGCGTGCTGCTGGGCGGCGACCTGCACCAGAACTACGTCTGCGCCGTGCATGCCGATCCCGAGGCCGCGCCCGAACGGCGCAACCCCATCGTGGCCAGCGAGTTCTGCAGCACCTCGATCACCTCGCGCAGCGGCACCACACAGGCCAAGGTCGATGCCATCGTCGCCCACAACCCGCAGGTGCTGTACGCACGCTGCGAGGAACGCGGCTATGGCCTGGCAGACATCACGCCCGAACGCTGGACCAGCGAGCTGCGTGCCGTGGCCAACCCCATGCGCGCCGACAGCCGCATCTACACGCTGGCCCGCTTCACCGTCGAGGACAGGCGGCCCGGCCCTGTAGCCAGCTGACAGGGCACTGACACAGGGCACGACCGAAGGGCACTTTCAGCAGGCCTCGGAATCAGTGGCTATCCTGACATCGCCACCCGGCATGCCGCCTATCGTATGGTGAGCTGCCTTGCCCCGCCCACCAGAACACGGAAGCCATGCACCTGACTTTCAGCGCCTACTACACCCTGATCTTCGCCGCCCTCGTCCTTTTGCTGGGCAAATGGCTGGTGCAGCACCTGCGCCTGCTGCGCGAATTCAACATCCCCGAGCCCGTGGCCGGCGGTCTGGTCGTCGCCGTCGCCCTGTTCGTGCTCAACCAGACCCTGGGCTACACCTTCAGCTTCAGCAGCGAGCTGCAGATGGCCTTCATGCTGGTGTTTTTCTCCTCCATCGGGCTGAGCGCCAATTTCGCCAAGCTGCGCGAAGGCGGCCGTTCGCTGCTGCTGTTCCTGGCCGTGGTCGCCGTCTTCATCGGCCTGCAGGACCTGGTGGGCGTGAGCCTGGCCACGATGCTCGGGCTCGACCCGCTGTTCGGGCTGATCGCAGGCTCCGTCACCCTGACGGGCGGCCATGGCACGGCAGGCGCCTGGGGCCAGGTTTTCGAGCGCGAATACGGTATCCAGGGCGCCGTCACGCTGGGCATTGCCTGTGCCACCTTCGGACTGGTGATCGGCGGCCTGATCGGCGGCCCGCTGGCCAAGGCCCTGATCACGCGCCGCAGGCTTGCCGTGCACGACCCTGCAGCCGCCCCCGAAAAACAGCCCCCGCTGGGCGAAAGTGCAAGCCACGGCGGCTTCGAGAACCCCGAGCAGACGCGCCTGATCACCACCAGCGCGGCCATAGAAACACTGGCCCTGTTCGCAGGCTGCCTGGGCTTTGCCGAGTTCATGGCGCAGTTCACCGCCGGCACCCTGTTCTCCCTGCCCACCTTCGTCTGGGCGCTGGCAGGCGGCGTCGTGATCCGCAATACGCTGGACTATGTCTTTCACTTCCAGGTATTCGACCGGGCCATCGACGTCTTCGGCAATGCCTCGCTGTCCATCTACCTGGCCATGGCCCTGCTGTCGCTCAAGCTGTGGGAGCTGGCGGGGCTGGCGGCGCCGCTGATGGTGATCCTGGCGGCCCAGACCCTGGTGATGGGCCTGTATGCCGCGCTGGTGACCTTCCGCATCATGGGCAGCAACTACGATGCGGCCGTGCTGGCCGCCGGCCACTGCGGTTTCGGCATGGGTGCCACGCCCACGGCCGTGGCCAACATGCAGGCCATCACCAACCAGTACGGCCCCTCGCACAAGGCCTTCCTCATCGTGCCGATGGTGGGCGCCTTCTTCGTCGACATCGTCAATGCCACGGTGATCCAGCTGTTCCTCCGCTGGCTGCACTGACCACCGCAAACACCGAACGCCCCATGCCCCTGCTGCGCCGCGCCCTTGCCACCACCCAGGCGCTCGTCCTGGCCCTGCTGCTGGCAGGCTGCAGCCTGCCACCGCTGGCCGGCCGCAGCGAATCCACGGCGCTGCCGCCCGAGGCCGCCCAGGCCACGCTGCTGGGCCAGGCGCTGGCACCGCTGCTGGACCAGCATCCGGGGCTTACCGGCATCCACGCGCTTTCCGATGCACGCAACGCCTACGCGGCGCGTGCACTGCTGGCCCGCGTGGCCCAGCGCACGCTGGATGTGCAGTACTACATCTGGCGTGACGACACCACGGGCCACCTGCTGCTCGACGAACTGCGCCAGGCCGCCGACCGGGGCGTGCGCGTGCGCCTGCTGTTGGACGACGGCGGCACGGCGGGGCTGGACACGCAGCTCAGCGCGCTGGACCGGCATCCGCAGATCGAGGTACGGCTGTTCAACCCCTTTGCGCAGCGCACGCCCAAGGCGCTGGGCTATGTGACGGATTTCTCGCGCACGCAGCGGCGCATGCACAACAAGAGCTTCACGGCCGACAGCCAGGCCAGCATCGTGGGTGGACGCAACATCGGCGACGAGTACTTCGCGGCCACCGACGGCGTGCTGTTCGCCGACCTGGACGTGGTCGCCATGGGGCCGGTGGTGGCCGATATCGCGCACTCGTTCGACCAGTACTGGGCCAGCGCCTCGGCCTACCCCGTGGCCAGCCTGCTGCCGCCGCTGCCCGACTATGCGGTGGCGCGTGCCAGCGAGGCCCTGGCCACCGAGGTGCAGCGCCCCGAGGCCCAGGCCTATGTGCGCGCCGTGGCGCAAAGCCCGTTCACGCAAGAGCTGCTGGCCGGCCGCCTGCCGCTGCGCTGGGCCCGCGCCACCCTGGTCAGCGACGACCCGGCCAAGGTGCTGGGCCAGGTGCCCAGGCAGGGGCTGCTGATCACGCAGCTGGCACCCGCCATCGGCCAGCCGCAGCGCCAGCTGGACCTGGTCTCGCCCTACTTCGTGCCCACCGAGGCCGGTGTGCGCGCCCTGGCCGGCCTGCGCCGCCAGGGCATTGCCGTGCGCGTGCTCACCAACAGCCTGGAGGCGACCGACGTGGCCGTGGTCCACGCCGGCTATGCCCGGTACCGGCGCCCGCTGATCGAGGAAGGCGTGCAGCTGTACGAACTGCGCCGCCAGATCGGCGAGCCGGACACGCCCACCGCCGATGCAGGCACACCCCGGCAGGGGCTACCGTCGCCCGCCGCGTCCTCGGGCGGGAAGTCGGGCGGGAAGGCGGGCGTGGGTTCTGGCAGCCGCCCCGGCAGCTCGGGCTCCAGCCTGCATGCGAAGACTTTTGCGGTCGATGGCGAGCGCATCTTCGTGGGCTCGTTCAACTTCGACCCGCGCTCGGCCCACCTCAACACCGAAATGGGCCTGCTGATCGACAGCCCCGAGATGGCTTCGCAGATGAGCCGCATGCTCGACCAGAGCCTGCCGTCCGCCGCCTACCACGTGCAGATCGATGCACAGGGCCGCCTGAGCTGGACCACGGAAAGCGGCACGCCGCCTGAGCCACTCACCACCACCACCGAGCCCGGCAGTAGTGCATTCAAGCGCCTGATGCTGCGCGTGCTGGGCTGGCTGCCCATCGAGGGGCTGCTTTGATGCCGGGCCCGGCCGCTCAGTCCAGCCGGATCGACGGGCGCAGGCGCGAATTCATCAAATCGATCAGCCACAGCAGCCCCCCGCGCCAAAAGCCGTAGATGCGGGCCTGGTGCGAGCGGTACAGCATGATGTGGCTCAGCATGGCCATGCGCCCGCGGATCACGCCGCCGTTGAACAGGCCGAATTTGCCCAGCGATCCATAGGCGTCGTAATGGGCCAATGACACCAGGGCGCCAAAGTCGCGGTAGGCAAAGCCTTCGGGGCGGAAACCCGGCTCCTTCAGCAGGCGCGGCAGCGTCTCCACCAGATAGCGGGCCTGCTGGTGCGCCACCTGGGCGGTGGGCGGCAGCGGCACGCTGGCACCGGGCAGGGTGAAGCTGGCGCAATCCCCCACGGCGTAGACATGGGGGTCGCTGGTCTGCAGCTGGCCGTTGACCTTGAGCTGGTTGCCTTGCGTGGTCTCCAGTCCCAGCTGCGCCAGGAAGGCCGGGGCCTTCACGCCCGCTGCCCAGACGCGCAGGCCTGCGGGGACGAACTCGCCGCTGGCCAGCACGAACCCCTCTTCGCTGGCCGACTGCACGCGGCCGTTGACGATCACCGAAACGCCCAGGGCCTGCAGCCGCAGGCGCGTGGCTTCGGAAATCTCTTCAGGAAAGCCGGGCAGCAGGCGCGGCCCGGCCTCGATGAGCACGATGCCGAAGCGCGCGGCCTCGCCCAGCGCGCCGTAGGCGCGGGCGCTCTCGGCCAGCTGCACCAGCTCGGCCGCCAGCTCCACGCCCGTGGCGCCGCCGCCCACGATGGCCACGCGCAGCTGCTCGCCGCTGGTCATGCAGCGCACCATGCGCAGGCGGATCTCGCTGTTGAAGGCATCGGCCTTGCGGCGCGAGTCGATCATGAAGCAGTGCTCGTCCACGCCCGGCGTGCCGAAATCATTGGCGCCGCTGCCCACGGCGATCACCAGCCGGTCGTAGGCAATGCGCCGGCCCGGCACGATCTCGCGGCCATCGGGCGCCTCGATGGGGGCCAGCAGCACCTCGCGCGCCTCGCGGTCCAGGCCGCACATTTCGCCGGGCTGATAGGCAAAGCTGGCGTCGCTGGCCTGGGCCAGGTAGGTGGTCTGCTGCTGGGCCAGGTCGCGCGTGCCGGCTGCAATGGTGTGCAGCATGGGCTTCCAGACATGGGCCGAATCGCTGTCCACCAGGGTCACGGAGCCGATGGCGTCCGTGCGTCCCTTGCCCAGCGCCGTGGCAATCTCCAGCCCCGCCACGCCACCGCCCACGACGACGATGCGCGCCCCGCCCGATCCCGTTGCCGAACCCGCTTCTTGTTCCTTGCCCATTGCTGCTCCCTGCCGGAAGGCCCGGCCGGCCGCACCATGCGCCGGCTTGCAGGACATTCGCTTCCAGACAGTCTTGATTCTTGTCAGTTTGGGTAGCAGGCGACTTGCTAGGGGTAAGCCCCAGATCTGCAACAGATATCTGATAGAAGACCGCCGATCGCGCAAGGCCCAGTCTTGTACAGGACCGCGCTGCAGGAAAAACATCATCCCTGCCGGATGGCCAGCCGGACGTGATCATTGCGCTATCAACACAAGAGCATCCGCCCCGTCCGTCACGCAGTATTGCCGACGACATGACGGCCTGCATCTGCAGGCCTGCACGAATGTCCCGCCGCCGGGCCCGCGATTTGCGATTGTCAATATACGAAACGTATATTCCCCGTATGATCGCCACCCCATGGGAATCGTCAAAATATCCGACCAATTGCACGACCAGATCCGCCTGTCCAGCGCGGCCCTGGGTCGATCCATCAACGCCCAGGCCGAGCATTGGCTGCGTGTCGGCCAGCTGGCCGAACACCATCCCCATCTCGACTACGCAGGCATCTGCGCCCTGCTGCTGCAGGAGGCCGCGGCCACGCTGAAGCTGGGCGAGCCCGAAGCGGCACCGGCTCCCGCCGATACGGCAGCACGCCGCCCGCGCCCCGTGCGCCTGTCGGGAGGCCTGCAATGAGGGGCGCCAAGCTGCGCAGCGTCCCGCTGCACGATGCCCTCGATATCGGGCAATCACGCAAGGCCGGTGGCCTGGCCGCCCGTGTCCTGCAGATGCTGGTGCCCTACGTGCAGCCGGGCGTCAGCACCGAGCACCTGGACAAGCTCTGCCATGACTTCATCGTCGATGAACTGCGCTGCGTGCCCACCAATGTGGGCTACCACGGCTTTCCGAAGACGGTCTGCACCTCGCCCAACCACGTGGTCTGCCACGGCATCCCCGACGCCCGGCAGATCCTGCGCGAGGGCGACATCCTCAATGTCGATGTGGCCGTGACCACGCCCGAGGGCTGGATCGGCGACACCAGCCGCATGTACTACGTGGGCCAGCCCTCCAACCAGGCGCGCCGCCTGGTGGAGACCACCTACGAGGCCCTGCTGGCCGGCATCCGCGCCGTGCGCCCCGGCGCCACGCTGGGCGACATCGGCCATGCCATCCAGACCGTGGCCCAGCGCGAGCGCTTCAGCGTGGTGCGCGAGTACTGCGGCCACGGCATCGGCAAGGTCTACCACGACGACCCCCAGGTGCTGCATTACGGCCAGCCCGGCCAGGGCATGGTGCTGGAGGCCGGCATGATCTTCACCATCGAGCCCATGCTCAACGCCGGCAAGGCGGCCACGCGCGAACTGGCCGACGGCTGGACGGTGATCACCAACGACAAGTCGCTGTCCGCCCAGTGGGAGCACATGGTGGTGGTGACCGACACGGGCTTCGACGTGCTCACACGCTGGCCCGAGGGCACGGGCAGCTACGCGGCCATCTGAGCATGGCGTCCAACTACCTGTACCTGGGCCTGGCCATCGTCGCCGAGGTGGCGGCCACGTCCTGCCTCAAGCAGTCCGAAGGCTTCACGCGGCTGTGGCCCAGCGTGGTCACGGTCCTGGGCTACGCGCTGGCCTTCTACTTCCTGTCGCTGACGCTGCGCACCGTGCCCACGGGCGTGGCCTATGCGATCTGGTCCGGCGCGGGCATCGTGCTGATCTCCCTGGTCGGATGGCTCTGGCAGGGCCAGACGCTGGACCTGCCCGCGCTGGCGGGCATGGGCCTGATCGTGGCGGGCGTGCTGGTCATCCAGCTGTTTTCCAAGACGGCCGGACACTGAGCCGCTGCCCGCGCTGCGGCCCGGCCCTCAGCCCGTGATGGCCTGGACCGATCCGGCCTGGCGGCGCAGCTCGAACTTCTGGATCTTGCCCGTGCTGGTCTTGGGCAGCTCGCCAAAGACCACGGCGCGCGGCACCTTGTAGCCGGCCAGGTGCTTCTTGCAGTGGGCCACGATGTCTTCGGCCGTGGTCTGCGCGCCGGCCTTCAGTTCGATGAAGGCGCAGGGCGTCTCGCCCCACTTGGGATCGGGCTTGGCCACCACGGCGGCGGCCAGCACGGCCGGGTGGCGGTAGAGCACGTCCTCAACCTCGATGGACGAGATGTTCTCCCCGCCCGAGATGATGATGTCCTTGCTGCGGTCCTTGATCTGTATATAGCCGTCCGGATGCTGCACGGCCAGGTCGCCCGTGTGGAACCAGCCGCCGCGGAAGGCCTCGTCCGTGGCCTGCGGGTTCTTCAGATAGCCCTTCATGGCGATGTTGCCCTGGAACATGATCTCGCCCATGGTCTGGCCGTCATGGGGCACGGGTTCCATGGTCTCCGGATCGAGCACGCTGGCCGAGCGCTGCAGGTGGTAGCGCACGCCCTGGCGGGAATTGAGGCGCGCGCGTTCGCCGATGTCCAGCGCATCCCAGGCTGCGTGCTTGGCGCAGACCGTGGCCGGGCCATAGACCTCGGTCAGGCCGTAGACATGGGTGATGTCGAAGCCCAGCTGCTCCATGCCCTCGATCATCGACGCCGGTGGCGCCGCGCCTGCCACCATGGCCTTGACTCCGGCGGGCACGCCCTCCTTCATGGCGGCCGGCGCATTGACCAGCAGGCCGTGCACGATGGGCGCGCCGCAGTAATGCGTGACGCCGTGGTTGCGGATGGCGTCGAAGATGGCCTGCGCCTCCACCCGACGCAGGCAGACGTTGACGCCCGCGCGCGCCGCCACTGTCCACGGAAAGCACCAGCCGTTGCAATGGAACATGGGCAGGGTCCACAGGTAGACGGCGTGCTTGGGCATGTCCCACTCCAGCACATTGCTGATGGCATTGATGGCCGCACCCCGGTGGTGGTAGACCACGCCCTTGGGGTTGCCCGTGGTGCCGCTGGTGTAGTTCAGCGCGATGGCATCCCACTCGTCGGCAGGCAGCTGCCAGTCGAAACCGGCATCGCCACCGGCCACGAAATCGTCGTAGTCCAGGCTGCCCACCTGCTCGGCGGCTGGGCCGTACAGTGCGTCCTCGACCTGGATCACCAGCAGCGGCGCGCTGCGCTGGCGCAGCTTCAGCGCCTTGGCCACCACGCCCGTGAACTCCGGGTCCACGATCAGCACCTTGGCCTCGCCGTGGTCCAGCATGAAGGCAATGGTTTCCGCATCCAGCCGCGTGTTCAGCGCATTGAGCACGGCCCCCGCCATGGGCACGCCGAAATGCGCCTCCACCATGGGCGGCGTATTGGGCAGCATCACGGCCACGGTGTCGTTCTTGCCCACGCCCGCCTTGTGCAGGCTGCTGGCCAGCTGGCGGCAGCGCGAATAGGTCTCGCCCCAGTTGCGGCGCAGCGTGCCGTGGACCACGGCCAGCCGCTCGGGATAGACCTCGGCCGTGCGGGCGATGAAGCCCAAGGGGCTGAGCGGCGCATGGTTGGCGCTGTTGCGCTCCAGATGCTGGTCGTAAATGTGGGTCATCGTGGTCTCCGGTTCGCTGGGTTTTCTGGTGAGATGCCCGCCTGCCGCCGCAGGCTGGGGAAACCTGAAGATATAGCAAGACAGGCTTACACAAGCTTGATGCGCATCCACCCGGCTCGCCACCGCACAGGCCCGGATAACCAAAGCGGCATGCATGGTCTTTGCAGGGCATCACGACTTTCAGAATTTCATGGAAATTGGAAATACCTATGCAGAACAATCACTTGAGCTGCCTGCAGACGCGCCCCAGCCTGTCCCCCAGGCGACTGCACAACCACAGTCCTCTATAAGACATCATTTATCAGATGACTCGGCCGCACGGCCCCGGCTTCACTCGTAGAATCGCCGCTTGGATTCGCCGGCCAGCACCGCTGGAAGGCGAACAAGGAGTTCCTAGAGGAGTCGCCTGGCAACGCTCCAGGCATCGTTGGAGACGAGCCTGCACCCCACCGGTGCAGGCTTTTTTTTGCTTCAGCGCAGGCTCAGGGACTGGCGCTTCCAGGCTGGGTCCTGCCAGCGCTGGAACAGCGGCAGGGCCGATACATCGCCGGTCACGCGCTCGGTGGCCAGGCCGTCCAGCCGCACCACTTCGAAGCTCTTGCGGTAGCGGCCCTGGCCACGGGCCTCGCGCGCCACCAGCATCAGCTGGCCGCCAGGCACCCAGCCCGCCCATTCGGCCACGCCGGTCTCCGGGGCGGTGGCGGCCGGGGGCAGCACGTCGGCCAGCCAGCCGCCTTCGGTCTTGCGCAGCACCCACAGTTCTCGCCAGCCTTCCAGCGGCTGCACGGCCAGGGCCACGGCCGTGCCCTCGCGGTTGGTGCTGGCCGATGCAGCCCACACCACGCCATAGGTGCAGCGGCGCAGCAGCGGGGCCTTGGCGCCGTGCTGGGCGTCCACCAGCAGCACGCAGGTTTCGCCGGCAGCACCGGGCTCGGTCAGCAGCGTCGGGCGGGCTCCGGCAGCAGGAGCCGCAGCAGCAACAGGCGACAGCGCCCAGCGCACGGCGCTCACCCGCATGGCCGCGTCGTTGTAGGCGCTCTGGTCTTCATCGGGCAGCTCGGACTTGCTGACGCCCGTGAACTCGGCCAGCGCCCGGGCGGCCGATGCCGCCACGGCAGGGTCGGCCATGCTCTTGCGCGCCTGCTGAAAGGCCAGCGCCGCCCACACGCTGGCGCGGCGCATCTGCACGCGGCCGCGCAGGTAGGGCGGCAGGCCGGTCACGTCCACGCGCTCCAGCACATCGGCCTGCCAGGCATGCATGCGGGCGCGCTCATGGGCCGGCAGATCGGGATCCACGCATTCGGGCCGTGTCAGCGCCAGGGCGGCGCGGGCGCGCTGCGGCGCGTCGGCGGCGGGCATGGCCAGCACGCGGCGGAAGAATTCGCCTTCATAGCAGACCTGCATGCGGCCTTCGACCTCATAGGCCGCAAAGCGCAGGCCGTAGCCGTTGGCCACATCCAGGTGGGCCGACAGCGTGGCGCCCGAGGCCTTGCCGGGCGCAGCGGCGGAGGCGCGCCGCGCCAGCCGGTCGGCAAAGCCGCCCAGTGCGTCGAAGGCCTGCGCGCCTTCGGCGCCAGCCAGGGTCCTGGCGGGCGCGGCCTGCAGGTAGGCCGCCGCCAGGCCGATGCCCAGCGCCTCGGCACCGGGCGTGTCCTGCACGAAGCGCAGCACGGCCAGCAAGGCGGGGGCATCGGCCTCGGTCATGGCCACGCGGCGCACATCGCCGGCGCGGATGAAGCCGCCGCGCTCGCGCTTGTGGTCCCAGACCTGGAGGTAGTCCAGGCGTTCGCCCCTGATCTCCAGCACCTCGCCCTGCCACAGGCTGGCCTGCTGCTGGGCGCCATCGCGCGGCGCGGCGCGCAGGCTGGCCTGGTCCTGCACCACGATGGCGCTGCCCATGCCGGTGGCCAGCGCTGCGGCGGCCAAGGTCGATACGGTCAGCATGGCTTATTGCTCCTGAACGGCTGCGTTGGCATCTTCGGCCGCCACGGAGGCTGCGCCGGCCTGTGCATTGCGGCTGCCGCCCAGCAGGGCCGCGCCGATGAAGTCGCCATTGGTCGGCGGGGGCGCGATGATGACCTGGATCTTGTCCGAGAGCTTGTCGGCCAGCGTCTTCTGGATGAGCAGCGGGTAGCGCGTGACCAGGGTGCCTTCGCGCGCCATCTGCTCGGCGTTGACCTTGCCCAGGCGGTCCATGCGGAAGGCCTCGGCCTCGGCCAGCTTCTGGCGTGCATCGGCTTCGCCGTTGGCCTCGATGCGGCGGGCCTGGGCGCTGCCCTCGGCAGCTTTCACGCGGGCCACGCGCTCGGCCTCGGCCTCCAGCTGGCGCTGCTCGATCTGGCGCTGCTTGAAGGGCAGCACATGCTTCATGGCCTCTTCCTGGGCACGCGCCGCAATCACCTGCTCGCGTGCGGCGGCTTCGGCGGCCACTTCGCGGCGCACCTTGTCGGCATTGGCGTCCAGCTCGGTTTCCTTGACGCGCTTGTCCTTGAGCTCCAGCGTGTAGCGCATCTTCTCGGAGGCCAGCTCCTCGGCCAGCAGGCTGTCCATGCCGCGGCGGTACTCGGCGGGCAGGTCCACCTTGCCGATCTGGATGCTGCGCAGCGTGACGCCGTCGGCCGCCAGGCGTGTGCGCAGTTCGGTCTCCATGATCTGGGCGATCTCGGCGCGCTTGGTCGAGAAGATTTCGCGCACGGTGTAGCGCGCAAACACCTTGTAGACCAGGCCCTGCACGGCGGGCTCCACGATGTCGCCGCCTATGTCCAGAGGCAGGTTGCCGGCCTTGACGGCGGGCGATGCGGGATCAAGCGCATAGCGCACGTTCAGGTCCAGACCCAGGGACAGGCCCTCGACCGACTGCAGGGGTGCGCTGCCATTGGCCTGGCGCATGGCCTCCGGACGGTAGCTCTGGTCGCGCAGGGAGAACACGCGCACCGTGTGCAGGCCCGGCACCACCCACACGCTGCCATCGCGCCACAGGCTGACGGAGCCCGTGAACTGGTTCAGGCGCACGCCCAGCGTGCCCTGCTCCAGGTGCTGCACGGGCGGGTTGCGCACCACCACCAGACCTGCCGCCACCACCACGGCGCCGATGGCCAGCCAGCGCACGGTACGTGCCGTGGGCAGCAGGACTGCCCAGTCCACGGGCTGGCGGCGGGGCGCGTTGCCCGGCAGCGTTGCAGCATCGGACCCGGCTGCGGGCGCGGCAGTGCCGGCTTCGTCCAGGCGGGCGGACTTGCGGCCCGTCAGGGCCTGCATGATGCGGTTCCAGGTGGCTTTCATGGTGTTCTCTCTCTCGGCTGTGATGGCTGTTGTTGGCTGTTGTTGGCTGTTGTTGGCTGTTTCTGAGGCACCGGAAACAGGGGTGGCTCATTGAGGACCGATTGTTCGGATCCACCCCGGAAGCAACAACGCGGCGGGCGGCCCAATGCGTTCACGGCGCCAGCGCAAACGCTCCGGCCCCGGAAGAAAAACTCACACCCGAGCCGGCGCAGGGCCGAGATAATCCCGCGAACACCGCCACGGCGGCCTCCCCCGACCCCACCACTGCACAGCCCCATGACCCGTATCGCCGTGATCGAAGACGACCTGCCCACCAGCAACCAGTTGGCGGGATGGATACGCAGTGCGCGCAGCGGCATCGTGATCGACCAGTGGTTCACGCGCGACGAGGCCGAGGCCGCCCTGGCGCGCGAGCACTACGACGCCGTGGTGCTGGACATCGAGCTGGGCCGCGAGCGCCATGCGGGCGTGGCCCTGATCAACGCCATCAACAAGCTGGGCCAGGGCACGCCGGTGCTGGTGGTGTCGGCCATGCCGGCCGCCATCTACCGCAGCATCATGAAGGCGCTGGACGCCTGGGACTACCTGCAAAAGACCACCTTCGAGGAGGCGGACTTCATCGAGACCTTCCTGGACATCCTGCGCACCACGCAGCGCGCGGCGCCCGTGGCCGCGCAGGCCGCCGCAGCGCCCGCAGGCGACGCCCTGGTGCTGGACCCGCTGTGGCAGCGCACGCCCACCTGGCGCGGCGAGCGCATCAACCTGCCGCTGACTGCCCAGCGCATCCTTGCCACGCTGCACCAGCGCAGCGGCGAAGTGGTGTCCTACGACGAGCTGTTCGAGGTGGTCAAAAGCGGCCGCAACCGCGACAACGTGCGCAAGCACGTCAGCACCATCCGCGAGGCCCTGCGCGAGGTGGACCCGGGCTTCGAAGGCATAGAGAACGTGCCCATGCGCGGCTTTCGCTGGGTGGGCCAGGCCGGCGCCGCCGTCCGCACATGAAGCGCCTGCTCAACCCCAGGCTGGAGCTGCCCCGGCTGGAGGTGCCTCGCCTGGGCCTGGCCGCCTTCCGCCAGCGCATCCTGCTGCGCGGCGTGTTCGTGCTGCTGGCAGTGGCCACGGTGGCGCTGAGCGTGGTGGTGCTCAAGGACGAGAAGGAACGCGCCTGGCAGGCCTACCAGCACGGCTTTGTGCGCAGCCAGGCCGAGGTCATGGCGCGGCTGCGCCATCCTTCGGGCCGGCTGGCCCTGCTCAACGCCGGCCACCTGGGCCAGGGCGTGACGCCGCTGGCGCCGCTGCTGCTGCCCTACGCGGCCATCGACTTCGACGATCCGCAAAAATCCCAGCAGGCCGTGGAGATGGCCGGCTGCTCGGTCCAGTACTCCGATGGCGCCTCGCTGTGCGCAGCCATTGGCAACAATCCCTACGCAGGCGGATTCATCTATCTGGTGGGCAGCTTCTTCGCAGGCGAGCTGACACCGCGCGAACGCGGCTCGCGCGAGCCCGCCCAGGCGCACCGCGCCCGCATCACGCTGGACATGCGCGGCAGCACCTACCGCTGGATCGCGCCCTATGAGGCCATGCCGCAGCAGGGCAACAAGTCCGGCAACGGCGAGCACGGCCGGCTCACCGGCTTTGTGAACAACGGCACGCCCCAGCTTGAGGCCCGCGCGCGGCCCGTGCGCGATTTCCGTGGCTGGCTCTGGCAGAACGGCCATTGCCGCGACCTGCCGCCTGGCGTGCAGGGCAGTGCGGGCAATGACAAGACGCCCCCTGCAGCCGACTGCCTGCGCCGCACGCACTACTCCATCCGCCTGCCGGTCGAGCTGTTCCGCGAAGCCCTGTTCCGCAGGGACGTGCGCCCCGTCTGGCCGCCTGAAGACCTGGGCAGCATGCGTGTGCGCGTGGAAATGCTGGCCCCCGGGGACACGGAGCCGCCGCTGTTCGACAGCAACTCGCCTGGGGCGCAGCTGGCAGCCTCGCTCAACGACATCTCGCGTAGCCTGCTGCCGGGCGAGCGCGTGCAGATCCGCAAGGTGGGCGCCGACGAGGCCAGCGCCATCACCCTCAAGGGCGTGGATGTGCAGGCCGCGCCGTCGGCGCCCTGGCTGCTGCGCCTGATCAGCTGGCTGCCGCTGGATGCAGCCGGCGTCTCCGCCGCCACCATGACCCCGGCCGTGCCCACGGGCCAGGACATTCTGGACACGCCCACGGGCAATTACACCGTCAGCTTCACCGGCCACCCGCGCGATGTGGAGCAGGGCCTGGCCGCCGTGGCCACGCGCCTGTCCTGGTACCTGGGCGCCATGCTGGCCGCCATTGCGCTGGCCTGGCTGATCGTCGAGCTGGGGCTGATCCGCCGCGTGACCGCCCTCACCCGGCGCGCCGCCGCCGTGTCGTACAACGTGCAGGACGGCCATGTCGGCCCGCGCCTGGGCGACCTCGAAGTGTCGGACCTTCGTGGTTCCGACGAGCTGGGCATTCTGGCCGGCGGCCTGGCGGACCTGCTGCAACGCGTGAAGGACGACCTGCAGCGCGAGCAACTGCGCGCCCAGCAGGAACGCGACATGTGGCATGCCGTGGGCCACGAAATCATGTCGCCCCTGCAATCGCTGATGGTGCTGTACGGCCCCGACGACCCCGGCCACCGCTACGTGCAGCGCATGCAGCAGGCCGTGCATGTGCTCTACGGCACGGCATCGCCGGCCGAGGCGCTGCAGGCCGCCAACGTGCCCGAAGGCCGGCTGGACCTGAACGCCTTTCTGTCCCACGTGGCCGCCAACGCGCACTTTGCGGGCATTGCCAACGTGGTCTACGAAGGCGGGAGCGGGAGCGGGGGCGGGAACAGGGACGTCACGGGCGCCGTGATCGTGCGCGCCGACGAGTTTGCGCTGGAAGACGTGGTCACCCACATCCTGCGCAATGCCGACAGCTACCGGCCCGCAGGCACGGCCATCACGCTGTCGCTGTCGGCCTCGGAGTCCGCCGCCAGCGCCACGCTGCACAACCAGGGCGCCACCATTGCGGAGGACCTGCTGGAGCGCATCTTCGAGCTGGGCGTGTCCGCCCCCCAGGAGCCGGCGGCCGCCGGCGGCGCCGAGCACCGGGGCCAGGGCCTGTTCGTGGCCAGGACCTACATGGCCAAGATGGGCGGCACGATCAAGGCGCACAACACGCGCGGTGGCGTGGCCTTCACGCTGACCTTCCAGCGCCTGGGCTGAGGGCCGGGCACCGCCGGCCAGTGCCCCCGGGGCACGGCCGGATGGCCCCGCGAAGGCACAATACGCGGGTGTCCATTCCCCAATCGTTCATCCAGGAATTGCTCTCGCGCGTCGACGTGGTCGATATCGTGGGACGCTACGTGCAGCTCAGGAAGGGCGGCGCCAACTTCATGGGCCTGTGCCCGTTCCACAGCGAGAAGTCGCCCTCCTTCACCGTCAGTCCCAGCAAGCAGTTCTATCACTGCTTTGGCTGCGGCAAGAATGGCAACGCCATCGGCTTTCTGATGGACCATGCCGGCATGGGCTTCGTCGAAGCCGTGCAGGATCTTGCCGGCCAGGTCGGCCTGCAGGTGCCGCAGGACGACATCAGCCCCGCCGAGCGCGAGCGCCAGGCCGCGCAAAAGCAGAAACAGGCCACCCTCACCGACGTGCTGGAGAAGGCAGGCGACGCCTACCGCAGGCACCTCAAGGCATCGCCCCAGGCCATCGACTACCTCAAGCGCCGCGGCGTCTCGGGCGAGACCGCCAAGCGCTTCGGCCTGGGCTACGCGCCTGCGGGCTGGCGGTCGCTGGCCAGCGTGTTCCCGCAGTACGACGATCCCCAGCTCGAAGAATCGGGCCTGGTCATCGTTGGCGAGGGCGACGACAAGCGCTACGACCGCTTCCGCGACCGGCTGATGTTTCCCATCCGCAACGTCAAGGGCGAGTGCATCGGCTTCGGCGGCCGCGTCTTCGGCGACGAGAAGCCCAAATACCTGAATTCGCCCGAAACCCCGGTCTTTCACAAGGGGCGCGAGCTCTACGGCCTCTTCGAGGCCCGCACCGCCCTGCGCGACATGGGCTATGCCCTGGTCACCGAAGGCTATATGGACGTGGTGGCCCTGGCCCAGCTGGGCTTTGCCAACGCCGTCGCCACGCTGGGCACGGCCTGCACGCCCGACCATATTCACAAACTGTTTCGATTTACCGAAGCCGTCGTCTTCAGCTTCGACGGAGACGCGGCGGGTCGGCGCGCCGCGCGCAAGGCGCTCGATGCCGCCCTGCCCTATGCCAGCGACACGCGCAGCGTCAAATTCCTCTTCCTGCCCGCCGAGCATGACCCGGACAGCTTCATCCGCGAGTACGGCAGCGAAGCCTTTGCCCGCTACGTGGGCGACGCGCTGCCGTTGAGCCGCTTTCTCATCGAGGCGGCCAGCGAAGGCTGCGACCTGGGCCAGGCCGAAGGCCGCGCCCACATGGCCAGCAATGCCCGCCCGCTGTGGACAGCACTGCCCGACGGCGCCCTCAAGCGCCAGCTGCTGGGCGAGATCGCCGAACTCGTGCAGTTGGATGCGCGCGATCTCTCGGACCTGTGGTCGCAGGAAGCCGCCCGCAGCGGCCCCGCAAGGGGCTCCATGGCCGGTGGCGCCCACCATCCGGGCCAGGCCAGCCATGCACCGGCCGCGCCCGACTGGGGCCAGCCGGCCGAATACAACGCCCCTTCGGGCTGGCCCGAGGGGAGCAGCCAGGGCGGCGGCGCAGGCGGCTGGCGCGGCGGCGAGCCCGGGCGCGGCGGCAAAAAGCCCTGGCCGCGCAAGCCCTGGGACAAAAATGGCCGCAGCGACTTCAACCCGCCGCCCATGGGGCCGCGCGTAGCCCCCGCCACGCGCACGGACCAGGCGGCGCGCCTGCTCATGGCGCACATGGAGTTCATGGAAGAACTCACCCACGAGGACTTCGAGGCGCTGGCGCGCTGCGCCGCCGGGCACGGCGCGCTGTTCCGCTGGATGGAAGCACAGTTCCAGGAATCCGGCCCCCGGCCCTTCGCCGTACTGCGCGAGCAGCTGCGCGGCCTGCCCCATGAAGTGCTGGCCGACAAGCTGATGAGCGGCCCCCACGCCCACCCCGAAGGCGAGCTGTCCGAGCTGCGCCGCGAGCTGCGCGGCGTGCTCAACCGCATCGTCATCGACCACATCAAGGCCCAGATCGACGAAGCCGTGCGCGACATGGCACGGGACCCCAGCGCCGCCCAGCGCTATCGCGATCTCTTTGCCCGACAGCAGGTCCTGGAAAACCAGATGCGCACTTCCTCTTGAAATCGAGGTAAGCAGATATAATTAGGGGCTATCGGCAAGAGCGACAGCAGCACCTCCGGACCGGGCCCCGTGAAGAACTCACGTGATTGCAGCAACTGCACGGCCCAATTTCCCGCAAGGACTGCACACCAAATGTTCGCCCAGACATCTTGCCTGGAACGTTTTTCGCTTCCCTGGCGGACCTAGTCCGTCCGCGCGTGCGCCTAGGCGGCGCTTGTTTGAGTTTCCCTTTGTGTGTGTTCGCTCCTGACCGTGAGGTGTTCATGCCCGTTTCAAAGTCCGTGAAGTCCAAGCAGGCCCCCGAAGCTCCAGCGAAGCCCAAGACTTCGACAACCTCTTCAGCCCCGGCCAAGGCCGGTGCCGGCAAAGCCGCTGCAGGACCGAAGAGCGCCGCATCTGCGGCCAAAGCAAAGAAAGATACCGACGTGGTAACCAAGTCCCAAGCCGAACTCAAAGCCATGGCCGACGAGCTGCTCGCCGCCGCGACCCCCAAGCGCGGCCGCAAGAAGGCAGCCGAAGGCGACGACGCCCCCGCCCAGACCGAAAAGAAGCCTGCCGCCGCCAAGAAGGCGCCGGCCAAGGCAGCCGCAAGCTCCACCGCCGCTGCCAAGACCCCCGCCAAGCGCGGCCGCAAGCCCAAGGCCAAGGAAGGCGGCGACGACATCGATGATGCCGACCTGTCCGACATCGATGGCGACATCGACGGCGAAGGTGAAGGCGAGTCCGAGGTCGAGACCGAAGTGGAAGTCGAGGTCGAGACCACTTCGGCCCCGGCCGAAAAGGTCAAGCCCCTGCGCATGAAGATCAGCAAGGCCAAGGAACGCGCCTTGATGAAGGAATTCGGCCTGGACGAAACCGTCCTGACCGAAGAGGAAATGTCCACCCGCCGCCAGCGCCTGAAGGCGCTGATCAAGCTGGGCAAGACGCGCGGCTACCTGACGCACAGCGAAATCAACGACCACCTGCCCGACAAGCTGGTCGATGCCGAGACGCTGGAAGTCGTGATCTCCATGCTCAACGACATGGGCGTGGCCGTCTACGAGCAGACTCCCGATGCGGAAACCCTGCTGCTGAACAACACGGGCCAGTCCGCCACCACCGAAGAGGAAGCCGAGGAAGAGGCCGAAGCCGCCCTGTCCACGGTGGACTCCGAGTTCGGCCGCACCACCGACCCCGTGCGCATGTACATGCGCGAAATGGGCACGGTCGAGCTGCTGACGCGCGAAGGCGAAATCGAAATCGCCAAGCGCATCGAAGGCGGCCTGATGGACATGATGGAGGCCATCTCGGCCTCGCCTGCCACCATCGCCGAAATCCTGGCCATGTCCGAGGAAATCCGCGAAGGCAAGGTTGTCATCTCCACCATCGTCGACGGCTTCGTCAACGCCAATGAGAACGACGACTACGTGGCCGAAGAAGACTTCGACGAATACGACGAAGAGGATGACGACGACGGCAAGGGCGGCTCCAAGGCGCTGACCAAGAAGCTCGAAGAACTCAAGAACGAGGCGCTGCGCCGCTTCGACGCCATGCGCGAGAACTTCGACAAGATGCACAAGGTGTACGACAAGGACGGCTACGGCACGCCCGTGTACATGAAGGTGCAGAAGGCCCTGACCGAAGAGCTGATGACCATCCGCTTCACGGCCAAGACCATCGAGAAGCTGTGCGACCTTGTGCGCGCCCAGGTGGATGACGTGCGCAAGAAGGAACGCGAGCTGCGCAAGATCATCGTGGACAAGTGCGGCATGCCGCAGGAGACCTTCATCGCCCAGTTCCCGCCCAACCTGCTGAACCTGCAGTGGGTGGTGCAGCAGGTCGCGGCCGGCAAGCCCTGGAGCAATGTGCTGGAGCGCAACATCCCGCCCGTGCAGGAGCTGCAGCAGAACCTGATCGACCTGCAATCGCGCGTGGTCGTGCCGCTGGACGAGCTCAAGCGCATCAACAAGCGCATGAACGATGGCGAGCGCGCCAGCCGTGACGCCAAGAAGGAGATGATCGAGGCCAACCTGCGCCTGGTGATCTCCATCGCCAAGAAGTACACGAACCGCGGCCTGCAGTTCCTGGATCTGATCCAGGAAGGCAACATCGGCCTGATGAAGGCGGTGGACAAGTTCGAATACCGTCGCGGCTACAAGTTCTCGACCTATGCCACGTGGTGGATCCGCCAGGCCATCACGCGCTCGATCGCCGACCAGGCGCGCACCATCCGCATCCCGGTGCACATGATCGAGACCATCAACAAGATGAACCGCATCTCGCGCCAGCATCTGCAGGAGTTCGGCTTCGAGCCCGATGCGTCCATCCTGGCGGCCAAGATGGAGATCCCCGAGGACAAGATCCGCAAGATCATGAAGATCGCCAAGGAGCCGATCTCCATGGAAACGCCGATCGGCGACGACGACGATTCGCACCTGGGCGACTTCATCGAGGACACCAACAACACCGCTCCCGTGGACGCCGCCATGCAGGCCGGCCTGCGCGACGTGGTCAAGGACATCCTCGACGGCCTCACCCCGCGCGAAGCCAAGGTGCTGCGCATGCGCTTCGGCATCGAAATGTCCACCGACCACACGCTGGAAGAAGTGGGCAAGCAGTTCGACGTCACGCGCGAACGCATCCGCCAGATCGAGGCCAAGGCCCTGCGCAAGCTCAAGCACCCGAGCCGCTCGGACAAGCTGCGCAGCTTCATCGACTCGCTGTAAGGCGCTGTGGATGCCGCCCCCCCGGGCCGGCAACCGCCTCCTGGAAAGCCCCGCACTCCCCTGCGGGGCTTTTTGTTTGTGGCGGGCCATCTGCCGGGCAGGGCGACGGCGGCGCGATAGACTGCCGCCTTTGTCTGCACGGGCAACAGCATGGCTCTCGAAATCGAACGCAAATACCTGGTGGCCGACCCTGGCATCGTGGCAGGCCTGACCGGCGTGCGCATGGCGCAGGGATACATCGCCGACAACGGCATGTGGGTGCGGGTGCGCATCGCCGGAGACACCGGATTTCTCACGCTCAAGGGCCCGGCACGCGGCATGAGCCGGGCCGAATTCGAATACCAGATCCCGCTGGCCGATGCCGAGACGCTGCTGGCCCAGCACTGCGCACATGGCGCCATCGACAAGGTGCGCTACGTCGTGCCGGTCGACGGCTTCAACTTCGAGGTCGATGTGTTCGAAGGCCCCCTGGCCGGCCTGGTCACGGCCGAGATCGAACTGGCGAGCGAGGATATCCAGCCGCCATCGCCCGCCTGGCTGGGTGCGGAGGTCACCTCCGACCTGCGCTACAGCAATTCGCAACTGGCCAAGACCCGGCAGTTGCCTTCGCCGGCACTGCTGCCGGGTTGAAACAGGACGGCCCTGTGCCGCGGCGGTTCAGCCGCCGGCGCGGTCCAGGGCCATGGCCTGCACCTGCAATCCGGAGCCCTCGCGCAGCGGCTGCAGATCGCCCTGCGCCCGGAAGCCATGCGCCAAATACAGCCGCATGGCGGGAGAGTCTGCTGCGGTCACGCCCAGCCGCACACGCCGCATGCCCATCTGCCAGGCCCAGGCGACGGCCTGCGCCAGCAGCGCCTGGCCCGCGCCCCGGCCACGCGCGGCAGGATCGACCCACATCTGAAAGAGGTCGGCCACGCCGGGCTCGTCGGCACACAGCTTGCACCAGACCAGGCCGCAGGCCTGTTCGCCGTTGACGGCGAAGAGCACCCTGTCCCTGCCCCCGGCAGCAGCGGCCTGCAGCCGTGCAGCCCAGTCCGGGTCAGCCCTTGCAGCCTCTGCCGCCCAGGTGCTGCCGAAGGCGTCGGGGGCATCGCGCAGGGCACGCAGGCGGATATCGCGGTACTGCGGCCATTCATGGGGATCAACGGGGCGGATGGAGATCATGGAGCTTTCTGCGTCGGACAAAGGGGTTGGGAAAGAGAACCTCAGCCCCGGCCATGCCGGGCTGCGAGCACCGCCAGCATACGGAAGAAGGCGGCACCGATCTCCTCCTCGCAGACGCAGGCGTATCCCAGCAGCAGGCCGCGCCGCTTGTGCGGGCCTGCGTAATAGCGCGACAGCGGCTTGACGAAGATGCCCGCCTGCCGGAGATCCTCGGCAAGCGCCACATCGTCGTCCTGGCCCGGCAGCTGCATCACGAAATGCAGGCCTGCGCTGCTTTCCACCCAGGGCAGGTGGTCGGCGCCCAGGTAGCGCTCGATCAGGGACAGCAGCATGCGGCGGCGCTTGCCGTAGAGCAGGCGCATCTTGCGGATGTGGGCGGCGTAATGGCCTTCGGTGATCAACTCGGCAATCACCTGCTGGGGCAGCTGGTGCCCCTCGCGGTACAGCTCGGAATGGATGCGCCGCAGGGGCTCGGCCAGCGCCGGTGGCAGCACCATGTAGCCCATGCGCAGCCCCGGATAGAGGGTTTTGCTGAAGGTGCCTATGTAGATCACGGGCGCACCTTCCTCCATGCCCTGCATGCTGGGCACGGGACTGCCGGAGAAGCGGAATTCGCTGTCGTAGTCGTCCTCCACGATCCAGGCGCCCACGCGGCGCGCATAGTCAATCAGCGCACGGCGCCGGGCCATGCTCATGACGGCGCCCAGGGGATATTGGTGCGAGGGCGTGACGAAAATCAGCCGGGGCGCGGGCAGGCCTTCGGGCAGTTGCATGCCCTCCTCGTCCACGGGCACGCTGTGCAGGTGCAGCCCGTGCTGCATGCGCAGCACGTTGGCAATGCCCCAGTAGCCGGGCTCCTCCATCCACACGCAGTCGCCGGGATCGGCAAGGCTGCGCACCACCAGGTCGATGGCCTGGTGCACGCCTTCGGTGATCAGCACCTGGCCCGGCCCGCAGTCCACCGAGCGCGCCACGCGCAGGTGCTCGGCCAGGGCCTGCTTGAGCGCGTCCACGCCGCCGCGCGTGCCGTAGGTCAGCAGTTGCGGCCCGGCGTGGCGCAGCAGGCGGTTGTGGATGCGCGCATAGGTGGCGCGCGGAAATTCGGTCACGTCGGGCACGCCGGGCATGAAGGCGCCCCATTGCTGCTCGGAGGCCTGGGCCGTTTTCAGCAGGGCCTGCGCCTGTGCAGACAGGCCGCCGCCCGGTGCGGGCGCCGCGGCGGTGGCGCGGCGTGCGGGCGCACGCCCGCCGCTCAGCAGCAAGGCCGCAGGCAGGGTGTCCACCACATGCGTGCCCCGCCCCACCTGGCTGCGCACATAGCCCTCCACCTGCAGCTGCTCGTAGGCGTGGTTGACGGTGTTGCGCGACACGCCCAGCTCGCGCGCCAGGTCACGCGAGGCAGGCAGACGGCTGCGCGGCAACAGGGCCCCGCTGTCTATGGCCTGGCGGATGGCCAGGTACAGGCCCCGGTTGAGATGGGTGCGGTCGCCGCCCAGCCCGCGCCAGTCCATCTGGAGGATGAGATCCGCGCACACGGAGGGTTTTGCCATGCCTGCCTTGGGGGAGTGAGGATAGAGGTGGAAGTGGAGGCGCGCTCAATTGGCACCACCATCTTTTCAAAAGATGGCTCCAGTCATGGAACCAATGACCACTATAACGGGAAGCCTTGCATCCCCATCAACGGAGAACCCTCTCATGTCCAGCGCCACCGCCTCTTCCCCGAACCAGCAACTCCAGAACCGGCGCAACGCCGCCATGCCGCGCGGCGTGGGCGTGATGTGCGGCTTCCATGCCGTGCAGGCCGACAACGCCCTGCTGACCGATGCCGAGGGCCGCCAGTACATCGATTTCGCGGCCGGCATTGCCGTGCTCAACACGGGCCACCGCCATCCGCGCGTGGTCCAGGCCGTGCAGCAGCAACTGGAGCGCTTCACGCACACGGCCTTCCAGATCGTTCCCTACGAAAGCGCGATTGCACTGGCCGAGCGCATCAATGCGCTGGCGCCCATCGACGGCCCGGCCAAGACCGCCTTCTTCACCACGGGCGCCGAGGCCGTGGAGAACGCCGTCAAGATCGCGCGCCACGCCACGGGCCGCTCGGCCGTGATCGCCTTCCAGGGCGCCTTCCATGGCCGCACCCAGCTGGGCATGGCACTGACGGGCAAGGTGGCGCCCTACAAGCAGGGCTTCGGCCCCATGCCGGGCGAAGTCTTCCACGCGCCCTTCCCCAGCGAGCAGGCGGGCGTGAGCGTGCAGCAGTCGCTGGACGCCATTGCCATGCTGCTCAAAACCTCGGTGGACCCGCAGCGCGTGGCCGCCATCATCGTGGAGCCCGTACAGGGCGAAGGGGGCTTCCACCCCGTGCCTGCCGCCCTGTTCACCGGCCTGCGCCAGCTGTGCGACCAGCACGGCATGCTGCTGATCGCCGACGAGGTGCAGACCGGCTTCGCTCGCACGGGCAAGCTGTTTGCCATGGAGCACTACGGCGTGCAGCCCGACCTGATCACCATGGCCAAGAGCCTGGGCGGCGGCCTGCCGATCTCGGGCGTGGTGGGCCGCGCGGCCGTCATGGACGCACCCCACCCCGGCGGCCTGGGCGGCACCTATGCCGCCAACCCGCTGGCCGTGGCCGCGGCCCATGCCGTGCTCGACGTGATCGATGAAGAACGGCTGTGCGAGCGCGCCCACGCACTGGGCAACCAGCTGCGCGCGCGCCTGCAAGCCCTGCAGGCGCAGGATGCCGGCATTGCCGACGTGCGCGGACTGGGCTCGATGCTGGCCGTGGAGTTCCGCCTTCCCGGCAGCGGCGAGCCCGATGCGCAGCGCGTGGCCGCCGTCGTCCGGCACGCGCAGGAGCAGGGCCTGCTGCTGCTGACCTGCGGCCTGTACGGCAACGCCATCCGCTTTCTCTATCCGCTGACGATTCCACAGCCGCTGTTCGCCAGAGCCCTGGACATCATCGACAGCGCCATCACCCAGAGCGCGTCCCAGCCAGTCGCCGCCTGAATCCCCATCCCAGCCACACCCTGCCGCACCATGAGTCTTTCACTGCAACGCCCCGATCTGTTCCGCCAGGCCTGCCTGCTCGCCGAGGGCTGGCGAGCCGTGGGCTCCGGCCCCGCCATCGACGTCTTCAACCCCGCCACGGGCGAGCGCCTGGGCCAGGTGCCTGCCCTGCAGGCCGGCGAGACCGAAGCCGCCATTGCCGCCGCACAGCGCGCCCTGCCCGCCTGGGCCGCGCTGACGGGCAAGCAGCGCGCAGGCATCCTGCGCCGCTGGTTCGACCTGATGCTGGCGCACCAGGACGATCTGGCGCGGCTGATGACCCTGGAGCAGGGCAAGCCCCTGGCCGAGGCACGCGGCGAGATCGCCTACGCGGCCTCCTTCATCGAATGGTTTGCCGAGGAAGGCAAGCGCGTGGACGGAGAACTGCTGCAGTCGCCCACGGCCGGCCAGCAACTGCTGACGCTGCGCGAGCCCATTGGCGTGTGCGCCGCCATCACGCCCTGGAACTTCCCGGCCGCCATGATCACGCGCAAGGCCGGCCCGGCGCTGGCCGCCGGCTGCACCATGCTGGTCAAGCCGGCCGAAAGCACGCCCTTCACGGCCCTGGCCCTGGCCGTGCTGGCCGAGGAGGCCGGCATTCCAGCCGGTGTGTTCCAGGTGCTGACCGGCCATCCGCAGGACATCGGCCAGGCGCTGACCCAAAGCCCCGTGGTGCGCAAGCTCAGCTTCACGGGCTCCACGGCCACCGGGCGGCTGCTGATGCGCCAGTGCAGCGACACGGTCAAGAAGCTGTCGCTGGAGCTGGGCGGCAATGCGCCGTTGATCGTGTTCGACGATGCCGATATCGACCAGGCCGTGGCCGGCATCCTGGCCTCCAAGTTCCGCAACGCGGGCCAGACCTGCGTATGCGCCAACCGCATCTATGTGCACGACCGCATCCATGACGAACTGGCCCGCCGCCTGGCGCGGGCCATGGCGGAGTTCAAGGTCGGCAACGGCCTGGAGCCCGGCGTGACGCATGGCCCGCTGATCAACGAGGCCGCCGTGCAGAAGGTGGAAAGCCATGTGGCCGACGCGCTGTCCAAGGGCGCACGCCTGCTGGCCGGTGGCAGGCGCCCGGTGCCGGGCAAGCTGTTCTTCGAGCCCACGCTGCTGGCCGATGTGAACGACAGCATGCGGGTCTGCGAGGAAGAGACCTTCGGCCCGCTGGCGCCGCTGTTCCGTTTCCACGACGAGGACGAAGTGGTGCGCCGCGCCAACGACACCATCTACGGCCTGGCCGCCTATCTGTTCACCAACGACAACCGCCGCATCTGGCGCGTATCGCGTGCGCTGGAGTACGGCATGGTGGGCATCAATACCGGCCTGATCTCCAACGAGGTCGCGCCCTTCGGCGGCGTCAAGCAGTCCGGCCTGGGCCGCGAGGGCTCGCGCCACGGCATCGAGGAATACCTGGAAACCAAGTACCTGTGCCTGCAGACGGCATGAGCACGGCATGAGGACGGCCTGAAGTCCGCAGTGCCCCCCGGCAGGGAAGACAGCATGGGCCCTTGACGGCAGCCTGGCTAGACTGGGCGCCATCAAAGGCCTATCCGATTCGCACCATGGACGCTTCTTCCGCCAGCCCCTCCTCCCCCACCGCGCCGCTGCGCATCGCCGTCATGGGCGCAGGCGCCGTGGGCTGCTATTTCGGCGCACTGCTGGCACGCGCCGGCCACCAGGTCACGCTGATCGGCCGTCCCGCCCATGTGCAGGCCGTGCAGCAGCATGGCCTGCGGCTGGAGACGGCGGCGCTGGACATCCAGGTGCCCATGCAGGCATCGACCGAGGCCAGCGCCGTGCGCGATGCCGATGTGGTGATGTTCTGCGTCAAGTCCACGGCCACCGAGGAAGCGGCCCGCGAGATGCAGCCGCACCTGGCGCCGGGCGCCCTGGTGCTGACCATGCAAAACGGCGTGGACAACGACGAGCGCGTGCGCGCCGTGCTGGGCCCGTCCGTTGCCGTGGCGGCCGCCGTGGTCTATGTGGCCACGGCCATGGCCGGTCCCGGCCATGTGCGCCACTTCGGGCGTGGCGAGCTGGTCATCGCGCCCTCTGCACTCAGCGAACAGGTGGCCCGGCAATTTGGCGCGGCGGGCATTGCCGTGCAGGTATCGCCCGATGTGCGCGGCGCGCTGTGGGCCAAGCTGGTGATCAACTGCGCCTACAACGCGCTGTCGGCGCTGTGCCAGCTGCCCTACGGCCCGCTGGTGCAGGCGCCCGGCGTGGCGCACGTGGTGGACGACGTGGTGGCCGAATGCCTGGCCGTGGCAAGGGCCGATGGCGTGGCCCTGCCCGGCGACGTGCCCGCTGCCGTGCGGGGCCTGCCGGCCACCATGCCGGGCCAGTTCTCATCCACCGCCCAGGATCTGGCGCTGGGCAAGCCCAGCGAAATCGACCACCTGAACGGCTACGTGGTGCGGCGCGGCGAGGCCCTGGGCGTGCCCGTGCCGCTGAACCGCACGCTGCAGGTGCTGGTCAGGCTGGCCCCGTCACGCGTGCAGGCCAGCCAGGCGCCCCGGAACCCGCCTCAGAACTCGTAGTTGGCGGACACCCACAGCCGGCGGCCTTCCTGGTTGTTCGCGTAGCGGTTGCCAAAGATCACGGTACCCTGGACCTGGCCCGGTACGTTGTAGGGCTGGTAGTCCACGAAATCCTTGTTGAACAGGTTGTAGATGGCCGCGTTGATGGTGAACTGCTTGCTCACGCGGTAGCTGCCACCCAGGTGGAACTGGGTATAGGCCTTGTAGTTGCCCAGCGCGGCCTTGGCGGCCTGGGAGCTGGCGCTGGTGCCGGGGTCGCGGAAGCGTTCGCTGCGGTATTCGGCGCGCAGCCACAGGTTCCACTGGGCACCCGGCTCCCAGTTCAGGCGGGCGTTGAGCGCATGCTTGGGCGTGTCGCTCAGCGGGTTGCCCCGGTTGGGGCCGCTCTTTTGCTCGCTCCTGGTGAAGGTGTAGTTGGCGCTGGCATTCCAGCCGCGCGCCAGCGGCATGCGCGCGCTCAGCTCCAGGCCGCGCGTGACGGCCTCGTCCACGTTGATGGACTGGCCGAAGGCATCCACCAGGGGCCAGTTGCCGAAGCTCACGCAGCCGGGGCGGTTGGGCGCTGCCGCAAAGTCGCAGTTGATCAGGCCCGGGCCGCTGGTGATCTTGTCCTTGAACTCGTTGTTGAACACCGTGGCGCTGCCCGCAAAGCCCGTGGGGCTGTCGAAATAGACGCCCAGTTCGGTGGTGCGGCTGGTTTCGGGCTTGAGGTTGGGGCTGCCCACCAGCGGCAGGCGGCCCTGCTGGCCAAAGCCGTTGATGCCGGGCGCCAGCTGTTCCACGCGCGGCGTCTTGTAGCCGTTGCTGATACCGCCCTTCACGGTCCACTGCGGCGCGGCATTCCACACGCCGTAGATGCGCGGGCTGAGCTTGCCGCCGAAGAGACTGTGGCGGTCATAGCGCGCGCCCATGGTGAGCTTGAAGGCGTCGGTCAGGCTCCATTCGTCCTCGGCAAACAGGGCCTTCTGAGTGAAGGCGAACTTGTTCGGCGCCACGCCGTCCTTCATCTCGGCATCCCACCACTGGCCGCCCAGCGTGGTCAGGTGGGCGCCCCAGGGCAGGACCAGCTTGCTGTCCAGCACCTTGCTTTCCACCTCCAGCGTGCGCGCAGCGCCCGGTGTCGCGCCCGGCGTTCCCGGGGGAACGGTGCGGCCCATGGTTTCGGTGCGGTTGACCATGAAGCTGGTGTCCCAGGTTCCGAAGCCGAAGCGGCCCGTGTGCGCCAGCGTGAGCTGGTCGCGGTTGTATTTCTGCTCGGGGCCGTAGCCGCCCTGCAGCCCCAGCGTGCCGAGCTGGCCGCGCGAGTTGTCATAGGTCTGGCGGCCCGAGTCCAGATCCAGCGTGATGTCGTGGTACCTGTTGGGCGTGAGCGCCAGGCGCAGGCCCAGGTTGTTGATCTCGGACTTGACGGGGTTGCCGCCCATGAGGGGAACGGCGGGCTGGCCGTTGGCGCCCGCATAGGTGATGTCCGAAGCGGCCCGGCGCTGCGTGCTGCCGCGGATCGACAGGCCCAGCAGGTCCTCCTTGATGGGGCCGCTCAGGTAGAACTTGCCGGATTTGATGTCGCCGAACTCCGACTCTTCCTGCAGCGTGTAGTCGGCGCTGACGCTGCCCGTCCAGGTCTTGCCGACCTTGCGGGTGATGATGTTGATCACGCCGCCCATGGCGTCGGAGCCGTAGAGCGTGGACATGGGGCCGCGGATGACCTCGATGCGCTCGATGGCGCCGATGGGCGGCATGAAGCTGGTCTGCGTCTCGCCAAAGCCGTTGGGCGTGACGTTGCCGGCCGAGTTCTGGCGGCGGCCGTCGATGAGCACCAGCGTGTAGTCGCTGGGCATGCCGCGGATGCTGATGTTCAGGCCGCCGGTCTTGCCTGCGGGGGCGCCCACGTCGATGCCTTCCACGCTTTCCAGCGCGTCGGTCAGGCTGCCGAAGCGGCCCTTGGCCAGTTCCTCACGCGGGATGACGGTGATGGAGGCCGGCGCCTCCTTGATGTCCTGCTCGAAACCCGAGGCGGAGACCACGACTTCGCGCAGCTCCGTGGCGGGCGCGGCATTGCCTGTTGCCGTCTGTGCAGAGACGGCACCCGAAGCGCAGACGGCAGCCACCACAAGGGCCAGATGGGAAGGACGCGACGGAAGAACTCCGCGCAGATCGCGATACGACATGCAAACACTCCAGAAACGGAAAACGGGCCGGGAGGCCCGTGAAACTCGCTTTGAAATGTTTGGTTATGCGATGGGATGGGGATATGTAACGAAATTATATGAACATTGAGAATCATTTCCATTCTCATGATCACAATAGGATTTATCTGTCGCACGGATGCTACGTTCCTAGGAGCAGAAAGCGCTGACGGCACCAATGCTTGCGCTGGCGCAAGCTGCTCTCACCACCTCAATACACATCACGCCGGTAGCGGCCGCTGCGCACCAGCTGGTCCATCCGCGCCTCGCCCAGCACGGCGTGCAGCGCCTGGTCCACGCCCTGGGCCATGCCCTGCAGGCTGCCGCACACGTAGATGGCTGCGCCCTGCGCCACCCATTGGCGCAAGACATCGCTGGACTGCGCCAGCAGGTCCTGCACATAGGCGCGCGGCGCGCCTTCGCTGCGGTCGCGCGAGAAGGCCAGCTCCAGGCGCTGCAGCACGCCGCCATCGCACCATGCCTGAAGCTCGTCGCCGTACAGCCGGTCGTGCGCCGCATTGCGCTCGCCGAACAGCAGCCAGTTGGGACCCAGGCCCGCCGCAGCACGCGCGCGCAGGTGGCTGCGCAGGCCGGCCAGGCCCGTGCCGTTGCCGATCAGCACCAGCGGGCGCTGCAGGTTGTCTTCCAGCCGGAAATTGCGGTGCGCACGCAGCCTCAGGGTGATGGCAGCCCCCAGGGGCGCGCCCTGCGTGAGCCAGCCCGAGGCCAGGCCCGGCGAGCCATCCTCGCGCCGCGCCTGGCGCACCAGCAGGTGCACGCAGCCATCCTGGGCGATGGAGGCGATGGAGTACTCGCGCGGATGCTGCGGGTCCGCAGGAATGCAGACCTGCGCCAGGTCGCCGGACTCCCACAGCGCGGGCTCCGTTGCAGGGGGCTGCAGCTCGATGTGGAACACCGGCTCGCCTGCGCTGCCCGGGTTCATGTGCCGGCGCGCGGCCAGCGTCCATTCGCTGAAGACAGGCTGCTCCCATGCCGGCATGTCGCCCAGGCTGCTGATCTGGGTCAGCTGGTGCTGCCAGGCGGTCAGCGCCTGCGGCGCGCCGTTGTCCATTTCGACGCGCTCGAACCAGGGCCTGGCGCCACCGGCACGCAGCCAGCTGTCCAGCGCGCGGCCAAAGCCGCAGAACTGCGCGTACTGCCGATCGCCCAGCGCCAGCAGACCGTATTGCAGATGGGACAGGTCCTGCGCCTGCGCCATGGCGTGCGCCAGGAACAGCGCCGCGTTGTCGGGCGGATCGCCCTCGCCATAGGTGCTGGCGATGAACAGCGCCCTTTGCGTGCGCGCCAGCAGGTCGGCATCCACAGCGTCCAGGGCGCACAGGTGCACGCTTTCTCCGGCCGTGTGCAGCAGCCGGGCGGTCTCGCGCGCCAGCTCCTCGGCCTGGCCGGTCTGGCTGGCATAGGCCACAAGCAGGGGCAGCGCGCCCTCGCGTGCGCTGGTCAGCGCAGCCGCTTCCTGCCGGGCCCGCATGCGCTGGCGGCGCTCGCGCCACCAGATGGCGGCGCACATGGCCGCATAGAGCAGGACCAGCACGGCGGCTGCGAGTACGCGCAGCCCAGGTTCGGACAAGGTCATGGCAGGACCGGGAATCTACACGACGGAAAAAGGGAAGGAAACGCTCACGGCAGCAGCGCGGCAAAAGCCGTTGTCATCGCCATGGCAGGGCCTTGCGCAGTGCGCTCGCACAGCAGCGCCGCCACGCCGCGCTGCTCGGCAAAGTCCAGGCCCTCGCGCGGCCCCAGCACGGTGAGCACGGTGGCCAGGGCGTCGGCCTGCATGCATTCGGCATGCAGCACGGTGACGCTGGTCAGGCCATGCGCCACGGGCTCGCCGCTGCGCGGATCGATGGTGTGGGAGTAGCGGCGCCCGCCCTGCTCGAAGGCATGCCAGTGGTCGCCCGAGGTGGCGATGGTCATGTCGCGCAGCGGCAGCGCCAGCGGCGTGGACGGGTCCGCCATGCTGGCCACGGCCACGCGCCAGGGCTGGTTGCCAGGGCGCTGACCGCAGGCACGCAGCTCGCCGCCCACCTCGACGAGGAAATCGGTATGGCCCAGCGCCTGCAGGCGCTCGGCGACCAGGTCCACCGAATAGCCTTTGGCGATGCCGCTGAAGTCCACATGGACGGCGCCGGGCTGCAGCGCGCGCCGGCCCGCCAGGTCCAGCACGATGCGCTGGTAGCCCACGCGCTCGCGCACCCGCCGCAGCGCATCGGCATCGGGGATGCCGGCGCCCTGCGACTTTTCCGCACGCGGGCCGAAGCCCCACAGATCGACCAGCGGCCCCACGGTAGGGTCCCAGGCGCCGCCGCTGGCCTGTGCCCACTCGAGTGCACAGGTCAGCACGGTGAAGAATTCGGGCGGCAGTGCATGCCAGTTGCCGGGCTCGGCGCGGTTGAAGCGCGAGATGTCGGAGTCGGCTTCCCAGTTGCTCATCTGGCGCACGACCAGGGCCAGTGCAGCCTCTATGGCCTGGCACGCCTCATCGAGCGGGCGGAAATCCGGGTTGTGCAGGCGCACGCTCCAGGTCGTGCCCATGGCCTCGCCGGTGAGTGTTTGCAGCGCGGCCGGATCTGCCCGCCGCACCGCCTGCGGCGCGTAGCCGGAGACGGCAAAGGACGCCGCGCCTGTGGACACGGGCGCGGCAAGGCCCCGGCCTGCGCTGCCCTGCAACAGGGCGGGCGCGAAGCTCACGCGCACGGGCGCGGGCGCAGACGGAGCCCCGGGCGGGGACGCAAGGCTCAGGGCAGCACCTCGAACGTGCCCACGTAGGACAGGCGGCGCTCCTTGGCCTGGGGCAGCGATGTCTTGTTGTCCTGGGCGTCGGCATCCACCCAGTACATGCCGGCGGTGGGCCAGGTCACGCTGAACTCGCCCTTGGCGTCGGTCGTGGCCTTGATCTCGCCCTTGTTGTCGCGGTAGCGCGTGGCGCCGGGCACCAGCACGACTTCCAGGTTGGCGGCGGGCTTGCCGTCCACATGGAAGGCGAAGGTGGCCTTCTCGCCCTTGACCAGGTCGTTGGGATGGGTCACGGGCACCAGCTCCAGCCCCTTGCCGGAAGGCTTGACGGCACTGGGCTTGCCCACGGTCACGAAGGTCTCGATGCGGCCCACGGACTGGGTCACCTTCAGGTCCTGCGCGTCGGCGGGCACATCGGCGGCGAACTTCTCGGGCGAGCCGCGCCAGCGGCGGTTCTGGCCTGTGGCCTTGTCCTTCCAGGAGGCAAACAGGCCGTCGTTGACGATGGCCAGGCGGTAGGTGCCGCTTTGCTGCAGGTCCAGATCGAACACGCTGCGCAGCTTGCCGCGATGGGCATTCTGCGGCGCGACGGCCGAGCCGTCCGGTGCCGAGACAACGAGGTTGTCCAGGCCCAGCGGCACGTGGTTGAAGAAGAACAGGTCGTTGGAGACAGCGGCATCCACCGTGATCCATTCGGCCTTGGACAGCACCGTGGTCGAGGGCAGCAGCCACAGGTTGTGGGCCTGGGCGGCCTGGAAGGCGCCGCAGGCAATGGCGAGGCTGGCAGCCAGACGGACGGCAAAGCGGGTCTTGGACTTCATGAAAAATCTCCTTGGTTCGTGGATGGGTCTGGCACGTGCAGCGATGGCGTCGTCCCCCTCGTGAGGGGGAAGGCGCACAGCGCCTCGGCGGCTTTCAATTTCAAGGCTTGAGTTCGACGCTGATCTCGCCCAGCTCGCTGCTGCCCTTGGCGCTCAGTTGCTCGGCCTTGGCCGCGGGCCACTTGAAGGGCACAGTAACCACTTCGCGGCCGCCGACTTCGCGCGCGGCCTCGACCACGAGCTTGTATTCACCGGGCGGCAGCTTGGCGAAGGGATTGGAGCCTTCGGTGAAGCTCAGCTGGTGCTTGCCCACGGGACGCGTGGGACTGGTCACGCCATCGATCGGCAACGTCAGGTCACGGCCCGTGCGGCGCCACCACTGGCGCATGTCCTTGAGCCACTTCGTGCCTTCGGCATTGCGCATCTTCACGTCGTACCAGACCGACAGCGTGGAGGCCACCGAGGCGTCGGCGCGCTCGATCCACACGGCCACGTAGGGGCGGTGGTATTCGGCGACATCCAGGCGCGGAATTTCCACGCCCACGTTCAGGCCGGCGGCAAAGACCGGGACCGCGCCCAGGCAGGCGCCAAGCGCCATGGTGTAGCGCAGAGAGAAGTGCGGATTCATTGGCAAGGCTCTTTCGGTTCTCAGTGGATCAACAGGAGGGCCAGCAGCATGGGAATCACCAGCCCCATGCCGACCATGGGCCAGGTGAAGGGGCGGTTGCCTGCATGCATCTTCAGGATGAACAGGCCCGTGACGGTGAACACCAGGCAGGCTGCGGCAAAGATGTCGATGAACCAGCTCCAGGCGGCGCCCGTGTTGCGGCCCTTGTGCAGGTCGTTCAGATAGGCGATCCAGCCCCGGTCGGTGCGCTCGTATTCGGCCTCGCCATCGGCCAGGGCAACGCGCACCCAGGCATCGCCGCCAGGGCGTGGCAGGGAGACATAGAGTTCGTCGGCCGTCCATTCGGCCTCGCGGCCCTCGGCCTCAAGGCCCCACTGGCCGCGCACCCAGTCCGCAAACGGCGCAGGCACGGGCGCCCGGTCGCGCGGCTGGCTGGCCTGCTGCTGGACCAACTGCACGCGCAGCGCATCGGGCAATGCCGCCTCGCCCCGCACGATGCGCGGCTTGGACTCGATCTGCCCCGCATGGTTGAGCGTGAACCCCGTGACGGCGAACAGCAGCATGCCGATCAGGCACAGCGCGGAGCTGACCCAGTGCCACTCGTGCAGTGTCTTGAGCCAGTAGGAACGGCGCCGAGGGTCCGGTTTGGGGGATGTCATCGCAACAGAAAAAGGCGGCAGCGCCACGCGGCGTCAACCATCACGGATGGCGGGCACGGGAGCCCAGGAAAGGAAAGGCCCGGGGATTCTACCGCCCACAAATAAGAATTGATCGCATTTACACAAGCTTTACCGGCTTAATCGTGCGCCACGCCAAGGCGGTGCCAGCATCACCCAAAGTAAAATAAGAATGCTTATCACTTGCATCTCTTCTCTTCACCCTTCGTGTCCTGTCCCGCCGTGACTCCCCACCAGGCCCTTGCCCATCTCTACCAGCAGCACCATGGCTGGCTGCGCACCTGGCTGCAGCGCCGGCTGGGCCATGCAGGCGATGCGGCAGATTTCGCACAGGACACCTACGTGCGCGTGATGGAGTCCCGCACCGAACTGTCCGAGATCCGGGAGCCCCGCGCCTTCCTCACCACGGTGGCCAAGCGCGTGATGGCCAACCATCTGCGCCGCCGAGAAATTGAACGTGCCTATCTGGACACGCTGGCGCTGCAGCCCGAGCCGCTGGCGCCCTCGCCCGAGGAACGCGCCATCGTGCTGGAGACGCTGTGCGAGCTGGACCGCCTGCTCGACGGCCTGCCGCCCAAGGTGCGCGCGGCCTTTTTGCACGCCCAGCTGGACGGCATGGCCTATGCCGAGATCGCCTTGCTGCTGCAGGTCTCGGTCAGCTCGGTCAAGCAGTACATGGCGCGCGCCATCCGGCATTGCTACTTCCCGGAACATGCGGCATGACACAGCGCTGCGCTGCCGGGCGCGTCCATGGCGCCGATGGCTCCACCCATAGTGCCGACCCCGCGCTGCCGCCTGACGTGGTCCACAGCGCCGTGGACTGGCTGGTGCAGCTGTGGTCAGGCGAGTGCACAGAGGAACAACGCGCGCAATGGCTGGACTGGCGCGCGGCCCATCCGCTGCATGAGCGGGCCTGGCAGCGCATCGAGGCCACGAATGCGCGGCTCAGGCTGCCTGACGCACGCCCGGACAGCGGTCCCCTCAATGGCCCCCTTGCCACGGCCACGCTGGCGCGCAGCCTCAAGACCGCCCAGTCACGCCGCCGCCTGCTGGCCAGCGTCGCTGGCCTGGCCGGCGCAGGGGCTGCGGCATGGACTGCGCATGAGCGCCTGCCCTGGCAGGCCTGGAATGCCGATGTCAGCACCGCCAAGGGCGAGCGGCGCTCCCTGCAGTTGCCCGATGGCACGCAGCTGCTGCTCAACACCGAGACGTCCGTGGACCTTGCCTTCGACGACCAGCTGCGCCGCGTGCTGCTGTTGCGCGGCGAGCTGATGGTCACCACCGCCCATGACACGGCCCAGCCCGCGCGCCCCTTTGTGGTGGACACGCCCGCGGGCAGGCTGCGCGCCCTGGGCACGCGTTTCACGGTGCGCCATGACATGGAGACTGCGGATACGCGCGTGGCCGTTTTCGAGGGTGCGGTCGAGGCCCGCAGCCGCACGGGCGAGTTGCTGCGTGTCGACAGCGGCGAAGCCGCAAGGCTCAGTGCCACGCAGGCGCTGCCGGCCGGCGCGGCCGGCGAGGGGCCGGGCTGGGACGAAGGCGTGCTCGTGGCCTCGGACATGCGCCTGGACCGCTTCATCGACGAACTGCGCCGCTACCGACCCGGGCTGATCACGCTGGCACCCGAGGTGGCCGGGTTGCGCCTGTCGGGCGTCTTCCCGCTCGCCGATACGGACCGGATCCTGCAGTCCCTGGTACAGGTGCTGCCCGTGCGCATCCATGTGCCGGTGCGCTACTGGGTGCGCATAGGTCCGGCGTGAAGAGAAGGCGGCGGGACAACCCGGCCCGGTGACATCGGTCTGTACCTTTTCCCATCTCGCGTGACAAGCAGGGGAGAGGCGCTTTGCGGCGCCATGTTTCCTCCCTGATCCAAAGACCGCACCAACATGTCCGACCTCCATCACCAGCACCGCCTCGCTACCGCGGCGGCACGCGTCCTCCGCCCCGCGCAGCCTGCGCCTGCGTTCCACCTGTCCGCATTGACCCTGGCCCTGGCCGCCGCACTGGCCAGCCTGTCCGCCCTGCCCTTGCCCGCGAATGCCCAGGCCCAGGCCCAGACAGGTACCGAGCGCGCCCAGGCCTACGACATTCCGGCAGGACCGCTGGAGGCCGCGCTCACGCGCTTCGCCAAGGCCTCGGGCGTGCTGCTGGCCTATACGCCCGAGCTGGTGCGCGATCTGCAAAGCCCGGGCCTGCAGGGCAGCCATGCGCCGGCCGAGGCGCTGACCCGCCTGCTGGCGGGCTCGGGCCTGGCGGCCGCGACCTCGGGCAACGGCGGCTATACGCTGCGCCGCTCGCAGGCATCGCCTGCGTCCTCGACAGCGCCTGCCGCATCAGCCGTGGGCGCCACCACGCTGGGCGAGGTGCACGTCACCGCCAAGGCCGAGGTCGGCAGCGCCACGGAAGGCACGGGCGCCTACACCGCGACGGGACCCAGCAGCACGGCCACGGGCCTGGGCCTGTCGCTGCGCGAGACGCCGCAGTCGGTGAGCGTGATGACGCGCCAGCGCATGGACGACTTCAAGCTGGAGACGCTGACCGACGTGCTGGAGCAGACGCCCGGCGTGGCCGTGGTCCGCCAAAGCGAGATGACCACCTTCAACGTGCGCGGCTCCAGCGTCAACCTGCAGACCGATGGCAGCCGCCAGCTCACCAATGGCTGGGGCTGGAACACGCACATCATGTACTCGCTGGACGATCTGGCCGAGATCGACCGCGTTGAAGTGCTCAAGGGCTCGTCGGGCCTGATCAATGGCGACGGCGCCTACGGAGCCACGGTCAACCTGATCCGCAAGCGCCCCACGCGCGACTTCCAGGCCAGCGCAATGGCCAGCGCGGGCAGCTGGGGCACCTACCGTGCCGATGCCGACATTGCCGGTCCGCTGAACCAGGAAGGCAGCCTGCGCGGCCGCCTGGTGGCCTCGCGCAAGAGCGGCGACAGCTTCCGCGACCACCAGCACAGCAACAGCTCCATGCTGTACGGCACGCTGGAATACGACCTCACCCCCGACACCCTGCTGAGCGCCGGCATCACCTACCGCCAGCGCGAGCTGCGCGGCTCGGGCGGCACCACGCCCATCCAGGGCTACACGGGCACCGGCCAGTTCGTCGGCTGGATGCCGCGCTCGCTGAACATCGCCGCGCCCTGGTCGGGCTACGAGCAGGAGTCGCTCAACAGCTTCGCGCGCCTGGAGCACCGCTTTGCCAGCGGCTGGAAGGCCAAGCTGCAGATGTCGCATGAAGAGGTGAAGACGCCCGACATGCAGATCGGCCTGCTGCGCTACGCCCTGCCCAGCTCGGCCCAGTTCGCGGCCTACAAGGACATCGAGTCCCGCAACCAGAACATCAGCATCGACGTGCAGGGCCCGTTCACGCTGTTCGGCCGCCAGCATGAGTTGCTGGTGGGCGCGGGCGCCGCACGCAACCGCACCACGCTGCTGCGCGGCGCGCGCCCCGGCCTGGACCTGCCGCAGGTGGACTTCAGCCAGGGCGGCGCAGCCATCCCGGCGCCAGCGGACAACATCCCCTATTCCAACGACCTGTTCAGCAACAAGCGCAGCTATCTCTACAGCGCGGCACGCCTCAATCTGGCCGATCCGCTGAAGCTGATCGCCGGCCTGCGCGTGACCAACTATGACCAGAAGGATGTGACCGACATCAGCTGGTACAACTACAACATGCGCGAGCACGGCGTGGTCACGCCCTATGCGGGCCTGGTGTATGACGTCAGCCCGAACATCTCGCTGTATGGCAGCTACGCCAGCATCTTCAAGGCGCAAAGCGCCAAGGATCTGCAGGAACGCACCCTGCCGCCCGAGGAGGGCCTGACCTACGAGATCGGCGCCAAGGGCGAATTCTTCGACAAGCGGTTGAACGCCAGCGTCGCCCATTTCTGGATGCGCACCGACAACACGGCCGTGGAAGACGGGCTCATGCCCAATGGCGAAACGGCCTACCGCGCGGTCCAGGGCGCGCGCAGGCGCGGCTTCGAACTGGAACTGTCCGGCGAGCTGGCCAAGGGCTGGCAGACCCAGGGCAGCTACGTGACCATCAACAGCAATCTGGACAACGCCGCCACCAGCCCGCGCCACCAGTTCAAGCTGGGCACCACCTACCGCTTCGCGCAGGGCGCGCTGTCCGGCCTGACCGTGGGTGGCGCCGCGCGCTGGCAAAGCGCCATCTCCACCAGCCGCGGCGCCGCCACGCTGCGCCAGGACGCCTACTGGGTGATGGACCTGATGGCGCGCTACCAGATCAACCGCCATCTCAGCATCGCGGCCAACGTCAACAACCTGTTCGACAAGCACTACTTCTCTGGCGTGACCAACTTCAATGCCCAGGGCCTGTACTACACCTGGGGTGCGCCGCGCAGCGTCAACGTGAGCATGCGTTACGACTTCTGAGCGTTGAAGGACCGCACCGACCCAGGAACCCCAGAGCCGCGCGGGCCGGACTGCGCTGTACTGTGTTGTGTCAAGCAGCTGACGCACATGCTTACATAATCTGCTTTTCTGATTCATTTGCGCCCACAATGGCGCGCGAACCCGATTGGAGACTGCATGCGCCTTCCGAGCTTTTCGCAAACCGCCGCCAACGCCGCCCATACCGCCGCCCATACCGCCGATGGAACGCGCCAGAACCGCCGCCAGATGCTGGCCCAGGGCGCTGCCCTGGCCATGCTGTGCTCTCCTCTGGCCCATGCCGCACCGCCAGCGGCCGCACCTGCAGTCCATGCGCCACGGGCTGCCGGCAGCGCCCAGCGCGTGGCGACCAGCCTGCGCATCGTCATTCCGGCCAATGCCGGCGGCGGCTGGGACCAGACCGGCCGCGCATTGGGCGCGGCGCTGGTGGCCAGCGGCGCGACCGAGCGCGTGGAGTATGAAAACGTGGGCGGCAAGGGAGGCACCATCGGCCTGGCCCAGTTTGCCGAGCGCCATGGCAAGGACCCCGACGCCCTGCTGATCGGTGGCATGGTGATGGTCGGCGCGGTGGCACTGCAAAAGCCGGCCGTCAACATGTCGCATGTACAGCCGATTGCCCGCCTGACCAGCGACTACCTCGTCGTGGCCGTACCTGCCGACTCCCCCATCCGCAATGCCAAGGACCTGGTGGCCGCGCTGCGCAGCGACCTGGCCCACCAGTCGTTTGCGGGTGGCTCGGCCGGTGGCGTGGACCACATGTTCGCCGGCCTGCTCACGCGCGCGGCCAAGGCGGCGCCCGAGCAACTGGTCTACAAGCCCTTTCCTGGCGGCGCCCAGGTGGTGGAGGCCTTGCTCAAGGGCGATGCGCGCATGGGCGTGTCCGGCTACAGCGAGTTCAGCGAGGCGCTGGCCAGCGGCAAGCTGCGCGCCATCGGCGTGTCCTCGCGCCGCAGCCTGTTCGGCCTGCCCTCGTTCCGCGAGCAGGGGCTGGATGCGGACATGGCCAACTGGCGCGCCGTCTTCACTGGCAAGCAGGTCAGCGCCGCACGTGTCCAGGCCCTGCTGGGCGCCGTGGAGCAGGCCACGCAGCACGAGAGCTGGCAACGCGCCCTGCGCCAGAACCGCTGGGAGCCTTCCTGGCAGGCGGGCCGCGATTTCAACGGCTTTCTGGAGCTGGAGCACACCACGGCCAGCGTGATGACCTATCTGCTCAAACTCAAGAGCTGAGAAACCGCCGCGCAGCGGGCAGGCCACGTGGCGGGCCTGCAACACTGGCTTGGTCATACGCGTATTCCTCTAGCGTGGGGCATTGCCGCTGTGGGTTTTGAGCTACCAAACTTGTAGCAGAATGGATCCAGAGCTATAGTTCCCCGGGACTTGGCTCGGCGCGCGTCCCACCCGGACGCACCCGCCGGCTCACCCATACCATTGCGCAAGGAGAAGCGTCATGAGCTCCAAGGAAAACGCCGCCATCAACCAGCTGTTCGAGAAACTCGAATGCCGCTACGCGTTGCGCGTGCTGTGGGCGCTGCGTGACGGCCATCCTCAGACCTTTCGACTGCTGCAAGACAGCGTGGGCGGCATCACGCCCAACACGCTGAACACCCGCATCAAGGAGCTGCGCGAGTGCGGGCTGCTGGAGCATGGCTCCGACGGCTACACCGTGACGCTGGCCGGCCAGGACCTGCTCAAGCGCCTGTCCGATGTGCAGGCCTTTGCCAACCGCTGGGTGGCCGCGCGCGCCAAGAAGTGATGTCAGGCCGGGCGCGGCACCAGGCGCCACGGCCTCTTCCCGCGCAGGGCCACCGGCCCGCCGGGTCGTCTCCTTTCCCCCTACCGTTTCTCTCTCAAGGAATACCACCATGGCTTTCACCACCACCGCATCCGGCCTGCAGTATGAAGACACCGTCGTGGGCGACGGCGCCGAAGCCCAGCGCGGCCGCAGCGTGACCGTGCACTACACGGGCTGGCTCTACAACAACGGCGTGCAGGGCGCCAAGTTCGACTCCAGCAAGGACCGCAACGATCCCTTCGTCTTCCCCCTGGGCGGCGGCATGGTGATCAAGGGCTGGGACGAAGGCGTGCAAGGCATGAAGGTGGGCGGCCAGCGCACCCTGATCATCCCGGCCGAGCTGGGCTATGGCGCCCGCGGCGCTGGCGGCGTGATCCCCCCCAATGCCACGCTGAAGTTCGACGTGGAGCTGCTGGCCGTCTGAGCCTGCACCCACGGATTCATGCAAGGGCAAGGCGCGAAGGCGCCTTGCCCTTTTTCATTGCCGCGCCGCCCCAAGATGAAAAGCGCACCCTCGGCGAGCGTGCGGGCCATTCCTCATTCAAGGTGCCTTGCCGAACAGCGCCTCGTGCAGCGGCAGGTAGCTGGCAGGACTGGCCGCCTCGCGCAGGCGCGGCGCCAGCGCCACCAGCTGGTCGTAACCCATGGCCGCTTCCACAGCAAGGTTGAGCCGGAACCCCTTCAGGCCCAGGTTGGCCGTGATGGCCACGGCCAGCGGATAGGCATTGCGATAGCGCACGGCCAGCGAAGGCTCGGACTGCGCGGGGCCATCGCCAGTCGAATCCGTGGGCGAAGCCGCTGCAGCAGGCGCGGCAGGGACCGAAGGCACCGCAACGGCCACCACGCCCAGCCGGGGCTCGGCCGCGTCGCGCGGTGCCAGCCATTCGCGCTCCACCAGCGCCAGGATCTCGTCCTGCGTCACGCCCATGCCGGCCACGGCCTGCAGCACCTGCGCCAGGCTGCGTTGCCCGTCAAACAGCAAAAAGGCCGAGCGCAACCGGGGCGAGAGATCGGCATGGCGTTCCTTGAATGCCTGTTGGCCGGCGGACGTTTTCACAAAATGCATGGCGGACGGGATTCTCTGCAAGGGATCGGATCGGACACGGCTCGCAGCGTGTCATGAGCCTCCGGCTCCCAAAAGCGGGTTTTCCAGCACGCACGGGCTTCAGTGGGGCCGGCAATGATCCAGATCTGCCAAAAGCGCAAAAACGGGGCAGAAAATGGCCATTCTCCCGCCCGGCGGCCTCTGCCGTCAGGACGCTTTTGTGGGCACGGAACGTGCCGGGGCCCGGCGGCGCGGGTCCAGGCAGCTGACCAGCCAGGTCACCAGCAGGCCAGCCGGCACGCCGAAGACGCCCGATGAAATCGGCTGTATGCCCCACCACAGGCGCGCGTGCAGCGCTTCGGGCAGCACGGGCTGCAGTGCCGGCACATGCGAGACCATGTAGTACAGCGTGACGCCCAGCCCGGCCAGCATGCCGGCCACGGCGCCCCGGCGCGTGGTGCCACGCCAGAAGATGCCCAGCACCATGGCCGGCACGAAGGCCGAGGCCGCCAGCGAGAACGATGCCGTGACCATGGGCAGGATGTCCGAGGAACGGCGCGAGGCCACGAAGGCGGCCGACAGCGCCATCACCAGCAGCGCGAACTTGGACAGGATCACGCGCTGCTCGGGCGAGGCGCGGCGGCGGCGCTCGCGAAAGTACAGGTCGCGCACCAGCGCGTTGCTGATGGTCAGCAGCAGTCCATCGGCCGTGGACAGCGCCGCAGCCAGGCCGCCGGCCGCCACCAGGCCGGAGACCACGTAGGGCATGCCGCCCAGCTCGGGCGTGGCCAGCATGATGAGGTCGGCGCCCATGCGGATCTCGCCGAACTGCAGCACGCCATCGCCGTTGACATCCTCCACGGCCAGCAAGGAGGCATCCACCCTGGCCCACTGCGCCATCCAGTTGGGCAGCTCGTCAAAGCGGATGCCCACGAGGTTGTTCATGACCTCGAACTTGACCAGCACGGCCAGGGCCGGCGCGCTCATGTACAGCACGCCGATGAAGAACAGCGTCCAGCCCACCGAGGCCCGCGCCCCCGACACCGAGGGCGCCGTGTAGTAGCGCGTGAGCAAATGCGGCAGGCCGGCCGTGCCGGCCATGAGGCAGAACATCAGCGCCAGGAAGTTGCGCCGGCTGTCCTCGTAGATCTGCTGCTCCTGGGGCGATCCGTCGGGGTTGCCGGCGAATGGCAGGCTGTGCAGCGGGATGCCGCCCAGCGGCTTCTCGCGCTCGCGCATTTCCTGCAGTTGGCGTGTCCACAGCGCGCGCGCGGCGGCTTCGTCACGCGGCATGGCGGCCAGTTCACGGCTGGCGGCCATGATGGCGCCGATATCGCCGCTGCGCGTGCGCAGATCGCGTATGCGCTCGGCCAGCGCCTGGCGCTCGGCGGCCAGAACGCGCGGCACGTCCTTGAGCTTGTCCTCCAGCACCTCGGCGCGCAGGCGGTAGGCGGCGATCACCTCCTGCTCGGCCGGCGAGTCCAGCAGGCGCTGCTCCATCTCCGCAATCTGGCTGAGCTGGGCCGTATAGGCCAGCGGCGCCACGGGATTGCCCATCTGCCGGTAGGCCAGCCAGGACACGGGGATCAGAAAGGCCAGCAGGATCACCACGTACTGCGCGACCTGGGTCCAGGTGATGGCGCGCATGCCGCCCAGGAAGGAGCACAGCAGCACGCCGCCCAGGCCCAGCATGATGCCGATCTCGAACTGCACGCCCGTCAGCCGCGAGGCGATCAGCCCCACGCCGTAGATCTGCGCCACCACATAGGTGAACGAGCAGATCACGGCCGCCAGCGCCGCGATCACGCGCGGCCAGCGCCCGCCGTAGCGCTGCTGGAAGAAATCGGGAATGGTGTAGAGCTTCATCGCCCGCAGGTGCGGCGCGATCAGCATGGCGACCAGGCAAAAGCCGCCCGTCCAGCCCAGCAGGTAGGCCAGTCCGCCGGCCTGGCCCGGCACGCCGGCAAAGCCCTGCAGGTACAGCGCCCCCGACAGGCTGATGAACGAGGCCGCGCTGACCCAGTCCGCCGCAGCCGCCATGCCGTTGTAGAAGGGCGGAATGCGCCGGCCCGCGACGTAGTACTCCTCGGGGTCGCTGGTGCGCAGGTACACGCCGATGGCCGCATAGACCATGACGGTGAAGAACAGGAAGATGGGGCCTATCCAGTGGCGCGACAGGCCTTGCTGCTCGGCCCAGAACATGAGGGCCAGAAAACCCAGCACGCCCAGCGTGTACAGGGCCACGATGCGGTGCAGCCGCCAGTGGGAGGAGTGGGAGGCCGCCGTCAGCGGGGCGCGCTCAGCCATGGCCGGGAGGCGATGGCGGTGCGGACGGTTGCGTATCGGCCGATGGGGATGCGGGAGCCGGTGCCGTCGCAAAAGCGGCCCGGGCCTCGCGGCGCTCGAAATGGTCCATGGACAGACAATAGACGATGACGATGGCCAGGAACATCAGGACTGCCCCCTGGGCCGCGAACCAGTAGGCCAGCGGCCAGTCCGGCATCAGCGCCTGCAGGTCGCGCGCGTAGTAGCAGGCACCAAAGGAGACGGCCACCCAGACCGCGAACAGCACGGCCTTGAGCCACAGATGGCGGATGTCGTGCAGGTCGGGGGCGAAGGTCTCGCCTTCGGACGGTCCCCCGACCGCGTCGTCATGCAAGTGCGCTTTCGGCGTATGCATGGCGACGCTGTCAGCCCTTACTGCGCCAGGCGCTGCCAGGTGGCGACCACGCTGTCGGGATTCAGCGAGATGGAGGCAATGCCTTCGTCAGCCAGCCATTGGGCGAAGTCCGGGTGGTCCGAAGGGCCCTGGCCGCAGATGCCCACGTACTTGCCCTGGTCCAGGCAGGCCTTGATGGCGCGCGACAGCATCTTGCGCACGGCGGGGTCGCGCTCGTCGAAGTCGGCAGCCAGCAGCTCCAGGCCGGAGTCGCGGTCCAGGCCCAGCGTCAGCTGGGTCAGGTCGTTGGAGCCGATGGAGAAGCCGTCGAAGAACTCGAGGAACTCGTCGGCCAGGATGGCGTTGGAGGGCACCTCGCACATCATGATGAGCTTGAGTTCGTTGTCGCCGCGCTTGAGGCCGTTGGCCGCCAGCAGCTGGGTGACGCGCTCGGCCTGCTTGAGCGTGCGCACGAAGGGAATCATGATCTGCACGTTGGTCAGGCCCATGTCCTCGCGCACGCGGCGCAGTGCCTCGCACTCCATGCGGAAGGCCTCGCCGAAGTCCTCGGAGATGTAGCGCGCGGCGCCACGGAAGCCCAGCATGGGGTTCTCTTCCTCGGGCTCGTAGCGGCTGCCGCCGATGAGCTTGCGGTACTCGTTGGACTTGAAGTCCGACATGCGCACGATGACGGGCTTGGGCCAGAAGGCGGCGGCAATCGTGGCCACGCCTTCGGCAACCTTGTCCACATAGAAGGCACGCGGCGAGGCATGGCCGCGGGCCACGGACTCGACGGCCTTCTTGAGGTCGGCATCGACGGCGGGGTAGTCCAGGATGGCCTTGGGGTGCACGCCGATGTTGTTGTTGATGATGAACTCCAGGCGGGCCAGGCCCACGCCCTCGTTGGGCAGCTGGGCGAAGTCGAAGGCCAGCTGGGGGTTGCCCACGTTCATCATGATCTTGGTCTTGATGGCGGGCATCTCGCCACGCTGCACTTCGGTGATCTCGGTCTCGATCAGGCCGTCGTAGATCTTGCCGGTATCGCCTTCGGCGCAGCTGACGGTGACCAGGGTGCCGTCCTTGAGCAGGTCGGTGGCATTGCCGCAGCCGACCACGGCCGGAATGCCCAGTTCGCGCGCAATGATGGCCGCGTGGCAGGTACGGCCGCCACGGTTGGTGACGATGGCCGAGGCGCGCTTCATCACCGGCTCCCAGTTGGGATCGGTCATGTCGGTCACCAGCACGTCGCCGGGCTGGACCTGGTCCATGTTGGCGATGTCATTGACCAGGCGCACGGGGCCCGTGCCGATCTTCTGGCCAATGGCGCGGCCTTCGGCCAGCACATTGCCGGTGCCCTTGAGGGCGTAGCGCTGCTCGGCCTGGCCCTTGGCCTGGCTCTTCACGGTCTCGGGGCGGGCCTGCAGGATGTAGAGCTGGCCGTCCGTGCCGTCCTTGCCCCACTCGATGTCCATGGGGCGGCCATAGTGCTGCTCGATGACCAGGGCATAGTGGGCCAGCTGCTGCACGTCCTCGTCGGACAGCGAGTAGCGGTTGCGCAGCTCATGGGCGACGTCGGTGGTCTTGACCAGCTTGCCGCTGGCGGCCTTTTCCTCGGGCGAGGCAAAGACCATCTGGATCAGCTTGGAGCCCAGGTTGCGGCGGATCAGGGCCTTCTTGCCGGCCTTGAGCATGGGCTTGTGCACATAGAACTCGTCAGGATTGACGGCGCCCTGCACCACGGTCTCGCCCAGGCCGTAGCTGGAGGTGATGAAGACGACTTCCTCGAAGCCCGATTCGGTGTCGATGGTGAACATCACGCCGGCCGCGCCCAGGTCGGAGCGCACCATGCGCTGCACGCCGGCCGACAGGGCCACCACGTCGTGGGCAAAGCCCTTGTGCACGCGATAGGAGATGGCGCGGTCGTTGTACAGCGAGGCGAACACTTCCTTCATCTTGTGCAGCACCGACTCGATGCCCACCACGTTCAGGAAGGTTTCCTGCTGGCCGGCGAACGAAGCGTCGGGCAGGTCTTCGGCCGTGGCCGAGGAGCGCACGGCGAACGAGGCTGCCTCGTTGCCGCCCTGCAGGCGCACGAATTCCTCGCGGATGGCCTGCTCCAGATCGGCAGGGAAGGGCTGGTTCTCGACCAGGGCACGGATTTCGGCACCGACCTGGGCCAGGGCGCGGACGTCTTCCACGTCCAGGGCGGCCAGCTTGGCACTGATCTTGTCGGCCAGGCCGTCGTGGGCCAGGAACTGGCGGAAGGCGTGGGCCGTGGTGGCAAAGCCCGTGGGAACGCGCACGCCCTGCGGCAGCTGCGAGATCATTTCGCCGAGCGAGGCGTTCTTGCCGCCTACGGACTCGACATCGGTCATCCTCAGTTGTTCAAACGGAACGACGAGGGCGGTGGCCTCGAACAGTTGAGACATGGGAAAGCTCCAGAAGTTGAAAACCGTCGTGCGCCGCCCCGGCTGCCAAAGCCGGGCACGGTCGATCCATCCACGCAGGCATGCGCGAGGCTTTGCTGTTCTGGTTGGAGGCCGGCAGCGAGCATGGATGGGAAATTGGGAATAATGGGCGCCATTGTAGGCGTTTGCCGTGAACCGACGGCAGCCCCCCTGTCCAGAGTCCGACCACCATGCACACCCACACCATCTTCGTCATCTCCGATGGCACTGGCATTACAGCCGAGACCTTCGGCACGGCCATCATGGCCCAGTTCGACACCAAGTCGCGCCTGGTCCGCATCCCCTTCGTGGACACCATGGACAAGGTGCACCAGGCCGTGCGCCAGATCAACCATGTGGCCGAGTCGGAAAGCCACAAGCCCATCGTCTTCACCACCCTGGTCAACCAGGACATGCTCGACCTGATCGAGAGCCAGTGCAAGGGCAAGGTGTTCGACATGTTCGGCACCTTCGTGCGGCCGCTGGAGCTGGAGCTGGGTCAGAAATCGCTGCACCGCGTGGGCCGCTTCGCCGACATCAGCGAGAGCAAGGAATACCTGGAGCGCATGGAGGCCATCAACTACACGCTGGCCCATGATGACGGCCAGACCCACCAGGACCTGACGGGCGCCGACGTGATCCTGGTCGGCGTCTCGCGCAGCGGCAAGACCCCCACCAGCCTGTACCTGGCCATGCAGTTCGGCCTCAAGGTGGCCAACTACCCGCTGATCCCCGAGGATTTCGAGCGCAAGCAGCTGCCGCCCGCCCTGGTGCCCTCGCGCAAGAAGCTGTTCGGCCTGACCATCGATCCGCAGCGCCTGTCCAGCATCCGCAACGAACGCCGGCCCGACTCCAAGTACGCCAGCCTCGTCAATTGCCGCTACGAGGTGGCCGAGGCCGAATCCATGATGCGCCGCAGCGGCATACCGTGGCTGTCGAGCACGACCAAGTCCATCGAGGAAATCGCCACCACCATCCTGCAGGAGGTGCTGCCCCAGCACCTGGGGCACTAGCCTCCCCTGCGCTGCTCAGGCCGGTACGTTCCAGCGCAGCATGGGCTGCTGCGGCAGCGTCTCGACCAGGTAGTCCACCAGGGCACGCACCTTGGTCGGCACGTACTGGCGGTCGCGAAAGCAGGCGAAGAAATCCAGCGTGGTGTCCTCGAAATGCAGCTGCCCCTTGCGCGCCGGGCCCAGGGCCAGCGGCTGCAGCAGTCCTTCGCGCATGTAACGGTGGGCAATGAAGCTGCCGATCCAGACAATGCCGCCCCCGGCCACGGCCATCTCGGTCAGGGCATCCACGTCGCTGGCGATGGCGGTCACGCGCAGCTGCGGGTCCACACGCTTGCCGTCGCGTGAAAACGGCCAGCGCATGAAGCGGCCATCGGCCTCGCGCCGGTACAGCAGGCAGGCATGGTCCAGCAGATCCTGGGCCGTCCGTGGCCTGCCATGGGCCTGCAGATAGGCCGGTGATGCACACAGCACGCGCGGCACGGCCGCCAGCTGGCGCACGGCCATGCCGGGCTCCAGTACATCGCGGTAACGCACGCTGATGTCCACGTCTTCCTTGAGCACATCCACCTGCCTGTCCACCACCAGCAACTCCAGCTCCAGCCGGGGATGCTGCGCGGCAAAGGCCGGCAGCAGCGGCGCCAGCACATGGCGGCCAAAGGCTGCCATGCAGGCGATGCGCAGCCGGCCCTGCAACTCGCCGTGCAGCTGGGACAGGTCGGACTGCGCTTTGTCCAGCTCCTGCAGCACGGGGCCCACGCGCGCCAGATAGCGCTCGCCCGCCTCGGTCAGCGCCATGGATCGCGTGGTGCGCGTGATCAGCCGCGTGCCCAGCTCGCGCTCCAGCCGGGCGATGTTCTGGCTGGCCGCCGCCGGAGAAATGCCCAGCTGGCGCGCAGCCGAGGCAATGGAGCCGCCTTCCAGGGCTTTGACGAAGGTCTCGATGGAGCGCAGATTAGGCACAAAAAACTATGGATGAAAAATCAATTCATCAATATAGCTTACGAGTGCACCAAGCTGCAGCCCTCTACACAGCAGCACGGGCCTTGCCTACAGTCCTGCACTTGCCGCGCCGAATCGACAAGCGGCCTGACCGGATCCGCGTCCATGCCTCCTACCTCTGCCTCTGCCTCCATTTCCCCTGCAGCCCCCCGCAGCCGCAAGCTGCACCGCCGCTTCGCACCCATCGTCTTTGCCTTCTACATGTCGGCCATCATGGCGTTTCTGATGTGCTGCGCCATCGTCGGCGCCAACAGCGGCCTGGGCGCCGACTACCTGCGGCGCGTGATACAGGCCTATGTGCTGGCCATGCCCGTGGCCTTTGTCTGCGTGATGGTTGTGCGTCCGCTGGTGGGCAAGCTGGTGGCCGCCACCGTGCATCTCTGACGCGGCCCGTCGCAGGGCCGGATCTTTGTTTTCAGGGCCTGGGTGCGTTCAGGCCAGCGCCTGCGCTGCCAGGCGCGGCAGGCCTGCCACCAGTTCGCGCCAACCCGGCAGCTCGGCCCGGCCCGGCTTGCGCTCGCCAAAGAACATGACCATCAGGTCGCCCTGGGCATCGAAGGCCTCGACCGAAGTGACCACGCCATCGGCCGTGGGCTTTTGCACGGCCCAGACGCTGGCGATCAGGTCGCAGCGTAGATGCAGGTTGAAATTCGGGTCCATCACATTGATCCACTGTGCGCCGCCGGGCGTGTCCATGGGCTGGATGTTGTGCACGGGGCCGGTGTGGATCTGTATGCAGCCGCCGCTGTCTACGAAGACCATGATGGGCAGGCCGTCCATGGCCGCATCGCCCAGCAACTGGGCCACGGACTCGGGCGCCAGCCGCGCGCAGTGGCCGGGCACCAGGCGGAAGGCCTGCTGGCGCTCGGCGCCAAACCGGCGCAGCAGATCGAAGAATTCATGCGTGTCCTGCATGGCGGCCCAGGCAGTGCTCAGGCCGGGCACGTCGATGGCCTCGTCGGCCTGCGGCAGCACACGCGGGCGGGCATGGCGGAACAGGTAACCAGCGCTGGGCTCGGCGAAACGCTGCACCAGCGCCTCCCATGCCTGCAGGTCGGTGGACTCGCGCGCATGGACCTTGTGCACGGCACGGCCCTGCGCATTGAAGAACTGCAGGCTGCGCATGGCCGGCCTGCCGGCCTGGGCAGGCTGCTCGGTCACGGCATAGCCGGCATGCCATTGGGCAAAGAACATTCGCAGGTCGATGTCGCGGCCCAGGGCAAGGCCCACGCCGCCGTTGGCCGAAAGCTTCTGGTAGACCCCGGTCTTTTCGTGGACCGTGGACTCGTTGCGCGTCAGCGCCATCACGGGGCCGCAGTCCTGCAAGCCCTTCAGGATGGCCAGCCATTCGGCGCGCAGCGGCACGGCCTGGAGGCTGCCCTCATGCTGGCCCGCATGCGCGGCAATGGCGGCGCCTTCCGGCAGGCCCAGGGAATCGGCTGCCTCCTTGGCGCGCAGGCCACCCTGGCGCGCCCGCGCAAAGCGCTGGCGGACTGCGGGAGCATCGACGGGAATCAGGAGCCCGCTCTCCTCGGCATCGTGGACGGCGCTGCTCATTGCAAGGTGTCCAGCGGTGCGTGCCAGAGCGCATGGGGTACCGGCTGGGCTGCATGGACTCCAGGCAGGGCAACTCCGGCATCGGGCACGGCGCGGTGCGAGCGCGATGGCGCGCCCGCATCGGCCACTGCCTGCCAGCGTTGCTGCAGGCGCCCCAGCAGGGCGCGCATGTCATGGGACAAGCCGCCCGCGCAGGCCAGGTTTTCGAGCTGCTCGGCCACCCGGGCGGCCATGGCCGGCCTATGGGTGTCGCAGCAGCCGTGGCCGAAGCCGGTCATCAGGGCCAGCGTGGCAGCCAGCGCTGCCTCGTTCTCGGGCAGCAGGTATTCCTCGTCCTGGGCAAGGCTCTCACTCTTGGATGGATGCATGGGGTTCTCCTTGCGTTTCAGTTGGCAGCGTTGCACATGCATGCGCCCGCGCCACAGGCGCATGCTTCAGAAATCCTTGACCATCGACACCCGCACATGGCGGCCGGGCTGGCTGTAGGCGTCGGCAATCGCCGTGCTGGCAGCCAGGCCGCGCACATCGGCCCAGCGCCAATACTTCTTGTCGGTCAGGTTGTAGATGCCGGCGTTCAGGCGCAGGTCGGGACGTATGCGCCACTGGGCGCTCAGGTCGGCGACGGTGGCCGAGGGGCTGAGCCAGGCGGCGTTGCCGTTGGACACGTCGCCGGCTTTCTTGCCGCTCCAGTGCGAGACGTTGAACTGCACGCCCACGGCAGAGCGCTCATAGCGCACGCCCAGCACCAGTTGCTGGGGCGAGATGGTGTCCAGCGGCTTGTCGGACTGCGTGTCCTTGCCGTCGGTATAGCCATAGGCCAGGCGCGTCTGCCAGTCGCCGCCGGCCCAGCGGCCCCAGTCGTAGTCGGCCTTGAGTTCGAAGCCGCTGATGCGGGCACGGCCCACGTTGATGGACTGGTAGATGGCGGGGTTGGCCGCGTTGCCGGGCTGGCCCGCAACCAGTTGCTGGTCGACGATGAAGTCCTTGTAGCGCCCCGTGAACACGGCGGCGTCCAGGCGCAGCCTGTCCATGCGCCCGCGCAGGCCCAGCTCGAAGGTCTGGCTCTTTTCGGGCCGCAGATTGGGGTTGGGAATGTTCCGGTAGAACGCCACCGGGTTCTCGAAGAAGGCATTGATCTGCCCGGCATTGGGCGCCCGGAAGCCCGCCGCGTAGTTGCCGTAGACGGACCAGACCGGGCTGGCCTGCAGCATCACGCCCAGCTTGGGCGAGAGCGCGGAGTCGGAGTTGCTGACCACGGTGGGCACAAAGCCGTTCTGCCGGGGCTTGATGCTGTAGTGCTCGGCGCGCAGGCCCGGGGTCACGCTCCAGGGGCCGTTGTGCAGTTCGGCCTGGGCGAACAGGGCGGTGGCGCTTTCGGTGGTGTCGGGGAAGCGCTTGAGCGGGAAGCTCTCGCCCACGGGCGGCGTGATGCCGTTTTGCGCGTTGACCACCTTATTGCGGAGGTAGTCCAGCCCGTAGGTGAACTTGCCGCTGGCCGAAGAACTCCAGCGCAGCAGGCGGCTGGCCTGGGCGTGCAGCTGGATCGCGTCCTCGTCATAGGTCACGTCGCGCTCGCGGTAGGGCAGGCCGATGCGCGTCTCGGTGACGAATTCGCGCGCGTCGGACTTCTGGTAGCTGGCCATCAGCTGCAGTTCGTCGGCCAGCGCCGTGCCCAGCTGCTGCCACTGGCCCTGCCAGCTGGCCCGCCAGCGCTTCATGTCAGTGCGCGAGTCGGAATTGGCCACGGTGGCCGAGCGCGCGGACAGCAGGGCGTAGTCGGCGCGCTTGTCCACATTCTCGAAGGTGAAGACATGCTTTTGCACGGCACTGGGCGTGAAGACCAGGCGACCCATCAGCGACTCGCTGCGGTCTTTCTCGGGATTGGGCGTGGTGCGCGCCGCGCCCGTCACGTTGTTCGTGCCCATGTTCTCCAGCGCGTGCGAGCGGCCCAGGCCCGCCGACAGCAGCCATGCCCATTCGGGGCTGGCACGGCCCGCCACGGTGGCGCCCAGCTTGCGGCCGTTGTCCGAGCCGTCATAGCCGGCAGCCACGCGGCCGGCGATGCGCTTGTCCTTGCCCAGCAGATCGTCCGGCTGCACGGTCACGAAGTTGACCAGGCCGCCCATGCCGTCCGAGCCATAGAGCGCGGGCGTGGAGCCGCGCAGGATTTCCACGCGCTGCACCAGACCCAGGTCCAGGTAGTCGCGGCCGAAGCTGTTGGCGCTGAAGCTGTAGCTGCGCGGCAGGCGCACGCCATCGACCAGCATGAGCACGCGGTTGCCGTCCAGGCCACGGATGTTGAAGCCGCTGTTCTGGTCACGCCCGGCCGACGAGGCCGCCAGCGAGAAGCGGGCCGGGGCACGCGGCACCTCGACATTGGGCAGCAGGTTGACCATCTCGCGGATGTCGCTGGCCTGCTCGCGTTCCATGCGGCCGGCGTCGATCACGTCGATGCTCATGGGCAGGGTGTCAGGGTCCTGCACCTCGCGCGACGCGCTGATCACCATCTCCTTGAGGGCCGGGGCACGGGTCCGTGCCCCGGACGCGGCCTGCGCCAGCAATTGCGTGTCGGCATCCCCGGCATTTGCAACGTTTGCGGCAGCCTGCCCCGGATCCTGGGCCAGGGCAGCGGAGGCGCACAGCAGCGCGCAGGCGGCGGCCAGGGGATGGCGCGCCCGCCGGGCGCTTGATTGCATTGCGAAGTCGTAAGCCATTGCGAAGCCCTCTCTCTCTGATCAACATGGATGTGCGAGAGCTGGCTTCTGCTTGCAGCGGCTGGCGGGTGGCCCGCCAGCCGTTGGCGCGTCATGTGCTGGCTGGATGAAGAAAAATTATATGCGAATAGTTCTCATTTATTAGTTTGATCTGGCGCATGGGCCCCGGAACAAACCCTGCTGGCGCTGCGTGCCGCCAGGCAGCTATCTGCGCGACACCCACAGCGACAAGGCCCGCGCCTGAAGACGCGGGCATGAAAAACAGCCCCCGCCCCCCCCTTGCTGCGCCAGGCCTTCCGCCCCTGGTCGGGCGATGAAAAAAGGGCCTGGATGCCATGGCATCCGGGCCCTTTCTCCGGCTTGCTCCGCACCATGGCGGAGCAGCAACTGGTCAATGGCTGGTCAGTGGCGGATCAGGTGGTCGAAGGCCGACAGCGCAGCCGTGGAGCCGGCACCGGCAGCAATGATGATCTGCTTGTACGGCACATTGGTGCAGTCGCCTGCGCCGAACACGCCGGGCACGCTGGTGTGGCCCTTGGCGTCGATCACGATCTCGCCGAAGCGTGTCAGCTCCACCGTGCCCTTGAGCCAGTCGGTGTTGGGCAGCAGGCCGATCTGCACGAAGATGCCTTCCAGCGCCACGGTCTTGAGCTCTTCCGTCGTGCGGTCCTTGTAGGTCAGGCCGGTGACCTTCTTGCCATCGCCGTTGACCTCGGTGGTCTGGGCGTTGAGGATGACCGTGACGTTGGGCAGGCTGCGCAGCTTCTTTTGCAGCACGGCGTCGGCCTTGAGCTCGCTGGCGAACTCCAGCAGCGTCACGCTGCGCACGATGCCGGCCAGGTCGATGGCCGCTTCCACGCCCGAGTTGCCGCCGCCGATGACGGCCACATTCTTGCCCTTGAACAAGGGACCGTCGCAGTGCGGGCAGTAGGTCACGCCCTTGGTGCGGTACTTGTCCTCGCCCGGCACGTTCATGTTGCGCCAGCGCGCGCCGGTCGAGAGGATGACGGTCTTGGCCTTGAGGCTGGCGCCCGAGGCGGTCTGCACCTCGATCAGCCCGCCTTCCGTGGTAGCCGGAATCAGTTTGGACGCCGTCTGCAGGTTCATGATGTCCACCTCGTAGTCGCGCACATGGCGCTCCATGGCGGCGGCCAGTTGCGGGCCTTCGGTCTTGGAGACCGAGATGAAGTTCTCGATGTCCACGGTGTCCAGCACCTGACCACCGAAGCGCTCGGCGGCGATGCCGGTGCGGATGCCCTTGCGTGCCGCATAGATGGCAGCCGCGGCGCCGGCCGGGCCGCCGCCGACGATCAGCACGTCGAAGGCATCCTTGGCGGAAATCTTGGCCGCTTCACGCGAAGCGGCGCCGGTATCGACCTTGGCCACGATCTCGGCCAGCTCCATGCGGCCCTGGCCGAAGCGCTCGCCGTTCACAAAGACGGTGGGCACGCCCATGACTTCGCGCTGCTCGACTTCCTTCTGGAACAGCCCGCCGTCGATGGCGGTATGGCTGATCTTGGGGTTGAGCACGGACATCAGGTTCAGCGCCTGCACCACGTCGGGACAGTTGTGGCAGGACAGCGAGTAATAGGTCTCGAAGTGCAGCGGCACGTCGATATTGCGCACCTGCTCCAGCAGCTCGGCCGATTCCTTGGACGGATGGCCGCCGACCTGCAGCAGGGCCAGCACCAGCGAGGTGAATTCATGGCCCAGGGGGACGCCTGCGAAACGCACGCCGCTGTCCACGCCGGGATTGGTGATCAAGAACGAGGGCTTGCGCACCTCGGCGTCGTTGTGCTCGACGACGGTGATCTTGTCGCTCAGCTCGCGGATTTCCAGCAGCAGTTCCTTCAGCTCGCGCGCACCCTGGCTGTCATCCAGCGAAGCCACCAGCTCCACCGGACGCTGCAGGCGCTCCAGGTAGGCCTGCAATTGGGCTTTCAGGTTGTTGTCAAGCATGTCGGACTCCTAGGGAAATACGAATTTTCGGAAAAAAAAGCCCGGGCGCCAGGCACCCGGGCGTCTTCAACAGTTCAACTGTGAACAGGAAGCGGTGTACCGCTTAGATCTTGCCGACCAGGTCGAGCGAAGGAGCCAGGGTCTTGTCGCCTTCTTCCCACTTGGCGGGGCAGACTTCACCGGGGTGGTTGCGGACGTACTGGGCCGCCTTGACCTTGCGCAGCAGATCGACGGCGTTGCGGCCAATGCCTTCGGCGGTGATTTCCACGGCCTGGATCACGCCATCGGGATCGACGATGAAGGTGCCGCGGTCAGCCAGGCCCTGGCCGGGACGCAGGACTTCGAAGTTGTTGCTGATTTCCCAGGTGGGGTCGCCCAGCATCGTGTACTTGATCTTGCGGATGGTGTCCGACGTGTCGTGCCATGCCTTGTGCACGAAGTGGGTGTCGGTGGACACGGAGAAGACTTCCACGCCCAGCTTTTGCAGTTCGTCGTAATGGTCGGCCACGTCGCCCAGTTCGGTGGGGCACACGAAGGTGAAGTCAGCGGGGTAGAAGAAGAACACGGCCCACTTGCCCAGGACGTCCTTTTCGGTCACTTCGATGAACTTGCCATTCTTGAAGGCCTGCGTCTTGAAGGGCTTGATTTGGGTGTTGATCACGGACATTGCTGTTTCCTTTGTGGTTGGTGAGTGAACACAGGACGAAGTCTAGGCCCAGGCAATCGATTGATCCAATGAATTGATTGAATTCATCCGATTGCCAAAAACTATGTGAACATCCTTGGTCTCCAGGCCTGCGGGCTTGACCAGCCCGCCACTGGCCTGAAGAGGCTATTTTGGGCCGAAATATGACAAGGCAATGCAGCAACCCCGCAGCCGCGTCGGCAGCCGGCCCGCAAACGAGAACGCGCCTCATAAGCAGCCAATGCGCGATAACAGGGGTTTGCTTGATCTGACGCAGAAACCCTAGACAATCCACCCCTATAGCGGCCGGCGATCGGCGCGGTCCCCCACGTACAACAAAGGAGTTCCCCATGCAAGGCGACGCACAAGTCATCACCTGGCTGCAAGCCCAGCTCAAGAACGAGCTGACGGCCATCAACCAGTACTTCCTGCACTACCGCATGTACAAGCACTGGGGCTTCGACAGGCTGGCCAAGAAGGAATACAAGGAGTCCATCGGCGAGATGAAGCACGCCGACTGGCTCATGGACCGCATCTTCGTGCTCGACGGCCTGCCCAACCTGCAGGACCTGGGCAAGCTGCAAGTCGGCGAGGACGTTCCCGAAGCCCTGGCTTGCGACCTGAGCAGCGAGAAAACCGCGCAGCAGACCATCAAGGACGGCATCGCCCACTGCGAAAGCGTGCGCGACTATGTCTCGCGCGATCTGCTGCAAAAGATCCTGGACGATACCGAGGAGCACATCGACTACCTCGAAACCCAGCTGGACCTGATCGACAAAGTCGGCATCCAGAACTACCTGCAGTCGCAGATGGACGAAGAGTCCTGAGCATCGGACTCAGGGGCGGCGGCACAGGCCGCACCCCGCACTCGAAACGACGGGCCTGTGTGCCCGTTTTTTCATCTTCTGGCCCGGCTATCGGTCACTCGTCGGCATACCGCAGCGGAAACAACAGAAGAAAGGTCGTGCCGGTCTGCGCGGCCGACTGCACCTCGATCGTGGCGTCCAGCAATTCCGCCAGCCGCTTGACGATGGACAGGCCGATCCCCTCGCCTGCGCCGCTGCGGTAGCTGGCCGCCGCACCGCCTTGCTGCGGCGCGCCCCCGGTGCGGACCTCCCCGGACGCCGCCGTCCCCAGGTGGCCCGAAGGGTCCATATCCGTGGCCTGCTTGAGGGCGGCGACCAAAGGCGCCGCAGGCGCCATGCCAGGGCCCGTGTCCCCGATGGAGAGCATCCAGCGGCGCCGGTCCTCCCCATCGCCCAGAGCCCACTTCACCGTGACACCGCCCTCCTGGGTGTACTTGAGCGCATTGAGTATCAGGTTCTGCGCGATGCGGCGCAGTTTCAAGGCATCGCCTTCCACCGGCATCGTCCCCGGCCCCTGCAGGTGCAGGTACAGGCCGCGATCGTTGGCCAGGGCCTGCAGTCCCTCGCACAGATGGGTGATCACCTCGGCTGCGTCAAAGGAGGTCAGTTGGCGATGCTCGCGCCCGGCGTGCAGCTTGGCCAGTTCCGTCACGTCATCCAGCAGATGGCGCAGCGACTGGACGTTGCGGTCCAGCATGCGCAGGAGTTTCTCGCGCGACTGCGCCGGCGCATGCTGCATGCCCAGGCCATGCGTCACATTGGCCACCACGCCGACGTTGCTGCGCAGGTCATGCGCGACCTGCTCCCACAGTTGCGAGCGCTGCAGGTCCAGCGTGCTCACGTCATGCAGCGCCGCTTCCAGGTCCCGCACATGGCCCTCGGCCTCCTGCTGCTGCAGGCGGAAATACTGGGTGCTGCTGTCCTGCACGTCGCGCGTGTAGGTGGCGGCCCAGGCCTTGCGCGCAACGGGCATGGCGCCATGCGCATCGGGATGCTCCTCGGCATAGGCCTCCAGTTGCGCCACCATGACTTCGTTGAGCAGGCCCAGCTCGCGCACGACTTCATGCAGGTCATAGCCCTGTTGCCAGCGGTGCAGGCCGTGGGCGGCGGCCTGCTCGCCATCGACCGGCGGCTCGGCAGCGCCTGCCGGGGCACCGCCGAGGGCCCGCAATTGCTGCTCGAACGCAGCCAGCACGGCCGGAATGTGATCGTTCAACTGGGTGCGGGGAAGCGCCTCGCCGGCGGTCAGTGCCGGGTCCCGCCTGACGGCCTTGCGCCATGTCTGCAAGAGTCCTTCGCGCTGCGCCGCGAGGGCGTCTGCCAGTATGCAGAGTTCATTTCCTTGGCTTGTCATGGATCGGCATCCGTGGCGGTCTGTAGAGAGGGAAAAAATGCGTTGCGCCAAGGATGGTAAGGCCAAAAACCCGGCCGATCGGGCTCGTGCCAGCGCGCCTACAGGCCGGTGGGAAAGTGCACGCCCGCGCGCTGGGCAGCCTGCACGATGTGCGTGGCCATGGCCTGCTGCGCCAGCTCGGGCCGGCCCTGGGACAGGGCCTCGATGATGGCGGCATGCTCCTCGGCGGTCGCATGGCGCGCGCCGCGCTTGTAGTACGGCAGGCGCTGGCTTTCCTGCATGACCTCGCCGCTGCCGCGCAGCACGTCGGCAATCGCATGGTTGCCCGAGATGGTGGCGATCTGCAGGTGAAACTCGAAATCCAGGCGCGTGGCCTGCACGAAATCGGCCAGCTCGATGCTCTGCTGCATGGCCTGCAGGTTGGCCTGCAGGGCCGCCACGTCTTCGGGCTGCACCACCAGGGCTGCCAGGCGTGCGACAAAGCCCTCCAGTGCATAGCGCAGCTGATAGACATCGGTGAGCGCATGCGAGTCGGCAAAGCGCCAGGCCTCTGCGGCAGAGGCCGGGGCGTCGGTGGCCTCCGTCACGTACATGCCCTTGCCGGGCCGCGCCACGACCAGGCCCAGCCCCTGCAGCGTGGACAGCGCTTCGCGCAGCGAGGTCCGGCTGATGCCCAGTTGCTCCGACAGGTCGCGCTGCGACGGCAGCAGCGCGCCCACCGGGTACACGCCGCCCTCGATCCACTCGCGGATCACGCGGGCGGCATTGCCGGCAACGGCGGTGCTGGCGGAAGGACTGGAAGCGGTGCTGGGTTCCATGCGTTGGCAGGTCTCGGGGTCGGGGGCGGCAGGTGCGCTGATCTTAGCGACTGCGCACCGCTGCCGCATGGTCGCATGGTCGTGTGGTCGTGCGGCGTTGGTGCCTCTACTTGTTGACCAGCTTGGCCGGCACCGTATAGGTCAGGAAGGCGCCGAACAGCAGCACGCCGGCCAGCACGAACATGGCGGCATTGGTGCTCTGTGTCGCATCCTTGATGAGGCCGATCATGTAGGGACTGATGAAGCCGGCCAGGTTGGCAAAGGAGTTGATCAGCGCAATGCCGGCTGCCGCACCCGCGCTGGACAGGATGGCCGTGGGCAGGCTCCAGAACAGCGGAGAGGTCGCCAGGCTGCCGCCCGCGGCCAGCGCCAGGGCGGCCAGCGACAGATAGACGTTGCCGCTGAAGATGGCCGACAGCATCAGGCCCGCTGCGCCCACGCAGAACGGCACGATCAGGTGCCAGCGGCGCTCGCGCATGCGGTCCGAACTGCGGCTGACCAGGTTCATGGACACCACGGCCACCGAGAACGGCACGGCCGTCAGCAGGCCGATGTGAAAGGCGCCTTCCACGCCCGACTGGCGGATCAGGCTGGGCAGCCAGAACGTGAGGCCGTACTGGCCCATGACGGTGCAAAAGCAGATCAGGGCCATCTTGATGATGCGCGGGTCGGAGAACAGCGCGCGCAGCGTCACATGGCTATCGCTCTTGCTGGCGTTCTCGCGGGCGATGTTGCGCTCCAGCAGGGTCTTTTCCGCCTCGGTCAACCAGCGTGCGGCGCGGATGCCGTTGTCCAGGTACCAGAGCACGGCCAGGCCCAGGATCATCGAGGGGATGGCCTCGAGCAGGAACAGCCACTGCCAGCCGCGCAGCCCCGCCACGCCCTGCATCAGGTCCATGATGCCGCCCGACAGCGGGCCGCCCAGGATGCCCGAGACCGGAATCGCGCACATGAACAGCGCCACCATGCGGGCGCGCCGGTACGACGGAAACCAGTAGGTCATGTACAGGATCATGCCGGGGTAGAAGCCTGCCTCGGCCGCGCCCAGCAGAAAGCGCAGCACGTAGAACTGCGTGGGCGTGCTCACGAACATCATGGCCGCCGAGATCAGGCTCCACATGATCATGATCCGCGAGATGGTGGCCTTGGCGCCTATGCGGTGCATCAGCATGTTGCTGGGCACCTCGAAGAAGAAGTAGCCGATGAAGAACAGCCCCGCACCCAGGCCGTACATGGCCTCGCTGAACTGCAGGTCGGCCAGCATGTGCAGCTTGGCGAAGCCCACGTTCACCCGGTCCAGGTAGGCCGCCACATAGCAGGCCATGATGAAGGGCAGCAGGCGCCAGGCCACCTTGCGGTAGACGGCGGCCTCGGCCGGCGTTTCGCTGGCCAGCGCCGGCGCCGCGCCGGCGACCTCGGCAGATGCGGGAAGAGATGACATCAGGGAGTCCTTGGTTGAGGAGTTGCGACCAACTGGTATTACCGGTATGAAATTACGAAGCGAACGGTACCCCCAGCGCTTTGCCATGTGCACTCGCATTTACCCCAATTCAACGCAAGCAAAACTAATTCCCCGAGGTTTGACAAAAATCCGGTCCAACTGCAAACTGGTATTACCAGTACGAAAACAAGAGGCAAAACTTCGTGAACACCTTGTCAGAGACCCGCCCCGCCAGCCTTTGCCTGCGCGCCCAGCCGCTGACCGCCAAGGCCTTTGCCGAGTTTGGCGAGGTCCTGGACAGCACAGGCCACACACCGCTGCTCATCAACGATGGCATGACTGAGCGCTACCACGCCCTGGCCCGCGTGGACACGGGCGGCAGCGAAGGCCATGGGCTGATCAATCTGTTCCATGCCCGGCCCTATGCGCTGCCCCTGCGGCTGACCAGCATGGAGCGCCACCCCCTGGGCAGCCAGGCCTTCATGCCGCTGGATGCACAGCCCTTCATCGTGGTGGTGGCCCCCCTGGGCGAACAGGTGGCAACCGCCGACCTGCGCGCCTTCATCACCAACGGCCGCCAGGGCGTGAACTACCGGCGCGGTGTCTGGCACCACTCGCTGATCGCGTTGAATGCGCCGGCGCGCTTCATCGTGATCGACCGTGGCGGCCCTGGCGACAACTGCGACGTGCTGCCCATCGGCGGCGCCGAGGGCGTTGTGCTGGACCTGGACAGCGCGCAGGCCTGAATTCGGCCCGCCCAATGAACCAATGAACAAAGCCGCCCGAGGGCGGCTTTGTGCTGCATGGCGGCCGGCGGCCTCAGGCCGGCACCAGAAAGTCCCGGCTGATGCCCTGGCCCAGGTCGTGCACGCGGTCCAGGAACTGCGTGAGATAGGCGTGCAGGCCCGTGGCCAGGATTTCGTCGATGCGCGCATAGCGCAGGTCGGCCAGCAGGCGGCCTGCCTTGCGCTGGGTCTCGCGCGACTGGGCGTTGGCCACGCTTTCCAGGTTGGCCACCACCTCCAGCATGCTGGCCAGCAGCGAGCGCGGCATGTCGCTGCGCAGCATCAGCAACTCGGCCACGCGCTCGGGCGTGATCACGTCGCGGTAGACCTTGCGGTAGACCTCGAAGGCCGAGACGCTGCGCAGCAGCGCGCTCCAGTGGTAGAAGTCGAACGGCGTGGCCGCCTTGCCCGATGCGCCGTTGCGTGCGCTGCCGTGGTAGTCGCGCTCGATGGCGTGGAACTTCACGTCCAGCAGGCGTGCCGTGTTGTCGGCGCGCTCGATGAAGGTGCCCAGCCGCAGGAAGTGGAAGGCCTCGTCCTGCAGCATGGTGCCCAGCGTCACGCCGCGCGACAGGTGCGAGCGGTGCTTGACCCATTCGAAGAACTGGCCCGGATCGCGCTCCCAGTCGCCCTCGGCCAGCAGGCGCTTGAGCTCCAGCCAGGTCTGGTTCTGGGTCTCCCAGGCCTCGGTGGTCAGCGCGCCGCGCACGGCGCGCGCATTCTCCCGCGCAGCGCGCAGGCAGGAGGCGATGGACGAGGAGTTGCTCTCGTCGCGCACCATGAAGTGCAGCACGGCTTCGCGCTGCACCTCGCCGTGGCGGGCGGCGTAGGAGGGGATCAGCTCGCTGATGGACAGCACGCCCTGCCAGGCCTTGCGCGCCACCTGCGGCGCCTGGGGCAGCATGGAGGTGTCATAGGAGACGTTGAGCATGCGGGCGGTGTTCTCCGCACGCTCCGTGTAGCGGGACATCCAATACAGATGATCGGCAGTACGGCTGAGCATTCAATGTCCTCCCTCGTTTGACTCACCGGCCCCGAGCACCCAGGTGTCCTTGGTGCCGCCGCCCTGTGATGAATTGACCACCAGCGAGCCCTCCTTGAGCGCCACGCGCGTGAGGCCGCCGGCCACCATGCGCACCTGATTGCCGCTGAGCACGAAGGGCCGCAGATCGATATGCCTTGGTGCGATGCCCTGCTCCACCAGGGTGGGGCAGGTGGACAGCGCCAGCGTGGGCTGCGCGATATAGCCGCCGGGATTGGCGATGAGCGCGCGGCGGAAATCCTCGATCTCGCCGCGCGAGGCGGCAGGCCCGATCAGCATCCCGTAGCCACCGGCGCCGTGGACTTCCTTGACCACCAGCTCGTCCAGGTGGTCGAGCACGTAGCGCAGGTCATCGGGCTTGCGGCACAGCCAGGTCGGCACGTTCTGCAGGATGGGCTCCTCGCCCAGGTAGAAGCGGATCATCTCCGGCACATAGGGGTAGACCGATTTGTCATCGGCCACACCCGTGCCCGCTGCATTGCAGATGCTCACGTTGCCGGCACGGTAGGCGCGCATGAGGCCGGGGCAGCCCAGCGTGGAGGTGGGGCGAAAGACTTCGGGGTCGAGAAAATCATCGTCCACGCGCCGGTAGATCACGTCCACGCGCTGCGGGCCGCGCGTGGTGCGCATGTAGACAACGTCCTTGTCCACCACCAGGTCCTGGCCCTCGACCAGCTCCACGCCCATTTGCTGGGCCAGGAAGGCATGCTCGAAGTAGGCGCTGTTGTGCATGCCGGGCGTCAGCACCACCACCGTGGGCTCGGGCGTGCCGGCAGGTGCGCTGGCGCGCAGCGTCTCCAGCAGCATGTCGGGATAGTGGGCCACGGGCTCCACGGGATGGCGCGAGAACAGGTCCGGGAACAGCCGCATCATCATGCGCCGGTTCTCCAGCATGTACGACACGCCCGAGGGCACGCGCAGGTTGTCCTCCAGCACGTAGTACACGCCCTCGCCCTGGGCATTGGCAGCGCGCACGATGTCGATGCCGGCAATGTGGGCGTAGATGCCGCCCTGCACCGCCAGACCCCGCATCTCGGGCCGGTACTGGCTGTTGTTCAGCACCAGCTCGCGCGGCACAAGGCCCGCGCGCAGGATCTCCTGGTCGTGATAGACATCGTGCAGGAAGCGGTTGAGCGCCGTCACGCGCTGCACCAGGCCCGCCTGCATTCGCGACCACTCATGTGCGGGAATGACGCGCGGTATCAGGTCGAAGGGGATGAGGCGCTCGTTGCCGGCGCCGCTTTCGTCCTTGTCGCCGTAGACGGCGAACGTGATGCCGACGCGCCGGAAGATGATCTCGGCCTCGGCGCTGCGCGCTCGCAGGGTCTGTTCGGACTGGCGCGCAAGCCATTGCGCGTAGTCCTTGTAGTGCAGGCGCACATCGCTGCCGTCGAACGGCGTCATCGTGTACATCTCGTCAAATGGATGCATTCGTCACCTCCTGTCGCTGCATGTGTACGGGGTCTAGCAAGCTACGGGCCAGCCCTCGTATCGCACCAGTGTAGCGATAGGTAACCTCAATCCGGACAAGCGGTATCCAGCATATGCATCCTGCTCCGCCATCGGCGCACGCCCTATCCGCCCTGCCCCTGCGTGACGTGCACATCCCAATAGCGGCGCGCCCTTTCCCGCTCGCAGACCAGGTGCATGGGGTCCGAAGAGCGCCAGTGCGCCGCGCCGCAGCGGGCCGACTGCACCACGCCGGCGCCATGGGCCTCATAGCGGCGCACCACCTCGGGGACAGGATGGCCATAACGGCTGCGATATCCCGCCTGCACCATGGCCCAGCGCGGTGCCAGGGCCTGCACCAGGGCGGTGCTCGATGAAGTGCGGCTGCCGTGGTGGGGCACCAGCAGCCACTGCACGGGCGTGAGGGCGCCGGCCCTTGCCAGTGACCGCTCCTGCGCAGCCTCGATGTCACCGGCCAGCAAGGCCTGCACGCCAGATGCCGAGCGCAGCAACAGCACGCAGCTGCCCGCATTGGCATGGGCCAGCGCCCGTGCGGAGGGCAACCGTTCGCCGGCAGGCGGATGCAGCACCTCCAGCCGCACGCCATCCCATTCCCAGTGCTGGCCCGCCTGGCAGCGGCGCACAGCGCCCAGGCCGGCCAGCGCAGGGTCGAGGCTCACGGAATCCGATCCCCAGACCTCCGCCTGCGGCTGCGCGGCATGCACGGCCAATGCACCGCCCGTGTGGTCATTGTCGCGGTGGCTGAGCCACAGGGCATCCAGCCTCAGACCCAGAGCCTGCAGCAGCGGCACCAGCACCCGGTCGCCGGCATTGCTGTCCAGGCCGTATTGCGGCCCCGTGTCATACAGCAAGGCATGCCGCGCCGTGCGCACCAGCACGGCATTGCCCTGGCCTATGTCCACGGCCATCAGGTCGAACTCGCCATGCGCCGGTGCTGGCGACGGCCACCACAGGGCCGGCAGGCACATGGCCAGGCCCCAGCAGCGCCATCCGGCAGGCACCGGAGCCACCAGCGCCAGGCCTCCGCACAGCGCAGCCAGCCCTGCCCACAGCGGCGGCTGCGGCAGTTGCACCACGGCCCATGCCCACTGGTCCAGCCATTGCAGCAGCTCCAGCAGCGGGGCCAGCGCCAGCGCCGCACCTGTCCACAAGGGCGGCCACAAGGCACCCAGCAGGGCCAGCGGCGTGACCACGAAGGTCACCCAGGGAATGGCCGCCAGATTGGCCAGCAGCCCCGACAGCGACAGCTGGCCGAACAGCATCAGGCCCAGCGGCGCCAGCGCCAGCGAGATGCGCCATTGCTCGCCCCACAAGGCCAGCGCACGGGCAGGCAGCGAAGGCCGCTGCGCGCCCTGCATGCGCGCATCGGTGGCCAGCAGCACGCCCACGGCCACAAAGCTCAGCCAGAAGCCGGCCTGCCACAGGGCCCAGGGGTCCAGCACCACGACCACGGCCAGCGCCAGGCACCACACGGCGGGCCAGGGCCAGCGCAGTCCGGCGCCGCGCAACGCAGCCACGCTGGCCAGCATGCAGACGGTGCGCTGTGCCGGCAGGCCCCAGCCGCTGAACAGCGCATAGCCGCCCGCCAGCAGCACGCCGGCCAGCAGGGCCGCCTGCGGCGCCGGGCACCACAGGCAGGCCCGTGCGCTGCAGCGCCACAGCCGCCCAACCACCAGTGCTGCCAGCCAGGCGAACAAGGTGATGTGCAGGCCAGAAATGCTCATCAGATGGGCCACGCCGGTATGCCTAAACAGCGCCCAGTCATCCCGCGCAATGGCCTGCTGATCACCCATGGCCAGGGCGGCCACCACACCCAGCATGCGCGGCGCATGGGCGGGGTCCAGGCCGATGCGCTGCAGGGATACCGCAAGCGCGGATGTGCGGCCCAAGATGGCGTCGCGCATCTGCTGGCGCCAGCGCTGCAGGGCATGGCTGCCGGTGTCGGCCAGTTGGCGTGCTGCGGGCTGTTCGCGCACATGGCCCGTGGCCTGCACGCTCTGCTCCCACTGCCACAGCTCATAGTCGAAACCATGGGGATTGCGCGCGCCATGCGGGCGCTTGAGGCGCACGGTCAGCGCCCAGCGCTGGCCCGGCCGCAGATCGGGCAGCATGGCAACACCCCTGGACTGCCGGCCCCGGGGGGCATACCAGGACAGTTCGATCAGTGCAGGAAACGGCGCCAAGACCTCTTCGCTGCCGACGATCCGAGCCTGCTCCACCTCCATGCGCCAGCGTATGCCCTGGGCCATGTTCTGGGGAAGCGATGCCACGACGCCGACGATGCGCAGGTCACGCCCCTCCAACGGCGCAGACAGCGCCTGGCCCGCAAAGTCCTGGGCCCGCCAGCCGGTCAACCCGCCCACCAGCAAGGCAGCGCAGACAGCGGCCCACAGGCGGTGCACAACAAGGCAACGCCGGCCTGCCCATGCCCTCCATGCCAGGCCTGCCAGCCCCATGCCCGCCAAGAGCAGATACATCCACAACGGCCACAGGCGCGGCTGCGTGACCTGCCAGGCCGCACCGGCCACGCAGCCGAGCAGCAGGGGCGTCCAGGAAGACGGCGAGAGGGTTTGGGCAGGTGCCGCAGGGTGCATCCACACATGCTAGGAGCGGATGCCGCGCAGCCACCATGCACCGCCTCGGATTCAGACAACAATCAGACTGACGGAAGCCCAGACCCTGACATGCCAGGGTGCAAGGGGCTGTGTCACACTGTCCGCCACCCCGGCACTGGTGCCGGATTTTTCTTGTCTCGAAGGAATCAACGATGAGCGTTTACGAACAACTGAAGGCCCTGAACATCGAACTGCCGTCGCCTGCCATCCCGGCGGCGGCCTACGTGCCCTATGTGCAGACGGGCAATCTGGTGTTCCTGAGCGGCCATATCGCGCGCAAGGACGGCAAGGTCTGGGCCGGCCAGCTGGGCCGTGATCTGCAGACTGCCGACGGCCAGCAGGCCGCGCGCGCCATCGCCATCGACCTGATGGGCACGCTGCAGCATGCCGCCGGCGGCGACCTCGGCCGCGTGCGCCGCATCGTCAAGCTGATGTGCCTGGTCAACTCCACGGGCGACTACACCGAGCAGCACCTGGTGGCCAACGGCTGCAGCGAGCTGCTGGGCCAGGTCTTCGGCGATGCCGGCACGCATGCGCGCAGCGCCTTCGGCGTGGCCCAGATCCCGCTGGGCTCCTGCGTGGAAATCGAGCTGATCGCCGAACTGGCCTGATCGGCATGCCGCCGCACGGCGCCGCCGTGCTCGCAGGCGGCTAGAAACTCTCCCATTGGCCATCCTCGGCTGCCGGTGCGGCAGGCCGGGGCGCCGAGGCCAGCTTGGGCGCCGCCGCCCTTGCTGCGGCAGGCCGCGCGGCAACCGGCCCGGCAGCCGCAGGCGCCACGGCTGCTGCCGGCCGCCTTGGCGCTGCGGCCGCGCTGTGCGCAGTGCGCGCCGCCGGCGCAGCCTGCCTTGCGAGCGTCGTCGGCGAAGGCGCCAGGTGCGCCACCTTGAACACCGCCACCGTGCGCGACAGCTGCTCGGCCTGCTCCCGCAGGCTTTGCGCCGCGGCTGCGCTTTGCTCGACCAGGGCCGCGTTCTGCTGCGTCATCTGGTCCAGTTGTCCCACGGCCTGGTTGACCTGGGCCACGCCCGCGCTTTGCTCCGAAGAGGCCGCCGTGATCTCGCCGATGGTGTCGGCCACACGCTGCACGGACTGCACGATGCCCTCCATGGTGGTGCCCGCGTCGCCCACCAGGCGGGCGCCGTCCTCCACCCGCTCCACCGAGGCGCCGATGAGCTGGCGGATTTCCTTGGCAGCCGCCGCGCTGCGCTGTGCCAGCGTGCGCACCTCGCTGGCCACCACGGCAAAGCCCCGGCCCTGCTCTCCGGCGCGGGCCGCCTCCACGGCGGCGTTCAGCGCCAGGATGTTGGTCTGGAAGGCAATGGAGTCGATGACGCCGACGATGTCGGCAATCTGCCTGCTGCTGTCGTTGATGCCCTTCATGGTCTCGACCACCCGGGCCACGACCTCACCGCCGCGCTGCGCCACCTGTGACGCGCCCGCCGCCAGGCTGCTGGCCTGCTGGGCACTGCTGGCGCTTTGCTGCAGCGTGCTGGTGAACTGCTCCATGGCGGCAGCCGTCTCCTGCAGGTTGCTGGAGGTCTGCTCGGTGCGCACGGACAGGTCCTGGTTGCCGGTGGCAATCTCGGCGCTGGCGATGGCGATGCTGTCCGTGCTCTGGCGCACCTGCTGCACCATGCCCGACAGCGATTCGCTCATGGCCTGCAGCGAGCGCAGCAGGTCGCCGAATTCATCAGCACGCTGTGCCTGTCCCTGCACGCCTGCGCTCAGGTCGCCTGCGGCAATGCGTTCGGCCAGTTTGCTGGCCTCGGCCAGGGGCCGGCGGATGCTGGCAATCAGGAAATGGGCGCCGATGACGATGCCCAGCAGCAGCAGGCCCACGGCCGCAGCGGCAAAGCCCACGGTGAGCCTGCGCGAGGCGGCCATCTCTTGCTGGCTGGTACGCGCCACTTGCTCCTGCATCTGCACGAAGTCGCGCAGCGACTGCAGGTAGGCATCCACGGCGGGGTTGTAGGACTGCTTGACCAGGACCATTGCCTGGTCCTGCCGGCCGTCGGCCTTGAGCTGGCGTGCCTGGGCACGCAGTTCGATCATGGTCTTGCGGGCTGCCGCAATCCTGGCCATCTGCGCCTTGTCTGCGTCGGACAGGGGCATGGCTTCCAGTGATTTCTGCACCTCGGTGATCCGCGCCGAGGTGGCGCTGATCACGTCCTTGAACTCGGCCTCGACGGCGGCATCACTGCTGACCACCACGGCCTGGGTGCGGGCCGCGTTGGTTTCGGTCAGCCCCATCCAACGCACGGCGGCCTGGACCCGCGCCTGCATCTCCTGGGTCACCGCCTCGGACCGGGCCTGGACCTGGGCCGAGCGATAGCCCGACAAGCCGACCACGCCCACCAGCGCCACCACGATGGCGGCCACTGCAAGCCACAGCTTGTGTGCCATGCGAAGTCGCAGCATATCCAGTCTCCCTCATTTTGGAAGACTCCATGTTGAGGCCTGGAAGAAGGCCTGGTGGGCGGAAAAACCCAGAGGAAACCCCTGATCCGCCCCTTTCGCGGAGTGCATTGCAGGGGCGGCCGCGCTCTTACTCCACGCGCGTCACGCTTTGCGGCTTGAAGCCCAGGTCGGCCGACTTGCCCTTGCGGCCGCGCGTGCCACGGGCATTGTTGAGACTGCGGATCTCCAGCGTCTCGCTGCGCTCCTTGCCGCCGCGGCCCAGGCCATCGATGCGGATGCTGCGCGTGTAGGCGGCAGCGCCCGCCAGCGTGTCCTTGTCCTCCAAGTCGAGCAGCATGAGGCCGCGCCCGCCCTTGGCCATGTGCTTGAGGCTGGCGATCTCGAAGGTGAGGATGCGCCCGCCCGTGGAGGCGCAGATCACATGCGTGGCCGGCAGCAGCAGGCCCGCGCCCTGCTCGCCTTCCTGCGGCTCCGCACGTGCGCCCATGGGCACGCCGTAGGCCGTGGACGGGGCGCACAGCGTCTCGCCGTCGGCCAGCGTGACGAAGGCCTTGCCCGCCTTCTGGCGCGAGACCATGTCGCTCACCATGGCCACGAAGCCGTAGCCACCCGACCCCGACAGCAGCAGCGCCGTGCCCTCGGCACCGGCGAAGTAGTACAGGATCTGGGTGCCGGCCTCCAGCTCGATGAGCGTGGTCACGGGCTGGCCATCGCCGCGCCCGCCGGGCAGTTGCGCCACCGGCACCGAATAGATGCGGCCGTTGCTGCCAAAGGCCAGCAACTGGTCCACGGTGCGGCACTCGAAGGTGCCGTGCAGGCTGTCGCCGGCCTTGAAGCTCAGCGTGCCCGCATCGACGCCATGGCCCTGGCGCGTGCGCACCCAGCCCTTGTCCGAGATGATGACCGTGGTGGGTTCATCGACCACCTTGACTTCGGCGACGACCTTCTTTTCTTCCTGGATCAGCGTGCGGCGCGCATCGGCGAACTGCTTGGCATCGGCCTCGATCTCCTTGCAGATCAGGCGACGCATGGTGCTTTCGCTGCCCAGGATGTCTTCGAGCTTGCCTTGCTCCGTGCGCAGTTCCTTGAGTTCCTGCTCGATCTTGATGGCCTCCAGCCGCGCCAGCTGGCGCAGGCGGATTTCAAGAATGTCGTCGGCCTGGCGCTCGGACAGCGCAAAGGCATCGATCAGCGCCTGCCGGGGCTCGTCGCTGGCCCGGATGATGGCGATGACCTTGTCGATGTTCAGCAGCACGGCCTGGCGGCCTTCGAGGATGTGGATGCGGTCCAGCACCTTGGCCAGCCGGTGCTGGCTGCGCCGCGTGACCGTGGTCTGGCGGAAGGCGATCCATTCCTCGAGCATCAGGCGCAGGCTTTTCTGCACCGGGCGGCCATCGAGGCCGATCATGGTCAGGTTGATGGAGCTGGACGACTCCAGGCTGGTATGCGCCAGCAGCGCCGTGATCAGCTCCTGCTGCGGCACCTTGCCGGTCTTGGGCTCGAAGACCAGGCGCACCGGCGCATCCTTGCTGGACTCGTCGCGCACGCCGTCGAGCACGGCCAGCATGCTGGCCTTGAGCTGGGTCTGTTCCTGGCTCAACGCCTTCTTGCCGGTCTTGACCTTGGGGTTGGTGATGTCCTCGATCTCTTCGAGCACCTTCTGCGCAGAGACGCCGGGCGGCAGCTCGGTCACCACCATCTGCCACTGGCCGCGCGCCAGCTCCTCGATCTTCCAGCGCGCGCGCAGCTTGAGGCTGCCACGGCCCGTGCGATAGGCGTCCTGGATGTCGGAGGCGCTGCTGATGATCTGCCCGCCACCCGGATAGTCGGGGCCGGGGATGATCTGGAACAGTTCCTCGTCGCTGAGCTGGGGCCGCTTGATCAGGGCCACGCAGGCGTCGGCCACCTCGCGCAGGTTGTGGCTGGGGATTTCCGTGGCCAGGCCCACGGCAATGCCGCTGGCGCCATTGAGCAGGGCGAACGGCAGGCGCGCGGGCAGTTGCTGCGGCTCCTGCGTGCTGCCGTCGTAGTTGGGCACGAAGTCCACCGTGCCCATGTCGATCTCGTCGAGCAGCAGGCCCGTGATCTTGGACAGGCGCGCCTCGGTGTAGCGCATGGCGGCTGCGCCGTCGCCGTCGCGGCTGCCGAAGTTGCCTTGGCCATCGACCAGCGGATAGCGCTGGTTGAAGTCCTGCGCCATGCGCACCAGCGCGTCGTAGGCCGACTGGTCGCCGTGCGGGTGAAAGCGGCCCAGCACATCGCCGACCACGCGTGCGCTCTTGACGGGCTTGGCTGCCGTGTTGTGGTTGGGACCGCTGTAGCTCAGGCCCATGCGGTCCATGGCGTACAGAATGCGCCGCTGCACGGGCTTGAGGCCGTCGGTCACATCGGGCAGTGCCCGGCCCTTGACCACGGACAGTGCGTATTCGAGATAGGCCCGTTGCGCGTACTGGCCCAGGTCCAGTGCATCGCCGGCCGCCTGTTGTGCCAGATCCAGAGAGGTTTGGTCGCTCATGAAGAAATTCGTGATCTCAAAAAATGCAATGAATGCCGCTCATTGCGGCGTGGGCAGTCCTGTGGGCAGCGTCATGCGCACCCGGGGCGTGGTGCCCGGCAACGCCGCTGCTGCAGGCGCTGCAGGGCCCGCGCGCTCGCGCCCGCCCTGCAGCTGCTCGTAGATGCCGAGCACGGCCTTCACGTAATTGCGGGTTTCCTGGAAGGGAGGGATGGCCTGGCCCGCGCGCCGCACGGCGCCCTCGCCTGCGTTGTAGGCGGCCAGCACCAGGTCCAGCCGGCCGGGGAACAGCCCCATCAGATGGTTGAGGTAGCGCGCGCCGGCCGGCACGTTGACGGCCGGATCGGCCAGTTGCTGCTGCACGCTGCGCTGGCGGCTGGCCTCCACGCCGAAGCGCTGGGCCGTGGCCGGCATCAGCTGCATCAGGCCGACCGCCCCCTTGGGCGAGATGGCCTGCGCGTCAAAGCCCGACTCGACGGCGATCACGGCCTTGAGCAGGTCGTAGTCCACGCCCGTGTGGTCCGCCGCCTTGCGCAGATGGCCGCGCACGCTCTTGTAGCGCGGCGAGATGTCGAAGAAGCTTTGCAGCCGCGTATGCGCCTGCAGCCTGCGGCCGGCATCGCCGCTGCCGTCAGTGTCGGCAGCGGCCTCGGCCTGCACCATCGGGGGCTTGAGCCCCTGCTCGGTGCTGTCATAGACCGAGCCGCGAAAGTACAGCCTGTAGCGCTCGTCCAGCGCCTCGGCAGCGAAGTGCGTGATGCCGCGCTCGTCCACGAAGGCCCAGAGATCGGCATGCGCCGGCCGCGCCAGCCCCCACAGCGCCAGGGCCAGGCCCAGCGCCGCCAGCGCGCGCACCCCGGCGCCGCGCGCCAGGTGCGGGCGGTGCTTCAGGGCGGCACGGAGCACAGTCATGGGTCAGATATCGACTTCAATGGCGTCGCCATGGAGCTCCATGAGCTCGCGGCGCGCTGCGGCCTCGCCCTTGCCCATGAGCTTGGTGACGACCTGCTCGGCCGCCGCGAAGTCCAGGTTCATGAACTGCACGGGCAGCAGGCGGCGCGTGTCGGGGTTGAGCGTGGTCTCCCACAGCTGCTCCGCATTCATCTCGCCCAGGCCCTTGAAGCGGCTGATCTGGCATTTCTCGCGCGGCACGCCGTCCTTGGCCGATTTGTCCAGGATGGCGGTCAGCTCGCCCTCGTCCAGCGCGTACATCTTGGCCGCAGGCTTCTTGCCGCGCGCAGGCACGTCCACACGGAACAGCGGCGGCAGCGCCACATGGATGTGGCCGGCCTCGATGAGCTTGGGGAAATGGCGGAAGAACAGCGTCAGCAGCAGCACCTGGATGTGCGAGCCGTCCACGTCGGCATCCGAAAGAATGCAGACCTTGCCGTAGCGCAGGCCCGACAGGTCGGGCGTGTCGTTGGGGCCATGGGGGTCCACGCCGATGGCCACCGAGATGTCATGGATTTCGTTGTTGGCGAACAGCCGGTCGCGGTCCACCTCCCAGGTGTTGAGCACCTTGCCGCGCAGGGGCAGCACGGCCTGGGTTTCCTTGTTGCGGCCCATCTTGGCGCTGCCGCCGGCCGAGTCGCCCTCGACCAGGAAGACCTCGTTCAGGCTCAGGTCGCGGCTTTCGCAATCGGTGAGCTTGCCCGGCAGCACGGCCACGCCCGAGCCCTTGCGCTTTTCGACCTTCTGGCCCGCCTTCTGGCGGGTCTGCGCGGCCTTGATGGCGATCTCGGCCAGCTTGCGGCCCCATTCCACGTGCTCGTTGAGCCACAGCTCCAGCGCGGGGCGCACATAGCCGCTGACCAGGCGCACGGCATCGCGCGAGTTCAGGCGCTCCTTGATCTGGCCCTGGAACTGCGGGTCCAGCACCTTGGCGTTGAGCACATAGCTGGCGCGCGCAAAGACGTCATCCGGCATGAGCTTGACGCCCTTGGGCAGCAGCGAGTGCATCTCGATGAAGGCCTTGACCGCCTGGAACAGGCCGTCGCGCAGGCCGCTGTCATGCGTGCCGCCGGCGGTGGTCGGGATCAGGTTGACATAGCTTTCGCGCAGCGGTGCGCCGTCCTCGGTGAAGGCCACGCACCAGGCGGCGCCCTCGCCTTCGGCAAAGCTGTCGTGGTGGCGGTCGGCAAAGCCCTCGCCCTCGAACAGGGGGATGACCGCCTCGCCATGCAGGCTTTGCTGCAGGTAGTCGCGCAGGCCGCCCTTGAACTGCCAGGTCTGGGTGTCGCGCGTCTTCTCGTTGACCAGGGTCACCGAGACGCCGGGCATGAGCACGGCCTTGCTGCGCAGAAGGTGCATCAGCTCGCCCATGGGCAGCTGGGGCGATTCGAAATAGCGGGCATCGGGCCACACGCGCACGGTCGTGCCCTGCTTGCGTTCGCCCGCGGCCAGCGGCCGCGACTGCAGGGGCTCGACCACGTCACCGCCTGAAAAGGCGATGGTGGCCACCTTGCCCTCGCGGTGGATGCAGGCCTCAAGGCGCGTGGCCAGCGCGTTCGTGACCGAGACGCCCACGCCGTGCAGGCCGCCCGAGAAGCTGTAGGCGCCGCCCTTGCCCTTGTCGAACTTGCCGCCCGCATGCAGCCGCGTGAAGACCAGCTCCACCACGGGCGCCTTTTCCTCGGGATGCATGCCGAAGGGGATGCCCCGGCCGTCGTCTTCGACGCTGTAGGAGCCGTCGGAATGCAGGGTGAAGCGGATTTTCTTGCCGAAGCCGGCCAGTGCCTCGTCGGCCGCGTTGTCGATCACCTCCTGCAGCACATGCAGGGGGTTGTCGGTGCGCGTGTACATGCCGGGACGCTGCTTGACGGGCTCAAGGCCCTTGAGCACGCGTATCGAGCCTTCGGAGTATTCGCTGGCGGAAGTGGGAGATGGTTTGACTGCCATGGGGGCGGATTGTAGTGCGCGGCCCGGCTCAGTGCTGGATGCATTCACAGTCATTGACATTGACTATCCCGAAAAAGCCGCTGCCATCAAGGGCCGCGCTGGCGCATGGGCGACCCAAGCGGCACAGCGCAAAACCCGGAGTTTCGCTAAAGTTTGCCGCATGCAAAAAAACAACCAACCCATGTCCATGGTGCAGATACTGCTGTGCGGGGGCGCAGTCGTGACGCTGTCCATGGGAATCCGCCATGGCTTCGGCCTGTGGCTGCAGCCCATCACCCAGGAGATGGGCTGGACGCGCGAGTCCTTCGCGCTGGCCATCGCCATCCAGAACCTGTCCTGGGGCGTGCTCGGCATCTTCGGCGGCATGCTGGCCGACCGCTTCGGCGCCTTCCGCGTGCTCCTGGTGGGCGCGCTGCTGTATGCGCTGGGCCTGGCCGGCATGGCCATGGCACCCACGACAACCTGGTTCGCCCTGACGGCCGGCGTGGTGATAGGCGCAGCCCAGGCAGGCACCACCTATGCCGTGATCTACGGTGTGCTGGGCCGCCAGATTCCCGTGGCGCGGCGCAGCTGGGCCATGGGCGTGACGGCGGCGGCGGGCTCCTTCGGCCAGTTCTTCATGGTGCCCGTGGAAGGCAGCCTGATCTCGAGCTTCGGCTGGTCCAACGCCCTGCTGCTGCTGTCGCTGTGCGCGCTGATGATCATTCCGCTGGCCTTCGGCCTGCGCGAGCCGGGCTTCCAGCCCGGCAACGCCCGTCCCGTGCGCGACCAGAGCGCGGGCCAGGCCGTCGCCGAAGCGCTGCGCACGCCCAGCTTCGTGCTGCTGACGGCCGGCTACTTCGTCTGCGGCTTCCAGGTGATGTTCATCGGAGTGCACATGCCCAGCTACCTCAAGGACTACGGGCTGGCGCCACAAGTGGCCAGCGTGTCGCTGGCGCTGGTGGGGCTGTTCAACATCGTTGGCACCTACGTGGCCGGCAACCTCGGCCAGCGCCTGCCCAAGCGCTACCTGCTGTCCACCATCTACTTCACGCGCTCGGTGGTGATCGTGCTCTTCCTGCTGGCGCCGCTGACGCCCTGGTCGGTCTACATCTTCTCTGCCGCCATGGGCCTGCTGTGGCTGTCCACCGTGCCGCTGACCAACGCCACCGTGGCCCAGATCTTCGGCGTGCAGCATCTGTCCATGTTGAGCGGCATGGTGTTCTTCAGCCACCAGGTGGGCAGCTTCCTGGGCGTCTGGCTGGGCGGCTATCTCTATGACCACACGGGCAGCTACCAGGTGGTCTGGTACCTGGCCATCGGCCTGGGCGTGGCCGCCGGCCTGCTGAACCTGCCCATCCGCGAAGCCCCGGTGGCACGGTTGCGCGCGGCCCAGGCCGCTGCCTGACATGACGACATCCATGACCACATCCACCAGGCCCCGCCCACGCATCCTGCGCAGGCTGGCGCTGTGGGCCGCCGTGCTGCTGGTGCTGGGCCTGGTCTTCATGCTCTACCTGCAGCCGCAGTTCATGCTGGGCATGGCAGACCAGATCTGGGCCTGCTTCTGAAATGGAAGCGGCAGCGGCGAAGGCCTGCCGGCACAATGTCGGCCGCTTTCACTTTATTTCCAAAATTGCACATGCACGCAGCCACGCCGCCCTCGTCCTGGATCCAACGCTGGTCGCACCTTCTGGCGCCCCAGGCCTCGGTGCTTGACGTGGCCTGCGGGCCCGGCCGGCACATGCGCTGGTTCCATGCGCGTGGCCACGCCGTCACCGGCGTGGACCGCGACGCCCAGGCCCTGGCCGGCCTGCAGGGCGTGGGCGAGCTGCTGTGCGCCGACATCGAAAACGGCCCCTGGCCCCTGCCCGGCCGGCAGTTCGGCGCCGTGGTCGTGACCCACTATCTGTGGCGCCCGCTGTGGCCGGCACTGCTGGACAGTGTGGCCCCCGGCGGCGCGCTGCTGTACGAAACCTTTGCCCAGGGCAATGAGGCTTTCGGCAAGCCTTCCCGCCCCGATTTCCTGCTGGCGCCCGGCGAGCTGCTGCAGGCCTGCGCGGGCTGGCACATCGTGGCCTACGAGCACGGCCAGCTGGGCGAGCCCGATCGCATGGTCCAGCGCATTGCGGCACTGCGCCCCGATGCAACAGGCCGGGAACCCGTGGCCATGCTGGCGCATCAGAAGGCGTCAGGGTCTGCAATCGCCTGAATCCCTACAGGCGCCCGCCTTGGGCCTGCCTCCGACACTCGTTAGAATGATCCTTTCCCGTTTTTTCTTGCGGACATGACATCCTCCTCCGTCGCTCTCACTGGCAGCATCGTTGCCCTCATCACGCCCATGCACGAGGACGGTAGTGTTGACTACCCGGCGCTGCGAAAACTCATCGATTGGCATGTGGCCGAAGGCACGGACTGCATCGGCGTGGTGGGAACGACAGGTGAATCCCCCACCGTCAACGTGGAGGAGCACTGCGAAATCATCCGCGTGTCCGTCGAGCAGGCCGCAGGCCGCGTGCCCGTGATGGCCGGCTGCGGCGCCAACAGCACGCACGAAGCCATCGAGCTGGCCCGCTACGCCAAGAAGGTCGGCGCCGACAGCCAGCTGCAGGTCGTGCCCTACTACAACAAGCCCACGCAGGAAGGCCAGTACCAGCACTTCAAGGCGATTGCCGAAGCGGTGGGCGACCTGCCGGTGGTGCTCTACAACGTGCCCGGCCGCTCCGTGGCCGACATGCAGCACGACACCGTGCTGCGCCTGGCGCAGATCCCCGCCATCATCGGCATCAAGGAAGCCACGGGCAACATCGAGCGCGCCCAATGGCTGATCCGCGAAGTGCCCAAGGACTTCGGCGTGTACTCCGGCGATGATCCGACCGCTGTGGCCCTGATGCTGTGCGGCGGCCATGGCAACATCAGCGTCACGGCCAACGTGGCGCCACGCCTGATGAGCGATCTGTGCAAGGCGGCCCTGGCCGGCGATGTGCGCACCGCCATGGACATCCAGCTGCGCCTGATGCCCGTGCACAAGAACCTCTTCGTCGAGGCCAACCCCATTCCCGTCAAGTGGGCCGCAGCGCGCCTGGGCCTGTGCGGCCCGGCCATGCGCCTGCCGATGACACCTCTGAGCAAGAACCTGGAAGCCACCGTGGAAGCCGCCCTGGGCTCCGCTGGCCTGCTGTGAGGCGCCCCGCCCCACCGACCGAACGCACCAAGGATATTCGCGTGAAACAGCCCATTGCACGTCTGAGCCTGCTGAGCCTGGCCATCGGCCTGACAGCCTGCACGACCACGTTCCAAGAGAGCAAGATCGACTACAAGAGCGCCGGCAAGCAGCAGGCGCCCACCCTGGAAGTCCCCCCGGATCTGACCCAGCTGTCCACGGATTCGCGCTATGCCGTGCCCGGCGGCGTGGTCTCCGCCGCAGCCATGGAAGCCAACTCCAAGGCGCAAAAGCCCAGCGAAGGCCGCACGGCCACCGTTGCAATGGGCGATGTGCGCATCGAGCGCAATGGCGAACAGCGCTGGCTGGTGATCAAGCGCCCGGCCGACCAGCTGTGGGAGCCCGTGCGTGACTTCTGGCTGGAAAACGGCTTCATCTTCACCACCGAAGACCGCCAGCTGGGCATCATCGAGACCGACTGGGCCGAGAACCGCGCCAAGATCCCGCAGGACGTGATCCGCAAGACGCTGGGCAAGGTCTTCGACGGCCTGTACTCCACCAGCGAGCGCGACCGCTTCCGCACACGCCTGGAGCGCTCAGCCGACGGCTCCACCGAGGTCTACATCACGCACCGCGGCATGCAGGAGGTCTACACCAGCGCCCAGAAGGACCAGACCATCTGGCAGCCGCGCCCCTCCGATCCGGAACTGGAAACCGAATTCCTGCGCCGCCTGATGGTCAAGCTCGGTGTGAGCCAGGAGCAGGCCGATGCCGTGGCCAAGGCCAACACCACCACGGCAGCCGCCACCGGCAGCGTGCGCATGGAATCCGCCAACGGACAGCCCGTGCTGCAGATCGACGAAGGCTTTGACCGCGCATGGCGCCGTGTCGGCGTGGCCCTGGACCGCACGGGCTTCACCGTGGAAGACCGTGACCGCAGCCGCGGCATCTACTTCGTGCGCTATGTCGCGCCTGACGCCAAGGTCGAGCCCAAGGGCTTCTTCGGCAAGCTGTTCAGCCGCTCGCCCGATGCGGCCGCGCCGGTCAAGTACCAGATCCAGGTGCGCAGCGAAGGTGACAAGTCCACCGTCACCGTGCTCAACACCCAGGGCCAGCCCGAGACATCGGCCAATGCCCAGCGCATCGTGCGCGTCATCACCGACGACATGAAGTAAGCAAGCCTCTTTTCGGGCCTTGGGGCGGCAGCGTCCGCCCTTGGCTTGCAGCCACCGCGCAGTCATTTGCCGGTGGCTTTTTTACTGGATCAAAGCAAAGCGAAGACGAAAAAAAACCGCAGCCCGAAGGATGCGGTTCTTTCGCGGCAGAGGCCGAAACCTCTGCCATCGGCGAGGGCCGAATTACTGCTTGGTGGCTTCCTTGGCGGCAGCGTCGGCAGCAGCCTTGGCGGCGTCTGCAGCGGCAGCGTCAGCAGCGGGAGCAGGTGCTGCAGCGTCGGCGGCAGGCGCTGCGGGAGCAGCAGCGTCGGCGGCAGGAGCAGCAGGAGCTTCTGCGGGAGCGGGAGCTGCCGGTGCGGGAGCTTCAACGGCGGGTGCGGGAGCGGGGGCCGGAGCCTCTTCCTTCTTGCCGCAAGCGGCCAGAGCTGCAGCAGCGATCACGGTAGCCAGGATCAGAGAGTTCTTCATCACAGTTTCCTAGAGAGTAGGTAAGAAGACAGTACACAGGAGGGGCCCCGCCACTTGCGCCACCGGATGCGGGCAACCGGTACGCGGCGGCCAGGCCACGTCAAACACATTCATTCGACTTGGAGGGAATTATAGGGAGATTTTTTCGAGGCTGACTGAAACTGACAACCTCTGAACAATTCCGCACAAATCCTCTTGCCAAGTCCGAATGGGGCAGCAGGAAGCTGCCTTGGCGTCCACTGTGTAACAAAACCAGGTTGCTGTCAATTTACTGACGAATCCAAGACAATTCTTTACAAATCTATCGGAGTCCGCCTTGAATCAGCAGAACGCTGTCAACGGTGAATGCCCGAACTTAGCATGACTGCGTCACAGCGTCTACCCGGTTCAGGACAGCGGCCCGCCTCGCACCCAGCCGGCGTCAAACCAGGAGGACAGCAGCTCCAGCGCGTCATCGCTGGCCTTGGCCAGATCGGCGCGTGACAGGGCACGCGTATCGGCCAGCTTGCGCATCAGGGTGGCATCGCGGCCACCGGCCAGATAGCTTTCGCCGTTGATGAAGATGTGTTTTGCGTCATACATCATGCGCGTGCGGCGGTCGAGGACCACGCTCTCGAACATGCCGTGTTCCTCGCCATGCTCGAACCAGACATTGGCCTTGGGCTCGGTCATGTACTCGCCCAGCGCGCGCTCCAGCGCCAGCGGCTCGGCCAGCGCGCGCTCCAGCGCCTTGCGCGCGAAGTCGTGCAGGCTCGACGGAATCTCGCCCGGAGCCTCGACGGCGGGCTGGTCGGGATCGCGGTAGACCATGGGCGCTTCGGGTTCATCGGGCTCGTCGGACATGCGCAGCAGCAACTCGCGGGCCAGTTCGTCGCGCGCGGGCGAGCGAAAGCCGATGGAGTAGGTCATGCACTCGCCCTCGGCGATGCCGTCATGGGCCCACTTGGGCGGCAGGTAGAGCATGTCGCCGGGCTCGAGCACGAACTCCTCCTCGGGCTCGAAATTCGAGAGCACCTTCAGCGGCACATCGGGCTGCAGCGACAGGTCCTTCTGGCGGCCGATGCGCCAGCGCCGGCGGCCATGCGCCTGCAGCAGGAAGACGTCGTAGCTGTCGAAATGCGGGCCCACGCCGCCCTGGTCGGTGGCAAAGCTGATCATCAGATCGTCCAGCCGCGCCTCGGGCACGAAGCGGAACTGCTGCATCAGCTGGTGCACGCCGTCGTCGTGCAGGTCCACGCCCTGCACGAGCACGGTCCATCCGGGCTTTTGCAGCGAGGGCAGGCTGCGGCGCGACAGCGGGCCGTGGCTGAGCTTCCAGTGGCCACCGTCCTGCTGCTGGATCAGGCGCGATTCCACACCGTCCTCGCCTGCCATGGCCAGCAGCCTGGCGCGGGGAATCAGGGGCTTGAAGCCCGGGATTGCCTGGCGCACCAGCAAGGGCTTCTTGTGCCAGTGGCGGCGCATGAATTGGGAAGCGGTAAGCCCGCCCAGCAGGGCAAGCGGTGTGTTGGTGTCCATGAAATGGTCCGAAGTGAGCGAAGAGACAGGGCGGCATTGTCCTATGCGGGCATTGCCCTGTCCTGGCGCCAGCGCAAGCTGCCCCGCAATGGCTTCGTGGCAGTCAGCCGGCCGGCTTGCGCATGGCCCTGAAATCCGAGGGCGACAGACCCGTATAGATCTTGAAAGCGCGGCTGAAATGCGCGGTGCTGCCAAAGCCGCAATCCATGGCGACCTCGGTGATGGTGCGCTGCGCCTGGGCGGGCTGCAGCAACTCGCGCATGCACAGCTCCAGGCGGCTGTGCTGTATGAAGGCGCCCAGGCTGGTCTGGCTGTCCGCGAAGGCGTTGTGCAAATGGCGCTTGCTGCAGTTGAGCGCGGCGGCCACGGACTCCACCGACAGGCCCGGGTCGCGCAGATGGGCCGCCACATGGGCGCGGATGCGGTCCTGCAGCGCCAGTTGCTGCGTGCCTGCCGTGCCCTGCCCGGCCAGTTCCTGCAGCGACAGATGGACCATGTCCACCAGCAGCTCGCCCGCGCGGCGCGCCAGATGCGGCGCCATGCCGGGCAACTCCTGGTAGGTGCTGCGCATGGTTTCCAGCGCGATGCGGGCAATGCCCGAGCTGCCGCCCACGTTGCGCCCCATCAGCCCTTCCAGCCGGATGCCCCGTTCCACGATGGCCTGGCGCGGCAGCATCACGATGAGGTGTTCGGACCATTCGGGGTTGGTGACCTCGTACTCCTGCGCCGTGTCATAGATCACCCAGCTGCCCTTGCGCACGCTGGCCTCGCGGTTGTGCTGGCGCACGCTGGCCACGCCCTCCCAGGGCGCGACGATCTTCAGATAGGGGGACTCATGGGCGCGCAGGCCCTGCATGCTGCGCATGACGCGGTGGCGGCCCGCCTCCAGACGGGTCAGCACCACATCGCCGGCATTGGCCACGCGCACATGGCCTTCGAACAGGCGATCGCCATAGACATCGGTGTCCAGGCCCGCAAACAGGCGCGACATCCAGGCGTGCCAGGCCGACGCCGTCTCGCCGGGCGGCAGTCCGTCGGTGCTCAACACCATGGCATCGGTCATGTGCGGTCTCTCCTGCTCGCCGCACGGGTGAAGGATCTGTGTGCGGCCATGGACGTGATTATGGGAAAGTGCAGGCCCGTCGCGCCCCATGGCTTTCCCCGCGGACAGCCAGGACAAGGGTAAACCCCGGAGCCTGTGCACGATCCGTCATGCGCTTTGTGCGCGCAGCGGGCTGCCTGCGCCATCGCCTGCTTCTACGATGACCGGCACGCCCGGCAGCGCCAACGCCAACGCCACAACCGCATACCAAGGAGACAGTCATGATCGAACAAACCATGCTCATCGCAGGCCAGGCCGCACAGGCCGGCAATGGCGCCACCTTCGAGCGCCGCAATCCGCTGGACGGATCGGTGGCCACGCGCGCCCCGGCCGCCACGCCCGAAGATGCCGTGCGCGCCGTCGAGGCCGCGCAAAAGGCCTTCCCCGCCTGGGCCGCACTGGGCCCGACCGAACGCCGCCAGATGCTGATGAAGGCATCGCAGGCGCTGGAGGCCAAGACCGAGGCGTTTGCCGCCGCCATGGCCGCCGAGACCGGCGCCTCGGGCATCTGGGCCGGCTTCAACGTGCACCTGGCCGCCAACATGTTCCTGGAGGCCGCCTCGCTGACCACCCAGATCAATGGCCAGATCATTCCCTCTGACGTGCCCGGCAGCCTGGCCATGGCCGTGCGCCAGCCCGCTGGCGTGGTGCTGGGCATTGCGCCCTGGAATGCGCCCGTCATCCTGGCCGTGCGCGCCATTGCCACGCCGCTGGCCTGCGGCAACACCGTGGTGCTCAAGGGCTCGGAACTGTGCCCCGCCACGCACGGCCTGATCATCGAGGCCCTGCAGGAAGGCGGCCTGCCGCCCGGCGTGGTCAACTTCGTGACCAATGCGCCCGAAGATGCCGGCGCCGTGGTCGAAGCCATGGTGGCCCACCCGGCCGTGCGCCGCGTGAACTTCACGGGCTCCACGCGCGTGGGCCGCATCCTCGGCCAGACCTGCGCCAAGTACCTCAAGCCCGCCATCCTGGAGCTGGGCGGCAAGGCGCCCTTCCTGGTGCTGGACGATGCCGACATCGACGCCGCCGTGGCCGGCTGCACCTTCGGTGCCTTCGCCAACTCGGGCCAGATCTGCATGTCCACCGAACGCATCATCGTGGATGAGTCCGTGGCCGGCGATTTCCTGGACAAGCTGGTGGCCCGTGCCACCTCGCTGCCGCTGGGCGATCCGCGCAAGGGCCCCGTGGTGCTGGGCTCGGTGGTGGACATGGCCACCGTGGAGCGTGCCAACCGCCTGATCGACGACGCGCTGGCCAAGGGCGCAAAACTGCTGTGCGGCGGCAAGGCCACCAACACCCTGATGGCCGCCACGCTGATCGACGGCGTCACGCCCGAGATGGACATCTTCCGCGAGGAAACCTTCGCCCCCGTCAAGGCCATCGTGCGCGTGCGCGGCGAGGAGCAGGCCATCGCCATGGCCAATGACAACGAATTCGGCCTGTCCTCGTCCGTCTACACCCGCGACACCGCGCGCGGCTGGCGCGTGGCCGCGCGCATCGAGGCCGGCATCTGCCACGTCAACGGCCCCACCGTGCATGACGAGGCCCAGATGCCCTTTGGCGGCGTGAAAAACTCGGGCTACGGCCACTTCGGCGGCCAGGCAGGCATCGATGCCTTCACCGAGACGCGCTGGATCACCATGCAGACCGCACCCCGCCACTATCCGTTCTGATCGGCAGGACTCGCCGCCCGGCCTGCGCAGCAGCCGGGCAGCCGTGGGAAAATCGCGCCAACGCGGCCGCCGGCACGCCTTCGTCAAACAAGGGCGCGCGCGGCGGTCTTTCCTTTTCCCCACTGCGGCATGGGCCGCACAAGCTGCACACCATGGAAATCACAGAACAATGCGTGGTCGCTCTGACCTGGACCCTCAAGGACACCCTGGGCGAGGAACTGGACGTGCTCGATGAGCCCGTGGAGTTCCTGGTCGGCGGCGACGATCTGCTCAAGCGCATCGAGGAAGCCCTGCAGGGCCACGGCCAGGGCAAGACCCTGGACCTGCACCTGGAGCCCGAGGAAGCCTTTGGCGACTACAACGAAAGCCTGATCTTCCTGGAGCCGCGCGCCCTGTTCCCGGCCGAGCTGGAGGAAGGCATGAGCTTCGAGGCCAGCGCCCTGCCCAAGGGCTGCAGCGCCGTGCAGCCCGACCTGCTCTACACCGTCACGGAAATCTATCCCGAGCATGTGGTGCTGGACGGCAACCACCCGCTGGCCGGCATTGCGCTGCGCCTGCACCTGAAGGTCGAAGGCGTGCGCGAAGCCACCGAGGAAGAAATCGGCCGCGGCTCGGCCGGTACCGGCTTCTTCCGCATCCAGCCCATGGCACCGGGCAACGACACGCTGCACTGAAATTGCCGCGCTGAAATGGCAAAGGGCTCCCTGCGGGGAGCCCTTTTGCATGGAGCGAGCCTGGTACTCAGCGAATCAGCTGGTTGTTGTCCACGCGCACGCTCTCGCCTATGCGCAGCTGCGGATTGTTCTGGTAGTCGAACACGCGCGTGCTGCCGTCGTTCAACTGCACGGTGACGCGGTAGACATCGCGCAGATCGCCAGGGCCGGTGTTCTTCTCGATGGCATTGCCCGCCATGGCACCGCCCACCACGCCCGCAATGGTGGCGATGTCGCGCCCACTGCCCTTGCCCACCTGGCGGCCCAGCACCCCGCCGACCACGCCGCCCACCACGGCCCCGGCGCCTATGCCCGAGCCGCCAATGCCGCTGGGCTGCTGGATCTGCACCAGTTGCACATTGGTCACACGCCCCTGCTGCACATAGCCACCGCCTCCCGGGTAGGCCGTGCCGGGCTGGCCGCCGTTGGGATAGCCACCGCTGGGGTAGCCGCTGGTCGGATAGCCCCCGGCTGGATAGCCGCCAGCCGGATAGCCACCGGCAGGGTAGCCGCCACCCGGGTATCCGCCCTGCTGGGGGTAGCCCGCGCAGGCGCTGAGCAGCAGCGCGGCAATGCAGCCGGCGCCCATGGCGCTCAAGCGATGAATGGAAGGCATGAGAATCTCCTGTGTACTGTCCGTGGATCGATCAAGGGCAGCCACCGGACCGGCCGGCGGCTGCATACCGCTTCAACGTCCCAGGCCGCATGCCTGCCGACCGGACAGAACACTTGCTGACAAAAATCAGCCTGCCCACCCGGCCTCAATTGCGTGCGCGGATGCTGAGCACGTTGCCGTTGTTGCCATCGACGTAGAGCTTCACAGGGCGGCCATCGCCGGTCTGGCCCTTGACCTGGTAGAGGCCGTCCTCCCACTCGATCTCACGCAGGTCGCGGTAGCCCAGGACTTCCATGCGCTCGAAGATTTCGCGGATGCTCAGGCCCGGCCCCTGGAAGGCGCCGCGCACGGAGGCCACCGTGGTGGCCACGGCCTCGCCGGCCTGTACGGTCACGGAAGGCCCGCCCGTGGCGGCGGCCTGGGCCTGCACCTGGGCGACCAGCCCGGCAGTGGCGATCAGCACAATGCCCAGGCCCGTCAGGCCATGGCGTGCAGCGCGGGAAATCAGTTGTCGGATGGAAGGCATGAGGTTCTCCTTGGCATGTGAAGGTCGGCGACTGGGCCGGCGATTGGGTCGGCGATTGGGCTGGCGATGCATCTGAAAAGGCCGCATCTGCCGGCTGCTGCGCCTTCGTTTCCGTTGAATTGCGACGGCGTGCAGCCATTGTTCGATGCAGGCCATGAACGCAAGCTGAAGCAGCCGTTCATCCGAGGTTCATCCACGCTGGGCTATAAAGTTTTCCATGCCCACTCCATCCTTCTCCATTCCTCGCAGGTCCTGGATGCTGCTGGCCGCACTGCTGCTGATGGCGGCGGCCCTGGCCTCCTGGACCACGCCCTCGGACGCCGGCGACAGCGACCATGAACTCGCTCGCCAGGCCCTGCAGCAAGGCCGCGTGCTGCCGCTGCGCACCGTGCTCGATCAGGTCGAGCGCGACTACCAGGGCCAGGTCATCAAGGTCGAGTTCGAGCATGACGACGGCCGCTTCATCTACGAGATCCGGCTGCTGCAATCGGGCGGCCGCGTAGCCAAGCTCAAGATCGATGCACGCGATGGCAAGGTGCTGAGTTTCAAGCGCAAGGACTAGACGCAGATGCGAATCCTCGTGGTGGAAGACGAGCCCACGCTCTGCGGGCAACTGGTACAGGCCTTGCAGCAGGCAGGCCATACGGTGGAGACGGCCGCGGACGGCGCAACGGCCCAGTACCTGGGCGAGGTCGAGGAATTCGACGCCGCCGTGCTGGACCTGGGCCTGCCCGTGCGCGACGGGCTCACCGTGCTGCGCGCCTGGCGTGCGCAGGGCCGGGTCATGCCCGTGATGATCCTCACGGCGCGCGGCGCCTGGCATGAGAAGGTGGCCGGCATGGATGCCGGCGCCGACGACTATCTGGCCAAGCCCTTCCACATGGAAGAGCTGATGGCCCGCCTTCGCGCCCTGCTGCGTCGGCTCAGCCCGCACGCCAGCGCCCAGTGGCAATGCGGCCCCATCGTGCTGGACTCGCGCCATGCCCGCGTGAGCGTCGCCGGCCAGCCGCTCACGCTCACGAGCCATGAATTCAAGGTGCTGGCCCTGCTGATGCAGCGCGTGGGGCAGGTGATATCGCGCACCGAACTGTCAGAACACATCTACCCGCAGGACAGCGACCGCGACTCCAACACCATCGAGGTCTTCGTCGGCCGCCTGCGCAAGAAGCTGCCGGCCGGCAGCATAGAGACCGTGCGCGGCCTGGGCTACCGGCTGGTGGAAGGCGCGCCCGCTGCATGAACGCGCCACAGGAAAGACAGGTATCCCGGCTTGGCGATTCGCTGCGCCTGCGCCTGCTGGCCGGCACGCTGGCCTGGGTGCTGGCGGCCGTGCTGCTGGCCGGCTGGGGACTGCGCGGACTGTTCCGCGACCACATCGCGCAGCAGTTGCAGGCGCAGTTGGTGCTGCAGCTCGACCAGCTCAGCGCAGCCGTCAACAGCCTGCCCGGCGGGCGCATCGAAGTCGGACTGGCCGTGGGCGATCCGCGCCTGGCGCAGCCGCTGTCAGGCCTGTACTGGCAGATCGACCAGGTGAGCGATGGCGCGGGTCCACCCGAGAAGGCCGGCTTGCTGCGCTCTCGTTCGCTGTGGGACCAGACGCTGGACTGGCACCAGTTCCGTGCCGATGCCGGTCGCCCGGATGAGCACCACGAGGACACGGCGCTGAACACCGGCATGCTGCCCGATGGCCAGGGCCACCAGCTCGTGGCCGTGGCACGCCCCCTGCAATTGCCCGAAGCCGACGCGCCGCCGCTGCGCCTGATCGTTGCGGCCGACAGCGCCCTGCTGGCCGAACCCATGCAGCGCTTCACCACCATGCTGATCGCCGCACTGGGCACGCTGGCGGCCGGGCTGGTGCTGGCCGTGGTGCTGCAGCTGCGCCTGGCGCTGCGGCCGCTGCAGCTGCTGCGCAAGGGCCTGTCCGACGTGCGCAAGGGGGCAACGCCGCGCCTCGAAGGCCGGTTTCCGCAGGAACTGCGCCCCCTGGTGCAGGAATTCAACCATGTGCTGGATGTGAACGCCGACATGGTGCAGCGCGCGCGCACACAGGCAGGCAACCTGGCCCATGCGGTGAACACGCCGCTGTCCATCCTCGGCAATGCCGCCGCGCAGGAAGGCGGGGCGCTGGCCGAACTGGTCCGCGAGCAGGTCGCCAGCGCCAGCCGCCAGGTGGACCACCATCTGGCACGCGCCCGCGCTGCGGCCCGCCAGGCCACAGGCCTGCGCACGCCGCTGCAGCCGCCGCTGGCCTCGCTGGTGCGCACCATGGAGCGGCTGCACGCCGGCCGCGGCATCCGCTTCGCGCTGAAGGGCGATGCGCAGCCTTGGGACTTTCTGGGCGATGGCCAGGACCTCATGGAAATCCTGGGCAACCTGCTTGACAACGCCGGCAAGTGGGCGGCCCAGGCCGTGAGCCTGGAAGTCCAGGGCCTGGAGCACGATCAGGCCGGCGGCCCCTTGCTGCTGACGGTGGACGATGACGGCCCCGGCATCGAAGACGCCGACCTTGGCCGCATCTTCGAGCGCGGCGAGCGCCTGGACGAACGCAGGCCCGGCGCAGGGCTGGGCCTGGATATCGTGCGTGACCTGGTGCAGACCTATGGCGGCAGCATCGCGGCCAGCCGCTCGCCACTGGGCGGCCTGCGCATGCAACTGCGCCTGCCGGGGGCAAAAAGACAGGCGTGACGGCAGGAGCCGCGCAGCAGCGGCTCAGTGCCCTCTCAGGGGCCTTTCAGTGTCCTCTCAGCGCACGCAGCACCTGCACCAGGGTGTCTGCCTGGGGAAACAGCCAGTCGGCCAGCGCGCCAAGCGCCACGGCGGCCACCAGTGCGCCCAGCACCGGCTTCCAGCTCAGGCGCAGCGCGGCCAGCAGCCAGCCCTCGCGCTCCACAACATAGAGCGTGCGCGCCATCAGCAGCGCAAAGGCCACCTCCACCGCCACGGCCAGGAACAGGTCGGCCCCAAAGACCAGCCACAGCAGCGACCCTGCCCCCGTGACCGCGACCAGCAGCGCCGCAAACACCAGCAGCACGGGGACCAGGACGACGGCTCCGTCGTCCAGCCCATCGATGCCCGGCAGATCAAAGCCTTGCGAGGCCGAGGAAGCAGCCTCGGACAGCGCGCCGCCGTCATCCCAGCTGCCGCTGGAGCCACCGCCGCCATACGAGCCGCCCTGCCCGCTGTCGAATCCGCCAGCCTCCGGCGTGCGGGCCGGTGAAGAACCGCTGCCGCCGGGCGTCACATCGGGAACATCGGACACCTCCCAGTCTCGGCGCAGCATGCACTCGGCCCACAGGCGCAGCAGCAGCAGGTACAGCAGATAGCCGCAGGCCAGGGCCACGCCATAGCGCAGCGCCATGCTGTGCATGCCCGCGTGCAGCAGGCCCAGGCTCAACAGCGACATGCCGGCCAGGCTCAACCCGCCCGTCAGTGCCGCATGCAGGCGCAGCCAGTGGCGCTGCTGCAGGCGGCGGCGCATGCGGTCTTCCTGCGTCAGCATCACGCGCGTCCATGACGCGGATGGGCGGTGGCGCGTGCGCCGGGATGGCCTGGCCATGCGGATTCCTCCCTGGAGCGATGCCCGGGCAGCGCGGCTGCGGGCGTTTTCTGGCTGAGCGCCTTATTGCTTGCCTGTAGAGCCGTAGCCGCCCGCGCCGCGCTCGGAAGCCGACTCGAACTCCTCGACCACATTGAAGCTGGGCTGCACCACGGGCACGATGATCAGCTGGGCCAGGCGGTCCATGGGCTGCAGCGTGAAGGCCGTGGTCGAGCGGTTCCAAGCGCTGACCATGAGCTGGCCCTGGTAGTCGCTGTCGATCAGGCCGACCAGGTTGCCCAGCACGATGCCGTGCTTGTGGCCCATGCCCGAGCGCGGCAGGATCATGGCCGCGTAGCCGGGGGCCTTGAGGTACATGGCCATGCCCGTGGGCACCAGTTGCCATTGGCCGGGCTCCAGCGTTAGCGGCGCATCGATGCAGGCGCGCAGGTCCAGTCCCGCGCTTCCCGGCGTGGCGTAGGCGGGCATGTTCTCGCGCAGGCGCGCGTCAAGGATCTTGATATCAACGTTCATGGAAACAATCTGGGGAGCGCCTCACGGCAGGCTCTCTTGAAAAGCAAAGCGCGCATTGTGCCCCGCGCCGTCACCCGGACGACTTGAGCCCGCTGCGAAAGCCTTTGACGATGGCATTGATGATGGTGAGCAGCAGGATGAAGGGGCCGATGCCCGGAATCACCACGGCCAGGATCAGGCCGATCACGATACCCAGCAACTGGCCCGGACCTATCTTGAAGACCGTCTTCTTGACGGCCTTGGCGGCGGAGGACGCCTGGGCTTGCTGTGCCCGCGCCGCCTGCCGGCCGCGATCGGCCCTGCCACCATTTCTATCGCCGTTCCTGTCGCCATGCCTATCGCCTGCAGACGGCTGGCGTCCCGGCAGGGCAGGCACCGAAGCCTGCTGCGCGGCGATGCGCGCCTTCTCGGCCGCAGCCTGCACCTGCTCGCGCACGCGCTCGACCACGGACTGGGACTGCGCGCCCGGCGTGGCCACGGCATCGGTGAAATCGCTGCGTCCCTGCGCCATCCAGCCGTGGGCCGCCGAGCGGTACAGGGGGCTGGCGCGCAGCAGCTCGTCCACATAGCGCACATAGTCGCCGTGGCGGGGGCCTTCGTAGGTGTTCTGTGACATGCGGGCCTTCGGTGGTGTCAACGGACGGGCGGCAGGCGCCGGGCGATCTCGGCCACCAGCTGGCGCGCCAGCAGGGACTTGGAGGCGTGCGGCAGCTCCATGGTGCCAGCCTCGTCGATCAGCAGCAGGGCATTGTCATCCCGCCCAAAGGTTGCGGGACCGATATTGCCCACCAGCAGCGGCACCTGCTTGCGCAGGCGCTTGGCGCTGGCGTGCTGCAGCAGGTCATGGCTTTCGGCGGCGAAGCCCACGCAGTACAGCCGGCCGCTGCGCGCAGGCTCGGACTGCGCGGCGGCCGCCAGGATGTCGGGGTTCTCGACGAAGGTCAGCGTGGGGGTCTGGCCCGAGCCGTCCTTCTTGATCTTCTGGTCTGACGCCGTGGCCGGGCGCCAGTCGGCCACGGCCGCCGTGGCGATGAACACGCCGGCTTGCGGCAATTGCTGGTGCACGGCGTCAAACATCTGCTGCGCCGATTGCACGTCGATGCGCTGCACGCCGCGCGGCGTGCGCAGGTGCACGGGCCCGGCCACCAGGGTCACCTGGGCGCCCGCCTCGCGGGCGGCGCGCGCAATGGCAAAGCCCATCTTTCCGCTGGAATGGTTGGTGATGCCGCGCACGGGGTCGATGGCCTCGAAGGTCGGGCCCGCCGTGACCAGCACCTGGCGGCCCTGCAGCAGCTTGGGCGTGAAGAAGGCAGCCAGCTCCTCCATGATTTCCTCGGGCTCCAGCATGCGGCCGTCGCCCACCTCGCCACAGGCCTGGTCGCCCGTTCCCACGCCCAGCACCAGCGCACCGTCGGCCGCCACCTGCGCCAGATTGCGCTGCGTGGCCGGGTGCGCCCACATCTCGCGGTTCATGGCAGGCGCCAGCAACAGGGGCACGCGGTCCATGGGGCGAGCCAGGCACATCAGGCTCAGCAGCTCGTCGGAACGGCCCTGCACCAGGCGTGCGATGAAGTCGGCGCTGCAGGGCGCGATCAGCATGGCATCGGCCTCGCGACTGAGGTTGATGTGGGGCATGTTGTTGGGCTCGCGCGCGTCCCACTGCGAACCATAGACCGGACGGCCCGACAGCGCCTGCATGGTCACCGGCGTGATGAACTGCTCTGCCGCCTCGGTCATCACCACCTGCACGGTGGCCCCGGCCTGCACCAGCAGGCGCACCAGCTGGGCAGATTTGTAACAAGCCACGCCTCCGGAGAGGCCGAGCACCAGATGTTTACCTGCGAACACTTCAGTCATGGCGCGCAATTTAGCAGAGCCGGAGCATCCGAGCAGCCCCGCGCGGCGCGGCGAATTCGGCGGCGCATCTATAATCCTGCTTTACCACCACCAATAAAAGACATGACCAAATTTGTCTTCGTCACAGGCGGTGTGGTGTCTTCCCTGGGCAAGGGAATCGCCTCAGCCTCCCTTGCTGCGATCCTCGAATCGCGCGGCCTCAAAGTCACCCTCATCAAGCTGGATCCCTACATCAACGTGGACCCGGGCACCATGTCGCCCTTCCAGCACGGTGAAGTGTTCGTGACCGATGATGGCGCCGAGACCGATCTGGACCTTGGCCACTACGAGCGTTTCATCGAAACGCGCATGAAGCAGTCCAACAACTTCACCACCGGCCGCATCTACCAGAGCGTTCTGGAAAAGGAGCGCCGCGGCGACTACCTGGGCAAGACCGTGCAGGTGATCCCGCACGTGACCAACGAAATCCAGGAGTACATCAAGCGCGGCGCCGGCCTGGGCACGCCTGACGCTGTCGATGTCGCCATCTGCGAAGTCGGCGGCACGGTGGGCGATATCGAGTCCCTGCCCTTCCTCGAAGCCGTTCGCCAGCTGGCCCTCAAGCAGGGCCCCAACAACACGGCCTTCGTGCACCTGACCTACCTGCCCTGGATTGCCACGGCCGGCGAGCTCAAGACCAAGCCCACGCAGCACACCGTGCAGAAGCTGCGCGAGATCGGCATCCAGCCCGACGCCCTGCTGTGCCGCGCGCAGCACCAGGTGCCGGAAGAGGAGAAGGAAAAGATCTCGCTGTTCACCAACGTTCCCGAGTGGGGCGTGATCTCCATGTGGGACGTGGACACCATCTACAAGGTGCCCCGCATGCTGCACGAGCAGGGCCTGGACGGCCTGATCTGCGACAAGCTGCGCCTGAACACGCCACCCACCAACCTCAAGCGCTGGGACGACCTGGTCCACGAGACCGAGCACCCGCAGGGCGAGGTCAAGATCGCCATGGTCGGCAAGTACGTCGAGCTGTCGGACGCCTACAAGTCCGTCAACGAGGCGCTCAAGCACGCCGGCATGCAAAGCCATGTGGCAGTGAAGATCACCCACGTCGATTCCGAGACCATCAGCGACGCCAACGCGCGCGACAAGCTCTCGCAGTACGACGCCATCCTCGTGCCCGGCGGCTTCGGCTCGCGCGGCGTGGAAGGCAAGATCTCCACGGCCCGCTACGCCCGCGAGAACAAGGTGCCCTACCTGGGCATCTGCCTGGGCATGCAGGTGGCCACCATCGAATACGCCCGCCATGTGGCCGGCCTCGAAGGCGCCAATTCCACCGAGTTCGACCCCAAGTCCGCCAACCCCGTGATCGCCCTGATCACCGAGTGGAAGGATGCCGACGGCACGGTCAAGACCCGCGACGAGAACTCCGACCTGGGCGGCACCATGCGCCTGGGCGCGCAGTCCTCCGACGTGCAGGCCGGCACGCTGGCCCACAGCATCTACGGTGATGTGGTCACCGAGCGCCACCGCCACCGCTACGAAGCCAACGTCCAGTATCTGGACCAGCTGCGCGAAGCGGGCCTGGTGATCTCGGCGCTGACGCAGCGCGAGCAGCTGACCGAGATCGTCGAGCTGCCCAAGGAAGTTCACCCCTGGTACATCGGCGTGCAGTTCCACCCCGAGTTCAAGTCCACGCCGTGGAGCGGCCACCCGCTGTTCAATGCCTTCGTGAAGGCTGCGATCGAACGCCAGAAGGCGCCGCGCAAGCCCTGATCCCCGCAACGCCGCCCACCATTTCCCAAGGAATCCCCACCATGAAACTCTGCGGCTTCGATGTCGGCCTCGACCGGCGCTTCTTTCTCATTGCAGGCCCCTGCGTCGTCGAGTCCGAACAGCTGCAGATGGACGTGGCGGGGCATCTCAAGGAAATCACGGCGGCCCTGGGCATCCACTTCATCTTCAAGAGCAGCTACGACAAGGCCAACCGCAGCTCGGGCGCCAGCTTTCGCGGCCCGGGCATGGACAAGGGCCTGGAGATCCTGGCCAAGGTGAAGAAGGACCTGCAGGTCCCCATCCTGACCGACGTGCACACCGAGTCCGAAATCCCGGCCGTGTCCCAGGTCGTGGACGTGCTGCAGACGCCGGCCTTCCTGTGCCGACAGACCGACTTCATCCGCGCCGTGGCCCAGTCGGGCCGGCCGGTGAACATCAAGAAGGGCCAGTTCCTGGCCCCGCATGACATGAAGAATGTCATCGACAAGGCCCGCGCGGCTGCAAGGGAAGCCGGCCTGCCCGAGGACAGTTTCATGGCCTGCGAGCGCGGCGCCAGCTTCGGCTACAACAACCTGGTCTCGGACATGCGCAGCCTGTCCATCATGCGCGAGACCGGCGCGCCCGTCGTCTTCGACGCCACGCACAGCGTGCAGCTGCCCGGCGGCAACGGCACCAGCAGCGGCGGCATGCGCGAGATGGTGCCCGTGCTCTCGCGCGCGGCAGTGGCCGTGGGCGTGGCGGGCCTGTTCATGGAAACCCATCCCAATCCTCCCTGCGCTCTCAGCGACGGCCCCAACGCCGTGCCGCTCAAGCACATGAAGGCACTGCTCGAAACCCTGGTCGCGCTCGACGACGTGACCAAGAAGAACGGCTTCCTCGAAAACGACTTTGGAGTCTGACCCATGGCCAGCGGCTACATCATTGCGTCCGTCACCGTCACCAAGCCCGAGCAGTACGAGGAATACCGCAAGTGGAGCACCGAGGCCATGCGCGTGCATGGCGCCGAAGTCTGCGTGCGCGGCGGCAAGGTCGAAGTGCTCGAAGGCGACTGGAACCCCGGCCGCACCGTGATCCTCAAGTTCCCCAGCTTCGAGGCCGCCAAGGCTTTCTACGACACGCCCGAGTACCTGCGTGCCCGCGAGGCGCGTGAAGGCGCATCCATCATGCGCATGGTCTGCGTGGAAGGCGTCTGACGGCCAACCACCCCGGCCCGTCAAGAGCACAGCGCATACAAAGCCATACAACCAATTTGTGCACAATAGCCGCCGCCCGATCGCAGATACTGCGCCGCGGAGCACGGCTGTGCCCGGTGGCACGGCAGCCAGCCACGCCATCGACCACCCATACCGCTTGCCCGGCAAGCACCAGGGCGCAACCTCACCGGAACCCGCCTGCACACCGATTTCAAAAACCGCAAAGGAAATGCCATGAGTGCAATCGTTGACATCGTAGGCCGCGAAGTGCTGGACAGCCGCGGCAACCCCACCGTCGAATGCGACGTGCTGCTGGAATCGGGCGTGATGGGCCGCGCCGCCGTGCCTTCGGGCGCGTCCACCGGCTCGCGCGAAGCCATCGAACTGCGTGACGGCGACAAGAGCCGCTACCTGGGCAAGGGCGTGCTCAAGGCCGTCGAGCACATCAACACCGAGATCTCCGAAGCCGTTCTGGGCCTGGACGCCTCCGAGCAGGCCTTCCTGGACAAGACCCTGATCGACCTGGACGGCACGGACAACAAGGGCCGCCTGGGCGCCAACGCCATGCTGGCCGTCTCGATGGCCGTGGCCCGCGCCGCTGCCGAAGAAGCCGGCCTGCCGCTGTACCGCTACCTGGGCGGCATGGGCGGCATGCAGCTGCCCGTGCCGATGATGAACGTCATCAACGGCGGCGCGCACGCCAACAACAGCCTGGACCTGCAGGAATTCATGATCATCCCCGTGGGCGCGCCTTCGTTCCGCGAAGCCGTGCGCTGGGGTGCCGAAGTCTTCCACGCGCTCAAGAAGATCATCCACGACAAGGGCATGAGCACGGCCGTGGGCGACGAAGGCGGTTTTGCGCCTTCCGTGGAAAACCACGAAGCCGCCATCCAGCTGATCCTGCAGGCCATCGAAAATGCAGGCTACAAGGCCGGCGAACAGATCGCCCTGGGCCTGGACTGCGCCGCCAGCGAGTTCCACAAGGACGGCATGTACGTGCTGGCTGGTGAAGGCAACCTGACGCTGACCGCCACCCAGTGGACCGACATGCTGGCCGGCTGGTGCGACAAGTACCCCATCATCTCCATCGAGGACGGCATGGCCGAAGGCGACTGGGATGGCTGGAAGATCCTGACCGACCGCCTGGCCGCCAAGGTCCAGCTGGTGGGCGACGACCTGTTCGTCACCAACACCAAGATCCTGAAGGAAGGCATCGACAAGAAGATCGCCAACTCCATCCTGATCAAGATCAACCAGATCGGCACGCTGACCGAAACCTTCGCCGCCATCGAAATGGCCAAGCGCGCAGGCTACACGGCCGTGATCTCGCACCGCTCCGGTGAAACCGAGGATTCGACGATTGCCGACATCTCGGTGGGCACCAATGCCGGCCAGATCAAGACCGGCTCGCTGAGCCGTTCGGACCGCATCGCCAAGTACAACCAGCTGCTGCGCATCGAGGAAGACCTGGGTGACATCGCCCACTACCCCGGCCGCGAGGCTTTCTACAACCTGCGCTGAAAAGCGTTAGGCTTGCAAGCCATCCGGCCTGCAAGCCTTTTTCCTTTCCGCAACATCTGCTGCCATGGTCAACCGCGTCGTCCCCCTTGTCCTGCTCGCCCTGCTCGCCGCCGTGCACGCGCAGTTGTGGCTGGGCCATGGCAGCGTGGCCTACGTCAAGGAACTGCAGCAGCAGATCCACGACCAGAACGTGGCCAATGCCCTGGAAAAGGCCGAGAACGACCGCCTGGCCTCCGAGGTCAACGATCTCAAGGACGGCCTGGCCATGGTCGAGGAAAAGGCCCGCAGCGAGCTGGGCATGGTCAAGCCCAACGAGATCTTCGTGCAGATCGTGCGGCGCTGAGGGTTGGGATTTTTTGCATCAGGGCCGGCTTCATGCCGGCCTTGTGCTTTTGCAACAAGGCGCCTGCGCCCCTTAACCGGGCCTGCGCGCAAGCCGAGACAGGTACTTGGACACAGCCCGCTTGCCCCCGCCCCCGGTGATTCTTCTGGGATCGCCGCCCGCGCTCGCGCTTTCCATGGCCCATGCACTGCGCCAGGCCTGGCGGCACCACGGAACATCTCCTGCTGACTGGCAATGCCTGGCGGCCGAGCCGGGGCAGTCTCTACCGGAACATGGAGCCGTCTACCTGCTGGGACTGGATTGGAGAGCCTCCGTCTCCGAGCACGAAGGAGTGAGCAATGGCCCTGCCGCACAGCTCCAGCATTGGCGCGACCAATTGCAAAGCCAGTCGCGCGACTACGTGGTGCTCTACGGCAATACCGCCCGGCAATGGCAACAGCTGGCCGAGTCGCTCAGGCTCAAGGCTCCGCAAATGGACTGGTCCTGGCTGCCCGCAAGCCCCGCGCAACGCAGCGCGCGCCTTCGCCCCTACGGCTGCGAGCAATGCAGCGACCCGGACTGCGAGCGGCGATTGTTCGACGCGCTGCGCAGCGGGCGGGACTGACTCCGAGCGTATTTACTGCACGTTCGTCGAGGTCGGTGGCTGCTTGCCGGCCTCGGTGAACAGCTGGGCGGCATCGATGGGATCGAACTCGTACTGCTTGCCGCAGAAGTCGCAGCCCACCTCGATATTGCCGCGCTCCTCCAGGATGCTGTCCACCTCTTCAATGCCCAGCGAGACCAGCATGGCCCCCACGCGCTCACGGCTGCAGGTGCAGGCAAAGCGCGGGCGCTCTTCGTCCTGCTGGGGGACGAAGCGCATCAGCTTCTCTTCCCAGAACAGGCGCCGCAGGATGGTTTCCACATCCAGCGTGAGCAGTTCGTCGCGCGTCAGGCTGGCGGCCAGCGTGGCGATGCGGTTGTAGTCCTCGTTCAGGCCGATGGCGTCCTGGCCCGATTGCTCGCTTTCGGTAGCGGAGGCCAGGTTGGCCTCGCCCTTGACCGGCATGCGCTGGATCAGCAGGCCGGCAGCCAACTGGTCATTGGCGGCCAGCACCAGCACGGTGTCCAGCTGCTCGGACTGCAGCATGTAGTGCTGCAGTGCATCGGACACCTTGGAGAACCTGCGGCCTTGCGCATCCTGCAGCGGCACCACGCCCTGGTAGGGCTGCTGGCCCGGCTGGCGTCCCTTGGGGTCCAGCGTGATGGCGCAACGGCCACCACCGTTCACATTGAGCAATTGCTCCAGCGTTGCGCCTTCGGGCGCCTCCCCGATCAGGGTGGCGGTGGCGCGCAGGCCGAAGTCGGACTGCACCTCGGCCACGGCCAGCTTGACCGGGCCGTCGCCCATGACCTGGAAGACCAGTGCGCCGTTGAACTTGATGTTGGACTGCATGAGCACGCCGGCAGCCGCCATTTCGCCCAGCAGTTCGCGCACGGCGGCGGGGTAGGCGCCGGTCTCGCCGTTGCCCGCGCGGCGTTGCAGGATTTCCTGCCAGGCGTCGGTGAGGCGGACGATGGAGCCGCGCACGGGCAGGCCTTCGAAGATGAATTTATGCAGTTCAGACACGCTGATGGATTCCGTAAAAAAGTGCCGGGCCTCGCTCAGCCCAGCTTGCGCAACCCGGTCTTGAACCGGCGCGCATTATCGACATAGTGTTGGGCGCTGCGGCGCAAGCCTTCGATCTGCTCGGGCGTCAATTGGCGCACGGCCTTGGCCGGGCTGCCGATGATCATCGAGCCATCGGGAAACTCCTTGCCCTCGGTGATGAGGGCACCTGCGCCGACCAGGCAGTTCCTGCCGATCTTCGCGCCGTTGAGCACCACGGCACCGATGCCGATCAGCGATTCGTCGCCGATGGTGCAGCCATGCAGCATGACCTGGTGGCCCACGGTCACATGGCGCCCCACGACCAGCGGCTTGCCCAGGTCGGCATGCAGCACGCTGGCGTCCTGGATGTTGCTTCCCTCGCCGATGGAAATGCTCTCGCAGTCGCCGCGCAGCACGGCGCCGAACCAGATGCTGGCGTCTTCGGCCAGCTGCACATTGCCCATGACCTCGGCGCTGTCGGCCACCCAGGCCGATGCTGCCACTTCAGGGGCCACTCCATCCAGTTCATAAATCGCCATGGGTCTTTGTCTCCGTCAATTATTGGTGATGGCAGGAAACCTAGAATTGTAGGGATGGAGTTACGTCACCGCGCCCTTGAGGTTTTGTGCCTCCCGGACCCCGAAGAAAAGGCCGCCGCCGCGTTGGACATGTATGCACGGCAGGCGCTTTATTCAATAGCAGCGCAGGCACCGGCCCTGCCCGATCCCGCACCGGACCTGCCGGGCCGCCCGCTGCGGCCCGAGCTGCGCCACCACACTGCAGTTGCAAGGCGCTCGCCGGCCACGCCCGAAGGCCGGGCCGTGCTGATCCACGCCATTGCCCACATCGAGTTCAACGCCATCAATCTGGCGCTGGATGCCGTCTGGCGCTTTGACGGCATGCCGCAGCAGTACTACCTGGACTGGCTGCAGGTGGCCGCCGAGGAGGCCAAGCACTTTCGCCTGCTGCGCGAGCATCTGCGCGCGCACTTGGGCCACGACTATGGCGATTTCCCGGCCCACCAGGGCCTGTGGACCATGTGCGAGAAGACCGCGCATGACGTGGTGGCCCGCATGGCCCTGGTGCCACGCACGCTGGAGGCACGGGGCCTGGACGCCACGCCCCAGATCCAGAACAAGCTGCGCAACACGCGCGCGCCCGATGCGCTGGCGGCCGTGGACATCCTCGACATCATCCTGCGCGAGGAAGTGGGCCACGTGGCCATAGGCAACCACTGGTACCGCTGGCTGTGCGAGCGTGAAGGCCTGGAGCCGGAGGCGCACTACCAGCACCTGACGCAGCGCTACGAGGCACCGCGCCTGCGCCCGCCCTTCAACGAGCGCGCACGCCGCGCCGCTGGCTTCACCGATACCGAACTGGCCTGGCTGCAGCAGGTCTGAAGAAAGACCGCCACAGCCGCGCGGACAGGCCCGTCCCGTCCGCATGGCCGCACAATGGTTTACAAACTAGGATGGGTCCGACTCCGCAATCGGACTTGTCCCAGCAGACACTGCCTGTCGGCATATTTATTCAGAACATTCCTACAATCAGATCTGCTGCTTACCGTGCCTCTTCGACCGAACACTCCATGACCGAATTGCCTGTCCATCTCTTCAACGATGCCCCTGCGGCCAGCCCCGCGTCCACAGACCGGGGAATGATCGCGCGCCAGGCCATCGTCAACGGGGTGCAGCAGATCATCGGCTATGAGCTTTTCAACCGTTCGCGCGCCTACCCGGACCATACGGCGGCGTCGGACGTGTCCCTGGTGTTCACGGCCCTGTCGCATGCCGGCGAAGAGGATCTGGTCGGCACCAAGTTGATGTTCGTCAACTGCACGCATGAAAGCCTGGCCGGCGGACATCTGGAGCTGCTCAACCCCGACAAGGTGGTGCTGGAGATACCGCCGCTGGGCCTGGCCGCACAGCAAGAGGTGCAGGCCCGCCTGCCCATCCTCAGCAATCTGCGCGCGCGCGGCTTCAACCTGGCCTTCAATCACACGGTGCTGGAGTCCGCCTATGCGGCCTGGCTGCCCCTGGCCGACTACATCAAGTTCGACCTGTCCGTGCTGGCCCCTGACCAGTTGGCCGTGCTGGTCAACTTCGCTGGCCGCCACACGCGTGCCGAGCTGATCGCCGAGAAGGTGGAAAGCGCACAGCAGTACGAGCAGGTGGGCCGCCTGGGCATTCAGCTGTTCCAGGGCTTCTGGTTTGCGCGGCCCACGGTGGTGCGCACCAAGCTGCTGTCGCCCTCGCAGCAAAGCATCGTCCAGCTGCTGAATCTGGTGCGCCAGCAGGCCAGCACCGATGCCATCGAGGATGTGCTCAAGAAGGATGCGGGCCTGGCCTTCAACCTGATGCGCCTGATCAATTCCGTGGGTTTTGGCGTGCAACGCGAGATCACCTCCTTCCGCCAGGCCGTGATGCTCATGGGCCTCAAGAAGCTGTTCCGCTGGGCGGCCATGCTGCTGACCGCATCGCGCAACGGCGGCCCGCCGCCGGCCATCGGCCAGACCGCCGTGATCCGCGGGCGGCTGATGGAGCTGCTGGCCCAGGAATCGCTGAGCGAGGAAGACTCCGACCAGGCCTTCGTCGTCGGCATCTTCTCGCTGCTGGGCAGCATGCTGGACCTGCCCCAGGACGTGGCCATGAGCCTGATCCCCGTGCCCGATGCCGTCTCCGCAGCCGTGCTGCGCCACGAAGGCGTGCTGGGCGAGCTGCTGATCCTGGCCCAGGCCTGCGAAGCCAGCGACGACGCAGCCTTCAACCGCAGCGCAGACGCACTGCGCCTGAGCAGCCAACAGATCAACTGGGCCCATCTGCAGGCCCTGGCCTGGACCGATCAACTGGCAGACAGCTCGCTATAGTCATGAGCTATCGCACGCAACTCAACGCCGCCGCTCCTTCATCTTTCTCAGCTTCCAAATGACTACCAACGACAACTCCTCCGCTCCGCCACCACCCCTGCCAGAAGGAGTGGAGGACGGACAGGTGGCCGTCATTGCGCGCCAGGCCATCGTCAACGAGGCGCGCGATGTCTTCGGCTATGAACTCTTCGATCGCTCCACAGCCCAGCATGCGCACACGGCGGCCTCCGATGCCGCCCTGCTGTTCAACGCACTGTCGTATGCGGGAGCCGAGGCGCTGGTAGGCAAGAAGACGGTCTTCATCAACTGCACGCATGACAGCCTGGCAGGCGGCCACCTGGAACTGATCCACCCCGACAAGGTGGTGCTGGAAGTGACCACGCTGGGCGAGAACGCCACCACAGCCGATATCGAAGAGCGCCTGCCCACCTTCCAGGCCCTGCGCCAGCGCGGCTTCCGCCTGGCCTTCAACCAGCACCTGCTGCGCCGCGCCTATGCCAGCTGGCTGCCTGCGGCCGCATTCATCAAGCTGGACATGCAGACCTTTGCACTGGCCGATGCCGAGACCCTGGTGAATTTCGCGCGCGCCCATACCAATGCCCAGATCGTGGCCGAAAAGGTCGAGACCTCCGAGCAGTTCGAGCGCATGCGCGACCTGGGCGTGCGGCTGTTCCAGGGCTTCTGGTTCGCCCAGCCGCAACTCGTGCAGGCACGCACCATCCGCCCCACGCAGGCCACCATCATCCAGCTGATCAACCTGGTGCGCCAGCAGGCGAGCACGGACGAGATCGAGGCCCTGCTCAAGAAGGACCCCACGCTGTCCTTCAACCTGCTGCGCTTCATCAACTCCTCGGGCTTCGGCCTGTCCTGTGAGATCACCTCGTTCCGCCATGCGGTGATGATCCTGGGCCTCAAGAAGCTGTTCCGCTGGGCCGCGCTGCTGCTGACCACCTCGCGCGCGGGCGGCACGCCACCGGCCGTGGGCCAGACCGCCGTGGTGCGCGGACGCCTGATGGAGCTGCTGACGGCCGAGCTGCTCTCGCCCGAGGAATGCGACAACGCCTTCGTGGTGGGCGTGTTCTCGCTGCTGGACGTGATGCTGGGCCAGCCCATGGAAAAGGCGCTGGAATCCATCGCCCTGCCCCAGCCCGTGATCGATGCGCTGGTGCACAACAAGGGCGTGTTCGCGCCCTTCCTGGAGCTGACGCGCGCCTGCGAAAGCGGCGACGACGAAGGATTTGCGCGCGCCGCCAACGCCTTGCAGCTGTCCAACCACCAGGTCAACTGGGCGCACCTGCAGGCCCTGGCCTGGGCCGACAACCTCACGGCGGACGACGCCACGGTCTGAACGGGTCAGCCACCATGGCAAAGGGCTTGCGGCCGGGAAGCCGCAAGCCCTTTTTGCATGCCACGCGCCGCAGCGGTATCAGTTCAGCTTGATGCCTGCAGCCTGGATGATGCGCGCGTTGGACTGGGACTCGGCCTCGATCTGGCGCGCGAAATCCTCGGCCTTGCCGCCCGTGGCCACGTTGTCGGTGGCCTCCAGCTTGGCACGCATGTCGGGCTGGGTCAGCACCTGGTTGATCTCGGCATTGAGCCTTTGCAGCACGGGCGCGGGCGTTCCTGCGGGCGCGAAGATGCCGAACACCGAGGTCATGTTGGCGCTCTTGTAGCCCAGCTCGGCCAGCGTGGGCACGCCGGGCAGCGACTCCAGGCGCTGGGGGGCACCCACGGCCAGGGCCTTGAACTTGCCCGCCTTGATGTGCTGCAGCACGGCCGGCCCGGCGTTGGTGGAGAGCACCTCGAACTGGGCGCTCAGGCCATCATTGAGCTGCTGGCCGCCGCCCTTGTAGGGGATGTGCGTGATCTTGGCCTGCGAGGCATACATGATCTGCTCGAGCATGATGTGGCCCAGCGAGGCCAGGCCGGCCGTGGCCCAACGGACTTCGCCGGGTTGGGCCTTGGCCTGCGCCACCAGTGCCTTGAAATCGGTCGCCGTGGAGCGGGCCGTGCCCAGCAGCAGCACGGGCGAATACATCACGCTGGTCACGGGCACGAGATCGCGCTGCGGATCGAACAGCGGCTTGCCCAGGTGCGGGCTCAGCGTCAGCGGGCTGATGGAGGAAAAGCCCAGCGTATAGCCATCAGGTGCGGCCTTGGCCACCAGGTCCAGACCGATGGCGCCACCCGCGCCGGCCTTGTTGTCCACCACCACGGGCTGGCCCAGGCGGGCGGCCAGCTTCTCGCCCAGGGCGCGCGCCACCACGTCGCTGACGCCACCGGCCGGATAGGAAACCACCACGCGGATGGGCCGGCTGGGCCAGGCGGCATCGGCGGCCGACGCGGACATCGGCAAGGCCGCAGCAGCGACCGTCGCCGCCAGCATGGAAGTCACCAGCACATGCCGGCGCAGGAAATCAGTCATCGAAAACTCCGCAGAAACACATCGAACACGGCGGTGATTGTTCTGCAAGGCGCATATCCCCGGAACAGGCTTTGCCACTTCGACGATTTCAACGGCAGAAACACCCAAACCGGCGAACCTTCCACATCCAATCAACCACGCGGATGGTGCAAAGCGTGCAATGCCTTGAGCCGCTCGCGCGCCACATGGGTGTAGATGGTGGTGGTGGAGATGTCGGCATGGCCCAGCAGCATCTGCACTACGCGCAGGTCTGCGCCATGGTTGAGCAGGTGGGTGGCGAAGGCATGGCGCAGCGTGTGCGGCGACAGCGGTGCCGTGACGCCCGCAACCTGCGCGCAGCGCTTGACGATGACCCAGAACATCACGCGGCTCATGGCCGCTCCGCGCTGGGTCACGAAGACCGCATCGCTGCGCTGCCCGCCCAGGATGGCACCGCGCGCCGTGGCCAGGTAGCGCTCCAGCCACCAGTGCGCCTCCTGGCCGAAGGGCACCAGCCTTTCCTTTTGCCCCTTGCCCGTCACGCGCAACACGCCCGAGCGCAGATCGATGCCATGCAAGGGCAGATCCACCAGCTCGCTCACGCGCAGGCCGCTGGCATACATCAGCTCCAGCATGGCACGGTCACGCAGGCCCAGTGGCGTATCGACATCGGGCGCCCTGAGCAGTGCCTCCACCTGCGCCTGCGTCAGCGTATGCGGCACGCGCGGGGGCTGCCGGGCCGCCAGCATGCGTGCCGTGGGATCGGCGGCAATGCGCTGCTCGCGCAGCGCCCAGTGGTAGTAGCGGCGCAGCACCGTCAGCCGCCGGTTGGAAGAACTGGCCTTGGTCTGCTCCACCCGCACCGCGAAATAGCCCTGCAGCTCCAGCTCGCCCGCCGCATCCAGCGCCAGCGGCGGCTGCTGGTGCGCCAGCCACCGCCCCCAGGCCGTCAGATCCCGGCGATAGGCCGCCAGCGTATTGCGCGACAGCCCGTCCTCCAGCAGCAGCGCATCCATGAACAGGTCCAGCGCATCCAGGCTGGCAGGCAGCGGCGCCGGCCAGGATGCAGGATCGGCAGCAGATTCGGCTTCGGCAGCCGATGGGGAAGCGATGGAAGCAACAGGCACTTGGGACATCCCATCAAGCCTACAACGAAAAAACCCGAGGTCCGCAAGCAGCCTCGGGTTCTGAGCCAACCGCTCAATGCGGTGCTTACTCCAGCGTGAGTTTCTGCTGAGCAACCACCTTCTTGTAGGTCTCGTACTCGTCCTTGATCTGCTTGGCGAACTCTTCAGGCGAGTTGCCGATGACCAGGGAGCCCGTGTCCTCGATGCGCTTGCGCACGGCCGGGTCCTGCAGCACCTTGCGCACGGCGGCGTTGATCTTGTCCACCACGTCCTTGGGCATGTTCTTGGGGCCCAGGATGCCGTAGTAGGCCATGCGGTTCACCGGCTCCAGGCCCACTTCCTTGAAGGTGGGCACATTGGGCAGCACGGCCAGGCGCTGGGGCGCGGCCACCACGATGGGCACCAGGCGGTTGTCCTTGATGAACGGCAGGGCCGAGGGCAGGTTGTCCAGCACCATGGGCACCTGGCCCGCCACCACGTCGTTGAGCGCCGGGCCGGCACCGCGGTAGGGGATGTGGGTGACGAAGGTGTTGGTCAGGCTCTTGTACAGCTCCATCAGCATGTGCTGGATGCCGCCCGTGCCCGAGGAGGCATAGGAGTACTTGCCCTGGGACTTCTTGAGTTCGGCCTCGAAGCTCTTGTAGTCCTTGGCGGGGAACTTGGGGTTCACCGCGATCACGTTGGGCGTGGCCGCCACGTTGATGATGGGCGTGAAGTCCGTCAGCGTGTTGTACGAGATCTTGGGATTGATCGCGGGGTTGGTCGCCGTGGTCGAGACCGTGGCGATGCCCAGGCTGTAGCCATCGGGCTGCGAGCGCGCGGTTTCCATGGCGCCGATGACGCCACCGCCGCCGCCGCGGTTGTCCACCACCACGGGCTGGCCCAGTTCCTTGGTCAGGGGTTCGGCGATCACGCGGGCGATGATGTCGGTCGTGCCACCGGGGGCGAAGGGCACCACCAGCTTGATCGGCTTGGTGGGATAGGCCTGGGCCAGGGCTCCGGTGCTTGCGAGGACCAGGGTCAGGCCCATCCAGCTGCGACGATTCATACAAGATCTCCTTTTGGGGGTCGTGTTGACGAAGAAGGTTTCATGGACATCCGCAAGGCCGTGCCTGCGGATGGATGGTCTGCGAAACGAAGGCTCGCAAACGCTGCCACGGAACAGCCATGGTGGGGCCTGGAGCCCGCTGCGCGCTTGACGGTCGTCAGGACCTGCGCTTTCGGATCGGCTGTGTGGACCCCAGCGATGCTAAGGCCCGGGGCCCGGTTGTCACAGTTTGTCGCAGCACTGATTTCCCGGTGTTTACCCCTAGCCTCGCGCCATGGTTTCTCGGGAGACGCGGCGACTGCGGGGTTGCGCTTATGCTCTGCCCCCGTGAACTACGCCGTGCTGCTCTTCCCCGATTTTTCGCTCATCGTGCTTGGCTACGTGCTGTGCCGCTTCACACAGCTCAACCGCACGGTCTGGCAGGCGGTGGAAGCGCTGGTGTACTACCTGCTGTTCCCCGTGCTGCTGTTCCACTCCATCGTCAAGAGCCCGGTGGACTGGGGTGCCACCTCCCACTTGCTGGCCGCTGGCGTGTGTGCTGCCCTGGTCGGCATCGGCCTGGCCTACAGCCTGCCCTGGTGGCCGGGCCTGCGCGGCCGGATCGACACACGCGAGCATGCCGGCGCCGTGCAGGTGGCGTTTCGCTTCAACTCCTTCATCGGCCTGGCGCTGGCCAGCCGGCTGGCGGGGCCTGAGGGCCTGCTGTTCATCTCGGTGCTGATCGGCGTGAGCGTGCCGCTGTGCAATATCGCGGCCGTCTGGCCCATGGCGCGCGGCAGCAACCAGCACTTCCTGGGGCAGCTGGTGCGCAATCCGCTGATCGTGGGCACGCTGTCGGGTCTGGTGTTCAGCGCGCTGGGGCTGAAGCTGCCGGCGCTGATCGAGCCGTCGATCTCCCGCATAGGCGCAGCCTCCATCGCGCTGGGCCTGATGTCGGCCGGCGCCGGCATGCAGTTCGGCGCGCTGGCCGCCGGCAAGCTGCTGGCCGTGTGTCTGCTGGCCGTGCGGCATCTGGTGCAGCCGCTGATCGCCTATGCCATGGTGCGGGCGTTTGGCCTGAGCGGTGCGCAGGCGCTGATCCTCATGGCCTTCTCTGCCCTGCCCACCGCATCGTCGTGCTATGTGCTGGCCGCGCGCATGGGCTACAACGGCTCGTATGTGGCGGGGCTGGTCACGCTGTCCACGCTGCTGGGCGTGCTCAGCCTGCCGTTTGCTCTGAGCCTGCTGCAGTACTGATGCCGCTGTGCCGCGGCGCCCCTACAGCACGGCACGCATGTCGTCCGTGAAGGCGGCCGTGATGTCATCCTGGCGTGCGCGCTTCTTGGCCACCATGGTGATGTCCACGTCATAGCTGAAGAGGGATTCGTCCAGCGCATGCAGCAGGCCGGCAGCCACATAGGGCGCCGCGTAGTGCTCGGGCAGGTAGCCCAGGTGGGCGCCTGACAGGATGAGGATGGCGGCCGCCTCCATGTTGTCCGCCTCTGAGGTGACATAGCGCGGACGCCCCGTCAGCGGTGCCTGCGGCAGCGGATAGGTGCGCCAGGTCCAGTCGGCCTCGCCCGCCTCCTGCGCGCCGATGCGGCCCGCGCGTGCGGCAAAGGGATGGCTGGCACTGCAATAGGCCACCTGCCTTTCGCTGAACAGCAGCGTGTATTCCAGCGCCGGCGCACGGTGCAGGAAATAGCCCACGGCGACCTGCAGCTCGTCGCGCAGCAGCATCTCTTCCAGCTCGCGCGGCCCGCGCACCAGCACAGACAGGCGTACGGCCTCGTCGCGCTGGCGAAAGCGCTGTATGGCCCGCCCCATCAACGCGTTGTATTCCATGGGTGCATTGCCGATCAGGCCGATGGCCAGGCTGCCGACCAGCTGCCGGTGCATGTTGCGCGCCTGCGCACTGAAGCCCTCCAGTCCCTGCAGGGCCGTGCGAGCCATATCGACGAAGCGCCGGCCCTTGGCCGTCAGGCGAAAGCCGCCGCGCCCGCGTTCGCACAAACTGAAACCCAGCCGCGTCTCCAGCGTGGACAGCTGACTGCTGAGCGTGGACTGCCCTACGCCAAGGCTGGCCTGTGCCGCCGACACGCCGCCCGCGTCAACGATGGCCAGAAACACGCGCAGCAGCCGCAGGTCCAGATCTGAAACGGTATGGAGCATGGGGTTTTCACTCGGAAAAGATCGATTCTTATCGATGTTTGTAAATGGAACTTGAAATGGATGCAATCCGGGCTGCTGTCTAGCATCCACGGCTGTTGCAGCACATCTGGATTGAACAAAGAGGGACTGCAATACAGAACAAGAGGGGCGGGCCATGGAATTCACTTCCATGGATACCGCTGTTTCAAGAGGCCCCTGCCAACAGGGCCGCAACAAAAGGGAGACAAACCATGTTGCTCGATATCTCGGTCGTGGTGATCTACGCGGCGGCCATGCTGCTGCTGGGCTGGTACGGCATGCGCCGCGCGAAGACGCAGGAGGACTTTCTCGTGGCCGGCCGCAACCTCGGGCCGGGCCTGTACATGGGCACCATGGCCGCCACGGTGATAGGCGGCGCCAGCACCGTGGGCACGGTGAGGCTGGGCTATGTGTACGGTATCTCCGGATTCTGGCTGTGCGCGGCGCTGGGCGCGGGCCTGCTGGTGCTCAACCTGTTCCTGGCCAAGCCCCTGCTCAGGCTGCGCATCTGCACCGTGACCCAGGTGCTGGAGCGGCGCTACAGCGCCCGCACCAAGCAGGCCAGCGCCCTGGTGATGCTGGCCTACTCGCTGATGCTGGCGGCCACGTCGGTGATCGCCATCGGCACCGTGATGCAGGTGCTGTTCGACCTGCCGCTGTGGATCTCCATCCTGGTGGGCGGAGGCGTCGTGGTCATCTACTCGGCCGTGGGCGGCATGTGGTCGCTGACGCTGACGGACATCGTGCAGTTCGTGATCAAGACCGCGGGCCTGATGCTGATCCTGCTGCCCATCTGCCTGTACCGCGTGGGCGGCTGGGACCAGCTGGTTGCACGGCTGCCTGCGTCCAGCTTCGATGTCACACACATCGGCTGGGACACCATCGCCACCTACTTCGTCATCTATTTCTTCGGAATCATGATCGGCCAGGACGTGTGGCAGCGCGTGTTCACGGCCCGCAGCGAACGGGTGGCCGCCGTGGCCGGCAGCCTCGCCGGCGTGTACTGCGTGGTCTACGGACTGGTCGGCGCCCTGGTGGGCATGACAGCGCGCGTGCTGCTGCCGGACCTGGACAACGCCAACAATGCCTTTGCCGCCATCGTGCAGGCCAGCCTGCCGGACGGCATCCGCGGCCTGGTGATCGCTGCCGCACTGGCGGCCATGATGTCCACCGCCAGCGCCGCCATGCTGGCCGGTTCCACCGTGCTGGCCGAGGACCTCGTGCCCCTGCTGCGGGGCGGCCGACCGCTGGTCGATGTGCGCTGGCACCGGCTGCTGACGCTGCTGGTGGGGCTGGCCGTGCTCGGCATCGCCCTGGTGGTGGACGATGTGCTCAATGCCCTGACCACCGCCTACAACCTGCTGGTGGGCGGCATGCTGGTGCCGCTGATCGGCGCCATCTACTGGCGCCGGGCCACCACGGCGGGCGCCATCGCCAGCATGCTGCTGGGCTGCACCACGGCCGTCGCCTTCATGGTCAGGGACGGCCTGGCCGCCAACACGCCCATCTATGCCAGCCTGGCCGTGAGCACGGCCAGCTTCATCCTCATCAGCCTGGCACAGCGCACGCAGCAGCGTTCGCTGTCGGGCATTCAATCCTGATCCCGGCACTGAATCGGAGACGACATGACGCTTTTCACACCAGACAGGCTGCAGGCGCTGCGCGCACGCTTCGGCGGCGCCAACGAGTCCGTGATACACGACCCGCATTTCCGCGCCGTGGCCGCCCACATCATCGATGCCAGCGGCACGCGCAACGCGCCCTACGCAGGGATGCCCACGCTGCTGGACGCGCCCATGCGTCCCATGGACTGGAGCCGCCCGGATTTTGGCGACCTCCAGGCTGCACTGATCGGCGTGCCCATGGACCTGGGCATCAGCAACCGCAGCGGCTGCCGCTTCGGCCCCCGGGCCCTGCGTTCCATCGAACGCGTGGGCCCCTACAACCATGTGCTTCGATCCGCTCCCACACGCGAGCTGCGCGTGGCGGACATCGGCGACGTGCCGCTGTCCAGCCGCTACAGCCTGGAGCAGTCGCACCGCGACATAGAGTCGGCCTTCGCAAAGATCCATGCGGCCGGCGTGATTCCGCTGGCCGCTGGCGGAGACCATTCCATCACCCTGCCCATATTGCGCGCACTGGGCCGCGAGCGGCCACTGGCCCTGGTGCATTTCGACGCCCACTGCGACACCGGGGGCCCCTTCGACGGCAGCCGCTTCCACCACGGCGGCCCGTTTCGCCAGGCCGTGCTGGACGGCGTGCTCGACCCCACGCGGACCATTCAGATCGGCATACGCGGCGCGGCCGAATATCTCTGGGAGTTTTCCTATGAGTCGGGCATGACCGTGATCCACGCAGAGGAGCTTCCCGCGCTGGGCGTGGACGGCGTCATTGCCCGCGCACGCGAGGTGGTGGGCGATGCGCCCGTCTACGTCTCCTTCGACATCGACTGCCTAGACCCGGCCTTTGCGCCCGGCACGGGCACGCCCGAGGTCGGTGGACTCACCGTGCGCGAGGCACAGGCCATGGTGCGCGGCCTGGCCGGCATCCACATCGTGGGCGGCGATGTGGTGGAGGTGTCGCCCGCCTACGACGCCACCACCAACACCGCCCACGCAGGCGCGCAGATGATGTTCGAAATCCTCGGCCTGATCTGCGCACGCCACGCCGGGCGCGGCGCCGCCCAGCCTGCCTAGGCCCCCTGCCCGCCCTCCGCATCCCGCAGCAGCCCCAGCGGCGTGCTGCCGTAGCGTGCCCTGAACCGGCGGGAAAAATGCGCGGGTGAGCTGAAACCGCAGTGCTGCGAGATCTCCGCAATGCCCAGCGTTCCCGGCTCCGTGCCACGCAGCAGCGCATGGGCGCGTTCCAGGCGATAGGCCATGAGTTCGGCGCTGAGGCTGGTGCCTTCGCGCGACAGCTGGGATTGCAGCGAGCGCACGGACAGCCCCAGCCTGGACGCCACGCGCTCGGGCCCCAGCGCCGGGTCCGGGTACTGGCGGGCAATGAGCTGGCGCACCCTGCGCAACAGCACGTGCATGGGCGCGCCGGGTCGGGCCGTCGCCATGTCGGCGCTGGCCTGCAGCACGGTCTTCACGGTGTTGATGACCAAGTCGGACAGCCTGGCGGATTCGGCCTCGGGCAAGGGGTCCTGCCACGCGGCCAGCAATTGCATCTGCTGGACCAGCAGTTGAAGCGATGCACAGTCGGGCAGGCTGCGTGCCAGCAGTTGCGAAGCCAGGCTGCCACGCGAATCGATCAGTGCCAACGGCACGGCCAGCACCACCAGGTCCACGGCCTCTTTCTGCCAGATGCGGTAGCCGCGCCGCTCATCCAGCAGGAACAGCTGGCCGGGTTGCGCCTGCAGCCTCCTGCCCGCAACCGCCATGCCCGGCTCCCCGGATGACGCCGAGGCATCCGGTACGTCCGGCACGTCCGGCACGTCAGGTGCATCCGGTGCGAATACCTGGGCTCCACCTTTGGCATAGAGCACGCACAGCAGGCAGGGCGGGCCTGCGCGCTGGCCATCGTCATGCAGGCGCTCCATGCCATGTTCGGCCGCCATCTGGATGCGGTTGAGCACCACCGCGCCCACGCCGCGCGATGTCAGCACGGCCTCGAAGCGCTCGGGCTGAGCGACCAAGGGCGTGTGCGGCATCTGCGCCTCGCGGCTGGCATCGCTCCAGAACTGCGCTCGCGAAAGCGGCGCGATATGCACCGTGGACCAGCGGTTGTACGTCATACATTCCTCGCCCTGCGCTCGGCGCGCAGCCTCTTTTTGTGATGGGTTGCACGGAGAGTCGGCCGCACCCGAGTGTTGGGGCCAGGCAAGAGGCGGCAGGTCCACGCGACAGCATGAACCCAGGATTTTCGGGATTGCGGCCCGATCAGGCCATTGGATGATTCTGAAAATTCACCGGGGTGAATTCCTAGGCCTGTGCGCCGCACCAGCCCGGATCAGCGCGTATCAGCGCGCGATGGCAGGCAGCCGCTCGCTCCACAGCGTGGACTGGTTGCGGCCGTTGCGCTTGGAGTAGTACAGCGCGGCGTCGGCACGCTCCAGGCAGCCCTGGGCCGAGGCATCGCTGCGCTGCAGCTCGTACACGCCCAGGCTGATGGTGATGCGCAGGTCGCCGGCCATGCCCGCATCGATGGCGCGCGCGGCAACGGTTTCGCGCAGGCTTTCGGCGCGGCGCAGGCCCACCTCGGCATCGGTGTCGGACAGCAGCACGGCAAACTCCTCGCCGCCCAGCCGGCCCACCATGTCTTCCTTGCGCATTTCCTGCGCCACCGAGGCCAGCAGCTCCTTGAGCACGATATCGCCCACCGCGTGGCCGTAGCCGTCGTTCACCTGCTTGAAGTGGTCTATGTCCAGCATGATCAGCGTGGAGTGCGCCACCAGTCCGCTGCGCAGATGGTCCAGCTCCATCGCCAGCCGCTCCATGAAGGCGCGGCGGTTGGGAATGCCGGTCAGCGCGTCGGTCAGCGCCAGGGTCTCCAGCTGGGATTCGCGCTGCTGCCGCTCCGTCGCATCGTGGAAGACCCAGCAGTGGCCGATGGAGCGGTCACCGTCGCGCAGCTGCATGCCCTCGATCTCCACATAGTGGTCGTCGGGCAGCGCATGCAGGGACCGGCCAGCCACGGGCCCCGCGCTGAGCACGCCAGCCACCGAAGGCGGCAGCAACTGGATCAGCGCCGGCATGCCCAGCCCCACCAGGGCGGCAGGCGCCATGTCCAGCCGCAGCGCGGCCGCCAGCATGCGGTTGGCGGCCAGCACCTGGCGGCCCTGGGCGTCGGTGACCAGAATGCCTGCGGGAAAGCGGTCGATGATGGCCTCCAGCCGGTGCTGGGTCTCGGCCAACGCGGTCTCGGCGCGCCGGCGCGCGTCGGTATCGATCATGGTCCAGATGACGCGGCCGTCGTCCTCGTCGGGGTCCAGCAGCGAGCCCTGCATGTCGAACCAGTGGCCCGAGCCCGAAGGCATGCGCAAAATCCATTCCGTGCGCACCGTGCCGCGTGCGTTGAGCTGTCCGTAGAGCTGGCCGAAGCGCTCGGAGCTCTCGTCGCTGACATGCAGGGAGCGAAAGTTCACGCCGCCGGGCAGCCGGTCTGTCTCGATCTCGAAGGTCTGCACCGCGCGCTCGTTGGCATAGAGGATTTCGCGCTGGGGACCGGCCATGACGATCAGGGCGCTTCCCCGGTCCAGCAAGGCCTTGATGAGCCGGGACTGCTCCACGCGCTGCTGTATGTCGGTGTGCGTGCCCAGCATGCGCACGGGCTTGCCGTCGGCATCGCGCTGGGTGATTTCGCCACGCGACTCCACCCACAGCCAGCTGTCGGCCGAGCTGCGCAGCCGCATCTCCACGCGGAAATCGGCCCCGGCCTCGGCATGGCGCTGCAGCCGCGCCAGCATCCGCGCCCTGTCCGAGGGATGGACCATGGCGCAGAAGGCGTCATAGTTCATGGGGAACTGCGCGGCCTCGAAGCCCAGCATCTGGTAGCAGCGGGCATCCCATTCCACATGGCCGCTGCGGCAGTCCCACTGCCACAGGCCGTCGCGCACGGCGCCCACGGTCAGGCGCAGGCGTTCCTCGCTGTGGCGTATGGATTCCTGCATGGCCTGGTCCTGCGTCACATCGTGCACATAGCCATGCCACAGCAGGGAGCCGTCTTCCTCCTGCTGCGGCCGGGCGTGACCATGCAGCCAGCGCAGCTCGCCTGCAGGGCCGTAGACGCGGTACTTGTGCTCCCAGACACCCTTGCTGCCCACGCTGGCCTGCACCGAGGCCGCCAGGGCCGGCAAATCCTCGGGGTGGACCCGCTTGAGCAGTTCATGGTCGGCAAACCTGGCGGCATCGGCCTTGGCGCCATGCAGTTCGAAGAATCCGGGGCTGGTGAAAGGGAACCGGAACTGTCCATCCGCGCCTATGCGGAACTGGAACAGCCCGCCCGGCACCTCCTGCGCCAGCCGCGCGAAGCGCCGCTCACCCTGCAGCCGCATGCGCTCGCTGAGCTGGCGCTGGCGCGCCAGCCACAGCGTCAGCAGCATGCCCAGCAGCAGCACGGCCGTGCCTATGCCGTTGCGCAGCAGGCCGCGCTCCAGCGATGCCTCCAGCGACTCGAAGATGGCTTTCTTGTCCAGCCCTGCACTGACGATCAGCGGATAGCCCTCCACCCGGCTCCAGGCATACATGCGCTGCACGCCATCGACGGACGATTCGGCCTCGTAGGTGCCGCGCTCCAGGGCCGGTGCGAACAGCGCCACGCGCACATCGGAGACCGAGCGGCCCATCACCTGCTCCTGCCCCTGCGAGCGCGCCAGGTAGGCGCCATCGGTGCGCAGCAGCAGGATGACGTCGTTGGCGCCATCGAAGATGGACTGGAAATAGCGCGAAATGTATTCGGGCGACAGCGACAGCACCAGCACGCCCGAGAACTGCCCCTGGCGGTACAGCGCGCGGCTCAGCTGTATGGTCCATTTGTGGGAGACACGCCCCTGCACGGGGCGGCCGATGAACATGCCCATGTTCTCGCGGTTGGCATGCACCTGGAAATGCTCGCGGTCCCGGATGGAGACCTTGGCAGCCCGCGTCTGCACCTCCTGCTGGAGGTTGGAGTACACGATGTCCCCTTTCTCGTCGGCCACGGCGATCTGCAGGAAGGTGCCGGCCGGGTAGGCGTCGAACGTGGTCTGCACGGCACGCCGGAACCCGTCGACATCGCCATCGGCAAAGTCGGACTCCAGGCCGCGCATGGTGTAGTCCAGGCCGGACAGCAGGGTCTGCACCTGCACCGACACCGCATGCGACATTTGCCCCACCCGCAGCCAGGACTGGGACTCGGTAAAGCTGCGCTGCGTGCGGTGGCTGTCCACCAGCACCGTCCAGTACGCCACCGTGGCCAGCAGCACGCAGCACAGGCCCACCCAGACGGCCACAGTGGTCTGGGTCAGCGGTTCTGCGTTCAGCAGGCGGGACAGGCTGCGGGGAGGCTTTGCGCGCATATCAAACATCATGTTGAGTCACACAGGCCCCGCGCCTTCAAGGGCAGTGGCCCGCAACAGGCCGCCGGGGGGCACTCCGACAGAGCGCAACAATTGTTTCACACACAAGCGCCCTGGTCTTATCAGCTCAATCCGATCTTTGCGACAGCGCCCAGGCCACGTGCTCGCGCACCAGGGCGTCCGGATGTTCGGCGCGGCTGGCCAGCGCCTGCTGCAATGCCGCGTTGCCGGTTTCACGCCAGGCATTGCCCAGCGCCACGGCCACATTGCGCAGCCAGCGCGCATGGCCTATGCGCCGGATGGGGCTGCCTTCGGTCAGGCGCAGAAAGGTCGGCTCGTCCCAGGCAAAGAAGTGCACCAGCTGCCCGCCGGACAGGGCCTCGCGCGCATCGAAGTCGGGCAGGCGGCTGGGCTGGGCGAACTTGTTCCAGGGGCAGGCCAGCTGGCAGTCGTCGCAGCCATAGATGCGGTTGGCCATCAGCGGCCGCAGCTCCTCGGGAATGGCGCCCGCATGCTCGATGGTCAGATAGGAGATGCAGCGCCGCGCGTCCACCCGGTGCGGCGCCACGATGGCGCCCGTGGGGCAGGCCGTGATGCAGGCCGCGCAGCTGCCGCAGTGCGCGGTCACCGGCGCCGTGGGCTCCAGCGCAAGGTCCACATAGATCTCGCCCAGGAAGAACATGGAGCCCGCTTCGCGATTGAGCACCAGCGTGTGCTTGCCGCGCCAGCCCTGGCCGCTGCGCCGGGCCAGTTCGGCCTCCAGCACGGGCGCGGAATCGGTGAAGGCGCGGTGCCCGAAGGGGCCGACTTCCTGTGCAATGCGCTCGGCCAGCTTCTGCAGCCGGTTGCGCAGCACCTTGTGATAGTCGCGCCCCCGGGCATAGACGGAGACAATGCCCTCGTCGGGCCGCTGCAGCCGCGCCCACTCCACCGCTTGCCAGGCGCCCGGCGCATCGGCAGGCGTGTCGCGCGGCAGGTAGTCCATGCGCGCCGTGATCACGCTGACCGTGCCCGGCACCAGCTCGGCAGGCCGGGCGCGGCGCAGGCCGTGGGCCTGCATATAGTCCATCTCGCCATGGAACCCTTGGGCCAGCCACTGCATCAAACCCGGCTCCGCAGAAGACAAATCCACGCCGGCCACGCCAATTTGGGAAAATCCCAGCTCGCGGGCCCAGCCTTGCATCAAAGGAACCAATTGACTGCTGCACAACATACTCCCTCGATTGTAGAAAGCGCCCAGCCGCAGGATGCGGAAACTGCGGGCCGTCGCTGGATATGGGGCAGCGAGGAAGACACGCAGCGGTTTGCGCAGCAGCTCGCGGACCATCCCGCGCTGCGCAACGCCTACGTCACGCTGCACGGCGACCTGGGCGCAGGCAAGACCACGCTGGTGCGGCACTGGCTGCGCGCACTGGGCGTGCAGGGCCGCATCAAAAGCCCCACCTATGCCGTGGTGGAGCCGCATGATGCGCCGGACCTGGCCATCTGGCACTTCGACTTCTACCGCTTCGATGATCCGCGCGAGTGGGAGGATGCAGGATTTCGCGATATTTTCGCCAGCCCAGGTCTCAAGCTGGCAGAATGGCCCGAAAAGGCCGCAGCGCTTACGCCTGCGGCAGATATAGCTATTCATATCGAAGCAATCGACGAGACGCAGCGCCAGGTGACCTTGCTCGCCGGCACGCCCGTCGGACGCGCCGTGATCCAAGCACTCAAGGCATGAGCGACGCCAACTCCTCCTCCTATCCGTCCGGCCTGTCGCGCCGCAATCTTTTGCAGGCGGGCTCCATCGTGCTGCTGCTGGGCCGCCAGCACATCGCGCATGGCGCCACCATCGTGGCCGTGCGCGTCTGGCCCGCGCCCGAATACACGCGCGTGACCATAGAGTCCGACCGGCCGCTGGCTGCCAAGCAGTTCTTCGTGGACCAGCCTCCGCGGCTGGCCGTGGACATCGAGGGCATCGACCTCAATCCCGCGCTGCGTGAACTGGTGGCCAAGGTCCGCTCCGACGATCCCAACATCGCCTCCATCCGCGTGGGCCAGAACTCGCCCAGCGTGGTGCGCCTGGTCATCGACCTCAAGCAGCCCGCCAAGCCCCAGGTCTTCACGCTGCAGCCCGTGGCGGCCTACAAGCACAGGCTGGTGTTCGACCTGTACCCCGCCAAGGCCGTGGACCCGCTGGAGGCGCTGATCAGCGAGCGCCTGCGCGATGCCTCCGGCGACGATACCGCTGTCGCATCGGCACCGCCGCCGCCTCCACCACCGCTGCCCCGGCCCTCAGGCCCCACGGCGCCAGCCCCCGACCCGTTGGGCGACCTGATCGCCCAGCACAGCAGCGGCTCCGGCGGCAAGACGCCTGCACCGCCCGCCGTGGTGGCACAGGCACCTTCCCCTGCCGCTCCGGCCCCGGCGCCTCGCCCTCCCGCGCCTGCGCCCGTTCCGGCTCCTGCCCCCATTGCCGCGCCCAACATCGCCACCTCGCGCCAGACCGACCGCATCATCATCGTGGCGCTGGACCCCGGCCACGGCGGCGAGGACCCCGGCGCCACCGGCCCCAGCGGCACGCGCGAAAAGGACGTGGTGCTCAAGATCGCCCACCTGCTGCGCGACCGCATCAACGACACCCGCATCGGCGGCAGCCCCATGCGCGCCTTTATGACGCGCGATGCCGACTTCTTCGTGCCCCTGGCCACGCGCGTGGAAAAGGCCCGGCGCGTGCAGGCCGACCTGTTCATCAGCATCCACGCCGACGCCTTCACCACGCCGGCCGCGCGTGGGGCCAGCGTCTTTGCGCTCAGCGACAAGGGCGCCTCCAGCACGGCCGCGCGCTGGCTGGCCAACAAGGAAAACCAGTCCGACATCGTCGGTGGCCTGAACATGGGCTCGCAGGACCAGCATGTGCAGCGCATGCTGCTGGACATGAGCACCACGGCCCAGATCAAGGACAGCCTCAAGCTCGGCGGCGCCCTGCTGGGCGAGATCGGCAACATGGCCAAGCTGCACAAGCCGCGCGTGGAGCAGGCCGGGTTTGCCGTGCTCAAGGCGCCCGACATTCCCAGCGTGCTGGTGGAAACCGCCTTCATCAGCAACCCCGAGGAAGAGGCCCGGCTGCGCAGCAGCGCCTACCAGGTGCAACTGGCCGACGCGCTGATGCGCGGCATCCGCAACTACTTCGCGCACAACCCGCCGCTGGCACGCAGCCGCTCCGTCTGACAGAGCCAAGCGAAGGCCGCGGGCGATGCCGCCCGCAGCCGCTGTCGGACGGTAAAGACGCGACACTTCCGAGCCGCCCGGCGGCAGCTCGGGCAGATCTCCTACCGCTGCCGCAAGCCCTGAATGAGAGCATGCAAACATGTTCCACACAGTGCTTGCGCCACACGCCACTCACGGCGACAAGGCAGGCCATCACAGGAGATGAACATGAAGACACGCCTTTATTCCATTGCCGCCGCAGCAGCCATTGCCCTGTTCTCTGCCGGCTGTTCCACCAATCCCAGCAGTGCACAGATCGGTACCGGCGTAGGCGCCGTGGCCGGTGGTGTCGTGGGGGATGCCCTGTTCGGCAGCACGCTGGGCACCGTGGGCGGTGCAGCCGCCGGTGCACTGATCGGTAACGAGGTGGGCAAGCGCAACGACCGCCGCTGATCCCCACTCCCGCTCCATGAAAAAACCCCTTGCGCCATGAAGGTGCAAGGGGTTTTTCTATGCGCTGAAAGCTCAGGCGGCCGTCTTGGGCGCGCGCCCTGCGCGCCAGGCGCCAAAGATCGCGATCAGGCCCGGCACCAGGATCAGGCCCCAGATGATCTTCTCCAGGTTCTCGCGCACCCAGGGCAGGTTGCCGAAGAAATAGCCGGCTGCGCTGATGCCGAACACCCAGACAATCGCCCCGCCCACATTGAAGGCAGTGAACTTGCCCCGGTTCATCGCGGCCACCCCGGCCACGAAGGGCGCAAAGGTGCGGATGAACGGCATGAAGCGGGCCAGCACGATGGTGATGCCGCCATAGCGCTCGTAGAACGCGTGGGCCTGGTCGAAGGCGCGGCGGTTGAACCAGCGCGAGCCCTCCCACTGGAACACCTTGGGCCCTATGTAGCGGCCGATGGTGTAGTTGCACTGGTCGCCCAGCACGGCCGCCACCAGCAGCACGGTGCAGGCGATCGAATAGTCCATGAGCCCCACGCCGCACAGCGCGCCGACGATGAACAGCAGCGAGTCGCCGGGCAGAAAGGGCATGACCACCACGCCCGTCTCCACGAAGACGATGAGAAACAGCAGCGCATACACCCAGGGTCCATAGGCCACGACAAAGGCCTCCAGATGCTTGTCGATGTGCAGGATGAAGTCGATCAGGAACTGAATGATTTCCAAAAGAGAGTCCTCCGCGGCGGGCGCCGCACCGGCCCGTACTGTACTTCGCCGACATGCCCCCACGGCCGAGCCGGAGCGGTTCACGCCATCGCACACACCGGCGCTTGCAGGAATCTACAAATGCTTGAAATCAAGCTTGTTTTGTTACACAACTTGATAAAACTCTACGAAAAACTCATGAGTGCGTCAGCTTTTTGCAGGCAAAGTGCTTCCATGCCGTCGGCAATGCCGGCCCGGCCTCACCACCATCGCCAAGACACAAGGAAGCAAGCCATGAACAAGACCCTTCGCACTTTCGCGCACAAGTCCGAACGCCAGTCCGGCTCCACGATGGGCCGCACCCTGGCCATCGCCGCCCTGCTGACCGGCGCGCTCGCGATGGGCGGCTGCGCCCACCGCCCCAACAATGCGCAACTGGGCACGGGCGTGGGCGCCGTGGCCGGTGGCGTGCTGGGCAGCGCGCTGTTCGGCACCACGCTGGGCACCGTGGGCGGCGCCGCTGCCGGTGCGCTGGTCGGCAACCAGATGGGCAGCAACAGCGACCGCGCAGGCCGCCGCCGCTGACCCTGCAGCCACCCTCATTCAAAGAGTGCCCCCGGCTCCGGCCTTTGTTGCCGGGGACGCCTCTTGGAGCCGCTTTCGCGGCTCCTTTTTTTTGCGGGCGCCGACGCCGCACACCCCATTCCCACAGCCCGCAAGCGGTGGATGCCAGCCTCTAGAATTGCCGCGTGAACGCATCCATCCCCTCCTCCGACACCCTCCCCCGCCGCCCCATCCGCGACCTGCCCGACGAGCTGATCAGCCAGATCGCGGCCGGCGAAGTCGTCGAGCGCCCTGCCTCGGTGGTGCGCGAACTCGTGGACAACGCACTGGATGCGGGCGCCCGCCAGATCAACGTGCGGCTGCTGGCCGGCGGCGTGCGGCTGATCTCGGTGGAGGACGACGGCGGCGGCATCCCGCGCGATGAGCTGCCCGTGGCATTGCGCCGCCATGCCACCAGCAAGATCACCGACCTGCACGACCTGGAGACCGTGGCCACCATGGGCTTTCGCGGCGAGGCGCTGGCGGCCATCTGCTCGGTGTCGGAGGCGTCCATCCTCTCGCGCCCTGCGGGCCAGGACTCGGCCTATCTGCTCGATGCGCGCAGCGGCGAGCTGCGCCCGGCCGCCCGCAACCAGGGCACGACGGTCGAGGTCAAGGAGCTGTTCTTCTCCACGCCGGCCCGCCGCAAATTCCTCAAGAGCGACGCCACGGAGCTGGCCCACTGCATCGAGTCCGTGCGCCGCCATGCGCTGGCCCGGCCCGACGTGGGCTTTGCCATCTGGCACGAGGGCAAGCTGGTCGAGCAGTGGCGTGCCGCCGGCAGCATGTCGGATGAAGCCCTTGCGCGCCGCCTGGGCGATGTGCTGGGCGACGCCTTCGTGCAGAACTCCGTGACGGTGGAGCACTGGTCGGGCGCCGTCCACGTCACGGGCCGCGCGGGCATTCCCGATGCGGCGCGCTCCCGGCCCGATCACCAGTTCTGCTACGTCAATGGCCGCTTCGTGCGCGACAAGGTGCTGACCCACGCCTCGCGCAGCGCCTACGAGGATGTGCTGCACGGCCACAAGCAGCCTGTCTATGCGCTGTATGTGGAGATCGACCCTGCGCGCGTGGACGTGAACGTGCACCCCACCAAGATCGAGGTGCGCTTTCGCGACAGCCGCGAGGTGCACCAGGCCGTGCGCCACGCCATAGAGAATGCGCTGGCGGCCCCGCGCGCGGCCGCCGCCGCCGCCGCTGCCGCCGAGGAAGCCGCCCGCACCCCGGAGCTGGCCCCTGCCGCACCGGCCACCGCGCCCAAGGTGGCGGCTCCCGCCTGGCCCCAGGCGCGCATGAGCTTTGGCGATGAACAGGGCGGCCACAAGGTCAGCAACATGGCGGGCCTGTGGGCACCCATGCGTGAACCCGCGCCGGCCCCTGTGGCGCTTCCTGCCCAGACGGCCATGCAGGCTGCCGGTGCTGCCGAAGTCGGGGTGGACACGCCCGGCGTGCAATGGCCTGCCGGCGATGTGCCCGCCAGCTACGCACCCGCCGCACAGCCCCGGCCAGTCACCGTCTCCGAGCCTTCACCTGCGAACTTCACGCCCCCGGCAGCGGACACCCCTGCCGCTGCCGAGGAAACCATCTGGCCCCTGGGTCGCGCCGTCGCCCAGATCCACGGCGTCTACATCCTGGCCGAGAACGCCCAGGGCATGGTCGTGGTGGACATGCATGCGGCGCACGAGCGCATCGTCTACGAGCAGCTCAAGAATGCCGTCAACGCGGCAGAGCAGATCCCCAGCCAGCCGCTGCTGATTCCCGCCACCTTCGCCGCCACACCCGAGGAAGTGGCCACGGCCGAGGCCCATGGCGACACGCTGCAGGCCCTGGGCATGGAGGTTTCCCCCTTCTCGCCCAAGACGCTGGCCGTGCGTGCCGTGCCCGCCACCCTGGCCCAGGGCGATGCCGTGGAGCTGGCGCGCAGCGTGCTGGCCGAACTGGCCCAGCACGACGCCAGCACCGTGGTGCAGCGCGCGCGCAATGAGATCCTGGCCACCATGGCCTGCCACGGCGCCGTGCGCGCCAACCGCCGCCTGACGCTGGACGAGATGAACGCCCTGCTGCGCCAGATGGAAGTCACCGAGCGCTCCGACCAATGCAACCACGGCCGCCCCACCTGGCGGCAGATGAGCATGAAGGAATTGGACGCGCTGTTCCTGCGCGGTCGCTGAACCTGCGCGGCTGCCGCCAGCGCCGTCAGCACCGTCTACACCGTCTACACCGTCAGTCGCGCATGTTCGCGAAGGCCGCGAGCTGCTCGTACTTGCGGTCTTCCTCGGCGATCAGGCGCGCCAGGTCCTCGCGGCCGGAGGCGGGCACCATGCCTGCATCTTCCAGGCGCTTGCGCACGGCGGGCTCGGCCAGCGCCTCCTGCAGGGCCGCCGTGATGCGCTGCGCGGTGGCGGCGGGCAGCCCGCGCGGCGCCATCAGCGCAAACCAGCCCACCAATTCATAACCGCGCAGCGGCGCCAGTTCGGCCATGGCTGGAACCTGGGGCAAGGCGGACAGGCGCTGCGCGCTGGTGACCGCCAGCGGCACGATGCGCCCGCTCTGCAAAAACGGCTGCGCCGCCGTGGGCGAGAGCATGGCCAGGTCCAGGCTGCCGCCCGCCAGGTCGCTGGTCAACGGCGCCACGCCGCGGTAGGGCACATGGGTGATGGAAACACCCGCGCGCTGCTTGAACAGCTCTCCCGCGAAATGCAGGGTCGATCCCACGCCCGAGCTGCCGTAGCTGAGCTTGCCGGGCTGGCGCTTCGCCAGCTCCAGCAAGTCGGCCATGCTCTTCACGCCCAGGCCCGGGCGTGCGGCCAGGATCAGCGGGCCGGTGGCCACCAGGCCCAGCGGCGTGAAATCGCGGCGGCCGTCGTAGCGCTGCGCGGGGTTGACGATGCGCGTGGCCACCAGCTCGTTGCTGGCCCCCACCAGCAGCGTATAGCCATCGGTCGGTGCCGAGGTCACGCGCTGGGCCGCAATGGCACCCGCCGCCCCGCCCACGTTGTCCACCACCGCCGTGCCGCGCAGCCGCGCGGCCAGCGCATCGCCCACCACGCGGGCGACCAGGTCCACCGAACCACCGGCCGGGTATCCGACGACCAGCTTCAAGGGCTTGGCAGGAAAGCCGACCTGTGCAGCAGCCGGCAGGGCCAGCCCCAGCGCAGCGGCGCCCAGAAGGCTGCGGCGGCTCAGGACCTGGCGGGCCTCGGAGGAGAGAGGAAATGCAGTGCGCATGGTGGCAATCGCAGGTGAAGTCGTGAAAGGAATCCGGTGCGGGCGCGGCGCCTCAGGCGGCGGACAGAAAACGCCGGGCCAGCTTCACCCAGTAGGTGGCTGCCAGCGGCAGGATGCGGTCGTTGAAGTCGTAGCCGGGGTTGTGGACCATGCAGCCGCCCGTGCCATGCGTGTCGCCCACGCCGTTGCCCACGATCAGGTAGCTGCCCGGGCATTGTTCGAGCATGAAGGAGAAGTCCTCGCTGCCCGTCAGTGGCTGCAGGTCGGCGATCAGCCCCTGCTCGCCCAGCCAGTCGCGCGCCACCTCGCGGGCAAAGGCCGTGCTGGCCGCATCGTTGACCAAGGCCGGATAGCGCCAGCGGTAGTCCACCACGGCCTCGGCCCCCAGCGTGGCGGCCTGGGCATGGGCCAGCGCGGTGATGCGTTCGCGCAGCAGGGCACGCACCTCGGGCCGGTAGGCGCGCACGGACAGGCGCAGCTCCACCTCGCCAGGGATCACGTTGGGCGCATCGCCGCCATGGATGGCGCCCACGCTGACCACGGCCATGTCGCGCGGATCGACATTGCGCGAGACCACGGTCTGCAGCGCCAGCACCAGGTGGGCCGCCGCCACCACCGGGTCAGCCGACAGATGGGGGGCCGAGCCATGGCCGCCCTTGCCGCGCACGGTGATGATCACCGTGTCCGACGAAGCCATGAACGATCCCTCGCGAAAGCCGAACTGCCCCTCGGCAAAGCCCGGCATGTTGTGCAGCGCAAAGATGGCATCGCAGGGGAACAGATCGAACAGGCCATCCTCCACCATCTTGCGGCCCCCGCCCAGGCCCTCCTCGGCCGGCTGGAAGATCAGGTGCAGCGTGCCGTCGAAGCCGTGCGCCTGGGCCAGCTCGCGCGCGGCGGCCAGCAGGATGGCGGTGTGGCCGTCATGCCCGCAGGCATGCATGCGGCCCGCGTGGCGGCTGGCGTAGGGCAGGCCGGTCTGCTCGTGGATGGGCAGCGCGTCCATGTCGGCGCGCAGGCCCAGCCGGCGCGTGCCTGCCCCGACCCGCAGCGTGCCGACCACGCCCGTGCCTCCCAGGCCCCGGTGCACTTCATAGCCCCAGGAGGCCAGGCGCTCGGCCACCAAGTCGCTGGTGGCGAACTCCTCGAAGGCCAGCTCGGGATGGGCATGCAGGTGATGGCGCAGGGCCACCATCTCGGCCTGCGTGGCACGAATGCCGGCAAGCACCGGATCGGCGGCTTCGGCCATGGTGGAAACGGGCGGGTCAATGTTCATGCCCGCAGTCTAGGAAGCGTGGGCAGCGGGTGGAAGACCGCCAGCGCCTGCCCTGCCAGGCATTGCCGGTCATCCCCCGGCATGCGCCGATCACAGCAATGGCAGGGATGGCAGACATGGCACGAAACCTGCAAGATCGGCCCATGCATTCCCAGCCCCACCCCGATGCCGGTCCCGCCATGAAGCTGCACCAGATGCGCTACCTCGTCGCCGTGGCTGGCTGCGGCAGCGTGCGCGCCGCGTCACGCGCGCTGGGCATCACGCAGTCGGCCATCACCCAGGCCCTGCGCGAACTGGAGGAAGGCCACCGCCTTGCGCTGTTCGAGCGCCAGAGCAGCGGCATCGTCCTCACGCCGGCCGGGCGCACGCTGCTGCGCCACGCCCAACTGATCACCGGGCAGATGGCCCAGGCCGAGGATGAAATGGCCCGCCTGCGCGACACCTGCGCCGTGGCGCGCCTGTCCGTGGGCGTGACGCCCTGGGTGGGCCAGAGCCTGCTGCCCCATGTGCTGCGCGCCTTCCGCGCCGAACTGCCCCAGGTGCGGCTGGAGCTGTTCGAGGGCCTGTCGGCCGTGGCCCATCCGCGCCTGCGCGAAGGCACGCTGGACCTGCTGATCGGCCGCGTGCCCTCGGGGCCCTCAGGCGGCGACCTGCATGGCACGCCGCTGTTCCGCTATGACGCCACCGTCGTGGCCCGCACCGGCCATCCGCTGGCAGGCGCGCGCTCGCTGGCCGAGCTGATGGACTGCGACTGGCTGCTCAACTACACCCCGCCCGAAGAGGATGACCTGGTGCGGCGCCTGTTCCTGCGCCATGGCCTGCCCGTGCCCGTGGGCCACATCCACCTGGTGCATTCGGCATCGCTGCTGCTGCACCTGATCGCGCACAGCGACATGCTCTCGTTGTGCCCCTGGCCGCTGATCGAATCGGGCGTGCCCCAGGGCACCCTGGTGCCGCTGTCCCTGCGCGAGCAGTTCGAGCCCCACACGGTGGGCGTGGTCCAGCGCGGCCACGGCCCCCTGCCCTGGGTGGCCGAGCGCTTCGTGCACCACCTCATGGAGCAGGTCCACGCCTGCCGCCACAGCCCGGACCCGGTGCTGCAGCGCGTGTTCCGCTCCATCGACGTGCTGGCCTGAGGGTGCCTCAGCGCAGCGCGGCCTGGGCCACCGGCACGTCAGCCGGCACATCCCAGCCCCCGCCCAGCGCCCGGATCAGGCCCACGGCGGCCTGGTACTGAGCGGATTTCACCTGCAGCGCCTGGCGGCGGTTGCGCAGTTCGCTGCGGCGCGCATCCAGCAGGTCCAGCTGGCTGACGTAGCCATTGCGGTAGCGCGTGTCCGAAAGGCTGGTGGCACGCTGGGCGGCCACCACGGCCTGGCCCTGCACGGTGGACTGCTCCTGCAGGATGCGGATGGACGACAGCTGGTCCTCCACCTCCTGGAAGGCCACCAGCGCCTGCTGGCGGTAGGCGGCCAGCGCAGCATCGAGCTGTGCGCCTGCGGCCTGCACGCCGGCCTCGCGCCGGCCGCCGTCGAACAGCGGCAGCGACAGCAAGGCGCCCACGCCCCAGGAGCGCATGGACCACTTGAACAGGTCACCAACCTCGGGCGAGGCGTGGCCGGCCGCGCCGGTCAGCGAGATGCTGGGGAACCAGGCTGTCTTGGCCACGCCCACGCGCGACTGGGCGGCGAACACGGCGCGCTGGGCAGCCGAGATGTCGGGCCGGCGCATCAGCACCGTGGCCGGCACGCCGGCTGGGATGGAGGGCAGCGCCGTGGTCCAGGCGCCTTCGCCCAGGCCGAAGCGCGAGGCCGAGTCACCCACCAGCACGGCCAGCGCATGCTCGACCTGGGCGCGCTGGCGGTCCAGCGCCAGCGCATCCGATTCGGTGGCCGACAGCTCGGCCTGGATGCGCGCCACGTCCAGCTCGGCAATGTCGCCGGCCTGCAGCCTTCGCTCCGACAGGCGCAGCGTATCGCGGTAGGCCTCCACGGTCTCGCGCATCAGGGCGCGCTCGGCGTCCAGTGCGCGCAGCTGCAGATAGGTCTGCGCGACCTCGGCCTGCACGGCCAGCCGCGTGCTTTGCAGCAGGGCCTCGCGGCCCTCGGCGTCCAGCCTCGATGCGTCGGCCGCCTGGGAAATGCGGCCGAACAGATCGACCTCATAGGACAGGTTCAGCCCCGCATTGACCAGGGTGGCAGGCCGCGTGCCCGAGGCCTTGTCCAGCCCCGCGCCACGCGTGGCCCCTGCGCCCAGGCCCAGTTGGGGCAGGCGCTCGGCATTGGCGCTGCGCGCCAGGGCGCGGGCCTCGGCCAGGCGTGCGGCCGCGGCCTGGATGCTCTGGTTGTCCAGCGTGGCCTTGTCCACCAGCGCGTCCAGCGCCGGATCGGCAAAGGCCAGCCACCATTGGCCGCGTGCCTGGGCTTCGGCAGGCAGGGCCTGGGTCCAGCCCGCCTGCGGCGCGGCGCCCTGCTCCTTGAAGGCAGGGGCGGCCGGCAGCTCTGGCAGGCTCTGGGACACGCTGGCGCAGCCGGCCAGGGCCAGCGCCGCCACCAGGGGCAGCAGACGCCTGGACAGTTTCGAAAGCGATGGGATCTTCATGATCGGTTCCTGTTCTTGTGGTGTGGGCTCATTCATGCTCGCCACGCGCAGCAGAGGGCATGGGTAGCGCGCCGCCACCCGAGGCATGGCCGTGGGCGGGTGCATGTGCAGGGGCCTCTTCCTCCATCTCTGGACCATGCTGCTTGAGCGGCCGGTTGCCTGCCAGGCGGCGCATCAGCACGTAGAACACGGGCGTCAGGAACAGGCCGAAGGCCGTCACCCCGATCATTCCCGAGAACACGGCCACGCCCATGGCACGGCGCATTTCCGAGCCGGCGCCCGTGGACAGCACCAGGGGCAGCACGCCCATGACGAAGGCCAGCGAAGTCATCAGGATGGGGCGCAGGCGCAGCCGGCTGGCCTCGATGGCGGCCTGTATGGGCGTGCGGCCCTCGAACTCCAGCTCCCGTGCGAACTCCACGATCAGGATGGCGTTCTTCGCACTCAGCCCCACCAGCACGATGAGCCCGATCTGCGTGAAGACATTGCTGTCCCCGCCCGACAGCCACACGCCGGTCATGGCCGCCAGCAGACCCATCGGAACGATCAGGATGATGGCAATCGGCAGGGTCAGGCTCTCGTACTGCGCAGCCAGCACCAGGAAGACCAGCAGCAGGGCCAGCGGGAACACGATCACCGCCGAATTGCCGGCCAGGATTTCCTGGTAGGTCAGGTCGGTCCATTCGAAGTCGATGCCCTTGGGCAGGGTCTCGGCCGCGATGCGTTTGATGGCGTCCTGCGCCTGGCCCGAAGAGAAGCCCGGTGCGGCACCGCCGTTGATGTCGGCCGTGAGGTAGCCGTTGTAGCGCATGGCGCGCTCGGGGCCGAAGCTGGAGTCCACCTTCATCAGCGCCGACAGCGGAATCATCTCGCCCGAGCTGGAGCGCACTTTGAGCATGCCCACGTCCTCGGCACGCGCGCGGTAGGGCGCGTCGGCCTGGACGCGGACGCTGTAGGTGCGGCCGAACTTGTTGAAGTCGTTCGCATACAGGCTGCCCAGGTAGATCTGCATGGTGTCGAAGATGTCCGTCACCGGCACGCCGAGCTGGCGCGCCTTGGTGCGGTCGATGTCGGCATACAGCTGGGGCACGTTGACCTGCCAGCTGGTGAACATGCCGGTCAGCTCGGGCGTCTGGTAGGCCTTGGCCATGAAGGCCTTCACGGCCGCATCCATCTGGTCATAGCCCAGGGAGGCGCGGTCTTCCAGCTGCAGCTTGAAGCCGCCCGTCGTGCCCAGGCCCGCCACGGGTGGCGGCGGGAACATGACGATGAAGGCGTCCTGGATGCCCGCGAAGGCCTGGTTGAGCTGGCCGGCCACGGCGCCGCCGCTCTGGTCGGCGCGCTTGCGCTCGTCGAAGGGCTTGAGCGTGGCGAAGACGATGCCCGAGTTGGAGCTGTTGGTGAAGCCGTTGATGGACAGGCCCGGGAAGGCGATGGTGTCCTCCACGTTGGGGTTGTCCTTCATGATCTCGCCCATGCGGCGGATCACCTCGTCCGTGCGGTCCAGCGTGGCGCCGTCGGGCAACTGGGCAAAGCCGATCAGGTACTGCTTGTCCTGCGCGGGCACGAAGCCCGAAGGCACGGCCTTGAACAGACCGAAGGTCACGGCGATCAGCGCCAGGTAGATGGCCAGCATCAGCGCCTTGCGCGAGATCACGCGGCCCACGCCGCCGCTGTAGGCCTCGGAGCCCCGGTGGAACATGCGGTTGAAGCCGCGGAACAGCCAGCCGAAGGCCCGGTCCATGCCGCGCGTCAGCGCGTCCTTGGGCGCATCGTGGCCGCGCAGCAGCAGGGCCGCCAGCGCGGGCGACAGCGTCAGCGAGTTGATGGCCGAGATCACCGTGGAGATGGCGATGGTCACCGCAAACTGCTTGTAGAACTGGCCCGTGAGGCCGCTGATGAAGGCCAGCGGCACGAACACCGCCACCAGCACCAGGGCGATGGCGATGATGGGCCCGGACACTTCGCGCATGGCGCGGTAGGTGGCGTTGCGCGGCGTGAGGCCCGCCTCGATGTTGCGCTCCACGTTCTCGACCACGACGATGGCGTCATCCACCACGATGCCGATGGCCAGCACCAGGCCGAACAGGCTCAGCGCGTTGATGGAAAAGCCCAGCAGATGCAGCACGGCGAAGGTGCCGATCACCGACACCGGCACGGCCAGCAGCGGGATGATGGAGGCGCGCCAGGTCTGCAGGAACAGGATCACCACCAGCACCACGAGCACGATGGCCTCCAGCAGCGTGTGCACCACCGATTCGATGGAGGCGCGCACGAACTGCGTGGGGTCGTAGGCGATGCGGTACTCCAGGCCCTCGGGCATGTTCTTGTTCAGGGCCTCCATGGTCTTGCGCACGTTGGCCGAGATCTCCAGCGCATTGGAGCCCGGCGCCTGGAACACGCCCATGCCCACGGCCGGGTCGTTGTTCAGCAGCGAGCGCAGCGAATAGTCGGCCGCGCCCATCTCCAGGCGGCCGATGTCGCGCAGGCGGGTCACGGCGCCGTCGGAGCCGCTCTTGACGATGATGTCGCCGAAGTCCTCCTCGCTTTGCAGGCGGCCCTGGGCGTTGATGGACAGTTGCATGTCCACGCCCGGCAGCCCCGGCGAGGCGCCGACCACGCCGGCCGCAGCCTGCACGTTCTGGCCGCGGATGGCAGCCACCACATCGCTGGCCGACAGGCCGCGCTGCGCCACCTTCTGCGGGTCCAGCCACACGCGCATGGCGTAGTCGCCGCCGCCGAAGATCTGGATCTGGCCCACGCCTTCGATGCGCGCCAGCGGGTCCTTCACGTTCAGCACCGCGTAGTTGCGCAGGTAGTTGATGTCATAGCGCTGGTTGGGCGAGACCAGGTGCACCACCATGGTCAGGTCGGGTGCGCTCTTGACCGTGGTGATGCCCAGGCGGCGCACCTCTTCCGGCAGGCGCGGCTCGGCCTGCGAGACGCGGTTTTGCACCATCTGCTGCGCCTTGTCGGGGTCGGTGCCCAGGCGGAAGGTGACGGTCAGCGTCATCACGCCGTCGCTGGTGGCCTGGCTGCCCATGTAGAGCATGCCTTCGACGCCGTTGATCTGCTCTTCCAGCGGCGTGGCCACGGTCTCGGCGATCACCTTGGGATTGGCGCCCGGGTACTGGGCGCGCACCACCACGGACGGCGGCGCGACCTCGGGGTATTCCGAGATCGGCAGCCCGCCCATGGCGATCAGGCCGGCGATCAGCATCAGCAGCGAAAGCACGCCTGCGAAGATCGGCCGGTCAATGAAGAATTTGGATAGGTTCATGGTGTTTGGCTCCGCCACGGCAAAGCGCGGCCCATGCCGCCTGCGGTCAGGCGGCATTTCAGAGGCAGGAAAGGTGTGCGGCTAGATCAGGACTTGGTTGCGTCAGCCACTTGTTCGGCTGCCTGCCGGGTGCCCGGCTGGCGGGCATCGGCCCGCGCATCCATGGACACCTCCTTGGGCGCGACCAGGGCGCCGGGGCGGATGTGCTGCAGGCCGTTGACGACCACGCGCTCGCCGGGCTGCAGGCCCTGGGTCACGTTGCGCAGGCCGTTGACCGAGGCGCCCAGGGCCACCTCGCGGTAGACGGCCTTGTTGTCGCCGCCCACCACCATCACGTACTTCTTGCTCTGGTCCGTGCCGATGGCGCGCTCGCTGACCAGCAGCATGCTGCTGTCGCGCGCCTGGCCCATGCGGATGCGGGCGAACTGGCCGGGCATGAGGGCGCCGTCCTTGTTGTCGAAGGCCGCGCGCACGCGCACCGTGCCGCTTCGGGCATCGACCTGGTTGTCGATCAGCTGCAGCCGGCCTTCGAAGGGCGTGCTGCCGGCCGTGGCCGTGCCCATCTGCACGGGAATGCTGTCGATCTTGGCGCGGTTGCCCGCGCCGCCGCCCAGCTCCTTGAGTGCGCGCGTGATGACCTGCTCATCGGCATCGAAGCTCGCATAGATGGGGCTGACCGAGACCAGCGTGGTCAGCACCGGCGCGCCCGGGCCTGCGGCCACCAGGTTGCCCACGGTGATCTCGCGCTTGCCGATGCGGCCCGACACGGGGGCGCGCACCTGGGTGTAGCCCAGGTTCAGCCGCGCCGATTGCAGGGACGCCTGGGCCGCGCGCAGATTGGCCTCGGCCTCGCTGCCTGCGTTGATGCGCTCGTCCAGCTCACGCTGGGCAATCGCCCGCTCGTCCCACAGTCGGCGTGCGCGCTCCTGCTCGCTGCGCGCATAGGACTGGCGCGCCTGGGCCGAGGCCACCTGGGCTTCGGCACGTTCGACCTCGGCCGCATACGGTGCGGGGTCGATGGTGATCAGCAGATCGCCCTGCTTGACCAGCGCGCCCTCGCGAAAGTGCACGGCCTGCACGGCGCCAGCCACGCGCGAGCGGATGTCCACGCGCTCCACGGCTTCAAGGCGGCCCGAGAACTCGTCCCAGGCGGTGACCTCGCTTTCGGCGACCGTGGCCACCGACACGGGCGTGGCGGCGGGCTGGGCGCTGGCGGGCGCGTCATCGGCCTTGGCGTCGAAGCCATGCAGGCCGAACAGGCCGGCGCTGACGGCGAGGATGGCCGCAGCGGCGGCAGGCAGCCTCCAGCCCTTGCGCTGGGCCGAAGCGAAAGAAGGGGAAGAAGAGGATGAGGTGGATTCGGTGGACATGGTGTTTTTTTGCGAAATTCAGGGAACACGATGCCCGCCCGGCGCCTGAACGCGCCGGGAAGGCGGAAGGGGAAAACGGGGCAGCAGGTGTCGCCGGCTGCGGCGGCGCGGGGCCTAGCCCGGTGCTGCGGGCTTGTTCATGGTGGCCTCGAAGAAGTCATGCACATGCTGGAACACGGCGGCGCTGCAGGCCGTACAGGCCTCGGCCTCGGACAGGGCCTGCGGCCAGTTCGACGCGCTGGGCAGCACATGGCTGCTGGCCGTCACCCCGGCCGCGCGCAGGCGGGCCGCATAGGCCTGGGCCTCGTCGCGCAGCGGGTCGTCACCACCCACCAGCACCAGGGCCGGCGGCAGCTGGGCCAGGCGCAGCGAGCTGCCGGGCACGGCATAGGGATGCATGGCGTCCTTGGGGCAGCTCAGGTACTCGCGCCAGCCCGTGGCCCAGCGGCATTCGCCGGCCTCGGGCGTGGCCTCGCGCTGCGAGGCGGTGCCGGTGCAGGGATCGAGCATGGGCGACACCAGGATCTGGCCCGCCAGCGGCGGATGGCCGCGGTCGCGCGAGATCACGGCCACGGCGGCGGCCAGGTTGCCGCCGGCTTCTTCACCCGCGAGGAACAGCGGCGCGCCCTTGCCCGCCATCTTCACGCGGTGCTTGTACAGCCACTGCAGCACGGCGTAGCCCACCTCGATGGGCTGGGGAAACGGATGCTCGGGCGCCAGCGGGTAGGCCAGCGACACCACGACGGCGCCCGCCTCGGCCAGCAGCCGGCCGATGTAGCGCCCGTTGTCCAGCGTGCCGCAGACAAAGGTGCCGCCATGGAAATGCAGCACCAGCGGCGAGACCGTGCCGGGCCTGCGCTGGCCATAGGCGCGCGCAGCCACGGTGCCGTGCTCGGGCAGCTCGATGGAGAATTCTGTTTCGGCAATCTGCGCCCCGGCGGCGGGGCCATTCGGAAGCGACGGGGAAGTGGACATGGCGCGAACCTGCGGCAATGGTCGATGGTTGGAATATAGGCGGCGCCGGCCATGTCTGAAATAGCAACGCAGCCATCGCTCTGTTTCCGTTTCACGAACAATCGCCCGATACCGCGCATGTGAGAATTCCGCCGAGCCGGCATTCCCTTGCCGGGCGCTGCAGGAGCAACTTTCCATGGACCAGATCCAGGCCATGCGTGTCTTCGTTCGCGTGGTGGAAGCCGGCAACTTCACCCGCGCCGCCGATTCGCTCGACCTGCCCAAGGGCACGGTCACCAAACAGATACAGGCGCTGGAGGCGCGCGTGCGCGTCAAGCTGCTCAACCGCACGACGCGGCGCGTCACCGTCACGCCCGATGGCGCGGCCTACTACGAACGCGCGGCACGCCTGCTCAACGACTTCGACGATCTCGAAGCCAGCATGGTCAACACCCAGACCGCGCCCAGCGGGCGGCTGCGGCTGGACGTGGGCAGCTCCATGGCCCGGCTGATCATCATTCCGGCGCTGACCGAATTCTGCGAACGCTACCCCGACATACAGATCGACCTGGGCGTGGGCGACCGCCTGGTGGACCTGATCAGCGACAACGTGGACTGCGTGATCCGCGGGGGCGAGCTCAGCGACCAGTCCCTGGTGGCGCGGCGCATCGGCTCGATGAACTGGGTCACCGTGGCCTCGCCCGCCTACCTGGCACGCCACGGCGTGCCCCAGCACCCTTCCGAGCTGGATACGAAGCACCAGATCGTCGCCTTCTTCTCGGGCCATACGCGGCGCATGTACCCGCTGGAATTCCAGCGGGGCGATGAATCCATCGAGGTGGCGGGCAACTACCGCATCGCGGCCAACGACAGCAATGCCTACACGGCCGCCGTGCTGGCGGGCTTTGGCATCGCGCAGCTGGTCACGGCCTTTGCCCAGCCGCTGATCGACAGCGGCGAACTGGTCGAGGTCCTGCCCGAATGGACCCAGCCGCCGCTGCCCATTCACGTCGTCTATCCGCCCAACCGCCACCTCAGCGCCAAGGTGCGGGCCTTCGTGGACTGGGCGGCCGACCTGTTCGCGCGCCATCCCCAGCTGCAGCGCAGCTGAAAGGCCGGAGATGAGAGGGCCGGGCGGGCCCAAGCCCCGTCCGGCTGCAAGGCCTTCCTAGCCACTCTTCATGTCAGCTGGCATGGCGCCAGCCATTCCCATTCACCATGACCATGCACGCCACCGGATACGGCTGATCCAGGCCGCGGCCTGCCCGCTCACTGCGGCACGCAGGCCCTGCCCATGCACCAAATACCGTCGGCACCTCTCTGGAAATGCACCGAAAAACGGCATTCAGGCACCAAGCACGGGCACCGTTCACCAAAACGATGCATGACGGCATAACTTTTTGGCATAATTTTGGTTTGCACTCACCCCTTCCCGCAGCCGTTTTTTAGTCAGAGGTTTTTCCATGAAGTACGAGTCCGTCGGCCAATTCCTTGAAGAAGTGGCGCAACGCAACCCCGGCCAGCCCGAATTCCTGCAAGCCGTCACCGAAGTGATGGAAAGCCTCTGGCCCTTCATCGAGAAGAACCCCAAGTACGCCGAACTCGGCCTGCTGGAGCGTCTGGTCGAGCCCGAGCGCGTGGTCATGTTCCGCGTGAGCTGGACCGACGACAAGGGCCATGTGCAGGTCAACCGCGGCTTCCGCATCCAGCACAGCATGGCCATCGGCCCCTACAAGGGCGGCCTGCGTTTCCACCCCTCGGTCACGCTGTCCGTGCTCAAGTTCCTGGCCTTCGAGCAGACCTTCAAGAACGCGCTGACCACGCTGCCCATGGGCGGCGGCAAGGGCGGCTCGGACTTCGATCCCAAGGGCAAGAGCCCCGCTGAAGTCATGCGCTTTTGCCAGGCCTTCGTCACCGAGCTGTTCCGCCACGTGGGCCCGGACACCGACGTGCCGGCAGGCGACATCGGCGTGGGCGGCCGCGAAGTGGGCTTCATGGCCGGCATGTACAAGAAGCTGTCCAACAGCGCCGCCAGCGTGTTCACGGGCAAGGGCCTGTCCTTCGGCGGCTCGCTGATCCGCCCCGAAGCCACCGGCTACGGCACCGTCTACTTCGCCCAGGAAATGCTGGCCACGCGCGGCCAGTCCTTCGCAGGCAAGACCGTCTCCGTCTCGGGTTCGGGCAATGTGGCCCAGTACGCCGTGGAGAAGGCCCTGCAACTGGGCGCCAAGGTGGTGTCGGTCTCCGACTCCTCGGGCACCGTGTATGACCAGGACGGCTTCACCACCGAGAAGCTGGCCATCCTGATGGATGTGAAGAACCACCGCTACGGCCGCGTGGACGAGTACGCCAAGCTGGTGGGCGCCGAATTCCTGCGCGGCAAGACGCCGTGGCACCTGAAGGTGGACGTGGCCCTGCCCTGCGCCACGCAGAACGAACTGACCGAGGAAGACGCCAAGGTGCTGATCGCCAACGGCGTGGTCTGCGTGGCCGAAGGCGCCAACATGCCCTCGACCATCGAAGCCGCCAAGGCCTTCGAGAAGGCCGGCGTGCTGTACGCCCCGGGCAAGGCCAGCAACGCCGGTGGCGTGGCCACCTCGGGCCTGGAGATGAGCCAGAACGCGGCCCGCCTGTCCTGGCCGGCCGAGGAAGTCGATGCCCGCCTGCTGCAGATCATGCAAGGCATCCACGCCGCCTGCCTGAAGTACGGCAAGCGCGAGGACGGCACGGTCAGCTACATCGACGGCGCCAACATCGCCGGTTTCGTCAAGGTGGCCGACGCCATGCTGGCCCAGGGCGTGATCTGAGCATCAGCGCTCCCCATCCCTGACGAAAGCCCATGCAGCCTGCTGCATGGGCTTTTTTCATGGCTGGGCCGCACCACAGAAAGTGCGACGGCCTTGGCCACTGAAAGCCAATTCTCAGAATTGCTCAGATTCGCCGGCTAACGGGAGAGGACACTCAGCGCGCCCTGTCTCCACCCCCGTTCCCTATGCTCCCTGGACCCATCACCAAAGCGCTGCTCGTCGGCGCCGCTGCCCTGTCACTGGGCAATGCCTTCGCCTATGAATCCCTCGGCTTCAAACCCAATCTGGATGCCAACGGCTACTGCATATCCACGACTGACACGACGCCTTCATCGCCCAGCTATCTTTTCTCTGCACAGATGACCAGTGGCGTCATCCGCTGCGGAACCGACAGCAGCGGCTGGATGAGCTTTCGCATCAGCGGCGCGGCCTATCCCTTTGCCTCCTGGTCCGTGACCGCTCTCTCCGGAAAGATCAATTTCCAGTCATTCGTGATGCGCAACAGCACGGCCAATCCGTTGCCACTGACCATCACATCGGGCGCCGTGACGTACAGCAAGACGGCGCCTGTGGGCATCTCCACCATCACGCTGGACGAGCCCATCACCAACAGCGGCGCCGTGAAGATCACTTTCTCGGCCACCGACATCGTGGGCGTGGACCTGCAGTCCGTTTCCGTCGAACCCTTCACTCCCCTGAGCATCAGCCCCTCGACCTTGCCCAGCCCCCAGGTCGGCAGCCTGTACTCCCGGACGCTGACGGCAACCGGCGGCCTGGGCGCACCCTACACGTTTGCACTGCAAAGCGGAGCGCTGCCTGCAGGCCTTGAACTGGACCCCGCCACAGGCACGATCAGCGGCATGCCCACGGCCGCAGGCAGCACCTCGTTCACGGTCCGGGTCACCGACAGCAAAGCCAATACGCTGGACCGCAGCTACACGCTCAATCCCATCAAGATCCCCGAGCCCCAGGCAGCCACCGTGACCGCGACGCCGACAGCCGTCGCCGTGGGCGAAACCACTACCTTGGCCCTGAGCGGCGGCATAGGCAATGCCGTCCCCGCCTTCCAGCTCCTGAGCGGGCCATGCACGGTCAGCGGCAACCATCTGACCGGCACGGCCACCGGCACCTGCGTCGTGCGGGGGACCAAGGCCAGCAGCGATCCCTTGAACTACGCAGCCGCAACCGGCACCGTCTCCGTGACTGTTCTCGGCCTCACACAGCACGCCGATGGAACGAGCAGGACACAGTTCACGCAAGGCCAGCCCAATGGCACCTGCACCTTCCGCCATGTCGCATTCACCAGCGCCCTGCCCGGCCCCTTGCCCGCCGGCTTCACAGCCGTGCCCGACATGCCCAGGCCCGTGCTGGAGTTTGAGACCCGGGACTGCACCATCGGCGACACGCTGACCATGCAGGTGACGCATGCAGACGTGCCCGCTGGTGCCGTTCTGCTGAAATGGAAGCCGCTGGCAACGCCTGCCCAGTGGGTGAAGATTTCCAGCTTCAATGGTGGCACTGCCAGCTACACCGTCACGGACGGCGGCGATGGCGACGATGACGGAGCCCAGGACGGCGCCATCCTCGACCCCGTGGTCGTGGCCATGCCTGCGGCAGCCGCCACCACCACCGCGGTGCCCACCCTGTCGCAGTGGTGCCTGATAGCCATGTCGGCCCTGCTGGCCCTGTTCGGCATGACCCGGATGCGGCGCCGCCAGGTCTGACGCATGCGCTCCATTGCGGGCCGTGCCAGGCGGTCAGAAGCCGGCCCGGCCTGCCCACGGGCCGAAGGCAACGTGTTTGCGCACGCTGCCTTTTTTCCTGCCTGCTACCTGTTCCTGCTACCTGTCGCGCACCGCATCGGCCAGCGCCGCCCAGGCCTTGAGCGTCAGCGCATGCGTGAAGGCAGCGCCCGCCACCGGGTGCGATGACAGCTTGACCACCACCATCTGCGCGGCCGGGTTCACGTGGATGAACTGGCCGTGTATGCCGGCGGCCTCGTAGGCGCCATCGGCGTTGTGCAGCACCCACCACTGGTTGCGGTAGCTGTAGCCGGGCCGCGCGGCCTGGATGCCGCGGAACTTGAACTGCTCGCGGTCGCCGCCGCGCGCAATGTCGTCCAGCACTGCCTTGTCGAAGATCTTCTGGCCGTTGAAGCTGCCGCCCAGGCGCAGCATCTCGCCCACGCGCGCCAAGTCACGCGCCGTGGCGTTCAGGCCCGCGCCCTGCAGCGGCGTGCCGGTGCTGTCCACCATCACATAGGCGTCTTCCTGCATGCCCAGCTTCTGCCAAATGTTCTCGCTCATGAGATCGCTCCAGCGCCGGCCCGTGACGCGCGAGACGATCCAGCCCAGCACCTCGGAGTGCACGGTGCGGTAGACAAAGCCCTCGCCATGCGTGCCTTCCTTGGGCAGCGTCTTGAGGAAGTCGTACACATTGGTCGGCCCCGCGTAGCCGGGCGGACGCGGCAGCATGCCCGAGGCCCAGGAGTAGCCGAAGATCTCGGTCTTGGGGTCGGTGTAGTCCTCACGAAAGCGCACGGCGCCCGTCATGTCCATGACCTGGCGCACCGTCATGTCGCCCCAGGCCGAGCCTTCCAGCTCAGGCACGTACTTCGTCACCAGCGCCTGGGGGTCGATGCGCCCTTCGTGGGCCAGTTGCGCGGCCATCAGGCCGGTGAACGATTTGGTGACCGAGAACAGCAGGTGCGGCGAGCTGGCCTGCATCTGGTTCTGGTAACGCTCGAAGACCACCCGCCCCTTGTGCAGCACCACGATGGCGTCGGTATAGGTGCGGTCCAGCCACTGGTCCACGGTGACGGGCTGGCCCTTGTCGTCGTCAAAGCGCAGGCCGCCCAGGGCCATGGGCGCTTCGGGCAGGGCCGAGGGCGCCGCCGCGCCACGCCGGATGTTCTGCGTGGGCTGGATTTCGCGCAGGTGCTGCACCACCCAGCGCAGTTGCGGATAGCGGTAGCCGTTGGACACATCCACACGCTTGTCTGCGGCCGGAGGAAAGCCCTGCATCAGCCCCAGTTGCTCCAGGCGCACGCTGTCGGGCGGCGGCAGCGCGGGCGCTGCGGGGGCCTGGGCTGCAGCCCAGCCGGGCAGCAGCGCCAGCAGGGCCATGGCATACCGGGAACGCCGAAAGAGCGGACTGACCATCGTTGTCTCCTTGGTTTTGGAAACGGCCAGTCTTGCAGAAAGCCCTCGGCCGGTCACGGGTGTTCGCCCACCCGCAGGCCGGCGGGCTGTCGTCTGCGTGACGAAGGTTTCAGCGGCGCATCAAGGCCGCATCGCACCAGCGCTGCGCCACGGCCGGAGAAGTGGTGCAGACCGTGTCGTGCGTCACCGTGGTCACGGCGCGCTCCAGCAGCTGGATGTCGGCCTCGTGCTGGCGCGCCACATGCGGGTCCTCGAAGAAGATCACGCGCTGGCAGCGGCGGTCCAGTACCAGGTCGGCGATCTGCGCATCGCCACCCAGCGGGCCGCTGTTGTAGCGGTCCACCCAGGGCCGGTCCTCGGGCCAGCCACGGCTCCAGGCCATTTCGTTGAGCCGCTGGCCCGTGGTGCCCGTGCCCACGCGCCGGCCAAAGCGCGACAGCAGCTCGAAGTTGCGCGCCGCGAAATCCAGCATGGTGGGCTTGAGCGCATCGTGGGCGATCAGCGCCAGCGTCTGCTGCGCATAGTCGTGGAAGCGCTGCGCGCCCGCATCCCTGGGAAGGCCGGCATGGATGCGCTCCATCTCGATCCAGTCGCGCGCCGAGGCCACGGTGGACAGGAAGGGCTTGCCGTGGATCACGCATTGGCGCTTGAGCGCCACGGCCTCGGGGAAGATGGAGGACGGATCGACCGGGTCGGTCAGATAAATGGCGCCGTCAATCGTGCGCTCGTCGCCTTCCACGCCCACCACCTCAGCCACCAGCTTCATCAGCCCGCCTTCGCGGCCATAGGGATAGCGGCGCAGGCCCCGGTAGGACGCCAGCATGCCGGCGGCCTGGATGGCGTCGAAGGTACGGCCCACGGCATGCAGGCCCAGCTGCAGCTCGCGGATGCCGGACTCGCAGGCGCGCAGCCAGCCGAACAGTGCGGCATCCTCGGTTTGGTGGTGGATTCGGTTGGCGGCCAGGCCCAGGCGTATCGGCATACAGGTTCACTCATCAACAGTGGGGAGAGGTCCGCATCGCCTTGTCGGCCCGCGAACCAGCGGCAAGAATAGCGCCAATCCATGACAGCGCCGGCCCGCAGGGCAGCGGCGCTGAACTTTTGGCCGGCCCGTGCATCCATTGTTGCGTCATGCTCTCAATGCTTCCCTTTCTGTGGCCCCGAAGGCGCCTGCACCGGATCACGGCGGCGCTGGGCGTGGCCGCGCTGCTGGCGGCCAGCGGCTGCTCCGTGCTGGACACCAAGCAGCGCGAATGGATCTTCCAGCCCAGCGACCGCAGCTGGCCCGGCGCCAACACGGCCGGCATGGAAGATGTCTGGATCGACATGCCAGCGCAGGACGGCGCCCGCCTGCACGCGCTGTGGCTGCCCCAGCCGGCCACGGCCGGCAACGCCCCCGTGCTGCTGTACCTGCATGGCGCGCGCTGGAACGTTGCCGGCTCCTCGCCGCGCATCCGGCGGCTGCACGAACTGGGCTTTTCGGTGCTGGCCATCGACTACCGGGGCTTTGGCAAGAGCAGCGCCGGCCTGCCGTCCGAGGAATCGGCCGCCGAGGACGCACGCGCAGGCTGGGACTGGCTGGGCCGGCACGCTCCGGGCCGGCCGCGCTTCATCTTCGGCCATTCGCTGGGCGGTGCCATCGCCATCGACCTGGCGCGCAGCGTCCAGGATGAGGCCGGCGTCATGGTCGAGGCCACCTTCACCAGCATTCCCGACGTGGTCCGCAGCTTCCGCTGGGGCTGGCTGCCCGTGGGGCCGCTGATCACGCAGCGCTTTGCCTCCATCGACAAGGTGGCCGGCATAGGCTCGCCGCTGCTGGTCGTGCACGGCAGCGCCGACCCGCTGATCCCTGCCACGCTGGGCCGCCAGCTTTTCGACGCGGCCAGCGAGCCCAAGCGCTTCGTGCTCATCGAAGGCGGCAACCACCACAACACGCAGTCGCGCGCCATGGAGCAATACCGGCAGGCGCTGGACGAGCTGTTCGGGCTGCGCCTGCTCGCACAGGCGCCCACAGCGCCAGCAAGCCCGCGCTGAGCGGCGCAGCCTGCGCCGCCTTCCGCGCTACGGGCAGCTTGCCGCGTTCTGCGAGATCACGGCGCGCAACTGCCGCGTGGTGGTGCTGTCATCCGGGCCCAGCGTGTTGCGCGTGTAGCGGCAGCCATAGGTGGGCGCGGCCACCGTGGCGGCCGTCTGCACATCGTCACCGCCCGGCTTGGCGCCGCCCTGCTCCCACTGCACCATGGCATCGAAGGCTTCCACCTGTTCGGCCACGGTGAAGTCGCAGTGCGATGCGCCGCGGATGGCGCGCTGCACCAGCCACTGGCTCCGGCCCTTGTCGGCCACGCGGCGCTGGTAGATCTGCTCCATGCTGAAGGGCACATACAGATCGCCCAGCGTATGCAGGGTCACCACGGGAATGTTGATATCGCCGGAAGTCACGGGAATCCAGCGCAGGCCGTCGCGGCGCGGCCGGTTGGCATCGGGCGCGGCCGTGCGCTTTTGCGCAGCGGCATTGAGCACGGCCGAGGCCGCTGCATCCCCGTCGATGCGGTAGGTGAAGCGGTTGGTGTCGGTCACGTTGCGGTTCAGGATGCCGTTGACCGAGCCATCGCTGCCGAACACGCCCCAGACCGGCGCGAACGAGCCGCCCACGGCCACGCCCAGATCGAACAGCGGGCGCGGGCCACCCGTGAGGTTCTGGATGACCGACAGATAGGCGCGCCCCGTCGCGGTGGGAGCCGCCGGAAAGGTGGTGAACAGGGCCGAGGTCACCTGGCCCTGGATGGCGGCCCACTCGGTGACAGGGCGCTGGGCCACGCCGGCCATGGCCTGCGCGGTGACCTGGGCCGCGGCGAAGTAGTCGAACAGTTCGGTATCTCCCGTCACGCCGCACATGGGCACGGCGCCCTGGTAGCGCACCTTGTTCCTCGCGGTGGCCTGGGCCTCGGCCTCGATGGCCGCCGCCGTGACATGGCCGCCCATGGAATGGCCGGTGATGTACAGGCGCTGCGGCTGCGCCAGCGGCCGGCCGTGGGATGCGGCCAGGCGGTTGAAGGCCAGCGCCAGCGCATTCGTGTCCTCCACGCCGGCGCGCACGTCGTAGTAGTTCTTGCTGTAGCTGGACGCCGCCCAGGCATAGCCGTTCTGGATCAGGTACCGGCGTATGGACGGATTGGTGACGTTGAGCGCACTGCCCTCGCCCGCATAGCCGTGGGCATACATCACCAGGCGGCCATTCCAGTTGGCCGGCACCTCGATGCGGTAGGCCGCGCCTTCCAGCACACCGGCCCAGCGGCTGGTGCTGGCGTTGTCGACCACATCGCCCGAAGCGGCGGCCAGCGCGTCGAAGCTGGTGGCCGAAGGATTGGCCGGCGCAAAGCTGCGGCTGTCCTGTGCCCGCGTCTCCTCGGGCGCATCACCGTCCCCCCCGCCGCAGGCCGCAAGGCCCGTGGCCGCCAGCAGACCGAGATACTTCCAACGATTCCAACGCAGGGCTCGCATAAGACTGTCTCCTTGGGATGAAGGTGTTGAGGGAAACGCGCGCAAAAAATCAGGTTCAAGCGGGATTGCCGACGCAGCCTATGCCAGACAACTGGCCCGCCATGCGGGTAGGAACCCGCAAGCAGGGGCTGCCGGCTGTCACCCAGATGACTGTCGCCTTGCGCTAACATCCGCGCTTGCGGTGCAGGCCGCACCCGGACCTGCGGGAAGGGTTGAACCCACCTGTATGCGCCTCCCGGCGTTTTTCTCTTGCCACATGCCTTTGTGCGCCAAGCTGCAGGTCATTGGCCTTCGTGCACGGAGGTATCCCTGTGAAACGCATCCCCGCCCGGCCCGACATGGGCCATCTCAAGAAACAGGCCAAGCAACTGCTGGCCGCCTATCGCGCAGGCTCGGCCCAGGCCATGGAGCAATTGCGCGCCCAACTGCCGGCTGCCCGGGGCCGCACGGATGAGGCGCTGGCCGCCATGGACCTGCGGCTGCACGACGCCCAGTCCGCCGTGGCGCGCGAGCACGGTTTCGCTTCATGGAGCGAGTTGTCAGGCTACGTCGAGGCATGCCAGCGCCTGGCGGCGGACCCCGAGAAATCCCGGCTGCACTGGCTGGCCCTGGTCTATGCCGGCGATGTGGCGGGCGGCACGCACCGCGCGCAGCCCGCGCTGGCCCGGCGCCTGCTGGACGAGCGGCCGGAACTTGCGGGCAGTGATGGCAGTGATCCCTGGGTGGCCTGCGCCACCGGCAATCTGGCCGTGCTGCGCGAGGCCGGGCGCAACGACCCCGGCTGGCTGCGCCGTGCAGGCGGGCCGTTGGCGCTGCCGCCGCTGATGGCCGTCACCCATTCCTGCCTGCTGCGCCTGCCCGAATTCACCGAGCACCTGCACGCATGCGCGCGCTGGCTGCTGGACGCGGGCGCCGACCCGCTGCAGACCATAGGCAGCCGCTGGCCACCCGCCTCGCTGCAGTCCCCCTCCGATACCGAGCGGCTGTCGGCCCTCTATGGCGCAGCGGGCCAGAACCATGATGCGCAACTGACGCAGATGCTGCTACAGGCCGGCGCCGACCCCAACGATGGCGAATCGCTCTACCACTCTCTGGAAGGCACGCCCGCCAGCCGCGAATGCACGCGGCTGCTGCTGCAAGCCGGCGCACGCGTGGACGGCAGCAATGCCCTGTTCCGCGTGCTGGACCTGGACGATGTGCAGGCCCTGCGCCTGCTGCTGGACCACGGCGCCGATCCGAACGAGGACAACGGCCAGGGCGAATGGGGCCGCCCGCTGCTGTGGGCCATCCGCCGGCGCCGCTCGCCCGCCCATGTGCAGGCGCTGCTGGATGCCGGCGCCGATCCGTCGGTCCGCACGCCGCAGGGCCTGCGTGCCGCTGCACTGGCGCGGCGCTTTGGCCTGGCCGACGTGGCCGCCCTGCTGGAACAGGCGGCGGGCAGCGAGCCCACCACGCCGCAGGAGCAGCTCCTGGCCGCCTGCGCCGTGGGCGACGCAGCACAGGCTCGCCGTCTTGCCGCAGCCCACCCCGGGCTGCTCCAGGGCCTGGCACCCGAACAACTGCGCATGCTGCCCGAACTGGCGGCCCTGGCCTGCATGGACGCCGTGCGCTGCATGGTGGAACTGGGCTGGCCCATCGCCGCGCGCGGCGGCGACTGGGATGCATCCGCACTGAACCAGGCCGTGTTCCGTGGCGATGCCGCCATGGCGCGCTTCCTGCTGGAGCACGGCGCACAGTGGACCGAACGCCACGCCTATGGCGACAACTGCGCAGGCACCCTGTGCTGGGCTTCGCTGAACCGGCCCGAATCCACGGAACCCGGCGGCGGCGACTGGCTGGGCTGCGCCCAGGCCCTCATCGACCACGGCATGTCCCTGGCCAGGCCCGACCCCGAGGCGCCCGGCTGCGTGCTCATCGACGGAAGCCGGCAGCGATATCCGGAGGAGATCGCGGATCTGCTGCTGGGTGTGGCTGCCGGCTGAAGGCCCTCAGTCCCGGCTGGCCTGCCAGCGCCGCAGCACGAAACCCGCCCACAACGCCGTGAACACGGCCGCGCCAAAGACCCAGCCCGACAGCGCGCCCGCCATGCTGCCCGACAGCAGCGTGCCGATGGTGCAGCCCAGCCCTGTCATGGCGCCCCAGCCCAGCAAGGCGCCACCGGCCAGGCCGCGTGCCGCATCGCGCCAGGTGGGGCGGCGCGGCGTCCACTGGCGGCTGGCCACGGCAGCGCCCCAGGCACCGGCCACCAGGCCCAGCAGCAGCACGGCATGGGGCGTGAGCAGGCTGTTGAGTACGGCCGTGGCGCATCCGCCCAGGGTATCCAGGCCATGCAGGCGCTCGGGCACCCAGCCGCCCGCCTGGGCCCAGCCGCGCACGGTGCTGCCCAGCGTGGTGGTCACGCCCAGTGGCCGCATGCGCACGATGGCGGCGGCCGCAATCAGGCCCACGGCCAGGCCGCCCAGCGCGGCATTCCAGCGGCCTTGCCACAGTGACAGCCACAGCTGGCGCAGGCCCGGTGGCTGCGCCGGTTCTGCTGCAGGCCGGGGCTGTGCACGGCCCGAGCGCCCATGAATGCGCCAGACCCAGGCCGCCAGGAGGCCCAGCACGGCCAGTTGCAGCGCCAGCGCGCCGCCATAGCCCAGATGGGCCGGCAGCCAGATGACGGGCGCATCGGCAATGGCCAGGCTGTACAGCGGGTTCCAGCTGCGAAAACCGAGCACGAAACCCAGGCCCGTGCCGATCAGGGCAAACGGCGCCACGGGCGAGCCCTCGCCCAGCCGATACCAGTGGGCGCTGATGCACGAGCCCGAGACCGACATGCCCGCTCCAAAGGCCAGGCCCGCAAGGACCAGCACCCAGCTCACGGGACCTATGTGCATGTCAGGCGGCAACTGGCCCGGCTGGGGCACGGCCACCCAGCTGCCCAGCACCACGGTCATGCCCGCCGATCCCACGGCCAGCGCCAGCAGGATGGAGAGCACGCCGCGCGGATCGCCGAACTCGAACCAGTCGCGCGCATGGCAGTAAAAGCAAAAGCGCGAGCGCTGCAGCACCAGCCCCAGCAGCAGGCCCAGCGCCAGCGCAAAGACCAGGGTGCGCCCGCCGCCTTGCAGCTGCAGCTGCGCCGCCACAGGCCAGGCTGCGGCCAGCACGGCGGCCAAGGGCAGCCATCTGGTCCAGTCCCTTGCCCTGTGCCTGCCATTCACGTTCTGCGTGTGCTCACCGGTCACGCTTGTCATTCCTGCCCCCTTTGTTGCCATCCACGCATAAAAAAAAGGGGCCCGCAGTCTGCGGGCCCCAAAGGAGCCGAGCTTTTGCCAAAGCCACTCGTCACCACCCCTGATCCGTCAAACCAAGAGCACCGACACCCCTCGCCCGGCCCCCGCCTTCAAGACAGGTTGATCGACTGCAGAATCATTTCGCGGCCCAGACCGTGCCGGCCGGGTTGTTGATCGGCACACCCACGGAGTTGCCGTACTCGGTCCACGAGCCGTCGTAGTTGCGCACCTGGTAGCCCAGGATCTTGGACAGCGCAAACCAGGTATGGCTGGAGCGCTCGCCAATGCGGCAGTAGGTGATGACGGGCTTGCTGCCGTCGATGCCCACGCCCGCATAGAGCTTCTTGAGTTCTTCGGCGGACTTGAAGCTGCCGTCCTCGCGCACGGCCTGCCCCCAAGGCACGTTGACGGCACCGGGGATGTGGCCGGCGCGGATGGCCAGCTCCGGCACGCCGGCCGGGGCGAAGACCTTGCCCTGGTATTCGTCGGCCGAGCGGATGTCGACGAGCTTGGCGTCGCTGCGCCCTTCGGCCGAGGCCAGCGCATCGGTCAGGCGCGCGCGCAGCGCGGTGTTGACCTTGCCCACACGGTAGGTGGTGGCCGCATATTCCGGGGCGCGGTTGTTGAGGGGGCGGTTCTCGGCCTCCCACTTCTTGCGGCCACCGTCCAGCAGCTTGACGTTCTGCACGCCATAGATGTCGAAGACCCAGGCCCCCCAGGCCGCGAACCAGTTGTTGGTATCGCCGTACAGCACGACCGTGTTGCCTTCCTTCACGCCGGCCTGGGACAGCAGCTTCTCGAACTGCTCCTTGCCCACGATGTCGCGGCGCACCTTGTCATTGAGGTCGTTGTGCCAAGAGAAGTTGACGGCGCCCGGCACATGGGAGCGCTCGTACAGGCCGGGGTTGACGCTGACCTCGACGATGCGCACATCGGCGCGGTTGAGGTTGGCCGCCAGCCATTCGGTGCTGACCAGCGGGCCTTCGGGCACAGGCGCATTGGCATGGGCCGCACCACCGACCAGGGCCACGCTCCACAGCAGGGTGCACGCCCCCTGGCGCAGCGCGGCGGGAAGGGAGGAGAAAGCGGTCAGCGTTGCCATTGCGGTCCTTTGTTCACAGTTGCGTTGATCGGGTTGATTCCTCTGCAATGCAATGTAGGCAGGGCCCGGCCGGTTCCCAACTGCGCAATCCGCAGATGGATATGCACCGCCCGAACATGGACAGCGGCACCCCTTGTTCTCTGCTACCCTCGGTCGCCTATGTCAGCGCCCCTGTCTCCCGCCGCCGCGCAAGCGCAGCCGGCAATGTCCCCCGTCCTGGTCGTCGTCCTGCTCGGCCTGCTGCTGGGACTTCAGCCGCTGGCCACCGACCTGTACCTGCCGGCCCTGCCGTCGATACAGGCGGCCTTCTCCACCCAGGTGTCACAGGTGCAGCTCACGCTGACGGCGTTCCTGCTGGCCTTCGGCTGCTCGCAACTGGCCTGGGGGCCGCTGTCCGACCGCTTCGGGCGCCGGCCCATCCTGCTGGCGGGCATGTCCATCTACGTGCTGGCCGCGCTGGGCAGCGCCAGCGCCGAGACCATGGAGTCGCTGATCGCCTGGCGCGCGCTGCAGGGGGCATCGCTGGGCGCCGGCGTGATGTGTGCACGCGCCATGGTGCGCGACCTGTTCGCTCCGCACCTGGGCGCCCAGGTCATGTCCAAGGCGCTGACCGGGCTGGGCGTGATCGCCTTCCTGAGCCCCGTCAGCGGCAGCCTGCTGGTGGATTCGCTGGGCTGGCGCTCGACCATGCTGGCCCAGGCCGTGATGGGTGCGCTGGCCCTGCTGCTGGTGGCCCTGCGCTTCACGGAGACACTGGCCCGCACCAATCCCACGGCGCTGCAGCCGCTGGCCCTGGCGCGCAACTGGATCACCATCGTGCGCCACCCGGGATTCCAGTCCTACCAGTTGCTGACCTGCTGCACCTATGCGGCCCTGTTCACCAATCTGGCCGCATCTTCCTTCACCTATATCCATGTGCTGGGCGTGAGCCGCACGGGCTACGGCCTGCTGATGGGCAGCAATGCGCTGTGCTACATCGCGGGCACCTTCCTGTGCCGCTGGCTGCTGCAGCGCATGGATGTGCGGCGCGCCGTGCAGATTGCCGGGCTGGCCAGCCTGCTGTCGGCCACGGCCATCGGCATTGCGGCGCTGGCCGATGCGCGCAGCCTCTGGGCCTATGCCCTGCCCTTCTATATCTTCCAGATCGCCCATGGCGTGCACATGCCCTGCGGCCAGAGCAATGCCATCGCGCCCTTCCCGCAGTCGGCGGGCACGGCCTCGGCGCTGAACGGCTTCACCATGATGCTCATCGCCTTTGCCATGGGACACTGGCTGGGCCTGCACCTGGACGGCCAGTCCACCCGGCCCATGGCCTTCGGCATCTGGTTCTGGGGCGTGTGCACGGCCCTGGTCGCCTGGGGGCTGGTGCGCCGCCACGGCCGGGTCGATGGCCACCGCTGATTCCACTTTCCTGCGTTCCCGTTTCTCGAATGTCCACCGCTTCCCCGCTCCCCTGCCTGGCCATCGCCGGCCCCACCGCTTCCGGCAAGACCGCTGCCGCCCTGGCCCTGGCCAGGCTGCTGGCCGAACGCGGCCAGGCCGCAGAAATCATCAGCGTGGACTCGGCCCTGGTCTATCGCGGCATGGACATCGGCACGGCCAAGCCCACGCCCGAAGAACTGGCTGCCTGCCCCCATCACCTGATCGATATCCGCGACCCGCTGCAGGCCTACAGCGCGGCCGAATTCGTGCAGGACACGCAGCGCCTGGTGGCCGAGATCCGCGCGCGCGGCGCCCTGCCGCTGCTGGTGGGCGGCACCATGCTGTATTTCAAGGCCCTGCAGGATGGCATTGACGACATGCCGGCCGCCGACCCCGCCGTGCGCGAGCGGCTGGACGCCCAGGCCGCGCAGATCGGCTGGCCCGCCATGCATGCGCTGCTGGCCCAGGTCGATCCCACCACGGCAGCACGCCTGGCGCCGGCCGACAGCCAGCGCATACAGCGCGCGCTGGAGGTCTGGCATGTGTCGGGCAAACCGCTGTCCAGCTTTCATACGCGGGCGGGCAAGGATGCGGCACAGGGCCTGATCAGCCCCGGCGGCTTCTTCTCGCTGGAGCCGCAGGACCGCGCCTGGCTGCATGCACGCATTGCCCAGCGGTTCGACGCCATGCTGGACGCCGGCTTCATCGACGAAGTGCAGCAACTGCGCGCGCGCGGCGACCTGCACCTGGACCTGCCCTCCATCCGCTGCGTGGGCTACCGCCAGGCCTGGGAATCGCTGGACGGCCTGTACTCCATGAACTCGCTGCGCGAACGCGGCATTGCCGCCACGCGCCAGCTGGCCAAGCGCCAGATCACCTGGCTGCGCAGCATGCCCGCCCGCCATGCCATTGCCTGCGATGCGCCCGATGCCCAGCAGCAACTGCTGCAGGCTGCGATGGCCGTGGTGGCCGCAGCAACCTAGGCCCGCAACGGCTGAACAGGAAACCGCCTTCATGACTGCTGCGCCCCGGGACAACACGCCACTGACTCAGCCGCCGCTGCTTCAGGTCCAGGGCCTGGCGCGGCGCTACCGCAACGACGGCGGCACGGAAACCGCCGTCTTCGAGAACGTGGACTGCAGCGTGGCGCGCGGCGAGTTCGTGGCCATCGTGGGTGACTCGGGCGTGGGCAAGTCCACCTTTCTCAACTGCCTGGCCGGGCTCGATGAATGGCAGCAGGGCCGCGTGCTGCACGAAGGCCAGGACCTGTCGGCCCTGGATGAAACCGGCCGTGCGCTGTGGCGGCGCAGCCATGTGGGCTTCGTGTTCCAGGCCTTCCATGTACTGCCCCATCTGGATGTCTGGCACAACGTGGCCCTGCCGCTGATGCTGCTGCAGCGGCTGGATGCGGCGGGCCGCCAGCGCGTGCAGCAACTGCTGCAGGCCGTCGGGCTGCAGGGGCTGGAGCAGCGCCTGCCCTGGCAGCTCAGCGGCGGCCAGCTGCAGCGCGTGGCCATTGCACGCGCCCTGGTCCACGGACCGGCCCTGCTGCTGGCCGACGAGCCCACCGGCAACCTGGACCCCGGCACGGCCGCACAGGTCATGGAACTGCTGCTGCAGCAGACCCGGGAACACCAGGCCGCCCTGGTGCTGGTCACGCACTCCATCGAGGCCGCTCGCCGTGCCGACCGCGTGCTGCGCCTGACCGCACAGGGCATGCAGCCCGCCTAGCGCCAAAGATCGCCCGCCCATGCTCGCCCTGCTTCGCACCTTTTCCTGGCAGGAGCTGCGCCAGCATCCCTGGCGCACGGCCACCGCCCTGGTGGCCATCATGCTGGGCGTGGCCCTGGGCTTTGCCGTGCATGTGATCAACCAGTCCGCGCTCGATGAGTTCTCGCGTGCCGTGCGCACGGTCAGCGGCCAACCGGACCTGGAGCTGCGTGCCATGCAGGGCGGCCTGCCCGAAACGCTGTATGGCCGTGTTGCGCAGCAGCCCCAGGTCAGCCTGGCCGCCCCCTGGATCGAAGCCACGGCCCTGGCCGGCACCGCCACGCCGGTGCAGTTGCGCGTGCTGGGCGGCGATGCGCTGCGGCTGGCGCCCGTGGCGCCTGCGCTCATGCCCCGGCTGTTCGATGGCGGCGGGCGGCTGGACCTGTTCGCGCCCGATGCGGTCTTCCTCAATGCAACGGCACTCGAAGCCCTGGGCCTGACGCCGGAGCAGGCGCGGCACACGCCTCTGCCATGGCAGCTGGGCGGGCGCGCGCAGACCCTGCGCATCGCGGGCACGGTGGCCGCATCCGGCCCGCCGCTGGCCGTGATGGACATCGGCGCGCTGCAGGACAGCCTGCAGCGCTGGGGCCAGGTGGACCGCATCGATGTGCTGCTGGCCGAAGGCGCCACGCGCGAGTCCCTGCTGGCCGAGCTGCGCCGCCTGCCCGACTGGCCCGCCCAGGCCCTGGCCAGCCGCCCCGGCGACGATCAGCAGCGAATTGCCGAGATGTCGCGCGCCTACCGCGTCAACCTCACGGTGCTGGCCCTGGTGGCGCTGTTCACGGGGGCGTTCCTGGTGTTCTCGGTGCTGGCGCTCAGCGTGGCCCAGCGCGCGCCGCAGTTCGCCCTGCTGGCCGTGCTGGGATTGACGCCGCGCCAGCGCCTGGGCCTGGTGCTGCTGGAATCGCTGCTGCTGGGCATGGTGGGCAGCGCGGCCGGCATTGCGCTGGGAGCGGGCCTGGCCTGGCTGGCCCTGCACCTGCTGGGCGGTGACCTGGGCGGCGGCTACTTTGCCGGCGTGCAGCCCGCGCTGCAGTGGAGCGCCAGCGCCGCGCTGACCTTTGGCCTGCTGGGCGTGGCCGCCACCGTGGCCGGAGGCTGGTGGCCGGCGCGCCAAGCCATGGAGTTGCCGCCCGCCGCCACGCTCAAGGGCCAGGGCGCGGGCTCCGAACGCGCGGCGCGCGGCCTGCCGGCCCTGCTGCTGATGGCAGCCAGCGTGGCCCTGGCCTTTGTGCCGCCCGTGGCCGGCATTCCCCTGGCCGCCTATGCCGCCGTGGCCCTGCTGCTGCTGGGCGGCATGGCCGCCCTGCCCTGGTTGCTGGGCCAGCTGTTGCGCCTGGTGCCGCAATCGCTGCTGCGCCAGCCGCTGGCCCTGCTGCCCGTGGAGCGTGCGCGGCGCATGCGCCGCAGCACCACCGTGGCCGTGGGCGGCGTAGTGGCCAGCCTGAGCCTGGCCGTGGCACTGACCGTGATGGTGGCCAGCTTCAGGGACAGCATGATCGCCTGGCTGGACGCCGTGCTGCCCGCCCCGCTGTACCTGCGCACCGCCGGCAGCGCAGGCCGTGCCGATGCCGCACCCCTGCCCGCCGATCTGGCCGCGCGCATTGCCGCCCTGCCTGGCGCGCAGCGCGCCCAGCCCATGCGCAGCACCAGCCTGTGGCTCAGCCCGGATCGCCCCGCCGTTAGCCTGCTGCTGCGTCCGCTGCATGGCCCCCAGGGCCAGCAGTTGCCGTGGATACAAGGCCCCGTGCAAGCGCCCGCTGGCAGCACGCCCGTCTATGTCAGTGAAGCCGTGGCCCAACTCTATGGCGTGCGGCCGGGCCAGGAGTGGCCTCTGCTGGCCCAGGCCCTGCCGTCCGAAGATTCCCGCGTGTTTGTGGCCGGCATCTGGCGCGACTATGTGCGCCAGTTCGGCGCCATCGCCATGGACTGGGACGACTACCAACAGCTCGCCAAGGGCAGCGCCACCACGGCAGGCCCCACCGAAATTGCCATCTGGCCGGACGGCGACGACACAGCCACGGCGCAGCAGCTTCAGGCGCGCATCCAGTCGCTGATGACCGGGCCGGGCGCCGCGCGGGCACTGGAGTTCGCCAGCAGCGGCGCGCTGCGCGAGCGCTCCATGCGCATCTTCGACCGCAGCTTTGCCGTGACCTACTGGCTGCAGGCCGTGGCCATCGGCATCGGCCTGTTCGGCATTGCCGCCAGCTTCAGCGCCCAGGTTCTGGCGCGGCGCAAGGAATTCGGCCTGCTGGCCCACCTGGGCCTGACGCGGCGCGACATCCTGGCCGTGGTGGCTGGCGAAGGCATGGCCTGGACCACGGCGGGCGCCATCGCCGGCAGCCTGCTGGGCCTGGGCGTGGCCGTGATCCTGGTGCACGTGGTGAATCCGCAAAGCTTTCACTGGACCATGGAGCTGTCCCTGCCGTGGTCCCGCCTTTTGGCGCTGGCTGCCAGCGTGATCGCAGCAGGCACGCTGACGGCCTGGCTGGCCGGGCGTGCGGCTGCAGGGCGCGAGGCGGTGCTGGCGGTCAAGGAGGATTGGTAAGAGGCAGCCTGCGACAATGGCCGCCATGCCGCACACCACCTCTTCCTGGCTGCACGAGGCCATCAACCGCATCGAGGCCGATTACCAGCGCAGTGCCGACACGCACCTGATCCCGCTGCCCCTGCCCGGCTTTGCCGACCTGGGGATCGACCTCTACCTCAAGGACGAATCCACCCACCCCACGGGCAGCCTCAAGCACCGCCTGGCGCGCTCGCTGTTTCTCTATGCGCTGTGCAATGGCTGGGTGCATGAGGGCTCGACCATCGTCGAGGCATCGAGCGGATCGACCGCCGTGAGCGAGGCGTATTTCGCGCGCCTGCTGGGCCTGCCCTTCGTGGCCGTGATGCCGCGCAGCACCTCGGCCGAGAAGATTGCGCTGATCGAGTTCTACGGCGGCCGCTGCCATCTGGTGGACAGCGCAGGCCAGGTCTACGACGAGGCACGCGCCGTGGCCGCGCAGACCGGCGGCCACTACATGGACCAGTTCACCTATGCCGAGCGCGCCACCGACTGGCGTGGCAACAACAATATTGCGGAGAGCATGTTCACCCAGATGCGGCGCGAGCGCCATGCCGTGCCGCGCTGGATCGTGGTGGGCGCGGGCACGGGCGGCACCAGCGCCACCATTGGCCGCTACGTGCGTTTCCAGCGCCATGCCACGGGCATCTGCGTGGCCGACCCCGAGGGCTCGGTGTTCGCCGCCTACCACCGCACGGGCGATTCCACCCTCACCGCGCCAGGCTCGCGCATCGAGGGCATAGGCCGCCCGCGCGTGGAGCCCAGCTTTGTGCGCACCCTGGTGGACCGCATGGAGGAGGTGGCTGACTGCGATTCCCTGGCCGCCATGCGCAGCCTGTCCGCACTGCTGGGCCGGCGCGTGGGGCCGTCCACGGGCACCAACTACGTGGCCATGCTCAGGCTGGCCAGCGAGATGCGCCAGCGCGGCGAGCAGGGCTCCATCCTCTCGCTGCTGTGCGATGCGGGCGAGCGCTACCTGCCCACCTACCATGATGCGGACTGGGTGATGCAGCGCATCGGCGACTGCGGGCCGGCCCAGGCGCGCATCGCGCAGTTGCAAAGCTGATCCGTGATGCCCCTGCCCCGCCGCCATCTGCTGGGCCTGGCTGCAGGCCTGGGCCTGGGGGCGGCAGGACTGCCCGCCCAGGCACTGCCGCCACGCACGCTGGTCTTCCCGCGCGACCATGGCAGCCATCCCGGGCTGCGCACCGAGTGGTGGTACATCACCGGCCAGGCACGCGCGGCGGGCCGGGCCTGGGGTTTCCAGATCACCTTCTTCCGGTCACGCGTGCAGGCCACGCAGGAGCTGCGCTCTGCCTTCGCGGCGCGCCAGCTGCTGTTTGCCCATGCGGCGCTGTGCGATGTGCAGGGCGCCCGCCTGCACCACGACCAGCGCATCGCGCGCGCAGGCTTTGGCATTGCCCAGGCCAGCGAGACCGATGCCGACGTGCGGCTGCAGGACTGGTCGCTGCAGCGCACCGATGAAGACACCGGTAACGGCGAGGCCGAACGATACACCACCCGCATACGCAGCACCGCATTCGCACTGGACCTGCGCTTCGAGACCCGCGAGCACCCGCTGCTGCAGGGCCGCGCAGGCCTCTCGCGCAAGGGTCCCGAACCCGATCAGGCCAGCTACTACTACAGCCGCCCGCAGCTGCAGGTGAGCGGCACGCTGGAGCTGGCAGGCCAGCGCATGGCGATAGAAGCCGCACGCGAACCCGGTGACAACCGCGCCTGGCTGGACCATGAATGGAGCCAGGCCCTGATGCACCCCGAGGCCGTGGGCTGGGACTGGATAGGCATGAACCTGTTCGACGGCGGTGCGCTCACGGCCTTCCGAGTGCGCCGCAGCGATGGCAGCGCGCTGTGGGCCGGAGGCTCGCTGCGCGGCGCCGATGGCAAGGTACAGGTCTTCGCCCACGATGCCGTGCGGTTCACACCGCTGCGCCACTGGAGCAGCCCCGCCAGCGGCGCGCGCTACCCCGTGCAATGGCAGGTGGACACGCCCGCTGGCCGCTTCACCGTGAACGCCCTGGTCGATGACCAGGAGCTGGACAGCAGCGTCTCCACCGGCGCCATCTACTGGGAGGGCCTGTGCAGCCTCCAAAAGCTGTCCGGCCCGGGCCAGGAGGCGCGAGCCGGTCAGGGATACCTGGAGATGACGGGCTACGCCCGGCCGCTGCAGCTATGAGAACCTCTTCAAACTGCAGTGGCTGAATGGGAATCTTGCCAAATTTTGCCAAGCGACCCACACTGGCGCCATGAGCACCATGAACATTTCCCTGCCTGACACCCTCAAGTCCTTTGTGGATGAGCAGGTCAGCCAGCGTGGCTACGGCACAAGCAGCGAGTATGTCCGCGAGCTGATCCGCAGGGATCAGGAGCGCCTGCAACTGCGCAACCTGCTGTTGGCTGGAGCGGGTTCGGCGCCGGCTGCCGCGGTGGATGTGGGCTATTTCGATGGACTGCGTGAGCGGGCAAAGGCCAGGAGGTGAAGGCCAAGGCCATCGTCCCCCGCGAGCAGGCCAACCGGGACGTCGAAGAGATACTTGCCTGGTACCTGGGCGAGGAGGCAGCAAACGCAGCCCTGGGCTTCATCGACGCGCTGGAGAAGGCCTACGCACACATAGGCCGCCACCCCGCCACAGGCTCGCTGCGCTATGCCCATGAACTCCATCTGCCCGGTCTGCGCGCCTGGCCGCTGACGCGCTACCCGTACATGGTGTTCTATGTGGAGCACGCCCATCACGTCGATGTATGGCGTGTGCTGCACGGCCAGCGGGACCTGCCGGCATGGATGCAGGAACCCGACAACGGATAAGGGCAGGCCGCCAGGATCAGATGCGGTCCTGGTGGCCTGCCCTTCCCGCCGCTCGGTGCGGTCTTCAGGATCTCAAGGGGTACGCTTTTTCTGCAGCCAGGCGATCAGCTCGCCCATGATGCCCTTGCGGAACAGCAGCACGCAGACCACGAAGATCAGGCCGGTGACGATGGTCACCGACTCGCCCAGCGTGGAGAACCACTCCACGCCCGTGAGGCGCTGAAGGAAGCTGCCGAACTCGCCGATCTTGTTCTCCAGCATGACCACCACGGCCGAGCCCAGGATGGGGCCGGACAGCGTGCCCAGGCCGCCCATCAGCGTCATCAGGATCACATGGCCGGAGGTGGTCCAGTGCACATCCGACAGCGTGGCAAAGCCCAGCACCACGGTCTTGAGCGAACCGGCCAGGCCCGTGAGCGCGGCCGAGATCACGAAGGCCAGCAGCTTGAAGCGCGCCACGTCATAGCCCAGCGAGGTCGCGCGCGGCTCGTTCTCCTTGATGGCCTTGAGCACCTGGCCGAAGGGCGAGTGGATGGTGCGCACGATCAGCAGGAAGGCCAGGACCACGATGACCAGCGTGACGTAGTACATGGTCAGGTCGCTGGTCAGGTCGATGAGGCCGAACAGCTTGCCGCGCGGTACGCCCTGCAGTCCGTCCTCGCCGCCCGTGAAGGGCGCCTGCAGGCACACGAAGAACAGCATCTGGGCCAGCGCCAGCGTGATCATCGAGAAATAAATGCCCTGGCGGCGGATGGCCAGCCAGCCGAAGATCAGCCCCAGCAGCGCGCCCCCGGCCGTGCCGGCCAGCATGGCCAGCTCGGGCGTGAAGCCCCAGCCCTTGATGGCGTAGCCCGTCACATAGGCTGCGCCGCCCAGGAAGGCCGCGTGGCCGAAGGACAGCAGGCCCGTGTAGCCCAGCAGCAGGTTGAAGGCCGAGGCGAACAGTGCGAAGCACATGAGCTTCATCACGAACACCGGGTAGGCACCCAGCATGGGCGCCGCCAGCAGGCCCAGCAGCAGCAGGCCATAGCCCCAGGGGGCGATGCGTTGAACGAGAGTCTTGGATTTCATGTGGTCGGCCCCTTGTCCTCGTTCTTGTTATTTCTCTTTGCCGAACAGGCCGGCGGGGCGGATGAGCAAAACGATGACCATGATGAAGAACACCACGGTGGACGAAGCCTCGGGCCAGAAGACCTTGGTCAGGCCCTCGATCACGCCCAGGCCCAGGCCGGTGAGGATGGAGCCCATGATGGAGCCCATGCCCCCGATCACCACCACGGCGAAGACCACGATGATGAGGTTCTGCCCCATCAGCGGCGTGACCTGGTAGACGGGCGCCGCCAGCACGCCGGCAAACGCCGCCAGCGCCGCGCCGAAGGCATAGGTCAGCGTGATCATCACGGGCACGTTGACGCCGAAGGCCTCGACCAGGCGCGGGTTCTCGGTGCCGGCCCGCAGGTAGGCGCCGATGCGCGTCTTCTCGATCATGAACCAGGTGGCCACGCAGACCACGATGGAGGCCAGCACCACCCAGGCGCGGTAGTTGGGCAGGATCATGAAGCCCAGGTTGGTCGCGCCTTCCAGCAGCTCAGGCGTGTCGTAGCCCAGGCCCGAGACGCCGTAGACCGAGCGGAACAGGCCCTCGATCAGCAGCGACAGGCCCAGGGTCAGCAACAGGCCGTAGAGGTGGTCGAGCTTGTAGATCCAGCGCAATAAAAAGCGCTCGATCAGCACGCCCAGCAGGCCCACCAGCAACGGCGACAGCACCAGCATCACCCAGTAGTTGATGTTGAAGTAGCTCATGGCCATCCAGGTGACCATGGCGCCCAGCATGAACAACGCGCCGTGGGCGAAGTTGATCACGTTGAGCAGGCCGAAGATCACCGCCAGCCCCAGGCTGAGGATGGCGTAGAACGAGCCGTTGACCAGCCCCAGAAGGAGCTGGCTCATCAGGCCTGGCAGGGAAACACCAAAGATTTCCATGGGATGCAGCTGTCGTGGTTGGCCGGGTGGCGGTTGGGGGTCAGTGGCGGCGCAGCGTTACTTCCACAGCGCGCACTTGGTCTCGGCCTTGGTGGTCCAGACCTGGTCGGCGGGCAGCGTGGCCACGACCTTCAGGTAGTCCCAGGGCTTCTTGGACTCGGCGGGCTTCTTGACCTCGACCAGGTACATGTCGTGGGCAAAGGTGCCATCGGGACGGATCGAGCCCTTGCCGTAGAAGTCGTCGATGGGCGTGCTCTTGAGGTAGGCCATGACCTTGTCGGCATCCGTGGACTTCACGGCCTGCACGGCCTTGAGGTAGCTGGTCACGGCCGAGTAGTCGGCAGCCTGGATGGAGGTGGGCATGCGCTTGGTCTTGGCGAAGAAGCGCTCGCCGAACTTGCGCGTGGCATCGTTCTGGTCCCAGTACCAGCTGGTTGTGAACTGCATGCCTTCGGTGTTCTTCAGGCCCAGGCTGTGGATGTCGGTCAGGAACACCAGCAGGCCCACGGTCTTCATGCTCTTGTTGATGCCAAATTCCTTGGCCGCCTTGATGGCGTTGATGGTGTCGCCACCGGCATTGGCCAGGCCCAGGATCTGGGCCTTGGAGGCCTGCGCCTGCAGCAGGAAGGACGAGAAGTCCGAGGCATTGAGCGGGTGCTTGACGCCGCCCACCACCTTGCCGCCCTTGGCCTTGATCACGGCCGTGGTGTCGTTCTCCAGCGCATGGCCGAAGGCGTAGTCGGCCGTCAGGAAGAACCAGTCCTTGCCGCCGCGCTCGACCACGGCCGTACCCGTGCCCTTGGCCAGGGCCACGGTGTCATAGGCGTAGTGAACGGTATAGGCGTTGCACTGCTCGTTGGTCAGTGCCGAGGAACCCGCACCGCTGTTGAAGTGCACGCGCTTTTTCTCATTGGCCACCTGCGACACCGCCAGGGCCGTGCCGGAGTTGGTGCCGCTGAACACCAGCGAGATACCTTGCGTGTCCACCCACTCGCGCACCTTGGAGGCGGCGATGTCGGCCTTGTTCTGGTGGTCGGCGCTCAGCAGCTCGATGGGCTGGCCCAGCACCTTGCCACCGAAGTCATCGATGGCCATCTGCATGGCGGTGACGGCGTTCTTGCCTTCCACGTCCGCATACAGGCTGGACATGTCGGTCACGAAGCCGATCTTCACCTTCTCCTGTGCCATGGCAAGCGGGCTGGCCAGGCCGGCCGCAGCCAGCATGCACGACAGTGCGGTCAGTTTTGCTTTCATTGGTGTCTCCTTCGCGTTGATGTCTTGGGTTTTTGTCACAGGGCCATGGCAGGAATGCAGCCGGCGAGCCCCAGGCGCCGGCCACGATGGATATCCGGGTCAGACTCCGAGCAGTTCGTTGAGCACGGGCATCTTGGCCTGCAGCTCGGACGCGCCGAAACGCTCGACCACATGGCCGTGCTCGACCACGTAGAAGCGGTCGGCCAGGGGCGCCGCGAAGTGGAAGTTCTGCTCCACCATGACCACGGTGTAGCCCTTGGTGCGCAGCATGGTGATCATGCGGGCCAGCGCCTGCACGATGACGGGTGCCAGGCCTTCCGAGATTTCGTCGAGCAGCAGCAGCCGCGCGCCCGTGCGCAGGATGCGCGCCACCGCCAGCATCTGCTGCTCGCCACCCGACAGGCGCGTGCCCTGGCTGTGGCGGCGCTCGGCCAGGTTGGGGAACATGGCGTAGATCTCATCCACGCTCATGCCCGGCTGGCCGGTCTTGAGCGGCGGCGGCAGCATCAGGTTCTCTTCGCACGAGAGGCTGGAGAAGATGCCGCGCTCTTCAGGGCAGTAGCCCACGCCCAGGTGGGCAATGCGGTGCGTGGGCAGGTGGATGGCCTCCACGCCGTTGATCCGGATGGAGCCCTTGCGCGCGCCCGTCAGACCCATGATGGCGCGCAGCGTGGACGTGCGGCCCGCGCCGTTGCGCCCCAGCAGCGTGACCACCTCGCCGGGCTGGACCACCAGGTCCATGCCGTGCAGCACATGGGATTCGCCGTACCAGGCCTGCAGGCCCTTGATTTCCAATGCCGGTGCAGTCATCTCAATGCGCTCCCTGCAACTGGCCGTCGGTGGTGCCCATATACGCTTCCATCACTTGCGGGTTGCGCGAAACTTCCTCGTACGGCCCCTCGGCCAGCACGGCGCCGCGCTGCAGCACCGTGATGCGGTCGGCAATGGTGGAGATCACCTTCATGTTGTGCTCCACCATGAGAATCGTGCGGCCTGCCGAGACCTTCTTGATCAGCTGGGTCACGCGGTCCACGTCTTCGTGGCCCATGCCCTGCGTGGGTTCGTCCAGCAGCATCAGCTCGGGCTCCATGGCCAGCGTGGTGGCAATCTCCAGCGCGCGCTTGCGGCCATAGGGCAGGTTGACCGTGACCTCGTCGGCCAGATCCTGCAGGCCCACTTCGGCCAGCAACTGCATGGCGCGGTCATCGAGCTGCGATAGGCTCTTCTCGCTGCGCCAGAAATGGAACTCGGTGCCCAGCTTGCGCTGCAGGCCGATGCGCACGTTCTCCAGCAGCGTGCAATGCGGGAACACGGCCGAGATCTGGAAGGACCGGATCACGCCACGGCGCGCAATCTGCGCCGGTGCTTCCCGCGTGATGTCCTCGCCATTGAAACGGATGGTGCCGGAGGTGGGCTCCAGGAACTTGGTCAGCAGATTGAAGCAGGTGGTCTTGCCTGCGCCATTGGGGCCGATCAAGGCATGGATGGAGCCACGGCGCACCGAAAGGTCCACCTTGCTCACCGCCGTAAATCCCTTGAACTCTTTGGTCAGGTTCCGGGTTTCGAGAATAACGTCGCTCATGTGCGCTTCGCCTGCTCCGTTGATGCTGCCAGCCCCCAACGCGTCGCCAGAGGCTCTGGCGGGCGTTGTGCAGGGTCGGACGCATCGTAGGCTTGCCGACGTTGTGCACCGCAGCGGGAAAACGCCTACGTAGGTGCTCCTAAGCACAGGCCCTGCCCCGCACTGCAGCATGGCGCATCAAGCCTGGCCTTCGCAAACGAAAGAAGCAACCACTCACACTTGAAATAATCAAGCACAGACGGGGCTGTAAGGTGCCGCGGTGGCAGGCAGGGCCTAGGGTTCTCCAGCATCTCGGCCCGGCGCGGCCCACACGGAAGGCCAGAGCGCTTCCAAAGCGATAGCAAACTACCCTTTTTGCGACTTACAGGGCAGCGGCCAATGTCCGCTGCCTTACGGGAAACACCCAGGTCGGCAATCTCCCTGTGGCCTGCTCAGTCACTATGCGAAAAGCCGCGGATATGCTTGAGTTTGTCGCCTCTTCAATTGAAGGGCGACAAAGTCAGCTTTAGCGCTACTCAATCAATAGCAACAAGCAAAGGCCTGGCCTGGAAATTGCCAATCCATTGCAATGGGCGCAATTGTCGTCGCCAAGACAGCACGTGCCAGTCGCCACTTACTGCAGCGTTTCCTTGCTGCCTTCGGGCAAGGCCAATGGAAGGACGGCAATGCCTTCATCCAGCAATTGCATGGCCTGCTCGGGGCTGGCCTTGCCGCGGATGGCGCGCTCGTCCGTCTCGCCATAGTGCATGCGGCGGGCTTCATCGGCGAAGCGCTCGCCCACATCCTCGGTCTGCTGCGCCACCTGGCGCGACCATTTCAGCCAGGCGGCCTGCATGGCCTGCAGCTGCTCGCGCGCCTGGGGCGGCATGGACGGTGAGGGAGCGGCTGCCGCACTGGCAGCCGAGGCGGCTGCAGCAGGCTCAGCCGCCGCAGTCGGGGGCGAGGCTGCTGGCTTGGCGCCAAGATTGATGCGGGGGGCGCTCAGTCGCTTGGTGATGTCGCTGTGGCCGCAGACGGGGCACAGCACCAGCTGGCGCTGCAGCTGGCCCTGGAAATCATCTTCCGAGGCGAACCAGCCCTCGAACAGATGGCCGTGCGGGCAATGCAGGTCGAGCACTTTCATCACGCACCCCCACCCATGAGACAACCGGCACCGCAGCCTCAGCCGCGGCGGTGAATCAGGAAACGATAGACGAAACCGGGGAAGGCCAGCGTCAGGAACAACGCTCCCGTGACGGCATAGAACTCCCAGCCCTGGGGCGCGATCTGCCCCACACGGCGCTCCAGCAGCAGCGCCACGCCGCCGACGATGAAGTACAGCAGCACCATCTCCAGCAGGCACATGGCCAGCGGCTTGCGCTGGGCGCGCAGCGGCCCCAGTTGAAGCCAGCGGGCGTTGAAGAAAGGCAAATTGGCTGCCACAAGGGCAGCCAATATCACGAGCCAGATCGAAGCGGTTTGCGACAAGCCGATGTCCTCACCGCGGAGCCCTGCGTGCAGGGCCCCGCATCGGGAAAGTGGATCAGGAAGCCAGGGCGCGCACGACGGCGTCGGCGCACAGGGCCATCAGGCCACCCGGCAGAAGGCCCAGCCCCAGCACCAGGGCGCCGTTGAGGGTCAGCACCACGCGCACGTCCAGCGAAGCGGAAACGCTGGTGGCGGTGATGGGTTCGTCAAAGTACATGACCTTGACGACGCGCAGATAGTAGAAGGCGCCGATCAGCGACATGACCACGGCAAACACGGCCAGCGCGATGTACAGGCTGTGGCCCGATGCCACGAGCGCCTGCAGCACCGACAGCTTGGCGTAGAAGCCCACCAGGGGGGGGATACCGGCCATGGAGAACAGGCAGATCGCCATCACGCCGGCATACAGCGGGCTGCGCTGGTTGAGGCCGGCAAAGTCGGCGACCTCTTCGCTTTCGAAGCCTTCGCGGGCCAGCAGCTGGATCACGCCGAAGGCGGCCAGCGTGGTCAGCACGTAGGTCACCACGTAGAACATGGCCGAGCTGTAGGCGTTCTCGATGGTGGCCGGATCGACCTTGCCATCCACCACACCCGACATCAGGCCCAGCAGCACGAAGCCCATCTGCGAGATGGTCGAGTAGGCCAGCATGCGCTTGAGGTTGGTCTGCTGCAGGCCGGCCAGGTTGCCGACCAGCAGCGAGGCAATGGCAAGCACCGCCAGCATCTGCTGCCAGTCGATGGCCAGCGGCAGCAGGCCGTCCACCAGCAGGCGGATGACGATGGCGAAGGCGGCCAGCTTGGGGGCGCCACCGATCATGGTGGTGATGGCCGTGGGAGCGCCCTGGTAGACGTCAGGAACCCACATGTGGAAGGGAACCACGCCCAGCTTGAAGGCCAGGCCGGAGACCACGAAGACCAGGCCGAACACCAGCACCTGGTGCTTGATCTCGCCCGAGTTGATGGCCTTGAAGACCTGGCCGATGTCCAGCGAGCCGGTCGCACCGTAGAGCATGGACATGCCGTACAGCAGGAAGCCGCTGGCCATGGCGCCGAGCACGAAGTACTTCATCGCAGCCTCGACCGACGCCGTGTGGTCGCGGCGCAGGGCCACCAGGGCGTAGCTGGACAGCGTCAGCAGCTCCAGGCCCAGGTAGATGACCAGGAAGTTGTTGCCCGAGATCATGATGAACATGCCCAGCAGCGCGAGCATGGCCAGCGTGAACAGCTCGCCGCCGCGCAGCATGTCGCGGTCGGCGGCGTAGGGGCGGCCGTAGACCAGGGTGACCATCATGGCCACGGTGGCGAAGCACTTGAGCCAGTTGCCCATGGCGTCGGAGACCACCATGTTGCCCCAGCCATAGAAGGTGTTGCCACTGGAGGCGTACATGCCTTGCAGCACGGCCACCACGCCCAGGGTCAGCAGCGTCAGAACATAGGTGCCCGTGCGGCGCGGGCTTTTGACGCCCAGGTCCACCAGGGCGATCACGCAGGCCATGACCAGGAGAAGGATCTCCGGATAGATGGCCAGCCAGCTGATGTTGTCAATCATCTCGATTCTCTCGTTTCAGTCTGGTCACTGCAGCTTGCTCATGGCCACATGCTTGAGCAGCTCGGCCACGGACACATCCATCACGTCAGTGAAGGGCTTGGGATACAGACCCATGTACAGCACGGCGATGGCCAGCAGACCCAGCACCAGGAACTCGCGGTTGCCGATGTCGGTCAGGCCGCGCACATTGTCGTTGGTGACCGGACCCAGGTAGACGCGCTTGTACATCCACAGGGTGTAGGCGGCGCCGAAGATCAGCGCCGTGGCAGCGCCCAGGCCGATCCAGAAGTTGTACTGGACGGCACCCAGGATCACCATCCACTCGCCCACGAAGCCGGCCGTTGCGGGCAGGCCGCAGTTGGCCATGGCGAACAGCAGTGCGAAGGCCGCGAACTTGGGCATGGTGTTGACCACGCCGCCGTAGGAGGCGATTTCACGCGAGTGCACGCGGTCGTAGAGCACGCCGATGCACAGGAACATGGCGCCCGACACGAAGCCGTGGGCAATCATCTGCACGATGCCGCCGGCAACGCCCAGCGGATTGAAGATGAAGAAGCCCAGGGTCACGAAGCCCATGTGGGCCACGGACGAGTAGGCCACCAGCTTCTTCATGTCCTTTTGCACCAGGGCGACCACGCCCACGTAGATCACGGCGACCAGCGATAGCGCGATGACCAGCCAGGCCCACTTGTGCGATGCATCAGGGGCGATGGGCATGGAAAAGCGCAGGAAACCGTAGGCACCGAGCTTCAGCATGATGGCGGCCAGCACGGCGGAGCCGCCGGTGGGCGCTTCCACGTGCACGTCGGGCAGCCAAGTGTGCACCGGCCACATCGGCACCTTCACGGCGAAGGCCGCGAAGAAGGCGAAGAAGATCAGCGTCTGGGCCGTCATGGACAGCGGCAGCTTGTGCCAGTCGAGGATCTCGAAGCTGCCACCGGACTGGGTGTACAGATAGATGATCGCGATCAGGGTCAGCAGCGAACCCATCAGCGTGTACAGGAAGAACTTGAAGGCCGCATAGATGCGGTTGGGTCCGCCCCAGATACCGATGATCAGGTACATCGGGATCAGCGTGGCTTCGAAGAACACGTAGAACAGCAGGCCGTCCAGTGCGCTGAACACGCCGACCATCAGGCCGGACAGGATCAGGAACGCGCCCATGTACTGGTTCACGCGCTCGGTGATGTTTTCCCACGACGCGATCACGACGATCACGGTGATGAAGGCTGTCAGCGGCACGAACCAGAACGAGATGCCATCCACGCCCAGGTGGTAGTAGATGTTGAAGCGCTCGATCCACAGCGCCTTCTCCACGAACTGCATCGCAGCCGTGCTGTTGTCGAACTGCTGGATCAGCGGCAGCGTGACCGCCAGGCCGGCCAGGGCGCCGACCAGGGCCAGCCAGCGCACTGCCTTGACCTGGTCCTCGCGGCCCAGGGCCAGCAGGAGGGCGCCGAATGCGATCGGCACCCAGATTGAAAGACTCAACCAATGCATTTTTGTTCTTCCTCTACTACTTGTTGAGCCACACGAAATACGTCATGAGAGCGAACACGCCCAGCAGCATGACCAACGCGTAGTGATAGAGATAGCCCGACTGCAGCTTGCGCACCCACTGGCCGATGCGGCCGATGAGCTTCCACGAACCGTTGACGATGGCGCCATCGATGATGGCCTGGTCGCCGACCTTCCAGAAGAAGCTGCCGAAGGCGCGAGCACCACGGGCGAAGATGTTTTCGTAGACCCAGTCCACGCCGTACTTGCCTTCCAGTGCCTGGTAGACACCGATCTTCTGCATGGCCGACTTGATGGCCGCAGGAACTTCGGGCTTGACCATGTAGAACAGGTAGGAGACGACAACGCCTGCCAGTGCCAGCCAGAACGGCGCGGCCGTGAAGCCGTGCAGTGCCATGGGCACCCAACCGTGGATCTTCTCGGCCAGTTCGGCCATGGCGCCGTGCTTTGCGCCATCGACGTGGATCACGCCCTTGAAGAAGTCACCGAACAGCATGGGCATCAGCGCGATGGCACCGATCACCACCGAGGGGATGGCCAGCAGCATCAGCGGACCGGTCACGACCAGGGGCGACTCGTGCGGCTTGGCATCGTGGCCATGGCCGTGGTGGTCGTCATGGGCATGATGGTCATCGTGGTGCGCGTCCGGGTTCTGGTCGTAGCGCTCCTTGCCGTGGAAGACGATGAAGTACAGGCGGAAGGAGTAGAAGGCCGTGATGAACACGCCGGCCAGCACCGCGAAGTTCGCGAAGCCTGCGCCCGGCAGGTTCGTGGCGTGCACGGCTTCGATGATGGCGTCCTTCGAGTAGAAGCCCGAGAAGAACGGCGTACCGATCAGAGCCAGGTTGCCCAGCAGGAAGGTGATCCAGGTGATGGGCATGTACTTGCGCACGCCACCCATCCAGCGGATGTCCTGGTTGTGGTGCATGCCCATGATCACCGAGCCGGCGCCAAGGAACAGCAGGGCCTTGAAGAAGGCGTGGGTCATCAGGTGGAACACGGCCACCGAGTAGGCGGAGGCGCCCAGGGCCACGGTCATGTAGCCCAGCTGCGACAGCGTGGAGTACGCGATCACCCGCTTGATGTCGTTCTGGATGATGCCCAGCACGCCCATGAACAGCGCCGTGATGGAGCCGATCACCAGGATGAAGCTCAGTGCCGTGTCCGACAGCTCGTACAGCGGCGACATGCGCGAGACCATGAAGATGCCGGCCGTCACCATGGTGGCGGCGTGGATCAGTGCCGAGATGGGGGTCGGGCCTTCCATCGAATCGGGCAGCCAGGCGTGCAGCGGGAACTGTGCCGACTTGCCCATGGCGCCGATGAACAGGCAGATGGCCGTCACCGTCACCAGCAGCCAGCCGGTGCCCGGCAGCAGGGTGTTCTGGATCTCGGGCAGCTTGGCGAAAATTTCGCCGTAGTTCATGGTGCCGGTGTAGGCAGCGATCAGGCCGATGCCCAGGATGAAGCCGAAGTCACCCACACGGTTGACCAGGAAGGCCTTCATGTTGGCGAAGATGGCCGTGGGCTTGTTGTAGTAGAAGCCGATCAGCAGGTAGGACACCAGGCCCACAGCTTCCCAGCCGAAGAACAGCTGCAGCAGGTTGTTGCTCATGACGAGCATCAACATGGAGAAGGTGAACAGCGAGATGTAGGAGAAGAAACGGTTGTAGCCGTCATCTTCCTGCATGTAGCCGATGGTGTAGATGTGCACCATCAGCGACACAAAGGTCACCACGCACATCATCATGGCCGTGATGCTGTCGATCAGGAAACCGACCTCCATCTTCAGGCCGCCGATTTCCATCCAGGTGTAGATGGACTGGTCGAAACGCGCGCCGTCGAAGATCACGCTGTTGAACGTGATGGCCGACAGGATGAAGGCGATCAGCACGCCCGCGATGGTGAGGGTATGGCTGCCGCCGCGACCGATCTTGTTGCCGCCGAAGGCCGTGCCCCAGATGCCCGCGAGCACGGAGCCCGCCAGCGGTGCCAGCGGCACCGCCAGGAGCATGGATGCAGAGAGTGTTTGACTCATTCTTAAGAACCTTGCAAGTTACGGCGGACTCAACCCTTGAGGGAGTTGAGATCTTCCGCATTGATGCTGGTCTTGTTGCGGAACAGAAGCACCAGGATCGCCAGACCGATGGCCGACTCGGCGGCTGCCACTGTCAGGATGAAGAACACGAACACCTGGCCGTGCATGTCACCCAGATAGCTGGAGAACGCCACGAAGTTGGTGTTGACGGCCAGGAGCATCAGCTCGATGGCCATCAGCAGCACGATCAGGTTCTTGCGGTTCAGAAAAATGCCAACGACGGAGAGCGCGAACAGCATGGCGCCCAGCGTCAAATAATGGCCCAAAGTCAACGTCATGCTTTTGTCTCCACGGCGGGGGTTGCCTCGGCGGCCGGTGCCTGCGGCGCCTGGGTGACCGGCACCTTGACCAGCTCGAGGCGATCCTTTGCGCGCACGCGGATCTGCTGGGCCGGGTTCACTGCCTTGCTGTCCTTGCGCTTGCGCAGGGTCAGGGCGATGGCGGCGATCATGGCCACCAGCAGGATCACGGCAGCGATCTCGACGGGGTACAGGTATTCGGTGTACAGCAGCTTGCCCAGGGCCTGGGTGTTGGAGTACTGCACGGTCTGGCCGGCAGCGTTGACCGTGGCCGCAATGGCCTTGGGCTCCTCGACGCCGCTGAAGCCGCCCATCAGCACCATGCCCATTTCAAAGGCAATCAGTGCACCGATCAGGGCAGCGAAGGGGAAATGCTTCCAGAACCCCTGGCGCACGGCGTCGATGCGGATGTCCAGCATCATCACCACGAACAGGAACAGCACCATCACGGCGCCCAGGTAGACCAGCACCAGGGTCACGCCCAGGAACTCGGCCTTGAGCAGAAGCCAGATGCCGGCAGCCTGCGAGAAGGCCAGGATCAGGTTGAGCACGGCATGCACGGGGTTGCGTGCCGTGACGACCCGGAAGGCTGCAAACAGCAGCACGACCGAGAACAGATAGAAGAAACCAGTTTTGGCGTCCATGGATCGAATCTTTTCAAGTGATCAAGGAGCCGCTTCAGCGGTACTTGGCGTCCGCAGCCTTGGCGGCGGCAATCTCGGGTTCGTAGCGATCGCCAACGGCCAGCAGCATGTCCTTGGTGAAGTACAGGTCGCCGCGCTTTTCTCCGTGGTATTCGAAGATATGCGTCTCGACGATCGAGTCCACCGGGCAGCTTTCCTCGCAGAAGCCGCAGAAGATGCACTTGGTCAGGTCGATGTCGTAGCGCGTGGTGCGGCGCGAGCCGTCGTCACGCACATCGGACTCGATGGTGATGGCCATGGCCGGGCACACCGCCTCGCACAGCTTGCAGGCAATGCAGCGCTCTTCGCCGTTGTCATAACGACGCAGGGCGTGCAGTCCGCGAAAACGCGGCGACAGGGGTGTCTTTTCCTCGGGGAACTGCACCGTGACCTTGCGGCGGAAGGTGTAGCGGCCAGTCAGGGCCATGCCCTTGGCCAGTTCCCAGAGCATGAAGCTCTTGAGGAAATCTTTGATCGAAAATGGGGTAGCAGCAACCGCAGACATTCTTGCTCCGCTCAGTTCCAGATGTTCCAAGGCGAGTGCATCCAGCCACCCACGACGACCAGCCACACCAGGGTGACGGGAATGAAGATCTTCCAGCCCAGACGCATGATCTGGTCATAGCGAAAGCGCGGGAAGGTGGCACGGATCCAGATGAACATGGACACGACCAGGAAAGTCTTCGCCGCCAGCCAGATCCATCCGGGGATGAACGACAGGAAGTCGAACGGAGGCAGCCAACCGCCCAGGAACATCACCACGGCCAGGATGGACACCAGCCACATGCTGGCGTATTCGGCCAGGAAGAAGATGGCAAAGCCCATGCCCGAGTACTCGACCATGTGGCCGGCCACGATTTCGGCTTCGCCTTCGACCACGTCGAAGGGGTGGCGGTTGGTCTCGGCCACGGCCGAGATCAGGTAGACCACGAAGATCGGCAGCAGCGGCAGCCAGTTCCACGACAGGACGCTGACACCCATGCTGGCGAATTGGCCCTGGCCCTGGCTCAGCACGATCTGCGTCAGATTCATGCTGCCCGTGACCATGATCACCACCAGGAAGCAGAAGCCCAGCGCGATTTCATAGCTGACCATCTGTGCCGAGGCGCGCAGCGCACCCAGGAAGGCGTACTTGGAGTTGGAGGCCCAGCCCGCAATGATCACGCCATAGACTTCGATGGACGTGATGGCCATGATCAGCAGCAGGCCGGCATTGACGTTGGCCAGGGCCACGTCGGGACCGAAGGGGATCGCCACCCATGCCGCCAGGGCGGGCATGATGGCCATCACCGGGCCCACGTAGAACAGGCCCTTGGCAGCAGCCGTGGGCTGGATCAGTTCCTTGGTCAGCAGCTTCAGGCCGTCGGCCAGGGGCTGCAGCAGGCCGAAGGGACCCACGCGGTTGGGACCCATGCGAACCTGCATGAAGCCCAGCAGCTTGCGCTCCCACAGCGTCAGGTAGGCCACGGCGCCCATCAGCGGGGCGACGATGGCAACGATGCCCAGCAGGATCCAGAGCACGGGCCAGGCCACGTCGGTCCACCAGGGTGCGGCGATCAGGCCGGCACCGGCCGTCTTGAGTGCGTCAATCATGCGGCGCCTCCCTCACGAGCCTGACGTGCATCTGCCGTCAGTTGCAGCGATGTCGCGCGGCGCACGATGCTGTCGAGCTGATAAATGCTGGCCACCACGGGCGCGGCATGGCCGGCACCGTTGGCGATGGAATTCACGGCAGGAGCACCGTTGCCCAGCAGGTTGGCAGGCACGCTGGTGGCAGCGGCCGTGGCGGCTGCGAGCACGTCCTGTGACGTCTCGTAGTCCACGCCCTGCACGCCCAGCAGGTTGGCCAGCACGCGCAGCACCTTCCAGCCCGGACGGGCTTCGGCCAGCGGCTTGACCACGGCGTGGAAGCTCTGCAGGCGGCCTTCGGCGTTGACGAAGCTGCCCGAGGTTTCCGTGAACGGAGCGATGGGCAGCAGCACGTCGCTGAATTCCATGTTGGCCTTGAAGGGGCTCAGGGTCACGACCATCTCGGCCTTGCCCAGTGCCTCCGCGGCGCGGGCGCCAGCAGCGGAGTCGAACACGGGTTCGTTGTTCAGCAGCAGCACGGCCTTGAGGCCGCCGGCCAGCATCTGGCCTGCGTTCAGGCCCGAGGCGGCAGGCTGTGCGCCCACCCACTGTGCGCCCACCGTGTTGGCGGCTTCGGTCAGGTAGCCGACCGAGGCGCCGGTCTGCTCGGCAATCCAGTTGGCCAGCGACAGCAGGGTCGATGCCTGTGCGTGGTGCGCAGCGGCATTGCCCAGCAAGATGGCCTTGCGCTCGCCGCGCAGCAGCGCGGCGGCGATGGCCTGGGCCTCGGCATGCACGTCGGCGGCGGCCACGGGAGCGGCAACGCCCTTTTCCTGCGCCACGGCGGCGGCCACATCGGCCAGCGCCTGGGCCCAGTCCGGGGCAGCCACGATGGACGCCGTCACCGGCATGGCCCAGTCGTAGACACGCTCATTGATGGCGAGCACGGCGCAGCCCTGCTTGGCAGCCTGGCGGATGCGCTGCGCGAACAGCGGATGGTCCTTGCGCAGGTTGGAGCCCAGCACCAGGACGCCTTGCAGCTTGGACAGCGACGCGATGGGCGTGCCCAGCCACTGCACGCCCTGGGCGGCGGTGAACTCGGCATTGCGCAGGCGGTAGTCGATGTTCTCGCTGCCCAGGCCACGCACCAGCTTGCCTGCCAGGTACAGCTCTTCCAGCGTGCTGTGCGGGCTGACCAGCGAACCGATGGCGGATGCGCCATGGTCGTTCTTGATCTGGCGCAGGCCGTTGGCCACGTATTCGAGGGCGGTCTGCCAATCGACTTCCTTCCACTCGCCGCCTTGCTTGAGCATGGGGCGGGTCAGGCGTTCGTCGCTGTTCAGGGCTTCGTAGGAGAAGCGATCGCGGTCGGCGATCCAGCACTCGTTGACCTCTTCGTTCTCGAAGGGCACGACGCGCAGAACCTTGTGGTTCTTGACCTGGACGATGAGGTTGGCACCCGTGGAATCATGGGGCGAGACCGACTTGCGGCGCGACAGCTCCCAGGTACGGGCGCTGTAGCGGAAGGGCTTGCTCGTCAACGCGCCCACGGGGCAGATGTCGATCATGTTGCCCGACAGCTCGGAGTCCACCGTATCGCCCACCACCGTGGTGATCTCGGAGTGCTCGCCGCGGTTGATCATGCCCAGCTCCATCACGCCGGACACTTCCTGTCCGAAGCGCACGCAGCGGGTGCAGTGGATGCAGCGGCTCATCTCCTGCATGGAGATCAGCGGGCCCACGTCCTTGTGGAAGACCACGCGCTTTTCTTCCTCGTAGCGCGAGGCGGAGCTTCCGTAGCCCACGGCCAGATCCTGCAGCTGGCATTCGCCGCCCTGGTCGCAGATCGGGCAGTCCAGCGGGTGATTGATGAGCAGGAACTCCATCACCGATTGCTGTGCCTTGATCGCCTTCTCGCTCTTGGTGCGCACGATCATGCCCTGCGTCACGGGCGTGGCGCAGGCAGGCATGGGCTTGGGGGCTTTTTCCACATCCACCAGGCACATGCGGCAGTTGGCGGCGATGGAAAGTTTCTTGTGATAGCAGAAATGCGGGATGTAGGTGCCTGCCTTCTCGGCTGCATGCATGACCATGCAGCCTTCGGCGACCTCCACCTTTTTTCCGTCCAGTTCAATTTCAACCATATGCTTTTCTCGCGATCAGGCGGCGTGGACCGCCTGCTTGGAAGCGTTCTGGATCTTCGCTTCAAACTCGTGGCGGAAGTGCTTGATCATGGCGCGCACCGGCATCGCTGCCGCATCGCCCAGCGCACAGATCGTGCGCCCCATGATGTTCACGGACACCGAGTCCAACAGCTCGATGTCTTCAGGACGGCCTTCGCCGTGCTCGATTCGGTTGACCACGCGCCACAGCCAGCCCGTACCTTCGCGGCAAGGGGTGCACTGGCCGCAGGACTCGTGCTGGTAGAAGTAAGACAGGCGCAGCAGGCTCTCGACCATGTCGCGCGAGTCGTCCATCACGATCACGGCGCCCGAGCCCAGCATGGAGCCGGCCTTGGCGATGGAATCGTAGTCCATCGTGCATTCCATGATGATGTCAGCCGGCAGCACGGGCGAGGACGATCCACCGGGGATCACCGCCTTGAGCTTGCGGCCCGTGCGCACGCCACCGGCCAGCTCCAGCAGCTTGCTGAAGGGCGTGCCCAGCGGCACTTCGTAGTTGCCGGGCAGGTTCACGTCGCCGCTGACCGAGAAGATCTTGGTGCCGCCGTTGTTGGGCTTGCCGCACTCCAGGTACGCAGCGCCGCCGTTGCGGATGATCCAGGGAACGGCCGCAAAGGTTTCGGTGTTGTTGATGGTGGTGGGCTTGCCGTACAGGCCGAAGCTGGCCGGGAACGGCGGCTTGAAGCGCGGCTGGCCCTTCTTGCCTTCCAGCGACTCCAGCAGCGCTGTCTCTTCGCCGCAGATATAGGCGCCGAAGCCATGGTGCGCGTGCAGCTGGAAGCTGAAGCTGCTGCCCATGATGTTGTCACCCAGGTAGCCGGCAGCGCGGGCTTCCTCCAGCGCGGCCTCGAAGCGCTCATAGGCTTCGAAGATTTCGCCGTGGATGTAGTTGTAGCCCAGGGAGATGCCCATCGCGTAGGCGGCGATGATCATGCCCTCGATCACGATGTGCGGGTTGTGCACCAGGATGTCGCGGTCCTTGCAGGTGCCAGGCTCGCCTTCGTCCGAGTTGCAGACCAGGTGCTTCTGGCCCGGGAACTGGCGGGGCATGAAGCTCCACTTCAGGCCCGTGGGGAAACCTGCGCCGCCGCGGCCGCGCAGGCCCGATTCCTTGACGGTGGCGATCACCTGGTCCTGGGTCAGGCCTTCGCTGCCATCCTTGCCCAGGATCTTGCGCAGCGCCTGATAGCCGCCGCGTGCCTCGTAGTCCTTGATGGACCAGTTGGCGCCGGTCAGGTCGGCGTAGATCTGCGGATTGATGTGGCGGTCGTGAAAGCAGGTTTCGCTGCCCGAAGAGGCAAACTTGGCCAGGACCGATTGTGCGGCGGCGTTCATGCCTTGCCCTCCGCGGCGCGCAGGCCGTCGATCAATTCGTCGAGCTTCTCGTTGCTCATGAAGCTGCACATGCAGCGGTCGTTCACCAGCATCACCGGCGAATCCGCGCAGGCGCCCAGGCACTCGGACTGCTGCAGCGTGAACATGCCGTCAGGCGTGGTCTCGCCCATCTTGATGCCCAGACGGGATTCCAGATGGTGCAGCGCCTTGTAGCCGTCGCGCAGCTGGCAAGGCAGGTTGGTGCAGACGTTCAGCTTGTACGTGCCCGTGGGGCGCTGGTTGTACATGTTGTAGAACGTGGTGACTTCGTGCACCGCGATCTCGGCCATGCCCAGGAACTCGGCAATCACGGCCTCGCTCTCGGCGCTGACCCAGCCCTGCTCCTGCTGCACGATGGACAGGCAGGCCATCACGGCAGACTGCTTCTGGTCGGCCGGGTACTTGGCCACCTCGCGCGCAAAGCGCTCCTTGGTCGCTTCGGTAATCATCGGTCAACGTCTCCAAACACGATGTCCAGGGTACTCAGCACCATCACGGCGTCGGCCAGCATGTGGCCTCGGCACATTTCGTCCATGGCGGACAGATTGGCGAATCCCGGCGGACGGATCTTCAGGCGGTAGGGCTTGTTGGCCCCATCGCTCACGATGTAGATGCCGAACTCCCCCTTGGGGTGTTCGATGGCCGCGTAAGCCTCGCCTTCGGGCACGCGGAAACCTTCGGTGAAGAGCTTGAAGTGGTGGATCAGCTCTTCCATGTTGGACTTCATGCCTTCGCGCGGCGGCGGGGCAATCTTGTGGTTGTCCACGATCACCGGGCCCGGGTTGGCACGCAGCCAGTCCACGCACTGCTTGATGATGCGGTTGGACTGGCGCATTTCGGCCACGCGCACCAGGTAGCGGTCGTAGCAGTCGCCGGTCTTGCCCACGGGCACGTCGAAGTCCATGCGGTCATAGACCTCATAGGGCTGCGACTTGCGCATGTCCCAGGCCACGCCGGAGGCACGCAGCATGGGGCCGGTCAGGCCCAGGTTCATGGCGCGCTCGGCCGTCACCACGCCGATGTCCACGTTGCGCTGCTTCCAGATGCGGTTGTCGGTCAGCAGGGTCTCGTACTCGTCGGCGCACTTGGGGAAGCGCTGCGTGAAGTCGTCGATGAAGTCCAGCAACGAGCCGTGGCGGTTGCGGTTCATGATCTCGACCGAGCGCGCATTGCGCACCTTGCTGGCCTTGTACTGAGGCATGGTGTCGGGCAGGTCGCGGTAGACGCCGCCCGGACGGAAGTAGGCCGCGTGCATGCGCGCACCCGAAACCGCCTCGTACATGTCCATGAGGTCTTCGCGCTCACGGAAGGTGTAGATCAGCGTCGTGGAGCTGCCCGCATCGTTGCCGCTGGAGCCCAGCCACATCAGGTGATTCATGATGCGGGTGATCTCCGAATACATCACGCGGATGTACTGGGCGCGGATGGGCACCTCGATGCCCAGCAGCTTCTCGATGGCCAGGCAGTAGGCGTGCTCGTTGCACATCATGGACACGTAGTCCAGCCGGTCCATATAGGGCAGCGACTGGATGTAGGTCTTGCTCTCTGCCAGTTTTTCTGTCGCACGGTGCAGCAGACCGATGTGCGGGTCTGCGCGCTGCACCACTTCACCGTCGAGCTCCAGCACCAGGCGCAGCACGCCGTGCGCTGCCGGGTGCTGCGGACCAAAGTTCAGGGAATAGTTCTTGATTTCAGCCATGGTCGTCCATCAAAAAGGCGCCTGGAGCGCCTTCAGTGCAGGCCCCCGTAGTTGTCTTCGCGGATGATCCGCGGCGTGATCTCGCGGGGCTCGATGGTGACCGGCTGGTACACCACGCGCTGTTGCTCGGGGTCATAGCGCATTTCCACATGGCCCGACAGCGGGAAGTCCTTGCGGAAGGGATGGCCGATGAAGCCGTAGTCGGTCAGGATGCGACGCAGGTCGTCATGGCCGTCGAAGACGATGCCGAACAGGTCGAACGCCTCGCGCTCGAACCAGTTCGCACCCGCCCAGACGGAAGTGACGGAAGCCACCACCGGGAAATCGTCGTCGGTGCAAAAGACACGAACGCGCAGGCGCTGGTTCAGGCTGATCGACAGCAGGTGGGATACCACGGCAAAGCGCGGGCCTTCACGCCCGACTTCTGCATAGGTGGAGTAGTCCACGCCGCACAGGTCCACCAGGACCTCGAACCGGCAATCCGGGGCGGTGTGCAGAACCTGCATGGCCTCCAGATACTGGGCGGCGGACACTTCGACCGTCACCTCGCCCAGGGCCACGGTCACGCTGCGCGCCTTGTCGCCCAAGGCAGCAGCCACCACATCCCGAAGCACTTCGGGGTGAATCGCAATAGCAGTCATCATCTAGCCCTTAGACGCGAGCGATGGTATGGGTGCGGCGGATCTTCTGCTGCAGCTGGATGATGCCGTAGATCAGGGCTTCCGCCGTGGGGGGGCAGCCAGGCACATAGACATCGACCGGCACGATGCGGTCACAGCCGCGCACCACGGAATAGCTGTAGTGGTAGTAGCCGCCGCCGTTGGCGCACGAGCCCATGGAGATGACCCAGCGGGGCTCGGACATCTGGTCATAGACCTTGCGCATGGCGGGCGCCATCTTGTTGCACAGGGTGCCGGCCACAATCATCAGGTCCGACTGCCGCGGGCTGGCACGGAAGACTTCCGAGCCAAAGCGACCGATGTCGTAACGCGCCGCCGCAGCGTGCATCATCTCCACCGCGCAGCAGGCCAGACCAAATGTCATGGGCCACAGCGAGCCCGTCTTGGCCCAATTCACCACAGAGTCGTAACTCGTGGTGATGAAGCCTTCTTTCATCACGCCTTCGATCATCGTGTTTCCTTAGTGAACCCGCTTCAGTCCCAGTCCAACGCACCCTTCTTCCATTCGTAGACAAAGCCCACGACGAGAACGGTCAGGAAAATCAGGACAGCGGCGAAACCAGCCCCACCCACGTCCCGAAGCGCAACGGCCCAGGGCAGCAGAAAGGCGATTTCCAAATCAAACAGGATGAACAGGATGGCGACGAGGTAGTAGCGCACATCGAACTTCATGCGCGCGTCTTCGAAGGCCTCGAAGCCACATTCATAGGGGGAGTTCTTGGCGGCATCGGGTCGGTTCGGACCCAACACATACCCCAGTACCAGGGGGACTACGCCGACACCCATGCCGACGAGAATGAACAAAAGAACGGGAAGATACTGGTCGATGTTCATCGTGTGCGGCTACCTTGAAAGGCATGCCCGCACCGATCAGCCTGATCAGCAGGGCAGGCTCTTAGTTATATCTTGGTGCCGTCGGCGAGACTCGAACTCGCACAGCTTTCGCCACTACCCCCTCAAGATAGCGTGTCTACCAATTTCACCACGACGGCAAGTCTTGATTTCGGCTGGCTCTTTATCTCCGTTGCAAAGATTCCGCCTACCGAACAATCTCTAGATTCTACTCTGAAAAACCCTCGGACCCGGAGGACCGAGGACTTTGTTCGAAATTATTTCGTGGGGATCTGGGCAGCGCCTTCAGCACCGGCAGCAGGCGCCTGGCCTGCAGCAGGAGCAGGCACTTCGCCAGCAGCGCCAGAGGCCGCAGGAGCCGGAGCCGTGATGGGTGCGGCACCTTCCAGCACGCTGCCCGAGCTGACGGGACGCGCATTGCTCAGATAGGCCAGCGCCAGCGTGGCCACGAAGAACACCGTGGCCAGGCCTGCCGTGGAGCGCGACAGGAAGTTGGCGCTGCCCGAGGCACCGAACAGGCTGCCGGAGCTGCCGCTGCCGAACGAGGCGCCCATGTCGGCACCCTTGCCGTGTTGAATCAGGATCAGGCCGATCATGCCGAGAGCCGACAGCATCTGAACGGCGAGGATCACGCTTGCGAATGCATTCATTGGTTGTACCTGCTAGTAACGCGAGAGCTAAAAAAGCGAATGGAAAAACCGCCCCGGCTTACTGGGCCGCAGCGATGATGGTCAGAAAATCGGCCGCCTTGAGCGACGCTCCGCCCACCAGGCCACCATCAATGTCGGCCTGGGCCAGCAGCTGGGCCGCATTGGAGGCATTCATGCTGCCGCCGTACAGCAAGGCGATGCGATCGGCCTGCTGGCTGGCAGCCGCCAGTTGGGCGCGCAGCACGGCATGCACCTGCTGGGCCTGCTCCGGTGTGGCGGTCCTGCCGGTGCCAATGGCCCAGACGGGCTCATAGGCCACGACCAGCTCATTGATGCACTGGCCCACCTGGTGGATCACGGCCGCCAGTTGGCGCTTGACCACTTCTTCGGTCTGCCCCGCCTCGCGCTCCGCCAGCGTTTCGCCCACACAGACGATGGGCGTGACGCCCTTGGCCAGCGCAGCCTGCGCCTTCAGCGCCACCACGGCATCGGTTTCGCCATGGTACTGGCGACGCTCCGAGTGCCCCACCAGCGTATAGCGCACGCCAAAATCCCGAAGCATTGCGGCCGACAGCTCGCCCGTATAGGCACCCGATTCATGCTGCGACACGTCCTGCGCGGCCACGCCGATGGCCGAGCCTTCAAGCTCGGCCTGGGCCTGGGCCAGATAGACGGCAGGCACGGCCACAGCCACGCCCGCATTGCCCCCCTCGGGCAGACCCTCCTTGAGGGCCTTGAGCAAAACGGCATTGGCAGCCAGGCTGCCATTCATCTTCCAGTTGCCGACGATGAGTTTCTTCTTCATGGTTACCACGTCAAAACGATTTTGCCGGTGTGCTGACTCGACTCCATCAGCGCGTGCGCCTTGTCGGCATCAGCGGCAGCAAAGGTGCTATGGATCACAGGACGAATGCCGCCTGCCTCGATGAGCGGCCAGACCTCGCGGCGCAGGGCCTGTGCGATGGCCGCCTTGAAAGCCACAGGCCGCGGACGCAGTGTGGAGCCCGTCACCAGCAGACGGCGACGCAGGACCAGGCCCGCGTCGAACTCTGCCTTGATGCCACCCTGCACCGCAATGATGACCAGGCGGCCATCCTCTGCCAGGCTTTGCACTTCGCGCGCCACATAGCCACCCGCCACCATGTCCAGGATCACGTCCACGCCCCTGCCTTCGGTGATGCGCTGCACCTCCGCGGCAAAGTCCTGCGTACGGTAGTTGATGGCATGGTCGGCACCCAGCTTGAGGCAGTCGGCGCACTTGGCGTCGGAGCCAGCGGTCACGATGACCGTTGCGCCGCGCGCCTTGGCCAGCTGGATAGCCGTCACGCCGATGCCGCTGCTGCCACCCTGCACCAGCAGGGTTTCGCCCGCCTGCAAGGCACCGCGGTCGAACACATTGCTCCAGACGGTAAAGAAGGTCTCGGGCAATGCCGAAGCCTCCACCTCGCTGAGCCCTGCCGGGATGGGCAGGCACTGGGCCACAGGCGCAACGCAGTACTCCGCATAGCCACCGCCGGCCAGCAGCGCGCACACGCGGTCTCCCACGCGCAGGCCTGCCAGCCGCATGGCTTCGTCGTCGCCCGACACGATCACCCCAGCCACTTCCAGCCCGGGCAGATCGGAGGCGCCCGGCGGCGGAGCATAGTGCCCCTTGCGCTGCAACACATCAGGGCGATTGACACCACTGGCCGACACCTGAATCAGCAACTCCTGCGCACCCGCAACGGGCAGCGGACGCTCGCCCAGGCGCAATACCTCGGGAGCACCAAAGTCCGTGAGTTCCACGGCACGCATGATTTGCTTTTCCATCTTTCGACCTCGCAATCCCTGTCAAAAATGCCACAAGCGCTGAACAGGTCAGCGCTTTTTGCCAGTCACCACATGCACCTGCAAGGCCACCCCCTTTTGGGGAATGGCCTTGCCGGGCATTACTGCTGCTGTTGCTGTTGCTGCTCGCCCTCGGCAGCCGGACGGCCGCCGTCACGGGGCTCGCGGGGTTCACGCGGCTCGCGGAACTCGCGCTGCTGGCGGGGCTCACGCGGCTGGCGGAACTCACGCTCGGCAGGCGCGGGGCGCTCGCTGCGCTCCATGCCGGCAGGACGCTCGGTCAGCGCCTTCAGCGACAGCTTGACACGACCCTTTTCGTCGGTCTCCATGACCTTGACCTTGATGATCTGGCCTTCCTGCAGGTAGTCGGCGACGCGCTCCACGCGCTCGTGGGCAATCTGGCTGATGTGCAGCAGACCGTCCTTGCCGGGCAGCAGGTTCACGAGAGCACCGAAGTCCAGGATCTTGGTGACCGGGCCTTCGTAGATCTTGCCGATTTCGACTTCGGCCGTGATCTCTTCGATGCGGCGCTTGGCTTCATCGGCCTTGGCGGCATCGCTGGAGGCGATGGTGATGGTGCCGTCTTCGCCGATGTCGATCTGCGTGCCGGTCTCTTCGGTCAGTGCACGGATGGTGGAGCCGCCCTTGCCGATCACGTCACGGATCTTCTCGGGGTTGATCTTCATCGTGTACAGCTTGGGAGCGAAGGACGAGATCTCGGCCTTGGCTTCGCCCATGGCTTCCTGCATCTTGCCCAGGATGTGCATGCGCGCTTCCTTGGCCTGGGCCAGGGCGACCTGCATGATTTCCTTGGTGATGCCCTGGATCTTGATGTCCATCTGCAGCGCAGTGATGCCGCTGGTGGTGCCGGCCACCTTGAAGTCCATGTCGCCCAGATGATCTTCATCACCCAGGATGTCGGTCAGCACGGCGAAGCGGTTGTCTTCCTTGATCAGGCCCATGGCGATGCCGGCCACGTGGGCCTTCATCGGAACGCCTGCATCCATCATCGACAGGCAGCCGCCACAGACCGAAGCCATGGACGAGGAGCCGTTGGACTCGGTGATTTCCGACACCACGCGGATGGTGTAGGGGAATTCTTCCTTGCTGGGCAGGCAGGCCGCCAGGGCGCGCTTGGCCAGACGGCCGTGGCCGATTTCGCGGCGCTTGGTCGAGCCCATGCGGCCCACTTCGCCGGTGGCAAAGGGAGGCATGTTGTAGTGGAACAGGAAGCGGTCCTCGAACTCGCCAGCCAGCGCGTCGATGCGCTGCGCGTCGCGCTCGGTGCCCAGCGTGGACACGACCAGGGCCTGCGTCTCGCCGCGCGTGAACAGGGCCGAGCCGTGCGTGCGGGGCAGCACGGAGTTGCGGATTTCGATGGGGCGCACGGTGCGCGTGTCACGGCCGTCGATGCGCGGCTCGCCGGCCAGGATCTGGCTGCGAACGATGCGTGCCTCGATGTCGAACAGCATGCCTTCGACCTTGACGCCGTCGAACTCCACGCCCTGGGCCGTCAGGCCGGCCTTCACGGCGGCGTAGGCTTCGCGGCAGGCTTGCGTGCGGCTTTGCTTGTTGCGGATCTGGTAGGCCGTGCGCAGGGCTTCGTCACCCAGTGCAGCCACCTTGGCGATCAGCTCTTCATCCTTGGCGGGAGCAACCCAGTCCCAGACGGGCTTGCCGGCTTCGCGCACCAGCTCGTGGATGGCTTCGATGGCGATGCGACCTTGCTCGTGGCCAAAGACCACGGCGCCCAGCATCACGTCTTCAGGCAGTTGCTGCGCTTCGGACTCCACCATCAGCACGGCGGCTTCGGTGCCGGCCACAACCAGATCCATCTGCGAATCCTTGCGCTGGGTCTGACCGGGGTTGAGCACGTACTCGCCATTGATGTAACCCACGCGGGCAGCACCGATGGGGCCATTGAAGGGAATGCCCGACACGGACAGGGCAGCCGAGGTGGCGATCAGGGCGGCGATGTCGGCATCGACTTCGGGGTTCAGCGACACGGTGTGGATGACCACGTGCACGTCGTTGTAGAAACCTTCGGGGAACAGCGGGCGGATCGGGCGGTCGATCAGGCGGCTGGTCAGGGTTTCGAGTTCGCTGGGCTTGGCTTCGCGCTTGAAGAAGCTGCCGGGGATCTTGCCTGCGGCGTAGGTCTTCTCGATGTAATCGACGGTCAGCGGGAAGAAGTCCTGGCCGGACTTGGCCTGCTTGGACGCCACCACGGTGGCCAGCACCACGGTGTCATCGATGTTGACCAGCACGGCGCCGGAAGCCTGGCGGGCGATCTCGCCGGTTTCCATGGTGACCGTGTGCTGGCCCCACTGGAAGGTCTTGGTGACTTTGTTGAAGATGGACATTGTTGCTCCTTTGGAATGGGTGGACCGATGCACTCATCGGGCCATGATGGAGAGCAATTCAGAACACGATGCCATTCCAGTGCTGGATTCACTGCTATCAAATCAGCAGCACTGGAATGACACAGCTTCGCTCTGTCTTGCATTCTCCGAAGTAAAAAACGCCTGAGCTAGACAGGCTAACTCAGGCGTTTTGATCTCCCACCGTGCTTACTTGCGCAGGCCCAGCTTGGCGATCAGTGCGGTGTAGCGATCAGCGTCCTTGGACTTGAGGTAGTCCAGCAGCTTGCGACGACGGCTCACCATGCGCAGCAGGCCGCGACGACCGTGGTGGTCCTTGGCGTGTTGCTTGAAGTGAGGGGTCAGCTCGTTGATGCGTGCGGTCAGCAGAGCCACTTGCACTTCTGGGCTGCCAGTATCGTTGGCAGAGCGTGCGTTGGACTTGACGACTTCAGCCTTCACGGAAGATGCGATCATTTTTTTTCCTTTGAAATTGGCCCCTCACAGACAAAAGCAGGGAGGCAGCCTTGGTTACTTGCGCCGGGACTGGAAAGGCCCCGACGTGCGTCTTGCACCATGCAAAACCCTGGGATTATAACAAGCGCGCCCTGTCCAGCTTCCACACATGCTTTGTGGCCCCACACCGCGCCGGCCGACAGCCCGCCCAGAATGCCGCGAAACCTGCAGACATTCATAGATCACGGGAGGGCAACACCATGGCGACGCGTTTTTCATTCACTGCTGCAACCTGGCGCGCACATCGGCAGCAATGCACCCTGCTCTGCCTGGTCGCGGCCCTATGCCTGGCCCTGCCGGCCCAGGCGAGCCCTCACCGCTCCGACACATCGGCCGCGCAAGGCGCCAAGCGCAAAAAAGGCGGACAGCGGGTCCGTGTTCCAACCCAGCGCAGCAGTTCCGAGGAATCGCCCGAGCAACGCGACAAGCGGCTGTACCGCGAATGCCAGGGCCGGCACAACGCAGGGGCATGCACCGGATATACCCGGCCGCCACCCGGCAGACAGCAGCGCTGAGCGTTCCCCCAACAAAAAAACAGTCCTACCCCGGAGTCCGATAGCGGCAAAGCCGGCAATACCTTGTCACCATTGGATTTTTTGACGCATCGTCATGCCGGATGACTCTGCACCAACGGTATGACTCCTAATTGTTGAGGACAGAAACAGATTTGTCCGAAAGACATGCACGAAGAACCCCAATAGATTGAGCAGCGCGCAAAAACAACCAGCGCTTCGCAAGCAGATCGTGGGGGAGGGATTCAAGACATGTCATCGACCTGGCCTCAGGCCCACCCGGGCGCAAAAGGCTTCACGGCCATCGAGCTGATGGTGGTCGTCGCCATCCTCGCCGTGCTCACCACGCTGGCAGCACCCAGCTTCCACCTCATCATCGAGCGATGGCGCGTTCGCCAGACCGTGGAGGGCCTGCAGTCGACGCTGCAATACGCGCGCTCCGAAGCCGTCCGGCGCGGGGGCGGCGTCTTCATCCAGAAACTACCCCAAGGCACCAACGGCTGCACTCTGGCTGCACGTCACGCGGACTGGGGCTGTGGCTGGGTAGTGTTCATTGACCGCAATGGCAACAAGCGCTGGGATCCCCGGGAAGAACTACAGCGCTTCGACACTCCCGCTCGCACCCTTGTCATCCGCTCCAGATCCGCCGCCATCATCAGTGTGGACCGATGGGGACAAATGGGTGGATTCACGGCCATGGGCTTTGCTGTCGCCCCGTCTTCCGCCGGCCTCGTCTCTGCTGCAGCGAAAGGCATCTGCGTTTCGGCCGGCGGACGCATCCGGGTGGTCGGCCGGGAGGGCATTCCATGCGCCTGACAAGTACCCACGCTCGGCACGCCAAAGGCTTCACCCTGATTGAAACCCTGGTTGCCACCGTCGTCACGGCCTTGGGTGTTCTGGGAATCCTGAGCCTGCAGATGCGCACCCTGGCCGACACCCAAAGCGGCGTGCGCCGCGCTCAGGCCATCCGGCTGATCGAAGACTTCAGCGAGCGCACCCACGCCAATCCCAACTCCCTCGGGCAGATGGGCAATTACGAATCCGATTGGGATCACACCCCTGAATCCACCGCCGACTGCAGCGCCACACCATGCGACCCGGAAACGCTGGCCAGCTACAACCTCGCGCTGTGGAAGGCTTCCGTGCACCAACTGCTGCCAGGCGGAGCCGCCAAGGTCTTCCCTGCAGCAGACGACACCAGCAACGGACGGCACCTGGGCATCGTGATCAGCTGGCGTGAAAACGAGAAATCCAGCAAAGCCGACTACAAAAAACCCATCGGACTCCATAGCGATGGCACACACGGCGACGAAGCCATGGCCTGCCCCACCGGCAGAACCTGCCACCTGCAATACATAGCGCTCAGCGCTCGTTGCGCGCCATATCTTGCCAACAACGCAGTCCAGTTCTTCTGCGCAAGCCCATGAAGCACACCCGCATCGCCGCCGCAACGCTTATGCAGCCTGATCAACGCGGCCTGAGCCTGGTCGAACTGCTGGTGGGCCTTCTCCTGGGACTGTTGATCATCGGCGTGGCCCTGGGCGCACTCATGGCATCACGCGCCGTCTCCGGCACCGTCAGCGATGCCAGCCAGCTGCAGCAGCAGGCATCCCACATCTTCCGCGTCATGGGCCGGCAGATCCGGCAGGCGGGGTCTCTTCGGCTGCTTCTCTCGTCTGCAAAAAAGGGAACAGACACCGTTGACGTGGCGGACCCCGTTGCATTCGAGGCGAGCGCACAAGATTTCGACCCTGCGCACGACACCATCCTGGGCCTTGATGCGCCAGGCCGCGCTCAATACAAGCTCACCGTGGGCTACAGCAACTACACGCAACCGCTGCACGGCTCGGCCATCGAAACTTCACTGCAGCGCAATTGCCTGGGCCAGGCCAACAGCCACAACCTGATCCTGAGCCGCTTTGCGCTGGACACCCGCAAAAACACCCTGCGCTGCACCGGAGCACCCTCTGCGGGAGCCCAGCCACTGGCCCAGAACGTCGCCAACTTCCAGGTGCGCTATCTGATCCAGTCGCCGAAAGGTGATGCACGCCTGCAGTACGTCAACGCAGCCGCCGTGGGCCAGGACTGGTCACGCGTCGTTGCCGCCGAGGTCTGTCTGGTGCTTTTCGGAACCGAAGTCATCAACATGCCCGTCGACAGCCGCTACACCGATTGCGCAAGCAGTGACGGCACAGCCGAATCCATCGACATGACCACACTGCCGGCGCCCAGGACCCGGCGCCTGCACATGGTCTTTCGCAGCGTGTATCAGTTGCGCAGCCAGGGGATGGCTGGATGACCGCCAAAGCAGCAGGCATGCGGCATGCCCACACCTGTGCCGCGCAGCGCCAGAAAGGCGTCGCACTGTTCATCGTGATCACCCTGGTCATGCTTTCCATGCTGCTGGCACTTTGGGCATCGCGCAGCGCCCTGTTCAACGAAATGTTCGTGGGCAACGATGCCGACTACCAACGCGCCCTCGAAGCTGCACAGGCATTGCTGCAGGATGCCGAACTGGACATTCGAGGCGAACAGGCCAACGGCGCCGCCTGCATCGCCAACAGCAGCCGTCCATCCGTCTGCCGCAACGCTGCAACCATCACCCAGTTTCCCCAGGAAAGCCAGCAGGTAGGTCTGCTGTTGGCCAACCTGAACCAAGCCACCCCCACAAGCTGCAGAGACGCCCTGTGCACCAAGCGCACAGGGCCTCAGGACTTCTGGAACAACGTGGACGAGACCAAAGGGATCACGCTGAGCCAGATGACCGCCACCGATGTAGCCGCACGCTACGGCCAGTTCACGGGCGCCATTTCTGAGGGCAAGAGCAATCCCATCCTGGCAAGCCGTGAGACAGGAAAGGGGGCGTGGTACTGGATAGAGATCCTGCCCTATGACGCCAACGCAGGGAACTCAGGTCTCATCGCAAACGACTCACCCCGTCTGGCCCTCTACATGCAGCCCCAGGTGATCTATCGCATCACAGCCATCGCTCACGGCCGCAAGAACGCCACCCAGGTGGTGCTGCAACAGACCTATGTCCGCCAGAAGCGCCGCGACTGATTCAGAACGTCTGACATGCCTTATCTCTTCCAACCTGAGTTCCGCCCCCTCCTGCTGCCAACCGTGATCGCCGCCGTCCTGGCCGCGCAAAACAGCCAGGCTCAACGTTTCTCTGAGGCAGGTACGCCAGTTTCCCTGGCACAGAGAGAAGACAAAGAATTTGCCACGCCCATTGAAGACTGCCTGACAGGCCAGCCAGCCAATGCCAAGGGCCGCAGCAGCTCCGCCACGTCCAACGGCAGCGTGATTGCACAGGCAGGCGTGGACATATTCACGGCCCGCTACAGTGCCAAAGCTGCCTGGAGCGGCTGGATCAGCGCAGAAACGGTCCAAGCCGACGGGAGCATCACCGCAGCAGCCGGCTGGCAAGGCAAAAGCACGGCTGACCACCTGGATGCACTCAGTGATCAACAGGTACTCAATGAACGCCTGATCCTGACCTGGAGTGACAGACTGCAAAGGGGCGTGTCTTTCAAATGGCATGAGCTGGACCGCCCCCAGAAGGCCTCTTTCAGCGTCGATGCCGAAGGCAGGGCAGACAAACTGGGCAAGCACAGGTTCAACTTCATACGTGGCGACCGCCGCATGGAAGCTGCGGGACAACCGCCGCGCCCTGGCCCGGCCCACCCTTTTCGCCAACGCGGCTCGCGCCAGGGCGATATCGTCAACTCCCAGATCTGGCACACCGGCCACCCCGTGGACAACTCGCCTTTGCCGGGCTACGCGGCCTATGCACTAGCCCAGCAGAAGCGCCAGCCCATGATTTACGTGGGCGGCAACGACGGCATGCTGCACGGCTTTTCTGCCACTGACGGCAGCGAGAAGATCGCCTACATCCCCCGTGGCGTGATTTCGGGGCTGGCACGCCTTTCCGACCTCGACTACGACACCCGGCATCGCTACTTCGTGGATGGCTCTGCCATGAGCGGCGACATCAACTCAGGCAGCCATGCATCCCCACAGTGGCGCACCGTGCTGGCAGGCATGCCGGGCGCCGGTGCCAAAGGCTACTTTGTGCTGGACATCACGCACCCAGAGGCTTTCAACGAACACGGCACCGGCACGCTGGTCCTGCTGGACCGCACCCAGACCCGCAACAGCGATCCTGGGGACTGCGCCATCTCCGCCGACCTCTGGCAGCGCACCACTTGCCAGGAAGACAAGGACCTGGGCCATATCCTTGCGGCCCCCGTGCGGGACGATGCCAACCCGCAACGCAGCATCCAGATCACGCAGTTGAACAACAACCGCTGGGCTCTGGTGACGGGCAACGGCTACCACAGCATCAACCAGCGCCCCGTGCTGCTGATCCAGTACCTCGACGGCAACCAGGAGCTGCTGCGCATCGTGGCCACAGGCGACATCCCCACCGGCACCACACCGGAGACTACCAACAATGGGCTCTCTGCCCCACGCCTCGTGGACATCAATGGCGATGGCCGGCCCGATGTGGTCTATGCGGGCGACCTCCAGGGCAATCTGTGGAAATTCATCATCGCCAGCGATGCCTCTTCCGCTTGGGGCATGGCCTTCAACGGCCGGCCGCTGTACACCGCCATGGGTGGCAGTTCGCCAACGGCCTCTCGCGCACTGCGCCAGCCCATTACCGCCCCTGCGTCCGTACGCGCCAATGACCGGTACAGCGTCACCACAGAACCCTCGGGAAGCAATGAACGCGTGACTGTGGGCGGCATGCTGGTGGCATTCGGCACAGGACGCAACATCAACCAGCAGGACACTGGCAACACGGCGGTGCAGAGCATCTATTCCATCCTCGACAACACCCGCTACAAGCTGCTCGCGGACGGCCGGGTACAGCCTTGCAAGGGTGACTCGGACTCTGAGTGCAAGCTGCCTGCAGGGCAGCGTCCAGCCCCTGTATCCGGCCTCGGTGAGCTGGCCAAACGCTCGGTGAACACTCAGACGCAAGGGATCGTAGGCCGTGGCACCTGGCGAGTGGACTCCGCCACCGACCTCGACTGGACGCGGCATAAAGGCTGGTACATGGACCTTCCCCTGTCAGGTGAGCGCCTGCTCAAGCCGATGAGCTTCTACGACGGCAGCAACCTCCTCGCGATCTACAGCCAGATACCCGCCAGACCCTCCAGGCGTCCTGGTGAAGCCATAAGCCGCCCCGCTGACGCCTGCAGTGTGAGCGAGGAAAGCCAATTTCTGACGCTCATGAACATCATGGATGGCAAGCGGCCCAGTGTTCCATTGATGGACAGCAACGGCGACGGCGTCTACGACACGGCCGATCAGGAAGCCTCGCGCGCAACCGTCTCCGGGGGATCCCAGACATTGCTCAAAAAAGGCCATCACGCCATTGGCTACGACACCGATGGCCGCCTCAACGTCCTCGCCCGCATGCCCGAGCAATCCCTGCGCCCCAGCTGGCGCCAAATGAAATGAGCCGCACAATGCGCCGCCCTCCTCCCCCGGGCTTCACACTCATAGAACTCATGATCGTCGTGGCCGTCATAGTCATCCTCGGCACCGTCGCCGTGCCCAGCTACAACGAATACATCCGCGGAGTCCACCGCGCCGATGCCCGCGCAGGCCTGCTGCAGGCCCAGCAATGGCTGGAGCGCGCAGCCACGGCCAACGGGGTCTACCCAACCAAGCTGCCTGCAGACCTGACTTGGACCCGTGATTCCAGCAAGCGCTACACCATCGACTTTTTGGCAACCAGCGGCCACGACGACGACACTTACACCCTGATCGCCACGCGCCGTGGCTCCCAGCTCAATGACCGATGCGGCGATTTCACGCTGACCCATACGGGCGAGCGCGATGCGCGCGGCCTGGGTGTGAATACCACGGCGGTGGAGTGCTGGGGGCGGTAGTCTTACAAGTTCAGAGTGCCAGCTTCCTGACCTGTTAATGCGCATCCGCGACACAAGGACCCAAGGAGATCCGAGTGAGCGCGTCTACCTGGTAGGTTTACGCACCTTCCCCCTCTCGATCAGCAATCGGCAAGCGACTGCCTGACGAACTGAGCAGAGGTTTACACAGCGCACCACTCATCCCGCTGCCTGAGCCATCCATCCGGAATGAACTCCCAACGCGCATCCAGAAATCTAGGATGCGCCAATGTACGCTGCCCCTCCCACATCCAGCCTGTCCAGCCAACAACAAAGGCTGGTCGCACGTGGCTTCACCACAATCGAACTGATGGTTGTGATCGCCATCATCACCATACTGGCTGCGTTGGCAGCACCCAGCTTTCGGCCACTCATCGAACGATGGCGTGTACGCGCAGCAACCGAAGACCTTCAGTCCATCCTCTATTACGCGCGCTCAGAAGCCATCAAGCGCGGTGGAAAGATCGTCCTCAAAAAGATCGCCAGTGGCAATGGCTGCACTGCGGCCGACGCCAACACCCAGTGGGGTTGCGGCTGGACCGTCTTTATCGATGCCAACAACAACGCCACCCAGGACTCAGGTGAACTGACGCTTCAGACATCTTCTGCCCCTACCAAGCTGGAAATCAATCTCGCAAGCAGCAACGGATATATCACGGTGGACCGTTGGGGCCAGCTTGCAAGCGCCGGAAGCAGCAGTTTCAATTTCCGCCTCTTCCCCCAAGGCTCAAATGCCACCAACTCGGCCGCTGCAACCCTTTGCGTGGCAGCAGGGGGAATGATCCGCCGATTGAATACGGGGGATGGCACATGCTGAATCTCGAAAAATCCTTCTTTCAATCTCGCATTGTCGAAATCGGGCTACCTCCTTTGCTTTCCATGAAAATCCATCATGGCTTGCAGATCCGCCACGCAGCACCAGCACCAAGAACCACCATGAAAACAATACGTATGGCCAATATTCAATCTGGCATCAGCCTGATCGAATCTCTTGTCGCCATTGTCGTGATGTCATTGGGAATTCTTGGAATACTCGGCTTGCAACTGCGAAATCTCGCAGACACGCAAACCAGCCTCAACCGTGCCCAAGCCATTCGACTGATAGAAGATTTGAGCGAGAAAATTCAAGCCAACCCTAATGGCCTGGGCAATCTTGATGCTTACCAAAGTGATTGGAAAGATTCTCCAACAGGCAGCTGCAAACCAGAAGGATGCTCCCCCTCTGAAATGGGCGCCTATGATATTACCCAGTGGAAAGAAACCGTAAAATCGACCCTACCTAAAGGAGATGCAGCCATTTTCGTCAGTGCTGTGGATAGCGCCACAGAAAACCGGCGTCAACTAGGAGTCATGATTGGCTGGAAAGCCAATGAGAAAGAGCACAAGGCGTCAGACGGCAGTAATGATGACAAATACACGGAGCCATTCACTCCAGCAGATACAGGATCTGCCAAAGTCAGCTGCCCCACCGGCTTGATATGCCACATTCAATATATACAACCCAATCAGCGCTGCACACCATTTCTTTTGGGGAAAGCAAGCGGCACAACACCACTATATTGCCCCGGCTGAAGTTCACTCTTCGAGAGACAGCGATGACCAAAAATATAAATCATCCGACAATTAAATCCTTGAAAATTCAGGAAGGAGCAACCCTTCTCGAATTGATGATCGGGATCACCATCGGCCTTTTGACAGTCGCGGTAGGCATCGGTGCACTGATGATATCTCGTGGTGTTTCTGGAACCGTTAGTGACGCCAGCAACCTGCAGCAACAAGCCGCTTACGCATTTCGGGTCATGGGCCAGCAAATACGCCAAGCGGGCACCATTCAACTGGAATTGAACTTCGACTCTTTTGGCTCTTCAGAAGCACTCCGACCCATGACTCCGGTTGCATTTGATCCACCGGACCCGGCAGGAACGCGTCCAATGTTCGATAGGCGCACGAGTATGCTGACCGGCATAGATAGTCCAAGCAGCAGCGAATACGCCCTAAGCATCGGATATCAAAACTATGAAGAGATACTAACCCCGACTCCACCTGCCACAGCCAATGCAGAAGGCAATCAACTGCGCGACTGCCTGGGTGAAAATAGTGGATCTACAACCGCATACATCATAGAAAGCAAGTTCAGGCTATCAAGCAATGACGAACTGATTTGTACGGGGGTCAGCGGCACACCCAAACCGATCATACGCAACGTCAAGGACATGAAAATCAAGTATTTGACACAGGATCCGGATAGCACAAAGACAGGTTTACCTAAAACCAAATATGCCAGTGCAAGCACAGCATCCTCTTCGCTAAATGGATGGCGTGATGTGTATGCCATCGAAGTTTGTCTGGAACTGGAGGGATCCGAATCAATAGATACAGCGGGAGCCAGTTATAAAAAATGCGATGGCTCATCTGTAAAGCGTGGCAACCGCTTGCGCATGGTATTCAGGAATACCTTTCAAATCCGTAGCCAAGGCCAAGCGCTATCATGAAAAATCCAAGCATTTACAAGACAGTATACCATTTGGCTCGTCGACAGAAACAGCGCGGAATATCACTTTACGTGATTATCATTTTGGTTCTACTCTCAATGCTTTTGGCATTATGGGCATCAAGAACGGCGCTGCTCAACGAAATGATTGTAGGCAATGATGCAGACTATCGCCGCGCCTTCGAAGCCGCACAGGCCATGCTGCAAGATGCTGAAATGGATATACGCGGAGTCAACACCAACGGAAGTTACTGCACGCCGGATGCAGATAAAGGCGATGTGTGTCGAAGATTGACTACCATCTATTTCGACATTGAGACAAAGGATCTACCCAATCTCATCAACACGTTGGGCACTTACGACTCTAAGTGCTATAAAGGAATTTGTCAGAAATTCGCAGACCCACAGGATTTTTGGCACGACCCCACGCGCCTTGCAGAAATGACTGCAGAAAACGTAGGTGCACGATACGGACAGTTCACCGGAGCGAAAACGGGAACCGGTGGAAACCCCATACTCAACGTAACTGCCACACCAAGCGCTCTGAAGGATCGTCGTGGCGCATGGTACTGGGTAGAGGTTCTGCCTTACGTGGATCCTAATATTTCACTTCTCAAAGGCGTTCCACCAGGAGCCAATGTGGAAATTTTTGCACCTTCCCGAAAAAAAAGATGGGTATATCGCATCACGGCACTCGCCCGGGGACTCAAGCCCGGTACTGAGGTGGTCCTCCAATCCACCCTGTCTTTGAGCCTAGCCGAATAAATACGGAGAAAATCATGAAAAAGCCTTCATTTCAGCAACGCACACTGGCCTGCGCCGTATTCTCCGCATTCGCAGGTACACAGGCAATTTCGGCAGAAATACCTTTTGCCCAGTATCCCGCTGGTTCCGCACACAAGATGCCGATTCCCAATGTAGTCTTGTCCGTCGATGACTCGGGCAGCATGGCCTGGAATGATGACGGAGGCTCGGCAAGCAGTAGCAAGCCAGCCCGTATCACTTCGCTAAAAAGTGGCCTGAAGAATGTACTGGTCAAGACCAGCAAATATGACAATCAGTTTAGGCTGGCATGGCAGTCGATGTGGCGGTGTAACAATATCCCCAGCGACCAGTCAGGTTGCGACGGCAACAACGCCATGGCAAACTTTTCAGGAGCCCACAAGGACAATTTCTCCGCCTGGGTGGACTCTATCAGTGCAAAGGACGGAACTCCTTCTCATACGATGATGTGGAATGCAGGCCAGTATATGAAAACCACGGGCGCAGATAGCCCCTGGAATGCCACTCCCGGCATTGCTGACACCAAGCCCATCTCTTGCCGCAGGGCATATCACGTTTTCATGACAGACGGTGGCTGGAATACCTATCTACCATCAACCAACTTCAATTCTTTTGATTTCCAGACCAAGATGGTCAGCTCCCATGCAGAAGCCATAGGCAATTCCGATGGAACGACGAAATCACTCCCCACTCCAGAAGCGCCAAAATACGGCCCCACTTTGACTTACGACATCACGAGTGATCAGACAAAAATATATCGCGATAATTACGGCTCCGGCACAAAAAAACAGAGAGTCAACAAGATAGATTATTACTTCGCATATCCTACGCTTGCCGATATGGCATTTCACTATTGGTCCACAGACTTGCAGCCCAACATCAAGAATGAGATACCTTTTGAACCCAAAAAATCGACCGATGAAACCTTCAAATCTGGGAACAGCTCTGTAACCATAAAGCCAGAGTGGAATCCTAAAAATGACCCTGCAACCTGGCAACACTTAGTCACCCACACCATTGGCTACGGAGCACGCGCAAGCAATTGGGATGACACGAACAAAAACCCCATTTTCACCAATGGAATGTACGGAGATGGTTTCACGGATGCAATACTAGGCATCAAGAAGTGGACCGATGCAACCGACGACGATTATGACGGTAGCTATACCAGTGGAACACGCAAAGGCCAGGCCATCACCGACTATGTGCGTCCAGAAGAGCTATGGCATATGGCGATCAACAGCAGAGGGAAGTTCTTCCCTGTGCAAACTGGCGCCGATCTGGAAAAAGCATTTGATGAGATTTTCAGCTCCATCGTTGCCGACAATACAAGCCCACTGACAGGATTTACCAGCGCATCCAATTCCATCAGCCGCAACAACACCGAGTCTTTCCAATCGGGGTATGTCGCCGCAGAAGACCTTAATTCCAACAAGAATCGTTGGAGTGGCTTTGTTGCATCCGAGAAAATAATCTCCGTCGTTGATCCACAGGATTCACAGAATATCAGCTGGAAGACAACACCCAATCCAGCCTGGGGCCTCAATCCAAATAAGACAGCCCCCAATAATCACATGACAACAGCGGATAAGCTGGATGCCTTATCTGCTACAGACATCACATCCAGGCTTATCCTGTCACACAATGGAAGCACGGGAATATCCTTTGAATGGGGAACCACCACGCAGCTGAGCACCGCACAGCAGGCACTCTTGAACTTGACGCCCAGCGACGGCCGCGGCAAGGACAGAGTCAACTATATCCGCGGGGATCGCAGCAAGGAGGAAAATCAAACTGGAGGAGTATTTCGTCAAAGAAAATCCCGCCAGGCCGATATTGTCAACTCCAGCATCTGGTATGCTGGACCTCCGTCACTCACATATAATATTGCCAGCTACACCCGCTATATAGCTACCCACAGTAAACGCATCCCAATGCTTTATGTAGGAGGAAATGACGGCATGCTTCATGGATTCTCTGCCATTGATGGCTCTGAGAAAATAGCATACGTTCCCCAGGGAGTCATTAAAAATCTTCCAGATTTCTCCAACACCGGCTACACACATAAATATTATGTAGATGGCTCACCTTTCACAGGTGACCTCAATCTGGGAACCAAGGAGTCCCCAAACTGGGCCACCTATCTGGTAGGAACATTGGGCGCTGGCGGCAAAGGTTATTTTGTGCTCAATACCACAAAGCCCGGCACCACAGATGGCGTGATTGCCACCGACTTCAGCAAGGCCAATGCGAGCAGCCTGGTCATCATGGACAAGACTGATGGCTCAGATGCGGATATTGGCCACATCTTTGGTGCCCCTGTCGTTGAAGAGGCAAATCCACAAAGAGCCTTGCAAATAACACAAACCAATGATGGCCGCTGGGCGGCAATCATGGGTAACGGTTACAACAGCACGAACGAGAGGCCTGTTCTACTCATTCAATATCTGGATGGAAACAGGGAGCTCAAGAAAATTTCAGCAGTACCCGTGACAACACCCAAAAACGCAGAGGCTGATCAAAATGGGCTGTCAACCCCACAGTTTCTCGACATCAACAGCGATGGTGTTCCAGATATTGTCTATGCAGGAGATTTGCGCGGTAATCTCTGGAAATTTGACATCTCCAGCAACAATGCCTCCAACTGGAATGTTGCATTTGACGGAAGCCCATTATTCACTGCCACCTATTCCACGGGAGTAACTGGCAGCGCCACAAGCCGCCAGCCCATCACGACACCTCCTGTATTGAGGCCCAACAGACAGGTCGGCGGCCTCATGGTGGCTTTCGGAACAGGACGCAGCCTGACTGAGGGAGATCGTACAGACACAGACTCCAAACAGACTGTTTATTCCATTATTGACAATACGCGCTATACGATCAGCAAGGATGCCACAAGCAAAGGCAAGGTTGTTTTGGAAACATCAGATCCGAGACCTGCCACAGTTTCACGGACTCAATTGATGAGCCAGGCGATTGAGGGCGCCAAGAAGCCTGGGGAACTCGCAAGCTCTAACCGTGATTTCTGGGCCGTGAGCAACAACAGCGCCATCTATGACTGCCAAGGAAAATCAAATTGCACCGCAGTCAAAGGGTGGTATTTTGATCTTCCGGAAGCTGGCGAGCGTGTACTCAATGCCATTGAATTCTATGACGGCAGCAACGTTCTGGAAATCATGAGTGAAGTCCCTGCGTCTGGAGGCGCCACGACAGGTACGGAAGAAAGCTGTGAACCAACGCCTAAATCCGCAAAGCCATTTCGCACTTTGTTGACTATCGAACAGGGATCAAAACCTAGAACGCAGATTCTTGATCTGACTGGAGATGGCCTATACAACGGCGAGGACAAATCAGTGAACAGGATGACCTCGGACCCCAAGGAACTTCGATTCAGCAACAAATCTCTTCAGGTCAGGAAAGGCAATAGTGGGCGTGAAGATAAGCTATCAAAAATCCCGGAGTTGATGCTGCGCCCCAACTGGAGGCAATTGAACTGATGCATCTGGAGAATAAAATCATGATGAAAAGATCTGCTGGATTCACGCTGATTGAGTTGATGATCGTCGTCGCTGTGGTCGGCATACTTTCAGCCATCGCCATGCCAAGCTACAACGAATATATTCGGCGTGGGCATCGGGCGGAAGCGCGGGCCGGCCTTTTGCAAGCGGCGCAATGGCTTGAGCGGGCGGCAACTTCCAACGGAACCTATCCGCTCACCGCCAGTTTCCCTGCATCCTTGAAGACAGTTCCCTCCAATCGCTACGATATTTCACTGAACTCCACGGATGGAAGCACGTTCACCGTGACGGCAACGCCCAAGGGAGCCCAAGCCAACGACAAGTGCGGCAACTACACCTTGACGCAAAGCGGATTGCGCGGCGCCAACGGGGCCACGACAGGCACCATCGTCTCCGACTGCTGGGGCAGGTGAACACCGGGTAGATACCGACCTGCCAGGCGCTGATCGAGCCCAGGCTTGTTACCATCCCAGGCACCATGACAAACACCGTGCCACACATGCACCAAGCGCTTGGGCTCGCCGCCCAGGCGCTTTTTCTTTCCTCCCCCAATCCGCGCGTGGGCTGCGTGCTGGTGGCACCTTATGGCAGAGTCGTCGGCCAAGGGTTCACTCAGCAGGCTGGCGGCCCACATGCCGAAGTGATGGCACTGCGCGATGCCGTGGCCCGAGGCGAGGATGTGCGCGGAGCTACCGCCTATGTGACGCTGGAGCCTTGCTCGCACCAGGGCCGTACGGGTCCCTGCTGCGATGCCCTGATCGCCGCTGGCGTTGCCAAGGTGGTAGGCGCACTGACGGACCCCAATCCCCAGGTCGCCGGCCAAGGCTTCGCGCGCCTGCGCGCGGCAGGCGTGGATGTGGTGGTGGGGCCGGGTGCAGACGAGTCCCGGGAGCTGAACATTGGCTTCTTCAGCCGCATGCTGCGGGGCATACCGTGGGTGCGCATGAAGGCGGCCAGTTCCCTTGACGGGGCGACCGCGTTGCACAACGGCACCAGCCAATGGATCACATCCCCCGAGGCACGCGCCGATGGCCATGCGTGGCGTGCGAGGGCATGCACCATACTGACGGGCATAGGCACGGTGCTGGAAGATGATCCGCGCCTGAACGTGCGGGATGTGGCTACGCCGCGCCAGCCGCGCATCGCTGTTGTGGACAGCCGGCTGGACATGCCGCTCACAGCCCAGGTACTCCAGGCCCCGGCCGGCTGCCTGATCTACACCAGCAGCCGGGATGCATCGAAAACCAGTGCACTGCAGGACCTGGGCGCGACCGTCATTCCCATGCCCAACGCGCACGGCAAGGTGGACCTGTGCGCCATGCTGCGTGACCTGGCGGCGCGCGGCACGAACGAGCTGCATGTGGAAGCCGGCTTCAAGCTCAATGGCTCGCTGGTACGCGAGGGGCTGGTCGATGAGCTGCTGCTGTACCTGGCCCCCAAGCTGCTGGGCACGGGTGGCATGGGCATCGCCAGTTTCGGGCCGCTGGACGCGCTGTCCGAGGCCCTTGCATTGGCACTGCATGATGTGCAACGCATCGGGCAAGACCTGCGCGTTGTGGCCCGCGTTGTGGACCGCGCCAGCTTCTGACGCGAACAGCGGCTTCCTGGACCACCGGCTGGCGCAGCCGTCCGACACCCGATTGACCGATCCTTAGGCCAAATCTTCGAATCATGTCCGGCGCTCGCAACTTACAGCCCCTTCCATCCACCAGCCTGTTTCGAGGCCTGCGGACCACGCTTGTCCTGCTGGTGTCCGCCGTGGTCTGCGGCTGCGCAAGCAGCTTGCCCTCCCAGGTCGATCGCCCCGTCACTGCAGCCTTGGAAGCCCCGCAAAGCACGCCATTGGGGTCTTTGGTTCAGCAATTGCGGCCTGCCAGCGTCAAGCCTCAAACCTCCGCCTTCACCCTACTGTCCGGTGCCCAGGCCGCCTATGGCGCCCGGCTGGCACTGGTCGAGGGAGCGCAGCAGACGCTGGACCTGCAGTACTACGCCATACATGCCGACGAGAGCACGCAGCGCCTGCTGCGCGGCGTGGTCGAGGCGGCCCGGCGTGGCGTGCGCGTGCGCGTGCTGCTGGACGATTTCCACAGCACGGGCGCGAATGCGCAGGTCATGCGCCTGGCCTTTGTGCCGGGTATCGAGATGCGCATGTTCAACCCCCTGGCGGGCGCGCGCAGCTCGGCGCTGGGCCGTGCCTATACCTTGCTGACCGATTTCCAGCGGGCCCAGCAGCGCATGCACAACAAGCTGTTCATCGCCGACAACGCCATGGGCGTGATCGGAGGTCGCAATCTGGGCGATGCGTATTTCGATGCGGACAGCGCCAGCAATTTCGTGGACCTCGACGTGCTGGCGGCGGGGCCGGTGGTCAACGACCTGTCACGCAGCTTCGACAGCTATTGGAACAACCAGCGCGCCTATCCCGTCCAGTCGCTGATCAGCCTCAAGGAGCTCAAGCAGTTGCGCGAGCGCTTTGCGGACGATGATGACCAGGCGCAGGAGGAGGACCCCACACCTGCCGTTCCCCCAAAGGAGACAAAGTCAGATGACCAGACGGCCGAGCAGCGCCGGATCATCTGGGACCAGCAGCCCATGGATCTGCGAAAGGCTCGCTGGACATGGGCATCGGCCGCCGTGCTGGTGGATGAGCCCGCCAAGATTCCGTTGGACAGGGATGACGGCCCAGGCTCCATCACAAGCGCTGGCACGGATGCGGCCGCACAGGCCAGCCCCGCTCCGCACAGCCCGCAGGCCAGGCCTGCCGGCACGCTGCCCATGGGCCAGCCGGCTGGCGCCCTGCGCCAGGCGGCGCGTCCGGTGCTGGAGGCCGATTCGGTGGTCGATGGCCTGCTGGCCCTGGTGCGCAAGACCCGGCGCGATCTGCTGGTGGTCTCGCCCTACTTCGTGCCGGGCCCGGACATGATGGAGGCGTTTCGTGGCGCACGGCAACGCGGAGTGCGCGTTCGGATTCTGACCAATTCGCTGGCCTCCAACGATGCACCTTTGGCCCATGCCGGCTACGCGCGCCACCGCAAGGCGCTGCTGGAGATGGGCGTTGAACTGTACGAGATGCGCAGCACGGCGGCCAGCGTCCGCTCTGCATTCGGCTCGGGCAGCACGGGTGGCGGCGGTCCTTCGGGTTCCACAGGCGCATCGCGTGCAATGCTGCACTCCAAGCTGCTGGTGGTGGACGGGCATCTGGTGGCAGTCGGCTCGATGAACCTGGATCTGCGCTCGCAGTTGCAGAACACCGAGATTGCCCTGCTCATCGCCAGCCGCGAGTTCGGCCGCCTGGCTACGCAAAGCATTGACGAGGGCCTGCAGGATGGCAGCTGGCGCGTCGAGCTCGACAAGGATGGCGAGCTGGTGTGGCGGGCCTCGGAAGACAGCGAGCGCGGTGACGAGCACAGCGAGCCCGATGCCAGCTGGGGCCTGCGCCTGATGCTCAAGCTCATTGGCCCGCTGGCGCCCGACCATCTGCTGTGACCGGCTGATCGCGCTAGAGCCCGGCCCACTCCTGACGCCGCGCCAGCGCTTGCACCCACAGCGTGATCTCGCGCTGGTCAGTCTGCATGCGCACTTCCTGATAAGCCTGCTCGGCTTCGGGAAAGCGGCGGCGCAGCAGGTTCAGCCATTGCTTGAGGCGGCCTGCGCGCTGGCGCGGCTCCAGGTCCTCGCAGACCATGTCCCAGAAACGCTGGACCTGCGGCACCAGGTCGCTCCAGACCACCTGTGCCGCAAGCTGTTCCGCCGGTGCCTGCCCGCCTTCCACGGCAGCGCGAATGGCCAGCGCCAGGCCTGGGTCGGCAACGATTCCCCGGCCCAGCATCAGATCGCCGCAGCCCGATTGCTCACGGCAGCGCAGCGCATCCTCCACCGTCCAGATCTCGCCATTGGCCACCACGGGCACGGTCACGGACTCGCGGATGCGCGGGATCATGTCCCAATAGGCAGGCGGACGGTAGCCGTCGAGCTTGGTGCGGGCGTGTACGACGATTTCGCAGGCGCCACCGGCCTGCATGGCCTGGGCGCATTCGGTCATCAGGGTCGTGTCGTTGAAACCCAGGCGCATCTTGGCCGACACAGGCATGGCCGCCGGAACGGCTGCACGCACGGCCCCCACCACACGCGCGATCTGCTCCGGGTCCTGCAGCAGCGCAGCACCGCCGCCATGGCGGTTGACCACCTTGGCGGGGCAGCCGAAGTTCAGGTCGATGCCTTCCGGACCCAGGCGCGCCAGATTGGCCGCATTGGCCGCCATGCTGTCCGGGTCCGAGCCCAGCAGCTGCGCACGCACAGGGACACCTGCCAGCGTCCGGCTGCCGTTGTTGAGCTCCGGCATGGTGCGCAGGAACACCTTGTCGGGCAGCACGGTCCCCGTGACGCGGATGAACTCCGAGACACAGCGGTCTGCGCCGCCCACGCGCGTGAGCACATCGCGCAGCACGAAATCAAGCAAGCCCTCCATGGGCGCCAGCAACAGTCTCATCACCTATGTCGCGAGGCCTGCGCCCCGTCTTCCTGTTACAGATCAAACAATATTTCTGCGATCGGCATCGGCCGCCAGCACCTGGAAATCAGCGCCCGCCCATGCGATGGCAGGCGATTGTGCGCTTGCCGCAGAACACCGGGGCGGAGCAGTTGTCATGGCTTCTTCACGCCACGGTCATTCATGTAACGTGCAATCGGGGCTTGTCGGACTCCCTGCCCCCACCATGCTGCTGCAAAAAACCGCCAAGGCCCTTGAAGAGCTGCAGCCCGGCCGCCGCAGCCTGCCGCTGCGCGAGCGCTCGGTGCTGCTGATGGCCGATGGCCGCACCGAGGAGCAGTTGCAGCAGGTCCTGGGCGCACAGGCCGGCGAACTGATCGAGCAACTGATCGCCAGCGGCCACCTGCAGCGCCTGGCTGGCCAAGCCGCCGAATCATCACCCCCGGCTCGTGCTCAGGCCCCCTCCATGGCACCGGCCGCTGCGAAGGAATCCAGCCCGCCCGGCCCCGCTGCCACGCTGAATCTTGCCGGCACACGCATGTACCTGTTCGATATGTGCGAGCGCATGTTTGCCAACCGCCATGAGGACAAGGCCCAGGTGCTGCGCCATCTGCTGCGCGAGGCGCGCGATCTTGAGGCACTGCAGGCCGCCGCCCTGCAGCTGCTGCAGACAGTGCAGGAACATGCGGGCGACGAGCGCGCCGATGCCCTGCGCGAGCGCCTGCGGCATCTGCTGCCCCAGGAGGCAGCGACGGCACAGGGCGCCTAGACGAAACGAAGGGTGGACGCGCGCGCGATCAGCGCGGCGCCAGGCGCCACAGCGAGGTGAGCTCGGCGGCGCGTGCCGCGTGCAGCGGATCGGTGGAGTCCGCAGCCTTTCCATGGCGCGGGCGGATGTCCTCGCGGCCCAGGACCTGCAGGCCTGCGGCATCGATCCAGCCCAGCAGTTCCTCGCGCGAGCGCAACTGCAGGTGCTCGGCCAGATCCGACAGGATCAGCCAACCTTCGCCGCCCGGCAGCAGATGTGCAGCAAGGCCCTCGACAAAACCGCGCAGCATGCGGCTGCCTTCGTCATAGACGGCCTGCTCCAGCAAGGAGCTGGCCTTGCCCGGCAGCCACGGCGGATTGCAGACCACCAAGGCGGCCCGGCCTTCAGGGAACAGGTCCGCCTTGCGCAGGCTCACGCGCTGCGCCAGACCCAGCCGCTGCAGGTTGTCCTGCGCGCAGGTCAGTGCCCGGTCGCTCAGGTCGGTGGCCACCACCTGCCGCACGCCACGGTGCAGCAAGAGAGCGGAAAGCACACCCGTGCCCGTGCCGATATCCCAGACGGCGGCATCAGCCTGCTGGGCTGCGGCCGGCAGGGGAGCCTGCGCCACCAGATCCAGGTACTCGCCGCGCACCGGGGAGAACACGCCGTAGTGCGGGTGAATGCTGAACTCCGGCATGCCCGGCACGGCCAGGGCCACGCCCTTCTTGCGCCACTCATGTGCGCCCAGGGCACCCAGCAGTTCACGCAGGGGAACGATCACGCTTTGAGCGCCCTGGTCGGCGGGAATCTCGCCCCAGGCTTCGCGACAGGCTTCGCTCCAGTCCGGTGCGCGGCGCAGGGCACAGTGCCAGCGGGTATCGAGCTCGATCATCACGCTGGACAGGATGCGCGCACGCTGCGCCAGTGCCTGGCGGTGCAGGTGGAAGGCGTGGGGAAAGACCGGCTTGGCGTCTTCCTTGCCGGCGCGGCGCTGGCGCGCCTTGGCGGAAGTCTCACGGGCGGGCTTGTCGAGGCGGCGGCCCAGGGCCGACAGCAACTGCCGGGCATTCTGGAAATCGCCGCGCCACAGCATGGCCTGGCCTTCGCAGGCCAGGCGGTAGGCGCTGTCGGCGGCCAGGCTGTCGTCAGCGATGACGATGCGGCGCGGTGCGGTCATGGTGCTGTCCGCGCGCCACAGGGCAACCTGGGTGGCCTCGTGCTCCTGCCACTGCAGCAGGGACCAGTTCTGGGAAGAGGACAAGGCCTGCTGCTCCGTGAGTGATGGGTGGATGGTTTGGCGAATCGATCAGTTCAGTGCGCGCTTGAGCCGCACTTCCTCGATCTTGAGAGCGCCAACCTGGGCCGTCTTGGCGGTGGACATTTCGCGCTTGAAGCCGGCGAGCTCATGGAAGCGCAGCGCACGTTCATTGCGCAGCGGCACCCACGAGGTGACATTGGTGCAGCCTTCTTCGAGCAGGCCGTCGCGTGCGGCGTCCCACAGGGCCACGCCCACACCCTGATTCCAGTGCGTGGGAGAGGCATAGATGGCCCAAATTTCACCGGTGGTCTGGCGCGACTTCTCATCGCGCGAGCGGTCGAAACCGACGAAGCCGACGATCTTGTCGCCGTCGATGGCGACCTGAACCTGGGGTTCGCAAAATTCGATGGCTTCGCGCCAATAGGCCTGGCGTTTTTCTACCGACGACATGCTCTTGAGCTGGTCATCGGGAACCAGACCGCGATAAGCCTCCATGGCGGAAGCAGTATGGATCTGGGCAATCGCTTTTGCATCGCGGAGAGTGGCTGGACGAACCTGGATACTAGACATGGAAAAACCGAAACGAAAACAGGTGAAAATAGAAGGGCGTGATTTTCACAGGAATCGCGCTTTTTGCGTGCGTTGCGGCTCTTAGCCATGCACGCAAGTACGGCTGTGCTCGTTTTCTTGCCCTCGGCATTGGGATGTGCTATGTGCTCTCCAAAAAAGAGCAGCTGGTGCACGCGACACAAGGCTTGGCAAGGAATCAGTTGACAATTTCTCACGATGCAGGCAAGCCCGGCAACGGCGAGAAATCACCCCCTCGCTCACAGCCAGCGGCGCATCAACTCCATGATGCGGTCGAACCTTGCGCCATAGGGCGGATACAGCATCGAAGCCCCCGACCAGCGCGACTGCACGAACACCGCCTTCTGATGGCTCAGCCGTGCAAAGCCCTGCTCCGAATGGTAGGCACCCCAGCCGCTGTCGCCCACGCCGCCGAAGGGCAGGTTCTCGTGGGCGAAGTGCAGCAGGGTGTCGTTGACCGTCACCCCGCCGCTGATGGTGCGTGACAGCACGGCATCACGCACTTTCTCATCGCGGCCGAACCAGTACAGCGCCAGCGGCCTGGGCCCCGCATTGATGGCCGAGACCACGTCATCCAGCCTGTCGTAGCTGATCACGGGCAGGATGGGGCCGAAGATCTCCTCCTGCATGAGCTGCATCTGGCTGGTGGCATTGAAGACCAGGGCCGGCGCCATCTGGCGCTCCACGGCATCGCCCCAGGCCATGTCGGCGCTCTCCTGGCCGGCTCCGCCGTCCTCCATCCATTCGACATGCGCCCCCATGCCCTGGGCCTGGCGCAGCATCTGCCGCAGGCGCGCCAGGTGGCGCTTGGTGAGGATGGCCGCATAGTCCGGATTGCCGGCAAAGCGCGGGAACAGCCGCCGTGCCGCGGTGCGGAAGGCCTCGGCAAACTCCGCCTCCTGCCCGCGCGGCAGCAGCACGTAGTCGGGGGCGATGCAGGTCTGGCCCGCATTGACGAGCTTGCCATGCGCGATCTTGAGCGCGGCCTCCTTCAGGTCGCAGTCGGTGGAGATGATGCAGGGCGACTTGCCACCGAGCTCCAGCGTCGTCGGCGTCAGGTGCGCCGCCGCCGCCTGCGCCACGCGCCGGCCCACGGCAGTCGAGCCGGTGAACAGCAGATGGTCGAAGTGCAGGCCCGAGAACTGCGTGGCAATGCTCACATCGCCTTCGATGACGGCGAATTCCTCGGGCGCGAAAAACTGCCCCACCAGCGCTGCCAACTGGGCCGAGGTGTGCGGCGTGAGTTCGCTGGGCTTGAGCATGACGCGGTTGCCCGCCGCCAGGGCCGTGATGGCCGGCCCCAGCGCCAGCTGCACCGGATAGTTCCACGGGGAAATCACCCCCACCACGCCCAGCGGCTGGCGCTCTATCCAGCCCCGGCCGGGTATGAGCATCAGCGGCGTTCGCACCCGCTGGCGCCCCGACCAGCGCGCCAGATGGCGCAGCGTGTGCTTGAGCAGGTTGCGCAGCACGAACAGCTCCACCATCTCGGTCAGCCGTGGCGAGCGCATGCCGAAGTCGGCCTGCACGGCGGCAGCCAGCACGGGGCCGTGTTCGTCCAGCAGCTTTTGCATGCGCAGCAGGCGTTCGCGGCGTACCAGCAGGGGCACGTCCACCTGCGCCCGGCTGGCCTGGTACTGAAGGTCGAAGACGCGGTGGAGATCCAGCTGGGTCATAGGCTCAATGGTAAGAAGACACTTGCATGCGCCGCATTCCAAGGATGCGTCGCGGCACATGTTGGCATGCAGCGGCAGGAAAAAAAAGGGAGCCTTGCACGGGCTCCCGAGGGTTTCAGACTATACGGGCCGCCACGCGCGGCCTGGGCACGAAGATGCGCAGGACGCGTAAAGGCTGCAGCAAGACGCTTCAGGGCTCGCGCACTTCACGGGGCTGAACGTCGGTCACCTCGCCCGCACCCGGCAGTACGCCGGCACCGGCGCGGCGGCCACCGCCCTCGGCTGCGCCATAGGCGCGCTGCGGACGCTGTGCCATCCACTCGGAGCCGGAGCGGTACACGGTCTGCCAGCCCGCCCGCGGGCTCATGCGCATGGCCCAGGGCATCACCGGCTGGCCGGTGAGCCTGGCCCACAGCGCTCTCACGGCCCAGACCAGGGCCAGCAGCGCCGCGGCGGTCAGCAGGCTGACAAAGAAGACCAGGCCCACAAGCATCAGCAGGATGCGAACGGCCCAGCGGGTCAGGGTGGCGACAAAATCGTTCAAAGCAAAGCCTTTCTTGGCTGGCCCGGTGCGTCAGGCGGGGTCTGCCGCATCGAACCGGAATACGCCCGGCTCCAGTACCGGGTCCACATGTACCGCAATCGTGCTCTTGGGCGGAAAGCGCCCTTCGAGCAGCAGTTTCGACAGCGGATTCTCGATCCGCTGCTGTATCGCGCGCTTGAGCGGCCGGGCCCCGAAAACGGGATCGAAGCCCACCTTGGCCAGTTCGGCCAGTGCCTGGTCGGACACCTGCAGCGCAAGGTCCATTTTCTCCAAACGACGCTCCAGCAGCTTGAGCTGAATCCTTGCGATCGACTCGATATTCTTCGCGTCGAGCGCGTGGAAGACCACGGTTTCGTCGATGCGGTTAAGGAATTCGGGTCGGAAATGGTTCTTGAGTTCCCCCCAGACCGCATCTTTCACATCATCGTAATCCTCGCCGACCATGGCCTGGATCAGCAAAGAGCCTATGTTGCTCGTCATCACGATGACCGTGTTCTTGAAGTCCACGGTGCGGCCCTGGCCATCGGTCAGGCGACCATCGTCCAGCACCTGCAGCAGCACGTTGAACACGTCGGGATGGGCCTTTTCGACCTCATCGAGCAGCAACACGCTGTAGGGCTTGCGGCGCACGGCCTCGGTCAGGTAACCGCCTTCCTCGTAGCCCACGTAGCCGGGCGGCGCGCCAATCAGGCGGGCCACGGAATGCTTTTCCATGAACTCGCTCATGTCGATGCGCACCAGATGGTCCTCGCTGTCGAACAGGAAGCCGGCCAGCGCCTTGCACAGCTCGGTCTTGCCCACGCCCGTGGGGCCCAGGAACAGGAAGGAGCCCGTGGGCCGGTTGGGGTCGGACAGACCCGAGCGCGAGCGGCGAATGGCATTGGCCACGGCCGAGATGGCCTCGTCCTGGCCGACGACGCGGTCATGCAGCCGGTCTTCCATGCGCAGCAGCTTGTCCTTCTCGCCCTGCATCATCTTGGCCACGGGAATGCCCGTGGCACGGCTGACCACTTCGGCAATTTCCTCGGCGCCGACATGGGTGCGCAGCAGCCTGTGGGCGGGGGCGCCGCCCTGCCCCTGCTCGTTGGCCTGGGCTTCGTTGAGTTGCTTTTCCAGCGAGGGCAGCTTGCCGTACTGCAGCTCGGCCACCTTGTTGAAGTCGCCCTTGCGCTTGAGCTCCTCGATCTGGATGCGGATCTGGTCGATCTCCTTGCGGATCTGCTCGGAGCCCTGGGCGCTGGCCTTCTCGCTCTTCCAGACCTCTTCCAGGTCGGCGTACTCGCGCTCCAGGCTGCCGAGTTCTTCCTCGATCAGCTGCAGGCGCTTTTGCGAGGCCTCGTCCTTTTCCTTCTTCATGGCCTCGCGCTCGATCTTGAGCTGGATCATGCGGCGCTCGAGCTTGTCCATGACCTCGGGCTTGGAGTCGATCTCGATCTTGATCTTGGCCGCGGCCTCGTCGATCAGATCGATGGCCTTGTCGGGCAGGAAGCGGTCGGTGATGTAGCGGTGGCTCAGCTCGGCCGCAGCCACGATGGCCGGGTCGGTGATATCCACGCCGTGGTGGGCCTCGTAGCGCACCTGCAGACCGCGCAGGATGGCGATGGTGTCCTCCACGGAAGGCTCTTCGACCAGCACCTTCTGGAAGCGCCGCTCCAGCGCCGCATCCTTTTCGATGTACTTGCGGTATTCATCGAGCGTGGTCGCGCCGATGCAGTGCAGCTCGCCGCGCGCCAGGGCCGGCTTGAGCATGTTGCCCGCGTCCATGGCGCCATCGGCCTTGCCGGCACCGACCATGGTGTGGATCTCGTCGATGAACAGGATGATGCGGCCCTCTTCCTGGGCCACTTCCTTGAGCACGGACTTCAGGCGTTCCTCGAAGTCGCCACGGTATTTGGCGCCGGCCAGCAGGCCCGCCATGTCCAGCGACAACACGCGCTTGTTCTTGAGGCTTTCGGGCACCTCGCCGGCCACGATGCGCTGGGCCAGGCCCTCGACAATGGCGGTCTTGCCCACGCCGGGCTCGCCGATGAGCACGGGGTTGTTCTTGCTGCGGCGCTGCAGCACCTGGATGGAGCGGCGGATTTCGTCGTCGCGGCCGATCACCGGATCGAGCTTGCCGATGCGCGCGCGCTCGGTCAGGTCCATGGTGTATTTCTTGAGGGCCTCGCGCTGGCCTTCGCCTTCGGCGCTGTCCATGGTCTGGCCGCCGCGCACGGCGTTGATGGCCGACTCCAGGCTGGAGCGCGTCACGCCGCTTTCCTTGAGCAGTTGGCCTGCGCGCGTGGAAGAGCCGCTGCTGTCGGTCAGCGCCAGCAGGAACAGCTCACTGGCAATGAACTGGTCGCCGCGCTTGAGGGCTTCCTTCTCGGTCGCCTGCAGCAGCCGGCCCAGCTCGGAGCCGACCTGCACCTGGTCCTGGTGCTGCACGCGCGGCAGATCGGCCAGGGCCTTCTCGGCTGCGGCCTGCAGCTGGCCCACGTTGGCGCCGGCGCGCTGCAAGAGCGAGCGCGGACCATCGTCCTGGCGCAGCAGCGCCACGAGCAGGTGCAGGGGTTCGATATTGGATTGGTCTCCGCCCAGGGCCAGCGTTTGCGCGTCGGCCAGGGCTTCCTGGAACTTGGTTGTCAGTTTGTCGATTCGCATGGTGTTTCTTTTCGCTCCTGAAACAGGGTCATTGCGATTTATCTGATACCGGCAGGGCAAATTTCAAGCCATGCCCGGCCTGCAAGGACAGACGCTTGCGCCAGATCAAGGCCGGCGAGGCCGGCCATCCTTCTCAAGCATTGCGCTGAAAGATCGAGAACTGCGTAGGCGTAACGCCCAAATGCGCCCGGAAGCTGCGCACCAGGTGGCTGGCGCTGGAAAAGCCGCAATCCAGCGCCAGCTCGGCCAACGGCGGCACGTTGCGCGCAGACAGGGCGCGCCGTGCCCGGGCCAGGCGCTGCTGCAGCACCCATTCGTGCACTGTGCAGCCCATGCTCTGGCGGAACATGCGTGCGAAATGGAATTCGGAGAGGCAGGCCTGTCTCGCCAGTGCCGGCAGCGACACGGCCTTGGAGTCATGCAGATGCGCCTCGACATGGGCCAGCACCCTGCGCCGCATGGCCGCAGAAAGCCCGCCCAGCGGCCGCTGCAGCGCCTGCAGCTGGCGCGGCGTGGCGGACTGCAGCACCAGCCGGTCCACCAGCTGCTGGCCAATGGCATCGGCCGCCAGTTGCTGCTGCGGGTCCTGCCAGTCCAGCTGCATCAGCGCACGGGCACCAGCGTGGAAGGCCTGATCATCCCCGTAGATCTGCGCACGCAAGGTGCGCGAGCGGGGCTCGGCATCCAGCATGCGGACCACGCGCCCCGCCCAGGCCAGGTCGGACACATACAGGTGCAGGAACTGCACGGGCGAGCGCACCAGCCAGTGCGATTCGTCCTCTGGCGTGAAGATGCAGATGCGCCCCGGCGCCCCCATGGCCTCGGGCCGCGCCTTGAGCTGCGAGCCCTCGCCCCCGGCCAGGTAGACCGACAGCGTGTGGTGACCGGGCTGGCAGTAGCGCACCTCGTCGTCCACATTGGCCCAGACGGCCAGCTCCACCCCTTCGCTCAGGCGCACGCGCCGCTGCAGCCGGGCCTTGGAGCGTGACAGCACCTGGCACAGGTGGCTGGAGGGCAGCTCGGGCAGCGGCGTGGGCGTCATGGCAGCGATTGTGGTCCCGCAGCCATACCGACGCATGGCGCCAGGCCATCAAACCGCAGGAATCTGCCATGCCCGCCCAGCCTGCGGCGCCATCATCACCGGCCATGACTGCCACCCTCTATGCCCTGGTCGTGCTGATCTGGGGTTCGACCTGGATCGCCCTGAAGCTGCAGCTGGGCGCCGTGCCCGTGGAGCTGTCCATTGCCTACCGCTTTGCGCTGGCCGCCGTGCTGATGTTCGCCTGGCTGGCCTGGTCGCGGCAGCTGCGCGTGCCCCGCGGCCCGGCGCTGCCGCGCGTGCTGGCGCAGGGCCTGTGCCTGTTCAGCTTCAACTTCGTGTGCTTCATGCATGCCAGCGAGACGCTGGCCAGCGGCCTGGCCGCCGTGGTGTTCTCCAGCGCCAATCTCTGGAACGCGCTGCTGGCGCGCATCATCCACGGCCGCAGGCTGGCTCCCCATGTGCTGGCCGGCAGCCTCTTTGGCCTTGCAGGCCTGGTGGCGCTGTTCTGGCCCGAGCTGCGCGCAGGCCGGCATGCCAGCCTGCCTGGCCTGGCCTGGGCGGTGCTGGGCACGCTGTGCTTTTCCTGCGGGAACATGCTGTCTGCGTCGCTGCAGTCCATGGGCTGGCGGCCCGCACAGACCAATGCCTGGGGCATGCTGGCCGGCACGCTGCTGCTGACCGGCTATGCGCTGGTGGCAGGCCTGCCCTGGCGCTTCGATGCCAGCTGCACCTATGTGGGCTCCTGGCTGTACCTGGCCATTCCAGGCTCGGTGATTGCGTTCACGGCCTACCTGACCCTGGTGGGCCGGCTGGGCCCAGAGAAGGCGGCCTATGCGACGGTGCTGTTCCCCATTGTTGCGCTCAGCATCTCGGCCCTGTTCGAGGGCTATGTCTGGACGCCGCTGGCCGTGGGCGGGCTGCTGCTGGTGATGCTCGGAAACCTGCTGGTGTTCCGCCCGCCGCAATGGTTGCGGGGTGCTGCGCTCAAGGCCTGAAGCCCCGCCGCTTCACTGGCGCCAGCGCGCCAGCGCCTCTTCGTCGCTGACGCGCGCATCCACCCAGCGCGCGCCCTCGGGCGTCTGTTCCTTCTTCCAGAAAGGCGCCAGCGACTTGAGGTAGTCCATGATGTATTCGCAGGCCTGGAAGGCCATGCCCCGGTGCGAGGCGGTGACGGCCACGAGCACGATCTGTTCCATGGGCTGCAGCGGACCGATGCGGTGGATGACGCGCGCGCCATGGATGCCGAAGCGCTGGACCGCCTCGTCGATGATGGCCTCGATCGATTTCTCGGTCATGCCCGGGTAGTGCTCCAGCTCCATGCTGGCCACGGCGGCGCCCTCGTTGCGGTCACGCACCGTGCCGATGAAGCTGCAGACCGCGCCCACGCGCGCGTCGCCGCCGCGCAGGGCGGCGAGTTCGGCCGATACGTCGAAATCCTCGGTCTGGATGGATACACGGGCTGCTTGCATGCCCGCATTGTCGCAGGCGGCGGCGCACCAGGGTGTGATGAACGCGGTAGCATTGCCCTCCCCCGCCGCCGGCCTTTTGCTGCAGCGGGCCATGCATGGCCACACTCACGATCACCACCCCCGAATACACGCTCTACCCGTCGCCGCGCAACGAGCAGCGCGTGGTCTACGAGCATCAGCTGTTCGTGTCCCATCCCTACACCATCATCCATCTGCCCGACTACAACTTTCGCGGCAAGGCCACGCTGTTCGCAGCCCACCGCCTGGCCGACGGCAAGATGGGCCAGCTCGTGAGCTGCGAGCTGGCCGAAGACCTTGCACGCTTCGAGCGCCTGTTTGAACCCGATTGAGGCGCGCCATGGACGAGACCAGCCAGATACAGCCGCCGCCGAGCTTTGCCGCCCTGTATGCCGACCGGCACGGCCGGCTCAAGGCATCGATTGCAGACGTGGTCGGGCGCTATGAATTGTGCGAGGACCTGGCCAGCCACCTGGTCGAGCAGGCGCAGACGCTCTATCACTCCGGCAACTCCTCGGAGCAAGGCGTGCTGCTGGGCATGCACGCGGGCCTGGCGGCCGAGGGCTCCATCGTCAGCCCTGGCGAGGCGCGCTGGATCGTGCAGCGCCTGGCCGAGCTGCTGGAGTGGCAGGCACCGCTGCTGCCCGATGCATCACCCCCTCCCGGCGCCGAAGGCGCAGCCTGACAGCCCTCCAGGCGCTCAGGCGCGCTACACTGCGCGCCATGCCTGCAATCTTTGCCTTCCCCACATGCCACGGTGATGCCGTGCGCCTGTGCCTGGGCAAAGCCTGCAAACCCCAGCTCGTCTGACCGGAGCTGAGGTTCCGTCCAGATGAGCGACGGAACCGGCCCGGCAGCCTCCATCTCCCCTTCCCGCATCCCTTCAGGCGCCTGCCTTTCCGCCCTCGGTCTGGCCGGTAGCTGCGTCCGGTCGTTCATTGTTTGAATCACCCGAAGGGATCTTCCATGTCTTTGCCTTCCACCACCTCGCCGCAAGCCCGATTCCAGGGGCTGTGGCTTCCGCTGGTCACGCCCTTTCTTCCTGGAGATGAGGCGGCGGTGGACCACGGGGCTCTGCGCGCCCTGGTGCAGCACTACAACGCCACCGGCATCGCCGGCTACGTGGCCTGCGGCTCGACCGCCGAGGCCGCCGCGCTGAGCGAAGCGGAGCACGATGCCGCCCTGTCCACCATCCTCTCAGCGGCCCAGGGCATGCCCGTGGTCATGGGCGTTTCGGACTGCCACCTGGGGCATGCGCTGGCCCGCGTTCAGGCACTGAACGCCCTGCCGCTGGCCGGCATTCTGGTGCCCGCGCCGCATTACATACGCCCATCGCAGGCAGGCCTGCTGCAGTGGTTCACGGCGATTGCCGAGCGCAGCGCCCATCCAGTCATCGTCTACGACATTCCCTACCGCACCGGCGTGGTGCTGGAGCTGGCCACGCTGCGTGCGCTGGCCGCACATGAGCGCATCGTGGCCATCAAGGATTGCGGGGGCGATGCCGCCAAGACCCAGGCACTGATCGCCGATGGGCAACTGCAGGTGCTGGCTGGCGAAGACGCGCAGATCTTTTCCACGCTGGCCCTGGGCGGTGCGGGAGCGATTGCTGCCAGCGCGCACGCGCATACACGGCACTTCGTCGCGTTGATGCAATGCCTGGAGCGCGGCGACCTGCCCGCTGCCCGTGCGCTGTGGCAGCCGCTGCAGCCGCACATCGCCGCCTGCTTTGCCGAGCCCAATCCCGCACCCATCAAGGCCTTGCTGGCGCAGCAGGGCCGAATGCGGGCAACGCTGCGTGCGCCCATGCAGCCGGCATCGGCCGCGCTGGCGCAGCGGCTGGCCGGGATTCAGCTGCCGCTGCTGCCGTCTGCAGACGGTGTTGCAGAGCGCAGGTCGGCATAGCGGTTCAGGATGCGTTGCACCTGACCGTGCGTCCACTCGCCGCCCCGGGCCGCGGCAATGCCGCGCGCATTGAGTTCGGAGGCCATGGCGCGGTGCGTCAGGCCGCGCGCCTGCAGTTCGGCGAACAGCGCCTCATGCTGCTGGGCGAAGGCATCGGCCGTGGATTTGCGCTTTTCCACGGTGGCGCGCAGGTTGTCTGCGCCTGCACGGCCCAGTTGCACGCCGCGCGCCTTGGCTTCGGACAGGGCCTTGCGCGTGCGTGCACTGATGGCCTGGTCCACGGGCTTGTCGGTGGTCATTTGGGTCAACCTCCGGTCACGGGAGGAAAGAAAGCCACCTCGTCCCCCTGGCGAATGGCGGCCCCGGCATCGCACAGGACCTGGTTCAGCGCCATGCGCACGGCCTTGCCAGGGGCCAGCGCTTCGGCGGCTGCACCGCCACGCGCAATCAGTTCCTCACGCAGCGCGCCCACGGTGGCGGCCTCGGTGGACAGGGTTTCGCTGCCCGTGCCCAGGGCTTCGCGGATGGAGGCGAAATAGCGCACGGTGATGGTGATGGCGATGGGGACGGCCTGGCTCATGACAGCAGCTCCGAAAAGGCGATGAAGCGCACCCGGTCGCCCGGCGCAATGGCCTGGCCCGGTGGGTTGTCCACCACGCCATCGCCCCAGGCCGCCGAGGTCAGCACGCCCGAACTCTGGTTGCGGAACAGCTCCAGCCCGCCGCTGTCGTTGTAGCGCACGCGCAGGAATTCGCGGCGCTTGTCCCCGCGCGGCCAATGGAAGTCGGCGCGCACCTCGACCGAGCGCGGCAGCGCCTGCTGCACGCCCTGCAGGCGCAGCACGAAGGGGCGCACCAGCAAAAGGAAGGTGACGAAGCTGGAGACCGGGTTGCCGGGCAGGCCGATGAAGTGGGCAAAGCCTTCACCTTCGCGGTTCACACGGCCATAGGCGAAGGGCTTGCCGGGCTTGACCGCGATCTGCCAGAGGTCGAGCTGGCCCAGCGCCTGCACGGCGGGCTTGACATGGTCTTCTTCGCCGACAGACACCCCGCCGCTGGTCAGGATCAGGTCATGCGCGCGGGCCGCTTCGCGCAGGGCCTGCACGGTGGCCTCGCGCCGGTCGGGGACGATGCCGAAGTCGGTGACCTCGCAGCCCATGCGCTGCAGCAGGGCGCGAAGGAAGAATCGGTTGCTGTTGTAGATGCTGCCGGGCGGCATCTGTTCGGGCGCCACGGTGCCCGGCATGACCAGCTCGTCGCCTGTGGAGAACAAGGCCACGCGCGGCTTGCGTGCCACGCGCAAAGAGGCCAGGCCGATGCTGGCGGCCAGGCCCAGCTCGGCCGGCGACAGGCGCGTGCCGGCCGCGATGACGGTGGCGCCGCGCCGGATGTCTTCGCCAGAGCGGCGTATCCATTGCCCGGCCTCGGGCCGCGCCTTGATGCGCACGCGACCGTCTTCCAGGACTTCGCAGTCTTCCTGCATGACGATGGCATCGGCACCTTCGGGCACCGGAGCGCCCGTGAAGATGCGCGCCACCGTGCCGGCAGCCAGCGGCTGGCCCACGGCGCCTGCGGGGATGCGCTGCGAGACGGGCAGCTCGGCATTGCCCTGGGTGCATTCGGCGCTGCGCACGGCGTAGCCGTCCATGGCGCTGTTGTCCTGGGGCGGCACTTGCAGCGGAGAGACGGCATCGGCCAGCAGCACACGGCCATCGGCATCGAAGCTGTCCACGGTGTCATCGCCGGCCAGCGGCAGGGCCTGGGCCAGCAATTCGGCCAGCGCTTCGTCAAGGGGCTTGAGCGGGGCTCGCATGGTGTTTTCCTAATTTCGAGGGAGGCCTGGGGCACGGTAGCGCAGTTGCTGCGCATGCTCCAGCAGCCATTGCAGTATCTGCCCTGGCGCATTGAGATCGAGCACGGGCTGGCGTGGCGGCTCTGGCAAGCGCTGCGGTGCGTCGGTCGCAATGGCCAGCACATGGGGGTCGTGCGGATACAGCGGCGCCTGGGTCTTGCCGGCGCTGGCGCGCTCGGGCTGTTCGCGCCAGATCTCTATCTTGGGCAGGTCGGCGTGCTTGAAGCCTTCGACCAGCACCCAATCCACGCGCGGATCGAGTTCGGCCAGCATGTCGTGCACCGACAGCTCCGTGGGACGGGGGAATTCGCGCATCAGCGCCAGACGGCGATCCGAGGCCAGCACCACTTCATAGGCGCCCGCCTTGCGGTGGCGCCAGCTGTCCTTGCCCTCATGATCGACATCGAAATGGTGGTGGGCATGCTTGACCACCGAAACGCTGAGCCCCTGCGCACGCATCAGCGTGATCAGGGGCTCCACCAGGCTGGTCTTGCCCGAGCCAGAGTAGCCGGCGAAGCCTATGACCTTCATCGCCATGCCCTCCTGCTGCGGACCTTTGGGCAGCCCGGCTGCCGCATCAGTCGCAATGCCGGGCGATATAGGCCTTGACCTGCTCGGCGTCGGCCGGCAAGTCGGTCACGCGCTTGGGCAGGTCCTCGATGCCTTCGAACTTGGCCGGGCGATCGGGCAGGCGGCCCAGGGCTTCCTCGATGGTGGCGGCGAACTTGATGGGCAGTGCCGTCTCCAGCACGATCATGGGCACGCCGGCCTGCAGCTGCTCGCGCGCCACCTTGACGCCGTCGGCCGTGTGCGTGTCGATCATGGTGCCGAAGCGCTCGAAGGTATCGCGGATGGTGGCCAGGCGGTCGGCATGCGTGCTCTTGCCGCTGACAAAGCCGTAGCGGGCAGCAGCTTCCTGGAACAGCGGGTTGCCGCCCAGGTCGAAGCGGCCCTGGCGTGCCACGCCCTCGGCGAACAATTCGCGCGTGGCCTGGCCATCACGGCCCAGCAGGTCGAACACGAAGCGCTCGAAGTTGCTGGCCTTGGAGATGTCCATCGAGGGGCTTGATGTCTCGTAGGTATGTTCGCTGCCGCGCACCACGTAGGCGCCCGTGCGGAAGAACTCGTCGAGCACATCGTTCTCGTTGGTCGCCACCACCAGGCGTGCGATCGGCAGGCCCATCTGGCGCGCCACATGGCCGGCGCAGATGTTGCCGAAGTTGCCGCTGGGCACCGTGAAGCTGACCTTCTGGTCATTGCTCTGCGTGGCCTGCAGGTAACCGGCGAAGTAGTAGACGACCTGGGCCAGCAGGCGGGCCCAGTTGATCGAGTTGACCGTGCCGATCTTGTACTTCGCCTTGAAGGCGTGGTCGTTGGAGACGGCCTTGACGATGTCCTGGCAGTCGTCGAACACGCCCTCGATGGCGATGTTGTGGATGTTGGCATCCTGCAGGCTGAACATCTGGGCCTGCTGGAAAGGGCTCATGCGGCCGCGCGGGCTGGTCATGAACACGCGCACACCCTGCTTGCCGCGCATGGCGTACTCGGCCGCGCTGCCGGTATCGCCACTGGTGGCACCCAGGATGTTCAGTTCCTCGCCACGGCGGCCCAGTTCGTACTCGAACAGGTTGCCCAGCAGCTGCATGGCCATGTCCTTGAAGGCCAGCGTGGGGCCGTTGGACAGGGCTTCGAGCCACAGGCCGTCTTCCAGCGCGCGCAGCGGCGTGATCTCGGCCGTGCCGAACACCTGCTGCGTATAGGTCTTGGCGCACAGGGCGCGCAGATCCTCGGCCGGGATGTCGTCGATGTACAGGCTCAGGATCTCGAAGGCCAGGGCCGCGTAGCCCTGCTCCTTGTAGATGCTGCGCAGCTCGCCCAGGCGGGCGGCATCGATCTGCGGATAGTGCTCGGGCAGGTACAGCCCGCCATCGGGCGCCAGGCCCTCGAGCAGGATGTCGCAAAAGCGCTTGCGGTCCGCGTGGCCGCGCGTGGAAAGATAAAGCATGTCGCTTCCTCGTCAGTATTCTGTGAGACGGGGCGCGGCCGATGCCAGGGATGCCGAGCAAGGGCCGCCCCGCAGCGAGGGCGTCGTCCCCCTCCCGCGTGCGAGAGAGGGGGAAGCGGCGCAGCCGCTCAGGGGGTGTCTTAGTTCAACTCTTCCTTGCGGATGCGGTTGATAGGGGCCAGCACCGTGGGCAGTTGCTGGATCTGGGCCAGGGCCGTGTCCATATCGCCTTCGCGCGTGGCATGGGTCAGGATGATCAGGTCGGTCTGCGGCACGCCCTGGCTGCCTTCGCTGTCGCCGCTCACTTCGCCGGCCTCCCGCTGCAGCAGGGCGTCGATGCTGATGCCCATGCCCGCGAGGATGCTGGTGATCTTGGCCAGCACACCGGCTTCGTCGGCCACGCGGATGCGCAGGTAGTAGCTGGTGACCACCTCGCTCATGGGCAGCACGGGCAGCTCGCCACCTGCGGCGACCAGCGTGTTCGACTGGAAGGCCAGCGGGGGCACGCGGTGCTCGGGGTCGGCCGTGTGCAGGCGGGCGATGTCCACCAGGTCGGCGATCACGGCGCTGGCCGTGGGCTCGGAGCCCGCGCCCTTGCCGTAGTACAGCGTGGTGCCCACGGCATCGCCATGGACGACGACGGCGTTCATCGCGCCTTCCACGTTCGCGATCAGGCGCTTGGTCGGCACCAGGCTGGGGTGCACGCGCAGCTCGATGCCCTTGTCCGTGCGCTTGGTGATGCCCAGCAGCTTGATGCGGTAGCCCAGTTGCTCGGCGTACTTGATGTCGGCCGCAGACAGCTTGGTGATGCCTTCCACATGCGCCTTGTCGAACTGCACGGGAATGCCGAAGGCGATGGCGCTCATCAGCGTGACCTTGTGGGCGGCGTCCACGCCTTCGATGTCGAAGGTCGGATCGGCTTCGGCATAGCCCAGGCGCTGGGCTTCCTTGAGCACCACGTCGAAGTCCAGGCCCTTGTCGCGCATTTCGGACAGGATGAAGTTGGTCGTGCCGTTGATGATGCCGGCCACCCACTGGATCTGGTTGGCCGTCAGGCCTTCGCGCAGCGCCTTGATGATGGGAATGCCACCGGCCACGGCCGCTTCGTAGGCCACCATCACGCCCTTCTCGGCGGCAGCCTTGAAGATTTCGCTGCCATGCACGGCCAGCAGGGCCTTGTTGGCCGTGACCACATGCTTGCCGGCGGCAATGGCTTCCAGCACCAGGGCCTTGGCAATGCCGTAGCCGCCGATCAGCTCGATCACCACGTCGATCTCGGGGTTGGCGATGATCTCGCGCGCATCGCCGACCACCTTGGCCGTGTCGCCCACGACGGAGCGGGCGCGTTCCGTATCCAGGTCGGCCACCATGGCAATCTCAATACCGCGGCCCGCACGGCGGCGGATCTCTTCCTGATTGCGCTGCAGCACGTTGAAGGTGCCGCTGCCCACGGTGCCAATGCCCAGAAGGCCTACTTGGATCGGTTTCATAAACTACTTGCCAGTCAAAAAACGCTGCGGCGCCCAGAGGGTGCGCGCCGGCAGCCGGTAAAAAGCAATGGCCGGCGGAAGGCCCTCTCCTCCACCGGCCCGCACAGCTCAGCCGCGGTCCGTGCCGTGGCGCTTGCGGTATTTCTCGAGGAACACTGCGAGACGGCGGATGGCCTCGCGCAGGTCGGTGTCGTGCGGCAGGAAGACGATGCGGAAATGGTCGGGGTGCGGCCAGTTGAAGCCTGTTCCCTGCACCAGCATGACCTTGGTCTCTTGCAGCACTTCCAGGAAGAACGCCTGGTCATCCTTGATCGGGTAGATCTCGGGGTCCAGGCGCGGGAACATGTACAGCGCGGCTTGCGGCTTGACGCAGCTCACGCCGGGGATTTCGGTGATCAGCTTGTGGGCCAGATCGCGCTGCACGCGCAGTCGGCCGCCCTCCTGCACCAGCTCGTCGATGCTCTGGTGGCCGCCCAGCGCCGTCTGCACGGCCCATTGGCCGGGCACATTGGCGCACAGGCGCATGTTGGAGAGCATGTTCAGGCCCTCGATATAGTCCCGGGCCGCCTTCTTGTCGCCCGAGACCACCATCCAGCCGGCGCGGTAGCCGCAACTGCGATAGGCCTTGGACAGCGAGTTGAAGGTCAGCGTCAGCACATCGGTGGACAGGCTGGCGAGCGGCGTGTGCACGACATCGTCGTACAGCACCTTGTCATAGACCTCATCGGCAAAGATCACCAGCCCATGCTCGCGGGCCAGCGCCACGATGCTTTGCAGCAGCTGCTTGCTGTACAGGGCGCCCGTGGGGTTGTTGGGATTGATGACGACGATGCCCTTGGTGCGCGGCGTGATCTTGGCGCGGATGTCGTCCAAGTCGGGCATCCAGCCGTTGGACTCGTCACACATATAGTGCACGGGCGTGCCGCCCGACAGGCTGGTGACGGCGGTCCACAGCGGATAGTCGGGCGCCGGCAGCAGCATCTCGTCGCCGTCGTCCAGCAGCGCGTTCGTGGCCAGGCTGATCAGCTCGGATGCGCCATTGCCCAGGTAGATATCGTCCAGCGTCACGCCCAGGATGCCCTGGCGCTGGGTCTCGTGCATCACGGCCTTGCGCGCCGCGAAGATGCCCTTGCTGTCCGAGTAGCCTGCCGAATTGGGCAGGTTGCGGATCATGTCCTGCTGCACTTCCTCGGGGGCATCGAAGCCGAACACGGCCAGGTTGCCGATATTGAGCTTGATGATCTTCTGCCCGTCCTCTTCCATCTTCTTCGCCGCGTCCATGATGGGCCCGCGGATGTCATAACAGACGTTGGCTAGTTTTGCGGATTTGAGAACGGTTTTCATGCTGAGAATATGAAAGTGGCCGGCGCGGGCTTGCGGCCTTCATGCACGCCAAAGTGCCCCATGCACCCTGGTGAAACCTATAATTTGACCACAGTTCCGCAATGCAGCATCGCCCTGGCCCCGGCCATGTGGCGGCCACCCCCATCGCGCAGACCGCGCCACCCTCATCCATGAAATTCCACGCCGACAAATCCGAAGCACAGAGCATCACGGGCTATGGCCCCGGCTGGGTCGCCGTGGACAGGGAAAGATTCGAGCACAGCCTGCTGGTAGGCGCCAAGGGCCTGCGCCAGGCCTGGGACTGCGTCCGCTTCGAGGACCTGACGCCCGAGCATTTCGAGGCGCTGTCCCAACTGGATGCCGAGGTCATCATCCTGGGCAGCGGCCAGCGCAACCGCTTCCCGCCGGCGGCCTGGCTGCGCCCCCTCATGGCCCGGCGCATAGGCCTGGAAAGCATGGACACGCAGGCCGCGTGTCGCACCTACAACATCCTTGCCAGCGAAGGCCGTAACGTCGTCGCGGCCCTACTCTTGGAGTAGACTCCTGCCCCCCTGATTGGGTGAAATCCCGTTTTCAGGGTAAAATTGCAGGTTGCGGTTGGGGGCATTTCCGATAAAAGCAAAAACACAAACACGGCCCTCGGCATTTCAACGACTACACCCGAGAGATATAAGCGCATGGCGATCGTTGTCAACAAACCCCTTCCCGAATTTGAAGCCAACGCTACCGGCGGGATCAAGGTGACCAACACCTCCCACACGGGCCAGATTCTGATCCTGTATTTCTACCCAAAGGACAATACGCCTGGCTGCACCACTGAAGCCATGCAGTTCCGCGACAAGTACAAGGACTTCGTGAAAGCTGGTGCCACCGTGTTTGGCGTCTCGCGCGACAACATGAAGTCGCACGACGACTTCAAGGAAAAGCTGGAACTGCCGTTCGAGCTCATCGCCGACACGGAAGAGAAGATGTGCCACATGTTCGGCGTGGTCAAGAACAAGATCATGTACGGCAAGAAGGTGAAGGGCATCGAGCGCTCCACCTTCCTGGTGGGCACCGATGGCCTGCTGGTGCAGGAATGGCGCGGCCTGAAGGTCCCCGGCCACGTTGACGAGGTGCTCAAGGCTGTCAAGACCCTGAAGGCACTGAAGCAAGCCGCCTGATAGCGACAATCTGACAGGCGACAAAGCGCCGGCCGACATATTCAGGCCATCAGCCTATGCATAATGGGACGATGCCTCTTAGCAAAGACGCTTTTCCCTGTCACCCCACCAAAGCCGCCTCGGTTTCCAGGCGGCTTTGTGCTTTTTGATCCCTGTTGAGGAACGGTTCGTCCACTATGCCCCTGCCCCCCGCACCCGGCCGCCGTGCCGCCAAGCTCTCCCCCGAAGCCTTTCTTCCCGTGCGCGGTGCCCAGCACGCAGACCCCCTGCCCGCTGACGATCTTCCCGATGCAGCCGAGGCCGTAGCTGCCGCCGCGACGCGCAAGCGCAAGCCGGCCCCCGCTGCCGCCTCCAACAACACCGCCACAGCCGCAAAGCCCGCACCGGCGCGCGGCCGCAACACCAAGCCCGCATCACCGGCACCGGCACCGGCTCCTGCGCCCGCGACTGCAGCCCCTGCCAATCGGCAGCGCCGCGCAACCGACAATTCCAACGCAACGGCAGCGCCGTCCAGCGCCCGCTCGGCAAAAAGGTCCTCCACTGAAGCCAAGCCGGCAGCACTGCTGGCAGCGCCGGTTCGCCCGCGCCGCACTCGCACAGGGCCGAAGACGCTGTTCGTGCTCGACACCAACGTGCTGCTGCACGACCCGACCAGCCTGTTCCGCTTCGAGGAACACGACATCTTCCTGCCCATGGTGGTGCTGGAAGAACTCGACGGCCACAAGAAGGGCATGACCGAAGTGGCGCGCAACGGCCGCCAGGTCAGTCGCACGCTGGATTCGCTGGTCGCCTCCCAGCCCTCCGAAACGCTGGACAAGGGCCTGCCGCTGAATGCCACGGGCCAGCGCAGCGCCACGGGAATGCTGTATTTCCAGACGGAACCGCTGGAGACCTCGCTGCCCGACAGCCTGCCCCAGGGCAAGGCGGACAACCAGATCCTGGGCGTGGTCGCCGCGCTGCGCAAGAAGTTCAGCGAGCGCGAAGTCGTGCTGGTGTCCAAGGACATCAACATGCGCGTCAAGGCACGCGCGCTGGGCCTGGCGGCCGAGGACTATCAGAACGACAAGGTTCTGGACGACGGCGACCTGCTGTACGCAGGTGCCCTGGCCCTGCCCCAGGACTTCTGGGCCAAGGCGGGCAAGAACGTCGAGAGCTGGCAGGAAGGCGCCATCACCTACTACCGCATCAGCGGCGCCATCGTCGACCAGCTGATGATCAACCAGTTCGTCTACCACGAGGCTCCGGGCGAGCCCAGCCTGTTCATGCGCGTGACCGAGATCCGCGACAAGACGGCCGTACTCAAGACGCTCAAGGACTTCGGCAATCCCAAGTACGCCGTCTGGGGCGTCACGGCACGCAACCGCGAACAGAACTTCGCGATGAACCTGCTGATGAACCCGGACATCGACCTGGTCACGCTGACCGGTACGGCCGGCACCGGCAAGACCCTGCTGGCCCTGGCTGCCGGCCTGTCCCAGGTGCTGGACGACCGCCGCTACACCGAGATCATCATGACGCGCGCCACGGTGAGCGTGGGCGAGGACATCGGCTTCCTGCCCGGCACCGAGGAAGAGAAGATGGGTCCCTGGATGGGAGCCCTCGACGACAACCTCGAATTCCTGGCCAAGGGCGATGGCGGCAATGCCGGCGAATGGGGCCGCGCGGCCACCAATGAGCTGATCCGCAGCCGCATCAAGATCAAGAGCATGAACTTCATGCGCGGCCGCACCTTCCTGAACAAGTACGTCATCATCGACGAGGCCCAGAACCTGACGCCCAAGCAGATGAAGACCCTGATCACGCGCGCCGGCCCCGGCACCAAGATCATCTGCATGGGCAATCTGGCGCAGATCGATACGCCCTACCTGACCGAAGGCTCCTCGGGCCTGACCTACGCCGTGGACCGCTTCAAGGGCTGGCCGCACAGCGGCCACATCACGCTGGCGCGCGGCGAGCGTTCACGCCTGGCAGACTTCGCCAGCGAGGTGCTCTAAGCCATGGCGATCAGCTGGATCACCGCATTGAAGCTGGTGCCCTGGGGCGATGTCATCGAGGCCACGCCCCAGGTCGTCAAGGCCGCCAAGAACCTGCTGCGCAAGAAGGACGCTGCGCAGGAGCTCGATGCACAGCATCCTGCGGCCGTCGAGCCGCTGGCACCGCCGCGCTCGGCTGGCGAACAGGCGCTGCAGCTGATCCAGGCCCAGGACGCACGCATCGTGCAACTGGAACAATCCCAGCGCCAGTCGCTGGAGTTGATCGAAAAGCTGGCCGAGCAGAACGCCCAGATCGTGGCCACCGTGGGCGCACTGCGCACGGGCGCCCAGCGGCTGGCCTGGGCATGCGCCATCCTTGGCGTCTGCGTGGCGGGCCTGCTGATCCAGGTCTGGCGCATGTAGATCGCCAACCACCCAAAGCAAACGGCCCCTCGGGGCCGTTTTTCATTGCGGGCACAAAGCCCGGGTATCCCGATCAGTACTCGTCGCCGCCACCGTAGCCCACGGCCAGGTTCTCGAAGCGCGTCTGGTTCTTCTGGAAGAACACCTTCACCGTTCCCGTGGGACCGTTACGCTGCTTGCCGATGATGACTTCGGCAATGTTCGGCTCCTTGCTGTCCTTGTTGTAGTAGTCATCACGGTAGATGAACATGATGATGTCGGCATCCTGCTCGATGGCGCCCGATTCGCGCAGGTCGGACATCATGGGACGCTTGTCGGTGCGCTGCTCCACCGAGCGGTTGAGCTGGGACAGGGCAATCACCGGGCACTGCAGTTCCTTGGCCAGCATTTTCAGGCCCCGCGAAATCTCGCCCAGCTCGGTCGCACGGTTGTCGGAACTGGCAGCCGAGCCCGAGCCGCTCATCAGCTGCAAATAGTCCACCACGATCAGGCCCAGCTTGCCGCAGGTGCGCGCCAGGCGCCGCGCATTGGCGCGCAGTTCCGTGGGGGACAGGCCCGGTGTCTCGTCGATGTGCAGGGACACCGTGCGCAGTCGCTCGATGGCTTCCGTCAGGCGCGGCCACTCGTCGTCGTTGAGCTTGCCCGTGCGCAGATTGCCCTGGTTGACGCGGCCGATGGAGCCGACGATACGAACCGCCAGCTGGGCCGCGCCCATTTCCATCGAGAAAATGGCGACCGGCAGGCCCTCGTTGAGCGCCACATGCTCGGCGATATTCACCGCAAACGAGGTCTTGCCCATCGAGGGACGGGCAGCCAGCACCACCAGGTCACCGGCCTGCAGGCCGCTGGTCATGCGGTCCAGATCGACGAAACCAGTGGGCACGCCGGTCACGTCCATGGGGTTGTCGGCCATCTCCTGGACACGGTCCAGCAGGTCCACCACCAGCGTGTCGAGCGACTGGAAGCCCTGCTTGTTGCGCGCACCCTCCTCGCCGATGGCCAGGATCTTCTGCTCGGCCTCGTCCAGAATGCGATCGACCGTCTTGCCCTGCGGATTGAAGGCATTGGTGGCGATGTCGTCGCTGGCGGTCACCAGTTTGCGCAGGATGGAGCGCTCCCGCACGATCTCCGCATAGCGCCGGATGTTGGTGGCGCTGGGCACGTACTGCGCCAGCTGGTTCAGGTACAGCAGGCCGCCGATTTCCTCGGCCTTGCCCATGCTCTGCAAATGCTCGTAGACCGTGATCACGTCGGCCGGCTTGCTGCCGTTGATCAGCTTGCCAATGGCCTCGTAGATCAGCTTGTGCTCATGGCGGTAGAAATCACCATCCACCAGCAGATCACCAACACGCTCCCAGGCGTTGTTGTCCAGCAGCAGCCCCCCTAGAACGCTGGACTCGGACTCCATCGAATGCGGCGGCACGCGCAACTGGGCCACCTGCTGGTCGCCAGCAGGCAGCGGTGCGAACGCATCATCGAGATCGAGCGGGGGCATTACGGACGACATGGAATTCCTGGAGATGAGCCCGCCATCGTAGCGGCTGGCAAAAGGCCGCGCCACCCGGCGTCATCACCCTGGCACGGCAAAGCAAAAAGCCGCCCTAAGGCGGCTTTTTGGTGATACGGGACAAGCCCCGGATCAGGAGTGGTCGCCGTAGACCGACACCGTCACTTCGACGCTGACGTCGGTGTGCAGTGCCACGACCACGGTGGCGTCGCCCACGGTCTTGATGGGACCGTTGACCAGGCGAACTTGCGACTTGGCAACGGCAAAGCCGGCCTTGGTCAGTTCTTCGGCGATGTCGGCGTTGGTCACCGAACCGAACAGGCGGCCGTCAACGCCAGCCTTCTGGGTCAGCTTGACGTTTGCGCCGTTGAGCTTTTCGCCCAGTTGCTGAGCGGCAGCCAGCTTTTCAGCCGCTTGCTTTTCCAGTTCGACGCGCTTGGCTTCGAACTCGGCCTTGGCGGAAGCCGTGGCACGACGGGCAGCGCCCGTGGGGATCAGGAAGTTGCGGGCGTAGCCGTCTTTGACCTTGACGATGTCGCCGAGGCCACCGAGGTTCACAACCTTGTCGAGCAGAATGACTTGCATGGTTGTATTCCTTAGATCTTGTGCTGGTCAGAGTAAGGAACCAGAGCCAGGAAGCGGGCGCGCTTGATGGCCGTGTTCAGCTGACGCTGGTAGATGGCGCGCGTGCCGGTCAGGCGAGCGGGCACGATCTTGCCGTTTTCACCGATGAAGTCACGCAGGGTGTCCACATCCTTGTAGTCGATTTCTTCGACGCCGGCGACGGTGAAGCGGCAGAAGCGCTTGCGCTTGAACAGCAGCGACTGCGTGTTGCGCTTGGGGCGCTTGTCCTTGTTGAATTTCTTGAACGTGGCCATTTCTGGACCTCTTGAAAATTAGTTTTGTTGAATGTCCTGGATGTGGAAAACCAGCAATTTGCCGTTGCGGGGCGTTGCCAGGAAGCCTTGGAACTTCCACTGGCTGCCGAGCGCCTGGCGGGCCAGCTTTTCAGCCAGCGCGCCAAAGGCCACCGCCTTGACAGATGCCGTCACGCTGCGTTCGCTTCCTGCTTCCTTTTGCCGCGACGCGTGTTCGAGTCGCAGTTCAAGGGCGGGCAGCCCTGCCGGCGTGTAGCGCAGTGCTTGAAGCTCTGCGATGGCGGCCGTCAGTGCAACGTGGTTCTCCACTCCTTCAGGTTCTGAAAGGGCTGGGCTCAGGCCTGTTCGGTCTGGCTGGCCTTGCGGGCTTCTTCACGCTCGACGGTCTTCATCATCGAGGAAGGCGCAGTGTCGGCCTTCTTCTTCTGAACCGTCAGGTGACGCAGCACGGCATCGTTGAACTTGAAGGCATGCTCCAGCTCAGCCATCACAGCCTGGTCGGCTTCGATGTTCAGGCACAGGTAGTGGGCCTTGGCGAGCTTGTTGATCATGTAAGCCAGTTGGCGACGGCCCCAGTCTTCTTCGCGATGGACCTTGCCACCGCCAGCGGTGATCATGCCCTTGTAGCGTTCCAGCATGGCGGGAACCTGCTCGCTCTGATCCGGGTGGATCAACAAAACGATTTCGTAATGACGCATATCGACTCCTTTTGGGAAAACGCCGCCCACTGCGTCTTGTAGCGGTGCGGCAAGGCAAAGCATTGGATTCTAGCGCAGCCCTCTTCCATCTGTACACTCCGCACTGCCCGAGACCCCGGATTCGTGTGGGGCTTTTGCCCCTTCGCCCGGCTTTTGCCCCCACCGTGTGCACCTGCAGTGCGCATGCACAGGCACAAAGCCCTTGAAAATACACCGATCCGCTCGCATCTCGATTCAAGATCGTGCAATCGCCAAGTCTGGCCTCCAGCGCGGCGATCTTTTTGTTTTGTAGCTGAAGTCTCCATCCATGTCCGAACAAAACTCCAACCCCTTTCAAGACGCAGCCCCGGAAGAAATCGAAGCCGCCATGGCGGCCAACGCCGCCGACGAGCTGCAGCGCCTGCAGGCCGAGCTGGCCGAACTCAAGGCCAAGAGCGCCGAGCTGGCTGACCAGTTCCTGCGCGCCAAGGCCGAGGCAGAGAATGTGCGCCGCCGCGCGGAAGACGAAGTGTCCAAGGCCCGCAAGTTCAGCATCGAGAGCTTTGCCGAAAGCCTGCTGCCCGTCTGCGACAGCCTGGATGCCGCACTGGCCATCCAGCAGGCCACGCCGGAGCAGCTGCGCGAAGGCGCCGACGCCACGCTGCGCCAGCTGACCTCGGCCCTGGAGCGCAACAAGGTCGTGACCATCAACCCGGCAGCCGGCGAGAAATTCGACCCCAACCTGCACCAGGCCATCAGCATGGTGCCTGCCCAGCAGGAAGCCAACACCGTGGTGTCGGTGCTGCAAAAGGGCTACCTGATTGCCGACCGTATCCTGCGCCCGGCCCTCGTGACCGTGGCCCAGCCCCAGTAAGCGTGCGCTCACGGCATCGCTGACAAAAAAGAGGCAAAGCCCCTTGAAGCAGCGCCTGCCGGCCACAAGTTAGCAGTCATTCAAACATTTCACAGAACGCGGAGAGAACTCAAAATGGGAAAAATCATCGGTATTGACCTGGGCACCACCAACAGCTGCGTGGCCATCATGGACGGCAACACCACGCGCGTGATCGAGAACAGCGAAGGTGCACGCACCACGCCTTCGATCATTGCCTACCAGGAAGACGGCGAGATCCTCGTCGGCGCCTCGGCCAAGCGCCAGGCCGTCACCAACCCCCGCAACACCATCTACGCCGCCAAGCGCCTGATCGGCCGCAAATTCGACGAGAAGGAAGTGCAAAAGGACATCGACCTGATGCCCTACACCATCTCGCGTGCCGACAACGGCGACGCCTGGGTGGAAGTGCGCGGCCAGAAGCTGGCCCCGCCGCAGATTTCCGCCGAAGTGCTGCGCAAGATGAAGAAGACCGCCGAGGACTACCTGGGCGAGCCCGTGACCGAGGCCGTGATCACCGTGCCCGCGTACTTCAACGACGCCCAGCGCCAGGCCACCAAGGATGCCGGCCGCATCGCCGGCCTGGAAGTCAAGCGCATCATCAACGAGCCCACGGCAGCTGCGCTGGCCTTCGGCCTGGACAAGATCGACAAGGGCGACCGCAAGATCGCGGTGTATGACCTGGGCGGCGGCACGTTTGACGTGTCCATCATCGAAATCGCCGATGTGGACGGCGAAAAGCAGTTCGAAGTGCTGTCCACCAACGGCGACACGTTCCTGGGCGGCGAAGACTTCGACCAGCGCATCATCGACTACATCATCACCGAGTTCAAGAAGGACCAGGGCGTTGATCTGGCCAAGGACGTGCTGGCCCTGCAGCGCCTGAAGGAAGCCGCCGAGAAGGCCAAGATCGAGCTGTCGAACTCGGCCCAGACCGACATCAACCTGCCCTACATCACGGCCGATGCCTCGGGTCCCAAGCACCTGAACATCAAGCTGACCCGCTCCAAGCTGGAAAGCCTGGTCGAAGACCTGATCGAGCGCACCATTGCGCCCTGCCGCACGGCCATCAAGGACGCAGGCGTGTCCGTGTCCGACATCGATGACGTGATCCTGGTCGGCGGCATGTCCCGCATGCCCAAGGTGCAGGAGAAGGTCAAGGAATTCTTCGGCAAGGAACCCCGCAAGGACGTGAACCCCGACGAAGCCGTGGCCGTGGGCGCCGCCGTGCAGGGCCAGGTTCTGTCGGGCGACCGCAAGGACGTGCTGCTGCTGGACGTGACGCCGCTGTCGCTGGGCATCGAGACGCTGGGTGGCGTGATGACCAAGATGATCACCAAGAACACGACCATCCCGACGAAGTTCGCGCAGACCTTCTCGACGGCCGACGACAACCAGCCGGCCGTGACCATCAAGGTGTTCCAGGGTGAGCGCGAGATGGCTTCGGGCAACAAGATGCTGGGCGAGTTCAACCTCGAAGGCATTCCGCCCGCAGCGCGTGGCGTGCCGCAGATCGAAGTGGCCTTTGACATCGACGCCAACGGCATCCTGAACGTGTCCGCCAAGGACAAGGCATCGGGCAAGGAAAACAAGATCACCATCAAGGCGAACTCGGGCCTGTCCGAGGACGAGATCCAGAAGATGGTGAAGGACGCCGAGCTGAACGCAGCCGACGACAAGAAGAAGCTGGAACTGGTCCAGGCCCGCAACCAGGGCGAAGCTGCCGTGCACAGCGTCAAGAAGAGCCTGGGCGAGCATGGCGACAAGCTCGACGCTGGCGAGAAGACCGCCATCGAGAGCGCCGTCAAGGACCTGGAAGAGGCCCTGAAGGGCGAGGACAAGGACGCCATCGACGCCAAGACCACGGCGCTGATGACGGCCAGCCAGAAGCTCGGCGAGAAGATGTACGCCGATGCGCAGGCAGCCAGCGGCCCCGAGGCAGCAGCAGCCGCCGCCGCGGCCGGTGCAGCAGGCGCCTCGGCCGGTGCAGCAGCCGCTGACGACAACGTCGTTGACGCCGAAGTCAAGGAAGTCAAGAAGGACTGAACCCAGCGCGTGGTCCCTTGACGACCGCTTGCCGCCGCGCTCGGCCCTGCCAAGGGGCTGACGCGGCGTTCCTGTTCTCACTGACTGGCTAGCAAACACCATGTCCAAACGCGATTTTTACGAGGTCCTCGGCGTTGCCAAGAACGCCTCGGACGACGACATCAAGAAGGCTTATCGCAAGCTGGCGATGAAGTACCACCCTGACCGCAACCAGGGGGATGCCGCAAGCGGGGCGGAAGAGAAATTCAAGGAGGCCAAGGAGGCCTACGAGATGCTCTCCGACAGCAACAAGCGCGCGGCCTACGACCAGTACGGCCATGCGGGCGTGGACCCCAACCGCGGCATGGGCGGCGGCGCCGAAGGCTTTGGTGGCTTTGCCGAAGCCTTTGGCGACATCTTTGGCGACATGTTCAACCAGGGTGGCGGCAGACGCGGCGGCGCCGGTGGCGGCCGCCAGGTCTACCGCGGCAACGATCTCAGCTACGCCATGGAGATCACGCTGGAGGAAGCCGCCCACGGCAAGGATGCGCAGATCCGCATCCCCAGCTGGGATGGCTGCGACACCTGCCACGGCAGCGGAGCCAAGCCCGGCACCAGCGCCAAGACCTGCACCACCTGCAACGGCATGGGCAGCGTGCAGATGCGCCAGGGCTTCTTCAGCGTGCAGCAGACCTGCCCGCACTGCCGGGGCACGGGCAAGATCATTCCCGAGCCCTGCACCAGTTGCGGCGGCCAGGGCAAGGTCAAGCGCCAGAAGACACTGGAAGTGAAGATTCCGGCCGGCATCGACGACGGCATGCGCATCCGCTCCTCCGGCAATGGCGAACCCGGCACGAATGGTGGGCCTGCGGGCGATCTCTACATCGAGATCCGCATCAAGGACCACGACATCTTCGAGCGCGACGGCGACGACCTGCACTGCAACGTGCCCGTGAGCTTCATCACGGCGGCGCTCGGTGGCGAGATCGAGGTCCCCACCCTGTCGGGCAAGGCGGCCATCGACATCCCCGAAGGCACCCAGGCCGGCAAGCAGTTCCGCCTGCGCGGCAAGGGCATCAAGGGCGTGCGCTCCAGCTATCCCGGCGACCTTTACTGCCACATCGTGGTCGAGACGCCCGTCAAGCTGACCGAGTACCAGCGCAAGCTGCTGCGCGAGCTGGAGGAATCGCTCAAGAAGGGCGGCGCCAAGCATTCGCCCAGCGGCGAGAGCTGGACCGACAGGCTCAAGAGCTTCTTCAGCTGATGCAGCACTGAGCCCCCAACAAAAACGCCTCTTCCGAGGCGTTTTTCATTGGTGCATGCTCAACAGGACTCAGGGAGCGGGTTTGGCCTTCCAGGCCGCCGCCTGGCGCTCGGTGCGTGCACGCTCGGCCGCGCTCAGCGGCTGGGCCATGCTGTCACGCTTGGCGGCCAGCGAGTTGTCCCTGCCCGCCGCCAGCAGCATCCAGAAATAGGCCTGGGACGGGCTGCGCTCCACGCCCTTGCCCGACGCATAAAGGCTGGCGAGATTGGACTGCGCCAGCGCGTCGCCCTGCTGGGCGGCACGCTCCAGCCAGCGCGCGGCCTGCTCGTCGCTGGCGGGCACGCCCTGGCCATTGGCATACAGCACGCCCAGGTTGGACTGGGCTGCGGCATTGCCCTGCTCGGCCGCCTTCTCCAGCCAGTGGGCGGCCTGCGCCATGTCGCGATCGACCACGCCACCTTCGGCATAGAGCATGCCGGCATTGAATTGCGCATCGGCATGGCCCTGGCCTGCCGCCGCCACAAACCAGCGCAGCGCCTGCGCCACGTCCTCGGCCACGCCCCGGCCCGTGGCATACATCACGCCCAGGCTGTACTGACCGGCCGCTTCACCTTGCTCGGCCGAGCGCTGGAACCACTGCACGGCCTGCGCGGGGTCCTTGGCGGCTCCGCGCCCCTCGGCCAGCATCAGGCCCAGGTTGTTCTGGGCCACGGCATCGCCCTGCTCGGCAGCCTTGCGATACCACTGCACGGCCTGGGCATCGTCACGCGCCACGCCACGGCCATTCGCATACATCAACCCCAGGTCGGACTGGGCTGGCGCATAGCCCTGCTGCGCAGACCTCTCATACCACTGGGCCGCCGTCTCGGCACTCAGGGCAACGCCCTGGCCGCGCTTGTACAGCGAACCCAGCGCGTACTGGGCGCTGGCCTCGCCCTGCTCGGCATGCTGGTGCAGCGCTGCAACCTCGGCCGCACTCAGACCGGGCTCGCCCTTGGGGGCATGGCCCACTGCGGCTGCGGCAGTTCCGGCCGCAACGGCACCTGCCGCCACGCCAGCGGCGGCGGCCTTGGCCGGCGCATTGCGGGTTGGAGAGGGCGCCGACTTGCCCCCGGTCTTGACGGCGGCCTTGCCCGCTGGCCTGGCTGCCGCTTTGGCTGCAGGTCTGGCTGCAGGTTTGGCCGGTGCCTTCGCACCGCTCTTGGCCGTGTTCTTCGCTGGTGGCTGCGGCTTGGCAGACGCCGGGACGGCCATGCAGGACAGGGCTGCGGCCAGCAGCAATGACAGGCCTGCAGGCAGGGCTCGCAGGCCCGTCGGGTATCGATCGTTCATATGCTCTTATTTTTGCAGCAATCCATGCAGGCGACTGGCGCAAAGATTGACAAATTCTTTCAGTATGCAACCAGCGTTCCGACAGGAAAGGCTGCTCGCAGCCATCGCCAGGAGGCATGACCCCCATCTCCATGAAATCGCGCGACATCACCAAAGACATCGCGCTTGAAGATGACAGATCGATGACTTGTGCGAGAAAATCCATCCAGCTTCTCCTAATGAGAAGCCTGAACCCCACCACATGAAGAATTCAGAGCGCAGTTTTGCACGGCGCATAGACCTTACCTCCCTGCAGCTGTTCGTGGCTGTCTGCGAACTTGGCAGTATCGGCCGCGCGGCCGAGCGTGAGTTCATTGCAGCCTCGGCGGTGAGCAAGCGCCTGTCCGATCTCGAAGCCACGGTGGACACAGCCCTGCTGTACCGACACAGCCGTGGCGTGACCTTGACGCCGGCCGGTGAAAGCCTGCTGCACCATGCCCGCAACGTGCTGTACGGCCTGGAGCGCATGCAGGGCGAGCTGTCCGAGTACGCCGATGGCGTGCGCGGCCATGTGCGCATCCACGCCAACATGTCTGCCATCGTGCAGTTCCTGCCGGAAGACCTGGGCGTGTTTGCGCGCAAGCACGGCCAGGTCAAGATCGACCTGCAGGAGCAGCTCAGCCCCGCCGTACTGGCTGCCGTACAGGAAGGCACGGCCGACATCGGCATCTGCTCCATGGCATACATGCCGCTGGGCAATGGCCAGGCCACTCCCGTACTGCAGCACCGCCCCTACCGCGAGGATCGCCTGGTCGTCGTGGTGCCCGAGCAGCACGCGCTGGCGCACAGCGACAGCGTGGCCTTTGCCGATGTGCTCGAATGGGACATCGTCAGCCTGCAGGCCGGCTCCTCCATCAGCCTGGCCATGCGCGCGGCCGCCGCACAGGCGGGGCATGCGCTGCACCAGCGCATCCAGGTCACCAGCCTGGATGCCATGTGCCGCATGATCGACAACGGCCTGGGCGTGGGACTGATCCCCGACCGCGCCTTCGAGCTCATGCACGGCGTGGGCCATCTGCGCGCACTGGAGCTCAGCGACGACTGGGCTCGGCGCGAGCTGAGCATCGTGGCGCGTGACTTCGACGCGCTACCCGTCACGGCCCGCCTGCTGGTCGAGCACCTGAGCCCGCCGGCCAGCGCATCCTGAAGGCCACTTGGCCGCTGGATGCCCCCAAAAATTTCCCCACGACACCAACCATTCGAGAACGCCATGGGACGCACCCTCTACGACAAGATCTTCGACGAGCACGTCATCCACACCGAGGATGACGGCACCGCCGTCCTCTACATCGACCGCCACCTGGTGCACGAAGTCACCAGCCCCCAGGCCTTCGAAGGACTGCGCATGGCCGGCCGCAAGCTGTGGCGCATCAGCTCCGTGGTCGCCACGGCCGACCACAACACCCCCACCGACGGCTGGGAGCGCGGCTATGACGGCATTGCCGACCCGATCAGCAAGGAACAGATCACCACGCTGAACACCAACATCGGCGAGTTCGGCTCTGCGGCCTTCTTCCCCTTCATGGACAAGGGTCAGGGCATCGTCCACGTCATGGGCCCCGAGCAGGGCGCCACCCTGCCCGGCATGACCGTGGTCTGCGGCGACAGCCACACGTCCACGCATGGCGCCTTCGGCGCACTGGCCCACGGCATCGGCACGTCCGAGGTCGAGCACGTGATGGCCACCCAGACCCTGCTGGCCAAGAAGGCCAAGAACATGCTGATCAACGTCAGCGGCAAGGCGGCCCCCGGCATCACGGCCAAGGACATCGTGCTGGCCATCATCGGCAAGATCGGCACGGCCGGCGGCACGGGCTACACCATCGAGTTCGCCGGCGAAGCCATCCGTGACCTGAGCATGGAAGGCCGCATGACGGTCTGCAACATGGCCATCGAAGGCGGCGCGCGCGCAGGCCTGGTGGCTGTGGACGACAAGACCATCCAGTACGTCAAGGGCCGCCCGCTGGCCCCCACCGGCGCCGAATGGGATGCCGCCGTCTCCTACTGGAAGACGCTGCACTCCGATGCCGATGCGAAGTTCGACCGCGTGGTCGAGCTGCACGCCAGCGAGATCGTGCCTCAGGTCACCTGGGGCACCTCGCCCGAGATGGTGCTGGGCGTGGATGCCCGCGTGCCGGACCCCGACAAGGAAAAGGATGCCAGCAAGCGCGGCGCCATCGAACGCGCGTTGACCTATATGGCGCTGGAGCCCGGCAAGGCGATCGATGACATCTTCGTGGACAAGGTCTTCATCGGCTCGTGCACCAACAGCCGCATCGAAGACATGCGCGAGGCCGCCGCCGTGGTCAAGAAGCTGGGCCAGAAGGTGGCGCGCAACATCAAGCTGGCCATGGTCGTGCCCGGCTCCGGACTGGTCAAGGAACAGGCCGAGCGCGAAGGCCTGGACCAGATCTTCAAGGCGGCAGGCTTTGAATGGCGCGAGCCCGGCTGCTCCATGTGCCTGGCCATGAATGCCGACCGCCTGGAGCCCGGCGAGCGCTGCGCCTCCACCAGCAACCGCAACTTCGAAGGCCGCCAGGGCGCGGGCGGACGCACCCACCTGGTGAGCCCCGCCATGGCTGCAGCCGCCGCCATCCACGGCCACTTCGTGGACATCCGCAGGTTCTCCTGATCCGATCCCGCAACTGCCCCGCCTGCACACCATGAAGCCCTCCTTCTCGATCCTCCTGATCGGCCTGGCCTTCACCCTGGCCGCCTGCAATACCGTCAAGGGCATTGGCCAGGACGTGCAAAGCGCGGGCAGCGCCATCGAACGCGCCGCCCGCTGAACCCTGAATCCGATACAGCCATGCAACAATTCACCGTACACAAGGGCCTTGTCGCCCCCATGGACCGCGAAAACGTCGATACCGACGCCATCATTCCCAAGCAGTTCCTCAAGTCGATCAAGAAGACCGGCTTCGGCGTGAACCTGTTCGACGAATGGCGCTACCTGGACCATGGCGAGCCCGGCCAGGACCCGGCATCGCGCAAGCCCAACCCCGACTTCGTGCTCAATCAGCCGCGCTATGCGGGCGCCTCCATCCTGGTCGCACGCAAGAACTTCGGCTGCGGCTCCAGCCGCGAGCACGCGCCCTGGGCCCTGGACCAGTACGGCTTTCGCGCCATCCTGGCGCCCAGCTTTGCCGACATCTTCTTCAACAACTGCTTCAAGAACGGCCTGCTGCCCATCGTGCTGCCCGAGGCCACGATCGACATGCTGTTCAACGAGATCGCGGCCTTCCCCGGCTACGAGCTGACCATTGATCTGGATCGCCAGGTGATCGTGCGCCCGCAGGGCGAGGAGATCCCTTTCGATGTCATCGCCTTTCGCAAGTTCTGCCTGCTCAACGGCTTTGACGATATCGGCCTGACGCTGCGCCACGCCGACAAGATCCGCGCCTACGAGGCCGAGCGCCTGGCCACCAAGCCCTGGCTGGCCCACACGCTGGTGCAGCGCTGATCGATCTCCACTTGCGCGCATCAATGGGCCGCAGGCGTTGCTGAACCAGCCGCCGGCGGCCTTCCACCATCCGAACAGTCTCTCAAAAGGAACACCATGAAAATCGCAGTCTTGCCCGGTGATGGCATCGGCCCCGAAATCGTTGCGGAAGCCGTGAAGGTGCTGGGCGCCCTGGGCCTGGACTTCGACATGCAGACGGCCCCCGTGGGCGGCGCTGCCTACGAAGCTGCCGGCCACCCGTTGCCCGAATCCACGCTGAAGCTGGCCATGGAGTCCGACGCCGTGCTGTTCGGCGCCGTGGGCGACTGGAAGTACGACACGCTGGACCGCCCGCTGCGCCCCGAGCAGGCCATCCTGGGCCTGCGCAAGCACATGGGCCTGTTCGCCAACTTCCGCCCGGCCATCTGCTATGCGGAACTGACCCACGCCTCCAGCCTCAAGCCCGAGCTGGTCGCGGGCCTGGACATCCTCATCATCCGCGAGCTGACCGGCGACATCTACTTCGGCCAGCCGCGCGGCCGCCGCGTGGCCACCGACGGCCACTTCCCCGGTGCCGAGGAAGCCTTCGACACCATGCGCTACTCCAAGCCCGAGATCGAGCGCATCGCCCATGTCGCCTTCCAGGCCGCGCAAAAGCGCAGCAAGCGCGTGACCAGCGTGGACAAGGCCAACGTGCTGGAAACCTTCCAGTTCTGGAAGGACGTGGTCACCGAAGTGGGCCAGCAGTACCCCGATGTGCAACTGGACCACATGTACGTGGACAACGCCGCCATGCAGCTGGTCAAGGAACCCAAGCGCTTTGACGTGGTGGTCACGGGCAACATGTTCGGCGACATCCTGTCCGACGAAGCCTCCATGCTGACCGGCTCCATCGGCATGCTGCCCTCGGCATCGCTCAACTCCAGGGGCCAGGGCCTGTACGAGCCCAGCCACGGCTCGGCCCCCGACATCGCCGGCAAGGGCATTGCCAATCCGCTGGCCACCATCCTGTCGGCCGCGATGATGCTGCGCTTCTCGCTGAACCAGGAAGCCGCCGCCCAGCGCATCGAAGCCGCCGTGCAAAAGGTGCTGGCCCAGGGCCTGCGCACGGCTGACATCTACAGCGAAGGCACGACCAAGGTCTCCACCCGCGAGATGGGCGATGCCGTGGTGGCCGCACTGGCCTGAATTCCATGACGGCCGCCAGCCTCCCGGCTTGCAGCTGTCCCTGTGGCGGGCAGGCACTGCCCTGCTTCGCCGCAACATGGCAAAACGTCAAAATAGACGTCCACTTTTCGCCGATTCGACGAAGATATTCATCAAAACAGACATTCTCTTTCCTGGCGTATTCGATAGAATGACGTCTCTTATGTTTGCCGCCCGCCCGTTCCTCCTGCTGAACATTGCACCCGCCGCCCTGGCTGGTGTGGCTGCGCGCGCAATCACATCCACAACCATTACGACAATCAAAGGCTGACCCAGCCCGGTTCGTCGTGCGCCCTCACCTGGCCTAGACGAGCCGGGCGACAACAGTCTTGATCAAGCACTGTTTTCACACTGAAAGGGCGTTTCAAAAATGAGCAAGCAATTGGTAGGCCTCGTCGGCTGGCGCGGCATGGTCGGCTCCGTACTGATGGACCGCATGCAGGCAGAGGGCGACTTCGACCTGATCGAGCCCGTGTTCTTCTCCACCTCCAACGCCGGCGGCAAGGCCCCGGCCATGGCGAAGACCCACACCGAGCTGCGCAATGCCAACGACATTGCCGAGCTGTCCAAGTGCGACATCATCATCACCTGCCAGGGCGGCGACTACACCAAGGAAGTCTTCCCCCAGCTGCGCGCCTCGGGCTGGAACGGCCACTGGATCGATGCCGCCTCGTCGCTGCGCATGGAAGGCGATGCCGTCATCGTGCTCGACCCCGTCAATGAAGGGCTGATCCAGTCCAAGCTCGCCGCGGGCGGCAAGAACTGGATTGGCGGCAACTGCACCAACTCCATCTTGCTGATGGGCCTGGGCGGCCTGTTCAAGGCCGGTCTCGTGGAATGGGTCAGCTCCATGACCTACCAGGCAGCCTCCGGTGGCGGCGCCAACCACATGCGCGAACTGCTCAAGGGCATGGGCGTGGTGCACGCTGCCGTGGCCGACGAACTGGCCACGCCCGCATCCGCCATCCTGGACATCGACCGCAAGGTGGCCCAGACCATCCGCACCGACGTGCCCACCGAATTCTTCGGCGCACCGCTGGCCGGTGGCCTGATCCCCTGGATCGATGCGCAGCTGGACAACGGCCAGTCCAAGGAAGAGTGGAAGGGCCAGGCCGAGGTCAACAAGATCCTGGGCACCGAGCAGACCATCCCCGTCGATGGCCTGTGCGTGCGCATCGGCGCCATGCGCTGCCACAGCCTGGCGCTGACCCTCAAGCTCAAGAAGGACCTGCCCCTGGAAGAGCTGGAAGCCATCATCAAGTCCGGCAACCCCTGGGTGAAGTGGGTTCCCAACGACCGTGCCATCACCGTCAAGGAACTGACCCCTGCCGCCATCACCGGCGGCCTGGAAGTCGGCGTGGGCCGCGTGCGCAAGCTGAACATGGGCCCCGAGTATCTGTCGGCCTTCGTGATCGGTGACCAGCTGCTGTGGGGCGCCGCCGAGCCGCTGCGCCGCATGCTGCGCATCCTGCTCGCCGCCTGAGCATCGCCGGCTTGAGCCAACACAAAAAGCGCCATGTCCCGGGCCGGGACATGGCGCTTTTTTCGGCTTTAAGCCCTGGGCAATTGGGCACAATGCCCAGGTCTCTTGTCCATTGGCTGTAGGTGGTTGCCTACAATCACCAAAGATACATTGTGTTTCTTCTCGTTGCCGTTCGACAACAACTATTGGCGTTCGCCGGCAACCAGACGCTTGTGATCCTATAGCGTGGCCGACAATGCGACCCAAGCACCTTGGTAGATGGCGTGCCATCTATCCCCGGGTAAATTTCAATTACATGTGCAAGCGCGGGCATTCCCACAATAACAATAGTGCCTGCCCAATTGCATCCACACAGGTTTGACGCTTTATGCATCGTTGGAAACTCTCTGTGCTGGCCACTGCGGCCGTCGTCTCGGTCGCACTGCCCGCCTCCGAGGCCTGGGCACTGGCTCTGGGCCGGGTGAACGTGCAATCGGCCCTGGGCGAGCCCCTGCGTGCCGAAGTCGAAATCCCCCAGATCACCGCCGCTGAAGCCGAAGGCCTGCGCGTGGGCGTGGCCTCTCCCGGCGTCTTCCGCACCCAGGGCATGGAGTACAACGCCACCGCCAGCCAGGTGCGCGTCAGCGTGCAGCGCCGCGCGGATGGCTCGGCCGTGCTGCGCCTCACAAGCACACAGCCCGTCAACGAACCCTTTGTCGATCTGGTGATCGACGCCAGCTGGGCTTCGGGCAACCTGCAGCGCAACTACACCCTGCTGCTGGATCCGCCCACCCTGCAAAAGCTCCCGCCTGCCGTGACGGCTGCAGCCCAGGCCTCGGCACCCGAGCCCGCCGCAGCGCCGCGCCGCGCAGCCCCCACCCCCTCGCAAGCTCCATCGCAAGCCGCTGCAGGCAACACCGAGGAAAGCCGCCCCGCGCCAGCAGCCGCGCGCCGTGCCGCCCCGGCAGCCCGCGAGCGCGCCGCAGCGGCTCCCGCGTCGTCCGAGGCCTCCGAAGTCCGCATCAAGGCTGGGGACACGGCAGGCCGCATCGCCGCCGCCCACCTGCCAGCCGGCGTTTCGCTGGACCAGATGCTGGTGGCCATGCTGCGCACCAATCCCAAGGTCTTCATCAACGGCAATGTGAACCGCATGCGCTCCGGCGCCGTGCTCACCGTGCCGGACGAAGCCACGGCCCAGGCCACCTCGCCGCGCGAAGCGCGCCAGATCGTTGCCGCCCAGTCCCGCGATTTCAACCAGTTCCGCCGCCAGCTGGCCAGCGCCGCGCCGGCCGCGCCCGTGGCATCGGCCAATCGTGAAGCATCGGGCAGCGTCCAGGCCCAGGTCGAGGACCGCAAGCCGTCCACCGCAGCACCCGACAAGCTCACCCTGTCCAAGGGCGCCGTCAAGGGCGTGGAGGCCGACGAGCGCCTGGCCAAGCAAAAGCAGTCGGACGACCAGGCATCGCGCACGGCCGAGTTGCAGCGCAACATGTCCGAGTTGAGCCAGATCGCCGCCGCCACCAAGCCCGCCGAAGGTGCTGCTGCAGCACCTGCCTCGGCAGCCAGCGGCACGGCAAACGGCGTGGCTGTGCCGGGCGCGCCGACCGTGCCTGCAGCGCCTGAAGCTGCAGCACCCCAGACAACTCCCGCGGCCCCGGCAGCGCCTGCCGATGCAGCTGCTGCGGCCGCTGCGCCCACCGCTGCTCCAGACGCCGCAGCCAATGCAGTCGGCTCGGCAGCGCCCGCAGCAGAAGCCGCGCCCGCCACGCCCGCTCCGGCCGAGCCGCCGAAGCCCAAGCCGGCACCCGCCCCCGTCGCGCCGATCGCCGAGCCCAGCTTCATCGATACGCTGCTGGAAGACCCCACCATCCCGCTGGCCGGTGCTGCCCTGCTGGCCCTGCTGCTGGGCTATGGCGGCTACCGCGTCATGCAGCGCCGCCGCGCCGCTGCCGCCTCCAGCGAAAGCGCCTTTGGCGACAGCCAGCTGGCAGCCGACTCCTTCTTTGGCGCCAGCGGCGGCCAACGCGTGGACACCGGCACATCGAGCCAGCTGTCCGGCACCTCCATGCATTACTCGCCCAGCCAGCTTGATGCGGGCGATGTGGACCCCGTGGCCGAGGCCGACGTCTACCTGGCCTATGGCCGCGACCTGCAGGCAGAGGAAATCCTCAAGGAAGCGCTGCGCACCGACCCCAACCGCACCGCTCTGCACCAGAAGCTGGCCGACATCTACGCCAAGCGCCATGACCGCAAGGCCTTCGAGGCCGTCGCGCAGACCCTGCATGGACTGACCCAGGGCAAGGGCGTGGACTGGCAGCGCCTGGCCGACCAGGGCCGCATCCTGGACCCGGAAAACGCCCTCTACCAGCCTGCAGGCGCCGCGCCCCTGTCTGGTGCCGCCGTTGCCGGTGGCGCCGCAGTGGCTGCTGCCGGACTGGCTGCCGCCTCGCTGGCCAGCCGCCCCCTGGACATGGATGCGCACCGCGAAGGCCCTGCCACCCTGCCCATGGACCTGGACATGGACCTCAACATGGACCTGCCCGGCGGCCTGGCCGATGCCAGCCTGCCCGCGCAGCACGCCAGCCCCCTGCCCGCACCGGCCCCCATGCCCAGCGAACAGGACTTCGCAGCGCTGGAACCCACGCTGCGCGCGCCGCTGGAAGCCACGCCCTCCGCAAAGGACGACACACCTCGCATCGAGCCCCACGTCGAGCCCCCTGTTGCATCGCTGGACATGCCCGGCTTCCAGCCCACGGCCCACGCCTCGCTGACGGACGCCCTGAACCACAGCAACGCCATGGACGGCATGCAGCCGACCGAGATGCTGTCGCTGGACATGCCCGGCACGCAGGCGTCCGACAGCTTCCCGGCCACCGAGCCCTCGCCCCTGACCAGCTCCACCACGGACGACAGCCATGCCAAGACCGAGCTGCTGTCGCTGGACGCCATGGAGTTCAACCTGGAAGGCCTGAGCACGGAGGCACCCGCCCCAACGCCGGCAACGCCCCAGGCAGGCGGCGTGCTGGAGACGGCGGCCAAGGCCAAGCCCGAACCGGCCGAGTCGCTGGAATTCGACCTTGGCAGCCTGTCCCTGGACCTGGGCAACGACACCCCTGCTGCGGCAACCCCGCCCTCGGCTCCTGAAGACCCGCTGGCCACCAAGCTGGCACTGGCCCAGGAATTCAACGCCATCGGCGACAGTGACGGAGCCCGTACACTGATCGAGGAAGTGATCGCCGAGGCCCACGGCGATCTCAAGGCCAAGGCCCAGCGCCTGCTGGCCGAGATAGATTGAAGCCCGGCGGCGCCTGCCCAGGCGCCGCACCGGTTTCGCGTGACAGGGTGGTGCAAGCCACCATGGAAAACTGACAACTTGATGCACACCCAACCCATGCCGGAGGCCTCGCAATGCGCGTAGCCCTCGGCGTCGCCTACAACGGCCAGCGCTACAGCGGCTGGCAAAGCCAGCTGTCTGGCAACACCATTCAAGACCATCTCGAAGCGGCCCTGGGCCGCTTTGCCGCTCAGGAGGTGCACACCCTCTGCGCGGGCCGCACCGATGCCGGCGTGCACGGCCTCATGCAGGTCGTCCACTTCGACACGCCGCTGGACAGGGCCCCGTTCTCCTGGGTCCGTGGCACCAACACCTTCCTGCCGCCGGACATTGCCGTGCAATGGGCCCAGCCCGTGCCCGATGCCTTCCATTCGCGCGCCTGTGCCACGGCAAGGCGCTATGCCTATGTGCTGCTGCAATCGCCCGTGCGCCCCAGCGTGGAGGCCGGGCGCGTGGGCTGGGTGTTCCATGCGCTCGATGGTGACGCCATGCAGGCCGCCGCCCAGCACCTGCTGGGCGAGCACGACTTCAGCTCGTTCCGCGCATCGGGCTGCCAGGCCAAGTCCCCCGTCAAGACGCTGCACCGCCTGTCCATCACCCGCCGCATGGCAGGCGATGGCGCCCAGATGGCCGCAGCCAGCTCCATGCGGCCCGGCGACGCGGCCATGGAATGCTGCTACTGGCGCTTCGAGTTCGAAGGCAGCGCCTTCCTCCACCACATGGTGCGCAACATCATGGGCTGCCTGATCGCCATCGGCCAGGGCGCATATGCGCCGCAGTGGATGCAGCAGGTACTGGACGCCCGTTCCCGCGATGCCGCCGCGCCCACCTTCTCGCCCGACGGCCTGTACTTTCTGGGCCCCGTATACGATCCTTCATGGGGCCTTCCTTCGCGCAGCCCGGCCTATGATTGGCTCCCTTGAACGGACAAGCCCTCCCCCATTCTTCAGCCCCCATGCAGCGCACTCGAATCAAGATCTGCGGACTCACCCGCGAACAGGACGTGGACGCCGCCGTGGCTGCGGGCACCGATGCCGTGGGTTTTGTGCTCTACGCCCCCAGTCCGCGCGCCGTGACGGTGCAGCGCGCTGCAGAACTGGCGCGGCGCCTGCCGCCCTTCGTGACCCCGGTGCTGCTGTTCGTCAATGAAAGCGCCGCCAACGTGATGGCTGCCTGCGCCGCCATCCCGGGCGCCTGCGTGCAGTTCCACGGCGACGAGTCCCCCGAGGACTGCCTTGCCGCCACATCGGGCGGCACCCGCGCCTTCCTGCGCGCCGCACGCATTCCCCTTGGTCCCGACGCCGCGCGCTTCGACCTCGTAGAATATGCCCAGCGTTACTCGAAAGCCCAGGCCATACTGCTCGACGCCCATGTCGACGGCTATGGTGGTGGCGGAAAAGCATTCAATTGGTCACTCCTTCCACCAAACGTCGCCTCTCACCTCGTTTTGTCTGGTGGACTCACGCCTGCAAACGTGACCGATGGCATCTTGCAAGTGCGCCCGCGAGGACTCTCGCTGGCCGTTGATGTCAGTTCCGGCGTCGAGGCCGATGGTCCCGACGGCAAGCCCCTCAGGGGCATCAAGGACGCCGGCAAGATACACCGATTCATCGCCGCCGTGCGCGCGGCCGATGACCAACTTTTGCAGACAAGCCATGTTCGAATACCAGTACCCTGACGCATCCGGCCACTTCGGCCGCTTCGGCGGCAGCTTTGCCAGCGAAACCCTGACACACGCTCTGACCGAGCTGCGCGACGCCTACGCCAAGTACCAGAACGACCCGGAATTCGTTGCCGAATTCCAGTCCGAGCTGGCCCACTTCGTCGGCCGTCCCTCGCCCGTCTACCACGCGGCACGCATGTCGCGCGAGATGGGCGGCGCGCAGATCTACCTCAAGCGCGAAGACCTCAACCACACGGGCGCGCACAAGATCAACAACGTGATCGGCCAGGCCATGCTCGCCCGGCGCATGGGCAAGCCCCGCATCATTGCCGAGACGGGCGCCGGCCAGCACGGCGTGGCCACGGCCACCATCTGCGCGCGCTACGGCCTCGAATGCATCGTCTACATGGGTGCCGAGGACGTGAAGCGCCAAAGCCCCAACGTCTACCGCATGCGCCTGCTGGGCGCCACCGTGGTGCCGGTGGAGTCGGGCAGCCGCACGCTCAAGGACGCGCTCAACGAGGCCATGCGCGACTGGGTGGCCAACGTGGACAACACCTTCTACATCATCGGCACCGTGGCCGGCCCCCATCCCTACCCGGCGATGGTGCGCGACTTCCAGAAGGTCATCGGCGAGGAATGCCTGACGCAGATGCCCGAATTCCTGGGCGCCGACCGCCAGCCTGATGCCGTGGTCGCCTGCGTGGGCGGCGGCAGCAATGCCATGGGCATCTTCCACCCCTACATCCCGTTCGAGAACACGCGCCTGATCGGCGTGGAGGCGGCCGGCGAAGGCCTGGACAGCGGCAAGCACTCGGCCTCGCTGCAGCGCGGCAGCAGCGGCGTGCTGCACGGCAACCGCACCTTCATCCTGCAGGACGAGAACGGCCAGATCACCGAGACGCACAGCATCAGCGCCGGCCTCGACTACCCCGGCGTCGGCCCCGAGCACGCCTGGCTGCAGGAACTGGGCCGGGCCCAGTACGTGGGCATCACCGACCAGGAGGCGCTGGACGCCTTCCACTACCTGTGCCGTACCGAAGGCATCATTCCCGCCCTGGAGTCCAGCCATGCCGTGGCCTATGCCATGCAACTGGCCAAGACCATGCGCGCCGACCAGTCCATCCTCGTGAACCTGTCCGGTCGCGGCGACAAGGACATCGGCACTGTGGCCGACCTCTCGGGCGCCGATTACTACGACCGTCCCTCCATGCGCGGGCTCACGGTCAAGGGAGGAGCAGCTCAATGAGCCGCATCACCACGACTTTCGCCAAACTCCAGGAAGAAGGCCGCAAGGCCCTGATCCCGTACATCACCGCAGGCTTCCCGTTCGCGGCCATCACGCCGTCGCTGATGCACGGCATGGTGGAGGCCGGCGCCGACGTGATCGAGCTGGGCGTGCCCTTCTCGGACCCCATGGCCGACGGCCCCACCATCCAGAAGGCAGGCGACCGCGCCATCGCCAATGGCGTGGGCCTGGTGCAGGTGCTGGCCTATGTGCGCGAGTTCCGCCAGAAGAACCAGACCACGCCCGTGGTGCTGATGGGCTACGCCAACCCGGTGGAGCGCTACGACCAGATCCACGGCAATGACCGCTTCGTGGACGATGCGGCCGAGGCCGGCGTCGATGGCCTGCTCATCGTGGACTACCCGCCCGAGGAGTGCGAGGCATTCGCCGCGCAACTGCGTGCGCGCGACATGGACCTCATCTTCCTGCTGGCGCCCACCTCCACCACCGAGCGCATGCAGCAGGTGGCGCGCGTGGCCAGCGGCTATGTCTACTACGTCTCGCTCAAGGGCGTGACCGGAGCAGGCACGCTCGACACGGCGGCCGTGGAAGCCATGCTGCCGCGCATCCGCGAGCATGTGAGCATTCCCGTGGGCGTGGGCTTCGGCATCCGCGACGCGGCCACGGCACAGGCCATTGGCCGGGTGGCCGATGCCGTGGTCATCGGCAGCCGCATCATCGAGATGCTGGACGGCCAGCCCCACGAAAAGATCGTCCCCCTGACCATCGACTTCCTGCGCGGCGTGCGCAAGGCACTCGACGCGTAGGTCGCATAATGCAGCCCTTGCATGCGGCCCGGTGCCGCATGCCCTGCGCCTGAAAAGGAAACACCATGTCCTGGCTTGAAAAACTCCTGCCTGCCAAAATCCAGCAAACCAACCCCACGGATCGCCACCAGCAGATCCCCGAGGGTCTGTGGATCAAGTGCCCGAGCTGCGAGACCGTGCTCTACAAGGCCGATCTGGAGAAAAACCAGAACGTCTGCCCCAGCTGCAGCCACCATCACCGCATCGGCGCCCGCGCCCGCCTGAACCATTTCCTGGATGCCGAAGGCCGCTATGAAATCGGCCAGGAAGTCATTCCCGTCGACGCCCTGAAGTTCAAGGACAGCCGCAAGTACCCTGAGCGCCTCAAGGAAGCGCTGGAGAACACCGGCGAGACCGATGCCCTGGTCGTCATGGGCGGCGCCATCAAGAGCGTCAACGTGGTCGCAGCCTGCTTCGAGTTCGAATTCATGGGCGGCTCCATGGGCTCCGTGGTCGGCGAGCGCTTCGTGCGCGGTGTCGAGACCGCCATCGAGCAGAAGGTCCCCTTCATCTGCTTCACCGCCACGGGCGGTGCGCGCATGCAGGAAGGCCTGTTGAGCCTGATGCAGATGGCCAAGGCCAATGCAGCGCTCACGCGCCTGGCCAAGAAGGGCCTGCCCTACATCTCGGTGCTGACCGATCCCACCTTCGGTGGCGTCTCCGCCAGCTTTGCCTTCGTCGGCGATATCGTCATTGCCGAGCCCAAGACCCTGGTCGGCTTCGCCGGCCCGCGCGTGATCGAGACCACCGTGCGCGTGAAGCTGCCCGAAGGCTTCCAGCGCGCCGAGTTCCTGCAGGACAAGGGCGCCGTGGACATGATCGTGGACCGCCGCGAGCTGCGCGACCGCATCGCCGCCTCGCTTGCCATGCTGCAGCGCCTGCCGGCCGACGCGGTCCAGTAAAGCCTCGCGCAGACACAAAAAAGCCGCCGCAGGTTGATGCCTGCGGCGGCTTTTTCACGTCCAGGAAACCAGGGAAATCAGGCCAGCAGCATCAGGCCCGATCCCTGGATATACCCCAGCACCATCAGCGCGATCTGCAGCAGCACCAGAGCCACCAGTGCCGACAGATCGATACCGCCGATCAGCGGAACAACACGGCGGATGGGCCGCAGCATCGGCTCGGACAGGCGCTGCAGCACGCCATACATCGGCGACTGCGGCTGCACCCACGACAAGATGGCATAGATCAGCAGCACGCCCACCATGCCCGACAGCGCCACGCGCGCCAGGCCGCACAGCGCCAGCCAGGGCAGGGCAACCACGGTGGACTGCCCACCCATCAACAGCCACAGCAGCACGAACTGCAGCATCTGCAGCAGGAAGGCGGCGATCAGGCTGGACATGTCCCAGCGCCCGGCCGGCTTGATGATGCGGCGCAGCGGCATCACGATCCAGTCGGACAGCGCAAACACCAGCTGCCCCACGGGGTTGCCGAAGGGCACGCGCTGGGCCTGCATGTACATGCGCAGCAGGCAGACGCCGGTCAACAGGCCAACGACCACGTCGAGCAAAAAGGAAACGATCTGAAAAAGCATGGCGTTGTAGGACTGCGGGAGGAAGATCGGACCACGGCCATCCGGCCCTGGCACAGCATGGGATGATAGCTGCCGCATCCCGCCCATCACATGACCGCCCCTACCGCACTGCACTCCCTGCCGCTGTTCCCCCTGGGCAGCGTCCTCTTTCCCCAAGGCCTGCTGAGCCTTCGCGTCTTTGAAGTCCGCTATCTGGACATGATCCGCAAGTGCGAGCGCACGGGCGCTCCCTTCGGCGTGGTGGCGCTGCAGGCCGGCAGCGAAGTGCGCAAGGCAGGCGCGGCCGCCGAGCAATTGCACGCCGTGGGCACGCTGTCCCGCATCGTCCAGTTGCAGCAGCCCCAGCCCGGCCTGCTGCACCTGCAGTGCGAAGGCACGCAGCGCTTTCGCATGCAGGAGCACCGCCAGCTGCCCCACGGCCTGTGGGTGGCCGATGTGCAGATGCTGCCTGCCGATGCCGCCGTGCCCATCCCCAGCCACCTGCTCGCCACCGCCCAGGCCCTGGCCCAGGTGCTGATGCAGCTGCACGCGCGCTCCACAGACGCCGACCATGCCCGACTGCCCAGCGCCGAACAGATGGGCGACTGCGGCTGGGTGGCCAACCGCTGGACCGAGCTGCTGCCCATGCCGGTCTCCATCAAGCAGCAACTGATGGCGCTGGACAGCCCGCTGGTGCGGCTGGAGCTCGTGGCCGATGTGCTGGAGCGCAGCGGCATAGGCCATGCCCCGGGCCCGGCACCCGGCTCCCCGTCCGCCGGGCACTGACGAATTGGCAGGACTGCAGCGTCATACCGCAGCGGCGTCCGGCACATTGACAGCACCGCGCACCGAAAGCGCGCCAAAAAACTTAAAATCGCGGATTCAGCCCGCCAGCTGCGGGGCTTGCCGGTGGCATTTGCTGCCGCCTCTGCACCCTCCAGCCCTTTGCGCCTGGCTTTTTTCGGCTTTTCCCGCTTTTTTCCCCCGGCTTTTTTCCGGCCCCTCGGCGTTTTGCGCTGGCGCTCATTGTCATGACCGAACACAACACCCCATCCGCAGCGGACCAGACCGCTCCCCAGGACGAAAACCAACTCATCGCCGAGCGCCGCGAAAAACTCAAGGCCCTGCGCGAACAGGTCCGTGAACAGGGCGGCGTGGCATTCCCCAACGACTTCAAGCCCGCCGACCGCGCCGAGGCGCTGCAGCAGGCCCATGCCGACAAGAGCGCCGAGCAGTTGGACGCCGAAGCCGTTCAGGTCAGCCTGGGCGGCCGCATGATGCTCAAGCGCGTCATGGGCAAGGCCAGCTTTGCCACCATCCAGGACGGATCGCTGGGCCCCACGCACGGTCGCATCCAGCTGTACATCACGCGCGACACCGTGGGCGAGGAGGTCTATGCGGCCTTCAAGCGCTGGGACCTGGGCGACATCCTGGGCGCCGAGGGCACGCTGATGAAGACCAAGACCGGCGAGCTGTCGGTCAAGGTGCAGACGCTGCGCCTGCTCACCAAGAGCCTGCGCCCCATGCCCGACAAGTTCCACGGCATGGCCGACCTGGAGCAGAAGGTGCGCCAGCGCTATGTGGACCTGATGATGGACGAGCAGGCCCGCCGCCGCTTCATCGCACGCAGCAAGGCCGTCTCGGGCATCCGCGAATTCATGGTGGAGCACGGCTTCCTGGAAGTGGAAACGCCCATGCTGCACCCCATTCCCGGCGGCGCCAACGCCAAGCCCTTCGTCACCCACCACAACGCGCTGGACCAGGAGATGTACCTGCGCATCGCGCCCGAGCTGTACCTCAAGCGCCTGGTGGTCGGCGGCTTCGAGCGCGTTTTCGAGATCAACCGCAACTTCCGCAACGAAGGCATCTCGGTTCGCCACAACCCCGAGTTCACCATGATGGAGTTCTACGCGGCCTACTGGAACTACCGCGACCTGATGGACTACACCGAGGCCCTGGTGCGCGACGCCGCGCAAAAGGCCGTGGGCACGCTGCAGCTGACCTACGGCGGCAAGCCCGTGGACCTGTCCCAGCCCTTCCAGCGCCTGACCATTCCCGAGGCCATCGTCAAGTTCACCGAGGCCGGTGACAAGGTGGCCGACCGCGAATGGCTGACCAATGCGCTGCGCAAGCTGGGCATGACGGAAGAAAAGGACCGCCTGTCCGCCCGCACCCTGGCCAGCCTGCAGGTGCTGTACTTCGAGGAAGTGGTGGAAGAAAAGCTCTGGCAGCCCACCTTCATCATGGAGCACCCCACCGAGATCTCGCCGCTGGCACGCGCCAATGACGAGCGCCCCGAGGTCACCGAGCGCTTCGAGCTGTACATCACGGGCCGCGAATTCGGCAACGGATTCTCCGAGCTCAACGACGCCGAGGACCAGGCCGCGCGCTTCAATGCCCAGGTCCAGGCCAAGGACGGTGGCGACGACGAAGCCATGTACTTCGACCACGACTTCGTGCGTGCCCTCGAGTACGGCATGCCCCCCACGGGCGGCTGCGGCATCGGCATCGACCGCCTGATGATGCTGCTGACCGACAGCGCCAGCATCCGCGACGTGATCCTGTTCCCTGCCCTGCGCCGCGAACAGTAAAACCCACGGCATCCAGCGCCTGCGCGCGTTGCCAACTGAAGCCGCCTGCGTTCCCTTGGGAGCCAGGCGGCTTTTCCCTATACTGGCTCGCCATGCACATCCCCACCTACTGGGCGCAGGCGCGCCTGCGGCATGAAAGCCGCCCCACCCACGGCATCACCGTCCAGCGCTGGGGATGGTCCGACACCAGCCAGGAAGCCGCCCAGGCCCACGCACAGGAGCGTGCTGGCCAGGCCCTGGAAGCCGCCCGCAATGCGGCGCTTCCAAAGGGCGAGCCCCGCATGGAATGGAAGAACGAGTACGCGCTCGACGGCTTCACCACCCCCATCCGCGAAGAAGTCCTGCAGCGCCGCGACGGCACGGTCATGACGCGCAACAGCTACGGCGCCCACTGCCTGAACACCGAGCGCGTGGCCATCGCCGATATCGACCTGCCCGAGCCGCCCAGCGCCGTGCGCTTTCCCGTCGTGACCCTGCTGTTGTTGGCTTCGGTCGCCATCTGGCTGGCCCGGCTGGCACCGCACAAGAACAATTCGCGGATGGTGGCCACGGCACTGGTCGTGCTGCTGCTGTTCCTGGCCATGCGGCGCGTGCAGCGCTGGTGGGAAGCACGCCAGGCGCGCCAGCGTGCGGCCACGGACTCGCCGGCCGCGCGCGCCATGGAGCGCGTCCTAACCTTCCACAAAAGCCACCCCGACTGGGGACTGCGCGTCTACGAAACACCCAAGGGCCTGCGCGTCATCGTCACGCATGCCGATTTCGCATCGGACGATCCGGCCGTCGGGCGGTTGTTCGACGCCCTGCAGGTGGACCCGCTCTATGCCCTGCTGTGCGAGCGCCAGCAATGCTTTCGCGCACGTGTCTCCGGCAAGCCCTGGCGCATGGGCCTGACCAGCCTATCCACCTCGCTGCGCAGCTGGCCCGTTCCCGAAGACCGGCAGGAGGAGCGCCGCCAGTGGGCACTTGCCTATGACAGCAAAGCCCAGGGCTTTGCTGCGTGCAGGCTGCTGCAGCAACTGGGCAACCCACGCATCTGCCCGGCTGCCGACGCCTTTGTGCAGTGGCATGACGAGGCCAGCCGCGCCCGCACGGATCTGCCGCTGGCCTAGCAAAAGCCCCGTGCACACAATCGCACACGGACGCGACACCCGACTTACACTGGCGCCATCCCCACGCCGCGCACTGCGCGGCCCCTTGATCCATTCCTGGTTTCGCAACCATGAAGGCCATGCCCCCCGCTCCACCTCCCCTGCCCACCGACAGCGCCGACTCCCCCGCCATCGAGCCCAGCGGAGCGCGCTTCGCCAAGCCGACGGACGAGTCCACGCCCTTTTGCGTGCTGGTCGTGGAAGACCAGGCCTCGGTGCGCACCAGCCTGGTCAGCGAGCTGCTGCACGCGGGCGTGACCCGCGTGCTGGAGGCTGCCGATGGCCCCAGCGCCCTGGTCCTGTTCCGCGAGCAGCGCCCCGACCTGGTGCTGCTGGACATCCGCCTGCCCGGCGAGGATGGCTACTGGGTGGCCCGCCAGCTGCGCGAGGCCGAGCCTGGCGAGTGGACGCCCGTCATCTTCCTGTCCGGCCTGGACAATGACCTGGATGTGTGGCGCGGCATCGAGGCCGGAGGCGACGACTACCTAGTCAAGCCCGTCAAGCCCATCGTGCTCGTGGCCAAGCTGCGCGCCATGCGCCGCCTGCTGGACATGCGCAGGCGCCTGGTATCGCTGTCGGCCGAGCTGCACGAGGCCAACCAGAAGCTCAATGAAATGGTCGAGCTCGACCAGCTCACGGGCCTGGTCAACCGCCGAGGCTTCGACCGCATCCTGCATGCCGAGATCGCCTCGGCCCGCCGCGAAGGCCAGCCGCTGACGCTGATGCTCTGCGACCTGGACCATTTCAAGCGCTACAACGACACCTATGGCCACGTGCATGGCGATGAATGCCTGAAACAGATCGGACGCCTGCTGCGCGAGGTCTGCGTACGCCCCCGTGACGTGGCGGCGCGCTATGGCGGTGAGGAATTCGCGCTCATCCTGCCGCGCACGCCACGCTCGGGCGCCATGACGTTTGCGCGCGCCGTGGGCCAGATGCTGCGCGTGCTGCGCATACGCCACCCCGATTCGCCCCATGAATCGGGTCTCACGCTGTCGGGCGGCATCACCACCTGCATTCCCGACGAATACACCAGCGCCGAAGCCATGCTCATGCGCGCCGACCAGGCACTGTACGCGGCCAAGGCGCAGGGGCGCGACCGCTTCTTCAGCTTCGAGATGCAGATGGACACGGTGGAGCAGCGCCGCACCTGACTGCCGGGCCTTGCAGCTGCGCTTACGATCGCAGCTCAATGCCGGGCGCGCGCGAGCTGCGCATCCGGGTCCCGAAAGCGGATTCCTGTTTCCTGAATGTTTGAAGTTATGCGTCGTTTTCAAGCGCACCTGCCCACCTGGATGCAGGATTGGCTGGAGTTCATCATCCCCGGTGCCCAGATCCTGCTGATCATCGGCGCGGCCTGGCTGCTCAATCGCCTGGTTCGCCGGCTGATCGCACGCGCGGGCCGGCACTACGGCCTGCCGCCGGAGCTGCTGGTGCCGCTGCGCGGCGTGTTCCGCTGGATTCTCATTGCCGCCACCGTGCCCCTGGTACTGGAGCGCCTGGGCGTCTCGGCCACCGTGCTGTGGACGGCCTTCACCGGCTTTGCCACCGTGGGCGCCGTGGCCTTCTTCGCGGCCTGGAGCGTGCTGTCCAACCTGTTCTGCGCCCTGCTCATCGTCATCGTCGGGCCCTTTCGCCTGGGTGACTACATCGAGGTGCTGGACACGGCCGAAAAGCCCGGTGCCAAGGGCCGCGTGATCGACATCAACATGCTCTACACCACCTTGCAGGACGCCCATGCGCCCGATGGCTCACCCAACCTGCTGCAGATCCCCAACTCGCTGATCTTCCAGCGCGTGGTCCGGCGCTGGAAGGGCGGCCTGGGTGTGGATGGCGAGCATGCCAGCCATGGCGAGGAGGAGCGCGCCATCCGCCTGACCACGCCGCATGATGCCCAGCCCTCGCAGCCGCCCATGCACACGACCAACTAAGGCCGACACCGCATGAAAAAAGCCGCCGCCCGGCAAAGGGACGGCGGCTTCGCCATTGAGCAGCGCGCCTCAGGGCTTGCGCGGCCGGACCTTGCCGGCGGCCAGCTTGGCGTTGGTGCGCGCCTGCTCCACATCCTGGGCACGTGCCAGGGCCACGCCCATGCGGCGCTTGACGAAGCTCTCTGGCTTGCCGAACAGGCGCAGGTCCGTGCCCGGCACGGCCAGGGCCTCGTCCACGCCGTCGAACACCAGGCCTTCGGCATCCTGCCCGCCATAGATCACGGCGCTGGCTCCGGGGTTGCGCAGCGAGGCATCCACGGGCAGGCCCAGAATGGCGCGCGCATGCAGCTCGAACTCGCTTTGCCACTGCGTGGCCAGCGTGACCAGCCCCGTGTCGTGCGGGCGCGGCGAGACTTCGCTGAACCAGACCTGCTCGCCCTTGACGAACAGCTCCACGCCAAACAGGCCCAGGCCGCCCAGGTCATCGGTCACCGCCTTGGCGATGTCGCGCGACTTCTGCAGCGCCGCCGGGTGCATGGGATGGGGCTGCCAGCTCTCCACATAGTCACCGGACTGCTGGATGTGGCCGATCGGATCGCAGAAATGCGTCTGCACCTGGCCGTCCGCACCCTTGGCGCGCACCGTGAGCTGGGTGATTTCGTAGTCGAAGTCGATGAAGCCTTCGACGATCACACGGCCATGGCTCACGCGGCCGCCGGCCATGGCGTAGTCCCAGGCCTTGGCCACGTCGTCCGGGCCGTCCAGCTTGCTCTGGCCCTTGCCCGAGCTGCTCATCACGGGCTTGACCACGCAGGGGAAACCGATGGCGGGCTGGCCATCGGTGCCGTCGATGGCGGCCTGCAGCTCCTGCTGCGAATCACAGAAGCGATAAGGGCTGGTGGCCAGGCCCAGCGTCTCGGCGGCCAGGCGGCGGATGCCTTCCCGGTCCATGGTCAGGCGCGCGGCGCGGGCCGTGGGGATCACGGTGACCACACCGGCTGCTTCCAGCTCTTCGAGCATGGGCGTGGCAATGGCCTCGATCTCAGGCACGACCAGGTCGGGTTTCTCGGCCTCGATCAAGGCCTTGAGCTGGGCCGGATCGCTCATGGTGATGGTGCGCGCGTGGTGGGCCACCTGCTGGCCGGGCGCGTTCTCGTAGCGGTCCACGGCAATGGTTTCCACGCCCAGGCGCTGCAGCGCGATCAGCACTTCCTTGCCGAGTTCGCCGCTGCCCAGCAGCATGACTTTGGTGGCATGGGGGGAGTAAGGGGTTCCAAGGGTGGTCATCTGCGCGTCCTGTGAGCCAGGCGGAGCCTGGGCAAGATAAGAAAGAGAGGGAGGCAGGCCTGCACGGCCCGCAGCAGCCCCCGATCATAGGACGCCGACGCAGGCGCCGCCTACAAACCCAGCGCCTGCGCGAGGTTGCGCCGCGCCCGCGCCTCCAGCCGTTGCCGGAACCAGTCGGTGCAGTAGATGGCCTCGCGCTGCATGAAGCCCAGCAGCACCTCGCGGCGCTTGGCGCGGTACAGCGGCAAGGGCACCCATTCGTACTCGGCCCGCACCTGCAGCTCGTATTCGGAAAACCGCAGAGGGTCGGCCGCGAGAATGCCCAGGTCGGCATCCACCAGCAGTTGGGCGTCGATTCCGGACGGCTGTGCAGCGTGGCAGGTCGCCATGATCAGACCATGCACGCGCTCAGCTATATCTGCAGGCAGACCCTGCCCGCGCACCACGGCCACGGCCCAGTCGGCGCTACGCGCCTCGTTGTCCTTGGACTGGGTTTCGTAGACGGCATCATGGAACCACAGCGCCAGTGCCACCTCGCCGGGGTGCGTGGCCAGGCCCAGCGCCGGTTGCAGCAGGCCCATGGCCTCGCCCAGGTGCTGCAGCGTGTGGTAGTGGCGCTGGGGCTCGCTGTAGCTTTGCAGCAGCTCGGCCAGCACAGGCTGCGGAGCGCTGGCACCCAGTGCGGACCAGGCGCTCTCCCAAGACGCCTGCCAGGTCTGCAGCGATGCATCGTTTGCGGTGGGCATTTTGGCCCGTGGTCTGGCATGGGTCATCGCCAGTTCCTTCAATTCTCAGAAGATGCCGGGCGCCAGCGCCCGCAGCGGCGCACCTGCCGATGACAGCAGCCATGCCAGCAGGCCGCAGTTGAGCACCACGGTGATCCAGAACACCAACTGGAACGAGGCCTTGCTGGACTTGTGCCGCAGCAGCCCCTGCGCGAGCAGCGCGCCAGGCCAGCCGCACAGCAGTGCCAGCAGGTGCAGACGGCTTTCGCTGGTGCGCCAGCGGTCGTTCCTGGCGGCGGACTTGTCGAATCCATAGACCATGAAGGTCACAAAGCTTGCCGCCGCATACAGGCCGACCAGTGTCCAGGGCATGCGGCCGCTCCAGGCAACAGCCAGCAGCACGCAGAAGAAGGCAACGGCCAGGCCCACCGCCACCGGGCCTCGCACAGGTGACTGAGGCCGCGAAGGCATGCCGGCACGGCTTCGCCGCGCAGGCTGCGGGCGGCCGGTCCTTGGTTCGCCAATGAAGGCCACATCCTGCGCGCGCCATTTCCCCTGGGCGTTGCGGCTGGGCACGTAGCTGACACGCTCTCCGCCCTCGGGCCTGCGGCGGCGATCGGTGAAGGACTTGATATGGACAAAGACCTGCGCGCCGCCTCCATCGGGTTCGATGAAGCCGAAGCCCTGCTCGTCCTTCCAGCCGGTGAGACGTCCCTGCTGCCGCATGGCGGGCTCAGTGGCTGCCGGCTGCGGCCGGCCGCGCATCCTGCTTGCATGGCTCGCCCAGGCAAATGCCTATGTCGCGCGCCATGGTGAGCAGGCCGTGGTCCAGGGGCACGGTGCGCTGGGTGTTGGCCACGCGGGAGATTTCCACGCTGCCGATCTCGCCGCCCTGCAGGGTGACCATGCGGCCGAAGCGCCCCGACAGTACCAGTTGCGCCGCATGGTGGCCGTACTGCGTGGCCAGCACGCGGTCAAAGGGCGTGGGGTCGCCGCCGCGCTGTACATGGCCGAGGACCGTGGTGCGCACCTCGCTCCTGAGGTGGGGCTGCAGGCGCTCGCGCAGCACATGGCCGACGCCACCCAGGCGGACCGGGTCGGGGCTTTGCTCGATGCGCTCGCGCACCGTGAGGCTGGCGCCGCTTTCCTTGGCGCCCTCGCCGATGCAGATGATGGTGTAGCGCTGGCGCTGCTCGCGGACCCGGCAGAAGTCGATGATGGCCTGCAGGTCGTAGTCGATCTCGGGCAGCAGGATGACGTCGGCCGCACCGGCAATGCCGGCCTCCAGCGCCAGCCATCCGGCATGGCGCCCCATGGTCTCGACGATCATCACGCGGTGGTGGCTGTTGGCCGTGCTCTCGATGCGGCGCAGCGCCTCGGTGGCCGTGGCCACGGCGGTGTCGAAGCCAAAGCTGCGCTCGCAATTGGCAATGTCGTTGTCTATGGTCTTGGGCACGCCCACGCAGGTCAGTCCCACCTGTTCGGCCAGGCCATGCGCCAGGCTCATGGTGCCGTCGCCGCCGATGGCCACCACCACGTCCAGGCCCAGTGCCCGAACATTGCGGCCCACATGCTCCAGCGTGGCCGCATCGCGCAGTGGGTTGGCGCTGTTGCTGGTGCCCAGGATGGTGCCTCCCACATGCAGGATGCCCGAGACCTCGTCCCAGCCCAGCGGCTTGACGCCGGGCGGGTCGAGCATCAGGCCCTCGAAGCCGTCGGCAATGCCCAGCACCTCGCACTGGCCGTGGTTGATCAGGGACTTGGTGACCGCACGGATCACCGCATTCAGGCCGGGGCAGTCGCCACCTCCGGTCAGCACGCCAACGCGCATGGGAAAACTCTCCTGTGAAACACCGGCCGACGCGCCCTTTACAACACGCGCATGCCTTTGCAAAGCCCGCCTTGGCCCTCGGAGCGGCCAGCGGCGGCATTCTTCAATCCATCAAGGCAGCAGGTCCAGCGCCTGCAGATAGGCAGGCTGGCGCATGAGGTCGTCCCAGGGCTGGGGCACGGTCTCCGGCAGCAGGGCCACGCGGCGCGATTCGCTGTCGGCATCGGGCTGCCAGCGGCCGCTGCGCTGCGCGACCTCCATGCCGGCCAGCAGCTCGTCCACATGCTCGCCCAGGCCCAGGCTCTGGTTGCACAGCAGCACCATGTCGCAGCCCGCCTCCAGCGCGGCCAGCGCCGCGTCGGTGTAGCCGATGAGCTGGCCGTCGATGCGGCGCGCGCCCTCCATGCTCAGGTCGTCGCTGAAGATGGCGCCGTCGTAGCGCAGGCGGCTGCGCAGGATGTCCTTGAGCCACTTGGCGGAAAAACCGGCCGGGCGCTTGTCCACCTTGGGGTAGATCACATGGGCCGGCATCACGGCCGTGAGCACGCTGGACAGCCAGGGATAGGGCGCGGCGTCCTCGCCCAGGATGGCGGTGAGGCTGCGGCCATCGACCGGAATGTCCACATGCGAATCGGCCTTGACGAAGCCGTGGCCGGGAAAGTGCTTGCCGCAGTTGCCCATGCCTGCCTGCAGCAGGCCGTGCATGAGGCTGCGGGCCAGCGCAGCCACCACGCGCGGGTCGCGGTGGAAGCTGCGGTCGCCGATGACGCTGCTGGCACCGTAGTCAAGGTCCAGCACCGGGGTGAAGCTGAAATCCACGCCGCAGGCACGCAGCTCGGTGCCCAGCACGTAGCCGGCCGCCGTGGCGGCATTCATGGCGGCCAGGGCGCCGCTGCCTTCACGGTGCTTGCTGCCCTTGCCGTCGTCCATCCACATCTGGCCGAAGGCGCGCATGGGCGGCAGGTGCGTGAAGCCGTCAGCGCGAAAACGCTGCACGCGCCCGCCCTCATGGTCCACGCAGATCAGCAAATCGGGCTTGACCGCCTTGATATCGGCGCACAGCTGCACCAGCTGGTCGCGGCTTTCCCAGTTGCGGGCAAAGAGGATGATGCCGCCGACCAGCGGATGCGCCAGGCGCTGGCGATCCACATCGGTGAGTGCCTTGCCGGCGATGTCGATGATGAGGGGTGCGTGCTCGGTCATGCCGGGAGTTCCTATGAATCCTGTGGAGTCAAAAAAGCCAGCGTCACGCTGGCCGGGTATCAGGCGCGGCGCTCGACCACGCAGAAGCTGGCCGCATAGTCGCTCTCGTCGGTCACGGACAGGTGCACCTGCAGGTTGCGCGCCTCGAACCATTCCTTGAGCGCGCCGTGCAGCACGATGGCAGGCTGGCCACTGGGCAGCTTGACGACCTCGCAGCTGCGCCAGGTCATGGGCATGACCATGCCCATGCCTATGGCCTTGGAAAAGGCCTCCTTGGCGGAAAAGCGCGTGGCCACGAAGCGGATGCCGCGCTCAGGCCAGCGCGCGCGGCGGGCACGCCAGGTGGCCAGCTCGCCCTCGGCCAGCACCTTCTCGGCGAAACGGTCGCCATGGCGCTCCAGGCTGGCGCGGATGCGGCGCACGTCGCAGATGTCGGTACCGATGCCGTAGATCATGGATTCGCTCCGCGAAAGCTTCAGGCGCGCGCCGCCATGCCCTGGTCTATGCACTGCTGGTAGGCGCGCACGGTTTCGGCGTAGCCCAGCTCCAGCGCGTCGGCGATCAGCGCATGGCCGATGGAGACTTCGAGCAGGCCCGGCACGCGCGCCACGAAGGCGGCCAGGTTGTCACGGCTGAGGTCGTGGCCGGCATTGATGCCCAGCTCGGCATCCAAAGCCGCCTGGGCCGCCGCCGCATAGGCCTGCAGTTGCGCTTCCTGGTCTGCCGTGCCCCAGGCAGCTGCGTAGGGTTCGGTATACAGCTCGACCCGGTCGGCACCCACGGCGCGCGCAGCGGCCATCTGGGCGGGCACGGGGTCCATGAACAGGCTGACGCGCACGCCCAACTGGCGGCATTCGGCAATCAGCGGCTTCAGGCGCTCGGCGTCCTGCGGGAAGTTCCAGCCATGGTCGCTGGTGAACTGGTCCTCGCTGTCGGGCACGAAGGTGGCCTGGTGCGGGCGCGTGTCGCGGATGAAGTCCATGAGGTTCTGCGTCGGGTTGCCCTCGATGTTGAACTCCGCCTGCGGCCACTGTGTCATCAGCGCCTGCAGTTCATAGACATCCTCGCTGCGGATATGGCGCTGGTCGGGACGCGGATGGATGGTGATGCCCTGGGCACCGGCCTCCAGGCAGATGCGCGCGGCGCGCGTCACGCTGGGAATGCCCAGGTGGCGCGTGTTGCGCAGCAGCGCAACCTTGTTGACATTGACCGACAGCGCCGTGCGCTGCAAAGCGTGGGAAAGATTCATAGCGATTGCAGATCCATCATCAGCTGGCGGGTGCGCAGCATGGGACTGCCGCAATGGTATTGCAGCAGGGCCCTCAGTTGGGGCTTGAGGGCCAGCGCCTGTTCGGGTTGGGCCACCACATGCAGCGTGGCATTGAAGGCCTGCCGGGCCTGCAGCGCGCTTTCAATGGCCTGCCATTGCGCAGCGCCCAGCACGGCGCGCTCGCCCTGCAGCGCCGGGCGCAGGCCGCCTTCGGCCACCAGCGCATAGCGGCGGCCTTCGGCCAGCGGCGCCAGCGTGGCGCTTTCCTCGTTCAAGGCGGGCAGATGGCCCAGTTCGCGCAGCAGCAGCAGCTCGAAGGTGCGCAGCACGGGCTCGATGGCATCGCCATGCTGGCCCGCCAGCACGCGCACCACGCCGGCATAGATGTCGAACAGCGCCGCATAGGGATCGTCGCGCGCCAGCAGGCGCATCAGCAGCTCGTTGAGGTACAGGCCCGACATCAGGGCGTCGCCCTGGGGCATGACATGCCCGCCCACCCACTCGGCACCCTTGAGGGTGTGGATCTCGGCATTGCCCTCACCGCCCAGGCTGTAGCTTAGGCTCAGCGGCTGCAGCGGCAGCAGCACGGGGCGAAAGTTCGAGGTCGGGCGCTTGACGCCCTTGGCCGCCAGCGCCACGCGGCCCCGGTGCCGCGTGAAGACCTCGAGGATCAGGCTGGACTCGCTCCAGTCATAGCTGTGCAGTACATAGGCCGGCTCATCCGAGACACGCTTGGCGCTAGCCATGGACAGAGGGCCTTGCGGGGAGGTTTCTCACTCGTAGCCGAAGGAGCGCACGCGGGCCTCGTCGTCGGCCCAGCCCGAGCGCACCTTGACCCAGACTTCGAGGAAGACCTTGGCATCCATGAGCTTTTCCAGCTCCTGGCGGGCCTCGGTGCTGATGCGCTTGAGGCGCTCGCCCTTCTCTCCGATGATCATGGCCTTGTGTCCGTCGCGCTCGACCACGATGGTGGCCGCCACGCGGATGAAGCGCTTGTGCTGCTTGCTGGCCTCTTCCTCGAACTTGTCGATGACCACCGTGGAGGTGTAGGGCAGCTCGTCGCCCGTGAAGCGGAACAGCTTCTCGCGCACGGTTTCCGAGGCGAGGAACTTCTCGCTGCGGTCGGTCAGCTCGTCGGGCGCATACATCCAGTCCTGCTCGGGCAGGTACTTCTCGCAGATGCCGAACAGGCGCTCGATGTCGCCCTTGCTCTTGGCCGACATGGGCACGAACTCGGCAAACGGATGGCGTTCCTGCATGCTCTTGAGCCAGGGGGCGATCTCGGCACGGCGGCCCACGGTATCGAGCTTGTTGGCGATCAACAGCGTGGGAATGCCGGGCTTGAACAGCGACAGCACCTTGGCATCGGCCAGCGTGAACTGGCCGGCTTCCACGACGAACAGGATCAGGTCCACGTCGCCGATGGCGCCCATCACGGTCTTGTTGAGCGACTTGTTCAGCGCCGTGCTGTGCTTGGTCTGGAAGCCCGGTGTATCGACGAAGATGAACTGCGTCGCGGCGCGCGAGCGAATGCCCGTGATGCGGTGGCGCGTGGTCTGCGCCTTGCGCGAGGTGATGCTGATCTTCTGGCCCACCAGCGCATTCATCAGCGTGGACTTGCCCACATTGGGCTTGCCGACGATGGCGATCAGGCCGCAGCGCTGCGGGCCTGTCGGCACCTCGGGCGCCTGGGCTTCATCAGGGGCGGATGCCGTGCGTGCTGCACCGGCGCCGGGCTTGGCCGCAGCCAGCAGGGCATCGAGTTCGGCGGCGGTCTGTGCCGGCGCCGGAGGTTTGTCTTGGTTCATGCGTGTCTTGCTTTCAATAGTTCCAGCATGGCTGTGGCAGCCGTCTGCTCTGCGGCTCTGCGCGAGGCACCCGTTCCCCGGGCCTGCAATTGCAGCTCGGCAATCGCGCAGGCCACTTCAAAGGTCTGGCGGTGGGCGGCTCCCGTGGTGGCGACCACCTCGTACTGCGGCAGCTTCATGCGCCGTCCCTGCAGCCATTCCTGCAGGGCCGTCTTCGCATCCTTTTCGGCTGCGCGCATGTGGGGATTGATGTCCACGCCCTCGAAAAGATGGTGTACCACCTTCTCGCCCGCCGCGTAGCCGGCATCCAGATAGACCGCGCCGATCAGGGCCTCGACCGCATCGGCCAGGATAGAGGGGCGTTGCTTGCCGCCCGACTTGGATTCACCCTCGCCCAGGCGCAGCAGATCAGGCAACTGCAGCCTCAGCGCGATCTGGTGCAGCGTGCCTTCCTTGACCAGGTTGGCGCGCACGCGGGACAGATCGCCCTCGGGCATGGAACTGAGCCGCTGGTAGAGCAGGCTGGAAATGGCAAGGTTCAGCACCGAGTCACCGAGGAATTCCAGGCGCTCGTTGTTGTCTGCCGAGAAGCTGCGGTGCGTGACGGCACGCTGCAGCAATGCAGGCTCGGCAAATTGATGCTGCAGCCTCAGCTGCAGCGCATTCAGTAAGGGAGGCACCTATTGGGTCTGCTTCTTAAAACGGTAAGTCAGGTACGCGGGGCCCACGAGATGGATCTCGCGCGAATATTCGAACCCCACCACCACGCGGTCATTGATCTTGGTCACTTCGAGATCGCCACCCTTGACGGACGTGAAGTCATCGATGGCAGCGGAACGCTCGAAGCTGGCTTTCACCTCGGCCACGGAATTGCCCTCGCGGGCCGCCTTGTTGGCGGCCTTGACGATGGCCTGGTATTCCAGGAAGACAGGCACGGATTGTGCGCCCACGGCCACCACGCCCACGCCCAGGGCAATCACAAACACCAGTCCCAGAAAGGACAGGCCGCGCTGGCGCGAACGCCGGTTGTTCGATGTCAACATGCTTTTTCCTCCTCCGATGTGAATCCCTCGCGCATGCCCGGGCCACTGCGGTCCTCAGGCATGCATGTGATGTGATGTGATCAATGGAAGCTGCCGATGCGCTTGAAATCCCCGAAGTTCATCCAGACAAAGAAAGCCCGGCCCACGATGTTCTTGTCGGGCACAAAGCCCCAGTAGCGGGAATCCAGCGAGTTGTCGCGGTTGTCGCCCATCATGAAGTACTGGCCCTCCGGCACCTTGCAGGTGATGCCTTCGACGCTGTAGCGGCAGTTCTCGCGGAACTCGAAGCCGCTGGCGCCCTGGATGAAGGCGGGCACGTCCTGGTTCACGATCATGCGGTGCGGCTTGTCGCCCAGCGACTCCTCGTACTGCTTGAAGTAGCGCATTGCATCCTTGTCGAAGAAGTCGGGCAGTGCATTGACCGGGACTTCCTTGCCATTGATCGTCAGCCGCTTGTTCAGGTAGGCGATCTCGTCGCCCGGCAGGCCCACCACCCGCTTGATGTAGTCCAGGCTGGGCTGGGGCGGGTAGCGGAACACCACCACATCGCCACGCTGCAGCGGCGTTCCCTGCGTGATCTTGGTGTTGATCACCGGCAGGCGCACGCCATAGGTGAACTTGTTCACCAGGATCAGGTCGCCCACGAGCAGCGTGGGGATCATGGAGCCAGACGGGATCTTGAACGGCTCGAACAGGAACGAGCGCAGCACGAAGACGATCGCGATCACCGGGAACAGGCCTGCCGTCCAGTCCAGCCACCAGGGCTGCATGAGGATGCGGCCCTTGGCCTCTTCCGACACCTCGATGTCGGTCTTGGCGATGCCCATGCGGTCGAGTTCTGCGCGGCGTGCCACGGCAGCCTCCTCGATGGCCACGGCAGCGCGGCGGCGGCGCGGCAGAAAGTACAGCCGCTCGGCCACCCAGTACAGGCCCGTGACCACGGTGGCCAGGAACAGCAGCAGCGCGAAGTTGCCCTCGATGAAGCCTGTGTACCAGGCGCCGATATAGCCCACGAAGGCCGCGAGTACGACGGCCGTAATCCATTGCATGGCTTGCATCAATCCTCCACTTGCAGGATGGCCAGGAAGGCCTCCTGGGGCACTTCCACCGATCCGATCTGCTTCATGCGCTTCTTGCCGGCCTTTTGCTTTTCCAGCAGTTTGCGCTTGCGGGTGATGTCGCCGCCGTAGCACTTGGCCAGCACGTTCTTGCGCATGGCCTTGACGGTTTCCCGCGCAATGATGTTGGCGCCGATGGCGGCCTGGATGGCCACATCGAACATCTGGCGGCTGATGATCTCGCGCATCTTGGCCACCACGGCCCGGCCGCGGTACGTGGCCTGGGAGCGGTGCACGATGATGGACAGCGCATCGACCTTCTCGCCGTTGAGCAGGATGTCCACCTTCACCACGTCGGAGGCGCGGTACTCCTTGAACTCATAGTCCATGGAGGCGTAGCCGCGCGAGACCGACTTGAGCTTGTCGAAGAAGTCCAGCACGATCTCGCCCAGCGGCATCTCATAGGTGAGCATCACCTGGCGGCCGTGGTACTGCATGTTGATCTGCACGCCGCGCTTCTGGTTGGCCAGCGTCATCACCGGGCCAACATAGTCCTGGGGCATGTACAGGTGGACGGTGACGATGGGCTCGCGCACCTCCTCGATACGGCCGGCATCGGGCATCTTGGACGGGTTCTCGACCTGGATGACCTCGCCATCGCCCTTGACCACTTCGTAGACCACGCTGGGCGCGGTGGTGATCAGGTCCTGGTCGAATTCGCGCTCCAGGCGCTCCTGCACGATTTCCATGTGCAGCAGGCCCAGGAAGCCGCAGCGAAAGCCGAAGCCCAGCGCTTGCGAGACTTCAGGCTCGAACTGCAGGGACGAATCGTTGAGCTGCAGCTTCTCCAGTGCATCGCGCAGCTGGTCGTACTCGCTGGCTTCGGTGGGGTACAGACCCGCGAACACCTGGGGCTTGATTTCCTTGAAGCCGGGCAGGGCCTCGGTGGCAGGACCCAGATTGTTGGGAAGCTTCTTTTCCAGCGTGATGGTGTCGCCCACCTTGGCTGCCTTGAGCTCCTTGATGCCGGCAATGATGTAGCCCACCTCGCCGGCGCGCAGCACGTCGCGCGGCACGTCGGCCGGGGTGAACACGCCCAGGTTGTTGGCTTCATAGGCAGCGCCCGAGGCCATCATCTTGAAGCGCTCGCCACGCTTGAGTTCACCATCGACCACGCGCACCAGCATAACGACGCCGACATAGGTGTCGAACCAGCTGTCGATGATCATGGCGCGCAGTTGGCCATTGGGATCGCCCTTTGGCGGCGGCACCTTGGCGACCACCGCCTCCAGGATCTCCTCGATGCCCATGCCGGTCTTGGCCGAGCAGGGAATGGCGTCGCTGGCATCGATGCCGATGACATCCTCGATCTCGGCCCTGGCATTTTCGGGATCAGCCTGGGGCAGATCCATCTTGTTGAGAACCGCCGTCACTTCCACGCCAAGTTCCAGCGCGGTGTAGCAGTTGGCCACGGTCTGCGCCTCGACGCCCTGCGAGGCGTCCACCACCAGCAGCGCTCCCTCGCAGGCTGACAGCGAACGCGAGACTTCATACGAGAAGTCCACGTGGCCGGGCGTGTCGATGAGGTTGAGGTTGTAGACCTGGCCATCCTTGGCCTTGTACTGCAGGGCTGCGGTCTGCGCCTTGATGGTGATGCCGCGCTCTTTCTCGATATCCATCGAGTCCAGCACCTGGGCTTCCATGTCACGGTCAGCCAAGCCTCCGCAACGCTGGATGAGGCGGTCAGCCAGCGTCGACTTGCCATGGTCGATGTGCGCAATGATGGAAAAATTTCTGATGTGGTTCATCAACGGGAAGGACTGCTAGTGAAAGTGGAAAACGACAGGGCCGGCGCGCAAGAAAAAAGGGCGCGTCCATGAACGACGCGCCCCGAACCAACAATCTCTGGCAACTGCGATAGTTGGGACTTTATTGTAGGCAAAACGGGCTGAAAACCAAGCCCTGACAAGGCCTGCAAAGGTCCGGGCTTGATCTGTCACAATTATTTATCAACAGTTTATCAACAGAACCGCCGAGCCATTTCTCGCCCGTCGATCACCGGATAGTGCGGTGCTTTTGCACCGCAACAATCCCCTTTGAAAACAGGTTTCTGACGCCTTGAGCCGTCACGCTTTGGTGGGGCATTTTACCCAATGCCCCAAGGGGCATGGGCGGCTCCGGGTCAGGATTCCGAGGGTATTCCCCAGGATCCGGAAAACCGCCCTCCCCTGCGGCCTCAGCGCGTCGGACGGATCAGCACGTACTGTGCCCATTCCCCACGGCGCACCAGCAGGTTCACCGGCTTGCTCTTGTCCACCTTGGCCAGCGTGGCCTCGAAGCTCTTGAGCCCCGTGATCTCGACATTGGCCAGTTGCAGGATCACGTCGCCTTCGCGCAGGCCCGCACGTGCCGCAGCCTCGACGGCCGCCGTCACGCGCACGCCGCCCTTGATGCCCAGCTCCTTCTTCTGGGCATCCGTGAGCTCGGCCAGCGTCAGGCCCAGCGGCTGGGAAACCAGGGTGCTGCCCTTGCCGGTGGCCTTGGCCTGCGGAGCCGCGCCGTCGGGCTCGACCTCGGCGATCACCATGGCCAGATCCTTGGCTGCGCCGCGACGGAACACGGTGATGGTGCTGCGTGTGCCAGGCTTGGTATTGCCCACCAGGCGCGGCAGGTCGGCCACCTTGTCGATGGCCTTGCCGTCGAACTTGATGATCACGTCACCGGCCTCGACGCCCGCCTTGGCAGCAGGCGAATCCGGCTCGACGGCCGACACCAGTGCGCCCTGCGCCTTGCCCAGGCCAATGGATTCGGCAATGTCCTTGGTGACCGGACCGATCTGCACGCCAATGCGGCCCCGCGTGACCTTTCCGGTGGCGCGCAGCTGGTCGCTGACACGCACGGCCTCATCGATCGGAATCGCGAAGCTGATACCCATGAAGCCGCCGGAGCGCGAATAGATCTGGCTGTTGATGCCCACGACCTCACCGCGCATGTTCAGCAACGGGCCGCCCGAGTTGCCGGGGTTGATGGCCACATCGGTCTGGATGAACGGCAGATAGTCGCCCGTATCGCGCTGCTTGGCACTGACGATGCCCGCCGTGACGGAGTTGTCGAGGCCGAAGGGCGAGCCGATGGCCATCACCCACTCGCCGACCTTGAGGCGGTTCACATCGCCGATCTTCACGGCCGGCAGCCCTGTGGCGTCGATCTTGACCACGGCCACGTCGGTGCGCTTGTCGCTGCCCACGATCTTGGCCTTGAACTCACGCTTGTCGGTCAGCGTGACGATGACTTCGTCAGCGCCTTCGACCACGTGGGCATTGGTCATCACAAAGCCATCGGCCGTCAGGATGAAGCCGGAACCCACGCCGCGCGGCTGCTCCTCGTCAGGCTGCGAACGCGGCTGTGGGCGCTGGCGCGGCACATTGGGCACGGGCAGGCCAAAGCGGCGGAAGAATTCGAGCATGTCCTCGTCCATGCCAAGCGCCTCGGCGGAGTTGGCGGACACCTTCTCCAGCGTGCGGATGTTGACCACGGAAGGGCCGACCTGCTCGACCAGATCGGTGAAGTCCGGCAGCCCCCGCACCACGGCGCCACTTTGCGCATGGGCGGCACTCACCGGCACCAGCATTCCTGCGCTGCCTGCAGCCAGCGCCAGAACGCCGGCCAGTGTGCAGGACTGCAGCGTCTTCCATCGAACAGTGGTCATGGTCATCCTTTCCATCTCAATCATTACGTTGCCCCGACGCCATCGCGCCCAGGCGGTTTGTTCGGACACATGGCAGCCGACTTGCTTTCGGACGAACGTCACATTCTGGCGTAGTCCTGGCGAGCATCGGCCAGACGATGGCTCAGAAGCCTGAAAGACGCGGTTAGTTCCCGAATCGGCAGCATGCATGGGGCACGAGCCGCCGTACATGGAGCACAAATGACTGCACCCGCGTCCATTTCAATGCCGAAAGGCTGGACGCGGGTGCAAAAGAAGGCAGGAGAGCAATGCTCTCCTGTGAGATTCAGCGCTGGTTGGCGCGCGGTGCCGAGGCGAAGTTGGCGTTGCGCAAGAAGCTGGCAGGCATCTGCAACGTGGCCGGGCCACTGTATTGCGGATGGGAGGCCAGCAGCGCATCCAGGCGCGGATCACGCAGCATCACGCTCTGCCCGTAGGGTCCGGCCACCGCCACGACCGATGAAGACTGGGCCGTATCGCCAAGCGGGAAATCCTGGGCATTGCCAGCCACCGCAACCGGCGCCGACGGAGCGCCCGTCTCAAGAGCCGCCAGGGCCCGGCCCGGCGCCGCGCCGGGACCGGCAGGCGCGCCCAGCATCACGCTCCAGCCAATGGCAGCCACGGCCGCCACGGAGGCAAAGCCCGCCGCCATCTTCCAGCGGAATACCGAGGCATTGGCCGCATCGCGCAGCGGCGCTCCATTGATCACAGCCCGGTCCTGCGCCGGATGCGCAATTTGCGCCAGCTCTTCAGTGGCCACGGAAACCAGCGGACGGCGAGGCTCGTTGGCCAGTTGGGCGCGGATTCCGGAGAGCACATCGTGCCGGCTGTGATGCGCCAATTCCGGGGAACGCAGCACATCGCCCACGAGGTGGTACATGCGCCACTCCTGCTGGCCTGCATCGCTTTCCGCATAGGCCAGCACGGCCTGCAACTCTGCGGCAGAGAGTTCACCATCAGCCAATGCCGACAACTGTTCGCGCTTCGTCAGATCGTCATTCATGATCAATCACCTGCTTGTCTGCTTTGAGACCCTGTACCCAAAAAATGCGCCACCGGCGGCCACAACCCATCACGCCTACCAACGCTTGCCCGACTGGCGCTCCAGCAAAGGCTTGACCCTGGCTGAAATCGCTTCCCGTGCGCGAAAAATCCGTGAGCGCACGGTGCCGATGGGGCAACCCATGGCGTTCGAGATTTCCTCGTAGCTCAGGCCTTCGATTTCCCGCAACGTGACAGCCTGTCGGAGATCCTCGGGCAAAGCCTCCATGGCGGCGTTGACTGCCTGGGCAATTTCCTGGGCTGCCAGGATCGTTTCGGGCGTTTCTTCGGTGGTTAGTTCCTGGCTGACCCGGGAAGTTTCATCATCGTCATCCCCGTTGTGTAACGCGCTTTCGGTGATCAGCGGCGAGCGCTTCATGTCCAGCAGCGCCTTCTTGGCAGTATTCACGGCAATGCGGTACAGCCAGGTATAGAACTGGGCATCACCCCTAAACTGGTGCAGGGCACGATAGGCGCGGATGAAGGTTTCCTGCGCAATGTCCGGCACCAGGTCCACGTCGCGCACCATGCGGCCGATGAGGCGCTCGATGCGGCGCTGGTACTTGATGACCAGTAGCTCGAAGGCCCGCATGTCTCCTGCGTTGGTGCGCTCGACCAGAGCCAGGTCGCTATCGGCAGAAGAAGGCGGGAATTCGGGAGGCGTCATGAAATCGGTGAAGACGGGCCGCGGCGGCCCTGGCGCAGTCATTGCGCCCGTTCTGTAGGTCTGGCCGGGGAATATACAGCACGCCGCAAATCACCCCAGGTTTCCGGACTCTGCCTGCACAACAGGAGCAGCCAGCGGGAGCTGCGCCAACGCAAGGGCCCCGCCGGCACCATGGAACTCAGGGAACGGACCTGCACCCACAACCACGATCCACCATCGGCTCGCACCTGCAGCAGCACCGGCTGCGCAGCCTGGCCTGGGTCCGACTCGCCGATCGACCACTGCACGCCATCCCAGGCGATGAAACCTTTACCCAGGCTGTGCCATCCATGCCACATGCCTGCAGCAGCAACCAGGCAAACCGCAAAGGCCACGGCTGCAGGCCACCACCCAGCCTGGAGATTCAAGGCCCATGCCAGCAAAAGCATGGCGGCCAGCAGCCAAAGCGCACAAAGGCATGCTGCCACGGTGCGCGAGGGCTTCAGCGGATGGCGAACTGCGGGCAGCGCATGGCGAGACGGCATGCCTGCAGTGTCGCAAAACCGCAGCATGAACGGCATTTACCCTGCTTTCACCTGGCACATGCGCGAAATAAAAAAGCCCGCTCCCTTGCGGGGCGGGCTTTTCATGTGCGTTGCGCAGGCCTCAGATCCGCTTAAACACCAGCGTTCCGTTGGTGCCTCCGAAGCCGAAGTTGTTCTTCACCGCCACCTCGATCGTCGCGTCCCGCGCCGTATTGGCGCAGTAGTCGAGATCGCACTCCGGGTCCTGGTTGTCCAGGTTGATGGTCGGAGGAATCTTTTGCTCGTGCAGTGCCAGCACGGTGAAGACGCTCTCGATGCCACCAGCACCGCCCAGCAGGTGACCTGTCATGGACTTGGTCGAACTGACAACGATTTTCTTGGCGTGATCGCCCAGAGCCGCCTTGATGGCGTTGGTCTCGTTGAGGTCGCCCAGCGGCGTGGAAGTGCCGTGCGCGTTCAGATAGTCGATCTGGTCGGCATTGATGCCGGCATTTCGCAAAGCTGCCAGCATGGCGCGGCGCGGGCCGTCCATGTTGGGTGCCGTCATGTGGCCGGCGTCGGCACTCATGCCGTAGCCACACAGTTCGGCGTAGATCTTGGCACCGCGGGCCTTGGCATGCTCGTACTCTTCCAGCACCAGCACACCCGCGCCTTCGCCCAGCACGAAGCCGTCGCGGTCCTTGTCCCAGGGGCGCGAAGCGGCCTTGGGATCATCATTGCGCGTGGACAGGGCGCGCATGGCGGCAAAGCCGCCGACGCCCAGGGGGGAGACCGTGGCTTCCGTGCCACCAGCCACCACCACATCGGCATCGCCGTATTCGATCATGCGTCCCGCCTCGCCTATGCAGTGCAGCCCGGTCGTGCAGGCAGTCACCACGGCAAGATTCGGCCCCTTGAAGCCGAAGCGCATGGACACATGGCCAGCCACCATGTTGATGATGGAGGCAGGCACGAAGAACGGCGTGATGCGGCGCGGTCCGCGCGCAGCCAGTTCCGCGTGGGTGTTCTCGATCAGCGGCAAGCCGCCGATGCCCGAACCGATCACACAGCCGATGCGCGTGGCCAGATCATCCGACAAGGCCTCGCCCGTGGGCAGACCTGAGTCCTGCACGGCTTGCGCCGCAGCAGCGATGCCGTAATGGATGAAGGTGTCCATGGAGCGCGCATCCTTGGCGCTCATGTACGACTCCACATCGAATCCCTTGACCTCACCCGCAATCTTGCAGGCAAAGTTCGAGGCATCGAACTTGGTGATGAGGTCAATGCCGGACTGGCCGGCCAAAAGATTGGCCCAGGCGTCGCCCACCGTGTTACCCACGGGGGAGATGCAACCCAGGCCGGTCACGACAACGCGACGACGGCTCATGCGTAAAACCTTCTGCTGATCGCTCGGGTCAGGGCCCTATCAGGCCTTCTGGTGGGTGTTGGCGTAGTCGATGGCGTTTTGCACCGTCGTGATCTTTTCCGCGTCTTCGTCGGGGATCTCGATGCCGAATTCATCTTCCAGGGCCATCACCAGCTCCACCGTGTCCAGGGAGTCAGCACCCAGATCAGCCACGAAGGCCTTTTCGTTGGTGACTTGAGACTCTTCAACGCCGAGTTGTTCGGCAATGATTTTTTTGACACGTGCTTCGATATCGCTCATGGTTTCCCTCTGGGGGTTGTGAATGAACCCGCGATTCTAGCTGCTTCGGGCCTCAGGCCCTCTTCAGCCGGCCGTCGCGAGGAAACGGCCTCTTCTGTTGCAAGCAACGCCGGCTTCTGGCAGGGGTCTGCCCGAAGCCGCCGCAGCACTTACATGTACATGCCGCCGTTGACGTGCAATTCCTGGCCGGTGACGTATCCCGCACCCGCAGATGCGAGGTAGGCCACGGCATGGGCGATGTCGCTGGGTTGACCCAGATCGCCCATGGCGATCTGCGATTTGAGGGCGTTCTTCTGCTCTTCGGGCAGCTCCGCCGTCATGTCGGTGGCAATGAAGCCAGGCGCCACGCAGTTGACCGTGATGCCGCGGCTGCCCAGTTCACGGGCCAGCGCACGCGTCATGCCGGCAACGCCGGCCTTGGCGGCTGCATAGTTGGCCTGACCGGGGTTGCCGGAGGCGCCAACGACGCTGGTGATGTTGATGATGCGGCCAAAACGCTGCTTCATCATGGGCCGAATGGCCGTACGGCTGACTCGGAAAACCGCCTTGAGATTGGTGTCGATCACCGCATCCCAGTCGTCGTCCTTCATGCGCATGGCCAGGGTGTCGCGTGTGATACCGGCGTTGTTGACCAGCACATGCAGGCCGCCGTCATTCTTGACGATGCTGTCGATCAAGGCATCGACGGCCGCCCCATCCGTGACATTGAGGTTCACGCCGCGGCAGCCCTCATGGGCCGACAGAGCCTGGCCGATCTTTTCCGCGCCACCGTCGGTGGTGGCCGTGCCGATCACGCGGTAGCCGCGCGCTGCCAGCTCCTGGGCAATGGCAGCACCAATGCCACGCGAGGCACCCGTCACCAGGGCAACCTGGGGCTTGTTCTGGTTGTCAGTCATGCGAGGGATTCTTTCACGTCGGCCAGCGTGGCCGGATCATAGAGGGCAGCGGCCGTCAGGTCCGCGTCAATCCGCTTGGTCAGGCCCATGAGCACCTTGCCGGGACCGCACTCGACGAGATGCACGATGCCGCGCGCCTTCATGGCCTGAACGCATTCAACCCAGCGCACCGGGCCAAAGGCCTGGCGATACAGCGCATCGCGGATGGCGTCGGCGTCTTGCTCGACCGCCACGTCGATGTTGTTGAGCACGGGAATCTGCGGCGCAGCCAGCGCCGTGGCAGCCAGCGCCGCCTTGAGCTTTTCGGCCGCAGGCTTCATCAGGCTGGAATGGAACGGCGCCGACACGGGCAACGGCAGGGCACGCTTGGCGCCTGCGGCCTTGAGGGCTTCGCAGGCCTTTTCGACAGCAGCCTTGCTGCCGGCGATCACGGTCTGCGAAGGATCGTTGAAATTGACGGCTTCGACGACTTCAGCGCCACCCAGGGCAGCCGTGACCTCGGCGCAGCCTGCGCGCACCTTGTCGGCGTCCAGGCCCAGGATGGCCGCCATGGCGCCCGTGCCCACGGGCACGGCCTCCTGCATGGCTGCAGCACGCAGGCGCACCAGCGGGGCAGCCTGGGCCAGCGTCAGCACGCCCGAGGCGACCAGGGCGGAATACTCGCCCAGCGAATGGCCTGCCACGACATCGGGCAGCGCGCCGCCTTCGGCCTGCCACACGCGCCAGGCGGCCACACCGGCCACCAGCATCACGGGCTGGGTGTTGGTGGTGAGCGCCAGGGCTTCCTTCGGTCCTTGCTGGATCAGCTGGCCGATGTTTTCACCCAGCGCCTCGGACGCTTCGGCCAGCGTCTGCGCCACGACAGGATGGTCACCCCATCCGTCGAGCATGCCCACCGATTGCGAGCCCTGGCCGGGAAAGACGAATGCAAACTTCTTCATATTTTCAAAAATAAAAGCCGCGCCATGGGAGCCTGCCGACAGGCAGGCATCCCGCATCACATCTTGAGAAGCACCGCACCCCAGGTGAAGCCACCACCCACGCCTTCCAGCAGCACGGTCTGCCCAGGCTTGACCTGGCCATTGCGCACGCCGTGGTCCAGCGCCAGCGGGATCGAGGCGGCCGAGGTATTGCCATGCTGGTCCACGGTCACCACCACCTTGTCCATGGACAACTTGAGCTTGCGCGCCGTGCTTTGCATGATGCGGATGTTGGCCTGGTGAGGGATCAGCCAGTCGATATCGGCATCGGTGAGCCCGGCCTTGTCCAGCGTCGCGCGGGCGGCCTTTTCCAGCACGCCGACCGCCAGCTTGAACACGGCCTGTCCATCCATCTTCAGCAGCGGATCACCGAGCACCTGGCCGCCGGACACATTGCCCGGCACGCAGAGGATGCCGACATGCTTGCCATCGGCATGCAGGTCGGACGCCAGGATCCCAGGCTGTTCGGACGCCTCCAGCACCACCGCGCCGGCGCCGTCGCCGAACAGCACGCAGGTCGTGCGGTCGTTGAAATCAAGGATGCGGCTGAAGACTTCGGAACCCACCACCAGCGCGCGGCTTGCGGCGCCGGACTGGATCATGGCATCGGCCACCGTGAGAGCGTAGACAAAGCCGCTGCACACAGCCTGCACGTCAAAGGCCGCGCAGCCGTTGGCGCCAAGCTTGTTCTGCAGGATGCAGGCAGTGGACGGGAAGACCATGTCGGGCGTCGAGGTGGCGACGATGATCAGGTCGATGTCCTGTGGCTGGCAGCCAGCGGCCTCCAGCGCCTTCTTCGACGCCTCCAGGGCCAGATCGCTGCTGGCCACGTCGGGCGCGGCAAAGTGACGGGCATGGATGCCGGTGCGCTCGACGATCCACTCGTTCGAGGTCTCGATGCCACGCTGGGCCAGCTCGGCTGCCAGATCGTGATTGGTGAGTCGGCGGGGTGGCAGGTAGCTGCCCGTGCCGGTGATGCGTGCGTAGCGTCTCATCTGTATTAGGGCGCCGACGGTCCCGATTCCGACTGCGCAGCCAGCAAAAGAGGCAGGGCTGCGGAGATGCGGGTACGGACACGGTCGAGCAGGTTGTTGCGGGCCGCATCATACGCGCGGTTCAGCGCGTGCTCGAAAGCCAAGGCATCGGCTGACCCATGGCTTTTGAACACCAGCCCACGAAGGCCCAGCAGCGCCGCACCGTTGTGACGCCGATGGTCCACGCGATTCATCAGCGCAGTTAGCACCGGATAGGCAACGATTGCAGCCATTTTGGTGAAGATGTTGCGCTTGAACTCCTGCTTGAGGGCATTGGAGATCATGGACGCCACCCCCTCGGAAGACTTGAGGGCCACGTTGCCCACAAAGCCGTCGCAGACCACGACCTGGGTCGTGCCCTTGAAGATATCGTTGCCTTCGACGTTTCCGTAGAAGTTCAGGTGACCGGCCTTGCCGGCCGCGCGCAACAGTTCGCCCGCACGCTTAATGACTTCGCTGCCCTTGATCTGCTCTTCGCCGATATTGAGCAGGCCCACCGAAGGCGCCTCTTCGTTGTTCAGCGCAGATACCAGGGCCGAGCCCATGACGGCGAACTGCAGCAGATGCTCAGCCGAGCAATCCACGTTGGCACCCAGGTCCAGCACCGTGGTGGCACCACCCTTGGCATTGGGCAACTGGGGAGCGATGGCGGGGCGATCGATGCCATCCAGCGTCTTGAGCAGGTAGCGCGAGATGGCCATCAGCGCACCCGTATTCCCAGCCGACACGGCAGCAGCAGCCTGGCCATCCTTGACCTGCTGGATGGCGACGCGCATCGAGGAATCCTTCTTCCTGCGCAGCGCCACCTCGATCGGGTCATCCATGCCGACGACTTCCGAGGCCGGCACCACGCTGGCGCGCTCATGCGCAAAGCCAGCCAGCGCATCGGGCTGACCGACCAGCAGCAGCCGGGCGTCGGAATGGGAATCGAGGAACTGGCGGCACGCCGCGAGCGTGACGCGGGGGCCGTGATCACCCCCCATGCAGTCAACGGCCAAAGTGATCATGAGCGACTGGCAAGCCTGTTGCAAGGCCTGGAAAGATAGGAACGGCCATCAGAAAAAACAAAAGCCCGCGCTACGAAAACTGTAGCCGCGGGCTCTGCGGGAACGGTCGAAGGTCAGGCTTCGGACTTGTTCTTCAGCACTTGACGGCCGCGGTACACGCCGTTGGGGCTGATGTGGTGACGCAGGTGGGTTTCACCCGTGGTGGGTTCCACGGCGATGCCAGGCACATTCAGTGCATTGTGCGAACGGTGCATACCGCGCTTGGAGGGGGACTTCTTGTTCTGCTGAACAGCCATGATGGCTCCTGTGTATCTGAAAAGGGTTGGTAAAAAACGCGATCAGCCCATTAAAGACACGAGGGGGTTTCGCGCGAAGCCCTTGATTATAGCGCAATCGCTTTTCCCGGCCTCGACCTTTTTTCCGGGCTTCTCGATCAGTCTGCGGATTTGCCCACATCCAGGCCGCGAAGGACGGCGAACGGGTTGGGCTTGTCCTCGATGGCCTGCTCGAAGTCCGCGTCGCTGGACTGCAAGCTCACAGTCTCGGGGCAGACATCGTGACGCGGCACCACAGGCAGTTCCATGAGCAACTCGTCCTCTATGAGCTCGAGCAGATTGAACTCGCGGCTGAGCACCAGCAGGTCCTCATCGCTTTCATCGTCCTCGGACTCGGCTGTGGCTTCATCCGCAACAAAGCGAAAAGACCGATCAACCTGCAGGGTGATGGGCGCCAGGGCCAGGCAGCGCTGGCACACCATGGGCACGACGGCATCGGCCTGCAGATGCAGCCACACCTGACCGGGGCCGCCGGTCTGCTCGACCAGCTCGCCGTCCGCCTGCCAGTGCACCTGGCCGTGCGTGTCACCGACATCCGGCTGCGCATCCTGGGCCAGACGCGGGAAGACTGACAGTGTTGTCTGGTCCTGAAGATGGCCCTGCGATTGCGCGAAAGCGCGAACATCGAGGCGGGCCGCAGAAAATTCCTTGCTCATGCGGGCAGTGTAAGAGAATCCGGGCATGCAAGCTCCCCACCCCGCCTTAGCCCAGGCTCCCGGCCTGGCGCGTCCCCTGATCCTTGGCTCCACCTCACGCTACCGCCGCGAACTCCTGGAGCGGCTGCGGCTGCCATTCCAGACCGTCTCCCCGGAAGTCGATGAAACACCTCTGGCCGGAGAGACACCGCACGCCCTTTCCCTGCGCCTGGCCCTGGCCAAGGCCCAGGCCGTGGCTGCGCTGCACCCCCGCGCCGTTGTCATCGGCTCCGACCAGGTGCCCGAGCTCGATGGCCTGCCGCTGTCCAAGCCCGGCAACCATGAACGCGCCACCGAACAGTTGCGCCAGATGAGCGGGCGCCAGATGAACTTCCACACTGCCGTGAGCGTGGTCTGCCAGGAAACCGGCTTTTCCGAGACCGACGTGGTGACGGTTCAGGTGCGCTTTCGCGATCTCAACGATGCGGAAATCGAGCGCTACCTGCGCGCTGAGCAGCCTTATGACTGCGCAGGCAGCGCCAAGAGCGAGGGCCTGGGCATTGCCCTGCTCGACGCCATCGTCAGCGACGACCCCACGGCACTGATCGGCCTTCCGCTGATCCGCACATGCCAGTTGCTGCGCGCCGCAGGAGCCGTGCTGCCATGAGCGACGCCATCACCAAGCCCCTGACAGGAACGCTCTACCTGGTGCCCGCGCCGCTGGACTTCGGCTGCGATGAGCAAACGCCGCTGACGCAGGTCCTGCCCGATGGGACACTGCGCACCGCTGCACGGTTGACCCACTGGATTTGCGAAAACGCCAAGAGCACACGCGCCTATCTCAAGCGCATCGACGCGCTGCATGCACTGGCCCAGCCCTTGCAGACCCAGCAGATCACCGAGCTGCCGCGCGAGGCCCACAAGAAGGGGGACCATGGCGACAAGGGTGCCGCCGTCTTTGACGCCAAGCCACTGCTCGCCCCCTTGCTGGCCGGGCATGACATGGGACTGGTCAGCGAGGCCGGAATGCCCGCCGTGGCCGACCCCGGCAGCTCCATCGTGCGCGCCGCGCACGATTTGGGCATACGCGTCGTGCCGCTGATCGGACCCGTATCGCTGCTGCTGGCACTGGCCGCCAGCGGGCTCAACGGACAGAACTATGCCTTTGTGGGCTACCTGCCCCAGGATGCCGGCGGACGGGTGCAGCGCATCAAGGAGCTTGAAGCCCTGGCATTGCGCCAAGGCCAGACCCAGCAGTTCATCGAGACGCCCTACCGCAACGCCGCGCTTTGGCAAGCCCTGCTGCAGACGCTGCAACCCCATACCCGTTTGGCGTTGGCCTGCGGCCTGACACTGGAGAGCGCCCGCATCGAAAGCCGACTGGTGCGCGAATGGCGCCAGCACAAGGAAGCGCCGGACAACCGCACGCCGGTGGTGTTCTCCATCGGCCGCTGAAGCCGCCCACCAGCGAAAAAGCCCGCCTTCTTGTCGAAGGCGGGCTTTTTCGTCTTGGCAGACCGAGCGGGAGACCCCGCAAGAATCAGCGCAGAGCCGGGAGGCTGGAACGCAGTGCCTGCACCGCACCGCCGCCAAAAGCCGCGCCGAAACGCTTGGCCAGACGCTCGGCCACGTTGTCGCGGCGCGTGTAATCCACCACCTCTTCCGCCTTGACCACTTCACGGGCCACATAGTCAAGACTGCCCAGCTTGTCGGCCAAGCCCATCTCCACCGCCTGCTGGCCGGTCCAGAACAGGCCGCTGAAAGTCTCGGGCGTCTCATGCAGGCGGTCACCACGGCCAGCCTTGACCACGTTGATGAACTGCGAGTGGATCTGGCCCAGCATCTTGTGGGCATGTTCGCGCTGCCCTTCGGACATGGGGCTGAACGGGTCCAGGAAACCCTTGTTCTCGCCAGCCGTCAGCAGGCGGCGTTCCACGCCGAGCTTTTCCATGGCGCCGGTGAAGCCAAAGCCATCCATGAGCACGCCGATGCTGCCCACGATGCTGGCCTTGTCCACAAAGATCTCATCGGCGGCGGCGGCAATGTAGTAGGCGGCCGAAGCGCAGGTCTCTTCCACCACGGCATACAGGGGCTTGTCGTACTTGCCCTTGAGCCGCACGATTTCGTCATTGATGATGCCGGCCTGCACAGGGCTGCCGCCCGGCGAGTTGATCAGCAGCACCACGGCGCGCGAGCCCGAATCCTCGAAGGCACTGCGCATGGCGGCCACCACGAATTCCGCGCTGGCGTCGGCACCTGCGGCGATCTCGCCCTTGACCTCGACCACGGCCGTGTGCGGGGAGGAACTGGTCGTGGTCGCCGTGTCCTTGGCAAACAGCACCCACAGCACCACGAGGATGAGCGCCGTCCACAGCAGGCGGCCAAACAGGCGCCAGCGGCGCGAGGCACGCTGCTCGTTGATGGTGGAGAAGACCAGCTTTTCCAGCACCTCCCGCTCCCAGCCGCTCGATGCCGCCGTGCGCGCATCGGCAGCCGCCGTGGCGGGCGTGGCCCGGGCCCACAGGTCCGCACCCGGGGATGGGTGCGATGCGGAGCCAGGATTTTCCGGAGGTATGGGGGAAGTCATGTCAGAACTCGACGGGTTTCAGGTTATCGGCAGTATGCCAGTGCACCACCCCCGCGCTTTCGCTCAGGGAGATTTTCACAAGGCCGCCACGGCAGGGCCCGCCAGCGCAGGCGCCGCTGTCGGGCGCGTAGGCCGCTCCATGGGTGGCGCACAGCAGCCAGCGTCCGGTGTCATCGAAAAAGCGGTCCGGCTGGTAGTCCATCTCCATGGCCACATGGGTGCAGCGATTCAGATAGGCATGCACCTGTCCCTCGAAGCGGATGGCGAATGCGCGGCAGGCATGACCCGCGTAGACCACGTCGAAAGGCACGGCATTCGCCCCTTCCTGCAGGGCATCGCTGGCGCACAGAACGATGCGTTCAACGGTCAACGGCACACCTCAAGAGCATGAATCCACGCGCTGACGCGGGCATGACGACTCAGCCATGGGCCAACAGCCACTGATGCAAATCCGCAACACTCTGCGCCACATGCAACGGCTTCAGCATGCCAAAGCCGTCGGTGGGATGCGCACCATAGCCCACGCCCACGCTGGCACAGCCTGCATTGCGGGCCAGTTCCAGGTCGTGCGTGGTGTCGCCGATCATCAGCACCCGCGAAGGGTCCGCACCAAATTCGGCCATCAGCTCCTGCAGCATCAGCGGATTCGGCTTGCCGGCAGTCTCGTCCGCCGTGCGCGAGCTGTCGAACATGCCGCGCAACTGCGGGTCCTGCAGCGCATCGTTCAGACCACGGCGGCTCTTGCCCGTGGCCACGGCCAGCAGGTGCCCTCGCTCGCGCAGCGCCGCCAGCATGGGCAGCACGCCGGCGAACAGGCTGATGTCGTCCTGGTGCTTGATGAAATGGTGGCGGTAGCGGTTGCCCAGCTCGGGGTATTTTTCGGGCGGCACATCGGGCGCTGCACGCGCCAATGCGGGCATCAGCGCCATGCCGATCACATAGGACGCCGCCTCATCGCTGGGAGGCGTGCCCCCCACATCGGCCACGGCCGCCTGAATGCACTTGACGATCACCGCGGTGGAATCCGACAGCGTCCCATCCCAGTCGAAGGCAATGAGATCGAAGCGGCGCGCACGGTGCATCTCGGAAGAACCAGGATTTGTCATATCTACAAGGAGTCAGAGCCAGCGTCAGCCGGCGAAACGGGCCAGTTCTTCGGGAAGCTCGGCGCGCAGCTCCACCCGCTCGCCACTGGCCGGGTGGGTGAACTGTAGCCGCCATGCGTGCAGGAACATGCGTTTGAGCCCCTGTTTCTGCAGGCGTCGGTTCAGGTCGAAGTCGCCATATTTGTCATCGCCCGCAATCGGGTGCCCCTGGCTGGACAGGTGCACGCGGATCTGGTGCGTGCGCCCGGTCTTGATGGTCACCTCCAGCAGGCTCATGGCCGGCAGTCCCAGCAGGGGCTGGGGCGCCAGCGTGCTGCGAACGCGCACCAGCGTGACGGAGCGCATGCCGTCAGGATCATCGGCCGTGGTCACCCGCACGCGGCGTTCGCCGTCCGCCTGCAGGTATTTGTGCAGCGGCAGATCAATCACCTTGTGATTGGCCGGCCAGGTGCCCTGGACCAGGGCCAGGTAGGTCTTGCCGGTCTCGCGCTCGCGGAACTGGTCCTGCAGATGCGTCAGCGCCGAGCGCTTCTTGGCCACCAGCAAGATGCCGGATGTCTCTCGGTCGAGCCGATGCACCAGCTCCAGAAAACGGCTTTGCGGCCGCGCCTGGCGCAGTTGCTCGATGACACCAAAACTCACACCCGAGCCGCCATGCACGGCCACACCGGCGGGCTTGACGATGGCGATCAGGTGCTCGTCTTCCAGCAGACTGGGGAAATCCCTGGCTGGCGCTGGCCGCTCGGCCTTTTCGGCGACTTTTTCGGAAATGCGCACGGGCGGTATGCGGACGATATCGCCGGTAGAAACGCGGGTTTCCGCACTGACGCGCCCTTTGTTGATGCGCACTTCTCCACTGCGGATGATGCGATAGACATGGGTCTTGGGAACGCCCTTGAGATGGCGTATGAGAAAGTTGTCCAACCGCTGTCCGGCCGAATCGTCATCGACTTCGATCAGCCGCACTGCGGCAGTGGCTGCGTTCAGGGAACGGTCGTCTGCCGGTTTGCCCTCTATAATGTGTTTCACCTGTGCCGAACTATTTATAAGTGGTTGATTCTCATGGAGTTTAGTCCAAACAGCCATTTCCCCGCACAGGCAGGTCGATGCCATCCGGTGTCATGCACGCGAAACAGCAGGAAAAGATGGCCTGCGAAGTTCGTCGTTGCATCGGTTGTGGCTGACGAATTGAAACACTGATACGGAATCTCAAGCTGGCAGAAGGGGTCGGACCCGGCGTCCACCGCTGCCAGCGGATCAAAAGCGAGCATGTGGATCTTTTGGGCATGGATGGTCACGCTGTGGAGCAGGAAAACGCCTGCGCCCAGGATCATTGCCGCCCCCAAGCCTCCCGCCTGCCCCGCACGTGCAGCAGCTTCGCTTGAAGCTGGACGGCGTGCCTCTCTCATCGCTCTCGTCCCCCTGCCCTTGCCCCCATTGCTGACTTGAGCCAGGTCTCAAGCATCAAGGCATCCGGCGATTCCTTTCGTTTCGACGCGTCAGTCCGGCATCTCGGCTCCCTCGCGAGCCTGTCTTTGATTACAAGTCAAAGGCGTGACGGTCTGGCAGCAGAGGCTGCACTCCGGCGCGCCCCAGAGAAAACGAATAAAGGAAACGCATCATGAAACGGATGCTCATCAACGCCACGCAGTCGGAAGAACGTCGCCTTGCCATCGTCGATGGTCAGAAGCTGCTCGACTACGAAATCGAAATCGAAGGGCGCGAGCAGCGCAAGGGCAACATCTACAAGGCCGTGGTCACGCGCGTGGAGCCCAGCCTTGAGGCCTGCTTCGTCGATTACGGCGAGGACCGCCACGGCTTCCTGCCCTTCAAGGAAATCTCCAAGCAGTATTTCGCCGAAGGCGTCTCCCCCAGCCAGGCCCGCATCAACGAAGTCATCCGCGAAGGCCAGGAACTGATCGTCCAGGTCGAGAAGGAAGAGCGCGGCAACAAGGGCGCGGCCCTGACCACCTTCATCTCGCTGGCCGGCCGCTACGTGGTGCTGATGCCCAACAACCCGCGCGGCGGTGGCGTCTCGCGCCGCATCGAGGGCGAGGACCGTGCCGAACTCAAGGAGGCGATGGACCAGCTTGAGTACCCCAAGGGCATGTCCATCATTGCGCGCACCGCCGGCATCGGCCGCACCGCGCCCGAGCTGCAGTGGGACCTGAACTACCTGCTCAAGCTGTGGAACGCCATCGATGGCGCCGCCAAGTCGGCCAAGGGCGCCTTCCTGATCTACCAGGAATCGAGCCTGGTGATCCGCGCCATCCGCGACTACTTCAACGGCGACATCGGCGACATCCTCATCGACACCGACGACATCTACGAGCAGGCGCAGCAGTTCATGCAGCACGTCATGCCCGAGCATGCCGCCCGCGTCAAACGCTACCGTGACGACGCTCCGCTGTTCAGCCGCTTCCAGATCGAGCACCAGATCGAATCGGCCTACGCGCGCACCGTGACCCTGCCCTCGGGCGGCGCCATCGTCATCGACCACACCGAAGCGCTGGTCTCCATCGACGTGAACTCGGCCCGCGCCATCAAGGGCGGCGACATCGAGGAAACCGCCACACGCACCAACCTGGAAGCCGCCGACGAAGTCGCGCGCCAGATGCGCCTGCGTGACCTGGGCGGCCTGATCGTCATCGACTTCATCGACATGGAGGAGAGCAAGAACCGCCGCGAGGTCGAGAACCGCCTGCGCGACGCGCTGCGCCAGGACCGTGCCCGCGTGCAGTTCGGCACCATCAGCAAGTTCGGCCTCATGGAGATGAGCCGCCAGCGCCTCAAGCCGGCCCTGTCCGAAGGCGCGCACATCAACTGCCCGCGCTGCGGTGGCTCCGGCCACGTGCGTGACACGGAAAGCTCGGCGCTGCAGATCCTGCGCATCATCCAGGAAGAGTCCATGAAGGACAACACGGCCGCCGTGCACTGCCAGGTGCCCGTGGAAGTGGCCAGCTTCCTGCTCAACGAAAAGCGCGGCGAGATCACCAAGATCGAACTCAAGCAGCGCGTCAACGTGATCATGGTTCCCAACAAGTCCATGGACACGCCGCACTACAAGCTCGAGCGCCTCAAGCACGACGACGTGCGCCTGGAAAGCATGGAAGCCAGCTACAAGCTGGCCGAGGAGCTGGACGCGGAAACCACGGTGACGCGCCGCTCGCAGGAGCCCACCAACAAGCAGACGCCCATGATCAAGGGCGTGCTGCCCGACATGCCGGCCCCCATCGCCGAGCCCCGTCCCGAAGGCAGCCGCAACCGCCCGGCCAACGGCCAGCAGCGCGATGCCAAGCCTGCGGCAACCGCTGCAGCGCCCGCACCGGCCGTCGCCCCCGTCGTGGTCCGCGAGCAAGGCTTCTTTGCCTGGCTCAAGAGCCTGTTCGGCTTTAGCGCGGCACCTGCGCCAGTCGCAGCGCCCGCTCCGGCCGCCGAAGCCCCCGCTCGCGAAGCACGCCGTGACGGCCGCAACGACAACCGTGGCCGCCGCAACGAACGCAATGGTGAGCGTGGCGAGCGCTCGGAGCGCAATGGAGAGCGCGCTGGCGCCCCCAATGCCGAACGCCAGGCCGGCAACGGTGACCGCAACCGCCGCAATGCCGAGCGTGGTGAGCGCACTGAACGCGGTGAACGCCCGGAGCGTGGAGAGCGCCCGGATCGTGGCGAGCGCGGTGAGCGCGCCGACCGCGGCGAACGCCGTGGCCGTGGTGAACGCAGCCGTGACGGTGAAAGCCGCCAGCCGCTGGAAGCCGTGAACGGCGTGGCCGCTGTCGCTGCAGATGGCAGCACCATCGAGCAGCGTCCCGAGCGCGCCCCGCGTGGCGAGCGCCAGGAGCGCGGCGAAGGCCGCCGCGAACGTGGCGAGCGCGGTGAACGTGGTGAACGCGCCGAACGCAGCGAGCGCCAGCCCCGCCAGTTCGAAGTCGCTCCCGAGACCGAAGAGAACCTGGACAACCAGGCCCAGCAACAGGACCCGTCCCTGGACAACGCTGCCCCCGCCTCCGGCGAAGAGCAGCCGCGCCAGCGCCGTTCGCGCGACCGCTATGGCCGTGACCGCCGCGAGCGTGGCGATCGCGGTGACCGTGCAGAGCGCGCACCGCGCGAAGCGGAGGGCGAAGCCGTCCAATCCTTCGAAGCCGCCGCTCCCGAGCAGGACCAGCCTGCCCGCCGCAGCTACTTCAACGCAGCCAGCCCTGCCGCCGAAGCCCAGGCTTCTGAAGCCATGGCCGAAGCGCAAGTGCCTGCGCAGCCCGCAGCAGCTGCAGCAGCCCAAGCGGTGCAGCAACCCGTCGCGGCCCCCGTGCCCGAGCAGCAGGTTGCCGCTCCCGCGCCTGTGGCTGCGGTGACCCCCGCGCCGGTCGCACCCGCCCCCGTGGTGGCACCCGTGGCAGCACCTGCACCCGTGGCCGCTCCTGCCGCAGTGGCAGTCGCGCCCGCAGCAGCCAAGGCCGTTGAAGCAACCGCCGAACGCGGCCTGCCCAAGGTCCAGGCCTACCAGTTGCCCATGTCCGAGCTGCAGGCGCTGGCCGCCGCTTCGGGCCTGCAATGGGTGGGCTCCGATGCCGACAAGGTGGCGGCAGCCCAGGCAGCCATCGCCGCCGAACCGCAGCCCGAGCGCGTCGTGCGCGAGCGCCCGCCCGTGGTCGCTCTGGATGACGGCCCGCTGATCCTCGTGGAAACACGCAAGGACCTCAGCGAACTGCAGCTGCCGTTCGAGCAGCAGCCGCAGCCACAGGGCGCGGCCCAGGTCTGACCACAGACAGTGACAACACAGGGGCCCTCGCGGCCCCTGTTTGTTTCCGCCTCCGCCCTCACCTCATCTGTCTCCCCACGCCTTCCGTCCACCTCTTTCCAGGAGCTTCCGTCCCGCCATGCTGTTGTTGCTCTCCCCCGCCAAATCGCTGGACTACGACACGCCACTGCCCCCGAAACTGCCGCACACGCTGCCCGTCTTCTCCGAACAGCCGCTGGAGCTGATCGAAGTGCTGCGCCGCCAGTCGCCCCAGCAACTGTCGGAACTGATGGGTATCAGCGACAAGCTGGCCGCGCTCAACGTGGCGCGCTACGAGGCCTTCAGCCCGCGCTTCACGGCCACCAACGCCCGGCAGGCGCTGCTCGCCTTCAACGGCGATGTCTACGAGGGCCTGCAGGCACGCAGCCTGGATGCCGAGGACCTGGACTGGGCCCAGCAGCACCTGGCCATCCTCAGCGGCCTGTACGGCGTGCTGCGCCCGCTGGACCGCATGCAGCCCTACCGCCTGGAAATGGGCACGCGGCTGGAAACCGCGCATGGCAGCAACCTCTACCAGTTCTGGGGCAGCCGCATTGCCGAGCACCTGAACCAGCGCGCGGCCAAGCAGCCGGCGGGCGAGCGCGTCATCGTCAACCTGGCTTCGCAGGAATACTTCAAATCGGTAGACTTGAAGCACCTCAAGCCCCCGGTGGTGGAATGCGCATTCGAGGATTACAAGAACGGCGCCTACAAGATCATCAGCTTCCATGCCAAACGTGCGCGCGGGCTGATGGCACGATTTGCCATACAACGACGCGCTCGCAGCGCGGCTGAACTCGAAGCCTTCGATCTGGAGGGCTACGCGCTGGCGCCAGCTTCCTCGACGCCTGCGCGCCTGGTGTTCCGTCGCAAGACCGCTGACTGAGCCTCGCCGGCCACCGGCCGGCCCCGGCCTCGATGCCTTTGGAGTCCATTCACTGCGGCAAGGGCCGCACTGCACGCCATGAGCCTCAAATCCTCACCAGATTCCCAGACCGCCGCGCAGGACCTGCCCGTGGGTCTCACGCCCGAACTCATGCAATGGGTGCGCGACCAGCGCGCATCCGGCATAGGGCCTGCGGCCCTGCTGCGCTCCATGCGCGACGTGGGCTGGAGCGAAGAACTGGCAAGGCGGGCGCTGGACCTGCCCGAACAGGGCGATGTAGCGCCACCGGCCGTCGTCATCTCGGCCTCGAGCCTGCCCGAACCGGACCTTGCCCAGGACCCCAGCAGCATCGATGTCGGCGACCGCCAGGTCCAGGTGCTGGTGAGCATGCGCAACCCGCGCATCGTGGTCTTCGGCAACCTGCTCTCGCACGAGGAGTGCGACGCCATCATCGCCGCCGCGCGTCCGCGCATGGCGCGCTCGCTCACCGTGGCCACGCAAAGCGGCGGTGAAGAGATCAATGACGACCGAACCAGCAACGGCATGTTCTTCCAGCGTGGGGAAACCGGCATCGTCAGCCAGTTGGAAGAACGCATCGCCCGCCTGCTGCGCTGGCCGCTGGACCATGGCGAAGGCCTGCAGGTGCTGCACTACGGCCCGGGCGCCGAATACAAGCCCCACCACGACTACTTCGCGCCCGGCGAACCCGGCACGCCCACCATCCTCAAGCGCGGCGGCCAGCGCGTGGGCACCCTGGTCATCTACCTGAACGAGCCCGAACGGGGCGGCGCCACCATCTTTCCCGAAGTGCCGCTGCAGGTCGTGCCGCGCCGGGGCAACGCCGTCTTCTTCAGCTATGAGCGCCCCGACCCTTCCACGCGCACCCTGCACGGCGGCGCGCCCGTGCTGGCCGGCGAGAAATGGATCGCCACCAAATGGCTGCGCGAGCGCGAATTCCACTGAAGAGCCAGCGAACCCGGGCGCACCCACCCTTATTGACCTTATATGGCCACCCATGCCTGCGGGCATGGAAATTCAGTTAGCTTCAAAGCCTGGGTCCACGCGCTCCGCGCGGACCGTCCAGGCCTGACCAGCGCCGGCACGGCCGGCCCTTTTTCCATGAACACTCCCGAACAATCCCAGCTGGGCAAAAGCTCCGCCTACATCGACCAGTACGCCCCCTCGCTGCTGTTCCCCCTGCCCCGCGCGCCCAAGCGCGAAGAAATCGGCATTCAGGGCAGACAGATGCCCTTCTTCGGCGCCGACCTGTGGACGGCGTTCGAGCTGTCCTGGCTCAACCTGCGCGGCAAGCCGCAGGTGGCGCTCGTGCATTTCACGATTCCCTGCGAGACCCCCAATCTCATCGAAAGCAAGTCCTTCAAGCTCTACCTCAACAGCTTCAACAACACCCGCCTGGCCGACGCTGCCGAGGTCCAGGCACGCCTGCGCACCGATCTGGCCGAAGCGCTGTGGCGCGGCAGCGAGCAAAAGGGAAGCATCGGCGTGAAGATCATCGGCCTGGACCGATTCGACCAGGAAATGGTGCAGGAGCTCGACGGCCTGCTGCTGGACCGTCTGGATGTGGAGTGCACGCAATACCAGCCCGCCCCGGAGCTGCTGCGCGCCAACCATGAAGAAGGCCCCGTCACCGAAACCCTGGTCAGCCACCTGCTCAAGAGCAACTGCCTGGTCACGGGCCAGCCCGACTGGGGCAGCGTGCAGATCCGCTACAGCGGCGCGCAGATCGACCAGGAAGGCCTGCTGCAATACCTGGTGAGCTTTCGCAACCACAACGAATTCCATGAGCAATGCGTGGAACGCATCTTCATGGACATCTGGACCCGCTGCCGCCCCCTCAAGCTCTCGGTCTACGCACGCTACACGCGCCGTGGCGGCCTGGACATCAACCCGTTCCGCACCAGCCATCCTGGCGCCTTGCCGGCCAACGTGCGCTCGGCGCGGCAGTAAAAGAGGCGGCCGGCCCCTTCCCACTCACCGCAACGTAAACACCTCCAGCGACCGCTCCAGCGATTGGGCGCTGGCGCGCAGCGAGCCCGCCGCGCCGGCCGATTGTTCGACCAGGGCGGCGTTTTGCTGGGTGACGGAGTCGAGTTGGGCCACGGCGTCGTTGACCTGGGCGATGCCTACGGATTGTTCGCGCGTGGCGATGCTGATCTGGTGGACCAGGTCGCTGACGCGGCCCACGGCGTCGACCATGCCGTCGATGGTGCGGCCAGCGGCGTCCATGCGGGCGTTGCCGTCGTTGATGCCGTCCACGGTGCGGTTGATGAGGCCGCTGATTTCCTTGGCGGCCGAGGCGCTGCGCTGGGCGAGGGCGCGCACTTCGCCGGCCACGACGGCAAAGCCTCGGCCCTGCTCGCCTGCGCGTGCCGCTTCGACGGCGGCATTCAGGGCCAGCAGGTTGGTCTGGAAGGCAATGCTTTCGATGACGCCGATGATCTCGCCCATGCGGCGCGAGGAGCCGCGGATGTGCTCCATGGCAGAGCCCACTTCCTGGATGGCGGCGCCGCTCTTGCCGGCAACCTGGCGGCTCTGGTCGCTTTCATGGGCCATGAGCTGGGCCGTGTCGGCGGTCTGCGCCACGGTTCCCGATATCTCTTCCATCGAGGCCGCCGTCTGCTGCAGGCTGGTGGCCTGGGATTCTGTGCGCTGCGCGAGGTCGAAGCTGCCCTGGGCGATCTCGTGGGCGGTGGTGGCAAAGCCGCGCATTTCGGTGCGCACGTCGCCGACCACGGCGCGCAGGTTGATCTGGATTTGCTGCAGCCGCTGCATCAGGGCACCCATGGGGCCGCTGTAGTCGTGCTGCATGTTGGTGCCCAGCTGGCAGCTGGCAATGTCGGCGGCAAAGCCGCTGGCCTGCTCCAGGCCCGCCACGCAGCGCTGCTGGAAGCGCCACAGCACAAAGCTGCCTCCCGCCAGCAAGGCGGCCAGGCGCGTGCCCCAGGCTGCGGCGCCCTGCCAGCCCAGCAGGTCGGGCAGCATGGCCGCCAGGCCCACGCCGCCCAGCATCAGCGCCATGCGGGCTGTCAGGCCCAGGTCGCTGCGGCGGTCCCACAGGCCTGCCAGGCCCAGGCGGCGCAGTTCGCCGCCGCGCAGTCGCAGGGTTTCCTGGCCGGCATCGGCTTCGGCGCGCATGCGGGCATAGAGGGCTTCGGCGGCCTCGATCTCGTCCGGCCGGGGCTTGGTGCGCACCGACAGGTAGCCGCGCGGCCGGCCGCCTTCCATGATGGGCGTGACGTTGGCGCGCACCCAGTAGTGGTCGCCGTTCTTGCGCCGGTTCTTGACCAGGGCAGTCCACGGGTAGCCGTGGGCGATGGTGCGCCACATGTCCTTGAAGGCGGCGGCCGGCATGTCCGGGTGGCGGATCAGGTTGTGCGGCTGCTCGATCAGTTCCTCGTAGGAATAGCCGCTGACCCGCACGAAGGCCGGGTTGCAATGGGTGATCTCGCCCTTGGTGTTGGTGACGGATACCAGCAGCTCATCGCCCGGAAAGTCGTAGTTGAGCTGGCTGACGGGCAAATTCACGCGCATGGGTACCACTCCTTTGGGATGTCTCTTGTTCTTGTGAAATGGCATGGCGAAACGCTCTGAAGCCACCGGAATCCATCAAACGGAAACACAAATTCACATTTCCAAATCATCTCACAGCACGGCAACCGCAGTCCCATGCTCGGAACTGGTGCATGGTTTTACAGCGTGTGCGCCAGATTTGTGGTGATGATTCAGAACAGTTGAGGTGTAAAGGGATCGCTGTCCGGCGCGGGCTGGGCCGGTCCCCTGAGCAGTTGCTCGCGCGCCAGCGGGTCGTGGGCGGTGGCATTCCAGTCGGCCGTGCGAACGAGGTTGCCCACGCGCACGCCCAGCAGGCGCAGCCGCTTGGCCAGGGGCACGCGCTTGAGGCATTGGCCTGCGGCGCGGCGCAGGGTGGCGGCATCGGCCATGGGCAGCTCCAGCGTGTGGTCGCGCGTGGCGGTCTTGAAGTCGTCGTAGCGCAGCTTGATGCCGACGGTGCGGCCCATGTAGCCCTTGCGCTGCAGGTCCTGGGCCAGGCGTTCGCACAGGTCGGTGAAGATGGCGCTCAGTTCGGCCCGGTCGCGCACGGCATGCAGGTCGCGCTCGAAGGTGGTTTCGCGGCTCATGGAGACGGGCTCGCTATGCGTGACCACGGGCCGCTCGTCGCGCCCCCAGGACACGCCATGCAGCCAGTTGCCGTAGGCGCGGCCGAACCATTGCACGAGCTGGGGCAGGCTTTGCTTGGCCAGCTCGCCAATGGTCTGTATGCCCAGCGATTGCAGCTTGGCATCGGCCTTGGGGCCTATGCCGTTGATCTTGCGGCAGGCCAGCGGCCAGATCACGGCCTGCAGATCGTCGGGCTGGACGATGGAGATGCCGTTGGGCTTGTTGAATTCGCTGGCCATCTTGGCCAGCAGCTTGTTGGGCGCTACGCCGATGGAGCAGGTCAGGCCCGTGGCGTCGGTGATGGTTTTCTGGATCAGCCGCGCCAGCACGCGCCCGCCTTCGCGCTGGCCGCCGGGCACGTCGGTGAAGTCGATGTAGACCTCGTCCACGCCGCGGTCCTCCATCAGCGGGGCGATGGAGACGATGATGTCCTTGAACATGCGCGAGAAGCGCCGCACCTCGGCAAAGTCCACGGGCAGCAGAATGGCCTGGGGACACAGGCGTGCGGCCTTCATCATGCCCATGGCCGAGCCCACGCCAAACTGGCGCGCCGGGTAGGTGGCCGTGGTGATCACGCCCCGGCCTACGTAGTCCTTGAGGCGAGAGAACTCGTCCACCGGAATCTCGTTCAGCCGGCCGGCGTAGCGCGCATCCAGCGCCTCGTCGTGCGCGCGGCGTCCGCCGCCGATGACCACGGGCAGTCCCTTGAGCTGCGGATAGCGCAGCAGTTCCACCGAGGCATAGAAGGCGTCCATGTCCAAGTGGGCGATGCGGCGCGGGGGCGCAGCATCGGCAGGGCTTGCGGGTGTCGTGGGTGTCGTTGGTGTCGTTTCAGGCACGCCGCCATTATTGCGGCAACTGTGCATTCATACAGCCTGCAAGGCTTGTTCACACAGACCCTGGACCATTCATCCCTGCAGGCAGATCAGCACCAGTCCCAGCACCATCAGGCTCATGCCGATCTTCTCCTGGCGGCTCAGGCTTTCGCTGAGCACGCGGCGCGAGACGATGTAGCTGAACACCACCTCGACCATGCCCAGCGTGCGCACGGGTGCCGCGCCCTGCATGGCGTAGGCGGTGAACCAGGCCAGCGAGGCGGCCGCGCCCATGCCGCCGGCCAGCAGCGAGACGCGCCAGGCGCGGAAGATGGGGCGCAGGCCCTGCGCGTGGGTGCGCGCGATCCAGGCGCCCAGGCCCAGGGTCTGCATGAGCTGGGCGATCAGCACGCCCCAGGCGCCTGACAGCCAGGGAGATATCTCGCCCAGGCGCGCCAGTTCCACGGCGCCGCCCCGGTAGCCCACGGTGGCAATGGCAAAGCAGGCACCGCAGGCCAGGCCGTAGAGCGCCGATCGGCTGGCCCAGGCCGACAGCGACAGCATCTGGCCGCGCGGCGGCAGCGACAGGATGAGCACGCCGAAGGTGGCCAGCGCCATGGCCGCCAGCGCCACGGCGGTGGGCAACTCATGCAGGAAGATGCCGGCGAACAGGGCCACCTGCAGCACCTCGGTCTTGGACAGGGTGACGGCCACGGCGAAGTTGCGCTCCTTCATGGCCAGCAGCAGCGCCGCCGTGGCCGCGACCTGGAAGAAGGCACCCAGCGCGATCCAGCCCAGGTAGGCCCATGAGAACCGGGGCAGCGACCAGGCGCCATCGCCTCCCAGGTACAGCGCCAGCAGGTAGATGCCGGCAAACGGCAGGCCGTACAGAAAGCGCACCAGGGTGGCCGGCAGGGTGCCGAGCTCGGCGGTCAGCGAGCGCTGCGCCGTGTTGCGCACGGTCTGGGCGGCTGCGGCGAACAGCACCACGGGCACCCACAGCCAGGTCAGGTCTTGGAGGGAAGAAAGCATGTCGGCAAAAAAGGGAAGGCACCGCCGGCAAGGCGCGGGCGGCTGAGTGCCGGCCAGCATAGCCGCCGGTCGGGCACCAGGCGCACGCGCTTGGAGAAGGCTGCCGCGCCCGGCAGCGAAACAGAGGCCGGCCAGCCAGCGCTGCACGCGCGCCCTGCTCTGGCCAGGGCAAACAGGCTGCGTTGTGCAGCAGCACGGCCGTCGCCAATGGCGAGCGGGCCTGCGCGGCGCGCTACAGGTCGCGCCGGATCAAAGCGCCCTTGAACAGCACCGGTCCCGTGGGCCCGGTCTGGCTGGGCACGCCGCCCTTGGGCTCCAGGCTGATGGCCAGGGCAGGCACGCCCTGGACCTCGGCGGCCGCAGCGGTCAGCTTGAGCAGCTTGTCGCGTCCCAGCACGCCCAGCGATTGCGGGCCGCCCTGGGGCGGCAGGGCCCACAGCTGCAGTGATTTGTCGGAGGCCTCATGGAAGTCGCCCACGCGCTGCAGCACCAGGGTGTTCTTGCCGGGGTCGAAGGTCACGAGCATGGAGGCATCGGCCTTGTCGTCGGCCAGCACGGCCACGTACTGGATCTGGGGCGCGGCCTGCAGCGCTGCCTGGGTGGCCTGCAGCTGGTTGTTCAGCACGGCCAGCTGGCGCTCGCCGCTTTGGCGCAGGTCCTGGTGCGACCACAGCCCCACGGCCACGGCCGCCACGGTGGCGCAGGCACCCAGCACGGCGGCGCCGCGCCACCAGGCCAGGGCCCGGCCCACGGCGGATTCCGTGCGCCGGGCCATGCCAGGCGCATCGTCGGCGCGCCGCCGGTGCGCCTGGGCGGCGCGGGCCTTTTCGGCCTGCAGCAGGTTGTCGATACGGACCCAGACCGCATCGTCAGGGCGTACGGGCGCCTGCATTTCGGACAGAGCCGACCAGCGGCCCTGCCACAGCAGGGCGGCGGCGCGCACCGGGGCCTGGTCACGGGCCAGTTGCTCGAAGCGGCGGCGTGCCGCGCCCCGCAGCGTGCCCAGGGCGTAAGCGGCGGCCAGCCGGTCCAGCAGTTCGGGGTGTCGGGAAATATTCATGGCAAATCCTTTGGCCGCTCAGAGCATGTCAACTGCTTCACGCATGGCGTGACAGGCAGCGGCGCAGCTGCTCCAGGCCGCGCCGTATCCAGGTCTTGACCGTGCCCAGCGGCAGTTGCAGCTGGCCCGCCAGCTCGCCATGGCTGAGGTCGCGCAGATAGGCCAGGCTGACCACCTCGCGCTGGCGGCCTTCCAGCCGCTCCAGGCATTGGTACAGCGCCACGGCCTGTTCGCTGGCCTCGGCCAGTTGCAGCGGGCCCTGGCTTTCATCGTTCCCGCCGCCATGGGCCGCCAGTTGCGCCTCGTCGAACTCTTCGTTCAGGTGCAGGCGTTCGGCGCGGCGCCGGCGCAGAAAGTCCAGGGCCCGGCTGCGCACCACCAGTCCCATCCAGGCCAGCGGCGGGCTGAGCGTGCCCCGGTAGCCCGAGGCGCTGCGCCAGATGTGCAGGTAGCTGTCCTGCAGCACGTCTTCGGCCCAGTCCTTGTGCCGCAGGATGCGCAACGCCAGCCCGTACAGCCGGGACGAGGTGGCCTCGTACAGGCTGCGGAGCGCGGGCTCGTCCTGCGCTGCGATGCGGTCCAGAAGGTCCATCAGCTCTTGGTCGGTTGGTGTGGTGCCCATGCACGCATTGTGGGCGAGCGGGCGGCCCCGTGGCCCGCACTGTTGCGTGGCCGCCCGGGGGCTTGTTCTGTCTTTCGATCGGATTCAAGGGGCATATCGGTGCTCAGCCGGGGTTTGCAGAAGGTCTGGCAGGGGTCTCCCGGCTTGCACCGGCCCTCCGTGAGCAATACGCAGCACATTGCGAACCGGATGCGGATAAATTTTTTTTCAATTCAGGTGAATCCAGCCGCTGCCTTGCTGCGTATTCCCTGTGTCGCGCCCCGGACAGCGGTCCAAGGCGACACCCCTCAACCCATCGACCTGGAGACCTTCATGAGCTACATCCTCCCCCTCGGCCTGGCCACCATGGCCGCACTGACCCTTGGCGCCTGCTCCTCCATGGACATGGGCAAGAGCTATTCCCAGTCCGACCTGCCGGCCGCCGTGCAGGTGCCTGCAGGCCACAAGGTTGCCATGGAGACGGTGGGCATAGGCCAGATCACCTATGAATGCCGCGCCAAGAAGGACCAGGCGATGGAGCAGGAATGGGCCTTTGTCGGCCCCGATGCGCGTTTGACGGACCGCCAGGGCCGCGTCATCGGCCGCTACTTCGGCCCGCCCGCCACCTGGGCGCACCAGGACGGCTCCAAGGTCACGGCTACCCAGGTCGCCGTGGCGCCGTCCAGCGCGGGCAACATCCCCATGCAACTGGTCAAGGCCGAGCCCGCCACCGGCATGGGCGCCATGCAGGGCGTGACCTATATCCAGCGCGTGGCCACGCGCGGCGGCGTGGCCCCTGCCATGGCCTGCAACAGCTCCACGCTGGGCCAGAAGCAGGTCGTGCAGTACCAGGCCGACTACATCATCTGGAAGGCCGCCTGACGCGGCCTGCCCCCCCTACAGCCTGTCGCCCCTGGCCCCGAAGGCCGAGGGCGGCATGCCGAACTGGCGCCTGAAGGCCAGCGAATAGGCGCTGTGGCTTTCATAGCCGGCCTCCAGCGCCACCTGCACGATGGGCCTTCCGGCCAGCAGCGCCTGCATGGATGACAGCAGCCGTGCGCGCTGACGCCAGCGGCCAAAACTCATGCCCGTGGCCTGCAGAAAATGGCGATGGAAGGTCTTCTCGCCCATGGCCAGCCGTGCGGCCCAATCACCGGCTGTGGCAGCTGTGGCGGCCGTGGCTGCAAAGCCATCCGCCCCGTCTCCTTCGGCCAGCGCATGGCAGACAGCGGCCATGCGCGCATCCTGCGGCCAGGGCAGGTGAAACGGCACCACGGGCGGCTGGCGCAGCTCCTGCAGCAATAGCTCGACCACCATGGATTCACGCCGCCCCGGCGATGCCGATGCAGGCCAGCGAGCCACCTCGCTGATGAGCTCGCGCAGCAGGGGAGAGACCTCGATCACGCAGTCCGTACCCGGCAGGTCTGCAGCGGCCTGCGCATCGACGAACAGGCTGCGCACCTGTACCGCGCCGCGCATGCGCAGGCCGTGGGGCACGCCCGAGCGCAGCCAGACGCCGCGCGTGGGCGGCACCACCCAGCGCCCGCTGCCTGCGCGCACCTCCAGCACCCCCTGCACGGCGTAGAGCAGCTGGCAGCATTCGTGGGAGTGTTCCTCCACCTCCAGCCCCGCCGGATAGTCGGCGGCCACGCCCGTGACCGGCAGCGGTGCGGCGGCCTGCAGCTCGGGCAGCCCGGCATGGCTGCAGGGAACGGCGGCTGCAGAAGCCGGGACATGGGTCGTGCGCATATTGTCCAGATCCATATAGAAAATGAGAAATTCTATAAAGACAGACAAGCACCCTGCCCGCAAACTGGCACCCGTTCCCTGTGATTCACCGCCATCGCACCATGCACTGCCTGCCCTCGCCCTCCCTACTATCCCTGGCCCATGGCCGGGGTCCGGGCGCCTGCGCAGGCGCCGCATTTCGCACCGACTCTCCCTGATCCCGGCCTGGCGCAGCTTCCCACACCGGGAAGCCAGGAGAGCGGGGCCGCCGGCCGATCCGGTGGCTGCAAACCCCAGCGTTTCCTGCGAGGCCCGCATGCTGAAGAATCCCGCGTCCAGATACCGTCCCTTCCCCGCCGTCGACCTGCCCGAGCGCCAATGGCCCTCACGCCAGCTGAGCCAGGCGCCCGTGTGGCTGTCCACCGACCTGCGTGATGGCAACCAGGCCCTGTTCGAGCCCATGAACCGCGAGCGCAAGCTGCGCCTGTTCCATGAACTGGTGCGCATAGGCTTCAAGGAGATCGAGGTGGGCTTTCCCTCGGCCTCGCAGACCGACTACGGCATCGTGCGCCACCTGATCGACAACGGGCTGATCCCCGGCGACGTGACGCCCATGGTCATCACCCAGCTGCGCGAGGACCTGATCCGCGCCACGGTGGACAGCGTGGCCGGAGCGCGGCGCGCCATCGTGCACTTCTACAACGCCATTGCCCCAGCCTGGCGCGAGATCGTCTTCGGCATGCAGGTGCCCGAGATCATCGCCATGGTGGAGCACCACATCGCCCTGCTGCGCGAACTGACCGATGCCCACCCCGAGACCGAATGGGTGCTGCAGTACTCGCCAGAGACCTTCTGCATGGCCGAGCTCGACGTGTCGCTGGCCGTGTGCAACGCGGCCATCCGCGCCTGGGATGCAGGCCCCGCGCGGCCCATGATCATCAACCTGCCGACCACGGTGGAAGTGAGCACGGCCAATGTCTTCGCCGACCAGATCGAGTGGATGCACCGCCGCCTGGAACGGCGCGAGCACATCGTGCTGTCCGTGCACCCGCACAACGACCGGGGCACGGGCGTGGCCTGCGCCGAGCAGGCGCTGCTGGCGGGAGCCCAGCGCGTGGAAGGCTGCCTGTTCGGCAATGGCGAGCGCAGCGGCAACCTCGATGTGGTGACGCTGGCGCTGAACCTTTACACGCAGGGCATCGCGCCGGGCCTGGATTTCTCGGACATCGCCGCCGTGGCGCGCATTGCGGAGGAATGCACGGCCCTGCCCATCCATCCGCGCCACCCCTATGTGGGCGACCTGGTGTTCACGGCGTTCTCGGGCTCGCACCAGGACGCCATCGCCAAGGGCTTTGCGGCGCAGCGGCCCGATGCGCCCTGGCGCGTTCCCTACCTGCCCATCGACCCGCAGGACCTGGGCCGCACCTACGACAGCATCGTTCGCGTCAACAGCCAGTCGGGCAAGGGCGGCATTGCCTTTTTGCTGCAGCGCGACCATAGCGTGACCATGCCGCGCCGCATGCAGGTGGAGTTCAGCGCCGTGGTGCAAAAACAGGCGGACGCCTGCGAGGCCGAGCTGGCCAGCGACGACCTGTGGAAGCTGTTCGAGGCCACCTACCTCGCACCCCTGCAGCTTCCCTGGCACTACCGCAGCCACCACCTGTTCGACAGCGCCCAGGGCCAGGGCATTGCGCTGGAAGTGGTCCGGCCAGACGGCCTTCGGCTGCAGCTGTATGGCGAAGGCAGCGGCCCCATCGATGCCGTGGCCGCCGCCCTCGGCCAGCACCTGGGCGTGGCGCTGCGCATTGACCACTACGAGGAGCGCAGCCTGGGCCAGGGCGCCGGGGCCATGGCGCTGGCCATCGTCGAGGCCGCCCTGCCCGGCGTGGCGGGCACGCGCTTCGGTGCGGGGCGCCATGCCAACATCGTGACCGCGTCCATCCTGGCCGTGCTGCATGCGGCGGGCCGGCTGGTGGCGGCGCAGCCGGAAAGCCGGCGCGTACCTGCCCAAGCCTGAGGCGCAGCCTGAAAGGAAAAAGGACCGCCGAGGCGGTCCTTTTCTCGTGCGGCTTTTGCCGGTTCAGCGCACGGCGCCCGGATAGGTTCCGGGCAGCAGGATGCTGCGGTCCACGGTATCGATCTGCGTATGGCCGCAGAAGGCCATCGTGGTCTCCAGCTCCTTCTGGATGATCTGCAGTGCACGCGTCACGCCGTCCTGGCCATAGGCGCCCAGGCCGTAGAGGAAGCTGCGGCCGATCATCGTGCCCTGGGCGCCCAGGGCACGCGCCTTGAGCACGTCCTGGCCGCTGCGGATGCCGCCGTCCATCCAGACCTCGATGTCCTTGCCCGCCGCCTCGGCAATGCCGGGCAGCGCCTCGATGGACGAGGGTGCGCCGTCGAGCTGGCGGCCGCCGTGGTTGCTGACGATGAGCGCATCGGCGCCGCTGTCGGCCGCCAGTCGCGCGTCCTCGGCGTCCATGACGCCCTTGAGGATGAGCTTGCCGCCCCAGAGCTTCTTGATGCGCTCCACATCGCCCCAGTTCAGGCTGGGGTCGAACTGGCTGGCGGTCCACGACGACAGCGAACTCATGTCGGCCACGCCATCCACATGGCCGACGATGTTGCCGAAGGTGCGGCGCTTGGTGCCCAGCATGCCCAGGCACCAGTGCGGCTTGGTCGCCAGGTTGGCCAGGTTGCGCAGCGTGGGCTTCGGGGGCGTGGACAGGCCGTTCTTGATGTCCTTGTGGCGCTGGCCCAGGATCTGCAGGTCCAGCGTCAGCACCAGGGCCGAGCAGTTGGCGGCACGGGCGCGCTCGATCAGGCGCTCCATGAACCGGCGGTCGCGCATCACATAGAGCTGGAACCAGAACGGATGGCGGGCCGTGTGTTCGGCAATGTCCTCGATGGAGCAGATGCTCATGGTGGACAGCGTGAACGGAATGCCGAAGGCCTGGGCCGCGCGCGCGCCCAGGATCTCGCCATCGGCGTGCTGCATGCCGGTCAGGCCCGTGGGCGCAATGGCCACGGGCATGGCCACCTGCTGGCCGATCATGGTGGTGCGCGTGCTGCGCCCCTCCATGTTCACGGCCACGCGCTGGCGCAGCTTGATCTTCTGGAAGTCGTCCTCGTTGGCGCGGTAGGTGCCCTGGGTGTAGGAGCCCGAGTCGGCGTAGTCATAGAACATGCGCGGCACGCGGCGCTGGGCCACGATGCGCAGGTCTTCGATGCAGGTGATTTTGGAAAGGTCGGTGGACACGTTTTCTGGCTTTCTGGAACCCGCATGCCGCGGGACTGCCGAGCATGGTAGTGCGCAGGGCACGTTCCAGTCACCCGTTCGGGTTTGAAGTGATTTGTGCGCCGATTGAAATTTTCTCTCTCGCAGCCCAACCGAGGGCTAACGCTAGTGTGCCAACCAGCCATGAGAGCGACGATCCGCCCCGCACAACATCCTAAAAACTCTTCAGGAGACGCTCCTATGGTTTGGCAGCAGGTCTACGACCCTCTTTCCAACATGTGGCTGTCCACACTGCTCGCGGCCATCCCGGTCGTGGTCATGCTGGTGGGATTGGGCTTTTTGCACATGAAGGCCCACCTGGCGGCCGGCGCCGGGCTGATTGCGGCGCTGGTGATCGCGGTCTTCGTCTACAACATGCCGGCAGGCATGGCCGGGCGCGCGGCACTGTTCGGCGGCTTCACGGGGCTGCTGCCCATCGGCTGGATCGTTCTGAACATCATCTTCCTGCACCAGCTGACCGAGAAGAACGGCAGCTTCAAGATCCTGCAGGACTCCATTGCCGGCATCACCGAGGACAGGCGCATCCAGCTGCTGCTGATCGCCTTCGCCTTCGGCGCCTTCTTCGAGGGTGCGGCCGGCTTCGGCACGCCCGTGGCCGTGACGGCGGCCATCCTCATCGGCCTGGGCTTTTCGCCGCTGGCCGCCTCGGGCCTGTCGCTGATCGCCAATACCGCGCCCGTGGCCTTCGGCGCGCTGGGCACGCCGGTGATCACGCTGGCCAAGGTGCACGGCTACGACCTGATGGAAGTCACGGCCATGGTCGGCCGCCAGCTGCCGTTCTTCTCGGTGCTGGTGCCGTTCTGGCTGATCTGGGCCTTTGCCGGGCGCAAGGCCATGATGGAGATCTGGCCCATCATTTTGGTGACCGGCGTGTCCTTCGCCATTCCGCAGTACCTGGTGTCCAACTTCATCGGCCCCGAGCTGGTGGACATCATCGCGGCCATCGTCTCCATGGTCTGCACGGTCGGCTTCCTGCGCATGTGGCAGCCCAGGACCATCTGGCGCTCGACCTCGCTCAAGGGCCATGAGAACAGCGGCGGCGAGGCCCAGGCGCCCCGCGCCGTGACCCAGCACCCGCGCGCCGACGTGATCCGCGCCTGGACGCCCTGGGCCATCCTCACGGTCTTCGTCTTCATCTGGGGCCTGCCCTCGGTCAAGGCCGCGCTCAACGGCCTGTTCGCCCCGGCCTTTCCCATGGAAGGCCTGCACAACCTGATCGAGAAGGTGCCGCCCGTCGTGCGCCAGCCCACCAAGGAAGGCGCCATCTACACGCTGAACCTGCTGTCGGCCACGGGCACGGGCATCCTGCTGTCGGCCATCGTGGGCGGCCTGGTCATGAAGTACAACCCCGTGCAGCTGGTCAGCCAGTTCGTGCGCACCATCTGGCTGGTGCGCTATTCGCTCATCACCATCGTGCTGATGCTGGCCCTGGGCACGCTGACGCGCTACTCGGGCACGGACACCACGCTGGGCCTGGCCTTCGCCAATACGGGCGTGTTCTACCCCTTCTTCGGCACCCTGATGGGCTGGCTGGGCGTGGCGCTGACGGGTTCGGACACGGCATCGAACGTGCTGTTCGGTGGCATGCAGAAGGTGGCGGCAGAGCAGCTGGGCCTGTCGCCCAACCTCATGGGCGCGGCCAACAGCTCGGGGGGCGTGATGGGCAAGATGATCGATGCGCAGTCCATCGTCGTCGCCTCCACGGCCACGCGCTGGTTCAACCATGAGGGCGACATCCTGCGCTACGTGTTCTTCCACTCCGTCGCCCTGGCCTGCCTGATGGGCATCTTCGTGACACTGCAGGCCTATGTCTGGCCGTTCCGCCTGATGGTCAATTGAGCCTTGCGCATCTGCGCCAGGCCCCAGCCGCCCGCATGCGCCGGGCGGCTTTTTTACGCCTGGGGTACGCATCGCTGCATCAACAGATGCGCAGCGGCATTTATGGTTGTACCATGCAACCATATTCAAACCCTGCACGGCCCCAAGGAGCACCCATGCCGCAGCACGATCTTTCCCTGGTGGATGGCATCCGCGCCGCCTCGCGCCTGATGGTGCGCGAGCTGGGCTTCATGCAGGCCACGCTGGCGGCCACGGACTATCCGCCCTCGGCCGTGCATGCCATCCTGGAGATCGGCGCGCAGGGGCGCATGGCGGCCTCGCAACTGGCCCTGGTCCTGGGGCTGGAGAAATCCAGCGTCAGCCGCATGGTGCGCAAGCTGGTGGAGGCGGGCGAGCTGAAGGAAGCCGCCGATGGAGAGGATGGCCGCGTCAAGCAGCTGGCCCTGACCGCCAAGGGCCGGCGCACGCTGGCCGCCATCGAGGCCTTCGGGCACCAGCAGGTGACGGCGGCGCTGGACCGCATGCAGGCGCCGCAGCAGCAGGCCGTCGCCCAAGGGCTGGCACTGTACGCCCGGGCGCTGCAGGCGCACCGGCAGGAGGAGCCCCTGCCCCAGCCCGTGCCCACGCAGATACAGGTCCTGCCCGGATACCGGCCCGGCTGCCTGGGCCGCATCGTGGACATGCATGCGCGCTTTTATGCGCGCCACGCAGGCTTTGGCGTCTTCTTCGAAAGCCGCGTGGCCAGCGGCCTGGCCGAGTTCGCGGGCCGGCTGGACAAGCCCTGCAACCAGCTGTGGACGGCGCTGGACGGCGACCGCATCGTGGGCTCCGTAGCCATCGATGGAGAGGACCTGGGCAAGCACCCCGAGGACCGCCAGGCGCATCTGCGCTGGTTCATCCTGGAAGACGGCCTGCGCGGCGCCGGCACGGGGCGCCAGCTGCTGCAGCAGGCCTTGGCGTTCTGCGACCAGCAGGCCTTCGAGGCCACCCAGCTGTGGACCTTCCGGGGCCTGGATGCAGCACGCCGGCTCTACGAATCGTCAGGCTTCACCCTGGCCGAGGAATGGCCGGGCCAGCAATGGGGCGAGACCGTGATCGAGCAGCGCTTCGTGCGGCCACGCCCTGCCGTGGCGGCATGGGCTGGCCAGGCACCCTGAGTCAGGAGCCCTGCTCGCCCGCCACCAGCACGAAGGCAATGCGCGCAGGCCGGCCCGAGCGGTTGGCCCAGGCATGGTTGGTGCCGCGCTGGATGAGCACGTCACCGGCGCGCAGCACGGTTTCCTGGCGGTCCAGGATGGCGACCAGCTCGCCCTCCAGCATCAGCGCGTAGTCCACGGTATCCGTGCGGTGCATGCCCGGATGCTCGCCGGGCTGCACGTTGCGGTGGGCGTCGCCGTACATGCGTGTAAAGGTGGCATGCAGGGCGCGCGCCAGCTCCTGCGGATCGGCAGGTTCGGGCGGAATGTCCAGGATGCGCAGCACCGTGCCATAGGGCGGCGGTGCCACGCCCTGGTGGATGGCAATGGTGTCGGGCGCATTGATCTGCGCGGGTGAGGCATCGGTGCGCCACAGGTTGGTGATGCGGTAGCCGGGGCGTTCCTCGACCAGGCGCACGGCGGGCGAGGCGCCGTCCTCGGCGATGAAGGAGCGGCCCTGTGCGTCGTTGGCCGTGATCACGCGGCGGATGGGGGGCAGGCTGGAATCGGTCATGGATGAAGAGATGGCGGAAAGGAGGTCACTGCGCATGGCGTTCGGCCGCTGCGCCCTGTTTGCGGAATTCGTCGTGGATGCGCCGGTCCCACTGGCGGCGGTCCTGGTGGAAGACCACCTGGTCGCCGCGCTGGGCCACCTGCCTGACGGCATCGGACCGCGCTGCGGCGGCGCAGGCAGCGTCCAGCCGGCCCAGCACCGCCTCGGGCACGCCACGCGGCACGAACAGGCCCGCAAACGATTCCTCCTGCACCGCCATGCCCAGCTCCTTGAAGGTGGGCACCTCGGGGAAGGCCGGGTGGCGGCGTTCCGAGGCCACGGCCAGCAGGCGCAGCTTGCCCGCGCGTATCTGGGGCGCAGCCGAGGCCGCGATGCTGCTGACGAAGTCCAGCCGCCCGGCCAGCAATTCCTGTATCGAGCCGGCATCGCCCTTGTAGGGCACATGCACGAGCTTGAGGCCCTGGTCGCGCTCCAGCTGGTCCATGGCCAGGAAGGGCGCCGAGTTCGGTCCCGGCGATCCGTAGCTCAGCGAGCCCTTCTTCGCCGCCGCCACCAGCTCGCCTATCGTCTTGAAAGGGCTGTCTGCGCGCACGCTGACGCCCAGGATGTTCTCCGTCACGCCGCACAGCGGCTGCACGCTGTCGGGCCCCAGCTTCAGGCCCTTGACGTAGTGGGGCTGCACGGTGATGGGGGTCATGGGCGTGAAGGCCAGCGTCAGCCCGTCGGCCGGCGCCTGGGCCAGCACATTCATGCCGATCACGCCCGAGCCCCCGTCGCGCGAGACCACGACCACGCTCTGGCCCAGCTGCTTGCGGAATTCCTCTGCCAACGTACGCGCCATCACATCGGTGGAGCTGCCCGCCGCCCAGGGGTTGATGAGGGTCAGCGGCCGCGACGGGAACGGCTCCTGCGCGGTGGCCAGGGTGCAGCCCAGCGCCATCAGGGCGCCGAGCCACTTGCGGGTGGTCATGCTGTGTCTCCTTGTCGTTGTGTGATGGCTGCGCATGTTAATTCAGTCAGTCGACTGAATCAATCCATGTCACCACCATGCCATGGTTTGGTGCGGCAAGGGCCTGGCGCTGTCTATGATCCGCAGCCATGACGTCCAGCACCGATGACACCGCGGCCGAGGAACCCCGCGCCCAGGCCCGCGAACGCCTTCTGCAAGCCGCCGAGCAGCTGTTTGCGCGGCATGGCTACGCGGGCACGTCGCTGCGCGCCGTCATGGCGCTGGCCGATGTGGACACGGGCGCCATCCACTACCACTTCCGCAACAAGCTGGGCCTGCTCAAGGCCTTGTTCGAGCAGCGCGTGATGGCCGTCAACGGACAGCGCCATGCGCTGCTGCAAAGGCTGGAGCAGCAGTCGCCGCAGCCCGCCGTGGAGGACATTCTTCGGGCCTTCATCGCCCCTGCGCTGCGCGCCGCCCACAGCGAGGGCGAGGCCGACTTCAACCGCGTCACGGCCCTGTGCTCGGTCGATCCCGACCAGGCAGTCAGGGAGGTGGTGTTTGCCGCCTACGACGAGGCTGCCAAACGCTTTGCGGCCCTGCTGCGCCAGGCTCTGCCGCAGCTGTCCCAGCACGATTTCCAGTGGCGCCTGGAATGCATGTACGGCGCCATGATGTACATCCGCTCCGACAACGGCCGAGTCAGCCGCATGCTGGGCGGCGGCCACCGCGCCGACCCCGTGGAGCATGTGATCGACGAGCTGGTGGCCTTCACTGCGGCGGGCTTCCGGGCGGCGGGCATCCGCGCGGCGGCCCCCCGCGCGGCGCAGTGATCACGACCGGCGCCTGATCAGCGCCCGCCCGCGCGCGAAGCCACCACGCCGGCGCCGCGCACCTCCACCTGCACGCTGTCCAGCACCTGCCCCTTGGCATCGACCAGCTCCAGCCGGTGGCGGCCGGGCCAGGGCATCCAGGCGGCGGCAGCACCCCGGCCAATTTCCTTGGGCGCAGGCTCGGCCGCGCCGGGCGGGGCGGCGCTGACCATGCGCCAGCGCAGGCTGGCGTCCTGCCATTCCTGCGTGGCGGCCGTGCCCGAGGGCCGGGCCGACAGCTGCACGCGCTGGCGGTCCGGCGGAATGTCGGGGTCCAGCGCGAGGATGGTGCCGTTGGCCGGGCGCGCAATGCGCACGGGCGAGGCCGCCGAAGTCCCGCGTGTCGATGCGGATGCGGCAGGCAGGCCGCTGCCCGCCATGGCGAACAGGCTCTGCTGCGTGCCCGCCACGAACCACTCGCTGCGCGCGCTCTCCAGCGGCAGGCCCGAGGCATCGGGGCCGAAGCGCACCGCCTGCTGCAGCACGCCCGCCGGCGCCTTGGGCGCGCGGCTGGGTGTGCGGGCATGCAGGAAGCCCATCACGGCGGCCCAGACAGGTGCCGCGCCGCTGGTGCCGCTGACCGAGTGCATGGCCTCGCCGCGCGCATTGCCCACCCACACGCCCACGGTGTAGCGCTGCGACCAGCCCACGGCCCAGTTGTCGCGCATGTCCTTGCTGGTGCCGGTCTTGACGGCCGACCAGAAGCGTGTGGCCAGCACGCTGTCCGTGCCGAAGGTGGGCGCGCGCGCCATGGGATCGGACAGGATGTCGCCCACGATGAAGGCCGCGCGTGCGTCGATGGCCTGCACGGCGGCACCGGCCTTGGCCTGGGTCTTCGGCACGGCAGCCGGAGCGGGGGCTGCCGCCCAGCGCACGGGCGTCAGTTGCCCGCCGTTGGCCAGGGCGCGGTAGGCATTGGTGAGCTGCAGCAGCGGCACCTCGGCGCTACCCAGCGCCAGGCTGAAGCCGTGGTAGCCGCCGCTTTCGCGCAGCGGCAGGCCCAGGCGCTGCAGCTGCGAGAAGAAGGCATCGGGCGTGACCATGACCAAGGTGCGCACGGCCGGCACGTTGAGCGACGACGCCAGCGCCGTGCGCGCCGAGACCCAGCCCTTGAAGCGCCGGTCGTAGTTCTGCGGGATGTAGAGCCCGTTCTGCGTGGGAATGTGGGCCGATGAATCCTCGATCAGCGAGGCCGCCGTCAGCCGCCGCTCGGCAATCGCCTGGGCATAGAGAAAGGGCTTGAGCGTGGAGCCGGGCTGGCGCATGGCCGTGACGCCGTCCACCTCGGCCGCCTGGCTCAATTCGCCCGACGAGCCCACCCAGGCCAGCACCTCGCCCGTGGCGTTGTCCAGCACGACGATGGCGCCGTCCTCCACGTTGCGGCCCTGCAGCTCGCGCAGTTGCTGCTGCAGGCTTTGCACGGCAAAGCGCTGCACGGGCGCGCTCAGCGTGGATCGCACGCGCGCCTGGCCCCTGGACTGCGGCTCGGCCAGCAGGCGGCGCGCCAGGTGCGGGGCCTGGCCTTCGCTGGCCGCCCATTGCCGGCGCAGCAGCACGCTGGCGGTGAGCAGTTCCATGGCCGTGCAGTCGCGCGCCGCCGCATCCTCGGGCGCCAGCGACTGCAGCACGCCGCAGGCGCGCCGGCCCACGCGCTCGGGCGAGGCGTTGGGGGCACGCACCAGGGCGGCGGCAATAGCGGCCTCGCGCGCGTCCAGCCCGTGCGCGGCCTTGCCGAACAGGGTGCGCGACAGCGCATCGATGCCCACGATCTCGCCCCGGAAGGGCACCAGGTTCAGGTAGGCCTCCAGGATCTGGTCCTTGCGCCAGCGCCGGTCCAGCACCTGGGCCGAGACGGTCTGGCCCAGTTTCTGCACCACGCTGCGCCCGCCCGGGCCCTGGCGCCAGTCACCGTCGAGCAGGCCCGCCAACTGCATGGTGATGGTGCTGGCGCCGCGCGTGCGCTGGTTCCAGAGGTTGCCCCAGGCGGCGGCGGACACTGCAGTCCAGTCCACGCCGCTGTGTTCGTAGAAGCGCTTGTCCTCGCTGACGACCAGGGCCGTGCGCAGCGCGGGCGAGATGTCGGCCAGGGCCACCCAGTCGCCACGGCGCACGCTGGCGTCGGTGCGCTGGCGCTGCAGCACCTCGCCCTCGCGCGAGAGCAATTCGGTCTCGGAGGAGCGGTGGCCTTCGCGGACCTCGGAAAAGCTGGGTAGCGCCTGGGCGGCACCGGCCGCCGCGAACAGCAGCGCGGCCGCCAGGGCCGCGCGGGGAAGACGCATGAAGGGAGAAGGTCGCCGGGATTCGATCATGGAGCCGGCATTGTCCGCCTTTGCACCCGCGGCTCAGGAAGAATGGCGTATGCCCTTCTTGAGCTTGAAGGACAGCAGCACCATGAGCACGCCGAAGACCACCGCATACGTGGCCAGCACCCAGAGCATGGCCATCATGCCCGCGCCCGGCTGGGCCAGCACGAAGGCGCCGAACAGCACGGACAGCACGCCGCCCAGGATCAGCAGCCACTCGCCCGTGATCTCCTTGCGCAGCCGCACGGCCGCCACGATCTGCAGCAGGCCCGTGACCAGGGCCCAGGCGCCGATGTACAGCGTCATGACCAGCGCCGTGACGCCGGGCGCGACCACGGTGAGCACGCCCACCACCACGCCGGCCAGGCCCCACAGCAGCAGCACCCACCAGTGGCGCATCTGGTCGCGCCCCTGGATGGCCGAGTACACGCCCAGCAAGCCATCGACAAAGGTGAAGGCGCCGAAGGTCAGCACCAGCGCCGCCAGCGATACCGCCGGCTGCGCCCAGGTCAGCACGCCGAAGGCGATGGCGACCAGGCCGCGCAGCAGCAGCACCCACCAGGTGCGGTGAAGAATCGTGGACAGCGGATTGGGGCTCATGGATGCTCCTTCAAAACAGTCCCCATGACCTTGGAGCAGGCCCGCCACACTGTCTGTAGGCGAAGGCCGGCTTGGCGGCGGACCCTGACCTGGATCAATCCAGTTGCAGCAGCACGGGCTGGTGGTCCGAGAGCCTTGTGTCGCTGTCCACGGCCCAGCCACGCACATGGCCGCGCAGGCTGTCGCTGACCCAGGCGAAATCGCAGGCGGCGGGCTCGGGGCCCCACTGGCGGTCGAACAACCGGAACGTGGGCGGCTGGGGCTGGTCCGGGTGCAGCACGCTCCAGCTGTTGTGCCACTGGCCGGCACTCAGGGCGCCCTGCTCGCCGGTCGCCCAGGGGGCGGACAGGCCGGCGTATTCGTCCTCATGCGGCTCGAAGTTGAAGTCGCCGCAGAGCACGGCATGCGGCGTGTGCGGCTTGGTCTGCTGGGGCGAGCCGTCGCTGGCGGGCTGGGGCGGCGCCTCGGCCTGGCCCAGGGCCTCGATCTGCAGGGAACGCAGCGCCAGCGCCTGGGCCATGCGCTGGCGGCGCGAGAAATATTCGAGGTGGGTGCTCATCACGCGCACGGGGCCCAGCGCGGCATCCATCACCGTGGCCGCCGTGCAGCAGCGCGGCATGCTGCGCACGCCGCCGTCGTGCGGATACGGCAGGCGGTGGTGGGCCAGTTGCAGCACCGGCAGGCGCGTGGCCACCAGGTTGCCGAAGCGCTGCCGGCCCACGGCCGTGAACTCGTCCACGGCGGCGCCGAAGAAGACCTTCCAGCCTTCGGGCAGGGCCTGGCGGATCTGCGCCACCTGGTCGCCGGGCGCGCCCTGCAGGCCGGGGTAGTGGATGGCGATTTCCTGCAGGCACAGCACGTCGATATCGGCCATGGACAGCGCATGCGCCACGATGCGCTCCGGGTCCATGCGGCCGTCCAGGCCCAGGCACCATTGGGTGTTCCAGGTGAGGATCTGCATCATGCGGGCAGCGGCTCACGCAGCTGGAACAGGTTGCCTTCGGGGTCCATGGCGTTGCAGACGCGAAAGCCCGGCCCCTGCCAGGACTGCTCCCACAGCTGGCCGCCATGGGCGATGACCAGGGGACGAACGGCCGCGAAGCTGGTCACGGTGGCAAAGAATTTGAGGGCCACGTTCTCGCGCGGCTGGGGTGGCTCGGTGATGGTGATGTGCCGCGCAATCGCCTCGGGAATGGCGTGCAGCACCAGTTGCAGGTCCGGCGACTGCAGCACCATGAGCTCGCTGGTGTGGTGCAGCATGCGCATGGCCAGCACCTCCATGTAGAACAGCGCCAGCCGGTCAGGCTGCTTGGCGTAGATGAACAGACCTGCGGATGCGGGACCGGACATGGTGGACCTCGGGGTGAAAGGCTGGGACAAGGAACTTTAGCACCGCCCTCACTTAATCCCCGCACGCATGAAGCTCTGCACGAACTGGCGCTGGAACAGCACGAAGGCCACCAGCAGCGGGCCCGAGCTCATCAGCGTGGCGGCCGTGATGGTGGCCCATTCCACGCCAGACTCCACGCTGGAGAACACCTGCAGCCCCACGGTGAGCGGGCGCGCCTGCACGCTGTTGGTGATGATCAGCGGCCACAGGAAGTTGTTCCAGTGAAAGCTCACCGACACCAGCGCAAACGCCAGGTACACGGGCCGCGCCAGCGGCACGTAGACGCGCCACAGAATCTGCAGGGTGCTGGCGCCCTCCACCCGCGCGGCCTCGTCCAGTTCCCGGGGAATGCCCAGGAAGGTCTGGCGCAGCAAAAAGATCGCAAAGGCCGATGCGAAGTACGGCAGGCCGATGCCCAGCAGCGTATCGACGGCGCCCAGGCGCGACAGGGTCTGGTAGTTCGCCACCAGCAGGATGTCCGGCATGATCATCAGCTGCACCAGCACCAGGGCAAAGGCCAGGCCCTGGCCGCGAAAGCGGTAGCGCGCAAAGGCATAGGCGGCCAGCGTGCCCAGCGCCAGCTGGGCCGCCAAAATCATGACCACCAGCACGGCCGTGTTCAGGAAATAGCGCGCAAAGGGCGCGGCCTGCCAGGCACGGCGAAAGTTCTCCAGCGTCCAGGGCGCGGCCAGGTCGAAGCGTGCCGAGTATTCGGGCGGATGGAAGGCCGTCCAGAACGCATAGGCCAGCGGCAGTATCCACAGCAGGGCCAGCAGCCAGGCGGCCAGCGTATCCAGCCAGGTGGCGCCGTACAGCGCGCGCGGCGCATGGCGCGAGGCAATGGGTGCGGCGCTCATTGGTAGTGCACCTTCTTGTCGAGCACGAAGAACTGCAGCAGCGCCACGGCCGCCAGCACGGCGACCAGCACCACGGTCAGGGCCGCCGCATAGCCCGTGTCCCAGAACTTGAAGCCCACTTCGTACAGGTGATAGAGCAGCAGCGTGGAGGCGTTGTCCGGCCCGCCGCGCGTGAGGATGAAGAGATGGTCCACCAGGCGGAAGGCATTGATCACCGCATTGACCAGCACGAACAGCGTGGTCGGCATCAGCAGCGGCCACTGCACGCGGCGCAGGAAGTACCAGCGCGAGGCCCCCTCGATGGCCGCAGCTTCCCTCAGGCTGGGGTTGAGGGTCTGCAGCGCGGCCAGGTAGAAGATCATGAAAAAGCCCGCCTCCTTCCACACCGCCACCACGGTCACGCAGGCCAGCGCCGTGGACGGGTCGCCCAGCCAGTTGTGCGCAGAAAGCCCCAGCGCACCGCGCAACTGCTCCAGCAGCCCGTACTGCGGCGTGTAGAAGAACAGCCAGATGTTGGCCACGGCAATCATGGGCAGCACCGTGGGCGTGAAATACGCCATGCGCACGAAGGCGCGGCCGGCCAGCCTCTCGTTGACCCACAGCGCCATGGCCAGCGCCAGTGCCATGGACAGTGGAATCGTGGCCGCCGCAAACCACAGGTTGTTGCGCACGGCCTGCCAGAACACCGGGTCGTCCACCATCACGGCGTAGTTCTCCAGCCCCACCCATGGCCCCGGCTGGCCGCCGCGCGGCGTGGCATGCAGGCTGTCGATCAGCGTGGCCACGGCCGGCCAGTGCGTGAAGGCCACCAGCAGCACCAGCGCCGGCAGCAGCATCAGCCAGGCATGGACGGCCTGGCGGCCGCGGACAAGGGAGGCGGGAGCGGAGCTCATGCGGTCAGCGGCACTGCGCCATCACTTGTAGCGGCGCAGGATGCGGTCTGCTTCCTTTTGCGCATCCTGCAGGGCCTGGGCCGAGGTCTTGCTGCCGTTGAGGGCGGCCTGCACGGCGTCGTTGAGCACCTTGGTCACGCGCTGGTTCTCATGCGTGGAGAACTCGGCCACCGACACGGGCAGCTGGTCGCGCGCCACCAGGGCCTGCGGGAAGTCCTGGCCATACTTCTTGAGCGCGGGCGTGTCATAGGCGGCGGGCGAGACGGCCACGTAGCCGCTGTCCATGCTCCACTGCGCGGCCAGCGGGGGCTGGGTGACCCACTTCATGAACTGGAAGGCCGCCTCCTGCTGCTCCCGGGGCGCCTTCTTGAACAGGTAGAAATTGCCGCCGCCCGTGGGCGAGCCCTTGCGCACGTTGCCTGCGATCTGGCCCACGCCGAAGTCGAATTTGGCATTGGCACGGATATTGGTCAGGTTGCCCGTGGTGGTGACGATGATGGCGGCCTTCTTTTCCATGAAGTCCTTGGGCGTCGTGCCCCACTCCACCACGCCGGCCGGGTGCACGCCCTCCTTGACCAGGCCCACCCAGAAGTCCAGCGCCTCCACTACCTTGGGGCTGTCCAGCGTGACCTGGGTGCCGGCCTCGTTGGCCAGCAGCACGTCATTGGGCGTGGTCAGGGTCTGCAGCATCCAGTAGGCAAAGCCCGTGGACGGGATCTGTATGCCGTACTGCACGACCTTGCCGCTGGCGTCCTTCTTCGTCAGCCTGTGGGCGGCTTCCTTGAGTTCCTTCCAGTTCTGCGGCGCCTTGTTCGGGTCCAGGCCGGCTTCCTTGAAGGCTTCCTTGTTGTAGTACATGACCACGGTGGAACGCTGGAAGGGCACGCCCCAGGTCTTGCCGCCCGCCTGGCTGTTGGCCATGAAGGCCGGGTAGAAGCCCTTGAGCCAGGCCCGGTCGGCATCGGTCTTCACGAAGTCGTCGATGGGGGCGATGGCGTCCTCGTCGATCAGCGTGAACATGTCGGTGGACAGCAGCACCGAGCTGGCCGGCGGCTTGCCCGACTTGTGGGCCGTCAGCGCCTTGACGATGGTCTCCTGGTAGGTGCCCGCATAGACGGGCGTGATCCGGTACTGCGGATGGGCCTTGTTGAACTCGGCCGCATAGCCGTCGATCACCTTGGTGATGGGGCCGCCCACGGCCACGGGGTAGTAGAACGGCACCTCCAGCGGCGTCTGCGCGCTGGCGGTGTTCAGCAGGCCCGTGGCGGCCAGGGCGGCAGCGGCTGCGAGGGTTTTGAGGAAGGCATGGCGTTGCATGGCGGACTCTCCTGGAAGGTGCTTCGGGTGCGAAAGCCGGAACGGCTGAAACGGCTGAAACGGTGAATTGGCGAAGGAATTGGGGGCCGGTGCCTCGGCATCAGGCCGTGCAGCGACGCCCCTTTTCGTCAAAGAAATGCGTGGCCTCGCGCGCCCAGCGCAGGCCCACGAGCTGGCCCGGCTGCAGGCCGCCGAGCTGGCTGCCTGCAGTGCGCACCATCAGTTGTTCGCTGCCCACGCGGCAGCGCAGCACCAGGTCGGCGCCCAGGTATTCGAGGCTTTCGATGTCGGCAGCCACCACGGGGTCGCTGCCGACATCGCCATGGAGCGACAGGCGCATGTCCTCGGGCCTGACGCCCAGCCAGCGCGCCTGGCCCGGTTGCTGCAGGCCGGCGGGCGCGGCGCTGGCATGGCTGCCCGCGATGTGCAGGCCGTCGAGGCGCGCGATGTTCATGGCCGGCGTGCCGATGAAGCGCGCGGCAAAGGTGGTGGCGGGCCGGCTGTAGATCTCCTGGGGCGCGGCGCACTGCTCCACGCGCCCCTGGCTGAGCAGCACCACCTGGTCGGCCATGCCCATGGCCTCGGCCTGGTCGTGCGTGACATAGACCACGGTCAGGCCCAGGCGCCGCTGCAGCTCGCGCAGCTCGGTGCGCATTTCCTGGCGCAGCTGGGCGTCGAGGTTGGACAGCGGCTCATCCATCAGGCAGACGCGGGCGCGGGCCACCAGGGCGCGGCCCAGCGCCACGCGCTGCTGCTGGCCGCCCGACAGCTGGCCGGGCCGGCGCGCCAGCAGCGCGTCCAGGCCCAGCAGCGCGGCGGCCTCGTCGATGCGCCGACGCGCCTCGGCCGCCGGGACCTTGCGCACGGACAGGCCGAAGCCGATGTTCTGCGCCACCGTCAGGTGCGGGAACAGCGCGTAGTTCTGGAACACCATGGCAATGCCGCGCCGAGCGGGCGGCAGTTGGGTGACATCCTGCCCATCGATGCGCACGCGGCCCGAGGTGGCGCTTTCCAGGCCCGCGATGATGCGCAGCGTGGTGGACTTGCCGCAGCCCGAGGGACCGAGCAGCACGCAAAAGGATCCGGGTTCAATGCGCAGATCCAGCGCCTGCAGTGCCGTGGTGCCGCCCCAGGACTTGGCGACACCTTCCATCTCGATCAAGGACATCACGCCAGTCTAGGAAGGCTGTGTGACAGGCCCGTGTCGCGCCACCGGCCTGGCGCCCCATGCAGCTCAGGCAGCAGGGTGCTGTCTGTGCCAATCCGTGGCCTGCTGGAACGCCCAGCCCGCGCGCACCAGCAGGTCTTCGCGGAAGTCGGGGGCCACGAACTGGAAGGCCACGGGCGCGCCCTCGGGAGTGCGTCCGCCGGGCAGCGTGATCGTGGGGCTGCCCGTGAGGTCGAAGGGGCAGGTGTAGCGCAGCATGCCCGAGAACAGCTCGGCATCGGAGCCGAAATGCGCCATGCGTTGCAGCGTGGGGGCCGCAAAGGCCGTGGCGGGGACCAGCAGCAGGTCCACCTGCGCGAAGAGTGCACGCACCCGGCCCGTGAAGTCCGCGCGGCGCAGCAGCAGCCGCTGGTAGTCGGTGGCAGACAGGCCCAGCCCCAGGTCGATCAGCCCGGCGAGCCCGGGGCCATAGGCCTCGCGCCGTGCAGGGAAAGTGGCGCCGTGCGCCACGGCGGTCTCCACCGCGCACAACGCCGGCCAGTCCTCCACCGCCTGGGTGGCATCGGGAAAGCGGACTTCCTGCACGCTGGCCCCCAGGCGCTGCGCCACCGCCAGGGCCTGCTCCACCGCCTGGCGGGAGGGGGCATCCACGCCGTCCAGTGCCCATTGCCGGTCCATGCCCAGGCGCAGGCCGGAGAATCCGCGCGTCATCATGGCCAGATAGTCGGGCACGCTGCACTGGCTGGCCGTAGGGTCCAGCGGGTCCGCCCCGGCGATGGCCGCGAGCATGGCTGCGGCATCGGCGGCACTGCGCGCCATCGGGCCTATGTGGTCCAGGGACGCGGCCAATTCGAAGGCGCCGTGGCGGCTCACCCTGCCCCAGGTGGGCTTGAGCCCCGTGATGCCGTTGGCGGCCGATGGAAAGCGGATGGAGCCCCCGGTGTCCGTGCCCAGCGATCCGAAGCACAGCCCCGCCGCCGTGGCCACGCCCGAGCCGCTGGACGAGGCCCCGGGCCACAGCTGGGCGCCCCAGGGGTTGACGGGGGCAGTGATCTCGGGATGGTGGTCGGCGAAGGCGCCTTCGGTCTGCTGCAGCTTGCCCAGGATGACGGCGCCGGCCTCGCGCAGCCTGCGCACCACGGTGGCATCTTCCGTGGGGCGATGGTCGCGGTGCAGCGTCATTCCATGCGTGGTGGGGACGCCCCGGGTCCACAGCAGGTCCTTGAGCGCCAGCGGCACGCCGTGCAGCGCACCGCGGCGGCGGCCCTGCGCGATCTCGGCGTCGGCGCGGCGGGCGTCCTCCAGCGCCTGCTGCGCCATCACCGTCACGTAGCTGTGCAGCCGCGCATCCACGGCCTCGATGCGCGCAAGCATGTGGCGGGTCACCTCTTCCGAGGAAATGCGGCGGGACTGGATCTCACGCCCCACCTCCAGCAGTTCGAGATGGTGCAGTTCGCTGTCGTTCATGGCATGTCTCCCGGCGCCCGACTCCGGGGCGCCACCGTTGTTGCACTGGAAAAGCCGCACGGGACGCACGGCAGGCCCATGCTAGGGAGCCGGCGGCACCGACGCTTGTTCGTGAGGGACAGCGACCTTGCTCAGGCGGCCAGCAGGCTGCGGGGCGTGCAGCCGAACGCCTTGCGAAAGGCTCGGCTGAAGTGCGCCGCATCGGAGAATCCATGCGCGAAGGCCGCCTCGGTCACGCTGGAGCAGCGCCCCTGCATCAGGGCCTGGCGGCTGGCCTGCAACCGCAGCTGCCATACCAGGCCCATGGGCGTCTGGTTGCGCCGCGCAAAGGCCCGCGTCACGGTACGCGGCGAGACGTTGTGCTGCTGCGCCAGCCATTGCAGCGACAGCTCGGGCGAGCCCAGGTTGTCCTGGATGAACGCCTGGATGCGGCCGTGCAGATCCCGTTCCGAGCGGGGCTGCACGGCCATTTCCTGCATCTCCAGCGCCAGGGCCAGCACGTCGAGCAGCGCCATGCCGAAGCGCTGCGCCAAGGCATCACCGTGCGGCGCAGGCGGCATGGCGATGGCCTCGCCGAGCATGGCCCGCAGCGGCGCCACGGCCGGGGCATGGCCATGCAGCACCCGGCCCGCGTGCAAGGGTGCACGGGCAAAGCGATTCAACAATTCGCTGCGCGGAATGCGCATCAGCAAGATATCGCGGGGCGCCACCGAGAATTCGAAAGGCTGCGCAGCGTCATAAAGCACCAGATTGCCCGCACTCAGCCGGGCCACTTGCCCGCCCTGGCGCACCTCGGCCTGGCCCTGGAGCAGATAGCCCAGCCACAGCTCGTCGCGGGCATGCAGGCGCAGGTGGGCTGCGTTGCGCACCCAGCGGTGGCTGGGCGCCGACATGGCACTGATCTCCAGCAGTCCCAGGGACCGCACGGACAGCGTGGCCCCGAAGCCGCCGGGACCTGCGGCGTCCCCCTGCGCGCGGTGGCTGTCGGCAGGGATGCAGTGGCGGCAGACCACCTCGTGCCAGTAGTCGAAACGATGGCGTGGCTCCTGCGAATGGGTAGAGTATTCGAGCTGCATGGCAGCGCCCAGTATCCGCAGGCGGCCGCCGGCTGGCACCCCGGTGTTTACCCAAAGGCCCGGGGTGCCGCGACGGCGGCGCTGCTCGGCACGGCTCAGCTGTGGCCCGGAGCCCGGTTCAGCAGATGCGTGCGCTGGTCGGCGCTCAGCGACAGGTAGCGCTCGTAGTGGCGCAGGATGTCGGCGATGACTTCCTCGCTGCGCAGGTACTGGATGTCGTGGCCCAGGCGTCCGTCCTCGAAGAACGTGATGGGCTCGTAGACATGGCGGCGCTCCTGCTCGCTGGCCGCCTCGCTCACCAGGAAGGTGGGCACCGTGCGGCGCGTAGCGCGCACGCCGTAGACGAAGTCGCGCAGCGAGGGATCGGGCACGGTCAGGCGCACGGCGCCCTCGCCGTCCAGGTCCTCGGTGACCACGGCCTGCACGCCGCGCCTTTGCATCTCGGCGGCCACCTCGTTCATGGCCGGCAGCACCACGCCGGCCAGGAACCTGCGCACATCGGCGCGCGAGGGCTGGTGCACGATCTGCTCCAGGCGCTTGCGCCAGTGCTGGCCGCTCCAGAAGCTGGTGGCCGGAGCCAGGTCGGGCGAGAAGTGTGCGCGGTCGGCCTGCAGCCCGCGCCACAGCCCGTAGCACAGGGCCAGCATGATGACGGCCACCGGCAGGGCCGCCACCAGGGTCATGGCCTGCAGCGCCTTGAGGCCGCCGGCCAGCATCAGCACCATGGCCGTCACGCCCAGCACGGCAGCCCAGAACAGCCGCTGCCAGACCGGCGAACGCGCATGGCCGCGCGAGGCGATGTTGTCCACCACGAAGGCCCCGGAGTCCGCCGAGGTGACGAAGAACACCGCGATCAGCACGATGGTGAGCCAGGCCACGGGCTTGAACCAGGGCAGGTACTCGAAGAAGCGGAACAGCAGCGCATCCACGTTCGAGGCCGTCTGCCCCAACGCGCCCATGGCCACGTGGGTGTCTATCCAGATGGCGCTGTTGCCGAAGGCCGTCATCCACAGCAGGTTGAAGGCCGTGGGCACCAGCAGCACGCCGGTCACGAACTGGCGGATGGTGCGCCCGCGCGAGATGCGCGCGATGAACATGCCCACGAAGGGCGACCAGGAGATCCACCAGGCCCAGTAGAGGATGGTCCAGCCGCCGAACCAGCCTTCCTGGCTGGGCGGCTCGTAGGCGAAGGTGCGGAACGACAGCTGGACCAGGCCAGACAGGTAGTTGCCGATGTTCTCGCTCAGCGCCTCGAACAGGAAGACCGTGGGCCCCGCCACGATGACGAAGGCCAGCAGGATGAAGGCCAGCACGAGATTGAACTCGCTCAGGCGGCGCACGCCCTTGTCCAGGCCCGAGACGGCCGACAGCCCGGCCAGGCCGACCACGATGACGATGACCGAGATGCGGAACAGCGCCGTGGAGGTGTCCCATCCCGTCAGCGTGTGCAGGCCGGCGGCCAGCTGCAGCGCGCCATAGCCCAGCGTGGTGGCGATCCCCGCGATGGTGCCCACCAGCGCGAAGGCATCCACGCTGTGGCCGATGGGGCCGTTGATGCGCTTGCCCAGCAGCGGGTACAGGCCCGAGCGCATGGTCAGCGGCAGGTTGTAGCGAAAGCCGAAGTACGCCAGCACCAGGCCCATGGTTCCGTAGACGGCCCAGGCATGGAAGCCCCAGTGGAAGAAGGTGGACTGCAGCGCCTCGCGCGCGGCAGCCGGCGTGGAAGGCACGGCCGTGGGCGGCTTGAGGAAATGCTGCAGCGGCTCGCCCACGCCGAAGTACATCAGGCCGATGCCCATGCCGGCGGCGAACAGCATGGCGGTCCAGGAGATGAAGCTGAACTCGGGCTCCGCATCATCGGGACCCAGGCGGATATCACCGAAACGGCTGGACGCGACGAAGATCAGAAAGACCAGGAACAGCGTGACCGAGACGGCATAGAACCAGTCCATGTGCCCCACCACCCAGGCCTGGGCGCTGGAGAACAGCCGGTCGGCGCTGTCGGGCATGAGGCCGCAGTACAGCAGCAGCAGGCCCAGCACCAGCAGGGAAGGAATGACGACGGGGCCTGAGAAGGTGATGCGCGGTGCAGGCTCGGCAGGCGATGGCGTGGCCGCCTGCGGTGCATCCGGTGGCGGAGCCACTGGTGGCGCGGGTGGCGCCGGTCGGGGATCGGTGGTCGTGTCTGGCATATACCCTCTCTCTTGTGATCAATGGTGTGCCCGGGAACCGATTCGCAATGGTGGCGGCCCTGCCCTTGTGGGGCGGGCCGCGTTCCCTGCTCGGGGGATGTCCGCCGGGCAAAGGCCGCAAGTATGCAAGGGCGGCGTGGAAGCAGGCGTCGGACGCCAACGCCAAAGGCTTCCGATTTGCTGACTTCAGGGCCGACGCCCCAGCACGCTGCTCCAGCGCGCCAGCGCAGCCAGTACGGCGGGCCAGAACACGGTATTGGCAATGTCGTGCAGGCTGGCGCCCCAGCGCCAGTACCCCAGGCTCGCGATATCGTCGCGCATGTCCAGCAGCTCGCCCGTCATGGCCACCACCAGGGCCGCCAGGAGGGGCGTCCAGCTGCCCAGGGGTCTGCGCAGCACGGCGCAGGCGGCCAGCGCCACCGTCAGGCCCACGTAGATATGCAAGGCGTCCTTGGACAGCCCCGAGGCACCCACGACGGCCATTTTGATGGCCTGGACAGCCGACGGCTCCATCCGCAGCTTTCAGCCGGCCAGCTTGGCCACCACGGCCGGGGCGATGACGCGGTGCGCCGGCGCCACGCCCAGCATGTAGATACGGCCCAAGGCATTGTGCACATGGACCACGGTGGACATGGCGGCGGTGAAGGTGCCGGACGGCGCGCCCTCGGGGCTGGGCAGCCGCATGAGGGAGACCTGCACGTCCAGGTGCCGGTCGCTGTCGCCCAGGACCACTTCGCTGTCGCTCAGGGCATGGACACGGAAGATGCCGGCGCGGTCGCCCACGCGGTAGCTCGATGGCTGGCGCTGCGCATCGACGCCGCTGAGCGTGCCCAGGTCCTTGATGCCGAAGGGCGCCACCACGCGGTTGCGCAGGCGCATCAGAAAGTCGATCCAGCCCGGCGTGCGGCCCACGCAGCGCAGGTACAGCGCCATGGGACTGCTGCCGTCGTCCGGCAATTGCAGCTGGTAGCTGTCGTGGAAATAGGCGGTCTTGAGGCGGTCCTGCAGGGCGCTGCCTGCGGGAACCGGGGAGAGGATGACTTGTGCCATGGAGCGGAGGGTGATGAAAAAAGGGGGCGGTCCTGCAGCCATCATAGGCCGCAGGGCCGCCCCCTTGTCAGGGCGCCATCAACGCTGCATCAGCGCTTGTCGCTCACCTTGATGCGGGCGTTGGGAACCTCGCCGAACATCTCGGGCGCATACAGCGCCTCCACCCGCGTGGGCGGCAGCGCGAAGTCGCCGGCATTGTTCAGCCGCACGGTGTACTCCACGCTCGTATTGCCCTTGGGCAGGTACTGGTAGTAGGCGCGGTAGGCCTCGAAGCTGCGCTCTTCATAAGCCAGCCAGCCCGCGCCTTCTGCGCGCTCGCCGCCCGAGGCGATCTCCGAGTCGCGCCCCAGGCCGCCGCCCAGGATGGTGGCGCCCGTGGGCACGGGGTCGGTGATGGCCACCCAGGTCATGTCGGTGCGGGCCTGCACCTCCAGCGTGACGCGCAGCACGTCGCCGCGCGAGTACTGGCCTGCGGGCAGGCTCTTGTCGGCCTGCTCCACGGGCTTGACCGTGCGCGTGACGGTGTAGCCGGCGCTGAACGGCGCCTTCAGCTGCACGGCCGCCACCGACTGCAGCGTGAGCCAGGGCTTGCCGGTGCCCTGCTGGGTCACCGTCAGCTGGCCCTTGCGGGCATCACCCACCGCGCTCCAGGGCAGGAACATGGTGTTGTTGCGCAGGCCGCCGACCACCGTGGTCGCGCCGAAGCTGGACGCCTGGTGCGCCGCGCCCTCGGTGTCGCTGGCGCGCATGCGCGTGACCTGGCTCCACTCCACGCGGGCCTGGGACGCGCCCAAAGCCGCCTGGGTGGCGCCCGTCACGGGCGTGGCCTCGAACTGCTGCGAGAAGCGCTGCAGTGCCAGCGCGCCCCACAGGTTGGCCGTGGTCGTGCCCCAGGCGCCGTTGCTCTGGCGCGAGATGAAGCCGTTGGCCAGGCGCGGCAGCTCTTCCTTCCACGTCGGGTCGTCCATGTTGACCAGCATCAGGCGGGCCAGGTTGACCTCGGGACCCTGCATCAGCCACCACCACTGGTCGTCCTGCTCATTGCTGAAGGCCACGCGCGTGCCCTGGTAGCTCAGGCGGGCGCGCAGGATCTGCTGGGCCTGGGCCAGCTGCTGTTCGCGCTGGGGCAGCTCGCGCATGTGCTTGAGCAGGGCCACCCAGTCGATGACGGCATGCGTGGGCCAGTCGTTGGGCGCGATGGTGATGCTGTCGAGCATGCGCGGATTGGCGCGGCCCGTCAGCGCCAGCGCCTGGATGGCGGCCAGCTTGCGCATGTCCAGATCCTTGCGCGGGCTCCAGAAGCTGCGCTGGATGCGGCCTTCGACGAAGGCGATCAGGCCGTTTTCCATGCGCTCGCGCTCGGCAGCCGGCAGCACGAAGCGCTTGTCCACGCCCTGTGCCAGTGCCGAGAGGTTGAGCAGGTGGGCCGTCAGCGTATCGCTGCCGCGGGCCGCACGGCCCGAACCGTCGCCTGCCAGCGGGAAGTAGCTGGCCAGGCCGTCGCCGTCCAAGTAGCTGGGCAGTTGGCCCATGGTGGACTGCCACAGCGTGGCGTCGCTCATGCCCACGGCCTTGCTGGTGACCTGCTCCAGGCAGCTGTAGGGATAGCGCGCCCACCAGTCGCGCACGCCCGGCAGGCCTTCGGCCAGCTTGGGCGCCAGCGACATGCGCAGGCCGCCCCGGCCGGACAGTGCATCGGCCGGCAGTTGCACGGGCAGGTTGATGCTGCCATCGACCTGCATCAGCGTGCCCTGCTGCACCGTCAGCGGCACGGCCGGGATGATGCGCTGGCTGACCTTCAGCCTGTCGCTGGCCGGCTTGTCACCGCCTGCGGTGTCGCGGGCCTCGATCTCCCAGATCAGCGCCTCGGCGCGCGTCTGGCCCAGCTGGGCCGGCGCCGTGACGTTCCAGGCCACCTCGCGCGCCTCGCCTGCGGGAATCTCCACGGTCTGCGCTGCCAGCTCCAGCAGCGTGGCACGCGGCGTGACCTGCACCTTCATGGCCTTGGCCGAGGTGTTGCGCAGCGTGACCATGGCACGGAACTGGTCCTCCTCGCGCACCAGCGGCGGCAGGCCGCTGATGATCTGCAGGTCCTGGGCCGTGCGGATGGGCGCCTGGCCCGTGCCGAACATCGACACGCCATGGTCGGCCACCGCCACCACCTGGAAGGTGGTCAGCGAGTCGTTGAGCGGCACGCTGACCTGGGCCTTGCCCTGGGCGTCCAGCACCACGCTCGGATTCCACAGCAGCAGCGTCTCGAACAGCTCGCGCGTCTGGCTGCGGCCACCGCCGCCGCCAGCGGCCACGGCCTTGCGGCCGTAGTGGCGCCTGCCGATCACCTCCATCTGCGCGGTCGATGTCTGCACGCCCCACTCGCGGCGGCGCAGCATGGCGTCGGCCAGCTGCCAGCTGGTGTTGGGCATGAGCTCCAGCAGGGCCTGGTCCACGACCGCCAGCGCCACCTCGGCGCCAGCGGCGGGCTTGCCGTCGGGCAGCGTGGCGCTGATGGTGACCTTGGCGGTGCCGCGCACTTGGTAGCTGGCCTGGTCGGCCGTGACCTTGACGTCGATGCGGTGGGCCTTGGTGCCCACGCGGATCTCGGCCATGCCCAGGCGGTAGGCGGGCTTGGACAGATCGACCAGGGCCGTGGGCGCGATGTACTCCTTGCCCTCGTGCCAGAAGGCGTTCCACCACTCGCGCGGCGCCTTGAAGCCCCAGGTGAAGAAGCTGTACCAGGGCACCTCGCGCAGCCGCCCGCGCAGGGCCAGCACGCTCACGTAGACGTTGGGGCCCCAGTCGGGCTGGACCTTCAGCTCCACGGTGGGGTTCTGGCCATTGAGCTGCATGACCTGGGTGCTGACGATGCCTTCGCGTTCCACGGCGACCAGGGCCGTCGCATAGCGGAAGGGCATGCGCACCTGGAAGCGCGCGGTCTCGCCGGGCTCGTAGCTGCGCTTTTCGGGCAGCACGTCCATGCGGTCATGGTCCTCGCCGCCGAACCACAGTTCGCCCTGGCGCGTGACCCAGACGCTGGAGGCGGCCTGGGCGGGCCGGCCGTCCTTGTCGGAGGCGGTGACGATCAGCTCCACCTCGCCGGGCTGCGACAGCTGGGCCTCGCACTGCACCATGCCCTGGGCATCGCTGTTGCCCGTGCACACCGTGCCCATGGACTTGAGCGTGGTCTGGTTGTCGTAGCTGTAGAAGCCCCCCACCAGGCGCTTGCGGCTGCTGGTGGTGACGCGGGAGATGGCCTCCACCTTGACCGGCACGCCGGCCTGGGGCTTGCCGTCCACGCCCAGCGCCAGCGCCTGGAACTGGAGCTTGCGGCCCGTGGTGATCCAGCTTTCGGCGCGCACGCCGGCCACGATGGCCGCGGGCCACAGCATCTGCGTGCTGCGCAGGGTCTGCACCTCGCCATTGGGATCGGCATAGGTGGCCTCGATCAGCAGCTCGCGCGGCTCGCGCAGCTTGGGCAGGTTCTCGATCTTGAGCTTGCCCAGTCCTTCACGGTCCAGCGTCACGGGCAGCTTGTCGGCCACCACCTTGCTGTCCTGGGAGGCCGTGGCCTCCTCGTCATCGCTCTGGCCCGTGTCCTGGGCGCTGCGCGGTGCCGAGAAGCTGAAGCCCTGCCAGTCGCTGCGGTCCATCCAGGTGGAGCGCACCAGGGCGGACACGCGCACCGGCAGGTTGGAGGCCGGGCCGCCGGAGACGTAGTTCACCTGCACCTGCACCGGCAGGCTGGAGACGCCGACCAGGGCCTGCTTGCCTTCGGGGCCCACACGGCCTTCGAGCACGGGCAGGCGGAATTCCTCGACACGGAAGCTGCCCGTGCCGAAGCGGTTGTTGCGCCCGCGCGAGCCATTGCCATCGCCGCGCAGCTCCACGGAATACGAACCGAGCTTGGCACCCTTGGGCACGGAGAAACTGTTTTCCGCACTCAGGCCGCCCGTGCCCGTGGAACGCCACTGCAGCGGCTGCGTGTACTGCTGGCCGCTGCCTTCATGGGTGATGACCAGTTGCGTGGGCCGCTGCTCGGGCAGCGCAAAGCCGCCCTGCCCCTGGCCGATGCCGGTCTGGGTACGCATCAGGTGCTTCATGGACACGGTCTCGCCGGCGCGCAGCAGCGTGCGGTCGAAAATGGTGTGGGCCACCTCGTCGCGCTGGGCGCTGCGGCTGGTGGGCACGTTGAAGCGCCAGGACTCGATGCCGCGCTGCCAGTCGCTCCAGGTGAAGGCCAGCTCCTGCTGGCCGTCCTTGCCCTGGGCGCGTGCGCTGACGAAGTAGGCCGGCGAGCGGTAGCCGACACCGCCCGTGCACTGGGGCGGCTCGGGCGACAGGCCTTCCAGGCGCGCCACGCCACTGGCGTCGGTGGTGGCCGAGGTCAGCACCTTGCCATTGCAGTCGGAGACCTGGATCTTGGCATTGGCCACGGCCTGGCCCTTGTCCAGCGTGGTCACCCAGGCGGCCGCGTTCTCGCGGCCGAGCTTGAAGTGCACGGACAGGTTGGTCACCAGGGCCGAGGTGCGCACATACATGCTGCGCGCCGAGCCGTAGCGCTCATCGAGCAGCGACTGGCCCAGCAGCGGCGAGGCGATCTCGACCACGTGAAAGCCCGGCGTGAGCGGAATGCCCACCACCTCGAAGGGGCGCGGATCGCCCTTGACGGGCTTGGGCAGCTCCAGCGTCTTGACGTCGCCCTGGCCGGCCAGCAGCGACAGCATGCGCGTCTGCACATAGTCGCGGTTTTCGTTGTCGATCACGGGCGGCAGCGGGCCCTTGATGTCGCGCGAGGCGCGCTTGCGGTCCATGTCGGAGGACTCGTAGTCGGCCACGCGGCGCATCCAGGCAATGATCTCGGCATCGCTGCCGGGCTGCTTGGTGCTCACGCGGCTGGCATCCAGGGACTTGGTGGCCAGCTCGGACTCCACATTGCGCAGCGTCACGGGCAGCAGGGCCGGGCCGTCCGGGCCTTCTGCATAGCGCTCGACGATGCCGAAGGGCGAAGCCGCGAACTTGGCCAGCGGCGGCAGCGCGCCCGTGGCCACCTGCAGCGGGAACATGTCGGCATTGCTCAGGCTGCGGCCTGCCGCGTCCTTGAACTGCGGAGGCAGCTCCACCGTATAGCGCGCCTGGGCCTGCATGGTGGCCGGGAAGCTCAGGTTCTGCACCAGCGAATCCTCGCTGAGCTTTTCGCCGTATTCGCCGTCGATCACGGGCGCCACCTTGGAGGCGCCGCTGCTCAGGCGAATGCCCTCGGCCAGCTTGCGCGGCACGGGGGCATTGAAGTTCAGGCGCATGGGGCGGATCGGCAGGCAGGCGGCCTGGGCGTTCTCGCGCTCGCAGCTGAACTCGGCCGCGAAGGGCTCGCGCACGCGGTACTCGAAGCGCTTGTCCTGGCGGCTGGCCACGCCATTGGGCGTGGCGATGCCGGCGCCAAAAACCAGCTTCATGGTCGTGCCCGCCGTCAGGCGGCGGTTGCAGGCCAGCGTGGCGTACTGCAGCGGGTTCTTGGCGGCGGCCTTGTCCCAGCCGCGGTGCTTGAGCAGCTCGTCGCGCTCCTTGCCGTCGATCAGGCGCACGGGAATGCGCTCGCCCACGCCTTCGGCCGTGCACCACATGTGCTGCTGCAGGCTTTGCACGGTGGCCGGGCCCGACAGGCGCAGCGCGAAGTACTGCTCCTCGTCGATCTGTTCATAGGTGTCGGGCGCCATGTCCAGCACGGCAGGGCCGCCGGTCTGGAACTGGTAGCTGGCAGCGCCCGTCACGGCCGTGCCCGCAGGCGACTTGTAGCCGGCCACCAGCTGGGCCGTGCAGCGCACGCCGGGCGGCAGGGCCTGCTTGAAGTCGAACACCCATTCCCGGTCGCTGTTCCAGCGGCCCGTGCCCTGGGTGGCCGCCACATCGCTGCAGCTGAGCGTGACCGGCGCGGCCGCCTTGGGGTCGCCAAAGCGCACGGCCGTGCCATCGAATTGCACCACCACCTGCTCGACCTTGGCCACCTCTCCCTGCGGGCTGAATTGGCGCACGCCCACGGCCTGCGCCGTCAGCGCCGCCGATCCCAGCAGCAGCCCCAACCCCCACCGGCTCCAGGGCCGGCTGTGCGCCGGAGCCCCCTGCAACCCACTGATCGCTTTCGTGCGAAGCACCCCCATGGCAATCCCTTCTGTCGGGCTCAGATGGCCCGCTGTTTTCTTGGAATGAGCAGGCTTTCAGCACTGCGACGCGAGCTGTCCGCATGACACGCTGCAAATGAAAAACCCTGCGCTGCAGGCAGGGCTCGGCGGCAAGGGCTGAAACAAGGCGCAGGCCTGTCGCCCGCATGCACCGAATGCAGGGCCGCATCCGCTGCGGCTGAAAACCACTGCGCGGGATGATACCGGCCCGCATCCGCTGCAGGCCCTGCTGCGGGTGCCCGGAACCGGGTCTGCGGTGTATCCGTCTGTAAGACATCGGCGCATCAACACGTCATATCCGTGCAATCACAGGGCTCACCTCCCACCACAGGCCCCGTCAGACTACATACAGCGTGCTGCCTATACTGCGCGGATACAACACAGGGAGAGAGTCCGTCCATGAAGCCGAACCACGTTGCCGTGCCTCAGCCGTTCTGGCACCGGATCAACCAGTTCTTCGCCTTTCCGTTCCAGTCACAGCCGCTGGGCTATGCGCTGCTGCTGTCGCTGGGCAGCCTGCTGTTCAAGGCGCTGTTCTTCCTGCCCGCACCCCTGGCCATCGGGCTGGTGCAGATCGGTATCCTGCTGGCCGCCAGCCGCTATGGTTTCAAGGTGGCAGCGCTGGGTTCGCAGGGCATATCGCGCGCTGCGGACTATCCTCGCCACCTGGACCCGGACTGGACCCATCTGCCCTGGAAGCTGTTCGCCATTTTGGTGGTGCACGGCATCATCGTCGGCTGGTGTGCGCGGGTGAGCCTGGGCATGGCGCAGTTGGCCCTGCTGCTGCTGTCCTTTTTGCTGCCGGCCAGCATCATCGTGCTGGTGCAGACGACGGGCTTTTTCTCCGCACTCAATCCGCTGCTGATCCTGGACACGGTGCGCATCATAGGCAAGCCCTATGCGCTGTTGTGCTTTTTTCTGTTTCTGTTGAGCAGCGGTGCGCAGATCGCCATGTCGCTGCTGCTGCCGCTGTTCAGCGGGCTGATCCTGCTGCCGCTGTTCAACTTCGCCATGATCTATTTCGGCTGGGTCATGGCCAGCCTGCTGGGCTATGTGATGTACCAGCACCATGAGGCTCTGGGCATCGACGCCGTGCCCCAGGCAGACAGCGGGCCCGACGGGGCGCCTGCGCGCACGCCCGAACAGATCGCCCGCCAGCAGCTGGACGAGGACGTGGCCGAGCACGTGGCCGCTGGCGACCTGGCCGCCGCGCTGGGCCTGGCCTACGAGGACCAGCGCACCCACCCCGACGACACGCATGCCCAGCGCCGCTACCACCGCTTGCTGCTGCTGTCGGACAAGACGGCCACGCTGCTGGACCACGGCCGGCGCTTCATCGCCCTGCTGCTGCGCCAGGGCCAGACCGCCGAGGCGCTCAAGGTGTTCCAGGCCTGCCGCGCCAAGGAAGCGAGCTTTGCGCTGGACGATGCCGACCAGACACTGGCCCTGGCGCGCAGCACCTGGCGCGCGGGCGATGCACAGGCGACGCTGACCCTGATCTCGGGCTTCGACAAACGCTTCAAGGGCCATGCCGCCGTGCCCCATGCCTATGAACTGGCGGCGCGCCTGATGCTGCAGGGCTTCGGGCGCCGGGACATGGCCCAGGGCATCCTGGCCACGCTGCAGGCGCGCCATCCCGACAGCGAGGCCACGCAGGAGGTGCGGTGGCTGCTGCGTGACCCGGAACCGGAACAGGGACCGGACCCGCGCCCGGCCCCGCACTGATCACGCCGTGGCCTGGGACCGGGCCTGCCCGTCGAGCAACAGCCGGGTCACGGCCTCATCGGGCGCCCAGCGCTGCAGTTGTGGCAGCCAGGCGCGGGCGCGCTGTGCCAGCCCCTGCTGCAGCAGGCCGTTGACCAGCAGGCACAGCGTCTCGCCCAGGCCCGGCTGGCCGGGTGCTGCCTGCAGCAGCGCGTGGCACAGCTTCTCGGCATCGTCGAACGCACGGGCACGCGTGAAGCGGCGCACCAGCCTGGCCATGTCCTCGGGCGCGATCCTGGCGCCTGGGCGGGCCAGGTCCAGGTAGATGCGGTAGCTGGCGTGCTGCCAGGCGAGGGTGGCGGCATCACGGGCCGGCAGCCTGAAGATGCGCCGGGCCGCACGGTGGAAGTCCTCGCTGGCAGGCGCATAGCGGGCTGCGGCAAACCAGGCGCGCAGCACCTCGGTGTCGGCAGGCCGCAGCTGGGCGGCGGCGCGCCAGGCGCGCAGGGCGCCCTCCATGTCCAGCGCCTGGCCCAGGCGTCGCGCGTTGGCGACATGCGTGTCGAAGCCATCGTCCGGCGCCGAATGGCGGCCCACCACCGCCGCCCGTGGCTTGCGGCGCAGATGCAGGGCCATCAGGGCTGCGCCCGTCAGCAGACCGCCCAGATGGGCCATGTAGTCCACGCCCCGGCCGCTGAAGAAGTGCTGCAGCACTTCATTCGCAATCCAGGCCGGCAACAGGATTAGGGCCGGTGCCGTGACGTAGTTGAAGTAGAAGAACAACTGGTAGAAAAAGCGGATGCGCCGCAGCCGGTACATGACGGCGTACATGCCCATCAGCGCTGCGACCGCGCCCGAAGCGCCCAGCCCGTGACCATAGACGCCCGCACCCCCATGGACCCAGGAGGACAGCAGCGAAGCCCCGACGGCCCCCAGCAGATAGAACAGCAGATAGGTGGCCCGCCCCAGTGCCAGCTCCACCGAAAAGCCGAACATGAAGAGAAACAGCATATTGCCGACCAGATGGCCCGTGCTGGCATGCAGGAAGGCCGACGTGATCCAGGTCACCGGGCGCAGCGGCGCGTCCTCGCCATAGTCCTGCGCCCAGCGCGTGGTGAAGGGCGGCGGCTGCAAGGCCTCGTAGCGGCTGCGGTCCGTCTGCCACTGCCCGTGCAGGGGATCGCTGGCCACAACGATCTGGCCGCTGCGCAGCAGCGCCAGGAAGGCGGGCTCCTGCTCCATGCGCTGCAGCAGCGGCTTGACCAGGCCCTTTTTCTGCAGCACCTTCGCCTGCTTGGCAATGGGCGAATCCGTGCGCTGCAGCCAGTCCACGAAGCGCGGCAACTCGATGCCCGGCAGCGCGCTGGCGGCATAGAACTGCGCCGCCGCCTGCTGGGCACGCTCCTCGGAGCGCTGCGGCCCGAAGAACACCAGCACGTTCACGAGGATGATCAGCAGCGTCATCCACGGCGGATTGCTCCAGCGGGGCCGGTCCTCCAGCGGAATCGCGTAGAACATGCGGGACCGCTGGACGCGCGCTTACTGCGGCTGGAAGCCGCTGGTCTGGATGATGCGTTTCCAGACCTGGGTATAGGCCTGCTCGCGCTCGGCCAGCTGTGCGGGCGGCATGTGGCCCACGGTCAGGCCCAGGGCGGTGAGCTGCTCGTGCACATCGGGCTGCTTGAGCACGGTGGCCACGGCGGCGGAGAAGCGGTCGATGAAGGCCTGGGGCGTGCCGCGCGGCGCGTAGATGCCGTAGTAGGGCGTGTCCTCGAAGCCCTTGACGCCCTGCTCGGCCAGCGTGGGCACTTCGGGCATGGTGGCCTGGCGGCGCGTACCCAGCACGCCGATCACGCGCAGCTTGCCGGCCTTGTGGTTTTCCATGAAGTCCTGCACCGAGGCGATGCCGGCCGGAATCTGGTTGCCCAGCATGTCGGCCAGCATGGGCGCGCTGCCCCGGTAGGGCGCGGCCACCAGGTCCAGCTTGTAGTGCTCGCCCAGCAGCCTGACCAGGAATTCCGGCGTGGACGCGGGCGCGGGAATGCCGATGCTGCCGCGCTTTGCGCCCTGGCGCACCCACTCCACATACTCGGCAAGGTTGCGCGCCGGCGTGTTGGCGGAGACCGCCAGCGCGTTCACGAAGGTGGCAAAGCCGGCCACGGGAACGAAGTCATGGCCAGGGTCGAAACCCGGCTTCTTCACCACCTGGGGCAGGATGGAGATGGTGTGGTCGTGCGTGAGGAACAGCGTGTGACCATCGGCCGCAGCCGCCTTGAGCTGCTGCGCCGCGATCTGCCCGCCCGCGCCGGGGCGGTTGTCCACCAGCACCGTGGTGCCCAGCACGTCCTTGAGCCGGTCGGCCAGCAGGCGTGCGATGGCATCCGTGCCGCCGCCCGGCGGAAAGCCCACCAGGATGCGGATGGCCTGCCCGGGCTGTGCCCAGGCCAGCGGAGCCAGGGCCGACGAGGCGGCAACGGCAGTCACTGCGCCGGCGGCGCGCAGCGCCCCGGTCAGCAGTTGGCGGCGGGAAGATGTCATGGCGCGGCTCCGGCGAACGGGGGGATCAGCCCAGGCGTGCGTTCAGGCGTGCATTCAAGCGCGCCTGGTGGCCTGCGAGCTGCTTGCGCACCTGAGCCGGCGCCGTGCCGCCCAGGGTGTTGCGCGCATTGAGCGAGCCTTCCAGGCTGAGCGCCTCGAAGACATCGGCCTCGATGCCGGGGTTGAAGGCCTGCAGTTCGGCCAGCGGCAGCTCGGTCAGGTCCACGCCCTTTTGCGAGGCCAGCTTGACGGCATGGGCCACGGTCTCGTGCGCGTCGCGGAAGGGCAGGCCCTTCTTGACCAGGTAGTCGGCCAGGTCGGTGGCGGTGGCGTAGCCCTTGAGTGCGGCGGCACGCATGGCTTCGGCGTTGACGGTGATGCCGCCCTTCTTGCCGCCCGTGGCCGGGTCGGCCTGGCCGCCGATCATCTCGGCGAAGATGCGCAGCGTGTCCTTCAGGGTGTCCACGGTGTCGAACAGCGGCTCCTTGTCTTCCTGGTTGTCCTTGTTGTAGGCCAGGGGCTGGCCCTTCATCAGGGTGATCAGGCCCATCAGGTGGCCGACCACGCGGCCGGTCTTGCCGCGTGCCAGTTCGGGCACGTCGGGGTTCTTCTTCTGCGGCATGATCGACGAGCCCGTGGTGAAGCGGTCGGCGATGCGGATGAAGCCGAAGTTCTGGCTCATCCAGATGATCAGCTCTTCGGACAGGCGGCTCACGTGCACCATGCACAGGCTGGCGGCCGAGGTGAATTCGATGGCGAAGTCGCGGTCGCTGACGCCGTCCAGCGAGTTCTGGCAGACGCCTTCCATGCCCAGGGTGCGGGCCACGCGCTCGCGATCCAGCGGGTAGGTGGTGCCGGCCAGGGCCGCGCTGCCCAGCGGCAGCACGTTGACGCGGCGGCGCAGGTCCAGCATGCGCTCGGCGTCGCGCTTGAACATTTCCACATAGGCCAGCAGGTGGTGGGCAAAGCTCACGGGCTGGGCCACCTGCAGGTGGGTGAAGCCGGGCAGGATCACGTCCACGTTCTTCTCGGCCACTTCGACCAGGGACAGCTGCAGCTCGCCGAGCAGGCCTTCGATGAGGTCGATCTCGCCGCGCAGCCACAGGCGCACGTCGGTGGCCACCTGGTCATTGCGGCTGCGGCCCGTGTGCAGGCGCTTGCCGGCGTCGCCGACCAGCTGGGTCAGGCGGGCCTCGATGTTCAGGTGCACGTCTTCCAGGTCGAGCTTCCACTCGAACTGGCCGGACTCGATTTCCTGCGTGATCTGCGCCATGCCCTTGCGGATGGACTCGTGGTCGGCGGCGGCGATGATGCCCTGGGCCGCCAGCATCTCGGCATGCGCCAGGCTGCCCGTGATGTCGGCCTGCCACAGGCGCTTGTCGAAGAACACGCTGGAGGTATAGCGCTTGACCAGATCGCTCATCGGCTCTTCAAAGAGAGCGGACCAGGCCTGGGCCTTGGTGTCGAGCTGGTTGTGCGAGGCGGACGTTGGTTGATTGGCAGACATGTGAGGACGCGATCTTCGATTAGGCGGTGCAGGCGGTGGGCGGCACGCCCCCCGCGCGGGCAGGAAGCGAAGATTCTATCGACCTGGGCGGCGCCACGCCCGTGCAGGGGCCTGCATGGGCGGTGTGACCGCTGTGCAGGCCCGCCCGGCATGACCATAATCCGGGCATGCGGCGCGAACCCCACCCGCCGAAACACTACCTGCCGCCCCTTGCCGACCCAGCCGACCCCCACCACCGCCCCTTCGCCCCTGCCTGCGGCGCTGGTCTTCGACGCCTGCAACGTCGGCGTGGTGCTGCGCGCCGTGCTCTTCGTGCAGGCCGTGGCGGCCACGGCTGCGATGTTCGGCGCCGACTCGCTGCTGCAGTGGCTGGAGAACATGGCCCTGCTGACCGGCGCCAGCCTGCCCGGCACCCTGGTCTGGCTGGTGGCGGCCTGCCTGCTCAAGCATCCGCTGCAGCGCCTGCCGTCCACCGGGCAGTACGCGGCCGGCGTGCTGCTGGGCATGGCGGCCGGGCTGTATGCCTGCGCCATGCTGCAACTGGCCGGCGGCACCAGCGCCCCCTGGCTGGCCAGCGCCATGTCCGGCGGACTGCTGGCGGCCCTGCTGGTAGCCGCCCTGGTGCTGCGCGCACGCGGCCACACCCCCGCCGACACGCAGGCGCGGCTGGCCGAGCTGCAGTCGCGCATACGTCCGCATTTCCTGTTCAACACGCTCAACAGCGCCATCGCACTGGTGCGTGCCGAGCCCGCCAAGGCCGAGGCCCTGCTGGAAGACCTCAGCGACCTGTTCCGCTACGCGCTGGCCGAGCCGCACAGCACGACCACGCTGGCCGAGGAGATCGAGCTGGCCCAGCGCTACCTGGCCATCGAGCAGGTGCGCTTCGGCGAACGGCTGCAGGTGCGCTGGCAACTGGACCCTGCCGCCCACGGCGCCCTGCTGCCGCCGCTGCTGCTGCAGCCGCTGGTGGAAAACGCCATACGCCATGGCGTGGAGCCCAGCGCACGCGGCGGCAAGCTGCAGGTGCGCACCGAGCGCCGTGGCGATCTGGTGGAGGTGCGCATCACCAACACCCTGCCCACCGAGATCGATTCCGCCAGCGCAGCTGGCACGCGCGGCAACGGCATTGCGCTGGCCAATGTGCGCGCCCGGCTGTCGCTGCTGCACGACCTGCAGGCCCACCTCACGGCGCGCACGCTCAAGGGCCATTTCGTGGTGCGCATCAGCCTGCCGCTGGCTGCGCCTGCCAGCCACCCCACGAAGGCCGTATCGAAGAAGAAGGACCATGCACATCCTGATCGTTGACGACGAAGCCCTGGCCCGCGCGCGACTGCGCACCCTGCTGGCCGATGTGGAAGCCTGCACGGGCACCGGCCCGCACCAGGTCAGTGAAGCGGCAGACGCGCGCCAGGCCATGGCCGTGCTGCAGGCGCCGGGCCCGCGCGCCGTGGAACTGGCGCTGCTGGACATCCACATGCCGGGCCAGGACGGCCTGGCCCTGGCGCACGCACTGCGCCGCCTGCCGCTGCCGCCTGCCGTGGTCTTCGTCACCGCCCATGCCGGCCATGCGGTCGAGGCCTTCGACCTGGACGCCGCCGACTACCTGACCAAGCCCGTGCGCCGCGAGCGCCTGCAGCAGGCCCTGGCCAAGGCCGCACGCACGGCGGTGCACCAGACGGCCGAGCGCGACAGCGGCCCCGTGCTGCTGATACAGGACCGGGGCACCACCGTGCGCCTGCCCCTGTCCGAAGTGCTCTACCTCAAGGCCGAACAGAAATACGTGACCGTGCGCACCGTGGGCCGCAGCTACATCCTCGACGGCGCCCTGGCCGACCTGGAAACCCGCCACGCCGACCACCTGCTGCGCGTGCACCGCAACGCGCTGGTGGCCCGCAGCGCCCTGCGCGCCCTGGAACGCCACGACGACCCCACCGAAGGCGAAGGCTGGGCCCTGCGCCTGCACGGCATCCCCGAACTGCTCATGGTCTCGCGCCGCCAGCTCCCCCAGGTCCGCGCCGCCATCCGCGACGAAGGACAGCCCGGCTGAGGCGCAGGGCTCAAGAAGCCCGGCCCAAGACAGCCCCCTGCGCCAGAAAGCACGCCCCCAACACAAGCATGGCCCAACGCGAGGGACTCCGAGCAAGGGCCTATGCCGGCCGCGCCGCCCCGCAGCGAGGGTGTCGTCCCCCTCCGCGAAGCGAGAAGGGGGAAGCCGCGAAGCGGCTCAGGGGGTCAAGCCATCTTTCTAGACAGATCCCACATCGCATCCACCAGCAGATCGACGTCCCGCGCGTCATGCCACAGGTGCGTGGAGACGCGCACGCCGTAGTGGTCTGCCGCCGCGCCGATCACGGGGAAGTTGGAGTTGCGGATCACGAAGCCCTGCGGATAGTCGCTGAGCATGCGCGCCACGAAGGTCGATGACTTGGTCCCGTTCATCACGTCGTCCTTGTTCTGGAACGGGTTGAAGCAGGTCAGCGCCGACAGCAGCTTGGGATCGTCCTTGGGCGAGTACAGCGAGTCCACGCCCCAGCGCTCGACGATCTTTTCCTTGAGGTAGGACGACAGCGTCAGGTCATAGGTCTCGATCTTCTTGCGGCCGATGCTGTCCCACTGCGCGCAGGCCTGGGCCAGCGCCATGAACATGGGCGTGTGCACGCTGCCGCAGGAGGTGACCGAGGCGGCGATGTCGTAGGTCTCCTTGGCCGTGGTCGTGCGCTCCAGCGCCGGGTAGGCGCTGGTGTGCACCGGGTACCACTTGGGCAGGGGCAGCGGGTTGGAGGCGCGCATCTTGTTGCGGATGATGAGGATGCCCGTCGAGCCCGGGCCGCACTGCCACTTGTGGCCCGCGCCGGACATGAAGTCCATGCCCAGCTCCGCATAGTTGTAGGCCATCATGCCCGGCAGGTGGGCGCCGTCCACGATGCTGATCAGGCCATGCGCCTTGACCACGCCCATCAGGTCGGCAATGGGCAGCATGGTGCCGGTCTTGTAGGTGGGCGAGGACCACATCATGGCGCGCACGCGCTTGCCCTGGGCCTTGAGCGCGCGGATGCGCTCGTCGAACAGGTTCACGTAGGTGGCCGCCGTCTGGTTGTTGCCCACGGGCAGCGCAATGCGCGAGACCTCGATGCCGTAGCGGTCCTGGGCGATCTTCAGGGGCGTGTCGCCGCCGCCGTGCTCGTGGTTGGTGGTGACCACCACGTCGCCACGCTGCCAGTCGATGCCCAGGATGGCATGGCACATGCCCGAGGAAGTGTTGGCCGAGAAGGCCAGTTCGTCGGCATCCACGCCAAAGCCCGGCGCCACCTGCTTGCGCAGGTCCAGCAGGTTGCTGTAGCCGTTGCCAGAGTCGGCGGCCTTCTTGCGGTTTTCGGTATCGAACACGTCGAGCACCAGCTTGGGCATGGAGCCGGCCGTGCCGATGTTCATGTAGGTCTTCTCGGGCTTGAGGATGAACATGCTCTGCACGTCGGTCCAGAAGGCTTCGTCGCGCATGAGCTGCTCGCGCAGCGCGGCCGCCGAGGTCTGGGCGTTGCCGCTGCCGCAGGCGGCCAGCAGCGGGCCCAGCGTGGCGGCGCCGGTGCCGTAGCCCAGCATGCGCAGGAAGTCGCGGCGCTTGGAAGTCCAGCGCGCGGGATAGCCGGATTCGCCGGCGGCCGCAGTGGCGGTCAGGGATGTGGCCTGCTCGGCCGCGATCTGGGGGTGTCGTGCGTTCATGCGGTCCTCCTGTCGTTGCGCAAGCGGTCAGCGGCGGCCGACGATGGCCGAGATTTCGATCTTCACATCGCGCGGCAGGCGCGCCACCTCCACCGTGGCCCGAGCGGGGGCGCCGGTCTTGAAGTACTCGCCATAGACCTTGTTCATGGCGGCGAACTCGTTGAGGTCCTTCATGAAGACCGAGGTGGACAGCACATCCTCATAGCCCAGTCCCTGGGACTTGAGCTTGGCGCCGATGTGGTCGAGCACGGCACGCGTCTGCTCTTCGATGGTGGCGCCCTGGATGGCCGTGCCCTGTGCGTTCAGCGGCAGCACGCCCGAGAAGTAGATGGTGTTGCCATGCGCCACCATCTGCGAGTACGGGCCGATGGCCGGGTAGATCTGCGTGGTGGACAGCACCTCGCGCTTGTTGGGCGCAGCGCAACCCACCAGCGCCGCCGCCACCACCGCCACCCCGCATGCCAGCGCCATGCGCCCCAGGTTCGTTCGAATATCCATGGTATTGCCCTTCTCAAACAAAAATACAAGCTGCCACTGCCGTGCCACGCATTACTGCATTGGCGTTATGGAAACACTTTGTCACCATTAGCCCAGTCCTCAGAGGTGACTTGAATCATCGATACAAAATGATTCGAATTCGTGATTTCACGGAGAAATTCTAGGCAGGGATCTGGGGCATTCGATAATGAATTTTCCCCTACGCACCACTACGCACACGGACCCACGCAGTGCTACGCAGCCCTTCAACATTCTTTGAAAACAATGGTTTGGCACGGAATCTGCTCAACAGCAAGCAGCACATCAGGCATCAGAGGGACGGCGCACCACAATACGGCAAAACGATTATCCAAAACCCCAAAAAGGGGAGTACGCACCAAGAAAATGCATCTCGGATTTCCAGTATCCATGGGATATTGTTTCGCACCCAAAAACTATTTTCCATGGTGTTTCCCTTGGGATATTCAAACGCCTTTTCACGCGCGCGTGAATCTGCGTGGATATACGGGGCGCGCAGGCCATTGGAAAATACAGCGCCTGCCATTCAAAGGCCGCCGCCCTGGCGCTGGCGGCATGCGCGCAAGCCCTGTTGACAAGGCCCGGCCACTGGGCGGAAAAGATCGTCGGTGCACCCCACACAGGCTTCCATGCAACTTCCGCTGAAACTTGCACTTCTGTCGATTGCCGCCATCGCGCTCGCCCTGGGCCTGGTCGCGGCGACCGTGCAGCACCAGACCCTGGAGCTGGCCCACCAGGAACGGGAACTGGTCGAGACCGCCTACCTGCACAGCAAGGAGACGGAGCTGCGCCACTACGTCCAGCTGGCGACCACGGCGCTGACGCGCATCAAGTCCAGCGGCGAGGAGCAATCCGTGCAGCGGCGCCAGGCGCTGGAGATGCTGTCGCGCATGCAGTTCGGCGAGGACGGCTACTTCTTTGTCTACGACGAACACGGCAACGTGCTGCTGGATGCGCGCCAGATGGGCCTGTCGGGCGTGGACCTGTGCGATCCCAACAGCCCCGGCGGCGCAGGACCCGCCAGGATCATCCTGGACGCCGCGCGCAGCGGCGGCGGCCTGGTGCGCTACCAGTGGCAAAAACCGTCGTCGCTGCGTACCGAGGCCAAGCTTGCCTATGTGGCCACGGTGCCCGAATGGGGCTGGTCGCTGGGCACGGGCCTGTACCTGGACGATGTGGAGCAGGCGCTGCGCCAGATCGACGAAAGCGCCCAGGCCAACATCGCGGCCACGCGCTGGCGCATCTTCGGCATTGCGGCGCTGTGCATCGTGCTCATCGGCGTGGCGGGGCTGGTGTTCAATCTCAGCGATCACCGCGTGTCCAGCAACAAGCTGCAGCGGCTGGCCCAGCGCGTGGTGCATTCGCAGGAAGAGGAACGCACGCGCGTGGCGCGCGACCTGCATGACGGCGTGGTGCAGGTGCTGGTCTCCTCCAAGTTCCTGCTGGAGACGGCCCAGGCCCAGCTCAGGCGGCTGGCCGCGCAGGACCCGGCCACGGCCCAGCGCATGGTGGACCAGGGCCTGGAGCAGCTCAACCACGCACTGGTGGAGATACGGCGCGTCTCCCACGGCCTGCGCCCCGCCCTGCTGGACGACCTGGGCCTGGCACCGGCCCTGGCGCTGATGAGCCAGCAGATGCAGGCCGAGGACGGCCTGCGCATGCAGTTCGGCTGCCGGGGCGAGACGCGCTTTCTGCCGCCCAGCCATGCCACGGCCCTGTTCCGCGTGGCCCAGGAGGCCGTGACGAATGCGCAAAACCATGCCCAGGCCACGCGCATCGATGTCAGCCTGCACTTTCAGCGCCGCCGCGTGGTGCTGCAGGTCAGCGACGACGGCCAGGGCTTCGACATGCGCCGCGTGCAGCGCGACCGCCAGGGCGGCATCGGCCTGCGCAACATGCGCGAGCGCATCGAAGGCCTGGGCGGCCATCTGTCCATCAGTTCGGGGCGCCGGGGCACCCGGCTGGTCGCCGTGCTCTACCGCGATGGCGGCATGCCGCTGTCTCCCTCACCGGAATTCGAACTCCCACGGGCCGCTGCATGAACCCCATGATCCGCATCCTCCTGGTGGACGACCACCCTCTCGTGCGCGACGGCGTGTCCATGCGCCTGCAGGCCACGGACCATATCCGTGTGGTGGGCGAGGCCGCCAGCGTGGACCAGGCCCTGCCGCTGGCCCGCGAGCTGTCGCCCGACCTGGTGGTCACCGACATCCGCATGCCGGGCGCCAGCGGTATCGACCTGGCCGCGCTGTTCCGCGATCAGTTCCCGCTGGTGCGCGTGCTGGTGCTGTCCATGCATGAGGATCCCGAATACGTGCGCCGCGCCGTGGCGCTGGGCGCACGCGGCTATGTGCTCAAGGACGCGCCTGCACAGCAGCTCATCGAGGCCATAGACCGGGTCTACGCCGGCGGCCTGTATTTCAGCCCCGGCCTGCAACCTGTGGCCGAGGAAGACGGCAGCGCCTCCGGGCCCCGGCGCGCCCTCACGCCGCGCGAGGCCAGCGTGCTGCAGTGGATCTCGGAGGGCCGCTCCAACAAGGAAATCGCCGCGCTCATGGGCACCTCGGTGCGTACCGTGGAAACCCATCGCCTGCACCTGCGCCGCAAGCTGCGCATTGACGGCCATGCGGCCTTCATCAAGTACGCGGTGGATTACGCCGACCTGCTGGGGCCGGCACCCCAGGAGGCCCGCGCAGGCTAGGACCCGCGCCTCAGCCTCAACATCAGCCTCAGTGCGCGTGCGCCGCGCGGCTGACCACGGTGACCAGCACGATGCCCAGCATCAGCCAGCCCACCTGGGCCACGGTCTCACGCGCGCTCAGGCGCTTTTGCAGCTGGGGAATCAGGTCGGCCAGCGCCACGTAGATGAAGCTGCTGGAGGCCACGGCCAGGAAGTACGGCAGCAGTTCCTGCAGCTGTCCCACCAGGAAATAGCCGCCAATGCCGCCCAGCGTGGTCACGGCTCCGGCCATGGACACCTTGATCAGCGCCACGCGCCGGTTGGAGCTGGACTGGCGCAGCACCACGATGTCGCCCATGTGGTGCGGCACCTCGTGGGCCAGCACCGATACCGCCGCGATCAGCCCCAGGCGCATGTCGGCCATGAAGGCGGAGGCGATCAGCACGCCATCGCCGAAGCAGTGCACGCTGTCGCCGGTCAGCACGGCCCAGCCGCCGTGGCGGTGGCCGTGATGGTGATCATGGGAATGGTCATGGGTGTGGCCCTGGTGATCGTGATGTTCGTGCTCATGGGCCGGCGGCGCGCCGTGCTCATGCCCGTGGTGCCACAGCTCGGCCTTGGACAGCAGGAAAAAGAACACCAGGCCCACCAGCAGCGTCACGAACAGGTCATGCGCCCCGGCCTCGCTCTCGAAGGCCTCGGGCAAGAGGTGCATGAAGGCCGTGGCCAGCAGCGCGCCCGCCGCCAGGCTCAACAGCCGCTGCGGCATCATGCCCGGCGAGCGATTGCCTCCCAGCCCCATCAACAACGCGGCCACCCAGACGCTGCCAATACCGGCGGCCAGGGTGGCCAGAATGATTGCTACCAATGTCATAGCGATTTGTGCTTCAACCGTATGCCCTTGCAGGCGAAACCCGCGAATTCTCGCAGAAAGACAGGACCCATCGCAGCCGTGGCCTGCGATCCCATGAAGGAAGCAGGCCACGGTGTCGGGTGCCCTCGGTTTCAGCCTACAGAAGCTGTCAAGCCCCCCTGCGCAAAAAAGCTCAGGGCGCGACGCCGTTCTTGTTGAACCAGGCCAGCATTTTCTGCCAGCCGTCGCGCGCAGCCTGCTCGCGGTAGCTGGGCCGGTAGTCGGCATGGAAGGCGTGCGGCGCCTCCGGGTAGATCACGAACTCCGAGGCCTTGGCCGCTGCCGAGCCCTGCTTGAGCGCCTCGCGCATGCGCTCCACGGATTCCAGCGGAATGCCCGTGTCCTGCCCGCCATACAGGCCCAGCACCGGCGCCTTGAGGCTGGAGACCAGCTCCAGCGGATGGCGTGGCTGCAGCGCCGTCTTGGCGCCTTCCAGCCGGCCGTACCAGGCCACGCCGGCCTTGACCGGGCCATGGGCCGCATACAGCCAGGTGATGCGCCCGCCCCAGCAAAAGCCCGTGATGGCCACGCGCGCCGTATCGCCGCCCTGCGTGCCGGCCCATTGCACGGCGCCGTCGAGGTCGGCCATGACCTGCTCGTCGGGCACCTTGGAGACCAGCTCGCTCATGAGCTTGGCGATGTCGGTATAGGTCTTGGGGTCGCCCTGGCGCGCATACAGATCGGGGGCAATGGCCAGGTAGCCGGCACGCGCCAGGCGGCGGCAGGTGTCGGCAATGTATTCGTGCACGCCGAAGATCTCGGAGATCACCAGCACCACGGGCACATTCTTCTTGCCCGCGGGCGCGGCGCGGTAGGCGGGCACCTTGAAGCCGTTCACGGTGAAATGCACCTCGCCGGCCGTCAGGCCGTCGGCCGGCGTGGAGATGGCGGTCTGCGCCATGAGCGGCGTGGCCGCTGCGGCATAGCCCAGGCCCAGGGCCGTCTGCAATGCCAGGCGCCGCGTAGGCCCCTCTTCGCTGCTGCGCCCCGGAACCAGGGCCTTCAGGTCTTGCTGCTGATCGTCACGCATGCATCTCTCCTTGGTGGTAGTTGAGAACCGGCCAAGTCTACGATGCCTGCGTGAAGCTCAATGTGCCTTGTCCCAGTTGGGTCCCAGGCCCACCTCGGCGAGCAGCGGCACCTTCAGGTCGGCCACGCCGGCCATCAGGCGCGGGATCTCGGTGCGCACCCAGTCCGACTCGCCTTCGGGCAGCTCGAACACCAGTTCGTCGTGCACCTGCATGATGACGCGGACCTCGGACTGCCTGGCATCGAGCTCGGCCTGCACCGCCACCATGGCCTTCTTGATCAGGTCGGCCGCCGTGCCCTGCATGGGCGCGTTGATGGCCTGCCGTTCGGCCGCCTTCTTGCGCGGGCCGCTGCCGCCGTTGATGTCCACCAGGTACAGGCGGCGGCCGAAGACGGTTTCCACGTAGCCGTGGTCGCGCGCGAATTCCACCGTCTCGTCCATGTAGCGCTTGACGCCCGGATAGCGCTGGAAATAGCGGTCGATGTAGGCGGCCGCGGCCTTGGTCTCTATGCCCAGGTTCTTGGCCAGGCCAAAGCTGCTCATGCCGTAGATCAGCCCGAAGTTGATGACCTTGGCATAGCGGCGCTGCTCGCTGCTGACCTGCTCCAGCTCCACGTTGAAGACTTCCGATGCCGTGGCACGGTGCACGTCGCGGCCTTCGTGGAAGGCGCGCAGCAGGGACTCGTCGCCCGACAGGTGGGCCATGATGCGCAGCTCGATCTGCGAGTAGTCGGCGCTGGCGATCACATGGCCGGGCGCGGCAATGAAGGCCTCGCGCACGCGCCGGCCTTCGGGCGTGCGGATGGGGATGTTCTGCAGGTTGGGGTCGTTGCTGGACAGGCGCCCCGTCACGGCCACGGCCTGGGCGTAGTGCGTGTGCACGCGGCCCGTGCGCGGCAGCGCCAGCTGGGCCAGCTTGTCGGTATAGGTGCCCTTGAGCTTGGACAGGCTGCGGTGCTCCAGCAGCTTGGCGGGCAGCGGATAGTCCTCGGCCAGCTTCTCCAGCACCTCTTCGTCGGTGCTGCGTGCGCCGGTGGCCGTCTTCTTGACCACGGGCATGCCCAGCTTGTCGAAGAAGATTTCGCCCAGCTGCTTGGGGCTGGCCAGGTTGAAGGGCTGGCCCGCGATGTCATAGGCCTCCTGCTCCAGCTGCACGATGCGCTGGCCCAGGTCGTTGCTCTGCTTGGCCAACGTGGCGGCATCGATGAGCACGCCGTTGCGCTCTATGCGGAACAGGGCCTCGCTGGTGGCGATCTCCAGCTCGTAGACGCCGCGCAGGCCGTCGTTGGCCTGCAGCTGCGGCCACAGCACGCGGTGCACATCCAGGGTCTGGTCGGCATCCTCGCAGGCATAGGCGGCAGCCTTGTCCACGGGCACCTGGGCGAACGGGATCTGGTGGGCGCCCTTGCCGCACAGGTCTTCATAGCTGATGCCCGTGCGGTTGGTGTGGCGCAGCGCCAGGCTGGCCAGGCCGTGCGGGCGGTGCACTTCCAGCACATAGCTTTGCAGCATGGTGTCGTGCACATAGCCCTGCACCTCGATGCCGGCATTGGCGAAGACATGGCGGTCGTACTTGACGTGCTGGCCCAGCTTGGGCCGGGCCGCATCCTCCAGCCAGGGCTTGAGGCGCTGCAGCACCTCGTCGGCCGGCAGTTGCTCTGGCGCGTCGGGGCCGGCATGGCGCAGGGGGATGTAGGCAGCGGCGCCGGGCTCCACGCTCAGCGAGATGCCCACGATCTCGGCACGCATCTCGTCCAGCGAGGTGGTTTCGGTATCCAGGGCCGTGAGTTCGGCGGCGTTGATCTTGGCCAGCCACTGGTCGAACGCTTCCCAGGTCAGCACCACGTCATAGTCCAGCGGACGCTGCTGGACGGCCTCGGCCTCGGTGGTGGCGTCGTCGGATTCGGCCTGCTCCTGGGCAAACATGTCGCCCGTGGACTGGTCGGCACGCGGCTTGGCCGCTGGCTTGCGGCCGGCCTTGACGGCTTCCAGCGCATCGGGCTCGGGCGCGGCACCGCCGAGCATGCGCGCCAGGCCCTTGAAGCCGTAGCGCTCATAGAAGTCGCGCAGCGGCGCGGTATCGGGCTCGCGCGGCGCCAGCGCGTCGAGCACCGGCAGGGTGGGCACTTCGGCGGTCAGGTCGCAGTCGGTCTTCATGGTGACCAACTGGCGGCTCAGCGCCAGCTGGCCCGAGGCGATGGCATCGCGCAGGTTCTGGCCGGCCACGCCCTTGATGCCGTCGGCCGCAGCAATCAGGCCGTCGAGCGAGCCGTGCTCGGCCAGCCACTTGACGGCCGTCTTGGGGCCCACCTTGGACACGCCGGGCACATTGTCCACGGCATCGCCGACCAGGGCCTGGTAGTCGATCATCTGCGTGGGCGGCACGCCGAACTCGGCCGTCACGCCGGCCACGTCGCGGCGCTTGCCGCTCATGGTGTCCATCACCATGATGTGGGAGTCCACCAGCTGGGACAGGTCCTTGTCGCCGCTGGAGATCACCACGTTCACGCCCTGGGCGGCGGCCGTCTTGGCCAGGGTGCCGATCACGTCGTCGGCCTCCACGCCCTGGATGGCCAGCACGGGCCAGCCCAGCAGGCGGACCACTTCATGGATGGGCTCGATCTGCGAGCGCAGATCGTCGGGCATGGGCGAGCGGTGCGCCTTGTATTCGGGGTAGAGCGTGTCGCGGAAGGTGGGTCCGCTGGTATCGAACACGCAGACGGCGTAGTCGGCCGCCACTTCCTTCCTGATCGCCTGGAGCATGTTGATCATGCCGCGGATGGCGCCCGTGGCAGGGCTTTCCGGGTTGCCGGGCTCGGCGCGCAGGTCCGGCATGGCGTGGTAGGCGCGGTAGAGGTAGCTGGAGCCGTCGATCAGCACCAGGGTCTTGGAATTGCTCATGCGCCGATTGTGCACGCGCCGGCAGGGTGACAGGGCGGGACAGCGCCCGCTGCAAGTTCTACAATGGAGCCTATGCGCGCCGCTCCACTTTTCATCTTCCTGACCCTGGCCGCCAGCTCCGTGCTGGCCCAGAACCCCACGCCTGCCCCGGCTGCCTCCACCGCTCCTGCGGCGGCGACCGAGCAGACCGCGCCGGACACGGCCAAGCCCGAGGGCCGCGACCGAACCAACCAGCGCGTGGAACACATCCATGTGGAAGATGGCGGCAGCCGCGTTGACGAGCTGCGCGTGGGCGGCCAGACCCGCAGCATCACCGTGCAGCCCAAGGTCGGCGACATGCCTTCGTATGAAGTGCAGTCCAACGACGGCGCCCGTTCCTCGCGCAACCGCGGCGATGGCGACGGCACCAACGGCACGCGCGTCTGGAACCTCAAGAAGTTCTGATCCTCACCGGACTGTCCGGGCCCCGGCCCGGCGGCATCCCAGGGGGCAGCACCTGACGGCGCTGCCCTCTTTCCATATCTGACGACAACGATTTCCGCCGCGCCCTGAAGGCCGGCAATGCAACATGGCCGTTTTCACCGAAGTCTCCGACAAAGACGCGCGCGAGCTGCTGCGCCGCATGTCCCTGGGTTCCTTCAAGGAGCTGCGCGGCATCCAGGGCGGCATAGAGAACACCAACTACTTTCTCACCACCGAACAGGGCGAGTGGGTGCTGACGCTGTTCGAGCGCCTGACGGCCGAGCAACTGCCCTTCTACCTGTACCTGATGAAGCACCTGGCGCAGGCCGGCATTCCCGTGCCCGACCCGCAGGCCGAGACGCGCAGCGGCGACATTCTGCTGAGCGTGTGCGGCAAGCCGGCCTCCATCGTCAACCGCCTGCCCGGCAAGAGCGAGCTGGCGCCCCAGCCCGCGCACTGCGCCGCCGTGGGCGAGATGCTGGCGCGCATGCACCTGGCCGGACGCGACTACGATCGCCAGCAGCCCAATCTGCGCAGCCTGCCCTGGTGGAACGAGACCGTGCCCACGGTCATCCCGCACATAGACGCACCCACGGCCGACCTGCTGCGCTCCGAGCTGGCCTTCCAGAACCATGTGGCCGCCTCGCCCGCGTATGCGGCGCTGCCGCGCGGCCCCGTGCACGCCGACCTGTTCCGCGACAACGTGATGTTCGATGGCGAGCGCCTGACCGGCTTCTTCGACTTCTACTTCGCAGGCGTGGACAGCTGGCTGTTCGACCTGGCCGTGTGCCTCAACGACTGGTGCATCGAACACGCCACCGGCGCCCATGACGCCACCAAGGCCAGGGCCATGATCGACGCCTACCAGTCGGTGCGCCCCCTGACAGCAGCCGAGCGCGAGCTGTTCAACCCCATGCTGCGCGCGGGCGCGCTGCGCTTTTGGATTTCCCGCCTGTGGGATTTCCACCTGCCGCGCGAGGCCTCCATGCTCGTTCCCCACGACCCCACCCATTTCGAGCGCGTGCTGCGCCAGCGCCTGGCCCACCCGGTGGCGCTGGACTGACGTCCGAAGACCGCCACAGCGCGGCCGACAGAGGGCTTTGCGGTCCACGGGCCGCGCGTCCTCGGGTACAGTCCCCGTTCGGGCGCCAGCGGCGCGGCCCATGCCAGAGGCCATGCCCCATCCAGGCGCCCCGACTTCCTCACCCCATGAAACTTCTCATCGTTCCCGCCCGTACCGGCCTGCAATGGGTGCAGCAGGGCATCCGCACCTTCCGCCAGCAGCCGCTGGCACTGGCGGCACTGTTCTTTCTGTCGATGGCGGCCATGTCGCTGGTCACGGTGCTGCCGCTGATCGGCCCCGTGATCGCGCTGGGCCTGCTGCCGGCCACCTCGCTGGCCATGATGGTGGCGGCGGCCGAGGCATCGCACGGGCGTGCGCCCACGCCGGCCCTGCTGCTGGTGGCCTTTCGTACCGGGCGCCAGCGCCTGAACTCCATGCTCACGCTGGGCGCCATGTATGCGGCAGGCTTCCTGCTGATCATGGGCCTGTCCATGCTGGTGGACGACGGCCAGTTTGCCAACGTCTACCTGGGCGGCGAGCCGCTGACGCGCGAGATCGCCGAGTCGCCCGACTTCCAGGCCGCCATGTGGCTGAGCATGGGCCTGTACCTGCCGCTGTCCCTGCTGTTCTGGCACGCGCCGGGGCTGGTGCACTGGCACAACGTGCCGCCGGTCAAGGCCGTGTTCTTCAGCCTGGTGGCCTGTGTGCGCAACATCGGCGCGCTGGTGGTCTTCGGCCTGAGCTGGATGGGCGTGTTCATCGTGGCCGGCATCGTGATGGCCCTGATCTCGGCCGTGCTGGCCCAGGTGCTGGGCAGCATTGCCAACGGCCTGATGATCGGCACGGCCATGCTGCTGGCCGCCATGTTCTTCACCTCCATTGTCTTCACCTTCCGCGACTGCTTTGCAGCGCCCGATGAAAGCGATGGCAGCGACGCCATCGGCACCGAGCCGCCTGCGCCGCCTGCGCCGCCCGGACTGTCCGGCTGAGCGCTTCGCCACTGCACCCCACAAAGCCCCTTTCAAGGGGCTTTTTCTTTGGACCTTTCTTCGGGCCCTTCTTCGGCTCCCTCTTCGTGCCTCTTCTTTGTTTTTTTGACTGGCCGCATCGCCTGGTACCCCTCGCCTGGCGGCTGTCATATGACGCTGTCACGGTTTCGTCATGCGGATGCCATCGCTCTGTCACACCGGCTGCCTAGCATGCCGTGCGGATGTCAAGCCAGCGAGTGCGCGGCGGCATCCCGGCCCATCCCGCCCCCGATGGGTTGACGCTGACAAACCCATAACGGAAGCCCCATGTCCCAATCCACGATGCTCTCCCGCCGCAAGGCGCTGCAATTCCTGACCGGCGCCCCCCTGCTGCCGCTCGGCTCCGCCGTGTCCGCCACCGGCCTGCTGACCGCCTGCGGCGGCGGTGACGACGGCCCCGCGAAGAACTATGTGGCGGCCAGCTTCACCTCCATGGCAGCGCCCACGCTGGCCAACCCCCAGGCCATGGCCAGGATGACCGTGGCCTCGCAGCTCAAGGTGCAGTTCAGCGACAACAGCGAGCAGAGCTTCGACCTGGGCTACCAGCCCTTCTTCGTCACCGGCGATGAAGTGTCCGACGGCAAGGGCGGCAAGATCCTGGCCGGCGGCTACTACGACATCAACAACAACAAGATCATCGACCGCACCGTGGCCGGCAGCGAGCGCCACTTCTTCTCCGATTCGCCCGACGGCACCTCACTGCTGACCGTGCCCAATGCCAAGGTGGACGGCGTCAAGGGCAAGCCCGTGTTCGCCGTGGTGCAGTTCGAATACACCACCTGGGCGCAGGATGGCAAGACCGACATGTACGGCAAGCTGCCCTCGCCCATCGCCGTGCTGACGCTGGACCAGGACCAGACCACCGGCAAGCTCAGCCTGGTCAAATACCACAACGTGGACACCTCCAAGGTGCACGGCCTGTGGATCACCTGCGGCGCCAGCCTGTCGCCCTGGGGCACCCACCTGTCCAGCGAAGAGTACGAGCCCGACGCCTTCGCCACCGGCAATGCCCAGCTGCTGGCCTTCAGCCAGAACCTGTATGGCGACCAGACCAAGGCCAACCCCTACCACTACGGCCACATGCCCGAAGTGACGGTCAACGCGGACGGCACGGCCAGCATCAAGAAGCATTTCTGCATGGGCCGCATCTCGCACGAGCTGGTCCAGGTCATGCCCGACCAGCGCACGGCGCTGATGGGCGACGACGCCACCAACAGCGGCTACTTCGTCTTCGTGGCCGACAAGGAAAAGGACCTGTCCTCGGGTTCGCTGTACGTGGCCAAGGTGGGCGCGGGCTTCTCCATCGACCCCGCATCGGGCAGCGCCGCCGCGCTGACCTGGATCAAGCTGGGCTCGGCCACCAGCGCCGAGATCGAGCAACTGGCCAACACACTCAAGCCCACGGACATCATGACCGTGGCCAAGACCGATCCGGGCGACGCCAGCTACACCAAGATCACGGCCAACGGCAAGGTCGAGTGGATCAAGATCAACCCCGGCATGGACAAGGCCGCCGCCTTCCTGGAAACCCACCGCTACGCCGCCTTCAAGGGCGCGAGCATGGGCTTCACCAAGATGGAAGGCACGACCGTCAACGCCAAGGACAAGGTGGCCTACTCGGCCCTGCAGAACTGCGAAAAATCCATGGTGGCCGGTGACGCGCTGAACGTGGCCGGCAACGGCGTGTCCATCCCCAAGCAGCTCAAGGCCGGCGCCGTGATGGCACTGAACCTGCGCGGCGGCCAGAAGGACACGGCAGGCGCCGCCATCAACAGCGAGTGGATGCCCGTGGACACCAAGGCCCTGCTGGCCGGCGAAGACATCAGCGCCGACGCGCTGGGCAACACCGGCAACCCGAACAAGATCTGCAATCCCGACAACCTCAAGTTCTCGGAGAAGATGCGCACCCTGTTCATCGGCGAGGACAGTGGCCAGCACGTGAACAACTTCCTGTGGGCCTACAACATCGACACCAAGCAGCTGTCGCGCCTGATGTCGATTCCCGCCGGCGGCGAATCCACCGGCCTGCATGCCGTGGACGAGATCAACGGCTGGACCTACATCATGAGCAACTTCCAGCACGCCGGTGACTGGGGCGCCATCCACAACGTGGTCAAGCCCACGCTGGACCCGCTGATCAGCGCCAACTATCGCGGCAAGTTCGGCGCCGCCGTCGGCTACCTGACCGGCACCGCGGCCCAGCCCAAGCTGTCGGCCTGACCGCCGCCATAGCGCCCCGTCGCCCCGCCGCCCTGCGGCGAGTGACGCCGCCACATAAAGGCCATGGATTTCCATGGCCTTTTTGCATGTCTGCGCCGCAATTGCATGGATGTCATGAACCCGACTCTTAGCGTGCAAAACAAGAGTCATTCTCACCTGATCGCTATAATTTCTGATGCATTGCGGCGTCGCTCGCCCGCCATCGCACCATCTTCAGCCCCGCCGGATCACGCCTCTCAAGGCCCGGCAGGCGCACGCAGAGCCACACCACAGGAGAGACTCCATGACCGAACCTTCCCGCATCCTTCGCAGCACCGCCGCATGGCTGGCCGCCGCCGCCGCACTGGCGGTGCCGGCCGCGCATGCCGACTATCTCTGGCTGCAGCAGGACGCAGGACAGGCCCGGGCCTATGCCGGAGAGCTGCGCAAGCCGCTGGAACAGCTGCCGGCCCTGGAAGACGCCAAGCAGGTCCTGCCCGACGGCAAGAGCCTTCCCCTGAAGGCCGACGCCAATCATTTCACCGCGGACGCAGGCCAGGGCGATGTGCGCATCGCCGCCACGCGCCCCGGCGCCAATGGCGTGCTGACCTACTACCAGGCCCGTTTCGGCCGCAACGACACCAAGGCCGTGAACGACCTGGAGCTGGTGCCCACCACGGCGGGCGGCGATACGTTCCAGCTGGTGTTCAAGGGCCGCAAGGTCGCGGCCAGCCAGGTCAACGTGCAGACCAGCGAGGGCTGGTACCGCACGCTCACGCCATCGCAGGACGGCACGGTGAGCTTCAAGCCCTACTTCCCGGGCCTGTACGTGCTGGAGGTGACGGCGCGCGTGGACAACGGCTCAGTCACGCTGGACGGCAAGAAATACACCGACGTGCGCCACACCACGACGCTGAGCTTCGAAGTCAAGCCCTGAACGCCGGGCGCGGCAGCCCGCGCCTCACTCCACGACCGTGAGCTTGGCAATGGACAGCGCCAGCCACTTCGTGCCGTGGCGCCCAAAGCTGACCTGGGCGCGCGCGTCGTCGCCCGTGCCTTCCAGGGCCAGCACCTTGCCTTCGCCGAACTTGTTGTGGAACACGTTCAGGCCCACGCGCAGGCCGTGGCCCGGAGCGACCTTCTGCGGCGGCACGGGAGGGCTGGCGAAGACCTCGCTGCGCCAGCCTTCGGCCTTGTTGCCGAAGCCGCCGCGATCGCGTGAACCATAGCCGCCACCACCGCCGCCACCGGGGCGGGGCGCGTAGCTGCCAAAGCCGCCCTGCTTGGGGGTGATCCACTTGAGCGCCTCATCGGGCAGCTCATCGAAGAAGCGGCTCTTGACGTTGTAGCGCGTCTGCCCGTGCAGCATGCGCGTCTGCGAATGGCTCAGGTACAGGCGCTTGCGCGCGCGGGTGATGGCCACATAGGCCAGGCGGCGTTCTTCCTCCAGGCCGCCGCGGTCCATCATGGCGTTCTCATGCGGGAACAGGCCCTCTTCCACGCCGCCGATGAAGACGGCGTCGAACTCCAGCCCCTTGGAGGCATGCACGGTCATCAGCTGCACGGCGTCCTGGCCGGCCTGGGCCTGGTTGTCGCCAGCCTCCAGCGCCGCGTGCGTCAGGAAGGCGGCCAGCGGCGACAGTGTCTCGCCGGTATCGGCATCGACCATGCCGGCCACGGCGCCGGCCGGCGGCGTGAGCGGCGTGTCCAGCAGCGGCAGCGCAGGGTCCAGGCCCTGGCTGGCCGGGCTTTGCGTCAGCGCCCTGGCGCCGTCGTGCTCGTCCAGCGGCAGGGCCACGGCGTCGCGGCCAAAGCCTTCCTGGGTGACAAAGCTCTCGGCCGCGTTCACGAGTTCCTGCAGGTTCTCGATGCGGTCGGCGCCTTCCTTTTCGTTGCGGTAGTGCTCGAGCAGGCCGCTTTCTTCCTCGATGGCCTCGATGATCTCGCGCAGCGTGCGGCCCTGGGTCTGCTCGCGCAGCACGTCGATCTTGGCGACAAAGCCTGCGAGCTTGGTGCCCGGCGCGCCCGGCACCGCCGAGACGGCATCGTGCAGCGAGCAGCCCGCGCTGCGCGCCGCGTCCTGCAGCGTCTCCACGCTGCGCGCGCCGATGCCGCGCGGCGGGAAGTTCACCACGCGCAGAAAGCTGGTGTCGTCGTGCGGGTTCTCCAGCAGGCGCAGGTAGGCCAGCGCATGCTTGATTTCGGCGCGCTCGAAAAAGCGCAGGCCACCGTACACGCGGTAGGGAATGGCGGCATTGAACAGCTGCGATTCGATCACCCGGCTTTGCGCATTGCTGCGGTAGAGCACGGCGATTTCCTGGCGCTGCCAGCCGTCCTTTTTCACGAGCTGCTGGATTTCCTCGACCATCCACTGCGCCTCGGCCATGTCCGTGGGCGCTTCGTAGATGCGCACGGGCTCGCCCGGCCCCTGGGTGGTGCGCAGGTTCTTGCCCAGGCGCTGGCTGTTGTGGCTGATGAGCGCGTTGGCACAGTCCAGGATGTTGCTGTAGGAGCGGTAGTTCTGCTCCAGCTTGATCTGCTGGCGCACGTCGAACTCGCGCACGAAGTCCTGCATGTTGCCCACGCGCGCACCGCGAAAGGCGTAGATGCTCTGGTCGTCGTCGCCCACTGCGATCACGCTGCCCGTGGCCTGCAGGCGGCCATCCACCATGTCGCCCGCCAGCTGCTTGAGCCACTGGTACTGCAGCTTGTTGGTGTCCTGGAACTCGTCCACCATGATGTGGCGAAAGCGCCGCTGGTAGTGGGCGCGCAGCGCGGCGTCGTCGCGCAGCAGCTCGTAGGAGCGCAGCATCAGCTCGCCGAAATCGACCACGCCTTCGCGCTGGCACTGTTCCTCGTAGAGCTGGTAGATCTCGACCTTCTTGCGCGTGTCCGGGTCATTGGCCACCACGTCGCCGGGGCGCATGCCCTCTTCCTTGCAGCCGGCAATGAAGTACTGCAGCTGCTTGGGCGGAAAGCGCTCGTCGTCCACGTTGAACTGCTTGCACAGGCGCTTGACGGCCGACAGCTGGTCCTGCGTGTCCAGGATCTGGAAGGTGGACGACAGCTTTGCCGCCTGGTGGTGGGCGCGCAGCAGCCGGTTGCACAGGCCGTGGAAGGTGCCGATCCACATGCCGCGCACGTTGTAAGGCAGCATGGCCGACAGGCGGGCCAGCATTTCCTTTGCCGCCTTGTTGGTGAAGGTCACGGCCAGGATGGAGCCCGGCGTGGCCTGGCCCGTCTGCAGCAGCCAGGCGATGCGCGTGGTCAGCACCCGCGTCTTGCCCGAGCCCGCGCCGGCCAGGATCAGCGCGTGGCCGGCCGGAAGCGTGACGGCAGCGAGCTGCTCCTCATTGAGGTGGGTCAGCAAAGGGGAGTTGGGGGCGGGCGCGGCACCGGAGGTGCCGTCGAGCAGATCGATCGGGAACATCCTGGCATTGTAGAAAGCACCTTGCCCCCCAGGGAAACCGATGCCGCATTTCCCGCAATCGGCCCACAATCGGCACGCGCAGCGCGCCCTTGCAGGCTCATAACGCCATCCCTATAACCGCTATATCGACAGGGTGCCCAGGCCCGTCGCCGGCAACGTATAGAATCAATCACCGGGCCCAAGTTTCTTGCGGTCCGGTTTTTTGTGCCCGGGCCACAGCCGCCCTGGCGACGCGGCCCGCCCGCGCCGCCCGCAAGACCGGCCTCCAAGCCAAGCGCCCCATCGCGGAGGGATGTTCCTGCCGCGACCTTTCATGGAGCTTGGAATCAAATGGAAATCTTCGACTACGACAACATCCTGCTGCTGCCGCGCAAGTGCCGCGTGGAAAGCCGCTCGGAGTGTGATGCCAGCGTGGAGCTGGGCGGTCGGTCCTTCCGCATCCCGGCCGTGCCGGCCAACATGAAGACGGTGGTGGATGAGAGCATCTGCACCTGGCTGGCCCAGAACGGCTACTTCTACGTGATGCACCGCTTTGACCTGGACAACGTGCAGTTCGTGCGTGAGATGCAGGGCAAGGGCTGCTTCGCCTCCATTTCGCTGGGCGTCAAGAAGCCCGACTACGACACCGTGGACCGCTTCGTCGCCGAAGGCCTGTGCCCCGAATACATCACCATCGACATCGCCCACGGCCATGCCGACAGCGTGAAGAACATGATCGGCTACCTCAAGGAAAAGCTGCCCAAGTCCTTCGTGATCGCCGGCAACGTGGGCACGCCCGAAGCCGTGATCGACCTGGAGAACTGGGGCGCTGACGCCACCAAGGTCGGCATCGGCCCCGGCAAGGTCTGCATCACCAAGCTCAAGACGGGCTTTGGCACGGGCGGCTGGCAGCTGTCGGCGCTCAAGTGGTGCGCGCGCGTGGCGACCAAGCCCATCATTGCCGATGGCGGCATCCGCAGCCACGGCGACATCGCCAAGAGCGTGCGCTTTGGCGCCACCATGGTGATGATCGGCTCGCTGTTCGCGGGCCACGAGGAATCGCCGGGCCAGACCGTCGAGGAAAACGGCCAACGCTTCAAGGAGTACTACGGCTCGGCCTCGGACTTCAACAAGGGCGAGTACAAGCACGTGGAGGGCAAGCGCATCCTCGAACCCGTCAAGGGCCTTCTGGCCAACACCCTGATCGAGATGGAGCAGGACGTGCAAAGCTCGATCAGCTACTCCGGCGGCAAGAAGCTGATGGACATCCGCAAGGTCAACTACGTGATCCTGGGCGGTGACAACGCAGGCGAACATCTGCTGATGTAAGCGCGCTGCGCGCCAGCACCCCAAAGGCGGCATCGGCCGCCTTTTTTTGCGGCTGCGCACCGGGCGGCACGCGGGCCCGGCTCAGTGCCACCAGGCCATGAACTAAAAATTTGGCGCGTCTTCCTGCAAGCGCACAAAAAATGCCGCATAATTGCGGTCTCGTTTGCAGCGCAGACTTGTTTTTGGGGCTCTTAGCTCAGCTGGTAGAGCAGCGGACTCTTAATCCGTTGGTCGAGTGTTCGAATCACTCAGGGCCCACCAAAAATTCCTTTTCAGCCTGGATTCATCCAGGCTGATTCCTTCGGAATACCCGAGGGGGCTCTTAGCTCAGCTGGTAGAGCAGCGGACTCTTAATCCGTTGGTCGAGTGTTCGAATCACTCAGGGCCCACCAAGAATTTTTTTGCCTGATCTCATCAGGCATCCACGCAGAAATACGTGGGCTCTTAGCTCAGCTGGTAGAGCAGCGGACTCTTAATCCGTTGGTCGAGTGTTCGAATCACTCAGGGCCCACCACCAATACCCAGAACAAGGCACTCGGCGCGACAGCGCTCAGTGCCTTTTCTTGTTGTATTCCATCAGCACAGACATATTGCTGCTGCCAGCCTTGGCCACCCACTCCCGGCCAAAGCGCTCCCCCATCAAATCCAGCATGCGGCGCAGGTCCGCCGATGGCGCGGCCACGGACATCTTGTTGTCGACAAGAACCTTCTTGCCCAGCTCATCGGCCTGCTGGGCCAGCGCCCAGCCTTCTTTCTCGGCCAGCGCGGCGGCGCGGCTGATGGCCTGGCGTTCCGGCTCGGCAAAGCCCTTCCAGGCAAGTTCGCTGACGCACAACATGTTCTTGGGAATCCAGGCCTTGATGTCCAGAAACACCTTCATGGTCTTCCAAGCCTGGCTGTCGACGCCGGTGGCACTGGATGAAACCATGGCGTCAATACCTCCCTGCTCCAGCACCATGCCAAGATCACCGGCCGCGAGCACCACCGGCTGCGCTCCCCAGAGTTCCGCCAGCCGCTTGGTCGCATCGCTTTGCACCCGCAGCCTGAGCCCCCTGAGATCCACGATGCTGTTGACCGGGCGCCGGCAGAACAGGCCCTGCGCCGGCCAAGGCACGGCAAACAGCAGGCGCACACCCTGCTGAGCCAGCAAAAACTCCTGCAGCACGGGACGGGTCAGTTGCCACAGGTGCGCAGCCTCGTCAAAGCCACGCACGATGAAAGGCAGCGAGTCCATGGCCAGAAGCGGATGGATATCCACATAGGACGACATGAGAACTTCGCCGAACTGGATTTCATTGCGCTTGAGCGCAGGAAGCACCTGCGCCATGGGCTTGAGCGCAGAGTTGGACACCACATCGATCTCCAGCGCCTGCTGGGTATCGGCACCCACGCGCGCCGCGAAGTTGCGCAGGTTCTGCGTGTGGAAGATGCCATCGCCATAGGCCGCCGACAGCTGCAGTCGACGGCCCTTGGACCAGGCAGCGCCGGCAGTCAGTTGCAACGCAGCCGGGGCCAGAGCCGATATCAACGTGCGGCGAGAAACAGTCATGAAAGATCCTTGGCGAAAGCACCCAGAACCATGCCATCCACCCCCGCGGCGGACCTGTGCATGCTGGCGAAAAAGATAAATTCTATCGATATTTACATCATTTAGATACAAACTATCGAACCATTCCATCGCCCAGGTCATTCGCCAAGCCATCCGTCACACCGGATTCCAGCCAAGCCGCTACAGTGTCACCCTGCCGCAGGCGCAAGGGCGCGCGGCCTTTTTCTGCGCCTGCGGTCTCCCGCAACGCACAACCGCCTCGCCTGCATGCCACAAAATGTTTCCCCGCTCTGGCAGGGCCCGCGCTGGGCCCTGGCCGTCCTGCTTGCCATCCTGGGCATGCTGGGGCCGTTCTCGATCGATACCTACATCCCCGCCTTCTCCGGCATCGCCCAGGCCCTGAACGCCACGCCGCTGCAGATGCAGCAGACGCTGTCGGCCTATCTGTTCGGCTTTGCCTTCATGAACCTTTTCCACGGCGCCATGGCCGACAGCTTTGGCCGCCGCCCCGTGGTGCTGTGGGGGCTGGCCGTATTCACGCTGACATCGGCGGGCTGTGCGCTGTCGCAGAACATCACGCAGCTGGTGCTGTTTCGCGCGTTGCAAGGCCTGTCCACGGGTGCCGGCATCGTGGTGTCGCGCGCCGTGGTGCGCGACCTGTTTCCACCCGCCCAGGCCCAGCGCGTGATGGCGCAGATCACCATCTTCTTTGGCATCGCGCCAGCCCTGGCCCCTGTGATGGGCGGCTGGCTGTTCATACACCTGGGCTGGGCGGCAGTGTTCTGGTTCCTGACCCTGGTGGGCGTGCTGCTGTGGGGCATCAACTGGCGATTCCTGCCGGAATCCCTGCCACAGGCGCAGCGCCAGCCCTTCCGCTTCAAGCCTCTGATGCACGGCTACAAGGAGCTGTGCAGCGATCCGCGCTTTGTGCTGCTGGCCTTTGCCAGCGGCGTGCCGTTCAACGGCATGTTTCTGTATGTGCTGTCGGCGCCCGCCTTCCTGGGCGACCTGCTGCACCTGCAGCCGCAGCAGTTCTTCTGGTTCTTCGTGATCTCGATCTCGGGAATCATGGGCGGCGCATGGGTGAGCGGCCGTCTGGCCGGGCGCATTCCGCCCAAGCACCAGATCCGACATGGCTTTCTGATCATGTTCGTCGTGTCCATCGTCAACCTGGTCGCCAACCTGATCTGGCCCGCCCACGTGAGCTGGGCGCTGATTCCCGTGGGGGTGTTCGCCTTCGGCTGGGCCATGATGGTGCCCGTGGTCACGCTGCTGGTGCTGGACATCCACCCCGAGCGGCGCGGCCTGGCCTCATCGCTGCAGGCCGTGGTCGGCTCCACGGCCAATGGCATCGTGGCCGGCATGATTGCACCGCTGGTGATGCATTCGACCGTACTGCTGGCCCTGGGCTCGATCAGCATGATGCTGATCGGGCTGGCGTCCTGGATCTACCTCCACCACCGCTGGCCCGAAATCGGGCGGCACGCCTCGGAGGCCTGACAGGCACTGCGGTGCAAGACCGCTAAGCGCGGCCCGCGCGGCGGTCCAGCATTCTTTCCTTGTAGTAGCGCGCCTTTTCGGCATACATGGCCTGGTCGGCGCGCGAGACGGTGGCCTCGACCTGGCTGCCCGAATCGCAGCAGGCCACGCCCATGGACAGGCTGACCGCCTGGCCCGGATAGAACTGGTTGTTGAGCTCCAGCAGCGAGAGGATGCGCTCCTTGACCGCCTCGGCGCCGCGCTCGTCCGAAGCCGGCAAAAGCACCATGAATTCGTCGCCGCCTATGCGCGCCGCGCAGGCAGGCGCATCCACGGCCTTGGTCAGCACTTCGCCCACGCGGCGCAGCATGTCGTCGCCTGCGGCATGGCCATGCTCGTCATTGGCCTCCTTGAGGCCATTCATGTCGATGGCAATCACCGCCAGCGGCCAGGGCCCCTTGCGTGCCAGGCGATTGAGTTCCTCGATATAGAAGGCGCGATTGCGCAACTGGGTCAGCACATCGTGCTTGCCCAGGTATTCGAGGTAGGCCTCGGCCTTCTTGCGCGCCGTGATGTCCACCAGCGACAGCAGCACCAGCCCCCAGTCATCGGCATGGCCATCGAGCACGGCCAGCTGCATGTGGATGTGCAGAGCGTCGCCTGACAGGGCGTAGTTCACCACTTCGCGGTGCTGCACGAGCTTGCCGCTCCAAAGGTCCTGCAACTGATCGGCAAAGGAGTCGATCATCTCGTCACGGAAGATGCGGCCCAGCCGGCTCAGCAGTTGCAGCTTGTCGGTGGCGCCGAACATGCGCAGCGTCTGGCGGTTCACGTCCACGACGCGAATCTCCTGCATGCAGCGCGAGACGAATTCCGGGTGCACCTTGAGGAAGGTGGCGAAGTCGCTGATGCCCTGGGCGCGCACATCGTCGAGCAGGCGCTTGATGGCGCTGAAATCCTCGACCCACAGCGACACGGGCGAGTACTCGAACAGGTCGCGCGAGTACTGTTCGCTGCGGTGCAGCTGGCGCGCGCTGCGCATCTCGGCCGTCACGTCTTCCAGCGACACCAGCACGCAGTCCCAAAGCGCTTCATGACCGGGCAGGATGCGGCCACGGATCTGCACATCAAGCCGCCGCCCGTCCAGCGTGTAGTTGGCGGTGCGGTTGGCAAAGCTCAGAGAGCCCTGCCACAGATCCTCCAGCTCGCAGGCCAGGCCCGCGTGCATGTCATCGCGGAACACCTGGCCCAGGCTGGCAAGAAAGGTCTGCTGGTCACTGGCGCCGAACAGGTCCAGCGTGCGCTGGTTGACGCGCACCACCTTGAGCGCCGCGCTGCACTGCTGCAGCGCCTGGGGGTGGGCCAGGAAATGCGCCTGCAGATCGGTCACGCCCTGTGCACGCCACTGGTCGAGCAGCCGCTTGAGCGCGCTGTAGTCCTCCAGCCATAGCGAGACGGGGGCCAGTTCGAACATGTGTTCAAAATCCACACTGGACGCGATCAAAGACTCCACAGGGCACCTCCGCGCCGCGATTATGGCAGTCACAGAGCCCGCCAGACAGCAGGTTCTGCACCATCAAGGACAGGCCGCACCACGCGAGGACGCAGATGGCCGAAAAAAAACCGGCCCCGAAGGGCCGGTCTGCATGCAATGCCGAGATCGATCAGCGCACGACGCGCTTGCGATCACCGCCCTGGGGCGAGTAAGGCTTGGGAGCGCTCTTGCCGAAGGCAGGACGGCGCTCGCCGCCGCCGAAGCCGCCACGGGATTCGCCACCGCCAAAGCCGCGCGACTCGCCGGATGCACCACGGAAGCCGCCTTCGCGGGGAGCGCCGTCACGGCGATCGCCGCCACGCGGAGCACCACGGTCGCCGCTGAAGCCACGGCCTTCACCGCCACGGCCAAAGCCGCCTTCGCGCGGGGCCTGGCTGTAGCCGCCTTCACGCGGAGCCTGGCTGTAGCCGCCTTCGCGCTGACCTTGGCCCTGGCCGAAGCCGCCTTCGCGCTGGCCACCGCCGAAGCCACCGAAGCCAGCCTTGCGGCCATAGCCTTCGGAATCACGGCGTGCGCCGAAGCCACGATCGCCACCGCGATCACCGAAGCTGCGCTCGCGATCGCCGCCAAAGCCACGATCACCACCGAAACCACCACGGCCACCGCCGCCGGCACCACGGCGATCGCCGCCACGGCTTTCAAAACCACCGCCGCCACGACGGCCGCCACGGCCTTCGTTGCTGCTGGGTGCGCGCTGTGCAGGTTCCAGGCCAGGAATCACTTCGGCCTTGAATTGCTGGCGGCTGTAGGCCTCGATATCGAAAATGCGACGACGGTCACGGAATTCCGCGAACGTGACGGCCACACCTTCGCGACCGGCACGGCCCGTGCGGCCGATACGGTGGGTGTAGTCCTCTGCCTTCATGGGCAGGCCGTAGTTGAAGACGTGGGTGATGGTGGGCACGTCAATGCCGCGTGCCGCCACATCGGTAGCCACCAGCACCTGCACCTGACCGCTGCGCAGCGCCATCAGGCGGCGATTGCGCAGGCCCTGGCTAAGGGCGCCGTGCAGTGCCACGGCGGAGAAGCCGTCTTGCTGCAGGTCATTGGCCAGACCGTCGCACTCGACCTGGGTCGATGCGAAAACGATGGCCTGGTTGATCGTGGTGTCGCGCAGCCAGTGGTCCAGCAGCTTGCGCTTGTGCTGGGAGTTGTCGGCCCAGAACAGCACTTGCTTGATGCTGGCGTGCTTTTCCTGAGGCGTGTCGATGGTGACCTTCTTCACGCCGGAGCCGCCGTCATGCATCACGCGCATGGCCAGTTGCTGGATGCGGGGCGCGAAGGTGGCGCTGAACATCATGGTCTGCTTGCGCTGTGCCGTCAGGTCGTTGACTTCGGCCAGATCGTCCGAGAAGCCCAGGTCCAGCATGCGGTCGGCTTCGTCCACCACCAGGAACTGAACCTGGTCGAGCTTGATCTGCATCGAGCGCTGCAGGTCCAGCAGACGGCCGGGAGTGGCCACCACGAGGTTGGCGTTCTGCAGCTTGGCGATCTGCAGCTGGTAGGGCATGCCGCCCACCACGTTGGCAATGCGGATGCCGCGGCAGTGCTTGACCAGCTCGATGGCGTCATGCGCCACCTGCTGTGCCAGCTCGCGCGTGGGGCACAGGATCAGGGCGCCGGGAACGGCTGCCTTGAAGTTGCGGGGATTCGTGGGGTCCTTGCGCTTGTTGCGCTTGGGCGTGGGCTGGCCGCTGGCCGTTGCTTCGGCGCACTGGCGGTCATATTCGGCGCGGATGGCGGCTTCTTCGTCAGCCTTTTGCTGGATCAGCGTGTGCAGCACGGGCAGCAGGAAGGCAGCGGTCTTGCCCGAGCCGGTCTGGCTGGACACCATCAGGTCGATGAAGGCCTGGTCATCGCCGCCCATGGCCAGGGGAATGGCTTGCGCCTGCACTGCCGTGGGCTGGGTGTAGCCCAGATCGGCAACGGCACGGACCAGCTCTTCAGCCAGGCCCAGCTCGATGAAGGCATTGGGCAGTTCGGGGGCTGCTTCAACAGCCTCGGCGCCTTCGGTGATTTCCACGACTTCGGCAGCGGCCAGGGATTCGGCGGCCTGCTCGGCGCTGGCAACGGCGGCGTTCAGCACGGAAGATGCTTCAGCGGCGGAAGCAAAAGAGGAATCGGCAGCGGCAATGATGCCCTGCTCTTGAGAGATATCGTTCATGAATGGCTCTAACGAAAAGCACGCGCAGTCAGCGATCTGGCACGCTTTTCTCGACGGTTGGGTCAACATCCACCGTCAGACTTAACCGGCCCTTCGCAAAAGGGCGGATGGGCATTTTCGGCTGGTCCGAAACCGGTGGTCCCGCCATCCATGAAAGCCTTCATGGTGGTCTATGGACACCGACCGCAGACACACAGCGCAGGGGCCCTTGTGTGATGGAGATGTGCAAATTGCCCCTTGTTGATGGGGGCAAGCTGTAGATTGTCGCACTCCCCGGGTTTTCCCGCAAGCCCCTGGCACAAAAAATGGCCGGGGCCGCCAGATTCAGACGCTCAGCAGGCGCGCACGGTAGTGCGCCAGCTCATCGATGGACTCGTGCACATCGGCCAGTGCCGTGTGGCGCTGGGCCTTCTTGAAGGACGCATAGGCGTCGGGCTTCCAGCGTCTGGCCAGTTCCTTGAGGGTGCTGACATCGACATTGCGGTAGTGGAAGAAGTTGTTGAGCTTGGGCATGTAGCGCTCCATGAAGCGCCTGTCCTGCCCGATGCTGTTGCCGCACAGCGGAGCCTTGGCCTTGGGAACGTACTGCGAGAGGAACTTGATCAGCGCAGCCTCCGCATCGGCCTCGCTGATGGTCGATGCCTTGACGCGATCGATCAGGCCGCTCCTGCCATGTGTGCCCTTGTTCCAGGCATCCATGCCATCGAGTAGCGCATCTGCCTGATGGATGGCAAATACCGGCCCTTCGATGCGAATGGCCAGGTCCGGACTGGTGACGACCACGGCGATCTCGATGATGCGATCGGTATCGGGCTGCAGCCCGGTCATCTCGCAGTCGAGCCAGACGAGGTTGAGATCGGATTTGGCCAGGGTGATGGACGTGCCGGGTTCGGCGGGGACGGGAATGCAAGCGCTGGCGGCTTCGGAGGCTTCGGACATGGCCCAAATTGTCGCCTACACTGCGGCCACATGGCCTTCAACCCCGATTTTTCCTCGACGCTGTCCCTGCTGTTTGCCGCAGCCGTGCTGGCCCAGTGGCTGCTGCGCGCCTGGCTGGCCTCGCGCCAGGTCCGCCATGTGGCACGCCATCGGGCCGAGGTGCCTGAGGCCTTTGCGCAACGCATCAGCCTCGCGGCCCATCAAAAGGCCGCCGACTACACGCTGGCCAAGGCCCGCATCGCCCTGATCGAGATGACGCTGGGCGCCGTGGTGCTGCTCGCATGGACGCTGCTGGGCGGGCTCGACGCGCTCAACCAGTGGCTGCTGGAACTGATGGGCGCCGGCCTGTGGCAGCAACTGGCACTGCTGGCCGGCTTTGCCCTGATCTCCGGGCTGGTGGAGCTGCCGCTGTCGCTCTACCAGACCTTTGTGCTGGAGCAGCGCTTTGGATTCAACCAGATGACGCTGCGGCTGTGGCTGACCGATGCCATCAAGTCCACCGCCATGGGCGCGGCCATCGGCCTTCCCCTGGCGGCCCTGATCCTGTGGCTCATGGGCTCGGCCGGCGACCTGTGGTGGCTGTGGGCCTGGGCCGTGTGGACGGCGTTCAACCTGCTGCTGATGTGGATCTTTCCGACCTTCATCGCACCGCTGTTCAACAAGTTCGAACCGCTGGCCGAAGGCACGCTCAAGGAGCGCGTGAGCGCGCTGATGCAGCGCTGCGGCTTCACGGCCAAAGGGCTGTTCGTGATGGATGGCAGCCGGCGCTCGGCCCATGCCAATGCCTATTTCACGGGCTTCGGCCATTCCAAGCGCGTGGTGTTCTTCGACACCTTGCTCAAGCAGCTCGACGCCGACGAGGTGGAGGCCGTGCTCGCGCACGAGCTGGGCCACTTCAAGCACCGCCACATCCTCAAGCGCATGCTGCTGATGTTCGCCGCCAGCCTGGCCGGCTTCGCACTGCTGGGCTGGCTGTCGCAGCAGCTGTGGTTCTACCTGGGCCTGGGCGTGCGCCCGGGTCTGGACCTTACGCTGGGCCATGGCGGAATAGGCGCCGGCAACGAGGCCGTGGCACTGCTGCTGTTCCTGCTGGCCGTGCCGGTATTCAGCTTCTTTGTCACCCCGCTGTTCTCGGCCCTGTCGCGCCGCGACGAGTTCGAAGCCGATGCCTATGCCATGCAACAGGCCAGCGGCGCCCATCTGGCCTCGGCACTGCTCAAGCTGTACGAGGACAATGCTTCAACGCTCACGCCCGATCCCTGGTACGTGGGCTTTTACTACTCGCATCCGCCCGCCCTCGCCCGGCTGGCGCGCATGCCTTCTCCGACCTGAACCTTTCACATCCACCATGAGCACACAACGCTTGCAACAACAGGACTGGTCCACCCAGCAGCGCCGCGCGCTGACGCCGGACGAATTGCGCACCGCACTGGCGGACCTGCCGGGATGGCAGCTCGATGGCGATGCCATCGCCAAGAGCTACGCCTTTGCCAATTACTACGAGACCATGGCCTTCGTGAACGCGCTGGCCCTGATCGCCCACCAGCAGGACCACCACCCCGACCTGACCGTGAGCTACGGCCGTTGCGGCGTGCGCCTGAACACGCATGACGTGAACGGCATCTCGTCTACCGACATCGAGTGCGCAAGGCGCATCGACGCGCTGCTGGAGCGTCCATGAATCCCATCCTGGCATCCCATGGCTGAGCGCTCCGCATTGCGAGAAGGCCTGGTCGTCTCCAGCCATGGCCGCCACTGCGTGGTCGAGACCGAAGAAGGCGCACGCCACATCTGCCATCCGCGCGGCAAGAAGAGCCAGACCGTGGTCGGCGACCGCGTGCGCTGGCAATTGCCACCCGCCGGCCAGGGCGAGGAAGGCACCATAGAGAAGGTGCTGGAACGGCGCAACCTGTTCTACCGCCAGGACGAAATACGCACCAAGTCCTTTGCGGCCAACATCGACCAGGTGCTGATCCTGATCGCGGCCGAGCCGGTGTTCTCCGAAAGCCAGCTGGCCCGTGCCCTCATCACCGCCGAAGCCACCCACATCAAGCCCCTGATCGCCCTGAACAAGCGTGACCTGGCCGAGCCCTTCGCCGATGCCTGGGAGCGCCTGAAGCCCTATCGCGAGATGTACCTGGGCCAGGAAACGCCGCACTACGAGGTGCTGTCGCTGTCGCTGGCCAACGAAGGCGAGGCCGACCGGCAGTTGCTGATGCAACACCTCAAGGGCAAGGCCACCTTGGTCCTGGGCCCCTCCGGCTCGGGCAAAAGCACCTTGATCAACCTGCTGGTGCCCGGCGCACGCGCGGCCACCAACGAGATCTCGCAGGCGCTGAACTCCGGCAAGCACACGACCACCACGACCAGTTGGTACTGGATGGACGAAGAGCGCACCACGGCGCTGATCGACTCACCGGGCTTCCAGGAATTCGGCCTGCGCCACATAGAGCCCACGGACCTGCCCCGCTGCATGCCCGACATCGGCGCCCATGCGCAGGAATGCAAGTTCTACAACTGCACCCACCTGCACGAGCCGGGATGCGCCGTCATGCCGCGCGTGGAAGACGAGGAAACCGGAATGGATGCCGACCACGACATCAGCGCCAACCGCTACTACATCTACGCCGAGCTGTTCGATGAATTGAGCCAGGCGCAGAAGTACTGACCTCCTCAAAACAACGACCCGGCTGCATCAGGAAGGGCGGGCTGCTGCCTGGCAAGACAGGCAGGGCTCGCCTTCTGCGGCGCAGCGATCAGCCCAGCAAACGCGCCAGCGACAGCAGGGCCAGCAGCAGCAGCCAGACCACGACCGAACGCCAGACCAGGCCGACCACGCTGCGCAGATGGCCGATCTCGGGCTCGCGGCCCGGCGTGGCTTCGCTGTCCACATCGAGATCGATCTCCTCGCCGTCGTCGCGGGTCACCGAGATGCCTTCGCGGCGCTTGAGTGCCTCGCCGCCCAGGCGCACATTGATGGCACCCGAGGTGGCGGCCAGGATCACGCCATCGTTGTCGTTGGGAAAGCGCTGGGCATGGAAGCGCCAGCCTTCGATGGCTTCCTCGAAGCTGCCGACCACGGCAAAGGACAGCGCCGTCAACCGTGCAGGCAACCAGTCGATCACGGTCCAGGCCAGCCGGGAGGTGTGCTGCAACTGGGGACTGACCTGGGTGCCGCCCACCAGGCCCTTGCGCGACCAGGAGCGCGACAGGTGCTCGGTCATGCGGTAGAACACGGCGCCGAGCGGACCCAGCCCCAGCGCTGCCAGCGCAGAGAACCAGAACAGAACGCCAAACACATGGCGATGCGCGGCCAGCACCGAGTACTCGATCACATGGCGCACGACCTCGCTGCGCGGCACCTCGCTGGCATCGACCTGCTGCCAGTGAGCCAGCGCCTCGCGCGCGGCATACTCATCGCCTGCATCCAGCGCATCGCGGATGCGTGTGAAGTGGTGGCTGAACTGGCGAAAGCCCAGCGTCACATAGAGCACGGCCACATTCCAGACCATGGCCAGCGGCCAGCCCACGCCCCACAGCAGCAGCAGGTAGATGCCCGTCACCAGCACGCAGGGCAATGCCACCGCCACGGTCCAGGCCAGCCAGCCATGGTGCGCCTGGCCGGCATCGAAGTTGCGGCGCACCGAAACCGTCCAGGCCCTGTAGCCTGTGTGCACGAGATTGGCCGGCGTCAACGGGCGCGCCTGCTCGATCAGCAAGGCGATCAGAATGGCAAAGAAACTCATCCGGCCATCATACTGGCGCATGCAGACAGGTCAGTGACCCCGGGGTGGCACGGCCCGCGATCCGGGCATCAGGCCGACAGGAATCGGTAAAGATTTCGCAGCATGCCGGCCGTGGCGCCCCAGATGTAGCGCTGGCGATCACCATCCTGGTAGGGCATTGCAAACCATTCGCGCGGCACGCCGTTCCAGACCATGGAGTGGCGCTCATGATTGGCAGGATCGAGCAGGAAGGCCAGCGGCACCTCGAACACATCCGCCACTTCGTAGGGATTGGGATTGAGGTGCGCCCGGGGATCGACCAGGGCCACCACCGGCGTGATCAGGAAGGCCGTGCCCGTGATGTAGATGGGCAGCGTGCCCAGCACTTGCACATCGCTGGCGGCCAGTCCGACTTCCTCATGCGCCTCGCGCAGGGCCGTGGCCTGGGCAGAGGCATCCTCCGGATCGCGCTTGCCGCCCGGAAATGCCACCTGTCCCGAATGCGTGGACAGGTGGGCCGTGCGCTCGGTCAGCAGCACCGTGGGCTCGGGGCGCATCACGATAGGCACGAGCACGGCGGCATCGGTGGGCTGGCGATCGCTGAAGCGCTTCTCGCGCACCACCTCGGGAGCCCACTGGGGCGGCAGCGCAAAGCGCTGGCGCAGGGCCTCGGGCGTGCGGGCTTCGGGGGGCACGGCAGGCAGGTGGCTGTCCTTGCCAATCAGTTGCGCCATGCGCGGGTCGGCGATCGACGGCACGGCTGCGGGCACTGGCCCGCCGGTCGGCACGGGAATGGCGGTATCGGGCAGAGAGGACACGAATGAAGGCTTGTGATGGGAAACGGCCGGACAACAAAAAAGCCGCTACAGGCGACTGTAGCGGCTTTCCAGCTGTGACGCAGGTGCTTAGGCTTCGGCAGAAACCTTGACACGCGACGGCAGCTTTTCCTTGATGCGGGCCGACTTGCCGCTGCGCTCGCGCAGGTAGTACAGCTTGGCACGACGCACATCACCGCGACGCTTGACTTCGATGCCGGCGATCAGGGGCGAGTAGGTCTGGAACGTACGCTCCACGCCTTCACCGCTGGAGATCTTGCGCACGGTGAAGCCGCTGTTCAGGCCACGGTTGCGCTTGGCGATCACCACGCCTTCGTAAGCCTGCACGCGCTTGCGGCTGCCTTCGACCACGTTCACGCTCACGATGACGGTGTCACCGGGGGCGAACTGGGGGATGGTCTTGTTCAGACGGGCGATTTCCTCTTGCTCGAGGATCTGGATCAGATTCATGGTCAACATCCAATCGATCTTGTCCGCGCCAGGATTGGCAAGCGCCGGGATTGGCGCCATGGCTGCTTTGTTCGTAGCAGCGGCCGGATAGAGGATCGAAGAATCGCGGATTATAGCCCGGAGACGTTTTTTGCCAAAAACCCCTCGTCCTTGGCGTTGAGCAGGCCCTGGACGCGCGCCTGCTCTATCAGCTCGGGCCGGTGCCTGGCCGTGATGGACAGGCGCTGGTCACGGCGCCAGCGCTCGATCTGCGCGTGGTGGCCGGACAACAGTGGCGCCGGCACTTCCCGCCCTTCCCAGACTTCGGGGCGGGTGTAGTGCGGGCAATCGAGCAGGCCGTCGAGCGCCGGATTGAAGCTGTCCTGCTGGAAACTGCCTTCGTCATTGAGCACGCCGGGCTGCAGCCGCGCGACGGCATCCAGCAGGGCCATGGCAGCGATCTCGCCGCCAGACAGCACGAAGTCGCCCAGGCTCAACTGGTGCGTGACATGGGTATCGATGAAGCGCTGGTCCAGGCCCTCGTAGCGGCCGCACAGCAAGATTGCGCCCTGCCCCTGCGCCCAGTCGGCCACCACGGCATGGCGCAGCGTGGTGCCGATCGGCGAGAACAGCACCACGGGAGCCGGCCCGGGCTCGCCGGCCTCGCGGCGCGCCTGCCGGGCCGCCTCCAGGCAGCGCTGCAGCGGCTCGGCCATCATCACCATGCCCGGACCGCCGCCAAAGGGGCGATCGTCCACGCGCCGGTAGTTGCCCTGGGCATGGTCGCGCGGATTCCACAGGTGCACGCCGACCTGGCCCGAGGCATAGGCACGGCGCGTGACGCCGCTTTCAAGAAACGGCGTGAACAGCTCAGGGAACAGCGTGATGATGTCGAAGCGCATGGAGGTCGGCGATCAATAGTCGGGCTGCCAGTCGGCAACGATGGTCTTGCCCGGCAGATCCACCTTGTCCACATAGGCATCGACAAAGGGAATCATGCGCTCGCGCTCCTTGCCATCCTCTTCATAGGCCAGCACCAGCACGGTCTGCGGGCCGGTGGACAGCAGGTCGCGGACGACGCCCAGGGCCACGCCCTCGCGGTTGACCACGGACAGGCCCAGCAGATCGACCCAGTAATACTCGCCATCTTCGGGCTGCGGGAAATCGCTGCGCGCCACGAAGATGCGCGCGCCACGCAGGGCCTCGGCGGTATTGCGGTCGTTCACGACAGGCGATGTGGCGACGACGGAATCGGAGTGGACGCGCGCCTGCTTGACCGGCAGCAGCACCGTACCGGTGAACTGCCGCGCACCCTTCTCGGGGGGCTGCAGATACCACTGCTTTGCGGTGAACAGGGCCTCGGGGTCGGCACTGAAGGCGGCCACCTTGAACCAGCCCTTGATGCCCCAGGCATCGGCGATGCGCCCGACCTCCACGGCATCGGCGGGCAGGACGCTGGCTTCGAGTTCAGGCATGTGGCTCATGGCAGTCGGTAGGCAGTAGATGGACAGTCAATGCAGATCGTTGCAGATCCCTGCAAGGCGATCCAGAGGGGAAAACAAAAAAGGGCTCCGTCAGACAAGCCAACGGAACCCGATTTCAGAAGGGATGCTGAATTAGGCAGCAGTCTTCTGGGTGGCCTGCTTGATCAGGCGCTCTGCGGTCTCGGAAGCCTGCGCGCCAACGCCCTTCCAGTAGTTCACGCGGTCCAGAGCAACGCGCAGACCCTCTTCGCCGCCACGGGCGTTGGGGTTGTAGAAGCCCAGGCGTTCGATGAACGAACCATCGCGACGCACGCGCTTGTCGGCGGCAACGATGTTGTAGAACGGACGGGCCTTGGAACCGCCGCGAGAGAGTCGAATGACGACCATGATTTTCCTTCGGGTGGGCGCAGCCACCACACAATTAACTAGACAATGAATGGCTGCACATGTTTTGCGGCGTTTGAGACACGCGACATGGCCACCCGGCCAGCGACACGCCGTAAAACCAGCGATTATATCCAACTTCCCTTTCCATGCCTACCATTCGCTCAAGCCTGGACGGCGATCTCGCCGCCATCACCTCCATTTACCGCCACCACGTGCTGCACGGCACGGGCACGTTCGAGACCGATCCCCCTGCCGAATCGGACATGGCCACGCGCCGCGCGGACGTGCTGGCCAAGGGCCTGCCCTATCTGGTCGCCGTGGACGAACAGGGCCAGGTGCTGGGCTTTGCCTACGCCAACTGGTTCAAGCCGCGCCCGGCCTATCGCTTCTCCGCCGAGGATTCCATCTACGTGCATGACGCGGCGCGCGGCCAGGGCGTGGGCCGCCTGCTGCTCGATGCGCTGTCGCGCGAATGCGAGGCGGCCGGCGTGCGCAAGCTGCTGGCGGTGATCGGTGACTCGGCCAATGCCGGCTCCATCGGCGTGCACCGCGCCGCGGGCTTCACCCCGGCGGGCACGCTGAGCTCCATGGGATGGAAGTTCGGCCGCTGGCTGGACATCGTTCTCATGGAGAAGACCCTGGGAGACGGCAACCGCAGTTCGCCCGAATAATGGGCGCATGAACCGACCCAGCACGCCTTTGCCTCAGCCCGCTCAAGCACAGCAGGGGGCTGCGCGCTCCAAAAGCAAGACCCTGACGACCTGGCTGGCCTTCGTCGGCGGGCCGCTGGGGCTGCACCGCTTCTATCTGCATGGCTTCGGCGACTGGCTGGGCTGGCTGCTGCCCGTGCCCACGGCGCTGGGCGTGTACGGCATCGAGCGCGTCCAGCAACTGGGGCAGGACGACCAGCTCAGCTGGCTGCTGATTCCGCTGCTGGGCTTCACCATCGCCGGCTGCGCGCTGCGCGCCATCCTCTACGGGCTGACCGACACCGAAGCCTGGAACCGGCGCCACAACCCCGGCATTGACGTGCAGGCGCAGGCCGGGCGCACGGGCTGGTCAACCATCTTTGCCATTGCGCTGTCCCTGATGCTGGGCGCCGCCGTGCTCATGGCCAGCATTGCCTACAGCTTCCAGCACTACTTCGAGCACCAGGTGGAGGAAGCGCGCAAGATTTCGCAGTGAAGTTTTCGCTGTGGTGCGCCAGCGCGTGCCTCCACCCAAAAAGAAAGACCGCCAATGGCGGTCTTTCTTTTTGGGTGGAGGCACTTGCCTTGGCTCAGTACAGCTGGAGACTGATCCAGTAGGCAATGGAAGCCACGAAGGCGCTGGCAGGGATCGTCAGCACCCAGGCCCAGACGATGTTGCCCGCCACGCCCCAGCGCACGGCGCTGGCGCGCTGGGTGGAGCCCACGCCGACGATGGCGCCCGTGATGGTGTGCGTGGTCGAGACCGGCACGCCCAGGAAGGTCGCGAAGAACAGCGTCAGCGCGCCGCCGCTTTCTGCGCAGAAGCCTCCCACGGGCTTGAGCTTGGTGATCTTCTGGCCCATGGTCTTGACGATGCGCCATCCGCCGAACATGGTGCCCAGGCCGATGGCCAGGTAGCAGCTGACGATGGTCCACAGCGGCGGCTCCGCGTCGCCGGCATTGGCATAGCCGGTGGCGATCAGCAGCAGCCAGATGATGCCGATGGTCTTTTGCGCATCATTGCCGCCGTGGCCCAGGCTGTAGGCGCCGGCGGAGACCAGCTGCAGCCGGCGGAACCAGCGGTCCACCCGGTTGGGAGCGGCGCGGCGGCAGATCCAGGCCACCAGCACCATCATCAGCGAGCCCAGCAGGTAGCCCAGCAGCGGCGAGACGAAGATGAAGGCCACGGTCTTCCAGATGCCGCTGGCGATCAGTGCGCCCGCGCCAGCCTTGGCGATCACGGCGCCCACGATGCCGCCGATCAGCGCATGCGAGGAGCTGCTGGGGATGCCGTAGTGCCAGGTGATCACGTTCCAGGCAATGGCGCCGACCAGGGCGCCGAAGACCACGTGCGTGTCCACGATGCCGGGCTGGACGATCCCCTTGCCCACGGTGGCCGCCACGCTGAGGTGAAAGACAAAGACCGCCACCACGTTGAAGAAGGCCGCGAAGGCCACGGCCTGCGTGGGCTTGAGCACGCCCGTGGAGACCACGGTGGCGATCGAGTTGGCAGCATCGTGGAAGCCGTTCATGAAGTCGAACAGCAAGGCCAGCACCACCAGCAGGATCACGACCCACAGGGCCGCTTGTACGGATTCCATAACGAAACGACTCCGCGAGGGCTCAGGAATTCTCGAGGACGATGCCCTCGATCAGGTTGGCCACGTCCTCGCAGCGGTCGGTCACCGTCTCCAGCAGCTCGTAGATGGCCTTGAGCTTGATGACTTCGCGCACATCGGGCTCTTCGCGGAACAGCTTGCTCATGGCCGAGCGCATCACGCGGTCGGCGTCCGATTCGAGGCGGTCGATTTCCTCGCAGGTCTTCATCGCCGCGTCCACCACCGATGGATCGGAGATGCGCGACAGCAGCTTGACCGCATCGCGCAGCCGCTCGCAGCAGCGCACGCACAGGTCGGTCAGGCGCGTGATCTCATCCGTCATGTGGCGCACGTCGTACAGCGCCATGGTCTCGGCCGAGTCCTGGATCAGGTCGGCCACGTCGTCCATGGTGTTGATCAGCGAGTGGATCTGCTCGCGGTCCAGCGGCGTGATGAAGGTCTTGTGCAGCGCCTTGGTGACGTCATGCGTCACGCGGTCGGCGGCACGCTCGGCGTTGTTCACGTCCTCGTTGTACTTCTCGCGAAGATGAGGATCGTTGTAGTTGGCGACAAGCTGCGAGAAGGCATGCGCGGCATCGACGATGCGGTCGGCATGCTGGTTGAACATCTCGAAGAAATTGCCTTCGCGTGGCAATAGTTTGCCAAAAAGCATGAATGCTCCTTACCGGGAAAAGTGGGAACCAGGCGACTCACTGCGTCACATTGCGGATGCTTGGCATGGCTTCCCGGCTTGAACGGGGCGAAGTGTACTCTTGAGTCCCAAGCGCGTTTTTGCGCGCCGGCGCGCCGCCTTGTCAGCCGCTGCGAAAAATAAAATACACCGCGCCCACCATGCACAGGCCGGCCCAGAGGAAGTCCCATTTGAGGGGCTGGTTCAGGTAGAGCACGGCAAAAGGCGCGAACACCGACAGCGTGATCACCTCCTGGATGATCTTGAGCTGCGCCACGCTGAACTGCGTGTGGCCTATGCGGTTGGCGGGCACCTGCAGCAGGTACTCGAACAGCGCAATGCCCCAGCTGACAAGGGCTGCCACGTACCAGGGCGACGAGGCGTGGTTCTTCAGGTGCCCATACCAGGCAAACGTCATGAAGACATTGCTCATGGCCAGCAGGACCACGGTCTGCAGCCCGACGGGGATGTGTTGGAGCCAGTTCATGTGAGGTGCGCCCGGGTGCTGGAAGGCCTGAATTATCGCGCCCGCAGCGCCAGAAGCCGGTTTTTCGATTACTTTCCAAAAATTGCTTTTTTGCGCGAATTTTCTTGAAAAACCTGCTTCATCGCACAGATACGCAACATCCCGCATCGATGGGCATTCGATGAATCTTCATCAAATCGTCATATTTTTGCCATATCCCGTCGATGGCACGGGACATTCCAGCAACCTCTGCGCAGGCGGCTGCCCCGGAGTTCACTCGCCCAGGTAGGCGGCCCGCACGCGCGGATCGCTGAGCAGGGTCTGGCCTGGCCCGGTCATGGTGATCAGGCCGGACTCCATCACATAGCCGCGATCGGCCAGCGCCAGCGCACGGCTGGCGTTCTGCTCGACCAGCACCAGCGTCACGCCCAACGCATGCACATCGCGCACCACCTCGAAGATCTTGTCCACCATGATGGGCGACAGGCCCATGGAGGGCTCGTCCAGCAGCAGCACCTTGGGCTGGCTCATCAGCGCGCGCGCCATGGCCAGCATCTGCTGCTCGCCACCCGACATGGTGCCGGCCAGCTGGTCGCGGCGCTCCTTCAGGCGCGGGAAGATGCCGAACATGCGCTCGATGTCGGCGGCAATGCCGGCCTTGTCGTTGCGCGTGTAGGCGCCCATGAGCAGGTTCTCGGTGATGGTCATGCGCGCGAACACGCCGCGCCCCTCCGGCACCATGACCAGGCCCTGGGCCACCAGATCCCAGGCGCCCACGTTGCGGATGCTGCGGCCCAGGTAGTGCACGTCGCCATCCGCCATCTGCAGGCTGCGCGTGACGGCCTTCATGGTCGTGGTCTTGCCCGCACCGTTGGAGCCGATCAGCGAGACCAGCTCGCCCTGGCGGACCTCGAAGTCCACGCCCTTGACGGCCTGTATGCCCCCATAGGCCACCTTCAGTCCCTGGACCTTCAACAGCACCGGCGCGGACACGCCCTTGTCTTGCACTTGCTCACCCATGGTTCAGTGTCCTCCGGTGCCCAGATAGGCTTCGATCACCTTGTCGTTCTTCTGCACCTCGGCCGGCGTGCCTTCGGCGATGGGCTTGCCGTAGTCCAGCACGGTGACGCGATCGCACAGGCCCATGACCAGCTTCACGTCGTGTTCGATCAGCAAGATGGTGCGCTGGTCCCGGCGGATGCGGTCGATCAGCTCGCGCAGCTGCACTTTCTCGGTGGCGTTCATGCCGGCGGCAGGCTCGTCCAGCGCGATCAGTTGCGGGTCGGTGGCCAGCGCCCGCGCGATCTCCAGGCGGCGCTGGTCGCCGTAGCTCAGCGTGCGGGCCTTGAAGTCGGCGTATTTGGAAATCCCCACGTAGTCCAGCAGTTCGCGGGCCCGCTCGCGTATCGCGGCTTCCTCGGCCTTGAAGCCTGGCGTGCGGAACACCGCGCCGATCAGGCCCGAATGCGTGCGCACATGGCGCCCGACCATCACGTTCTCCAGCGCCGTCATCTCGGCAAACAGCCGGATGTTCTGGAAGGTGCGCGCAATGCCGGCCTTGGCCACCTTGTGCACGGCCGAGGGCTCGTAGGCCTTGCCGGCCAGCTCGAAGCTGCCGCTGTCGGGCGTGTACAGGCCCGTGATCACGTTGAAGAAAGTGGTCTTGCCCGCGCCGTTGGGGCCGATCAGGCCGTAGACCTGGCCCCGGCCAATGGTCATGCCCACATCGGACAGGGCCTGCAGTCCGCCAAAGCGCTTGGAAATGCCCGAAACCCTGAGCACCGGGGAGGTGGAGCCGTTGTCTGCCGTGTTCGCCATCTGCGTTGTCTCCATGCTCAGGACTGGTGCGGCAGGTTCTTGCCATGCTCGGGCGACGGCCACAGGCCACGCGGACGCATCAGCATGATGACGATCATGGCCAGCGCGATCAGCAACTGGCGCAGGATGGAGGCGTCAAGCCGCCCATCGGTCATCTGCTGCAAGGGACCGGCCACATAGCGCAGCACCTCGGGCAGGGCCGACAGCAGCACCGCCCCCAGGATCACGCCCGGCAGATGGCCCAGGCCGCCGAGCACCACCATGGCCACGATCATGATGGACTCCATGAGGCTGAACGACTCGGGCGAGACGAAGCCCTGGAAGGCCGCGAACATGGCGCCCGAGACACCACCGAAGGAAGCGCCCATGCCGAAGGCCAGCAGCTTCATGTTGCGCGTGTTGATGCCCATGGCCTTGGCGGCGATCTCGTCCTCGCGGATGGCCATCCAGGCGCGGCCGATGCGCGAGTCCTGCAGGCGCCAGCAGATCACGATGCTGACGAGCACCAGGAAGAGGAACAGGTAGTAGTACAGCGTGACCGAGCTGATGTCGTAGCCGAAGATCTCCTGGCGCTTGGCCAGGTCCAGGCCCAGAATCTTCACCGAGTCGATCTGGCCTATGCCCTTGGGCCCGTTGGTGATGTTGACCGGCTGGTCCAGGTTGTTCATGAAGATGCGGATGATCTCGCCGAAGCCCAGCGTGACGATGGCCAGGTAGTCCCCGCGCAGCTTGAGCACCGGGATGCCCAGCAGTATTCCCGTGATGCCCGCCAGCAGCGCCGCCAGCGGTATCACCAGCCAGATGGAGGTATGCAGCCCATCAGGGAACATGGCGGCAAAGCCCTCGAAGGTCTCCGCCAGATGCGGCGAGGCCATCAGCGCGAACATGTAGGCGCCCACGGCATAGAACGCCACGTAGCCCAGGTCCAGCAGGCCTGCATAGCCCACCACCACGTTCAGGCCCAGTGCCAGCAGCACATAGAGCAGGGCCAGGTCGGCGATGCGCACCCAGGCATTGCCGAAGTACTGCAGCACCAGCGGCAGCACCATCAGCGCCAGGCCGCCCAGAATCCATTGCACGGTCTTCTTGCTGTTCATGCGGGTCTCCTCAGGCGCGGTCGGCCACACGCTCACCCAGCAGGCCCGAGGGGCGCAGCGTCAGGATGATGATGAGCACGATGAAGGCGAAGATGTCGGTGTAGTGGCTGCCCAATACGCCGCCCGTGAGGTCGCCGATGTAGCCCGAGCCTATGGACTCGATCAGCCCCAGCAGCATGGCGCCGACCACGGCGCCGGCCAGGTTGCCGATGCCGCCGAACACGGCCGCCGTGAAGGCCTTGAGCCCCGGCAGAAAGCCCATGGTGTGGTGGGCCGTGCCGTAGTTGGAGGCGTACATGATGCCCGCGATGGCCGCCAGCACGGCGCCGATGATGAAGGTGGCCGAGATCACCACGTCGGGCTTGACGCCCATCAATGCCGCCACGCGCGGATTCTCGGCTGTGGCCCGCATGGCGCGCCCGAGCTTGGTGTAGTTGACCAGATAGGTCAGCGATGCCAGCGCGATCGCCGTGACCACCAGCACCAGGATCTGGGTGGGCGTGATCACCGCCGTGCCGATCTCGAAGGGCGTGCTCGGCAGCAGCGTGGGATAGGCCTTGTAGTTGGGCTTCCAGATGATCATGGCCAGCGTCTGCAGCAGCAGCGAGACGCCGATGGCCGTGATCAGCGGCGCCAGGCGCGGGCTGCTGCGCAGGCGGCGGTAGGCCACTTTCTCGATCACGAAATTCAGTGCCGCGGCCACCACGCAGGCGATCACGGTCGCCAGCAGCAGGATCAGCCAGCCCGGCGCACCGGGCATGGCCTCCTGCATCAGGCCTATGCAGCTCCAGCTGGTCAGCGCGCCGACCATGAGCACCTCGCCATGGGCGAAGTTGATGAGCTGGATGATGCCGTACACCATGGTGTAGCCCAGGGCGATCAGGGCGTACATGCTGCCCAGGACCAATCCGTTGATGACCTGCTGAAGCAGTATGTCCATATGCGCTCTCCCCTTTAGTCCAGGATGGAGACATTCAGCGTGCCTCGCATCCAAACGAACGGAGCCAGCAATGCCATGGTGGTGGAAGCTCTCCCGCCGCATCCTGGCTTGTGGCCCGGAAACCGCAGGGGATTGGCGATTCTAGGCACCCCCCGGTGGCCTGCAACGCCTTGTTGCAGGGGGGTTTCCCGAGGCTTTACAAGCCACGTGCTCTTATGTAGCACTGCAGCAATTTGCCGTAGCCAGCATGAACTCCTACCATCAACGGCAGTGCCGCCAGCCCGAGGTGGCCACGGAGAACCCCGATGAAATACCACGGCAGCTGCCACTGCGGCGGCATCGCTTTCGATGTGGAAGGCGAACTCACCCAGGCCATGGCCTGCAACTGCTCCATCTGCGCGCGCAAGGGCGCGCTCATGTGGTTCGTTCCCAGGGAACAGCTGCAGCTGCAGACGCCCGATGAACAGATGCGGACCTACACCTTCAACCGGCACCTGATCCAGCACCGCTTCTGCCCGACCTGCGGCATCCATCCGTTCGGCGAGGCCATCGATCCCCAGGGCCGGCACATGGCGGCCGTCAACGTGCGCTGCCTGGAAGGCGTGGACCCCGAGGCACTGCGCATCACGCGCTACGACGGGCGATCGGCCTGAGGCTGGCTTCAGGCCCGCAGCGCTTGTTCCTCCACGTCGCGCAGGCGGTCCTTGCCGAAGTAGATCTCGTCGCCAACAAAAAAGGTGGGCGATCCGAAAGCGCCACGGTGGAAGGCCTGCTCGGTATTTGCCAGCAGCCGGGCCTTGACTTCGGGCGTCTGGCTTGCGGCGATCAGGGCTGGGCCGTCCAGGCCCGCCCCGGACAGCTCGGTGCCGATCACCTGGGCATCGTCCATCTTGCAGCCCTTCTCCCACATGCTGGAGAACACCGCATCCACATAACGCTCGAAGCAGCCCAGGCCCTGCGCCGCCACGGCCCCGCGCATGATTTGCAGGGTGTTGACGGGAAAGTGCGGATTCATCCGGAAGCGCGTGAGCCCATGCCGTTGCACGAAGCGCTGCAGTTCCAGCGCCTCATAGGCGCGCTTGTTGGGAATGTCGGCATTCGCCTCGGCCGGTGAGCGGTTGTTGGCCAGCTTGAACAGGCCGCCCAGCAGGACCGGCACATAGTCGAAGCGGATGCCGCTGCGCGCCTCGATTGCGGGGATGACCTGGTGGCAGAGATAGGCGTTGGGGCTGCCGAAGTCGAAGAGGAATTGCACGTTGGGGTTCATGGCACGGCCTGCATCAAATGGGATGGAACATCGAAGCGAAGGGGCTGAAGCGGCTGAAGGGACGCAAATGGCTGAAGGGCCTACCAGGACTCCATCCAGGGGCGGATTTCGGTTTCATGCGTCCAGGCATCGCGCGGCTGCTGGTGCAGTTGCCAGTAGAGGTCGGCGATGTGGTCGGGATTGAGGATGCCGTCCTGCTGCTTGAGGGCATAGCGCTCGGGAAAGTTGCTCCGGATGAACTCCGTGTCGATGGCGCCGTCGATCACGGGGTGGGCCACATGGATGCCCTTGGGCCAGAGCTCGCGCGCCATGCTCTGGGCCAGCGCACGCAGGCCGTGCTTGGCGCCGGCAAACGCAGCAAAGCCCTCGCGCCCGCGCAGGCTGGCGGTGGCGCCCGTGAAGATGATGGTGCCCCGGCCGCGCGGCAGCATCACCCTGGCCGCCTCCCGCCCCATCAGGAAGCCGGCGAAGCAGGCCATCTCCCAGACCTTGAAGTAGACGCGCGCCGTGGTCTCGGTGATGCCGAAGCGCACGTTGGCGCCGATGTTGAAGACGGCGACCTCGATGGGTGCGATCTCGGCCTCGATCTTCTGCACCAGGGCCACCATTTCCTCTTCCTTGCGCGCGTCGCTGCCAAAACCATGTGCCTGCCCGCCGGCGGCGCGGATCTGTTCGACCAGGGGCTGGAGCTTGTCCGCGTCGCGGCGCGTGACGCAGGCGATATAGCCTTCGCGCGCAAAACGCCGGGCGATGGCGCCGCCCGTGGCGTCGCCAGCGCCGATCACGAGAATGGCTTTCTTGTCGGTCATGGGATCTCCGTGGATGATTGGTCAGTTCATTTTTTGAACTAAAAGCACGGTAGGTTTAAAATCAGAACCCGTCAAGCGGGGAACTGCCCAATGAAATGGAACGAACTGGAAGAGGAGCGCTGCTCCATCGCACGCACGGTCTCGGTCATCGGCGACCGCTGGACACTGCTGGTGCTGCGCGACTGCTTTCTGGGCGTACGCCGTTTTGATGAATTCCTGGGGCGCCTGGGCATTTCACGCCCCATGCTGTCGGACAGGCTGGCCAGGCTGGTCGAGGCAGGCGTGCTCAATAAAGTGGCCTACCAGGAGGCGCCGGTACGGCACGAGTACCGCCTCACGCCCAAGGGGCTGGACCTGCATCCCGTGGTCATGGCCATCGTGCACTGGGGTGATGTACACATGTCCGGCGAGGAAGGCCGGCCCTTGCTGCACCGGCATACGGTGTGCGGCCACACGTTCGACCCCCTGGTCGTCTGCTCGGAGTGCCACGCCCCCCTGCACGCGCGCGACGTGGCGGTGGAGCCCGGCCCGGGCGCCTAGCCCCGGCACCGGCCTGCCCTCAGCGGCTTCGGCTATGCGCCGCCAGCCTCTTCGTCCCACTTGCGCAGCACGGCCAGCTTCTCGCCGATCTTGATCTCCAGGCCCCGCGGCACGGGCTGGTACCAGCCCGGCTCCGCAATGCCTTCGGGCAGATAGGTCTCGCCGGCCGCGTAGGCGTTGGGCTCATCGTGCGCGTAGCGGTATTCATGGCCGTAGCCCAGCTCCTTCATGAGCTTGGTGGGCGCGTTGCGCAGGTGCACGGGCACCTCGCGGCTCCTGTCCTGCTTCACGAAGGCCCGGGCCTTGTTGTAGGCGTTGTAGCCGGCGTTGCTCTTGGCGGCCATGGCCAGGTAGATGACGGCCTGGCCCAGCGCCAGCTCGCCCTCGGGGCTGCCCAGGCGCTCATAGGTCAGGGCTGCGTCGTTGGCGATCTGCATGGCGCGCGGATCGGCCAGGCCGATATCCTCCCAGGCCATGCGCACAATGCGCCGCGACAGGTAGCGCGCATCGGCGCCACCATCGAGCATGCGCGTGAGCCAGTAGAGCGCCGCATCGGGATGGGAGCCGCGCACGGACTTGTGCAGGGCAGATATCTGGTCGTAGAAGTTGTCGCCGCCCTTGTCGAAGCGCCTGGCATTCAAGGTCAGCGCGTTCTGCACGAACTCGGCATCGATCCGCGTGACGCCCGCAGCGCCGGCCGCCGTCTGGCATTGCTCCAGCAGGTTCAGGAACCGCCGGGCATCGCCATCGGCATAGCCGACGATGGTGTCCCGCGCCAGGTCGTCGAACTCCAGGCCGCCCAGGGCCTTTTCCTGCGCCCGCAGCAGCAGTTGCCTGAGTTCATCGTCGGTCAGGGATTGCAGCACATAGACCTGCGCGCGCGACAGCAGGGCCGAGTTCACCTCGAAGGAAGGGTTCTCCGTGGTGGCGCCGATGAAGGTGACCAGCCCGCTTTCCGCATAGGGCAGCAGCGCATCCTGCTGGGACTTGTTGAAGCGGTGGATCTCGTCCACGAAGAGGATGGTGTGCCGGCCCATGGCCAGGTTCTGCTGCGCCTGCTCCATGGCCGCGCGGATGTCCTTGACCCCGGAGAACACCGCAGACAGCGCAATGAACTCGCACTTGAAGGCCGTGGCCGTGAGCCGGGCCAGCGTGGTCTTGCCCACGCCGGGCGGCCCCCAGAAGATCATGGAATGCGGCTTGCCTGACTGGAAGGCCAGGCGCAGCGGCTTGCCCTCGCCCAGCAGATGGGACTGGCCCACGACCTCGTCCAGGGTCTTGGGCCGCAGGGCTTCGGCCAGTGGTGCGGAGGGCTCCTGGGTGAACAGATCAGCCATGGGCCAGCTCCGTCGCAGGCAGCGCCGCGCAGAAGGCGTTCGGCAGCCCATGTGCCGGATTCACTGCCGAGGGGAACAGATGCAGTTGCAAAACCATGACGCCATTGTCCACGCCATGGCGGCAGCGGGTGCGCCAGCCCCTGATGCCTGTACCTGGCTGCGGGGGATGAAGCCATGGATCGCCAGCCGGGAGCCTGGCCATCGCCTGCAGGCATGTCACTCACATGACATGAATGGTTTGCATGCATCTCATCAAGAGCAATCACTGACATTTTTCACCCGCTTCGGGCCACCGCCCTAAAATGCTGCCCTTTGCGGAGCCGGCCGCGCGGCATGCGCGGCCATCGGGCCTGCGCCATTGCTGCCCCATCGCTCCGCGCCTCCCACCGTTTCCGGAACTGCCTGCCATGCGGCAAGGCGGGACCTTTTCATTTCTGCATCCATGCAAACACTCAAGACCCGGGACCTTATCGCCCTAGGCTTCATGACCTTTGCGCTGTTCCTCGGCGCGGGCAACATCATCTTTCCGCCCATGGTCGGCCAGGGCGCCGGCGAGCACGCGGCCGCGGCGGCCACGGGCTTTCTGCTCACGGGCGTGGGCCTGCCGTTGCTCACCGTGGTGGCGCTGGCGCGCGTGGGCGGCGGGCTCGATGCACTGACCTCGCCCGTGGGCCGCAAGGCCGGCATGGTGCTGGGCCTGCTGATCTATCTCATCCTCGGCCCGCTGTTTGCCACGCCGCGCACGGCCACCGTGTCGTTCGAGATGGGCTTTGCGCCCTTCGTGGGCCACAGCAGCACTGCGCTGTTCATCTACTCGGCGGTGTACTTTGTGCTGGTCATGGGCCTGTCCCTGTTCCCCGGCAAGCTGATCGACACCATCGGCAAGCTGATCACGCCCGTGCTGATCCTGGCCCTGGTGGTGCTGGGTGCCGCCGCCGTGCTGCTGCCGGCCGGTGCCGCCACCAGCGCCAGCGGCGACTACCTGGTCGCGCCCCTGACCGAAGGGTTTCTGGAGGGTTACCAGACCATGGACGCGCTGGGCGCCCTGGCCTTCGGCATCGTCATCGTCAACGCCATCCGGGACCGGGGCATCTCCCACACCGGGCTGCAGACGCGCTACGCCATCATCGCGGGCGTGATCGCGGCCGTGGGCCTGGGCCTGGTGTACCTGTCGCTGATCCATCTGGGCGCCACCAGCCAGTCCATCGCCCCGCAGGCGCAGACCGGCGTGCTCATCCTCACGCGCTATGTGGATCACACCTTCGGCCCCATCGGCAGCCTGCTGCTGGCCGTGGTGATTTCCCTGGCCTGCCTGACCACGGCCGTGGGCCTGGTCAGCGCCTGTGGCGCCTACTTCAGCGAGATGCTGCGCCTGCCCTACCGCGCGGTGGTGGTGGCCATTGGGCTGGCGTGCATCCTGGTGTCCAACCAGGGCCTGGCCCAGCTGATCGCCCTGTCCGGCCCCGTGCTGGTGGGCATTTATCCGCTGGCCATCGCCCTGGTGGTGTTGAGCCTGCTGTCAGGCCTGTGGCGCAATGCGCAGCGCGTGTTCGCGCCGGTGCTGGCCGTGGCGCTGGTGTTCGGCCTTGTCGATGCCGCCAAGGCGGCAGGCTGGCAGGACTGGCTGCCGGCCTTCCTGAACAGCCTGCCGGGCAACGGCATGGGCTGGGCCCTGCCCGTGGCAGCCACCCTGGTGCTGGCGGCGCTCCACGACCGGCTGCGCCCGGCCCCGGCCACCGCGTTCAGGCCGTCCTGAAACGCGCCATGAGTTCGACCAGCTGATGGGCCTGCTTGCGCAGGCTCTCGGCGGCCGAACTGGTCTGTTCCACCAGCGCGGCGTTCTGCTGGGTCCCCTCCTCGATGCGGACGATGGCGCTGTTGACGTGGCTCACGCCAGCGCTCTGTTCGCCGCTGGAGTGGCTGATGGCACCGATCATGCGCGAGACCTTGGCAATCACCTCCTGCACCGAGGCCATGGTCGCACCCGCGCTGTCCACCTCCTCGGCCCCCAGGGCCACGCGCTGGGCGTTGGCCTGGATCAGGTCACGGATTTCTCGCGCAGCGCCCGAGCTGCGCTGGGCCAGTGTGCGGACCTCGGCGGCGACCACGGCAAAGCCCCGGCCCTGTTCGCCGGCCCGCGCGGCCTCCACGGCCGCATTGAGCGCAAGAATATTGGTCTGGAACGCGATGCCGTCGATCACCTCGATGATGCTGACCACGCGCTCGGACGCATCCTGGATGCTGCGCATGGTGCCCACGACGGCCGAGATGGCATCACCACCGCGCGTGGCGATGTCGCTGGCGGACGAAGCCAGCAGGTTGGCCTTCTCTGCGTGATCGGCATTGCCGCGCACGGTGGAGTCGAGCTGGTCCATGGAAGAAGCCGTCATCTGCAGGGCCGATGCCTGCTGCTCGGTGCGCTGGGCCAGGTCGCTGTTGCCGGCCGCGATCTGCGAGCTGGCGGATGCCACCTGCTCCGCATTGCCGCGCACTTCCACGACGATGCTGCGCAACTGCTCCTGCATGGCGCCCAGCGCCCGCAGCAGCTGGCCCAGTTCGTCTGGCCCGCCGCTCGCTATGGCATTGGTCAGATGGCCCTGGGCCACCTTCTCGGCCAGCTGGACCGCGCTGCGCAGCGGTGCCACCACGGCACGGGTGATGAGCCAGCCAATGGCCACGCCGGCCACGGCCGCCACCAGCATCAGCACCAGGCTCAGCTCCGTGGCGTGCTTGCCGCTGCTGTAGGCATCGTCGGCCACCGCCTTGCTCTGCGCCGCAATGCCGGCCTTGAGCTGGGAAAGCAGCTCGGCCGGCTCGCGGTCCACGCCGCGCACGGCCATGTCGCCTACTGAGGGGTCGAAGCCCGTGGCCTCGAATTTGTCCAGCCCCACGCGGTAGCCCTCGGCCATCTTGCGGTGCTGCGCCACAAAGCCCTGGGCGATCTCGCGCAGGGAGGCATCGTCCACCAGGGCCAGCAAGGCGGCAGTCTTGTCCTGCACGGCGCGCTCATCGGCCAGAAAGCCCTTCCAGTGCTGCTCGCGCAGCGCGTTGTCCGAGCCGCGCAGCAGCACGTTCTTCCATTCCTGGACCTGGGTTTTGAAGTGGCCTTCCACCTCGGCGGCGAGGCGTTCCGCCGCCATGTGGCGCTGGACATCGCCGTGAAAGACGCCTAGGGATCGATGGGCCGACCAGAGTCCGAAGAATCCGGCAGCGAGGGTGAATAGCAGCGCCATGGCAATGGCGAGCGGCAACTTGCGACTGAGGTTCATAAAGGCATGCGAGAGCCGGCCAGCATGTCCTCGGAGGGACGTCGAAACAATCGCTGGCCGCAGGCCGCCATTGTCTCGACGATATTAGGCAAAACCATTACAAAACCTCACAAACTGCGCACCGCAGCCTGTGACCGGCCTGAAGGGTTGCCCCGCGCGGCAGCGCGGCTTACTGCTTGAGCACGTCGGCGCCCGCTGGCACCTTGAACTCGAAAGTGGAGGCTGGCAAGGACGCCTGGGTCTGCAGCTGGCTGAAGCGGATCAGCGAACGCTGGCCAAAGCTGTCCAGGATGTCCAGCGCCGAAAGCTGGCCATCGGCCGCAAAGCCCACGCGCACGCTCTTGAGCTGGCCGTTCTTGTCCTTGGGGCTGGCCTGGACCCATTGCAGGCCATCCTGCTCGGGCGCGGATTGCAGATCGAAGTCGGCGCTCAACGCCTTGAGATCGTTGGCCGACGCCAGGATGGCGGCCGGCGTGCTGCCCAGGGCCTGGGCCTGGGGGCGCTGCGTGACCTGGTTGAGGTCGGCGTCATAGAGCCACAGCGTCTTGCCGTCGGCGACGATGGTCTGCTCGAACGGCTTGGTGTAGACGAACCTGAACTTGCCGGGACGCTGGAATTCGAATTGGCCGCTGGAGTTCTTGGTGCGCGGCGGCTGGCCATCCTTGGACGGGGCCGTGACGGCCTGGGTGAATTCGGCGCGGCCGGCCTGGGAATTCTTCATGAAGGCTTCCAGGCTTTTGAGGCCATCGGCCCACGAGGCCGTCGCGCTTGCCGCGATCACAACTGCAGTCAACAGACGTTTCATTCTTTCTCCATGATTGCGGGGAAGCGGGCTCATTCCCCGGCGCGCGCGGGCACCAGCACTTCGCGCTGCCCGCTGGCCGTGAGACCGCTGACGAGGCCCGCCTTTTCCATATCTTCCAGCAGGCGCGCCGAGCGGTTGTAACCAATCCTGAGCTTGCGCTGCACATACGAGATGCTGGCCTTGCGGTCCTTGAGGACCACTTCCACGGCCTGGTCGTACATGGGGTCCTTCTCGCCATTGCCGCCGTCGCCGGACTCCGAGCCGAACTCGCTGTCGCCCTCGGCCGTGCCGCCTTCGAGCACGCCTTCGATGTAGTCGGCCTCGCCCTGCTCCTTGAGGTAGCCCACCACGCGGTGCACTTCCTCGTCCGACACGAAGGCGCCGTGCACGCGCACGGGCAGGCCCGTGCCGCTGGCCATGTAGAGCATGTCGCCCATGCCCAGCAGGGATTCGGCGCCCATCTGGTCAAGCACGGTGCGGCTGTCGATCTTGCTGCTGACCTGGAAGGCGATGCGTGTGGGGATGTTGGCCTTGATCAGGCCGGTGATCACGTCCACGCTGGGGCGCTGGGTGGCCAGGATCAGGTGGATGCCGGCCGCGCGGGCCTTCTGGGCCAGGCGCGCGATCAGCTCCTCGATCTTCTTGCCGACCACCATCATCAGGTCGGCCAGCTCGTCGATGACGATGACGATGTGCGGCAGGCGCTGCAGCGGCTCAGGCTCCTCGGGCGTGAGGCTGAAGGGGTTGGGAATGGATTCCTCGCGCGCCTTGGCCTCGTCGATCTTGGTGTTGTAGCCCGCCAGATTGCGCACGCCCAGCTTGCTCATGAGCTTGTAGCGGCGCTCCATCTCGGCCACGCACCAGTTCAGGCCATTGGCGGCCTGCTTCATGTCGGTGACCACGGGGCACAGCAGGTGAGGAATGCCTTCGTAGACCGACATTTCCAGCATCTTGGGGTCGATCATCAGCAGGCGCACATCGCGGGCCTCGGCCTTGTACAGCAGCGACAGGATCATGGCGTTGATCCCCACCGACTTGCCCGAACCCGTGGTGCCGGCCACCAGCACGTGCGGCATCTTGGCCAGATCAGCCACGACCGGATTGCCCACGATGTCCTTGCCCAGGCCCATGGTCAGCATGCTCTTGGCGTCGTGGTAGACCTGCGAGCCCAGCACCTCGGACAGGCGGATGGACTGGCGCTTGGCATTGGGCAGCTCCAGCGCCATGAAATTCTTGCCGGGAATCGTCTCGATCACGCGGATGGACACCAGGGACAGCGAGCGCGCCAGATCCTTGGCCAGGTTCACGATCTGCGAGCCCTTGACGCCCGTGGCCGGCTCGATCTCGTAGCGGGTGATCACGGGGCCGGGCATGGCGGCGACCACATGCACATCGACACCAAAGTCCTTGAGGCGCTTTTCGATCAGCCGGCTGGTCATCTCCAGCGTCTCGGGCGACACGCTTTCCTGGCGCTGCTGCGCCGCATCGAGCAGATCCACCTGGGGCAGCTTGCTGTCGGGCAGTTCGGAGAACAGGGGCTTCTGGCGCTCCTTGACCACGCGCACGCTGGGTATCGCAGCCTCCTGGAGCACAGGTTCGATGATCTGCACGGGCTGCGGGTGCTGCACGGCGCTTTCCGTGCGCTCTTCCTGCACCACTTCCTCGCGCTCGCGCGCAGCGCGGCGGCCTGCGGCTTCGTCCCGGGCCTTTTCACGGCGCGCAAAAAGAAAGAGCACCCAGCCGTCCAGGCGTGCGCCCATGGATTCGGCCAGATGGCCCCAGGAAAAGCGGAACACCATGGCCAGGCCGATCACGGCCACGCAGATGCCGATCAGGCCCGAGCCCATGAAGCCCAGCCACTGCAGGCTGTGGTACCCCAGCATGTAGCCGAAGACGCCGCCGGCCGGGCCGGGCAGCACGCTCTCGAAGCGGTACAGGCGCGTCCACTCCAGTGCGCAGCTCGCACCCAGCAGCAGCAGCAGCCCGCCCCAAAAGCGCAGGCGCCGGCGCCACAGGGGCGGCAGTGGCACACCGTCGCGCGGCACGCCGCCGCGCAGCCAGCGCGCAAAGGAAGACAGCCAGGTCTGCAGCGAGGCCAGCACCAGCCACCAGACCGACATGCCGAAACCGAAATAGCAGGCGTCGGCCAGCCAGGCTCCGACGCGGCCCATCCAGTTGGCGACCAGGCGCGCGTGTCCCGCCCCGGAGGTGGACCACGCTGGATCCTGGGGCGAGTAGCTGAGCATGGAGGCAAGCCAGAACACCAGGGCCAGCAGCCCCGCCAGCAGCAGCATTTCGTGGCCGAAGCGCGCCACCATGCCGGGGCGCGCCGCAGACCTGGATTTGCCCTTGGCGGATGTGGAAGCGTTCAGAGCGTTCAATGAGTAAGTCATACGCAGGCGGGAGCTTACCCCAGCCCCCTCGGACTGGCCGCAAAAACAGCCAGGGCGACCCGCAAGCGTAATGCAAGCACTTGCAACAGAGCATGACACCGCCGCATGACGGCGCCACGTCGATCATTTTTGACAATCCGGGCCATTGATCCATATGGCAACGGGAACCTGACTGCGGAGCGATACTCCACAGCTGTTCCCGATGTATCTTTTTTTCTGCACGCCGACTGCCGGCGTGCGCCTTTTTCAAGAACTGCATCCATGTCTTCTACCCAACACGCCAAAGTCCTGATCCTCGGCTCCGGCCCTGCCGGCTACACGGCCGCCATCTATGCCGCGCGCGCCAACCTCAACCCGCTGCTGGTGACCGGCATGGCCCAGGGCGGCCAGCTGATGACGACGACCGAGGTGGACAACTGGCCTGCAGACGTGAACGGAGTGCAGGGCCCCGAGCTGATGCAGCGTTTTCTGGAGCACGCAGAGCGCTTCAAGACCCAGGTGGTGTTCGACCACATCCACAGCGTCGATTTCTCCAAGCGCCCCTTCACGCTGACCGGCGACTCCGGCACCTATACCTGCGACAGCCTGATCATCGCCACCGGCGCCTCGGCCAAGTACCTGGGCCTGCCTTCCGAAGAGGCCTTCATGGGCCGCGGCGTCTCCGGCTGCGCCACCTGCGACGGTTTCTTCTACCGTGAGCAGCCCGTGTGCGTGGTCGGCGGCGGCAACACGGCCGTCGAGGAAGCCCTGTACCTGTCCAACATCGCCAGCAAGGTCACCCTGGTGCACCGCCGCGACAAGTTCAAGGCCGAGCCCATCCTCGTGGACAAGCTCATGGACAAGGTCCGGGCCGGCAAGATCGAGCTCAAGACCCACTTCGTGCTCGAAGAGGTGCTGGGCGACCAGTCCGGCGTGACCGGCATCCGCATCAAGAGCACCCAGGACGGCCATGCCGAGGACATCCAGCTGCAGGGCTGCTTCATCGCCATCGGCCATGCGCCCAACACCGAGATCTTCAAGGGCCACCTGGAGATGGACGAGACCGGCTACATCATCACCCAGGGCGGCCTCAAGGGCTTTGCCACGCAGACCAGCGTGCACGGCGTGTTCGCGGCCGGCGACGTGCAGGACCATGTCTACCGCCAGGCCATCACCAGCGCCGGCACGGGCTGCATGGCCGCGCTGGACGCCCAGCGCTTCCTCGAACAGGAATAAGCAGGACGCCACCCTGCCCGCCTTGCTCTCCCGCAGGGCGGCAAAAGCCCCTGGCTGCAGCCGTGTTTGGCTGGCCCAGGGGCTTTTCTCATGGAGACGCTATAATCCGTGGCTTTGCTGAATTTGAAGCGCGCCTTGCTTGCATGGCCAGGACACTTTCAGCATGGGGTTACCGCCACCCTTTATGGCGAGGTGAGGTTGCCGGCAAGCCATGCAGCAAATGCAGGGCATCAGCGTCGGCGGCTGTACAACTATCGGAGTGTCCTCATGGCACGCGTATGTGAAGTAACGGGCAAGAAGCCCATGGTGGGAAACAACGTTTCCCACGCCAACAACAAGACCAAGCGTCGTTTCCTGCCCAACCTGCAATACCGCCGTTTCTGGGTTGAGAGCGAAAACCGTTGGGTGCGCCTGCGCGTTTCCAGCGCTGCTCTGCGCCTGATCGACAAGAACGGTATCGACTCCGTGCTCGCAGACCTGCGTGCCCGTGGCCAAGCCTAAATCCCTCAAGGAGAAACACCATGGCTGCTAAAGGCGGACGCGAAAAGATCAAGCTGGAATCCACTGCAGGAACCGGCCACTTCTACACCACGACCAAGAACAAGAAGACAATGCCCGAGAAGATGGCGATCATGAAGTTTGATCCCAAGGCTCGCAAGCACGTCACGTACAAGGAAATCAAGCTGAAGTAATTCAGCCTGTTCCCGGTACCGACAAAAAACCGCCCGGCGCAAGCCCGGCGGTTTTTTTGCGTCCGCTTTGTGTTGGCTTTGTGCCCGCTTTGCGTCCGTTTTACGTCTGTTTTTCGCCTGTCACCCACCGCGCGCCGGCTGACCCAGCTGCGCACAGGCCATGGCACCCAGCTCGCGGCAGGCCTGCTCGATCACGGCATCCACCGGCAGGGTGCAGCCCAGGCGCATGCAGTGCTCGTAGCGCCCCGAGTTCGAGAACATGCTGCCCGGCGCCGTGCGGATGCCGCGCGCCAGCGCCTGCGTGAACAGCGCGGACGTGGACACGCCAGCCGGAAACTCCAGCCACAGGCTGAGCCCGCCGGGCGGCAGGCTCAGCCGCGTGCCCAGCGGGAAAAACCGCGCCACCAGCTGCGCCATGCCTTCACGCTGGCGCCGCAACTGCTGCTTGAGGCGCTGCAGATTGCGCAGATGTGCGGGCGAGCCCACGCAGGCGGCCGCCAGCAACTGGGCCAGGGTCTGGGTGCCCCGGCTGCGCGCGAACTTGAGCATCTGCACCCGCCCATGCCACTGGCCAGCGTTCATCCAGCCCTGGCGCAGGCCCGGCGCCATGCTCTTGTTGAAGGCCTCGCAATAGATGACATGGCCCGGCAGGCGATCCCAGGCCTTGATGGGGCGCACGGGCTGGCTGCTTTCCACGAACAGTCCATAGGAGTCGTCCTCGATCAATGCCACGCCGTGGGCGCCGCACAGATCGACCAGCCTGGCCTTGTGCTCATCGGGAATGCGTGTCCCCAGCGGCATCTGCAGCTCGGGCACGACCACCACGGCCTTCAGGCGCGGCTGGGTCTGCAGGGCCAGCTCCAGCGCCTCGATGGACAGGCCGGTGCGCGGGCTGCAGGGAATCTCCAGCGCCTGCATCTGCAAGGACTCCACCACCTGCAGCAGGCCGTAGTAGGTCGGCGACTCCACGGCCACCACATCCCCCGGCGAGGCCACAGCGGCCAGCGCCAGGCTCACGGCCTCGGAATTGCCCGTGGTCGCCAGCACATCGGCCGGTGCCACATGGATGCCCGCCGCCAGCGCGCGCCGCGCCATGGCGCGCTGGAAATCAGGGTGGCTGCCCATCATGGAGCGCCCCAGCACCAACAGGTCGGGCTGCTCTCGCAGCAGCCGGGCGGCGGTCTGGTTCAGGTAGCCGCGATCGAACAGTTCGGGCGGCGGCGTGGCACCGCCCAGGTCCACACGCACATCGGCCTGGCGGCCGCGCTCCAGCATCAGGGAAATGTGTTCATTGATGCCTGCGAAGTGCGGCTGCGGCAGCGGTTGCACCGGCTGGCTCAGGTCGGGCTCGCTGGCCGGGGCCAGGCCTGCAGGCCGGGCATCGCGCACAAAGTAGCCCACGCGCGGGCGGGCCTCGAGCTGGCCCAGGTCCTCCAGATGCCGCAGCGTCTGCAGCGCCGTGGACAGGCTGACCTCATGGCGGCGCATAAGCTCGCGCACAGAAGGCATGCGCTCGCCCGCCTTGAGCGTGCCCAGTTCCATGGCCAGGCTGTAGTCGGCCGCCAGGCGGCGGTACAGGGTCGGAGAGGCGCTAGCAAGGGTCATGGAGCAGATGGAGAACGAATCGGGGACGAGAGGACTTGCCCGCGATCTTGCCGCAAGGCGCTGTTACGCAACAGATACAGATCCATCGACCACAAAGCAGAACAGATCCATCGCCATCTGCACTGCTGCGATGCAACAAGCCGCGGGCTGTGCCTGTGCCGATGAGGGCCGCGTGCATACGCTTGAGGGCCTGGAATCACAGGACACAGACCATGCACAACGCCGACACCCGCTCTTTCGAACTGCGCCATCTTGCCCCCGGCAACGATCTTCACCTTCATGTGCCGGAGGGCAGTGAACTGTTCTGCCGCCACGGCCCGCTGGAAATCACCGCCCCGCAACAGGCCTGGGCGGATGGGGCGCCCGCGCCGGCCCTCAGGCTGCAGCCGGGCCAGGGCTGGCGCGCGAGCGCCGATCTGCAGATACGGGTCCGCTCCTTGTCCCAGGCCATGGCAAGCCTGGAACTGCGGCAGAGCCCCACAGCAAAAAGCCGCATCGCCTCCGAAGAGGGGATGCGGCCCCGGGCATGGTCGGTTGCCGGCTGGCTTCGCGGCCTCAGGCGTGGGCAGCGCGCAGCTTGACGGAAAACTCCTTGAGCGCGGCAATGCCGCTGGCCTCGGCGCGATGGCACCAGGCCTGCAGATGGGCCGTCAGTTGCTCGCGCGACAGCGAGGTGTTCAGCCACAGCTGGCGCAGCTCCTCGCGCATGACCAGCATCTGGTCGAGCACGGGGTGGGCTGCGCGCGCCTGGGCCAGTTGCCCCTGTGCCTGGGCGGGCACCTTGTCGGCATCGCGGTGCAGCCAGCGGCGCGCCGTCTTGAGCAGGGACAGGTCGGCCTGCCGGGCCTTGCGCTGCTTGAGCGCATCGAGCTCGATCTGCACGGCAGCGCGCACGCCGCGCGCATAGCGGGCCATGACCTCGTAGCGGTTGGCGATCACGGCCTCCAGCGTCTTTTCGTCGGCCACGGGCTTGACGGTGCCCATGACCAACCGAGGCGCCGTCTTCTTGACCTTGGCCCAGCCCAGCTTCTGCATGGCGCTGATGTAGACCCAGCCCACGTCGAACTCATAGCGCTTGACCGAGAACTTCGCCGAGGTCGGGTAGGTATGGTGGTTGTTGTGCAGTTCCTCGCCGCCAATGATCAGGCCCCAGGGCACGAGGTTGGTGCTGGCATCCTGGGCCTCGAAGTTGCGGTAGCCCCAGAAATGGCCAAGGCCGTTGACCACGCCGGCAGCCCAGAACGGAATCCAGGCCATCTGCACGGCCCAGATCGTCAATCCGATGGCGCCGAACAGCAGCACATTGATGATCAGCATCAGCGAAGGGCCCCAGATCGAATGCCGGCTGTAGAGATGGCGCTCGATCCAGTCGTCGGGCGTGCCGTGGCCGAACTTCCTGAGTGTCTCGGCGTTCGCCGCCTCTTCGCGGTACAGCTCCGCACCCTGGCGCATCACGGTGTCCAGGCCGCGTGTCTGCGGGCTGTGGGGGTCGTCCTCGGTTTCGCACTTGGCATGGTGCTTGCGGTGGATGGCCACCCACTCCTTGGTGACCATGCCCGTGCCCAGCCACAGCCAGAAACGGAAGAAGTGCGAAGGAACCGGCCCCAGGTCCAGCGAGCGGTGGGCCTGGCAGCGGTGCAGGAAGATGGTGACGCCCGCAATGGTGATGTGGGTGGTGACCAGGGCGTACAGCAGCAGCTGCCACCACGACAGCTGCCACAGGCCATGGGCCATCCAATCCACGGCGAGGTTCCAAACCGATCCGAAATCCAGCGACATAACCGAAGCCTTTGGCAAGGCGGCGCCCAGTGGCACCGATGCCTCAATTTTAGGCGATGCGCCTACAAAGGCATTCGGCAATCTCCTGCGATTTACAGCTTATTGCGTCTGCAAGTTACGGCTTCCGGGTCCAAACGGCGGCAAAAAAGCCATCCGTCTCATGGCGCTGCGGCCACAGGCGCAGGTACTGCGTGTCGGTCTCGCCGCCGCTGCACAGCGCATCGCCCTGCTCCACCTTGAGCTGGGCCAGCAGTTCTCCGGCATCCATGGCCACGAAGTCAGAGTGCTCCGCTGCAAAGGCCTCGGCGATGGCTTCGTTTTCCTGCGGCAGGACCGAACAGGTGGCATAGACCAGTCGCCCACCCGGCTTGACCAGGCGCGCTGCACTGGCCAGGATGGCCGCCTGCTTTTGCGTGAGCTCCTCGATGGCCTTGGCCGACTGGCGCCACTTGAGGTCGGGATTGCGGCGCAGCGTGCCCAGGCCCGAGCAGGGCGCATCGACCAGCACGCGGTCGATCTTTCCGGCCAGGCGCTTGACGCGGTCGTCGCGCTCATGGGCGATGGCCGCAGGGTGCACATTCGACAGGCCCGAGCGCGCCAGGCGCGGCTTCAGGGCTTCGAGCCGGTGGCCGGACACATCGAAGGCGTACAGGCGCCCCGTGCTTCGCATCGAAGCGCCAATGGCCAGGGTCTTGCCGCCTGCGCCGGCGCAGAAATCGACCACCATTTCGCCGCGCTTGGCGTCCAGCATCAGCGCCAGCAGCTGGGAGCCTTCATCCTGCACCTCGATAGCGCCGCGCGTGAAGGCGTCCAGCCGGGCCAGCGCGGGCTTGCCCTGCACGCGCAGGCCCCAGGGCGAGTACGGCGTGGCTTCGGCGGCGATGCCGGCATCGGCCAGTTCCTTTTGCACATCGGCGCGCTTGGCGTTCAGCGCATTGACGCGCAGATCCAGCGGTGCGGCCTGTTCCATGCTCTGAGCAAAGGCCCAGAAATCTTCACCCAGCTGCTGCTTGAGCGGCGCGACCAGCCACTCGGGCAAGTTGTGGCGGTGCGGCTCCATCAGCTCATCGGGGCGCACGGCATCGCATGCGTCCAGCCATTGCAGTTCCTGGGGGGACAGCGCTGCGCGCGCAAAGCCGAGCGCCTCCTTGACGCCCTGCTCGGACTTGCCGGCCACGCGGGCCAGGGCTTCCTGGCTATGGGCAAAGCCCAGGATGGCCAGCCTGCGCTCGCGCGAGCCGCTGCCAGAACGTGCCAGGCTCTCAAAAAGCAGCTTCTTGCGCAGCACGGTGTAGGCGGTTTCGGCCAGCGCGGCACGCTCGCGCGGGCCCAGGTTGCGGTTTTCACGGAAAAAGCGTGACACCACGGCGTCGGCCGGGTGTTCGAAAGTCAGGGTGCGCTTGACCAGTTCGGCGCAGGCGTCGAGAAGCTGTTTGGGATGCATGGGCGCAATTGTCCCACCGCCTTGCAAATCCGAGAGGGCCACAGGTCGGAACCCGCAGCAGCCCCCGGCTGGCGCAGCTACCATGGCGCCCCATGACCGACGACGACCTGCCTCCCCTGATCCCCACGCCCCCGGGCCTGTACCGCCACTACAAGGGCGCCCTCTACGAAGTGCTCGCCACCGTGCGCCACAGCGAGACGCGCGAGTCAATGACGCTGTACCGCGCGCTCTACGGCGAGCGCGGCCTGTGGGTGAGGCCTGCCGCCATGTTCAATGAAACCGTGGTCATCGACGGCGTGGAGCAGCCCCGCTTTGCACGCTGCCCCGAAGTGGAGCAGCAGGCCTTTCAGAGCGAAGGCCTGTGAGCAGACCCTAGCCCCGCATCAACTGCGCCACGGCGCGCGGGTAGATGAGGTGCTCCTGCACCAGCACGCGCGCGGCCAGCGCCTGGGCCGTGTCGCCGGGCAGCACGGGCACCACGGCCTGCTCCAGGATGGGGCCCACATCCAGCTCGGCCGTAACGCGGTGCACGGTGCAGCCGGCAAAGCGGCAGCCTGCATCAATCGCCCGCTGGTGCGTGTGCAGACCCGTGAAGGCGGGCAGCAGCGAGGGGTGGATGTTGATCATGCGCCCCTCGTAATGCGCCACGAAGCCCGGCGTGAGGATGCGCATGAAGCCGGCCAGCACGATCAGCGAGGGCGCGTGGCGGTCGATCACCTGGGCCAGCTCGGCGTCAAACGCCTCGCGGCTGGGGAACGGGCGGTGGTCCAGCACCTCGGTGGCAATGCCTTGCTCGCGCGCGAAAACAAGGCCCGAAGCCTCGGCCTTGTTGCTGACCACGGCGGCCACGCGGGCGCCGTAACGCCGCGCCCAGTCCTGTTGCTGCGAAGCACGCACAATGGCAGCCATGTTCGAGCCGCCGCCCGAGATCAGGATCACGATATTTTTCATGGGCGGCGATTGTCGCACCGCAGGCCGCGCGGCCTGCGCCAGCCCCGGCAAGGCCCATGGCCCTGCCGGGCCTTGTCACCTCTTCCGTTCAGACCCCCATGCCATTCGATCCCCGCTCCACCCCCCTGACCGCTGTCGAAGCCCGCGTGCTGGCCACCCTGATGGAGAAGGCGCGCACCGTGCCCGACAGCTACCCGCTCACGCTCAACGCGCTGGTCACGGGCTGCAACCAGAAAAGCAGCCGTGATCCGGTGATGGAAGTCAGCGAAGGCGAGGCCCAGGAAGCGCTGGACAGCCTGCGCCTGCGCACCATGTCCGTACAGATCAGCAGCGCGCGCGCCACGCGCTGGGAGCACAACTTCCCGCGCGGCGTGGGGGTGCCCGACCAGAGTGCCGTGCTGCTGTCCCTGCTGATGCTGCGCGGCCCGCAGACGGCGGGCGAGCTGCGCATCAACTCCGAGCGCTGGCACCGCTTCGCCGACATCTCATCCGTCGAAGCCTTCCTGGAAGAGCTGCGCGAACGCAGCGAGGAAAAAGGCGGCCCGCTGGTCGTGCTGCTGCCACGCGCGCCTGGCGCACGCGAGCAGCGCTGGGCCCATCTGCTGTGCGGCCCCGTGGACGTGAACGCCATGGCCCAGCCCCCCGCTGCAGCAGGCGCACGCGGCGATGCCCTGGCCCAGCGCGTGGTCGATCTCGAAGCCCAGGTACAGCAATTGCAGGCACGTCTTGCGCATGTCTATGCACAGTTGGGGCTGGAGGAGCCCGGCCAATCCAGCTGATCGCCTGCGCTCAGGCGGCCCCAGCATCAGGGATTGCCATAGGTTGTCACGCCCTGGACAGTCCAAAAAAGAACGTGCGTGCTACAAAAGCCGGGATTGAAGGAGACACAGTCCATGGACCTGGCATTTACCCCTGAAGAACAGTCCTTTCGCGAGGAAGTCCGCGCCTGGGTGCGGGCCAACCTGCCCCAGGACATCGCGCACAAGGTGCGCCATTCGCTGCGCCTGACGCGCGACGACCTGCAGAACTGGGCCAAGATTCTTGGCAAGAAAGGCTGGCTGGGCTACGGCTGGCCCAAGCAGTTCGGCGGCCCCGGCTGGACAGCCGTGCAAAAGCATCTGTTCGAGGAGGAATGCGCCCTGGCCTGCGCCCCGCGCATCATTCCCTTCGGCCCCGTGATGGTGGCGCCCGTGATCATGGCCTACGGCTCGCCCGAGCAGCAGCAGCGCTTTCTGCCCGGCATTGCCAGCGGCGAGGTCTGGTGGAGCCAGGGCTACTCGGAGCCGGGCTCGGGATCGGACCTGGCCAGCCTCAAGACCCGTGCCGAGCGCGTGGGCGACAAGTACATCGTCAACGGCCAGAAGACCTGGACCACGCTGGGCCAGTACGGCGAGTGGATCTTCTGCCTGGTGCGCACCAGCAACGAGGGCAAGCCCCAGACCGGCATCAGCTTCCTGCTGGTGGACATGAAGAGCCCCGGCGTGACCGTGCGCCCGATCAAGCTGCTGGACGGCGAGTGCGAGGTCAACGAGGTCTTCTTCGACAACGTCGAGGTGCCGGCCGAGAACCTGATCGGCGAGGAAAACAAGGGCTGGACCTACGCCAAGCACCTGTTGAGCCACGAGCGCACCAACATCGCCGACGTGAACCGCGCCAAGCGCGAGCTGGAGCGCCTCAAGCGCATCGCCAAGGCCGAAGGCGTCTACGAGGACCAGCGTTTCCGCGATGAGATCGCCAAGCTCGAAGTCGACGTGGTGGCGCTGGAAATGCTGGTGCTGCGCGTGCTGTCGGCCGAGAAATCGGGCAAGAACCCGCTGGACATCGCCGGCCTGCTCAAGATCAAGGGCAGCGAGATTCAGCAGCGCTACTCCGAGTTGATGATGCAGGCCGCCGGCCCCTTCAGCCTGCCCTTCATCGAAGAGGCCATGGAAGCCGGCTGGCAGGGCGACTTCCCCGGCGGCGTGGTGGACAACGCGCCGCTGGCATCGACGTACTTCAACATGCGCAAGACGACGATCTACGGCGGCTCCAACGAGGTGCAAAGAAACATCGTCGCGCAGACGGTGCTGGGCTGATTTTGGCTGGAGTTTCGCTGAACCCGGAAGTGCGCCGGACGCGCTTCGATCAGCTTCGGGAGACAGAAAATGGACTTTGATTTTTCGGATGACCAGCAGCAACTGCGCGACGCCGTGCGCCGCTGGGTGGACAAGGGCTATACCTTCGAGCGCCGCCGCTCCATCGTCGAGGCGGGCGGTTTTTCGCGCGAGGTCTGGGGCGAGCTCGCCGAACTGGGCCTGACGGCCTTGACCGTGCCCGAGGAGCACGGCGGCCTGGGCCTGGGCGCCACCGACGTGATGGTGGTGATGGAGGAGTTGGGCCGCGGCCTGGTGATGGAGCCGCTGGCGCAGGCCTTTGTGGCCGCCGGCGTGCTCGGCAAGCACGCCGACGCCTCCGTGGCCGGCCAGTGGCTGCCGCGCGTGGCCAGCGGCGAGGCCCTGGTCGTGCTGGCACACCAGGAGCGCCAGGCCCGCTACCGCCTCGATGTCTGCGCCGCCAAGGCCAGCAAGAGCGGCAGCGGCTACACGGTGGACGCCACCAAGAGCGTGGTGCCTGCAGGCGACGCGGCCGACGCCTTTCTGGTGCCGGCCCAGTTGGACGGCAAGATCGCCCTCTTCCTGGTGGAGCGCGGCGCCAGCGGAGTCAGCACCCAGGGCTACCGCACCCAGGACGGCAGCCGCGCGGCCGAACTGCGCTGCCAGGCGGCCCCCGCCACGCTGGTGACGGCCGATGGCCTGGCCGCCCTCACGCTGGCCCAGGACGCCGCCAACGCCGCGCTGTGCGCCGAAGGCGTGGGCGCCATGGAGCAGACGCTGAAGCTCACCACCGAGTACATGAACCAGCGCAAGCAGTTCAACACGGTGATCGCCAGCTTCCAGGCCCTGCGCCATCGCGTGGCCGACATGAAGATGCAGCTGGAGCTGGCCCGCTCCATGAGCTATTACGCCAGCCTCAAGATGAGCGCAGCCGATGCCGAGCGCCACGTGGCCATCGCGCGCGCCAAGGTCCAGCTGGGCCAGTCGCTGCGTTTTGTCGGCCAGCAGTCGGTCCAGCTGCACGGCGGCATCGGCGTGACCGACGAGTACGCGGGCAGCCACTACTTCAAGCGCCTGACGCAGATGGAGATGACGGGCGGTGACACCTTGCATCACCTGGGCATCGTCTCCGCGAAGATGCAGGACACGGCCGGCGTGTTTGCCTGAGGTCTGACCTCACCGCGCCGCACCGCACCACACCAGGCCCCGCAGAAAACTGCGGGGCTTTTTTCATGGGCCTTTGCCCATGTCTGCCCGCCGTCTCAGGTCAGCCGGTAGCCCTCCGGCCTGAGCGGTGCCGGCAGATCCGTCTCGCCCAGCGTGCAGCCCAGGCTGATCTCGATGGAGCGGCAGATGGTGTCCAGCGGCAGGTCGTTGCTCTCCAGGCCAAAGGGCTCTTCGAGTTCATCGCCCAGGGCGTCGAGCCCATAGAAGGTGTAGGCCACGATGGCCACGACAAAGGGCGTCATGAACCCGGTCGTGTCCACCAGGCCGAACGGCAGCAGAAAGCAGTACATATAGGCCGTGCGGTGCAGCAGCAGCGCATAGGAGAACGGCATGGGCGTGTTGCGAATGCGCTCGCACGAGGCGGCTGCCGCCGTCATGCGCGTGAAGGTCTTGTCCATGGACGCGGCCAGGCAGGGGTCCATCTCGCCACGGCGCACGCACTGCGCCAGATCGCGGCCCATGGACATCATCAGTGCGTCGCAGCGCTGCTCCAGCGGCAGGCCCTGGAGCTGGCGCCATTCCTTGTCCACCAGCCAGCGGCCTGCGGCCACATCCTCGTGCAGCCCGCGCAACTGAGTCCGCAGCAGATGCGCAAAGGCGATCGCCCGGTGCACCATGCGCACGCGCACATCGCTGCTGCGCCGAGCCGGGTCCGGATCGCCATCGATGACGATCAGGCTCTGGCACTGGCGCGCCAGCGTGCGCGCGCAGATCACCATCTCACCCCAGAGCTTGCGGCCTTCCCAGTAGCGGTCATAGGCGGTGTTGTTGCGAAAGCCCAGGAAGATGGCCAGCGGCAGGCCGATCAGCGTGAAAGGGATGGGCGTCACCGTGATCTTGACGTCGAACAGGTTGCCATGCACCAGAGTGATGATGGCGGCGAACACGATGTTCACGAGCAGCGTGACCTGGATACGCTGGAGCACCGAGCCCCGCAAAATCAGAAACAGCCTGAGGCCGGCGGGGCGATCACGGACGATCATGGGGATATCGCTAGGTACAAACCCTTATTCGATCACACATTGAGCAAGTCAATTGGCTGCGGCCGCGCCCAGATGAAAAAAAAGCGCCCCGAAGGGCGCCCTGTGTCACGACCGACTGCCGGTCACAGCGGGTTGGCGCGGCGGCGGCGCGCCATGCCCCAGCCCATAATGCCCATCAGGCCGGACATCAGGATCAGGCCCCATTCGGAGAGGGTGGGGATGGAGGCCGGGCCCGCAGGGGACGCAATCACCACAGGAGACGCCGCCACCTGGTTGTTGGCAGGAGTCACGTCGTTGTCCGCACCCGTCGTGACCTGTACGTTGGAAGTGCCTGGAGCCGTCGGCGTGCCGGAGACCGGGCAGACCACCGTCTCGCCTGCAGCGACGGCATCGCCCTGGGCCCAGTCCACACCATTCACCTTGCACTGACCCACGGTAACTCCCGGGGGCAGGCCGGTCACGCCGCAGATCGCATTGTTCGCAGTTGCAGCACCCTGGTTGGTGCAGGAGAACGAAGCTGTCGGCGGATAAGGCACGCCCACCGTGCCCTTGGGCGGCAGTCCGCTCGGGTTTGTGGTCATGTCGCTGGAGGACGCAGTGTCCAGCAGGTTGGTCTGCACCATGGCTCCCATGAGTGTGGCCACGCCATCGCCACCAATGGTGTAGTTGCCGTTGTTGATCTGGTCGCCCGGCGTGCCCAGCGGAACCTTGACCGTCATCTTGAACGTCAGGGTCTCACCTGGTGCAAGGCTGGGGATGCTGCACTTTGCAGGGCCCGTGGAGCCCACGCCACCCACAGGTGCGGTGCAATAGTTTTTCGCATCGACCAAAGAGACAAAGCTGGTGGAAACGCCCGTGCTGTCTTGCGGCATGGCCGGCGTCACCTCGACATTGGTCACCGGCGTACTGGCATTGTTGGTGTAGCTGTACGTGTAGGTGATCTCAGTGCCATCGTTCTTGGGGGCACTCACCGGTCCCGACGCCGTGATCCATACCCCCTTGGGCAGGGCGGTGGTGAAGTTGTCCACGTACAGGTGGCCCGAGTGTCCGCTCTGGCTGCAGCCAGCGGCAATCGCTTCCAGTCGAACCTTATCGCCTACACGCAGCACTTCATTGCCGGGCGCCACGTCATAGGCCTGAGGGTCGGTGAACAACTCCGAGTGCCCATTCGCATCCTGGAACGATTTCCAAGCCACACCCGGTTGGCCCGCATAGTGATATTTAAAGAAAAGTTCCTTGTCCACCACCGAAGCAGTTTGTGCATCGAAAGTCTTGACCAATGCAATGGCATAGTACGGACGCTGAGCAGGCGTGTGACCGCTGCCTGGATCATCCAGCACCGGTGCAGCGATGAAACGGATATGGATCTTTCCGTCCTTGTCGATGTCGTCGGCCGTCAGCGTCACTTCCTGCGAAATAGCACTGGCTGTCTTCGGCTGCGGGGTAAACGAGGGCTCTGGCGACACATTGCGAGGGATATGCGTCTCGGTCAGATTGATGCGGGCCGTGTTGCTGCCGCGCATGGGCAGCAACAGATCGGAGCTGCCCGAAACCCACAGGCGATCCTTGACCGTCGCCTCGGGCGCTGTGACGACCGAGTTCAACGGCAGCTTTCCCGCCGGAGCCGCCCGCTGCAGGTCAGCCAGTTTGACGGGGTTGGACGTCAAGGTCGCCGCCGTGCCATTGTTGGTCCAGGCCTCTTCCGTCCAGCCATTCAGATTTCCCGTCTCGAAATCGCCATTGATGAACGATGCCTGGGCCACGGTGCTTGCAAGCAGCGCAGCTCCCAGTGCCAGGCGCCTTGTTTGGGTTCCGGCCTTCTGTTTGAAAGCACTCCGCTCGGCACGGATAGTCTGTCTTGTCATACCGCTCCTCTCTTTTTTGATGCTTTCGCACCGTTGAAAAAACTCTGTAGCGCCACTGGCGACAGCCCCGCAGCTTTCCCGCGCTCAAAAAAAGAGCGAACGAATCCCCTGCGCGGGCTCTGAAAGCCGCGTTCAAAAGTTGGGGAAAGGGAAAGAAAAGTGGCGGGCGCCTAAGGCACGAACACCAGCCCTCGGCCGAACACTGCCCTCACCGGCAGGGCCAGCCCGGAGATATCCAGGGTCTTGCGGCGCAGCCGCGTCAGCTGCGATTCGATGCGGTGGAAGCCGTCATCCACATCGGCGTATCCCATGGTCTCGATCAAGGTCTGCTTGGCCACCATGGTTCCGGGGGTTGCCATCAGGCAGCCGAGCAATTCCAGCTCGCGACTGGTCAGGGCAATGATCTGGTGGTTGGGCGCGACCATGCAGGCCGAAAGGGGGTCAAGGCGCCAGGTCAGGAAAGGTGCCGCCGCCCGGGCCGGCTGGCCCGTGTTGCGGCGCAGCTGGGAGCGGATGCCGGCCACCAGCTCGTTCATGTCGGTGGGCTTGACGAAGTACTGCAGGGCGCCGGCATTGAGGCCGGCGATGCGGCTGTCCAGATCGCCGCGCGCCGTGAGCACCACGACGGGAATCTCCTGCTCGGCCAGGCGCTTGACCAGGCTCAGGCCGTCCTCGCCGGGCAGGCCCAGGTCGACGACGACCAGATCTGCCTTCTCGCGCAGTAGCTTTATGTAGAAGTCTTCTGCAGAATCCGTGCCCCAGGCATGCAAGCCAGACTTTGTTAAAAATCGACACACATTGATACGAATATCCTCGTCGTCCTCTACGACGGCGACGGTGAACTCGATCGATGGCTCTAGTGTCTGCTGCATGATGTTTGCCTATTGGTGCGCGGATTTTCATTGGGGCGAACGTCCGCCGCCATGCACGAACACTCTCGAATGCTCACAGTTCAGAGAAACACACAAAAATTTACATTTATTGCATGGATCATGGTCTCGCTCGGGTTGCTTGCATTTTTCGTGCTGAGCCCGGCGTCCATGCCTCCCCCTGACAAGGGACTGCGTCTTGGCAAGGACCTGCCCATGCAAGTGCTTGCCGATGCGGGCCGCAGCATGACCATTGAACAGGTCGCGGCCCTGCCCGATGATGCCTTCGAAACCCGGCGCACGCCTCTGAACGAGGGCTATACCCGCCATGCTTACTGGGTGAGGGTTGCCGCGCCTGCCCTTGCGCCCACAAGCGGGCTGGCCGACAACGATGCGCTGTGGCTGGAGATCACGCCCACCTATCTGGACAGGGTCACGCTCTACCAGCAGGCGCACGGCCTGTGGCAGGCGAGGGAAAGCGGTGACACCGTGCCCATGGCTCAGCGCATCCATGTGCGCCAGCTGGTGTTTCCACTGCGCGCTGGCCAGCCCTTTGTACTGCGCATCGAGACCAGCAGCGCCATGCAGCTGTACGCCACGGTCTGGCGCAGCACGGGGCTGATGGCCTGGTTGTCCAGCGTCGAGTGGGCATCGGGCGTGCACCAGGGTGTGAATCTGGTGCTGACCCTGCTGATCGCGGGCGCGGCCCTGGCCCTGCGCATGCGCAGCCTGATGGCCATGACCTTGCTGGCCTTCGTGGTGCTGACCCACAACGCCAATGTGCGCGGCTATGCCCAGCTGTGGCTGCCCGAGCCCTGGGCGCCGCATGCGGATGTCTGGGTGAGCGTGGGCGTCTTCCTGCTGCCTGCCGCCTTTGCCTGGCAGGCACGCGAGACCTTGACGCGCGGCACGGCCTGGCGCCGCATCGATCGCATGCTGGTGCTGCTGACCGTGGCACCGCTGCTGGCCGTACTCAGCATACCGACGGGGCACTACACGCAATGGGCCTGGCTGGGGGTCAGCGTGCCCTGGATGGCCAGTCTGCTGAGTGCGCTGGTGGCCTGGCAGAACCTGTTCCGCCAGGGTCCCAGCATCGTCAACCTGCTGGTGCTGATTCCCTACACGCTGCACACGGTCATGGGCATCCACGTGGCTGCGGCCTATACGGGACTGGTGTCTTCCGACATTGAGGCAGGCATGTACTGGCAGCTGGAATCGCTGCTGCTGTACATCCTCATCATCATTGCCGTGGGCGCCAGCCTGGTCGAGAAATTCCAGAACTCCATGGGCAGGCAGGCGCAGCTGGTGGAGTCGCTGGCCCGGTCGGAACATGCGCTGGAAGGACGGGTTCGCACACGCACGGCGGAGCTGCTGCATGCGCAAAACGCGCTGCAGGCCGCATTGCATGGCGAGCGCACGCTGCGGCTGGAGCAGCGCCAGTTCTTCAACATGGTCAACCATGAATTCCGCACGCCGCTGGCCGTGGTGGACAGCGCGGCCACCGAGCAACTGACTTTTCCGTCCACCGATATCGATTCCCAGCTGGAACGCGCAGCCCAGATCCGCCGCGCCTGCAGGCGCCTCACGGCCCTGGTGGACAACTGCCTGGTCAGCGACCGACTGGACGCGCCTGCATTCCGGCTGCAGCTCGACTGGGTGCCCGTGATGGACCTGATCGACGATGCCGTGCAGCTCGTGCACTGGTCGCGCCGCCACCATCTGAAGCTGGAGACTGCGGGCGTCCCCGCCTCCTGGGAGTGCGATCCCACCCTGGTACGGATCGCCTTGTCCAACCTCGTGGACAACGCCGTGAAATACGCCCAGGCCGGAGAAATCGCCGTATACGCCCGCCTGGACGCACAGGGCAGGCTGGAACTCACCGTCAGCGACGAGGGCCCTGGCATGGCGCCCGAGTTGGCGCAGCGCATCTTCGAGCTGCACGAGCGCGGAGAGCGTTCGGACCAGACCCGAGGCTTCGGCCTGGGGCTGTGGGTGGCCCGGCGCGTGGCCCAGATGCATGGCGGCGATGTGCAGGTCACGCCAGCTGCGGGCGGCGGCACCTGCTTCACGCTGACGCTGCCCAGCAGCATTCCCGAAGACAGCGGCCTTGCCACAGCTGCAACACAGCCCGCCTCGCCATGCGTATCCTGAACCTGCTGCGTATCCTGAACCGGCTGGCGCTGCCGGGCTGGCTGGTGTTTTCGCTGGTGCTGGTGGTCTGCTTCATTCTCAGCCCGGCCTGGCAGTCCCTGCCGGCAAAGCGCCTGCAGCTGGGCACGGACCTGCCCATGCTGGCGCTCGTCGATGCCCAGGGCAACTTCACCATCGATCAGGTGGCAGCCCTGCCCGATACGGCCTTCACCCTGCTCGATACACCGCTGAACAAGGGCTATACGCGCGATGTGTATTGGCTCAAGGTGCAGGCGCCTCACATCGCAGCCGGCAAGGCAGACCCCGAGCACGATCCGCTGTGGCTGGAAATCCTGCCCAGTTATCTGGACCGCGTTGCGCTCTACCAGCACGTGGACGGCGCATGGCGCATGCGCAGCAGCGGTGATACGGCCACCGACGAACCGCGCGTGCATGTTCGGCAGCTGGTGTTTCCGCTGTACTCGGGCCTGCCCTTCATCCTGCGCGTGCAGACCTCCAGCCCCATGCAGCTGGACGCCACGCTCTGGCGCAGCAGCGGCCTGATGACGCAGTTCTCGGCCGTGGAATGGGCATCGGGCATCCACCAGGGCATCAACCTCATGCTGGCCCTGCTGATCATCGGCGCAGCCCTGGCCCTGCGCCTGCGCAATCTGGCCGCCATGGCCGTGGCCGCCATGGCCGTGCTGATCCACGGCGCCAGCGACCGGGGGTACCTGCAGATCTGGCTGCCCGACCATCTCGCGCACTGGGGCCATCTGTGCGTCAGCCTGGGTACCTTGATGCTGCCCGCCGCCCTGGCCTGGCAGATGCGCGAGCTGCTGACACGCGACACACGCTGGCGGCGCATGGATCGGGCCTTGCTCGCCCTGGGAATCATCCCGCTGCTGTGCCTGCCCAGCATACCGCTGGGCCGCTACCAGGACTGGGCCTGGATAGGGGTTGGCGCGCCCTGGGCCATCAGCGCACTGTTCGCCGTGGTGGCATGGAGCAATCTGCTGCGCGAGCGTGCCAATCTGGTCCATGTGCTGATGGTGGTTCCCAGCACCATGTATGGGCTGATGGGCCTGTACGTGACGGCGGCCTATGTCGGCCTGACCAGCCTGCCGACCATAGAAACCAGCGTGTTCTGGCAGCTCAACACCTTGCTGGTCAACATCGTGATCACCGTGGCCGTGGGCGCCGGTCTGATCCAGAAATTCCGCGACTCCATGGCACGCCAGGCACAGCTGCTCGAATCCCTTGCCAAGTCCGAGCATGCGCTGGAAGAGCGTGTACGCCTGCGCACGGCCGAGCTGCTGCGCGCCCAGAACGCACTGCAGGCGGCACTGCACAGCGAACGCACGCTGCGGCTGGAGCAGCGCCAGTTCTTCAACATGGTCAACCATGAATTCCGCACGCCGCTGGCCGTGGTGGACAGCGCGGCCACCGAGCAGCTGTCCTTTCCCTCGCCCGACATCGACTCCCAGCTTGAGCGCGCCGCACAGATCCGCCGCGCCTGCAGGCGCCTGACGGCCCTGGTGGACAACTGCCTGATCAGCGACCGCCTGGATGCTCCCGCCTTCCGTCTGCAATTGCACCGCGCTCCCGTCATGGAACTGGTCGATGATGCCGCGCAGCTTGTGCACTGGTCACGCCGCCACCACCTGAATCTGGACAGCGCCAGTGCGCCCGCCACATGGGAGTGCGACTCCACGCTCACCCGCATCGCCCTGTCCAACCTCGTGGACAACGCGGTGAAATACGCCAAGGCCGGAGAAATCGCCGTGCGCGCGCGCACCGACGAACACGGCCGGCTGGAACTCACTGTCAGCGACCAGGGCCCGGGTCTTGCACCCGAGCTGGCGCAGCGCATCTTCGAGCGCTTCGAGCGCGGCCACCGCGCGGACCAGGCCCGCGGCTTCGGCCTGGGCCTGTGGGTCGCACGGCGCATCGCGCGCCTGCACGGCGGCGACATACAGGCAGCGCCATCAGCCCAGGGCGGCACCCGCTTCACGCTCACGCTGCCACCGCGCCCCTTGTCCGCACCGCAGGCCAAGACCTTGCAGGCATCGGCTTGAAACATCGCCGGGCGAAGAATCCACGATAATGAAAAGTTCGCCACTGGCGGGGCCGCCACGCGTCTGCACAATGATGGCCTCGCCACCCCTTGGCCAATTTCACCATTCCGTCCATGAGCGCAATTTCCATTCCCGCCGATATCAACCGCAAGCATCTGGAAACGGCTCGCCGGCAAATCGAACAAGGCGACCTTGAAAAGGCCGCCCAAACCCTGAACAAAGCCCTCCGTCAGATGCCAAACGACGCTCGCGTCTTCATGCTTGGCGCACTGATGGCAGAGAAGGCTGGCAATTTCAAAAAAGCAGAGGAAGCGTTTGAGCGCTGCAACGAGCTTGCCCCCGCCTGGGCCCCGGGCCTGCTGGAGAGCGCGCTGTATCGTGCGCGTCGTGACCAATTCATTCCCGCAATTGAGCTGGCGGAAAAGGTGGCGCGCATCGAGCCCAACAATCCTCGTGTTCTTGCAGGCGTGGTTGACATCGCTCATCGGGCAGGGAACCTGTCCATGGCCATCAAACATCTGCGACGAGGTCTCCAGCTGTTTCCCGGCGATGCGATGCTGCGCCAGTATCTCGCCAACGATCTGAGCAGCGTGGGTGAGCACGCTGAAGCGGGCCAAATCTGGGATTCTTTGGTTCAAGAGCATCCCGACCAGTCTTCGCTTCGATATGGACGCATAAAGGCCAGCGTAGCGCGAGGAGAGCCTGCGACGGTCTTGGCAGACATCGAGCTGCTGCAGGAGAAATTTCCCGAGGACACCACGCTTGCCTACTATGCTGAGTTGGCTCGAGGCGAGACGCCTCAGCATCAGCCCGTAGAGCTGCATCGAACAATGTTTGATGGAATGGCCCAAACTTTCGATACACATCTGGTTCGGGAGCTTGGCTACCAACTGCCCAAGCGCGTTGCAGACCAACTGGTCCAGCGCCATCCGAACAAAGACTTCAATCTGCTTGATCTTGGCTGCGGCACTGGACTGCTCGGTGTTTGCCTGGCGCCCATGCAAGGCTTTCTGATTGGTGTGGACAGCTCGGTCAAGATGATTGAGCAGGCGGCCAAACATAACGTCTATGACCGTTTTCACACCGTTGGCGTACTGGATGCTCTGAGCCATACACCAGACCAGGAATACGATGTAATTACCTGCCTTGACGTACTCACCTACGTCGGCGATTTGAATGACGTTGTACCTAACGCTGCACGCATTCTCAAGAATGACGGCGAGTTCATCTTCTCCTGTGAAACCGCACCGGAAGAAGGGCCAGACTTGGTGCTGCAATCCACCCAGCGATACGCCCACAAACGCAGCCATGTCGAAGCACTGTGCGAGAAAGCAGGCCTCACCATTTCCACCGAGGAGTTGGTACTGCGACAAGAGGGTGACTACCCCGTGGCCGGCTTCGTCGTGACGGCAACCAAGGCGGTGCAGGCATAAGACTCACATAGCGGAAGCCCCATGCACTCACCCTTATTGGGCTTCAATATTTACTTCTAGACATGCGACCTAAATTGCCTTTTCGTCGCATTGATTCACTTCTCACCCACGCGTGTCCATGAGCACTTCGCACAACGATCCCAACCTGTCGCTCTTGGCAAGAGCTCGTACATTGATTAACAAAGACGAACTGCAAGAAGCAGCCCTTGTTCTCAATCAAGCCCGCGCACAGGCACCCAATGACCCACGCGTCTTCATGATGGCCGGTCTGATGGCAGAAAAGGCCGGGAACATCACGGGCGCCTTCCAGCTCATGTTGCGCGGGACCCAGATGGACCCCAAGTGGGCACCAGGTTTTGTGGAACTCGCTCAGCTAAATGCACGTCAAGGCCAGTTCACTGAGGCAAAAGAAGCTGCAGAGCAAGCAGCAAAACTCGCACCCCAGGATTTCCAGGTACTTGGAGATCTGGTGCAGACGGCCTACCTTGTGCACGATCTCGCTCTGGCAGCGCGCTACCTGCGCCGCATGCTTGCTCTGCAACCTGATAGAACCAATCTGCAGAGGCAATTGGCTAACTGCTTGAGCAAGCAAGGCCAGCATGCTGAAGCACTTGAGCTATGGAACACAACAATTGCACGGAACCCCAGGGATACAGAAGCTCTGCTCGGACGCACACGCACATCGCTTGCAATTGGCCAATTGAAGCAAGCCATCGCTGACACAGCTGCGCTGCTAGAACTGGAGCCGGAGAGCAGGATCTATGAATACTATGCCGCACGAGCCAGAGGCCAGACTCCCGCACAACAGCCGATCGAATTGAACCAAGAAATTTTTGATGGTGCGGCAAAAGAGTTTGACCACCTTCTGGTTAATGCTCTTAAGTATCAATTGCCAAAGCAGGTTGCCTCAAGGCTGCTTGCTGCCCACCCCGATAAAAAATTCAATCTGCTAGATCTGGGCTGTGGTACAGGTTTGCTGGGAGCAAGCTTGGGACGCATTGCAGGACAGCTGGACGGTATCGATATATCCCAGAAGATGATCGAACAGGCACAACGCCTGAAGCTTTACAATCATTTGCAAACCATAGATCTGGACAGTGCATTGAAAGCTGCCTCAGAAACTTTCTACAATGCCATCACAGCGCTGGATGTACTGGTCTACGCGGGTGATCCAAGCTCCGTCATCTTCAACTCGGAGCGTCTGCTGGCGCCCGCAGGCCAATTGATACTTTCATGCGAGGCTGCGCCCGAAGAAGGGCCAGATCTGGTATTGAACGCAGTGACAGAACGCTACGCTCACAAACTCAGCCATGTAGAAAAACTGTGCCGAGCAGCTAACTTCGAGACTGTGGAAACAGAACACACGACGCTGCGCTACGAAAAGGGCGAACCCGTCAAGGGCTTCGTGATTTACGCTCGCAAACGCAGCTGACGCCTGAGCCGCTAGGCAAGCAACCGTGACGACTTGGGCACATGGGCGATCAGAAACTCCATCTGATCGGCCAGGATCCGCCGGTTGCGCAGGATGAAGTCTTCCCAGAGGCTAGGTATATAGGGCGTGTAGAGCAGCGGCATGCGCGCCTGCTCAGGTGTGCGGGCACCCTTGCGGTGATTGCAGGAGCGGCAGGCCGTCACCAGGTTCATCCACTGGTGGCCTCCCCCTGCGGAGATGGGCACGATGTGCTCGCGCGTGAGGTCGTTTTCATGGAACACGCGGCCGCAATAGGCGCAGATGCAGCGGTCGCGTGCGAACAGCTTGCCATTGGTCAGGCCCGGCTGCAGGCTGTGCGGATTGATGGCAGGCGCCCCGCGCGTGCCGATGATGCTGTTGATGTGGATGACCGACTGGCAGCCCGTGACGGCATTGTGACCACCGCGGAAACAGGCGACCTCTCCGCCGGACTCCCAGCGCACATCGTCCGCCGCGTAATGCAGCGCCGCCTGCTCCAGCGTGATCCAGGATTGGGGCAGCCCTTGGGCCGACAGCTTCAAGACCTTCACGACACGCCTCCTCTGACACCAAAGTGAACGGGAATGCAGCCAGTGCACAGGGCCTGCAAGGCAGGCCTTATCGAGGCAATATACTCTGTTTCCATGTCGGATTGACAGCCTGCGCTGGCTGCGCGCGTGCCAGCCGCTATTGAAAACAAAGCGTCCCATGAAGATTTTTCGAGGCTTCAACCATCCAGGGCGGGAATCGGCCTGCGCCGTGACCATCGGCAATTTCGATGGTGTCCACCGCGGCCACCAGGCCATGCTGGCCCTGCTGTCGGCCGAAGCTGCACAGCGTGGTGTGCCCACCTGCGTGCTGACCTTCGAGCCCCATCCGCGCGACTACTTCGCCCAGACCCTGGGACGGCCTGAAATCGCTCCGGCGCGCATAGGCACGCTGCGCGACAAGCTGTCGGAGCTGGAGCGCTGCGGGGTGGACCAGACCGTGGTTCTGCCTTTCAACCAGACGCTGGCCAGCCAGTCGCCGCAGGCCTTCATCGACGAAGTGCTGGTGGCGGGCCTAGGCGCGAAATACGTGCTGGTTGGCGACGACTTCCGCTTCGGCACCCAGCGTGCGGGCGACTACGCCATGCTGGATGCGGCAGGCCAGCGCCAGGGCTTTGATGTGGCCCGCATGAACAGCTACGAGGTGCACGGCCTGCGCGTGTCCAGCACCCATGTGCGCGCAGCCCTGGCCGAGGGGCGCATGCAGGACGCCGCGCGGCTGCTGGGCCATCCCTACACCATCTCCGGCCATGTGGTGCACGGCCGCAAGCTGGGCCGCAGCCTGGCCGAGAGCCGCCAAGGCGCGGGCGACGGCTTTCGCACGCTGAACCTGCGCTTCAACCATTGGAAGCCCGCGGCCAGCGGCATCTTCGCGGTGCTGGTCCACGGACTGCATGAGCGTCCTCTGCGCGGCGTGGCCAACCTCGGCGTGCGCCCTTCCCTGGACCCGACGGATGTCAACGGCGGGCGCGTCCTGCTGGAGACGCATTGCCTCGATTGGCCCGGCGCGCCGGGAGGCGAAGAGGCCTACGGTAAAATCATCCGCGTGGAACTTCTGCACAAACTGCACGAGGAGCTGAAGTACGACAGTCTCGACGCCCTCACCGCCGGCATCGCCAAGGACTGCGATGACGCGCGCGCGTTCTTCGCCACCATCCACACGCCCATCTACACCGAGACCCGTCGCCAGACCACGCGCGACCGAATTTGACGCTCTCCGTCACCTGCCCGGGCGCGGGTGCGCACCAGGCTTCCCTCCCCTTTTTCCGTGCCTGGACCAGACGGTCCGGGCTCTGGCCTGCTTTCAAGGTTCTCCATGTCTGATTCGAAAGTCTCTCCCAACGCCAATGCGGGCTATCGCGCCACGCTGAACATGCCCGACACGCCCTTCCCCATGCGCGGCGACCTGCCCAAACGCGAGCCGGGCTGGGTCCAGGAATGGGAGGACAAGGGGCTCTACAAGAAGCTGCGCGACGCGCGCCACGGTGCGCCCAAGTTCATCCTGCATGACGGCCCGCCCTACGCCAACGGCAAGATCCACATCGGCCACGCGGTGAACAAGGCGCTCAAGGACATGATCGTCAAGAGCCGCCAACTCGAAGGCTTCGACGCGCTGTACGTGCCGGGCTGGGACTGCCACGGCCTGCCCATCGAGAACGCCATCGAAAAGCTGCATGGCCGCAACCTGCCGCGCGACGAGATGCAGGCCAAGAGCCGCGCCTTCGCCACCGAGCAGATCGCCCAGCAGATGGTGGACTTCAAGCGCCTGGGCGTGCTCGGCGACTGGGACCATCCCTACAAGACCATGAACTACGCCAACGAGGCCGCCGAGCTGCGCGCCCTCAAGCGCGTCATGGAGCGCGGCTTCGTCTACCGTGGCCTCAAGCCCGTGTACTGGTGCTTTGACTGCGGCTCCTCGCTGGCCGAGTTCGAGATCGAATACGCTGACAAGCAAAGCCAGACGCTGGACGTGATGTTCCCTACGGCCGAGCCCGACAGGCTGGCGGCCGCCTTCGGCCTGCCCTCGCTGGCCAAGCCAGCCTTCATCGTCATCTGGACGACGACGGCCTGGACCATCCCCGCCAACCAGGCGCTCAACGTCAACCCCGAGCTGGAATACAGCCTGGTGGACACCGAGCGCGGCCTGCTGATCGTGGCCTCGGCCCTGGTCGAGAAGTGCCTGGCACGCTGGAAGCTCGAAGGCCAGGTCGTCGCCACCGCCGTGGGCAGGAAGCTGGACCACCTGCAGTTCAAGCACCCGCTGGCCGATATGGACAAGGGCTTCGACCGCGTCTCGCCCGTGTTCCTGGCCGACTACGCCACGGCCGATGACGGCACCGGCATCGTGCACTCGGCCCCCGCCTATGGCGTGGACGACTTCAACAGCTGCATGAACAACGGCATGACGCGCGAAGACATCCTGAGCCCCGTGCAGGGCAACGGCGTCTACGCACCCGAGCTGCCGCTGTTCGGTGGCCAGCACATCTGGAAGGCCACGCCCGCCATCATCGACGCGCTCAAGCTGGCCGGCCGCCTGATGGACACCAAGACCATCACCCACAGCTACCCGCACTGCTGGCGCCACAAGACGCCCGTGATCTACCGCGCCGCAGCCCAGTGGTTCATCCGCATGGATGAGGGCGAGGGCGTGTTCACCAAGCCCGGCGACAAGCCCGCGCAGACGCTGCGCCAGATCGCACTGGAGGCCATCGAGCACACCCAGTTCTACCCGGAGAACGGCAAGACCCGCCTGCGCGACATGATCGCCGGCCGCCCCGACTGGTGCATCTCGCGCCAGCGCAGCTGGGGCGTGCCCCTGCCCTTCTTCCTGCACAAGGACAGCGGCGAGCTGCACCCGCGCACGATGGAAATCATCGACCAGGCGGCCGCCATGGTCGAGCAGGGTGGCATCGAGGCCTGGAGTCGCGTGACGGCCGAGGACATCCTGGGCGCCGAGGAGGCCGTGCACTACACCAAGAGCACCGACATCCTCGAAGTCTGGTTCGACTCGGGCTCCACCTTCTGGCACGTGATGCGCGGCACGCACGCCGAAATGCACCACGACCAGGGCCCCGAGGCCGACCTCTACCTGGAAGGCCATGACCAGCACCGCGGCTGGTTCCATTCGTCGCTGCTGCTGGCCTCGGCCATCTTCGGTCGCGCGCCCTACCGCGGCCTGCTGACGCACGGATTCACCGTGGACGGCCAGGGCAAGAAGATGTCCAAGTCGCTGGGCAACACCGTCGCCCCGCAGGACGTGAGCAACAAGATGGGCGCCGAGATCATCCGCCTGTGGGTGGCCTCGACCGACTACTCGGGCGACCTGGGCATCGACGACAAGATCCTGGCCCGCGTGGTGGATGCCTACCGCCGCATCCGCAACACGCTGCGCTTCCTGCTGGCCAACGTCAGCGACTTCGATGCTGCGCAGGACTCGGTTCCCACCGAAGAGCTGCTGGAGATCGACCGCTGGGCCCTGGCCCGCGCGGCCCAGTTCCAGGCCGAGCTGCTGGCGCACTACAAGGTCTATGAATTCCACCCCGTGGTGGCCAAGCTGCAGCTGTTCTGCTCGGAAGACCTGGGCGGCTTCTACCTGGACGTGCTCAAGGACCGCCTGTACACCAGCGCGCCCAAGAGCCTGGCCCGCCGCAGCGCCCAGACCGCCCTGCACCAGATCACGCATGCCATGCTGCGCTGGATGGCGCCCTTCCTGTCCTTCACGGCCGAAGAGGCCTGGAAGGTCTTCGGCGACAGCGAGTCCATCTTCCTGGAGACCTACACCGACCTGCCGGCCGGTGACGAGGCCCTGCTGGCCAAGTGGGCGCGCCTGCGCGAGATCCGCGACGTGGTGAACAAGGACATCGAGGCCGTGCGCACCGAAGGCCGGGTCGGCTCCTCGCTGCAGGCCGAAGTCAGTGTCTCGGCCCAGCCCGAAGACCTGGCCCTGCTGCAAAGCCTGGGCGACGACCTGAAGTTCGTCTTCATCACCTCGGCGGCCGAGGCCCTGGCAGGCGAGGCCCTGCAGGCCGCCGTCACACCCAGCAGCCATGCCAAGTGCGACCGCTGCTGGCACTACCGTGCCGACGTGGGCATCAACCCCGAGCACCCCAGCCTGTGCGGCCGTTGCGACAGCAACCTGCACGGTGCTGGCGAAGAGCGCCACAAGGCGTAATCAACCCCTGAGGCGCTGCCATGACCCCTACCTTTGCTGCGGTCCCCGAATCCCGCAACAGCCGCATCTGGCCCTGGCTGGCCTGGTCGCTGGCGATCATCGCCATCGACCAGCTCACCAAGCAGTGGATCCTTGGTGCCTACCAGCTGGGCGACTGGACGCCGATCACGGGCTTCTTCAACATCGTGCGGGCCCACAACACGGGCGCCGCCTTCTCGTTCCTGGCCGGAGCGGGCGGCTGGCAGCGCTGGCTGTTCGTGGGCATCGGCGTGGCGGCCACGCTGCTCATCGTCTGGCAGTTGCGCAAGCATCCGGGGCAGAAGCTGTTTTGCTTCTCGCTGGCCAGCATCCTGGGCGGCGCCATCGGCAACGTGGTGGACCGCCTGCAGCACGGCTACGTGGTGGACTTCCTGGACTTCTACTGGGGCCGTTCGCACTTTCCGGCCTTCAATGCCGCCGACATCGCCATCAGCGTGGGCGCGGGCCTGCTGATCCTGGACGAGGTGCTGCGCGCACGGCGGGCCAAAAGAACCTGATCCCCGCCGCGGCGCACGCCACGACAGCCAGCCCAGCCCCTCCTGCGAGGGGCTTTTTCATGGAGGCTGCCGGCAACTGCGTGCCGACGGGCTTTCTCCTCGGGTTTTCCTGAGTGCGTTTTTGGTCAACCGAAATTCTTTTTGATTCGTTTTATTTCTACAATTTTCTTTATTTCGCACCAAACTGTGCGCTCATGCGGCCGACTCTCCTGCGCGCAAGCCGGGACCGGGGTTATATTGGTCCGCTTCTCCGCTCACAGCACATGAAGCACTTACTCAATCTACTGGCCGCCATCGCCCTGCTGGTCTGGGGCACGCACATGGTCCGCACCGGCGTGCTGCGGGTGTTCGGCGCCAACCTGCGCGACCTGCTCGCCCACAGCATGAGCAACCGTTTCTCGGCTGCGCTGTCGGGTTTGGGTGTGACTGCGCTGGTGCAGTCGAGCACGGCCACCTCGCTGATGACCTCGGCCTTCGTGGGCCAGGGCCTGATCTCGCTGCCGGCCGCGCTGGCCGTGATGCGCGGCGCCGACGTGGGCACGGCGCTGATGGCCGTGCTGTTCTCCACCGACCTGTCCTGGCTGTCGCCGCTTTTCATCTTCGTGGGCGTGGTGCTGTTCATCACCCGCCAGGACACCACGGCCGGGCGCATAGGCCGCGTGCTGATCGGCCTGGGCGTGATGCTGCTGGCGCTGCGCCTGGTGGTCGAGGCCACCGAGCCGCTGCTGGAAGCCCCCGCCGTGCGCACCCTGCTGGGCTCGGTCACCAGCGATATCTTCATGGAGTTGCTGCTGGGTGCGCTGCTGGCCGTGATGGCCTATTCCAGCCTGGCCATCGTGCTGCTGATCGCGGCCATGGCCAGCTCGGGCGCGATTCCCATGGAAGTGGCACTGGGCCTGACGCTGGGCGCCAATATCGGTAGCGGCCTGGTGGCCGTGCTGACCACGGCCAAGTCCAGCACCGAAGTGCGCCAGGTCACCATCGGCAACATGCTGTTCAAGATCATGGGGGTGGCCATCGTCGCGCCCTTCCTGGGGCTGTGGGCCACCTACGTGATGCCGATGATCGACGGCAAGGGCCAGAACATCGTGCTGTTCCACCTGGCCTTCAACATCTTCAACAGCCTGTGCTTCATCGGCCTCACGCAGACCGTGGCGCGCTGGGTGACGGCCTTGCTGCCCAAGCCCGAGGCCAGCTCCACCAGCCTGCTGCGCCCGCGCCACCTCGACCCCTCGGCGCTGAGCACGCCATCGCTGGCCATTTCCTGCGCCGCGCGCGAGGCCCTGCACCAGGCCGACATGGTCGAGTCCATGCTGATCGGCATGCAGCGGGTGCTGGAGACCGACGACCTCAAGCTGTCCCAGGAACTGCGCGAGCTTGAAGGCACGGTGGACGATCTGTACTCGGCCATCAAGTACTACATGACCAAGATCTCGCGCGCCGAACTGGATGAGCGCGAGGGCCAGCGCTGGACGGAAATCATCAGCTTCACCATCAACATGGAGCAGATCGGCGACATCATCGAGCGCGTTCTGCTGGACATCGAGGACAAGAAGATCAAGAAGGGCCGCCAGTTCTCCGAGGCCGGCACGCAGGAGATCCGCGAGCTGCTGCACCACCTGCTGGACAATCTGCGCCTGGCAATGAGCGTGTTCCTCAACGGCAATGTGCGCGAAGCGCAGAAGCTGCTGGAGGAAAAGGCGCGTTTCCGCGACCTGGAGCTGGCCTACTCGGCCACCCACCTGGCGCGCCTTTCCGACAACACCGTCTCCAGCATAGAGACCAGCTCGCTGCACATCGACCTGATCAGCGATCTCAAGCGCATCAACTCGCTGCTGTGCTCGGTGGCCTACCCCATCCTCGAATCGGCCGGCGCCCTGGCGCCCAGCCGGCTCAAGGAATCGGCACTGAACAAGACGGCGCGCTGAAGCGTTTCACCAGCCCAGCCAGGCCACCAGCACCTGGGTGGCCTCGGGCGTGAAGCGGCCCTGCAGCAGCCATTCGACGAGCTGGTCGCGCTCGATCAGCGCAAAGGCCTGGACCTCGCCATCCTGGTTGCCGGGCTCCAGCGCCGGCGGCACGGTGGCGCTGAACCAGTCGATGCGCTCGCGCATGAAGCCCCGGCCCTCGGCCTCGTCACTGGGGCGCTCGAACAGCACATGGCCGCCATGGCGCAGGCCCTGCAGCTCGGCCACGCGCAGGCCGGCCTCTTCCCAGGTTTCACGCTCCACGGCCTCGGCCACGGTATCGCACGCGGCCACCATGCCGCCCATCAGCGTGTCCCACATGCCGGGGTTGGTGGGCTTGTTGTCGGCGCGCTGCTGCACCCAGATGCGGCCATCGGCCGTCTCGCCCACCAGGTGCACGGCCTGGGTGGCAATGCCCAGCGGGCGCACGGCGCCGCGCTCCACGGTGGCAATGCGCTGGCCCTGGACGTTGCACACGGCCAGTTGCTCATCGCGCCAGGGGCCGCTGTGGCCCGTGGCACGCAGCACCCGGGCCAGGGCGTTGAGCAGGACCGTGGCATCGCCCTGGCCTTGCAGATGCCATTGGCCGGCCTGCAGGCACAGTGCCACGCCGTGGGCATGCATCACATCGTCCGGCAGCAGCGCGGCCAGGCCGTCTTCCAGCGAACCTGTTTCCTGCCCCGCCACCAGCAACGGCCGGCGCGGCTGCAGCGCGGGCTGGCGCGTGTCGGCGCGCAGGCGGCACAGCCAGGCCTGCACGGCCGGGTCGGCAAGGTGCTTTGACACACTCATGGCAGCAGGATGGTGGAGCCCGTGGTCTTGCGCGCCTCCAGGTCCAGGTGCGCCTGGCGCACCTCGGCCAGCGGATAGCGCTGGTCGATATGGATCTTCACGGCACCGCTTTCCACCACGGCGAACAGATCGTCGGCCATCGCCTGGGTGGCCTCGCGGCTGGTGATGTGGGAGAACAGGGTCTGGCGCGTCACATACAGCGACTTGGCCGCGAGCACGGCAGGAGCGAAAGGCGCCACGGGGCCCGAGGCGTTGCCGAAGCTCACCAACAGGCCGAAGCGCCGCAGGCAGGCCAGCGAGCCTTCCCAGGTGTCCTTGCCCACGCTGTCGTAGACCACCTTCACACCCTGGCCGCCCGTGATCTCCTGCACGCGCTCGGCGAAGTTCTCGCTGCGGTAGTTGATGGCATGGGCTGCACCGTTGGCCAGGGCAAGCGCGCACTTCTCGTCCGAGCCCGCGGTGGCGATGAGCTGCAGGCCCAGGGCCCTGGCCCATTGGCAGGCGATCAGGCCCACGCCACCGGCCGCCGCATGGAACAGCACGGCATCACCCGGTGCCAGGCCCTCGACCGGAATGCATTTCTTGAGCAGGTACTGGGCGGTCAGGCCCTTGAGCATCATGGCGGCGGCCGTCTCGAACGCAATGGCATCGGGCAGGCGGCACACGCACATGGCGGGCATGACGCGCACTTCGCTGTAGCTGCCCGGAGGATTGCTGGCATAGGCCACGCGATCGCCCACGCCCAGGTGCTGCACGCCGGCCCCCACGGCCTCGACCACGCCTGCGCCTTCCATGCCCAGGCTCAAGGGCATGGGCAGCGAGTACAGGCCCGAGCGCTGGTACACATCGATGAAGTTCAGGCCCACCGCATGGTGGCGTATGCGTACCTCGCCTGGCCCGGGCTCGCCCACGGCGACCTGCACCAGCTCCAGGACTTCGGGGCCGCCGTTGTGGCGGATCTGCACTGCAATACCCATGGGAGCACTCCTGCAAAAAGCGACAAGAGCGGCATCGTGCCATGTTTCGGCCCGCCTCGCGGAACACGGCAACGCATGGCCGGCGCAAAGAGCGCGCAACGCCTATAGTGGCGAGCCCGAAAGCCGGATGATCCCGATGAGCCAGCCGCTGAAGCCTTCCACCGCCGCCATCCTGACGCTGCCGCCGCTGCTGTGGGCCGGCAATGCCATCGTGGGCCGCATGGTCCATGACCTGATCTCGCCCTTCGCGCTGAATTTCCTGCGCTGGGCCATTGCCTTCATGCTGCTGCTGCCGCTGGCGGGATGGGTGCTGCGCCGGGACAGCTCCGTCTGGCCGCAGTGGCGCCAGTTCGCGCTGCTGGGATTGCTGGGCATCGGCTGCTACAACGCCCTGCTGTACCTGGCGCTGAAAACATCGACGCCGCTGAATGCCACCCTGGTCGGCTCCAGCATGCCGGTGTGGATGCTGGCCGTGGGCCGCATCTGCTGGGGCATTGCCGTGAGCCGCCGCCAGTTGCTGGGGGCCGCGCTGTCGGTGCTGGGCGTGGCCGTGGTGCTGTCGCGCGGCGATCCGCAGGTGCTGCGCCAGCTGCAGCTGGTGCCGGGCGACCTGTTCATGGTGCTGGCCACGATCCTGTGGGCCTTCTATACGTGGCTGCTGTCCAGGACCAGCGTGTCAGGACAGCTGCGCGCGGACTGGTCGGGCTTTCTGCTGGCACAGATGGTCTTCGGCCTGATGTGGTCCGGCCTGTTCACGGGACTGGAGGCCGCATCGGGACATTTTCACCTTCAGGCAGGGTGGCCGCTGCTGGGCGCCCTGCTGTTCATCGCCATCGGGCCAGCCATCCTGGCCTATCGCTTCTGGGGCCTGGGCGTGCAGCGCAGCAGCCCTGCGGTGGCGGGCTTCTTCGGCAATCTGATGCCCCTGTTCACCGCCTTGCTGTCCATTCCGCTGCTGGGCCAGACGCCGCAGCTGTACCACGGGCTGGCCTTCGCGCTCATCGTGGGCGGCATCATGGTGTCTTCGCGCCGGGCATAGCCTTTGGCAGGCCATGCGCCACGGTGCGCACGGGCACCTTGGCCAGCAACTGCTCGAACGCGCGTATGGGCACGGGCGGGCTGAACAGGTAGCCCTGGAAGTATTCGCAGCCGTAGTGCGCGAGCAGGGCGCGCTGCTCCAGGGTCTCCACGCCTTCGGCGATCACATCCAGGTTCAGGTTGCGCGCCATGCCGATGATGGTCTGCACGATCACGTCATCGGTATGGCGCAAGCCCAGGTGGCGCACGAAGGACTGGTCGATCTTGAGCTGGTTCAGCGGCAGCTGGGTGAGATAGGTCAGCGAGGAGTGACCGGTGCCGAAGTCGTCCATGGAAAAGCACACGCCATGGCTGCGCAGCTGCTTCATCTTGTCGATGGACTCCTGCACGTTCTCGATCACCAGCGACTCGGTCAGCTCCAGCTTGAGCAGATGGGGCGCAATGCCGGCATTGCGCACCTGCTCGATGACCTGGGAGGCGAAGTCCTGGTGCCGGAACTGGCGGGCACTGACATTCACGGCCACCTGCAGATGGCGCAGCCGCGCATCCTTTTGCCAGATCGCCAGTTGCTCGCAGGCCGTGCGGATCACCCACATGCCCAGCGGCACGATGATCTCGCTTTCCTCGGCCACGGCAATGAACATGCCGGGCGGCACCAGGCCGCGTTCGGGGTGGCGCCAGCGCAGCAGGGCTTCGGCGCCTATGACCTCGCCGGCCAGCGTGAACTGGGGCTGGTAGTGCAGCTCGAACTGGGACTGCGCCAGGGCCTGGCGCAGGTCGCCTTCCATGCGCACGCGCTGGTGGATTTCCACCTGCATCTGCGGATCGAAGAAGCACAGGCCGCTGCCGTTGCGCGCCTTGATCTGGTACATGGCGATGTCGGCCTGCTTGAGCAGCTCGGCCGCCGACTGCGGCTGGCGGCCGAACAGCGTGGCGCCAATGCTGCAGGCGCTGCGGTGCAGGTGGGCGCCCAGCACATAGGACTGGTTGAGCCGCGCCAGGATCTTCTCGCCAATGCGCTGGGCCAGCGTGGCCGCCTCGGCAGGCTCGTGCGACAGCTCGCAGAGCATGACCACGAACTCATCCCCCCCAAGGCGCGCCACCGTGTCCGAAGATCGCACGGCGCTGCGCAGGCGGTGCGCCACCTGCTGCAGCAGCTGGTCGCCCACTTCGTGGCCCAGCGTGTCATTGAGCATCTTGAACTGGTCCAGGTCCAGGAACAGCAGCGCCCCGGTCCAGCCTTCGCGTGCGGCCAGCACCGTGGCCTGGGCCAGGCGGTCCAGCAGCAGGCGGCGATTGGGCAGGCTGGTCAGCGGATCGTAGAAGGCCAGGCTCTCGATCTCGGCGGTGGCCAGCCGGATATCGGTGACATCGTTGTAGGTGATGACCACGCCGTCCTCGGCGGCCAGCCGTGCCGTCATCTGGACAAAGCGGCCGCTGGGCAGTTGCTGCTCAAAGGGCACGCCAGGCCGCAGCACCAGTTGGCGGTGCAGGTCCTTGGCCTCGTCGGCCTGCGCCGGCGCCGCCGCCAGACCCACGGCGCTGGGGCAGGAATCGAGCAGCGATTGCAGGGGCCGCCCAGGCTCCAGCTGGTCCGCGTGCCAGGGGAACATTTCCTCGTAGCAGCGGTTCCAGCGCAGCACGCGCTGCTGCGAATCCAGCAGCAGAAAGCCGCTAACCATGCTGTCCAGCGCCTGGTCCAGCCACTGCTCGGACCGCTGGGCCTGGCGCCGCGCGGCATGCAGGCGGTCCATGTAGCGGTGCACGGTCCAGCCCAGCACGGCCAGCAGCACGCCGAAGATCATCACGGCCAGCACCATCAGCCAGGCAGCCACGCGCCAGCCGGCCAGCACGGAGGACATGGGCAGGCTGGCCGTGACCCACAGATGTCCCTTGGGCAGCGGATGCGCAGCCACCAGGGCAGGCACGCGGCTCAGGCGTGCGGCCATGTGCATGACGCCGCTGGACGGCAGCTGCGACGTCGTCGGCAGCAGCCGCACAGCGGCGACATCGCCATACTGGGGCATGGACAGCAGCAGCTCGCCGCTGCCCTGCTCCAGCGTGACCTCCAGGCCATCCAGCACACCGCCCTGGGCCAGCACGGCGCCCAGCGCCGCAGCCGGCACCTGCATCAGCACATAGCCGCCCTGCTCCGCCCGGCTCAGGGGCCGCACAAGGTACAGCATGCGCTCGCCACCCGGCACCTGCGGCGCGACGGAGGGTGGACTTGCCAGCAATTCGGAGCGGCTTTGGCCCGCCAGGCGCTCCCAGGCCTGCGCAGGCAGGTCGATGACCGGGCCATCGCCCGAAGCGGCCAGTTCCCGGCCCTGGATATCGTGCACCGAGGCGCGCTGCGCCAGCGTGTTCTGCCGCACCATGGTGTGCAGCATTTCCTGCAGTTGCGGCTGCGATGCCGATGCGGGGTTGCGCGAACCCAGCAGTTCGTCCACGCCCAGCGCCAGGGCGTCCAGGGATTCCAGGCTGCGGCTGATGGCCGCCTCGGTGCCCAGCACAAAGCGCACCAGGCGCAGCGAAGCCTCTTCCTGCGCCGTGGTCCGCATGCCGCTGAGCAGCCAGACCATGGCGGCCGCCAGGGCCACCGTCAGCAGCACCAGCATCAGCGCCAGGGTATGGCGCATGCGCGCAGGGCTTGCGGCCGCTGCCGGGCCGGGCGCGCGGACGGGGTCGGCCGCCGCCCAGTCCGTCTGATGGGGCTGGCCCGTCATCTCCGGGCTCCCTGCATGGCGTTTGGAATGGGCAGGCTGCGGCAAGGCCGCTGGCCACGATGCAGGAACGGGACTGTCAAGGCTGCACCTGCCCATGGACCGCTCGGCACTGCGCAACCATGCAAGGGACCATTTCCCGGGCCTTGCCGGCCCTGGACCCGTTCATGGAGGCAGTGCACGGGCGCATCAGAAGGTTCCTGCGTACAGGCCGCCGTCGGGCAGGATGTTCTGACCCGTCATGTAGCCCGCGTGCGCGCTGCACAGGAAGGCGCAGATGGCACCGAATTCATCGGGCGTGCCGAAGCGGCGGGCCGGCACCTGGGATTGCTGCACCAGGCGCACATCGTCCAGGCTCTTGCCGCTCTTGTTGGCGGCGGCCGTGAAGGTGGTGCGCAGGCGATCGGTGTCGAACTTGCCGGGCAGCAGGTTGTTGATGGTCACGCCCTTGGCCGCGATGCCACTGCGCGCCAGGCCCGCCACAAAGCCCGTGAGGCCGCTGCGCGCGCCATTGGACAGGCCCAGGATGTCGATGGGCGCCTTCACGGCGCTGGAGGTGATGTTGACGATGCGGCCGAATCCGCGCGCCGCCATGCCGTCCACCGTGGCCTTGATCAGCTCGATGGGCGTGAGCATGTTGGCGTCCACGGCCTTGAGCCAGGCCGCGCGGTCCCAGTCGCGGAAATCACCGGGCGGCGGGCCGCCGGCATTGGTGACGACAATGTCGAAATCCACGCCCGGGCCACCGGCTGCCGACAGCACGGCGGCGCGGCCTTCCTCGGTGGTGATGTCGGCCGCCACGGCCAGCACCTTCACCTGCGGCGCCAGGGCGGCAAGGCTGGCCGCAGCCTCCTGCAGTGCCTCGGGATTGCGCGCATTGATCACCAGGTTCACGCCCTCTTGCGCCAGCGCCTTGGCACAGCCAAAGCCCAGGCCCTTGCTGGCGCCACATACCAGGGCCCACTTGCCCGCGATTCCCAGATCCATGTCTCACTCCTGAACAAAAAAAGCCTTGCTCGATCCTTGCAGAACGGCAGCGCACATTGTGCGCGAGGCTTCGATGCTTTCACGCCAAACGTGTGAAAACGCGAAAACGCCGCTGCTGGGGAACACAGGCGCATGGGCGGGGCTGCGGGAGCTCCCTTCAGTGCGTGCCGGACCCGTGCTGGCCACGGAACAATCTGTGGTGCAGCCTGCGCAGCGACCACCATACGCCCAGTGCCACCACGGGAATGGCGACGGCGGCCGTGCTCTCCGGCGACCAGGGCCAGCCCAGCGTCTTGGCGCCCTTGGCCAGGTAGCTGATCAGGCCCGTGAAGTAGTAGGTGATGGCGGCCACGGACAGGCCCTCCACCGTGGACTGCAACTTCAACTGCATGTCCTGGCGCTGGTTCATGGCGCCCAGCAACTGCTGGCTGCTTTGCTGCTGCTCGATCTCCACCCGCGTGCGCAGCAGGCTGCTGACGCGCGAGACGCGCTCGGACAGCGCGTTCTGCCGCCGCGCTGCCCATTCGCAGGTGCTGCGCGCCGGCGTCAGGCGCCGGTCCATGAACTCGCGGATGGTCTGTATGCCGTCGATGCGCGATTCCTGGATGTCCTGAATGCGCTTGTCCACCAGTTCGAAATAGGCCGCGCTGGCGGAAAAGCGCGAATGCGTGGTGGCGTATTCGCTCTCCACCTGCCCGGCCAGGCGTGTCAGCCGGTCCAGCAGTGCCGGCTCGGCATCGCGGTCGGCAAGCCGGATGGAATGGGCCAGGGCCGCAAGATCCCGCTCGGCCGTGGCCAGTACGGCAGCGGCCTGGCGGGCTGCCGGCAGGCCCAGCAGGGCCGCCATGCGGTAGGTCTCGATCTCCAGCAGCCGCTGCACCAGCCGCCCCAGGCGGCGTGGCGACAATGACTCGCCGGCCAGCAGCAGCATGCGCGAGAAGCCATCGGCATGGATGGCGAAGTCGGTGTAGACCTTGCCCGCATCGCCGGCCACGCGCGCACCCACCAGCGTGTCTTCCTGCAGCAGGTGGCGCACCAGATGCGGCTCATTGACCGCCTGCTCCTGCAAGGCCCACAGGTGCAGGCCGCTCAGGCACTGGCCGGGCAAGGCCGCCAGCCAGTCGCGCGGCACGTAGTCGATGGCGGCTTCGGGCTCGCGCACATCGTCCATGCCGGCCTGCGACATGGGCTTGCTGAAGGTCCAGCAGACGAACTCCGTGTGCAGTTCCCAGCGCAGGTGGAAGGCGCCCAGGTCGATCAGCACATGGGTGGTCGCCGCATCGGGCGGCGGCAGGTGGTGGTTGCGCAGCAGGGTGGCCACATGGGCGCGGCTGGCCTCGCGCTGGGCCGCATCGGTGAGCATCACCACATGGGTGATGGCCAGCGGCGCCTGCATCTCCTCGGCCGGGCGGGCGTGGATCTCGTTGTGCAGCAGCACGCGCTGCGGGTGCTGGGATGACAGTAGTGGGGACATCGTGACCTCGAAAGACTGCGCGCTATTGTGCAGTCACGGGCGCGTCGGCTCCCAGGCATCCGGGATCAACAGCTTTCCACCGGGATCGCTTGTTGACCAAAAAAAAAACGGCCCCGAAGGGCCGTCAAGCAACATGGTTGCAACGCTGAGGCGATCAATCCTCTACGAATGCTTCTTCGCGCTTGTTCTTCACTGCAGGCATCAGCACCACCACCAGCAGCACCACGGCGGCGAGCAGCAGGCCGGCCGAGATCGGACGGGTCACGAACACGCTCCAGTCGCCACGCGACAGCAGCAGCGCCCGGCGCAGGTTCTCTTCCATCATCGGGCCCAGGATGAAGCCCAGCAGCAAGGGAGCCGGTTCGGTGCCCAGCTTGTGGAACACATAGCCCACGAAGCCGAAGATACCCACCATCCACACGTCCCAGGTGTTGTTGTTGGTACCGTACACGCCGATCGCGCAGAACAGCACGATGGACGGGAACAGCCAGCGGTAGGGCACGGTCAGCAGCTTGATCCAGATGCCGATCAGCGGCAGGTTCAGCACGATCAGCATCAGGTTGCCGATCCACATCGAGGCGATCAGGCCCCAGAACAGCTCGGGGTTGCTGGTCATCACCTGCGGGCCCGGCTGGATGTTGTGGATGGTCATCGCGCCCACCATCAGCGCCATCACGGCGTTGGGCGGAATGCCCAGCGTCAGCAGCGGGATGAAGGAGGTCTGCGAACCGGCGTTGTTGGCCGACTCGGGAGCGCACACGCCGCGGATGTTGCCTTGACCGAAGGGGACTTCGCCCGGCTTGAGCTTGGTCTTCTTCTCGATCGTGTAGGCAGCAAAGGCCGACAGCATGGCACCGCCACCGGGCAGGATACCCAGGGCAGAACCCAGGGCCGTGCCGCGCAGCATGGCCGGAATCATGTGCTTGAAGTCTTCCTTCGTGGGCATCAGGCCCGTCACCTTGGCGGCGAACACTTCGCGCTCGTCTTCAGGCTTGGACAGGTTGGCAATGATTTCGCCGTAGCCGAACACACCCATGGCGATCACGACGAAGTCGATACCGTCGGTCAGCTCGGGAATGTCGAAGCTGTAGCGGGCAACGCCGGAGTTCACGTCGGTGCCGACCATGCCCAGCAGCAGGCCCAGCACGATCATGGCAATGGCCTTGAGCAGCGAGCCCGAAGCCAGCACCACGGCGCCGATCAGGCCCAGGGTCATCAGGGAGAAGTACTCGGCAGGGCCGAACTTGAAGGCGACTTCCGTCAGCGGAGGCGCGAAGGCGGCCAGGATCACGGTGCCCACGCAACCTGCGAAGAACGAGCCTATGCCTGCGGCAGCGAGAGCGGGTCCCGCTCGCCCCTTTCTTGCCATCTGGTAGCCGTCGATCACGGTCACCACGGACGAGGATTCACCAGGCAGGTTCACCAAAATGGCGGTGGTCGAGCCACCGTACTGCGCACCGTAGTAAATACCGGCCAGCATGATCAGCGCCGCCACCGGAGGCAGGGCGTAGGTTGCTGGCAGCAGCATGGCGATCGTTGCCACGGGGCCGATGCCTGGAAGCACGCCGATGAGCGTACCGAGCAGACAGCCGACGAAGCAGTAGATCAGGTTCTGGAAAGTGAAGGCGACGCCGAAGCCGGTCGCCAGGTTCTGAAAAAGTTCCACGGACGATGCTCCTGCTTAACCGGTGATGAAGCTGGGCCAGACGGGGAACTGAAGATTCAGTGCCCACACGAAGGCCACATAGCTGCCCACAGCAAGGACGGTGGACAGAATTGCCACTTCCTTGAACTTGAAGCTATGACCGCCCAGGCTGGCGATGAACACCAGCGCGTAGATGGCGACGATCAGACCGAACTGGGGAATGCCCAGATTGGGAACGCCGACCAGCAGTACGCCGAACGCGAAGTTCGCAGCCAGGACGAAGAACACTTGCTTCCACGCCCACTTGCCGATCTTGTCACCGCCCGAAGGACCCTTGGTCAGGCCGGTGAAGCAGATGGCCGTGCCCAGAATGGACATCAGCACACCCAGGATCAGCGGGAAGTAGCCCGGGCCCATGCGGGCACCGGTGCCGACGGTGTAGTTGGTAGCGCCGATCGCAAAAGCGAGGCCGATAACCAAAAACATCACGCCCGAAAAAAAGTCTTTCTGACTCTTGATTTTCACGAGAATGTCTCCTTACGGAATCACGACCCGGCGATTTTGCGTTCAGAAAAACTGTGTCTGGATGTGGATTCCACCTACAAAGGGCATACCCTCATGTCCTACCCGCATGAATGAAAAAAGGTGCCAGCACGGGGCACCCGATCCATCCATGTCAAAGGCCTGCGCCAGAGCAGGCACTCACGCTCCAACCCACCAATCGACTGCCCATCATCCCAGCAAGGGCGTGCTGGCCATGACCTCGTCCAGCGTGGTCACGCCTTCGGCCACGCGCAGGGCACCTGCCAGGCGCAGCGGGCGCATGCCGTCCTGCACGGCCTGGCGGCGCAGCGCATCCATGGAAGGCGAGGTGTGGACCTGCTGCTTGAGCGCCTCGCTCACGGTCAGCAGCTCGTACAGGCCCATGCGCCCGCGAAAGCCCGTCATGCGGCACTCCACGCAGCCCACGGGCTTGTAGGGCTGGTAGCTGCCTGACAGTTTCCAGGGCCGCACGGCCTCGGCCAGCGTGGCGGCCGAGGTCTCCTCGTCGCGCTGCTTGCACTGCGGGCACAGCGTGCGCACCAGGCGCTGGGCCAGCACACCGAGCAGCGTGGCATTGATCAGGTAGGGCGGCACGCCCAGCTCCATCAGCCGGCTCACGGCGCTGGGCGCATCGTTGGTGTGCAGCGTGGAGAACACCAGGTGGCCGGTCAGCGCGGCCTGCACGGCCATTTCGGCGGTGGCCAGGTCGCGGATTTCGCCCACCATGATGATGTCCGGGTCCTGGCGCATCAGCGAGCGCAGTCCCTCGGTAAAGCCGAAGTCCAGCTGAGGCTGCACCTGGGTCTGGTTGAAGCTGGGCTCGATCATTTCGATCGGGTCTTCCACGGTGCTGACATTGACCGCCTCCGTGGCCACCCGCTTGAGCGTGGAGTACAGCGTGGTGGTCTTGCCCGAGCCCGTGGGCCCGGTCACGAGGATGATGCCGTGCGGGCGGCGCACCAGCTCGTTCCAGCGCTGGGCGTCATGGCTGGTGAAGCCCAGTGCATCCAGGTCCTTGACCGTGTTGTCGGGATCGAAGATCCGCATCACCAGCTTCTCGCCAAAGGCCGTGGGCAGCGTGGACAGGCGCATTTCCACCTCGTCACCGCGCGGGTTGCGGGTCTTGATGCGGCCATCCTGCGGGCGGCGCTTTTCCACCACGTCCATGCGCCCCAGCAGCTTCACGCGCGAGACCATGGCATTGAGCACGCCCATGGGCACCTGGTAGACCGGGTGGAGCACGCCGTCGATGCGAAAACGGATCACGCCCTGCTCGCGCCGGGGCTCCATGTGGATGTCGCTGGCGCGCTGGTCGAAGGCGTATTGCCACAGCCAGTCCACCACGCGCACCACGCCCTGGTCATTGGCGTCGAGCTGCTTGCTGCTGTTGCCCAGCTCCACCAGCTGCTCGAAGCTGGCCGCGCTGGCTGCGCCGCCCGCCTTCTCGGCTGCGCGCACCGATTTGGCCAGCGCAAAGAATTCGCCCGTGTAGCGCTTGAGGTCCAGCGGACTGGCCAGCACGCGGCGCACCTTGCGGCGCGCCTGGCGCTCGACCTCGGCCACCCAGTCGTCGATGAAGGGCTCGGCCGTGGCCACCACCACTTCCTGCGGCGATACCTGCACGGGCAGCACCTTGTGGCGCTCGGCATAGCTGGCGCTCATGATTTCGCCGACGCGGCCCGCATCCACGCGCAGCGGGTCGATGCGCAGGTAGGCCATGCCGCTGCGGGTTGCCAGGTACTGGGTCAGCTCCTCAATGTCCAGCGCGCGCCCGTCGCCGGCGCGGGCCACGCCCACGTTGGCCAGCCGGACCAGCGGGTGCTGGGTGCTCTCGGCCTGCGAGCAGCGCGCCACGGTGCGCTGGGCCTCTTCGGCCGTGATCACGCCATCGGCCAGCAGCCACTGCACCAGCCTGCGCCAGTCCAGGGGCCCCGAAGGATTGCTGGGAACAACGGCGGGTTTGGGCTGTGCGGTGGAGGTCGGATCGGACATGGCGTTGGGCCGGAAGCTGAACTGCGCCCTATGGTAAGCCTGCCGGCCGCCCTGCCCGGCAAGCCCCGCTCTACCAGCCCCGCTCTACCAGGGCCGCACGAAGATCTTGGGCCAGCGCGTCGTGGGCAGGTCCCAGCGGGCCTGCACCTGGGCGCTGGCAGCCTGCAGCGCGACGGGGTCGAGCGCGCGCGGCGTGCGCTGGGCCAGCACCACGGTGTTGCCCTCGCGCGTGGGGCGGAAGGCCCACATGGCCTCTTCGCCAAAGGCTTCGGCCATGCGCGCCAGGCTGCGCTCGTAGCTGGAGGTGCGGCCGAACAGGTTGACGGTCATGATGCCGTCCTCGGTCAGCAGATTGCGGCAGTCGGCATAGAACTCGGCGCTGTCCAGCACGGGCGCGGCCGCATCGTGGTCATAGAGATCAACGGCCAGCGCATCGACCGTGCCCAGCCACTGGCTCTTGCGGATTTCCTGGGCCGCATCGGCCAGCACCACGCGCAGCGTGTCGCTGTCGGGCGGCAGCTTGAACCAGCTGCGGCACACGGCCAGCACCTGCGGGTTCAGCTCGATGGCCGTGGTGCGCATGCGCAGCTTCTTGTGGCAGAACTTGGTGATGGCGGCCGCGCCCAGGCCCAGCTGCATGGCATGGCGGCCAGCCACGCTGGCGGGCTCCATGAACAGCAGCCAGCCCATCATGCGCTGCACGTATTCGAGCTCGATCTCGAACGGCTCGCGTATGCGCATGGAGCCCTGGATCCAGGGCGTGCCCAGGTGCAGGTGGCGCACATCGCCATCGTCAGAGACGCTGACTTCAGGCAGCTCGATGTCTGCGGCGGTGGTGGCGCTGGAGGAAGAGGATGGGGCTGCCTTGGCGGCGCCGCGGGTCTTGCGTATCACGTCGGGAACAGTCAAAAAATCAGAGCAATTGATGGGCAGCCAGCGCCTCGCGCCAGGCCTGGACCTTGCGCGCGAAACTCCAGCTCGCGTTGGCCGGGCTGGTCGATGGCAGCTTCACGGCGGCCAGGCCCAGGGCCTGCGTGCGGCCAGCGTGCTTGTAGCTCTCGCCACCGTTGTGCAGGGCCAGCGCCAGTCGGGGGCAATGCGTGCGCAGCGCCACGAAATCATTCACCTCGGCCGCGCGTATGGCGCTGTCCAGGCTGCCTTCGCGCTCGCAGCTGGCATACACGTCCCACAGGCCCAGGCCGCGGGCCAGCAGCCATTCGCAGCGGCCCGCATAGTCGTCGCGGCCGGGCTGCGGATGCCCGGGCCACAGGGCCTGGAGCAAGGGCCAGAACTGGTTTTGCGGATGGGCATAGTACTGCTGCAGTTGCAGCGATCGCAGGCCCGGAAAGCTGCCCAGCACCAGGGCCCGGGTCCGCGCATCGGCCACCGGCGCCAGGCCCTGCCAGCGCGGGGCGCCGGGGGGCGGCAGGTCGGGAACGGTCAAGGACATGGCCGGCATTGTCGCCCAGCGGTCGCCGGGCTGCTGGCAGCGGGCGGCAAGACCGCTCAGGTTCAGGTTCCGCTCCAGCCTGGTTCAGGCCATGGCGGGCAGGCCGCGCAGCGCGGCACGCGCGTTGCGGCCCGTGGCCTCGGCCAGGGCCTGGGGCGTGATGCCGCGCAACTGCGCAATCACGTCCGCAATGCGTGCCAGCTCGGCCGGCGTATTGCGGCCCTGGGCCTGGCCTTGGGCACGCTGCCCGGCCGTGGTGTAGAGCCAGTGCGGCGGAATGTCGGGGGCATCGGTTTCCAGCACCAGCGCATCCAGCGGCAGGGCGGCTGCCAGCTCGCGCAGCTTGAGCGCCCGGTCATAGGTCACGGCCCCGCCAAAGCCCAGCTTGAAGCCCAGGTCGATGAAGGCCTGGGCCTGCTGCACGCTGCCGTTGAAGGCATGGGCAATGCCGCCCGCCACAGGCCGCGCGCGCAGGGTCTTGAGCAGCCGGTCACTGGATTTGCGCACATGCAGGATGACGGGCAGGTCGAACTCGCGCGCCAGCGCGATCTGCTGCTCGTAGAACCAGATCTGCCGGTCCGCATCCAGCCCGGGCACGAAGAAGTCCAGGCCGATCTCGCCCACGGCCACCAGTTGCGCATCGCCGCGCAACCGCGCCAGCGTCTCGCGCAATGCGGCAATGTCCTGCTCGCGGGCATTGGGCGTGTACAGCGGATGGATGCCCAGCGCATAGCTGTCGCCATGGCGCCGCGCCAGCGCCACCACCGTGTCCCAGTGCTCGCGCGCCACGGCCGGTATCACCAGATGTGCAACGCCTGTCTCGGCCGCCTGCGCGCGCACGGCATCGCGGTCGGCATCGAATTCAGGGGCGTCAAGGTGGCAATGGGTGTCTATCCAGGCGGGCATGGCCGCATCATGCCACCGGCCTGCACCCGGCTCGCCAGAGGCAGGCAATGCGAAAACCAAGGGCAAACCCTGGGCTTATTGCGAGCTGGCTCCGTTTGACAAAATCAATACCCGAAACACTTGGCGGTCCATATAAATACATAAAGAAACATTTACACCCCCGCGTCGAGCTCTCGCAACACCGGCAGGCATTCTTTGGAGAGAGGAATTTCCCATGAAGCGCTCAGCATGGAGTCGGATCCTGGACCTGGGTGGCGCACGCCGCCAGGCGGAACTGGATGGGCAGTTGGCAGCCATCCACAAGTCCCAGGCCGTGATCGAGTTCGATCTGCAAGGCCATGTGCTGGCCGCCAACCAGAACTTCCTGGACACCATGGGCTATGAGGAAGGCGAGGTCATCGGCCAGCACCACCGCATGTTCGTGGACCACCAGATGAGCGAGTCGCCTGAATACACCGCGTTCTGGCAGCGCCTGGGCAGCGGCATCCACGACGCGGGGCGCTACCGCCGCATTGCCAAGGACGGGCGCGATGTCTGGCTGCAGGCCAGCTACAACCCCATCTTCGATCGCCATGGCAGGCCCTTCAAGGTGGTGAAGTACGCCACCGACATCACCGAGCAGCAGCGCCGCAACGCCGACGCCGAAGGCCAGCTGGCCGCCATCTCCAAGGTGCAGGCCATCATCGAGTTCGACCTGCAGGGCAACATCCTGCATGCCAACCGCCTGTTCCTGCAGGCCATGGGCTACACGCTGGATGAGGTCACGGGGCGGCACCACAGCATGTTCGTCCAGCCCCATGAACGCCACAGCCCCGAATATGCGCAGTTCTGGCGCAAGCTGGCCAGCGGCCAGCACGATGCGGGCCAGTACCTGCGCATCGGCAAGCACGGCCGCCAGGTCTGGATCGAGGCCAGCTACAACCCCATCCTCGATGCCGACGGCCGGCCCTTCAAGGTGGTCAAGTACGCCCGCGATATCACGCGCCGCTTCACGGCCGCGCAGACCCTGGGCGAGGCCATGCAGGGCCTGAGCGAAAGCGCCGAGCACGCAGGCCAGGCCAACGAACTGGCACGCCAGGCCTGCCTGGTGGCCGAGCAGGGCGGACGCACGGTGCACGAGGTCATGGGCACCATGGAGTCCATCAGCGCCAGCTCGCGCAAGATCAGCGACATCATCGGCGTGATGGACGGCATCGCCTTCCAGACCAATATCCTCGCGCTCAACGCTGCCGTGGAGGCGGCCCGCGCAGGCGAGCAGGGCCGGGGCTTTGCCGTGGTGGCGGGCGAGGTACGGGCACTGGCACAGAACAGCGCCGCCGCCGCCAAGGAAATCAAGCAGCTCATCCACACCTCGGTGGAGCAGGTGGCACTGGGCGCCAATCAGGTGCGCCAGGCCGGCGGCACCATGCAGGAGATCGTGGACTCCTCCCACCAGGTCACGGCCATCATGGGCGATGTGGTGCAGGCGTCCATGGCCCAGTCGGCACGCCTGCGCGAGGTGACGGCCGACCTGACGGCGCAGAGCGCGGCCGTCGCGGATGCATCCAGGGACCAGGCGCAGCGCAAGCCGCTGCCGGCATCCATCGTTCCCGCTGCGCCGCAGATCAAGTCGGCCCCGGCAGCGGTCGTGCTTCCCGCAGGCGCCCAGCGCCTGCCGGGCACCTTGCTGCGCATGGCCTGAGGCCAGACTCAGGCCTGCCGGTCAGGCCTGCCGGTCAGGCCAATTGGCCCTGCACCAGGCGCACCATGCGGTCGCAGCGCGCCGCCAGCTGCTCATCGTGGGTGACCATGACGAAGGCCGTGCCATGGCTGCGCGCCAGCTCCAGCATCAGACGGAACACGGTGTCGGCCGTGCTGCGGTCCAGGTTGCCCGTGGGCTCGTCGGCCAGCACGCAGGCCGGCTGGGTGACCAGGGCGCGGGCAATGGCCACGCGCTGGCGCTCGCCCCCCGACAGTTCGGCCGGACGGTGCAGCATGCGTTCGCCAAGGCCCACGGCCGCCAGCATGCGTGCGGCGCGCTCCATGCACTCGGCCCTGTCGTCGCGGCGTATGCGCAGCGGCATGGCCACGTTGTCCTGGGCGCTGAATTCGGGCAGCAGATGGTGGAACTGGTAGATGAAGCCCAGGTGCCTGTTGCGCAGCGCACCCTGCTTCTGGGCGCTGAGTTCATGCAGGGGCTCGCCCTTGAGGGTGACACTGCCGCTGGTGGGAGCGTCCAGCCCGCCTAGCAGGTGCAGCAGCGTGCTCTTGCCCGAGCCCGAGGCGCCGACAATGGCCAGCGTCTCGCCCGCACGCACCTGCAGATCGACACCTGCCAGCACCTGCACGTTGAGCCGGCCTTCGGCAAAGCGCTTGGTCAGGCCGCGCGCATCCAGGACCACGGCGCCCTGCTGGGACACTTCGAAACCGGGCATCACATTCACTTCATTCATAGCGCAGCGCCTCGGCGGGGTTCACGCGGCTGGCGCGCCAGCTGGGATAGATGGTGGCGACAAAGGCCAGGACCAGGGAGATCACGGCAATGGGCATGATGTCGCTGTACTGCGGATCGCTGGGCATCTTGCTGATCAGGTAGATGTCCTTGGGCAGGAAGTTGGCGTGCAGCAGGCGCTCGATGGCCGGCACGATGACATCGATGTTGAAGGCGATGCCCAGGCCCAGCAGCAGGCCCGCGAAGGTGCCGATGACGCCGACCATGGCGCCCTGCACCATGAAGATTCCCATGATGCTGGAAGGCGAGGCGCCCAGCGTGCGCAGGATGGCGATGTCGGCGCGCTTGTCGGTCACCGTCATCACCAGCGTGGACACCAGGTTGAACGCAGCCACGGCGACGATGAGCGTGAGGATGATGAACATCATGCGTTTTTCCAGCTGCACGGCCGCGAACCAGGTGCGGTTCTGCTGGGTCCAGTCGCGGATCAGCAGGCGGTCGGTGATGGTGTGGGCCAGTTCCATGGCCACGCGCGGCGCTTCGTGCAGGTCCTTGAGCTTCAGGCGGATGCCAGTCGGCCCTTCCAGGCGGAACAGGCGCTGCGCGTCCTCGTAATGCATCATCACCAGGGCCGAGTCGTATTCGTAGTGGCCGGAGTCGAAGGTGCCGACCACATGCATCTGCTTGAGGCGCGGCACCACGCCGGCCGGCGTGACCTGGCCGCCCGGGGCGATCAGCGTGACCATGTCGCCCTGGCGCACGCCCAGCGAGCGCGCCAGCTCCACGCCCAGCACCACGTTGAATTCACCAGGCAACAGGCGCTTGAGCACCTCGGCATTGGTGGCGGCCACATCGGTGACCTCGCCCTCGCGCGCCGGATCGATGCCGCGCACCAGGGTGCCCTTCATGTCCTCGCCACGCGCCAGCAGCGCCTGGGCCGCGACGAAGGGTGCAGCGCCCAGCACGTCGGGGTTGGCGCGCGCCTCGCGCATGGTGCGTTCCAGATCGGGCAGCGCCGCACCCTGGGGCGCGAAGATCTCGATGTGCGAGACCACGCTGAGCATGCGGTCGCGCACTTCCTTCTGGAAGCCGTTCATCACGCTGAGCACGATGATCAGCGCCGCCACACCGAGGGCGATGCCCAGCATGGAGACGCCGGAGATGAACGAGATGAAGCCGTTGCGGCGCGTGGCGCGCCCCGCCCGGGTGTAGCGCCAGCCGACGGCCAGTTCGTAGGGAAATTGCATGGGCATGCATTGTGTCATCGCCCACAGGCCCTGCATGGCGGCAGGCTTTGCCGTCGGCGTGTCAGCGCCGGTGCCGTCCGCGGTCCACACGCGGCAGGGCGTCGTAGCGGCCCTCCGCCTCCAGCGTCAGCGCATGGCGCTGCAGCCTGGCCAGCAAGGTATCGAATTGTGCGAGCTCCTCGTCGCTGAGCACGGACACCAGGTCCAGGTGGATCTGGGCCATGCGCGGCAGGATCAGGCCGTACATGCGCCGCCCCTCGGCGGTCAGCGACACGGCCACGCGGCGGCGGTCGCCGGGCATGGGGCTGCGCTGCACCCAGCCCTTTTCCTCCAGCCCGCTGAGGGCGCGCGAGGTGCGTGCGCGGTCCAGCTGCGCGCGTTCGGCCAGCTCCGACGACAGCAGGCCCTCGTTGGCAGCCACCGTGGCCATCACGCCCCACTCGCGGCGCGTGATGCCGAAATGCGCCTCGCACATGCGCATGGCCACGCCGCCCGCTGCACCGAAGTAGCGGTTGATGCGAAACAGCAGCATCTGCTGGATGGAGGTGGGAGCGGGACGGGTATTCACGGGGAACAGTTGATTAGATCAATTGCTGCGGGGACTTCTACAGTGGCCCCGTCCGGAAAGGAGACAACGGGAGCCACCGTCCGGAGCCGGCCTGGGGATTCTCGCAAAGCCCGGCGCCCCCGCAGCGCAGAAAGTTCGCCACCATGTTTTCCCTGTTCCAAGCCACCCATGCCACCCATGCCTTGCGCAGCCCGCTGCTGCGGGCCGGCCTGGCCCTTCTGCTGGGCCTGGGCTCCGGCGCTGGCGCCCGGGCCGATGCGGCCGCCGATGCCGCGGCCTGGCCCGCCAAACCCGTGCGCATCGTCGTCGCCTTCGCGCCCGCCGGCGCTGCCGACATCCTGGCGCGCAGCCTGGGCGAGGTACTGCAGCGTGAACTCAAACAGCCCTTCGTCGTGGACAACCGGCCCGGCGCGGGCGGCAACATCGGCACCGACAACGCGGCCAAGGCGCCCGGCGACGGCTATACGCTGCTGGTCGGCATCGACACGACCTTCACCGTCAATCCCTTCATCTACAAGAGCATGCCCTTCAAGGGCGCGGACCTGCGTCCCGTGATGATGATCGCCTCGCAGGGAATGATGGTGGCCGTCAACCCGCGCACCGGCCTCAGGACCCTGGACCAGTTCATCGCCCAGGGCAAGAGAAGCGGCCTGACGCTGGGCTCGGCCGGCTACGGCACGCCGGGCCACCTGGCCTCGGCCATCCTCACCCATGCCACGGGCGCCAAGGTCAGCCACGTGCCCTACAAGGGCAACGCCCCGGCCAGCACGGCCGTGCTGGCGGGCGAGGTGGACGGCGGCATCATCAGCTCCTCGGCCATGCTGGGCCAGGTGGCGGCCGGCAAGGTCGTGCCGCTGGCCGTGACCACGCGCCAGCGCAACCCGCTGGTGCCCGGCGTGCCCACCGTGGGCGAACTGGGCCACAAGGACCTGGAGCAGGAAGTGCTGTTCGCCCTGTGGGTGCCTGCCGCCACGCCCGAGCCCCTGGTCGCAAGAATCCAGTCCGCGCTGGAAAAGGCCATGAAGGATCCGGCCCTGCGCGAGCGCTTGCGCGCCAACGACCTGTTCTACGAAGGCCTGACCGGCCCGGCCGCCGCCGAACGCATACAGGCGCTGGCCGACCGCTACCGGACCGTGATCCAGTCCACCGGAATGAAGATGGAATGAGCGCCGCCGCTTCCCGCCCACAACCCTGCACAGAGCGCATTTCCATGTCCCGTCCCAATATCCTCTTCATCGTGGCCGACGACCTCGGCTATGCCGACCTCGGCTGCTACGGCGGCCGCGCGGCCGACTTCGGCCCGGTGTCTCCCATGCTCGACCGCCTGGCCGCCGGCGGCCTCAGGCTCACCCAGGGCTATGCCAACTCGCCCGTGTGCTCTCCCACGCGCTTTGCCCTGGCCACGGCGCGCTACCAGTACCGCCTGCGCGGTGCGGCCGAGGAACCCATCAACAGCAAGACACGCGGCACGCCGCTGGGCGAGAAGCTGGGCCTGCCGACGGACATGCCCACCGTGGCCTCCATGCTCAGGGATGCGGGCTACCGCACGGCGCTGATCGGCAAATGGCACCTGGGCTACCCGCCGCACTTCGGCCCGCTGCGCTCGGGCTACGAGGAATACTTCGGCCCCATGTCGGGCGGCGTGGACTACTTCACCCACCTGAGCAGCTCGGGCCAGCACGACCTGTGGGTGGGCGAGGAGGAACACCATGACGAGGGCTACCTGACCGACCTGCTGTCACAGCGCAGCGTGGACTTCGTCCACCGCATGGCCCAAGGCGATGCGCCCTTCTTCCTGAGCCTGCACTACACGGCGCCGCACTGGCCCTGGGAAACGCGCGATGACCGCAGCACGGCCGAGGCGCTGGGCGCAGGCATTGCCCACCTGGACGGCGGCAACATCCACCAGTACCGCCGCATGATCCACCACATGGACGAAGGCATAGGCTGGATCGTCGAGGCGCTGCGCGCCAACGGGCAGCTGGACAACACCCTCATCGTCTTCACCAGCGACAACGGCGGCGAACGCTTCTCCGACAACTGGCCCCTGGTCGGCGGCAAGATGGACCTGACAGAGGGCGGCATACGCGTGCCCTGGATCGCGCACTGGCCAGCCGTCATCGCACCGGGCCGCAGCAGCCCCCAGCACTGCATGAGCATGGACTGGTCGGCCACGGTGCTGGATGCCGCCGGCGTGCAGGCGCCAGAGGGCCATGGGCTGGACGGCATCTCGCTGCTGCCCGTGCTGCGCGCCGAAGATGCCGAATTCCCGCGCACCCTGCACTGGCGCATGAAGCACCGCGGCCAACGTGCCCTGCGCGATGGCGACTGGAAGTACCTGCGCGTGGACGGCATCGACTACCTGTTCGACCTTGCCGCCGACGAGCGCGAGCGCGCCAACCAGGCAGTGCGCGCGCCCGAGCGTCTGGCCGCCATGCGCAGCGCCTGGGAAGACTGGAACCAGGGCATGCCGCCCATCCCCGAGGACGCCACGGTCAGCCTGGTCTCTTCGGCCCGGGACATGCCCCAGCGCTGAACCGCGCTCCAAGGGGAAAAACGAAGGCGCCGGCACTGCGGCACCCCATGCCCGACAATAGCGGCCATGCTTTTGACCGCGCCCCTGGTGTCCTCCACCCAAGCCCCGCTGGAGGAAACGACCGAATGGATCATTCCCTATGCCGGCGGTCCGTCCTCGGATGCAGCGGATGACGCTGCCGTCGCGGCCGTCTGGGGCGGACTGGAGCTGCCCCATCTCCAATCCCTGCTGGCGCTGATGCAGCCCGCGCCCGCACAGACCGGCACGGAGATGGATTTTTCTCCCCCCCACGAACGCGCCCTGGCGCGCTCGCTGGGCCTGCCCGATGCGCCGGGCCTGATTGCCTGGGCCGCCTGGCAGGCCGGTGAGACGGCGCAGGCCTGCGCCTATGTCACGCCCTGCCACTGGCACATAGGCGCAGACCAGGTCCACCAGAGCGATCCCGCCACCACACCCCTCAGCGATGAGGAATCCCGCCAGCTGCTGGCCCTGCTGGCGCCCTGGTTCGCTGACGACGGCATCGTGCTGGAGTACCAGCAGCCGCAGCGCTGGCTGGCGCGCGGTGCGCTGTTCGATGACCTGGCCACGGCCTCCATGGACCGCGTCATCGGCCGCGACGTGCGGCCCTGGCTGCCCGATGCGCAGCAGGCGCGCGCCCTGCACCGCCTGCAAAGCGAGGTGCAGATGCTGCTCTACACCCATGTCTTCAACGATGCCCGCTCCGCGCGCGGCCAGGTGCCCATCAACGCCTTCTGGGTCCATGGCGCCGGGCGCCTGCAGCCCGGCACGGCCACCGGCGCCAAGGCCGCCGTGCAATGCCTGGACGACCTTCACGCCGCAGCCCTGCAGGGCAACCCCGCTGCGTGGCGCGAGGCCTGGAAGGCGCTGGACGCCGGGCTCATCGCCCGCCTGCTGGAGCGCGTGCGCGCAGGCCACCCGCTCACGCTGACGCTGTGCGGCGAACGCCATGCCATCGCATGGAGCAGCCGCCCGCCGCGCTGGCTGGACAGGCTGACGGGCCTTTTCGGCCCCCGCGCCCTGCCCGACCTGGGCCGCATGCTCTGACACATTGCCCATGAAAATCATCCCCCGCGAGATCCCTGCACAGCAGGCCTGGGCACTGCGCCAAGCCGGCGTCCATCCGCTGCTGGCCCAGCTCTACGCCGCACGCGGCGTGTGCTCCGCCGACGAACTGGACGACACCCCTGCACGCCTGCTGGCCCCCTCCGGCCTGCTGGGCATGGAGGCCGCCGTGCGGCTGCTGGCCGACGCCATAGAGCGCGGCCTGCGCCTGTGCATCGTGGCCGACTACGACTGCGACGGCGCCACCGCCTGCGCCGTGGGCTGGCGCGGCCTGCGCATGCTGGGCGCGACCGAGGTCAGCTACCTGGTGCCCGACCGCGTGGTGGACGGCTACGGCCTGACGCCGCCCATCGCACGCCGCGTCAAGGAAACCGGCGCCGAAGTGATGGTCACCGTGGACAACGGCATTGCCAGCGTCGAAGGCGTGGCCGAGGCCAAGGCCCTGGGCCTTCAGGTGGTGGTCACCGACCACCACCTGCCCGGCAACCACCTGCCGCTGGCCGATGCCATCGTCAACCCCAACCAGCCCGGCTGCAGCTTCGAGAGCAAGTCCATGGCCGGTGTCGGCGTGATGTTCTACGTGCTGCTGGCCCTGCGCGCCGAGCTGCGCGCACGCGGCCGCTTCGACAAGGCCAGCCAGCCCCGGCTGGAGGCCCTGCTGCCCCTGGTTGCCCTGGGCACGGTGGCCGACGTGGTGCGGCTGGACGCCAACAACCGCCGCCTGGTCGCCCTGGGCCTGAAGCAGATCCGCCGTGGCCAGATGCAGCCGGGCCTGCTGGCCCTGTTCGAAGCCGCTGGCCGCAAGGCCTTTGCGGCCACCACGTTCGACTTCGGCTTTGCCCTGGGCCCGCGCATCAATGCCGCAGGCCGGCTGTCCGACATGACCATCGGCATCGAGTGCCTGACCACGGACGATGCGGGCCGCGCCGCCAACCTGGCGCAGATGCTGGACGCCATCAACCGCGAACGCCGCGAACTGGAAGGCGGCATGCGCGAGCAGGCCCTGCTCATGGCCGAAGGCCTGTGCGAGGACGGCATGACGCCGCCGGCCGCCATCAGCGTGTTCGACCCCGACTTCCACGAGGGCGTGGTCGGCATCGTGGCCTCGCGCATCAAGGACCGCATGCACCGGCCCAGCTTCGTCTTCGCCGCCAGCGGCGCGCCGGGGCACGAGCATGAACTCAAGGGCTCGGGCCGCTCCATTCCCGGCTTTCACCTGCGCGACGCGCTGGACCTCGTATCCAAGCGCCACCCCGGCCTGCTGCTGCGCTTTGGCGGCCACGCCATGGCGGCCGGCTGCACCATTGCCGAGGCCGGTTTCGCGGTGTTCGAAAAGGCCCTGGCCCAGGTGGCACAGGAATGGCTGGACGCAGCCACGCTGACGCGCCGCATAGAGACCGACGGACCGCTGGACCCGGATTTCCGCAAGCCCGAAATGGTCGAGCAGCTCAATCTCGCGGTCTGGGGCCAGGGCTTTGCCCCGCCCACCTTCAGCGAACAGCTGGAAGTGCTGTCACAACGCCTGGTCGGTGAAAAGCACCTGAAACTGCAATTGCGCCATCAGGGCGAAACCGTGGACGGCATCTGGTTCGGCCATACCGACCCGCTGCCGCCATCGGCGTGCATTGCCTTTCGCATGGACATCAATGAATGGCGCGGAGAGCGCAAGGTGCAATTCCTGATCGAGGGAGTGCATTCGGACGCGTCCTAGAGACCCGGGGCGCCATTCACGGTGCCCCTCGGTTAATATCCCCGGTTTTTGCAACAAATTATTGCAAATTCATTCCAAGAAAACCGGGGAAATACTCATGACCTCTCGCCTGTGGCCTTGCACGGCCATTGCCATTACCCTGGCCGCCGGCCTTTCCGGCTGCTCCACCACCGAGCAATCGCGCACGCTTGAAACGGCCAAGCCCGCTTCTGCATCCAGCGCCTATCAAGGCCCGCGCAGCCCCATTTCCGTGGGCAAATTCGACAACCGCTCCAGCTTTCAGCGCGGCATTTTCTCGGACGGCGTCGATCGCCTCGGTGGCCAGGCCAGAACCATTTTGGTCACCCATCTGCAGCAAAGCGGCCGATTCAGCGTGCTGGACCGCGACAACATGTCCGAGACCCGCCAGGAAGCGGGCTTCAACAAGCAGGAGCAAGCGATCAAGGGCGCCACCTATGTCGTGACCGGCGACGTGAGCGAGTTCGGCCGCAAGGTGGTCGGAGACCGCCAGTTCTTCGGCGTGCTCGGCCGTGGCAAGGAGCAGGTGGCCTATGCCAAGGTCAGCCTGAACATCGTCCGGGTGCAGACCTCCGAAGTCGTCTATTCGGTGCAGGGTGCCGGCGAATACAGCCTGTCGAACCGCGAAATCGTGGGATTCGGCAGCACGGCCGGCTATGACTCCACGCTCAACGGCAAGGTACTGGATCTGGCCATCCGCGAAGCCGTGGACAAGCTGGCGGCCGGCATTGACAGCGGCGCATGGAAGCCCGCGCAATGAAGCGCCCCATCCATTCGGCAGCGGCCCTGGCCGCGCTGGCCATCTGCGCCACTTTGGCCGGCTGCGCGGCGCCGCGCCAGCCGCTGTATGCCTGGAATGACTACCAGCCCCAGGTCTACCAATATCTCAAGGACGACGGCAGTACCGGCGCCGAGGACCAATTGCTCAAGCTGGAAGAAGCCCGCATGAAGGTCCAGGCCGAGGGAAAGGCGCTGCCGCCCGGCTACCGCGCCCATATGGCCATGCTCTATTCCCGGACCGGCAACAACGAAAAGACGGTGGAGCAATTGGCCGAGGAAAAACAGCATTTCCCCGAGTCCGCCACCTTCATGGACACGCTGCTGCAAACCTTCACGGCCCGCAAGAATTGACATGCGCCTGACCGATCACATCAAGACCCTGGCTCTTGCCATGACCGTGGCGCTGACCGGGTGCGCCACCACCGCGCCCTATGACTATTCGGCGCTGCGGGCATCCAAGCCTGCCTCCATCCTGGTCATGCCTGCGCTGAACCAGTCCCCGGAAGTGAATGCACCGGCGGGCGTGCTGTCCCAGATCACGCTGCCGCTGGCCGAGGCCGGCTACTACGTTCTGCCCGTGGCGGTCACCGAGGAAATGTTCCGCCAGAACGGCATCGTCAGCGCCGACGACGCCCAGGAACTGCCCGTGGCCAAGCTCCGTGAAATCTTTGGCGCCGATGCGGCCCTGTACCTGAACATCCGCAACTACGGCACCAGCTATGCGGTGATCAGCAGCGCCTCGGTGGTCACGCTGGAGGCCAGGCTGGTGGACCTGCGCACCGGCACCCAGCTGTGGGATGGCAGTGCCACGGCCTCCAGCGCCGAAGGACAAAGCTCAGGCGGCGGACTGGTCGGCATCCTGGTGACGGCACTGCTCAACCAGATCCTGGACACCATGAACGACCGCAGCGTGCAGATCGCCTCCATCGCCAACCAGCGCCTGCTGTCGCCCATGGCGCAGCGCGGACTGCTGCCAGGCCCGCGCTCGCCCGACTACGGCAAGCCGCGCAACTGACGAAGGCCTGCAGGCCGGCGCTGACTTGCACGCCGGCCTGCATCCCCGCTCCTCCCGGTCAGAAGGTCTCCCAGTCGTCGTCCGCCCCGGTCTTGGCCGCTGTCCTGGCGGGGGCTTTCGCCACGGGCTGCTGGATCTTCTGGGGCGCCGGTGCATTGCGCACGGCGGGCGCTGGACGTACGGGTGCCGCAGGCGCAGGGCGCACCGCAGCAGTTGCACCGGTTGCACCGATAGATGCCGGCCGGCGTGCCGCTGCGGTGGCCGGCACGTGTGCCCTGGCCGGCGCCAGTGCGCTGCCCTCCTGCCCCAGCTTGAACACCGCCACCACCTCGGACAGGCGCCGCGCCTGGTCCTGCATGGCCAGCGCAGCCGCGCTGGATTCCTCGACCAGGGCCGCGTTCTGCTGGGTCATCTGGTCGAGCTGGGTCACGGCCTGGTTGACCTGGCCGATGCCGTCGCGCTGCTCGGTGGACGAGGCCGTGATCTCGCCGATGAGGTCGCTGACGCGGCGCACGCTGGAGACGATTTCCTCCATGGAACGCCCCGCCTGCTCCACCTGCTTCGAGCCCGACTGCACGTTGTCCACGCTGGTGGTGATCAGCAGCTTGATTTCCTTGGCCGCCTCGGCGCTGCGCTGGGCCAGCGAACGCACCTCGCCCGCCACCACGGCAAAGCCCCGGCCCTGCTCGCCTGCGCGGGCCGCTTCCACGGCGGCGTTCAGCGCCAGGATATTGGTCTGGAAGGCAATGCCGTCGATCACGCCGATGATGTCGGCGATCTTGCGGCTGCTGTCCGTGATCTGCTGCATGCTGGTGACCACCTGGGCCACCACGGCACCGCCCTGCTCGGCCGCCTGCGCGGCCGTGGCCGCCAGCTGGTTGGCCTGGCGCGCCGTGTCGGCCGACTGGGTGACGGTGGCCGTCAGCTCTTCCATGCTGGCCGCCGTCTCCTCCAGGTTGGCCGCTGTCTGCTCGGTGCGCGAGGACAGGTCCTGGTTGCCGCTGGCGATCTGGTTGGAGGCCGTGGACACGGACTCCACGCCAGAGCGCACTTCGCCCACCACGCCGCGCAGCCGCTGCGCCATGCCGTTGAGTGCGCCCAGCAGATGGCCCAGCTCATCGCCCCGGTTGCTTTGCACCGAGCCCGTGAGGTCGCCTGCGGCAATGCCGTCGGCCAGGGCCACGGCCTGGTCCAGCGGCCGCGTGATCGACCGCATGATGGCCACCCCCATGAACAGGCCCAGGGCCACGATGACCGCACTGGCCAGCGCACCGATCCAGTACGCCTGGCGCCGATGGGCCACGCCTTCCTCGCGCGCCAGCTCGCTTTGGCGCTCCAGTTGCTGCACGAAGGCTTCCTGCGCGCTGTTGTAGCGCTCGGCCGCCGGGCGCAGCTGCTTTTCAACGATGTCGAACGTGGTGGCGAAATCGCTGGCCTTGCGCGCCTCCTGGGCCGCCGAGTTGGCCTTGAGCGTCTCGCGGCGCTCGGCCGCCACGGCGTCCAGCGCCTGCTTGGACTGCGTGCCCAGTTGCAGGTCGCTCACCTGCTTTTGCAGCACGTTGATGCGCTCTATGCCCTTGCTCATCAACGCGCGCTGCTGCGCTGCCAGCGTCTCGTCGGGCGACATGGCCGCGACGATGGAGCGCTCCACGCTCATCTGCGTCAGATGCCGCCACTCGCGCGCCAGCGTGGCGCCGCTTTGCGCGGTCATCACATCGGTGTTGATCTTCTCGTTGACCCCGTGCAGATAGACCAGGATGCCGCCGTTGACCACCAGCATGCTCACCAGCAGTCCCAGCACCAGGGCCCACAGCTTCTGGGCGACCGTGATTTGATTCAGATTCATGGAAAAACCGATCTTTTTTATAACAATGCCGGAGCCAGGCCATGGCGCCCCTGCCGCCCATCGCTCCGGAAACCATTCTTGTCCACCCTTGACGGCGCCTGGCTGATCATCGTCATGCATCCGTCACTATTGAGGCCTGTTAACCCGCACTCAGGGAAGTCCCCCAGCCGCACTGCCCGGCTCGGAAAAGCACCGACACCTACAATGGACCGGTGCCCAAGTCCTATCTGAACGCCGATCTGCATAGCCACTCCGTGGTCTCGGATGGAACGCTGACGCCGGAGCAACTGGCCGAACGCGCCGCCTCCCGGGGGGTGCAGCTGTGGGCGCTGACCGACCATGACGAAGTCGGCGGCCAGCACCGCGCCGCCGCCGCCGCACGCGCCTGCGGCATGGACTACCTGACGGGCGCCGAGATCTCGGTGAGCTTTGCAGGTGCCACCGTGCACATCGTGGGACTGGGCTTTGACGCGGACGACCCCGCCCTGCTCGAAGGGCTGCACGCCACGCGCGACGGGCGCGGCCCACGCGCCCGCGAGATGGCCCGCCAGCTGGAGCTGGCCGGCATCGAAGGCAGCTACGAAGGCGCGCTGCGCTTCGCCGGCAATCCCGGCCTGATCTCACGCACCCATTTCGCACGCTTTCTCGTGGAATCCGGCCGCTGCCGCGACACGGGCGAGGTGTTCCGCCACTACCTGACCGAAGGCCATCCCGGCTACGTGCCCCACACCTGGGCCCGCCTGGCCGATGCCGTGCGCTGGATCACGCAGGCCGGCGGTGTGGCGGTGATCGCCCATCCGGCCCGCTACGCGCTCACCGCCAACGAGGAATACGCGCTGTTTTCCGAGTTCAAGGCCCATGGCGGGCAGGGCGTCGAGGTCGTCACCGGCAGCCACCGGCCCAGCGAATACACCATCTATGCCGACATGGCGCGCGAATTCGGCCTGGCCGCATCGCGCGGCAGCGACTTCCACAGCCCCGAGGAATCGCACACCGATCTGGGCGACCTGCCCTACCTGCCGGGCCAGCTGACGCCGGTATGGGAACTGCTGAGCGAGCGCATACAGCTGGCCTGAGCTCCTCCCGCCAACAACGCACACCATGGTCCTACGCTTCGAAGCCCACCCCGACAATCCCCAGCCCCGTCTCATCAAGCAGGCCGCCGACATGCTGCGCCAGGGCGCCATCCTGGCCATTCCCACGGACTCCAGCTACGCGCTGGTCTGCCATCTGGACGACCGCCCTGCGGTGGAGCGGCTTCGCCGCATCCGGCAGATCAACGACAAGCACCATCTCACGCTGCTGTGCCGCGACCTGTCGGAGCTGTCCAGCTATGCGCGCGTGGACAACCGCCAGTACCGCCTGCTCAAGCTGGCCACGCCGGGGCCGTACACCTTCATCCTGGAAGCCTCCAAGGAAGTGCCCAAGCGCCTGAGCCATCCCTCGCGCAAGACCATCGGCCTGCGCGTGCCGGACCGCAAGGGCACGCAGTTGCTGCTGGAGCAACTGGGCGAGCCGCTGATCGCCACCACGCTGATCCCGCCGGGCGAGACCGAGGCCCTGCACGACGCGGACGCCATCCTGGAACGCTTTCCCCACGAGCTTGACGCCATCGTCGATGCAGGCGCCTGCCCGTCGGAGCCGACCACCGTGATCGACCTGGTTCCCATGGCCCTGGGCAATCCGCCGACCGTGGTGCGCCAGGGAAGGGGCAGCCTGGACGCCCTGGGCCTTGAGATGGCCTGATGAAGATGGCCCGAGCAGGGGCCATGCTCCGCACCGCATGAACGACAAACGCCGGGCAAGCCCGGCGTTTGTGTTGTGAAGGGTCGCTGACGAGAGAGATGCAGATCAGTGCTGCGCCAATTCCAGCGACTGCAGCGACCGGGCTGCAGGAGTCGGCGCACGCTGCGGCGGCCTTGGCGAACTTGGTGACCTTGGCGAACTTGGCGAACTTGCTGTGGGCGCCACGGCAACGGACGGGGCCAGCGCGGGCCTGGCCTGCGCTGCCGAGAACCCCGCGCCCGCCGCAGACTCAGGCTCGTCATCGAGCTTGAAGGCGCCCACCGCCTGCTCCAGATCCTGGGCGCGCTCGCTCAACGCCGAAGCCGCGCGCGAGGCCTGCTGCACCAGGGCTGCGTTCTCCTGGGTGGCGCTGTCCATGTGGCCCACGGCGGCGTTGACCTGGGCAATGCCCTCGCTTTGCTCGCGCAGCGCCTGCGACATTTCGCCCAGCAGGCCCGATACCTGGCCCACGGCGCCCACGATTTCCTGCATGGTGGCGCCCGCCTGGTTGACCAGGCCGGCTCCGCTTTCCACCTGGCGCACGCTGGTGGTGATCAGTTCCTTGATCTGCTTGGCGGCCTCGGCCGAGCGCCCGGCCAGGCTGCGCACCTCGCTGGCCACGACGGCAAAGCCCCGGCCCTGCTCGCCCGCACGCGCCGCTTCCACCGCCGCATTGAGCGCCAGGATATTGGTCTGGAAGGCGATGCCTTCGATGACCTGGATGATGTCCACGATCTTGCGCGAGCTGCCGCTGATGGCCTCCATGGTCTGCACCACCTCGCTCACCACGGCCCCGCCGCGCCTGGCGGTGGACGAGGCATCGACGGCCAGGCCGCTGGCCGAATGCGCGCGGTCAGCGTTCTGGCGCACGGTGGCGGTGAGCTGCTCCATGCTGGCGGCCGTCTGGGCCAGCGCCGAGACCTGGGCCTCGGTGCGGCGCGACAGGTCGGAGTTGCCGGCGTCGATCTCGCCGGCCGACAGGCCGATGGAATCCGTGGACTGCTTGATGCGGCCGACCAGCTCGGTCAGCGTGTCCTCCATGGTGCCCAGCGCGCCGAGCAGGCGGCCGAAGTCGCCCTGCAGCTCGGTCGAGAACTCCTGGCTCAAATCACCGGCCGCCACGGTCTCGGCAATCAGGATGGCCTGGCCCAGCGGCTGCACGATTCCCCGCCGCAGGCTGAACCAGGCCACCAGGGCCAGCACGCAAACGGCGGCCCCCAGCCCCAGCACCCACCAGCGCGTATGCACCAGCGCCTGCTCGGCCACCGTGGTCGCTCCCCCGGCCGCCAGCGCCTGTTCGGCCTGCCCCAGTGAAAACACCGTGACCGCCATCATCGTGAAGACCAGCAGATTGATACCGCCGAACGCAATCACCAGCCGCCAGCCTATCGGCAGCCTGCCCAAGCCCAGTACGCCCACGTGCCACCTCTTGTACATATGGCCCGAGGGCCTTGGTGAAAAACCTGTTGAGGGAACCATCTCATCGGTGTTTCATTTTGCAACACAGAATGCGGCATTGCCAATCTGCGGGAAACCACCATATCCACGCGGCCAGAGCGCAGCGCACGGGCTCTGGCGGCTGCCAGCGGCAAGGGTGGCCAGCGTCTGAGACAATGCCCGCCGTGGACATCTCCAACCTCATCCAGACCGTACTCATCTATGCCCTGCCCGTGCTCTTCGCGATCACGGTGCACGAGGCAGCCCATGGCTATGCCGCGCGCCACTTCGGCGACAACACGGCCGCCATGATGGGACGCATCACGCTCAACCCCATCAAGCACATCGACCCCATCGGCACCATCCTGATGCCGCTGCTGCTGTACTTCGCCACCTCGGGCGCCTTTCTGTTCGGCTACGCCAAGCCCGTGCCCGTGCGCTTCGACCAGTTGCGCAACCCCAAGCGCGACATGATCTGGGTGGCCCTGGCAGGCCCGGCCTCCAATTTCGTGCAGGCCCTGCTGTGGGGCGTGCTGCTGGTGGTTCTGGTGGGATCGGGCGTGGGCGAGCGCTTCTTCATAGAAATGTGCCGCGCCGGCATCCTGGTCAATCTGGTGATGTGGGCATTCAACCTGTTTCCGCTGCCGCCGCTGGACGGTGGCCGCATCCTGGTCGGCCTGCTGCCCTGGCGTCAGGCGCAGTGGGTGGCGCGCATCGAGCCCTGGGGCTTTTTCATCGTCATGGGCCTGGTCATCGCCGGCGTGGTCGGCAGCCTGTGGCTGCGTCCGCTGATGGACCTGGGCTACGCCGTGATCGACTTCGCGCTGACCCCGCTGATCGCGCTGCTGCGCTGAACGCGCTGCAGAACGGTCCACCGGCTGTCTCTGCGGCTCCCTGTTTTTCTTTCTTGCCTGTCGAAGCCTCCCGTCATGAGCACCATCCGTTTCCTCACCGGCATCACTCCCAGCGGAACCCCGCACCTCGGCAACTATGCCGGCATGCTGCGCCCGGCCATCGCGGCCAGCCGCTCGCGCGAGGTCGAGAACTTCTACTTCCTGGCCGACTACCACGCCCTGATCAAATGCCAGGACCCGGCACGCGTGCAGCGCTCCACCATCGAGATCGCGGCCAGCTGGCTGGCGGCGGGGCTGGACCCCGAGCATGTGACCTTCTACCGCCAGTCCGACATTCCCGAGATCCCCGAGCTGTGCTGGCTGCTGACCTGCGTGACCGGCAAGGGCCTGCTCAACCGTGCCCACGCCTACAAGGCGGCCGTGGACAAGAACCATGCGGACGGCACCGAGACCGATGACGGCGTGACCGCCGGCCTGTTCATGTACCCCGTGCTCATGGCGGCCGACATCCTCGCCTTCAATGCGCACAAGGTGCCTGTGGGCCGCGACCAGGTACAGCACATCGAGATGACGCGCGACATGGCCTCCAGCTTCAACCACATCTACGGCGGCGAGTTCTTCACGCTGCCCGAGGCGCAGGTCGAGGAGAACGTGGCCACGCTGCCCGGCCTGGATGGCCGCAAGATGAGCAAGAGCTACAACAACACCATCCCGCTGTTCTCCTCGCGCGAGCAGCTGCGCAAGCTCATCGGCAGCATCACCACCGACTCGCGCACGCCCGGCGAGCCCAAGGAAGTCGAGGGTTCGGCCCTGTTCCAGATCTACCAGGGCTTTGCCACCGAAGAGGAAACCGAGGCGCTGCGCCGCCAATACGCCGAAGGCATTGCCTGGGGCGACGCCAAGCAGCAGCTGTTCGAGCGCATCGACCGCGAGCTGGCCCCCATGCGCGAGCGCTACGAGCACCTGGTGGCCCACCCTGCCGAGCTGGAGGACATCCTGCAGGCCGGCGCCGCCAAGGCCCGCCGCGAGACCCTGCCCCTGATCCGCGAACTGCGCTCGGCCGTCGGCCTGCGCAGCCTGGCACAGGTCCCCGTGGCCGCCAAGGCCAAGGCCGCCAGGCAGGCCCTGCCCCAGTTCAAGCAATACCGCGAAGCCGACGGCAAGTTCTACTTCAAGCTCGTCGCCGCCGACGGCCAGCTGCTGCTGCAAAGCCTGGGCTTCGACGCCCCCAAGGAAGCCGGCCAGGCCATTGGCCAGCTCCAAAAGGAAGGCGAGGCGGCCCTGTCCGCACTGCAGCCCCGGCTGCAGCCCGCAGACCCCCAGTTGGTGCTGGCCGCCCTGCAGCAACTGCGCGATGCCGCAGAGTAAGGGTAAGCTTCGCTTTAGAAACCGCCTATTTGCGGGCAGTCTTGCCCGCGGGCTCGGCGCCGGGATTGCGGCGCGTGCGTGAAAGGACATTTGGATGCGTATAGCTGCTCTGGACGATGATCCGCTGCAACTGGAGATGCTGCGTCAGGTCGCGCTGGAGACGGGCCACAGCTGCCACACCTACCAGACGGGCTCGGCCCTGCAACTGGAGCTTCGCCGCGAGAGCTTCGACCTGCTGATCGTGGACTGGCACCTCCCCGACATGGAAGGAACGGACCTGGTGCGATGGGCGCGTGGCCATGTCAGCCGCGAGCTGCCCATCCTCATCATCACCCACCGCAGCGAAGAGGCCGACATCGTCGAGGGCCTGTCCTGCGGCGCCGACGACTTCATGGTCAAGCCCGTGCGCCATGCCGAGCTGCGCGCGCGCATGGCCGCCCTGTTGCGCCGCGCCTATCCGGTGAACACGCAAAGCGTGCTGGAGTTCGGCCCCTACCGTTTCCTCACCACCACCAACAGCCTGGAAATGCACGGCCAGCCCATCGAGGTGACGCACCGCGAGTACACGCTGGCCCTGACCCTGTTCCAGAACCAGGGCCGGCTGCTGTCGCGCGAGCACCTGCGCGAAGCCGTGTGGGGACACAACGCCGAAGTGCAGTCGCGCTCGCTGGACACGCATATCTCGCGCCTGCGCGCCCTTCTGAACCTGCGCGCCGGACAGCCCTACGCCATCAGTGCCGTGTACGGCTATGGCTATCGCCTCGATGTGCCCGACGCAGCGCTGCAGGCGCTGCAGCAGGCATCATGACCGTACACATGCCTGCCGCCCTGGGCAGGCCCGTATCGCGGGCCTGCATGCTGGCCGCTCTCGGCCTGCTGGGCCTGGGCGGCGCACAGGCCCAGATCAAACCCGTGGGCCGCAACGGCGACACGATGGCACACCGGGTCGTCGCCGGCGACACGCTGGAGCAGCTGGCGGCCCGCTACCTGGGCGATGCCCGCCAGTGGACCGACCTGCAGCAGCACAACGGCGTGGCCAACCCCTACCGCCTGCGGCCCGGCTCCGTGCTGGAGATCCCCGTGCGCCTGCTGCGCGCCGCCGTGGCCTCCGTGGAATTCGTGCAGGGTGATGCGCGCAGCACGCGCCCGCTGGACCACCTGGCCGATACGCAGGGCGCGGCCGGAGACGATGCGGGCCAACCCCTGCGCAAGGGACAGACGCTGCAGGAAGGCGAGCGCCTGCAGCTGGCCCCGGACGCATTCGTCGCCGTGCGCCTGGCCGATGGCTCCCTGGTGCGCGTGCAGTCGCAGTCCGATGTGGTGCTGCGCCAGATGCGCCGCAAGGGCCGTGCCGGCAGCCTGCAGTCCGTGCTGGACCTGCGCGAGGGCGGCGTCGAGGCCTCCGTGCCGCCCGAACCCGGCAACGCACAGCGCCGCTTCGAGATCCGCACGCCCGCTGCATCGACCAGCGTGCGCGGCACCCGCTTCCTGGTCCAGGCCGATGCCGCCGGCAGCACGGCGGCCGCCGTCGATGAAGGCACCGTCGCCGTGGGCTCCGACGCCTCAAGCGCGAACACTGGCGATGCGCTGCTGCGCCCGGGCCAGGGCGTGGCCGTGGCCGCCAATGGTCGCGTAGGCGAGCCCCGCCCCATGCTGGGCGCGCCCGACATCACGGCGTGGCCCGCGCTGGCGGAAGACGCCAACTGGATCAGCCTGCCCCTGCCCGGCTTGCCGGGCGCCGTGCGTTACCAGCTACAGCTGTCGCGCGATGCCGACATGACCCAGGTGCTGCGCAGCGCCAGCTTCCAGGCCACGGCATCGCCGCTTCGCCTGGCGGGCGTGGAGGACGGCGATTACGTGCTGTCCCTGCGCGGCATCGATGCCCAGGGCATTCCGGGCGCCGCCAGCCGCCGCGCCCTGCGCGTCAAGGCCCATCCCGTGCCGCCGCTGTATGAATCCCCCCAGGCCGACGCCACCGTGGGCCTGGGCCGCGCCAGCCTGCAATGCACCCAGGTCGTGGGCGCCGCGCGCTACCGCATCCAGGTCGTCTCTGCCGATGCGCAGGCCGGCTTTGCCGAGCCCGCCATCGATGCACGCGACCTGAACGACTGCACACTGCCCGCCACCACGCTGGCTCGCCTGCCGGCCGGACGCTATCTCTGGCGTGCCGCCAGCATTCGTACGCTGGCCGATGGACAGCCCGACCAGGGCCCGTTTGCCGCAGCCCAGGCCATGCAACTGGCTGCCGTTCCTCCCCAGCCCTCGGCCAGCGCGCTGCAGATGGGCGACGGCCCGGCCGAAGGCAGCCGCCAGATCCGCTGGAGCGGCGAGCCCGGCCAGCGCTACCACGTGATGGTGGCGCGCGACCAGGAGTTCACCGCGCCGCTGGTGGACCTCTGGACCGACCAGCCGCAATGGAGCACCGAGGAGCTGCCCGCAGGCAGCTACTACCTGCGCCTGCAGATCGAGGATGCCAACGGCCTGCGCAGCGATTTCTCGGCCGCGCGCCAATTCCGCACCGGCAGCTGGATCGTCGATGCCAGCGGCGAGATGATGCATTCGGGCAACGGAGAGCGCCTGCAGCGCCAGTAGCCGTGCCCGTTCATTCCCTGACCGCGCTTGTCCACCCAGCCGCCCCTGCCTGACAGCCCCGCCACGCCGGCGCAGCCAGCGCCTGCGCGTGGCCGTGGACTGCGGCGGGACTGGCTGCTGCTGGCGGCGGGCCTGCTGTCCCTGGTGTTCTGGCTCAGCGGCGACGGGCAGCTCGACCGTATCAACGGCTTCGTCCAGGACACGGCCAGTTGGCTGCACCGCCCCAAGGCATCGCAGGACATCGTCATCGTCGCCATCGACGATGCCAGCATCGACGCCATTGGCCGCTGGCCCTGGCGCCGCGCCCTGCACGCCGGCCTGCTGGAACGCATCAGCCAGGCACCGCCGCGCGCCATAGGCCTGGACGTGATGCTCAGCGAGGAAGACCTGGACTACCCCGGCGACGACCTGCTGCTGGCGCGCGTTCTGCAGCGCAGCGGCCGCACCGTCTTGCCCGTGGCGCCAGGCAGCGGCCCGCTGCCGGCCTTCGCACAGGCCGCAGCGGCGCTGGGCCATACCCAGCTGCCCGTGGACGCCGATGGCGCGGTGCGCGGCTTCCATGCCATAGAAGGCAGTGCGCAGCAGCCCTGGTGGCACATGGCACTGGCCCTGCACTGCGTGGGCGAGAACGGCCGCGCATGCGCCCGCCCGGAGCCCGCGCCGCCCATGGACCCCGACGCACCCTCCTGGCAACGCCGCCAGCAGGAGATCATTGCCTTTGCACAGGCCAGGCCGGAGCAAGGCGCCAGGGACCGCTCGCCCTTCACCACCTATTCCTACATCGACGTGCTGCGCGGCCGCATTCCTGCAGCGGCATTCCGAGGCAAATACGTGCTCATCGGCACGACGGCCACCGGCCTGGGCAGCCGCTTCACCGCACCGCTGGGCACCAGCGCGCGGCCCATCTCCAGCGTGGAGATGCTGGCCCATGTGCTCAACGGCAGCCTGCAGGGCTCGCATGTGCATCCCGCGTCGGCCACGCTCAACCGCGCGCTCAATGCGGCAGCCGTGCTGCTGGCCCTGCTGGCCCTGGCCTGGCTGGGCCCGTCGGGCGGCATGCTGGCCTGCGCGCTGCTGGCCCTGGCCTGCCTTTCGCTGGCCGGGCTTGCACCGCGCCTGTGGCAGGTGCAGACGGCGCCTGCAGCCGGCCTGCTGGGCCTGGCCCTGGCTTATCCGCTATGGAGCTGGCTGCGCCTACGCGCCGCCGCGCGCTTTCTGGCGCTGGAGCTGCGCGACCTGCAGGGGCAGGGCCTGCCCACTGCGCTGCGCCTGGGCGGCGACCTGCTGGACCAGCGCATCGCGGCCGTGGAGCAGGCTTCGCGCCAACTGCGCGCCCTGCACCATTTCGTCAGCGAAAGCCTGCGCCAGCTGCCCTCGCCCACCTTTGTCTGCGACCGGCAGGGCCATGTGCTGCTGGCCAATGCCGCAGCCCACGCCTATGCCCGCAGCCTGGGGCATGGCCTCAGGGCCGGCGATGCCCTGCCCCGGCTGCTCGATGGTCTGCGGGCACTGGACACGGCAGCCGGCGCATCCGCCGGCCAGCCCTTGCTCACGCCCGAGGCACTTGCCGCCCACGGCCTGCCGCCCAGCAGCGAGGGGCGCGACCCCATGGGACGCAGCCTGATGCTGCTGACCCAGACCTTCGAGGCACCGCCCACCACGGGCTGGCTGATCACCCTGGTCGATATCAGCGATCTGCGCAGCGCCCAGGCCCAGCGCGACCAGGCCATGCAGTTCATCTCGCACGACATCCGTGCGCCCGTGGCATCCATCATCACCTTGCTGGAGATGCAGCGGGGCGCCGTACAGGCACCCGACCTCGGCCTCCTGCTGCCGCGCATCGAAGGCTATGCCCAGGCCTCCCTGCAGCTGGCCGACGATTTCGTGCACCTGGCACGCGCCCAGCAGCAGGCGCTGCGCCGGGAACGGCTGGACCTGGGCCTGGTGCTGGACCAGGCCGTGGAAAGCTGCTGGGCCCAGGCCTCTGCGGCCCACGTGCAGCTGGAGTTCCACCTGCCCGAACAGGAATGCCCCGTGCTGGGCGATGCGGGCATGCTCCACCGCGCGGCCGTCAACCTGATCGGCAACGCCATCAAGTACGGAGCGCGCGCAGATCAGGCAACCCCTGCCACGGTGCAATGCCTGCTGCAGCAGGACGCAGGCCATTGCCGCATCACCATCCGGGACCACGGGCCCGGCATGGATGGGAAGGCCGTCGCCCGGCTGAGCCAGCCGTTCGAGCGCCTGGACCATCACCAGCACCTCGACGGCGTGGGCCTGGGCCTGGCCTTCGTGCGCACCGTGGCCGCCCGACATGGCGGGCAGCTTGAGATAGAAAGCACGCCCGGCCAGGGCAGCGCCTTCAGCATCGTGCTACCGAAAGCGGAACAGGCCTGACTGGCATCCCAGGGATGCGGATGCAAATGCAGAAAACGAAAAAGCCCTGAAGTCTTTCAACTTCAGGGCTTTGCGTTTTTTGGTGCGGCTGGCAGGAATCGAACCCACGACCCCTTGGTTCGTAGCCAAGTACTCTATCCAGCTGAGCTACAGCCGCAACGCTTCGCATTGTAGCAGCGGGTTTTGGGGCTCCCGGACAAAAGCGCCATATTTCTGCAAAAAACCCGGCGCCCGCATTCCCCGGCAACCGGGCGATGGCATGCCATGCGGCATGCCTTGCACCCAGCAAAAAAGCCTGCCGCCCGGAAAGGCGGCAGGCTTTTCATACCAATGGATGGTAGGGCCTCCCAGAGTCGAACTGGGCACCAACGGATTATGAGTCCGCTGCTCTAACCAAGCATGAGCTAAGGCCCCTGATTCACCAAGGCAGCACGGATGCAGGCCATGGCAAACAACTATTGTAGAGCCTAACCCGCAGGACTCAGCGCTTGTGACTCAGCGCATTGCTGACGAGCTTGGAGGTGATGTCCACGATCTGGATCATGCGGTCGTAGTGCATGCGGGTGGGCCCGATCACGCCCAGCGTGCCCACCACCTTGCCGTCGAGCTCGTAGGGCGCGCTGACCACGGACAGCTCCTCGAAAGGCACGACCTGGCTTTCACCGCCGATGTAGATGCGCACGCCTTCCGCCTGGCTGGAAAAATCCAGCAGCCTGAGGATCTGGGTCTTTTGCTCGAACAGGTCGAAGGCGCGGCGCAGATTGCCCATGTCGCTGGAGAAATCGCTGACCGACAGCAGGTTGCGCTCGCCCGCGATGACCACGTCCTCCTGGGCGCTGGTCATGGCTTCCGTGCCGATGTTGACGGCCGCCTGCATGAGCGTGGCCACCTCGCCGCGCAGCAGCTCCACCTCGCCCTTGAGGCGCTCTCGCACCTCTTCCATGGCCAGGCCCGCGTAGTGGCTGTTGAGGAAGTTGGAGGCTTCGATCAGCTGCGAGCCCGAGTAGTCCACGTCGGTGAAGATGACGCGGTTTTGCACGTCACCGTCGGGCGATACGATGATGACCAGAAAGCGCCGCTCCGACAGCCGTACGAATTCGATGTGCTTGAACACCGAGGTGCGGCGCGGCACCAGCACCACGCCCACGAACTGGGAAAGGCTGGACAACAGGTTGGCGGCGTTGGCGATGACTTTCTGCGGCTGCTCGGGCGCGAGCTCGGGCGTCACGATATCGGCACGGTCTGCAGTGAGCATGGTGTCCACGAACAGCCGGTAGCCCCGGGCGGTCGGAATGCGGCCCGCCGAGGTGTGCGGGCTGATGATCAACCCCAGGTCTTCGAGGTCAGCCATCACATTGCGTATCGTGGCAGGCGACAATTCAAGCCCCGACGCACGCGACAGGGTTCGCGAGCCCACAGGCTGGCCGTCAGCGATATAACGCTCGATCAGCGCTTTGAGCAACAACTTGGCACGTTCGTCGAGCATGTGATGATTTTAATGATGTAATTTCCAGAAATGACGTCCACGTTTCGCCACGTTGCCTTGATCGGGAAGTACCACGCTCCCAGCGCAAGCGCCCCGTCCGAGAATGCCAGCAACGCGCTTGAGCGCATTGCGGACTTCCTCAGGCGCCAGGGCTGCGAAGTCGTGCTTGATACCCAATCGGCCCTGCACGCAGGGCTCACAGACTACCCCACCCTCGATGTCGATGGCCTGGGCAGGCATTGCGACCTGGGCCTGGTCGTCGGCGGCGACGGCACCATGCTCGGCGTGAGCCGGCACCTGGCGCAATACGGAACGCCCCTGATCGGGGTGAACCAGGGCCGCCTGGGCTTTGTCACGGACATCGCGCTGGAGGACTTCGAGGCCACGCTCACGCCCATGCTGCAGGGCGAATACGAGGAGGACCTGCGTCCTCTGATGTGCGCCCGCGTGATCCGCGACGGCCAGTGCGTGTTCGAGGCCCTGGCCATGAACGACGTGGTGGTCAACCGCGGCGGCACCTCGGGCATGGTGGAGCTGCGCATCGAGGTGGGCGGCCGCTTTGTCTCCAACCAGCGCGCCGACGGCCTGATCGTGGCCACGCCCACGGGCTCCACGGCCTATGCCCTGTCCGCCGGCGGGCCGATGATGCACCCTTCCATCCCTGCCTGGGTGATGGCACCCATTGCGCCGCACAACCTGTCCAACCGCCCCATCGTGCTGTCCGATGCCAACGAGGTCACGATCGAGGTCGTGGCCGGGCGCGATGTCAGCGCCAATTTCGACATGCAGTCCCTGGCCTCGCTGCAGCACGGCGATCGCATCCTCGTGAGCCGCGCCCACCACAGCGTGCGCTTTCTGCATCCCAAGGGCTGGAACTACTTCGCCACGCTGCGCAAGAAACTGGGCTGGAACGAGGGAGGCGCCTGACCATGGCGCTCAAGCGCATCGTTCTGCGCGACTTCGTGATCGTGCAGGCCCTGGATCTGGACTGGCATGCGGGCTTCACCGTGCTGACCGGCGAGACCGGCGCCGGCAAATCCATCCTGATCGACGCATTGCAGCTGGCCCTGGGCGCCCGCGCCGACGCGGACGTGGTGCGCGAAGGCTGCACCCAGGCCGACATCTGCGTGGAGTTCGACGGCTGCGCACGGCTGCGCCCCTGGCTGGAGGCCGCAGGCCTGGCCTGCGAGGACAGCAGCCTGCTGCTGCGGCGCACGGTGGACACCCAGGGCCGCAGCCGCGCCTGGATCAACGGCACGCCGGCCACGGCCACGCAGCTGCGCGCCCTGGGTGAGCAGTTGATCGACATCCACGGCCAGCATGCCTGGCAAAGCCTCACGCGGCCCGATGCGGCGCGCGCGCTGCTGGACGCCTATGCCGGCATCGACAGCCGCGAGGTCCAGGGCTGCTGGAGCCGTTGGTCCCAGGCCCGGCAGGCGCTGCAGCATGCGCAATCCGCCCAGGACAGCCTGCAGCGCGAGCGCGAGCGGCTGCAGTGGCAGATCACCGAACTCGACAAGCTGGCCCCGCAGGCCGACGAGTGGGACGAGCTCAATGCCCAGCACACGCGCCTGTCCCATGCCCAGACCCTGATCGACACCGCCCAGACCACGCTGCAGATGCTGGAGGACGACGAGGCCGGCGTGATCACTCCGCTGGGCCGCGCCAGCCACCTGATCCAGAACCAGGAACACCTGGAGCCCGACTTCCAGAACATTGCCGACGTGCTGGCCTCGTGCATGGCCCAGGCGCAGGATGCGCGCCATTCGCTGCAAAGCTATCTGCGCCGCGCCGACCTGGACCCCGAGCGCCTGGCCGAGCTCGATGAACGCCTGTCGCTGTGGATGCAGCTGGCGCGCCGCTACCGCCGCACGCCCGATGAACTGCCGGCACTGCTGGCCGGCTGGCGCCAGGAGCTGCAGCAGCTGGACGCCGCCGTGGACATCGAGGCCCTGCATGCTGCCGAGCAATCGGCGCAGCAGCACTACCAGGCCAGCGCCCGGGTGCTGTCGCAGCAGCGCGCCCTGGCCGCGCCGCGCCTGTCGCGCGCCATCACCCAGGCCATGCAGGGCCTGGGCATGGAAGGCGGCCTGTTCGAGGCCGCCCTGTCCACGGCCGACTCCCCTGGTGCCTTTGGCGTGGACAGCGTGGCCTTTCTGGTTGCCGGCCACCCGGGCGCCAGTCCCAAGCCGATTGCCAAGGTGGCGTCGGGCGGCGAGCTGTCGCGCATTTCGCTGGCGATCGCCGTGACCACCAGCGAACTGGGCGAGGCCGGCACGCTGATCTTCGACGAGGTGGACTCGGGCGTGGGCGGCGCCGTTGCCGAGACCGTGGGCCGCCTCATGCACGCACTGGGCCGATCGCGGCAGGTGCTGTCCGTCACCCATCTGCCGCAGGTTGCCGCCTGCGCCGACCAGCACTACCTGGTGGCCAAGCAGCGCGCCAGGCAAGGCACGCTCAGCACCGTGCAGCCGCTGGACAGCGCCGCACGCGAGGCCGAGCTGGCGCGCATGCTCGGTGGCGAGCGCCAGTCCGAAACCACGATGGCCCATGCCCGCGAAATGCTGGCCATGGCGCGCCAGGCACCTGCACCCCGCCCACCCCCGCGACGGGCCGGCCGGCAGCGGCCCCAGGCCGATGCCGACCGCACACGGTCCAAGCCGGGACGCGCGGCCAACGGCGCGCGCAACACCAATGGAGGCTGATGCCATGTCGCTTGAGATCGTGCTGATCACCGGGATGTCCGGATCGGGCAAATCCGTCGCCCTGCATGCGCTGGAGGATGCCGGCTACTACTGCGTGGACAACCTGCCCCCCGAGCTGCTGTCCGCCTTCGTCGAACTGGAGCACGGCCGCCACAGCAACAAGGTGGCCATTGCCATGGATGCGCGCAGCGCCGGCGGACTGCCCCACCTGCCCGGCCAGCTGGAACGGCTGCAGCGCCAGGGCGTCGTGCCCCACCTGGTCTTTCTGGACGCCACCACGGGCACCCTGGTGCGGCGCTTCTCCGAAACCCGGCGCCGCCATCCGCTGTCGCAGGGGCCGGTCGCCGAAGGCCGCCGCGCCCTGGTCCAGGACATAGAAACCGAGCGCGAGCTGCTGGGCGACCTGCGCGAGAAGTCGCATGTCATCGACACCAGCCACCTGCGCTCGTCCCAGCTGCAAAGCTATATCAAGGAGCTGATTGCGGCCCCGGTGGGCCAGATGACCCTGGTCTTCCAGTCCTTCGGCTTCAAGCACGGCCTGCCCTCGGACTCCGACTATGTGTTCGATGTGCGCATGCTGCCCAACCCGCACTACGAACCCCAGCTGCGCCCGCTGACCGGCATGGACGCGCCCGTGGCCGAGTTCCTGCGCCAGCAGCCAGGCGTGGACCAGATGCGGCGCGACATCCAGCAGTTCCTGGAGTCCTGGCTGGACATGATGGCCAGCAACCACCGCAGCTATGTCACCGTTGCCATCGGCTGCACGGGGGGCCAGCACCGCTCGGTCTTCCTGGTCGAGGAACTGGCGCGGCACTTTGCCCCGCGCTGGCCCACGCTGTGCCGGCACCGCTCGCTGGACAGCCGGCCCACGCTCAAGCCTGCCGACCTGCTTGCGCACGACGTCTGAAGCGCCAGGCCCCGCCTCCGGAACATTGCGATGCAAGGCTTGCCGATGACGAACGCTCCGCGTGTGTTGCTGGTGGAAGACGACCCCGCCATCGCGCGCACCGTCTGCTATGCGCTGGAGCGTGACGGCATCGCCGTGCGCCACTGCCTGCAGCTGGCCGATGCACGCGCGCAATGGCAGGCACAGCCGCCCGATGCCCTGCTGCTGGACGTGGGCCTGCCCGATGGCAACGGCCTGGACTGGTGCCTCGAGCTGCGCCAGGCCGGCGCCGCCGTGCCGCTGCTGGTGCTCAGCGCACGCGGCGAGGAAATGGACCGCGTGCTGGGCCTGGAGCTGGGCGCCGATGACTACCTCACCAAACCCTTCAGCCCGCGCGAGCTGGTGGCCCGCACCCGTGCCCTGCTGCGCCGTGCGCAGCGCCTGCAGCCCGCGCCAACGGCCAGCGCAGCGCCGGCCGATGCCCTGTTCAGCATCGATACGCAAGGCCAGCGCGTGCGCATGCAGGGTGTGCCCCTGGAGCTGACGCGGCGCGAGTACCAGCTGCTGCGCTGCCTGCTGGAGCGCCCCGGGCGCATCCTCAGCCGCGAGTTCCTGCTCGACAGCATCTGGGGCCAGGACAGCGACAGCACGGACCGCACCGTGGATACGCACGTCAAGACCCTGCGCGCCAAGCTGCGCGCCCAGGCGCCGCAGCAGGACTTCATCACCACCCACCGCGGCATGGGCTACAGCCTGACGCTGCCGGGCTGAGCCACCGCAGCACGCCATGCGCCTCGGACTGCGGCTGTTCTTCGCCTTTTTCGTCATCAACGGCCTGGCCGCATTCTTCGTGCTGCGCGTCTTCATGGTCGAGGTCAAGCCCAGCGTGCGCAAGGTGACCGAGGACACGCTGGTCGAGACCGCCTACGCCCTGGCCGCGCTGGCCAGCGACGACATGGCCAGCGGCGTGCTGCAGCAAAGGCCCGCCGACAGCCGCTTCGCGTACCACATGCAGGCCTATGCGAACCAGTCCGTCAAGGTCTGGATCTGGGACACGCGCAAGACCAGCCTGGACATGCGCGTCACCGTCACGGACCAGAAGGGCCTGGTGCTGTTCGACTCCGCCGGCCTGGACCAGGGCGCCGACTACTCGCGCTGGCGCGACGTGTACCGCACGCTGCGCGGCGAATACGGCGCACGCACCACGCGCGAGGTGCAGAACGACGAGGCCAGCAGCGTCATGTATGTCTCGGCACCCATCATGGTCGATGGCCGCGTGGCGGGCGTGCTCACCGCCTCCAAGCCCGCCCACTCGGTGCAGAAGATCGTGGACAGCGCGGAAAGCAAGATGCTGCGCGGCGGCCTGCTGTTCCTGCTGCTGTCGGCCGGCGTGGGCTTTGCCGTGACCTGGTGGCTGGTCATCCATGTGCGGCGCCTGCGCAGCTATGCCCAGCAGGTACAGGCGCCCACGCTCAACGAGGCCGCCTCGCCCACCACGGCGCCCCCCATGCCCGAAGCCCCGCGCATGCCTGGCGAGCTGGGCGAGCTGGCCCGCGCCATGGAGAACATGCGCAGCCGCCTGGAAGGACGCGACTACATCGAAGGCTATGTGCGGGCCCTCACGCACGAGCTCAAGAGCCCCGTGGCTGCCATCCGTGGCGCAGGCGAGCTGCTGCAGGAAGACCTGCCATCGGCCGACCGCGAACTGTTCGCGCGCCAGGTGGTGGACCAGTGCCAGCGCCTGCAAAACCTCGTGGACCAGTTGCTGCGCCTGAGCCAGCTGGAGCAGCGCCGCGCCCTGCACCCGCACACGGCCTGCAGCCTGCAGGCCTGTGCCGAACAGGCCATGGCGCAAGTCCACAGCGCAGCGCACCAGCGCCGCATCCAGCTGGTGCTGCAAGGCCAGGACAGCAGCGGCCCCTGGGAGCAGGACCTGGTGGTGCTGGCCCTGAGCAACCTGCTGAGCAACGCCATCGACTTCGCCCCCGAGGGCAGCAGCATCCACGTGGACCTGGAGCCTGGCCGCGTCAGCGTGCGCGACCACGGCCCCGGCGTGCCCGAGGCGCTACTCGGCCGGCTGGGCGAACGCTTTTTCACCACCCCCCGCCCCAACGGGGAGCGCAGCGGCACGGGACTGGGCCTGTCCATCGTGCTGCGCATCATGCTGCTGCACGGCGGCAGCATGCAGGCAGCCAACGCCCAGCCCGGGCTGCGTGTCACGCTGAACTGGCCACTGCGGGCACACTGACGCCCCCCATCGGTCCTGCGAATCCGACTTCACACCCGCTTCACACACTTCATTCCGGCCACACAGCCCCCGCCCAGACTGCGTCCACGATCAACGAACGGGATGTGGAATGAAGAACCGACTGCTTGCCAAAGGCGTGGCCCTGCTGGTCATGCTGGGCCTTTTGATGCTGGGCCTGGGCCTGATACACGACGTGGTGCGGGACCGCATACGCAACCGCGACAACGCCGTGCAGGGCGTGGTCGCCAGCCTGGCTGGCCGCCAGACGCTGATGGGCCCGGTGCTGGTGCAAAACTGCACCGAGACCACGGGCTTGGAAAAAGGCAGCAAGACCGAATGGACCACGCGCCAGTTCCAGCGCATGCTGCTGCCCGACCAACTGCGCCACCAGGCCACGGCGCGCATGGAGGAGCGCTCGCGCGGCCTGCACCAGGTCAGCACCTATGCCATGCAGGACAGCATCAGCGCCAGCTTCACGAACGCCGCCCAGTACCTGGAAAAGCCCTCCATCGACACGGCGGCCAACCAGACCGTGCGCTGCGGCGCACTGCGCGTGGCGCTGTCGCTCACCGATCCGCGCGGCATACGCTCGGCCACCATCGAAGCCGATGGCAAGAGCCTGGACGTGGGCCCCGGCACATCACTGGAGCGCTACTCGCAGGGCCTGCAGGCGGAACTGGCGCCGGCCCTGCTCAAGAAGGACGGGCCCCTTGAACTGAAGATTGCCCTGGAACTGGTGGGCACCGAAAAGCTGGCCTTCGTGCCGCTGGGCAGCCACAGCCAGGTCCAGTTGTCGGCCGACTGGCCCCATCCCTCGTTCGGTGGCAGCTTTCTGCCCAACCGGCGGGAGATCAGCGACAAGGGCTTCGAAGCCAGTTGGAACCTCTCGGCCCTGGCCTCGTCCGCACGCCAGGCCTTCACCGACCAGCAGCCGCTGTGCCAGCCCGGCCGCCGCGACATGGAGGAATACGCGGCCACCGCCCATGCCCCCAACAGCGGCCCTTGCCTGGAATCGCTGGATACGGACTTCGTGGACCCCATCAACGCCTACTCGTTGAGCGACCGCGCCACCAAGTACGGCCTGCTCTTCGTGGTGCTGACCTTCGTGGCCGTCGGCCTGTTCGAGGTGCTCAAGCAGCTGCGCGTGCATCCCATCCAGTACCTGCTGGTGGGATCGGCGCTGTGCAGCTTCTTCCTGCTGCTGATCAGCCTGTCGGAGCACATGGGATTTGCCAGCGCCTACGGCATTGCCGCCTCGGCCTGCGTGCTGCTGCTGGCCTACTACGCCAGCCACATCCTGGGCAGCCTGCGCCGCGGCCTGCCGTTTGCGGCGGGCATCGCCGCACTCTACGGCCTGCTGTACGTGCTGCTGCAACTGGAGCAAAGCGCGCTCATCGTGGGATCGATCGCGCTGTTCGCGGTGCTGGCCCTGATCATGGTCTGCACGCGGCATGTGGACTGGTATGCCTTCGGCCGGCAGGATGGCGACCGCTCCAGTGAAGACGCGGGCACCCCACCCACCGTGGGAGCGCTGCAGCCATGAGCACCATCACCGCCATCAGCGATATCCGCAGCCCGGACAATCAGGCGCTGGAGCGCCAGCGCTGCGAGCAGGCCTGGCAACAGGCCGTGCAAAGCGGGGACCGCCATGCCCTTGGCTCCCTGCGCCTGCACATTGCCGACGCCACCGCACGCGCCAGGCGCACGCCCGGCGCACGGGAACAGTGGCTAGCCTGGATGCTGCTGCGATGCGCCCTGCTGCTGCCGCGCCGCAGGTTCTAGCCAGCCGGGCCGGCCGTGGCCTCAGCCCGCGAATTGCGCATCCAGCAGCTTGCGCACGGGGGCTGGCAGGCCCATGTCGGCCCAGGCTCCGGCATCGGCCCAGCAGCCCTGGCCGTCCGGCGTGGCGGCATCGATGCCACCGCCCTGCACGCGCACGCGCACCGGATGCAAGTGCAGATCGCGGTGGGTGAGCACATGCAGGAAGGCGGGCAGATCGGTCCAGTCCAGGGACTCCGTTCCTGGCCAATGCTGTGCGGCCGCCTGCTCCAGCGCCTCGCGCCCGTTGAACACGGGTGGCGCATAAAGCCCCGCCCAGATGCCCTGCTGCGGACGGCGCTCCAGCCAGACGCGGCCCTGCCCGTCCACGGCGATCAGCAGCCACCAGGCCTCGGAACTGCGCTTGAGCTTGCGCGTTCGCACGGGATAGTTTTCGGGATTGCCAAAGCGCGCCGCGCGGCACTGCGGCTGCAGCGGACAGACCAGGCAGCTGGGCTTGCGCGGCGTGCAGATGGTGGCACCCAGGTCCATCAGGCCCTGGGTATAGCGGGGCATGGCCTGCTGCAGATCCTCGGTGGGGCACAGCTGCTGGGCCAGGTCCCACAGTTCGCGCTCATTCCTGGCAACAGCCAGATCCGCATCGAAGGCCAGCACGCGCGTGAGCACACGCCGCACGTTGGCATCGAGGATGGGCACACGCTCGGAAAAGCAAAAGGAGGCGATGGCGCCCGCCGTGGACCGGCCTATGCCGGGCAGCGTGGCCAGATCCTCGGCCCTGCCGGGAAAGGCACCACCCCAGTCCTCGACCACGGCCTGGGCACAGCGGTGCAGGTTGCGCGCGCGGCTGTAGTAGCCCAGGCCGCTCCACAGCGCCAGCACCGCGTCCTGCGGTGCGGCCGCCAGGCTGGCGACATCGGGGAAGGCATCGAGAAAGCGCTGGTAGTAGCCCAGCACGGTACTCACCTGGGTCTGCTGCAGCATGATTTCGGAGAGCCAGACGCGGTAGGGATCGCGCGTCTGCTGCCAGGGCAGGTGATTGCGTCCATGCGACGCCTGCCACTGCACGACGGGCGTGGCAATCGAGGGAAAGGTCAAGATATCAAGCAGTCAGTGAGGTTTCCTGTGCAGCCTTTGCCAGGCCGGGGAAGGCGGGCGTGGGCGACAGGGGTTGCAGCAGTTCCATGGTGGCCTGCCCCAGCTGCAGCTGCAAGGCCGTGAGCTGTTCGTCGGCGGTCTCGATCTCGGCAATGCGTTCCACCAGGCCCGAGGCCGCATTCTGTATGCGGTCCACCGCTTCGATGCGGCGGGCAAAGCTGCGCTTGCGCTCCTTCAATTGGGCATCAAGCTGGGCTGTGGCGGATTTGCTCCACATGTCCACGTCGTTGGCCGCAGACTCGAACACCGTGCGCAACCGCATCGCCAGCGCCTTGATCAGGCGCTGCGCAAACGCAGGATTGCTGCGCCTGAGCGCGTGGCCCAGGCCCAGGTACTGGGTGTAGCTGGCCTCGATGCGCTGCAGGTCGCCGCCGAACTCGGCCAGTTCCAGCTGGGCCGGAGCCTGCAGCGAGAAGCCAAACTCGGCATTGAGTTCCTTGAAGGTCGCGCCCAGCATGGACTGGATCTCTCCGGCCTGCGCCTGGGCCCGGGTCGCCACGGTGCGCAGGCGCTCGAAGGTTTCGGCATAGACCTTGCGGGCGCCCAGCTTCAGGCCGCGCTGTTCCAGCGCATCCTTGAGATCGACCAGCTCCTGCTTGAGCGCGCTGGAGCCCAGCTGCCGGAAGATGTCGCGCAGCATGCGCATGTGCACCAGCCGCACGGCCTGGATCCTGGCGGCGCTGGCATCGAAATCCTGCTGCTCGCTCTCGATGCGGTGGCGCATGGAGGCGATGACGCTGGCATTCTTGCCGCGCAGGCTGCGCAGCTCGGCCATCTGGTCGTCCAGGTCGCGGCGGCGGATGTTGAGCACGCGCTCCACCTCGACCTGCAACTGCTGCACATTGGCCCTGACGGCCGTCTGCAGCACCTTCTGGCGCTGGCCCATGATGCCCTCGGCCAGCATGTTCTCGAAAACGGGCAGTCCGCTGGCCTGCAGCAGCGCATCGTTGCTGGAGACCTTGGCCACCAGGCCCTTTTGCGCCGACACGGGCAGCACCCGCTCCATGGGCAGGCCCAGCATCTGTGCCGACTCCTGGCGCTGGCGCTGCAGCTGGGCCTGCACCTGCGACGCGGAACTCAGGCTGTCCCAGAGCGTGTCTATCTTGTTGAGCACCACGAGGCGGGAGTCGGCCAGCGCATGCTGGCCCGAAGCCACATCGGGCGGCAGCACATGGTCGCGCCAGATGGCCAGATCGGACTTGGTCACGCCGGTATCGGCCGCCAGCACGAAGACCACGGCATGGGCCTGGGGGATCAGGTTGACGGTCAGCTCGGGCTCGGCGCCCACGGCATTCAGGCCGGGCGTATCCAGAATCACCAGCCCCTGCTTGAGCAGGGGATGGGGCATGTTGATCAGCGCGTGGCGCCACATGGGCACCTCGACCAGGCCCTGCTCATCCACGAAGGGATTGCCGCCCTGGTCCTCGTCATGCCAGAAGCCCCAGGTCCGCGCCAGTTCCACGGAAACCTTGCGCACTTCGGCCACCTTGGCCAGCGTGTCGGCGATCTGCTGGGCATTGTTCACGTCGAGCGGCAGTTGCAGCCAGGCCTCGGGACGGGCGCGCCACTGGCCCAGGCTTTCCAGCGATTCGCGCGTATCGATGGGCAGCAGGCGCAGGCTGGGCTGCAGCTCTGCTTCCCAACCCAGCTCGGCGGGGCACATGGTCGTGCGCCCTGCGCTGGCCGGCATGAGGCGGCGGCCATAGTGGGCGAAGAAGACCGCATTGATCAGCTCGGACTTGCCGCGCGAGAACTCGGCCACGAAGGCCACCATGACCTTGTCGCCACGCACCTGGGCTTCCAGCCGCTGCAGCCGCTCCTGCACCGCGACATCCAGCAGCTCCTGGGACTGCAGCCATTCGCGCAGCGCATGCAATTGCTGCGCAAAGCCGCGGCGCCATGCGCCGTGCTGGTCGAATTGCTCGTTGAATGATGGTCCCACGTGTTTCCCCCGCCATTGCATCGCCAATGTCTGCCGATGCCTAGTGATCGCCTCGACATTGCGCCGCAAGCGTGATGCCTGTTCTCTTCAAAATATAGCACCGTCGCCCCGTTTTGCCTGCTGCGGCGCCCCAAGGCCGGCCCCTGGAGCGGGGGGATTAAGGACAAAATATCGTTTATTTACAAATGAAACAATATTTCACCATCAATCTGCGGCGGCTGGTGCCTGAAATTTGAGAAACAGGCGCTTTTTGCAAATGCTTCGCGGGACCTGCCGCAATGCAGCCGCAACAGGCGTTACGAGACGTTGAGAATTCGCTCCGTTTTTTGAAGCGATCATCCCGCCTTCTGGCACCGCGCGCAGAAGTAGGTGCTGCGCTGCCCCTGGCGCAGCATTTGCACGGGCGAGCCGCAATGCGTGCAGGGCAGGCCTTCGCGGCCATAGACCTTGGCCTGCAGCTGGAAGTGGCCGGCCATGCCGTCGGGCGCGGAGAAATCGCGCAGCGTCGTGCCGCCCTGCTCCACCGCCAGGGCCAGCACGCGGCGGATCTCCTCGAACAACCGGCGCACCTTGCGCGGCCCGACCTCGCAGGCCGGCTGCGTGGGCGCGATGCGCGCCATGAACAGCACCTCGGACGCATAGATATTGCCCACGCCCACGACCACGCTGCCGTTCAGCAGCAATTGCTTGATGGGCGTGCGGCTGGCCTTCAGGCCGGCCCGGAAGGTCTCGAACGAGAAACTGTCATCCAGCGGCTCCATCCCCAGATGGTCCAGCAGCCTGCGCGCCCAGGGATCGCTCTCGGCTGCCACATACATCACCGCACCAAAGCGCCGCGGATCGTGCAGCCGGAGCAGGCCCTTGCTGGTCTGCAGGTCGAAATGGTCATGCGTTCCTGCTGGCCCCAGCGGTGCTTCATGGGGGGCCACGAAACGCAGGCTGCCCGACATGCCCAGGTGCAGCATCAGCAGGCCCTCGCTCAGCTCCATCAGCAGATACTTGCCGCGCCGGCGCACGCCGTGCACATCGCGCCCGGCCAGCAGCTCGGGGGCAATGCCCAACGGCCAGCGCAAGGGCTTGCCCAAGGCCACGGATTCAATGCGCGCTCCGGCGATCTGCGCGGCAAAAGCGCGCCGCGTGACTTCTACTTCTGGCAATTCAGGCATGCGATCCGGGTTGTGCTGTAGTTGTGCGAAATGTGGTCTGGGCTTCGATTATTATGGTTCGATGGATCATCGCCTTCGCCTTCAGGGACTTGCCGTGGCAGCAGCCCTGGCCATGGGTTCCGCCACTGCCTGGGCACTCCCGGGCAAGACCGCAGCCACCATCGAGACGGAATCCCCCGAACCTCCCTCGTCCGCCGCCGCCTCTGCGGAGGACGATCGCGCCGCCCTCAACGCCGAGCTGTTCTACGAGATCCTGGTCGGCGAGATCGCCGCCAGCGAAGGTGCGCTGGGCGACGCCCAGGCCATGATGATGGAGGCCGCACGCACCAGCGGCAGCGAGCAGCTGTACCGGCGCGGCACCGAGCTGGCGCTGCAGTCGCGCTCCGGTGAACGCGCACTGGCCAATGCCCGCGCCTGGCTGGACGCCTTTCCCCAGTCCCGCGACGCCAACCGCTTCGTGCTCCAGATCCTGGTGGCACTGAACCGCATCGCCGATACCGGCAGCTATCTCAAGCGCGAGATCGAGGCCACGCCTGCGCCCTCCAAGCCCGCCACCTACCTGGGCATCACCCAGCTCTACAACAACGCCAGCGACAAGGCCCTGGCCGCCGATGTGGTCGAGCAGGCCATGGCTGGCGAGACCGACAACCCCGCCAGTGGCCCCCTTGCCTGGGCCACCATCGGCCACATGCGCCTGGGCGCCGGGCAGAAGGCTGCCGCCATGCAGGCCGTGCAAAAGGCACAGGCACTGACACCCGATACCGGCCCCGTGGCCCTGCTGTCCATGGAGCTGCTGGAAGCCGGCATGCCCGAGGCGGAGCCCATCGTCAAACGCTACCTGGCCAAGAACCCTTCAGCCCAGATGCGCATGGCCTATGCCCGCGTGCTGCTGGGCCAGCAGCGCATGGACGAGGCCCGCCAGCAGCTGGTCTCCATCACCGTGGATTCCCCCGACTACGCCGAAGCCTGGGCCACCCTGGCCGCGCTGCAGCTGCAGTCCAACGACGTGGATGCAGCCCAGGCGTCCACCGAGCGCTTTGGCAAGCTCGTGCCGCAGATTCCCGCCGGTGTGGCGCGCAGTGCGGCCCAGTCCCAGTACTACCTGCTGCAGTCCCAGATTGCAGAAAAGCAGGGCAAGTTCGCCGAGGCCGACGCCCTGCTGCGCCGCATCGACGACGCGCCCAACCTGCTGAGCGTGCAGGCGCGCCGTGCCGCCCTGCTCGCGCGCCAGGGCAAGCTCAAGGAAGCCCGCGCCCTCATCGAGGCCGTGCCCGCCAGCGGCCCCAGCCAGCAGCGGCTCAAGCGCCTGGCCGAAGTGCAGCTGCTGCGCGATGCCAATCAAAATGCCCAGGCCTACGCGCTGCAGGCCGAGTTGCAAAAGCAGGACCCTGAAGATGCCGAGCTCGCCTACGACACCGCCCTGCTGGCGGAGCGCATTGGCAAGCATGACGAAATGGAGCGGCTGCTGCGCGGCATCATCGCGCGCCAGCCTGATTTCCAGCACGCCTACAACGCGCTGGGCTACTCCTTCGCCGAACGCGGCATCCATCTGGATGAAGCCGAAAAGCTCGTCGGCAAGGCGCTGGAAATGTCGCCTGGCGACCCCTTCATCACCGATAGCCTTGCCTGGGTGAAATTCCGCCGGGGCGACCTGGACGAAGCCCTCAGGCTGCTCGAAAGCGCCTACGCATCACGCCCCGACGTGGAGATCGCCGCACACCTGGGCGAAGTGCTCTGGGCCAAGGGTGATCGCGAACGCGCGCAGAAGATCTGGCGCCAGGGCCTGGCCACCAGTCCCGACAACACGACCCTGCGCGAAACCCTGCGCCGCCTGGGCGTCTCGCTTTGAGCTACCGCGCCGTGCCCGGGTTTCCGCATCCCGCCCTTGCACGCCGGCAGCTGTGCGCCACGGCGGCCGCCGCCGCACTGCTGGCCCTGGCCGGCTGTGCCCTGCCACCCCGCCAGCTGCAGGCCGATGCAGCCGCCCCCACCGCTGCAGGCCACTGGGCGGGCCGGCTGGCGCTGCAGGTGGAAGATGCGCAAAACCAATCCTTCAGCGCAGGCTTCGAGCTGCTGGGCACGCCCCAGCGCGGCGAGCTGCTGCTGTTCACGCCCCTGGGCTCGACACTGGCGCGTCTGCTCTGGGAGCCGGGTCAGGCAAGCCTGCAACAAGGCGAGGAGCGCAAGACCTCGGACTCGCTGCCCGCACTGGTGCAGGAGCTGACGGGCAGCGATCTGCCCATTGCCGCCCTGTTCGACTGGCTGCAGGGCCGGGCCACCGCTGCCGCAGGCTGGCAGGTTGACCTCTCCCGCATGGAGCAGGGCCGCCTGTCCGCCCGGCGCAATGACCCGCAACCGCCGGCCGCGCTGCGCATCGTGCTCGACACGCCCTGATTTCCGCCGGGCGCGCCTGCTCCATACCTGCCGCCCCTGCCCTGCCTCTTTTTCCTCATCTTCTCCAGCCCATGCGCTCGCTCCACGACGTGCCGGCTCCGGCCAAGCTCAACCTGTTCCTCCACATCACCGGCCGCCGCGCCGATGGCTATCACCTGCTGCAATCGGTCTTCATGCTGCTGGACTGGCATGACACGCTGCATTTCGACAGGCGTGGCGACGGCCAGATCAGCCGCGAGGACCTGTCGGGCATGGCACTTCCTGCCGACGATCTCATCGTGCGGGCCGCACGGGCTCTGCAGCAGGCGACCGGCTGCAGCGCGGGCGTGCACATCGGCGTGGAAAAGCGCCTGCCGGCGCAGGCCGGGATGGGCGGGGGCTCGTCGGATGCGGCATCGACCCTGATCGCACTGAACCGCCTGTGGCAGTTGAACCTGACGCGGCGCGAGCTGCAGCGCATTGCACTGGACCTGGGCGCCGATGTGCCCTTCTTTCTGTGCGGCAACTCCGCCTGGGTGGAAGGCATAGGCGAGCGCATCACGCCGCTGGAACAGGCCAATGCCCTGCCGCCTCAGCGGTTCGTGGTGGTCAAGCCCGAGGCGGGGCTGGAGACCCTGTCCATCTTCCGCGACGCAACCCTCAAGCGCGATCATGCCCATGCTACAATCGAAGACTTTGCTGCAGATCACTATGGCTTTGGCCAAAACGACTTGCAGCCTGTCGCCGAAAGGCTGCAGCCTGAAGTGAAAAAAGCCATCGATTGGCTAAACTCACTAAAACTGCATGCTAGAATGACGGGCTCAGGAAGTGCAGTATTTGCACCACTGACGCAAACGATTGACTTAAAGGATGCCCCTGGCGCCTGGAACGTCAGAGTTTGCAGCAATCTGCAGGCCCATCCTCTCAAGGATTGGCTGAAAGATGAAAGTTTATAGGCTGTCTGCCTGCGGCAGAAGGCCTGTGTAGGGGAGTCGCCAAGTTGGTAAAGGCACCGGATTTTGATTCCGGCATGCGAGGGTTCGAGTCCTTCCTCCCCTGCCAAACGTCTTTCGCGTCAAGGCAAACCCATCGTACTGGGGCGCTCAATGCATTCACATCATCCTGACATCATGGTCTTCACCGGCAATGCCAATCCTGGCATGGCCACTGAAATCGTTCAGCACCTCGGCACCACGCTGGGCGCAGCCGACGTGGGTCGCTTCTCCGATGGAGAAGTCGCCGTCGAGATCAAGCAGAACGTGCGTACGCGCGACGTCTTCGTCGTGCAATCCACCTGCGCACCGACCAACGACAACCTGATGGAACTGCTGGTCATGGTGGACGCGCTCAAGCGTGCATCGGCCGAGCGCATCTGCGCGGTGATTCCCTACTTCGGCTACGCCCGCCAGGACCGCCGCCCGCGCTCCACCCGCGTGCCGATCACGGCCAAGGTCGTGGCCAACATGCTGCAGGCAGTGGGCGTCGAGCGCGTCCTGACCATGGACCTGCACGCAGACCAGATCCAGGGCTTCTTCGACATCCCCGTGGACAACATCTATGCCACGCCGGTGCTGCTGGGCGATCTGCGCCAGAAGAACTACGAAGACCTGATCGTCGTCTCCCCTGACGTCGGTGGCGTGGTCCGCGCACGTGCGCTGGCCAAGCAGCTCGGCTGCGACCTGGCCATCATCGACAAGCGCCGCCCCAAGGCGAATGTCTCCGAAGTCATGCATGTCATCGGCGACATCGACGGCCGCAACTGCGTGATCATGGATGACATGATCGACACCGCCGGCACGCTGGTGAAGGCGGCCGAAGTGCTCAAGCAGCGCGGCGCCAAGAGTGTCTATGCCTACTGCACGCACCCGATCTTCTCGGGTCCGGCCATCGAGCGCATCGGCAACGGCAACGCCCTGGACGAGGTCGTGGTGACCAACACCATTCCCCTGAGCGCCGAGGCACAGGCCTGCGGCAAGATCCGCCAACTGTCCGTGGCACCCCTGATTGCCCAGACGATCCAGCGGATTTCCACCGGTGATTCGGTGCTGAGCCTGTTCTCTGAATAAAATATCGGCCCCTGTGGTCGGAACCCAGCAAACCTCCTTCGGGAGGTTTGCGCGTTCCGGAGTGGTTTCAGGACCATCCCGGGACACCGCAAGAGCAGCCTGGTCCGCATCGGACGGGCGTTCTTTTATCAACGGATGAGGCTGGTCGCGGTCCATCCATCTAGGAGTTAGTTATGCAATTCGTCGCTTTTGAGCGCGCCAAGCAAGGTACGGGTGCGAGCCGCCGTCTGCGCAATTCGGGCAAGGCCCCTGGCATCGTCTACGGCGGTGCTGCCGAAGCCCAACTGATCGAAATCGATCACAACGCCCTGTGGCACGCCCTGAAGAAGGAAGTGTTCCACTCCAGCATCCTGGACATGGAAGTCAACGGCCAGACCTCCAAGGTCGTGCTGCGCGACGTGCAATTCCACCCCTACAAGCAGCTCATCCTGCACGTGGACTTCCAGCGCGTTGACGACAAGACCAAGGTTCACCTGAAGGTGCCGCTGCACTTCGAAGGCATGGAACAGTCCCAGGCCGTCAAGGTCGAGAACTGCACGATCACTCCCCTGGTCCATGAACTGGACGTGGTGTGCATGCCCGCCCAACTGCCCGAGTTCATCACCGTGGACCTGAGCGGCCTGACTTCCAAGTCCACCCTGGGCCTGCAAGGCGTCAAGCTGCCCAACGGCGTGAAGGCCGTGGTGCGCGGTTCCAACAAGAACCCCGCCCTGATCTCCATCAAGCTGCCCGAAGTGGCTCCTGATGCATCGGCAGCTCCCGTGGCAGCCCCGGCCGCTCCGGCCAAGAAGGGCAAGAAGTAATTCTTGGCTTTCCCTTGCGGTGGCCCCGGCTGCCGCAAACCTGCAAAAGGCCCACCTCGCGTGGGCCTTTTGCATGGGGGAGCACCCTCGCCCGCCGGCTGCGGCCGCCATGGAGATAATCGCCCGATGATCAAATTGTTTGTCGGCCTGGGCAACCCCGGGCCGGAGTATGAGGACACCCGCCACAACGCGGGCTTTTGGTGGATTGATGCGCTGGCGCGCGAACTCAAGGTCCATCTGGTGCCCGAGCGCAGCTACTTCGGCCTCATGGCCCGTGCCAGCGTGCGCGGCGAGAACGTCTGGCTGCTGCAGCCGCAGACCTTCATGAACCTGTCGGGCAAGTCGGTGGGTGCGCTGGCGCGCTTCTTCAAGATTCAGCCCGAGGAAGTCCTGGTGGTCCATGACGAACTGGACTTCGAGCCCGGCCAGGTCAAGCTCAAGCGCGGCGGCAGCCACGGTGGCCACAACGGCCTGCGCGATATCCATGCCCAGCTGGGCTCGGCCGACTACTGGCGGCTGCGCATCGGCATAGGCCATCCGGGCCACAAGGCCGAAGTCGCCAACTGGGTGCTCAAGAAGCCTGCACCCGACCAGCGCCAGCTGATCGAGGACAGCATCGCCCACTCCCTCAAGGCCTGGCCCGAACTGCAGGCCGGCAACATGGACAAGGCAACCTTGCTGATCCACACCACCAAGCCGCCGCGCCCCAAGCCCGCACGCCCGGCCACGGCCGAGAGCGACAAGGGCTGAACGTTCAGGAAGAAGCGGGAGCCTGGGACTGCAGACGCAGGTACTTCTGCATCAGCGTCTCGCGGTCTTCCACATGGGCGGGATTCACGGGAATGCAGGCCACCGGGCAGATCTGCACGCATTGGGGCTCATCGAAATGGCCCACGCATTCCGTGCACTTGCTGTGCTCGATCTCGTAGTACTCCTCGCCCATGGAGATCGCATCGTTCGGGCACTCGGGCTCGCAGACATCGCAGTTGATGCATTCGTCGGTGATCATCAAAGCCATGGCAGGTCCCTCGCAAGTGCCAGCCACGCTCCGGGCCGGGCGGGCCCATGCGCCCCGAACGGGCCTTGCAGCAAGGTGGCATCAGTCATGCCGCCATTATCCTGTCCGCCACATAAGCATGGAGGCTGCACGGGCAAGCCCGGCGCCCTGAAATCGATGGCCGCGTCCCCGTCCACCGGGGCCCTGCCGCTTCAAAGGCCGCTATGCTGCGCGCATGGGCCGTGCGCAGTACCATTCGGGCCCTTCCAAGAACAATCCACCTACTCCGCCGACGTGACCGCCACCCACCCTGCCGAGGCCGATTGCCCATGAGCATCTTTCTGCTCAAGCGCCTGCTGATGCTGGCAGCCACGCTGCTGGGCGCATCGGCCGTGGTTTTCGGCGTGCTGGAGGTGCTGCCCGGCAATGCCGCCCAGACGCTGATGGGCCCCGATGCCGCGCCCGAGGCGGTGCAGGCGCTGGCCGTGCAACTGGGGCTGGACCAGCCGGCCTGGCAGCGCTACCTGCAGTGGCTGCAGGGGCTGCTGCACGGCGACATGGGACTGAGCTACGCCTACAGCACGCCGGTCAGCGAGCTGGTGCTGGAGCGGCTGGCCGTCACCGTGCCGCTGGCCGTGATGGCCATGCTCATCACGACCGTGCTGGCACTGGCCGCCGGCATCTATGCCGCCTCGCGCCACAACCGCTGGGGCGACCTGGGCATCATGGGCCTGGCACAGGTCGGCATCGCCATCCCCAATTTCTGGTTTGCCATCCTGCTGATCCTGGTGTTCTCGGTGAAGCTGCAATGGTTTTCCGCCGGCGGCTTCCCCGGCTGGAGCGAGGCCGACGGCGGCGGCCCGCTGCAGGCACTGCAGGCGCTGCTGCTGCCGGCCATCTCGCTGGCCGTGGTGCAAGCGGCCATCCTGGCGCGCATCACGCGCTCGGCCGTGCTGGAGGTGCTCCGCGAGGACTTCGTGCGCACGGCCCGCGCCAAGGGCCTGTCGCGCCGCGCCGTGCTCTGGGGCCATGTGCTGCGCAACGCCATGATTCCCGTGCTCACGGTCATGGGCCTGCAGTTCGCCCAGTTGCTGGCAGGCACCATCGTGGTGGAGAACGTGTTCTACCTGCCGGGCCTGGGCCGGCTGATCTTCCAGTCCATCGCCAACCGCGACCTGATCGTGGTGCGCAACTGCGTGCTGCTGCTGGCGGCCATGGTGGTGGTCATCAACTTCATCGTGGACGTGCTGTACGCGGCCATTGATCCGCGCATCGAAGCCAGCGACGTATGAGCCAGCCGCACAGCCCTCCTTCGCCCCCGCCCTCCACCTCGCCAGCGGGCCACCGGCCCACGCGGGCCGTCACCCTGGGCGCGCCCGCCGGAGCGGGCCGGCGCATGCTGGGCCACCGCAGCTTCCTGCTGGGAGCGGTGCTGACCGCGCTGCTGCTGCTCACGGCCCTGCTGTCTTTCTGGTGGACGCCGGGCTCTGCCTACGACATGGACATGGACGCCAAGCTGGCTGCACCGGGCGCCCTGCACTGGCTGGGCACCGACGCCTATGGGCGGGACGTGGCCTCGCTGCTGTTCCTGGGCGCGCGCAGCTCCATCCTGGTCGGCGTGATTGCCGTGGGCATCGGGCTGTCGATGGGCGTGGCGCTGGGCCTGGTCGCGGCAGCCTGCAGGGGCTGGGTGGAAGAGGCCATCATGCGGCTGGCCGATTTCAGCTTTGCCTTTCCCGCGCTGCTGTCGGCCATCATGCTCACGGCCGTGTTCGGCGCGGGCATCGTCAACGCCATCATTGCCATCGGCATCTTCAACATTCCCACCTTCGCGCGCATCACGCGGGCATCGGCCAAGGCCGTGTGGGCGCGCGAATACGTGCTGGCCGCACGCGCCTGCGGCCATGGCCGCGCCAGCATCACCTGGCGCCATGTGCTGCCCAACATCCTGCCGGTGCTGGTGGTGCAGGCCACCATCCAGTTCGCGCTGGCCATTCTGGCCGAGGCCGCCCTGTCCTATCTGGGCCTGGGCACGCAGCCGCCCCAGGCCTCCTGGGGCCGCATGCTCAGCGAGGCGCAGACCCTCATGTTCCAGGCACCGCTGCTGGCCGTGTGGCCGGGCCTGGCCATTGCGCTGTCGGTGCTCGGGCTCAATCTGCTGGGCGACGGGCTGCGCGATCTGCTCGACCCGCGCCTGTCGCGCCAGCGCTGAGGAAGGCACGCGCCCATGCCCCTGCTCGAAGTCTCCGGCCTCACCATCACCTTGCAGACCCCGCGCGGCCGCGCGCGCGCAGTGCAGAACCTGGAGTTCATCCTGGAGCGCGGCGCCACGCTGGGCCTGATCGGCGAGTCGGGCTGCGGCAAGTCGCTGACCGCCCTGGCGCTGATGGGCCTGCTGCCAGAGCATGCGCAGGTGGACGGCAGCATCCAGCTCAACGGCAAGGAGCTGCTGGACATGGACGAGAACGCGCTGTGCCGCCTGCGCGGCAACCGCATGGCCATGGTGTTCCAGGAGCCGATGACGGCGTTGAACCCTGTGCACGGCATCGGCCGCCAGGTGGCCGAGCCGCTGCGCCATCACCTGCGCCTGGGCCGCCAGGCCGCGCGCGCGCATGCAGTGGCGCTGCTGGAGCGCGTGGGCATTGCCCGTGCGGCCCAGCGCTATGACGACTATCCGCACCAGTTCTCGGGCGGCCAGCGCCAGCGCATCACCATCGCCATGGCCCTGGCCTGCGGGCCCGACCTGCTGATTGCCGACGAACCCACGACGGCGCTGGACGTGACCGTTCAGCAGCAAATCCTGGACCTGCTGCAGGAACTGGTGGCCGAGCATTCCATGGCCCTGCTGCTGATCTCGCACGACCTGGGCGTGATCGCGCAGAACGTGGAGCAGTTGCTGGTCATGTACGGCGGCAGTGTGGTCGAAAGCGGCATGACCGAGGCCATCTTCGCGCGCCGCGCCCATCCCTATACGCGCGGCCTGTTCGCGGCCAGGCCCCAGTTGGACCTGTCCGCCCCCGGCAGCCTGCCGCCGGCCCGGCTGCCCACCATTGCCGGCACCGTGCCCGAGCTGGTGGACCTGCCGGCCGGCTGCGCCTTCGCGGGCCGCTGCAGCTTCACCGAGCCGGCCTGCCACAGCAAGCGCCCGCGCCCCGTGGTACTGGAGCGCCCGCAGCGGCCCACGCCCGCATCCCTGCAGGCCTGGGCACAGCCGCATGTGGTGCGCTGCCTGCGCCCCGAGGCCATTGCACAGGGCCTGCCTGCACAGGAATGCGCATGACAGGGCACCCCCTCCAGACGCCACCGGTCCAGACGCTACCGGCTGCCGATGCACCCCTGCTGCAAGTGACAGGTCTGACCCGCAGCTACCAGCTGCCGCGCCGGTCGCTGTGGCGCGCGCCGGAGCAGGTGCATGCGCTGCGCGGCGTGGATTTCACGCTGACGGCGGGGCGCAGCCTGGGCGTGGTGGGCGAGTCGGGCTCAGGCAAGTCCACGCTGGCACGCCTGGTCATGGCGCTGGACACGCCCAGCGCCGGCAGCGTGCGGCTGCTGGGCCAGGATCTGCACAAGTTGGACCGCCAGGCACTGCGGACGGCACGCCGCGACTTCCAGATGGTGTTCCAGGACCCCTACGGCTCGCTGGACCCGCGCATGACGGTGGAGCACATCGTCTGCGAACCCCTGCTCGCCCAGCCTGCGTCGCCCGAACGCAGCGCCCGGCGCGACCTGGCCCGCGCCACGCTGGAACAGGTCGGGCTGCGTGCGCAGGATCTGGACAAGTACCCGCACGAGTTCTCGGGCGGCCAGCGCCAGCGCATCGCCATTGCGCGGGCATTGATCACACGGCCCCGCCTCATCGTGGCCGATGAGCCCGTGAGCGCGCTGGACGTCTCGGTGCAGGCCCAGGTGCTGAACCTGCTGCACGATCTGCAGCAGCAGCTGGGCCTGTCCTATCTGTTCATCAGCCACGACCTGGCCGTGGTCCAGCACCTGTGCGACGACGCCATCGTGCTGAGCGAGGGCCGCATCGTCGAGCGCGGAGCGCCGCAGCAGCTGTTCCACGCCCCGCAGCACCCGTATACGCAGGCCCTGGTCCGGGCCGTGCCGCGCATCGCCCTGCAGCACCGGGCCTGAAAGCTGACGGCCGCCCGCGCGGACCAGGCCCCCAGGGCCACGCACCCGTGCGCCGTGGTGTAAAAACACTGCTGCAGGCCGCAGACAGCGGCCCGAGAACCATCTGCAAGAATTTCCGGAGACCTGTTCATGTTCAACCGCCGTTCCCTGCTGGCCAGCTCCGCTGCTGCCGGCCTGCCCCTGCTGATGCCCTGGCCTGCGCTGGCCCAGAGCCGCAAGGACAGCATCACGCTGGCGATGACGCTGGAGCCCCCGGGGCTGGACCCCACGGCCGGGGCCGCATCGTCCATCGGCGAGATCGTGCTCTACAACCTGTTCGAGACGCTGACCAAGATCAACCCGGACGGCAGCGTCTCGCCGCTGCTGGCCGAGAGCTGGGAGGTCTCGCCCGACCTCAAGACCTACACCTTCCGCCTGCGCAAGGGCGTGAGTTTTCAGAACGGCGAGCCCTGCAACGCCCACAGCGTGAAGTATTCCTTCGACCGGGCGGGCGACGACAAGAGCACCAACAAGGACAAGCGGACCTTCGCCTCCCTGTCCACGCGCGTGGTGGACGACCACACCGTGGTCGTGATCAACAAGGACATCGATCCCGACTTCCTCTTCGTGCTCGGCCAGGCGACTTCCATCATCGTCGAGCCCAAGAGCGCGGCCACCAACGCCACGCGCCCCGTGGGCACGGGCCCCTACCAGTTGGGCAACTGGAGCAAGGGCGCCTCGGTCACGCTCACGGCTTGGCCGCAGCACCGCATGGCCTCCGGCCTGCGCATTCGCCGCGCCAGCTTTCGCTTCATCTCCGACCCCGCGGCCCAGGTCGCTGCGCTGCTGGCTGGCGACGTCGATGCCTTCCCGCGCGTGACGCCGCGCAGCGTGGCCCAGTTCAAGGCCAACGGGCGCTTCCAGGTCGTGGTCAGCGGCTCGCGTGCCAAGACCATCCTGGCCATGAACAACGCACGCAAGCCCCTGGGCGACGCGCGCGTGCGCCGCGCCATTGCCGCGGCCATCGACCGCAAGGCCGTGATCGACGGCGCGGGCGACGGCTACGGCCTGCCCATCGGCAGCTACTACGTGCCCACGGCCTTTGGCTATGTGGACACCACGGGCATCAACCCCTTCGACGTGGAAAAGGCCAAGGCGCTGCTGGCCGAGGCCGGCGTCAAGACCCCGCTGGAGCTGACCATGACCCTGCCGCCCACGCCCTACGCGCGCCAGGGCGGCGAGGTGATTGCCGCGCAGCTGGCCAAGATCGGCATCCGCGCCAAGCTGCAGAACGTCGAATGGGCGCAGTGGCTGTCAGGCACCTACACCCTCAAGAACTACGACCTGACGCTGATCTCCCATGTCGAGCCCTTCGACCTGGGCAACTTCGCCAAGCCCGACTACTACTGGGGCTACGAGTCCGCCCAGTTCAACGAGCTGTACGACAAGATCAAGAACGCCTCGCGCCCCGCCGACCGCTCGCGCCTGCTGGGCGATGCGCAGCGCCTGCTGGCCCAGGATTGCGTGCACGCCTTCCTCTACACGCCGCAATGGGTCACCGTGGCCAACAAGAACCTGCGCGGACTGTGGAAGGACATGCCCATCTTCGTCAACGATCTCTCGGCACTGTCCTGGGCCACCTGAACCGCGCACCGGCTGAGCCACAGGCGACAGGCGCGCCGGTGGCCCCGGTCCACACTGCGGCAGATCTGCCGCTGGAACCGCCATCCTCAAGGAAGCCGCGATGACTGGAACGACACAGGCTCTGCACGACCTACCCGCCCATGCGCTGCTGCGCGCCTACCGGGAGCGCAGCCTCTCGCCCGTCGAGGTCATGCAAGACCTGCTGGCCCATGTGCAGCGCTGGGAGCCGGCCCTGGGCGCCACCTACCTGCTGCGCCCCGAGGCCGCACTGGCCCAGGCACGCGCCAGCGAGGCCCGCTGGCTGCGCGGCGAGCCGGCAGGCCTGCTTGACGGCGTCCCCGCCACGGTCAAGGACAACATCGCCACGCGCGGCGACCCCACGCCCGTGGGCACGGCCGCCATGCCGCAGGTCGCGGCCCCGCTAGATGCCCCGCCCGCTGCGCGCCTGCGCGAGGCGGGCGCCATCCTCTTCGCCAAGACCACCATGCCCGACTACGGCATGCTGTCCTCGGGCCTGTCCTCGCTGCACGGCAACACCTTCAACCCCTGGGATCCAGACAAGACGCCGGGCGGCTCCAGCGCAGGCGCGGGCGCCGCTGCGGCGGCCGGCTACGGGCCGCTGCATGTGGGCACGGACATTGGCGGCTCCATCCGCCTGCCCGCAGGCTGGTGCGGCATCTTCGGCCTCAAGCCCAGCCTGGGCCGCGTGCCCATCGACCCGCCCTACACCGGCCGCTGCGCCGGCCCCATGACGCGCAGCGTGGCCGATGCCGCGCTGATGATGCAGGCGCTGTCGCTGCCCGATGCGCGCGACAGCATGGGCCTGCCGCACCAGGACATTGCCTGGAGCGGCTTCGACATGGACCCTGCCCAGGTGCGCGGCCTGCGCATAGGCCTGCTGCTGGATGCCGGCTGCGGCCTGCCCCTGCAGCCCCGCGTGCGTGCCGTGGTGGAGCAGGCTGCGGCCTGGCTGGAATCGGCCGGCGCCCATATCGAGATCATCCAGCCCTGGCTCACCCGCGACATGCTCGACGGCCTCGACCATTTCTGGCGCATGCGCTCGCATGTGGAAATGCAGTCGCTGCCGGACGCCCAGCGCCGCGTGGTCCTGCCCTTCATCCGCGACTGGGCCGACAGTGCCGGGTCCATCACCGCCACCCAGCTGTTCGTGGCCAGCCAGCAATCGCACCTGCTGCGCGTGGCCACGGTGCGGGCCACGGCGGCCTTCGACTATGTGCTGTCGCCCGTGGCGCCCATCACGGCTTTCCCGGCCCACCTGCCCAGCCCCACCAACGACCCGCTGCGACCGCTGGAGCACATTGCCTTCACCGTGCCCTACAACATGTCCGAGCAGCCCGCCGCGTCCGTGCCCTGCGGGCATGACGGGCAGTTGCCCATCGGCGTGCAGATCGCGGGCCGCCGCTTTGACGACCTGGGTGTGCTGCGGCTCAGCCGCGTGCTGGAGCAGTTGCGGCCGCCGCAGCCTGCCTGGCCACAGCCCCTGCCGCCGGGCCGGGGCGCTGGCGACAGCGAAGACGGCGCACAGGCACGGGCACGAGCAGTGCCGGCTACTCCAGCCTGATTCCCGCATCCTTGACGATGCGCGCCCAGCGCGGCAGGTCGCGCGCCATGGCCGCTGACAGCTCCTCGGGCGTGCCGCCCACCGGACGCAACCCCATGGCCGCCAGGCGGCCGCTGAGTTCGGGCGAGGCCACGATGCGCCGCACCTCGGCCGAGAGCTTGTCCACGATGGGCCGGGGCGTTCCCGCCGCCACGAAGGTGGCAAACCAGCCATTGGCCTCGAAGCCCGCCAGCCCCAGCTCGGCAAAGGTGGGGACCTCGGGCAGCGCCGGATGGCGCTGCATGCCGGTGATGGCCAGGATGCGGATCTTGTCCGACTTCAGGTGCGCATTGGCCGAGGACACGTCGATGAAGCCCGACGACAGCTGCCCGCCCAGCACATCGTTGACCAGCGGCGCTGCGCCCTTGTAGGGAATCAGCGCCAGATCCAGCCCGGCCCTGGCACGCAGCAGTTCGCCATGCATGTGCGAGGAGGTGCCGTTGCCGTAGTTGCCGTTGCTGTACTTGCCCGGATGGGCCTTGACCAGGGCGATGAACTCCTGCAGCGTCGTGGCCGGCACGTCGCGCGGCACCACGAACAGGTCCGAGGACAGGGCCACCTGCGATACGGGGGCAAAGTCCTTGAGCACGTCATAAGGCATCCTGGCGTACAGCGCCGGCGACTGGATCATGGCCGTGATCCCCAGCAGCAGCGTATAGCCATCGGGCGCCGACTTGGCCACCACATCGCCGCCGATGATGCCGCTGGAGCCCGGCCGGTTCTCCACCACCACGGGCTGGCCCCAGGCCTGGCTCAGTTGCTGGGCAATGATGCGGCCGATGATGTCCGTGCCGCCACCCGCCGGATAGGGAATCACCATGCGCAGCGGCTTGGATGGATAGGCACCGCCTGCCGGCTGTGCAAAGGCGATCGGCGATGCCGTTCCCAGGGCGGCACCCAGTGAGGCGCTGGCGGCGCATGCCAGCGCCGCCCGCAGGCAGCCGCGTCGGCTCGATTCCATGGCTTGTCTCCTTGTCCTTCGGTGCTCCGCCCTCGTTGGCGGGGCGGTGTGCCCTGCCGCAGTGGCAGGGTCCATGGACAGTGTGGCCACCGGGCCTTCCGCCACCAATCGCCGATCGTCTCAAAATGATTGGCAAAAAAGATCAGCGGCCGCGATGCTGGGCCTGCCGGTAGGCGCCCGGCGGCAGGCCGGTCCAGCCCTTGAAGGCGCGGTGAAAGGTGCTGGCCTCCGCAAACCCCACGCGGGCCGCGATGTCGGCCAGGGTCAGATCCGGGCGGTTCAGCAATTCGATGGCGGCGTCGCGGCGCAGGTCGTCCTTGAGGGATTGGAAGCCCAGGCCTTCGTCGCGCAGGCGGCGGCGCAGCGTCTGCGGTGTCATGGACAGCGCGGCGCCCACCTGCTCCAGCGAAGGCAGCTCCCCCGCCAGATCGCGGCGCAGCAGGCGGCGGATGCGCTCGCCCAGGCGCGTGCGGTCGCGGTAGCGGATCACCAGGCCCATGGCCGCCTGGTCCAGGAATTCGGCCAGGCTCTCCGGGGTCTGCACCACGGGCAACTCCAGCCAGCGCGCATCGAACTCCAGCCCCGTGAAGTCGCGGTCACGCTGCAGCGGCGCCAGGAACAGGCGCTGCGCCTCCGTGCCATACGGCATGCTGGCTTCGGCCGGCGCACACACGCCCGTCAGCTCAATCCTGCGCGACACCAGCCAGGACATGACGCCATAGCCCAGAAAGCAAAAGGAACGCTCGGCATAGGCCAGCGGCGCATCACGCTCGCGCAGCGACACCATGGCGATGCGGGCCACGCCATCCACCACCTGCAGCCGGGGAGCGAAGTCGCGCAGCACCAGGCGGTAGAAACGCAGCCCGGCCTGCAATGCCTCGCCCAGCGTGCGGCAGGGCAGCATGGTGCGGCAGGCCTGGGCAAAACTGCCCACGGGCAGCGGATGGCGGCACAGACCCCACAACTCGTCGCGGCAAACGCGGCGCAGCACGCGGATCAGCGCCGCGTACTGCGCCTGGGTCACGCGCGACAGCGGCGCCTCCAGCAGGGCCGGCGCAATGCCGGCGCGGCGCAGGATGGCTGGCACATCCATGCCATTGCGCTGCACGCCCTGCACGATCTGCAGGACCTGGGCAATGGCAATGGTGTGGGCCGTGGTTTGTGGCATGGGCTTGGTGGAGACGGCGTCAGATGGGCAGGTCAAGGCCTGCCAGCCATTGTCTCCATCAATGGCCCAGATATCGATCCAGGAATCCCAGCACCCGCTGCTCGTAGGGCTTGGGCGCGTAGTCGTACAGGTCCACATGCGCGGCGCCCTCCACCATCCACAGCGCCTTGGGTTCACGCGCCGCATCGAACAACTCGCGCGTTTCTGCGGGCGTGGTGTGCCGGTCCTGCAGCCCGGCCGCGATCAGCACGGGAGCGCCAAGCGCCTTCACATGGTCGATGGGACGCAGTTGCGCCAGCTCCAGATGCAGGCGCAGCGGCAGCTGCCACGCCAGCAAGGGCGTGACCACGTCCGCCAGCCAGCCGATGTGCGCGCGCACGCGGTTGTCTATGGCCTGCCGTATGTCGGGGAACACGGACTCCAGCACCACCGCATCCGGCCCCGGCGCCACATGGGACAAAAGCAGGGCCGCACCGCCCAGCGATGTGCCGATCACCGCCACTTTCTCGCCCGGCAGCTGTTGCCGCACATAGGCCATGGCGGCACGCACGCCTGCGCCTTCGACCATGCCGAAGCTGATGCGCTCGCCACTGCTTTCGCCGTGCGCGGGCAGGTCGATCAGGCAGACGGAGTACCCCTGCCGATGGAGCATGCGCGCACGCGCCAGCATGGCCAGCCGGTCTGCGTACACGCCGTGCAGCAGCAGCACGGCACCATGGCCCGGCTGCCCCTTGGCGAACCAGCCCCGGACCTGCCCGCCCTCGTCGGTGGGCAGCTGCAGCGTCTGGACCGGCCAGTCCGCGGGCGGCGCGCCGACAGGCTGGTGGTCCGGCTGGCTCAACAGGCTGCCCACCAGCCAGGCCGCCGCCATCAGCAGGGCCAATCCGGACAATCCCGCCATCAGCAAGGCGGCAGGCCATGAAAGATTGCGCAATCGGGAAAGCATGGCGTGGACTGTGCCACGGCCCGGCCCTTGCGCCGTGGCCCCCAGCGAAAAGCAGAGTATTCCTAACGCTGCACCAGGGCCAGCCGCACGGCCATGCCCAGAAAGACCAGCCCGGCCACGCGGTTGAGCCAGTTCTGGGCGCGCACGGAGCGCTGAAGCAGCACGCCGAACCAGCCCGAACAGCAGGCGATGGCGCCGAACACCAGCAGCGCCGCCAGCATGAACACGCAGCCCAGCACCATCACCTGGGTGGCCACGCTGCCGCGCCCGGGGTCCGCGAACTGCGGCAGAAAGGCCAGGAAGAAGATCAGCACCTTGGGATTGGTGAGGTTCATCACCACGCCACGCCCCACCCAGCGCAGCGCCCGTACAGGGGTCAGCGGGTCGGCTGCGCCGGCCTGCGGCATCTCGCCCGGCCGGGCCACGGCGCGCAGCGCGCCCCAGGCCAGCCAGGCCAGATAGGCCGCGCCGCACAGCTTGATGGCGGTGAACAGCAGGGGCGATGCAGCCACCAGCGCCGCCAGGCCCAACGCAACCGCCGCCGTATGCACCACCAGCCCCAGGCACAGGCCCAGCACCACGCACAGCCCCACGCGCCAGCCGCGCTGGGCCGATTGCATGAGCACGAACAGGTTGTCAGGCCCCGGGCTCAGGCCCAGCAGCACGGCCACGCCGAAAAAGGCCAGCAGGGTTTCAAAGGTCGGCATCGCTTCTCTCTTTTCGATTCATCGCATGTTCCAGCGCGGCTTGGGTCAGGCTTGCGCGGTGACGATCCAGCCTTCCAGCGGGTCCAGGTCATGCGGCAGCCCGTAGAGCGCATCGCCCTGCGCATGGCGGGCCACCGCCCAGGCGGCCTGCAGCATGCAGATCACGGCGTCCAGCCGGTCTCCGCTGCCGTCCGCCAGCAACTGGTTGCGGGCTTCTTCGGCGTCGATACGCAGGCGCAGCGCCAGCGGGTTGTCGCCGCGCTCCAGCGCCGCCAGCAATTGCACACGCGCCTGATGGCGTTCGGACGTTTGTCGCGCGGGTTCGTCGCTTTTGTAGCTGCGGCGGCCGATCACGGCACGCGCCAGCATGCCCGGGTAGGCTTCCAGCGCCACGCGGCGCGCATCGCCTTCGCCTGGCCGTTGCAGGCCCGGCAGATGCACGCCGGCCGCGCGCAGCAAGGGCAGCCCGGCATGCAGCATGTAGGCCACGGGCGGGTTCACCCATTTCATGGAAGGGCTGGCACCGGCAGGCCCGTCCGTGGCGCGGTGCGCGAACTTGCCGCCCGCGGGCCGCGCCGCGCAAAAGGCCTTGAACTGCTCGCGCAGGCTCTGGCGCGTGAGGCCGGCGTAGTGATCCATGCAGGCCGCCCAATCCGTGGGCCAGCCCAGTTGCTCCACCAGTTCGCGCGGCAGGCCAAAAGGCAGGTCGAATCCGCCCACCCAGGCCGACTGCGCCGACTGCGCCGACTGCGCCGAATCGGCGGGCCGGGCCAGCCAGGCGGCCCATGCGTCCAGCGAGGCGAACTCCAGCAAATCCTGCAGGACCACCGTGCCACCAGCCAGCAGGTGGCCCAGCGCCATGGTGATGGGCTTGCGCGCCGTAGGCCGGCTGCTGAAATCGCAGCCCAGCACCCGCATTGCGGCCATGGCGCTCAGCCCAGGCCCAGCGCCGTCACGCCGACGGCAATGCACACCGCGCCAGCAATGCGCGCCAGGCGGTCGCCTTCGCGCAGCATGTGCCCGCCGATCAGCGCCGCGAACAGCATGGAGACTTCGCGCGCAGGCGCCACGTGCGACATGGGTGCATCCTGCATGGCGTAGAGCACCAGCACATAGGCGATGGGGCTGATCAGCGCCACCAGGGCCGCGAAGCGCCACTGCGTGCGCCACAGGCTGCGCGCAGTGGGCAGGTCGCGCAGCACCACGGGAGCGAGCAGGAACACGCGCACGAAGTTGCCCATGTAGTCGATGAGGATGGGCGACATCAGCAGCATCTTCACGCCGTAGCCGTCCACCACGGTGTAGCTGGCGATGAAGGCGCCCGTCAGCAGGCCGTACCACAGGCCCAGCCGCAGCCGCTCGCGCGCTTCGGGGTCATGGCGTGCGCGCAGCAGGCCTGGGCCGCCCGCGATCAGGAACACGCCAACCACCACGCCGGCAATGCCCAGCACGCCCAGCGAGGAGATCTGCTCCCCCAGGAACACCACCGCCACCATGGACGACAGCAGCGGCCCCGAGCCGCGCGCCAGCGGATAGACCACGGTGAGGTCCGCGCTGCGGTAGCCACGCAGCAAGGTCACGTAGTAGGCCACGTGCAGCAGGCCGCTGGCCAGCACCACCAGCCATTCGTTGCGCCCCCATGTGGGCACCACATCGCGCCCCACCCACCAGCCCAGCGGTGCCCAGATCACCATCATGATGACCGAGGTGAAGAAGGCGAAGCGCGAGTCGCCGCCCGCCTTCTTGGCCACGATGTTCCAGCCGGCATGGATGAGGCCGGCAATGATGATCAGGGCAAAGGCTTGCAGCGACATGGTCAGGTCCGGGGAAAGCGGGGCTTGGGCTTGGCGCGGGAAAGAAAAAAGGCCGCGCACTGCGCAGCCTGGGGTCTTGTCTGAGGCGTCCGGGGACGCCACCCCGGGGAGTTACCTGCGGCTGGACACCAGCGAGAGAAACTCGCGGCGCAGTTCAGGATTGGTGAGGAAGGCGCCGCGCATGACGGAGTTCAGCATCTTGCTGTCCATCTCGCGCACGCCGCGCCAGGACATGCAGAAGTGCGAAGCCTCCATGACCACGGCCAGGCCGTCGGGGCGGGTCTTGTCGAGGATCAGGTCGGCCAGCTGGATGATGGCCTCTTCCTGGATCTGGGGGCGGCCCATGATCCAGTCCACCAGCCGCGCGTACTTGGACAGGCCGATGACATTGGTGTTCTTGTTGGGCAGCACGCCGATCCAGATCTTGCCGATCACCGGGCACAGATGGTGGCTGCAGGCGCTGCGCACCGTGATCGGGCCGACGATCATCAGCTCGTTGAGGTGCTCGGCGTTGGGGAACTCGGTGATGGCGGGCTGCGCCACGTAGCGGCCGCGGAACACCTCGTTGACATACATCTTGGCCACGCGGCGCGCCGTGGCGCGCGTGTTGTGGTCGTGCGTGGTGTCGATGACCATGCTGTCGAGCACGCCCTGCATCTTGTCCTGGACTTCGTCGAGCAGCAGCTCGAGTTCACCGGGCTCGATGAATTCGGAGATGTTGTCGTTCGCATGAAAGCGCTTTTGCGCCTGCTTCAACCGTTCGCGGATCTTGACCGAGACGGGGGTGCCCTCGGCCTGGCTGTCTTGTTTCATGTCGACGAGTTCTCTGAACATGGCTGGCATGGTAACAGCGAAACCCGCGGCATGGCACGCAAGGGATTTTCCACCCAAACGCAGGTTCTGCCCACGCTGAAAGCTATCATTTCAATAGCAAAAGAATGGCTTGTGTGACAGAACCCGGGGCTAGAGGCGGAATTCGGCAATCAGCGGCAGATGGTCGGACATGCGCCACCAGATGCGTCCCTTGGGCACATGCAGGCCCAGCGGGGTGAGGCCGCGCACGTAGACATGGTCCAGCTGGGCCAGCGGCAGGCGCGAGGGATAGGTGGGCACGCTGGGCAATTCGTCGTACTCGTACAGGCCGAAACCGCCGAGCATGCGCTTGATCTGGCCACCCCAGTCGTTGAAGTCGCCAGCCACCACCACGGGCGCGCCGGGCGGCACCTCGCGCTCGATGAAGCGCTTGAGCTGGGAGACCTGGCGCACGCGGCTGCCGGGGATCAGGCCCAGGTGCACCACGATGGTGTGCACGCGCCGGTTCTGCACTTCCACCTCCACATGCAGCAGGCCCCGCTGCTCGAAGCGGTGGTCGGAGATGTCCTCGTGCTGGTGGCCCACCACGGGCCAGCGGGTGAGCAGCGCGTTGCCATGCTCGCCATGGCGCGTGTAGGCATTGGTGCGGTAGACAGCCTCGTAGCCCAGGGGAGCCAGATACTCCGCCTGCGAGACCTGGGGCCAGCGCTCGAAGTAGGCGGCCTCCTTGTGGTTCATCTTGCGCACTTCCTGCAGGCAGACGATGTCGGCATCGAGCTGCTCCACAGCGTGTCCCAGGTTGTGGATCTCCAGGCGGCGCACGGGACCCATGCCTTGCACGCCCTTGTGGATGTTGTAGGTCGCGACGCGCAGTATGGACGGGCCGGGGTCCACCTCGTGGGAGGATTTCACGTTGTCAGTCATAGGCGGTCAGGAACACAGGGATCGGGATCAGTCCAGCTCCAGTGAAGCGAATCGCGGCAGCATCAGGATGGCTTCCGCATTGGACGGGGAGTAGCAGCGCTCGGCAGCGTCATGCCAATGATGCCAAGCAGATGCGGTATGTTCCCTCGGATTCAAGAACACAGGGGTGTAGGACGGAATCCGCAGGCCGAAAACCCTCTCGCGGTTGTGCCATACACCGGGCGCATAGCGGTGCTGCCAGGCCGGGTAGATGGTGTAGATGTTCTCCAGCGCCCAGTCCTGCAGCAGGCAGCCGGGCGCCTCGGGGTTGATGCCGGTTTCTTCCCGCACCTCGCGCACTGCGGTCTCGCGCCAGGACTCGCCTTCATGGTCCTTGCTGCCCGTCACCGACTGCCAGAACTCCCCGCCCTCAGGCGCCGGTGCCGTGCGGCGCATCAGCAGCACCTGCCCGTCATCGCGGTAGATGACGACCAGCACCGATTCAGGGATCTTGTAGCCTGGCATGGCAGGCATCAGCCCTTGCCCTGGACCGCTTTGGTCGCCACGGGAGGCGGCAGCTCCTTGGCCTGCAGCGCGCGCACCTGATGCACGAGCTGGTTGTGGGCATCCAGAAAGGCGGCGGCGATGACCTTGCCCTCGTTGGTATTGCTCCAGCCCGCGCCCGCCGCGCCCAGGCGGCCCAGCACCATGCCGCCCACGCCCAGATCGGTGGTGCGGGCGGCGCCCGTGGCAGCGGCCACCTGCTCGGTGGTTTCGTTGTCCGACAGCAGCAGCGCGGTCTGCGCCTCCTTGAACTTGACCTGCTCGACCATGCCGGCCAGCCCCGCGATGTCCCGCAGCACCGGAATCATGGCAACCACGCCGGCCAGGCCCCGGCCCGCGTCCTGCTCGCTGAAGGTCAGGCTGGGCGTCAGCGTGTATTGCGCCTCATAGCCACGGCCTTTGCGCACCGTGGAGTTCTCTCGCAGCACGCCGGCGTTCTTCAGGTCCTGCTCCTGCACCGTGCCGCGCAGGCCCGCGCCCCGGTCCACCACACGAAAGCACCCGCTTTGCTGGGCCAGCAGCTTGATCAGCGGCACGGGCGAGGCGGGCAGCTGGTAGCCCGACCCCATGACGTAGCCGTTGGGATTCTCGGCCAGGGCCAGCGTGGCCACGGGCGCGTCGCAGCGCACGAGTTCGCGCGCGCCATTGTTCGCGCCCAGGGGCCCGGCGGAGCCGGTGATCTCCGAGCCGCCCTGCCCCAGCTCGGTCTTCTTTTCCCCGCAGCCGGACAGACCCAGCCCTGCCAGCCCTGCCAGCACAGCCAGCGCCAGCGATGCAATGCCTTGAAAACGCATGAAAGCTCTCCGCAAAAAGAAAAACGGCAGAAGCTGTGCCAGCTTCTGCCGTCCGTATCAAGCCGCCAGGCCCGGTCCTCAGCCCTGGGTGGCCGCCAGCGGGTTGCGCAGGCGGATGTGCAGCTCGCGCAGCTGCTTTTCGTCCACGGGCGAAGGTGCCTGCGTCAGCAGGTCCTGGGCGCGCTGGGTCTTGGGGAAGGCGATCACGTCACGGATGGAGTCGGCACCCGTCATCAGCGTGATCAGGCGGTCCAGGCCGAAGGCCAGGCCACCGTGCGGGGGCGCGCCGTACTGCAGCGCGTCCAGCAGGTAGCCGAACTTGGCGCGAGCGTCTTCGGGAGAGATCTTGAGCGCGTCAAACACCTTGCTCTGCACGTCGGCGCGGTGGATACGCACCGAGCCGCCACCCAGCTCCCAGCCGTTCAGGACCATGTCGTAGGCCTTGGCCAGGCAGTTGGCCGGGTCGGTGACCATGAGCTCCTCGTGGCCGTCCTTGGGCGAGGTGAAGGGATGGTGCACGGCTGCCCAGCGGTCGTTTTCCTCGTCGTGCTCGAACATGGGGAAGTCCACCACCCACAGCGGCGCCCAGCGGTTCTCGAACAGGCCGTTGGCCTTGCCGAATTCGCTGTGACCCACCTTCAGGCGCAGCGCGCCGATGGAGTCGTTGACGATCTTTTCCTTGTCTGCGCCGAAGAAGATGAGGTCGCCGTCCTGTGCGCCCGTGCGCTTGAGGATTTCGGCAATGGCCGCGTCATGCAGGTTCTTGACGATGGGCGACTGCAGGCCATCGCGGCCCTTGGCCACTTCGTTGACCTTGATCCAGGCCAGGCCCTTGGCGCCGTAGATCTTGACGAATTCGGTGTACTGGTCGATCTCGCCGCGCGAGATCTGCGAGCCGCCGGGCACGCGCAGCGCGACCACGCGGCCGCCCTTGGTCGTGGCGGGGGTGGAGAACACCTTGAAGTCCACGTCCTTCATGACTTCGGTCAGTTCGGTGAACTCGAGCTTGACGCGCAGGTCAGGCTTGTCCGAGCCGAAGCGGAAGGCCGCATCCTGGTACGTCATCATCGGGAACTCGCCCAGATCCACGTCCAGCTGGGTCTTGAAGACCTCGGTGATCATGCGCTGGAAGATGGCGCGGATTTCCTCTTCGTCCAGAAACGAGGTCTCGCAGTCGATCTGCGTGAACTCGGGCTGGCGGTCGGCGCGCAGGTCTTCGTCGCGGAAGCACTTGGTGATCTGGTAGTAGCGGTCGTAGCCGGCCACCATCAGCATCTGCTTGTACAGCTGGGGCGACTGCGGCAGGGCGAAGAACTCGCCATCGTGCACACGGCTGGGCACCAGGTAGTCGCGCGCGCCTTCGGGCGTGCTCTTGCCCAGCATGGGCGTTTCGATGTCGATGAAGCCTTCCTTGTCCAGGAAGTTGCGCACCTGGATGGCCGTGCGGTAGCGCAGCATCATGTTGCGCTGCATGTAGGGGCGGCGCAGGTCCAGCACGCGGTTGGTCAGGCGCACGGTCTCGGACAGGTTCTCGTCGTCCAGCTGGAACGGGGGCGTGACCGAGGCGTTGAGCACGTTCAGCTCGTGGCACAGCACTTCGATCTGGCCGCTCTTGAGCTTGTCGTTGGTCGTGCCTTCGGGACGTGCGCGCACCAGGCCCTTGACCTGCACGCAGAACTCGTTGCGCAGGCCTTCGGCGGTCTTGAACATCTCGGCACGGTCAGGGTCGCAGACCACCTGCACATAGCCTTCGCGGTCGCGCAGGTCGATGAAGATCACGCCGCCATGGTCGCGGCGACGGTTCACCCAGCCGCACAGGGTAACGGTTTCGCCCATCAGGGCTTCGGTCACTAGACCGCAGTAATGGGAGCGCATGGCCATGATGAAAAGCTTCCTGCGCCCGGGATGGGCGCGACAGTTTGTTATTTGGATTCCGCGGGCAGTGTGAGATCCGGAGGAGTCACCACGCCCATCGAAACAATGTACTTGAGCGCGGCATCCACGCTCATTTCCAGCTCGATGCAATCGCTCTTGCGAACGATGACGAAATAGCCGCCCGTCGGGTTCGGCGTTGTCGGCACGAAGACGCTCAGGTATTCGTCACGCAGATAGGCGGCGACCTCTCCGCTGGGCGAGCCGGTGACGAAGGCCACGGTCCAGACGCCTTCGCGCGGCCACTGCACCAGCACGGCGGTGCGAAACGCATTGCCACTGTCCGAGAAGACGGTGTCGGACACCTGCTTGACGCTGGAATAGATGGAGCGCACCACGGGAATGCGGCTGACCACCGCATCGCCCCAGGAGACAAGCTTGCGGCCGATGAAGTTGCTGGCCGCAGCGCCAACCACCAGCAGGATCAGCAGCGTGAGCACCACGCCGAAGCCGGGAATGTGGAAACCCAGCAGCCGGTCCGGATGCCAAGCCTCGGGCAGGATGGCCAGCGTCTGGTCCAGCGTGCCGATGATCCAGTTGAGCACGCCCAGCGTGATCACCAGAGGAACAATCACCAGCAGGCCGGCGAACAGCCATTTGCGCAGAGCGGACATGAGAAATGCAAGCCTTGATTAATGGCCCGTGGAGGGTGCGGGAGCAGATGCGGGGGCCGCAGCAGGCGCAGGCGCAGTTGTCGCAGGTGCGGCAGATGTATCCGAGGCCTGGGTGTCTGCCGCTGGAGCCGGCGTGGCGGCGCTCTTGCTGCCGCTGTTCTTGAAGTCTGTCGCGTACCAGCCCGAGCCCTTGAGCTGGAAGCCGGCAGCCGTCAGCTGCTTGGAAAAGGCCTCGGCACCACAGGCCGGGCAGGTCGTCAGCGGAGCATCCGAGATTTTCCGCAGCACGTCCTTGGCATGACCGCAGGAGCCACACTTGTATGCATAAATAGGCATGGCGCTAATGCTTATACGAGAGAAGATGCAAAACTTTCGATTATAGGCATCCGCCCGATACTGCGGCTGCCTTGCCCCCAAAGGCCCAGGCCGGAGAGCCGCAAGCCGCATGCATCAGTCGGTACCTGATGGCCCGAAATGCAAAATGCCAGTCGCGCGGACTGGCATTCCATCAGGGCGGTGCCGGCCCCGCTGCCGGGGCGCCTGCCGCGTCCATGTTCAGCGCCGTGCCCGGCGCCGCTGCATCCCCATACCGGCCAGCATGACGGCAAGGCCCATCAGCACCAGGGCGGGCACCCCGGTGGCGGGGACCGGCTCCGGCGTCAATGCGGCAGCAACCACCAACTCCTGGTCACGCGAATTGTTGGCCGGCTCCGGGTCCGTGGTTCCACTGACCGCCGTCACCGTGGCCGTCAGGCTGCCCTGCGTGGTGGGCGTGAAGCTCACCGTGCAGGAAATGCTTGCGCCAGAGGCCAGCGGTGTGCCTGTCGGCACCGCAGGCGTGCATGAGGTGCTGGCACCTGCCGGCAGCCCTGCGATGGAGCAATTGGCAAAGGCCGCCGCATTGGGGCCGGCATTCGTGCAGACGAACGATCCCTTCACGGTAACACCCACGTTGGCGGTGGCCGGCAGCGTGACGCTGGTGGCCTGCATATCGGCCCGCTCCACGGGGTTGAAGGGGTGGGCCTTGGTGTTGTTGGCCGGCACCGGATCCACGGTGCTGCTGCTCGCCGTCACCAAGGCCGCGATGGTGCCCGTTGTGGTGGGCGTGAACTGCACTGTGCAGGCGATGCTGCCGCCCGATGCCAATGGCGAGGCCGTGGGGACGCTGGGCGTGCAGGACGTGGTCGCCCCGGCTGGCAGGCCGGAGATCACGCACGAGGCCGCCGTCGCCGCACTGGGGCCGGCATTGGTGCAGCTGAAACTGCCGGACACCGGCACGCCCACCGTCATGGTCGTGGGAAGCGTGATGGAGGTGGCCTGCATGTCGGCCGCTGGCGCAACCGCCAGCACGGCCGGGCTCGCCGGCTGGTTCAGGCCGATCAGACTGAGGTTGGAAGCGCCATTGGTGAAGCTGCCTGTCGCGGTCGGACGCACGTCGAGGCTCACCTCGCAGAAGGCGGCGCCCTGGGCCAGGTCTCCGTTGGACACGGTCACGGTGCTGCCGCCTGCTGCCGCCTGCACGGTCGTGCCGGGGCAGGTGGTGCTGGCATTGCCCTCGACGACCAGTCCTGCAGGCAGGTTGTCGGTAAACGACCAGCCTCGCTTGCGCAGCAGATCGGTCGTATTGGTGATGGTCATGGTCAGCCGGGAGACCTGGCCGAGGTGGATGCTGGCAGGCGAGAAGGCCTTGTCCAGCTGCGGCGTGACATCGATGATCTGCGCGTTGTCGATCGACGAATCGTTGCCCATGGAGCTGGTCTGGTCGTTGTGCAGAACAAACCCGACAGAGGCTCCGCTGAAGAGCAGGGCTCCGGGAGAGGTCACTGTCTGGGCCCTGGCCGTTTGTATGATCCCAATACCGATAGGCATCGTATTGAACGACACACCATCCACGCATGGATCGACAGCGTTCATGGAGATGGGCAGTTCCGCATTAGCGTCATTGACAAGAGAAAAACGCAGCAACGGAGCGACGAATCCTGACGAGCAGAAGTTCGCCACCACATCGGCACGGGCCGTGAGGAATCTGCTGCCGGAACTTTGCGGAATATTGGCCTTGGTGCGAAAGGCAATTGCGCCAGCAGGAAAGGTCCCATTCGCTGTAAGCATCGCCATGACGTGATTTTTGACCGCATCCGCCGCACTCTGGCCCTGATAGCGCCCTGCGACCTCCGCCATCTGCTGCAGGGCGTTCCAATTGCCTTGGGAACCGCAGGCCGCACTCATCGTCGCCGAAGTTGGATCCTGGTTGAAGGACGTGACTATGCCATTGCACTGGTTGGCGCTCATCCGGTACAGGGGGTCGGCGGTATACATCTGCCCCGCAGGGTCCGCGCCCTGGTAGACCAGCAGATCCCGCCCCTCCGTGGTGATGGGGGGTGTCTGCGGGTTTTCGAAGTCCTCGCTCCAGACAATGACCGGCGCGACCGGGATCCTCGGCGCAGCCATTGCCACCTGGCCGCACAGGGCTGGCACAAGCAAGGCGCCTCCAAGCCAACTCCATCGGAACCGGACGCCAGCGACAGGCCGCAGCTTCAGCCGGCGAGCCCTCGCAATCAGTTTGAGTGTTTTCATGACGGTGCTTCCTCCCAAGCGTTTGCTATTCGGAGGTCCGCCGTACTGTCACGACCTGTGCTTCACACCACCCAAGTCAGCATTCCGGGACCTCCACAATCCCAGTCGCCGACTATATAGTTAATAACTATTGATGATTGTCATCAATTGTTTTCGCAAATAACGAGGCAGCTGCGCTTACCTTTCGGGGCTGAATTCAAGAATGTCTGCGCTGCGATTGGCCAGCCACTGCGGCGCCAGTGATCCGGCCACCATCCCCGTCACTGCAGCCAGCAGTCCCGCCAATTGCTGCGGAAATGCCTCGTGCAAAGCCGGCGTGGCCATGAAGACCACCCACACGCCAATGCCCAGTGCCACGGCGCAAATGGCGCCCTGCGTGGTGGCGCGCTTCCAGTACAGCCCGAAGACCAGCGGCACGAAGGCACCAACCAACGGCACCTGGTAGGCGCTGGAGACCAGCTCATAGATGGGCGTTCCTTCCATCTTGATCGAGTAGGCCAGCACGCAGATGCTGAAGACGAGCACGCTGATGCGCATGGCCAGCAGCATTTCCCGGTCGCTGGCCTGGGTGCGGAACTGGCGCCAGATGTTCTCGGTGAAGGTCACGCTGGGCGCCAGCAACGTGGCCGAGGCACAGGACTTGATGGCCGACAGCAGCGCGCCGAAGAACAGCACCTGCATGACGAAGGGCATCTTGTCCATGACCAGGGTGGGCAACACCTTCTGCGGGTCCTGCTTGAGCAGTTCCGCTGCCTCCTGCGGCATGATGATCAGCGCGCTGGCCACGAGGAACATGGGTACGAAGGCGAAGCAGATATAGGCCGAGCCACCGATGACGGTGCCGCGCGTGGCGGCCTTCTCGCTGTGGGCCGACATCACGCGCTGGAACACGTCCTGCTGGGGAATGGAGCCCAGCATCATGGTGATGGCCGCGCCAAAGAAGAAGAGGATTTCATGCCAGCTGGGCTCGGGCCAGAACTGGAACAGATCGCGGCTCACGGCCAGGTCGATGACCTTGCCGGCACCGCCAGCCATGTCGCTGGCAAACCAGGCCAGCACCACCAGGCCGACGACCAGGATGATCATCTGCAGGAAGTCCGTCACCGCCACCGACCACATGCCGCCGAACAGCGTATAGGCCAGGATGGACACCACGCCGATGGCCATGCCCACGGGAATGCTGACCGTGCCGCCCGACAGCAGGTTGAACACCAGGCCCAGAGCCGTGACCTGGGCCGAGACCCAGCCCAGGTAGCTGAGCATGATGATCAGCGAGCAGACGATCTCGATGGACCGGCCATAGCGGTGGCGGTAGTAGTCGCTGATGGTCAGCAGCGTCATGCGGTACAGCTTGCCCGCGAAGAACAGGCCCACCAGGATCAGGCACATGCCCGCGCCGAACGGGTCTTCGACCACGCCGCGCAGGCCGCCCTCGATGAACTTGGCGGGCACGCCGAGCACGATCTCCGAGCCGAACCACGTGGCAAACGTGGTGGTGATGATCATGTACATGGGCAGATGGCGCCCGGCAATTGCGAAGTCGGCCGTGTTCTTGACCCGCCTGGCCGCCCACAGGCCGATGGCGATGGTCACGAACAGGTAGGCGATCACCATAGAGAGCAGCACGCTGGCACTCCTGTTTCAAAGTGGGAAAAGGGAGAGGTCCGGAAACCCGTCAGTGTTCTCAGTACCAGCGCAGCCGCACCACCAATTGCAGCAGGATCAGCGCGATGACAAAGCCGATGCCGGCGCTGACGATGGCCTGCAACAGGCGGTTGGTGAGCTTTTGCTGCTGCAGCAGCTCCTTGAGCAGTTCGTCGTGCTCGCCGGAGTTGCGCGTGAGCCGGCGATGGATCAGGCGCGGCAGCTCGGGAATGAGCTTGGCATAGCGCGGCGCCTCGGCCAGCAGTTCGCGCCACAGCCGTTGCGGGCCCATCTGGTCCAGCATCCATTTTTCGAGGAAGGGCTTGGCCGTGCTCCACAGGTCCAGGTTGGGGTCCAGCTGGCGCCCCAGGCCTTCGATGTTGAGCAGCGTCTTTTGCAGCAGCACCAGTTGCGGCTGGATCTCGACTTGAAAGCGGCGCGAGGTCTGGAACAGGCGCATCAGCACCATGCCCAGCGAAATCTCGGCCAGCGGACGGTCGAAGTACGGCTCGCAGACGGCGCGGATGGCGGCCTCCAGCTCGTCCACGCGCGTGCTCGGCGGGACCCAGCCGCTTTCGATGTGCAGCTCGGCCACGCGCTTGTAGTCACGGCGGAAGAACGCCGTGAAGTTCTGCGCCAGATATTCCTTGTCGTACTCGGTCAGCGTGCCGACGATGCCGAAGTCCAGCGAGATGTAGCGCCCGAAGGTTTCGGGCTCCAGGCTGACCATGATGTTGCCCGGGTGCATGTCGGCGTGAAAGAAGCCATCGCGAAAGACCTGGGTGAAGAAGATGGTCACGCCATCGCGTGCCAGCTTGGGGATGTCCACGCCGGCTTCGCGCAGGCGCTCGACCTGGCTGATGGGCACGCCGGTCATGCGCTGCATGACCATCACGTCGTTGCGACAGAAATCCCAGTACACCTCGGGGATCAGCACCAGGTCCAGCCCTTCCATGTTGCGGCGCAGCTGCGCGGCGTTGGAGGCTTCGCGGATCAGGTCCAGCTCATCGTGCAGGTAGTTGTCGAATTCGGCAACGACCTGGCGGGGCTTGAGGCGCTTGCCGTCGGCCGACAGGCGCTCGACCCAGCGCGCCATCATGTGCATCAGCGCCAGGTCCTTGTCGATCACGGTCTTCATGCCCGGACGCAGCACCTTGACGGCCACGTCGCGCTGCACGCCGTTGCGGTCGCTGATCACGGCAAAGTGCACCTGGGCGATGGAGGCGCTGGCCACCGGCTCGCGCTCGAAGCTCACGAAGATCTGGTCCAGCTTCTTGCGGAAGGCGCGCTCGATGGTGTCCACCGCAATCTGCGAATCGAAGGGCGGCACGCGGTCCTGCAACCGGGCCAGCTCCTCGGCCACGTCGGGCGGCATCAGGTCGCTGCGCGTGGACAGCACCTGGCCGAACTTCACGAAGATGGGCCCCAGCTCCTCCAGGGCCTCGCGCAGGCGCTGGCCGCGCGGCTTGTCCAGCCGCCGGCCCAGCGTGAGCACCGCGCGTGCGCGGCGCATCCAGGGATGCTCGAAGCTCGACAGCACCAGTTCGTCGAGTCCGTAGCGGAACACCACCCAGAGGATGGTCAGCCCGCGAAGAAACCGGCTCATGGCTTGTCGTTCTCGAAACCGGGCAGGGATACCACGGGGGAACCAACGGGCGCGCTGGCGGGCGCTGCCGCACGTGCGGCCTCGGGGGCGGGGGCATCGGCATCGGGCTTGCCGGCCATGCGGGCGCCCACGAACTGGCGCAGCGCCTGGGCGGCGCTGCGCGCGACCTTGGCCACGGTGTGCGCGGGGGCATCGCCGATGATGCGGGCCAGGTCTTCCTCCACGTCCCATTCGACGTGGTCCACCAGCCAGTTGATGTCGGCGGCCAGTTGCACGTCGCCCTCGATCCGGATGGAGGGCTTGTCGCCGCGCAGGGCCACCTGGGCCAGGGCCAGCGGGGAGGTCTCGGTGACTTCAAGCAGCAGGTCGGGCTGCGCGCCTTCGGGCGCCACGTTGAACAGGCCGGCGGGCGTGATCTGCAGGGCCATGGAGTAGCCGCGCCACTGCACGCGCGCCACGCGGCCCATTTGCCGCACGAGGCGCTCCATCGCCTCTTTCTCCTGCATCAGCACATGGTTGAGGAACAGCACGAGGCGCTGATGCACCTCGCTGACCAGCCATTGCGGCGGTTGCGGACCGGCCATCACGCGTTCCATGAGACCGTTCAGAAAAGAAAAAGGGGACTGTGTTGCCATAGTCCCCGATTATTCCCGAAGTGAGAGGATGCGGCCGACGCAAATCCGGTCGAGACAAGTGGCCAGCCCATGGCGTGACCCCCTGTCGCATCCCTGGCTTGCGCCGGTCCTCTGCAAATTACTTACTGCAGTGCCTGGACGCCAGCGACCAGCCAGCCGCTGCTGCCGCTCTTGGGCTTGGTCATGTTCCAGACCTCGCGGAAGGGCGTGGGGCCTGCCGAGGCGTCCTCGCGGATCATTCCGGAGAATTCCACGCTGGCCATGTAGTCATTGCCCAGATCCTCGATGCCCAGCAACTGGGCATCGATCATGACCACGTCGGTCTGGTTGGGCTGGCCAGGGCGCTGCACCTCGCGCTCGCTGAGCTGGCCACGGATCTCGGTCAGCATCTCGTCGGTCATCATGGCGCGCAGCGAAGCGATGTCCGAGCGGTCCCATGCCGATTGCAGGGTGACGAAGTTGCGCTTGGCAGCCGTCAGGAAGCCTTCGGTGTCGAAGCCTTCAGGCACACCCCAGTTCTGCGAGCCTGCCAGGGCAGAGCCGATCTGCACGCCGGAACCCGAGGCCAGGGCGGCCGGCTGGTGGTTCTGCTCCCAGGGACGGGCCGAGGCGTCGTTGCCGACCTTCTCGGGGTTGTACTGGCGTGCCAGCGGTGCGCTGTCCACGTTGCCACCCATGTTGCCCGCGCCCGCAGGGGCCGCGTTCTGGAAGGCGAAGGGGCTGGACGATGCCTGCTGCGCGCCGGCCGCTGCACGGCGCGAGCGCATGACCATGCCCACCACGACCATGATGACCAGGGCCAGCAGGGCGATCAGCAGGAACTGGCCGAAGGCGGCGCCCAGACCCAGCGAGTGGGCCAGCCAGGCCAGACCCAGGCCGGCGGCCAGGCCGCCGAGCATGGCGCCCCAGGGCTTCTTGGCCGGCGCGGCTGCAGGCGGCGTTGCAGGCTTGCCCGCAGCGTTCTGTGTGGCGGCGTTCTGCGGCGGCGTGTTCTGCGCCGGCGCGCGCGTAGCTTCACGCTGCGTCACATTGCTCGACTGCTTGCCCACCGATCCGCCACCGCCCATGCGCTTGGCGTCGGCCGTGCCGTGGACCACCACCAGCATCGCGACCAAGACCATAGACCATAGCTTTTTCATGTCATCTCCTCGAATAATCGTGTTGCCGCCACCTCACCGAACGCCTCACGCGCTCAGCACTTGATTCCCACATGCAGGGCCGCAATGCCGCCCGTCATGTTGTGATAGTCCACATGGCCGAAGCCGCATTCCTGCATCAGGCGCTTGAGATCCTCCTGGCCGGGGTGCATGCGGATGGACTCGGCCAGATAGCGGTAGCTGGCGTCATCGCCCGCCACGAGCTTGCCCATGGCCGGAAGAATCTTGAAGGAGTACCAGTCGTAGGCCTTCTCCAGGGGCTTGGCCACCTTGGAGAACTCCAGCACCAGCAGCTTGCCGCCGGGGCGCAGGACACGGTTCATTTCCTTGAGCGCCGCATCCTTGTGGGTCATGTTGCGCAGGCCGAAGGCCACGCTGACCAGATCGAAATGGTTGTCGGGAAACGGCAGGGCTTCTGCATCGCAGACCATGGTGGGCAGGATCACGCCCTTGTCGATCAGGCGGTCGCGGCCCACGCGCAGCATGGCCTCGTTGATATCGGTGTGCACCACCTGGCCGGTGGAGCCGACCTTCTTGGCGAAGGCCAGGGCCAGATCGCCCGTGCCACCCGCGATGTCCAGGGCCTTATCGCCTTCCTTGAGGTTGGCCACCATCACCGTATAGGCCTTCCAGGCACGGTGCAGACCACCCGACATCAGGTCGTTCATGACGTCGTAGCGCGAAGCGACCGAGTCGAACACGCCGCGCACGCGGCTGGCCTTCTCGCGCTCGTCCACCGACTGGAATCCGAAATGTGTGGTGCTCATAACAACGATGCTAAGCAAGCAGTAGTAATGCGTACAGCGACAACCCCGTGTGGCCACGGGCTTTGCCGGGCAAGGGTTATCAAGAACAAACAGCTTGAAACGCCTTCAAACAAAGACTTTCAAGCTATTTTAAATATAGCACCACCCCCAATAACCCTGTGCCGTACAGAGGTCCGGAATGTGGTGCGAGGGGAACGGCGCCATACAGCGCGCACCCGTGCGCGGCGTCAGTGGCTGCCGCAGCCGTGTCCGCCGCCGCTGGCCTTGCCGGGCATGGGCGTGTCGCGGTCCATGCCGGACTCCTGCAGCCGGTCCAGGTACTGCGCCCAGAACTCGTCCTGGCGGCGGCCCAGTTCGTAGAGGTATTCCCAGGTGTACAGGCCGCTTTCATGCCCGTCGCTGAAGAAGGGCTTGATGGCGTAGTTGCCCACGGGCTCGATGGCCGTGATGGACACCTCGCGCTTGCCCGTCTGCAGCACTTCCTGGCCCGGGCCATGGCCCTGGACTTCGGCCGAGGGCGAGTACACGCGCAGCAGCTCGAAGGGGATGCGAAAGCTTGCGCCGTCGGAGTAGGCGACTTCCAGCACGCGCGATGCGCCGTGCACGGTCAGGGCTTCGGGGGTTGGGGTGTCAGGGGTCAGGCCGGCCATGCGGTGCTCCTCATTCAGTGGCGGGGTGCTGTTGCCAGGCATCGAGTGCCTGGACCAGCGCCGTGTCTATGGCTGGCAAGTGCGCTGCCACCTCGGCCTCGCGCTCGCCATTGCGCGGGCGCTGGGCCGGAGCCCAGACCGCGCCCGGGAAATGGCTGTCCCAGTCAAAGCGCGCAATCACATGCCAGTGCAGGTGCGGCACCATGTTGCCCAGTGCCGCCAGGTTGATCTTGGCCGGCGCAAGGCGCTCACGCAAGACGCGCTCGACCAGGACCACGGCATCCATGCAGTGCTGGCGGTCGGCGGCGTCCAGGTCCGAGAACTCGGCCGCATGCGCATTCCAGACCACGCGGTAGAAGGCCGGAAAGCCCTCCTCCTGCGCGCGGATCACGCGCAGGCACCGGCCGCGCCAGACGGGCAGGCCGCCTTCTTCGGCGCACAGGGGGCAGGTTGCAGCCGTAGCCATCACACCAGAACCCGTTCGATGCCGCCGGCGTTGGCGCGCTGCACGTACTCGGCCATCCAGTTCTCGCCCAGGATCTGGCGCGCCATCTCGACCACGATGTAGTCAGCTTCCAGCAGGCCGTTGTTCATATCGCCACCGTAGCGCGACAGGCCCTGCAGGCAGCTGGGGCAGCTGGTGAGGATCTTCACGTTGTCCTTCTCGGCCAGGGCGCCGCTGGCGCGCAGCGCGGCCTCGCCCTTCTTGAGTTCCTCTTCCTTGCGGAAACGGATCTGCGTGGAGATGTCGGGGCGCGTGACGCCCAGCGTGCCCGATTCGCCGCAGCAGCGCTCGCTCTTGACCACGCCGTCGCCGACCAGCGCCTTGACGGTCTTCATCGGGTCCTGCAGCTTCATGGGCGAGTGGCAGGGGTCGTGGTAGAGGTAGCCCTCCTTGCCCTGCAGCGTCACGCCCTTTTCCAGCAGGTATTCGTGGATGTCGATGATGCGGCTGCCCGGGAAGATCTTGCCGAACTCGTAGCCCTGCAACTGGTCGTAGCAGGTGCCGCAGCTGACCACCACGGTCTTGATGTCCAGGTAGTTGAGCGTGGTGGCGACGCGGTGGAAGAGCACGCGGTTGTCCGTGATCATCTTCTCGGCCTTGTCGAACTGGCCGCTGCCGCGCTGGGGATAGCCGCAGCACAGGTAGCCGGGTGGCAGCACGGTCTGCACGCCGGCATGCCAGAGCATGGCCTGGGTGGCCAGGCCCACCTGGCTGAACAGGCGCTCGGAGCCGCAGCCGGGGAAGTAGAACACCGCCTCGGTGTCCGCGCTCGTGGTCTGCGGGCTGCGGATGATGGGCACGTAGTCCTTGTCCTCGATGTCCAGCAGGGCGCGCGCCGTCTTGTTGGGCAGGCCGCCCGGCAGCTTCTTGTTGACGAAGTGGATCACCTGCTCCTTGAGGGGAGCACGCCCCACCGAGGCCGGTGGACGCTGGGTCTGCTTCCTGGCCAGGCTGTGCAGCACGTCGGAGGCCAGGCGCTGGGCCTTGAAGCCCACGCCGACCATGGCCGAGCGCATGAACTTGATGGTGTCCGGATTGGTGGCGTTGAGCATGGCCATGGCCAGCTTGTTGCCGGGCCTGAAGCTCTTCTTGTCCATCTTGCGCAGCAGGTTGCGCATGTTCATGGTCACGTCGCCGAAGTCGATCTTGACCGGGCAGGGGTTGAAGCACTTGTGGCAGACCGTGCAGTGGTCCGACACGTCCTCGAACTCCTGCCAGTGGCGCAGCGAAACGCCGCGGCGCGTCTGCTCCTCGTAGAGGAAGGCCTCGACCAGCAGCGAGGTCGCCAGGATCTTGTTGCGCGGGCTGTACAGCAGGTTGGCGCGCGGCACGTGGGTGGCGCACACGGGCTTGCACTTGCCGCAGCGCAGGCAGTCCTTGACCGAGTCGGCGATGGCGCCGATGTCGCTCTGCTGCATGATCAGCGACTCGTGCCCCATCAGGCCGAAGCTGGGCGTGTAGGCGTTGGTCAGGTCGGCGAACATCAGCGATTCGCGCGGCGAGCGGCCGTCATGGCTCTGGCCCACCACGGCCTGCAGCTTCTCGTTGCGGATCAGCTTGCCCTTGTTGAAGCGGCCTTCGGGGTCCACGCGCTGCTTGTAGGCGGCAAAGGGCGCCAGCTCGTCGTCGCTGAGGAACTCCAGCTTGGTGATGCCGATGCCGTGCTCGCCCGAGATCACGCCGTCCAGATGGCGCGCAAGCACCATGATGCGTGCCACGGCCTCATGGGCGGTCTGCAGCATCTCGTAGTCGTCGCTGTTGACCGGAATGTTGGTGTGCACGTTGCCGTCGCCAGCGTGCATGTGCAGCGCCACCCAGACACGGCCCTTGAGCACGCGCTGGTGGATGGCGTTGACTTCGGCCAGCAGCGGCTGGAAGGCCGCGCCCGCGAAGATCTGGGCCATGGGCGCCTTCAGCTGGGTCTTCCAGCTGGCGCGCAGCGTATGGTCCTGCAGCTGCGGGAAAAGGTTCTCGACATCGTCCAGCCAGCCCTGCCACAGCGTGCGCACGTCGGCCACCAGAGCCAGGGCCTGCTGCACGCGGTCCTCCAGCAGCTCGGCCGAGGGGATGTCGCCCGCATCGTCCTGCTTGCCCAGCGGCAGGTCGCCGTGCTGGAAGAAGTCCGTCAGCGCATCGCACAGCTTGAGCTTGTTGCGCAGCGACAGTTCGATGTTGATGCGCTCGATGCCGTCCGTGTACTCCCACATGCGGGGCAGCGGGATCACCACGTCTTCATTGATCTTGAAGGCGTTGGTGTGGCGCGAGATAGCGGCCGTGCGCTTGCGGTCCAGCCAGAATTTCTTGCGCGCCTCGGCGCTGACGGCCGTGAAGCCTTCGCCGTTGCGCGAGTTGGCAATGCGCACCACCTCGGCGGCCACGCGGGCCACATCGTCGGCGTTGTCGCCGGCAATGTCGCCCAGCAGCACCATCTTGGGCAGATGGCCGTTGCCCTTCTTGCTCTTGGTGGCGTAGCCCACGGCCTTCAGGTAGCGGTCGTCCAGGTGTTCCAGGCCGGCCAGCAGCACGCCCGAGCGCTTTTGCTCGGCGAACATGAAGTCCTTGATCTCGACGATGCTGGGCACGGCATCCTTGGCGTTGCCGAAGAACTCCATGCAGACCGTGCGCGTGTGCTCGGGCATGCGGTGCACCACCCAGCGCGCGCTGGTGATCAGGCCGTCGCAGCCTTCCTTCTGGATGCCCGGCAGGCCCGACAGGAACTTGTCGGTCACGTCCTTGCCCAGGCCTTCCTTGCGGAATTTCTGGCCGGGAATGTCCAGGCGCTCGCTGCGGATGGGGGTCTTGCCGTCGGCCTCGAAGTACTGCAGCTCGAAGCTGGCCATCTCGGCGTCATGGATCTTGCCGAGGTTGTGGCCCACGCGCGTGACTTCCAGCCACTGTGCATCGGGCGTGACCATGCGCCAGGACACCAGGTTGTCCAGCGCCGTACCCCAGAGCACGGCCTTCTTGCCGCCCGCATTCATGGCGACATTGCCGCCGATGCAAGAGGCCTCGGCCGATGTGGGGTCCACGGCGAAGACGAAGCCCGCGCGCTCGGCCGCATCAGCCACGCGCTGCGTGACCACGCCGGCTTCGGTGAAGATGGTGGGCACCTCGTGGTCCACGCCGGGAATGCGGCGCATCTCCACCTCGGTCATGGCTTCGAGCTTTTCGGTGTTGATCACCACGCTGCGCCAGGTCAGCGGGATCGCGCCGCCCGTGTAGCCCGTGCCGCCGCCGCGCGGAATGATGGTCAGGCGCAGCTCGATACAGGCACGCACCAGGGCGGCCATCTCGGCTTCGGTATCAGGCGTGAGCACCACGAAGGGGTATTCGACGCGCCAATCGGTGGCGTCCGTCACATGGGCCACGCGCGACAGGCCGTCGAACTTGATGTTGTCCTTGGCCGTGTGGCGGCCCAGGCTCTTTTGCACCCGGCGGCGCAGTTGCTCGGCCTCGACGAAGGTGGCGTTGAACTCATGCACGGCGCGCCGCGCCGCATCCACCAGCTGGCCCACCAGCGCATCGCGCACGGGGTCCTGCTGCGGAGCACGGCGCTTGTCGATCTCGCCCAGGCGGTGCTCCAGGGCCTCCACCAGCGACTTGCGGCGGTCGGGACTGTGCAGCAGGTCGTCCTGCAGGTAGGGATTGCGCTGAACGACCCAGATGTCCCCCAGCACCTCGTAGAGCATGCGGGCAGAGCGGCCCGTGCGCCGCTCCTGGCGCAGCTGGTTGAGCACATCCCACATGGACGTGCCCAGCAGGCGGATCACGATCTCGCGATCGGAAAACGAGGTGTAGTTGTAGGGAATCTCTCGCAGACGTGCAGGTTCGGCAGCCTGTGCCTGCAGGGCTGCCAACGCAATCGGTACATTCATGGGGTAGACCGTGTCTGGCGCTCTCGGGGCGCCGCTAAGCCAAGTGGGAGCGCAATTTTAAGCGAGCGCCCCGAGGATGCGCTTCCCACGGGGCTCTGGACGGCGCGCCGTCTCGGCCCGCGAAGCCAGCCCTCGCCAACGGGGCGTGATCTTGCGGAGCCCGGTGGATGTGCCTTATACAGAAAGAGCACAAACGAGCCAATACGAACAACCCGGCTTTTGAAACGAAATGGTATTGACCTAAAATAGCGCCGCTTCGCGTGTCATTTTTTGTCACACGACTGACATACGGGACCAGCGGCTCACCGGGTTTGGCCTGTAGTGCGGTACGAAGCATCCGAAAACAATGACACAGACATGTCATGCCCCTGCCTTACCGTGGCAGCGGTCTGAAACCGTCACCGAACTAGAGGAGTCCTCATGCAACTGAAGCAACTGGCCATGGCAGCCGCGATCGCGGCCACCACCATCTCGGCACAAGCCCAAACCGAAATCCAGTGGTGGCACTCGATGAGCGCAGCCCTGGGCGACTGGGTGAACGACCTGGCCAAGGAGTACAACGCCAGCCAGACCCAGTACAAGATCGTGCCGACGTACAAGGGCCAGTATGACGAGTCGATGACGGCCGCCATCGCCGCGTTCCGCGCCGGCAACGCGCCTGACATCCTGCAGGTCTTCGAAGTGGGCACGGCCACCATGATGGCCTCCAAGGGCGCCGTGGTGCCCGTCACCAAGATCATGAACGACGGCGGCTTCAAGTTCGACCAGGGCGAGTACATCTCCGCCGTGGCCGGCTACTACACCGCCCCCAACGGCCAGATGATGAGCTACCCGCTCAACAGCTCGACCACCATCTTCTACTACAACAAGGACGCCTTCAAGAAGGCAGGCCTGGACGAGAACAAGCCGCCCAAGACCTGGCCCGAAGTGTTCGCCGCCGCCGAAAAGCTCAAGGCCTCGGGCCACCGCTGCGCACTGACCACGAGCTGGATGAGCTGGACCCAGCTGGAGAGCTTCTCGCTGTGGCACAACACCCTGTACGCGACCAAGAACAACGGCTTTGACGGCACTGATGCCAAGCTGGTGTTCAACTCGCCGCTGCACGTCAAGCACTTCGAGAACCTGGCCAAGGCCGCCAAGGATGGCAGCTTCGTCTACAAGGGCCGCGGCAACGTGCCTGACGCCGCCTTCGCTTCCGGCGAGTGCGCGATGATCACCGGCTCCTCCGGCCTGTATGCCCGCGTGGTCAAGGAAGGCAAGTTCGCCTTCGGCCAGTCGCAACTGCCCTACTACGCCGATGTGAAGGGCGCGCCCCAGAACACGGCCATCGGCGGTGCCTCCCTGTGGGTGATGGCCGGCAAGAGCGCCGAACGCTACAAGGGCGTGGCTGACTTCTTCAACTTCCTGAACAACACCAAGATCCAGTCCGCCAGCCACCAGCGCACCGGCTACCTGCCCGTGACCACCGCTGCGTACAAGCTGACCGAGGCATCGGGCTTCTACGAAAAGCATCCCGGCACCGACACCGCCGTGACGCAGATGATCCGCAAGACCACCGACAAGTCGCGCGGCATCCGCCTGGGCAACTTCGTTCAGATCCGCACCATCATCGATGAGGAAACCGAACAGATCTGGACTGGCAAGAAGACTCCCCAGCAAGCCCTGGACACCGCTGTCACCCGTGGCAACGAGCAACTGGGCCGCTTCGCCCGGGCCAACAAGTAATCCTCCCATGTGATCTGCGGTGTGGCCGCTGCGCAGGCAGCCCGCACCGTGCATCACAGGCCCGCAACCGGCGGCCCCACGGCCATCCGGTTTGCGGGCTGTTTTGTTCTACCGAGTTCCGTCATGGAAAAACGCGTTCTTTTTCGATCCGCCTGGCTGCCGTGGTTGCTGATAGCACCACAGATGGTCATCGTGCTGGTCTTCTTTTTCTGGCCCGCAGGCCAGGCCATCGTGCAGTCGTTCCAGGCGCAGGATACGTTTGGCTTCTCCACCGAATGGGTGGGGTTTGCCAACTTCCAGCACCTGCTGGATGACCCCGCCTACCTGGCCTCGTTCAAGACCACGGCCATCTTTTCCGTGCTGGTGGCGGTGTTCGGCATTGCGCTGTCGCTGATGCTGGCCATCTTTGCGGACCGCGTGATCAAGGGCGCGCTTGCCTACAAGACCGCCTTGCTGCTGCCCTATGCCGTTGCGCCCGCCGTGGCGGGTGTGCTGTGGGTGTTCATGTTCTCGCCGTCCATCGGCGTCGTGGCCTATGCGCTGCGCATGATCGGCTATGACTGGAACCACCTGCTGAACTCCGGCAACGCCATGACGCTGATCGTCATCGCCGCGATCTGGAAGCAGATTTCCTACAACTTCCTGTTCTTCCTTGCGGGCCTGCAGTCCATCCCCAAGTCGCTGATCGAGGCCGCCGCCATCGACGGCGCGGGCCCCATGCGCCGCTTCTGGGACATCCAGTTCCCGCTGCTGTCGCCCACCACGTTCTTCCTGCTGGTGATGAACGTGGTCTACGCATTCTTCGACACCTTCGGCATCGTGGACGCCACGACCCAGGGCGGTCCGGGACAGGACACCTCCATCCTGGTCTACAAGGTCTATCACGACGGCTTCAAGGCCATGGACATGAGCGGCTCGGCTGCCCAATCCGTCGTGCTGATGGTGATCGTGGTCGCACTCACGGTGATCCAGTTCCGCTATGTTGAGAAGAAAGTGCAGTACTGATCATGGTTGAACGCAGTCCCCTTCTCTCCTTTTTCTCGCACCTGATCATGGTGCTGGGCGTGATCATCGTCGGCTTTCCGCTGTACCTGGCCTTCGTGGCCTCCACGCACACGCCGCAGGACATCATCCAGGTGCCCATGCCCCTGGTGCCCGGCAGCAACTTCTGGGAAACCTACAAGGCCGCGCTGTTCGGTGGCTCGGGCCCCGGCTCCAGCGCGCCCGTGGCACGCATGATGTGGATCAGCTTCGTCTCGGCCATGGTGATCACCGTGGGCAAGATCGCGATCTCGCTGCTGTCGGCCTTCGCGCTGGTGTACTTCCGCTTCCCGTTCAAGAAGATCTGCTTCTGGCTGATCTTCGTGACCCTGATGCTGCCCGTGGAAGTGCGCATCGGCCCCACCTACGAAGTCGTCTCCACGCTGGGCATGCTCAACAGCTACGCCGGCCTGACGATTCCGCTGATCGCCTCGGCCACGGCCACCTTCCTGTTCCGCCAGTTCTTCCTGACGGTGCCGGACGAGCTGGTGGAGGCCGCCCGCATCGACGGCGCAGGCCCCATGCGCTTCTTCAAGGATGTGCTGGTGCCGCTGTCCAAGACCTCGATCGCGGCGCTGTTCGTGATCCAGTTCATCTACGGCTGGAACCAGTACCTGTGGCCGCTGCTCGTGACCACCTCGGAAGACATGTACCCCGTGGTCATCGGCATCAAGCGCATGGTGGCCAGCGGCGATACCGGCAATGACTGGAACGTGGTGATGGCGACGGCCCTGCTGGCCATGCTGCCGCCCGCCGCCGTGGTGATCCTGATGCAGCGCTGGTTCGTCAAGGGCCTGGTGGACACCGAAAAGTAAACCGCTCGCCGCCGCCCCAACCCACCGTATAGAACCCCGCAGAGCAAGCGCCAGCGCCCTTCGCTCTGCGACTCAACCAGAATCTTCGTATGGCATCCATTTCCTTTCGCAACCTGATCAAGCGCTACGGCCAGGGCCCGTCGGCCAACCAGGTACTGCACGGCGTCAACGCCGAAATCAAGGACGGCGAGTTCGTCGTCATCGTCGGCCCTTCGGGCTGCGGCAAGTCCACCCTGCTGCGCATGGTGGCGGGCCTGGAGGAGATCTCCGACGGCCAGTTGCTGATCGGCGACAAGGTGGTCAACGACGTGGAACCGGCCAAGCGCGACATCGCCATGGTGTTCCAGAACTATGCGCTGTACCCGCATATGTCGAACTACGAGAACATGGCCTACGGCCTGAAGATCGCCAAGGTGCCGCCCGAGGAGATCAAGCGCCGCGTGGACAAGGCCGCCAAGATCCTGGAGCTGTCGCACCTGCTGGACCGCAAGCCGCGCCAGCTGTCGGGTGGCCAGCGCCAGCGCGTGGCCATGGGCCGCGCCATCGTGCGCCAGCCCAAGGTCTTCCTGTTCGACGAGCCGCTGTCCAACCTGGACGCCAAGCTGCGCGGCCAGACCCGCATCGAGATCCAGAAGCTGCACGCCGAGCTGGGCATCACCAGCCTGTTCGTGACCCACGACCAGGTCGAGGCCATGACCCTGGCCCAGCGCATGATCGTCATGAACGGCGGCGTGATGGAGCAGTTCGGCACGCCCGAAGAGGTCTACCACACGCCCGCCTCCACCTTCGTGGCCAGCTTCATCGGCTCGCCCCCGATGAACCTGCTCAAGAACGCGCCCGGCGGCACGGCCGGCCGCATCCTCGGCATTCGCCCCGAGCACCTGGTCGTCGTCAACGAAGGCGGCTGGGAAATCAAGGTGGACACCGTTGAAATGCTGGGTGCCGAGCGCCTGGTCTATGGTTCGCTCAATGGCGAGACGATGACGGTGCGCATCGACGAAGGCGCGCCCTTCCCCAAGTCCGGCGAGACCATGCGCGTGCGTCCTTCCGAAGAGCGTCGCCTGCACTGGTTCGACGCAGAATCCGGAAAGCGGATCTGATCCCCTGAAGGCCGGCTCTCCGACCTTTTCCAAGAGAGCCCCAGAGGCTCTCTTTTTCCATCCAAGCTCCCTTCTTTTGACGGACTCGCCATGACCGAGAACCTGAAATCCTGGCCCTACCCCCTGTGGGTGGCCCACCGCGGCGCCGGCAAGCTGGCGCCCGAGAACACCATTGCCGCCTTCCGCCTGGGCGCCGCGCACGGCTATCGCATGTTCGAGTGCGATGCCAAGCTGTCTGCCGACGGCGTGCTGTTCCTGATGCACGATGCCACGCTGGAGCGCACCACCAACGGCCACGGCACGGGTGGCGACCTGTCCATGGGCGAAATCGCCCAGCTGGACGCCGGCAGCTGGCACTCGCGCGCCTTTGCGGGAGAGGCCCTGCCCACGCTGGAAGCCCTGGCCCGCTGGTGCCTGGCCAACCACTTCTTCCTGAACGTGGAGATCAAGCCCACGCCCGGCCAGGAAGAGGCCACGGGCCGCGCCACGGGCGAGCTGATGAACCGCATCTGGCCCAGGGACCGCATCCAGCCGCTGTTCACCTCGTTCAAGACCGATGCGCTCAAGGGCGCACGCGACACGGCACCGCACATTCCGCGGGGCCTGCTGGTGGACAAGCTGGCCGATGCCACGGGCGATGCCGACCTGCGCACCGCGCTGGACCTGGGCTGCGCGGCCATGGTGCTCAACCATGCGCTGTGGGATGCCGCCCTGGTCGCCAAGGTGCATGGCGCGGGCCTGCGCTGCAGCAGCTATACGGTCAACGATGAATGGGCCGCGCAGCGCCTGATCGACCTGGGCACGGACGGCGTCATCACCGACCGTGTCGATATGTTCAGTCCCGCATCGCGCTGAGACGGCTGCCGGCTGGCGGGGCCGGACCTTTGGAAACAACCGTCGCGGCGGCCCGCCGCACAATGTGCGTCCATGACACCGCCCCGCCCGTGCCCTCTCCCGCTGCGCCCTACGTGGGCGCAGGCCTTGCGCCAATGCTTGGCCACCGGCCTGATGGTCCTGGCAATGCTGGTCCTCACTGCGCCCGCTCCGGCCCATGCGCAGGACCGCACAGCAACGGCGGCCACGGCGGCGCCCGACGGCCGGCCCGCCCTGCCCAGCGTGGACGATCTGCGCAAGCAGCTGGACGCCATTCCCCGCAAGCTGGCCGAGGACGATGACGGCCGCAAGCTGCTGGACGAGGCTGCGGCCATAGGCACGGCGGCCGACCAGGTCGCAGCCCGCCGCACCGAGGAACTGGCCGACATCGATTCGCGCCTGGCCGGCCTGGGCCCCGCGCCCGAAAAAGGCGCCCCTGCCGATGCGCCCGATGTGGCCGAGCAGCGCGCCAGCCTGGCCAGGCAGCGCAGTGCCGTGGATTCCGAACTCAAACTCGCGCGGCTGGTGTCGGTCGATGCCGACCAGCGCGGCAACGAGCTGATACGCCAACGCCGCGAACAATTCCAGGCCGCGCTGACGGCCCGCACCGACTCGCCACTGGGCCGGCCCTTCTGGCGCAACCTGCGCGCTGCCGCGCCTTTGGACGCGGCGCGCCTGCAGGGCCTGGGGCGCGAGCTGCGCCAGGCCGTCGCCTCCACCATGGCGTCCGATCGCCGGGGCGGCTTCATCGCCAGCCTGGCCGCCGCCTTGCTGATCGCCTTGCTCGGCCCTTGGCTGGCCGAGCGTCTGCTGGTGCGTGCCGCGCCCGCGCGCCTGCCCAGCGGCCGCCTGCGCCGCTCGTTGCGCGCGGCGGCCACCGTGCTGATCAACACGCTGCTGATCGGCCTGGCAGCGCAACTGGCCTGGAGCGTGCTCAAGGCCGGCGATGGCTTCAGCGAATCGCTGGACGCGCTGGCCAAGGCCAGTGTGCAGGTCACGCTGTTCGGCGCCTTCGTGGTGTCGCTGGGCCAGACCCTGCTGTCGCGCAGGCGCAGTTCCTGGCGCCTGCCCGGCGTGTCGGACGAGCTGGCCGAGCGGCTCAGCCCCTATCCCTGGTGGATTGCCGCCGGAGCCGCGCTCAACGGCCTGGTGACCGAAGTCAACGCCATCATCGGCGCCAGCCTGGCCGCCGAGGTCACGGTGCACGCCCTGTCGGCCCTGCTGATTTCGGCCGTGGTCATGCTGGCCCTGCGGCATCTGCGCGCGCCGGCGCCGGTCGCGCAGGAAGACGGCGCCCAGGCCGAGCCCGCACCGCCCCGGCCCTTGTGGGTGGGCCTGCTCGTAGCCTGCGCGGCGGTGGCCAGCATTGCCACCATTGCGCTGGCCGTGACCGGCTACGTGGCGCTGGCCGGAACGTTGGCGCGCCAGATGGTGTGGACCGGCGTGGTCTTTGCCACCACCTACCTGCTGTTCCAGCTGGGCGACGATCTGTGCGAGGCCCTGCTGTCGTCCAAGGGCAGCTTCGGCACCCGGCTGAACCAGAGCCTGGGCATCGAGGGCCGGCTGCTCGACCAGGCCTCGGTGCTGGTCTCGGGCCTGCTGCGCGTGGCCCTGTTGTTCTACATGGTGATCGCCCTGCTGGCCCCGCTGGGCACGGGGCCGGACGAGGTGTTTCGCCGCGGCAGCACGGTGAACCACAGCCTCAAGGTGGGCGACTTCACCATGGCGCCGCAGGCCCTGTTCACCGCATTCGCCGTGATCGTCACGGGCCTGATCGTGATCCGCGTGATCAAGCGCTGGCTGACGGACCGCTACTTCCCCAACACCTCGCTGGAGCCTGGCATGCGCAGCTCCATCACCACGCTGCTGGGCTATGTGGGCGGCATCTTCGTGGTGGCCGTGGCGCTGGCGGGGCTGGGCATCAGCGTGGAGCGCATTGCCTGGGTGGCCAGCGCGCTGTCGGTGGGCATTGGCTTTGGCCTGCAGGCCATCGTGCAGAACTTCATCTCGGGCCTGATCCTGCTGGCCGAGCGGCCCGTGAAAGTGGGCGACTGGGTGGTGCTGGGCGATACCGAGGGCGACGTGCGCCGCGTCAACGTGCGCGCCACCGAGATCCAGCTGGGCGACCGCTCCACCGTCATCGTGCCCAACTCGGAATTCATCACCAAGACCGTGCGCAACATGACGCTGGCCGGCGCGCCCGGGCGCGTGCTGCTGCGCCTGCCCGCACCGCTGGACACCGATGCCGAACGCATGCGCACCCTGATATTGGAAGCCTTTCGCACGCATGAAGGCATCCTGGACACGCCCGAGCCTCTGGTGCAGCTCGAAGGCATCGCCAACGGCACGCTGACCTTCCTGGCCATCGGCTACGTGGGCAACCCGCGCAATGCGGGCGGGGTGCGCAGCGATGTGCTGTTCAGCATCCTGGCATCGCTCAAGGGCGCGGGCCTGTACCTGTCGCCACCGGCCACCACCTCGGTGGCGGCGCCGGTGGTGGCAGGCATGCCGGGCTCACCAGGCACGCCGCCCATGCCCGGCGACCCCGCCAGCCCGGCCTAGCCTCGCCCGGCCATTTCAGCGCGCACATGCGCCGCGACCACGGCCATCAGCTCACGCAGATGGCCGCGCAGCGGCTCGAAGCCCGCGTTGGGCTCGCGCGTGTCCTCGTCCATGTAGACCGGCCGGCGGATCTCGATCTGCAGGCTGTGCCGGCCCAGGTGCGGCTGGCCTATGCGGCCGATCAGCTCCACGCCCTTGTAGGGCTCGTTGTAGGCCACGCTGTAGCCAAAGCCCGCCAGCGTCTCGCCCACCAGCTGGATGAACTCGGGCGCGCAGGTCGTGCCGTCGCGGTCGCCCAGCACGAAGTCGGCCAGCGGCGGCGCATCGGTGCGGCCCAGGCGCTTGTAGACATCGTTGGGCATGGAGTGCAGGTTCAGGTGCCAGACGCCGCCAAAGCGCTGCACGCTGTCATCGATGGCCTGCGCCAGCGCCGCATGGTAGGGACGCCAGTAGCGCGCGATGCGGTGCTCCACCTCGGCCACCGTGCGCGGGCGTTCATACAGCGGCGTGGCCACGCCGTCCCGGCTGATGCGCTGCCAGATCAGGCCCAGGCCCTGGCGGGTCTTGACGCTGGGCGCCAGGGGCACGGGCCACTGGCCGTCGATCTGGGCGGGGTCCAGGTCGGCCTCGCTGCGGTTGGGGTCGATGTAGGTGCGCGGAAAGGTGGCCTCGATCAGCGTTGCGCCATGCGCGGGCCACTGATCCCAGAGCGCGGCCACATGCGTGTCCTCGCCACGGCGCAGCAGGGACATGGGCACGGCATGGCCGAAATCCTCGGGATAGGACGTGCCGCTGTGCGGTGAGTCGCAGACGATGGGCAGCACCTCGCCGGTGGCGGGATGCACCACGACCGGGGTGTCCGGCCGGGGGCGCAGAAAATCGGTCTGTGCCATGCGGTCCATCAGTCGAGCTTGATGTTGGCGCGCTTGGCCACGGCCGTGTAGCGCTCGATGGCGGCCTTGATCTGCTTGGCAAATTCCTCGGGCGTGTTGCCCATGGACTCGCCCGAGATGGATTTTTGCTTTTCCAGGTAGTCAGGCATGGCCATGGCCTTGTGCGCAGCCGCATTGAGCTTGTCGATGATGGGGCGCGGCGTGCCGGCAGGTGCGACCAGCCCGAACCAGCCGCCATCGCCCATCTGCGGGAAGCCCAGCTCGGTGTAGGTGGGCACGTCGGGCAGCACGTCGGCGCGCTTGAAGGCCAGCACGGCCAGCGGGCGCAGCTTGCCGTCCTTGATGTGGGGCAGCGTGGAGGGCAGGTTGTCCGTCATGGCATTGACCTGGCCGCCCAGCGCGTCGGTGATGGCCTGGCCCGCGCCCTTGTAGGGGATGTGCAGCAGGTCGATACCGGCCAGGTTCATGAAATTCTCGATGTTGGCGTGGCCCAGGGAGCCTGTGCCCGGCGAGGCAAAGCTGTACTTGCCCGGGTTGGCCTTGGCCAGGGCGATGAACTCCTTCATGGTCTTGGCGGGCACGCTGGCGTTGATCACGAACACGCTGGGCACGGACATCACATTGGTGATGGGCGCGAAGTCCTTGATCGGGTCGTAGGGCAGCTTGCGGAAGATGGCCGGGTTGGAGCCATGCGTGCTCACCGTGGCCATGCCGATGGTGTAGCCATCGGCCGCAGCACGCGCAATTTCGGAGGCGCCAATGGAGCCGCCCGCCCCGCCCCGGTTGTCCACCACCACGGACTTGCCCAGGATCACGCTCATCTTCTCGGCCAGCAGACGCGCCACCATGTCGGTGGAGCCGCCCGCGCCAAACGGCACGACCAGGCGGATCGGCCGGCTGGGATAGTCGGCAGCCGGGCCCTGGGCCCAGGCGACGGGAGCCAAAAGAGCAGTGGCGGCGCAGGCGGCCAGGCTGGACAACAGGGTGCGGCGCATTGCCATGGTGTGTTTCCTCTCGTGATGGATGAAAGAGCGGCCTGCTGCAGGGCAGGGCTTCGCGGAACAGGCGCCGATTCTGGACAGCCGCCGCACGCGCGAAAAGAGACAAGACGGCAAGCAACTATGACAAACCGTCATAATTGCATCCGTCATGCGCATGCACTCTCCCTCGCTTTCCGAGCTGCACGCCTTTGCGGCGGCGGCGCGCCTGGGCAGCTACTCGCTGGCAGCCCAGGAGCTGTATGTCACCCAGGGCGGCATCAGCCGCGCCATCGCCCGGCTGGAAGAGCACCTGGGCTTTGCCCTTTTCGAGCGCCAGGGCCGGCGCAGCGTGCTGACCGAGGCTGGCCGGGAATACCTGCAAGCCGTGGAGCCCTCCGTACACGCCATCGAATCGGCCTCGGCCGCCGCACGCAGGCGCCACTTCGGCCCGCAACTGCGGTTGTCGGTGGTACCCACGCTGTTCAGCCACTGGCTGATTCCACGCCTGCCGCGATTCAATGCCCTGCATCCGGGTATCGTCCTTTCGTTCGCCCCCTATCGGCGCGATGACCCGCTGTCCGCCGCCGAGATAGACGGCTGGCTGCGCGTGGGCAGCGAGCCCTGGCCCGCCCATGTGGTGGCCGACTATGTGGTGGGCCGCGATCTGGTGCCCATCTGCCATCCGCGCGAATTGCAGGGCCCGCAAGCCATTCGCAGCGCAGCGGATGTGCTTGCGCGCCCCTTGCTGTTTCACACCAACTACCCGGGCAACTGGGCGCGCTGGATGAGCCACCTCGGCCTGCCCGGGCCCTGCCCCGCGCCTGCGGCAGACTTCGAACTGGTGGCCCTGCTGGTCCAGGCCGTGGCTGCCGGCATGGGCGTGGCCCTGGTGCAGCGCTGCCTGGTGGAGGAAGACCTGGCCGCCGGCCGCGTGGCCCTTGCCTTGCCTGCACCCGTCCACATCGAACGCGGCTACTTTCTGTGCCGGCCGGCCGCGCGGGCGCCTTCCGAAGCGTTTGTGCAGTTCCGTGCATGGCTGCTGGAGCAGGCCGCGCCGGGTGCCGTGCCTCCAGCCGCAGTCTCAGGCCCCTGATCGCCGGGAGAAACGCCCTCTTCCGTTGATCTGCATCAATCTTTGCTGTCAGCCATCAGCGCCAGCCGCGCGAAAGCACCCACTGGCAAAGCGCCATCACGAGGACCAGGGCGGTGTAGGTCGCCATCTTTGCATCGCGCCCGAACCACCACAAACCGGCCAGCAACACCAGCGCACCAACAACCAAATTGATAGCAACCTGCAACCACCAGGCAAGGGATTGCTGCGATTTTCCATAGATCAAAAGCGCGCACAACATCAGGGCCGGCGACAGGAAAAGTGCAGGCGCCAGGAAGTTCAGCCAATGATTCGTACTCGCAATCCATCCCATGTGCGGGCTCCGATTCCAGGGTGTTGTGATCAGGGATGCCTGAAACTGCGCGAAATTTTATAATCCCGGGTTATGGCAGTCTGGGCACTCGGCATCAACCACCACACGGCTCCGCTTGATATGCGGGGACGTTTCGCGTTCGCGCTTGACCAGATCGTGCCCACGCTGCAGGGCCTGCGCGAATCGCTGACCGGCCCGGGCCGCCAGCACAGCGCCGTCGAGACCGCCATTCTCTCCACCTGCAACCGTACCGAGATCTACTGCGCGGCCGAGATGCCGGCCATGGACCACACCCTGCACTGGCTGGCCAACAGCGGCGGTATTTCGTCCGAATTGCTGCGCTCGCACTCCTATCTGCTGGAAGACGGCCATGTGGCGCGCCATGCCTTCCGCGTGGCCAGCGGGCTCGATTCCATGGTGCTGGGCGAGGCCCAGATCCTGGGCCAGATGAAGAATGCCGTGCGCGCCGCAGAGAACGCAGGCGCCCTGGGCAGCACGCTGAACCAGTTGTTCCAGCGCAGCTTCGCGGTGGCCAAGGAAGTGCGCAGCTCCACCGAGATCGGCGCCCACAGCATCAGCATGGCCGCTGCCGCCGTGCGGCTGGCCGGCCAGCTGTTCGAAGACCTGTCCCAGATCCGCGTGCTGTTCGTGGGCGCGGGCGAGATGATCGAGCTGGTCTCCACCCACTTCGCGGCCCGCCACCCCAAGCAGATCATGATCGCCAACCGCACGCTGGAGCGCGGCGAGAAGCTGGCTGCCCAGTTCGGCGCCGGCACCATGCGGCTGGCCGACCTGCCCGACCATCTGCATGAATACGATGCCGTGATCAGCTGCACGGCGTCCAGCCTGCCCATCATCGGCCTGGGCGCCGTGGAGAGCGCGCTCAAGAAGCGCAAGCACCGCCCCATGTTCATGGTCGATCTGGCCGTGCCGCGCGATATCGAATCCGAGGTCAAGGACCTGCGCGACGTCTACCTCTACACTGTGGACGATCTGGCCACCGTGGTGCGCACGGGCCAGGCCCAGCGCCAGGCAGCGGTCGAGCAGGCCGAAGTCATCATCGACCACGGCGTGCAAAGCTTCATGCACTGGCTGGACCAGCGCCGCCCGCAGGCCGGTGTGGTGCCGCTGATCCGCCAGCTCAATACCCAGACCGATGAATGGCGTGCGCTGGAGATTGCGCGCGCCAAGAAGCTGCTGGCCAAGGGCGAGGACATCGACACCGTGCTGGAGGCCCTGTCGCGCGGCCTCACGCAGAAAATGCTGCACGGCACCCTGGCCGAGCTGCACAAGGGCGATGCCGACCAGCGCAGCCAGACCATGGACACGGTCTCGCGCCTGTTCCTGCGCTCGGCCCAAAGCGGCCCGCGCGGCACGGCCCCCGACAAGGCGCTCTAGCGGCGCTCGCCGCCCCTGCGCAGGGCCGCGTGCCAGCGGGCCTGTGGCGCCCCGGCCGCACTTGAGGCCCCTCCCCGCCCCTCCCGGTTTTTACGGCCCATCCGCCCTTCCAGGCCCCCACGTTTCCCGCCGCAGTGCTGCCCGAGCAGCCCTTCGCATCACCGCCTCACACCATGCAAGACTTTCTGCGCCAACAACTGGAGCGCTACGCCCAGCGCCTTGAAGAACTCAACTTCCTGCTTTCGCGCGAAGACATCATGGGCGACATGAAGCAGTACCGTGCCATCTCGCGCGAGCACGCGGACGTCACCGCCATTGCAGGCCGCTATGCGCGCCACCGCCAGCGCGAGGCCGATCTGGCCGCCGCGCGGGAGATGCTCTCCGACCCCGACATGGCCGACATGGCGCAGGAGGAAATCGCCAGCGCCGAGGCCGAGCTGGTCCAGCTGGAGGACGAGCTGCAGCGCCTGCTGCTGCCCAAGGACCCCGATGACGCGCGCAACGCCTACCTCGAAATCCGCGCAGGCACGGGCGGCGACGAATCGGCCCTGTTCGCAGGCGACCTGGCCCGCATGTACACGCGCCACTGCGACGCGGTGGGCTGGAAGGTCGAGATCATGAGCGCCAACGAGAGCGAGCTGGGCGGCTACAAGGAAGTGGTGCTGCGCGTGGAAGGCGCAGACGTCTATGGCCGCCTGCGCTTCGAATCCGGCGGCCACCGCGTGCAGCGCGTGCCTGCCACCGAGACCCAGGGCCGCATCCACACCAGTGCCTGCACCGTGGCCGTCATGCCAGAGCCGGACGAAACCCAGGCCATCACGCTCAACCCTGCCGACCTGCGCATCGACACCTTCCGTGCCAGCGGCGCCGGAGGCCAGCACATCAACAAGACCGACTCGGCCGTGCGCGTGGTCCACCTGCCCACGGGCATCGTCGCCGAGTGCCAGGACGGCCGCAGCCAGCACAGCAACAAGGCCAAGGCCCTGCAGGTGCTGCAGGCGCGCCTGCAGGAAAAGGAGCGCAGCGAGCGCGAGGCCAAGGAGGCAGCACTGCGCAAGGGCCTGATCGGCAGCGGCGACCGCAGCGACCGCATCCGCACCTACAACTTCCCGCAGGGCCGGCTCACCGACCACCGCATCAACCTCACCATCTACAAACTGCTGGCCGTGATGGAAGGCGACCTGGGCGATGTGCTCGACGCGCTGCAGGCCGCACGCGAGGCCGAACTGCTGGCCGAGCTGCAGGTCAACAACTGAGGCCCGGGCCATGGCCAATCCACCCATCGTCAAAGAAGCGCTGCAGCAGGCCCAGGCCCTGGGGCTTGCGCGCATCGACGCGCAAATGCTGCTGCTGCATGTGCTCGGGCGCCAGTCTGGCGGCCGCGCCTGGCTGCTGACCCATGACGAGGACATGCTGACCGCCCCCCAGGCCGAGGCCTATGCCGCGCTGTGCGCACGCCGTCTTGGCGCGGAACCCGTTGCCTACCTGCTCGGCCACAAGGAGTTCTACGGGCTCGATCTGACCGTGGACGCGCGTGTGCTCGACCCACGCCCCGATACCGAGACCCTGGTGGACTGGGCGCTGGAGCTCATGCCAATTCAGTCCCAGGCAGCCCCCGCTTGCCGCGTGGTGGACCTGGGCACCGGCAGCGGCGCCATAGCCCTTGCCCTGCAAAGCCAGCGCCCCGGCGCCACGGTCTGGGCCGTGGATGCCAGCGCCGACGCACTGGCCGTGGCCAGCGCCAATGCCACGCGCCTGCAACTGGGCGTGCAGTTCGCACATGGCAGCTGGCTCCAGCCGCTGGCAGGGCAAGCACCGTTCGACCTCATCGTCAGCAACCCGCCCTATATCCGCGACGACGATCCGCACCTGCAGGCCTTGGCGCATGAGCCGCTGTCGGCACTGGCCAGCGGTGCCGATGGCCTGGCCGATATCCGCGCCATCATCGCTCAGGCGCCCGCGCTGCTGGCCCGCGGCGGCTGGCTGCTGATGGAGCATGGCTGGGACCAGGCCGATGCCGTGGCCGCCCTGCTGTGCCATGCCGGCTTTGGCGACGTGCAGCATCGCCACGACCTGGGCGGCATTGCCCGCTGCACGGGCGGGCAATGGCAAGGGCAGGCCAGAGCTCTGACCTGAGCTCTGGCCTGGGCGCAGCAATCCCGCATGCTTTCAAAGTCCGCGCCGAGAGTGAAATAATCCCATCCATGCCGCCGCGCCTGCGGCGCCCACCACGACCCCGGAGCACCACACAGATGAGCGACACCCAGCAACGCATCGACCAACTGGTCAAGAGCAACAACATCCTGCTGTTCATGAAGGGCAGCGCCAGCTTTCCCATGTGCGGTTTCTCTGGCCGCGCCATCCAGATCCTCAAGGCCTGCGGCGTGGAAACCAAGGACATCTCCACCGTCAACGTTCTGGAAGACCAGGAAATCCGCCAGGGCATCAAGGACTACAGCAACTGGCCCACGATCCCCCAGCTCTACGTGCAGGGCGAGTTCATCGGCGGCTCGGACATCATGATGGAGATGTACGAGTCGGGCGAGCTGCAGCAGCTGCTGGCACCCAAGGCCTGAGCCTTATCGCACCACGCGCCTTCGGCGCAGCATCGAGCCACCTTCGGGTGGCTTTTTTTCGCTTGCGCCGCGCTGCCGGCGGACTCCCCGGGCATGCCTCAGGGCCAGGGGCATGCGATGTGTGGTCGAATGGTCACATCTTTCACATCCGGAAAAGCGCGCCTGCGCCCGCTTCTCCGCCCTGCCTATGAGTCTGTCCCAAAGTCTGCTGTTGATCGTCGCGCTGATATTGACCAGTGCCTTCTTCTCCGTGGCCGAGATCTCGCTGGCCGCCTCGCGGCGCCTGCGACTGCGGCAGATGATGGAGGACGGCGAACCCCGCGCCGAACTGGTCATGAAGATGCAGGCCCAGCCGGGCGAATATTTCACGGTCACGCAGATTGGGCTGAATGCCGTCGCCATCCTGGGCGGCGTGGTGGGCGAAGGGGCATTGACCCCCTATCTGGCCGAGCTGCTGATGCTCTGGCTGCCTGACAGCCGCGCGCAGACCGTGGGCTTCCTGCTCTCGTTCGCCAGCGTCACCTCCCTGTTCATTCTGTTCGCCGACCTGCTGCCCAAGCGCCTGAGCATGGCCGAGCCCGAGGCCCTGGCCATCCGCGTGCTGCGCCCCATGCTCTGGTGCATGGCCGTGCTCAAGCCCCTGGTCTGGTGCTTCAACCACCTGGCCGACGCCGTTGCCAAGCTGTTCGGCCTGCCCACGGTGCGCGATGACCGCATCACCCACGAAGACATCCTGGCCATGACCGAAGCTGGCGCGCGCGCAGGCGTGCTGGCCGCGAAGGAGCAGCAGGTGATCGCCAACCTGTTCGAACTTGACTCGCGCACCATCGGCTCGGCCATGACGCAGCGCGACCGCATCGCCTACTTCCACCGCGACGACCCCGATGAACTGATCCGGGTCCGCATTGCCGAAGAACCTTTTTCCACCTACCCCGTGTGCGACGGCGACATCGACCACATCGTCGGCTATGTCGATGCCAAGGACCTGTTCCAGCGCGCGCTGAACAACCAGTCCCTGTCGCTCATGGACGACTCGCTGGTCCACAAGGTGCTGGTCGTGCCGGACCGCCTGACGCTGGCCGAGGTCCTGGAGCAGTTCCGCCAGGTGCATGAGGACTTTGCCGTCATCGTCAACGAATACAGCCTGGTGGTCGGCGTGGTCACGCTCAATGACGTGATGAGCACGGTGATGGGCGGCCTGGTCAGCCCCGGCGACGAGGAGCAGATCCTGCGCCGCGACGAGAACTCCTGGCTGATCGATGGCGTCACGCCGGTAGAGGATGTGATGCAGGCCCTGGAGCTCGACGAGTTGCCGCATTCCGAGGACTACGAAACCCTGGGGGGCTTTCTCATGGTCATGCTTCGGCGCATTCCCAGGCGCACGGACACCGTGCAATGGGGCGGCTACCGCTTCGAGGTCATGGACGTGGACAGCTACCGCATCGACCAGGTGCTGGTCACGCGCATGTCGGGCAGCAGCCCGGCCGCCCCGCCCAATGCAGGCGATACGGCCGCCGCCGTAGCCAAGGTGTCCAGCATGTCGCCGGACACGTCGTCCTGAAAACGCAGCAAGGCAGGCCTGCAGGACTGCCGCCAGGCGCCAGCCTGCGGCCCCTCAGGCCGAGCGCGAGGGCTCGATCTCCCAGCGGCGCTGCGCAGCAAACACCGCATTCGGATACTGGGGCTGGCCGCGGCTGCCGTTGTAGCGGCCCAGCGCCATGTAGGCATCGCCGTTTTCACGGTCCAGATAGTGGCGCAGGATGACGCAGCCAAAGCGCAGATTGGTCTGCATGTGGAACAGCTTGCCGATGTCGCCATCGCCGATCAGCCGCATCCAGAACGGCATGATCTGCATATAGCCGCGCGCGCCCACGCTGGAGATGGCGAACTTGCGGAACGCGCTCTCCACCTGCACCAGTCCCATCACCAGCGAGATTTCCAGTCCGGCGCGCTTGGCCTCGTACCAGACGGTCTGCAGGAACTCCAGCCGTGTTGCAAGTTCGGGCTTGCGCGAGCGCAGGCGCTCGCTGCTGGCCGTGAGCCAGCGCAGGTAGTCCATGCGGGCCTCGGTGGAGGCAAAGCGCAGCTCGGGCGGCGCCGATCCCGTGACGGCCGAACTCAGCGCGGTGCGCACCGAATCGGCCAGCGGCTCTTCCAGCTGCCCGCCGGCCCAGGCGGGCGCGGCCACCGCGCCCAGCAACGGCGCAGCACCCAGCGAAGCCGCCAGGCGCAGGCAATCGCGGCGCGCTATCACGGGGGCCTGGCTCACAGACCCAGCCTCTGCTTGAGATGGCCCAGCACATCGGCAGCGGCCATCTTGGTCGCTTCCGTGTCGCGGCGATGCTGGTACTCGACCTGGCCTTCCTTGAGGCCCCGGTCGGACAGCACCACGCGGTGCGGCACGCCAATCAGTTCCCAGTCGGCAAACATGGCGCCCGGGCGTTCGCCACGGTCGTCCAGGATCACGTCCACGCCCAGTGCCAGCAGCTCGGCATGCAGCTTCTCGGCAGCTTCCTTCACGGGCTCGCTGCGGTCCATGCCGATGGGGCAGACCACCACGGTGAAGGGCGCAATCGCGTCGGGCCAGATGATGCCGCGCTCATCATGGTTCTGCTCGATGGCGGCAGCCGGCAGGCGCGTCACGCCAATGCCGTAGCAGCCCATTTCAAACAACGAGGGCTTGCCGTTCTCGGCCAGGAAGGTGGCATTCATGGCCTGGGAGTACTTGGTACCCAGGTAGAACACATGGCCCACTTCGATGCCGCGCTCAATGGCCAGCTCGCCTGCGCCATCGGGGGACTTGTCGCCGGCCACCACATTGCGCAGGTCGGCCACGACATCAGGCTCGGGCAGGTCGCGGCCGAAGTTCACGCCGGTGATGTGGAAGTCGGCCTCGTTCGCGCCGCAGACCCAGTCGGCCATCACGGCCACCTCGCGGTCCACGACCAGCTTCACGGGCTGCTTCAGGCCGATGGGCCCCAGGTAGCCGGGCTGGCAACCGAAGTGCTCCTCGATCTCGGCCACAGTGGCAAAGCGGAAGCCCACGTCCAGGCCAGGCACCTTGGCCACCTTGATCTCGTTCATCTCATGGTCGCCGCGCAGCAGCAGCAACCAGACCTGGCTTCCCGCCACCTCGCCCTTGTCGTCGAGCTTGTCGGTGGCCAGCACCAGGGACTTCACCGTCTGCGACAGCGGCAGGCCCAGCTGGGCGGCCACGGATTCGCAGGTGCTGTTGCCCGGCGTTGCCACACGGGCCATGGCCTGGGCTGCAGCGGGACGGGGGCCTGCAGGCGCCAGGGCCTCGGCCTTCTCGATATTGGCGGCGTAGTCGCTGCTGGGGCAGTAGACGATGGCGTCTTCGCCCGTGGAGGCGATCACCTGGAATTCCTCGCTCAGATCACCGCCGATGGCGCCGCTGTCGGCACGCACGGCACGGTACTGCAGGCCGAAGCGATCGAAGATGCGCTTGTAGGCCGCGCGCATGGTCTGGTAGCTGATCTGGGCGGTGTCGCGGTCCTTGTCGAAGGAATAGGCGTCCTTCATGATGAATTCGCGGCCACGCATCAGGCCAAAGCGCGGGCGGCGCTCGTCGCGGAACTTGGTCTGGATCTGGTAGAAATTCTTGGGCAGCTGCTTGTAGCTCTTGAGCTCCTGGCGCGCAATGTCCGTCACCACCTCTTCGCTGGTGGGCTGGATCACGAAGTCACGGCCATGGCGGTCCTTGATGCGCAGCAGCTCGGGGCCCATCTTCTCGAAGCGGCCCGTCTCCTCCCACATCTCGGCAGGCTGGACCACGGGCATGGTCACTTCCACGGCACCGGCACGGTTCATTTCCTCGCGCACGATGGCCTCGACCTTGCGGATCACGCGCAGCCCCATGGGCATGTAGTTATAGATGCCTGCGCCCAGCTTCTTGATCAGGCCGGCCCGCGTCATGAGCTTGTGGCTGACCACTTCGGCGTCGGCCGGAGCTTCCTTGAGGGTGGAGATGAAAAATTGGGAGGCTTTCATGGATCAGGGGCTTCGCGGGAATCGGGGCAGCGTGCTTGCCGCTGGCAAGGCACCGTGCATAATGGACACAATTCAGAAAATTGGGGTTCGATTATGCTTGACCGGGACGGATTTCGCCCGAACGTCGGCATCATCCTGCTCAACCAAAAGAACCAGGTGTTCTGGGGCAAGCGCATCCGCACCCACAGCTGGCAGTTTCCACAGGGCGGCATTGACCGGGGGGAGACACCCGAACAGGCCATGTTCCGGGAACTGCATGAGGAAGTGGGGTTGATGCCCAACCACGTTCGCGTGGTCGCCCGCACCCGGGACTGGTTGCGCTACGAGGTGCCAGACCGGTACATCCGCCGCGATGCGCGCGGACACTACAAAGGCCAGAAGCAGATCTGGTATTTGCTGCAACTCATGGGTCACGACTGGGATTTGAACCTGCGTGCCACCGACCACCCCGAATTCGACGCCTGGCGCTGGAACGACTACTGGGTGCCACTGGATGTGGTGGTGGAGTTCAAACGCGGCGTCTACGAAATGGCCCTGACCGAACTGGCACGCTTTCTGCCACGGGGCGAGCAGCAGCGCAACCGTTATCTTCGCAGCGGCATGCGCCCCAGGGAAGCCCATGAAACAGGCCCCGAGACCTATGGCGCTCCAGGCTTGCATCCGGCGCGCTCAGGCAGCTTTCGCGTCAATCCCGGCATGGAGTTGCCGCCTGGCGCCTGCTTCGACCCTGATCCACAGTCAGGGCAGCAGCAGATCTTGCACCCCGATCCAGGCAAGGCCTGAAGCCAAAGGCTCCATGCAAAAGCGCACCCGAGGGTGCGCTTTTTCTTTGCCCCGATTGCGCAAGCATCAGTGCCCGGCAATCACCATGTTGTCGCGGTGCACCATCTCCGGGCCTGCGGAATAGCCCAGCAGGCGCTCGATCTCCACCGAGCTCTTACGACAAAGCAGGCGCGCCTCGGCACTTGCATAGTTGGCCAGACCACGCGCCACCTCGATGCCCAGCGCATCGCGCACGGCAATCACATCGCCGCGGGCGAATTCGCCATCCACATTCACCATGCCGATGGGCAGCAGGCTCTTGCCTTCGTCGCGCAGCTTGGCCACGGCGCCGGCATCCACGGACACGGAGCCGCGCAGCTGCAGATGGTCGGCAATCCACTGCTTGCGCGCCTGGTTCTTGTGGGTCTGCGCCACGAGCAGCGTGCCAATGGACTCGCCCGCAGCCAGACGCACCAGCACGTCCTGTTCACGGCCCCAGGCGATGACGGTTGAAGCACCCGAGCCCGCCGCACGCTTGGCTGCGAGGATCTTGGTGATCATCCCACCCTTGCCGATGGACGAGCCCGCGCCGCCCGCCATCTCCTCCAGTGCAGGATCGCCGGCATTTGCCACGTCGATGAAACGCGCATCGGGATTGCTGCGCGGATCGGCGCTGTAAAGGCCTCGCTGATCGGTCAGGATGACCAGGGCATCGGCTTCGATCAGGTTGGCCACCAAAGCACCCAGGGTGTCGTTGTCGCCGAACTTGATCTCATCGTTGACCACGGTGTCGTTCTCGTTGATCACCGGCACGATGCCCAGCTCCAGCAGCGTCAGCAAGGTGTTGCGCGCATTCAGATAGCGCTCGCGGTCCGCCAGGTCGGCATGCGTGAGCAGCACCTGGGCACTGCCCATGCCCTGCTCGCGCAGCTTGGACTCATACATCTGTATCAGCCCCATCTGGCCCACGGCTGCGGCGGCCTGCAGCTCATGGATCTCCTTGGGCCGCGCGGCCCAGCCAAGGCGCTTCATGCCTTCAGCCACCGCGCCGCTGGAGACCATGATCACCTCGCGCCGCTGACCGCCATGGCTCTCATCCCCGCGCACCAGGGCCGCCAGCTGGCGGCTCCACTCCTGGATGGCGGCCTCATCAAGACCGCGACCTTCATTGGTCACCAGGCTGGAGCCGACCTTGACCACGATGCGATGGGCATCACGCAACAAGTTGGAAGACATGGATGGATAGTGATTCTTGCAGCGCAGGCCCAGGCAGGCCGCGCCGCTGTTGTGATCAAGGCGATGGGAGCGGCAGGCGGCTCTTACTCGGAATCGCGGGGTGCAAAACGCGGATCGGTGAGATCCACGCCATCACCCTCGACTTCGACGAAGCGCGGATCGATTTCCTTGGGACCGGCTTCGATCTGCTGCTGCTCATGCACATGTTTGTAGATGGTGCGGATCAGCACTTCACAGCCTTCGCGCGTCAGGGCGGAAATCTCGAAAACCGGCCCCTTCCACTTGAAGCGCTTGACGAAGTCCTTGACGCGTGCAGCGCGCTCCTCGGCCGGCACCATGTCCAGCTTGTTGAGCACCAGCCAGCGCGGCTTGTTGTACAGCTCGGCATCGTACTTCTGCAGCTCGCCCACGATGGCCTTGGCCTGGGCCACAGGATCCACGCTGTCATCGAACGGCGCCAGGTCCACCACATGCAGCAGCAATCGGGTGCGCTGCAGATGGCGCAGGAACTGGTGGCCCAGGCCCGCACCTTCCGAGGCGCCTTCGATCAGGCCAGGGATGTCGGCCACCACAAAGCTCTGCTCGGCAGCGACGCGCACCACGCCCAAATTGGGATGCAGCGTGGTGAACGGGTAGTCGGCAATCTTGGGACGCGCATTGGAGACCGCGGCAATGAAGGTGGACTTGCCCGCATTGGGCATGCCCAGCAGTCCAACGTCGGCCAGCACCTTGAGCTCCAGCTTGAGATTCTTGCGCTCGCCAGGCCAGCCCGGTGTCTTTTGCCGAGGCGCGCGGTTGATCGCGCTCTTGAAGCGCAGGTTGCCGTAGCCGCCGTCGCCCCCCTTGGCAATGGTGACCACCTCACCGGCCGTCAGCAGCTCGTAGAGCACCTCGCCGGTTTCGGCATCGCTGATGATGGTGCCAACCGGCATGCGCAGCGTGATGTCGTTGCCCGCTGCGCCGAACATGTCCGAGCCCTTGCCGTGCTCACCGCGCGTGGCATCGTGCCGGCGCGAGAAGCGGTAGTCCACCAGCGTGTTGAGGTTGACATCGGCCACCGCGTAGACATGGCCGCCACGGCCACCGTCTCCACCATCGGGACCGCCAAATTCCTTGTATTTTTCGTGCCGGAATGACACGCAGCCATTGCCGCCGTCACCGGCGGAAATGTCGATATAAGCTTCGTCGACGAACTTCATGAGGCATCCAGTTTACAAAAAGCAGTGTGCACCAGACAGCCCCAGGCCACACCTCAGAGACGGAAAAGAGGGCGAAGGCACGATGCACAACCCTCCTGAAACGACAAAGCCCCGACAGGTCGGGGCTTCGAGCGTCGAAGTGACAGGGCTTAGGCAGCCGTCACATTGACCGTGTGCTTGGACAGTGCACCCTTGACAGCAAACGACACGTGGCCGTCCACCAGAGCGTACAGGGTGTGGTCCTTGCCCACGCCGACGTTGTCGCCGGGATGGAACTTGGTGCCACGTTGGCGCACGATGATCGAGCCGGCCGTGATCAGTTCACCACCGAAAGCCTTCACGCCGAGCATTTTGGGCTTGGAATCGCGCCCGTTTCGCGTAGAGCCGCCGCCTTTTTTCTGTGCCATGACTCAGCTCCTGAATTAAGCAGCGATCGCCACGATCTGCAGCTCTGTGAACTGCTGGCGATGGCCTTGGCGCTTCTGATAATGCTTACGACGGCGCATCTTGAAGATGTGCACTTTGTCGTGCTTGCCGTGAGCAACCACGGTTGCCTTGACAGACGCACCGGACACCAGAGGTGTGCCGACCTTGATTTCAGCGCCGTTGCCGACTGCCAGAACCTGATCGATCACAACTTCTTGGCCTACGTCCGCAGCAATCTGTTCTACCTTGATCTTTTCGCCGGCTGCAACGCGATACTGCTTGCCGCCGGTTTTTATGACTGCGTACATTTAAACCTCTTGAATTTGAGAGTTCCGCGAACGAATTTCCACGGAAGCCGGAGATTCTAGCACGCACTCACATTCTTTGCATGAAGCGCTCCCACCCCGCGCCCAAACAACCGCCAGGGCGGGCCGCAGGCGGGATCGCTCTTCCTATAATTGCCGATCCACTTGGCGGCCACAGTACCTTGACCACAGCTCTCTCCACCCCCAATCCGCTTGCCCTGATCACTGACGACATGCGCGAGGTGGATCATGTGATCGCCCAGCGCCTGACGACCACCGTCCCGCTGATTGCCCAGATCTCCCAGTACATCATCGCTGCCGGCGGCAAGCGCCTTCGCCCAGCCCTGCTGCTCATGGTCTGCAATGCGCTGGGCTACGAAGGCAGGGACAGACATGTCCTGGCGGCGGTGGTCGAGCTGATTCATACCGCCACCTTGCTGCACGACGATGTAGTGGACGAGTCCACCCTGCGCCGTGGCCGCCCGACGGCCAACGAGACCTTCGGCAATCCGGCCAGCGTGCTGGTCGGCGACTTCCTGCACTCGCGCTCCTTCCAGATGATGGTGGAAGTGGGCAGCATGCGTGTGCTCAAGATCCTCTCGGACGCCACCAACGTGATCGCCGAGGGCGAGGTGCAGCAGCTCATCAACACGCACGACGCCTCGCTGGACGAAGCTGGCTACCTGCACGTCATCCGCTCCAAGACCGCCCAGTTGTTCGAGGCCAGCGCGCAGCTGGGCGCCGTGCTGGCCGACGCCTCCCGCGAGATCGAACAGGCCTGCGCCATATATGGACAGGCACTGGGCACCGCCTTCCAGATCATTGACGACGTGCTCGACTACACAGGAGACACCCAGGAAATGGGCAAGAACCTGGGCGACGACCTGCGCGAAGGCAAGTGCACCCTGCCGCTGATTGCCGCCATGCAGCGCGGCACTCCGGAGCAGGCTGCCATCGTGCGCAACGCCATCGAGCAGGGCTCAACCGAGCAGTTGTCTGCCGTTGTGGATATCGTGCGCAGCACAGGCGCGCTGGATGTGGCACGCGAGGCTGCACACGCCGAGGCGCGCCGCGCCATTGACGCAATAAATGTGCTCCCGAGCAATTTGCATACGGCAAGTTTGCTACAATTAGCCTCTCAGCTTTTGGAGCGACGCACCTGATTTCAGGCTGCATTGCTTTGTCTACAAAAGCAACGGGGTGTAGCTTAGCCTGGTAGAGCGCTACGTTCGGGACGTAGAGGCCGGAGGTTCGAATCCTCTCACCCCGACCATTTCTGGTCACTTCATCACCACGCCACCATTGAGCCAGGTTCAAGACCTGGGTGCGCAACAGTGCGTCTGGCCTTTCAAGCCTTCAGGGATGATAGGATAAATGTCCTTTCCTCTCAAACGTCTTGCTACATGGCTGTTGCTGACTCCTCGCTCAAGAATGCTTCCGCTGTTGCATCGCTTCCCGGTATCGGGCGAGCCCTGATATCAGCAGGCAAGGTGTCGCAGCAGGCAGCGGAAGCCGCCGCCAGCAAGGCCGGCGCCAACCGCACCTCGTTCATTGCCGAGTTGAGCAACGCAGGCATCCTCTCAGCCCTGGAAGTGGCCGAGACGGTCTCCACCATGTTCAGCGCGCCGCTGCTCGATCTTGATGCCATCAACGCCGCGCGCCTGCCGCATGAGTTGCTGGACGCCAAGATCATCAGCTCCTATCGCGTCCTCCCCTTGAGCAAGCGAGGCAACCGCATCACGGTGGCCACGGCCGACCCGACACAGCAGGAAGCTGCAGAGCAGATCAAGTTCACCACCCAGCTAGGCGTGGATTGGATCATCGTCGAAGCCGACAAGCTGGAACGCCTGATAGCTCAGCAGAGCAAAAGCGCCAGCGAAACCATGGAGAGCTACAGCGGAGGCGGCGATTTCGAGTTCGGCGACCTCAAGCCCGACGAGGTTGCCGAGGAAAAGGACAACACGGCGGCAACGGAAGTCGAGGACGCGCCCATCGTCAAGTTCCTGCACAAAATGCTGCTCGACGCCTTCAACATGCGCGCGTCGGACCTGCATTTCGAGCCTTACGAACATCAGTACCGCGTACGCTTCCGGATTGACGGCGAGTTGCGTGAGATTGCATCGCCCCCCATTGCGATCAAGGAGAAGCTGGCCTCGCGCATCAAGGTGATCTCGCGCATGGACATCTCGGAAAAGCGGGTTCCGCAAGACGGGCGCATGAAGCTCAAGGTGGGTCCGGACCGCGTCATCGATTTTCGCGTGAGCACCCTGCCCACGCTCTTTGGCGAGAAGATCGTGATCCGTATTCTGGACCCGAGCTCGGCCAAGATGGGCATTGATGCCCTGGGCTACGAACCCGAGGAAAAGGCACGCCTGCTTGAAGCCATCGGGCGCCCCTACGGAATGATTCTGGTGACAGGCCCCACCGGCTCGGGCAAGACGGTGTCGCTGTACACCTGCCTGAACATGCTGAACAAGGCCGGGGTGAACATCGCGACGGCAGAAGACCCCTCGGAAATCAACCTGCCCGGCGTCAACCAAGTCAACGTGAACGAAAAGGCAGGCCTCACCTTTGCGACGGCGCTGAAGGCCTTCCTGCGCCAGGATCCCGACATCATCATGGTCGGTGAAATCCGCGACCTGGAAACCGCCGACATCTCGATCAAGGCCGCGCAGACCGGCCACTTGGTGCTGTCCACGCTGCACACCAACGACGCACCGACCACATTGACGCGCATGCGCAACATGGGCATTGCCCCCTTCAACATCGCATCGAGCGTGATCCTGATCACCGCCCAGCGGCTGGCCAGGCGCCTGTGCCCCCAGTGCAAGGAGCCTGCGGATATCCCGCGGGAGGCGCTGCTGGAGGCGGGCTATGACGAGGCGGACATCGACGGTAGCTGGGTCACCTACAAGCCCGTGGGCTGCCAGGCATGCAACAACGGCTACAAGGGACGCGTCGGCATCTACCAGGTGATGCCGATCAGCGAGGAAATCCAGCGCATCATCCTGCAAGACGGCAGCGCGCTGGAGATCGCGGCACAAGCCAAGCGTGAAGGCGTGCGGTCTCTGCGCGGATCCGGACTGCACAAGGCCAGACTAGGACTGACCTCACTCGAAGAAGTGCTGGCAGTTACCAATGAGTAAATAGCGCGAACAGCGCAGACAATAAACGAGGGAGCACGATGGCCACAGCCGCGTCCAAAGGAATCAAGGAATTTGTCTTTGAATGGGAGGGCAAGGATCGCAACGGCAAGATCGTCCGCGGCGAAACCCGGGCTGGGGGCATCAACCAGGTCCAGGCCATGCTGCGCCGTCAGGGCGTGCTTCCCAGCAAGATCAAGAAGCGCCGTACGCGCGGCGGCAAAAGAATCAAACCCAAGGACATCGCGCTGTTCACGCGCCAGATGGCCACGATGATGAAGGCTGGTGTCCCGCTGCTGCAGGCCTTCGACATCGTCGGGCGCGGCAACACCAACCCCAGTGTCACGCGCCTGCTGGCCGATATCCGCTCCGACGTGGAGACGGGCACCTCGCTGAATGCGGCCTATCGCAAGCACCCCATGTACTTCGATAGCCTCTACTGCAATCTGGTGGAGGCCGGGGAAGCGGCCGGTATCCTGGAAGCCCTGCTGGACCGCCTGGCCACGTACATGGAGAAGACCGAGGCCATCAAGTCCAAGATCAAATCGGCGCTGATGTACCCGATCTCGGTCATCGTGGTGGCCTTCATCGTCGTGACCATCATCATGATTTTCGTGATCCCGGCCTTCAAGGAAGTGTTCAGTTCGTTCGGCGCTGACCTGCCGGCGCCGACGCTGTTCGTGATGGGCATCAGCGATGTCTTTGTCCAATGGTGGTGGTTGATCTTTGGCGTGATTGGCGGCGGCCTCTACTTCTTCATGCAGGCCTGGAAGCGCAACGAGCGCATGCAGCAATTCATGGACCGTACGCTGCTGAAGGTGCCGGTCTTTGGCGTGCTGATCGAGAAATCCTGCGTCGCACGCTGGACGCGCACGCTGTCGACCATGTTTGCGGCAGGCGTTCCGCTGGTCGAGGCACTGGATTCCGTGGGCGGCGCCTCCGGGAATGCCGTCTACGCCAATGCCACCGAGAAGATCCAGCAGGAAGTCTCCACCGGCACCAGCCTCACGGTAGCCATGACCAATGCCAACGTCTTTCCCTCCATGGTGCTGCAGATGTGCGCCATCGGCGAGGAATCCGGCTCCATCGACCACATGCTTGGCAAGGCGGCCGATTTCTACGAGGAGGAGGTCGATGACATGGTGGCTGGCCTGTCCAGCCTGATGGAGCCCATCATCATTGTTTTCCTGGGCACCCTCATCGGCGGCATCGTTGTTTCGATGTATCTGCCCATCTTCAAGCTGGGTCAGGTGGTCTGATGGTTTTGGAACTCTGGATGCAGGCTGCATTGGGCGGCCTGCTGGGCCTGTTGGTTGGCAGCTTTCTCAACGTGGTGGTGCACAGGCTGCCCCGCATGATGGAGCAGCAATGGAATGCGGAATGCGCCCAATGGGCGCAGGAGCAATCCGGCGCCACGCCTCCCTCTGCTGCGCCTGCCCCTGCCGAGCCCCCCCTGAGCCTGAGCCGCCCCCGCTCGCGCTGCCCGCATTGCGGCCATGCCATCCACTGGTACGAGAACATTCCCGTGCTCAGCTATCTGGCGCTGCGGGGCCGGTGCTCGGAATGCAAGGCATCGATCAGCATCCGCTACCCGCTGGTGGAACTGGCCTGCGCCGCGCTATTCGCCTACTGCACGATGCAATGGGGCATCACGCCCACGGGGGCCATCTGGTGCCTGTTCAGCGCCGCCTTGCTGAGCCTGGCGCTGATCGACTGGGATACCACACTGCTCCCCGACGACATCACCCTGCCCTTGCTGTGGGCCGGGCTGCTTTCATCGGCACTGCACTGGACCGCCGTGCCTCTGGCCGACGCGGTCTGGGGTGCCGCAGCGGGCTATCTTTCGCTGTGGCTGGTCTACTGGGCCTTCAAGCTGGCCACCGGCAAGGAAGGCATGGGCTACGGCGACTTCAAGCTGTTTGCCGCGCTTGGGGCTTGGTTCGGCTGGCAGGCTCTTGTGCCCATCATCCTGATCTCGTCCGTGATTGGCGCCATCGTGGGCATTGCGCTGAAGATCAACAGCCGCCTGCGCGAAGGTGGCTATGTTCCCTTCGGCCCCTTTCTTGCGGGCGCCGGCTTTGCCGCCATGGTGTTCGGCCCCCAGCAGATGCTGCAATCCCTGTTGGCGGCCATCGGTCTTTGATCCGACACTGCGGCATGGAATCCAGCAACGCCCCGCCCCCACGTCCGCACCCGCGCCCTTTCCGGCTGGGCCTGACCGGCGGCATCGGCAGCGGCAAGAGCACCGTGGCCGCACAGCTTGCCTTGCGCGGAGCAAGCATCATCGATGCCGACCAGATCTCGCGCAGCCTCACCGCACCGGCAGGTGCCGCATTGCCCGAGATTGCGCGCAGCTTCGGACCTGAACTGATCGATGCGAACGGTGCTCTGGACCGTGCGCGCATGCGCAAACTGGTCTTCCAGCAGCCTGCCGCACGCCAGCAGCTGGAAGCCATCATCCACCCTCTGGTGGCTCGGCAAACGGCCCTTGAAGTCCAGCAGGCCACCGATGCCGGATGCGCGCTCATCGTGCATGACATCCCGCTGCTTGTGGAGTCCGGCCGCTGGCCTGCCCTGCTCGATGCCGTGCTGGTCGTGGACTGCCGCACGGAAACACAGATCGCACGCGTCATGGCCCGCAACGAATTGCCCCGCGATGCCGTGCAAGCCATCATCGCCGCCCAGGCCACCCGCGCGGCACGGCTGGCGGCAGCCGACTGGGTGCTCTACAACGACGAAGCCATGACGATAGAGGCTTTGCACGCATGCACCGATCGAATCTCGGCATGGTTCGGGCTATGATGCACGCCATGGCTTGGCCTGTGCGTGTAATTCAGCATGTGCACGACGTAGACAGCTGATTCCTGAGCACCCCGAGGAGCCCAGCAAGCGTGATCCTGTACGAATATCCCTTCAATGAGCGCCTGAGGACCTACCTCAGGCTGGAGCAGCTGTATCGCCGCCTGGGCGAGTTGCTGTCGCGCGCTCATTCCATAGATCACCATTTCGCGCTGGTCACCATCTTCGAGATCATGGACGTGGCAGCACGCACCGACCTGAAGACGGACGTGCTCAAGGACCTCGAACGCCACAAAAGCCTGCTTGACAGCCTGCGCGGCAACCCCGATATCGCCGAGCACATGCTCGACCAGGTGTCCCGCCATGTGGAGCAGTGCTTTGCCCAGCTCAATGCCCAGAACGGAAAGGCCGGCCAGTCCCTGACCGACAACGAATGGCTGATGGCCGTGCGCAGCCGCATCGGTATCCCTGGCGGCACCTGCGGTTTCGATTTGCCGGCCTATCACGCCTGGCAGTTCCATGACCCCCAGGTGCGACTGCGTGATCTGGAGGACTGGGCCAGCACACTGACCCCGCTGGGTCAGTCGCTGCAGCTGCTGCTCAAGATGCTGCGCGAAACCGGCGTGCCGCAATGGGTGGCCGCAGAAAAGGGCGTGTTCCAGCAGGCCATGCCGCCCGGTCGCAGCTTTCAGCTGCTGCGCCTTCGCATAGACCCGGCATTGAATCTTGTTCCGGAAATCAGCGGCAACCGCCTGCTGGTTTCAGTGCGCCTGCTTCGCCCCGAGAGCGGCGCCAAACCCCAGCCTTGCAGCGAAGATGCCTCGTTCGAGGTCACGCTTTGCAGCTGATGGAAAAGACTGCCGGCATGTCCACGCAAGCCACGCCCTCTACCGATGCATCATCCGCAGGGCCCACGGTGCGCTGCCCGACCTGCAGCGGCCCCAGCCTGTTCGCGCCGGCCAACCGCTTTCGACCCTTTTGCAGCGAGCGCTGCTACCAGATCGACCTGGGCGCCTGGGCCAACGAGGAATTCCGCGTGCCTGCGCCCATGCCTCCCGAGGATTCGCCCTTCGGCGATCCTCGTACTGAACCCTGATCAGGCCTGATCAGACTTTCGGTTGGCCTGCCTCGTAGAAGCCGGCATCAAAAGGCAGCCCGCGTTCCTCGCTGAGCCATTGCAGCACCGGATAGGCGCCAGGCAGCACCGGCTGCACCTGCAGCGGAAGTTGCTGCCAGGCCATCTGCTGGCCTTCTCGCATCTCGAACTCCCCGCTCCAACGCGTGATCTTGCACCAGTGCAGGCGCACCAGGGCATGCGGATAGTCATGCTCGGTCACCTTCCAGACGGGGGCTGCTGCGATCTCGACGCCCAGCTCTTCCTGAAGCTCGCGACGCAATGCCTGCTCCACGGTCTCGCCGGATTCGATCTTCCCGCCAGGGAACTCCCAATAGCCGGCATAGGGCTTGCCAGGCGGCCGGCTGGTGATCAGCAGCGCGCCATCGGACTCGCGCAGGAGCACGCCAACGGCGACTTCGGTGTGCTTGCGCTGGGCCGGCGCTTGAGACGGCGGTTGAGACTGGGCAGCATCGGCGCCGGCGTTCAGAGAGATTTCTTTTTCAGTCACTTGATCTTTCGCAAAAAACCGCCCGGCCCCAAGGCCGGGCAGCAGGCTTGTCAGAGCTCGGCCTCTTCGGCCAGCCCTTGGACATCGGCGATGCCGGTCTGGCGCTGGTTCGGGCGCTCGGCGCGGCCCGCATAGTCACGGGCGAACTGATGGGCCACACGGCCGCTGCGCGAGCCACGCTCCAGCGCCCAGACCAGGGCCTCAGGACGCGCGGCCTCGATCGTGGCCTGGTCCAGTCCCAGGGCCTCCAGCCATTGCGCCACCACGCGCAGGTACTCGTCTTGGCTGAAGGGATAGAAGCTCACCCACAGGCCGAAGCGCTCGGACAGGGAGATCTTTTCCTCAATCACCTCGCCGGGATGCAGCTCCCCATCCTCGCCGCGCTGGTAGGTCAGATTCTCGGACTGGTACTCCGGCAGCAGATGGCGGCGATTGCTGGTCGCATAGACCAGCACGTTCGGGCTGGCGGCGCTGACCGATCCATCCAGAATGGACTTCAGGGCCTTGTAGCCAGGCTCGCCTTCCTCAAAGCTCAGATCATCGCAATAGATGATGAACTTCTCGGGCCGGCCGGCCACCACATCGACGATGTCGGGCAGGTCGGTCAGATCGGCCTTGTCCACCTCAATCAGGCGCAGCCCCTGCGCAGCAAAGGCATGCAGGCAGGCTCGGATCAGCGAGGATTTGCCCGTGCCGCGCGCGCCGGTGAGCAGCACGTTGTTGGCCGTGCGGCCGGTCACGAACTGCTCGGTGTTGCGCGCAATCTTGTCCTTTTGCACATCGATGTTCTGCAGGTCGGACAGTTGCATGGCGCCGACGTGGCGCACGGGCTCCAGCAAACCGCAGCCGTTGGCGCGCTTGCGATAGCGCCAGGCGATGGCGGTATTCCAGTCTGCGGGGGATTGCAGCGGCTGGGGCAGGATGGCCTCGATGCGCTGCATCAGCTGCTCGGCGCGCTGCACGAGTTGCAGCAAGGGGGCGGCGACGGCTTCTGTGGGCAATGTCATGGATGTCTCTCGAATACGGATCTCACGGCCACCGACGCTGGATATGCCCGGGAATCGAGATGGATCTCATGCCAACGCCAGAGCTTTTGCGCGCCGGCCGCCATTGAAAGCTGGCAGCAGCCAGGCACAAGGCCTGCGGCTGCCGGCGGCACGGTGGGTGGAGAGTCAGGAGCGGTAGTCGGCGTTGATGCTCACGTAGTCGTGGCTCAGATCGCAGGTCCACACGGTCTGCTCGGCCTCCCCTCGGCCCAGTAGCACGCGCACGATGATCTCCTGCTGCTTCATCACGCGCTGGCCGTCTTCCTCCTGATAGGCAGGGTTGCGGCCGCCATTGACTGCGACATGCACATCGTTCAGGTACAGGTCGATCTTGGTCTGGTCCAGATCGTCGATGCTAGCATAGCCAACCGCCGCGAGGATGCGGCCCAGGTTCGGGTCGCTGGCAAAGAACGCCGTCTTGACCAGGGGCGAATGCGCGATGGAGTACGCCACCAGGCGGCACTCGGCCTCGGTCTTGCCACCCTCCACCTTGATAGTGATGAACTTGGTGGCGCCTTCGCCGTCGCGCACGATGGCCTGGGCCAGCAAACGCGACACATCCAGCAATGCAGCCTTCAGGGCCTGGCCTTCGGCGCTGGTCAGCGAAGTGATCTGCGCATTGCCGGCCTTGTGCGTGGCCACCAGCACAAAGGAATCGTTGGTCGACGTGTCGCCGTCGATGGTCACACGGTTGAACGAGCCGTCGGCCAGTTCCTTGACCAGGGGCTGCAGCAGCTCGGGAGCGATGGCCGCATCGGTGGCCAGAAAGCCCAGCATGGTCGCCATGTTGGGGCGGATCATGCCCGCGCCCTTGCTGATGCCGGTGATGCTCACGCGCTTGCCGCCAATGTCCACGGCCCGGCTGAAGGCCTTGGGCAGCGTGTCGGTGGTCATGATGCCCTCGGCAGCCGTGCCCCAGTTGTCGGCCTTGGCTGCGGCAATGGCGGCCGGCAGGCCGGCTGCAATGCGGTCCACAGGCAGCTCTTCCATGATCACGCCAGTGGAGAACGGCAGGATCTGCTCGGGCTTGAGCTGCAGCAGCGCTGCCAGATCTGCGCAGGTACGGCGCGCACGTGCCAGGCCGTCGGCGCCGGTGCCTGCATTGGCATTGCCTGTGTTGATGACCATGGCACGGATGGCGCCCGCTGTCTGAACCAGATGCTCGCGGCTGACCTGCACAGGCGCTGCGCAGAAACGGTTCTGTGTGAACACGCCAGCCACCGAAGCGCCCTCGTCGAGCAGGAACACGGACAGGTCCTTGCGGTTGGCCTTGCGCACACCGGCTTCGGTGACGCCGATGCGAACGCCGTCGATCGCCAACAGGTCGGCGTGCACGGGAGCGGAGAGATTCACAGGCATTGAGGGGCTTCCTACAGTGAAAGAAAAACGCGCTCCATTATCGGAACAAACCGGAGCGGCACGTATTTCATCGACCTTAAAAAAGAAAACGGCACGGAGTGCATCCGTGCCGTTTTCCGTGTCTTGCGGTGTCTTACGACGCCCGCCGCATCACGACAGCTTGCCGTGGCACTGCTTGTACTTCTTGCCGCTGCCGCAGGGGCAGGGATCATTGCGGCCCACGCGAGCGCCTTCGGGCAGCTCCAGCGGCTCGTCTTCGACGGAGCCACCGATGTCGCCATCCGACGGAGCGCCATAGGTCATGTGCTCCAGGCTGTGGGCGCTGCGCTGCTCCAGGGCCTCGGTGGCCTGCTCCACCTGTTCGCGCGACTGCACCTGCACGGTCATCAGCACGCGTGTGACTTCGGTCTTGACCTGGTCGATGAGCTGGCGGAACAGCTCGAAGGCCTCGCGCTTGTATTCCTGCTTGGGCTGCTTTTGCGCATAGCCGCGCAGGTGGATGCCCTGGCGCAGATAGTCGAGTGCAGACAGGTGGTCACGCCAGTTGGTGTCGAAGCTTTGCAGCAGGACGGCGCGCTGGAATTGCGTGAAGTTCTCGCGGCCGATCAGCTCGACCTTGGCATCGAACACTTCGCGGGCGGCCTGCAGCACCTTTTCGAGGATTTCCTCGTCGGTGATGGCGTGCGCGGACTGCACCTGCGACTGCAGCGGCAGCTGGATGCGCCATTCGCTTTCCAGCGCCTTTTCCAGACCGGCCAGATCCCACTGCTCTTCCATGGACTCGGCAGGAACGTACTGGCGCACCAGATCGGACACCACGTCGTCGCGCATCACCGTGATCATCTCGTACAGGTCCGAGGCGTCGAGGATCTCGTTGCGCTGCTGGTAGATCACCTTGCGCTGGTCGTTGGACACGTCGTCGTATTCGAGCAGCTGCTTGCGGATGTCGAAGTTGCGGGCCTCGACCTTGCGCTGCGCGCCTTCGATGGAGCGGGTCACGATGCCGGCTTCGATGGCTTCGCCATCGGGCATCTTCAGGCGGTCCATGATGGCGCGCACACGGTCGCCCGCGAAGATGCGCATCAGCGCATCGTCCAGGCTCAGGTAGAAACGCGAGGAGCCGGGGTCGCCCTGGCGGCCCGAACGGCCACGCAGCTGGTTGTCGATACGGCGCGATTCATGGCGCTCGGTGGCGATGATGCGCAGGCCACCCAGGGCCGAGACCTTGTCGTGCTCGATCTTCCAGTCGGCGCGCATTTGTTCGATGCGCTGCTGGCGTTCGGCTTCGGACAGGGATTCATCGGCCTCGACAGCAGCCACCTGCTTTTCGATGTTGCCGCCCAGCACGATGTCGGTACCGCGGCCGGCCATGTTGGTGGCGATGGTGATCATGCCGGGACGACCGGCCTGGGCCACGATGTCGGCCTCGCGCTCGTGCTGCTTGGCGTTGAGCACCTGGTGGGGCAGGTTTTCCTTGTTGAGCAGCTCGTCGATGATTTCGGAGTTCTCAATCGAAGTCGTGCCCACCAGCACGGGCTGGCCGCGCTCATGGCATTCACGGATATCGCGGATCGCCGCCTCGTACTTCTCGCGCGTGGTCTTGTAGACACGGTCGAGCTGGTCGTCGCGCTTGCTGGGACGGTTGGGCGGAATCACCATGGTCTCGAGACCATAGATTTCCTGGAATTCATAGGCCTCGGTATCGGCCGTGCCCGTCATGCCAGCCAGCTTGCCGTAGAGACGGAAGTAGTTCTGGAAGGTGATCGAGGCCATGGTCTGATTCTCGGCCTGGATGGTCACGCCTTCCTTGGCCTCGACCGCCTGGTGCAGGCCGTCGCTCCAGCGCCGGCCAGCCATCAGGCGGCCCGTGAACTCGTCAACGATGACGATCTCGCCGTTCTGCACCACATAGTGCTGGTCACGGTGGTAGAGGTTGTTGGCACGCAGCGCCGCGTAGAGATGGTGGACCAGGGTGATGTTGGCCGGGTCGTACAGCGAGGCGCCCTCGGCAATCATGCCGGCGTGGCCCAGCAGGCGCTCTGCGGCCTCGTAGCCCTGGTCGGTCAGGAACACCTGGTGGCTCTTCTCGTCCACGGTGAAGTCGCCGGGCTTGGTCACGCCTTCGCCGGTGCGCGGGTCGGCCTCGCCTTCCTGGCGCACCAGGTTGGGAACGATCTTGTTCATGGCCACGTACATGGCCGTGTGGTCTTCGGCCTGGCCGCTGATGATCAGCGGCGTGCGGGCCTCATCGATCAGGATGGAGTCCACCTCGTCGACGATGGCGTAGTTGAGCACGCGCTGAACACGGTCGCCCGACTCGTAGACCATGTTGTCGCGCAGGTAGTCGAAGCCGTATTCGTTGTTGGTGCCGTAGGTGATGTCGCTGTTGTAGGCGGCCTGCTTTTCCTCGCGCGGCATGTTGGGCAGGTTGATGCCCACCGACAGTCCGAGGAAGTTGTACAGCTTGGCCATCCAGGTCGCATCGCGATTGGCCAGATAGTCGTTCACGGTCACCACGTGCACGCCATTGCCCGAAAGTGCGTTCAGGTAGACCGGCAGCGTGGCGGTCAGCGTCTTGCCTTCGCCGGTGCGCATTTCGGCGATCTTGCCGTAGTGCAGCGCCATGCCGCCCAGCAGTTGAACGTCGAAGTGGCGCATCTTCATGACGCGCTTGGAGCCCTCGCGCACCACGGCGAAGGCTTCGGGCAGCAGGTCGTCCAGCGACTCGCCCTTGGCCACACGTTCCTTGAACTCCTGCGTCTTTGCACGCAGAGCCTCGTCGCTGAGCTTCTCGTAGTCGGGCTCCATCGCATTGATGCGAACAACCGTCTTGCGGTATTGCTTGAGAAGCCGATCGTTTCGGCTGCCGAATAGTTTGGTGAGGAAGTTGGTGGCCATGCGAAAAAGACACACCGCCGCCCGCTGAAGCGGACTGCGGTGTGCCTGGAATCCCTAGATTGTTGGATTTCAGATGGGGCCGCTCCACCTGCCTGCAAGTGCTCTTCTGAAGAACACATGCGACCGGGCCGAAGCGAGAACCGAACAATTGATTCTAACTGCCTCTGTCCAACCCTCTCTCAGGCAGGCCGACGCATGCAGCCGCACAGCCCCGAACCCGAATCCCCGGACCCGCGCCACCCCGCAGATGCTGCTATAACGACCCTCCGGGCCGGCGCATGCCAACGCTGCCAGTCCAGCCCTTCAAGCCCATGACCTTCACACGCCGCCACCACGCCGTCACCGCCCTGCACGCCGTCGAGAACTCGCCCACGCTGGCGCGGCTCGCACAGCTCACCCGGGACTCCAGCAATCGCCTGACGGCCATCCTGCCCCTGGTGCCGCCGCTGCTGCGCGCCAGCCTGCAGGCAGGCCCCATCGAGGGCAGCACCTGGTGCCTGCTGGTGCGAAACAATGCAGCCGCCGCCAAGATCCGCCAGTTGCTGCCCGCCATGGCCGCCCACCTGCGCACCAAGGGATGGGATGTGACCGAGATCCGGCTCAAAGTGCAGGCCTGATCGGCCGCTGAAACAAACGCGGCCGGAAATGAAGAAGGCAATGAAAAAAGGCCTCCGAAGGAGACCTTTTGGTGCCGGTTGTCGGATTCGAACTGACGACCTACCGCTTACAAGGCGGGTGCTCTACCAACTGAGCTAAACCGGCGAAGCACGAATTCTAGCGCAGAAAAAGACCGCTTCAGCCGTTCCCGGCGTCTGCGAACACGCTTGCGCGCGTGATCGCAGGCCCGGGATACGAAAAACCTACTTCACCAGCTTCAGCGAGGGCCGCGTGCCCGAGGGCGGCGGCGTGCGCGGGGGCTCTTCATCATCGCCCTCGTTCTGGATACTCACCAGTTGCACCACGCGTTCGTCGGCAGTTGGCTCGGCCGACACTTCAGCAACTGCGTCCTGCGACACAGGCTCATCGGATTCCTGCTCGACCGAAACTTCGTTGTCGTTGTCGTTGTCGGCATCCGACTCCGGCGCCGGGAAAGCCATGCCTTGGCCGGTCTCCCGTGCGTAGATGGCCATCACCTGCTCGACAGGCACCATGATTTCGCGTGGCTTGCCGCCGAAGCGGGCCGTGAAGCTGATGAAGTCATTGCCCATCTGCAGGCCGCTGGTGGCGTCGTAGCTGACGTTGAGCACGATCTCGCCGTCGCGCACAAACTCGCGCGGCACCTGCACGTTGCGGTCCACGCGCACTGCGATGTGGGGTGTGAAGCCGTTGTCGGTGCACCACTCGTACAGGGCCCGGATCAGGTAGGGGCGGGTGGAAGTTGCTTCGGGGGCAGTCATGACGATCCCAGGAAAAGAGTGGTCGTAATACGAAAACGGGCAGGATGGCGACCGGTTGACCGCCTTCCCTGCCCGCGCAATCAGTCGTCAACCGATGCGAATTACTTGCGCATCACCTTCTCGGAAGGCGTCAGCGCTTCGATGTAGGCAGGGCGCGAGAAGATGCGCTCGGCGTACTTGAGCAGCGGGGCGGCGTTCTTGGACACCTCGATGCCGTAGTAGTCCAGGCGCCACAGCAGCGGGGCAATGGCCACGTCCAGCATGGAGAAGTTCTCGCCCAGCATGTACTTGTTCTTGAGGAACACGGGAGCCAGTTGCGTCAGGCGGTCGCGGATGTGGGCGCGCGCCTTTTCGATGGCCTTTTCGTTGCCCTTGACGTTGCGCTCCTCGAGCGTGCTCACGTGCACGAACAGTTCCTTCTCGAAGTTCAGCAGGAACAGGCGCACGCGGGCGCGGTCCACCGGGTCGCCGGGCATCAGTTGGGGATGCGGGAAGCGCTCGTCGATGTACTCGTTGATGATGTTCGATTCGTACAGGATCAGGTCGCGCTCGACCAGGATGGGCACCTGGCCGTACGGGTTCATCACGCTGATGTCTTCAGGCTTGCTGAACAGGTCCACATCGCGGATCTCGAAGTCCATGCCTTTTTCGAACAGGACGAAACGGCAACGGTGTGAAAAGGGGCAGGTCGTTCCCGAATAAAGCACCATCATGGTGGAGGCTCCTAAAAATCAAAAAGAGTGGGTCGCTCGCGGCGCCCACTCTGCACACAGTTCAGCCGCGCAATCGCTTGCACGACCTTCTGCAGTCACGGTTTTATTTGACGTCTTTCCAGAACGCGGCGTTGAGGCGCCATGCAATGAAGATGAAGACCGCCAGGAAAAGCAGCACGCCCACGCCAATGCGGATGCGGCTGTTCTGTGCCGGCTCACCCATCCATTGCAGGTAGTTCACCAGATCGCCAACTGCCTGATCGTACTGCACTGGGCTCATGGAGCCGGGAGAGACCTGCTCCCACCCCTTGAAAACCTGGGTCTTCACGCCGTGCTCTTCGGCTTCTTCGAAGATGGCACGGCGCTCGCCCTGCAGTTGCCACAGTGCATGGGGCATGCCCACGCTGGGGAAGGCCAGGTTGTTCCAGCCCGTGGCCTTGGTGTCATCGCGGTAGAAGGTGCGCAGGAAGGTGTAGAGGTAGTCGGCGCCCGTGCCGTTGTGGCCTGCGCGCGAGCGCGCGATCACCGTCAGATCCGGCGGATTGGCACCGAACCACTCCTTGGCTTCCTTCGGGTTGATGGCCGCCTTCATGGTCTCGCCCACCTTGTCGGTGGTGAACAGCAGGTTGTCCTTGATTTCCTGCTCGGTCAGCCCGATGTCCTGCAGCCGGTTGAAGCGCATGAATGCGGCCGAGTGGCAGCTCAGGCAGTAGTTGACGAACAGCTTGGCGCCGTTTTGCAGCGATGCCGTGTCATTGGTCTTGCCCGGGGCCTTGTCCCAGGCGATGCCGCCTTCGGAAGCCTGTGCACCGGTCATGATGCCCAGGGCCGCGATCAACGTGAGAATCAGTTTCTTCATTGTTGTTCTCTCCAGCTTCAGTGCGGCTTGAACGTCACACGATCGGGAACGGGTTTGGTCTTGCCCAGGCGGCTCCACCAGGGCATCAGCAGGAAGAAGCCGAAGTAGAACAGCGTTCCGACCTGGGACACGCGCTCGCCGATGGGCGAAGGCGGCTGCACACCGAGATAGGCCAGGATCACGAAGTTGATCACGAAGATGCCGTAGAGGTACTTGTGCCAGCTCGGACGGTAGCGAATGGACTTGACCGGGCTGCAATCGAGCCAGGGCAGCGCGAACAGGATGATCACGGCGCCACCCATCACCAGCACGCCCCAGAACTTGGCGTCGATGGACAGCATCATGGCGATGACGCCCAGGGCCACGATGGCGACCACGCCCTTGACGGCGGCCGGCAGGCGCGACTTGAGCACGCCAAAGCCCGCACCCAGCAACACGCAGGCGATCAGCACATACATCATCTCGCTGGTGATGGCACGCAGCATCGAGTAGAACGGCGTGAAGTACCAGACCGGCGCAATGTGCGAAGGCGTCTTCAGCGGATCGGCCGGAATGAAGTTGTTGTACTCCAGGAAGTAGCCGCCGAACTCGGGCGCGAAGAACACCACGGCCGAGAACAGGAACAGGAACACCGTCACGCCGAAGATGTCGTGCACCGTGTAGTAGGGATGAAAGGGGATGCCGTCCAGCGGATGGCCCTTGGCGTCCTTGGGCGCGTTGGGGCCCTTGATCTCGATGCCGTCCGGATTGTTGGAGCCCACGTCGTGCAGCGCCAGCAAGTGGGCCACGACCAGGCCCAGCAGCACCAGGGGCACGGCGATCACGTGGAAGCTGAAGAAGCGGTTGAGCGTGGCATCGCCCACCACATAGTCACCACGGATCAGCAGCGCCAGGTCAGGGCCGATGAAGGGGATCGCCGAGAACAGGTTCACGATCACCTGGGCGCCCCAGTACGACATCTGGCCCCAGGGCAGCAGGTAGCCCATGAAGGCCTCGGCCATCAGCACCAGGAAGATGGCGCAGCCGAAGATCCAGACCAGTTCGCGCGGCTTGCGGTACGAACCGTACAGAAGGCCGCGGAACATGTGCAGATAGACCACGACGAAGAAGGCCGACGCGCCCGTGGAGTGCATGTAGCGGATCAGCCAGCCCCAGGGCACATCGCGCATGATGTACTCGACCGAGGCGAACGCCTTCTCGGCGTCCGGCTTGTAGTGCATCACCAGGAAGATGCCGGTGACGATCTGGATCACCAGCACCAGCAGTGCCAGCGAGCCGAAGATGTACCAGAAGTTGAAGTTCTTCGGAGCGTAGTACTCCGACATGTGCACACGGTAGGCGTCGAAAGCCGTTGGAAAACGGTTCTCGAACCAGTTCGTGAGCTTGGCGCCCGCAGGCGCGTTCGGATCGATGTCCTTGAATTCGTGGGCCATTGTTCTTGTCTCCCTCAAGCCTTGTCTTCACCGATGAGGAGCTTGGTCTCCGACAGGTACATGTGCGGTGGCACCTGCAGGTTGTCGGGGGCCGGCTTGTTCTTGAAGACACGGCCAGCCATGTCAAAGGTCGAGCCATGGCAGGGGCACAGGAAGCCGCCCTTCCAGTCATTGGGCAGCGAAGGCTGCGCGCCGGGCTGGAACTTGTCGGAAGGCGAGCAGCCCAGGTGCGTGCAGATGCCGACGACGACCAGCACTTCGGGCTTGATCGAGCGGGCTTCATTCATCGCGTAGGGCGGCGTGAACTCTTCAGGGTGGCGCTTGGACTGGGGATCGGCCAGCTGGCTGTCCAGCTCGGGCAGTTCCTTGATCTGTTCCGGCGTGCGCTTGATGATCCAGACTGGCTTGCCGCGCCACTCGACCGTGAGCTTCTCGCCGTCCTTGAGTGCGGAGATATCGACCTCCACTGCAGCCCCGGCGGCCTTGGCCTTCTCGGATGGCTGGAAGGTGCTCACGAACGGGACGGCTGTCGCCACGCCGCCCACCGCGCCAGCACACGCCGACGTGATGATCCACGTCCGCTTGCTGGAGTCGATTGGAGTGTCACTCATGGGGTTCCTCGAACTACGTCGCTTGAGTTGGGGTCAACAATAAATTGTAGCGGGGCGAGTATGGTTATTCCATACCGACTCCGACATTGACAGGCTCCAAAGCCGCGCAATACTGCGCTATCTCAAACTCTTTCCAGATGGAGCCAGCCATGGGCATGATGCAGGAATTTCGTGAGTTCGCAGTTAAGGGAAACGTGGTAGATCTCGCCGTGGGCGTCATCATCGGCGGAGCGTTTGGCAAAATCGTCGATTCCGTGGTAAACGACCTGATCATGCCGGTCGTTGGCCTGGTTTTCGGCAAGCTGGACTTCTCCAATCTGTTCGTCGTGCTGGGCAGCGTGCCCCCCGGAACAGCGATGACGCTCGATGCCCTCAAGAAGGCCGGCGTCCCCGTATTTGCCTATGGGAACTTCATCACGGTGGCGGTGAATTTCATCATCCTGGCCTTCATCATTTTCATGATGGTCAAGCAGATCAACCGCCTGCGCCGCGAGGCCCCGGCCGCCCCCGCGCCGGCCCCCGTCACACCTGAAGACATCGTGCTGCTGCGCGAGATTCGCGACAGCCTCAAGCGCTGAAATCCGTGTTTTGACGCAAATCAAAACGCCCGTGGCATGGTTGCCACGGGCGTTTTCCATTACTGCAGATCCCCGGTGCTTGGGCTAGCCATTCAAGCCGCCAATTTGCGCGCCATTCGCACGGACTCAATCAGGCTGCTCGCCTCTGCAAGGCCCTGCCCCGCAATATCAAAAGCCGTGCCGTGGTCCGGACTGGTGCGCACCAGCGGCAGCCCCAATGTGACATTCACGCCCTTTTCCACGCCCAGGTACTTCACGGGAATCAGTCCCTGGTCGTGGTACATGGCCAGCACCACGTCGAACTCACCGGGGTGGCCGGGCGCATTGCGGGCGCGCATGAACACCGTATCGGGCGCAAAAGGTCCATGGGCGTCCAGGCCCTCGGCGCGCGCCTGGGCGATGGCCGGGGCAATGATCTCCACCTCCTCGCTGCCGAACAGGCCGCCCTCGCCCGCATGCGGGTTCAGCCCTGCCACACCGATCCGCGGCGGGCGGCCCAGGCTGCGCGACAAGGCCTCATGCGTGATGCGCAAGGTCTGCAGCAGGTTGTCCTTCGTTACCGCATCGATCGCCTTGCGCAGCGAGGTATGGATGCTGACCAGCACCGTGCGCAGCTCATCGTTGGCCAGCATCATGCGCACCGGCATGCGGTCAAGGCCCACACCCGCATGCTGCGCAGCCTCGAACTGCAGCAGCTCGGTATGACCAGGAAAGTCCACGCCCGCAGCATGCAGCGCCTCCTTGTGCAGGGGCGCCGTCACAAGAGCCGCGATCTCGCCGCGCAAGGCAGCCCGCGCAGCCCAGACCACGCAGCGCGCAGCCGCGTCACCGGCGCTGGCACTCACCTGGCCCCAGGGCGCAGGACCGGGCAGCCCGGGCAGCTCCAGCAAAGGGATGCAATGGGGCGGCACCTGCCACAGTTGCTCAGCCGACTCGATGACGGCCACGGGCATGGGAATGGCGTTGTCGCCATCGCGCGCACGCGCCGCCACGGCGGCTGCCCGGCGCAGCGTCTGCAACTCGCCGACGACGAAGCAGCCGCGCATCTGCTCGGGCGCGCCCATGAACGCCTTGGCGATGGTCTCGGGCCCCACCCCGGCAGAGTCGCCCTGGGTGATGGCCATCAAGGTCGTGGACTGTGTGGAATCAGGCATTTTCAGTATCCGGATCAGGCAAGCCGGTCATTCGCGCCGCGCTTGCAGCAAAAGGCCTCGCCCCCTGGGCGGGCCAATAGTGGGCCACTAACAGGCCAGCATCAGGCCGGATTGTCGATCTCGATGAAACGGTGCTCCAGCCCCAGCCCCAGCTCCAATGCCACCTGCCCCGCCAGGGCCGGCGCACCATAGCGCTCGGTCGCATGGTGGCCGGCAGCCAGGAAGGCCACGCCCGTCTCGCGCGCCAGGTGCGCCTGCGGCTCGGAAATCTCGCCCGTGATGAAGGCATCGGCCCCAGCGGCAATCGCGGCCTCGAAGAAACCTTGCGCGCCGCCCGTGCACCAGGCAATGCGGCGAATGGGGCGCAGTCGCTCTCCTCCCACGCAGACAGGCGTGCGCCCCAGCGCCTGCTCCACATGCCTGCCCAGCGCCGCCGCGTCGGCAAACTCCGCCGCGGCCATCCAGCCCAGGTTCTGCTCGCCAAACGTTGCCTGGCCCTCAAGCCCCAGCTGCACGCCCAGTTGCGCGTTGTTGCCCCATTGCGGATGGGCATCCAGCGGAAGATGGTAGGCAAAGAGGTTGATGTCGTGGGCCAGCAGCAGGCGGATGCGCTCCTTGAGCCAGCCCGTGATGCGGCCATCCATGCCGCGCCAGAACAGGCCGTGGTGCACGAAGATGGCATCGGCCTGCGCCTCGATGGCCGCCTCGATCAGCGCGCGGCTGGCCGTCACCCCGCTGACGATGCGGCGGATCTCGCCGCGCCCCTCCACCTGCAGGCCGTTGGGACCATAGTCCTTGAAGCGCTCGGGCTGCAGCAAACCGTCGAAGTGGGCCAGGAGTTCTTGTCGCGTGGTGCTCATGAAAGGATTGTCAGCGATCCATGCGGCGCCCAAGAAAAAGGGCAGCCATGCTGCCCTTCATTCCACTGCCAAGCTCAGCCGCGCCTGGGTTGCCAACCACGGCAGGCCAGGGGCCAGAAGCCGATGGCCGCGCCCAGGATGCCCATGGCCGCCACATAGTGGGCCGGCGCCATCACATCCACCTGCTGCCACACGGACACCAGCATGGGCGTCATGCCGCCGAACACCGCATAGGCCATGTTGTAGGCAAAGGACAGGCCCGTGAAACGCACCTCGGCCGGGAAAGCGCGCACGCCCACCACCGGCAGCAGCGCAATGCTGCCCACGAAAAAGCCCACCAGCGCATAGCTCCACACCAGCGAGGACGCCGTGCCCGGCAGGTTCAGATAGAACACATAGGCCGTCACCGTCATGCCCAGCCAGCCCGCGACCATGGCCACACGCGTGCCCATACGGTCGGACAGCCAGCCCCAGAACACGCAGCCCAGCGTCAGCGTCACCGTGGCCACGGCGTTGGCCTTCATGGCCAGGGCCGCGTCGATGTGGAAGACCTTCTGCAGATAGGCCGGCGTGAACAGCACCACCACCACGATGGCCGTGGACAGCACCCAGGTCATCAGCGCCACCAGCACGCAGGCCTGGCGGTGGTCGCGCACGATGGTCTTGAGCGGCAGTTCGCGGTCGGCCTGCTTGCGTGCCATCAGCTCCTGGAAGATGGGTGTCTCGTGCAGGAACTTGCGCAGGTAGACCGAAACCAGGCCAAACACGCCGCCCAGGATGAAGGGCATGCGCCAGGCCCAGTCGTGGATCTCCTCGGCGCTGTAGGTGCTGTTGAGCCAGACACCGATGATGGAGCCCAGGAAAATGCCGCCCGTGATGCCCGAAGTCAGCGAGCCGATGGCAAAGCCATAGTGCCGCGCCGGCGCATGCTCGGCCACGAAGACCCAGGCGCCCGGCATCTCGCCGCCAATGGCCGCGCCCTGCAGCACGCGCATGGCCAGCAGCAAAATCGGCGCGGCAATGCCGATGGAGGCATAGGTGGGAAGCAGGCCGATCACCAGCGTGGGCACGGCCATCAGGAAGATGGACAGCGTGAACATCTTCTTGCGGCCCAGGATGTCGCCAAAGTGCGCAATCAGAATGCCGCCGATGGGCCGCGCCAGGTAGCCCGCCGCAAAAATGCCCAGCGTCTGCAGCTGGCGCAGCCAGTCCGGCATCTCGGCCGGGAAGAACAGCTTTCCGATGACGTTGGCAAAGAAAACGAAAACGACGAAGTCGTAGAACTCCAGGGTGCCGCCCAGGGCCGACAGGCCCAGGGTCTTGTAGTCCTGTCGGTTGAGAGGACGTGCGGTCGCAACAGCAGGGGCCATGCCCGGCTGCGCTTGGTCAAGCGTAGTCATGGTTTTTTTCCAGGGGTCGAACAGCAGGACGGCGCGGTGGATGCCACGGCAACGGATGAGCGTGCAGCGGCAGATCGTTCTGCAAGACTTCGGGATCGGAGGACTTGGCTCTCTCTTGGGGCCGGCTTGTGGGCCGGCGCAACAGCGAACGCGGCGTGGCGCAGTCGTCGGGGGATTCTAGGGTTTGTACTGTAGCTGTGTGGGGAGCGCGGCTTTGGCGCCGTTGGGCGCAACATCACGGCGGAGCGTCTACCCGCTCTGGCGTATGGGTCATGGGCGGGCGGGCTGGCAGGCGCGCAAACGCTCTTCAACGGTGCAGCGCTTGCATCGCGCAAGCCAGATTGGATCGATCGTTCATAACCCTTGCGGCGCTTGTTGCGGAACGAAGGCATGAAGCCTTTTCATCGGTCCTGGATCGTTTTCCTGCATAAGCCCCTCAGACTTTGTCCGCGAAAAGGAATGCCGCTCAGGCCAATCCTGTTTTTCGGGCGTGAACAGGCTGCTGCGTGAGCATCTGGTTCGCTGATCACCGCCACTCACCGACACAGCCATTTCCGATGAAGGGTCGCAGCCGTCAACTCTCACTGTTCAAGAAATGCAACTCCACCGATTCCGGCGGGACGCAAAAACTATGGCCCACATATTCACCGTAATCTTCAAATTGAACTGCAGAACCGAATCCCAGCCAAATATAGCCATGGGCATCAATGCTTTCAACACAAGCTATCCTGCCAATGTATGACAGCATTTCCAACTGTTCATCACTGGGAAGATCTTTCAGCAGCCAGGCAGGCACACTCAACAGCCGGACATGGTTACCGATATCTATCGGACATTTTTCATCAGCCGCCATCGAAACGTCCTGCTTTCTCGCAATAGATTTTTGACTCAAATTCAAGATATCGAGAAATTCTCAGCAATCAGTTGCCGATATTTTTCATGGGAATATCTCATTTGCAAAATCTCATCGTTATTGAACAAGGGAGAAATAGCTTTCCTTTTCATTGAAGGAAGATCACAACCTTCAAACCCAAGATATCACCAAGAACAACATCCTCTCCAGCTTCATTTTCCCTCTTAGCAGCCCTTGCCAGATCTTGGGATATATTGAAAAAATCCAGAATAGCAAAGCATTTTCCAGCATCGACCGCAACACATGAATCAATAGAGTCTATCAAACCACGAACAAGATCAACATTTATTTTAAAAACCTCCTCAAAATTCACATTCAATTTTTCACGTTCAGACATTTCATCCAATTCAATCCTGGTTCTTGCATAGAGAACACTGTCACTGCCTACATCCTTTAAAAAGCCATCTTCATCACCCTCCACCCACAATGCGTATCCATGCTCTTGCTGAACGATGAATTCAACAGGATAATGAATATTATTTTTTATCATCAAACGATACATCTCTCACAATCTCTGTCGATTCGAACGATGCCATCAGCCTTTTCGTATTTTTAGTGTCGGTTCGGCTGAAACGTTCTTCGCCTCGATGAGCAACAGCACAGATTTAGCGGCTGACTGGGGTGATAGGTTAATTTTCCTATTTGAACAAATATTTATGCAGTTCAACAGCTTCAGTCTTTGTTATCTCAAGGGCATCTTTGCTAATAATAACAATATCAAGATATTTTTTCATTTTCTCAGCCTCCAACTCACTTACCATGTATATTTTTGCCAAATGAAGTACCGCTTCAACATCTCCAGCATCAAGATACTTTTCAAACCAATTCTTTGCCTTCACCAAATCACCGATAGTGCGATAGGTGATCCCAAGATTTAAAATAGCAGAAATACTCCCTGCTGCAACAGCCTTTTCATCCCATTCTATTTATATCTTAAAATCAATCTCAACGCCTTTCCCAGATCCATACATCACCCCTAACATCAGCATAGAATCCGCATCCTCAGAGTTTGCTGACTCAAGGAATAAATTCAAAGCCTTCCTGTAATTTCTTCTGTCATATGCTTCAGAGGCAATGGCGAACAATTCATTAGTCATCGATTACCCTCAATATCACTGACCTGCTGGTTTTTTCAAGCCGTTTATTTTTATAAGATGGCATACCTGATTGCCGCTAAAGGTGCGGTTGTGCTGGGTGTCTTAGACTGTTCAGTCCCACGGTGAGGTGGCGCGGATGAAGTCTAAAGCGGCTCGGGTCTTTTTTCCATGCCTCGCACATCGCACGGAATAGTTTTTTCCACCTGAGCGCCTCCAAGTGCTTGCCGAAGTTGTAGCTTTGAACGAATGAATGCCTGGACATGCTCCCGTAGCTGATCCAGGCTCTCGTACTCATACGCCTTGATCGTGGACTCCTTGAGGGTCTGATTCATGTGCTCGACCATGCCCCCGTTGGTCTAGGGGTGGTACGGCTTGGTATGCCTTTTTTCGATGCCATTGAACTTGCAGATGCTGTCTCCAGGAGCTGCCCCATGAGATCGTCCAGCGACAGATGTCCTTGATTGCGCAACGCGATTGCCAAGTGTTCTTGCTCTTGTGAAAGATGCTGGCTTGCTATGTCCCGCAGAACCATGCGCTCATCGAGCACAGAGGTGCGTTCACGCCACTTCGCCACGGTCTTGGGGTTAATGCCGTAGAGCTTGGACAAGGACCGATGCGAGCTGGTCGCTAGCTGGAGTTCTACGCGGATACGCGGCGTTGTGCGGGCACTGTCATGCGGGCGGATTGCCCTAGTGCTTTCTCCTCTTCCAGCTGAAGAATTTTCCTGCGACCGTACATCTAAGCACGCTCTCCTCCCATAAATCACTGGCCCGAAGAAATAGGCAGGTCACGTTGACACGGATTTTGCGCAAGTCCTAATTTCCCCCTCCACTTCTGCGCTCGAATAGCGCCGCCCCTAAAACGCTACAATAGTCTTTCGAATCAGATTTCTCTCTGCCATATTCCTTCACCTTATCAAGATAGCTCAATAAACATTTGTTGTAATCTTCTCTCGACTCAGGCTCCTGAAGAACGATAATAAATAGTGGCGCAAACAAGCCCCATTCATTCCGCTTAACAATATTATCAACCAGAGCACTGGCTGCCACAATATTATCTCGTGCAGCAGAAATATTCCCAGAATTATACATTTCCACAGCTTTCGATTCGTAATAAAACGCTCTTCTGATATCCTCTTCAGCAACCCATAATTTGCTAGCTTTGACTAAAAAAAATAAGCAAAGTACAAACCCACACAAAAAGACAATTATAAAAACGGAACCCACTAATAATTTTTTCATTTATTTTCCCCGAAGCTTGCCATGCATGAAGCATATTCAGCCTGGCACTCTGCCATCTTTTTAATCTGTTCTATTCCGATTGGTTCATTTGGATCAACATCCCCTAAACAATCTTTTCTATCTGCGTCGCAACAAATCTGAGGTCCTTTGTCGCAGCCAGTATCAAAAGTTTTTTACAAAGCCTCCATCTCAACCAATTGCCGATTGTACTTGCTCCGGGATCTTGAGTTTTCGCACATTGCGCATACCTTCCTTTGCAGTTTTCCAAAAAATCCTCCACTCCTTTTGGATCAATTGATACCAGAGAATTTTCAGAGGCATATAAATATAAATTGGGACCCGGCTCCAGCCCGATTGGATCAATTTGAACACGGCAGCAGTTAAATATCGATGTTACTGTGGCCTTGGGCATGCTACAGCTCTGCTATTTACATAACAAGCTCTTCTTGAAAATTTCTCAACTGACTATTTCTCTTAATTTTCCGACAAGTGACGCAAATCCATTTGTGTTGAGATATCCAATTAAATCAATTTAACTCATGACTTATACTCTCCCAACATTTCACTATAAGACTACGGTATTCTAGGCTAACGCCTTTACAGCTCTTGAAATAGCTTTCGTCTATTGGATTTTCCACTCTATATTTAGCAGCAAAATTCAAATCACTTCTGTATATACCATCCTTATAATTTAAATAATCTTCATCCATCAGAAATTCGTATGAAAAATTCACTCTACAAAACTTAAATAGATATTCTGTCGCTCTTATTTCTCCCAAGCAATCCGGAGTAGGGGCATTTTTCAGAGAGAAATTCACTTCTTTTATTGCAGAAAATTTCTCTATGTTTTCGCTTTCTGCTTTATGTGCGCGATATCCGACCTCGCATCCCAAAACAAAAGCAATCCCAACTGTAAGAGAACCAAGTATTCTTTTCATGCCTATTTCCCCAAGAGACTTTATCTTTTGGCAAGTTCCTACGCATCCCCGCTCTATTCATTGGGACGCGATTGTATTGAAATTCCTCATCCGTATCAAATCGTGACTTGAAAAAATAATTAGCAAGCCAATTTAAATAAGACTTGTCCCATTTTCAAATGGCGCAACAAAAAGATTGACACGCCCTTCAGCGCTTCAGAAAAAGGCAAAAATCGGCACATCCCGATATAGCAATGTCGGTTGTCCGGTGATTCATCGATCACCCAGCGCCCCAGCGAACGCGCCCACCACCGCCCTGTGTACGACATGCCTCACAATGAGGCCTTGTACTCCCGCACAGAACACCACACTTCATGAAACGCACCTGGCTGCTGTTTTCGCAGGTGGTCACCATCCTGGTGGCTGCCTACTTTGTCGTCGCCACCCTGCAGCCGGACTGGCTGCGCCGTGGAGCCGTGCGCAGCAATGCCGGCATCGCGTTGCTGGAGGCGCCGGCCACGCCCGTCGGAGAAGTCAGCCCCGGCAGCTTTGCACCTGCGGCCAAGAAGGCAGCGCCGGCCGTGGTGAGCATCAACACCAGCAAGGCGGTACGGCATCCGCGCAGCAACGATCCGTGGTTCCAGTTCTTCTTTGGCGACCAGGGCACGCAGGAGCAGGCAGGCCTGGGCAGCGGCGTGATCATCAGCACCGACGGCTACATCCTGACCAACAACCACGTGGTCGAGGGCGCCGATGACATCGAGGTCACGCTGACCGACAGCCGCCAGGCCAAGGCCCAGGTGATCGGTACCGATCCCGAGACCGACCTGGCCGTGCTCAAGATCGCCCTGGACAAGCTGCCCGTCATCGTTCTGGGCAATTCCGACCAGATCGACGTGGGCGACCGCGTGCTGGCCATCGGCAACCCCTTCGGCGTGGGCCAGACGGTGACCAGCGGCATCGTCAGCGCACTGGGCCGCAGTCAGCTGGGCATCAACACCTTCGAGAACTTCATCCAGACCGACGCCGCCATCAACCCCGGCAATTCGGGCGGCGCACTGGTGGACGCCAGCGGCAATCTGCTTGGCATCAATACCGCCATTTATTCGCGCTCGGGCGGCAGCATGGGCATCGGCTTTGCGATTCCCGTGTCCACGGCCAAGCTGGTGCTGGACGGCATCGTCAAGGACGGCCGCGTGGTGCGCGGCTGGATCGGCGTGGAGCCCAATGAACTGTCACCGGAACTGGCCGAGACCTTTGGCGTGAAAGCCGACTCCGGCGTGATCATCACCGGCGTGCTCCAGGCAGGCCCCGCTGCCCAGGCCGGCATGCGCCCGGGCGATGTGATCGTGCAGGTGGGCGACAAGCCCATCCGCAATGTGTCCGAGCTGCTGACCGCGGTGGCCGCGCTCAAGCCCGGCGAGGCCGCGAAATTCGATGTGCGCCGGGGCGAAGGCCCCGTGGAGCTGCAGATCACCCCGGGCCTGCGCCCTGCGCAGTCGGCACAACGCATGCAGCGCCGCTGACCCGGCTTACGAACCCATGGAAAAAGCGCCTGTTCACAGGCGCTTTTTCGTTCAAGAGCGGGTGCCGGACTACCGCTTGTGCAAACGCTGCGCCGCGCGCCAATGCGCGCCGGGCGCCACATGCACGGGCGCATCGATGGCGGCGGCCTCCACGCACAGCATCTGCCGCCACCCTTGTGGCGGCATGTCGGCCAGGCGGGCACACAGCACAGGACCGGGGTTCCAGACCACGGTCTCGCTCCAGGCGGCATCCTGCGAGATGCGCAAGCCTCCGGCAGGAGCGGCCAGTTCCATGGTCTTCTCGGGCCGGGGGTAGACGCGATCGAGCTCTTCGCCAAAGCGCACGTCGCCTTGCTGCGTGGGATGGGTGTCGGCCACGGCATCCCAGTAGAGCAGGCCGTCAAGGCCTTGCAGCCGGCATTGCTCCACGTCCGCCACGCGCAGGTAGCTGTGCAAGGCGGCAGTGAAGGCCAAAGGCGCGTCACCACGGTTGTGCACCACCAGCTCCACGTCAAGCCGGCCGGGCAACAGCGTCACCTCCAGCCAGGTCTCGAAGGAGTGCGGCCAGACGGCGCGCGTCTGCGGCGTATCGGCAAGCTTGAGCCGCAGGAACAAGCCATCGCCGGCAAGAACCTCGGCCTGTGCTGCATCAGCCTGCCACGGCAGGGTGCGCGCAAAGCCGTGCTTGACCAGCGGGCCGCGTTGGTTGAATTGGGGAAAGCAGACCGGAATACCGCCGCGTATGGGTGTGTGGCCGTCATGGGCGGCATGAGGGCTCAGGAACAGTTGCTCCTCGCCACCGGCCTGCCAGGACAGCAGCTGCGCGCCCTGCAAGGCCACCAGGGCGGTATCGCCGCAGGCCAGGCGCAGGCGGATGGCGGGCAGGCCCTGCCATGCATCAGTGCAGGCGCCGGGAGCTTGCGCGGCCGCAGGTAAAGCTGTTACCGCGGGAAAGGAAGATGTAACTTTCATGCTTGAATATAGCCTTTCCCCCGCTCAGCCCTCCTCTGTCATGCAACGCTCCCACGCTCCCTCTTCTCTTGTCCTGCGACTCGGCATGCTCGCCCTGGCCGCCTCGGTGGCCTCCTGCGGCGGAGGCGGCGGTGGTGACAGCAACGCTGGCGGTGGCAATGGCGGTAATGGGGGTGATGGCGGCACCGGCCAGCCCGGAGTGACCTCGGTCACCGTGCAATGGACGGCCCCTGCCGCCAGGGATGTGGTGACTGCAGGCTCGGCACTGGCCCTGCGTGCAAGTGTTCTGGCCGATGGCGTGAATGCCGCCGATGGAACCGTGGTGAGCTTCAGCGCAGCCACAGGCGTCAGCACCTCGGCACTGACCAGCTCCGGCGTGGCAACGGCTTCGCTGACCGGCGCCACGCCGGGCCGCCAGCAGGTGCAGGCCAGCGCCACCGTGGCAGGCCGCACGGGCAGCGCTTCCCAGACCTTCTATCTGCGTCCTGCACCTGCACCGCTGCGGGTGCTGGTGCCCACGTATTTCTATCCCACCGGCTCGGGAGCCACAGCCTGGAATGCGCTGACCGCCAGCGCACAGGCGAATCCGACCGTGCAGATGACGGCCATCCTGAATCCGGCCAACGGCATTTTCAGTGGCCCGGACGCGAACATCACGCGCGCCGCCACCGCTTTTGCCAACGCGGGCGGGCAGCTGGTGGGCTATGTGAGCTCCAGCTATGGCACGGGCACGCGATCGCTGGCCAGCATCCAGGCCAATATCGACAACTATTTCACGCACTACGGCGCAGGCTTGGTCAAGGGCTTCTTCATTGACGAGATGGCGGCCACCACCAACCGGCTGGACTTCTACCGCACCATCTACCAGTACATCAAGGCGAAGAATCCCAACCTGATCGTGATCGGCAACCCGGGCCTCGTGCCCGTGGCCGGTTATGCCGATGTGGCCGATGTGCTGACCACGTTCGAGGGCAAGGGCTCCACCTACGCCACCTACGATCCGCGCACGACGAGTTTTGACTGGCTGTACGGGCTGCCCAACAGCCACCAGGCCTCGCTGGTGCACAACGTGTCGGGCTGCGCGGCCATGCAGTCGGCCGTGCAGTCGGCCGCCTCGGCCCGCTACCAGGCGGGATGGATCTACGTGACCCAGCTGGAGTTCGAGCCCAGCACCGGCGTGGGCAACCCCTGGGCCGGGCTGCCGAATTACTGGGATGCCTTTGTGCAGACCGTGCGCGCCGCCAATGCCGGGCAGGCCATGCCCGCCTGCTCGTAAAGAAAGCCTGAATCCCTGGTGCTGAATGCAGCGCGGGCGCCTGTGAAGCACAGGCGCCCGCGGATACAGGGAAGGCGCAGGCCGTTCAGGCCCTGAGCTCGTCGGCGCGGGCCTGCGCCGCGGCGAAGTCAAGGTCGCCCGAGTAGATGGCGCGGCCGCAGATCACGCCTTCGATGCCTTCGTCCTCGACCTTGCACAGCGCTTCGATGTCGGCCATGCCCGCCAGGCCGCCCGAGGCGATGACGGGAATCTTCAGCGATTGCGCGAGATTGACGGTGGCGTCGATGTTGATGCCCGTGAGCATGCCGTCGCGGCCGATGTCGGTGTAGATGATGGACTCCACGCCCCAGTCCTCGAAGCGCTTGGCCACCGAGTGCACGTCCTGGCCCGTGAGCTTGCTCCAGCCGTCGATGGCGACCTTGCCGTCCTTGGCGTCGAGCCCGACGATCACATGGCCGCCAAAGGCGCTGCAGGCGTCCTGCAGAAAGCCGGGGTTCTTCACGGCAGCGGTGCCGATGATCACGTAGCTGATGCCGGCATCTATGTATTTCTCGATGGTGTCCAAGTCACGGATGCCGCCGCCGAGCTGCACCGGGATCCGGCCGTCCACCTCTTTGAGGATGGCCTTGATGGCCACCAGGTTCTTGGGCTGGCCCGCAAACGCGCCATTGAGGTCCACCAGATGCAGGCGGCGTGCGCCGGCGTCGAGCCAGCGGCGGGCGATGATGGCCGGGTCTTCGCCGAACGTGGTCGACTGGTCCATATCACCCTGGATGAGGCGTACGCAGTGGCCGTCCTTGAGGTCGATGGCAGGAATGAGCAGCATGATGGTTTGCGAGCAATGAAGGCCTGGGATGCAGCGGCCGGTGCGGGGAGGGAAAGAGGGTTCAGGGCTTCCAGCCCAGAAAGTTGCGGAACAGGGCCAGGCCCTGGTCCGCGCTCTTTTCGGGGTGAAACTGGGTGGCGAAAATATTATCGCGTGCGATGGCGCAGGCAAAGCGCCCGCCGTAGTCGGCCTCTGCAGCGCAATGCTGGGGCTGCTGCACCACGGCGTAGAAACTGTGCACGAAGTAGTAGAAGCTGTCTTCGGGAATTCCACGCCACAGCGGGTGGGACTGCCCGGCATTGTGCTTGCGGTGCACGCGGTTCCAGCCCATTTGCGGCACCTTGAAGCGGCTGCCGTCGGCCTGGACGCGGCCCGCCAGATCGAACTTGCGCACATTGCCGGGGATCAGGCCCAGGCCAGGCACATCGCCCTCGTCGCTGTGGTCCAGCAGCATCTGCATGCCCACGCAGACGCCGAACAGGGGCTTGTTGGCAGCGGCGTGCAGCACGGCGTCCTGCAGGCCGGATTCGCGCAGTTCGCGCATGCAGTCGGGCATGGCGCCCTGGCCCGGCAGCACGACCCGGTTGGCGGCCAGCACCACCTCGGGATCGGCGGTGACCACGACCTGCCAGCCGGAGTCGGCGGCGGCCGTGCGCACGGCCTGGGAAACCGAGCGCAGATTGCCCATGCCGTAATCGACGACGGCGACGGTGTTGTCAGTCAAACTCATAGCGTGTGGCGCGTGTTCGGTCGGATTTTCGGCTGGATTGCCCGGTCAGATCAAGCTCTGACCGGAGTCAATCGCTTCTCTTTACAGAGCGCCCTTGGTCGAGGGGATGACGCCGGCCATGCGCTCGTCATGCTCCAGCGCAAAGCGCAGGGCGCGTGCGAAGGCCTTGAAGATGGTCTCGCACTGGTGGTGGGCGTTGAAGCCCTTGAGATTGTCGATGTGCATGGTCACGCCCGCATGGTTGACGAAGCCCTGGAAGAATTCGTAGACCAGCTGGGTGTCAAGCTGGCCGATGCTGCCGGCCGTGAATTTCACGTCCATGTGCAGGCCTGGGCGGCCCGAGAAATCGATGACCACGCGGCTCAGGGCCTCGTCCAGCGGCACATAGGCATGGCCGTAGCGGCGGATGCCCTTCTTGTCGCCCACGGCCTTGGCAAAGGCCTGGCCCAGGGTGATGCCGATGTCCTCCACCGTGTGGTGGCCGTCGATGTGCAGGTCACCCTCGCAGTCGATATCGAGGTCGATCAGGCCATGGCGCGCGATCTGGTCGAGCATGTGGTCCAGAAAGCCGATGCCCGAGCGCAGGCTGGCCTTGCCCGTGCCGTCCAGGTTGATGGCGACCTTGATCCGGGTCTCGGCGGTATTGCGCTGCACTTCGGCGGTGCGTGCGGGAGCTGCATTGCTCATAGGGATTCCTTCAGGGCCGCCAGCATCTGGGCGTTTTCTTCGTGGGTGCCCACGGTCAGTCGCAGGCAGTTGGCCAGCAGCGGGTGCATGGCAGAGACATTCTTCACCAGCACGCCCCGGGCCTTCATCTCGGCCTGGGCGCGCGCGGCATCGCGCACGCGCAGCAAGACCATGTTGGCCTCGGATGGCCAGATCTTTTCCACACCCGGCAGCGTGGCCAGCGCATCGATCAGCGGCTGGCGCTCGGCGCGGATGGCCACGGCCTGCTGCGCATACAGCGCCTCGTGCTCCAGCGCGAAGATGGCCGTCTCGCAGTTGAGCACGCTGATGTTGTAGGGCGGGCGCACCTTGTCGATCTCGCCGACGATGGCGGCCGGGCCGATCAGGTAGCCCAGGCGCGCGCCTGCCAGGCCGAACTTGCTGAGCGTGCGCATCAGCAGCACATGGGCGTTGCGGGCCGGGTCGGCGCGCATGTTCTCTGCCCAGCTGCGGCGGGCGAAGGGCTGGTAGGCCTCGTCCATGACGACCAGGCCGCCAATGGCGCCGACCGCGTCGATCACGGCCTGCACATCGGCCTCGGCCCAGAGCGTGGCCGTGGGATTGTTGGGATAGGCGATATAGGTGATGGCGGGGCGGTGCTCGGCAATGGCGGCGCGCATGGCGGGCACGTCCAGCTCGAAGTCGGCCGTCAGATTGACGCCCACAAAGTCCAGGCCCTGCAGCCTGGCGCTCATGGGGTACATGACGAAGCCCGGCATGGGCGCCAGCATGGTGGCGCGGCCCTCGGCGTGGGGCTGGGCACAGGCCAGGGCCAGCAGCGTGATGATCTCGTCCGAGCCGTTGCCCAGCAGCACGGCGCTGCCGGCCGGCGCCTGCGCGTAGCGGGCCAGCATGTCCTTGAGCACTTCCTGGCGCTCGCCAGGGTAGCGGTTGATCTCCAGCCGGCCCAGGCGCTCGCCCAGCGCGGCCTGCAATTCAGGGGGCAGGCGGAAGGGGTTCTCCATCGTGTCCATCTTGAGCAGGCCTTGCGAGGGCTGCACATGGTAGGCATGCATGGCGCGGACATCGGCGCGGATGCGCTCCAGGGCCAGGGCCTGAACCTGCGGAATGGAAGCTGTCATGGCATGCACACTTTCACGAGTCAGTGGGGGAAGAAATCCATCAGCGAAGCCGCTCAGGCCTGCTGCTGCGGCAGCGCCTGGTGCAGCGGGTGCACCATGGCGACGCCGCCAAACTGGGTGCCGTGCGGCAGGTGCAGGGTCAGCATCTGCTCGCAGCCGCTGTGCTGGGCGCAGGCCACGGCCAGGCAGTCGCCAAAGGCCAGCTGGTGGCGCGATTGCACCGCCCAAGCGGTTTCCAGCGTGGCGGCATCGGTCTTCCAGGGCGTCCAGGTCTGGTAGCGGCGGATGGCGGCGCGCGCATCGCCCTGCGGCAAAGGCTGGGCGGACGTGGTGACCTGTTCATAGAACTCGCACAGCGACTGGCTGCCGGTGCGCCCGCTGCGCGTGCGCCACAACAGGTCCAGCCACTGCAGCACGGCGGCATGCAAGGCGCCCTGCCCCGTGTCTTCGGCAGCGACCAGCACGGAGGTATCGACAAAGACGGTGTTCATGCCTGGCCCTCGCGGCGCAGCGCGGCACTGCGCTGGGCGGGCTGTGCAGATGACGGCTGGCCGCCGTCCCAGCCGCGCTCGTCCGTACGCCAGGCCAGGTAGGCGCGCTCGTAGGCGTCCTCGCGGCGCTGCATCTCGGCCATGAAGTCGCCCACCATGCGCGAGACGCTGGTGCCGCGGCGCGCGGCCTCGATGCGGGCCCATTCGAGCACGCTGTCTTCGACGGTGATGGTGAGGTTCTTCACAGGGCGCAAGTCTACACGAAATTCGTGTTCCACTGATTTCGTGTCAATTCTTGACACGCTTGCTCTGGCGTTCAGGCAGCAAAAAGCGCCGCCCCTTTCGGTAACGGCGCCTTCACTCAACACGAAGCGAGTGTCTACTTCAAACGCATTTCGGCCGCACGCGCATGGCCTTGCAGGCCTTCGCCATGCGCCAGCACCGAGGCGATGCGGCCCAGGGTCTGGGCGCCCTGCTCGCTGACCTCGATGAGGCTGGACCGCTTCTGGAAGTCATAGACCCCCAGCGGCGAGGAAAAGCGCGCCGTGCCGCTGGTGGGCAGCACATGGTTGGGGCCGGCGCAGTAGTCGCCCAGGCTCTCGCTGGTGTAGGCCCCCAGGAAGATGGCGCCTGCATGGCGCAGCAGCGGCTCCCACTGGTGGGGATCGTTGCTGGAGACTTCCAGGTGCTCGGGCGCGATGCGGTTGCTGATGGCGCAGGCCTCCTGCATGTCGCGCGTGAGGATGAGGGCACCCCGGTCGCTCAGGCTCTTGGCGATGATGGCGCGCCGCGGCATCTCGGGCAGCAGGCGGTCGATCTCACGCTGGACGGCGGCGATGTAGTCGGCATCGGGACACAGCAGGATGCTTTGCGCCAGCTCGTCATGCTCGGCCTGGCTGAACAGGTCCATGGCCACCCAGTCGGGCGGCGTGCTGCCGTCGGCGAGCACCAGGATTTCACTGGGGCCGGCAATCATGTCGATGCCCACGGTGCCGAACACACGCTTCTTGGCGCTGGCCACATAGGCATTGCCGGGGCCGGTGATCTTGTCCACCTTGGGGATGGTGGCCGTGCCGTAGGCCAGGGCCGCCACGGCCTGGGCACCGCCGATGGTGAAGCCGCGCGTGACGCCGGCCACATAGGCGGCGGCCAGCACCAGGGCATTCTTCTCGCCGCGCGGCGTGGGCACGACCATGATGATTTCCTGCACGCCAGCCACATGGGCGGGAATGGCATTCATCAACACGCTGGACGGATAGGCCGCCTTGCCGCCGGGCACATAGATGCCCACGCGGTCCAGCGGCGTGACCTTCTGGCCCAGCAGGGTGCCATCGGCGTCACGGTAGCTCCAGCTCTCGCCGCTGGCGCGCTTTTGTGCCTCGTGGTAAGTGCGCACGCGCTGGGCGGCGGCCGTCAGCGCATCGCGCTGCTCGTCGCCCAGACTGTCGAAGGCGGCCTTGAGCTCGGCCTGCGTCAGCTCCAGCGCTGCCATGCCGTCCACCTGCAATCCGTCGAAGCGCGCCGTGTACTCCAGCACGGCCGCATCGCCACGCTTTTGCACATCGGCCAGGATGTCGGCCACGCGCTGCTCGATGGCCGCGTCCGTGTCTGCCGACCAATGCAGGCGCTGCGCAAAATCGTGTTCGAAGTTGGCGTCCGCAGTCGACAGGCGGGCAGGGGCAGCTACATATTCCATTGTGGTTTCCTTGGGGTCTAGCAGGCCGTCTCGCAGCCGTGCTTCAGTATCAAGAACAGGCGCGCGCCGTAGTAGCCGTCGCGCAGGGGCCAGTCCTGGTCGCGCAGCAGGGCTTCAGCGCTGGGCCACTTCTGATTGTCCTTGAGCGCTTCAATGGTGAAATCACCATTGTTCTGCCCGACAAAGAAGCGGAACCAGTGCAGGTCCTCGTCCTTGTCCAGCGCCTCGGCCTCGATCAAGGCCCGCAGGCGCTCAGTGATGCCTTCGGGCAGCGGGGCATCGTTGCGAAGATGCCAGGGGCCCGGATAGGCCTGCCATTGTCGGCCATGGGCCTGCCAGGCCTCGGCTGGCACGGCATCCTCATCGCGCGCCGTCCACAGGGCGGAGAGCATCACATGCAGGTCGCTGACAGCGAAGTGGCCGAATGCGTCGTGCATTCCCTGCAGGCCTTCACCCAGGCCCGTGAAATTCTCGATGATCTCGTACCCGTCCGGCAGGCGGACCACCACGGCCAGGGAACCGACCAGGGGATGGCCGAGGTAGGCACCGCGCCAATCAGCCAGCACGCCTGGTGCCTGGCCGCCAGGCAGCAGCCAGCCGTTGTATTCCTCGCAGGGCAGGCCATGCGCGGCGAAACACAGCGCAAGCGCCTCCTTCGCCGGATCGCCGGGCTCAGCCCCTGGGGCCATTTACCGCCTCGGCGAAGGCATCGATGATGTGGCGCAGCGGCTCGCGCTTGAGCTTGAGCGCCGCCTGGTTGACCACCAGGCGCGAGCTGATCTCCATGATGGGCTCGACCTCGACCAGGTCATTGGCCTTGAGCGTGTTGCCGGTGGACACCAAGTCGACGATGGCGTCGGCCATGCCGGTCAGCGGGGCCAGCTCCATGGAGCCGTAGAGCTTGACCATGTCCACGTGCACGCCCTTGGTGGCGAAGAAGTTGCGCGCGATCTCGGGGTACTTGGTGGCGATGCGCAGGCGGGCGCCCTGCTTGACGGCCAGCGCATAGTCGAAGCCGTTGCGCACGGCCACGCTGACGCGGCAACGCGCGATCTTCAGGTCCAGGGGCTGGTACAGGCCCTGGGCGCCATGCTCGATCAGCGAGTCCAGTCCGGCCACCCCGAGATCGGCGCCGCCGTACTGCACATAGACCGGCACGTCGGAGGCGCGCACCAGCACCACGCGCACGTCGCTCTTGTTGGTCTCGAAGATCAGCTTGCGCGACTTTTCAATGTCTTCGCTGACCGAGATGCCGGCAGCGGCCAGCAGCGGCACGGTTTCGTCGTAGATACGGCCCTTGGACAGGGCAATCGTGATGGTCATTGGGAAACTCTTTCGATGTCGGCACCCAGGCCGCGCAGCTTGTCTTCCATGCGATCGTAGCCGCGGTCCAGATGATAGATGCGATCGACCAGGGTCTCGCCCTTGGCCACGAGGCCGGCGATGACCAGGCTGGCCGAAGCGCGCAGGTCGGTGGCCATGACGGCCGCGCCCGACAGCGACTGGCTGCCGGTGATGGTGGCAACGCGCCCGTCGGTGGTGATCTGCGCGCCCAGGCGCAGCATTTCGTCCACGTGCATGAAGCGGTTCTCGAAGATGGTCTCGGTGACCATGCTGCAGCCTTCGGCCACCAGGTTCAGCGCCATGAACTGCGCCTGCATGTCGGTGGGAAAGCCCGGGTATTCGGTGGTGCGGAAACTCTGGGCCTTGAGCTTGCCCGCCGCGCGCACGCGGATGCCGCCGTCCTCGGCGGACACCTCAGCGCCCGCATCCTTGAGCTTGTCGATGACGGCGCCCAGATGGTCGGCGCGGCCATTGCGCAGCAGCGCATTGCCGCCCGTTGCGGCCACGGCGCACAAAAAGGTGCCGGCCTCGATGCGGTCGGCCACCACCTGGTGCTCGCAGCCGCCCAGGCGCTCCACGCCCTGGATGACGATGCGGCCGGTGCCATGGCCTTCAATTCTTGCGCCCATCTTGATGAGCATTTCGGCCAGGTCGCCGATCTCGGGCTCCATGGCGGCGTTTTCCAGCACGGTCTCGCCTTCGGCCAGCACGGCGGCCATCAGGAAGTTCTCGGTGCCCGTGACGGTCACCATGTCGGTGGTGATGCGGGCGCCCTGCAGGCGCTTGAGATGCCCGGGCAGGCACGCGTTCATGTAGCCGTTCTCGACAACGATCTCGGCGCCCATGGCCTGCAGGCCCTTGATGTGCTGGTCCACGGGGCGCGAGCCGATGGCGCAGCCGCCGGGCAGCGACACGCGGGCCTGGCCGAATCGGGCCAGCAGCGGGCCCAGGGCCAGGACCGAGGCGCGCATGGTCTTGACCAGTTCGTAGGGTGCCTCGGGGTTGGACAGAGAGCCGGCGTTGATGCGCACGGTGCCGCTGTCATCGTGCTCGGCGCTGACACCCATGTTGCGGATGAGCTTGAGCATGGTGGCCACGTCCTGCAGGCGCGGCACGTTGCGCAGGGTGACGGGCTCGGACGACAGCAGCGCGGCGCACAGCTCGGGCAAGGCGGCATTCTTGGCGCCGGAGACCGTCACCTCGCCATGCAGCGCTCGGCCACCGCGAATCAGGAGTTTGTCCATGGCTGACAGCCTTGAATCTGGAAATCGGGGAAAAGAAGATGCTGCACGGGCCGTGGCGACCGGTGCAGCAGGAGTCTGAAGTGCCTGACCGCCGGCTCAGGCCTGGCCGGCCTGGGCAGCCCACTCGGCGGGCGTATAGGTCTTCATGGACAGGGCATGGACCTCGTCGGTGTGCATGCGCTGGCCCAGCGTGGCGTAGACCAGGCGCTGGCGCTGCAGCAGTCGCTGGCCCTCGAATTGGGCCGAGACGATGGTGGCAAACCAGTGCCGTCCATCACCTTCCAGTGCAATGTGTTCGCAAGGCAGGCCGGTGGCGATCAGTTCCTTGAGTTGGTCTGCAGTCATGGGGGGAAGCTTTCCTGCCATGCATCGTGGCATGGCCTTGGTTGGCGGCGGCGCCGGGCGCCGGCCGCCTGTTCATGGGTGGATTCAACAATGCGGGCACAGCGCCCGCCGCAGCCTGTGGAAAAACCTCAGCCGCGGATCTTGTAGCCGATGCGCAGCAGGTGCACGGCCAGGGCGCTCACCGCCAGCCAGGCCGAGCCGACGATGGCCAGGCTGACCCAGGGCGACACGTCGCTCTGGCCGAAGAAGCCGTAGCGGAAGCCGTCGATCATGTAGAAAAACGGGTTCAGATGGCTGACTTTTTGCCAAAAAGGTGGCAGCGACTGGATGGAATAGAACACGCCCGACAGGAACGTCATGGGCATGATCAGGAAGTTCTGGAAGGCCGCCATCTGGTCGAACTTGTCCGCCCACAGGCCGGCGATCACGCCCAGCGTGCCCAGCAGCGCCGCGCCCAGCAGGCCGAAGACCAGAATCCACAGCGGCGCCGTGAATTCGGGAATGGCGAAGTACAGCGTGACGATGAACACGCCCACGCCCACCAGCAGCCCGCGCAGCACCGAAGCGCCCACGTAGGCGCCAAACCACGCCCAGTGCGACAGCGGCGTGAGCAGCACGAAGACCATGGAGCCCATGATCTTGCTCTGCACCAGGCTGGAGGAGCTGTTGGCGAAGGCGTTCTGCAGCACGCTCATCATCACCAGGCCGGGGATCAGGAAGGCCGTGTAGCTGATGCGGTCGTAGACCAGCACCCGGCCTTCGAGCACATGGCCGAAGATCAGCAGATAGAGCACGGCCGTGAGCACGGGTGCAGCCACGGTCTGGAAGCTGACCTTCCAGAAACGCAGCACTTCCTTCTTGAGCAGGGTCTGCCAGCCGTTCATGCCGAAGCTCCCTGCGAGGTCTGGCCTTGCTCGTTCATCACGTGGATGAAGACATCCTCCAGATCGGCACGGCGGATTTCCACGTCCTCGGGGACGACGGAGCCCTCGCGCAGCGCGGCGAGCAGGCGCTCCACATCGCTGGCATCGTTGGCGGGTATCTGCACGATGCGGCCGGTCACCCGTGCCCGCGCGGCGAGGGCCGGCGGCAAGGCGGTATCGGTCTTGAACTGCAGCACGTTGGAGGAGGCGGACTTGAGCAGATCCGACATGGTCGAGAGCTTGACGATGTTGCCCTGCTTGAGCATGGCCACGCGGCTGCACAGCGCCTCGGCCTCTTCCAGGTAATGGGTGGTGAGCAGCACGGTATGGCCTTCGCGGTTCAGGCGCGCGATGAAATGCCACAGCGTCTGGCGCAGCTCCACGTCCACGCCGGCCGTGGGCTCGTCCAGCACGATGATGGGCGGCTTGTGCACCAGGGCCTGGGCCACCAGCACGCGGCGCTTCATGCCGCCGGACAGCTGGCGCATGTTGGAGTTGGCCTTGTCGGTCAGCCCCAGGCTGTGCAGCAGCTCGTCGATCCAGTCGTCATTGTTCCTGACGCCGAAATAGCCGGACTGAAAGCGCAGTGCCTCGCGCACATTGAAGAAGGGATCGAAGACCAGCTCCTGCGGCACGATGCCCAGCTTGCGCCGGGCAGCCGAGTAGTCGGCATGCACGTCGCTGCCCTGGACCAGCACGCGGCCGCTGGTGGCGCGCGACAGGCCGGCCAGGATGCTGATCATCGTGGTCTTGCCAGCGCCATTGGGACCGAGCAGGCCGAAGAACTCGCCCTCCTCGATGTCCAGACTCACGTGGTTGAGCGCCTGGAAGGCCCCCTTGGGGGTCTGGTAGGTCTTGGAGATGGATTGGAATGAGACGGCAGACATGCGAGGCGCGATTCTAGGCCCTTGCAGCCAAACCTGCCTTGCAGGGCTCTTTGCAGCGGCGCGCTGCGCCGGCTCAGGAGGGGGAGGATGCGTCGGTCAGCAGCCCGTCGACGCCGTACAGCGCCGCCATGGACTGCAGGCCCTGCGGCAGGCCCACGACCACCAATTGCTTGTCGGCCGCCTTCGCGGTGCGGCGGCAGGCCAGCAGCACGGCCAGGGCGGCCGAGTCGAAGACTTCGATGCCGCTGGCATCGACGCGCACCTGGGCGCCATCGAAGGCCTGCACCTGGGGCTGCAGCTGCACAAGGCAGCTGCGCGCCTGGCGGTAGGTCAGTTCACCGGGGAGCTGCAACATGGCGCGTGCGTCAGCGGCTGTCAGCCCTTGGAGGGCGGCGTGGCCGGCATCTTGCTGCGCGTGGCCAGGGTCTCGATCAGGCCGTCGATGCCGCGGGCATTGATTTCCTGGCTGAACTGGTTGCGGTAGGTTTCCACCAGCCACACGCCCAGTACGTTCAGGTTGTAGATCTTCCAGCCGTCGCCGGACTTTTCAAGGCGGTAGTCCAGCTGCACGGGCTCGCCGCGGCCCAGCACTTCGGTGCGTACCAGCACATCGATGTCGCCGGGCGCAGCACGCACCGGCTTGACATTGATGGTCTGGTTGCTGACCTGGGTCAGCGCGCCCGAATAGGTGCGGATCAGCAGGGCCTTGAACTCGGTCTCCAGCTTCTCGCGCTGTGCAGGCGTGGCCTGGCGCCAGGCCGGGCCCACCGAAGCCGAGGTCATGCGGCGGAAATTCACATAGGGCATGACCTTGTCATTGACCAGCGCATTGACCTTGGAGACATCGCCCTCGCGCAGCGAGGGGTCCTTCTTGATGGTTTCCAGCACGTCGGTGGAGACACGCTTGATCAGCGCATCAGGGGTTTCGTCGGCCGCGTGGACGGGCAGCGCAGCGCCCCAGGTTCCCATGGCCAGCACGGCTGTCGCAGCAGCGCTCCAGGCACGTCGATTGATCATCACTTTTCCTTTCCCAGCAGGGCCTCAATGCCCCGGACCGGGTTGATATTGCACATTTTTCCGGCCGCGCCGTGTCAGGCGCGGACCGTTTTTCATCTCGGGATGTTACGAACTGCTTACTTTGCGCCGTCTTCGGGCGGCAGTTTGCCGGCATCTTCGTCGTAGTCCTCGATGCGGCCGTCATCGCCGGACTTGCCACGCCGCAGGTTCAGGTAGACGTCACGCGTCAGGCTGTAGCGGTCAAGGGCGACGGAGTCCAGCGTGTCCGAGGCATTGAGCAGGCGTGCACGCGTATCCACCAGTCGCAGCACATACAGGCTGTTGCGCACGGGGATGTCGTTGATCGCCGTCAGGGGGTTGCCCCAGGCATCCACAGGCAGAGCCGCCGTGTCACGCACCGTGGACGGGCCGAGCAGCGGCAGCACCAGGTACGGCCCCGTGGGCACGCCCCAGCGGCCCAGCGTCTGGCCGAAGTCCTGCTTTTGGCGCTCTATGCCGGCCTCGCTGGCGATGTCGAGCAGTCCGCCCAGACCGAAGACCGTGTTCACCGAGAAGCGCACCATGGAGTTGTAGGCACCCTCGGCCTGGCCCTGCAGCGCGTTGTTCACGAATGACCAGGCATCGCTCAGGTTGGAGAAGAAGTTGCTCACCCCATCGCGCGCCAGGCGCGGCGTGACATCGCGGTAGGCCGTGGCCACCGGCTTCAGGACGGCGCGGTCCAGCCCGTCATTGAACGAGTACATGCTGCGGTTGAACGGCTCGAACGGATCCTGGGGGTTGCGTGCCTCGCCCGGAGCGGTGGCGCAGCCGGCGAGCAGCGAGGCGGCGGCCAGCGTGCCGAGCATGGCTGCGCGCTGCCAGGAGGCTGCCTGGGCGGCAGGGCGACCCGCAGTCGCCTGTTCATGGTGGTTGGTTGTCATTCTTTGCCTCCTGCACCGGAGCTGCCACCCTGCTCGGCCTTGCCGTAGAGGAACTGTCCGATCAGATTTTCCAGCACAACGGCCGACTGGGTTGCGACGACGCGGTCGCCATCCTTGAGATTGTGGTCATCTGCACCGGCTTCGATGCCGATGTACTGGTCGCCGAGCAGGCCGCTGGTCAGGATCTTCAGGGAGCTGTCCTTGGGAAAGGCGTAGCGGTTTTCCAGGGCCATGGTCACGCTGGCCTGAAAGACCTTGTCGTCGAAGGTGATGGATTCCACGCGGCCCACGACAACGCCCGCGCTGCGCACGGCTGCCTTGGGCTTGAGTCCGCCGATGTTGTCGAAGCGCGCGGTCAGCGTATAGGTCTTCTGGAAGTTCAGGCTCAGCAGGTTGGCCGACTGCAGCGCCAGGAACACCAGCGCCGCAGCGCCGATCAGCACGAACAGTCCGACCCAGACATCACTCTTGGATTGCTGCATGGTTTGTTTTTCCTTGATTTGCGAGAGGTGGCACCGGTGCCGGGTCAAAGGCTGAACATCGTGGCCGTGAGCAGGAAGTCCAGCCCCAGCACGGCCAGCGAGGCCATCACCACCGTGCGCGTGGTCGCGCGGGACACGCCTTCGGGCGTGGGCTTGGCTGCATAGCCCTGCAGCAGCGCGATGAAGGTCACCGCCACGCCGAACACCAGGCTCTTGAGAACGCCGTTGCCCAGGTCATACCACCAGTCCACGCCGTTTTGCATCTGGCCCCAGAAGGCGCCGCCATCGACGCCGATCATGACCACGCCCACCAGCCAGCCGCCGATCACGCCGACGGCACTGAAAACGGCCGCCAGCAGCGGCATGGCGATCAGGCCGGCCACGAAGCGCGGCGCCAGGATGCGGCGCACCGGGTCAACGGCCATCATCTCCATGGCCGACAACTGCTCGCCGGCCTTCATCAGGCCGATCTCGGCCGTCAGCGCCGTGCCGGCACGGCCGGCAAACAGCAGCGCCGTGACGACGGGGCCGAGTTCGCGCACCAGCGACAGCGCCACCAGCAGGCCCAGCGCCTCGGCCGAGCCATAGCGCTGCAGCGTGTAGTAGCCCTGCAGGCCCAGCACGAAACCGACGAACAGGCCGGAAACGCCAATGATGGCCAGCGAATAGTTGCCCAGGAAATGGATCTGGTCGCCGATCAGCCGCGGGCGGCCCAGCGCAGGCCCCATGAGGGCGAGCAGGCGGCCGAACAGGCGCGTGCCCATGCCCAGCTGCGTCAGCTGTTGGCGAACCGCCGCGCCAATGCGCGCAGGATGCAGCCGGTTCATGCGTGCCTCCTGCCGTTGCTCTTGCCGGAGCTTGCGGGGTTGCCGAAATCTTCCTCGGCGCTCACGCCGGGGTAGTGGAAAGGCACGGGACCGGTGGCCCGTGCGTGGATGAACTGCTGCACCAGCGGGTCGGGATTGGCCCGCACCTCATCTGGCGAGCCCTGGGCGGCGACGCCGCCGTTGCCCAGGATGACCACATGGTCGGCCACGTGGAAGGTTTCCTCCACGTCATGGGACACCAGGATGGAGGTCAGTCCCATGGCATCGTTGAGCTCGCGGATCAGCTGGGCGGCCGTGCCCAGGGAGATGGGGTCCAGCCCGGCGAAGGGCTCGTCGTACATGATCAGTTCGGGGTCCAGCGCAATGGCCCGCGCCAGCGCCACGCGGCGGGCCATGCCGCCCGAGATCTCGCTGGGCATGAGGTCGCGCGCACCGCGCAGGCCCACGGCATGCAGCTTCATGAGCACGATGTCGCGGACCAGTTCGTCGGGAAGATCGGTGTGCTCGCGCAGCGGGAAGGCCACGTTGTCGAACACGCTCATGTCGGTGAACAGCGCTCCGAACTGGAACAGCATGCCCATGCGCCGGCGCGCGGCGTACAGGCCTGCGGCGTCCATGGTGGTGACGTCCTTGCCATCGAACAATACCTGCCCCTGCTGGGCATGCTGCTGGCCGCCGATCAGGCGAAGCACGGTGGTCTTGCCGCCGCCCGATGCCCCCATCAGGGCCGTGACCTTGCCGCGCGGCACCTGCAGCGACAGGTCGCGCAGGATCACACGTTCGCCATAGCCGAAGGTGACGTTGCGCAACTCCACGAAAGAGGCGGTTGGGATCATGCTGTGGTGCGGTCGATAAATGTTCGCAGGCAAGCCCGCTATTGTGCAGACAGGTGCCGATGCCTGCTCATCACCCCCTGAGATAAACATACATCCGTGTATGTTTCTCAAAAAGTCATGGCAGAAAACGCCATAAAAAAAAGAGCATGCTTCGCTTGCTACACAAGCGTTGCACGCTCTCTGGACCTGGGGAAAGTCCGGACTGGACAGATGTTTTTTTACAACATGTTCTGCAGAAATGCCTGGGTCCGGGCGTGCTGCGGCGCTGCAAAAAAGGCTTCCGCCGGGCCTTGCTCGACGATCTCGCCCTTGTCCATGAAGATCACGCGATTGGCCACCTCGCGGGCAAAGCCCATCTCGTGGGTCACGACCAGCATGGTCATGTGCTCCTGGGCCAGCTCGCGCATGGTGCGCAGCACTTCGCCGGTCAGCTCCGGGTCCAGCGCGGAGGTGGGCTCGTCGAACAGCAGGATGTCCGGCTCCATGGCCAGTGCCCGGGCGATGGCCACGCGCTGCTTTTGCCCGCCCGACAGGCGGTTGGGATAGGCATCGCGCTTTTCCAGCAGGCCCACCTTGTGGAGCAGCGCCTCGGCCTTGGGCACGATCTGCTCGCGCTTGAGGCCCTTGACGACGATCGGCGCCTCGATGATGTTCTCCAGCACCGTGAGGTGCGGGAACAGGTTGAAGGACTGGAACACCATGCCCATCTTGCGGCCGATCTGGCGGATCTGCGCCTCGGGCACGTAGTGGGCGCGGCCGTCCGCGCCGCTGTCCACCAGCACCTCGCCCTCGACGGCGACACGGCCGCTGTCAATGGTTTCCAGGTGGTTGAGGCAGCGCAGGAACGTGCTTTTGCCCGATCCCGAAGGACCGATGACGGCCACCACCTCGCCGCGCGCCAGCTCCAGCGAAACGCCGCGCAGCACCGGCACGCCGCCAAAGCCCTTGCAGATGTTCTGCGCACTGATCATTGTTTCGGTATTCATGTCAGTTGCCCATGTTCAATGCCGACGAAAGGGGCGCAACCCAGGCATGGGACACCGAGGAAGGGCCGCCCCGCACCGAGGGTGTCGTCCCCCTCCCGCGTAGCGAGAGAGGGGGAAGGCGCGAAGCGACTCAGGGGGTGTCGCGTTTCACGCGTCATACTTTGCATGGCGTTTTTCTAGGTATTGGAAGATCCAGGTCAACACGAGAGTCATGACCAGATAGAAGCCTGCGGCCACCACGAAGGGCGTGATGGTGAAGTCGCGCTGCACGATGCCGCGCGCGGCGCGCAGCAGGTCGTTCAGGGCCAGCACGTAGATGAGCGAGGTGTCCTTGACCAGGGTGATGGTCTCGTTGCTCACAGGCGGGATGATGCGCGCCCACATCTGCGGCAGGATGATGCGGCGCATGGTCTGGCCGTAGCTCATGCCCAGCACCTTGGCACCCTCGTACTGGCCGCGGTCCACGGACTGGATGCCCGCGCGGAAGATTTCGGCGAAGTAGGCGGCGTAGTTCAGCGCGAAGGCGACGACGGCTGCAGGGAAATCGGGCAGGCGCACGCCGATCACGGGCACGAAGGGCAGCGCGAAGTAGATGAACAGCATCTGCAGCATCAGCGGCGTGCCGCGCATCAGCCAGATGTAGCCGCCTACCAGCCGGCTCAGGGCGGGAAAGCGGGAGATGCGCATCAGCGCCAGCGACAGTCCCAGGGGGATGGACAGCGCCAGGGTGATGACGAAGAGCTTGAGGGTGACCAGGGCGCCGGCGGACAGCGGCCCCATGAGCGAGATTACATATTCCATCGAATGGCCTCAGTGCGGTGCGCGGCCCCGCCGGCATCGGCAGGATCCGGGCAGCCACGGGCGCGTGCGTCCCAGAACGCAAAAGACCGGCAATGCCAGGCTGGCCTTGCCGGTCGCATGGTGTGCCGGATTTACTTGATGATGTCCTTGCCGAACCACTTGGAGGCGATTTCGGCAGCCTTGCCGTCCTTCTTCATCTCGGCCAGTGCGGCTTCGAGCTTGCCAAGAACTTCGGTGTCTTCCTTGCGCAGGCCCACGCCGTAGTCCTCGGTGCCGAAGTTGTCCTCGAGCACCAGGTACTCGCCAGCCTTCTTAGCAACGTGGAAACGCCCCACGACCTCGTCGACCACGACGGCGTCCAGGCGGCCGGCCGACAGGTCCATCAGCGCGGTGATGTTGTCGCCGAAGGTCTTCAGGTCCTTGAAGCTGGCGGCAACGGCGGCGTCCTTCTTGATGGCGTCCACGGCCGAGCTGCCATCCTGCGCGCCCACGACCTTGCCTGCCAGGCCGGCCTTGTCCTTGATGTCGGAGTTGGCGCGCACGATGATGATCTGGTGGTTCTCCATGTAGGGCGCGGTGAAGGCGATGTTCTTCTTGCGCTCTTCGGTGATGGTCAGGCCGTTCCACAGCGCGTCGACGCGCTTGCCGACCAGCTCGGCCTCCTTGGCGCTCCAGTCGATGGGCTTGAAGTCCACTTCCACGTTCATGCGCTTGGCGGCTTCACGCGCCATGTCGATGTCGAAGCCGACGATCTCGTTCTTGTCGTCACGAAAGCCCATGGGCGGGAAGTTGTCGTCCAGGCCGATCACCAACTTGGTCATGGCTGCCGGCACGGGGGCGGCAACCGGCGCGGCGGCGGTCGATGCGGACTCGTTCTTGCCGCAGGCTGCCAGCAGTGCAGACAGGGCCACCATGGCCAAGAGGGTGCGTTTTTTCATGGCTTAAAGCTTTGGAGTGGAAAAAGCGAAAGGCGGCGGCCGCTGCACGCAAGGTGCGCAATCGTTGTAATGAATGGTTCCTCGGCGGAACCTTTGTCTCGGTTGGGTACCGGCGCCGAATCCCGTATTGTCGCGCAGACCGGCGCCCCCCGCCAACACGCTGGATCAAGACCGTGCAAATCGGCAAATGGCGAGAGATGCCTGCCGGTCACTGCAGCATGAAGGTCTTGTATTCGAGCCGGTTGAGCTCGCGCGAGAGCAGGTACAGCCCCACGCACAGCGTCACCAGCATGGCCAGGCAAAAGCCGTAGCCATAGAACGCGGCGCCCAGGGCCAGCGAGATGCCCGTGAAGGCAATGTTCAGCACCACCAGCAGCATGCAGAGCATGAACACGATGCGCCGCTCGTCCAGGTAGAAGAACACGTTGAGCACGGCCATCACACCCACCTGCAAGCCGGCGCCCACCACCTGCACGTGCAGCAGCGGCAGGTACAGCTGGGAGATGCCCAGCAACTGCAGGATGGCCGGCCCGGCCACCAGGGTGACGAGGACGGCCAGCGTCTGCACCTTGGCGATCTCGCCCAGGCCCGCCTGGATGGCGTAGACCATCTCGTTGCGCATGGACTCGATGTATTCCAGCGATCCGCCGCCGCGCACGGCGTCGAAGAACTTGTCGTAGTACTCGACGAAGTCGGTCTCGATGCGCACCAGGAAGACCGCCATGCCCGGAATGATGGACAGGTACGACAGGAACACCGGCAGGTCGTAGATCAGCGAGGCCCTGAGTCCGCCGATGATCTGCTGCGAGGTCGGCGGGTAGTACCAGAACATGAACTTGTCGATCCAGATGCCCAGGTTGTAGAGCACGCCGATGCCGATCAGCGCCGGAAAGATCAGCGAGCGCTGCGTGAAGTCGAAGGCGATCCAGCGCTGCTGCAGCGGAAAGCTGCGCAGCACGATCATCCACATGCCGGCCAGCAGCAGCACGTGGCCGATCACGAAGCTGGCCAGCAACCCTTCCAGCCCCCAGTAGCGCAGCGGCAGCGCCAGCAGCACGATGAGCAGGTAGGTGGCGCCGAACAGCCCGGCAATGGCCCGGTAGTGCTTGAGGCCCGACAGCAGCACGGTCATGACCCAGACCACGCACATCAGCGTGAAGCCGGCCAGCATCAGCACGCGGTACAGCAGGCCCTGGCCCGGCAGCACCACGAACAGCGCCAGCGTGCCCAGCGCGCTGGCAGTGGCCACGACCACCAGCAGCAGGCCATGCAGGTTGGGCAGGATGCTCTCGTCCTTCTTGAGGAACAGCTGGTCCGACACAAAGCGCGTGAAGGCCAGCTGCGCCGCCCCGGTCAGGATCAGGCTGCTGGCCACCAGATAGGTCACCGAGGTCTGGAACTGCGTGACCAGCAGCGGCGGCGCCACCACGCTGACGCTGAACACCCCCACCAGCAGGATGCCGATGATGGAGAACACCCACGGCCCCGAGCCGATGACGCCCGCATAGGCGTAGGCCTGGAGCACGCTGGTCAGCGTGTTCTTGCGCAGCAGGTGGCGCAGTTCGAATCCAATGCCGGCCATCAGTGTTTTTCCTCGGACTGTTGCAGCGCCCTGTCGTAGACCTGCCTGTAGCGCTCGAACAGCAGCCGGTCGGAGTAGTAGCGCTCCACGCGCGCAATCCCGGCCGCGCTGGCGGCCTGCCACTGCGCGGGCGAGCTCAGCAGCTCCAGGCAGGCGTCGGCCAGCGCCTCGGGATTGGCAATGCCGACCACGCGCCCGCAAGAGCCCAGGGCCTGGTCTTGCGGCTCCAGCCCGTCGATGAGCTGGCGGCAGGAACCCACGTCGGTGCTGACCACGGGCACGCCTGCGGCCTGGGCTTCAAGGATCACCAGGGGCAGCGCCTCGCTGATGGAAGACAGCACGACCACGCCCACCTTGGGCAGCAGCTCCTCCACCTTCTGCATGCCCAGAAAGCGGATGTTGGCCTGCAGGCCCAGGCTGTCCACGAGGTTCTGGCATTCCTCGGCATAGGCCGGGTCCTCGGCCGTGGGGCCGGCCACCCAGGCCTGGGCCTGGGGCATCCGGTTGACCACGCGGCGCATGGCGCGGATGAAGGTCTTGATGTCCTTGATGGGCACCACGCGGCCGATCAGGCACAGCACGGGCGGCGTCTCGGCGGGCCGCTGGGTGCGCAGCGGCGCAAAGCGTTCTATGCGGATGCCGTTGGGGATGCTGACCGTGCGCTCGGCGGCCGCGCCATCGGCCACCTGGCGCAGGCGGTTGTTCTCGTACAGCGCAATGATGGGATCGGCCGCACCATAGCAAAAGCGCCCCATCCAGTCGAAAAACCGTATCCACATCTGCCGGAAGAACGACACCTCCATGGGGTCGCGCTGGAAGATGTTGCGGTTGTCGCGGATCCAGGAGCTTTGCAGCAGGTCGATCTGGCGCTCTTTGGTGTAGATGCCATGCTCGGACAGCACCAGCGGCAGGCCGCGCGCATGGTGCAGCAGGCCGCCCAGAAATCCCGCATAGCCGGTCGAGACGGTATGCAGCACGCGCACCGGAATCAGCCCGTGGGCGATGCGCGCCATCAGCCACAGCGGCTGCAGCATGATGCGCACGGTCCAGAAGAAGTCCACGAACGACGGGTCGGTGCAGTGGCGCCGGTAGCTGTCGCGGATCAGGTCCCAGGCGAATTCGCTGTGCAGGAAATCCTCCAGCGGCAGGCTGCCGCCGGGCTGCAGCTCCAGCGCAATGGAGCGCATGGCCGCCAGCACCTTGGCCCGGCTTTCGGCACTGCCGTCATGCGCCTCCAGCGCGCCCAGGAATTCCCGGGCCTTGGCCAGGGCCTCGGGATGGCCGCGCGAAGGGGCGGGCTGGATATTGGAGTGCAGCGCGTCAAACAGGTAGTGCTGCTCGAAGTGCACCACGTTGGGCGGCAGTGCGTAGCGGAAATCGCCATAGTCCTCGCGCCGGCTGCCCAGGAAGACGATGGCAAAGCGGTGCTCGGGATAGGCCTGCAGGATCTGGTTGACCCAGCTGGACACACCACCGCTGACATAGGGGAAAGTGCCTTCCAGCAGCAGCGCGATGTCCGCATTGGCCGCCGTGGGGAACTGGCTCGCACGGCTCATGAGGCACTCCAGTAGCGGATGCTGGGCTTCAGGCGCGGCAGGGCTTGCTCGATGTCCAGCGAACGCATCAGGGCCTGCGCCCTGGCGAATTCGCGCCGATCGAACAGCAGCTCGGCCTGGTAGGGCACGACGCGTGCCGGCTCCATGCCCAGCGCCAGCGAGCGCTCATAGCAGGCCAGCGACTCCACCGCCCTGCCCTGCATGTGCAGCAGCCGGCCACGGCGCAGCAGCAGCAAGGCATTGTCGGGCCGCTGAGCGAGCACCAGGTCGCAGTAGTGCAGGGATTGCTTGATGGCGTGGTCGCGCACATCGCCCTGCGCCACGCCCTGGTAGACCAGCTCCGCGTAGAGGTCGGTCAGCGCCCGCGCCGCCTGCAGGCCACGCGGCCCGTAGGGCGCATCGCCCTCGGACTGGCGGGCATGCTCGAACAGCTGCAGCTCCTGGTGGATGGTCTTGCTGATCTCGCGCTCCTTGGCGTCCAGCATGCTGTAGGCCAGCAGGCGCAGGTCTTCGCTGGAATCGCCCAGCGCCGTGCGCAGCATGGGCGAGGCAATGCGCCCCGGCACGCTGCCCAGCGCCACCATGGCCCGCATGCGCGAGGCGACCGGCACATTGGGATTGGCCAGGAAGGACTGCAGGCCCGCCTGGCGGCGGCTGGTGCTGGCCTGCTGGTGCGGGTCGAAATCAGGCAGGGGCATCACCGGGAAACGCGGGCCGCCACGCGGGCCGCGCTGGGTGTGCAGCGCAATGGTGGCGACCACGGCGCCCAAAATGCCGGCCACCGGCACGGCATAGGCAAACAGCCCCATCAGCACCACCAGCGCCAGCCGCTGGCGCACCGACTTGGCCGAGGTGGCCAGGAAGGGCGTCAGGCACAGCGCCAGCAGGCCGCTGGCCAGCCCGTGGGCCGTGAGATAGCCCAGCAGGGCCGCGTCCGACTGGCTGCGCAGCAGCCACAGGCTGCTCCATGAGGCGATTTCCGCGGCCAGCGCGCCCAGGGCCAGCTTGAGGTTAAGCATGGCCCTGCCCCATCTGATGGAGCCGCTCCAGCACGCTGCTGGCCGAGCAGCGGTCCAGCAAGATGGTGCGCGGGAAGATGCCCGCATCGGCCAGCGAGGCCACGCCGCGCTGGGCCAGCCAGCCCTCGATGCGGTTCAGGTAGCCCTCGGCCGTGGCGTTGGTGCCCAACGGCATGAAGATAGCCAGCAGTTGCCGGCCATCGCTTTCCTGCAGCCAGGAGCGGTCCAGCATGCGCTCCAGCCGCATGATCTGCTGGGCCATCTGGGACTGCACAGCCGAGGGCGACAGCTCCAGCGCCACCACCACGCTGCTCAGGCGCGCGCTGCGGTTCACATGCTCCATGCGCTGCAGTTCGAACGCGAAATGCGGCGGGCAATCGGGATAGGCCTGCAGCAGCGGCGCAGCCAGGCTGTTGGCGGCCACGCTGTCCGTGTAGTAGCCCAGCAGCAGGTTGATGGTCTGCAGCGCCTCTTCCTGCAGTGCGAAGAAAGGCATTTCCTCGACCAGCAGCAGGCCGTAGATCTCGCCCTCCAGGTCCAGCATGGGAGCCACGACGATGTATTGCGTCTGCTGGCCCTCCGCCATGCTCTGCGAGACATGGCACAGCACATGGCTGTCCAGCGCCTGGCGCACCAGCGGATCGTGGACATGGATGGGCCGCTCGCCCCCCAGCTGGGCAATGGGCGTGGGGTCCAGCACCTCATTGCGCACGGGCACCAGGCTGGCCACGCTGATCTGGCTGAAGCGCGACAGCAGGTTGAGCAGGCTTTGCGCATCGCCCTCGGCGCCACTGAGGCCGCTGAGCACGTTGATGGCATCGCGCATGGACACGGGACGGCCTATGAGCTCCTGCTCCAGCCGGTCATGCGACAGGCGCAGCAGGTAATGCTGGCGGATCAGCTGCTCGGTGCGCTGGTCCATGTAGTTCTGCGCCGTGCGCGCGCGGCGTATGCGTGCGCGCCAGAGGCTGGAAATCTCGCCCACGACCATGACCAGGATCAGGCCGCCCAGAAAGTACTGTTCCGGGAACAGCGACAGATCGCGCTGGTTGACGCCCAGCCAGGCCAGCAGCAGCACGCCGGCCGCCGACAGGCCGGCCACCGGCCCGTAGCGCAGGGCCACCACCACGGGCGCCAGCCAGGCCCAGGGGAACTCGGACTCCACCCACAGGGGATTGTCCGGGTTGGCCCACATGCCGATCAAAAGAGCCAGCACCGGCAGCAGCAGCGTCTCGCCCACCACCACCCAGGGCTTGGCGCTCGTCTGCACGAGCAGGCCCAGCGGCGAGCCTCTGAATTCCGCGGCAATGCCGGCGCGGCGCGGTGCAGCGGAATGCGGTGCCGCCTTGGGCGTGCTGGCTTGGTCTGGCATGAAGAGTCGTTCCCTGGATGCGCTTATCGGGCGTTGGCCAGGCCTGTGCCCAGCAGGTTGCGGATCAGCTTCTGGCCCACGGCGGCCAGTGCCTCGCGGCTCCAGCCGCTTTGCGCGCCCGCGCCGCTCCACACGGTGGCGCCGGTGCCCACGTCCACGATCTCCAAGGTCACGCCCACGGCCGGCTCGCCATCCACGCCCACCTTGTAGCGCCATTCGTCCACCGCGCCCGTCAGCGCATAGCGCACGCCTTCGCCGCGCGCCCAGGCCAGGGCGTCGTCGCGGCGCTTGGCTTCGCGGCCGTCGAACAGGGTTTCCTGCAGTGCATCGCCCGTGTAGCGCTTGACCTGGCCCACGCCACGCGCATTGATCAGCGCCGTGGCAATGGCGGCTGCGCGGTTGCCGGCCATGGGCGTTTCGGTGTGGTTCTCGAAGGGCAGCACCGCCCAGCTGGCATTCGTCTCCAGCGCGGGCGCCGTGCCCCGGTCGATGGTCGAGCAGGCAGACAGCAGGCCGACAAGGGCAATACCCGTGAGCACGCGAAGGCGGGAGACGAAAGTGGTGCGGTGTGTCATGGAGAGGCTCCTTGAAGTCTTCGGATCAGTAGTGGAGGCGGTAGGTCAGCAACAGCTCGCGGGTATTGCCCACGGTGTTGATGCCCGACTTGGACAGATTCAGGCCCAGCGCGAGGTGGTCCGCGCCGAACAGGCTGGTGGCCAGGCCCATGCCCAGCTCGTAGCCCGCGCCGTTGACGCTGTGGTGCGTCAGGGCCAGGCTGGCGTAGGGCCGCAGCGCGCGCGTGTACTGCTGCTCGTAGCCCGTGTTGAACATCATCTGCAGGCCCGAGAAGCGGAAACTGCGCGGCAGCAGATAGTCGATGGTGGGATCGTTGAACGGCGGCAGGTAACCCAGGATGGCCGCATCCCGGCCCTGCAGCAGCGCCGGGTCGTTGCGGCTGTAGCGGTGCCAGGAGGTGAAGGCACCGAACTGCAGGGTGGGCGCCTCGCTGCGGTAGGTGTGCAGGTATTGCAGCGTCGCATGGTTGCCGGAGCCCACGCGTGCGCCGCTTTGCACGCGGTAGCGCTCCGATGCCAGCTCCAGCGTGATCTGGTCCAGGCGCGAGAGCTGGTAGCTGCTGCCCAGCGACACGCGGTCCTTCATGCCGCCCATGCGCATGGCCAGCGTTTCCTGCGTGGCCAGGTGCCGGCCCAGTGATGCCTGCAGGCTCCAGCGGCTGTCCACGTTGTAGGTCTGCGTGAACTGCATGGGCGTGTAGCTCTCCAGGCTTTCGCGCCGGCCCAGCATGAATTCGCTGGACGCCGACTGCGTCTTGCGCGTCAGGCGCAGGCCGATGCCCCGCTCCTGCGAGGGGCCGCGCACCAGGGTGTTTTTGTTGACCGTGCGGCGCACGTCCTCGGCATCCAGGTCCAGCGCCCAGCGGGGGTTCAGGCCCACATGCCAGCGCAGCCGGGAGACCTGCTCGTCGATGGCGTCCATGCGGCGGTTGCGCAGTTGCAGGCCGCCGTAGTCGCTGAAGGCCAGCAGTTGCTCGGTCAGCGCCAGGTGCAGGGGATCGTCGTCGGGCTGGTCGGCCATGTTCTCGAAGGCCGCCGTCTGCGCCAGCCGCACATCGCCGACCATGGCTGCCGCGTTGATGCGGTCATAGCGGGGCAGCGCCTCGTCATGGCGCTGTAGCAGCTCCCCGGCCTGGGCCACATCCTTTTCCGCCAGGGCCACCGTGATCTCGGCCCACAGCGGCGAGCTGGTGCTCTTGCTGCGGCTGCGCGCGTACTGCTGCCACAGGTAGCCACGCTCGGCCTGGTACTCGCCGCGCTCCTGCAGCCAGGCAATGGCCAACTCGGCCGCAGCGGCGGAATGCTCGCGGCGCCCGCCTTCCAGGTCCATGCGCAGCAGCTCGCGCATCAGGGCGAATTCGGCATCGCCCTGGGTATGAAAGAGCATGAGCCGGCTGCGGGCCTGGCGCTGGACCTCGTCCAGCCCCTCAGCCGTCAGCCATTTGCGGGCGGCCAGGGCCGCTGCGCCGTCCTGGGCGCGTGCCCGCACCTTCTCGCGCGTCCACAGCTGCTGCCTCAGGCTCCAGGCCCGATCGGCCTGCTGGTTCTGCTCCAGCGCGTCGGCGTACTGCATCATCCACAGGAAGTCGTCGGCATGCTCGGCGCGGTGCGGCTTCAGATAGCGTTCCAGCGCAACGGCCGGGCGCGACAGCGTCATGTAGGCCGCCGCCAGGGCGCCATGCATGTCGGCATCGCGCGCCCAGACAGGCTCGGCCGCCGCCAGCAGCAGCTTGAGGGCCGCCGCATTCTGCGTGTCGATCAGCAGCCACATCAGGCCCTGGCGCAGCGGCGTGGAGCCGGGGTCCAGCGCCAGGCCCTTCTCGAAGGCCTCCATGGCCTTTTTCGATTGCGCCGTGCGCTGGTAGTAGGCGCCCAGTATCTGGAAGAAGGTGGGCTGGCCCTGCAGGCGCTTGACCAGGGCCGGGTCGGCCAAGATGCGTTCGACCTGGCTGCCGATCTGCGTCCAGTCCTCCAGGTCCTCCAACAGGTAGAAGGCCTGCGTCAGATGGCGCACGTCATGGAACTGCTCCCAGGCGTGCAGGGACATCCGGGCCGCCTCGCGCCGATCGGCGCGCTGCAGCAGGCGTATCACCTCGTCGTAGTCGCTGATGCCGGCGTGCGGCGTCTGCAGCAGGCGGCGGTAGGCCTTCAGCGTCAGTGCTTCCTGACGCTGGTCCTGGGCCAGGTCGCCCAGCAGGCGCCAGTACTCGCCCTCGTCCTGCATGCCGGCGGGAATGCGCGTCTGCGCATCCTCCAGCCAGCGCAGGCCCAGGGCCGGCTCGCCCTGCAGCAGCGCGAGCACGGCGGCGGGCATGGCATGGGCCGGCGTGCGCTGCTCGGGATCGGCAAGCACACGCTTCCAGGCCTGCAGCGCCAGTTGCGACCGGCCTGCGCGTTCGGCCAGCTGGGCCAGCAGGATCTGGGACTGCGGCGTGCTGCCGTGCTTTTGCAGATAGTCGATGGCCTCGCTGGGCTCGGCCTGGCGCTCGTAGGCCTGGACCAGCGCCTGCTGCAGCGCGGCATCCTGGGGACGGCGGCTCAACTGGTGGCGCAGGCCGGCAATCAGGGCACGGTCGTCGAACAGGCCCGGCGCCAGGCGCATCACCGTCTTCCAGGCATCCTCGCGCCCCGTGTTCTGCGCAATGACCAGCCAGTTGTCCAGGGCCTGCTGCTGCTGTCCCATCCATTCGGACACCTGGGCCAGGCGTTCGCGCCAGGCCATGTCCTGCGGCGCCTGGCGCACGGCGGCCGTGGCCACGCGCCAGGCATCTTCCAGGTTGCGGTTTTCGAGGAACACCTCGTAGCCCAGCAGGTAGGTCTTGTCGTCAAAGGGCAGGCCCGGCGGCGGCTTGCGCACGGGATCGGCCGTGCGCAGCATGCGCCAGCCTGGGGCGGTCCAGGCCACGGGCTGCAGCGCCCAGGCGCCGTCGTCGGCAACCGGGTCCGGACCGACACCCGAAGCCCCGGCCACCTGCGTCTGCCATTGCTGCAGCAGCGACAGCTGCAGCAGCCGCTTGGCATAGCGCTCAGCCTCGGCCCGGTTGCCGGCCGCGCGCGCCAGGCCGATGAGCTTTCGCAGCGTCTCGGGGTCGCTGCCCAGCAGCTCTTCCTGCTGGCGCGCCAGCGCCAGCGCTTCGTTGGCACGGTTGCCGGACTGCAGCACCTGCAGGGCCTGCCAGAGGTAGGCGCGCGACTGCGGGACGTCCTCGGTCGTGGCGCTGGCCTGGCGCAGCAGCCGGGCCGATTCCTCGTACAGGGACATGCCCAGCGCCTGCCGCGCTGCGGATTCATAGACCTGCGCCTTGCGCGCGGGATCGGCCTGGCGCTCTGCCACGTCGTCGTAGATGCCCAGGGCCAGCGGTGCGTCCTTGAGCACCAGCGCCGACGAGGCCAGGTACAGCGCCTGCTCCTGGGTCAGCCCCTGCAGCGGCACGTCCTTCAACGCCTGCATCACCTGCGGCGCCAGCGCCTCGGCCTGGCCGCCCGCGCGGTGGTCCTGCTTTTGCGCCTCCAGATAGCCCTGGTAGGCGGCCTGCCAGTGGTCCCAGGCCTGGACGGCTGCGCTGGGCAGTGCCTGCTTGGCCGCCTCTTCCCGCGCCAGCTTGATGGCCTGCAGGCGCTCTTCCTTGGCCTTGAGCAGGGCGCGCAGGTTCTCGTTGCCGGGATCGCTCTTGAGCAGGTTGCTCAGGTAGTTGTAGGAAAGCTCGGAGTCATCTCCGGTGACGGAGAGCCGGCGCTCCAGATCCTGCTTGGGAAACAGCATCCACAGGGCGCCACCGATCAGTACCGCCAGCAGCGCGATCAGCCAGAAGGGAACCGTGATGGGGCGCTCAGAGCCCCCGGCATTGCGCTTGGAGTTCGACACTGTTTTGGGTACTTCTGAAGGAACGGAGGTTGGCGTTGCCGGTATCGGCACCCGCCACGGCAAGGAGGGGCGTGGCGGCGTTCGCGGAACTCAGCGAACAGCCGGCAGGCAGGTACATGCGCAGCTCCAGCGGCACATGGCCCTGCAGGGCGAAGCGCACGCCGCCGTCGGCCTGGGGCTGCCATTGCGTGAGCCGGGCATTGGCATCCACCAGATAGGGGCGCGCCGCGTGGGCGGCCGCGCCTGCGGCGTCCTGTTGCGTCTGTTGCACCAGGTATCCGGCGCTGCCGGCCAGATGCAGGTAGCTGCCGTCTGCCCCCTTGGCATAGCCGGCAATGCCGCTGCTGGCAGCCATGGAAGGCAGGGCCATGCCGGGCGGCATGCGCAGCGTGCGCAGCTGGCCCGGACCCCGCAGGCGCCAGCCCTGCGCGTCGCGGCCGATGGCGAATTCGTAGAAATCCTGCACCTTGCGGATGTACTCGGAGCTGTAGACCGGGTTCAGCCGCTGCGCCAGCGCCCACTGGTAGATCCTGTGCAACGCCTTGATGCTGGCCTGCTTGCTGGCGGAGTAGGAGTGGTAGTAGATGTCCACGGCCTTCAGGCGCCGGGGAGCCTCGGTCATCTCGAAGGTCTCGATGACGCGCTCGAAGCCGTAGAACGGCCCGTGCCAGAGGTTGGTGTAGATGTTCTCGTTGGTGACGGGCGCATAGATCTGCAGGTGGCCGCCCTTGCGCAGACCCCAGCTGCGCACCTCGGTGAGCGAGGGATTGCTGCGCGTGATGGCCGTGTCGCCACCATTCATGTTGAGCAGGCCGGCGGCATCGGAGATGGCCAGGGCCTCGGCGCTAGGCGCCGTGTTGCCGGTCCACAGGAACACGTCCACCGGCTTGCCGGGCGGCGCCAGGCGCTTGCGGATGTAGTCGACCGAGCCCTTGATCTCCCGGTTCATGTCCATCTGGTAGCCGGGGATGTGGAGGTTGAGGTTCACCTCCTTGCTGTCATCCCCGTCGGGCGCTGCCCCGGGCTCCCAGAAGAAGGGGTGCGAGTAGGAATGGCTGGCGATCTCGACATGGGGCATGGCGAAGATGCGCTTGGCAATGCCCTCCAGCTGCTCGGCCCACTGCGGATACAGGCCCTGCGGCGAGACCTCGGCCTCGATGACCGAGATGGTGTGCGGGATCTTGTAGCGCTCCAGGATCTCGCGGCGCAGCACTTCACCGGCGAACGGCGTGCCCGGCAGCTCGGCCCTGGAGGGAAAGCCGTCGCCATCCACATGGGCCAGCAACAGGCGGCGGCCGTTCTCCGTGGAGACATCGGGCGCGGGGAAATCCTTCAGGCGCAGCGCCTCGCGCAGCAGCGCGAAGGGATCGATCACCCAGCGCGACTGGTCGGTGCCCGGCATGCTCACCACCACATAGGGCATGAGCGCAAAGCCGCCCCAGGGCGTGATGGCGGCCGACACGAAGCGGCGCCCCCGCTTGTCGTCGAAGGACAGCAGCTCGCGGCTGCCCTTGGCCATCTGCGGCGTGAACTCCCAGCCTTCGTAATCGTGCGCTGGCTCGGCCGGCTGTATCTCGAAACCCATGACCGACGCCTTTTCGGCGCGCCGCAGCGGGAACACGGGTGCCGCTTCCGTGCTGCGCGTGCCCAGGGCGGCCGACATGGTACGGTCCTGTGACAGGCCCAGCGTATTGAGCACCAGCAGCGGCATGCCCTGCTGCACCTGGTTGGCCAGCCACTGCCGCACGCTTTTGGCCCGCATCTCGGGCACCGCGCCGCCGAACCAGCTCACCACGCCGGCATAGCGGTCGCGCGCCACGCCTTCGGGCAGGGGCTCGCGCACATCGGCGTAGTCGGCAACATAGCCCATGTAGTTGATGGGCATTTCCAGAAAGCGGTGCGCCGATGCGCCGTTGATGGACGGATAGTCGGCACCGTTGTAGAGAATCAACACCCTGCGCGCCACCGCCTCCACCTGGCCTATGCCCAGGGTCTGCAGGCCTGCATCCGACACCCACGGAATGATGCCCAGCTGCGCAATGCGGCGGGCCGTCTCGCGCGTGGCGTCGCGGTCGTGCGGGGCCACGTAGTCGATGGACAGCACCGGCAGGCGGTCGCGCTCGCGGATGGTCTGCAGTTGCTGCAGCAGCCATTCGCGGTCTTTCTCGGGCACGTTCACATAGCGCTTGAGGCTGGCATCCCAGCCCCGCAACAGCGACTCCGCCGCCACCATCTGTACCTTGTCGCGCACGCGCGGCACGATCTCGAAGCCCCGGTTCAGGATCAGGCGGATGCCGGGGTAGCGCTGGTGCAGCGTCTCGATGACGCGCACCAGGCCGTCCTGCTGGGCCTTTTCGTCGAAATTCGCGGCCAGGCGGTAGGAGTCCAGCGTGTCCAGGAAGAAGCCGCGAAAGCCCTGCTTCCACAGCGGTGCGATCACCTCGTCGGCGAAGAAGGCAGGCCACTGGGCAGGCGTCTGGTCCAGGACGATGGACTGCCATGCGCCGTTGCGCGCCATCTTCCAGGCCTCGGGAATCTTGCTGAAGTAGGCGCGCTCGGGCAGCACCTCGGCCACGGAGGCATATGCGTAGAGCTCGCTACCCGGAGCCTGCTTGCGGAATTGAACGGGGTCGTAGCCGTGGCCCGGCTCCACGACAGCGATGTCGTAGAGGCTCAGTTCACTGAGCGAGGCCTTGTTCCCGTAATAGACGGCAACCGCTGGTTCGGCGGCCTGCACCGCCCAGCCGCACAACAGCCCCCAGCAAAACATGCAGGTTCGCAGGAAAGCGTTCACGGCCTTCTCCTTGGGATGTGGCCACGCACGGTCAATTCATAGTTTTTGTACATCAAATTTCTAGTCGATTTGATAAAAGCTATCGTCAGTCCGACGAAATGCGGGCGCGAGCATACCGGTTTTTGTCTGCAAACGTGTCTTCTCCCTACTTTTGTGCTCGGCGCCCTTGAAGCACGGGGGAAGCTGGGTTATGGCGATACTAGGCAGGCAGAAAAATCACCAATGAAAGGTATTCATGATTCTGGTCACAGGCGGCGCCGGCTTCATCGGCTCGCATACCTGCGTGGAACTCGCCGCTGCGGGCGAGCCCTACCTGATCTACGACAACTTCAGCAACAGCAGCCCCGATGTGCTCGACCGCATGGAACGCATCACGGGCCGGCGCCCGCTGTGCGTCGAGGGCGACGTGCGCGACCGCGCCGCGCTGGAGCGGCTGTTTGCCGAGCACTCCATCCGCGAGGTGATCCACTTCGCCGCGCTCAAGGCCGTGGGCGAGTCCGTGGCCCAGCCGCTGCGCTACTACGAACACAACGTGGGCGGCACGGTGGCCCTGCTGCAGGCCATGCGGACGGCGGGCGTGCGCAGCCTGGTGTTCTCCTCCTCGGCCACGGTCTACGGCGATCCGGCCAGCCTGCCGATCCGCGAAGACTTTCCGCTGTCCGCCACCAACCCCTACGGCCGCAGCAAGCTGTGGATCGAGGAAATGCTGGCCGATCTGGACCGGGCCGAGCCCGGCCAGTGGAGCCTGGCACGGCTGCGCTACTTCAACCCCGTGGGCGCCCATGAAAGCGGCCTGATCGGCGAGGACCCGCGCGACATCCCCAACAACCTCATGCCCTATGTGTCGCAGGTCGCCATCGGCCAGCGCCAGCAGCTCAGTGTCTATGGCGATGACTATGCGACGCCGGACGGCACGGGCGTGCGCGACTACATCCACGTCACCGACCTGGCGCGCGGCCACCTGGCGGCGCTGCGCTATCTGCGCGAGCAGCAGGGCCTGCTGACCGTGAACCTGGGCACGGGGCGCCCGGTCTCGGTGCTGGAGATGGTCAAGGCCTTCGAGCGCGCCAGCGGCCGCCCCGTGCCCTACCAGATCGTGGCGCGCCGTCCCGGCGACGTGGCCCAGTGCTGGGCCGACCCCGCCGAGGCCGAGCGCCTGCTGGGCTGGAAGGCTGTGCTGGATATCGATCGCATGTGCGAAGACGCATGGCGCTGGCAAAGCCAGGCCGCAGGCCTCAAGCGCTGAACCCCGCAGCGCCTGCGGGCGCCGAGGGCGTGGTATCTTTTCGCCCTTGTTTCACGCCCTAGCCACGAGTCTGCCCATGCTTGCCAAACGCATCATCCCCTGTCTTGACGTCACGGGAGGGCGCGTCGTCAAAGGCGTGAACTTCGTGGAGCTGCGCGATGCGGGCGACCCGGTGGAGATCGCCGCGCGCTACAACGCCCAGGGCGCGGACGAGCTGACCTTCCTGGACATCACGGCCACCAGCGACGGGCGCGACCTGATCCTGCCCATCATCGAATCGGTGGCCAGCCAGGTCTTCATTCCCCTGACCGTCGGCGGCGGTGTGCGCACCGTCGAGGACGTGCGCCGCCTGCTCAACGCGGGCGCCGACAAGACCAGCTTCAACTCGGCCGCCATCGCCAATCCCGATGTGATCAATGCGGCCTCCGACAAGTACGGCGCGCAGTGCATCGTCGTGGCCATCGATGCCAAGCGGCGTACGGCCGAGGACGAGCAGCGCATCGGCGCCGATGGCCGCGCTGCCGGCCCCGGCTGGGACGTGTACAGCCACGGCGGGCGCAAGAACACCGGCCTGGATGCCGTGCAGTGGGCCGCCGAAATGGCGCGCCGCGGCGCGGGCGAGATCCTGCTGACCAGCATGGACCGCGACGGCACCAAGTCCGGGTTCGATCTGAAGCTCACGCGCGCCGTCAGCGACGCCGTGCCCGTGCCCGTGATCGCCTCGGGCGGCGTGGGCTCGCTGGACGACCTGGCCGATGGCGTGACCCTGGGCGGCGCCGACGCCGTGCTGGCCGCCAGCATCTTCCACTACGGTGAATTCACCGTGGGCCAGGCAAAGCAGCGCATGGCCGAGCGCGGCGTGCCCGTGCGCCTCTGATACGGCGCGTCGGCGGACTCCTTCATTTCAGTTTTCCATGGCGCTCGCGCCGCCCACAACCCATGAAACCGGCGCGGCCCAAGGGACCAGGGACAGCGAGCAAGGGCCGCCCCGCAGCAAGGCTGTCGTCTCCCTCCCGCGCAGCGAGAGAGGGGGAAGGCGCGAAGCGACTCAGGGGGTGTATTTTCAATCCAGGCAATTCCTGACAATCCTGTCACAGGGATGCCCACCCAGGATATTCACAATGCAGGCAATGAACTGGCTAGATCAAGTCAAATGGGATGCGCAGGGCCTGGTGCCCGTGATCGCGCAGGAAAAGGACACGGGCGACGTGATGATGTTCGCCTGGATGAACCGCGAGGCCCTGGCCAAGACGGCCGAGCTCGGCCGCGCCGTCTACTTCAGCCGCTCGCGCAACAAGCTGTGGTTCAAGGGCGAGGAATCAGGCCACGTGCAGACCGTGCACGAGGTGCGCATCGACTGCGACAACGACGTGGTCCTGCTCAAGATCACCCAGACCGGCCACGAGCCCGGCATTGCCTGCCACACGGGGCGCCACAGCTGCTTTTACAGCGTGCTGCAGAACGGCCAGTGGCAGGCCGTCGATCCGGTCTTGAAAGACCCCGAATCGATCTACAAATGAATTCCACGACCATGAACGAAACCGCAAGCACTTCCTCGCTGGACGCCCTGGCGCGCCTGGCCGCCGTCATCGAAAGCCGCAAGCCCGCCAACGGCGGCGACCCCGACAAGAGCTACGTCGCCCGCCTGCTGCACAAGGGCCCGGATGCCTTTCTGAAGAAGATCGGCGAAGAGGCCACCGAAGTGGTCATGGCCGCCAAGGACGCAGACCATGGCGGAGACGCCGGCAAAATCCTCTACGAAGTGGCCGATCTGTGGTTCCATAGCATGATCGCCCTGGCCCACTATGGCCTGACGCCCGCCCAGGTCGTTGCCGAGCTGGAGCGCCGCGAAGGCACCAGCGGCATCGAGGAAAAGGCGCTGCGCAAGGCCCAGGAACGTGATGTGAACGAGAAAGGACCGCTGCCATGAATGACGATTACATCGAAGTCCGTGCCCTGGACCAGTCCCGCATCGAAGGCCTCAAGGCCTGGGGCTGGGTCAGCTACCTGCTGCACCTGGTGGTAGCCGTGGCCGCCGTCGTGCCGGGCGCCCAGCCCAGCATTGCGCTGCTGGTGATCGCCCTGATCATCGATCTGGTCAAGCGCGGCGACGCCGAAGGCAGCTGGATGGCCAACCACTTCTCGTGGCGCATCCGCAGCGTGATCTGGGCCGGCATCCTGTACCTGGTCACGGCGCCGCTGTGGCTGCTGTTCTTCGTGCCCGGCTGGATCGCCTGGACCGTCATCTCCATCTGGTTCCTCTACCGCATCGTGCGCGGCATGGTCGCCATGAACCGCAACCAGGCCGTGGACCGCTGACGGTCCCGGGCAAACCGCCATGACTCCGACCCCGACCTGCAAGATCAACCTCGCCCTGCAGGGCGGGGGCTCGCACGGCGCCCTGACCTGGGGCGTGCTCGATGCGCTGCTGGAAGACGGCAGCCTTGTCTTCGACGGCATCAGCGGCACCAGCGCCGGTGCCATGAATGCAGTGGCCCTGGCCCAGGGCTTTGCCAAGGCTGCACGCCAGGAAAGCGATCCGGTGGCCGCCCAGGCGCTGGGTGCCGAGCTGGCCCGCGCCACGCTGACCGAACTGTGGGAAGGCGTGGGCACCATGGGCAGCCTGATGTGGGGCGCACCCCTGCCGGGCAGCCCCTTCATGGGCGTGCTCAACCAGTTCTTCTCGCCCTACCAGACCAACCCGTTGGACATCAACCCGCTGCGCAAGCTGCTCGAACGGGTCGTGGATTTCGAGGCGCTGACGCATCCGCCCGTGGAAGGCGTGGTGCCCAAGGTCTTTGTCTGCGCCACCAATGTGCGCACGGGCCGGGGCTGCATCTTTTCGGGCAGAAAACTCAGTGCCGACGCGGTCATGGCCTCGGCCTGCCTGCCTCAGCTGTTCAAGGCCGTGGAAATCGACGGCGAGCCCTACTGGGATGGCGGCTTTTCGGGCAACCCGGCGCTGTACCCGCTGATCTACGGCACGGCGTCCAGCGACATCCTGCTGGTGCAGATCAACCCCATCGAGCACACCGATCTGCCCAACACGGCGGCCGACATCATGGACCGCATGAACGAGGTCACCTTCAACGCCGGCCTGCTGGCCGAGTTGCGCGCCATCGAGTTCGTCAAGCGCCTGCTCGAGCAGGGCAAGCTGGACCCGACACGCTACAAAAAGGTGCTGCTGCACCGCGTGGACGGCGGCTCCGTGCTCAAGGGCTATGGCGCCTCGACCAAGACGCGCTCCGACATGCGCTTCGTGCGCGAGCTGTTCGAGCTCGGACGCGAGCAGGGCCAGCAGTGGCTCCAGCAGCACCGCAGCGACATCGGCGTGCGCCAGACGCTGCGCATCAACGACAATCCGGCCTGATTTCCAACCTACCGCCAGCTTCCCAGGATTCCTGTAGCGCCATGCACGACCACGACCCGAACTGCCTGTTTTGCCGCATCACCAAAGGCGAGATCCCTTCCCGCAAGGTCTATGAGGACGAAGAAGTCTTCGCCTTCCACGACATCCATCCCGGCGCGCCCATCCATTTCCTGATGGTGCCCAAGAAGCACATCCCCTCCATGGCCCAGGTCCAGGCCGACGACGCTGCGCTGCTGGGCCGCATGATGGTGCTGGCGCCCCGCCTGGCCGCCGAGCAAGGCTGCAACCCGTATCCCGACGGCGGCTTTCGCCTGGTGGTCAACACGGGCACCGAAGGCGGCCAGGAAGTCCACCACCTGCATATCCACGTCATGGGCGGCCCCCGCCCCTGGCTCAAGGGCTGAAACTCAAGGGCTGAAAACGCCGCGGCGGCCACGCTGCCTGCGGCAGACGGCTGCCGCCCGGCACAAGGTGGCCCGTCTCTTGCTTGAGGCACCCTCTGTTTCTTGCATCGGCCAAACGGCTTTTGTGGGGCCTTGCGAACTGCCGCCATGGCCCGGCGTCTAAAATGACCTGCAATTCTTAGGAGAGATTCTCATGGGCTCGTTTTCCATCTGGCATTGGCTGATCGTCCTGGCCATCGTGGTTCTGGTGTTTGGCACCAAGAAGCTGAAGAACATCGGTTCCGACCTCGGCGGCGCCGTCAAGGGCTTCAAGGACGGCGTGAAGGACGGCTCGACCTCCACCGACACTCCCGCAGCCGCTCCCGGCCAGGTCGCCGGCCAGACGGCTGCCGACAAGACCACCATCGACGTCGAAGCCAAGCAAAAGAGCTGATGGCCTGCACGCCAAGCTTCCATGTTTGATATTGGCCTTTCCAAGATGGCGCTCATCGGTGCCGTGGCCCTCGTGGTCATCGGTCCCGAGAAGCTGCCGCGCGTGGCGCGTACCGTCGGCACCCTGCTGGGCAAGGCCCAGCGCTATGTCTCCGATGTGAAGGCCGAGGTCAACCGTTCGATGGAACTCGACGAGTTGCGCAAGATGAAGGACACCGTGGAGGGCGCGGCGCGAGACGTCGAGCAATCCATCCACACTTCGGCCGCCAACTTCGAGAAGGACTGGAACGAGTCCACGGCATCGCTCAACGGCACGTCTTCCTCGTACGACTCCTCTTCCTACGGCTCCGACAGCGATACGTACAGCGCCGTGGCGCCGGCCTACCGCCACCCGGGCAAGAACTGGCGCCTCAAGCGTGCCGCCGTGCCCCAGTGGTACAAGGCCCGCGCCGGTGTGCGCACCAAGGCGCAGTCGGGCGCGGCGCGCGTGGCGCGCTTTCGCCCCCAGAAGTCCCGCTGAAGATGCCGGCGCGCCGCGGGCCACGAGGCAACCAGCCCAGCCTCTGCCACCCGGGCACCCGCCATTGCCGAATCCTGCCCGATCCGTCGGGCTTTCTGCTTTTCACCCCAGGTCCGTGGATGCCCTTGCGGCCCGCCGCGGTTTCGCACCATGTCCGACATTCCACCTAAAGACGACGAGCTGGCAGGCACCGAGCAGCCTTTCGTCCAGCACCTGATGGAGCTGCGCGACCGCCTGCTCTATTGCATCTACGGCATCGGTCTGGCGATCGCCGTGCTGGCCGTGTGGCCCGGCCCCAACGGGCTGATCGACTTCATCGCCCACCCGATCAAGGCCCACATGCCGCCCGATGCCAAGCTCATCGCGGTGGGCGTGTTCACGCCCTTCTTCGTACCGCTCAAGGTGCTGATGATGGTGGGCGTGCTGGCCGTGCTGCCCTGGATCATGTACCAGATGTGGGCCTTCGTGGCGCCCGGCCTGTACAGCCATGAAAAGCGCTTTGCGCTGCCGCTGATCATCTTCGGCAGCCTGCTGGCCTATATCGGCATCGCCTTCGTGCAGTTCTTCGTGCTCGACAAGATGTTCGCCTTCATCCAGGGCTTCACCCCGGACAGCGTGGCGGCCACGCCGGACATCGCCTCGTATGTGGAGGCCATCCTGTCCCTGTACCTGGCCTTTGGCCTGGCCTTCCAGGTGCCCATCGTGGTCATGCTGCTGGTGCGCTTCGGCCTGGTGGACATTGCCAAGCTCAAGTCCTTCCGTGGCTACTTCATCGTGGTGGCCTTCATCATCGCCGCCGTGGTCACGCCGCCCGACGTGATCTCCCAACTGGCCCTGGCCATTCCGATGTGCATTCTTTACGAGATCGGCATCCTGGGCGCCGGCTGGTTCAGCCGCGTCTCCAAGGCACCGGAAGAAGAAGCCGAACCCGGCACCGCAGTGGACAAGCCGGCAGAGGATAAACCCTCCCCCTGAGTCGCTTCGCGCCTTCCCCCAGAGGGGGACGACACCCTCGGTGCGGGGCGGCGCGGCCGGCCCAGGCCCTTCCTCGGTGTCCCTCGCTTTAGGGCGCGCCAGTTTCAAGAGCCTACGCTGAAACACGAGGAATCTGTAATAAAAAGCCCTTGGTTCATCACCAAGGGCTTTTTCTTTGTCTATGGCCAAGCCCCTTCCGGGGTTGGCATCTCAACGCGGCAGGTCGGACGTGCCCATGAGGAACTCGTCGATGGAGCGAGCGGCCTGGCGGCCTTCGCGGATGGCCCAGACCACCAGGGACTGGCCGCGGCGCACGTCGCCGGCGGCGAACAGCTTGGGCACGCTGGTGGCGTAGCCGCCCGTGAAGTCGGTGGTGGCCTTGGCGTTGCCGCGTGCGTCCTTGTCCACGCCAAAGGCGTCGAGCACGGCCTGCACGGGGCTGACGAAGCCCATGGCCAGCAGCACCAGATCGGCCTTGAGCACCTGCTCGCTGCCGGGCACCTCGACCATCTTGCCGTCCTTCATCTCGATGCGCACGGTCTTGACGGCCGTGACCTGGCCCTTCTCGCCGATGAACTCCTTGGTGGCGATGGCGAACTCGCGCTCGCAGCCTTCCTCGTGGCTGGAGCTGGTGCGCAGCTTGATCGGCCAGTAGGGCCAGACCAGGGGCTTGTTCTCCTGCTCGGGCGGCATGGGCATCAGCTCGAACTGGGTCACGCTGACGGCGCCGTGGCGGTTGCTGGTGCCCACGCAGTCGGAGCCGGTGTCGCCGCCACCGATGACGATGACATGCTTGCCATCGGCCCGCAGTTGGCCTTTGAGCTTGTCGCCGGCGTTGACCTTGTTTTGCTGCGGCAGGAACTCCATGGCGAAATGGATGCCCTTGAGTTCACGGCCGGGCACAGGCAGGTCGCGCGACTGCTCGGCACCGCCTGTCAGCAGCACGGCGTCGAACTCGGCCATGAGCTGCTCGGGGCTGACGGTTTCCTTGGCCCAGTTGGTGACCTTGGAGTCTTCGCCCAGGCCGTCCTTGCCCGCCACCAGCACGCCGGTACGGATCTTGACGCCTTCGGCCACGAGCTGCTCGACGCGGCGGTCGATGTGCGACTTCTCCATCTTGAAGTCGGGAATTCCGTAGCGCAGCAGGCCGCCCACGCGGTCGTTCTTCTCGAACAGCGTGACATCGTGGCCGGCGCGCGCCAGTTGCTGCGATGCGGCCAGGCCTGCGGGGCCTGCGCCGACCACGGCGACCTTCTTGCCGGTCTTGCGGCTGCTGGGCAGGGGCTTGACCCAGCCTTCGGCCCAGGCACGGTCGATGATGGCGTGCTCGATGGACTTGATGCCCACGGCGTCGTCGTTGATGTTCAGCGTGCAGGCGGCCTCGCAGGGCGCGGGGCAGATGCGGCCCGTGAACTCGGGGAAGTTGTTGGTGCTGTGCAGCACGGCGCTGGCGCTCTTCCAGCCGCCGTGGAAGACCAGGTCGTTGAAGTCCGGAATGATGTTGTTGACCGGGCAGCCGCTGTTGCAGAACGGCGTGCCGCAGTCCATGCAGCGCGCGCCCTGGATCTTGGCCTGGCTGTCATCGAGGCCGATGACGAATTCCTTGTAGTGCTTCACGCGCTCGACGACGGGCGCGTAGCCCTCCTCAAGGCGCTCATATTCCATGAAGCCGGTGGTCTTTCCCATGATTCGTTGTCCTGATGTGTGGGGTGCAGGGATGGGTGCGGGCCGCTGCCCGCATCCTTCGCTTCCTTGTTATTTGGCGGCCACGGCTTCCTTGGCGTGTTCCTCGACCTCGGGCGTGGCGGGCTCTTCCATCACCTGGCGCTCGTACATCTCGGACAGGGCACGCTTGTACTCGCTGGGGAAGACCTTGACGAACTTGGAGCGGGCCGCCGCCCAGTTGTCCAACAGGTCGCGGGCGCGCTTGGAGCCGGTCCAGCGGCTGTGCGCCTCGATCAGTGCGCGCAGCTGGCGTTCGTCGGTTTCGCGGCGGTGCCAGACGGCGGGCGAGACCTGGGCCAGGTGCTCGTCGTGGGGCAGCACCTGGTCCAGCGAGACGGACGCCTTGTTGCAGCGCTCGGCGAAGCGGCCATCCTCGTCATACACATAGGCCACGCCGCCGCTCATGCCGGCCGCGAAGTTGCGGCCCGTCTTGCCCAGCACCACCACGGTGCCGCCGGTCATGTATTCGCAGCCGTGGTCGCCCACGCCTTCGACCACGGCCGTGGCGCCGGACAGGCGGACCGCGAAACGCTCGCCGGCCACGCCGCCGAAGAAGGCCTCGCCGCTGGTGGCACCGAACATCACGGTGTTGCCGACGATGGTGTTGGTCGTCGTGTCGCCGCGGAATTCATGGCTGGCATGCACCACCACGCGGCCGCCGGACAGGCCCTTGCCCGTGTAGTCGTTGGCATCGCCGCGCAGGTTCAGCGTGATGCCGTTGCACAGGAAGGCGCCGAAGGACTGGCCGCCCGTTCCCTCGAAGTGGATGCGGATGGTGTCATCCGGCAGGCCTTCAGGATGCACGCGCGTCACGGCACCGGAGAGCATGGCGCCCACGGAGCGGTTGACGTTGCGCGCCACTTCCATGATGCGCACGCGCTCGCCGTTCTCGATGGCGGGCTTGCAGCGCTCGATGAGCTTCACGTCCAGCGCCTTGTCCAGCAGGTGGTCCTGCTTTTCGACATGGAAGCGCGCCACGTCGGCGGGCACTTCGGGCTGGGCGAACAGGCGCGAGAAGTCCAGGCCCTGGGCCTTCCAGTGCTGCAGGCCCTTGCGGGTGTCCAGCAGGTCGGCACGGCCGATCAGGTCGTCGAACTTGGCAACGCCCAGCTGGGCCATGATCTGGCGCACTTCTTCGGCGATGAAGAAGAAGTAGTTCACCACATGCTCGGGCTTGCCCGAGAACTTGGCGCGCAGCACCGGGTCCTGCGTGGCCACGCCCACGGGGCAGGTGTTCAGGTGGCACTTGCGCATCATGATGCAGCCCTCGACGACCAGGGGCGCCGTGGCGAAGCCGAACTCGTCGGCACCCAGCAGCGCGCCGATGACGACGTCGCGGCCGGTCTTCATCTGGCCGTCGGCCTGCACGCGGATGCGGCCGCGCAGGCGGTTGAGCACCAGGGTCTGCTGGGTCTCGGCCAGGCCGATTTCCCAGGGCGAGCCCGCATGCTTGATGGACGACCAGGGCGATGCGCCCGTGCCGCCATCGTGCCCCGCGATGACCACGTGGTCGCTCTTGCACTTGGCCACGCCGGCCGCGATGGTGCCCACGCCCACTTCGGACACGAGCTTGACCGAGATGTCGGCGTGCGGTGCCACGTTCTTCAGGTCGTGGATCAGCTGGGCCAGATCCTCGATGGAGTAGATGTCGTGGTGGGGCGGAGGCGAGATCAGGCCGACGCCGGGCACGGAGTGGCGCAGCTTGCCGATGTAGTCGGACACCTTGCCGCCGGGCAGTTGGCCGCCTTCGCCAGGCTTGGCGCCCTGGGCCATCTTGATCTGCACCTGGTCCGAGGACGACAGGTATTCGGCCGTGACGCCGAAGCGGCCCGATGCCACCTGCTTGATCCTGGAACGCAGCGAGTCGCCGTCCTGCAGTTCGATGTCGGCCTCGACCTTGTCGGCGCCGATGATGGAGCCCAGGGTCTCGCCCTTCTTGATCGGGATGCCCTTGAGCTCGTTGCGGTAGCGCTGGGGATCTTCCCCGCCTTCGCCGGTGTTGCTCTTGCCGCCGATGCGGTTCATGGCCACGGCCAGCGTGGCATGGGCCTCGGTGCTGATCGAGCCCAGCGACATGGCGCCCGTGGCAAAGCGCTTGACGATGTCCTTGGCCGATTCGACCTGGTCCAGCGCAATGGCCTTGGCCGGGTCGAACTTGAACTCGAACAGGCCGCGCAGCGTCATGTGGCGCTTGCTCTGGTCGTTGATCAGCTGGGCGTATTCCTTGTACGTGCTCCAGTTGTTGGAGCGCGTGGAATGCTGCAGCTTGGCGATGGCGTCGGGCGACCACATGTGCTCTTCGCCACGGGCGCGCCAGGCGTATTCGCCACCGGCGTCCAGCATGGTCTCCAGCACGGGATCGTCACCGAAGGCCGCGCGGTGGTTGCGGATGGTTTCCTCGGCGATCTCGAAGACGCCGATGCCCTCGACGCGGCTGGCCGTGCCGGTGAAGTACTTGTCCACGGTGTCGCTGTTCAGGCCGATCACCTCGAACAGCTGGGCGCCGCAATAGGACATGTAGGTGGACACGCCCATCTTGGACATGATCTTGGACAGGCCCTTGCCGATGGCCTTGACGTAGTTGTAGATGGCCTTGTCGGCCGACAGGTCGCCGCCCAGCTCCTTGTGCATGTCGGCCAGGGTTTCCATGGCCAGGTAGGGATGCACGGCCTCGGCGCCGTAGCCTGCCAGCACGGCGAAGTGGTGCACTTCGCGCGCCGTGCCCGTTTCCACGACCAGGCCGGCCGTGGTGCGCAGGCCCTCGCGCACCAGGTGCTGGTGGATGGCCGACAGCGCCAGCAGCGCGGGGATGGCCACCTGGGTGGCGCTCACATGGCGGTCGCTGATGATCAGGATGTTGGCGCCGCCCTTGATGGCATCCACGGCCTGCGCGCACAGCGATGCCAGCTTGGCTTCCACGCCCTGCTTGCCCCAGGACAGCGGGTAGGTGATGTCGATCGTTGCGCTCTTGAACTTGCCCTGCGTGTGGCGTTCGATGTCGCGCAGCTTGGCCATGTCGGCGAAGTCCAGCACGGGCTGGTGCACTTCGAGGCGCATGGGCGGGTTGACCTGGTTGATGTCCAGCAGGTTGGGCTTGGGTCCGATGAAGGACACCAGCGACATCACGATGGCTTCGCGGATGGGGTCGATCGGCGGGTTGGTCACCTGCGCGAACATCTGGCGGAAGTAGTTGTACAGCGGCTTGTTCTTGTCCGACAGCACGGCCAGCGGGCTGTCGTTGCCCATGGAGCCGATGCCTTCCTCGCCGTTCTTGGCCATGGGGGCCAGCAGGAACTTGATGTCTTCCTGCGTGAAGCCGAAGGCCTGCTGGCGCTCGAGCAGCGGCAGGCTGGCGGCCTCGGGGCCGGCATGGGTGTCACCGCCCACACTGCCCAGCTTGATGCGCAGGTTCTCGATCCACTGCTTGTAGGGCTTGGTGTTGACGATGTTGGCCTTGAGCTCGTCGTCCTCGATCAGGCGGCCCTGCTCCAGGTCGATCAGCAGCATCTTGCCGGGCTGCAGGCGCCACTTGCGCACGATGGAGCTGTCGGGCACGGGCAGCACGCCGGCCTCGGAAGCCAGGATGACCAGGTCGTCGTCGGTGATCACGTAGCGCGAGGGGCGCAGGCCGTTGCGGTCCAGCGTGGCGCCGATCTGGCGGCCGTCGGTGAACACGATGGAGGCCGGGCCGTCCCAGGGCTCCATCATGGCGGCGTGGTATTCATAGAAGGCGCGGCGGCGCTCGTCCATGGACTCGTGCTGCTCCCAGGGCTCGGGAATCATCATCATCACGGCCTGGCTGATGGGGTAGCCGGCCATGGTCAGCAGCTCCAGGCAGTTGTCGAACGTTGCCGTGTCGGACTGGCCTGCGAAGCTGATGGGATAGAGCTTCTTGAGGTCCTCGGCCAGCACGGGCGAGGCCATCACGCCCTCGCGCGCCAGCATCCAGTTGTAGTTGCCGCGCACGGTGTTGATTTCACCGTTGTGGGCCACGTAGCGGTAGGGGTGGGCCAGCGGCCACTCGGGGAAGGTGTTGGTCGAGAAGCGCTGGTGCACCAGGCCGATGGCCGAGACGCAGCGCTCGTCGGACAGGTCGTTGTAGTACACGCCCACCTGGTCGGCCAGCAGCAGGCCCTTGTAGACCACGGTGCGGCTGCTCATGCTGGGAACGTAGTATTCCTTGCTGTGCTTGAGCTTGAGGTTCTGGATGGCGGCGCTGGCCGTCTTGCGGATCACGTACAGCTTGCGCTCGAGCGCGTCCTGCACGATCACGTCGGCGCCGCGGCCGATGAAGACCTGGCGCAGGATGGGTTCCTTTTCCTGGACCGTGGGCGACATGGGCATGTCGCGGTTCACGGGCACATCGCGCCAGCCCAGCAGGACCTGGCCTTCGGCCTTGATAGCGCGTTCCATCTCCTGCTCGCAGGCCAGGCGCGAGGCGTGTTCCTTGGGCAGGAAGATCATGCCCACACCGTACTCGCCCGCCGGCGGCAGGGCCACGCCCTGCTTTGCCATCTCTTCGCGGTAGAGCTGGTCGGGAATCTGGATCAGAATGCCCGCGCCATCGCCCATGAGCTTGTCGGCGCCCACGGCGCCGCGATGGTCGATGTTTTCGAGGATCTTGAGCGCGCCGGTGACGATGTCATGGCGCTTGACGCCCTTGATATGTGCAACAAAGCCGAGGCCGCAGGCGTCGTGCTCGTTGCTCTTGGAGTACAGACCGTGGTCTTGGAGATGCTTGATCTCGGCAGCCGTCGTCATGGCGGAATCCTCAAATTTTTCGCAGGGAACGCAAGATTAAGGCAAGGCATCACCTCATGCAATAAATTTATATAAGGGTCAGATCCCAATTAATTCCAGAACAAAAAAATCGGAAATTAATAAGGGACATATTTATTTCACAAAGACCTGCAGTGAGGAATCAAGCACTTGCAGGCCATCAGTGGGTACTAACGCACTGTTGTGGTGCGCTCATTGGTCCGTCCGGGCGGACGACCGGCACGTTGGCGGGTCACACGGCGCTCGGTGCGCTGTTGTAAATCGGCAATGAATTGCTCATCGCCCAGCGCCCAACCCCGCAGCGCCGACTGGCTGATGCGCTCGGCGTCGTCGGCGCCAACCCCCTCTTCCACGGCTTCCACATAGGCTGCATCCCGCGCAAACGGGGTGTTGCCCAGCTCCCAGAACACGGCATGCGGCTGGATCAGCGCGTCGCTGCGCAGGCCGGCGTTGTGCGCGTAGCTGGACCAGGGCCAGTCGGCCGGCCGCTGGACCAGGCCGGCGCGCACGGGGCTGTCGTCCATGAAGACCATGGTGGGCAGCAGCCAGCTGGGCTGCAGCACCGTGCCACGATAGCGGCCTTCCCACAGCGTGCCGCTGCGGCCGTGGCGGTCGTTGAAGTAGCGCACATAGCGCCGGCCCACGGCCTGCATGAACTTGGGCAGGCCATCGCCGGTGCGGGGCGTGGCCAGCAGGTGGAACTGGCTGGGCAGCAGCACGTAGGCATGCACGGCCAGCTCGCAGCTGCGCGCCATCTCGCGCAGCAGCCCCAGCATGGTCTCCCGGTCCTGGGCATCGATGAAGATGTCCCCGCCGTTGTTGCCGAGCTGGATGATGTGGTGCGGCAGATCCGCAAGGGTGAGTCGGGGCAGGCGGGCCATGGTGCGAGTGCGGGGCGTGGATCGGCAATTATGGAGCGCTGCGCCGCCCGCCGCCCTACAGGGAAAGCCGCGATGAGGCCCGCAGCAGCTGGCTCACCAGCTGCGTGGCGGCCAGCAGCCGGGGCAGCAGTTGCCCGCGCATCATCTCGGCGCTGTTGCGGTTGGCCTGGCCGCTGATGTTGAGCGCAGCCACGGTGCGCCCGGCCGCGTTCTTCACGGGCGCCGCGATGGAGATCAGGCCTTCGGCCAGTTCCTGGTCCACCAGGGCCCAGCCCTGGGCGCGCACCTCCAGAATGCGCTGGCGAAGGCGGTCATCATCCTGCTCGGTCAGGGCCGTGAACTGCCGGCGCTCGCGCGCATCCAGCAGGGCCTGCAGGGAGTCATCGCTCTCGCCGGCCAGCAGCACGCGACCCATCGAGGTCCAGCAGGCCGGCAGGCGCGAGCCAACGCCGAGGTTGGTGCTCATGATCTTGTGGGTGTGCACGCGCAGCACATAGACGATGTCGCCCCCATCGAGCACGGCGGCCGAGCAGGACTCCTTGACCTCGTCGACCAGGTTTTCCATCACGGGCTCGGCCAGGTTCCAGACCGGGGTGGAGCTGAGGTAGGCAAAGCCCAGTTCCATGATGCGCGGCGTGAGCTGGAACAGCTTGCCGTCGCTCTTCACATAGCCCAGCGTCTGCAGCGTCAGCAGGATGCGCCGGGCCCCGGCGCGCGTGAGCCCCGTGCGCGCCGCCACCTCGCTGAGCGTCTGCGCGGGCGCCTCGGCGCTGAACGAGCGGATCACGCCCAGGCCGCGCGCGAAGGACTGCACATAGCTGTCGCCGGGGCGCGGCGTGCCGCCCTCTTCTTCTGCCCCACCTGTGGAAATTACGGAAGCGGCATTTTTTTCCATGGCTCTATAATTCTTTCTGCGAACTTTTGTTCTACATACGAACATTTTAGCGCAGCGCCAGCGGCCTGCATACCGGAGACAAGCAAGTGATCAACAAAATCACCGACACCATCGCCGAGGCGTTGTCGGGCGTCCAGGACGGCTCCACCGTGCTGATCGGGGGCTTCGGCACCTCGGGCAATCCCACCGAACTCATCGACGGCCTGATCGCCCAGGGCGCACGCGAGCTGACCGTGGTCAACAACAACGCGGGCAACGGAGACCAGGGGCTGGCCGCCCTGCTCAAGAGCGGCCAGGTGCGCAAGATCATCTGCAGCTTCCCCCGCCAGGTGGACAGCTGGGTGTTCGACGACCTGTACCGCAGCGGCAAGATCGAGCTGGAACTCGTGCCCCAGGGCAATCTGGCCGAGCGCCTGCGCGCCGCCGGCGCCGGCATCGGCGGCTTCTTCTGCCCCACGGCCTATGGCACGGAACTGGCCAACGGCAAGGAAACGCGCGAGATCAACGGCAAGCACTATGTGCTGGAGCATCCCATCCACGGCGACGTGGCACTGGTCAAGGCCGAGAAGGGCGACCGCTGGGGCAACCTGACCTACCGCATGTCGGCCCGCAACTTCGGACCCGTGATGGCCACGGCGGCCAAGCACACGATCGCCACCGTGCACGAGATCGTGGAGCTGGGCGCGCTGGACCCCGAGGCCGTGGTCACGCCCGGCATCTACGTGAGCCAGATCGTGAAGATCGACCGCGTGGCCACCCAGGCCGGCGGCTTCAAGAAAACCGCATGAGCGCCCCAACCGCCGAAAGCAAGAGCATGAGCAGCTACCAGAAACGCAGCAAGCAAGAGCTGGCCCGGCGCGTGGCCGAAGACATCTTCGACGGCGCCTATGTCAACCTGGGCATCGGCATGCCCACCCAGGTGGCCAACCACATCCCGGCCGGCCGCGAGGTCATCCTGCAAAGCGAGAACGGCATCCTGGGCATGGGCCCGGCGCCCGCCGAAGGCCAGGAGGACTATGACCTGACCAATGCCGGCAAGCAGCCCGTCACCCTGCTGCCGGGCGGCTGCTACTTCCACCATGCCGACAGCTTCGCCATGATGCGCGGCGGCCACCTGGACATCTGCGTGCTGGGCGCCTTCCAGGTCTCGGCCACGGGCGACCTGGCCAACTGGAGCACGGGCGAGGCCGGTGCCATTCCCGCCGTGGGCGGCGCCATGGACCTGGCCGTGGGTGCACGCCAGACCTGGGTGATGATGGACCTGCTGACCAAGACCGGCGAATGCAAGGTCGTCGAGGCCTGCAGCTATCCGCTCACGGGCCTGTCCTGCGTCAAACGCATCTACACCGACCTGTGCACGCTGGAATGCACGCCCGAGGGCCTGCGCCTGATCGACACCGTGCCCGGCCTCTCGCACGCCGAGCTGCAGTCCATCGTGGGCCTGCCCATCAAGGACGCGACGGCCACGGCCTGATCCCTCAGCTCCCCCCAGTGGGTGCGCTGCGGCGCACCCCGGCACCTCTTTATTCTTTTTCCAGGAGACACCATGAGCCAGTCCAACCAGGCCTTCATCTGCGACGCCATCCGCACCCCCTTCGGCCGCTACGGCGGCGCCCTGTCCCCGGTGCGTGCCGATGACCTCGGCGCCGTGCCGATCAAGGCGCTGATGGAGCGCAACCCCGGCGTGGACTGGACGGCCGTGGCCGACGTGCTCTACGGCTGCGCCAACCAGGCCGGCGAAGACAACCGCAACGTGGCACGCATGTCCGCCCTGCTGGCCGGCCTGCCCATCGATGTGCCGGGCGCCACCATCAACCGCCTGTGCGGCTCGGGCCTGGACGCCGTGGGCACGGCCGCGCGCGCCATCAAGGCGGGCGAGGCCCGCCTGATGATCGCGGGCGGCGTGGAAAGCATGAGCCGTGCGCCCTTCGTCATGCCCAAGGCCGAAAGCGCCTTCAGCCGCAGCAACGCCGTGTACGACACCACCATCGGCTGGCGCTTCGTCAACAAGCTGATGAAGCAGCAGTACGGCGTGGACTCCATGCCCGAGACGGCCGAGAACGTGGCCGACGACTTCAAGATCGAGCGCGAAGCCCAGGACCGCATGGCCCTGGCCAGCCAGCAAAAGGCGGCCGCCGCCATTGCAGCCGGCTACCTGGCCAAGGAAATCGTGTCCGTGTCCATTGCCCAGAAGAAGGGCGACGCCATCGTGGTGAGCCAGGACGAACATCCGCGCGCCACCACCATCGAGGCGCTGGCCAAGCTCAAGGGCGTGGTGCGCCCGGATGGCACGGTGACGGCCGGCAATGCCAGCGGCGTGAACGACGGCGCCTGCGCCCTGCTGCTGGCCAACGAGGAAGCCGCCCAGCAATACAACCTGGTGCCGCGCGCCCGCGTGGTCGGCATGGCCGTGGCCGGCGTGGCCCCGCGCATCATGGGCTTCGGACCGGCGCCCGCCGTGCGCAAGGTGCTGGCCCTGACCGGCCTGACGCTGGAGCAGATGGACGTGATCGAGCTGAACGAAGCCTTCGCCGCGCAGGGCCTGGCCGTGCTGCGCGATCTGGGCATTGCCGACGACGACCGCCGCGTCAACCAATGGGGCGGCGCCATTGCGCTGGGCCATCCGCTGGGTGCATCGGGCGCGCGCCTGGCCACCACCGCCGTGAACCAGCTGCACACGCTGGGCGGCCGCTACGCGCTGTGCACCATGTGCATCGGCGTGGGCCAGGGCATTGCCGTGATCCTGGAAAAGGTCTGAGACTGCGATGAGCACCGTGGATAACAAGACACCCGTCACCGTGGTCAGCGGCGCCAGCAACGGCATCGGCCGCGCCATCGCCGAGGCCCTGCTGGCCCAGGGCCGCGCCGTGGTCAACCTCGACTACGTGCTGCCCGAATGGAGCCATCCGCTGCTGGTGAGCTACCAGGCCGACCTGACCAGCGAGCAGGCCACCGCCGAGGCAGCGGCCCGCATTGCCGCCGCGCACAACGTGGTGGCCCTGGTCAACAACGCGGGCGCCACGCGCCCCGGCACCATCGACAACGCCAGCACCCAGCATCTCGACGACGTGGTGGGACTGCACCTGCGCGCGCCCATGCTGCTGGTGCAGGCCTTCCTGCCCACGCTGCGTGCCTGCGGCGAGGGCCGCATCGTGAACATGTCCTCGCGCGCCGCGCTGGGCAAGCCGGACCGCATCGTCTACTCGGCGACCAAGGCGGGCCTGATCGGCCTGACGCGCACCCTGGCCATGGAACTGGGCCGCGACCGCATCACGGTCAACGCCCTTGGCCCCGGCCCCATCGCCACCGAGCTGTTCACCAAGAGCAACCCCGAGGGCGCGCCGCAGACCCAGCGCATCCTCAACAGCATTGCCGTGGGCCGCATGGGCACACCGGAAGACGTGGCCCGTGCCGCGCTGTTCTTCCTGTCGCCCGACAACGGCTTCGTCACCGGCCAGGTGCTCTACATCTGCGGCGGCACCACGCTGGGCGTGGCGCCCATCTGACCGAACGTCGGACCGACCGTCTGACCGAACGCCTTCCCAGGCACAACACCCTTCAAGAAGAACCACTGGAAGCGCCCGCCTGCACAGGCGGGCGCCACACAGGGCCCTGCCCTGGCCCAGCCCGACCTTGCCGGGCCCGGCCATCCACCTTATTGCCGAATCAGGAGACCTCTCGATGTCCGATCAAACCACCCACTTCACCCGCCGCCGTGGCCTGCAGGCGCTGGCCGCCGCATCCCTGACCGCGCTCGGCGCCCTGTCCGGCACCGCCGCCCTGGCCCAGGACGGCTTCCCCAGCAAGCCCATCACCATCCTCGTGCCCTTCGCCGCTGGCGGCACCACCGACATCCTGGCGCGCATCGTCGCCCAGGCGCTGCAGCAGGAACTGGGCCAGACCGTGATCGTGGACAACAAGCCCGGCGCGGGCGGCAACATCGGCGCCGTGGCCGCCGCACGTGCGCCGGCCGACGGCTACACGCTGTTCATGGGCACCGTGGGCACGCATGCCATCAATGCCGCGCTCTACGCCAAGCCCGGCTTCGACCCCATCAAGGACTTCTCGCCCCTGACGCGCGTGGCCAACGTGCCCAACCTGCTGGTGGCCCACCCCAGCCAGCCGTTCAAGACCGTCAAGGAAATGATCGCCTACGCGCGCGCCAATCCCGGCAAGCTGAACTACGGCTCCTCGGGCAGCGGCAGCTCCATCCACCTGTCGGGCGAGCTGTTCCGCTCCATGACGGGCCTAGACATGGTGCACGTGCCCTACAAGGGCAGCGCCCCGGCCATCACCGACCTGCTGGGCAACCAGATCGCCATCATGTTCGACAACATGCCCTCGGCCATCCAGCACGTGCGCTCGGGCAAGCTGCGTCCCATCGCCGTGACCACGGCCAAGCGCTCGCCCGAACTGCCCGATGTGCCCACCGTGGCCGAAGCCGGCGTGCCCGGCTACGAGGCCACTTCGTGGTTCGGCCTCTGGACCCAGGCCAAGACACCCGCCGCCGTGCAGCAGCGCCTGTACACGGCCATTGCCAAGGTGCTCAAGGACCCGGCCGTGGTCAAGAAGATCAACGACCAGGGCGGTGACGTCGTGATCGACACGCCGGCCGAATTCCTCGCCTACATCAAGGCCGAATCGACGAAGTGGAGCAAGGTCGTAAAAGACTCTGGAGCGCAGGTGTAACTGGCCTCCCCCTGAGCCGCTGCGCGGCTTCCCCCTGAGGGGGACGACACCCTCGGTGCGGGGCGGCGCGGCCGGCCCAGGCCCTTCCTCGGTGTCTCCCGCTTTAGGCTGCGCCGGTTTCCTGCGCCGTGCGCTTGAGCGTTGGAATGAAAAAGAGCTGCCTTCGGGCAGCTCTTTTGCGTTGGGGGCTGGGGTTCAATCCAGCAAGTCGGAGTAGTCGCCCTTGTCGTAGCCTTCGATGGCCTTCCAGGGCTGGGCCAGCGGTGCGGGCAGCTTGCTGGCGGTGACGACGATGCGCTCGGTGCCGTGGGAGTCGCTGCGCTCCACGCGGCGGGCGAACTGGTTGGCCACGTCCCAGTCGATGACGGTGGTCTGTTCGCCTGCCGTGCCGCGGTAGCGCTGCACGCCGTTGTGCGGCTTGCCCACGCGTTCCATGCCTTGCAGCGCGGTGGGCGGCACGATCCAGTACACGTTGTCGAAGGAGCCGCCGTAGCCGACGTTGCCGTGGTGGGCCAAGTCCACGCTGATGACGCGGCGCAGCTTGGCCAGGATGACTTCCACGCCGACCTTGCCGTCATCGGCGCGGCGGATGGACAGGGGTGCGGCGCGGGCTTCGTCATGGGCGTGGCCGGCGTGCGGGCCGTGGGCATGGTCATGGCCGTGGTCCTGGCTCTGGCGCAGGGCGGCGGGCATTTCGCGCTCTATCCACAGCTGGGCCTTGCGGCGGTAGACGCGGTTGGTATAGACGCTGCTTCGCTGCACGCCGTCGCTGCCCACGCTCATGGCTTCATAGGTGATGCGCAGGTCGGCTTCGGGCGTGGCCTGCACGGCGGCCGTGGTGCGGGCCACGGAATCCGCAGGGACTGCGGCCGTGGGTGCGGATGCCGCCGCCTTGGCCGGCTCGGCGGCCCATGCTGCGGAGACGGAACAGGCCAGCAGCGCGGCCGCGTAGATGTGGCGCGCCGCGCGCGGCGCCGGAAGGGAAAGCGTCATGGAATCCAGCCAATGCGAAAAAACCGGGGCCGGGCACACGCATGTACCACGGCTCCGGCCAGGGGTTGGCAAGCAGCCAACGAAGGAAGAAACAATTACAGGCCAGCGGCTTCGCGGACCTTGGAGAACACCTTGGTGTTGTCCATCGTGCCCTTGAAGATCTTGGCGCCCGCGCCGCCGGCGAACAGCATCACGTCGCCGCCGCCATGGGTCTCGGAGCCCGGCGTGCCCAGGTTCAGGCCGACTTCCTGCAGGTAGTTGTCGTCCGTGGTGTCCACGGCCGTCACGTCGTCGCGCGAGGCGCCGCGCGTGGGAGCGATCCAGGGCTTGTTGCCATCTTCGGCATTGACCTGGCTGGAGGCGGTGGCGTTGGGACGTCCGCCGTTGCCGAAGGCCAGCGTGGTGTAGGGCTTGCCGTCCTGGGCCTTGGCCATCTGGCCGGTCTGGTAGTCCTGCACCTTGCCCAGGATGGGATTGCCGATCTTGGAGTAGCCGTTGAACACCATGTTGTGGTCGTGATCGGCCGTGACGACGATCAGCGTGTTCTTCAGGCCCGGGTCCTTCTTTTCCATGTAGGCCATGGCGGTCTCGATGGCGCGGTCGAAGGCCAGCGTGTCCTCCAGCGCGCGCTTGGCATTGGTGCCGTGCAGTGCGTGGTCGATGCGGCCGCCTTCCACCATCAGGAAGAAGCCCTTGTCATTGCGGCTGAGCACGTCCAGCGCCTTGCCGGTCATGTCGGACAGGCTGGGCTCGTCCAGCTTTTGCTTGACGCGGTCCAGCTCGTAGGCCATTTCGCTTTGCGTGAACAGGCCCAGCAGCTTGGGGGCCTTGGTCGCGTCCAGGGCTGACAGCTCGCTGCCCTTGGCGACATAGGCGTAGCCTTTGGCCTTCATCATGTCCACGAGGTTGGCCGTGTCCGTGCGCTTGCTGCTGGGGTTGACCGACTTGGGCAGGTAGTTGCGCTGGCCGCCGCCCATGAGCACGTCGATGCCGTCGCCCAGCTTGGCGTTGTAGTTGGCATGGCCGGGCACGGACTGCTCGGCAATGCTGTTGTAGCCATTGCGGTTGCAGATGTGGGCGTAGGTGGCCGCAGGCGTCGCATGGCCCACGCGCGTGGTGGAGATGGCGCCCACGGCACGGCCCTTGGCCTTGGACAGTTCCAGCAGGGTCTGCGCGGGCTGGCCGTTGCCGGCCGGGCAGGTGGTGTCCTCACCGTTGATGTACTGCTGGCCGTTGGCCGCATAGGCCAGGGTCTCGGCCGACATGGAGATGACTTCGTTGTTCATCTTCACGCCGGTCATGTAGGCCGCCATCGAAGGCGCGCTGTCCGTGGTCTGTCCATCGCGCGAGAAGGTCTTGACGCGGCTGGCGTAAGGCAGGGACTGCATGGTCAGCGTGGCGCGCTCGCTGCTGGTCAGTGCCGTGGGATTGGCAGCCAGCTGCTTCTCACCCTTGTAGATGCGCGCGGCGGTCACGGTGACCGGGCCCATGCCGTCGCCGAGGAAGAAAATGACGTTCTTGGCCTCGCCAGCCGCATGGGCGGCAGGTGCCAGCAGCGCCAGCGCGCCGGCCGCAGCCAGGGCGAGGGAGGTCTTTTGGAGGATCGGATGCATGTGGAATTCCTTGAGTGCCTTGATTGCAGCGTGCGGCATCACAAGCCGATGCTCTTCTTGATCAGCGTGAAGACGGTGGTGTTGTCGATCACGCCCGAGAACGTATCGGCACCCATGCCTTGCGCGCCCAGGAACACGTCGCCGCCGCCGTGGGTTTCGGAGGCCAGGGGCACCACGGCCTCCTGCAGGTAGTCGGGGCTTTCAAGCGAGGCAGCGTCGATGGGACCCCGCGTGGCCAGGCGCTTGGGACCGTTGCCGAAGCCCAGGATGGTGTAGGGATTGCCGTCCACATCGGTGGAGGCCTTGCCGTCCACGTAGTTCTTGACCAGGCCCAGCACGCCGGGCTTGCCGGCCTCGGTCTTGCCGGTGCGCGCGGCATAGCCGTTCAGGTGCAGCGTGTGGTCATGGTCGGCGGTGACGACGATCAGCGTGTTCTTCAGGCCCGGATCGAGCTTGGCCATCTTGTCCAGCGCGGTCTGGATGGCGTTGTCGAAGGCCACGGTGTCCTGCAGCGCGCGGCGCGCGTTGGTGGCGTGCAGCGCATGGTCGATGCGGCCGCCTTCCACCATCAGGAAGAAGCCCTTCTTCTTGGCCGACAGTGCGTCGATGGCCTTGCCCGTCATATCGGCCAGGCTCGGTTCCTTGGTCGCATCGCGGTCCAGGTCATAGGCCATGTGGTCCTTGGTGAACAGGCCGGCGATCTTGCTGCCGTCCACGGGCAGCTTGTCGAACTCGCTCTTGTTGGCGGCGTAGCTGTACTTTTGCGTCTTGAACTCGGCGATCAGGTTGCGGCTGTCGTTGCGGCGGCCGCCGTCGGCCTTGGGCGTGAAGTAGTAGGAGCCGCCACCCAGGATCACGTCCACGCCGTCACCGAGCTTGCTGTTGTAGCCGGAGCCGCCGGGCACCAGGGCCGCGGCAATGGTGTTCTCCGCATCGCGGTGGCAGACGTGCGAGTAGGTGGTTGCCGGCGTGGCATGCGTGATGCGCGCGGTGGAGACCACGCCCGTGCCGTAGCCGGCGGACTTCATCTGCTCGAGCAGCGTGGGAACGGCCTGGCCGTTGCCGCTGGGGCAGGTGCTGTCGTAGTTGGTGTGATAGGCCTTGCCCGCAGCGTCCGTGGCCTTGGTGTCGGGCGTCATGGAGATGACTTCGTTGTTCATCTTCACGCCGGTCATGTAGGCGGCCATCGAGGGCGCGCTGTCCGTCACCTGGGCGTCGTTAGAGAAGGTGTGGACGAAGGCCGTCTCGGGCAGCTTGTCCATGGTCAGCTCACCGTCTTCGCCCACGCTGTAGATGCGTGCGGCCGTCATGGTGGTGATGCCCATGCCATCGCCCAGGAAGAACAGCACGTTCTTGGTCGGAGCGGCTGCGGACGAACCGTCGCTGCCGCCACAGGCGCTCAACAGCAGCGAGGCACCAGCCAGCGCGCTGCACAACATCTTCAATTTCATGCGGATATCCCTCTGTAGGCAGGGGACCCCGCAGCACGGCCGCGCCCTCCCCCTGTTGATTGACCCGTGCACTGTAGGAGCGGCCTGTGACGAGCCCGTGACAGCAAGGCAGCAGCGGCAGGCGTATCGTTGCGGGGATGCGCTGCCAGCCGGGGAGCACCCGGCCACCCCCGCGACTGAACAAGGAACCCCATGGACCAGAAAGCCCAAGCCCCGAACGCCTCGCACGCCACGGATGCGCCGCCCAAGCCGGTGCTCGACTACCCGTTCGAGGCGCCACCGCAGCGCGGGCAGACGCTGGAGGTCGCACCCGGCGTGCTCTGGATACGCATGCCCCTGCCCTATGCGCTGGATCACATCAATCTCTGGGCCATCGATGACGGCGAGGGCTGGGCCATCGTCGACACCGGCGCGCGCAGCGACGAAGGCGTGGCCACCTGGCGCGCGCTGTTCTCCCAATCCACCGACGGCCGCTCGCTGACACGCGTGCTGGTCACCCACATGCACCCCGACCATGTGGGCCTGGCCGGCTGGCTGACGCGCAAGTTCCATGTGCCGCTGTACATGACGCGCCTGGAGTACCTCAACTGCCGCGTCGTGGTCTCGGACTGCAGCCGCGAGGCGCCGCCCGACGCCATCGCCTTCTACCGCCGCGCAGGCTGGAGCGACAGCGCCCTGGAGTCCTACCGCGCCCGCTTCGGCAACTTCGGCAAGCACATCCACGCCCTGCCCGACAGCTACCGCCGCCTGCACGACGGCGAGGAACTGCGCATAGGAAAGCACCTGTGGCGCGTGGTGGTCGGCAGCGGCCACTCGCCCGAGCACGCCAGCCTCTACTGCCCCGATCTCAAGCTGTTGATCTCGGGCGACCAGGTGCTGCCGCGCATCTCGTCCAACGTCTCGGTCCATGCCATGGAGCCAGACGCCAACCCCATGGCCGACTGGATGGATTCTCTGGAAAAGGTCAGGCGCGAAGTGCCCGACGATGTGCTCGTCCTGCCCGCGCATGGCGATTGCTTTCGCGGCCTGCATGCACGAATCGATTCACTGGCCGCAGGCCAGGAACGCGCCAACGCCCGCTTGCTGGCCGCACTGGCCGAACCGCGTCGCGCCGTCGATGTCTTCGGCGCCCTGTTCTCACGCCCCATCAGCGAATCCAGCCCCGCCCTGCTGGGCATGGCCACGGGCGAGAGCCTGGCCTGCCTGAATCATTTGATGCATGCGGGGCAGGTGGAGCGCAGCATCGATGGTGAGGGGATTGCCTGGTACCGGGCGATGCCCGGTGCCGCAGCCATCGGCTAGGAACCGATCAGGCGGGAACGGCCTGTGCGGGGGCCGGCAGATGAGGATAGCGGTGCGCCAGCGTCTGCTCCAGCCCGAACTGCGCCAGCAGGGCATGCAGCCGTTCGGCCGAGCTGCGCTTTTTCTGCCCCGTATAACGCGCAATGATCAGCTCGTTCTTCATGCTGTGCTCCCAGCCGACCAGCTCGGTCACGGTGACCTGGTAGCCGCAGGCTTCCAGGTACAGGCAGCGCAGCACGTTGGTGAGCTGGCTGCCCATTTCGCGCGTGTGTATGGGATGGCGCCACAGTTCTGCCAGGGGCGTGCGCGTCAGGCTCAGCGCCTTGGTCTGGCGCAGGCAGGCAGCGACCTCGGCCTGGCAGCAGGGCACCAGCACCATGGCCTTGGCTTTCTTCTCCAGGCCGAAGGCGATGGCGTCGTCGGTGGCGGTGTCGCAGGCGTGCAAGGCCGTGACCACGTCGAATTGCGCAGGCATGAAGTCGGCATGCGTGGATTCGGCCACCGACATGTTGAGGAAGCCCATGCGGTCGAAGCCCAGCTCGGCGGCCAGCTTCTGTGAAGCTTCCACCAGCGGCGCGCGCGTTTCTATGCCGTAGATATGGCCGCGCCCCAGCGGCTTGAAATACAGGTCGTAGAGGATGAAGCCCAGATAGGACTTGCCGGCGCCGTGGTCGGCCAGGGTGACCGCATGGTCGTCGGCCGACAGTTCTTCGAGGATGGGGGCGATGAACTGGTACAGGTGGTAGACCTGCTTGAGCTTGCGCCGCGAGTCCTGGTTGATCTTGCCTTCGCGCGTGAGGATGTGCAGCGCCTTGAGCAGTTCGATGGACTGGCCGGGCTTGAGGCCCAGCTGCTCGGTCACATCCTGCTCGGGTTTCGCGGCAGGCTTGCCTTGGCGCGCCTTCATTCGGCTGCGCCCGGCTTGGCTGCATGCGCCACGGGGCAGCGCGCGCCCACGCCCATGTCCAGCCAGCCTTCGATGCCGATCTTCTCCAGCGTCTCCATGTTGCGCTCGTAGATGGACTCCGCCTCGGGGAATGCTTCGACCGCCTTGTCTATGCTGTCCTCGCGCAGCAGGTGCAGCGTGGGATAGGGCGAGCGGTTGGTGCAGTTGGTGACGTCGTCGGCTTCGGTGCCCTCGAACTGGAACTGCGGATGGAACGAGGCCACCTGCAGGATGCCTCCCAGGTCCAGTTCCTCGACCATGGCGTCGGCCACTTCGAGGAAGTCGTTGAAGTCCAGGAACTCCTGCAGCGCATGGGGCAGGATCAGCAGCGTGGTGTCGCGCTTCTCGGGCGAGGCCTCGGCCAGCGCTTCCAGCTCGCGGTGCAGATCCGCCGCCACGCCCTCGGCGTCGGTGGCCTGGCTGACCGTGTAGTGGATCTGGCCCTTGATGTGCACGCCCTTGGCGAAGGGGCACAGGTTCAGGCCGATCACGGCCTTTTCGAGCCAGTGCACCGTATCCTCGATCACGGTGACAGGCGGAAACTCGGCCGCGCGAATCTCGTGGTTGGTATCGGTCATGGCTGTGCCCTTCAAAAATGCGAACGGGGGCACTGCGCCCCCAGACATTGCGAAACCGTCCAGGAACCCTTCCCTGCCCTGTCACGCAGGGTCCGCATTCTAGCCGCGCCGCCCGGGCGATGCCGGTGCTCGGATTTCTCAGCCCAGCAGGCGCAGGCCTGTCAGCAGCTCATGCTCCCGGGCCGCGTAGCGATCCGTCATCCCGGCGATGAAGTCGGCCACCACCCGCGCACGCGCCGATACGTCCTCGGCCAGCATGGCCCGCTGCACGAAACGCGGCTTCATGCGATCGGGCTCCACCATGTAGGCCGCAAACAGCTCGGCCACCACCTGCTGCGCGCCGTCCATGGTCTTCATCACCTGTTCATGGCGATAGAGATTGCGGAACAGGAACTGCTTGAGCTGCAACGACTGCTGCCTCATGGTATCGCTGAAGCCCACCAGGGGGCCAGCCTGTGCGCGCACCTCATCGACCGAACAGGGCCGCGCCTGAGCAATGCGTTGCTGCGTGGCGGCGATCACGTCATAGACCTGGTCGCTGAGCATGCGGCGGATGCTTTCGTACAGCAGTCGGCGCTCGGCCAAAGGCATGCCCAGTTGGGGATGCTCGGCCAGCGTTGCATCGTGATAGCGCGCGAACAAAGGAACGGCCTCGCGCAGCTGGGCCATGGTGATCAGGCCGGAGCGCACGCCATCGTCCACGTCATGGGCGTTGTAGGCAATGGCATCGGCCAGATTGCACAGCTGGGCCTCCAGCGAAGGCTGCCGGCCCAGCAAAAAGCGGTGGGCCACGCCACCGGGCTCCCGCGCTTCCAGGTGCTCGGCATTGGTGCGCGAACAGTGCTTGAGAATGCCCTCGCGCGTCTCGAAGCTCAGGTTGAGCCCGTCAAAGGCCGGATAGCGCTCCTCCAGTCGGTCCACCACGCGCAGGCTTTGCAGGTTGTGCTCGAAGCCGCCGTGCGGCTGCATGCAGGCATTGAGCGCGTCCTGGCCCGCATGGCCGAAGGGGGTGTGGCCCAGGTCGTGGGCCAGGCAGATGGCTTCGACCAGATCCTCGTCGAGCTGCAGGGACCGGGCGACCGAGCGGCCCAGTTGGGCGACTTCCAGCGAGTGCGTCAGGCGGGTGCGGAACAGATCGCCTTCATGGTTGACGAAGACCTGGGTCTTGTAGACCAGGCGCCGGAAGGCCGAGGAATGGACGATGCGGTCCCGGTCGCGCTGGAAGTCGCTGCGCGTGGGCGCAGGCGCCTCCGGGAAACGCCGCCCCCGGCTGAACGCCGGGTTGCAGGCATAAGGGGCCAGGGCCTGTTTCTGCATTCGATCGCCTCATCATGCTGACAAGGGCACTCTAGCAGTTCCGGCTTGCCCCCGGCGCCGCGCGTCAGGCGCAGCAGGCGTCTATGACTTCGCGCACCAAGGCATCGGGTGCCGAGCGCATGACGGCCTTTCCCGGCCCGTCGATGAGAACGAAGCGAATCTCGCCCGCCTCGGACTTCTTGTCCACGCGCATCAGCTCCAGATAGCGGCCAGCGTTGTCACGCGCATCCAGTACGGCGCCACGCACCGGCAGACCCGCACGTTCGATCAGCACGCGCAGCCTTTGCACAAAGGCGGCATCCACCAAGCCAAGGCGATGCGACAGCTCGGCCGCCATGACCATGCCGGCGCCCACGCCTTCGCCGTGCAGCCAGTTGCCGTAGCCCATGCCGGCCTCGATCGCATGCCCGAAGGTGTGGCCAAAATTGAGAATGGCGCGCAGCCCAGCCTCTTTCTCGTCCTGGCCCACGACCCAGGCCTTGATCTCCACGCTGCGCTTGATCGCGTGCGCCAGCGCACTGCGGTCGCGGGCGAGCAAGGCATCCATGTTCTCCTCCAGCCAGGCCAGGAAGTCCATGTCGGCGATCGGCCCGTACTTGATGACCTCGGCCAGGCCGGCGCTCAGCTCGCGCACGGGCAGCGTGTCCAGCGAAGCCAGGTCGCAAACCACCAGTTGCGGCTGGTAGAAGGCGCCGATCATGTTCTTGCCCAGCGGATGGTTGATGGCGGTCTTGCCGCCCACCGACGAGTCCACCTGCGACAGCAGCGTGGTGGGCACCTGCACGAAGGGCACGCCGCGCATATAGCTGGCGGCGGCAAAGCCGGTCATGTCGCCAATGACGCCACCGCCCAGCGCGAACAGCACGGTCTTGCGGTCGCAGCCGCCGGACAGCAGGTCGTCAAAGATCAGGTTCAGCGTCTGCCAGTCCTTGTGGGCCTCGCCATCGGGCAGCACCACGGTACGCACGCTGCGGTAGCGTTGTTCCAGCACGCGACGCAGTGCGGGCTCGTAGAGCGGCGCGACCACATCATTGCTGACGATCACGGCCTGGGCCGCAGAAGGCAGGGCGGCATAGGTCGCGGCCTGGTCCAGCAGGCCGGTGCCGATGGTGATCGGATAGGAACGGTCACCCAGGTCGATGGTCACGACCTGGGCGGCAGGCAAGGAGGAAGCGGTGGGCAAGATGGTGTCGCTCCAAGGCAGAAAGAGTGAAAGGAATTGCGCGACACGGCAGCGCGCCCGGCAACCGCCGATCTTAAAGAAAAAGGCCCCGGCAAGTGCCGAGGCCTTTGGTGTTCCACCTGACTGTGCTCAGGCCAGTTCCGCCTGCATGCGTATGCGCTGCGCAGCCTGCGCCACAGACAGACCCGATGTCTGGATCACGAAGTGAGCCGTCTCCAGATAAAGCGGCTCGCGTTGCAGCAACAGCTCCCGCAGGCGCAGCGCCGGGTCTTCCACCTGCAGCAAGGGCCGCGTCACATCGTTGCGCAGCCGCGCGGCGATGGCCTCTGGCGTGCAATCCAGATAGAAGACCTGGGTGCGCGCATGCAGATGGCGGCGGTTTTGCTCGCGCAGCACCACGCCACCACCCGTGGACAGCAGCAGGCTGGATGTGGAGGCGGACAGCTCATCAATGACCTGCGACTCCATGTCTCGAAAAGCCTGCTCGCCCTCGCGCTCGAAAAACTCCCGGATGCTGCAGCCTATGCGCTGCTCGACCACATGATCCGCATCCACAAAACGCATCGACCACAGGCGCGCCAGCTGGCGCCCTATGGTCGATTTGCCGGAGCCGGGCAGGCCGATCAGGGCCACCCGGGTTACCAAGCCTGATACATCCATTTGCTGTTACCGCACGGGCCATGGGAAATCAAAATTATCTCCCATGGCCGCGAACGGCATCGCCTTTACGGCGTCGTGGTTGCCGGCTTGGCCACCGTGATGGTCATGTTCCTCGTGATCACCGTGTTGTCGGCATCCGTGACGCGCACGATCATGTTGAAGGTGCCATCCGCTGTCGGAGTACCCGACAAGATGCCGTCGCTGGACAACGCCAGCCCTTCGGGAGTGCCACCCAGACTCACCCACGTGTAGGGAGCGCTACCGCCAGTTGCCGACAGTGCGTACGCCAGGGCCACATCACGGACGCCAGAGATGGTCGGTGCAGTGAAGGCCAGAGGTGCCTTGGCCGCGATGGTCACGGTCACGGTCTTGTCGACCACGGTGCCCTGTGCGTCCTGCACACGTACCAGCATGTTGAAGGTTCCGACCACCGTCGGCGTACCGGAAAGCACGCCGTCGCTGCTCAGGCGCATACCGTCTGGAACACCACCCAGTGTCGACCAGCGATAAGGAGGAATGCCGCCTGTTGCCGCAAAGCCGTACACCAGAGGCTGGTCCTTGACACCCGTGATGCTCAAGCCATCAGGCAGGGCCAGAGGCGTCTTGGCGATCTCGTGATAGACACCCACAACGGTATAGGCCCTGATGGGATCCTGAATGCCATTGCTGACATCATTGTCCCGGCGGTCCACGGTCGTTTCCAGCACGATGGCGCCGCTATCGGGGCCACTGGAAAGCGACAGCTGTGCAATGCCGTTGAGCGAATTGACTTGCAACGAAGAGCCAGCCTTGGATCCAGAGATCAGGCGCGCACCTTCATAAGCCGAGCTGGGCAAAATCCGAACCTGCACATTGGGACTGGTGCCAGTGACCGGCTGATTGCGGTCGTCGACCACCTTCACTTCCAGTGCGACGTTGTTTCGCAGATTGGAGAGGTTGTCGCGGGAGCCCAGATAGCCAGGCGTCTGGGTCACGGCCAGCGTGCTGGCGGGAATGCCCTGCGCTGCACCGCCGACATTGACACTGGCAACAGCGCTCACCTGACGCTTATCGCGAGGATCGGTTACCGTGCAGGTCACGCTCGCCACACCAGCCTTGTCGATTGCGTGCAAATGGAAAGTGGCACTTCCAGAATTGGAGCCCAACACAATGGAACGGCTGGCCGATATGTTTCCTTGATCGTCTTTCTTATCTGTTCCGTCCAGATAATACAGCACTGCCGAATCAAGGCCTGCAGTCATCGCACATTGAAAAATACCCTCTCCACCAGGAATAGGCATGCTCCCTTGGCGAGCCTCAACATACATCGTTGTTGTATATGCCGCATTCGCACCAATGTCAGGACCAGTATTTCCCAGATTCACCGGAAGCTGCGTTTTATCCGCACGCAACGAAATGGTGTAAGGCTGACTTGTCTCTCCAGCACTCCCACCACCACCTCCACACCCGGCCAAACCGAGTGCCAGCATGGTGCCAAACAAGATTTTTTGCATGATTACTTACCTTCTACTATTATTCAACGAGTATTTCTGATATCCGATAGCATCTTTGGCGTAATGAACACCAGCATTTCTCTCTTGGAAGAAGCCCTGGAACGGCTCTTGAAGAGATTACCCAACACAGGCACATCGCCCAGGAAAGGAATCTTGTTTTCCTGATTGGTCTCTTCCAGCTCAAAGATACCCCCAATCACCACCGTGCCACCGTTTTGCACCAGAATCTGTGTCTTGATATGCTTGGTATCAATCGCCACACCCTGGACTGTGGTTTCCCCACGAGAATCCTTATTGATATCCAAGTCCAGAATAATATCACCTTCAGGAGTTATTTGAGGCGTCACCTCCAGCTTCAGCACAGCCTTCTTGAAAGCTATGGTGGTCGCGCCATTTGGTGCTGTGACCGAGTACGGATATTCGGTACCCTGCTCGATCAGTGCCTTAGTCTGATCAGCTGTCATGAGACGAGGGCTTGAAATGATCTTACCTTGACCATCCGCCTCCATTGCCGAGAGCTCCAACGTGAGGAAACGGTTGGCCGCAGCATTGAATATGGACATGGCAAAGGTACCAGACCCAGAAACACCCGCCACGGATGCCGGAAGATTCACAAAGCTGCCCGAAGTATTAACTGTCCCTCCCGCACCCGCAGAAGCATTCGCGTTATCAAAGCCAGTACCGAACGCAACACGATTGTCACCACCGATACTGTAGCCACCATCACCACCGCGCTGAGCACGCAGGTCCCCACCCCCGAGGCGCACACCTAGCGCACGCCCAAATGTGTCACGGGCTTCCACGATACGCGCCTCAATGAGCACTTGGCGCACTGGCACATCCAACGTCGCCAGTAAAGCCTTCATCGCCTCAAGCTTGGAAGGGGTGTCAGTCACAAAGAGTTGATTGGTTCGAGGCTCAGAGATTGCGGATCCACGCTCAGACAGGAATCTCGTAGCCGTTCCACCGACACCACTTCCGCTGGTGTTGGTCGTGATTTGCAACAGAATATCGGCCGCCTTCGCATAATTCAGCTGAAATCCTTGGGTTCTCAGCGGCTCCAGCTTCTGAATTTCCATCGCGGCTTCATAGTCACGCTTTGTACGGGCATCGATCTCATCCTTGGGAGCAATCCAGAGCACCGAGCCGGACTTGCGCATGCCCAGGCCCTTGGCGTCCATAATGATCTGCAGCGCCTGATCCCAGGGAACGTCCTTGAGACGCAGGGTCAACGCACCAGAAACCGTGTCCGAGGTCACGATATTGAAGTTCGTGAAATCGGCGATCACCTGCAACAGCGACCGCACTTCGATGTTCTGAAAGTTCAGGGAGAGCTTTTCACCGCTGTAGCCGGGTCCCTGCGTGAGCTTGCTCACATCCACCTTTTTCTGGCGGACCTCGATCACAAACTGGCTGTCGCTTTGGTAGGCGCTGTGCTCCCAGTCGCCGACGGGAGCGATGCGCATGCGGACCGACTCACCCTGCTGCACCGAAGAGATTGTCTGCACCGGCGTTCCGAAATCCCCAACATCCAGCTTGCGTCGCAGCCCTTCAGGCAAAGAGGAGCGCAGGAAATCGACCACCAGTTCCTTGCCTTCGCGGCGCAGATCCACGCCAACCTGGCTATTGCTCAGACCCACGACGATGCGGCCCGAGCCGTCACTGCCGCGGCGGAAATCAACATCCCGAATGGGCTGGACATCACTGCCAACAGCTGTCTTGGCTTCAAACACGCCCTGCTGCGTAGAAGGCTTTACTGTGGCAGACGTTGCCACCGGATCCAACAGGATCAGCAGTGCCTTGCCTTGGCGTTCAGTGCGGTAGGACGTAGCAGACTTCAGATTCAGCACCAGGCGGGAGCGGCCGGATGCCTCCACGATATTGATGGAGCGCAGGTTGCCCTGGTTGAGCTCGACCATCGATTTACCCGTGGCATTGGTTGCGCCAGGGAAATCCAGTGCGATTCGTGCAGGCGACTGGATTGCAAATCCGGTCGGGTCCGCAGCCAGCGCTTCGGAAAGCTCGATGCGCACCACCTCAGTGCCTCCTTGAATCGAGCCGGAGACCGACTCTATCGCGGACTGCGCCCATGCCAAGGAGCCAAGCAGCCAACCGCCTACGGCGATTCCCCAGCGAGCCTTGTGCAACATGCTTCGATGTGTGCCCATCATTTTCTTCCCTCCTGCAACTCCAGTGTGCTATTTCTCTCTATCCAGTCGCCGCTGCCGTCCTGGACGATTTCCCGCAACTGGATGGACGTCTCGGTGATCCGGGTAACCTTGCCGTAGTTCTGCCCCAGGTAATTTCCTGCCCGAACCTGGTACAGCAAAGCCCCCACCCTGACAAGCGCCGTAGGCACGCCTTTTTTGTCCAGACTGCCGACCATGGTCATTGCATCCAAAGGCTCGGCCTCCAGCGGTTCCTTGCGGCGATTGAGTTCGGAAGCAATCAGGGTGGTATTGGCGCTAGTCTGTGCAGACTCCCTGCGCAGCACCTGCATCAGCTTCATGGGATTGAAGGGATCCATGCCATCAGAACCAAGATAGGCCTGGGGTGTGAAGGTCTTGGGCTCTTCCAGAGGCTTGATACGGGGTTTGGCATTGGCTCTTTCCTGAGCCATCCAGCTCTGCAGCTCCTCCTGATCAGAAGAAGAGCAGCCTGAGACGGCCAAGCAGGCTGCCAGCGTGAGCCAGCCGCTGAAACGCATGTGTCTCATTATTTCTTGCCCTTCCCTGCAGCCGCGCGTTGCGCCTGCACCTCGTCGGCATCCAGGTAGCGGAAGGTCCGAGCCGTCGCCTCCATGCTCAAGACTTCGCTGCCTTCCTTGCCCACGGGGACGATCGAGAGATTGTTCAAGGTCACGATGCGCGACAGGTAGGCCACATCGGACGCAAAGGATCCAATGTCATGGAAGCGGCCCGTGACCTTCAACGCAATGGGCAACTCGGCGTAGTACTCCTTGACAACCATCGCACCAGGCCGGAAGGTTTCAAACTGCAGGCTGCGGCCCAGCCCTGCCTGATTGATATCCGAGAGCAGCGCCGCCATTTCCGCCTTACTGGGCAATTGCTTTTCCAGTTGCGTCACATACTGCTGGACCTGTTCACGCTGCTTCTTCAGGCCATCCAGGCTGACGGCCTTGGACAGCTTCTGGCTGAAGTCCTGGCGCAGCGTGACTTCGGTATTGCGCTCCTGCTCCAAGGTGTCTTCGTAGTCCTTGATCAGCACATACCAGAGCACGGCGGCCACAGCCAGCGCGATGGCCACACACAAAAGCGCCCGCGGCAACACAGGCCACCGCGACGGGTCATTGGGATCAAGACCACGGAACTGGCGCTGGATGTTCTCCTGCAGTGCGGAGAAGTCGATGTCGTTCTTTTTCTTCTTGGCCATCACTGGGGCTTTCCTGGGTTGGCCGGCGTCGAAAGGCTCTTTTCCGCCACACTGGCACGCGTCAGTTGAAAGCGCAGATTGAACGCAGCAGCGCGGCGCTGGTCCTTGGGCGTGACATTGACCGTCCTGGCCACGATTTCCACCAGATCAGGCTTGGAGATCCAGGGTGTTCCTTCGGACAGATTGCGCAGCATTTCGGAAACCCGCTCATTGGACTGCGCCGTACCCTGCATGGTCACAGACAGGCCTTCCTGCCTGATGCTGGTGATGTAGACGCCATCGGGCAACTGCGCCACCAGCTCGTTGAGCATGTGCACCGGAAGATTGCGGTCGGACTGCAGATCTTCCACGGCCTTCTGACGTGCACGCAGGGCCGTGATCTCATCCTCCAGCCCGGCAATTTCCTTGATCTGGGACTCCAGCACGGTGATCTGGGCGCGCAGCATGCTGTTTTTGGCCTGCTGGGCCTCGATCATCATCTGGTACCACCAGTACACCGCGCCAATGATCAAAAGCCCCACCAGGGCCGACAGGACCATGGTGGCCTGGAATGCTTCCTTGCGGCGCTTTCGTGTTGCTTCTCTGTGAGGAAGCAGATTGATCAGGATCACGAGACAAACCTCCGCATGGCCAGTCCGCAGGCGGTCAGGTAGGCGGGGGCCTCGCGCGACATGCGCTTGAGGCGTACGCCGCTGCCGACTTCCATTCCATCAAAGGGATTGGCAAGGCTGCAGGCAAATCCGGTCTGCTGCGTGATGGCCTCGGACAGGCCGGAAAGTGGGGCCGAGCCGCCTGCCAGCAGGATGTGGTCTATGCGGTTGTGGGGCGTACTGGTGAAAAAGAACTGCAGTGCGCGCGACACTTCCTGCGTCATGCTTTGCACAAAGGGCTTGAGCACGGCGGACGCGTAGTCCTCCGGAAGTTCGCCGCTGCGCTTCTTGGACTCGGCCTCTTCGAGCGAGAAACCATATTGGCGCGCGATCAGTTGCGTCAGCTGTGCGCCGCCAAAAGCCTGGTCCCGGTCATACAGCACCTCGTCGTCGCGCAGGATCTGCATGCTGGTCGTCATGGCGCCCAACTCGAACAAGGCCACAAGGGCGTTGTTGCCCTGATTGGGCAGGCGCTCGATCAGCCTTGCAGCCGCCATGCGGGAGGCGTGGGGCTCGATGTCGATGACCGTCGGCTTGAGGCCGGCCGCCTCGGCCAGGCCCTGGCGGTCCTGGACCTTCTCGCGGCGCGATGCGGCAATGAGCACGTCCACATCGCCGGGTGAATTCGATGACGGGCCTATGACACAGAAGTCCAGACTCACTTCATCGAGCGAGAAAGGAATGTACTGATTGGCCTCGGATTCGACCTGGACCTCCAGTTCCTGCTCGCTCATGCCGTCCGGCAGCGAAATCTTCTTGGTGATCACGGCCGAGGCCGGCAAGGCCATGGCCACGTTCTTGGTCCGCGTGCCGCTTTTTTTGACCAGTCGCCGTACAGCCTCTGCCACTTCGTCGAACTTTTCGATGTTGCCGTCCGTGATCCATCCCCGCTCCAGCGGTTCGATGGCACAGCGCTCCAGCAACAGTTCGCCCGACTTGGCACGAGACAACTCAACGAGCTTGGCGCTCGAAGAACTGATGTCGATGCCTAGCAAAGGTGCGGGCTGGCGACTGAATAAGGATCCCATAGCAATCAACTTGCCCTCCCTCTTCTTGTGTATGTAAAGAACGCAACAAACCTTCACATATAGGTTGAATGCTATCAGCAAGACTGCGCGCAGCTCACCATGCCAGCCGGAGCGCGCTTGGCGGTAGTGGCCAAAAACAGACATTATTGCGGGCCATCAAATGCGACATGAATGCACCCCTGCTTGCATGTCGGCCTGCACGCCTGGCTTAGGATGCGTGGCTTGCGGCCATGCTGGCAACCGTGTGCAGCCGTCTCCTACCGTCCTTCTGGGGCACGCATTTTTATAATGCGGCACTCCTCAGCACTCCCTGCGACATGCCGTCTTCAGACTCCCGAGAACCCCAGGCTGCAAAGCCTCGCTCCGCCCCATCCAAGCCTATGCACTGGTTTCCCAAGGCCTTGCTATGGCTGGCGGGCATCGCCGTCGCCGGCGCGCTGGCCTTGATGCTGACCGTGGCCGTGGCCCTGGCCATGGCCTATCCCAACCTGCCCGACGTGTCCGAGCTGGCCGACTACCGGCCCAAACTGCCGCTGCGCGTGTACTCCAGCGAAGGCGCCCTGCTGGGTGAATTCGGCGAGGAGCGGCGCACGCTGACCCCTATCCAGGACATCCCCAAGGTGATGACCGACGCCGTGCTGGCCATTGAAGACACGCGCTTTTTCGAGCATGGCGGCGTGGACTACAAGGGAATGGCCCGCGCCGCGCTGGCCAATCTGGGCCGCGTGAAAAGCCAGGGCGCTTCGACTATCACCATGCAGGTGGCGCGCAACGTCTATCTGTCTTCCGAGAAAACCTTTACACGCAAAATTTACGAAGTCTTACTGACTTTTAAGCTAGAGCATCTGTTGAGCAAAAACCAGATTCTCGAGATCTACATGAACCAGATTTATCTGGGAAATCGGGCCTATGGCTTTGCTGCTGCCTGTGAAGCCTATTTCGGCAAGCCACTGAAGGACATCACGGTGGCCGAGGCGGCCATGCTGGCAGGCCTACCCAAGGCACCATCGGCCTACAACCCGATCAGCAACCCCAAGCGCGCCCGCTCGCGCCAGCTCTATATCATCGAGCGCATGGAGGAAAACGGCTTCATCACCTCCGCCCAGGCCACTGAAGCCAAGGCCGAGCCGCTGAAGATCCGCACGGGCTCCTTCAACACCCGCGTGCATGCCGAATACGTGGCCGAGATGGCACGCCAGCTGATCTTTGCCCAATACGGCAACGAAGCCTATACGCGCGGTCTGAACGTCTACACCACCATCAATGCCGGCGAACAGGAAGCCGCCTACGCCTCGCTGCGCCGCGGCATCATGGACTACGAGCGCCGCCAGAAGTACCGCGGCCCCGAAAAGTTCGTGGCCCTACCGGCCGACGCCGAGGACCGTGAAGACGCCATCGACGACACCCTGGCCAACCACCCCGACAACGGTGATGTGCTCGCCGCCGTGGTGCTGGATGCCAATCCGCGCAAGATCCTGGCGGCACGCGCCGACGGCGAACAGATCGAGATCACGGGTGAAGGCCTCAAGCCCGCCGAATCGGGCCTGAACCCCAAGGCACCGCCCAACATCAAGATCCGTCCCGGCGCCGTGATCCGCGTGGTCAAGACGCCCAAGAACACCTGGGAAATCACGCAGCTGCCCGAAGTGGAAGGCGCCTTCGTGGCCCTGGTCCCCCAGACAGGCGCCTTGCGCGCCCTGATCGGCGGCTTCGACTTCCAGAAGAACAAGTTCAACCACGTGACCCAGGCCTGGCGCCAGCCCGGCTCGGCCTTCAAGCCCTTCATCTACTCTGCGGCACTGGAAAAAGGCTTCTCGCCTTCCACCATGATCAATGACGCGCCGCTGTTCTTCAGCGCCGGGGTGACGGGTGGCCAGCCATGGGAGCCCAAGAACTACGACAGCCGTTACGACGGGCCGATGACCATGCGCACGGGCTTGAACAAGTCCAAGAACATGATCTCCATCCGCCTGCTGCAGGCCGTGGGACCCAAGCAGGGCCAGGAGTGGGTCACGCGCTTCGGCTTTGACGCCGCCAAGCATCCGGCCTACCTGACCATGGCGCTGGGTGCCGGAGCGGTCACGCCGCTGCAGTTGGCAGCCGGCTACTCCGTGTTCGCCAATGGCGGCCACCGCGTCAACCCCTGGCTGATTGCCCGTGTCACCGATCACAAGGGCCGCATCCTGTCCGAATTCACGCCGCCCCCGGTGCAGGAACTGCCCCAGGCCATCGACGCGCGCAACGCCTTCATCATGGACAGCCTGCTGCAGGACGTGGCGCGCGTGGGCACGGCAGCACGCGCGCAGTCCACGCTCAAGCGTCCCGACCTGTATGGCAAGACGGGCACGACCAACGACTCGGTGGATGCCTGGTTCGCAGGCTTTCAGCCCACGCTGGCCGCCGTGTCCTGGATCGGCTACGACACGCCGCGCAACCTGGGCAGCCGCGAGACGGGCGGCGGCCTGAGCCTGCCCATCTGGATCGGCTTCATGCAGCATGCCCTCAAGGGCGTGCCGGTGGCAGAGATGCCTGTGCCCCCTGGCGTCGTGAACATGGGCGGCGAGTGGTACTACGAGGAAAACGCGCGCAACGGCGGCGTCAGCAGCCTGGGCATGGACAGCGCCTCCACGGGCGGCGCTGCAGGCGCCACGCCCCCGCCCGCCACCGAGGAGCGCAACCGCATCCTCGACCTCTTCCGCAACTGACCGCCAACAAGCGATTGACCACGCAAGAAAGCCCGGCCATGCCGGGCTTTCTTCATGGAGCCTGCCGATAACGGCGGATCAGCGTGCCGAGAACTGCAGCGCCAGGCCCGACTGCTCGGTGGCGTAGCGGCTCAGGTTGGCGAAGAACTCGCCCGCGCCCTTGGTGTCGAGCCAGGCGCCCTGCGCCGCGTCGTAGCGGTAGTGAAAGCCACCGGCCTTGGCCGCCAGCCAGATCTCGTGCAGCGGTTTTTGCTGGTTGATCACGATCTGGCTGCGGTTGGCAAAGACCAGGGTCACCATGCCACCCACGCGCTGGGCATCGAGGTCGGCATCGGTTTCATCGTTGATGCGATCGCAGTCTTGCTCCACCGCCAGCAGCAGTCGTTCGGCAAGGTCCAGAAATTCTTGGTCGGTCATTACAATTCGCTTATGTTGAAAGCCTCGCAAATTCTAGTCAGGTGCATTGCCCTTGGCGCCTGTGCGGCGTCCCTGGCCGCCTGCGGCCAGAAAGGCCCGCTGTTTCTGCCCAGCTCGCCTGCGGCCAGCCACCGCGCCACACTGCCGCAGACCCTGGGCATTTCCAGCCCGGCCGAGCGTGCAACGCCCGCGCCTGCACCCACCACCTTACCCGCTGGCCCGTCAAGTGCCGCCGTCGAGGAAAGCTCAACCCCCACCGGCACCACGGACTCCCGCAAGCAGCAGGCCGACTGAATCGGCAGCCGCGCCGCGGCTTGATGCACATCAACACCGCGGCCAGGCATGGCGCTTAGAGTGACTTTCTCTTGTCCCTCGACAACCCGCCATGCCCGTAGAGCTCTACCGAGACAAAAACCACGCCTGCCTGATGTTCACCGACCTCATCGAGGAAGATGGACAGGCCATACAGGCCAATCAGTTCCTCATCGTCGATGACGACACGGGCGCCATCATCGACCCGGGCGGCAATCTCGCATTCAACGAGCTGTTCATGGGCATGTCGCGGCATTTCGCGCCGCACAAGCTGTCCTATCTGATCGCTTCCCACGCCGATCCAGACATCATTGCCTCGCTGGACCGCTGGATGACCAGCACCAAGGCACAGCTGGTGATCTCGCGCATCTGGGAGCGCTTCGCGCCCCACTTCACCAAGGTCGGCAAGACCGAAAACCGCGTGATCGGCGTGCCGGACGCCGGTGGCCGGCTGCCGCTGGGCCGCCATGAGCTGCACCTGCTGCCCGCCCACTTCCTGCATGCCGAAGGCAACTTCCACTTCTACGACCCGGTCAGCCGCATCCTCTTCACGGGCGACCTCGGCGTGTCCCTGATGAACGGCATCGAGGCGCAGGTGCCCGTGACCGACCTCGTGCCGCACATCGCGCGCATGGAAGGTTTTCACCGCCGATACATGGTCTCCAACAAGATCCTGCGGCTGTGGGTGCAGATGGCGCGCCAGTTGCCCATCGACATGATCGTGCCCCAGCACGGCGCGCCCATCATGGGTGCCAAGGCGATTGCCGACCTGTTCAACTGGCTCGAAGGACTGCAGTGCGGCATCGACCTGTTCGACCAGCGCAACTACCAGCTGCCCATGGCGGACATCGACCCCGTGACCCGCCAGCTGCGCCCTGCCCTGCGCGCCGTGGCCGGCTAGCTCCTGGCGCGCCGGCGGCGCAGTGCATGGACCACGCGCCAGGCCAGCAGCAGCGCAAGAATGGCGGCGTACACGCCGACCTCCGCAAAGTTGTTCTTGCCTGCGCGCATCCAGAAGAAATGCAACAGGGCCAGCGGCGCGACCGCATAGATACAGCGGTGCAGCCACTGCCAGCGCCTGCCGCCCATGGCGCGCATGACACGGTGCGGTGAAGTCACCGCCAGAGCGGTCAGCAAGAGCAGCGCCGCAAAGCCCACCAGGATGAATGGGCGCTTCGGGATGTCGAGCACGATCTCGCCCCAGTCCATCCCCATGTCGAACCATGCATAGCACAGCAGGTGCAGCAGCGCGTAGAAGAACACATACAGACCCAGCATGCGCCTGAAGCGCGCCAGTGCCGTCAGTCCCAGCGCCTGGCGCAGCGGTGTCACGGCCAGCACCACGCACAGAAAGCGCAAGGTCCAGTCGCCGGTGGAGCGCAGCAAGGCCTCGGCCGGATTGGCGCCAAGCGTGTTCAGGATGGCTCCAGCCAGCAGCCACGCAAACGGCAGCAGGCACGCAAGAAACACCAGCGGCTTGGCCGTCCGGTGCAGCAAAAGACGCTGCACCGCTGTCATTGCATGGGCCACATCAATAGAACTTCTTGAGGTCCATGCCGGCGTAGAGCTGGCCCACCTGGGCTTCGTAGCCGTTGAACAGCTGCGTCTTGCGCTTCTTGGCGAACAGGCCGTCTTCGCCAATGCGCCGCTCCGTGGCCTGGCTCCAGCGCGGGTGCGGCACGTCGGGGTTCACATTGGAATAAAAGCCGTACTCGTTGCGCGCCGCCTTGTTCCAGGCCGTGCCCGGCTCCTTGTCGGTCAGGCGGATGGCGACGATGCTCTTGGCGCTCTTGAAGCCGTACTTCCACGGCACGACCAGCCGCACGGGCGCGCCATTCTGGTTGGGCAGCACCTCGCCATACATGCCGAAGGCCAGCAGCGTCAGCGGGTGCATGGCTTCATCAAGGCGCAGCCCCTCGGTGTAAGGCCAGTCCAGCACGCCGCTGCGCAGGCCCGGCATCTGCGCCTTGTCGGCCAGGGTCACGAATTCCACATACTTGGCACTGCCCAGCGGCTGCACCTTGCGCAGCAGCTCGGCCAGGGAATAGCCCACCCAGGGAATCACCATGGACCAGCCCTCCACGCAGCGCAGCCGGTAGATGCGCTCTTCCTGTGGCGCGAGCTTGAGCAGCGCATCCAGGTCCAGCGTCTGCGGCTGCTGGACCAGGCCCTCGATCTTCACCGTCCAGGGACGGGTCTTGAGCGTGTGGGCGTTCTTGGCGGGATCGTCCTTGTCCAGCCCGAATTCGTAGAAGTTGTTGTACTGGGATACATCGGCATAGGCCGTGACACGGTCCATGGTGTTTGCGCCCACTACCTGGGAAGGCACGGAGGCCAGTGCTGCCAGCTTGCCGGGGCGCTGCACGCCCGCCGCCCAGCCGGGCAACGCCGCGCCGGCCGAACCTGCGGCCAGGTACTGCAGCCAGGCACGGCGCTTGAGGTAGCCTGCCCGGGGCGTGATCTCGCTGCCTTGCGGGTGTTGGAAGCCGTTGTCGTGGGAGCGGATCAGCATGGGAATCTCCTGGTGTGCCGGCGGGCACGGGGCGCTATTGCTGGCGATATGGCGATTGGGAGCATCGCAGGCGCGCGCAAGTTCCCTGCGGCACCGATGCGATGGTGCACGAAAAAGCGGCATGCGCCTGAACGCATGCCGCTGCCCTTATCTTGCCACTGTCACTCTGCCACTGCCGTGGCTCAAAGCTCGCCGTAGCTGTGCAGCCCCGACAGGAACATGTTCACCCCCAGGAAGGCGAAGGTGGTGATGGCCAGTCCACCCAGCGCCCACCAGGCGGACACCGTGCCGCGCAGGCCCTTGACCAGGCGCATGTGCAGCCAGGCCGCGTAGTTGAGCCAGACGATCAGCGCCCAGGTTTCCTTGGGGTCCCAGCTCCAGTAGCCGCCCCAGGCCTCGGCCGCCCACAGCGCGCCCAGCACGGTGGCGATGGTGAAGAAGGCAAAGCCCACGGCGATGGATTTGTACATCACATCGTCCAGCAGCTCGAAGCTGGGCAGGCGCTCGGCGATGCGCTTGCGCGCCAGCAGGATGCCGGCCACGATCAGCGCCGAGATGCCGAAGTAGACCATCCAGTAGCTGCCGCCGTTCTGGGTCGCGCCCTGGCGGAAGACGATGGGCTCGAAGCACAGCACCACACCCAGCATCCACAGCGGCGCGAGCTTGTACCAACGGGTCTCTGTCGCCTGCTGCTTGATCAGGTAGGCAAAGGAGACCATGGCTGCCAGCGCAAAGGTGCCGTAGCCGATGAAGTTGGCCGGCACGTGCAGCTTCATCCACCAGCTCTTGAGCGCCGGCACCAGCGGCTGGATCTCGTGCGCCTCGCGCACCAGCGTGTACCACAGCAAAAAGCCCACGGCCGCGCTGACCACCAGCATCACGAAGCCGCCCAGGGCGCGCGTGTCGTAGTGCTGTTCGTAATAGAGATAGAAAAGCGCCGTCATCCAGCAGAACATGACGAACACTTCATAGAGATTGCTGACCGGGATGTGGCCCACATCGGGGCCGATCAGATAGCTCTCGTACCAGCGCACCATGGTGCCCACCAGCGCCAGCGTCACGGCCAGCCAGGCCAGGCGCGAGCCCAGCAGCGACAGCGCCGTGCCCTCGCCCCGCGCAAACATGCCGATCCAGTAGAAGACGGTGCTCATAAAGAACACCATGCTCATCCAGAGGATGGCCGACTGGCTGGACAGGAAGTACTTGAGGCCGAACACCGTGTCCGAGCGCGCCAGTTGCGCCCCTTCAGGCCCCTGGTAGAGCCCGATGGCCAGCAGCGACAGCCCGGCCACCACCAGCATCAGCCCGCGCAGCGGGCGCCAGAACCAGCCCAGCCAGATGGCCGAAGGAATGGTGCCGACCAGGATGCACTTTTCGTAGACATCCATGTACTCGCCATAGCGCTGCAGCGCATACAGCAGTCCCGCCGCCACCAGGGCCGCGAACACCCAGTCGAACCAGTTGCGGCGGGCGAAGAAGCCCTCGTTGAGCGTCAAAGTCGTCGTGGTAGTGGCGGTGTTCATGCGGAACCTCCGGGGGATTTCTTGTGGATGGGCTCGGCGCCTATCAGCTTGCCGGCCAGCATGGCGAATTCTCTATCACCATCGAGTGTCTTGCGATTCGTGGACAAGGCCATTTCGGCATGGCTTTCCCCATCGCGGGGCGTGAGCCAGATCCAGAGGCGGCGGTCGCGCACGTACAGCATGCAGAACACGCCGATGATGAGGAACAGGCAGCCCAGATACACCACGTTCTTGCCCGGGGCGCGCGCCACCTGGAAGACGCTGGCCTGCACCTGCTTGAAGTCCTGCAGCATGAAGACCATGGGCATGGGGTAGAACTGCGCATCGCTGAGCGAGAACACGGCCTGGGTCATGAAGGACTGCGTCTGCTCGCTGGGCTCCAGGGGCGCCTGGCCCGCCTGCGTGCGCACGATCTGGGCCAGCTCGAACAGCACGCCGTTGAGAATGCGCACCAGCACCTCGCCCGCACGTTCGCGCTCGGCCGCAGGCACATTGCTTTCCATGAAGTCCGAGATGGCCTGCAACCCGCCCAGCGGCTTGCCGTCCGGCCCCTTCTTGTCGGTCTGGCCCGCGAACAATTCCAGCGCCTTGGTGGCCGACTGCGCCAACGCGCCACTGAGTTCGGAACGCGAGGCGTCGATGGCCTTGGCCACATAGGCCTTGGCAGCCTGCTCGCGCAGCCTGGGGTCCTGCAGCGCGCTGCGCAGGCGCAGGAAGGTGTCCATCTCGCTTTCGGGATCGGCGGGAATGCGCAGGTAGCGCATGGCATCGGCCTGGTTGTCGCGCACGCCCAGCAGGAACACGCGCTGGCCGTCGCCCGTGTCCACGGGCAGCATGTAGTTCTGGAATTCGCGCGCCTGGCCCGAGGCATCGCGCAGCTTGTAGCGGATGCTGGGGCCGATGTTGCGCAGCTCCTTCTTGGTCACGGTCTTGTGGGCCGCGCCCAGGCGCTCGTCGATGGCCTGCTTCAGGTCCACCTTGCGCACATCGGTGCCGCTGCCATTGGCCCCGCCGCCACCGCCGAAGTTCTCCACGTTGATGGTGCGCAGTTCGGCAAACTCCAGCGTCACTGTCTCGTCCTTGCCGTCCGGGAGCTTGCGCACGAACTGGTCCGATCCGCCGATCACGCCCTCGACATCAAAGGGCTTGGCTCCCGCCTCCAGCGGCACGGCGCGCAGCTTCACCGACGAGCCGCCGTCGTCAAAGCTGGACTGGTAGATCTCGATGCCACGGTAGCTGGCCGGGTGGTTGACCTCGATGCGCTTTTCCAGCTTCTCGCCCGTGGCCTTGTCGTGGATGACGACCTCGCTGGCAAACAGCTTGGGCATGCCCGTGGAGTAGTACTCCACGATGAATTTCTTGAGCTCCACCGCAAAGGGCAGCTCCTGCAGCAGCACGCCGTCGGACTGCGACAGGATGGCCGTGCCTGCCGTGCCGCCTTCGGTCACCAGAAGGTTGCCACGGAAGGTGGGGTTGCGCTCGCTCAGCCGGTGCTGCTCGGACACCTCGGAGATCAGGCCACCGCCGGTATAAGGTGTTTTGCCTCCCAGCCACATCTGCGCGCGCACGATGAGGTCGCCATCGAACAGCCCCCCCAGGCAGATCAGCACGATGGCGCTGTGGGCCGCGATATAGCCCAGCTTGTGGGCCGCGCCCGCCTTGGCCGCCAGCATCCAGCCCGTGCCGGGACCGGCCGCCGTGTCGCGCTGCTGCAGCCGCACCTTCCAGCCGCCCGACACCAGCTGCTGGCCCAGGCGCCTGGCGGCCTCTTCTGTGCTTCCGGGCACCACGTTCTGCGCACGGTGGCCGAAGGCCTTGAGGCTTTGTTCGCGAACGTTTTCCTTGTAGCTGCGCAGATCGGCCAGGTACTTGGGCGCATGGCGTGCCACGCACAGCGAGGTGCTGATCACCAGAAAGGCCAGGATCAGCAGGAACCACCAGGCGCTGTAGACCGCATTGAGCTTGAGCGCGAGGAACAGCTGGGCCCAGAAAGGCCCGAACTGGTTGACGTAGTTGCCCACCGGCTCATGCTGCTTGAGCACGGTGCCGATCACCGAGGCAATGCAGATGACCGTCAGCAGCGAGATCGCGAAGCGCATCGATGCCAGCAGCTCCAGGGTCGCGCGCGCGGCCTGCGGGCGGGAGGGAGCAAGAGCGGCACCGGAAGAGTTGTCTGACATGAAGAACGAAAAGCCAAAACCCGAATGAAAAAAGCGGGACCATCTGCATTCATGCGATGGACCCGCCTGGCTTGGGGTGTCTATAAAGCAATAGGTTCCCGGTGATTACCCTGGGAACCGCGTCGGCCCCGGGATCGCATCAACGCAGGCCAGCGATGTAGTCTGCCACGGCCTTGATTTCGCGATCGTTAAGCTTGGCAGCAACCTGCGTCATCTGAATGCTATTGCCGCGCTTGCCGTCACGGAAGGCCGTGAGCTGGGTCGTGGTGTAGTCGGCATGCTGGCCCGCCAGGCGCGGGTACTGGGCTGGAATGCCGGCGCCGTTGGGGCTGTGGCAGCCCGCGCAGGCTGCAATGTTGCGCTCCTGGATGCCGCCGCGGTAGATGCGCTCGCCCATGGCCACCAGGTCCTTGTCCTTGGCAAAGCCGTCCTTGGGCTTTTGCGTGTGCAGCCAGGCGGCGATGTTCTTCATGTCAGGCTCGCTGAGCATGCTGGCAAAGCCCTTCATCACGGGGTCCTTGCGCTTGTCGCCCTTGAACTCCAGCAACTGCTTGACCAGGTACTCGGGATGCTGGCCGGCCAGCTTGGGCTGCAGCGGGATGGTGGAATTGCCGTCGGCCGCATGGCATGCCGCGCAGACGGCGGTGTAGCTGGCCTCGCCCTTCGCCAGGTCGGCCTTGGCCGCCTTCGGCTGTGCCGAGGCAGCAGGTGCCTCGCCAGCGGAGAAAGCGGGAAAGGCGGGGGCTGCAGCAAGAATGGCAGCCGTCAGCAAAGAGGCAAGCAACTTCATATCGAGGGCGTGGTTCTGTTGTTGAAAGCGCAAAATTCGGCGGATTCTACAATGGGGTCCCCTGTGATTGATATCGTCAGGAACCCTGGTTTCGCCCCTGCGCACAGAGGAAAACATATTCCTTGATCGTGGTCACAAACTGGCCACGGATTCGGTGCTGAACATATGTTTTTCGCAGCCCAGCATATCGATCTGTGCCAGCGCGGCAATAAGGGCTCTACCCATGTGGCGCGCAATACCACACCCGTGCGCGCCAGATTCCGCTTCCCCGTCGCTTCAACCCGCGCCGAAGCGGCTGTCCGCCTGGCGGCGGAACTCCGAGGGCGTCATGCCCTTGATCTCCAGGAAACGCCGGTTGAAGTTGGCCACGTTGTTGAAGCCCACCTGGTAGCAGATGTCGGCGATGAAGCTATCGGTCTGCATGAGCAGGTGGCATGCGCTGTTGATGCGTACCCGGCTGACGAAGTCGGTGAAGCTGTTGCCCGTGGCCCGGCGGAAAAAGCGGCTGAAGCGGCTCTCGCTCATGCCCAGCTCGGCCGCCACGTCGGCCAGGCTCAGCGGCTCGCTCACGCGCGACATGATGCGGTTGACCACCTCGTTGATCTGGTCCACCTGAGCCTCGCCCTGGGCGCCCTGCATCTGCACGGCTGACAGCAGCCGGTAATCGGTGCACTCGGCCAGATCGGAAAGCAGCGCGCAAAAGGCCGTGAAGCGGCGCATTCCGCGCGCACTCCTGACCGCATCCCAGTGCGCGCGCGCCGTCTGCGCCAAGCCGAAGAACTCGATGCCATGGCGCGCACGGTCCAGCAGTTGAAGCACCTCGCGCATCTCCGGGATCTGCTCGGCCGCACGGGCGATGGGGTCGTGGTTGAAAAGGATCACGTAATCGCGTGCAGGCGAGCCTCCATCGGGCGCATCGAACGAGATCCAGTTGTGCGGCAGGCGCGGGCCGCACAGCACGAGGTGGCCGGGCTCGAAGGGTCCTATCCAGTCTCCCACGAAGGCGCGGCCCGAGGTGTGGGTGATGAGGTGCAGCTCGTACTCCTCATGGAAATGCCAGCGCACCAGGGGGCTTGGGAAACCATGTGCCAGGCAGCGCACCAGGCCGCTGCCCTCCATATCCTCATAGCCCAGCGCGGGCGTCCGCACGAAATCGCGCTCCAGTTCAGGGTGACGCTGGCGGGGTGTGCGGCGGCGTGGGCTGGTCATGGCGGCGTGAAGGTTTCTGGAGAGGCCATGGGCAAACAGTATCACCAGCGGCGGCTATCCACCGCAATGGGCTGCCAGCGCGGCATCGAGTTCCGCGCGCCGGGGCGGCTGGGCACCGGCGCGCGTGCAGTTGAGCGCTGCGGCCGTTGCGGAAAAGCGCAGCACCTGGCGCCACGCGCTTTCGGGCAGTTCCTGCAACTGGCCCGGCTGCTCGACACCCTGCTCCAGCAGCGCAACCGACAGCGCCGCGCCAAAGGTGTCGCCCGCGCCGATGGTATCCACCAGTTGCACGGCCGGCGGCTGCACCGACAAAGGCGCCTGTCCTGCCCGCAACAAGGTCGCGCCGGCCGCTCCGCGCGTGAGCACCACGGCCCGGGGACCCAGCGCCAGCCAGCGCGCGGCGGCCTCCAGCGCCGGAACGCCGGGCGCGATAAAGGCCAGGTCCTCATCGCTGAGCTTGACCAGGTCTGCCTGGGCCAGCCAGCCCAGGCAGTCGCGCCGGAAGGCCTGGGCATCGCGGATCAGCGTGGGCCGCACGTTCGGGTCGAACACGATGATGCGGCGCCCGCGCTCAGCCGCCACCAGGTCCAGGATGCGCGGCCCGACAGGGGTGTGCAGCAATGCGATGGAGCCGAACTGCAGATAGCGGCATTCGGACGGCAACTCGGGCAGCTCGGCAGGTGCCCACAGCGTGTCCGCCGTTGCCTGCGTATAGAAGGCATAGCGGTTGGTGCCTTGCGCATGCTCGACAAAGGCCAGCGTGCTGGGCGCATCGCAGCGCTGCACAAGGCGCATGTCCACGCCGTTGCCCTGCAGGTGCGCGAAAAGGCGCTCGCCGAAGAGATCGCGCGACAGTTGCGAGACAAAGCCCGTGGCCTGCCCGAGCCGCGCAGCGGCCACGGCACAGTTGGCGGGCGCGCCTCCTTCATGGCCCTGGAAGGCCAGGCCGCCCGTGGCGGTGAAATCGATCAGGGCTTCGCCCGCGATGGCTATGCGCATGCGTTCTACCTCGCTGCCTGTTGGACAAAAGCATGGACACGGTCTGTGGCACGGCGGACCGCCTCCACCAGATGCGGATGGCCCGCGGCCTCACCCCACAAGGGCACTTCGGCACACAGCGCGGCCACGGGGTCGGCGGCGGCGCAGATGGCGCGTGCCACTGCGGGGTCCATGGCCTGATCCTGGTAGGCATAGGGCAGTGTGTCATGGTGCCAGCGCTGCAGAAAAACCAGGAACAGCGCCGGCAGCATGGCCACGGCATCCATGGACGCGCCCTGCGCGATGCGCTCGCGCACCGTGGGCGCGATGAAGCCCGGGATCTTGGCAAAGCCGTCGGCCGCCACGCGCTGGTTGGTGTCGCGTATCGCAGGGTTGCCGAAGCGTTCCAGCACGGTGTCGCGGTAGGCTGGCAGGTCCAGGGCCGATGCCTTGCCGGGTGTTGCAAGGCAGGGAATCACGTCCTGCGTCACATAGTCCCATGCCATCTGACGTATCGCCGGCACGGCACTGCCTTCGTGGATGAAGCGCAGGCCCGCCAGCGTGCTGGCCCAGGCAATGCAGCTGTGGCTGGCGTTGAGGATGCGGATCTTGGCCTCCTCGTAGGGGGCCACGGAAGACACCATCTCCACGCCCACACGCTCCCAGGATGGGCGGCCTGCGACGAAGCGGTCCTCTATCACCCACTGTGAAAAGCTTTCGGCCGTCACGGCGGCCGCATCGTCCCAGCCCGTCGCGGCCTGAACGCGCTCGCGCAGCTCCGGCGGCGGGCGCGGGGTGATGCGGTCGACCATGGCATTCGGGCAGCTGATGTTGTGCCCTGCCCACTCGGCCAGTTCCTGCAGTTGCGCCCGTTGCATGAAGGCCAGCAGGCCGGCCAGCAGGCGATCGCCGTTGTGGCGCAGGTTGTCGCAGCTCAGCAGTGTGACCGGGCCGGCATGAGCACAACGGCGCAACTGCAGGATGGCGCACAGCACGCCATAGATCGTCTCTCCGACCTGCCCCTGTCGCATGCGGCCGATGTCGGCCGCAAGCTCCGGGCTGCCGGTGTCCAGCACGCCGCTGCCATCGAGGTAGTAGCCAGCCTCGGTCACGGTGAGGGAGATGACACGTGTGCAAGGGCTGGCTCCGCGCGCGATCACGGCGGCCAGCCCGGGCGCATGGGGGATCACTTCGCGCAGGGCCTCGATGCGTTGGTAGCGCACCGATCCGCCAGGCGCAATCGTCTCCAGTGTGTAAGCCCCTCCCTGCCGCGCCAGCGCCTCCAGCGTCTGCGCCATGTCGGAGCGCAGGTTGGCCCCCACCAGCTCCCATTGCGTGTCCCCTGCATCGATCAGCCGCTGTTGATAGGCGGCCTGGTGCGCACGGTGAAAGGAACCCAGACCCAGGTGCAGCACCGTGGGTCTGGAAAGATGCGGAACAATCGCGTTCATGGTGACCAAAGGGAGATGAGGAAGAAAGGATGACTGCGCCGGGCAGCCTCTCGGAGCGAAGCGCTCAGGCGCCTGCCAGCGTGCGTCCCTGGCGGTCGAACAGGTGCAGTGCGCAGCCGGTGTCCAGCGCGACGGACACCGCGTCGCCCACGGCCAGTGGCGTGCGCTCGGCCTGGCGCGCGATGAGCTGCGCCCCGCCCACGCTGACATGGATCAGCGTGTCGGCGCCCAAGGCCTCGATCAGGTCCACGCGGCCCATGACCTGTCTCTGTGCAGCGGCATCGGGTGCGACCTGCGCTCTGGCCACGCGCAAGGCCTCGGGGCGTATGCCCAGCGTACCGTCGGCGGGCAGGCGACCCTGCGTAGCCCCGGAGAACACGGGCAGTGCCCCGGCGGCGATCAGGTTCATCGACGGCATGCCGATGAACTGCGCAACGAACTGGTTGGCCGGATGGTCGTAGAGCTCCAGGGGCGCGCCCACCTGTTCGATGCAGCCATCGCGCAACACCACCACGCGGTCGGCCAGGGTCATGGCCTCGACCTGGTCATGGGTGACATAGATGGTGGTGGCGCCCAGCGCCTTGTGCAGCTTGTGGATTTCCACCCGCGTGTTGCCGCGCAGCGCCGCATCGAGGTTGGACAGCGGCTCGTCGAACAGGAACACCTTGGGCGCACGCACGATGGCCCGGCCTATGGCCACGCGCTGGCGCTGGCCGCCCGACAGGTCGCGCGGCTTGCGTTCCAGATAGGGCGTGAGGTTGAGCGTCTCGGCCGCCTGCCCGACCTTTCGGCGTATCTCCTCTTTCGGCACGCCGGCCAGGCGCAAAGCGAAGGACATGTTGTCGTACACGCTCATGTGCGGATACAGCGCATAGCTCTGGAACACCATTGCCAGGTCGCGCTCGCCCGATGGCGCATGCGTGATGTCGCGCCCGTCGAGCAGCAACTGCCCCGAAGTGATGCTCTCCAGCCCAGCGATCAGGCGCAGCAGCGTGGACTTGCCGCAGCCCGAAGGCCCGACGAAGACGATGAACTCGCCGCGCTCGATGGCGAGGTCCACGCCGCGGATGATCTGCGCCTCTCCGAAGCGCTTGCGTATGTCCTGAAGTTGCAGATAGGCCATGGTTTTCCTTGTGCAGCACAAAGCCGCGAAATGGATGCCGGACGGCTACTTGACGGCGCCAAAGGTCATGCCCTGCACCAGTTGCTTCTGGCTGAACCAGCCAAACACCACGATGGGGGCGATGGCGATCAGCGAAGCGGCCGAGAGCTTGGCCCAGAACAGCCCTTCGGGGCTGGCATACGAGGCGATCAGCGTGGCCAGCGTTCCGGCCCGGGCGCTGCTCAGGTTCAGCGACCAGAAGGCCTCGTTCCAGCTCAGCACCAGGCACAGCAGCCCGGTGGAGGCAATGCCGCCCACAGCCAGCGGCAGCACCACATGGCGGAACTCGGCCCACAGGCCTGCGCCATCCATGCGCGCCGCTTCCAGGATCTCGTTGGGGATGTCCTTGAGCGCGCTGTAGAGCATCCAGACCATGATGGGCAGGTTGGACAGCGTGAAGACGATGACCAGCACGGTGAGCGAATCTAGCAAGCCCGCCCCTTGCGCCAGCACATAGATGGGCAGCAGGGCCCCCACGGCCGGCATCATCTTGGTCGAGAGCATCCACATGAGCACGTCGCGCGTGTGGCGGCTGCGAAAGAACGCCATGGAGTAGGCAGCAGGCACGGCGATGGCCAGGCCGATCAGGGTCGAGGCCAGGCTGGTGATCAGCGAATTGCGCGCATACAGCAGGTAGTCGCTGCGCTGCTGCACTTCGCCGAAGTTGGCCAGCGTGGGCTCGAACACGAACAGCGGCGGCACGGCAATGGCCTGCAGTTCCGTCTTGAAGGCCGTCAGGAACAGCCAGGCCAGCGGAAAGAACAGCAGCAGTGCCAAGGCCCATGCCGCAGCGGCGCGCACCAGGGTGGAGGAACTTGTTTTCATCATGCCCTCAGTCCAGGCTCTTGCCCACGATGCGGATCAGGAAGAGGGAGACGATGTTGGCCAGCACCACGGCAAACAGTGCACCGGCCGAGGCCACGCCCACGTCGAAGTTCATCAGCGACTGCTTGTAGATCAGGTAGGTCAGGTTGGTGCTCTCGTTGCCGGGCCCGCCCGCCGTGGTGATGGCGATCTCGGCGAACACGCTGAGCAGGAAGATCATCTCGATCATCACTACCACCGCCATGGGCCGCGCCAGATGGGGCAGCGTGAGGTAGTAAAAGCGCTGCAGGGCGTTGGCGCCATCCATGCGCGCCGCCTCCATCTGCTCGCGGTCCAGCGACTGCAGCGAGGTGATGAAGATCAGGCAGGCGAAGGGCAGCCATTGCCAGGACACCATGACGATGACGGACAGCAGCGGCATCTCGGTGAGCCAGTCCACGGGCTGCAGTCCGACGGCCCTCCACAGGCTGGCCAGCACGCCATAGATCGGGTTCATCATCATGTGTTTCCACAGCAGCGCATTGACCGTGGGCATCACGAAGAACGGCGAGATCAGCAGCACCCGCACGATGCCGCGCCCCGGAAATGGCTCGTTGATCAGCAAAGCGATCAGCACGCCCAGCACCAGGGTGATCAGCACCACGCTGGCCAGGAAGTTCAGCGTGTTCCACACGGCGGGCAGGAAGTCCGGATCGGTGATGAAGAAGGCGTAGTTGTCCCAGCCGGCGAAACGGTGCTCGCCGGGCTGCATGAGGTTGTAGTTGACGAGCGAGAAATAAATCGTCATCAACAAGGGCACGAGCATCCAGCACAGCAGCACGGCCACGGCGGGCGCCATCAGGGCGCGGGGCAGCAGGCGCCTGGCGGATGCCGCCCTGTCGGGAGTCCTATCGGCCCTCATTTGTAGTAGCCGCTTTTCCTCATCTCGCGTTCGGCCAGCGTCTGCGAGGTACTGAGCGCCTGCTCCACCGTGACCTTGCCCGACAGCGCGGCGCTCATCTGCTGGCCCACGGCAATGCCAATGGCCTGGAACTCTGGAATCGCGACGTACTGCACGCCGGCATAGGGCGACTTGGGCTCGGTCGCATCGGTCAGGCTCACGCTGTCGATGGCCCGCTTCTCGGCTGCGGCAAAGCCTGCCACCTTCTGGAACTCGGCATTGGCATAGGTGGACTGGCGCGTTCCTGTGGGCACGGCACGCCAGCCGTGCTCCTGCGCGACCAACTGCACATACTCCCTGGAAGTGGCCCACTTCACGAAGACCTGGGCCGCATCGGCCTTCTTCGAGCTGGAGGGAATGGCCAGGTTCCAGGTCCACAGCCAGGTCGATCCCTTGGGCGTGCTGGCGATGGGTGCAGCCGCATAGGCCACCTTGTCGGCCACCTTGGATTGCTTGGGGTCGCTCACGAAGGAGGCGGCGATGCTCGCATCCACCCAGGCGCCGCACTTGCCCTCGTTGAACAGGGCCAGGTTCTCATTGAAGCTGTTGGCCGAGGCGCCCGGGGGGCCATAGGCCTTCATCAGGTCCACATAGAAACCCACGGCCTTCTTCCAGGCGGGTGTGTCGATCTGCGGCTTCCACTGCATGTCGAACCATTGGCCGCCGAAGGTATTGGCCATGGTGGTGATCAGGGCCATGTTGTCCCCCCAGCCCGGCTTGCCGCGCAGGCAGATCCCGTAGACCCCGGCCTTGGGATCGTGGACCTTGGAGGCGAACTCCCGGACCTGCTCCCAGGTGGGCTTGTCGGGCATCTGAAAACCCGCCTTGTCGGCCAGGTCCTTGCGGTACATGAGCATGGAGCCTTCGCCATAGAAGGGCGAGGCATAGAGCTTGCCTTCGTAGGACAGGCCTTCGCGGATGGTGGGCAGCAGATCGGCCGCGTCATAGGCGGCATCGGTGGCAATGGGCTGCAGCCAGCCCTTCTTCGACCAGATCGGCACCTCGTAGATGCCCACGGTCATCACATCGAACTGGCCGCCCTTGGTGGCGATGTCGGTGGTCACGCGCTGGCGCAGCACGCCTTCTTCCAGCGTCACCCATTTGAGCGTGATGTCGGGGTGGGCCTTCTCGAACCGGGGGGTGAGCTTTTGCATCTCGATCATGTGGCCGTTGTTCACGGCGGCGATCACGAGTTCGGTGCCGGCGAGTGCGCCCACTGCGGCAGTGGCCATGGCCCATGTGAGGCTGGCCTTGAGCAAGCTGTGCATTTTTGTCTCCTTGTTCCCTGGTCTTCGAGTGCTGGATCACCGCGCCTCCCATCCCGGCTGCGGATGAGGCATTGTGGCGACGGCCTCGTGCCTGGACTGGTACGACAGATGCGCCTTTCGATACTTTTATGCGCAGCCAAGCCGGTGATATCCCTTAGCCGATGCATCAAACCATTTGCCGCTGCTGCGGTGCGTCCCGACCTCCTAGAATTCCGTTCATCCCCATCTCCGAGGCAGACCATGGCCGTGCAGCGCATCCCTGTTCCACCGAGTGCACTCGGCGAGTCCCCCTTCTGGCACCCGCAGGAACACCGGCTCTACTGGTGCGATATCCAGGACAGGCACATCCATTCCTGGGAGCCCGCCACAGGCCTGCACCGCAGCTGGGCCACGCCCAGCGAACCGGGCTGCTGCGCTCCCACGGACCGGGGCCGCATCGTGCTGGGGCTGCGCGATGGCTTCGGCCTGCTGGACACCGCCACGGGACACACCGAAATGATCGCCCGTCTGGACCATGATCCGCAGCAGCTGCGGCTCAACGACGGGCGCTGCGACCGCGCCGGGCGGCTGTGGGCGGGGTCACTGTTCTCGCCCAAGACGGCGCCCGATGCCGCGCTGTGGTGCCTGCGTGCGGACGGCGCCGGAGGCTACGCCGTTCAGCGCATGGCAGGCGACTGCACCACGGCCAACGGACTGGCCTTCAGCCCCGATGACGACTGGATGTACTGGGCAGACACGCCAGCCCACCGCATAGACCGCTTTGCCTTCGACCTGGACTCCGGCACGCTGGGCACGCGCTCTCTGTGGAAGGCCTTCGCCCCCAAGGCCGAGGGCAGGCTCTATGGCGGCCGCCCCGACGGCGCCAGCGTCGACGTCCGGGGCAACTACTGGGTGGCCATGTATGAAGGCGGCTGCGTGCTGCAACTGAGCCCCGAGGGCGATGTGCTGCAGCGCCTGGACACGCCCGTGCGCTGCCCCACCATGGTCTGCTTTGGGGGGGAGGACCTGCGCACGCTGTACATCACCTCGGCCGGACACGGCCGGCCCGATCCGGAGCGATCGGCGCAGGTGCCTGCCGGTGCGCTGATGGAGTGCCGTGTCGATGTGCCGGGCCTGCCGGTGAACAGCTTCCGCGAAGCCTGAGCGTGCTCAGCCCCGGCAACGTGTTGCCAGGGGCGTCAGGCCCGCATGCGCTGCAGCAGTCCTGCGGTCGATGCATCGAGCTCCGCCACATCCCCGCTGGCCAAGCGCTGCTGCAGGTCGCGCGCCAGCAGCTTGCCCAGCTCCACCCCCCACTGGTCGAAGCTGTTGAGGCCCCACAGCGCGCCCGCCACGAACACGCGGTGCTCCTGCAAGGCGATCAGCGCACCCAGCGCCGCCGGCGTGAGCGCATCCAGCAGTACGAAGGTACTGGGCCGGTTGCCCGGGAAGTGGCGATGGCCATCATCGCAGGAACGCCCCTGCATCAAGGCCTGGGCCTGGGCCAGGGCGTTGGCCAGCAGTTGCTCATGGTGGCCCTGCAGGCCGTGCGACGGCCGCTGCACGGCGATGATCTCCAGCGGCACGATGTCCGTCCCCTGGTGCAGCATCTGGAAGAAGGCATGCTGCCCATCCGTACCAGGCTCGCCCCAGAGCACGGGGGCTGAGCCCAGCGCCAGCGGCCGGCCCTGGCGGTCCACGCGCTTGCCATTGCTCTCCATCTCCAGTTGCTGCAGATAGGCCGGCAGGCGCCGCAGGCCTGCGTGGTAGGGCGCAATGCAGCGGCTGGCAAAGCCCAGCAAATTGCGGTTCCAGACATCGAGCAGGCCCAGACGCACGGGCAGGTTGGCCTGCAGCGGTGCCGTGCGGAAATGGTGGTCCATGGCATGCGCGCCGGCTAGCAGGTCGCGGAATGCCGCTGCTCCCACGGCAAGGGCCACGGGCAGCCCGATCGCCGACCACAGCGAATAGCGCCCGCCCACCCAGTCCCAGAAGCCGAAAGTGGTGGTGATGCCCATCTGCGCAGCCGCCGAGGCATTGGTGGTCAGCGCCACGAAATGCCGCGCCACATCTTCACCGCCCTGCGCATGGAACCATTGCAGTGCGCTGCGCGCATTGGTCAGCGTCTCCTGCGTGTTGAAGACCTTGGAGGCCACGATGAACAGCGTGCTGCGCGGCTGCAGCCCATCGAGCACCGATTGCAGCTCATGCCCATCCACGTTGGAGACGAAGTGCATGCGCCGCCGTGCGTCGCACATCCCCTGCAGCGCCTGCACGGCCATCTGCGGCCCCAGGCCTGATCCGCCGATGCCCATGCACACCACATCGGTGATGCCGGCATCGGCCGTCACGCGCTCGGCATAGGCCAGCATGGCATCCAGCGTTTCGTGCACCTGGGCCAGGGCCCATGCCAGGCCCGGCGGCGACTCGCCGCGCGGGCAGCGCAGCAGCGCGTGCAGCACGGCGCGGCCCTCGCTGCCGTTGACGTGCTCTCCGGCGAACATGGCATCGCGCTGCTGCTCCACTGCGCACTCGCGCGCCAGACGCAACAGCAGCGCCTCGGCTGGTGCATCCCAGAGGTTCTTGGACAGGTCTGCAAAACAGTGTGGCGCCTCCTGGCTGAAGTGCGCGAACCGGCCGGGATCATCGGCAAAGGCGTGGCGCAGATCGAAGCCCTTGCGCAGGGCCAAGGCATGGTGGTGCAGCGCAGGCCAGACAGTGGCATGGTCGCAGCGCGGGGGCTGGGGAATGACGGACAGCATGGGATGAAAGTAATCTGATTACCAAATCGACAACACATCTCTGGAACAAAACCTCAACACCTTCCTATAATTTATCCGATTCTTCAAAATTTTGGTAACCAAGTTACCAAAAAATAGACACATCAACTTGTGGAGACAGCATGGGTTTCGATCTGGTTTTGTTCGGTGGCACGGGTGATCTCGCATGGCGCAAGCTCATGCCCGCGCTGTTCCAGGCGTTCCGCCACGGCACCCTCCCCGAGGGGGGACGCATCCTGTGCGTGGGTCGCGATGATCTGAGTGACGACCAGTACCGCGCGCTCATCCAGGGCCGCTTCGAAAAGGTGGAACTGTCCAAGCGCCCCAGTCCGGAGGAGTTCTCGCGTTTCGCGGCCCTGCTGCACTACCTGCGCATGGACCTGTCGCAACCCGCCGACTACGAGCGCCTGGCCACGGCGCTGAACACGCGCGGCGCCGAGACGGTGGTGATGTACCTGGCCACTGCACCCAGCCTGTTCACCACGGTCTGCGAGCAGATTGCCGCCGTGGGCCTGAATGGCCCGCAGACGCGCGTGGTGCTGGAAAAGCCACTGGGCCACGACCTGGCCTCCAACCAGGCCATCAACGCCACGCTGCGCAAGGTCCTGCGCGAAGAGCAGGTGTTTCGCATAGACCACTACCTGGGCAAGCCCTCGGTCCAGAACCTGCTGGCCCTGCGCTTCGGCAACGCCCTGTTCGAGCCGCTGTGGCGGCGCGAGACCATTGCCAACATCCAGATCACCATTGCCGAGGAACTGGGCGTGGAAAGCCGTGGCGCCTTCTACGACCAGACCGGCGCGCTGCGCGACATGGTGCAAAACCATGCCCTGCAACTGCTGTGCGCCATCGGCATGGAGCCGCCGATCAACGCCTCGGCCCACGCCATCCGCGACGAAAAGCTCAAGGTGCTGCAGTCGCTCAAGCCCTGGACGCCGGAAACCCTGAGCCAGCACGTGGTGCGCGGCCAGTACCTGGCCGGCGCCAGCCAGGGCCAGCCCGTGCCCGCCTACCAGCAAGAGAAAGGCGTGGCGGCCGGCAGCCAGACCGAGACCTTCGTCGCCCTGCGCACCGAGATCTGCAACTGGCGCTGGGCCGGCGTGCCCTTCTACATCCGCACCGGCAAGCGGCTGGCAGGAAGGGATGCGCGCATCGTCGTGAACTTCCGGCCCGTGCCCCATCCCATCTTCCGCTCGCCCCTGTCCGAAGCCAACCGTCTGGTCATCAACCTGCAGCCCAAGGACGGCCTGGAGCTGCACCTGCTGGCCCAGGGCGCCACCCAGCAGCAGGCCGAGCCTTCGCTGGCCCCTGTGCACCTGAACCTGGACTTCGACCAGCGCTTCGGCGCCAAGCGCGTGGGCGCCTACGAACGCCTGCTGCTGGACGTGATCGCCGGGCGGCTGAATCTGTTCGTGCGCAGCGACGAGCAGGAACAGGCCTGGCGCTGGGTGGAACCCATACTGCAGCACTGGCGCAACGATCTCTCGGGGCCGCGCGGCTATGCGGCTGGCAGTTGGGGGCCCAGCGCGGCCAGCGCCATGATTGCGCGGGATGGGTTTTGTTGGAGCGAGGAGGTTTGAGGCTCCCCCTGAGGCGCTGCGCGCCTTCCCCCTCTCTCGCTACGCGGGAGGGGGACGACAGCATCGCTGCGGGGCAGCCCTTGCTCGCTGTCCCTGGCGCTGGGGCGCGCCGGTTTCAGGCGACGCGCTCGGCCTGCAACGCAGCCTATAGCCCGCGGGGGGCGCTGGATCATGGGGGAACCTACAATGAGGCCCCGAGAGACTGACCACACCATGAATCCTGCTGCGCCGGCTGCCGATGCCGCCCCCACTTCCTCCCTGATCGATCCCAAGCTCGCCATGGGATGGATGCACACGACGCGCTTTTTGACGACGGCTGCGCAACTGCACCATCTTCCCAAGGTCGATGTGCCCGAGATCGCGTTCGTGGGCCGCTCCAATGCCGGCAAGTCCACCTGCATCAACACGCTGACGCAGCAAAAGCAGCTGGCCTTCGCCTCGAAGAAGCCCGGCCGCACGCAGCACATCAACCTGTTCTCCCTGGGCAAACAGGGCGTGACCGACGCCGTGCTGGCCGATCTGCCCGGCTACGGCTACGCCGCCGTGTCGCGCACGGACAAGCAGCGCTGGCAGCGCGTGATGCTGAACTATCTGGTCAGCCGCGAGAGCCTGACGGGCATCGTGCTGCTGTGCGATCCGCGACTGGGCCTGACCGAACTCGACGAAGCCTTGCTCGATGCCCTGCGCCCGCGCGTGCAGGAGGGCCTGAAGTTCCTCGTGCTGCTGACCAAGGCCGACAAGCTCACGCGCGCCGAGCAGGCCAAGGTGCTGTCCATCACGCGGCTCAATGCCGGCGGTGGCGAGGTGCGCATGTTCTCCGCGCTGAAGAAGCAGGGTGTGGACGAGGTGGCCCAGTTGCTGTGGCACTGGAGCCATCCCGAAGGGCTGGCCCAGCCGGCAGCCGCTGCACCGCAGGCGGACGTCGCAGCCGCGACGCCCGGCGAGAGCGACAGCCCCCAAGATTAGCGCCCGGAGGCGCTCGTGCAGCCAGCGCCCCGCAAGGAGCGCAACATGGTGACCACCTGCATTCGTGAGCTGCCTCACGGCATCCATCTGCACTGCCGCGTCAGCGGCGAACCCGGCCGGCCGTTGCTGCTGTTTCTGCACGGCTTTCCCGAGGGCAGCTTCATCTGGGAAGGCATGCTGGAGCAGTTCGGCACGCAATGGCGTTGCGTCGCCCCCGATCTGCGGGGCTTTGGCCGTTCCAGCCAGCCGGCTGGCGTGGAGCAGTACAAGGCCAAGCACCTGCTGCAGGATCTGGCAGCGCTGATCGCCATCGAAAGCCCTGGCGCACCCGCAGCCTGCGTGATCGCCCACGACTGGGGCGGTGCCCTGGCCTGGGGTCTGGCCAATCGCCATCCTGGGCTGATGCAGCGGCTGATGATCCTCAACGCCCCGCATCCAGGCGCCTTTCTGCGCGAGTTGCTGGACAACCCCGTGCAGCAGGCCGCAAGCCAGTACATGCATTTCCTGCGTCGCCCCGACGCGCCCGCCCTGCTGGCCGACAACGGCTGGCAGCGCATGCTGGGATTTTTCCGCACACCGCAGGGCGAGTTGCCCGGATGGCTCACGCCGCAGTTGCAGCAGCGCTACCGCGAGCACTGGGACCTGGGCGTGCAAGGCTCCTGCCACTACTACGGCGCCAGTCCCCTGGTGCCGCCCCGGCCCGAAGATCCGGACTCAGCCGACGCACTGCGCAACCTGAGGCTGCCGCCCGAGATGCTGGACATCGGCGTGCCCACGCATGTGCTCTGGGGCGACAGCGACCCGGCACTGCAGCCTGCCTTGGTCGAAGGCCTGCAGCCGTGGGTGCCGCGCCTGACGGTGCAGCACCTGGCAGGCACTTCGCACTGGGTCGTGCACGAGCAGCCCGATGCGGTGCGGCAAGCGCTGGAGCAGTTCCTGTCCCGCCCCGTTCAGTAGACCGAAGGCTCGCCCTCGGGCCGGGTCTTGAAGCGCCTGTGCACCCAGTAGTACTGGTCGGGCATGGTGCGAATCGCCGCTTCCAGCTCGCGGTTCATGCGTGCCGTATCGGCCTCGGCATCGTCGGTGGGAAAGTCCGTCCATGCCGGCGTGATCTCGGCCACGTAGCCCGTGGGCGTCATGCGCGTATACATGCCCAGCACCTTGGCCCGGCCCAGACGTGCAAAGCGCGACAGCGAGGGGATGGTGGCCGCGTTCACGCCGAAGAAGGGCACGAAGACCGAGTCGTTGCGGCCGAAGTCCATGTCGGGCAGCAGATACAGCAGCCCGCCCTTGCGCAGGCTGGAGATGATGGGCTTGACCCCGTCGGCGCGGTTGAGCATGCGCACGTCACCAAAGCGCTGGCGCCCCGACATGAACCACTCATCGACCGCAGGGTCCGGATGGGTGGAAAAAATCGAGGTGAAAGGCCGCGTGGTGTGCAGAGGCAGCGCCAGGCCACCCGCGTCCATGCTGTAGAAATGCGGCGCGAACAGGATGGTGGGCGTATCGCCATCGAGTTCATGCACGGCGCCCTGCAGCTTCACGCGCTCGGCCACCACCTCCCGCGGCGCGGCCCACAGCCAGCTGCGGTCCAGCCAGGTCTGGCAAAAGACGATGAAGTTGCTGCGCGCCAGGTCCACGCGCTGCGCCTCGGTCAGCTCGGGAAAGCACAGTTCCAGATTGCGCAGCGCCACCTTGCGGCGCGGCGCCGCCAGCACGAACAGCACACGCCCCAGAAACGCACCCAGCCCCCGCAGCCACGGCAGCGGCATCCAAGCCAGCGACCGCATCAGCCACACGCCGATACGCCCGCTCATGCATGCACCTCGTTGGCAGGTGCTTCACGGCGCGGCTGCTTGTAGCGCGCATAGCCCCACAGGTACTGCTGCGGGCATTGGCGGATGGTGTGTTCCATCGCCTCGTTGATCTGCTGCACCGCAGCTTCCAGATTCTCGGACAAGGGCACGGGCAACTCCTCAAGATACAGCGCATAGCCCCGCCCCCAGGACAAGCGCTCACAACGGGCCACGATCACCGCGGCCCCCGTCTGCAACGCCAGGCGCGCCGCCAGCGTCATCGTATAGGCATCACGGCCGAAGAACGGCGACCAGACGCCCTGCCCCTCGGGCGGAACCTGGTCTGGCAGCAGCCCCACAGCCGCGCCCTTGCGCAGCGCTTTGATCATCTGGCGCACGCCGGCCAGCGTGGTCGGCACGGCCTGCACGCCGGGGCGGTTGCGCGCCGTCTCCATGACGCGGGCCAGCCAGGGCTGGCGCGCGGGGCGGTAGAGAATGGTGATCTCGCCGTGCTCGGCCGACCATTGCCGCGCTGCATGCTGCACTGACAGCTCGAAGCAGCCCAGGTGCGGCGTCAGAAAGATGATGCCGCGCCCGGCAGCGTAGGCCCGGCGCACGCATTCCTCGTTGTGCATCTCGCAGTTCGGCTGCCTGCCCATCCACATGCGCGGCAGCTCCGCCACCATGCGCCCCGCGTGTCCCACGGCCGGCGCCACGGCGCCCAGGCCGTAGCCGGCCTGCCGGGCGTTGGCCAGAAAGCGGCGCCGGTACGTGGCCGAAGCGGCGAACGCCACCCAGCCCATGAGCGCGCCAAGGGGGTGCAATAGCCACAAAGGCAGTGCAGCAAACAGTCGGAACAGGGATGGCATTAAAATGATGGGTGTCGCTGAGTTAACTGAGCAACTTGCAGAGCGACGTTAAACAATTTCTGCTAAAGCGTTCGCCAGAGCTCCTGCAGCTTGGGCAGCGCCCAGCAAAAAAGCTGCAACCAAGGAGTTTATTCATATGGCGAACGACTTTCTTTTCACCTCGGAATCCGTCTCTGAAGGCCATCCGGACAAGGTGGCTGACCAGATCTCTGACGCGATCCTGGACGCCATTTTCGCCCAAGACCCGTACAGCCGCGTTGCGGCCGAGACGCTGACCAACACGGGCCTGGTGGTTTTGGCAGGTGAGATCACCACCGGCGCAAACGTCGACTACATCCAGGTCGCACGCGACACCATCAAGCGCATCGGCTACGACAACACCGACTACGGCATCGACTACAAGGGCTGCGCCGTGCTCGTGGCCTACGACAAGCAAAGCCAGGACATCGCCCAGGGCGTGGACAAGGCCAGCGATGACGAGCTCAACACCGGCGCCGGCGACCAGGGCCTGATGTTCGGCTACGCCTGCGACGAGACGCCCGAGCTGATGCCCGCGCCCATCTACTATGCGCACCGCCTTGTCGAGCGCCAGGCACAGCTGCGCAAGGACGGCCGCCTGCCCTTCCTGCGCCCCGATGCCAAGAGCCAGGTGACCATGCGCTACGTGGACGGCAAGCCCCACAGCATCGACACCGTGGTGCTGTCCACCCAGCACAGCCCCGACCAGTCGGAAACCGCCACCAAGATGAAGGCCAGCTTCACCGAAGCCATCATCGAGGAAATCATCAAGCCCGTGCTGCCCTCCGAGTGGCTGCAGGACACCAAGTACCTGATCAACCCCACGGGCCGCTTCGTTGTCGGCGGCCCCCAGGGTGACTGCGGCTTGACCGGCCGCAAGATCATCGTCGACACCTACGGCGGTGCCTGCCCCCATGGCGGCGGCGCCTTCAGCGGCAAGGACCCGACCAAGGTGGACCGCAGCGCCGCCTACGCCGCGCGCTACGTGGCCAAGAACATCGTGGCCGCCGGCCTGGCACGCCAGTGCCAGATCCAGGTGGCCTACGCCATCGGCGTGGCACGCCCGATGAACATCACGGTCTACACCGAAGGCACGGGCGTCATCCCCGACGCCGAGATCGCCAAGCTGGTGGCCGCGCATTTCGACCTGCGCCCCAAGGGCATCATCCAGATGCTGGACCTGCTGCGCCCCATCTACAGCAAGACCGCCGCCTACGGCCACTTCGGCCGTGAAGAGCCCGAATTCACCTGGGAGCGGACGGACAAGGCAGCCGTGCTGCGCGCTGCAGCCGGCCTGTAAGCAAAATGCCAGGGGCGCTCGTGCGCCCATCTAACGGATGGCCTTTGGCCCCATGTTGCGCTGTGCCGCACATGGGGCTTTTTTCATCGCAGGCCTTCTCGCAATACTCGCACCAAACTGGCGCAACAGGCAAAGTAATCGGGTTTAACGGCCGATAAACTGACTGCACCTTTCCACAAGAGAGGCAATCTGCAAGGCAACCTCAAGCTCTGCCACATCCAAGACAAGACAAGACAAGGCAAAAGGCGATGGCTGCCTCCTACAAAGCGATTTACTGCTTCAGTGCCCTTCTTGCGCTGGCCATATTGGGGGTTTATCTGCCCGGCCTGAACAACGGGCTGCTGTTTGACGATATGCGTCTGGCGGATGCAACCATTTTCGGCAACTACGGCAGCCTGCTGGACTTCAAACAGCGCACGCTGTCGTATGGCAGCTTCGTCTGGATCGAACAGCTCTTTGGAGCCGGCTGGTGGAAGCAGCGCGTCTTCAATATCGCCTTGCATCTCGCGACCGTGGCAGCTTTGTATGCACTGTTCAAGGCCCTGCTGACGCAGACGCGCTTTCCGCAGGACATCGAGGAGCAGCCCCATTTCCTCGCGTCGCGCGATGCAGCCCTGCAGTTGGGCCTGATCCTTTTTGCACTGAATCCTGTCGCGGTCTACGCCGTTGGATACTTGGTGCAGCGCTCCATCGTCATGGCAACGCTGTTCGCGGTACTGGCATGCTGGACCTTTGTGCGTGGGCTTCAGAGCGGGCGCGCTCTCTGGCATGCCACGGCATTGATCTGCTATGTGCTTGCCGTACTGTCCAAGGAGCATGCGTTTCTGACAGTCGCCATGGTGGTGCCGCTTTACATTTTTGTCAGGCGCCCCGGCATGAAGGCGGCCATGGTCATTGTGGGAATGGCCTTGCTGCTGCTGGCCATTGCCTCGGCTGCAGTCTTTCATTTCTTCGGTAGTCTGGTGGGCCAGATTTTCGATGAGCAATCCCAAGGCTATGCAAGGCAGTTGGAAGCCCTTCGGCCCGGAATCATCTCTCAGATCTATCCCCTGAGCATCCTCAATGAAGCCGCCCTGTTTTTTGCCTATGGATTTCTGTGGATCTTTCCATATGTGGGCTGGATGTCCATCGACCTGAGACCGGCATTTCCCCTGGGCTTTGGATCGATATGGCACCTTGCCGGAGCCATGGGCTATCTCACCATGCTGGGCTGCGCCATCTGGGCATTGATCAAGCGCCCAGGCATCATCGGTCTCGTCGCCCTCTGCATTCTGTTTCCCCTTCTCTGGTATGCCACTGAATTCGCCACAGTCTGGCTGCAGGATCCCTTCGTGCTGTACCGCAGCTACCTGTGGGCGGTGGCCATTCCGGGGCTCGTGGCCATTGTGCTGACAGGGGTCAAACCACGCACCATCTACATCGCAGGCATCGTCATCGGGCTGGTGTACGGAGCCCTGGCTCTCGAGCGCGTGCTCTCTCTTCAGGATGTAGGCACATCCTGGGCCGATGCTGTCGAAAAAATCGACAAAAAAGCCCCCGCCAATGCCGTGGGACGCGGCCGTGCCTTTCTGAACGTCGGAACGGCACATGCAGACAAGGGCATGCTCGACCAGGCGCTGCAGGACTTCGCCACGGCCAACGCCCTTGGAGACTTGGGAGGCAATGCACTGTTCAATATGGGTGCCGTTCTGTCCCAGCAAAAGAAATTTGCCGAGGCGATGAATGCCTTCTGGGCGGCAGAGGCCAAGGGTTTCAAGGGCCAGGCCCTGAATTACCAGAAAGCCGAAGCGCTTTTGGCCATGGGCCAGCCTAGTGAAGCGCTCAAGGAATACACCATCGCGCTCTCCGCTCCGGCGGAAGACCCCGAAAACGCCAAGCAGATGGAGCAAACCTTGCGCCTCAAGCGCGCGGAAATTGCCATCGCTGCTCAGCAATATCAAGTGGCTGTTGACGATTTTCAGATTCTGCTGAATGCCTCGCCCGATGTACCACGCCTGATCGTCGGGCTGGGCCTGGCCCTTGTTGGCAAGGGAGAAAGTGTCAGAGCCAAGGAGTTGCTGACACCGTTGGTCGCTCGAAACCCCAGTGCACCCGCGCTGTACGGGCTTGCAATGGCTTACCACGGTCAAGGAAACATGGCGGAAGCGCTGAAGTACCTCGACCAAGCCATTCGTCGGGAGCCTCAGAATCCTCAATACAGGCAAATCCGCAGCCAGCTCAATCCGCAACCAACGGCCAAACCTCAGGCTGCGAAGTAAAAACCTTCCGCCATGGCTTTGCGCATACTCCACGTCGGCAAATTCTTCCCGCCCTATCGGGGCGGCATGGAGGTCTTTCTTGCCGACTTGATCCAGGAGCAGCGGTCTCAGGGCATAGATGCCCATGCCCTGGTCCATGGTGATCCGGAGCCAGATGATCCCCTCTGGCTGGAACGCGTGCCGGTTCAATTCAATCTGGTCTACGCCCCCATGGCCATCGGATTCCGGCGCGCACTGGGCCGCGCCATCGAACGCATTCAGCCCGACGTACTGCACCTGCATCTGCCCAACAACTCGGCGCTATGGGCCCTCACCTTGCCGATAGCCAGGCGCGTTCCCTGGGTCATCCACTGGCACTCCGATGTGGTGGTTTCCAACATCAAGTGGTCCGTGGCCCTGGCCTACATGCTGTACAGGCCGTTCGAACAGGCCCTGCTGGAGCGCGCTCAGCAGGTGTTTGCCACGTCGCCGCCCTATCTTGAGGCCAGCAATGCCCTGCGCACCTGGCGCAGCAAATGCGAGATCGTCCCGCTGGGCCTGAACCTCGAAACCATTCCTGAACCAGCACCGCTGCAACACGGTCAAGGCTGGCGGCCCGACACCCGGTTGCGCCTGTTGTCCATAGGACGGTTGACGTACTACAAAGGCTTCGAGACCCTGATCCTAGCCGTCTCGGCCATGCCCGGCGTGGAACTGCTGATTGCGGGAGAAGGCGAACTACGTGCATCCCTGGAAGACCTGATACGCCAACGCACTCCCGAGGGCAGACAGGCCTGTGTGCGACTGGTGGGCTCGGTGTCAGACGAGGAAAAACATGCCTTGTTTGCAGAGTGCGACATCTTCTGCCTTGCCTCACGCGAACGCACGGAAGCTTTCGGCATCGTATTGCTGGAGGCCATGCTGCACGGCAAGCCCTGCCTGGTAGCCGACCTTCCCGGCTCGGGCATGCCCTGGGTGGTCGGCCATGCCCACGCCGGCCTGCATGTGCCCTTCGAGGACATCGATGCCTGGCGCAGCAGCATTGCTCGCCTGCAGCACGACACGGCCCTCAGGCAGCGACTGGGCCAATCAGGCCACAAGGCCTTGCATCGGTTTTTCAGCATTGGTCCCTGTGAGCGCAGTGTGGCGCGTCACTATCGCAGCCTGGCACCCGACAACCGCCCGGCCAGAGTGCGCCAGGACCTGCTGGTCGTCATTTCCACGCGCAACAACGAGGCCGAAATAACCCATCTCATCCGCAGGGTCCATGCCCTGGTCGATGCAACCGTGCTTGTCGTGGACAACCGCAGCACCGATGCCACCTGCCATGAAGCAGAGCAATGCGGCGCCCGGGTGCTGCGCCCTTTGCTGGCCATGACCAATTGGGGCAGTTTGCAGACAGGATTGCGCTATGCGCAGACCCATGGCTTCCAGACCGTCGTCACCATCGACGCCGAGGGCCGCTACGAGGTGGAGGAACTTCCCGCACTTCTGGCCGTGCGCCAGAAGGCAGACATGGTCGTTGCCTACTTTGCTGAACAAAACAGCCTTGCGCGCCGCATCGCGTGGCAATGGTTTCGCTGGTTGACGGGTTTGGGCCTGCGCGATTTTGTGTCCGGGTTCCGGTTGTACAACCGTCCAGCATTGGAGGTAGCAGCCTCTACGGAGGCCACGATGCTTGACTATCAAGACATCGGCGCGCTGCTGCTTATGCGCAGACAGGGACTACAGGTTGCAGAAATTGCACTGCCACTACATACTGCAAAAATCAATCGGTCGAAAATCTTCAGATCATGGGGCAATGCAGTGAGATATGTAGCTGTATCTTCATTACTGAGTATTGCACATGGCAGGGATACGTGAAATCCACTTCATCCCTCCCGCTGATTTATTGAACCAATTGAGCCACCTTGGCATAAATTTCTATTGTTCGCTCAGAGCATTGAGCCCAAGACATTTGACCAGATCGCGCCAACCCTAAGGTTCGCGCCTGCCTTTGCCAGTGTTCATCAGTCAGGCAGCCCTGAAGGCCAAATAATATTTCTTCCAGATTCAAGGGATTCACCAGTCTAGCGGCACCTCCGGCAATCTCTGGCATGCAGGAAACGTTGGATGTGAGCACTGGGGTGCCACTCGCCATTGCCTCCACAATAGGTAATCCAAAACCTTCATAAAGTGATGGATAGACCATCAATCGCGCCCCAGCATACAATGCCGGAAGCCAACTTTGGTCAACATAGGATATGTATTGCAACCAACCCTGGGCCCGTGCTTTTGCAAGGCACAAGTGAATCGCATTAGAGTTCCAGCCACTGCCCCCCGCAATCACCAAAGGCCAATTGTGCCGCACCTCTTTGGGTAGCATTCCATACGCCTCAACAAGGCGTTGGATATTTTTCCGTGGCTCTATGGTACCGACAAATAGGCTATACCTCCCAGACCTAAGCCCCAACGCATTCATTACAGAGTCTAGCATCTCTGATGTATGAGGTCGAAAATCACTACCCGCCGCTAAATGTATTGCGGTCACTTGTTCTGGTGACATCAGTCCATGCGCCAGCACTTCCTGGCGAACAGTCTCGGATACCGTAATTACATGATCTGTCCTCGCCAAGCTTTCACCCAAAGCCATATTCATATATTCAACACGAGCCTGGGGATGAAAATTCGGATAAAGGATATGAGATAGATCGTGTATCGTGCTTACAGTCCTACCACTGAAATTCGGAACAATATAATTAGGCGAATGATATACACACCCTTCATTTCCACGCAGCCGCCATCCAAAAAGGGCAGGAGTGATCCTTTTGTATAAACAAACAGCCAATCTACTTCCCGCAATCCTATCCCGCAGCGCCGCTTTGGTCTTAATCAAGGACAATTTCAAAGGGGCGAAGGTTTCCAAAGCAGCCATGGGATCATCAACCCACCGCCCGGAAGAAAAATACCGTAATCTATCAATACCCTCATGACAACTCAGCCGCTTCGCCAGCTCATAGGTATATCGCCCTATACCAGTCAGTGGTGGGCGAAGCGCATCAGCAGCAAAAATTACATCAAGTCTCATAAGAGCATTATCTGACGCCAGAATATATTAAAAAATCTATTACCCCGTCGGAGCAATCAGTGTCAATGCAATACTTCTTTCAATAGTTCCTCACAAGTGCGAGCTCGATGACTCCAAGAATGAGCCTTAATAACATTTTCTTTTCGCCCATCAGTCAGTTGCTCTGGATTATCTGTCCATTGCCTATACATATCTCTTAGCACAGCCTCAATTTGTCTGCTGCAATTTTTCACAACAATCCCTGAACCTGTCTCTTCCAAAAGTTCGACACCAGGGTCAAAATCTTCAGCAGTCTTTATGTGTAGTATGGCCTTCTCAGCACCCAGATATTCATATATTTTTCCTGGAATCTGGTAGCTTTGGACATTCCCAATATTCACTAGTACATCTGCCTGTCTTTGCAACTCAAGACACTCAAAATGACTTTTTTTCCCGGCAAACTCAACACCGGAAATCCCTTGAAACATGGGCTCAAATTCAGAATTATCCCCAGCAATTACAAAAAATATTGCCAGATCCTGTAATCCAACAAGCGCCTTTGCCAACTCTAACGGATTCCTGAAATCTCTGTAGAAATTTCCTGTAAACACCAGAAGAAAGCGTTGTTCATCCTCTTTAGTTTTCCGACCTACTCGCCTATACGAAAAACCTTGAGGCAATACTGATATTTTTCTCTCGACACTGGCACCATGACGACTTATCAACAAGTCCAACACACTGCCAGCCGTGACCCAGATGGAAGAGGCTGAGTGAATAACCTTTCGCTCCACTTTCAGATCAATTCCTCGCCTCCATTTTGGCGAGTATGGGGTTAGCAATGGATCACCCATGTCAATAACCCAAGGAATCCCCAATTTACGGGCATAATTTCCAACAAAAATATCAACACCCGGCTCATGTGAGCTTATTACGGCATCGAATTTCTCATCCCTCAACAACTTCTTTATCTTTTGAAGTGCGAAAGGATACCATTCAGACCTCACATCCGGATAAAAAATAGCATTCAAAATCGATCGGACTATTCGATAAGCCTGAAATAGCCGAGATGGCTTTGACGCATTTCGGCCATTCCCGTCTTTACTATTTCTCCAGACATTTCCTGCCAATCTCTGGCTAAATCCGATAAAAGGCCCTGGCCAGACTCGATGGATAGTAATACGCGCATCCATATCCATGGGAAACGCGTTTTCTGCCGAAATATCTGGACATACGACATGGATGTCTACACCAATATCGACTAGCTCATTAGACAAATAAAACCAACGCAATGCCTGGGCAGCCAATATTGGAGGAAACTCATAAGCAATAAGCAATACTTTCACTAAGCTTGCTCTCTCAGAACGGCAACTATTCTTTGAGCGGCCTTTCCATCTCCGTATGGAGAAACACCTCGTGCCATTTTCTTGTATTCCGTTTCGTCATCTAGCAAGCACTGCACTCTTTGAACAATATGCTCACTATCAGATCCCACCAATTCCACAACTCCTTCAGCAACGGCTTCAGGGCGCTCTGTTTCCTCACGCAACACAAGCACAGGCTTTCCAAGTGCAGGAGCCTCTTCCTGAACTCCTCCGGAATCAGTCAAGATTAGGATCGCTCTCTTCATTGCTGCAATAAAAGGCGCGTAATCCAATGGCTCGCAAAGAAGGAAGTTGGGTTCTTGACTCAAAAACTCGTAAGCAATATCTTTTACGTTTGGATTTGGATGAACAGGAAAAAGGAATTGAACCTCAGGATTTCTTCGAGCCAATATCTTCAAGGCACGACAAATACTCCTAAATGGTTCACCAAAATTTTCTCTGCGATGCGAAGTAACAAGCACAACACGTTTCTCAGGATCTACAGGTAAACCCATCTCCAATTTCTTTTCAGAGGTCTCCAACAGTGCATCGATGACCGTATTGCCTGTTACGATAATATCGTTATCCGCGATCCCGTCCCTAAGAAGATTCTTTCTTGATTCTTCTGTTGGAGCGAAATGCCAGCGGGCAAGTTTTCCAGCAATTATACGATTTGCTTCTTCTGGGAAAGGGTTCCGTATATCCCATGTACGCAGACCGGCCTCAACATGCCCAATTGAAATTCCATGATAAAAACAAGCCAAGGCAACAGTCATTACCGTAGTCGTATCCCCTTGAACCAATACGACGTCGGGCTTCTCTTCTTTTAGCACCACATCCAACTCCAAGAGCAAACGCCCCGTGAGTTCTGTCAGCGCTTGATTTGGCCGCATAATATTCAAATCGATATCAGGCTTCACCCCGAAAAAGTCCAATACCTGATCTAGCATCTGACGGTGCTGTGCCGTAGCTAATACGCGGACCCGTGCCCACGGCTCTTTTTTAAGAGCAATGATAACTGGGGCCATCTTAATAGCTTCCGGACGAGTTCCTACGACACAAAGAATATTCTTTTTCGACGCATTAATATTAGACAATTTCACTCGGTGTAATCAATAAAAAAATCGCTTCGATGCTTCCACTTCTCTCTGAAATAGTCAGCATTTCTTTTAAAGAGATTTGCATAAGAATCAGAGCCAGCACTGGCGTTGGTAGTTTGATGGGGTTGATGGCGAATGCCGGTCAGGTCGCGATAACAAATATCCAGACCCAGTTGCTTTATTTGGAGTGAAATGTCTGTATCTTCAAAGCAAGTTGGGTCGTAAGCGGTATCAAACCCTTGGGTAGATCTAATCACTGCCGTTCGCGTAAAAAATCCTCCAGTACCCAAATATGCAATATCTGATCGATAGCCTTCACGAATAGCCTTCTCATTCATGGCACGATTTTGGCAGTAGTCCGTGATCATTCCACCAAAATCCGTTCGATTAGCATCGAACCAACCTGCAGCCCATCCAACAGCACCGATATTGGCGTCACGATTCAGAATAGAGAGCGCCTCTTCAAAGCAGCTTGACGACGTAAACCACTGATCAGAATCAAAGAAGGAAATATATTTTCCGGTCGCAGCCGCGACTCCTAAATTACGTCCGGATGCACAACCATTTACGGGGTTCGGAATGACTCGTATCGAGGGGAATTTTTCTCGAACAAATTCAGCTCCATTGTCAGTACTGCAGTTGTCTACAACAATCAATTCTTTGATATATGCAGAGCAATGGTATAGCAAAGAAGTTAGTGTCCGCTCGATAATTTTTCGATTGTTATGTATAAGAACGACAACACTAACTGAATGTCGAAAATTTGTAAATTCCGGCTTTGCAGTGATGGCATCGAGCCGAGAAAACCATGAATTCTCCCAAACAAACCGATCCCCATGTTCTTTGAACACACGATCATCCAGATGCATGACCTTAGCGCAAGCCAGGGCAAAATCTTCTGGATTTTTCTCAATCATCAATCCAGGGTATCCATTTATTTCCGGCAAATCAGTGGAAATGACAGGCTTACCAGAAAACAAATACTCAAAGACTTTAATGGGAGATACAGCATCAGAGATTTTCCCCGGAGTAAATGGAAGCAAGCAGAAATCCGAGTACGCCAAATATGCAGGCAAATCCTCAATGCGCTTAGAGCCCAAAAGGTAAATATTTTCTGGAAGATTCTCTCTTTGTGGACGATCACCGATCAGCACAAAGTTGATACTGGGATTTTTGCGCGCAGCTTCTTCAAGGAAATCCCAAGCAAACCACTCACCATAAAGCGATCCAAAATATAGTCCTACACCTCCATTTCTCGGAAGATCATCAGGGCATGCATGATTTTTATACCGATCGAAAAGATACTCATTCGCAGCGTTTGGCAGATACAAGGCATCGTCACGACCTAAATTATTGAGGCGATAAACCAAGAGCTTTGCAGTACCAACCACAATTTGAGATTTATTTACAAACTCGCAGTAAACATCCCTATTAAACCAATCACCGCCAAGACTTGTCTCCCAATCATCTATTAATTCAAATACAGTGCGCATACCGCAGATGTTGAATATATCAAGATATTCCAAAGCAGCATAATGAGGCAACTCCACCAAAAGAGTTGCATTACTGGAAATATTTTTAAGCAGTGCATCTGGAGAAATGTCTTCTATATGCACATGATTCAATCCATAAAGAGAAATATCGGATTCAACATAGGCATTGAATTCGAAATTAAACTTCTTATGGATATATATATAGGTGACTCGGCGCCCAGTTTTCAAAGCACAGCGAGCCAGTTGTGCTGAACGCTGCCCGCCACCGATATCATCAAAAGGCACCCCAGCAATGATAACCAAATCATCCTCTAAAAGGGCTTGATCTGCTATATAACACCCCTTATGGTTCTGCTTTGGATATCTTGAAAGAACTGACGTGGATGCCGTTGCCAACGATATCCGCTGCTGTAGATCAATAGGGTGTGCTGTTGGATTGATCTTGTGCAAGATATTGCGCCTGATATCCGGAGGTAACTTGAGAAAAAATGGCGTCCCTAGTTTGCTAATATGTGAATAAGTCGCTCGTAATGGCCGGGTGATACGCCAAGAAGCAGATGTCCTGAAATTTCGGAGTTCCTTTTGCAGTTTTTCAATTTCGGCATCACATGAAACAAGACACTTTTGCAATTCATCATTGGCTTGGCGCATCGCTTGATGCGTCTCCTCTGCAGCTAAGGCTGTGGAATTTATCTCTATTTCATGATTCGCAACTATTTTTTGATATTTCTCAGATTGATCTAAGTGTTCAACGATGGATTTTTCAAGTATTTCGATAGTAGCTTGTGCACTTTTACTGGTATGGGTCGCATTCATCAACCGCCTCTCGAGTTCAGCTTGTGCTTCTTGACTGATGTGGATGACATCAGCCAATCGCCTTTCAGCTTCGGTCTGTGCGCGTTGGCTACTTTCTTCAAGATTTTTTAAACGCTGCTTCAGTTCAGCAATTTCTTCGTAGTGGCGGTATATTTCATCGTTTGGATTATTTACATTATTCTTATCTATAAAAACATCATGTAGCGTCAGCTTCTGCTCGGCAATCCATTGGTCTTGCCCGTAAATTAATAGTATTTGCTCCCCTGCCCAAAATTGATGAGGTCCAGAAACCTTACTCCATACCAGCGAGAAATCGTTGGGCAGTTTATTTGGGATATTTTTCGCGAGAAAAGTGAACTCATGCTCATCAATCCTATGGACCTCCTGGTAAGGAAGTAACAGCACCACAGCTTTTCTGGCTCGCTCAGTTAGACGCCGCAATACGTCATAGGGACTGGAGAAATGCTCCAGCGTATTCGATGAAAAAACGATATCGTAAGTCTCAAAAGAGTCTTGGCTTGAGCCGAGCCAGTTCTGGCACTTGAAATTGATGGCAGGATATCTCTTGCACGCCTGTTCTATCGCTGTAGCAGAAAAATCCACTCCACAGATATTTTCGACTGGCATATGGCTCGCCCATACGTCGGCACCATCTCCTTGTGCGCACCCCCAATCTACCAATGTCAAAGCATCTCGCTGCAGGGTTAGAAAAATCCATTCCGGCAATTGTTTTACAGCAAGCCAAGAGAATTCTCTTGATTGGGCAGGGCCACTCATTTTCTCCCAATCAGTGGAAAAACGCATATCCCAATAATGTTGAGAATTGATTTTCTCATCTGTAGTCATGGTGCTAGCTGGATGGACGATTGTGTGACAGATGGCTGAAATACCCCAAATAGGCGCCGATCTGATTCCGAGGCAAAGTACTGTACTCCCTCTATATATTCATAGTAGTGAATATCTCTGTTTTCCCTATTTTCCACAGCCACAACCAAGAGATATTTTCCCGCTGTAAGGTGATTGGTAAAATCAAAAGATACCCTAAAGTGCTCTCCTGTTGAGAAATCAAGCTTGGTGAAATCATGCGTGGTAGACACAATCAAATCTGTTCCTTTTAGATCTTTGATCGAAAATGCCAAGCTGATATTCTCTTTAGGCAAATGAGAAGGTAGTGCTACTTCTATAATAACCTTGAGTGACTCGCCCCAAATATAAACATTCTTTCTGACTTGACTGGCATCTAGAAGCTCTGCGTATTTCACAATACCGACCTCAGAACCCCAATGGTTGATGGGCTTTAGACAATCATCTTTATTGAAACAAGGAAAGGCTATTTGATTTGATAATTTAGGTATGCCTGCAGCAACACCTTCATCCTGCATTTTTTCTTGCTCTTGAGTCACATCATCGCGAAACATATAGGCCATATACTGGCCAGTAACTGGAAAAACATCTCCATCATCAATCAGCTTACCCTGATTGATCCAAATAGCTCGCTGGCACAAGGTTCGGACAGAGCCAACATCGTGGCTCACGAACAAGATGGAAGTGCCTTGCGCTTGTATATCCTTGATACGACGAATGCATTTAGCAATGAAGCGAGCATCTCCAACAGCCAACGCCTCGTCGACAATCAAGATCTCAGGATCCACATGAATAGCAACTGCAAAGGCCAAGCGTGCGTACATGCCGCTGGAATAGGTTTTAACTGGTTGCTCAAGGAAATCCCCTAATTCCGAAAATTCCAGAACATCTTGCATTCGCGACTCCATGGCTTCACGAGGAATCCCTAGAATTGCCGCATTCAAATATGCATTCTCGCGCCCAGTAAACTCCGGATTGAATCCAGCACCAAGTTCCAACAGCGCAGCAATGCGGCCATTCACTTTAATGCGACCACTGGTTGGTTTTAATGTGCCGCAAATAATTTGCAACAAGGTAGATTTTCCACTGCCATTCTGGCCAATAATACCAACCGTTTCACCCTTGCCAATTTTAAAAGAAACATTTTTCAGCGCCCAAAACTCACGATAATGTTTTTTGGCAGGACATTGATTAATAACCTCCATTCCCAATGCGGCATATTGCCTCAACCGATCAATCGGCTTTTTATAAATCTCGTAGCACTTGCTGACATTTTCAATTTCGATTATTGATTTAAAGGACATCAGAGAATCCCCCCTTGGTTTTTTGAAACCAAGCAAATCCCATCCAGAACACAAATGCGGACACGAAAGTTTGCTGAAACCATGCCACCCATTTAATGGATTTACCCCACAGCATCACGTCACGAGCAGTTTCTATTGAGAATGTCAGCGGATTTATTTCTAGCAATTTCCGGTACTCAACAGGAATTGAAGCAGTCGAATAAAAAACAGGAGACAGGAACATTAATACTGTAACCATGACGACAACGAACTGCGGCGTGTCTCGGATGTAGACCCCTAGTGATGCAAGCGCCCACGAGACCCCCAAAGTGAGCAACATCAATGGCAAAAGAGTAATTGGCAACAGCACAATACTTGCATGCGGAACTCCAAAGAACAACATATAAAATATCAGCCACACCAAAGTGCTCACCAAAAATTGGAAAAAAGCTGAGGCCAAAGCGATATATGGCAATATTTCAATTGGGAAAATTATCTTCTTTACGTAATTAATATTACCTACAATAAGCACCGGTGCACGATTGATCACTTCCGAGAATAAGCCAAATATTATCAACCCAGCAAACAACACCAATGCAAACTCTGCTTTTGATCCACTACCACCTGGCCATTGGGATTGAAATACCATGCCAAATACAAACGTGTAGACAGCCAGCATCAATAGTGGATTTAGAAAAGACCAAAGCAAGCCTGCAATCGACCCTTTGTAACGACTGACCACTTCCCTCTTAGCCAGATCTACGATAAGCACTCGATAATTCAATAATATTTTTAGGGGAGCGAGCATATCGATACTGTCTTTACGCATACATGATTGAATCTTGCAAGGCTAATATTCGCTTTGAATACGAACAATATCGTCCTCATCCAAATAGGCGCCCGATTGCACTTCGATGATCTCAAGCGGTAACTTCCCTGGATTTGCTAAAAGGTGAACCTTACCAAGAGGGATGAAGGTGGACTCGTTTTCTCCCAACAAGAAAGTCTTATCTCCATTGGTCACTTCGGCAGTGCCCTTCACTACGATCCAATGCTCAGCCCGGTGATAGTGCATCTGCAGACTGAGCCTGGCTCCTGGGTTGACAACAATGCGCTTGACTTGAAAACGCTCACCGCGGTCTATGTTGCCGTACCAACCCCAAGGACGATGCACCTTGCGACGCGAGGCGCCGAGTTCACGCCTTTGGGCCTTCAATTCTGTGGCGATCTTTTTCACATCCTGACTCCTGCGCTTGTCAGCCACTAGGATGGCATCTGGAGTTTCTACAACGATAAGGTTGTCCACTCCAACGGTAGTCACGAGGCAGTTCTCCGAGAAGAGAAGGCTGTCATTAGTATCAATGGCCAGCGTGTGGCCTACATGGGCATTGCCAAATGCATCACGCGGCAACACGTCCCAAAGAGAGTCCCAGGCCCCCAGGTCGGACCAGCCCGCATCCATCGGAACCACCGAAGCAAGAATTCCCAGAGCTTTGTTGCCTGGTAGATGTTCCATTACTGCGTAGTCGATCGATTTGGAAGGGCAACTGGCGAAGAGCTCGCCATGGGGACGGATGAAGTCCATATCTTGGCTGCTCTGGATTAACGAGGCTTGGCAAGCATGCAGCATCTGCGGCTGCAGCTCTGCGACAGCCTTGAGCCATTGGTCTGCCCGCACCATGAAAAGGCCGCTGTTCCAAAGATAGTCGCCGCTTCGCAGATAATTTTCGGCCAATTCACGGCTGGGCTTTTCAGTAAAGCTGCGTATCGCGAACGCGCCGCAATCGACGGCTTCTGCTTTCTGTATATAGCCATACCCAGTCTCTGGACGGCTGGGTGTAATGCCAAACGTGACCATGGCGCCATCCTTGGCAAGGTGCCAAGCCACAGCCACGGCCTTGTGAAAGTCCGATAGCCTGGTAATGACGTGATCTACAGGCATGGCCAGCATGACGGTTTCAGGCTCTGCGACCAGTGCCGCCAGGGTCAAGGCCGGGGCAGTGTTTCGACCAACGGGCTCCAACACCAGCTTGGAGCCTTCTATTCCGGCCTCCTGCAGCTGTTGCGCCGCCAAAAAGCGGTGCTCGTTATTGCATATCACGACGGGAGCAGCCTTCGGGATATGTTCGGCCATGCCATCCAAGCGCCTGGCAGTTTTCTGCAACATGGAGATTCCGTCCCCGTGGAGCGCCAGATATTGCTTTGGGTGGCTCTCACGGGACAGTGGCCACAGGCGGGTTCCAGATCCGCCACAAAAGATGACGGGAAGCAAGGGTGTGCTCATGACGGGGTCTTGTTGGAAAGAGGCTGGTGCAAATCCTCAGCATCAGCCTCCACCATCGCCAACCGCTGATTCAACCGCCGCACATCGCGCTCAATGCGGGTGTTGACCATGTCGGCATGCAGGGCCTTGATGAGCAGGACGATGCTGACCAGCAGCAGCAGCATGGCTGGTGGATAGCTGATGCCCAGCACCGCTGCCAGGCGGTTGATCATCCCGGGCCAGACGCCCAGCACGACGGCAGCCACGGCAACGATCACCCAGAGCAGCCCGTGCATGAGGTAGAGATGGTCGCGCCGGATCAGGTACAGAATCAGCGCAGCCAAACCCATACCCATAAAAGTTGTTGTTACCTGAAGGGATGCCATATTGATAATCAAGAGCCACCGAATGAGTCTGTTCGGTTGAAGCAGGGCACGCCTGAAAGCAGCGCAGTGGCGGTCTGAGACAAGCCAAACCATTCGCGAAATACGTGAAACCTCCTATTGCAGCCATCTGCATCATGTTCGGAACAAACGGGCCCTGCTTGCCCCGCCTTGCCCCATGACAGGGAATCGCGGCATTCCTTCGCCAAAAGACCAGACATCCAGGATCAAAGCCTTGAATGCAGACGGGGTTCCGGCAGCACTACACTGAAGCACTCACCTGATACACGTCCGCGCTGTTGCTTTCGTGCACTCACCCATGCCATCTGCCACCACCCAGCTCCTGGTCATAGACCCCCAGAACGACTTCTGCGATCTGCCTGAGGACTGGCGCCCCGGCGGGCAACGTCCCAGCCTTCCCGTGGCGGGCGCCCATGCCGACATGCATCGGCTTGCAGGTTGGATACGGCGCGAGGGGGCGAGAATTGACGCCATCACGGTGACGCTGGACTCGCACCAGCGCTATGACATCGCCCATCCGGCTTTCTGGCAACAGGGTGACGGCGGCGATGTGGCGCCGTTCACCGCGATCACGGCGGCGCAGGTGCGGGCGGGGGTGTTTCGGCCGCGCAACGCCGAGGCGCTGCAGCGCAGCCTGGACTATCTGGATGCACTCGAAGCCAACAGCCGCTACACGCTGATGGTCTGGCCCGTGCACTGCGAGGTGGGCAGCTGGGGCCACGGTATCCACGCCGATGTGCTGGAGGCCTGCGGCGACTGGCAGCAGCAGCGCCAGCGCGCCGTGTACAACGTTTTCAAGGGGCTCAATCCCTGGACCGAGCATTACAGCGCCCTGCAGGCCGAGGTGCCGGACCCTGCCGATCCGGCGACCCTGCTGAACACCGGCTTGCTGGAGCGGCTGGGCCAGGCAGACATACTGGTGGTCGCGGGCGAGGCGAGCAGTCACTGCGTGCGCTCCACGGTCGAGCATCTGGTCGAGCACCTTCCCCATCCTGAGCGCATCGTGCTGATGCATGACGCCATGAGCCCGGTGCCGGGCTTCGAGTCTGCGCACCATGATTTTCTGGCAGCCATGCAGGCCCGCGGATTGCGGCTGTCCTCCAGCCAAGAACTCCACCTGTAGGGGCCGGACCGCCTTACCGCGCGCAGCCCCCCTTTCCTGTTTCCCCAGCATCGCACCATGGCTCCCATCATCACCAGCCTGCTCGACACCGATCTCTACAAATTCACGATGTGGCAGGCCATGCTGCACCGCAATCCCCAGACCGAGGCCGAGTACGAATTCGTCTGCCGCACGAAGACGGCCTTCCCGCTGGCCGAGCTGCTGCCCGAGGTGGAGCGCGAGCTGGACGCCCTGTGCGCGCTGCGCTTCACGCCCGAAGACCTGGCCTACCTGGGCGGGCTGCGCTTCATGAAGAGCGACTTCATCGACTTTCTGCGCATCTTCCAGTTCCAGCGCGCCTTCATCCGTGCCTGGGCCGATGGCGACACCCTGCACATCGAGGCCAAGGGCCCCCAGGTCCATGTGATGGGCTTCGAGATCTATGTGCTGGCCATCGTCAACGAGCTGTATTTCCGGCGCTTCGACGCGGAGGCAGCGCTGGCCGAAGGCCGCAGGCGCCTGGCCGGCAAGATCGAGCGTCTGCGCCACCTGGCCTGCGAGGCCAGGCTGCGCAACCCGTTCGAGCTGTTCGACTTCGGCGTGCGCCGGCGCTTCTCGGGCGCCTGGCAGCGCGAGGTGGTCCAGGCCTTTGCCACGCAGACGGCGCAGTGGTTCAAGGGCACGTCCAACGTGCTGCTGGCGCGCGACTTCGGCATCGTGCCCATAGGCACCATGGCCCATGAGTACCTGCAGAGCTACCAGGCCCAGGGCGTGCGCCTGCGCGACTTCCAGATCGCCGCGCTGGAGGACTGGGTGCAGGAGTACCGGGGCGACCTGGGCGTGGCCCTGACCGACACCGTGGGCATGGATGCCTTCCTGGCCGATTTCGACATGTATTTCGCCAAGCTCTTCGACGGGCTGCGGCACGACTCGGGCGACCCGTATGCCTGGGGCGAGAAGGCCATCGCCCACTACCAGAAGCTGCGCATAGACCCCCAGGCCAAGCGCCTGGTGTTCTCCGACGGCCTGGACCTGGACACGGCCCTGGCCCTGTACCAGCGCTTTGCCGACCGCATACAGCTGGGCTTCGGCATCGGCACGCGGCTGACCAACGACATGGGGCTGGAGACCATCAACATCGTGATGAAGCTCACCCACGCCAACGGCCAGCCCGTGGCCAAGATCTCGGACTCGCCGGGCAAGACGCTGTGCAACGACGAAACCTATCTGGCCTATCTGCGCCAGGTCTTCGGCCTGGCCCAGCCTGTCGCCGTCTGACACCGCCTGACACCGCCAAGGCTCCATTCATGCTGCGCATCACCATTGCCCAACTCAACCCCACCGTCGGCGACATCGCCGGCAACGTGGCCCGCATGGCCGAGGCCGCTGCCCGCGCCGCGCACGCGCAGGCCGACCTGCTGGTCTTTCCCGAGCTGTCGCTGTGCGGCTACTACCCTGGCGACCTGCTGGACGAGCCCGCATTTCGCGAGCGCCTGGAGCAAGGCTTGCAGCAGCTGCTGCACGCCACGCGCCAGTGGCCGCAATTGCACTGGGTCATCGGCGCGCCCACGCGCGCCAGCGGGCCCGGCAAGCCGCTGCACAACAGCCTGCTGGTGCTCAAGGACGGTGCGGTGCGCCTGCGCTACGACAAGCAGCTGCTGCCCACCTACAACATCTTCGACGAACGCCGCCACTTCGAGCCCGGCCCCGACGCGGCCAAGGTGCTGCGCATAGGCCAGGCCCAGGTGGGCTTTCTGGTGTGCGAGGACGGCTGGAACGACGCCGGTGCCGACTACGCCACCAACCCCTTCGCGCGCATGGCCGACGCCGCGCCCGACCTGGTGGTCAGCATCAACGCCAGCCCCAGCCACCTGGGCAAGCGTGAGCAGCGCCACGAGATCTTCGGCCAGGCGGCCACGCGCCACGGCCTGCCCATCCTCTACGTGAACCAGATCGGCGGCCAGGACCAGATCGTGTTCGACGGCGCCTCCTTCGCGGTGGAGCCCGGGCGCGGCGTGGTCTTCGAAGCCGAGCGCTTTGTCGAAGACCTGCGCACGCTGCAGTTCGACGATGGGCGCTTCCTCGACGCAGCCGGCCAGCCCTGCATGAGCGTGACGGCCGAAGGCCTGCCCACCATGGAGTTCTACCGCCGCCAGATCGTGCTGGGCCTGCGCGACTATGCGCGCCGTTGCGGCTTCACGCGCGCCGTCGTCGGCAGCTCGGGCGGCATAGACAGCGCGCTGACCCTGGCCCTGGCCGCCGAGGCCCTGGGCGCGGACAACGTGGTGGCCGTCACCATGCCCTCGCGCTTTTCTTCGAGCGGCTCGGTCGATGACTCGGTGATCCTGTGCCGCAACCTGGGCATCACGCTGCACGAACACCCGATACGCGAGCTGGTCGACGGCTATGCGCGCCAGTTCGAGGCCAGCTTCGGCCAGCCGCTGCAGGGCCTGCCGCTGGAGAACCTGCAGGCACGCATCCGCGGCACCACGCTGATGGAATACTCCAACGCCTTCGGCCACCTGCTGCTGACCACGGGCAACAAGTCCGAGATCTCGGTGGGCTACTGCACGCTGTATGGCGACACCAACGGCGGCCTGGGCCTGCTGGGCGATCTGTACAAGACCGAGGTTTTCGAGCTGTCGCGCCACATCAACCGCAGTGCCGGCCGCGAGCTGATTCCCCAGGCCATCATCGACAAGCCGCCCTCGGCCGAGCTGGCGCCCGACCAGAAGGACGAGGACAGCCTGCCGCCCTATGCGGTGCTGGACGAAATCCTCAAATACGCCATCGAGGGCAGGCACCTGTCCACCGCCGAATACGGCACGGCCGAGCGTTTTGTGACCCAGCTGCTGGGCCAGCCCGGCGGGGCCGAGCTGGTTGACCGCGTCAAGCGCATGATCTTCCGCAGCGAGTACAAGCGCCGCCAGGCCCCGCCCATATTGCGCGTGCGCCCGCGCGCCTTCGGTACCGGGCGCCAGATGCCCATTGCCGCCCACTACGAATGAAGCCAGAGTGAAGCCACCGAGCCTGTTTATGCAAGAGACTGCCGCCATGGACGCCCCCACCGAAACCCCGGCCACCAGCGAGCGCGTGCACACGGCCGTGCTGATCGGGCGCTTCCAGCCGCTGCACAACGGCCACATGGCACTGCTGCGCGCGGCGCTGGAGCGTGCCGAGCAGATCGTCGTCGTGCTGGGCAGCGCCTGGCAGGCGCCCAATCCCAAGAACCCCTTCAGCTGGCAGGAACGCGCGCAGATGCTGCGCGAGGCGCTGCCGCCGGCCGACGCGGCCCGCCTGCACTGCGTGCCCGTGCGCGACTACTACAACGAGCCGCTGTGGGTACAGGCCGTGCAGCAGGCCGTGCAGTCCTGCGTGCCCGAAGGCGCCAGCGTGGCCCTGGTCGGCCATTTCAAGGATGCGACCAGCGGCTACCTGGCGCGCTTTCCGCGCTGGCAGCTGATCAGCCTGCCGCGCCTGGGCCAGTTCGACGCCACGCCGCTGCGCGACATCTACTTCGGCGAATCAGGCGTGGACTTCGAGGCCCTGGCCGCCCAGGTGCCGCCCGCCACCCTGCAGTTCCTGCGCCAATGGGCCACCACGCCCGTCCATGCGCAGATGTGCGAGGAATGGCGCATGCTGGCCCGGTACCGCAAGGCCTGGGCTGCGGCGCCCTACCCGCCCGTCTTCGTGACCGTGGACGCACTGCTGCGCTGCCGTGTGCCGCACGAAGACGCGCAACAGGACCACATCCTGCTGATACGCCGCGGCCATGCCCCGGGCCTGGGCCTGTGGGCGCTGCCGGGCGGCTTCCTGGAGCCGCGCGACACGCTGTGGCAGTCCTGCCTGCGCGAGCTGCGCGAGGAGACCTGCTCCACGCTCAGCGAGGCCGACCTGCAGGCGGCCCTGCAGTCCGTGCAGGTCTTCGACCACCCCGACCGCAGCCTGCGCGGGCGCACCATCACCCATGTGCATTACCTGGACTTGGGCGTGCTGCCCTCGCTGCCGCCCGTGCAGGGCGGCGACGATGCGGCACTGGCGCGCTGGGTGGCCGTCTGCGACCTGCCCGCCATGGAAAGCGCGTTCTTCGAGGACCACTTCCAGATCCTGCGCCAGTTCCTGCCCCTTCCGGTGCAACAGCCCCTGGCGGACACGGGCGTGAAAATCGGCTAAAACCGGAGATTGCGGCGCCATCTTGCGCCGCAATACCGTTTTTCCGGGCTCCCCGTGTCCCCCCGCGTTTGAATGACTACCACCCTACAGATCCGACCCGCCACCCCCGATGACGCCGAGCTCATCGTCCGCTTCGTGCGCGAACTCGCCGTCTATGAAAAAGCCGAGCATGAAGTCCTGGCCACACCAGAGCATGTGAAGCGCACCCTGTTTGCCGACAACCCCGCCGTCTTCGGCCTGGTCTGCCTGCATGGCGACCAGCCCGTGGGCTTTGCGGTCTACTTCTTCAATTACTCGACCTGGCAGGGCCGCCACGGCCTGTACCTCGAAGACCTCTACGTCACGCCCGAGGCGCGCGGCCTGGGCGCGGGCACGGCGCTGCTGCGCCGCCTGGCGCAGATCGCCGTCGAGAAGGACTGCGGCCGCTTCGAGTGGAGCGTGCTCGACTGGAACCTGCCCTCCATCGAGTTCTACGACCGCCTGGGCGCCCTGCCCCAGACCGAGTGGATCCGCTACCGCGTGACGGGCGACACCCTGCTGGAGATGGCGCGCGAGCCGGGCTGAGGCCGGCCTCCTTCGTCTGCCTACTCGGGCTCCACGCCCTGACGCACGGCCTGCTCGACCACCTCGCGCGTCAGCGTGGGCACGAAGGTCTCGATGAAGGCATAGGCATAGCCGCGCAGCCAGGCGCCCTTGCGCAGGCCCAGCCGCGTGGTGTTGACCTCGAACAGGTGGCCGGCGTCCAGCGTGCGCAGCCCCTGGTCGCGCTCGGCATCCAGCGCCACCGAGGCGACGATGCCCACGCCCATGTCCAGCTCCACATAGGTCTTGATCACGTCGGCGTCCATGGCCGTGAGCACCACGTCGGGCTCCAGGCCCTCGCGCGCAAAGGCCTCGTCGATGTGGGCGCGGCCCGTATAGCCCTGCTCGTAGGTGATGATGGGAAAGCGCGACAGCGCCTCCAGCGTCAGCGCCTGCTGCGACTGCAGCAGCGGGTGGCCGGGCGGCACGACCACGCCATGCGTCCAGCGGTAGCAGGGCAGCGCGACCAGGCCTTCATAGCCGGCCAGCGCCTCGGTGGCCACGCCGATGTCGGCCTCGCCGCTGCGCAGCATCTGCGCCACCTGTTCGGGCGAGCCCTGGTGCAGGTGCAGGCGCACCTGCGGATAGCGCTGGCGGAAGTCGCGCACCACATGGGGCAGCGCATAGCGGGCCTGGGAGTGGGTGGCGGCAATCGACAGCCGGCCCTGCTCGCTGGCGCTGAAGTCGGCGCCCACGCGGCGCAGGTTGTCGGCCTCCAGCATCAGGCGCTCGACGATGGGCAGCAGCGCTTCGCCGGGCGGCGTCAGCCCGGTCAGCCGCTTGCCTGCGCGGATGAAGATCTCCACGCCCAGTTCTTCCTCCAGTTCGCGGATCTGCCGGCTCACGCCGGGCTGGGAGGTGTGCAGCGTGTGGGCCACCTCGGTCAGGCTGTAGCCGCGGCGCACGGTTTCGCGCACATAGCGCAGTTGCTGGAAGTTCATGGGCAAGGCTCCGCCCGGGGCCGGTGCGGCCCGGGCCTGTGGAAGGCAAAAGCAGGAAGGAAAGAGAGAGGGGAACGGCGAGAGGCTTCAGGCCGAACAGGCCACGGCCGGCTCATCCGGGGCATCGGCCGCTGCCTCGCGGGGCAGCTCCAGCAGCTCGATCAGATTGCCTGCGGGGTCGCGCGCATAGCAGCGCCGGCCCTCGCTCACGGGCGCCACCTCCAGCGCCAGGCCGCCGTGCACCAGCAACTGCTGGCGCAGCGCATCCACGTCGCTGACCGTCAGCGCCAGGTGTACCAGGTTGCCCGCCGCGCGCTCGGTGCCGCCGGACTGCCCCTTGTAGGGCACCAGATCGATGCGCTGCCCGCCGGCCAGAAAGCTCAGGCCCGGACGCCCGGCAACGGTCAGGGCAGACAGGCCCAGCACTTCGCCATAAAAGCGCTCCATGGCCGCCTGGGCGCGCGCCGGGAAGGACAGCTGGACATGGTGGACGCCACAGACGATGGCCACGCCCGGCTTCATGGCAGTGCGGCCGGCAAGAGGGGAAGGCCAGGCGGGGCGTGTGGTGTGGGTCATCGAAGCGTCTCGGAAAAGAATCAGCAGCCCGAATGCTGCTGCAGGCCATTGTCGAGACAAGTCGAAAAAACCAAAAATAATAAAAATTCAGTCTGTTATTTCTAAATCATCTCAAGAGATCGAACGCCGGTGGTCGGCACGGCGCGCCAGCCACTCGCCGCCGAACTGCAGCACCGACACCAGGGCCACCAGGATGACGATGACCTCGAACATCACGCGCGTCTCATAGCGCTCGTAGCCGTAGCGGATGGCCAGGTCGCCCAGGCCGCCCGCCCCCACGGCGCCCGCCATGGCCGAGGCATTGACCATGGCGATCACACTCACGGTCATGCCGCCGATCAGGCCCGGCAGCGCCTCGGGCAGCAGCACCTGGCGCACGATCTGCGGGCGGCGCAGGCCCATGGCGCGCGCCGCCTCCACCAGGCCGCCGTCCACTTCGCCCAGGCTCACCTGGGCGATGCGCGCAAAGAACGGAATCAGGTTGGCCGACAGCGGCACCACCGCCGCCCAGGTGCCCAGCGTGGTGCCCACGATGGCGCGCGTCACCGGCAGCAGGGCCACCAGCAGGATGATGAAGGGAATGGCCCGGCCGATGTTCACCGCCGCCGACAGGCCCCGGTACAGCCGCGGCCTGGCATAGAGCCCGCCCGGCGCCGTGGTGTGCAGCACGATGGCCAGCGCCAGCCCGGCAACGATGGCGATCAGCGAGGACGCGCCCGCCATCAGCAAGGTTTCCAGAAAGGCCTGCAGGTATTTATCGAGCGGGGGCAGGGACATGGCCAAGCAGTTGCAGTGAATCGGCGCCCAGCGCCTGTTGAAGGGAAGACAGCGCGGCCGGCGAGAGCGGGGAGAGCGACGACCGCAGATCCTGCACCGGCACGCCCACCAGCAGGCGACCCTGCGAATGCCCGCGCATGCAGTCCAGCCCGCCCTGCAGCAAGCGGGCACGCGGGCCCAGCACCTGGAGCTGCGCCAGCGGCAGGCCCTGCTGGCTGCCGCCGTCGGCCCATCCGATGGCCAGCACGGCGACGGCCTCCGGGCCATCGGCCTCTGCCACCAGTTCCAGGTCGGCCGCCAAGGCCTGCCGCAGCGGCCGCAGCAGCGCACGCGCAGCCTCCGAGCGCGGTGCCGCAAACAGTTGCCAGACCTCGCCGATCTCCTGCAGCCGGCCCTGGTCCAGCACCAGCACGCGGTCGCAGACCTCGCGGATCACGGCCATGTCGTGCGTGATGAGCACGATGGTCAGCCGCAGCTTGCGGTTGATCTCGCGCAGCAGCTCCAGGATGGACTGCGTGGTCTCGGGGTCCAGGGCCGAGGTGGCCTCGTCGCACAGCAGGATTTCGGGCTCGTGCACCAGTGCGCGCGCAATGCCCACGCGCTGCTTTTGCCCGCCCGAGAGCTGGGCCGGATAGGCGCCGCTCTTGTCCGCCAGCCCCACCAGGGCCAGCAGCTCGTCCACCCGCGCGCGCACGAGCGCGGGCCGCCAGCCCGCGGCCTGCAGCGGCAGGGCCACGTTCTCGTACACCGTGCGCGAGGACAGGAGGTTGAAGTGCTGGAAGATCATGCCGATGCGCCGGCGCAGCGCCACCAGCGCGTCCTCGTCCAGCGTAGCGACATCGGTGCCGTCCACCAGCACGCGGCCGCTGCTGGGCCGCTCCAGCGCATTGATGGTGCGCAGCAGCGTGGATTTGCCGGCACCGCTGCGGCCGATGATGCCGAACACCTCGGCACGCGCCACCTCGAAGCTCAGCGCCTGCAGCGCGTGCACGGGCTCGCCCGCGCTCCTTCCCGTGCCCGTGCCCGGGTAGTGCTTGCGCACGCCCTCGAAGACGATGTGCGGCCGCTGCAGCGCATCGATTGCATGGGGCTCGCCGGCCGCCGCCTGTTCCACCTTCATTGCCTTACACGCCTCAGAAGGCCGGCAGCACCGAGCCCTGGTACCTGCTCACGATGAACTGGCGCACGGGCTCGGACTGGTAGGCGCGCAGCAGGGCCGCGACCCAGGGTGCAGCGCGGTCGCGCTCGTGCACGGCAATGATGTTCACGTAGGGATTGCGCTCGCGCCTTTCGACGGCAATGCCATCGCGCGTGGCGATGAGCCCGGCCTGGTAGGCAAAGCTGTTGACGATGGCCGAGGCATCGAGATCGTCCAGCGAGCGCGCCAGCACCACCGAGGCGGCCTCCACCAGCTGCACCTTCTTCTGGTAGCTGACGATGTCGGCCAGGCCCGCCGTGCCCTTGAAGGGGTCGAAGCCCTCGCGCAGCTTCAGGATGCCCTGGTCCTGCAGCACCACCAGCGCGCGCGTCTGGTTGCTGGGATCGTTGGGAATGCCCAGGCGCGCGCCAGCGGGCAGGTCGGCCAGGCGTTTGTGCTTTTTCGAATAGAAGGCGATGGGCGAGATGTAGGTGTCGCCCGCCGCCACCAGCCTGTAGCCGCGCTGCTGGTTCTGGTCGCGCAGGAACGGCACGTGCTGGAAGGAGTTGGCCTCGATGTCGCCGTTGTTCAGCGCCTCGTTGGGGCTGGCCGCGCCGCTGATGACCACGGGCTTGACCTGCAGCCCCTGCTCGCGTGCCACGCGGGTCACCACCTCCCAGATTTCCTCGTCCACGCCGCCGCGCACGCCCACGCGCAGCGGGCCGGCCTGCGCGGCCCGGATGGCGCCTGACATCGCCGCCACCGAGGCCCCCGCCGCCAGTCCCCGCAGAAATACTCGCTTGTCCATCGCACAGTCCTTTCAAGAATCAATAGGCACCAGGGTGCAACTCACGGCCGGCGGCGCGGGCCTGGGCCTGCAGGCGGGCGAAATGCTCGGGATAGAAGCGCTGGGCCACATCCAGGTGGGAGCGCACGCGGCCCTTGAGCGCGTTCTCGCCCACATGGCTGAACAGCGGGTTGTCCGGGTCGCTCTGCGGCCCCGTGGCCAGCACGGCCAGCTCGGGCGGCAGGGTCAGCAGCGGGACCTGGCCCAGGTCCAGGCGCGGCGCCAGGAAGTAGGCGATGGAGTAGCGCTGCACGCCCGCGCGCGGCACCAGCACGCGATGCACGTTGGCGCGCAGATAGCCGTTGGTGGCCAGCTCCAGCATCTCGCCGATGTTGATGACGAAGGCCCCGTCGCGCGGCGGCACATCGACCCAGCCGGCTGGCGTCTCCACCTGCAGCCCGCCCACCTCGTCCTGCAGCAGCAGGGTCAGCAGACCACCGTCCTTGTGCGCGCCCACGCCCTGGCCTGCTGCGCCCAGCTCGCTGCCCGGGTAGTGGATGATCTTGATGCGATGCGCAGGCAGGCCGCTGACCAGGGCGTCCAGCGCGCCCTCGGGCAGCTGCAGCGCGGCCACGAAGTGCCGCAGCAGCTCCAGCGCCACGCCATGCGCTGCCGCCTGCCAGGCCAGCACCTCCTCGCGGAACCCAGGCAGGGCCTGCGGCCACTGGTTGGGGCCTTGCAGCCCCTTCCAGTCCGGCACGCCGGGGCCTGCGGGAATCTCGGGTGACTCCTCGCCCAGGTCGATCTGCTCGCGCTGGTCGGGCCGCTGGCGCGTGATCTCCATGCCCACGGCCGTATAGCCCCGGAAGTGCCGCGTGTTGGCAATGGCCAGCGCCTGCTTGTCCGCCAGCGGCTGCGCAAAGAATTCGCGCGCGCGCCGCTGTATGCCCTGCCATGCGTCCCGGCCTATGCCGTGCCCTTCCAGGTAGAAGAAGCCGGTGTCGCGTGCCGTGCGCGCCAGCTGGCGCAGCGCCTGGGCCTGCGTGGCCGGGTCGCGCAGGGCCTGCAGATCGATGACGGGCAGGGCCGGGGTTGCCGCTGTGGCGGCGGGCGCGTCGAGAGTGGATGCTATCAAGGTGCTCATGCTGTGCTGCCAGGAAAGTGGGAAGGAAGGGGCGCTCAGGCCGCCAGGCGCTGATCGCGGTCTTGTTCGCGTTCGGCAGCCGACACCGCATGGCCCTGCGCCTGCTCCAGCGCCTGCGCCAGGTCGGCCAGCAGGTCCTGCGGGTGCTCTATGCCGATGGACAGGCGCACCAGCCCGGGCGCAATGCCCACGCGCGCCAGTTCGTCGTCGCTGAGCAGGCTGTGCGTGGTCTCGGCAGGAATGGCGGCCAGCGACTTGCTGTCGCCGATGTTGACCAGGCGCAGGAAAAGGCGCAGCGCGTCATAGAAGGCGCGCGCCGCCGGGCGGCCGCCGCGCAGCTCGAAGCCCAGCAGCGCCGGCACATGCCCGCCGCGCAGCTGGCGCAGGGCCAGCGCGTGGTCGGCGTGGCCGCTCTGGCTGGCGTGGTGTATGCGCTCCACCAGCGGATGAGCCTGCAGGAAATCGATCACGGCCAGCGTGTTGCGGCTGGCGCGCTCCTGGCGCAGGCCCAGTGTCTCCAGGCCCTGCAGCAGCAGGAAGGCGCTGTGCGGCGCCAGCGCCGCGCCGCAGTTGCGCAGCAGCACGGCACGGGCCCGCGCGATGAAGGCCCGGTCAGGAAATTTCTCGGTGAAGACAAAGCCCTGGTAGGCCGGCTCGGGCGCACTGAACTGCGGGTAGCGCCCCGCGTGCGCCACCCAGTCGAAGCGGCCGCTGTCCACGATCAGCCCGCCCAGCACATTGCCGTGTCCGCCGATGGCCTTGGTGGCCGAATGCACGACGATGTCGGCGCCCCAGTCGAAGGGCCGCAGCAGCAGCGGCGAAGCCACGGTGTTGTCCACCACCAGCGCCACGCCCGCCGCATGGCTGATGTCGGCCAGCTGGCGCAGGTCGGCAATGCCGCCCGATGGATTGCCCACGGACTCCACGAACACGGCCTTGGTGCGCGGCCCTATCGCCCGGTGCAACGCCTGGAAATCATCCTTGGCCACGGCCGTGCTCTGCACGCCGCGCGAGGCCAGCACATGGGCGATAAAGTTGTGCGTGCCGCCATACAGCTGCGAGGCCACGACCACATGGTCGCCCGCACTGGCCAGCGTGGCCAGAGCCACGTCGATGGCGGCCATGCCCGAGGCCAGGGCCAGCGCGGCCACGCCACCTTCGAGAGCCGCAATGCGCTGCTCCAGCACCGCCAGCGTGGGGTTGGCCGTGCGCGAGTACACATCGCCCTCCTCCACCAGGCCGAACAGGTTGGCGCCGTGCTGGGCGCTGTCGAACACGAAGGAGGTGCTCTGGTAGATGGGCACGGCAGCGCTGCGCTGCTGCTCTCGCCCCCGGTAGCCGGCGTGCAGGGCCTGGGTGTCCTGCTGCCACAGCGCATCGCTGGCTGCGTCGTGCGGGGCGGACTCGGTGCCGGTCGCTGAGGTCATGCATGGACTCCGTATGAGTGGTCGATGCAGCCCATTATTCGAAGCCCGCGCCCTGCGCACTACGAAGAAAAACGCGTTCGCTTATTCGGTTTGCGCATGTCGCCGGGCCGCGCCCTTCCTAGTTGCCACGCAAATATGGATGCGCGTTTTGCGTCGTTGGAAACACGGCACTCAGCGGACAGCATCGGCAGTCCCGAAACTGCTTTGGAGGGAGTTCCATGACCCGCAAGACCCAGACCGAGATCGACAGGACCCAGGACAGCCGCTGCGCCCATGGCGCCGATTGCGGTGCTTTCGGGGCGCTCGATGCTCCCGAGGCGACCGAGCCCTCGCTCTCGCGCCGCACCCTGATCCGCGCCGGCGCCGCAGCCGGCGCGCTGGGATCGGCCGCCTGGTTCAGCGGCCGCGCCGGGGCGCAGCCGCGCCAGAAGATCACCTTTGCCTGGAGCCAGGCCAGCTTCTGCCACTCGCCCATTCCCGTGGCGCTGGAGCGCGGCTTCTTCGAGCGCAACGGCCTGGACGTGGAGCTGCTGAACTGGGGCGGCTCGGCCGACCAGTTGCTGGAGGCGCTGGCCACGGGCAAGGCCGATGCGGGCGCGGGCCTGATCCACCGCTGGATCAAGCCGCTGGAGGCGGGGCTGGATGTCAAGCTCATCGGCAGCGTGCACGGCGGCTGCCTGCGCCTGGTGGGCCTGAAGTCGGCCGGCGTCACGCTGGACCCCAGCACGCTCAAGGGCAAGACCATCGGCGTGGCCGATCTCAACAGCCCGGCCAAGCAGTTCTATTCCATCCACCTGGCCAAGCGCGGCCTGGATGTGGACAAGGACATCGAATGGCGCGTCTACCCGGCCGACCTGCTGGATGTGGCCGCCAAGAAGGGCGAGATCCAGGCCATTGCCGACGGCGACCCCAATCTCTACCTGATCGAGAAACGCAATCCCGGCACCTTCCTCGAACTGGGCAACAGCGCCAAGAACGAGTACGCCGAAAGCATTTGCTGCGTGATCGGCGCAGGCGCAAAGTTCGCCCGAGCCAACAAGCCCGCAGCGGCCAGCGTGGTGCGCGCGCTGACCCAGGCCTCGGACTACATCGCCGAGAACCCCAACGAAACGGCGAAGATCTTTGCCAAGTACTCGCCCAAGGTGCCCGTCGAGGACCTGCAGCGCCTGCTGGCCGAGCTGACCTTCAAGCACCATCCGCACGGCAAGCCGCTGCGCGACGAGGTCCAGGCCTTTGCGGCCGACTTCCGCACGGCCGGCGTGCTCAAGAAGCAGACCGACCCTGGCCGCTTTGCCAGCCACATCACGCTGGACGTCCTCGCATGAGCACCGCAAGACCACGCTGGCGCCTGGGCGCCACGGATGCCGCACCCGGCCTGGAACGGGAACAGGCGCAGGGCACGCGCAAGGCAGGCCCCTGGCGCACCGGCCTGCTGGCCGCCGCCGCCTGGGCCGGCCTGGGCATGCTGACCCTGCTGTGGCCCAACAAGGAGATTGGCTTCAGCGAATGGGCATTCACGCAGGAATTCGGCATTGCCGCCCTGGCCGTGGCCCTTTTGCTGCTGGCATCGGCCGTGCTGCCTGTGCGACCCGTACGGGCAGCACGGCGCATCGACCGCTGGCTGCGCCCGGCCGGTGCCTGGCTGGTGGCGGCGCCGCTGCTGCTGGCGCTGTGGGAGACGCTGACCGCCAAGCTCGGCGCGCTGCCGCCGCCGTTCTTCGCACCGCCGCAAAGCCTGATCGATGTGGTCCATGAGGACTGGCAGCGCCTGGGCCTGTCCACGCTGTATTCGCTGCGGCTGCTGCTCAACGGCATCGTGTTCGGCGCGGTGATCGGGTTTCTCACGGGCGTGTGGATAGGCTGGTCGCGCATCGCGGGCTACTGGGTGCATCCGCTGCTGCGCTTCCTGGGGCCGGTGCCGGCCTCGGCCCTGCTGCCGCTGGCCTTTTTCTTCGCGCCGTCGAGCTACTCGGCAGCCGTGTTCCTGGTGGCGCTGGCCACGTTCTTTCCGGTGGCCGTGCTGACCTGGTCGGGCGTGGCATCGGTCAGCAAGAGCTACTACGACGTGGCGCGCACGCTGGGCGCATCGCCCTGGTTCCTGGTGCTGCGCGTGGCCATCCCGGCCGCCCTGCCCCAGGTCTTCGTGGGCCTGTTCATGGGGCTGGGCGCCTCGTTCTCGGTGCTGATCACGGCCGAGATGATGGGCGTGAAGGCCGGCCTGGGCTGGTATCTGCAATGGGCCCAGGGCTGGGCAGCCTACGCCAACATGTACACGGCGCTGCTGGTCATGGCCGTGCTGTGCTCGGGCCTGATCACGCTGCTGTTCACCGTGCGCGACCGCACGTTGTCGTGGCAGAAGGGAACCGTCAAATGGTGATTGCCGCAGAACACGCCGCCAACGCCGCAGCCACGCCCGCCATCGCCGGGGCGGCCCTAGCCGGCGCGGCCATCGATGTGCAGGCCGTCAGCCACTGGTTCGGCCAGGGGCAGGGCGCGCTGCAGGTGCTCGACGAGGTCAGCCTGCAGGTGCGGCCCGGCGAGTTCGTCGCCCTGCTGGGTCCCAGCGGCTGCGGCAAGTCCACGCTGCTGCGCCTGGTGGCCGGGCTGGACGCGCCCACGGCCGGCGCCGTGGCGCAGGACGGCACGGCCATCACCGAGCCCGATCCCTCGCGCATCGTCGTCTTCCAGGACCCCACGCTGTTTCCCTGGCGCACGGTGCGCGGCAACGTGGCCCTGGGCCTGCAGGCACGCGGCCTGCTGGACAGCCAGGCCCACCGCGTTGACGAGGCCCTGCGCCTTGTCGGGCTGGAAGAGTTTGCGGACAGCCATCCCCACCAGCTGTCGGGCGGCATGGCCCAGCGCGCGGCCCTGGCGCGCGCCCTGGTCAACGACCCGCGCCTGCTGATCCTGGACGAGCCGCTGGGCAAGCTCGACTCGCTGACGCGGCTGGCCATGCAAAGCGAGATTCTCAAGATCTGGCAGCGCGCAGGCTTTTCCGTGCTGCTGGTCACCCACGATGTGGAAGAGGCCCTCTTCCTGGCCCACCGCGTGCTGGTCTTCAGCCAGCGGCCCGCCCGCATCGTGGCCGAGATCGATGTGGACCTGCCCTACCCGCGCCAGCGCGGCCACGCCCGCCTGTCCGAGCTGCGCCACGAGGCCCTGCGCCACCTGGGCCTGGACCAGACCTGGTAGCGCCCGCATCCGATGCAACGCAGCGACTCCCCCGACTGGCTCAACCCCTTGATCGGCGCCATGCAGCAGGCCCAGGTCGGCCTGCTGCAGCTGCTGCACGGCCTGGGCCTGGCCGGCATGGTGGATGGGCAGCCCGCCTGGCCGTGGGCCCTGCGCCTGTCCGGCGAAAACCTGCTGATCGACCTGGGCCAGGCCCGGAGCCTGCTGTGGTCGCTGGCGGCCGTGGCCACCGCCATCGTTTTGCTGGTGCTGGCCCTGGCGCTGGCCCTGGTGCTGCGCCGCATCCGCCTGCCGGCCCTGGTGCTGACCGCGCTGGCCGCGCTCGCCCTGCTGCTGGCCCCCTGGCCGCGTGCCGACCTGATCCTGGTGCCCGCGCATGCCACCAGCTTCCATGCCTCGCCCACGGGCTTCAGCGTGGAGAGCATTGCGCGCGGCAGCGCGGTCTATGCCCAGCACTGCACGGCCTGCCACGGTGCCGATGGCCGGGGCCATGGCCCGCTGGCCGCCAGCCAGCCGGTCTGGCCCCCCAACTTCACCAGCCCGCTGCTGTGGCGCCGCGCCGATGGGGAATTGCTCTGGGCCATTCTTCATGACCGCCGCCCCGTGGAGTCTGGCGACGGCGCACGGGCACACGGCCATGCCGACCGGCTGTCCAGCGACGACGCCTGGGCCTTGATCGACTTCATGAAGGCCCGCGCCGCAGGCCAGATGCTGCAGATCGCCGGCAACTGGCCCTATCCCGTGGGCCTTCCCGACATGGCCGTGCAGTGCGCAGGCCAGCCCGCACGCCGCCTGAGCACCTGGCAAAGCCGCCAGCAGCGGCTGAGGGTGGTGGCAGGCAGCGGCCCGGTGCAGGAAGACCCGCGCCTGGTCAGCCTGCAGCTGTCGCCCGATGGCGGCAACCGCACCGCCAGCGCACTGGACTGCACCGTCAACGACCCGCGCGCCTGGCAGGCCATGGCCCTGCTCAGCGGCTCGGAGCAGCTGCAGGGCATGCAATGGCTGGGCGACCGCAGCGGCTGGCTGCGCGCGCTATCGCGTCCGGGCGCCCAGGGCTGGTCGGAGGACGACCTGGTCTGCCGCACGGACACGCCCGCGAGGACGGCGATCGAGGCGACGACGGCCGCTGCGGCAATCGCCGGCCCGTCCGATGGCCCGTCCGATGGCTCACCCGACGGCTCATCCGACGGCCTCGGGGCCCTGATCGCTCGCATGGATGCAGAGCCCGTGCGGTTCATCAAGGGTGGGTTTGTGCACTGAGGGATCAGGCATCCGCCGCCATCAGGCTGGCATAGGCGCCCTGGAGCGCGAGCAGCTCCCGGTGGGTGCCCTGCTCCACGATGCGGCCGCCCTCCAGCAGGACTACGCGGTCGGCGCGGGCCAGCATGGCGGGCCGGTGGGCGATGAGCAGCACGGTACGGTGCTCGCGCAAGGCGTCCAGCGCACGCAGCAGGGCTTGCTCGCTTTCGCTGTCGAGATGGGAGGAAGCCTCGTCCAGCACCAGCACGGGAGCACCGGTCAGCAGCGCGCGCGCCAGGGCGATGCGCTGGCGCTGGCCACCCGACAGGCGCATGCCTTGTTCGCCACAGCGCGTGGCATGGCCTTGCGGCAGCCCGCTGATGAAGCCATGGGCCTGCGCCAGCATGGCGGCCTGCTGTACCTCGTCATCGCTGGCGTCAGGCCGGCCCAGGCGGATGTTGTCGGCGATGGAGATGTCAAACAAATGCACTTCCTGGCGGACCACGGCAAGTTGCTGCCGCAGCACGGCCAGCGGCAATTCACGGATGTCCATGCCGCCCATGCGCAGGCTGCCGGCATCGGGCTCGCCCAGGCGTTGCAACAGCTGCACGCAGCTGCTTTTGCCGGCGCCGGAAGCACCGGCCAGGGCCACCATTTCGCCAGGCCGCAGGGACAGGTCCAGTCCGCGCAGCACGGGTACGCCGCCACGCTGCCAATGCACACCGCAGAAGTCCAGCGACGCCGTGGCCGGCGCCTCACGGGTTCCGCTGTTAGCAATGCGCCGGGGCTGGCGCAGCAGTTGCAGGATGCGGTCGGCACCAGCCTTCACATCGCCCAGCCTGCGCGCGGCCTGCGCCACTTCGGCCAGCGGCGCCAGCGCCATGCCGGCCAGTACCACCACGGCCGGCAGCCAAGCGGCATCGATGTGCCCCTGGTCCAGCAGCCAGGCGGCCACGGCAGCCATGGCCAGGGCCGACACGGCCGGCAACGGGTCCGCAGTGGCCAATTGGCCCGCAGCAAGCGACGCATGCCTGCGCACCTGCGGGGACAGAGCGGCGGCCTTGGCACGCATGCGTGCCAGCCAGCGCGGGCCGGCCTCCAGCAGCGCCAGTTCACGCAGCCCGCGCAGGCCTTCCACCACATCGGCATTGAGTTCGCCCTGGGCCGCTGCCAGCGCCCTGGCCTGCCGCTGCGCCTTGCCGGCCAGCCACCAGGACAGCAGCACCGGCAAGGCAACAAAGGGCAGCCAGGCCAGGGCGAGCAGCGGATGCAGCCAGGCCAGCAGGCCCAGCGCGGCCAGCGGCACGCACAGGGCGCCGGACAGCTCGCCCAGCATGTGGGCGTAGAAGTGCTCCATCAGCTCGGCATCGGCCGTGGCCGTGGCGGCGATGTCGCCGCTGCGCTGCGGGCCGGCCGCATTGCCTGCGCCCCGCTCCAGCCCGTCGTAGATGCCCAGCTGCAGTGTTTCTATCAACGCAAACGCCAGCGCATGGGAGGCATGGGTCTGCCACCATTGGCTGAGCGCGGCCACCAGCGCCGTCAAGGCCAATGCGCCCAGTGCCGGTTGCAGCGCAGTCCACGGCGCGCCCATGGCGGCCTGTCCGGCAATCCAGGCAGCCAGCACCCAGGCGCCGACCACGGTAGCCTGCGCCAGTGCGGCGGCCAGCAACGCCGCTGCCAGCAGGCGCTTGTGCGACGCCACCGGCGCCAGCAGGCCGGCCCAGCTGCGGGATTCATCGCGGATCATGCGGCCTCCTCCGTCGTCCTGTTGGCCTGCGACGCCGCCCAGAGCCGTGCATAGCGGCCGCCGCGGCGCAGCAGATCATCGTGCGTGCCCTGTTCGGCCACCCGGCCGTTTTCCAATACCACGATGCGGTCCGCCTCGCGCGCCGTCTCCAGGCGGTGCGCGGCCATGACAAGAGTGCGGCGGCCCCGCAATGGCCGCAACACCTGCAGCAAGGCCTGCTCCGTGCGTGGATCTGCGCTGGAGGTGGGCTCGTCCAGCAGCAGCACGGGCGCACGCCTGAGCAAGGCACGCGCCAGGGCCAGCCGCTGGCGCTGCCCGCCCGACAGGTGCGCACCGAATTCGCCCACCTCGGTCTGCAGGCCTCGGGGCAGGCTGTCCACCAGATCGGCCAGTTGCACATCACGCAGGACAGCCTCGATGTCGCGGAGGCAGGCCTGGGGGCTGGCCATGCGCAGGTTGTCCTCCAGGCTGCCGCTGAACAGCAGCGTGTCCTGGGCGACCAGGGCGACCCTGGAGCGCAACTGCGCCAGGCTCAGCTCCCGCAGGTCCCGGCCGCCCAGGCAGACCATGCCGCGCCGGGGATCGGCGGCGCGCCACAGCAGCGACAGCAGCGTGGACTTGCCGACGCCCGAAGGCCCCACCAGCGCCACCCATTCACCATCGGCGATATCCAGGTCCAGTCCGTGCAGCACCTCGGGCCGCCCCGGTTCCTGTCCCTGGTCATGGGCAAAGCACACCCCGCTCAGCGAGATGCGGCCGTCTGCAGGAGCAGGTCCGGGCCGCTGCGGCTCAGGCACGGGCAGCGGCGCATGCAGCAGCGCGTCGATGGCATGCAGGCCGTCGCGCGCGGCCCAGGCCGCATGAAAGGCTTTCTCCAGCCGCTCCAGCGGCCTGAAGGCCTCACGCGACAGCAGCAGCACGGCCAGCAGCGATGCCGCATCCAGCCGGCCCTGGCCCAGTTGCCAGCTGCCCCACCCCAGGACACTGGCCATGCCGGCCAGGCCAACGAAACGCGTCAGGCCGGTGCGCAGCAAGGTGGCGCGCAGCGTGTGCATGGACTCGGCACGCAGGCGGGCGGCCTGCTCGGCCAGACGCATGCGCCAGCGCGCCGAGGCGCCAAAGGCCCACAGCGTCTCCATGCCGCGCAGGCTGTCCAGCAGCTGCGCCCCAAAGGCAGCCAGGGCCGCCATGACGCCGCTGGCCCCTGGCATGTGCCGGCGCAGCCACAGCCGGTCCAGCAGCGGCTGGCCCAGCACGAACACGGCCAGCAGCAGCGCGCAGCCTGCATCCACCCAGGCCAGGGCGCCCAGCGCCAGCGCGCAGCCGAGCACGGCTCCCAGCAGGCTGGGAACATGGCGGCTGGCATGGACCTGCACGGCATCGACAGCCGCAACCAGCGTGGCCTGCAGCTCGCCCGTGGGGCGGGCCGCAGCCCAGGCCGGCCCCAGGTGCATCAACCGGGCCAGCAGGCGTTCGCGCAGCACGGCGCGCGTGCGCATGCCCACCTGCTGCGCCCACCACTCTTCCAGCCACACCAGAACGCCGCGCAGCACCAGGGCCGCCAGACCGATCGCCAGCCAGGGATGCAGCGACGCCCCCTCCATGGCCTGGGCCAGCAGTCGAGCAAGGCACAGCGCGTGCACCACCAGCATGGCCTGGGCCAGCAGCCCGCAGGCCACCGTGGCCGCCAGCTGCGCGCGCGAGCGCGACACCATCCAACGTTCCAGCGAGGTGCTCATGACGGCTCCTGCCCACGGCCGCCCAGCGCGTGCCTCACGGCGACCAGACGCCGGCCGTTGACCGTTTCCACGACAGCCTGCACGCGGTAGACCTCGTGCAGCAGGGCGCTGTCCACCACCTCGACAGGGCTGCCGGCACGCACCACGCGGCCCTGGTCCAGCACCATGATCCGGTCTGCCCAGCCCATGGCCAGGTTGATGTCGTGCAGCACGGCCAGCACCACCAGTTGCCGCTCGTGTGCGATCTCGGTCACCACGTCCAGCACGCGGTGCTGGTGGTAGAGGTCCAGGGCGCTGGTCGGCTCGTCGAGCAGCAGCAGGCGCGGACGGCGCACCAGGGCCTGGGCCAGACCCACCATCTGGCGCTGGCCACCCGACAGCGCAGCCAGGGGCCGGTCGGCCAGGGCCGTCAGCTCCAGGCGCTGCAGCACCTGCTCCACGGCGGTCTCGGCCTCATGCGTGCCGGCCAACGGCCAGCCACGGGCCGCCTGTGCGGGCTCGCCGGCCATGGCCGCGCTGAGCACGGACTCGAACACCGCCAGTCGCGAGCGCTCGGGCAGGCTTTGGGGCACATAGACCACCTGGCGCGCGCGCTGCAACGGCGGCTGGGAAGACAGCAGCACCGTGCCCAGGCGCACCTCGCCGCGCATGCGCTGCAAGCCTGCAATGCCGCGCAGCAGCGTGGATTTGCCTGCGCCATTGGGCCCCACCAGCGCATTGACCGAACCCGCAGCCAAGGGCCCCAGAGTGGCACCGCGCAGCACGGGTGCTGCGCCATAGCCCATGTGCACATCGCTGACATGCAGCGCGTCGCGGAATGGCATGCTCAGCGCTCCTGCCGGCCCGTGCGGGCAACGATGGCCATGAAAAAGGGAATGCCCACCAGCGAGGTCACGATGCCCACGGGCACCAGCACGCCCTCGATCAGCGTCTTGCTGGCCACCGAGGCCATGGACAGGATCAGTGCCCCCGCCAGCGCCGAGGCCGGCAGCAGCACGCGGTGATCGTCGCCCACCAGCATGCGCGCGATGTGCGGTGCGATCAGCCCCACGAATCCTATGGTGCCCACGAAGGAGACGGCCACGCCCGACAGCAGGCTGATGCGCAGCAGCGCCCAGCCTCTCAGCGCCGTGACCGGCACGCCCAGGCTGCACGCGCGGTCCTCGCCCAGCGTGAGCGCGGTCAGCGACCAGCTCTGGCTCCAGGACCAGGGCAGGCACAGCGCCAACACGGCGGCCATGACGGCAATCCGGTCCCAGGAGGCGCGTGCCAGGCTGCCCAGGGTCCAGAAGACCAGCTGCTGCAAGGTGTTCTGGTCGGCCACGAACTGCAGCAGTGCCACCAGGGCGTTGAAGCTGAACACCAGGGCGATGCCGAACAGCACCAGGCTTTGCACGCCAAATCCGCGCCACATGGCCAGCCCGTACAGCAGGCCCACCGACAGCAGCGCGAAGAGGAAGGCGTTGAGAGACACCACGTACTGCGCCGGCACGCCCGGCACGCCCAGTCCCAGCACGATGGCCAGGGCCGCGCCAAAGGCGGCGGCCGCCGACACGCCCAGCGTGAACGGGCTGGCCAGCGCATTGGCCAGCACGGTCTGCATCTCCGCGCCAGCCAGCGCCAGCGCCGCACCCACCAGCACGGCCATCAGCGCATAGGGCAGGCGCACGTTCCAGACGATGACGGCCTCCACGCGCGACACGCTGCCCGGATCGCCGAGCACCTGCCACAGCCGTGCCAGCCCCATGCCCGACGGGCCGGTGGCCACGTCCAGTGCCAGGCTGGCCAGCAGCGCCAGGGCCAGCAGCGCCAGCACCAGCCCGTGGCGGGCATGGCGGCGGCGGTAGCGCTGCGCGGCACCGGCCGCCGCAGCGCCCGTCTCTGCCGCCACGGCACTGGCCTCCATGGCCGCGCTCATCGGCCGGCCCCGGAAGGCAGGTCGGTCAGCAGCACGCCGGTCATCGGAATCGGCATGAAGCGCTCGTACAACTCACGCCGCGTGCGCAGCGGGTCGATGTCGGCAAAGAGTTCGGGATGGAGCCACTTGGCCAGCGCCTCGACGGCAATCACATGCTCGGGCGAGTCGTAGAAGATGTGCCACAGGCCGTGCACGCGCCCCTTTCGGACGGCGGACAGCTCGCGCGTTTGGGCACGCTGCGCCACCGTCGCCAGGCTGGCCTGCGCCTGGGCCGGCGTGGCCTGGTAGCCCAGCGTCACGCCGCCCTGGCCGCTGGCGAAGACGCCCGTGGCCACATAGACGGCAGGATCGCGCGACAGCACATATTCGAGGTTCAGCGTACCGATGGGACCGGGAATGCGGCCGGCGCCGATGTTGTCGCCACCGGCCAGCTCCACCATTTCCCCGAAATTGCCCTTGCCCGGCGAGCCGCAGCAGTCGCGCAGACCGGCCAGCATGTCGATGAAGATGGCGGGCCGCTGGAATCCGTCCTTCCTGCGCGCCGCCGCGACACGCTGGCGCACGCGCTCGATGCGCTGCTCGTAGAAAGCGATGAAGTCCTCGGCGCGCTGCTGGCGGCCCAGCACTTGGCCCATCAGGCGCAGGCTGGGCACGGTATGGGTCAGCGGATGCTGGCTGAAATCCACAAAGACCACGGGCACGCCCGCCGCCTGCAGCTGGCGCACGGCCTCGCTGTCGGGCGCGGGCCCGTGACCGCCCGAGACGGCCATGAAGGCCACGTCGGGACGCACGGCCAGGGCCTGTTCCACGTTGAAACTTTCGGGCGTGGCACCGCCGACCAGCGGCAGTTTCTCCATGGCAGGAAAGGCCTTGGAGAAAGCCGCATAGCCCTGGGTATCGAGCAGACGGAAATCCCCCTGCCAACCCGCCACGCGCTCCACCGCCTGCCGGCCTTCCAGCAGGGCCATGGTGTAGACCATGCGCCCCTCGCCCAACAGCACGCGCTGCACGCGGTCCGGCACCTGCACGCTGCGCCCCGCCATGTCCGTCACGGTCAAGGCCTGGGCCAGCCCACTCCAAAGCGTCAGCGCCGCCACCGCAGCGCGCAACCCGCGCCGCATTCCTGTCTGTATTTGCATCTGTTTTCTTCTCTCAGTCGTTGCCGGCATACCCAATGCAACCGGCGCGCCCCAAAGCCTGGGACAGCAAGCAAGGGCCTGAGCCGGCCGCAACGCCCCGCAGCGAGGCTGCCGTCCCCCTCAGGGGGACGCCGCAAAGCGGCTCAGGGGGTCAAAACCGGCCGCGCAAGCTCACCTGCACATTGCGCGGCTCGCCATAGACATTGCCGAAGTTGGCCGGCCCGAATCCACCGCTGCCCAGGCGCGTGTAGTAGCTGCGGTCGAACAGATTGCTGACGTTCAGCGCCGCACTCCACTGCGGGCTGATGCGGTAGCCCACGCGCAGGCTGGCCGTGGCGTAGCCGCCCTGGGTGGCTCGAACAAGGGGCTTGCCGCCCTCGCTGTAGGTGCCGCTTTGGACGTTGATGCCGCCGCCCACATCCCAGGCGTTGAGCGCGCCCGGCAGCCGGTATGTGGTCCACAGCCGCAGCAGATGCCGGGGACTGAAGGTCCTGAAGGACTGGCCCTGATAGCTGGGATCGCGCTTGTATTCGCTGGTGTTGTAGGTGTAGCCGGCCATGGCCTGCCAGCCCGGGGCGATCTGTCCCGCCAGCTCGGCGTCGAAGCCCTGGCTCTGCACCTTGCCCTGCGCGGCGTAGCAGCAGCTGTCCACGATGACGGGCGACACGGCCACGGCGCGGTTGCTCTCCACGATGCGGAAGGCCGCCAGCGCCACCTGCAGCCGGCCATCGTTGAGCGAGCCCTTGATGCCGGCCTCGTAGTTGGCGCCAACCACGGGCGGCAGTCCGCCGCCATCCTCGCCCCGATAGTTGCTCTGCACGCGGAAGATGTCGGCATAGCTGGTGTAGAGCGACCAGCGGGAGTCCAGATCGAAAACCAGGCCCGCGTAGGGCGTGAAGCGGCCGTCCTGCCGGTAGTCCGCCGTCTGCGCGCCCGTGCGCTGGTTGACGGAGTCGGTGCGCCACCAGCTCCAGCGACCGCCCAGCAGCAGGGTCAGCGGATCGGCCAGCTTCAGCCGCGCGGCGCCATAGATGCCGTACTGGCGCGTGCGCGATCGCGAGTCCGATGTCCACTGCACGGCGCCCGGATCGGCGTAGGCGGCCGGGTCGAAGTCGAACACATTGACGGGAATGCCGCCAAAGCCCGGGAGGCTGCCACCTTGCGAGCGCGCGTCGCGGTCGTACCAGTTGGCGCCCAGCACCACCTCGTGGCGCCGGCCCCAGGCCTGCCAGGCCCCGCTGAGCATGGCGTCCAGCGACAGTTGTTCGTTGTCGTAGTCATTGGCACCACCCATCAGGCGGGGACCCAGGCCCGTGGCGCGGTCCACCGCGCCCGAGACATAGGCGTACTTGAGCGCGCTGGACTCGCGGTCGGAGACCGCCGCCAGCTTGAGCTGCCAGTCGGCATTGATGGAATGGCTGAGGTCGGCGAAGACCTGGGTGGTCTCGAAGTCCCAGTGCGTCCAGGGCGTGCTCAGGAAAGTGCTGCGTGCCAGCCCCAGGTCGCCGCCGTCGGCGTAGCGCGGCACGCCCATCATGGGCGGCACCCAGTCGCGCGTCTGGTGGCCGGCGCCCAAGGAGACGGTGGTGGCCGATCCCAGGTCGGCCTCGACGATGCCGTACAGCGAATCGCGCCGGCTGCTGGCATAGCGCACATGGGAATCGCGCTGGTCGTGCGCGGCCGCCAGGCGGGCACGCACCGACCCATCGGCGTTCAGCGGGGTGCTGTAGTCGATCTCGGCACGGGCCGCATTCCAGGAGCCCAGGCCCAGCGAGCCCGTGAAGCGCCGGTCGCCCGTGGGGCGCTTGCGCACCAGATTGATCACGCCGCCGGGCTGGCCCGCGCCATTGAACAGGCCCGCAGCGCCGCGCAGCGTCTCCACATGGTCGAACATCACCATGTCAGGCTGGCTCCAGGAAGCGCCGCCTGTCTGCACGGGAAGGCCGTCGTACTGGAAGTACTCGATGGGATAGCCGCGCGCATAGAAGGCCGGAATGACGCCCGTGCCCGACAGGTCCACGGTCACGCCGGGGGTCTGCGCCATGATCTCGTCCAGCGTGTGCAGGTTCTGGTCCTCGATCTGCTGGCGCGTGATGACGGAGACCGAATGCGGCGTCTCCCTGAGCGTGGCAGGCAGCTTGGTTCCCACCGAGACGCCCGGGGCCGCGTAGCCACCCGTCAGCTCGGTGGGCCGGTCCTTGACCGCCTGGCCCGTGACCTGCACCTCGGGCAGCCTTTCCTCGGCCGCCCGGGCCAGGGCGCACTGGCCCAGGACGCAGACGGCCAGCGCGATCGATGTGATGGAAAAACGGGGCAGGCCGGCATCCCGGTCCGCAGAATCTGGCAGCGACATTCAACCCTCTCGAAGCAAATGAAAATCAATTGCATTTGACTGTAGGCAAGAGGAAGGCTCGCCGCTTTCGCTGGCCGGAGTTTGGCTTTCGCTAGCCGGAGACGGCTCAGCGCAGCAACTCGCTGGGCGCGATGCCGAAGCGCTTGCGAAAGGCCGTCGAGAAATGCGCAATGCTGTAGCCCACCTCCAGCGCCACCTGCGTGACCGAGCAGCCGCCCGAAGTCAGCAGGCCGTAGGCCTGCTCCAGCCTGTGCTGCTGCAGGTGCTCGAACACGCTCATGCCGAACAGCTGGCGAAAGCCGGCCGTGAGCTTGCGCTCGTTGATGCCGGCCTCGCGCGCCAGCTCGGCCAGCGACAGGGGACTGCGAGCGTGCGCCGTGGCCACCTCGCGCGCATGCCAAAGCCGCTCCACATCGGCGCGTGACAGCTCGGCGACAGCCCCCTGCGCGCCCGCCGCCGGCAGGCACTGCTGGAGCACGGCAGCCGACAGTTCCAGGCTCTTTGCATTGAGGAACAGATCACGCATGGGCCCCTGATAGGGGCAGACCAGAATCTGTGTGGCCAGCGCACGCGCCGTGGCCGACAGCCCCTGGCGCAATACCAGCAGATCGTTGTCGTTGAAGCAGTGGTGGCCGCTGCGCGCGATGAGATCGAGCCCGAAGCCCTGGCGCTCCGCCGCCTCGGCGTCAAAGCCTATGCGCACATAGCGCTGAAGGCTGTGGGATTCATAGCGGTCCAGTCCCTCATGCAGGCCCGTGGCCAGCACCAGGTAGACCCCGGCATCGGACACCTCCATCAGACGGCCGTTGACCCCGGCCTGCACCTTGCTGTTGAGGGCCACGATGATCTGCAGGCCCTGGAACACCGGCGCGCGGACCTCCACAGGCTCCTGCGTCATGCGGCAGCCGGCCGCCAGGCACAGCTGGTTGTCGAATCTGGAATTCCACTGGAACACGTTGCAAATCTATGAATGAGAATTATTCTCAAATCATACGTTCAACAGCCAAGACCTTGCACCGCCTCGTCAATCCTCCAACGGCGGCCACTGCCGCGCGGTGTGCACCAGGGCCAGCACCCAGACCGTCGTGCCATCTATCTCATAGACAAGGCGATAGCTTTCATGGGGGATCAGCTCGCGCGTGCCGGCAATCCTGCCCGTCTTGCCCATCTTGGGATACGCGGCCAACCGGGCCGCTGCGTCGCTGAAAAGCAGGTCCATGCGCAAGGCTGCGCGAGGATTGTCAGCTGCGATGTAGTCCCAGATATCGGCGCGATCCTGCTGCGCCTGCGGCGTCCAGATGACTTTCACGCACGGTCTGCCGCAACCTGACGGCGCCGGGCAGCGAACTCGGCCTCGACTTCCTCATTCGAGCGGCCAAGTCCAGCGCGCATGGAGGCGCGTCCCGCCTCGACCTTGCGCTGCAGATAACCGTCATATTCGCGCGCCTTGCGGCGCTGCTCAATGTAGCCGCGCATCAACTCCCGCATGACCTGGGATGCGGGCCGGTCCTCGCCTGCGGCTTCGGCCATGAAGTCTTCGCGCAGCTCGGCTTCCAGTTTCATGGTGAAAACGGCTTCCTTGGGCATGATTGACTCCTGTGAAGATACCAACAAAGTATATACATCGTCAGTACCAAACACTCCAGAGACTCAACCGCTTCACCCCATTCGCAACTTGCACTTGCCAATGCATCAATCAAATCAGGACTAGTTGCAAGCAAGGCCTCTTTCTATATTCGCGCCTCGACGGCGCCCGGCTTCCATGGGCCGCCGCTGCGCACGACACTACTGCGGGGACCCCACCCCTGCCTGACTGACCCACAACAAGGAGAGACTGCGATGACCGATCTCACCATCAACGGCAAGACCGTTTCCATGGACCTGGACCCCGAGACGCCCATTCTGTGGGCCCTGCGCGACACGCTGGAGATGACCGGCACCAAGTTCGGCTGCGGCGCGGCGCTGTGCGGCGCCTGCACGGTGCACATGAATGGCCAGGCCATACGTTCCTGCGTGACGCCGATCTCGGCGGCCGCGGGCCAGAAGATCACCACCATCGAGGCCATGACCTCGGGCTCCGACCGCGTGGGCACCGCCGTGCGCGATGCCTGGGTGCGCCACGACGTGGCCCAGTGCGGCTACTGCCAGAGCGGGCAGATCATGAGCGCCACGGCCTTCCTCAAGTCGCTGCCCAAGGGCAAGAAGCCCAGCGGCGAGGAGATAGACGCGGCCATGGCCGGCAACATCTGCCGCTGTGGAACCTATGCACGCATCCGCACGGCCGTGGCCGATGCCGCGCGCACCCTAGGCTGAACGGAGAACGCCGCATGCTGACCACCTTCAACCCCGCCGAACTGCCGCGCGCCCTGCAGCACATCCTGGACCGTGACGAGGCCGCTGCTGCCATCGCCGACGCGCCCACCCTTGCACAGATCCCCCGCCGCAGCTTCCTCAAGATCGCCGGTGCCGGTTCGCTGGCCCTGGGCGTGTTTCCCGCCATGGCGCAGGCGCCGGGCAAGGGCGAGGCCACCGGCCTCAAGCCCACCGAGCAGCCCGCCTCCTTCGTGGAGATCTCGCCCAATGGCGAAGTCACCGTGGCCATCAACCGCCTGGAGTTCGGCCAGGGCGTGCACACCGCCCTGCCCCTGGTGCTGGCCGAGGAGCTGGACGCCGACTGGAGCAAGGTCCGCGCCCGCCTGGGCGGCAACGATGCGGCCTATGCCGATCCGCGCTACGGCATCCAGATGACGGGCGGCTCCACCGCCCTCAAGCACAGCTACACCCAGTACCGCGAGCTGGGAGCCCGTGCGCGCGCCATGCTGGTGGCCGCCGCCGCCGCGCAGTGGAAGGTGGACGCCGCCACGCTGCGCACGCGCGAGGGCTTCGTGCTCGGCCCCAACGGCAAGAAGCTGTCGTATGGCGAGTTGGCCCAGGCCGCCATGGCCCAGCCCGTGCCGGCCACCGTCGTGCTGAAGAATCCCAAGGACTTCCGGCTGATCGGCAAGCCCACGGGCCGCATCGACGCCCGGGCCAAGAGCAGCGGCCAGCAGAGCTTCGGCATCGACATGCACCTGCCGGGCCAGCTGACGGCGGTGATTGCACATCCGCCCGTGTTCAAGGCACAGCTGGCCTCGCTGGACGACGCTGCGGCGCGTGCCGTGCCCGGCGTCAAGGCCGTGCTGCGCGTGCCCGTGGACGGTGGCGGCGAAGGCGTGGCCGTGATCGCCACCGGCTACTGGCCAGCGCGCAAGGGCCGCGAGGCGCTGAAGGCGCAATGGAACACCGACGCCGTGGAGAAGGTGGACAGCGAACGCCAGCTGGCCCAGTACCGCGAGCTGGCCGCGCAGCCCGGCGCGCGCCACTTCGACGCCGATATCTCGGCGCTGGACAAGGCGCCGCGCCATATCGAGGCCGAGTTCAGCTTCCCCTACCTGGCCCATGCGCCCATGGAGCCGCTCAACTGCACGGTGCAGATGGGCGAGACCGGCGAGGCGGGAGCCGACCTCTACCTGGGCACGCAGTTCGCGGGCGTGGACGGCATGGCCGCCGCGCGTGTGCTGGGCCTCAAGCCCGAGCAGGTGCGCGTGCACGTGCAGATGGCCGGCGGCGGCTTTGGCCGCCGGGGCGTGGGCACCAGCGACTATGTGGTCGAGGCCTGCCAGGTGGCGCTGGCCGCGCGCCGCGCCGGCCTGAACGCCCCCGTGCGCATGGTCTGGAGCCGCGAGGACGACATCAAGGGCGGCTACTACCGCCCCATGCACCTGCACCGCGCGAAGATCGGCTTCGACGAACGCGGCAAGGTGCTGGCCTGGGACCACGCCATCGTGGGCCAGTCCATCACGGCGGGCACCATGTTCGAGGGCGGCATGATCAAGAACGGCATCGACGCCACGGCCGTGGAGGGCATGCGCGAGCCCTATCCGCTGCCCATGCGCCTGACCGTGCACCACCCCAAGGTCAACGTGCCCGTGCTGTGGTGGCGCAGCGTGGGATCGACCCACACGGCCTTCGTCATGGAAACGCTGATCGACGAGATCGCGCGCAGCAGCCGCCAGGACCCCGTGGCCTACCGCATGCAGATGTTCGGCGACAAGCACCCGCGCCATCGCCTGGCCCTGCAGCTGGCCGTGGACAAGAGCGGCTACGGCAAGCGCCAGCTGCGCGCGGGCCGCGCCTGGGGCGTGGCCGTGCACGAGTCCTTCGACACGGTGGTGGCCTATGTGGTGGAGGCCTCGGTCAAGGACGGCCGCCCGGTGCTGCACAAGGCCACGGCCGGCGTGCACTGCAACCTGGCCGTGAACCCGCGCACCATCGAGGCGCAGGTGCAGGGCGCGGCGCTGATGGGCCTGTCCATGTGCCTGCCCGGCGCGGCGATCACGCTCAAGGACGGTGTGGTGGAGCAGAGCAACTTCGGCGACTTCGCCGTGCCGCGCATCACCGACATGCCCGAGATCGCCGTCCACGTCGTGCCCAGCGCCGAGCCGCCGACGGGCATGGGCGAGCCCGGCCTGCCGCCGCTGGCCCCGGCCTTCGCCAACGCCGTGGCGCAGCTCACGGGCAAGCCCGTGCGCAAGCTGCCGTTCGACCTGGCGTGATCGATCTGGCGTGATCGATCTGGCCTGAACGGCCGGACCTGATCCCGGTCAGCCCCCGGAAAGGGCGGCGGCACGTGTGGCCGCCGCCCTTTCCAGTTCTTCCATGGTCAGCAGATAGTCCGGGCAGTCCTGCAGCCGCTGCACGGCCAGGTCGATGAAGGCACGCACGCGCCGGGGCAGCGCGTCGCGGCTGCCGTAGTAGACATGCAGGCCGATGTGCTCGCTGACATGCGCCAGCAGCACGGGCACCAGGCGCCCCGCGCGGATGTGCGCGGCCGCGCAGATGTTGGACAGCTGGCCCAGCACCTGGCCGGCCAGCACGGCATGCAGCTCCAGCTCGGCATCGTTGGTGGACAGGGCCGGCTGCAGGTAGCGGTGCGTGAGCTCGCCATCGACCGGCAGGTACCAGGGCATCACCGTGTCCGTGGCCGCATGGCGGAACATGCTGCAGCGGTGCGCGGCCAGCTCGTCCAGCGACCGGGGCACGCCATGGCGCTGCAGGTACTGCGGCGCCGCGCAGACGATGAGCTGCACGGGAAACAGCCGCCGCCCGATCACGCTTTCATCGGGCGAGGCGCCGATGCGAAACCCCGCATCGACCCGGTCCAGCACCCAGTTGCCTATGCCGTCGTCCAGCCGCACATCGGGGACGATGCCCGGGTGCAGGCGGCAGAACTCATCGAGCAGCGGCATCAGCACGGGCGCAAAGCAGGACTTGGGGCCCACGATGCGCAACGGCCCCGCAATGCCCTCGCGGCTGTCGCGTGCCAGGTTCAGTGCGCGGTCCAGCGCGGCCAGCGCCGGCTGGGTGTCCTGCAGGAAACGCTGGCCCTCCTCGGTCAGGGCCAGGCTGCGCGTGGTCCGGTGCAGCAGGCGCACGCCCAGGTGCTGCTCCAGATGGGCCACCGCCTGGCTGGCGGCCTGGGGGCTCACGCCCTGGGACAGCGCCGCCTGGCGCAGGCTGCCCAGCTCGACCGCCTTGGCAAAGGTGGCGATGGCGCGCAGTTCATTGATGGGCATGGTGCGGAAATCCGGTATTCGTGGGCTGACAGTGCCGCAGTATCCCGCCTTTGCGCATGCCCTGCCCGCGGCTTGCGGGGCAAGCTAGCGCCCCTGGCGCGCCAGCCACACGCCGGCTGCCGTCAAGGCCATGCCCGCCAGCGCCAGGCCGCCCAGCGTCTCGCCGAACATGGCCCAGGCGATCAGGGCCGTGGCCGGCGGCGTCAGGTAGAACAGGCTGGCCACGTGCACGGCGCCGCCGCGGCGTATCAGCAGGTTGAGCAGGCTGACCGCGCCCACGGACAGCACCAGCACCAGCCAGCCCAGCGCGAACAGGAACTCGCCGCTCCAGCGCACCTGCATGGTTTCCGTGGCCAGGGCCAGCGCCCCCGTCGCCACCAGGCAGGGCAGGTACTGGATGACCGAGCCCGTGCGCAGATCAAACGAGGGGCAGAACCGCTTCTGGTACAGCGTGCCGGCCGTGATGCCGGCCAGCGCCACCACGGCCGGCACCAGCATGGCCAGCAGGGCATGGACCGGCACCGAGGCGATCTTGCCCGCCACTACCAGGGCCACGCCCGTGAAGCCCAGCGCCAGCCCGGCCCACTGCCGGGGACGCACGGACTCGCCCAGCAAGGTGCCGGCCACCAGGGCCGTGATCAGCGGCTGCAGCCCCACCACCAGGGCCGTCACGCCCGAAGGCAGGCCGTGGGCGATGGCCGTGAACACCCCGGCCAGGTACACGCCATGCACGAACAGCCCTGACACGCCAATGTGCAGCCACTGGCGTGCCGACCGCGGCCAGGGCGCGCGCAGCACCAGGGCCACCGCCGCCATCAGCACCAGGACGATGGCATAGCGCAGCGTCAGAAAGGTCAGCGGCTCCACATAGGGCAGGCCGAACTTGGCGCCGATGAAGCCCGTGCTCCACAGCAGCACGAACAGCCAGGGAAGCAAGGCGGCCGCCATGGCGGGCGGCGAGGTTTTTTGGGTCATGGAGCGGATGCGGAAAAGGGCGGCGGCAGGGGTTGGGGCGGCGCCAGTGTGTCATGCCCCGTGCGCCAGGGGCTGCGCGTGGCAAACCACCGCACCAGGCAGTCGCGCAGCGCCGCCATGGCCGCGCTGCTGAACGCCGCCGAGGGCCGCACGAAGTAGATGCCCGAGGCGCCATCCAGGCGCCATTGCGGCAGCACCCGCACCAGCCGGCATGCGGCCATGTACTCGCTCATCAGCCAGTCGCCGCCGGCCAGAATGCCCACGCCCATGACGGCGGCCGTGAGCAGGGCCTCGCTGTCATTGCTGACCATGGGGCCGCGCACCAGCACGGTGTGCCGGGCCTGGCCCTGAGGCACATCGCCCGATGCGCCACCGTGCACCAGCTCCCATTGCGGAAACGATTGCAGCCCCGTGAAGCCCAGGCAGCGGTGCGCCGCCAGGTCCTCGGGGTGCACCGGCGTGCCGTGGGCCTGCAGATAGGCGGGAGCGGCGCCCAGGATGCGCTGGTGCCCGCCCAGCCGCAGCGCCACGAGACGGCTGTCCGCCAGCCGGCCTATGCGCACCGCCGCGTCGAAGCGCTCGCCCACGATGTCCACGAAGCGGTCCGCATACTCCACCTCCAGCACGATCTGCGGATGCGCCAGCGCAAACTCGGCCAGCAGCGGGCTGAGCCAGCGCCGCCCCATGGCGGCCGGCAGCGACAACCGCAGCCGGCCCCGCGCCTGCGAGGCGCCCTGGGCGGCCTCCTTCTGGGCATCGGCGATCAGGCCGGCCGCCTGGCGCACCTTGTCCACCAGGCGCAGGCCCTCGTCGGTCAGGTGCAGATGGCGTGTGCTGCGCTCCACCAGCCGCACGCCCAGCCGGGTCTCCAGCGCGTTCAGGCGTTTGGACAGCACGGACGGATGGCGCAGCAAGGCCCGCCCCGCCGCAGCGAAGGAGCCTTGTTCATGCAGCGCCACCAAGGCCGCCAGTTCATCGGCGTGCTGGCTGTCCAGAAGGTTCATGGGGTCAGGATGATCGCACCTTGGGAGCGTCCCTGCTCCAGATCGCCATGCGCCTGCGCCACCTCCGCCAGCGCATACCGGCGCCAGACGCCGGGCACGATGATGCCGGCCGCCACGGCGGCCAGCACGTCCCGTGCGCGCTCCTGGTACTCGGCCGCCGTGGCCGTGTGCGCGGCCAGCGAGGGGCGCGTGAGGAACAGCGAGCCCTTGGCATTGAGCGTGGCCACCGAGATGGGATCGGGCAGGCCGGAGGTCGCGCCGAAGGACACCAGCAGGCCGCGCGGGCGCAGGCAGTCCAGCGAGGCGCCCAGCGTCGTGCGGCCGATGGGGTCGTAGACCACGTCGGCCTTCAGGCCCCCGGTGGCCTGCAGCACCTGGCCCGGCAGCGTGGCCGCGTCGAACACGAAGACCTCGTCGCAGCCGGCCGCCCGCGCGCGCTCCACGCTGGCCGCCTTGGACACCACGCCGATCACCAGGGCGCCCAGGTGCCTGGCCCAGGCGCACATCAACTGGCCCAGCGCACCGGCGGCGCCATAGATCACGATGCGGCTGCCGGGGCCCACGGCATGGGTGGTCTTGAGCAGGTACTGCGCCGTGATGCCCTTGAACAGCACGGCCGCCGCCGCGTCGTCAGGCAGCGCATCGGGCAGCTTCACCAGGCGCTCGGCCGGATACAGGCGGGCGCTGGCATAGGCGCCCAGCGGCCCCGTGGCGTAGCCCACGCGCTCGCCCACGGCCACATTCGTCACGCCCTCGCCCACGGCGGCCACCCTGCCCGCGCCCTCCAGCCCCAGGCCCGAGGGAAAGGCGATGGCGACCGCGCCCTTGCGCTGGCTCACGTCCAGCGGATTCACGCCGATGGCCGTCTGCTCCAGCCAGACCTGGCCGGGGCCGGGCGCCTGCACCTCGACCGGCTCCAGGCGCATGGCGTCGGGGGTGCCTGCGGCGTCCATGCGGACCTTGATCAATGGATTCATCTCGCTGCTCCGTGAAATGGGTGCAGCGTAGAAGAAGCGATTGACGGCAGCAATAGGCCGGCGTGCAGTTCACTGCTGCATGGGGTGCAGCAATGACCACGAACCAGCGCGCAGGCTGCCCATGCTGCCCGTCAGAAGTCGTGCCGGATGCCCAGCTCGAAGGCCGTGGAGGCGCGCCCGCCAAAGTAATTGGCCGCGGCCGGATTGCCGCTGACTGCCGCCCCTCCGGCAATGGCGAAGGCCGCCCCATTGCGGTTGGACATGCGGGCCGCATGCGCGTACAGCGCCGTGCGCCGCGACAGCGAGTGCACATAGCCCAGCGCCCACAGGTCGGCATCGCTGGCGCTTTGCGCCGCCGTTGCGCCCTTCTGGTCGGCCTTGACGTAGCTGAGCTTGACCACGCCGCTGCCCACGGGAACGCTCATGCCCACCAGGGTGTTGACCGTGCGGTCCACGCCATGCACCCAGCGGCGCTGGGCCAGGCTGGCCTTGAGCCAGCCGAAGTCGTAGGAGACACCGTAGCTCTGGTCCTTGAAATGGATGCCGCTCAGGGTGTTGCGCGTGGTGAACTGCGCGCCCGCCACGTTCCAGCCCGCGCCCGCCCAGCCCAGCCGAAAGCCGTTGCCGCGCGTCTGGCCTGCCGCGGTGGCGCCCTTCTCGCCCAAGGTGGCGATCAGGCTGCCGGACACGCCTTGCAGCCCGCCCAGGCCGGCCGGCAGGAAATACTCCACCGCATTGCTCACGCGCAGCGTGGGATTGGCAGCCTGCGACTCCGGCGCCGTGCCGAAGGCCTGGCCCAGCGCGCGGGAAGCCGTGAACGAGCGAAAGCCATTGGCGCTGCCGATGCCCAGCGTGGCAAACGGATCGAAGCCGCTCCACACCAGGTGCGTGGGCACCCAGTCCCGCCCCAGCCGCAGCTCGCCCCATTGGCGCGAGGCCAGGCTGACCGTGGAGCGCCGGTCCCAGAATGGGCCGCTGGTGCCCATGGCGCCGGTGTCGGCCAGCAGGCTGCCGTCCAGGTAGAAGCCCGCGCTCAGGCCGTCGCCCAGGTCCTCCTGCCCCCGCAATACCAGCTTGCTGGTGGAGTTGGCGCCGCTGGCCTGCGAGGTGACGGTTCCCAGGCCCTGGTTGCGCACCTGCCTGACGCTCACATCGACGGTGCCCGAGATCGATACCGAGGACTGCGCGCCCGCATGCGCGGCGGCCAGCCCCAGCGAGGCGGCCAGGGCATGGCGTATGAATACCTGCATGTTGTCTCCTTGTGATTTTTTGCTTTGCTCTTTGCTCTTTTTTTTCGGGCGTGGGCCGGTGTCTGCCCGGCTACTCGGGCTTGAAGCCCGCGCCCTTGAGCAGCGCAGCGCTCTGCGCCACATCGGCGGCGATGAAGCGCTTGAACTGCTCGGTGCTCTCCGAAACCGTGTCGATGCCCAGGCTCGCGAAGGCGCCGGACCTGGCCAGCTCGGCCACCGCCGCGTTGGAGGCCTGGTTCAGCCGCTGCACCCGGTCGGCAGGCGTGTCCTTGGGCGCCCACAGTCCGTACCAGGAGGTGTAGGCAAACCGCGGCAGGCCGCTTTCCTGCATGGTGGGCACCTCGGGCGCCAGCGGGCTGCGCTTGCCGGAGGTGATGGCAATCGGCCGCACCTTGCCGGCCTTGGCCAGCGGCAGCACGGAGACCATGGAGTCGAGCAGCAGGTCCACATGGCCGCCGCCCACATCCACCAGGGCGGGTTGCGTGCCCTTGTAGGGCACGTACTCGAGGCGCATGCGGCCCTGCTGGGCCAGCAGCAGCGTGGCCAGGTGGCTGGGTGCGCCCACGGCGGGAATGGCCGCCGTCCACGTGCTCTTGGCGCCTGCGGCCAGCACCTCGCCCAGCTTGCTGTGGGGCAGCTGCGGCGAGATCACCAGCATCAGCGGCGCCTCGCCCACGCGCGCCACGGGGACAAAGTCGGTCTGCGGGTCATAGGGCGGATGGGCCAGCACCTGCTTGGCCAGCACATGCGTGGCGGCCGAGAACAGCAGGGTGTAGCCATCCGGTGCGGCCGCCAGCACCGCGCGGCCGCCCACCACGCCGCTGCCGCCCACGCGGTTCTCGACGATGACCGTCGTGCCCAGCTGCTTGCGCAACTGCTCGGCAAACAGGCGCGCCGCGCTGTCCACGCCGCCGCCCGCCACGAACGGGACGATGACCTTGACCATCTTGCCCGGCTCGGGAAAGGCGGCGGGCGCAGTGGACGAGGCCATGCTGGCGATGGGCAAGGCAGCCAGCGCACCAAGTAAGGCGCCCAGCACCGGCCCCTTCAGCCGTGTCAGAGTTTTCATGCTTTGTCTCCTGTTTCTTTTGAAAATGGGCCGGCCGTTGCGTGGCTCAGCCCGGGTCCTGAATCGGCGCGCGCCGCCTGTGCCTGCGCACCAGCACGCTCAGCGTGTCGTCCAGGGCCTGGGCATCCAGCCCCCGCGTGATGAAGACGATGCGCGTGCGCCGATCGGCACCCGGCCAGCGGGGCAGCGTCTGCGGCGGGGCGAACAGGTGCTGCACGCCATGGATGACCAGGGGCTGGTCCGGGTGCTCCTGCAGGTGCACGATGCCTTTGACGCGCAGCAGGTCATCGCCGCGCATGGCCGTGACCCAGTCCATCCATTCGCCGAACGCCTGCGCGGGCAGGGGCTCGTCGCGCTGCAGCACAAAGGACGAGATGCCGTCGCGGTGCGTTCCTGCCGGCGCAGTCACCGGAGCTGTCACCGGAGCCATGGCCCGGTAGCCGGGTGCCTGGAGCATGCCCGCAGCGGCGTCCTCCTGCCCCGTTGCGCCTTCCGACATCAGCCGCTGCAGCAGCGCCACATGGTGGGCGGGGTCCATGCCTTGCGGCGCCTCGCCGTTGATGGCCTGCACCTGGGCCAGCAGTTGCGCAGCGGGCTGTGCGCCGCCCAGCAAGTCTGTCTTGGTCAGCAGCACCAGGTCAGCCACAGCCAGTTGCCGCACGGCTTCGGGATAGCCTGCCAGCGTGGCGCTGCCCAGCACGGCATCGACCGTGCAGGCCACGCCGGCCAGCGCATAGCGCGCCCGCACGGCGGGCTCGCCCAGGAAGGAGCGCAGTATCGGCCCCGGGTCCGCGAGGCCGCTGGTTTCGATCAGCACGCGGCGCGGCGCGCCCTGTTCGCGCAGGGCCAGGCGCTCCAGCGCCTCCACCAGATCGCCGCGCACGCTGCAGCACAGGCAGCCATTGGCCAGCAGCACCGTGTCCTCGCAGGCCAGGCTGGTCAGGTCCTGGTCGATGCCGACCGCACCGAACTCGTTGACGATGACGGCCGTCCCGTGCAGGTCCGGCAGCGCCAGCAGCCGGTTGAGCAGCGCGGTCTTGCCGCTGCCCAGAAAGCCCGTGAGCACGGTGACCGGAATGCGCTGGCCCGCCGCTTCGGGCAGGGCCAGCAGGCTGGAGAAATGCCCGCTCATGACGCCACCCCACCATGCACCTCGGCGAACGAGCGCAGCGTGCGCTCCAGCCGCGCCAGCGCCCACTGCGCCACGGCCTGCGGCACCTCGTCCGAGCCCAGCGCATCGAGCAGGCCGCGCAGCGGCTGCGCGCCCTGCCCGGCTGCGGGCCGGGCACGGAACCAGGCCGCCACCTCGGGCTGCTCGCAGCGCTCGCCCCCGTCCTGCAGGTAGTCCACGATGTCCAGCTCGAAGTCCTCCAGCCGCAGGCTGATGCCGCCCGCCCCGCAGGCGCAGGCACCGCCCAGGGCGACATGGCGCAGCGCCAGGGCGCACCACAGGTCCCAGAGCCGGCCGGCGTGCAGGGCGTGGTCGGACGCCATGGCCGTGCTCACTGCCCGTCCCAGGCCACGGCGGCAGCCGCTGCACCGGATGCCCCGGGCACTCTGGGCGCACTGCGCAGCGCCTGCGTGCCCTCGTGATCCACCTGTCCCTGGCCATCCAGCGCCACGCGGTAGACCTCGCGGGCCACCTGGGCGCTCACATAGCCCTCGCGCACGTCCTCGGCCACCTTGTCCAGTTCGCGCGCCAGCGGGTCGCCAAAGCCCCCGCCGCCGCCAGACAGCATGCGGTAGGCATCGCCGCGCTCCAGGCGCACGTTGAAGATCTTGGCGTTGGCATGGTCGGTCTTCCACTCGCCCTTGTGGCGCACGGCCAGGCCGTTGCCCATGGCGTCGCCGCCGCCCTCCAGGCCCCAGGGCTTGCAGTGCACGCGGTCGATGCGCGTGGTGACGGTGAAGGGCGACAGCGCCTGCACCACCATCTCCGCGCCCAGGCCGCCCCGGTACTGGCCCGCGCCGGCCGAGTCCTGGCGGATCTCGTACTTCTCCACCAGCACCGGGTACTTGGCCTCGAGCTGCTCGGTGGGGCTGTTGTGGGTGTCGCCGTCATTGATGCAGACGGTGACGGACACGCCGTCCTCGCGGCTCTTGGCGCCCCAGCCGCCGCCCAGCGGGCCGATGCCGACGATGAACAGCCGCCCGTCCTCGGGCGAGATGCCATGGATGTTGGGAAACACCAGGTCCGCGTGGTGGCCCGCGATGGAGCGGTCGGGAATCGCCGGCGCCAGGGCCTTGAAGATGGTGTCGATCACCGTCATGGGGAAGGTCATCCACACGCGCATGGGATAGGGCCTCTCGGCGCTGATCACCGTGCCCATGGGCATGATCACCTTGAGCGGCCGGAAGCTCCCGTCGTTGACCGGGTAGTCGGTCGGCGTGGTGAGGCATTTGTAGGCCACCTGCGCGCAGGCGATGCCCGTGGTGAAGCCGGAGTTGTAGAAGCCGCGCACCTGCTTGGAGACATCCGACAGGTCCACCGTCATCTCGTCGCCCTGCACCGTGACCTTGACGCGGATGGGAATGCGCTTGCCGATGTCCAGCCCGTCGTCGTCCATGAAGGACTCGGCCTCGTACACGCCATCGGGAATCGACAGCGTGTTCTTGCGCGCCACGGCCTCGCTGGAATCCATGATCTGCGCGATGGCGCCGTTGACCGCATCCACGCCATAGCGCTGCAGCAGTTCCACATAGCGGCGCTCGCCCGTGGTGATGGCCGTGATCTGCGCGCGCAGATCGCCCAGGGCCCGCTCGGCCAGGCGCACGTTCATCGCGATGATGTCGATCAGGTCCTGGTTGACCTCGCCCTGGCGCTGGTACTTCATGATGGGGATCTGTATCCCCTCGCTGAAGATGTCCGTGGTGACGTTGCCCAGCGTGCCGCCCACGTCCAGCCAGTGGGCCATGCAGCAGGTGAAGCCTTCGAGCCGGCCCTCATGGAACACCGGCATGGTGAACGTGAAGTGGTTCAGGTGGCTGCCGGTGGTGTAGGCATCGTTGGTGACCAGGATGTCGCCGGGCAGGATGTTCTCGTAGCCGAAGTGGCGGATCTTGGCCTTGACCGTCTCCGACATGCCGCGGATGAACATGGGCAGGCCCAGGCCGATGGACACCGTATCGCCCTCGCGCGTGAACAGGCCGACCGTGAAGTCCAGCGCCTCGTAGATGATGAGGTTGTAGGCCGTGCGCGTCAGGTTGGTCTTCATCTCCTCCGTGACGGCGTACAGGCCGTTGCGGATGATCTCGACCGTGACCGGATCGACGGGCCTGGAGTCAGTGGGGTGGTTCATGTGCGGTCGCTCCCGATGTCGATTTGCAGATTGCCCAGTTCGTCCACGCGCAGCCGGTCGCCGGGCTGCACGACGGTGGTGGATGCGTGTTCCTCGATCAGCGCGGGCCCCGCGATCTCGTTGCCCGCCAGCAGGCGCTCGCGCAGATGCACCGGCGTGTCCACCCAGCCGCTGGAGCGGAAATAGACGGGCTTGACCGTGCGCACGGAGGCACGGCTGGGCTCGGCACTGCCGCGCTCCACGCTGTGCCTGGGCGGTTTCTTCATCGTGCCCAGCACCGTGACGCGCAGGCTCACGAGATCGGCCGGCTCCTGCGGGGCCGAGGTGCCGTAGCGCACCTTGTGCAGCTCGTCGAACTGGCGCTTGATGGCCGAGCGGTCCCGGCCCTCGAAGAAGGCCATGGGCAGGTCCACGGTCACCGCATGCTCCTGGCCCACGTAGCGCATGTCGGCGGCGCGCTCGATCACGATGCCGTCCGGCGCGATGCCGGACTGCGCCAGCGCGGCGCGGCCCTCGTCCTCCATGCTCTGGTAGGCGGCCTCGATCTCCTCGAAGGACACCTCGCCCAGCTTGCGGAACACCGAGCGCACATAGTCGTAGCGCAGGTCGGAGAACAGCATTCCGTAGGCCGAGAAATAGCCGGGCGCATAGGGAATCAGCACCTTGCGGATGCCGATCTCGCGCGCAATGGCCGAGGCGTGCAGCGGCCCCGCGCCGCCGTAGACGACCATGGTGAAGCTGCCCGCATCCAGGCCGCGCTCGGTGGTCACGGCCTTGACGGCATGCGACATCTGCGTCACGGCGATGCGCAGGATGCCGTCGGCCGCCTCGGTGGGCTCCAGGCCCAGCGGGGTCGCCACGCGCTCGGCCATCTGGCGCTGGCAGGCGTCCATGTCCAGCTGCAGCTCGCCGCCCAGGAAATGCTCCGCGTCCAGCCGGCCCAGCACCAGGTTGGCGTCGGTCACCGTGGGCTCCAGCCCGCCACGGCCATAGGCCACGGGGCCGGGGATGGAGCCGGCGCTCTGCGGGCCCACGCGCAGCGCGTTGCCCGTCTCCACGCGGGCGATGGAGCCGCCGCCCGTGCCCACTTCGTGGATGTCCATCATCGGGATCTGTATCGGCAGGGCCTGCTCGTAGCCGCCGATCAGCGCCGAGCCCGTGGTCAGCGGCCGGCCTTCGCTGATCACGCCGGCCTTGGCCGTGGTGCCGCCCATGTCGAAGGCGATGGCATCGCCCATGCCCAATTGCGCACAGATGGCCTGGGCGCCGATCACGCCGGCCGCCGGCCCCGATTCGAGCATGCGCACGCAGCCCACCTTGGCATGCTCGACCGGGAACAATCCGCCCGTGGACTGCACGATGTAGAAGTCGCCCTCGAAGCCCTTGCCGCCCAGGTGGTTCTCCAGCTGGCCCAGGTACTGCGACACGCGCGGCCCCACATAGGCATTGGCCACGGCGGTGGACACGCGCTCGAACTCGCGGTACTCCTGCGACAGCTCGTGCGAGGCGCAGACAAAGGCGCCCGGCATCTCTTCCTGCAGGATCTGCTTGACGCGCTGCTCGTGCGCCGGATTGCGGTAGGAGTGCAGCAGCAGCACGGCCACGGCCTCCACGCCCTGCCCTGCCAGCTCGCGGGCCAGCTCGCGCACGGCCGCCTCGTCCAGCGGCTTGTGCAGGCTGCCGTCGGCGCGCAGGCGCTCGGACACCTCATGGCGCAGCGAGCGCCGCACCAGCGGCTGGTGCTTGTTGAAGAACAGGTTGTAGGCATCGGGCCGGTTCACGCGGCCGATCTCGTAGATGTCGCGGAAGCCCTCGGTGATCAGCAGCGCGGTGTGGGCGCCGTTGCGCTCCAGCAGCGTGTTGATGGCAATGGTGGAGCCGTGCAGGAACAGATGGCCGTCGCGCCAGTCGATGCCCGCGCTGTCTATCGTGGCCTGGATGCCGTTGACCAGCTCGCCATGCGTGGACAGGGCCTTGCCGAACAGAAGCTGGCCGCTGGCCTCGTCGAACGCCGCCATGTCGGTGAAGGTGCCGCCGATATCGACGGCAATGCGCAGCCGGGGCCGCTGCGAAATCGCTTGTTGGTTATCCATGAATTTCTCCGGAGTCAGACGGCAGCGGTATCAGTGCCAACGCGGTTGCGCAGCACGCCCAGGCCCGTGATCTCGACCTCGACCACATCGCCATGCTTCATGTACAGAGGCGGCTCGCGGCGGTCGCCCACGCCGCCCGGCGTACCCGTGGCGATCACATCGCCGGGCGACAGCGGCGTGAAGCGCGACACATAGGCCACGATGGTGGGGATGTCGAAGATCAGGTCGCCCAGGCTGGCCTGCTGCACCACGCCGCCGTTCAGGCGCGTCTGCAGCGCCAGGCTGCGCACGTCGGCCACCTCGTCGCGCGTGACCAGCCAGGGGCCGAAGGGCGCCGTGCCGGGAAAGTTCTTGCCGGGCGTGAACTGGTGCGTATGGCGCTGCCAGTCGCGCACGCTCACATCGTTGAAGCAGGCATAGCCGGCGATGTGATCGAAGGCATCTTCCTTTGCAATGTGGCGCCCGCCCCGGCCGATGACGAAGGCCAGCTCGCCCTCCCAGTCGAAACGCTCCGAGAAGGCCGGGCGCAGCAGCTCGTCGCCATCGGCGGCCAGGCTGTCGTTGAAGCGCAGGAACAGCGACGGGTGCTCGCTGTCGGCGCGCCGCGTCTCGGCCACATGGGTCTTGTAGTTCAGGCCCACGCAGATGAGCTTGCCGGGGTTGGGGATGACGGGCAGCGCCTGGGTCTGCGCCGCATCGACGGACACGGCGCCGGCCTGCAGGGCCTGCTCCAGCTCGCCCAGCGCCTGTGCGCGCAGCACGGACAGCAGGTCGGGATGGCGGGCGAGAAATTCGGCGGGCGGCAGCAGGAAGCGCTCGGCCAGAACCTGCCCGTAGCGGGGCTGTCCGGCATGGATGAAGCTGGCGAGTTTCAACGGATTTTCCTTAGGTTCGGTGTCTGGAAAACCTGCCAAGGCAAGGCCGCTGGCAAGGCATGACTGCACTGTAGAAATCCCGTTGATATCTGAATAGATAGAATTTCAGGCTTTCAGAATTGCCTCATCAGGCATACCTCAACCGGGTAACCACCATGCACCTGCCCAGCGTCAAGCTCTTCCTCGAGGTCTCCGAAGCCGGCAGCATCAGCAAGGTCGCGGCACGGCGGCACACCGTTCAGTCGCACATCAGCCGGCAGATCAGCGAATTCGAAGCGTCGCTGGGCGGCCCCTTGCTGCGGCGCACGGGCCGGGGCGTCACGCTGACGCCGCTGGGCGCGCGGGCCGCGCTGCGGCTGCGCAGCTGGCTGCAGGAAACCGAGCAATTGCAGGAAACGCTGCGTGCGGACGCAGGCCAGCTATGGGGCGAGGTGCGGCTGGGCATCGTGCCCTCGGCCGCCCACCCGCTGATGACGCATGTGTTCGACTGGCTGCAGCGCGAGCACCCGGGCATACGCCTGAACATCACCGAGGCCCAGGGCACGGAGCTCGATGCGCTGCTGGACAGCGGCGCCGTGGACCTGGCCATCCTCTTTCGCTTCGCGCGCCCGGCCGGCGGCGACGAGCGGCTGCTGAGCACCGCGCACAGCTATCTGGTGTCGCGCCCTGGCGATCCCTTGACCCTGGCGCCCACCACGGAGTTCGCCGCGCTCGATGGCCTGCAACTGGTGCTGCCGCGCCGCCCCAGCCATTGGCGCGACGCGCTCGATGAGGCCGCGCACAGCCACGGCTTTCGGCTCGCGGCGGCCGCCGAGGCCGACTCGCTGACCGTGCAAAAGGAGCTCGTGGCCCACGCGCCCGGCCTCTACTCGGTGATCGGCCCGTACTCCATCGATGCCGAACTGCGCCAGGGCCGGCTGCAGGCCAGCCGCCTGGTCAACCCCGGCCTGGTGCGCCATGTGACGCTGGCCCTGCCCCGGCACGGCAAGCTCACCCAGGCCTGCCGCGTGGTGGGCGATGCCATCGAGGCATTGACGCAGGCCTGGGGGCAGCAGCTGTCGCCGGGGCCGCTGAGCACCTCGGGACTGCTCGGCGGTTGAAGGGATCAGATATCGGCCCCATCGGCTCCAGTCGTCGGCCATGCACGCCGTGGCCAGACCATCGGAACAGAACGGCCGCAACCATGTCAGCGGGCCTGGCCATCACGCACGGCTGCAATGGCTTCGATCTCGATCATGGCCGCCGGGTCGTAGAGCGCCTGGATCTGTGCAATCGTGTCGGCCGGATAGGGGGCGCCGAAGAACTCGCGGCGCAGGGCAACCACCTCGTCGAAGTGGCCCATGTCGGTGACGAAGATGGTGACCTTGATCACGTCCTTCAGGCTGGAGCCGCCCGCCTCCAGCGCGCGGTGCAGATTGGCAAACGCCTGCCGGCCCTGGTCCAGGAAGCCGCCCGGCACGATGCGGCCATCGTCTCCGGCGCCGGCCTGGCCGGAGATGAACAGCAGCTCGCCAAAGCGAATGCCTTGCGACAGCAAAAACGGCTCGTAGGGGTCGGGTTGCGTGGTGACACGGTGCAGCATGGTTTCATTTCCTTCATCCATCCCCGGCAGGATCGCGCTTGGGGCATGGGTGAACGATAGGGAAGCCGGATGATTGCGACAAAGGTTCATTTGTCAGGCATAAGATGAGTTTTCCTCACCCCATTGCTCACCCCATTCCTCACCCGCCCCTTGCGTCCTCCAGCCCTCATGCAACGCAACCAGCTGCCGCTTTCCGCACTGCGCGCCTTCGAGGCCGCCGCACGCCTGGGCAGCTTCAAGCAGGCCGCCGACGACCTGGCCGTGACACCCACGGCCATCAGCCACCAGATCCGCGCGCTGGAGGAACAGCTGGGCCTGGCGCTGTTCGATCGCCAGGTACGCAAGGTGGTGCTGACCGAGGCCGGCGCGCAGCTCTATCCGGTGCTGCGCGATGGTTTCGACGCCTTTGCCGCCACGCTGGAGCGCCTGCAGCAAAAGCGCCTGCGCGCCCAGGTCAGCATCTCGGCCACCAATGCGTTCACCGTGAAATGGCTGGTGCCGCGCATGGCCAGCTTCCGCGCGATGCACCCCGAGGTGGACTTGCAACTGCAGGCCTCGGACGATGTGGTGGACCTGCGCTCTCATGCCGTCGATATCGCCGTGCGCTACGGGCGCGGCCCTTATCCGGGCCTGGTGGCCGAGCCCCTGTTCAGCGACCGCTTTGCGCCCGTGGCCAATCCCCGGCTGGGCGTGCTGGGTCCGGCCGACCTGGCCCGCCTGCCGCTGATCCGCTTTGACTGGAAGACGGCGCACGCCAGCAATCCCACCTGGGAGCGCTGGTTTGACGAGGCAGGCCTGGCCTGGAATTCACCGGCGGGGCAACTGCGCTTTTCCGATGAGGGCCATGCCATCCAGGCGGCCATCGCCGGTCATGGCATTGCCCTGGTGAGCCTGGCCCTGGTGGCCGAGGACATTGCGGCCGGCCACCTGCTGCAGCCCTTCGGCCCCTCGATCACCGGCCATACCTACCATCTGGCCGTGGGCGAGCAACGGAAGCCGGGCCCCCATGTGCGCGCCGTCATGGACTGGCTCAGAAGCCAGTCCATGACCGTGCCATAGCCGTACCGTAGCCGCCCTCAATAGCCCCGTGCCGCGTCCACCGCCTGCGGCAGCTCGCCGCTGGCGCGCCAGCGCCGGATGTTGCCCGCCACGATGGCCGATGCCGTCGCGCGGTCCGTGGGTGCCGAGATGTGGGGCAGCACGGTCACGGCGGGGTGCGCCCACTGCCAGGACGCTTCTGGCAGGGGCTCCTGCTCGAACACGTCCAGCACGGCATGGGCCAGGCGGCCGCTGTCCAGGGCGGCGCGCAGCGCGGCATCGTCCACGATGGGGCCGCGCGCAAAGTTGATCAGCGAGGCATGGGCGGGCAGCGCGGCCAGCGCCTGCGCGCCGACGATGCCGCGCGTCTGCGGCGTGAGCGGCAGCAGGCATACGAGGATGTCGGTCTGCGCCAGCATGGCGGGCAGCTCGGCATCACCCGCATGGCATTGCACGCTTTCCATGTGCCTGGGCGTGCGGCTCCAGCCGCGCACCTGGAAGCCCGCCGACAGCAGCCGCTGCGCGGCGGCCTTGCCCAGTGCGCCCAGGCCCAGCAGCGATACCGTCCTGTCCTGCGCGCGCACGCCGTCATGCGCCAGCCATTGGCGTGCGGCCTGCTGCCGGGCATAGCGCGGCATGTCGCGGTGCAGGTACAGGGTCCAGGCCAGCACGGCCTCGGCCATGGTGGCGGCCAGTTGCGGGTCCACCAGGCGGACGATGCGCAGGTCGGTATCGCCCAGGTCGGCCACCAGGCGCTCCACGCCGGCCCAGACGCTGTGCACCCATTGCAGGCGCGGCAGCGTGCGCAGGTCGGCAGGCTGGGGGTTGGCGACGATGGCGACCTCGCAGGCCGCGCGTTGATCCGCATCCAGCGTATCGAGCGCCACCACGCGCTCCTCGGGCAGGGCGGCCTGCAGGGCCTGCAGCCAGGCCTGGGCTGCCGGGTAGCCGGGTGCGCAGACGAAAGGAAGCGGGGGGAGCGGGGGCAGCGAACCGCTCATTTGGCGAAGACCTTGTCCAGATCGGCGAAGCCCTTGACCTCGATGGGATTGCCGCTGGGGTCGCGGAAGAACATGGTGGCCTGCTCGCCGGGCTCGCCCTCGAAGCGGATGCCGGGCTGCAGCACGAAATCCACTACGCCGCCCGACAGCCGCGCGGCCAGGGCCTTCCAGTCGTCCATGGCCATCACCAGGCCCAGGTGGGGCATGGGCACCATGTGGTCGCCCACGCGGCCGGTGTTCGTGACCGGGAAGGGCTCACCCAGGTGCAGCGAGATCTGGTGGCCGAAGAAGTCGAAGTCCACCCAGGTCTCGGTGCTGCGGCCTTCCTGGCAGCCTAGCAGCGTGCCGTAGAAGGCGCGCGCTTCGTCCAGATCGCGGACATGGTAGGCAAGGTGGAAACTGGTGCGCATGGCTGATCCTTTGGTTGTGCTTGTGGTGCAGGCAGGTTCGCAGGCCGTGGCCTGCCGTGGGTGGCGCGAGCCTAGCAGAGGCTTTTCAAAAGTGATAGCGTTGATTTCTTTGCAATCCCCAAGGAAATCTTTTGGAGACCCGCTATCTCAAGAGCCTGATCGCCGTGGTGGACAGCGGCTCCATCGCCGATGCGGCGCGCGCCGAGCACCTGACCGCCGCCGCCGTGGGCCAGCGCGTGCAGGCGCTGGAGCGCGAACTGGGCTTTGCCCTGCTTTCGCGCAGCGGCCATGCGGCCCGCCCCACCCAGGCCTGCCTGGCCCTGCTGCCGCGCGCGCGGCGCCTGGTGCGCGAGGCCGCGCTGCTGGGCAGCGATGCCAGCGCCGATGGGCTGGCCGGCACGCTGCGCATCGGCGCCATCTCGACCGCGCTCACGGGCATGCTGCCGGCCGCGCTGCGCAAGCTCACGCAGGCGGCGCCACAGTGCCGGCCCGTCATCGTGCCGGGCACCTCGCGCGCGCTGTTCCAGATGCTGCAGTCCGGCGAGCTCGATGCCGCCGTCATCGTGGCGCCCCCTTTTGAACTGCCCAAGGCGCTGCGCAGCGTGCAGCTGCGCCGCGAGCCGCTGGTGCTGCTGGCCCCGCCCCAGGCACGCGGCCGGCCTGCCGCGCTGCTGCGCAGCCTGCCCTACATACGCTACGACCCCGATGCCTGGGGTGGCCGCCATGCGGCCGACTGGCTGGCCGACCAGGGGCTGGAGCCTGCGGTGCTGTGCGACCTGGACGCGCTGGAGGCCATTGCCATGCTGGCCGCCGACGGCATGGGCGTGGGCCTGGTGCCGCGCTGGACGGGCCTGGAACGCTTCATGGGCGACTGCCGCATGCTGCCCATTGCGGGCGCCGCCTATGAGCGCGCCATCTTGCTGGTGACCAGCGCCGAGCCCGACCTGCCGCGCATGGCCGAGCTGCTGGAGGGCGCACTCGCGTAGGTTGCGGCTTTCGTTCTCAATCCGCCTGCACGTAGCCCGTGACGCGGATCATCTCGCGGTACTTGGCGATCTCGCGCGCATAGGCGGCCGCCGCATCGTCCAGGCCCATGGGCTTGGCGACGTCACGGCCGTCGGCCTCCAGCCTGGCGATGACCTGCGGGTCCAGCAGGGCCTGGCCGATGGCCTGGTTCAGGCGCTGCTTGACGTCCTGCGGCGTGCCGCGCTTGACGAAGTAGCCCGCCAGGCTGGCGTACTCGAAATCGCGCAGCGCCAGCACTTCGGTGATGCTGGGCACGGCCGACAGCACGGCAGGCCGGTTGCGCGACAGCACGGCCAGCGCCCGGAAGCGGCCGGTGCGGATCATCTCCAGCATGGACGCCTGGAACGGCATGATGCTGAAGTCGATCTGGCCGCCGGCCAGGTCCTGGATCACGGGCGCCGTGCCCGCATAGGGCGCGTGGGTGAACGGCACCTTCACCACCTTGCCCATGTACTCGGTGATCAGGTGGTAGAGCGAGCCCACGCCCACCGAGCCGTAGGTCAGCGAATTGCTTTCGTTGCGCGAGCGCGCCAGCGCCAGGAACTCTTCCATGTTCCGGGCCGGCAGGCCAGAACGCACCAGCAGCACCAGGTGGGTGACGGTGATGTACTGCAGGTTCTCGAACGCATCGGGCTGGTAGCGCACGGCCTTGTTGGTGAGCGGCGGCAGGATGAGTTCGTTCTGCGTGCCCTGGAAGAACATGCTGCCGTCGGCCCTGGCGCCCAGCACTTTGGATGCGGCAATCGTCCCCGTGGCGCCGCCCAGGTTCTCCACGATCACCTTGGCCGCCAGTCCCTCGCCTATGGGCTTGCTCAGGATGCGGGCGCTGACGTCGCTGGGCCCGCCTGCCGGGTAGGGCACCATCAGGCTGACCGGGCCGGGCGCCGAGGCCGCGGCAGGCTGCAGCAGCAGGGGCGCCAGCGGCAGGCCGGCGGCGATTTTCAGGAGCGAGCGGCGTGTGGGCAAGGCAAGTGGATTCATGAAAGTGCACCAGGCAGTGGCTTGAGGGGGAAGGCGGGAATCAGGCGCGCCCTACCACCGGGCGTGGGGCAGGCGCGCAATGGTGTGGAGCACCGCCAGGCCGCGCGGGACGATGGTGTCCACCTCGCAGTACTCGTCGGTGGTGTGGAACTTGCCGCCCACGGGGCCGGTGCCGCACAGCGTGATGGCGCCCAGGCTGGAGGTCACGCCCGAGTCCGCGCAGCCGCCGCTGAACTCGCCCTCGGCCTTGTGGCCCAGCGCCCCCAGCTCGGCCTGGTACAGCTCGAACAGTTGCTGCGACTGCGGCGTGGGAACGAAGGGGCGGAACTCGCCGGTGATGTTCAGCGTGGAGCGCGTGCCCTGGATGAAGGACTTGTCGCAAATGCAGCGTATGCGGCCCACCAGGGACTCGCGCTGGTCCAGGTCGAAGATGCGCAGGTCGATGGCCGCCTTGGCCGACGGCGCCGACGTGTTCACCGACAGGCCGCCCGACACCAGGCCCACGTTGACGGTGACGCCCTTGTCCAGGTCGGTGAGGGCGTCCAGCGCCACCACCTTGTGCGCCAGCTCCGAGATGGCGCTGACGCCCTCGGCGAAGTTGGCGCCCGAGTGCGCCGCCTTGCCCTCGATCTCCACGCCGAAGAACACGCCGCCCTTGCGGCCCGTGACCACGTTGCCCGAAGGCCGGCCCGGCTCCGCATTGAAGACAAAGCCCGCCTTGCGCGCAAAGGGCTCGATGACGGACTTGCTCAGGGGCGAGCCGATTTCCTCGTCGCAGGTGAACAGGCCCGTGACCTCGGGCGCAGGCTCCGCGCTGTGGGCCAGCGCAGCCAGCAGGAAGGCGTTCATGACGATGCCCGATTTCATGTCGGCCACGCCCGGGCCGTAGGCCCTGCCGCCTTCGATGCGGAACGGCCTGCGCGCGGCCTCGCCTTCAGGGAAGACCGTGTCGCAGTGCCCCATCAGCAGCACGGGCCTGCCCACGGTGCTGCCCGCGTTCACGGTGACCGAGATCGCCGCCTCCACGCCATCGACGAAATGCGGGCTGACCTGCAGCCCCTGGCCCAGGAAGAAGGCCTCCAGGCGCCGGAACACGCGCGCCACGCCAGGCTTGTCGAAACTGCCCGAGTCGATGTTGACGATGTCCGCCAGCAGCGAAAGCATGTTCTCCCGCTGGCCCTTGATCCACTCCGACGCGCCGACCGCCCGGTCCGCACTGACAATGGCTTGCTGTGGCATCCGCTGCCTCCGTATTTTTCAATACTTGGTATTGTTATTTAATACTTCAGATTCACAATCAGGTAAAACGATGATCGAAAACGCGTTGTATGTGGGCTCCGTGGGCAAGGCATTCCGCGTGCTGGACTGCTTCAAGGGCGCGGCGGGCGACCTGAGCCTCACGGAAATCATGGAGCGCAGCGGCCTGGACAAGAGCGCCGCCCAGCGCTACGCCTACACCCTCAGCGCCGAGGGCTACCTGCAGCAAAACAGCCAGACCCGCCGCTACCGGCTGGGCCCGGGCGTGCTGGACCTGACCTTCCATTTCCTGCGCACGCATGCGCTGGCCGAGGCGCTCAACCCCCTGCTGCTGCAGCTGTCCAAGGACACGGAGCAGAAGATCAGCCTGTCGCTGCGCGACGGCGACTGGCTGGTGCACGTACTGCGCCACCAGACCAGCACCGAGCACTACCACGCCTCGCTCGTGGGCCGGCGCGTGCCCCTGCAATGCACGGCGGGTGGGCGCGCCGTGATGGCCCGGCTGGACGAGGCGCAGGTCGAGCAGTTGCTGGCCCCCGGCCGCCTGGTGGCCAGCACGCCCCGGACGCTGACCACCGCCAAGGCCGTCCAGGCGGAACTGAAGAAGGTGCGCGAGCGCGGCTACGCCATGGTGGTCGATGAATTCATCATGGGCGAGGTCGCGCTGGCCGCCGCCGTGGTCGATGCCGACGGCGTGCCGCTGGGCGCCCTGCACCTGAGCGGATCGTCAAGCCAGTGGAGCGGCGCCGACTACGCGAAGAAGTTCTCGCCCCTGCTGCTCAACGCCATCGCCCAGTACGAGCGGCGCAACGCGTAGCGCCTGCCGTCCAGCGCGGATCCCGCTATACTGCGCCCCTTCTTTCTTGAACGAGCTGCTGCAGGAAAGACGTTTTCCGGGCCTTTGCCGCCCGGGTGTCTTTCATCGTCCGTACACCCACCGGACGCGGCGAGCGCCAACCAGGCCTCGCGGATCTGCAGCCATGAGCACTCCTCAACGACTCCAGCGTGCCTTTGCACGCACGGGCATCTCTCTCGACTATCGCGACGGCATCTACCACGTGCGCGATGGCCAGGCCGAGGCCCACATTCTTCTTCCCGACAGCCTTCCCCTGGAGGACAAGGCCGTGCGCCAGTTGCTGGCCTTTGCCGCCGTGCGCCGGCATGACGGCCAGGGCAGCCACGGCGCCGTCTGCCGCGCCTGCGCCACGCCCGACTTCCATCCGGGCACGGTGGCGCCCGTGGGCAGCGTGGTGGCCACGCCATCGGACTTCGTCATTCCGGCCGCCATCGGCACGGACATCAACTGCAGCGTGCGCCTGCTGACCACGGGCGCCCGGCTGGACCAGCTGGCGCCGCACAAGGGCCGGCTGGTGGAACTGCTGACCGCCAGCCTGCTGGGCAGCGGGCGAGACGTGCCCGTGACCACGGCCGCCTTCCGCGCGCTGTTCGACCACGGGCCGGCCGCCTTTGTGGACCGGCTGAACGGCCAGGGCCTGTGGGGCCATGTCGACAGGGACCGCCTGCACCGCGAGCTGGCCGCCTGCATCGGCCTGGACAGCTTCGCTGGCAGCGCCCGCCACGCGCCCCATGCCTATCTGCAGGAGCGCCATGCCGTGTTCCGCGACCCGTGCCTGGGCACGGTGGGATCGGGCAACCATTTCGTGGAACTGCAGGTGGTCGACGAGGTGCTGGACCGCCACGCGGCCTACCGCGCCGGACTGCGCGCGGGCGACGTGGTGGTGATGATCCACAGCGGCTCGCGCGACCTGGGCTTTTACGTGGGCCAGGCCTGGATGGACCGCGCCCGGGCCGAGTGGCCGCAAGGCGTGAAGCACCCGGCCAGCGGCCTGTACGGCCTGTCGGGTCCGCTGGCCGGCGAGTACCTGCAGGCCATGGGCGTGGCGGCGCGCTATGCCTGGGCCAACCGCGTGGTGCTGGCCGAGCTGGTGCGCAAGGACCTGGAGCAGATCGTGGGCGCAGCGGATTCGCGCCTGGTGGTCGATGTGCCGCACAACGTGGTCCTGCAGCAAGGCGGCATGAACATCCACCGCAAGGGCGCCACGCCGGCCAACGAGGGCGACTTCGCGCTGATCCCGGGGTCCATGGGCGATGCCTCCTACCTGGTCACGGGCCTGGGCGCGGCCGACTGGCTCTGGTCCTGCAGCCATGGCGCGGGGCGGCGCATGCGCCGCCAGGCCGTGCGCGCGCTGCGCCCCGAGGCACATGCAGGCCGTGCGGGCGAACAGGGCTGGCAATGCGTGACGCTGCGCGAGGAGCGCCGCATCGAGGAGGCGCCCGAAGCCTACAAGCCCATCGGCCCGGTCATCGAGTCGCAGGAGGCCGCCGGCCTGATCCACGCCGCCGTGAAGCTCAGGCCCTGGATCACCTTCAAGGCCTGAGCACCGGCAGGCGGCTCACTGCAGCCGCAAGCCGTCCGCCGCACGGTCCTGGGCCAGCTTGCGGTATAGCGTCTGGCGGCTGATGCCCAGCATGCGCGCGGCCTGGGTGACATTGCCCCGGCAGTTCTCCAGCGCCTGCCGCACGGCCGAGCGCGAGAGTTCATCCAGGCTCTGCGGCGCAGCGTCGAGCCGGGGGCCGCTGCGGGCGGTCTGCACCAGCTCGGCCTGGAAGTCGTCGGGCAGGTGCTGCCATTGCAGGCAGTCCTCATGGGGGTCGAGCATGGCGCAGGCCGTTCTCAGCACGCTGGCGCACTGGCGCAGATTGCCGGGCCAGCCATGGCCGGCCAGCTGCGCCAGCAGGGCCGGCGCCATGCGCAGCGGGCGCGCGGGCTCGATGTCGGCCAGCATGCGCGCGGCCAGCGCCTCGAAGTCGCCGCGCTCGCGCAGCGGAGGCAGCTCCACGGCCAGGCCGTTGATGCGGTAGTACAGGTCGGCACGAAAACGCCCCTGGTCGGCATCCTCGCGCAGCCTGCGGTTGGAGGCGCTGACCAGCGCGAAATCGACCGCAACGGGCGTGCCACCGCCCAGCGGCACCACCTGCCGCTCCTGCAGCACGCGCAGCAGCCGGGTCTGCAGCGACAGCGGCATGTCGCCGATCTCGTCCAGGAACAGCGTGCCGCCGTGCGCCTGGCGCAGCAGGCCCGCCTGCCCTTCGCGCCGCCCGCCCGTGAAGGCGCCCTGCCGGTAGCCGAACAGCTCGGCCTCGATCAGCGACTCGGGCATGGCCGCGCAGTTGATGGCCACGAAGGGGCCGTCGCGGCGCGGCCCGCTGTCGTGGGCCGCGCGCGCAAACCATTCCTTGCCCACGCCGGACTCGCCCTGGATGAGCAGCGCAATCGGCTTGCCCAGCACGCGCCGGGCCTTGTCCGCCGCCGCACGCCAGCGCGCATCGCCCGTGTCCAGCCGCGCCAGCGCATCGCGCGCCGGCTGCTGCGGCGCCTGTTGCTGGTGCTGTTGCTGTTGTTCTGCAACCCGTTCCACGACCGAGGACCGGACCGTGCGCCGGTCCGGCACCAGCTGGCCGAACAGCGCCGTGCCGTCATGGCGCCGCAGCGGCTGGGCCGCATCGGGCTGGCGGTGCTGGCGTGACAGCAGCTCCTCCAGCCCGGCGTCCAGCACCTGCTCCAGCGACACGCTGCCCAGTTGCGCCCGCGACAGGCGCAGCAGGGCCAGCGCGGCGCGGTTGGCGCCCACCAGCCATCCGTCCGCGGAGATCAGCGCAATGCCTTCGGCCACCGTGCCAATGCCTTCGGGCCGCGCGTGCAGGTGCAGGCGGATGTGGCGCTGGCCGTCGCAGGCCATGAGGCGGTTTTCGATCATGCGGGCCGCCGTGCCGACCAGGCCCAGCGTGTGCGGGCTGCCCCGGCCATGTTCGCTGGAGATGTCCAGGATGCCCAGCAGCTGGCCCGTGCCCGACAGGATGGGCGCGGCCGCGCAGGTGAGAAAGCCGTTGCGCTCCAGGAAATGCTCGCCGCCCTGGATTTCGATGGAGTCCATCTCGGCCAGTGCCGTGCCGATGGCATTGGTGCCGCGCTGCGCCTCATGCCAGGACGCACCGCTGGCCAGGGCCACGCGCTCGGCCTTGCCCAGAAAGAAGGGGTCGCCGCAGGTATCCACCAGGGTGCCGCAGGGGCCGGCCAGCACCACCACGCTCTGGCTGCCGCGCACCTGCTCGGACAGGTATTCCATGACGGGCCGTGAATGCGCCAGCAGCGCATGGTGGCGGCTGCGCAGCACGCCCAGCGCGTGCTGCTCCAGGTTGTCGGCGGCGCCCAGGCGCCCGGTGGGACGCAGTCCCTGCTCGATGCAGCGCTGCCACGAGCGCGCCAGGCGCTCGTCCACCAGGCCGCTGGGGCACAGGCCTGACTCCATCAGGCTGTGACGGGCCTGGCGCAAGGCCACAAGGGAGGCTCTCGATTGCATGCTGTCTCCTGCTCGGGCGTCATTGCGCCGCGTTGCAGACCAGTATGCGGGGCCGGCGGGCACCGGGCAAGCCAAGTGGCAGGCCAGGCGCCCGACTGTTCCATTTCTGGACAGTTGTCCTGTTGCGCAACGTCACGGCACAGGGCGAACGCGCACGGGAATACCCGAAGCAGCCACGTCCCGCGTGCCTTTGCGGGCACCTGCCCTGCGGCCTGCAGGCTGGCACGGCTTTTGAATCATGTCTGCCGTCCGGCCATGGCTGGATATGCCGATCCACACCCGATCACAACAGACCCATAAGCATCCTCAGGAGACAAGCAGCATGACCGTCTACGCAGCACCCGGCGCCGCTGGCGCCAAGATCGCCTACAAGGCCCGCTACGACAACTTCATCGGCGGCAGGTTCGTACCTCCGGTCAAGGAGCAGTACTTCGACGTGGTCACCCCCATCAGCGGCAAGGTCTACACCCGCGCCGCGCGCTCCACGGCCGAGGACATCGAACTGGCGCTGGACGCCGCCCATGCCGCCAGCGACGCCTGGGGCCGCACCAGCGCGGCCGAGCGTGCGAACGTCCTGCTGAAGATCGCCGACCGCATCGAGGCCAACCTGGAGCTGCTCGCCTATGCCGAGACCGTGGACAACGGCAAGGCCATCCGCGAGACGCTGAATGCCGACATCCCGCTGACCGTGGACCATTTCCGCTATTTCGCGGGCTGCGTGCGCGCCCAGGAAGGCGCGCTCAGCCATATCGACGAGACCACGGTGGCCTATCACATCCAGGAGCCGCTGGGCGTGGTGGGCCAGATCATTCCCTGGAACTTCCCCATCCTCATGGCGGCCTGGAAGCTGGCGCCCGCGCTGGGTGCGGGCAACTGCGTGGTGCTCAAGCCGGCCGAGTCCACGCCCATCAGCATCCTGATCCTGGCCGAGCTCATTGCCGACCTGCTGCCGCCCGGCGTGCTCAACATCGTCAACGGCTTCGGCCGCGAGGCCGGCATGCCGCTGGCCACCAGCAAGCGCATCGCCAAGATCGCCTTCACGGGCTCCACCTCCACGGGCCGCGTGATCGCCCAGGCCGCGGCCAACAACCTGATCCCGGCCACGCTGGAGCTGGGCGGCAAGTCGCCCAACATCTTCTTCGCCGACGTGATGGACAAGGACGATGCCTTCCTCGACAAGGCCGTCGAAGGGCTGGTGCTGTTCGCCTTCAACCAGGGCGAGGTCTGCACCTGCCCCAGCCGCGCGCTGATCCACGAAAGCATCTACGACCGCTTCATGGAGCGTGTGCTCCAGCGCGTGGCCGCCATCCGGCATGCCAACCCGCTGGACACCGACAGCATGATGGGCGCGCAGGCGTCCAAGGAGCAGCTCACCAAGATCCTGTCGTACCTGGACCTGGGCAAGCAAGAGGGCGCCGAGGTGCTGGCCGGCGGCGGCCAGGCCCATCTGGGCGGTGACCTGGAAGGCGGCTACTACGTGCAGCCCACGCTGTTCAAGGGCCACAACAAGATGCGCATCTTCCAGGAGGAAATCTTCGGCCCCGTGCTGGCCGTGACCACCTTCAAGGACGAGGCCGAGGCCCTGGCCATTGCCAACGACACGCTCTACGGCCTGGGCGCGGGCGTGTGGAGCCGCAATGGCAACGTGGCCTACCGCATGGGCCGCGCCATCAAGGCCGGGCGCGTGTGGACCAACTGCTACCACGCCTACCCGGCGCACGCGGCCTTCGGCGGCTACAAGGAATCGGGCATCGGCCGCGAGACCCACAAGATGATGCTGGACCACTACCAGCAGACCAAGAACCTGCTGGTCAGCTACAGCGAGAACAAGCTGGGCTTCTTCTGAAGTTCTTCCCAGGTGAATGCGGCCGGCGGCGCACAGCGCGGCCGGCCGCCCAGGAAAGGACCAACCCATGGTTGACAAAGTGATTGCCACCGACGCCGCGCTGGCGCTGATCGCCGACCTGCAGGCGCAGCACGGGCCGGTGTTCTTCCACCAGTCCGGGGGCTGCTGCGACAACAGCGCCGCCAACTGCTACCTGCCCGGCGAGCTGACGATAGGCGCCCAGGACGTGCTGCTGGGCCAGGTGGGCGGCGCGCCCTTCTACATCGGCAAGTCGCAGTACGAATACTGGAAGCACACCCAGCTCATCCTCGATGTGATCGAGGGCCAGGGCGGCACCTTCTCGCTGGAGGGCAGCACGGGCAAGGCCTTCCACACACGTTCCAGGCTGTTCACGGACGAGGAATACGCCGAGATCCTGGCCAGCGAGGGCAACGGCCCCTGACAGGGGCCGCGCGGCGGGCTACTTTCCGGTCAGCCGCTTGACCGCGGCCTCGGTCTGGCGCACATGCTCGTCCGGGTCCGAGCCCATGTGCACGAAGCGGACCTTGCCGTCCTGCCCGATCACGTAGGAAATTCGGTCGGCGCGCTGGGGGTCGGCGGCGGCCGAGGCGTCGTAGGCGCGGATGGTCTGCGCCTGCGGGTCCGATGCCACGGCGAACTGGTCGCGGCAGGCCTCGGTGGAAAAGCGCTTGAGCGTATCGATGTCGTCATGCGACATGCCCACCACCGTGGCGCCCATGGCCGCAAAACGCGGCGTGGCCTCGGCAAAGGCGTGGGCTTCCATGGTGCAGCCCTGGGTGAAGGCCTTGGGGAAGAAATACAGCACCACCGGCCCCTTCTTGAGCGTGGCGGCCATGTCGAAATCGAAGGCCTTGCCCGCCACCGCAGCCGGCGTGGTGAAGCGCGGCGCGCTGTCGCCCACCTTGAGCGCGGCCTGGGCCAGCGGCGACAGCAGCAGCGCCGCCAGAAGGGGAGCGGCGGCACGCGCGCAGCGGCGGCCCAGGGATGCGCGTGGGTGGGTGGAATCGCCGCAGCGGATATCGGACATGCATGGCCTCCTGAGCCTGGAACGGGATGCCCCATTGTGGCCAATCGGCCCGGGCTGCTGGCGCATTTGCCGTGGATCAGCGCGGGGATTCGACACCTGGGGCGTGGCCCGAGGCCTTGCTGCCTACAGGCCCAGGTCGGACAGACCGGGGTGGTCATCGGGGCGGCGGCCCAGCGGCCAGTGGAACTTGCGCTCCGACTCCTGGATGGGCATGTCGTTGATGCATGCGAAGCGCCGGCGCATGAGACCGTCGGCCTCGAATTCCCAGTTCTCGTTGCCGTACGACCGGAACCAGTTCCCGGCATCGTCGTGCCACTCATAGGCGTAGCGGACTGCGATCCGGTTTTCTCCGTACAGCCAAAGCTCCTTGATCAGCCGGTAGTCCAGCTCCTTCTTCCACTTCCTCTCAAGAAGGGCCTGGGCCTCGGCGCGGCTGTTGGCGAACTCTGCCCGGTTGCGCCATTTCGTGTCGAGGGTATAGGCCATCGCAACCTTGGCCGCATCGCGTGTGTTCCATCCATCCTCGGCCAGACGGACCTTTTGGACGGCGCTTGCGAGCGAGAACGGGGGCAGGGGTGGGCGAGTTTCCATGATGTGACCTTTTGAAGAGATGTAGAACGATCTGTCTACATGCATCACTCTAACGGAGGTGGAACGATCTGTCTACAATGTCTTCATGAAAACTTCCGAGCCATCCTTCGAGTCATTGCCCCCCCGCGAGCGCATCCTGGTGGCCGCCCACGGCCTCTTCTACGCAGAGGGCATCCGGGCCACGGGCGTGGACAGGATCATCGAGCGGTCGTCGGTCAGCAAAGTCACCTTCTACCGCCAGTACGCCAGCAAGGACGACCTGATCCGGGCGTACCTCGACTACCGCCATGAACGGTGGATTTCCTGGTTCCAGGCCAGCCTGGCGCACGCGACTGACGCGGGCTCGCCAGCGTTGGAGGCCCTCGCAACCACCCTCAGGAGCTGGTTCGGCCAGCCCGACTTTCGGGGCTGCGCCTTTCTCAATGCCGCTGCCGAACTGGGCTCGTCCGACCCTGAGATCCTGGCAACGGTCCGGCGGCACAAGCAGGAAATGTCGTCCGTGCTGGATCGCCTGTTCGGTGGCCATCCCGTGTCCGTGGGCGCTGCGCTCACCCTGGCGGCGGACGGCGCCATCGTCCATGCGCAGATGGGTCAGCCGATCGATGAAGTCATGGACAACTTCAAGGCAGCGGCAGCGGGGGTTGTGAGCCGCCCCGGGTCTTGAGGAGGCTCAGGCATCCGTTGCGCAAGTTCCGCACCGGGCCTCGTTACTCCCCTGCCAGCGCAACGACAGGATCGAGTCTTGCCGCCTGCCGGGCCGGCATGAAGCCGAACACCAGGCCCGTCGCCACCGCACAGCCGAAGGCCAGCAGCATGGCTCTCACCGAGAAGACCAGTTCGCTGCCCCAGACGATGAGACCCGCCCCGATGGCCACCCCCGCCACGACGCCGGCGGTTGCGCCGACCATGGTCACCAGCACGGCCTCGGTGAGGAACTGTCGCTGGATGTCCCTTTGGCGCGCCCCGGTGGCCATGCGGATGCCAATCTCGCGCGTGCGCTCCTTCACCGCCATGAGCATGACGTTCATCACGCCGATGCCGCCCACCAGCAGGGACACGGCGGCGATCAGGCTGAGCATCGTCGTCATCGAATCCTGTGCCTGGGCCTGCGCCTGCAAACGCGCGGCTGCGTTGGCGACGAAAAAATCCTCGCGTCCGTGGCGCAAGCGCAGCAACGCCTCGATGGCCGCCTGCGCCGGCAGCACGCTCGGCGAATCCCGCGCCTGGACCACCGTGTAGTGCGGATCGAAGCTGCGACCGTTCGGAAAAACGCGCAGGATGCCCGAGCGGTAGGGCACCACCACCAGGTCGTCTTGCGAACTGCCGCCATCGCCAGCGCCCTTGGCCGCCATGACGCCGACCACCTGGAACGGCGTATTGCCGATGAGAAGTTGCCTGCCCAGCGGCGATTCATCTTCGAAGAACCGCTCGCGCACCTTCTGCCCGATCACGACCACCGGCGCCAGCTGTTCGTCCTCCGCCTCGGTAAAGAACCGGCCTTCTGCCACCGACCAGTGATGGATGGACGGCCATGCATGGGTGGCCGCGATGGTGTCCGCCTGCCAGGCCAAGTTGCCATGTCGCAGCATGGCCGGGTCGCGCGCCACGGGCATGGCGTGCGCCACTTCCGGCAGCTTCTTTATCTCTTCGAGGTCGGCCAGGGTCGTCACGCCCTGCGGACCACCCTGCGGTGGCGGGCGGTTGTTGATGTACATGACGGTCGAGCCCATCGCGCCCAATCGCGCGACCACGTCCTCGCGCGCTCCCATGCCCACGGCCAGCATCACGATGACCGAGGCCACGCCGATGACGATGCCCAGCAAGGTCAGTGCGGTGCGCGAGCGGTGGATGCGCATGGAGCGCCAGGCCGATCGCAGCGCCTCGCGCAGGTCCGGCAGCAGCGGCGTGCCCGGCTCCAGCCGCGCCCGTGCCCCGCCGGGCGCGGGGATGGCCGCGAGCGCGAGGTCTGACGCGGCTCGGCCTGACGCGGCCTGGCCTGACGCAGCGCGGCTCTCCCGGACGTCGCCGACGATGCGCCCGTCGCGGATCTCCACGACGCGCCGGGCCTGTGCCGCCACCTCGCGGTCGTGGGTGATCAGGATGATGGTGTGGCCGGCATCCGCCAGCTCGTGCAGCAGCGCCATGACCTCGGCGCCGCTTTGGCTGTCCAGCGCGCCCGTGGGCTCGTCGGCCAGGATGATGCGCCCGCCATTCATCAGCGCCCGGGCGATGGAGACGCGCTGCTGCTGTCCTCCGGACAGCTGGTTGGGTCGCAGGTGCAGCTTGCCGGCAAGCCCCAGGCGTCCCAGCAGCACGCCTGCACGTTCTGCGCGCTCGGCCCCGGTCTTGCCGGCGTAGATCGCCGGCATCTCCACGTTCTCCTGCGCGGAGTCGGTGGCGATCAGGTGGTAGCCCTGGAACACGAAGCCGAAGGCCTCGCGTCTAAGCCAGGCCAGCTCGTCGGCGACCAGGTCGGCCACGTCACGGCCGTTGAAGCGGTACGTGCCTTGACTCGGCCGGTCCAGGCAGCCCAGCAGGTTCATCAGCGTGGACTTGCCCGAGCCGGACTGGCCGACGATGGCGACGAATTCCCCGGCATGGATGGCCAGGTCGATGCCGTGCAGCACCTCCACCACGGGGCGCCCCGTGGTGGCGCCGCCATAGCGCTTGCGGATGCCCCGCAGTTCGATCAGCGGGGTCACCACCGCAATCTCCTGGGGCCTGCGGCCGGGGCCGTCTCACCGGTGATGATCCGGTCGCCTTCGGCCAGCCCCTCCAGCACCTCCGCCTGAAGGCGGTCCCTCACGCCCAGACGCACACGGCGGACTTCCACGACCTGGTCGGGTGACCGCTCGGCAAGCAGGCGGACCTCGTGCGTCTTGTCGGTGTGCAGGTCGCTGGCGGTCTTGAAGGCGGCCAGCGGAGCGACAAGCACCCCCTGGGCCGCCGCAGCCACCACGGTAGCTTGGGCCGTCATCTGCGGCATCAGGGCGCCGTCGGGATTGTCCACGTCGAACAGCACGGTGTACTGCACGGCCTTCATGGCGGGCGCCGCAGCAGCGCCGCTGCCACCGGCGGCACCGGCACCGGATTGCACGGGCGGGGCCGGCAGCACCTGCCGCACCTTGCCGCTCCATCGGCGCCTGTCCCCTCCGAGCGTGGTGAAGTAGGCAGCCTGGCCCACCTTGACATGGCGGATATCGGCCTCGGACACCTCAGTCCACACCGTCATCCGCGAGAGGTCGGCAATGCGCAGCACCGCGGGCGTCTGGTAGGTGGCGTTCAGCGTCTGGCCTTCCTTGACGTCGATGCCTGTCACCACGCCTTCAATGGGTGCGTAGATGCGCGTGTAGCCCAGCCGCGCCTCGTCGGCGCGCAGACTGGCCGCCGTCTGGCGAATCGTGGCCTCGTACTGCGCCACCTTGGCCCGCGCCGAGCGCCGCATGGCGGCGGCCGTCTGCACGTCCTCCAGCCGGGTGGCTCCATCACGCGCCATCTGCTGCTGGCGGCTGTACTGCTGGCCGGCCAGCTCCGCCTGGGCCTGTGCATCGTCCAGCTGGGCACGCAGGCTGGCAATCCGGGCCTGTCCGGCCTCCACGGTGGCCGCCAGCACGCTGGCGTCGATCTCGGCCAGCAACTGGCCCTTGCGGACCGTATCGCCCGGCTGCACGTGGATATGGGTGATCTGGCCTGATACCTGGGCGCCCACGTCCACCGAACGCACGGGTTGCAAGGTGCCGATGGCCGCGACGCTCGATTCGATGTCGCCGCGGCCGACCGTGGCCGTCTGCCATCGCGGCGATGAATCCGGCCGCAGCAGGAGCCAACCCGCGGCAGCGGCCGCCGGAATCAGGATCGCCAGGGCGAGCCTGCCCGCGCCGGGCCGCCACCGGCGCTGCGTGGAGTGCGGCGGCATCACCGGGCAGCCTCGCAACTCGATGTGGCGTTACGGCGCATGTCGTCGTGCTTTCCGTCCCGCCGGTCAGTAGTCATAGCGCAGGGTCACCGCGAAGCTGCGCGGCGTGCCGGCGAAGACGCCACCGTAGTTGTTGTTGGTCGGGATGGTCTGGTAGTAGTGCTTGTCCAGTGCGTTGCGAACGTTCACCTGCAGCCGCAGGCGGCTGGTGAACTGGTAACCCGCATGCAGGTTCAGCAGCGTGTAGCCGCCCTGCTGGATGCGAAACCCGGCACCGTCGTGCGACATGGCGCTCTGTGCCTGCACGCTGCCGCCCACACGCCACCGTCCACCGGGCAGGCGGTAGTCGGTGGACAGCTTGAAGACCTTGCGCGGCAAGGTGGTGTTGTAGTGCTTGCCCGCATTGGGGCCGGCCACGTACTTCGGGTCGCTGAAGGTGAAGCCGGCGGCAACGTTCCAGCCTGGTGCGGGCGAGCCCGTGACCTCCAGGTCGATGCCACGGTTGCGTACCTTGGCGCCCTCTGTGTAGCAGCGGGCGCCGCCACTGAGCCCGCAGGTCGAGGCCATGCTCAGGGCCACCGGCAGGTTCAGCTGGTCGGTCTGGAACACCGCCAGCGCAGTCTGCAGGCGGCCGTCGAAGAACTGGCTCTTCACTCCGGCTTCGTAGTTCTTGCCCTTCACCGGGTCGAGCAGGCCGCTCGGGCTGTAGTACTGCTGGATCGAATAGATGTCGGTGTAGCTGGCGTAGAGCGCATGCGCAGGGCTCAGGTCATGGACCACGCCCGCATACGGGATGAACTGCCGGCCGGAGTCGAACGAGGCGGTGGTGTACGGGCTGCGGGAGGAATAGCCCGACCAGCTCAACCGGCTGCCGACGATGAAGCTCAGCGCCTCTGTGGCGCGCAGACGGGTGGCGATGGAAGCGCCCTTCTCGTTGCGCTCCAGCGCATAGACGGAGGGCGTGCTGCTGAAGCCCGGCACCCGGATCGAGGAGAAGTCGAAGCCGGTGACGTCTATCGTCTGCGAGCCCCGGGGCGCGTATATGTCGTAGTCGAAGTTGTCCCTGCGGGTGCTCAGGCCCAGCATGAGCTGATGCTGGCGGCCGAACAGGGTGTAGGGGCCTGTGGCATGCAGGTCGAAGGCGAACTGCTTGTCGGTGTACTCCGCGTCCACCCAGGTCAGGGCATGGCTGCCGCCCGAGATCCGTGCGGGGTAATTGGCAACGAAGCTGGCCTTGGAACGCACCGCGTTGAAGGCGGCGGCCAGGTTCCAGCCGTTGCCCAGGCGGTGCTTCACGTCGCCGAAGACGGTGTAGTTGTCCCGGTTCAGGTGCGCGTCGGGACCTGCTTGCGAGGCCGAGCGGTCCAGGGGGTAGAACGAGCCATCTTCCCGCGTGTTGAAGCCGCCCCAGTCATAGCCCTGGTGGTTGTCGCGCTGCGCGCTGAAGCCGAGGCTGGCCGTCGTGGCGGCGCCCAGGTCGGTCTCCACGATGGCGTAGAGCATCCGGTTGTCGGCCTCGGCGCCCTGCCTGAAGCTGTTGGACTGGTTGTTGAGCAGGACGGCGCGGCCGCGCACGGTGCCTTGGGCATTGAGCGGGCCGGATACGTCGAACTGCGCCCGGTAGTCCGCCCAGGAGCCGGCGCCGACCTCGGCACTCATCTGGAACTCGCGCGTCGGCCGCTTGCGCACCAGGTTGATGACGGCCGACGGGTTGCCCGAGCCCTGGAGCAGGCCGTTGGCGCCGCGCACCACCTCCACCCGGTCGTAGATCGCCATGTTGTTGAGCGACATGGCGTCGGCCGAAAAGCTCTCGGCCATGCTGGTGGACAGGCCATCGATCTGCAGGTCCGTGACCTGGAAGCCCCTGGAATAGAAGTACGAGCGCTCGGTGCCCAGCTGGCTGTAGGTGACACCCACAAGGGCATCCGTCACGTCGTCGAGCGAATGCATGTTGGCATCGCGCATCTGCTGCTGCGTCACCACGCTGACCGATTGCGGCGTCTCGCGGATGGACAGGTCCAGTTTGGTGGCAGTGCGCACCCGGTCCGCAGTGTAGGAGCCGGTGCCTTCGGTCGCTCCATTGGCATCGGCTTGCGCCGTCACCGTCACTTCCGCCAAAGTCACCTTGGAAGCAGCAGCCGCTGCTGTCTGGATGGTGAAGGTGCCGGGCTGCGTGCTGACGGCGGCCAAGCCCGTTCCAGCCAGCAGTCTTGCCAAGGCTTCGCGTGCACTGAGATTGCCGCTGACTGCTGCGCCTTGGCGTCCTTCGACCAGCCCGTCATCAAAGAGCACCTGCGCTTGCGTCTGGCGGCCAAATGCCTTGAGGGCTTCAAGCAGGGGCTGGGCCGCAATGTGAAAGGGCTGGCGGGTTTCCATGGCGGCGGCGGGCTGGGCCAGCGCCTCGCCGGGGCTGACGGCCATCACGGCTACCGCTGCCGACACGAGCACCGCCACCAGGCTGGGCCGCAGCACAGGGCCGCACTCCTGTGTGCGGACAGACCGCGCACGGTGCGCGGCCAGCTTCCCATTGTTGTTCTCGAAACGTTCCCTCGACTGACCTTGGTACATGACCTGTAGCTCCTGGATTCCTTGTGCGTACGACGACGGCAGGCCCAGGGCAGGAAGGCGGGTACGCCCGCTTGCCAGATCAGGCGGGGGCGTAGAGGACAGCCAACTGCGCGGGGATGCCGCTTGCTTGCGGCCGTTGGCTGGGAATCAATCAGAAAGCGGTGATTGCTCATTTCCGTGGCTGGCAGCCCCGGGGCGCAGAAATTCCTCGCCCCTACCCATGAAGAAGCAGGAAAAGGCAAAACCAGAGAACCCGACAGAATGAAACAATTTGTATCTCAACGAGAACCGATCAGCCAGCCACCCTCGGCGCGCCGCTGCACGCGCACGCTGGCTACGCTGGGCAGGGCCAGGAGAAAGCGTTCCGGCTCCTCCAGCGCAAGCAGGCCCGAAACAGTCACGGCCTGGAGCGCAGGGCTCTCTATCTCCACCGGCTGGCCGAGGTAGCGCGACAGTTCATCCGCCACATGCCGAAGCGTGGCGCGCTTGAAGTAGATCTGCCCGGTCCGCCATTGCGCAACGTCTTGCGTTGCCACTGAAAGGCTGCGGCGGCGCCCGCTGGCGGGATCGATGGCCACACCCGCACCCGGGCCCATGGCGAGCACGGGGGCTTCGGGATGGGTCTTTGAGCGCACCTCGACGCGCCCTTCCTGCACCTGCACCACGAATTCCGGCGGGGCTGCCCGCACATTGAATGCGGTGCCGACGACGCGCACCTGGCTGCCGCTGCTGTCCACGGTGAAGGGCTTGCCGGCATCCGCCGCGACCTTGAAGAAGGCCTCGCCTTGGTCGAGTACGATTTCGCGCCGGCGGGGGTAGTAGCGCACCTGAAGGCGGCTGTTGGCATTGAGCGCCACCTGCGATCCATCGGGCAGGTCGATGCGGCGAAGTTCGCCGGGAGCGGTGGCGATATCGACCGCATAGCTGGCGGTGTTGTCCCAGCGGTGCCAGCCGTACCCGGCGGCGACCACGGCGAACAGTGCTGCGGCGAAGGCCGATGCCATGGCGGGTCTGCGCGGCCGGTCCGTGGCCCCTGCAGCACTGCGTGGCTGCGGCGCCGGCCTGCGGGCGCGCGGCGCTTCGCGGGCGGCAGCCGCTGGCGGGTTGCGCCCGTAGACGGCCGGGAACATGGCCTTGAGCTGCTCCGCTTCACGCCAGGCGCGGCCGACACCGTCCATGGCCTCGCGATGGGCCGGGTCCTGCGCCAGCCACTCGTCGAGAGCGCGCTCGTCCGCGCCCGACCAGCCGGGCTGCTGGCGACGCACATACCACTCGCCCGCGCGATGGTTGAGCCCAAGCACCTGCTCGGGCGGGAGGTCCTGCAACCGGGAATGGCCTGGCTCTGCGCTCATGCTCTTTTGCCCTGCGCCGGTGGGGCGGCGCATTCGTCGTCGTTGTCTTCTTCGGCGTCCAGTGTGCCCTGCAGGGCCTGCAGGCGCCTCATCTGAGTGGCACTTGCGAACAGGATGCGCGTCTCGCAATAGCCGACGGCCCGGCCCAGGTGCTTCACCACCATCCGTGTACTGATCCCCATGCAATCGGCGGTTTCCTCAACGGTGCGCCCCTCGATCCGTTGAAGAATGAAGGCTTCGCGCTGCCGCGGCGGCAGTTCCTGGATCGCCTCGTGCAGCCGCGTCAGCCGCTGGCGGCTCTCGGCTTGACGCTCGGTGTCTCCGAAGCCCTCGGCAGAGATGGCAAGCAGCTCTTGCTGGCAGTCGTCATACGGAACACTCTGGAGCCCGTGCGCCTCCGGGCCCTTTTCCCAGTCGCGTGCCGCCACGCTGCGCACGGTCTGCCGCAGATAGGGCTGCTCCTGCCCGGGCTCGAGATTCCTGCCCGTGGCGGCCACCCGTGCGAACACTTCCTGCGCCGCGTCCTCGACCGCTGCAGTGGTTCGAAAGTGTCGGCGCAACATGCGCATCACAGGCGTGCGCCAACGCGTATAGAGCGCAACCAGGGGAGCCTCTGGAGTCTGGCGTCCAGGTATCGGCTCACCCCGCGCTGCGGAGACCGGATTGCGTTTCATCCCCTAGCCTTTGCGCCCGGGAGGAATGCAGCAGCCGACCGTGAACCCGCAAGGGCACTGCATTCGTCAGTGATGAAAGTCTGGAGGTGAGGCACAACGCGCAGATGGGCAACCGATGCGTGGCGCCGGGGGCCCCACGCATCGGATGGACAACGACGGGAAGGGGCGCCCTGGCCATGTGCGCAGATCGCATGAATAGATGAATGAGATTCATTCCCATTCTAGCGCCTGGACATCCTGCAACCAGGACTCCGGCCCCCAGCGGCGCGCCGCAGGAACTCCATCGGCGCGGGCTCCGCAGATGCCACTTCTTGCCATGGTGCTGGCCGAGCGCCGAGCCAACACCCACCGGAAATCCGTGGCGCAAAAGCATGTGAGGCGTGGTTACACACTGCGGCACATCCGACCCTACCCCTTGAATCCTGGCCGAATTGCCTTATTATTAGCACTCGTTGGGTATGAGTGCTAACAGTCCTCTGTCCCACATTGCTTCGAATGCCGGCCCGCCGGGCCGGCAAGTCTTTGTTTCAACTTTGTTGATGATTTAGGAGTTGGTATGAACCTGCGTCCCCTGCACGATCGCGTGATCGTGAAGCGCCTCGAGAACGAAACCAAGACGGCTTCGGGCATCGTGATCCCCGAGAATGCCGCCGAGAAGCCTGACCAGGGCGAAGTGCTGGCAGTGGGCCCCGGCAAGAAGAACGACAAGGGCGAAGTGATCGCTCTGAACGTGAAGGTCGGCGACCGCGTTCTGTTCGGCAAGTACAGCGGCCAGACCGTCAAGGTCCATGGCGACGAACTGCTGGTGATGAAGGAAGACGACCTGTTCGCAGTCGTCGAAAAGTAATCCGCGCTTCGAAACCGCACTTTCCAACTGAATCCGGAGAATTGAAATGGCAGCAAAAGACGTAGTTTTCGGCGGCGAAGCACGCGCCCGCATGGTTGAAGGCGTGAACATCCTGGCCAACGCGGTCAAGGTCACCCTGGGTCCCAAGGGCCGCAACGTGGTGCTGGAGCGCTCCTTCGGCGCCCCCACCGTGACCAAGGACGGTGTCTCGGTCGCCAAGGAAATCGAACTCAAGGACAAGCTGCAGAACATGGGCGCCCAGCTCGTGAAGGAAGTGGCCTCCAAGACCAACGACATCGCCGGTGACGGCACGACCACCGCCACCGTGCTGGCACAGGCCATCGTCCGCGAAGGCACCAAGTACGTGGCCGCCGGCCTGAACCCCATGGACCTCAAGCGCGGCATCGACAAGGCTGTCGCCGCCCTGGTGGAAGAGCTGAAGAAGCAATCCAAGGCCACCACCACCTCCAAGGAAATCGCCCAGGTCGGCTCGATCTCCGCCAACTCCGACGAATCCGTGGGCAGCATCATTGCCGAAGCCATGGACAAGGTCGGCAAGGAAGGCGTGATCACCGTTGAAGAAGGCAAGTCGCTGGCCAACGAACTCGACGTCGTCGAGGGCATGCAGTTCGACCGCGGCTACCTGTCGCCCTACTTCATCAACAACCCTGAAAAGCAGGTTGCCCTGCTGGACAACCCCTTCGTGCTGCTGTTCGACAAGAAGATCAGCAACATCCGTGACCTGCTGCCCACGCTGGAAGCCGTGGCAAAGGCCGGCCGTCCCCTGCTGATCATTGCAGAAGACGTCGAAGGCGAAGCCCTGGCAACGCTGGTGGTCAACACCATCCGCGGCATCCTGAAGGTTGTGGCTGTCAAGGCTCCTGGCTTCGGCGACCGCCGCAAGGCCATGCTGGAAGACATCGCCATCCTGACGGGCGGCAAGGTCATCGCTGAAGAAGTGGGCCTGGCGCTGGACAAGGTGACCCTGGAAGACCTGGGCCAGGCAGTGCGCATCGAAATCGGCAAGGAAAACACCACCATCATCGACGGTGCTGGCCAAGCTGCTGAAATCGAAGCCCGCGTCAAGCAGATCCGCATCCAGATCGAAGAAGCCACCAGCGACTACGACCGCGAAAAGCTGCAAGAGCGCGTGGCCAAGCTGGCTGGCGGTGTTGCCGTGATCAAGGTTGGCGCTGCCACCGAAGTCGAAATGAAGGAAAAGAAGGCCCGCGTTGAAGACGCCCTGCACGCTACCCGCGCTGCTGTGGAAGAAGGCATCGTGGCCGGCGGCGGCGTGGCTCTGCTGCGTGCCAAGCAAGCCGTGGGCGACCTGAAGACCGGCGATGCCGAGCAAGACGCCGGCATCAAGCTGATCATGAAGGCCATCGAAGCGCCCCTGCGCGAAATCGTGGCCAACGCCGGTGGCGAGCCCTCGGTGGTGGTCAACGCCGTGCTGAACGGCTCGGGCAACTACGGCTTCAACGCTGCCAACGACACCTACGGCGACATGCTGGAAATGGGTATCCTGGACCCGACCAAGGTGACGCGTACGGCCCTGCAGAACGCCGCTTCCGTGGCATCGCTGCTGCTGACGACCGAAGCCATGATCGCCGAGTCTCCCAAGGCTGAAGGCGGCCCTGCCATGCCCGACATGGGCGGCATGGGTGGCATGGGCGGCATGGGCATGTAATTGCCCGCCGCAACCGGGCAGGCCTTGCGCCATACCCGGTTTGCCCAGCAAGACAAAGGCCGCCCTCGGGCGGCCTTTGTCATTGCATGAACGCTTTTGCCGATGTCTTTCAGGACACGGCCTGGCCCCAGGCCCGGCCCAGGCGTGCCACGGCCTCGGTGATCTGGGGCACGGTGGGCGCCGCATACGACAGGCGCATGCACAGGCCGGCCTTGTCTGCCGCATCGGCCGGGAAGAAGGCCTTGCCCGGCACATAGAGCACGCCCTGCTCCACCGCTGCCGTGAACAGCGCACGGGCCAGGGCCTGGGAATCGCCCGCAAGCCGCTGCGGCGGCAGCAGCTGGGCCCAGACGAACATGCCGCCCGCAGGCCGCACGAAGCGGATCTGATCGCCCAGCGCCGACTGCATGCCGGAGCACAGCGCATCCATGCGCGCCGCGTACTCGGCGCAGGCCTGGGCCAGCTGGGGCGCATAGCGGCCCGAGCGCAGATAGTGCGCGGCGATCATCTGCGCCAGTGGCGAGGTGCACAGATCGGCCGTCTGCTTGGCGATGGTGCAGCGGCGCAGCAATTGGGCGTCGGCCAGCATCCAGCCGATGCGCAGCGCAGGCGCCACGGTCTTGGACAGGCTGGACAGGTAGACCACGGGATTGGCCTGGGCGCCGCACAGCGCCAGGCCCGTTTCGTAGATCGACGGTTCGCGCTGGCCGGTAAAGCGCAGCTCGCCATAGGGGTCGTCCTCGACGATGACAAAGCCATGCTCGCGTGCCAGCGCCACCAGGGCCGTGCGCCGCGCCGCGGGCAGCAGGGTGCCGCCCGGGTTGGAGAAGTTGGGCACGGTATAGAGCAGCTTGGGGGCACGCGCATGGGGCCACTGCGCCAGCAGGCGGGCCAGGGCCTCGGTGTCCAGGCCCTGCTCGTCCGTGGGCACGGCAACGACCTGTGCCTGGGCCAGCTTCAGGGTCTGCAGCGTGGCCGGGTAGGCGGGCACCTCGACCAGCACCGGATCGCCGGGCTCGACCAGCACCTTGACCAGCAGATCGAAGGCCTGCTGCGAGCCCGTGGTCACGATCATGTCGGCCGGCGTGCAGGCAATGCCGCGCGTGGCGCACAGCGCGGCCAGGGCTTCGCGCAGCGCAAGCTGGCCCTCGCTGGCGCCGTACTGCAGGCTGGTGGCGGCATCCTGCTGCAGCGCGGCCATGGCGGCCTGCTGCAAACCTTCGGCATCGAACAGGCTGGGCGATGGATAGCCTCCGGCCAGCGAGAGCATGCCGGGACGGCTCAGGTAGGGAAACAGCTCGCGGATCGGCGAGCCTTCGGGCTGTGCGAACAGCGAGTTGAACAGATGGGCGGTGGGCGACGACGCGCCCTGGTCTGCGGTGCTCATGAAGGCCTCCGGCAAATGGCAAAAACAAAGGGGCGCACGCGCAGGCCTGGCGCCTGTGCATGCGCCCCGGGGAAGGGGATCAACGGCGGCGGGCTCAGCCCGGGTCGGCGCCTATGCAGCGACCTTGGTGGCCTGGCCGCGCAGCGCGCTGCGCAGCTGGTCGATGGAGCGCTGCTGGGCCTGCTCGTACAGCGCGATCTCGTCATGCACGCGGGCACCCAGGTCGGCCTCGAAGGCCTGCTGGGCCGCATGGGCCGCGTACTGCTTTTGCTCTTCGCCGCCCAGGTTGGACTGGAAGATGCCGGCCGCGCTCACGGGCAGGAAGTCCTCGTAGACGATGGGCTCGGCCTGGGCCAGGCCGCGGGCGATCAGGGCGTCCAGGTCCGAGGCGGCGGCCGCTGCGGCCTCGCCTGCGGCCAGGGCGGCTCCCTCGTCGCTCAGCGTGAAGCGGTAGAAGGCCAGGTCTTGCCGGCGCAGCTGCTCATGGGTGTCGGGGAAAGCCTCGAAGACCTGGGCCAGGCGGCTGCCGTAGTTGGGCGCGGCACTGCCTGCGCTGCCCATGTCGCGCACCTGGGCCAGCAGCTGGTCGTAGAGCGCGCGGCCCTTGCGCGTGAGCGCCACGCCGCGCTGCTCGATCTCGCCGAAGCGCGCCGTGTGCGAGCCCGCGCCCGTGGCATCGCCCGCAAAACGCACGGTCTCCTTGAGCGCCTTGAAGCTGGTCTGGCGCAGCAGGATGGGGCAGGCGCGGCGCGGCGGGCCTTCGACCACGTCCTTGGCGTCCATGCCGCGCTCGGGCATGGCGGCCTGGGCGGCATCGATGTCCAGCGTGCGCGGCGTCAGGTGGTTGATGTGCGGGCCCTTGAAGCAGACCACGTCGGCGATCAGGCGGTGGGCCTTGTGCAGCGCATCGTAGGTGGTGCCGTCCACGGTGGACTCGCTGTGCCAGCGGAAGGTCTCCAGTGCCTCGCGCACGAATGCGTCGGCATCGGCGTCGGCCAGGCCGCCATGGGCTTCGGCCTGGGCGATCAGCGCCAGCGCGCGTTCGGTGAAGATGCTGCGTTGCGCCAGGATGGCGCCCGCCTGGGCCCGCAGCGCCTCGTCGGCAATCAGGTCCAGGCGCAGCAGCGAGGTGAAGACGCGGAAGGGATTGGCCAGCAGCGCGGCATCGCTGACGGGACGGAAGGCCGTGGAGTGCACGGGCACGCCGGCCACCGACAGGTCGTAGTAGCCCACGGGCTCCATGCCCATGATGGCGAACAGGCGGCGCAGCATGGACAGCTCGGCCGCCGTGCCCACGCGGATGGCGCCGTGGCGCTCCACGCCCAGGCGGGCCAGCTCGCCGCTGCGCTGCATCCGGGCCAGCAGCGCGGGCTCGGCCTGCAGCGTGCGCTGGTTGATGTCGGCCACGAGTTCGATCAGCGTGCCGTACTGGGGCACTTCATCGCGGTACATCTCGGACATGGCGCTGGAAAACCGTGCGCGGATCTCGTCGGAGGGCACGAAGGTGTGGGCAGGCGTAGAGGACATGGTGCTCGTGGGGACTGAAGTTGGAGCCACAGGGCAGCCCTGCGGCGGGGTGGATTCCTGGCACGCATGCTAGGTCTGCGCCTTGAGCCTGGTCAAACGATAATCAGGCCCATAGGTCATTCCCAAACAGAATGCCCCTCCCACGATTGCCCCACCGCCCTCTGCCATGCTGCTGTCCCGCCGTTTCCTGCCCCCCATGTCCCTGCTGTGCGCCTTCGAGGCGGCGGCACGGCACCAGAGCTTCACGGCAGCTGCGGCCGAGCTGCACCTGACGCAAAGCGCCGTCAGCCGCCAGATCCGCGCGCTGGAGGAGCGGCTGGAGGCGGAGCTCTTTGTGCGCGAGCGCCAGACCGTGCGGCTCAGTCCGGCCGGCCAGGCCTATGCCCAGGAGATACGCGGCGCGCTGATGCGCATCTCCACCGCCACGCTGGGCTTTCGGGCCAACCCGCGCGGCGGCAGCCTGAACCTGGCCATCCTGCCCACCTTCGGCACGCGCTGGCTGGCGCCGCGCCTGCCGCAGTTCTTCAGCGCCCACCCGGGCATCACCATCAACCTGACGACGCGGCTGTCCCAGTTCGACTTCCAGCTCGAAGCCGTGGACGCCGCCATCCATTTCGGCCTGCCGCACTGGCCGGGCGCCGAGCTGGCCTTTCTGATGAGCGAGACCGTGGTGCCTGCCTGCAGCCCCGCCCTGCTGGCCCAGCATGGCTTTGCCCAGCCCCAGGACCTGCTGCAGGCGCCGCTGCTGCACCTGGCATCGCGCCCCGATGCCTGGCAGCGCTGGCTGTCCGTGCACCATGCGCCCATGGCCGAGGGCCAGGGCATGCTGTTCGACCAGTTCGCCACCGCCGCCCAGGCCGCCATCGCCGGCGTGGGCGTGGCCCTGCTGCCACGCTTTCTGATCGAGCGGGAACTGGCCCAGGGCGATCTGGTGCGTGCCCTGCCCCATCTGCCCGAGATGGAAAGCGCCGAGCGCTACTACCTGGCCTGGCCCACGAGCCGCGGCAACTACCCGCCGCTGCAAAGCCTGCGCGAGTGGCTTCAGCAGGCGGCCCAGGATTTCATGCGGGACGGCCCGCAGCCCTGACGCCCGCAGCGCCTGCCACCAGCGCCTGCAGCGCGGCCACCGGCAACTGCCCGGCCAGGCCGATGGCCACGATGGCGGGCACCTGCTGCTGCGCGGGCGCGGGCGCTGATGCGGCACGCAGCCGGCCGCTGCGCCCGGCAAACTGAAGCTCGCTCCACTGGCCCGCCCCGGTCTGCACCACGCCCTTGAGCCGCAGCACGCCAGCCGGCATGGCCTGCAGCCACGCCTGCAGAGCCGTCTCGGACAGCATCCCGGGCGGCTGGCAGGACCAGGTCTCGAACTGCCGGCCGTGCATGGGGCGCGCAGTGCTGGCACCCCATGAAACCTCCCGCACGCCACGCAGCAGGGCTGCGCCGCTGAGCAGCTCCACGGGCACCCGGGCTTCGTGCACATCGCAGCGTTGCGCGGCTGGCGCGTGGCTGGCTATCCAGCCGTGCACGCGCTCCAGGGTCCGGGCATCGGCCAGATCGGTCTTGTTGACGATGACCAGATCGGCCCGGACCACCTGGCGCTGCAGCGTGTCGGCCAGCAGCGGATCGGCCGCCTGCCCGGGCAGGGCAGCGGCATCGACGACCACGATGACGCCGTCCAGCGCCAATGCGGGATCGGCCAGGCCCAATTGGGCAATGCGCCAGGGGTCGGAGACGCCGCTGGCCTCAACCACCACGGCGTCGAAGCGCTCGCGCTGCTGCAGCACGCCGATCAGGGCCATGGAGAGGTCATCGCCGATCTGGCAGCACACGCAGCCATTGGTCAGCGCGATGGTGTCGCCGCTGTGTTCCTTGATCAGGCCTGCATCGATGTTGAGCGCACCGAAGTCGTTGACCAGCACGGCCAGCCGCTGGCCATCCGCATGGCGCAGCCAGTGGTTGAGCAGCGTGGTCTTGCCGGCGCCCAGGAAGCCGCCGATGACCGTGAACGGCAACCGCTGCCCCATGTCATGCCGCCTTGAAGACACGCCCCGACAGCACCGTGCCCCAGACCTTGAGGTCCTTGAGCACCATGGGGTCCAGGGACAGCGGATCGTCCTCCAGCACGCAGAAGTCGGCGCGCTTGCCGCATTCGATGCTGCCGATCTCGTGGTCCAGCTTCAGCGTCCAGGCCGCTCCCAGCGTGACGGCATGCAGGGCCTGGGCCACGGTCAGGCGCTCGGCCGCGCCCAGCACGCGGCCCTTGGGCGTGATCCGGTGGACCGCGCACCAGGCGGTGAACAGCGGCCCCAGCGGCGTGACGGGCGCATCCGAATGGATGGCCAGCGGCACGCCGGCGGCCAGCGCGCTGGCGCAGGCATCGAGCCGCATGGCCCGGTCCGGCCCCATGGTCATCTCGTAGTGCTGGTCGCCCCAGTACCAGAGGTGGTTGGCGAACAGGTTGGCACACAGGCCCAGCGCCGCCATGCGGCGAAAAAGCGGCGCATCGATCATCTGGCCATGCTGCAGCGTGTGGCGGTGATCGGGCCGGGGGGCGCGGGCCAGCACGCGGTCTATGGCGTCGATGGCGGCTTCGCTGGCCTCGTCGCCATTGGTGTGCGTATGGATGAGCAGGCCCGCGCGGTGGTAGGTCTCGAAATCGGCCTCGTACTGCGCGGGCGCGGTGACCCAGATGCCGTTGGGCGCGCCGTTGTAGTGACCGGGCCAGCGCAGGCGCGCCGAAAAGCCCTGGATGGAGCCGTCCAGCATCATCTTGACCAGGCCGTAGCGCAGGCGGTCGGTGTTGCGCGCCATGAGCGTGCGCACATGCTCGGCACCGGCCTCGGCGCCATGCGTGCCGTGAAACGCCTGGAAGGCGGGCAGGATGCGGATGGGCACCTGGTCGTCGGCCAGCGCGGCCTCCAGCACGCGGCAGTCCTGCTCACCCAGCCTGTTGACCAGGTCGGTGGCCGTGGTCACGCCCTGGCGGCAGGCCAGGCGCGCAAAGGAGCGCACACCGGCCTCGGTCATGGGAGCCAGCAGCCCGGCGTTGCCGATCTTGCGCAGCACCAGGAACATGGCGGCCGGCTCCTGCAGCTCGCCCGTGGGCTCGCCGGCCAGGGAGTGGCCGGGTGCAAAGCGCACCACGCCCTCGACCTCGTTGTCACGCGTGATCTCGGCCAGGCGCAGCATGGCGCTGTTGACGTTCATCAGGTGGCCGTTGGCGTGCGAGATGACGACGGGACGGCCTGCGGCGGCGCGGTCCAGGTGCTCCACCGTCATGCGCTCGCCGCCAAAGTAGATGGGATCGAACCCCCAGGCGATCAGCGGCTGCCCGGGCGGCAGGCCCTGCGCATCCATGCGCGACGCCACCTCGGCCAGGCGGTCCACCACGGCATCCATGGAGCGCAGGCCGGGCCAGGTCTTTCCATCGGGGTCGCGCCGGTCGAACCAGCCCGTGTATGTCCAATCCCACATGCTGCCTTCCTTGAGGTGGCAGTGGCCCTCCACCAGCCCGGGCAGCAGCACCTGGTCGGCAAAGCGCTCATCGATGCGGCACTCGCCCCAGGCCGTGCAGCGCGCCAGGTCCCCGACCGCGAGGATGCGCCCGTCGCGCACGGCCACGTGCGTGGCCTCGGGCTGCATGGGGTTCATGGTGATGATCTTGCGGGCGGCGTAGACAGTGATGCTCATGGTGGCGGGTGCTCCGGGTTCACAGGGCCAGCGGCGCGCGCGGCACGCCATCGATGTGGTCCACGCGGATGCAGCGCACCCAGTGGCCGGGGGCGGCTTCGCGCAGCGGTGGCGCCTCGGCCGAGCACGCAGGCACGGCCACGGGGCAGCGCCCGGCGAAGCGGCAGCCCGCGGGCGGGTCGATGGGACTGGGCGGATCGCCGGCCAGCCGGATGCGCCGCGCCGCGCGCTCGCGCCCGCCGCGCACCGTGGGCACGGCCGACATCAGGGCCACGCTGTAGGGATGCAGCGGCCGCGCGAAGAAGGCTTGGCGCGGTGCGCGCTCCACGATCTGGCCCAGGTACATGACGGCGATGTCGTCGCAGATGTGCTCGACCACGGCCATGTCGTGCGAGATGAACAGGTAGCTCAGGCCCAGCTCGCGCTGCAGCCGCGCCAGCAGGTTGAGGATCTGGGCGCGGATGGCGATGTCCAGCGCCGACACGGGTTCGTCGCAGACCACGAGTTCGGGCCGCGTGGCCAGGGCGCGCGCGATGTTGATGCGCTGGCGCTGGCCGCCCGAGAACTGGTGCGGGAACAGCTGGCGCTGCTCGGGCCGCAGGCCGACCTGGGTGAACAGCTCGGCCACGCGCGCCTCGCGCTCGGCCGGTGTGCCCACGTCCATCAGGTCCAGCGGAGCGCGCACCGCATCGCCCGCGCGCTGTCGCGGATTCAGCGAGGAAAACGGGTCCTGGAACACGATCTGCATGCGCCGCCTCGCCTGGCGCAGGGCCTCGCCCGACAGGCCGCCCAGGTCGGTATCGCCCAGCTGCATGCGGCCCGCCGTCACGGGCGCCAGGCGCATCACGGCCAGCGCCGTGGTCGTCTTGCCCGAGCCCGACTCGCCCACCACGGCCAGCGTGCTGCCGCGCCGCAGGCTGAAGGACACGCCGTCCACGGCCTTGACCACCTCGGGCCTGCCGAACAGGCCCTTGCCCGGGCGCGGAAAGTGGACCTGGAGATCGTCCACCTGCAAGAGGGTCTCGTCCATGCGTGCGTTCATGCCAGGGCCTCCGTATGGGCGCGGATGCGGGAAGCGGGAGCGTGCAGCCAGCAGGCCACGCCGTGGGATGGATCATCCAGCGCGGTCAGCGGCGGCGCCTCGCTGGCGCAGCGCGGCTGGGCCTCGCGGCAGCGCGCACGAAAGGCGCAGCCGCTGCCCAACTCCCAGATCGAGGGCACGACGCCGGGGATCTCGGGCAGCTCGGTGCGCCCGCCTGCCTGGCTGCTGCCCAGCTCGGGCAGGCAGGCGATCAGGCCGCGCGTGTACGGATGGGCGGGCGCCGACAGCACCTGTTCGCAGCGGCCCTGCTCGATCACGCGGCCCGCATACATGACCATGACGCGGTCGGCCATCTCGGCCACGGCCCCCATGTCGTGCGTGATCAGCACGATGGCCGTGCCCTTGTCGCGCTGCAGCTCGCGCAGCAGGTCGAAGATCTGCGCCTGCACGGTCACGTCCAGCGCCGTGGTGGGCTCGTCGGCGATCAGGATGTCGGGCCGGCAGGCCAGGGCCATGGCAATCATCACGCGCTGGCGCATGCCGCCCGACAGCTGGTGCGGGTACTCGTGCACGCGCCGCTCGGGCGCGGGGATGCCGACCTGCCGGAGCATTTCCACGGCGCGTTGGCGCGCGGCGCCCGCGTCCAGGCCAGCGTGCAGGCGCAGCGGCTCGGCGATCTGCTCGCCCACGGTGAGCACCGGGTTCAGCGAGGTCATCGGCTCCTGGAAGATCATGGAGATGCGGTTGCCGCGCACCTGGCGCATATGGGCCTCGCCGACGGCCACCAGGTCCTCGCCCTGGAAGCGCACCTGCCCGCCCGTGATGCGGCCCGGAGGCGAGGGAATGAGGCGCAGCAGCGCCAGCGCCGTCATGCTCTTGCCGCAGCCGGATTCGCCGACCACGCACAGGGTCTCGCCCGCGCGCAGATCGAAATCCACGCCGTTGAGCACCGTGGCCTGGCCGCGCCGGCCCTGGAAGGCCACGCGCAGGCCGCTCACTTGCAACAGGGGGGTGTCGGTGTCCATCAGCGCTCCCTCAGCTTGGGGTTGAGTGCATCGTTGAGGCCGTCGCCGATCAGGCTGACGGCCAGCACGGTGACGAAGATGGCGGCACCGGGAAAGGCCACGGCCCACCAGCAGGACAGCAGGTATTGGCGGGCCGACCCGATCATCAGACCCCAGCTCATCTGGTTGGGGTCCCCCAGGCCCAGGAAGGACAGGCCGGCCTCGAACAGAATGGCGGCGCCCACGGCCAGCGTGGCCGACACCACCAGCGGCGGCAGCGCATTGGGCAGGATCACCTTCCAGATGATGCGGCCGTGGCGCGCGCCGATGGCGCTCTCCGCGCGCACGAATTCAAGCTGGCGGATGCGCATGAACTCGGCCCGCGTCAACCGCGCAGTGGCCGGCCAGCTCACGCTGCCGATGGCCAGCGTGACCGTCACCAGCGAGGGAGAGAACAGCGTGACCACCACCATGGCGAACAGGAGCGCAGGCAGCACCTGGAAGAACTCGGTCACGCGCATCAGCAGGGCATCGACGCGGCCGCCGTAGTAGCCGGCCATCGCCCCCAGCGTCACGCCGATGCACACCGACAGCAAAGCCGCGAAGGCGCCCACCAGCAGCGTGGCGCGGCCGCCGTGGATGATGCCCGTGAGCACGTCGCGCCCCAGCTGGTCGCTGCCCAGCCAGGCCTCCTCGCTGAACGGCGGGCTCAGCGGCATGGTGCGGATCTCGAACGGGTCCGCAGGCCAGATCCAGGGGCCGGCGATGGCCACCAGCAGCACGATGAGCAGCATGGCCATGCCGGCAATGGCCGAGGGGTTGCGCAGGAACATGCGCAGCGCCTCACGGGCCGGGTGCTCGGCATGGGCTGCGGCCTGCGGCGCGGCGACGCTCGGCACGGACACGGAAGGTGGTGTGATGGCATTCATGGTCTCAGGCCGCCTTGATGCGGGGATCGATCAGCCGGTAGCACAGGTCGGTGACGAGGTTCATCACGACCACGACGATGGAGGAGAACAGCAGCACGCCCAGGATGGTCGGGTAGTCGCGCCGCAGCACCGAGTCGAAGGCCAGCCGGCCCAGGCCCGGCCAGTTGAAGACCGTCTCGACGATGATGGCGCCAGCCATGACGTTGCCGAACTGCAGGCCCAGCATGGTCACCACGGGCAGCAGCGCGTTGCGCAGCGCATGGCGGTAGAGCACCACATGCTCGGCCAGGCCCTTGGCGCGCGCCGTGCGGATGTAGTCGGCGCCCAGCACGTCCAGCATGGACGAGCGCGACAGCCGGCTGTACTGCGCCAGGTAGACCAGGGCCAGTGTCAGCGCAGGCAGCACCAGGTGCCGGGCCACGTCCAGCAGATCGGCAAGGCCTGCGCCGCCTGCGGCATCGGCCGAGCGCATGCCCGACACCGGCAGCACGGGCCACCAGGAGGCAAAGGCCAGCACCAGCAGCATGCCGGTCCAGAACACGGGCGCCGCAAAGCCCACCAAGGACAGCACGGTGATGCACTGCGACAGCAGGCCGTTGGGCCGGCGCGAGGACAGCACGCCCAGCAGCGTGCCCACCACGAAGGCAGTGAGCACGGCGGCTAGCACCAGCAGCAAGGTGGCGGGCACGCGCTCGGCAATCATCTGCGCCACCGGCAGGTTGAAGAAGTAGGAGTAGCCCAGATCCCCGCTGGCCACGCGCGCCAGGTAGATGCCCAGCTGCACGGGCAGCGGCCGGTCCAGCCCGTAGCGTGTGCGCAGCTCGGCCATGAGCTCGGGCTCCATGCCGCCGCTGGCGCCGGCAATGGTCTCCACGGGATCGCCGGGCGCCGCATGCACCAGCATGAAGTTCAGCACCACCACGGCCAGCACCAGCGCCAGGCCCTGCAGCAGCCGCTTGAGGAGTGTGCGAAGAAAAGCCATGGACTGCACTCCCCGACTACTTCAGAAAGATCTCGTCATAGGGCGAGGCCGGCCCCCAGACCGTGGTCGGCAGGTTGCCCACGTTCTTGCGCGCGGCGGTGTGGTAGGGCGAGTTGTTGATGAAGATCACCGGCAGCTCGTCGGTCACGGTCTTCTGGAAGGCCGCATAGAGCTTCTTGCGCTCGGCCGTGTCCAGCGTGCCGCTGGCCGTGTTCAGCAGCTCGTCCACCTTGGGATTGCGGTAGGACTGGGTGTTGGTCCAGACCACGGGCTTGATGTTGGTGGACAGGTAGCTGCGGTGCACGCCGATGACCGGGTCGCCCCAGTTGAAGACGATGTCCATGGACAGGTCGAAGTCGTGCGTGGCCAGGCGCCGGGCCCAGGCCGGGAAGTCGGCCGAGGCGCGCACCTCGACCGCGATGCCGACCTTCTTGAGCTGGGCGCGCACGTACTCGGCCACGTTCTTTTGCTGCTCGTCCGTGCCTGGCAGGTAGTCGATGGTGATCTTGAAGCGCTCTCCGTTGGAGGCGGGCTTGAGGCCGGCCTCGTCCAGCAGGGCCGCCGACTTCTTGAGGTCCAGCGGATAGCGCACCAGGTCGGCCGAGGCAAAGGGGCTGGCCGCCACGATGGGGCCGTCGGCCACGGTGGCGAAGCCGCCCATCAGCGCCTTGGTGATGAAGTTCTTGTCGATGGCATGCGCAATGGCCTTGCGCACGCGCACATCGTCCAGCGGCTTCCTGTCGGTGTTGATGGCCAGCCAGTTGATCGAGCCTATGCCCTCGAAGCCCTTGCCGGTCAACGTGATCTGGGGGTTGGTGGACAGGCGCTTCAGGTCGATGGAGGCCTGCAGGTAGGGCACCATCTGCACGTCGCCGCGCTCCAGGCTCAGCAGCAGGCTGGAGGAGTCGGGCACGATGTTGAAGACCAGCTTGTCCAGGTAGGGGCGGCCGGGCAGGAAGAACTTGTCGAAGCGCTCCATCACGATGCGCTGGCCCGCGCGGAACTCGGTCAGCTTGAACGGCCCCGAGCCCACCACGTCGGCGCTGTTGCGCGCATGGGTCTTGAGATCGGCACCATCGCCATAGATGTGCTTGGGCAGTATGGGCGCCAGCGCCGGGCTCATGGCCAGCAGGATGGCCGGATGCGGCGCGTTCATGCGGATGATGGCCGTGTAAGGGTCGGGCGTGTCCACCTTCTCCACGGGCCCCAGCATGGTCTGGAACGGGTGGTTGGCCTTGATGGCCATGATGGAGAAGGCCACGTCGGCCGAGGTGATGGGCTTGCCGTCGTGGAACACGGCATTCCTGCGCAGGTTCAGGGTCAGCGACTTGCCGTCCTCGGCCAGCTTCCAGGATTCGGCCAGGTAGGGCTGGGGCTTCCACTGGTCATCGAAGCGCAGCGGGCTGGCGAACAGCTGGGTGGAAGGCATGGCCGTGGCAATGCCCGATTGCACGGCACCGTTCAGGTGCCGTGGCACCTGGGTGCTGCCCACGATCAGGGTGCCGCCGCGCTGCGGCTCCTGGGCCTGCAGCGGCGTGGCCGCCAGGCCCGCCAGCGCGCCGGCCAGGGCCAGGGCCGCCAGGGCGCGGCGTCGGAAAGTGATGGTGTGCATGGACTGTCTCCCTCGTTGGATCGCCAGGCCGCGCGGCTCGCTGCCTTCAATCCAGAATACGCAACAAGGGCGCGGGCCGCGGGGGCCACAGCCGTCCAAACGTAGGAGCCAGAGGCCCGGTGTTTACCCGCGTCGGCCGGCCCAAACCTTTACTTGCCCGCACCCGCACCGCAACATGGCGCCGACCGCGCGCCCTCTGCCCGGCCGCGCCAAGAACGCCCCCCCGATTGCCTCCGTTGCGCCATGAGCACCCCTTCCGCCACAGACCCACGCCACCAGTGGGCCCGCCTGTTCGCGCTGCCCGAGCAGCCCGGCCTTCCCCTGAAGGACCGCCTGCGCCTGGCCCTGGTCCAGCCCATCCTCGAAGGCCGCCTGCCGCCCGGCGCGGCCATGCCGCCCTCGCGCGAGCTGTCGCGCCTGCTGGAGGTGTCGCGCAATACCGTGACCACGGTCTATGAGCAGCTCGTGGATGAAGGCTTTCTGGAAGCCCGCCCGCGCAGCGGCGTATTCGTGGCCCGGGATTCGCGCCTGGCTGGTGTGGACGGCGCCCTGGCCCTGCCTGCGACAAGTCCCGGGGAGCCCGCACCGGACTGGTCTGCACGCGTGCTGCGCTCGCTGACGGACAGGCACACGCTGTCCAAGCCGCTGCAGTGGCGCGAGTACCCCTACCCCTTCGTCTACGGCATGCACGATCCCGCGCTGTTTCCCACCGAAGGCTTTCGGGAATGCTGCACGCGCAGCCTGGCGCGCGCCCAGCTGCCGCACTGGACGCCGGACTTCGAGACCGACGACGTTCCCGACCTGATCGAGCAGATCCGCCTGCGCCTGCTGCCCCGGCGCGGCGTGTTCGCGCTCAAGGAAGAGATCCTGGTCACCGTGGGCGCGCAGCAGGCCTTCTACCTGCTGGCCGACGCACTGCTGGCCCCCTCGCAGCGCCTGGGCTTCGAGGAGCCCGGCCACCCGCATGCGCGCAACACCTTTTCGCTGCGCCGCCCCCACTGGGTGCCCGTGGCCGTGGACGAGGAGGGCGTGGTGGTCGATGGCCTGCCGCCGCTGGACTATCTGTTCGTCACGCCCTCGCACCAGAGTCCCACCACCGTGACGCTGAGCCTGCAGCGGCGCGAGCAGCTGCTGCGCCGCGCCGAGCAGGGCGATTTCGTGATCATCGAGGACGACTACGAGGCCGAGAACCTCTACCAGGGCACGCCCATGCCCGCGCTCAAGAGCCTGGACAAGGGCGGGCGCGTGATCTATGTGGGTTCGCTGTCCAAGAGCCTGTCGCCCGCGCTGCGGCTGGGCTACATCGTTGCGCCGCGCGCGCTGATCGACGAGTTGCGCGTGCTGCGCCATGCCATGGTGCGCCACCCCAGCGCCTTTCTGCAGCACGCCTATGCGCTGTTCCTGTCGCTGGGCCACCATGAGGCCCATGCGCGCCGCGTGAACCAGGCCATGCTGGAACGCGTGGCGCAGGTGGACCGCTCGCTGCGCGCGCACCTGCCGGATTTCATCTTCCGCCAGCCCCAGGGCGGCGCATCGCTGTGGGTGCAGGCACCGGCGTGGCTGGATGCCGATGCGCTGGCCGCCGTGGCGCGCCGCCACGGCGTGCTGATCGAGGCAGGCAGCGCGTTCTTTGCGACGCCGCGCCAGCCCTGCCCCTTTTTCCGGCTGCGCCTGTCCTCCATTGCCATCGATCAGATCGATGCCGGCATCCAGGCGCTGGCGCGGGCGGTGATGGAGCTGGACTCAGCCCGCAATCACTGCTGCGCGTAGGATTCCAGCGGCTTGTCGTTGGGCTTTTGCAGCAGCTGCTTGAGCAGGTCGCTCATGGGCAGGTTCAGCGGGGCATTCTTGGGCGGAATGGGCTGCACGAACCACTTGTCGTAGATCTTCGCCACTTCGCCCGAGGCCATCATGCCCACCAGCACGTCGTCCACGGCCTTCTTGAAGGCGGGGTCATCGCGGCGGAACAGGATGGCGATGGGCTCGGAGCCCAGCACCTCGCCCACGATCTTGAAGCCTGCAGGGTTCTTGGAGTTGGCGATGACGCCGGCCAGCAGGTTGTCGTCCAGCACGAAGGCATCGGCACGGCCCGATTCGAGCATCAGAAAGCTCTCGAAATGGTCCTTGCCCAGCGAGGTGGGCAGGTTCACGCCATTGTCGCGCCCGTACTTGCGCAGCAGCTGCACGGCGGTCGTGCCGGCCGAGGCCGCCACGGGCTTGCCGTCGAGCTGCTTGAAGGAGGTGATGCCCGAGTCGGCGCGCACGGCCATGCGCACCTGGCTCACATAGGTGGTCACGGCAAAGGCCACCTGCTTTTGGCGAGCGAGGTTGTTCGTGGTCGGGCCGCAGCCGATGTCCACGGTGCCGTTCTGCACCAGGGGCATGGTGTTCTGCGAGGTCAGGGCCATGTACTCGATCTTGGCCTTGGGCACGATCTGGGCCAGCACCTTCTCGCACAGCTCCACGTGGTAGCCCACGTACTTCTGCGTGGTCCCGAAGGCATAGGCCATGGGCGCCGAGCTTTCGCGCACGCCCATCACCACCTTGCCTGTGCTCTGGATCTTGTCCAGCGTGCCGGCCGCCTCCTGTGCATGGGCAGCGCCAGTTGCCGCCACCACACATGCCATCGCCACATGGGCCAGTACGAATCGCATCGAGGGTCTCCTTGGATAGTTGTTGCAGGTCCGAAGGCGCGCTGCGCCTCCACCCTGCCGTGCCGCCGTCACCGGCTGCCTCCAGGCAGGGCCGCCGTCAAGGCGATTGCATCAACTATCGAGCAATCAGGCGCCTGTGCATAACGATGAAATGGAAGAAGGTCATGCTCCACCCACATGACCCGGCACCCTGCTGGTGCGCCGCGGTGGCCCCAGGCCCGCCGCGCCCGGTCAGCCGGCCGACCCTGCCGCAAGCCGGTGCATGAGGCCCTGCGTCGAGGCATCGACGCCCTGCCAGTCGCCACTGTCCTGGCGTGCATGCAGCTGGCGCGCCAGGTGCTTGCCCAGCTCCACGCCCCACTGGTCAAAGCTGTTGATGCCCCACACCGCACCGGCCGAGAAGACACGGTGCTCGTACAGCGCGATCAGTGCGCCCAACGATGCCGGATCGAGCTGCTGCAGCAGCAGGAAGCTGCTGGGCCGGTTGCCCGCGCAATGGCGCTCTGCCCCTTCGCCGTGGCGCCCCTCCATCAGGGCCTGGGCCTGGGCAATGGCGTTGACGACCAGGCTCTGGTGGTGGGCGCCCAGGTATTTGCCGCCGTCGCGCAGCGCGATGAACTCCACGGGAATCACGTCCTGGCCCTGGTGCAGCATCTGGAAGAAGGCATGCTGGCCATTGGTGCCGGGCTCGCCCCAGATCACGGGTGCCGTGCGCACGGGCAGGGTCTGCCCGTCGCGCGTCACGCCCTTACCGTTGCTCTCCATCTCCAGCTGCTGCAGGTAGGCGGTCAGCCGCCGCAGGCCATGGCTGTAGGGGGCAATGCAGCGGCTGGAGAAGCTGCAGAAATCGCGGTACCAGACGTCCAGCAGGCCCAGGCGCAGCGGCAGGTTGCCCTCCACGCCCGAGGAAAAGAAATGCGCATCCATGGCATGGGCGCCACCCAGCAGCGCACGGAACTGCGCCGCTCCGATGGCGATGGCCACGGGCAGGCCGATGGCCGACCACAGCGAAAAACGACCGCCCACCCAGTCCCAGAATCCCAGCGTGCGGCGGATGCCGAAGTCGGCTGCGGCCTGCACATTGGTGGTGAGCGCCACGAAGTGCCGGTCGATGGAGCACGCGGCCTGCGGGTCCTCGCTGCCGCCCTGCTCCAGGAACCACCGGCGCGCCGAGTGCGCGTTGAGCATGGTCTCGGCCGTGGTGAAGGATTTGGAGGCGATCAGGAACAGCGTGCTGTGGGGGCGCACGCGGCGCAGCACATGGCCGAGCTCATGGCCATCGACGTTGGAGACGAAATGGAAATTCTTGCCCGCATCGACCCAGTCCTCCAGCGCATTGACCACCACTTCGGGGCCCAGGTGCGAGCCGCCGATGCCGATGTTCACGATGTCGGTGATGCCCTCGTCGCCACGCACCTGCTCGGCCAGGGCCAGCATGGCGTCCAGCGTCTCGTGCACCTGGCCCAGCGCCTCGTGCATGGCCGGCTGCCACTGTTGCACGGTGGCGCAGTGGCGCAGCTGGCCGCCGTCGCGCGGCATGCGCAGCAGCCAGTGCATGACGGCACGGCCCTCGGTGCAGTTGACGGGCTCGCCAGCCAGCATGGCGTCGCGCTGGGCCAGCACGCCGGCCTGCTGCGCCAGCTCGCGCAGCAGCTCTTCGGTGCGCCCGGTCCAGAGGTTCTTGGACAGGTCGGCAAAGACATGGGGCGCCTGCTGGCTCAGCGCGTCCAGCCGGCCCGCGTCCGCGGCAAAGGCCTGGCGCAGATCCAGGGTCTGGATGTCTTCGTGGAAATGGCTTTCAAGTGCCGGCCATGCCGGCAAGGTATTGCACAGAACGGGCAAGGTCTTCATCCAATCAGTCTGCGGCCTGCTGCATCAATGCTTCGAGCTTGCGCGTGTCGGCAGCAAAGGCGCGGATGCCTTCGGCCAGCTTTTCGGTGCCCATGGCGTCCTCGTTGAGGGCCAGGCGGAACCCGGCCTCATCGTAGTGCACGGGATCGAGCTCCAGGGTCCGCGCCGCCTCGGGGTCCAGGGCGCGCGACAGGGGCGCATCGCTGGCGCCCAGCTGGGCCAGCAGTTCGGGGGCAATGGTCAACAGGTCACAGCCGGCCAGTGCCACGATCTGGCCCGTGTTGCGAAAGCTCGCACCCATGACCTCGGTGGCGATGCCGAAGTGCTTGTAGTGCTCGTAGATGGCGCGCACGGAACGCACGCCGGGATCGTTGGCGCCGGCCATGGCGGCCTCGTCCCACTGGGCGCCGGCCTGCTTCTTGTACCAGTCGTAGATGCGGCCCACGAAGGGAGAGATCAGCTGCACCTTGGCCTGGCCGCAGGCTACGGCCTGGCAGAACGAGAACAGCAGCGTGAGGTTGGTGTGGATGCCGCGCAGCTCCAGCTGGCGCGCCGCCTCAATGCCTTCCCAGGTGGAGGCGATCTTGATGAGCACGCGGTCGATGTGCACGCCTTCGGCCTGGTACAGCTCGATCAGGCGCTCGGCACGTGCCACGGTGGCCGAGGTATTGAAGGACAGGCGCGCATCGACTTCAGTGGAGACACGGCCCGGAATGGTGTTCAGGATCTCGCAGCCAAAGCGCACCAGCATGCGGTCCATGACCTCGTCGAGGCTGCGGCCCTTGTACTGGGCCACGGTGGCACGCATCAGCGGTGCGTACTCGGGCTTTTGCACCGCCTTGAGGATGAGCGAGGGATTGGTGGTCGCATCCCGCGGCTGGAACTGGGCCAGTTGGTGGAAGTCGCCGGTATCGGCCACCACGGTCGTGTACTGTCGAAGCGCATCAAGCTGGTTCATGGAACATCCTTTGGGCGGGAGCCTGGCGAGGGGCGGCATCGCACCAGGGCGGTGCGGTTGTACCGGCAAATCCTCCGAGTGTATGCGCGCGCATGGTTTGCATCGGCGTCAGGAAAGTAAGCGAAGGCTGCCGCTCATGCAAAATGCGCGCTGGACCTGCCTTGCGGCAACCGCTTCCCTTTACCCACAGAACAACGCCCACCGCCTAATGCTGGACCGCATCACCGCCTCGCTGCCCTCGCTTGCTCCCGCCGAACAACGCGTGGCCCGCCTGGTGCTGGCCGATCCACGGGCCTTTGCACGGCAGCCGGTGCGCGAACTGGCCGAGCGTGCCCATGTCAGCAAGCCGACGGTGGTGCGCTTTTGCCGCAGCATGGGCTACGACGGCCTGGCCGACTTCAAGCTCAAGCTGGCCGGCAGCGTCAGCGAGGGCGTGCCCTTCATCCACCGCAGCGTGGACACCGACGACAAGACCAGCGACGTGATGGTCAAGGTGGTGGACAACGCCGTGGCCGCCTTCCTGCAATACCGCAATGCCGCCAGCACCACGGCCATAGAGCAGGCGGCGCAGGCCATCGCCTCGACCTGGCAGACGGGGCGGCGCATCGAGTTCTACGGCGCAGGCAACTCGGGCATCGTGGCGCAGGACGCGCAGCACAAGTTCTTTCGCCTGGGCGTGACCAGCCTGGCCACCAGCGACGGCCACATGCAGGTGATGAGCGCCACCCTGCTGGGACCCGGCGACTGCGCAGTGATCATTTCCAACTCGGGCCGCACGCGCGACCTGATGGACGCCGCCGACATCGCGCGCAAGAACGGCGCCACCACGATTGCCATCACCGCCAGTGGCTCGCCCCTGGCCTCGGCCTGCCACATCCATCTGGCCGCCGACCATCCCGAGGGCTACGACCGCTACAGCCCCATGGTGTCACGCCTGCTGCACCTGCTGGTCATCGACGTGCTGGCCACCTGCGTGGCGCTGCGCATCGGCCCGGCCCTGCAGCCTGCGCTGGAGCAGATGAAGAACAACCTGCGGGCCAAGCGCTACACGTAGCACCGGCCCCCAGGCCCGCCCGCCTCGTTCAGCCCTGCCAGCGCCTGAGCACCAGCGAGGCGTTGACGCCACCAAAGCCGAAACCGTTGACCAGGGCATGCTCCATGGCCCAGGGCCTTGCCGCGCCGGCGATCAGGTCCAGCCCCTGGGCCAGGGGATCGGGCTCCACGAGATTGCGCGTGGCCGGCGCCATCTGGTCGCGCAGCGCCAGCACCGTGAAGATGGCCGCCACCGCGCCCGCCGCGCCCAGCAAATGGCCCGTGGCCGACTTGGTGGAGCTGATCGCCACGCCGCTGCCCTCGCCAAACAGGGAGCGCATGGCCGCCAGCTCGCCCCGGTCGCCCACGGGCGTGGAGGTGGCGTGGGCATTGAGGTACTGCAGCTGATCCGGCGACAGCCCGGCCATGGCCAGCGCCTGCGCCATGCTGCGGCGCGCGCCGTCGCCATCCTCCGGGCCCGAGGTGATGTGATAGGCATCAGCGCTGGTGCCGTAGCCCACCACTTCGGCCAGCGGCACGGCGCCGCGCGCCAGGGCGTGGTCCAGCCCCTCCAGCACCAGGGCGCCCGCGCCCTCGCCCATGACAAAGCCGTCGCGGCCTGTGTCGAAGGGGCGAGAGGCCTCTTCGGGGCGGTCGTTGTATCCCGTGGAAAGGGCCTTGGCCGCCGCGAACGCACCCAGGCTCACGCGGTCGATGGCAGCCTCGGCGCCGCCGCACAGCGCCACATCGGCCTCGCCCGAACGGATCATGCGCAGGCCGTCGCCCACCGCCTGAACGCTGGCCGCGCAGGCCGTGACCGGCGCACCCAGCGGGCCCTTGAGTCCATGGCGTATCGACACATGGCCGGCCGCGAGATTCACCAGGAAAGACGGCACAGTGAAGGGCGACAGGCGCGACACCCCCCGGCTGTCCGTGGTGCGCACGGCCTGGGCAATGGCGCCAAAGCCGCCGATGCCCGAGGCAATGATGCAGGCCGTGCGCGTGCGTTCCTGCTCGCTGGCCGGCTGCCAGCCGGCCTGGGCCAGGGCCTGGTCCGAAGCGTCCAGCGCCAGCGGAATGAAGCGGTCCATCTTGCGCTGGTCCTTGGGCGAGACCACGGCATCGATGTCCCAGCCGCCTTCCGGGTCGCGGGCCAGGTCGGGCACCTGGCCTGCCACCTGGCCCGGCACATCGGGCGCCAGATCCTCGGGCAGCCGGCTCAGGCCCGATGCGCCGGACAGCAGCCGGCGCCAGGCCAATTCAGTGCCCCGCCCCAGCGGGGAGACCATGCCCATGCCCGTGATGACCACGCGGCGAGGCAGATGGGCCGCCGTATGTGACGTCTGGGACGTATGCGCCGTATGGGCCGTATTCATGAGCCGCTCCCGGCACACCGTGCGGAGGTCGGAGCGGGCCCAGGCAGCAGGCTGCGCAGAAGTGAACAGGCATTCATCGGTTCTTCCCTGTAGAGTGCACAGCCCCTGCAGAACATGGCGCACAGGCCATGGCAGGGGCTGATTTATGATGATGGCCGTCATCATAAACGTGTTTTGATAACGACCACAATCATTGGACAGCGCACATGAAAGTCACGAAAGCCCAGGCCGCGCAGAACCGGCAGGACATCCTCGAAGCCGCCGCACGGCTGTACCGCGAGCACGGGCTGGACGGCGTCGGCGTGGCCGAGGTGACGCGCGGCGCGGGGCTCACGCACGGCGGGCTCTATCGCCACTTCGAATCCAAGGATGCGCTGGTGCGCGAGGCCTGCGCACGCGCCTTCGACTGGTCCATCGCGCCGCTGGACGGCCTGCAGGGTGAACAGGCCGGCAGCCTTGCCGCGCGCGTGCAGTCCTATCTGTCGCCGCAGCACCGCGACAGCCCCGGCGAGGGCTGCCCCGCCGCAGCACTGGCCGTGGACGTGGCCCGGGCAGGCGTCGATCTTTCAGCGGTGTTCGCCGAAGGGGTGGAACGCAACATCGGCAGATTTGCGCGCGTGATAGGCACACTTGGCGACGATCAGGCACCCGATGCCACACAGCGCGCCCAGGCCATGGCCATGCTCAGCAGCATGGTGGGCGCCCTGGTCCTGGCACGCGCCACGGTCGCAGCCAATCCAGCCTTGTCCGACGAGATTCTGAAAACGGTGCAGGCCCACCTTCTTGCGCCCGAGAGCCAGGCCCGTTGACCCGCTCCGTCTGCGCTATACGTCCTGCGAATGCAGCGGCATGGCCTGCTCGATCAGGCTGGCGTGCAGGGCAGCGCCCAGTGGCAGCACTTCGTCGTTGAAGTCATACCGGCTGCTGTGCAGCGGCACCCCGGGCTGGGCGCCCGTGGATTGCCCCAGGCGCAGGTAGGCACCGGGCTTGTGCTGCAGCATGAACGAAAAGTCCTCGGCACCCATGCTGGGTTCCAGCTGCCGGTCCAGGTTCTCCACCCCCACCAACGCCTGGGCCACGTCGGCAGCAAAGGCGGCTTCCGTGGGGGAGTTGATGGTGGCGGGATAGATGCGCTCGTAGTTGACCTTGGCCGTGGCACCCAGCCCCAGCGCCACCGCGCTGCACAACTCCTGCAGGCGCTGCTCGACACGGTCCTGCACGGCGGGGTCGAAGGTCCGCACGGTTCCCACCAGCGTTGCCGTGCCCGGCATCACGCTGAAGGCACCCAGGTCCCCGGCCTGCACGGCGCACAGGCTGATGACGGCACTGTCGATGGCGCGCACATTGCGCGAGACGATGCTCTGCACCGCCGTGGTGATGTGCGCAGCCGCCAGCACCACGTCCACCGTCTGGTAGGGATGCGCACCATGGCCGCCGCGCCCCGTGATCTCGATGGTGATGCGGTCGGCAGCCGCCATCATCGCGCCCATGTTGATACCGACCGTGCCCGCACGCATGGCAGGCCAGTTGTGCATGGCGTACACGGCCTGCATCGGAAAGCGGTCGAAAAGGCCATCGGCAATCATGGCCCGCGCGCCGCCGCGCCCTTCCTCGGCGGGCTGAAAGACCAGCACGGCCGAGCCATCGAAGCGCCGCGTCGCGGCCAGGTAGCGGGCGGCGCCCACCAGCATGGTCGTATGGCCGTCATGCCCGCAGCCGTGCATCAGCCCCTGCTTGCCGGACTTCCAGGGAAATTCGTTGTGCTCAACCATGGGCAGTGCGTCCATGTCGGCACGCAGGCCCACCATGGCGCCCGAACTGTGGCCCTGCCCGCGGATCACGGCCACCAGGCCCGTGGTGCCCAGGCCCTCATGGATCTCGTCCACACCGCACTGGCGCAAGGCCTCCTTGACGCGCGCCGCCGTGAAGCGCTCCTCGAATCCCAGCTCCGGATGCGCATGCAGCTCGCGGCGCAGCGCCGTCAGCTCCGGGTGGTACTGGGCGATCTGGGCAAAGGCCCGACCGCCTGCCTTGTATCGAGTGGCTTCCATAGCCTTGGTTCTTTCGCTTCGTTGGCCTGCGCATTACCTTAACGCAGGAAATCGCGCCCGCCCACCGTCAGCCCATCGACAGGAAACAAAAAGGCCTCCCGAAGGAGGCCTTTCGTTGCGCAGACGCCGCGTGCTCAGAAGCGATGGCGCAGGCCGACGGTGAAGCCCGTGCGCTTGGTGGCGCCATTGGCGTCCAGCATCACGCCCGAGCCACCGCTGGTCTTGGTGTGGTCCAGGGCCACATAGGCATCGGTACGCTTGGAGAAGGCGTAGTCGACCACCGCCACCAGGAAGTCCGCCTTGCCATTGAAATTACCCGTGCCCGAGCCCGACTGCTTGGCATGGTAGTAATGCGCGCCCACATTGATCTGGGGCGTGATCTGGTAGCCGAAGCCCATCTTGTACATCTGGCGCTTGTTGGCGTCGCCGGCCACGAAGCCGCCGTTGGACGAGCCTGTCCAGAAGGAGTTGAGGATGGCCTGGTCGAATCCACCGCCTGCGGTTGCCGCCGGGAACGCGTCCTTGCGCTTGTTCAGGCCGTAGCCCAGGTTGACGTACCAGGGACCCACACGGTACGAGCCGCCCAGGGTATAGGCATCGACCTTGGTGCCGGCCGGCAGCGTGGTGCCAAGGTAGCCGGCGCCTGCGGAGATGCCGCTTTGCGAATAACGCAGATAGCCGCCGGCCGTCTTGATGGCGCCACCAGGGGCCACGCCGGTGCCGACCTTGTCGAAGGTGTTGTTCTCGTCGAACGAATACTGCAGGGCACCGCGCACGGGGCCGAACTCGGCCAGGTACTTGACCATGTTGCTGGCGCGCGCGCCCATGGACATGCCGATTTCAGGCTTGTAGGCCTCCATGTACGGCGAGTACGGGAAGGAGGCGTAGGTGGAGGTCACCAGGTCGAACAGCATGTTGTACTGGCGGCCCAGGGTGACCTGGCCAAAGCTCTTGCTGCGCAGGCCCACCCAGGATTGCTGGAAGTAGCTGGCTGCAGCCTGCTCGCCGGTGTCGGTGAGGAAACGGGCTTCCAGGTTGGCAATGGCTGCCAGACCGCCGCCCAGGTCCTCGGTGATGTTGATGCCCCAGCGGCTTTGCGACATGCCGCCGCCGATCATCTGGGTCTTGCCGCTCTTGGTCGGGCCTTCATTGGTGGTGTGGCGCACGCCGGCATCGACGATGCCGTACAGCTGCACGCTGCTTTGCTGGGCGAATGCTGCCAAGGGTGCCGTTGCTGCCAACACCGCCAGTGCCACGCTCTTTTTCACGAATGAAGAATTCATTGTGTTGTCTCTCTCTTGTTAACGATTGGTTGGTGGAAATTTCATTCTAGAAACGCTTTTCCCGCCTCGTCACCGTTGGCACAAGCACAACACAGGTCTTTCCCTAGCACAAAACAAAAGAGCCAGTCCGAAGACTGGCTCTTTTTTGCTTCAAATGGCAACTGGCTTACGCCAGCCGTTCATTAGAAAGCGTGGCGAATGCCGACTTGCACGCCAGTCTGGCTTTCGCCAGCTTGCACGCCACCAGCGTACACGCCCTTGGCTTGCAGGCCCAGGGTCGACAGATCCTTGTTCTTCAGGAATGCCAGGTTGCCGTACAGAGCGGTGCGCTTGGACAGGTTGTGGACGTAGCCCAGAGTGATCTGGTGAGCCTTGGAGTCGATGGCCTTTTGGTCGTACAGAGCGTATTGCAGCTTGACTTCGCCCACGCCGCCGACGGGAGCCGAAGCGCCCAGCATGTAGGAGTTGGTCTTGATGTCGCCGCCGATGTCACGCTTGAACTTGGTCTGTTGCAGCAGGCCGCTCAGCTTGGCAACGCCGAAGTTGTACGAAGCACCCAGGGTGATTTCGTCACGGTCGGTAGCCAGGCCGCCAACGGCAGTCTTTTGCTGGGCCAGGCCCAGGCTGGCGCTCAGGGGGCCGTTGTCGTATGCAACGTAACCGCCGATGTAACGGCCGACGCTGTCAGCAGTACCGATGGTTTGCTTTTCGTCGAAAGCGTAGCCAAAGCCGGCGTTGAAACCGCCGAAGTTGGGGGTGTAGTACGAGATCAGGTTGTTAGCGCGGATGCCGTTGTCGTCGGCGCCTTGGCCAGCTGCCCAGTTACGGAAGCCCATGAATTGGCCGATACCGGTGGCGCTGAACAGGTCGTAGGAGGTCAGCTTTTGGAAGGTCGGGACTTGGTCACGGCCCAGGCGCACTTCACCGAAGTTGCCCGACAGGCTCACGGTCGAACGACGCTTGAAGTTGAAGCCGCTGGCGTTGCCATCGTCACCGAAGATTTCGCCTTCCAGCCAGAAGCCAGCCTTCAGACCACCACCCAGGTCTTCCGTGCCGCGCAGGCCCAGACGGCTCGTGGAAGCGCCGCTGGTGCCCAGGCCGTAACGGCTGTCGCCAGCTGCGTCCTTGTTCACGTAGGCAACGCCAGTGTCGACGATACCGAACAGGGTCACGGAGGATTGAGCCATTGCGGCGCCGGAAGCAGCCAGCACTGCCAGGGCAATCAGAGATTTTTTCATTACGAGTTACTCCAAGGTTTAGAAGGGCGCCGGTCGTGAGGAAGAGAGGCTTGGCCTGATGCTCCACCGGTTTCCCGCGCCAACCTCCTGGTGGGGAAGTTAGGGCCTATTGCACCAGACCACCGCTGCCCATGCAAAGAAATTCACCCACAAACGGGCATTACCCCCCGTTTTTCGTTGCACTGCCGCAACAAACCTGCAAGCCAACACAATCAGGCCCAACCCGAACATCGCGCCGGCCTTGTTGCGCTTGCACAAAGAGAGGGCATGGCGTCCTGGTGTACCGTTCAGACCCTGAATTTGCCAAGATTTTCCGCTCTAGGGACCGCCCATGGACAAGATACTGACTGCCGCCGATGCGGCGCTTCGCACCCTGTTTGCACAGCCTTCCGCCGCCGAACGCTCCCCGGCCGCCGGCATCGCGGAGGGAGAGCTGACCGAGGCACAGCGTCGGCTGTCGGGCGCCTTGATGCGCGTCAATCACGTCGGAGAGGTCTGCGCCCAGGCGCTGTACAACGCCCAGGCCATGGTGACGCGCGACATGGTGCTGCGCGAGCACCTGCTGGAGGCAGCGCGCGAGGAGACCGACCACCTGGCATGGACCCGCGACCGGCTCAACGCCCTGGGCGACCGGCCCAGCCTGCTGAACCCGCTGTGGTTTGCCGGCGCCTTCGCCATCGGTGTGGTGGCCGCCAAGATCAGCGACGCGGCCAGCCTGGGGTTTGTGGTTGAGACGGAGGAGCAGGTGTCCGCCCATCTGGAAAGCCATCTGGGCCTGTTGCCCGAGGAAGACCGCGCCTCACTGGCCGTGGTGGCCCGCATGAAGGATGACGAGGAACGCCATGCCGCCGCTGCGCGCGAAGCTGGCGCCCTGCAATTGCCGCCCCCCGCCCGCGCCCTGATGCGCCTGGCAGCCAAGGTGATGACGACAACTGCCCACCGCATCTGAACTTTCAGAAACATCTGAAACAGCATTCCATCCAAAAAAAGCGGGCCTTGCCCGCTTTCTTCATTTCAGGAGGGGCGCCGAGGCGCAAGCCCAGCCACCGGCGGCATCAGGCCTCGACGATGTCGAATCCCGTGGTGATCTCGGCCGTCTTGCCCAGCATGATGGTGGCCGAGCAGTATTTGTCATGGCTCATGGCGATGGCACGTTCCACAGCACCTGTGGGCAGACCCGTACCGCTGACGGTGAACTGCATGTGGATCTTGGTGAACACCTTGGGGTCCGCATCGGCGCGCTCCGAGGTGAGCTTGACGCTGCAGCCTTTGACGGCATGCCTGCCGCGCTTGAGGATCAGCACCACGTCATATGCCGTGCAGCCACCGGCGCCGGCCAGCAGCATCTCCATGGGGCGGGGTGCCTGGTTCTGCCCTCCATTGGCGGGGTTGGCCGCATCCGGCGCCCCATCCATATTGACCACGTGGCCGCTGCCCGTTTCCGCCACGAAGCCCATGCCCGAGCGCATGCCGGTCGTGCCGCCTGTCCAACTCACTGTGCATTCCATTGTTGCGTCCTCAAAAAACTGTTGCTATTTTGCATCAACTACACAAAAACCCTGATTTTGTTGCAACGCAGCACCTGCCGTGCATACAATGCACCCAAGCGTTATCTGAAGGGTTAACCCGGACACCCCTCCAGATGGACTGCAGATTGTGAACCAACTTCGCTCTGCATCGCACCAGTTGTCTCCTCCACCTCCTCTATTGGTGGATTCAGCCCCCGGCTTTACAGCCTGGGGCTTTTTTTTGGTTTCGTCGCTCCCGGCCTGTGCAGGACGCTGCACTGCAGCATGATTCACAAGCGCCTATGATGGCCGCCTGACACCGACGGGCCGCCTCCCGGCCTGCTGCTCTCCAGCCTTTCGCCGACGATGAACCACCCCCTGACCCCTGCCGACTACCTGACCAAGATCCTTACCGCGCGCGTCTATGACGTGGCCGTGGAGTCGGACCTGGAGCCCGCCAAGGCGCTGAGCCGCCGCCTGCACAACAAGGTGCTGCTCAAGCGCGAGGACCAGCAGCCGGTATTCAGCTTCAAACTGCGCGGCGCCTATAACAAGATGGCGCACCTGTCGGCCGAGCAGCTGGAAAAGGGCGTGATCTGCGCCTCGGCCGGCAACCATGCACAAGGCGTGGCCCTGGGCGCACGCAAGCTCGGCTGCCGCGCCGTGATCGTGATGCCGACCACCACGCCCCAGGTCAAGATCGATGCGGTGCAGGCATTGGGCGGCGAGGTGGAACTGGCCGGTGAAAGCTATTCCGACGCCTACAAGCACGCCGTCAAGCTGCAAAAGGAAAAGGGCCTGACCTTTGTGCACCCCTTCGACGACCCCTACGTGATCGCCGGCCAGGGCACGATTGCCATGGAAATGCTGAGCCAGCTGCAAAAGCTGGGCAGCCCGCGCCTGGACGCGGTCTTTGTCGCCATCGGCGGCGGCGGCCTGATCTCGGGCGTGGCCAACTACATCAAGGCCGTGCGCCCCGACGTGAAGGTGATCGGCGTGCACACCAAGGATTCGGACGCCATGCTGCAGTCCGTGCGCGCCGGCCACCGCGTGGAGCTGGCCGACGTGGGCCTGTTCGCCGACGGCACGGCCGTCAAGCTGGTGGGCGAGGAGACCTTCCGCATCGCCCAGGGCCTGGTGGACGACTACGTGGTGGTCGATACCGACGCCGTCTGCGCCGCGATCAAGGACATCTTCGTGGACACGCGCTCCATCGTCGAGCCGTCCGGCGCCCTGGCCGTGGCGGCCATCAAGCAGTACGTTGCCAAGCACAAGACCAAGGGCGAGACCTATGCCGCCATCCTGTGTGGCGCCAACATGAACTTCGACCGGCTGCGCTTCGTGGCCGAGCGGGCCGAGGTGGGCGAGGAGCGCGAGGCTCTGTTCGCCGTGACCATCCCCGAGGAGCGCGGCAGCTTCAAGCGCTTTTGCGAAGCGGTGGGCAAGCTGCCCGGCGGCCCGCGCAACGTGACCGAATTCAACTACCGCATCAGCCACGAGAACAAGGCCCACGTCTTCGTGGGCCTGACCACGGCGGCACGCGGCGAGTCCGAGAAGATCGCCAGGAACTTCGAGAAGCAGGGCTTCGAGGCGCTGGACCTGACCTTCGACGACATGGCCAAGGAGCATCTGCGCCACATGGTCGGCGGCCATTCGCCGCTGGCGCAGGAAGAGCGCCTGCTGCGCTTCGTCTTCCCCGAGCGCCCCGGCGCACTGTTCAAGTTCCTCAGCCTGATGGCGCCGACCTGGAACATCTCGCTGTTCCACTACCGCAACCAAGGCGCCGACTACGGCCGCATCCTGGTCGGCATGCAGGTGCCTGCCAAGGATGGCAAGAAATTCGACGCCTTCCTGAGCAATCTTGGCTATCCCTGGGTCGAGGAAACCGCCAACCCGGCCTACCAGCTTTTCCTCAAGTGACGGACCTGCCGGGCCGGCACTGACACGCCCATGCAGCCGCTTCGCCACTTTGTCCTGGCCGTCCAGTTCTTCAGCCGCATCCCGGTCACGGGGCGGCTGGCCGCCTGGGCTGGCTGGAGCCCCCAGCTGCAGCACGCCAGCGTTGCCCATCTGCCCGGCGTCGGCTGGCTGGTGGGCGCATGGGGCGCAGCGTGCCTGACGGCAACGGGCTGGCTGCTGGCGCCCAGCCCCTGGATGCCGCTGGTTGCCGCCGTTCTTTCCACCGTGGCCACGCTGTGGCTGACCGGGGGACTGCACGAAGACGGATTGGCCGATGTGGCCGACGGCCTGGGCGGCTTTGTCCCGCCCGAGCGCGCGCTGGAAATCATGAAGGATTCGCGCCTGGGCGCCTACGGCGCCATGGCCCTGGTGATGGCGCTGCTGGCCAAGCTATCCCTGGTCGCGCTGCTGGTCGACATCCGCGTGCAATGGACTGCCTTGCTGCTGTGCAGCATCCATGTGCTGTCGCGCATGGCGCCGCTGGCCCTCATGCAATGCCTTCCCTATGTGGGCCAGGCGGCCCACTCCAAGGCCGTGCATGCGGCTGGCAGGCCGCTGAGCGCCATAGGCCTGGTCGCGGCAATCCTCTGGTGCCTGCCCGCCCTGGCGCTGACAGGCTGGCTGGGCGGCCTGCCGCTCGTCATCGGCCTGGTACTGCCCGGCGCCCTGGCCACGGCCGCCATGGTGCGCTGGCTGCGCCGCCGGCTGGGCGGCATGACGGGGGATTGCCTGGGCGCTGCCCAGCAGGTCTGTGAACTGGCCATGCTGCTGGGAGCCGCCGCCGTACTGGTGCGCGTGCCATGAACTCCGTCTGCGCCAACCCGGCGCCACGCCTTTGGCTGGTACGCCATGCCCGCCCCCTGGTGGCGCCCGGCATCTGCTATGGCCGACTCGACATGCAAGCCGACACCCAGGCCACGGCCGATGCGGCGCAGGCCCTGCACCTCGCCCTGCCTGCGGATTGCCTGCTGGTGCATTCGCCACTGCGCCGATGCCATCAATTGGCACAGGCCCTGCAGGCACTGCGGCCCGGCCTGGCATCGGCGGCGGACAGCCGCCTGCTGGAGATGGACTTCGGCGAGTGGGAAGGCCAGCCCTGGGATGCGCTGGACCGCAGCGCCATCGATGCCTGGGCGGCAGACCTTGCCGGGCACGCGCCGGGCCGGGGAGAGTCCCTGGCGACCATGCTGCGCAGGGTGGATGAGGCCTTGCAGCAGGCGAGCAGGGGTTCGGTGGGCGATGGCGCCGCACGCGATACCGTCTGGATCACCCATGCCGGTGTGGCGCGCTGCGCGCAATGGCTGATGCGCGAAGGCAGCGCCCTGCCCCAGGCGGCCCAATGGACGCTGCCCGCGCCTGACTTTGGCGGCTGGCTGGCGCTGGACCTGCCGTTGCCGCGCTGACCGGGATCAGCGCTTGTCGGGCAGGGGAATCTGCAGCGTGATGGAAGCCGGGCCATCGACCCTGGGGCCCAGGCGCGCCTCGCGGCCCGACACCGACTGCAGCACCACGCCGTCTTCCACAGCGCGCCCCACGCGGAAGGGCTTGGCCGGCTGGTTGCCCACGGCGATGACCGCCGCGCCGCCGCCGCTGTCGCGCCCGGCCAGCACACCGACCAGCGCATAGCGCGAGACCACAGGCGCTGCAGCGGGGACGACGGCGCCCTGCGCGGCCGCCACGCCTCCCAGGGCCTGCGCCAGCGCGGGCGCATCGACCTGCAAGGGCTCGGCGGGCGCGGGGGGCACGGGCGCTCCCGCGCCGCCGTTGCCCAGGCGCATGGCCCAGAAAGCCACGACGCCGGCAGCCAGCAGCCAGAGCACGAATGTGGCCGCCTTGACATGCCAGGTCCGGGCCTGGCCGCGGTTCAATGAAAGTGTCACCATCGCGCGATTATGATGGAGCGATATGTCCAATTTGCTGCACCGTTCCATGACCAGCCTTCCCCGCCGTCCGTTGCCTGCCCTGCGCACTGCCGTCCAGCGCGGCTTCACGCTGATCGAGCTGATGGTGGTTCTGGTCATCATCGGCGTGCTGGCGGCCCTGATCGTGCCCAATGTGCTGGACCGCGCCGACGATGCCCGCGTCACGGCTGCACGCACCGACATCACCAACATCTCCCAGGCGCTCAAGCTCTATCGCCTGGACAACCAGCGCTACCCCACGGCCGAGCAAGGCCTGCAGGCCCTGATCGTCCGCCCCACGAGCGGACCGCTGCCCAACAACTGGAAGCCCTACCTGGAAAAGCTGCCCAACGATCCCTGGGGCCGCCCCTACCAGTACCTGAATCCTGGCATCAAGGGCCCCATCGACATCATGTCCTTTGGCGCCGACGGCCAGGCCGGCGGAGAGGGCAAGGATGCCGACATCGGCAGCTGGCAATAAGTCGATGGCCCGGGCGACGGCCCGCAGGGGCCGCGCCGCACCGCACCACAGGCCCGCACTCCCGGCGGGCCTGCCTGCTCTCATGCCCCGCCAGACCGCTCCCTCCTCCCTGTCCACCCCTTCGCGCGGCTTCACCCTGCTGGAGCTGATGGTCGTCATCAGCATCATGGCGATTGCCGCCGCAGGCGTGAGCCTGTCGCTGCGCGACAGCGGACAGGCACAGCTGGAGCGCGAGGCCGAACGCCTGGCCGCGCTGCTGGAGTCGGCCCGAGCCCAGGCCCGTGCCAACGGCGTGCCCGTGCGCTGGCGGCCCATGCCGCAGGGCTTTCGCTTCGAGGGACTGCCGGCCAGCGCACAACTGCCTTCCCAGTGGCTGCAGCCCGGTGTGCAGGCGCAGCCGGCCACGCCGCTGGTGCTGGGCCCCGAGCCGCTGATTCCACCCCAGTCCGTCACGCTGACGCTGCGCGACTCCACCAGCCCGCCGCTGCGCGTGACCACGGATGGACTGCGCCCCTTTGCCGTGCAGTCCCTGCCATGACAGCCCTCCACGGACTGCTCCGAAAGCACGGTGCCCCCAGGCGCCCGGCACGCGGCTTCACGCTGATCGAGGTGCTGGTGGCCCTGGGCATCGTGGGCATTGCGCTCATGGCCGGTCTGCAGGCCACATCGGCCCTGACACTCAATGCCGAGCGCCAGTCCGAGGTGCTGCTGGCCCAGCTGTGCGCGCAAAACGAGCTGGTGCGCATGCGCCTGTCGCGCCAGATGCCGCCCGTGGGCGACAACAGCCTGACCTGCGAGCAGGGCGGCCGGCAGCTGCAGGTCCGGCTCAGCGTGCGGCCCACGCCCAATCCCAGCTTCCGCCGTGTCGATGCCCTGGTGGTCACGGCAGAGCACCCCGTGCTGCGCGTATCCACCATCGTGGGACGCTTCTGAATGCGCTTGCGCCACCCCTCCCGCACGCACGGCTTCACCCTGGTGGAGCTGATGGTGGCCATCGCCGTCATGGCCCTTCTGGCCCTGGTGAGCTGGCGCGGGCTGGACAGCATGGTGCGCTCGCAGGAGACCATTCGCGCCCGCAACGAGCAGCAGATGGTGCTGCAGACCGTCATCGCCCAATGGAATGCCGACCTCGAAGCGCTGATGCCGCTTGAAAACACGCAGGTCATCGACTGGGACGGCCAGGTGCTGCGCATGACCCGCAAGAGCAGCGCCGCCGTGGACGACGGCGCCGTGGTCGTCGCCTGGGCGCGCCGCCAGACGGCAGGGCGCGACCAGTGGCTGCGCTGGCAGTCGCCGCCGCTGCGCACGCGCGCACAGTGGCGCGATGCCTGGAACCAGGGATCGCAATGGGGGCGCAACCCCTCGGACGACCAGCGCCGGCGCGAAACCGTGCTGATGCCCCTGGACCAATGGCGCCTGTACTACTACCGCGACAACGCCTGGAGCAATCCGCAGTCCAGCGGCTCGGACAACGGCACGGGCACGGTCAACCCGCCGTCCGGCGGCACCAACAGCAGCGCGCAGCTGCCCACGATTCCCGACGGCATCCGCGTCGAACTGACCCTGCCGCCCGACAGCGCCATTCCTGGCCGCGTCACCATGGACTGGGTCAACCCCTTGCGCTCCAACAGCCGATCATGATGCGCACACCCCGCCCCCTGCCCGGCCGCAGCCGCCACCGTGGCGTGGCCCTGCTGGCCGCCATGCTCACGGTGACCCTGGTGGCCACGTTCGCCGCCACCGCGCTGTGGCAGCAGTGGCGCAGCGTGGAGGTCGAGACCGCCGAGCGCAACCGCATGCAGGCCGCCTGGATCCTGCTGGGTGCGCTGGACTGGTCGCGCGTGGTGCTGGCCGAGGATGCGCGCACCAGCCTGCAGGTGGACCATCTGGCCGAACCCTGGGCCGTGCCGCTGCAGGAGGCGCGCCTGTCCACCTTTCTGGCGGCGCAGAACAACGTCAGCCAGGTCGATGACGGCATGGCCGACATGCAGGACGCCTTTCTCTCGGGCCAGATCATCGACCTGCAGTCGCGCCTGAACCTGCGCAACCTGCTGAGCGCCCCCGACAAGCCCGAAACCCTGCGCCCGCTGTCCCGCCTGCTGGAGCGCCTGAACCTGCCCCCTGCCTATGCCACGCAGATCGTCCAGGCCCTGCGCGCAGCCGCCACCCCTGGCGAGGGCGCGCAGTTCCTGATGCCGCGCACGCTGCGCCAGTTCGGCTGGCTGGGCCTGCCGCCCGAGGTCGTCGCGCGCCTGGAGCCCTACATCACCCTGCTGCCCGAGAACACGCCCGTCAACCTCAACACCGCCAGCGCCGAAGTCATCTGGGCCAGCGTGGAGGACCTGACCTGGTCCCAGGCCAGCCAGCTGGTGCAGTTGCGCGCATCGCGCCCGCTGCGCAGCCTGGCCGATGCCTCCAACGCGCTGGGCCTGCCGCAGAAATTCGAAGGACAGAACCTGTCGGTGGCCACCAGCTTCTTCGAGGCGCGTGGCCGCATGCGCCTGGGCGAGATCGTGGCCAGCGAACGCTCCATGTTGCGTCGCAACAACATGACAGTCACTACCATCTGGCGTGAGAGGGGGGACTGGGGATTGCCCGAAGCTCCCGCTCCATGACAGATGGCTGTCACACTCGCCCCCTACAATGCCCGCTTCCGCCCATGAGCACCTTGATTCTTCATCTGCCTGCGGGCCCCGCTGGCGAATACGCCTACGCACTCAGCAGTGACGGCTTGCGCGCCGACCGGCATGGCCACGCCGCCGCAGGCCTGCTGCCCGATCCTGGCCGCACCGGCCAGACGGTTGCCGTGGTGCCGCACCAGGCCTTGTCCTGGCATCTGGTCAGCCTCCCCCATGGCGTGCCTACGGGAAGCCGGCGCGGACATGTGCGCCTGCGCGCCGTACTCGACGGGCTGCTGGAAGAGCGCCTGCTCGACGAGCCCTCCCAATTGCACCTGGCCCTGCAGCCGCAGGCACGCGCAGGCGAGCCCTGCTGGGTTGCCGCCTGCAACAAGGCCTGGCTCCATGCCCACCTTCAGGCCCTGGAATCCGCAGGGCGGCCCGTGGGCCGCATCGTGCCGGAATGTCCGCCCCAGGCCACGCCCCAGCTCTGGGCCGTGGGCTCACCCGAATCGGCCTGGCTGCTGGCCACCGGGCTGAGCACCGCCCCGCAGGGCATGGACTCGCTGGCCTGCCTGCCGCTGCGCACCGACAGTGCCGACCCTGCCATGCTGGCAGCCCTGCTTCAGGCCCTGCCCCCCGACACCCCGATCCAGGCCGACCCGGCGCTGGCCCGCGCCGCCGAGGCCCTGCAGCGCCCCGTCAGCCTGCTGACGGACGCCCAGCGCGGCCTGGCGGCCCGCGCACAAAGCTGGGATCTGGCCCAGTTCGACCTGGATCTGGGCGGCGGCAGCCGCACACGGCGGCGCATGCTCGACGGCTGGCAAAGCTTTCTGCGCGCGCCGCAATGGAAGGCCGCGCGCTGGGGCGCCGTGCTCGCCCTGCTGGCCCAGGTAGTGGGCCTCAATGCCTGGGCCTGGACCGAGAACCGCGCCATCGCGGCCAAGCAGGTCCAGGTGCGCTCCACGCTGGCCACCAGCTTTCCCCGCGTGCCCGTCATCGTCGACGCGCCCGTTCAAATGCAGCGCGAAGTCGCCACACTGCGCCAGACCGCCGGCGCGCTGACGCAGGGCGACCTGGAGCCCCTGCTGGCCGCCGCATCCCGGGCCCTGCCCGCTGGACAGTTGCCCCAGGCCATGGACTACCAGGACCGGCAGCTGCGCCTCAAGGGCGTCTCCCTGGAGGCCGAGGCACTGGAGCAGGCACAACAACATCTGGCCGGCAGCGGCCTGCGACTGCAGCGCGACGGCGCCGACCTGCTGCTTGCCCAGGAGGCCCGGCCATGAACATGCGCGCATCCCGCCAAAGCCTGGCACCCCTGCGCGCGCGCTGGAATGCCCTGGCGCCGCGTGAACAGAACATGACCCTGCTGGCCGGTGGCGTGGTGGCACTGGCCCTGCTGTGGTGGGTGGCACTGGCCCCCGCCCTGCACAGCCTGCGCACCGCGCCCGAACGCCATGCCCAGGCCGACCGCCAGTTGCGCCAGATGCAGCTGCTGCAGGCCGAGGCCGAGCAGCTGCGCGGCAACGCACGCCCCGTGGTCGGCGATGCCAAGGCGCTGCTGCAAAGCTCGCTGTCCGCCGAACTGGGCGCCTCCGCCCAATTGAACTGGATGGGCGACCGCGCACAGATCACGCTCAAGGCCGCACCCGCCGCCGCGCTGGCGCGCTGGCTGGCCCAGGTCCGCAGCAACACCCATGCCGTTCCGGCCGAGATGAAGCTGGCCCGCAGTGCCTCTGCAAGCACTGCCGCCGCCTCCGGCGCAGCAGGCGCTGCCGATGCCGTGCGCTGGGATGGCAGCCTGGTGCTGGACCTGCCCGTCGATCCGTCGCGGGCGCCTTGAGCATGCAACGCAAGCCCCGCACCCAGCCGGCCCTGCGCGCACCGCGCGGCTGGGCGCTGGCCGGTGCCCTGTGCGGCTTGGTGGCCACCACCGTCGTCTGGGCGCCCGCCGCCTGGCTGGCGCGCGGCGTGGATTCGGCCACGCAGGGCCAGGTGCTGCTGCAGCAGCCGCGCGGCACGCTGTGGAATGGCTCGGCCTCCCTGGTCTTCACCGGAGGCGCCGGCAGCCGCGACCGCACGGCCCTGCCCACACGGCTGGAATGGACGCTGCGCCCCCGCCTGGACGGCGCCCGCATACAACTGCGCAGCGAATGCTGCACACCCACGCCCGTGGTGCTGGACCTGCTGCCCCGCTGGCAGGGCCTGAGCGCCGTGGTGCATGACAGCGACACGCGCTGGCCCGCCTCCCTGCTGTCCGGTCTGGGCACGCCCTGGAACACGGTGGACCTGCAAGGCCAGCTGCGGCTGGCCACGCAGGCCCTGCAACTGCAGCTGCTGTGGCAATCGGGCCGCTGGCGCAGCGAAGGCAGCACGCGCCTGGAGGCGCTGGCCGTATCCTCACGCCTGTCACCGCTGCGCCCGCTGGGCAGCTACCGGCTGGACATCCTCGGGGGCGACAGCCCGCAGCTGCAGCTCAGTACCCTGACCGGCGACCTGCGCCTGAGCGGCCAGGGCCAATGGGTGGGCCAGCGGCTGCATTTCCAGGGCGAGGCCTCGGCCAGCCCGGAGCGCGAAACCGCGCTGTCCAACCTGCTCAACATTCTGGGACGGCGCCAGGGGCCCCGGTCCATCATTTCCTTTGGTTGATCCATGACTCAGCAGCACACGACCCTGTTCTGGCGCAACACCCTGCACACGCTGGCCGTCAGCGCCATGCTGGCCTGCACCGCTGGCACGACCCAGGCTCAGACCAACGCACCGGCCGGCGCCACGCCCAGCCTGCGCCCCGGCGAGCCTGTGACACTGAATTTCTCAGGCGCCGACATCGAGGCCGTCTCGCGCGCCATCGGCGCCATCACCAACCGCAACGTGGTGGTCGACCCCCGCGTCAAGGGCCAGATCACGCTGCTGACCGACAGGCCCGTGCCGCCTGCCACCGCCTACCAGCAGTTCCTGGCCGCGCTGCGCCTGCAGGGCTTCACCATTGTCGAATCGGCCGGCCTGTACAAGGTCATCCCCGAAGCCGACGCCAAACTGCAGGCCAGCGAAGTGGCCGTGGGCGCGAGCCGCAGCAGCGCGGGCAGCCAGATCGTCACCCAGATCTTCAAGCTCAACTACGAGAACGCGGCCAACCTGGTTCCCGTGCTGCGCCCGCTGATCAGCCCCAACAACACCATCAACGTCAACCCGGGCAACAACTCGCTGGTCATCACCGACTACGCCGACAACCTGCAGCGCATCTCGCGCATCGTGGCGACCATGGATGTGTCCAACGCCACCGATGTCGAAATCATCCCGCTGCGCCATGCCGTGGCCACCGACATGGTGGCCCTGGTCTCGCGCCTGATCGAAGGCGGCACGGCCAGCCCCGGCGGCCTCACCGTGACCGCCGGCGGCGCCAATATTCCGGGCCAGAGCGACAACGCCTTCAAGACCTCGCTGATGGCCGAGCCGCGCAGCAACTCCATCGTGCTGCGCGCGGCCAACCCCGCACGCCTGGCCCAGGTGCGCTCGCTGATCGCGCGGCTGGACCAGCCCGCCATGAACGGTGGCGGCGACCAGGGCAACATCCATGTGGTCTATCTGAAGAACGCCGACGCCGTGGCGCTGGCCGCCACCTTGCGCGCGGCCATAGGCGCCCAGGCCACGGCTGCGGGCACGGCCAGCGGCCAGCCCGGTGCGGGCGGCACCACGCCGCAGGGTGGCGGCATGTCCTCCATTCCCACCTCGCAGCCCGTGGTCTCGCGCGACTCCAGCGGCACGGCATCCATGGGTATGGGCTCGTCCTCGGGCCTGGGCAGCGGCGGCGGGGGCGGCGCGCTGGGCGTGGCCCAGCAGCCGTCCACGGGCGGCATGATCCAGGCCGATCCGTCCACCAACTCGCTGATCATCACGGCCCCACCGCCCGTCTATCGCCAACTGCGCGCCGTGATCGACAAGCTCGACGGCCGCCGCGCCCAGGTTCTGATCGAAAGCCTGATCGTCGAAATCAAGGACAACCGGCTGGCCCAGTTCGGCATCCAGTGGCAGGCCATGCTCAGCAACAACGGCCGCGTGATCGGCACCCTGGGCACGAACTCCAATGTGGCGGGCGCCAACATCCTGAACCTGCTCGGCCTGGTCAAGGATGGAGGCCTCGACGGCAGTGCCATCACGGGCGACACGCTGACCAGCCTGAGGGGCACCAACCTCGGCTTCACGCAGCGCGTCAACGGCAAGGACACTCTGGGCTTTCTGGCCAACTTCCTGCAAAACAGCGGTGACGCCAACATCCTGTCCACGCCCAACCTGATGACGCTGGACAACGAGGAGGCGCGCATCATCGTGGGCCAGAACGTGCCCATGGTCACGGGCTCCTACGCCAGCAATTCCACGGGCGGCACGGTCAACCCGTTCACCACTGTGGAGCGCAAGGACGTGGGCCTGATGCTGCGCGTGCGCCCGCAGATCAACGAGAACGGCACGGTGAAGCTGGCCGTGTTCCAGGAGGTCTCCTCGGTGGACGAGTCCACGCGCAAGGACACCAACGGCCTGACCACCAACAAGCGCTCCATCGAGTCCAACGTGCTGGTCGAGGACGGCAACATCGTCGTGCTCGGCGGCCTGATCGACGACAACTACTCCCAGGCCGAGGACCGGGTGCCTCTGCTGGGCGACATCCCCGTGGTCGGCAACCTGTTCCGCAACACCAACCGCAAGCGCAACAAGACCAACCTGATGGTCTTCCTGCGCCCCGTGGTGATGCGCGATGCGACTGCGACCAACCAGGTCTCTTCCGAGCGCTACGAAGCCATCCGCGCGCAGCAACAGAGCCTGCAGCCCGAGCCCAGCGCCCTGCTGCGCTCGGTCAATGCCGCGCCCGTGCTGCCCACGCTGACGCCGCAGCCGGACCCCGGCTCGTTCACCAACCCGGCCGCCATCGTCAACGTGCCGGGCGCAAAGCCCGAGCTGATCGACTTCACCCAGCCGCAGCCCGCCGCTCCCGCCGTGCCGGCAGCCCCCGGCGCGCTCTGAGGCAGGAAGGCCCCATGCGCTATCCCCTGCCCTATTCGTTTGCGCGCACCAGCCAGCTGCTGATCGAGGACGACGGCCACGAGCCCCTGCTCTGGCACGGCCCCTCGCCCGACTGGCAGGCCCTGTCCGAAGTCCAGCGCAAGCATGCGGTGCAGCGCTGGCAGATGCTGGATGCGGGCACGCTGGCGCACCGCATCAGCGCCGCCTATTCGCAGGGCGAGTCCAGCGCGGCCCTGGTGGTCAGCGAGGTCGAGTCCGACGCCGACCTCTCGCGCATGATGCAGGAGCTGCCCGCCGTCGAGGACTTGCTGGAGACTGCGGACGACGCGCCCATCATCCGCATGCTCAACGCCCTGCTCACGCAGGCCGCGCGCGACGGCGCCAGCGATATCCACATCGAGCCCTATGAGCGCCACTCCAGCGTGCGCTTTCGCGTGGACGGCGACCTGCGCGAGGTCGTGCAGCCCAACCGGGCCCTGCACGCGGCGCTGATCTCGCGCCTGAAGATCATGGCCGACCTGGACATCGCCGAAAAGCGGCTGCCCCAGGACGGCCGCATCAGCCTGCGCCTGGGCACGCGCGCCATCGACGTGCGCGTCTCCACCCTGCCCAGCGCCCACGGCGAGCGCGCCGTGCTGCGCCTGCTGGACAAGAGCGAGAGCAAGCTCAGTCTGGAGGCCGTTGGCATGCAGGGCGAGACGCTGAGGCGATTCACCCACATGACGGCCCAGCCCCACGGCATCGTGCTGGTCACCGGCCCCACGGGCTCGGGCAAGACCACCACGCTGTACGCGGCGCTGTCGCGCATGGACGCCAGCCACAGCAACATCATGACGGTGGAAGACCCCATCGAGTACGAGCTGGCCGGCGTGGGGCAGACCCAGGTCAACGCCAAGATCGAGCTGACCTTCGCCAAGGCCCTGCGCGCCATCCTGCGCCAGGACCCGGACGTGATCATGATCGGCGAAATCCGCGACTTCGAGACCGCGCAGATCGCCATCCAGGCCTCGCTGACGGGCCACCTGGTGCTGGCCACGCTGCACACCAACGATGCATCCAGCGCCGTCACCCGCCTGATCGACATGGGCGTGGAGCCGTTCCTGCTGTCGTCCTCCCTGCTGGGCGTGCTGGCCCAGCGCCTGGTGCGCAAGATCGACACCACCGAGCCCAGTGGCTACCGAGGGCGCACCGGCATCTTCGAGATGCTGGTGGTGGACGACACCATCCGCGCGCAGATCCACCGCCAGGCCAGCGAGGCCGAGATCCGCGACACCGCGCTGGCCTCGGGCATGCGCCTGATGCGCGACGACGGCGAGCGGCTGGTGCGCGAGGGCATCACCACGCCCGAGGAAGTGCTGCGCGTCACGCGCGACTAGGCGCAGGCGGCCACGCCCGACCCTGCGCAGCACGGGGCATCCCCGTTTGCCACAATGGTCGGCATGTTGGAATCCCTACGCGCCTGGAGCGCTCCCTATGGCGGCGACCTGTTCCTGTGGGTCGCCACGCTGAGCCTGATCAGCTACATCGCCCTGTGGTGGTTCAAGTCCCGGCTGTCCACCAGCCAGCTGCGCCGCGTCATCCGCCTGTCGGCGCTGGTGGCGCTGCCGCTGTCCTGGCTGGCCATCCAGCAGGGCGAGAACCATCTGGCGGCTGCCATCCTCCCCCTGGTCTGGTGCGTGGTGCTGGGCATCACCTGCGCACGGGAAATGTCCAGAAGAAACTGAGTGCGCGAACGCGCACCAGGAATGCCCTGGCGCGGCAAGGCCCGCGCCGCCCCCACCCACCGTGAACTGGAAGTTGGAACCTGCCATGACATCATTCAATGAAGTCCGTCTGTCCATGCTCGACCTCGTGGCCGTGCGCGAAGGCGGCACCGTCGCCGAGGCCCTGGACATTGCGCTGGCCACGGCCCGCAAGGCCGAGGAACTGGGATTCGAGCGCTACTGGCTGGCCGAGCACCACAACATGCCCGGCATCGCCAGCTCGGCCACGGCCGTGCTGATCGGCCATATCGCAGGCGGCACCTCGAAGATCCGCGTGGGCTCGGGCGGCATCATGCTGCCCAACCATGCCCCCCTGGTGGTCGCCGAAGCCTTCGGCACGCTGGCCGAGCTGTACCCGGGCCGCATCGACCTGGGCCTGGGCCGTGCGCCAGGCACCGATGGCGCCACCATGCGCGCCCTGCGCCGCGACCGCGTCGAGACCGAGGAGGATTTCCCGCGCGACGTGATGGAGCTGCAGCGCCTGCTGGGCCCGGCCACGCCCGAGCAAAAGCTGGTGGCCACGCCCGGCGCGGGCACCAACGTGCCGATCTGGCTGCTGGGCTCCAGCCTGTTCTCGGCCCAGCTGGCCGCCCACCTGGGCCTGCCCTACGCCTTTGCCTCGCACTTCGCGCCGCGCATGCTCTACCAGGCCGTGCAGCTGTACCGCAGCCTGTTCAAGCCGTCGGCCCAACTGGCCAAGCCCTACGTGATCGTCGGCGCCCCCGTGATCGCCGCGCCCACCGATGACGAGGCCGAGTACCTGGCCAGCAGCACCTACCAGCGCGTGCTGGGCATCATCACGGGCCGGCGCGGACTGCTGCCGCGCCCCATCGAGAACTATGCGACCCAGCTCGGCGAGCAGGAGCGCCGCGCCATCGGCGACTTCCTGGCCGTGGCCTCCATCGGCGGCCCGGACAAGGTGCGCACGCGCCTGCAGAAGCTGCAGGCCGACACCGAGGCCGACGAGCTGATCCTGGTCAGCGACGTGTATGACCGCGACCTGCGCCTGCGCTCGCTGGAGATCACGGCCGGCGTCATGGGCCGCTGAAGGCATGAGCCGCTCCGCCCGGCTGCTGCAGCTGATCGACCTGCTGCGCCGCGCGCGCCTGCCCCAGGCCGGGCCGGTGCTGGCCCGGCAGCTGGACGTGAGCCTGCGCACCCTGTACCGCGACATTGCCACCCTGCGCGAGCAGGGTGCAGCGATTGCGGGCGACCCGGGTGTGGGCTATGAGATGCGGCCCGGCTTTCTGCTGCCGCCGCTGATGTTCACGCCCGATGAGCTGGAGGCCCTGCTGCTGGGCGCGCGCTGGGCCAGCCGCCAGGCCGACCCCGAGCTCGCCCAGGCCGCCACCGCCGCGCTGGACCGCATACGCAGCGCGCTGCCGCTGGAGCTGCGCATCGAGGTGGACACCAGCGGCCTGCTGGTGCCGCCCATCTGCCACGAATCCGTGACCGAGCCCTGGCAGACCGCGCTGCGCCTGGCGATACGGCGCCAGCACCGGGTGCTGCTGCACTACACGGATGAGAAGGGCCAGCCGACCGAGCGCCAGATCTGGCCTTTTGCCATGGCTTTCTTCGATCAGCGGCGCATTCTTGCGGCCTGGTGCGAACTGCGCCAGGACTTCCGCCATTTCCGCGCCGACCGCGTGCGCTCCGTCACCGATCTGCAGGAACGCTATCCCGACCACCGCAGCGGCCTGATCGAACGCTGGTCGCGGCAACTGGGCTACACGGTCCGCTGACACCACTGCTGACAAAAACTGTCAGCATGGCCTCCTACAGTCGCTCCCATGGCCTTCTCGCCATGCATTCAAACCACTGGGAGCCTTCATGAACGACTCGATCAAGCCTCTGCGCTTTTACTTCCACCCCCGCTCGCGCGCCGTCATCGCGCGCTGGATGCTGGAGGAATGCGGCGCCCGCTATGAGCCCGTGCGGCTGGAATACGGCAGCACCATGAAGGCTGCCGACTACCTGGCCATCAATCCCATGGGCAAGGTCCCCGCGCTGGTGCACGGCGAGACCGTGATCACCGAACAGGCCGCCATCCTTGCCTATCTGGCCGACATCTTCCCCGAACGAAGGCTCGCGCCGGCCGTGGACAGCCCGCTGCGCGGCGTCTACCACCGCTGGATGTTCTTCCTGGCCGGCCCCGTCGACGCCTTGATGACTGCCAAGAGCCAGGGCCACCTGGAGCAGCAGACGGCCGACCAGGCCATGTCCGCCGGCTATGGCCGCTATGACGACGTGGTGCAGACGCTGCGCCAGGCCGTGGCCGGCAGGCGCTACCTGTGCGGCGACCAGTTCACCGCGGCCGACGTGCTCATGGCCAGCTACCTGCGCTGGGGCACGATGATGAAGCTGCTGCCCGCGCTGCCCGAATTCAGCGACTACGGCCAGCCGCTGATGGAACGCCCGGCCTCGCTGCGCTCCATCCAGCTCAACGAAGCGGACCTCGCGGCCCAGCCGGCATAGGGGCCAGGCAGGGGCTGCCGCCGACCGCGGCGGCGGCCTCGCCATCCAGCCGTCACCGGCAGCGGCTACCATCGGGGGTTGGATCGCCGCCTGGCGTTTCCTGAACGCCATCCCTTCCCCAGCCCTTCCCGACTCCCGCCGCGCATGCCTGCCTTTTCCTTCGAAGCCCTGGATGCACAAGGTCAGACCCGCAAGGGCACGATCGAAGCCGACAACGCGCGTGCCGCGCGCAGCCAGCTGCGGGCCCAGGCCCTGGTGCCCATGGCCGTGGAGATCGTGGCCTCGGGTTCCGCGTCCGGCCCGCAGGGCGGCGCCTCGCGCTGGCTGACCCGCCCCGTCCTTGGCTCCACGGGGCTGACCGTTTGGACGCGCCAGATGGCGGGGCTGGTCGGATCAGGCCTGCCCATAGAGCGCGCACTGGCCGCGCTGTCCGAAGAAGCCGACGACCCGCGCCAGCACCACCTCGTGGCCGCGCTGCGCGCCGAGGTCAACGCGGGCTCCACCTTTGCCCGCGCCCTGGCCCAGCACCCGCGCGAGTTCTCCGACATCTACTGCGCCGTGATCGGCGCCGGCGAGGCCAGCGGCAGCCTGGGCCCGGTGCTGGAGCGGCTGGCCGACGACCTGGAATCGCGCCAGGCCCTGCAGTCCAAGCTCATTGGCGCAGCCCTGTACCCGGCCATCGTGACCCTGGTGGCCATTGTCATCGTGCTGTTCCTGGTCAGCTACGTGGTGCCCCAGGTGGCCAGCGTGTTCGCCGGCACCAAGCGCGCCCTGCCCTGGCTCACCGTGGCCATGCTGGCGCTCAGCGACTTCGTGCGCAGCTATGGCTGGGCCGCGCTGGTCGCCCTGGTGCTGGGCGCCGTGGGATTCCGGCTGTCCATGAAGAACCCCGTGCTGCGCGAGCGCTTCGACGCCTGGTGGCTGCGCCTGCCGCTGATCGGCCGGCTGGCGCGCAACTACAACGCGGCACGCTTTGCCGGCACGCTGGCCATGCTGGCGGGCGCAGGCGTGCCCATTCTCAAGGCCTTGCAGGCCGCAGCCGAAACGCTGGGCAACCGCGCGCTGCGCGCCGATGCCATGGACGCGCTGGCCCTGGTGCGCGAGGGCGCGCCGCTGGCCTCGGCCCTGGCGCAGAAAAAGCGCTTCCCGGGCCTGATCTCCATGTTTGCCCGCCTGGGCGAGCAGACCGGCCAGCTGCCCGTGATGCTGCAGCGCGCGGCCAACCAGCTGTCCACCGAGGTGCAGCGCCGCGCCATGCACCTGGCCACCATCCTGGAGCCGCTGCTGATCGTGGCCATGGGCATGGTCGTGGCCCTGATCGTGCTGGCCGTGCTCATGCCCATCATCCAGCTCAACCAGTTCGTCAAATAGCGAAAAGCGCCAAGCCATGTCCGTGACCCTGCAAGACAAGCTGGTCGTCGCCATCTCCTCGCGGGCGCTGTTCGACTTCGAGGAGGAGAACCGGCTGTTCGACGCCGGTGACGAGCAGGCCTACATGCGCCGCCAGCTGGACCTGGTGCACCAGCCCGCACGCCCGGGCATCGCCTTCCCGCTGGTGCGCAAGCTGCTGGCCTTCAATACGCCCGAGGTGCAGCGCGTGGAGGTGATGATGCTGTCGCGCAACGACCCGGCCAGCGGCATGCGGGTCTTCGCCTCGGCCAAGGCGGCCGACATGCACATAGAGCGCGGCGTGTTCACGCGCGGGCGCGATCCGTTTTCCTACCTGCGGCCGCTGGGCGCGCACCTGTTTCTCTCGGCCAACGAAGTCGATGTGCGCAGGGCTCTGTCCATCGGCTTTCCTGCCGCGCGCGTGATGGTCGATTCCACGCCCGCAGGCGACCGCTACCCGCAGGAGGTGCGCATTGCCTTCGACGGCGATGCCGTGCTGTTCTCCGACGAGGCCGAACGCGTCTACCAGCAAGGCGGGCTGCCGGCCTTTCTGCGCCACGAGGTCTCCCATGCCGCCACGCCGCTGGCGGAAGGGCCGTTCAAGCCGCTGCTGGTGGCGCTGCACCGGCTGCAGCAGCAGGCGGACTCGTCCCAGACCATGCGCATTCGCACGGCCCTGGTGACGGCGCGCAGCGCACCGGCGCACGAGCGTGCCATCCGCACGCTGCTGGAATGGGGCATTGCGGTGGACGAGGCCATGTTCCTCGGCGGCCTGGAAAAGGGCCCGTTCCTGCGCGAGTTCGAGCCGGACTTCTTCTTCGACGACCAGACCGGCCACGTCAACTCGGCCGCGCGCCATGTGCCGGCAGGCCATGTGAGCAGCGGCATCTCCAATCCGGACACCGATCCGCCGAAGTAAACAATTGCAAAGGGCGGGCCAGCCGTGCTTGCAAATGCCGGTTCCGTGCCCAAATAAAGCCCATGCATTTTCCCCTCATGAACCGCTCTGCCCTGCTGCGCCGGCCACCGCTGCTGCAGGCCGCCGTCGTCGTGCTGCTGACCAGCGCTTTCATGCTGCCCGCCGCGCGCGCGCAGGCGGCAGAAAACGCAGCCACCGAGCAGGCAACGGCCAGCCCGGCGCCGCTGACCAAGGGGGAGATCAAGGCCCAGCGCGAATTCAAGATGCTGGACTTCAACAAGGACGGCAAGCTCAGCCGTGCTGAAGTGGCGCTGTTTCCGCGCCTGTCGGCGGCCTTCGACGAGGCCGACACCGACAAGGACGGCTACGTCTCCTATGCGGAAGTGCAGGCCTTTGCCGTCAAGTACCGCGCCGAACGCGACAAGGCAAAGGCCAAGGCGCAGGCCGAAGAGGCAAAGGCCGCCGAGCGTGCGGCAGCCGAGCATGCTGCAGCCGCACCCGCTGCCAGGGACAAGAAGGAAGGCGAAGGCTCAAAGGACTGAACCTTCTTGCCGCGCCCCTGACACTCAAAGACCGCCGGTACGCTTGACCTTGGGTTCCGAATAGGTCAAAGGCTCATCGCGCACCTGCATCTTGTTGCGGGCCACATCGTCGGCCTTGCTGACCTCCTGGGCCTGCTCCACCGCCATGGCGCTGGCACGCCACATGGACTGGATGAACTCGATGAGCTGCTTGGAGATCGGCTCCTTGGGCGGCTCCTCGACCTCTTCCTTCTGCTTGATCTCCTCGGCCAGCGTCCAGTCGCGGTTTTCCTGGTCCACCACGGACGGCTTTTCAGGATCGCGCACCACCCGGCCTTCGCCGATGCGGTCCGTGGATTCGACGGCGTTGGTGGCGTTCACAGGACGCACGGGCACCGCGCCCGACGCACCGGTGGAGTACAGATCGGCGCTTTGCGGGCGCCACGGTATGGGTGATCGGTCAACAGGTGGAATTGGCATGGCTCGACCCTCTTGCTGGATGTGTGCTGTGGGCGGGAATTTCCCGCCGTCGCCTCATCATCGACAGAAGCTGAAAGAACTGAAGCGCTTTTTTTGAAAGACGCTTCGGCCTGCCTCAAACCAAGGGTAAACCCCTTATTCACCCCGACCAGGCGCTAGAGGAAGCGCTCCAGCAGCTTGCGCGAGGTGCGGTCCAGCGCCGTGCTGTCGGGCACGCTGAACTGCACGCCGTCCTGGCTGGTGATCATCAGGTGCGTGCGGCCCGACAGGCGCCGGATGTCCTCTTCGGCCTTGAGCACGAGCTGCACGGGGCCCCGGTCGGTCTCCAGGTCCCAGGTGCTGGGCGTGGAAAAGCCGGACACCTTGTGGATGCGCTGGATGACGGGCACGAACTCGCGCACGGCCAGGTCTTCCTCGATCAGCGTGCGGGCCTGCGCCGGCAGGTGGTCCATGTGGTCCACCCACAGCGCCTCCTTTCCATCGACGGAGACCAGGGACAGGCCTTCCAGCGGCGCGGCAATGGGAAAGGCGCGCACGGGCACCACGGATTCGTGGCGCGTGCCGTCGGCCAGGATCAGCACCAGGCGGCCATGGGCGTTGCGCTCCATGCGCACACCGCTCAGATCGGCGCCGGCAGCGGAATGTTGGGCGTTGGACATGGCTTACTCCTCGATGGTGGTTGCGGCCAGGGTCAGGCCTGCGGCCTGGGCATCCTCTTCGGCGCGCCGAGCCTGGGCCTGGTACAGGCGCCAGTAGGCGCCCTGCTTTTCCATCAGCTCGTCGTGCGGACCCACTTCCACGATCTCGCCCCGGTCCATGACCACGAGGCGGTCGGCCTTGCGCAGTGTGGACAGGCGGTGGGCAATGGCAATCGTCGTGCGGCCCTGCACCAGGTTGTCCAGCGCCTTCTGGATTTCCTTCTCGGTCTCGGTGTCCACGGCCGAGGTGGCCTCGTCCAGTATCAGGATGCGCGGGTCGATCAGCAGTGCGCGCGCAATGGAGATGCGCTGGCGCTCGCCGCCCGACAGGCCCTGGCCGCGCTCGCCCACCAGGGAGTCGTAGCCATGCGGCAGGCGCAGGATGAATTCATGGGCGTGGGCAGCGCGGGCCGCCGCCACGATTTCCTCGCGCGTGGCATCGGGCTTGCCGTAGGCGATGTTCTCGGCAATGGTGCCGAAGAACAGGAAGGGCTCCTGCAGCACCAGACCGATGTTGCTGCGGAAGTCCGAGACCTTGAGCCTGCGGATGTCCACGCCGTCGAGCTGGATGGAGCCCTCGCTCACGTCATAGAAACGGCTGATCAGGTTGACCAGGGTGCTCTTGCCCGAGCCGCTGTGGCCGACCAGGCCGATCATTTCACCCGGGCGAATCTGCAGATCGAGGTTCTTGATCACGGCGCGGCTGCCGTAGCGGAAGCTCAGGTTGTCCAGCGTGATGGCGCCCTGCACGCGCGGCAGCTTGACCGGGTTGACCGGGTCGGGCACGTTGCTCACGTGGTCGAGGATGTCGAAGATGCGCTTGGCGCCGGCCGCCGCCTTCTGCGTGACCGAGACGATGCGGCTCATCGAGTCCAGGCGGCTGTAGAAGCGGCCGATGTAGGCGATGAAGGCCGTCAGGATACCGACCGTGATCTGGCCGCCCGCCACCAGCCAGATGCCGAAGCCCCAGACCACCAGCAGGCCGATCTCGGTCAGCAGCGTCACCGTGGGCGTGAACAGCGACCAGGTCTTGTTGACCTTGTCGTTGGCCTGCAGGTTGACCAGATTGGCCTGGGCGAAGCGGTCGGCCTCGCGCTTTTCCTGGGCGAAGGCCTTGACCACGCGGATGCCGGGGATGGTGTCGGCCAGCACATTGGTCACTTCGGACCAGACGCGGTCGATCTTCTCGAAGCCCGTGCGCAGGCGGTCGCGTACCAGGTGGATCATCCAGGCGATGAAGGGCAGCGGCACCAGGGTGACCAGGGCCAGCCACGGATTGATGGAGAACAGGATGACCGAGGTCATCACGATCATCAGCACGTCGGTGGCGAAATCCAGCGCGTTCAAGGATAGAAACAAATTGATGCGATCTGTTTCCGCCCCGATGCGCGCCATCAGGTCGCCCGTGCGCTTGCTGCCGTAGTAGTCCAGCGACAGCGTCAACAGGTGGTTGTAAGTGGTCGTGCGCAAGTCCGAGCCAATGCGCTCGGAGACCTTGGCCAGCACGAAGGTGCGCGCCCAGCCCAGGCCCCAGGCCACCAGCGCCGCCGCCAGCAGCCCGCTCAGGTAGAAGACCACGAGGCTGCTGTCGATCTGCTGCCCGTTCTGGAACGGGATCAGGATCTTGTCCACGATGGGAATCGTCAGGTAGGGCGCCACCAGGGTGGCGCCCGTGGAGGCCAGCGTCAGCAGAAAGCCCAGCAGCAGCTGGTGCCGGTAGGGATGGGCAAAGCGCCACAGGCGCAGCAGCACCCAGGTGGAGGTCTGCGGGCCCTGCTGGCGCGCGCAGGCCGGGCATTCGTCGGCCTCGGGCGGCAGCTCGGCCTGGCAGGCCGGGCAGCGGGGCACGTCGTCCTCGGGCTCGGCAAAGTCCTCGCCGCGCGCCAGGCGCTCGCGCTCATGGTCGAACTGCTGCAGCAGGCGCAGCACGGCCGCCTGGTGGCGCAGCGTGAAGCGCCACAGCGCCAGCCGCGCAGCAGGGCCATGCAGTTCGAGGTTGCCCACGCCGCCGTGGTCCAGCGTGCGCAGATTCTGATCAATGGATAGTACCCACTCACTCCACTGCTGGTCTGCAGGATCACAGGCGAGGAGCCGCTGGTTGGTCAGCACAACCCAGCCTTCGCCGAAGCGCATATCGAGGGTCAGGTCAACCGGGACGAGGGCCAGCACGTTTTCATTGGAAGCGAGCCTGGCTCGCAGCCCAGCCCCGCGGGGGCTGGCAAGGAAGGCCGAAACGTCCACAGAATGGTGTTCTTGCATGTTGAGTTGTTTTTCCCGCCCCTGGCGGCTCCTGGTGTCATGCGGGCAACCGCAGCTCCCCGGTGGATATCCCGCGCTTTGCACGGCATACCCTGCTCAACGCGCCAACCCTGGTTTAGGCTGACAGCACTGCGCATGGGCTTTCTGAGCGCACAATCCTCTCCCATTCTCCGGCGATCCGCACCCGGGTCGTCGCTCACGCTTACCCGTTGATCGACATGGCGAAATTCAAAGACATCCAACTCTTGCGCACCACCTACCTGCGTGGACCCAGCGTCTGGACCTACCGTCCCGTGCTGGAGGTCTGGCTGGATCTTGGTGAGCTGGAGGACTATCCCTCGAACAAGCTTGACGGTTTCAACGAGCGCCTGACGGCCTGGCTGCCCGACCTGATCGAGCACCACTGCGGCGTGGGCGAGCGCGGCGGCTTCATCCAGCGCCTGGAAGGCGGCACCTGGTGCGGCCATGTGCTGGAGCACATCATCATCGAGCTGCTGAACCTGGCGGGCATGCCGGCCGAGTTCGGCCAGACGCGCGAGATTTCCCAGCGCGGCATCTACCGCATGGTCTTCCGCTGCCCCGAGGAAACCGTGGCGCGCACGGCCCTGGCCTACGGCCACCGGCTGATCATGGCCGCCATCAACGACGAGCCCTTCGACCTGAAGGCCGCCGTCAAGGCCATCAAGACCGAGATCAACGACCGCTACCTGGGCCCGAGCACGGGCTGCATCGTCGATGCCGCCGGCGAGCGCCGCATTCCCCACATCCGCCTCAATGACGGCAACCTCGTGCAGCTCGGCTATGGCGCCGCGCAGCGCCGCATCTGGACCGCCGAGAGCGACCAGACCAGCGCCATTGCCGAAGGCATTGCCCAGGACAAGGACTTCACCAAGCGCCTGCTGGCCGCCTGCGGTGTGCCCGTGCCCGAAGGCCAGATCGTCAACAGCCCCGAAGAAGCCTGGGAAGTGGCGCAGGACATCGGCTTTCCCGTCACCGTCAAGCCCTCGGACGGCAACCACGCGCGTGGCGTGACGCTGGACCTGCGCGACGAGGCCGACATCAAGACCGCCTTTGCGCTGGCCCAGCCCGAAGGCTCCGACGTGATCGTCGAACGCTTCATCGACGGCACCGAGCACCGCATCCTGGTGGTGGGCGGCAAGGTCGTGGCGGCCTGCCGTGGCGAGACCGTGAGCGTGGCCGGCAACGGCAAGTCCACGCTGCGCGAGCTGGTCGCCGTGGTCAACCAGGACCCGCGCCGCGGCCCCGAGCAGGAATATCCGCTGGACTGGATCAACCTCGAAGCCCCGGCCGTGAAGCTGGAGCTCAAGCGCCAGAACGTCACGCCCGACACCATTCCCGCCCAGGGCACCAGCGTGCTGCTGCAGCGCAACGGCAACATGGCCATCGACTGCACGGATGAGGTCCACCCCGAAGTGGCCTACATGGCCACGCTGGCCGCCAAGATCGTGGGCCTGGACATCGCGGGCATGGACATGATCCTGCAGGACGTCTCGCGCCCCATGAAGGAGCAGGGCGGCGCCATCCTCGAAGTCAACGCCGGCCCCGGCCTGCTGATGCACCTGAAGCCCACCAGCGGCGCGCCGCGCCCCGTGGGCATGGCCATCGCCGACCACCTGTTCCCGCGCACCGAAGAGGGCACGGGCGCAGGCCGCATCCCCCTGGTGGGCATTGCCGGCACGCGCAACAACGGCTTCACGGCCCGCCTGGTGGGCTGGCTGCTGCAGCTGTCGGGCAAGCTCACGGGCGTGGCCAGCAGCGAGGGCATGTTCCTGTCCAACCGCCAGACCCAGAAGACCAACACCGCCAACTGGGCCGGTGCCCACCGCTTGCTGACCAACCGCCTGGCCCAGGCCGCCGTCATCCAGACCACGGCCCGCTCCATCCTGGAGGAAGGCCTGGCCTACGACCGCTGCCTGGTCGGCGTGGTCACCGACATGGACGGCTTCGAGCAGTTGCCCGACCATGACGTGCACGAGCAGTCGCAGATGACGCGCGTGATGCGCACCCAGATCGACGTGGTGCTGGACGAAGGCGCGGGCGTCCTCAATGCCGACATCGAGCAGGTGGCCGACCTGGCCCGCCTGTGCGACGGCGAGGTGCTGTTCTATTCGATGCAGGCCGACAGTCCAGTGGTCGCGGCCCACCGTTCCGAGAGCGAAGGCCGCGCCGTCTTCGTGCGCGGCAGCCAGGTGATCCTGGCCACGGGCGCTGCCGAGCGCGTGCTGGGCACGCTGGACGCACTGAGCCTGCCCGGCGGCCTGCGCCCGGACACGCCGGCCCTGCTGGCCGCCATTGCCGCCGCGTGGTCCATGGACATTGCCCCCGACCTCATCGTCGCCGGCATCAAGACCTTCGACTACACGCCGGCCGCCGCAGCCACCGCCGCCTGAGCCCGACCACACGATGACATGCAGGCAGGCCCGGCGACGCGGGCCTGCCCTCCGAAAGAAGACACTATGCAGATCACCCGCATCCGAGCCCTGCGCGGCCCCAATCTCTGGACCCGCAGCACCGCCATCGAAGCCATCGTGCAATGCGAGCCCGGCGAGTGCGACTACTCGGCCCTGCCCGGCTTCGAGGACCGGCTGCGCGCGCGCTTTCCCAAGATCGGCACGCTGCAGCCGCACGGCGCCGACCAGCGCCTGTCGCTGGCCCAGGTGCTGGAAGTCGCGGCCCTGTCGCTGCAGGCCCAGGCCGGCTGCCCGGTGACCTTCAGCCGCACGCATGAAACCGTGGAGACCGGCACCTACCAGGTGGTGGTGGAGTACACCGAAGAGGCCGTCGGCCGCCTGGCCATGGAACAGGCCGGCGAGCTGCTGCAGTCGGCCCTGGCCGACACGCCCTTCGACGCCGACAAGGTGGTCGCCCAGCTGCGCGAACTCGACGAGGACGAGCGCATCGGCCCCTCCACCGGCTCCATCGTCGATGCGGCCGTGGCGCGTGGCATTCCCATCCGCCGCCTGACCTCAGGCTCGCTGGTACAGCTGGGCTGGGGCTCCAAGGCGCGCCGCATCCAGGCCGCCGAGCTGGACCAGACCAGCGCCGTGGCCGAGTCCATCGCCCAGGACAAGGACCTGACCAAGCGCCTGCTGCACGCCGCCGGCGTGCCCGTGCCGCTGGGCCGCCCCGTCAAGGACGTGGAAGAAGCCTGGCTCGTGGCCCAGGAAGTGGGCCTGCCCGTGGTGGTCAAGCCCCAGGACGGCAACCAGGGCAAGGGCGTGGTGGTCAACATCACCACGCACGAGCAGCTCAAGGCCGCCTTTGCCACCGCCTCGGAATTCGGCGACGACATCATGGTCGAGCGCTTCCTGCCCGGCCATGACTTCCGCCTGCTGGTGGTCGGCGGCCAGCTGGTGGCCGCTGCGCGCCGCGAGCCGCCCCAGGTGCTGGGCGACGGCCAGCACACCATCCGCGAGCTGGTGGACATCGTCAACCAGGACCCGCGCCGCGGCTCGGGCCACGGCACGGCGCTGACCAAGATCCGCCTGGACGACATCGCCATCGCGCGCATCGCCACCGAAGGGCTCACGCCCGAATCCGTGCCGGCCCAGGGCCAGCGCGTGGTGCTGCGCAACAACGCCAACCTGTCCACGGGCGGCAGCGCCACCGATGTGACGGACGACGTGCACCCCGACATCGCCGCGCGCGCCGTGGAGGCCGCCCAGACCATCGGCCTGCACATCTGCGGCGTGGACGTGGTCTGCGAGACCATGCTGCGCCCGCTGGAAGAGCAAAACGGCGGCATCGTCGAAGTCAACGCCGCACCGGGCCTGCGCATGCACCTGGCGCCGTCCTTCGGCAAGCCCCGCAACGTGGGCGTGCCCATGGTCGATGAGCTGTTCGCGCCGGGCCAGGACGGCCGCATCCCGCTGGTGGCCGTCACCGGCACCAATGGCAAGACCACGACCACGCGCCTGATCGCCCACCTGTTCACCTCGCATGGCTGGCGCACGGCCATGACGAACACGGACGGCGTCTACGTCAACGGCCGCCAGATCGACAGCGGCGACTGCTCGGGCCCGCGCAGCGCGCGCAACGCCCTGGCCCACCCCGAGACCGATGCGGCCGTGCTCGAATGCGCACGCGGCGGCATCCTGCGCGAAGGCCTGGGCTTCGACCGCTGCCAGGTGGCCGTGGTCACCAACGTGGGCGCGGGCGACCACCTGGGCCTGAACTACATCACCACGGTGGAAGACGTGGCCGTGCTCAAGCGCGTCATCGTGCAGAACGTTGCCGCGGACGGCTATGCCGTGCTCAACGCCGCCGACCCGCTGGTCGCCGCCATGGCCTCCACCTCGCCGGGCAAGGTCATCTATTTCGCGGCCGACCGCCACCACCCCGTGATGGCCACGCACCGTGCCCAGGGCAACCGCGTGGTCTACGTGGACGGCGACAGCATCGTCGCGGCCGAAAGCTCGTGGCGCGAGACCATCGCGCTGCGCGAGATCCCCATCACGCGCAACGGCACCATCAGCTTCCAGGTGGAGAACGTCATGGCCTCCATCGCCGCCGCCTGGGGCGTGGGCATGCCCTGGCAGACCATCCGCCGCGGCCTGGCCGGCTTCGTCAACGACAGCGACAACGCGCCGGGCCGCTTCAACGTCATGGACTACCGTGGCGCCACGCTGATCGCCGACTACGGCCACAACCCCGACGCCATCCGCGCCCTGGTGCAGGCCGTGGACGCCATGCCGGCCCAGCGCCGCAGCGTGGTGATCAGCGGCGCGGGCGACCGCCGCGACCAGGACATCACCGAGCAGACCCAGATCCTGGGCAAGGCCTTCGACGACGTCATCCTCTACCAGGATGCCTGCCAGCGCGGCCGCGCCGACGGTGAAGTCCTGGCCCTGCTGCAGCAAGGCCTGCAAGGCGCACCGCGCACCGACTACGTGACCCAGATCCAGGGTGAGTTCAACGCCATCGACCATGCGCTGGCGCGGCTGACGCCCGGCGACCTGTGCCTGGTGCTGGTGGACCAGGTTGAGGAAGCCCTGGAGCATCTTCGCCGCCATGTGGCGGGTGAGGCCTGACATGAACGGCCGGGCCTTGCTCACGGCCGCTCTGGCCACGCTGCTGCTGGGCGCCTGCGGTGCGCGCGCCGAGCAGGTGGGTGCGGTGGATACGGTGTTCAAATTCATAGGCCCGGACCACAAGATCGTGGTCGATGCCTATGACGATCCCAAGGTGGCGGGCGTGACCTGCTACGTCTCGCGCGCCAAGACCGGCGGCATCAAGGGCGGCCTGGGCCTGGCCGAGGACCGCGCCGAAGCCTCGATCAGCTGCGTGCAGACCGGCCCCATCCAGATCCCTGCCCCGCTCAAGCAGCAGGACGAGGTGTTCACCGAACGCATCTCGCTGCTGTTCAAGCGCCTGCGCGTGGTGCGCATGGTCGATGCGCAGCGCAACACCCTGGTCTACATGACCTACTCGGACCGCGTGATCGAAGGCTCGCCGCAAAACAGCGTCACCGCCGTGCCCGTGCCGCGCAGCACGCCGATTCCGCTGGGCAAATAACCCGCCTCAGTCCTGGGCGTGTTGGCGGCAGGCCTGCACAAAGGCCGCCAGCGCCGGCGAGCGGCGCTTGCCCGCCCGCTGCACCAGCGAGAAATCCCGCCACATGCGCGGCAGCGTGGTCGGCAGCACGGCCAGCTCTCCCGAGGCGACCAGGGCCTGCACCAGCACGCGCGACAGGCAGCTGACGCCCAGGCCCTGGGCCACGCAGCGCGCAATCGCCTCCGAACTGCCCAGCGTGGCGGCGGCCGGCAGCTGGTGCAGATGCGGCAGCAAGGCATGCTCCACCATCTCGCGCGTGCCCGAGCCCGGCTCGCGCAGCAGCCAGCGCGCACCGCGCAAGGCGGCCACGCCCAGCGGGCGCTGGCCCGCAGCCTGCACCAGCGGGTCCTGTGCTGCAGCCACGATGACGAGTTCGTCGCGCATCCAGGGCTCGACCTCCAGCCCGGGCCAGTGGCTGGTGCCCTCGATCAGGCCCAGGTCCACGTCCAGCGATTCCACGGCCTGGCCCACCTCGCGCGTGTTGGCGATCTGCAGGTCCACGCTCAGGTGAGGATGGCTGCGCGCCAGGTGCGCGAGCACAGCCGGCAGCGCATAGGTGCCTATGGTGGTGCTGGCTGCCACGCGCAGACGCACGGGCAGGCTGGCGGCCCGCACCGAAAACGCCTGCTCTATGCCCCTGGCCTGCTCCAGCAGCGCCAGTGCCTCGGGCAGCAGGGCGCGGCCCGCGTCGTTGAGCGCCAGCCGCCGGCCCACGCGCTCGAACAGCTGGGCGCCCATGGCCTGCTCCAGCTGCTGCAGCGCGGCGCTGGTGGCCGACTGCGACAGGGCCACGGCGTCGGCCGCGGCCACGGTGGAGCCCGCCTGGGCGACGGCGCAGAAGATTTCAAGTTGGCGCAGGGTGAGGTGCAGCATGGCGTGCAGTCTGAACGAGCCATCAACCTGTTTCCCCGGTTGGTGCTACAAAAACTATTCGTTATACGAATATAGCCAAGAAATCTAAAGTGCCTCCCATGCACCGCGCTCCTGACGCGGCGCGCAGGCACCATGAACACCACATCCCTCCCACGCTCCTCCCATCCGTCCGGCTGGCTGCGTCAGTTGACCGAGCTTGCGCCCGGCCTGCTGCTGGCCGGCGCCATTGCCGCAGCCGCCACCTGGGGCGCACGCCAGCCCCTGCTGGCCGGCTCGGGCCTGAGTGCACTGACGCTGGCCATCTGCATCGGCCTGGTCATCGGCAACACCGTCTATCCGCGCCTGGCGCCCAGTTGCCATGCCGGCGTGGGCCTGGCCAAGCAGCGCCTGCTGCGCGCGGGCATCGTGCTCTACGGCCTGCGACTGACCTTCCAGGACATAGGCCATGTGGGCATGGCCGGCGTGGTGGTCGATGCCCTGGTGCTGGGCAGCACCTTCTTGCTGGCGCAATGGCTGGGCCGCCGCGTCTTCGGGCTGGATGCGCGCACCACGGTGCTGATCGGCGCGGGCAGCTCCATCTGCGGCGCCGCTGCCGTGCTGGCCACCGAACCCGTGATCAAGGGCCGCGCCGAAGACGTGGCCGTGGCCGTGGCCACCGTGGTGGTCTTCGGCACCGTGGGCACCTTCCTCTACCCCGCGCTGTTCCACTGGAACGCCGCCCACGGCTGGCTGGACATGTCGCCTGCGCAGTACGGCCTGTACGTGGGCTCCACCGTGCACGAGGTGGCCCAGGTCGTGGCCGCCGGCGAAGCCATCGCCCCCGAAGCCGCCGACGTGGCCGTGATCTCCAAGATGGTGCGCGTGATGATGCTGGCCCCCTTCCTGCTGCTGCTGTCCATGGCCGTGGCGCGCGGCAACCGCAGCAGCCAGGTGAGCGACGGCCAGCCGCGCCGCATCACCATTCCGTGGTTTGCGCTGGGCTTCGTCGCCATGGCCGGCGTGAACTCCCTGGGCGTGCTGCCTGCAGCCGTGGTGCAGGTGGGCGTGCAGCTGGACAACGCCCTGCTGGCCGTGGCCATGGCAGCCCTGGGCCTGACCACCCATGTCCGCGCCGTGCGTGCCGCAGGCACGAAGCCCCTGCTGCTGGCCGCCTTGCTGTTCGCATGGCTTCTGGTGGCGGGCCTGCTCTTCAACCGCTGGGTGCCCGGCCTGCTCTGAAGCCGTCCGCATCCATCGACCGGCCCTGCAAAGCATCGTCTTGCAGGGCCTTTTTCATGGACTGCCCGCCCCTGAACAAGGGAATACCCTCAAATCGAATGCAGACACAATTAATTTGCAATGCAAATTAATTGCATTGCAAAGATAATCGAGGCATGTCCTTTGCCTCTGCCCCTCCCCGCGCCCGCCTCGGCTTTCTCATGGTCACCCTGGTACGCCAGTGGCGCCGCCAGGTCGAGGAGCAACTGCTGGCCGACGGCCTGACCGATGCCACCTGGGCGCCGCTGATCCACCTGCGCGCCTGGGGCGACGGCGTCACGCAAAAGGAACTGGCCGAGCGCGTGGGACTGGACGGCTCCAGCCTGGTGCGCCTGCTCGACATTCTGGAAGGCCACGGCTGGGTGGAACGCCGCGCCGACCCCGGCGACCGGCGCAGCAAGCGCATCTTCCTGACCGATGAAGGCAACGGCGCCGTGGACCGCGTGCGCGCCACCATGCTGCAGGCCGAGCTGGCCATGCTGCAGGACCTGGACAATGCCGAGGTCGAGGCCATGCTGGCCGGCATGGCCAAGATCCAGGCGCGCATGGCCGCGCTGCGCACGGAAGGCGCGCCATGAGCGCCCTCCACGATGCCTATGGCCGCCTGCTGCAGGCATCGGTCCGCTGGGGCTTCGACCCGGTGCGCCTGCGCCAGCATCTGCGCACGGCCTTTGCCGCCTGCCTGGCGCTGCTGGCTGCCTGGCAGCTGGGGTTGGAGCATCCGCAGTGGGCTGCCATGGCCACCTGGGCCGCATCCCAGCCGCTGCGCGGGCAACTGCTCGAAAAAAGCTTTTTCCGGGTCGCAGGCACCGTGGCCGGCACGGCCGTGGGCGTGGGCCTGGTGCTGCTGGCCCAGGGAAACCTGCTGTGGCTGGTGCTGGGCCTGGCCGTGTGGCTGGGCCTGTGCGCGGGCGTGGGCAATCTGCAGCGCAGCTTCGTGGCCTACGGCACCATGCTGTCCGGCTATTCGGCGGCCATGGTCGCGCTGCTGGACTTCGCCCATCCCGACCAGGTCTTCGCCCTGGGCTGGGACCGGCTGTTCACGGCGCTGACCGGCGTGTTCGCAGCCCTGCTCGTGGGCTGGCTGTTCACGCCCAAGGGCAGTGGCATTCCCGGCAATGCCGAGGTGCGCCAGCTGTTCGCGCAACTGCTGCGTGATCTGGCCGACAGCCTGCAGGCGCGCGGCCGTGCGTCCCTGGGCTCGCAGGAGATCGCTGCCCGCCTGCTGGCCATGGCGGTGATCGAGGAGGGGCTGGACCCGCACGCCGCCGGTTCGCAGCGCTCGCGCGAGGCCGTGCACGCGCTGCGCCGGCTCATGAATGCCCAGATCTCGGCCCTGCTGTGGCTGCGCGATGCTCCATCGCAGGAGCCGCCCGCTGCCTTTGGCGAGGCGCAGGCCCTGGCTGCCGCGCAGGCGCTGCGCGAAGCCGCCGTGGCGCTGGAGACCCGCGTGCAGTTGCACGAGGCTGCGGCGGCCCTGGTGCGCGCACGCGAGGCCGCCGCGGCCTGGCCCGGCGCAGCCGACATGCTGGCCCCGATGGGCTTTGCGCTGCAGGCCCACCTGGCCGCCACCCATGACGTGGCCCTGCCGCCCGGCCACCGCGCCCGCCAATGGCCCGTGGTGCTGCACAGCGACTGGCTGGGCGCGCGCCGCGCCATGCTGCGTGCCAGCGCGGCCATCGCCATCGTGGGCCTGCTGTGGGTGGTGACGGGCTGGAGCGGCGGTGCCTACATGCTGCTGGGCATGTCCATCATGCTGACCGTGTTCTCGGGCTTCGAGAACCCGTCGGCCACCATGCGCCATGTGACCCTGGGCCAGGCCATGGGCGTGCTGGTGGCCCTGGCCTGCCAGTGGCTGGTCTGGCCGTTCGCCGGCAGCCAGGCGGGCCTGGTGTGGCTGATGCTGCCCTTTGTCTACGTGGGCGCACTGCTGTTCTCGCACCAGCGCACCGCGCTTTCGGGCTATGACTGCAACATGGTGCTGCTGCTCCTGCTGCAGCCCCACTACCCGCAGACGGCCAGCTTCGGCCATGCGCTGGCCCTGGGGCTGGCCGTGGTGTCCGGGCCGCTGGCCGGCTGGGCGGCCTACCGCTTCATCCTGCCGGTCACGCTGCAGGGCCGGCTGCAAAGCCTGCGCTCCATGATGGTCCACGAGCTGCAGGACATGGCCGCCACGCCCGGCCATGCGCGCGATGGCCGCATCTGGCGCGCCCGCCTGTACCACCGGCTGCTGCGCCTGGTGCGGCTGTCGGAGCAGGCCGGAGGGCAGCTGGGTGCGCAGGCAGCGGAGTGCGGCCTGGCCGCCCTGCATGTGGGCCGCGCCATCCAGGCGCTGCATCAGCTGTCCGGGGAAGCGGCCCTGGGCGACGGCACCGCCCGCGCCGTGCGCGCCGCGCTGCTGCGCCTGCAGCGGCTGCAGCAGGAGCCCGGCCAGTGCCCGCCGCTTTTGCGCGCGCTGGCGCAGCGCGTGGCCGAACGCCATCCCGACCAGGCCCGCCAGTTGCGCCATGCCGCGCATGAGATCGCGCAGCACGAAGCCTTCTTCCGCAACGCCGGCTGAAGCACGGACCCATGCCAGAATGGCCAGCCCAGGCCGGCAGCGCCCCACGCTCTCTGTCCCCCTGTTGCAAGGAAAGCATCCATGTCGTGGAGCGAAACCACCATCACCTCACAGCGCCTGGCGCTGCGCCCCTTCACTGCCGCCGATGCCGATGAGGCCTTTGCCTGCATCACGCCCACGCTGACGCGCTACCTGTCCTTCGAGCCGGCGTCGACTCCTGCCGAGTTCGAGGCGGTCTGGCGCGGATGGCTGCGGGAGATCGCAGCCGGCACGGACTTCAACTTCACGCTGCGCGAGCGCACGTCAGGCCGATTCACCGGCCTGCTGGGCCTGCACCGCGCGCGCGACGCCGAGCCCGAGCTCGGCATCTGGATACGCGAGGACATGCATGGCCAGGGCTATGGCCGCGAAGCCGTGGCCGCGCTGGCAGCATGGGCCCGAGCGACCTTTGCGCCACAGTCCTTGCGCTATCCGGTGGCCGAGCCCAATACCGCCAGCCGGCGCATTGCCCAGGGGCTGGGTGGCGTGGAGGTTGAGCGCCAGAGCCTTTCAAAGTACGTGCTCGTCGTCTACCGCATACCAGGGGTCGCCACGTCGGGCGTTGCCGCCCCATGAAAACAAAGGCCGTCCCACGCGAGTGGGACGGCCTTGTCCATGGGGCAGATGCCTGTCTTACACCGCCGCGATCGACACGGCCTTGGCGACCAGGTAGGCCTCCAGCGCCTCGGGGCCGCCCTCGGAGCCATAGCCCGAATCCTTGACGCCGCCGAACGGCATCTCGGCCGAAGCCACGGCCGGCTGGTTGATCCACAGCATGCCGGTCTCGACCTGCTGGGCCAGCTGGTGGGCCGTCTTGATGGAGCGCGTGAACGCATAGGCCGCCAGGCCGTAGGACAGGCGGTTGGCCTCGGCAATGGCCTCGCCCAGATCGTCAAAGCCGCGGATCGCGGCCACGGGGCCGAAGGGCTCCTGGTTGAAGATCTCGGCGCTCAGCGGCACGTCGCCCAGCACCGTGGGAGCGAAGAAGTTGCCCGCGCCGCCCAGCGAGGCACCGCCCGTGAGCAGCTTGGCGCCCTGCTTTTGCGCATCCTCAATCAGATGGGACAAGGCCGTGACGCGGCGCGGATTGGCCAGCGGGCCCATCTGCGTGCCCTGGACCAGGCCATCGCCGACCTTGAGGGCTTCGGCATGGGCGACCATGGCGCGCGTGAATTCCTCGCGCACGCTGTTGTGCACCAGAAAGCGCGTGGGCGAGATGCAGACCTGGCCCGCGTTGCGGAACTTGGACGCGCCTGCGGCCTTCACGGCCAGGGCCACGTCGGCATCCTCGGCCACGATGACCGGCGCGTGGCCGCCCAGCTCCATGGTCGAGCGCTTCATGTGCTGGCCTGCCAGCGCCGCCAGCTGCTTGCCCACTGCGGTGGAGCCGGTGAACGTGACCTTGCGGATCACGGGATGGGCAATCAGGTAGGAGGAAATCTGGGCCGGATCACCGAACACCAGGCCCACCACGCCGGCCGGCACGCCGGCATCGACAAAGCACTTGAACAGGGCGGCGGGCGCAGCCGGCGTTTCCTCGGGCGCCTTGCACAGGAAGGAGCAGCCCGTGGCCAGCGCCGCGCCGATCTTGCGCACGATCTGGTTGACGGGGAAGTTCCAGGGCGTGAAGGCAGCCACGGGGCCCACGGGCTCCTTGATCACCAGCTGCTGCACCTCGGGGCGGCGCGAGGGCACGATGCGGCCGTACACGCGCAGCGCCTCGTCGGCAAACCATTCGATGATGCCCACGCCGGCCAGGATTTCGCCCTTGGCCTCGGCCACGGGCTTGCCCTGCTCCTGCGTCAGGAGCGCGGCGATCTCGTCGGCGCGCTCCTTGAGCAGGGCGGCGGCACGGCGCATGGCGGCGCCGCGCTCATGGGCGGAGACATTGCGCCAGACCTCGAAACCGCGCTGCGCTGCGGCCAGCGCACGGTCCAGGTCGGCCACGTCGGCATGGGCCACATGGCCGATGACTTCGCCGCTGGCCGGGTTGCGCACGGGAATCTTCCTGCCGCTGGCGGCGTCCTGCCATTGGCCGTCGATCAGGAGTTGGGTGTCGGAGTAGGAATGGCTCATGCTGGATCAGATCCTTGGTAGATGACAGGGGGCAGATGTGTGGGGCAGGCACGGTCCTCGCAGTGTCCGCACCCGGCTGCCGCTGCAGCGCAGCGACCATTCTAGGAAGCGCCGGACGGCGGTACCGTCACCGGGCTGTCACGCACACAACACCTAAAATGCCCGGGTTTCGCAATATCCACCAATCCGTTGAGAGGGAGCTCATGACCGATCTTTTCGACACCACTGCGCGCAGGGGTTTGCGCAGCGTCGCGCTGGCGCTCGCCCTGGCAGGCAGCCTGGGGCTGGCATGGGGGCAGGAGGGCGCCGCCGATGTGCCTCAGTTCATCCCTCGCATGAGCGTGGACTCGCGCGTCCAGCCGCAGGACACGCCTCGGGAGTTCCTGGCTTCACGCAGCATGTCTTCCCCCGCAGCCGTCACCCCCACGCCGCTGCGCGTGGAACTGGGCACCTGGAAGGATGTGCGGGCCGCCTCGGCCGCTGTGGGCGGCGCCCTGCAGGTGGGCGCACAGCGCCCCAGCAGCCAGACCGCCACCACCCAGGCCCTGGGCGGGCAGCTGCAATGGCAGACCTCGGCCGACGGCGGGCTGATTGCCGCAGTCAGCGTGCGCTCCGAAGGTGCCTACGGCATTCGCCTGGGCGTGGAAATCGAACAGTTGCCCGGCAGCGCCCTGCTGCGCATCTATGCCCAGGGCGACCGCGCCGGCGCCTATGAAATTTCGGGCCAGCGCGTGCTCCAACTGCTGCAGGCCAACAAGGATGCAGGCGATGCCAGCGCCGATGGCCGCACCTGGTGGACGCCCGACAGCGGCGGCGACGAGGTCACCCTGGAGATCGACCTGCCGCCCGGCACCCCCGCCGATGCGCTGCGGCTGGCCATTCCGCGCGTCATGCACGTGTACGAGAACCTGTCGCTGCCGCTGGAGGGCGAGAACGTGTTCTCGGCCCAGCTCAACGAGTCCCTGTCATGCCACCTGGACTCCACATGCTATGACGCCTACAGCGCGCAGCGCAACGCCGTGGCGCGCATGTTCTATGTCCAGAACGGCCAGGGCTATGTGTGCTCGGGCACGCTGATCAACGACAAGGCAGGCTCCGGCACGCCCTACTTCATCACGGCCAACCATTGCATCAGCACCCAGACCGTGGCCTCCACGCTGGAGACTTCGTGGTTCTATCGCACGCCCTCGTGCGGCAGCCGCACGCTGTCGTCGGCCTCGCGCACGCTGCGCAATGGCGCCACCCTGCTGTACGCCACAGCCACCTATGACGGCAGCTTGCTGCGGCTCAACGAAGCCGCCCCTGCAGGCGCAGTCTTTGCCGGCTGGTCCACCCAGGCCCTGACCAGTGGCGCCAAGGTGGTAGGCATACACCACCCGCGTGGCGACCTGCAGAAGATCAGCTTCGGCACCTATGACCGCTCCTTGGCCTGCGAACCCTCCAGCGATGCCACCATGACCTGCCGGTACCGCGATGGCGGCTACCTCAGCGTGAATTGGGACCAGGGGCTGACACAGCCGGGCAGCAGCGGTTCCGGCCTGTTCCTGAATGGCCTGCTGGTCGGCACGCTCTACGGCGGCGACGACCAGACCTGCTCGCGCACGGGCGGCAACTCGATCTATGGGCGCTTTGATCTGCTCTTCCCCAATGTGCAGAAGTGGCTTGCTGCAGACACGGGAACGGGCGGCGTCGACACCGGCACCGGACAGGCCCGCACGGCCATCTACCGCTTCTTCAACCGCCAGACCGGCGCTCACTTCTATACGGCCAGCGCTTCCGAGCGCGACTATGTGGTGGCAACCTACCCGGCCTTCCAGTACGAGAACGTGGCCTTCTATGCGTCCACCCAGCCGCAGCAGGGCCTGAACCCGGTATTTCGTTTCTTCAACACGGCCTCCGGCGCACACTTCTTCACCATCAGCCAGCCTGAACGTGACTACGTGCTCGCAACCTACCCCAGTTTCAAGAGCGAGGGCACGTCCTGGTACGCACAGACGGCTGCCGGCAATGGCACCGTGCCCATGTTCCGCTTCTTCAACCTGCAGACAGGCGCGCATTTCTACACCGTCAACGCGGCCGAACGTGATTTCGTGATCGCCAGCTATCCCGTTTTCAAGTACGAAGGTGTCGCCTACTACGTCTGGAACTCGCAGTAAGCACAGCGCACTGCACTTGCTGCAGTGCCTCCCAAAAAAGAAGGCCCCGCACTGCGGGGCCTTCTTCTTGGAGCAACAGCCGTCACCCCACCAGCACCAGCCCCGGCGGCAGGCTATCCCCAAAGCTGCGCTTCGCATCCTGGGCGTCCATCTGCTGGACCTGTTCCACCAGGTCGATCCAGCGCTGCGGTGCACCGGCGCCGCGCAACCGCTCCAGCACCAGGGCGCGCTGGGCATCGGACAGGTCCAGCGCACGGTCGCCCGTCATGCGGGCCATCTGCACGGCAGCGAACATGGCGGTTTCATTGCGGCGCCAGTCCTGGGCCAGGGTGGCGTCCAGGAACTCCTGCGCAGCCTCGGGCGGCATCACGCGGTGGGCGTTGGCGGCCAGCGGCATGCGCGCGGCCAGCCGGCCTATGGCCCACCAGGTCTGCACGGATTCACCGGGGTGTTTCAGCCGCTGCAGCATCCACTGGCCCATTTCCTGGCGGTACTGCCAGGGCACGGCTTCCATGGCGGCGAACAGGCGCAGCATGTCGTCGTAGCTGCCATGGGCGGATTTCCCCTGGCTGCGCTGCGTGGATTGCTGCACGGCCTTTTGCATGTGGCCGGCAACCTCTTCCAGCAGCTCCATCTGCCGGGCCTCATCCAGGCCCGCGGCCACGCGGCGCCAGAAAACCCACCATTCGGTGCGGTTGGCCGCCTCGCCGCCATGGCCCAGGCCCTGGCAATGCAGTTGCCAGACCTGCTGCATGCGCCAGCCGTCCAGCTCGGCGCCCACGCCGGGGCGCAGGCACCAGCCTGCCAGGTTCAGCCAGACGCGCTCGTGCTCGGCCGTGCGGCGGCGGCGCCTGGCGCGGGCCAGCAAGGCGTCGAACAGTGCGCGCAGCAGCGGCAGATCCCAGTCCTCGCGCGGGCCCAGCCGTCGCTCCAGCGACTGGCGCAGCTGGCGGACCTCCTTGGCCGTCACCTCCTGGGCCTGGCTGCCGAAGATGCGCTCGATCAGGGCCACGGCGTCGGCCAGCCGGCCCTGCCGGGCAGAACGATCGCCGGTGTCCTGCGCATCTGCGGCCAGCGCACCACGCACGCTGAACGGCAGCAGCCACTGGCGCTGCACATCGTCGACAGCCACGCAACGCACCTCCAGCGTGCCGACCTCGGTCATGCAGGCCTGCAGTTGCACCTCGACCTGGGCCTTGTCCCGGCCCTCGGGCGCAGGCAGCACGGTGGACAGGGCGGGCAGCTCGACCCAGCCCTCGCCGTCGAGCGCCGCGATGCGGCCGGCCTGCGCAGGCGCCGCCGCCAGGCTGTTGGCCACCAGGGAAAAGCGCACGGCCTGGCCCAGGCGCAGCGCAAAGCGCCGGCCGGAGAGCACGATGCGCACGCCCTCTTCCGTGCCGCGCGGCAGCAGGCAGATGCCCTGTGGTGCGGCACCCGCCTTCTCGGGCAGGACCAGCCAGTAGCTGCGCGGCGAGCCACCGCCGATGCGCGGTACCGGGGCGGGCACAGTCCGGGCATCTGCCGATTCCGGCAGATCCTCAGACGGACGGCTCTGGACATGCATGGCCAGGCCATGCGCCGCCGCGCCGCGTGCCACGGCCCAGTCGGGATGCGGGTTGTGCAGCAGGCGCAGCGGCTGGCCGCGCCAGGCCTGCAGTTGCGCCACCAGCCGCTGGGCCAGCGCATGGGCGTGGAAGACGCCGCCATTGAGCAGGACCGCATCGGGCAACTCCCCAGCCGCGTGCTGCGCGAGGAACTGCGCCAGGTGCCGTGTGATCGCCGCATCGGCAGGATAGGGCAGGCCCAGGCCGCGCAAAGCGCCCTGGCGCCGGGTGGGCAGATCCTGCAGGCCGGCCAGCGGCATGAAGCCTTCGACCACGGCCTCGCGCACTTCGTCGCGGCGCAGCGTGGCCGTGCGCGTCTGCGCCAGCAGCTTCGATCCGCTGCCCAGCAGGGTCACGGCCACGGACTCGGGCGCATCGTCGGCCAGCAACTGCTCCTTGGCCGTGCGGCAGCGCTGCACCAGTTGGGCGAAGCGTGCGGCGGGCAGGCGCTCGCCGGGCGGGGCGAACTGCGGCTCCAGCCGATGGGCCAGCGCCAGGTCCATGTTGTCGCCGCCCAGCATCAGGTGCTCGCCCACGGCCGTACGTGTCAGCACGGGCAGGCCTCCAGCTTCACCGGGCTGCACGCGGATCAGGGTCAGGTCGGTGGTGCCGCCGCCCACATCCACCACCAGCACCAGGCGGCAGTGCGCCAGCTCGGCCGCCAGATGCTTGCCCTGCAGCACCAGCCAGTCGTGGAAGGCGGCCTTGGGTTCCTCCAGCAATTGCACCGCAGGCAGGCCGGCCAGCTGCGAGGCCTCCAGCGTGAGTGCGCGCGCGCCTTCGTCGAATGAGGCCGGCACGGTCAGCACAACCAGCTGGTCCCGCAGCGGCGCGCCGGGGTGCGTACGGTCCCAGGCCTGCCGGACATGGTCCAGGTAGCTGGCCGAGGCCTGCAGCGGCGACAGCCGGGCCACCTCTTCGGGCGCGCCCCAGGGCAGGATGGCCGCCGTGCGGTCCACGCCCGCATGCGACAGCCAGCTTTTGGCGCTGGCCACCAGGCGCGAAGGCACGGCCGCGCCCAGGTCACGCGCCCAGCGGCCATTGACGGCGGGCGCTTGCGCATCGGCGCCCAGTGCCACCCAGGGCTGCTGCCAGGCATCGCCCAGCTCGCCGGGCGCCGCCTGGTAGCGCGCCGAGGGCAGCAGCACCTGGGCCGCCACCTCGCTGGCCGAGACGCGCTGCGCCACGGGCAGCAAGGCGATGTCGGCCGCCGTGCCGCCCACGGGCACATGCGCCACCACGGTGTGGCTGGTGCCAAGGTCGATGCCCACGATGTGGGCGGCGTCGGGAGCGAAGGGGGCGGCAGTATCAGGCATATCGGCAGTCATACAGGGCACGGTGCGCGGCCCGGACCGGGCCTGCCGCCGGGGCGGGCTACGCTACATCGGCCCGCACGTCGAACTCCACCTTCCAGCGTTCTTCGCCACCCACGGGCACGGCGTTGAGCTCCAGCGTGCCGATGTCGGTCACGCGTGCATGCAGGGTGACGGGCACGATCTCGCCGGGCGCACGGCCTTCGGCGGGCAGGTGGGCCTCGATTTCCTGCAGCTCGACCAGTTCCTCAGGACCCCAGAAGTCCAGCACGGTGCCGACCTGGTCGGCGCGGCGCACGGAGGAGCCGAAAAAGCGCAAGCGCACGGGCTCGCCCACGACCAGGCCGAATTCCTGGGTGTCCAGCGCCACCTCGGTGCCCTCTTCCATGCCGAAGGGCGCCAGGCACAGGGCCGAGATGGGCGGCTCCATGCCGGGGATGGCGGGCATATTGCTTTCCACGCCCACGTAATAGCTCTGCGCCGTGCCGCCACGGATGCGCACGCCACGGCCAGCAGCCGCCACATGGCCGAAGTAGGCAGCGCCGCGCGCCACGGCCAGGTCCAGGTTGGCGCCGTCCAGCAGGCGCGCGGGTTGCGCACCTTCGCCGGCCAGCCAGCCGTTGACGACTTCCAGGATGCGCTGCTCGATCTGCGGCGCCTTGAGCACGCCGCCATTGAACAGGATGGCCGAGGGATGCAGGAAGGACGCGCCCTCGGGCTGCGTGCCCTTGAGGCCTTCGATCTGCTCGGTGGCGCCGGCCTGGCGCGAGAGGAAGGCCGCCAGGTGGCGCGTGACGGCCGCGTCCTGCGCATACGGCAGGCCCAGCTGGGTCAGCGCGGCGCGCGCGCGGGTCTGGGGCTTGTCGGAGACGGCGGCGCGCGGGAAGAAGCCTTCCACCAGCATCTGCAGCACCTCGCCACGCGTGACCTCGGTGCGGATGCTGCCGCCGATGAGCTTGCTGCCCCGGCTGGGCACGACCACGGGCACGGACTGCAGCGTGGCATCGGCCAGCAACTGCTCCTTGGCCTGGCGGCAGCCATGGGCCAGGGCGCGGGTCTGCCAGGCGTCGAGCTGCTTGCCCTCCTGAGCCAGCTTGCGCGCCACGCCGTAGGCCAGGGCCAGGTCCATGTTGTCGCCGCCCAGCAGGATGTGCTCGCCCACGGCCACGCGCTGCAGCTCCAGGCCGCCGTCCTTTTCCAGCACGGCGATCAGCGACAGGTCGGTGGTGCCGCCGCCCACGTCCACGACGAGGATGATCTCGCCGCTTTGCACCTGCTTGCGCCACTGGCCGCCGCTGGCCTGGATCCAGCTGTACAGCGCAGCCTGGGGTTCCTCCAGCAGCGTGAGCTTCTGGAAGCCCGCGGCGCGGCAGGCCTCGGCCGTCAGCTCGCGCGCGGCCGGGTCGAACGAGGCGGGAATGGTCACCGTCACGTCCTGGGCGTCGAACGGCGCCTCGGGATGGGCCTGCTCCCAGGCCCAACGCAGGTGCGACAGATAGCGGATGGAGGCGGTCAGGGGCGAGACGCGGTGCACCTCCTCGGGCGCATCGGCCGGCAGCAGGGGCGAGCGGCGGTCCACGCCCGGATGGCACAGCCAGCTCTTGGCGCTGGACACCAGCCGGATCGGCGTGGCCGCGCCGCGCGATCGCGCGAACTCGCCCACCACGAAGTCCTGGCTGGCGCCCCAGGGCAGGGCCATGTCGGCCGCAGTCAGCTCGCTTTCATGCGGCAGGTAGAGGAAGGACGGCAGCAGCGGGCGCGCCTCCACGCTGGAGGGGCCGGTGAGCTGGGGAATGTCCAGCACGCCCTGCTCCACCTTCTCGCCATCGCTGGCCTGGCGGTCCACATAGGAGAGCGCGCAATGCGTGGTGCCCAGGTCGATGCCGATGCTGTAGCGCGCCTGGTGGGATTGACGGGACTGGTCCATGCTCACAGCTCCACCTCGGCCTGGGCCACGATGGCGGCGGCCTTGTGATCGGTGAGCTGGGGCAGGCGGACATCGTCCACGCGCCAGCCGCGGTGGCCCAGCGTGCCCGTGAAGGGTGCCTGGCCGACCACGTTGCCCGTCAGGCGCACAGCGGCGGCGTCAAAGCCTGCGGCCAGCGTGACGCGGCTGCCTTCGGCCTCCGCACGCACGGGGGCGATACTGAAATGCTCGCGCAGCACCTTGCGGCAGCCCTCGTGCACCACGCGCGCTGCGGCGCCGATCTCGGCATCGGCGTAGCCAGCCACGTCTTCCTGCACGAAGTCCACGAAGCGCGCCTCGCGCTGCAGCAGGCCCAGCAACTGCAGGGCGGCGGTGCCAGCGGGTGCGGCCGGCTCCACGATGGTCTTTTCGACGATCTTCTCGACCGGCACCTCGACACGGACCTCGACGATCCGGTCCACGGGCACCTCCACGCGCACCTCCTTGGGTGCGGGCGGCGGCACGTCGGCGGCCAGCGGCTCGCCGTCGCGCAGGCGGGACACGTCGGCGGCCAGGGGACCGTTGCCGAGGATGGCGAAGAAACTGCCGATCGCGATGGCGATGCGGCTCAGGAACGAGGGGGGAGTCTTGGAATTCATGGGCTTCTCTTGGCGAGAGGACCCTGCCGGGCCGATCGCCGCGCAGCAGGGCAACCGGGCGCCGATGGTCCTCCACCGGGCGCCCGCAGGGTCCGTGATGTTACCCAAAGCAACGAAGCCCCGTCCTGTACACGGCCCCATGCCCCCGTGCGCAAATGGCCTCGCGGCATAATCGCGGCTGCTCCTGCCCCTGTCCATGGCCCATACACGCCTTTTCCGCCACGCCCCGACCCGCTGCACCGCCTTGCGCGCGCAGCGGCCGCAGCGCGTGCACGGCGTGCCCACGGCCTTCATCAGCCTGTGCGGCTTCACGGCCCTGCTTTCCGCCGCCGTGCGGAAAGCCTGAGGTCCACCCCCAGCTTCCCGCACGGCCCCCGCAGCGAATCCCGCATGCGAAGCGCATGCCAGGAGCTGCCGGCCCACGCCCCGCATCTCCCTGGCCTGCACGCCTTTTCGGCCGCGCCGCCGCATGGCGCAGCCGCCTTGACCCCGGAGCCGATGATGGACATGGAACTCTCCCAAAACTTTCTGCGTGCCAAAAGCCCCTGCGCGGCGGGCTTTCGCTGGTTCGTGCGCAACCGCCATGACGGCAACGACTACCAGCGCGTGCTCGACGCCCTGGTGGGCGATGGCCGCGTCGAGGATGCGCGCTGGCTCATGAACCAATTCGGCCCCACCGACGCCGTGCTGGAGGTCGATCACCTGGAGGCCGATGCCCTGGTGTTCGCGGGCAGCGTCGTCGTGCATGGCGAGCTGCGCGTGCCCGGCCTGCTGGCCGTGGGCCGCACACTGCAGGCCGGCGCCGGCATCCACGCCGGCCGCATCGAGGCCGGCCAGGACCTGCACAGCGGCGGCGCCATCTTCTGCAGCGGCCCGTTGCAGGCCGGCGGCCTGGTCAAGGCCGCATGGAGCGTGGACGTGCACGAGGAACTGCGCGCCGAGGACGTGCGCGCCGGCTGGGAGCTGCGCTGCGGCGCCGACCTGCGCCTGGCCGGCGGCGCCCAGGCCGGCCAGGACATCGAGGTGCAGGGCGCCATCCGCTGCGGCAAGGGCCTGCGCGCGGGCGGCAGCATCCGCGCCAGCGGCCTGATCGAGCTGGGCCACGGCCTGTACGCTGGCGCCGACGTGGAAGGCGGCAGCCACATCGAGGTGGACTGGGGCATGCGCGCGCTGGGCGACATCCGTGCGGCCTGCAGCATCCGCGCGGGCGAGACCCTGCACGCCGAAGGCGAGATCGCGGCCGGCCCCGGCTACGGCATCTATGCGGGCATGAACGTGCAGCAGGATGCCTGGCCGTCCTGTGCCTGGGTGCATGCGGCGCAGCGCCCGCCGGCACTGCTCAGCGGATGGTGGGAGGAAGCCGCAGCACCGGCCTGATGCCCGCAGGGACACGCCGGCCTGCGCCCCCGCAGCGCAGCGCCGCGATGCAAAATACCCGCTTCGCCGCCGCCCGGGCGGCTCCAAGGAATCCCACATCGTGTTCACCGGCATCATCCAGGCCGTGGCAAGCATTGCCGCGCTGCGCGACCAGAACGGCCTGCGCACCTTCACCCTCGACTTTCCCGAAGGCTTCTGCCAGGACCTGGCCATCGGCGCCAGCGTCTCCACCGACGGCGTGTGCCTGACGGTGACGGAGATCCTCTCGCCCACGCGCGCCACGTTCGATGTGATGCTGCAAAGCCTGAACATCACCACGCTGGGCGGCTATGCCGTGGGCGGGCGCGTCAATGTGGAACGCGCGGCAAAGGACGGCGCCGAGATCGGCGGCCATCCGCTGTCGGGCCATGTGGACTTCACCTCGCCCGTGCTGGAAGTGGCCTCCAGCGACACCAACCACCGCATCCGCTTCGGCATTCCCGAGGGCTTTCGCCACTACGTGTTCGCCAAGGGCTACATCGCCATCAATGGCGCCAGCCTCACGGTGTCCGAGGTGGACCGCCAGGCCGGCTGGTTCGAGGTCTGGCTGATCCCCGAGACGCGCCGCATGACCGTGTTCGAGTCCAAGGGCGTGGGCGACCTGCTCAATGTGGAGATCGACCGCAGCACCCAGGTCGTGGTGGACACGGTGCGCGAGACCGTGCAGCAAAGCCTGGGCCGCCTGCAGCCCGTGCTCGAGGCCCTGCTGAAAGAAAAGGGCCTGAGCCTGGACGACTTCATCGAAGTCCCCAAGCTGCCCGGCTGACTGCCTTCGTCGTTCAACGCCCCGCCGCCAGCGGCGGACTGAAACGCCGCAGGCGCAGCGCGTTGCTGAGCACGAAGACGCTGGACAGCGCCATGGCCCCGGCCGCGAACACGGGCGACAGCAGCGTGCCGTTGACGGGGTACAGCAGGCCAGCGGCCACGGGGATCAGGGCCACGTTGTAGGCAAAGGCCCAGAACAGGTTCTGCCGGATATTGGCCATGGTGGCCTTGGACAGCGCAATCGCATTGGGTACGCCGCCCAGGTCGCCTGACATCAGCACCACGTCGGCCGCCTCGATGGCGATGTCCGTGCCCGTGCCGATGGCCAGGCCCACATCGGCCTCGGCCAGGGCCGGCGCGTCGTTGATGCCGTCGCCCACATAGGCCAGCGTGCCGTGTTCGGCCTTCAGGCGCTTGACGGCATCGACCTTGCCGCCGGGCAGCACCTCGGCCACCACCTCGTCGATGCCCAGCTGCCGCGCAATGGCCTCGGCCGTGCGGCGGTTGTCGCCGGTGATCATGGCCACCTTCAGGCCCAGGGCGTGCAGCGCGGCAATGGCGGCCGGCGTGCTGTCCTTGATGGGATCGGCCACGGCGATCATGGCGGCCAGACGGCCGTCCACCGCGGCATACAGCGGCGTCTTGCCTTCGTCGCCCAGGCGCGCGGCCTCGTCTGCCAGCGTGTCCACCTGCAGGCCCAATTCGCGCATGAAGCGGTCGGCACCGATCTCCACGCGCACGCCGTCCACCTGGGCGCGCACACCAAAGCCTGTCACCGATTCAAAGCGCTCAACAGCACCCAGCGGCAGATCCTCGGCCTTGGCAGCATCCACGATGGCGCGCGCAATCGGGTGCTCGGAGCGGTCTTCCACGGCCGCCACCAGCGCCAGCACGCGGCTGCGCTCGCCCTCGAAGCCCGGGGCCAGCACCAGGTCGGTCAGCTCGGGGCGGCCTCGCGTCAGCGTGCCGGTCTTGTCCACGGCCACCACGCGGGCGTCCTTGAGGGTCTGCAGGGCCTCGCCCTTGCGCAGCAGCACGCCCATCTGCGCGGCCCGGCCCGTGCCCACCATGATGGAAGTGGGCGTGGCCAGGCCCATGGCGCAGGGGCAGGCGATGATGAGCACGGCCACGGCATTGACCAGTGCAAAGCTCAGTGCGGGCGACGGCCCCCAGGCCAGCCAGGCGCCGAAGGTCAGCAGGGCCACGGCCATCACCGCCGGCACGAACCACATGGTGACCTGGTCCACCAGCGCCTGTATGGGCAGCTTGGAGCCCTGGGCCTGCTCGACCATGCGGATGATCTGCGCCAGCAGCGTGTCCGCGCCCACCTTGGTGGCGCGAAAGGCCAGAGCGCCGTTCTGGTTCACCGTGCCGCCGACCAGTTCGGCACCCGGGGTTTTCTCGACCGGCACGGGCTCGCCGCTGATCATGGATTCATCGACGAAGCTGCTGCCCTCGATGACCTCGCCATCGACGGGAATGCGCTCGCCGGGCCGCACCTCGATGGTGTCGCCCGCACGCACGGCGGCAATGTCCACCTCCTGCACGGCGCCGTCCTTGCGCACGCGCGCCGTCTTGGCCTGCAGGCGCACCAGGCGGCGGATGGCCTCCGAGGTATTGCCCTTGGCGCGCGCCTCCATGAAGCGGCCAAGCAGAATCAGCGCCACGATCACGGCCGCCGCCTCGTAATACACATTCACCGTGCCGGCCGGCAGCCACTGCGGCACGAAGGTGGCCACCAGCGAATAGGCGAACGCCGCCGAGGTGCCCACGGCCACCAGCGAATTCATGTCGGGCGCGCCGCGCAGCAGCGCGGGAATGCCTTTCTGGAAGAAGCGCAGGCCCGGCCCGAACAGCACGATGGCCGACAGCAGGCACTGCAGATACCAACTGTTCTGCGTGCCGATGGCCTGCCCCACCCAGTGGTGGAAGGCCGGCACCATGTGGCCGCCCATCTCCAGCACGAACACCGGCAAAGCAAACACCGTGGCCACGACCAGCGAGCGCTTGAGCGAGGCCCGCTCGCGCGCCTGGCGCTGCTCCGTGCCGTCTTCGGCCGGCGACTGCGCTGCGCCGCCTTCACTGGCCGGGTTCGCGCTGGCGCCCAGCGGACGCGCTTCGTACCCGGCCTTGTGCACAGCTGCCACAAGGGCCGCCACATCTGCACTGCCAGCCAGCGTCACCACTGCACGTTCGGTGGCCAGGTTCACGCTGGCCGATTGCACGCCCTCCACCTTTTTCAGCGCCCGCTCCACGCGGCCCACGCAGGAGGCGCAGGTCATGCCCTCCACCTCCAGTTCCACGCTGGACTGGGGCACTTCGTAGCCGGCCTTCTCGATGGCTGCAATGGCAGCGGGCAGATCGGCCGCGCCCTCGAAGCGGATGCTGGCCTTTTCGGTGGCCAGGTTGACCACGGCCTCCTGCACGCCGGGCAGCTTCTTGAGCGCGCGTTCCACACGCCCCACGCAGGAGGCGCAGGTCATGCCCTGAACGGGCAGGTCTATGGCCATGCCGGCCTTGGTCGATGCATTCATTGCCTGACTCCTTTGTTCTCGCATGCAGGCACTTTAGAGATTGCCACCATGTCAAGGTCAAGCCCCCTGCAAGGCGATTTCATCGCCGTGTCATCAGCCTTGCCCAGCATCGGCGGCCGTGACAAACCGATACAGAGAGAACCCGTTCATGTCCTTGACCTCCCATCGCCCCGCCCTGCGCCCGCTGGCCGTGGCCCTGGCTGCCTCCGCCCTGATCGCCGGTTGCGGCGGCTCCGGCAACGACACGCCCGCAGGCCAGCCGCTGGAGCTGCGCATTCTGCACATCAACGATCACCACTCCACGCTGGAGTCCAAGAGCAAGACCCTGCAGCTGGACGCCGGCACGGGCAAGGCCGAAGCCGTGGCCGTGGACGCCGCAGGCTTTGCGCGCGTGACCCAGGCCATCGAGGAGCTGGCCGCGCAGTCGCCCAACGTGCTCAAGCTGCACGCCGGCGACGCGCTCACCGGCACGCTGTACTTCAACCGTGCAGGCGCCGACGGCGAGGCCGATGCCGCCCTCATGAACACCGTCTGCTTTGACGCCTTCACGCTGGGCAACCACGAGTTCGACAAGGGCGACAGCGGCCTCAAGTCCTTCCTGGACCGCCTGCGCGCCGGCACATGCAAGACGCCCGTGCTCAGCGCCAACGTGCGCTTTGGCGCCAACTCGGCCCTGAACGCGGCCAAGGCGCCCGGCTATGTGAACCCCTCCACCGTGGTGGAGCGCGGCGGCCAGAAGATCGGCATCGTCGGCCTGACCATTGCGGGCAAGACCAAGGCATCGTCCAGCCCCGATGCCGACACCACCTTCGAGGACGAGGCCACGGCGGCCCAGCGCGAAATCGACGCGCTGCGCGCCAAGGGCATCAACAAGATCATCGTCATGAGCCACGTGGGCTATGAGTACGACCGCCAGATCGTGCCCAAGCTCAGCGGAGTGGACGTGGTCGTGGGCGGCGACTCGCACACCCTGCTCGGCCCCGACGTGCTCAACACCACGGGCGTGGGCACGCCCGGCGGCGCCTACCCCACGCGCCTGGCCGACAAGGACGGCAGCCCCGTCTGCGTGGTCCAGGCCTGGGAGTACGCCCAGGTCGTCGGCGACCTCAAGGTCCAGTTCGACGCCAACGGCCGCGTCACCCAGTGCACGGGCACGCCCCATGTGCTGATCGGCGACAGCTTCACCATCGCCGGCAAGGCAGCCACCGATGCGCAAAAGACCGCTCTCAAGGCCAGCGCCGCCGCCACCGGCGTGCTGCGCGTGACCACGCCCTCGGCCAAGGCCACGGCCGCGCTGCAGCCGTTCAAGGACAAGGTCGCCCAGTTCAACCTCAAGCAGGTCGCCACCGTGCCCCAGGAACTGTGCTCGCGCCGCGTGCCCGGCGGCGTCGGCACCATGAACTACAGCCAGTCCAGCGCAGCCTGCAATGCCGAAGGCAGCGTCAGCGTGCGCGGCGGCGACATCCAGCAGCTCGTGGCCCAGGCCTACCTGGAAGAAGCCAACCGCCACTACGGCGGCGCCGACATCACCCTGCAAAGCGGCGGCGGCGTGCGCATCCCGCTGCTGGGCCAGACCACGGCCGCCCAGGTCATCCAGGTCCTGCCCTTCGGCAACAAGCTGTTCCGCCTGGACATCACCGGCACGGAAGTCAAGGGCATGCTCGAAGACGGCCTGCAGGCCGTGTATGGCCCCAGCGGCACGACCGGCCCCTACCCCTACACGGGCGGCCTGCGCTTTGACGTGAATGCGGCAGCGGCGGCCGGCCAGCGCGTATCGGGCATCGAGGTGTATGACAACGCGAGCAAGACGTGGAAGCCGCTGGATACGGCGCGCACGTACAAGCTGTTCGTGCTGAGCTTCAATGCCACGGGTGGCGACGGCTACAAGACGCTGGCGGCCGTGCCTGATGCGCGCCGTCTGGACATTGGCGTGCTCGATTCCGATGTGTTCTTCAACTACATCGAGAGGCAGCCGGTGGATGCGGTGTCTGGTCTGCCGCTGCTGTCGCGGCTGCCGATGGATCTGTACAGCACGCGTAGTTTTCAGGGTGGGCGCTGATTAGTTCACGCTCTTTTTTGAGACCCTGCCGGGGGGTTGTTTTTCGAGGCCGGGTCTCGGCCCGGCGGCCGACCTACCTTCTTTTGCTTCGCCAAAAGAACGTAGGCCAAGAAAAGGCGACCCGGATGTCCGCGACCCCTTCGCTTCGCTGCGGGGCAACCTGCGTCGTGGCGGTTGCGGGGTTCGCTGCGGAACTCGCTTTGCGCTTCGCGCGCCGCTCAGACAACCGCAGCGAGTCAGATCACGAAGCAGTCCTGTCCTTCGGCAGGACTGCAACCCCGCAACCACCACGCCGCAGGCGCTGACATACGGGGAGGTGGTGCGGGCCTTCGCTTCGCTCGGCCCCATTGAAAAAAACAGCCGAGCGCAGCGATGGCGCGTCGGCTGTTTTGCATTTTTGGCTGTTGGCTGTTCCCCAGCCTCCCCCCTTCTGCCCACGCCTGCGTTGGGCGGGATGCGGGGTGGCAGCCCTGCCGAAGGACAGGGCTGCTTCGTTGTCTAGCTTGCCGCAGTTGTTTGAACGGATTGCGCCGCAGGCGCAAGGAGTGAGTTCTGCGGCACACCCCGCATCCCGCCCAACGCAGGTCGCCCGCAGCGAAGCGAAGGGTCGTGGGCAGTGCGGGGCGCGCTTCTTTGCCTACTTTCTTATCGCGCGATAAGAAAGTAGGTCGGCCGCCGGGCCGAAACCCGGCTCCTGCCGCCAGAGGCACAACAAAATCAAAAAACAGATCAACCAGAAATCACCCAATCCGAGCAATCACAGCCCCCAACACCTGCGCCTTCCCCGCCTCAGCCACCAAAGCCACCACCCCACTGCGATGCGCAGTCACCTGCATCTCCATTTTCATGGCCTCCATGACGGCAATCACATCGCCTTCCTGGACGGTGTCGCCATCGGCCACCTTCCACGCATGCAGATTGCCTGCAATGGGTGAGGTGACGGCAGCGGGGTCAACTGCAGATTCGGCAGCCGGCGCGGCAGCCACACCGCCGCCAGCAGATGCCAGCCCCTGCAGCAGCACCGCAGGCAGGCCCAGCGACACCCGGCGCCCGTCGATCTCGACCGCGCAGCGCACCAGGCTGGCGTCGGGCAGCGGCTCGGCGCGCACGGCGGCGGCCAGGGGTTCGGCGAAGTCCGATTCGATCCAGCGCGTGTGGACCTTGAAGCCGTCGTTGCCCACGAAGTCGGCATGGCCGATGACGGCGCGGTGGAAGGGCAGGACGGAGGACAGGCCTTCGATGCGGAACTCGGCCAGCGCGCGGCGTGCTCGGGCCAGGGCCTGTTCGCGCGTGGCGCCGCTGACGATGAGCTTGGCCATCAGCGAGTCGAAGCTGCCGGGCACGACCGAGCCGGTCTGCACGCCCGTGTCCAGGCGCACGCCGGGGCCCGAGGGCGGGTCGAACCGCACCACGGGGCCGGGCGTGGGCAGGAAGCCCCGGCCCACGTCTTCGGCGTTGATGCGAAATTCGATGGAGTGGCCCAGCGGCGCCGGGGTTTCGGTGATGGACAGGGGCAGGCCGTCGGCCACGCGCAACTGCTCGATCACCAGGTCCACGCCCGTGGTCTGCTCGGTCACGGGGTGCTCGACCTGCAGGCGCGTGTTGACTTCGAGGAAGGAGATGGCGCCCGTCTGGCTCAACAGGAATTCCACCGTGCCCGCGCTGACGTAGCCGGCCGCCGCGCAGATGTCGCGTGCGGAGCTGTGGATGCGGGCGCGCTGCTCGTCGCTGAGGAAGGGCGCCGGGGCCTCTTCCACCAGCTTCTGGTTGCGCCGCTGCAGCGAGCAGTCGCGCGTGCCCAGCACGACCACGTTGCCATGGGTGTCGGCCAGCACCTGGGCCTCGATATGGCGCGGGCGGTCCAGGAATTGCTCGACGAAGCATTCGCCGCGGCCGAAGGCGGTGACGGCCTCGCGCACGGCCGAGTGAAAGAGCTCCTCCACCTCGTCCATGCGCCACGCGATCTTCATGCCGCGCCCGCCGCCGCCGAAGGCGGCCTTGATGATGATGGGCAGGCCGTGCTGCTGGGCAAAGGCCAGCACTTCGCCGGCATCCTTGACGGGGTCCGGCGTGCCGGCCACCAGGGGAGCGCCCACCTGCAGGGCGATCTTGCGCGCCTCGACCTTGTCGCCCAGCTTGGCGATGGTCTCGGGCGTGGGGCCGATCCAGCGCAGGCCCGCATCCAGCACGGCGCGCGCAAAGGCTTCGCTTTCGGACAGGAAGCCGTAGCCGGGGTGCACGGCGTCGGCGCCGCTCTTGTGCGCGATCGCGATGAGCTTGGCAATGTTCAGGTAGGTGTCGGCCGGGCGCTCGCCGTCCAGGCCATAGGCCTCGTCGGCCATGCGCACGTGCAGGGCGTCGATGTCGGCATCGGCGTAGACGGCCACGGATTTCACGCCGTAGTCGGCGCAGGCGCGGGCGATGCGGACGGCAATCTCGCCACGGTTGGCAATCAGGACTTTTTTCATGATCAGCTTCTTTCAGTTGCGGGCAGGCGCCACCGGGCGCCCCCCGCGTTCAGTTCTTGGAGCCTTGCGCGCCGGGGGTGTATTCCTCGAAGGCGCGGATGGGGTTGAAGCGGATCCAGGCGCCCACGGGAATCTGGCCGGCCAGATCGAGGTGGTGCGGCGCCACGCAGCCGATGACGGGATAGCCGCCCGTCAGCGGATGGTCGGCCAGGAACAGCACGGGCTGGCCGCTGGGGGGCACCTGGATGGCGCCCAGCGGCGTGCCTTCGCTGGGCAGCTCGCCGGCCACGGCGCGCTCCAGGGGCTGCTCGCCCGCCACGCGCAGGCCCACGCGGTTGGACTGCGGCGTGACCTGCCAGCGCTGCGCGGCCAGCAGGGCCACGGCCTCGGGCGTGAACCAGTCGGTGCGCGGGCCCAGCTCCACGTCCAGCACCACGTCCTGCCCGGTGGTGGGCAGGGATTCGGGCGGCAGCTCGGGTGCGGCCACGGCCTTGCGGTCCGCAGGCCGAACGGGCAGGACCTGGCCCACGGCCAGGGCGGCAGGGCCGACATTCGCCAGGGTGTCGGTGCAGGCGCTGCCCAGCACGGGCGTGACGGCAAAGCCGCCGCGCACGGCCACATAGCAGCGCGCGCCGGCCACGGGCTGGCCCACGGTCAACTGGTCGCCATCGGCCAGGGCCACGGCCTGGTAGCGCGGCACGCTCCAGCGCTGGCCGGACCCCGTGGTCACGGTCAGGGGCGCATCGGCGCCCGTGATGGCGACCACGGTCTCGCCCTGGCTTTGCAGCGACAGGCCACCGCCCACGGTCTCCAGCACGGCCAGGTCGCTGGCATTGCCGACCAGGCGGTTGGCAGCCTTGAAGGCTGCCTGGTCCATGGCGCCCGAGGCCGAGACGCCCTGCCCGGCCTGGCCCAGGCGGCCCCGGTCCTGGAACAGCGTCATCAGGCCCGTGGCCTTGACGCGCAGCGCGTTGCCTTCATGCGGCGCGGCCTGCGCCACGGCAGGCGCGGGCGCCTCATCCACCTGGGCCATGCCGGCCGCATCGACAAAGCGCACGCGGTAGCCGGGCTGCAGCAGCGCGGGCAGCTCGCGCGCCAGGTCCCACATGCGGGCCGAGGTGCGGCCTATCAGTTGCCAGCCGCCCGGGCTGGCCTGGGGATAGACGGCGCTGAACGTGCCGCCCAGCGCCACCGAGCCGGCCGGCACGCGCGTGCGCGGCGTGGTGCGGCGCGGCACGTTGAAGATCGGATCGCCCCCGCTGAGGTAGGCAAAGCCGGGCGCGAAGCCCGTGAAGGCCACGGCGTACTCGCTGCCCGTGTGGCGGCGCACGACTTCCTCGGGCGTGATGCCCAGCAGCTGCGCCACGTCGGCCAGGTCCTCGCCGTCGTAGTGCACGGGAATCTCGACCAGCACATTGCTGCGCTCGGCACGCTGGCCCAGGTCGCGCGCGGCAATGCGGCGCACCAGCTCGGCCACGCCCAGCCTGGCGGGAGCGAACTGCACGAGCACGGTTCGCGCGGCCGGCACCAGCTCCTGCACGCCATCGATGGGCTCGCGCTGCAGCGAGCCCAGCAGGGCCAGGGTTTCATCCAGATCGGCCAGCTCCACCATCAGGGCCTGCCGGTTGACGGGTAGAAAACGCATGGTGTGCCCTCAGCCCACGAAGGAGGAAATGCGCACGCCCTCCTGCTCGAAACGTTCGCGCAGGTGGCGTGCAATGGCCACGGCACCGGGGCTGTCGCCGTGCACGCAGATGGAGTCGGCGGCAATGCGCACCAGGCTGCCATCGACGGCCTCGACCACGCCGTCGCGCACCAGGGACAGCATGCGCGCGGCGATCTGGTCCACATCGTGCAGCACGGCGCCCGGATCGCGGCGCGAGACCAGGGTGCCCTCGGGCGTGTAGCCGCGGTCGGCAAAGGCCTCGGCCACCACGGTCAGGCCCGCATCGCGCGCCCAGTCGATCAGGGGCGAGCCGGCCAGCGCCACCAGCACCAGGCTGGGGTCGATGGCGCGCATGGCCGTGATCACGTCCGCGGCCTGGCGCCTGTCGTGGGCGATGGTGTTGTAGAGCGCGCCGTGCGGCTTGACGTAGCGCACCTCGGTGCCGGCCACGCGGGCCAGGCCCTGCAGCGCACCGATCTGGTAGATGACGCCGGCCACCAGGTCGGCGCTGGCCACATCCATGTTGCGCCGGCCGAAGCCGACGAGGTCGGGATAGGACACATGGGCGCCCACCATGGCGCCGCGCTCGCGGGCGGCCTTGAGCGTCTCCAGGATGCCTGCCGGGTCGCCGGCATGGAATCCGCAGGCCACGTTGGCGCTGCTGACGATGTCGAGCATGGCGGCGTCGTCGCCCATGCGCCATCCGCCCAGGCTCTCGCCAAGATCACTGTTCAGGTCAATTTTCATCGTTCTCTCCTCGCCGGACTCGGTGCACAGGCTCTCAGTGCAGCTGGCCGGCGTTTTCCTTCAGATCCTGGGTCACGGTCAGGGCCGTGCGAATGGTCTCGCGCACGGCAGCCACCTGGTCGGCCAGGCACATGCTGGGCATGCCCGGCTTGCGCGCTGCCTGCTCGGGCAGGGCCGGCACGTGGATGAAGCCGCCACGCGCGCCCGGCGCCGCCTTGCCCTGGGCCAGCCAGTGCATGAGCGCGAAAAACACGTGGTTGCAGACAAAGGTGCCCGCCGTGTTGGACACGGAAGACGGAATGCCGCGCGCACGCAGGTTGTGCACCACGGCCTTGATGGGCAGCGTGGAAAAGTACGCGGCGGGCGCGCCCGGGATCACTACCTGGTCCACGGGCTGGCGCGCCGCATGGTCGGGAATGCGGGCGTCGTCGATATTGATGGCCACGCGCTCGGGCGTGAACTCGCTGCGGCCGCCGGCCAGGCCCAGGCTGATGACCAGTACCGGCTGCAGTTGCGCCAGTGCCTCCTGCAGCTGGCGCAGCGACTCGCCGAACACGCAGCGCAGCTGCAGGCCGTGGACGGTGGCGCCGGCCACGGTCTCGCCATGCAGGGCACGCGCCACTTCCCACGAGGGATTGACAGGGTCCTGCTCGAACGGCTCGAAGCCGGTCACCAGGATGCGCGGGGAAGTGGAATCGGTCATGGCAACAGTCCGTCCTTTAACGGAACATCAGGAAATACAGCAGGAAGACATTGGCGGTCAGCAGGGCCAGGGCCGTGGGCACCTGGGCGCGGATCACGGCATTCTTGTCGATCTCCAGCAGCGCGGCGGGCACCAGGTTGAAGTTGGCCGCCATGGGCGTCAGCAGGGTGCCGCAGTAGCCCGAGAGCATGCCGATGGCCGCCATCACGGCCGGGTCGCCATGGTAGACGCCGACCAGGATGGGCACGCCCACGCCGCCCGTCATCACCGGGAAGGCCGCGAAGCCATTGCCCATCACCACCGTGAACAGCGCCATGCCCAGCACGTAGACGGCCACGGCCACGAAGCGGATGTCCATGTTGATATAGGTGGTGGTCACATAGGCCACGGCCTTGCCCACGCCGGCGTCCGAGAACACCAGGCCCAGCATGCCCAGCATCTGGGGCAGGACCAGGGCCCAGCCCAGCGCATCGGTCAGGCGGCGCGATTCGCGCATGCCCTGGGCCGGCGTCTCGCGGGTCAGCCAGCAGGCCAGGCCCAGCGCCAGCACGCAGCCCACGCCCAGGCTCACCAGCGTGGTGGCCTTGGGGTCCAGCAGGGGCGTGCCGCCGAAGACCAGGTGCGAGGCGCTGAGCGTGCCGATCATGGTGATCAGCGGGATCGCCAGGGCCGGCACGAACAGCTTGTTGCCCAGGCGCTTGGCGCTGGCCAGGTATTCGGCATCGCTGCGCGGCGCATGGCGGCCACTGCCTACGCCGCCGAAGCCGGCGATCAGGGCCATGGCCACGGCGATCACGCCCACGATCACGGGCGACAGTTCATTGCCCACCAGGAAGACGGCTGCATACAGCGCCCAGAACAGGCCGCTGGACCAGCGCTTGGGGTTGCTGGCATCGCGCAGCGTCATCACGGCCGTGACGGCCAGGACGAAGCCGACCAGGTAGTACAGGTGTTGGATGGTCAGCGTCATTTCAGGCTCCCTTGGCTTGGGTGGCGTTGGCGTTGGCTGCGTCGGCTTCGACACCGGCCTTGTACTGGGCCAGTTCGCGCTCCAGCATGCGGTCCAGGCGGCGCAGGCGCCAGGCATGGATCACGAAGGCGCAGATGGCCGTGGGAATGCCCCACAGCGCGACGTGGATGGGCTCGACCTCGATGCCGGCTTCCTTCAGGAAGGTGGTCATCAGCACGATGGCGCCGAAGGCCACGAAGATGTCCTCGCCGAAGAACAGGCCCACGTTGTCCGTGGCGGCCGAGTAGGCACGCAGCTTGTCGCGCACCTTGGCGGGCAAGATGCCGAAGCGCGACTGGGTCGCACCTTCGGCCATGGGCGCCAGCAGCGGGCGCACCATCTGCGGATGCCCGCCCAGGCTGGTCAGGCCCACGGCGGCCGTCAGCTGGCGTGCGGCCAGGTAGACGATGAGCAGGCGGCCTGCGGTGGCCGACTTGATGGAGCTGATCCAGTTCTGCGCGTGCTGGCGCAGGCCATGGCGCTCCAGCAGGCCGATCACGGCCAGCGGCAGCAGGATGATCAGCGGCAGGTTGCGCGTCTTGATGAAGCCCGTGCCAATGGTGGCCAGCACCTTGTCGACGGGGAAGCCCGCCGCCAGTGCCGTGCCGATGGCCGTGACGATCACGACCAGCATGGGATTGAAGCGCAGCACGAAGCCCGCAACGATGATGGCCACTCCGATAAGCGGCCAGAGATTGACGTCAGTCAGCATGTTGATTCCCCCTTCACACCCCGCGGTGCGGTGCGGCCGTCAAGCCGCCCCGCAGGCCCAACCCGGTGGCGTGGAGTGCGCTGCCAACCTGGTTTTGTTCAACAAAACAAAGAATTTGTCTTACAGAAACGAATTGTGAATAAGACAATCAGCGCATGCTGATAGTACAAACCCGCATATCGTTGCCCAAGGATTGAGCATGCACGGGGTTTTCAAATGACAAAAACTATCGGATATTGAACATCCATAGAAGGCATGAACACAACAATGCCCCTGCCCCGGTATCGCCTGTGACGAGGCCGCCTCCTACAATGGGCCGCCCTCCCGGCCTGCGGCGCACGCGTGGCAGTCGGCGTGAATGGCACCTTCCTGCTCCCATCCCTTTTGTCCGAGCTCTGAATCCATGCAACGCCGTCAACTTGTTTCCCTGCTTCCCCGTGCTGCAGCCATCGCAGCGGTTCCCGCGCTGGCGCCGGCCTTCGTGCGCAATGCCTTCGCCGATGAGGCGGGCCTGTCCGCCAAGACCATCACCATCGGCTGCTCGGCCGCCATGAGCGGCCCGCTGGCCGGTTTCGGCTCCGACATCAAGCTGGGCACGGAAGCGGCCATGGCGCAGATCAACGCACGTGGCGGCATCCAGGGCCGCACGCTGCAGCTGCAGATGGTTGACGACGGCTACGTGCCCCAGCGCTCGGCCGACAACGTGCGGCAGATGCTCTCCAAGGGCACGGCCTTTGCCCTGCTGTCCTGCGTGGGCACGCCCAACAACGCCGCCGTCATCCCGCTGATCGAAGAAGCCGGCGTTCCCTATGTGGCGCCCTTCACGGGTGCCTCATCGCTGCGCAAGGGATCGCGCAACGTCTTCCATGTGCGCGCCAGCTACACCACCGAGGTCCGCCGCCTGGTCCAGCGCCTTGCGGGCATGGGGCTCAAGGGCATTGGCATCGTCTACCTGGACAACGCCTACGGCCGCGAAATGCTGGAGGACGCCACGCGCGCCCTGGAGGCCGAGAAGATGGCCCCCGCCGTGCAGGCGGCCATCGCCACCGATGGCAAGAATCTGGCCGATGTGTTGAACAAAGTGGACGCGGCCCACCCCTCGGCCGTGCTGCTGGCCACGGCTGGCACGGTGTCGGTCGATCTGGTGCGCGGCCTGCGCAAGAGCGCGCCCGGCGTGCTGCTCACCGGCCTGAGCGTGACCCTGCCCAACGACAGCCTCAAGCCGCTGGGCGAGGACGCCCGGGGCATTGCCCTGACCATGGTCGTTCCCGCGCCGCACCAGGCCAAGCTGCAGGTGGTGCGCGACTACCAGGCCGCCATGCGCGCCCACGGGCAGCAGGAGTTCTCGCTGGGCACGCTGGAAGCCTATGTGAACACACGCGTGCTGGCCGAGGGCCTGGAACGCGCAGGCCGCGACCCCAGCCTGGCCAAGCTGCGCTCGGCGCTGGCCGGCATCCGCAACTGGGACATGGGCGGCTTCGTCATCGACTACAGCGGCCAGACGCCCCATGTCGGCTCCAGCTTCATCGACCTGGGCGTGCTGGGCAATGCGGGGCGCTTCATCGGTTGATGAAGGCGGGTGGCTTGCGGGCCAGGCCGCTGGCGGATCGGCCCATCGTTTCTTCCTGTCGCTGCACCAAGGAGCCTTCGCCATGCCTGCCGAACGTCACCCACTTCCGCACCCCGCCTTGCACGCTGCCTTGCACCCTGCTGCACATCCCGCTTCGCACCGGGGCCTGCAGCGCCGCCTGCTCATCCTGGCAGCGGCTGCCCTGCCCGGTCTTGCCCTGGCGCAGAAATGGCCTGCGCAGCCCGTGCGCATCGTCGTGCCCTACACGGCCGGAGGCGGCTCGGACAACATCGCCCGCGCGCTGGGCACGGAGCTGTCGCGCGAACTGGGCCAGCCCGTGGTCGTGGACAACAAGCCCGGCGCCTCGGCCATGCTGGGCGCCGAGCTGGTGGCACGCGCCGCGCCCGACGGCTACACGCTGCTCCTGGCCGACATGCCGCACACCATCACGCCCAGTCTCTACAAGACACCGTACGACGCGCTCAAGGACTTCACGCCCGTGGCCCTGATCGGCTCCTCGCCGCTGGTGCTGGCCGTCAACCCCAAGCTCAAGGCGCAAAGCGTGAAGGAATACATCGCGATGGCCAGGGCACGGCCCGGCCAGATCAACTTCGCCTCGGGCGGCACGGGCACGGCCACGCATCTGGCAGGCGAGCTGTTCAAGCAGCAGACGGACACGTTCATCACCCACATTCCCTACAAGGGCTCGGGCCAGGCCGTCGCCGACGTGGTGGCCGGCCATACCGAGAGCATGTTCTCCTCGGCCCCCACCGTGATCCCCCATATCAAAAGCGGCGCGCTGCGCGCCCTGGCCACCACCGGTGCCCAGCGCTCGCCGGCCCTGCCCCAGGTGCCCACGATGGCCGAAAGCGGCGTGCGCGGCCTCACCGTGCTGCACTGGTTCGGCCTGCTGGCGCCTGCCCGGTTGCCTCCTGGCATACAGACCGCGCTGCACGATGCCGTGGCCCGCGCCATGGCCACGCCCGCGCTCCAGGCCAAGCTGCAGTCCCTGGGGCTGGAACTGACGCCCCGCACTCCGGCGGAGTTCGGTGCCCAGATGGAGACCGACGCCGCACGCTGGGGCCGCGTCATCAAGGAACGCAACATCAAGGCGGACTGAATGCCCTCCCTGCACCATCACCATGACGCCGTTGACCTGCGCAGCGACACCGTCACGCGCCCCACGCCGCAGATGCTCGAAGCCATGGCCTGCGCCCCGCTGGGCGACGACGGCCTGGACGGCGACCCGACGGTGCGTGCGCTGGAAGAGACGGCCGCCCAGCGCTTTGGCAAGGCCGCAGGCCTGTTCGTGGCCAGCGGCACCATGGGCAACCTCGTGGCCGTGCTCGCCCATGGCCGCATGCCCGGCGAGGTGCTGGCCGAGGCCGGCAGCCATCTGCTGAACGCCGAGCGCGCAGCCGCAGGCCTGACCGGCATGCACTACCGCAGCCTGCCCGGCGACGGCGGCCTGATCGCCCTGCCCGCGCTGGAGGCGGCGCTGGACACCTCGGCATCCGCGCGCTGCCCCAGCGCCCTCGTGGCCGTGGAGAACACCCACAACGCACGGGGCGGCAGCGTGGCGGCGCCCGAGTCGCTGGCGGCCCTGCATGCCCTGGCCGCCCGCCATGGCGTGCCCGTGCACACCGATGGCGCTCGCCTGTTCAATGCCGCCGTGGCACTGGGCCTGTCCTGCCGCGAGATCGCCGCGCACACGGACTCGGTCACCGTCTGCCTGTCCAAGGGCCTGTCGGCTCCGGTGGGCTCGGTGCTCATGGGCCCGGCCGACTTCATCACGCGGGCGCGCGGCATACGGCGCATGCTGGGCGGCACCATGCGCCAGGCCGGCGTGATCGCGGCGGCGGGCCTGGTGGCGCTGGAGCACATGGTCGATCGCCTGGCCGAGGACCACGCACGCGCCCGCCGCCTGCACCAGGGCCTGCGCGCCATCCACCCGGCATGGTGCGCGGCCGAACTGCCGCAGACCAACATCGTGCAGGTGCGCGTAGGCACCAGCGCGGCCGATGCGCGCCTTTGGGAGGCACGCCTTGCCGAAGCCGGCGTGCTGGTGCGCACGGGCAGCGCGGGCCTGCTGCGCCTGGTCACGCACCGCCACATTGACGACGAGGCCGTGGACAGCACCCTGCAGGCCTTCACGCGGCTGCACCACGACAACTGAGCACCACGCGAGGCCGGCAGGAGTGCCGGCCCTGGCTACACTGCCCATCGACCCTTGCATCCCCCATCACCATGACCCGCAGCACCGATATCCTCAACCTGACCGACCGCGTGACCGAGCAGCTGCGCAGCAAGCTCATCGATGGTGCCTGGGAGCCCGGGCAAAAGCTGTCGGAGGCCTCACTCAGCGAAAGCCTGCAGATCTCGCGCAACACGCTGCGCGAGGCCTTCCGGCTGCTGACCAAGGAGGGGCTGCTGGTGCACGAGCCCAACAAGGGCGTGTCGGTGGCGGCGCCCAGCATTGCCTCCATCATCGACATCTACCGCGTGCGCCGCATGGTGGAGTGCCAGGCGCTGGCCCAGGCCTATCCCATGCACCCGGCTCGCAGCCTGATGCGCGAAGCCGTGGAGGCGGCACAGCGCCACCGCGAGGCCCAGGACTGGTCGGGCGTGGGCACGGCCAACATGAGTTTCCACAAGGCCGTGGTGCAACTGGCCGACAGCGAGCGCCTGGACACCATGTTCGAGCACCTGCTGGCCGAGCTGCGGCTGGCCTTCGGCCTGCTGCGCGACCCGCACTTCCTGCATGCCCCCTATGTGGACATGAATGCGCGCATCCTGCAGCAGTTCGAGGACGGCAAGCCGGCCGAGGCCGCTGCCGCGCTCAATGACTACCTGGTGCATTCGGAGCGGCTGATCCTGGCCGCCTACGCCCGCCGCCTGGCCGAGAAGGGCATCAAGGTGTGAAACAGGCGGCACCCCCTGAGCGGCTGACGCCGCTTCCCCCTCTCTACTCGCTTCGCGAGGGAGGGGGACGACACCCTCGGGTCGGGGCGGCCCTACCTCGGTGTCCCCGGCTTTGGGCAGCGCCGGTTTCATTGGCAGTGTTCAGTGCACAACACTGGCTCGCATTCAACGCCGTGCGTCCAGGCTCCAGCGCGCCACGGGCGCCAGCATCAGTTGCACGAATCCGCCGGCGATCGCCAGGTTCTTCAGGAACTGCACCAGTTGGCCCTTGTCGCCGAACTGGTTGTGGAACATCAGCGCCGACATGACGCTGAACACGGCCATCACGGCCGCGGCCTCGCGGGTGCGCCAGCCCAGCAGCAGGGCCGTGGCCACGCCCAGCTCCACCACCAGCGCCATGGCATACGACAGCATGGGCAGCGGCAGGCCCGCCTTGGCGATATAGGCCATGGTGCCCTCCGGCCCCATCAGCTTGCCGATGCCGCTGTAGATGAACAGCAGGCTCAGCAGCACCCGGGCCAGCAGCGGTGCGAAGTCGGCCCAGGGCGATGCTGCGGCGTGGGCAGCGCGATGCGTGGCGGCGCGCGTCATCGCATCAGCCCGGGACACGGCCGGAACCCTGGCCTTCGGCGGCCTTCACCGAGCCGCCCAGGCGCTGCACTTCGGCCAGGTACTCGGGGCCGCTGCGCATGCGCTGGTACTGGGCCAGGCGCTGCTGGTAGTCGGCATCCCAGTGGTTCACGTCGGACTCGCGGTAGACGTTGAGGCCGGCGCGGTTCCACAGGGCCAGGTCGGCCTGAACCTCGGCGCGCGACAGCGCGGGGCCGGAGGCGACGGGCTCGGCGCCGAACCAGGTTTCTGCAGATACCGTGTTGGCCGGTGCGGCCGAGGCCATGCCCGACCACAAGGCGGAGGAAAGGGAAACGATGGCGAAGAGGGTCTTTGCGTGCTTCATGGCGAATCCTTTGTCAAATCCTGCAGCGCGTGATTGCGTTCTGCATGGCTGCAGTCTCGTCTTCGCCCGCCTGCGCGTCAGTGCCTAAACGCACAGCTTTGCGCAAACTCTCCGGTTCCCGCGCTCACCGTCCACGCCCACCATCCACGCTCAGGGCCACTGCAGGCCGGGCCGCGCCACATGCAGGGCCTGCAGGGGCTCGGAGCGCCCGCGCACCTGCACCTGCCGGACTTCGCCCAGGCCATCGGCCACGCCCGCGCGGCGCGCCACCTCCAGCGACAGCACCAGCCGGGCCTGGGCGCTCTTGGTGTATTCCTGCAGGCGGCTGGCCGTGTTGACCACCTCGCCCACTGCCGTGAAGGTGGTGGTGTGCTCGAAGCCCACGCGCCCCACGGCGGCGCGCCCCGCATGCAGGCCCATGCCGAAATCCACCGGCTGGCCGAACTGCGCCTCGAAGGTGTGGCTCCATTCCTGCATGCGACGGTCGATGAGGGCGCTGGCCTGCACGGCCTGGCGGCAGGCCGTGTCCAGGTCGGTATCCAGCCCGAAGATGGCCATCACGCTGTCGCCGATGAACTGGTTGGCCATGCCGCCGCTGTCGTGCACAGCCTGGCCCACGCGCTCGAAATACTGGTCCAGCACCCAGGACAGGTCCACGGGCCATTGCCGCTCGGCCAGGCCCGACCAGCGGCGCAGGTCCACGAAAAGGATGGCCACCGCGCGCACTTCGCGGACCTCGCGCTGCTCGTCGCCCCGCCCGGCCTGGGCGGCTGCCGGCGAGCGGAACAGCGGCGCCACCTGCACATCGCCCGTGGGCCGCAGCTGGCAGGCCAGCCGCACGTCCTGCGGCGCGCCCACGCGCTCCAGCGTGAGGCGCTCGTCCCGCCCCGGCGCGGGCAGGTGGGCCGCCGGGCCGGACACGCGCACCCGGCAGGTGGAGCAGCGCGCCCTGCCGCCGCACAGCGACAAATGGGCAATGCCGTGCTCACGGCTGGCTTCGAGCACGCTCATGCCCTGGGCCACCTGCACGGTGCGGCCCGGATAGTGCAGCAGCACCTGGCGGGCGCCGCGCAGGCGCATGCGTCGCCACAGCCACGGGCCGGCCAGCAGCGCGGCCAGGCAGGCCAGCCAGCCCTGGCGCAGCCCGGTCGTCAGCGCGCGCAGCCACTGCGATGCCTCGGGCGAGGGGCCGGCCGGCGCTGGCAGGCCGGCCGCCGCGATCTCGCGCGCCATGGAGACGATGCCCAGCGCCGCCAGCACGGGCAGCAGCACGGCGGCCGTGAGCAGCAGCGGCTGCCACCGCCGCCACCAGCCGCGCGCACGCAGGGCCATGTGCAGGCCCATGCAGCCATGGGTCCAGGCAGCCGTCATCAGCAGCAGCTGGATGGCCATGCTGGACGGATTCCAGGAAGAACGCACGATGCGCGCATACGAGGGGTCCACGCCCCAGGCCTCCTGCGCCAGCCGCGTGGCCGGCACGTGCAGGGCCAGCAGCAGCGGCAGGCCCAGTCCCAGCAGCAGCCGCACGGCCTCCAGCGCCGGCATGCGCAGGCTGCGCCGCCGCGCCAGCGCCTGCAGCGCCAGCCCCATGTGCACGGCCAGCGCGCCGTAGAGCAGCAGGCTGCCGGGCAGGGATCGCCACACGCCGTGGACCCCCTCGCGCACGGCCTCGGCCGTGCCCAGCGAGACCAGGCCCAGGGCGTGATTGAACAGGTGCAGCGCCGCATAGGTCCACAGCACCAGGCCGGTGGACCAGTGGAGGCTGCGCAGGGACGGCAGAGCCGGCAAAGCCGGATGAGGGACACGGGCCATGGAAAGCGATGATGCGCCCGACGGCGGAAGAAGACAGGAGAAGACCGCAAGAACGGCAGCTTGAAGGAACTTAGGCCGGGCCTGGCCGATCCAGAATCTTTGTACCTTACGCCCGCTATTGGTTCCATGGCCCACCCCACCCAGCCCTCCAGTTTCGCCCTGCGCGGCATCGCCCTGTTCGAGGGCCTGGGCAGCGCCAGCCTGGACCGCATCGCCGCCGACTGCGAATGGCGCCCGCTGCAGGCCCGCCAGCCCGTGTTCAGCCGCTGCTCCACGGGCAGCGACGTGTTCTTCCTGGTCAGCGGGCGCGTGCGCATCACCACCTATTCGCCGGGCGGGCGCGAGGTCAGCTTCCGCGACTACGGGCCCGGCGAGCACTTCGGCGACCTGGCGGCCATTGACGGCCAGGCCCGCTCCACCGATGTGGTCACCCTGGAATCCTCGTTGCTGGCCAGCCTCTCGCGCCAGGACTTCCTGGCCCTGCTGGCGCGCGAGCCCGCCGTTGCCCTGCGCATGATGGAAGGCCTGGCCGGCCTGGTGCGCCGGCTGACCGACCGCGTCATGGAACTGAGCACCCTGGGCGTGCCCACGCGCCTGCACATGGAACTGCTGCGCCTGGCGCGGGAGGCGGGCGTCTCGCCCGAGCACACGGCCCTCATCAGCCCCGTGCCTTCGCACTCGGTGCTGGCCAGCAAGATCAGCACCAACCGCGAGCAGGTCACGCGCGAGCTGGGCGCCCTCACCCGGCGCGGCCTGCTGCGCAAGGAGGGGCGCCAGGCGCTGCTGGTGACCGATGTGCGCGCGCTGCAGGCGCTGATAGCGCAGGAAAGCTAGGCGGACTCCATTCGCCAGCCCTGCGGCGACCACACCAGGCGGTCGGTCAGCCCGATGGCCTGCAGAAAATCCTCGTCATGCGAGACCACGACCAGCGTGCCGGCGTAGCCGCGCAGCATGGCCTCCAGCGCCTGCAGGGAAGGCAGGTCCAGGTGGTTGCAGGGCTCGTCCAGCAGGAGCAGGGGCGCGGGCGGCTCGGCATGCAGCGCGCAGGCCAGGGCGGCCTTGAGCTGCTCGCCGCCGCTGAGCCGGCCCGCAGGCTGCTCCACCTGCCGGGCCGCCAGCCCGAGCCAGGCCAGGCGCGTGCGCAGCACATCCACGGGGGTGCCGGGGCAGGCGTCCTGCAACTGCTCCATCACCGTGCGCCCGGGCTGCAACAGGGACAGGCGCTGGTCCAGGTAGGCACAGGCCTGCATGCGGCGCACCTCGCCCGCCTGGGGCGCAAGGCGGCCCGACAGCACATCGAGCAGGCGCGTCTTGCCGCAGCCGTTGGGACCGGTCACGGCCAGGCGCTGGCCGCCGTACAGAGACAGGTTCAGGCGCGGCCCCGTGGACAACGAAAACGGCAGCAGCACATCGTCCAGCAGCGCCACCACGTCGCAGGGAGCACCGGCCGGTGGCGGCGCCTGCATGCGGATGCCGGCCTGCAGGTCGATCTGGCGCGCCGCCTCGCGCACGCGCTGGTCCAGCGCCTCGCGCGTGTCTGCATGCTGGCGGCGCAGGCGGCCGGCCGACGCCTCGCTGCGCTCCTTTTGCCGGTCCAGCAGAATGCGCGCCTGGTTGGCCTCCTGGCCCTGGCGGCGGCCGCGCGCCTCGCGGCGCTGCTGGCGCTCCTGCTGCTCGCGCAACTGCTGCGTTTCGCGGCGGCGCTCCAGCTTGCGCTGCTCCAGCAGTTGCACCGCCGAGGCCATCTCGCGCGCCTTGGCTTCGGCATAGAAGGCGTAGCCGCCGCCGTAGCTGCGAAGCCCCTGCGGTGACAGCTCCACGATGCGTTCCATGCCCTGCAGCAGACTGCGGTCATGGCTGACCACGACCAGGCCACCGGGCCAGCGCTGCAGTTGCGCGGCCAGGGCCTGGCGGCTTTCGCGGTCCAGGTGGTTGCTGGGCTCGTCCAGCACCAGATGGTCGGCGCCCGACAGCAGCGCGCCCGCCAGGGCCACGCGCATGGCCTCGCCGCCGCTGAGGGCGTGGCCCGGCGTATCGGCACGCAGATGGCCCAGGCCCGCCAGCTCCAGCTGGGCCTGCAGGCGCTGGCGCAGGTCCCAGCGGTCGGCCAGCCGCTCGAAGTCCCGGGCATCGCAGCTGCCGGCCTCGATGCGCGCCAGCGCCTCCAGCGCAGGCTGCAGCCCGGCCAGCGCCGCCACCGAAGGCTGGTCATGCCAGTCCGTGCGCTGGGCCAGGTACAGCACCTGCCCCGAGCGCAGGCAGCGGCCCTGCGAGGGCGCATCCAGCCCGGCCAGGATGCGCGCCAGCCGCGACTTGCCCACGCCGTTGCGTCCCACCAGGCCGGTGCGGCGGTGGTCGAGGGTTTCGGAAAGATCGGAGAAAAGGGGGCTGCCATCGGGCAGCACGCAGGAAACGCCGTCGAGCGTGATCGTGGTACTCGTCATATCGCAGTTCATGGATGCCAACGCAGTTCCTTGCCGCTTTGCATGCATTGCGCGTGCGGTGGGCAGGGTCGGGAAAAGCGGGCCGCTGGGACAGCGGCAGCATCAATGGCGCATGGGACGAATACCTCCTGCAATGGCGAACGAAACCGCCATTATAGAAATCATGGGACGGACGTGCTGGCCGTGCCGGAGGGGGCGCCACCGGCGCCACGGCGGCCGGCATGCGCACCTGCGTTTGCACGCGGCGGCTCGGGTCCGGTGGGCCCGGCCTGCCGCTTAGGGGCTGCAGGCGCCGATGGCGCGCAAGGGTTTGAAGACTGTGCCGGCGGGCGGCCCTGAAAGCACAGGGCGTTGAGCGCGATCCAGAGAGGCATGGTTCAGGTTCCGGGGTCGGCAGCGGGCGGCGGCCGGCGCGCGCTGCCGCGCGGCCCGGCGATGCGCCGCTGCCATTCAAGGACGAAGACGAAGAAGACGGGCACGAAGAACACGGCCAGCACCGTGCCGCTGACCATGCCGCCGAACACGCCCGTGCCGATGGCGTGCTGGGTCTCGGCGCTGGCGCCCGATGCCAGCATCAGCGGCACCACGCCCAGCGCAAAGGCCAGCGAGGTCATGAGGATGGGCCGCAGCCGCAGGCGCGCGGCCTTGATGGCGGCCTCGCGCAGGTCCTGGCCTTCCTCGCGCAGTTGCTTGGCGAATTCCACGATCAGGATGGCGTTCTTGGCCGACAGGCCGATGATGGTGATCAGCCCCACCTTGAAGAACACATCGTTGGGCATGCCGCGCAGCAGCACGGCCGCCACCGCGCCCAGCAGGCCCAGGGGCACGACCAGCATCACCGACAGCGGGATGGACCAGCTCTCGTACAGCGCGGCCAGCACCAGGAAGACCACCAGCATGGACAGGGCCATGAGCAGCGGCGCCTGCGCAGCCGACTGGCGCTCCTGCAGCGACTGGCCGGTCCAGGCCACGGCAAAGCCGGGCGGCAGCTGGGCCACCAGCCGCTCCATCTCGGCCATGGCCGCGCCGCTGGACGTGCCGGGCGCAGGCGTGCCCGAGATGCGCGACGCCAGGAAGCCCTGGTAGCGCACCAGCTGCAGCGGCGTCTCCGACCACACGGGCGTGGCGAACTCGGCCAGCGGCACCATGCCGCCCGAGGCATTGCGCACATTCAGCCGGAGCACGTCATCGACCTGCATGCGCGCGGGCGCGTCGGCCTGCACGATGACCTGCTGCATGCGTCCGGCGTTGGGGAAGTCGTTGACGTACAGCGAGCCCATGGCCGTGGACAGCGTCTCGCTGATGGCGGCAAAGCCCACGCCCAGGGCCTGGGCCTTCTGGCGGTCGATCTCCAGCCGCACGCTGGTGCCCGAAGGCAGGCTGTCCTGGTAGGCCGAGCCCAGCACGCTGCTGCTGCCGGCCAGCGCCAGCAACTGGTCGGTGGCCGACTTGAGCGCGGCATGGCCCTGGCCCGTGCGGTCCTGCAGGTACATGGTGAAGCCCGAGGAGGTGCCCAGCTCGTCGATGGCCGGGGGCTGCAGCACCATGATGGCGCCCTCGGGCGCATGTTCCATGGCCTTTTGCGCGAGCGAGACTTCCTCGCCCGCCGTGGCGCCGTCGCGCTGGTCCCAGTCCTTGAGCGTGGTGAAGGCCATGGCCGCGTTCGGGCCCGAGCCCGCGAAGCTGAAGCCCAGCACCGAGATGCTGGAGGCGATGCCGGGGCGCTGCGCCACATGCTCCTCATAGCGCTTGACCACGTCCAGCGTGCGCTCGGCCGTGGCATCGGCCGGCAGCTGGATGGACGCCATGAAGTAGCCCTGGTCCTCCTCGGGCAGAAAGGCCGAGGGCAGCTGGCGCAGCGCAAACACCAGGATGGCCACGATGGCCGCGAACAGCAGCATCATGCGGCCCGTGCGCCGGACCAGGCCCGTGACATGGGCCTCGTAGCGGTTCGTCAGCCGCTCGAAGCCGCGGTTGAACCAGCCGAAGAAGCCCTTCTTCTCATGGTGGCCTGCCGCCACCGGCTTGAGCAAGGTGGCGCACAGCGCTGGTGTCAGGCTCAGGGCCAGGAAGGCCGAGAACAGGATGGACACGGCCATGGACAGCGTGAACTGCTGGTAGATCACGCCCACCGAGCCGCTGGCGAACGCCATGGGAATGAACACCGCCGTCAGCACCAGGGTGATGCCGATGATGGCGCCCGTGATCTCCTTCATGGCCTTGAGCGTGGCATCGCGCGGGGACAGGCCTTCCTCGGCCATGAGGCGCTCCACGTTCTCCACCACCACGATGGCGTCGTCCACGATGATGCCGATGGCCAGCACCATGCCGAACATGGTCAGCACGTTGATGGAAAAGCCCGCCACCAGCATCACGGCGAAGGTGCCCAACAGCGCCACGGGCGCCACGATGGCCGGGATCAGCGTGTAGCGCAGGTTCTGCAGGAACAGGTACATCACCAGGAAGACCAGCACCATGGCCTCGACCAGGGTCTGCACCACCTTCTCGATGGAGATCTTGACGAAGGGCGCGGTATTGAACGAGATGGTGTGCTCCATGCCCCGCGGCAGGATGGAGGCCAGCTCGGCCATGCGCTTTTGCACGGCGGCGGCCGTGCGCACGGCATTGGCGCCCGGCGACAGCTGCACGGCGGCGCTGGTGGCGGGCTTGCCATCCTCGCGGTTGGAGAAGGCATAGGACTGCGCACCCAGCTCCACGCGCGCCACGTCGCCCAGCACCAGGCGGGAGCCGTCGGCATTGGCGCGCAGCACGATGGCCGCGAACTGCTCGGGCGAGGTCAGCTGGCCCTGCACGGTGAGCGGCGTGGTCACGCGCTGGCCCGGGGCGATGGGCGCATCGCCCACGCGGCCCGGGGCGATCTGCATGTTCTGCTGCTGGATGGCCTGGGTGAGGTCGCCCATGGACAGCCCGTAGGAGATCAGCTTGGCCGGATCGACCCAGACGCGCATGGCGCGCTCGGTGCCGAACAGCTGCACGCGGCCCACGCCCTCGATGCGCCGCAGCTCCTCGACGACATTGCGCGCCATGTAGTCATTGAGTGCCAGCTCGTCGAACTCGCCGCCCGGCGAGATCAGGCCCACCAGCAGCAGAAAGCTCGACGTGGCCGACTCCACCTGCAGGCCGTTCTGGCGCACGGCCTGCGGCAGGCGCGGCTCCACGGCCTTGATGCGGTTTTGCACATCCACCTGGGCCAGCTCGGGGTTGGTGCCGGGCTTGAAGGTGGCCTTGATCTCGGCCGAGCCCGAGGTGTCCACCGAGGACTCGAAGTACAGCAGGTGGCGGACGCTGGACAGCTCGCGCTCGATCAGAGAGACCACGGAGTCATTGAGCGTCTTGGGCGTGGCGCCCGGGTAGGTGGCATACAGGCTCACCGTGGGCGGCGCCACCGTGGGATAGCGCGAGATCGGCAATTGCGGAATGGCAAGCACGCCCAGCAGCACGATGAACAACGCGATGACCCAGGCAAAGACGGGCCGGTGAATGAAGAACTGTGGCATGGACGCGAGGTCTGGTTTTCAATGCACGCCAGGGCGCGCTGCGGAAAAAATACGGCGCCTGGCGCCGACACATCTGAGGGGCCATCCGGATGCAAATCCAGATTGCCAGGAGGCATGGGGATGGAGGAAACTCCTGCCGGTGCGGCTTCGGCCTGCGGCGTGTTGCCGCCAGGGCCATTCATCCATGGAGCCGCTGCAAAGCTAACAGCTCTCCCACCCGCTCATACGGCATTGCCGCTGTGACTTCATATTCAGGGATTTGTTTCGCATGCCGGCCAATTGCGGCGGCACAGGGAAACAGCTTGCGTTCTTTCGATGGCATTTCGGCCCGGGAAATGTGGAAGAACGATGGAGATGAACACAGCCCCCGCCGCGACCCCAAAATGGCTTCTATCATTGCCCAGCCCTTGCCTTTCCAGCCATCGACATCGCTCATCCTCGTCGCCGAGGACGAGCCCGAGATCGCAGACATCCTGTGCGCCTACCTGGCCCGCAGCGACCTGCGCACCGTGCATGCCGCCGATGGCCAGCAGGCCCTTGAACTGCACCACCACTTGAAACCCGATCTCGTACTTCTCGACGTGCAGATGCCACGCCTCGACGGCTGGCAGGTGCTGTCCGAAATCCGCCGGCGCGGCGACACGCCCGTCATCATGCTCACCGCCCTCAACCAGGACGTGGACAAGCTCATCGGCCTGCGCATTGGCGCGGACGACTACGTGGGCAAGCCCTTCAACGCGGCCGAGGTCGTGGCGCGCGTGCAGGCCGTGCTGCGCCGCTGCGGGCAGGGCCGTCTCCGCGATACCAAGCTGCTGCAGGCCGGCCCCTTTCGCGTGGACCTGGACAGCCGCGAGGTCAGCGTGCAGGTGCAGGGCGCCACGCATGTGCCCGAACTCACCGTGACCGAATTCAACCTGCTGGCCAGCCTGGTGCGTTCGCCCCGGCGCGTGTTCAGCCGCGCCGAGCTGCTGCTGAGCTGCCTGCCCGAAGGCCACACGCTGGAGCGCACCGTGGACAGCCACATCAGCAAGCTGCGCAAGAAACTCGAAGGCCTGGGCCTGCAGGGCATGCCCGACAGCGTGCGCAGCGTGGGCTACCGGCTGGGGATGGACCCATGAGCGCCGCACAGGCCGCAGGCCGGGGAGTGCCGTCATGAGCGCAGCGGCCGGGCTGCGCCGGCAGGTGGTGCTGACCATGTCGGCCGTCACGCTGGCCGTGGTGGTGCTGTGCGTGCTGGGCTCGTACGCCTTCTATGCGCTGCTGCTGACCTTTCACCCGGCCAGCGTCTCCGACGGCTGGATGCCCTCCAGCGTGGAGCTGGCCTGGGTGCTGCTGACCCTGGTGGTGGCCATGCTGATCGCCATCTTCGTGGCCACGCGGCTGTCGCGGCGCATCCTGCCCTCGCTGGACTCGGTGGCCATCAGCCTGCGCCAGCTGGCCGAGGGAGACCTCTCGGCGCGCGCCAGCACGGACGACAGCGCGCTGCACGAGGCCGCGCAGCTGGTGCACGACTTCAACAGCCTGGCCCGGCGCCTGGAAGGCATGGCGCAGGAGCGCGCCTTCTGGAGCGCGGCCATCGCCCATGAGCTGCGCACGCCCGTGACCATTCTCAGCGGGCGGCTGCAGGGACTGTCCGACGGCGTCTTCCTGCCCAGCAAGGACATGCTGGCCAGCCTGATGACCCAGGTCGAGGGGCTGACCCGCCTGATCGACGACCTGCGCCTGCTGGGCCTGCAGGAAAACGGCCATCTGCAATTGCAGCTGCGCCAGACCTGCCTGGCGGGCGAGGTGCGCTCGGTGGCCCTGGCCGTGGGACCGGCGCTGGAGCAGGCGGGCCTGCAGCTGGCGATGGAGCTCGATGACCAGCCCGTGGTCTGCGACCCCGTGCGCATACGCCAGGCCCTGCTGGCCCTGCTGGAAAACGCCATGCAGTACGCGCAGCCGGGCCCGCTGCTGGTGGCCGCGCGCGTGCGCCACGGCCTGTGCACCGTGCGCGTGGAAGACAGCGGCCCCGGCGTGGCGGCAGACCTTGCGCCGCGCATCTTCGACGCCTTCCAGCGCGGTGAAGGCGCCCGCAGCCGAAGGAATGCCAGCGTGGGTGCAGGCAACGGCAGCGGACTGGGCCTGGCCGTGGTGCAGGCCATTGCCCAGGCCCATGGCGGGCGGGCGCAGTGCCTGCCGGGCGAGCGCGGCGGCGCGCTGTTCGAGCTGAGCTGGCCGGCCTGATCTCGTCAGAGCCGCAGATCAGCCTGCGAAATCATCAGCCCGCACATGGCGTGCGTCCCAGGCGGCAGCCAGCGCAGCGGCCCGGCCCAGGCGCACGCGGCCTGATTCAAAGTCCACGATGCCCGCCTCCTGCGCCGCCGCAGGCCGCGCAGGCCGCTCGCGCGTGCGGCCGTCGGTGAGCAGCCACAGCCAGCCCTGGCAGGAGGCGTCTGCGCCGCAATGGCGCTGCAGCAACTGGCCCGCCTGTTCCACGGCCGCCTGCAGCGGCGTGCCGCCGCCCCCGCCAATGGGAGCGATCCAGTCGTCATTCCAGGCCGCAGCCTTGCGCGGCGGCAGGCGCAATTCCACGCGCGTGCCCGCAAAGCAGATCAGCGCCACCTGCTCGCGGCGACGGTAGGCCTCTTCCATCAGCGACAGCAGCACGCCCTTGGCCCGCGCCAGTGCGCCGCTGGCGGCCATGGAAGCCGAGCAATCGAGCACAAAGCAATGCAGCCGCGTGGCCTGCGGCGGCTCGCGGCGGCGCTGCAGATGTTCAGGCGCCAGTGCCTGGGCGCCGCGCGCGGCCAGCGTGCGCGGCCAGTCCCAGCTGCCGGTGGCCTGCCCGCCTTGCGACTGAGCCAGCCGGGGCTGGCTGGAGGCCTGCTGGCCCGCCCCCGCAGCCCTTGCCTGTGGCGCGGGGCCGCGGGGGCTCAGGCTTTTTTTGTGGCGGGCGCTCCCGCCTTTGCGGCCTCGCGGGCCAGCAATGAGGGCACGGCGACACGCAGCAGGCCCACGGGCTCGGGCGGCATGGCGCCCCAGTCGGCCTCGGAGGGCGGGCTGTCGCCTGCGCCGTTGGCCGTGGATTCCGCAGGCGGCCGGCTTTGTGCCGGCGACTGCGAAGGCGGATTCGATGGCGCTTGCTGTGGGGATGGCTGCTGCTGCTGCGGCGGCTGCGGCGCCCCCGGCTTGCGGCGGTGCACCAGCACCAGCTCGGCCACGGCCTGCACATGGTCGGGCCTGACCTCGGCATCGCCCAGCCAGGCGGCCCAGGCGCGGGCGGCGCGCAGCAGCACCAGGTCGGCCCGCAGGCCGTCCACCTGGGCGGCAATGCACAGCGCTCCGGCGGCCTGCAGCACCGCGTCGGACCAGGGCAGCGCGCCGGCCGGCTGCAGGCGCTCGCGTGCCGTGCGCAGCTGGGCAGCCAGCGCGGCCTGGGCGTCTGCATGGCGGGCGCGGAAGGCGGCCGGGTCGGCATCGAACAGCAGCCGCGCGCGCACGATGGCCTGGCGCTGGGCCGCATCCTGCACATTGGCCAGGCGCACGCACAGGCCCAGGCGGTCCAGCAGCTGCGGGCGCAGTTGGCCTTCCTCGGGGTTCATGGTGCCCACCAGCACGAAGCGCGCCGCGTGGCGGTGCGAGATGCCGTCGCGCTCGACCACGTTGACGCCGCTGGCGGCGGCATCCAGCAGCACATCGACCAGGGCATCGGGCAGCAGGTTGATCTCGTCCACATAGAGCACGCCGCCATGGGCGCGCGCCAGCAGGCCGGGCGCGAATTTGAGCGCATGGCCGGCCATGGCCTGGCCCAGGTCCAGCGAGCCGGCCAGATGCTCCAGCGAAGCGCCCAGCGGCAGCGTGACGAAGGGCGCGGCATCGATGAGCTCGGCCAGCGCACGCGCGGCCGTGGATTTGGCCGTGCCGCGCGGCCCCTCGATCAGCACGCCGCCCAGTTGCGGGTCGATGGCGGCCAGCAGCAGCGCCTGGCACAGCAGGGGCTGGCCGGCGATGGCGGCAAAGGGAAACAGCGGCGGCAGCGCGGGCTGGGCGCCGCTGCCCAGGTCAGGGGAGGCGGTCATCCGCGCAATCCTTCGAGATGGTTTTCATGTTCCAGCAGCAGGTCTTCCAGCTGCTGGCGATAGTCGCCGGGCTGCTCCCACAGGCCGCGCTGCATGGCTTCGAGCAGGCGCTCCAGCATGTCGCGCAGGGCCTGCGGATTGTGCTGCACGAGAAAGTCGCGCGTGGCCGCATCCAGCACATAGGCGTCGGCCACCAGGGCGTACTGGTGGTCGCCCACCTGCTGCGTGGTGGCATCGAAGCCGAAGAGATAGTCCACCGTGGCCGCCATCTCGAAGGCGCCCTTGTAGCCGTGGCGCTTGGCGCCGTCCATCCACTTGGGATTGGTGACGCGCGAGCGCACCACGCGCGCAATCTCTTCCTTGAGCGAGCGCACGCGCGGCTGGGCCGGGTTGGCGTGGTCGCCGTGGTAGAGCGCGGGCTGGCGGCCCGAGAGGTGGCGCACGGCCGAGGCCATGCCGCCCTGGAACTGGAAGTAGTCGCCCGAGTCGAGGATGTCGTGCTCGCGGCTGTCCTGGTTGTGGGCCACCACGTCGAGCTCGCCCAGGCGGCGGCGCAGCGCATCGCCTGCGGGCACGCCCTCGGCGTCCTGGCCGTAGGCGTGCTGGCTCCAGCCCAGGTAGGCCTGGGCCAGGTCGGCATCGCCCTGCCAATCACCGCTCTGGAACAGTCCGCCCAGTCCCGATCCATAGTGGCCGGGCGGCGCGCCGAACACGCGCCAGCCGGCCTGCAGGCGGGCCTGCACGGCGTCCATGCCCTGCGCCTGCAGTTGCTCGGCCTCGGCCAGGATGCGCGCGCGTATGGGGTTGTCCTCGGCGTCCTCATCCAGCGCGGCCACGGCCTGCACGGCCGCGTCGAACATCTGCACGGCGCCCGGGAAGGCATCGCGGAAGAAGCCCGAGATGCGCAGCGTCACATCCACGCGCGGCCGGCCCATGCCCACGCGCGGCACCACCTCGAAGTCCACCACGCGCTGGCTGCCGGGAGCCCATTTGGGTCGCACGCCGATCAGCGCAAAGGCCTGGGCGATGTCGTCGCCGCCCGTGCGCATGGTGGCCGTGCCCCAGACCGACAGGCCCAGGGTGCGCGGGTACTCGCCATGCTCCTGCAGATAGCGCTCCAGCAGCCTGAGCGTGGCCTGCTGGCCCAGCTCCCAGGCGGCCTGGGTGGGAATGGCGCGCGTGTCCAGCGTGTAGAAATTGCGCCCCGTGGGCAGCACGTCGGGCCGCCCGCGCGAGGGCGATCCGCTGGGACCGGGCGGCACGAAGCGGCCCTGCAGGCCGCGCAGCAGCTGGCGCAGTTCCTCGCCGCCACAGGCATCCAGCGCGGGCGCCAGCACGGCGTGCACCTGTTCCAGCGCGGCCTGGGTCTGCGGCCAGTCATGGGCTTCGGTCTCGCCCTCCAGCAACTGCTGCGCCAGCAGCTCCAGGCGCTCGCGGGTGTCGCCCTCATGGCGCCAGGGCTCGTCGCTCACGGCCTGCAGTGCGGCGGGGCGCGCGCCGGTCCAGGGGCGTGCAGGCTCCATGCGCAGCGGGTCGAACCCGGGGCTGTCCAGCAGGTCGGCAGCCAGCGCCTGGATCAGGCCCTGGCCTTCGTCCGACGGGAAGCGCGCCAGCGCCAGCAGCGTGTCGCGGCGCTGGCGGCCTTGAGGCGAGGCGCCGAAGACATGCAGGCCGTCGCGGATCTGGGTTTCCTTGAGCTCGCACAGGTAGGCGTCTATGCGTTCGAGCACGGCATCGTCGTCCTGCGCGGCACCGGGCGCCAGGTCCAGCTCCTGGTCCAGGTGCTGGCGGCGCACGATGTCCAGGATCTGGCGGCGCAGCAGCGCGCCGCGCCGCGCATCGACCAGCAGGGCATCGTAGTACTCGTCCACCAGGCGCTCCAGGTCCTGCAGCGGGCCGTGGTTTTCGGCGCGCGTCAGCGGCGGCATCAGGTGGTCGATGATCACGGCCTGGCTGCGGCGCTTGGCCTGGGCGCCTTCGCCGGGATCGTTGACGATGAAGGGGTACAGGTGCGGCAGCGGGCCGAGGATGGCATCGGGCCAGCACGCGCCCGACAGCGCCAGGCTCTTGCCCGGCAGCCATTCGAGGTTGCCATGCTTGCCCACGTGGACCATGGCGTCCACGGCAAAGCGGTCGCGCAGCCAGAAGTAGAAGGCCAGGTAGCTGTGGGGCGGCACCAGCTCGGCATCGTGGTAGCTCGCATAGTCCTGCGCGCCCATGCCTTTACCGACCAATGCACGCGCCGGCTGTATGCCGACAAAGACATGGCCCAGGCGCAGGCCCGCGATCATGAATCGGCCCTGGCGCAGCAGCGGGTCGGCCTCGGGCGCGCCCCAGCGCGCCGTGATGGCGTGGGCCATGCCGTCCGGCAGCGCGGCCAGGCGTGCCAGGTACTCGTCCAGCGCATAGCTTTGCCAGGCCGGGCGCAGCGGCCACTGGGCCGGGTCGTTGGCAATGCCCTGCTGCAGGGTGTGCATCAGCGCCTCGCCATCGGCGGGCAGCTGCGCGGGGTCGCCCAACTCATGGCCTTCGGCCGCCAGGTGCTGAAGGATGGCGATCACCGAGGCCGGCGTATCCAGCCCCACGCCGCTGCCGATGCGGCCTTCGCTGCCCGGATAGTTGGCCAGCACCAGGGCCAGGCGCTTGTCGCGCGCGGGCAGGCTGCGCAGGCGGCACCAGCGCCAGGCCAGGTCGGCCACGAAGTCCACGCGGTCTGGCTCGGGCTGGTAGGCCACCACGTCGGCCTGGGTGAAGGCGCAGCGGTGGGACAGGCCCTTGAAGCTGATGGCGCGCGTGATGATGCGGCCATCCATCTCCGGCAGCACCACCTGCATGGCGATGTCGCGCGGGCGCAGGCCCTGGCTGTCGGCCCACCAGTCCTCGCGGTTTCCGCCGCTGGCAATGACCTGCAGCACGGGCGCATCGCCGGCCAGGGCCGTGCCCGATTCCAGCGCCGAGAACGCCGTGGTGTTGAGCACCAGCTGCACGGCATGGTCTTCGCAGAGCTGGCGCAGCGTGGCCAGGCACAGCGGGTCCTTGAGCGAGTCCAGCGCCACGGGCAGCGGGTTCATGCCGCGCTGCTGCAGCGACAGGGCCATGGCGTCGAAGGCTGCCGTATTGCCCGCCAGCAGGTGGGAGCGGTAGAACACCAGGGCCACGGTGGGCGCGCCCGGCGTCCAGGCGCGCTGCAGGTCGTCGATGCCGGCCACGTCATGGGCATGGACCGGGGCCTGGACCTGGGCATGGCTCCTGGCAGCGAACAGCGCCGGGGGAACGTGGACAGCCGCCTGCGGCAGGGTGCGCGGCGGCAGCGGCGCATCGCCCCGGTCCAGCCCGTGGTAGACGGTGGCCTTGAGGAATTCGCGCGCATTGGCCGCGCCGCCCGAGCGCAGGTATTGCCACAGCTGGCGGCAGGCGGCGGCCGGCAGCGTGCTGCGCGCCAGCAGGTGCGGGTCTTCCTGCAGGTCACCCGAGAACATGGCCAGGCGCTGGCCCTTGCGGCGCGCCAGCGAGCCGATCTGCTCGATGCCGTAGGGCCAGGCCGACTCCGAGCCCAGGTGGTCCACGATGACCACGCGCGCATGGCGCAGCACCTCGTCCACATACAGGTCCAGCGAGGCCGGCTGGCGCAGGTACAGCAGATTGGCCAGCCGCACCGAGGGGAAGTCCGCCGACGCCCCGGCCAGCGCGGCCACGGCCGATGACAGCAGGGCCAGCGTGGTGTCGGCCGAGCTCAGGATGACGATGTCGGCCGGCGTCTGGTCGAGGCGGGTGACGATGCTCTCATCCTCGACGAAGCCGCCGGGGCGCGTGGACAGCAGGTGCATGGAACAGGTTTCAGTACGGAATCGGAAGGTCAGGCGGCCACATTCTCCAGGCCCTTGCGCAGCGCTGCTTCGTCAAGGTCTTGCCCGATGAACACCAGGCGCGTGCCGCGTGCCTCGCCCTCGCGCCAGGCGCGGTCGAAATGGTGGTCGAAGCGGCGGCCCACGCCCTGCAGCAGCCAGCGCATGGGCTTGCCCGGGATGTCGGCAAAGCCCTTGACGCGCAGGATGCTGTGCTGCTCCACCAGCGTCTCCAGCGCGGCCAGCAGGCGGTGGCGGTCCACGGCGGGCAGGTCGATCACGTAGGAGTCGAAGTCGTCGTGGTCATGGTCCTCGTCGTGGTCATGGTGGCTCACGCGCTGGTCGATGGTGGTCTCGGCCGCCTTGGCCAGGCCCAGCACCACGTCCAGCGGCAGGCGGCCCTGGGACGATTGCACGATCTTGACCTCGGGCGGCAGCTCCTCGCGCACCAGGGCGGTCACGCGGGCCAGGGCCTCGGCATCGGCCAGGTCGGTCTTGTTGAGCACCACCAGGTCGGCCGCGCCCAGCTGGTCCTCGAACAGTTCGTGCAGCGGCGACTCGTGGTCCAGGTTGGGGTCGGCACGGCGCAGCTCGTCCACGGCCTGGGGATTGGCGGCGAACTGGCCGCTGGCGGCCGCTGGCGTGTCCACCACGGTGACCACCGCGTCCACGGTGAACACGTTGGCGATCTCGGGCCACTGGAAGGCCTGGACCAGGGGCTTGGGCAGGGCCAGGCCCGAGGTCTCGATGATCACGGCGTCGATCTGGTCGCGGCGCTCGGCCAGCGCGCGCATCACGGGGAAGAACTCTTCCTGCACCGTGCAGCACATGCAGCCGTTGGCCAGCTCGTACAGCGCGCCTTCGCGCTCGTTGCCCTCGTCGTCGCAGCCGATGCCGCAGCCCTTGAGGATCTCGCCGTCGATGCCCAGCTCGCCGAACTCGTTGACGATGACGGCAATGCGCCGGCCGCCCGCGTTGTCCAGGATGTGGCGCAGCAGCGTGGTCTTGCCGCTGCCCAGGAAGCCGGTGACGATGGTGGCGGGAATCTTGGCGGTTTGCATGGAAGGTTCTCCAGAAAAAAGAGGAAGTCAGACGGTGGCGAAAGGCACGGCGCTGCGCAATGAAGGGAGAACCTCCTGCGCAAACAGTTCCATGCCGGCGAGGGCCTGGGCATCGCTCCACAGGCCGTTGGCGTTGAAGACGCAGCGCAGCTGGCCAATGCCCGTGCGCTCGCGCAAGGCGGTGATCTGCGCATGGCACTGCTCGGGCGTGCCATGGATGAATTGTTCGGCCAGCACGCGCGGCACATCGATGGGCAGCACCTGGTCGGCCGGCACGCCGCGCTTGCCCGCAAAGTACACGCGCCGCTGGTACAGCTGCGGCCACAGCGTGGCCAGCTGGGCCTGCACGGCGGCCTCATCGGCACCGATGCAGACATAGCGCGCCAGCGATGAACGCGCACGCAGCGCGGCGGCATCGCGCCCGCGCTCCAGGGCAGCGGCCTCCAGGCGCTCCAGCTGCATGCCTTCGGGCGGCTCCAGGCTCAGCAGCAGGGGCAGATTCTGATCGACGGCAAAGCCCAGGGTCTCTGCCGTGGAGCCGGCCACATACAAGGGAGGATGCGGACGCTGCACGGTCGAAGGCAGGGCGGGCCGGTCCTCGAAGCTCCACGGCCCCTGCCCCGCTACGATGGGCCTGCCGGACAGCGCCTCCACCAGGATGCGGCAGGACTGCGCAAAGCGCTCGCGCGTGCTGTCCGCATCGATCTGCAGGGCGCGCAGCGCGGCCGGTTCCGTGCCCCGGCCAACGCCCACGTCGATGCGGCCGGCGCTTTGCAGGTCCAACTGGGCAATCTCCTCGGCCAGCATCAGCGGATGGTGCAGCGGCAGCACCAGCACCGAGGTGCCCACGCGCAGCCGCTCGGTGCGCGCCAGCACGGCGGCGGCCAGCAGCAGGGGCGAGGGATAGGGCCAGGCGGTATCGGGCACGCGGAATTCGTTGAACCACACGCCCTGGAAACCCAGGCGCTCGGCGCGCTCGAACAGCGCCAGGAATTCACGGTGCCCGCCGCGCGTGGCGTCGCGCGTCCAGCCGGCCAGATCGATGCGCATGGGTTCAGTTCTCCTGTTTCAGCCGCGCGCGCAGCAAGGTTTGCGGAGGTGCGTCGATGCGCTCGAAATCCACGCCGAACACGGCATCCAGCCCCGGCGCATGCAGCAGCTCGGCAGGGGCTCCATCGAGCGCAATGCGCCCCTGGTCCAGCACGATGACGCGCCCGAAGTGCGCCAGCGCCAGGTCCAGGTCATGCATGACCACCAGCACCAGCCGCTCGCGCCCGCGCTGCGCCAGCGCCTGCACCAGGGCCAGGCGGTGGCGCACGTCCAGCGCGGCGCCGGGCTCGTCGGCCAGCAGCACGGGCGGGTCGGTGGCCAGCACGGTGGCCAGCAGGGCACGCGCCTGCTCGCCGCCGGACAGCGTGGACCAGCGCCTGCGCGCGAAATCCTGCAGCCCGGCGCCTGCAATGGCCGCCTCGACATCACCCCGGCCCGCCAGCCGCATGTGCATGAGCTCGGCCAGCGTCAGGTCCCAGTGCGGCGCAAAGCGCTGGGGCATGTAGCCCACGCGGCGTGCGCGCTCGGCCACGGGCAGGGTTGCAATGTCTTGCCCGTCCAGCAGCACGCTGCCGGATGCAGGCGCCTGCAGCCCCGCCAGCAGGGACAGCAGGCTGGACTTGCCCGCGCCATTGGGCCCCACCAGGGCCACGGCGCCGCAGGCGGGCAGCTGCAGCGAGACGGCGTCCAGCACGCTGCGGCCACGGTGGCGCAGCGTGAGGGACCGGGCCTGCAGGCGCGGTGGGGCGCAAGGGATGGCACCGTTCATGCGGACCTCAGCCTGCGCGCCAGCAGCACGATGAAGAAGGGCCCGCCGGCCACGGCCGTGACCAGGCCCAGCGGAATCTCGGCCGGCGGCAGCACGCTGCGCGCAATGGCATCGGCCAGCGTGACGATGATGGCGCCCGTGAGCGCCGACGCCGGCAGGGCCGCGCGGTGCAGCGGTCCCGCCATCCAGCGCGCGATGTGCGGCGCAGCCAGCCCCACGAAGGCCACCAGCCCGCCATAGGCCACGGCCACGGCCACCACCAGCGAGCCGGCCAGCACGGCCAGCGGCGTGAAGCGCGCCACGTCCAGGCCGAAGCCCTGGGCCGCATCGGCACCCAGGCCCAGCAGGTCCAGCCCGCGCGCTAGCGCCATGGCCCCGGCCAGGCAGGCCAGGGAGGCACCGGCCAGCAGGCCCAGCCCGCTCCACGACGGCGTCTGTATGCCGCCCAGCACCCAGCTGAGCACCACCTGCAGGCTCACCGTCTCATCGGACAGCGCCAGCATCAGGAACGAGCGCAGCGCGCCCAGCACGGCCGCCAGCGCCACGCCGGCCAGCAGCATGCCGGCCGCATCGGTGGCACCGGCCACGCGCGAGACGGCCAGCACCAGCACGGTCGAGCCCCAGGCGCCGGCAAAGGCCAGCACGGGCAGCGTCCATGCCTGGGGCAGGCCGAACAATAGATGCATGGGAACCAGCAAGGCGACAGTCGCCCCCAGCGCCGCGCCGCCCGAGGCGCCCAGCAGATAGGGCTCGGCCAGCGGATTGCGGAACACGCCCTGGAAGATGGCACCCGACAGGCCCAGCAGCGCGCCCACCAGGGCGGCTGCCAGCACGCGCGGCACGCGCCACTGCAGCAGCAGCCGGCTGCGCAGGCTGTCTTCGCCGCCCAGCGCGGCCAGCAGGTCGGCCGGGCTGGCCCACTGGTGGCCCGCGCAGGCGGCGATCAGCAAGCTGGCCAGCAGCAGCAGGACCGCACCGGCCCAGGGGCGCCACGCAGGTGGATGTGAAAGGGAATTCATGCGGCCTCCCCGGCCCAGGCCGCAGGGTGCAGCCAGCGCGAGAGTTTTTCCACGCCGCCGAAGGTGCGCGGCCCGGGAATCAGGAACTCGGCGCGCGCCACCGTGGTGGCCCGGCCGCCGCGCACGGCACGCAGGTCGCGCCAGCCGCGCTGGCCGATCAGGTCCTGCATGGCCTCCTGCGTGCCTGCGAACAGCAGCACGTCGGGGTCGGCGGCCAGCACGGCCTCGGGCGAGACCTGGGGCACCGTGCCCAGGCCGTCCAGCGCGAACGAAGCGCCCGCGCGCACCATGGCCTCGCCGGTATAGGTGCCCGGCCGGGCCGCCAGCAGCATGCCGTTGCCCAGCCGGCCCGTGACCATGAGCGCGCGCGGCCGGGGCTGGCCGGCCACCAGCCGGTCCACGCGCAGCAGCCGCGCCTCCTGCGCCAGGGCCAGCGCCTGGCCGCGCGCCTGCACGCCCGTGGCGCGGGCCACCAGGCGCAGGTTGTCCATCACCTCGGCCAGCGAGCGGCTGAGCAGCACCATCACCGGCACGCCGATGCGCTCCATGGGATCGACCAGTTGGTGCGCCGCCTGGCGCGCGGGCGTGACGATGACCAGGTCCGGCTGGCGCGCCACCACGGCGTCCACCGAGAACCCCAGCCGCCCGCCCACCTTGGGAATGCGCTCCACGCCCGGTGGAAAGCGCGTGAAATCCTCCACGCCCACCACGCGGTCCAGCAGGCCCAGCGCGGCCACCAGCTCGGTATTGGAGGCAAAGATGGAGACGATGCGCTGCGGCGGCGCAGCAATCTCCACGCGCCGGCCCAGCGCATCCTGCAGCACCACCGGCCCGCCTGCAGCGACGGTGTCGGCCCATGCCGCGGGCAGGCCGCAGGCCAGGGCCGCTGCCGCGCCCTGGCGCAGCAACTGGCGGCGCGTGGTGCTGGATTGCCTCATGCCGTGGTCCTCAAAACTCCGCCTGGAGGCCGACCATGAGTTCGCGCCCCGCCATCGACGTTCCGCAGCCGCCGTTCTGGTACGCCGGGTTGGCGATGCAGGGCGCGCGGTCCAGCGCGATGAAGATGGGATGGCGGTTCAGGTCGAACAGGTTGTTGACGGCTGCGAACAGCTTGACGCCCGGCGACACGCGGTAGTCGGCCCGCAGGTTCCAGATGGTGAAGGCGCCCTTGCGGTGGATGAAGGTGCTGCTGGGCTCGCCCTGCGGGATGAGCAGCGCCTCTTCCGTGTCGTACCACATGGGACCGCGCAGCAGCGTGGACAGCTGCAGGCTCCAGTCGCCCTGCAGCCGCCCGCTGCCGCGCCCGTAGCGCACGCCGGCCGAGGCCTCGTAGCGGTACATGCGCTGCACCTTGTCGGTATTGGCCGACGCTGGCGATCCCTTGTCCCGCATGCTGAAGTGGTAGTAGCCGCCAGCCCAGGCCTTGAGCTGGTGGCCCGTCAGGTTCAGCGCCCGCGCCAGGTCCATGTCGGCCTGCATTTCCAGGCCGCGCGCCACGATGTCGGCCGCGTTGTTGGCGTAGTCCGAGGTGTTGGTCGTCGCCCCGCGCGAGACGGTGATGATGCGGTCGCTGATGGTGTTCTGGAACAGGGCCGCATCCACGCGCCAGCCGGGCTGCTGCAGCGCGGCGCCGACCTCGATCTGGCGGCTGGTCTCGGGCTTGAGGTTGGGATTGCCGAAGGTGCGGCCACCGCCGACGGCCGTGAAGTCCGAAGCCAGCTCCGTGGCCGTGGGCGCGCGGAACCCCGTGGAGGCCGCAGCGCGCAGCGTGAGCCGGTCCGTGGCCTTCCAGGTGGCGCCGGCCGACCAGGTGTGGTTGTCGTAGTCGCGCGTGCTGGCCTGGGCCAGCGCCAGGTTGGGCGTATCGTCGAAGCGCGTCGTGCCCCAGGTCTTGCGCAGGCCGGCACGCAGCGTGAGGCGATCGTCGAACAGGGTCTGCGCGTCCTCGAAGTACAGCGCGTGCACCTGCTCGGTCTGGTTGTTGTCGTAGGGCGCAACCTGGCCCGCCGGGCCGCCCGGCATGGCCACGCGCAGGCGGTCGGAGCGCAGCTTGCTGCGCTCCCAGTCAAAGCCCATCAGCAGGTCATTGGTCTGGCTGACACGCAGGCGCGGCTGAAAACGCAGGCCCGTGGCGTCCAGCTGGCGGTGGTTGTAGTCGCGCGCCGTGCCGGGCACCGCGCTGTTGCCCGAGCGGATCACGGGCGATGCCCAGTTGAACTCGTCGGTATCGACCAGGCTGTAGAGGTGGGTCGTCCAGCTCAGGCGCTGGTCGGGCAGTGCACCTTCGTAGGTCAGGTCCAGCGAGCGGTTGCTGCGGTTGTCTCGGCTGTAGATGTTGGCGCCCGATCCGCGAAAGCCCGCGTTGTAGATGCCGTCCGTGCGCAGTTGCAGCTCCACGCGGTGCAGCTCGTGCAGCTGCCAGCCCAGGGCGCCGCTGGCGCCGCGCCGCTTCCAGCCCGTGTTCTCCATGCGCGTGCCGCCATCGCCCGACTCGTAGTCGCCGCGCCCGCCTGCGCTCACGCCGAAGTACCAGTCGAAGCGGTCATTGGCGCCGGCCGTCTGCGCATCGGTGCGCCACAGGTCCCATGAACCGGCCTGGACCTGGGCGCGCGTGCCGGGCGCCGTCGCCCCCGTCTTCATGATGATGTTGACCACCCCGCCCATGGCCTGGCTGCCGTAGATCACCGAGGACGGGCCGCGCACGATCTCGATGCGCTCCACATCCGAGGGGCTGAGCTTGGACAGGTTGGCCGTGCCCGCGCGCCGGCCGTTGACCAGCACCAGCACCTGGCTGCGGAAGTCGCGCCCCTGGCCGTCGGTGGAGGCGCCGCGCAGGTTCATCGAGGTCTGGGCCGCCGTCCATTCGCTGAGAAAGCCCACGGCGTTCTCGGCCAGCAGGTCGGTGACCGAGCGCGCGCTGGAGCGCTCTATGGCCTCGCGGTCGATGGTCTGCGTGGTGCCCGCGATGCGGCTGCGCGCCTCGGGCCGCGCGGTGGCGGTCACGAAGACGGCGTCCAGCGCGTCGTCGGCGGATGCACCGGTTTTGCCGGCCGTCGGTTCCTGTGCGGCGCCGGCCGCTGCGGCGCAGCAGGCCAGCACGGCCGCAGCGGTGGCCGGGCGCAGGAAGGGAAGAAGGGGAAAGGGGCCGGAACAATCGGCGGCCAAAGAAGCGAAGCGCATGCGTTGAATCCAACTGCCCCAGTCACCCGTGGGGCCTATCGTCTGAACCACGCCGCACGGCGCGCACGCCGGAGCCGGCCACGGCAGCGCAGGCTGGGGCCGGACCGGACAGGCGCACTCCCGCGGCGTCCGAAAGCAGTGCAGAAGGCCGGTATCCGGGCTTGCGGAACGCTGCGGCGCGCATCGTGGGCGCGCTGCAGCAGGCATCCCCGCCTTCCCATGTCCGTCCAGACACAGTGGCTTGCGGCGCGCAACCGGTGGGTGGCGCGCCAGCGTGGGGAGTTGTATTCCGCTGACCGTTGCGGGGGCAGCGCAGGCATTGCGAGCGGCCACCTCGATGGCATCGCGCACCTGCTTCCCGTTGAACCCCTGGCCGGTGAACGGCATGGGGCACCTTCAGCAACAGCGCACCGCCACGGCCCAGGGGCTGCGGCGGTGCGCCAGCGGCGGATTATCGCCCAGCCCAGAAGCCCGGCACGCGGGCCAGCGCACGCAGCGCGCGGCGGCTGCTGCGCGCGCTGGTAGCCAGGCGGGCCTGCAGGTAGCCGGCCGCGAACCAGGCGCGCGGGTCGCGCGCGGCCTCGGCATGGAAATGCTCGGCCGCCACGGCCATGTCGTTGTGCAGGCCCAGCGCGTCCTGGGCGGGCACCAGCGCCTCGGCAAAGCGCCGGCCCTTTTTGCCGGGCCACATTCCGGGCGCGAATTCCCGCGCAAAGTCCGCCAGGTAGCGCAGGCGCTTGAGCCGCTTGCGCACGCGGTGCTGCTGCGCCAGCGGCAGGCGGTCGAAGTGCCGGCCGTCGCGCAGCACCTGGCGGTGCAGGCGCGCCAGCCGCCGTGCCAGGTACTTGCGCGTGCCTGTGGCGGACAGGTGGGCAAAACGGGCCGATGGCTCTGCCTGCGGCGCCTGCGCCAGCGCCTGGATCTCGGCCAGCGCCTGCAGGAACGGCGGCTCGCGCACGGCAGCGGCTGCATCCGCCTGCACGGCCTGCGGCGCCTGCCAGTCGCACAGGGGCGCATGGGCGGCCTGCAGCAGCGGGCGCACCACATCGGCCAGCGTATCGGCATCGCGCAGCGTGCCCAGTTGCGTAAAGGCCTGGGCCAGGGGGTCATCCCATTCGGCGCGCATGCCGGGCGCCAGCCCCGCGCATTCGCGCAGCACGGTGCGCAGGCGCCGCAGGGCCACGCGCAGCTGGTGAATGGTCTCGGCATCGCTGCCACCGCCCTCCAAGACCGCCAGATGCGACTGCACCTGGGCCAGGGCAGCAGCCAGCGCCGCACGCACAAAGCCGGCCGCATCGGGCCGGTCAGGGTGCTGCTTCGCAGGGGTGGACATGGTCAGGCAAGGAGATGTGGACGTTGCCGACGATTGTGGGCGCAGCCCCGCGCCAGGGTCAATCCATGGTCAATCGGCACCCTCCCCGCTCAGGCTGTGCAGCGCGGGCCGGGCAATGCGCACATAGTCGGCCGAGTCCAGCACGATGGAGCGGTCCAGCCGGCCCGCGTTGAAGGCGATCTCGCCAAAGCGCTCTACCAGAGCCGGGTCCACCACCAGGCGCACCTGCGGGTTGAAGGAGAACGGCGGCACCGATCCCATCACGCAGCCCGTGGCGGCCTGGGCCTCCTCGGGCGAGGCCAGCGTGGCCTTGCGCACGCCCACGGCCTGGGCCAGGCGCTTGAAGTCCAGCTTGCGGTCGCCGGGCAGCACGGCCAGGAACAGCTGGGGATCGCCCGCACCGGCCGCATCGCGGCTCTTGCAGAGCATGGCCTTGGCGCCTTGGCCGGGGGCGGTGCCCCGGATTTCGGCGACCAGGTCAGAGCGGCCTTCGGCCGGATGTTCCAGCACGCGAAAACGCGCGCCCTGGGATTGCAACAGGTCTACAAGGGTGTCGAACATGGTGGAAAGCGCAGAGAAGTCGTCTGGATTTTGACATTTTGTCCAATTCAAAACAAAATGTCCAATATGACCCAACGAACCCCTGAACAGCGCCAGCTTCTGGACCAGCTGGCCCAGATCGCAGAAGGCCTGGGCCAGACCTTTGCCCCGTTCTGCGAGGTGGTGGTGCATGACCTGCTCGACCCGTCCCATGCGGTGCTGGCCATCCACAACAACCTGTCGGGCCGCGAAGTGGGCCAGGGCGCGACGGAGCTGGGCCTGGCCCGCATCCTCGACCCCGGCTACGAGCAGGTCATCGCCAACTACCCCAACCAGTTCGCCGATGGCCGCCAGGCCAAGAGCACGTCCATCGGCATCCGCGACTCCGAGGGCCGCTACATCGCCGCCCTGTGCATGAATGTGGACCTGACGATGTTCCAGGGCTTCCAGGGCATGCTCAACCGCTTTGCCGCCGTCAGCGGCGACACCCCCGCGCGCGAAATGCTGGACCCCACGGGCGCCGGCGCAGGCGCCGACACGGTGCGTGCCCGCATCGATCAGTTCGCGGCCCGCCTGGCAACCACGCCGCGCGCCCTCAAGCCCGAGGAGCGCCGCGCCCTGGTCCGCGAACTCAAGGGCGCCGGCCTGCTCGATGTGCGCCGCTCCATGGAGACCATTGCCGCCCACCTGGGCGTGTCGCGCGCCACGGTCTACAGCTACGCCAAATAGCTCCCGGCACCCCGCCGGTCTGCAACCCCTTCTCTCCCGTACCGATGACAAGCCTTCCCACCTATGACGACGTGGCCGCAGCGGCCCAACGCATCCAGGGCCATGCCCACCGCACGCCCGTGCTCACCTCGCGCACGCTGGACGAGGCGCTGGGCGCCCGCGTCTTTCTCAAGTGCGAGAACCTGCAGCGCATGGGCGCCTTCAAGTTCCGCGGCGCCTTCAACGCCCTGTCGCGCTTCAGCCCGGCGCAGCGCAAGGCCGGCGTGGTGGCGTTTTCCTCGGGCAACCACGCCCAGGCCATTGCACTGGCAGCGCGGCTGCTGGAGATTCCCGCCACCATCGTCATGCCGCATGACGCGCCCGCCGCCAAGGTGGCGGCCACCAAGGGCTATGGCGGCCAGGTGGTGGTCTACGACCGCTATATCGAAGACCGCGAGCAGATCGGCCGCGACCTGGCCGAGCGCCACGGCCTGACCCTGATCCCGCCCTACGACCATGCCGACGTGCTGGCCGGCCAGGGCACGGCCGCCAAGGAACTGTTCGAGGAAACCGGCCCGCTGGACGCCCTCTTCGTGCCGCTGGGCGGCGGCGGCCTGCTGTCGGGCACCGCCCTGTCCACCCGCGCGCTCAGCCCCGACTGCGCGCTCTACGGCGTGGAACCCGAGGCCGGCAACGACGGCCAGCAGTCGCTGCGCGCGGGCCGCATCGTCCACATCGAAACGCCCAAGACCATTGCCGACGGCGCCCAGACCCAGCACCTGGGCGGCATCACCTTCCCCATCATCCAGCGCGACGTGACCGACATCCTCACCGCCAGCGATGCCGAGCTGGTCGACGCCATGGGCTTCCTGGCCACACGCATGAAGCTCGTGGTCGAGCCCACCGGCTGCCTGGGCCTGGCCGCCGCGCGCCAGAAAGGCGAGGAGCTGCACGGACGGCGTGTGGGCATCATCCTCAGCGGCGGCAATGTGGACATGCAGCGCTTTTGCAGCCTGCTGGGCGCCTGATCCTGGTCCTGATCGAAGGCCGCCCTCACCCGCGCGGGCTGAAGGTGCGCGGAAACACCACGGGCGCGCTGCGGTCGGCCAGGCGGTAGCCCATGGCGGGGCGGCGTGACGTGCCCTCCACCTGGCCTGCCTCGACCAGAAAGCCGGCCGCCATCATGCGCGTGCGAAAACCGCTCTTGTCCACGGGGCGGCCCAGCACCACTTCGTAGGCCTGCTGCAGCTGCGGCAGCGTGAAAGGCTCGGGCAGCAGAAAGGCCGGCAGCGAGGTGTATTCCACCTTGCCCCGCAGCCGCTCCACCGCTGCGCGCAGGATCTCGCCGTGGTCGAAGGCCAGCGCAGGCTCGCGCAGCAGTTCATCGACGGCAAACCACGACACATCGGCCGCATTCGCGCCCTTGGCCAGGATCAGGTCGTGCCCCGGGATCAGCGCGAAATACACATGCGTGGCCGACCAGCCACGCGGGTCGCGCGCCGCGCCGCCCCAGCTTCCCAGCTGCTCCAGGTAGGGGCTGTCCACACCCGTCTTGTCCAGCAGCTTGCGCCGCGCGCAGGCCAGCAGGTCCGCGTCCTGGCGCACATCCACAAAGCCGCCGGGCAGCGCCCACAGCCCCGGGAAGGGCTCGCTGCCCGCCGCGGGGCGCTGCACCAGCAGCACCTGCAGGGCATCGTCGACCACCGTGAAGATGACCACGTCCACCGTGGTGAACGGGCGCGGGAAGTCCAGCGCGCCCTGCGGGGATGGGGAATTTTTTTCAGCCATGGGATGGATTGTGCTTGACGTGCCGGATTTTAAGTTGCACTATGCAACCCATACAAGTTGCACAGAGCAACTTAAAGGAGAAGCACCATGTTCGGCATCCGTTTCATCAAGTCCCAACCCACGGTCCACCTCATGCAGTTCCGCGCCGGCAAGGTGGTGCGCGAGGGTGCGGGCCAGTCCTTCTTCTACTACGCGCCCACCACCACCCTGGTCGCGGTGCCCGTGGGCAGCCAGGACTGCCACTTCATGCTGGAGCTGGTGACGGCCGACTTCCAGAGCGTCACCGTGCAGGGCCAGGTCACCTACCGCATCAGCACACCGCGCCAGACCGCCATGCTGATGGACTTCTCCCTGGCGCGCGACGGCCAGAAATACCTGTCCGAAGACCCGCAGCGCCTGGGCGACCGCGTGACCATGCAGGTCGAGGTCATCATCCAGCAGGCCGTGCAGGCGCTGGACCTCAAGCAGGCGCTGCGCTCCTCGGCACTCATTGCGCGCACGGCCCAGCAGGAGCTGGCCGCCCAGCCCGAGATCGAGGCGCTGGGGCTGGAGATCCTGGGCGTCTCGGTCATGGCCGTCAAACCCACGCCCGACATCGCCCGCGCCCTGGAGGCGGAGGCGCGCGAGTCCAACCTCAAGGCTGCGGACGACGCCGTCTATGCCCGCCGCATGGCTGCCGTGGAAAACGAGCGCGCCATCCGCCAGAACGAGCTCGATACCGACGTGGCGGTGGAAAAGAAAAAGCGCCAGATCCGCGAGGCCCAGCTGGAAGCCAAGGCCGCCCAGATGCGCAAGGAAAACGAGCTGCGCGCCGAACAGATGTCCGCCGACGTGGCGCTGGAGACCAGCCGCCGCGACTTCGTCGAAGGCCAGGCCGCCAACAGCCGCACCCTGGCCGAGGCCGAGGCCTACCGCGTGGGCGCCGTCATGCAGGCCCTGGAAAAGGCCGACCCGCGCATCGTGCAATCGCTGGCCGCCGTGGGCATGCAGCCGGGCCAGCTCATCGCCCAGGCCTTTGGCGGCATTGCCGAGAAGGCCGAGCGCATCGGCCAGCTCAACGTCTCGCCCGAGCTGCTGCAGTCGCTCATGGGTGCCGGTGCAGGCCATGCAGCCGCCGTGGCCGATTCCGAACCCGCAAGGAGCCGCCGTGAACGCCAATGAACGCAAGACCGTGCTGGTGGTGCGGCGCACGCGGCTCGATGAGCTGGTGGCCAGGTACCACACGCTGTCCCAGGCGCGCTTCTACATCGAGCACCTGGGTGCCGACTTCGGCGACTACCTGCGCGAAAGCGCCGCCTACGCCGCCGCCCTGCAGGCCGTGGTGCAGGCGCTGGAGGCACGCGGCCGCTACCAGATCGTTGACCGCGCCCTGGTGCCCAACTTCGTCTTCGGCGCCGACGACATCGTGGTGGCACTGGGCCAGGACGGCATGGTGGCCAACACCATGAAATACCTGGACGGCCAGCCGCTCATCGGCGTCAACCCCGAGCCCGCGCGCTGGGACGGCCTGCTGCTGCCCTTCGCCCCCGCCGACCTGGCCGCCCTGCTGGGCGACGTGGCCGCCAACCGCCGCCCCACGCGCGCCGTCACCCTGGCCGAAGCGCGCCTGAGCGACGGCCAGGTGCTGCGCGCCGCCAACGACCTGTTCATCGGCCCGCGCAGCCATACCTCGGCCCTGTACGACATCGCGCTGGGCGAGCGGCGCGAATCCCAGTCGTCCTCGGGCCTCATCGTCGCCACGGGTCTGGGCTCGTCGGCCTGGATCAAGAGCATCGTCACGGGATCGATGGGCATTGCCCGCGCCGTGCGCGGCGCGTCCACCGACTTCGACTACCAGCCCTTCGCCTGGGATGCGCCACGCCTGGACTTCGCCGTGCGCGAGCCCTTTCCCAGCCGCTCCTCCACGGCCGAACTGGTCTACGGCCAGGTCACCGCCGGCCAGCCGCTGACCCTGCGCTCGCGCATGCCCGACCATGGCGTCATCTTCTCGGACGGCATGGAAGCCGACTACCTGCAGTTCACGGCGGGCATGCAGGCCACCATCGGCCTGTCGGACCGGCAGGGCTGCCTGGTGGTGTGAAGCCCGAAGCACGGACAATCATCAACACAACAAGAAAATCCATGGAAATGGACCGTATGAACAACAAGAACACACTGACATCGACCAGCAAATTCATGAGCCTGGTCCTGCGCCACAACCCCGGCCGCGCCGGACTCGCCCTCGACGCCCAGGGCTGGGTCTCCATAGACGCATTGCTGCGCGGCGCCCAGGCGGCCGGCCGCAACATCTCACCCGCACTGCTGATGGAGGTGGTGCGCAGTTGCCCCAAGCAGCGCTTTGCCATCAGCGCCGACGGCCTGCGCATCCGCGCCAGCCAGGGGCATTCCGTGCAGATCGACCTGGGCCTGCAGGCAAGCGTGCCGCCGCAGCGCCTCTACCATGGCACGGCCACGCGCTTTCTGGACTCCATCCTGCGCACCGGCCTGGACCGGCGCAACCGCCACCACGTGCACCTGACCGACAACCTGGCAACGGCCCGCTCCGTGGGCCAGCGCTATGGCCGGTTGGTGCTGCTGGAGATCGATGCGGCGCGCATGCATGCCGATGCCTGCCTGTTCTACCGCTCGGACAACGGCGTCTGGCTCACGGACAGCGTGGCACCGCACTACCTGCGCGTGCTGGCCGAAGAGGAACACGATGAAACCCATCATTGCCCTTGACGCCGATGGCGTGCTGCTGGACTACAACCGCGCCTATGCCGGTGCTTGGGAGCGCGCGTTCGGCCAGCGCCCCGCCGAGGCCGACCCCCATGCCTACTGGGCCATGGACCGCTGGGTCGTGCAGGCGCTGGACGGCGAGCGCCTGCAACAGTTCAGGGCCTGCATGGACGATGCCTTCTGGCGCAGCATTCCCGCGCTGGGCAATGCCTTGCAGGCCTGCCACGACCTGCAGGGCGCCGGCTACGAACTGGTCTGCGTGACGGCCCTGGCGGCGCGCTTCGAGCAGGCCCGCCTGGGCAACCTGCGCGACCTCGGCTTTCCCATCGACCGCGTGATCGCCACGGGCCGGACCACCGGCCTGCGCAGCCCCAAGGCAGACGCCCTGCAGCGGCTCGGCCCGGTCGCCTTCGTGGACGACTATCTGCCCTACCTCCGGGACATTGGCCCGGGCATTCACGCGGCCCTGGTGTGCCGTGGCCCGAACGGCACGCCCAACACCGGGCCGGACCTGGTCCACGCCCACTCGCAGCACGCAGACCTGATGGCCTTCAGCCAGTGGTGGCTGCAGCAAGCTCCATCGCATTCCTGAAACGGCACACACGGCAACGAGACAGCCCATGACTACGACAGACCACATCGCCTCCCTGCAAGACCTCCAGAACGCCATGGCCCAGGGCCTCACCCCGCGCTTCCTGCCGTTCTGGGGCCACCAGCCAGCGGCCGATGGCTCCATCGGCAAGACCTGCATGAGCCAGTGGTTCGAGGCGGGCTTCGAGGTCGATGGCCAGCAATACCCCACGGCCGAGCATTTCATGATGGCGGGCAAGGCACGGCTGTTTGGCGACGAGGCGGCGCACGCGGCCATCGTGCGCTGCCGCACGCCGGGCGAGGCCAAGAAGCTGGGGCGTGGCATCCAGGGCTTCGATGAAGCGGCCTGGGTGGCCGCGCGCATGGGCATCGTGGTGCGCGCCAACGAGGCCAAGTTCTCCCAGAATCCCGCCCTGGCCAGCTATCTGCTGAACACGGGCGACCGGGTTCTGGTGGAGGCCAGCCCCGTGGACGCCATCTGGGGCATTGGCCTGGCCGCCGACGATGTGCGCGCCACCGACCCCGCGCGCTGGCAGGGCCTGAACCTGCTGGGCTTTGCCCTCATGCAGGTGCGGGCGCGGCTGCGCAGCACCGCTCCCTGACCGACCATGAGCGCGAGCACAGACATGGCCATGGACACGCTGGACCGATACCGTGGCGCCCTGCTGGGCCTGGCCTGTGGCGACGCCGTGGGGACCACGCTGGAATTCCAGCCGCGCGGCAGCTTTGCGCCGCTGACCGACATGGTCGGCGGCGGCCCGTTCTCGCTGCCCGCAGGCAAGTGGACCGACGACACCTCCATGGCCCTGTGCCTGGCCGAAAGCCTGCTCCAGCGCGGCGGCTGCGACCCGCAGGACCAGATGGCGCGCTATGCCAACTGGTACGAATGGGGGTACTGGAGTTCCACCGGCAACTGCTTTGACATCGGCATGGCCACCAGGGCGGCCATCCAGCGCTTCCTGGCCACCGGCGATCCGCTGGCCGGGTCGCCCGACCCGGACCAGGCCGGCAACGGCTCCCTGATGCGGCTGGCGCCCGTGCCCATGTTCTTCGGCCCCGACGAGGACCTGGTGCAGCGCATGGCTGAACTCAGCTCACGCACCACCCACGCGGCACCTGAATGCCTGCAGGCCTGCCGCCTGTTTGCCGTGGCGCTGTGCCGGGCACTGCAGGGACTGCCCCGGTCGCAGGTTCTGGACCTGGACGGCGTTCTGCAAGACGGCGCCAGCCCGCGCCTGCGGGAGATTGCCCGTGGTGACTATCGCGACAAGCCGGCCGCACAGATACGCGGCAGCGGCTACGTGGTGGACAGCCTAGAGGCGGCCCTGTGGTGCTTTGCGAGGCATGACAGCTTTGAAGGCGCGGTACTGCAGGCCGCCAACCTGGGCGATGACGCCGACACCACGGCAGCCATCACGGGCCAGTTGGCCGGAGCCCTCCACGGCGCCAGCGGCATTGCGGACCGCTGGCTGGAACGCCTGCACCTGGCCCCTGAGATCACAGCCCTGGCCGATGCGCTCTGGCAAGCCGCCAGAGGTGCCAGGGACGCTTCTCCGACCGCTCCTCTCAGCAACTGAGCCGCCTGGCGCGCTCACGACAAGGCAGTCGCCGGGTCCGCGAGCGGACTGGACCTGGCTTGTCTGCACGACCTCCCACGCACCCGAGCTCCGTGACACGCAGGCCTTGCTCTTTACGAATGGCGTGCATGGGCGGCTTTTGACTGAGCCACGCTCCATTTTCAGAGCAGTCTGATTGCATCACCTCATATCTTCGGCGTAGAGTGCGAAATACTAAACAGGCCACCCATCGAATGATTCGATGCTTTCATTTCCAGCCCCTCATTATTCACTCAAAAGTTCAATAAAACTATTGCGTGATATTTTCGAGAATCATACTTCAGCAATGGAGCGAATCAGTATCATGCATTCTTCTTTCATTCCCTCATTTTTCTCGCAAGTACGCCGCCTTGCATTGATCGCCCTTCCATTTCTCATCGCCTTTTCAGCGGCAACGATGAACACCAATGCCTTTGCCGGGGGCGTATTCTCCCCCACCAGTTCCAGCATTTCACTGCCCGAGGAAATAACAGTACCCGGAAATTACTCCAACGGATCGACGCTATGGAAGTCTACGGCAACCGTATTTAATCTTCGAGCAGTGCTGAACACGGCATTCGAGTACGATGTTGCCAACGCCGTTGTAGCCGCCAATGTTCAATCCGGGACCAAGACGCCCGGATACAATAATGTCTACAGCACCAATATTCCCGGCATTGGAATCCGCTGGTGGGCCACATGGCGAGGCCCCAACGCTCCCAGTGGCAGAACCATGCCCATTACCACCGAATCAGAAAATAATTCGGGCGCACTGGGTTATTTCTGGAATGTCAGTTCACATCCCCAGGATGTCTGGATCGAGCTGGTGAAAACCGGCAACGTTTCCGCTGGCACGCTAACGGGCTCCGGGATGAACGTCGAGATGCGATTCCAGTGCCCCAGCTGCACCGCAGGAAACGTCAACCTGTCCGGCCGCACCAGGGTGGTGGTCGGTCCCTCCTGCTCGGTGGCCGCCTCGACCATCTCCGTACCCATGGGCGCTGTGCCCATCCTGCGTTTCACGGGCCTCCAGTCCACCTCCATCCCCCAGCACTTCGACATCACGCTGGAATGCAAGGGCGGCGCGCCCGAAAGCGTTCTGCGTCCCCACATCACGCTCACCGATGCCAATGACACCAGCAATCAGAGCACCGTCCTGACCTTGAGCCAGACCGCGCCAGACGGCAAGCCGGTTGCCACGGGAATAGGCATACAGATACTGAAGGATGGCACCGCTCTCGGATACGGCCCGGACTCCAACGTGCCTGGCAACACCAACCAATGGAGTGCGGGAACCATCGTCCAGGGCGTTGCCCAGTTCAAGATCCCGCTGACTGCCAAATACGTGCAGACCGCTGCGGCAGTCACGACGGGGCAGGCCAACGGCAGGGCCACCTTCACGCTGAACTACCAGTGAGCAGCGTCCCCGCCCTCAGGGCTTCTTGTCCAGCTGCATTTCCCAGGACTTGAGCTGCTTGGTGCGGGCGCGGGCGAAGTCGCTCCAGCAGTTGGCGCGCGCATCGTCCTTGGCAAAGCTGGCGGAATTGAATTCAGAGAGGAACTCACAGGCACTGCGTGCGTACTGCACCCAGTTCCTCTGCGCCACTTCCAGCTCTTCCGACGCCTGGGGCATGCGGGCCTTGAGCTTGAGCGACAGCGAGGCGTAGGCGGCCTTGACCATGGCCACGTTCTGCTCGTGCAGGCAGGCGCGCACCTCGGACATGTTGGTGGAGCTTTCCTCGCAATTGCCCGAGCTGGTGGGATTGGCGGCCCAGGCCACGGGGCTGGCGCACAGCAGGGCGGCGCAGGCGAGAGGGGCGAGTAGGGGCGCTAGGGCTTGGTGCATGGAAGAGGGCTCGCTGGGAGGTGCCGGTGGGCGCAGCACCCCGGCCGTCGCGATTACACCATCGACCCGCCCTGCCTCGGGCCCACATTTCCCTGGTGATCACCCTGATGCAGCGACGCAAAGTGCATAAACATGCTCCCAAAGCTTTGTTGCCGTGGGTCAAGGGCGGCCAGAAGATGCGGGCGTACGCATCTTTCGTTCGTCCCGACCGCCCCGCTCCCGCCATGCACACAAGCCCCACCCTGCGCCGCCAGTCCCGCGCCACCCTTTCCGCATCCCTGACCTTCATCGCCGCCGCGCTGGCCCTGGCCTGCACCCAGGCCCGGGCCGATGCCACGCTGGACAAGATCAAGCAGCGCGGCAAGGTCACCATTGGCGTGCTGGTCAATGGCGGGCCCTTCGGCTCCATCGACCCGTCCACCCAGCAGTTGGTGGGCTGGAACCCCGAGCTGGCACGCGCCCTGGCCAAGGGCCTGGGCGTGGAGGCCGAGCTGGTCCAGGTGCAGACCGCCACGCGCGTGCAGTTTCTGCAGGCCGGCAAGGTGGATCTGCTGATCGCCTCCATGGAGCTGAACCCCGATCGTGCCGAGACCCTGGGCTACGCGCCCACGCCCTTCTACCGCGTGGGCGGCATTGCCGCCGTGCGCAAGGGCAGCGGCATCGCCAGGTGGGAAGACCTGCGCGGCAAGCCCGTGTGCGTGTCCCAGGGCAGCAGCTTTGCCAAGCCGCTGGCCAGCGAGTACGGCGCCCAGGTGCATGGCTACAAGAGCTCGTCGGACTCGCTGCTGGCGCTCAAGGGCGGCAACTGCGTGGCCGCCGTGCATGACAGCACGCTGATCTACCCGCTGCTGCGCAGCAACCCCGAATGGGCGCAGTACTCGGCCCCCATCGCCGGCGAGGTGCTGCCCGCGCCTTCCGTGGTCTGGACCCGCAAGGGCGAGGCCGACACCATCGCCGCAGTGGACAAGGTGGTGCAGGACTGGCACCGCACGGGCTGGCTGATCGCCGCCGAAAAGCGCGTGGGCATCGAGCCGGCCAACCCGCTGCTGCCCGAGCTGCAGGCCAAGTTCAAGTCCGCCAGCTGACCGCCGACCGCCACGGCGGTCCACCCTGCTTTTTTTCGACCACCCAGGCCCAGGCCCCGCAAGACGGGGCCGGGCCTTCCGTTCCCTGATGGATTCACGCATGCCCCGCCTTCTTTCCCCCCTTGCCGCCGCCCTGGCCCTGCTGCTGGGCGCCGGTGCCGCCCACGCCGATGCCACGCTGGACAAGATCAAGCAACGCGGCAAGCTGTCCGTGGGCATTGATGGCGCCAGCCCGCCGTTCGGCGTGCTGGACCCCGCCACCGGCAAGACCGGCGGCTACCAGACCGAGCTGGCCGCCGACATCGCGCGCCGCCTGGGCGTGCCGCTGGAGACGGTTCCCGTGACGGCCTCCACGCGCGTGCAGTTCCTGCAAAGCGGCAAGGTGGACCTGTTGATCGCCAACATCCAATGGACGCAGGAGCGCAGCGAGATCCTCTCGTTCGCGCCCACGCCCTATGACCTGATCGGCGGCGGCGCCCTGGTGGCCAAGGCCAGCGGCATCAAGCGCTGGGAAGACCTGCGCGGCAAGGTGGCCTGCGTGTCGCAGGGCAGCAACTTCGCCAAGCCCCTGGCCGAGAGCTATGGCGCCGTGGTCAAGGGCCTGCGCGGCATTCCCGAGTCGCTGCTGGCGCTCAAGGGCGGCACCTGCGCGGCTTCGGTCCATATCCAGCCCGCGCTCTATGAAAAGCTCACCGGCCCGAATGCGGCCGAGTGGAAGGACTTCGAGCTGGGCACGCAGGACCAGTTGATTCCCTCGCCCACCGTGGTGTGGACGCGCCGCGGCGAGGCCGACACCCAGGCCTTCGTGGACAAGGCCATCCAGGACTGGCACCGCACGGGCTTTCTGCTCAAGGTGGCCCGCGCCAGCGGCGTGCCCGACACCTGGATCGCCGAGCGCCACGAACGCGCGCTGAAGGGCCAGTTCGACCGCGCGCCCTACGACTTCGCGGTGTATGCGGCAGCGCAGGCCGATGCGCAGGCAACCCAGGCCGCCGCCAAGGGAGCCAAGCCATGAAGCCAACTCGCACCGCACTGGCGGCCCTGCTCGCCCTCACGGCCCTGGCAGCCCATGCCGACGCCACGCTGGACCGCATCAAGCAGCGCGGCAAGATCGTGGTGGGGGTGATGCTTTCGGGGCCGCCGTTCGGCACCATCGACCCCGTCACGCAAAGGCACGTGGGCTACAACGTGCAGCTGTCCGAAGGCGTGGCCAAGGGCCTGGGCGTGGGGGTGGAGACCGTGCAGGTCCAGCCGTCCAACCGCGTGCAGTTCCTGCAGCAGGGCAAGGTGGACATCCTGATCGCCAACATGCAGTGGACGCAGGAGCGCAGCGAGATCCTGTCCTTCGTGCCCACACCGTTCGAGGAAGTCGGCGGCGCCGCCATCGCCAAGAAGGGCAGCGGCGTGCGCCAGTGGGACGACCTGCGCGGCAAGCCCGTGTGCGTGTCGCAGGGCAGCAATTTCACCAAGCCGCTGGCCGATCAATACGGCGCCCAGATCAAGGCCTTCCGGGGCCAGCCCGAGTCGCTGCTGGCCCTCAAGGGCGGCAACTGCGCGGCCGCCGTGCATGTCAGCCCCACGCTGCGCGAACTCGTGGCCAGCAATGCGGACTGGAAGGACTACGAGATCGTCTCGCCCGCGGACATCATTCCCTCGCCCTCGGTGATCTGGCTGCGCAAGGGCGAGTCCGACACGCAGACGGCCATCGACCGCATCGTGCAGGACTGGCACCGCACGGGCTGGCTGATCGAGGTGGAGCAGCGCAACGGCATGACGCCCACGCCGCTGCTGCACCAGCTGCACGACAAGTTCAGGAAGGCGCCCGCATGAGCACCCACACCCACACCAGCACCAACACCACCGGCCACATCACCGGCCCCGCCGACCTCATCACAGCGCTGCGCCACGCCCTGGGCGATGCCCATGTGCTCACGGGTGCCGATGCGGCCGGCTACCTGACCGACCAGCATGGCCGCCTCACGGGCCAGGCCCTGGCCGTGGCACGGCCCGCCGACACGGCCCAGGTGGCGCAGCTGGTGCGCCTGTGCCGCGCCCACCGCACGCCCATCGTGGCCCAGGGCGGCAACACCGGGCTGATGGGCGGCGCCACGCCCGACGCCTCGGGCCACGCCGTGCTGCTGTCGCTGGCGCGCCTGAACCGCGTGCGCGCCATCGACACCGACAACGACACCCTGACCGTGGAAGCCGGCGCCGTGCTGGCCCATGTGCAGCAGGCTGCGCGCGATGCGGACCGGCTGTTTCCCCTCAGCCTGGGCTCCGAGGGCAGCTGCACCATTGGCGGCAACCTGTCCACCAACGCGGGCGGCACCCAGGTGCTGCGCTACGGCAACGCGCGCGAGCTGGTGCTGGGCCTGGAAGTGGTGACGGCCGAGGGCGACATCTGGGACGGCCTGCGCGGGCTGCGCAAGGACAACACCGGCTATGCGCTGCGCGACCTGTACGTGGGCAGCGAAGGCACGCTGGGCATCATCACGGCGGCCACGCTGCGCCTGCATCCGCTGCCCCGCGCCCAGCACACGGCCCTGCTGGCCTTTGGCTGCATACGCGATGCGGTGGCCTTCCTCAGCCAGGCGCGTGCAGGCTTCGGCGCCAGCCTGACGGCGTTCGAGCTGATGTCGGACACGGCCCTGGGCCTGATAGCCCGCCATGTGCCCGAGCAGCCGATACCGCTGGCGCTCAAGGCGCCCTGGTTTGCGCTGATCGAGCTGTCCGACAGCGAGGGCGAGGACCATGCGCGCCAGCGCTTCGAGTGCGTGGTGGGCCAGGCCTTCGAGGACGGCCTGGTCACCGATGCCGCCATTGCCGAGAGCCTGCAGCAAAGCCAGGCCCTGTGGCGGCTGCGCGACCAGGCCCTGGGCGAGGCCCAGCGGCACGACGGCCGCAACATCAAGCACGACGTGTCGGTGCCCATCTCGCGCATCCCCGAATTTCTTGCGGCCACGGCCGCGCTGCTGCAGGCGCGATTTGGCGCCGTGCGGCCCGTGGCCTTCGGGCACCTGGGCGACGGCAACCTGCACTACAACGTGTCGCACGCGCCGGACAGCACGCCCGCGCAGCTGTTTGCCCAGGAAGACGCCATCCACGAGGTGGTGCACGACAGCGTGCACGCCCACGGCGGCTCCATCAGCGCCGAGCACGGCGTGGGCCAGACCAAGCGCGACCTGCTGCCCCGCTACAAGAGCGCCGTGGAGCTGCAGCTCATGCGGCGTCTCAAGCAGGCCTTCGACCCGCTGGGCCTGCTCAATCCCGGCAAGGTGCTGCAAGCCCTGCCGGACGATTTGCCGCACGACTTGCCGCAGGTTTCTCCAACGCCAGCCGCCGCATTCCAGGAAGGCCCCACGCCATGACCACGCCCTTTCCCCTTTCGCAGCGCGTGCAGCGCGTCAGGCTCTCGCCCAATGCCGCGGCCAGCGCGCGGGCCACGGCCCTGGCCCGCCAGGGCCGCGACATCATTGCGCTGACCACGGGCGAGCCCGATTTCGACACGCCCGAGCCCATCAAGCAGGCCGCCATCGCGGCCCTGGCCCGTGGCGAAACCAAGTACACGCCCACGCCCGGCACGGCCGCGCTGCGCCAGGCCATCAGCGCCAAGTACCGGCGCGAGAACGGGCTGGACTTCGACGCCGGGCAGATCATCGTCAGCAACGGCGGCAAGCAGGTGATCTACAACGCGCTGGCGGCCACGCTGGACGCGGGCGACGAGGTCCTCGTGCCCGCGCCGTACTGGCCTTCGTTTCCCGACATCGTGCGCGTGAACGACGGCACGCCGGTCATCGTGGACTGCGGCATTGAGCAGGGCTTCAAGCTCACGCCGGCCGCGCTGCAGGCCGCCATCACGCCGCGCACGCGCTGGCTGGTGCTGAACACGCCGGGCAACCCATCGGGCGCCGTCTACAGCCGCGAGGAACTGGCCGCCCTGGCCCAGGTGCTGCGCCTTCATCCGCAGGTGCTGGTGCTGCTGGACGAGCTGTACGAGCACATCTGGTTCACGCCCCAGGCCCCCGCGCACTGGCTGGCCGTGGCCCCCGACCTGCGCGAGCGCACGCTGCTGGTCAACGGCGTCTCCAAGACCTATGCGATGACTGGCTGGCGCATCGGCTGGGGCGCAGGCCCGGCCGCGCTGGTGCAGGCCATGGTGGTGATCCAGTCGCAGGCCTCGTCGGGCCCCAATTCCGTGGCCCAGGCCGCAGCCACGGCGGCGCTGCAGTCGCCCGACCAGAGCTTTGTGCAGCAGGCCCGCAACGCCTATGCGCGGCGCGCGCAACGGGTCACCCAGGCGCTGGCCCAGGTGCCGGGCCTGGCCCTGCTGCCGCCGGGCGGATCGTTCTTTGCCTTTGTGCACTGCGGCGCGCTGATAGGCCACCTGCGCCCGGACGGCCAGCCCATCGCCAGCGACACTGACCTGACCGAATGGCTGCTGGAGTCCGAAGGCGTGGCTGCCGTGGATGGCGGGGCCTACGGCCTGTCGCCGTATTTCCGCATCTCCACCGCCGCCAGCGACGAGGTGCTGGTCGAGGCCACGGCCCGCATCGCACGCGCCGTGGCCGCGCTGAAAGACCCCGCTGCGCAAGCGCAAGCGCATGCACAGCCGGCTGCCCTGGAGGCCGTGCCATGAACGACAGCCTGCTTGCCCAGGGCGTGCAAGCGCTCAAGGGCCTGGGCCTGAACTACGCCTTCGTGCTGGACGTGGCCGAGCGCCAGGCCTTTGTGCGCGGCATGTTCGTGACCGTGCAGCTGGCCCTGCTGACCATTGCCGGCAGCCTGGCGGCCGGCGTGGCGCTGGCGGCGGCCCTGACCTCGGGCCGCGCCTGGCTGGCACGGCCCGCGCGCGCCTTTGTGGAGGTCACGCGCAACACGCCCACGCTGGTGCAGCTGTACTGCGCCTTCCTGGTGCTCAACATGCTGATCACCCAGCAACTGCGCGACTGGGGCGCGGGCAACAACCCTCTCACGCCTTTTGTCTGGGTGGTGATCGTGGTCTCGCTGCACAAGGGCGTGTTCCATGCCGAGGCGCTGCGCGCCGGCATCGAGGCCGTACCCGCCACCACGCTGGAGGCGGCGCGCTCGCTGGGCTTTTCGCAGCGCCAGCTGCTGGTGCGCGTGCAGCTGCCGCTGGCCGTGCGCTTTGCCCTGCCCTCGCTGACCAACAACCTGGTGGACCTGGTGAAGATGACGGCCGTCGCCTCGGCCATCGCCGTGGGCGACGTGACCTACGAGTCCATCATGATCTGGTCGCAGCGCGACAACGTGCTGGAGCTGCTGCTGCTCATCCTGCTGTGGTTCGGCCTGCTGACCTGGCTGGTCAGCCTGGCGGGCCGCTGGCTGGAACAACACCTGAGGATGCCCGGCTATGGCCAATGAAGCCACCCTGAACACCGGCGCCGCGCCCCGCCCGCTGCCCGCCGCCCTGCTGCGCGCGGCGCGCAGCCCCTGGCTGATCGCAGGCGCCGCACTGCTGGCCCTGTGCGCCTGCTGGGCCGCCACGGACAGCGCCCCGCCCGCCTTCGTGCACCTGTGGAAATGGCTGCCCGCGCTGCTGCGCGGCCTCCTGGTCAACATCGAGATCAGCGTGCTGGCCGTGGCCATCGGCACCGTGGCCGGCCTGGTGCTGGGCGCCCTGTCGCTGTCGCCCACGCCGGCCGTGCGCACGGGCGTGCGCTGGTATGTGCAGCTGTTTCGCAATGCGCCCATCCTGGTGCTCATCTACTTCACCACCTATGTGTTCCCGTTCGAGCTGAAGCTGGTGGGCTGGACCTTTCCGTTCCCCGACTGGGTCAAGGTGGTGCTGGGCCTGGCCCTGCCCACCAGCGCCAACGTGGCCGAGATCTTCCGGGGCGCCATCCAGTCCATTCCCAGCGCGCAGTGGGAGGCGGCCCAGTCGCTGGCCTTTCGCCGCAGCGAGATCTTCCGCCTCATCGTGCTGCCGCAGTGCGTGCGCCGCATGCTGCCGCCGTGGATGAACCTCTACGCCAGCATCACCATGAGCACCTCGCTGGCCTCGCTGGTGGGCGTGCACGACGTGGTGGACACCGCCCAGATCGCCAGCAACACCGTGGCACGCACGGACTTCACCATCCTTGTGTATTTCACGCTGCTCGCGCTTTTCTTTGCCTATTGCTATCCCATCGCCCGGGCAACCCGGGCATTGGAGCGACGCCATGAACGCCACTGACTCCTTTCTCTCCCAACTCGCCACGGCCGATGCCCCCGCAGGCACGGCGCCCGCCCTGGTCCACCTGCAGGATGTGCACCTGTCCTTTGGCGACAACCAGGTGCTCAAGGGCATCGACGTGCAGGTGCGGCGCGGCGAAGCGGTGACCATCATCGGGCCCTCGGGTTCGGGCAAGTCCACCATCCTGCGCTGCATCACCGGCCTGCTGCGGCCCCAGCGCGGCGCCATCTCGGTGGCGGGCACGCGCGTGGATCAGCTGCGCACCGAGGCCGAGCTGATCGCCCTGCGCAAGCGCGTGGGCTTCGTCTTCCAGCAGTACAACCTGTTCCCCCATCTGTCGGTGCTGGAGAACCTGGTCATCGCCCCCACGCGCGTGGTCGGCCGCGACCGCGCCACGGCCGAGCGCGAGGCCCGCGCCCTGCTGCAGAAGGTGCGCCTGGACCACAAAGAATCCGCCTACCCCGGCGAGCTGTCCGGCGGCCAGCAGCAGCGCGTGGCCATTGCGCGCGCCCTGGCCATGCGGCCCGAGCTGATCCTGTTCGACGAAGTGACCTCGGCCCTGGACCCCGAGACCGTGGGCGAGGTGCTGACCGTGATCCGCGACCTGGTCAGGGACGGCATGACCTGCGTGCTGGTCACGCACGAAATGCGCTTTGCCGAAGAGGTCAGCGACCAGGTCTATTTCACCGAGGCCGGCCGCATCGTCGAGCACGGCCCGGCCGCCCAGATCTTCGGCAGCCCGCGCAGCGAGCGCACGCGCGAATTCCTGCAGCGCGCCCTGGGCGATGGTGCACGGTCCAGGCCTGCGCCAGCCGCCCCGGCCACAACGCCGCTGCCCTTCAACAGCCTGCGCTTTGCCCTTTGATCCCCCACCTCCAGGAGCACATCCCATGACCGCAGAAACAACGACTGAAACCCCGGCCGGCACAGGCGCAGATACAGGCACCCATACAGACGCCACCACCCGGCGCCGCCAGGCCGTGGACGCCGCCCTGGTCGACGTGCGCCAGCTGCTGCAGGCCGGCGCGCCCGACCGCAGCACCCTGTCGGCCATCACCGCACGCCTGGAGCAGCTGGCCGCGCACAAGGCCTTGTTCAGCCGCGCGGACTTTCCCCCGCCCGCGCAGACCGAAGGCGTGGGCGCCTCCACGCGCTACCGCCTCAACCCGGCCGATGGCGATGCGGGCCTGGCCCTGTACCTGAACTCCATCAACCCCGGCAAGACCACGGCGCCGCACAACCACACGACCTGGGCCGTGATCGTTGCCGTCGAAGGCCAGGAGCTCAACCGCCTCTACGAGCGCACGGACGACCGCAGCAACCCCGCACGCGCCAGCATCCACCTGGCGCGCGAATTCACCGTGCAGCCCGGCGCCTCCATCGCCTTCCTGCCCGATGACATCCACAGCATTGCCGTCGTGGGCGAGCAGCCCACGCTGCACTTCCACCTCTACGGCCAGCCGCTGGAAACCCTGAGCGGCCGCGTGGCCATCGACCCCGACACCGGCGAAGTCAAGAACTACAACGCCGCCTACTTCCGTCCCAGCGAGGCCGTGGCATGAGCATCCCCCAAGACAAGCAACGGCCCCTGGGCCCGTCGACCCGCTTGCTGCACGCAGGCACGCCGCCGCTGCAGGGCGGCTCCGGCCCCGTCAACGTGCCCGTGGTGCGCACCAGCACCGTGCGCTTTGCCGACAGCGCCGCCTACGCCGACCTGCACCACCGCCGCGAGGCCGGCGAGCGCGTGGCCTCCTACGGCCGCCACGGCCTGGACACGCACCGCGCGCTGGAAGACGCCGTGGTCGCGCTGGAGGGCGGGCACCGCGCCTTTCTCACGCCCTCGGGCCTGTCCGCCATCACCCTGGTGCTCATCGCCCTGCTCTCGCCCGGCGACCATGCCCTGGTGGCCGACAGCGTCTACTCCCCCGTGCGCCGCGTGGACGCCACCTTGCTGCAGCGCCTGGGCATCACGCTGGAGTACTTCTCGCCCTCGCGCGACGATCTGGCCGGCAAGATCCGCCCCAACACCCGCCTGGTCTACCTGGAATCGCCCAGCTCCCTGCTCTACGAGGTGCTGGACCTGCCCGCCCTGGCCGCCGTGGCGCGCCAGCACGGCATTGCCGTGGCCACCGACAACACCTGGAGCGGTGGCTGGTTCTACCAGCCCCTGAAGCACGGCGCCAACCTCTCCATCCAGGCCGCGACCAAGTACATCGCCGGCCACTCCGACGTGATGCAGGGCATCGTCATCACCGACGGCCCCGCGCTGTCGAAGAAGATATCCACCGCCTACGAGGCCCTGGGCCTGACCATAGGCGCCGACGACGCCTACCTGGCACTGCGCGGCCTGCGCACCCTGCCCGTGCGCCTGGCCCAGCACCAGCGCCACGCCACCGAAATCGCCCAGTGGCTGGAGCAGCAGCCCCAGGTCGGCCGCGTCTTCTACCCGGCCCTGCCCTCCGATCCCGGCCATGCGCTGTGGAAGCGGGACTTCAGCGGGGCCAGCGGGCTGGTGTCATTCGCGTTTGCCGAAGGGGTGGACGCCGGTGCCGGCGCCGTGTTCGTTGACTCGTTGCGGCAGTTTGCGCAGGGGGCTTCCTGGGGCGGGTATGAGAGCCTGGCGCTGGTGGCGCAGCCTGAGCGGTTGCGGGAGCACAGTGTGTGGACGGGGACTGCGCCTGTGGTGCGGCTGCATGTGGGGCTGGAGGATCCTTTGGATCTGATTGCGGATTTGGAGAGGGGGTTTGGGGGGGTGGTGGAGCGGTTCAGGCTGGCTGCCTGAGATTTTTTGGGCGCTGCTGCGTTTGCTGCGTTTGCTGCGTGTTGCTGCGTTTGCTGGTTCTGGCCCTGCCGGGGGGTTTCTTTTCGAGGCCGGGTCTCGGCCCGGCGGCCGACCTACTTTCCTTTGTTTCGCCAAAGGAAAGTAGGCAAAGCAAAGGCGACCCGAATGTCCGCGACCCTCCGCTTCGCTGCGGGCAACCTGCGTCGTGGCGGTTGCGGGGTTCGCTGCGGAACTCGCTTTGCGCTTCGCGCGCCGCTCAGACAACCGCAGCGAGTCAGATGACGAAGCAGTCCTGTCCTTCGGCAGGACTGCAACCCCGCAACCACCACGCCGCAGGCGCTGACATACGGGGGAGTTTTTTCGGGCCGTCGCTTCGCTCGGCCCCTGGTTTGAAGCCGAACGCAGTGATGGCGCCGGCTGTTGGCTGTTGGCTGTTGGCTATCCCCCAGCCTCCCCCCTTCTGCCCACGCCTGCGTTGGGCGGGATGCGGGGTGGCAGCCCTGCCGAAGGACAGGGCTGCTTCGTCATCTGACTTGCCGCAGTTGTTTGAGCGAAGCGCGCCAGCGCGCAGCGAGTTCTGCGGCACACCCCGCATCCCGCCCAACGCAGGTCGCCCGCAGCGAAGCGAAGGGTCGTGGGCAGTTTGGGGCGCGCTTCTTTGCCTACTTTCTTATCGCGCGATAAGAAAGTAGGTCGGCCGCCGGGCCGAAACCCGGCCCCCAAAAACAACCACCCGGCAGGGGCCAAAAGCAGACCAGCAGCCAGACTCAAACAGCAGCCAGCAGCCGAATCCCAGAAGCCCACCCATCCCGCTCCAACTGCCCCACCAACCCCAACTCCCAATCCAGATAAGCCCGAAACCCCGCATCCCTCAACCCCAGATCCCGATGCGCATAAGGGCTGTACCACTGATCATCATCCCCCGTCAGCACATCAGCATCACCTTGCCCCAATGGCAACCCCGCAGCGGCCCAGGCGGAAGTCCCGCCCACCACGGAGCGCACATCGCGCCCCGTGCGCGCCGCCAGTTCGGCCGCCACTCCACGGGCCAGCACGCCGTCCGGCGAGGTCAGCACCACGACCTGGGCCGGCGGCAGGGCCTGCACGAAGGAGGGCAGACGATCAGGCACGGCAAAGCGCGCACCGGCGATGTGCTGCTTCTCGAAGGCGGGCCGGCTGTCCACGTCGAAGACGATGGCCCGGCCTTCACCCAGCAGTTCCTGCGCCTGCTGCACGGACAGCTGGGGCGCAGGCGCGTGGGAGGCGAGCACGCGCACGGGTTCGGCGCCGACCTCCAGGGTGGCCAGCGTGGGCGGAACGTAGGTGAAGACTTCCCAGCCCAGCTGGGCCAGCCAGGCGCCGGTGGTGAGGGCGCGCACGCCGTCCCAGTCGGCCAGCACGATGCGTGCGCCGCGCGTGGCCGCGTACTCGTCGGTGGCCTGCACGAGTTGGCCGCCCGGCGCCCAGCGCCAGCCAGGCAGGTGGCCGGCCTGGTATTCCTCGCGGGTGCGCACGTCGAAGCGGTAGAGCGTGCGTTCGGTGGCTTCGGACTCGAAGCGGGCCAGTTCGGCCGCATCAATGGATTGCACGCCTGCGCGCTGTGCCACGCTGGCTGCGCGTTCGCGTGCCGTGGCCAGGGCGACGGCGCCGGGCTCGGGCAGCGGGGTGCGGCGGCCATGGGCCAGCCTGCGGCCGGTGAGCAGCCAGTCCATGGTGCCGTTGCGCAGCGAGACGACCTGGTTGGGGATGCCGGCGTCGATCAGGGTCTGAGCGCCCACGATGGAGCGCGTGCGGCCCGCGCAGTTGACGACGACCAGGGTTTGCGGGTCCGGGGCGATTTCGCCGATGCGGTAGACCAGTTCGGCCCCCGGCACGCTCAGGGCAAAGGGCAGGCTGAAGGCCGCGAATTCCTCGGGCGTGCGGCTGTCGACGACGACGATGTTGTCGCCGCGCTGCACGCGCGCGCCCAGCTCGTCCGAGGTGATCCAGGGCGTGTGCTTTTCATGCTCGATGACTTCGCCGAAGGCCTTGCTGGGCACGTTGGTGCCGCTGAAGATTTCCAGCCCTTCGGCCGCCCAGCCTTCGGTGCCGCCTTCCAGCACGGAGACGTTGGGCCAGCCCAGGCGCACGAGCTTGGCGGCGGCTTCATGGGCCAGCGTGCCGTCGCCATCCACCAGCACGATGCGCGTGCCGCGGCGCGGCACCAGGCGGTCGATGAGCTGCTCCAGCCGCCAGGCCGGGGCCGGCGCCGCGAACAGGATGTGGCGGTGTGCGAAGACACCGGCCTCGCGCACGTCGAGCACGGCGATTTCCTCGCCATCGGCCAGGGCCTGCCGAAGAGCGGCCGGTGTGACCAGCGCATGGCGAATGGACTTGGGCGGGCCGAAGGTGCGGAAGCTGCCGCCTTCCAGGCTCTCGAAGACCACGCGCTCGGGCATGCGCTCCAGGCCGCGCCCGTAGAAGTGCAGGTGCAGGCCGGGTTCCTCGCCGATCAGCTCGATGGTGTGCACGTCGGTGGGCGTGAGCACCACCGAGGTTCCGCTGCCCACATCGACGCTGCGGCCCACCGCCAGGGTGTCGCGCAGCGGGTCGTCGGTCTTGCCGCGTGTGAAGAATACGTTGCGCTCCACGCCTTCGACGCCCGCGATGATGGCCCAGGTGGTGTGGTCATGCGGCGGCTGGGACTTGCCCGGCAGGCCGGTGGACAGGTACAGCGCATAGCGCCCGCCCAGGTCTTCGCCCAGCCGGTAGACCTGGGCCGGGTTGCTGGCCGAGACAGGAAAGTGCGCGTGCGGGAACAGTTCGCGCTGCAGGCCCAGCGCCTCCAGCTCGCGGGCCACGGCCTGCAGTTGCTCGGGCGTGGCCCGCTCGGGATCGGGGAGCAGGCGCCGGGCAGTGGCGATGAAGCCGGTGATGGCGGCTGCGCGGCGGCTGGCCACGTCGCTGCCGCTGAAGTCGATGGAGAGATGGGTCTGTGTCATGGGAGTGCCTGGGAGGACGTTCGCGGGAGGACACGAAGTTAGGCCTCTCCCGCCCCGGCGCCAACGACGCATTGCAGATATGGATATGAGCTTTGGGCACTGCGCGCGCATGCGTGGCGCAAGCGTGACGTACGTTGTGCGGCAGCCGCATATGCATAGCCGCAATGCTTAGTTCACGCCGCGCCAGGAGCCTCCCAGACTGCGGGCATCGACTCTCTGCACTCCGGCACTCCCATGATCCGCACCCCGTCTGCGCTGCGCGCACTGCTGCTTCCCCTGTTCTCCGCCCTGGCCCTGCACGCGCCTGCGGCCCTGGCCTCGGCCGACAGCTTTCCGAACAAGCCGGTGCGCATCATCGTGCCCGTGGCGCCCGGGGGCAGCGCCGACAAGCTCACGCGCACGCTGGCCGACAAGCTGGCCGCGCTGTGGGGCCAGTCGGTGGTGGTGGAGAACGTGGCCGGGGCCAGCGGCACCATCGGTGCGGCCAAGGTGGCCAAGGCCGCGCCCGACGGCTACACCCTGCTGCAGCAGGGCGAGGGCCTCACGCTCAACGGCCTGCTGTTCGCCCAGCTGCCCTACGACACGCAAAAGGCCTTCACGCCCATCATCAAAGCCGTGGTCAATCCGCAGGTGCTGGTGGTCAACCCCGGCACGGGCCTGAACACGCTGGGCGACTACCTGGCGCGCGCCAAGGCCAAGCCGCAGAGCATCAGCCTGGGCCTGCCCGGCAATGGCGGCATTGCCCATGTGGCGCATGAAATCCTCACGCAGGAGACGGGCGCCAAGGTCAACTACATCCCCTACCCGGGCGGTGGCCCGGCCTCGCTGGACGTGCTGGGCGGCCATACCGACGCCACGCTGATCACGCTGGCCGCCGTGACCGAGTACGTGCGCGCCGGCAAGCTGCGCGCCCTGGCCGTGACCACGCCCTACCGCTCCGACGCCCTGCCCCAGGTACCCACCATGGCCGAGGCCGGCGTGCCCGGCTTCTCGGTGGAAAGCTGGCAGGGCTACTTCGCGCCAGCCGGCACGCCCGCGCCCATCGTCGCCAAGATCAACCGCGACCTGCAGACCGTGCTGCAGGCCCCCGATGTGCGCGCCCAGCTGGAGCACATGGGCTTCAAGGTGGCGGGCGGCTCCCCGGCCGACCTGGGCCAGAGCCTGCAAAGCGAGCGCCCGCGCTACGCCCGGGCGATCCAGTCGGCGGGGCTGTCGCTGCGCTGAGATGCAGGCAGGTCCTCAGAGGGGAGAGGGCCGATTGTCCAGGCGCCATTTCTCCCCCTCGGGCGTGCCCGGCACGGGCGGGCGCAGGCCCTGGATGCTCCACAGGCTGAAGGGCGTCTCGTCCACATGCATCTCCCAGCGCAGGCCCCGGTCGGCGATGAAGGGGGACAGCTGCCGCCGCACGCCTTCGAGGAACCGTGTCTTGGTCTCCTCGTCGCGGATCTGCCGCGCGATGTGGTCCACGGAGATGCGCACGAAATCATCCGCAGGCTCGCCGCCGATGAAGAACGAAGTGCGCGCGACGGCCTCGAACACCACGCCCACGTAAAAGCGCGGCAGGTCGCCGTAGACGGCCGTGATGCGCTGGGCGATGGCCTGTTTGTCTTCATCGCTGAAGGCGTTTTCGGGGTGGTAGATCTTCCACAGGGGCATGGCTTTCTCCGGGTGCAAAAAAGAAAAGGTTTCGGGAAATCCGGGGTGGCGACGCGGCGGGCCGTCAGGCGGGCTGGCCTGCATCCGCGCCCTGGTAGCGCGCTGCCGGCACGCCGCTGAGCGTCAGCGCCTTGACGAGATTGGCGCGCGATTGGTCAAAGTCCAGCCAGGCGGTCGTGCTGCCCAGCGTGGGAAAGCAGATGGCCTCGCCCTGGTCGAGTGCGACCAGGGCCGTATCCACCAAGGCCTCGGGCGACATGAACAGGTGCTCGGGAAACGGCGCGGGCTTGCCGCCGAAGAATTCGGAGTGCACAAGGCTGGGCATCACCGCCTGCACCATGACGCCGCTGGAAGCGAGCTCGGCCTGCAGCGAGCGCGTGAAGTTCAGCACATAGGCCTTGGAGGCGCCGTAGCTGGAGGCGCCCGGCACCGGCATCACGGCCAGGATGGAGCCGATGTTGATCAGCGTGCCCCGGCCGCGCGTGGCGAACAGCCGCGCCGCCGCCAGCGACAGCCGCGTCAGCGCATGGATGTTGACCATGACCATGCGATCGACCTCGCCTGCATCCACCTGGGCGGCCGGGCCCAGGGCGCCCAGGCCGGCGCAGTTCACCAGCATGCGGATGTCACGCTCGCCCGACAGCAGCGCCGCCACGCGCTGCAGGCCGGCGGCGTCGGCCAGGTCGGCGGCCACCACCTCGACCTCGCGGCCATGCGCGCTGCGCAGGCGCTGCGCCAGCGCCTGCAGCCGGTCCTCGCGGCGGGCCACCAGGATCAGGGAATGGCCCCTGGCGGCCAGGCGGTCTGCGTAGACGGCGCCAATGCCGGATGAGGCGCCAGTGACGATGGCGGTGCCTTGATGCGTGCTCATGAAGGAAGTCCTTGCTTGAAAAGCCGTGGTTGATAGTGGCTCCAAATATAAACTCCAATCATTAGAGTTACAAGCACGCAATCCACCTTTGCGGGCCGGGCTTGCGTTTTGCTGAGACACTCCAGGCCTGCGACAACCGCGAACACACAAGGGAAACCCCATGCGATCCAAGAGCTTCGAGGGCATGGCCTGCTCGATCGCCACCGCGCTGGAGGCCGTAGGCGACCGCTGGGCCATGCTGGTGCTGCGCGACCTGATGCTGGGCCTGAGCCGCTATGACGACCTGAGAAAGTCCACGGACATCACCAATGCCACGCTGACCGACCGCCTGCGCCAGCTGGAGCAGACCGGCCTGGTCGAGCGCCGCCTCTACCAAAGCGGCCCGGACCGCTACGAGTACCTGCTCACGCCCAAGGGCCGCGACCTGTCCCTGGTGATCCAGGCGCTGGCCCAGGTCGGCGACCGGTGGCGCCTGCAGCAGCAGGCCCAGCCGCCCATGCGCTTTGTGCGTGCGCAGTCAGGCACGCCCCTGCGGCTGGCGCTGGTGGAGGAGGAATCGGGCCAGAGCGTGCCCTTTTCCGAGCTGCGCGTGGAGGCCGGCCCCGGCGCGGACGACCTGACGCGCTGGCGGCTGTCCAAGCTGGCCGCGCAGGCCAGGACGCCGGCAGCGGCCCCCGGCGCGGATTGAGACCGGCCATGGCCGCGCCCATACCCGGCAAGCGCCCGCAACGCGCCCTGACCTACCGCCGCCACTGCGCGCTGGGCGGCGTGGAAATCCTCAGCGGCCATGCCGTTCAGCACCGGTATCCGCGCCACTTCCACGACACCATGGGCATTGCCGTCATCCACGGCGGGCGCGAGCTGTGCTGGAGCCGGGGCGCCGAGCGCGAGTTCACGGGGGGCGATATCGCGCTGTTCAACGCCGGCGAGATCCACGACGGGCGCCCGGGCGGCGAGCAGGGCTGGACCTACGACATGCTGCATGTCGAGCCCGCCCGCATGCACGCGCTGCTGGGCGTGCGCGATGGCTGGTTCGACGCCGTCAGCCTGCGCGACCCGCAGACCCGGGCCTGCGCCCGGCAGTTGCTGCAAGGCCCGCAGGACGGCCTGGCCGCCGACGAGGCCCTGCTGGCGCTGCTGCGCCGCGTGGTGCACAGCCCCGGCCGGCCGCATGCGCCCGATGGCGCCAGCGCGGCACTGCTGCGCGAGTTCATCGACGCCCATGCGGACCAGGAGCTGGGCGCCGCGCGGCTGGCCGCCGTCTGCGGGCTCAGTCCCGAGCACGCCATCCGCAGCTTCAGCCGCCGCTACGGCATCACGCCCCATGCCTACCACCAGGCCCGCCGCGCCGAAAGCGCCCGCAGCCTGCTGCGCGGCACGCTGGCGCTGAGCGAGGTGGCACTGTCGCTGGGCTTCTACGACCAGAGCCATTTCTCCAACTGGTTCCGCCGCGCGCATGGCGTGGCGCCTTCGCAGTACCGCCAGGCCATTCGGCCCTGAGCGGCCTTGAGCGGCCCGGCCTGATCAATTCCGTCCAAGACCGCGCGCTGCGGCCTGCCTAAGCTGCCACTCCTCGACAGACAGGAGTGGTGGATGAAGACCCGGACCGTTGGATTTTTCGTCTTTGATGGCGTGGTGCTGCTGGAGTTTGCAGGGCCGCTGCAGGTGTTCGACGTGGCCGCGCGCGTGGCGGTGCGGCGCGGGCTGGCGGCCTCGCCCCCGTTTCAGCCCGTGGTGATCAGCCGCAGCGGCGCCGCCGTGCGCACGCGCGAAGGCGTGGGCATACAGGCGCAGGCCAGCCTGCAGGACCATCCCCCGCTGGACCTGGTGATCGTGGCCGGCGGCGCGCTGCAGGCCGAACTGGCCGCACCCGAGGTCGCCGCCTGGCTGCGGCAGGTGGCCGGCAGCAGCGAGGTGACGGGCTCCGTCTGCGTGGGCTCCTTCCTGCTGGGGCGGGCGGGGCTCCTGGACCAGCGCGAGGCCACCACGCACTTCGAGGACACGGAAGACCTGCGCGCCATTGCGCCGGCTGCCCGCGTGAGCGCCGACAGGCTGTGGATCGATGAGGGCGCCATCGTCACCTCGGGCGGGTTTGCGGCGGGCATCGACATGGCCCTGCACCTGGTGGAGCGCCTGCTGGGCGCGGAGATCGCGGCCGAGACGGCGCGCCAGCTCGAATACCGGCGGCGCGATGCCGCCGACCGGCAAGCGTGACGGGGCCAGGCGCATGAACGGAAAGACAAGCTACCTGGCGCTGCTGGCCGTGGGCGGGCTGATCCTGAGCCTGTCCGGCGTGGCCGTGGCTTTCAGCAGCATGGGCACCAGCGCCATGGGCTTTTACCGCATGCTGCTGGGTGGCCTGGGGCTGGCCGGCTTTGCCCTGTGGCGGGGCCTGCGCTGGCGCATGACGCGCCAGGCCCTGCTGTACGCCTGCCTGGCCGGCGCCGCGCTGGCGCTGGACCTGTACTGGTGGCACAAGAGCATACGCATGGTGGGGCCGGGCCTGGGCGCCATCCTGACCAACTGCCAGTCGTTCTTTCTGGCGGGGCTGGCCTGGGCGGTGTTCCGCGAGCGGATCACGGTCGTCTACTTCGTGGCGCTGGTGCTGGCGGCCACCGGCATCCTCATGGTGTCGGGTGCGGGCCTGCCCGTGGCCTCAGGCCCGGATTCGGCGTCCGAGCACTGGCTGGGCGTGGCCCTGGGCCTGGCATCGGCTGCGGCCTATGCGCTGTGCGTGGTCTTCATCAAGAAGGGGCAGACCCCGCCGCACGCCACGCATCCGGCCGTCAACATGGCCGTGCTGTGTGCCGCCGCCGCGCCCTGCCTGCTGGCGGCCGCGTGGCTGGAGGGCGAGTCGCTGGCCATTGCCAGTGCGGCCGATTTCGGCACGCTGCTGCTGTATGGCCTGCTGGTGCAGGGCGTGGCCTGGCTCATGGTGAGCACGGCCGTGCCGCATGTGAAGGCCTCGCTGGCCGGCCTCATCCTGCTGGCCGAACCCATAGGCACCTATGCCATCGACGTGCTGTTCTTCACCGCCCGGCCCACGCCGATGGCGCTGGCCGGCATGGCGCTGACGCTGGCGGCCATCTATGCGGGATCGACCTATGGGGGCGCGCCCTCTGGCGGGGCGCCCTCTGGCGGCGCGCCCTCCGGCGGAGCGCCCGCAAGGCGCATGGCGAAGGCGCAAGGCTCCGGCCACTGACCACGGCGGTCAGTGGCCGGCCCGCTCGCTGCCTGTGCCGCTCACTTGGGCAGCAGCACCTTGTCGATCACGTGGATCACGCCGTTGGACTGGTAGACGTCGGGGATGGTCACCGTGGCCGTGCCGCCCTTTTCATCGGTCAGCATGATCTTGGAGCCGCTGGACTTGGCCACCAGCGTGCCGCCGCTGACGGTCTTGATGCTGGCCATGCCCTTGCCGTCCTTGATCATCTTGGACAGCGCCGCCGCATCCCACTTGCCGGCCACCACGTGGTAGGTCAGCACGGTGGTCAGCGTGCCCTTGTTCTCGGGCTTGAGCAGGGTGTCCACCGTGCCTGCGGGCAGGGCCTCGAAGGCGGCATTGGTGGGCGCGAACACGGTGAACGGACCCGGGCCCTTGAGCGTATCGACCAGGCCCGCCGCCTTGACGGCTGCGACCAGGGTGGTGTGGTCCTTGGAGTTGACGGCGTTGTCGATGATGTCCTTGGACGGCAGCATGGGTGCGCCGCCCACCATCACATCGGCCATGGCGGCCACGGAGGCAGCCGACATCACGATGGCCAGGCCGAACGAGGCCAGCTTGCGGGTGTTTTGAATCGAGACCATGGAATGCTCCTAGCGGGTTGATGACAAGCCGAACGATTCCGGCTGATCTGGATACGCAGCGCAGCGGGGTCTGGATTCAAAAAAGAAAAAGAAACGGCTGCATCCGCAAACCGTTACCTGCGCTTTCAATTGCGGCACATCCAGACCTGCGCGGCCTGCGTACTGCCGGATAGCGGGGACGCATCCCATTCCCCTGGAGCAGGTGGCCACCTCTTCAGTGGAACGCGCTTTCGCCACACCCGTGTGCTTTCGGCCGGAGGCGCATTCTTCACGTTGACCGTTCGCGCCTGCCGCGAACCGAGAGGAACCATCATGTCCGACGAATCAGTGTTGATCGGGGTTTTGCAAAAACGTGCCAAGAAGCTGGAGGACAGGCGCCAGTTCTTCCGCAAGACCAGCGGCGTGGCCGTGGGCATGGCGGGCGGGGTGATCCTGTCCGCCTGCGGCGGCGGCGGGGGCGATGCGAATGCGCAGGCCAACGGGCCCACGGATGCGGAGATCCTGAACTTCGCCCTCAACCTGGAGTATCTGGAGTCGCAGTTCTATCACTACGCGGTGTTCGGCACCGGCCTGCCCGCCAACCTGCAGTCGGGCGTGGGCACGCAGGGGGCCATCACGGGCGGCCGTGCCGTGGCCTTCAAGGACCCCGTGGTGGCGCAGTACGCCAAGGAGATCGCCCAGGACGAGATCGCCCACGTGGCCTTTTTGCGCGCGGCGCTGGGCTCGGCCGCGGTGGCGCAGCCGCAGATCGACATCGGCGGCACCGACCCGAACGGCGCCTTCTCGGTGGCCGCGCGAGCGGCCGGGCTGGTGGGCGCGGGCACGGCCTTCGATCCCTATGCGAGTGACGAGAACTTCCTGCTGGGGGCCTTCATCTTCGAGGACGTGGGCGTCACCGCCTACAAGGGCGCATCGCCGCTGATCACCAACAAGACCTATCTGGAGGCAGCCGCCGGCATCCTGGCCGCCGAGGCCTACCACGCAGGTCTGGTGCGCACGGTGCTGTACGCCAAGGGACTGGCCACGCCCGCGCTGCGCACGGCGGCCGGCGCCATCTCGGATGCGCGCGACAGCCTGGACGGCTCCACCGACGTGGACCAGGGCATCACGGGGGATGCCACCACGTCCAACATCGTGCCGCTGGATTCCAACGGCATCGCTTTCAGCCGCTCGCCGGGCGACGTGCTGAACATCGTGTACCTGACCAAGGACACGGCGACCAAGGGCGGGTTCTTCCCTGCCGGCGTGAACGGCTCGCTGGTGATGAGCAGCGCCTACGCCTGACGCGGACCGCCCGCCTGCCCCGCACCGGCCGGGGCAGGCGGGCTTCCCCGGGGCTGGCCCGAGACAAGCGTTCCCCTGCCAAGGAGTTGCCATGATGTCCCTTCTGCCTTCCTCATCCGCCCCCCGCACTCCGGCTCACACTCCGGGCCGCACGCCGCGGCGCCTGAAACCTGCCACCGTGGCGCGCCGCTGCGTGGGCAGCCTGATTGTGCTGGCCGGCGCGGTCATCGTGACCGGAGATCTCGTGGCGCTGTGGCGCGGCGCAGGCACTGATGCCGCACCCGCCGCCGCAGCCATTGCGCCCGCCAGCGGCCTGGTGCCGACCGCCCGATAGGCATCCCCCCTGCAACCGCGTGCCCCAGCCGGCGGAAAGGCCCCCATGAACGACACCGTGCTTGCGGCTGAACAGGGCTGCTTCGGCGCCATCGAGCCGGACAACGGCCACGCGGGCACGCCCAGCCTGCCTCAGGTGCATCGCAGCATTGCCGTGCCGCGCGGCGCCAGCCGCTCGGACAACGCGCGCCGCGTGCTGGCGTTCGCCGGGCCCGGCTACATGGTGGCCGTGGGCTACATGGACCCGGGCAACTGGGCCACTTCCATCGCGGGCGGCTCGCAGTTCGGCTACTCGCTGCTGGCGGTGATCTTTGCCTCCAACCTGATGGCCATGCTGTTCCAGGCGGCGGCCGTGCGCCTGGGCCTGGCCAGCGGGCGGGACCTGGCCCAGGCCTGCCGCGCGCAGTTTTCCCCGCGCATCAACCTGGTGCTGTGGTTCTTCTGCGAGATCGCCATCGTGGCCTGCAACCTGGCCGAGGTGCTGGGCATGGCCATCGGCCTGAACCTGCTGTTCGGCCTGCCGCTGGTGGCCGGGGTGTGCATCACGGTGGTGGATGTGATGCTGATCCTGGCGCTGCAAAGCCGGGGCTTTCGCTGCCTGGAGTCGGTGGTGATCGCCCTGGTGGCCGTGATCGGCCTGTGCTTTGCCGCCCAGCTGGTGTGGCTGCAGCCGCCCGTGGCGGCCGTGCTGCGCGGGCTGCTGCCGGGCATGGAGATCGTGGCCAATCCGCAGATGCTGTACCTGGCCGTGGGCATCGTGGGGGCCACGGTGATGCCGCACAACCTCTACCTGCATTCGTCCATCGTGCAGACACGCCGGCATGACACCACGCCCCAGGGCACGCGCCAGGCCATCCGCCTGGCCACGCTGGACTCCACGGTGGCGCTGGGGCTGGCGCTATTCGTGAACGCCGCCATCCTGGTGGTGGCGGCCGGCGCGTTCAACCGGCCCGGCCAGGCGCCGGTGACCGAGCTGTCGGACGCCTACCACCTGCTGTCCCCGCTGCTGGGCGTGGGCATCGCCAGCGCGGTGTTCGGCGTGGCGCTGCTGGCCTCGGGGCTGAGTTCTTCGGTCACGGGCACGCTGGCCGGGCAGATCGTGATGGAAGGCTTTTTGCAAATCCGCCTGTCGCCCGCGCTGCGCGCCCTGCTGACGCGCTGCATCGCCATCGTGCCTGCCGTGGTGGCCACCGCCTGGTACGGCAGCACCGGCGCCAGCGCCCTGCTGGTGTTCAGCCAGGTGGTGCTGAGCCTGCAATTGCCGTTTGCCATCGTGCCGCTGCTGCTGTTCACCACGCGGCGCAAGGCGCTGGGCGAGCTGGCCTTTGGCCCCAGGATGTCGGCGGTGCTGTGGGGCTGCGCGGCCCTGGTGGTGTCGCTGAACCTGTGGATGCTGCAGCGGCTGCTGACGGCCTGATCGCCCGAACCGGGCATGGCGCCACGCGGCGCCTTCATAGACGTTTTGCTTCTATCAAACGCCGCTCTTGTTCGTTGGTGGCTTGCCGCGAAGTTCTTAGATTGGTGCCTATAGCCACCAACCCGCGAATTCTCCGCAAGGACGACGACATGACAGCCCTCACTTTGGAAACCGCCCTGCCCCAGGCTCTGGAAGAGGCGCAGGAACACGCCCGCGCACAGGGGCTGGGCCACGCAGGCGGCGTGCGCCCGCCCGTGGCCTGGGCGCTGGTGCAGGCCGGCCAGGCCGTGCTGGTCGATGTGCGCACGGCCGAGGAACGCAAGTTCGTCGGCCAGGTGCAGGGCACCCTGCACGTGCCCTGGGCCACGGGCACGGCGCTGACGCGCAACCCGCGCTTTGCCCGCGAGCTGGAAGCGCGCCTGGCCCCGCACGGCGGCAAGGAGGCCGTGGCCCTGCTGCTGTGCCGCAGCGGCAAGCGTTCGGTGCTGGCGGCCCAGGCGGCCGCCCAGGCCGGATTCACCCATGTGTTCAACGTGCTCGAAGGCTTCGAGGGCGAGATCGACGCGCATCAGCAGCGCGGCAAAAACGACGGCTGGCGCTTCCACGGCCTGCCCTGGATTCAAGACTGAAGGAGCACGCAGATGGCCAGTTTCGACATTGCCGGACTCACCCAGAACCTGCATGCGGCGCGCCGCGAATGGCGCGAGGCCCACGGCCGCACCCAGGAGCCCGGGGCGCGCGAGTTTCCCTCGCGCGACGCGCTTTCCACCCTCATCGACCAGCTCAAGGCGGCCCTGTTTCCCATGCGCCTGGGCCCGCACGACCTGCGCCAGGAAAGCGAGGACATCTTCGTGGCCCACCAGCTGGACTCGGCCCTGCATGCGCTGCTGGGCCAGATACGGCTGGAGCTGCGGCTGTCCGCGCCCCACACGGCAGCGGGCGCCGATGCCATGGCGCTGGACATCGCACGCGCCTTTGCCGAGTCCCTGCCCCAGATCCGCCGCCTGCTCGACAGCGACGTGCTGGCCGCCTTCCAGGGCGATCCCGCCGCGCGCAGCGTGGACGAGGTGCTGCTGTGCTATCCGGGCGTGCTGGCCATGATCCACCACCGCCTGGCCCACCAGCTGTACCTGCTGGAGCAGCCGCTGCTGGCGCGCATCGTGGCCGAGCTGTCGCATGCGCAGACGGGCATCGACATCCACCCGGGCGCGAAGATCGGGCGGGGCTTTTTCATGGACCACGGCACGGGCGTGGTGATCGGCGAGACCGCCGTGATCGGCGAGCGCGTGCGGCTGTACCAGGCCGTCACCCTGGGCGCCAAGCGCTTTCCCACCGATGAGCACGGCCACCTGCGCAAGGGCCTGGCGCGCCATCCGGTGGTGGAGGACGACGTGGTCATCTACGCGGGCGCCACCATCCTGGGCCGCGTCACGCTGGGGCGCGGCGCCGTCATCGGCGGCAATGTCTGGGTGACCGAGGACGTGCCGCCCGGCGCCCATGTCACCCAGGCCCACGCGCGCGAGCACGCGCAGCAGCCCCGGGAGGTGGCCCTATGAGCACCCGTCTTGTCACCAGCTTCGGCATTGCCGTGCGCCAGGCGCGCGAGGCGCATGGCTGGTCGCAGGAGCGGCTGGCCGAGCACTCGGACCTGAACCGCTCCTACGTGGGAGAGATAGAGCGCGGCCGCGTCATCGCCTCGCTGCTGACCGTGGAGAAGCTGGCCGTCTCGCTGGGCGTGCAGCCCTCGGCCCTGGTCATGCGCGGCGAGACCGTGGCCCACGACCAGCTGGTGCGCGGCCTGCGCTTGGCGGCTATAGCATGTTGAAGACATGTGCGCGGGCCGGGACACTGGCCCTGTTTCCCTCCTTCCCCTTCCTTTTTTCCTGAACTGATCACGGAGTCTGCACATGTCGGCAACAGTGGGCGGCACGACCGCGCTAGGCGACAACGCCGCGCGGCAACTGGCCAACGCAACCAAAACCGTTCCCCAGCTTTCGACCATCAGCCCGCGCTGGCTGACGCACCTGCTGCAATGGTCGCCGGTGGAGGCCGGCATCTACCGCCTCAACCGCGTCAAGAACCCGGAGGCCATCAAGGTCACCTGCACGGCCAAGCAGGAAGACAACCAGCTGCCGCGCACCTATGTGGACTACGAGGAGCAGCCGCGCGAGTACTTCCTCAACGCCGTCTCCACCATCCTGGATGTGCACACGCGCATCTCCGACCTCTACAGCAGCCCGCATGACCAGATCAAGGAACAGCTGCGCCTGACCATCGAGACCATCAAGGAGAACCAGGAAAGCGAGCTGATCAACAACCCCGACTACGGCCTGCTGGCCCAGGTCACGGACGAGCAGCGCATCTTCCCGCTGACCGGCGCGCCCACGCCTGACGACCTGGACGAGCTGCTGACCAAGGTCTGGAAGGAGCCCGCCTTCTTCCTGACCCATCCGCTGGCCATTGCCGCCTTCGGCCGCGAGGCCACGCGCCGCGGCACGCCGCCGCCCACGGTCAGCCTGTTCGGCTCGCAGTTCATCACCTGGCGCGGCATTCCGCTGATCCCCTCGGACAAGGTGCCCGTGGCCGATGGCAAGAGCAAGATCCTGCTGCTGCGCGTGGGCGACAAGCGCCAGGGCGTGGTCGGCCTGTACCAGCCCGGCCTGCCGGGCGAGCAAAGCCCGGGCCTGTCGGTGCGCTTCATGGGCATCAACAACCATGCCATCGCGTCCTACCTGATCTCGCTGTACTGCTCGCTGGCCGTGCTCACGCCCGACGCGCTGGCCGTGCTCGACGATGTCGAGATCGGCAAGTACCACGACTATCCCGACACCTACAAGTAAAGAGGCCGGGCGTTGACCGTGTCTGCAATCACCTCCGTGGCGCCCCAGGCGCCCTTCGACCCCGAGGCGCTGGCGCGCATGGCCAACGCCCTGTTCTCCGCCGCACCGGGATCGGCTCCTGCCCTGCCCGGCCTGCCTGCTGGCGTGCAGGCCCCCGTGAACGTGGCGCCGCCCGGCTCGCCGCTGGCCAGCCCCGCAGGCCTGGGCCCCGGCGTGCCGGGCACGCCCATCCCGCAGGGCCAGGCGCCGGGCAGCAACCTGCTGCCGGCCTCGCCCGCGCCGCTGGCCTCGCTGGCCCACCGCGCGCCCGCGCTGCTGCCCCATGCCCAGGCCGGCAACGGCGTGCCCGACCATGTCGTGAGCGCCCTGCCCGCCTACGAGCCGCGCCTGGGATCGCAGGTGCTGGGCGTGCCCCAGCGCCAGGGCGATCCGCTGGATGCGCTGGCCGCGCTCCCGTTCACACCACCTGCTGCACCTGCGGCACCCGCCGTGCCGCGCATCGGCGTGCCCACCGAAGGGCCCTGCATAGCGTCCACCGTGCCTTCGGCCGAGCCGCGCTTTTACTTTGTCGATCCCGTGGTGCTGCCCGCCGGCTACACCACGCCGGCCCATCCGCTGCAGCGCCAGCAGGCTTCGCACGGGGCAAGGCATGGAGCGGCCGGCGTGCAGGCGCCCTTCGACGTGCATGCCGTGCGCCGGGACTTTCCCATCCTGTCCGAGCGCGTCAACGGCCGGCCCCTGGCCTGGCTGGACAACGCGGCCACCACGCACAAGCCGCGCGCGGTGATAGAGCGCATCCGCCACTTCTACGAGCACGAGAACTCCAACATCCACCGCGCGGCCCATGAACTGGCCGCGCGCGCCACCGACGCCTACGAGGGCGCGCGCGAGCGCGTGCGCCGCTTCATCAACGCGCCCGACGTGAACGAGGTCATCTTCGTGCGCGGCACCACCGAGGCCATCAACCTCGTGGCCAAGAGCTGGGGCTGGCAGCATGTGGGCGAGGGCGACGAGATCATCGTCTCCCACCTGGAGCACCACGCCAACATCGTGCCCTGGCAGCAGCTGGCGGCCGCCAAGGGCGCGAAGATCCGCGTGATCCCGGTGGACGACTCGGGCCAGGTGCTCATCGATGAATACCGCAAGCTGCTGAACCCGCGCACCAAGATCGTCTCCGTCACCCAGGTCTCCAACGCGCTGGGCACGGTCGTGCCCGTGCAGCAGATCGTGGAGCTGGCCCACCAGGCGGGCGCCAGGGCCCTGGTCGATGGCGCGCAGTCGGTCTCGCACATGGCCGTGGACGTGCAGGCCATCGGTGCGGACTTCTTCGTGTTCTCGGGCCACAAGGTCTTCGGCCCCACGGGCATCGGCGTGGTCTGGGGACGGCGCGAGGTGCTGGAGGACATGCCGCCCTGGCAGGGCGGCGGCAACATGATTGCCGACGTGACCTTCGAGAAAACCGTCTACCAGCCCCTGCCCAACACCTTCGAGGCGGGCACAGGCAACATTGCCGACGCCGTGGGCCTGGGCGCCGCCATCGACTACGTGCAGGCCCTGGGCATGGAGCGCATCGCACGCTACGAGCACGATCTGCTGCAGTACGGCACGCAGGCGCTGGCGCCCATCCCCGGCCTGCGCCTGATCGGCACGGCGGCCGACAAGGCCAGCGTGCTGTCCTTCGTGCTCAAGGGCTGGACCACGGCCGAGGTGGGCGAGGCGCTCAACGCCGAAGGCATCGCCGTGCGCACCGGCCACCACTGCGCGCAACCCATCCTGCGGCGCTTCGGCGTGGAGACCACGGTGCGGCCCTCGCTGGCCTTCTACAACACCACCGAGGAAATCGACCGGCTGGCGGCCGTGGTGCAGGGGCTGGCGGCGCGCAGGCGGGGTTGAGCCACGGGCTCAGCCCAGGCGTCTTGCAAAGGCGTCGCCCGTGGCGGCCATGCCCAGGCGGCCGTGCCCAGGCGGCCGCCACGTCGCTGGCGCCGCTTGCGCCAGGTGTGCCGCATGCCGGCCCCGGTGGCCATGCCGCGCCACGGCAGCGGGCGGAACACGGCATTGGAGTCATGAAAAAGCATTGCCAAAATAAGAATGATCCTATGGATTTTCATAAATCATAGGAATAGACTTTGGAGCACGCCCATCAAACTCTTCTGCATCGTTTCCGGTTTCATTCATATGAAAAAAATCAGATATTTTCTCATTCCGGCAACGCTTTGCTTTTCTGTAAGCTCCATTTATGGAGGCATGTTTACCCCGGCAGTATCCATCGTCCAATTACCGGAAATCATCAACGTTCCCGCAGGAAATATCATGAATGGATCAGTGCTATGGGAATCGCCCATGTTCAAATCCACTCTCGACACCATTTCCTACAGTGTGCTTTCGGGGCCATCTTCAGAAATATGGCCCCAAATCATGAACCCCACTACGCTGGACGGCGATATCTACTCCACATCTTTGCGCGGAATAGGAATCCGTTGGCGTGCCACATGGAAAGCCAGGAATTTCCCCAATGGCAAAACCATGTCCATCACCACTACGTCCAACAATTCAGGAGCCACGGGATGGCAAAAGGATGATGTACATGAGCAAACCATATGGATGCAACTCATCAAGACAGGCGCCGTTCAATCGGGCACTTTCAGCGTCAGCAGCTATGCAACCGCCCGGTTTGACTGCAATAGCCTTTGCAATATCTGGTCCGTGATGGCGGCCGGCAGCACCGTGGTGCGCACAGGCGCCAGTTGCCGGGTGAAGACGAGCAACATCGCCGTGAACCTGCAGCGAATCAACAGGTCACTGTTCAACGGGATAGGCGCTACCTCCGCGCCCCAGTCATTCGATCTGGAACTGATCTGCACCGGGGGCGAAGCCAATTCCACCCTGCGCCCATTCGTCACGCTCACGGATGCCAACGATGCCGCCAACCGCTCCGATGTGCTGACGGTGACCGGAGGGGCTGCCGGCATCGGCATCCAGATCCGCAGCAGCGACAAGGTCATCAGCTACGGCGAGGACTCCGCCAACTTCGGCAATCCCAACCAGTGGCAGGCGGGCATCATCACCCCAAACACCAGCAACCACGTGATTCCATTGACGGCGCGCTATGTCCAGACCCAGCCCTCCGTCACCACAGGCCTGGCCAACGGACGGGCCACCTTCACGCTCAATTACCAGTGACCTGCCAGTGACACGCTGGCTGCATTGCGGCCGTGCAGGCGCCCGTGCCGATCCCGCGTGGCCGCCCGCCCCCGGCTGCGCTCACTCGGCTCTGGCCCCCGACACCCGCACCTGCTCGGCCGCCACGGGCATCTGCTCGCGCACGAAGCGCCAGAACGCGTCCACGCCCATGGGCTTGACGGGCAGCGAGCCCTGTTCGATGAACTGATTTTGCACCTCGGGATTGCGCAGCGCCGTGGCCAGTGCGCCGTTCAGGCGCTCCAGCGCCGCACGCGGCGTGCCGGCCGGGGCAACCAGCCCGTACCAGGAGTCGGTGTAGAAGCCCTTGACGCCTGCTTCCTCGAACGTGGGCACATCGGGCAGGGCCGGCAGGCGCTGGCGTGAGGCCACGGCCAGGGCGCGCAGCTTGCCCGAGCGGATGAAGGGGATGGCGCCCGTGGTGAGCACGAAGTCCACGCGGCCCGCCATCAGGTCGGTCATGGCCGGGGCCGTGCCCTTGTAGGGGATGTGGGTGACATCCACGCCCGTGAGCTGCTTGAAGCTGGCGCCGGCCAGGTGCTGGCTGGAGCCCACGCCGCCCGAGCCGTAGTTGAGCTGGCCCGGCCTGGCGCGCGCCGCCTCCAGCAGATCGTTGACCGAGCGCAGCGGCGAGGCCACGGGCACCAGCAGCACGCTGGGCGAGGTGGTGATCATGCCGATGGGCGCGAAGTCCTTGAGCGGGTCGTGGTTGAGCTTGGCATAGAGCGCGGAGTTCAGGCCGTGCGAGGCCACGGTGGCCAGCATGATGGTGTTGCCATCGGGCCTTGCGCGGGCCGCCGCGTCGCTGCCCAGGTTGCCGCCCGCGCCGGCCCGGTTGTCGATGGTGATGGGCTGGCCCAGGGCCTCGCTCATGCGCGTGGCCGCCAGCCGCGCCACGTTGTCGGAGGGGCCGCCCGCAGGCCAGCCCACGATGAGGGTGATGGGGCCTTGCGCCAGCGCGGGCAGGGCCAGCGTGCACAGGGTGAGCGCAGCCAGGCTGCGGCGCGACAGAGGGGTCATGGCAGTCGTCCTTGTCCATTCAAAGGTTTGCATGGCCAGGGCCTTCAGGGCTTTCCGTCCTGCCAGGGCATCTCGGTCCAGAGCTTGCGAAAGCCGGCCTCGGTGCGCTCCAGCTCGGCCGCGTAGGCGGGCGGCGCCAGATAGCGCAGCGGCGCGTACATGGCCTCGGCCTGCTGCCTGAACTGCGGGTCGGCCGCGATGGCGGCCACGGCATCGACCAGCTTTTTGCGCACGCCTTCGGGCAAGCCCTTGGGCGCGGCCAGGCCGCGCAGGGAGGCCAGCTCGATATCGATGCCCTGCTCCTTGAACGTAGGCACCTGCGGCGCCAGCGAGCTGCGCGCGGCCGACATCTGGCCCAGCAGGCGGATGGGAGTGCCGCCCTTCTGGTAGGCCAGCACCTCGCCCACGTTGATGGCGCCGATGGTGATCTGCTGGCCCGTGGCGGCGGCGCGCACCTCGCCCGCGCCCTTGTAGGGCACATGGGTGAGCTGCGTGCCGGTGGCCTTGGCGAACAGCAGCATGGCCAGGTGGTCGTCCGAGCCCGTGCCCGTGGTGCCCACGGTCACGGCGCCGGGGTTGGCCCGGGCGTAGGCGGCCAGGCCGGCCAGCGTGGTGATGGCATTGCTGTTGTGGATGGCAAAGCCGCCCGGGTCGTCCACCAGGTTGCCCAGCAGGTCGTACTGGCTCCAGTGGAAGCTGCTCTTGCGCTCGATGGGAATGGTCAGCACGTTGGGCGTGTTGATGAAGCCGATGGTGTAGCCATCCGGCTTGGCGCGCGCCAGTTCGCCAAAGCCGATGCCGCCGCCCGCGCCGGGGCGGTTGAGCACGACCACGCTGCCGCCCAGCTTCTTTTCCAGATGGCGGGCCAGCAGCCGCGCCACCAGGTCGGTGCCGCCGCCGGGCCCGTAGGCCACGATCATCTCGATGTTGCGCGAGGGATAGGGGGCCTCGCTCTGCGCCTGGGCCCGGGCCAGGGCCGGCAGCGCCATGCAGGCGGCGGCCAGGCCTGCGCACAATGCGCGCCTTGCTTGCTGTGTCATCTTTGTCTCCTGGGTCGCCTCTTGCAGTGGTCTGAGAGGCTTTTTAGTCATGGTGAAGGAAGCGGCTAACGGGACAGGGAACGGGACGGGTCCAAGGCCCTGGCGATGCGCTCGCGCGCATGCGGCCAGACCTCGGGATTGACCAGGCGCGCGGGCCGCTGGCCATTGGCCAGCAGTTGCACGATCTGGGTGGCGGCCAGCTCGGCGTTGTTGCGCCGGGCCTCGTGCGTGACACCGGCGGTGTGGAAGGTGGCCACCACCTGGGGCAGGCCCAGCAGCGGATGGGAGGCGGGCGGCGGCTCCTGGTCCCAGACATCCAGCCCCGCGCCGGCCAGGTGGCCACGAGCCAGGGCGGCGTGCAGGGCGGCCTCGTCATGGATACCGCCGCGCGCCGTGCTCACGAAGATGGCGCCCGGCCGCATGGCCGCAAAGGCAGCGGCGTCCATGAGCCCCAGCGTGGAGGCATCGCGCGGGCAGTGCAGGGAGACGATGTCCGCGCGCTGCAGCAGTTCGTCGAAGCCGACGGCCTCGGCCCCGCGTGCCGCCAGGCCGGCTGCGTCGTAGGCCGGGTCGCAGCCGATCACCTGCATGCCGAAGGCCCGGCCCAGGGCCGCGACGCGGCTGCCGGCCTCGCCCACGCCCACCAGGCCCAGGGTGCGGCCGCGCAGCTCGTGGCCCATCACGTCCTCGCGGCTGAAGCCCCTGGCAGGGGCGCGCAGCAGGCGGTCGGATTCGTTGATGCGGCGCAGCACGGACAGCATCAGCCCGATGGCCATCTCGGCCACCGAGTCCGCATTGCCGCCCGACTGGTTCATCACGGCCACGCCGGCCCGCGTGCAGGCCTCGATGTCGATGGTGTCGCAGCCCGAGCCGCTGGAGGACACGGCCAGCAGATCGGGACAGCGTGCCAGCAGATCCGCCGTGGCGAACCAGTGGCGCGGCAGCTCGTCCTTGGCGGCCGTGATCTGGTAGACCTGGGCGCCGGCCAGGGCCTGCCAGGCGGCGGCATCGTCGCCCTCGCGCCGGCAGGTGACCAGTTGCACGCCAGGCGCGGCCGAGACGATGCGGTCAAAGGCCGCATCCAGCCAGTAGTCGAAGCGGACAACGCGGCGGTCCATCACAGCACCCCCTTGGCGGCCAGCGTGCGCGCCACCCAGGAGCGGTCGGCGCGGCCTGCGGCAATGGCGGCGAGCACGTCGGCCTCGTCCCGCTGTATGGCTTCCACGCGGTCGGCAATGGCGGCGGCCTCGGCGGCGGGCACGGCCAGCAGGCCGTCGCCATCGCCCAGCACCAGGTCGCCCGGGTGGACGACCATGCCGTCGATGCTGACGGGCACATGCAGCTCGCCGGGGCCGTCCTTGTAGGGGCCGCGGTGCGAGACGCCGCGCGCATACACGGGCAGCTCATGCTGGCCGATGGTGTCGCTGTCGCGGATCAGCCCGTCGATGACGATGCCGGCCGCGCCGCGCGCCATCATCAGCGCCAGCATGATCTCGCCAATGATGGCGTTGGGCCCGGCGCCGCCCGCGTCCACCACGATCACGTCGCCGGGGCCGCAGATGTCGATGGCCTGGTGCACCATCAGGTTGTCGCCGGGCCGCGTGCGCACGGTCAGCGCACGGCCCACCAGCGGCCCCTGGCGGCGATGGAAGGGCAGCAGCGCCGAGGTGCCCGTGGTGCGGCTCATGGCGTCGCTGACGTTGGCGACCGGAAAGCCGCGGTAGCGCTGCAGCAGCGCATCGCCAAGGGCGGCCTCGGGCCGGGCGTGGATATGGAATCCGGGAATCTTGCTCACTGCTGTGTCTCCGTCTGTGTCTGTGTCTGTTGTCTGTGTCGATACCGTTGTCTTGCCGCTCAGAACGCATCCCAGGCCTGCGCATGGCGCACGCAGGCCGGCGTGACCTGGTCCAGGCGCGTGGCGCCCAGCATGGCCATGTCGCGCAGCACCTCCTCGCGCAGCAGGGCCATGGCGTGGGTCACGCCCGCCGGCCCGGCCACCGAGGCCGCGTAGTTGAAGGGCCGGCCCACGAACACGCAGCGCGCGCCCAGGGCCAGGGCCTTGAGCACGTCGGTGCCCCGGCGCACGCCGCTGTCCAGCATCACCGGCAGGCCGGGCACGGCGCGCACGATGCCGGGCAGCACGCGCAGCGGTGCCACGGCGCCGTCGAGCTGGCGCCCGCCGTGGTTGGAGACGATGAGGCCGTCGGCGCCGTGATCGCGCGCCAGCACGGCGTCTGCGGCCGAAAGAATGCCCTTGACCACGAGCTGCCCCTGCCAGCGCTGGCGGATGGCGGCCAAATGCGGCCAGGCCAGGTGGGAACGGTCCGAGAAATCGCGCATCACGCTGGCCGACAGGATGGGCGCGCCCCGGTGCGCATAGTTGTTCTCGAAATGCGGCATGCCGTGGCGCCACAGGGTCTTGAGAAAGCTGCCGAACAGCCAGCGCGGGTGGCTGATGCCCTGCCAGGCCAGGCCCGGCCCGGGCCGCAGCGGCGTGGAGAAACCGGCGCGCACATTGTTCTCGCGGTTGGCGGCCACGGGCGTGTCCACCGTGATCACCAGGGTCTGCACGCCGGCGGCGGCCACGCGGTCCAGCAGCGCATCGATCTGGCCCTGGTCGCCCGGCAGGTAGGCCTGGAACCAGGTGTGGGGCGCGGCCGCCATCACCTCCTCCAGCCGGATCAACGAGGAGCCGCTCATGATGGCCGGCACGCCCGCCTGCTGTGCGGCCTGGGCCAGCACCAGGTCGCCCCGGTAGGCCGACAGTGCGGCAATGCCCATGGGCGCCACGCCGAAGGGCGCGCCGTAGCGGCGCCCGAACAGCTCGAAGGAGGGATCGCGCTGTGCCACGCCCACCAGCGCGCGCGGCACGAAGGCCAGCTCGGCAAAGGCGCGGCGGTTGTCCGCCAGCGAGGCGTTGTCCTCCACCGCCCCGCTGATGTAGGCATGGATGGGGCGCGGCAGGTGCCGCCGCGCCAGCCGCTCGAAATCATCGAGCGACAGCACCTGGCGCAGGCGGCGCGGCGGCCGGGCAGGGGCTGGTGCAGCAGCTGCAGGAGCGGTGGTGGAGGGGACAGTGTTGGCAGGCATTGCCGGCCAATGTAGAAGCGCCAACCTGCAAAGAAAAGCGAAATAAATAGGAATCGATATTTCGATTTTGGAAGAATGTCGCCATGACCCTCAAACAGCTCGAAGCCTTCTACTGGGCCGCCACCTGCCTGAACTTCAGCGTGGCGGCCGACCGCGTGCACCTGTCGGTCTCATCGCTGTCCAAGCGCATTGCGGAGCTGGAGGCCTCGCTGGGCGTGCAGCTGTTCGACCGCAGCGGCCGCGCCGCCGAACTCACGCCCCAGGGCGAGCAGCTGCTGCCGCGCATCCGCGAGCTGCTGCACGGCGCCGCCCAGCTGCGCGAGGCGGCGGGCCGCAGCGTGGGCCTGCAGGGCCGCTGCCGCATCGGCTTTGGCGAACTCAGCGGCCTGACCTGGCTGCCCCGGCTGGTGCAGCGGGTGGCCGAGCTGCATCCCGACCTGCAGCTGGAGCCCCACACCGACATCGGCCAGGTGCTGGAGCAGCGCATCGTCGATGGCGAGCTGGACTGCGTGGTCATTGCCGGGCCGTCCTCGCGCAGCAGCCTGGCCTTCGAGCAGGTCGCCCAGGTGCGCTTCGTCTGGGCCGCCAGCGACGACTTCATCGCCCGCGCCGGCACCGGCCTGCCCCGGCGCCTGGTGCGAGAGCAACTGCTGATCGCCCTGCCCACCGGCTCGGGCGCCACGCGCACGCTGGACGACTGGCTGGGCCGCCACGGCCTGGCCGTGGAGCGGCGCCTTTCCTGCAACAGCTGGGGCGCCGTGGTGGGCATGGTGGTGGACGGCCTGGGCTTCACCTACATGCCCGAGCAATGGGCACTGGCCCTGCAGGAACGCGGCCGCCTGCGCGTGCTGGACGGCAGCGCCGAGGCCGCAAAGCACAGCGCGCTGGCCCCGCTGACCTACACCGTGCAATGGCGCCGCGACGATGCCCGGCCGCTGATCACGGAAATGCGCGAGATCATCCGCAGCGTGATCGATTTCCCGGCGCCGCGCTGTTTGAGTTGAATATCACTGATTTCAGGGATATTCAAAATGGCAATCCTGTAGTATTTGAATGAACAATCAATATCAACAATAAACAACATCAATGCATTGATAGGGCATTGTCAATTTCAAATATCAATCGATTCAGATCCTTCCCTATGGGAACACTCATCTTGCGCGTGAATTTTCTGGCATATTGAAAATCCTTTCTCAAAGAAATTTGACAATCCTTTGCAAAACCTGCCTATGATTTAACAACTCTTTTCAATTATTCCCGACTGGAACTCCTGCGTTTCCAGTCGATTTCCATTCATGAGCACTGCGCCTGCCCATACCAGTCTCCGCAGCCCTCACGCCGAATCCTGCGGTGCGCTGGCGCTTCAACCCATTGGTTCCGGCGACGAAGCCGCTCTCCTGGCCATCTTCGCCTCCACACGCGAGCAGGAGCGCGAACAATTCGGCTGGCCCGAGGAGCAATGGAATGCTTTCATTCGCCAGCAGTTCATGGCGCAGCACACCCAGTATTCGACGGCCTACGCCAACCCCAGTTTCGATCTGGTGCTGCGCGATGGCGAGATAGCGGGCCGGCTGTATGTGGACCGCAGCCCGCAGGAAATCCGCGTGGTGGATATCGCCCTGCTTCCCAGGCACCGTCGCCAGGGCGTGGGGCGGCAGTTGCTGCAGGATCTGATCGACGAATCGGACGCCCTGGGCATTGCGCTGGGGCTGCATGTGGAGAAGAACAACCCCATCCTCGGCCACTACCAGCGCCTGGGCTTTGTCACCGAGGCCGATCGCGGCGTGTACTGGTATATGCGCCGCGCGCCGCAGCCTGCGCGCATGCCCTGCCCTGAGGATTTCACCGGCCTGGTCGGCACCGATTTCGCGTTGCAGCTCCCCGGTGCCGCGCCCGTGGCGCTGCGCCTGGAAAAGGCCACGGTCACGCAGGGATTGCTGGCCTCGCGCTGCTCGCTGCGCTTCAAGGGGCCTGACATCGGCCGCCCGACCCACGACACCTACCTGCTTTCCCACGAACGCCTGGGACGCTTTGCTCTGTTCCTGGGGCCCGTCGTGGATGCGGAGCCGGGGCAAACCAGCTACCAGGCACTCATCACACGCATGAACACGTCGATCAAAGAGGAGGAGACGCCATGAGCGAGGCATATATTGGAGAAATCCGTCTTTTTGCGGGCAACTTTGCCCCCCAGAACTGGGCATTGTGCGACGGCAGGCTGGTTGCCATCAGCGAGAACGAAGCACTCTTCGTGCTGCTGGGTACCACCTATGGCGGCGATGGCGTCACCAACTTCGCACTGCCCAACCTGCAGGGCCGACTTCCTATTGGCCAAGGCCAGTTGCCGGGCGGGAGCAACCGCCTTCTGGGCCAGCAGATGGGTGCGGAAGACGTAACGCTGAACATCAGCCAGTTGCCCGGGCACACCCACCCGTTCTCGGCGGCCGGCGCCGCCAGCACCAGCAAGCCGCAACAGCAGGTACCGGCAGCCGTCACGGGGTTCAACCTCTACGCCCCCTCACCCGCCACGACTGCCGCCACCCTGGGACCCAGCTCGGTGCAGATCGTCGGCGGCGGGCAGCCGCACAACAACGTCATGCCCAGCCTGGTGCTGAGCTACATCATCTGCCTCTTGGGCATCTTCCCCAGCTTCACATAGCACGGACAGGAGCACTTCATGGAACCCTTTCTCGGAGAGATCCGCGCATTCGCCTTTGGCCAGGTCCCAAGGGGCTGGCTGCTGTGCAACGGAGCGATTCTGCCGATCAGTACGAACCAGGCCTTGTTTGCGCTGCTGGGCAACCGATACGGCGGCAATGGCTCGACGAACTTCGGCCTGCCCGATCTGCGTGGTCGCGCGCCCATTGGATACGGCGGCGGCGTTGTGCTCGGCTTGATCGACGGTACGGAAAACGTCACGCTGACCCCCAGCCAGATGCCCCAGCACACCCACCAGCTGCTGTCCAGCGCTGCGGTGGCCACCACCAATGTCCCCGGCGGCAATGTGATGGCCGAGGCCGCCAATGGCCTGTCTGCCTATGGCGCGCCCACCAATTCCTTCATGGCTGCCACCGCCGTGGACATCAGCGGCGGCAGCCAGCCTCACCAGAACATGCAGCCCTCGCTGGTCATCAACTGGTGCATCGCCAGCTCCGGGATCTTCCCGCCCCGCAACTGAACAAGCCTCCCCCCAAGGAAACATCCATATGGCAGATCCCTTCTACGGCGAGGTCCGCGCATTCGGCTTCTCCTTCGCTCCTGTCAACTGGGCCTTTTGCGCAGGCCAGACCATACAGGTACAGCAGAATGCAGCGCTTTTTGCGGTCATCGGAAGCCGGTTCGGCGGTAACGGAACCACCAATTTCATGCTGCCCAATCTGCAGGGCAAGGCCGCCATGGGCGCCGGCACGGGACCTGGACTGAGCTTCCGCGACATCGGTGAAACCATGGGCACAGCCACCGAAACGCTGACCCTTGCGCAGATACCGGCGCACAGCCACGGCATCAGCGCCCAGGGCGCCGGCGCCACGGCGGCCACCCCCAGCGGCAACTTGCTGGCGCAGGGCATGCAAGGCGTACCGCCCCGGGGCAGCGCCAGGCCCACCTATGCAGCGGGAGCTGCCACTTCGGCCATGGCGCCGACAGCGCTGCTGCCCGTCGGCGGCAACCAGGCCCACAGCAATATGCAACCCGTTCTGGCGCTGAATTTCTGCATCTGCCTGTCCGGCGAATTCCCCGTCAGGCCCTGACGTTCTTCCACCTCCAGCCATTGCCCGCCATGCCCACCAACCACACCCCCAGGCCCAAGTCCGCTTCACGCATGCTGTCCATGTGGTTTGCGTGGTTCATCGGGTTGGTGATGGCACTGGCGGCTCCAGCCCATGCCGCAGTGGACCCGGGCATCATCGGCTTCGGGAGCAGCGCCACGCCTGGCGCCTTCTCGGATGTTGCCCCGGACTACAACGGGCTTCGCTTCACCGGCCAGTGGTCCTATTTCGCTGCAGCGGACCTGCAGATGGGCAGCCCGGGAATCATCACGTCCGGCGACGCCATCACCTCCGCCACCCTTGACGGCAACGCCATCATCAAGGCGGCCAATGGCACGGACCGCTTCAGCCTCGCACGGGTGCGCATCCATGCCTACGGCTCCATGACCCAGTTCACACTCACGGGCTATCGCGGCGGCAGCCCCGTGTCCGGTGCCAGCGTGACCGTCACCAAGACGTTTCCCATGACGCAGCAATTCATCCCTATCGATCTGAGCGCGCTGGCGGATGTGGACGAAGTACGGGTATCCAACGACGCCACGGTTGGCGAAGGCGGCAACTTCGCCTTCGACGATCTGGCCGTTGATCCCTTCCCCCCAGCCACACCCACTGCGACGGCGCTGTCGCCCACGAGCGGCCTGGCCGCTGGCGGATATCCGGTCACCATCATCGGAGCCAACTTCACCAACGTGATCGACAGCCCCATCGTGACCGCCGTGAGCTTCGGCGGCACGCCGGCGACCAGCTTCACGGTCGACAGCGCCACCCAGATCACGGCCACGGCACCGGCAGGATCGGGCACGGTGAACGTGACCGTCACGACGGCAGGCGGCACCAGCGTCACTGCCGCAGCCAATCAGTTCACCTATCTGCCCGCGCCCACGGTGGCATCCGTCTCGCCCAACTTTGGCCCGCAGGCTGGCGGCACCAGCGTGGTCATCACCGGCACCAACCTGTCCGGCGCCACCGCCGTGCTATTCGGCGCGACAACCGCCAGCTATGTCGTCAACAGCGCCACCCAGATCACCGCCACCTCGCCTGCGGGTACAGGCACGGTCGATGTGCGCGTCACAACGACGGGCGGCACCAGCGCCATCAGCGGGGCCGATCAATTCAGCTACCTGGCAACGCCCACGATCACCAGCATCGCGCCCACGGCAGGCCCTCAGGCGGGCGGCACGGCGGTCACCATCACGGGCACGAACTTCATCGGCACCACGGGCGTGAACTTCGGCGCCTCGGCAGCGACCGGCTTCACGGTCAACAGCGCCACCAGCATCACGGCCACGGCGCCACCCGGAACGGGCACGGTGGACATCCGCGTCAGCAACTCCGTCGGCACCAGTCCCGCCAGTGCCGCCGACCAGTTCACCTATGTGGCGGCACCGTCGGTCACCTCCATCTCGCCCACGGCAGGTCCCACCGGCGGCGGCACCACGGTGACCATCACCGGTACCGGCTTCGCCGCAGCACCTGGCACCGGCGCCGTGCGCTTCGGCGCCACGACCGCCACCTACACCATCAACAGCAACACCCAGATCACAGCCACCGCGCCCGCGGGCAGCGCCGGCACGGTCGATGTGACGGTGACCACGGTGGGCGGCACCAGCGCCACCAGCGCAGCCGATCAGTTCACCTATGTGTCAGCACCCACGGTGACTTCCATCTCGCCCACCAGCGGCCCGACCAGTGGGGGCACCACGGTGACCATCACCGGCACCAACTTCTCCGGCACCACTGCCGTGACCTTCGGCGCCACGGCCGCCACAGGCTTCACGGTCAACAGCGCCACGCAGATCACAGCCACCGCGCCTGCCCACGCAGCGGGCACGATCGACGTGCGCATCACCACCGTGGGCGGCACCAGCGCCACCAGTGCGGCAGACCAGTTCACCTACGTGGCCGCGCCCACGGTGACTTCCGTCTCGCCCACGGCAGGGCCAGCCGCAGGAGGAACCTCGGTGGTCATCACCGGCACCAACCTCTCCGGCGCCACGGCCGTGACCTTCGGCGGCACGGCCGCCACGGGCTTCACGGTCAACAGCGCCACGCAGATCACGGCCACCGCGCCTGCAGGGTCGCCGGGCACGGTCGATGTGCGCGTCACCACGACTGGCGGCACCAGCGCCACCGGCGCGGCAGACCAGTTCACCTACGTGGCCATGCCCACGGTGACGTCCATCTCGCCCACCAGCGGCCCGCAGGCAGGCGGCACCACGGTGACCCTGACCGGCACCAACCTGGGCGGCGCCACGGCCGTGACCTTCGGCGCCACGGCCGCCACGGGCTTCACGGTCAACAGCGCCACGCAGATCACGGCCACAGCGCCTGCCGGCACGGGCACGGTAGATGTGCGCATCACCACCGCGGGCGGTACCAGCGCCACCAGCGCGGCCGACCAGTTCACCTATGTGCCTGCGCCCACGGTGACCTCCATCTCGCCCACCAGCGGCCCACAAGCGGGCGGCACCACGGTGACCCTGACCGGCACCAACCTGTCCGGCGCCACGGCCGTGACCTTCGGCGCCACGGCCGCCACGGGCTTCACGATCAACAGCGCCACGCAGATCACGGCCACAGCGCCTGCCGGCACGGGCACGGTAGACGTGCGCATCACCACAGTGGGCGGCACCAGCGCCACCAGTGCGGCCGACCAGTTCACCTACGTGGCCGCGCCCACGGTGACTTCCGTCTCGCCCGCAAGCGGTTCTTCGATTGGTGGCACCACGGTCACCCTGACCGGCACGAACTTCACCGGCGCCACGGCCGTGACCTTCGGCGGCACGGCCGCCACGGGCTTCACGGTCAACAGCGCCACGCAGATCACGGCCACCGCGCCAGCAGGATCGGCGGGCACGGTCGATGTGCGCGTCACAACGACCGGCGGCACCAGCGCCACCGGCGCGGCAGGCCAGTTCACCTATGTGGCCATCACGGTGACGCCCGCGACGCTGGCCGGCACGCCCAAGGTAGGTGTCTCGTTCAGCGAGACCCTGACCGCCAGCGGCGGCGCAACGCCCTACACCTTTGCAATGGCCGGCGGCAGCACGCTGCCCACAGGCCTGTCGCTGTCGCCCGCCGGGGTGATCAGCGGCACGCCCACGGCGGCCGGGGCCTTCAGCTTCACGGTGCAGGCGACCGACAGCAGCAGCATCAGCGGCCAGCGCACCTACAGTGGCAGCGTGGCGGCAGCCACGGTGGTGCTGACGCCTGCAGCTTCCACGCTGCCGGCTGCCAGGCTGAACACGGCCTATGCAGGGCAGACCTTCACTGCCAGCGGAGGCACGGCGCCCTACACCTACGCCAGCAGCGGCACGCTGCCGACCGGAATGACGTTCAACGCCAGCACCGGTGTTCTGAGCGGCACGCCCACCGCGGCGGGAAGCTTCACCTTCACCATCACGGCCACGGACTCCTCCACGGGCACGGGTGCTCCGTTCACCTCGGGCAGCACCAGCTACACCCTGGTGGTGAACTCCACCAACGCCGACCTCAGCGCCCTGGCTCTGAGCAGCGGCACGCTCGCACCGGGCTTTGGTGCAGGCACCCTGGCCTACACGGCCACCGTGCCCAACACCAGCAGCACTGTCACGGTGACGGCCACCGCAGCCGATGCGGGCGCCACGATCCTGGTCAACGGCGCAGCGGCCTCCACCCCGGTGGCGCTGAATGTGGGCAGCAATACCGTGTCCATCGAAGTCACGGCGCAGGACGGCACGACCAAGAAAACCTATGTGGTGACGGTGACGCGCGAGGCCAGGCAAAGCGCCTCGGGCTCGGGTGTGGATCTGGGCATTGCCAACAGCAGCCCCACCTGCACGCTGACTGCGGCCAACTTCACCTCGCCTTCTGCCGTGGCCGGCTCGCTGGGCCCGCTGCCGGCGGCCTTCACCTACCCGCAGGCCGCCGTGGACTTCACGGCCAAGCAGTGCGCGCCCAGCAGCACGCTGACCGTGACACTCACCTTCACGTCCCCCGTGCCCGCCAACGCGCAGCTGATGAAGTACGACGCCACCGCAACGCCCAAGTGGCAGCCCTTCACGCCCACCATCAGTGGCAACCAGGTCAGCTACACCATCGTGGACGGCGGCCTGCGCGATGACGACAAGACGGTCAATGGCGAGTTCGTCGATCCCGTCATCCTGGCCCTGCCTGGAGCCCCCGCAGGAGCGCAGAGCATCCCCACGCTGGACCGCTGGGGCCTGCTGCTGCTGTCGCTGATGGCGGGAGCCGCCGGCTTCATGGGCATGGCGCGCAGGCAGCGTACCGGACGGTAAGACGCGTCAACAAGCAACCCGCGCTGCTGCATGTCGGCAGCGCGGGTTTGCTTTTGGTGCTCTACAGAAAGCCCCGTGGCGCGAGACAATCGCCCCCATGACCACCGCGCCGATTCCCGTTTCCGCAGATCCCGCCGCCTCCGCCGACCCCATGCCCCAACCGCCCGAGCAGCCCGACCTGGACGCCTGCTGCGGCAATGGCTGCGACCCCTGCATTTTCGACAGCTATGACCTGGCCATGGACGAGTACCGCCAGGCGCTGCGGGCCTGGAAGGCGCGCAACGAGACGCCAGCGGGCCAGGGATAGGAATAGGGATAGGGGTAGCGCGATCAGTCCACGCGGGCGATCAGGTCCAGCTCCACGGCCACGCCCTTGGGCAGCTGCAGCACGCCCACCGAAGTGCGCGTGTGGGCACCCACGGGGCCCAGCACCCGGGCGATGAGGTCGGAGGCACCATCGGCCACCTCGCTTTGCTGGGTGAAATCGGGCGCCGAGCGCACATAGACGGTGATGCGTGCAACGGCGCGCACGGCATCGAGCGAGCCGGCCGCGCGCTGCACGAAGGCCAGGGCGCGCATGGCGCAGATGGCGGCGGCCGTTCTGGCCGATGCCAGGTCGATCCCGGCGCCGACCGTCCCCACGTAGAGCACTTCATCGCCCACGCGGGGAATCTGCCCGCTGACGAACAGCTGCTGGCCGTCGCGCACAACGGGGCTGTAGTTGCCGCCTATCTTGATCTCGCCATCGAAGCGGTGGCCGAGCTCAAGGGCGGCCTGGGCGAAGCGTTCATCTGCTGTCATGGTCTGGTGTCCGGAGTAAGGCAAGCGCGCAGTCTAGAGCGTGTTATGCACTTTTACGTGCCCGCGAAAGCCGGGAAAGGGGCCCGGAACGAGGCGTAGCACGCGCCGCGGTTGCCACACCGCAAGCGGGCTGCAACGAAGGGCCGGGCCCCTTTCCCGGCTTTCCCGAAGGGTTGGCTCTGCGCGCAGGCGCTCGCGGCGTTGCAGCGCTTGCCAAGGCATGAGCCTTGGCGGCGCACTGCGCCTTGCGATCACCAGCGCGCAGAACCAACGCGGGTACTTAAAAGTGCATAACACGCTCTAGAGCCTGTGGTGCACCGGCGCCTGCCGCGGCTTCAACTGCCCGTGGACGCGTAATGCCTCACTCCCATGCGCCAGGCGCCCGAGGCCAGCCAGAGGAAGGCAAAGCCGGCCAGCGGCGAGACCCAGCCCAGCCAGGCCGGCGCGCCCAGCGGGTCGGGCTTGCCCAGCACGGCCAGCGCCGGGTAATAGGCCACGCAGGCCAGCGGCACGGCGAAGGTCAGCAGGCGGCGGAACCACTGCGCGTACAGGGCCAGGGGGTACTGGGCGGCCTCGACGCTGCCGTAGCTCAGCACATTGGCGGCTTCCAGGCTTTCCACGGTCCAGAACGAGAGCGCCCCCTGCAGCACCAGGATGCCCAGGAACAGCGCCACGCCGCCCGCCACGGCGAACAGCGCCACGGCGACGGCCTGGGGCGTCCACACCACGGCGCCCTGGGCCGTGGCAAAGCCCAGCACCAGCAGGCCCTGCAGCAGGCGGCCCAGGCGGCTGATGCGCACGTCATGGCCCATGAGCTGCAGCCACACGGGGCGCGGGCGCAGCAGCAGTCGGTCGAAGGCGCCGGTGCGCAGGAACTGCGTGCCCAGCACGTCGAAGCCCCGGCCCAGCGCATCGGCCAGGGCGAACATGCAGTTCACCAGGCCATAGAACACGGCCACTTCGCCGATGCGCCAGCCCTGCACCTCGCCAAACCGGTGGAACAGCGCCCAGACGGCGATGACCTCGATGCCCGTGACCAGGAACTGGCCCAGGGTCAGCATCAGCGCCGAGGCCGGGTAGCGCGCCTGCCCGCCCAGCGAGGCCAGCGCCAGGCGCAGGAACATGGACAGCGATCCTTTTTGCTTGGCCATGGCGCTCACCCGCCCTGCACTTCGAGGCCGCGCATGGTGCGCGCCATGGCCACGCGGCCCAGGGCCACGATCACGGCAATCCACAGGGCTTGCAGCGCCAGGCAGGCCAGCATCTGCGCACCGGCCATCTGGCCGAAATAGATGCGCGCAGGAATGTCCATCACGCCCGCCAGCGGCTGCAGCAGCAGCGCGGTCTGCCAGGCGTCGGGCATCAGCGCCAGCGGCAGCAGGTTGCCCGACAGCACGATGACCACGGGCGCGGCCAGCGTGTTGATGCCTTTTTCATTGAGCGCGGCGGCAGCGGCAACGTTCAGCAGCATGACCAGTGCCGTGGACAGCAGCAGCGCCAGCAGCATGGAGGCGGCAAAGCCCAGGCCTGCGGCCCAGCCGGCCGGCGGCTGCCAGCCCCAGGCGCCCAGCCCCATCAGCGGCAGGGCCAGCCCTGCAAACGCCACCATCAGCGCCACGCGCGGCAGCACGCGCGCGGCGATCCAGCCAGCCGAGCGCACGAACCACAGCGCATAGGCATCCACGGGCCGCAGCCGGTCATAGGCAACGGCGCCCGTGCGCACGGCCAGCGCCACGTCGGGGTCGCCGCTCCAGGGCAGCAGCGCGAACAGGCCCTGCGCCACCCAGGTGTAGGTGATGGCGTGCTCCAGCGAAATCGGCGCGCCGGCCGATGCCGAGGCGCTGCCATAGAACGCCGCCAGCACCATGGTCTTGATGGCGCCCCACCAGCACTGCGTGGCAAAGCCCGCGTAGGCGGCCGTGCGGTACTGCAGCATCAGCAGAAAGCGCGAGGCGAAGGCGGCCTTGTAGGGGCGCAGCAGGTGTCGCAGGCGTTGGCGCGGTCCCATGGCGCTCAGACCTCCGAGGCACCATGCATGGCGTAGAAGCGGGCGATCACGGCCTCGATGGCCATGTCCTGCCCCTCGCCTTCGCCATCGCCCGTGCCATCGCGCTGCGCCGCCGCCACCTGGGCGCGCAGCGCATCGACCGCGCAGTCGGCCAGCACGCGGCCATGGCCGATGACGATGACGCGCCGCGCCAGCGCCTCGATGTCGTGCATGTCATGCGTGGTCAGCAGCACCGTGGTGCCGCGCTCGCGGTTGGCGCGCAGCACGAACTCGCGCACGGCCAGCTTGGAGGGTGCGTCCAGGCCGATGGTGGGCTCGTCCAGGAACAGGATCTCGGGCTCGTGCAGCAGGGCCGCGGCGATCTCGGCGCGCATGCGCTGGCCCAGGGACAGCTGGCGCACGGGCTGGTCCAGCAGCCGCTCCAGGTTCAGCATGGCCACCAGCTCGTCGCGGGTGCGCGCAAAGCGCAGCGGATCGACGCGGTACAGGTCGCTCAGCAGGTTGAAGCCATCGCCAACGGGCAGGTCCCACCACAGCTGCGAGCGCTGCCCGAAGACCACGCCGATGCGGCCCACATGGCGCTGGCGGTCGGCAAAAGGGTCGCGCCCGTCCACCTCCACGCGCCCGCCATCGGGCCGCAGGATGCCCGACAGAATCTTGATGGTGGTGGACTTGCCCGCGCCGTTGGGGCCGATGAAGCCCAGCAGCTCGCCACGCTCCAGCGCAAACGACACACCCTGCAGCGCCTGCACCGTGCGGTGGCGCGGGCGCACCAGCGCGCGCAGCGCGCCCATCACGCCGGGGTCGCGTTCATGGATGCGGTAGGTCTTGCGGAGGTCGTGGACGAGGATCTGGGGCATGGCGCTGGGCGGTGAGGTAAGCGCAGAGGGGGGCACAGAGGGGGCGCGATTCTACACAGGACCGGGCTTTGCTATCCTGCGCGCAAATTCGCGGATGGAAATCCGCCTTGCCGCACGCACGCTCACACAAAGGAAACACAACATGGCAGCTGAAGGCAATGCAAGCCAGCTCGTAGGAATCGTCACGCTGCTGGGGGCCGCCGTGGTGGCCGTGCCGCTGTTCAAGCGGCTGGGCCTGGGCGCCGTGCTCGGCTACCTGGCCGCCGGCCTGGCCATAGGCCCCTACGGGCTGGGCCTGGTGACGGACGCGCAGACCATCCTGCACGTGGCCGAGCTGGGCGTGGTGATGTTTCTCTTCGTCATCGGGCTGGAGATGAAGCCTTCGCACCTGTGGGATCTGCGCGGCCAGATCTTCGGGCTGGGCAGCCTGCAGGTGGTGGTGTGCGCGCTGCTGCTCACGGGCGTGGGCATGGCCTTCGGCTTTCCGTGGCAGGTGGCCTTCGTGAGCGGCACGGGCTTCGTGCTGACCTCCACGGCCATCGTCATGCAGGTGCTGGCCGAGCGTGGCGACATCCTGGCGCCGCGCGGCCAGCGCATCGTCTCCATCCTGCTGTTCGAGGACCTGCTCATCGTGCCGCTGCTGGCCGTGGTGGCGTTTCTGGCGCCTGCCGATGCGGCGCCCGTGGCCACCTCGCCCCTGTGGCAACGCGCGGGCGTGGCCCTGCTGTCGCTGGGCGCGCTGGTGGGCGCGGGCCTGTGGCTGCTGAACCCGCTGTTCCGCATCCTGGCCAAGGCCAAGGCGCGCGAGGTGATGACGGCCGCCGCGCTGCTGGTGGTGCTGGGTGCAGCCCTGCTGATGGAGATGGGCGGCCTGTCCATGGCCATGGGCGCCTTCGTGGCGGGCGTGCTGCTGTCCGAATCCTCGTTCCGCCACCAGCTGGAGGCCGATGTGGAGCCCTTCCGCGGCTTGCTGCTGGGCCTGTTCTTCCTGGGCGTGGGCATGGCGCTGAACCTGGAGGTGGTGGCGCTGAACTGGCGCATCGTGGGCATGGGCGTGGTGGCGCTGATGCTGGGCAAGGCGCTGTGCATCTATGCCGTGGCCCGCGTGGCGCGCAGCAGCCATGCCGATGCGCTGGACCGCGCCATCCTCATGGCCCAGGGCGGGGAGTTCGCCTTCGTGCTGTTTGCCGAGGCGCTCAAGCTCGGCGTGCTCGACCCCGAGGTGCATGCCAACATGACGGCCATCGTCGTGCTGTCCATGGCCATCACGCCGCTGGTGGTGGTGCTGCACAAGCGCCTGGCAGGCGCCGAGGCCGTGTCGCTGGACGGCGTGGAGGCGCCGCAGGACCTGCGCGGCAACGTGCTGGTCATCGGCTTCGGCCGCGTGGGCCAGATCGCCAGCCAGGGGCCGCTGGCCCGTGGCGCCAAGCTGTCCATCATCGACAACGACCCCGACGTGATCCGCAACGCCGAGCCCTACGGCTTCAAGGTCTACTTCGGCGACGGCGCGCGCGCCGACATCCTGCATGCGGCCGGCGCCAGCCATGCCAGCGCCATCCTGGTCTGCGTGGACAGCAAGGCCGCCGCCACGCGCATCGTGGAGAACGTGCGCCACGAATGCCCGCACGCCCGCCTCATCGTGCGCGCCTATGACCGCGAGCACGCGCTGGAGCTCATCCAGAAGGACGCCGACCATGTCGTGCGCGAAAGCTTCGAGTCCGCCCTGCTCATGGGCCGCCATGCCGTGCTGGCCCTGGGCGCCACCGAGGACGAGGCCCAGACGCTGGAGGCCGAAGTGCGCGGCCGCGACACCGAGCGCTTTGCGCTGGAGACCGCCGGCGGCAACTTTGCGGGGCGCGCACTGCTGCTGGGCAACATCGAGCGCATCGATCCGCCCCGGCACGACAAGCCCACCGCCAGGGACTGAGCGCGAAAGGGCCGCAAGGGCCGCAGGCCCCGCTCAATGCCGCTGGTTGATCTGTATGAGATTGCCGCAGGTGTCGTCGAACACGGCAATCGTGACCGGCCCCAGATGCGTCGGCGGCCTGGTGAAGCGCACGCCGGCCGCGCTCAGGCGCTCGTACTCGGCCTGCACGTCGTCCACGCCGAAGAAGGTGGCCGGCACGCCGTCGGCATGCAGGGCGGTCTTGAACGGCCTGGCGGCCGGGTGCATGTCGGGCTCCAGCAGCAGCTCCACGCCATCGGCATCACCGGGCGATGTCAGGGTGAGCCAGCGCGCATCGCCGCCCATGGGAATGTCGTGCTTGAGAACGAAGCCGAGCACGTCGCGGTAGAAGACCAGGGCCTTGTCCTGGTCGTCGACGAGCACGCTGGTGATGACGATCTTCATGGAATGCTCCTTGTGTCGCTGCGCAGGGCACGCACTGGGCCCGCACCAGGCTGCACCGGATACACACCTGCCACCACCGGCAGGCCCGCTATTTCAGCCTGAAGACGACGGGCACGCGCGTCCACATGCTGTCCGGCACGCCGTCGCGCGTGCCGGGGACAAAGCGCCACGTCCGCACGGCGTCCAGCGCCTCCTGGTCGAGCAGAGGATAGCCGCTGCTGTCTGCCACATCCACGGCCAGTGCCTTTCCGCTGGCGCCCACCAGAACCCGCAGCACCACCTTGCCTTCCTGCTCCAGCCGCCTGGCTTCCTTGGGATAGGCCGGCATCTTGTTCTCGCTGGCCTGCCTGTCAGGCACAGGCTGCACCACGCCTGCCGCAGCCGGGCCGCCGGCCAGCAGGCCCAGGGTCAATGCAAGGATGGCGCAGCGCATGCGGGGCATTCGGAAGGCTCCTGGATGGGGACGGGATGGGGGACTGGATGGGTATGGGATAGCAGTCGTGGACTGGTGCGGCCCCGGATCATCGCATGCCCTCCACCCGCCACCAGCGCGGCAGCAGCGCCTGCACCTCGCCGCGCCGATAGCGGTCGTCGATGAGAAAGACCACGCCGCGGTCGCGCTCGCTGCGGATGACGCGGCCTGCGGCCTGGACCACCTTGCGCAGCCCCGGGTAGAGGTAGCTGTAGTCATAGCCCTTGTCCGCGCCGAACTGGCGGTCCATGGCGCGCTTCATCTCTTCGTTCACGGGATTGACCTGGGGCAGGCCCAGCGTGGCCACGAAGGCGCCGATGAGGCGCTCGCCGGGCAGGTCCACGCCCTCGGAGAACGCCCCGCCCAGCACGGCAAAGCCCACGCCCTGACCGGCTTCGGTGAAGCGGGCCAGGAAGGCCGCGCGACCCTCTTCGTCCATGGACGGGGTCTGCAGCCAGACCGGCAGATCGGGATGGGTGCGCTGCAGGCATTCGGCCACGCGCTGCAGGTAGTCGAAGCTGCTGAAAAAGCACAGGTAGTTGCCGGGCCGGCGCGCGTACTGCGCGGCCACGAGGTCGGCGATGGGCCGCAGCGAACGGTCGCGGTCCCGGTAGCGCGTGGAGATGTGGCCGGCCACCTGCACATCGAGCTGGTCGGCCTGGAAGGGCGAGTCGGCCTCCAGCCAGTGCGTGCCTTCGGGCAGGCCCAGGATGTCGCGGTAGAAGTGCGGCGGGCTCAGCGTGCCCGAGAACAGCACCGAGGCATGGGCCGCCGCATGGCGTGCCGCCAGGTGGGGCGCGGGCACCACGCAGCGTATGCACAGCGTGGAGGCCGGCGTGCGACGGGGACCTGAGCGCCCGGGCAGCAGGTGGACATCGAACAGCGCATGGCCGCCGAACTGCTCGGCCAGCGCCATGAACTGCAGCGCCTCCCAGTAGAAATCCAGCACCGGGTCGCCGGGCAGCATGGGGCTGTCGGCATTGGCGTCGGCGATGGCGGCCACGGCGCGCTGCACGGCGCCCAGCAGGCCTGCGGGCACTTCCTCATGGGCCTGGTAGCTGGCGGTCTGCTCCCTGTTCAGCGCGCTCCAGCTGCGGCTGAGCCGGTCCAGCGCCTTGCGCACGGCACCGGTGGCCGACTTGCGGGCGGCGGCCAGTGCGAACTGCGACAGCTCGGCCGTGTACATGCGGCGCGCGCGCTCGAGCAGGTTGTGGGCCTCGTCCACCAGCACGCCCACCTTCCATTGCTGGGCCTGGGTGAGCGCGTACAGCATGGCGGCGCTGTCGTAGAAGTAGTGGTAGTCGGCCACGACCACGTCGCTCCAGCGCACCAGTTCCTGGGCCAGGTAGTAGGGGCAGATGTCATGCGCCAGGGCGACGGCACGCACGGCAGGCGGGTCCCAGGGCGCCTGCTGCAGCGCGGCGGCGCGCGCGGCGGGCAGGCGGTCGAAGAAGCCGCGCGCCAGCGGGCAGGAGTCGCCGTGGCAGGCCTTGTCGAGGTGCTCGCAGGCCTTGTCGCGCGCCAGGATGGCGAGTACGCGCAGCCTGGGGGGTGGCGAGGGCAGCGGCTGCGGCGCAGCCGGTTCCTGCGGCGGTGGCTGGTGCTGCTCGGCGATCTGCCGGTTCACGCTGGCCAGCGCCTGCAGCGCCAGGCCATGGCCCGTGCCCTTGGCCGTGAGGAAGAACAGGCGGTCCAGGCCCTGGTCGGGCATGGCCTTGAGCATGGGGAAGATGGTGCCCAGCGTCTTGCCAATGCCCGTGGGCGCCTGCGCCATCAGGCACTGGCCGCCCTGCTGCGCGCGCGCCACGCGGTAGACGGCCACGGCCAGCTCGCGCTGGCCCGCGCGAAAGCCCTGCATGGGAAAGCGCAGCGCGGCCAGCGCCGCCTCGCGCGCCGCGCGGTGGGCGGCCTCGCTGCGCGCCCAGTCCAGGAACAGCGCGCACTGCTGCTCGAAGAAGGCGCGCAGCGTGGCCGCGTCTTCCTCCTGCACCAGCACGGTTTCCTCCGAGTTGCCCACGTTGAAATACACCAGGGCCACGCGCAGCCGCTGCAGGCCGCGCGCCTGGCACAGCAGATGGGCGTAGATGCGCGCCTGGGCCCAGTGCAGTGCCCGGTGATGGGCGCGCACGCCCTCGATCTGGCCCCGGTAGGTCTTTATTTCCTCGAGCTGGCCAACTCCGGCGTCGAAGCCGTCGGCGCGGCCGCGCACGCGCAGGTCGCCGTATTCACCGGCCAGGCTGATCTCGGTCTCGTAGTCCTTGCCCCTGCGCGACTGCACCAGGCTGTGGCCGGCCATGCCCTCCAGCGCGCTGGGCGCGGGCGTGAAGCGCAGGTCCAGGTCGCCCGCGCGCGCCGTGAACTCGCACAGCGCGCGCACGGCCACGGTGTAGCTCACGCGGCCTCTCCCAGCGGCTGGCCGCGCCACTGCACATGGCACACGCGCACGGGAATGCCGTGCTCGGCACAGTACTGCAGCCAGCGGATCTGGTTGTCCTGCAGCTTGTCGCCGGGGGCCTTGGCCTCGACCAGTTCGTAGCGGCGCTCGGCCGGCCAGAAACGCACCAGATCGGGAAAGCCCGTGCGGTTGGCCTGCACGTCGCGCAGCAGCCGCGCAAAGAACAGCTTGAGGTGGGCGGCCGGAATGCAGTCCAGCGCCAGCGCCAGCAGCGGCGCGCTCAGCGTGCCCCAGAACACGAAGGGCGACTGCAGGCCCTGCTTGTCGGCATGGCGCTGCACGATGACCTCGCGCCAGCTGCCATCGTCCAGATGCGCCAGGCATTCCTCGAACAAAGCTGCGCGGCGCTGCACGAAGTCGGGCGCGGACAGGTCGGCCGGGCCGCTCTGGAAGGGGTGGAAGAAGGCTCCCGGCAGCGGCGCGAAGATGGCCGGCCAGCACAGCAGGCCGAACAGCGAGTTGATGAGCGCGTTCTCCACATAGAACACCGGCGCGGCGTCGCTGTGCCAGTGGTCGCGCAGCACGTACTCGACGGAGCTGGGCCGCGCCGGCAGCTCCAGCTCCACGTCCATGCGCATCTGCGCCACCACGGGCGCCAGCGCCGCCACACGCCCGCGCGCGCCCTGCCCCAGGCTGCGGCGCAGGCGCGGCAGCATGCGCGCCACGCGCTGCAGCTCCTCGTCGCTCTCGGGCTGGGCCTGGGCGGCCTGGGCCAGAGCCATGGCATCGGCAAAGCGCTCCATGCGCTCGTACACACGCATGCGCCGGTGGCGGGCGCCGGGGTAGCGGCTTTGCGCATAGGCCTGCTCGGCACGCTCCCAGTCCTGCATGCGCTCGCAGGCCTGGCCTATGCGCAGCAGCACCTTGGCGCGGCGCTGCTCCAGCCAGGCATTGCCGCTGGCGCAGCCGGCCACCTGCTGCAGCAGCGCATCGATCTCCACGCCCTCATCCAGCGCCGCGCGGCAGGCCTGCAGGGCCAGGTAGCCATCGACATCGGCACGCGACTGGAAGGCCCGCGACGCCGCATCGAAGGCCACGGCCTCGTAGCGGAACACGCCCAGGTCGGCCAGCACGAATTCCGACCAGTCCTGGTAGAGATTGCCGAAGAACATCAGCCGAAAGCGCTCGCACAGCGCACCCACCATCACGCGCCAGGCGGCTTCGCCGGCTCCGACGTCCGGGGGCTGCCACTGCGCATAGGGCCTGGGCGCCCCATGCAAGGGCTGCAGGGCCTGCAAAAGCTCGGCCTTGCGCAGGCCTGAGTGAACGGGTGCGCCTGCGAACAGCTGCAGCAGCTCGGGCTTGGTGTGCAGCGCAAACAGCTCCTCCAGCGCCATGGGGTGGCCCGCGTCCAGCCAGCCCAGCTCCAGCAGGGGCGCGGCCGCCTCTGCAATTCCGGGAATCTCTTCATACACCAGCTTGCCGGCCCGAAACCACGGCCCGCGCCGCATCAGCAAACGCACCATCAGCGCCTGCGAGGGCTGGGGCAGCTGCGTGAAACGGGTGAGGAATGCCTGCTCGGGCGCGTCCAGCAGATCGCCGTAACGCTGGCCAATCCAGTCCAGCGCGCGCTGGAAGTTGTGCAGGTAGTAGAAGCGGTGGGGAGGGAGCATGGGCCTGGCAGATCGGGCAGCCAGGCCGCTCGAAAACTGTATCTTTATACAGTCATCATATCAAACCCGGTAGTGCTCACTTCGCGCAACGGACTTGCCCCGGGCAGGCTCATCCGGCCAGGAAGCCGCCATCGGTCGCCAGGCAGTGACCGACCACAAAGGCCGCCTCGTCCGACATCAGCCAGACGACGGCCGTGGCCACCTCCTGCGGATGGCCCATGCGCCGCAGCGGCAGACCCGCCGCCACGGCATGCATGTCGGCAATGCCCGAGCCCAGCATCATGTCCGTGACCACGCGGCCAGGGGCAACGGCATTGATGCGGATGCCGCGCGGCGCGTACTCCATGGCGGCGGCGCGGGTCAGCGACAGGGCCGCAGCCTTGGAGGCGCCGTACAGCGACAGGCCCGGGTTGGGATTGCGTATGCCGCTGACGCTGGTGTTGTTCACGATGGTGCCGCCGCCCGTGGCCAGCATGGCCGCCAGTTCATGGCGCATGGCGTGGAAGACCGCACGCACATTCGTATCGAAGACCTGCGAGAAGACCGCGTCATCCTGCTCGGCCAGCACGGCGCGCCGCTCCTGGAAGCCCGCATTGTTGAAGGCCGCGTCCAGCCGCCCGAAGCGCGCCACGGCCTGCTCCACCACCGCCGCCATGTCCTCCTGCCGCGTTGCATCGCAGGCCAGGAAAAGGCCGTCTGCCCCCCGCTGCCGGATTTCCTGCTCCAGCTCCAGGCCCAGCTCACGGCGGCGCCCCGTGACCACCACGGCCGCAGCGCCCTCCTCGGCCATGCGCAGGGCGGTGGCCCGGCCTATGCCGCTGGTGGCGCCCACCACCAGGCAGACACGCCCCCGGAGCCGCCCCGATGGTGCAAGGGCCGGCAGGGGGCCGGCCAGTTCCAACTGACGCTGCTGCATGTCCATGGCGATGTTCCTTCGCAATTTGGTTGCATGGTACAACCAAATTGCGAAACATGCCAGACAGCCAAACGCGTGTGCTCTCCGCCTAGACCGCCACCACCGGCAGCACGATGCGCGAGGCATGGCAGCCGCCCAGGTGCACGCTGTTGACCGCCACCTGCCTGGGCCCCGCACTGCCCTCGGGCGCGCCGGTGTTGGGGTTCACGTCGAAACGCGGGAAGTTGCTGCTGGAGATGTCCAGGCGGATGCGGTGGCCCTTGCGGAACAGGTTGGAGGTGGGCATGGGCTCGATGGTGATGGCCACCACCTCGCCGGGCGTCATCAGCTCGGGCTGCTCCCAAGAGTTGCGGTAGCGGCAGCGCAGGATGCCGTCGGTGATGTTCATCGCATAGCCCTGCGGATGGTCGGCGCTGGGCGGGTACTGGTCGATGAGCTTGGCGGTGAAGTCCGTGTCGGGCGCGGACGAGGACACCTGCAGCTCGATGGTGATGGTGCCGGTGACCTCCAGGTCTTGCTGCAGCGGCTCGGTCTGGAACACCAGCACGTCGCCGCGCTCGGACAGCGGGCCGTAGGGCGGGCGGGCGGCGAAGGTGCTCTCGTGCGTGACCTGGTCGTAGGCGCCTGCGAACATCAGCGGCTCGCCCGAAGTGATGGAGCCGCCCAGGGTGGGCACGGGGCAGGCCGGGTCGAAGCGGTAGCTGCGCACGCCCGGTTGCGGCGCGGGCTCGCGGGCCAGCCTGCCGTCGGCGTGCAGGTGCCAGGCCGTCGGCTGCGTGCCGGGCACGGGCCAGTGGTCGGCGCTGCGCCAGGCCCCGCCGTGGTCCAGCCGGCCCTGGGCCGTGCGCGCGCCCGATCCGCCGCCCATGCGGAAGTAGCGCACGGCGGCTTGCTGGCGCGCGGGCATGGGCCGGCCCTTGAGCCAGTGGTCGAACCAGGCCAGGCGCATGGCCACGTAGTCATCGGCCAGTGCGCCGTCGAGCACGGCATCGGGCCCGAAATCCACATCGCCCGCATGCGGGACGCTGCGCTCGCCATGGGTCCAGGGGCCCAGCACCATGCGGACCCGGCCATCGCCGCGCGACAGGCCCATGTAGTTGTCCGTGGTGGTCTGCGCATACGGGTCCCACCAGCCGCACATCAGCATCACGGCCAGGCCGTCGAAGGCGCCGTAGTGGCCGGCGGCGTACAGCTCGGGCTGGCGCCAGTAGTCGTCAAAGCTGCCGCGCTCCCACTGGCTGAACAGGTAGTCCTCGTACTCGGGCGCCCACTGCAGCGGAGAGTCGCCGCGCGACCAGGGCAGGCGCAGGCACCACTGGCCGATGTCGGCCTGCTCCAGCGCCTGGCGCGCTGCGGGCTCCAGGTGGTTGCTGCCGCTGCGCGCATTGCGCAGGGCCCAGACGGCCTGCTTCAGCTCGAAGGCACCGCCATGGCGTATGCCGCCCCGGTAGGCATTCGCAAAGCCGCCGCATTCCAGGAACATGGCCTTGAGGCCCGGCGGCCTTTGCGTGGCCAGCGCAGTCTGCGTGTGCGCGGCGTAGGACAGGCCGTAGGTGCCCACGCTGCCGTTGCACCAGGGCTGCTCAATGATCCATTGCAGGGTGTCGGCGCCATCGTGGGCCTCTCCCAGGTATTTGGTGAACTGGCCTTCGGAGCCGAAGCGGCCCCGGCAGTCCTGCACGACCACGGCATAGCCTTCGCGCGCAAAGCGGGCCGCCACCTCGCCCCGGCGCATGGGAAGGGGGTTGGCCGCGCTGCGCTCGCGGCGCGTTTCCTCGTTCTTGCCGTAGGGCGTGCGCTCCAGCAGCACGGGCAGCGGGCCGGGATGGTGGGGGCCGAGGTTCTCGGGCAGATACAGATCGGTGGCCAGGCGCACGCCGTCGCGCATGGGCACGGCGAGGCTGTGGCGGACCACGCCGCCCAGGTGGGTGATTGATGTGTTGCTCATGCTGCTGGCGCTTAGTCGAGCTTGAGGTTGCGTTCCTTGACCAGCTTGGCCCAGCGCGCCGTGTCTTCCTGCATGAAGCGCGCCAGCTCCTGGGGCGTGGTGGGCGCGGGCTCGGCGCCCTGCGCCTCCAGCAACCTGGCCACTTCACGGTCCTGCAGCGAGCGCACCAGCGCGGCATTGACCTTGGCCACCACCGCAGGCGGCGTGCCGGTGGGCGCGAACAGCGCATACCAGATGTCGTATTCGAAGTCCTTGACGCCCGCCTCGGCCATGGTGGGCACCTGCGGCAGGGCGCGCGAGCGCGTGGCGCTGGCCACGGCCAGCGGCGTGAGCTTGCCGGCCTTGATCTGCAGCACCACGCTGGGCACGGCATTGATGCCCAGCTGCACATGGCCGCCCACCAGTTCGTTGACGGCGGGCGCGCCGCCCTTGTAGGGAATCTGCAGCATGCGCGTGCCCGTGGCGGCCTGGAACATTTCCATGGACAGATGGCCTGGCGTGCCGTTGCCGCTGGAGCTGTAGTTCAGCGCACCGGGGTTCTTGCGCGCCAGCGCCACCAGCTCCTGCACGGTGCTCACATTGAGGCTGGGGTGCGTGGTGAGGATGGGCACGTTGATCAGCACTCGCCCCACGGGCACGAAGTCGCGCGAGGGGTTGTAGGACAGCTTGCTGGACAGCAGGGGCGCCGTCACCATGCCCGAGCCCGCGCCCAGCAGCAGGGTGTAGCCATCGGCCGGCGCGGAAGACACCAGCTGGAAGCCATGCACGCCGGGGCGGTTGTCGATGACCACGGGCTGGCGCCACAGCTCGGACATCTTGCGGGCGACCACGCGCATGGCGGCATCGGCCGCGGCACCGGCGGGGAACGGCACGACGATGCGCACGGGCTTTTCCGGGAATTCGGCCGCATGGCCGGGCAAGGGCGCCAGGCCCAGCGCAAGGCCCAGTGCCAGGAAAGCCAAGGACAGGAAGCGTTGGAAGTGGGTCATGGGAATCTCCATTCTTGATGCGGGTGTGCAGGACGGTCAGAAGTCATGGCGCACGCCCGCGCCGATGGCGCGCACGGCCACGTTGGGGCGGCTGGAGTCCACGCCGTCGTGGTCCACGAAGGCCTGCAGTTCGGTGCGCTTGGACAGCGCATAGGTATAGGCCAGCTGCTGGCGCCTGCGCTTGCCGGTCAGCGAGGTCTGCACGTCGCGCTGCATCAGGTTGAGCACCACGGCATGTGCGCCATGGCGCAGCCGCGTGCCAAGCATCCAGTAGTCCACGTCGGCGCGCGAGACGCCGGGCTTGTGGTTGAAGCGGTCGCGGCCCAGCAGCACATAGGGCTCGATGGCACCAAAGCTGTAGCGCAGGCCCATCTGCCATTTGCTGTCGAACTCGTTGGCCAGCAGGCCCCCGGCGCGCGTGTCCTTGGCGTAGCCCAGGCCGGCCGTCCACGGGCCTGCGGCGTAGCTCAGGCCCAGGTCCAGCGATCTGGCGTCGTCCTCCAGCCCTGGGGCCTTGGCATCGCCGCGCAGGTAGTAGCGCGCACGGAACACCGTGCCGCCCCATGACGGGCTTTGGTAGCCCAGCGAATTGGAGGTGCGGTTGCGCGCATTGAGCATGGAGGTGCCGATGGCCGTGGCCCCGGCGTCATTGGCCGCGAACGAGGTGATGCCTGTGACCTGCGAGTACAGCGGCGAGCCCGTGGGATTGGCCGAGTCCAGCCGGCCCAGGGCCACCGTGCCCAGGCCGCCGCGCAGCGCCACATAGCTGTTGCGAAAGGCCGGCGTGGTCAGCGAGCCCGTGTCCGCATCCAGCCCCATCTCCATGCCGAACAGCGCCTGCAGGCCGCCGCCCAGCTCCTCCTTGCCGCGAAAGCCCAGGCGCGAGGCGTTGTCGCGCTCTTCCATGGTGGAGCCGGCATTGCCGGTCTTGAGGTGGTTCACGGTCAGCCGGATCTGGCCGTAGACCTGCATGTCCTGCGCATGCGCAATCGAGTGGCCCAGGGCCGCGATGGACAGGCTGCAGACGGCGGCAATGCTTGGCAGGGCCTTCATGGAATCTTGCTCCTTGTGTTGTGCGTGTTCTGACGCCGCCGATTCTCAGGAGCCCCCGCATCCACCACAACGGTATGACGGACGCGTATTACCCTATGCGATTCGTGATGCGCCGTGCGCGCCCCCGGCCGCGCTGCCATCATGCAAGCACCGCCTGTACAACCCATGAATTTCAAGCAACTCGAAGCCTTCCAGGCCATCATGCTCAGCGGCTCCACCACGGGTGCGGCCGAGCGCCTGGGGCTGTCCCAGCCCGGCATCAGCCGCCTGCTGGCCCAACTGGAGCAGGACCTGGGCCTGCGGCTTTTCATCCGCGAAAAAGGCCGCCTGGTGCCCACGCAGGAGGCCGAGGCCCTGCTGCACGACGCCCAGGTGCTCATGGATTCGGCCCAGTGCTTTCGCCGCCATGCCGAGCAGTTGCGGCTGGGCGGCTTCAAGCGCCGGCTGCTCAAGGTGGCCGTGCCCGGCACCCTGGCCACCTCGCTGATGCCGGCCATTGCGCACCAGTTCATGCAGGCGCATCCCGACGTGGTGCTGGAAGTGCTGTCGGGCTCCTATACCGAGACCGAGCGGGCCCTGCTGAGCCGCGACGCCGACATCGGCCTGGTGCGCCTGCCCATGACCATGCCCGGCCTGCGCACGCGGGCCTGCCTGGAGTCCGAGGCCGTCTGCATCATGCCCAGAGGCCATGCGCTGCAGGCGCTGGACGAGGTGACGCCGTCAGATCTGGTGGACGCCCCGCTGATCCTGCTGGGCCGCCAGCGCGAGATCCGCCAGGAGATAGACATGGCCTTTCGCCATGCGCGTGTGCAGCCGCGCGTGGCCGTGGAGGTGCATTCCGTGGGCGAGGCCTGCGCCCATGTGGCGCAGGGCCTGGGCGTGTCCATGGTCAACGGCCTGCTGGCCAGCTACTGCCAGCCCGGCGCCCTGTCCAGCCGCCCGTTCAGGCCGCGCATCCGCTACCAGCTGGCCATTGCCTCGCTGGAGGCGGCGGTGCCGTCGCCCCTGCAGGACACGCTGATCGCCCTGCTGGTCCAGGCCATCGTGGCCACCGGGCATGCCGCCCCGGTGGACGACATGCCGAAGGCCTGATGCCCCGGTGATGCCGGCCGCTCAGTGCATCCAGCGCTGGTGCAGCCACCGCGCCGCATGGTCCAGCGCATAGCCCAGGGCGCCGATCAGCACCACGGCGGCCATCAGCTCCGAATACGCGAGGCGGTCGCGCGTGTCGAGGATGAAGTAGCCCAGCCCGGCCGATACGCCCAGCATTTCCGCGGGCACCAGCACGATCCAGATGATGCCGATGGCCAGGCGCACGCCCGTGAGGATCTGGGCCGTGATGCCGGGCAGCACCACGCGCAGCACGGTCTCGGTGCGCGTGGCCGACAGGCTGCGCGCCAGCAGCAGCCAGTTGCGGTCCAGCTGGGCCACGCCGGCCGCCGTGCTCAGCAAGATGGGCCAGACGGCGGCGAAGGCCAGCAGGAAGTACACGGGCGCGTCGCCCACGCCCAGCACCATCACGGCAATGGGCATCCACGACAGCGGCGAGATCATGCGCAGGAACTGGAACACGGGCGAGAACGCCTGCGAGAACCCGCGCGACAGGCCCACCAGCACGCCCAGCGGCACGCCGACCACGAAGGCCAGCAGCAGGCCCACGGCCACGCGCTGCAGGCTCAGCAGGGTGTGCATCCAGATGTCGGCGCCCGTCAGCAGCTGGCCCAGCGCCTGCAGGGAAGGCCAGGGCGCAAAGGCCGCAGCCACGGGCGTGCTGCGCGCCAGCAGCGCGCCGCCCACCCACCACAGGGCCAGGACCAGGGCCGCGCCCAGCAGCGGCAATCCAATACGTCGCAACACCTGGATCACACCACGATGGTTTCGCGGCGCGAGAAATCGGCCGGAATGCCGAAGACCTGCGGGCCGCCCACGGCCTGGATGGCCTTGCGCACGAAGCGGTCGTCCACCAGGTCGGTGGCCGCAAACTTGGGCTCCAGCTTGTCGAGGAAGCGCGTGTCGCCCTCGACCTTGGTGGCCTTGATGGCGCGCACCAGCTGCTCGGTGTACGAGGGATAGGGATAGGGCTGGAAGTCGATGCGCCGCTGGTGCCAGCCCTTGTTGACGACCACGCCGCTGGCCTCGTAGCTGGCGTAGTCGGTGGCGGCCAGCACCTTGGACAGCGTCTGCTGCGGATGGGGCGTGTAGCGGCGCTCGCCGGTGCTCGACAGCAGGCGCGCGGCGGCCAGGCGGTTGTCGCGCGTCCACAGCTGGGCCTTGACCACGGCATTGGTCACGCGCTGCGCCCATTCGGGCTTGTCGACGATATCGCGCTCGGCCAGGAAGGTGACGCAGCAGGCGTGGTCCTTCCAGACATCGCCCGAGAAGCGCAGCATCTTGCCCACGCCCGCGATCTCGGCGGCGGCATTGAAGGGCTCGGCCACGATGAAGCCCGCAATCGACTTGCCGGCCAGTGCCGAGACCATTTCGGCCGGTGCCAGCACGACGAGGTTGACCTCGTTGGCCGCGATGGCGCCGCCGCGCGCGCGGGTCACGGCCGTGAGGCCGGCCTTGCGCAGCACGTCCTGCAGCAGGATGTTGTGGATGGAGTACCAGAACGGGATCGCCACGGTCTTGCCGCCCAGGTCCTGCACCTTCTGGATCTCGGGCAGCACGGTCAGGCCCGAGCCGTTGACGTGGTTCCAGGCCACGATCTTGGCGGGGAACTTGGCGCCGTAGCGCACCCACAGCGTGGAGGGCGTGAGCAGATGGATGACGTTGACCTGGCCCGAGACGAAGGCCTCGACGATCTGGGCCCAGGAGCGGAACAGGCGCGGCGCCTCGGCCTTGAGGCCTTCGGCCTCGAACAGGCCGTTGCCGTGGGCCACCAGCAGCGGCGTGGCGTCGGTGATGGGCAGGTAGCCGATCTTCACGGGCTGGTCATCGCCCTTGAAGGCCTGGGCGCGCGCATCGCCTGCGGCCAGCAGCGGCGCGGCCACCGAGGCCGTGGCCAGTGCGCCCAGGCGCAGCATGTCGCGCCGCGTGAGGCCGCAGCCGCAGTCCGACGAGGCGCAGATGTGGGTGTAGGAAGGGTGGTCCTGGAAGCTCATGCGAAAGACCTTTCAGAAGAGCATGGTTGAAGTCGAAGAAATGGCGGATCGGCAGGCGGGCAGGCAGGCAAGCAGGCGAGGGAGATCAGGCCTGGGCCGCATGGCGCACGCCGTGCAGGGCCGAGAGGATGTCCAGCCGCAGCGCGGTCACGGCGGCGGCCTGGTCCTCGCGCGGGCGCGCTATGTCCACGCGCCATTCGCGCACGATGTGGCCGGGCCGCCCGCCCATCAGCAGGATGCGGTCGCCCACGAGGATGGCCTCGTCGATGTCATGCGTGACCAGCAGCGCGGCCGTGTGCCAGCGGTGGACCACGTCCACCATCAGCTCCTGCATCTCGGCGCGCGTGATGGCGTCCAGGGCCGAGAACGGCTCGTCGGCCAGCAGCAGCTGCGGCTCGCGCGCCAGGGCGCGCGCCAGGGCCACGCGCTGGGCCATGCCGCCCGACAGCTGCGAGGGGTAGAGCGCGCCGCTGCCGCCCAGGCCCACGGCCTGCAGCGCCTGCTCCACGCGCTGGCGGCGGGCCTCGGCCTCCAGCTTCGGCTGGCGCTCGAAGTCCAGGCCGAAGCCCACGTTGCGCCGCGCGTCCAGCCAGGGCAGCAGGCTGGGCTGCTGGAACACGAAGCCCGCGCGCGGGTGCGGCGCGGTCAGCGGCTGGCCGAGGAACTGGAGCTCGCCCCGGCTCCAGGCGCCGCCGTCCGGCGATTCGAGGCCGCCGAGCACGCGCAGCAGCGAGGACTTGCCGCAGCCGCTGCCGCCGAGCAGGCAGACGATTTCGCGCGGGGCAATGCTCAGGGAGATGTCCTCGAACACGGCCTTGCCGGGCGCATAGCCAAAGCCCGCGCCGCGTGCCTGCAGCACGGGCGCGGGAGCGTCAGGGGAGAAAGCTTCCGTCTGGGTCATGAACTGGTGGTTGCCAGGGCTGCGCCAGCCAGCGCGCCCTGTAGCTGCGTGACGCTGGGCGTCACGATGGGGATGAAGGCCGCCTCGCGCCAACGGCGCGCAAATCCCAGCGGCTGGTCGCGATGATAAGCGCGCCCGCCGCTGGCGTGCAGCTCCAGCTGCAGGGACTGCTGCACGATGTCGTTCAATTCCAGGCGCAGGCGGAACAGGGCTTGAGGTCGGTCAAGAAAACGCCCGTCGGACAGACCGGCATGCAGCGTGGCCGTGGCCAGTTCCAGCGCGTGGCGCTGCTGCTGCAGCGGGCCGCCCAGCACATCGCGCCCGGCGCCGGCACGGGCCGAGGCCGCCGCCAGCGAGGCGCGCGCCAGCCCGATGCACAGCCCCAGCTGCAGACCCATGAAGGCGGGCCGCACGCGCGGCAGGAAATGGTTGGCGTCGGCATGGATCACATCGGCCGGACCGATCTGCAGCCCCTCGATGGACAGCGCCGCCGTATGGCTGCCGCGCAGCGCGATCAGGTCCAGGTCGGCGCTGCGCTGCAGGCCCGCCGCATCGCCGGGCAGCGCGGCCACGAAGGGCTTTGCACCGTCGCTGCGCGAGACGGCAACGGCCACCACGAAGCGACCCGGCGGCACCAGGTTGGTGGCCCAGGGCACGCGCCCGCGCAGTGCAAGGCCGTCGGCGCTGTCGGCGCCGACAGCGCCGACGGGCGTGGCCTCGACCTGCAGGGCCTCGATGCCGCCCAGGTACTTCATGGCGTTGGACAGGCCCGTGGCACCCGCCTGCGTTCCCTGCAGCAGGCCCGGCAGCCAGCGCTGGCGCAGCGCCGCGTTGGGCGACTGCAGCAGGTATTCGACAAAGGCGCGCTGCGCCCAGAACACGAAGCCCGCCGTCAGCGAATGCCCGGCCACGCCGGCAATGGCCTCCAGCGCATCGCCCAGGCTGCCGCCCTGCCCGCCCTCGGCCACGGGCACGCCCAGGCCGAACAGGCCGTGCTGCGCCAGCCGGGGCAGCACTTCGTGCGCATGCGCGGGGCCTTCGTCCAGGGAGTCGGCATGGGCGTCCAGCCACTGCCGCAGCGAATCAGCCAGCATGTGCGTTCTCCTGCGGTTGTCGGAACTGTTCGGGCAGATAGGGCTGCAGCTGCGGGTTGACGGGGCTTTGCGCCAGGCTGTTGGCAAAGTTGCACAGCGTGGCCAGGCTGATGCCCAGCACCACCTCCAGCGCCTGCTGCTCGCTCAGGCCTGCTGCATGGAAGGCGGCCAGGGCCTCGTCGGCGACGGCGCCGCGCGTGGCGATCACGGCTTCGGCAAAGCGGCGCACGGCGTCCAGGCGCGGCTGGCCGGTGTCGCGGCCGTCCTGCAGCGCCACCACTTCGGTCTGGGTCAGGCCGGCCTGCTTGAAGGCCAGCTTGGTGTGGCCGGCCACGCAGAAGTCGCAGCCATGGATGCGCGCCGCCGTGATCTGCACCACCTCGCGCTCGGCCAGCGTGAGCTGGGCGCGCGCGTTGATCTGGCCCACGGTCACATAGGTCTCCAGCGCCTGGGGCGAGTTGGCCAGGATGGCGATCAGGTTGGGCAGGAATCCGTTGCCGGCCAGGGCGCGCTCCACGAAGGGGCGGCTGGCTTCAGGAGCGGTTTGCGGGGTGTGCAGGGTCAGGCGTGCCATGGTGCTTTGCAGGAATGAAGGAATGCCTTCATGATCGGCCGCGCCCTCCTTGCCATCAATGCCGCCGCGTCGCGGATTTATGCCCGAACGTGTCAACCCGCAGGCAGATGCGGCGGGCTCGGATGGCGGCTCAGCAGCAGCGTGCCTGCGCGCGCTGCCAGGCGCCGGGCTGCTCGCCCATCACGCGCTTGAAGGCACGCGAGAAAGCCGCATAGGACTCGTAGCCCACGGCCTCGGCCACCTGGCCTATGGCCTCGCCCTGGGCCAGCCGGCGCGCGGCCAGCTGCATGCGCAGCAGCAGCAGGAATTGCTGGGGCGGCTGGCCGCAGGCCTCGGCAAACTGCCGAAAGAACGTGGCGCGCGACAGGCACACGCGCGCGGCCATGTCGGCCACGCTCCAGTTGCGGGCCGGCTCGCGCAGCAGCTCGGCCACCAGCGGCGCAAAGCCCGGCCGGCGCAGCAGGCTCCAGATGCCGCGCGCCCGCGCATCGCCATGCGCGAGCTGGCGCAGGCCGTAGAAGAACAGCAGGCCCACCAGCCGGTCCATCACGGCCGAGGGCTCGGTGCCCGTGCGCAGCGCCTCGGCGCGCATCAGGTCGAACAGCATGGAGGCGCCGCTCATCGCATGGTCGTCGCCGCGCAGCACCAGGTGGTCGGGGAAGGCATCGACCAGCAGGCCGCGCATGGGCCCCTCGAAGGTGAAGAAGCCGCAGGCCAGCGCCGTCTCTCCGATGCCGGCATCGCCAGTGACGGCGCGCATGGCCTGCGGGGCGCAGGCCATGTCCGGGTCGGCATAGGGCGAGATGAAATGCGGCACATCGCGCGAGAGGAACACGCCGTCGCGCGGCTGCAGCTCCACCGAAGGCTGGCCCGGCAGGTGCAGCCAGCAGCGCCCGTCCAGGATCAGGTGAAAGCTGGCCCGCGCGCGCCCCGCCGTGGAGGCCCGCCAGCGCCCGCAGTACTGCCCCACGTGGAACACGCTGGCGCGCCATTGCAGGCCGTTGAGCAGGCCGTCGATGACGCGATCGACCTGCGCTTCGGCCGCGCTGTCGGGGACTGGGTCGGGTAGCACGGTGGTACAGGCCAGGCAGTGGATGGAATGCGGCCGGCCAGTATCGCCACGATGCAGGCGCGGGGGAACGAATCTTTGGGCATATGCTTGTGCCGCAATCGATATCTGGATCTGCATCCAAGTCCGCCCGGCCCGACCTTGGTCCGGTCGTGCCTCAGCGCTGGAAGCCCGAAGGCGGCACCCCGAAATGCCTTTTGAACATGGCCGTGAACGCGCTCTGGCTGGCGTAGCCGCAATCGAGGGCGATGTCGATGATGCGCTCGCCCGCCGCAATGCGGCCCAGCGCGAACATCAGCCGCGCCTGCTCGCGCCACTGGGCGAAGGGCATGCCGGTTTCCTTCACGAACAGGCGCTGCAGCGTCTTGGCGCTCACGCCCAGGCGCTGCGCCCAGTGTTCAGCGGTGGCGGTGTCGGCAGGCTCGCGCATCAGGGCCTCGCAGACCTGGCGCAGCCGCGCATCGGCGGACAGGGGCAGGTGCAGGGGCAGGACCTCGGCGGCGCGCAGTTCATCGACCAGCAGGTGCATCAGGCGCTCGTCGCGGCTGCCTTCGGCATAGTCCAGCGGCACGCCGACGGCGGCCACCACCAGCTCGCGCAGCAGGGGCGACACATTGACCACGCAGGTGCGCGCGGGCAGGTCCGCAAAGGCCGAGGCGTCGATGTAGGCCGTGCGCATCTTCACGTCGCCCGACATGCGCACATCGTGCTCGGCGTCGGCCTCTATCCACAGCCCCCGGTTGGGCGGCACCAGCCAGGAGCCGGAATGCAGCTGCACGGACATCACGCCTTCGATCGCATACAGCAGCTGGCCGCGCGGGTGGGAGTGCCAGCCCGTGCTGGTGCCATGCGCCCAGTTGGCCTCCATGGCGGCCATGGGGCGCCCGGTCTGGTGGTACTTGAGGTATATGCGCGGCAGTTCTGCGGCCATGGGGCTTCCCGTCCTGTGCGGTTCTATGCGGCTCTCTGTCCTGATCTCGACAATTGAAGTCAGTATAGAGAGAGACAGACGGGCACCAAACGCCTATCTTCGGTCCCACGGCCCATTGACCTTCGTCAACGCCGGACCCTGACCGTGCCGCCCTGCGGGGCCCTTTCCTCCATGACAAGCAACACCACCACTCTTGGCGCCCCGGGCGAGCTGGGCGCGCCTGCAACGCATGCCCATACGGCGCCCGCCCATCCAGCACCCAGCCATGCCGCGCAGGGATTTTTGCTGCGCATCGTCGGCGCCGCCGCCTTTGCCCACCTGCTCAACGACCTGATCCAGGCCGTGCTGCCGGCCGTCTATCCCATGCTCAAGACGGAGTTCTCGCTGAGCTTCGCGCAGATCGGCTGGATCTCCCTGGTCTACCAGGTCACGGCCTCGCTGCTGCAGCCCTGGATCGGCCTGTACACCGACAAGCATCCCAAGCCCTACCTGCTGCCGCTGGGCATGGTGGTGACGCTGGTGGGCGTGGGCTTGCTGGCCCTGTCCACCAGCTACCCCATGCTGCTGGCCGCCGCGTCGCTGATCGGCGTGGGCTCGTCCACCTTCCACCCCGAGGCCTCGCGCGTGGCGCGGCTGGCCTCGGGCGGGCGCTTCGGCACGGCGCAATCGACCTTCCAGGTGGGCGGCAACACGGGCTCGGCCATCGGCCCGCTGATGGTGGCGGCCATCGTCATTCCGTTTGGCCAGCATGCGATCGCCTGGTTCATGCTGGTGGCGCTGCTGGCCATCTGGGTGCTGCTGCGCATCACGCACTGGCGCCTGCACCACGCGCCGGCCAAGGTGGTGGCGGCCGGCCAGCATGCGCTGACGGTGCTGAACCGCTCGCAGGTCATCCGCGCGGTGACCGTGATCTGCGTGCTGATGTTCGCCAAGTTCGTCTACATCGCGGCCTTTGCCAACTACTTCACCTTCTATCTGATCGAGCGCTTTGCCCTGCCCGTGCAGCAGTCGCAGCTGTACCTGTTCGCCTTCCTGGCGGCCGTGGCGGCGGGCACCTTCGCGGGCGGCCCGGTGGGCGACCGCATAGGGCGCAAGGCCGTGATCTGGGTGTCCTTCCTGGGCGTGGCGCCGTTTGCGCTGCTGCTGCCGCATGCCGACCTGTTCTGGACGGCCGTGCTGTCCATCGTCATCGGCCTGGTCATGTCCTCGGCCTTTGCGGCGCTGGTGGTCTACGCCCAGGAGGCCGTGCCCGGCCGCGTGGGCCTGGTCTCGGGGCTGATGTTCGGACTCATGTTCGGCATCGGCGGCCTGGGGGCTGCCGGCATGGGCAACCTGGCCGACACCCACGGCATCGTCTGGGTGTACGGCCTGGTGGCCTACCTGCCGCTGCTGGGGCTGGCAACGGCCTTTCTGCCGGAAACGCGGGCCCGGCGGCGCTGAGGCGCAGCCTCAATCCGGCTGTATGCCCGCCTGCCGGATCACGGCGGACCAGCGCGCCACTTCCTCGGCGATCTGGGCACGCGCCTCGGCAGGCGTGGTGAAGGTGGGCATGGCGCCCTGGGCGACCAGGGCGTCCTTCACTTCCTGCTGCCCCATCACCTCCTTGAGCGCGCCGCTGAGCCGGGCGACGATGGGCGCGGGCGTGCCCGCAGGCGCCAGCAGGCCGAACATCGACGTCACCTCGAAGCCCGACAGCCCGGCCTCGGCCGTGGTGGGAATGTCGGCAATGGAGGGCACGCGCTGCGCCGTGGTCACGGCCAGCGCGCGCAGGCGGCCGCCCTTGATGAAGCCCTGCGTGGCGGGCAGGGTGTCGAACACCACATCCACCTGGCCGCCCATCAGATCGTTGAGCGCCGGCGTGCTGCCCTTGTAGGGCACATGGGTCAGCGGCACGCCCGCCTGCCGCTTGAACAGCTCGGCCGCCAGGTGCTGGGGCGAGCCATTGCCCGAGGAGCCGTAGTTCAGCCCGGCCGGCCTGGTTTTGGCCAGCGCGATGAGCTCCGCGAGATTGGCCGACTTCACCGACGGGCCCACGGTCACCACCAGCGGCACGCGGCCCACCACGCCAATGGGCGCAAAGCTCTTGTCCATGGTGAAGCCTGCCGTGGACGCCATGAGCACGCTGTTGATGGAATGGCTGGTCAGCGCGCCCAGCAGCAGGGTGTAGCCATCGGGCTTTTCCTTGGCCACGGCGGCGGCGCCCAGGTTGCCGGCCGCGCCCGCCCGGTTCTCCACCACCACCGGCTGGCCCAGCGCCAGCGAGAGCCTTTGCCCCACCACGCGCCCGATCACGTCGGTGGCGCCCCCGGGCGTGTAGGGAACGACCAGCTTGATGGGCCGGGCCGGATAGGCGCCGTCGGCCAGCGCGGGCGTGGCCAGGCCTGGGCCCAGCACCAGCGAGGCCAGCAGCGCCGCAGCCAGGGCGGCGCGCCGGTTGGGCGCATGAATGCGACGGATGCGGGATGCAGCAACAACCATGGGTGTCTCCTCCTTTTGTCTTGTGTCGGAAAAACATGCCCGGCACGCACGCCGGGCACGGCTGCATGGTTGGTCGGATAGATTATTAATAATATAGGTGATAACGACGATAATAATCTGCGGCGTCCGCCGCTATCCTGCCCCTCGACAAGGCAGCGCCTGCCTTCCGACCCCGCCAAGACCCTCTGCAAAGCACCCCACCCATGACCGACCCCAAGACTCCCGATGGCGCTCCAGGCCATGACATCGCCCCCGCCGATGCGGCCACGGGCATCTCCAAGGGCCTGACCAACTACGGCGACCGCGGCTTTTCGCTATTCCTGCGCAAGGCCTTCATCAAGGGCGCGGGCTATACGGACTCGGCGCTGCAGCGCCCCGTCATCGGCATTGCCAACACGGGCAGCAGCTACAACCCCTGCCACGGCAACGCGCCCCAGTTGATCGAGGCCGTCAAGCGCGGCGTCATGCTGGCGGGCGGCCTGCCCATGGACTTCCCCACCATCTCGGTGCACGAAAGCTTCTCGGCGCCGACCAGCATGTACCTGCGCAACCTCATGTCCATGGACACCGAGGAGATGATCCGCGCCCAGCCCATGGATGCCGTCGTGCTCATCGGCGGCTGCGACAAGACGGTGCCGGCCCAGTTGATGGGCGCGGCCTCGGCCGGCATCCCGGCCATCCAGCTGATCACCGGGTCGATGCTCACCGGCTCGCACCGCAGCGAGCGCGTGGGCGCCTGCACGGACTGCCGCCGCTACTGGGGCAAGTTCCGCGCCGAAGAGATCGACGCCGAAGAGATCGCCGACGTGAACAACCAGCTGGTGGCCAGCGTGGGCACCTGCTCGGTCATGGGCACGGCCAGCACCATGGCCTGCATTGCCGAGGCTCTGGGCATGACCGTGCCCGGCGGCGCCTCGCCCCCCGCCGTCACGGCCGACCGCATCCGCATCGCCGAGCAGACCGGCACCGAGGCCGTGCGCATGGCACGCGAGCGCCTGACCATCGACAAAATCCTCACGCCCGCCGCCTTCGAAAACGCCATGCGCGTGCTGCTGGCCATTGGCGGCTCCACCAACGGCATCGTCCACCTGGCCGCCATCGCGGGGCGCATGGGCTATGACATCGACCTCAAGGCCCTGGACCGCATGGGACGCGACACGCCCGTGCTGCTGGACCTCAAGCCCTCGGGCGATCACTACATGGAAGACTTCCACCACGCGGGCGGCATGGCCACGCTGCTGCGCGAGCTCAAGCCCCTGCTGAACCTGGACGCCCTCACCGTCACCGGCCGCACGCTGGGCGAAGAGATCGACCGCGCCGGCCCCGGCTTTGCGCAGGATGTGGTGCGCCCGCGCTCCAACCCCATCTACCCGCAGGGCGGCATCGCCGTGCTGCAGGGCAACCTGGCGCCGGGCGGCGCCATCATCAAGCAGTCGGCCGCCCATCCCGGGCTCATGGAGCACGAAGGCCGCGCCGTGGTCTTCGAGAACGCGGCCGACCTGGCCCACCGCATCGACAGCGACGATCTGGACGTGACCGCCGACGACATCCTCGTGCTCAAGAACATCGGCCCCAAGGGCGCGCCCGGCATGCCCGAGGCGGGCTACATCCCCATCCCGCGCAAGCTGGCGCGGGCCGGCGTCAAGGACATCGTGCGCATCTCCGACGGGCGCATGAGCGGCACGGCCTTCGGCACCATCGTGCTGCACGTCACGCCGGAGTCGGCCGTGGGCGGCCCGCTGGCCCATGTGCACAACGGCGACCGCATCACTCTGTCGGTGGCGCGGCGCGAGCTCACGCTGCAGGTCAGCGACGAGGAACTGGCCCGCCGCGCCCGGCTCAGCCCCGTGACCGAGCCCACGGCCGAGCGCGGCTACCGCAAGCTCTTTCTCACCACCGTGAACCAGGCCGACCAGGGCGTGGACTTCGACTTCCTGCGCTGCGCCACCGAACGCGGCACCATTCCCGGCCCGCGTGAATAGTCGGCGCAGGCGGTCAATTCGGACAAAATGGCGTCTTTGTCCCAACCGCTTGTATTGATGGTCGTTGCCGCCCCATTGCCGATTTCCCTGGATGCAGAACCCGCGCCGGCACCGGACGCCCTGGGCGCCATGGTGGCCGCGCTGGAAGAGGACGTGGTCTTCGGCCGGCTGCACCCGCGCGAGCGCCTGGTCGAAGACGACCTCATGGCCCGCTTCGACGTCAAGCGCCACATCGCCCGCGAGGCCCTGGCCGCGCTGGACCGCATGGGCCTCATTGAGCGCCGCAAGAACGTCGGCGCCCTGGTGCGCTCGTTCTCCACCCAGGAAGTGCAGGAACTGTACGAGCTGCGCGGCATGCTCGAAGTCGAGGCCGCGCGCAAGATCCCCCTGCCCGTGCCGGCCGAGAGGCTCGAACGCCTGACCTCCATCCAGCAGCAGCACGACGCCGCCGTGGCCGAAGGCAACGCGCGCCTGGTGTTCCGCATCAACCTGGCCTTTCACCAGGAACTGTTTGCGCTGGCGGGCAACGACACGCTGCACAAGGCCATCACCGAATACGCGCGCCAGACCCACCCCATCCGCTTCGCCTCCCTGGTCTCGGCCGACTACCGCGAGCGCGCACGCCAGGAACACTGGCAAATGATCGAAGCCCTGCGCGCCCAGGACCGCGACGCACTGGTGCGCCTGTGCGCCGAGCACCTGCTGCCCTCGCGCGATGCGTATCTGAATGCGCAGTTGCAGCGGTTGTAGGCGAAGCCGTTAGCCACAAGGGCACCGCAGCCCCTCAGTCCCGCGCAGCCCCCAGCCTCCCCCGGTACGCCGCAGGCGTCTCCCCGAACGTGCGCCGGAACAGCCCGATGAAGGCGCTGGCCGTGGCGTAGCCCAGGTCCAGCGCGATGTTCGTCACCGGCGCGCCGGCGGCCAGCATCTCCAGCGAGCGCATCAGCCGTGCGCGCTGGCGCCAGGCGGTGAAGCTGAAGCCGGTTTCCGAGACAAAGCGCCGGCTCAGCGTCCGCGAGCTGACGGCGGCCCAGCGTGCCCAGGCCTCCAGGTCGCGGGCATCGGCCGGGTCGGCGATCAGTGCGCGGGCGATGCGCTGCAGGCGCGGGTCGGCGGGCAGGGGCAGGCCCAGGGGCTCCACGGGCAGGGTGCGGATCTCGTCCAGGATCACCGCCATCACATGGGCGCGGGCCTGGTCCGCCGAAGGGCCTGGTTGCACGGGCTGCGTTGTGGGCACGCCTTGCTGCCATCCCCAGCCGGCGGCGCGCAGCACGGCCTCACGCAGCAGGCCCGAGGTGCGGATGGCGCAGGGCCGCTGCGGCAGGTCGGCGCAGGCCGGCTCCGCCACGTAGACGCTCCAGCCGTGGAAGGGACCATGGGAGCGGCCCGAATGCAGCTGGTGCGGCGGCAGCCACACGGCATGGATGGCGGGCACCACCCAGACCGCGTCTTCCACGCCCACCGACAGCAGCCCGCGCAGCGAGCCGAACAGCTGGCCGCGCGCGTGGCGGTGCGGCTCGGAGGCCAGTTCCTCGTCCTGATTGCCCACGGCTGCGATCAGCACGGGGCCATCGGCACGGTTCACATGGCTGACCAGTTCAAGAATGGCATCGGGCATGGCGTCTTTGAGCTATTTGTTGGCTGATCCAGTCTACAGCCGCCAACGCCTTTGTTCTTACGCTTGTGCCATGCACACAGACAACACCGCCCTTGCAGAGCTGCCAGGCCCGGCCATCGACCTGGACTCGCTCTACGCCGCCCCGGCAGAAAGAATCCAGAAGGCCGTGCGCGACCGCCTGTCCGACTTCCACGAGGCCTATCTGCGCCAGGCCAGCTTCTTTTGCCTGGCCACGGCCGGCGAACGCGGCCTGGACGCCTCGCCGCGCGGCGGGCCGCCCGGCTTTGTGCAGGTGCTGGACGAGCGCACCGTGGCCTTTGCCGACTGGCCCGGCAACAACCGCATCGAATCCCTGCGCAACCTGCAGGCCGATGACCGCCTGGCCATGCTCTTCCTGTTCCCGGGACTGGACATCTTCCTGCGCATCAACGGGCGCGGCCGCATCTCCACCGACCCCCATCTGCTGCAGGAACTGAGCGAAGGCCGGGGCACGCCCAATACCGCCACCGTGGTGCTGGTCGACGAGGTGCTGCTGCACTGCGGCAAGGCCATCCACCGCTCCGGCCTGTGGAACCCGTCAAGCCAACTGGACCGCACCGCCCTGCCCTCCGTGGGCCAGATGATGGCCGCCCTCACGCAGTTGGCCGATGCCACGGCGCCCGCCATGGATGCAGCGCAACAGGAGCAGGCCAACGCCCACTACGCCCATGCGGTCAGGCACGACCTGTACTGATGCCCTGCTTTTTCCCAGGAACCATGACATGCTGATCGATACCTCCCGCTTTCCCCTGGTCTACCTGCGCGAACCCGAAGCGCAGGCACCTGCAGACGCAGGCAACGGCAATGACGCATCGGCCGAGGCCCGGATCGAATCCCTGCTCGACCAGGGCCGGCACTTCGTGCTGCTCACCGACCACCTGCCCGGCGACCACCCCGAGGAAAGCCACGAAGAACGCAAGCAGCGCGCCCTGTTCTTCAAGCGCAACCGCGAACGCATGCGCCAGCTGTGCCGGGGCATGGTCGTCATCACGGGCGACCGCGCCGTGCCCGCCGCCCTGCGCCTGGCCGTGCAAGGCATGGGCAAGGCGCTGGGCATGCGGGTTGCGTTCGTGCAGGGGGAGGATGAGGCGCAGGCGTGTTCGCGGGAGCTGCTGGCCGGCGCCTGAGCAGGCGCCGGTCCCCTCGGCGCGCACCTGGCCCGGTGCACGCCGCACGCTGCGGCGCTAAGCCGCCGAATCCCGCAAGGCCTGCGCCACGCGCGCCTCATCGGCTGCCTTCTCGGCCTCGCGCAGCCGCCGTTGGGCCAGATTGCGGTAGGTGCTGCCAGCCGTGATCGCCTTGCTTCTGGAGCAGTCGCCCGTGAACAGGGCGCTGTGGCGAATCGTCTTCAAGGCCTCGGCCACCACGTCCAGCCGCTGGCAGCCCTCCGGCGTCTCCAGCCACTTCAAGGCCATCTGCGCCGTGGCCGAGATCTCGGCGCAGCCCTCATCCACCAGCTTGTGGATCTCGGAGATATCGCGCGTCAGCCGCTCGATCCTGGCGGCCGAGGTCTTGGCCTGTTCCTTGGTCTGCTTCATGGCTGCGCCCTCCGTGCGAAGTGGCGCAAAGAGTGCCCCAGTTGAAGGGGTGACAAGGTATGGAAAAGACCGGCCGAAGTGACTGCGGTCATGAAAAAGCCTGCGATACCAGTGAACTGGGCGCAGACCAAGGGGTGAGAAACGGTGATCATCGTTCCGTGCTCCGGTAAGGGACAGAACTCGCTTTCGGGGAGGCTCAACCGCTGTGTATTGGTGTTCTTACGCACCAGCCCCGGAACAGGGGGCCGACCGGATGATAGGCAAGTTTCCACAGCCGACACAAGCGCAGCTTCGGCAGCGATGCGCTGGCAGGGATGTGGGCACAAACAGACACATCTCCCTACAAGCTCCATACGGGGGAGTCGCATCGATAAAATTATTGGGAATCATTCTCATCCCGTTTTCTCCATGCACTCCCCCCTCTACACGCTGACCCCGATCGCCGGGGCCCTGGCCCTTCTTTTGTCTGCTGGCGCCGCATGGGCCCAACCTGCCCCTTCCACGGCAACGGCCGCGCCCGAGTTGGGCACCGTCACCGTCGAGGCCAGCGCCGATGCGTCGGCTGAAGGGCTGTCCAAGCCCTACGCGGGCGGCCAGGTGGCGCGCGGCGGGCGGGCCGGGATTCTGGGCACGCGCGACAACATGGAGACGCCGTTCTCCATCACCAGCTACACCAACGAGCTGATCCAGGACCGCCAGGCCAAGAGCGTGGGCGATGTACTGCAGAACGATCCTTCCGTGCGCGTGGCGCGCGGCTTCGGCAATTTCCAGGAGTCCTACTTCGTGCGCGGCTTCGTGCTGGGCTCGGACGACGTGGCCTACAACGGCCTCTACGCCCTGCTGCCGCGCCAGTACATCGCCACCGAGCTGTTCGAGCGCGTGGAGCTGCTGCGCGGCGCATCGGCCTTTCTGATGGGCGCCAGCCCCAATGGCGGCGGCCTGGGCGGCAACATCAACCTGCTGCCCAAGCGCGCGGGCACCGATCCGCTGTCGCGCGCGACGGCAGGCATTGCCAGCGGCGGCCAGGCCTTTGTGGCGGCCGACGTGAGCCGGCGCTTCGGCCCCGAACAGGCCACGGGCATCCGCCTGAACGCCGCGCACCGGGGCGGCGATACCGCCATCGACCAAGAAAGCTCCAAGCTCGATCTGTTGTCCGTGGGCATGGACTGGCGCAGCCGCAATGTGCGCCTGTCGGGCGACATCGGCTGGCAGGACAACCGCCTCAAGCGCACGCGCACCAATGTCACGCCGGGCGCAGGGCTGGCGGCCATTCCTGCGGCGCCCGATGCGTCCTCCAACTGGGCCCAGCCCTGGACCTATTCCGACGAGCGCGACCTGTTCGGCACGCTGCGCGGCGAATGGGACATCAACAGCAACGTGACGGCCTGGGCCGCCTACGGCCTGCGCCGCAGCTCCGAGAACAACTCGCTGGCCAACATCACGCTGGCGGCGGCCGGCAATGGCGCGGCCACCACCAGCCGCTTCGACAACGCGCGCAAGGATCGCGTGAGCACGGGCGAGCTGGGCGTGCGCGCACGCCTGAATACGGGCAGCGTGGGCCATGAGATCGTGGCCAGCTACTCGGCTTTTGACCTCAAGGTCTACAACGCCTATGGCATGAGCACGTCTGCGGTCCAGGGCAATGTGCTGAACACCAACCTCTACAACCCCAGCTACTACGCGATCACGCCGCTCAACTACCTGGGCAACGACCTGTCCAACCCCGCCTACAACCGGGGCACGCGCCTGAACAGCTTTGCGCTGGGCGACACGCTGTCGCTGATGGACGGCCGCATGCTGGTGACGGCCGGCGTGCGCCGCCAGACGATAGAGACCGACTCGGTGAGCTACCGCCTCGTCAGCAACGGCGCGGTCACCAGCCAGGGCGGCGTGCGCACGGCCTACGACCAGAGCCGCACCAGCCCGGTGCTGGGAGCGGTGTTCAAGCTCACGCCCCAGGTATCGCTGTACGGCAACTACATCGAGGGACTGGCCCAGGGCGACACGGCGCCAGCCAAGTCGGGCGACACCATCATCGCCAACGCGGGCCAGCAGATGTCGCCCTACGTGACCAAGCAAAAGGAAGTGGGCGTCAAGTACGACGGCGGCAAGCTGGGCGGCGGCCTGGCCTTCTTCTCCACCGACAAGCCGCGCTCGCTGATCGACGGCAACCTGTTCACCTCGGCCGGCAAGGACCGTCACCAGGGCGTGGAATTCAACGTCTTCGGCGAACCCATGCGCGGCCTGCGCCTGCTGGGCGGCGCCACCTGGCTGGACGCCAGGCAGCAGAGCACGGGCCGAGCCACCACCGACGGCAAGCGCGTCATCGGCGTGCCGCGCTTCCAGGCCACGGCGGGCGTGGAATGGGATGTGCCGGGCATCAACGGCCTGGCGCTGGACGGCCGCCTGGTGCACACCGGCGCCAGCTACGCCAACGACGTCAACACCCTGCGCGTGGCCGGATGGAACCGCCTGGACCTGGGCGTGCGCTACATGACCGAAGTGCAGGGCAAGCTGCTCACGCTGCGCCTGCGCGTGGACAACGCGACGGACCGCAACTACTGGGCCTCCGTGGGCGGCTACCCGGGTTCGGGCTACCTGACGGTGGGCGGTCCGCGCACGTTCTCGCTGAGTGCGAGTGTGGATTTCTAAAGGCATGCGTGCATGGCTAGAGATGCCATGCACGCAGGTGACTGCCTATCGGGAGTTGGCGAGTGCCTCGCAAGCCTCACTGGCTGCGTTCGTGATGTTTGCCATGTTCACGTGGCACGAACATCAGGAAAAAGCGAACAAAGCCGGAATACCAGGCTTTAGGCGGCCGCCCGCCCTCAAGTCTCCCGCGGCTTGGTATCCGGCTCCGCGTCAGCCTGCGGGGGCGGCGCACTGACCACGTGCGGCAGCATCACGAGGATGACGATGGCCAGCAGCGTGGCCAGCAGCGCGATGGCTTCGCGCCCCAGGCCGCAGGCCACGCCGATGGCGGCCGTCATCCAGATGCCGGCGGCCGTGGTCAGGCCCTGCACCTGTTCCTCGGAGTGGCGCTTGATGATGGCGCCCGCGCCCAGGAAGCCCACGCCGGCCACCACGCCCTGGATCACGCGGCTCATGTCGGCAATGCCCATGCCTCCGCGCTCGGGCACCAGCACGAACAGCGCCGCGCCCATGGCCACCAGCATGTGGGTGCGCAGGCCGGCGGCCTTGCCCTTGTGTTCTCGCTCGTAGCCGACGATGCCGCCCAGCAGGGCCGCCAGCAGCAGGCGCACCATGACGCGCGTGACCTCGGCTGCATCGGGCAGGCTGGAGAATTCCTCGGCCAGGGTGCTGGTTACTTCCTCCCACATGGCGCGTTCCTTTCCTCGGGTTGTGCGTCAGGACTCAAGAAGCGAGCATGGCGTGGCGTGCAGCGCGCCCAGGCCATCGCCCTTCGCCATTGCCTGTCAGCCAAGCGCGCCCGGCTCAGGCGCCTGCGGGCTTGTCCTGGTCCTTGGGCGGTACAGCCGGCTCTGCGGTGCTGGCAGGTGCGCTGGCGGGCTCCGGTTCCGGCGCGGCGGCCGGTGCAGGCTCTGTTGCAGGTGCAGGCTCGGGAGCAGGAGCAGGCACCAGACTCAGCATGTGCTGGGCCAGCGTCTCGTACAGCGGCCGGGCCAGCATGCGCGAAACCAGGCTGGCCAGCATGGCAGCGGCCATGAGGCTGAGCACCATGGAGTGGCCGTCCACCATCTCCATCACGATGATGAAGGCCGTCAGCGGCGCCTGTGTCACGGCGGCCAGGAAGGCGGCCATGCCCATGGCGATGAGGGCGGGCGCGATGTCTGCGCCCATCAGGCCGGCCACGTTGTGGCCCACGCCCGCGCCAATCGACAGCGAGGGCGCGAAGATGCCGCCCGGCACGCCCACCCAGGCCGACAGCCAGGTGGCGATGAACTTCAGGGTGACGTAGAACGAGGGCACGTCGGCCTGGCCCGCCAGCATGTGCTTGACGGCCTCCGAGCCCGCGCCGAAGGTGGCGCCGCCCGTGACCATGCCGATGACGGCGATCACCAGCGCGATCGCCGCCGCGAAGCGGATGGGAAAGCGCGCACGCAGCTGGTTGAGCCGCTCGGGCGTGCGGGTCAGCGAAGCGGCCAGCAGCTTGGCGAAGAGGCCTCCCAGCACGCCGCAGGCCAGGGTCACGCACAGGCCGGGCAGCAGCGCGTCCCAGGTCAGGTGGGGCACCTGGATGCGCCCGAAATAGCTGAGGTTGCCGAAGGCCGACACGCCCATCAGGCCGGCCAGCACGATGGCCGCGATGATCAGGCCGCTGGAGCGCGACTCCAGCTTGCGCGACAGCTCCTCGATGGCGAAGACCACGCCCGCCAGCGGCGCGTTGAAGGCCGCCGCAATGCCGGCCGCGCCGCCGGCCACCAGCAGCGCATGGTGGCTGATGCCCGAATGCGGCCCGAACCAGCGCCGCGCATGGTGCATGACACCGGCGGCCACCTGCACCGAAGGCCCCTCGCGCCCGATCGACAGCCCCGCCACAAAGCCCGCGCTGGCCAGGACCATCTTGGCGAAGGACAGCCACAGCGACACGAAGCGCCCGCGCTGCGCGGGGTCCAGCGCCGGGTCCAGCGTGGCGATCACCTGCGGAATGCCCGACCCCGCCGCGCCCGGCGCCCAGCGCCGCGTGAGCCACACGGCGCCCGCCGTGACGGCAGGCATCCACAGCAGAACGGCCCAGCCGCCCTGCCAGTGGTAGATGCTCTCGAAGAGTTCAAAGCCCGCGTCGGCCATCAGCGTGAAGGCCACCACGCACAGCCCGGCGGCCGCCGCATAGGCCAGCACGATGGTGCGGTCCAGCCAGCGCCTGCCGTCCCGGAATTCCTGGTTCAGGTTGTGGAGGAAGTCGGGTTCTTGCTGCATCGCGTGAAGAGATCGCGTAAGGAAATCGCGTAAGGAAATCGCGTGAAGGAGTCGCGTCCAAGGACCGCGAAAGAGGCTGGGCGAAAGCCGTTCATTGTGCCCAAGCTGACCTGCCGCGTATGTCGCCGGCGGCAATGCCTACTTCGCCGCTGCGTTGATGGCCAGGCGCCTCAGCCGCGCCAGCGCAGCGCATCGACCACCAGCGAGAACGCGGGCGAGGGCTGCCTGCGGCTGGGGTAGTACAGGTGGTGGCCGTCGAATCTTGGGCACCAGTCCTCCAACACGCGCTGCAGCTGGCCGCTCTGGATCCAGGGCATGACCTCGTCCTCGGGCAGCAGCGTGATGCCCAGCCCGGCTAGGGACGCATCGATCTGGGGCTGGGTAGTGTTGAAGATCAGCGGCCCGTCCACGCGCACATTCATCTTGCGGCCCCGGCGCTCGAACTCCCACACATACAGGCCGCCCGAGGTCACCATGCGCTGGTTGATGCAGCGGTGCGCCATCAGGTCCTGCGGATTCTTCGGAATGCCGTGCTCCGCGAAATACCCGGGCGAGGACACCACGGCCATGCGCAGCGGCGGGCCGATGGGCACGGCGATCATGTCCTTGTCGATGGTGCTGCCCAGGCGCACGCCGGCGTCGAAGCGCTCGGCCACGATGTCGCGGAATCCGTAGTACACGTCGAACTCCATGCAGATGTCCGGATAGGCGAGCAGCAGCGGCGCCAGCCGGGGCAGCAGGGTGCTTTGCAGCATGTAGTCGCCGCAGGTGATGCGCACCGTGCCGCCGGGCTTGTCGCGCAGCGCGGTCAGAGCGTCGAGTTCGGCCTCGATCTCGTCGAAGCGGTGGCCTATGGCCTGCATCAGCCGCTCGCCCGCCGCCGTGGGCGAGACGCTGCGCGTGGTGCGCGTGAGCAGGCGGATCTGCAGCCGCTCCTCCAGCGCGCGCACGGTCTGGCTCAGCGCCGACTGGGTGACGCCCAGCGCAGCCGCCGCGCGCGTGAAGCTGCCCTCGCGCGCCACGGTGACGAAGGCCAGCAGGTCATTGAGGTTGCGTCTTGCCATGGCCGCAAGCCTAGCGCCATCCATTGATTAGCTGTGCTGATAAGCCCATTAAGCATTGATTAGCTAGTCAGCAGGGCAGGCGGCGGCAAGAATGCCCGCATCCCTTTCCACACCCACCAGGCCTCCCACGAGGAACATCCCATGACCGTCAAAGCCTATGGAGCCCATGCGGGCGACCTGCCCCTGCAATCCCTGAACATCACGCGCCGCGCACCGGGCGCCCACGATGTGCAGATCGAGATCGCCTTCTGCGGCGTCTGCCACTCCGACATCCACCAGGTACGCTCGGAATGGGCGGGCACGCTCTACCCCTGCGTGCCGGGCCACGAGATCGTGGGCCGCGTCTCGGCCGTGGGCGCCCATGTCTCGGGCGTGAAGGCCGGCGATCTGGTCGGCGTGGGCTGCATCGTGGACAGCTGCCGCCATTGCGCGGACTGCGACGAGGGCCTGGAGAACTATTGCGACCACATGGTCGGCACCTACAACGGCCCCACGCCCGATGCGCCCGGCCACACGCTGGGCGGCTACGCGCAGAGCATCGTCGTGCATGAGCGCTATGTGCTGCACATCCGCCACCCCGAGGAACAGCTGGCCGCCGTGGCGCCGCTGCTGTGCGCGGGCATCACCACCTGGTCGCCGCTGCGCCACTGGGGCGTGGGGCCGGGCCACAAGGTGGGCGTGGTGGGCATTGGCGGCCTGGGCCACATGGGCATCAAGCTGGCCCACGCCATGGGCGCGCATGTGGTGGCCTTCACCACCTCCGAGTCCAAGCGTGAGGCGGCGCGCGCCCTGGGCGCCGACGAAGTGGTGGTCTCGCGCAACGCGGCCGAGATGGCGGCGCACACCAAGAGCCTGGACTTCATCCTCAACACCGTGGCCGCGCCGCATGACCTGGATGCCTTCTTCACCCTGCTCAAGCGCGACGGCACCATGGCCCTGGTGGGCGCGCCGGCCACGCCCCATCCCTCGCCCCAGGTTTTCAACCTGATCATGAAGCGCCGCAGCCTGGCCGGTTCCATGATCGGCGGCATTCCCGAAACGCAGGAGATGCTGGATTTCTGCGCCGAGCACGGCATCGTCGCCGATATCGAGATGATCCGCGCCGACGAGATCAACGCCGCCTACGAGCGCATGCTGCAGGGCGATGTGAAGTACCGCTTCGTGATCGACAACGCCACGCTGGCAATGACGTCGTGACGGGTGTCAGGCGGCGGCCGGGTGGATGCCCATGGCGGCGATATCGGCCGCCGCCGTGTCCAGCAGCCAGCGGCGGAACTCGGCAAAGCCGGGCCGGGGCCGCCGGTCGCCGGGCACGCACAGGAAATAGCCGCGCTGCAGCGTGACCGGCAGGTCAAAAGGCACCACGACGGTGCCGGCCCGCAGTTCCTCGCGCACCAGGCAGCGCTGCACCAGGGCCAGGCCCATGTCCGCAATCACGGCCTGGATCAGGATGGACACCTGATCGAACGCCGTGGCGAGGTTGGGCGCCTTGCGGCCGGCGCCGGCCGCGCGCAGCCACTGCGTCCAGTTGCCCGGAGCGGTGGTGTGATAGAGCAGCGGCTCGGTGGCCAGATCGCCGGGCTTGCGCCAGGCGCCCTGGGCCAGCCGCTGGGCCATGCGCGCCGGGTGGCAGATGGGCACCATCTCGCGGCCGATGACGTAGTCGCAGCTGCAGTGCGGCCAGTCCTCGGGGCCCAGGCCGGTGAGCACGGCGGCGTCGGGCGTGGGGCCGGTGAAATCCTCGCTCTTGCGGTAGGGCACGAAGTTCACGCGGATGCCGGGGTGCAGCTGCTGGAAGGCGCGCAGGCGCGGAATCAGCCAGGCGCTGGCCAAGGTGGGCACCACCGCCAGGTTCAGCGGCCTGTCGGCCGCGCCCAGGCGCAGGCGGGCGCTGGTTTCCTCGATGGCGGCCAGCGGCTCGCGCACGGCGTCCAGCAGTTCTCGGCCCACGGGCGTGAGGTGCAGGGAATGCGCATTGCGCTTGATCAGCGCCAGGCCGTAGTGCTGCTCCAGCCGCGCCACGGCACGGCTGACCGCGCTCTGGGTGACGCACAGCTCGGCCGCCGCGCGCGAAAAACTGCCCAGCCGCGCCGCCGTGGCGAAGGCATGAAGCTCGGACATCGAAGGCGAGTGCAGACGCATGGAATACAGACCCTGAACAGGCATTGGCGGACAGCACAACGGCGCGCCCGAAGCCGGTGCGAGCATGCGCAACAGTCATGCTAGCGGCCAAATTGTCGTTTGGAAGCACGGGCCATGCCACCGACACTTTGTCGTCATGAACACGCCCACATCCCTTCGCTCACCGCTTGGCGCACCGCTTCGTGCACGCCGCAGCACCGTCCTCGCCCTTGGCGCCATCGCCGGCATCGCCCTGCTGGGCGCCACGGCGGCCCGTGCCGAGTTTCCCGACCGGCCCATCCGCCTCATCGTGCCCTTTGCGGCCAGCGGCTCGACCGACCTGGCCGCACGCCTGATCGGCGAATATGCGGCCCGCGAGCTGGGCCAGGCCATCGTGGTGGAAAACCGCGCCGGTGCAGGCGGCTCGCTGGGCATGGAGCAGGTGGCCAAGTCGCGCCCCGACGGCTACACCCTGGGCATGGCCACCATGAGCACGCACGGCTCCAACGCCGCCGCCTACGGCGCCCGCCTCAAGTACGACCCGGTCAAGGACTTCGCCCCCGTCAGCAATGTGGCGACCGTGCCCAGCGTGCTGGCCGTCAACGCCAAGTTCCCCGCCAGGACCATGGCCGAGCTGCTGGCCATGGCCAGGAAGGAGCCGGGCAAGATCACCTTCGCCTCGCCCGGCATGGGCTCGCTGGGCCATGCCAACGTGGAGTATTTCTCCAGCCTGGCGAAGATCGAGCTGCTGCACGTGCCCTACAAGGGATCGGGCATGGCGCTCAACGACGCCGTGGCCGGCCAGGTGGATGCGATCACGGACAACCTGCCCTCGGCCCTCACCCACATCCAGGCCGGGCGGCTGCGCGCCCTGGCCGTGCTCTCGGACAAGCGCTCCCCCGCCCTGCCCGACGTGCCCACCTACGGCGAGCTCGGCTTTCCACAGATGGGCAATGGCGGCTGGTTCGGCATCGTCGCGCCGGCAGGCACGCCGGCGCCGGTGGTGCGCCGGCTCAACCAGGCCATCCATGCGGCCATGAAGCAGCCGGACTTCATCAAGAAGATGGAGGACGCGGGTGCCACCCTCATCCCCAACACGCCGCAACAGTTCCAGACCCAGATCGAGCAGGCCGTGGCGCGCTACGCCGCCGTGGCCAAGGTCGCCAAGATCAGCGCGGAGTGAGATGAAGATGCAGGACACCCTCCAGGACCAGGCCCTGTACGTGCTGCACCCGCCCGAGGGCGCCGCCATACCGCTGGTGTGCGATTCGCCGCACAGCGGTGTGCGCTACCCCGGCGATTTCGGGCACGCCGTGCCGCGCTCCGTGCTGCGTGCGGCCGAGGACACCCATGTCGAGGCCCTGTGGGGCGCCGCGCCCGCAGTCGGCGCCACCTTGGTGGAGGCGCTGTTCCCGCGCAGCTACCTGGACCTGAACCGCACGCTCGACGACATAGACCCGGCCCTGCTGGCCACGCCCTGGCCCACGCCGCTGTCGCCCGGGGAGAAGACGCGCATCGGCTCGGGCCTGATCTGGCGCACCGTGAAGAACCAGCCCATCTATGACCGCCTGCTGCCCGTGGACGAGGTGCAGCAGCGCATTGCGCGCTGCTACCAGCCCTACCACCAGGCGCTGGCCCAGGCTGTGGAGGACACGCACCGGCGCTTTGGCGCGGTCTGGCACCTGAACCTGCACTCCATGCCCAACAACGCCTATGAGCGGCTACAGATCCGCAGCGAGCGGCCGCTGGCCGACTTCGTGCTGGGCGACCGCGACGGCAGCACCTGCGAGCCCGCCTTCGTCGCCCTGGTGGAGGAATACCTGCGCGGCTGCGGCTACACCGTGGCGCGCAACGATCCCTACAAGGGCGTACAGCTGATCGCCAGGATCGGCCAGCCCGCGCTGCAGCGGCACAGCATGCAGATCGAGATCCGCCGGCCCATCTACATGGATGAGGACACGCGCGAGCGCAACGCCGGCTTCGAGGCCGTGCGCCAGGACATCACGGGCCTGCTCAAGACCATGGCGGCGTACTTCGAGAGCCATGCGTCCGTCAGGCATTCCGCCGTCCAGGCATGAGCCCCTGGTATCCCGCGCCGTGCGCCACTGCAGCGCGCTGCAGTGGCCGTGGCGACGGTGTCGGGCGGTTCAGTCCACCACGAAGAGCCTGGCGCCCTTGGGCGAGCGCGAGCGGTGCGGCTCGGCGTTGTCCGCCACCTGGTAGCTCATGCCGGGCGTCAGCGTGAAGCGGCGGCCGTCCGCCAGCTCGGTCTCCAGCTCGCCTTCCAGGCACAGCAGCACATGGCCCTTGGTGCACCAGTGGTCGGAGACATAGCCGGGCGTGTACTCCACCGTGCGCACGCGGATGTTGCCGAAGTTCTGCGTGCGCCAGAACGCCTGGCCGGCCTCGGCCGAATGCTCGGTGGGCGCCACGGCGGCCCAGTCGGTGGTGTTGAAGGGGATGTTGTCCATCTGCATGGCGGGATTCCTTGATGAAGGGGGTGCACAGCGTGGGGGCCGGCGTCGGCAGCAGCCTCGGCCTCAGCCCCCGCGCCGCAGCAGGTAGATATCCATGATCCAGCCATGCCGCTCGCGCGCTGCGGCGCGGGCCTGCACGATGCGCGGTGCCGCCTCGGCCAGCGGGCCGCTGTCCAGCATCTGGCGGTCCATGCCCAGGTAGGCGCCCCACCAGATGTGCAGGCCGGCGTCCATGTCGCTGCCGTCCGAGTCCAGCAGCTCGGTGAAGCTGCATTGCCCGTCCAGCATGACCACGGCCGTGTCCACGCCGGGCGGCCAGCCCTGTTCACGCAGCTGGCGGCCCGTGGTCACCACGAAGGGCTGGCCTATGCCGTTGAGCGCGATCGCATGCGCGGCGCACAGCACCTGCATGGAGCTGATGCCCGCCACCACGCGCACGCTGTGCGGCGCCGGCTGCATGCGCGCGGCAATGCGCAGGGTGCTGTCGTACAGCGCCGGGTCGCCCCAGACCAGCAGCGCGACCTGCAAGGGCTGGCCGGGGGTGCGCGGCTGCAGCCCCTCGTCCAGGGACCGGGCGATGGCCGCCTGCCAGCAGCGCGTGATGGCCGCATGCCATTCATCGACCTGGGCCAGGTAGTCGTCGCCCGCGCTGCGGCGCACGGGCATGTCGAAGCCTTCGATGCGCGGGCCGGGCGCAGTGAGCACGGCATCGCACAGGTCGCGGCGCAGGGCGGCGAGTTCGGCCTTGTCCTCGCCCTTGTGCGGCAGCAGGATCAGGTCGGCGGCCTGCATGGCGGCCTGGGCTCCGCGCGTGAGGTGGTCGGGGTTGCCCGTGCCGATGCCGATCAGGCTCAGCGCCACGGGCGGCAGGGCCGCGCTCATGGGGCGGGGTTCCCGAGGGGCACGTCGCTCACGGTGTCGCTCACGGTGTCCCTCAAGGTATCCCTCGCGGTATCCAGCGCGGCATTCGCATGCACATCGGTGGCGGGAAAGCGCGGCTCGGTGCCCAGCGGGCGGTAGCGGCGGTCGTAGTCGGCCGCGTAGAGGCGGCTTTCGCCGAAGTCCTCGGCCTGCAGGCTGCGGCCCACCAGGATCAGGGCCGTGCGCTCCATGTGGGTGGCCACGGCCTCGGTCAGGCCGCCGACCGTGGTGCGCACCACGGTTTCGTCAGGCCAGCTGGCGCGCCAGACGATGGCCACGGGGCAGTCGGCGCCGTAGTGCGGCAGCAGCTCGGACTGCACCTTGGCGGCCACATGGATGGACAGATGGATGGCCAGCACGGCGCCCGTGGCCGCGAAGGCGGCCAGGTTCTCGCCCTCGGGCATGGCCGTGGCGCGGCCCGAGGTGCGCGTCAGCACCACGGACTGGCACAGGCCGGGCAGGGTCAGCTCCGCGCCCAGCGTGGCGGCGGCGGCCGCGAACGAGGGCACGCCGGGCGTGACGGTGTAGGCAATGCCGGCCTCGCGCAGGCGGCGCAGTTGCTCGCCCATGGCCGACCAGACGGACAGGTCGCCCGAGTGCAGGCGCGCCACGTCTTCGCCACGCGCCTCGGCGGCCTGGATCTCGGCCACGATGTCGTCCAGGCTCATGGATGCGGTGTTGACGATGCGCGCGCCCGGCGGGCAGTGCGCCAGCAGCTCGCGCGGTATCAGCGAGCCCGCGTACAGGCAGACCGGGCAGGCCGCCATGAGGTCGCGCCCGCGCACGGTGATCAGGTCGGCGGCGCCGGGGCCGGCGCCGATGAAATGCACGGTCATGCCGTTGCTCCTTGGTTCTTGGCCTGGCTGGCGTGGGCCAGGCAACAGTTCAGAGGTCCGCCCTGGCCCACGGCCAGGGCCAGGGTGGCGCTGCCGTCGTCCGCGACCAGGCGGGTCACGCTCAGGGCGGAGTGCTGGCCTGCGGCGGCCAGCGCCGCCGCCTCGGCCACGCTGCCCGTGCCATAGCGCGCCAGCATGCGCGGCGACTGCGTGACCACGGGCTGCCCAGGCAGTTGCCCTGGCGGCACGCGCACCAGAACGGCCGTGGGCACGACAGCCGCCATCCAGGCGGCCAGCGCCGGATGGCTGGCCTTGGTGTCCAGCACGGCCACGGCGCAGATGGGCTGGGGCGCGCAGGCGCCTGCGTCTGCGCTTTCCGGCAGCTGCGCCTGCGCACGCTGCCACAGCGCCTGCAGCGCATGGGGCAGTGCGTCCGTGTGCAGGCCCAGGCCCAGCACGCCGCAGCGGTGGGGGATGGCTTGGTCCGGGTTCACCGCTGCCAGCTCCACTGCACCAGCGGCCGCGCAGCCTTCCAGCTGCGCATGCGGCCCAGCGGCTCGGCGCTGGAAATCTCCAGCCGCAGCAGCTGGCCGCCGTGCTCGGCCTGCAGTTGCACCAGCAGGGCCTCGGTCTCCAGCGTCACGGCATTGACCACCAGGCGGCAGCCTGCGGGCATGAGGGCCTGCAGGCATTCGAACAGGGCCACGTCAAAGCCCCCGCCCACGAACACGGCTTGGGGCCGGGCCAGCGCCTGCAGCCCGGCCAGCGCCTCGGGCGCCACGCCCTGCACCACGCGCAGGCGCGCCTGCAGGCCGAAGCGCCGGGCGTTGTGGTGGATGTTGTCCGCACGCGTCGCATGCTGCTCCAGGCTGATGGCCGAGCCACCGGCCAGGCACCACTCCACGGCCACCGAGCCCGAGCCGCCGCCCACATCCCACAGGCATTCGCCGTGGCGCGGCGCAAGAGCCGCCAGGGTCAGCGCGCGGGCCGGGGCCTTGGTGATCTGGCCGTCGTTGGCGTACCAGTGATTGGGCCGGCCCGGCACCAGCGGCAGGGCCGCGCCGCCCTGGGCGAGCACGGCCACGGCCACGGGTGCGCGGGCAGGGTCGGCGGCCAGGGCCTGGGCGGCTTCGGCGGCGCGCCATGCGCGGCGGCGCTCGCGCGGGCCGCCCACGGATTCCATGACCTCCAGGCGGCTGTCGCCCCAGCCTTCCTGCACCAGCCAGTCCACCAGTGCGGCCACGGCGGCGCCATCGCGCAGCAGCACCAGCGACTGGCGGCCTGGCGACAGGTGCGGCAGCAGCTGCTCCACGTGGCCGGCGTGCAGGCCCAGGCAGACCGTGTCTTCCAGCTTCCAGCCCAGGCGGGACGCCAGCAGCGAAAATGTCGAGGGTTGGGCGTGGCAGCGCCACTCCTGCGGCGCCAGATGCGCCGCCAGGCTGCCGCCCGCCCCGAACCAGAACGGATCGCCCGACGCCAGCACCACCGTGGGCCGGCCACGGCAGGCCAGCACGGGCGCCACGTCAAAGGGCACGGGCCAGGGACGGCCCCGCTCGCCGGCCTGGGCCAGCGCCAGATGGCGCGGCCCGCCAAAAACGGTCTCGGCCGCGTCCAGCGCGCGCAGCGCGGCGGGTGCGAGGCCGTCCAGGCCGTCTTCGTTCAGGCCCACCAATGTCAACCAGGGATCAGTCATGCCCCATGTTCTCCTGCTGGGCGGCACCAGCGGCGCCAGCCAGCTGGCCCAGGCCCTGCACCGCGCCGGCATTGCCGCCGTGTTCTCGTATGCGGGCGTCACGCAGTCGCCCGTGGCCCAGCCCCTGCCCACGCGCGTGGGCGGATTTGGCGGTGCCCAGGGCCTGGCGCAATTCCTGCGCGGGCAGGCCATCAGCCATGTGGTCGATGCCACCCACCCGTTTGCCGCACAGATGAGCCGCAATGCCTGCGAGGCCTGCGCCGCCACCGGCACGCCGCTGCTGGCGCTGGAGCGCGAGCCCTGGCAGGCCAGTGCCGGCGATGCCTGGATCGACGTGCCCGACATGCAAGCCGCCGCTGCCGCCCTGCCCCAGGCAGCCACCCGGGTGTTTCTGGCCGTGGGCCGCAAGCAGCTTGCGGCCTTTGCGGGCCAGCCGCAGCACCACTATCTGCTGCGCCTGGTCGATGCGCCCGAGCCCGGCAGCCTGCCCCTGCCCCACACCACGGTGGTTCTGGGGCGCGGTCCTTTCAGCGCGGACGACGATGAAGCCTTGCTGCGCACGCACGGCATCGAATGGCTGGTGGCCAAGAACGCAGGCGGCGAGGCCACGCGCGGCAAGCTCGATGCCGCACGCGCCCTGGGCCTGCCCGTGGTGATGGTGCAGCGCCCGGCGCTGCCGCAGCGCCAGCGCACCGGGTCGGTGGCTGCGGTGCTGCACTGGATTGCTCATGGCGTGCTGCCGACAGCGCAGCCCGCACCGCCCGCACCGCCATCCATGCCGTAGTGGCGTGGCGTGTAGACCCAGCGGCCCACGCGGCGCGTGGCGCTGTTGCCCACCAGGACCACGGTGCGCATGTCGGCCATCTCGGGCGTGGCCTCGGCCAGCGTGCATACGTGCAAGTGTTCCTCGGGCGTGGACACGGCGCGCGCGAACACCAGCAGGCGCTGCGGCTCGCAGCGGGTGCGCAGCAGCTGCAGCAGGCGCACAAAGCCTTCGGGCCGGCTCTTGGAGCGCGGGTTGTAGAAGGCCATGGCGAAGTCGGCCTCGGCCGCCAGTTCCACGCGCCGCGCGATCACCGGCCAGGGCTTGAGGTTGTCCGAGAGATTGATGCAGCAAAAGTCATGGCCCAGCGGCGCGCCGGCCCGCGCGGCGGCGGCCAGCATGGCGGTGATGCCGGGCAGCACCTGGATATCGAGCGCCTGCCAGGCGGCGGCCTGCGCCGCATCGGCCGATTCCATGGCCTCGAACACGGCCGACGCCATGGCGAACACGCCCGGGTCGCCCGAGGACACCACGACCACCTGCCGGCCCTGCGCGGCCAGCGCCAGCGCCTGGCGCGCGCGCTCCAGCTCCACGCGGTTGTCGGAGGCATGCCAGGCCACGGCCTGGCCCTGACCCGCCTGCGCCAGCAGGGCCTGCGCGCGGGACACATAGGGCAGGTAGCCGACCACATCGTCGGCCGCGTGCAAGGCGGCTGCGGCTTCGGGCGTGATCTGGTCCAGTGCGCCCGGGCCCAGCCCCACCACCGTCAGGCGGCCGGCGCTCACCATGCGGCCTCCGGCCGGCGGCCCTGGCCGTGCACGAGCACGATGGCGAAATAGGGGCAGGCGTCGTCGGACACATCGCCCAGGCGCGCGACCTGCTCGCTGTCCGTGGTGCCGTTCTGCACCAGCCAGGCGGCGTCAAGCCGGCCCGTGCGCTGCAGGGCGCGGCGAATGCGCGGCAGGTTGCGGCCGACCTTCATGACGACCAGGGCCTCGGCCGTCTGCATGCGGCGCACCAGCTCGTCTTCGGACAGGGTGCCGGTCATCACGCTGAGCACGTCGTCGCCCCAGGTGATGGGCTCGCCCGTGGCGTGCCAGCAGCCCACCATGCCGGGGATGCCGGGCACCACGTCCAGCGGCACCTGGCCGCGTTCGCGCAGCCGGGTGTACAGATGCATGAAGGAGCCGTAGAGGAAGGGGTCGCCCTCGCACAGCACCACCACCTGCCCGGTCTGCGCCAGCGCTTCCAGGCGCAGGCACCAGTCGTCGTAGAAGCGCGCCAGCAGGTCCACATAGGCGGGGCTGTCCACGGGCAGCTCGGTGGTCACCGGGTACTCCATGGCGTGCTCGGCAGCGCCTTGGGCCAGCAGGCCGTCCACCAGCTGGCGAGCCTTGCCGGGCCGGCCCTTCTTGCGGAAGAACGCCACCTGGCGGGCGCCGCGCACCAGGCGGTCGGCCTTGACGCTCATGAGTTCGGGGTCGCCCGGGCCCAGGCCCACGCAGACAATGCCGGGCCCGCCCTGGCTGGGACGCGGCTGCCTACTCGACATGGCTGGCCAGTGCGTTGATGGCGGCCACGGTGATGGCCGAGCCGCCCAGGCGGCCGTGCACGGCCATGCAGGGAACGGGCAGGTCCTGCATCAGCGCCTGCTTGGATTCCATGGCGCCCACAAAGCCCACGGGGCAGCCGATGATGGCGGCCGGCCGGGGGCAGGCCGGGTCCTGCAGCATGTTGAGCAGGTGGAACAAGGCCGTGGGCGCATTGCCGATGGCCACCACGGCCCCGGCCAGGTGCGGGCGCCACAGCTCCAGCGCGGCGGCGCTGCGCGTGTTGCCCATGTCACGGGCCAGCGCGGGCACGCGCTCGTCCTGCAGCGTGCAGATGATGGGGTTGGCGGCGGGCAGGCGCGAGCGAGTGATGCCCTCGCTGACCATGCGCACGTCGCACAGCACGGGCGCGCCGTTTTGCAGGGCCTGCGCGGCGGCCTCGGCCATGCCGGGGGAGAAGGCCACGTGCGGGGCCAGCTCCACCAGGCCGGCGGCGTGGATCATGCGCACCACCACGCGTTCCTCGACAGGCGTGAAGCGTTCCAGCGCCGCCTCGCGGCGGATGGTGGCAAAGGACTGCCGGTAGATCTCGGCGCCATCGGTTTCGTAGCGGTGCAGCATTATTCTTTTGAAAACAGCAATCCCGGATTGTCTCGCACCGAGGCCAGGGTCCGCTGCTCCTGCGCCCTATCCCCGGCACGGCCGTGGCGCACTACGGAATAGACAGGGCCTTCGCCCTCGTCTTCACCTTCTGCCCGCAGCACCACCGTGGCCGGCGCCTGCCGCGCGCAGCCCTTGGCGCATCCGGTCACATGCAGGTGCGCGCCGTGGGGCACCTGCGGCGCCAGCTCCAGCGCCAGGGCCTGCGTGGGACCCAGGGCCTGGGTGCAGCCCGGCGCGCCGGTACAGGCGGATACGCGCAGGCGCGGGTCATGGACGTGGGTGATCCAGTCAGCGGCGTTGTCCAGCCCCGCCGCAGCCCACCAGCGGGGCAGCGCCGCGCCGGCTCCGGCGTCTTCCACCAGCAGCATGCGCCAGGGTGTCACACGCAAAAAGGCCTGCTCAGGCAAGGCGCGCACCAGCCGCGCCAGCGCCACGGCCGGCAAGCGGCCCAGCGGCGCGCCCAGCAGCCAGCCCACGCCGGGCACGGCACCGGGCGCCGGTCCTTCGCCGTGCGCCGGGGTTTCTGTCTCCACCCAGTCCAGTCCGGGGGGCGGCTGCAGTTGCGCCGCCACCGCGGCCATGCGTCCGGGCCGCAAGCCCTGGGCGCGGCGAAGGGAGGCCTGACCGGCAAACCAGCGCGCCAGCGCCAGGCCTGCGGCCACGGCCTGGCTGGCATCGGCCACGGCCAGCGCCTGCTGCCGTCCATCGGGCTGCACCAGCCAGCCGGTGGCTGTGCGCTGCAGGCGGATATCGGCGGACACGCCGGCCAGCCGGCCCGGCGCGCCTTCCACCGACCAGCCGAACTTGGCCGGCAAGCCGGCCAGATCCTCGGCCGCATCCAGTGCCTGCTGCAGGGCCTGGCCCAGCGCATGGACGGCCTCCTGCGGCCGGCACAGCGGGTCGATCACCAGATTGCGGCGGCGCTCGCGGCCTGCATCGGCATCGAGCAGGCCCACGGCCGCCAGGGCGCGCAGCACGGCGGCGTGCCGCCCGGGCGCAATGCCGCGCAACTGCACATTGGCGCGGCTGGACAGCTCCAGCGCGCCGTTGCCATGCACCCAGGCCAGGCGCGCCAGCCGCCGCGCCTGGGCCACCGTCAGGCGGCCCAGCGGCGGGCGCACGCGCAGCACCAGCCCATCGCCGGAGGCCATGGGCTGCCAGGCGCCGGGGCACCAGCCTTGGATGTGGGGAGGGGTATGCATGGGGTAGGGGCCCCGACTGTAGCGCCGGCGCACCCGGCATCCCAGGTGCAAGACCCGCATGCGTTCATGAAATGCGGGCTTTCTTGATCCAGCCCGCCTGGGAAGCGGGCTGGTGACGCCTGGCCCCCACCTAGCCTGAATTTGTCAATTCAAGTTGAAATTTAACAATTCACCCTTAGGGTTTTATCAAATTGATCATTTATTTTTGATAGAAACTGATACTTGCACCACCTACCTGGAAAGCGCCATGAATCTCCGCACCTGGACCGTCAAGACCAAGCTCTACGCCGCCTTTACCGCCCTGGCTTTACTGGTCGCACTGGTTTCCGTATCTGCCCTTCATGCGCTGGACGGTTCCGACCGCAACCTGACGCAGTTCGTCGACGGCGTGAACGCCCGCGCCCATCTGGCCGAACAGGTGCGCGCGGCCGTGGACAGCCGCGCCATCGCGGCGCGCAACCTGGTGCTGGTGAACACGCCAGCCGATCTGGACATGGAAAAAACGGCCGTGTACGCCGCCCATGCCGCGGTCAAGTCCCACCTGGACCAGCTCAAGGCCCTGGTGGCCTTGCCCGGGGTGGGCGAGGAGGCTCGCGCCCTGGTCGCCCGCATTGACCAGATAGAGCAGCGCTACGGCCCGGTGGCGCTGGACATCGTTTCGCTGGCGCTGCGCCAGCAAAGGGACGAGGCCATTGCCAAGATGAACAGCGAGTGCCGGCCGCTGCTGGCCCAGCTGATCGCGGCCACCGACGAGTACAGCCAGCTCACGCGCCAGCACGCCCAGGTCATGGTGGAGCTGGCCACGCAGTCCTATGTGCAGCAACGCAACATGCAGATCGGCGTGAGCGCGGTCGCATTCGTGCTGGCCCTGCTCATGGGCCGGCTGATCGCACGCGGCCTGACACGCGCGCTGGGGGCCGAGCCTGCCCAGCTCGGTGAAGTCGCCCGCCAGATCGCCGACGGCAACCTCGACCCCGGACTGGTGCGCAGCGAAGCGCCCGCAGGCAGCGTGCAGGCCTCGCTCAACGCCATGCACCAGAGCCTGGCCAGCGTGGTCAGCGATGTGCGCAACAACGCCGACAGCGTGGCCGTGGCCAGCGAGCAGATCGCCAAGGGCAATGCCGACCTGAGCCGCCGCACCGAGCAGCAGGCCAGCGCGCTGCAGGAAACCGCAGCCTCCATGGACGAGCTGTCTTCCACCGTGCAGCAGAACGCGGACAACGCACGCCAGGTCAACCAGCTCGCACGCGGCGCCAGCCAGATCGCGGCCAAGGGCGGCACCGTGGTGCAGGAAGTCGTGGGCGCCATGCAGGACATCCATGCCAGCTCGCGCCAGATCGGCGACATCGTGGGCGTGATCGACTCCATCGCCTTCCAGACCAACATCCTGGCCCTGAACGCCGCCGTCGAGGCCGCGCGTGCCGGCGAGCAGGGCAAGGGCTTTGCCGTGGTGGCCGCCGAGGTACGCACCCTGGCCCAGCGCAGCGCGCAGGCCGCCCGCGAGATCAAGCAGCTCATCACTGACAGCGCCACGCGCGTCAGCCAGGGCACGGAGCTGGCCGACCAGGCCGGCGCCACCATGGCCGAGGTGCTGCAATCCATACAGCGCGTGACCGACCTCATGGGCGAGATCAGCAATGCCAGCGACGAGCAAAGCGCCGGCGTGGCCCAGGTCGGGCAGGCCATGAGCCAGATGGACCAGGTCACGCAGCAAAACGCCGCCCTGGTGGAGGAAAGCGCGGCGGCGGCCTCCAGCCTCAAGTCCCAGGCCCAGCGCCTGGTGCAGGCCGTGGCCATCTTCCGCCTGGGCGACCAGGACGGCGCGGCACAGCAGCCGCGTTTGCAGGCGCCGCTGCCGGCGTCCGTGCCCACGCGCGCGGCCACGGCATCTGCGCTGGCGCCGGCCAGGCCGGCACCGGCACAGCCCTCAGCCGGTGCGCGCCCTGCACGACCTGTACGCCTCGCTGCGGCCAAACCGTCTGCCGAATCGCAGGACTGGACCAGCTTCTGAGGCAGGGAATCCGCACGCATGCACCGCTACCGCTCCTGCACCGCGCCCCTGGACAAGGCTGCGCAGGTGCGCGAACTGGAAGAGTTCTTCCGCGGGCAAAACCCCATCGACCTCGCTGCGGCCGACTGGCACACGCGCATGGAGCAAGGCCTGACCGCCGAGGAAGAAGCCGAATTCACTGAATGGCTGGCAGCCAGCACGGCGCACGAGGCCGCCTTGCGCCACCTGGGCCAGAGCCTGGCGGCAGCGCGGTCCACTCCCCCCGAACAGGTGGCGCGCCTGCGCGCGGAGCAGGCACGCCGGCGCTCGCAGTCGGCGCCTCACGCACACCCGGAACCGGCCCCGCAGCGCCCGTCCTCCGAAGAGCGCCAAGGCTGGAGCTGGTCCCGCCTGCTGCCGCGCCCTGCCCTGGCGGCCCTGGCGGCCCTGTGCTGCACGGTGGCCCTGGCCCTGGCCGTTGGCGTGGGCTGGCACCAGTGGCAGCAGCAGCCCACCTTCACCAGCAGCCACCTGACCCCACGCGGCCAGGCCAAGACCATCACCTTGCCGGATGGCACCGCACTGTCCCTGGATTCCGATACCCAGGCGCAGGTAACTCTGTACCGCGACCGGCGCGAGGTGCGCATCACGCAAGGGCAGATCCTGTTTGCCGTGGCGCCCGACAGCGCCAGGCCCTTTCACGTGCTGGCCGGCCCGGCGCGCGTCACCGTGGGCGGCACGCGGTTTTCCGTGCGCTATCGCGCCACGGGCATGGAGGCGGGCAGCGTGCAGGTAGCCGTGCAGGAAGGCCATGTGCGCGTGGCCGGCGCGCAAGGCACTGCAGCCGCTGACGCCGCGCCCGCCGACCTGGTCGCGGGCCAGGCCCTGAGCGTGTCGCCTGCAGGCGTGATCGGTCCGGTGTCGGCTGTGGCGCCCGGCAGCATTGCGCTGTGGCGCAAGGGACTGATCCGCTTCGAGAACACGCCCCTGGCCGACGCCCTGGCCGAGCTGGAGCGCTACGGGCCGACCGGCCTGGTTGTACACGACCCGGCCGTGGCGGCCCTGCGCATTGGCGGCAGCTACCAGACCAGCCGCCCCGCCGAGTTCGCACGCATGCTGGCCCAGATCCTGCCCGTCACTCTGGTGGCCGGGCCCGATGGCCAGACCGAGATTGCCGCTGCGCCCTGAGCACGGAGGCGGGACCGGCCCCGCTCGCCCTGGCTGTCTGCAATGACGACTGCCCAGCGCCGATGCGCAGCATCTGCAAGGGTGTCAATGACAATCAGCGGCGTGCGAAGCCCATGGGCTGCAACGCAGCGACAGCGGCGCGTGGTCGGTCGGCCGTCGTGTGCGAGATTGCCGCAAGCGATTTCCTGGACCGATGGAACGCGGCGCATGCACTCCGACTCACACCGTCCGCAGCTGTTGCCACAGCACCAGGCGCTGCACGCTTGTCGCGCAGCGCCGCCCCCTCATTCATTCAACCGTTTCAAGGAGTTCCCATGCATCTTCAACGCACCGTCCTTTTTGCAGGCATGGCTGCCAGCCTCTTTCTGGCGGCGGGATGGGCCACGGCCGCAGAAGGCCCTGCCACGGCCCAGGCCCCCCAGGCCAAGGCCCAGGCCCAGGCCGCCAAGCCGGCGGGCGACACCGTGCAGGCGCAGCTGGAGACCTCCACCTGGGTACCCGACGGCAAGGCCGATGCGCCGCGCGTGATCTATACCTTCACCGACCCCAACTGCAAGTACTGCCACAAGTTCTGGGAGGCCGCGCGTCCCTGGGTGGATGCAGGCAAGGTGCAGCTGCGCCACATCCTGGTGGGCGTGATCCGGGACGACAGCCCCGCCAAGGCCGCCGCCATCCTGCAGGCCCCGGACCGCGCGGCCGCACTGATGGAGCACGAGAAGAAGTCCGCCCAGGGCGGCATAGCGCCCGCCTTCAGCGTCAGCCCCGACGTGCGCAAGACGCTGGAGGCCCACCGCAAGCTGATGATGTCCCTGGGGTTCCGTGGCACGCCGGGCATCGTGGTGATCGACAGCCAGGGCGGCACCAAGAGCTATGGCGGCATGCCGCGCGATGCGGCCCTGCCCGAGGTGTTCGGGGCGCTGTGAACGGGCTGCCGTGAACCGGACGCCAGGTGATGCCCACACCTCGGCAGCCACGAGTAGCATGGCCGGCAGGATCACCACTGCGGAGAACGCCACCATGCTCAAGCTCTACGGTTTTTCCAGGGTCAATGCCGGCGCACGCGGCCGCACGCGCGATCTGCGCGTGCTGTGGGCACTCGAAGAGATGCAGCTGCCCTTCGAGATCGCGGGCATGGACCATCCCGCGCACGACCTGAACACCGAGGCCTACCGCCGGCTCAGCCCCTTCGAGCAGATTCCTGCGCTGGACGATGACGGGCAGGTGATTTCGGAGTCGGCCGCCATCGTGCTGCATCTGGCCAGAAAGTGCGGCCGGCTGATGCCCTCCGATGCAACCGGCGAGGCCCAGGTGCTGCGCTGGTGCTTTGCAGCCATGAACACGGTGGAGCCGCCGCTGCTCAGCCTGATGGTTCTGGACTGGACGGCCGATGGCAGCTGCGGCAAGCACCGCGAATTCCTGGTGGGCTGGGCGCATCGCATGCTGGGCAACCTGGAGCGCTGGCTGGACGGGCGCCGCTTCATTGCCACCGACGAATTCACGGTGGCCGACATCCTGATGGCGCATGTGCTCGCCTGCATCCCGGACCGCACGCTGACCGCGCCCTGCCCCGCCGTGGAGGCCTACCGCGACAGATGCCTGGCCCGGCCCGCCTGGCAGCGGACCCTGGCGGCCTACAACGCGCGGGTGGAGGCGGCGTAGCCGGGGCTCAGGGCTGCTCGGTGCTCAGGGCTGCTGGACGGCCGCCACAGGCTGGAACTGCGGTGGTAGCGGCGGCGGCGCAGTCCAGCTGCCCCCCAGCACGCGGAACAGCTGGGCCAGCGCCAACTGCCGCTGGGTCACGGTATCGATGTAGGCGCTGTCATTGGCGAAGGCGTTGCGCTGTGCGTCCAGGTAGCGCAGATGGTCGTCCACCCCCGCCTGGTAACGGGCCTGCGCCAGCCGCAGGCTTTCGCGGCTGCTGTCGCGCAGCGCCAGGCGCGCGGCTTCCTCGCGGCGCAGCGTGTCGGTGGCGGCCAGGGCGTCGGCCACTTCGCGGAAGGCGGTCTGGATGGCCTGCTCGTAGGCGGCCACGGCCATGTCCTTGCGCAGCACGGCCAGGTCGAGGTTGGCGCGGTTGCGCCCCCCGTCGAAGAGGGGCAGCGTGACCTGGGGAGTGAACGACCAGGCGCGCTGGCCCGAGCGGAACAGGTCGGACAGATCGGCGCTGGACGATCCCAGGAACCCGGTGAGCGAGATGCGCGGGAAGAAGGCCGCGCGCGCCGCACCAATGTCCGCGCTGCGCGCGCGCAGCCGGTGCTCGGCCGCCTGGATGTCGGGGCGGTGGATGAGCAGTTCGGAAGGCGTGCCGGCCGACAGGTCCTGCAGCAGCATGGGTACGTCGGACGACTTTGCCGACTGTGCAGACCCCGCGGCCTGTGCAGACCGTGCGGACTGTGCGGACAGGTACGGCCCCAGATCCTCCACGCCCGTCAGCAGCAGCAGGGCGTTGCCGGCCTGGCGCAGTTCGCGTTCGCTGCGCTCCACGTCGGCGCGGGCCTGGGCGGCCAGGCCCAGGGCGTCCTGGTGATCCAGGGCCGTGGCCGTGCCCGCCTGGCGCCGCTGCGCGGTCAGCCGCAGCGAGGATTCACGGCTTTGCAGCGTGCGCTGCGCCAGTTGCAGGCGGCGCAGGGCCCCGTCGCGGGACAGGTAGGCCTGCACCACTTCGGCACCCAGGCTGATGCGGGCGGCGCGCGCGGCCTCTTCGGTGGCCAGGTACTCGCCCAGGGCGGCTTCGGACAGGTTGCGCACGCGGCCGAACAGGTCCAGCTCGAACGCGGCCAGCCCCAGGCCGGCCTGCCAGCTGCCCTGCACCTGCGGCTGGCTCGTGGCATTCATGTCGCCCGGCAGGCGCTGGCGCGTGCCGCCGCCCTGCAGGCCCACGCCCGGCAGCCGGTCGGCGCGCTGCACCTGGTACAGGGCGCGTGCCGCCTCCACGTTAAGCAGGGTCTGGCGCAGGTCGCGGTTGTGGGCCTGGGCCAGGTCCACCAGTTGGCGCAGCTGGCGGTCGGCGATGAAGCTGTTCCAGTCCAGCGTGGCCGCCGACGAGGACAGCACGGGCGCCGCATCCTGCTGCGGCCAGTGCGTGGGAATGGGCGCCTGCGGACGCTGGTGGACCGGGGCGAGGGAGCAGCCCGCCAGCACCAGGCTGGCGGCCAGCGCACACAGGGCGCGTGGGAAGAAGTGCATGGACATGGCGCTTACTCGATGGGGGTTGCCGGGGCCTGCAGGGCAGGCGGGGTGCCGGCCGGCGCCTTGCGCCGGAACAGGGACAGCACCCAGACGAAGAAGACGGGAACGAAGACCACCCCCAGCAGCGTGGCCGACAGCATGCCGCCAATCACGCCGAAGCCGATGGCGGCCTGGCTGGAGGCGCCCGCGCCCGAGGCCAGCGCCAGCGGCACCACGCCCAGGATGAAGGCCAGCGAGGTCATGACGATGGGCCGAAAGCGCAGCCGCGCCGCCTGCAGCGCGGCCTGGGCCAGGCTGTACCCCTGCGCATGCAGGTCCTTGGCGAACTCCACGATCAGGATGGCGTTCTTGGCCGCCAGGCCGATGATGGTGATCAGGCCCACCTTGAAGTACACGTCGTTGGACAGGCCCACGGCCGAGGTGGCAAGCACCGATCCCAGCGCGCCTATGGGCACGATCAGCATCACGGCGGCGGGAATGCTCCAGCTCTCGTACAGGGCCACCAGCAGCAGGAACACCACCACGATGGCCAGCGCGAACAGCTTGGGCGCCTGGGCACCGGCGGCTTTCTCCTGGAAGGACAGGGCCGTCCACTCGTAGCCGATGCCGCGCGGCATCTCGGCCATGATGCGTTCCAGCTCGGCCATGGCCTCGCCCGTGGTGTGGCCGGGCCTGGCGTCGCCCGAGATGCGGAAGGCCGGATAGCCGTTGTAGCGCGAGATCTGCACCGGCCCGCTTTCCCAGCGCACCGAGGCAAAGGCCGACAGCGGCACCTGCTGCCCGCTGGCGTTGGGCACGTGCAGGCGCAGGATGTCCTCGGGCCGCGCGCGGGCCTGGGCATCGGCCTGCACCACCACGCGCTGCAGGCGGCCCGCGTTGGGAAACTCGTTGATCACGGCCGAGCCGTAGGCCGTGGACAGGGCCGTGTTGATGGCGCTGAAATCCACGCCCTGGGCCTGCGCCTTGCGCCGGTCGATGTCCAGCCGCAGCTGCGGCGCATCCTCCAGGTTTTCCATCATGGCGTAGGCAATGATGGGCGAGGCATTGGCCTTGGCCAGCAGCTGGTCGCGCGCGGCGATCAGCGCCTCGCGGCCCAGGTTGGCGCGGTCCTGCAGGCGCAGCGCAAAGCCGCCGGAGTTGCCCAGGCCGTCGATGGGCGGCGGGTCCACGGCCATGACGGTGCCGTCGGACAGGCGGGCAAAGCGCTGGTTGAAGGCCTGCACCTCGTCCCACGACGCCTGCCCGGCGCCGCGCACCGACCAGTCCTTGAGCGTGACGAAGGCCAGGGCCGCGTTCTGCCCCATGCCCGAGAAGCTGTAGCCCATCAGGAACTCGGCCTGGGCCGTGGCGGGGCGGCCCTGGATGTAGTCCTCCATGTCCTTGACCATGGCCTTGGTGCGCTCCGTGGTGGCGCCCGGCGGCAGCTGCACGCCGACGATGTAGTAGCCCATGTCCTCGTAGGGCACGAAGGATTCGGGCATGCGCGTGTACGCCACGCCCAGACCGGCCACGATGGCGGCATACACCAGCATGCAGCGCCCGGCGCGGCGCACCAGCCGCTGGTTGAGCAGGTCGAAGCGCTCGGTCAGCGCCGCGAAGCGGCGGTTGAACCAGCCGAAGAAGCCTTTGCGCTCGGCGTGGTGGCCCTTGGCAATGGGCTTGAGCAGCGTGGCGCACAGCGCCGGCGTGAAGGTCAGAGCCAGCAGCCCCGAGAACAGGATGGACACGGCCAGCGACAGCGAGAACTGCCGGTAGATCACACCCACCGAGCCGCTCATGAAGGCCAGCGGCAGGAACACCGCCACCAGCACCAGGGTGATGCCGACGATGGCGCCCGAGACCTGCTGCATGGCCTTGACCGTGGCGGCCAGCGGCGACAGCCCCTCCTCGGCCATGAGGCGCTCCACGTTCTCCACCACCACGATGGCGTCGTCCACCAGGATGCCGATGGCCAGCACCATGCCGAACATGGTCATCATGTTCACCGAAAAGCCCAGCGCATACATCACGCCCAGGGTGCCGGCCAGGCACACGGGCACGACGATGGTGGGAATCAGCGTGTAGCGCAGGTTCTGCAGGAACAGCCACATCACCAGGAACACCAGCGCCACGGCCTCCACCAGGGTCTGGATGACCTTGCCGATGGCCACTTCCACGAAGCGCGAGGTGTCATAGGGCACGGCGTACTGGATGCCGGCGGGGAAGTTCTGCGACAGCTCGGCCAGGCGCGCCTTGACGGCCTTGGCCGTCTGCATGGCGTTGGCCCCGGGCGCCAGCTGCACGGCGGCGGCCACGCCCTGGCGGCCGTCCTCGCGCGAGGAAAAGCTGTAGTCCAGCTGGCCGACCTCCAGCCGCGCCACATCGGCCAGGCGCACGGCCGAGCCATCGGCCCTGGCACGCAGCACGATCTGGCCGAACTCCTCGGGCGAGGCCAGCGTGCCCTTGACGGCAATGGTGGCGCTCAGCTCCTGGCCGGGCCCTGCGGGCGAGGCGCCAAAGCTGCCGGCCGGCACCTGCGCGTTCTGGGCGGCGATGGCCGCGTTCACGTCCGCCACCGACAGGCCGTAGCCCAGCAGCTTGTTCGGATCGACCCACACGCGCATGGCCACATCGGCCGCGAAGAACTGCACCTTGCCCACGCCGGGCACGCGGCGGATCTCGTTGTTGATGTTGCGCACGGCGTAGTCGGACAGGGCCACCTCGCTGTTGCCGCTGTTGCCGCTGCCGTCCTTGTAGGTCAGCGAGTAGATCATCAGGAAGTTGGCGCTGGCCTGCTCGACCTGCAGGCCCATCTGCATCACGGACGCGGGCAGGCGCGCCTCGGCTTTCTTGATGCGGTTTTGCACCTCCACCTGGGCCAGCGCGGGCTCGGTGCCCGGGGCGAAGGTGGCCGTGATCTCGGCCAGGCCCGTGGAGCCGCTGGAGGAGTCGAAGTACAGCAGCCCCTTGGTGCCGTTGAGCTCCTCCTCGATGACGCTGGTCACCGACTCCATCACCGTGGTGGCGGAGGCGCCCGGATAGTTGGCGGTGATCGAGATCTGCGGCGGCGCCACGTTGGGAAACTGGGAGACGGGCAGCGCCGGTATGGCCAGCAACCCGGCGAGCATGATGAAGATGGCCACCACCCAGGCGAAGTTGGGGCGGTTGATGAAGAACTTGGACATGGTCTATTCCTTGGGCAGGCGCCGGCTCAGTCGCTGGACGTGGCGGAGCTGCCGGAGGCGCTGAAGGTGCCGGACAGCCCCGCCGTAGGGGAGGCCGCGGCATCGGAAAGGGCCGTGACCTGAACCCGCGCCCCGGGCTGCAGGCCCGCCATGCGGCCCACCACCACGCGCTCGCCGCCCTTGAGGCCTGCGCTGATCTGCCACTGCGCGCCATGCATGGCCGCGGTCTGCACGGGGCGCATCTGCAGCGTGTCCTGGCCATCCACCACCAGCACGTGGGCCTGCCCGTCGGTGCTGCGCTGCACGGCCCGCTGCGGCACCAGGATGGCGGCAGGGTCCACGCCCTGGCCCACGGTCACGCGCACATACATGCCGGGCAGCAGCATGCCGTCGCGGTTGTCGAAGCGCCCGCGCAGCGCCATCTGGCCCGTGCCGCGATCCACCGTCACATCCGAGAACAGCAGCCGCCCCGTGCGCTGCAGGCCCGTGCCGTCCACCTTCAGGGAGACCGGCGTGCCGTCCTTGCCCGCTGTCTGTGCCAGGCGGCCCTCGGCCAGAGCCGCGCGCAGGCGCTGGGCTTCGGCCACGGGCTGCTGGAAGTCGGCATAGACCGGGTCGAGCTGCTGGACCAGCGCCATGGGTGTGGCCTCGCCCTGGCCCACCAGGGCGCCCTCGGTGACCAGTGCACGGCCGATGCGGCCCGCGATCGGCGCCCTGACCGTGGCGTATTCCAGATTCAGGGCGGCCGCCTGCACCTCGGCCTGGGCGGACTGCCGCGCGGCCTGGGCCGCCTGCAGGCGGGCCTGCATGGCCTCGAAGTCCTGGCGGCTGACCGCCTCCTGCGCCACCAGCGGCGCGTTGCGGCCAACCACGGCACGCGCTTCGAGCAGGGCCGCCTCGGCGCTGGCCAGCTGGCCCTGGGCGCGGGACAGGGCGGCGCGCAGGGGCGCCGGGTCGATCTGGAACAGCACCTGGCCGGCCCGGACGTCGGCACCTTCCTCGAAATGGCGGCGCAGCACGATGCCGGCCACCCGAGCACGCACCTCGGCCACGCGCACGGGCTCGATACGGCCCGGCAGCTCGCTGGACAGGGCCAGCGGCGCGGGCTGCACGGTGACGGCCTGCACCACGGGCAGCGCGTCACCCGCTGCGGCCGGAGCCTCGTTGCGGCCGCAGCCCGCTGCCAGGGCGGCCAGGGCGGCCAGCACCAGGGCCGCCAGCGGCAGGCCACGTCGCTTGTTCAGACGCATGCTCATGTTCACAACCTGATTGAGTTCGATACGAAGGCCGCGATGGTACATATCAGAATCAAATGAGTCAACATCGATTCATTTGATGCTTTGAAACATCAACAGATAAAATCCATGCACTTTCCAAGGAGGCATGACAAGCGATGACGAGCACCAAGCAAGAGGACGAAGGCAAGCTGCTGGGCGCACTGGCACTGGCGCTGCTGGACGATCCCAAGGCCAATCTGCAGGAGCTGGCACGCGCCATCGGCATCAGCAAGGCCACGCTCTACCGCTTCTGCCCCACGCGCGACCAGCTCATCGACCGGCTCATCGGGCATGCGGCCGACACCCTGTCGCGCGCCATGCACGCGGCCGAGCTGGAGCGCCACGCGCCGCTGGAGGCGCTGCGCCGCCTCACCGCCCACTGCCAGGACCACCAGACGCTGCTGCTGTTCCTGATGTATTTCTGGCGCTCCGACATCTCGGTGGTCGGCCAGATAGAGAGCGAATGGGTGGCGGCCATGGATGCCTTTTTCCTGCGCGGCCAGCAGGCCGGCGTGTTCCGCATCGACATCACGGCAGCGGCGATGACCGAGCTGTGGCTTTCCATGGCCGTGGGCCTGCTGGATGCGGAACGGCGCGGCCGTGTTGCGCGGGCCAGCGTGGCGGCCGTGATGGAGCAGGCCTTCCTGCACGGCGCCCTGCAGCCCGGCGCACCGGCTGCGTAGCGCGCCGGGCGCCGATGGGGAAACCGAGGTGATGAATGTTGGTCATGCACTGCTTTCAATCGATGAAGGCAGCCATGGAATGGATTCGCATCAATGAACTAGAATTTTTCTAGTTCAAAAATCCATGAATTTTTCTCACCAACATGTTGGAACGCACCCACCTCGCCATCGTCCGTGAAGTCGAAAAACAGGGCTCGCTGACGGCGGCGGCCGGCGTGCTGTGCGTGACGCAGTCGGCGTTGAGCCACAGCATGAAGAAGCTGGAGCAGCAGCTGGGCACGGACATCTGGCTGCGCGAAGGCCGCAGCCTGCGCCTGACGCAGGCCGGCCAGTACCTGCTGGCCGTGGCCCAGCGCGTGCTGCCCCAGCTGGACCTGGCCGAGGAGCGGCTGCGCCAGTTCGCCCAGGGCGAGCGCGGCGCGCTGCGCATCGGCATGGAGTGCCATCCCTGCTACCAGTGGCTGCTCAAGATCGTCGCGCCCTATCTGGCGAGCTGGCCCGATGTGGATGTGGATGTGAAGCAGAAATTCCAGTTCGGCGGCATCGGCGCGCTGTTCGGCTACGAGATCGACCTGCTGGTCACGCCCGATCCGCTGTTCAAGACGGGCCTGGAGTTCGTGCCCGTGTTCGACTACGAGCAGGTGCTGGTGGTCTCCAGTGCGCATGCGCTGGCAGGGGCCGATTTCGTGGAGGCCGCCCAGCTCGCGCCCGAGGTGCTGATCACCTATCCCGTTCCCATGGACCGGCTGGACATCTACAACCAGTTCCTCATGCCGGCCGGCATCACGCCGCGCCGCCAGAAGGCCATAGAGACCACGGACATCATGATGCAGATGGTGGCCAGCGGCCGGGGCGTGGCGGCCCTGCCGCGCTGGCTGGTGCAGGAGTACGCGGGCAAGCTGGACGTGGTGCCCGTGCGCCTGGGCGCCAAGGGCATTGCCAAGCAGATCTTCCTGGGCGCGCGCGTGGCGGACCTGCAGACCGACTATCTGCAGGCCTTCATCGAGCTGGCGCGCAAGCCGCTGGCCGCTGGCACGCCCCCTGCTCAGGCTGCCTGAGCCTGCGCCAGGAAGTCCTGCGCAAACCGCTGCAGCACGCCGCCCGCCTCGTAGACCGATACCTCCTCGGCCGTGTCCAGCCGGCAGATCACGGGCACGCGCAGCGTCTGGCCGTCTCTGCGTTCAATCACCAGAGTGAGTTGGGTGCCCGGCGTGCGCTCGCCTTCCACGCCATAGATCTCCGTTCCGTCCAGGGCCAGAGTCTTGCGGTCGGTGCCCGGCAGGAACTGCAGCGGCAGCACGCCCATGCCGATGAGGTTGGTGCGGTGGATGCGCTCGAAGCCTTCGGCCACCACGACCTCGACTCCGGCCAGCCGCACTCCCTTGGCCGCCCAGTCGCGTGAACTGCCCTGGCCGTAGTCGGCGCCCGCGATGATGATCAGCGGCTGGCGGCGGTTCAGGTAGGTTTCCATGGCCTCCCACATGCGCACCACGCGGCCTTCGGGCTCGATGCGCGCCAGCGAGCCCTTGTGCTGCACGCCGTCGATGACGGCCATCTCGTTGACCAGTTGCGGGTTGGCAAAGGTGGCGCGCATGGCGGTGAGGTGGTCGCCGCGGTGGGTGGCGTAGGAGTTGAAGTCTTCCTCGGGCAGGCCCATGCGCGCCAGGTATTCGCCCGCGGCGCTGTCGGCCAGGATGGCGTTGGAGGGCGACAGGTGGTCGGTGGTGATGTTGTCGGGCAGCAGGGCCAGCGGCCGCATGTTGCGCAGCGTGCGCGGGAAGGCCGCCAGCGCGCCCACGCCTTCGGTATCCCAGTAGGGCGGGCGGCGGATGTAGGTGGACTGGGGGCGCCAGTCGTACTGGGGCCGTGCCTTGTCGCCATCGTCCTTGCGGATGGCGAACATGGGTTCGTAGACGGCGCGGAATTGCGCAGGTTTGACCGATTGCTCGACGATGGCGTCGATCTCCTCGTCGGCGGGCCACAGATCCTTGAGGCGGATCTCGCGGCCTTCCACCACGCCCAGCACGTCCTGCTCGATGTCAAAGCGCACCGTGCCCGCCAGCGCATAGGCCACGACCAGCGGCGGCGAGGCCAGGAAGGCTTGTTTGGCCTGGGGATGGATGCGCCCGTCGAAGTTGCGGTTGCCTGAGAGCACGGCCGTGGCGTAGAGGTCGCGCTCGATGATTTCCTGCTGGATGGCGGGGTCCAGCGCGCCGCTCATGCCGTTGCAGGTGGTGCAGGCAAAGGCGACGATGCCAAAGCCCAGCTGCTCCAGCTCGGTGAGCAGCCCGGCCTCTTTCAGATACAGCTCCACGGCCTTGGAGCCCGGCGCCAGCGAGGACTTGACCCAGGGCTTGCGCTTGAGACCCAGGCGATTGGCGTTGCGCGCCAGCAAGGCGGCGGCAATGACATTGCGCGGGTTGCTGGTGTTGGTGCAGCTGGTGATGGCCGCGATGATGACGGCCCCATCGGGCATCAGGCCTTGCGCCTCCTGGGCGCGGGCGGCCTGCAGCTTGGCCGCATCGGCAATGCCGCGCTCGGCCAGGGCCGAGGTGGGCAGGCGCCGGTGCGGATTCGAGGGACCGGCCATGTTGCGCACCACGGTGGACAGGTCGAACTGCAGCACGCGCTCGTACTGGGCATCGGCCAGGGTGTCGCTCCAGAAACCCGCGATGCGCGCATAGGCCTCGACCAGGCGCACCTGGGCCTCGTCGCGGCCGGTCAGGCGCAGGTAGGCCAGCGTCTGGTCGTCAATGGAGAACATGGCCGCCGTGGCACCGTATTCAGGGCACATGTTGGAGATGGTGGCGCGGTCGCCAATGCTCAGGCTGTCGGCGCCCTCGCCAAAGAATTCCACATAGGCGCCCACCACCTTTTGCTGGCGCAGGAATTCGGTCAGGGCCAGCACGATGTCGGTGGCCGTGATGCCCGCCTGGCGACGGCCCGTGAGGCGCACGCCCACGATCTCGGGCAGGCGCATCCAGCAGGCGCGGCCCAGCATGACGTTCTCGGCCTCCAACCCGCCCACGCCCACGGCGATCACGCCCAGCGCGTCCACATGGGGCGTGTGCGAGTCGGTGCCGACACAGGTGTCCGGGAAGGCCAGGCCATCCTGCACAGTGACCACGGGGGACATCTTCTCCAGATTGATCTGGTGCATGATCCCGTTCCCCGCGGGGATCACATCCACGTTGGCGAAGGCCTTCTTCGTCCACTCGATGAAGTGGAAGCGGTCCTCGTTGCGGCGGTCCTCGATGGCGCGGTTCTTCGCAAAGGCGTCGGGATCGAAGCCGCCGCACTCCACGGCCAGCGAGTGGTCCACGATGAGCTGCACGGGCACGACGGGGTTGACCTGGGCGGGGTCGCCGCCTTCGGCCGCAATGGCGTCGCGCAGGCCGGCCAGGTCCACCAGGGCGGTCTGGCCCAGGATGTCGTGGCAGACCACGCGCACGGGGTACCAGGGAAAGTCGATGTCGCGGCGGCGCTCGATGAGCTGCAGCAGGTAGCCGTCCAGCTGCGCGGGATCGGCGCGGCGCACGAGGTTCTCGGCGTGGACGCGGGCGGTGTAGGGCAGGCGTGCCCAGGAGCCGGGCGAGAGGGCATCGACGGCGGCGCGGGCGTCGATGTAGTGCAGCGTGGTGCCGGGCAGGGGTTTCTTGTGGGTGTGGTTCATGGGGCGGATGCAATGCGGGCGGGCCTGCAGCCCGCCCGCCAGGTTCAGGACAGCGGCGGCTCAGGCGCGCGCATCGAGGGGCACGAACTTCTGGTCCTCCGGCCCCGTGTAGTTGGCGCTGGGGCGGATGATCTTGTTGTCCTGGCGCTGCTCGATCACGTGCGCTGCCCAGCCGCTGGTGCGCGCGATCACGAACAGCGGCGTGAACATGGCCGTGGGCACGCCCATCATGTGGTAGCTGACGGCGCTGAACCAGTCCAGGTTGGGGAACATCTTCTTGACCTCCCACATCACCGATTCCAGCCGGTCGGCAATGTCGTACATGCGTGTGGTTCCGGCCTCGTCGGACAGGCGCTTGGCCACGCCCTTGATGACCACGTTGCGCGGGTCGCTGACGGTGTAGACCGGGTGGCCGAAGCCGATCACCACTTCCTTGGCATCGACGCGGCGGCGGATGTCGGCCTCGGCCTCGTCGGGCGTGTCGTAGCGCTTCTGGATCTCGAAGGCCACCTCGTTGGCGCCGCCATGCTTGGGCCCGCGCAGCGCGCCGATGGCGCCCGCGATGGACGAATACATATCGCTGCCCGTGCCCGCGATCACGCGCGCCGTGAAGGTGGAGGCGTTGAACTCATGCTCTGCATAGAGGTTGAGCGAGGTGTGCATGGCGCGCACCCAGCCTTCGGACGGCCGGTGGCCGTGCAGCAGGTGCAGGAAGTGGCCGCCGATGGAGTCGTCGTCGGTCTCCACCTCGATGCGCCGGCCCGAATTGCTCCAGTGGTACCAGTACAGCAGCATGGAGCCCAGGCTGGCCATGAGCCGGTCGGCAATGTCGCGGGCACCCGCCAGGTTGTGGTCGTCCTTTTCGGGCAGCACGCAGCCCAGGGCCGAGACGCCGGTGCGCATCACGTCCATCGGGTGGGCGCCGGCAGGCAGTTGCTCCAGCGCCTGCCTGACGCTGGCCGGCAGGCCGCGCAGCGCCTGCAATTTGGTCTTGTAGGCCTGCAGTTCGGGGCGCGTGGGCAGCTTGCCGTGCACCAGCAGATGGGCGATTTCCTCGAACTCGCAGACCTCGGCAATGTCCAGGATGTCGTAGCCGCGATAGTGCAGGTCGTTGCCCGAGCGGCCCACGGTGCACAGCGCCGTGTTGCCGGCGGTCACGCCCGACAGGGCCACGGACTTCTTGGGCTTGAATGCGGACGCAGATGGCGCGTCGATGATCGTGGTACTCATGGAAGGGTCTCCTGGTTCAGATAGGAATGGGCAATGGCGGCAGGAAGGCCGTTGTGGTCGACAGCCACCATCTCGAACAGGCCCTTGAGCACGTCCTCGCAGGCAATGCCCGGCGCCTGGGCCGATGCGGTGACGCAGACCGTCATGGAGCTGCGCCCCACGCGGCTGACCCAGCCGCGCAGGACGATCTCGTGGCCCACGGGCACGGGCGCCAGGAAGTCCACGCCGGTGACGGCGGCCATCACCACCTCGCGCTGCGCCAGGCTGCGCGCTGCCAGAAAGGCGGCCTTGGCCATGAGCTGCAGGCCCTGGCCTGCGAACAGCGTGCCGTGGTGGTTGGCCAGCGCGGGCAATACCAGTTCGCGCAACTCGGCGGTTCCAGTAGGTGTTGTCATGCTTCGCAATCTACGCAAAATAGCGGTTCAGACATAGGACTGAAAAGGCGAATTCTTGCGAAACGAAACCCACGATATTGCGAATTCTGCGAATAACAGCCACCCGAGGAAACAGGCATGAAGAAGACATTCATGGGCGTCAAGCTGCGCAAACTGCGCGCGGAGCACGGCCTGTCCCAGATCGCCCTGGCCCACGCGCTGGGCCTGTCGCCCAGCTACCTGAACCAGCTGGAGCAGAACCAGCGGCCGCTGACGGTGTCGGTGCTGCTCAAGCTCAACCGTGCGCTGGGCGTCGATATCCAGCAGTTCTCGGAGGACGAGGAGGCGCGCCTGGTCGCCGGCCTGCGCGAGGCCCTTGCCGAGGCGCCCGAATCCATTGCCCTGCCCGAGCTGCAGGAGGTCGCCGCGCAGATGCCCGCCCTGGGGCGTGCGGTGATGGCGCTGCACCGCCGCCATCTGGAAGCCCTGGAGCGCATCGAGAGCATGTCGCTCAGGCTGGGCGATGACCGCTCGGACATGCCGGTGGCGCGCACCATGCCGTTCGAGGCCGTGCGCGATTTCTTCTTTGCGCACCAGAACTATTTCGATGAAGTGGACCGCGCGGCCCAGGCCCTGGCCGGCGAGGCGCGTGCGGACCCGGGCCATCTGGCGGACTGGCTGGTCCGGCGGCTGCAGCAGCGCCACGGTGTTCAGGTGCATCGCTCGGAAGACTCCCGGCAAAGCCAGCGCCGCTTCGACCCGGCCACGCGCTCGCTGTGGCTGTCCTCGGCGCTGGAGCCTGCGCAACAGGCCTTCCAGCTGGGCACGCAGCTGGCCTTGCTGGAGATGGGCGACACGCTGGACCGGCTGATCGCCACCGCCGCCTTCCAGGGCGATCCGGCGTCATGCAAGCTGGCCCGCGTGGGCCTGGCCAACTACTTTGCGGGCGCGCTGCTGCTGCCCTACGACCTGTTCCTGGAGACGGCCGAGCAGCTGCGCTACGACATCGACCTGCTGGGCCAGCGCTTTGGCGTGGGCTTTGAAACCGTCTGCCACCGCCTGAGCACGTTGCAGCGGCCGGGCGCACCGGGCGTGCCCTTCTTCTTCGTGCGCGTGGACCGCGCGGGCAATATCTCCAAGCGCCAGTCGGCCACGCATTTCCATTTCAGCCGCACGGGCGGCACCTGCCCGCTGTGGACGGTGTACGAGGCCTTCGGCCAGCCCGACCAGGTGCTGCGCCAGCTGGCCAGCATGCCCGATGGACGGCGCTACCTGTGGATTGCACGCTCGGTCTCGCATGGGCAGCGCGGCTATGGTTCGCCGCGCAAGACCTTCTCCATCGGCCTGGGCTGCGACATACGCCATGCCGCGCGCCTGGTCTATGCCAAGGGACTGGACCTGGGCGACCCGGAATCGGCCACGCCCATCGGCATGGGCTGCAAGGTCTGCGAACGCGACCAGTGCACGCAGCGCGCCTTTCCCTATGTGGGAAAGGCGCTGCATGTGGATGAGAACGCCAGCCGCTTTGCACCCTATGGCGTGGGCGGCTGACGATTCCGTGGCCCGCGCGGTGCGCGGGATGCGCGGTCAGGCTGCGCTGCGGTAACGGTCGCGCAGGTCGCGCACTTCATCGTGGTTGCGCTGGGCACCCTGTGCCTGGCGCTCCACCACCACGCGCACGGCCGGTGGCAGCGGTTGCTTGAGCGCCTTGCGGTACTGGGCGAGGGCGGAGTCCTCGCCGCGCTCGCATTCCTCCAGCACCGCCTTGTCGTCCTGCGAGGTCAGGGCCGTCTTCACGGACACCCAGCCCCGGTGCAGCGCGCCGGCCACCGTGCCGCCCGATGCCGGCTCTCCGCCGAGCCTGCGGATTTCCGCTTCCAGCTCCCGCGCGGCAACACCGCACTCGGTGGAATGGCGCATGAACAGGGCCTTGAGGTCGGGCGAGTCGGCGTTCTCGGAGGAGGTGCGGAAGCCGTACTCGCCATCGCGGCAGGATTCAAGCAGGTCGTTGAGCACGTCCACCACATCGTCGTTGTCGATATCGCCCGTATAGGCGGGGGCGACGATGGTGCCCGTCTCGTCACGGACATCACGGCTGCCTGCGCGCGCCCAGGCGGCGCGGGCTGCGGGCCGGGCCTGGTCCCAGTCCAGATGGCTGGCGCCACGGCGCGTGGTCCATTCACGCTCCCATTCGGCATCGAAGGCATCGAAGTCGGCATCGCGGCGTGCGGCGGCAGCGTTCCAGCCCAGCTCGTAGGCGGGACGGTATTCCTCGTAGCTGCGGCCAGCCACGTAATAGGGCTCGCTCTGATAGGCATCGCGCCAGTAGGCATCTTCAACCGTGGGGTTCACGGCCTCGGCTGCACCCTTGCCGGCCAGCCCGCCGACCACGGCACCGGCCACGCCGCCCACGGCAGCGCCGATGGGGCCACCCATTGCGCCGAATGCAGCGCCGGTGACGGCGCCGCCTGCTGCGCCTATGCCGGTGCCCACCGGGTGCGCGCCGGGTGCGTCGGACAGCGGGTCACGGTTTGCGGGGTTCGATTGCGTCATGGAATGTGCTCCTTGGCAGTTGAAAGTGATTCCTATGCTGATGGCCGCGGCGGCCGTCCGGCGTGCGCGCTTGCGGCCATGTGCCGTAGGAACGCAGCGCCCTGCCCTTGCGGACATCGCGCCAGCGGCCTGTGGCCATTTTTCGCACTGCCGCACAGGGCAAACACAGGGCAATCGGCGTGCCTGCCGGCCCTCCCGCATCGGACTGCATCCGAGCGCATCGGCACGCTCCTACCTCCAGGAAAGTGCTGTGCCCACCCCCGCTGCAAGCCCGCGCAGGCAGGCTTGGTCCATGACCCGGCCACGGTGGCCGGACCCCCTTGGAGATCACCATGCGCACCCCGAACAACACGGCTGCCACCGGCAGCGACACTCCCCAGATCGACCGCAGCGAAGACGCAAGCGCCGACCTGCCCGAAGGCAAGGACATCAACGAGCACCTGAGCGCGGAAAAGGATGTGGCCGATTCCATCGCCGAGGCCTCGGCGCACCGTTTCGACGACATGCCGCAGGACGGCCCGCTGAACTTCGACGATGGAACCGACATGGGCCACCCGCGCGGCAACACGCAGCGCGAAGGCGGCACCTGGCAGGCCGAGGGCGCGGACAGCGGCAGCCTCAGGCCGCCCGCCGAAATCCTGTCCGACCGCAATGGCCCCAGCGACCGCAAGAACGGGCGTTGATGCAACCTCGCAGCCATGAAAAAAGGGCACCCGAGGGTGCCCTTGTCGCGAGGAAACGGCAATTCATCCAGCGCCGCGGTCACCGCCTGGGCCGCCGCCCTTGTTCTGGCGCGTCTGGGCCTGGTTGCCGCTGCCGACATGGGCCTCGCGGTCATGGCGGCTTTCGGGCGTTCGCTGGCCTTCGTTCCTTTGCGTGGGCGGCTTCGCGCCCTGGCGGTTGTGATCGTTCTCCACCTTGCCCTTGCCGGGCTCCTGTCTGTCGCTGCTCATATCGCGCTCCTTGTCTAGGGTGCCGGGCCCCATCGCTGCAGGGCCGGACTTCCAGTCTAGGCAGCGCGCAAGGCCCAGGCAGCGGGCCATGGGCGCCCGCCGGCGTGCGGCGTCTCCCACAGGGCAAACGACGTGCCTGAGAACGGCGTTCATGCGCGAGGCATCTTTTCGTTCCTGCGCTTTCGGCGTGGTCCCACGGCGGCTGCGCACGGGCGAAGAGACCATGGCCCAAGCGCCGCCTGCGCAGGCCCGCGAACGAAAGGAAGACGCCATGAAAGACAAGACCCCATCCGCATCCAAGTCCTCTGCACCCACACAGGCGAAACCGTCGGGCGATGGCCAGACCAAGCTGCCCGGCCAGGTGGGCAAGGCGCCCCATGCGCCCGGTGAATCCGATGCAGCCGACGCATCCGAACAAGGCCTGCGCCTTCCGCACGAGCGCGACCAGAGCCTGGACGCCACCAGCGATGCGCCCGATCCGGTGATGCGCCAGGCCCATGACGACATTGTTTCCGGCCAGGTGGATACCGACATGCGGCAGACGCCGGGACTGGATGCCGAGCGGCGCAAGAAGATGGTGCGCAAGCAGCCTTGATCGATTTTTCCGGACGGTTTTCCCCCATGCAAAGCACAAGTTCCACACCAAGCCGCCGCACACCGGGAGACGCCCTGGGCTCCATGCCCGAGACCAGCAGTGCCTCGTATGCCGACCACTCGCGCCTGCTGTCGACCTTCGATCATTTCGCCAGCAAGGTGACGCGCTGGGCCGGCACGCCCATGGCGTTTTGCGTGGCCCTGATCTGCGTGGCCGTATGGGCCGTGGCGGGGCCGATGTTCCACTTCTCGGAGAACTGGCAGCTGGTCATCAACACGGGCACGACCATCGTGACCTTTCTGATGGTGTTCCTCATCCAGCAAAGCCAGAACAAGGACAGCGTGGCCCTGCACCTGAAGCTCAACGAACTGCTGGCAGCCAACAAGATTGCCAGCAACCGCATGATCGGCATCGAGGGGCTGGACGAGGAGCAGCTGCAGCAAGTGGCGGCCTTCTACGTCAACCTGGCCGCCCGCGCGCGCGAAAGCGGAGCCTGCAAGGAATGCCACTCCATCGACGAGGACGACCCGGCACGGCCCGGCAACTGAGGCGGCCTGACTGCACTCCATCCAGGTAGAACCCATGCCAGACATTCCCGATTGGCTCCAGTGGCCTGCCTTTGCGGCCTCCCTCATCGGCGCATGGTGGGTGGGCTCGCGTTCCGCCGGGCGGCGCAATGTGGGCTTCTGGATCCTGATGCTCAGCAATGTGCTGTGGGCGCTGTGGGGATGGTCCTCCGGCGCCTGGGCACTGGTGACGCTGCAGGCCTGCCTGGCCATCACCAACATCCGCGGCTCCATCAAGGCCGAGCGTTGAGCCAGCGCTAGCGCAAGCTGGCCAGGTAGGCGGCAATGTCCCGTGCATCCTGCTCGGCGACCCCCATGGCGGGCATGGCGGTTCCCGGCTTGACGGCGTCGGTCTGCACCAGCCAGCGCACCATGTTGTCGGGCGTGTTGTCCAGCACGCCGGCAATGCGGGTGCGGCGCGCCATGCCGTCCAGCGGCGGCCCCACCTGCGGGCTGGCCTGGGCCTGGCCCGCCACCGTGTGGCAGCCCACACAGGCGTACTGGTACAGGGCCCGCTGCCCGCGCACGGCATCACCGGGCCGCAGCGCCTGCACGGGCGGCCTGCACGGCTGGAAGGCATCGTCCCGGCCCGCGTGTCCTGCGGAGCCCACCACCCAGTCCTGCCCCGCCATCGCGGCGAACTGCGGTGGCGACAGCTGCGGCATCTTCTGCACGAAGGCGACCACCGCCCAGAGATCGTCCTCCGACAGGCGAAATTCCCAGGAAGGCATGCCCGTCATCTTCAGCCCGTTGCGCGTGAGCCAATACAACTGGCCGGCGTTCCATCGCTGCGTGGCGTCGATCAGGGGCCCGGGCAGCGGCTGCATGCCCTGGCCCGCCGCCCCCTGGGCCACGCCGGGGCCGCCGTGGCACTGCACGCAGTGCTGGCGATAGCACTGCGCACCGCGCGCCAGCATGGCTTCGTCCGCCGCGCGCGGCGGCTCCAGGCCCCGCGCGTGGTAGCGCACGGACTGGCGCATGGCAATGTCCAGCAACTGGTAGACCGGCTTCAGGTGCTGGCGATTGGCGGCCACGTTGTAGACGCCGCTGGACACCAGGGCGGCAGCCAGCCCCGCTGCCGCGCAGGCAACGGCCAAAAGCGTGAGTGCCACGGTGCGCAGCTTGGTGGAGGCCATGAGAAATTGTCCTACCCGCCCTGCTGCGCGAATGTCAGCAGATCCTGATTGGGGACGCGGAATAATTTCCCCATGCCCGAGGCGCTCCCCTCCTTCCTGCACCGGCGCCAGCGAGTCGCCGCAAGCCTGTGCGCCGCTTTCTGGCTTGCGTGCGGCGGTGCGGCAGCTGGCCAGGAAAGCGCGTCGGTCGAGCGCGGCAGGCTCCTGCTGGCCCAGTACCGCTGCGGCAGCTGCCACAGCATTCCGGGGGTGGCCGATGCCCGGGGACGGGACGCCACGCCGCTGGACGGTTTCGGGCGGCGCAGCTATATCGCCGGGCGGCTGCCCAACCTTCCGGACCTCCTGAGCGCCTGGATCGTGCACCCGCAGGCACTGGTGCCCTCCACCACCATGCCGTCGCTGGGCGTATCGGCCGCGCAGGCGCGCGACATGGCGGCCTATCTGGGCAGCCTCCAATGAGCGGCACGGCGGCCGCCACCCCCCAGTCATCGCTGCATGCGGGCAGCGTGCAGGCGGCCTCGTTCGGAGAACTCAGTGCCGTGCTGTCCGTGGGCGCGGCGGCGCTGCTGCTGGGCGTGATGCTGCTGCTGGCCCTGTCGCTGGGCCGCGCGCGTCCGGTGCGCGTGCGCCTGTGGCTGGTGGGTGGCGGCATCGCCCTGCCCGTTGCCGTGCTGACAGCCCTGTTCTTCTACGGAGAAAGCCGCCGCCCCGACTGGCGCCCCATGCCCCCGGCCGACGCATTGGTGGTGACCGTGACGGCACACCTGTGGTGGTGGGACATACGCTACAGCGATCCGCGCACGGGCGCCGAGTTCGTGACGGCCAACGAGGTCCGGCTGCCCGTGGGCCGGCCCGTGTACTTCGCGCTGGCCAGCGGCGATGTGATCCACAGCTTCTGGGTGCCGGCACTGGGCGGAAAAATGGACATGGTGCCGGGCCGTCTGCAGCACCTGCTGGTACAGCCCACAACCGAGGGCCGCTGGCGCGGGCAATGCGCCGAGTATTGCGGCGAGCAGCATGCGCGCATGGCGCTCGACGTACTGGTGGTGGCGCCCCAGGCGTTCGAGCGCTGGTCCGCCGCGCAGGCGCGGCCCGCCTCCGTTGCCATGAACCACCCGGGGCTGCAGGCTTTCGAGAAGCACCGCTGCAGCTTCTGCCACCGCGTGCGCGGCGTGGCCGACGAGGCCTCGCGCGGCCTGGGGCCGGACCTGACCCATGTGGGCGGCCGCCTGTCGCTGGCCGCCGCCAGCCTGCCCAACACGCCGCAGAACCTTCGCTCCTGGATCACCCATACGCAGCAGCTCAAGGCCGGGGCGCGCATGCCCTCGGGCGCCGGGCGTGTGCCCGACCACGAACTGGAAGACATCGCCGCATGGCTGAGCACCCTGAAATAGATGCTGCCCCGCCGCACGGCTTTCCCAGCGCCCTGCCCCGCCCCGCCGGCGAGCGCGAAGCACTGGAGCGTGCCTGGGCACGCCCGCGCGGCTGGCGCATTTTCAGCGCCGTGAACAACACGCAGATCGGCGCCTTCTACATCGTGACGGCACTGCTGTTCTTCGTGCTGGGCGGCATCCTGGCGCTGGTGATGCGCGTGCAGCTGGCCGTGCCCGACAACGACCTGCTGGACGCTGCCACCTACAACCAGATGTTCACCATGCACGGCACGGTGATGATGTTCCTGTTCGCCGTGCCCGTGGTGGAGGCGATTGCAGTCTTTCTGCTGCCGGGCATGCTGGGCGCCCGGGACCTGCCCTTTCCCCGGCTGTCCGCCTATGCCTTCTGGGCCTATGCGATCGGCGGCCTGGCGTTCTTCTGCACCATCTTCTGGGGCGTGTCGCCCGATGGCGGCTGGTTCATGTACCCGCCGCTCACGAACAAGCAGTACTCGCCCGGCATCGGCGCGGACTTCTGGCTGCTGGGCATCGGCTTCATCGAGATCTCGGCGATTGCGGGCGCCATCGAGCTGATCGTCGGCATCCTCTTCACGCGCGCACCGGGCATGACGCTGGGCCGGATGCCGGTGTTCGCCTGGGCCACCCTGGTCAGCGCGCTGATGATCGTGTTCGCCTTCCCGGCCGTGATCGCGGCCACCACGCTGCTGGAGCTGGAGCGCGCCTTCGACTGGCCCTTCTTCAATCCGCAGTCCGGCGGCGACCCGGTGCTCTGGCAGCATCTCTTCTGGTTCTTCGGCCACCCGGAGGTCTACATCATCTTCCTGCCTGCGGCCGGCATGGTGTCCATGATGGTGCCCGCCATGGCAGGCACGCCCCTGGTGGGCCAGCGCGCCGTGGTCTGGGCGCTGGCCGGCGTGGGCGTGGTCAGCCTGCTGCTGTGGATACACCACATGTTCGCGGCCGGCCTGGGACTGACGGCGCTGCTGCTGACTTCCATCGCCAGCTTCGTGGTGGCCATTCCGAGCGGGCTTCAGGTCTTCGCCTGGATTGCCACCTTCTGGCAGGGCCGCGTGCGCATGGACACGCCCACGCTGTTCCTGCTGGGCTTTCACTTCATCTTCGTTCTGGGCGGGCTGACGGGCGTGATGGTGGCCGTGATTCCGTTCGACTGGCAGGCGCATGACAGCTACTTCATCGTCGCCCACCTGCACTACGTGCTGATCGGCGGCATGGTGTTCCCCGTGTTCTCGGCCCTGTACTACTGGCTGCCCGTGTTCAACGGCGCGGCGCTGTCCGAGCGGCTGGGACGCTGGATATTCGCCCTGCTGTTCGGCGGCTTCAACATCGCCTTTTTCCCCATGCACCTGACAGGCCTGCTGGGCATGCCGCGCCGTGTCTACACCTACGCGGACGCGCTGGGCTGGAACGGGCTGAACCTGCTGTCCACCGTGGGCGCCTTCATCTTTGCGCTGGGCGTGCTGCTGCTGTTCATCGACGTGGCCCGGGCCGTGCGCCGGCCGGACCGCGACCATGGCAATCCCTGGCGCGCAGGCACGCTGGAATGGCTGCCGCCGCGCGAGTACGGCGTGCGCAGCATTCCCGAAGTGCGCGGCACCGAGCCGCTGTGGGACCGGCCATCGCTGGCGCAGGAAGTGGAGCAAGGCCGCTACTGGCTGCCCGGCACCGTCTTCGGCGGCCGGGAAACCCTGCTCACCGATGCGCGCAGCGCCCGGCCCGTGCAACTGCTGCGCCTGCCCACCGACGGCTGGCCGCCGCTGCTGGCCGCAGCGGGCACGGCCGCCTTCTTTTTGCTGCTGACCGTGGAATGGGTGGCGCTGGCCTTTGCCTGCGGCCTGGGCGCCATCGCCGCCATGCTGGCCTGGATCTGGCAGCTGGACCGCACTGCGCCGGCCCCCCGGGCCGAGGTGGCCACGGGCGTCTTCCTGCCCGTGCAGCCGGCCGGCAGGCGATCGCATTCCTGGTGGGCCGTGCTCATCCTGTGCACCGTGGACTTCACGGTCTTCGCCTCCTTCGCCTATGCCTACATCCACCTGTCGATGGCGCTGGAGGTCTGCCCTCCGCCGGGCGCGGCCCTGCCCGCGCCCTCCCGGGCCATGGCCAACGTGCTGCTGCTGGCCGCCAGTGCCCTGCTGCTGCGGCACTGCACGCGCTCACCTTTGGGAGACGGGCCGCACAGGCAGCGCCTGCTGCGTGCCTGCGCCTTGGGGGCCCTGGTGTGCGCGGTGGGGGCCTTTGGCCTGTCGCTGGCAGGCCATCTGGACGCGGGGCTTTCACCGCGTGCGGACGGCTGGAGCGCGGCCGTGGGCGTCATCGTGGCCTACCAGGGCTTTCACTGCGTGCTGATGATGGTGCTGGGCGGCTTTTTGCTGGCCCGATCATGGTCCGGCCATCTGCAGCCCCGGGCGCGCGCCACGCTGGACAACGTGGGCCTGCTCTGGCAGGCCGCAGCCCTGCAGGGCATTCTGGGCGAGGCCATATTGCGCCTGGTGCCGGCGCTCATGGGCTGACGGGGCCGCTTTCATCGAGAGACTGCGGCGCATGGCCGATCCCCGCACAAGCGCTCGGCTGACGGCCGATGGACCCGGCACTCGATACCTTGGTCTCTCCATGGAAACACCTCCGCTCCCCACCTGCAGATCCGCGCTGTTCCTCGACTTCGATGGCACGCTCGTGCCCCTGGCCGAGACACCGGACGCCATCCGGCCGGATCCCGCCCTGCTCCCGCTGCTGGCCGGCCTGCAGGGCCGGCTCGATGGCGCGCTGGCCATCGTCACAGGCCGTCAGATCGAGGTGCTGGACCGCTACCTGGCGCCGCTGTGCCTGCCCGCCGCCGGCGAGCACGGCCTGCGCCGGCGGGACTGCAGCGGCCGGCTGCACGGCCGGGCATGCGCCATGCCCGCGCCTGTGCTGCAGCTGTGCCATGCGCTGGCGCAGGAACATCCGGCCTTGCTGGTGGAGCGCAAGCCCTCGTCCATCGCGCTGCACTACCGGCGCGCGCCACAGCTGGCGGCGCTGTGCCTGGATACATTGACCCGCGCCTTGCAGCGCTGGCCGCAGCTGGAGCTGCTGCAGGGCAAGTGCGTGCTGGAGGTCAGGCCTGCGGCAATGGGCTCCGGCATGGGCACCGGCAAGGGCAGCGCCATTGCGGCCTTCCTGCGCGAAAGCCCGTTCGCTGGCCGCGTCCCCGTCTTCGTGGGCGACGATGTCACCGATGAAAGCGGCTTTGCCGCGGTGCAGGCGCACGGCGGGATAGCGATCAAGGTGGGCGAAGGCGCAAGCGGGGCCCGCCACCGGCTGGACAGCCCGCAGGCCGTGCACGCCTGGCTGCAGTCCGCATGCATGCACCTGGCGGCACAGACCTGCGCGGAGGCCCTGCCATGAGCCGGCTGGTGGTGATCTCCAACCGCGTGGCCGATCCGGGCAGGACCGCAGCCGGGGGCCTTGCCGTGGCCATGGGCGATGCGCTGCGGCAGACGGGCGGCCTATGGTTCGGCTGGAGCGGGACCGTCACCGACGACGGTCCCCAGGCCGCGCCTGCCGGCCATGTGCACCGCTCCCAGGCCGGCAAGGTCACGCTGGCCACGGTGGACCTGGACCGTGCAGACCACGACAGCTACTACGCGGGCTACAGCAATGGCGTGCTGTGGCCCGTCTTCCATGGCCGGCTGGACCTGGCGAACTTCGACACGGGCCTTGCGGCCGGCTACCGCCGCGTGAACCAGCTGCTTGCGCGCCGGCTGCTGCCCCTGCTGGCGGAGGACGACATCCTCTGGGTGCATGACTACCACCTGATCCCGCTGGCGGCCGAGCTGCGCGCCCTGGGCTGCCGCCAGCGCATCGGCTTTTTCCTGCACATCCCGCTGCCGCCACCGACCCTGCTGGCGGCCATTCCCGAGCATGCATGGCTGATGCGCTGCCTGTTCGCCTATGACCTGGTGGGCCTGCAGACCCGCCAGGACGTGCAGCACTTCGAGCGCTATGTCTGCGAGGAGGCGGGCGGCCAGGCCCTGGGCGACGGCGCATTCCGCGCCCATGGCCAGCGCCTGGTGTGCCGCGCCTTCCCCATAGGCATCGATGTGGATGGTTTCATGGCGCTTGCACAGGGCGGCGCCTCGCGGGACATGTACGAGCGCATGAAGCACGAATACGCCCAGCGCCGCCTGCTGCTGGGCATAGACCGGCTGGACTACTCCAAGGGCCTGCCGCAGCGCCTGCGCGCCTTCCGGGAGCTGCTGGCCCGCCATCCCGAGCAGCGCCGCAGCGCCACGCTGATCCAGATCGGATCGCCCACGCGCGAGGGCCTGGACGCGTATGCCGACATACGGCGTGAACTCGAATCGCTGTGCGGCGCCATCAACGGCGACTACGGCGAGCTGGACTGGATGCCCGTGCGCTACATCCACCAGACCCTGCCGCGCGACGGCATTCCGGGCCTGTGCCGCGCGGCGGCTGTGGGCCTGGTCACCCCGCTGCGCGATGGCATGAACCTCGTGGCCAAGGAGTACGTGGCGGCCCAGGACCCGGCCGACCCGGGCGTGCTGGTGCTGTCGCGGTTTGCAGGCGCTGCCGAGCAGCTGCAGGAGGCGCTGCTGGTCAATCCCTACGACGTGCACGGCACGGCCGCCGTGGTGCAGCAGGCCCTGCAGATGCCGCTGCAGGAAAGGCGCCAGCGGCACCAGCGGCTGCTGCAGCGCATTGCCGAGCAGGACGTGCACTGGTGGCGCAAGGCCTTTCTGTCTGCCTTGAAAGAGGCCAGGCCGCTGGAGCACAGGGAAAGGGAAGGCTTCGGCATCCCCGTTCCCTCGATCAGGCAGGAGCAGGCGCCGCTGCGCCTGGAACTGGCCGCCTGCCCTGCCGACGGTGTGGAACGGGACGCCTGCCGGTCGGTGATCTCCGACAGGTAATGCCTTCCTGCTCCTGCGGCGCCGCGTTCATCCTCCCGGCACGATGGCATCGCCTGGCGCCTCCCCCCCATTTCCAGGCTGCGCAAGGCACGAAAAAGGAAGGTGAGCGGTGATGGCCCAGCACAACGACGAGCACGCCAATGCGTGGACATGCAGCGACACGCTGGCCCAGGCCTTGCGCGGCCATGGGGACCTGTCGCCGGCGGACCAATTGGCCCTGCTGGTAGCGCAGGGCGCCGACCGCCTGCCGCTGCCGGGCCATGGCCACACGCTGCAGCGCTGGCGAACACTGGCCGAAGTGGCTGCCCACAGCCTGGGCCTGGCCAAGCTCTATGAAGGCCATACCGATGCCCTGGCCATCCTGTCCGAACTGCAGGCCGACCTGGCCACCGAAGGACTGCGCTGGGCCGTCTGGTGCGCCGAGCCGCCGGGCGAGCGCGTGCAGGCCACGGCGGCATCTCCCGACGCCACGCAACGCACGACCCTGCAGGCAGGCTCGGCGGTTCGCCTGTCCGGCCACAAGCCCTGGTGCTCCGGCGCCCGTGCCGTGGACCGTGCCCTGGTCAGCGGCTGGCTGGCAGACGGCCAGCGCTGCCTGATCGCGGTCACCATGGACCAGCCCGGCATCCGCAGGGACGACAGCCACTGGCAGGCCGTGGGCATGGCCGCCAGCGCCAGCGCCGATGTGCATTTCGACGGCGCCACCGGCGTGCTGGTCGGGGCCCCGGGCCAGTACCTGAGCCGCCCCGGCTTTCACCATGGCGGCGCCGGCGTTGCGGCCTGCTGGCATGGCGCGGCAGCGCGCATCGCCAGCCATCTGCAGCAGGCCGTCAGTCAAGGAGAGGACCCGCACCGCCAGGCCCACCTGGGCGCGCTGGACGTGGCCCTGGCCAGCGCGGCCGGCCTGCTGCGCGACGCTGCGGCCTGCATCGATGCCACGCCCTCGGACCCCTGCCTGCTGGCCGTGAGCCGCGCCCGCCTGGCCGTGGAAGCCGCCGCCGAAGAGGTGCTGCGGCGCGTGCCGCGCGCCATCGGTCCCGGCCCGCTGTGCAAGAACAGGGGCCTGGCGCAGCTGATGGCCGACCTGCCCGTCTTCATCCGCCAAAGCCATGCCGAGCGCGACCAGGCGGCGCTGGGCCGCCTGCTGGCCGAGAAGGCACAGGCCTCGCAGGCACCGGGAGGCGCGGCATGGATGCTGTGAAGCCGCGCCTCATCGAGGGCCGGGGCACGCCCGAATCGCGCTGGCAGGCCTGGTTTGCGCAACGCCGGCCAGCGCAGGTATCCATGGACGACCTCCTGGAGGGCCGGCGCCGCGCCGTCATCGTCGCGCCGCACCCCGATGACGAAATCCTGGGCTGCGCCGGCCTGCTGCACCGCTGTGCCGAGCGGGGCATGGCCTGCCTCATCGTCTCCGTGACCGATGGCGGAGCCAGCCACCCCGACTCGACGCTGTGGCCGCCGCAGCGTCTGGTGCGCGAGCGCGTGCAGGAGAGCACCCAGGCCCTGGCCCTGCTTGCGCCGCAGGCGCAGGTGCTGCGGCTGGGCTTGCCCGACGGCCATATCGCCGAGCATGCAGCGCAGTTGCTGCAGCGGCTGGAGCAGTTGCTGCAGCCCTCGGACGCGCTGCTGTGCACCTGGCGCGAAGACGGTCACCCGGACCACGAGGCCACCGGCCAGGCCTGCGCCGCGGCGGCCCGGCACACGGGCTGCCGGCTCTTCGAGCTGCCGATCTGGGCCTGGCACTGGGCCGAGCCTGGCGACGCACGCGTGCCCTGGCACCGCGCCGCCGCCATTGCGCTGGCACCGCAGGAGCTGGCGCTCAAGCGCAAGGCCCTGTCGTGCTTTCGCAGCCAGCTGCTGCCAGACCCGTCCACGGGCCGCGACGCCGTCCTGCCGTCCTGGGCCACGCAGCGCCTGCTGCGTCCGTTTGAAGTGGTGTTTCTATGAACGGCGCCAGGCAGCACTTCGAGCAGATGTACCAGGCCGACCCCGACCCCTGGCAGGTCGCATCGCGCTGGTACGAGCGGCGCAAGCGCGACCTGCTGCTGGCCGCCCTGCCGCGCGAGCGCTATGCCCACGGCTTCGAGCCTGGCTGCGGCAATGGCGAGGCCACGCAGCGCCTGCTGCAGCGCTGCGACCGGCTGTGCGCCGTCGATTTCTCGGACAGGGCCGTGGATCTGTGCCGCCAGCGGATTGCACCGCAGGACCGCGCACGCCTGGACCTGCAGGCTCTGCCCCTGCCCTGGCAATGGCCACAGGTGCCACAGATGCCGCAGCAAGGCTTCGATCTCATCGTGGTCTCGGAGCTCGCCTACTACTTCGACGACGCGGCACTGGCGCATTTCAACCGCCAGTGCCTGGCCTCGCTGCAGGGCGGCGGCCACTGGCTTATGTGCCACTGGCGGCATGGGGCGCACGATCACCTGCAGACCACTCGCACCCTGCATGACAGCGTGTCGGCCCATGCGCAGCTGCACTTGCTGCTGAGCCACAGCGAGCCGGATTTCCAGCTGGACATCTGGCAGAAAACCCCTGAAAGGACGGACAGATGATCGGCGTGTGCATCCCAGCCCATGACGAGGAAGACCTCATAGGCCGCTGCCTGGACAGCGTGTTTTGCGCGGCCGCCCATGCCGACCTGCAGGGCGAGACCGTGGCCGTCGTCGTGGTGCTGGACAGCTGCCAGGACGCCACCGAATCGGCCGTGCGCCGCTGGCCCGCCATCCCGTTGCCGATTGCCGCGCGCAACGTGGGCAAGGCGCGGGCCCTGGGGTCGGAGTACCTGCTGCTGCTGGGCGCCCGCTGGCTGGCCTTCACGGATGCCGACACCACGGTCTCCCAGAGTTGGCTGGCCGACCAGCTGGCGCTTCAGTCCGACGTGGTCTGCGGCACGGTGCAAGTGGCCGACTGGTCGGCCCACGGCGTCCAGGCGGACACGGCGCGGCGGCACTTCGAGACCACCTACACGGACCGCGACGGCCATCGCCACGTGCACGGCGCCAACCTGGGCATCTCAGCTTGGCACTACCGCCAGGCCGGCGGGTTCGACGCACGCACCTGCGGCGAGGACCAGGACCTGGTGGACCGCCTGGCGGCCGGCGGCGCCCGCATCGCCTGGTCGGCGCGGCCCCGGGTGATGACCAGCGGCCGCGCCTACTCGCGCGTGGCCGACGGTTTTGCCGGTGCGCTGCGCCAGGGATGGGCCCTGCCCGGCAACACGCCACCTGAGCTGCCCGTGCTCCAGGGCGCCCTGGCGCAGCAGGCCCTGGCCCTGCCTCAACCGCAGGCCGGCTCGTCCACGCGGTAGCAGTCCCTGAGGAACACAGGCAGGTCGTTGGCCGGCGGCACGAAGGGCACCTGGTACATCATGTCGCTGACAAAGCCACGGTGGTAGCTGCCGTGGTTCACCACGTGCAGCACGATCTGCTCGCGCGTCATGGCGCCCTGCCCGCCGCCCACGAACTCGAAGTGCACGACCTTCGCCAGTTCCTCGTCCGGGCACGCATCGACGAACTCCACATACCAGCGGTCCATTGCCTGCACGGATTCCCACAGCGCCTGCAGCGTGGGCGTGTGGTCGGTGTTGCGCATGGTGTAGCCATGTTTGCGGCCCTGCAGGTGGTGCCTGAAGATGTCCTCCACCACAAGGACGTGGTTCAGCGTGCGCACCATGTTGCCGAAGCTCGTGGGCCGCTGCTTCAGAGCCTCGCCTTCGGGCAGCTCCATCACGCTCTTGAAGGTCAGGCCGTTGGCCCAGGCCTTGTAGCGCACCAGCATTTTCAGGTTGGCCCTGGCCGATGAGACGGGAGCGCGCGGGCTCTCTTGGATCACTGTCATTCGTGGGTTCTTTCGGTGTGGATCAAAGGCCGCTCAGTGCGCCTTCGACATGGGTGCGCGCCGTGCCGCCCACCCAGACCTGGCCCGTGCCGTCACGGGTCAGGAAGATGCGGCCGTCACGGCCCAGGCAGCGGCCCTGGGCGGCAATGTAGTCGCTGTCCATCACCCCTGTCGCAAACAGCCACTGCGCCAGCGAGGCGTTGAGGCTGCCGGTGACGGGGTCTTCGACGATGGCGCCCTGGTGATCGGAGAAGAAGGCGCGCACCTCGCAGGCGGCAGGACTGGCACCGCTGGCACCACCGACACCCCTGGCATAGGGCCCCACCACGCCCACGTCCATGCGCGTGGGCCACTGCCGGGCCGGGTTCAGCGCCAGCACCTGCTCGGCCGAGGCCAGGCGGATGCCCAGCCAGCCGGGGCCGTTGTCTATCCACGAGGCGGCCTGCACCTCGTCGGCAGTGATGCCCAGCATGCGCAGCGCCGCATCCAGCTCATCGGCGGTGGGCGCGCCAAAGCGCAGCATGGGCGGCGCGGCGAATGCCAGCCGTCCATGCTCCTGCCGTATCTGCACCAGCCCCGCCCCGCACTCCTGGACGACGTGGCCTGCGTTCCTGGGCGCACCGTGCTGGGACAGCCAGGCATGGCAGCTGCCCAGCGTGGGATGGCCGGCAAAAGGCATCTCCCGGTCCAGCGTGAAAATCCTCACGCGGTAGTCGGCCTGCGCCTGCGTGGGCGGCAGCAGGAACGCGGTTTCGGAGAGGTTGAACCAGCGTGTCAGCTGCTGCATCTGTGCGGTGGTCAGCGCCTGCCCACCGGTGATCACGGCCAGCGGATTGCCGGACAGCGGGCCGCTGGCGAAAACGTCGACCATATGAACGGCAATGCTCATGAAGACGGTCCTTGTTGCATGGAAAGGAAAAGAAAGGGAAACGGGCGGCGGGCCCGTGCCGCGCTACGGCCGCACATCGGCGCGATGCACCACATGGACCTTGTTGCCGTCGGGATCGCGCAGGTAGGCGCCGTAGTAGCCATCGCCGTAGTGCGGGCGCGGGCCGGGCGGGCCTTCGTCGCTGCCGCCCCGGGCCAGGCCGGCGGCATGGGCCGCATCCACCGCGTCGGGCGACGGGGCCACAAAGGCCACCATGGCGCCATTGCCCGCCGTGGCCGGCTCGCCGTTGAAGGGGCTGTAGACATAAAAGCGCGGCAAGGCCGCCGGCGGCGCCACCCAGCACAGCGCGGCCGGGCCGCCATCGGGCTGGACGGCGCGGCGCTGCAGTCCCAGCGGAAAAAGCACCGCGTCATAGAAGCGGCCGGCCCGCTCGAGATCACGGGCGCCGACGGTGATGTGGCTGAACATGGAGCGAACGTTACACTATCGACAAATGAAATAGTGTCACGGCACACTCATTTTTTCCTTGCCCCGACCATGCTCCTGCCCTCCCCCTGGACGCCCCGTCTTGCGCGCATTGAAGCCAGTGCCGCCGAGCGGCTGGCGCGTGCCCTGGCCGACGATATCGTCGAAGGCCGGCTGGCCGGCGGCGACCGCCTGCCCGCCCACAGGGACCTGGCCGACAGGCTGCAGATCGGCCTGGGCTCGGTGACCAGGGCCTATGCGCTGCTGGAGCGCCGGGGGCTGACACGCAGCGTCAAGGGCCGGGGCACCTTCGTGGCGTCACAGCAGGCGCAGGCTGGCGAGGACATCGACCTGTCTTCCAACGCGCCGCCGGCCGCCATCAGTGCGCGCGTTCTGGCTCGTACGCTGACCGGGATTGCGCGCAGCATCGATGCCGATCATTTCAACTTCTATGCCCCGCCCCAGGGCCACCTGGAGCATCGGCGCGTGCTCGTGCGCTGGCTGCAGACGCTGGGCCTGAACGTGGAACCCGACCACATGGTGCTGACCAGCAGCGCGCGCCAGGCGCTGTCGCTGGCCCTTGACCTGGTCTGCCAGCCCCGGGGCCGGCTGCTGACCGAGCGCATCACCTACCCCGGCGCCATTGCCCTGGCCCGGCGCAAGGGCTGCGCCCTGCAGGGCCTGGCCATCGACGCGCAGGGCCTGCTGCCGCAGGCGCTGGCCGATGCGCTGGAGGGCATTCCCGCCGCCGAAGGCAAGGTGGTCTACCTCACCCCCACGCTGCACAACCCGACCACGGCCACCATGGGCGCGGAGCGCAGGCAGGCGATCGTGGACATCTGCCGCAGCGCAGGCGCCTGGATCATCGAGGACGGCGTGTATGCCGCCTGCTTGCCCGATCACGCACCCTTGGCCCATCTGGCCACGCTGGCGCCCGAAATCACGCTGCATGTGAACGGGCTGTCCAAGTCGCTGGGCCCAGGGCTGCAGGTGGGCATGCTGGTGCTGCCCGCTTCGCTGTGCGGCGCGGCTGTGGAGCTTGTGCAGGAGATGTCCATGGCTCCTTCGGCCCTCTCCTGCGCCGTGATCGATGAATGGCTGTCGCACGGCGTGGTCGCTTCCCTGCAGGCCGACCTGCGCCATGAGGCACAGCGGCGCTGCCGGCTGGCCGCATCACACCTCGCCCCGCACCTGAGTGGCTCCGGCCTGGTGCTGCACCCCGAGGCCTACAACGCATGGCTGCCCATGGAGCGCGAAGCCGCCGACCGCCTGGTATCGGCCGCAGCGGCGCTGGGCTTGAAGCTGACCGATCCGGGCTCGCTCATGGTGGACCCGCAGGAGCAGGCCAGCGGGCTGCGCATCTGCCTGGGTGCGCCGCGTTTCGACGCGCTGGACGGCGCCCTGGCGCAGTTGGCCCGGCTGCTTACTGCGGCGCCCTGAGCTTGTGCTGCAGCGCCCTGGCCACGGCGCCCAGCACGGGAACCTTGGCGAAGATTTCCTCCACCGGGTCCCAGAAATCCCGGTGCGTCGCCACCAGCCCGTCGCCATCGAACTGCAGGTAGCTGGTGCCGCAGATGTGCATGGGCTGGCCGGATGAGCGCACAAAGCCCAGCTCCCACAGCAGAAAACCGCTGTCGCCCTGCACCGCGCCGTGGCTGACGGCAAAGCGGGGCCGGTCGAGCTGCTCGAACATGTGGGAAAACACGCGCTCGATCGCAGCGTGGCCGCGCACCTCGTTGAACGGGTCCTTGAACAGGGCCTGCTCGGCATACAGGGACAGCAGCGCCGGCAGGTTGTCGCGGCGCAGGGCCTCGTAGGCCTGGGCCAAGCGGGCCAGTCGCGGATCGGATATGCCGCTGCTCATGGGTTTCATGCTCCGGTGAAGCGGCGGACCGCAGAGAAATACCAGGCGTCTGGCAGGCAGCGCAGCAGGCGCACCCAGCGCGTGAAGCGGCGCGGGAAATTCATCTCGAAACGCCCCTGCGCCCAGCCCTGCAGCATATGCCGGGCCGCCTCGTCGGCGCCGATCAGGGCCGGCATGCTGAAGCTGTTTTGCGCCGTCAGCGGCGTATCGACAAAGCCGGGATTGATGATGGACACGCCCAGGCCCAGGCCATGCAGGTCCAGATAGAGGTTTTCCGCCAGGTTGTTGAGCGCCGCCTTGGTGGGGCCGTAGGCCAGGGACATGGGCAGCCCCCGGTAGCCGGCCACCGAGCCGACCAGGGCCAGATGGCCCCGGCCAGCCTTGAGCAGCATGGGCAGCGCGGCATCGAGCAGGTGCAGCACGCCGCCATAGTTCACGGCCAGGTGGTGCTGCATCTCGGCCAGGTCGAACTCGGTGGCGCGCAGGGGCCTGTAGTGGCCTGCGCAGTAGAGGATCAGGTCGGGTGCCCCGCCCGCGTGGGCCAGCACGGCCTGGGCGGCCGCATCCACGGCGGCGGCATCGGTCACGTCCAGCGGCAGGGCCAGGCAGCCCTCGCGGCCGCGCACGAAGTCCTGCAGCGCGCCGCCGTGCCGTGCGGAGACGATCACCCGGGCGCCCTGCCGGTGCAGCGCCTCCGCCGTGGCACGCCCTATGCCCGAGGAGGCGCCCACCACCCATGCCGAGCGTCCCTTCCAGTCAGCCAGCAGCGGGTTCAGCCCGCGCGAGAACAGCGGCATGGCCATCACTCCTTGACAAAGGACAGCGTCACATCGCCCAGGTGCACGCCGAGCTTGCTCATGGCCGTGCGGTTGAGCAGGGTGCGCCCGTCCATGAGGTACATCCAGTCATCCATGTGGACGTTCCAGACCCGCCCATTCACGGGCAGGGCCAGCACATAGCTCCAGCGGATGGCATTGCCCGCGCTCTGGCCCTGGGCCTCGCCCACCACGTCGTCGGCCCGGCCGCTGTAGCGGCCCTCGCCCAGGTGGCGGATATGCCAGACCCGCTCCTGGGTGCTGCCGTCGCTGTAGACGAAGTGCTCCTCCAGGGAGCCCTCGTCGCCATTCCAGCGGCCCGTCATGCGCACGGTGAATCGCTTGACCACCTTGCCCGATCGGTCCGTGAACATGCCGTGCGCCGTCAGCGGCCCGTTGAAATACTGGCGCAGGTCCAGCGTCGGCTGCTCCTTGGCGTAGTCCTGGACCGAAGGCCCGGCACAGCCCGCCAGGGACAGTGCCAAGGCCGCCCCCAGGCAGACGCGCCGCAGCGGCGAAAACGAAGCGCAGTGGGTGATGTGGCTCATGTGTGACTCCAGGAAGAATGCAATCGCTCGGCGCGCCAAAGCAGCAGCGCCGCCGCCAGCTTGAGCAGGCACGGCAGCCCGCCATAGGCCCAGGCCAGCGCCTGCAGCCCGGCCGGGTCGGTGCCGCCGCTGCGGTAGCCCGCGGCGGACAGCAGGGGCAGGGCCAGCCCTGCAGCCAGGGCCAGGTTGAGCTTGGTGGCGCAGGTCCACCAGCCCAGGTAGCGGCCCTCGCCCCGGCCGCCCTGGCCGGACTCGTGGATCACGCCCGTGAGCAGTGCGCCCGGCAAGGCCAGGTCCGCGCCCAGGGCCAGCCCGCTGGCCAGGCAGATCACGGCAAAGGCCATGGCGTCGCCCGCGCCCAGCCAGGGCGTGAAGCCGAAGGCCAGCACGCTGGCCAGCATGCCCGCGCGCCAGCTGGGCGCCAGGCCCCAGCGCGAGACGGCCTTCACCCATAGCGGCAGGCCCAGGGCCGCCGCGCCAAAGAAGCACAGCAGCAGCAGGGGCTGCAGTGCAGGCGCCTGCAGCCTGTCGGCCACAAAGAAGGGCAGCAAGGTGGCGGGAACGGCCGCGGCCACGCCATTGAGCATGAAGATGGCCAGCAGCCGGCGAAACCCGGCATCCGCCCATGGAGAAGTGGAAGAGGCCAGAGCGGCCGAGGCCGGGGACTCTGGCTGCGGCATGCGGGGCGCAGAGGACACATGGGACACATGGGACACATGGGACACATGGGGCACAGGAGCCACGGGCGCCCGGAGCCGGTACAGCCCCATCAGTCCCAGCACCAGGCCCAGCGCCAGCACGGCGCTGGTGGCGTCAAGGCCCATCACGGCCGGCAGCACGCTGGCCAGCAGCACGCCCGCCAGCGTGGCGCCCTCGCGCCAGGCCGTCACACGGGCACGCCAGGCGGGCTGGCCGCCCCAGCGGGTGCCCCAGGCCTGGTGGAGGATGGTGACGAAGCTGTAGGCCAGCGTGCACACCAGCAGGCTGCCGGCCAGCCAGCCCAGCATGGCGGCCTCGGCGCCGCGCGGCGGATGCCACAGCGCCCCGAAACCCAGCACCATCAGCAGGCTGCCCAGCGCAGCCGCCCGCCAGGCCGGCCGCACACCGCCGCGCAGCAGCCTGTCGGCCTGGCGGCCAATGGCCGGATCGACCACGGCATCGAGCGCCCGCGTGGCCAGCAGCACCGCGCCCAGCCCGGCCAGCGGCGCACCGGCCACGCTGGCGTAGTGGTAGGGCAGGTTCACGTACAGGGGCAGGGACACAAAGGCCAGCGGCGCGGCCAGCCCGCCATAGGCCAGCCCTGTGCGCCAGGGCAGCACGGGGGCGGGAGCGGGGACTGGGACGGAGTTCATGGCATGGTCCGCTGGCGTTCAGCCCTGGCCCAGCAGCGAGGTGCGCATGGCAGGCGCCGAGGTCTGCGGCGCCAGCCAGATGCCGAAGAACAGGCGCGCATAGTCGGCATCGCGCAGCTGCGCCGTCTGCCGGCCGTTGTGGAAAAAGCGCACATCGCCCTGGCCGTCGTTCAGGCCCAGCAGCCGGTCCTTGGCCACCACATCGGGAAAGGCCTGCTTCATCAGGTCCAGCCATTGGCGGGCCTGCTCTTCGGTGAAGCTGCCGACCCTGCGCATTTCGGCGATGGAGCGCTCGGCGATGGCCGCGCCTTCGAGCTTGCGGTCGTAGACCAGCTCCAGCGCAAACGGGTGGCGGGCGTAGTCCTCGGGCAGCAGTCCGGGCGCGGCCCACAGCCGCGCCTCATAGACGCGCAGGCCGAAAAAGCGCAGCACGGCCGTGCCCATCAGGCGCGCGGACGGCAGGGCGCTGCGCAGTTCGGCCGGAAGTTCGGCGGTCGGGGTCATGGCGTGCAGGGCGTTGGACATGGTGATCAATGAAGGGGCAAGGACGCAGGCGGCGCCCCAGGCCAGGGCCTTGCGGCGGGGGGCGCGGGGTGCACTGGGGGCGCGGCGCGCGTGAGGTTGCGGGGCTGTCATGGCAGGGGCTTGCGCAGCGTGAACTGGACGACATCGGTGTTGCCGGTGTCGAAGGCCGCCTCGCAGTAGGCCAGGTAGAAGGTCCAGATGCGCACGAAGCGTTCGTCAAAGCCCTGGGCACGCACGGCCTCCAGGCGCTCCTCGAAGGACTGGCGCCAGCGCCGCAGCGTTTCCGCATAGTCGCGGCCGAAGGCCATGCGGCGCTCCACCACCAGGCCGGCGCGGCGCGCCTCCTGCTCGAAGGCGGGGATGCTGGGCAGCAGGCCTCCCGGGAAGATGTACTGCTGGATGAAGTCGGTGGAGCGCAGATAGCGCGCGAACAGATCCTCGCGCAGCGTGATGGTCTGTATGCAGGCCAGGCCCCCGGGCTTGAGGCAGTCGCGCAGCGTCTGGAAGTAGCCGCGCCAGTATTCGCGGCCCACGGCCTCGAACATTTCGATGGAGACGATGGCGTCGAAGGGCTCGCCCGCATGGCGCGCGGGCAGGTCGCGGTAGTCCTGGTAGCGCAGCTCCACCGCGTCGGCCAGGCCCGCCTGCTGCATGCGCTGCTGCCCCCAGACCAGTTGCTCGCGCGACAGGGTCACGCCCGTGACCCGGGCGCCGAACTCCTGCGCCGCCGCCTCGGCCAGCCCGCCCCAGCCGCAGCCGATTTCCAGCAGGCGCTGGCCGGGCTGTAGCCGCACCTCGTCCAGCGTGCGCCTGAGCTTGGCCTGCTGGGCCTCCTGGAGGTCCGCGTTGCGCAGCGCTTGGCCCGTGCGGCCCTGGAACCAGGCCGCGCTGTAGCTCATGCCCGGGTCCAGCCACAGGCGGTAGAAATCATTGCCCAGGTCGTAATGGGCATGGATGTTCCTGGCACTGCCGGCCCGCGTATTGCGTTGCAGAAGATGGCGCAGGCGGTAGCCCAGCCGGCCCCACCAGCTGCCATAGACCAGGCTTTGCACATGGTCGCGGTTGGCCATGCACAGCCGCAGCAGGGCGGCCAGGTCGGGGCTGTCCCATTCGCCGGCGATATAGCCTTCAGCCAGCCCGATGTCGCCCGATTTGAGTGTGCGCTCCAGCGCCTGCCAGTCGTGCAGCACGCAATGCGCATCGGCAGCTCCCGACGGGGGGCGGGGCAGATGCAGCAGGCGGCCATCGGGCTGCTCCAGGTCCAGCTGCCCGTGGGGCAGGCGTTCGAGCAGGTTCAGCACACGGCGCGCCCGTGCAGGCGTGCGGCGCGGCGCGGCCGCGGAGGGGCTCAGCAAGGGGGCGGCGGTAGTGTTCATCGTGTGACGAAGCGCTTGGGCTCGGAGGGTTTGCCATGGAAAGGCACGCGCTTGGCCCAAAGGCGCAGCGCATGCCAGTGGATGCGGGCGACCACGCCCAGCGTCATCAGGGGCGTGCCGAAGAAGGCGCGGCGCACGGTGGCACCGTCGAGCGGGTGCAGCACGCCGCCCACGCTGGTCTGCAGCAGCGGGCCGTCCTCGTCGTGCAGGTCCACGCGCGCCAGGGTGCGGTCTTCGCCGCGCTCGAAGCGGAAGCGGTACTCGCCGCGCACCTCGCAGAACGGCGAGACATGGAATTGCTTGCGCGCCACCTGCTCGCGGCCCCAGTCCAGGTCCGGCCCCGCCAGCAGGTAGGCGTGGCGCTCGCCAAAGGTGTTGTTGACCTCGGCCAGCACGGCGGCCAGCGAGCCGTCGGCGCGGTGCGCATACCAAAAGCTCACGGGCTTGAACACGTAGCCCAGCACGCGGGGGAAGGTGTGCAGCCAGACCTCGCCATCGGCGTCGGCTATGCCTTCGCTGTGCAGCAACTGCTCGAACCAGGCCAGTGCGTCGCAGCCGCCCTCGCCGTGGTCGCTGTCATGAAAGCTCAGCCAGCCCAGCCGGTTGCGCCGCAGCGCGGCGTCCGGCTGCGTGCGCAGGCTGCGCAGCGGCAGCATCAGAAAATAGCCGGGATAGCGGAAGGCATGCTCGACAGGCCGCAGGCGGCGGTGCCAGACATGGCCGAAGCCGATGAGGGGGCGGGCCGTCATGCAATCCCCTCGAAGGCCGCGCTGGCGGGCAGGACGGGCAAGGCCGGCAGGGCGCGCAGCAGTCCATCGGCCGCGTCCAGGCCCGAGCGCAGGCCGTCTTCGTGAAAGCCGTAGCCGCACCATGCGCCGCAGAACCAGGTCCGGCGCTGGCCCTGCACGCCGGCCACGCGGCCCTGGGCCTCGATGGCCGCCAGGTCGAACACCGGGTGGCTGTACTCGATGCGCGCATGGACCTGGCCTTCATCGATCGGGCGCACCGGGTTCAGCGAAACCATCACGGGCTGCTGCCACGGCAGGGGCTGCAGGCGATTGAGCAGGTAGTGCAGGCAGACGCCGGCCTGGTCCCGTCCCGGGTCGGCCGCGCGTTCGTAGTTCCAGGCGGCCCAGGCCGCCTGCCTGCGCGGCAGCACGCTGGCATCGGTGTGCAGAACGGCCTGGTTGGGCTGGTAGCGGATGGCGCCCAGCACGCTGCGCTCCTGTGGCGTGGCATCGCTGCCGAGCAGGCGCAGGGCCTGGTCGCTGTGGCAGGCCAGCACCACGGCGTCGAACGGCTCCGTGCCGTTCGCCGTCTGCAGCAGCGCGCCGTGCGCGGCGCGGCGCAGGCCCAGCACGGGCGCATTCAGGCGTGCCTCGTGGCGGCCGTCCTTCAGCAGCGCGGCCACCATGCGCCGCACGTACTGGCGCGAGCCGCCGCGCACCGTGTGCCACTGCGGCCGGTCCGTGACCTGGATCAGTCCATGGTTGTGGCAAAAGCGGATCAGCGTGGCCACGGGAAAGCGCAGCATCTGGTCGGTGGGGCAGGACCAGATGCAGCCCATCATGGGCAGCAGGTAGTCCTGACGGAAGGCGGCGCCAAAGCCGTGGTCGTCCAGAAAATCGCCGATGGCGCTGCGCAGCCGCGCTTCATCGCCTTCCTGGGCGATGCGCGTGGCCAGGCGGTTGAAGCGCAGGATCTCGGCCAGCATTTTCAGAAAGCGCGGGCGCAGCAGATTGCCCCGCTGCGCGAACACGCCGCCCAGCGAACTGCCGCTCCATTCCAGGCCCGCGCGGCCATCGGCCTCAGGCACCTGCACGGAAAACGACATCTCGGCGGCAGCCGTGGGCACCTGCAGCTGCTCGAACAAACGTGTCAGCAGCGGATAGGTGCGGTGGTTGAAGACCAGAAAGCCGGTGTCCACGCCCTGGCTCACGCCGCCCAGCGTCAGGTCCACCGTGTTGGCGTGCCCCCCGAAATGGCCGCCCGCCTCCAGCAAGGTCACGGCAGGCCCGCCCGGCGCCGCGGCCAGGCGGCTCGCTGCGGCCAGGCGGCTCGCTGCGGCCAGCCCCGCAATCCCCGAACCGATGACAGCAATGCGATGCATGGAGGCGCCCTTCTTGGTTGAACAGCCCGACTAGACCACAAAGACCAAATCGTGAACTGATGAGTTCAAACTATAAACCAAACATACCCGCTTTGCACTATTTGGTATCAGATATGACCTGCAAGGTCTAAAATATCGCTATGACTAGCCGCTCCTCCATCAAAGAACAGATACAGCGCGTGCGCGAGCAGGCCATCGTGGCGGCCGTCAACCGGCTGCTGGCCACCAAGGGCTACGACGCCATGACGGTGGACGAGGTCGCGGCCGAGGCCGGCATGGCCAAGGCCAGCCTGTACAAGCTGTTCACCTCCAAGGAAGAACTGGCGGGCGCCGCCATGGTGGGCGTGCTGGACCGCGCCCTGGCCTTTGTGGACGGCCTGCGCGACACGGCGGCCCAGGCCGCCGAGGCCGGCACGCCGGTGCGCCCGCTGGACCAGCTCAAGGCCGTGACGTGCTGGGCCATGCAGACCCAGCTGGAAGGCGAAATGCCCTCCCTGCCGGCGCAGAACTCCAACCTCAGCGCCTCCCTGCAATCCAACGATGCCTACATGGACCGGCTGATCGCCCTGAGCAACCGCCTGAGCATCTGGATCACCGAGGCCCAGACCAGCGGCCAGCTGCAGCCCGCGCTGCCGGCCGAGCTGGTGCTCTACACGCTGTTCGCGCGGGCCTGCGATCCTGTGGTGGCCCTGCTCAAGGAGTCGGGCCAGTACACGCACGCGCAAATCATCGACTGGGTCACGAGCACGACCTTCGACGGGCTGGCGACAACGGATTGACCTAGGGCGCGCAGCGACAACTGCGATGCGTCTACCCGGCTCCAGCATGGCCGGCAGCCGGTCCCCGCGGGCTCCCTGTTGCGCATCGTGCCGCCTTCGCGACTCCTGCGAAACACAGCCGGGGGCGCCTGTATAGTTGCGGCCTGGCGACCACGGCAACACCCCGCGCCGTGCGGGATTGTCCTGCCAGGTCCTGTCTTTTACTGCGCTGATACCTCGCAATGCAGCCCCCGGCCACAGCCCTGCCCAGCACGACGTTCGCCACCGACCAATTGGCGCAGGCAGACCGCTTCGAGGCGTGGCGCAGCAGCATCTCCGTGCTTTTCGACGTGGCGTCGCTGGAGCACGGCGCGTCGCCGGGGCGCTTCCATGCCTCGGTGCATGCGGTCCACCTGGGCCAATTGCTGCTGGGCGACCTGCGCTTCGGCGCGCAGCGCTTCTCGCGCGGCCAGGCACGCGCCGCCCACGACGGCCTGGACCACTACCTGGTGCAGTGGTACCGCGCAGGGGGTTTCGTGGGCCAGCATGGCGACGGCAGCGAACTGCGGGTCCGCGCCGGTGACGTGGTCGTCTTCGACATGGCCCGCACCCAGCACACCGTGGCCCAGGATTCCCATGTGCTCTCGCTGATCGTTCCCCGCAGGCTGGGCGAGGCTGCCTGCGGGTCCCCGGGCCCGGGCCCCCACGGCACCGTGCTGGCCGCCGACAGTCTGTTCGGCGGCCTGCTGGCAGACCACCTGGGCGCACTGCACCGGCGCCTGCCCTCCATCGGCCCGGCGCAGGCCGATGACGTGGTGCACGCCACCCTGCAAATGCTGGCCGCCTGCCTGCGCCCCAGCCAGCGCACCCTGGCCGAAGCCCGCGCCGAGGTGCATGCCGCCACGCTGGAGCGCATCCAGCGCCATATCGCGCGGAACCTGGGCACGCCGCTCTCGCCCGAGGCACTGTGCCGCTGCTTCGGCATTTCGCGCCACCGGCTCTACCACCTCTTCGAGCCCCTGGGCGGCGTGATGCGCTATGTGCAGCAGCGCCGCCTGCAGCGGGCCTTCCACACGCTGTCCAATCCCGCCTACCGGCGCCTGCGCATTGCCGAGGTGGCTGCACGCCTGGGCTTTGCCAGCGAGGCGCACTTCAGCCGCGCCTTCCGTGCCGCGTTCAGCCACACGCCCAGCGATGTGCGGGCCATGGCCGAGGCGGCGCACGCGGCGCGCATGTCACCGTCCGCCGCCAGCACGGCGGCATCGGTGGAATACGCAGACTGGCTTCTCGGGCTCATGGCCTGAGCGCCGGATGCTGGGTCAAGCGGCGGACCAACGCACGGTCAAGCCTTCGGGCCGCCCCTCCCGCAAGATAGCCGCAGGCAGCCGCGCCCGGTTTGCAGCCTGCATGGCGGCCGCGCCCGGCCGTCCCCAATCCACCCGACATCCAACAGCCAAGAACACCATGCCAGAAAAAAACAGAAGGCATCTTTCCATCCATGCGCTGCGTTGGCTGCCCATCTCATGGGTACTGCTTGCCATCCTTCTATCGGCGTCCGGTGCCCATGCGGCCACGATCAGGACACTGCTGTCCACTCTCGATGCGGCCACAGGCAATGTCTGGGCGAACGGCAGCTATCCCAGATACCAGGAATTCAGGACGGGTGAAACCAATGTCATCATCTCCGATGTATCCGTTCGCATTTTTGAAGTATTTGGCGGCGGATTCCCGCGACTGAAACTTTGCGACAGCGCCTCTGCCAACTGCCAACAGCTCGATTACCAGGAAACCATCGGCGATACCTACAGGTTCACAGGTGCCTACCCTGCGTATGCCAACACATCTGTGCGCATCATCTTCGACTGCAATTGCAGTGGCAGCGCCGGATACGGCATCTATCTCGGACCCAGGGTCATTCCCGGGGCATCCTCCAGTGCCTTCGGCTATCTATTCGCGGTCAAGGTGGATGCCATTGCCATGCCGACCGTCAACCAGATTCTTCCCTCTGCCGGCCCGGCCACAGGAAGCACGCCGGTCAGGCTCGATGGCACAGGATTTCTGGACGCCACCGGCGTCCAATTCGGCGATACGGACGCGCTTCACTTCCAGGTGGATAGCGACACGCAGATCACGGCGACATCACCTGCTCATTCACCGGGTGCCGTGGGCATCAAACTCATGACCGCCGCCAATGGCGCATCCATCAGCGGCAGCTTCACCTATGTGGCAGCCCCTGCCATCACGGCCATCAGCCCCGTGGCCGGCCCCACCGCCGGGGGCAGCCCGGTGACCCTGATCGGCACGGGATTCGCTGCAGCACCGGCCACGGGAGCCGTGCGGTTCGGCGCCGCCGCTGCCGCCTACACGGTGCTCAGCGACACGCAGATCACCGCCATGGCGCCTGCGGGCGCCGCCGGCACCGTCGATGTCACCGTGGCCACCATCGGCGGCACCTCCGCCGCCAGCGCCGGAGACCGTTTCACCTATGCCGAGGCACCGACCGTCGCCTCGCTGGCCCCGGCGACGGGCCCGAGCGCGGGAGGCACACAGGTCACCCTCACCGGAACCCACCTGAGCGCCGCCAGCACGGTGAAATTCGGCCATCAATACGCCAGCGGCGTTTCGGTGCTCAGCGATACGCAGCTCACCGCGATTTCACCCCCCGGCAGCGGGACCGTCGATCTGACGGTGACCAGTCCCGGCGGCACTTCTGCGGTCACGGGCTCGGCCCGGTTCAGCTATGCGGGCGCTCCCGCCATCACGGGCCTGTCCACGCAACGCGGCCCAGCCTCGGGAGGCAGTTCGGTGATCCTGTCCGGCAGCGACTTCACGGGAGCGACCGAGGTCCGGTTTGGCGCGGTCCAAGCCACGGGCTTCACGGTGGACAGCGCCACCCGGATCACGGCCACCGCTCCCGCGGGTTCCCTGGGCACCGTGGCGGTTTCGGTAACGACCCCCGAGGGCACCAGCCCCGCAAGCGCGACGGCACAGTTCAGCTACCAGGCGGACTCGGCCTCATTGCAGCTTGCCGCAGGGACCGTGGCGATGCACCTGTCCGGCGCGGACTGCGGCTTCGATGGCATGCCGACGAATGCGGCAGCGCCGTCCAGCGGCGCCCCCCCGGGCTTCGGCTTTCCGTACGGCCAGATCGCCTTCAAGGCCACCGGCTGCACGAACGGCGGAACACTCCGCGTGGCGCTCACGCTGCCCAGGCAAGTGCCCCCGGGCGCCGTGCTCTACAAGCTGGTGGACGGGCAATGGCTGCCATGGGATGCGAGCGTGAACGGCGCGAGCATCGGGTTTGCGGTCACCGACAACGATGGCAGCTCCACCGCACGGGCCACCGGGGACAACGATCCCGCGCCCGGCAGCATCGACGATCCGATCATGATTGCCGTGCCCGCGGCCTCCGCCACGCCGGCCACCGTGCCGGCCACCGGACCTGGTTCACTGGCGCTGCTGTCCCTGGCCATTGCAGGCCTGGTGGCAGGCGGCCTTCGACATCGCAAAAGGGGATAGCCCCCGGCGCCTCGGTAGTGCGCACGCCAGCGGATAGAATGAGAACCAATCGCATTGAGTCATTGATGCCAAGGGGATCCTCCTTGCGATGGTGGGGGTCAGCATGTCATCCGGCGAATTCGCGCTGCACAACGAGGTCCAGTCGCTCTATCGTGACCATCACCGATGGCTGCGCGATTGGCTGCGCAGAAAACTGGGCTGTTCCCACCATGCCGCCGACTTGGCCCACGACACCTTCGTGCGCCTGCTCGGCCGCAAGGAGCGGGCGGACCCGGTGGACCCCCGCGCCTACCTGGCCACCATCGCCCACGGCCTGGTGGTGGATTTCCACCGGCGCCGGGCGCTGGAGCGGGCCTATCTGGAATCGCTGGCGGCCCTGCCCGAGCCGCAGGCGCCCTCGCCCGAGGCGCGGGCCATCGTGCTGGAGGCCCTGGTGGCCATCGACGCCATGCTCGACGGCATGAAGCCCGCCGTGCGCCAGGCCTTCATCCTCTCCCAGCTCGAAGGCCTGACCTATGCGCAGATCGCCGCGCGGCTGCAGGTGACCGTGCGCACCGTCAACAACTACATGCTCAAGGCGCTGGAGCACTGCTACCTCATCGTGGCAGACGGCGCATGACGGCCTTGCCCTCGAACAGCGACAGCGCCCTGGACGCGGCTGCACATTCGCCCACCCCCACCCCCACCCCAGCCCAGGCCCAGGCCCGCATCCGCCAGGAAGCGATTGCCTGGTACGCCCGACTTTGCTCCGGCGATGCCACCGACGCCGACCGTGCCGCCTGGCAGCGCTGGCATGAGTCCCACCCCGAGCACCAGCGCGCATGGCGGCATTTCGACGCCCTGCAGTCCATGCTGCAGCGCGTGCCGGGCCATCTGGCCGCCTCCACGCTGCAGGCCAGCCGGCGCAGCCGCCGCCGGGTGCTGCGCGGCATCGGCGCACTGGTGGGCAGCGGGGCCGTGGCGGGCCTGTCATGGCAGCTGGCCGGCGGACAGGGCGGCGTGCGCTCCTGGCTGGCCGACTACCGCACCGGCACAGGCGAGCGCCGCACCGTCACGCTGGCCGACGGGTCCGAGCTGACGCTGAACACGCGGACCTCGGTGGATGTGTCCATGGACCCCACGCGCCGGCTGCTGGTGCTGCGCGAGGGCGAGATCCTGGTGCAGACCGCCCATTCCCTGGCCGGACCCGGCGCAGGCGCCAAGGATGGCCGCCCGTTCATGGTGCACACGCCGCAGGGCCGCATCCTGGCGCTGGGCACGCGCTTCACCGTGCGCAGCGAGGGCGGCGAGGGCGGTGACACCGTGGTGAGCGTGCTGCAGGACGCCGTGGAAATCCAGCCCCTGCAGGACCCCAGCCGCAGTCTGCGGCTGCAGGCCGGCCAGCAGGCCAGCTTCAGCCGCAACGGCATGCTGCCCGCCCAGGCCGCCGACCCGGCCCTGGTCAACTGGGTGGGCGGCAGCCTCATCGTGGACGGCTGGCGGCTGGACGACGTGGTGCGCGAACTCGCACGCTACCGGCCCGGCCGCCTGGCCTGCGACCCGGCCGTGGCCGGCCTGCGCGTGTCCGGCGTGTTTCCCCTGGCCGACACGGACAAGGCGCTGGCCGTCATCACCCGCGCCTTCCCGGTGCGCGCGGCCGGCCTGTCGCGCTACTGGCTGACCCTGGTGCCCGTCTAGGGCCAGCCATTTCCCCATGCCGCACAAAAAACTTCGCGGCCCATTTTCATCTTTTGCGATCTCGTTCGGCTCCCTTCATGAAAGCCCTTGTCTCACCGCTGTTCATGGCCAGGAAACCCGAATGCAAACGCCCTTCACACCGACACCCGCCCGCGCGGCGCTGACCTGCCTGCTGGCTGCGGCGGTGGCATGTGCGCCCCCCGGCCATGCGGCCGAGCCCCTGGCGCAGACCCGCCAGGCCGCCAGGGCCTATGAGATCGGGGCCGGCCCGCTGGCCTCGGTGCTGGGCCAGTTTGCGGCGGCCGCAGGCGTGGCCCTGTCCTATGACCCGGCCAGCACGCGCCAGCGGCAGTCGGGCGGCCTGCGCGGCAGCTATACCGTGGGCGCGGGCTTTGCGGCCATCCTGGCGGGCTCCGGGCTGGAGGCGGTGGAAGGCGGCGCGGGTGAATTCATCGTGCGCAAGGCGGCCATGCCCGCCACGGCAGGCGCTGCAGCGGCCGACGCCACCGAGCTGCCCGCCGTGCGCGTCGTGGCCCGTGCGGCCCCTGCCCCGGTCGATGCCGACGAGCGCTACCAGCCCACGCCCGATGCCTCCAGCCTGCGCACCACGGCGCCCGTGCTGGAGATCCCGCAGGTGGTCAACGTGGTGCCGGCCCAGGTGATCCGCGACCAGCGCCCGCGCAACCTGGACGAGGCGCTGTCCAATGTCAGCGGCGTCACCCAGGGCAACACCCTGGCCAGCACGCAGGACACCATCATGAAGCGCGGCTTCGGCACCAACCGCGACGGCTCCGTCATGCACAACGGCATGCCCCTGGTGCAGGGGCGCGGCATGAACGCCGCCGCCGAGAGCGTGGAAGTGATCAAGGGCCCGTCCTCGCTGCTGTACGGCCTCATGGACCCGGGCGGCGTGATCAACGTGGTCAGCAAGAAGCCGCAGCTGCGCCAGCGCACGGCGCTGTCGCTGCAGGGTTCGGGCTACGCGGGCGGGCGCAACGGCACGGGCGCCACGCTGGACACCACCGGCCCCATCGGTGAGAACGGTCTGGCCTACCGCCTGGTCGTCGACCATGTGGACGAGGACTACTGGCGCAACTTCGGCCAGCACCGCGAGACGCTGGTGGCGCCGTCGCTGGCCTGGTATGGCGACGACACGCAGGCCGTGCTCTGGTACGAGTACCGCAAGTACCTGACGCCCTTCGATCGCGGCACGGCGCTGGACCCGGTCACCCGGCGCCCGCTGGACCTTCCGGCCACGCGCCGGCTGGACGAGCCCTTCAACCAGATGACGGGCGAGACCCACCTGGCCCAGCTCTCCGTGGACCACCGCCTGGGCAGCGGCTGGGCCGCCCACCTGAACCTGAGCTACAACCGCGAGATCTACGACGCCAACCAGCTGCGCGTGAACGGCGTGAACACCGCGCGCGGCACCCTGCAGCGCAGCAACGACGCCACGCACGGCGCACTCAGCACCGACAGCTATGGCTCGGCCTATGTGGACGGCAGCGTGCAGCTGGCGGGCCTGCGCCATGACCTGCAGTTCGGCGCCGATGCCGAGTACCGGCTGATCTACCGCTCCGACCTGCTGCGCCAGGCCGTCACCTCCACCTTCAGCTACACCAACCCCGTCTACGGGCTGGAGCAGCCCTCGGCCACCGTCTCGGCCAGCGACAGCGACCAGAGGGACCAGTTGCACAACCAGTCGCTGTTCCTGCAGGACGCCATCCACCTGGGCGACCGCTGGGTGCTGACGACCGGCCTGCGCTACCAGACCTGGCGCCAGACCGCCGGCCGGGGCCGCCCGTTCAAGGCCAACACCCAGGCCCACGGCACGGCCTGGCTGCCGCGCGCCGGCCTGGTCTATCAACTGGCCAGCGGCCTGTCGCTCTACGGCAACTACTCGCAATCGCTCAGGCCCACCTCCACCATCGCGCCGCTGGCCAGCGGCGCCGTGATCGACTCGGGCGTGGCGCCCGAGGAGGCCCGGTCCTGGGAAGCCGGCGCCAAGCTGGACCTGCCAGGGCAGCTCACCGGCACGCTGGCGCTGTTCGACATCCGCAAGAAGAACGTGCTGGTCTCGCAGTTCAACGACGCCACCAAGCTGACCGACTGGCGCACCTCGGGCGCGGCGCGATCGCGCGGGCTGGAGGTGGATGTGGCCGGCGAGCTGGGCCGCCACTGGAGCGCCATCGCGGCCTTTGCCTATGTGGATGCCAAGACCACGCAGGACCCGCTCTACCAGGGCAACCAGCTGTGGAACGTGGCGCGGCAGACGGCCTCGCTGTCGGCCGTGTACGACTTTGGCCAAGTGCTGGGCGGTGTCCTGGGCGATGTGCTGGGCGAAGGCCGGCTGCGCGTGGGCGGCGGCCTGCAGTACGTGGGCAGGCGGCCCGGCGACTCGGCCAACTCCTTCTGGCTGCCGGGCTACACCGTGGCCCATGCCTTTGCCACGTATGACACGCGGATCAACGGCTACAGGACGCGCTTTCAGCTCAACGTGAAGAACCTGTTCGACCGCACCTACTACCCGTCGAGCGCCAACACCTACTTCATCTCGATGGGCGACGCGCGCCAAGTGCTGCTGCGCGCCACGGTCGAGTTCTGAGCGGGCGCCAGCCCGGCCCCCGGCCTTTCCTTTTTCTGTGTCTGTCCCGGCCCGCAGCCGCATGCGATGCCGCGCATCACGCATCACGCATCACCTCCATGAACTTATCTCCCCGCTTATCGCCTCGCCGAACGCCCCGCCAAACGCTTTTTTCCTCTATTGACTGGCCATTGCGCATGCCTTCCTCCTTCCACACCCTCCCCCCCATTGCCGGCATGCCCCGCTCCTGCCTGTGCCTTGCCCTGGCTGCCATCCCCGTGATGGCCTTCTCCCAGGCCGCCGACGCACCGTCCACGCAACTGGAAACCGTGCAGATCCAGGCCGAGAAGCAGCAGAACAACGAAGACAACTTCGTCGCCCGCAAAACCACGGGCGTGCTGCGCTCCGATGCGCCGCTGTTCGAGACCGCGCAGTCCATCAGCGTGGTGACCCAGCGGCAGATCGAGGAAAAACAGGTCAGGTCCGTGGCCGAGGCGCTGGAGAGCGTGGCCGGCGTTGCGTCCGGCTCGTACGGCCGGCGCGGCTGGGATGACTTCATCATCCGCGGCCAGATCTCCAGCGCGCAAACCTATGTGGACGGACTGCGGGCGCAGACCTCCACCAACGTGCTGCGCTCCGAGGACATCTTCGGCATCGGCTCCATCGAAGTGGTCAAGGGCCCCACCTCGGTGGGCTTCGGCCTGGCCCTGCCGGGCGGCCTGGTCAACCTGACCACCAAGCGCCCGCAGGCCGAGTCGTTCTCGCGCGCCGGCATCAGCGTGGGCAGCTATGGATTGAAGGAGGCCAACTTCGACCTGAACTACTCGCCCGACGCAAGCCGCAAGGGCGCCTTTCGCATCGTGGGCCGCGCATCCGACCAGAACGATCCCACGGACTACGTCTACTTCAAGAACCAGTACCTGGCGGGCTCGTACAACTTCGACCTGGACGGCAGGAACGAGCTGTCCGTCATCGCCAGCTACCAGCACCGCAACTACATCCGCAACCAGGGCATTCCGCAGAACTACGAGAAGTACGGGCGCAATGTCTTCATCGGCGAACCCGACCGCAGCTACGAGGTGGACTCCTACCGCCTGGGAGCCAACTACGCGCACTACTTCGACAACGAATGGGTGTTCCGCCAGAACTTCGCGCTCACCAAGGGCAGCAGCCTGAGCAACTCGGTCTTTGCGGCGGCCAATGCCAGGTTCCCCCTGGTCGCGCGCCAGATCAACTACCAGGACAAGCAGGACGTCAACATCGCCCTGGACAACTACCTGCAGCGCAACTTCAAGTTTGATCGCGTGAACTACGAGCTGACCGCCGGCATCGACATGATGCGAGAGCGCAGCGACTACTACCAGCGCGTGGACAACATCAACCCCTTCAACGCCGACAACCCGGTCTATGGCGTCACGTCCATCAAGGAGGGCAAGCCCTCCCACAACCTGACCTACAGCCAGTACGTGGGCCTGTACCTGCGCAACACCATCAAGATCGATGAGAAATGGATCGCCGGCCTGAATGGTCGCCATGACTGGACGCGCGTGGAAATCCAGGACAGGCTGGCCGGCGGCTCGGTCAGCAACAGCAACACCGCCTTCACGGGCAGCGCCTCGCTGATGTACCAGGCCAGCGAGTTCCTGGCACCCTACGTCAGCTACTCCACCTCCTTCATGCCCGTGACGGATGCCGGCATCAACGGCACGCTGCTCAATCCCGAAGAGGGCAAGCAGACCGAACTGGGCGTGAAATTCCAGGCCCTGGACCGGCGCGTGCAAGGCTATCTGGCGGTGTATGACCTGCGGCGCAAGAACGTCACCGAGAACGACGCCACGCTGGGCTACGCCGTCCAGACCGGCGAGCAGACCACCAAGGGTTTCGAAGCGGAAGTCGTCGCCTCGCTGACGCGGCAATGGAATGTCTCGGCCGCCTACAGCTACATCCCCTCGGCCCGGACCTCCCAAAGCCTGACGGCCAGCGAAATCGGCAAGCGCATCAACCATGTGCCCAAGAACGCAGGCTCCGTCTTCACGCAGTACTACTTCAACCCCGACCGCCTGGGCTGGAACATGGGCGCAGGCCTGCGCATGCAGGGTGCCCGCACGGCACAGCGCGGCACGGCCTTCGTCAACCTGGCCAAGTACACCCTGCTCGACCTGAACCTGGGCTATGAAGCGAAGTCATGGGGCCTGAGCCTGGCCATCAAAAACCTGCTGGACAAGGACTACGTCCAGGGCACAACGCCGAACGCGCAGCTGCTGAGCTTCGGCAGCCCGCGCACGCTGATGGTGAGTGCCAGGTTCAAGTACTGAGGCTGGCTGGCTCCTTCAAGCATGCGAGCCTTTCAGCAAAGGTGCGCAACCCGGCGGCGCCGATAGGCGGGCGCCGGCTGCGCCCCGGCTTCATGGCCCCTTGCGCAGCGAGATCGGCGTGCCCCAGACCGGGTCGGCCGCGCCCTGGCGGCCCAGCGTGGTGACCTGCATGGGCACCAGGCGTGCCATCAGCTTTTCCTGCTCGTCGTTGAGATTGGCGCGCGTGGCCAGATAGTTGCGCGTGAACTCCATGGGCGGCGGCAGTGTGTGGACGGTGAAGTCTTCCAGCGGGCATTCCACCTTCTCGGCCGCCACCTTGCGGCAGCCGGCCTGGCGGAACTGGTAGCTGGGCGTCTTCAGGTGCGAACGCTGGCTCAGCACCAGTTGGCCGCCCTCCAGCGTGAAGCTGGCCAGCGCCTGCCTGGGCGGCACGCGCACCTGGACCTTGAGTGCGGGAATGTCGCGCGAATCCGTGTCCTGGTAGTAGCCCGCCGCCATGCCCGGCGTGCTGTCGGTGACCATGCGCTCGCCCCAGGCCACGCAATTGCCCGAGGCGCGGTGCACCGTGGTGCAGTACTTCTCGATCCGGCTCTGCGAGTGCGTCGTGCCTTCCTTCCAGTTCATCTCGGTATAGAACTGGCGATAGGTTTCCGGCGACAACGTGGCCGTTCCAAGGGTGCCGCGGCCTGAGCCGGTGGCCCCGGCCTTGGCGCCCAGCTGGTCAAGCTGGGCATTGAGACGGTAGTCGTCACCCCCCGTCATCAGGTACTTGCCCGGCGGCAGCACATGGACCTCGAAGGCCTTGAACAGATAGGTGGTCTTGGGGTCGCGCTGCAGCGCGTTGTTCTGGAACTTGCGGCCAAACACGATCTCCGGCTTGTCCTCATGGGTCCAGACCACGTTGGGAGTCCACTTCGACATGCCATCGGCGTCGGCCAGCGACTTGTGCGGCGTCAGATCAGCCACCAGCACCACGGCCATGTTGGCCTTCAAGGCTTCGCTGATCACCCACAGCGTCTTTGCCTGCTCCGCTTCCTCCTTCTCGAGTTGCCCGCTGGAAGGCGGCGCGGCACACCCTGACAATCCCAGGGCGAGCACCAGGGTCGGCAAAACGAAACAGGGGCGCTGCAGTGTCATCGTTGAAATCCTTGGGGGTTGATGCTGGAAAGGCGTCATTTTGCGGGGAGATCTCCGGCGGCCCCGGCCAGGGGGCAGGCCCTCGACACGGAAAAGCCGCCCGAAGGCGGCCGGTTCCAGGGAGCGCTGCACCAGCGCTGGCTGCGATCAATCAGCGTTGCTGTGGCTGGCGCAAAGGCTGCCCTTGTTGGCGGACGTTCGCCTTGCACTGCATCTGGCTGTAGTTCCTGTCCGTGATGGGTTGCCCCATCTGCATGGGAACATGGACCGGATGCTGCGGGCCTCTCGTGGGAAGAAGCTGTTTCATGGTTCCATCCTCACGTCAAACGGAACGCCGCCCAGCCCGTCAGCGGGGCTGATTGGGCTGCTGCTGGCCTGGCTGGTTCTGGCCAGGTTGCTTGTGCTGGGGGTTGTCCTGCTGCTGCTGTCCCGGTTTTTGCTGGTTCGGGTTCTGCTGCTGCGGGTTGTTTTGCTGCTGCTGTTGCTGGTCGTTTTGCTGAGCCATGGGTATCTCCTTCACATGGTGGTCAAAGAGGCGCGTCAAACGAAGCGCCCGACTGCAGCGCAGATATGCACTGCGCTGGTAACCAGTGTGGGACCAGGCATGCGGCTCAGCCGTAGGACCGGCCAGAGCGTGCGCAGCCCCATGTTGCGATACCGCAGGTAGGCCAGCCGCCGGGTGTCCGACGGACATTTCGCACATGGGCAACGAAGGACCAGGGCAGGTCAAGACCTGTGCCTTGCCGCCCCCGGCCCTCTGCCTCACTCCACCGTCACGCTCTTGGCCAGATTGCGCGGCTTGTCCACGTCGGTGCCGCGTGCGCAGGCCGTGTGGTAGGCCAGCAGTTGCAGCGGGACCACGTGCAGGATGGGGCTCAGGGCGCCGTAGTTCTCGGGCATGCGGATGACGTGCATGCCTTCGCTGCTCTCGATGTTGGTCTTGGCATCGGCCAGCACATAGAGCACGCCGCCGCGCGCGCGCACTTCCTGCATGTTGCTCTTGAGCTTTTCCAGCAGCTCGTCATTGGGCGCGACCGTGACCACGGGCATGGCGCTGTCCACCAGGGCCAGCGGGCCGTGCTTGAGCTCGCCCGCCGGATAGGCCTCGGCGTGGATGTAGCTGATTTCCTTGAGCTTGAGCGCGCCTTCCAGCGCAATCGGGTAGTGGATGCCACGGCCCAGGAAGAGCGCGTTCTCGCGCTTGGCGAAGTCCTCGGACCAGCTGATGACCTGGGGCTCCAGCGCCAGCACCGATTGCAGGGCCACGGGCAGGTGGCGCATGGCGGCCAGGTACTGCTGCTCCTTTTCCTCGCTCAGGCGCCCTTGCGACTGCGCCAGGGCCAGGGTCAGCAGGAACAGGCCGGCCAGCTGGGTGGTGAAGGCCTTGGTGGAGGCCACGCCGATCTCCACGCCGGCGCGCGTGATGTAGGCCAGCTCGCATTCGCGCACCATGGCGCTGGTGGCCACGTTGCAGACGGTCAGCGTGTGCTTCATGCCCAGGCTCTGCGCGTGGCGCAGCGCGGCCAGGGTGTCGGCGGTCTCGCCCGACTGGCTGATGGTGACGACCAGGGTCTTGGGATGGGGAACGCTGGTGCGGTAGCGGTACTCGCTGGCCACTTCCACGCTGCAGGGCAGGCCGGCCAGCGCTTCGATCCAGTACTTGGCCGTGCAGCCGCTGTAGTAGCTGGTGCCGCAGGCCAGGATGAGCACGCGGTCGATTTCCTTGAACACGCGCCAGGCCGAGGTGCCGGCCTTGCCGTCCGAGCCCGCGCCGTCGAACAGCTCGGGCACGATGGCCTGCACGCCTTCCAGCGTGTCGGCAATGGCGCGCGGCTGCTCGAAGATTTCCTTTTGCATGTAGTGGCGGTAGGGGCCCAGCTCGGCCGCGCCGCTGTGGGCGTGCACGGTGCGCACGGGGCGCTGCTCGGGCGCCAGGCGCTCGCCGCCCTTGCCCACCAGCCAGTAGCGGCCGGGCTGCAGGTCCACGATGTCGCCCTCTTCCAGGTAGACGATCTGGTCGGTCACGCCGGCCAGGGCCATGGCATCGCTGGCCAGGAAATGCTCGGCGCCGTCCTGGCCCACGCCCAGGATCAGCGGTGAGCCGGCGCGCGAGCCGACCACGCGCTGCGGCTCATCCTTGTGCATGACGGCGATGGCGAAGGCACCATGCAGCCGCTGCGTGGCGGCCTGCACGGCCTCGAACAGGTCGCCGCCGTAGAGGCTGTCCACCAGGTGGGCGATGACCTCGGTATCGGTCTGGCTGGCGAAGACATAGCCCTTGGACTGCAGCTCGGCGCGCAGGGCTTCGTAGTTTTCGATGATGCCGTTGTGCACCAGGGCCACGCGGGCCGGCTGGTCGGTGTCGGCCACGGGCGAGACGCCAGGGCCGTGGCTGAAATGCGGATGGGCGTTGCGCACGGCCGGCTCGCCATGCGTGGCCCAGCGCGTGTGGGCAATGCCGGTGTGGCCGATGACCTTGTCCTGCTGCACCTGGGCCATGAGTTCGGCCACGCGCGCCGTGGAACGGGCGCGCTGCAGGCCCTGGCTGTGCACGCCCTGGGCGTCCAGCGCCTGCACGGCCACGCCGCAGGAGTCATAGCCGCGATATTCCAGGCGCTGCAGGCCCTGGACGAGAACGGGGACGATATCGCGGAAGGAAACCGCTGCGACGATGCCACACATGGACAAGCTCCTTGTTTCGAGATGACGACGGATGCTACGCAGGTTGAAAAGAAATTTCTCACCAAATTTCTTTGTCTATTGAACTAATATTTCATAAAAACCAGTACAAGAAATATTATTTCAATTCATAGAATTCAATGACACAAAATTCCATAGAACTGGACGCCACCGATCTGCGGTTGCTGCAATTGCTGCAGGTCGATGCCAGCCGCAGCAACCAGGCCCTGGCCGCGCTGCTGCAGCTGTCGCCGCCCACCTGCCTGCGCCGCGTGCGGCGGTTGCAGGAGACCGGGCTGATCGAGCGGCAGGTGGCCATCCTCCAGCCGGAACGCCTGGCCGCCGCCCTGGGCCACGGGCTGCAGGCCATCGTGGAAGTCTCGCTGGACCGCCAGGACAGTGATTCGCTGGACAGCTTCGAGCGCCGCGCCGTGGCGCTGGACGCCGTGCAGCAGTGCTGGCGCGTGTCGGCCGGGCCTGATTTCATCCTTGTGGTGGCCGCGCCCGACATGCCGGCCTACCTGGAGTTGAGCCGCGCGCTATTCACGGGCGACGCCAACGTGCGCAATGTCAAGAGTTTTTTCAGCGTCAAGCGCGCCAAGTTTTCCACCGCCATGCCGCTGCCGTCCACAAATCCCGGAACAGCCGCCGAATGAGGCCAGGAGCCTTGATTTTGTGAGTATTTGTGCTCATCAGGAAGCTACGCTGCATCCGGTCCGCGTAGGACAAGAGGCCTGCAATGTGTCCCGAACGCCAACTTTGGGCAACGTTAAACTTTAAGGCGTTGCGCACGCACGGGGACAATGATACAAATTGATGCAACAACACTTTCTGACGCGCTAGGCAATCGGCGCGCACTCGGCTCGCACCGCCATGTCCTTGCGCCAGCGCATCCATCGCCGAACCTACCCCTTGCGCGTCTCCAGCATGGCATTGGGCGGCCTCGTCGTGGGCACGGCCATGACGGAGATGGGCGCCAGCCCGGCGGTCTGGGGCTTTGTGCTGGTGAGCGCCCTGGTCTGGCCGCACATCGCCTTTTTGCACGCCCGCCACAGCCGTGACAGCCACCGCGCCGAACACGCCAATCTGCAGATAGACGCGCTGATCATCGGCAGCTGGATTCCCGTGATGCATTTCTGCGCATTGCCCAGCATTGCGCTGCTGGCCATCAGCATTGCCGACCGCAACCACACGGCCACGCGCGACGGCTGGCTGCAATCGCTGGTGGCCACCTTGCTGGCCGCCGCGCTGGTGGCCCTGCTGCTGCGACCCGTGCCCGACTGGGAGGCCAGCCTGGCCGTGCAGCTGAGCATGCTGCCCCTGCTCCTGCTGCACAGCGTGTTCTCCAGCTGGTCCACGCGCCAGCTGGTGCGCAAGCTGGCGCGCCAGAACGTGAAGCTGCAGGTGCTCAGCCGCATCGACCCGCTGACCACGCTGTACAGCCGGGACTACTGGTGGCAAAAGGCCCGCGCCGCGCTGCGCGACTACCGGCAGACGCAGGCCTCGGCCTGCCTGCTGATCGTGGACATAGACCACTTCAAGCGCATCAACGACAGCTTTGGCCACACCGTGGGCGACGAGGTGCTGCAGGCCATAGGCCTGACCATCCGGCACTGCCTGCGCTCGCACGACGCGGCGGGCCGCTATGGCGGTGACGAGTTCGCCGTGCTGTGCATGCACACCCAGCTGGACGACGCCTATGCGGTGGCGCTGCGCATACGCAACCAGTTGAGCCAGCTGCGCGTGCGCGAGCATCCCCAGCTGCGCGTGAGCGCCAGCATTGGCGTGGCGGCGGCGGACCCGAGCTTTCTGTCGGTCAAGGACTGGATCAATGCGGCCGACAGCGCGCTCTACAGCGCCAAGGATGCCGGGCGCGACCAGGTGATTCCCGCCGCGCCGCTGATGGCCGGCAGCGCGCCTGCCCGAGCGGGAACAGGCTCGGACACAGACCCCGATACTGGCTCCGACATAGGCCCGGACACCAGGGACTCCCGCCCCACGCACCAGCCCGAGCCGGACGACACGCTGATCTGAGGGCAGGCGCCAGCGGCAGGCGGTCTCAGAGCCCGCGATCGGCGCGCCGCACTTCGCCGCCGGGCCAGTTCAGGCAAACGCAGCAGCCGCCCGCGGGCGTGGCGCGGATGGTGGCCTCGCCGCCGTGGCGGCGCATGACGCCACGCACCAGGGCCAGGCCCGTGCCCAGGCCGGGGAACTCGGATTCGCGGTGCATGCGCTGGAAGATGCCGAACAGCGCTCCCGCACGCGAGGGATCGAACCCCACGCCGTTGTCCGTCACGCTGAGCGTGATGCCGCCGTCGGCATGGCGCTCCACATCGATGGCAATGCGCGGCTGGTCCACGGGCCGGGTGAACTTGACGGCGTTGTCCAGCAGCGCCTCCAGCACCTGGCGCAGCAGGGCCGCGTCGGCACGCACGGCGGGACTTTGCTGCGGCAGGCTCCATTGCAGCCGCGCCGCCGCGCCGCAGGCCGCCCAGCGCGGCTGCGCCAGCACGGCCGTGCGCGCCTGCTCCAGCAGCTCCTGCAAGGCGACGGGCTGCCACTGCATGGGCGTGCGCGCGGCGCGCGACAGGGCCAGCAGGCCGTCGAGCATGCCGCCCATGCGGCGCGCCGACTGGTCCATGGTCTGCAGGAAGCCGCGCGCCTCCTGCAGCTCCTGCGGCGAAGGCGCGGCCTGCGACAGCAGCTCATCGACCAGGGGGCCGAAGGACAGCACATGGCGCAGCGGCGCGCGCAGGTCGTGCGACACCGCATGCAGCCATTCCTGCTGCGCGGCGCGCAGGGCCTGCAGTTCCTGCTCGCGCTGGGCCAGGCGCTCCAGCGCATCCTGCAGCGTGCGAGGAGGGCCCTGCAGGTCGGCGGCGGGGTCGGGGGGCGGATGGGGTGCGAAAGGTTCCGTCATGGCATGGACAGGGTCAGGAGATTCGGCAAATCGGCGTACCCCGTACGGGACCCGCCGGCGATGCGGGCCCTCGAGCCCACGTGTCTCGGAAGTCTCAGGACTTGGGCAGTTTGACTGGGCGCTTCCAGCTGGTGATGCTCACCTGCCTGCCCCGCGATACCGTGAGCACGCCGGGCTCGGTGCTCTTGGTGACCGTGGAGCCGCCGCCCACCGTGCCACCCGCGCCAATGGTGACGGGCGCCACCAGCACGCAGTTGCTGCCGATGTGCACGTCGGCCTCGATCACCGTGCGGTGCTTGTTCACGCCGTCGTAGTTGGCCGTGATGGAGCCGGCGCCGTAGTTGACGCGCTCGCCCACCGTGGCATCGCCCAGGTAGGCCAGGTGGTTGGCCTTGGCGCCATCGGCCAGCACGGAGTTCTTGACCTCGACGAAGTTGCCGATGTGCACTTCGCGGCCCAGTTGCGCTCCGGGGCGCAGGCGCGCAAACGGGCCGACCAGGGCGCCCTCGCCCACGCTGACGCCGGCCTTCTCGCCATCGACATGCGTGTACGGATGGATGACGGCACCCGCCGCAATCGTGGCGTTGGCAATGCTGCAATAGGCGCCGATGCGCGCGCCTTCGCCAATCTCCACATGGCCGCTGAAGATGCAGCCCACGTCGATCTCCACATCCTGCCCGCAGGCCAGGCGTGCCGCGCGGCCCGTGCGCGGGTCGTCGCGCAGGTCAAAGCGCGCGGGGTCGGCCAGGCGCACGCCCTGCTCCATCAGCGCACGGGCCTGGGCGCCCTGGTGGGCGCGCTCCAGCTCGGCCAGTTGCAGCGGGCTGTTGACGCCCGCCACCTGCACCGGGTCGGCAATGCAGTGCGCGACCACGGGCACGCCGTCGGCCACGGCCATGGCGACCACATCGGTCAGGTAGTACTCGCCCTGGGCGTTGTCATTGGTCAGGCGGGCCAGCCAGCCGGCCAGGTGGCGGGCCGGCACGGCCATGATGCCGCTGTAGATTTCCTGGATGGCGCGCTGGGCGTCATTGGCATCCTTTTGCTCGACGATGCGCTGCACCGTGCCGTCTTCGCCGCGCACGATGCGGCCGTAGCCTGTGGGATCGGGCAGGCGCACGGTCAGCAGCGCCAGCCGCTGGCCATCGGCCGCATCGACCAGGGCGCGCAGCGTGTCGGCCTGCGTCAGCGGCACATCGCCCGAGAGCACGATGACCATGCCATCGCCCGCCAGCGCGGGCACGGCCTGCTGCACCGCGTGGCCCGTGCCCAGCTGCGGCTCCTGGCGCACGAACTTCAGCGCCATGGAGCCGCCCTGGCAGGCCGCCGCCATGGCGGGCTCCACCTGGTCCGCGCCGTGGCCCGTGACCACCACGGCCGAGCGCGCATCCAGCTGCGCCGCCGTGGACAGCACATGGCCCAGCAACGGGCGCCCCGCCAGGCGCTGCAGGACTTTGGGAAGGCGGCTTTTCATGCGCGTGCCCTTGCCCGCGGCCATGATGACGAGATCCAGAGGTGCTGTCATAGGTGATTCATCCAAAACGCCAGAACCTGTGCCGGCAACGCCGCCGATTATCTGCCCGCCAAGGGCTGCGGCCGGTCACACGATTGACGTATGCTGGCGGCGCCATGCCCCATGCCACCACTGCCCCCGTTCCCCTGCTGCGCACACGCGCCATCGGAGCCGGCCATCTGCGTGCCTTCCTGGCCGTGGCCCGGCACCTGAATTTCCGCGCGGCAGCCGACGAGCTGTCGCTGACGCAGTCGGCCGTGAGCCGCCAGATCCAGTCGCTGGAGGATGAAGTCGGCGTGCCCCTGTTCCTGCGCCATACGCGCGCCGTGGAGCTGACCGGGGCCGGCGCCCAGCTGCTGCGCTCGGTGGCGCCCGCGCTGGAGCAGATCGACGCCTCGGTGCGCCAGATCCGCCAGACCGTGGGCCGCAAGAGCGTGGCCATCACCACCTGGGCCAGCTTTGCCGCCATGTGGCTGATCCCGCGCCTGGAGTCCTTCCAGCGCGCCTGGCCCGATATCGACATCCGCATCGACACCAGCGACACCGTGATGGACCTGGACACCACCGATGTGGACCTGGCCCTGCGCTACGGCCGCGCGGGCGATGGCTGGCCCCAGGCGCAGCGCCTGTTCGGCGAACAGCTGGCCGTGGTGGCCAGCCCGCGCCTGCTGGCCGACGGCCCGCCGCTCAGGACGCCGGCCGATGCCGCGCGCTACACGCTGATCGAGACCGGCGACGCCCACCGCATGCCCCAGCTGGAATGGCTGGGCTGGCAGCGCTGGTTCGGCGTGCAGGGCTGCGACCAGCTGCAGCCGCCGCGCTGGCTGTACTTCAACTACGCCCACCAGATCGTGCAGGCCGCACTGGCCGGCCAGGGCCTGGCGATTGCGCGGCTGCCGCTGGTGGCCGATGCGCTGGCGGCTGGCGACCTGGTCGAGGTGCTGCCCGCGCACCGGCTGGAATCGCCGCTGGCCTACTGGCTGATCGTGGGCCCGCGCAGCGCAGCGCGTCCCGAGGTGGCCGCCTTCTGCCGGTGGCTGCAGGAGCAGGCCGAGGTCACGCGCGAAACCGTCGAATCGCCCCCGGCTTGAAAAATGCCCCCCCACGCGCCCCTTGCTGTGCAAGGTTCGCTGCCCCCCGAGGGGGCCGTTTTCACCTTGGGGCGGCCCGGCGATGAAAAAAGGACGCGGGCATGCCGGCGTCCTTCATTCCTGTGCAGCCGGGCGCATGGTCCGGCGCGGTCATCAGCCCAGCGTCACGCGCGCAAACTTGCGCTTGCCCACCTGCACCACATAGGTGCCGGCTTCGAGCTTGAGGCCCCGGTCGCTGATGGCCGTGCCGTCCACGCGCACGCCGCCGCCGTCGATCAGGCGGTTGGCCTCGCTGGTCGAAGGCGCCAGGTTGGCCTGCTTGAGCAGGGCACCGATGCCCAGCGGCGCACCCGACAGGCTGACCTCGTCGATCTGGTCGGGAATGCCGCCCTTGCTGCGGTTGTTGAAATCCTGCTCGGCCGCATCGGCCAGCGCCGCGCTGTGAAAGCGCGCCGTGATTTCCTTGGCCAGCAGCACCTTGGCGTCCTTGGGATTGCGCCCGCCTTCCACCTCGGCCTTGAGCGCGGCGATCTCGGCCAGGCTCTTGAACGACAGCAGGGTGTACCAGTTCCACATCAGCGTGTCCGAGATGCTCAGCACCTTGGCGAACATGGTGTTGGCGTCCTCGGTGATGCCGATGTAGTTGTTCTTGGACTTGGACATCTTGTGCTCGCCGTCCAGGCCCACCAGCAGCGGCATGGTGAGCACGCACTGCGTGTCCTGCCCGTATTCCTGCTGCAGATGGCGGCCCATGAGCAGGTTGAACTTCTGGTCCGTGCCGCCCATTTCCAGGTCGGCGCGCAGCGCCACCGAGTCATAGCCCTGCAGCAGCGGGTAGAGGAACTCGTGCAGGCTGATGGAGCTGCCGTCGGTGAAGCGCTGGTGGAAGTCGTTGCGCTCCATCATGCGGGCCACGGTGTACTTGGCCGACAGCTCGATCATGCCGCGCGCGCCCAGCTTGTCGCACCACTCGCTGTTGTAGCGCACCTCGGTGCGGGCGGGGTCCAGCACCTTGGCGGCCTGGGTGTAGTAGGTCTCGGCGTTGACCTTGATCTGCTCGGCCGTCAGCGGCGGGCGCGTGCTGTTGCGGCCCGAAGGATCGCCGATCAGGGTGGTGAAGTCGCCGATCAGGAAGATCACCTGGTGGCCCAGGTCCTGCAGCTGGCGCATCTTGTTGAGCACCACGGTGTGGCCCAGATGGATGTCGGGCGCCGTCGGGTCCAGGCCCAGCTTGATGCGCAGCGGCACGCCGGTGGCCTCGGAACGGGCCAGCTTTTGCACCCAGTCCGCCTGGGGCAGCAGCTCATCCACGCCGCGCAGGGTGGTTTCAAGCGCTTGGCTTACACCGTCGGTGACCGGGTATGTTGTAACAGCAGATTGATTCATAAGGGTTTTTCGCCAGGCCGCGTAGGACTGCGTCGGTATACTCCGGGGATTTTCCCGCTGCGGCGAATTCTAGACGCCCGCCTATCCGCACCGCAGAGCGCGGACTTGTTGCCCGTCTGGAGAGCGTATCCCGCCGCTGCGATGCTGTCCGTCCCCCGCAGGGCCGGATGCGCGCAACCCAAGGATCTGATGTTGTGAAATATGGCTTGAACCATGCCAGCGGTGCTCTTGTTGCGCGGCTGACCTCCGTGATCCAGCAACACCCCAAGCGTGTCACCGCAGCACTGGCAGCCATCTTGCTCACGGGCGGCGGCGGTGCCTTCGCCGTGGCCAACCTGGGACCCGATCCTGCCGACCTGCCGGTGCGCATGCTCTCCACGCCCGTGGAATCGCTGGCCGAAGGCCAGACCCTGGCCGAGCTGACCGACAGCGTGCAGGGCATGTCCCTGTACCGTTCCGAATACACGCGCGGCAGCGACACGGCCGAAACCCTGCTCCAGCGCCTGGGCGTGGCCGATCCGGCCGCCGCCGCCTTCATGCGCGGCAACGACCAGGTTCGCCAGCATGTGCTGGGCCGCGCCGGCCGCCTGGTGACGGCCGAGACCACGCCTGACCACCAGCTGTCGCAGCTGACCGTGCGCTGGGCGCCCGACGAGGACGGCAGCTTCCGCCGCCTCGTGGTCGAGCGCAAGAACAATGAACTGAGCACCCGCATCGAGACGGGCAAGCTGACGGCCTCGCCCCGCCTGGCCGGCGGCATCATCCGCAGCTCGCTGTTCGCCGCCACCGACGCGGCCTCCATCCCCGATGCCGTGGCCATGCAGATGGCCGACATCTTCCAGGGCGACGTGGACTTCCGCCGCAGCCTGCGCAAGGGCGACCGCTTCTCCGTGGTCTACGAATCGCTGGAAGCCGATGGCGAGCCGCTGCGCGCGGGCCGCGTGCTCAGCGCCGAATTCCACAACAACGGCAAGGTCGTGCAGGCGCTGTGGTTCCAGGACGAAGGCAAGGCCAAGGGCGACTACTACACCATGGACGGCAAGAGCCGCCGCCAGGCCTACCTGACCTCGCCTGTGGAGTTCTCGCGCATCAGCAGCGGCTTTGCCATGCGCATGCACCCCATCCACAAGACCTGGCGCGCCCACCTGGGCACGGACTTCGCCGCTGCCACGGGCACCAAGGTGCGTACCGTGGGCGACGGCACCGTCTCCTTCGCGGGTGTGCAGAACGGCTATGGCAACGTGATCTTCGTGGACCACGCCAACAACCACACCACGGTCTACGCCCACCTGAGCCACATCGGCGTCACGCGCGGCCAGCGCGTGGAGCAAGGCGACATCATCGGCAACGTGGGCTCCACGGGCTGGGCCACCGGCCCGCACCTGCACTTCGAGTTCCGCGTCAACGGCGAGCACCGCGATCCCATGACCATCGTCCAGGCCACCGATGCCGCCCGCCCCGTCTCCAAGGCCGGCCGCGCCGCCTTCGACAAGATGGCCGCGCAGATGCGCATCGAGCTGCAGGCATCGAACGAAGCACTGGCCCTGGCCAGCGAACGCTGAGCCACCGCGCTCCCATCCCGCAAAGGCTGCCCTGGCAGCCTTTGTTGTTTCAGGCGCATCCTTTTGTGATCGCGGTCCCCAGGCCGCAGGGCTACCATTGCCGGCATGAACCAGCCCATCCCCTCCCCCATCGCCCACCGCTACTGCATAGGCCTGATGTCCGGCACCTCGCTCGACGGGGTGGACGGCGTGCTTGTGGACTTTGCCGAAGGCACGCAGGTGCTGTGGCATGCCAGCCGGGGGTTCGACGCCGCGCTGCGCGCCGAGCTGCTGGCCCTCAACACCCCCGATGGCCGCGACGAGCTCCACCGCGCGGCGCTGGCGGCCAATGCGCTGGCGCGCAGCTATGCCGAGGTGGTGCGGGAACTGCTGCAGGCCACGGGCCTGGCGCCCGCGCAGATCGCCGCCATTGGCGCCCACGGCCAGACCGTGCGCCACCGGCCGCAGATGTTCGACGGCACGGGCTACACCTTGCAGCTCAACAGCCCGGCCCTGCTGGCCGAGCTCAGCGGCGTTGCCGTGGTGGCCGACCTGCGCAGCCGCGATGTGGCCGCGGGCGGCCAGGGTGCGCCACTGGTGCCCGCCTTCCACCAGGGCGTGTTCGGCCGGCCCGGCGAGACGGTGCTGGTGCTCAACATCGGCGGCATTGCCAATCTCAGCGTGCTGGCGGGCGATGGCACGGTGCTGGGCTTCGACTGCGGCCCCGGCAATGCGCTGATGGACGGCTGGTGCCAGACCCACAACGGCCAGCCCTATGACGACGGCGGCCAATGGGCGGCCACGGGCCAGGTGCTGCCCGCCCTGCTCGACCGCCTGCTGGCCGAGCCTTTCCTGCAGCAGCCGCCGCCCAAGAGCACGGGGCGCGACCTGTTCCACGCGGACTGGCTGGCCGGCCATCTTTCCGCCAGTGCAACCAGCGCCGCCGATGCCCGCCCTGCCGACGTGCAGGCCACGCTCACCGAATTCACGGCCCGCGCCTGCGCCGGTGCCGTGCAGCGCTTCGGGCGTGGCGGCGGGGAGCTGCTGGTCTGCGGCGGAGGCGCCTTCAACACGCAACTGATGCAGCGCATCGCCGCCTTGCTGCCCGGCGTGGCCGTGGACACCACGGCCGCGCGCGGCCTGCCGCCTCAGCAGGTGGAGGCCGCCGCCTTTGCCTGGCTGGCGCGCCAGGCCCTGCTGGGTTTGCCGGGCAACCTGCCCGCCGTGACGGGCGCACGCGGCCCGCGCATCCTGGGCGCCATCCACCCCGCATAAGAAAACCATGCAAGGCATCCGCCAAGCATGGGCCCACCAACATCTTGCCTGAGCCCAAAGCCTATGAAACTGGCGCGGCCCAAAAGCAGGGACGCCGAGCAAGAGCCGCCTCGCGGCGAGGGCGTCGTCCCCCTCCCGCGAAGCGAGAGAGGGCGCCGTGCATACGGGGGAAGGCGCGTAAGCGCCTCAGGGGGTGCTATCCGCCTATATAGACGAACTTGAAGAGGAAGACGCCGCCGATCAGCCACACCATCCAGTGCACTTCCTTGGCGCGCCCCGTGAACAGCTTGAGCACGGCATAGGTGATGAAGCCGAAGGCCAGGCCATTGGCCACCGAGTAGGTGAAGGGCATGAGCAGGGCCGTGACGGCAGCGGGGATGGCCTCGGTGGTCTCGCCCCATTCAATCTCGGTCAGCTCCTTGAGCATCAGGCAGGCCACGAAGAACAGCGCGGGCGCCGTGGCGTAGCCGGGCACCACGCCGGCCAGCGGCGACAGGAACAGGCAGCACAGGAAGAGCACGGCCACGGTCAGCGCCGTCAGGCCCGTGCGGCCGCCCGCTTGCACGCCGGCCGCGCTTTCCACATAGGCCGTGGTGCTGGAGGTGCCCAGCAGCGAGCCCGCGAAGATGGCGCCGCTGTCGGCCAGCAGCGAGCGGTTGAAGCGTCCCATGCGGCTGGGCACCAGCAGGCCCGCGCGCTTGGCCACGCCCATCAGCGTGCCCGTGGCATCGAACAGCTCGACCAGGAAGAACACCAGCACCACGTTGAGGATGCCGCCCGTCAGCGCGGACTTGATGTCCAGCTGCAGGAAGGTGGGCGCAATGGAGGGCGGCGCCGAGAACACGCCGTGGAACTCGTTGCCTGCGAAGAAGAACGAGGCCACGGTGACGGCGACGATGCCGATCAGGATGGCGCCCGGCACCTTCAGGCGGTCCAGCACCACGATGATCAGAAAGCCCACCGAGGCCAGGATGACTTCGGGCTTGTGCAGGTCGCCCAGGGTCACGAAGGTGGCCGGCGATGCGGCGACGATGCCCGCGCTCTTGAGCGCGATCAGCGCCAGGAACAGGCCGATGCCCACGGTGATCGCTATGCGTATGGACTGCGGTATGCCCTTGATGATCAGCTCCCGCAGGCCGAACAGCGTCACCAGCAGGAACAGGCAGCCCGAGACGAAGACCGCGCCCAGCGCGGCCTGCCAGGTGAAGCCCATGTGCAGCACCACCACGTAGGCGAAGTAGGCGTTCAGGCCCATGCCCGGCGCCAGCGCGATGGGATAGTTGGCGTACAGCGCCATGATGGTCGTGCCCAGCGCCGCGATCAGGCAGGTGGCCACGAAGACGGCCCCCTTGGGCATCCCCGCATCCCCCAGGATCGAGGGATTGACGAAGATGATGTAGGCCATCGTCAGAAAGGTCGTCAGGCCCGCGACCAGCTCGGTTCTTACATTGGTGCCGTGCTCACTGAGCTTGAACACCCGTTCCATCCAGTTCATCGCATTGTCTCCGTGTTGTTTTCGCATGCGGGGCGCAACGGTTGTGAAAGCGCCCAGGGTTGAGCACCGGCTGTCCAGGCCGGCACAAGGCATGGCACCCTGCCGGGCGGCCATGGACCTGGTTGCGCGCATCGCTGCGCGCGGATTCAAGGAATGAGGGGGCGGCGCCGGTCCGCTCAGCTCCCGGCGGCCTGCACGGCCTCGATGGCGCGCAGGATGGATTCCGGCGTGGCCGGCGATTGCAGCGGCGGGTTGCTGCGGTGCCCGCCCGCGGCCGAGACGGCGTCGCGGATGGCGAAGAACACCGAGAACGGCAGCAGCAGCGGCGGCTCGCCCACGGCCTTGCTGCGGTGGATGGAGTCCTCGAAGTTGTCGCCCTCGAACAGCCGCACGTTGAACACGGGCGGGCAGTCGTTGGCCGTCGGGATCTTGTAGGTGCTGGGCGCGTGCGTGGTGAGCTTGCCGCTTTGCGGGTGCCAGACCAGCTCTTCCGTGGTCAGCCAGCCCATGCCCTGGATGAAGGCGCCCTCGACCTGGCCCACGTCCACGGCCGGGTTCAGCGAGCGGCCCACGTCGTGCAGCACGTCGGCGCGCAGCAGCTTGAACTCGCCGGTCAGCGTGTCCACCACCACCTCGCTCACGGCGGCGCCGTAGGCGTAGTAGAAGAAGGGCCGGCCCTGCATGGTGTCCTTGTTCCACGACAGGCCGGGCGTGGCATAGAAGCCGTCGGACCACAGCTGCACGCGCTCGATGTAGGCCTCGCCCACCACGGCCTTGAAATCCAGCACCTTGCCGTTGACGTGGACCTGGTCGTTGGCAAAGCGCACGTCCTCCGCGCGGCCGCCATGGCGCTCTGCGGCGCAGGCGGCCAGGCGTTCGCGGATCTGGCGCGCCGCGTCCTGCGCGGCCTTGCCGTTGAGGTCGGCCCCCGTCGATGCCGCCGTGGCCGAAGTGTTGGCCACCTTGGTGGTGTCGGTGGCCGTGACGCGCACGCGACCGAAGCCCACGCCCAGCTCGTGCGCCACGACCTGGGCCACCTTGGTGTTCAGGCCCTGGCCCATCTCGGTGCCGCCGTGGTTCACGAGGATGGAGCCGTCGTTGTAGACATGGACCAGGGCGCCGGCCTGGTTGAAGTGCTTGACGTTGAAGGAGATGCCGAACTTGAGCGGCGTCAGCGACAGGCCGCGCTTTAGCACGGGGCTGGCCGCGTTGAACTCGGCGATGGCATCGCGGCGCGCGCGGTAGTCGCTGCAGGTCTCCAGCTCGGCCACCAGCTCGTGGATCACGTTGTCGGTCACGACCTGGCTGTAGGGCGTGACATTGCGCTCGGTCTTGCCATAGAAGTTGACGCGGCGCACATCGAGCGCGTCGCGCCCCAGCTCGCGCGCCACCGTCTCCATGATGTTCTCGATGGCGATCGCGCCCTGCGGGCCGCCGAAGCCGCGGAACGCCGTATTGCTCTGCGTATTGGTCTTGCCGGAGTAGCCGTGCATGGACACATCGGGCAGCCAGTACGTGTTGTCGAAGTGGCACAGCGCGCGCGTCATCACGGGGCCCGACAGGTCGGCCGAGTGGCCGGCGCGCGAGACCATGGAGATCTCGGCGCCCAGGATGCGGCCCTCGTCGTCGTAGCCCACCTCGTACTCGTACCAGAAGCAGTGGCGGCGGCCCGTGATCATGAAGTCGTCATCGCGGTCCAGGCGCAGCTTGACGGGCCGGCGCAGCCGCGTCGCGGCCACCGAGGCCACGCAGGCGAACAGGGCCGACTGCGACTCCTTGCCGCCGAAGCCGCCGCCCATGCGGCGGCACTCCACATGCACGGCGTGCGAGGCCACGCCCAGCGCATGCGCCACCAGGTGCTGCATCTCGCTGGGGTGCTGGGTGGAGCAGTACAGGTGGACGGCGCCGTCCTCCTTGGGAATGGCGTAGCTGATCTGGCCTTCCAGGTAGAACTGCTCCTGGCCGCCCACGTAGAACGATGACTTCAGGCGGTGCGGCGCCTCGTCCATGGCGCGGCGCGCGCCGCCTTCATTCGTGCTGCGCGCCAGGTGCATGGGCGGCAGCACGTACTGGCCCAGCTCATGCGCCTGCTGGGGCGTGAGCACGGGCGGCTCGGCCGTGATGTCGGCCGCCGCCTTGGCCTGGGCCGCAGCCAGGCGCGCAGCCTCGCGGCTTTCGGCGATCACGGCGAACAGCGGCTGGCCCAGGTAGCGGATTTCGCCGCTGCACAGGATGGGGTCGTCGTGGATGATGGAGCCGCAGTCGTTGACGCCGGGAATGTCCTCGCCCGTGAGCACGGCAACCACGCCGGGCATGGCGCGGATGGCGTCGAGCTTGAGCGCATTGAGCCGGCCATTGGCCACGGGCGACAGGCCCAGCGCACAGTGCAGCGTGCCGTCCAGCTCGGGCAGGTCGTCGATGTAGGCGGCCTCGCCGGCCACATGCAGATGGGCCGATTCATGCGGGCGGCTGATGCCCACGCGCTGGCCCTGGGTGTGGGCGCCGGCCTCGGCACGCTCGTCCACGCGGAAGGCGGTGTTCTTCAGGTAATGCGCAAAGGCCTCGGACGAGTGCAGCAGGGAGGGATCGATGGGGCGGTTCATTTCAGGCTCCTTGGTGCACTGCATGGGGCATCACGCTCCAGACGCTGGTGGCCTGCAGCGGCAGCGGCTGCTGCGGACGTGTCTCCAGCCACAGGCGCTGCAGCAGGTTCTGCGCCACCTTGAGCCGGTAGTCGGCGCTGGCGCGCATGTCGGACATGGGCTTGAAGTCTTGGGCCAGCGCGGCCTGGGCGGCCTTCACTGCGGCCTGGTCCCAGGGCTGGCCCACGATGGCCGCCTCCGCCAGGGCCGCACGCTTGACCACGGCAGCCATGCCGCCAAAGGCCAGGCGGGCGGACTTCACCACCTCGCCATCGAGCTCGATGGCCAGCCCCGCGCACAGCGCCGAGATATCGCAGTCAAAGCGCTTGCTGATCTTGTAGGCACGGGTCTGGCGCCGTGCAGCGTCCAGCGGCACGGCCAGTGCCTGCACGAACTCGCCCGGCTCCAGCTGGTTCTTCATGTAGTCCAGATAGAAGTCATGCAGCGGCATGCGGCGCACGCGTGCGCCCTTGCGCAGCTCGATCTGCGCGTCCAGCGCCATCAGCACGGGCGGGGAGTCGCCAATGGGCGAGCCATTGGCCACGTTGCCGCCCATGGTGCCCGCATGGCGGATGGGCACGGAGGCAAAGCGCAGCCACACATCGGTCAGCCCCTCGAAGCGCTGCGACAGCGCCGACCAGGCCGATTCCAGCGAGGCACCGGCGCCGATGTACAGCTCGCCGCCGTCCAGGCTGCCCGCGCCGCGGCGTTCCTCGACGCGCTTCATCTCGGCCACGTCGCCCACATAGACGATGTCGCCCAGGTCGCGGAACTGCTTGGTCACCCACAGCCCCACATCGGTGGAGCCTGCCAGCAGGCGCGCGCGGGGCTTGGCCTCGCACACGGCGGCCAGCTCGTCCAGCGTGCGCGGAGCGTGGAAGCTGTCCACACGGCCGCCCTGGGCGGCGTTGGGCGCGGCGTAGTCCAAGCCGGCATCCTGCGCGCGCAGGCCCTGCAGTGCCTGCACCACGGGGTCGGTGGCCATGCGCGTGGCGGGCAGGTCGAACATGCGCTGGCCTGCGTCCAGGATGGGACGGTAGCCCGTGCAGCGGCACAGATTGCCCGACAGCTCGTCGGCCAGCTGCTGGCGCGAGGGGCGCGTGCCGGCCTGCTGGTGGTGCTCATAGGCCGACCACAGCGACATCACGAAGCCCGGCGTGCAAAAGCCGCACTGCGAGCCGTGACAGTCCACCAGCGCCTGCTGCACGGGGTGCAGCTCGGCACCGCCTGCGGGCTTGCCGGTGGCACAGCCCTGCTTGCCGGCGCACTGGCCCTTGACGTCCTCCACCGTGAACAGTGCCTTGCCGTGCAGCGTGGGCAGGAACTGGATGCAGGCATTGACCGTCTGCAGCTGCAGGCCGCCCACGGCGTCGGGCGCGCCGTCTTCGGCCAGCTCGGCGATGACCACGGTGCAAGCGCCGCAGTCACCTTCGTTGCAGCCCTCCTTGGTGCCGGTGCAGCGCGCGTCGCCGCGCAGCCAGTCGAGCACCGAGCGCGTGGGATGCGGCCCCTGTACCTCGACGATCTGGCCGCGGTGATAGAAGCGGATGGGTTGGGAACTGGGGCTCTGGCTCATGCTCGTGGGGGCAACTGCTGGTGCGTGGACTGTTCGGATCACGACTTACGCAAATTCCGAGGAAGAAAGCCGCTGGCCCTGTGGCGATGGCGTGTTTGCGTTCTTGCTTGCGTAAGTCCTGCGGATGTACCCGAGATTAAGTCCAGCCCCGCCCAAACGCATAAGACGGCCTCGATATTTCCTATGCGGGCTGCCATATATCCTTGTCAAAAACAAGGGTAAACCCGCAACAAAAGTGTGGATTGCAACGGTTCAGGGTTCAAAAGCTATGCACCGCCCTCACTCGTGCTCGGCCGGCTCCAAAGGCTTGGGCCGCACATCCTCATCGTCGCCGAGCTGCGAGAAGATCATGGTCGAGGCCAGCGTCACCGCGCCCATGCAGACGAAGGTGGCGCGGAAGGCATTGAGGGTGTGCTGCGGCGTGTCGCCGCCGAACCATTCGCTGAAACCGGCCAGCACCGCACCTGCGGCGGCCACGCCCATGCCCATGGCCAGCATCTGCACCATGGACAGCAGGCTGTTGCCGCTGCTGGCGTTGCCGGCATCGAGGTCCTTGAGCGTGACGGTGTTCATGGCCGTGAACTGCATGGAGTTGGTGGCGCCGAAGATCAGTAGCTGCACGATGACCACCCACAGCGGCAGCGCCGTGGAGACCGTGCCGAAGCTGGCAATCATCAGCGACAGCACCAGGGTGTTGCCCATGAGCACGCGGCGGTAGCCGATGCGCTGGATGAGGGTGGTGGTCTGGCGCTTCATGGCCATGCTGGCCAGCACCGTGGGCAGCATCATCATGCCGGCCTGCAGCGGCGAAAAGCCCAGGCAGACCTGCAGCACCAGCGGGATCAGGAAGGGCATGCAGGAGCTGCCCAGGCGCGAGAACAGATTGCCCAGCAGGCCCACGCGCAGGCTGCGCACGGCAAACAGCTCGGGGGCGAACAGCGGGTCTGGCCGGCGCAGCGCGTGCAGCCAGTAGGCAGCCAGGCTGGCCAGGCCGAAGATCAGCAGCACGAAGACCATGGCGCCATGGATGCCCTTGCCCGACATGCTGTCCAGCGCCAGCGACACGGCCACCATGCCAAAGGCCAGCAGCGCATAGCCCACGCCGTCGAAGCGCTTGACGGCAAAACGGTCACCCACGGGCATGAAGCGCAGCGTGGCGGCCAGGCCGATCAGGCCCACGGGCACGTTGACCAGGAAGATCCAGTGCCAGCTCACGTACTCCACCATCCAGCCGCCCAGCGTAGGGCCGATCAGCGGCCCGACCAGGCCGGGGATGGCCACGAAGCTCATGGCCTTGAGGAACTGCTCGCGCGGAAAGGCGCGCAGCACGGCCAGCCGCCCCACCGGCATGAGCAGTGCCCCGCCCATGCCCTGCAGCACGCGCGCGGCCACCATCAGCTGCAAGTTTGGCGCAATCGCACACATCACCGAGCCCAGCACGAACAGCGCAATCGCCCACAGGTAGACGCGCCGCGTGCCGAAGCGGTCGGCCATCCAGCCCGAGGCCGGGATCAGCATGGCCATGGTCAGCGAGTAGGCGACGATGACCGACTGCATGCGCAGCGGGCTCTCGCCCAGGGCCTCGGCCATGGTGGGCAGCGCGGTGTTGACGATGGTGCCGTCCAGCGTCTGCATGAAAAAGCCGATGGCCACAAGCCATAGCAGCACCGAACGCGAGGAGGATGTGGTGGAGGCGGAAGCGCTTTTGTCTTCAGGAATCATGGCAAGGCAGGAAGGGCGCAGGCGTTAAAAAACCGCCTGCGCATTGCTGCGCGGCGGTTGGTGGCGTGTTGTGCGGCGGGCTGCTGCGGGCTTCACTGCAGCGCGGCCGACAAGGCTTACACCGAGAAGCTCGATCCGCAGCCGCAGGTGGTGGAGGCGTTGGGGTTCTTGATCACGAACTGCGCGCCCTGCAGGTCTTCCTTGTAGTCGATCTCGGCACCCACCAGGTACTGGTAGCTCATGGCGTCGATCAGCAGCGACACGCCATTCTTGGTCATGGTCGTGTCGTCGTCGTTGGTGATCTCGTCGAAGGTGAAGCCGTACTGGAAGCCCGAGCAGCCGCCACCTTGCACGAACACGCGCAGCTTCAGGTCAGGGTTGCCTTCCTCGGCGATCAGATCGGCCACCTTGGCAGCTGCGCTGTCGGTGAAGACGATCGGGGTGGGCATTTCGGCGGTGGTGGTTTCGGTGATTTCTGCGACGGCGCTCATGGGGATACTCCGAAGTTCTCAATTGGCCCGAATGGTACAGCAAAGGGCTCGGGAATTCCCGGGGCCGCCGGCTTGACGACAGTGCAAGTGGGGGCATTGGCCACCGACGGCGAAGATGAATGCGAAGGGTTTGCATCGCCCAGAAAAAAACCGCCGGCAAAGGCGGTTTTTTTCTGGGGAAAGCCCCGGGGGACTTTCCTGCAGTGCCAGCGGATTAACGCTTGGAGAACTGCTTGGCGCGGCGTGCGGAGCGCAGGCCGACCTTCTTACGTTCGACTTCACGAGCGTCACGCGTCACGAAGCCGGCTTGGCTCAGGACGGGCTTGAGCGCTGCGTCATAGTCGATCAGGGCGCGGGTGATGCCGTGGCGGGTAGCGCCGGCCTGGCCGGATTCACCACCACCGTGGACGTTCACTTGAATGTCGAAAGCTTCCAGGTTGCTCGTCAGAGCCAGGGGCTGCTTTGCGATCATGATCGAGGTTTCGCGGCCGAAGTATTCCTGAATGTCCTTGCCATTCACGGTAATCTTGCCGGAGCCCTTCTTCAGGAACACGCGTGCGACGCTGGATTTGCGACGGCCGGTGCCATTGTTCCAATCACCAATCATCTAGGTCTCCTTAGATTTCCAGAGCCTTGGGCTGCTGGGCGGTGTGGGGATGCTCAGCACCGCCGTACACCTTGAGCTTCTTGATCATTGCGTAGCCCAGGGGACCCTTGGGCAGCATGCCCTTGACGGCCTTTTCCAGAGCGCGGCCGGGGAACTTGGCCTGCATGTCGCGGAAGTTGGTGGCAGTGATGCCGCCGGGGAAACCAGAGTGGCGGTAGTACACCTTGTCCAGGTTCTTGGTGCCGGTGACCTTGAGCTTGGAGGCGTTGATGATGACGATGAAGTCGCCGGTGTCAACGTGAGGTGTGTAAATGGCTTTGTGCTTGCCGCGCAGACGGAGTGCCACTTCGCTGGCGACACGTCCGAGCACCTTATCGGTGGCGTCAATCACAAACCACTCGTGTTGCACCTCAGCGGGCTTTGCGCTGAATGTAGACATGAGTTTTCTCTTTCAAGAAAGGTTTGGCGGGCCCTTTTCCGCGGTCGGCGCTTCTTCAAAAAGGAAGCCTCTTAGGCGGGGATGTAAACTTCGCCGCGGGACCCTAAAATCGCTGCGAAGCCCTCCATTATACAAAAACGGCAGGTCTTCGCCATCCCCCCCCTTGCGCCGCCCTGGCTTCAGCGCCGGCCCCCATCCTTCAGCCGCCACGGACAACCACCCGGCAGCGCGGCTGGTTACCATACGCCTATGTTCAGTTACCGCCACGCCTTCCATGCAGGCAACCATGCCGATGTGCTCAAGCACACCGTGCTGATCGCCACCCTGCAATACCTCCTCCAGAAGGATGCCGCCCTCACGGTGCTGGACACGCACGCCGGCGCCGGCCTGTACCGACTGGACGGCGACTACGCCAACAAGAGCGGCGAGTCCGCCGACGGCATCATGCGCCTGGCCCAGGCCAAGGAGGCCGAGCTGGCCCCGGTGCTGCAGGCCTACCTGGCCACGGTGCGCTCCTTCAACCAGGGCGCGCAGCTGCGCAACTACCCGGGCTCGCCCTTCATCATCCAGTCCCTGCTGCGCGTACAGGAGCGCGACAAGCTCAAGGTCTTCGAGCTGCATCCCACCGACATGCGCTCGCTGGTGGGCAACATTGCCCAGCTCGAAGCGGGCCGCCAGGTGGCCGTGCTGCACGAGGACGGCTTCGAAGGCATCAAGAAATTCCTGCCGCCACCGTCTCGCCGCGCCCTGGTGCTGTGCGACCCCAGCTACGAGCTCAAGAGCGACTACGCCAAGGTGCTGGACATGGCGGCCGACAGCCTCAAGCGCTTTGCCACAGGCACGTATGCGGTCTGGTATCCGATCATCCCGCGCCCTGAAGCGCACGATCTGCCGCGCCGCCTGAAGACCATGACCACCAAGGCCGGCAAGAGCTGGCTGCATGTGGAGCTCACGGTCAAGAGCAACAAGACGTCGGAGCGCGGCGGCCTGCCGGCCAGCGGCATGTTCCTGATCAATCCGCCGTTCAATCTCAAGGAACAGCTCAAGCCGGCCATGCCGCAGCTGGTCAAGCTGCTCGGTCAGGACGAGAACGCGGCCTTCACGCTCGAATCGGGCGGCTGAACACGGTTCAGCGCGAGCTCGACGCCGCAGAGGCCACTGCCGTGGCCGAGGCTGCGGCGGGCGCAGCGGCCTTCGCCACCGGCTTGGCGGCAGGGGCGGCACGGCTGGCCACGGCCGTGCGTGCATTGGGCCTGGATGCGGGCGCCTTGGCCTGCACACGCGGCCGGACCGGGGACTTTGCCTGAACCTGGGTCCGCGCCTGCGTTTGTGTTTGTGTCTGTGCCTTGGCCTGCTGAGTCTTCTTGAGAGACTCGGCCTTCCTGGCCGTGACCAGGGTTTCGGGGCATTCTTCCTCGCCTTCGTCGAGCTGCCACAGCTCCACGGGCTTGATGCCCAGGCCGACCATGCCCAGCTCCTGCGCAGCGGCCTGGCTCAGGTCGATCACGCGGCCGGGTGCAAACGGCCCCCGGTCATTGATGCGCACCACCACCGTCCTGCCTGTCGCGGCGCTGCGCACGCAGACGCGGCTGCCGAAGGCGAAGCTGCGGTGCGCAGCCGTCAGCTCTTCCTTGTCGAAACGTTCGCCGCTGGCCGTCAGCCGGCCATGCAGGCCCGGGCCATACCAGGAGGCCAGGCCTTGCTGGTCGCTGTCGCGCGAGGGAACGAGGGCGAAATCGGGATTGGAGGGAGTGTCGGCACTCTCTTCGGACGAAGCCGGTTCAGAGGGCCTGGCATCCGCGGACCTGCTGGCAGGCGGCGTGGCCCGCGAGGCGCGGCTGCTGCGCTTGCCTGCGGAGGGAACGGCCGCAGGCGTCTGGCCTTCAGCCATGGCCTCGGCACCTGCCGAACCTGCAGAACCGGCCATCAGGGCGCCGGACTCGGCATCGGTTTCGGCCACGGGAGCCGGTGCGCAGCCAGCCAGGGTGGCGGTGATGGAACACATGGCCAGCCAGCGCCAGTGCAGGCGTCGAAAATTACGATCCATGGGCAAAAACCTCCAGGGAACGCCTGACCGTTCCCAAGTTCTAGAGGGCCGCCCGGGGCCGGCGCAGTGGCTGCGCGCTCAAAGGCCCAATCGATCGCAGATTTCCAGCGTGGCGACGCTCTGGTTCATCGTATAGAAGTGCAGCCCGGGAGCGCCCTGGCTGCGCAACTGCTCGCATAGACGGGACACGACATCGAGGCCGAAGGCGCGAATGGACGCCGTGTCATCTCCGTAAGCCTGCAGACGCAGGCGGATCCAGCGCGGGATCTCGGCGCCGCAGGCGTCCGAGAAGCGCATCAGCTGCGTAGAGCTGGTGATGGGCATGATGCCGGGAACAACCGGTGCATCAAGCCCCATGCCGCGCGCCGCATCAACGAAACGGCAGTAGGCGTCGGCATTGTAGAAATATTGGGTGATCGCGGAATCCGCGCCAGCGCGCACTTTAGCCGCAAACGCATCCAGATCGGACTGTGGGGATTTCGCCTGCGGATGGACCTCGGGATAGGCTGCCACCTCGATGTGGAACCAGTCACCGAACTCGCGGCGGATGAATTCCACGAGGTCGCTGGCGTACTGGAATTCACCGCCCAGGCCGTAGCCGCTGGGCAGGTCGCCGCGCAGCGCGACGATGCGGCGCACGCCCATGGCCTTGAGCTCCTGCAGCTCGGCACGCACCTTGTCGTGCGTGGCGCCCACGCAGGAGAAATGCGATGCCGCGCTGACGCCTTCGCTCTGGATGTCACGCACCATGTTGAAGGTGCCGGCCTGCGTGGAGCCGCCCGCGCCATAGGTGACGGAGCAGAACTGGGGCTTGCGCGCATAGAGGTTCTTGCGCACCTGCACATGCTTGGCCGCCCCTTCGGGCGTCTTGGTCGGGAAGAATTCGAAGCTGATCGGAAAGCTCATGTAAGACTCACTGCTCAGTGTTTCATTCGTTGCGTTTGCGCAGCTTGGCGCGGCCCGGTCCGGGCACGCCGAACTCGGTGCTGGTGTCGATCACACGCTCGTTGCGCTGCTCGCGCAGCACGGTGCGGGACACGCGCTTGGGCGCGGCTTTCACGGCCGAACGGGGTTCGTCCTCGTCCTGCGTTTCAGGCTGTGCAGGCTCCTTCACCACGGCCGCCTGCTGGGCATGCACGAAGAATTCGCGGTTGCCGTCACCGCCTTCGATGGCCGACTCCATCCAGCCCTTGACCTCCAGGCCCAGCTCGCCCAGGCAGGTGCGGATGCGCTGCTCCACCTCGGTGAACAAGGCTGCATCGCGCACGATGCCGCCCTTGCCGACCTGGCCCGGCTGCAGTTCGAACTGCGGCTTGACCAGCATCAGCAGCTGGCCATGCGGCTTGAGCAGGCGCGTGACGGCCGGCAGCACCAGGGTCAGCGAGATGAAGGACAGATCACCCGTGACGAAGTCGAACTGCGGCGTGATGTCCACGTCGGCAAACTCGGCGCGGCGGCGGCGCTGCGTGGCCACCGTGCCTTCCTCCCGGGCCTTGCCCTTGGCCGCGCGCTCGGCCTTGAAGGCCTCGATCTCTTTTTCCTTGGCGTCGTCGCTGTCGTCGTAGTCTTCATCGACCAGACCGCCGTTGCGCATCCAGGCATAGGGCGCCACGGGCTGGGTGTCGTTGTCGTCGGGATCTTCTTCCCAGCGTTCGGACAGCACTTCCTCGCAGGACTCCTGCAGGCCCTCGGCCGTCACCGCGCGGGCATTGACACCCTCGACGCAGATCACACGCACATCCGAACGCAGCCGGTCGTGCAACTGGCCATGGCCCACATCCACGCCGATGACCTGGGCGGCGCCCGCCTGCAGCAGGCAGTCGGTGAAACCGCCCGTGCTCTGGCCCACGTCCAGGCAGCGCAGGCCGTCCACCGACAGCTTGGTGGCCGCCAGCGCGCCTTCCAGCTTCAGCCCGCCGCGCGAGATGAACCGGGCCTCGGCCCCGTCCAGCAGCTGCAGCTCGGCACCCGCAGGAATCTCGTCGCCGTTCTTGGCAACCTTCTTCCAAGGCGTCAGCGGCGTCATGCGCCATTGCACGCCGCCTGCAATCAGCCGCTGCGCCTGCGAGCGCGTGGCCGCATGGCCGGCTTCCACCAAAAATACATCTGCGCGCATAGCGTCGCTCCAGGAAATCTCAGTTGACTAATGCCCGAAACCGGCGCGACCCAACTCAGGGGCGCCAAGCAAGGGCCGCCCCGCAGCGAGGGCGTCGTCCCCCTCCCCCGCGAAGCGGGTAGAGAGGGGGAAGCGGCGCAAGCCGCTCAGGGGGTGCTTAATAGCGATAAGTTTCGGGCTTGTAGGGGCCCTGCTTGCTCACGCCGATATAGGCGGCCTGGCCGTCCGTCAGTTCGGTCAGCATGGCGCCGACCTTCTTCAGGTGCAGGCGGGCAACCTTCTCGTCCAGGATCTTGGGCAGCACGTAGACCTTGCCGACCTCGTAGGCATCGGGCTTGGTGAACAGCTCGATCTGGGCGATGGTCTGGTTGGCGAACGAGGCGCTCATCACGAAGCTGGGGTGGCCGGTGGCGCAACCCAGGTTCACCAGGCGGCCCTTGGCCAGCAGGATGATCTTCTTGCCGTCAGGGAAGGTGATGTGGTCCACCTGGGGCTTGATTTCTTCCCACTGGTACTGCTCGATGGAGGCGACGTCGATTTCGTTGTCGAAGTGGCCGATGTTGCAGACGATGGCTTCGTTCTTCATGGCCACCATGTGCTCGTGGCGGATGATGTCGCGGTTGCCTGTGGTGGTCACGAAGATGTCGGCCTTGTCGGCTGCCCACTCCATGGTCACGACCTTGTAGCCTTCCATGGCCGCCTGCAGGGCGTTGATGGGATCGATCTCGGTGACCCAGACCTGGGCCGACAGCGCGCGCAGCGCCTGGGCGCAGCCCTTGCCCACGTCGCCGTAGCCGGCCACCACGGCAACCTTGCCGGCGATCATTACGTCGGTGGCACGCTTGATGCCGTCCACCAGCGATTCGCGGCAGCCGTAGAGGTTGTCGAACTTGCTCTTGGTGACGGAGTCATTGACGTTGATGGCGCGGAACTTCAGCGTGCCCTTGGCCGACATCTCGTTGAGGCGGTGCACGCCGGTCGTGGTCTCTTCGGTCACGCCGATGATGTGGGCGCTCTTGCGCGTGTACCAGGTGGGGTCCTGGGCCAGCTTGGCGCGGATGGCGGCGAAGGCGATCTTCTCTTCCTCGGAGGCGGGGTTGTCCAGCACGGACAGATCCTTTTCGGCGCGCATGCCCAGGTGCAGCAGCATGGTGGCGTCGCCGCCGTCGTCCAGGATCATGTTGGGGCCTTCGCCTTCGGTGCCGGCAGCGCCGAATTCAAAGATGCGGTGGGTGTAGTCCCAGTAGTCGGCCAGCGATTCGCCCTTGATGGCGAAAACGGGCGTGCCGGTTTCCGCGATGGCGGCAGCAGCATGGTCCTGCGTCGAGAAGATGTTGCACGACGCCCAGCGCACTTCGGCGCCCAGGGCCTTGAGCGTCTCGATCAGCACGGCCGTCTGGATGGTCATGTGCAGCGAGCCGGTGATGCGCGCGCCCTTGAGGGGCTGGGCAGCGGCGAATTCCTCGCGCGTGGCCATCAGGCCGGGCATTTCGGTTTCGGCGATCAGGATTTCCTTGCGGCCCCAGGCAGCGAGGGAAATGTCAGCGATGGCCGTGTCGGCGGAAACGGGACGAACAGCAGCGTTCATGGTTTTCTCCAAAAGATGAATGAAAAACCACGTTCTGCGGGAGACGAAAAAAAGCTCACCGCACAGAAAGCGTGGGCGAGCGTCGTTGCAGGTATGACTCCGAGCCTCGCGACCACGCCTGATGTGTGGGGGCCGCTGCAACGCTCCTCGGAGAGGCGCTGATTATACCGATCCCGGGGATGCCTCACCGCCCAGCCCCACAAGCCGGTAGCCCACCTGCAGCTCGGTCACCAGGTGGCGCGGCTGGGCCGGCTCGTCCTCGATCTTCTGGCGCAGATTGGCCATGTGCACGCGCAGGTAGTGGGCGCGGCCCAGGTACTCGGGGCCCCAGACCTGCAGCAGCAGCTGGCGGTGGGTCATCACACGGCCCTGGGCGGCGATCAGGGCCGCCAGCAGGCGGAATTCGATGGGCGTGAGGTGCACCGGCTGCCCCGCGCGCCGCACCTCATGCGTGGCCAGGTCCACCTGCACCGGGCCGAAGTGCACCTTGCTGGACGCGGCGGTGCCGCCCGCCCCACCGGCAGCGCCCAGCTGCTGGCGGCGGCGCAGCATCACGCGCAGCCGGGCCAGCAGCTCGGGCACGCCGAAGGGCTTGACCAGGTAGTCGTCGGCGCCGGCATCCAATGCGGCCACCTTCTCGTCCTCACGCTCGCGCGCGGAGAGCACGAGCACGGGCACGGAGGACCACCCGCGCAGCTCGGTCAGGACCTGCTTGCCATCGGCGTCCGGCAGGCCCAGGTCGAGGATGACCAGGTCGGGCTGGCGGCTGGCGGCCTCGATCAGGCCGCGGCGCGCGCTGTCGGCCTCGAAGACCAGCCAGCCTTCGTCTTCCAGCACCAGGCGCACGAAGCGGCGGATGCCGGGGTCGTCCTCGATCATCAGGATGCGGTTGGCGGGCGTGCTCATGGGGGGCTTTCGTGCATGGCGGGACTCTAATCCAGCGCAGGCTGCTCGGGCACGGGAAAGCGCAGCGTGAAGATGGTGCCCGGGCCGGGCCGTGCGGCGGCAGCCTCGATGCGCCCGCCATGCGCCTCGACAATGCTGCGCACCAGCGCCAGGCCCAGGCCGATGCCCGAGACGGTGGACTCGGCCGTGCCACGCGTGAAGGGCTCGAACAGCGTCTCCACCGGCAGGTGTGATGGTAGGCCCGGCCCGCCGTCGCGCACGGACAGCAGCAGTTCGCCATCCTGCACACACGCACTGATGGCCAGCGGCGTGCCGGCCGGCGTGTACTTGGCGGCGTTGTCCAGCAGATTGACCAGCACGCGCTCCATGAGCAGAGCATCGATCTGCAGCAGCGGCAGGCTGGCGGGCACGTCGGTGCTCACGGGATGCTGGCCCAGGCGCGCGCGCATCTGGCGCAGCGCGCTGCCCACCACTTCGTCCAGCGGCAGCCATTCGCGCTGCAGGTGCACGCCGCCTTGCTGCAGGCGCGCCATGTCCAGCAGATTCTCCACCAGGCGCTGCATGGCCTGCGCCTGGATGCGGACCTGCTCCAGCATGTCGGCCGCGCCGCCCGGCGGTACATGGCGCTGCGCGGCCTCGGCCGCGCCCAGGATGGTGGTCAGCGGGGTGCGCAGGTCGTGCGAGACGGCCGACAGCAGGGTGTTGCGCATGCGCTCGCCCTCCATGGCGATCTGGGTCTGCTGGGCCACGGCCACAAAGTGCTGGCGTTCCAGCGCCAGCGCCACCTGGCTGGCACAGGCCTCCAGCAGGCGCTGCTCCTCGGGCACCTCCAGGCGCTGAGGCGCACGCAGCTGCAGCACCAGCACGCCGCGCATGCGCACGGGTGCGGCCAGCGGCACATAGCGGGCCGGTGCGGCCGGCAGCGTGTCCGTACCCTGGCCGGCCTGCTGGCCATGGTCCATGGCCCAGCGCGCAATGCTGTCGTCCATGGGGCAGGGGCCGCCGCCCGCGGGCCGCAGGCGCTCGTCGGCATCGGGCAGCAGCAGCCCGGCCTGGGCGTCGAACACGCCCGAGACCGTGCGCAGCGCGATCTCCACCACCTGCTCCTGCGTGAGCGCGCCCGACAGGTCGCGCGCCAGCCGCGCCAGGGCGCCCGCGCGCCGCTCGCGCTCGGCCGCCACGCGCGCCTCGTGGCGCAGCCGCGCCATGAGCTGGCCGCAGACCAGGGCCACGCCCAGCATCAGCACGAAGGTGAACAGGTACTGCGTGTCGTTGACATGGAAGGATCCGCGCGGGGGCACGAAGAAAAAGTCGAAGCACAGTACCGACAGCAGCGCCGCCCAGGCGCCCGGGCCACGCCCCCAGCGCAACGAAGACAGCACGACGATGAGCAGGAACAGCATCACCACGTTGGCCGGGTCGAAGATGCGCAGCAGCTGCTCGGCCAGCACCGTGGCGGTCAAGCAGGCCAGGGTCACGCCGGCATAGCCCTTCCAGGGCAGCGGCCTGCGCCGCAGCGGTGCGGCAGGCGCGGCCTCGGTCCGGGCCGCGCTGGAGCCCCCGGAGAGCACCAGCACGTCGATGTCGGGATGCAGCTGGACGATGCGGTCAGGCAGGCTGCGGCCCCACCAGCGCCAGGGCGACCATGCCGGGCGCGGCGGCTGGGCCAGTACCAGGCGGCTGGCGTTGCGCTCGCGCGCGAAGGCAACCAGGGCCTCGGCCACATCGGCGCCCGGCAGCGTGGCCGTCTCGGCCCCCAGGCGCGCGGCCAGGGCCAGGGTCTTGAGCACGGCGGCCTGCACGCTGCGCGGGCGGTGCTGGCGCTGGGGGGCGTCCACGTAGACCACCATCCAGTCCGCATCGAGCCGTCGCGCCATGCGCGCGACCTGGCGCACCAGCGCGTCGTCGCCCGCGTGGCCGGCCACCGCCACCAGCAGGCGCTCGCGCGCAGGCCAGACCGTGCCTATGGAGCGCTCGCGCCGGTAGTCGCGCATGTCCTCGTCCACGCGGTCGGCCGTGCGGCGCAGCGCCAGCTCGCGCAGCGCCAGCAGGTTGCCGCGCCTGAAGAAGTTGCGTGAGGCCCGCTCGGCCTGCTCCAGCATGTAGACCTTGCCGTCCTTCAACCGGCGCAGCAGTTCGTCGGGCGAGATGTCGACGACGATGACCTCGTCGGCATCGTCGAAGATCTGGTCGGGCACGGTCTCGCGCACCGTGATGCCGACGATGCCGCCCACCACGTCGTTCAGGCTTTCCAGGTGCTGCACGTTGATCGTGGTCCAGACATCGATGCCTGCGTCCAGCAACTCCTGCACGTCCTGCCAGCGCTTGGGATGGCGCGAACCCGGCGCATTGCTGTGCGCCAGTTCATCGAGCAGCAGCACGCGCGGCCGCCGCGCGAGCGCCGCATCCAGGTCGAACTCGCGCAGCGTCCGCCCCTGATGCGGCAGCTCGCGCAGCGGCAGTTGCTCCAGGCCATGCAGTTGCTGCGCCGTTTCCTTGCGGCCATGGGTTTCCACGAGTCCCACCAGAACCTCGCGGCCCCCCTGGCGTTCGCGCTGGGCGGCGGCCAGCATGGCGTAGGTCTTGCCCACGCCTGCATTCGATCCGAAGTAGATGCGCAGCTTGCCCCGTCCCTCCTGCGCCCGCTCATGGCGCAGGCGCGCGACCAGGGCGTCAGGATCGGGGCGCGGCAGACCGGGCGGCGCCGGCTCGGCAGAGGACGAAATGGGCATGGTTCTCAGCCTAGCACCAGAGCGTGCTCCCACACTAGAACGCCGCCGACAGCGACAGCACCCAGCCGCTGCGGCCCAGGCTTTGCATCTGGCCCGCCGCGTTGGCCGCGCGGTAGTAGCGCGTGTCGGCCGAGGTGCCGGCCCAGGCCAGCGTGGCCGTCCACGGTCCCCAGCTGCGGGCCAGCGAGACGCGCCAGTCGGCATATGACAGTTCGCTGTAGTTGCGCACCTGCGTGTGGCCGGCATGCAGGCCCAGCACCGCCCAGTCGCCCAACGGGTGCTGGTAGTTCAGGTCCAGATAGCTGCTGCCGCGTGAGCTGCCGCTGCCGGGAAGCGCCTCGGCAAAGGCCGTGGCCGCCGTGCTGTCGCGCAGCCCGAAGTAAGGCGTCAGCGCCAGCGACCATTTGGCGCTGAAGCCGCCGTTGGTGACGCCCAGATAGGCCTCGGTGGTGTCGTAGCGCACGCCGCCGCTGCCATCGCCCCGGGGCACGCGCGCGCCGGGGTAGTTGTAGTGCAGCAGGCCGATGTCGCCCGTCCAGCCCGGCAGCAGCTCGGTACGCCAGCCGCCGTACAGGTCCAGCTCCAGCGCGCGGCCATCCAGATAGCTGTGGCGCGACACGCTGGAGCCGGACACGCCCAGGTAGGCGCCCCGCGGCAGCGACAGCTCCAGCCCGCCCTGCAGCGCCGGCCCCATCCAGCTTTGCGAGATGCCCCGGAAACGATAGTCGCTGAGCAGCGTCACGCTACCGGTGAGGGCGTAGGCGGGTGCGGGCGATTCCTGGGCAGCGGCGCTGGCAGCGCTGACGGGGGAGGTCTCGGCCTGCGCATGGCAGGATGCGGCCGCCAGCGACAGCAGTGCGGCCAGGGAGAAATGGGGGACGGCACAAGCGGCCGTCATGGAAGAAACGGATTTCATCTTGGTTTTCTTGAAGAGAAGAGCAAAGCGGGGCCTGCCCGGCCGGGCAGGCGGGCCGCACAGAGTCACGCCAGGTTCAGAGCTACCAGCAGCATGTCGATCAGCTTGATGCCGATGAAGGGAACGACCAGGCCACCCAGGCCGTAGATCAGCAGGTTGCGCCTCAGCAGGGCAGAGGCGCCAATGGCGCGGTAGGGCACGCCACGCAGGGCCAGCGGGATCAGCACGATGATGATCAGCGCGTTGAAGATCACGGCACTCAGGATGGCCGAGCCCGGGCTGGCCAGCCCCATGACGTTGAGCGCCGACAGCTGCGGATAGGTGCCCACGAAGGCGGCCGGGATGATGGCGAAGTACTTGGCCACGTCGTTGGCCACGCTGAAGGTGGTCAGCGCGCCGCGCGTCATCAGCATCTGCTTGCCGGTCTCCACGACCTCGATGAGCTTGGTCGGGTTGCTGTCCAGGTCCACCATGTTGCCGGCCTCCTTGGCCGCCTGGGTGCCGCTGTTCATGGCCACGGCCACGTCGGCCTGGGCCAGGGCGGGCGCGTCATTGGTGCCATCGCCGGTCATGGCCACCAAGCGGCCTGCGGCCTGGTGTTCGCGGATCAGGCGCAGCTTGTCCTCGGGCGTGGCTTCGGCCAGGTAGTCGTCCACGCCGGCCTCGGCCGCAATGGCGGCCGCCGTGAGCGGGTTGTCGCCCGTGATCATCACGGTCTTGATGCCCATGCGGCGCAGCTCGGCAAAGCGTTCGCGTATGCCGTGCTTGACCACGTCCTTGAGCTCGATCACGCCCAGCACGCGGGCACCGTCGGCCACGACCAGCGGCGTGCTGCCGCGCCGTGACACATCCTCCACCACCTTGAGCATGGCGGGCGGGAACTGGCCGCCCAGGGATTCAACGTGGCGGCGCACGGCGTCGGCCGCGCCCTTGCGCAGGCTGCGCGTGGCGCCGTCCGGCTGGGGCATGTCCACGCCGCTCATGCGCGTCTGGGCCGTGAAGGGCACGAAGACCGCATGCAGCGTGGCCAGGTCGCGCTCGCGCAGGCCATGCATCTCCTTGGCCAGCACGACCACGCTGCGGCCTTCAGGCGTCTCGTCGGCCAGCGAGGCCAGCTGCGCCGCATCCACCAGCTGCGCGGCCGTCACGCCGGGCGCGGGCAGGAACTCGCTGGCCTGGCGGTTGCCCAGAGTGATGGTGCCGGTCTTGTCCAGCAGCAGCACGTCCACGTCGCCGGCCGCCTCCACGGCGCGGCCCGAGGTGGCGATCACGTTGGCCTGCATCATGCGGCTCATGCCCGCCACGCCAATGGCCGACAGCAGGCCGCCGATGGTGGTCGGGATCAGGCACACCAGCAGCGCCACCAGCACCGTCAGGCCCACGACCTGGCCGCTGCCCGTCAGCTCCACCGCAAAGGACGAATAGGGCCGCAGCGTAACGATGACCAACAGGAACAGCAGCGTCAGCCCGACCAGCAAAATGGTCAGCGCCAGCTCGTTGGGCGTCTTGTGGCGGCGGGCCGACTCCACCATGGAGATCATGCGATCGAGGAAGGACTCACCGGGATTGACGGTGATCTGCACCACCAGCCAGTCCGACAGCACGCGCGTGCCGCCCGTGACCGAAGAGAAGTCACCACCGGCCTCGCGGATCACGGGGGCCGATTCGCCGGTGATGGCGCTCTCGTCCACCGAGGCCACGCCCTCGATCACGGTGCCGTCCAGCGGCACGGTGTCGCCGGCCTCCACCAGCACCCACATGCCCGAACGCAGTTCTTCGGCACCCACGGGATGCCAGCGGCTCTGGTAGTTGGCCTGCTCCAGCTTCTTGGCGACGGTGCTGCGCTTCATGCTGCGCAGGCTGGCGGCCTGGGCGCGGCTGCGCCCCTCGGCCAGCGCCTCCGCAAAGTTGGCGAACAGCACGGTGAACCACAGCCACAGCGCAATCGCCAGGATGAAGCCCGCAGGCGCTTCGCCTTCCCCCGCCAGGGCCTGGGCCCAGAGCAGGCTGGTGAAGATGGCGCCCAGGTAGACCACGAACATCACCGGGTTGCGCCATTGCGCGCTGGGTGCCAGCTTGCGGATGGAGTCACCCAGCGCCTGGCGCACCAGCGAAGGATCGAACAGGGACAAAGCAGTTTTGCGCGACATGGCTTACTCCTTGGCGGCATGGACTGCCGCAGGCTGCAGCGTCGCGGCCGAAAGATCGTCCAGCGCCAGATTCATCTGCAGCACGTTCACGCGCGGCTCGCCCAGCAGGCCCAGCACGCGCGGCTCCACCTGCTGGCGCAACAGTTCCTGGACCTTGGCCACGGGCAGTTGGCGCTCGCGGGCCACGCGCGGCAGTTGCAGCTCGGCATTGGCCACCGAGATGTGCGGGTCCAGGCCGGAGGCCGAGGCCGTCACGGCATCCACAGGCACAGCGGCATCTGCCGCCAGGCCATTGAGTTCGCGGTAGGCCGCCACGCGCGCCGCCACGGACTCCTTGAGCGCCGCATGGGTGGGCCCCTGGTTGGTGGCAGCCGACAGCGCAGCGTTGTAGGGCGCGGCCACCGTGGCATCGGCCTTGTCGGGGTCTGGCGCCGTGGTGGCACTGGGCCGGCCCTGGAAATAGCGCGGCGAGGCGAACTCCTGCCCGATCAGGGCCGAGCCCACGACCGAGCCCTGGCGCATGACCAGGCTGCCATTGGCGGTCTTGGGAAACGCGGCCTGGGCCACGAGCGTGGTGACCAGCGGATAGGCCAGGCCCGTGACCACGGCGACGAACAGCGCCGACCGCAGGCTGGGACCGAACAGCGAGCGCAGCCCGCCTGGAACGGCCTGCGTTTGAGCCTGCGCATCAGCGCGCAGCACCGGCAAGGGGCCGGAAGTATGTGTTTGAACTTGCATCTCGAAACCTCCGCCGCACGGCCCTGCCAAGGCAGAACCGGCGGCCAAGAAAAAAACGGGCTCAGCTGGCTCAGGGATTCAGGGGTAGACCTGTCCTGACAGCATCTGCAGCTGCTCGACCACGGGCCCCAGGGCCAGCGAAGGCAGGAAGGTCAGCCCGCCGACCACGACCACCACGAAGACCAGCAGCCCCATGAACAGCGGCGTGGCCGTCGGGAAGGTGCCCGGCCCCGCAGGCACGGTGGGCTTGGCCGCCAGGCTGCCGGCCAGGGCCAGCATGGGCAGCAGCGTCAGATACCGGCCCGCCAGCATGGCCAGGCCGATGGTGGTGTTGAAGAACGGCGTGTTCGCATTCAGGCCCGCAAAGGCCGAACCGTTGTTGGCCGTGCCCGAGGCATAGGCATAGAGCACCTCCGAGAAGCCGTGCGGCCCCCGATTGGTCAGACTGGCCATGGTGTCGGGCCAGACCGCAGCCAACGCCGTGAAGCCCAGGATTGAGATCGGGTGCGCCATCACGGCCAGCATCACCAGCTTGATCTCGCGCGCCTCGATCTTCTTGCCCAGGAACTCGGGCGTGCGGCCGATCATCATGCCGGCCAGGAAGACCGTGAGGATGGCGTACTGCAGCAGGTTGATCAGGCCCACGCCATCACCGCCGAACACGCAGTTGAGCATCATCTGTGCCAGCGGCACCAGCCCGCCCAGCGGCGTCAGCGAGTCATGCATGGCATTGACCGAGCCTGTGGTCGCGGCCGTGGTCGTGGCCACGAACAGCGCCGTATCGGCGATGCCGAAGCGCAGCTCCTTGCCCTCCATGTTGCCGCCCGGCTGGGTGGCGCTGATCTGCTGGTCGGCACCTGCGGCCGTCAGCAGCGGATTGCCGGCCTGCTCGGCCGTGAACACCAGCGCCAGAAAGCCCACGAACATCACCAGGCAGGCGCCGAACAGCACCCAGCCCTGGCGACGGCGCAGCAGCATGGAGCCAAGCGCATAGGTCAGCGCCGACGGGATCAGCAGCATGCCCAGGATGTGGAATGCGTTGGTCAGCGGCGTGGGGTTCTCGAACGGATGGGCCGCATTCATGCCGAAGAAGCCGCCACCGTTGGTGCCGATGTGCTTGATGCTCTCCAGGCTGGCCACGGGGCCGAGAAGAATCTGCTGGCGAGCGCCCTCCAGCGTCGTCGCCCAGGCCTGGCCATCCAGCGTCTGCGGCACGCCCTGCCACACATAGACCAGGGCCACCACAAAGCTCAGCGGCAGCATCACGCGCCAGAGCATGCGCACATAGTCCACCCAGTAGTTGCCCAGGTCCGAGGCACTGGAGCGCGCCAGGCCGCGGATGACACCCGCCGCGGCGACCACGCCCGTGGTCGCGCCAGCGAACATCATGAAGGTGATGGCCACCATCTGCGTGGCGTTGGACAGGCTGCTCTCGCCCGAATACGCCTGCCAGTTGGTATTGGTCACAAAGGACACGGCCGTGTTGAAGGCCAGGTCCGGTGTCTGCGCCGCATTGCCCAGCGCATTGAGCGGCATCCAGCCCTGCAGGCGCAGCAGCGCATAGCCCAGCAGCAGCATGGCGCCGTTGGACAGCAGCAGCGCCAGCCCGTAGCGCTGCCAACCCATGCGCTCGGCCGGGTTCACGCCCAGGGCGCGAAAGCTCAGCCGTTCGATCCAGGCATGGTGCTCACTCGTGAAGCAGCGTGCCAGCCACTGCCCCATGGGCACGGCCAGCGCCGTCATCAACAGCAGCACCAGTGCATATTCCATCCAGGTCAACCACATGGAGGTCTCCTTTCAGGCAGTCAAATCCGGCCCAGCGCTGCCACGAAGGCCAGCAGGCCCCCGAAGCAGCCCAGGCTCAGGGCGATAAAGATCAGGTCTTGCATCTGCGCCACCTCAGAACTGCTCGGGCCGCAGCAATGCGTATCCGAGGTAGACAAACACAGCCAGGGCGCCCAGGGCGCCCAGCCATCCGGTGATTTCGGTCAGGGTCATAGGAATTTCTCCCGCATCGGCACCGCTTGGCGGCACCTGTTGTTGCGATGGGGAAAACTCTAGGGCCGGGGCTGTCAAGGATGGGTTGAGATTGGCAGGAGCCGTATCAAGACGGCATCAAGAAGATGAGCGGCTCCCCGCTGACCGCACTGCCACTACCCAAGGACCTGAACGCATCGTCGACGGCCCATGAACAGCAGATACCTCTCCGCCACCGGCCCACCGACTTCCGCGGCCGTGCCCGCGCAGGCCCGTCTTGAAGGCTCCAACGAGCGCCGCGCCTTCCTGGCCAGCGCCGGCCTGCTCGTGCTGATCTATCTGGGATGGCTGCTGGTCTTCTGGCCCGGCGTACTGGGCGAGGACAGTTCGGCCATCCTCCAGGAAGTGGACAGGCCCGAGCACTTTCGCTCGGGCAAGAGCGTGTTCTGGTACTACTTCGTGCGCTGGACATATGGCGTCACCCACAGGGTAGAGGTGCCCGTTGCCATCCTGCTGTTGCTGTGCGCCCTCTTCTTTGCGCGCATGTTGGCCTGGTACTGGGCGCGCGGGCACCGCCTGCTGTACGCCGTGCTGCTGGTCTTCGTCTGCGCGGCGCCTCATATGGTCTATTTCATGGCCACGCTGTATCCAGACGCCGTCTTCGCCGTGGCCTCCTGCGCCTTGCTGTTCGAGCTTTGGTGGATTTGCAGCCAGAAGCGACATAGCCATGCCAGCCTGGCCCTCATCGCGCTGGCACTGCCGTTTGCGGTTTTTGTGCGCGCCAACGGCATCCTCTTTCTGGCACCAGCCGTGGTTGCGATCTTTCTGGTCCACCGCAAAAGCCGCTTGCCGCTGTGCGCCATCATCGGCCTGTGGTGTGCCCTGGCCTATGCGGGCACGCAGATGCACAAGCCTGCTGCGCAAAGCGCCACGGATTCACTGGTGCTCTTCGAAACGGTCAAGCTGCTGCAGCCCAGGGCCATGAACGACCTCTGGCAAAAGCAGCCTCTCATGAACGACCCCTGGGTACTGCAGTCGCCCAAGCTGTCGGCACGCACTTTGGAAATCCTGGAAGGCCATGCTCCGCGCCAGCTCATGCTTGCCTACTCGGACCCGGTCTACTGGGACATGCTGGTGTTCCATCCGCAGGGGCCTCAGCTCTTCGGCCTGACCGAAGAACAGCGCAAGGAGCTGGCGCGTGAATTCCTGCGCTACAACCTTTGGCACAACCTGCCCGATGTGACGGCCAGCCGCGTCAATGTGCTTCTGTCGGCCGCGCTGGCCCAGGGCGGGTTTCCGGCGCTCGACTATGCCCGCTATGTGATCAAGCGCACCCAGGCGCAATCGCAAATGCGGATTTTCAGGCTGGATTCCGCAGAAACCGCGCTGCGCGGCCTGCTTCGCCAAAGTCATGCCTGGCGCTGGCTGCTGTGGACGCCCTGGCTGGGCTTCGCGCTGCTGGCCATGGTCCTGTGGCATGGCGTGCGCCAAAAGAACCTGCCAGCCTTGCTGATCAGCGTGCCAGCAGCCATTCACCTGATCGCCATTGCGGTCTTCGCTACTGCAGGCGAATATCGATACTTGCTGCCATTCTTCGCTCTCACGCCAGCTCTTTTGGCTGTACTCATATCTCGTCCCGGCATCTCCGGAGCAAATGCTGTAACAACCGCTTCGCCGAAGGCATTGGCGGATTCCTCCGACAACCCGCTTGCGACACGCGCTCTGTAAAATGCGCCGGTTCGCCGCAGCCGCCAGCCGGTACGCGCGCCCTGCTATTTACCCATCTCCTGGATTCCCCCTTGACTTACGCCCTGGAAACCCGGCGCCGCCGGACTTTTGCCATCATTTCCCACCCCGACGCGGGCAAGACCACGCTGACCGAAAAGCTGCTGCTGTTCTCGGGCGCGATCCAGATCGCGGGCGCCGTCAAGGGCCGCAAGGCCAGCCGCCATGCCACCTCCGACTGGATGGAAATCGAAAAGCAGCGCGGCATCTCGGTGGCCAGCTCGGTCATGCAGATGAGCTATCGCGACCACGTGGTCAACCTGCTCGACACGCCCGGCCACAAGGACTTCTCGGAAGACACCTACCGCGTGCTCACGGCCGTGGACTCGGCGCTGATGGTCATCGACGCCGCCAACGGCGTGGAATCGCAGACCCGCCGCCTGATCGAGGTCTGCCGCCAGCGCGACACGCCCATCATCACCTTCGTCAACAAGATGGACCGCGAAGTGCGCGATCCGCTGGACATCCTCGACGAAGTCGAGCGCGAGCTGGGCATGCCCTGCTGCCCCGTCACCTGGCCTGTGGGCCAGGGCCGGCAGTTCGGCGGCATCATCAACCTGCTCACCCAGACCATGACGGTGTTCCAGCCCGGCAGCGAACGCCGCCCTCAGGACTTCGAGGCCATTCCCCTGGCCGAGGCCGACAAGCTGCGCGCACGCTTCGGCCAGTCCTTCGACGATGCGCTGGAAAGCATGGAACTGGCCCAGGGCGCCTCGGCCCCCTGGGACCACGAGGCCTTCCTGGCAGGCAAGCTCACGCCGGTCTTCTTCGGCTCCGGCGTGAACAACTTCGGTGTCATGGAAGTGCTGGATGCCGTGGTCGACATGTCGCCCCCGCCCGGCCCCCGCAAAAGCTCGCTGCTGGTCAACAAACAGCCTGTGGAAAAGATCATCCAGCCCGAGGACGAAGGCTTCTCCGGCGTGGTCTTCAAGGTCCAGGCCAACATGGACGCCAACCACCGCGACCGCATCGCCTTCGTGCGCGTGGCCTCGGGCAAGTACACGCCCGGCATGAAGATGAAGGTCCAGCGCACTGCCAAGGAGCTGCGCCCCACCTCGGTCGTGACCTTCATGAGCCAGCGCCGCGAGGCCGTGGAAGAAGCCTATGCGGGCGACATCATCGGCTTCACCACGCACGGCGGCGTTCAGCTGGGCGACACCATCACCGACGGCACCAACCTGCAATTCACGGGCCTGCCCTTCTTCGCCCCGGAAATGTTCATGACCGTGGTGCTAAAGAACCCGCTGCGCACCAAGCAGCTGCAGCAGGGCCTGATGCAGCTGGGCGAGGAAGGCGCCATCCAGGTCTTCAAGCCCGAGGCCGGCGGCAACATGCTGCTGGGGGCCGTGGGCCAACTGCAATTCGAAGTCGTCCAGCACCGCCTGAACGCCGAATACGACTGCGACATCCGCCTGGAAGGCTGCCAGTACACCGGCGCTCGCTGGATCACGGCCGACACCCCGGCCGAGCTGCGCGAATTCGAGAACGCCTACCCGCTGCGCATGGCGCGCGATGCGGCCGATACGCTGGCCTATCTGTGCACGTCACCTTATGACGTGCGATTGGCGCAGGAGCGGTTTCCGAAGATACATTTCCATCCGCTGCGCGAGCATGCGGGGTTGGCTTTGCAGGCTAGCTAAAGTGGCCAGGGCGTCTTGCCCTGTCACCGCACCGGCATGAACAAAACGATTCGCCTGTAGGCCAGAAATAGACAGGATAGGGAAATATTCCAGGCTTTCGAAAACCCGAAGGAATGAATAAATACAACAATTCCCGCACTATAGTTTGAGGCATCAGTCACTCCTCAAAAAATCGCATCACATGCATAGAAATCAACTGGATAAAATAAGAATTCTGGCCGCCTTGGTTGTTATTTTTTCGCACCATTATCCACTCACGGGCAACACTCCACCAGCCTGGCTGGAGACTCCATGGCTGAACTGGTCCATGATGGGTGGAATTGGTGTCATGGTGTTTTTCTGCATCAGCGGTTATCTGGTGACACAGAGCTGGTACAGGCAGCCAGAATTTTTCCCCTTTCTCTGGAAACGTGTCCTGCGTCTATGGCCAGGAATGCTGGGCTCCGTTCTTTGCGGAGTTTTCCTCTTTGGCCTTTTATCCAGAAGCCAGTCACTAGCCGAATACCTACAGAGCACGGCAACCTGGCATTTTCTCTGGATTAACTTAACACTGATACAGGAGTATGGCACCATCCCTGGGGCATTCGTGAAAACCCCCAATCCTGGAGCAGTGAATGGGGTCTATTGGACCATCCCGATGGAGTTCATTTGCTACCTAATTCTGGCTGGATTGGGTCTAGCAGGGATTCTTCGCAAGACTGTGCTCTTCAAAATTCTCTTACTCATCTATATCGCAAGTTTTCTCTGGTTCGAAAACTCCGATATTACAGGAAGAATCAATCACTGGGTCGAATATCCAGCATTTTTTGCTTCGGGAGCACTCATTGCCCTGCACCAAGAATGGTTCCGACTACACGGAGGCAAACTGCTTTTCTACATTACCCCACTCTTGGCTGCCATTTATTTTCTAACACCCTATACGGGCACATCGCGCTTCTTCTTACTTTCCCCGCTTATTATATATCTAGGAAATCTTCCCGCGAAAGAAAACTGGCTCAGCCGGCTCGGAGATCCCTCATACGGCATCTATCTTTATGGATATCCGATAGCGCAATCGGTCGAGACATTATGGCCAGACATGAGATTTCTTCCAAGCCTTCTCCTAACTTTCGCATTTTCCATCTGCGCAGGATATGCATCTTGGTTGCTACTAGAGTCACGCGCGCTACGGTGGAAGAATAATTATCCAAATTCTAAGAAGCTAGTCAATCAAAATTAGCAGGGCAAGAACAGTTGCTTATTCACCAAGTCACGCTGCAATAATCCCCCATTATCTACCCAATGCAACAAACCAAGGAATACTATATATCTACTCCAATAATGAATCCGAGCCACCCTAGATGTACGATAACAGAAAGTCATTTGCATTCTTCAGACTGGACCAAGAGGATGTATTGGAGTTGACCCGGTTGCGTGGACACATCATTCTTTGCGTTCAAGGAGCCGCAAATTTCCAAAGTCAGGCCGCCGTATCCGGTGCAGTTCAGGCGGCAGATAGTCGAGTTGGTACGTGCCGGACGCACGCCTGCCGAACTCTCACGCCAATTCAACGTCACCGCGCAGTCCATCACCAACTGGGTAGGTCAAGCCGCCATTGATAGCGGCAAGGAAGGCTTGACCTGCGTCGAGCGCGAGGAGTTGGTACGGCTGCGCAGACAACTGCGTCAAGTTCAGCAGGAGCGTGACATCCTGGCAAAGGCTATGGCCTGATTTGCCAGTCGCATCGATGCGACTTCGATGAAGTCTTCGGACTCGTGATGGCAAACCAGGCCGACTCCCCGTGCGCACCATGTGCCGTGTTCTAGGCGTATCCGCCAGCGGTTTCTACGCTTGGCGAGAGCGCAGGTCTTCCCAGCGCAGCATCACCAACGCGGTAATGACCGAACGAATACGCCAGATTCACAAGGACTCATACGAGTCCTACGGCATGCCGCGCGTGAGGGCCGAGCTCATCGAGCAAGGCGTCTCCATCAGCCGACAGCGTGTTGCGCGCCTCATGCGTCTGGCCCGCATCCAGTGCATCAGCCGCCGCCGTGGCTTCATGATTACCACGCGCCAAGACAAACGTGTCTCACCCGCCAACGACCTGGTCAAGCGCCAGTTCAAGTCCAGCGGTCCCAATCAACTCTGGGTGGCCGACATGACCTACGCGCCCACCTGGACGAGGTTCTTTTACTTGGCCGTGGTCATCAACGTGTGGCGTGTGGTGGGTTGGTCTATGGGCGAGAGAATGACGACCGACCTTGTGCTATCGGCGCTCAACATGGCGCTGACCCAGCGCAAGCCGCAAGACGTCATCCACCATAGTGACCAGGGCAGCCAATACACCAGCTTGGCCTTCAGCGAGCGCCGCCGCCAGATGGGTGTCGCCCCTCAATGGACTGTGGGAGATGCCTATGACAACGCGATGGCTGAGAGCTTCTTCGCCAGCCTGGAGGCTGAACTCATTGAGCGTCACAGCTTTGAGTCAAAGGCTCAGGCCCGCATGACCGTCTTCACTTGAATTGAAGGTTGGTACAACCCCAGGCGCCGTCACAGCGGTCTGGGTTACCTCTCACCTCTAAACTTTGAAAGGAGCCAGCAGGCACGATTCAATGCCTGCAAGCACGACCCATCGTACGCTGACGAAGCACCCCAGATGGTTTGAGAATCAAACCAGAAACCGTCCACCGGACCGGGTCAACTCCAAATCCAACTCCAACTCGACCATGCCGTTAGTCTAGGGGTGGTACGGCTTGTTATGTCGTTTCTCGATGCCATTGATCAACAGATCCGCTCAAAGATGTGACCGATGTATGTGTCGGTGACGCAGCCTCTGACGCGTTCTTACCCTGTAAAGGCCATGCCGTTGCCCGTGAGAATGGTATGAATGCGATACGGGGAGGCCATAAGCACCTATCGAAGGAGTTGCGCTGCATTGGCTTTTGTGGCCCTGTTAGAGAGCGCGACATACATGAATTTCTTGACGCGATCTATGGCGACAAACATTTGCTGTTTGCCGCTGGAGAACTTCATTTCGGCGCTGTCAATGTGCACGGAGCCCAGCGTTGTTTCTTCAAACTTTCCGTTCCTTCGCGGCACCTGCATTGCGGGCTGTCGACTGATTCCGTGACGCTGCAGGCACGGTGCAGGGCGCTGCGGCTGAGCTTGAGCGCTGTCTCAAGCAGTTGCGCCATGAGATCGTCCAGCGACAGATACCCTTGCTTGCGTAACGCAATTGCCAGATGCTCTTGCTCTTGGCTTGCTCTGTCTTGCGGACCAGAGGCTCATCGAGCACAGAGGTGCGGTACGCCACTTCGCCACGGTCTTAGGCTTGATGCCGTAGAACTTGGCGAAGGACCGATGGGAACCGGTCGCTAGCTGGAGCCCTGTGCGAATACGCGACGTCGTGCGGGCGCTGCCATGCTGGCGGATTGCCAAAGTGCTTTCTCCTGTGCCAGGCTGCAGAATACACCATGACTTCCTGGGACCGTACACTGGAGAATGCACCATGGCTCTCCGGAATCTCACATCATATTATGGACACGAGATCCACAGGATATTCTTCGACTCTGTGCAAAATAATTTCATCAATTCCGAAGAGGAGATTTCTGAAATTCGGCAGCAGAATTATCCAAAACCTCAAACCAATGCAAATCCTTGAATTCACCTATCCATCGCAATGTTGGGTTAGTGCGAAGATCTTGCGAATACTCAGAAATCACCACAACCCTTTGCACTCCAGTTCTTGAAAAATCAAAGCGCTGCGGATGTATCTTGACGCCAACATGGTCTAAGATAGGAGAATAAACCACAAACCCCTCAGAAGCCTTTACACTGGCATCAACCTCAAAGAAAAGATGTTGGTAACGGTTCACCACAGGCCACTGAGAATCAGGAACCCCCATTCTTCTCCAAAAATCCTTATGCGGATAATACAAGGCACCATTGGACATAGGAATTCCTGCGCCAGACATTATCAGGGGACCTATCCCCCCACCATTCACAGCCAGAGTTCTAAGCTTTCTCCCTGAATTATTGGAATCAATAACAAAAGGAAGATTACCCTCCGCTAGTTCTATACTCTGAGGCGCTCGACTTAATGGATTAAAGGAAAGTGTCGTAAGCAAATGCACCGCAATCAACGCGGCAACAGCAAACCCAGTCCGACCTCTCATCATCCACCAGCATATGGCAGCTCCTGCGATCCCCATCGAAGCCGTATAAATGACACTCCCTCCCGGCATGAAGACTTTGGGCATACGCATCAGAGTTGCTGCAATAAGCAGGGCACTCATAGCGGCCACCCCTGCTGAAATCAAGTAACCTCTCCACAGTCTAATAGTTGTATGCCGCGCAAGATCGGAATATTTTTCACGATTTGTGGCGAAGAGTGCGATCAAAATACAGGTAGTCAATCCCACTCCCACATCCATACGCGTCACGGGCACATTCCCCCATAAGGAATATTTTGACAACCAAAGAGGAAACCCATAGAAGCCATATATCCAGTATAGACCCATAAATACAAAGCACCCCAATATCTCCCATCGATACTGCGAACTATTTTTCCAGCGCATTACGCATAGCACAATCATCAGCAATGGCAAAAAGAAATAGGAACTGATTTCGGATTGATTTGTTTCGGGCCCCGATGTACGAAGAACGGTATCTGCATTCGTATAGCCACGTAGATGCCACCACCAGGCCATATCTCCACCCAGTATGGTCCCTCTTTTTCCAGGATATTCAGTTGCCTTCATTAAGGCCACAGCCTCTTGCGAATCCAACCACCAGCTGCCCAAAATAGCCGAGACCACACCAATAGCGACAAAAATACCAAGTACCTGCGGCCAGCCGAATCTCAGCTGGCTACGCTGATCTATGCACCAACCCACCCCAACAAAAAACAATACGCTACCAACCGTAATAAGCCATGGAGGATAAAGCACGAGAAACCACGCCGCCACGGCCCAGCCCAGAGGCAGTCCGAGAACCACACCCAACCAGCGCCGAGAAGTCGTCAACAGATGACCAGCCAACACAAAAGCCATCGCCGGAAACATCGTGGCATATAAAGGCCAGTTAGACCATGCCGCAGCATAGGGGGCAACAGCAAAGGTCAGCGAAACTGCGAGATTCAATCCCCTCTGGCATGGCCGTAGAAAATTGAGCAAACACCAAACTGCCAGCAGCCCCCCCCAAAACGGCAATTGCCATTGCCAGCTCATGGCTTGTCGCAATGGCAAAAAGAAATATCCCCATGTCGCGGGACGCGCCAATGCAGCCAACTGCAGCACAGGAGCCCCAGTCATGCCTATGACTCCCATATTTTGTCCATCAGGGCCGATATTGGTGTTGATGACAGGAAAAGGTGGCTCATGATGAATTTGCGCCAACACATTGGGCATCAAAACCCCCCATTCATCAGCCCGGATAGAACGCAAACCAAAAATTTTGGCATTTCCACCTCGAGCATCCAGAATGCTATGCCCATAAGGTGTCTCAAACATCATTCTCACCGAGCTTCCAGTGACTCCGAATGCAACCAGCGCAGCAAAGATAATTAAACCAATGACATAAGATCTTTTACCTCGCACCCACTTCGAGAAAGTGCGCACCAATATGCCGCGACCTGTCCCGAAAAATCTTATAACCGCAAGCACTGCAATAACAACACCCAACATCCACCAATGTCGAGATTTAATTCGTTCCACAATAACATAAGATTTATCAGTCCCATTAGGAAAAAATTCTTTATGACCATCAGCATATGTGGCCTCAATTCTTAGCGGATACGCACCCGCAGCCATATCGTCAGGCAACTGCAGCACCCACCTGAACCCAAGCCCGATCTGCCCACCTGTCACAGGATTATCTGCCTGAACATCTTCCCTCACGGCCCATCCCACATCCTTAGACTCAAAATCCAGCCCAGCAACTGAAAGCCTCAGAGAGGGTATGTCCTTGCCATCCTTTCCGGCAAGCATCCACCCTTCAAGCGTGAGCCCTCCAGAGGAAGATTCATAAAGCCATCGCTCCAGCACCCCCGGCGACCGATGCACGCCCGAACTCTGAGCATACCCAGCCGAAGAAGTAATAAGCAAAAACAGAATTAGCAGTAAACGGATCATGCTCATATAATTTAAAGAAGGCAAGAAGCCTTCTCCTTTTCTCAATGCCAATTTTCCAGATCTAAAAAATCTAAAAACTCAGTTATATTAAACTAGAATTCAAACCGATGCACACCAAAATTTCACAATATCACGAATGTTGCCACTAAGGATAGTCCGACTCTTCACGAACATACCTGACACGATATCCTCCGTTGTAAAGTGACAGTCAAGTACCAGTTCGCGCAGTTTTTCCTCAACCTCTATGCATTACATTTGCATATGTACTGTAGCGTCTTTTAGGAAGCACCAATGTGCAGCATCCAGCCTGACGCTCGACTTGCAGCCTTTTAGCCTTGCAGTTCTTTACCCATGACTCCCCTACTCACCACCATCACCATCCTGTGTGTAATCGGCATCTCTCTCGGCCAGATGCTCTTCAAGAAGGCAGCCCTGTCCATGCCCGAGGCTGCAAGCTGGCAGCACTGGGTCTTCAACGGCTGGCTCATCACCGCCCTCGCTCTTTATGGGATCACCACGCTGGTGTGGATATGGGTGCTGCGTCATGCCCCTCTTCATCTAGCCTACCCGTTCATGGGCTTGGCCTTCCTGATCGTTCCGTGCTTGGGATGGCTCTTCCTTGGCGAGCCCATCCGCATGCCCACCATCATCGGCGGCACGTTGATCCTTGCTGGAATCACCATCACTGCTCATGCATCGTGAGCACTCGGGAACAAACGCTCGCACTCCACACTCCGTACGAACCATTCGTTTCCGATCAGCCTCATCCGTATGCCGAATTTGCGACCCACACTCTCAACCAGAAAGCATGCAGCCAGCATGAAGCAATCAAATGAATAGAAATAGATCATTTGCGGCACTATTCCTGACGTTGGCACTGGCTTACGGCAGCTGGCTCCTGATATTTTGGCCAGGGATATTAGGAGAGGACAGTCTTGCCATTATTCAGCATGTAATGGAACCCGAAACACACCACTCTGGCAAGCCTGCATTCTGGTTTTATTTTGTCGGATTTCTTTACAAAAATCTACAATTGGCCGAAATTCCTATCCTGCTTATTATTTTCATAAGCATACTAATTCAGGCAAGAATTCTTTCCTGGTGCTGGTTCCAGGGAATGCACAAAACGGCAATTTTTCTTCTATCCTTTATTTGCCTTGCTCCGCATTTTATATTTTTCTCCAGTTCTTTGTATCCCGACGGCATCTACTCGATTGCGACCGTCGGACTGCTCTTCGAGATATGGCTTGCCGCGAAGAACAAAAAAATCTCTATCGCTGCCTTATCCATAATCTTTATCACACTACCCTTCGCCTCATTCGCACGACCTAATGGTATTATATTTCTGGCGCCAACATTTTTCTTACTATTTTTGGTTGATCGCAGAAGCCGAAATCTCTTGGGAACCTTGCTTTTAGCGTGGTGCGGCCTGATGGTTGCGGGGTCAAATGCGCGATTTTTCTATAGCCATGGAACCATCTTTCCGCTAGCAATCCATGAAACGGTCGGCTTCCTTCAACCAAGAGCCATGGATCTGGCGAGGGACAACCCAAGAATATCTCCTGACACAATAATAGCGCTTGAAAAGCACAGACCGCTGGAGACATATATCAAAGGTTATGACCCAGACTACTGGGACACCCTGACGTTCAAGCCCGACGGTCCGCAGGTAATGAAAATGGATAAGGCCGAGCGCAGAGTCATCATCAAAGAATTCATACGCTACAATCTCTGGCAGAATTTCCCCAAGTTTCTTGGCAGCCGCGTAAATATCTTCATGACTAGCGCATTGGCAGACGGAGGTCTCCCCAGCCTTTCCTATTCTGAGCGAATACTACAAAGCACCGGATCTCAATCCATTTATCGAAAATTCCAGCTCAAGATACTGGAAAATTTTGCCACGCAGGTATTTAATTTCAGCTACCGGTATCGCTGGATTTTTTGGACACCATTCCTTGGAATCGCACTACTCTTCTGGGCGGCACGGGTGGGTTTTCAGGAGAAAGACAAGGCACTTCTTCTCGTTGCAATACCAATGCTTGCCCAAGTGGGGGGCATATTCGCATTTTCGATTGCTGGTGAGTACCGTTATCTTCTGCCATTTTTTCTGCTTCCGCTGATTTTGCTACCTGTGCTTTTGGGTAGAAGATCAGCACCCGGACAAACCGCCCAACACAGACAATCGACACCCGAGCAACTAGGCTATCCTCCCGCGTCGGCCGAGGCCGGAGTTCCATGACTGAAGACGCACTCACGAGACACCCCATGCGCATTGCCGTCGCCATCCCCTGCTACAAGGTCACCCAGCATGTGCTCGGTGTCATCAACGCCATCGGCCCCGAAGTCGAGGCCATCTATGCCGTGGACGACGCCTGCCCTGCCGGCAGCGGACGCTTCATCGAGGAGAACAACACGGACCCACGCGTGCGCGTGCTCTACAACCCCGAGAACCGGGGCGTGGGCGGCGCCATCGTCACGGCCTACAAGGCGGCGATTGCCGACGGCATGGACATCGTGGTGAAGATCGACGGTGACGGCCAGATGGACCCCTCGCTGCTGCCGCTGTTCGTGCGTCCCCTGCTGCGTCACCAGGCCGACTACACCAAGGGCAACCGCTTCTACCGGCCTGAGTCGGTACAGGACATGCCGCCGGTACGCTTGTTCGGCAATGCCGTGCTGTCCTTCATGACCAAGCTCAGCTGCGGCTACTGGAACGTGATGGACCCCACCAATGGCTACACCGCCGTGCGCACCTGCGTGCTGGCCGAGCTGCCGCTGGACAAGCTGGAAAGCCGTTACTTCTTTGAGACCGACATGCTGTTCCGTCTGAACACCGTGCGCGCCGTCGTCAAGGACGTGCCCATGGACTCGGTCTATGCCGATGAGGAGTCCAACCTCAGGATCGGCAAGGTGCTGCCCGAATTCCTGCGCAAGCACGCCTCGCGCCTGTGGCGGCGCTATGTCTACAACTACCTGGTGCGCGACTTCAACGTGGGCACGCTCTATAGCCTGAGCGGTACGTTGCTTGTGCTGCTGGGCACCCTCTTTGGTCTCTGGCGCTGGATCGTCAGCAGCAACAGCAGTCATCCCGCCACCAGCGGGACTGTCATGCTGGCGGCGCTGCCCATCATCATCGGCATCCAGTGCCTGATCGCCTTTCTGCACTACGACGTGAGCAGCGTGCCCACCGAGCCGGTTAGCCTGTCCCTCGAAGACGAAGCCGTCGCCTGACCGCGCAGTCTTCGCGGCCTGCCACATCCAGTCCTGTCCACCAGCCCATCCATGCCCCACCTGCCTCGCACCTTCCACCTTCCATACGCATCCACGCTGATCGCCGCAGGCATTGCCCTGACATCCATGGCAGCCCATGCACAGACAGGTTCTGGTGCCACGCGCAGCCAGCCCCTGGTCATCGCGCCCACGGTGGAAGGCATGCTCCTGTGCGATGAAGCCGTTGCAGACACCAGGATCAAGTCCATGGACAAGGCCTATGCCTTCTGCCAGCAGCGCAAGCTGGACGGCTCCGCTGCCGTCAACCGCCTGCTGGACACGCTGGAGCCAGGCGGCCCCAAGGGCAACGTGCAGATCGGCTACACCGCCACGCTGCAATTGCTGGGTCTTTACCAGCGCACGGCCAAGGGCTGGGAAATCGACGAAGCCAAGGTGGACAGCTTCCTGAACGTTATCCGCAAGGTGCAGCGTCCGGTCGTGCTGTATTTCTCGGCAGACCATTTCGACTCGGTCGGCCCCATTACTGCCGAGCTGGCCAAGGACCCCGTCAACCTGATGCAGCTACGCGACGGCAAGCCCCTGGAACTGGGCTATTTCGGCTACCGCATCCTGCCCTACACGCTCTCGACTGATGCTTCGGTTCCTGTCAATCACTACCGCTTCAAGGCCCTTGAATACATGGCCAGGAAGATCCGGGAGCTGCCCAAGCCTGTGCAGGACCGCATCATTGCCTACACGTTGCCGGGCGAGCTGCACCACATGTTCCCGGACTTCGAGAACGGCATGGGTGCCTATCAGGACATCCGTGTCACCGACTACAGCCCGGGCTCGGTCGCAGGCTTTCGCCAATGGCTTCGCACCAAATACAAGGACATTGCCCAGTTCAAGGCCCAGACCGGGCTGGACTACCCATCGTTCGATGCCATTCCAGCCCCCTCCAAGGACATCCGCAAGGAGAAGCTCAACGGTTTCGGCGAACACTACGATGCCTTCGCCGACGGCACGCTTCCCGTCGCCGGCTGGCTCTGGGACCCTGAGAAAGCCATCGAGCGGCTGGAGCTGTACGTGGACGGCAAGCTGGTCGGTCCCATGGCCAGCGGCCTCAACCGCCTGGATGTCTACCGCGCGGTAGACAACATCACCAGTCCCAATACAGGCTTCCGGCACAACCTCGACTTCAGCCAGATGTCCGTTGGCAAGCATGTGGTGCAGGTAGTGGCCGAATCGGGGGGCAGGAAGTACCAGTTGGCCAACATCGACTTCAACATCGTGCCACGCGACCAAGGCAAGGTCGTCAACAGCATGGGACCCAAACGCTTGGGCTGGCTGCCGCCCATTGCCATGCTGCGGCTCAAGGGGGTGCGTTCTTGGCTGGACATGCCTGGCTCCGGTAAGGACGTCTACTACAACCCCCTGGCCCGCGACTGGAACCACTACCGCGAATCGCAGGTGTATGCACAGCTTGCGGTGTTCCACGAGCGCGCCATTGCAGCCGGCCTGCCCGCCGCCAAGCTCTACTCCCACCAGATCATTCCCGATGTGAACCCCTCGTGGAATCCGCAGTTGTTCGCCTCCACCCAGACCCTGGATGGCAAGGCACCTTGGAAGCAGGGCCTGAACATGTACGGCGGCGCCACCGACAGCGACTGGCTGCGCGGCTTCATGAAGCAGCACCAGATCGGCAGCGGCTATGGCGCACCTGAATTCAACCCCCAGCAATGGAAGCTGGAAGGAACGCACCTGGCCGCGCTGGAGGCCCACTATGACGCAGGCGCCACCTTCATCAGCCCCTACTACTTCTCGGTGATCAACCAGCGCTTCAAGGGCGCGGCCGAACACGGCGTCAACCGCATGGAGCTGTCCCCCGACAACCCCAAGGACGGCTCCGACAAGTTCTACAAGGCCATCGTCGAATTCGCCAGGCAGTAGGATGGAGCCCTTGCGCGCACGGTCCGTGCGCGCAAACGCTCCCCTTTTACAAGCCGCCCCGGGCGGCTTTTTGCATTTTGACGACCGTGCCTACAACCCTCCAGCCGCTGTCCCTCTGGACACCTCCCGCATCGCCGCTCGGCATCCTTACCGACATCGACGACACCCTGACCACCGAGGGCGTGGTGCCGGACCATGTCGTCGATGCCATCGCCCGGCTCAAGCAGTCCGGCCTGCGCGTGGTGCCGATCACGGGCAGGCCCGTGGGCTGGAGCGAGCCCTTTGCCCAAGCCTGGCCCGTGGATGCCATCGTGGCCGAGAACGGCGCCGTGGCCCTGCGGCGCAACGCGCAAGGCGGGCTGGACAAGCTCTACCAGCAGGACGAGGCCACGCGCACCGCCAACTACGCGCGCATGCAGCAGGTGCTGACCGAGATCGAGGCCACCGTGCCCGGGGCGCTGCGCGCCACCGACTCGGCGGGCCGCGAATGCGACATTGCCGTGGACCACAGCGAATTCACTCAGATGCCCCAGCAGGACATCGACCGCTGCGTGGCCATCATGAAGGCGGCGGGCATGAACGCCACCGTCAGCTCCATCCACATCAACGGCTGGTTTGGCGCGCACAACAAGCTCGAAGGCGCACGCTGGATCCTGCGCACGCTGTTCGACATCGACCTCGACGCCACGCTGGACCGCTGGATCTATATCGGCGACTCCACCAACGACCAGCTCATGTTCGAGCACATGCCCCACAGCCTGGGCGTGGCCAACATCGCGCGCTTCGTGCCCCAGCTCAAGCACCTGCCTCGCCACGTCACCCAGGCCGAGCGTGGAGACGGCTTTGCCGAAATGGCGCAGTACCTGCTGACCCAGCGCCCCTGATCCACAGGACCGAAGGCCGGTGCAGGCCTTCGCCTTCGAGCACCCCCATCAGCCCCTCCTGATCTGCGGGACCCGCGCCCCTCCCGCAGACACCATCACCCTCAGCACAGCCAACCGCCCGGCGCAGGCGGGCTGTGCACCCTCTTTCTTCATTCGACAGAGCAAATCTAGGACTATTCCTAGATCAAGCATCAATTATCAGAATGCGCCCTATTTCATATAGTAGCGGTGCACACCTAGAATCCACCATATACCCAAAGAACAGGTTTTTGTTTCGCCTTTTTCTTTGACAGATTCTCTCCTGCACCTCATCCGCGCCATTGGGCACTGGTGTATTTGAAAAATTCAACTTCAAACATGCCAGAGAAACAAACCTCGCCCATCCCTCGCCAACGCTCCCTCATCCGAACAATTTCTCCATGTCAGCGCCACCACCTATTCCAGCATGATCGCAACCCCTGCAAATCCTTGACCATGCTGACAGTTACCAACCATTGGATTGATGAGGTGAACATGGAACACTGATGATTTATTAACCACTCAACCATTCACACACTCTCTTATTCCATCAGCGCATTCATCGCTGCTGGAATTTTATTTATCTCTTCAACTCGAGGGAATACCCATGAAAAAGATCGCATTGCTGACATCGGTTGCCGGCCTGGTCATGATGGCCATGAACACCGCTCAAGCAGCAGACGGCACCATCAACTTCACGGGCGAGGTGGTCACCACCACCTGCAAGGTGGACACCACGGTCGCCGGCGCCGCCAAGGACGGCGTGAAGCTGCCCAACGTGGCGAACAACCAGCTGGCCACCGTGGGTGCCACGGTCGGCCGCCAGGCGTTCTCGCTGGAACTCAGCGGCTGTGAGCTGGCCACCGCCACCTCCACAGCGCCCGTCTCCAAGGTCGCCGTGTTCTTCGAAGCCGGCCCCAACGTGGACCTGGTCACCGGCATGCTCAAGCCCGCAGCGGCCAGCGGTACTGGTGCGCCCACCGTGGCCTCCGGTGTCCAGATCGCCATCGTGGATCCCAGCAACAACGAGCGCCTGAAGATCGGTTCCGCCCAATCGCGCTTTGTGGACATCGACAACAAGGTCGGCGGCAATGGCCGGGCCATCATGCGTTTCGCCTCCGAATACGTGGCCACCGGCCCCGTGACCGCAGGCCGTACCGACACCTCGGTGACCTACTCGCTGGTCTATCAGTAATCACTGACTTTCAGGCATATCGGCCGCCTTGCGGTGGTCGATATGCCGTGTCTTCTGCTTTCCTGACATGGGCCCGGCCCCATTCTTTCGCTCAAAACCCAGAGAGTTCTCCGATGCTGACGATCAAACGTTCATATGGGCTTGCTGCCATCCTGTTGTCCCTTCTTCTTGGAACGGCGGCACAGGCCAGCGTGACATTGACGGGCACGCGCATCATCTTCCCCAGTGGCGAGAAGGAAGCCACCATCCAGCTCACCAACGAAGGCAGCAAACCTGCCCTGGTGCAGGCCTGGCTGGACAAGGGCAACAACCAGGAATCGCCTGAGAACATCGACGTTCCCTTCGTCATCACGCCCACCATCATGCGCATCGAGGCGGGCAAGACCCAGACGTTGCGCATCATCTATTCGGGCGAAGCACTGCCTGCTGACAAGGAATCCCTGTTCTGGCTCAACGTGCTGGACGTCCCGCCCAAGGCGAAAATGGAAGGCGACTCCAACAATCTCCAGTTCGCCTTTCGCACTCGCGTCAAGCTCATGTACCGGCCCGGCAATCTGCCCGGCAATGCCCAGGAGGCTCCTGCCCTGCTTCAATGGTCGGCAGGCGTTGACGCCAAAAACCAGCCTGTGTTGAACGCACGCAATCCCAGCGCCTTTGTGGTCAATGTGGCTGGCGTTGAAGTGCAGCTCAACGGCAAATCCTTCGAGGCAGGCGTTGGGCCCGTTCTTCCCGGCCAGGTGGCCACTTTCCCAATCAAGGAACCTGCGGGTGCCAATATGGCTGGTGCGACCGGTGCCACGGTGATGTTCAGCAGCATCAATGATTGGGGCGCCAGTCTCAACCACGAAGCCAGAATTGGCAATTCCGCCCAATAAACAGGGCAATGCGAGCACAGCCACGCGAATCCCCCGTCCTCTCCGGTCTGATTATCTAATGCCACTGCATTTTCAGCCCGGCCAGCACACCGATACCCAGCGTTAATACCCAGCGAAACTGCATCGGTCTCTTTACCGGGACTGGCACATCGGCCTTGGCCGTTCGCTTTGCATCGGGCGCACAGCATTAGGAGATAAGCAAATGATCAGGCCAGTCTTTCCAGATTCAGAAAAGGGAATCAAAAGCCGGCATACAAGGCAAGGAAAAGGAACAATGCCGGGGCCAGGCCAAGGCCCTGCCGGATATTTCCAACTGAAGCCCGGCCATGCGCTGCTGCTCTCCGTGCTGGTGTGCTGGCAGTCCGAGGCCCAGCAGGGCCAGCAGGTCAAGGAAGTCACGACCTCCACGTCCACCGGCCAGTGGCAGCCCACGCCGGCTGCCGTCGACTTCGACCCCAGCTTTCTGAATACCGGCAAGCAGACCATTGACGTCTCGCGCTACTCGCGCGCCAACGTGGTCACGGCAGGCAGCTACAACCCAGACATCTACATCAACGGCAACTGGGTTGGCCGCAGCGAAGTGCAGTTCAAGGCACTCGCCGGTTCGCAGGACGCGCTGCCCTGCCTGGACAAAGCACTGCTGGAGAAGGTGGGCATCGACCTCTCGCGCCTGCCGCCCGAGGCCGCCTTGAAGCTGGTGGCCGACGGTGGCTGCAACCGTCTGGACCAGATCATCGCGGGCGCCTTCACCAGTTTCGACTTCGGCAAGCAGCGACTGGACCTGAGCGTGCCCCAGGCCTCGCTGCGCCGCTCGGTGCGTGGCTATGTCAGCCCTGACCAATGGAGCGCTGGCGTGCCTGTCGGCCTGCTCGGCTACCAGTTCAACACCTACCACGGGCGCTCCAGCAACGCAGAAAACACCACGCAGAGCTACCTGGGCCTGAACGGCGGCGTCAACATCGACCGCTGGCATTTCCGGCACAACGGCTCCTTCAGCTGGGCGGACACTGGACGGGGCAACTACCAGAACATCTCCACCTACGCACAGCGCGACATTGCCGACTGGTCTTCCCAGCTCATACTGGGCGACACCTACACGGGTGGCGACCTGATGGACTCCACCTCGTTTCGCGGCATACGCTTGAACAGTGACGACCGCATGCTGCCCGACTCCCAGCGCGGCTACGCGCCCGTGGTGCGCGGCGTGGCCAACACCAATGCCCGAGTCACCATCACGCAGAACGGCATCAAGCTCTACGAAACCACGGTGGCGCCCGGCGCCTTCGTCATCAACGACCTCTATCCCACGGGCTACGGTGGCGACCTGCAAGTCAGCATCACCGAGGCCAATGGTGCCGTGCGCAGCTTTGCCGTGCCCTACGCAGCCGTGCCGCTGTCGCTGCGCGAGGGGCAGGACCGCTACAGCCTCACGGCGGGCGTGGTGCGCCACCTGCCCAATACCTCGCCGCTGTTCTCGCAGGCGACCTGGCAGCACGGCTTCACCAACATGCTGACCGGCTACGGCGGCGTGTCCGTGGCCAAGGGCCATATCTCGCCCATGATTGGCGCGGCGCTCACCACGCCCTGGGGTGCCTTTGGTGCAGATATCACGCACGCCTCCACCAGCATTCCCAATGACGGCTCCTTTTCCGGACAGAGCTTGCGTGCCAGCTACGCCAAGTCCTTTGCGCAGACCGGCACCCACGTGGCCATTGCCGCCTATCGCTACTCCACCAACGGATTCTTCGGCCTCAACGACGCCATGCGCGCACGGGATCAGGCCAATCTGCTACGGCCCTCCACGGACCTGTACCGGCCTCGCAACCGCGCCTCTCTGGTCATGGGCCAGCAGTTTGGCCCCGGGGGAGGCAGTCTCAGCCTCACGGCGTCCACTGCCAAGTACTGGAACCGCCAGGGCTCCAACGTCGACTACGCCATTGGCTACAGCAACTCGTTCCGCAACATCTCCTACAACCTCTCCGCGGCGCGCCAGCGCGATGCCTGGGGACAGTCCAACACGTTCCTGCACGTGGGCCTGTCGATTCCGCTGAGCATGGAGCGCGGCATGATGCTCTCCACCAATACCAACCGCGACTCGCGCGGCCGCGTGCAGGCCCAGGCCAACCTGTCCGGGCTGCTGGGCGACGACAACGCCATCTCCTACGGCCTCAGCGCCAACCACAACACCGGTGGCATGAATGGCAGCAGCACCAGTGCCAGCGCCAACGCCACCTACCGCGCATCGCAGACCGAACTCAGCGGCAGCGTCAGCGCCAGCAGCGGCTACCAGCAGTTCTCGGTAGGCGCGCGTGGCGCCATCGTGGCCCACCCGGGCGGCGTGACGCTGTCGCAATCGGTGTCTGACACCTTTGCCATCGTGGAGGCCAAGAACGCGGAAGGCGCGCGCATCAACAACGCGCCCGGAGTGAAGGTGGACAGCCGGGGCTATGCCGTCGTCCCGTATCTGACGCCGTTCTCGATGAACGAGGTCTCCATCGATCCCAAGGGCCTGTCGACGGACGTGGAACTCAAGGAAACCAGCCAGCACGTCGCGCCGCTGGCCGGCGCCGTGCCACTGCTGGTGTTCAAGACAGCCTATGGCCGCTCGGCCGTGATCCGCGCGCGGCAGGCCGGCAACATGCCTGTGCCCTTTGGCGCCAGCGTGCTGGACATGGACGGCAAGGAATTGGGCGTGATCGGCCAGGCCGGCAAGCTGCTGGCGCGCGGGCTGTCAGACCAGGGCGAACTGCAGGTGCAATGGAAGACCGACACCGGCATGGTGGGCTGCAACCTCTCCTATACCCTGCCTGAAAGAAAGCGCAGCACCACCTACCAGCCGCCGCAAAGCCTGGAACTGCCCTGCGTGGCCAGCAACAAGCTGCTGCCTGCGGCCACCGACGTGGCATCGGCCAAGCCGGGCAAGACCGCGGCAACCTCAACCGCAACCACCAATGCCAAGACAGCCGTGGCAGGCGCCCCGGCCTCCAACGCTGCGTCGGCCGTGGCTCTGGCCGGCATGACCCAGGAACGTACGGCAGCAACGGCACCGGCCACGGTAGTCGCCAGCGCCCCGGCAGTCACTGCGGCGGCAGTGCTGCCCGCTCGTGCCACACAGCCGAGCGACAGCCAGCAGGCACTAAAGCTGGAGCGCAACCTGGACGGCCTGCGCATGAGCGTCAAGATCAGCGCCTTGCCCACCACGGTGCCAGTCACCAGCAACGCGGGCAGAACTCCCGTGGCGGCAGGGCACGACGCAGGCACCGGCAAGCACAAGCCGCCGCAGCAAACCCTGCGGGCTGACCGTCCGCTGGCCATCCTGCAGCCCAGCCTGAAGATCAGCGCCTTGAAGGCGGCTGACAAGACCTGAATCTGAGGCGAACCCTCTTCCCAAAAGAGGGTTCGCGCTAGCCCAGGAAACGCCACATGGTGCGGCAACCGACAAGCATTTCGATAGTGCCCTTTTACGCGCCAGCGGCACGCAGCACTGCGCGGCCCTACCGTACACAACGCACTCTTGCAGTCATTGGCTCGTGCTGCCACGCCTGCTTGCCGTTTGACGGCTGCAACCGGCGGCTCGGCTGCGCAGCAGATTGAAAAATGAGCGGTTCAATATGCAATACCGTGCCGGCAGCAATTCTGGCCAACTCTTGGTCTATTTTCAAATAAGCACACCATTAAGAATTACCCCTCAGGTGCTTACCTGCCGCGTATCCGCCCCCTATCAATCTTCTTTTGGGAAATGTGCATTTTTCGTCTTCCACGCCCGTGGGCACCACTTCGCAGAGCCGTAGGCAATACCAACCAGTGGTTTGCAGGCAGCGCCGTATTCTGGCAAGGCAAACTGGATATTCCCTTGAAGGCCCGCCATCTGAACACCGCTCCCCAGGTGACGCCGGGCAAGGCCAATGGTGCGGCCACATTCACGATGAGCTATCAGTAGCACGGTCTGATACTTCTGAGCCTTTGGGGAACCAACGTTCATGCGTGCATTGGGCAGACCTTACCCGATGCTCGAAAGGAAACTCCGTGAAAAATGCACTTCGCATCCTCAAAAGTTCATTTATTCCATTGACTTGGGCCTTGACTACCCCTTCAACATGGGCCTTGTGCAAATTGAACACCAGCGACGGCTTGCCGTACTTTACGGCCGAACTCTCCGGCATGACAGTTCCCGAATTCGCACCTGGTGACTACGACATTGGAAGCACCATCTACAAATACAGCGGCCCGTTGAAACTTACCAATAAAATCCCAGAATCCAAGAAGCCACAGTTTGAATGTGTTCCTGGAATAGAAGACTACCTCACTGGCATCGGCCCTCATGATAATGGTCTTTATGCAGCCCCTGGAACCATCAAGAATATCAAGTTAAAATTAAGCGCCTTCACAATTCCGTTCCCTTTTTTGGTCTACTCAACAGTTCCAAAGACAAGTGGCAATTGGAATGAAGCGAGCTTTTATTATGATATCGAATTAATCAAAACGGGCCCCATCTCCAGTGGGGGCACATTATCTGGCTCATTCGCTCAATCCCGTGCCAATGATGCGACCGGACAATTGCTGGTCGATTTTCGTTTCGCGGGCCCGGTCGTCATTCGTCCCCGCGTTCCTACCTGCAAGGTCAGGGTGAAAGAAATAAGGTTCGACATGGGCGCCGTGCTCATGAGGTCGTCCGGTGGCGTGGGAGCCACCAGCGCCAGCAGCGAGGAACAGAACATTCAGCTGGACTGCTCGGGCGGCGATACAGGGACCGCAACGCAGGTGTACGTGACACTGACCGATGTGACCGACCGCAACAACACGTCCTCCAACCTCACGCTGAACAGGACCTCCACGGCACGAGGCATTGCCGCGCAAATCCTCAGCAACGGCAAGCCGGTGCGGTTCGGCGCAGAAGCGGACGACACCAGCCGATGGTTGGCGGGCGACGTTCCCCAAGGGCAGACGGCGTTCTTGATTCCGCTGCAGGGACGCTACGTGCAGACGGAAGACCGGGTTGTACCCGGCAGCGCCAACGCTTCCGCAGAGTTCACCATCCATTACCAGTAAGCGCAGGCGCTGGAGCCATCCGCAGGACGACCCGGGAAGCCGTGAGAGCGGCCCGCCTGGACGGGCTCCATGGGACCCAGCTTGCCTGAGTAAATACAAAGGGTTTACCCCCTATCAAAAAAGGTGCAACCCATGTGAAATCACGCCGAATCCGGTTGCACCACAGTAATCGAAAAAGCACTTTCCCTTTCCAATCCATTATGTCCACCACCGTAGGCATCAAAGTCGACGACGCCTTGCGCGAGCGCATCCGCGTCGCAGCCCAGCAGATGGGTCGCACACCGCACTGGCTGATCAAACAGGCCGTCGTCCAGTACGTCGATGCGCTGGAGCGCGGCGCAACCACCATCCGGCTTGCAGGCGCAGGCGACAGCCCTGGCGATGTCGCGATCGAAGAGGCGCAACCCAACGCTGGCCAAGAGGTACAACCTTTTCTGGAATTCGCCCAGTCCATCCTGCCGCAGACGCTGTTGCGCGCTGCCATCACGGCCGCCTGGCACCGGCCCGAGCCCGAGTGCCTGCCGGTGCTGCTGCCGCTGGCACGCGCCCAGGATGCCCAGCAGGCCGACAAGGTGCGCGAGCTGGCGACCCGGCTGGTGCAGGGCCTGCGCGATGCGCCGGCCGGCAGCGGCGTGGCGGCGCTGGTGCAGGAGTTCTCGCTGTCCAGCCAGGAAGGCGTGGCGCTGATGTGCCTGGCCGAGGCGCTGCTGCGCATTCCTGACCGTGCCACGCGCGATGCGCTGATCCGCGACAAGATCAGCAAGGGCGACTGGCGCGCCCATGTGGGCCGCTCGCCCTCGCTGTTCGTGAACGCGGCGGCCTGGGGCCTGGTGCTGACGGGCAAGCTCACGTCCACCAGCAGCGAGAAGAACCTGTCGTCGGCGCTGACGCGCGTGATCGGCAAGGGCGGCGAGCCGCTGATCCGCCAGGGCGTGCACCGTGCCATGAAGCTGATGGGCGAGCAGTTCGTGACGGGCCAGGACATTGCCGAGGCGCTGGCCAACAGCCGCGCCTATGAAAAACAGGGCTTTCGCTACAGCTACGACATGCTGGGCGAGGCGGCCGCCACCGATTCCGACGCACAGCGCTACCTGCAGGCCTACGAGCAGGCCATCCACGCGATTGGCGCGGCATCCAACGGACGCGGCATCTTCGAGGGGCCGGGCATCTCCATCAAGCTGTCGGCCCTGCACCCGCGCTACAGCCGCGCGCAGTACGAGCGCGTGATGGCCGAGCTGCTGCCGCGCGTGCTGCAGCTGGCCGAGCTGGCCAAGCAGTACGACATCGGCATGAACATCGACGCCGAAGAGGCCGACCGGCTGGAGCTGTCGCTGGACCTGCTGGAAGCCTTGTGTGCCGCGCCCTCGCTCAAGGGCTGGAACGGCATAGGCTTTGTGGTCCAGGCCTACCAGAAGCGCTGCCCGCAGGTGCTGGACTATTTGGTGGACCTGGCCCGCCGCAGCCGCCGCCGCCTGATGGTGCGCCTGGTCAAGGGCGCCTACTGGGACAGCGAGATCAAGCGCGCCCAGGAAGGCGGCCAGGCCGGCTACCCGGTCTATACGCGCAAGGTCTATACCGATGTGAGCTACCTGGCCTGCGCGCGCAAGCTGCTGGATGCGCCCGATGCCATCTACCCCCAGTTCGCCACGCACAACGCGCAGACCCTGGCCAGCATCTACCACCTGGCCCAGGCCGTGGGCGGCAGCTACTACAGCGGCCAGTACGAGTTCCAGTGCCTGCACGGCATGGGTGAGCCGCTGTACGCACAGGTGACGGGCCCGGCCTCCGAAGGCAAGCTGGCCCGCCCCTGCCGCATCTATGCGCCCGTGGGCAGCCATGAGACGCTGCTGGCCTATCTGGTGCGCCGCCTGCTGGAGAACGGTGCCAATACCTCGTTCGTGAACCGCATCGGCGATGCCTCCGTGCCGGTCTCCGACCTGGTGGCCGACCCGGTGGACGAGGTGATGAAGATCGCGCGCAACGAAGGCCGGCTGGGCGCCCCCCACCCGCGCATTGCGCTGCCGGCCGATCTGTTCGCGCAGCAGGGAGACAAGCCAGGGCAGGCCCGCGCCAATTCCCAGGGCCTGAACCTGGCGCACGAGCAGCAACTGGCCTCGCTGGCCGCCGCGCTGCTGCACAGCACGCGCCAGACCTATCTGGCCGCCCCCGCGGATGCCGACCTGCCGGCCGACCCGGCGCGTACCGAAGGCTGGCAGCCCATGCGCAACCCGGCCGAGCTGTCCGACATCGTGGGCTGGGTGCGCGAGGCCACGGCGGCCGAGGCCGAAGCCGCCGCCGCGCGCGCCGCGCAGGCCGCGCCCATCTGGGCCGGCACACCGCCCGCCGCCCGTGCCGACGCGCTGGCCCGCGCCGCCGACCTGCTGGAGCAACGCAGCCAGCCGCTGATGGGCCTGATCATGCGGGAGGCGGGCAAGACCCTTTCCAACGCCGTGGCCGAGGTCCGCGAGGCCGTGGACTTCCTGCGCTACTACGGCGCCCAGGCGGCCGCGCATTTCGACAACGCCGCGCAGCGCCCTCTGGGCGTGGTGCTGGCCATCAGTCCCTGGAATTTCCCCCTGGCCATCTTCTGCGGACAGGTGGCTGCGGCCCTGGCCGCCGGCAACACGGTGCTGGCCAAGCCTGCCGAGCAGACACCGCTGACGGCCGCCGCCATGGTGGCCCTGTTGCACGAGGCTGGCGTGCCGCGCGACGCGCTGCAGCTGGTGCCGGGCACGGGCGAGACCGTGGGCGCGGCCCTGGTGGCCCATGCCCAGGTGGCGGGCGTGATGTTCACGGGTTCCACCGAGGTGGCGCGCCTGATTGCACGCCAGCTGTCCCGCCGCCTGTCGCCTGCGGGCCGCACCATTCCTCTGATTGCCGAGACCGGCGGCCAGAACGCCATGGTGGTGGACTCCTCGGCCCTGGCCGAGCAGGTGGTGGCCGATGTGCTGGCCTCGGCCTTCGATTCGGCCGGCCAGCGCTGCTCTGCCCTGCGCCTGCTGTGCCTGCAGGACGAGGTGGCCGACCGCACGCTGACCATGCTGCGCGATGCGCTGCAGGAGTGGAACATGGGCAACCCCGACCGCCTGAGCACCGATGTGGGCCCCGTGATCGACGATGCGGCGCGCCGCCAGATCGAGCAGCACATAGAGCAGATGGCCGCGGCGGGCCAGAAGGTCACCCGCGTGGAACGCAAGGACGGCGTGCTCAATGGCCACTACGTGGCCCCGGCCCTCATCGAGATCGACAGCACCACGCGCCTGCAGCGCGAGGTCTTCGGCCCCGTGCTGCATGTGATCCGCTTCAAGCGCGAGCAGCTGGACGCGCTGGTCGATGGCATCAACGCCACCGGCTACGGCCTGACCTTCGGCGTGCACAGCCGCATCGACGAGACCATTGCCCACCTCACCCAGCGCGTGCATGCGGGCAACATCTATGTGAACCGCAATGTGATCGGCGCCATGGTGGGCGTGCAGCCCTTTGGCGGCATGGGCCTGTCGGGCACCGGCCCCAAGGCCGGCGGCCCGCTGTACCTGCACCGACTGGCGCAGGGGCCGGCCAGCGCGGCGCTGTCCGTCTTTGCGCGGGCCGAGTCGTCCGCCCAGGCACCGCTGCAATTGCTGGGCCTGCTGCGCGAGACGCTGTCCAAGGCACCGCCCCAGGACATGTCCGCCGATGAGCAGGTGCAGGCCCTGGCCGCCTGCGACGAGGCCCTGGCCGCCTCGCGCCTGGACGCCGCCATGCAGCTGCCCGGCCCCACGGGCGAATCCAACCGCTACCGCCTGCTGCCGCGCGGCCCCGTCTGGGCATTGCCGCGCACGCCGCTGGGCCTGGTGGCCCAGGTGGCAGCAGCCCTGGCCAGCGGCAACGCCTGCCATGCCGTGCTGCCCGACAACGGAACAGGCGCCGACAGCGGCTGCGCCGCCACCTGGCAGGCGCTGCGCGCCGCTGCGGGCGATGCCGGCGTGCCATGGCTGCACAGCGCCAGCGCCGACTCCCTGGCCGATTCGGCAGCGCCCATGGCGGCCTTGCTGTTCGAGGGCGACGGCGACGCCCTGCTGCAGGTCTGCGCCCAGGTCGCCGCGCGCGACGGTGCCCTGGTGCGCGTGGAAAGCCGCAACAGCGACGAGCTGCATGCGGGCCGCGGCTATGACCTGGCTGCGCTGTTCCACGAGCAATCCATCAGCACCAATACCGCCGCCGCAGGCGGCAATGCACAGCTCATGACCATGGCTTGAACCGCCGGGGCCGGCACAACCGGCCCCTGGCAAGCGCCCCGCACAACCCGAAAAAACACGACCAACGCAGGACACTTCAATGCAATTCAACTGGAACGACCCGACGGCGATCATGTTCGCCATCTACCTGGTCGCCATGCTCGGCATCGGCGCCATCGGCTACTTCAGCACCAAGAATCTTTCCGACTACATCCTGGGCGGCCGCAGCCTGGGCAGCTTCGTGACGGCGCTGTCGGCCGGCGCCTCGGACATGAGCGGCTGGCTGCTGATGGGCCTGCCCGGCGCCATCTATCTGTCCGGCCTGTCGGAAGCCTGGATCGCCATCGGCCTGATCCTGGGCGCCTACCTGAACTGGCGCCTGGTGGCGGCGCGGCTGCGCCTGTACACCGAGCGCGCCGGCAATGCGCTGACGCTGCCCGACTACCTGGCCAACCGCTTCGAGGACCACTCCAACGTGCTGCGCATCGTGACGGCCGTGGTGATTCTGGTGTTCTTCACGCTGTACTGCGCCTCGGGCGTGGTGGCGGGCGCGCGCCTGTTCGAGAACATGTTCGGCATGCCCTACAGCACGGCCCTGTGGGTGGGCGCACTGTGCACCATCGCCTATGTGTTCATCGGCGGCTTCCTGGCCGTGAGCTGGACGGACACCATCCAGGCCTCGATGATGATCACGGCGCTGATCCTGGCGCCCGTGATCGCCTGGCTGGCCGTGCAGGGCCATCTGCAGCCGGGCCAGGACCTGCACGCCATCGTGGCGGCAGAGAAGTTCGACCTGTTCCGTGGTGCCAGCTTCGTGGGCGTGGTCTCGCTGCTGGCCTGGGGCCTGGGCTACTTCGGCCAGCCGCACATCCTGGTGCGCTTCATGGCGGCCTCGTCGGTGCAGACCATTCCCTCGGCCCGCCGCATCAGCATGACCTGGATGATCCTGTGCCTGGCCGGCGCCGTGGCCGTGGGCTTCATCGGCATCCCCTACTTCGCGGCCAACCCCGGTGGCGCCGCCGCCGTGAACGCCAATGCCGAGACGGTGTTCATGGAGATCACCAAGCAGCTGTTCAACCCCTGGATCTCGGGCGCACTGCTGGCGGCCATCCTGGCGGCCGTGATGAGCACGCTGTCGTGCCAGCTGCTGGTGTGCTCCAGCGCGCTGACCGAAGACATCTACCGCACCTTCCTGCGCAAGAATGCCAGCCAGATCGAACTGGTCTGGATCGGCCGTGCCATGGTGCTGCTGGTGGCCTTGATCGCCATCGCCATCGCCAGCAACCCCGACTCCAAGGTACTGGGCATGGTCAGCTACGCCTGGGCCGGCTTCGGCGCCGCCTTCGGCCCGGTGATCATCCTGTCACTGTTCTGGAGCCGCATGACGCGCGGCGGCGCGCTGGCCGGCATCATCACCGGCGCGGTGACCGTGCTGGTGTGGAAGCAGTTCGGCTGGCTGGGCCTGTACGAGATCATCCCCGGCTTCATCCTGGCCTGGCTGGCCACGGTGGTCGTCAGCCGCATGGGCGCTGCGCCTTCGCAAAGCATCCTGAAAGCGCATGCGGCGGTGGAGAGCGAGTTCGAGCGGATCGGGGCACGCTGAGCCGTGCGCACGAAGACGGCACCCCTGCCATGACGCAAAACGCCCGATGCCTGCGCCTCGGGCGTTTTTGCTTTGATGCACGCACTCGAAAGGCCATACAGCCGCTTTACGCCTTCGGCATGCCTGTATAAAATTTTATACAAGGATCTTCCATGGAGCAGGACAAAGACATCCGCTGGGTCGGATCCTCATACGACGATCTGCGGGACTTTCCCGCAGGCCCCAGGCGAGATGCGGGCTTTCAGTTGAGCAAGGTTCAGGCAGGCCAGGAACCGGAGGACTGGAAACCCTTCGACGACGTGGGCGCCGGGACACGGGAGATCCGCGTGAGGGACGCCAGCGGAGCGTTCCGGGTGATGTATGTGGCCAAGTTCGAGGAAGCGGTCTATGTCTTGCACTGCTTCCAGAAGAAATCACAGGTGACAAGCCGGCACGACAAGGACATCGCATCGGCGCGCTACCGTGCCGTGGTCCACATGAGAAAGGCCAACAAATGAAGATCGATACAGAAATCCGCCATGTGACCAAGGCGAAGGCAAACCTCTTTCTGGAGCTGGGCTTTCCTGAAGACGAGGCATTGAAGCTGCAAGCTGCATCGCGCCAGCAGATCAACGACACCCATCTTCTCAAGGAGCAACTGATGGCGGAGCTGGCGCAATGGATTGCACAGCATCACCTGAAGCAGTCAGACGCGGCAGAGATCCTGATGGTGTCCCGCCCGCGCATCTCGGATGTGGTGAACAGAAAGACTGCAAAGTTCACCATTGACGCCCTGGTTGAAATGTTGAGCCGCGTGGGAAAGCCGGTGCGTCTGTCCATTGGTTGATATGCCGATCGCTGCCCACGACATCGCCAAATCAGATGCACCTCAACGCACATGACGAGCGCTTTGTACGTGGTCGCCACAAGGGGAGTGGTCACTACAATCCATGGGCTCTTTTTTTCATCGCCGGGCCGCCCCAGGATGAAAAGCGGCCCCCTGCGGGGGACCGCGGACCTTGCCCTGCAAGGGGAGCGTGGGGGCCATTTTTCAACACACAACAAGTGAGACTGCCGCTATGCAAATGATCCGCCGCACCCTTCTTTCGACCTGCGTGGCCGCCATGGCGGCTGCTTCGGCTGGCGCCGTACTGGCCCAGACCAAGGAGGTCAAGGTGGGCTACGCCCTGGCCGTGAATTCGCACTACGGCGCGGCCGCCCAGGCCTGGGCCGATGCGGTGGAAAAGGGCACGAACGGCGCCTACAAGTTCAAGCAGTTCCCCGCGTCCGCCCTGGGCGGCGAACGCGAGCTGATCGAGGGCCTGCAGCTGGGCACGGTGGAGGCGGCCATCGTCTCCACGGGCGCCATCAGCAACTTCGTGCCCGATGTGGGCGTGGTGGACATTCCCTTCCTGTTCCGCGACACGCAGCATGCGCGCGCCGTGCTGGACGGCGCCTTCGGCCAGGAGCTGCTGGCCAAGTTCAGCAAGCGCGGCCTGGTCGCGCTGGCCTGGGGCGAGCAGGGCTTTCGCCACCTGTCCAACAACAAGCACGCCGTCAACGGCGTGGCCGATCTCAAGGGCCTGAAGATCCGCGTGACCGAGAACCCCGTGCACATCACGGCCTTCCGCACGCTGGGCGCATCGCCCACGCCCATGTCCTGGCCCGAGGTGATCGGTGCACTGCAGCAGGGCACGATCGACGGCCAGGAGAACCCGATCTCGGTGCTGGCCTCGGCCAAGCTGTGGCAGGTGCAAAAGCACCTGACGCTGACCGCCCATGTGTACGCGCCCATGGCCCTGCTGGTGTCGCCCTCGTTCTGGGGCAGCTTGAACGACAGCCAGAAGGCGGCCTTCACGCAGGGCGCCAAGTCGGGCGCCATTGCTTCGCGCGTGTTCGTGGACACGGTGGAGAAGAAGGGAGTGGAAGAGGCCAAGAGCCACGGCATGCAGGTGGTGGAGAAGGTGGACCAGGCCGCCTTCCGCACCGCGCTGGAGCCGGCCTACAAGGAATACGCGAAGAAGTTCGGCCAGAAGACGCTGGACACCATCGCCAACGCCAAGTAATCCTTCCTGCCACGGGCGGCCTGCCCGTGGCACCGGGCCGCCGCTGCGGGCAAGCCCCATGGCCCCGCACGGCGCCCACGCCGATGATCTGACCTCCGACGGCAGCCCGGCCCTTGCGCCACTCCCCTCCTGCCCTCGCCCACTCCTATGCTCAACCGAATCGAACGCGCCCTTGTGGCCTGCAACCGCTGGCTGCTGATCGTGCTGTTGCTGGCCATGGCCTGCATCGTGTTTGCCAATGTGGTGCTGCGCTACACCACGGGCGACTCCATTGTCTGGGCCGAGGAAGTGGCCCGGCACATGATGATCTGGGTCACCTTCCTGGGCGCGGGGCTGGTGCTGCGCTTCGGCGGCCATGTGGCCATCGACAACCTGCACCGCTCGGTGGGCACGCGCAAGGCGCAGTGGCTTCGCCGCCTCGTGGTGCTGGGCGTGGGCCTGTTCTGCGCGGTGATGGCGGTGGCCTCGTCGCAGTACGTCTGGGCCACGCGCTTCCAGACCACGGCGGCCACGGACATTCCGATTTCCTTCGTCTACGCGGCCATGCCCGTGGGCTTCGTGCTGATGCTGGTGCATCTGCTGTTCATTGCGCGCGGGTATATCGCAGACGGCTCGTTCGCGGAGTCGGATGAGATGGATGCCGACGCAGCCGCGTCCATATGACCCCCCTGAGTCGCTGCGCGCCTTCCCCCAGGGGACGACACCCTCGCTGCGGGGCGGCCCTTGCTTGGTGTCTCCTGCCTTGGAGCGTGTCAGTTCCATCGCTCTGCCATGAATAACTGATTCGAACGCACATCATGGGTATCACGCTTTTCATCGCCATCATCGTCCTGCTCACGCTGGGCTTTCCGGTGGCCTTCGCGCTGGCGATCTCCGCCGCACTGGCCGTCTTCGTGGGGGGCCGCTATCCGCAGCTCATCGTGTTCAAGGAGATGTTCACGGGCATAGACAGCTTTCCGCTGATGGCCGTGCCCTTCTTCATCCTGGCGGCCGAGCTGATGTCGGGCGGCGCGCTCACGCATGTGCTGCTGCGCTTTGCCGCACAGTTCGTGGGCCATCTGCGCGGCGGCCTGGGCTATGCCAATGTGCTGTCGCTGACGCTGTTCTCGGGCATTTCGGGCTCGGCCCTGGCCGATGCGGCCGGTCCCGGCTCGATGATGGTCAAGATGATGGACAAGGCCGGCTATGCACGCTCCTACGCGGCGGCGCTGACGGCCAGCACGGCCATCGTGGGGCCCATCATTCCGCCGTCGGTGAGCATGATCATCTACGCGCTGCAGGATGAGAACGTGTCGGTGGGCGGGCTGTTCATGGCCGGCTTCATTCCCGGCATCCTGATCGCGCTGGCCATGGCCGCCGTGAACTGGTGGGTGTGCAGGAAGCGCGACTACCGCTCCACCGAGCCGCGCCCCGACGGCCGCACGATGTGGATCAACAGCTTCAAGGCGATTCCCGCGCTGATGCTGATCGTGCTCATCGTGGTGGGCATCCGCTTCGGCATCTTCACGCCCACCGAGGCGTCGGTGGTGGCCGTGTTCTACGCCCTGGTCTGCGGCAAGTGGGTGTACCGCACGCTGCAGTGGTCGGCGCTGCCGGGCATTGCGGCGCGCTCGGCCATGCTGACGGCCTCGGTGCTGCTGGTGATGGCGACTTCGGCCGCCTTTGCCTGGGTGCTGACGGTGGAGGGCATTCCGCAGTACCTGTCCGAGCTGATCGTGAGCTGGGAGCTGTCGCCCACCCTGTTCCTGGTGGCGGTGAACATCCTGCTGCTGGTGTTCGGCATCTTCATGGAGCCGCTGCCCGGCGTGATGATCCTGGTGCCCATCCTGGCGCCCATTGCGTTCAGCCTGGGCATCGATCCCACGCACTTCGCCATGGTGGTGATCGTGAACCTGACGCTGGGCATGATCACGCCGCCCGTGGGCGGGCTGCTGTTCGTGACCTCGGTGGCCACGCGCGTGTCCATCACCGATCTCACGCGCGAGATGCCGCTGTTCCTGCTGGCCCACTTCGTGGTGCTGTGCCTGCTGACCTTCATCCCCGCGCTGTCCACCTGGTTGCCGCATACGCTGGGCTTCCAGTGACGACAAGGGCCTCCGAGTGAGGCCCTTTTTTTTGCCGCCGGGCCGCCCCAAGGAAAAAGAGGCCCCCTGGGGGCAACGGACCTTGCGCAGCAAGGGTAGCGTGGGGGCCTTTTTTGCCGCCGGGCCGCCCCAAGGCAAAAAGCGGCACCCTTGGGGGGCAGCGGACCTTGCGCAGCAAGGGTAGCGCGGGGGCCTTTTTTCTGGGGTGCCCAGCGCCTCAGAAGAGCAGGCCGGCCATGCGCTGGGCCGTTTCCTTCAGGTGCGGCAGGCCCTCCAGCGCCTGCGCCAGCGGCATGCGCGCCTCGGGCGCATGCACAGCCAGCGTGGCGCGGCACTGGCCCTTGGCATCGCGCACGGGCACGGCCACGGCGATCATGCCGCGCATGAATTCCTCGCGATCGCAGGAGTGGCCTTCGCGCACGATGCGCGCGCACTCCTGTGCCAGCGCCTCGGGCGTGGTCAGCGTGTTGGCCGTGCAGGCGGTGAGTTCCATGCTGTCCAGAATGGCGGCGCGCCGGGCCGCAGGCATATGGGCCAGGAACAGCTTGCCGCTGGCCGTGGCGTGGATGGGCACCATCGATCCGGCCTCCAGTTGGATGCGCAGCGGCCAGTGGGTCTCGACACGGTCCAGGTAGCGCACGCGCGTGCCGTCCAGCACGGTGAGGTTGCAGGTCTCGCCCAGACGGGCCACCAGCTGGGACAGCAGCTCATGGCGCAGGGCCTGGCGCGGGTCGGCTTGCAGGGCGCGCACGGCCAGGCTCAGCAGCTTGGGGCCCGGGGAGAAGCTGCGGTCACCCTCATGGCGCAGCAGCCATTGCCGCGCCTCCAGGTGGGAGCACAGGCGCGAGGCCGTGGCCTTGGGCAGGTTGAGCGCGGCTGCGATGTCCATGAGGCCCGGCGGGGCCTCGGCCTGGGTCACGAAATCGAGCACGGCCAGGGAGCGATCGGAGACCGAGTTCGCTTCGTCCTGCCGTGCAGGGGTGGGGTCCGGGGCAGCGCTGGCAAGGGATGGCGGCATGGGGCGGTGTCGTGTCGTGTGGAAGGCCGGAAACGCTTTCGATCATGCCTGATCGCCAGGAGGCGGCAAGGGTTTGCGCGGGGTTGCAGTCCACGGCGGCAACGAATAAGTTTCACTCAAAGGAACAAATAGTTCCTTCAAAAGAAACTCAAAAGGAGCCACTGCATGCCGGACCCCATCGACAGCTATGACTACGTGATCGTGGGAGCAGGCTCTGCCGGCTGCGTGCTGGCCGCGCGCCTGTCCGAGGACCCGGCCACGCGGGTGCTGCTGCTGGAGGCCGGCCCGCCGGACCGCTCGCCCTGGATCCACCTGCCCATCGGCTACGGCAAGACCATGTGGAGCCCCGTCTACAACTGGAAGTTCGAGACCGACCCGGACCCCAACATGAACGGCAGGCGCATCTACTGGCCGCGCGGCCGCACGCTGGGCGGCAGCAGTTCGATCAACGGCCTGATCTACGTGCGCGGCCAGCGCGAGGACTACGACCACTGGGCGGCACTGGGCAATGCGGGCTGGTCGTATGAGGAGGTGCTGCCCTACTTTGTGAAGTCCGAAGGCAATGCGCGCGGCGCCTTCCCGGGCCATGGCGCGGACGGGCCGCTCAAGGTCTCGGACATCGGCGCACAGCATCCGTTGATCGAGGCCTTCATTGCCGGTGCAGGCCAGGTCGGCGTGCCCCGCACCGAGGACTTCAACGGCCGCGACCAGGAGGGCGCAGGCTACTACCAGCTCACCACCCACAAGGGCCTGCGCTGCAGCACGGCCAAGGCCTATCTGGGCGAGGCCCGGCGCCGCCCCAATCTGCGCATTGAAACCGACGCCATGGCCACGCAGCTGGTAGTGCGTGGCCGGCGCGCCACCGGCATCCGCTACCGGCAAGGCGGGCAGGAGCGCCTGGCCCAGGCGCGGGCCGAGGTGATTCTGTCGGCAGGCGCCATCCAGTCGCCGCAGCTGCTGCAACTGTCGGGCATAGGCCCGGCCGCGCTGTCGCAGTCCCTGGGGATTCCCGTGGTGCACGATCTGCCGGGCGTGGGCGAGAACCTGCAGGACCATCTTCAGATCCGCCTGGGCTACGAATGCAGCCAGCCCATCACCACCAATGACCAGCTCAATTCCTGGGTGGGCAGGACCAGGCTGGGGCTGGAGTGGCTGCTGTTCCGCTCGGGCGCGCTGGCCGTGGGCATCAACCAGGGCGGCTGCTTCATGCGTGCGCTCAGGGACGAGCAGGGCCGGCCCGTGGCAGCCACACCCGACATCCAGTTCCACGTCTCCACGCTGTCGGCCGACATGGCAGGCGGGCAGGTCCATCCGTACTCGGGCTTCACCATGTCGGTCTGCCAGTTGCGGCCCGAGTCACGCGGGCAGTTGCGCCTCCGTTCGCGCGATGCCTTCGAGCCGCCTTCCATCCAGCCCAACTACCTGGCCACCGACCTGGACCGCCGCACCAACGTGGCGGCGGTGCGCGCGGCACGCGCCATTGCCGACACGCCGGCCATGCGCCCCTTCGTGAAGCGGGAGGTCAAGCCCGGCCCCGATGCACACAGCGATGCGGAGCTGCTGGAGTTCTGCCGCAACCACGGCGCCACCATCTTCCACCCCAGCGGCACCTGCCGCATGGGCAGCGATGCCCTGGCCGTGGTCGATGCGCGCCTGCGCGTGCATGGCATGGCCGGGCTGCGCGTGGTCGATTGCTCGGTCATGCCCACCCTGGTCTCGGGCAACACCAACGCGCCCGTGGTGATGATGGCCGAGAAGGCCGCCGACATGGTTCGCGAAGACAGGCACGGAGAGACAGGGCAGCTCAAGGTCGCATGACTGCCCGTTCCTGCATCCCGGCAATGCGACAGACAACCAGGAGACAGCATGACGACGGCAACCGATCCCAGGGTCATCCGCAAGGTGGTGACCTCCGCGCTCATCGGCGCAACCATCGAGTGGTATGACTTCTTCCTGTACGGCGTGGTCGCCGGCATCGTGTTCAGCAAGCTGTACTTTCCCAGCGATGATCCGCTGATCTCCACGCTGCTGGCCTACACCACCTTTGCCGTGGGCTTTGTCACGCGGCCGCTGGGCGGGGTGATCTTCGGGCACTTCGGCGACCGCGTGGGGCGCAAGAGCATCCTGGTGGTCACGCTGATGATCATGGGCGTGTCCACCTTCCTGATCGGCCTGCTGCCCACGCATGCGCAGATCGGCGTGGCCGCGCCCATCCTGCTGCTGCTGTTGCGCGTGGCCCAGGGCATAGGCCTGGGCGGCGAATGGGGCGGTGCCGTGCTCATGGCCTACGAATACGCGCCCAAGGAAAAGCGGGGCTTCTACGCCTCCCTGCCCCAGGTGGGCCTGGCCATCGGCCTGTTCATGGCCTCGGGCGTGGTGGCCCTGCTGTCCTGGCTGTGTACGGAAGAGCAATTCATGGCCTGGGGCTGGCGCATCGCATTCCTGATCTCGGGCCTCATGGTGGCCGTAGGCATGTACATCCGCCTGCATGTGAAAGAGACGCCCGAATTCGCAGCCGTCAAGGCACGCAATGCGGAAACGGCCATCCCTTTCATGGACATGATGCGGCGCTATCCGGGCAATGTGCTCAAGGGCATGGGCGCACGCTATATCGACGGCGTTTTCTTCAACGTCTTCGGCGTGTTCTCGATCAGCTACCTGACCTCTACCCTGCAGATCAGCCGCACGGACGCGCTCATCGGCGTGATGGTCGCCGCCGTGGTGATGTGCTTCACGATTCCGCTGTTCGGCCGCCTGTCCGACCGCCTGGGCCGCAGCCGCGTGTATCTGTGGGGATCGCTGATCACCGCAGTCTCGGCCTTCCCGGCCTTCTGGCTCATGGCCCACAGCGGAGGCAATGTGCTGCTGATATGGATCGCCATCGTCGTGCCCTTCGGCATTCTCTACGCGGCGGTCTACGGTCCCGAAGCCGCCCTCTTCTGCGACCTGTTCGACGCCAAGGTGCGCTACACCGGCATTTCCTTCGTCTACCAGTTCTCGGGCATCTTCGCGTCCGGCATCACGCCCATCATTGCGACGGCGCTGGTCAAGACGGCCGGTGGCAGCCCGTGGCTGGTGTGCCTGTATGTGGTGTTTGCGGGAGCGGTATCGGCGTGGTGTGCCTGGGCGATTGGTCGGGATGGGCAGGGTGCCCGCGCCTTTCGGCCCGTGGGCAATGCCAGGGCAGGCCTGTGAATGGATGGAATTCGGGCGCTTTCAAGAAAGTTGAATACGCACGCCGGAAAACACATTGCCGGCGTACGAACCCATTTCAGGGACGCCAGCAAAAACCACTCAAGACCATCGCACTGTTTCTCTTTGTAAAGACGATGGCTAGAATGCCCATGCATTTTCTTAATCAGACAGAGAGGGACCATGTTCAAGAAAACATTGGCAGCAGCCATCTTGCTGGGCTGCGGCCTGGCGCACGCATTCATGCCCAGCAATGGCACCTGGGTTGTGACTTCCGAACTCAACGGCAAGCCGGGTCGCGGGCTGGCCATTGACGCGCAGAACGGCAATCTGGTCATGCAGATGTATGCCTATGAGCGCACTGGCGAACCTTCGTTCTATCTGACCACCGGCGCCCTGTCCAACAACCGATTTTCAGCGCCGCTGATCCGCTACAAGGGTGGCCGCTATCTGGGCAGCGGCCCGATGTCGGGCACCGAAGACCGCAATATGGGCCAGGTCAGCATGCGCTTCACCAGCGGCGTTTCGGGATTCATCACGCTGCCCGGCGAGCAGGAAGTGGCGATTTCGCGTTTCAACTTCGGTTACCCCGCCGTGGCATCCAGTCTGCGGGGCATCTGGACCATGACTTCAATCGGTTCCGAGGGGCTTCAGACCCTGGGCGTGGAATTGACACGCCAGACCAGCGCCACTTCCAATGGCAACGGCCTCATGACTAGCGGAGATAGCCTGTTCGGCTGCGAGCACCAGGTCCGCGGCGCACTGGCAGGTGAAACGCTGTGTGTGTGGATCAACAGCTCTGGCCAGATCCTGCGCAGCTACCGCTTCGTCTACAGCGTCAACGATGGCGAGGGCACGTCCAGCACCAATGGCAACCGCCCCAACCAGCGCCTGGTCATCAAGCGGCTGACCACGCCCCAAGATGTGGGCACGGGCATCGTCTACGAGAATTCGGCGCCTGCAGAGCCTGTGTATACCGCGCTGCACGAGCACATCGAGAACCTGTCCTTCAACGCCGCACCTCTGCCAGCCGAGCAGGAGTGACGCCCCCGCTGCCGGCTACCCCTCAGGGCAGCGCCGGCAGCTGCTCCGCATGCCGCAGGTCCACATGCGCCTGCAGGAAGTCGAGCACGGCACGCGTGCGCGGGGGCAGGCGGTCGGGCTTGCCCAGGTAGACGGCGTGGATGGGTTCCAGGTCGCCCGTGTTGAATTCCTCCAGCACGGGCACCAGCCGGCCGGCGAGCACGTCGGCCCAGGCGTGGTACAGCGACAGGCGGGCCAGGCCCGTGCCGTGCAGCGCCAGCTCGCGCATCACATCGCCGTCGTTGACGCGCACCACCTCCCCGATATCGACGGCCACGCGCTGGCCGTCCACCAGAAATGGCCAGTGCGGTATGGCGCGCTGGTAGCTCCAGCCCAGGCGCACATGGTGGCCCAACTCGTCTGGATGCAGCGGCCTGCCCATGCGGGCCAGGTACTCCGGTGAGGCCAGGATGACCTGCCGCGTGTGGCCCAGCAGCCGCGCCACCATGTCCGAGGGCGGAAGCTGGCCCCAGCGCACGGCGATGTCCGTGCCGGCCTCGACCAGGTCCACGATCTGGTCCGTGAAGCTCAGTTCCAGGCTCAGCCCGGGATGGCGCTGCAGCAATTGCGGCACCAGGGGCACGAGCAGCATTTTTCCGGTCGATGAGCTGGTGTTGATGCGCACCAGGCCGCGTGGTTCGCTGCGCACGGCCACGCAGGCCTCCAGTTCCTCCAGGTCGGCCAGCACGCGCTTGCCGCGCTCGAACAGTTGGCAGCCTTCGGGCGTGAGATGCAGGCGCCGCGTGCTGCGCTGCAGCAGCTGCACGCCCAGGCGCGCCTCCAGCCGCGACATGCTCTTGCTGACGGCCGAGGGCGAGATGCCCAGGTGGCGCGCAGCGGCCGAGAGGCTGCCGCGCTCGGCCACCAGGATCAGCATCTCCAGCTCGGCAAAGCGGTTGGCATCGGCGCTGCCTGTATCGGTGGCCGTGGGTGGGGCAAGTGCGGGCATGGCGTCTCCTGAAAAGAGGTCATCTATTCCACACAGGAACAGATCCGTTTCCATTATTCCATCTACACAAAGGTATGTTGCAGTGCGACATTAATGGACATCACACCAAGGATCACAAGGAATCCGTCCATGCCTCTTTCCCTACTCGCCCTGGCGGCCGGTGCCTTTGGCATCGGCACCACGGAATTCATCATCATGGGCCTGCTGACACAGGTCAGCCAGGATCTTCACATCAGCATTCCCACGGCGGGCTCGCTGATTTCGGGCTACGCCATCGGCGTGGCCGTGGGCGCGCCCGTGCTCACGCTGCTGACGCGCCAATGGCCGCGCAAGCGCCTGCTGCTGGCGCTGATGCTGATCTTCATCGCCGGCAACCTGGCCGCCGCGTTCGCGCCCAGCTATGAATGGCTGATGTCGGCGCGCGTGCTGACCTCGCTGACCCACGGCACCTTCTTCGGCGTGGGCGCCGTGGTGGCCACGGGACTGGTGCCGGTGGACAAGAAGGCGTCGGCGATTGCGCTGATGTTCTCGGGCTTGACTCTGGCCACCCTGCTGGGCGTGCCTGCCGGCGCCTGGATCGGCCAGATGTTCGGCTGGCGCAGCGCCTTCCTGGCCGTGGCCGCGATCGGCGTGCTGGCCTTTGCCATCCTGGCCGCCTTCGTCCCGCGCGACCAGGGCCGCCCCGAGGTCACGCCGCTGGCGCAGGAGCTGGCCGTGCTGGCCAACGGCCAGGTCTGGCTGGGCCTGGGCATCACGGCCTTCGGCTTTGCAGGCGTGTTTGCGCTCTACACCTATGTGGAGCCGCTGCTGACCCAGGTGACCCGCATGGGCGACAGCCTGGTGGCACTGACCCTGCTGCTGTTTGGCGCGGGCCTGGCCGCAGGCAATCTACTGGGCGGCAAGCTGGCCGACCGGGGCGTGATGCGCGCCCTGGTGTGGAGCATTGCGGCGCTGATGGTGGTGCTGGCGGCAGGCCGCTGGGCCTTCGGGAACCAGGCCGTGGCCATGGCCTATGTGATCGTGCTGGGCGTCGTGGCCTTCGCCACGGTGGCCCCCATGCAGATGCGCGTGCTGGACCAGGCCGGCCCCCAGGGCGCCAACCTGGTCTCCAGCCTGAACATTGCGGCCTTCAACCTGGGCAATGCCCTGGGTGCCTGGGTCGGCGGCCTGGCCCTGGCCGGTGGCCTGGGCCTGGTCAACCTGGGCTGGGCCGCCGCCGCGCTGACGGCCGTGGGCCTGGTGCTGGTCTTCTGGAGCAGCCGCCTGCCCGCAGGCTCCGCACGCAGCGCAGGCGTGGCCTGCGCCTGAGGCTCAACGGGCCAGCACGGGCTTGAGCGCCTTGCCCGTGTGCGTGCCCGCAGCCACCAGATCCTCGGGCGTGCCGGCCGCGATGATGCGGCCGCCGTCCTTGCCGCCTTCGGGGCCAAGGTCGATGATCCAGTCGGCCTCGGCGATCACGTCCAGGTCATGCTCGATGACGACCACGCTGTGGCCCGCATCGACCAGGCGGTGCAGCACGCGAATGAGCTTGTCCACATCGGCCATGTGCAGGCCCACCGTGGGTTCGTCCAGCACATAGAGCGTGTGCGGCGCCTTGTTACCGCGCCGGGTCACATCGTCGCGCACCTTGGTCAGCTCGGTGACGAGCTTGATGCGCTGGGCTTCGCCGCCCGACAGCGTGGGCGAGGGCTGGCCCAGCGTGAGATAGCCCAGTCCCACGTCCTTGAGCAGCTGCAGCGGGTGGGCGATGCTGGGCATGCTGGCGAAGAACTCGACGGCCTCGTCGACCTCCATCTGCAGCACGTCGCCAATGCTCTTGCCGCGCCAGGAGACGGCCAGGGTCTCGGGGTTGAAGCGCGCGCCATGGCAGACCTCGCAGGGCACCTTCACGTCGGGCAGGAAGCTCATCTCGATGGTGCGCATGCCCTGGCCCTCGCAGGCCGGGCAGCGGCCTTCGCCGGTGTTGAACGAGAAGCGGCCGGCCGCATAGCCGCGGGCCTTGGCCTCCAGCGTTTCGGCGTAGAGCTTGCGGATGGTGTCCCAGAAGCCGATGTAGGTGGCCGGGCAGCTGCGCGGGGTCTTGCCGATGGGGGTCTGGTCGACCTCGAGCACGCGGTCAATGCCCTCGAAGCCCTGCAGGCCCTTGCAGCCGGACAGCGGCGGCGCCTTGCCGGCGTCCATGGCATCGCGCCCGGCCTTGGTGGCGCGCTGGCCCACCCAGGCGGCCACATTGGCCAGCATCACGTCGCGCGCCAGCGTGGACTTGCCCGAACCGCTGACGCCCGTGACGGCCACCAGGCGCTTGAGCGGCACGCGCGCATCCACGTTCTGCAGGTTGTGCAAGTGGGCGCCGCGCACGGTCAGCCAGCCCAGTGCGTCGGAGGCGGGTTCGGCGTCGACAACGACAGGCGCGGCCTTCTTTTTGGATTTGGATACCTTGACAGGCGCGGGTTCCGGCACCGGTTCGGTCACTGCTGCAAGCTCGGCGGCCGCCTGCGGCGGCTGGCCTTCGCCCACCCAGCGGCGCGGCTGGAACGGGTGGCGCATGGCGTGCAGCAGATAGCGGCCCGTGATGGAGTCCTCGGCCGCCATGATGTCGGCCGCCGTGCCCTGGGCCACGAGGCGGCCGCCGCGAATGCCGGCGCTGGGGCCGATGTCGATGATGTGGTCGGCGCGGCGGATGGTGTCTTCGTCATGCTCGACCACGACCAGGGTGTTGCCCTTGTCGCCCAGCTTGTGCAGGGCGTTGAGCAGGATCTGGTTGTCGCGTGCATGCAGGCCGATGGTGGGTTCGTCCAGCACATAGCACACGCCCTGCAGGTTGCTGCCCAGTTGCGCGGCCAGGCGGATGCGCTGGGCCTCGCCGCCCGACAGCGTGGGCGCGCCACGGTCCAGCGTCAGGTAGCCCAGGCCCACCTCCTCGAGGAATTCGAGGCGGCTCTGGATCTCGGGGATGAGGTCGCGCGCAATGTCGGACTCGCGTCCGGACAGGGCCAGCGCCTGCACCCATTGGCGCACGTCGTTGACCGACAGCTGGGCGATCTCGGCAATGCCCACGCCATGGAAGCGCACGGCGCGCGCCGTGGCGTTCAGGCGTGTGCCCTGGCAGGTGGGGCAGGTCACTTCGGCCAGGTCTTCGATTTCCTGGCCTTCGAACTTGACCTCCCGGCCCCGGTTGTCCTCGACCAGCAGGGTGTCGTCATAGACCTTGCGCTGGTCCTTGGTGAGCTTGACGCCCGTGCCCACGCAGTCGGGGCACCAGCCGTGCTTGCTGTTGTAGGAAAACAGGCGCGGGTCCAGCTCAGCATAGCTGGTGGCGCAGACCGGGCAGGCGCGCTGGGTGGAGAACACCTGCAGGCTGCCGATACCGGCCGTGCTCCGGCCGCCGGCCATGGCATCGGCCAGGTTGTCCAGGCCGGACAGCACATGCAGCACGCCCTTGCCTGTTTCCAGCGCCTGCGCCAGGTGGCCGCGCAGTTCGCGCTCGTTGGCCGCCGTGACGGTGACGCTGGCCACGGGCAGTTCGATGGTGTGCTCCTTGAAGCGGTCGATGCGCGGGAATCCCGTGGTGGGCAGGAATTCGCCGTCCACGCGCAGATGCGTGTAGCCGCGCGGGCGCGCCCAGTCGGCCAGTTCGGTGTAGACGCCCTTGCGGTTGACCACCAGCGGCGCCAGCAGGCCGATGGTCTGGCCCCTGAACTGAGTGAGCAATTGGGCCGCGATGCTTTCCGCCGTCTGCGGCTGCACGGCGGCGCCGTCGTGGATGCAGTGCTGCGTGCCCAGCTTGACGTAGAGCAGGCGCAGGAAGTGCCAGACCTCGGTGGTCGTGCCCACGGTGGACTTGCGCCCGCCGCGCGACAGGCGCTGCTCGATGGCCACGGTGGGCGGTATGCCGTAGACCGCATCCACCTCGGGCCGGCCCGCAGGCTGGACGATGGAGCGCGCATAGGCGTTGAGCGACTCCAGGTAGCGGCGCTGGCCTTCGTTGAACAGGATGTCGAAGGCCAGCGTGGACTTGCCCGAGCCCGAGACACCCGTCACCACGTTGAACTTGCCGCGCGGGATCTCCACCGACAGTTGCTTGAGGTTGTGCTCCTTGGCGTTGACGATCTCGATGGCATTCCTGGCCGCGGCGCCCGACATGGCATGCGCCTTGCGCTGGCTCTTGTAGAGCATGGGGGCGACCTCGCGCACCGCCTCGCCGCCCACGCCCATGGCCAGGTCGTACTCGCGCAGCGCCTGGGCCGTGTGCGAGCCGGGAATCTGGCGCACTTCCTCGGGCGTGCCCTGGGCCACGATGGCGCCGCCGCCGTCGCCGCCTTCGGGGCCGAGGTCGATCAGCCAGTCGCTGGCACGGATCACGTCGAGGTTGTGCTCGATGACGATCAGCGAGTGCCCGGCCTCCAGCAGCTTGCGCAGCGCGCGCATGAGCTTGGCGATGTCGTCGAAGTGCAGGCCCGTGGTGGGCTCGTCGAACAGGAACAATGTGCCCTTCTTGGCCAGCGCCTGCTTCGACTTGGCCTGGGACTTGGCCGCCTCGGCCAGGAAGCCCGCGAGCTTGAGGCGCTGGGCCTCGCCGCCCGACAGCGTGGGCACGGGCTGGCCCAGCTTCACGTATTCAAGGCCCACATCGACGATGGGCTGCAGGGCGCGGATGACCTCGCGGTCCTGGGCGAACAGCAGGGCCGCCTCGGCCACGGTGAGTTCCAGCACATCGGCCACGTTGAGCTTGCGCGGCTGCAGCTCGCCGGCCGCGTGGCGCTCGATCGTGACTTCCAGGATCTCGGGGCGGTAGCGCGTGCCGTTGCAGTCGGGGCAGCGCAGGTAGACGTCGGAGAGGAACTGCATCTCCACATGCTCGAAGCCCGAGCCGCCGCAGGTGGGGCAGCGGCCGTCGCCGCTGTTGAAGCTGAACTTGGCGGCCGTGTAGCCGCGCTGGCGCGACAGCGGCGCAATGGCGAACAGCTCGCGGATGGAGTCCCAGGCGCCCACGTAGCTGGCCGGGTTGGAGCGCGCCGTCTTGCCGATGGGCGACTGGTCCACGAACATCACGTCGCTCAGGTGGTCGGCGCCCAGCAGGCGCTCGAAGGCGCCGGCCGCATCCGTGGGCTTGCCGAAGTGGCGCATCAGCGCAGGTACCAGCACGTCCTGGATCAGCGTGGACTTGCCCGAGCCGCTGACGCCGGTGATGGTGACCAGGCGCTGCAGCGGAAAGTCCACGTCGATGCTGCGCAGGTTGTGCTCGCGCGCGCCTTCGAGGATGAGCCGCGGCGTGGACTCGGTCACCATGCGCTTGAGGCCGAAGCCCACCTGCTTGCGGCCGCCCAGGTAGGCGCCGGTCAGCGTGTCGGCATGTCGCAGGTCCTCGGGCGTGCCGTCGAACACGATCTGGCCGCCGCGCGCGCCGGGGCCGGGGCCCATGTCGATCATGCGGTCGGCGGCGAACATCACGGCCGGGTCATGCTCGACCACGACCAGGGTGTTGCCCGCATCGCGCAGGCGCTGCATGGCCTCGGTGATGCGTTCCATGTCGCGCGGGTGCAGGCCGATGCTCGGCTCGTCGAGCACGAACAGGGTGTTGACCAGCGAGGTGCCCAGGGCCGTGGTCAGGTTGATGCGCTGCACCTCGCCGCCCGACAGCGTGCGGCTCTGGCGGTCCAGCGTGAGGTAGCCGATGCCCACGTCGCACAGGTACTGCACGCGCGCCATGATTTCGGCGTGCAGCATCTTGAGCGCCTGGGCCTCGCCGTCATGCAATAGGGCGTCGACTGCCGGCGCCAGCTGCTGAAAGAAATCACGCAGCCGCACCAGGGGCAACTGCATCAGGTCGTGCAGGCACAGGCCCGGCAGCGCGTCCAGCTGCTCACGGCTCCAGGCCACGCCCTTCGGCATGAAGCGGCGGTAGCGGCCTTCGTCGCCGGGCGGCAGCACGGCATCGGCGGCCTGCTTGCCGCCCAGGCGCCACAGCAGGCTTTCGGTCTTCAGCCGCGCGCCGCCGCAGGTGGGGCATTCGGTATAGCTGCGGTACTTGGACAGCAGCACCCGGATGTGCATCTTGTAGGCCTTGCTCTCCAGGTATTCGAAGAAGCGCTTGATGCCGTACCAGGTCTGGGTCCACTTGCCGTTCCAGTTGGGCGAGCCGTCCAGCACCCAGCTCTTTTGCGCATCGGTGAGCTTGGCCCAGGCCGTGTCGCGCGGGATGCCTTCGGCCTCGGCGTGGCGCATCAGGTCGTCCTGGATCTCCTTCCAGGCCGGTGTCTGCACGGGCTTGATGGCGCCCGTGCGCAGGGTGAGCTTGTCGTTGGGGATGACCAGCCCCCAGTCCACGCCGATCACGCGGCCAAAGCCACGGCAGGCCTCGCAGGCGCCCACGGCGGAGTTGAAGGAGAACAGCGAGGGAATCGGCTCCTGGTAGCTCAGGCCGCTTTCGGGGCAGTGCAGGCCCAGCGAGAACTTCCACAGCTGGGGCTCGGTGGGCTGGCCACCTGCAGCTTCCACGGCGGATTCAGGCAGCACATAGACCGTCATGTGGCCGCTGCCGCGCTTGAGCGCGACCTCGATGGCCTCGTAGACACGGGCCCGCTCCACATTGCCCAGGCGGAAGCGGTCGGCCACCACATCCAGCATCTTGACCTTGAGCGGCGCCGCCGCCTTGGCCTTCTTGCCCTTGGCGTCGGCGGCAGGCTCCACGGCGCCGGCCTTCTCGGCCTCGCGTTCGGCCTGGACCTTGGTGAAGCCGCTGGCCGACAGCCATTGCTCCACCTCGGCAGCCGTGGTGTTGGCGGGCAGCTCGACGGGGAAGGTGATGGCGATGCGCGGATCACCGGCCTGCCGGCAACGCTCGGCCAGCTCCTCCAGCACGCTGTCGGGCGTGTCGTGGCGCACGGGCACGGCGGTGTCGCGGTCGAACAGCTGGGCTGCGCGCGCGAACAGCAGCTTCAGGTGATCGTTGAGCTCGGTCATCGTGCCCACGGTGGAGCGCGAGTTGCGGACGGGATTGGTCTGGTCGATGGCGATGGCCGGCGGCACCCCCTCCACACGGTCCACGGCCGGCTTGTCCATGCGGTCCAGGAACTGGCGCGCATAGGCCGAGAAGGTCTCGACATAGCGGCGCTGGCCTTCGGCATACAGGGTATCGAACACCAGGCTGGACTTGCCCGAGCCGCTGGGCCCCGTGACCACGGTCAGCTCGCCGGTACGGATGTCGAGATCCAGGTTCTGGAGATTGTGCTGGCGTGCGCCGCGAATTCGAATCAGACCGTGCGTCATGGGTGTTCTGTGGTCAGTGGGAGCCAAACATTCTAGGCAGTCCATGCGTCAGGCATCAGACGCTTCTCAATACCTGTATTTTCATACAGGTTAAACAAAAAGATACCCCCTCAACGCATCCGCGCGACCATAAAAAAACCCCGGAACCAGTCCGGGGCTCGTGCCTCTTGCCGAGGGCTTACTTGGCCATCTGCACGGAGGCAGGCATGGCCTGCTCACCCGGCACACCCTTCGCCTGGGTGACGGCCAGCAGCGAGACGACGACAAAGGCCAGGCAACCGGCCGCGATGATCCTCATGGTTTTTTCCTTGATCAGGCTTTGAAAAGACGGGCCCAGACAAAAAGGCCCCGCACCTTTCGGTACGAGGCCTGATATGGCAGGCAGGTGCTGATTGGAACAGACCTGCTTTGCTCGCGGCTTACGCCGCGCGGCGATCAGAATGCGTGACGCACGCCCAGCGCGAAGGAGGAGAAGTCCGCGCCCTTCACACCGGTCATGTAGTTGGCGCCGGCCTTGTTGTCCACCTTGGTGTAGTAGCCGTAGACCTTGGTGCGCTTGCTCAGGTTGTAGTTGTAGCCCAGGGTCCACTGGTTGGCGCCGGAGTCGGCAATGTTGCTCCACTTGTTGGCGTGGCCCAGGTTCACGTGGAACTCGGAAGCGCCCAGGGTGTACATGCCCGACAGACGGAAGTTGTTGCGCGTGCCGCGGATCTGCTCGTCGTTGCGCTGGTAGTAGCCACCGACCACGAACTGGCCGAAGGTGTAGGCAGCGCGGAAGGCGGCCTGCTTGTCTTCGTCCACCTGGCTGTAGCCGGCGCCCAGGGCCAGAGGGCCGACGTCGTAGTTGACGGCCAGGTCATAGCCGTTCTTGCGGGCGGGCGTGGCCTTCTCGTGCATGGAGACCGAGCCTTCGACCGTCAGGCCACCGATGTTGGGGGTGGTGTAGGAGATCTTGTTGGCGGTGCCCAGGCCGCTGGCGAACCAGACGGGATCGAAGTACAGCGCGTCGGACGAGGTACCCGTGTCATGGTTGTGCATGCTCACGTAGTCGGCCGTGGCGAAGTACGAACCGGGGAAGAAGTTGCCCATGCGGATCTTGCCGAAGCTGCCCGACAGGTTCACTTCGCTCTGGCGGCCGAAGGTCAGCGCGCCGGTGGAGGAGGAACCCATGCCGGTGTCGGAAGCGAAACCGCTTTCCAGCACGAAGCCGGCCTTCAGGCCGCCGCCCAGATCTTCGACACCGCGCATGCCCCAACGCGAGGAGTTGTTCTCCATCTTGTTGACGGTCTGGTCACCGATCTTTTCGCGTTCGATGGTCGTGTTGATACGGCCATAAATCGTCACGCTGCTTTGCGCCATCACGGTGGTGGAACCCAGCACGGCCAGCACGGCCAGGGCAACGCGGTTCATCTTGATCATCTCGGCATCTCCTTGGGATTGTTGAGTGGGTATTCTTGAAATCTCAGGGCCGACTCCGGCTCTAGATCAGTGCCATTTGCGGCTGCTGCGGATTCTAGGTGCGGGCATGTCAAAAAATGTATGCCCGCCTCTGAAAATGCGCCATCTGATGCTTTGCTGCCACAGGCATGACATGGAAAACCATTAGAAGCACCCAAAGAAAAAGCCCACGGCAAACCGCCATGGGCTTTCGTCAATGCAGCGCCACAAAACACAGTCGGATACTGCGCACACCGCATGCAACCGGCGCGACCCAACTCAGAGACGCCGAGCAAGAGCCGCCTCGCGGCGATGGCGTCGTCCCCCTCCCGCGAAGCGAGAGAGGGGGAAGGCGCGTCAGCGCCTCAGGGGGAGCCCTCAATCATTCGCGTAGATATCCACATCCTTGGTCTCGCGCAGGAACAGCGTGCCGATGATGGCCGTGGCGCCTGCAATGACGATGGGATACCAGAGGCCGCTGTACATGTTGCCGGTCTGGGCCACGATGGCGAACGACATGGTGGGCAGCAGGCCGCCGAACCATCCATTGCCGATGTGATACGGCAGGCTCATGGAGGTATAGCGGATGCGCGTGGGGAACAGTTCCACCAGCATGGCGGCGATGGGCCCGTAGACCATGGTCACGAGGATGACCAGGTAGGTCAGGATGGCGACCATCATGACCTTGTTCATCTTCGCGGGGTCGGCCTTGGTGGGGTAGCCGTCCTCGGCCAGCACCTTGGCCACGGTCTTCTTGAACTCGGCGTCCTTGGCCTTCGCTTCCTCGGGGCTCAGGCCCTTGATGGAGAACGAGGGGATCTCGGTGCTGCCGATGCGGATGAAGGCCGTCTTGCCGGGCGCTGCGTCCTCGGAGTCATAGCTGACCGAGCCTGCGGCCAGCAACTGCTTGGCCACGTCGCAGGAGCTGGTGAACTTGGAGGTGCCCGTGGGATTGAATTGGAACGAGCATTCCTTGGGATCGGCGACGATGACCACCTTGTTCTTGGCCTGTGCCGCAGCCAAGTCGGGGTTGGCCGCTTCGGTCAGCGCCTTGAACACGGGGAAGTAGGTCACCACGGCCAGCACGCAGCCCAGCATGATGATGGGCTTGCGGCCTATCTTGTCGGACAGCGAACCGAAGATCACGAAGAACGGCGTGCCGATGATCAGCGCCGCCGCGATCAGCAGGTTGGCCGTCACCGCATCGACCTTGAGCTGCTGGGTCAGGAAGAACAGCGCATAGAACTGGCCCGTGTACCAGACGACAGCCTGGCCGGCGGTCAGGCCGATCAGCGCCAGGATCACGATCTTGAGGTTGCGCCATTGGCCGAAGGACTCGGTCAGCGGGGACTTGGAGACCTTGCCCTCGGCCTTCATCTTCTGGAAGGCCGGCGACTCGGACAGCGTCATGCGGATCCACACCGAGATGCCCAGCAGCACGATGGACAGCAGGAAGGGAATACGCCAGCCCCAGTCCGCGAAGGCCTGCTCGCCGATGGAGGTGCGCACGCCCAGGATCACCAGCAGCGACAGGAACAGGCCCAGCGTTGCCGTGGTCTGTATCCATGAGGTGTAGGCGCCGCGCTTGCCGTGCGGCGCATGCTCGGCCACATAGGTGGCCGCACCGCCGTACTCGCCGCCCAGGGCCAGGCCCTGCAGCATGCGCAGGCCGATGAGGATCACCGGCGCCGCCACGCCGATGCTGGCGTAGGTGGGCAGGATGCCGACGATGAAGGTCGACAGGCCCATGATCAGGATGGTCACGAGGAAGGTGTACTTGCGCCCGATCATGTCGCCCAGCCGCCCGAACACCAGTGCACCGAAGGGCCGCACGATGAAGCCGGCCGCGAAGGCCAGCAGCGCGAAGATGAAGGCCGATCCCGCATCGAGCCCGCTGAAGAATTGCTTGGCGATGATGGCCGCCAGCGATCCGTAGAGATAGAAGTCGTACCACTCGAAAACCGTGCCTAGCGACGAGGCAAAGATCACCTTGCGTTCTTCCGGAGTCATGGGCCGCGGGGTCGCCTTGACCCCCGCGCCTTGCGATGCGTTGATAGCCATGTCTGTCTCCTTGATTTATTGAATTTGCAGCGGGTTTGACATTGGCCCGCCAATTCACTATCCGCCTGCCTGCTGACGCGAATCTGACTCACCTCTTACAGAAATTGACGGCGAACTGAACGATTTCTTACTAACTCAGCAGCAACCCTGATGCCGTCTTTTTCCATGTGAAAAGCACCGTAAAAACCCTGCCAAACCATGCTGCACTGCGTAAGCACTCGGTCAGAAGCGCTTTCCAGAATGCGCCGCAAGGCTGCAGATCCATGGGGCTGCCGCCGCGATTCCAACTTCAGGAGACAAACCATGACCGATCCGGTGGTAGACAAAATACAGCGCCATCCCAAATACCAGGAGTTGCGATCCAGACGCAATCGCCTGGGCCTTTTTCTGACGCTGCTGATGCTGGTCGTTTATTACGGCTATATCGCGCTGATTGCCTTCGACAAATCATTTCTGGCCCAGCCCATTGGCGCGGGCGTGACCTCGCTGGGCATCCCGATCGCCATGGGCGTGATCGTCTTCTCGGTGATCATCACCGGCCTCTACGTGCGCCGCGCCAATGGCGAGTACGACAAGCTCACCCAGGACATCCTGAAGGACGCCACGAAATGAAGAATTCCGCACAACGCATGCTGCTGGCGCCCGCCGTGGCGCTGGCCCTGACAGGGCCCGTGCTGGCCGCCGGCGGAGATGTCGGCGTGGCCGCCAAGCAGGCCACCAACTGGACCGCCATCATTCTCTTCACGGCCTTCGTCGTGGCCACGCTGTGGATCACCAAGTGGGCCGCGGGCCGCACCAAGTCGGCCGCCGACTTCTACACGGCCGGCGGCGGCATCACGGGCTTTCAGAACGGCCTGGCGATTGCGGGCGACTACATGTCGGCCGCCTCCTTCCTGGGCATCTCGGCCTCGGTCATGGCCAGCGGCTATGACGGCCTGATCTACTCCATCGGCTTCCTGGTGGGCTGGCCCATCCTGACCTTCCTGCTGGCCGAGCGCCTGCGCAACCTGGGCAAGTTCACCTTCGCCGACGTGGCAGGCTACCGCTTCTCCCAGACGCCGTTCCGCGCCTTCGCGGCCAGCGGCACGCTGGTGGTGGTGGCCTTCTACCTGATCGCGCAGATGGTGGGCGCGGGCCAGCTGATCAAGCTGCTGTTCGGCCTGGACTATTGGATCGCCGTGGTGCTGGTGGGCGGCCTGATGATGATCTACGTGCTGTTCGGCGGCATGACGGCCACGACCTGGGTGCAGATCATCAAGGCCTGCATGCTGCTGGCCGGCGTGACCTTCATGGGCTTCATGGTGCTGGCCAAGTACGGCTTCAGCCCCGAGGCGCTGTTCGCCGAAGGCGTGCGCGTGCGCTCCGAGATCGCTGCCAACAACGGCGCCGACCCCTCGGCCGCTGCCAAGGCGGGCCTGGCCATCATGGGCCCGGGCGGCTTCATCAAGGACCCGATCTCGGCCATCAGCTTCGGCATGGCGCTGATGTTCGGCACGCTGGGCCTGCCCCACATCCTGATGCGCTTCTTCACCGTGCCCGACGCCAAGGAAGCGCGCAAGAGCGTGTTCTGGGCCACGACCTGGATCGGCTACTTCTACGTGCTGATCTTCATCATCGGCTTCGGCGCCATCACCCTGGTGCTGACCAACCCCGAGATGGCCGATACGGTCAAGGGCGTGATCCACGGCGGCGCGGGCACGGCCAACATGGCGGCCGTGCTGGTGGCCAAGAGCGTGGGCGGCGACGTGTTCTACGGCTTCATCTCGGCCGTGGCCTTCGCCACCATCCTGGCCGTTGTCGCGGGCCTGACGCTGTCGGGCGCCTCGGCCGTGTCGCATGACCTGTACGCCACCGTGATCAAGAAGGGCAAGGCCGACAGCGCCGCCGAGCTGCGCGTCTCGCGCATCACCACGCTGACGCTGGGCGCCATCGCCGTGCTGCTGGGCATCGTGTTCGAGAAGCAGAACATCGCCTTCATGGTGTCGCTGGCCTTCGCGGTCGCGGCCTCGGCCAACTTCCCCCCGCTGCTGCTGTCGGTGCTGTGGAAGGACTGCACCACCAAGGGTGCGGTGATCGGCGGCTTCATGGGCCTGATCTCCTCCGTGGGCCTGACCGTGGTCTCGCCCCCGGTGTGGGAGGCCACGCTGGGCAACCCCGCAGGCTCGGCCTGGTTCCCCTACGCCTCGCCCGCGCTGTTCTCCATGACCATCGGCTTCGTGGGCGTGTGGCTGTTCTCGGTGCTCGACAAGAGCGCCCAGGCCGCCAAGGAACGCGCCATCTTCCCCGCGCAGCAGGTGCGCTCGGAAACAGGCCTTGGCGCCTCGGGAGCTTCGGGCCACTGAGCCACCGAGCCCCTCAGGCACTCAGGCACTCAGGCACCCACCATGAAAAGCCGGGCCCAGCGCCCGGCTTTTTCGTTGGCGTGGCAGCAGCCGCCCTCAGATTGATCGGCTGGAGAAGGCGCCTGATCGGATCTGCGATGGCCGGCGCCGTCCAGGCCTCTAGACTTGCGGGGTCTGCGCAGCTTCGCCTGTGCAGCACCGCTTCCCTCTTCAACGCACAGGACAGATCCGACATGCAACTCATCAGCCAAAGCTTCCAGGACGGCCAGGCGATTCCCGGCGAATTCGCGTTCGCGGTGCCCGATGCGGCCTCGCACGTGGCGCTGTCGTCCAACCGCAACCCGCACCTGGCCTGGAGCGGCGCGCCCGCAGGCACGCAGTCCTTCGTCGTGGTCTGCCATGATCCCGACGTGCCCAGCCGCGGCGACGATGTGAACCAGGAAGGCCGCGAAGTGCCGGCCAGCCTGCCGCGCGTGGACTTCTTCCACTGGCTGCTGCTGGACATTCCGGCCGCCACCACCGAGATCGCGGCAGGCGCCCAGTCCGACGGCGTCACGCCGCGCGGCAAGAGCGGCCCGGCAGCCCCCGGCGGCCTGCGCCACGGCATCAACGACTACACGGGCTGGTTCGCGGGCGACGAGCAGATGAAGGGCGACTACTTCGGCTACGACGGCCCCTGCCCTCCGTGGAACGACAGCATCGTCCACCACTACATCTTCACCGTCTATGCGCTGGCCACGCCCACGCTGGCGGTCTCCGGCGAGCTGACCGGCGCCAACGTGCGCGCGGCGCTGCAAGCCGGCCAGGTGCTGGGCAAGGCCAGCATCACCGGCCTGTACAGCCTGAACCCTGCGGTCTCCGCCGCTTGAGCGAACGCCTTTCCGGGCGCCCTACGTCGCGCCGGCCAGCCTGCGCAGCTTGATGAAGGCCAGCGCCGCCATCACGGCGTCGTTGAGCGCGTCGTGGGCCTCGCGCTGCGGCAGGCCCAGGTCGGCCATCAGCGTGGCAAAGCGCAGGTCGATCTCGGGCGCCTGCTGCTGCCAGGGCAGCAGCTGCCGGAAGCGGTGGTCGTAGTACAGGGCCGAGACCTCGATGCGCTCGTTGGGCAGGCCTGTGCCCAGCCAGGGGCGCAGCACGCGCTCGATCATGGCCACGTCGAATTCCAGGTAGTAGCCGACCAGCGGGCGGCTGCCGATGAAGCGCAGCAGCTGCGCCAGCGCGTCCTCGATGGCCAGGCCCCGGGCCAGGTCCCGCTCGCGCAGGCGGTGGATGCGCACGCTGTCGCCGGGCACGCTGCGCGAGGGGCGCACCAGCAGCTCCAGGCGCTCGCTGGACAGGATGCGCTCGCCCACGATGCGCACGGCGCCGATGGAGATGATCTCGTCGCAGCGCACATCCAGGCCCGTGGTCTCGCAGTCCAGCGCTACCCATTCGCCGGGCGGCGGCGCGTCGAAGAGAAAGGCATAGGCGGGGTCCGCCAGCCTGCGCCGCTGCCAGTTGCGCCGCAGGCCCGCCACCCAGCGCTGCAAGGGCGCCGCGCTCATACGGCGTCCAGCCGCAGGCGCTGGCGCAGCAGTTCGCGGAAGCGCCGCACCACGGCCAGCGTGTCCTTGAGCAGGTCGCGCTCCAGGCTGCTCAGGCGAGCCGGGTCCACATGGCCGGTGACGGGGCGGCCCAGGTCGATCTCGGCCAGTCCCGCCTGCAGGCGCAGGCCCATGAGGAAATGCAGGCCCTGGAGCAGCTCCTGGCCCTGGGCGCCGTCGAGCACGCCCTTGTCCACCAGGGCCGCGATGCGCTCGGCCGTGCCGGTGGCGGCGATGCGCTGGGACAGCGCCAGGCTGCGCACGCCATGCACGATGGGGAAGATGCCGGCCTTCTTGAGGTGCACGGGCGCGCCCTCGCCGCCGCGCCCCAGCAGCCGCTCCCACCAGCTGCCCGGCTCGTGCGCGAAGGCGTCGACGGCCGAGGCGAAGCGCGCCACCTGGGCATCGCTGTCCAGGGCCAGCGCCATCAGGTCGCGCCGCACCGTGGCCAGCAGCGCGGCATCGCCCGCCACGGCATGGGCGTCCAGGAAGATCGCCAGGTGCATGAGGCCCTCAGGGCCGGGAAGGATCAGCCATTCGCGCACCTGCCTGCCGAAGCTGGCCACCGTGCCGCGCCATTGCGGATTGCTGAGCATGATGCCGCCCGGGCATTCGGGGTAGCCGAAGCGCTGCAGCTGCGCGGAAAAGCGCGCGCAGATGGCGTCGAGGTCCTGGGGCGGCGCATAGCCGTCGCGCAGCAGCAGGCCGTTGTCCTGGTCGGTCTTGAGCAATTGCTCGCCGCGCCCCTCGCTGCCCATGACGAAGAGGCAGCTGTGGGCCACCAGGTCCGGCGGCGCCAGCATCTGCCAGGCACGCTCGAACAGGCGGGCATTGAGCTGCTGCACCAGCCGCGCCATCAGGGCTACCCGCGTGCCGCCCCGGTGCAGGGCGGCCACCAGGCGCGTGATCTGGGCGGCCGCCTGCTCCAGCGCCTGCAGGTCGGCAGCCTGCTCGATCTGCACGGTGATCAGGTGGGAGTGGTTGGCCAGAAAGCTGAACAGGTCCAGCGCCTCCAGGATGCCCAGCACCTGGCCCTGTGCATCGAGCACGGCCAGCCGGTGCACGCGGGCGCGCAGCAGCACGACCAGGGCATCGCCCAGCTGGTCGTCGGCGCGCACGGTGAACACGGGCTGGCTGGCGAACTCGCCCACGGCCAGCCGCTCCAGCGGGCGGCCGTCAAGGATGGCGCGCTGCAGCGTGGTGCCCGTGAAGATGCCCAGGCCGCCCTGCGGCAGTCCCGAGACCAGCACGCTGGTCGTGCGCTCGGCATGGAACAGGCGCACCACGGAGACGATGTCGGTGGCCGCATCCACCACATGGGCGGCACGCAGATAGGCCTGGTCCACGCGCGCCAGCGTCAGCGACTGCAATTCGTGCCGGTCGGCGCGCTGGGCCAATGTGCCCAGCTTGTGGCCCAGGTCGGAGAACAGCAGGGCGCCAAAGGCCGTGTTGCGCGCGATCAGCTCGCCCACGGTTTCGCGCGCAAGCTGGTAGGCGATGAGTTCCTCGGCCACGGTGAAGCGGCTGCCCGTGCGGCCGGCCACCAGGGCGCGGCCGTCGAAGCTGTCGTCGGGGCCGTAGCTGGCCAGCACCTCGTCGCCCTCGGTCTGCACCACATGGCCCTTGATGATGACGAAGAGGTGGGTGGGCGCCGAGCCGGCGTCCAGCACCACGGCGCCCTCGGGGAAGTAGGCGATGTCCACGCCATCGCGCACCAGCGCCTGTTCGTCGGGCGTGAGGCAGTCGAAGGGCGAGGCGGCGAAGTTGAAGGCGTTGGGCATGGGGCGGGGCCGTTGTTCCAGCCCCGCCATTCAAACCTTCAGGCCTTGCTCCACGCTTGCAGCCGCGTCCCAGCCGCTGTCGAACCAGCTGTCGCCCTCCAGGTAGGCGCGCAGCATGGGCAGGCTGTCCAGGCCCCAGAAGAGGCGGCCATCGACCTCCCACGCCGGCACGCCGAACAGGCCTTGCGCGGCGGCGGCGTCGGTGTTCTCGCGCAGCAGGCGCTTGGCGTTGTCCGCCGCATCCGTGCGCAGCTGCGGCGCCAGCGTGGCGCGCAGTGCATCGAGCCGCGCGGGGTCCAGCGCGTCGGCGCCGCCCAGCCAGACATGGCGCAGCACGGCGTCCGCCACAAAGCGGTTGATGCTGCCGTCATCGCTGCACTCCAGCGCCAGGCGCAGCAGCGGCAGCGGGTTGAACGGATGGCGGGCCGGCATGTCCAGCCCCACGCCCGTGGCATGGCCCAGCCAGCTCACATGGCGGTAGGTCCATTCGCGCTTGCCCGCGATGCCGGCCGGTCCCGGGTTGGCGTGGCGCTGGAGCAGCGCGCCCAGCAGCACGGGGCGGTACTGCATGTGGTGGCTGATGCCCTGCAGCGCCTGCGGCAGTTGCGCGAACGCCAGCCAGGCATAGGGCGAGATGAAGTCGAGATGGAAGGTGATCTGCTTCATGGCGGGTGCGTCGTGATGGGGGTCTAGGGTGCGGTGGCCGCGATGCCTGCGCGCTCCAGCAGCGCGTTCCAGATCGCCAGGCGCTGCGGCGCATCGGACTTGGACCAGGCGCGGATCTCGTCGATGGTGCGAAAGCACCCTTCACAATGGCTGCGGTCGGGCGTCATGCGGCAGACCGAGATGCAGGGCGAGAGCACGGGCTCCTCTTCGGCACGCGGAGCGTATGCGGCGCGGGCCTTCTGGGCCAGCATTTCCTTGGGGCCCATCATGCCGCCACCTCCTGCACCACGTCGGCCCAGGGCGCGCCGGCCAGCAGTTGCAGCGCGGCCGGCGTGGCCGCGAACACCGCATGCGGATGGCCGGCGGCCGCCCAGACGGTGTCGAAACGCTGCAGCTCCCGGTCCACCAGGGTCACGGGCGTGTTGGCATGGGCCACGGGGCTGACGCCGCCGATGGAAAAGCCCGTCTGTGCCTTGACGAAATCGGCGTCGGCACGGCCCACGGGGCCGACCAGGGCGGCGACCTTTTTCTCGTCCACGCGGCGGTCGCCCGAGGCCACGACCAGCACGGCCACGCCGTCACTGCGGCGGCGGAAGATGATGCTCTTGGCCACCTGGCCCACGAGGATCCCCAGCTGGTCGGCCGCCTCCTGGGCCGTGCGCGCGGCGCCGTCCAGCATGCGCGGTCCGTCGCCGTGGCCGGCCTGCTGCAGGAAGGCCGCCACGCGCTGCACGCCTTCGGGAAGATGGTGGAGTTCAGATCCGCACATGCTCACACCGCCTCGCATGCAGCCGCGCTGGCGCGCTTGGTGAGCAGTGCCTTGGCCACGCGCGACTGCGTGGGTCGGCCCAGGTGGTCGCTGATGAACTGGCCGGCATCAATCAGCTTGTCCAGGTCGATGCCGGTCTCTATGCCCATGCCCTGCAGCATGTAGACCACGTCCTCCGTGGCCACATTGCCCGTGGCGCCCTTGGCGTAGGGGCAGCCGCCCAGGCCCGCCACCGAGGTGTCGAACTGCCACACGCCCAGCGACAGCGCGGCCAGCGTGTTGGACACGGCCTGGCCGTAGGTGTCGTGGAAGTGGCCCGAGACATCGTCGATGGCGAAGTGCTGCAGCGTGGCCTCGATGGCCTTGCGCACCTTGACGGGCGTGCCCACGCCGATGGTGTCGGCCACGCCCACATGCTGCACGCCGATGCCCTTCATGAGGCCGGCCAGGTAGGCCACGCGCTCGGGGGCGATCTCGCCTTCGTAGGGGCAGCCCACGGTGCAGCTCATGGCGCCGCGCACGTAGATGCCCTGGGCGCGTGCGGCCTCGGCCACGGGGGCGAAGCGCTCGATGCTTTCGGCAATGGAGCAGTTGATGTTCTTCTGGCTGAAGGCCTCGCTGGCTGCGCCGAAGACCACGATCTCGTCGGGCCACAGTTCGCGCGGCGCCGACAGCGCGGCCTCCAGGCCCTTCATGTTGGGCGTGAGCACGCTGTAGCGCACGCCGGGGCTGCGGACGATGCCGGCCATGACTTCGGCGTTGTCGGCCATCTGCGGCACCCATTTGGGGCTGACGTAGCTGGTGACCTCGATTTCCTTGAGGCCGGCTTCCTGCAGGCGGTGCACCAGCTCGATCTTGACGGCGGCGGGCACGGGCTGTTTTTCATTCTGCAGGCCGTCGCGGGGGCCTACATCGACGAGTTTGACGCGGGAAGGAATGCTCATGGGGTGTTCTCACCGGGATGACGGGTACGGCCCCTATTGTCCAGGCTTGCAGGCCCGGGCACCACCCCATATCCTGCCGGGCCATGCACAACGGCTGCCAGCGCCCCCTTCAGCCCGGCAGGGCCGCCATTTCCTCGCGCAGCATCTCCACCATGCGCGCGGCAGCCGGCGACAGGCGGCGGCCGCTCAGGCGCACCAGGCCGATGGGGCGGCGCAGCACCGGCCGTGCCAGCGGGCGAGCCACCACCTCCGGCCGCTGCACCACCTGCGCGGCCAGCAGCGGCAGCGCGCTCACGCCCAGATCGGCAGCCACCATGGCCGCGATGGTGGCCAGGTGCTCCACGGCGTACTGGGGCGCAAAGCGTATGCCGTGGGTCAGCAGGGCCTCGTCGGCGTACTGCCGCACGCTGGTGCCGGCCGGCATGGAGATGTGGGGCAGATGGGCCACGTCGGCCCAGCCCAGATCGCCGCGCCCGCGCGCCAGCGCATGGCCGCGGCCCAGCAGCAGCACGAAGCGGTCGGAGGCCAGCGGCAGGTAGTCCAGGTCGGCATAGGCGGGGTTGGCCGCCGTGAGCGCAAAGTCCACGCGGCCCGCGCGCACCATGTCGAAGGCCGGCCCGGCCAGGCTGTCGAACAGCTCCAGATGCACGCCCGGATGCTCGGCCGCGAAGCGCGCCAGCACGCGGGGCAGCAGGCCCGCGGCCAGCGAAGGCAGGGCCGCCAGCGCCAGCCGGCCCACCTGCACCTGGGCCACCTCCTGCACGCGGCGCACGGTCTCGTCCATCTGGTGGCGCAGGATGCGCGCCTGCTCGGCGAAGACCTCGCCGGCCTGTGTCAGTTCCACGGCGCGCGTGGTGCGCTCGAACAGGCGCGCGCCCAGCATCTCTTCCAGCCGCGCCAGCGTGCCCGAGACGGCCGACTGCGACAGGTGCATCTGCAGCGCCGTGCGCCGAAAGCTCAGCGAATCGGCCAGCGCCAGAAAGACATCAACCTCGCGGGCCGACCAATTGATCTTCATGGCCGATCAGTTTATCGAAAAATGCGTCTTTACCGTTCAATGACGGCTGCCTAGACTGCGCCTCGAATCCATGAAATCAGCAGGAGACAGCATGCACAGCAGTTCGCCGCGCAACGCGCGCACGGTGGTCGTCGGGGGAGGCACCATGGGTGCCGATGTGGCCGTGGTCCTGGCCCGGGGCGGTGCCCTGGTGACCGTGGTCGACCCCGGCGCGGCACGGCGCGAGCTGCTGCTGCAGCACATTGCCATCGAGCTGGCCACGGCCGGCTTTGCCCGGTGCGCGTCCCAGGTCTCGGTCTGCGCGGCGCTGGAGGATGTGGCCTGGGACGGCGTGGCCCTGGTGGTGGAATGCATCACCGAGCGGCTGGATGCCAAGCAGGCGCTGTTCGCCGAACTTGAGGCGCATGCGCCGGCCGACGCCGTGCTGGCTAGCAACAGCTCGGGCTTTCCCATCAGCGCCATCGCCAGCGGCCTGCCCACGGCGCAGCGCATGCTGGGCCTGCACTTCTTCATGCCCGCCCATTTGGTGCCACTGGTGGAAGTGGTGCTGGGCGAGCGCAGCGACCCGGCCCTGGGCCAGTGGCTGCACGCCTTCATGCGCGGCTGCGGCAGCGTGCCGGTGCTGGTGAAGAAGGACAAGCCCGGCTTTCTGGCCAACCGCATGCAGCACGCGCTGTCGCGCGAGGCCTTCGCCCTCATCGACGAGGGCATTGCCTCGCCCGAGGACGTGGATGCCGCCGTGCGCTTCGGCTTCGGCTTCCGCTTCCTGGCGGCCGGCCCCGTGCTGCAGCGCGACCATGCGGGCATCGAGGTGCACTGCGCGGCCGCCGCCACCATGTACCCCACGCTGTCCAACACCGATGTGCCGGCCCAGGCCCTGCGCGATCGCGTGGCGCGCGGCGATCTGGGCATGAAGACCGGCAAGGGCTTCTTCGACTGGCCCGAAGAGCGCCGCCTGGCCGAGCGTGCACGCTACGACGCGCTGCTGCGCCAGGGCCTGGCCCTGCTGGCCAGCGAGCTGCCGGTGCCGGAGCAGGCACAGGACACGCCATGAGCACGCCGGTCCCCACGTCAACCACGTCGCCCACGTCAACCGCGTCGCAGTGGAGCGACCCGCTGATCGTCACCGTGGCCCCCAACGGCGCCTACAAGCAGCCGGCCGACCACCGAGCCCTGCCGATCACACCGCAGGCGCTGGCCGCCACGGCACGCGCCTGCCTGGATGCCGGCGCGGCCATGATCCACATGCACATCCGCGACGCCCAGGGGCGCCACAGCCTGGATGTGGACGGCTACCGCGAAGCCTGGCGCGTGGTGCGCGAGGCCGTGGGCACGGACATGGTGGTGCAGATCACCAGCGAGGCGGCCGGCGTCTACCGCGCGCCCGAGCAGATCGCCATGGTGCAGGCGCTGCGGCCCGAGGCCGTCTCCATCGGCCTGCGCGAGATCGACCAGCCCGAGATCGGCGATGCGGGACTGGCGCACTTTTTCACGGGCCTGGTGCGCGACCAGGTCATGGTGCAGGTCATCCTCTACGACGTGGCCGACCTGCGCCGCTGGCAGGCGCTGCGCGCCCAGGGCGTGGTGCCCGAGGCGCCCTGGTTCCTGCTCTTCGTGCTGGGCCGCTACAGCGCGGGCCAGACCTCGCGGCCGCAGGACCTGCTGCCCTTTCTTGCGGCGCATGACGGCGGCGAGCCCTGGGCCGTGTGCGCCTTCGGCGCCACGGAAAACACCTGCATCGCGGCAGCCGCCGCCTTCGGAGGCCATGCGCGCGTGGGCTTCGAGAACAACCTGCTGACGCGGGACGGCCACACCGCGCCCGACAACGCCGCCCTGGTCCGCCAGGCCGTGGTGTCCGCCCAGGCGCTGGGCCGCCCCCTGGCCACGGCCGACGACATACGCCGGCGCTTCACACCGGGCTGAGCACCAGGCGCCTTACAGGCCCATAAGCCCATAAGCCCATAAGCCGATAAGCCGATAGGCCCATGAGCCCGCACAAGACGGGCCTTCCATTCCAACCACAGGCAGGAGACACAACCATGCAACAGCCCACCCACGGCACGCGGCGTGACGCCATCGCCAAAATCAAGGCAGCCACCGCATTCACGGCGCTTCCCCTGGCCTTCATGGCCCTGGGCCTGGCGGGCCAGGCCTCGGCCCAGACCCCGTCGCCGGCGTTCCCCAGCAAGACCATTCGCTTCGTCGTGCCCTACCCGCCCGGCGGCCCCACCGACCTGATGGCACGCATGCTGCAGCCCGAGCTGCAGCAGCGCCTGGGCGTGACCGTCATCGTGGAGAACAAGAGCGGCGCGGGCGGCAACCTGGGCAGCGCCGAGGTGGCCCGCCAGGCACCGGCCGACGGCCACACCCTGCTGCTGGCCGCCAGCGGCCCCATGGCCGTGAATTCCTCGCTGTACAAGAGCATGCCCTTCAACCCGCTCAAGGACCTGGAGCCCGTGGTGCAGCTGTCGGCCTTCCCGCTGGTGTTGGAGGTCCATCCCTCGCTGGGCGTCAAGACCGTGGCCGAGCTGCTGGCGCTGGCCAAAACGGGCAAGACACTGAGCTTTGCCTCGGCCGGCAATGGCACGCCCCAGCACCTGGCGGGCGAGCTGTTCAACTCCATGGAGCAGGTCAAGCTGGGCCATGTCCCCTACCGGGGTGCGGGACCGGCACTCAACGACCTGATCGGCGGCCAGGTGGGCGTGATGTTCGACATCGTGGGCAGCTCGCTGCAGCACATCCAGGGCGGGCGCCTTATCCCGCTGGCCGTCACCTCGGCCGAGCGCACCAAGGTGCTGCCCGATGTGCCCACCATGGCCCAGGCCGGCGTGCCCGGCTACCAGATCACGGGCTGGCATGGCATTGCCGTGCGCGCGGGCACGCCGCCCGCCGCCATCGACAAACTCAATTCCACGGTCAACGCCATCTTCAAGGACCCGGCCTTCCGCACGCGCTGGGAGGCCATAGGCACGCCGGCCGTGGGCGGCACGGCGGCCGAATTCGGTGCCTTGATCAAGAGCGACTCCCAGCGCCTGGGTGCCCTGGTGCGCAGCACCGGCGTGACGCTGGACTGAGCGCGCCCGTCAGTAGCCGCGCCGCAGGTCCACGCGGCCGCTCACGGCCTCGCCCCGGCTCAGCGCCGCGACCTTGCCCACGATCTGCTCCACGCTGTCGCGCGCCAGGGTGCGCGCCGAGGTGTGGGGTGTGAGCGTGATGCGCGGATGCCGCCAGAAGGCATGGCCGTCGGGCAGCGGCTCGGTGCGGAACACGTCGAGCAACGCGCCGGACACATGGCCCCCGTCGATGGCGGCGATGAGGTCCTCGTCCGCCACATGGCCGCCGCGTCCCACGTTGATCACATAGGCGCCCGGCTGCAGCAGGGCGAGGCTGCGCGCGTCGATGATGCTGTCGGTCTCGGGCGTCAGCGGCAGCAGGTTGACGAGGATGCGGGTGGCGCGCAGAAAGGCGTCGAAGTCCTGCGGGCCGCAGAAGCCCCGCACGCCGTCGATGGCATGCGGCGTACGGCTCCAGCCGTTGACGGGGAAATCGAACACCGTCAGCGCGCGCGCCACGCGCTCGCCCATGCGGCCCAGCCCCATGACGCCCACGGGGTAGTCCACGCGCCGAGGATTGGGCCGGTGCTGCCACAGGCCGGCGGCCATGTCGGCCTCGTAGCCGTCCAGGCCCCGGAAGAAGCGGATCACGGCCTGGCTGACATATTCGGCCATCTGCACGGCCATGCCGGCGTCCTCCAGGCGGTAGACGGGAAGCCCGGCCGGCAGGCGCAGCGGCAGCAGCGCATCGACACCCGCACCGATGTTGAACACGGCCTTGAGGCCGGGCTGCTCGTCGATGAAGCGCTGGGGTGGCGCCCAGACCAGGGCGTAGTCGGCCTGCGGCGCGCCCGGCGACCAGATGTCCACCTCGGCGCCCGGCAGGGCCGCGCGCAGTCCTTGCAGCCAGGCGTCGGGCCTGGTGTCTTCGCAGCAGAAAGTCACTCGCATAGGTGGCCAAGCCTAACGGCCTGGCGACGCCCACGCGCGACTTTTGCGCAAAACTGTCTTGCCTGCGGGCTCAGCTTTCCAGGCGCAGCAGCTCGGAGCCTTCGGTCACCTGGTCGCCGGGCGCATACAGCAGCTCGGCCACCACGCCGTCGCCGGGCGCGGCGATGGTGTGCTCCATCTTCATGGCCTCCATCACGGCCAGCGGCTGGCCCTTGCTGACCTTGTCGCCGGCCTTGACGGCAAAGGAGACCACCTTGCCCGGCATGGGCGCCGTCAGGCGGCCGCCTTCGGACTGCACCTCGCCCGCATGGGCCAGCGGATCGGCCAGGCCCAGCACGGCTGCGCCCTGGGGGGCGAACACATGGCATTGCTCGCCCAGCACATGGACCTGGGCGCGCAGGCGTTGGCCCGCGAACTGCACCTCGAAGGCGCCGTCCCCGGCCTGTTGCCAGGACAGCAGGCCCTCGGCGAGGGACTCGCCCTCGCCCACGGCCAGTTGCAGCGCGCCGTCATGCAGGTAGCGCAGGCGCGCGGGCACGGCGGCCTCGCCCTGGCGGAAGTCCCAGCGCCGCTCGGCCACGCCGTGCGAGCGCCAGCCGTCGCGGCGGCTGAAGGGGTCGGCGGTTTCCTGCGCGCGCTCGGCCTGCAGCACCTGGGCCACGGCGGCGGCCACGGCCTGGGCCTGCGGCAGGCGCTGCTGGTGGAACAGATGCTGCTTCTCGCGCTCGATCAGCGCCGTGTCCAGCTTGGCGGTTGCAAAGGCATCGCTGGCGATGACCAGGCGCAGGAACTGCACATTGGTGGCCAGGCCCACGATGCGTGTCTCGGCCAGGGCGGCATCGAGCCGCGCCAGCGCCTGTTCGCGCGTGTCGCCATGCACGATGAGCTTGGCGATCATGGAGTCGTAGAAGGGGCTGATGGCATCGCCCTCGCGCACGCCGTCGTCCACGCGCACGTCGCCGACACGGAAGCTGGCGCAGTCGGGCTTGCGGTAGACATGCAGGGTGCCGGTGGCGGGCAGGAAGCCGTTGTCGGGGTTTTCGGCGCAGATGCGCGCCTCGATGGCATGGCCGGTGATGCGCAGCTCGTCCTGGCGCTTGGGCAGGGGCAGGCCGCTGGCCACGCGCAGCTGCCAGTCCACCAGATCCTCGCCCGTGATGGCCTCGGTCACCGGGTGCTCGACCTGCAGGCGGGTGTTCATTTCCATGAAGTAGAACTTCATGGCCTCGGGCTGGTCGTAGCCGCCGGGCTGCTCGACGATGAATTCCACCGTGCCCGCGCCCACGTAGTTCACGGCCTGGGCGGCGGCCACGGCGGCCTCGCCCATCTTCTGGCGCAGCGCAGGCGTCATGCCGGGCGCGGGGGACTCCTCCAGCACCTTCTGGTGGCGGCGCTGCACCGAGCAGTCGCGCTCGAACAGGTAGACGCAGTTGCCCTGGGTGTCGCCAAAGACCTGGATCTCGATATGGCGCGGGCGCAGCACGTATTTCTCGACCAGCACGGCATCGTCGCCGAAGCTGTTGATGGCCTCGCGCTGGCAGCTGGCCAGGGCGGCTGCGAAGTCCTCGCTGCGCTCGACCAGGCGCATGCCCTTGCCGCCGCCGCCGGCGCTGGCCTTGATCAGCACCGGGTAGCCGATGCGGTCGGCCTCGCGCTGCAGCAGCTGCGGGTCCTGGTCGGCCCCGTGGTAGCCGGGCACCAGGGGCACGCCGGCCTTTTCCATGAGCTGCTTGGAGGCTGCCTTCAGGCCCATGGCGCGGATGGCCGAGGGCGGCGGGCCGATGAAGACCAGGCCGGCATCGGCGCAGGCCTGGGCGAATTCCTCGTTCTCGCTGAGAAAGCCGTAGCCGGGGTGGATGGCCTGGGCGCCCGTGGCCTTGGCGGCTTCCAGGATGCGCTCCCAGCGCAGATAGCTGTCCTTGGGCGCGCTGCCGCCGATGTGCACGGCCTCGTCGCAGGCCTGCACATGCTTGGCGCGGGCATCGGCGTCCGAGTACACGGCCACGGTGCGCACGCCCATGCGGCGGGCGGAAGCCGCGACGCGGCAGGCGATTTCACCGCGATTGGCGATCAGGATCTTCTTGAACATGCGTTATCTCCAGTGTTTTCTCTGCAGCCCCGGTCATTCGGCGACCGGCGGCTATGGTTTTTGATTCATCGCGGGAGACCCGCCCAACAGCGAGCGCAGGCGCTGCACCACGGCCTTGAGAAAGCGCCACAGCGCCCAGGTCAGCAGCCACAGGGCGATGACCACGACCAGCAGCACGGCGGCGAAGGCCAGCGGATGCGTGAGCGCCAGCCAGATCGCGCCCACCGAGGCACCATCCTCCACCAGGCTCGCGCCCACGTTGGAAAACGGCTCGGGCGAAGTGTTGATGGCCGCGCGCGCCGTGCTCTTGGCCACCTGGCTGGACAGGGCCAGCGAGCCGCCCATCAGGGCCGCCATGGTGGCCATGGTCGCGCTGTCCGCACCGAAGACGCCGGCCGCCAGCGCCGCGCCCGCCGGGATGCGGATCACGCTTTGCAGCAGGTCCCAGACCGAGTCCACGCCGGGGATCTTGTCGGCGAAGAACTCCACGAACAGCAGCGCGCCGCTGGCGAACAGCAGGGCCGGATGCTCCAGCACATGCAGCCCGCCCGGCAGCGCCACCCAGCCCAGCGCCCCCAGCAGCCCGGTCACGAAGACCACGGCGTAGAGCCTAAAGCCGCTGGCCCAGCCCAGTGCGGCGGCCAGCGCCAGCAGGCCGGCCATGTCCATGCCGCTGGTGGCCTGGCCCACGCGCTCGGCCACTTCGCCAGCCGCCTCGGTGACCGTGTGGTGCACGGCCGGGCCCGGGTACAGGCCCACGGACTGCAGCCACTGGACGAGGGAGTCGGTCAGGGTGCTCATGGTGTTGGCTCGGCGTTGGCTCGGCGTTGCTCGGTGGTGGCGCGATGAATGGGCAGCCCGCGCGTGTCAGGCCAGCCAGGCCGGCTTGCGCTTTTGCAGGAAGGCCTGCACGCCCTCCTTGCCCTCGGCGCTGGCGCGGATGTCGGCGATGCCTTCGACGGTGGCGGCGATCAGCTGCTCGTTGATCTCGCGCTCGGCCACGTCGATCACCAGGCGCTTGCAGGCGCGGGCGGCGGCGGGACCGGCGCTGACCAGGTGCTTGAGCAGGCCGTCCACGGCGTTGTCCAGCTCGTCGGCCGCCACCACGCGGTGCACGAAGCCGATGCGCAGCGCCTCGGCCGCGTCGAAGCGCTCACCGGTCAGGAAGTAGCGGTGGGCGGCGCGCGCGCCCATGGCGCGGATCACGTAGGGGCTGATGGTGGCGGGGATCAGGCCGATTTTCACCTCGGACAGGCAAAAGCCCGCACCCTCGGCGGCCACGGCCATGTCGCAGGCAGCGACCAGGCCCATGCCGCCCGCATAGACATCGCCCTGCACGCGCGCGATGGTGGGCTGCGGGCATTCGTAGATCACGCGCAGCATTTCGGCCAGCAGGCCGGCGTCCTCGCGGTTTTCGTCGCGCGAGTAGTCGGCCATGCGGCGCATCCAGTTGAGGTTGGCGCCTGCGCAAAAGGCCGGGCCCTCGGCGGCCAGCACCACGGCGCGCACGTCGCTGCGCTTGCCCACGGAGTGGAAGGCCTGGGTGATGTCGGCGATGACCTCGTCGCTGAAGGCATTGCGCACTTCGGGCTGGGTCAGCGTGATGGTGGCCAGGGGGCCCTGGAATTCGAGGGTCAGTGCGGTGGTTTTCATGAAGTACCTCGCTGCAAGGAAAGGGGGGCCGCCGTCACATGCGGAACACGCCGAAGCGCGTGTCCTCTATGGGAGCGTTGCGCGTGGCCGCCAGGCCCAGCGCCAGCACGCGGCGCGTGTCGGCGGGGTCGATGACGCCATCGTCCCACAGGCGCGCCGTCGCGTAATAGGGGTGGCCCTGATCCTCGTACTGCTGGCGGATGGGGGCCTTGAAGGCCTCTTCCTCCTCGGCCGTCCACTGGCCGCCCTTGGCCTCGATGCCGTCGCGCTTGACGGTGGCCAGCACGCTGGCCGCCTGCTCGCCGCCCATGACCGAGATGCGCGCGTTGGGCCACATCCACAGGAAGCGCGGCGAGTAGGCGCGGCCGCACATGCCGTAGTTGCCCGCGCCGAAGGAGCCGCCGATGATGATGGTGAACTTCGGCACGGCCGCCGTGGCCACGGCCGTGACCAGCTTGGCGCCGTGGCGGGCAATGCCTTCGTTCTCGTACTTGCGGCCCACCATGAAACCCGTGATGTTCTGCAGGAAGACCAGCGGGATCTTGCGCTGGCAGCACAGCTCGATGAAGTGCGCGCCCTTGACCGCCGATTCGCTGAACAGGATGCCGTTGTTGGCGATGATGCCCACCTGCATGCCCTCGATGCGCGCAAAGCCGCAGACCAGGGTGGCGCCGAAGCGGGCCTTGAACTCGTCGAAGCGGCTGCCGTCCACCACGCGGGCGATGATCTCGCGCACATCGAAGGGCTTGCGCGTGTCCACGGGGATCACGCCGTACAGCTCGCCGCCGTCGAACAGCGGCGCCTCGGGGGGCAGGTCGCCAGCCGAAGGCTGCTTGGCATGGTTGAGGTTGGCCACGGACTGGCGCGCCAGCGCCAGCGCGTGGGTGTCGTTGTGGGCCAGGTGGTCGGCCACGCCCGACAGGCGCGTGTGCACGTCGCCGCCGCCCAGGTCCTCGGCGCTGACCACCTCGCCCGTGGCGGCCTTCACCAGCGGCGGGCCGCCCAGGAAGATAGTGCCCTGGTTCTTGACGATGATGGACTCGTCGCTCATGGCCGGCACATAGGCGCCGCCGGCCGTGCACGAGCCCATGACCACGGCGATCTGGGCAATGCCCTCGGCGCTCATGTTGGCCTGGTTGAAGAAGATGCGGCCGAAGTGCTCGCGGTCGGGAAACACATCGTCCTGGTTGGGCAGGTTGGCGCCGCCCGAGTCCACCAGGTAGATGCAGGGCAGCCGGTTCTGCGCGGCGATCTCCTGGGCGCGCAGGTGCTTCTTCACCGTCATCGGGTAGTAGGTGCCGCCCTTCACTGTGGCGTCGTTGCACACGATCATGCAGTCCACGCCGCTGACGCGGCCGATGCCGGCGATCAGGCCCGCGCCGGGCGCATCGTTGCGGTACATGTTGAGCGCGGCCAGCGGGGCGATCTCCAGGAAGGGCGTGCCCGGGTCCAGCAGCATGGCCACGCGATCGCGCGGCAGCAGCTTGCCGCGCGCCACGTGCTTGGCGCGCGCGGCCTCGCCGCCGCCATCGGCGACCTTGGCCACCTGGGCCTGCAGGTCTTCGACCACGGCGCGCATGGCGGCGGCATTGGCCAGGAAGTCCGCCGAACGCGGATTGAGTTGGGTGCCCAGAATGCTCATGTGTGGCCTCTTCTTGTGTTTGCCCGATGCGGGCGCTTGGTTTTTTCGAATGTGCTGCAAAGAACGGCGGCCCGGGCTGGGGAAAATGCCGTATGCACACCGTTGAAATCGTCTTGCTCGTTTTGCTGCTGGGGGCACTGACCGGCATTGCCGCGCGCTATGTGCGCGCCATCCCGCTGCCGCTGATACAGATCGCCCTGGGAGCGCTGATCGCCTGGCCGCAAAAGGGCCTGCACATCGCCTTCGATCCCGAGCTGTTCCTGCTGCTGTTCATCCCGCCGCTGCTGTTCGCCGACGGCTGGCGCATCCCCAAGCGCGAGTTCTTTTCGCTGTACCGCCCCATCCTGCGCCTGGCGCTGGGCCTGGTGCTGTTCACGGTGGTGGGGCTGGGCTGGCTGATCCACTGGCTGGTGCCCGGCATGCCGCTGACCGTGGCCTTCGCGCTGGCCGCCGTGGTCTCGCCCACCGATGCCGTGGCCGTCTCGGCCATCACGCGCAACCTGGGCATGCCCGAGAAGACCATGCACATCCTCGAAGGCGAGTCCCTGCTCAACGATGCCTCGGGCCTGGTGGCGCTGAAGTTCGCCATTGCCGCCACGCTGACCGGCCTGTTCTCGTGGACCGAGGTGGCCAAGGAATTCATGTGGATGGCCCTGGGCGGCCTGGGCGTGGGCACGCTGATCGGCTGGGGCTTTTCCTATGCGCGCAGCACCATCACGCGCCGCCTGGGCGACGTGGCGGCCACGCAGATGGTGCTGCTGCTGATCCTGCTGCCCTTCGCCGCCTACATCGTGGGCGAAAAGATCGGCGTGTCGGGCATCCTGTCGGCCGTGGCCGCGGGCATTGCCACCAACTTCGCCGACCTGGAGCGCAGCAGCTACATCAGCGAGCGGCTGCAGACCGAGGGCACCTGGAGCATGGTGGAAGCCTCGTTCAACGGCGCCATCTTCCTGCTGCTGGGCCTGCAGCTGCCCTCCATCATCGGCGTGACGCTGCACGATGCGGGCAGCGAATGGTGGGTGCTGGTGGGCTATGTGGTGATCATCTCCAGCGCGCTGCTGCTGATGCGCTGGATCTGGCTGACCCTGGGCGTGCAGCGCAGCCTGGCTCGCGCCCACTTCCAGGGAAAGATGGCCGAGCGCCCTTCCCACCTGCTGAACCTGGCCACCACCATGGCCGGCATACGCGGCGCCGTGACGCTGGCCGGCGCGCTGTCCGTGCCCATGCTGCTGAACAACGGCCAGCCCTTTCCGGGCCGCGAGATGCTGATCTTCCTGGCCACCGGCACCATCTTGTTCACCCTGGTGCTGGGCAGCATCGCGCTGCCGCTGATCCTGCGCCGCATGCCCCAGCCCGGCGAATCGCCCACGGTGCGCGAGGAGCGCCTGGCGCGCGTGGCCGCCTGCCAGTCCGCCATTGGCGGGCTGACGCTGAGCGAGGAAGAGATCCAGGGCCACACGCCCGAATGGGTGGCCATGCACCAGGAGGTCATGGGCCACCTGACGCAGGAGTACCGCAACCGCGTCCAGCTGCTGGACGACGGCAGCGGCACGGCCTCCAGCATCGAGATCCAGCGCGAGGCGCCCGAAGTCGTGCGCCAGCGCAAGCTGCGCTACCTGCTGGAGATCGAGCTGCGCCTGCGCTGCATCCACCAGGAGCGCGACGCGCTCTACGCCGAGCGCCAGGCCCACCGCATCAACGACGAGTCGCTGCGCCGCCTGGTCAGCGAGCTGGACATGCAGGAGATCTCGCTGCGCAAGCGCCTGGTGGTGGCGCGCCGCGCTGCCGCCTCGGCCGTGGCCGCGCCCGAGGGCGGCACGCACTAGGCGGCACGCGGTGGACAGCTGGCGGCAGCGCATGAAAGCAGCCCTCAGGCGGTCCTGGCCGGGCGAAGATCCAGCATGGCGATCATCTCGTCGCGGATCTTGAACTTCTGGATCTTGCCGGTCACCGTCATCGGGAAGGCCTCGACGAAGCGGATGTAGCGCGGCACCTTGTAGTGGGCGATCTGGCCCTTGCAGAAGTCGCGCACGCCGTCTTCGGTCAGCGCCTGGCCGGGCTTGACGATGATCCAGGCGCACAGCTCCTCGCCGTAGCGCGCGTCGGGCACGCCGACGACCTGCACGTCCTGCACCTGCGGGTGGCGGTAGAGGAATTCCTCGATCTCGCGCGGGTAGATGTTCTCGCCGCCGCGGATCACCATGTCCTTGATGCGGCCGACGATGTTCACGTAGCCCTGCTCATCCATGGTGGCCAGGTCGCCCGTGTGCATCCAGGCCTCGTCGTCGATGGCCTCGCGCGTGCGGGCCTCGTCCCCCCAGTAGCCGTGCATGACCGAGTAGCCGCGCGTGCACAGCTCGCCCGAGACGCCGGGCGCCACCACCTCGCCCGTAGCCGGGTCGACGATCTTCACCTCCAGGTGCGGCTGCACCTTGCCCACGGTGGACACGCGGCGCTGAAGCGGCGTGTCGGCATCGCTCTGGCAGCTGACAGGGCTGGTCTCGGTCATGCCGTAGGCGATGGTGATCTCGGACAGGTGCATGTCGCTGACCACGCGCTTCATCACCTCGATGGGGCAGGGCGAGCCGGCCATGATGCCGGTGCGCAGCGTGCTCAGGTCGAACTCCTTGAAGCGCGGGTGGTCCAGCTCGGCGATGAACATCGTGGGCACGCCGTGCAGGCCCGTGCAGCGCTCGGCCTGCACGGTCTCCAGCACCAGCAGCGGATCGAATCCGTCATTCGGGTAGACGATGGCCGAGCCATGCGTGAAACAGGCCAGATTGCCCAGCACCATGCCGAAGCAGTGGTACAGCGGCACGGGAATGCACAGCCGGTCCTCGGGCGTCAGCCGCATGCACTCGCCGATGAAAAAGCCGTTGTTCAGGATGTTGCGGTGGGTCAGCGTGGCGCCCTTGGGAAAGCCCGTCGTGCCGCTGGTGAACTGGATGTTGATGGGGTCGGTGTTCTTGAGCGTGGCGGCCACGGTGTCGATGCGCGCATCCTGCGCATCACCGCGGGCCAGCAGGCTGGAAAAGCGCAGCATGCCGGGCTGCTCTTCGCCCTGCCCTGCCACGTCGATCCAGACCACGCTGCGCAGCTGGGGCAGGCGCGCGCAATGCAGGCGGCCGGGCTCGGCCGTGGCCAGCTCGGGGGCCAGTTCGCGCAGCATGCCCAGGTAGTCGCTGGTCTTGAACTGCGCCATGGTCACCAGCGCCTTGCAGCCGACCTTGTTGAGCGCGTACTCCACCTCGGAGGTGCGGTAGGCCGGGTTGATGTTGACCAGCACCAGGCCGACCTGGGCCGTGGCCAGCTGCATCAACACCCATTCGGCGTTGTTGTGCGACCAGATGCCGACGCGGTCGCCCTTGTCCAGCCCCAGGCCCAGCAGCGCGCTGGCCAGGCGGCGCGCCTCGGTGTGCAGGCCGGCATAGCTGTAGCGCAGGCCCTGGTGGCGGCTGACCAGGGCCTCGCGATCTGGCTGGCGGGCCGCCATGTCGGCAAAGAAATCGCCGATGGTCTGCTCGATCAGCGGCACATCGGTGCGGCCTTGGGCATGGCTGGAAGCGAGCGGGGCGTTCTGGGCGGGCATGCGTTGTCTCCTGTGTCGTCGGCGGCGCCTGGGACGGGCAAATGCAGTGGCCTGCCCCGTCACGGCAGCTATTGCGTGGCAGCATAAGGGCCAACCCCGAGCAGAACAGGCCACGAAGGTTGCAATAATTGCCAGCATGTTCACCCCCTCGCTGGTCAAGACCCCCCTGCCCCAGGCGGCCGCCACCATGGCCTCCGCACACCCTGCAGTCACGCCCATGGCCTTTGTGCAGGCCATTATGCTGGCCTACGAACGCCGGGGCATCAGCGCCCTGTCCGCCCTGGAGAAGGCACAAATCGCGCCAGACTCCGTCAAAGAGCGCAACGAGTGCATCACGGCGCTGCAGATGGAGGCACTGTCCGATGCCGCCATGCGCGAACTCGACGACGAGGCCCTGGGCTGGTTCTCCCGGCGCCTGCCCTGGGGCAGCTACGGCATGCTGGCACGCGCCAGCATGGGCAGCGAGCAGCTGGGCCTGGCGCTGGCGCGCTGGTGCCGCCACCATGGCCTGCTGGCCGATGACATCCGGCTCACGCTGACGCAGGAAGACGGCTTGGCCACGCTGGCCATCGAGGAGCTGTCCGCGCTGGGCGCCATGCGCGAGTTCTGCCTGCTGTCGGTGCTGCGCAATATCCACGGCCTGGCCAGCTGGTTCATCGATGAGCCGCTGCCGCTGCGGCGCGCCTGCTTTCCCTTCGATCCCCCGCCGCATGCGGGCGTGTATGCGCTGCTGTTCCCGCCGGGCGAGGTGGAGTTTGGCGCGGCCCGGGCCTGCCTCCAGTTCGACGCGCGTTTTCTGGATATGCCGCTGACGCGCGACGAGCCTGCGCTGCAGCGCATGCTGCAGCGCGCCCTGCCGCTGCAGGTGCGCCCCTACCGGCGCGAGCGCCAGCTGGTGCAGCGCGTGCGCCAGCTGCTGGCGGCCGACGCCGAATGCCTGCAGACGGCCGACACGCTGGCGCGCCAGCTGCACCTGTCCCAGCGCAGCCTGCATCGCCAGCTCAAGGAAGAAGGCGCCTCGCTGCAGGCGCTCAAGGACGAGGTGCGGCGCGAGCGTGCCGTGGCCCTGCTGCTGCGCACCAGCCGGCCCATCAAGCGCATCGCCCAGTCCTGCGGCTTTCTCAACGACAAGAGCTTCATCCGCGCCTTCCGGCTGTGGACGGGGCTGTCGCCTTCCGAATTCCGCAAGAGCGCGCGAGCCCGGCCCGAGTGAGGGCCGCGCGCATCCTGGCGCGATTTGCATCCTGCGCGACAGCCGCCGTCCGCGCATCTGGCCTAGGCTTTGCGCATGCACCATCTCCACCACTGCGTCAGCGCGCGCTCCTTCCGCGCGCTGTGGATGCTCGAAGAATTGCAGCTTCCCTACACGCTGCACATGCTGCCGTTTCCGCCGCGCGTGCTGCAGCGCAGCTACCTGGAGCTCAACCCGCTGGGCACGGTGCCGCTGCTGCGCCACGGCGAGGCCAGGCTGACCGAGTCAGCCGCCATCTGCGAATACCTGGCCGCCCTGCACCCCGGGGCGGGCCTGTCCGTGCAGCCGCAGGAGGCGGGCTTTGCCGCCTACCTCAACTGGCTGCACATGAGCGATGCCACGCTGACCTTCCCGCAGACCCTGGTGCTGCGCTATGCGCACTTCGAGCCGGCCGAACGGCGCCAGCCCCAGGTGGCCCAGGACTACCAGCGCTGGTTCCTCGCGCGGCTGCGCGCCGTGGAGCAGGCCGTGGAACAGCGCGACTGGCTCACGGCAGACCGCTTCACCGCTGCCGACGTGGCTGTGGGCTATGCGCTGATGCTGTCGGCGCACCTGGAGATGGAGCCGCAATGGGGGCCTGCCACCCAGGCCTACTGGCAGCGCCTGCAGCAGCGGCCCGCCTTCCAGCGGGCGCTGCAGGCCGAGCAGCAGGCCGCGCGTGCGCAGGCCGTGGACGAGACGCCTTCGCCGCGGCTGCGCTAGGGCCGGCTCAAGCCCAAGCCCAAGCCCAAGCCCAAGCTCAAGCGCTGGCGCTGGCGCTGGCCTGCCCGATGGCGCGCAGCATGGCCGGCAGCTCGCCCATGTCGCCGAACACGCAGCTGGCGCCGGCCTCGAGCAGTTGCTCGGCCGATGCGTGGCCCTGGTCGGCCGGGAAGTAGCCCCAGACCGTGGCGCCTGCGGCCACGCCGGCGGTGACGCCGGTCACCGTGTCCTCGATGACCAGGCAGCGCGCCGGCTCCACGCCCAGGGCGGCGGCGGCGGCCAGGTACACATCGGGAAAGGGCTTGCTGCGCGGCAGCTCATGGCCGCTGAAGACGCGGCCCTCGAAATACGGGGCCATGCCGACCTGGGCCAGCTGCATCTCCACCTTGGCGCGGTCCGCGCCCGAGGCGCAGGCGATGCGGCCAGCGCACAGCGCATGGGATTCGCTGACGGCGGACAGCGCGCCGTCAATGGCCACCAGCTCGGCGCGCAGCGCGGCGTTGCGGCGCTCGTAGAAGGCGGCCATCCATGCGTCGGTCAGCGGCTTGCCGGTGCGCGCCTCAATCAGCGCGGCCTGGCTGCGCACGGTCTTGCCGATGAATTCGCGCAGGCATTCCTCGGTGCTGATGGGCCAGCCCGATTCATTGAGCATGGTGCACAGCACGCGGTTGGTGATGGATTCACTGTCGACGAGCACGCCGTCACAGTCGAAGAGCACGGCCTCGAAAGCAGTCATGGATGGATTCTCGAAACAAACTGAGCAAGGGCGCCCTGGGGCGCCCTTGCTGCGGAAAATGGCCGGATTATGCGCCGGCCGCGCATGCCTGTGCCCTGCTCAGGGGAAGGAGGCACCGGCCAGCGGATGGACCATGCGCTTGACGTTGCGCACCGAGATGGAATGGAACTGGCCATCGTCGGTGACCACATCGCCGAAGGCGAAAAAGCCTTCGGCCGCGTTGCGGTTGAACTGCTCCAGGCGCTGCGCGAGGCTGGCGTTGTTGGACACGGATTCGAGGCGGTACTCGATGGCGCCCTGCTGGTCGCCGCTCTTTTCGTACAGCTGCACGCCTTCGGTATTGCCGCGCAGCACCAGGGCGCCGCGCAGCAGATGGCCCTTGGCACCCATCTCGTCCAGGCGCTGCTTCAGCGCCGTGCCGTTGGCCATGCCGAAGGGCGCGGCCAGGGCGAACACCGCGTACTCGAAGGCCGGTGCCTTGGAGTCCTTGACGTAGAGGTTGAACATCTCGTCGCCCGAGATCAGCGGGCCCGTGTAGCGGAAACCCCGGCCGCTCATCTCGGCCAGTTGCTGCGTGAAGCCGGACGTGTCCAGCGCACCCACGGCGGGGCGCGTCTCGTAGCTGTAGGTGGCGGCGGCGCTGCTGCTGCGCACATAGAGGTTGCGCAGGTCCTGCGTGCTGCTGGGAAACGCCATGCCCGACTTGTACAGGTAGCCCTGCGCACCCTGCGCATTGAGCTGGGCCACCAGGGCCGAGACGCCCGCCACGTCGGCCACCATGCGGTAGTCCAGGCGCGTGCCGGTGTGGGCCGTGTCGGTAACGTAGAAGTCACCGATGGGAACGGGAAAGGTCGTGCCGCCCGAGGCGAGGCTGTAGGTGAAGGCATAGCCTTGCGCCCCCAGCGTGTTCATGGCGGACAGGGCCGCGTCGAAGTTTTCGGCAGCCGTCTCCATGCGGTACTGGCCGGTCACCGGGGTCGTTGTGCCGCCGCCGGGGTTGCCGGGCGTGCCGGGGTTGCCAGGATTTCCGCCATTGCCGGGATCTCCGCCGCCCGGTTCTCCCAATCCACCACCACCACCACCGCCACAGGCGGCCAGGGTTCCCAGAAGCATCAATGCCGCACTGCGGCGCGTGAGCTGTACCATCTTCATGACTATCTCCCCTTCTCGTTGAATACGTGCCCGTTCCATGCGGAATCTCAGGGCATCGGCGGCGATTTTGGGGAGTTGGCCGACATCCGGTCACCCCCCGGCCGGGGGGTAATCGTTACGATGTGCGCAAGGTGTATCCGGGCGCGCCCTGGCGCTCCAGCCCTTTCGACATGCCTTTGCGCGGACCATGCACAGCCATCCCCTCCTGACCGATTCCTCCTGTCTCCAATCGGGGCGCTATGCCCTGGTGATCGACGACCACCCGCTGACGGCCATGGGCGTGTCCGAATTCCTGAAACAATTCGGCCTGTCCGAAGTCCATGCCGTGGCCGATGCGGGTGAAGGCCTGCAGTGCATGGCCGGCAGGGGATCGCCGCATCTGGCCATCGTGGATTTCTGGCTGGGTGCAAGTGCGGGAACGGACGTGGTGCGCGAAATCCGCACGCTGGCGCCCGCCTGCCGCGTGCTCATGACCAGCGGCGACACGCATGGCGCGATTGCCCTGAAGGCACGCGCGGCCGGGGCCCATGGCTTTGTGCTCAAGTCGCAGCCGCCGCAGGTGCTGCAGCAGGCCGTGGCGGCCCTGCTGCGCGGCGAGACCTGGTTCCCCGCCGCCCCGCTGGCGCCACAGGCGCCCGGCGGCGCCCATGCCATCCGCATGACGGCGGCCGAGCTGGGCCTCACCCCGCGCCAGGCCCAGGTGCTGGATCTGGTGCTGCGCGGCCTGCCCAATCCCAGCATTGCGCAGTTGCTGCATCTGTCGCCGCACACGGTCAAGGAGCATGTGGCCGGCGCCCTGCAGCGCCTGGGCGTGCACAGCCGCATCGACGCCATCACGCGCATGCAGGGCATTGCGCTGGAGCTGCCGCCCTCCGTCCCGCCGACCGATACGGTTCAGGCGCCGGCCACGGCCAGCCTGCGCTGAAGCAGGGCCAGCAGCGCCAGCGGGTCCACGGGCTTGCGCAGCAGCAGATAGCCCAGTTCCTGCGCCTCCTGCTCCAGCGCCGGTGACGGCTCGCCGCTGAGCAGGGCGCCCGCCGCCTGCGGCGCTTGCGCCAGCACGTTCTGCAGCAGCGCAAAGCCGTTCTCGCCCCGGGCCAGATGGTGGTCGCACAGCACGAAATCGGGATGCTGTCCCGCCGCCAGCCAGTCAACCACCTCGCGGCCCGTGGCAGCCACATCCACCTGCAGCCCCCAATCGCGCAGCAGGCCGGCCAGGGCCCGCGCCACCTGCGCATCGTCATCGACCACCCAGCACCGGCCCTGGAGCAGGGGCGGCCGGGCCTGCGCCTGTGCCTGCGGTCCCTCGGACTGCGGCAAGGCCGCCTGCACATTCAGGCTGGACGGCAATTGCAGCCAGAAGCAGGACCCCCGCCCTGGCGTGGACAGCAGGCCGTGCTCCACGCCCATGCGCCGCGCGGCTGCGGCCACGACGGCCAGGCCCAGGCCCTGGCTGCTCACGCCGGGCAGGGGGCCGGCCGCAGGCTGGGCCGCGCGCCGGGCCGCCTGGCCTGAGCGCGCGCGAAAGTGCGGTGCGAAGACATGGGGCCGGTCTTCGGCCGCAATGCCCAGGCCCGTGTCCCAGACCTCGATGCGCCAGCCCCCGCCGTGCACGCGGGCGGCCAGCAGCACCCCGCCGCGCTGGGTGTAGCGCAGGGCGTTGTGCAGCAGGTTGAACACCATCTGGCGCAGCAGGGCCTCGTCGGCACGCACCAGGCTGTCCATGCCGCGCGCCACGCGCCAGCGCAGCACCAGCCCGCGCTGGCGCGCCTCGGCCGCGAACAGGCGCGTGGCATCGCCCAGCAGAATGCGCAGGTCCATCACCTGGGCGCGCAGCTCCCAGGTGCCGTTCTCCAGCCGCGACAGGTCCAGCAGGTCGTTGCACATGGTGCCCAGCGACTGGGCGCAGGCCTGGGCATCGTCAAGCACGCCTGCCAGCGCGCCGTCGGCATTGCGCTGGCGGGCGGTTTCCACCAGCAGGCCCAGGGCATGCAGCGGCTGGCGCAGGTCATGGCTGGCGGCCGACAGGAAGCGGCTCTTGGCCTCCAGCGCCTGTTCGGCCTGCTCCTTGGCGGCCAGGTAGCGCTCGGCCAGCAGCTGGCGGTCACGCTCCTGCGCCCATTGCTGCAGCATGAGCTGGCGCGCCCCCCAGGCATGGCGCGCGATGGTGGCGCCATACAGCATGAGCAGCGGCAGCAGGTACAGGCCCCTGTTCGGGAAGTACCAGACCACGGCCAGCAACATGGCGCCGTACAGCACGCCGAAGAAGCGCTTGAACACGGCAGCCGCCGGCGCCAGGAAGGTGGCGGCCGAGGCCACGACGCCGCACAGCACCAGGTAGATGAAAAGCCGGAATTCATGGCCGCTGCCATGGGTCAGCGGTATCGCCAGCGCCCAGGAACCGGCGTTGAGCAGGGCCATGCGGCCCATCACGCGCTCCCAGCGCTGCAGCCGCGCCGGCAACTCGGCCGATGGCACGGCAGCACCCAGGTCCCGACGCAACTGGCGCCGCAACCCGACAAAGACGCAGGCCATGACCGCCATGCCCAGCCACCACAGCAGCAGCGGCGCCTGGAAGGCGCCCGTTTCGTGCCGCTGCAGCCAGACCACGATGCCGGGGATGATGAGGGCCGCCGCCTCGGACGAGCCCCGCGATGCGATGGACAGCAGCAGCCGCTGGCGCTGCTGCAGTTTCCACAGCGGCTCGGCAGGGCCGCCGCCGTGTTCAGAACTGGTCGCCATCCACGTAGAGCCAGCGCCCGGCTTCGCGCATGAAACGGCTGCGCTCATGCAGGCGCACGGCGCGGCCGCCCACGCGGTAGCGCGCGACGAATTCCACCTCGGCGCTGTCCTCGCCGGTGCTTCGGAAGTCCTTGACCGCCAGCCCCAGCCAGCGTGCCGAAGGCTCGAAGTCGAGCGTGGCGGGCCGCTGGCTGGCGTGCCAGGTGGCCAGCAGATAGGCGGCGTCCTCGCGCACGAAGGCGCTGTAGCGCGAGCGCATCAACGCCTGGGCGTCGGGCGCAGGGCAGTCGTCGAAATGGTCCAGATAGCGGCCGCAGCAGGCATCGAAGGCCAGGGGACGGCCCTTGGCATCCTGAAGACCGCAGGGACAGGCCGGGGAGGTGGCGGCAGCGCTCATAGCGGCTGGCCCTGCGGAACTTGGGGAACTTGCGGAACTTGGGGGAGGACGTCGCGGGAGCAGGAATGCATGTCAGTCACGGCCGCCTTGCTGCGACCGGGTTCTTGATGGAGGACAGGCGGGCCATGATACTGACCGCGGGCCCTCGGGCCTGTAAGGAGAGCCCATGTTTTCAATGTCGGTCCCGTGGTGGGAGTTCGTGGTGCGCGGCGTGGCCGTGTACCTGTTTTTGCTGGTATTCCTGCGCCTGACCGGGCGGCGCCAGACGGGGCAGTACGCGCCGTTCGACCTGGTGCTGCTGCTCATCCTGTCGAATGCGGTGCAGAACTCCATGAATGCCGGGGACAACTCGCTGATCGGCGGCATGGTCTCGGCCTCCACGCTGATCCTGTGCCATCTGCTGCTGTCCTGGCTGACCTTTCGCTTTCCCGCGCTGGAGCGGCTCATCGACGGCAAGGCCAAGGCCCTGATCAGGGACGGACACCTGAACAAGGACCTGATGCGCGAGGAACGCATCACGCGCGACGATATCGAGGCCGCGCTGCGCGCGGGCGGCTGCCTGCACCTGCGCGAGGTGGAACGCGCCACGCTGGAGACCGACGGCAGCATCACCGTCGTCCTGCGCCGCCGCGACAGCGAGAACGACGGCGATCCGCCGGTCTGACCCCCTGCCCGGCAGGCCCTGTCAGTCGAGCTGCTCCAGGAAGCGCTCGATGGCCAGGTTCACGGGCTGCGGATGCGTGAGGTTGGCCGCATGGCCGGCACCCGGCACCTCCACCCACTGCGCCCTGGGCAAGGCCTTGGCCATGGCGCGTGCACGGTCGGGCGCGATGGCGGTGTCGTCCGTGCCATGGATGACCAGGGCCGGCACATGGATGTCGGGCAGGCGTGGGCTGATGTCATCGCGCTGGGCCAGCGCCAGAAAGCTCTGCCCCAGGTTGATGGGCGTGGCCTTCTTCCATTTGGCACGCCAGGCCGCCGCGCCGCTCCAGCCCTGGCCCAGGATGGTGCGCTCCACCGTGGTCGCCATGTCGTCGCTGAGGCCATGCTCCATCCAGGCGCGCAGCAAGGCTTCGTGGTGGGGCATCTGCTCGGGGTCTTCCAGCATGGCCTGGGTGTCGATCAGCACCAGCGCGCGCACGATCTCGGGGTGGATGAGCGCGCAGCGCAGCGACAGATAGCCGCCCTGCGACATGCCCACCAGCACCGCGCGCTCCACGCCCAGGTGCTCAAGCAGGGCGGCCAGGTCGTCGGCCGAGTCGTAGTAGTCGAAGGGTGCGCACTGCTCGGGGTCTGCCGTCTGGCCATGGCCGCGCTCGTCCCAGCTGATGCAGCGAAAGCGCCCTTGCAGTGCCTGGACCTGGGGAGCGAACATGGTGTGGTCCATGAGCAGCCCGTGCGAAAACACCAGGACCGGGCCTCTACCGCCCGTGTCCTCGTAGTACAGGTTCTGGCCGTTGACGGAAGCGATGGGCATGTCGGGATCTCCTGCGAAGGTGGTCACAAACCTGCCGGAAACGGCCGCCCGCCTCTCTCGGGCGCCGTGCCGGCGATGCTCCATGCTAAGCCCTGCGGGTGTCAGGGCCATCCGGCCCGACCCGCAGCGTGGGGGATTGGCCTCAGGCCAGGGCGCGCTGGATGAGAATTTTCTGCACGTCGCTCGTGCCCTCGTAGATCTGGCAGACGCGCACGTCGCGGTAGATGCGTTCCACGGGGAAGTCGCTGACCACGCCATAGCCGCCCAGGGTCTGGATGGCGGCGCTGCACACGCGCTCGGCCATTTCGCTGGCGAACAGCTTGGCCATGGCCGCTTCCTTGAGGCAGGGCAGGCCGGCATCGCGCAGGCTGGCCGCATGCCAGATCAGCTGGCGCGCGGCCTCGATCTGCGTGGCGCAGTCGGCCAGGCGAAAGCCCACGGCCTGGTGGTTGAAGATGGGCTGGCCGAAGCTCTCGCGCTCCTTGGAGTACTGCAGCGCGCAATCGAAGGCCGCACGCGCCATGCCCACGCTTTGCGCGGCAATGCCGATGCGCCCGCCTTCCAGCGCTGACAGCGCAATCCTGTAGCCCTCGCCCTCGGCGCCGATGAGGTTGGCGGCGGGGATGCGGCAGCCCTCGAACTGGATCTGGGCCGTGTCCGAACTGTGCTGGCCCAGCTTGTCCTCCAGCCGCAGCACCTGGTAGCCGGGTGCGGAGGTCGGAACGATGAAGGCGCTCATGCCGCGCTTGCCCGCCGCCTTGTCGGTGACGGCGATGACGATGGCCACGTCGCCGTTCTTGCCGCTGGTGATGAATTGCTTGACGCCGTTGATCACGTAGTCGCTGCCGTCGCGCGTGGCCGTGGTGCGCAGCGCCGAGGCGTCCGAGCCCACATGCGGCTCGGTCAGGCAGAAGGCGCCCAGCATCTCGCCGCGCGCCAGCGGCGCCAGCCATTGCTGCTTTTGCGCCTCGCTGCCGTAGCGCATGAGGATGGCGTTGACGGGGCAGTTGGTGACGCTGATCACCGTGCTGGTGCCGCCGTCGCCGGCTGCGATTTCCTCCAGCACCAGGGCCAGGCTCAGGTAGTCAAGGCCGGCGCCGCCGTATTCCTCGGGCACGCAGATGCCGTAGGCGCCCAGCGCCGCCAGGCCCTGGTGCACGTTCTTGGGAAAGTGGTGTTCCTTGTCCCAGCGTGCGGCATGGGGCGTGATTTCGGTGCGCACGAAGTCGCGCACCGCATCACGGATCATTTCCTGGTCTGCGTTGAGCAGCATGTCTTGTCTCCTGATTCTTGTTTCGTTGTTCGTTGTCCGTTGCGCTGGCCGGATCTGCCGTCGGATCTACCAGGCGATGCGCTGCCCGTCATGCCGCAGCATGCGGCCCCGGTCGGCCGGCGTGACGCCGGCCAGCGTGCGCACCAGGCCCTGCACGCTTTGCTCGACGGTGAAGGTAGCAGCCGCGCCACCCATGTCGGTCTGCACCCAGCCCGGGTCCAGCGCGACCACGGTGGCGCCCGGCCATTGCGGCTGTGCGCTGGCCACGACCATGTTGAGCGCAGCCTTGCTGACGCGGTAGAGCCAGGCGTCGGATTCGGCGTCGGCCAGCAGCGACATCTGGCTGGAGAACAGGCCGAACACGCCACCCGCCGCCTCGACCAGCGGCGCCACCTGGGGCAGCACCTGCATGGCGCCCAGCACATTGGTGTGCATGACGCGGTCGAACTGCTCGCGCGTGGGCGGCGTGGCCGAGCTGTGGGCATCCCACACGCCGGCCACGTACAGCGCCAGCTCGATCTTCTCGCCGTCGAGCTGCCAGGCCAGGCCGCTGACGCTGGCCGGGTCGGCCACATCCACCAGCAGCACCTTGGCGCCCGTGGCCTCGACGCGCTCGCGGTCGGCCTCGCTGCGCACTGTGGCGACCACGCTGCGGCCCTGGGCCGCATAGGCCTCTACCAAGGCAAAACCAAGCCCGCGCGAGGCTCCCAACACCAGAGTGACTGCCATGTCTTTCGACCTTTCAAATGGAATGCGGTCAGCGGCCCTGCTCGTCCGCGATCTGCTTTTCGTAGCGCTCGACCATGGCCTCCTGCGTCTCGGTGGGCGCAGGCAGGCCGATCTGCTGGTGGACCATCTGGTTCACCGAGGGCATGACGTTGCGCGACACCTGGGACTCTGGCTTCCAGAGCCGGGCGCGCATCAGGGCCTTGGCACAGTGCAGATAGGCCTCGTGCACCTGGATCTCCAGAACGATCTTGGGCCGGAAGCCTTCGCTGGCGAACAGCGCCGTGTAATGGGCCTCGTCGCGCAGCTTGGCCACGCCGTTGACGCGCAGGGTCTCGTCGAAACCCGGCACCATGAACAGCAGGCCGATGCGCGGATCGGCGATCAGGTTGCTGAAGCTGTCCAGGCGGTTGTTGCCGCCCGAATCGGGAATCAGCAGCGTCTGGTTGTCGGGCGCCTTGATGAAGCCCGGCTTGCCGCCGCGCGGCGAGGCATCCATCATCGCGCCCGCCCCGCCCCCCGTGGCCACGATGCACAGCGGCGACAGCGCGATGAAGCGCAGGCAGTGCCGGTCCAGGTCCACCTGCTGCTTGAGCAAGGCCCTTTCGGCCGGCATGGCATACAGGCTGCGCAACTGTTCTTCGCTGGTAATCATGGTCGAGAGGTCAAAGTAATAGCGGATCGGCCGATCCAAGTCTAGCTCTCTGGACGTCTGTGGCGCTGCCCATAAAACTGGCGCAATGCAAATCAGAGACACCGAGGAAGGGCCGCCCCGCACCGAGGGTGTCGTCCCCCTTTCAGGGGGAGGGCGCGCAGCGCCTCAGGGGGTGACCATTTCTATCGCCATGGCTGTTCCCTCGCCGCCGCCTATGCACAGCGTGGCCAGGCCGCGCTTGCCGCCGCGCGCCTGCAGGGCGTGCAGCAGCGTGACCAGGATGCGCGCACCGCTGGCGCCAATGGGGTGGCCCAGCGCACAGGCGCCGCCGTTGACGTTGACCTTGTCGCGCGGCACGCCCAGCTCGGCCATCAGGGCCATGGGCACGACGGCAAAGGCTTCGTTGACTTCCCACAGGTCCACGTCCGCCGCCGTCCAGCCGGCCTTCTTGAGGGCCTTCTGCGTGGCGCCCACGGGGGCCGTGGTGAACCATTCGGGCTCCTGGGCATGCGTGGCATGGGCAACGATGCGCGCCAGCGGCTTGCAGCCCAGTTCCTTGGCCGTGGATTCGCGCATCAGCACCAGGGCGGCGGCGCCGTCGTTGATGCTGGAGCTCGATGCGGCCGTGATCGTGCCGTCCTTCTTGAAGGCGGGCTTGAGGCTGGAAATCTTGTCCAGCTTGGCCTTGGCCGGGCCTTCGTCGATGCTGACCGTGACGTCGCCCTTGCGCGTGGAGACGGTGACGGGCGTGATCTCGGCGGCGAAGGCGCCGCTTTCAGTGGCCGCCTGGGCGCGCTTGACGCTTTCGATGGCGTAGGCGTCCTGCTGCTCACGCGTGAAGTGGTATTTGGCGGCGCAGTCCTCGCCAAAAGTGCCCATGGAGCGGCCAGGCTCGTAGGCGTCCTCCAGGCCGTCGAGCATCATGTGGTCATAGACCTTGTCGTGACCCATGCGGTAGCCGCCACGGCCCTTCTTGAGCAGGTAGGGTGCATTGGTCATGCTTTCCATGCCGCCGGAGACCACGACATCGCGGCTGCCTGCGACCAGCTGGTCGTGCGCCAGGATGGTGGCCTCCATGCCGGCACCACACATCTTGGACAGGGTCACGGCGCCCGTGCTGCGCGGCAGGCCGCCCTTGAAGCCGGCCTGGCGGGCGGGCGCCTGGCCCTGGCCCGCCATCAGGCAGTTGCCGAACAGCACTTCGTCCACTTTCTCGGGCGCCACGCCCGCGCGCTGCACGGCCGCCTTGATGGCAGCGCCGCCCAGATCATGGGCCGCGAGGTCGGCGAAGTCGCCCTGGAAGGCGCCCATGGGGGTGCGGGCTGCGCCGACGATGACGATGGGGTCTTGCATGCTTGTCTCCTGGGTTGTCGTGATGGTGAAAGAAAGGGAAAACGGGTCAGGCCAGCCAGCGGCTGCGCTCGTAGGGGAAGACATCGTGGACATGGCCTTCGCGGATGCGCTGCTGGTGCGCCTGCCAGAAGGCGGGGTCGAGCAGGTCGGCATGGTGGCGCATGAAGACTTCGCGCACGGCCGGGTTGCCCAGCAGAAAGGGAGCGAAGGTTTCCGGGAACACATCGCGCGGGCCCACGGGGTACCAGACCTCGCCGCTGAGCTCGTCCTCCTCGTTGCGCGGCGCGGGCACCTGGCGGAAGTGGCAGTCGGTCAGGTATTCGATCTCGTCGTAGTCGTAGAACACCACCTTGCCGCCGCGCGTGATGCCGAAGTTCTTCCACAGCATGTCGCCCGGAAAGATGTTGGCCGCGACCAGGTCCTTGATGGCATTGCCGTACTCGATCACGGCGCTCTCCAGGCGCTGCCGCGGTGCCGGCAGGTCCAGCCCGTCATCGAAGCACTCCTGCAGCAGCATGTTCAGCGGCACCATGCGCCGCTCTATGTAGAGGTGGGAGATGATGACCTCCTGCCGGCCATCGCCGTCGCGGTCGCTGATCTCGACCTGGCTGGGCGCATGCTCCAGGATCTCGGCGATCAGCGCATCCGAAAAGCGCTCGCGCGGGAAGGCGACCAGGCTGTACTCCAGCGTGTCGGCCATGCGCCCCACGCGGTCGTGCTGCTTGACCAGGCGGTACTTGGCCTTGACCTGTTCGCGCGTGATCTCCTTGGGCGCGGCGAAGCGGTCCTTGATGAGCTTGAACACATAGGGAAAGCTGGGCAGATCGAACACCAGCATGACCATGCCCTTGATGCCGGGCGCGATGCGGAACTGGTCGCGCGAATGCCGCAGGTGGTGCAGGAAGTCGCGGTAGAACAGCGTCTTGCCCTGCTTGGCCAGGCCCAGGGCGTTGTACAGCTCGGCGCGCGGCTTGCGCGGCATCAGGCTGCGCAGGAACTGCACGTAGGCGCTGGGCACGTCGGTATCGACCATGAAGTAGGCGCGCGCAAAGCTGAACAGGCCGTGGAAGTCCTTCTCGCCGAAAAGGGCCGCATGCAGCACCAGCCGGCCGTTGTCGCCGTGCAGGATGGGCACGGCCCAGGACAGCTCGGCAAAGCCGTTGATGATCTTGCCGACGATGTAGGCGCCCTTGTTGCGGAAAAACAGGCTGGACAGCACCTGGATCTGGAAGTTGGCGTACAGGCGCATGGCCTGCAGCTGCGGCTCCAGGCGCTCGGCCAGGCGGGCGATGTCGCGCTCCAGGTCCTCGAAGGGGCGCTGCAGCGCGAATTGCTCCACGACTTCGCGCAGCGTCTGCGGCAGCGTCTCGCGCGTGGGGTAGAAGGCCAGGTAGGCCGGGCGCGCAGCCGGCTCCTGGTTCTCTATGTATTCCGTGCTGACGGCGGGCCGCACGAAGATGAAATCGTTGTGGAAATGCGTGCGGTGCAGGATCTTGGTGGTGACCGAGTTGAAGAAGGTCTCGGCCAGCTCCGGCTGCAGGTGGTTGACCATGAGCCCGATGTAGTGGCGCTTGATCTGCTGCCAGACCGGCATGGGCTGGGCGCCGGCCGCAAATTCCTTTTCAAGCCGGCGCACGCATTCGCGCACACGCAGGTCGTAGAACTCGATGCGCTCGCGCTGGGCACGCTGCTGGCCCAGCCAGTCGGCGGTTTCGAAGCGGTGCTTGGCGCGGGCGGATTCGGCGCGGAACAGGCGGTAATGGCGATTGAAGCCATCCATCATCGCCCGCGCGATGTCATGGGCAAGCAGGGTGTCCTGGGCAGGCATCGGCATGAAGTCTCCCGGGGTCCCGCCTGCCATGGCCGCTCAGTCGCGCTGGCGGCTGGCGACCAGCTCGACAGCCTCGGCATGGATGTTGGCGATGCCGCCGACACCGGGCACGGTCATCTGCAGATTGGTGATCAGGCCGTCCTTGAGGCCATAGCACCAGCCGTGCAGCGTGACCTTCTGGCCGCGCGCCCAGGCATCCTGCATCACCGTGCTCTGCGCCACATTGATGACCTGCTCGATGGCATTGAGTTCGCACAGCGCATCGTGGCGCCATTGCGGAGACAGGCTGGCCAGCAGCGCCTGGTGCTTGTCGCGCACATCCTTCACATGGCGGATCCAGTTGTCGGCCAGGCCCACGCGCACATCCTCCAGTGCCGCCAGCACACCGCCGCAGCCATAGTGGCCCACGACCATCAGGTGCTCGACCTTGAGCTGGTCCACCGCGTACTGGATGGTGGACAGGCAGTTCAGGTCGCTGGGCACGACCACGTTGGCCACGTTGCGGTGCACGAACACCTCGCCGGGCTCCAGGCCCGTGATCTGGTTCGCAGGGACGCGGCTGTCGGAACAGCCGATCCACATGTAGCGGGGTTTTTGCTGCGACAACAGCCCGGTGAAGAAACCGGGCCGGTCACGCTCCATCTGCTGGGCCCATTCGCGGTTATGGACAAACAGTTCTTCGATGGAGGTTGTGCTCATAAGCAATCCTTTTGTTGGGTCAAACTCAAGAACGGCGCGGCAGGCAGGTGCGGGATCAGCAGGTCTCTGCGAACAGCTCGCGGCCGATCAGCATGCGACGGATCTCGCTGGTGCCGGCGCCGATCTCGTAGAGTTTCGCATCCCGCCAGAGGCGACCCAGTGGGTATTCGTTGATATACCCATTACCTCCATAGATTTGAACGCCTTCGCCGGCCATCCATGTCGCCTTCTCGGCGCACCACAAAATGACGCTGGCACAGTCCTTGCGAACCTGGCGAACATGCTCCGTTCCCAGCAGATCGAGGTTTTTGGCGACCGTATAGGCAAATGAGCGACCCGCTTGCAGCACGGTGTACATGTCCGCCACCTTGCCCTGGATGAGCTGGAACTCGCCAATGCTCTGGCCGAACTGCTTGCGGTCATGGATGTAGGGCACGACGTTGTCCATCACCGACTGCATGATGCCCAGCGGCCCGCCGGTCAGCACGGCACGCTCGTAGTCCAGGCCGCTCATCAGCACCTTGGCGCCGTTGTTCAGGCCGCCCAGCACGTTCTCGGCCGGCACCTCGACGTTCTCGAACACCAGCTCGCCCGTGTGGCTGCCACGCATGCCCAGCTTGTCCAGCTTCTGGGCAATCGAAAAGCCCTTCATGCCCTTCTCGATCAGGAAGGCAGTCACGCCGCGGGCGTTCAGCTCGGGCTCGGTCTTGGCGTAGACCACCAGGGTGTCGGCATCGGGACCATTGGTGATCCACATCTTGGTGCCGTTGAGCAGGAAGTAGCCGCCCTTGTCCTCGGCCTTGAGCTTCATGCTGATCACGTCCGAGCCGGCACCGGGCTCGCTCATGGCCAGCGCGCCCACATGCTCGCCGCTGATCAGCTTGGGCAGGTACTTGGCCTTTTGCGCCTCGTTGCCGTTGCGGTTGATCTGGTTCACGCAAAGATTACTGTGCGCGCCATAGGACAGGCCCACCGAGGCACTGGCACGCGAGATCTCCTCCATCGCCACCATGTGGGCCAGGTAGCCCATGTCGGCGCCGCCGTACTGCTCTGACACGGTAATGCCCAGCACGCCAAGATCGCCAAACTTGCGCCACAGGTCCATGGGGAACTGGTCGTCGCGGTCGATCTCGCCGGCACGCGGTGCAATCTCGGCCTGTGCGAACTCGCGCACGGCATCGCGCAGCGCGTCGATGTCCTCGCCCAGTTGGAAGTTCAGGCCCGGCAGGTTGGAAAGGCTCATCTCGTGTCTCCTGTGGAAATTTGGTGAAAGAACGCCGCCCGGCTCAGTCGGCCAGATCGCGGCCCTGCACGCACATCAGCGTGCAGCCCATGGTGGCAATCAGTTTTTCGCGGCCTTCGTCGATGGCATAGGCGCGCCCTTCGGTCACGATGATCGTGCGGCCCGGCTTGATCACCCGGCCTTCCATGCGAAAGCGCTGGCCCTTGGCGGGGGCCAGCAGATTGATCTTGAATTCGATGGTGAGCACGGCAGCATCGGCCGGCATCAGGGTCAGCCCTGCATAGCCGCAGGCGGAATCCAGCGCCGTGGAAACCATGCCGGCATGCAAAAAGCCATGCTGCTGCGTCAGCCCGGGCGCCCAGGCCAGGCAGACATCGACGGCGCCGGGCTCCAGCAGGGACAGCTCGGCGCCCAGGGTGTGCATCGCGCCCTGGCGTGCAAAACTGTCTCGCACACGGCGGGCAAAGTCGCTGTTGGCAGGTTCCAGGCGGGGCACGGTCAAGGCAAGCCTCACAAATTACGTTTACGTAAACGTCAATTATGAAGCATTTTTCCCATCCAGGTGTTTCAACAGAGTGCGGGCCTCGGATTCCTGCTCTCGCACCTCGGCCAGGTTGGCCTGCAGATCGGCCAGGCGGTCCTCGAGCTGGCGGCGATGCACAGCCAGCACTTCTAGGAATTTGCGCAGTTGCACGCCCGTGTCGCGGGGGCTGTCGTAGAGATCGATGATCTCCTTGGCTTCGTTTAGAGAAAGTCCCAGCCGCTTGGCCCGCAAGGTCAGGCGAAGACGCGTGCGATCACGCGCGCTGTAGACGCGATTGCGCCCGCCAGGCCCGGCGCGCTCGGGCTCAAGCAAGCCCATGTCTTCATAGAAGCGGATGGCCCGGGTCGTGAGATCGAACTCCTTGGCAAGATCGCTGATGGTGTAGGTGGTCGACATGGCTGGAGAGTCCGCCAGCATCCACAGCCGGCGGCCATGGGAATGCGACGTTGACGTTAACGTCAATGCTAGCGGAATTGGCCACAGGAAACTGCGCCGGATGTTGCATCCGGGTGCGACGAAGAAGCCCGGCAGGAATAAAAAGAGAGCGCGTCAGCGCTCTCTTTTTTTTGGGATGTCCGTTTTGAATGTTCGGTTGGCTGTCCGTTTTGGCTGTTCTGCCTGTTTCCCCGTTTCCTGCGGCCCAATGCAAAAAACCCCGTAGCTTTGGGCTACGGGGTTTCTTGGGCTGTAAGAGCCTGACGATGACCTACTTTCACACGGGAACCCGCACTATCATCGGCGCAAAGTCGTTTCACTGTCCTGTTCGGGATGGGAAGGAGTGGTACCAACTTGCTATGGTCATCAGGCATAACTTGTTGTCATGCTGCTCACGGAGCAACACAACGAATTCATAGAGTCTGTAATCAGCTTTGTATTTTGACTGCGCCTTACTTGGCATAACCACCTTGATGATCACGTCATCAAAGTTATAGGGTCAAGCCTCACGAGCAATTAGTACTGGTTAGCTTAACGCATTACTGCGCTTCCACACCCAGCCTATCAACGTCCTGGTCTTGAACGACTCTTCAGGGGGCTCAAGGCCCCGGCAGATCTCATCTTGAAACGAGTTTCCCGCTTAGATGCTTTCAGCGGTTATCTCTTCCACACTTAGCTACTCGGCAATGCCACTGGCGTGACAACCGATACACCAGAGGTGTGTCCACTCCGGTCCTCTCGTACTAGGAGCAGGCTTCCTCAAATCTGCAGCGCCCACGGAAGATAGGGACCAAACTGTCTCACGACGTTTTAAACCCAGCTCACGTACCTCTTTAAATGGCGAACAGCCATACCCTTGGGACCGACTACAGCCCCAGGATGAGATGAGCCGACATCGAGGTGCCAAACACCGCCGTCGATATGAACTCTTGGGCGGTATCAGCCTGTTATCCCCAGAGTACCTTTTATCCGTTGAGCGATGGCCCTTCCATACAGAACCACCGGATCACTATGTCCTGCTTTCGCATCTGCTCGACTTGTCAGTCTCGCAGTTAAGCACGCTTATGCCATTGCACTATCGTCACGATGTCCGACCGTAACTAGCGTACCTTCGAACTCCTCCGTTACGCTTTGGGAGGAGACCGCCCCAGTCAAACTGCCTACCATGCACTGTCCCCGATCCCGATAAGGGACCTGGGTTAGAACCTCAAACGCACCAGGGTGGTATTTCAACGTCGGCTCCATGAGAACTAGCGTCCTCACTTCAAAGCCTCCCACCTATCCTACACAGATCCGTTCAAAATCCAATACAAAGCTACAGTAAAGGTTCATGGGGTCTTTCCGTCTTTCCGCGGGGAGATTGCATCATCACAAACATTTCAACTTCGCTGAGTCTCTGGAGGAGACAGTGTGGCCATCGTTACGCCATTCGTGCAGGTCGGAACTTACCCGACAAGGAATTTCGCTACCTTAGGACCGTTATAGTTACGGCCGCCGTTTACTGGGACTTCAATCAAGAGCTTGCACCCCATCATTTAATCTTCCAGCACCGGGCAGGCGTCACACCCTATACGTCCACTTTCGTGTTTGCAGA
>NC_015563.1:665000-667500 GCF_000214395.1 Delftia sp. Cs1-4 | reverse complement strand
ATCCCCAGAGTACCTTTTATCCGTTGAGCGATGGCCCTTCCATACAGAACCACCGGATCACTATGTCCTGCTTTCGCATCTGCTCGACTTGTCAGTCTCGCAGTTAAGCACGCTTATGCCATTGCACTATCGTCACGATGTCCGACCGTAACTAGCGTACCTTCGAACTCCTCCGTTACGCTTTGGGAGGAGACCGCCCCAGTCAAACTGCCTACCATGCACTGTCCCCGATCCCGATAAGGGACCTGGGTTAGAACCTCAAACGCACCAGGGTGGTATTTCAACGTCGGCTCCATGAGAACTAGCGTCCTCACTTCAAAGCCTCCCACCTATCCTACACAGATCCGTTCAAAATCCAATACAAAGCTACAGTAAAGGTTCATGGGGTCTTTCCGTCTTTCCGCGGGGAGATTGCATCATCACAAACATTTCAACTTCGCTGAGTCTCTGGAGGAGACAGTGTGGCCATCGTTACGCCATTCGTGCAGGTCGGAACTTACCCGACAAGGAATTTCGCTACCTTAGGACCGTTATAGTTACGGCCGCCGTTTACTGGGACTTCAATCAAGAGCTTGCACCCCATCATTTAATCTTCCAGCACCGGGCAGGCGTCACACCCTATACGTCCACTTTCGTGTTTGCAGAGTGCTGTGTTTTTATTAAACAGTCGCAGCCACCGATTTTTTGCAACCGCTTTGGGCTCCCTTTGTTCAAGTTCACCTACTTGCGGCATACCTTCTCCCGAAGTTACGGTATCAATTTGCCGAGTTCCTTCTCCAGAGTTCTCTCAAGCGCCTTAGAATACTCATCTCGCGCACCAGTGTCGGTTTGCGGTACGGTCGTGTGTAGCTGAAGCTTAGTGGCTTTTCCTGGAAGCAGGGTATCACTCACTTCGTCTGCAAGCAGACTCGTTATCACCCCTCATCTAAGCCCGGCGGATTTGCCTACCAGGCACGACTACAGGCTTGAACCAACATATCCAACAGTTGGCTGAGCTAACCTTCTCCGTCCCCACATCGCACTACACATCGGTACAGGAATATTGACCTGTTTCCCATCAGCTACGCATCTCTGCCTCGCCTTAGGGGCCGACTCACCCTACGCCGATGAACGTTGCGTAGGAAACCTTGCGCTTACGGCGAGGGGGCTTTTCACCCCCTTTAACGCTACTCATGTCAGCATTCGCACTTCTGATACCTCCAGCACCCGTTACCAGGCACCTTCACAGGCTTACAGAACGCTCTCCTACCACTTGCAATAAATTGCAAATCCGCAGCTTCGGTAACTGGCTTAGCCCCGTTACATCTTCCGCGCAGGACGACTCGATCAGTGAGCTATTACGCTTTCTTTAAATGATGGCTGCTTCTAAGCCAACATCCTGACTGTTTTAGCCTTCCCACTTCGTTTCCCACTTAGCCAATTTTAGGGACCTTAGCTGGCGGTCTGGGTTGTTTCCCTCTTGAGTCCGGACGTTAGCACCCGGTGCTCTGTCTCCCAAGCTGTACTCTGCGGTATTCGGAGTTTGCATAGGTTTGGTAAGTCGCCATGACCCCCTAGCCTAAACAGTGCTCTACCCCCGCAGGTAATACTTGAGGCACTACCTAAATAGTTTTCGGAGAGAACCAGCTATTTCCAAGTTTGTTTAGCCTTTCACCCCTATCCACAGCTCATCCGCTAGTTTTGCAACACTAGTCGGTTCGGACCTCCAGTACCTGTTACGGCACCTTCATCCTGGCCATGGATAGATCACTTGGTTTCGGGTCTACACCCAGCGACTGGACGCCCTATTCGGACTCGATTTCTCTACGGCTCCCCTATTCGGTTAACCTTGCCACTGAATGTAAGTCGCTGACCCATTATACAAAAGGTACGCAGTCACCCTTTCGGGCTCCTACTTTTTGTAAGCATGCGGTTTCAGGATCTATTTCACTCCCCTCCCGGGGTTCTTTTCGCCTTTCCCTCACGGTACTGGTTCACTATCGGTCGATGATGAGTATTTAGCCTTGGAGGATGGTCCCCCCATATTCAGACAGGGTTTCTCGTGCCCCGCCCTACTTTTCTCTAGCTCAGTACCACCAGTCGGTTTTCACATACAGGGCTATCACCTACTATGGCCGGACTTTCCATTCCGTTTTGTTAACCGTCTGACTATCACTAGAAGGCTCTTCCGATTTCGCTCGCCACTACTTTCGGAATCTCGGTTGATGTCTTTTCCTCTGGGTACTTAGATGTTTCAGTTCTCCAGGTTCGCCTCGCATACCTATGTATTCAGTATGCGATACCCTTGCGGGTGGGTTTCCCCATTCAGAAATCTCCGGATCAAAGCTAATTTGCCAGCTCCCCGAAGCTTATCGCAGGCTATCACGTCTTTCGTCGCCTATCATCGCCAAGGCATCCACCACATGCTCTTAGTCACTTGACCCTATAACTTTGATCTCTCTTGCGAGATTTCGCCGTTTTCTTTCAAGGACTTGCGAGGTCTCTCACCTCGCGCGTTATG
>NC_015563.1:0-662500 GCF_000214395.1 Delftia sp. Cs1-4 | reverse complement strand
GGCGACGAGGGATCGAACTATAGCATGGGTTTTTACCGATGGCGTGAAATTCGTGAACTTCCTTGCAGACTAGTGAAGAAGCCACCGCCCCGCTCTCTGAAACCGGCCCGGAGCCTGCCCTGCGGGCAGGCTCCGGGCGGGGAGGCCTTGCTGCGTGCACCAGGAATCGGGCCCGCATAGATAATGCGCGCACGATGGCATTGATTACTTTGATAGACGCCCAACTGGCGTTCGGGCATGTGGCGCTTCTCGACCACGCCCAGTTTTCCCTGGAGAGCGGCGAACGTGTGGGCCTGATCGGTCGAAACGGCGCAGGGAAGTCCTCTTTGTTGAAGATTCTTGGCGGACTGGCCAAGGCCGATGACGGCCAGGTCCAGACACAGTCCGGTATCCGCATTACTTATGTGGCGCAGGAGCCGGTGCTTGTGCCCGAGCAGACGATCTTCGAGTCGGCGTCCGCCGGCATTGCCGAGGTGATCGCCGTGCGCGAGCGCTATCTGGCGGGTGGCGAGGGCGAGGATCTCGATGCGCTGCAGTCCCAGATCGAGGCCTATGACGCCTGGAATTGGGAGCAGCGCGTGGAAGAGACGCTGCAGCGGCTGCACCTGGATCCCGACGCCCTGGTGGGCACGTTGTCCGGGGGAATGAAGAAGCGCGTTGCGCTTTCCCAGGCGCTGGTGGCCCGTCCTGACGTGCTGCTGCTGGACGAGCCGACCAACCACCTGGACCTGGATGCCATCGAGTGGCTGGAGGAGCTGCTGCTGAACTTCAAGGGCAGCGTGGTGACCATTACCCACGACCGCTCCTTCCTGGACCGCGTCTCCACGCGCATCGTGGAGCTGGATCGTGGAACGCTGCGCTCCTATCCCGGCAATTTCGTTCAGTACCAGCAAACCAAGGAAGATCAGCTGGCCCAGGAAGCCGTGATCAACGCCAAGGCCGACAAGCTGCTGGCCCAGGAGGAGGTGTGGATCCGCAAGGGCGTGGAGGCGCGCCGCACGCGCAGCCAGAGCCGCATCGGCCGATTGGAGCAGTTGCGGGCCAACCGCGCTGCCCGCCGCGATGTGCTGGGCGGGGTGAAGATGGACATTGCCTCGGGCCGGGGCGATGGCTACCAGGGCAAGATCGTGGCCGAGCTGACCGATGTGGCCAAGTCCTTTGGCGACAAGCAGATCGTCTCGCATTTCAGCGCCACCATCCTGCGCGGTGACAAGGTGGGACTGATCGGGCCCAACGGTGCCGGCAAGACGACGCTGCTCAAGATGATTCTGGGCGAACTGGCGCCTGACAGCGGCAATGTGCGGCTGGGTGCGAATCTGCAGGTGGCTTACTTCGACCAGATGCGGCACCAGATCAATATGGATGCCACGCTGGAGGACTTCATCAGCCCTGGCAGCGAGTGGATAGAGATCGGCAACCAGAAAAAGCACGTGAAGAGCTATCTGTCGGACTTCCTGTTCTCTCCGGCGCGCGCTCACTCTCCTGTGCGTTCACTGTCCGGCGGCGAGCGCAACCGCCTGCTGCTGGCGCGCCTGTTTGCCCGCCCCGCGAATGTGCTGGTTCTGGACGAGCCGACCAACGACCTCGATATCGAGACGCTGGAGATGCTGGAAGACCTGCTGCAGAACTACGACGGCACGGTGTTCCTGGTCAGCCATGACCGCAGTTTCCTGGACAACGTCGTCACCAGCACCATTGCCTGGGAAGGGCCGGGCAAGTGGCGCGAATACGAAGGCGGCGTTCAGGACTGGCTGGACCAGTCGCGCCGCAGCCAGGATCTGGCCGAGGCTGCACAGCCCAAGCCTGCCAAGGAAGAGGCCAAGCCGACGGCGGTGCGCAGCGACAGCAAGCCCAAGCGCAAGCTCAGCTACAAGGAGCAGCGCGAGCTCGATCAGTTGCCCGAGACCATTGCATCTCTGGAGGCGGAGCAGAAATCCATTCGCGAGGCCCTGGCCGATGGCTCGCTGTATGCCAACGACAACTCCCGCGCCGTTCAGTTGCACCAGCGCGATGGCGAGATCGATGAGCAGCTGATGGAGGCACTGGAGCGCTGGAGCGCCTTGTCCGAGTAAGCACCGTGTCGAACTGACAAAAAAAAAGAGCGCCATGCGCTCTTTTTTTCATGGAGGCCGCCAGAGCGGGCCGTTGCGCTCAGATGCGGTGGTGCACCTGGTCCGAACCTATGCGCAGCTTGCCCAGCAAGGCGGCGGCGATCTGGTTGAGGGGCAGCACTTCGTCGGCAGCGCCGTGGGCGATGGCCTCGCGCGGCATGCCGAAGACGATGCAGCTGGCCTCGTCCTGCACGAGGTTGTAGCTGCCTGCATCGCGCATTTCGCGCATGGCGACCGCACCATCGGCGCCCATGCCGGTGAGCATGATGCCGTAGGCGTTGCGGCCCGCGCAGGCGGCCACCGACTTGAACAGCACTTCGACCGAAGGCTTGTGGCGATTCACCGGCGGGCTGTCATCGACCACGGCGACATAGTTGGCGCCGCTGCGCTGCACGGAGAAATGCTTGCCACCCGGGGCGATATAGGCGTGACCGGGCAGCAGGCGCTCGCCGTGCTGCGCTTCCTTCACGGTCATCTGGCACAGGCTGTTGAGCCGGGCCGCGAAGCTGGTGGTGAAGCCCGGCGGCATGTGCTGGGTGATGACGATGGCCGGGCAGTCGGCCGGCAGATGGGTGAGCACTTCGCGGATGGCCTCGGTGCCGCCCGTGGAGGCGCCGATGGCAACCAGCTTCTCCGTGGAAAGCCGCCCCAGCAGCGACGTCGGTGCAGCCTGGCGCGGCACGGCCGAACCCGCAGAGGAAGCGACCGGCGCTGCCGCGCTGCCTGCGGCAGAGGCTGCACTGCGGGGAGCGACCGGCAGACGCCGTACCTGGGCCACGGCAGCAACGCGGATCTTGTCCACGATCTGCGCGGCCAGTTCCTGCAGGCCGTTGGAGACACCCACGCGCGGCTTGGCCACGAAGTCGATGGCGCCCAGTTCCAGTGCGCGCATGGTGACCTCGGCGCCGCGTTCGGTCAGCGTGGAGATCATGACCACCGGCATGGGACGCAGGCGCATGAGCCGGCCCAGGAAGTCGATGCCATCCATGCGCGGCATTTCCACATCGAGCGTGATCACGTCGGGATTCATCTCGCGAATCATTTCGCGTGCGATCAGCGGGTCATTGGCCGAGCCGATGCATTCCATGTCGTGCTGGCGATTGATGATCTCGGACAGCAGACTGCGCACCAGCGCAGAGTCGTCCACCACGATCACCCTGATTTTCCTGTCCATTCCTTTGAACCTTCCTCAAAACAGGTCGACCGAGCCGCCTGCCGTATTGCGTGCCACGACGGCTGCATTGCCGCGTGTGAATTCCTGCTGTACCAGCTCCTCCGGATGGGCATGTGCCAGGCGCTTGACCATGGCCTTGCCGCTGGCGGGGAAGAACACCACCTTGCGAGGGTAGATGTCCAGCACATCCTCCGAGACGATGGGGATGCGTTCGGTCTGCAGGTACTGCGTGACGAAGGCGGTATTGCGTTCGCCCACGTTCATGGTGGTGAAGTTGTGCATCACCTGCCCGCCGCCGAAGATCTTGGCCTGCAGCGACTCGCGCCGGGCACCGAGCTTGAGCATTTCGTTGATCAGCAACTCCATGGCGTACGAGCCGTAACGGCCCGATGCATCGGCAGAGTCGCCGTCGGGCAGCATGAAATGGTTCATGCCGCCCACGCGCATGGTGCGGTCCCAGATGCAGGCCGAGATGCAAGAGCCCAGCACGGTGACCAGGATCACGTCCTCGTTGGAGACAAAGTATTCGCCGGGCAGCACCTTGACGGCGTTGTGCTGAAAATGCGGGTCGTAATAGAAGAACGAAGCCTCGCCAGGGTAGCGCTGCTGGCGCTTGAGCTGCTCCAGCGAGGAACGCGGCACCGGATCGCCCGGCGCCGGATAGTCTGCAGCGGTATAGCTGTTGATGCGCGGCATCCGGCGACGCTCCGAGGGCGCCGGTGGCGGTGCGAAGGCAGGGCGGTCTCCGATCATGGGAGCACCCCCTGGCGTGCGGCAGGACCTGCGTCAGCGGCGCTCATAGACGGTCTTCCCCTTGAGCGTGAACAGATCGCGCGATTCACTGAAGTTTTCGGCATGCCCGACGAACAACAGGCCACCGGGCTTCATCACGCGGTGGATGCGCTCCAGCACGCGGCGCTGCGTGGCCGCGTCGAAGTAGATCATCACGTTGCGGCAGAAGACCACGTCGAAGGGGTCGCGGAACGGCCAGTCGTCACGGATCAGGTTGACGTTGAGAAACTCCACCAGGCGGCGCAGTTCGGGCTTGACGCGCACCAGGCCCGCATTGCCGGCCTTGCCCCGCAGGAAGAAGCGGTGCAGGCGCTCGGCGCTCATGCCCTTGATGCTTTCGGCGCGGTAGACACCGGCCGATGCCGTGTCCAGCACGCGCGAGTCGATGTCGCTGGCCTGCAGTTGGAAGCTGGGCGTGGCACCCAGCGCTTCCAGCGCCGTCATGACGATGGAGTAAGGCTCTTCCCCGGTCGAGGCCGCATTGCACCAGACCTTCCAGGCCGTGCCGGCCGGCTTGCTGCGCAGATGCTGGGCAAAGATCTCGAAATGGTGCTGCTCGCGAAAGAACGCCGTGAGATTGGTGGTCAGCGCGTTCACGAACTCCTGCCACTCCACGCCGTCGGACTGCGACTCCAGCCAGTCCAGGTAGGTGGAGAAGCTGTCGTAGCCCGTCTCGCGCAGGCGCCGCGACAGGCGGCTGTAGACCATGGCGTGCTTGCCATCGTGCAGGCTGATGCCGGCCCGCTGGTAGATCAACGCCTGTACGCGGGCAAAGTCCCGCGACGACCATTCGAATTCGCGCCCCTGGGCCAGGGGCCCGTTGGCATCCCCGTCGTCGGCGACGGGACGTGCGGCCAGTGCCGCATTGGATGAGCCGGATCGCATGAGGGCGCTCAGTGCAAGAACGGGTCTCAGTCGACCGAGGCGACCAGGCCCATGTCCACGTTGTTCATGAGCTTTTCGATGTCCAGCAGGATGAGCATGCGCTCGCCCACGGAACCCAGGCCCAGAATGCAGCCGCTGTCGATGGCGCTTTCGATGTCCGGCGCGGGGCGCACGGCTTCGGGAGCCAGTTCCATCACGTCGCTGACCGAGTCCACCACGATGCCCACAACGCGGTTGCGCAGGTTCAGGATGATGACGACAGTGAAGCTGTTGTATTCCACCTGGGAGCAGTTGAACTTCAGCCGCATGTCCACGATGGGCACGATGGTGCCGCGCAGATTGACCACGCCCTTGATGAATTCCGGCGCATTGGCGATGCGGGTCGGCGGCTCGTAGCCGCGGATTTCCTGCACCTTCAGGATGTCGATGCCGTATTCCTCCTGGTCCAGGCGGAAGGTCAGGTACTCGCGCGCGCCGGTGGCGACGCCTTCTGCGGTCTTAGCGATCACGCTCATTGCTCAGCTCCTCAACTGTCGGGCCCGCGCCGTGGTGGCGAAGGCCATGGTTTCTTGGCGGCGCGCAGGCACTGCCTGCGGCGCCGTCGATTGTGGTCAGGTATCCCTGTCCCGTTCAGTGGCGTGCACGACGCACCAGCGCGCCGGTGTCCAGAATCAACGCCACCGTGCCATCGCCCAGGATGGTGGCGCCCGAAACGTTGGGCACCTTGCGGTAGTTCGATTCCAGGTTCTTGACCACCACCTGGTGCTGGCCCAGCAGCTCGTCGACCAGCAAGGCCACGCGGCTGCCGTCGGACTCGACCACCACCATGATGTTGCTGGACTGGCTGGTGTCGCTGCGCGGCACGCGGAAGGTCTTTTCCAGCGCGAACACGGGCATGTACTCGTCACGCACCTTGACCAGCTGCGTGCCGTTGGCCACGGTGTTCACGTCTTCGGCCTTGACCAGGAAGGACTCGACCACCGAGGACAGCGGCAGGATGTAGACCTCGTCGCTGACGCCGACCGACATGCCATCCATGATGGCCAGGGTCAGCGGCAGACGAACGGCCACGCGCATGCCCTTGCCCTGGGTGGACTCGATCTCGACCGAGCCGCCCAGCGCCGCGATATTGCGCTTGACCACGTCCATGCCCACGCCGCGCCCGGACACGTCGGTGACCACGTCGGCCGTGGAGAAGCCCGGCGCGAAGATCAGTTGCCAGACCTCCTGATCGGGCATGTTGTCCGAGACATCCATGCCGCGCTCGCGGGCCTTCTGCAGAATCCGCTCGCGGTTCATGCCGCGCCCGTCGTCGCGCACCTCGATGACGATGGAGCCGCCCTGATGGGAGGCTGCCAGCGTCAGCGTGCCGTGCTCGGACTTGCCGGCCGCCAGGCGGTCCTCGGGCATTTCGATGCCGTGGTCCACGCTGTTGCGCACCAGATGGGTCAGCGGGTCGGTGATCTTTTCGACCAGTCCCTTGTCCAGCTCCGTGGCCTCGCCCAGCGTGATCAGGTCGATCTTCTTGCCCAGCTTGCCGGCCAGGTCGCGCAGCATGCGCGGGAAACGGCTGAACACAGTGGACATGGGAATCATGCGGATGGACATCACCGATTCCTGCAGATCGCGCGTATTGCGATCCAGGTCGGCCAGGCCTGCCAGCAGTTGCTGGTAGGCCGATGCGTCCAGTCCGTGGCTGTTTTGCGCCAGCATGGCCTGGGTGATGACCAGCTCGCCCACCAGGTTGATGAGCTGGTCGACCTTGGACACCGACACGCGGATGCTGGTGGACTCCATCTGCGCCTGCTGCGTCTGGGCCGCCGTCTTGGCGGCGGGCTTGGCCACGGCGCCGGCCGGCTGGATGGCCAGCGCGCCATCGGCCTGGGGCATGCCGGGCGCGCCATTGAAGAAGCCATAGGCCTCATCGGCAGGCGGGATGGCGGCCGAGGCCAGGGCGGCATCGGGGTCGTGCGCATGCTCTTCAGCGGCCGGGGCTTGCGCCGCCACCGCTGCGGGTGCTGCTTCGGCAGAGGCTCCGGCCGCCGTGATGCGGACCTGCTCCTTGGCCACGTGGAAGGCGAACAGATCGAGCAGGTCGTCGTCGGTGGACGAGGTCTGCACGTCAAAGAGGCGGCTTTGCGGCTGATCGCAGGCCAGGTCCTCGATGCGTCCCAGGCCCGGAATGTCGCGGAACAGCTCCTTGATGGCCTCGGCCATCTCCAGGCGCTCCAGCGGACCGATCAGGATATGCAGCGAACGTCCGCCGCTGCTGGGTGCCGTGCCGACGGCGCCGCCCGAGAAAGGTGCTGCAGCAACCGGGGCCGGAGCCTGCGCTGGCGCAGCCACAGGGGCTGGAGCTGGGGTCGGTGCGGGAGCCGGCGCTGCCGCTGCAGGTACGGCGCTGCGGCCTTCCGCCAGCGTCTCGATGCGTGCCACCAGATCCGTGGTGGACAGGGCCTCGCCCTCGTTGCCGGCCTGGTGGCGTGCCAGCAGGCTGCGGCTGGCATCAGCCGACTCCAGCAACACATCGACCATCTCCGGAATCGGTGTGATCTCGTGCCGGCGCAGCCGGTCGAGCAGCGACTCCATGCGGTGCGTCAGCTCGGTCACGTCGGCAAAGCCGAAGGTGGCCGCCCCGCCCTTGATCGAGTGCGCGCATCGGAAGATGCCGTTGAGTTCCTCGTCATTGGCCGCTGACAGATCCAGATTCAGCAGCATCTGCTCCATCTGGTCGAGGTTCTCGGCCGCTTCTTCGAAGAAGATTTGATAGAACTGGCTCAGGTCGAAGTCTGCGCCCGCTCCTGCCCCATCCTGGTGTAGATCCGCCATCTTTGGTCCTGCTGTTTCCTGTTGCCCGTACTTATCGGCTCAACGCATTACTTTCTGAATGACTTCGATCAAACGGTTTGGATCGAAGGGCTTGACCAGCCAGCCCGTGGCGCCCGCGGCGCGTCCGGCCTGCTTCATCTGATCGCTGGATTCGGTGGTGAGAATGAGAATCGGCGTGTTCTGGAACTTGGGGTCTTCGCGCAGCTTGCGGGTCAGACCGATGCCATCCAGACGCGGCATGTTCTGGTCGGCCAGCACCAGGTCGACTTGTTCGAGCTGTGCCTTCTCGAGCGCATCCACGCCGTCAACCGCCTCCACAACGCGAAATCCCGCCCCTGCGAGGGTGAACGCCACCATCTTTCGCATCGAGGGGGAATCATCAACAGCCAGAATCGATCGCATGTATAGCTCCAACAGACGGGCAATAAAAGGTAGAAGAGTGCATGGTCAGTGGTCAGAACAGCTCGACCGAGCCAGCATCCATCTCGCTTTGCGTGACGGGATTGGGCCGGTCGGGTATCGCCGGCAGGCCCAGGGAATCGTCCTCCCCCTCGTCCACGCCCATGGTGGCTGCGGCCAACTGGAACGCGCAGCCTTGCAAAATCTTCGTAATATGGGCGATCAACTGGGAGGACATGTCGTGAAACTGCAACTCGGTCACCGCCAACCGAAGCGTGGACCGCGCGGCGTCCAGCTCGGGCAAGGCGCCTAGCGCCTCACCGGCCAGCTGGCCGTGGGTCTCGTCGAAACGGTCCAGCAGGTTCTGCGTTGCATGATTGAGAAGGCCTTCCAGGCGCTGCAGATCGCGCATCGCCACCAGCAAGGCATCCTGCAGGTCTGCGGCCACCATGACGGGCATGGGGACGGCAGGCTCGCCCGAAGGCTTGTGCATTGACTGCATTGTTACTCCACCACCAGCGTTTCAGCCCAATGTTCGCCATGCTCTGCAGCATGGCCAGCCCTTGTCAATCGTCCCCAGGAATGCAGCGCATCCCTTGATATACACGACCACTTGCATTTATGTTCCAAAATGTATCTCATGATAGCGCCCCCGGGGATGCCAGACCACCGCACAAGCCCTTGCGCATACTGCACATCGAGGATTCGGCGGCCGACCAGGCGCTGGCGCGGCTGAGCCTGCTGCGCGGCGGGCTGGTCTGCGAGATTGTCGCGGTCGACCTGCTCGATGATGCCGCAGCCGCGCTGCAGAGCCAGGCATTCGACCTCATCCTGGCCGACTACCACCTGCCCGGCTTCACGGCGCTGGACGCCTGGGAGCTGGTGCGCCGCCAGCCCGGGCATCCGCCCTTTGTGCTGCTGTCGGGCGCCATCGGCGAGTCGGCCGCCGTGGACGTGATGCGCGAGGGCATCAGCGACTACCTGCTCAAGGACCACATCACGCGCCTGCCCCATGTGGTCTCGCATGCGCTGGAAGTGCACGAGGCCCGCCTGGCGCGCCGCCGCGCGGCGGCCGAGCTGGCGGCGTCCGAGCGTCGCCTGGCCGATCTGACCGAGCATCTGCAGACCTCCACCGAGCGCGAGCGCGCCAGCATTGCCCGCGAGATCCACGATGACATCGGCGGCTCGCTGACCTCGGTGAAGTTCGATGTGGCCTGGATTGCGCGCAATGCGCCCGAGGGCGGACTGCGCGAGCATGCGCTGGCCGCGCTGGAAATGCTGGAGCATGCGCTGGGTGCAAGCCAGCGCATCATGATGAACCTGCGCCCGCCCGTGCTGGACCAGGGGCTGGTGGCCGCCGTGCAGTGGCTGGCCGAGAATTTCGAGCGCCGCACGGGCGTGCCCACCCGGGTGCGCAGCAGCCGCGAGAGCATGAACATCGCGCCCGACATCCAGGTCGTGGCCTACCGCACGGCCCAGGAGGCGCTGACCAACGTCGGCAAATATGCCCAGGCGCGCCATGTGGACATCGATCTCTCGGACCGCGAAGGCTTTCTCACGCTGGAGGTGACGGACGACGGCGTGGGCCTGGCCGAAGGCGCGCGCGACAAGCCCGAATCCTTCGGTTTGCGCGGTCTGGGCGAGCGTGCGCGCACCGTTCAGGGCTGGCTGGATGTCAGCAGTCAAGCCGGGCGAGGAACCTCGGTCATCGTCTCCATTCCGCTGGACGATGGCGGCACTTGCCCTAATATCCCGGGCAATGAATGCTGAACGCCATGGCGGCGTGACCCTTTTTCCAGGAGGCCGACTTTGATCCACGTGGTGCTGTGCGACGACCATGCGGTGCTGCGCCGGGGCATCCGTGACACCCTGGCCGAGGCAGTGGACATCAGCGTCACCGCCGAAGCAGGCAGCTATGCCGAGCTGCGCGAACAGCTGCGCACCGCCACCTGCGACGTGCTGCTGCTGGACATCAACATGCCCGGCCGCAGTGGCCTGGAAGCCCTGGCCAGCGTGCGCGAAACCCATCCGCTGATCAAGGTGCTCATGGTCTCCATGTACCCCGAGGATCAGTACGCGCTGCGCTGCCTGAAGGCGGGCGCGCAGGGCTACGCCAACAAGGCAGGCGACCCGGTGCTGCTGATCGAGGCGGTGCGTACCGTGGCCACGGGGCGCAAGTACCTGACGTCCGAAGTGGCCCAGATGCTGGCCGACAGCCTGGCCCAGCCCGCACCCCAGGTGCCGCATGAAAGCCTGTCCGAGCGCGAGCTGCAGACACTGATCAAGATCGCGGCCGGGCAGCGGCTGACGGACATCGCCACCGAGCTGATGCTCAGCCCCAAGACCGTCAGCGTCTACCGGGCGCGCGTGCTGGAAAAACTGCAGATGAGCAGCAATGCCGAACTCACGGCCTACGCCATCCACAACCAGCTGATCTGAGGCTTTTGCGGCCGACAGGCCTGTAAATCTGTTGTTTTTCACAACTGCTTACATTGAAGTGCCAAATACCGCAATGCCGCGCTGCAGCAAGGCGACCAGGGGCTGCTCGAGCAGCGGCAGCGTGGCCATCAATCCTGTCAGGCCCACGGTGAGCGTGACCGGAAAACCCACGGCATAGATGTTCATCTGCGGTGCCACGCGCGAAATGATGCCCAGCACCAGGTTCACGAACAGCAGCATGGCGACCATGGGCAGGGCGATCCAGAAGGCACTGGCGAAGACCGCCGCCCCCATCTCGTGCAGCCGCATCTGGTTGATGGCCTGCAGGAAGCTGCCGTCCACAGGAAACGCCTCGTAACTCTTGAGCACGGCCATCAGCACCAGCAGGTGCCCGTTGATGACGATGAACAGCAGCGTGGAAATCTGGACCATGAAGCGCGCCACCGCGCTGAGCTGGGCATTCGTGGTCGGATCAAAGAAGCTGGCGAAGTTCAGGCCCATCTGCAGGCCGACCACCTCGCCTGCGACCTCCACGGCGGCAAACACCAGGCGCACGGCAAAGCCCACGGCCAGCCCCACGCCGACCTGCTGAATCAGCGTGCCCAGCGCCTGCGGCGAGTTGATGCCGATCACGGGCTGGTCGCCCAGCACGGGCTGCGCGCACACCGCGACCAGAAAGGCCAGGCCGATCTTCAGTCGCATGGGAATGACGCGCTGCGAGAACACGGGGGCCACGGAGAACATGGCCAGCACGCGCAGAAACGGCCAGAGAACGGGCGACAGCCACGCCACCAGTTGGGCTTCGCTGAAGGTGATCACAGTGGCGTTTCCAGTGCGCGGCGAAGGGCTCAGCCCACCGCCTGCGGAATGGTCTCGATGGTGCGGCGGATGAAGTCCACCAGCGTGCTCAGCATCCACGGGCCCGCTATGGCAAACACCAGCACGGCGGAGATGAGCTTGGGCACGAAGGCCAGCGTGGCCTCATGCACCTGGGTCACCGCCTGGAAGACGCTGACGGCCAGGCCCACGGCCAGCACCACGCCCAGCACGGGCATGGAGATCATGAGCAGCAAGGTCAGTGCCTCGCGGCCGAAGGTGAGCACGTATTGGGAGGTCATGGAAGGATTTCCAAAAAAGAGCGGGGCTAGACGGCGAAGCTGGCCGCCAGCGAGCCTATGAGCAGGTTCCAGCCATCGGCCAGCACGAAGAGCATGAGCTTGAACGGCAGGGCCACCAGCACGGGCGACAGCATCATCATGCCCAGGGACATCAGGATCGAGGACACGACCATGTCGATGACCAGGAAGGGAATGAAGATCATGAAGCCGATCTGGAACGCGGTCTTCAGCTCGCTGGTCACGAAGGCGGGCACCAGCACGCGCAGCGGTGCGGTCTCGCTGGTGACGCCTGCATCGAGCTTGGCCAGCCGCGCGAACAGCGCAAAGTCCGACTGGCGCGTCTGCTTGAGCATGAAGTCGCGCATGGGCGCCTCGGCCTTCTCAATGGCCTGCTCGAAGGTCACGGCATTCGTGGTGTAGGGCACGTAGGCCTCCTGGTACACGCGGTCCAGGGTGGGGCCCATGACGAACAGCGTCAGGAACAGCGACAGGCCGATGATCACCTGGTTGGGCGGCGCCGACTGCGTGCCCAGCGCCTGGCGCATCAGCGACAGCACGATGACGATGCGGGTGAAGCCCGTCATCATCAAAAGGATGGCCGGCAGAAAGGACAGCGCCGTGAAGAACAGCAGGGTCTGGATGGGCACCGAAAAGCTGGTGCCACCACTGCCCTGGCCGATGACCAGCGGAAGGCTGGCGGGCGCGCCCTGTGCCCAGGAAGCCAGGGGCGTGGCGCAGCACAGCGCCAGCGCTGCGGCGCCAGCAGCCTGGCTCAGCGTGCGCGCCGGGCGCTTGCAGGAATATTCAGACATTCGCACCGTCCGCAGGCAGGCTGCGCGCTTGCGCCATCGCAGCCGAAAAATCAGCAGGGGCCGGGGCCTGCAGCACATGCAGGCACTGGATGCTTTGCGCCGTGACGCCCAGCACCAGACGCACGGTCTGCGCGCCCTCGCCCACTTCCACCGTCACCACCCGCTGCTGCGGGCCCACGCCCACTGCGCCCAGCACCCGCGACTGCAGGCCGGCGGCACCGCGCAGCGCAGCCGTGCGCTGCTGGAAGCGGCGCAGCAGCCAGGGCAGAGCGGCCATGGCCGTGACCAGGGCCACCACCGTGAGCAGGGTCGGCCACAGCGGGCCCATGCCAGCGCTCTCAGCCACGGCTGACCCGGCGCAGGCGCTCGGACGGCGTGACCACGTCGGTCAGGCGGATACCGAACTTGTCGTTGACCACCACCACCTCGCCCTGGGCGATCAGGTAGCCGTTGACTAGCACGTCCATGGGCTCGCCGGCCAGTGCGTCGAGCTCGACCACCGAGCCCTGGGCCAGTTGCAGGATGTACTTGATCGGCACCTTGGTGCGGCCCAGCTCCACCGACAGCTGCACCGGAATGTCCAGCACCATGTTGATGTCGTTGACCGGCACATCGCCGCCACCGGCGTAGGGACGCACGGGCTCGCCCGTCAGCGGGCCGCCCTGCTCCTCTTCCAGCTTGGCGTCGCGCTCGCGCTGCTCGTCCAATGCCTCTGCCCAGCCCGAGAACGGATCATCGCCAGCGGGCTTTTGCGTATCTTCAGTTGCCATTGTTTTCTCCCATCCAGCCAGCGTCGGCGCCACGCAGGCAGTTCTCGACGCGGATTGCGTACTTGTCGTTGTGAGTGCCGTACTGGCACTCGAAAATCGGAACGCCGCCAATGGAGGCGCGGATCAGCGGCTCGCGGTCGAGTTCGATGAAATCGCCGGGGCGCATGGCCAGCAGTTGCTCCACCGTGGCGTCGGCACGTGCCAGTTCGGCCACCAGGGTCACCTCGGCGGCCTGGATCTCGCGCTTGAGCACCTTGACCCAGCGGCGGTCCACTTCGATGGAGTCGCCCTGTGTCGAGGAATACAGCACATCACGGATGGGCTCCAGCGTTGCATAGGGCATGCAGATGTGGATGGAGCCCGAGATGTCGCCGATCTCCAGCTGAAAGGCCGTGGACACGACGATTTCGCTGGGCGTGGCGATGTTGGCGAACTGCGGCTGCATCTCCGAACGCTGGTAGCCCAGCTCCAGCGGATAGATGCCGTGCCAGGCCTTCTTGTATTCCTCGCAGATCACGTTGACCAGGCGGTTGATCACGCGCTGCTCGGTGTGCGAGAAGTCACGTCCTTCGATACGCGTCTGCAGCCGGCCCGTGCCGCCGTACAGCGTGTCGATGACACCGAACACCAGCGAGGGGTCGCAGACCACCAGGCCGCTGCCGCGCAGCGGACGGATGGCGACGATGTTGAAGTTGGTGGGCACCACCAGCTCGCGCAGGAAGGCGCTGTAACGCTGCACCGACACCGTGCCCACGGACACTTCGGGGCTGCGGCGGATGAAGTTGAACAGGCCGATGCGGAAGTTGCGGGCAAAGCGCTCGTTGACGATTTCCATCGTCGGCATGCGCCCGCGCACGATGCGCTCCTGGCTGGAGATGTCGTACTGGCGGATGATGCCCGCCTCGACCTCCTCGGTCGTGGATTTCTGGCTCTCGCCGGTCACACCCTCCAAAAGGGCATCGACTTCTTCCTGGGAGAGAAACGAATCGCTCATGGCGCCTGGCCTCCCCGGTTACTGAATGATGAAGCTGGAGAAGAGCACGCGGCGCACCGGGTTCTTGGCAGCGGAGGAGCGGCGGCGCTCGCCGTCTTCGTCCTCGGCATCCTCGTCGCGGCTGCGCTTCTTGGCCTTGGCCTGGCTGCCGTAGCCCAGCGGGGCCGAGACTTCGTTGAGCACGTCGGCGGCCAGGCGCTCCTTGCCTTCGCGCTCGAGCAGTTCCTCGGCCGTGCGCTGGGACACCAGCATCAGGATGCCGTTGCGGATGCTGGGCAGGTATTGCTTGACCGTGGTGGCGGTCTTCTCGTCGGCCAGCTCCAGCGTGATGCCGATCTGCACGAAGCGGTCGCCGCCCGTATCGGACAGATTGACCACCAGGTTGTCCAGCGGCAGGAAGGTGGGCACGGTCACGGCCGCCTTGCTGGCGCTGCCCTCTTCCTCATCGCCGCTGCTGTGCCGCTTGGACAGCAGGATGAAGGCAGCGGCCGCGCCTATGGCCAGGACGGCAATGATGACGATCAGCACGATCAGCTTCTTGCCCTTGGCCGGGGCGGGAGCTGCATTGTTGGCGGCATTGGGTGTGGCAGACACTGGAATTCCTCTGGGTGAGCGGGACCGCCACGCGCACGCGCTTCATGCGCGGCGCCATGACGCAGCAGGCCCATGGCAGGAATTATTCGGCGATTGGACCCCGGACCATGGCCTGAATAAGCGCATGAAACCCCGGTTTCTCGCTGGCTTGATGGCCCTCAAACGCCACAGGCCGGGCAGCTTGTCGCCACCCGGCCTGTTGTGAAAACCCTGAAACGGCGCATGCGCCGCCCCGCAAGAAGCGCAGGAAGAATCAGACGAACAGATCCACCCCGCCCGCTGCCGCGCGGCCACCGCCGGCCTGTGCGGCGCCATTGCCGCCCGTGACGCCGGCGGCATCGACCATGGCGCTCACGCGGCCCTGGCGCGCCTGGGCGTCCGCCCCCTGTCTTCCCGAATCGCCGCTGCCGGACTGGCCGCCCGCATCCACGCTGACGCCGGCCAGTTGCAGGCCCTGGGCCTGCAGCAGCTCGCGCAGCTGGTCGGCACCGTTGCCCAGCCAGTCACGCGCCTGGGCTTCGCTGGCGCCAAAGCGCACATGGGCCTCGTTGCCCTGCAGGCTGACCTGCACCTGGATGGCCCGGCCCTCATGCTCCACGGACAGCGAGGCGTTCTGGTTCTTGTTGTGGACCCAGAAGGCCACCTGCTCGGACACCTGCTGCTCGCGCTCGGTGGAGTTGCCCGGCTGGGCCTGGGCGTCGGGCTGGGCAAAGGCCGCGCCATTTTGGCCGGCCGCCTGCTGGCCCAGGGATTGGCCGGCATGGGCCGCGCCCACGGCAGCCGCAACGCCGTGCAGTCCGTTCGCCGCCGACTCCGTGGAGGCGGTGCCGCCCTCCCGGGCTCGCTCGAACAGGCCGCGCCATTCTTCGGGCCGCACTGCGGCCATGCCGTTGAGCGCAATGCCCGACGCCAGGGCCACGTCCTGCCGCACACCGCCCGCTAGGGCCTGGGGCGTGTGTTCATGCGTGGCCTGGGCGGTGGTTGCCGTGCGTGCGGCGGCGGCCGTCAGTGCCGCATCGGACTGCACGGCGGCCAGCACATCGGCGGCCTGGGCCTGTGCCTGGGTGCTGCGCGCAGCGCCATCGGTCAGGGCCACGGCTGCATTCGGGTCCGCAGCGGCAGCCAGGGCCGCAGCATTGGCGCTGGCCGTGGCCAGCGCCGTGCCTGCGGCATCACCGGCTGCGGACTGCGGTGCCAGGAAGGCCGCGTGCGCCACGGCGCCCTGCTCCTGGCGCAGGGCCATCATGGCGGCGCTGCCCCGGCCGGACAGCCAGTCGCCCGCCACGCCCTGCAGCATGTCGCGGTCGCCCTTGCCGTCCAGATGGGCGGTCTGCCCGACCAGGCTGAGCCAGGGCGCCTGGCCGTTGGCAGCCAGCGCCATGGCATCGGCCTGCGCCGAGGTGGTCATATCGGTCGGCTCCGCCTGCGGCTGCAGCGGCAGTTGCGGCTGCTGCAGCAGACCCTGCGCCAGGCCGGGATCGGCCAGCAGGTCTGCGGCATCCTTCAGGCCGTCCTTGGCTGCGCCCTTGAGGCTGGACAGCGCGGAAAGAGCGGCACTGCCGTCCTCGCCCAAGGCCTGGCCCAGGGCGCCCGAGGCCAGCGCCGGCAATCCGCCAATGCCGTCCATCGCTGCCAGCAACGAAGAAAAGCCTGCGGCCTGGTCGTTGGAGGGCGGCTGCGTGCCGCGCGCGGAGCGAACGCCTTCCATGGCGCGCTGCATGGCGCTGCGCGCATCGGCGCGCTGTTCGATCTGGTTGGTGGACATGCGTCAAGCCTCCTGGAATGTCAGCCCGAAGCTGCGACGGAAAAACTGGATGGCCGCACGTTCATCGGTCTCCTTTTGCTCGCGGCGCATCTGGCTGAGCGCCAGATCGCGGCGGCGCACCTCGACGACCTTGCGCAGGCTGCTGACCCGCAGCTCGCAGGCCATCAAGGCCTTTTGCGCGGCCTCCAGGCGGATCGCCAGGTCGGCCAGCACCCGCGTCTGCAGGCCGATGGCGTGCTGCAGGCGGTCCATGAACTGGTACTGGTGGAACATGACCTCGGGCTGCACGGACTGGTTTTCCTGCGCGCCCCAGCGCGTCTGCATTTCCTGCACATAGTGCTGCAGCTGCTCCATTTGCGTCTGCGCGGCCTGCTGCGAGCGCAGGCGCTCCTGCACCGCCTGGCGCGCCTCGTCACGCTTGCGCGACGCGGCATCGATGGCCACCATCAAGGCATTCAAGGACGACATACCGGGGTTTCCTCCCTGTGTTCGTTATCGCGTTGGTCGCGTTTTGGCAGTGCCGCGTCGCCGCGTCACTGCCCACCGAGTGCGGCAGCCATGCCCGAGATGCTCTCGTCCATGGAAGCCGACTCGAACATGCTTTGCTGCAGAAAGGCCGCCATGGCCGGCTGCAGGCGTATCGCCTCATCCATCTGCGGGTCCGAGCCCGCCATGTAGGCACCGACCTGGACCAGGTCCCGCCCCTTCTGGTAGCGCGAATAGACAGCGCGAAAGCGCCGTGCCAGCTCGAAGTGCTCGCGCGAGACCACGTTGTGCATCACGCGCGAAGCCGATTGCTCGATATCGATGGCCGGGTAGTGGCCCGACTCGGCCAGCGCCCGCGACAGCACGACGTGGCCGTCCAGAATGGCGCGCGCCGCGTCGGCAATAGGGTCCTGCTGGTCATCGCCTTCAGACAGCACGGTGTAGAAGGCCGTGATCGAGCCCACGCCGTTGAGGCCGTTGCCGCTGCGCTCGACCAGGGCCGGCAGCTTGGCAAAGCACGACGGCGGATAGCCCTTGGTGGCCGGCGGCTCGCCAATGGCCAGGGCGATCTCGCGCTGGGCCATGGCATAGCGGGTGAGCGAGTCCATGAGCAGCAGCACATGCTGGCCCTTGTCGCGGAAATGTTCGGCAATGGCCGTGGCATAGGCGGCGCCCTGCATGCGCAGCAGCGGCGGCGCATCGGCCGGGGCGGCGACGACCACGGCGCGGCTGCGGTCCTGCGCACCGAGGATGTCCTCGACGAATTCCTTGACCTCGCGGCCGCGTTCTCCGATCAGGCCGACCACGATCACGTCCGCCTGGGTGTAGCGCGCCATCATGCCCAGCAGCACGGACTTGCCCACGCCCGAGCCCGCGAACAGGCCCAGACGCTGGCCCCGGCCCACGGTGAGCAGGGCGTTGAGCGAGCGCACGCCGGTGTCCAGCGTCTCGCGCACCGGGTCGCGGTCCATGGCGTTGATGGGGTTGCGGTCCAGCAGATCGGCGCTCACGTCGGCCAGCGGGCCGCCATGGTCCAGGGGCTGGCCCTGCGAATCCACGACACGGCCCAGCAGGCCGCTGCCAATGGGCAGGCGCAGCACGCCGGCCGCCAGGGACACGGGCGGCTCGACACCGTCGCCAAAGCGCAGCGGTGCGACAAAGGGTTCGGCCGGCGTCACGATGGCGCCGCTGGACAGGCCCTGGATGTCGCCCGCAGGCATGAGAAACGCACGCTCGCCTGCAAATCCGACAACCTCGGCCAGCACCGGGTCCTGGCCCTGCTGGCGTATCCAGCACTGCGAGCCCACGGGCACCTGCAGGCCCGTGGCCTCCAGCACCAGGCCGGTCAGGCGCGTGAGCGTGCCGTGGGTTTCCAGGGGAATGTCGCCCTGCAGGCGGGCGCGGGCATTGGACAGCAGTTGCTGCCAGGGCCTGGCGGCAGGCTCGGGGGTCAGTTTGGCGGCGTCGGCCAGCGGGGCGTCAACCGGCATCGCGTTCTCCGTCATACCAGGTGGAGACCAGGCCCAGCGCGGCCACGGCGCGGCGCCAGCGCTTGTCCATGCCGGCATCGACCTGGGCGCCACCCGATTCCACGCGCACATCGCCCTGAGCGACGGAGGCGTCGCTGATCCACTGCACCTTGGACTGGGCGCCATGCTCGGCGCGCAGCGCCTCGTCCAGCACGGCGAAGTCGGCGGGGTTCAGGCGCACGGTGGCGGCGCGACCGTCGGCGGCCAGCATGTCCAGCGCCTCGCGCACCACGGGCAACAGGGCCTGGGGCTGGCTGCGCAGCTCCTGGCGGACCACCTGGCGCGCAATGTCGCAGGCCAGGTTGAGCAGTTCCTGCGCGGCATCCGTCTGCAGCTGCTTGAAGCCGGCATCCAGGCCGGACAGCAGCGCGTCCACGCGCTGCGCCGTCTCGCGGCCTTTGCCGGAGACGTAGTCATCCATGTGTTGCTGCCACTGCTGCCGGGCTTCCTGGCGGCCCTGCTCCAGGCCCTCGGCATGGCCTTCGGCGCGTGCCTGTTCCAGCAGGGCATGCAGTTGTTCCTCATCCACTGCGGGGGCGGTGGAGGCCGGGGCGCCCGGCGTGTCGGCTTCGACATCCAGCACCATGGAGTCGGCCTCCAGCCGGGGCGCATCGGAGCGGCCGGGCAGCGACAGGCTGTGAAAGCCCGACGAGGAGGCAGGCGCGCGCGCCATGCCCGCGCCGCCATGCCCAGCCTGAGCACCGGATGCGGCGGGCGCACCCTGGATGTCCGGCAGCCCCGCGAGGCTGGGCAGGCTTTTCAGGCCCCCCATGTGGTCCACGGCGCCGAAGCGCCACTGCACCACCTGGCGCTCGTCGATCTCCTCGGAAGGGATGAAGCGCGAGTTCATGCCGTTAGACATAGCTGTCTTCCGCACCGCTGCCGATGGTGATCTGGCCTTCTTCGGCCAGGCGACGCACCACCTTCAGGATTTCCTTTTGCTGCGCTTCCACTTCGGACAGGCGCATCGGGCCGCGGCCTTCCAGGTCCTCGCGCAGCGACTCGGCGGCACGCATGGACATGTTGGCCAGAATCTTGTCGCGCACTTCCATCGAACCGCCCTTGAGCGCGATGATCAGCGTCTCGGACACCACCTCGCGCAGCACCAGCTGCACCGAGCGGTCGTCCAGCTTGACCAGGTCGTCGAACACGAACATCTTGTCCATGATCTTCTGGGCCAGGTCCGGGTCGTAGTTGCGGATGGTGTCCAGCACGGCCACGTCGGCATTGCCGCCGAGGTTGTTGATCATCTCGGCCGCCGTCTTGACGCCGCCCAGCGAGGTCTTGCGGATCTTGTCGCCGCCGGCCAGCACCTGGAACAGCACCTCGTTGAGGTCCTTGAGCGCGGTCGGCTGAATGCCTTCCAGCGTGGCCACGCGCAGCATGACTTCGCTGCGGAAACGCTCGGGCAACTGCATCAGGACGGCAGCGGCCTGCTCGTGCTCCAGGTGCACGAGGATGGCGGCCACGATCTGCGGATGCTCGCCGCGCAGCAGTTCGGCCACGGACAGCGGGTCCATCCACTTGAGGCTTTCGATGCCGGAGACATCGCCGCCTTGCAGGATGCGGTCGATCAGCAGCGCCGCCTTGTCGTCGCCCAGGGCGCGCTTGAGCACCGAGCGCACATAGCCGCTGGCGTCGTCCACCAGCAGGCTTTGCGCGGCCGCGTCATCGGCAAAGCGGTTGATGACGAAGTCCACCTTCTCGCGCGAGACACCGCGCATGTGCGCAATGGTCTCGCCGAGCTTTTGCACTTCCTTCGGGGTGAGGTGCTTGAACACCTCGGCCGCTTCCTCCTCGCCCAGGGAGACCAGCAAGATGGCGGCGTCGTTCAGGCCTCGTTCGTCCATATCTCAGCAATCCGTGTTTTGAGAGGCTCAGGTGGCCTCGCCGTTGATCCAGGTCTTGACGATGTTGGCCACCGCGATCGGGTTCTGCTTGGCCAGTTGGCGCGCCTGCTCCAGGCGCACTTGCTCCTGCGTGGGCGAAAGATCGACAGCGGGTGCAGCCAGCGCCGGACGGTCCAGCTGCTCGCCCTCGATGGCATTGAGCTGTCCGCCCACGGCCACCGTCTTGCGGCTCTTGAGCATGGGTCGCACCAGGCCCAGCAGCAAGATGGCGCCGAACAGGGCCAGGCCGATGGGCACGCCCAGGCTGCGGGCCATGGCCAGCACTTCGGGCTGGCGCCACAGCGGCACATCGGCGGGCACTTCGTCCTGCACAAAGGGCGTGCTGACCAGGTTGACCGAGTCGCCGCGCTCGGCGCTGTAGCCCACGGTCTCGCGCACCAGGGTCAGCAGTTGCGCCTGCTGCGCCGCCGTCAGGCCGCGTGCGGCGGCAGCGACGGTGGCTGCATCGGTTGCCGCACCAGCAGCGGCCGGCGCAGGGGCAGCCACCAGGGGCGCATTGATGACCACGGCGGCCGTCAGGCGCTTGATGCTGCCCGTGCTGCCGCGTGTGTGGCGCACGGTCTTGTCCACTTCGTAATTGGTGATGGACTCGCGCTTGCTGGCAGCGCGGGCGGCGTTCTGGCCGTCGGCCGCCTGGGGCGCGGGATTGGCGCCGTTGACGGGAGCGGAAGCGTTCTGGGGCGGCTGGTTGCTGGTGGCGCCGGGAATGCCCGTGGGCTGGGGCGGCTTTTGCTCGCCCGAGCTTTCCACCACCTGCTGACTGCGCACCACGCCCGCGTCGGAGGACTGGTTGGGGCGGTGCTGCTCCGAAGTCGATTCGGTCTGGCTGAAATCCATCTCGGCCGAGACCTGCGCCTTCACATTGTTCTTGCCGACCACGGGCTCCAGGATCTCCAGGATGCGGCGCACGTACTGCTGCTCGATCTGCTGGGTGTAGTTCAGCTGCTGCATGTCCACGGCGTTGGCGTTGCCGTCGGGCGACTGCGACAGCAGCTTGCCCGAGTCGTCCAGGATGCTCACGGCCGTGGGCGCCATCTCGGGCACGCTGGAGGCCACCAGGTGCACGATGCCCGCGATCTGCGTGCGGTCCAGCACACGGCCCGGGTACAGGCTCAGCAACACCGAGGCCGAGGGCTTTTGCTGCTCGCGGAAGAAGCCGTTCTGATTGGGCAGGGCCAGGTGCACGCGTGCGCTTTGCACGGCGGCCAGGGCCTGGATGGAGCGCGTCAGCTCGCCTTCAAGGCCGCGCTGGAAATTGAGGCGTTCCTGGAACTGGGTGATGCCGAACTTGCTGTTCTCCATCAGCTCGAAACCCGTCACCGAACCCTTGGGCAGGCCCTGGGTGGCCAGCTTCAGGCGCACATCGTGCACGCGGTCGGACGGAATGAGGATGGCACCGCCGCCTTCCGTGTAGCGGTAAGGCACGTTCATCTGCGACAGCTGGGCGACGATGGCGCCGCCATCCTTGTCGCTCAGGTTGGAGAACAGCACCTTGTAGTCCGGCTGGCGGTAGAACATGGCCGCCGCACCCAGGGCGACGACCAGCAGCACGGCGATCGCGCCCCAACGCAGGCGCGCGCCACGGTCCATGGCCGTCCAGCGCTGCTGCAAGGCAGGCTGGGGCACGGGAGTGGCTTGAGGGACAGGGATTTCAGCGACAGCAGACATCTTGGTTCCAGGTGTTCGAGCCCTGCACACACAGGACCCTAGCGTGCTGTCGATTATTCGAAGTCCGCCGCTTCACATTCGCCCGATAAGCGCGCCGTTTGGCCGTCTATTTGCCGCGATGCGAAAACCCCGCCGCCCTACGATCTCGTCATCTTGCTAACTCCGATGGAATGTGTCATGGACCTTCGCATCCCCAGTACCACCTCTCCCCTGTACGGCACCCAGCTCCCCAAAGGCGTGGGCGCAGGCGACGCATCGACCAAAGTGGCGGCTGGCGGCTTCAGCCAGGCCCTCCAAGGCGCGCTGCAGTCCGTCAGTTCAGCCCAGAACAACTCCAGCCAGCTGCAGCGTGAGGTGCAGTTGGAGAACCCGGCCGTCAGCCTCGAAGAAACCATGATCGCCATGCAAAAGGCGCAGATCGGCTTCCAGGCCACGATGCAGGTGCGCAACCGGCTCGTGCAGGCCTATACCGACGTGATGAACATGCAGGTGTGAGGACGTCCGGCCCCGGCCGGACCCTCTTTTCCTACTCAGATCGCAGACCGCAGACCGCAGACCGAACGGGATTTGCGCGCGCGATTGCGCTTGCATTGCATTGCCATTGCATGGCAGCGTCATTTCCACGCATTCGGATCTTGCCGTCTTCAGGGTCCTTGCTTCGTTTTCCCCGGATCTGGCCTCCGGCCGTCCCTCATTCCTGGCCGCCCTTCCTGCGCACGGCCATCCAGCATTCCCCCGCCTCCACCTCTTTGACCGAGCGCAGCCTCATCCCGCGCATGGATGGGTACGCCCAAGCTCCAGCCGTGCCTGCGCCCGCTGCGCAGATTCATTCAACCGAATCCCAGTCCGGAAAAGACAAAACCCTCGGGCACGGATGCCGGAGGGTTGAGCAGCGGGAAGAAAGAAGAGAGAAGAGAGAGAAAAGGGACGCGGCTTCAGCTGGCCGAGTGGTAGATGCGCGCCTTGCCCGGTCCGGCATGGGGATGTCCATACAGGTCGCGTCCATACGTGGCCTGGTCCGAAGTCTGGGGAATCAGCGCCGCCGCCTGGCTCTGGGCCACCACGGCCATGCGTGCCAGCTGGTCGCGCTGCATGGCCATCTGCTCGCCCAGGGCCTGGGCGCGTTCGCGCAGCTCCTGCGTCCAGTCGGCCGCGCTGAAGCGCCGGGCCAGCTCGGAGAACGCCGCCATGGCATCGCGCAGCCGGGTGCTGGACTGCTCCAGCGCGACCGCATCCTTCGATTGCAGCGAGGCGGACACCATCCGGACCACCGCGTCCAGGGAATCGAGCATCTCGCTGAGAGTCATGGGACAGGCCTTGCTGAAAAAAGAAAGCGCGTGCTCGCGCCGGAAGGAAAAACCGAGAAAGAACCGAACCCGCGCTCAGACGCGCGAGTGCGAGAGGAATTCTTCGGAGTTGGCCAGCAGCTTGTCGGCCACGGCGTCGGCGTTCACGCGGAAGGTGCCGTTGGCAATGGCTTCGCGGATTTCCTTGACGCGGTTGGCATCGAAATCGGCCGTGGCGCGACCAGATTGGTCCAGTGCGCGGGCCGAGGTCGAGAACGACACGGGAACACCGGCCGCCTTGGCAGGCTGGGCCTGGGCGGAGGATTCCTCGGTGGCAATGGTGCTGGCTGTCTTGGGCTGCTTGGCGGCGGCCTGGGAGGCAGCGGCGGGCAGTTCCGGTTTTTGACCTATCTTCATCTTGATTCTCCAATCGCCCTGGCGGCGTGAGGCGCTGTGCCTAGCTTTCGACTGCCTGGAACAAAACTTGAGGTTTTTTTACTGGACCAGCACCACGCCCTCGGGATTCACCACCCCGGAGATGAGCCGGCCATTATCCATGCGAACCCGCACGGTCTGGCCTTCGCCGGCGGCCGACATGGCCTTGCCCGACGATGTGACGGAAAAACCACCACCGTTGACCAGGACGCGCACTTCGGCACCCACCGCGAACAGCGCCGGCGTGCGCAGCATGTTCTGGCGCAGTGCCTGGCCTGCGGCCAGCGGGCGGGAGGCCACCAGGCCCACCCAGTCCTGCTGGTTGGCGTAGACGGCGGCCGATTCCTCGGCCCAGTCCACTTCGGCCTGGACGGCATCGTCGGCCGACAGCGGGCGGCCCGAAGGCACGCCGTTTTGCAGCACCCAGGCCGGCCCCCAGGCCTTGACCGTGATGGGCAGGAACACATTCCAGGCCACGGCGCCCTGCAGGCAGCGCAGACCCAGGCGGGTACGGCCCCACAGGCGCGAGCCTGCGGGCAAATAGGGTTCGACCTTGGCGCAGGCGGCCAGGCGCAGGCGCGGATCGAGCTGGCCCATCTGCACTTCCATGCGCAGGGGCAAGGCGCCCGCGCCGGCCATGCCTTGCTGCAGGGCCTCGTCGGCAAAGCGCTGGCCGATCTGGCTGAGCTGGGCTGCACCGTCAGGAGCGTTTTGCGCGAAGGCAGGGCCTGCCAGCGACGCTCCAGCGGCAAGCGCAGCGCATGCGGCGGCGCGAGCGAGGGCTCGGACGGCGGATGGCGAATGGGCGGTGCTGAAGTTCGGCATGGCTGTGGCTCCTGACTTGCTCCGGCCTCCCGTCAGGATGGGTGGGACACCTGGAGCGATGCCAGCAAATATAGGGCGAGCGCTCTTTTCCGAAGCGCCGAACTGCGCAGGCAAACGCGCTTTCTTCGCGCTTTAGCGTTCGGGCCCGATTTCCATAATCGACGCATGCCGCAGTCCGTGGGCTGCCGCCATTTCGTCAACCGATCACCGCAAATCCCAGAGGGCGAGGCCGACATGCTCGACAAGATGACTGAACGACTGGACTTCCAGAGCAAGGCGCTGGTGCTGCGCGCCGAGCGCCAGCGTGCAATCGCCAGCAACATCGCCAATGCCGACACCCCGGGCTATGTGGCGCGCGACTTCAATTTCCGCGAGGCGCTGACGGCCGTTACCTCCGGCCCCTCGCCCATGACGCTGGCCAGCGTCAGCCAGGGCGGACACATTCCCCTGCCTGCCGCCGCCTCGGGGCAGAGCGCGCAAAGCCATCTCGGCTACTCGGTGCAGGCCCAGACCAACATGGACAACAACACCGTGGACCTGGACCGCGAACGCGCCAACTTCGTCGACAACGCCGTGCGCTACGAAGCCACGCTGCGCTTTCTGAACGGCCAGGCCAAGACCATGCTGTCGGCCATCCAGGGCCAGTAAGCCGGCGCCACAGATCACAGGAGCTTTCCCATGTCCATGTTCTCCATCTTCAGCATCTCCGGCAGTGCCGTCAGCGCCCAATCGCAGCGCCTGAACGTCGTGGCCTCGAATCTGGCCAACGTCGATGCCGTGGCTGGCCCCGACGGCAAGGCCTACCAGGCGCGCCAGGTGGTCTTCCAGACCGTGGCCATGGGCGAGGAGGGTTCCTCTGGCGTGCGCGTCAGCGCCATCAGCCAGGACAACACGCCCGGCCGCCGCATCCACGACCCCCAGCACCCGCTGGCCGATGCCGAAGGCTATGTGACGCACTCCAACGTCAGCGCCGTGGACGAGATGGTCAACATGATCTCGGCCTCGCGCTCCTACCAGAACAACGTCGAGGTCATGAACACGACCAAGTCGCTGCTGCTCAAAACCCTGCAGATGGGCCAGTGAGCCCCGTCCGCACCACCTTCCAGGAGCCACTCCCATGATCTATGGCGCAGGCAGCGTCGCCAGCACGGCCGACATCAACAACAAGTCCGCCACGAGCAATTCGACCACCGACCCCGCGGCGGCGCAGGACCGTTTCCTGAAACTGCTGGTCGCGCAGTTGAACAACCAGGATCCCATGAATCCCATGGACAACGCGCAGATGACCTCGCAGATGGCGCAGATCAACACCGTCACCGGCATCCAGCAGTTGAACAAGACCATGGAAAGCATGGCCGGCCAGTTCACCGCCATGCAGGTGCTGCAGGGCACGCAGATGATCGGCCGCACCGTGCTGACCGAAGGCAACACCCTGGGCGTGGGCAAGGAAAAGTCCTATACGGCTGCCTTCGACCTCGAAGGCCCGGCCGCCGACGTGAAGGTGCAGATCACCACCGCCAGCGGCGAGCTGGTGGACACCGTCGAGCTGGGCAGCGGCACCGCTGGCCGCAACTACTTCACCTGGGACGGCAGCAAGTACACGGGCGACGCCAGCCAGCTGCGCTACACGGTGCAGGCCACGAATGCCGACACGGTCGTGGCCTCGACCACGCTGTCGCCCCATGCGGTGCTCGCCACAGGCACCACCGACGGCAAGCTGACGCTGGAGCTGGACGACGGCACCAACGTCGCCTACGCCTCCGTCAAGGCCGTGTACTGACCCCCGCACCATCCACCCAAATACATCGCAGGAGCACACCATGGGATTCCAACAAGGCCTCTCGGGTCTGAACGCCGCCAGCAAGAACCTGGACGTGATCGGCCACAACATCGCCAACGCCAACACCACGGGCTTCAAGTCCTCGCGCGCCGAGTTCGCCGAGGCCGTGGCCAGCGCCGTGGGTTCGGCCAGCGGCCAGAACAGCGGCATCGGCGTCAATGTGGCCGCCGTGACCCAGCAGTTCCGCCAGGGCCCGATCACCACCACGGGCAACAACCTGGACGTGGCCATCAACGGCAACGGCTTCTTCGTCGTGCGCCAGCCCGACGGCAGCACGGCCTATACGCGCGCCGGCAACTTCGGCCTGGACAAGCAGGGCAACCTCAAGACCGTGCAGGGCGACAACGTCATGGGCTACCCCGTGGACGCCACCACGGGCAAGGTGCTGGCCGGCGGCCAGCCCGTGCCCATGGTCTTTCCTTCGGGCCAGCCGATCGCTGCCAAGACCACGACCAAGATCGACGTGTCGCTGAACCTCGATGCGCGCGCCACGCCCGCAGCCGGCAACTCCACCGCCACGCCGCCCGTGCCCGCCACACCGCGCGCCACCTACGGCACCTCGATCAACGTCTATGACAGCCAGGGCGTGCCCACGCCGGTGCAGATGTACTTCGAGAAGGACACGGCCGCCAACACCTGGAAGGTCTATGACGGCCTGGACGATCCGACGGCATCGCCCCCGAAGGTCGCCACCTTGCTGACCACCCTGGTGTTCGATGCCTCCGGCAAGATCACCAGCGGCAGCCCCGTGACGGCGCAGATCAAGAGCAGCAACCCCAACGCGCCCACGCCCGGCACCATCAATGGCACGGCGGGCGTGACGCTGGACTTCTCCAACGTCTCGCAGTTCGGCTCCAAGTTCGCGGTCAGCAGCCTCAAGCAGGACGGCTACACCGCAGGCGCGCTCACCGGCATCAATGTCGGCAACGATGGCTCCATCGTGGCCACCTACTCCAACGGCGTGACGCGCACCGAGGGCCAACTGGCCCTGGCCGCCTTCACCAACACCCAGGGCCTGGGCGCCGTGGGCGACAACAAGTGGGTGGAGACCTCGGATTCGGGCCCGGCCCTGAACGGCACGGCCGAGTCGGGCACCTTCGGCTCGCTGCGCTCGGGAGCGCTGGAAGACTCCAACGTGGACCTGACCGCCGAGCTGGTGAACATGATGACCGCGCAGCGTGCCTACCAGGCCAATGCCCAGACCATCAAGACCCAGGACCAGGTCTTCTCGACCCTGGTGAACCTGCGCTGATAGCCAAGAACTGAGTCAGGAGAGCCGGCATGGACCGCATCATCTACACCTCCATGACGGGCGCCAACGCAGCGGCGCAGCGTCAGTCCGTGCTGGCCCACAACCTGGCCAATGCCGGCACCAACGGCTTCCGGGCCGAAATGTCCACCTTCCGCTCCGTGCCCCTGCAGGGCAGCGGCGCGGGCACGCGCGTGTTCGCGCTGGAGGCGACCTCCGGCTACGTGGACACGCCCGGACCCACCCAGCGCACGGGCCGCGCACTGGACGCCATGGCCATGGGCCGCGCCTGGTTCGCCGTCCAGGGCCTGGATGGCCAGGAGGCCTACACGCGCAACGGCGTGTTCGAGGTCTCCCCCGAGGGCCAGCTGGTCAACAGCAACGGCCAGGCCGTGCTGTCCGACGGCGGCGGCCCCATCGACATTCCCCCCGAATCCACGATCACGCTGGGCTCGGACGGCACGCTGACCGCCAAGACCGGCAACCAGCTGCCCGTGGCCGTGGGCCGCGTCAAGCTGGCCACGCCGCCCGAGGACGCCGCGCTGGTGCGCGGCAATGACGGCCTGTTCCGCACGGGCGACGGCGATCCGCTGCCCAACGACGAGAACGCACGCCTGCTGTCCGGCGCCATCGAAGGCTCGAACGTGAACTCGGTGGAGACCATGGTCGGCATGATTGCCGCCGCCCGCCAGTTCGAGACCCAGATGCGCCTGCTGCAGACGGCAGAAACCAATGACAAGACGGCCAGCCAACTCTTGAGCATGAACGGCTGAAAGCACTGAAAAGGAAAACGCCATGATCAATTCACTGTTCATCTCCAAGACCGGCATGGAAGCCCAGCAGACCCAGCTGGACGTGATTTCCCATAACCTGGCCAACGTCTCGACCACGGGCTACAAGCGCGCCAGCGCGGTGTTCGAGGATCTGATCTACCAGAACCTGCGCCAGTCCGGCTCGCAGACGACCGAGCAGAACCAGTTGCCCACGGGCCTGCACCTGGGCCTGGGTGTGCGCACGGTGGCCACCTCGCGCAATTTCCTGCAGGGCGCCCTGCAGCAGTCCAACAATGCGTTGGACGTGGCCATCGACGGCAACGGCTTCTTCCAGGTCAACATGCCCGACGGCACCACGGCCTATACCCGTGACGGCTCCTTCCAGGTCGATGCGCAGGGCCAACTGGTGACTGCCAGCGGCATGCCCATCGCCAACGGCGTGACCATTCCCCAGGGCGCGACCAAGGTGTCGATCAGCCCCGAGGGCGTGGTCAGCGTGACCATGGCCGGCCAGGCCGCGCCCCAGCAGGTGGGCAATATCGCGATGAGCCAGTTCATCAATCCGGCCGGCCTGGAGCCGCGTGGCCAGAACCTGTTCACCGAGACCGCTTCCTCGGGCCAGCCCCAGCAGGGCCAGCCCGGCGTCAACGGCATGGGCATGATCAAGCAGGGCTACCTGGAAGGCTCGAACGTGAACGTGGTGCAGGAGCTGGTGACCATGATCCAGACCCAGCGCGCCTATGAAATGAATTCCAAGGCCATCACGACTTCGGACCAGATGCTGGCCAAACTCGCGCAGCTGTAATTGATCTCTCCCCCTGAGCGGCTTCGCCGCTTCCCCCTCTCTACTCGCTTCGCGAGGGAGGGGGACGACGCCCTCGCTGCGGGGCGGCCCTTGCTCGGCGTCCCTGACCTGGGCCGCGCCGGTCTCCGGGGTCGCGCCACATGCCTATGGCTCGCCAGGTTCATGCGAAGCATGGATCACTGAAACACCGGGAACATCGCCATGACCCAACGAACTTTCTCCCTTTCCGCAACGGGCACGTGCCTGGCGCTGGCGGCAGTCCTGTCGGGCTGCACGACGCTCAACGACCCGCCGCCGGTGGACATGCCGTCCACTGCGCCTCCGGTGCTGATGCCGGCCGCGCCCGTGGCGGGCAGCCCTACGGGCAGCCTGTTCAATGCCGCCAGCTACCGTCCCGGCTTCGAGAACCGGCGCGCGCGCCTGGTGGGGGACATGGTGACGGTGCAGATCGTGGAGCGCGTGACGGCCAGCCAGAAGTCGGATTCGGGCCTCAAGCGGTCCAACAAGACCACGGCGGGGATTTCTGCGCTGCCGCTGTTCTCGGGCAATGCGCTGGCCAATCTCAAGGACCGCTCGAACATCGGTTTCAACAACAACAACGACTACACGGGCTCGGGCTCGACGTCGAGCGACAACACGTTCACGGGCGCCATCAGCACGACGGTGGTCGATGTGCTGCCCAACGGCCATCTGGTGATCGCCGGAGAAAAGCAGATCGGCGTGAACCACAACGTGGATGTGCTGCGCTTCACGGGCACGGTGGACCCGCGCACGATGCAGCCCGGCAGCCTGGTCGCATCGACCCAGGTGGCCAATGTGCGCGTGGAATCGCGCAGCCGCGGACAGGCCGGGGAAGCGCAGTCAATTGGCTGGTTGTCCCGGTTCTTTTTGAACGTTATGCCGTTCTGATTCTCCGGAGAATGGACAGCATGAAAGTACTGTCCATGCTCCTGACATTGCGCCAAGCGCAGCGCCCCTTCTGGGTTGCAGCCGCCCTCGGCGCCAGCATGCTGACCCTGCCGGCGCATGCAACACGCATCAAAGAGGTCGCTGCCATCCAGGGCGTGCGCAGCAACCAGTTGACCGGCTACGGTCTGGTGGTCGGCCTCGACGGCACGGGCGACCAGACCACCCAGATGCCCTACACCAAGCAGGCCCTGGCCAATTACCTGGAGCAGATGGGCATCTCACTGCCCGCCACAGGCAATTCGGGCCAGCTGCAGCTCAAGAACGTGGCGGCCGTGATCGTCACCGCCGAACTGCCGGCCTTTGCCCAGCCGGGCCAGGCCATCGACGTGGTGGTCTCCTCCGTGGGCAATGCCAAGTCGCTCAAGGGCGGCACCCTGGTGGCCACGCCGCTGCGCGGCGCCGATGGCGAGATCTATGCGCTGGCCCAGGGCAACCTCGTGGTCGGCGGCGCCGGCGCCTCGGCCGGCGGCTCCAAGGTACAGATCAACCACCTGAGCGCAGGCCGCGTGCCGCAGGGCGCCCAGGTCGAGCGCGCCGTACCCACACCGATCAATGAAGGCGACAGCATCACGCTGGGCCTGAACGCCACCGATTTCCAGACCGCCGACAAGGTGGTGCGCGCCATCAACCAGCGCATGGGCCAGGGCGTGGCGCAGGCGCTGGACGGCCGCACCGTGCGCGTGTCCGCGCCCCAGGATCCGGGATCGCGCGTGCGCATGATCGCCGAGATCCAGGAGATGCCGATCGAGACCTCCAAGCCCTCGGCCAAGGTCGTGATCAATGCACGCACGGGCTCCATCGTGCTCAACCAGGCCGTGACCCTGGGCCCCTGCGCCATCGCGCATGGCAACCTGGCCATCACCATCAGCACCACGCCGGTGATCAGCCAGCCCGGCGCCTTCTCGCAGGGCCAGACCGTGGTGGCCCAGAAGTCCGACATCCAGATCAAGCAGGAGCCCGGCAACATCATCAACATGCCCGGCTCCCCGCAACTGACCGACGTGGTGCGCGCACTCAACACGCTGGGCGCCACGCCCCAGGACCTGCTGGCCATCCTGCAGGCCATCAAGGCAGCAGGCGCCCTCAACGCCGAACTGGAGGTGATATGAGCATCGCACTTCCCAACGGATCGCAGACTGCGGCCAGCAATGCGCTGGCGGCCGACGCCCGATCCCTCAACGCACTCAAATTCGCGGCCGGCGAGAACAGTCCGCAGGCCGCGAAGGAAACCGCCAAGCAGCTGGAATCGCTGTTCATGCGCGAGATGATCAAGAGCATGCGCGAGGCCACCATGAAGTCCGGCCTGCTCGACAGCGCACAGGGCAACCTGAGCACCGACATGCTGGACCAGCAGCTGTCGGTGGCCATGTCGGGCCAGCCCGGCGGCCTGTCGGATGCCATCACGCGACAGCTGGCCCGCACCATGGGCTCGGAAGCCGCCGAGGATGCCGAGATCTCCGTGCCCTCCACACTGAGCATGAGCCGCATCGCCTGGCGCAGCACGGCCGGCAGCGCCAATGGCACCACAGGTGCCTGGAGCGGCAGCCGCAGCAGCGCGGCCCAGTCCGTCAACGCCTATGCGCCCGCGCCCAAGGGCCGTGACAACTTCGTCGCCCATCATGGCGACGCCGCTGCACGCGTGGCGCAGGAAAGCGGCATTCCGGCCGCCTTCATGCTGGGCCAGGCCGGACACGAGACCGGCTGGGGCAAGAGCGAAATCAAGAATGCCAATGGCAGCAATGCCCACAACCTGTTCGGCATCAAGGCCGGCAAGGGCTGGACGGGCAAGGTCGCCGAGGTCACGACCACCGAATACATCGACGGCGTGGCGCGCAAGGTCACGGCCAAGTTCCGCGCCTACGACTCCTACGAGGAGTCCTTCCGCGACTACGCGCGCCTGATCACCAGCAATCCGCGCTACGAGAAAGCCATGGGAAAGACCGACTCGGCCATGGCCTATGCGACCGAGCTGCAGAAAGCCGGCTACGCCACCGATCCCGAATACGCCAGCAAGCTCAGCCGCGCCATCCAGAGCGCCGTGCAGAGCGCGGCACGTGCCCAAGCCTAACCAGAGAACACGTCATGAGCCTTTTGAACGTCGGGTCCCGCGCCCTGATGGCGAACCAGATCGCCCTGCAGACCACAGGCCACAACATCGCCAACGTCAACACGGCCGGATATTCGCGCCAGAGCGTGGCCTTCCAGACCTCGCCGGGCCAGAACATGGGCAGCGGCTACATCGGCAATGGCGTGGATGTGAACACCATCCTGCGCAACTTCAATGACCTGCTCAACCGCCAGGCAGCCACGGCCAGCGCCGTGTCGGCGGCCGACTCGGCGCGTGCCACCTCGCTGGCGCAGATGCAGGAAGTGTTCGGCGGCGGCAAGACCGGCCTGGGCGCAGCGATCACCGACATGATGAATTCGTTCGGCGACGTGGCCGGTGCGCCCACCGACCCTTCGGCACGCCAGGTGGTGCTCACGCGCATGAACGAGCTGGCGGCGCGCTTTCGCTCGGCATCGGCGCAGTTGGACGAGCTGGACTACAGCGCCAAGCAGCAGATGGGCAACGATGTGACCGTGGTCAACAGCCTGGCCGGCCAGGTGGCCACGCTCAATGCGCAGATCAGCCGCTCCATCGCCTCGGGCCAGACGCCCAACGACCTGCTGGACCAGCGCGACCAGTTGGTGCGCAACATCAACAAATACGTGCAGACCAGCCAGATCCCTGCGGACGACGGCAGCATCAGCCTGTTCGTGGGCGGCAGCCAGCCGCTGGTGCTGGGCCCCAATTCCGCCCAGCTCACGCTCAAGGAAGCCACCGAGTTCCCGGGCAGCGGCAAGATGGCCCTGTACTTCCAGCAGCCCGGCGGCCAGAACGTGGAACTGACGCCCTCCATGCTGGGTGGCGGCGAGATCGCCGGCCTGCTGCAGTTCCAGGGAAGCGACCTGACCGAGGGCCGCAACCTGCTGGGCCGCATGGCCCTGGCCATTGGCGACTCGCTGAATGAGCAAAACAACCTGGGCCTGACGCTGTCGGGACAAGGCGGCAGCAATCTGTTCAAGCTGTCCATGGTCAGCAACGGCTCGACCACGGGCGCGCAGTGGACAGGCGCCACCACGCCGACGACCACGGTGGTCGACTCCAGCCAGCTCAAGGCATCCGACTACCAGATCGTCTTCGGCAGCACGGCCCCAGCTGGCAAGGTCATCCGCCTGTCGGACGGCAAGGTCACGGACTTCACCAACATGGCCGACCTGAGCTCCAAGGAGATTGACGGCCTGCGCTTCGACCTCAAGGCCGAAGGCGTGTCGGGCAACACCGTGCTGTTCCGCCCCATGGCGGCGGGCGCCCACGACATCCAGGCCGCCGTGCACTCGCCCAACGACCTTGCCGTGGGCAATCCCGTCACGGCCAGCATTGAATCCAAGGGCGAGGCCACCCTGAAAATGGTTTCGCTCCAGGCCAACTCGGGGCTGGTACTGCCCCCCCTGGGAACACCGGGCAACAAGGGCGGTGTGGCATTGAGTTTCGTTCCTGGACCGCCCGCAGGCTATACCGTCACAGGCACTAACACACCTCCCAAAGGAGCGCCTACGCCCTATACGCCAGGAACCACCGTAGTGCCCTACACCTCCGGCCAGTCCATCGAGATCGACGGTTGGTCCGTCACACTGACAGGCACGCCCCATGATGGCGACGTGGTCCGCATCGGCAATGCACTGGATCCCCAGTACAGCAATGCCTACCAACGCGACGCCGGCAACGCCAGCTCCTTCCTGGCATTGCGCGACTCCAAGTTGTTCGATGACTCAACCACGCTGAGCGACGGTTTTTCCACCGCCATGGCCCAGGTCGGAACGCGCACGCAGAGCGCGCAGTACGCGGCCAAGCTGTCCGAGACCATTGCCAAGAACCTGGAGGCGGACCGCACGGCCGTCTCGGGCGTGAACCTCGACGAAGAGGCCGCCAAGCTGCTGCAGTACCAGCAGTCCTACCAGGCCTCGGCCAAGATGCTGCAGGTCGCGCAAAGCATTTTCGACAGCGTTCTGCAGACCGTAGGCCGCTGATCACCGGACAGGAGCATTCCACCATGAGCATCTCCCGCATTGGCACGGCCAACATGTACGAAAGCACCATCAACAACCTGAACTCGCGTCAGACGAGTCTGGTGGACCTGATGGAAAAGACCACCTCCGGCAAGCGCGTAGTGCGCGCCAGCGACGACCCCGTGGCCGCCGCACAGGCCGAACGCGCACTCACGCGCATCTCCCGCTCGGAAAACGACCAGCGCGTGCTGGGCCTGCAGCGCGATGTGATCGCCCAGGGCGAATCCAAGCTGGGCACGGCCCAGGACGCGCTCAAGGACTTCCGCGACCTGATCCTTCAGGCCGGCAATGGCTCCTATGACCAGAAGGCACGCGATGCGCTGGTGCAGCAACTGGAAAGCCTGCGCAACCAGGTGCTGGGCTATGCCAATGCAAAGGACTCCAACGGCCTGCCCATCTTCCGGGGGCTGGGCAGCCAGGACAATCCGGTGCTCAGCGCCACCCCTGGCGCGGTTTCTCAGTTGCAGCCAGGCCAGAGCACCGGTAATGACAACGGCCTGCCTTCCTCGCTGGACGGGTTCTCCACCTGGATGAACATTCCCACGGGCAATGGCGTGTTCAGCGTCTCTCGCCAGTCGCCCACGGGCAGTTCGGCCTATGCCGATCTCGGCGCGGTGACGAATCCCAGCCTATTGACTAGCAACACCTATACGATCAAGTTCGCCAAGAACGCGACGACCGGCGAGATGGAGTACACGATTGACTCCAGCGCCTCGGGTGCGACCAATCCTGTGGTGCCTGCCACGGCCTTCAAGCCGGGCGACAGCATTTCCATCGACGGCATGTCCGTCAAGATCTCGGGCACCCCGGGCGTGGGCGACAACTTCACACTGGCACCCAGCCAGCGCACCGACCTTTTCAGCGTCCTTGACGGCGTGATCTCCGCCGTCAAGGACGGCGCAACCGACCCTGGTGCCATGCAACAAATGCTCTCGCGCGGCCTCAATGAACTGGACTCTGGCATGAGCCGCGTCCAGGCCATGCGTAGCTTTGCTGGCGACCAACTCAACCGCGCGGACAGGCTCGAAGACGACATGAAGGATCAGGCGACGCTACAAGAGGGCGCGCGTTCGCGGGCCGAAGACATCGATATGATCAAGGCCCTCTCCGATGTGGACATGCAGAAGGTGGGCATGCAGGCGGCCTTGCAGTCCTATGCCTCGATCCAGAAACTGTCACTGTTCAACTTCATCAACTGATAGCCACCCGCGCATGCATCCATGGTCCAGTCCGTCCTGAGCTCTCTGACCCTCGGCTATAGGCCGCTCTGGAACCAGGCCCGCCGTCTGGCGGGCGTGCAGCTTTATCTTCACGAGGAACCCGGCGTCCAGGCCGACGTGGCCCACCTGCTGCGCATACTGCGCGAGACCTGGGGCACGCAGTCGCCGCCGGTACTGCTGTCGCCCCAGTCGCGCCAGGTGCTGTGCGACCTGCTGGAAAACGCCTCCAAGGGCAGCCCCTGGATCGAGGTGCGCGGCGACTGGCTGCAGGACTCCGCCATCTACGACCTGGTGCGCCAGGCGCATGCGCGCGGCCTCATGCTGGTGTGGCGCGGGCCGCTGTCCGATGTGCCCGACGCCCAGGCCGCCCACTGGTTTGCCAGCAGCCTGCTGCACCTGCCGCCCGAAGGCGCTTCGGGCATGCCCAACCAGACAGCGCTTGCGCTGCAACAGGCCGCCCAGGCAGCCCAGGCACCGACCAAGCTGCAGGCCCTGAAGCAGGCCGCCAGGCCAGCACCCACCCTGCCGCCCCTGCAACTGCTGGGCGGCCAGATGTACGAGGGGCTGGACAGCCTGGCTCTGACCGATCTGTGCCTGGACAGCTTCCATGCGGGCGCCATCGCCGGCTGGCCCGTGGCCGATACGCTGCATGCCCAGCGCCATCACGCCGCCCTGCCCAGCCGCGACACCGTGCTCGCACTGATGCGCGCCGTCGATGCCGAGCAATCGATCGAGGCCTTCGAGCAGATCCTGGGCGAGGACCCCATCCTGGCCTATCGCTTCATGCTCTACACCAACTCAGCAGCCCTGGGCCTGCGGGGCAATGTGGACTCGCTGCGCCGCGGCCTGGTGATGCTGGGATACGGCACGCTGCAGCGCTGGCTGTCCGACCAGTTGCCCCACGCCTGCACCGAGCCCAGCCTGGTGCCCGTGCGCACCGCCATCCGGCTGCGCGCCAGCCTGACCGAGCGACTGATCGAGGCCGGCATCAGCCACGACCTGCAGCGCGAGGTCTATCTGCTGGGCCTGCTCTCGCAGCTGGACCAGCTGCTGGGCGAGCCCCTGCCCACCGCGCTGCGCCGCATTCCCGTGTCCGAGCGCGTCTTCGACGCCGCCGTGACGCGCACCGGCCCCTACGCGCCGGCCCTGCTCATGGCCATTGCGCTGGAGTCCGACGATCCCGCACCGATTCGCCAGCTGCGCGAAGAACACGCCTTCGAGATCGAGGACGTGAACCGCATACTGATGCGCATGCTCAGCGAACTGCAGGTGCAGCCCGCGCCTGCGGCCTGATCAGTCCACAGCGGCCGGGGGGAGCCTTAGCCGCCGCTGGCATCCGCAGATTCCGCCCATAAAAAAACCGCCTGAACATCAGGCGGTTTTTTTGTGGCCGGCAGGAAGGCTGCGGATGCAGCTCCTGCCGATCTGCCCTGCTCAATGCATGGCGTGGGGCTGGCCGTCGAACATGTGCTCGAACTGTGCCAGCCAGGGCTCGGCCAGCGTGCGGATCTGGGCATCGTTGCGCAGGATACGCTGCATGATGCGGGCCTTCTCCTTGCGCTGATCGGGCGCCAGCGGCTCGTCATGCGACTTGAGCCGCAGCTGCTCGATCAGCACGGCACAAGTGCCCTCGTAGCGCGTCACCCCCTCCCAATCCTTGTTCTGTGCGGCCTGCAGCATCTTGGCGCTGCTGTCTTCTATGGCACGGTAAAAGTCAATCAATGTCAACTCCATTTCTATGTCCCTGCAACGGCTGGTGTATCGGAGATATCGCTCCAGCCTTGCGCGATCGGTGCCAGAACGTCCTGGACCGATTGCAGCAATTGCACATCGTTGCGCAGATTGGCGAATGTCAGTTGGGTGATGCTGTAGTCATAAACCGTGATCAGGTTCTGGGCCAATTCCCCGCCCTGGTCAACATCTACGGCTGCCTTGAGGCCTTCCTCGAGAATGCGTACCGCCTTGCCGATCTGGATGCCCTTTTCTTCAATGCTGCCGCGCTGCATGGCGCCCTTGGCCGCATTCAGAGATGCATCCAGGGCATTGAACAATAGCTGAATCAGCATATGAGGGGATGCTCCATTCACAACCGACTGAACACCTACCTGGTTGTAAGCGCTAGCCCCACGGCGGTTGAACATCGAATTCATTCCAGCGTTCCTTGGTGTCTTGTTACCATGATTTTCGGCATCCGGGCGAGAAACTGAAGCCTCGCCTTGCATGCTGGACAAGCCTGGTACGCAGGCTCGTCTCAATCATTAGACCTGAGGCCTATCTGTTCCACTGGCTTACTTGCTGCGACAGGTAAGAGCTAAGCACCGAGCTCGATCCCATCTTCTTGTCCAACGCTGCGTACTGTGTACGCATGCGCTGTTCAAAGGCTTCAGCGCGCTCGTTGACGCGGTCCTGGGCCTTGGTGTTGTCTTTCTTGAGCTGCTGTAGGCCCTTGGTCTTGGCATCAAACACCCCTGTGTCGAATTCGAGGACCTTGTCGGCGTACTCCTTCATCCGCAGGGCCAAGCCCTTTGTCTCTGGCTTGTCGGACTCGCCTTCCGCAGCAAAGACCTGCGCCAGCTTGCTGGGATCCTTCAGAACCGCTTCCAGATTGGACTTGTCCTTGGCAAGCGTGCCGAAGGCCAGCTTGCCGCCCTTGCCCAACTGTATGCCCAGGTCCGACAGGTTGATGCCACCGATCTGGGAAGCAAGCACCTCGCGCAGACCATTGGTCAGGCCAACCATAGTGGAGTCACCTTGCATGACGCCGGCGGTCTTGCTCTCGGCATCGTACTTGGTGGACGCCACAAGCTTGTCGCTGATGGCGTTGTAGGCATCCATGAAGGCCTGGATGTTCTTCTTCATGCCTTCGGTGTCGGAGACGACAGTCAGCAGTGTGGGTTCTCCGGTCTTGGTGGCTTGATTGACCGTGAAGCTCAAACCGGGGATGGTGTCCTTGAACTCGTTTGTCGCCGATTCCACCTTGATGCCGTTGACCGTGGCCTTGGCATTCTGTGCCAGTTGAACCACGCCACCATTGCTCGTATCACCGTTGGCCGCCTGTCCCGCATAGGCCAGGGAAGACAGATTGGCATCCGCGCCCGTCGCCTCGACGGTGAACTGGGCATCAGCGCCGGAATTCTTCGAACGCATGAGCAGCCGTTCGCCGTTCGCATCCTTGATCACGGAGGCGACCACGCCACTTTCACCCTGCTTGGCATTGATGGCCGCGACAACCTTGTCCATGGTCATCGATTCGCTGATCTGGACCTCGGTGGTCTTTCCACCCATGGTGAACTTCAGCGTCCCGGGCCCGAAGTTCGAGGCAGCGGCAAAGCTCTTCGATGCCAACGACTGGTTGCGAGCCACCTGGTCCACATCGATCTGTGTGCTGCCGGGCATCGCGCTGCCGGTCACGCTCACGGAAACCGCCGTGTTCGACGCCGTCGCCGTCGTCAGCGCCCAGGCATCCTTGTCGGCTAGTTTTCGGGCCGAGTCAGACAAGGTCGACATGAGCGATTTGATGCTGCCGACCGTCGAGATCTTGGTGTCAAGGGAAGATGCAGCCGTCTGCAACTGCACCAGAGGCTGCTTTTGCAGCGTCACCAACTGCGAAATCATCGATTCCACATTCAGGCCGCTGCCAATCCCCGCTGCTGTCAATGCCATAACGTACTCCTTTTTAGTGCTACGGGCCTAGAGCCTGTGCTGCGCCAGCGCACAAGGCTCCCAGGGCGCGCGCAAGCCGCACGGCATGCAAGGAGCCCCACCACCAATGCTTCGGCATGCCGACCCCAGACTTGAGGCCATGCCGCCGTTTTTTCGCGTTTCTTTACTGGATCAACTTGAGTACCGACTGGGGCAGCTGATTGGCCTGGGCCACCATCGCCGTGCCGGCCTGCTGCAGGATCTGCGTGCGACTCAGGTTGGCGGTTTCGGCGGCGAAGTCCGCATCCATGATGCGCGAGCGCGAGGCAGCCGTATTTTCCGATGCGACCTGCAGGTTGGCAATCACGGCTTCGAAGCGGTTCTGGGCTGCGCCGAAGGTGGCGCGGGTGTTGTTGACCTCATCCAGAGCCTTGTCGATTGCAGCCATGGAGCTCCTGGCCGCAGCGGCATCGGTAGCGGTGCCCTGCAACGAGCCAAGAGCGCCGTCCAGGGTATCGACCACACGCGTGTTGGCTCCAGCCCCGACGGTAGCCTGGGTCACGCCCAGACCGCCATTGGCTGTCGCGGTCGCGAGATTCACGGCATCCAGTTGAATCTGGTTGTCCGTGCCAACATTCGCACCGACCTGGAATACGGCAACAGCACTGGTATTCAGCAGTTGGCGGCCATTGAACTGAGTGCTCGAGACCACACGGGCAATTTCCTGGGCCAGCTGTTGATACTCCTTATCCAGCGACGAGCGGTCATTGCTGCCATTCGTGTCGTTGGCCGCCTGCACGGCCAACTCACGCATGCGCTGGAGATTTTCGCCGATCTTGCTCAATGCGCCTTCGGCCGTCTGCGCCATGGAAATGCCATCGTTGGCATTGCGCATGGCCACATTCATGCCGCGCACCTGGGCATTCATGCGCTCGGCGATCGCCAGACCCGCCGCATCGTCCTTGGCACTGTTCACTCGCAGACCCGAAGACAGGCGCTGCATGGTGGTGGACAGGGAGGACTGCGACGTGTTGAGGTTGCGTTGCGCGTTCAGCGAAATGAGATTGGTATTGATGGTGGATGCCATGTGGCAACTCCTCGTTAGGCATGGACAATGGCTAGCCGCTCCGTGACCACAGGCCACCGAACGTCAGACAGCACGCCAGACACCGCCTAGCTCCGCCAATCTGATGCCATGCATTGTCCCGACGAGGCATGAGCCCAAAGCAGCGATAAAAACGGGCATCCCCCCCCAATTCGCGTCATTCCGCCGCTCCCGCCTGGTTACTCTAAGTGCGCACTTTCACCTCCTGCGCCCAGGCGCGCTCACCCTATGACCCGAACCCTTTTGCACGTTGGATGCGGCCCGCAACGCAAGTCCTCCACCTCTCCCGGCTTTCAGAGCGATGACTGGCAGGAACTGCGCCTGGACATCGATGCACGCGTAGAGCCGGACCTCATCGGCACGATGACGAACATGTCCGCCGTGGCGGATGCTTCCATTGATGCAATCTATTCCAGCCACAACATCGAGCACTTGTATCCGCACGAAGTTCCGCTTGCCCTTGCCGAGTTCCGACGCGTGCTCAAACCCGATGGTTTCGCCATCATCACCTGTCCCGATCTGCAGTCCGTCTGCGCTCTGGTGGCCAATGGCCAGCTGACCGACCCCGCCTATATTTCGCCGGCCGGCCCCATCAGCCCGCTGGACATCCTATATGGCCTGCGCAGCTCCATGGCCCAGGGCAACCTCTACATGTCGCATCGCTGCGGCTTCACGGACAAGACCATGAACGATGCCCTGCGTGCCGCAGGCTTTCCGATCGTGGCGTCCGTGGCACGTCCCGAGTCCTATGACATCTGGGCGATCGCCAGCAACAGTACACGCGAGGAGGAAGAGATCCGCGACCTCGCCAGGCAGTATTTCCGGCTATAACACACGCGCAAACGTAAAAAACCCGGCTAGGCCGGGTTTTTACTTTTCAGCATGCCGCCGTGATACGGCCTGCCATTCTCAGCGCAGCAGGGCAAGAACGCCCTGGGGCAGCTGGTTGGCCTGGGCCACCATGGCCGTGCCAGCCTGTTGCAGGATCTGGGCGCGGCTCAGGTTCGAGGTTTCACCAGCGAAGTCGGCATCCATGATGCGACCACGGGCTGCCGCAGTGTTTTCCGAGGCCACTTGCAGGTTGGCAATCGTGGCTTCGAAACGGTTCTGGGCCGCGCCGTAGTCGGCACGCATACCGTTGATGTTGTCCAGCGCCGAGTCGATGGCATCAACCTGGGCCAGCGCTGCAGACTCGACTGATCCCAGGCTTGCTGTGGAGTCGCTCAGGCTGCCAAGGCTCGTTGCCGAGGACACCACCACATTGATCTGGTTGTCGGCTGCAGTATTGGCACCCACCTGGAAAGTGAAGCTGGCATCCGCATTCAGAAGCTTCTTGCCATTGAATTCCGTGTTCGCCGTGATACGGCCGATTTCGGCGGCCAGGGCGCTGTATTCCTTGTCCAGGGCGCCACGGTCCTTCGTACCGTTGGTGCCGTTGGCCGCCTGCACACCCAGCTCACGCATGCGCTGCAGGTTTTCCGTGATCTTGCCCAGTGCGCCTTCCGCCGTCTGCGCCAGCGAAATGCCATCGTTGGCATTGCGGGCAGCAACGTTCATGCCCTTGACCTGGGCATTCATGCGCTCGGCGATCGCCAGGCCTGCCGCATCGTCCTTGGCGCTGTTCACGCGCAGACCCGAAGACAGGCGCTGCATGGTGGTGGACAGCAGGCCCTGGGTGGTGCTCAGATTGCGCTGGGCATTGAGCGATTGCATGTTGGTGTTGATGGTCATGGCCATGGCGGCAACTCCTCAGTGAAATCTGTACAAAACCAGGTCCGTGACAATCGCCTGGCGCATGCAGCAACCCTATCCGTCAGCTGGCAAGCACTTACCTTGCGGGCGCCGTGCTTTCAGGGTTTCAGGATGCTTCATCCATCTGCTGAATTGTTTTTCGACAAGCCATTGGAACACTTAAGTGTTTTTTTGGAGGAGCATCGATTCAGGCCCCTGCATCGCCACTAGGCCCTTCATCAGACCCTCTTCTCAAAAAAAAGCGGCCAGCATGAAGCTGGCCGCCTGGATGATCCATGCGAGAGGACCGTCAATTCTTTGCCGCAGAGCATTGCCCTCGCAATTGCAGCAACTGCCTGGTTCAGCGCAGCAGGGCAAGAACGCCCTGGGGCAGCTGGTTGGCCTGGGCCACCATGGCCGTGCCAGCCTGTTGCAGAATCTGGGCGCGGCTCAGGTTCGAGGTTTCACCAGCGAAGTCGGCATCCATGATGCGACCACGGGCTGCCGCAGTGTTTTCCGAGGCCACTTGCAGGTTGGCAATCGTGGCTTCGAAACGGTTCTGGGCCGCGCCGTAGTCGGCACGCATGCCGTTGATGTTGTCCAGCGCCGAGTCGATGGCATCAACCTGGGCCAGCGCTGCAGACTCGACGGTACCCAGGGTCGCGGTGGACGCGCTCAGGCTGGTCAGGCTGGTGGCAGAGGAGACCACAACGGAAATCTGGTTGTCCGTGGCAGTGTTCGCACCTACCTGAAAGGTGAAGCTTGCGTTGGCATTCAGCAGCTTCTTGCCATTGAATTCCGTGTTCGCCGTGATACGGCCGATTTCGGCGGCCAGGGCGCTGTATTCCTTGTCCAGGGCGCCACGGTCCTTCGTACCGTTGGTGCCGTTGGCCGCCTGCACACCCAGCTCACGCATGCGCTGCAGGTTTTCCGTGATCTTGCCCAGTGCGCCTTCCGCCGTCTGCGCCAGCGAAATGCCATCGTTGGCATTGCGGGCAGCAACGTTCATGCCCTTGACCTGGGCATTCATGCGCTCGGCGATCGCCAGGCCTGCCGCATCGTCCTTGGCGCTGTTCACGCGCAGACCCGAAGACAGGCGCTGCATGGTGGTGGACAGCAGGCCCTGGGTGGTGCTCAGATTGCGCTGGGCATTGAGCGATTGCATGTTGGTGTTGATGGTCATGGCCATGGTGGCAGCTCCTCAGTGAAATCTGTGTGAAACCGGGTCATCTCGATCGCTAGACCCCATGCCCAGCGACCCTCGCTACCCAATCAACCTGCCATCAGCGGCTTGCTTCGTATTCAGAAATCGCAAGAGCTGCTGGAGGGGCTCAGGATGTTTCATCCATCTGCTGATAGGAATTTCGACATCGACTTACAGTACTTGAATATTTTTTTAAAGAAGTTTTTCATCTCACCTGCCTCAACCCGCAAGTGCAGACGGGACTTAGATAGCAACCCAAGCCACAGAAAGCAAAAAGGCAGCGTGCATCAAGCACGCTGCCTTCCGCCATCCTCCGGGACAGGCTAGGCCTGGTTCAGCGCAGGAGGGCAAGAACGCCCTGGGGCAGTTGGTTGGCCTGGGCCACCATGGCCGTGCCAGCCTGTTGCAGGATCTGGGCGCGGCTCAGGTTCGAGGTTTCACCAGCGAAGTCGGCGTCCATGATGCGACCACGGGCTGCCGCGGTGTTTTCCGAAGCCACTTGCAGGTTGGCGATCGTGGCTTCGAAACGGTTCTGGGCCGCGCCGTAGTCGGCACGCATACCGCTGACGGTATCCAGTGCGGCGTCAATCGCAGTCATTGCGGTTTTGGCGGTCGTTTCATCTGCGCCAAGAGTGTCCGTCGAATTGTTCAATCCAGCCAGTGCATTGGTTGCCACGTTCACGGTGATCTGGTTGTCACCTGCCGTGTTGGCTCCCACCTGGAATACAAAGCTGGTCGGAGCGTCGGAATTAAGCAGTTTCTTGCCGTTGAACTCCGTGTTCTCGATGACGCGGCCGATTTCCGCAGCCAGCGCTTTGTACTCCTTGTCCAGAGCACCACGGTCCTTCGTACCGTTGGTGCCGTTGGCCGCCTGCACACCCAGCTCACGCATGCGCTGCAGGTTTTCCGTGATCTTGCCCAGTGCGCCTTCCGCCGTCTGCGCCAGCGAAATGCCATCGTTGGCATTGCGGGCAGCAACGTTCATGCCCTTGACCTGGGCATTCATGCGCTCGGCGATCGCCAGGCCTGCCGCATCGTCCTTGGCGCTGTTCACGCGCAGACCCGAAGACAGGCGCTGCATGGTGGTGGACAGCAGGCCCTGGGTGGTGCTCAGATTGCGCTGGGCATTGAGCGATTGCATGTTGGTGTTGATGGTCATGGCCATGGCGGCAGCTCCTTAGTGATATCTGTATGAAATCCAGCAGACCACCCATGCTTGGCATGGCGGCGCCGGTCCAATCAACCCACCATCGACGTCTTGCCTCTGGCGGAACTCAAGATGTTTGCTCCATCTACTGAGTTGCTTTTCGGCACCCACCAGCCGGACTTGAGGATTTTTTTGCCCCTCATTCTTTGCGATTCCATCATGCAAGCCGCAAAACAAGGCACGCCCCCTGCATGGAGTGCAGGAGGCGCGCAGCTCTCGTGAGCCTGGCGATCAAGACATCATCGTCACAGTCCCAGCGGCTTTGGAGGCTCCAACCCAAGATCCTGATAGCTGATGCGGAGATCCTCCACCTCGCGCCTATCGCACCAGCGGCGCCAGGCTTCGCGCAAGCCCATGACCACGGACTTGGCGGCGATTTCCGCCTGGCGCACTTCCAACGCCTGCAGAGCAGGACGCAGCGACTGACGGATCAGCGCCAAACGCGGAAGGTTTGCGCTCCAGTAACGGGCCAACTGCAGCAGCCCGTCGAGGTCTGCCGCTGCAAAATCCTCCGTCAGCCCCACGCGCGCCAGGACTTCGGCAGACTGGCGCCCGCACAGCAGATCCCCCACCAAGGTCAGCGTGGGCACACCCATCCACAGTGCGTGATTGGTAACCACTCCGCCCGTGAAGGGGAAGGTATCCAGGCAGATATCGATATCGTGGTGCGCACGCAGATAGCCCTCGAATCCCATGCGGGACGAGAATTGCACGCGCTCCTCACAGATCCCGGCGTCCTGAAGCCACCCGCGCAGATGAGCGGGAGGACCCGAGGGTTCACATGCACCGATCACCAGCCTTGCTGTAGGCAGTGCTTGCAAAATCGCTCCCCACACCTGAACTACTTCCCGATTGACCTTGACGAGACGATTGAAGGAGCCGAACGTGAGGTAGCCATTGCGCTGCGCGGGCAAGGAGGCGACAGGCTCTTCGTGGATACCACCGTCGAATACATAGGCGAGGGGCAGGCGCAGGATGCGCTCGGTCAGTTGCTCGCGGACAGCGGGCCGGTCCAGGAAAAGATCACTCAGAACGATGTAATCCATGGTTTGCAATCCCGTGCCGCCAGGATTGCCGATCCAGGTCAGCTGCACGGGAGCGGGCCTACGCGCGAGGACATCGAGCCGATGGCCCTTGGTATGGCCGCTGAGATCTATCAGCACATCGATCCCATCCTCCTGCATCATGTGCACCAGGGCGTCGGTCGACATATCCTGCACGCCCCGCCATTGCTGGAACAGCTCCATGAACTCCTTGGTGACATCGTCATAGAGATCATTGTTGCAGTAGGCAATGCATTCGATCTCCCTGCACTTGGCCAGCTCCCTCATCGTTGGCAGGAAGAACTTGGCTGCGGCGTGCCCACGCAGGTCGGCAGAGACGAAGCCGACGCGCAGCACCTTGCCGGGATCCTTGCTGTTCCCATGCTGATGCTGAGGATCTCCATGCAAACGGCGCATTAATTGGCCGAACTCCCGGCACGACTGGCCGATTTGCACGGCGCTTGCCCCGGGGAAATGCAGTTGCGTCAGCAATCGCGCGCTGTGCGCCCCTGCGCTGTTCGGATGCTTGACCAGCATTGCGTCATACTGGGCCAGCGCCTTTCGGACATCTCCACGGCGCCCCCAGTAAAGTGCCTTGATATACAGCAAGTCGTGGTCATCGGTCAGATGCGCCAAGCCTTCGCGCAGGGCAACCTCAAGGGCGTCGAGATCCATTTTCTCAAGCAGAAGCAGGCAACGCAGCCGATGCGCACGCGAGTCTCCCGGTGACTCCTCCAAGATGGCGGCAAGCAGTTCCAGCGCTGGCTCCCATCTCTCCTGGGAAAACAGCACATAGGCCAAATCAGCTCGAGCCAGCATGCGGTTGGAATCGCCACTCAGCTCCACGATCCTGCGCAGCACCGTTTCACGCTCGGCCAGTCGAGCGGCATCGCCAGAGAGGGAAAGACTCAGGCCAACCATGGCCATGAACAGATCGGGCTCCTGTTGCAGGGCCTGGCGGTAGGCCATTTCAGCCTGCAGATTCCAGCCCAGCTTGCGCATCCAGTCCCCACACGCCAAATAAAGCTTGGAGTCCAGGGGCTGCTGCAGCAGCATGCTGAGGAACTGGGCGCACAGTTGGGGCCGACCGCCTTCATGCAGCGCGCTGATCAGGCGGAACTGGACCAGTGCCTGGGATTCCACATCGGCCGCCAGCAATAGGGCCTGGACAAAATGAGTGTAGGACGCCTGAGCCTGTCCTTGGGCTAGCAGGGCATTGCCTAGCAATTCATGGGCTTTCGACGACCGCGGCGAAAGCAGGACAGCCTGGCGCAGGGCGGGTTCGGCCTGCGCAGCTTCCTTCGCCTCCAGATGCACCTCGCCAAGGAGCATGAACAAGCTCGAGTCTCGGGGCAATGCCGCTGTAGACTGGTATGCCGCTTTCAGGGCAGCGGCACGGTCACCACGCTCCAGCTCCATGTTGACCTTGGTTTGCCACAGCAAGGCACTGCGCGGGTAGTCATGCAAGGCCGAAGCCAGCAAGTCGTCCGCCTGTTCGAAGCTCCTTTGCTGGAGCTGGCGGGACAGCGCCTTGAGCAATTCCGCGGGAATCTGCATCTGTGGTGCAGGTGTATCAGGGCTTGGGGGCGGGCATTGGGCCTCCCACGCGACGACCTGCGCCTCTAGAAAGGCTGCGGCTTCCACCCCTTGCGTCAAGGCCAGATCCTTTTCCAGGCGCTCCAAGGCGATCTGCTGCATGCCCTGACTCCTGGCCAACTCGATCAGCGAGCGCGCCATATCGCTCAGCCCCTCGCGGATCAGCATATTGATATAGGTGCGCCAGTATGCAAATGCCCGCGGCTTGGCGCCGATCGCAGCCTCCAGGTAAGGCATGGACTCAGCACTGAGCAACATGTGCTGGCCGAGCAACAAGCCCATGCCATAAAGCGCTTGGTGATCACCAGGGGCGTGTCTCAGCGCCTGTGCGTAGGCCTCGCGTGCTGCATCGAAATCCCATTGGTCATGCAGTTGCAGCGCCTGCTGCAGATAGTTGGCATCAGTCATTGGTTCTCAGGTCGGATCAGGTGCCTAGTTCAGTAAAACATCAAGGCAAATACCGACTATCCTGCCGCACAGTGCCCATGTGCAGACTCCGGATCAACAGAGTGAACCCCCCGTTTTTTGCACAATACACGGCGAGGCGCGAACGAATGCAGGAGCACCTCATCCTATGCCCCGCGGTCCAGACCTCATGCAGGCATCGGGTAGCTGCGCCTCAGCGCCTGTGCCTTCTCGGTCCTGCCAAGCTGTTCATATATCACGGCCAGATTGTGGGCGGCCAAGTAGCTACCTCTTCCAGCCACACTGCCGTGACGGCTTGGCACCACCTCGCCGATTTCTAGACAGCGCTGCCAAGCTGCCTCGGCCATCGCCAGCCAGTGATCAGCCTCGCCAGGAGAGCGGTCAATGGCGACATCCAGCATCAGCCCTCCCAGTGCGAAAAAGAAGTCAGGCGAATCTGGCCACATTTCCATTTGCGCCTGCGCAAATTCCATGCCCTCCTCATAGCGCCCCGCCTTATCCAGGCAGTAGAGATACCGGATGCAGAGGTCATGCTCATAGGCCGTACCTTGGCACAGGCCTGCCAGCGCTCCAGCAAAGTAGTCACATGCATCGGAATAGTTCCTCCCGAGCTCGGCATCCACGCCAAGCTGGTAGCGGACATAGGAACTTTCCGGGCTTGTGCCGAGTTCCCGCAGCAGCAGTTGCCGATTCCTCCCCTGTTTTCGCTGCATCTGGTCAGGCAGATATCCATCGTGCAGAACGACGAGCGGTGTTGCCACACGCGGCAAATCAGAACAGGGCTGCTCGTGTACCACTCCCTGGTAACGCACCCCCCTCGGGAGCAGTCTGGTGATCGATGATTGACCGACTTGAGTGAAGCGCTCACTCTCGAAAGTGCTTTGTATTTCCACGGTTCCCAACATGTGCGCCAACGGGCCCAAGACGCGCAGCCACTCCCCTCCCGCAGACAACCACTCGTCCGCATCCAGCACCAGATTCCAGTCGGCGTCCGCCAGCTCCAGTGCCCTGTTTCGAGCAGCGGAAAAATCGTCACACCATTGGAAATGGTGCACCTGGGCTCCGCGCCCGGATGCAATCTCGGCCGTTCTGTCAGTGGAGCCTGTGTCCAACACCACGACGCGGCTCACGAAGCTTGTGGCACTGTCTATGCATCGCGCAATGCACCGCTGCTCATCTTTGGCGATGATGACCAAGGCAATGTCGGGGAGCGTTCTGGAGGACGGCATAAATGGATCAAGTAAAGGGAAAGCAGGCCGAAGATAAAAGACTGGCAGCCCGCACACAATCATCGCTGATCGCCGCGCATGACAAGCTTCCTGCCATGGTCACAGCGCCATGGCAAGGTAGAACAGCCAATCTGAACGCCAATCACCTAGCTTTTTCCCTCAACCCTGCCGAGTCACTGCCTCACAATCCACTCCCATGCTTGTCATCATCGGATACATCGTCGCCTTCGGTTGCATCTTCGGCACCTATGTGCTGCACGGGGGCAACGTCCAGGTCATTCTCAAGGCCCTGCCCTTCGAGATGGTGACCATCGGCGGCGGCGCCATCGGCGCCTTCATCGTGTGCAACCAGCCCAAGGTGCTCAAGGCCACGGCCAAGGCCATCCCTGGCGTGATGAAAAGTTCGCGCTACACCAAGGCCCGCTTCATGGAGCTGATGGCCCTGCTGTACGAGATTCTGCAAAAGGCCCGCAAGGAGGGCCTGATGTCCATCGAAAGCGATGTGGAGGCACCCAACGAGTCGCCCATCTTCACCAAGTACCCCGAGCTGCTGGCCGACCACCATGTGGTGGAGTTCCTGACCGACTACCTGCGCATGATGGTGTCGGGCAACCTCAACTCCCACGAGATCGAGTCGCTGATGGACAGCGAGATCGAGGCGCATCACGCCGAAGCGCATGCCCCGGTCAATGCGTTGACCCGCCTGGCCGGCGCCCTGCCCGCCTTCGGGATTATTGCGGCCGTGCTGGGCGTGGTGAACACCATGGGCTCGGTGGGCCAGCCGCCTTCCGTGCTGGGCGGCATGATCGCCTCGGCCCTGGTCGGTACCTTCCTGGGCATTTTGCTGGCCTATGCGCTGGTGGAACCCATGGCCGGCCTGGTGGAGCAACGCGCCCAGGATGCTGCCAAGGAACTGGAGTGCATCAAGACCACCTTGCTGGCCAGCATGCAGGGCTACAACCCTGCCACGGCCATCGAGTTCGGCCGCAAGGTGCTGTTCTCCACCGAACGTCCCGGGTTCCTTGAACTGGAAACCCACGTCAAGGGCAAGAAGTAATCCTGCGTCCAGCAGCGTCAAGCCATGGCAGAGAAAAAGTTACAGCCGATCATCATCAAGCGCGTCAAGAAGACGGCGCATGCACCCCACGGCGGTGCCTGGAAGATCGCCTATGCCGACTTCGTGACCGCGATGATGGCCTTCTTCCTGCTGATGTGGCTGCTGGGCTCCACGGCCAAGGGCGAGCTGCAGGGCATTGCGGCGTATTTTTCCTCGCCGCTGAAGGTGGCGATGGCCGGCGGCGACGGTGCGGGCAACAGCTCCAGCGTGATTCCCGGCGGCGGCAATGATCTGGCCAAGGTGCACGGCCAAGTGCGGCGCTCGGAGGCGGCGGACAGCTCCAACCGGCGCACCAGCGTCGATGCAGGCCGCGCTGACCAGGCCCAGGTGGATTCCAACCGCATCAAGGCGCTCAAGGCCAAGGTGGACGCGATGATCACCAGCAATGCGCGCCTGAACGAATTCCGCTCGCAGATCCGCACCGACGTGACGCCCGACGGCCTGCAGATCCAGATCGTGGACGAGCAAAACCGCCCCATGTTCGACAGCGGCAGCGCCATGGTCAAACCCTACATGCGCGACATCCTGCGCGAAGTGGGCGCGGCCCTGGCGGGCGCGGAAAACCGCATCAGCCTGTCCGGCCATACCGATGCCGCCCCTTACGGCAATGCCGACCGCGGCTACAGCAACTGGGAGCTGTCCTCCGACCGTGCCAACGCCTCGCGCCGCGAGCTGGTGGCGGCCGGCATGCCGCTGAACCAGCTGGCCCGCATCACGGGCCTGGCCAGCAGCGACCTGCTGCTGCCCGATGATCCGCGCGCCCCGCAGAACCGGCGCATCACCATCACCGTGCTCACGCAGGAGGCTGAAAAGCGCCTGCTGGGCCACCGCGGACCTGTGACACGCAACGCCTTGCCGCCCTCATTGGCGGGCGGCAATGGCGGCACGGCGAATGCGGCCGCCACCGAATCCGCAACCGGCGAGACCGCTGCGCAGCCCGCCGCCACCTCGCCTGCAGCTGCCCCGTCTGCGCCCGCGTCACCTGATCGTGTAACAAATTAAGGTTTGCGCCCGATGCTGCCGAAAAGCAGGAAAATTCCCACATTGCGCCAAGAAGGTTTCATATTGTTACCATCGCGGCGGATTCTTACCAGTACCGAGCACCTACCGACCGAAAGGGCCTCACGTGGCTAATGCCCTGCGTTTTTTGATCGTTGACGACTTCTCCACCATGCGGCGCATCGTGCGCAATCTGCTCAAGGAGAGCGGCTTTCCCGAAGCCGATGAAGCCGAAGACGGCGTCGTGGCACTGCACAAGCTGCGCAACAGCAAGTTTGATTTCGTGGTGACGGACATCAACATGCCCAACATGAACGGCTTCCAGCTGCTCACCGAAATCAAGCAGGACGACAAACTCAAGCACCTTCCCGTGCTGATGGTGACGGCCGAGGCACGCAAGGAGGACATCGTGGCAGCGGCCCAGGGCGGCGCGGCAGGCTACATCGTCAAGCCCTTCACCAAGGCCACGCTGGAAGAGAAAGTCAACCTGATCCTCAAAAAGCTGGGCCTGTAGGGCACGCGCCATGAGCAACCCGGATGTCCCCGACAGCGTCCACTACAAGGTGGGCGTTCTCACGCGCCAGCTGCATGACTCGCTCAACGAGCTGGGCTATGCGGACCGTTTGCGCGGCAGCATGGGAGAGCTGCCGGACGCGCAAAGCCGCCTTTCCTACATTGCGCGGCTGACCGGAGAAGCCGCCGAGAAGGTTCTGAACCGCGTCGAATTGGCCAAGGTCCAGCAGGACCGGCTGGCCGAGCGTGTACGCGCCATGCGGGCACAGATGGTCGAGGACCCCGTGGCGGCCGTGGCCAAGGGCCGGGTGATGAACTTCCTGGAGGAAGTCGAGCAGGGCACGCAGCAGGCCGACGAGCACCTCACCGAGATCATGATGTCCCAGGACTTCCACGATCTCACGGGCCAGGTCATTGCCCGCGTGGTCTCGCTGGCCGCCGATCTGGAGGACCAGCTGGTGCAGTTGCTCATCCAGACCTCGCCCAACCCGCAGCAGACGGCGCTGGAGTCCCTGGAAAAGCCCAAGGAGCACCTCGCCGGCCCCGTGGTCGATCCCGAAAAGACGCCCGACGTGGTGACTTCGCAGTCCCAGGTGGACGATCTCCTGGCCAGCCTGGGATTCTGATCACCCCGGGGGGCGCCCGGCGCCTCCCCTCTCATTGCAGGGCAGCCTCTTTCGCTTGGGCGCAAGGGGCTGACTGCCATCTTCGCGGCGCCCTTGCACCGTGCGGCTGCCGCTCCTCCTCTTGTGCAGACAGCACATAAGCGCCGCTTGAGCCCCGCTTATCGGGGCTTCGCCTGCCTGGCTTGTTCCGACAATGACGCAAATCCTTCCGTCATTGCGCCATGGACTCCAGCCAAGACAAAAGCCTTCCCGCTACCGAACGCAAACTGCAGAAAACGCGTTCTGACGGCCAGGGTGCGCGCTCTCGGGACCTGTCGCACCTGGCCATCCTGGGCACGGGCGCGCTGATGATGCTGATGGGCGCCGAGCCCCTGATCCAGCACCTGCGCATGGCACTGGCCCAGCAATTGGCCTTCGACGCGCACACGGCCAAGACGCCGGCCCTGATGATGGAGCGCATGCTGTCCATGGGCAGCCTGGGCCTGAAGATTTCCCTGGTCGTTGCCGCCGTGACCACCGGTGCGGCCCTGGTGTCGGGCATGCTGGCCGGCGGCTGGATCCTGAGCCTCAAGCCCATCCAACCGCAGTTCAACCGCCTCAATCCGCTGTCGGGCCTGACCAACCTGTTTTCCAAGCAGCAGATGGTGACCGTGGTGAAGATGGTGGTGATGACGGCCATCCTCTCCTTCGTGGCCTGGAAGTTCCTGAGCGGCCATCTCGCCGAGATCGCCGCCATCTCCTCCCAGCCCTCGGCCATGGCGCTGTCCATGACGGGGCAATGGCTGGCCAGCGGCGTGGCCCTGCTGCTGCTGGTGGTGTTCCTGATGGCCGTGATCGACGTGCCGCTGCAGGCCTACCTGTTCAAGTCGCGCCTGAAGATGAGCCACGAGGAAGTCAAGCAGGAGCACAAGGAATCGGACGGCAACCCGCAGATCAAGAGCAAGATCCGCCAGAAGCAGCGCGAGATCGCCGACCGCGCCAGCGTCAACGCCGTGCCGCGCGCCGATTTCGTGGTCACCAACCCCACGCACTACGCCGTGGCCCTGCGCTACGACGAAAAGACCATGGCCGCCCCGCAGGTCATCTCCAAGGGCACGGACCTGGTGGCGCTGAAGATCCGCGAAGTCGCCGGTGCCCACAAGATCCCGGTGCTTGAATCCCCCATGCTGGCGCGCGCCCTGTACGCACACGCCGACCTGGACCAGGCCATTCCCGCCGCGCTGTACACGGCCGTGGCCCAGGTCCTGGCCTATGTCTACCGCCTGAAGGCCGCGCTGCGCGGCGAAGGCCCCATGCCTGGCGATCTCGGCGAACCCGTCGTGCCCGCCGAACTCGATCCGCACCAGGGCCGCCGCGCGCCAGGCGCCGCCGCGACCACTGAAGGTACTGCTCCATGACGACGAATCCGCTCCAATCCCTGCAATCGATGTGGTCGAGCGAGAACGCCAAGTTCGCTCAGGGCCTGATGGCGCCGCTGCTGGTGGTGGCCATCCTGGCGCTGATGGTGCTGCCCATTCCGCCGTGGCTGCTGGACACCTTCTTCACGCTGAACATCGCCGTGGCGCTGATGGTGATGATGGTGGCGGCCTACATGATCCGGCCGCTGGACTTCGCGGCCTTCCCGTCGGTGCTGCTGCTGACCACGCTGATGCGCCTGTCGCTGAACGTGGCCTCCACCCGCGTGGTGCTGCTGGAGGGCCACACCGGCCCCGGCGCGGCCGGCGCGGTGATCGAGGCCTTCGGCCACTTCCTGATCGGCGGCAACTTCGCCGTCGGCCTGATCGTGTTCGCCATCCTGGTGGTGATCAACTTCGTGGTGATCACCAAGGGTGCCGAGCGTATCGCCGAAGTCTCGGCCCGCTTCACCCTGGACGCCATGCCCGGCAAGCAGATGGCCGTGGACGCCGACCTGAACGCCGGCCTGATCGACGAAAAGGAAGCCAAGCGCCGCCGCGCCGAGGTGCAGGAAGAGGCCAATTTCTTCGGCTCCATGGACGGTGCCAGCAAGTTCGTGCGCGGCGACGCGGTCGCCGGCATTCTGATCCTGGTGATCAACATCATCGGCGGCTTCGCCATCGGCATGATCCAGCACGGCCTGTCGGCCGGCCAGGCCGCCGACAGCTACATCCTGCTGGCCGTGGGCGATGCGCTGGTCGCGCAGATCCCCGGCCTGCTGATCTCGGTGGCCGCGGCCATGGTGATCTCGCGCGTGGGCAAGGAAACCGACATGGGCCAGCAGATCGCGCAGCAGCTGTTCATGTCGCCCAAGGTGCTGGGCATCACGGCCGGCGTGCTGGGCCTGCTGGGCGTCATTCCGGGCATGCCCCACGTCGTGTTCCTGTGCACGGGCGCGCTGCTGGGCTGGCTGGCCTGGATGCTCTCGCGCCGCCAGCAGGAACGCGCCTCCCAGCAGACCCAGGCGCCCGCACCCGTGGCCGCGCCCAGCGACGGCGAAGCCACCTGGGACGACCTGCAGCCCGTGGACCTGCTCGGCCTGGAGCTGGGCTACCGCCTGATCACCCTGGTGGACAAGGGCCGCCAGGGCGACCTGCTGACCCGCATCAAGGGCGTGCGCCGCAAGTTCGCCCAGGAAGTGGGCTTTCTGCCCCCGGCCGTGCATGTGCGCGACAACCTGGAGCTCAAGCCCAGCGCCTACCGCATCACCCTGCGCGGCGTGATGGTGGGCGAGGGCGAGGCCTTCCCCGGCATGTTCCTGGCCATCAATCCGGGCGGCATCAGCACCCCGCTGATCGGCACCCAGACCACCGACCCGGCCTTCGGCCTGCCCGCCCACTGGATCGACGAACGCCAGAAGGAAGCGGCACAAATGGCAGGCTTTACCGTGGTTGATTCGGAAACCGTGATGGCCACCCATTTGTCACACTTGATGCAAGTGCATGCCGCCAAGCTGATCAGCCGTACCGAGACGCAGCAGTTGGTGGAGCATGTGGCCAAACTGGCTCCCAAGCTGATCGAAGAAGTCATTCCGAAAATGGTGTCCATCACGACGTTCCAGAAAGTGCTCCAGCTGCTGCTGGAAGACTCGGTGCACGTGCGTGACATCCGCACCATCATCGAGACGCTGGCCGAGCATTCCTCGACAACGCAGGACCCTGTCGAGCTGGCCCGCCGCGTGCGCATTGCGCTGTCGCCGTCCATCGTCCAGCAGATCTACGGCCCGACCCGCGAGCTGAACGTCATCGCCATCGAGCCCGGACTCGAACGCCTGCTGGTGCAGGCCCTGTCCAACCCCGGCTCCCCCTCACTGGATCCCGGCGTGGCCGAGATCCTCACCCAGAAGGCGGCCGACATGGCCAACCAGCAAGAAGAGCTGGGCCTGCCTGCCTGCCTGCTGGTTCCCGATTCCATCCGCAATTCCATTGCCCGCCTGGTGCGTCGCGTGGCGCCGCGTCTGCAGGTTCTCGCCCACAGCGAGATCCCCGAAACGCACACCATCCGCATCGGCTCGATTCTTAAAGGTGCATCCGCATGAACATCAAACGCTTCTACGCCCCCACCTCCCGCGAGGCCCTGGCCAAGGCGCGCATGGCTTTCGGAGCGGGCACCCTGATCCTGTCCAACCGCAACACGCCCGATGGCGTCGAGGTCATGGCCACGGCCGAGGACACGCTGGAACACAGCAAGGCCGCTGCCAGCAGCACGCCGCTGCAGCAGGCCATCGAGCGCCGCTCTGCAGAGGAAACCACGGGCCTGCGCCCGCAGGTGCAGGCCAAGCTGATCCAGGCGCAGACCCAGCCGCGCACGGCGCAGCCGGCAATGCAGGCCGCACAGGCGGCTCCGTCGCGTGCTTCCCAGGCAACGTCGTCGGCGATAGCGCAGGCCATCTCGCAGGCAGCCTCGCTGTCGGCAGAAGGTGCCGAGCCGGCCGGCCTGCGCCAAAGCGTGCAGGAAGACACCGAACAACTGGCCATGAGCACCCTGTCCTTCCAGGACTATGTGCGCGAACGCATGCTGCGCCGCCGCCACGAGGCCGGCGTTGACGAGCCGCTGCCCAGCTTTGCCCAGCGCCGCAGCCTGGGCGACGCCCTGCGCGAAGCACCGGCTGCCGCGCCCACGGCTGCACAGCAGCCGTTCAAGGCACAGCCCGCACCTTCCGTGGCCCGCCACAACCCGCTGCGCGCCAGCGCCGAAGCGCCGCTGCGCGAGACCCTGCGCAGCGAGCCCGCACCGACCATGGCCTCCCAGGCACTGCGCGATGAGCTGCAGTCCGTGCGCGACCTGATCGAAGAGCGCTTCAACACGCTGACCTGGCTGGGCCAGACGCGCCAGAACCCCATCCACGCCAACCTCACGCACAAGCTGATCCGCGCGGGCTACTCCCCCGTGCTGGCCCGCGCCCTGGTCGAGCACATGCCCCAGGACCTGTCCGCCGGCGACGCCGTGCGCTGGCTGATGCAGGTGCTGGAACGCAATCTGCGCACCGACGCCGACCAGGCCCCGCTGTACGAGCAAGGCGGCGTCTTCGCCCTGGTGGGATCCACCGGCGTGGGCAAGACCACGACCACGGCCAAGCTGGCGGCCCTGTGCGCCGCCAAGTACGGCGCCGCCAGCGTCGGCCTGATCACCCTGGACACCTACCGCGTCGGCGCCCACGACCAGTTGCGCTCCTACGGCCGCATGCTGGGCGTGGTGGCCCACCTGGCCCATGACCGCGCCGCGCTGCAGGACCTGCTGGGCCTGCTGGCCAACAAGCAGCTGGTGCTGATCGACACCACGGGCGTGGCCCCGCGCGATCCGCGCAAGGACGAGATCCTCGACCTGCTGGACCTGCCCGGCATCCAGAAACTGCTGGCCGTGAACGCGGCCGGCCAGGGCGATGCGCTGGACGATGTGATGCAGGCCTTCAAGGCGCGCGGCTCCAGCCAGGCCATCCTCACCAAGGTGGACGAGGCCGTGAAGCTGGGCCCTTCGGTGGACACACTGATCCGCCACCAGATGCAGCTGCGCGGCGTGACCAACGGCCAGCGCGTGCCCGAAGACTGGGAACGCGCCGATGCGCAGCAACTGGTGTCCGCCTCCATGCGCGCCGCCACCCGCTCCGCCTTCGATCCCAAGGCGCTGGACCTGGACTTCTTCTTCACCCCGTCCAGCCCCAGCACGGAAGGCGAGATCCACCATGCTTGAAACCTTCCCCCAGCTGCACCAGGGCCTGGGCCTGCACGGCCAGCCCGGCGCCGCCGCTCCCATGGGCCTGCGTGTGCTGGCCATGCTGCGCGACACGGCCAACGACCCGCAGGGCCAGGCCGAACAATCCCTGCTGTGGCCGGTCTGCGCCAGCCTGCAGCGCCTGGGCCTGCCCGTCCTGGTGCTGGACGCCAGCCAGGGCGAGTCCCCGGATGCACCGGGCCTGGCGCAGCTGCTGCAGCAAAGCGCCTGGCAGGCCCGTACCGGCCTGCACCCCGATCCCCGCCACAGCTCGGTGGCCGTGCTGCCGGCGCGCCAGGGCCTGGATCTGCTGCCCCAGCAGGCGCGCCAGGCCGGCATGACGCCCATGCAATGGCTGCAGCGCCACGTGCGCGGCTACGCCATCGTCATGCTGTATGCCAATGCCGACACGCTGGCCAGCAACCTGGCCGGCCAGGCCGTGCACCCGCTGATGGTGCTGCCCGAACAAGGCACCCGCGTGCTGGGCTGCTACCGCCAGCTCAAGCAGCTGGCAGTGCATGCCGGCCTGCGCTGCCTGCTGGCGCCGCTGCTGCCCAGCGCTGATGACCTGGGCGTGACCAGCTACGATTGGCGCCGTGGACAGACCGGCGCCCGCAGCCAGGCCGAGGATGCGCAACAGCTGCAATCCCAGATCGACGCGCTGATGCGCTGCGCGCAGCGCCACCTGGGCCATGCGCCGGGACTGCTGCCCGTGCGCCTGCACCATGCACCGGACTTGCAGCGCCTGGCGCTGCAACTGCTCAACCATGCGGGCAGCGTGTTGCCACATGGCGGCCAGGATCTGGCCGCCGGCTTCGCGCCGCTGCCCGCATCCCATGCCTGGAGCCACTGACTGCCATGTACACCGCCAAAGGCCAACTCGACCGCGATGCACTGATCCGTCGGCATGTACCTCTGGTACGCCGGATCGCGCTGCACATGATCGCCAAGCTGCCTCCCAATGTGGAGCTTGATGATCTGATACAGGTCGGAATGATCGGCCTGGCCGAAGCCCTGTCCCGCTTCGAGAGCGAGCAGGGCGTGCAATTCGAGACCTTCGCCAGCCAGCGCATCCGTGGCGCCATGCTCGATGAGCTGCGCGAAGGCGACTGGATGAGCCGCAGCTCGCGCAAGAGCCAAAAGGACATCGAGCACGCGCTGCACCGCCTGGAACAGCGCCTGGGGCGCACGCCGCTGGAATCCGAGATCGCCGACGAACTGGGCATGGACCTGGACGACTACCAGTCGCTGCTGGGCAAGGTGCGCGGCACGCAGCTGGTGTATCTGGAGGACATGTCGGGCGGCGACGAGGGCGAGGACTTCCTCGAACGCCACGTGGCCGACAGCGGCGCCGATCCCTTTGCGCTGCTGCGCGACCACCGCCTGCGCGTGGCCCTGGTCGAAGCCATCAAGGCCCTGCCCGAGCGCGAGCAGTACATCATGGGCATGTACTACGAGCACGACATGAACCTCAAGGAAATCGCCGCCGTGCTCGGCGTGACTGAATCGCGCGTGTGCCAGCTGCACAGTCAGGCGATTGCGCGCTTGCGTACGAAGATGCGGGCGCATTGACTGGGAGCACCCCCTGAGGCGCTTGCGCGCCTTCCCCCTCTCTACTTGCTTCGCAAGGGAGGGGGACGACACCCTCGCGGCGGGGCGGCCCTTGCTCGGTGTCCCGCGCTTTGGGGCGCGCCGGTTTTTGGCGCCGTGCGCCTGGTCTGATCTGGATTTGCGGGGCGATGCCGATCTTCTCCGCCGTCTCCCTTCCCTGCCCCATTCCCTTTTCTATGCGCTGCCGCGCATGGCCTGGACTTCGCGCTCGAAGATGCGCCAGAAGGCGGGTTCCTGCGTGGTGGCGAAGTTGATGCGCATGCAGGTGCTGGGCTGGCGGCCGGCGTGGAACATGGCGCCGGGGGCGATGAAGTAGCCGGCGTCCAGCAGGCGCTGGGCCAGGGTTTCGGTGTCCACGCCGGTGTCCACCCAGCCGAACATGCCGGCCGGCTCGGCCGCGAAGCGGGCGCCGGCCTGCTGGGCCAGTGCCACGCTGCGCATTCGGGCCTGGGCCAGGTGCTGGCGCAGGCGCTCGGCATGGCGGCGCAGCTGGCCCTGGTCCATGCAGTGGGCCAGGGCGCGTTCCATCAGCGAGGGGGTGGTGAGCGTGGACAGCAGCTTGGTGTCCACCAGGCGCTCCACCAGGGCGGGCGGGGGCGCCAGGTAGCCCACGCGCCAGTTGGGCGCCAGCAGTTTGGCGAAGCCGCTGACATAGATGCTGTGGCTGAGGCGGTCCAGCACGGTCATGCGCGCGGCGTGGTCGGGCGCGATCTCGCCATAGGTATCGTCCTCCACCACGTAAAAGCCGAATCGCCGCGCCAGCTGCAGCACCTCGTGGGCGCTGGCCGGTGACAGGCTGTAGCCGGTGGGGTTGTGCAGCACGCTCACGCTGACGTAGAGCTTGGGTGCGCAGCTTTCGCAGTAGCGCTGCATCACGGCCAGGTCCGGCCCGTCGGGGCCGCGCGGCACGGGCAGCACGCGCATGCCCAGCGATGCCAGGCGCGCGAATTCCACGGCCCAGCCGGGCTCCTCCACCATCACCGGGTCGCCCGGCTGCAGCAGGGCGCGGCTGACCACGTCCAGCCCATGCGTTGCGCCCATGGTGGTGATGATGTGCTGCGGCGCCGCCGCAATGCCCAGGCGCGCCAGGCGCCGCGACAGCGCCTCTCGCAGGCCGATGTCGCCCAACGGGTCGCCATAGCCCACGCAGGAGTCGTGCAGGGACTTGCCCGAGCAGGCCTTGCGCATGGCTGCCGCCAGGAAGCCGGCCTCCAGCCACTCGGCCGGCAGCACGCCCGCCCCGGGCTGCGGCCTGCCGCCCACGCTCTGGTGGAACATGCCGCGCACCAGCATGGAGGCATTGATGCGCGTGCCCTTGGGCACGCCAGGGGCCTCCTCGGCGGGGACCGCACGGGCCTGTTCGGGCTGCAGCAGCGGCGCATCCTGCACGAAGTCGCGCACGAAGAAGCCGCTTTGCGGCCGCGCCTCGACCAGGCCCTGGGCCTGCAGCAGGTCATAGGCGGCCACCACCGTGTGCGTGCTCACGCCCTGCTGGCGCGCGCATTCGCGCACCGAAGGCAGGCGTGCGCCCGCAGGCAGCAGCCGCATGCGGATGCGCTCGCCCAGGCGTTCGGCCAGCTGGGTGCTCAGGGTCTGCGGCGCCAGCCGCGAGAGGGGAACGGTCATACGGAAACGGGTGTGAACGGCTGCAAACGGCTGCGAATGGGTCACCAGAAAGTCACTGTATCGGGATAGGCACCAATACAGAACATGCAATTGAGGGTCCAACTGTATTGGCACTGTACAGGTCTTGCACCTATATTTCATGCATTCGTGCTGCGGAGAAGGCCTGCCGTGCCCTCCTCCCCAACAGCCCCTGCCGCCTGTATGGAGACCTTCGGGGCCACCGCCTCATGCCACCGTCCGAACTCACCGCCTTGCTGCTGCTCGCCGCTTCCATGAGCTTCAGCCCCGGTCCCAACACCACGCTGTCCACGGCCCTGGCCGCCAACCACGGCCTGCGCCCGGCGCTGCGCTTCGTCCTGGCCGTGCCCGTGGGCTGGTGCGTGCTGCTGGTGCTGAGCACGGCCGGCGTGGGCGCGGCCATTGTCGCGGCGCCGCTGCTGCTGTGGCTGGTCAAGGCAGCTGGCATCGGCTACCTGCTGTGGATGGCCTGGCGCCTGAGCCGCAGCGCGCAGATGGCATCGCTGCAATCGCCGCAGCAGCTGCAGGTGGGCTTCTGGCAGGGCGTGGGACTGCAATTCGTGAACATCAAGGCCTGGCTGCTGGCCCTGGCCATCGTGGCCGGCTGGCTGGCCGGGCGCGACGACCTGACCGAGCGCCTGACCGTGGTGCTGCCCGTCATGGCCGCCTATGCCTTTTTCAGCAATCTGCTGTATGCCTGCGTGGGCGCACTGCTGCGCCACTGGCTGGCCCAGGGACGCAGGCTGCTGTGGTTCAACCGTGCCATGGCGGCCATGCTGGCGCTGACGGCGATATGGATGGTGGCCGCATGAGGGTCCTCCACCCACGCCCAGGCAAAGGCCGTACTGGCCTGCCCAGCTATTGAAGGGAGGATGCGCAGACCCTTCACGCCCGCGACAAAATACCCTCATTGCCGGCGCAAGAGCGAGCGCACTATCCGCACTCCGCTCTTCACATGCGGCCGGCCCGTGCCCCACGACGGCATGGCAATCCATACCAGCCCGCCCGCATGGCGGGCACCGCAAAGACCTAGAACTGCTTTTTTTATGACGACCTGGACGCTGGCAGACCGTGCTGCCAAGATGAACCCCTCCGCCATCCGCGAAATCCTCAAGCTCACCGACCGTCCCGGCATCATCAGCATGGCGGGCGGCCTGCCCTCGCCGCTGGCCTTCCCGCTGGACGAGTTCACCCAGGCCTGCCAGACCGTGATGCAGCGCGATGGCGCCTCGGCCCTGCAGTACGCCACCAGCGAGGGCTTCGCGCCCCTGCGCCAGGCCGTAGCCGACTTCCTGCCCTGGGAAGTGGACCCCGACCAGGTGCTGATCACCACCGGCTCGCAGCAGGCGCTGGACCTGATCGGCAAGGTCTTCCTGGACCGTGGCAGCCGCATGCTGGTCGAAAAGCCCACCTACCTGGGCGCGCTGCAGGCCTTTGCACCGCAGGAACCGATTCCCGTGGGCGTGGACAGCGATGACGACGGCATCCTCGTCGAGGACTTCGCCGCCAAGGCCGGCACCGGCGCCGACAAGGCCCGCCTGGCCTACGTGCTGCCCAACTTCCAGAACCCCACCGGCCGCACCATGGCCGAGGCACGCCGCCAGGCCCTGGTGGACAAGGCGCGCGAACTCAACATCCCGCTGATTGAGGACAACCCCTACGGCGACCTGTGGTTCGAGCAGGCCCCTGCCCTGCCGCTGGCCGCGCGCAACCCCGAAGGCGTGATCTACCTGGGCTCGTTTTCCAAGGTGCTGGCACCGGGCCTGCGCATCGGCTTCCTGGTGGCGCCCAAGTCCGTCTACAACAAGCTGCTGCAGGCCAAGCAGGCGGCCGACCTGCACACGCCGGGCTTCAACCAGCGTGTGGTGTCCGAGGTCATCAAGGACGGCTTCCTGGACCGCCATGTGCCCACCATCCGCGCCATGTACAAGCGCCAGCGCGACGCCATGCTGGCCGCGCTGGAACGCGAAATGGCCGGCCTGGACGTGCAGTGGACCCGTCCCGTGGGCGGCATGTTCCTGTGGGTTCGCCTGCCCAAGGGCATGGATGCGCAAAAGCTGCTGCCCGCCGCCGTGGAACGCGGCACGGCCTTCGTGCCCGGCGCGCCGTTCTATGCGGACGAGCCCCAGGCCAACACGCTGCGCCTGTCCTACGTGACCGTGTCGGCCGAGCAGATCGACAAGGGCATCGCCGCCCTGGCCGACGCCATCCGCTCACAGCTGTCGGCCTGATACGCACAGCCCCGGCTGTTCCCTGAAAGCCGGCTTTGCGCCGGCTTTCTTCATCCTGCATTGCCCATCGCACCCCTGCCCCTTGCCATGACCTCCACCGCCGCACCCCGCCAGCGCCCCTTCATGACCGTGGATGTGTTCACGGCACGGCCCTACCTGGGCAATCCGCTGGCCGTCGTGCTCGACGCCACCGGGTTGACCGATGCGCAGATGCAGTCCTTCGCGGCCTGGACCAATCTGTCCGAGACCACCTTCGTGCTGCCTCCCACCGAGGCGGGTCGCGCCGCAGGCGCCGACTACCGCGTGCGCATCTTCACGCCGGGCGGCGAGCTGCCCTTTGCCGGCCATCCCACGCTGGGCAGTTGCCATGCCTGGCTGGCGCAGGGCGGCGTGCCGCAGCAGGCCCAGCGCATCGTGCAGGAATGCGCCAAGGGGCTGATCGGCATCGAGCGCCAGGACGGGCGCCTGGCCTTCCAGGCACCGTCCACCGACATCAGCGACGTGGAGCCCGGCCTGCTGGATGACGTGGCGGCCGCACTGGGCGCAGAACGCGGCCAGATCCTGCGTGCGGCCTGGCTGGACAACGGCCCGCGCTGGATGGGCGTGCTCTTCGAGCATCCCGACCAGGTGCTGTCGCTGGAGCCCGACCATGCAAGGCTCAAGGCGCTGAACACCAAGGTGGGCGCCTGCGCGTTGTACGAAAGCGCGCAAGATGCACCGGCACTGATCGGCCGCAGCAGCCGCGAGGCCCGCGCCTTTGCCACGGGCCAGCGGCCAGCCGCAGCCGAGGCGGATGCCGCCCCCAGTCTGGAAGTGCGCGGCTTCGCCAGCCCCGTCGGCGTCACTGAAGACCCCGTCACCGGCAGCCTCAACGCCAGTCTGGCCCTGTGGCTGCGCGGCGAAGGACTGCTGCATGCGCCCTACATCGCCAGCCAGGGCTGCTGCGTGGGGCGCGACGGGCGCGTCCACGTCAGCGAGGACGCGCAGGGCGCGCTGTGGATAGGCGGCCATGTCGTGGAATGCGTGAGCGGCCAGGTGCTGTTGTAGAGCCTGCCGGGTTGCCGGAATCTGTCGCCAAGGCGGCAGCCAGTCACCCGCAGGACAAACGCCAGCGCCGGCGCTGGCCACAATCCGCGCCATGGGAACCCTCTATCTTGTGCGCCATGGCCAGGCCTCGTTTGGTGCCGAAGACTACGACCAGCTCAGCGAGCGCGGCACTGCGCAGTCGCAAAGGCTTGGGGCCTACTGGCGAGAGCGCGGCCTGCGCTTCGACGCGGTCTACACGGGCACGCTGCGCCGCCATGCGCAGACACTGGCCGGCATCGCCGACGGCCTGGGCAGCCTGCCTGCCGAGCAGCACCGCACCCAGGCGCTTGCAGGCCTCGATGAATACGACAGCGGCGCGCTGCTGCAGGCCATCCATCCGGCGCCCCTGCCCAAGCCCGACACACCCGAGCTGTACCGCCACCACTTCCGCCTGCTGTGCGATGCCCTGGCCCAGTGGATGGCCGGCACCATCAGCCCCAAAGGCATGCCCAGCTGGGATGATTTCTCGGGCGGCGTGCGCCAGGTGCTGGAGCGCGTGCGCCACGAGCATGCCGACGAAAACGTGCTGCTGGTCAGCAGTGGCGGCCCCATCTCCACGGCCGTGGGCCATGTGCTTGGCACCTCGCCCGAGGTCACCATTGCGCTGAACATGCGCATCCGCAACAGCGCCGTGACCGAGTTCACCACCAGCCCCAAGCGCCTGATGCTGCAGACCTTCAACACGCTCAACCACCTGGACACAGACCAGCACCGCAGCTGGATCACGCACGCCTGATACGGCACCGGCAAGGCTGTCACACAGCTATCGCGGCAAGGCATAGCAGCCAGAACACGGGCGCTCTGGGCCGGCCTGCGCTTTTGCGCCAAACTCGCCGGCCAGGAGACAAAAGACCCATGAACAAACGCCGTTTCACGCGCAGCGCCCTGGCCTGCGCGGCCCTGCTGCTGGCCGCCATCACCAGCCAGGCCCAGCCCCTGTCGAACAAGCCCATCCGCATCGTCGTGCCCTTTGGCGCAGGCGGCGTGGCCGACGTCACCTCGCGCGTCGTTGCGCAAAAACTGGCCTCGCAGCTGGGCCAGCCCGTCATCATCGACAACAAGCCCAGCGCAGGCGGCATCGTCGCGGCCGACACCGTGGCCAAGTCCGCGCCCGACGGGCACACGCTGTTCCTCATGTCCAACGGTAGTGCCGTCACCGTGGGGCTGTTCAACCAGCTGCCCTTCGACATGGTCAAGGACTTCACGCCGATATCCACCCTGGGCTACTTCGACATCGGCGTGCTCACCGCAAGCGACTCGCGCTTCAAGAACCTGGGCGAGCTGGTGGCCTGGGCCAAGGCCAACCCCGGCAAGCTCAACATCGGCAGCATCGCCATCGGCAGCACCCAGCACCTGGCAGCCGAACTGTTCAAGACCACCGCCGGCATCGACGCCCAGATCGTGCCCTTCAACGGCACCCCTGCCGTGGTCACGGCCCTGCGCGGCAAGCAGATCGACGCGGCCGTGGAAATCCTCACGCCCATCATGGGCCAGATCAACTCCAAGGCCGTCAACCTGCTGGCCATCACCGGCGACAAGCGCTCGGCCCTGCTGCCCGGCGTGCCCACGGCCCAGGAGTCAGGCGTCAAGGGCTTCGTCGCCTCCTCCTGGAACGCCCTGGCCGCCCCCGCCAAGACGCCCCCGGAAATCATCGCCCGCCTGAACAAGGAAATCGCCGCCGCCGTGAACTCTCCCGAAGTCACGCAGAAACTGCGCGAGATGAACGTCCAGGCCCAGTCCAGCACGCCCGAGCAGACCGCGCAATTGCTGCAGTCGGAAATCAAGCGCTGGGGCGACGTGATCGTCCAGGCCAAGATCCCGAAACAGTAAAAAAGGCCGAGCGCAGCGAAGGCCCGCAACAACTCCCCGTATGTCAGCGCCTGCGTCGTGGCGGTTGCGGGGTTGCAGTCCTGCCGAAGGACAGGACTGCTTCGTCATCTGACTCGCCGTGATGTTTGAACGTAGCGCGCAGCGCGAAGAGAGTTTCACGGCGAACCCCGCAACCGTCACGGCACAGGTGGCCCCGCAGCGAAGCGAAGGGGTCGCGGACATCCGAGTCGCCTTTGCTTTGCCTACTTTCCTTTGGCGAAACAAAGGAAAGTAGGTCGGCCGCCGGGCCGACTCCCGGCCTCGAAAAACCACCACCCGGCAGGGTCCAAAAACGACCCCGCAACAAACCTACAACGGCTCCGGCGCCCGCCCCACAGTATCCGCAGGCAGCGCAACCATCTCGGACAACAACCGCACCAGCCCCCGAGCCGAAGCCTCCACCATCAAGGCCCCCCGCTCGGCCGTAGCCCCGGCTGCATTGCCGACGGCGCCACAAACGTTGTAGTCCTCGATGGCCCAGCCCATCTTGGCGCTTCGCCCATTGCCCAGCAAGGCATGCCGCTGCGCCCTATCCTCCGAAGTGGAATGAAAGTCCCGCGCATGCTCCATGCGCACGGTCTCCGGCGCCAGGTGCAGCATCATCGACGTCTCCACCTCGCCGCCATGGATGCCGAAGCGGTGCTCATGCGCGCTGAACTGCGCATTGGCCGCATCGTCCACCAGTCCGAACCAGCTGCTGCTGTAGACCAGCAGGCCATGGCGCATGCGCAGCTCGCGCGCCACGATGTCCATCACGCTGACCTGTCCGCCATGGCCGTTGAGCAGCAGCAGCCGGCGCACGCCGGCGCGTGCCACGCAGGCGCCCAGCTCGGTCCACAGCGCGATCACCGTGGCGGGCGACAGCGTCAGCGTGCCGGCAAAGGATTGGTGCTCCACGCTGAAGCCGATGTTCTGCGGGGGAAGGAACAGCGCGGGCAGCTCGGGCGGCAGCAGCGGCAGGGCCGCATCGATCACGCCCTGCAGCAGGCGGGCGTCGACGTACATCGGCAGGTGCGGGCCGTGCTGCTCCACGGCAGCCACGGGCAGCACGGCGATGGTTTCGGCAGCCAGGCCGCTGGCCTGGGCCTGCGCAAAGTCGCGTGCAGAGGCCTCGGCCCACCAGCGGGAAGGCCAGGCGCCGGGGGATATCTGTTCGGGCGGGGAGTCTTGCATGGCCCGATATTAGGGCCATCCATGGGCTGCCGGAGCCCTCCTCACTCGGCCTTGAAGTTGGATTCCTTGACGATGCGTTTCCAGCGCTCGTTGTCCGACTCGATCAGCCGCGCGAACTCCTCGGGCGTTCCCCGGCGCGGCACATAGCTGTAGCTGCGCAGCTTGGCCAGCACGTCGGGCATCTGCATGACCTTGTCCATCTGCTGCGCGAGCTGGGCCACGATGTCGCGGGGCGTGCCCTTGGGCGCCAGCAGGCCTGACCAGGAACTGAAGCCCATGCCGTCCACGCCGGCCTCCTTGATGGTGGGCACCTGGGGAAAGACTTCGGCGCGCTGGGGCAGCAGCACGGCCAGGGCCTTGACCTTGCCCGTGCGGATCATCTCCACCGAGGTGAAGGAGTCGAACGAGAAATCCACCTCGCCCGCCACCACGGCCTGCATCTGCGGCGCCGTGCCCTTGTACTGGGCGTTGACGATGCCCGGCGCGCCAATCACCTTCTTGAACTGCTCGGTGATCAGCGAAATCATGCTGCTGCCTGAGGACACGCTCAACGGCTTGCCCTGTTTGGCCATGGCGACCAGCTCCTGCAGGCTGTTCACGGGCAGGTCCTTGCGTGCGATGAGGACGAAGCCCACGTCGCACAGATGGCTGATGGGCTCGAAGCTGGACAGCGCCTCGTAGCTGGTCTTGTAGAGCACAGGGCTCAGGGTCTGCGCGCCGGCCGTGTTCATCAGCAGGGTGTAGCCGTCAGGCGCGGCGCGGGCGGCCAGTTCCGTGCCGATGACGCCGTTGGCACCGCCCTTGTTGTCCACCACGAAGGACTGGCCGGTCAGCTCCCCGAGCTTTTGCATGGCCAGCCGCGCCACCACGTCGGTGGTGCCACCGGCGGGAAAGGGCACGATCACGCGCACGGACTTGTCGGGATAGGCAGCGGCCGCGCTTGCGTGCTGCGGCAGTCCCCAGGCTGCGGCCGCTGCCGCGCCAGCGGCCAGGAAGTGGCGGCGAGATGTCTCCTGCATGTCTTGTCTCCTTGTGTTGCTCTATCCCGGATGGGTGGCCGGTCCATGATGGGCAACGGACATATCGCCTGTCCAATACCAAGCGCCTATGCAACGATACCTTTTGCCAATCGTCCTGCAGCAGGCCACAGGCGATCTCTCTGGACGGCCCGCTACCATCGCAGCCTGCAGCCGGGGGAACCAAAGACCATGCCCCTGGCTCCCACAGTCCGCCATGCCGCACCATCCACCTCTTCGCCACACTGCCCCCCAGCACCTCGCCTTCTGGCTCCTCGCCTTTTTCCTTGCCGCCGCCAGCCTGCTTGCCCCCCCTGCCGGCGCGCAGCTGCGCCTGAAGACCGGCAGCGGGGCGGCCGCGGCCGTGGACACGCCACGCGTGCGGGCCGAGCTCGTGGCCCAGGCACCCGAAGGCGTTCAACCCGGACAGACGCTGTGGCTGGGCCTGCTGATCACCCACCAGCCCGAATGGCATACCTATTGGAAGAACGCCGGTGATTCCGGCCTGGCCACCGAGCTGAACTGGCAGCTGCCTGCAGGCCTGACGGCGGGCGAGATCCAGTGGCCCGTGCCCGAGGCGCTGCGCGTGGGCCCCCTGCTCAACTACGGCTATGAGGGCCAGGTGCTGCTGCCCGTGCCCGTGCAGGTGGCCGCCGACTTCAAGCCGCCCGCGTCCGGCATGCTGGACCTGCGCCTGCATGCGAATTGGCTGGTCTGCCGCGTGGAGTGCATTCCCGAGGAAGGCGATTTCCAGCTGCAGCTGCCCGTGCAGGGCAGCACGGCAGGCCAGGGACAGGCCTTCACCCAGGCCTGGGCGCTCAAGCCCCAGGCACTGTCTGCGCCAGCCCAGGCCAAGGTGGTGCCGGCCAGCCAGCCTGCCGCACAAGGCAGGACGCCCGACGAGCGCGTGCAGCTGCGCATCGAGGGCCTGCCGGAATCCCTGCAGGGCCGTACGCTGGACTTCTATCCCGAATCTTCCGACACCTTCCACCACGCGGCAGAACTGGGCAAGGACTGGCAGCAGCATTGGGACGGCGCGGCCTGGGTGGCCGAGCTGCCCCTGTCCGACATGCGTGGCGAGACCCCGGCCAAGCTGCCCGTGGTCCTGGCCTTGCCACCCGTCGAGCGCGCCGCAGCGCTGGAGCAGGGCCAGCCCGTGGCCTGGCGCGCCGAGGCCCCGGTCGAGGGCCGCTGGACGGCTGCCGCCATGGCCAGCGTTTCCCCCGCACTGGCCGCCGCCCTGGCGGCCAACCAGGCCGCTGCGCCTGCTGCCAGCGCCACCAGCCTGTGGATGGCCCTGCTCGGTGGCCTGGTGGGTGGACTGATCCTGAACCTCATGCCCTGCGTCTTCCCGGTGCTGGCCATCAAGATCCTGGGCTTTGCACGCCATGGACAGGACCGCCGCGCCCAGCGCCTGGGCGGGCTGGCCTATACGGCGGGCGTGGTCCTGTCCTTCCTGGCCCTGGGCGGACTGCTGCTGGCGCTGCGCGCGGCGGGCGAGCAGCTGGGCTGGGGCTTTCAGCTGCAGTCACCGGCCATCGTGGCCCTGCTGGCAGCCCTGTTCACGCTGCTGGGGCTGAACCTGGCAGGCCTGTTCGAGTTCGGCTCCATGCTGCCCGGCCGCTGGGCTGCGGCCCATGCGCGCCATCCGGTGGCCGATGCCTTTCTGTCCGGCGTGCTGGCCGTGGCCATTGCCTCGCCCTGCACGGCGCCGTTCATGGGCGCCTCGCTGGGCTTTGCCATCGACATGCCGGCCCTGCAGGCGCTGACGGTGTTCGCCGCCCTGGGCCTGGGCATGGCCCTGCCCTATCTGCTGGCCAGCTTCGTCCCCGCCGTGGTGCGCTGGCTGCCGCGTCCGGGCGCCTGGATGGATACCTTCCGCCGCGCCATGGCCTTCCCCATGTTCGCCACCGTGGTCTGGCTGGTCTGGGTGCTGGGGCACCAAAGCGGCATCGACGCCGCCACCGCGCTGCTGGCCCTGCTGCTGGCCTTCAGCGCCCTGGTCTGGACGCTGACGCTCAAGGGCCGCACGCGGGCCGTGCTGGCCACGCTGGCCGTGGTGCTGGCAGGCGCGCTGCTGGCCACCACCGCGCCCCTGATCACCACGCCTGCCCAGGCGGAGGGCACGGGCACGGTGTCCGCTGCAGGCGAGCGCTGGCAGCCCTGGTCGGCCGCCCGCGTGGCCGAGCTGCAGGCGGCGGGCAAGCCCGTGTTCGTGGACTACACGGCCGCCTGGTGCGTGACCTGCCAGGTCAACAAGCGCACCACGCTCAACCATGAGGAGGTGCTGGCCGCCTTCGACCAGCACGGCGTGACCCTGCTGCGCGCCGACTGGACGCGGCGCGACCCGGCCATCACCGCTGCGCTGCAGCAACTGGGCCGCAGCGGCGTGCCCGTCTATGTGCTGCATGCGCCGGGCAAGCCCCCGGTGGTGCTCAGCGAGCTGCTATCGAAGAGCGAGGTACTGGGGGCGTTGGCCGCGCTTTGACGGCACGCCCTCCTGGGACAAACCCCGATTTTGGGTAGGTCCCAGGCCTACATTTGTTGCAGCGCACGCCGTCCTAGACTGGATGCATCCGGGGAATACCGCAATCCGAACGCTAGGCGCCGCGGCTGCCGCCCGACTCCGGAGACCCGCCCGCGCGGCAACTGCCCGCCCTGCACGACACAGGAGGTGGGCCATGCATGCACTGATCACCCATTCGCACCCTTCGGGGGTGCACCATCGTTCACGCGGCAAGGGATTGCTGCTGGCGCTGGGGCTTGCCAGCCTGGCCGTGGCGGGGATCGTCCTGCCCTTTGTCTGGGACCTGCTGGGCTTCGTCAACGGATTGCCCAAGATGGGATGGCTGCAGTCCATCCTGGCGGTCTCGCCAGTGTTCAGCTGGCTGATGATGTTCGCCTGGGGCTTGGCCGTTCCCGTGGCGCTGATCTATGCGCTGTACCACCCGCAGACCCATCCCTGGGGCAATGCCGCCATGGTGGCGGGCGCCATGTTCATCGCCGTCACCTGGTACGTGCACATGCCCGCCGCATCGCAGTGCACGGCGATGTACCCGCAGACCGGCATGGCCTGCTCGGTGCTGCAATGGGGCTTCAGCATGAGCCTGGGCGTGGCAACGGCGGCCTATGTGTTCCTGGTCTTCATGATTGCGCTGTCCTCGCTGGGCCTGCTGGCCGAATGCGTTGCGCGCAATGAGCCGCCCAGGCCCTGAATCCGCAGGGTCTTGCGCAAGCGTCCCGGCCGCCGATTTTTTGCCGCCGGGCCGCCCCAAGGCAAAAAGCGGCCCCCTCGGGGGGGCAGCGGACCTTGCGCAGCAAAGGGAGTGGGGGCTTCTTTTATAATGGCCGCTGGGTGTCCAGACCGCATGGGGCGGCAGGACAGGTGTTGATAGCGCAGGTCGGGCCGCCTGCGCACCGGGGCCGCAAGGCCCCTTTGCTGCTTTGCACATGAACACCTGCACGACCCCGCGGCCGTCCGGCCCGCGCACGCCCCTTTTCCTGTCTTTCGCCGATCGCGTCGGCGCCTTCCTGTCCCGCTGGTCCCATGCCGAGGCTGCGGGCGGCATCGTGCTGCTGCTGGCAGCGGCCGCCGCCCTGCTCTGGGCGAACTCCAGCTGGGCCGGCTCCTATGAGGCGCTGTGGCACACGCCGCTGAGCGTGGGCCTGGGCCCGTGGCAGCTGTCGCAATCCCTGCATTTCTGGGTCAACGATGCGCTGATGAGCGTGTTCTTTCTCGTGGTCGGCATGGAGATACGCCGCGAGATGCATTCCGGCGCACTGGCCCAGCCGCGCCAGGCGCTGCTGCCCGTGATGGCCGCGCTGGGCGGCGTGGTGGCGCCGGCCCTGATCTTCCTGGCCTTCAATGCCGCGCCGCCGCTGCGCAATGGCTGGGCCGTGCCCACGGCCACCGACATCGCCTTTGCCATGGGCGTGCTGGCCCTGCTGGGCCGGGGCCTGCCGCCCGCGCTGCGCGTGTTCCTGCTGGCGCTGGCCATCATCGACGACCTGGTGGCCGTGCTCATCATTGCGCTGTTCTATTCGGGCGGGCTGCAGTGGGACCAGCTGCTGGTGGCCGCCGCCGGCCTGGCCGGCGTGTTCCTACTGCAGTCGCTGGGCGTGCGCCGCGCCTGGGCCTATGTGCTGCCGGGCGCCGTGCTCTGGTGGGGCATCTGGCAGACCGGCGCCCATCCCACGCTGGCCGGTGTGGTGCTGGGTCTGGTGACGCCCGTGCACGCACTGGCAGGCCGCGAAAGCGCAGCGCCCGTGGAGCGTGTGCAGGAGGACCTGCATCCCTGGGTGGCCTTTGGCGTGATGCCGCTGTTTGCGCTGGCCAATGCCGGCGTGCCGCTGCAGGGGGCGGGCACCACTGGCATTGATGTGGCGGGCACGTCGGCCGTGATGTGGGGCGTGGCCCTGGCCCTGGTGCTGGGCAAGCCGCTGGGCGTGCTGCTCAGCTGCTGGCTGGCCGTACGCCTGCGGATGTGCGCGCTGCCGCCGGGCATGGGCTGGGGCGACGCGCTGCTGGCCGGCCTGCTGGCAGGCATTGGCTTCACCATGGCCATCTTCATCGCCACGCTGGCCTTTGACAGCGAGGCCCTGCTCAATGCCGCCAAGCTGGGGGTACTGATGGCGTCGGCCACGGCCGCCGTGCTGGGCCTGGCCTGGGGCCTGGTGCTGCGCCGCCGCCATGCTGCGGCCGCGACAGTGCAGCCGGCCTGATCCGCATGCGCTGCGTACACTGCGGCGCATGAGTGATACAGCCACAGACTCCCGCCTGCGCGACATCCTCGTGCAGTGCCGCACCCTGGCCGTGGTCGGCCTGTCGCCGCAGCCCGACCGGCCCAGCCACCAGGCGTCGCAGTACATGCAGCGCCACGGCTACCGCATCGTTCCCGTGAACCCCGTGGTCGCACGCGAAGGCGGACGCATCCTGGGCGAGCCCGTCCATGCCAGCCTGGCCGACGCTGCGGCCGCGCTGGCCGCACAGGGCCTGCGCATCGACATGGTCGATTGCTTCCGAAAGAGCGAGGACATCCCGCCGCTGGCCGCCGAGGCCGTTGCCATCGGCGCGCGCTGCCTGTGGCTGCAATTGGGCGTGGTCAACGACAAAGCCCTGGAACTGGCCCGCGCTGCGGGCCTGTGGACCGTGCAGGACCGCTGCGTGAAGATCGAGCACCAGCGCCTGCTGGCCGATACCCCAGCCGCTGCCCGGTAGCACAGGAATTGCCCATGAAAAAGGCCGCAGCCCCTGAAAGGCTGCGGCCTGCAATTGGCGTGGACCAAGGCCCGGTCAGTCCGGTGCAGGTTACCTGCCTCCGTCCGGGTGTCTGCTTCAGCCCACATCCAGCATCATGCACGGTCTTTGTGACAGCCCTGTGATGCACATCACGGTCCGGCTCACTGCACAAGAAGCCGGATCCGCCCTCTCTTTCCGAAAATCCCCCGATTCCCCCCAAGCGCCGGGACGGCCTCAGCCGCGCCGCGTGAACAGGCGCATGTAGCGCGAAGGCAGGTCCTGCATGCGCATCATGATGGGCAGGTCGGCCGTGTTGAAGTCGCTGTCCCAGGCCGGCGCGCCCAGCACCTTGGCCCCCGTGCGCAGATAGCCCTGGATCAGCGCGGGCGGCTCCACGCTCATGCCGCTGGTGCTGACGGATGCCAGCTCCTCGGGCAGGGCCACGCGAGGCTTGACCTGCAGCTCGGGCTCGGCCAGATGGGTCTGGCGCAGTTGCTGCCAGACGCGCGCCGGGCCCTCGCCGTGGGCCAGGCCCGGGTACTGCATGGGAATGCTGGCGCAGCCGACCATGGCGTCCAGCTGGTTGCGCTGCATGAATTCGGCCAGGGCGCCCCACAGCGCCAGGATCACGCCACCCTGGCGGTGCGACGCATGCACGCAGCTGCGGCCCAGCTCCACCATGCGCGGGCGCCAGGCGTGCAGCGGGGCGAGGTCGAATTCCTGGTCGGAGTACAGGCCGCCGGCGCGCAGCGCCTGGGTGGGCGTGAGCAGGCGGTAGGTGCCGATGACCACGCCCTTGTCGGCATCGCAGACCATGAGGTGCTCGCAGAAATCGTCGAAGGCGTCGATGTCGTGTCCGGCCAGCGGCGTCTGCAGAACGGCGCCCATCTCGGCGGCGAACACCGCGTGGCGCAGGCGCTGCACCTGTCGCACTTCGTCAAGGTGCCGGGCCCAGCGCACGTCCAGCCGCAGCGGTTTGTCTGCGGCCTGGGGTGGCTGGAGAAGCGCGGAAAGCGGGGGCTTGGCGACGTCGATCGCCGCGTTGCGAAGGGTGTCAAGAACGTCCATATGCCCGCCTTCCTCGTCATGTTGGACGCAGTCGGTGACCTGCCTGTGCCACTCGGTTTGCCTGCGTGCCGCCATTGTGGAAAGCCGCCATGAAAGTCCCGCGACGGTTGCGTTACAGCAACATGTCACACCGCACTGCAATGGTGCACTGCAGCAAATGCCTCTATGACAGGTGTTGCGCGCAAGTTGGTGCACGCCATCCCAGGGTTGGCATGTCGTCAAGAATGAAACAAATTGTGCGTTAATGACAGGGCCGCATGCCCGGCCATCGCGGCTTGCGGAGTCCTCAGTCTTCCCTTGCCGCGCCATGCTCCAGACCCTTCGCTCCAAGATCCTTGCCATCAGCACAGCCACCGTGGTCGGCGCCCTTGCCATCACGGGGGCCGCCACGTACCACATCGTCCGCGGCAGCACGTTCCAGACCATCGAACAGGATCTGGATGCCATCACCGCAGGCAACACCATGGCCATCGACCAGTGGGTCGCCTCCAAGGCACGCGCCGTCAGCGCCGCCGCCGCCGTGATCGAGCATGGCGACCCGCAGGGCTTTGCCGCCCACATGGGTCAGGCCAGTGGCTTTCCCATCACCACGGTGGGCTGGCAGGACAAGACCTTCAAGTCCACCACCAGCACCCCGCCCGACTACGACCCCACGGCCCGCCCCTGGTACAAGAGCGCCGTGCAGGCCGGCAAGCTGGCCCTGACCAAGCCCTATGGCGACTCCACCACGGGCGTGCCGTATGTGGCCTTCGTGGCGCCCATGCTGCGCGGCGGCGCGCTGCAGGGCGTGATCAGCGGCGCCGTGCCGCTGGAGGGCGTGCGCGAGGTGGTCTCCGCCATCCGCCCCACGCCCGGCAGCCTGGGCTTTGTGGTCAGCCGTGACGGCCAGGTGCTGGCGCATGCCGATGCCAAGCTGCTGCTCAAGCCCACCTCCGACCTCTCCGAGCTGCTGACGCCGGCCGCGCTGACCGCGCTGGCCAGCGCCACGGCGCCGCTGGAAGTGAACCTGGGCGGCAGCGCCAAGCTGCTCAAGGCCCGCCCGGTGCAGGGCACGGACTGGCTGCTGGTGGTGGCGCTGGACAAGGCCGAGGCCACGACCGGACTGCAAAGCGTGCTCAAGACACTTGCCATTGCGATCGTGCTGCTGGCCTGCCTGGCCACGGCCGTGGCGGCGGCGCTGACGGCCCAGTCCTTCCGGCGCCTGTCGCAGGTGCGCGACGCCATGGACAAGATCGGCTCGGGCGGCGGCGACCTGACGCAGCGCCTGCCGGTGTCGGGCAATGACGAGGTGGCGCAGATCGCCTCGTCCTTCAACGGCTTCGTCGAGCAGATCGGCACCGTGCTCAAGGATGTGCGCAACGGCGTGGAGTCCATGAAGACCGCCACCTACGAGATCAAGCTGGGCAACCTGGACCTGTCCAACCGCACCGAGTCCTCGGCCAGCAGCCTGCAGGAGACCTCGGCCTCGCTGTCGCAGCTGACGGCCAATGTGCGCCAGTCGGCCGAGGCGGCCGCCATGGCCACGCGCCTGGCCCAATCGGCCAGCAGCTCGGCCACCAAGGGCGGCGACGTGGTGGGCAGCGCCGTGAGCACCATGGACGACATCTCCAAGGCCTCGTCCAAGATCGGCGAGATCATCGGCGTCATCGACGCCATCGCCTTCCAGACCAACATCCTGGCGCTCAATGCCGCCGTCGAGGCAGCCCGCGCGGGTGAGCAGGGCCGGGGCTTTGCCGTGGTGGCGGCAGAAGTGCGCAGCCTGGCCCACCGCAGCGCGGCGGCCGCCAAGGAGATCAAGACCCTGATCGACGCCTCCGGCGCCAGCGTGGCCATGGGCACGGACCGCGTGCGCGCGGCCGGCCAGACCATGGGCGAGATCGTGGACGGCATCCAGCGCGTCTCCCAGATCATTGTCGAGATCAATGGCGCCATGACCGAGCAGAGCGTGGGCATCGGCCAGATCAACCAGGCCGTGGCCGACATGGACCGCGCCACGCAGCAGAACGCCGCGCTGGTGGAGGAGTCCACCGCCGCATCGTCCGTGCTCAACGAGCAGGCCCACCACCTGTCGCGCACGGTGGCCGGCTTCACGCTGGAAGGGCGTGCGCCTGCCCGCGACCAGTTGCTGCTTACCAACTGAGCCGCAGCAAGCGACGGGCTCAGGCCTGGGCCGGCGCTCCCAGGCGCTGGGACAGGCTGCGCGCCTGGGCCTGCAGCAGCAGGGCCGGCCGGCCTTGCAGGTCCAGGTCCAGCGTGGCCGAAGGGCCGATGGCGGCAATGGCCAGCACCAGCTGGCCAAAGCCGTCGAACACCGGCACGGCCAGCGCGCTCACGCCTGACAGCAGCTGGTTCTCGACCCGGCTCAGGCGGCTGGCGCGGATGGCGGCCAGCTCCTTTGCAAAGGCGGGCTCCTCCAGGCTGTGGCCTTCCGCGTCCAGCAGGGGCGCGATGCGCCTGGGCTCGCCAAAGGCCGCAAAGATCTTGCCCGTGGCCGTGTGGCGCAGCGATGCGGGCGTGCCGTGGCGCATGGCCACATAGACATGGGTGGGCCCCTCTTCCACGCGGATGATGGTCGGCCCCTGGCCGCTCCACATGGCAATCGACACCGTGCTGCCCACCTCCTGCGCCAGCGCGGGCAACTCGGCAATCGCCAGGCGCACGGGATCGGCCTGCTGCAGGCTGATCAGCCCCATCTGTATGGCCAGCGGCCCCAGGCCGTAGTGGCCGCTGGCGCGGTCCTGCTCCATCAGGCCCAGCTTGCAGAAGCTCACCAGGTAGGGGTGGGCCTTGGCCGCCGTCATGCCGGCCTCGCGCGCCAGATCCTTCAGCGCCATGCGCCGGCCCGTGCGCGCCAGCGCCTTGAGCAGCTGGCCGCCGACCTCCACGCTCTGGATGCCGCGCGGGCCGCGCGCGGGCTCGTCATCGGCGCTGTCGGAGGGGAAGACGGGGTCGTTCGGGGAGGAGGCGGCATCGGACATGGCAGGCATTGTGAAGGCTGGAACCCGGAGTTTGCGGCTCCGAGGGTTTTTCACTATGTCAAATGAATTGTTCAATGTTGAATTTTTCCCTAGCATTCAGGCATTCGATAAAAACAAATGCATTTGTCCATCTCAAAAGCAGGATGCCCATGACCACCAAGACCTTTGCCTCCGCCGCCGACCTCGAAATCAAGCAGGTCAGCTTCGACAAGCTCTCCGAGCACGCCTACGCCTACACGGCCGAAGGCGACCCCAACACCGGCATCATCATTGGCGATGACGCCGTGATGGTGATCGACACCCAGGCCACGCCCGTCATGGCCCAGGACGTGATCCGCCGCATCCGCGAGGTCACCGACAAGCCCATCAAGTACGTCACGCTCTCGCACTACCACGCGGTGCGCGTGCTGGGCGCCTCGGCCTTCTTCGCGGAAGGCGCCGAGCACATCATTGCCAGCCAGGACACCTACGACCTGATCGTGGAACGCGGCGAGCAGGACAAGGCCAGCGAGATCGGCCGCTTTCCCCGCCTGTTCCAGAACGTGGAAAGCGTGCCCGACGGCATGACCTGGCCTACCCTGACCTTCACCGGCAAGATGACGCTGTGGCTGGGCAAGCTGGAAGTGCAGATCCTGCAGCTGGGCCGCGGCCACACCAAGGGCGACACCGTGGTCTGGCTGCCCCAGGACAAGGTGCTGTTCAGCGGCGACCTGGTGGAGTTCGGCGCCACGCCCTATGCGGGCGATGCCTACTTCCAGGACTGGCCGCACACGCTGGACGCCATCGCCGCCCTGCAGCCCGAAAAGCTCGTGCCCGGCCGGGGCGCAGCGCTGCAGACGCCGGCCGAGGTGCAGGCCGGCCTGGCCGGCACGCGCGACTTCATCAGCGACCTGTGGACCGAGGTCAAGGCCGGCGCCGACGCTCAGCAGGACCTGCGCAAGGTCTACGAGGCCGCCTTCGCCAAGCTGCAGCCCAAGTACGGCCAGTGGGTGATCTTCAACCACTGCATGCCCTTCGATGTGACCCGCGCCTATGACGAGGCATCGGGCCACGCCGACCCGCGCATCTGGACCGCCGAGCGCGACCGCCAGATGTGGCTGGCACTCGAAGGCTGATGCACGGCGGCGTCCGGGCCTGAACACCGGCACGCCCGCCCATCGCACCCGTCCGTGAACCGGCGCCCTGGCGCGCCGGCGGGGATGGCTGCGCCCTTTTTTCCACACTGCCCACGCCAGAGGACGAACACCATGTCCCACCCCGCCATCTCCCTGCAAGCGCTGCGCGGCAGCGGCGCAGACATACAGTCCATCCACATTCCCTACGAGCGCCATGCCGACCAGGACGCCGGTGCGGACACGCCCGCCCGGCATCCCGTCGTCATCGTCGGCGCCGGCCCCGTAGGCCTGTCGCTGGCCATCGACCTGGCCCAGCGCGGCCAGCGCGTGGTGCTGCTGGACAACGACTGCCGGCTGTCCACGGGCTCGCGCGCCATCTGCTTTTCCAAGCGCACGCTGGAGATCTGGGACCGCCTGGGCGTGGGCCAGCCCATGGTGGACAAGGGCGTGTCCTGGAACCTGGGCAAGGTCTTCTTCAAGGACCAGCCGCTGTACCGCTTCGACCTGCTGCCCGAGGACGGCCACGAGCGCCCGGCCTTCATCAACCTGCAGCAGTACTACGCCGAGGCCTACCTGGTCGAGCGCGCACTGCAGCTGCCGTTGATCGACCTGCGCTGGCACAGCAAGGTCACGGCACTGGAGCCGCAGGCCGAGGGTGCGTTGCTGACCGTGGAGACACCTGACGGCAGCTACCGCATCGATGCGCAATGGGTCCTGGCCTGCGACGGCTCGCGCTCGCCGCTGCGTGGCCTGTTGGGCCAGGAAAGCCATGGCCGCATCTTCCGCGACCGCTTCCTGATCGCCGACGTGAAGATGCATGCCGAATTCCCCACCGAGCGCTGGTTCTGGTTCGACCCGCCCTTCCACCCGGGCCAGAGCGTGCTGCTGCACCGCCAGCCCGACGATGTCTGGCGCATCGACTTCCAGCTGGGCTGGGACGCGGACCCCGAGGAAGAGAAAAAGCCCGAGAACATCGTGCCGCGCATCCGCGCCCTGCTGGGCAAGGACGCGCCCTTCGAGCTGGAATGGGCCAGCGTCTACACCTTCGCCTGCCTGCGCATGGACCGCTTCGTCCATGGCCGCGTGGTCTTCGCGGGCGACAGCGCCCACGGCGTCTCTCCGTTTGGCGCACGCGGCGCCAACAGCGGCGTGCAGGATGCCGAGAACCTGGCCTGGAAGCTGGACCGCGTGCTGCGCGGCCAGGCCGATGCCTCGCTGATCGCCACCTACGGCGCCGAGCGCGAATACGCGGCCGACGAGAACATCCGCAACTCCACGCGCGCCACCGACTTCATCACGCCCAAGAGCGAGATCAGCCGCCTGTTCCGCGACGCCGTGCTGGACCTGGCGCGCGACCATGAATTCGCGCGCCGCATCGTCAACAGCGGGCGGCTGTCCGTGCCGGCCACGCTGCATGGCTCCGCGCTCAACACGCCTGACACCGACACCTTCGACGGAACGCAGCTGCCCGGCGCCGTGCTGGCCGATGCGCCCATGCGCCGGCCCGGCGCAGACGGCACGGCCTGGCTGCTGCGCGCCCTGGGACCGGACTTCACGCTGCTGCACTTCGGCCCCACGCCCGCCTGGGCACAGGCGCTGCCCGGCGTGCTCAACCTGTCCATTGCGGCCGAGGGCGAGGCCCATGCGCCAGACGCCGACCTCATCGATGCGCGCGGCCTGGCGGCCAAACGCCTGGATGCGCGCCCCGGCACCAGCTACCTGCTGCGGCCTGACCAGCATGTCTGCGCCCGCTGGCGCCGCCCCGACGAAGCCAGCGTGCGCGCCGCGCTGCAAAGAGCCTGCGGCGGCGCCGCCACGGCCTGAACCTCTTACGCCCCATCCACAGGAGACCGCCATGCTGCTGTCCACCCACCCCAACCTGCAGGCCTGCGACGATTTCTACGAAGCCCTGATCGCCACCCACCAGGGGCTCGATACCGCGCAAAGCCATGCCCTCAATGCCCGCCTCGTGCTGCTGCTGGCCAATCACATCGGCCACCAGGGCACCTTGCTGCATGCGCTCGAACTGGCCCGCGCCAGCGCAGGACTTGCCCCTGCCGGCGCGGACCCGGCCGAGCGCGGCGCCGTGACACCGGTCGCCCCGGTGCACGCGGCCGCCTGAAGCCGCGCGCCGCCGCCCGTGCGGCGGCCTGCCATCCCCACAAAGGCGCCCGCCTCACACTTTGGACATCCCACAAGGGCGCCGCATACAACATGGAGACAAGGATGCAACGCAAGCAGTTTCTGGCCGCACTGGCCTGCTCGGGCCTGGCCCTGGCCGCAGGGCCTGCCGCCCTGGCACAGGACAAGCCCCTGGAATGGGTCGTCGGCTATGCGGCCGGCGGCGGCTCGGACGTGGTCGCCCGCGTCATCGCCGAGGCCATGGGCCGCAACATGGAGCGGGTCATCGTCATCAACAACAAGCCCGGCGCAGGCACCAACATCGCGGCCGAGTACAGCGCCCGCTCGCGCGACTACGGCAACCTCATGTTCACGGCCGACTTCGCCACGCTGGCGGCCAACCCCTTCCTGTTCAGCAAGCTCAACTACAACGCCGAGCGCGACTTCAAACCCGTGGGCATGCTGGTGCGCTTTCCCATGCTGCTGGTGGTCAACAACGAGGTGCCCGCCACCAACCTCGCCGAATTCCTGGCCTGGGCCAAACAGCAAAAGACTGGCGTGAGCTGGGGCTCGGCCGGCCTGGGCAGCCCCCACCACCTGGTGGGCGAACTGTTCCGCGAACAGGCGGGCATCAGCAACATGACCCATGTGCCCTACCGTGGCGCCGCTCCGGCCGTGCAGGACGTGGTCGGCGGCCAGATTCCCGCCATGTGGGCCGACAGCGCCACCATCATTCCCTTCCTGAGCGAGAAAAAGCTCAAGGCCATCGGCGTGGCCAGCCCTGCGCGCGTGGACGTGCTGCCCCAGGTCGCCACGCTGCAGGAGCAGGGTCTGAAAGGTTTCGAGGGCTATGCCTGGCAGGGCATCGTCGTGCCCACGGGCAGCTCGGCCGAGGTGGTCAAGAAGTTCAGCCAGTCGCTGCAGCAGGCCCTGGCCGACACCCGCACCAAGGCACGCCTGGCCGCCATGGGCGTGGAGCCCATGCCCGGCAGCGCCGACCAGATGGGCCAGTTCGTGCGCGCCGAACGCAGCAAGTGGGGGCGGGTGATCTCGGCCAACAACATCAAGCTGGATTGAGCGAGCCCTCGCCGCCCCGAGCGGCGATGACTCCATGAAAGTGCCCGACCTCAGCAGGCCCTTGCGCCGGTGGTTGGCGCTTCCAGCAAATCCAGGGGACAGATGCCGCCTTGCAGGGATTCCCGTTTGCCCCAGACAAGACTTCCACAGTGGCGAAACCCCGTTCAGCAAATCCACCACACCTCCCAAACGGCCTTACCTGGCAAGCCTTTGCCTTTCCAAGCTTGCTGGCGCAGGACCGCTTGGCAGTAGCAAGCATCGGCGAGGGCGGCTGTGAAGGTTTGACCAGATCCGCACCTGATTCCCAAGCCTTCGGATCACCACCGCGTGGTGTTCATGGACACAGGCAGCGGTCCTCTATCTAGATCTCAGGTCGAATGGCGTCGCCGGTGCGCCTTTGGGAACTGCAATCTGTTTCGGTCTTGCCATGGATTGACAGATGTGCTTAGGGTTCAACCAATGGACCATTTCCAAATTAGACAGCCGAGCGCATACACCAGCGTGTGGCATTGACGACTTGCACAATTCGTCCTTTCGCTAAGGCTCCGCAAATCCGTCCGCATCAGATAACGGGCGACAACCCTCCTTTTCACACACCGCCCTGTCAACCAGGGCGTGCTTTTGCCTACCTGTGGCGGTGCTCTTGCCAAGGCAGCGTTCATAACGCCACTCACGGATTTATCCGAGCAAATCCTGTGAAATATCAGAAGATTCTTATAGGCTGCGTCCTAATTTTCAGATTCAGCCGTATTCCATACATCCCCCAAAAAACTTCCAATACACCTTGCCCAGAAAATAACAGAGAAAAATTGAAATACCCTTTTCACTTCAGATTCTGCGTTTTCTTAGAATTTTTCAAGAGCAATTCGGGATTGCAAAGTATAAATCGCAAGGAAAAATCATCTCAAAAGCCCAATCTCTGGAAAAATCTCCCGGCATGGCAAGAAGATTTCAGGCAGCGTATTGCGATGACAAATGAGCTATCAAATCGCGTGGAACAGAATCATTGCTCCGGCCAATGTGCTTGCAAACCTTCAACAAAGAAATTGGTAGATATGTCCTCGAACAATAATATGATCATATTAGTGGCAGTCTTGATCACCACTGCTTCGGCAATAGGCTTATATGTCTACCTAGATACCAACTCATCGGAGCCCATCAATCCGCAGACGGGTATGCTGGCAAGCGAACACAGGGCGCCATCTTCAACGGCGCAAGGCACTGCATCGGTCAGCATGGAGGAGCTTCTCGAGAAAAAGAAGCAAGCAGTTTTCAGCTACTCCAGGGAGGGAAACTTCCCTGACACTCGTGTTCGGCTGAAAAAGTCCTTCGACGAAAAAATCCTGACCGCAAACGAGTATTACGGTGAATTGGCCCATATGCTTTCAATCTCGGTGGACGCCCCTGCAAGTATCACCAAGGAAGTTCTGGAATCAGGAAATAAATATGGCCGTGATGTACTGCTGGGCAATCTAGGCAGCAATCTTGACCTGCCCAACAGCATCTCCGCATCCGAGAGGAATGCCATTTTCGACATGGTAAATGGCGCCAAACCGGAATTGGGCGGTGGCATCCATGAACTGGGGTTTTCAGATGTCTTCAGATATGAGGATTGGCTGAAATCCCTCAAGACGTATGCTCCTGACGAAGCGATTTTTCATAAAACGCTTGAAAATCTCATTCAAACAAGGATGGCTGATCCCAGGGAAATGCTGGCGCTGCAGTCCGCGTTTCGGGACGAAAAATTCTTGAACCACATAGACCCAATCGCCCGCGAAAGATACTTGTTTTATATTTCGGGATACATCAAAGACTATCCAGGCAACAGCGTCGCCCAAAGCATCAACAAGGCAAAGCAGGATTATCTTGATGACATGAAGCGCTGATGCTGGCGGTGGATTGACTTGGATGACTTGGCGGCATGCCTGTATGTCACAACCACAACCACAGGCACCAGAGCCAGACAACAGCGCTCACTCCACTCACTTATGCGGCCACCGCCTCCGCACTGCGCCCCATCCCCAGATAGGTATCGATGATGCGCCGGTCATGCAGCAGATCCCTGGCCGCGCCGCTGAGGGCCACGGCGCCCATCTCCAGCACGTAGGCACGGTCGGCCACCTTGAGGGCGGCGCGCGCGTTCTGCTCGACCAGCAGCACCGAGACGCCGTGGTCGCGCAGGCCGGCCACGACCTGCAGCACCTCGCGCACGATCAGCGGTGCCAGGCCCAGCGAGGGCTCGTCCAGCAGCAGCAGGCGCGGGCGCGCCATCAGCGCGCGGCCGATGGCCAGCATCTGGCGCTCGCCGCCCGACAGGGTGGAGGCCATCTGCGGGCGCCGCTCCCTCAGGCGCGGGAAGATGGCAAAGACCTCGTCCATGCGCTGCGCCTGGTCGCGCAGGCCCCGGCGCCAGCGCGAGAAGCCGCCCAGCAGCAGGTTGTCCTCCACCGACATCTCGCCGAACAGCTCGCGCTTTTCGGGCACCAGGGCCACGCCGTTGGCCACCATGACCTCGACGCCGGGGCGTGCGATGCGCTTGCCGTCCAGATGGATCTCGCCGCGCGAGGGCAGCAGGCCCATGGCGGCCGACAGCAGCGTGGTCTTGCCCGCGCCGTTGGGGCCGATGACGGTGACGATCTCGCCGCTGCGCACATCCAGATCCACCTGGTGCACGGCCTCCACGGGACCGTAGGACACGCTCAGGCCCTTGAGCTGCAAAAGGGTGTCGCTCATGCCGTCTCTCCGGTTGCCTCGTCGTCGTCGCCGCCGCCCAGGTAGGCATCCAGCACGCGCTGGTTGACCTGGATCTGGGCCGGCGTGCCTTCGGCAATCACGGTGCCGAACTCCAGCACCGTGATGCGGTCCGCAAGATTCATGACGAACTCCATGTCGTGCTCCACGACGAGAATGCCCAGCCCCTCGGCGCGCAGCTGGCGCAGCAGGTCGGCCAGGGCCTGTTTTTCCAGGTGGCGCAGGCCGGCGGCCGGCTCGTCCAGCAGCAGGGCCGCAGGCTGGCCGGCCAGGGCGCGTGCGATCTCCACGATGCGCTGCTGGCCCAGGGCCAGCGAGGCGGCCGGCACGTCGGCGAAGGCGCCCAGGCCGCAGCGCTCGATCTGGCGGCGCGCCTCGGCCAGCACCGAGGCCTCCTCGGCCCGGTCCAGGCGCAGCATGGAGGCCAGCCAGCCCCGGTGCGCACGCCGGTGCGCGCCCACGGCCACGTTCTCCAGCACGCTGCGCTGGCCCAGCAGGCGCACATGCTGGAAGGTGCGGCCCAGGCCCAGGGCGGCGAAGCGGCGCGAGGGCGCATCGTTCATGGCCTGGTCCATGAAGCGCACCTGGCCCTCGGTGGGCGAGTCCACGCCCGAGATCATGTTGAAGAAGGTGCTCTTGCCCGCGCCGTTGGGGCCGATCAGCGCATGCACCTCGCCGGCCTTGAGCGTCATGGCCACATCGTTGTTGGCCACCAGGCCGCCAAAGCGCTTGGTCACATGCTCGGCCGCCAGCAGCACCTGGCCCGTAGCGGGCAGCGCGCGCTGCGCCAGCGGCGCCGCGTCCGCCAGCTTCAGATCGGACACGGGCCGGCGCACCCAGCGTGCCGTGAGCGCCTGCAGCGTGGGCCACAGGCCTTCTGCAAAGCGCTGCAGCACCAGCACCATCAGCAGGCCGAAGACGATGACCTCGAAGTTGCCGCTGGTGCCCAGCAGGGCCGGCAATATGTCCTGCAGCTTTTGCTTGACCAGGGTGATCAGCGTGGCGCCCAGCACCGCGCCCCACAGGTGGCCGGCGCCGCCGACCACGGCCATGAACAGGTACTCGATGCCCACGTTGAGGTTGAAGGGCGCCGGGCTCACGAAGCGCTGCATGTGGGCGTAGAGCCAGCCCGACAGCGTGGCCAGCAGGGCCGCCAGCACGAAGAGCTTGACGCGGTAGTGCGCCGTGTCGATGCCCATGGATTCGGCCATGACGCGGCCGCCGCGCAGCGCGCGGATGGCCCGGCCCTCGCGCGAGTCCAGCAGGTTGTGCAGCAGCCACAGCGCCACCAGCAGCACGGCCCAGATCACCACGCCCATGGCGCGCGGCGAGGCCAGCGAGACGCCGCCGATCACCAGCGGCGCAATGCCCGTGATGCCGGTCTGCCCGCCCAGGAACTCCATGTTGCCGAACAGGTAGTAAAGGCTCAGCCCCCAGGCGATGGTGCACAGCGGCAGGTAGTGGCCCTGCAGCTTGACCGTGACCGCGCCCAGCAGCCAGGCCACGACGAAGGTGATGAGCAGGCCCAGCGCCAAGCCCACCCAGGGCAGGCCCGCCGCGCCCACCAGCCCGCCCAGCGCGGCCACCGAGGCAGGCGCCGTGCAGACCCAGGCCGTGGCATAGGCGCCGATGCCCACGAAGGCCGCCTGGCCGAACGAGGTCATGCCGCCCACGCCGGTCAGCATCACCAGGCCTGCGGCCACCATGGCGAACAGGCCGATGTAGCTGAGGATGACGACGGTGAAATCGGGCAGGAAGCCCCAGGACGCGGCCAGCAGCGCAATGGCGGCCACCGTGAGCACGCGCGTGCTGATGCCGCCCGAAGCGGCCTTGGCAGGCGCCGCGGCCTGCGAGGAAACGGGGGCGCTCATTCTTCTTCCTCCACATGGTGGCTATTGCGCGATCGCCACCACAGCACCGGGATGATCAGCGTGAACACCAGCACCTCCTTGTAGGCACTGGCCCAGAACGACGAGAAGGCCTCCAGCAGCCCGACCAGCAGCGCGCCGGCCAGGGCCAGCGGGTAGCTGGCCAGCCCGCCCACGATGGCGGCCACGAAGCCCTTGAGGCCAATCAGAAAGCCGGTGTCGTAGTACACCGTGGTCAGCGGCGCGATCAGCAGGCCCGAGATGGCGCCGATCAGCGCGGCCAGCGCAAAGCTCACGTCGCCGGCCATGGCCGTGGGAATGCCCATGAGGCGTGCGCCCACGCGGTTGATGGCCGTGGCGCGCAGCGCCTTGCCGATCATGGAGCGCTCGAAGAACACGAACAGCAGGGCCACCAGCACCAGGGTCACGCCCACCACCACCAGGGACTGGCCCGAGATCGTGATGTCGCCCAGGCGCAGCTGCGCCTCGGAAAACGCGGGGGTGCGCGAGCCTTCGGCCCCGAAGAACAGCAGCCCCAGGCCGACCAGCACGCCGTGCATGGCCACCGAGACGATGAGCAGCATCAGCACCGAGGCATGGGCCAGCGGCCGGTAGGCCAGGCGGTACAGCAGCGGCCCCATGGGCGTGATCAGCACCAGGGTGGCCAGCGCCTGCAGCATCAGCGAGGACGGGCGCAGCCCCCAGGCCAGGGCCACGGCAATGGCCGGCAGCGCCAGGCACCACAGGAAGGTGGCGGGCCAGCTCACCTGGCTGCCCGCGCGCCAGCGCAGCAGGTCCACCACCAGCACGGCGGCGGCCAGGGCCAGCAGCAGCCACAGCGTGGTGGGCACGCGGCCGGCCTGCATCATGGCCAGGGTGAGCGCGCCGAAGGCGACGAACTCGCCCTGCGGAATGAAGATGATGCGGGTGACCGAGAACACCAGCACCAGGGCCAGCGCCATCAGGCCGTAGACGGCGCCGTTGACGATGCCGTCCTGCCCCAGCAGCAGGGCGATTTGCAGATCCATGATCGACTTTCGAGCAGGCGCGGCCGAGCGCCACAGCGGCCGCCGCCCAGTGCGGCAGCCGCTGCGGCCTCAGGCCCGCAGGTTCAGGGCTGGTACTTCCAGGTGCCGTTCTCGATCTTGACCATGACGGCCGCGCGCTGGTCCAGGCCCAGGTGGTCGGTGGGCGTCATGTTGAAGATGCCGTGGGCGCCGGCCACGTCCTTGGTCTGCTCCAGCGCATCGCGCAGGGCGGCGCGGAACTCGGCCGTGCCGGGCTGGGCCTTCTTGAGCGCGGCGGGAATCGCCGCTTCGAGCACGCGGCCCGCATCCCAGGAATGCGCGCCAAAGGTCGATGCCGTGCCCTTGCCGTTGGCGGCCTCGTAGGCTTCCACATAGGAGACGGCAGACTTCTTGACCGGGTTGCTGTCGGGCAGCTGGTGGGCCACCAGAACGGGGCCGGCGGGCAGCAGCGTGCCTTCCACATCCTTGCCGCCCACGCGCAGGAAGTCGGCATTGGCCACGCCGTGGGTCTGGTAGATCTTGCCCTGGTAGCCGCGCTCCTTGAGCGACTTTTGTGGCAGCGCGGCCGGCGTGCCCGAGCCTGCGATCAGCACCGCATCGGGCTTGGCGGACATGAGCTTGAGCGTCTGGCCCGTGACCGAGGTATCGCTGCGCGAATAGGCCTCGGTGGCGGTGAGCTTGATGCCCTTGGCCTCGGCCACCTTGCGGAACTCCTGCAGCCAGCTTTCACCGTAGGCGTCGTTGAAGCCGATGTAGCCCACGGTCTTGATGCCGGCCTTGGCCATGTGCTCGCCGATGGCGGCGGCCATCATGGCGTCGTGCTGGGGCGTCTTGAAGACCCAGAACTTCTTGGCATCCATGGGCTCGACGATCTTGGCCGAGGCGGCCAGCGTGATCATGGGCGTCTTGGCCTCGGAGACCACGTCCACCATGGCCAGCGAGTTGGGCGTGATGCTGGAGCCCAGGATGACATCGACCTTGCTCTCGCTGATCAGCTTGCGCGTGTTGGCCACGGCCGCCGTGGTGTCGGAGGCGTCGTCCAGGATGATGTAGTTGACCTTCTGGCCCGCCACCGTGCGCGGCATCAGTGCCACGGTGTTCTTCTCGGGAATGCCCAGGGAGGCCGCCGGTCCGGTGGCCGAGACCACCACGCCCACATTGATGTCGGCCAGGGCCGATCCCCAGACCGTGGCCAGGGTCGCGGCCAGCAGGCCCAGTTTCGTCAAACGCTTCATGTCTGTCTCCTTGTGTTGGATGGGGCGTGGCACCTTCAGGCGCCACAATTTACCGTGGTAACTATTTTTTTGCCAGCGGTTTGATGCCCGGGTTTGCCTGGGGTCTGCACGGCCGGCAGGCCTCCGAGGAACAGGTCGGCCACCACGGGGGCCATGGCCTCGTGGTCCAGCGAGCCGTCGGGCCGCAGCCAGGTGAACATCCAGTTCATCATCCCGAACAGCAGCATGGCCAGCGCCTTGGACAGGCCCGCGCCATCGGCGTCAGGCCGCAGCTGGGCCACCGCCTGGGCAAAGGTTTCGACCACGGCGCGCTCCTTGCCCAGCACGCGCTGGCGGTCGTCGTCCTGCAGGAAGCGCACGTCCTCGGTCAGCACGCGGTGGGCATGGCGGGCATGGGCGTATTCCTGCACGAAGCGCTCGATCAGCATGCGCAGCCGCGGCTCGGGCGGCAGGCCCATGGACTGCACTTCGTCCACCAGGGACTGCAGCCGCGTCATGTGGCCATCGGTGATGTCCACCAGCAGCGCGTACTTGTCGCGGAAGTAGTGGTAGATGGTGGGCTTGGACAGGCCGCAGGCCTGGGCCACCTCGTTCATCGAAGTGCCGGGGTAGCCGCTGCGCGCGAACAGCGCGGCGGCATGGCCCAGGATCAGTTCGCGCTGGTCGTCGTATCCGGAAGATCGGCCTCGGGCCATGGGACTCCTGTGCGCGCTCAGCGGCTGCGGTGGTCGATCACGCGGCGGGCCTTGCCCACCAGGGTGCGCTCTATGGAATCGGGTCGCAGCACCTCGACATCGGCGCTCACGCCGACCAGGGTCTTGATGCGCTGCTGCACCCACAGTGCCAGCGCCTCGGTGTCGCCCTGCGTGCCCGGCTGCATCTCGCAGCGCACGGCCAGCCGGTCCAGGTTGCCGTCGCGCGTGACCACCAGCTGGTACTGGCCCGACAGCTGGGCGTTCTGGAGCACGATCTCCTCGATCTGCGTGGGAAACAGGTTCACGCCGCGGATGATGAGCATGTCGTCGCTGCGCCCCACGATCTTGCCCATGCGCCGGAAGCTGCGCGAAGTCGGCGCCAGCAGCCGCGTCAAATCCCGCGTGCGGTAGCGCACGATGGGCATGGCCTCCTTGGACAGCGACGTGAAGACCAGCTCCCCCTCGCTGCCGTCGGGCAGCACCTCGCCCGTGTCCGGGTCGATGATCTCGGGATAGAAATGGTCTTCCCAGATCACCGGCCCGTCCTTGCTCTCCACGCATTCGCTGGCCACGCCCGGGCCCATGACTTCGGACAGGCCGTAGATGTCCACGGCATCCAGCCCCGCCTTGCCCTCGATCTCGCGGCGCATGGCCTCGGTCCAGGGTTCGGCGCCGAAGATGCCGATCTTGAGCGAGCTCTCGCGCGGGTCCAGGCCCTGGCGCTGCATCTCCTCGACGATCACCTGCATGTAGCTGGGCGTGACCATGATGATGTCGGGCCGGAAATCCTGGATCAGCTGCACCTGCTTTTCGGTCTGCCCGCCCGACATGGGCACCACGGTGCAGCCCGCGCGCTCGGCACCGTAGTGCGCGCCCAGGCCGCCCGTGAACAGGCCGTAGCCATAGGCCACATGCACCATGTCGCCGGGCCGCCCGCCCGCCGCGCGGATGGAGCGCGCCACCAGGTTGGCCCAGTTGTCGATGTCATTCAACGTGTAGCCCACGACCGTGGGCTTGCCCGTGGTGCCCGAGGAGGCATGCACGCGCGCCACCTTCTGGCGCGGCACGGCGAACATGCCGAACGGATAGTTCTCGCGCAGGTCCTTCTTGGTGGTGAAGGGAAAGCGGGCCAGGTCGGACAGCGTGCGCAGGTCGGACGGATGCACGCCCTTCTCATCGAACGCGCGGCGGTAGTGGGGCACGTTGTCGTAGGCATGCTGCAGCGACCAGCGCAGGCGCAGCAGCTGCAACGAGGCGATCTCGTCGCGGCTGGCGGTTTCGATGGGGTCGAGTTCGCCGGGGGCGGGGCGCTGCAGGGACATGGCGGACCTCTTCAGGTGGGCTCTGTCAGGCCGGGCACGGTGGGCCGGCCCTTGAAGCTGTGCGAGCGGCCACGGAACAGCGCGATCACTTCCTGGCGCTGGTTGGTGACCTGCACGTCATAGACGCCGGTGCGGCCTGCGCGCGAGATTTCGCGGGCCTGGGCCGTGAGCACGTCGCCAGGCCGGCCGGGCGCGACGAAGTCCACGCTCAGGCCCGAGGCCACCGTCATCTCGTTGCGCGCATTGCAGGCATAGGCAAAGGCCGTGTCGGCCAGCGCCGTGATGAAGCCGCCGTGGCAGATGTCGAAGCCGTTGAGCATGTCGTCGCGCACGGCCATCTCCATGCGCGCCGCGCCGGGGGCGATGTCCGTGATGCGCAGGCCCAGGCCTTGCGCGGCGCGGTCGCGCGCCAGCATGCCGTCGCGCACCTGTTCGGCCAGGCGCTGTGCGGCTTCGTCCGGGGTGTGGGTGTCTTGCATGGCGCCGCTCCTCAACGGTCCGAGAACACGGCAGCCCGCTTGCCCAGAAAGGCGGCCACGCCCTCCTGGTAGTCGTGGGCCGCGCCCAGCTGGCCCTGCTGGCGCGCCTCGCGCGTGAGCGCATGCTCGTAGTCCAGCAGTTGGGCCGAGTCCATGGCCTCCCGCGTGCGCGCCAGGGCCCGCACGGGCATGGCGGCCAGGCGCTGGGCCAGGGCCTGGGCTTCGCTGCGCAAATCGGCATCTTCCACGCAGCGCCAGATCAGGCCGATGCGTTCGGCCTCGGCCGCAGGCAGCTTGTCGCCCAGCAGGGCCAGGCCCAGGGCGCGCGCACGGCCCACCAGGCGCGGCAGCAGCCAGGTGCCGCCGCAGTCGGGCACCAGGCCGATCTTGGCAAAGGCCTGGATGAAGCTGGCCGAGCGCGCGGCCAGCACCAGGTCGCAGGCCAGCGCGATATTGGCGCCCGCGCCGGCAGCCACGCCGTTGACGGCGGCCACCACGGGCACGGGCATGGACTTGAGCCGCAGGCACAGCGGCTGGTAGCGGCGCTCGATCAGGTCGCCCAGGTTCTGGTCGGGCGCGGCCTCGGGGTCGGACAGGTCCTGGCCCGCGCAAAAGCCGCGCCCCGCGCCCGTGAGCACCACGCAGCGCACCGAGGCATCGCCGGCGGCCTGCTCCAGGGCCGAAAGCAGCTGCTCGTGCAGTTGCGCGTTGAAGCTGTTGAGCGCGTCGGGGCGGTTCAGCACCAGGGTGCGGACGGCGTCGTGCTGCTCAACCAGAACCAGCGATGGGGGCATGAAAGTCTCCGTGGCCTGTCTGCCGTCTTTATGCGGCAGATCAAACATAATTTACCGAATGGTCGGTAAATGTTAGTCGCCAGACCCTTTCCACCACAAGCGCCCAGGCACCGAGGAAACCCCTAGGCCCCATGAAAAATGACCCCCACGCTGCCCCCCGAGGGGGCGTTTTTCATCTTGGGGCGGCCCGGCGATGAAAAAAGGCCCGCACGGGCCATTTTTCTTGAAGGTTCAGGGCTTGAAGCCCGAGCGCTGCACCACCGGCGTCCACTGCGCGCGGTAGGCCTTGAGCATCTCGGCCGTCTGCGCGCTGCTGCTGGAGACCGGGGTCAGCCGGCTGGCCTCGAATTTCTGGCGCGTGTCGGGCTCCTTCATGATCTCCTGCACCATGCGCGACAGGCGCTCGGCAATGTCGGGCGCCATGCTCTGCGGCGCGAACAAGGTGTTCCAGCCCATGCCCGACAGGTTCAGGCCAGATTCCTTGAGCGTGGGAATGTCCGGCGCCATGGTGCTGCGGCGCTCGCCCGACACGGCCAGCACGCGGATCTTGCCGGCCTCGTGCTGGGGCAGCAGCACGTCGAAGGTGTCGATGGCCAGCGGCACCTGGCCGCCCACCAGGTCGGTCAGCAGCGGGGCCGAGCCCTTGTAGCCCACGGTTTCGGTCCGGACCTTGGCGGCCTCGCCCAGCATCAGCGAGAAGAAGTGCGGCAGGCTGCCCGTGGCCGGCACGCCCACGTTGGCCTGCTGCGGATTGGCACGCAGCCAGGCCAGCAGGTGCGACAGCTGCCTGACGGGCACGGCACTGGCCACGGCCACGCCGAATTCGTAGCGATTGACCTCGCTGACCGGGCGGAAGTCCTTGTCGGGGTCGTAGCCCGAGTCGGGGAACACCAGGGGCGCCACCAGCATCACGGCCGGGTTGGCCAGCAGCAGCGCGGGCTGGGAGGCCGGCGCGTTCTTCACATACTGGGCCGACAGGCGGCCGCCCGCGCCGGGCTTGTTCTCCACCACCACGGGCGAGCCCACGCGCGCCTGCAGCTTGTCGGCCACGATGCGCGCCACGCGGTCGGTGGCGCCACCGGGCGGGTAGCCGACGACGATGCGCAGCGGCGCCTTGCCCGGAAACAGCGGCTCGGCCGCCGTGGCACTTCCAGCCAGCCAGCTGGCGGCCGAAACAGCCGGGGCCAGGGCCAGGATCTGGGTCAGGGTTCTTCGCTGCATCGCAAACTCTCTCCTTGCATGGACGGATTCCCGTGCGGAACGCACGCCGCACAATGTAGCGGCCTCAAAAAGCCCGTTGCCGCCGATATTGACCAGGGTTAACCCGAGGCAAGACGCCCTGCGCCGCTCGGGCATCGCGACAGCCTGGCGAAGCCGACTCGGCGACAATCGCCCACCATGAGCTTCGCCCCCCTGACCAACGACACCTTCCTGCGCGCCTGCCGGCGCCAGGCCACCGACTACACGCCGCTGTGGCTGATGCGCCAGGCGGGCCGCTATCTCCCCGAATACAAGGCCACGCGCGCGCGGGCCGGCAGCTTCATGGGCCTGGCCACCAACGTGGACTACGCCACCGAGGTCACGCTGCAGCCTCTGGAGCGCTTCCCGCTGGACGCGGCCATCCTGTTCTCCGATATCCTGACCGTGCCCGACGCCATGGGCCTGGGCCTGTCCTTTGCCGAAGGCGAGGGCCCGCGCTTCGCCAAGGTGGTGCGCGACGAGGCCGCCGTGGCCGAGCTGGCCGTGCCCGACATGGACAAGCTGCGCTATGTGTTCGACGCCGTGACCAGCATCCGCCGCGCGCTCGATGGCCGCGTGCCGCTGATCGGTTTCTCGGGCAGCCCCTGGACCCTGGCCTGCTACATGGTCGAGGGCAAGGGCAGCGACGACTACCGCCTGGTCAAGAGCCTGATGTATGCGCGCCCCGACCTGATGCACCGCATCCTGTCCGTCAACGCCGACAGCGTGGCCGCCTACCTCAACGCCCAGATCGATGCGGGCGCCCAGGCCGTGATGGTGTTCGACAGCTGGGGCGGTGTGCTGGCCGACGGCGCCTTCCAGGAATTCAGCCTGGCCTATACCAAGCGCGTGCTGGCCGGACTCAAGCGCACGGGCGTCGATGGGCAGGACGTGCCGCGCATCGTCTTCACCAAGGGCGGCGGCATCTGGCTGCCCGACATGAAGGACCTGGACTGCGAGGTGCTGGGCCTGGACTGGACGGCCAACCTGGCCCGCGCCCGCGCCATCGTCGGCGGCGAGGTGGGCGGACCCGGCAAGGCGCTGCAGGGCAACATCGACCCCAATGTGCTGTTCGCACCGCCCGAGCGCGTGGCCGAGCAGGCGCGCGCCGTGCTCGACAGCTTCGGCGCCCCGCACACCGACAGGACCACCACGGGCCCCACGCACATCTTCAACCTGGGCCACGGCATCAGCCAGTTCACGCCGCCCGAGCATGTGGCGGCCCTGGTGGAGACCGTGCACAGCCATTCGCGCGCCCTGCGTCAGCGCTGAGCGAGCCGCCTCCCCGCCCCCGCTTCTCCCGAACCCCAGGGCCGGACGCCAGCGCAGCGCCGGCCCCTGCCGGGGCCGCCAACGGCCCGGCAAGGCCCCGCTGTCCACAAGCCGGGTACCCGACAGCCGCTTGCTGCACAAGATGGCCACAGACCATCTTATGCACAGAAAAATCCGAGCGAGGCCCTAGGAGTTGCAGTTGTCATCGGCGCCTGCAATCCGGCGACATATCGATATAAGCCATTGTTTTTGAATAAATTTTTTGATAGCAACATTTTCAGCATGCACCGATTGGCAAGGCCGGATAAGCAGGTGCATGCCCATAGATCCGAATAATCCCCACAAAGTTATCCACAGAAATTGACGATATACCCAGAAACCCGCAGTCACCGGCCGGGGCGTCTGGTGTAGAACGCCGCACCCAGGCTCCGGGCAGCGCCAAAGGCTTATGCTTGGCGGCTTGGTTGCCGCAGGCCCTGCCGTGCGGCGCCCGCGTTTTCAGGCCCCGCTTTCCCCGCATTCGCATGTCCCTCCCCGCCCACACCGTCCATGTCGCCGTCCAGACGCCGGCGCACAGCGCCGTGGGCGAACTGCTGAGCTACACCTGCGACCAGCCCCTGGAGGCGGGCACCCTGGTGCGCGTGCCCCTGGGTCGCCGGGACCTGCTGGGCGTGGTCTGGGACGCCCCGCCCCGCCCCGCCGCCATGCCCGAAGGTGTGGAGCTGCGCCCCATCGCCGCCGTGCTGCAGGGCATTGCGCCGCTGCCGGCCGCCTGGCGCCGGCTGGTGGCCTTCGCCGCCTACTACTACCAGCGCAGCGTGGGCGAAATCGCCGTGACGGCCCTGCCCCCGCAACTGCGCGAGATGACGGCCGAGCAATTGGCGCGCCGGCTCAGGCCGACCAAGGCCGCGGCGAAGAGAGCGGCCAAGGCTGCAAAAGAGGAGCAGGCGGAACAGGCGCCTGGCACTGCGCCTGCATCAGCACCTGCATCAGCGCTCGCACCGGCCCCGGCCGCCGCAGACATTCCCCCCATCGTCCTCAGCGCCGAGCAGGCCGACGTCTTCACGCAGATCGCCGCCCATCCCGGCCCCTTTCTGCTCTTCGGCAGCACGGGCAGCGGCAAGACCGAGGTCTATCTGAGAGCCACCCAGGCCGCACTGGACGCCGACCCCGACGCCCAGGTGCTGGTGATGGTGCCCGAGATCAACCTCACGCCCCAGCTGGAGCAGCGCTTCACGGAGCGTTTCGCGCCGCAGTACGGCGCCGCCTGCGTGGTCAGCATGCACAGCGCAATGACCAACCCCCAGCGGCTCAAGAGCTGGCTGGCCGCGCACACCGGCGTGGCGCGCATCGTGCTGGGCACGCGCATGTCGGTCTTCGCCAGCCTGCCGGGCCTGTCACTCATCGTGGTGGACGAGGAGCACGACGCCAGCTACAAGCAGCAGGAAGGCGCACGCTACTCGGCGCGCGACCTGGCCATCTGGCGCGCGCGCGATACCGGCGCCAAGGTCATCCTGGGCAGTGCCACGCCGTCGCTGGAGAGCTGGCACGCCAGCCGCCCGCCCAATGCCGACGAGCCGCAGGGCGGCCGCTACCTGCGCCTGCACATGCCCAGCCGCATCGGCGCGGCCGCCCTGCCGCGCGTGCGCCTGGTGGACATGGGCCAGCAGCCGCGCAAGGCCGTGTTCTCGCCGCCGCTGATCGATGCCATCACCGAGCGCGTGCAGCGCGGCGAGCAAAGCCTGGTGCTGCTCAACCGCCGCGGCTTCGCGCCCGTGCTGTTCTGCGCCGACTGCGGCTGGAAAAGCGACTGCCCGCACTGCAGCGCCCACCAGGTCTTCCACAAGGCCGACCGCACGCTGCGCTGCCACCACTGCGGCTACACCCAGCGCGTGCCCATGGCCTGCCCCGGCTGCGGCAATCCCGACATCCTGCCGCTGGGCAAGGGCACGGAGCAGCTGGAGGAAGAACTGGCCCGCCTGCTGCGCAATGTGCAGCGCCCCGACCGCGAGCCCGCCCGCGTGGCGCGCATCGACGCCGACACCACGCGCGCCAAGGGCGCACTGGAGGAGCAACTGGCCCAGGTGCATGCGGGCGACATCGACGTGCTGGTGGGCACCCAGATGGTGGCCAAGGGCCATGACTTCCGGCGCATCACCCTGGTGGCCGCCGTGCAGCCCGACAGCGCTCTTTTCTCCAGCGACTACCGAGCGCCCGAGCGCCTGTTCAGCCTGCTTATGCAGGCCGCCGGCCGCGCAGGACGCGACGCGCACTACGTGGCCGCCCAGGGCAGCCACCCGGAGATGTGGATACAGACCCACGACCCGTCCCACCCCGTCTACACCGCGCTGCGCTCGCACGACTACCCGGCCTTCGCCGCGCGCCAGTTGCGCGAGCGGCGCGATGCGGGCATGCCGCCCTTCGCCTTCCAGGCCATCGTGCGGGCCGATGCGCGCACGCAGGAAGCCGCCCAGGCCTTCCTGGCCGCTGCGGCCGAGGCCGCCCGCCAGGCCGGCCTGCCCCATGTGGACGATGTCTTTCTCTATCCGCCCATTCCCATGTCCGTGCAGCGCGTGGCCAATGTGGAGCGCGCGCAGATGCTGATCGAGTCGGCCCAGCGGCCCGCCCTGCTGCGCTTTCTCTGGGCCTGGCAGGCGCACCTGCACTGGATCAGGGCACAGCCTGGGCACCGCGCCCTGGTGCGCTGGCTGGTGGACGTGGACCCGCTGGCCATTTGAGCGTGGCACGGCCTTTGGAACGGCCCCAAAAAACCTCAAGCCTTTCAGGCCTTGGGCGCAATCCCGCAAAGCGTTCACCGCTCCTTTTTCGGAAGCGCTTTTAGCGCATTCGCTGCGCGGCTCCCATCGGGATTTGCGCTGATGCAGGCGGGGCATGTTTATTGCATCGTGCCGCATTCAGCCCACAAGGCTGGATCATTCAATGCCTTTCCAGGAGCGATACATGCCGTTCACCCCCTTCCGTATGACCTTGATGGCCGTCGCGCTTGCGCTGGCAGGCTGCGCGTCCCAGCCCGGCGCCAGCCAGGCCCCCGCAGCCGCAGCGCCCGCCACGGCCGCCGCCCCTGCACCCGCTCCCACCGCACAGGCCGGCAAGCCCAACGTGGTCGTCCTGGCCACGGGCGGCACCATTGCCGGCGCGGGCGCCAGCGCCGTCAACAGCGCCACCTACACGGCCGCCAAGGTGCCCGTGGACAAGCTGCTGGCCGGCCTGCCCGAGCTGAGCAACATCGCCAACGTGTCCGGCGAGCAGGTCTTCCAGATCGCCTCCGAGAGCTTCACCAACAAGGAACTGCTGACGCTGGCCCGCCGCGTCAACGAGCTGGCCAAGCAGCCCGGCGTGGACGGCATCGTCGTCACCCACGGCACGGACACGCTGGAGGAAACCGGCTACTTCCTGAACCTGGTGGTGCCCACCGACAAGCCCATCGTCATGGTCGGCTCCATGCGCCCCGGCACGGCCATCTCGGCCGACGGCGCGCTGAACCTGCTGGGCGCCGTGGCCACGGCCGCGTCCAAGGACTCGGCGGGCAAGGGCGTGCTGGTCAGCATGAACGACAACATCGACTCCGCGCGCGATGTCGCCAAGCTCACCAACATCAAGACCAATGCCTTCGCCAGCCAGTGGGGCCCGCTGGGCATGGTGGTCGAGGGCAAGACCTACTGGTTCCGCGCCCCCGTCAAGCGCCACACCAGGGGCAGCGAGTTCAACATCGAGCAGATCACCGACCTGCCCGCAGTGGACATCGTCTATGGCTACGGCAACGTGCCCGCCACGGCCATCGACGCGCTGGGCAAGGCCGGCGTCAAGGCCATCGTGCATGCAGGCACGGGCAATGGCTCGGTGGCCGACCGCATCGTGCCCAAGCTCAACGAACTGCGCCAAAAGGGCGTGATCGTGGTGCGCAGCTCGCGCGTGCCGGCCGGCTTCGTGCTGCGCAATGCCGAGCAGCCCGATGACAAGTACGACTGGGTCGTCGCCCATGACCTGAACCCGCAGAAGGCGCGCCTGCTGGCGGCCGTGGCCCTGACCAAGACGCAGGACACGAAGCAGTTGCAGCGCATCTTCTGGGAGTACTGATAAAGCACCCCCTGAGGCGCTGGCGCGCCTTCCCCCTCTCTACCCGCTTCGCGGGGGAGGGGGACGACAGCCTCGCTGCGGGGCGGCCCTTGCTTGCTGTCCCTTGCTTTGGGCCGCGCCAGTTTTTGCAGCCTCGTCCCAAGCCCCGTTCGCGGGGCTTTTTCTATTGCCGCTTGCTAGTTCGTTGTGAACAGCGGGGTGAGGGGGCCTTGGGCGATGTGGCAGTGCGCCTGTTCCAGGGCCTGGGCGAAGGCGTCGGAGCGCAGGTAGGCGTATTCGACGGCGCGCTGGGCGCCTATGGCGTCGCCCTGGACGGGGGCGGTGGCGGGGTGGCACATCATGAGGCTGCCGGGCTGCAGCTGGGCCAGCCATTGGGCCATGTGGCGGCCATAGCCTTCGGGCGTGGGCTGGTCGAAGGCGTAGACGCCGCCGAAGCCGTGGTTGAGCGGCACGCCCTGGCGGCGCAGGCGGCGGGTGGTGGTCCAGCCGCCCAGCAGGGCGATGATGGCGGCCTTGGGGTCGCGCCAGAGCTGGCCGGCCGGCGTGGTGGAGCGGACCCAGGGCAGGTCGTCGGCGTTGTCGCCATAGCGCTGGCGCAATTCCTGCACCAGCGCGGCGCGCACACCGGGGAGCTGGTGCACGTGCTGGTGGCCGTCGATGAAGTCGGGGGCCATGCCCAGCGCGTCCTCGAAGGCGTCGAGCTGGCGGCGCCAGGCGTCGCGCATGGCGGCGCCGCCGAGTGCGCCGGCATAGGCGCGCGCGATCACGGCACCGATGCCGGCGGCAGGCTGCAGGCCGTGGCCTTCGGTCAGGTTGAAGTGCAGGCCCAGCGACAGGCGCGGGCGCAGCGCGGGCAGGCGCCTGGCGGCCTGCCTCCAGTGCGGCGAGGTGGTCATGCAGCTGGTGGCCGACAGCCGGCCCTGCAGCGTGAGCTGCTCCACGGCTTCATCGACCAGGGGGTGCAGCGCATAGTCGTCGGCGCACAGGACGACGGTTCTGGCCGAGGCCTTCTCCCCGTTGTTTCTGGCAGGTACGGTGTTCATGAGGATTCCTTGCGGCCGGGGGCCGCAAAGGCCCAGAACTTGGCGAAGACGAAGGTGCCCACCGCCACCAGCACCAGCACCAGGGCCAGGCTCCAGAAATAGTGCCAGTGCAGCCAGTGCAGGGCCACCCAGTACAGCAGCTCGTTGGCCACGAAGGAGGCGCAGGCCACGGCGAAGTACTTGCCGGCCACGGCCCAGCCTTGCGCCCCGGCCTGCACGAAGGTGAACAGCGCATGGCCGTTGTAGCTGACCACGAAGGCCACGAGAAAGGCCAGCACGTTGGCATGCAGCGGCGCCATGCCCAGCCGTTGCACCAGCAGGGCGACCACGGCCAGGTGCGTGGCGGCCGCGCAGCCCCCTACCAGCACGAACTGCAGCGCCTGCGGCAGGCGGCGCAGCTGTGCGATCACGTCGTGCATGGCTAGTCCCGTGGCGCCAGCGGGCTGCGGTCTTCGTCGCGCGCCAGCAGGTAGGTGGGACGGCGCTTGACCTCGTCATAGATCCGGCCGATGTACTCGCCCAGGATGCCGATGGACATCAGCTGCACGCCCGAGAACAGCATGATGCTGGCCGCCAGCGTGGGCCAGCCGTCCAGCGGGTTGCCGAAGATCAGCGTCTCCATGGTGATCCACAGCCCGTAGAGCAGGGCCGCCAGCGAGATGATCCCGCCCACCACGCTCCACACGCGCAGCGGCAAGGTGGTGAACGAGGTCAGACCCAGCAGGGCCAGCGAGCCCAGGCGCCGGAAATTGAAGCTGGACGCCCCGGCCGTGCGGTCGGCCGGCACGAACGGCAGGGCCGCGGCCTTGAAGCCCACCCAGGCGTACAGGCCCTTCATGAAGCGGTGGCTCTCCGGCAGGGCCTTGAGCGCGTCGGCCACGCAGCGGTCCAGCCAGCGGAAGTCGCCGGCATTGGGCGGGATCTTCACCAGGTTGCCGGCATTCATGAGCCGGTAGAACAGGTTGGTGCCCACGCGCTTGGCGCCGCTTTCGGCGCCCCGGTCGGCGATCACGCCATAGACCATGTCGTAGCCGGACTGCCACAGCTCGCACATCTGGGGCAGCATCTCCAGCGGATGCTGGAAGTCGGCGTCGATCAGCACCACGGCGTTGCCGCGCGCATGGTCTATGCCGGCCGACAGCGCCGCCTCCTTGCCGAAGTTGCGCGACAGCGCCAGATAGCGCACGGGCAGTTCCTGGGCCATGCGCAGCGCGATCTCGTGCGTGGCGTCACGGCTGCCGTCGTTGACGACGATCAGCTCGTAGTCGGGCGTCAGCGTGCGCACCGTCGCGTCCAGGGCGCGCAGGAACGCCTCCAGGTTGCCCTCTTCATTGTGGGCTGGCACCACGCAGCTCAGCCGCAGCGGGGGGCGCGGCAGCATCCCCTTGGGAGCGGCCGGAGCAATGTCAGCATGCAATTCGGTCATAGGCCAGCATTGTCAGCGTGCTGGCTGCCCGCGCGCGGCAACACGTCAAAAACCGCATAGGCATAGGGACTGGGCCGAGGAAAACGCCAGCCCGAGCGTTGCACCGTGAGCACACGCGCCTCCTGCGGCAGGCCCAGCTTCGCCAGCCAGGCCTGCGCCTGCTGCTCGCAGTCGCGCGATTTCGCGGTCGGGCCGGGCTCGCTGGCCACCGGGCCGCGCGGGCACAGCAGCAGCCCGGGCTGCTGGCGCCAGTCCGGCAGCGCCAGCACGCGCGCATATTCGCTGTCGGGCAGGCCGGGAATGGTGCGCAGATGCGGCTGGGCATAGAAAGACAGCATGGCGTTTTCCGCCCAGTCGCCGCCCACCCACTGCAGCGGCTGCTGCGGGTGGCGCTGGTTCCAGGACAGCACGATGGCCTGCGCCGCATCTGCCGCAGGGCGGTAGTAGTCGGAGCCGCTCTTGCGCGCATTGCCCCAGCCCACGGCCAGCCCGATCACCAGCACCACGGCCAGGCTAGGCCACCAGGCGCGGCGCAGCGCGGCCAGGGCGGCCTGCGTCACGGCGGGCGCCTCGGCGTCCAGGTTGCGCAGCCACAGCAGCACGAAGGCATAGCCGATGGGAATGGCCCAGGGCGTGGACAGCTCCACCACGCCGGTGGCTCCAAAGCCCAGCGTCGCAAGCCAGGGCATGAGGGCCAGCCAGAACAGCGTGTCGCCGCGCCCCTGCCAGCACCAGCTGCGGCGCAGGAAACGCGCACTCCAGCGCAGCCAGCCGCCGCCTTGCTGGCGGGCCTGCATGAAGCCATACACCAGGCACACGGCCAGCCAGGCCGGCAGCCAGTAGAAGATGGGCGCCAGCGCAAAGCGCAGCACATAGCCCCACACCACCTGCCCGCCGCCCTGGTCCATGGCATAGCCCAGCGTCACCCACTGGTGGTGGGCAATCCAGGCCACATGCGGCGCCAGCGCCAGGCCAAAGGCTGCCAGCGCCACGTAGGGCCGGGGTGTGAGCAGCCACTGGCGCCCTTCACGCACCAGGAAGATGGGCAGCAGGAAACCGGCCAGGAACACGCCGCTGTAGTACTTGCTGAGCATGCAGGCGGCCGAGACCACGCCCAGCGCCACGCTGAAGGCCACGCCGCGCGCGCCCTTTTCCTGCCAGCTGGCCAGCAGCAGGGCCGCCGCCCAGGGCCACAGGGACAGCAGCTGGCTGTTGGCGTTGAACTTGCCGGCCAGCGTCGTATACGGAAAGCACCACAGCAACAGGGCCGCGCCCAGCGGCGCCAGGCGCGCCAGCCCCAGGCGCCTGCCCAGCACGTAGACGCCCCAGATGCCCACGCCCACATTGGCATAGGACAGCAGGCGATAGAAGCCGTCGTTCTGCGGGAACACCATGAACCACAGGCCGACCACCCAGGCGAAGAACGGCGGATGCTTGTGCGTGCCCAGCTGCAGCGGCTGGGCCCAGGCATAGTTCTCCAGCATGTCGTGGTAGCCGTCCAGATTGCCATTGGCCAGCCAGGACACCAGGGCCCAGAGCAGGCAGGCCAGCGTCACCATCCAGAGCAGGGCCGCGCCCGTGGGAACGCCTGCCGGGGCAGAGGGGGAGGATTTCATGCGATCCCGTCGAGGTGGTGAAAAAACATGGGCGGGATTGTAGTGAGCACCAGCATGCCCGTGCGCCCCGGGCCTGCCGCTCAGGTGTGCCCGGGCCTGCTCAGGTCATCAGCGCCACGGCGCCCGAGAAGCTCAGGAAGGCCAGCACCGTGGACACCAGGATGATGCGGGCCACGCGCCCGCCGTGCGCCCCGAAGCGCTCGGTCAGCAGCGAGACATTGCTGGCGCTGGGCAGCGCGGCCAGCAGCACCAGCGCCACAAAGGCCTCTTCGCCGAGCGGCAGGCCCAGCGCCATGGCCGCACGGGCCACGGCCCAGACCAGCAGCGGATGGACCAGCAGCTTGGCCAGCGCAATGGGCACGTAGTCGCGCGCGGCCACGCGCTCGTGGCTGTTCATCTGCGAGCGCGCCAGCACGGCGCCAATGGTGAACAGCGCCACGGGCGAGGCCGCGCCCGCCAGCATGGCCACGGTGCGGTCGATGGGGCCGGGCAGCGTCCAGCCTGCCGCCGAGGCCACTCCACCCAGCACGATGGCCCAGGGCATGGGATTGGCGGCCATGCCGGCAAACGCCCTGCGCAGCGCCACGGACACACCATGCCCGCCCGGCAGCCCCAGGCGCGACAGCGCAATGCACAGCGAAGTGGTCACCACCATGTCGATGGCCATGGTGACGATGACCGGGCCTGCGGCACGCTCGCCCAGCAGCGCCACCAGCATGGGCACTCCCATGAAGCCGGTGTTGGGAAAGGCCGCCACCAGCGCGCCAAAGGCTGCATCGTTCCAGCCCACGCGCCGCACGGTCAGCGCCACGGTGGCGCCCACCATCAGCAGCGCGCACAGCAGGTAGACCACGGAGACGCCCACATCCAGCAGCTGGGCAATCGGCGTCTGCGCGCCAAAGCGGAACAGCATGCAGGGCAGCGCGAAATACAGCACGAAGGCATTGAGCCCCGGTATCGCCGCCTGCGGCAGCACGCCACGCCAGGTGGCCGCAAAGCCGCAGGCCACAAGCGCGAAGAAGGGGAAGGTGATCAGCAGGACGGACAGCACGCGGCGATTCTGGCAGCAAGCCGGTGCCGCTGCCGCGCGCCCGTGTCACCGCGCGGACGCCGGGCGAAAAAAAACCTGCCGGAATACGCATCCGGCAGGTCGGGGCGCGAGCGCAACAAGCGCGTGCGCTTACAGCGCCAGGTCCTTCTCGACGTCCTGCACCTTGCGGCGGGCCAGCGCCAGATTGGAGCGGCTCTTGTCCAGCACCAGGTAGAAGAACACACCTTCATGGGCGGCCACGGGCCGGATGATGTGGTACTGGTGCGTCAGGGTGATCAGGATGTCGTCGATGGCGTCATCGAGCTTGAGCATGCGCATGGTCTTGAGCTTGGCGCGCACCACCTCCGTGTTGCCGGCAGCGGCCAGCTCCATGTCGAGGCCGGAGCCCACGCTGCCCATGAGCATGCCGCTGGTGCTGTCCACCAGGGCCGCGCACAGGGCGCCATCGATGCCCAGCAGGCCGTTCAGAGAATCATGTATCGAAGCCATATGCCACCTTTTCAAATAGCAAGGGCAGGCTGTGCGATGGACCACCGCGCCCGCTCCTCGGGGGAAGAAAACCAAACTTCTGCAGCGGATGCCGCGGATCAGGAACGGGACAGTTCGGAGGCCACTTCGCCCGCCGCCCACAGCGCGCGGCCCAGCAGGGCGCTTTGATCGACCACCATGCACAGGATGGCCGGCTGGTTGCCGGCCACGGCCTGAAAGAGGACGGTGCCCAGCTCGGTCTCGAAGGTCAGCCGCCGGCAGGACTTGTGGCCTATCTCGGTGGCCACGGCCCTGGCCATGGCCATGAGCGAGCCCGCCATGGCCGACAGGCGCTCCGTCGGCAGTTCGCTCCTGACCCGCAGGGAGGTGATCTCGAAGCCGTCAGGCGTGCACAGCAAGGCGATGTGCACGCCCTCCAGGGGCGCCACCACGCGGTGGAGCACATCGCTGCCAGCTTCGATCAGAGAGGGAGGAATCCGGGGAAGCGTTGGTGTCTTCATACCTGACTTTGCAAGGAAAGCAAGGAAACGAGCACCCCCAGCGCATCCAGCAACTGCTGCCGGTCACGGGGGTCCGCCTGGATGACAGGCACTATACCGTGACCTCTGTCCGCCAAGGCGCTGCTGAATGCTTCCTGCTGTTGCTCGCTGGCATCACGGCAACTGACCACCACCACCAGGGGCCCGGATTCCAGAGAGGCGATCTCGGCCAGGCACTGTGCCGCGTAGTCCGGTGCGCGGGCGTCGCAGACATCCACCATCAGCAGCACGCCCACCGAGGCATTGAGCACCCAGCGACGCACGAAGTCGAAGCGTTCCTGCCCCGGGCTGCCCACCAGCTGCAGCCGCTCTCCACCGCCCAGGTCGATCTCGCCGAACTCGGCACCCACCGTGGTGAATTCCTTGGAATGGGAGGCCCGGTCCAGATTGGGCACATCCGCCGCCGCCATCAACGCGCCGCACAGGCTGCGCAGGGCCGTGGTCTTGCCTATGCCCATGGGGCCCACCAGGCTCACCCGTACCAACCCGGCAGCAGGCTGCGCGTTCATCCACAGGCTCATGCCACTCCTCCGCGCCGGATCCATCCGGCCAGCTTTTGCACCCACTGGCGCGGCAGGCCGGCCACCGCGTCGGGCGCCTGTGCGCGGCTGCGGCGCAGCGGCGGGAGATCGTCTTCGCGCGCGGCGCGCAGGCTGCACTCCAGCAGGCTGCGCAGCCGGGGATGGCGCAGCAGTTCGGCCACGGCGCGGGCCTGCATGCCGCTGTGCTCGCACAACAGGGCCACCTCCATGGGGCCACGGCACAGCATGGCCAGGGCACGCAGGCATTCGGAGTTGTTCCACGGCGCGGGCAGCGCCACCCAGGCCTTGAGCTGGAAGCGGTAGCGGCAGTCCACGCCCTGCTGCTGCAGATCGTCCAGCGCCCGCGCCAGCGTATGCGACGTCGCCACCTGCTGGCGCACCGTCCAGTCCATGAGGAAGACGGCCGCCCGGTCCAGCATGTCGATCAGGTCGGACAGCGTGAAATTCATGTCCAGATAGGTTGCCAGTCGCTGCTGCGTGCGCTCCAGGTGCTGTCCCTGGGGCACTCCACCCACGTAGACCACGCAGGGCATCCACCCTGCAGCCTCGGGCGCGGGCATGTTGCCATCGACGACCAGCACCTGGGCGCTGACCAGGGGCACCTGCCGCCAGCCGCGCAGCGACTTGCGGGACGCCACGGCGAACAATGCCTCGAAACGCTGCTTGAGCAGAGGAGACCACAGCTCGGCAGCCAGGCCGATCTCGTCTGTAGTGCGAGCCATCTTTGACACCTCACCGGATAGGAACTGAAATGGACAAACCAGATTCGCCCGTGACAGAACATCGGCGAAGACTGATATTTTGGATAGTTTTTACACATTACTCACTTGATTTAATGTGAACTTTTCTATTTAGACCAACGCCGCCACAGTACGGACCAGAGTGGCCGCGAGATTTGTCGCCGAATTCCAAGGGTGCTTACACCTGGCCTGATGGCCTCGATCCCCGAAGCGGTATGCTCCCGCTTCCCTCACTTTCACGCCTTTCCCCGCGCAACGCACCCATGTCCGCAGGACTCAATCTGGCCCAGCTCCAGGCCGTCCACTACACCGAAGGCCCCTGCCTGGTTCTGGCCGGCGCGGGCTCGGGCAAGACACGCGTGATCACGCACAAGATCGGGCGCCTGATCGAGATGGGCATGGCGCCGCGCCGCATCGCGGCCATCACCTTCACCAACAAGGCCGCAGCCGAAATGCGCGAGCGCGCGGCCGGCCTCATCGGCCGCCAGGCCAAGGACGTGCTGGTGTGCACCTTCCACGCCCTGGGCGTGCGCATGGTGCGCGAGGACGGCCATGTGCTGGGTCTGAAGCCCCAGTTCAGCATCCTGGACGCCGACGACGTGACGGGCATCCTCAAGGACTGCTCGGGCGGCACCACCGACCTGGCCACGGCGCGCCAGTGGCAGTGGACCATCAGCAACTGGAAGAATGCCGGCTGGGACAGCCGCAAGGCCCTGGCCATGGCCCAGGACGACAACGAGCGCAGCACGGCGCTGATCATGCAGCGCTACGAAGAGCGTCTGACCGCCTACCAGAGCGTGGATTTCGACGACCTGATCGGCATGCCCATGCGCCTGCTCAAGAACCACATCGAGGTGCGCGAGAAATGGCAGCGCCTGCTGGGCCATGTGCTGGTGGACGAATACCAGGACACCAACGCCACGCAGTACGAGCTGCTCAAGATGCTGGTGGGCAGCCGCGCCCACTTCACCGCCGTGGGCGACGACGACCAGAGCATCTACGGCTGGCGCGGCGCCACGCTGGACAACCTCAAGAAGCTGCCGGTGGAGTTCCCGCAGCTCAAGGTGATCAAGCTGGAGCAGAACTACCGCTCCACCTCGGCCATCCTGCGCGCGGCCAACAACGTCATCCAGCCCAACCCCAAGCTCTATCCGAAGACGCTGTTCTCGGAGCTGGGCGAGGGCGAGCCCGTGCGCATCGTGGACTGCGACACCGAGGAGCACGAGGCCGAGCGCGCCGTCGCCCGCATCCAGAGCCTGCGCGCGGCCAGCAACCCGCCGCCGGACTGGAAGGATTTCGCCATCCTCTACCGCGCCAACCACCAGGCCAAGCCCTTCGAGAAGGCCTTGCGCAAGGCCAGCATTCCCTACAAGGTCTCGGGCGGCACCAGCTTCTTCGACCGCGCCGAGATCAAGGACCTGTGCGCCTGGTTCCGGCTGTGGATCAACAACGACGACGACCCCGCCTTCCTGCGCGCCATCGGCACGCCCAGGCGCGGCATAGGCCACACCACGCTGGGCAAGCTGGGCGAGTTTTCCTCGCAGCACAAGCTCAGCATGTTCGGCGCCCTGTTCGCGCACATGCTGGAAGCGGCCCTGCCCAAGAAGGCGCATGACAGCCTGCTGGAGTTCGGCCGCTACATCAACGACCTCGAATACCGCGCCCGCCACACGCTGGGCGCCGAGCAGTCGCGCGGCTTCATGCTCGACTGGCTCAAGGAGATCGGCTACGAGCAGTACCTCTACGACAGCGAGGACAGCGAATCGGTCGCCGCCGCGCGCTGGAGCAACGTGCTGGAGTTCTGCGACTGGATGTCCCAGCGCGCCGGCGGCCAGATCGAGGACGCGGCGGGCACGACCACCCACACCGAGGTCAAGAGCCTGCTGGAAGTGGCGCGCAACATCGCCCTGCTGTCCACCATCAGCGAGCGCGAGAAGGAGCAGGACATGGTCATCCTGTCCACCCTGCACGCCTCCAAGGGCCTGGAATGGCCGCATGTGATGCTGGTGGGCGTGACCGAGGGCATGCTGCCCTTCAAGCTCGACGACGACAACGGCCGCCAGCAGAAGGTCAGCGACGAAACCGCCCAGCGCCTGCAGGAAGAGCGCCGCCTCATGTACGTGGGCATCACGCGCGCCCGGCGCTCGCTGGCCGTGAGCTGGACCAAGCGCCGCAAGAAGGGGCGCGAGATGGTCTCCACCCTGCCCAGCCGCTTCATCAAGGAAATGGGCCTGGACGCCGCCACCTCGCGCGAGGACCCGCGCGAGAAGCTGCGCCAGCTGCGCGCCGAGTTCGCCCTCAAGGCACAGCAGTCCACGCCCGCCGACTCCTGATTCCAGAAAGACACCGCATGCGTTTTTACCGCCCCGTTCTCAGCCTGGCGCTGGTGGCCGTGACCACCGCCTGCTCCAGCACGGACCTGCAGACCACCACCCGTCCCACCCTCCAGGCCGCGCCCAAGGCCGCCCGCGCTGCCACCGCCCTGCCACATGCCCCATGCCCCGGCGACGAGGAGATGAAGGACAGCCAGCTGCAGGGCGAATGGACGGGAACCGTCGAAGGCCAGTCCCAGCCCGTGCGCCTGCAGTTGGGACCGCACCCCCAGTGGAAGGGCAACGTCAAGGGCACGATCGCGCGCGGCGCAGACACCCGCCCCATGGTCGGCGACGTGGCCGATGACCACATCACGCTGGAAGAAAGCGCCGACGGCAAGCGCATCACCGCCACCTGGCTGGGCGATGTCGTCGAAGGCAGCTGCGCCCGCGAGATCCGCGGCAACTTCATCGAAGGCGACGATGCGGCGCCCCGGCCCTTCGTGCTGCGCAAGCTCGCGCCGTGACCGACCCCCGAGCCTGCACACGAGCCCCCTGCTCCCTCTTCACTCAATTCCCCCTTACTCTTCGCTCCTTCCATCACCGGACCCAAGCCATGACGACTCCTACACACCTGGATCGCCGCAAGCGCCCAAGCCGCACGCCGACACCCCTGCAGTGGGCCCTGGCCATGGGACTGGGCGCCACGCCCTGGCTCGGCGCCCAGGCGCAGACCGCGCCCCGCCCCCTGTCCGAGGACGCCTGGCGCCAGTGCGCCGCCACCACAGACAACCAGTCTCGCCTGGCCTGCTTCGACACCTGGGCCCAGCAGCAGCAACCGCTGACCGCGCCGCCGGCCACCGGCTGGAGTGCTCCGGCCGCCAGCGCCGCAGCCGATCCTGGCGCCCTGCCCACGCCCGCCCCCGTGGTGACGGCCGACAGCGGCCAGGGCCTGGCGCTGCCCACCACCCCCACCAACGGCGGCTGCCGCGACCCGCGCTACAGCGAGCTGTCGCGCTACTTCGAGCTGGAACCGGGCAGCGACTGCGGCACCTTCAGCTTCCGCGGCTACCGGCCCATGTCCGTGTCCGTGGTGACGGCCGACCATGTCAACCGGCAGCCCACCACGCCCGGCAAGGACCCTGCGCAGTCGCAGCCCTACAAGACCGAGGAAATGCGCGTGCAGCTGTCCGTGCGCACCAAGGTCGCCCAGGGCCTGCTGACCAGCAGCACCTCGGCGGGCAAGGACTCGCTGTGGGTCGGCTACACCCAGCAGTCGTACTGGCAGCTGTTCAGCCCCGCCATCTCGCGGCCCTTCCGCAACACGGACCACGAGCCCGAGATCTTCTACGTCTACCCCACCGATGCCCGGCTGCCCTTCGGCTGGCGCTGGCGCTACAGCGGCGTAGGCCTGGTGCACCAGTCCAACGGCCAGAGCGATCCGCTGTCGCGCAGCTGGAACCGCTGGTATCTGATGACCGGCTTCGAGCTGGACAACCGCTGGCAGCTGCACGCCAAGGCCTGGCAGCGCATCCGCGAAAGCGCCGAGCACGACGACAACCCGCGCATCCAGGACTACATAGGCCGGGGCGAGGTGAAACTGGGCTGGAACGTCAATGCGCAGAACTATCTGGGCTTCACTGCGCGCGGCTCGCTGGGCCAGGGCCGCGGCTCCGGCCGCGTCGAATGGCTGCGCACCCTAGGCGAAGGATGGAACGGTGGCAAGAGCAATTTGCGGCTGCATGTCCAGCTTTTCAGCGGATACGGTGACAGCCTGATCGATTACAACTACAAGCGCACCGTGCTCAGCGTGGGTTTCAGTCTTCTGGACTTCTAGAGGACCGGCCCTCGCGGGGCACGCTTTGCCGCTTGCCCTTCGCGGGGAAGCCCCGTCCCGCTGGCTGCATTGCCAGCGGCCGGGGCCATGCGTCAGAATGCGCCGATGCCCCGGGCCTTTTCAGGCAGGCCCGGAACCCGCCCCAGAACGAACCGCGGAGGTCCGCCATGGATTTGCAATACCAGCTCAAGGCCGGCAGTTACTGCCTGTACGACATGCGCGAGACGCCCAGTGCCATCACGGGCGAGCGCCGCTGCCGGCTCAGGACCGAGCTGGTGGCCATTGCCTTCGACCTGGTCACGGGCCAGGTCCATGAGCATGGCTCGCCCACGCGCATCCATGCCTGGGCGCTGTGCACGCGCAGGCGGCTGCGCGCGGCCGGCGACTGGGACCAGGCCGACAGCATCGTCGTGGTCTCCGGGCCCCTGCCGGTGGATGAGATCAACAAATGCCTGGGCATACGCGGCTACTGCCGCCGCATGTTCCAGCGCCTGGCCAGCCTGCCGCACGGCAAGCTGCAACCCCACGCGCATGCGCACGCTCATGGTGCCTACGGGGCTTACGGCGCCCATGCAGGCCGGCATCAGTCCCATCAGGGCCAGCAACGGCGGGCCGCCTGAAAGCCCGCGCCCGCCCGGCACCACCTCACTCGGGACCCAGGTCCTCTTCCCCTTCTTCCTCGCTCGGCTCGGCATGCTTGACGATGGTCACGGGCAGCCGGCTGTTGCGTGCCACCTCGCGCGAGACCGAGCCGATCAGCACGCGCCGCAGGCCGCCCTGGCCCAGTGCGCCGATGATGATCTGCTCGCAGCCCGTGCTCTCGGCAATGTCGGCCAGCGCGGCGGCGGGCTCGCCCAGGCCGATCTCCACCTCGTAGGAAATGCCGGCCGCCCGCACCAGGGCCACGGCCGGCGCCACCAGGTGCATGCCGGCGTCCACGCTGGCGGCGGCGATCATGTCCGAGTCCTGCGTGGCTAGCTCGAACAGCGAGGCTTCCTGCTGCACATGGGCCAGCACGAAATGCGCCTGCAGGCCCTGGCGCACCAGGGAGATGGCGTGGTGCACGGCATCCAGCGAGGGCTCGGACCCATCGACGGCAATCATGATCTTCAGCATGCGGACCTCCTTTTTTGTAGCTGGCGAATCGCAACCACCCCAGTGTAGACGCGGGCCGGCTAAGCCAGACGGGCTCCGGGGACAGTCGCGGAGCGTCCGACACGCACATGCGGCCATCTGGGACAATGGAGGGCTATGCTGCAATTCGACCTGCTCAAGACCGATCCCTCCAGCCACGCGCGCCGCGGCCAGCTCACGCTCAACCACGGCGTGGTGCAGACACCCATCTTCATGCCCGTGGGCACCTATGGCACCGTCAAGGGCGTGATGCCGCGCAGCCTGCAGGAGATGGGCGCGCAGATCATCCTGGGCAACACCTTCCACCTGTGGATGCGCCCGGGGCTGGACATCATGCAGAGCTTCGGCGGCCTGCACGGCTTCGAGAAGTGGGACAAGCCCATCCTCACCGACTCGGGCGGATTCCAGGTCTGGAGCCTGGGCGCCATGCGCAAGATCACCGAGGAAGGCGTGCACTTCGCCAGCCCGGTCAACGGCGACAAGCTGTTCATGTCGCCCGAAGTCAGCATGCAGATCCAGACCGTGCTGAACTCGGACATCGTCATGCAGCTGGACGAATGCACGCCCTACGAGACCAACGGCCACAAGACCACCGAGGCCGAGGCGCGCAAGAGCATGGAGATGAGCCGCCGCTGGGCCAAGCGCTCCAGCGACGAGTTCCAGCGCCTGGGCAACCCCAATGCGCTGTTCGGCATCGTGCAGGGCGGCATGTACGAGAACCTGCGCGAGGAATCGCTGCAGGCCCTGGTCGAGATGGACTTCCCCGGCTACGCCGTGGGCGGCGTCTCGGTGGGCGAGCCCAAGGACGAGATGCTGGCCATCATGGCCCACACGCCCCACCGCCTGCCGGCCCACAAGCCGCGCTACCTGATGGGCGTGGGCACGCCCGAGGACCTGGTGCAGGGCGTGGCCGACGGCGTGGACATGTTCGACTGCGTCATGCCCACGCGCAATGCGCGCAACGGCACCATCTTCACGCGCTATGGCGACCTGAAGATCCGCAACGCACGCCACAAGACCGACCACCAGCCGCTGGACCCCAGCTGTACCTGCCATGCCTGCGCCGGCACCAGCGGCGTGAGCTGGGAGCAAGGCGGACGCGACGGCTTCTCGCGCGCCTACCTGCACCACCTGGACCGCTGCGGCGAGATGCTGGGCCCCATGCTCACCACCATCCACAACCTGCACTACTACCTGAACCTGATGCAGGAAGTGCGCAATGCGCTGGAGGCGGGCAACTTCACTGAAATGCGCGCACGCTTCAAGGCCGAGCGCGCCCGGGGCGTCTGACGCCCCGCAGCCGATCGTTCAGGTCACTCAGGTGGCCAGGGTCGCTCAGGTCGCCAGGTCCTTGAGCGACCAGGACACGCCGGTCTCGAAGCCGGCGCGCATCTCGTCGGCCACGCGCTCCAGTTCGTCCAGAAACAGCCGCATGGCGGCTGCCTTGGTGTAGCCGATGCGCTGGTACAGGCAGCCGGGCAACTGCGCACCTGCGTCGTGCAGGGGCCGCCAGAGCAGGCGGCCGGCCGCCACATCCTCGGCCACGTTGTCGGGCACCAGGAATCCCAGGGCCGTGCTGCCGGCCACCAGGCGCCGCACCATGGGCACGGAGCTGGTCTCCACCAGCGGCCGCTGCTGGTGCAGGGCCGCGCTGTCCATCTGCTCCAGCATGCTGCGCAGCTCCATGCCCGGCGCCATCAGGATCAGCGGATAGTCCACGCAATCGCGCAGGCGCAGCAGGCGCGGCTCGGTGGCCAGCGGATGGCCGGGGGCCATCACCGCGCCCAGCGGCTGGGGCCAGGCGCGCACCTCCTGCACGCCGGGCGGCGGCGGGCGGCGCAGGCAATAGGCCACATCGATCTCTCCCTGTGCCACGCCGCGCAGCAGCTCCTCGCCCGTGCCCGAACGCACGCTGAAGGTGATGCCCGGATAGCGCCCGTGCAGGCTGGCAATCACCAGGGGCAGCAGGTACTCGGCCGTGGCATGGGACACGCCCACGCGCACATGGCCCCGGCGCAGGGCGCGCAGGTCCTCCACCTGGGCCAGCGCGTTGTCGAAGTCACGCTGGCTGCGCCGCACGGCCGCCAGCATCAGCTCCCCGGCCGTTGTCAGCTGCATGCCGCGCGGCAGGCGGTCGAACAGCGGCACGCCGACCTGGGCCTCCAGATTGAGGATTTGCTGGTTCACGGCGGCCGCCGTCAGGTGCAGCGTGACGGCGGCCTTGCGCACCGAGCCACGGCGCGCCACCTCGTCAAAACAGCGAAAGGCCTGGGAGATTGCGGGCATGGCGCGGAGTGTAAATTTTTATCTGACACCTCATCCAAAACAAACAGCTATTCCTGACGCTTGCGACTGCCTAGAGTGGCACTCATTCCCGGCCTTCTTTGAAAGCAGCCCATGGCAAGCACCGTAGACCAAGTCACCCAGCGCCGCCGCGGCGTCGGACTCATCGCCCACGACCCCGCCCTCTCGGCCGGCGGCTACACCCTGATCGCGCCGCAGACGGCCGACGGCCATGTCTACCTGGTGGACATCGAAGGCCGCGTGGCCCATGAATGGAAGCTGCCCGTGCGCGCGGGCCGGCACGCCGTGATCCTGCCCAACGGCAACCTGGGCTACAACGGCAACCACCCCCGATCGCCAGATCGCTATGCGCCATGGTCCATGTGGCATGGCGGCGATTTCTACGAGGTCACGCCGCAGGGCGAGATCGTCTGGCGCCACGAGGACCCGGACCACCACCATGACGCGCAGTGGCTGCCCAACGGCCATCTGCTCTATGCCGCCTGCGCGCCCGTGCCTGCGGGCTTTGCCGAGCGCGTGCCCGGCGGCACCGCGCATGGGCCCGGCGAGGTGATGTACGGCGACGTGATCCGCGAAGTGGACCGCAGCGGCCGCCTGGTCTGGGAATGGAAGGCCTGGGAGCATCTGGCGCCCGAGGACTTCCCCATCCACCCGGGCTTCGGCCGCTACCACTGGCCGCTGGTCAACGGCCTGGGCGTGAGGGCCGACGGCAGCGTGCTCATGAGCCTGCGCACCACCTCCGGCATCATTGCCGTGGACAAGGCCAGCGGCGCGGTGACGCTGCACATTCCACCCTCGGTGGTCTCGCACCAGCATGCGCCCGTGGCGCTGGACAACGGCCACATCCTGGCCTTCGACAACGGCAACTTCCGCGAAGGCGCCCATGTGGCCTTCTCGCGCGTGGTGGAGATCGATCCTGCCGACCACCGCGTGGTCTGGAGCTACCAGGACGAGATGGTCAACGCCTTCTACACCGCCTTCATGGGCAATGCCCAGCGCCTGTGGAACGGCAACACCCACATCACCGAATCGGCCACGGGCCGGCTCTTCGAGGTCACGCCTGCGGGGGAGGTGGTCTGGGAATACATCCTGCCCTGGTTCGCCGAGTACCCCGATGCCGCAGCACGCCGCACCGGCCCCGGACGGCTCAACAGCGTGTTCCAGACCTGGCGCTACCACGCGGACCAGCTGCCCTGGCTGGGCGCCGCCGGGAGGCTGTCATGAGCCTCAACCGCAGGCAACTGGCGGCCTGGATGCTGGGCGCGCCCTGGCTGTCACCGGCAGCCCGTGCGTCCACGGCTGGGGCCGACGCCTGGCCCAGCCAGCCGCTGACCGTGGTCGTGCCCTTTTCGCCGGGCGGCAGCGTGGACGTGGCCGCGCGCCTGGTCATGCCGCGCCTGGCGGAGCGGCTGCGCCAGCCCGTGGTCATAGAAAACACCGTGGGCGCCTCGGGCACCATCGCCACCCAGCGGGTGATCAAGGCCAGGCCGGACGGTCATACCGCGCTGTTCGGCGTGGCCAGCTGCGTGCTCATTGCGCCGCTGGTGTCGCCAGAGCGCTTCCGGTATGACGGCCTCAGGGAACTGCTGCCCGTGGCGCCCGTGGCCTCTTCGGCCTTCGTGCTGGCAGGCCGCCCCGACCTGCCGGCCACCACGGCGGCCGAACTGGTGCAGTTGTCGCGCCAGCAGCCGGGCCGGCTGACCGTGGGCACCGATGGCGTGGGCACCAGCCTGCACCTGACCGCAGAAATGCTCCAGCAGCAGGCCGGCCTGTCTTGGACGCATGTGCCCTACAAATCCGGCCCGCAGGCGCTGACCGAGCTGGCGGGCGGGCAGATCGACCTGGCCGTGCTGCCCGTGGCCCTGGTCCAGTCCTTCGTGCGCGAGGGCAAGCTGCGCGGCCTGGGCGTGACCTCGCGCCTGCGCGCCGCCACCTTGCCGCAGACTCCCAGCCTGCAGGAAACACCGGTCTGGCAGTCCTTTGATGTCGAGGCCTGGCAGGGCCTGCTGCTGCCGGCCCGCACCGACGCCCGTATTGCCGAGCGCCTGGCCCGCGAGACCGCAGCCGTGCTGGCCGAGCCGGATCTGGTGCGCAAGCTCGCCGACGCCGGCTTCAAGCCCATGGCCATGGAGCAAGCCCAGTTCATTGCCCACCTGGAGCGGGAGAGAAAGCTGCTGGAGGCCACGGTGCACGCCGCCCGCCTGCAAGGCACAGGCTGACCCGGCCAGGCCAGGCCCGGCCAGGCCCGGCCAGGCGCTGCTTGCGGTGCTACTGCAGGGCGCCGGGCGAGACAAACAAGAGGTCGGCCATCTGCACCAGGGTCCGGCCCCGGGTCAACGAGTAGGAGGGCGAAGGAGACAACGCGCGCGGATGCAGCCGGAAAAAGGCCTTGCCGCCACAGCGCTGGCCCAGCATCTCGAACTCGGCGCCTTCCAGGCGGCAGTCCACCTGCAGGCCCGGTGCGGGCTCATGGGCGATGCCAGACAGCTGCGACAGGCGCTGCAGCGCATCGGGCTCGGGCAGCACGGTGGTTTCGGCACTGCCATCGACATGCTGGACATGCACGGGCCGGCCAGCCAGGACCTTGAGCGGATACACCAGTTCCAGGCCTGCCCGCCCGGCGCGCATGCCCCGCTGCAGGCCGCCGTCGACATCCCCCTGGGCACGCGCCCAGCACGTGAAGCTCAGTCCGCGCGCCGAACCCACGATGCGCACGCGCCAGGCCAGGCTCAGCTCCTCGCAGTCCACCACCGTTTCGTAGAAGGCCTCGAAGCGGCCGGCACGCTCGCGCAGGCTCAGTTCGCCCGCGCCATGCACACAGCGGTCACCTTGTCCGTCGCGCGCCACAAAGGCCATGGAGCGCAGGATGTCGACGCCGCCATAGCGGACATTGCGCAGGCCGCCGTCGGCCAGTTCGGCGCGGAGCGGGCCGGCCTGCAACTGGCGGGGGCCGGACTGCAGATGCCTATCCCAGCCTTGCGCAGACACCACGATGCCAGCGCCCTCGGGCCCGTTGCCGGCGATTTCAGCGAACCATTGGTTCATATTTGCACCCTTGTCCATTCCGAGCATGGATGCCGATGCTATGGACGATCGGTGCGCATGAATAACGATGTTTTCTGTCACCCGTCGTGAGCTGCACTCACAAGCGGTCAGGCATTCCGGCATCAGTCCGGGGGGCCGGGGCGCCGCTCAAGGCCTGCGGGGCCTGCTGCGGCTCCAGCACGGTGCAGTTGCGGCCCTGGGCCTTGCCACGGTAAAGCGCCGCATCGGCACGTGCAATGGTCGCCTCCACCGACTCGCCCGCGCGGTACTGCGCGGCGCCCAGCGTGCAGGTGACGCGGGCGCCCTCGCCCAGGGTCTGCGTCCACGGGGCTTCGGCAATGCGCAGGCGCAGGCGCTCCAGCAGTTCGCCGGCCTGGGCCAGGTCGGTGTCGGGCAGCACCAGCAGGAATTCCTCACCGCCATAGCGGCCCACGCCATCGGCACTGCGCAGCTGCGACTTCAGCAGCGTTCCGAAGGCGCGCAGCACGCGGTCGCCGCCCTCATGGCCAAAGCTGTCGTTGATGCGCTTGAAGTGGTCTATGTCCAGCAGCGCCACGCACAGCACCGTGCCGCGGTCGTGGGCGGCGGTGCGCACCTCGTGCAGCCGCTCGATCACGCCCCGGCGGTTGCTGACGCCGGTCAGGTCGTCATGGCGCAGCAGGGCCTCGATCTGCGCCAGCGCCGTGGCCAGCTTGTCATTGGCGATGCCCAGCCGGTACTGCATGCTGCGAAAGAAGGTGGCCTGCACGCTGCAGCGCACCACGGCACCGAGCACCACGCCGAAGGCCAGCAACTGGCCTGCAGCCGTGTCCGTGGTCATGCGCATCAGCGGCCCCCGCCAAAGAATGATGGCCGCCACGGCGATGAGCGTGCCTATCCAGGTCAGCCAGAAGCTCGTGCGGCTGCGCGCCAGGAAACCGTCGGCGCTGAAGGCGATCAGCATCACCATGGACTGGAACGCCAGCGCAGGGGCGGCCATGACCATGCCCAGCACGCCGATGATGGACACCAGCTGGTGCGTGAGGAACATGCCCGGATCGCGCAGCCTATGGCACCAGTCGCTGGCATAGGCCCAGGTGATGAAGCCCATGCCCGCCACCACCCACAGGCCATAGCCCAGCACCACGGCCCAGGGCGCATAGCCGGCCCAGGCATGGCCCAGAAACAGCAGCAGCGCATAGATATGGCTGACCAGCACGGAGATGTGCAGTTGCCAGGTGCGGCGCTTCCAGCGCTCCAGGTGCAGCGCCTCGTCCACCAACGGCGACGCCGGCTTCGGCCCCCACAGGAGACGGTCCGGGAAATTCCGAGAAATGGAGGAAAGCACGGGCATGCGAAGAAGCGCGGCGGGCCGGCGGCCCTCATGGGCGCCCATTGTGACCGCATCCGGGAAATCCCGGGGATTGCATCCTTCTCGCCTAGGAGGTACGTGGCGGCCGCACGTCCTCGGCCACCACGATCTGGTTGCGCCCGCAGGCGCGGCCATGCGCGAGGGCTGCTTCGGCACGCTGCACCAGCCGCTCCGAGGTTTCGCCCGCCTGGAACTCCGCCACGGCCAGGGTCAGGGTCAGCGGGTCCTTGTCGGGGTCGGGGATGGGCTTTTCGCTCCAGTGCTGCTGGCGCACGCCCTCGCGCACGCGCTGCAGCGCCCAGACGGCCTGGACGGAGGCGGTATCCGGCATCACCAGCATGAAGGTGTCATCGCGGTAGCGGCCTATGCCGTCCACCGTGCGCAGGTGGGTGACCAGCAGGCCGCTGAGCATGAGAAGCACCCGCTCCTGCAGCGATGGTCCCTTGTGCGGCGGGTGCACGCCCGCACGCTCCACCCAGGGGTCCAGCTCCAGCAGCACCACGCAAAACGGTTCGGGCTTGCGCGCATGGCGCTCACGCAGGCCATCGACGGCATCCATCAATCGCGAGTAATTGGCCACGCCGGTCAGCGTGTCGCGCCCCGTGGGCAATTGCAGCGAGCCCACGCGGGTCTGCAGCTGCTGCACATCGTCGGCCAGCTGGCCGCAGTAGCTGGACAGCTGCGCCAGTTCCTCGGTGTACTGGCGCTGCATGCGGCTCAGTGCCTGCCACAGGGCCAGCGCATGCACGGCCAGCGGCAGCAGCACGCTGGCCAGCCACAGAATGCGCACGGCGACCGAGCCCGGTGCCATCTGCGGCATGGGCCTGGCCACCACCACGGCGCAGAGCATGGCCAGCATGGCGCACAGCAGCACGATCTGGCCTGCGGGCAGGTGCAGCGCCTGCTCGCGCTCGCCATCCCAGGGCAGCCAGGCGACGGCGGCCAGCCACAGCAAGGCAGAGGCCCAGGCCAGCGAGGGCTGCCAGGCCGCCAGCAGCAAGGCCATCGTGGCCTGTATCCAGCCGTGGCCGCGCAGCGTCCGGGTCAGCGGCAGGCCGGCTGCATGGCAGCGCCAGACCCAGGCCATGCCGGCCAGGGCTGAGAGCGCGGCGTAGGCCGCCCAGGCTTTCCATGAAGAAGGGCCGGCCAGCACATGGCCGGCCAGCAGGGCAGCCCCCACGGCCCAGGCCGCCAGGGGAAGAAGATGGGCGGACGCGCCGGCCGGTGGGTGGGCGGGCTGCGCTGGCGTGTGTTGTGGGGGATACGGCAGCTGGCGTGACATGGCATCCTCGCTGAAGACATCTGCGCCCCGGCCGAGCGCGCAAGCCATGGTGTACCACAACCCCGCGCAGCTTCAAGGGTCTTGCCGGCCCCGGCCGACACCGCCACGGCCGTCGCCAGGGCCACTTCAGGCGGGGGTCAGGCGGGGGTCAGGCGGGCTCAGCCAGACTCAACCTGGTGCCGGCCCGGCCTCCTGCACGGGAGGCAGGGGAGCCACGGCAGGCGCAGCAGACGTGGAAGGCAGCACGGCTCCCGGCTTCCTGCGGTTGCCATCGGCCTGCGTGCCGCAGCTGTGGCAATAGTGCACAAAGGCGCTCTTGCGGGTATTGCAGCTGCCGCAGCGGTCGAACAGGCCTATGCCGCAGTGGGGGCAGAAATCGATGGCGCCGTCCTTCAGATCCACGGGGCGCTCGCAGCCCGGGCATACGCCCTTGGCCAGGCGGGCCAGGGCCACGTCGTAGCCCAGTTCCTGGCGCCGCTGCGTCTCGGGCAGTGACTCCTGCTGCTTTTGCCGCTCCAGGTAGCGGTTCAGGCCCAGAATGGCCGCGCGCCCCAGCAGCACCGTCACCACGATGCCGACCACATAGCGCACGTAGCCGCCGTAGTCGGGCAGGTAGGGCACGAGTTCGACGAAGAAGGCGAACAGCGCAAAGAAGATGAAGCCCCAGACAAAGGGCCACCAGGTGCTCTTGCGCTGTTTGGCGAACAGCCAGCCGGCCACCAGCAGCAGGGGCAGGGTCAGCGCCAGGCGGTAGAGGAAGACGCGCAGCTCGATGGCGCGCATCTCCTTGCGCCAGGCCTCCATGGCACCGTCGCGCAGACCGTCCCATTGGCGGTTGGCCGCGTCCAGGCGCTGGCGTGCCTGCAGGCTGGCGTCCTGCAGCCGCTCCACGGAGGCGCGTGCGGTGTTCTCTTCCTGCTTGATGGCATCCAGCGCCTGAGTGCGCGACAGCAGCTCGCTGTCCTGCTCGGGCCGGGCCGTGGCGCGGCGCGTGGCCACCCAGTTGTCGAAGGTCTCGCGCGCCGAGCGGTAGCGCGCCTGCGTGGCCTGGTACTTGAGGCGCGCGTTCTGCAGCGCCGTCTCCGCCTTGTCGTGATCGGCATCGGCGGCCTTGATCTCGGCCTTGACGGGCTCGGCAGCAGCGGGCGCGATGAAGTCCTCCACCGTGCGCGGCGACTCGACCTGGGGCAGGTCCCCCACCACCAGGCCGCCCAGGCCGATGAGGAAGGACGCGAACACCACCGCCACCAGCCACAGGCCTCGGCGGAACCATTTTTCGGGCAGACGCAGGGCCTTGCTCATGGGGAAACTCCTGTTTCAGTGGCCTGCGGCCAAGGGAAGACCGCAGGCGAAGGAAGAGCCGGTCCGGCTCAGGGCAGCACGCGCACCGGACCCGCCAGCTGGCTGCGCTGCAGCCACTGCGTCACCGACTCCACGGTCACGGTCTCTATGCGGCTGGCATAGCGCTTGTCGTTGGGATGGTCGTCGAAGGCGATGTTGGCAGCCGTCACGCGCCCGCCCAGCCGCGACAGGGCGCGGATGACCAGCACGCCGGGCTCGTAGCCCTTGAACTGCAGCCAGGCCTGGGCCTGCTCGCGCCGCTGCACCGTGGCCGGCTCCATGGCGGCGGCCAGGGTTTCGGTGGCCCACTGGTTGGACTGCTGGTAGCGCTGGCCCCAGGCATAGCTGACCATGCTGTAGGGCTCGTGCTGCAGGCGCAGCACGGTCTGGGGCTGGGTCAGAAAGGTCCACAGCGCCTGCTGCACGGCGGGCGTGGGCACCTGAACGCCGGCCTCGTAGCGCCACAGGTCGTCCAGGAAGAACTCGCCCAGGCCCTGGCGGTAGACATGGCCGCCGGCCGTGCCGCATTCGTTGAGCTTGTGCGCCACGCGCCAGGGGCCTTCGGGGGTCCTGTAGGCCCAGCCGTAGTGCGAGTAGTGCAGGTCGTACTTGCTCAGGTCCTGGCCCACGCGCGCCAGCAGCACGACACGGGTGCCGTTCTTCGCATATTCGGCATCCAGCGCCTGGGATGTGCGCTGGGCCAGGTCCAGGCCCTTTTGCAGGGATTGGGGGGTGAGGGGCTTGTCCTCGCAGCTGCGCCCTGCATGGGCCGTGCCCAGCGCGGCGGCCAGTAGCAGCACCAGGCAGGCGGCACGGGCCACAGGGGAAGGGGAAAGAGGCGGTTTCATGGCAGACATCACAGGCGTTCGTTGTGCAGCAGGGCCTTGCCCATCTCGTTGGGAATGAAGGCCAGCACCTTGCCGGCCGCCGAGATGACAACGCCTGCGCCGATCACGCTGCAGGTCAGCACCGTGCCCACGGCATAGGCCGAGGCGGAGGCGCCCCGCCCCACCACTTCCACGCTGGCCTGGGCGCCGTCGGAGGCACGCTCCAGCAGATAGACCGTGCCCGTGGCCGAGGCCTGCACCGCCTTCACGGTCAGCACCGCGCCGCCCACCGACAGCGCGGCCGGCAAGGCCACCACGGCGCCAGCGGCCGTCGAAGCCACCGAAGCCGTGCCCACCACGGAGGCCACGGGCAGCATGGACAGCGCCACGGAGGCCTCGCTTTGCGCATGGGCAGGCGCCATGGCCAGGGCTGCGCACAGCGCACCAGCGGCCAGCAGGGCACGCGGCAGGCGCGCGAAAACGGATTGGTTGACCATCATTGCTTGGACTCCTGGAAATGCGGGGAAGGGGTGGACATCACTCGGCGTCGGCCGGTTGCGCGGCCTCGCGGCGGCCATGCATGCGGGCCTGCGCCAGGTCGGCCTCGTGGCGGTCACGCAGCATCTTGGCCAGCGTGAAGGCGGTAGTGATGAGATAGAGCCAGCTCACGCCCAGGAAGGCCTTGTAGGTCACGTTGATGTCCATGCTCACCAGCCCCCAGCCAGTCAGCGCCATGGACACGGCAAAGCCGCCCCAGACCACCAGCTTCCACATGGGCGTGTCGCCTGCGCCGCTGCGGCCGCCCTCGTTGTCCCGCACGAACTTGGCCAGCACGAAGGCGGCCGAGAGGCAGAACACATAGCCCATCACCATGAAGGCCTGCTCCAGCTGCTCGCCGGGCAGCCATGCCAGGCCGATGGCGCACAGCGAGACCGCAATGCCGAACGACACCCACACCTGCAGTTGCCAGGCCCGGGTATCACGCTGAACGACGATGGGAGAAGAGGACATTTGCCGAGGTGCCCCTCAAGGGCATTGGTTGAACACGGGACGCATGGTGCCCAGACGTAACTTGCGTGTCTGCATTCAACCGTAACAGTGGCCAGACACAGGCCATTGAGTATCTCCAAACGGTACTTTTCAAGTTTTTGACTGTTGTTTACGCCCCAAAAAGTTCCTGCATGTGACACCAGCACACAGGACATGGGGCACGGCACCTGGGCGACAGGAACCCTGCGGCGCGCCACAGACAATGCGCCCACCCCGGCTGCAGTGCAGCGGGCAATCGCACGTTCGCCACGCTGATTGATGGAGATCTCCCATGACCAAACCCTTTGACCTCGTCGTCCACGGCGCCACCGGCTTCACGGGCCGGCTGGTGGTGGAGTACCTGCTCAGGCGCTACCCCGCAGGCAGCGGCCTGCGCTGGGCCATGGGCGGGCGCAATGCCGACAAGCTCGCGGCCGTGCGCGACGAGCTGGGCGCGCCCGCCGATACCCCGCTGGTGGTGACCGACACCGGCAATCCCGCAAGCCTGCAGGCGCTGATGGAGCAGACCCGCCTGGTGCTGACCACGGTCGGCCCCTATCAGCTCTACGGAAACGAACTCGTGGCCGCCTGCGCCAGCGCCGGCGTGGACTATGTGGACCTGTGCGGCGAGCCAGCGTGGATGCGCCAGATGATCGATGCCCACGAGGCCGCAGCCAAGGCCAGCGGCGCGCGCATCGTGTTCTCCTGCGGCTTCGATTCCATTCCCTTCGACCTGGGCGTGTTCATGCTGCAGCGAGAGATGCAGGCCCGCTTCGGCCAGCCCGCCCAGCGCGTGCGGGGCCGGGTGCGCAAGATGAAGGGCACGTTCTCGGGCGGCACGGCGGCCAGCCTCAAGGCCACCATGGCGGCGGCGGCCGCCCAGCCGGGCGTGCTGGAGCTGCTGCGCAATCCGTTCTCGCTCACGCCGGGCTTCGAGGGCCCGCGCCAACCGTCCGGCAGCAAGCCCATGGTGGACGAGGTGCTGGGCCTGTGGGTGGCGCCCTTCGTGATGGCGGCCATCAACACGCGCAACGTGCACCGCTCCAACTTTCTGCTGGGCCATGCCTATGGCGCCGACTTTGTCTACGACGAGATGATGGTCACAGGTGCGGGCGAAAAGGGCGAGGCCCTGGCCAACGCCGTGGCGGCCGACAAGTCGCTGGGCGCGGACGACGGCCCCAAGCCTGGCGAGGGGCCATCGCGCGAAGAGCGTGAATCGGGCTTCTACGACGTGCTGTTCATCGGCACCGACACGGCCGGCCACAGCCTGCGCGTGGGCGTCAAGGGCGACCGCGATCCGGGCTACGGCTCCACGTCCAAGATGATCACCGAGGCAGCCGTCTGCCTGCTGCAGGACGCCCCGGACACGCCCGGCGGCATCTGGACCACGGCGCCTGCCATGGGCAACGCGCTCATCGCCAGGCTCAAGGCCAATGCCGGCCTGAGCTTCACGGTAGAGGAACAGAACCCCTCTTAGGCCGCCAGCAGCCGCTGCACGCGCTCGCGCAGCAGCGCGGGCTGCACCTCGGCCTGGGCCATGGGCTGGCCCACGTTCAGGCCCACGCGGTTGAACAGGCCACGGCGGAAGGGCCGCACCATGGCGCCGCCCTGCTCGATGCGGCTGAAGTACGAGCCCCAGAGATTGGTCAGCGCCATGGGGACCACGGGCACCTGCAGGCCATCGGCCTGGGCGCGCTCGATGATCTTCATGATGCCGCCACGGAACTCCTGCAGTTGCCCGTCGCGCGTGATGCCGCCCTCGGGGAAGATGGCCAGCAGATCACCCTCGCGCAGCACCTGGGCGGCGCGCTCGAACGCAGCCTCGTAGGTGGCGGGATCTTCCTTCTGGGGCGCGACGGGGATGGCCTTGGCCAGGCGGAACAGCCAGCCCAGCACGGGCACGCGGAAGATGCGGTGGTCCATCAGGAAGTAGATGGGCCGGGGGCTGGCGGCCATGAGCAGCACGGCATCGACAAAGCTCACATGGTTGCAGGCCAGGATGGCCGCGCCGGAGGCCGGAATGTGCTCGTCGCCCTGCACCTTGAAGCGGTACACGAAGCGCGAGGCCACCCAGGCCACGAAGCGCAGCAGGTACTCGGGCACCAGCAAGAAGATGTAGGCCGCCACCACGGCATTGGCAATGCCCGTGATCAGGAACACCTGGGGAATGCTGAAGCCCGCCGCCAGCAACGCGCCGGCCAGCACGCTGGAGGCGATCATGAACAGCGCGTTGAGGATGTTGTTGGCCGCGATGATCCGCGCGCGGTGCGTGGGCTGGCTGCGCATCTGGATCAGCGCGTACATGGGCACGCTGTAGATGCCGGCCGACAGGGCCAGCATGCCCAGGTCGGCCATCACACGCCAGTGCGCGGGCTGGGCAAAGAAGGCACCCACGCCCATCAGCTCGGAAGCCGGCAGCGCGCGCGAGGCAAAGAACAGGTCCACGGCGAACACGCTCATGCCGATGGCGCCCAGCGGCACCAGGCCGATCTCCACATGGCGGCGGCTGAACACCTCGCACAGCAGCGAGCCCGTGCCGATACCCACAGAGAACACCACCAGCAGCAGCGAGGCCACATGCTCGTCGCCATGCAGCACCTCCTTGGCAAAGCTGGGGAACTGGGCGAGGAACACGGCGCCGAAGAACCACATCCAGCTGATGCCCAGCAGCGAGCGGAACACGGCGGGCTGCTCGCGGGCCAGCTGCAGGTTGCGCCAGGTTTCGGTAAAGGGGTTCCAGTTGATGACCAGGTGCGGGTCGGTGGCCGGCGCATTGGGGATGAACTGCGCAAAGATCCGCCCGATCACCGCCAGCGCCAGGCAGGCCACGGCCACCTGCATATGGCCCACCTCGGGCACGGCCACCAGCAGGCCGCCTGCCACGTTGCCCAGCAAGATGGCCACGAAGGTGCCCATCTCCACCATGCCGTTGCCGCCCGTCAGTTCGCGCTCGCTGAGCACCTGGGGCAGGTAGGCGAATTTCACGGGGCCGAACAGCGTGGAGTGCAGGCCCATCAGAAAGACGCAGCCCAGCAGCAAAGGCACATTGGCCTGGATGAAGCCCCAGGCGGCCAGCGCCATGATGGCGATCTCCAGGTTCTTGACCAGGCGGAACATGCGCGTCTTGTCCCACTTGTCCGTCAGCTGGCCCGAGGTGGCCGAGAACAGCAGGAACGGCAGGATGAACAGCGCCCCGATCACCAGCCCCGCCATGGCCGAAGGCAGCCAGGAGACGCTGAGCTGGTAGGTCACCATCACGGTGAGCGCGAACTTGAACAGGTTGTCGTTGGCCGCCCCGGAGAACTGCGTCCAGAAGAACGGCGCAAAGCGCCGCTGGCCCAGCAGGGCGAACTGGTTGGGGTGCTCGTGCGCGGCCGATGGCACGGCGCCGGCCGTTGCGGTGGGGGCAGACGGGCTGCCGGTCTCTTGCTGGAACATCTTGTCTTCCCTCAACGGTTGGTGGCGCCGCCGTGGCCGCACGCGTCGGCGCACATTGTGCCCGTACTGGTCATGCGCGCCGTGCCGGCCGCACGCAGCGCGGCGATCACGGGCAGGGCGGCGGCCGCCGCCACCACATGCTTGAGGCTGTGGCCGGACACCAGCCCGCCGGTGGCCTCGAAGACGGCCGCATCGCCCCACTCCAGCAGCTTGGCCGCGCCATACCAGGCAATCACCACGCCCAGGCGCAGCGCCAGCGCGCCATGGCGCGGCGCCACGCAGGCCAGGCCCAGCACCGCCAGCATGCCGCCGCCCTGCACCAGCGCCCAGGGCAGCAGGTTGCCGCCATGCAGCCAGACCAGCACCGAGGCCACGGCGGCGACCAGCATGGCCACCGCGGCACGCACGGCCACGCGGTCGGCAATGCGCGATTGCAGTGCCAGCCCCAGCATGCCGGCAAAGGCCATGGACATGCCCAGCCGGTCGCCGGCCAGGGTGGCATCGTGGGGTGCCCAGTGGTAGACGGACGAACCTATGGCCGAACACGCCAGCCCCGTGAAGAACAGCGCGGCCAGCCAGCGCAGGGCCGGCGCCAGCGCCTGGCTGCGCCGGTCCAGCAGCAGGCGCGCCCCCGTCACGGCGGCCCAGGCAAAGCCCAGGTTGCTGAGCACATCCAGCGCATGGGGCAGCGCCCCCCAGGCGCGCTGGTCGGCAAACGCGTGAAAGTCCTGCGGCTGCGGCACGGCGGGGCCAAGCCAGGCGGCCAGCAGCAGCAGGGCAGCGCCCCAGTACAGCGCGCGCAGGGCGGCGGCCGGTGAGATCGATACGGATGGCATGTGTTGCTCCTCGTGAAAAGTGAGGCGGAGTGTGGCGAGCCATCGGCCCTTCCAGCATCGTTTTTCTGCACCCGCCGCGCAAACCAGCACCTCGGGTATCGATAATCGCTACCCATGAGCACCACTGCCGATCTCGTCATCGCCCTCAAGAAGGAACTCAAGGCCGCCCAGATGACCTATGCCGACTTGGCGCGCGCCCTGGGCATGGCCGAGTCCAGCGTCAAGCGCATGCTGGCCAAGGGAGACATGCCGCTGTCGCGCATCGATGCCATCTGCCGCGCGCTGAGCCTGGACTTCGCCGACCTGGCGCGCCGCGTGGCCGATAGCCAGCCACTGCTGCAGGAGATGACGCCCGAGCAGGAGAACGCCGTGGTCGCCGACCGCAAGCTGCTGCTGATGGCCATCTGCGTGCTCAGCCAGTGGACGCTGGAGCAGATCGTGGCCACCTACCGCATGACCGAGGCCGAAGGCATCCGCTACCTGGCCCAGCTGGACCGCATCGGCATCATCGAACTGCGCCCCGGCAACCGCTACCGGCTGCGCCTGGCCAAAACCTTCCGCTGGCGCGCACGCGGGCCGGTGATGGAGTACTTCCGCGAGAACGCCGTGCTCGACTACTTCGGCGGCGGCTTCGACCAGCCGGGCGAAGGCATGCTGATGGTGCACGGCTCCATCGGCCGGCACCTGGCGCCCAGCTTCGTGGAACGCATACAGCGGCTGGCCCATGACTTTTCCCAGCAGCACCTGCAGGACCAGCGCCTGCCGCCGGGCCAGCGCGAGGGCTACACCCTGGTGCTGGCCATGCGCAGCTGGGAATTCACGGCGTTCACGGCGCTCCGAAGAGGCACTGTCTGACGGCGGCTGCAGGACGGCAGCCCGCGCTGCAGCGCCTGGCAACAAGGCTTCACCAAGGCGATACACAAGATTGCAAGACTTCGCGGCGCGGCAACCCGGGATTGACGATGGACCTGCACCATGCAGTCATGGATTCCTTTCACCAGGACTCCAGCCCGATGAACCAAGGACAAGGAGCCGCCATGATTTCCCTTCGCACACCGCTGATCGCCGCCACCCTGGCCCTGGCCGGATGGGCCGGCACCGCGCAGGCCCAGGCCAACGTGACCTATGCGGCGCCGGGCGCCGCCATCTCGGTCCAGTTCGGCGCGCCGCCTCCCATGCGCTACGAGGCGGTTCCTGCACCGCGCCGCGGCTACGTCTGGGCACCCGGCTACTGGCGCCCGCAGGGCCACCGCCATGCCTGGGTGGCCGGCCACTGGGTCAAGGCGCGTCCCGGCTATGTGTACCGCCAGCCCGTGTGGTCGCAGCAGGGTGGCCGCTGGGGCTACGCACCCGGCCGCTGGGACCGTGACCGCGACGGCGTGCCGGACCGCCATGACCGCCGCCCCAACAACCCCTACCGCCATTGATGGGCGCTTGCGCCCGGCATGAAGCCCGCCCCATCGGCGGGCTTTTTGCTGAGCGCTGCGGCCATGCCCACACTGGCTTCATACCAACATATGCATATAAAAGTGGCTCATTAAGTTCTCAGGAAAATATGGGAATTGATTCACCGGATTTCCCTGCACACCATGCGCCCCTCGTTTTTCCGCTCCTGGATTCCCGCCGCCGCCGCGGCCCTGGCCGTCTTCGGCTCCACCGCAGCGGTGGCAGCCGATTCGGCGGCTTCGTGGCCGCACCAGCCCGTGACCATGATCCTGGGCTTCCCGGCAGGCTCGGGCGTGGACGTGATCGCGCGCGGCGTGCAGGAGCCGCTGTCCCAGCGCCTGGGCCAGCCCCTGATCATTGACTACAAGTCGGGTGCGGCCGGCAACATCGCCAGCGAGATCGTGGCGCGCGCCAAGCCGGACGGCTACACGCTGGCCTTCGGCACGGCCGCCACGCACGGCAGCAATGCCGCGCTGTACAAGAAGCTGCCCTTCGATGTGGAAACCGACTTTGTGCCGGTGGCGCCGCTGATCGATGTGTCCAACGTGCTGACCATCAATCCCAACGTGATCAACGTCAAGAACCTCAAGGAGTTCGTGGACGAGATCAAGGCCAACCCCGGCAAGTACAACTACGCCTCCACGGGCAACGGCGCGGGCACGCACATGGCCTTTGCCGAGTTCAATGCGCGCCTGGGCCTGAACATGGTCCACGTGCCCTACAAGGGCGGCCCCGAGGCCATCACCTCGGTGCTGCGCGGCGAGACCTGCTGCATCATGAACCAGGTCCAGACCGTGCTGCCGCACTACAAGAGCGGCAAGGTGCGCCTGCTGGGCGTGACCACGGCCAAGTCCGTGGAAGTCATCAAGGAAGTGCCCACCATCGCCTCCAGCGGCCTGACGGGCACCAAGGGCTTCGACAGCTCGATCTGGTTCGGCATCTTCGCACCCAAGGGCACGGACCCGGCCATCGTGGCCAAGCTCAGCCAGGCCGTGCGCGAGGTGCTGGAGCTGCCCGAGGTGCGTGCGCGCTTCGAGTCCCAGGGCAATGCCATCCGCATAGAGACGCCCGAGCAGTTCAAGAAAACCGTGCACAACGACCGCCTGAAGTGGGCACAGGTGGTCAAAGACGCGAAAATCAGCATCGATTGATGCCGCGCGCGCCCGCAGGCCCTGCCCCGCTGGCGCGCCTTTCCTCGTGAGTTCCTGGTGAGTCTATGTCCCTGACCGAACCGGCAGCCCAGGCCCCTGCGGGCCTGGCTGCCCTTGAAGAACGCCTGCGCGACGACCTCGTCGCCCTGGGCTGGCCTGCCAAGGCCTGGATTCCTCCCTCCACCCGCGACGGCCAGCCCGTGCACGATGTCCTGGTCATCGGCGCCGGCCAGGCCGGCCTGGCCCTGTCGGCCGCGCTGTCCCAGCTGGGCATCGCGGCCGTTTTGCTGGACAAGGCCCCGCTGGACTTCGAAGGCCCCTGGGCCACGACGGCGCGCATGGAAACCCTGCGCTCGCCCAAGGAGCTGACCGGCCCTGCGCTGGGCCTGCCCTCGCTGACCTTCCGCGCCTGGTTCATCGCCCAATGGGGCCGCGAAGCCTGGGCCGCGCTGGACAAGATCCCGCGCCTGCAGTGGATGGACTACCTGCGCTGGTACCGCCGCGTGATGCGCTGCGACGTGCGCAACGGCCACCAGGTCACCGCCATCCGCCCGCAGGCCGACGGCACGGTCGAGGTCGATGTGACGGCCGATGGCGCCTCGCGCACCTGGCTGGCGCGCCGCGTGGTGCTGGCCACGGGCCGCGACGGCCTGGGCGGCCCGCAGATCCCCGCCTTCATGCAGGGCGTGGACCGCAGCCGCTGGGCGCACTCCTCCGACGTGCTCGACTACAGCCGCCTGGCCGGCCTGCACGTGGGCGTGGTGGGCGCGGGCTCGTCGGCCATGGACAGCGCAGCCACCGCGCTGGAGAACGGCGCCGCCAGCGTGGACCTGCTGGTGCGCCGCAGCGACCTGCCGCGCATCAACAAATCCAAGGGCTCGGGCACGCCCGGCCTCACGCACGGCCAGTTCCTGCTGCCCGACGCCTGGAAATGGCGCATACGCCACTACATCAACGTGCAGCAGGTGCCACCTCCGCACGGCAGCACGCTGCGCGTCTCGCGCCATGCCAACGCCCACTTCAACCTGGGCTGCGCCGTGCAGAAGGTGGAGCAGGACGGAGACCGGCTGCGCGTGGACACGCCGCGCGGCGTGTTCGTGCTGGACTTCCTGATCGTCTCCACCGGCTTTGCCATCGACTGGCGCCAGCGCCCCGAGTTCGCCGACCTGGCGCCCCATGTGCGCATCTGGAGCGACCGCTTCGTGCCCGAGGCGGGTGCCGAGGACCAGGAACTGTCGGACTCGCCAGACCTGGGCCCGCTGTTCGAGTTCCAGGAAAAGACGCCCGGCGCCCTGCCCGGCCTGGACCATGTGCACTGCTTTTGCTATCCGGCCGCGCTGTCGCACGGCACGGTGTCGGGTGATATCCCCGCCATCAGCGACGGCGCGCGCAAGCTGGCCCAGGGCCTGGCCTCGCTGTTCTACCGCGAGGACCTGGAACACCACTACGCCCAGCTGCAGTCCTATTCCGAGCCCGAGCTCGACGGCGGCGAATGGACGCCCGCCGACCCCGAAGCCCGCGTGCGGGCCCTGGCAGACAAGACCTGAGATACCCATGACCACCGCCAACGACACCATCGACCGCCTGGCCGGCCTGACCGACCAGTCCCCCGTTTTCGCCACGCGCCGCCAGCGCGACAAGGTGGCCATTGCCACCCAGGCCTGCGAGGACCTGCTGCTGGGCGACGGCCTGGCCGACAGCCTGTCGCGCGCCGAGCGCCTGGTGCTGGCCAGCGAGCAATGCCGCGTCAGCGGCGTGCAGGCCCTGGCCGATGAATACCGCCAGCGTGCCGAATCCCTGGGCGATGCCCTGACGCCCGCGCTGCGCACCGTGCTGGCCCAGCCCGGCGCCCAGACCGGCAATGCGCGCCTGGATGCGGCCCTGCACTTCGTGCGCACCCTGGCCCTGCACCCCGCCGAAAGCGACCGCGCGGCCCTGCTGGCCATGCCCGAGTCCGGGCTGTCCATCGACGACACCGTGCTGGTGGCCCAGCTGGTGGGCTTCATCGCCTACCAATTGCGCCTGTTCGCGGGCGTGCAGGCCATGGACGCGCTGGGCGGCCAGGCCAGCGCACCGGCTGCCGAAGCCGCCGCCGCACCCTTCGTGCACCCCGCCAACCTGCCGCCACCGGGCGAGCCGCTGCGCCGCAACGGCTACACCAGCGAAACGCTGGACTGGACGTCATGGCTGCCCGTGCTCGACCCCGCCACGGCCACGGCCGAGCAGCAAGCCGTGCTGGACCTGAGCCACCCCAAGGCGCGCACGTCGGACTTCTACCTGCTGCTGGCCCGCCAGCCGCGCGTGCTGTCGGAGCGCTCGCAGGCCTTCAACGCCATCATGTACGCGCCCGGCGGCCTGTCGCGCGCCGAGCGCGAGGTGGCGGCCACGGCCGTCTCGCGCTCCAACGGCTGCGTGTACTGCGCATCGGTCCACGCCCAGCGCTTCGAGCAATTGGCCAAGCGCAACGATGTCATGGCCCAGATGTTCGACGACCCCGACACGGCCGGCACCAATGCGCGCGAACGCGCCATCATCCAGTCCTCGCTGGCGCTGACGCGCGCGCCGGGCAGCTTTGGCGCCGCCCAGCTGCAGCCGCTGCGCGATGCCGGCCTCACCGACCAGGAAATCCTGGACATGCTGCATTCGGCCGCGCTGTTCGGCTGGGCGAACCGGTTGATGCTCAATCTCGGCAAGGAGAGGTACATCACCCCCTGAGGCGCTTACGCGCCTTCCCCCTCTCTCGCTACGCGGGAGGGGGACGACACCCTCGCGGCGGGGCGGCCCTTGCTCGGTGCCCCTGACTTGGGCCGCGCCAGTTTCATGCGCTGTGCATTAAGACGCGGCGCTTCACCTCAGTACACATCCCTGCGGTAACGGCCTTCGACGATCAGGTCTTCGACGGCGGTAGCGCCCAGGATGTCGGCCAGCGCGGCATCAACGCCTGCGGCCATGCCGTCGGCGCTGCCGCAGACGTAGAGCACGGCGCCGTCGGCGATCCAGTCGCGCAAGGGTTCGGCGGCTTCGCGCAGGGCGTCCTGCACGTAGCAGCGCCGGGCCTGGTCGCGGGAGTAGATGAAGTCGGCGCGCTGCAGCTTGCCCGCGGCCAGCCAGCCGGAGACCTCGGCCTCGCAGTACCCGTCATGGGCCTGCTGGCGTTCGCCGAACAGCAGCCAGTTGCGGTGGCGGCCTGCGTGCATGCGCGCCAGCAGGTGGCCGCGCAGGCCGGCATAGCCGGAGCCGTTGCCGATGAAGATGGCCGGAGCATCGGGCTCGGCATCTGCCTCATCGCGCGGCTCGAAGGCGCGGTTTTCCACCAGTCTCATGGCCACGGATGTGCCTTGGGCCGCATGCGCCGTCAGCCAGCCCGACGCCACGCCCAGGCCGCCGTCATGGCGTGCCTGGCGCACCAGCAGCCGCACATGGCCGTCCTGCGGCAGCGAGGCGACCGAGTAGCTGCGCGGCAGCAGGGGCCGCAGCGCATCGGCCACGGCCTGGGGCGCGGTGCCGGGGGCGATGTCGCCCGGGGCCGGCAGCACGCTGGCGGCCAGCGCCTCACCCAGCGTGCAGCTCTGCTGGCGCCATTGCACGGGGGCCGAACCGTCGCATTCCTGGGCGGCCAGCCAGGCCTGCACGGTGGCTGCGCCATGGCGTGGCAGCACCTCGGCCAGCGCACCAGCCCGCCACAGCGGGGCCACGCCTTCGGGCGGCGACAGTTCCAGCACGTAGAGACCGGCGCCCTGGCTGCCCGCATTGCACAGGCTGCGCGCCTGCAGCGGCCATGCGGCAAAGGCCGTGGCATCGGCCAGCGGGCCTGCAGCGGACGCAGGCAGCGCATCCGATGCAGGCGGCATGGCCCCGAAATGCCCAGCCAGCGCCTGCTGCCAGGCATTCCAGGCCTGGGGTTGCTCGCCATCCATCTCGATCAGCGGAAACACGGGCTGTGCGCCCAGGCGGCGCAGTTGGTGGTCCAGCGCATGACCAAAGCCGCAGAAGGCCGCGTACTGCCGGTCACCCAACGCCAGCAGGCCGTATTGCAGGTGCGGCAGGGCCGAGCCCGAGGCCGCGCCCAGCAGGCGCGCAAAGCGGCGCGCGGCATCGGGTGGGTCGCCTTCGCCGAAGGTGCTGGCCACGAAGAGCACGCGCCGGTGGTGGCGCAGTTGCTCGGCATCCAGCGCCGCCACGGATTGCAGGCTGGCCGCCATGCCTGCGCCGCGCAGCGCAGCCACGGTGGCCACGGCCAGGCGCTCGGCGCGGCCGGCCTGGCTGGCAAAGGCGACCAGCACGGTGTCCTGGCCCGCAGGGGCGGACGGTGGCGGGTCCGCCATCAGCGCCTGGCGCTCCTTGGCCAGGACGCGCGCCTTGCGCCGGCGGTCCAGGTAGAGCATCCAGCCCGTGATGGCGAACAGGGGCATGATCAGCGAGGCCAGCGTCATGAAGATGCGCCCCGGCATGCCGAAATAGGTACCCATGTGCAGCGGGTAGATGGCGCCCACGGCGCGGCGGCCCGTGGGCAGGTCGGCATAGCGCTCGTCGCGCTGCACGGCGCCGTCGGGCAGCAGCGCCATCTGGTTGCGCGCGCGCTCATGGGCGGCATCGGCATCCAGCCAGCTGATCTGCAGGGGCTGGCCCGCGCGCTCGGGCAGGCGCAGCTGGGCGAACTGCCAGCCATGGGCGATGCGCTCGAAGGCGGCCCAGCCGGGCGCGATGTCGATGGGCTGCTGCGCGCCAGCCGGCTCAGGCCGGCCGCCACCGGATTTCGGGGACGGCGCCGCGGAAGCGGCCACGCGCGGCGGCACGCCGGCCCAGCCGTCCACCGTGCTGCGCACCACGCCAAAGGCCCAGTACATGCCGGTGCAGGTGAACACCACATAGGCCACCAGGGCCCAGGTGCCCGCCACCGAGTGCAGGCCCCAGAGGAAGGAGCGGCCCTTGAGCGCCGGATCGAAGGTCAGCCATGTGCGCCATGACAACGGCCGGCGCGGCCAGCGCAGGTACAGGCCCGACAGCGACAGCATCAGCAACAGGCCGGCCAGCGTGCCCGTGATGGGCTTGCCGTCATCGCGCGACAGCAGCAGCCAGCGGTGCAGGCGCTCCACCCATTCGAAAAACTCCGTGCCGTGCTGCTCAGGCAGCTGCGCGCCCGTGTAGGGATCGACAAAGACCGTCTGGCCCCGGCGCTGGCCGGCCGGCGGCTTGAAGGCCACCTGGGCCGAGCGGCCGGGCTCGGCAAAGACGGTGATGCGCTGGACCACGCGCTGCTCGCCAGCCTCGTGCAGCGCCTGCGCAATCTGCGGCGGCGCCAGCGGCGCGGCATCACGCGCGGGCACGGAGGCAGTGCCGGGATTCATCCATCCCAGGATTTCCTCGTGGAACGAGAACACCGCGCCCGACAGCCCGATGACGATGAGCACCGTACCGGCCGTAATGCCGACGAACCAGTGCAACTGGAACCAGATTTTCTTGAAAGTCATGGGGAGCAGGCGGCGTCGGTCGGAAATCCATTGCGGTGCGCAACGGAACATCAGGACAGAACGGTGCATGGAAGGCAGGCGGGCAGAGATGAAAGTGCGCGGCACCTGTGCATCGGCCCCGGGCGGCGTTGGCCGGGACTTGTCGACGGAAGGCGCCAATCAGCGAGAAATTCTAAATTGTTCTCATTTACGGCGTGTTGCACGCGCGATAGGCCCGCAAGGCGGCCTGGGGTTACGGGCAGGCTTGAGCCGCCGGGATGCAGCGCCTGCGCCCAATGGAAATCGCCTGCCGAAACAGGTTCGGCAGGCGATGGTTCAGCTCCTCTTCAACCGTTTGTCAACCGCGTCTGCGACGCAGACTCCACAGGCCTGCGGCCAGCATCAGCAGCATGGCCATGGCGAGCATGCGCGGTTCGAGCGCAGGGATCGGCCGGGCACCCGGCGCCGCACCCACACGCGCCGGACCGCTGGGATCCACGATCACGCCATTGGCTGCGCGATCATCATCACCCTGGCCGCCATCGGTGACCACCACCGAGGTCGTATTGCCCGACACCACCGCACCCGGAGGCTGATACCAGGAGTCCGCCGCCCCTGCGGACGCTGGACCGAACTTCCAGTACGCCATGCCGGTCACCGGCCCCGGCCAGGTGACGCTGACCGTGATCGAGCTGCTGGCCGTACAGCCGCGGGCCACGAAGTGCACATTGCCGTACGGGAAGCTCAACTGGCCCGGCGCACCCGCCGCAGCCGCGACGAAGGACGACTGCGACACATCGAACCCGCAGCCCGCGCCACCACCGCTCAAGGTCGCCGTGGCATTGCCTGCCCCGGTGGCTGTCGGACCCGTGAAGGTCGTTCCGAGCACGTTGAGCGAAGTCGTTGTGGCAGGTCCGGTATTGCCATTGCCAGGATTGGTCTGGGTCGCGCTGATCGTGTGCAGACCCGGCGTCGGCAAGCCGCCGCCTGGCGTGCAGCTCCACGTCTGATCGGCCGCGACGATTGCCGTACACAGCGTCGTCGAGCCATCCTTCACCGTGATCGTGTAGCCCGGCGTGCCGGTACCGGAAATCTGCGGATAGCCTCCCACCGTGGTCGGCGAAACCGTCAGCGTCGGAGCCACCGGCACCTGCGTGCTGGGAGTGACCGGCGTTGCTGGTGTCGATGCACAGTTCACAGTGCAACCTGCCGTCGGATTGACCGGGCTGATGCCACCCGACGGATCGTAGGAAGCCGTGTTCGTGCTCGAACCCACAGCCGTCGGCACAGCCGGCAGATTGAAGCTGGTGGTGCCACCGGCCGCCACCGGCGTGGTGAAGCTCACCGTGCAAGACAGGATCGCCGTGCCATTGCCCACGAAGGGGAAGGTATTGGGCGTGCAGGTCGCACTGGCCACGTTCGCCCCAGTCGGCACGCCCGTGATGCTGATGCCTGCCGGTACCAGATCCTTGATGGTCACGCTGGTGGCGGGGCCGAAGGCACTGGCAGCGTTGGACACGGAGAACGCGTAGTTGAACGCAGTCCCCACAGCCAGGCTACCCGGGTTGGCCTTGGTGACCGTCAGCGCTGGCGTACCAGGCGTGACCGGCGTGGAAGGCGTCGATGCGCAATCCGTCGTGCAACCGGCCGTCGGATTGACGGGGCTGATGCCACCCGACGGATCGTAGGAAGCCGTGTTGGTGCTCGAACCCACAACCGTCGGCACAGCCGGCAGGTTGAAGCTGCTGTTGCTGCCAGCCGCCACCGGTGTGGTGAAGTTCACCGTGCACGTCAGCACGGTGCTGCCGTTACCCGCAAACGGGAAGGTATTAGGCGTGCAGGTCGCACTAGCCACGTTTGCACCAGTCGGCACGCCCGTGATGCTGATGCCTGCCGGCACCAGGTCCTTGATGGTCACGCTGGTGGCGGGACCGAAGGCACTGGCAGCGTTGGACACGGAGAACGCGTAGTTGAAGGGCGTGCCCACAGCCAAGCTACCGGGGTTGGCCTTGGTGACCGTCAGCGCAGGAGTACCAGGGGTCACCGGCGTGGAAGGCGTGGAAGCGCAGTCTGTCGTACACCCTGCCGTCGGATTGACCGGGCTGATGCCGCCCGACGGATCGTAGGAGGCCGTGTTTGTGCTCGAACCCACCGCCGTCGGCACAGCCGGCAGATTGAAGCTGGTGGTGCCACCGGCCGCCACCGGCGTGGTGAAGCTCACCGTGCAAGACAGGATCGCCGTGCCATTGCCCACGAAGGGGAAGGTATTGGGCGTGCAGGTCGCACTGGCCACGTTCGCCCCAGTCGGCACGCCCGTGATGCTGATGCCTGCCGGTACCAGATCCTTGATGGTCACGCTGGTGGCGGGGCCGAAGGCACTGGCAGCGTTGGACACGGAGAACGCGTAGTTGAACGCAGTCCCCACAGCCAGGCTACCCGGGTTGGCCTTGGTGACCGTCAGCGCTGGCGTGCCAGGCGTGACCGGAGTCACCGGCGTGGAAGCGCAGTCTGTCGTGCAACCGGCTGTCGGATTGACGGGGCTGATGCCGCCGGACGGATCGTAGGAGGCCGTGTTGGTGCTTGAACCCACCACCGTCGGAACAGCTGGCAGATTGAAGCTGCTGTTGCCGCCAGCCGCCACCGGCGTGGTGAAGCTCACCGTACACGTCAGCACGGAGCTGCCATTGCCCGCAAACGGGAAGGTGTTGGGCGTGCAGGTCGCACTGGACACGTTCGCACCAGTCGGCACGCCCGTGATGCTGATACCCGCAGGCACCAGATCCTTGATGGTCACGCTGGTGGCGGGACCGAAGGCACCAGCAGCGTTGGACACGGAGAACGCGTAGTTGAACGCAGTTCCCACAGCCAGGCTGCCCGGGTTGGCCTTGGTGACCGTCAGCGCAGGCGTGCCAGGCGTGACCGGAGTCACCGGTGTGGAAGCGCAGTCTGTTGTGCACCCTGCCGTCGGATTGACGGGGCTGATGCCGCCCGATGGATCGTACGAGGCTGTGTTCGTGCTCGAACCCACCGCCGTCGGCACAGCCGGCAGGTTGAAGCTGGTGTTGCCACCGGCCGCCACTGCCGCCGTGAAGTTCACCGTACACGTCAGCACGGAGCTGCCATTGCCCGCAAACGGGAAGGTATTGGGCGTGCAGGTCGCACTGGCCACGTTTGCGCCGCTCGGCACGCCCGTGATGCTGATGCCCGCAGGCACCAAGTCCTTGATGGTCACGCTGGTGGCGGGACCGAAGGCACCAGCAGCGTTGGACACGGAGAACGCGTAGTTGAACGCAGTTCCCACAGCCAGGCTGCCCGGGTTGGCCTTGGTGACCGTCAACGCTGGCGTGCCAGGCGTGACCGGAGTCACCGGTGTGGAAGCGCAGTTCGTCGTGCAACCGGCCGTCGGATTGACGGGGCTGATGCCGCCAGACGGATCGTAGGAGGCCGTGTTGGTGCTCGAACCCACAGCCGTCGGCACAGCCGGTAGGTTGAAGCCGGTGTTGCCACCCGCTGCCACTGCCGCCGTGAAGTTCACCGTGCAAGACAGGATCGCCGTGCCATTGCCCACGAAGGGGAAGGTGTTGGGCGTGCAGGTCGCACTGGCCACGTTTGCGCCGGTCGGCACGCCCGTGATGCTGATACCCGCAGGCACCAGGTCCTTGATGGTCACGCTGGTGGCGGGACCAAACGCTCCAGTCGCATTCGCTACCGTGAAGGCGTAGTTGAACGCAGTCCCCACAGCCAGGCTACCGGGGTTGGCCTTGGTGACCGTCAGCGCAGGCGTGCCAGGCGTGACCGGAGTCACCGGTGTGGAAGCGCAGTCTGTCGTGCAACCGGCTGTCGGATTGACCGGGCTGATGCCGCCCGATGGATCGTAGGAGGCCGTGTTGGTGCTTGAACCCACAGCCGTCGGCACAGCCGGCAGGTTGAAGCTGCTGTTGCTGCCAGCCGCCACCGGCGTGGTGAAGCTCACCGTGCAAGACAGGATCGCCGTGCCATTGCCCACGAAGGGGAAGGTATTGGGCGTGCAGGTCGCACTGGCCACGTTCGCCCCAGTCGGCACGCCCGTGATGCTGATGCCTGCCGGTACCAGATCCTTGATGGTCACGCTGGTGGCGGGGCCGAAGGCACTGGCAGCGTTGGACACGGAGAACGCGTAGTTGAACGCAGTCCCCACAGCCAGGCTACCCGGGTTGGCCTTGGTGACCGTCAGCGCTGGCGTACCAGGCGTGACCGGCGTGGAAGGCGTCGATGCGCAATCCGTCGTGCAACCGGCCGTCGGATTGACGGGGCTGATGCCACCCGACGGATCGTAGGAAGCCGTGTTCGTGCTCGAACCCACCGCCGTCGGCACAGCCGGCAGGTTGAAGCTGGTGCTGCCACCGGCCGCGACCGAGGTCGTGAAGTTCACCGTACACGTCAGGACGGCGCTGCCATTGCCCGCAAACGGGAAGGTGTTGGGCGTGCAGGTCGCACTGGCCACGTTCGCACCGGTCGGCACGCCCGTGATGCTGATGCCTGCCGGCACCAAGTCCTTGATGGTCACGCTGTTGGCAGGACCAAACGCTCCAGCCGCATTCGCTACCGTGAAGGCGTAGTTGAACGCAGTCCCCACAGCCAAGCTGCCGGGGTTGGCTTTGGTGACCGTCAGCGCAGGCGTGCCAGGCGTGACCGGAGTCACCGGCGTCGATGCGCAATCCGTCGTACACCCCGCCGTCGGATTGACGGGGCTGATGCCGCCCGACGGATCGTAGGAAGCCGTGTTCGTGCTCGAACCCACAGCCGTCGGCACAGCCGGCAGGTTGAAGCTGCTGTTGCTGCCAGCCGCCACCGGCGTGGTGAAGCTCACCGTGCAAGACAGGATCGCCGTGCCATTGCCCACGAAGGGGAAGGTGTTGGGCGTGCAGGTCGCACTGGCCACGTTCGCGCCGATCGGCACGCCCGTGATGCTGATGCCAGCAGGCACCAGGTCCTTGATGGTCACGCTGGTGGCAGGACCAAACGCTCCAGCGGCGTTGGACACGGAGAACGCGTAGTTGAACGCAGTCCCCACAGCCAGGCTGCCAGGGTTGGCCTTGGTGACCGTCAACGCTGGCGTACCCGGCGTCACCGGCGTGGAAGGCGTCGATGCGCAATCCGTCGTGCAACCGGCCGTCGGATTGACGGGGCTGATGCCGCCGGACGGATCGTAGGAGGCCGTGTTCGTGCTCGAACCCACCGCCGTCGGCACAGCCGGCAGGTTGAAGCTGGTGTTGCCACCCGCTGCCACCGGTGTGGTGAAGTTCACGGTGCAAGACAGGATCGCCGTGCCATTGCCCACGAAGGGGAAGGTGTTGGGCGTGCAGGTCGCGCTGGCCACGTTTGCACCGGTCGGCACGCCCGTGATGCTGATCCCCGCAGGCACCAGGTCCTTGATGGTCACGCTGGTGGCGGGACCAAACGCTCCAGCGGCGTTGGACACGGAGAACGCGTAGTTGAAGGGCGTGCCCACAGCCAGACTGCCGGGGTTGGCTTTGGTGACCGTCAGCGCTGGCGTGCCCGGCGTGACCGGCGTGGAAGGCGTCGATGCGCAATCCGTCGTGCAACCGGCCGTCGGATTGACGGGGCTGATGCCACCCGACGGATCGTAGGAAGCCGTGTTCGTGCTCGAACCCACCGCCGTCGGCACAGCCGGCAGGTTGAAGCTGGTGTTGCCACCCGCTGCCACCGGTGTGGTGAAGTTCACGGTGCAAGACAGGATCGCCGTGCCATTGCCCACGAAGGGGAAGGTGTTGGGCGTGCAGGTCGCGCTGGCCACGTTTGCACCGGTCGGCACGCCCGTGATGCTGATCCCCGCAGGCACCAGGTCCTTGATGGTCACGCTGGTGGCGGGGCCGAAGGCTCCAGCCGCATTCGCTACCGTGAAGGCGTAGTTGAACGCAGTTCCCACAGCCAGGCTGCCGGGGTTGGCCTTGGTGACCGTCAGCGCTGGCGTACCAGGCGTGACCGGCGTGGAAGGCGTCGATGCGCAATCCGTCGTGCAACCCGCCGTCGGATTGACGGGGCTGATGCCACCCGACGGATCGTAGGAGGCTGTGTTCGTGCTCGAACCCACAGCCGTCGGCACTGCCGGCAGGTTGAAGCTGGTGTTGCCACCCGCTGCCACTGCCGCCGTGAAGTTCACCGTACACGTCAGCACGGAGCTGCCATTGCCCGCAAACGGGAAGGTGTTGGGCGTGCAGGTCGCACTGGCTACGTTCGCACCGCTCGGCACGCCCGTGATGCTGATGCCAGCAGGCACCAGGTCCTTGATGGTCACGCTGGTGGCAGGACCAAACGCTCCAGCGGCGTTGGACACGGAGAACGCGTAGTTGAAGGGCGTGCCCACAGCCAGACTGCCGGGGTTGGCTTTGGTGACCGTCAGCGCAGGCGTGCCAGGCGTGACTGGAGTCACCGGTGTGGAAGCGCAGTCTGTCGTGCAACCGGCTGTCGGATTGACCGGGCTGATGCCACCCGACGGATCGTAGGAGGCCGTGTTCGTGCTCGAGCCCACCGCCGTCGGAACAGCTGGCAGGTTGAAGCTGCTGTTGCTGCCAGCCGCCACCGGTGTGGTGAAGTTCACCGTGCACGTCAGCACGGAGCTGCCATTACCCGCAAACGGGAAGGTGTTGGGCGTGCAGGTCGCGCTGGCCACGTTTGCACCGGTCGGCACGCCCGTGATGCTGATCCCCGCAGGCACCAGGTCCTTGATGGTCACGCTGGTGGCGGGACCAAACGCTCCAGCGGCGTTGGACACGGAGAACGCGTAGTTGAAGGGCGTGCCCACAGTCAGGGTGCCAGGGTTGGCCTTGGTGACACTGAGGTTCACCACGCTCACAAAATGAATTTGTGCGGCGCTTGGCGAATACGCGTTTGCTCCCACGGTGAACGTGCCACCCAGAGTTCCTGCAGGAATGCTGGTGGCGATGCTGTAGGTACCACTTGCTGTGCTGGTGGCAGTGATCGAGCAGATGCCCAGAGTTGCGCCGCTTGTTCCAGTGGTGCAAGTGGCCGACGCACCTGCCGCGCCACCGTTCAGCTTCACGCCGGCAGCACCGGCAAAGGTGACGACCTCGCCGCCCTTGGGATTGCCACCGGCATCGCGCACATACGCTTCCACCACATCGGTTGCCGTGCCATTTGCCGCCGCGTTGTCGCTCACGACACGCAGGCCCGAGTTGCTTGCCGAGGCATTGCCGGCGACAAAGGCCATCGATTGCGGGCTGTTGCCGATGGCAGTTGCACCCACCGTGGCGGCAGCCGAGTAAGTCGATGCGGTCACGCTGGTGAACGACACCGAGCAGGTCGCCGCTGCACCAGCAGTCGTGCAACTGGCGGTGGCAGGCGCCGCTCCGGCAGGCGTCACGCTGAAGTTCACGACAACGCCGGTGACTGGGTTGCCGAACGCATCCTTGGTGACCACGGAAACGACGTCCTGGCCGCCGCCGGCTGCCTGGTTGTTCACATCGACCGACATGGTCGAATTGGCGGGATCGACGGCACCTGCCGTAAAGACATAGGCAGCCGTCGCACCGTACGTATTGCCACCGGAGCTGACGCCGCTGCCGCTCAATGCGCCGCTCGCGATGCTTGCGCCGGAAGTGTAGGAACCCGCGACGGTTGTCTTGGCGGTGACCTGGCAGGTACCGGCCGCATTGGTGGTGCAGGTACCGCTGAAGGTGATGTTTGCGGTGGGAGAGAACGTGACAACGCTTCCGGCCACCGGATTGCCGTTGACATCTCCCACAAACGCTTCAAGCACATCTGTCGCCGAGCCATTGGCCGTGACCGGACTGCTGACGGTACGCACCCCCGACTTGGCGGGGTCGGCGGCATTGGCCGTGAAGTTGATCACGGCCGGACTGCCGTTTGCCACGCTCTGGGTGGTGGTGCCGTTGTTGTCCGTGGCTGTGAAGCTCGCCGCACCCGCCACGGTGGATGTCACCGTGATGGAGCAGCGCGCTGGATTCGCATTGGCCGCAATCGTGCAGGAAGTTGCCGACGGCGTGCCGGCGCCGGTATGGACAAAGCCGATGGTGTGGGCGACCGTATCGACAGTTGCATTGCCATTGGCGTCCTGCAGTGCAACGGTCACCGTGCCGGTGCTCGTACCGTCGGCCATCACCGAGAGCGGTGTGGCACTGAGCAGATTGCCGCTGGCTGTATTGCTGGGCGGCCCGGCAATGAAGTTGACCGATACCGGACTGCCATTGCTCACGGCCGTTCCATTGTCCGTTGCCGTGAAACTTGCGGTGCCAACCGTGGCCGATTTCACCGTCACGGAGCAGGTGGCCGGATTGGCATTGGCCGCGATCGTGCACGTGGGTGCGGCCGGCGTGGTCGTGCCCACGCCCGTTTTGGTGAAGACAATCGTGTGCGCCACCGTATCCGTGGCGGGATTGCCATTGGCATCGCGCAGGGTCACGCTGATCGAACTCGTGGCAGTGTTGTCTGCGACAACGCTGAGCGGACTGGCACTGATCAGGTTTCCATTCGCGCCATTGCTGGGCGGGCCGGCCGTGTAGTTCACCACAGCCGTAGCCGTGGCGGCCGAGCCATTGATGGTGAAACCAAAGGTGCCACTGCCGACTGCGGTAGGTGCCGTGACGGTTGCCGTGTACACCCCTGCGCTGCACGATCCCGCGCCGACCGCAGGCGAGCCCTGTGTTCCGCTGTTCAGCGTGAAGGCCACCGTATTGGCACAGGTCGCAATCGAATTGCCTGACGCATCCTTGAGCTGCGCCGTCAATGTGCTGGTTGCGGTGCCATTGGCAATGATCGAGGTCGGACTCGCAACGATGGTCGAGGCGCTGGTACTTGGCGGACCCGCCGTGTAGCTCACTGAAGCCGTAGCAACTGCGGCAGAGCCGTTGATGGTGAATCCGAAGATCCCGCTGCCGACGGCCGTGGGCGATGTGACGGTGCCCGTATAGATGCCGGCGGCACACGAGGCCGCGCCCACATTGGGCGTTCCCTGCGTTCCGCCGTTCAGGGTGAATGCCACCGTGTTCGTGCACGTGTTGATCGGATTGCTGCTGGCATCGACCAGTTGCACGCGCAGCACGCTGGTGGAGCTGCCGTTGGCCACGATCGATGCCGGTGTGGCGACTATCGTCGATGCACTCGTGCTCGGCGTTGCGGCCACATAGGAGACCGTTGCGGTGGCAACAGCCGCAGACCCGTTGATGGTGAACCCGAAGGTTCCGCTGCCGACCAGCACCGGCGATGTCACCGTCCCCGTATACATGCCGGCACTGCAGCCCGTGACGCTGACGGCAGGAACGCCTTGCGTCCCCGCATTGAGGGTGAAGGCCACCGTATCGGTACAGGTGGTGACAAGGTTGCCTAAAGCATCCTTCAACTGCACGGCCAAGGTGCTGGTGGAGACGCCGTTGGCCGCAATCGATGGCGGACTCGCGGCGATTTCAGAACCGGTCGTGCTGGCCGGCAGCGCGGTGAAGCTGTAAGCAACCGGCGAAGGCTGATAGGTCACTGCGCCAGATACCGGACTTCCACCCAATGGAAGATTGGAGAACGTGGCACCAGCGACTGACGACGACAAGGTCACGGGTGTCGTGAATGTTCCGGCGACACTGCTGCTGGCATTGATGGGAGACGCACACTTTCCGCTGGAGTTGGTCGTGCAGCTGACTGCGGCGGAGCTGCCATTGAACGTGACACCTGCAGGCGGCGCTGCGAAGGTAACGGTGTCACTGCCCCCCGTCCAGGCATTGCCTTGGCCGTCAACAATGTAGACCTCCAGCAAGTCGCTGCTGCCGACAGGTTGATTGTTGGTCGTCGCCAGAACGCCGGATTTCAGGGCACAGGGAAAACCGGTGACGCTTGCCGCCGTTGAAAGCTGCGAGGTCTGGGCTCCACCGGAATTGCTGTCCGTCACTGTGACTCGCACCTGGCCGCTGAGATACGAAGGAACGGTCAGCGTTCCCGAGGCTCCGGCCATGGTTTCGGAGCCCAGATAGACCTGCGCGTCGTTGACGCCCGCGCCGGTCGGTGACCAAAAGGCTTCCACCGTGTACGGTGCCGGCTCGCTCGCATTGGCATTTGCCGTGATATTGAATGTCCAGGTGCAGGCGGCGGTGTCACTGGCGCCAACGCCAAGGGTGGGGGTCCATCCGGTTTGTCCATTGCCCGTCGTCAGCAAACTGATGCCTGAGTTTGCAGCCACAGGCACGGAAAACAGCGTGTTCTGAGAAATCTTGAAGAAATCACGCGTAGTGATACGAATGGCACTTCTCGACTGGCTTGTCATCTTGTTGTTGCCAATCAATCCTGGTGCCGTACCCGTACCACCGATATTCACCCCGTCCCCGCCGCCAGTGAAGTTGTTATCGGTCACCGTCACTACCTGCGTCGTGCCTGAGGCTGCCGTATTCACCGTTGGTGCCGACACATGCGTTGGCGATGACCCGGTATAGGCGGCGATAGGCAGCGAGAAGGTATTACCCGTCACGGCCAGACCAATTCCATTGGCCAGGCTGATCGTTCCATCAACCGACACCACGGCCCTGGGCGCATTTCCACCAGTCGGGCTCAGTGCGATATTCGAATTTTTGATCGTCAATCCGTTGACGGTCATGTTCGACATGACCTGGAAAAACTGCTCAAGCTGCATTCCCCCGATAGGGTTGGGCAGATTCGTTACCGTGAAATTATCGACAACGATGTTGGAAACCGTGCCTGCACCGTTGCTTGCGGCAACGGAAATGGCCGAGCCCTTGTTATTGCCGTAATTTCCATTCCATATCGCGGAGTTGATTGTGCTATTGGCAAAGAATACGTTTTGTGCGCCTTGATGAATCTCCGCGTACAGCTCGCAGTTGAACGGCGTCCCCTCTCCCGCAGGGGTTGGCGCCACATTCACCAGACCGACGCGATCAATGATGACATTGTTTGCTGAGGAGCCAACGACGAATACCGCTTCGCCACAGGTCATGTTGGGCGAATTGGTGAGAGTGATATTCTTCCCACCAAGATAAAAGGTTTCCCAGGCGGAGTCCGCCCAGTTCTGGACTTGTATGACTCCCCCGAAATCGATGGTCAATGAGCCCGTGCCGGCTGGCACGGTGCCTTTGATCCAGTACCAGGCGCCACCGGCACCAGTGGTGGTGCCCGTATCGCCGCCGCTGATCATCTGGGTTTGACCACAGGCATTGGTGGCTCCCGTCACGGCGCCGGACTGGGCTCCGCTGACGAATGTGTTGGCACAGCGCACGTAAACCGTCTGATTGTCGACATACGGATGGAGGTTTCCGGCCGCATCCTTGGATGTCCCACTCTGTATGGTTCGTACCGACGTAGTCAGTGTCGGCGCAAAGACGATGGAAACATCGGCACTCGGATCCAGCGTTTGCAGCGTGTAGTTGGCTGCCTGAATGGCCGCTCGCAGCGTACATGCGCCAGCAAAGGTGCCCCCCAACGTGCTGACACAGGTGGTTGGTGTCGTTGCATTGGCATTGGGAGCGTCGCTGTTGTCTGTGACCGTGAAGACGACGGTCGCCGCCAGTGCCGTGGATGAGATACCCGCGCATGAGAGCAGCAGCAAAGAGAAAAGGCACTTCGCTGCACGCCACTTGCGAAAAAATGCCGAACCAGGCAGGCGATTGAGAGCATGCATGATATTCCCCGTTTTCTCAAGGAGATATGACAGGAAAATGATTTTCCCAATGGCAATAGCCATCAGTTGTACCCAGCGCATTTGCATCGCCGTACCTCGAATAGTTCTATTTGAATCACGAGCTCACAACTCACCTTGCAGCCGGTGAGGTTGGAAGCAAAATGTTTCGCGCAGATCCTGCGCGTCAATCAAAAAGGTGGATTTCCATCAACGTTTGCGAGCTGCTCCGCTGCCCATTGAGCCGGACACACCTTCAGTCGGGTTTGCGACGCAAATCATTCCTCCCTCCACAAACCATATTCACCGTGCTTGTATTTTTTCAGTGCCGGACCAGTTTCCATGGACCTGCACCTGTGCAACGGTAAGTCGCCTATCAGACATATACACAACTCATGGTTAACCCATGCAGGTCCAATCGACCAGAACATGCACTGACAAACCACTGCACACATCGATAGGCTAAATCATGTTTTTTTCTATTTCAATAGTTTTTTTACATGCAGTCGGAGACTCGTGCCAGCGCTACGAGGGAGGCGCTTGAGCGATCTAGGGAATACCCTGAATCGACCACACCACATACAGGTAGTAACTGGTGGTATCCCGAGTACGACTGGAACCGGCTGCGCAAGCCACATAGAATCGCCCCTGCAGGAGAGCAGGCGGGCACCACGGTGCCGAGCCTCACCGAAGGCGCAAACTCCCATACACGCTCAGGTTCCGTACTGCAAACACAACATGCCGTCTGGAGAGCCGCCGCACGCAATATGCGGCGCACCGAAGGAGCAAGCCCCGTTCCCATGGACGGCGGTGAATCTCTCAGGTACCAAGGACAGGGGGAGCGGCAGCTGCGTCACGACGGACGCCGGCTGCTTGCTATTGAATCCATAGCTATCAGCTTCCGCGTGACCGGCACATGCCTTTGAAAGGGCATTGTCATGCGCGTCATCGTTCTCGGAGCCGGCCTGATCGGCACCGCCTCGGCCTACTATCTGCAATCTCTCGGTCATGAAGTGACCGTCATCGACCGCCAGGCTGCGCCCGGCGCCGAAACCAGCTTTGCCAACGGCGGGCAGATCTCGGTCAGCCACGCCGAGCCCTGGGCCAACCCCGGCGCACCGCTGAAGTTGCTGGGCTGGCTGGGCCGGCAGGATGCCCCCCTGCTGTTCCGCCTTCGCGCCGACATGCGCCAGTGGCTCTGGGGCCTGTCCTTCCTGCGCAACTGCACGCCCGCGCGCACGCGCCACAACATCCAGCAGATCGTTCGCCTGGGCACCTACAGCCGAGAGGCTCTGCAGCAGCTGCGGTCGGACACCGGCATCCAGTACGAGCAGCGCATGCAGGGCATCCTGCACTTCTACACGAACGCCCGCGAGTTCGAGGGCGCGCTCAAGCCCACCGAGCAGATGCAGGCCCTGGGCTGCGACCGCCGCCTGATCGACGCCGACGAAGCCGTGCGCCTGGAGCCGGCCCTGGCCCATGTGCGCGGGCAGATAGCAGGCGCCACCTATACGGCCGAGGATGAATCGGGCGACGCCAACCTATTCACGCGCGAGCTGGCACGCATTGCCACCACCACGGGCGTGCAGTTCCGCCACGGCCACCACGTCATGGCGCTGCGCACCACGGGTGCGGGCGCCAGCCGCCATATCGACCATGTGGAGGTGACCAATGCCGATGGCCGCTACGAACGCATCCAGGGCGACGCCTATGTGCTGGCCATGGGCTCGTTCAGCCCGCTGCTGGCCCAGCCGCTGGGGCTGCACCTGCCCATCTACCCGGCCAAGGGCTACTCCGTGACCCTGCCGGTGCTGGACCCCGCCAAGGCCTACCAGGTCAGCCTCACGGACGATGAGTTCAAGCTGGTGTTCTCGCGCTACACCGGCGCGCAGGGCGACCGCCTGCGCATTGCCGGCACGGCCGAGTTCAACGGCTACGACCGCAACCTGGACCCCGTGCGCTGCGAGGCCATCGTGCGGCGCGTGCAGCAGCTGTTCCCTGGCGCCGGCGATACCGGGCGCGCCCAGTTCTGGAGCGGCCTGCGCCCCGCCACGCCCAGCAATGTGCCGCTGATCGGACGCTCGCCCATCGCCAACCTGTTCCTGAACACCGGCCACGGCACGCTGGGCTGGACCCATGCCTGCGGCTCCGGCATGGCGCTGGCCGACCTGGTCAGCGGCAGGCAGCCGGCCGTGGATTTCGATTTTCTGGGGGCCGCAGCCATGGACCCGGATCGCAGCGCAGGCACGGTGCGCCCGCGCGCGGTCTGAGGTTCAGACGGTGTGTACCGTGTGTACGGCGTGTACGGCGTGTACGGCGTGTACGGCGTGTGCGACGCCTAAGCAGTGAACACCGTCAACACCCCGGCGAAGCGGTGCAGGCGGGCGTCCATGATCTCGGCTTCTGCGACGAAGCCGATCAATGGCACATCGCCCAGTGCGTGGCGCAGGGTGCGCAGTTCGGCATCGGGGCCGCCGAACAGGCCGCCGCCGCGGCCCCGGCAACTGATGTAGATGGCGCCACGGATGCGGGGCTGTGCCTCGCCTTCGGGCGCCGCCTCCTCGGGCTCCGCCGCATCGCGCAGCGCAGCGCCCAGTTGCAGCAGTTCCTGGCGCGCGACCTGGGCCTGGCGGCGGCAGAAGATCACCGAATGCCCGGCCTCCACGGCCGATGACAGGGCCACGCCCTGGCGCAGCGGGTCCAGCCCGACCAGGGTCAGTACCTGGGCCTCTTCGGTGAGCACGCCGTGGGCCATGCCCCGGCCCGGCGGCGCAATGGCCGCCAGCGTGCTGCGCACCGTGGTCAGCGCGGGCTGCCAGTCGCTGCCTTCCAGCTCCACGCCCAGCAGTTGCAGCAGGCGCTGCAAGGCCGGATCGCCATTGAGCCCGGTGACCAGGGCGCCGCGCGCCTCGGTGATCTCCAGGCCCTCGCCCAGCGGCACGCAGCCCTGGGCCATGCCCGTGATGCAGGGCACGCCCGCACCGAAGGCCACGCCCGAGAAGCCTCCGCTAAAAATGCCGCGCGCATCCGCATGCTGCGCATGCAGGTCCTCGGTGCGGCAGGCGATCTGCACGCCCTCCACGCCATCGTCCCCGTCATCGCCCACGCCGCCGAACAGCAGGCCGGACTCGGTGCGCTCGGACAGCTCGTACAGCAACTCGGCCAGCTCGGGCTGGCCGCCTCCGGCATGGACCAGGGCCGAATGGGCCGTGAACCCGGCCTCGCCGCCCGGCGCATGCAAGGGCGCCAGGCCCGAATACAGGCGGTAGTGCGCGGCCGGCACATCGAGCAGCATCACCGCGAGCGCGGAGCCGGACAGGTATTCATGGGACATGGCCAGCACGCCACCGGCCGAGCAGCCAGCCCAGTCCGCCACATGGGGCAAGGCCCTGGCCAGATGCTGCAGCAACGGTCTTGCATGGGCGGCATGCGCGTGGGACAGGTACACCAGGCCCAGTCGGGGCCGCTGCGCGTGGCCCGAATCGGCCATCTGCGAGCGCAGTTGCAGCAGCACCGCGTCGGCCGCGGCGCGCCAGTCGGAATGGCTGGCATGGCCTACAGGAAACAACGACATTCCAACCTTCTTTCTAGCCCTGCCAGCGCCCGGCTTGCGGAGGGCTCTAGACCATCCATGGGTGCCGCCGTCCCGCTCAGCGCGGTGGCCGGCTCTTGGCCGGCGCCTTGCCTGCGGCCGGTGCCTTGGCTGTTGTCTTTGCGGTGGTCTTTGCCGCCGTCTTCCTGGCCGCTGCCTTGGCTGGCGCTTTGGCCGGAGCTTTCGGTGGGGCTTTCGCAGCCGCCTTGGCAGCTCCGGCCGGGGCCTTGGCCGCCGGTGCAGCCGCCTTGCCTGCCTGCGCGGCGAAGGCGCCAGCCTGGGCCGTCATGCGGTCCATGGCGGCCTTGGCGATGTCGCCGGCCATGCCGGTGGCGCGCTGTGCGGCAGCCACGGCCTCGGGGGCCATGGGCTCGGCCATGGCCTTGGCGGCGATCTGCTGGAATTGCTGGGTCAGTGCGCCCCACCATTGCATGGCCTGGCCCATGGCGGCGGCCTGGGCCGGCTCGTCCTTGGGCGCAGAAGCTTCAGCGCCGGAGGCCTTGCTGCCGGCATCCGCGGATGCAGCGGCCGCAGCAGCTGCAGGCGGCTCGGCAGGGGGCTGTGCGGGCGCGGCCTGCGGCTTTTCCTGCTTGCCGGCCTTGCCGGCGGAGGACATGGGCCAGTCCGAGTGGTCGGACTGCCCCGCGCTGGCGGCGCCCTTGCCCGCAGTGGCTGCAGCAGCGGTGGCGGCTGCAGCGGCGGGGAACTGGAAGGCCTGCGCCAGTTCGCCCATGCTGACGTTCATGCCCTGCAGGGTGGACAGCGTCATGCGCTGCACTTCCAGGGCCTGGATGGTGGCGGCCAGCGCCTTGCCATTTTGGTCCAGCCAGAACTGCACGGCCTTGAGTTCGGTGATGCGCTTGTCCACCTCCTCGATGCTCACCGTGGGCGCCACCCATTCGGGCAGGCGCCCCAGGGGCCGGGCCGTGGCCGATCCCGCGCTCTGGGCCAGGCCCTGCAGGAAGTCGAAACCGGGGATGAACTTGCCGAAACCGAAGGAGGACGCGTCACTCATGGCAGCACTCGCTAGGACTGGGTTGGAAGAGCATGCCGGCGAAGGATGCCGGCCATGCCCCCAGCTTAACCCAGGCACACGCCAAGTCCACGGCAAGTCATGCGCATGCGGCTGCGCACAAACCCGGTGCAATGGCGCTGGCTCAGTGCGAATGGCCAGCGTGGCCGCCGCCGTGGCCCGCTGCCGGGGCAGCCGCCGCGCCGGGCGCCATGGCGCGCACGGGGACCTGCAGGCTCAGGCGCGAGGTTTCGCCCTTGGCATCCTTGAACACCAGGGTGATGGGCACCTGGCTGTCCTTGAGCAGCGGGCTCTTGAGCTGCTGCAGCATGACGTGGTAGCCGCCGGGCTTCAGGTCCACGGCCACGCCCTTGGGCAGGTCCAGGCCGTCGATGGCGCGCATGCGCATCACATCGCCTTCCATCTTCATTTCATGCACCTCGGCCACGCCGGCGGCGGGCGACTCCACACCCACCAGGCGCAGCGGCTCCTCCGCCGTCAGGCGCATGAAGGCGCCCGTGGCCTGCTGGCCCGGCACGCTGGCACGCGCCCAGGCGGCGTCGGCCTTGACGTGGGCCGCATCGGCATGGGCATGGGCCAGACCCATGGACAGGGAGGCGGCGATCAGGAAAGGGGTGGTCCATTGACGCAGTGTCATCACGGTTTCTCCAGAAAATTCAATACGTTGCAGCACGGTCTGTGTGCCTTGCAAAAACAAAAGCCAAGCGAAAGAGGCAGGGATTGAAATGGGGAGTCACCGGGGCGGGGCGCGGGCCTGCGGCAAGGCCGGCATGGCCACGCTGTGGACGGAGGCCGGGTGCGCCCGTGGCTGCGCATCTGCCATCAGCGGTGCCGGGGCCGCACTGCACCGGGCGGGCGGCGGCGCCAGCGGGGGCAGGCACAGCGGGCAGTCGATGCCGTGGCTGCCGGCAAGGGCATTGTCCTGACCGGCCGGCGATGGCACCCAGACCGATTCGCCAGCGGCCGAGCACAGGCGCTCCCAGCCCGAGGCACGCGCCAGCGGCGCAAACGCCGATGCCAGCGCCACGCACAGCCACAGCCCCAGCACCCAGCGGGCGCAGGCAGCCAAGGTGGAGGGCAGGCGAAGCGGCATGGCGCCATTCTAGGGGTCTGCCCCAGTCGTCATCTCCGGGACCGCGCCATGCCCTGCCCGCCCCTACCATCACAGGCGCGCACCCTCGCCTTCACCACAAACAACCCAAGGAGACACCCATGCTCACCCTGTGCGGATTCGCGGCCAGCAACTACTACAACAAGGTCAAGCTGGCCCTGCTGGAAAAGCAGCTGCCCTTCAACGAGGAACTGGACTGGCTGGGCGAGACCGATATGGCACTGTCGCCGCTGGGCAAGGTGCCGTACCTGCGCATCGACGACGGCCGTGGCCTGTGCGAGTCGGCCGCCATGGTCGAGTACGTGGAGACGCTGTCGCCCTCCCCTTCCCTGCTGCCGGCCGACGCCTTCGAGGCCGCCAAGGTGCGCGAGCTGTGCGTGTACCTGGACCTGCACCTGGAGCTGGTGGCGCGCATCCTCTACCCGCAGGCCTTCTTCGGTGGCCAGGTCAGCGAATCCACCCGGGAGCGCACGCTGGCCCAGCTCGACAAGAACGTGGCGGCCTTCGCCAAACTCGCGCGTTTCTCACCCTTTGTGGCGGGCGACAGCTTCACGCTGGCCGACTGCTGCGCCATCGTCCACCTGCCCCTGGTCAGCGCAGCCAGCAAGATCGTTGGCGGGCGCGACGTGCTGGCCGACCTGCCCGTGCGCGAGTACCTGGCGCGCATGGCCGAGCGGCCCACGGTGCAGCAGGTCAATGCCGACCGCAAGACCAATACGGCGCTGATGATGTCCCGCTACGCCAGCGACAAGACTCCGGCCTGAGCCGCCGCCCTGCCCGCCTCAGTCCTGCAGCCAGCGCAGCAGCCCGCTGGCGCGCTGCGTGGGGCTGCCAACGGCCGAGGCCAGCAGGCCCGGCACCTCGGAGAACAGCGAGAAGGCCTGGCGGGCGCGCGTGATGCCGGTGTAGACCAGCTCGCGCCCCAGCACGCTGCCGCCGCGCGAGGGCAGCACCAGGGCCGTGTGCTCGAACTCCGAGCCCTGGCTTTTGTGCACCGTCATGGCGAAGGCGGTCTCCACATGGGCCAGGCGGCTGACACCGACCGAGCGCAGCTCGTCACCCTGCAGGAAGTACACGCGCAGCGGCTGCACGGGCCCACCCTGCGGGGCCCCCTGTGACCCGCCCTGCGACCCACCCGGCAGCGCAATGCCGATGTCACCGTTGAACACGCCCAGCTGCGCATCGTTGCGCGTGACCATGACGGGCCGGCCCGCATACCATTCGCCGCTGCGGCGGATCGCGCCCTGCGCTTCCAGGGCCTGCTCCACCGCCCGGTTGAGGCCGGACACGCCCCAGTCCCCCTCGCGCACGGCGCACAGCAGCCGGAAGCGCTCGAAGGCCTGCAGCACATCGACCACCCAGGCCCGGTGCGCGGCCTCGTAGTCGCCGTCCGCAGCCGGCCTGTTTTGCAGCGCCCCGGCATACAGCGCATAGCTGGCCAGGCCGCCACGCCCGCGCACGGCCAGTTCGGTCACGGCCTGCACGCCGCCGCCCTGGCGCTCCCAGAGTTCGGAGTGCGTACCGCCTTGCGTGCCGGCATCGAGCAGGGCCTGGGCCTGCGCGGCATGGCCGGCATTCACGGCGCGCGCCAACTGGCCGATGGGGCCACCGAAGCGCCGGCTTTCGCGCAGCATGACGGTGTGCTGCGCAAGAGCCGGAGGCCGGTCGCCTGCCGGCGCCGCGAACTGCGGCGGCACCGCCTGGCCGGCCACGTGCAGCGCGTAGTCCAGCGTGTCCGGCAGGTAGCGTCCGGCCTGGGCATCGCGGCACAGGTCGCCCAGCACGGCGCCCGCCTCCACCGATGCCAGCTGGTCCTTGTCGCCCAGCAGCACCAGGCGGGCGCCGGCCGGCAGTGCCTCCAGCAGCGCCGCCATCATCTCCAGGTGGACCATGGAGGCCTCATCGACGATGAGCACGTCCACGTCCAGCTGCCGGCCCGCATGGAATCCCCAGTGCCGCGTATCGGGCCGCGCGCCCAGCATGGAGTGCAGGGTGCGCGCCGCGCCCATGCGCTGCACCAGGCCCGCCAGGTCGATCTCGCCGCCCATGCTGCCCTGCAATTGCAGCAAGGCCCCGTCAATCGATTGCTTCAGGCGCGCAGCCGCCTTGCCCGTGGGCGCGGCCAGGGCCACGCGCAGTTGGCCGGCGTCGGGCGCCGTGGCAAACAGCAGGGCCAGCAGCCGCGCCGCGGTATAGGTCTTGCCGGTGCCGGGGCCGCCCGTGATCACCGACAGCCGGCCGCGCAGCGCCAGCGCGCAGGCCAGCTTCTGCCAGTCCACGGGGCCGCCTTCCGCCGCAGGGGGGAACAGGCGGTCCAGCCAGTGGCGGGCCAGGGCTTCGTCCAGCGGCTGGCCGGCCACGGCCTGCGCCGCCGTGCGCTGGATGACATGGGTGGCCACGGCGCGCTCGTAGTCCCAGTAGCGGCGCAGGTACAGCAGAGGCGCGGGGCCGTCGGCACCGGCCAGCACCAGGGGCTGGCCAAGGTCCTCGCCGCCATCCTGGCCCGCGTCGCCGATCACACGCACCACGGGGCTGGCACCCAGCGCCGCCACCCAGCCGGACAGGCGCGCGGGCAGCATCTGCCACAGGGCCTGCTGCGCGGGCAGCGCCTCGGCGGGCCAGGCCAGCACGTCGTTGGGGTGGCCGGCCAGCGGTGCCAGGGGCAGGCAGCTGTGACCGCGCCCCTCCATCTGCGCCAGCAGCGCGGCGGCCACCAGCAAGGCGGGCCCGGCCTGCGCATCCTGCCCGGCGACGAAGGAAGCCAGCGCCGCATCCAGGCGCCGCAGCAGGCCGGCATCGGCCCAGCGGCGCAGCAGGGCCAGCAGTTCATTGGTGTCTGGCGGCACGGCGCCCGGCGGTTTGCCGCCCGGCGAGTCGTCGCCCGGCGGTTCGCCGCCCGGCCGTTCGTCGAACAGGTCCAGCGTGGCCGTATCGACGGTCCGCGAACGGGGGCGCGGGCTCATGGCGGCTCCTGCATATCGGCGCGGCCGGGGCCGAGCAGTTCATCGAGCGCATCGAGCAGGGGCAGCTCGGGCGCCATGGCATGCATGCCACCGGCCGGGCCATCGATGCCGCGCAGAAAGTAGTACAGCGCGCCGCCCAGCTGGCGCTGCGGCTCGTAGGCCGTGCCCAGGCGGCTGCGCAGCAGCCGGTGCAGGGCCAGCAGATAGAGCGCGGCCTGCACGTCGTAGCGGTGGTGGAGCATGGCGCGGGCCAGGGCCTCCTGGCCGTAGGCGGCGCCGTCCGGGCCCAGGTGGTTGCTCTTGTAGTCAAGCACCCAGTAGCGGCCCTCGTGGCAGAACACCAGGTCGGCAAAGCCCATGAGCATGCCGTGCAGCGAGCGCTGGGGCAGCGCGGGCCGGTCCTGCCCCGGCAGGATGAAGCGCCGGCACAGCTGGTCGATGCGCTCGGCCGGCAGCTGGCGCGCGGGCAGCCAGAACTCCATCTCGGACAGTTGCGGGCCCAGCGTGGCCAGCGTGACATCGAGCGGCGCCAGCGGCTGGTGGACCACGGCCGTGAGCCAGGCCAGCAGGTCGCGCGCCTGCTCGCCCCGGCCCGCGCGCTCGCAGCGGCGCACCAGGCGATCAGCGAGCGCACCCTGGCCGTCCACGGGCAGGGCAAAGTCTTCGCCGCCCAGCCATTCCAGCTGGTCGTGCACGAAGTTGCCGACCACGGGGCCGCGCAGAAAGCGGTGCCAGACCGCAGGCCCGCCGGCCGGTCCATCCTGCAGGGGCTGCAGGCCCGCCAAGCCTGCCAGGCCGGCAATGTCCGCCAGTTCCGGCGATGGCGGCGGCTCCAGCGCCTGCTCATCCTCGGCCGGGCGCTGCACGGCCACGGGCAGCACGGGCAGGCTGGGGGCGGCCATGGCACGCACCAGGGCCGAGAAGCTGCCGATGCCCCAGCGGGTGTCGAAGCGCGCGTCGTAGGCCGGGGCATCGTGCAGCGGCGTGGCGCCCGCCGGGGGCTGCCAGCGCGTGCGCTGCAGTGGCCCGGCATCCAGGTCGCGCCAGGCCATGTGCGGGTCTTCGCCGCACAGCTGCTGCAGGCCGTCGCGCCAGCCCTGGGCCGAGCGCGGCTCGGTGCCGCCCAGCAGGTAGCCGGCTGCGCCCTGCTCGTTCACGCAGGACTTGCCGTTGCCGCGCTTGAGCGGGGCCAGGCCCAGCCACAGCGCATGGCGCGGGCGGGTGAGCGCCACGTAGAACAGGCGCAGGTCCTCGCGCAGCCGCTCGCGGTCGGCCTGTGCAAGCTCCTCGTCGCTGAAGTCCAGCAGCAATCGGCGGGCCGGAGCCGCGTCGTCTTGCGACTCGTCCTGCGCGGACAGGGTCAGGAACGGCGTTCTGGCCCGTTCCATGGGGCGGAAGCTGCCCGCAAACGGCAGGCAGACCAGCGGGTACTCCAGGCCCTTGCTCTTGTGCACGGTGACGAGCTTGACCAAGTCGGCATCGCTTTCCAGGCGCACCACCTGCTCCTCGCTGCCGCTGCCCGGCGTCTCGATCTGGGTGGCCAGCCAGCGGATCAGGGCCTGCTCGCCCTCCAGCTGGGCGCTGGCGGTCTGCAGCAGCTCGGCCAGGTGCAGGTAGTTGGTCAGGCGCCGCTCGCCGCCCATGGCCGGGTCCTGCAGCCAGCGCACGGGCAGGTCCAGCCGGTACAGGGTCTGGCGCAGCATGGCCAGCACGCCCAGGCGCAGCCAGATGCTGTGCAGTTCACGCAGCTGCTCGCTGCGCACGTCAAAGGCTTCCTCGTCGGCGGCCAGCCAGGCCAGCTCGTCCAGCGACAGGCCGATGAGCCGCGTGGCCAGGCCCGCGCGCACGGCCTGGGCATCCAGCGGCGCGGCGACGGCGCGCAGCCAGTACAGCAGGTCATGGGCCTCGTCGCTGGCGAACACCGAATCCTGGTCCGAAAGGTAGACCGAGGCCACGGCGCGCGCCTGCAGCTCTCGGCGCACGGCGGCCGCCTCTCTGCCCGTGCGCACCAGCACGGCGATGTCGGCGGGCCGCAGGCGCACAAGGCGGCCATCGGGCTGCACAAAGCCGGCCTGCGGGTCGGCCAGCCACTGCACGATCTGCTCGGCGCAATGGGCCGCAAAGCGCCGCCGCACCTCGTCGGCCGACAAAGGCAGGGGGATGCCGGTGTCCTCGTCGCGGCCCGCACTCCAGGCCACGGTGAGGGCGGGCATGGCGCCGTCGCGCGTGTGCAGCAGCTCGCGCCGGCCCTGGGCGGCCACGGGCTCGAACGGCAGCGGGTTGTGGCTGCCGCGCCGAAACATGAAGGCGCCCTCGCCCGGCCGCTGCTCGGCCTGCGCGAACCAATGGTTGACGGCGCCCACCAGCGCCTGGGTAGAGCGGTAGTTGGTGCCCAGCACGTAGTGGCGGCCCTCGGTGGCGCGGCGCGCCTGCAGGTAGCTGTGGATGTCGGCGCCGCGAAAGCCGTAGATGGACTGCTTGGGGTCGCCGATCAGCAGCAGGGCGCTATGCGGATCGTTGGCCGCCGTGCGGTAGATCTGGTCGAACAGGCGGTACTGCAGCGGCGAGGTGTCCTGGAATTCATCGATCAACGCCACCGGGTACTGGGCCAGGATGCGCTCGCGCAGCACGGCGCCGTTGTCGCCGGCCAGGGCCGTATCCAGGCGCTGCAGCATGTCGGCAAAGCCGAAGCTGCCAGCCTGGCGCTTGAGGTGGGCCAGCCGCTGCGCCACGCGCGCGGCCGCATGCAGGCGCACGGCCACGCTGACGGGCGGCAGTTGCTCCAGCTGCAACAGCAGCGCCTGCAGCTCGGCCAGCTCCAGCGGCATGAGCACATCGCTGGCCGATCCCTTGAAGGCCTCGGCCAGGCCCTCGGGGCTGAGGCGGTGGCGCGCGGCCTCGGTCAGCGCCAGCGGGCCGTCCAGCGGCGCGCGCGACCAGTCGGCCAGCGCGGCCAGCCAGCCGGTGTAGCGCGCGGGCTGCAGCTTGCGCTTGTCCCACAGCGCGCCATGGCCGTCGAGTTGTCCATCCAGCCACAGCTGCAGGCGCTGTGCCTTGTCGTCCCAGCCGGCCGCCAGGGCCAGCAGGCGGCTGCGGCGCTGCTCCATGGCGCGCTGCAGGCAGTCGGCCAGGCTGCCCTCGCCCGCGCCGGGCACGGGGGGCTCGCGCAGCAGGGCGCGCATGTCATCGACCAGGGCGCCGACGTGGGGCCAGATCTTCAGGACCTCGTCCAGCAGCTCGTCGGACAGCGGGTAGCACTGCTGGCGCCAGTAGTCCTGCGCGGCCTCGGTCTGGCGCTGGCTTTCGTCGGGCTCCAGCGTTTCGTCAAAGAGGTTGCCGCTGTCGAAGGCATGCTCGCGCAGCATGCGCTGGCACCAGGCGTCGATGGTGTGGATGGCCGCGTCGTCCATGCATTCGGCCGCCATGGCCAGGCGCCAGGCCGCGCGTTCACGGGCCGCGCCTTCGGGGTAGGCCTCGCGCAGCGCGTGCAGGAAGGCGTCGTGGGGCGCGGGCTCGGCCTCGCCGCGAAAGCACTGCACGGCCTCGATCAGGCGCTTGCGTATGCGGTCGGACAGCTCGCGCGTGGCCGCGCGCGTGAAGGTCATGACGAGGATGTCGGGCGGCATCAGCGGGCGCTCGAAGGCCGTGCTGCTGATGCCGTCCAGGCTGCCCTCGCCATGCCCCAGCACCAGGCGCAGGTAGAGCGCGGCGATGGTCCAGGTCTTGCCGGTGCCGGCGCTGGCCTCGATCAGGCGGCTGCCCCACAGCGGGAAGCGCTGCGCGTCGAGCACATGGCCGGGCACGTCGCCGTCCACATCGCCGGTCGCGGCGCCGATCATTTCGCTCGCGCTCATTGCGCATCCCCCTGGTACGGCAGGACCTGCACCTGCGCGGCCACCCAGTCGAGCAGCGGCGCGTGGGCGGCATGGGCCAGGGCCTCGAAACGGCCATCGGCGCTCAGCCGTTCGAAGTCCGGGTAGCAGCGGGCCCAGGACGGGTCCTCGCCTTCGCCGCCGACCAGATGACCACCCTCATAGGCCTGCTGTGCCGCAGCGGGAAGGCCTTCGGCCATGGCCAGGCCGCTGCGCAGCGGCAGGGGCAGCGGGCCGTTCTGACCTTCGCGCCACAGGGCCATCAATTCACGCAGCCGTGCCAGCGCGTCGGAGGGGTCCATGGGCAGGACCTGCACCAGGCCGTCGCGCGCCACCACGCGCAACTCGGCCTGCGAGCCGCTGGCGGCCAGCGCCAGGCTGCGCAGGTAGACCGGCATGAGCTTGTCGGCATGGGGCCTGCCCTTGGCATTGAGCAGGTTGCGCGGGTCCAGCAGCAGCCAGCACTGTGCGTCGTCCGCATCGGGGGACTCTTCGGTTTCGCAGGACTGGCGCAGCCCGTCGATCCAGTCGTCAAACACCAGGCCATCGTCCTCGATCAGCAGCCGCCTGCGCGGCGCGGGATGGGCATACCGATCCAGTTGCTGGCGCCAGGCCCGCAGCGAAGGCGTGACCGAGGACTGCAGCGCCCGCGCGCCGCGCTCGCCCAGCCCCGCCAGCGGCAGCCGCCCCGAGCGCGTGAGGCGCGCCACGGCCGCACGCACGCTGTCTTCCATGGCCTGGGGCGCCTGCCCGGGCTCGTCCAGGCCGGCCGCCACCTGCTGCTGCAACTGCTGCACCAGCAGGTATTCGGTCAGGCCGTCGAGCTGGAACAGTTCCTCGTCCACCACGGGGTTGTCCTCCTGCTCGAAGCGCACCTGCAGGCGCTGGCGCAGGTACGCGCGCGCCGGGTGGCGCAGGAAATCGGTGAGCCGGGCCAGCGTCAGCGGCGCCGAGGCGTCGGGGACAAAGGGCGGGCGTGGCTGCGCGGGCAGCGCAGGCAACGCGTCCGTGCCGTCAGACTGCGCATGCGCGGCCCGCCATTCGCGCGCATAGGTGGTCCAGGGCGAGCCTTCTTCGAAATAGCGGCGGCTGAAGGGCTGCAGCGGATGCTGCTGCGTGCGCTGCGCCAGCAGCGGCTGGCCGCCTTCGCCGCGCCAGCCCGTCTCCAGGTAGTCGCGCAGCTGGGAGACCAGGACCGAGGGCGGCTGCTCGCTGTTGTCGCGCACATGGTGGCCGGTCCAGCTGATGTAGAGCGCGCGGCGTGCGGACAGCAGGGCTTCGAGCATGAGCTGGCGGTCATCGTCGCGGCGCGCGCGGTCGCCGGGGCGCTGCTGGCCGGGCAGCGCCATCAGGTCGAAGTCGCTGCGCATGGCGCGGCGCGGATAGTCGCCATCGTTCATGCCCAGCAGGCAGACCACCTCGAAGGGAATGGCCCGCATGGGCATCAGCGTGCAAAAGGTCACGCCACCGGCGCGAAAGCGCTGCGACAGCGAGGGCTGCTCCAGCGCCTGCATCCAGGCCTCCTGGGCCACGCCCAGTTCCACGGCGTCCGCGTAGCCGGCCTGCTCGCAGGCGCGCTGCCAGTCCGTGAGGGCGGCGTCCAGCGCGGCCAGCATGGCTTCGTCCTCATCGTCCTGCGCCTTGAAGAAGTCCTGCAGCAGTGCGCGAAAGCGCTGCGCCCAGACCTCGGGCGTGGCGGGCCGCCCGGCCTCGCGCCACCAGGCCAGCATGCGCTCCAGCAGCGCAGCCAGCACGCCGGCCAGCTCGGCCGACAGGCCGCCCACTTCGTCATAGGGCTCGATGCCGCCAAAGGCTTGGCCGTCCTGCGCCACGCCGCCGGCATAGCCCAGCAGCATGCGCTGCAGGCCGAACCAGGCGCTGTTGTGCTCGCCACAGGCCTGCAGGCCCAGGGCGCCGCGCTGCGGCGCATTGAGACCCCAGCGGATGCCGGCCCCGGCCATCCAGCGCGTGAGCTGGGGCAGGTCGTCGGCCGCCAGCCCCATGCGTGCGGCAATCGCGGGCACGTCCAGCAGGTCGCACAGCTCGCTGAGCCGGCAGCGCTGCTGGGGCAGGCGCAGCAGCCATTGCAGGGCCACGGCCAGCGGGCTGCTGGCGCGCGCACCCAGGTCGGCGATGTCGAAGGGAATATGGCGCGGGTCATGGCGGCCGTACTGGCCGAAGACCGCACGTATCGAGGGCGCGGCCGTCTCTATGGACGGCAGCATGACCACCACGTCACGCGGGGCCAGCGGCGCTTGCCCTGGCTGGGCAGGATCCGTTGGCCGGGCCAGCATCTGCAGCAGCTGGTCGTGCAGCACCTCCAGCTCGCGCACCACGCTGTGGGCGCTGTGAAAGACGATGGAACGGTCGGCCCGCGCCACCTCCAGCGGCGGGTGCTCGGCCAGCGGCACCAGGTCGCGGATGCGCTGCTGCACCTGGGCCAGCAGCGGCGCGGTGCGCAGGTCCTCGGCATCGGTTTCGTCGAACAGGTCCACGCGCGGCATCTGCAGCTGCGCGGCAGCACCCGTGGTGTCGAAGGCGTCGAGCTGGCGCACATAGTCGCGGCTTTGCCGGCCCCAGGCGGCCAGCAGCGGATGGGCGTGGGCGTGCATGGCCTCCAGCGGCAGCTGCGCCAGATCGCGCCCTCCGCGCAGCGGCTGGCGGCGCCGCGCCATGCGCAGCAGCTCGCGCCCGTCGATGGCGTCGGCCCAATGGAAGCGGCAGGGATTGGGCACGGCCAGCAGCACCTGGCTGTGGCGGGCAATGGCGGCCAGGAATTCCAGCAGGCTCAGCGGCAACTGGCTGATGCCGAACACCACCACGCGGCGCGCCAGCGGCGCGGCCGGCGCCTCGCCGGACTGCAGCGCGGCCAGCACCCGGCCCTGCAGGCGCGCGCGCGTGGCGCCGCGCTGGTCCTCGTCCAGCTCGGCCAGCACGGCGCGCCACAGGCGCGGCTGCCACTGCTGGCCTTCGGGCACCGGGGCGTCCGCCACACCAGGGCGCAAGGGCATGGGCAGCACGTCATGCCCGGCCTCCCAGGCGTCCAGCCAGTCGGCGCGGTAGATCTGGTATTGGTCGAAAAGGTCGGCCAGGCGCTGGGCCAACTGCAGCAGCCGCTCGGGCTCGCCGGGGCGCAGAAAGCCTGCAATGGGGGCGAAGGCCGGGTCATGAAGGCACTGCGGCAGCAGGCGCATGAGCCGCCAGGTCATGGGTGTCTTGTCCAGCGGCGATTCGCGCGGCACGGCCTGGCGGCCCAGCACCTGGCGGTAGCTGCGCCACACAAAGCGCGCGGGCAGTTCCACGCGCGCGGCGGCGCACACGCCCAGTTGCTCGGCCATGCGCATCTTGAACCACTCGGCCATGCCGTTGCTCTGCACCAGCACCACCTCGGGCTCCAGCACATCCAGAGGGTGCGCAGCCAGCCATGCCAGCACCGTGTCGGCCAGCACCTCCGTCTGATTCCCGTGCAGGGCGATCAAGCCCGGCTGCCAATGCGATGCCACCTCTGCGCCCCCGTGCTCCAAGCCATGCGAGCAGCGAGCTTAACGCGGGCAGGGCCTGCCTGCAGGCTGTTTACCAGTGCAGGTAGAACATGGCCTTGGCCAGCAGCACGATGGCCAGCACGTGGCAGAACACGCTCAGGTGCAGGCGGTGCGAGCGGCGCCCGCCCAGCACACCGCGCCGGCGCCACCACATGGCCGCCAGGAAATGCCCGAACACGCTGAGCGCCAGCACGATCTTGAGCGCCAGCAGCAGGCCGAAGCTGCTGGCCAGCGGAGCGGCAAAGGCGGCAGCCAATGCCGCGCGGTGCTGCCAGGCCAGCCCCAGCCCCGCGCCGTACAGCACCATCAGCACCCAGGGCATGACGGCGACCGCGCGGTCGCCCAGCGCCTGCTCGGTGGCGCGCGCCACGGCAGCGGGCAGGTGGCGGCGCGCCCCGGCCAGCAGCACGACTTCGAAGAACACCGTGCCTGCAAAGGCAATGGCCGCCAGCAGGTGCAGGGTCAGCAGCAGGCCGTAGCTCATGCGCGGCTCCTTTGCGGCAGGGGCAGAGGCAGGGGCAGCGGCAGGGATGCGGGAGCCGGCAGCAGATCGGCCAGCGTGAAGCCGTCCAGATGGGCCATGAAGCTGTCCAGCGCCCCGCCCAGCACGCCGGCCAGCCGGCAGTCCTGCGCAAGCGTGCAGGCCGGCGGACTGGTGCCCGTGAAGCATTCGACGATGGCAAGGTCCGGCTCCATGCCGCGCACCACGTCGCCCAGGCCGATGTCGGCCGGCGCATGGGCCAGGCGCATGCCGCCGCCCTTGCCGCGCACGGTGACGATCCAGCCGCGCAGCGCCAACTGGTGCGTGACCTTCATGAGGTGGGCTTCGGAGATGGCATGGGCCTGGGCGATCTCGGCAATCGTGCACAGCCGCCCGGGGTGGCGCGCCACATGCATGAGCAGGCGCAGCGCGTAGTCGGTCATCAGGGTCAGGCGCATGGCAGGCCTGCGATCATGCCTGCCGGTCGGCACGCGGGCGCACCAGCAGCGGGGCGAAACGCCACAGGTACAGCGCAAAGGCCAATACCCAGGCAGCGGCCGAGGCATGCAGCGCCGCCAGCGACAGCGCCGTGGGCAGCATGGCCGCCAGGCGCAGCACGGCAGCGGCAATGACCAGGGCATAGGCGGCGACCATGCTGCGGTCGGTGCGCAGCGGCAGGCCCAGGTGGCCCATCGACGTCCGTGTGCACATGCCGATGATGAGCAGGGCAAAGCCGCCCGCACCGATCACATGCACGGGCCAGGCGGGGCGCAGCACCCATCCGGCCGCATGCGCGCCGGCCACCAGCAGGCCCGCACCCAGCGCCGCGTGGCCCAGGTAGAGAATCCACAGCAGCGGCACGCGGCGCACGGCCTGGGGCTTCCAGGCCAGCACCTGCCACAGGGCGATCAGGCCGGCCACGGCCAGGCCGGCGGCCAGGCCCGGCCACCAGCCCGACAGCAGGCAGGCGATGGCCACCACGCCCGCGCCCAGTTGCCACTGGCCGCTGGCCGTGTGCATGGGGATCTGCAGGCCGGACACGGCGCGCATGGCGAAGAAGGGGATCACACGCCGCGCAATCAGCAGCGCAATCACGGCCATGCACAGCAGGCCAGCGTTGAAGCGCTGCATGAGCGAGCCGTAGTCGCCTTGCCAGATGGACCACAGGTACAGCGCATCGGCCACGCCCAGGCCCGCCAGCAGCAGGGGCAGCCCGTAGTTGCGCCGGCTGCGCGCCACCTGAATGGCACGACCCAGCGCCAGCGCGGCCCAGCAGAAGAAGGCCGTCTCGCACAGCGCGGCGACCGCAAAGGCCTGCGGCCCCGGCAGCAGGAAGCCTGCGCGGGCCACCAGCCACAGCAGGCACAGCGCACCCAATGCCCGGCCCTGCAGGGGATTGCGCCCTGTCCAGTTGCTGCCCGCCGTGAACAGAAAGCCCACGGCAATGGTGGCCACGAAGGCCCACAGCATCTCGTGCGCATGCCAGAACACGCCGGGCATGCGCCCCGCGATCCACTGCGGCGCATAGACCCACAACGCCACCGACAGTGCAGCCCAGAGGCAGCCGAGCAGGTACAGCGGCCGGAATCCCAGCTCCAGGAAGGCCTTCCATTGCGGAGCCTCCCGGGTTCGCAGGGGTTCCTCCAGTTCCAGCCATTGCGCCATGATGTCCACTCCTTCCGGCCCGCCGTGCGCCTGCATAAGATGTATTCAGCGTACATCTTCAGGCGCGCGGGCGGGGCCGCTGGGGCACCACCTTCTGACCCACATCAAGCAGGAGCCAAGCATGGCACTCGAACACGCAAAGCCACTGGAGGTCATCGCCCTGCACGCCCGCGACGGCATGCACATCAGCACCAGCCTGATCAGAACGCCCCAGCTGCAGCTGCTTCGGCTGGTGCTGCCGCCCGGCCATGCACTGCCTCGCCACCAGGTGCCCGGCGAGGCCACCATTCACTGCCTGGCGGGCGAAGCCGGCATCGCCACGCGCGTGGCCAGCCTGCGGCTGGTGGCCGGCACGGTAGTGCTGGTGCCGGCGGGCGAACCCCATGACGTGCACGCCCGGGGCGAACAGGGCTGCGTGCTGCTGGTGACCGTGACAATGCAGCCGCCCCCCGCCTGAGTGACTGAAGCGTGTGGCCTGGGCGTCCTGAACAACGGCAGGCTTTTCAGCAGCACAAAGAAAAACGGACCGCTTCTTGCGAAGCAGTCCGTTATTTTTTACTGAATTTGGTGGCCTGGGACGGAATCGAACCGCCGACACAAGGATTTTCAATCCTCTGCTCTACCGACTGAGCTACCGGGCCGAGAACTAGATTATATGCAGGATTTTTTGACCCAAAAACGAAAAAGCCAAAATTCCTTCAAAAAGTCTATCCGCGCTTGTTGCGACCCAGGTCCACGCCCAGCTGGCGCAGCTTGCGGTACAGGTGGGTACGCTCCAGGCCGGTCTTCTCGGCCACGCGTGTCATGGAGCCGCCTTCGCGTGCCAGGTGGAATTCGAAGTAGGCCTTCTCGAAGCCGTCGCGCGCCTCGCGCAGCGGGCGGTCCAGGTCGAACCCCTGGTGTGCATGCGGCACGTTGTTGTCCACCGGCACGCGGCTGGCCGCAGGCGTGACCACGGCCGCAGTGTCCGGCTCGATCACCGCCACGGGCGCTGCAGCCGGTGCCTGGCTGGCGGCGTTGCGCGCCAGGCCCTGCTCCACGGCCTTGAGCAGCTTTTGCATGGTGATGGGTTTTTCGAGGAAGGACAGCGCGCCGATGCGCGTGGCCTCCACGGCCGTCTCGATGGTGGCGTGGCCGCTCATCATGATCACGGGCATGGTCAGCAGACCTGCCGAGGCCCATTCCTTGAGCAGCGATACGCCATCGGTGTCGGGCATCCAGATGTCGAGAAGCACGAGGTCGTAGGTGTTGGAGGCGCGCGCCGAGCGTGCCTGACCGGCGTTCTCGGCCACGTCCACACTATGACCTTCGTCGTTGAGGATTTCCGACAACAAATCCCGGATCCCCAGTTCGTCGTCGACCACCAGTATGTTTGCCATGTGTCTTAAGCCTATGTGCTGAGGCGCGGGGGGCGTCAGGCCTATCCTGTACGCTCAGGCGCAAATGATAGCGACACTTGCGCACCTTGAATCACCCCGTCGTCTTCCCTGTTGCCCAGGTCGATGCGGGCGCCATGCTCGTCTGCGATTTTCTTGACCACGGCCAGGCCCAGGCCGGTGCCTCGCACCTTGGTCGTGACGTAGGGCTCGAAGGCCCGTTGAAGGATGTTGGTGGCGAAGCCCGTGCCGCTGTCACTGATGCTCAGGCGCACGCGGCGCGCGGACTCGTTCCAGCGCGTCTCTATGGTCACGGGGCCGGGGGGCTGGCCGCTTTCCTGCGCGCGCTGGGCCGTGGCGTCCTGGGCATTCTGCAAAAGATTGTGAATGACCTGGCGCAGCTGCTGGCCATCGCCGGAAATCGGCGGGCATTGCGGGTCCAGCACGCAGTCCACGCGCACTTCGGCATTCTCTTCCCCATACAGCTGGAGCACATCGGTGACCAGCGCGTTGAGGTCCAGCGACTGCAGGTTGGCGGCGGGAAGGCGCGCGTAGTCACGAAATTCATCGACCAGGCGCTTCATGGCGCCGACCTGGTCGACGATGGTCTTGACGGACTTGGCCAGCAGCGCCTGGTCAGCCGGCTGCAGCTTGTCGGTCAGCCGCATGGCCATGCGCTCGGCCGACAGCTGGATGGGCGTGAGCGGATTCTTGATCTCGTGGGCCACGCGGCGCGCCACCTCGCCCCAGGCCTGGGCACGCTGGGCCGAGACGATTTCCGAGATGTCGTCGAAGACCAGCAGGCGCTGCGCATCGGGCAGTTCCGCACCGCGCATGACCAGGGTGGTGGTGTGCTGGATGACGCCGCCATCGGTGGAGGCATGCAGCTCATGCACCAGTTGCCAGCGATCGCGCCCCTGCTCGCCCAGGAAGAGCGCGAACTGCTCCTGCACGACTTCGCCGAACTGCTCCAGCCCCGGCACCTGGGACAGCAGCCGGCCTTCATGGACGGCCATGGGCGCGCGCAATATGCGCGTGGCGCCGGGATTGCTCAGCACGATGGCGCCCCGCGCGTCCAGCACGATGACGCCCGAGGTGAGGTTGTCGAGGATGGTCTGCAGGTTGCCGCGTGCGGCATCGAGCTGGCCCATGCTGCGGTTGGCTTCGGCGCGGGCGTCGGCCAGTTGCTGGGTCATGAGCGCAAAGGAGCGCGTGAGCCCGCCGATCTCGTCGCGCGTCTGCAGCGCCGGCTTGGGCCGCAGGTCGCCGCGCGCCACGTCGCGCATGCCCTGGGCCAGCAGCAGCAGCGGCCTGGCCAGCTGGTTGCCCAGCACGATGGCCAGCACCACGGCGCCGAAGACGGCCAGGAACAGGCTGAGCGTGAGCGTGCCTATGTACATGCGCTGCAGGCCGCCGCGTGCCAGCGCGCGTTCCTGGTATTCGCGGTTGGCCGCCTGCACTGCCAGGGCATTGGTCACCAGGGCCTGCGGCAGTGCAATGGTGGCCTGCAGGTAGCGCGGCTCGGTCAGCAGGCCCACGCTGGGGTTGGGCACCAGGGCCAGGGTGCGGACCTGGGCGCCGGGCGCGGTGGCGCCGGGCTGGGCCATGCCGTCGTCGTCCAGGCCTTCGATGCTGGCCACGGCGCGCTGCTCGCGAAGCGAGCGCAGCATTTGCGCGCTGGGGCGTTCGGGCTGCAGGTTGAAGCGCGACTGGCCCACGCTGGCCACCGCGCGCAAGCCAGCCAGCTCGCCACTGCGCGGCACCGGCGCCGGACCCACGACGGCGATTTCGGAGGCGCTCCACAACACGACATCGGTGGCACCCAACTGGTCGCGCACGCGCTCCAGGATCAGCGCGGCGCCCGCATCGGAGACCTGGGACAGCTGGGCGCCTGCGGTGCGTGTGTTGTTGGCCATGTCATTGGCCACGGTCTCCAGCGTGGCACTGGCCAGGCTGACGCCGGCCGACAGCGCGCCCTCGACCTGCACATCGAACCAGCTTTCGATGGAACGCGAGACGAACTGGTAGGAGACGATGTAGATCAGCAGGCCCGGCACCAGGCCCACCAGCGTGAAGATGCCGGCCAGCTTGAGCAGCAGGCGGCTGCCGAAGCGCCCGCGCTGCAGCCGGATGGCCAGGCGGATGCCGCCCCAGGCCAGGATGGCCAGCAGCAGGCCGGCCACGACCACGTTGGCGGCGAACAGCCAGTTGTAGTTGCGCTCGTAGTCCAGGCGGTTGTTGGTGGCCAGGGTGAGCAGGAACAGCAGCAGCACGCCGACCAGGCCCATGAGGCCGGCGCCCACGCCCACGGCCCAGCGCGTGCCGCGCGACAGGCCGGCCGAGGCCGGCAGGGCCACGCGTTCGTCGTCGGCCGAGGCCCTGCTCATGGGGCGTCTTCCAGCATCTGTGTGCGCGACAGCTGCAGGTTCCAGCCCGAGCGGCCCAGCGCGCCGATCTGCAGCGGCCTGGGCAGCTGGGACAGGTCGATGCGAAAGCGCAGTTGCACCGATACGCCCGATTGCGTGGGCGCCGTGTCCATGATCTTCCAGCGCGAGATGCGCTGCATGGAGGCCAGCGCATCGTCCAGGCTTTCGAAGGTCTGGCCCAGCGCCAGCCCCAGGCCGCTGCTGGAGAACGGGGTGCTGGAGATGTGCAGGCGCCAGCGGCGCGTCAGCGGCTGGTGGCTGAGGCGGTAGTGGCGGCTGGCGGTGGCCAGTTGCTGATCGGACCAGTACCAGCGCTCGCGCTGGATCTGGGCATCGGCCACGAAGTACATGGGGATGCCCTGGCGCAGCGCATCGTCGATCTGGTAGGGCAGCTCGAAATGGAGGTTGGCCGACAGCAGCAGGCCGTCGTCGGAGCGATCGAGCTGCATGGGGCCGATCTCGGCCGTCAGGGCTTCGGCCCTGGCCTGCAGGCCCAGGCCCGCCAGCACGCCGGCCAGCAAAAGCGCCCCGGCCAGCCGCGCCAGCAGGCGCAGCCAGGCTGGCGACCAGGCCCGATGGGGGGGGTCAGCGCGTCTTTTGCAGCAAGGCGTAGAAGAAACCGTCGTGGTCACCCAAAGCATTGTCAGCCAGCATGCCGGCTTTGTCGGCTTTGCCCGGGATTAAATGCCCCGGTGCCGCCAGGGTTCGCGCCTCACTGTTGCGTGTAACAAACGCTTGAACCTGTGCCTCGCCCTCTTCCCTGAAGACCGAGCAGGTGCAGTAGAGCAGGCGCCCGCCGGGCTGCAGCAGGGGCCACAGGGTGTCGAGCAAGCGCGCCTGGATCTCGGCCAGCTGGCGCACATCGCTTTCGCGGCGCAGCCAGCGCACGTCGGGCTGGCGCCGCACGATGCCCGAGGCCGTGCAGGGCGCGTCCAGCAAGATGGCGTCGAACCGCTGGCCGCCGCATTGCGCATCGAACCACTGGTCGGGCCGGGATGCGTCGGCCACCACCACGCGGGCCTGCAGGCGCAGCCGCCCCAGCGTGTCCGCGATGCGCGCGGCGCGCTCGGCATCTATCTCCAGCGCCGTGACCTCCAGGGTCTGCGGGGCTGCGTACTCCAGCAGGTGGGCCGTCTTGCCGCCCGGTGCGGCGCAGGCATCGAGCACACGCAGCGCGCGGCCGGCGGGCTGCTCCAGCCCCTGCAGCAGCAGCGGCGCGGCCAGTTGCGCGGCCGCATCCTGCACCGAGGCCAGGCCTTCGTCGAAGCCCGGCAGGGATTGCACCGGCAGGGCCTGCTGCAGTTGCAGGCCGCTGTCGGCCACGGCCAGGGAAGGCACGTCCATGGCCTGCAGCGCTGCCTGGTAGGACTGGCGGTCCGTTTGTTGGCGGTTGACGCGCAGCGTCATCGGCGGCTGTTCATTGTTGGCCTGCAGGATGGCTTGCCAATGATCGGGATGGTCCTTGCGCAAACGGGCGATCCACCAGGCCGGGTGGTTCCAGACGGCCTGCGGCTGGTCGTCGGTGGCGGCGACCAGGGCATCGCGCTCGCGCAGGAAGCGGCGCAGGCAGGCATTGATGAAGCCGGACTGGGCGCGCGTCGGCCCCTGCTTGGCAGCCTCCACCGTCTGGTTGACCAGGGTGAATGGCGGGTACGGTGCCCGGGACTCATCCCAGGCCAGGGCCAGGGCCGTGTTCAGCAATGCGCTGACGCGCGGCGGCGGGTTGCGCGAGGCCAGCTGCTTTTGCAGCGCCTGGGCACGGCCCAACTGGCGCAGCACCTGGAACAGCAGCGCCTGGACGCCGGGGCGCAGCGGCTGCGCCACGCGCGCCAGCACGCTGCGGCTGGACTGGCCTTCAAGCACGGACTGCAGGCATTGGGCGACGGCGTCGAGCTGCTGCCAAAGAGGAGGTGCGGCCGATGCGGCATGCGCCTGCGAGGGCGCCGCAGCGCGGCGCGGGGAAGAATGCGTGCGTTGGTTCATGTTCCACTTTCCTGTGCCTTGCTGGCGACAGGCTCGACCAGCAGGCTGCGCACCGGGCGAAAGCCCAGCAGCCAGGCCAGCAGCCTGGCCGGATATTGCGCAATGGCGGCGTTGTAGCGCTCGGCCGCGGCGTTGAATTGCTGCAGTCCCAGGCGGTTGCGCACCTGGTGCTCGGTCCAGCGCTGCTGCCAGGGCTGCAGCGGATCGGGGTCCGGCGATGGGGCATCTGGTGGCGCAGCGCCAGTGCCAGCGGCGCCGGCGCCGGTATCAACGGCGACCTTGGTCATGGCCTGCCAGGCCACGTCCAGCGCCGAACAGGCGTGCTCCAGCGAGGCCAGCGCGGTCTCGCGCAGCGGCCGGCCACGGGCATCGACCAGGGCCGCCTGCAGCTGTGCGGCGGTCTGGTGCAGTGCGGCCTGGGCATGCACAAGGGCGGGGCTTTGACCTTCGGCCTTGGGCTGGGCCTCGAAGGCCTGCAGCATGGCATGCCACTGGCCCAGGTGCGCATCGAGCGCTCCGAACTGCTGCACGCAGCCGCTGCGCAGCCGAGCCAGCCGGTTGTATGCGCCAACGGCCCAGAACACCAGCAGCGCCAGCAGCATCCATTCAAGAGACAAGGACCACATCGTCTGCAATGGCCCGGCCGGAAGCTGTTCCGGCCGAACTCTGGTTATTCCCAAAGAAAAACGCTCCCGCCTGCGCAGGGCAGGCCGGGAGCGTCACGTCACTTCAAGGGCTCGCTTGCGCTCGCCCGAGTGTCTCAGTCAGCGGAAGCGTCACCGGCGACGGCAGCCACGCCAGCGTCGTCGTCAGCCATCACACCGGCCAGTTCGGCCGCTTCGGCGTCGGCGATGGCGCGGCGCTCTGCGTCGTCCATGGCGTCCTTGGCCTTGCGTGCCTGGTGGTAGGCCAGACCCGTACCGGCGGGGATCAGGCGACCCACGATGACGTTTTCCTTCAGGCCACGCAGCTCGTCGCGCTTGCCCATGATGGCAGCCTCGGTGAGCACGCGGGTCGTTTCCTGGAACGACGCGGCGGAGATGAAGGAGTCGGTCGACAGCGAAGCCTTGGTAATACCCAGCAGCACGTTGGAGTACGTGGCGGGGATCTTGCCTTCGCGCTGCAGGGCCTCGTTGGTATTGAGGATTTCCGAACGCTCGACCTGCTCGCCAGCGATGTAGGTCGAATCGCCGGTGTTCTCGACCACGACGCGGCGCAGCATCTGGCGAACGATCACCTCGATGTGCTTGTCATTGATCTTCACACCCTGCAGACGGTAGACGTCCTGCACTTCATCAACGATGTAGCGCGACAGCTCTTCGATGCCCAGCAGGCGCAGGATGTCCTGCGGATCGGCGGGACCGTCGACGATGGACTCGCCCTTGTTGACCACCTGGCCTTCGTGCACCAGGATGTTCTTTTCCTTGGGCACGAGCTCTTCCCAGACCTTGCCATCCAGATCGGTGATCTGCATGCGCACCTTGCCCTTGGTTTCCTTGCCGAAGGAGATGGTGCCGGTCATCTCGGCCAGCGTGCCCTTGTCCTTGGGCGTACGGGCTTCGAACAGCTCGGCCACGCGGGGCAGACCGCCGGTAATGTCGCGGGTCTTCTGGCCTTCGACAGGGATACGGGCCAGCACTTCGCCGGGGCCCACGTCCTGGCCGTCACGCACCTGGATCAGAGCGCCCACCTGGAAGCCGATCGTCACCGAGTGGTCGGTGCCGGGGATCTTGACTTCCTGGTTGTTGGCATCGATCAGCTTGACCTGAGGACGCACGACCTTGGCAGAGCCACGGCGCTTGGGATCGATCACCACCAGCGTGGACAGGCCGGTCACTTCGTCGACCTGCTTGGCCACGGTCAAGCCCTCTTCCACATTCTCGAAGCGCACCTGACCGGCGTACTCGGTAATGATGGGTCGGGTCAGCGGATCCCAGTTGGCCAGGATCAGACCGGCCTTGACCTGCTGGTCGGGCCTGACGGTCAGCACGGCACCGTAAGGCACCTTGTGGCGCTCACGCTCGCGGCCGTTGTCGCTGATGACGATTTCGCCCGAACGCGAAATCACGACCAGCTCACCCTTGGTGTTGCTGACGTAACGCATCGTGCTGTTGAAGCTGATGGCGCCGTTGGACTTGGCTTCCACGCTCGATGCGATGGCAGCGCGCGAAGCGGCACCACCGATGTGGAAGGTACGCATGGTCAGCTGCGTGCCGGGCTCGCCGATGGACTGGGCGGCGATCACACCCACGGCTTCGCCGAGGTTGATCTGGCCGCCGCGGCCCAGGTCGCGGCCGTAGCACTTGGCGCACAGGCCGTAGCGGGTTTCGCAGTTCAGCGCGGTGCGGACCTTGATCTCGTCCACGCCTTGCAACTCGAGTTCATCGATCCCGTCTTCGTTGAGCAGCGTGCCTGCGGGCAGCAGGACGGCCAGCGTCTCGGGATGCACGACGTCCTCGGCCGTGGTACGGCCCAGCACGCGGTCGCGCAGCGACTCGATCACTTCACCGCCTTCGACGATGGCGCGCATCAGTGCGCCATTGGTCGTGCCGCAATCGTCCTCGTTGACCACCAGATCCTGCGTCACGTCCACCAGACGACGCGTCAGGTAGCCGGAGTTGGCCGTCTTCAACGCCGTGTCGGCCAGACCCTTTCGGGCGCCGTGGGTGGAGATGAAGTACTGCAGAACGTTCAGGCCTTCACGGAAGTTCGCCGTAATGGGCGTCTCGATGATGGAGCCGTCAGGCTTGGCCATCAGGCCACGCATGCCGGCCAGCTGGCGGATCTGTGCGGCCGAGCCGCGGGCGCCGGAGTCGGCCATCATGTAAATGGCGTTGAACGATTCCTGCTCGACTTCGTTGCCATGGCGGTCGATGACCTTTTCCTTGGCAAGCTGGGCCATCATGACCTTGGAGACTTCGTCGCCGGCCTTGCCCCAGATGTCCACCACCTTGTTGTAGCGCTCGCCAGCGGTCACGAGACCGGAGACGTACTGCTGTTCGATCTCCTTCACCTCGGCTTCGGCACGGCCGATGATCTCGGCCTTTTGCGGCGGCACCAGCATGTCGCCGATGGCGATCGAGATACCGGCGTGCGTGGACAGGCGGAAGCCGTTTTGCAGCAGCTTGTCGGCAAACACCACCGTGGCCTTGAGACCGCACTTGCGGAACGAGGCGTTGATGAGCTTGGAGATTTCCTTCTTCTTGAGCGCCTTGTTCATGTGGCTGAACGGCAGGCCCTTGGGAAGGATCTCGGACATCAGGGCGCGGCCCACGGTGGTTTCCACCAGGCTGGTCGAAGGCTCGAACTCGCCGGAGTCCTTGTTCTTGGTCCACTCGGTCAGACGCACGCTGATCTTGGCGGCCAGTTCGACCTGGTCGGAGTCCAGCGCGCGCTGCACTTCACCGATGTCGGCGAAGATCATGCCTTCGCCCTTGCCGTTGATGCGCTCGCGCGTTGCGTGGTACAGACCCAGCACCACGTCCTGCGAAGGAACGATGGAGGGCTCGCCCGATGCGGGGAACAGCACGTTGTTGGAGGCCAGCATCAGCGTGCGGGCTTCCATCTGTGCTTCCACCGACAGCGGAACGTGGACAGCCATCTGGTCACCGTCGAAGTCGGCGTTGAAGGCCGCGCAGACGAGCGGGTGCAGCTGGATGGCCTTGCCTTCGATCAGGATGGGCTCGAAGGCCTGGATGCCCAGTCGGTGCAGCGTGGGAGCACGGTTCAGCATGACCGGGTGCTCCTTGATGACCTCTTCGAGGATGTCCCACACCACGGGCGTGCCGGATTCGACTTCCTTCTTCGCCGCCTTGATGGTGGTGGCGATGCCGCGCTGCTCGAGCTGCGCGAAGATGAAGGGCTTGAACAGTTCCAGCGCCATCAGCTTGGGCAGACCGCACTGGTGCAGCTTGAGGTACGGACCCACCGTGATCACGGAACGGCCCGAATAGTCCACGCGCTTGCCCAGCAAGTTCTGGCGGAAACGACCGCTCTTGCCCTTGATCATGTCGGCCAGCGACTTCAGGGCACGCTTGTTGGCGCCCGTCATGGCCTTGCCACGGCGGCCGTTGTCCAGCAGCGAGTCCACCGCTTCCTGCAGCATGCGCTTTTCGTTGCGCGCGATGATTTCCGGAGCCTTCAGCTCCAGCAGGCGGCGCAGACGCGAGTTGCGGTTGATGACGCGGCGATACAGGTCGTTCAGGTCGGACGTCGCGAAGCGGCCGCCGTCCAGCGGCACCAGCGGACGCAGGTCCGGGGGCAGCACGGGCAGCACTTCCATGACCATCCAGCCCGGCTTGATGCCGGACTTCTTGAACGCTTCCAGCAGCTTCAGGCGCTTGGCGTTCTTCTTGACCTTGACTTCGGAGCCGGTCAGATCGCCGCGCAGACGCTCGGTCTCGACATCGATGTCGATGCCTTCGAGCAGGTCCTTGATGCCTTCGGCGCCCATCTTGGCTTCGAACTCGTCACCGTATTCGGTGCGCTTGGCCTCGTAATCGTCCTCGGTCATGATGCTGAACTTCTTCAGCGGAGTCATGCCGGGGTCGGTCACCACGTAGGCTTCGAAGTACAGCACGCGCTCGATGTCGCGCAGCGTCATATCGAGCACCAGGCCCAGACGCGACGGCAGCGACTTCAGGAACCAGATGTGGGCGCAGGGCGCAGCCAGGTCGATGTGGCCCATGCGCTCGCGGCGCACCTTGGTCTGGGTCACTTCGACGCCGCACTTCTCGCAGATCACACCGCGGTGCTTGAGGCGCTTGTACTTGCCGCACAGGCACTCGTAGTCCTTGATGGGGCCAAAGATCTTGGCGCAGAACAGACCATCGCGCTCGGGCTTGAACGTGCGGTAGTTGATGGTCTCGGGCTTCTTCACCTCGCCGAAGGACCAGGAGCGGATCTTCTCGGGAGAAGCCAGACCGATCTTGATGGCATCGAAATGCTCATCAGGCGTGAATTGCTTGAACAGGTCGAGTAGAGATTTCATAAGACTCTTTCCCTTTTCAATATTTAAGAACGCTCAAGCTCGATGTCGAGGCCCAGGGAGCGGATTTCCTTGACCAGCACGTTGAACGACTCGGGCATGCCTGCCTCGATGGCGTGCTCGCCCTTGACGATGGATTCGTACACCTTGGTACGGCCCACCACGTCGTCGGACTTCACGGTCAGCATTTCCTGCAGCACATAGGCGGCGCCGTAAGCTTCCAGCGCCCACACTTCCATTTCCCCGAAACGCTGGCCACCGAACTGGGCCTTGCCGCCCAGCGGCTGCTGCGTCACCAGAGAGTACGGACCCGTGGAGCGGGCGTGCATCTTGTCGTCGACCAAGTGGTGCAGCTTCAGGTAGTGCATGTAGCCGATGGTGGTCGGACGCTCGAAGCGGTCGCCGGTGCGGCCGTCATACAGGTAGGCCTGCGTGCGCGACTCGGTCAGTCCCTTGCGCTGGGCCAGTTCCTCCGGATATGCCAGATGCAGCATGTCCTGGATTTCCTGCTCGGACGCACCATCGAACACCGGCGTGGCAAACGGCACGCCCGTGGTCAGCGCCTGCGCCATGGACACGATCTCCTTGTCGTCGAGCTGCGTCAGGTCTTCCTTGCGGCCGCGCGAGTTGTAGATCTCTTCCATGAAGGTGCGGATCTCGGCGGCGCGGGCTTCCTGCTGCAGCATGTCGCCGATGCGCTGGCCCAGGCCCTTGCCGGCCCAGCCCAGATGCACTTCCAGCACCTGGCCGATGTTCATACGCGAAGGCACGCCCAGCGGGTTCAGCACGATGTCGGCAGTGGAGCCGTCGGCCATGTAAGGCATGTCCTCGACCGGAACGATCTTGGAGACCACACCCTTGTTGCCGTGGCGGCCGGCCATCTTGTCGCCGGGTTGCAGGCGGCGCTTGACGGCCAGGTAGACCTTGACCATCTTGAGCACGCCAGCGGGCAGCTCGTCGCCCTGGGTGAGCTTCTTGCGCTTTTCTTCAAAAGCCAGGTCGAAGCTGTGGCGCGTCTGCTCCAGCGAGTTCTTGATGGACTCGAGCTGGGTGGCGACTTCGTCCTCTGCAGGACGGATGTCGAACCAGTGGAACTTCTCCACGCCATCCAGGTAGGCCTTGTCGATCTTGGCGCCCTTGGCCAGCTTCTGCGGGCCGCCGTTGGCCACGCGGCCATTGAGCAGCTTTTCGATACGGTCGAAGGCGTCGGCCTCGACGATGCGCAGCTGGTCGTTCAGGTCCAGGCGGTAGCGCTTGAGTTCATCGTCGATGATCTGCTGGGCGCGCTTGTCACGCTGGATGCCTTCACGGGTGAAGACCTGCACGTCGATCACGGTGCCTTGCGAGCCCTGGTCCACGCGCAGCGAGGTGTCCTTCACGTCGGAAGCCTTCTCGCCGAAGATGGCGCGCAGCAGCTTCTCTTCGGGCGTCAGCGTGGTCTCGCCCTTGGGCGTGACCTTGCCGACCAGCACATCGCCGGGCTGCACTTCCGCACCCACGTAGATGATGCCGGACTCGTCCAGGCGGTTGAGCTGCTGCTCGGACAGGTTCGGGATGTCGCGCGTGATTTCCTCGGCACCGAGCTTGGTGTCGCGGGCCATCACCACGAGTTCTTCGATGTGGATCGAGGTGTAGCGGTCTTCGGCCACCACGCGCTCGTTGATCAGGATCGAATCCTCGAAGTTGTAGCCGTTCCAGGGCATGAAGGCGATCAGCATGTTCTGACCGATGGCGATTTCGCCCAGGTCGGTCGATGCGCCGTCGGCCACCACGTCACCCTTGGCCAGCTTGTCGCCACGCTTGACGATGGGACGCTGGTGGATGTTGGTGTTCTGGTTGGAACGCTGGTACTTGATGAGGTTGTAGATGTCCACGCCGACTTCGCCGGCCACGGCTTCCGCATCGTTCACGCGGACCACGATGCGCGTTGCATCGACATAGTCCACGATACCGCCGCGGGTTGCCGTCACCACGGTGCCGGAGTCCACTGCCGCCACGCGCTCGATGCCCGTGCCCACCATGGGCTTTTCGGGACGCAGCACAGGCACGGCCTGACGCGACATGTTGGCGCCCATCAATGCGCGGTTCGCGTCATCGTGTTCCAGGAACGGAATCAGCGAGGCAGCCACCGACACGATCTGTGCGGGCGACACGTCCATGTACTGAACGCGCTCGGCCGACACCAGGGTCGAATCACCCTTTTCGCGCGCCGACACCAGGTCGCCGATCAGGCGGCCTTCGGCATCCAGCTCGGCATTGGCCTGGGCGATGATGTACTTGCCTTCCTCGATGGCCGACAGGTAGTCGATCTCCATTGTGACCTTGCCGTCGGCCACGCGACGGTAAGGCGTCTCGATGAAGCCGTACTCGTTCAGGCGGGCGTACAGGGCCAGCGAGTTGATCAGGCCGATGTTCGGGCCTTCAGGCGTTTCGATAGGGCAGACGCGGCCGTAGTGGGTCACGTGCACGTCGCGCACTTCGAAGCCTGCACGCTCGCGGGTCAGACCGCCCGGACCCAGGGCCGAGACGCGACGCTTGTGCGTGATTTCGGCCAGAGGGTTGGTCTGGTCCATGAACTGCGACAGCTGCGACGCACCGAAGAATTCCTTCAGGGCGGCCGAAATCGGCTTGCTGTTGATCAGGTCATGGGGCATCAGCGGCTCTTGCTCGGCCTGGCCCAGACGCTCCTTCACAGCCTTCTCGATACGTGCCAGGCCCGTGCGGTACTGGTTTTCGGCCAGTTCGCCCACGCAACGCACGCGGCGGTTGCCCAGGTGGTCGATATCGTCGACTTCGCCCTTGCCATTGCGCAGATCCACCAGGATCTTGACCACGGCCAGGATGTCCTCGTTGGACAGCACCATGGGGCCGGTGGCGCCATCGCGGCCGACCTTGGCGTTGAACTTCATGCGGCCCACGCGCGACAGATCGTAGGTGTCGGCGTTGTAGAACAGGCGCTGGAACAGGGCCTGCACGGCGTCTTCGGTCGGCGGCTCGCCGGGGCGCATCATGCGGTAGATGGCCACGCGTGCAGCGAACTCATCGACGGTTTCGTCGGTGCGCAGGGTCTGCGAGATGTAGGCGCCCTGGTCCAGCTCATTCGTGTAGATGCACTGCAGATCCTGGATGCCGGCGCTGCGCAGCTTCTTGAGCAGGGACTCGGTCAGCTCTTCATTGGCCTTGGCGATGATCTCGCCCGTGTCCGGATCGACGATGTTCTTGGCGACCACGCGGCCGATCAGGAAATCTTCGGGGACGCTGATGAACTTGGTGCCCGACTGCTCCAACTCGCGGGTGTGGCGAGCGGTGACGCGCTTGTCCTTGGCGACCACGACCTTGCCCGACTTGTCGGTGATGTCGAAGCGCGCGACTTCGCCGCGCAGGCGCTCGGAGACGAACTCCATCTGCGCGCCCGAATCCATGAGGCGGAAGTTGTCGTTGACGAAAAAGTTGGCAAGGATCGATTCCGGCGTCAGGCCGATGGCCTTCAGCAGAATGGACACGGGCATCTTGCGGCGACGGTCGACGCGGAAGAACAGCAGGTCCTTGGGGTCGAACTCGAAGTCCAGCCACGAGCCGCGGTAAGGAATGATGCGTGCCGAGAACAGCAGCTTGCCCGAGCTGTGGGTCTTGCCCTTGTCGTGCTCGAAGAACACGCCAGGCGAGCGGTGCAGCTGCGAGACGATGACACGCTCGGTGCCGTTGATGATGAACGAGCCCTTTTCGGTCATCAGGGGCACTTCGCCCATGTAGACCTCTTGCTCCTTGACTTCCTTGACCACCTTGGACTGCGAGGTCGAAGACTCACGGTCATAGATGATCAACTGGACCTTGGCGCGCACGGCGGAGGCAAACGTCAGACCACGGGTCTGGCACTCGCGCACATCGAAAGCAGGCTTGGCGAGGTTGTACTCGACGAACTTCATCTCCACAAAACCGTTGTGGGAGACGATGGGGAAGGCGGAGTTGAAGGCCGCTTGCAGGCCTTCGATGGTGCGTTTTTTGGGGGCTACATCTGACTGCAAGAATGCGGTATATGCATCTTTTTGCATCTGCAGCAGGTAAGGCACTTCGAGCACGCTGTCGCGGCTCCCGAAGCTTTTGCGGATTCGCTTGCGTTCGGTGTAAGAATAGGCCATGAGATCTCCGGGCAAAGACATGAGTCCTGGGTCTGCGACGACTGCCCCACATGGAAAGCTCCCTGCGGGCTTGGCGGTTGGCCACTACCAACCATGGCTGACGGCGATGCGTTGCACATCGCCCGAACCAAGGCATCTTCTGCTGTCGGGTTGTCAGAAGACACTAAAAAACAGACTGTGCTGACTGCTTTTTAGTGTGCTCTATGGATCAGCGCTCCACAAGCGCCAAAGGCTGGAGGCCCTTTTTCGGAGCCTCCAGCCCTTGAGGGGACTGAATTACTTCAGTTCAGCCTTGGCACCGGCTTCCACCAGCTTCTTCACAGCGGCTTCAGCGTCAGCCTTGGCAACGCCTTCCTTGACGTTCTTGGGAGCGCCGTCGACCAGGTCCTTGGCTTCCTTCAGACCCAGGCCGGTGATTTCACGCACGGCCTTGATGACGGAAACCTTGTTCGCGCCGGCTTCGGTCAGCACAACGTTGAACTCGGTCTTTTCTTCTGCAGCAGCAGCGCCGCCAGCAGCGCCGCCAGCAGCGGGAGCAGCCATAGCGGCAGCGCTCACGCCAAACTTCTCTTCAATGGCCTTCACCAGGTCATTGAGTTCCAGGACCGTCATGCCGTCGAGCGCGGTCAGAAATGCGTCTTTATCGAATGCCATTTTGATTTCCTAACAATATTGGTTAACTGCCGCGCGCTCAGGCTGCGACTGCTTCGGCTGCCGGTTCTTCGGCAGAGCCTTCGCTCTTCTTTGCCGCCAGGGCGCCCAGCACAACGGCCGTACGCGAGATAGGCGACATCAGCAAGCCACACAGTTGTGCCAGCAGAACTTCCTTCGAGGGGATGTTCGCCAGTTGCTTCACACCGTTCACGTCCAGGGCCTTGCCTGCAAACGCACCACCGCGAATCACCAGCTTGTCGTTGGTTTTCGCGAAGTCGGCCACCACCTTGGCGGCGGCCACTGCGTCTTCAGAGAAGCCATAGATCAGAGGGCCGGTCATCTGGTCGGCGACAACGTCAAACTGGCTGCCAGCCACAGCACGGCGGGCCAGCGTGTTCTTCAACACGCTCAGGCTCACACCCTTGCTGCGAGCATCAGAACGCAGTTTGGTCATGTCGGCGACCGTGATGCCGCGGTATTCCGCGATCACAAGCGTTTGAGCTTTTGCGGCGAGGCTGGTCACTTCATTGATGACCGCTTCTTTCTCACTGCGATTAAGACTCAAGGTCTACTCCTTCAAATGCGCACTCGGGGCAAGCCCCTCATGCGCGCTCTTGTTGCAGCGACCAACTGTTTTGGAAATGCATCCATCTGCAGCGGGATCGCCATCTGCGTTGGCCCCGGGGGTTTAAGTGCCGCAAGGCACACCAACGGTCTTGGATGACCCGGCGCATCGCTGCACCGGCCCACCACTGAGGCACCCCGAAAGGTGTCTCAAGATTTCTTGGCTATCAGGCCGAGATGGTTTGCGTGTCGACGCGAACGCCCACACCCATGGTCGACGAAACAGCGACCTTGCGCAGGTACAGGCCCTTGCTCGAAGCGGGCTTGGACTTGTTCAGGGCGTCGATCAGCGCAGCCAGGTTGCCTTGCAGCTTCTCGTTGTCGAACGAGCGGCGGCCGATGGTGGCGTGGATGATGCCGGCCTTGTCGACGCGGTATTGCACCTGACCAGCCTTGGCGTTCTTCACAGCCGTGGCCACATCGGGAGTCACCGTGCCAACCTTGGGGTTGGGCATCAGGCCGCGCGGGCCCAGGATCTGGCCCAGCGTACCGACGACGCGCATGGCGTCGGGGGCAGCGATGACCACGTCGAAGGGCATGTCGCCAGCCTTCACGCGGGCAGCCAGGTCGTCCATGCCGACCACGTCGGCGCCGGCAGCCTTGGCTTCTTCAGCCTTGGCGCCTTGGGCGAACACAGCCACGCGGGCAATCTTGCCGGTGCCATGGGGCAGCACGACAGCGCCGCGAACCACTTGGTCAGACTTCTTGGCGTCCACGCCCAGTTGCACGGCCACGTCGATGGATTCATCGAACTTGGCGGTGGCAGCATCCTTCACCAGCGCGACTGCGTCAGCGAAAGCGTACAGCTTGGTGGACTCCACCTTGCCCTGGAGAGCCTTTTGCTTCTTGGTCAACTTGGCCATTTACACGCCCTCCACAATCACGCCCATCGAGCGAGCCGAACCAGCCAGCGTACGCACGGCGGCGTCCACGTCAGCAGCGTTCATGTCCTTCAGCTTGGTGTTGGCGATCTCTTCCAGCTGAGCGCGGGTGATCTTGCCGACCTTGTTCTTCAGGGGGTTGGAAGAACCCTTGTCCAGCTTGATGGCCTTCTTGATCAGCACAGTCGCCGGAGGCGTCTTGATGATGAAGGTGAAGCTCTTGTCCGCGAAGGCCGTGATGACCACGGGCAGCGGCAGTCCGGGCTCGACACCTTGGGTCTGGGCGTTGAACGCCTTGCAGAATTCCATGATGTTGAGGCCGCGCTGACCCAGCGCAGGACCGATCGGGGGAGAGGGATTGGCCTTACCAGCTGGCACTTGCAGCTTGATGAAGCCGACGATTTTCTTCGCCATTGAATGCTCCTTGCGGGTATAGCGCCGCCGGCCCAACCAACAACAGTTGCAGCCGACAGCTCCCCGGGGGTTAAAAGACTCTTGTGAGAACGCCCTGCACCAAGCCTAAAAATGCAGAGCCAGAGATTGTAAGCGGTAACTCAGGTTTTTTCAACCTGGGCAAATTCAAGCTCGACCGGCGTGGAGCGACCGAAGATCATCACGGAGACGCGCAGACGGCTCTTCTCGTAGTTGACCTCTTCGACAGAGCCGTTGAAGTCCGTGAACGGACCTTCCTTGACACGCACCAGCTCGCCGGGCATGAACTCGACCTTGTGGCGCGGCTTTTCCGTGCCTTCCTGCATCTGGCTGACGATCTTGCGCACTTCCTCTTCGGAAATGGGCGCAGGACGGTTCTTGGCTCCGCCCACGAAACCCGTCACCTTGCTGGTGTGCTTGACCAAGTGCCAGGTATCGTCGTCCATGACCATCTCGACGAACACGTAGCCAGGGAACAGACGGCGCTCGGTAGTGCGGCGCTGGCCATTCTTCATTTCCACCACTTCTTCAGTGGGGACAAGAATGCGACCGAACTTGGACTGCATGTCAGAGCGCGCGATGCGCTCGATGATGTTGCGCTCAACCGCCTTTTCCATGCCGGAGTAGGCATGGACGATGTACCAGCGCAGATCCGGATTGGCAGGCGCTGCCCCTCCGTCGTTCACACCCGTTTCGACAGCATCCATTACTTCCTCCAGCCCAAAATCAGGTCGTACAAGACCCACTCAAGCGTCTTGTCCGTGAACCACAGGAACAAGGCCATGATGACGACAAAGCCGAAGACGTACAAGGTCATCTGCATGGTTTCCTTGCGCGTCGGCCAGACGACCTTCTTGACTTCGCGCCAGGCATCCTGGGCAAAGCTCACGAAACGCTTTCCGGGCTCGGAAACAAGGAACGTGCCCGCAGCTGCAGCCAGGCCAACCAGCAGCACCAGCCACTGGACGATGGGCCCTTGCTTGCTCAGCAGATAGAAACCTGCGATCGCAGCAACGACTAAAGCCGCGACTGCGGCAAGCTTGGCTTTGTCAGCTCCGGAGCTGACCGTTTCAACCTGAGTAGTGGCCATAATCCATTTCTAATGCGCATCTTTTGCGCAACGCCAAGACACCGAAGCCCGCTTTGGGGCGGGCTCGTTGCGATTCCACCATCAGGTGGCAGGGGCAGTAGGAATCGAACCTACAACCTTCGGTTTTGGAGACCGACGCTCTGCCAATTGAGCTATACCCCTACGAATCAATTAGGCAATGATCTTGGCAACCACGCCAGCGCCCACGGTACGGCCACCTTCGCGGATAGCGAAGCGCAGACCTTCTTCCATGGCGATGGGGGCGATCAGCTTGACGGTGATCGACACGTTGTCGCCAGGCATCACCATTTCCTTGTCGGCGGGCAGCTCGATGGAGCCGGTCACGTCGGTCGTACGGAAATAGAACTGGGGACGGTAGTTGTTGAAGAACGGAGTGTGGCGACCACCTTCGTCCTTGGACAGCACGTACACCTCAGCCGTGAAGTGGGTGTGGGGCTTGATGGAGCCGGGCTTGCACAGCACTTGGCCGCGTTCCACGTCTTCACGCTTGGTGCCGCGCAGCAGCAGACCCACGTTGTCGCCAGCTTGACCTTGGTCCAGCAGCTTGCGGAACATTTCCACGCCGGTGACGATGGTCTTCTGGGTGTCGCGGATACCGACGATTTCGATTTCTTCGCCGACCTTGATGATGCCGCGCTCGATACGGCCAGTCACCACGGTGCCACGGCCAGAGATCGAGAACACGTCTTCCACGGGCATTGCAAAGGCGCCGTCCACAGCGCGCTCGGGCGTGGGGATGTAGGAGTCCAGTGCTTCAGCCAGGCGCAGGATGGCAGGTTCGCCCTTGTCGGACTGGTCGCCTTCCAGGGCCAGCTTGGCCGAGCCGCGGATGATGGGGGTGTCGTCGCCGGGGAAGTCGTACTTGGCAAGCAGCTCGCGCACTTCCATTTCGACCAGTTCCAGCAGCTCTTCGTCGTCCACCATGTCGCACTTGTTCAGGAACACGATGATGTAGGGCACGCCCACCTGACGGGCCAGCAGGATGTGCTCGCGGGTCTGGGGCATGGGGCCGTCAGCGGCCGAGCACACCAGGATGGCGCCGTCCATTTGAGCAGCGCCGGTGATCATGTTCTTGACGTAGTCGGCGTGGCCGGGGCAGTCAACGTGAGCGTAGTGGCGACCGGCCGTTTCGTACTCGACGTGGGCGGTGTTGATCGTGATGCCGCGAGCCTTTTCTTCAGGTGCTGCGTCGATCTGGTCGTAAGCCTTGGCTTCGCCGCCGAACTTCTTGGACAGAACGGTAGCGATAGCAGCCGTCAGGGTCGTCTTGCCGTGGTCCACGTGACCGATGGTGCCAACGTTGACGTGCGGCTTGGTACGCTCGAATTTTGCTTTAGCCATTTTTCCGACTCCGAAAAAAATCTAAATCACTACAACAGGATTTGGCGCAACCCCATCTAGCGAGCGCACCAGAGATAATGGTGCCCATGGGCAGGATCGAACTGCCGACCTCTCCCTTACCAAGGGAGTGCTCTACCACTGAGCCACATGGGCCTTGAGGCTGCCGAAGCAATCTCAAAAAACTTTGCTCGCCAACTGGAGCGGGAGACGGGAATCGAACCCGCGTCATTAGCTTGGAAGGCTAGGGTTCTACCATTGAACTACTCCCGCACAGATTGACTGCACGTCGCCATCTTTTCAGATGACTTCTCTTCTTCACCATTACTGGTGGAGGGGACTGGATTCGAACCAGTGTAGGCGTAAGCCAACAGATTTACAGTCTGCCCCCTTTAGCCACTCGGGCACCCCTCCGAAGAGATTTGAATTCTAGCACCGTTTTTTTCGTCAGAAAAATTTCAGTGCATTTTTTTCTCAGGCCACCTGGGCGATCCAAGAAAAATTGTGGTGCGGCTGGCGGGGATCGAACCCACGACCCTTGGCTTCGGAGGCCAATACTCTATCCACTGAGCTACAGCCGCTCAGGGCATCGCTGCCCTGCACAAGCCGAGCATTGTCGCATGACTTTGCCCCGGCACGTCCAAGCCCCCAGGACCCGGCGCTATTGCGCCTGCGGCACCGTGAAGCCCAACCCCCGCAGGCAGACATCCACCGCCTGCGCGCCCACCTGCTTGAGATCGAAGGCCCTTCCCAGCAGCCAGCTCTGCAGCAGGCCATCGAACATGGCGCACAGCGCGATCGAGGCCTGGGGAGCCGGCATGGACATGGTCACCGCGTGGCTTTCGGCAGCCGCGCGCAGCGCCAGCTCCAGTTGCGCGGAAAAAGAGTCCAGTGCGGCACGGTTGCGCTCCTGCACGGGCATGAGCTCGCCCACGTATTCCACCTTGAGCAGCAGGATCTCGAAGACGCGCCGCGTGCTGTCGTCATCGGCGATGCGCCCGAAGACCACAGCCATCAGGCGCCGCACATATTCCAGTGCATCGCACTCCGAATCGTCCTCGCAGTCGCCCTGGGCCGCCTGCTCCAGCGGGAGCGTGACGCGGTCCAGCATGGCGTAGAAGAGATCCAGCTTGTCCTTGAAATGCCAGTAGACCGCACCGCGCGTGGCGCCGGCTCGCTGGGCAATCTCGTTGAGCGAGGCCCGGGCGACACCCTGTTCGTAGAACACTTGCTCCGCAGCGTCCAGCAGACTGTTGCGCGTTGCAAACGCATCTTCTTTCGTTCGTCGTGCCAAGATGTATTTCCTTCCATCGTTGAGCCCGGCCATGCCACGCTACGCCATGCTTCGCGCCGCCTTGCAGCAACAGCGGTCATTATACATTCATGTATGTATGTATAATCCGCGACTTGCCCGTGGACACGGGCGTTCCGGATAGCGCTGACCGGAACGTCAACATCGTTATTTGATTCAGCACAAGGACCCATCATGCCCAGCACACGCAGCAATGTGTCAGCCGCTCCGTCCCCTTACAGCAGTCTGCGCCTCACCACCGTGGCCCTGGCCGTCACTGCCGCAATGGCCATGGCGGCCTGCGGGAAAAAGCCCGAAGAACAAGCTGCCGCGCAGCAGCAGATGCCCGCCGTGCCGGTGGGCGTGGTGGTCGCCACCCCCGCCGACGTGGGCCTTGTGACCGAACTCCCTGGCCGCGTGGATGCGCGCCGCGTGGCCCAGATTCGCGCCCGCAGCGCCGGCATCGTGCAGGAGCGCCTGTTCAAGGAAGGCAGCGACGTGAAGGCCGGCCAGGTGCTGTACCGCATCGATCCGGCGCCCTACCAGGCGACGCTGCAAAGTGCCAAGGCCACGCAGGCCCGTGCCGAGGCCAACCAGGCCCAGGCACTGGCACAGCTGGAACGCTACCGTCCGCTGGTTGCCGCCAACGCCATCAGCAAGCAGGATTTCGTCAACGCCGAGGCAGCCTACAAGCAGGCCCAGGCCGATGTGGCGGTCGGCAAGGCGTCGGTGCGCACGGCCGAGATCAATCTGGGCTACACCAACGTCACGGCCCCCATCTCCGGCCGCATCGGCCAGTCTCTGGTGACCGAAGGCGCGCTGGTCGGCCAGGGCGAGGCGACTCCGCTGGCCGTGGTCCAGCAGATCAATCCTGTCTATGTGAACTTCACCCAGTCGTCCAGCGAGGCCTTCCGGCTGCGCCGCGCGATGGAGCAGGGCAAGCTCAAGAAGGCCGATGGCGCCGAGGCTGCCAGCGTCGAGGTGCGCCTGGACGACGGCACGGCCTATGAGCTCAAGGGCAAGCTGCTGTTCACCGACCTGACCGTGGACAGCTCCACCGGCCAGGTCACGCTGCGTGCCGAGGTGCCCAATCCCAAGGGCTTGCTGCTGCCCGGCATGTATGTGCGCGTGCGCATGGAGCAGGCCCAGGCGTCCAACGCCATTGCCGTGCCACAGCAGGCGGTGACACGTACCGAAACCGGCGACACCGTGAGCGTGGTCAGCGATGACGGCAAGATCACCAAGCGGCAGGTGAAGGTGACCACGGCCCAGAACAACCAATGGCTGGTCAGCGAAGGCCTTCAGGCGGGTGAGAAGGTCATGGTCGACGGCTTCCAGAAGCTGCAGATGCTGCCGCCCGGCACGCCGGTCAAGCCCGTGCCCTGGCAGCCAGAGGCCGCAGGCGCCCAGAAGCCGGCCGGCGCGGCAGCGCCAGCCCCGCAAGCCGCAGCTGACGCCAAGCCTGCGGACCAGGCAGACAAGAAGTAATCAAGGGGCTCAGCAATGGCCAAGTTCTTTATCGACAGACCGATCTTTGCATGGGTCGTCGCGCTGTTCATCATCGTCCTCGGTGGTATCGCGCTGACCAAGCTTCCGATCGCTCAATACCCCAAGGTGGCTCCTCCAGCCATCGTCATCAACACCGCCTATCCAGGCGCGTCCGCGAAGGTGCTCGAAGACAGCGTGCTGTCCGTGATCGAGCGCGAGATGAACGGCTCGCCCGGTCTGGTCTACATGGAGTCGGTGGCCCAGGCCGATGGCACGGGCAGCATCACCATCAGCTTCGAGGCTGGCACCAACGTGGACCTGGCGCAGGTGGACGTGCAAAACCGCCTGTCGCGCGCCACGCCGCGCCTGCCTGCGTCCGTGACGCAGCAGGGCGTGCGCGTGGACAAGGCGTCGTCCAACTTCCTGCTGTTCATCATGCTGTCGTCCGAGGACGCCAAGGCCTATGACACGGTGGCCCTGGGTGACTACGCCTCGCGCAACATCGTTCCCGAAATCCAGCGGGTGGCCGGCGTGGGCCAGGCACAGCTGTTCGGCACCGAAAAGGCCATGCGCATCTGGTTCGATCCCGCCAAGCTGCAGGGCTACAAGCTCTCGGCCGAGGACGTGACGGCCGCCATCCGCAGCCAGAACGCCCAGGTGGCCAGCGGCGCCATCGGTGACCTGCCCAACATCACGGGCCAGAAGATCGCCGCCACGGTGACGGTGATGGGCCAGCTGTCTTCGATCGACCAGTTCGAGAACATCGTGCTGCGCGCCAATCCCGATGGCTCCACCGTGCGCCTCAAGGACGTGGCCACCATCGAGATCGGCGGCCAGGCCTACGCGACCTCCGCCCGCCTGAACGGCAAGGATGCCGTGGGTATCGGCGTCCAGCTGACGCCCAGCGGCAATGCGCTGGCGACCGCCAAGGCCGTGCATGCGCGCATGGAAGAGCTGCAGAAGTTTTTCCCCAAGGGCGTGAAGTACTCCATTCCCTACGACAGCTCCAAGTTCGTGAGCATCTCCATCGAGAAGGTCGCCCACACGCTGCTGGAAGCCATCGTGCTGGTGTTCCTGGTGATGTACCTGTTCCTGCAGAACTGGCGCTACACGCTGATCCCGACCATCGTGGTGCCCATTGCACTGCTGGGCACCTTCGCGGTCATGCAGGCCGTGGGCTTCTCGATCAACGTGCTGGCCATGTTCGGCATGGTGCTGGTCATCGGCATCGTGGTGGATGACGCCATCGTGGTGGTGGAGAACGTCGAGCGGATCATGAGCGAGGAAGGCCTGCCGCCGCGCGAAGCCGCGATCAAGGCCATGGGCCAGATCTCGGGCGCCATCGTGGGCATTACGCTGGTGCTGATCGCGGTGTTCATACCGTTGGCCTTCTTCGCGGGGTCCACCGGCAATATCTACCGGCAGTTCTCCATCGTGATGGTGGCCTCCATCAGCTTCTCGGCCTTCATGGCGCTGACTCTGACACCGGCCCTGTGCGCAACGCTGCTCAAGCCTGTGGAAGCCGGTCACAACCACGAGAAGAAGGGCTTCTTCGGCTGGTTCAACCGCACGTTCGCACGCTCGGCCAAGTCCTATGAGGGCTGGGTGGCCCGACTGCTCAAGCGCTCGGTGCTGATGATCGGTGTGTACCTGGCCGTGATCGCGGGCGCCGTGGTGGTGTTCCGTGGCCTGCCGACCTCGTTCCTGCCGACCGAGGACCAGGGCTACTTCATCGTCAACGTGCAACTGCCCCCTGGCGCCGCCAAGGAGCGCACGCTGGAGGTGATGAAGCAGGTGGAAGAAGCCGTGCTGCCGCAGCCCGAAGTGGCCAACATGGTCAGCGTGCTGGGCTTCAGCTTCTCCGGCCAGGGCCAGAATGCCGCCCTCGCCTTCGTGCCGCTCAAGGACTGGTCCGAGCGCAAGGGAGCGAACTCCACGGTGGACGCCATGACGGGCCGCATCATGGGCATGACGTCGGGCATCCGCGATGCCTTCGTGTTCGCCGTGAACCCGCCGCCCATTCCCGAACTGGGCAACGCTGTGGGCTTCTCGTTCCGCCTGCAGGACCGTGCCGGCCACGGACACGATGCGCTGATCAACGCCCGCAACATGATGCTGGGCATGGCCGGGCAGAGCAAGGTGCTGGCCGGCGTGCGTCCCGATGGTCTGGAGGACGCGCCCCAGCTGCGCATCGAGATCGACCGCGACAAGGCCAACGCCCTGGGCGTGGACTTCACCTCGATCAATGCCGCGCTGTCCACGGCGCTGGGCTCGTCCTACGTCAATGACTTCCCCAACCAGGGTCGTCTGCAGCGCGTGATCGTGCAGGCCGATGCTCCGGCCCGCATGCAGCCCGACGACCTGCTGCGCCTGAACGCGCGCAACGCCAAGGGCGATCCGGTGCCGCTGTCCACGTTCGCGACCACCAAGTGGGTCAAGGGCGCCCAGCAGACGGTGCGCTACAACGGCTACCCTGCCGTGCGCATCGAAGGCTCGGCCGCACCGGGCTTCAGCTCGGGCGATGCCATGGACGAGATGGAAAAGCTGGCTGCCAAGCTGCCCGAAGGCTTCGGCTTCGAGTGGACCGGCCAGTCGCGTGAGGAAAAGCTGGCGGGCTCGCAAGCCATCTTCCTGTACGCCTTCGCCATCCTGGCTGTGTTCCTGTGCCTGGCCGCCCTGTATGAAAGCTGGTCCATCCCGCTGTCGGTGATTCTGGTCGTGCCGCTGGGTCTGCTGGGCGTGGTGCTTGCCACCTTGCTGCGCAACTACTCCAACGACGTGTACTTCCAGATCGGACTGGTGACGGTGATCGGCCTGTCGGCGAAAAACGCGATCCTGATCGTGGAGTTCGCCAAGGACCTGCAGGCCGAAGGCAAGGGACTGATCGAGGCTGCGCTGGAAGCCGCCCACCTGCGGTTCCGCCCCATCATCATGACCTCGCTGGCCTTCGGCCTGGGCGTGGTGCCTCTGGTGATCGCCACCGGCGCGAGCTCGGCCAGCCAGCGTGCCATCGGCACCGGCGTGCTCGGCGGCATGATCACCGGCACCGTGCTGGCCGTGCTGTTCGTGCCCACCTTCTTCGTCGTGGTGCGCAAGCTGTTCAAGGGCAAGATCAAATCGCACAACCCGCCGTCCACACCGGCCGGCAAGGAGGCCTTGAGCCATGATTAATCGCAGTACCCCGGTGGCCATCGCCACCGCCGTGCTCCTGGCGGGATGCTCGCTCATCCCCACCTACGAGCGCCCTGCCGCTCCGGTCGCGGCGCAGTACACCCGCGCGAACGCCACCGCTGCGGCGGAAGGCGGCACGGCTGCAGCGCAGCTGCCCTGGCAGGATTTCTTCCAGGACGCACGCCTGCAGCAGCTGGTTCGCACCGCGCTGGACAACAACCGTGACCTGCGCGTGGCCGCGCTCAACATCGAGCGTGCCCAGGCCCAGTACCGGATCACGCGCGCCGACCAGTTCCCGACGGTGGGTGCAGGCGTCAACGCCAGCCGCGCCCCGAACACCACGGGCTCGGGCACCAAGTACGTCAACAGCTACCAGGTCGGCCTGGCCGTCACCTCGTGGGAGCTGGACTTCTTCGGCCGCATCGGCAGCCTGAAGGAAGCCGCCCTGGCCCAGTACCTGGCGACTGAGGAAGCTCGCCGCGCCGCGCAGACCAGTCTGGTGGCCGCTGTGGCCAGCGGCTGGTACACGCTGCTGGCCGACGAGCAACTGCTGAAGATCTCGCGCGACACGCTGCGGACCCGTGAAGAGTCGATCAAGCTGACCAAGCTGCGCTTCGACACGGGCGTGGCGTCCGAGTTGGACTACCGCCAGGCCGTCTCGCTGACCGAGGCTGCGCGTGCCACGCTGGCGCAGCAGCAGCGCCAGCGCGCCCTGGACGAGAACGCCCTGGTGCTGCTGCTGGGCCAAGCGCTGCCTGCGGACGTGGTCGCCAGCCTGGGCTCCAGCCAGGGCCTGCGCGACACGGCCGACCTGCCCGCCGTGCCGGCCGGCCTGCCTTCGGACCTGCTGACACAGCGGCCCGACATTCGCCAGGCCGAGCAGCAGCTGATCAGCACCAACGCCAACATCGGTGCCGCGCGCGCCGCCTTCTTCCCGCGCATCACGCTGACGGGGCAGTTCGGCACGGCCAGCAACGAGCTGTCGGGCCTGTTCAAGAGCGGCAGCTGGGGTTTCACCCTCGCGCCATCCGCCCTCCTGCCCATCTTCGATGCGGGCCGCAATTCGGCCAATCTGGCTGCGGCCAAGGTCGAGCGCGAAGTGGCCATCGCCCAGTACGAAAAGTCCATCCAGAGCGCCTTCCGCGAGGTCTCCGACGCACTGGACAGCCAGGGCACGCTGCGTGACCAGATCATGGCCCAGCGCGCCCAGCTCGAAGCCGAGCAGGCACGCCTGAAGCTGTCCGACCTGCGCTACAGCAACGGCGTGGCCAGCTACCTGGACCTGCTGGATGCACAGCGCACCCTGTTCGCGCTGGAGCAATCCACCGTGAGCGTGCGTCTGGCGCAGCTGCTCAACCAGATCGAGCTGTACAAGGCGCTTGGCGGCGGCTGGACCGACAGGACAGCGACAGCAGCGGCAGCCACGCCGGCTCCCGCGCCCGCGCCCGCGCAGTAAGACCAAGGCAGGCATCTGCCGCGCCCACCGCACAGAGGTGTTCTCCGCAAGGTGAACACCTCTTTTTCATGGCGCGCGGAAAGCATTTGCCATTTGCTTGATCCATCTCATGGCATATGTGCGCCCCAGGTCAACCCGGGTCTGCGCGCAGTGTCTGCAAGAGGCCCGTCGATATAATTTGTTGTTGACTCACGCCCCCACAACACAAGAGGACTTCATGAGCGCAACCCACACCGAAGAAGCCCATACGGGCCCGATCAAGAACCCCAAGCAGCTGCTGATGGCGGTGTTTTTCTCGTTCGTGGTTCCGGTGTTCGTGATCATCGGCCTCGTGCAATACGTGAGTTCGGCCGACAAGGCCGGCGCCGGCGCTTCCCAGACCGAAATGGCCAAGGCCCAGCGGCTGCAGAAAATCGGCCTCGTGGAAATCCGGGATGCCAATCGCCCGCTGCGCTCGGGTGAAGAAGTCTTCAAGGGCCAATGCGCGGCCTGCCATGCCACAGGTGCCGCAGGTGCTCCCAAGTTCGCGGATGCCGCGGCCTGGGGCCCGCGCCTGGCACAAGGTCTGGAAGGTCTGGTGCACTCGGCCCTCAAGGGCAAGGGAGCGATGGCGCCTCAAGGCGGCGGCGATTTCAACGACACCGAAATTGCCCGTGGCGTGGTCTACATGACCAATGCCGCAGGTGGCAAGTTTGAAGAGCCCAAGGCCCCAGCCGCAGAAGGCGCTGCAGCGGAAGGTGCAGCGGCACCCGCCAACTGAGCAAGGCCCAGGATGTCTGGCACCAACCGGCTTCGGCCGGTTTTTTCATGCCCGGGCCGGACTGCGCACAAAACCGTAGCGTTGCGGCAACGTCTGTGCCGGCACCTCTTCACAGGCAGGCAGCATGCTGGCGTCCAGCGCGGCAGCGGCATCGACCATGTCCTGCGTATGGACCAGGCCCAGGCCGGAGGGCATGGCCAGATACAGGCGCCCTGTCTCATCCATCAAAACCTCCTTGATGGCTGCGGCCTGCAGCTCTGCCCCTGTGTGGCTGTGCACCTGCAGGCGCTCGCCATCCCAGCGCAGCCGCCATATCCAGGGTGTGCTTTCCAGTTCCACATACACGCGCTGGGGACCATTCTGGAAAAACCACCGACCGTCGGGCTCGGCAAGATAGTTGCGGGCAATGAAGTCCGCCAGCTTTTCGTTGCGCACCTCCGCGCCCTTGGCTCCCGGGATGCCGCTGTCGAAAGCGCCGCAGGCCTGGGCCTCTTCATCGCGCAGATACCAGCGCCCGCGCTCGTCCAGCCCCAGCCAGCCGCTGCAGGCGGGCACATGGGGCCATTTGGCCATGGCCTGCTTCACGATATCGTCCATTGCATTCATCCTTGTTCGCTGTCTGCCAGCCACTGCGTGACGGCCTGCGGCATGCCCAGTACATGCCCTGGCCAATGTCCCTGTGCAAAACCCACATGACCGCCGTGCGGCGGTTGCCACAGCGTAACCCGTGGGCCGACCTCGCCTGGCCCTGGCAGGCTGCATGCAGGGACAAAGGGATCGTCCAGCGCATTGAGCAGCAGCGCAGGCACGGCAATGCTGCCCAGCACAGGCTTGGCTGCCGCCCGGCACCAGTAGTCGTGCGCATCGAGAAAGCCATGCACGGGTGCCGTGAACGCGTCATCGAACTCCTTCAGATCGCGCGCGCGCACCGCGGCATCGCGGTCGAAGAGGCCGGGAAATTGCGCCCATTTGACCCGCGCCTTGGGCACCAGCGTGCGCAGGAACATGCGTGTGTAGATCCAGCGGTTCAGACCCTGCCCCAGCGCCATGCCGCCAGCCGCCAGGTCCAGCGGCGCACTCACCGCCGCCAGGGCCTGGACCACCTCGGCCGCCTTGTCTGCCTGCAGACCGGCCCAGCGCGCAAGCGCATTGCCGCCCAGGGAAACACCCACGACATGGAGCGGGCGGGAAGACCGTGCGCGCAGGCGGCGCAGTATCCAGTCCACCTCCTGCACATCGCCCGAGTGATAGGCGCGCGGCCCCCGATTGACCTCGCCACTGCAGCCGCGAAAGTGCGGCACGGCCATGTGCCAGCCACGCTGCGCGGCCACCCAGGCCATGGCCTGGGCATAGTGGCTGTTCGCCGAGCCTTCAAGGCCATGGAAAAGCACCAGCCATGGCGCGTCGGCAGGCAGGGTGGAAGCACCGCCGAAGGCGACATCGATGAAGTCCCCATCCGGGGTATCCCAGCGCTCCCAGCGCCAGGCGGGCGCCGCCTGGCCCACCGGCCAGCGGCGCGCGAACAGTGCCGGCCAGATGGTCTGGGCATGGCCCCCGGGCAACCAGCGCGCCGCCGTGAATTCGTGCATAAAAGCCCTGTTAGCAGTCCTTGCCACACCGCTGCGCAATGGCCTTTGCCCTACAGGGCAGCAGGCCGGGCGCGCAGCACAATCGCCAGCATTGCGCATGCATCGTGCGCGATACTGTTTTCCATTGTCGCTTTCAGGTTGCCATCTTATGAAACGTCTACTCGCCACGCTTGCCACCGTCCTCGCATTGACCGGCTGCGGCTACAACGACTTCCAGCGCCTTGACGAACAGACCAAGTCGGCCTGGAGCGAGGTGCTCAACCAGTACCAGCGCCGCGCCGATCTGGTGCCCAACATCGTGGCCTCGGTCAAGGGCGAGGCGAATTTCGAACAGGAGACCCTGACCAAGGTGGTGGAGGCGCGCGCCAAGGCCACCTCCATCCAGGCCACGCCCGAGCTGGTCAACAACCCCGAGGCCTTCAACAAGTTCCAACAGGCGCAGGGCGAGCTGTCCAGTGCCCTGTCGCGGCTGATGGTGGTGGCTGAGCGCTATCCCCAGCTACAGGCCAACCAGGGCTTCCGCGACCTGCGCGTGACACTGGAGGGCACGGAGAACCGCATCACCGTGGCGCGCAACCAGTACATCCAGGCCGTGCAGTCCTACAACGTGCTGGCGCGCAGCTTTCCGACCAATCTGACGGCCAAGGTTTTCAGCTACGAACCCAAGCCCAGCTTCAGCGTGCAGAACGAGGCCGAAATCTCCCGTCCGCCCACGGTGGACTTCGGCAACAAGTAAGCCGTGACCATGTCCCTGGTGCCACTGTGGCGCATGCTTTGCGCCCTTGCCCTGACCATGCTGCTGCTGCCCGGGAGCACGCTGGCGCAGGCGCCGCAGCCCGTGCCGGCCCTCTCGGCGCAGCTCATCGACCAGACGGGCACGCTGTCGGCCGATGAGGCACGCGCCATTGAAGACAGGCTGCGTGGCATCGAACAGAAGTCAGGCTCGCAGGTCGTCGTGCTGATGGTGGCCACCACCGCGCCCGAGGACATTGCCGCCTATGCCTGGCGCGTGGCCAGTGACTGGAAGATCGGCCGCCGCGACGTGGGCGACGGCCTGTTGGTGGTGATTGCCAAGAACGACAGGCGCATGCGCATGGAAGTGGCCCGCGCGCTGGAAGGCGCGATCCCCGACCTGGCGGCCGCGCGCATCATCGACCAGCAGATGGCACCGCGCTTTCGCCAGGGGGACTATGCGGGCGGCATCACCGCCGCGCTGGACCAGGTGGCAGCGCGCATTGCGGGCGAGCAACTGCCGGCGCCCTCCTCCAGCACCCAGTCTTCCAAAAGCCCGGACAGGGGCTTCGACATGGAAGACCTGATGCTGTTTTTCTTCTTCGGCGTGGCGGTGGTCGGTCCCATCCTGCGCTCGGTGCTGGGCCGGCCGCTGGCCTCCGTGCTGGCGGGGGCAGGCGCCGGCATTGCCGCCTATGTGGTGACGGCCAGTCTGCTCGTCGCCGCAGGAGCGGGAGTCGTCGCGCTGCTGTTCACCCTGCTGGGAAGCGGCCGCTCCGGCAGGGGTGGCGGCGGTGGGTGGGGCGGTGGTGGTGGCTTTGGCGGAGGCGGCGGCCGCAGCGGTGGCGGGGGCTTCAGCTCCGGCAGAGGCGGCAGTTTCGGGGGCGGCGGCGCCTCGGGGAGTTGGTGAGATGGCGGCTGCAATCACAGGCTTTTTACAGCGTCTGCTCCGGCTGCTGCGCCACCATTGGGCCGAAGGGCAGTTGCGCCGTGCACTCCCGCCTGAAAGCCTGGCGGAGCTGGAGCGCCTCATCACCATGAGCGAGCAGCGCCATACAGGCCAGATTCGCATCTGCGTCGAACCCGGACTGCCGCCCAGCTACCTGTGGCGCGACGCCACGCCGCGCGAGCGCGCCATCACGCTGTTCGGCAAGCTGCGCGTCTGGGATACCGAACACAACAACGGTGCCCTGATCTATCTGCTGCTGGCCGACCACGCCATCGAAATCGTCGCCGACCGCGCCCTGGCGTGCACCCTGCCGGCGGAACAATGGCAAACGCTGATCAGCGACATGGGTGCCGCCTTTCAGGGCGGCCATTACGCCATGGGCATGACAGCAGCCCTGGAGCGCGTGAGCCTGCTGCTTGAAACCAACTTTCCGCGTGACCCGCTGCAGCCTGTGCACGATGGCAGCGACAATCTTCCCGATGCTGTCGTGATACAGCACCACTGAAAGGCAGGCAGGCTGCGCAGGCCGGGCCGAGCCACCCCCTTCATCAAGCTATCGCGGGCACGGAGGCTGTGATAGCGTCACGCCATTTCATCAAGGAGCATCCACACCATGAAGAACACCCTGGCCCGCCTGGGCCTGCTGGCCGCCGTGCTGACCCTGAGCGCCTGCGCAAGCCCCATCCTCGACGACTCGCAGGAATATGACTATGTGCTCAGCTGCAAGCTGCGCGAAGACGACCCCAAGCGCTGCGAACAACAGATCCGCGCCCTGTGCCCCGTGCCCGCCAAAGCCGTGACGCACAAGTCGCGCACGGTGGACCCCAAGGACAATGCCGTGACCTACGTGTACCAGGCCCGCTGCGGCGACTGAGCCATGGGGCCGGTGACCGGCCTTCCAGCCTTTCGCACCAAAGAAAAAGCCGCCCGAGGGCGGCTTTCTTGCAGCTGGAGCCCGAATGGAGCTCAGCGCTTTTGGCGGAACTTGCGCAGGGCTGCGATCTGAGCGGCCATGACGGCCAGCTCGGACTGGGCACGCGCCAGATCGACTTCGCTCTTGGCGTTCTTCAGTGCTTCCTCGGCTTCGAGCTTGGCCTTCTCGGCCTTCTCGGCGTCCAGGTCGGCACCGCGGATGGCGGTGTCGGACAGCACGGTCACGCAGTTGGGCTGCACTTCCAGGATGCCGCCGGCCACGAAGACGAACTCTTCGCTGCCGTCCGCCATCTCGATACGCACCGAGCCGGGCTTGATGCGCGTGATCAGCGGAGTGTGGCGGGGAAAAATGCCCAGTTCGCCGGATTCACCGGGCAGGGCGACAAAGCGCGCTTCACCGGAGAAGATGGACTCTTCGGCACTGACCACATCAACGTGGATGGTGTTCATCTTTGCTCCTCAGAAAAGGTGGGACTGGAACTTGGAACCGGCAGGGCCCAGATCGGGGACACCGAGCAAGGGCCGCCCCGCCGCGAGGGTGTCGTCCCCCTCCCCGCGAAGCGGGTAGAGAGGGGGAAGCGACGCAGTCGCTCAGGGGGTGCCGCAGGCTCAAGCCGCCAGTTTCTTGGCCTTCTCGAAGGCTTCGTCGATGGTGCCAACCATGTAGAAGGCCTGCTCGGGCAGGTGATCGCACTCGCCAGCGCAGATCATCTTGAAACCACGGATGGTTTCAGCCAGCGACACGTACTTGCCGGGAGCGCCAGTGAACACTTCGGCCACGTGGAAAGGCTGCGACAGGAAACGCTGGATCTTGCGGGCGCGGGCCACGGTCAGCTTGTCTTCGGGAGCCAGCTCGTCCATGCCCAGAATGGCGATGATGTCGCGCAGTTCCTTGTAGCGCTGCAGCGTGCCCTGCACTTCACGGGCCACCTTGTAGTGCTCTTCACCCACGACTTGGGGGTCCAGCTGGCGGCTGGTGGAGTCCAGCGGATCGACGGCGGGGTAGATACCCAGCGAAGCGATGTCACGCGACAGCACCACGGTCGAGTCCAAGTGGGCGAACGTCGTGGCAGGCGAGGGGTCGGTCAAGTCATCGGCGGGCACGTAAACGGCCTGGATGGAAGTGATCGAACCGACCTTGGTCGAGGTGATGCGCTCTTGCAGGCGGCCCATTTCCTCGGCCAGCGTGGGCTGGTAGCCCACAGCGGAAGGCATGCGACCCAGCAGAGCGGACACTTCGGTACCGGCCAGCGTGTAGCGGTAGATGTTGTCCACGAAGAACAGCACGTCCTTGCCTTCGTCACGGAAGGCTTCGGCCATGGTCAGGCCGGTCAGCGCCACGCGCAGACGGTTGCCCGGGGGTTCGTTCATCTGACCGTAGACCATGGCCACCTTGGAGTCGTTCAGCGACTCCTGGTTGACCACGCCGGCGTCCGACATTTCGTGATAGAAGTCATTGCCTTCGCGGGTACGTTCACCCACACCGGCGAACACCGACAGACCACCGTGGCCCTTGGCGATGTTGTTGATGAGTTCCATCATGTTCACGGTCTTGCCCACACCGGCGCCACCGAACAGACCCACCTTGCCGCCCTTGGCGAAGGGCGAGATCAGGTCGATCACCTTGATGCCGGTTTCCAGCAGTTCCTGCGAAGGCGACAGCTCGTCATAAGCCGGTGCCTTGCGGTGGATGGGAGCCGTCAGCGCCTGATCCACGGGACCGCGTTCGTCGATGGGGTTGCCCAGCACGTCCATGATGCGACCCAGCGTCGCCTTGCCCACGGGCACGGTGATGGGGTTGCCGGTGTTGGACACCATCAGGCCGCGACGCAGACCGTCGGACGAGCCCAGGGCGATGGTACGCACAACGCCGTCACCCAGCAGTTGCTGCACTTCCAGCGTCAGGGCCGAGCCGTCGAGCTTCAGGGCATCGAACACCTTGGGCATTGCGTTGCGGGGGAACTCGACGTCCACCACAGCGCCAATACATTGAACAATCTTGCCTTGCACTTGAGCCATTTTTTGCTCCAATTAGTTTGTCTGTTGAGCTGCTTTACACAGCAGCGGCGCCAGCCACGATTTCCGACAGTTCGGTCGTGATGGCTGCCTGACGCGTCTTGTTGTAGACCAGCTTCAACTCGCTGATGACGTTGCCGGCGTTGTCGGTAGCGGCCTTCATGGCCACCATGCGCGCCGATTGCTCGGACGCCATGTTTTCCGCGACAGCTTGGTAGACCAGGGACTCTGCGTAGCGCACGAGCAGTTCGTCGATCACGGACTGCGCGTCGGGTTCGTAGATGTAGTCCCAGCTATGGCCAGACGTCTTCTCGGCCTGCATGCTCTCGGACGACAGGGGCAGCAACTGCTCCACCACCGATTCCTGCTTCATGGTGTTGATGAACTTGGTGTAGCTCAGGTACACCGCGCTCAGCTTGCCCGCTGCATATGCATCGAGCAGCACCTTCACAGGGCCGATCAGCTTTTCCAGATGGGGCGTATCGCCCAGACCCGTCGCGTGCGAAACCACCTTGGCGCCGACACGGTTCAGAAAGCCCAGACCCTTGTTGCCAATGGCCACTGCTTCTGCCGACACGCCTTGATCCTGCAGCTCCCGCAGCTTGGCCGTGACAGCACGCAACACGTTGGTGTTCATGCCGCCGCACAACCCCTTGTCCGTCGTCACCACGATGACGCCGGCTGTCTTTGCATCACCGTTCACTTGCATGAACGGGTGCACGTACTCGGGGTTGGCTTGGCCAAGATGGACTGCAATGTTGCGGATCTTTTCGCTGTACGGGCGTGCAGCCAGCATCCGTTCCTGCGCCTTGCGCATCTTGGATGCGGCCACCATTTCCATGGCTTTGGTGATCTTCTTGGTGTTTTCCACCGATTTGATCTTGCCGCGAATTTCCTTACCTGCTGCCATGATGGCTCCTCGTCCGGTTTAAGCGAACGACTTCTTGAACGCAGCGATGGCGGCGTTCAATTCGGCTTCGGAATCCTTGTCCATGGCCTTGGAAGCGTTCAGCTTGTCGATCAGGGCGCCGTGGCTGGTCTTCAGGAACTGGTGCAGACCAGACTCGAAAGCCAGCACTTGCTTGACCTGGATGTCGTCCATGTAGCCCTTGTTCACTGCGAACAGCGAAGCGCCCATCAAAGCGGTGGACAGGGGGCTGTACTGGGCCTGCTTGAGCAGTTCGGTCACGCGGGCACCGCGGTCCAGCTGCTTGCGGGTGGCTTCGTCCAGGTCGGAGGCGAACTGCGCGAAGGCAGCCAGCTCACGGTATTGCGCCAGGTCGGTACGGATACCGCCGGACTGGCCCTTGACCAGCTTGGTCTGTGCAGCACCACCGACGCGCGACACCGAGATACCGGCGTTGATGGCGGGGCGGATACCGGCGTTGAACAGGCTGGTTTCCAGGAAGATCTGGCCGTCCGTGATCGAGATCACGTTTGTGGGCACGAAGGCCGACACGTCACCGGCCTGGGTTTCGATGATGGGCAGTGCCGTCAGCGAACCCGTCTTGCCCTTGACTTCACCCTTGGTGAAGGCTTCGACGTAGTCGGCATTCACGCGGGCTGCACGTTCGAGCAGGCGGCTGTGGAGATAGAACACGTCGCCGGGGAAGGCTTCGCGGCCCGGGGGACGGCGCAGCAGCAGCGAAACCTGGCGGTAGGCCACGGCTTGCTTGGACAGGTCGTCATAGACGATCAGGGCATCTTCGCCGCGGTCGCGGAAGTACTCGCCCATCGTGCAGCCGGAGTAGGCCGACACGTACTGCATGGCAGCGGATTCGGAAGCGGTGGCAGCCACGACGATGGTGTATTCCATCGCGCCGGCCTGCTCCAGGGCTCGCACCACGTTCTTGATCGAGGAAGCCTTCTGGCCGATCGCAACGTAGATGCAGGTAACGCCCTGACCCTTCTGGTTGATGATGGCGTCGATGGCCACGGCGGTCTTGCCGGTCTGGCGGTCGCCGATGATCAGTTCGCGCTGGCCACGGCCGACGGGCACCATCGAGTCGATGGACTTGATGCCGGTCTGCAGGGGCTGGTCCACGGACTGGCGTGCGATCACGCCGGGAGCGACCTTCTCGATCACGTCCGTCATCTTGGCGTTGATCGGGCCCTTGCCGTCAATCGGCTGACCCAGGGCGTTGACCACGCGGCCGATGAGTTCGGGGCCGACGGGCACTTCCAGAATGCGGCCCGTGCACTTGACGGTGTCGCCTTCGGAGATGTGCTCGTACTCGCCCAGAATCACGGCGCCGACGGAGTCGCGCTCGAGGTTCAGCGCCAGGCCGAAGGAGGGCTGGCCATCCTTGCCTGCGGGGAATTCCAGCATTTCGCCTTGCATCACGTCCGACAGGCCGTGCACGCGCACGATACCGTCGGTCACCGAAACCACGGTGCCTTCGTTACGGATGTCGCTGCTGCCAGCCAGACCCTCGATGCGGCTCTTGATCAGTTCAGAAATTTCTGCGGGATTGAGTTGCATGACTCTTTCCTTCTTTAGCTTTGGTTAGCCGAGACCTCAGTCGCGTTGTTACGCAATGAGGGCCGCTTTCATTTGTTCCAGGCGGGCCTTGACGGACGTGTCAAGAACTTCATCACCCACCACGACGCGGATGCCACCGATCAGGGACTGATCTTGCTGCACCGACAGGTTCAGCTTTCGGCCGAAACGCTTCTCCAGCGAAGTCCCGAGGGCAGCCAGAGCGGCAGCATCTATGGGAAAAGCGCTTTGAACCACGGCGTCGGACGAGCCACCGGCGCGGTTCACGAGGCTGCGAAACTGGGCCGCCACTTCTGGCAGGGCTTGCAGTCGGCCGTTTTCAATGATGACGCGCAGAAAGTTGCGAGCGGCATCAGGCAATGCCGAGCCGGCCACGCCGCTGATGACGTCGAACAGTTGTTCGTCGGTCACCTTGGGGTCGTCGGCCAGCTGGCGCAATTGCGGATTGGCGGCAATCGCCGCCAATTCCTCCGCCCAGGCAACAGTGCCGGACAGGTCAGCACCCTGGTGGGTGCTGGCCTTGAACAGGGCATCTGCGTAAGGACGGGCAATGGTGGCGAGTTCTGCCATGTTTGCTCTTCCTTACAGCTCGGTCTTCAGGCGGTTCAGCAGGTCGGCATGGACGCCGGCATCCACTTCCTTGCGCAGGATCTGCTCGGCGCCCTTGACGGCCAGCGCAGCCACTTGCTCGCGCAGGGCTTCACGGGCCTGGACTGTCTGCTGCTCGGCCTCGGCGCGGGCAGCAGCAACAATCTTGTTGCCTTCTTCGGAGGCACGGGCCTTGGCTTCTTCGATGATGGCCTGGGCACGGCGTTCGGCGTCCGCAAGCCGCGATGCCGTTTCGTTGCGCGTCTGGGCCAGTTCCTGCTCGACGCGCTTGTTGGCGGCGGCCAGGTCAGTCTTGGCCTTGTCGGCAGCAGCGAGGCCATCGGCGATTTTCAGAGCTCGTTCATCCAGCGCCTTCGCGATCGGGGGCCACACGAACTTCATCGTGAACAGCACCAGGATCAGGAAAACGATGGCCTGGACGAACAGGGTCGCGTTGATACTCACGGCAACACCTTTCTATCTAGGGCGTTGATCGGAGCTTAGGCCAGGACGAAGGGGTTGGCGAAAGCGAACAGCAGAGCGATAGCAACACCGATCAGGAAGGCAGCGTCGATCAGACCGGCCAAGATGAACATCTTGGTTTGCAGTTCGTTGATCAGCTCAGGCTGACGTGCCGACGATTCCAGGAACTTGCCACCCATCAGGGCGATACCGATCGAAGCGCCGATAGCGCCCAGACCAACGATCAGACCACAAGCCAGAGCGACGAGACCGAGAATGTTTTCCATGATGACTCCTGAGATTAAAGAAAGAGAAAGGTTGAGAGGGAAAGGAAATGGTCAGTGGGCTTCATGTGCCTGGCCGAGATAGATCAGCGTCAGCATCATGAAAATGAAGGCCTGCAGGGTGATGATCAGAATGTGGAAGATCGCCCAGATAGAGCCTGCAATGATGTGCCCCAAGGGGAGCAACACACCGGAAAGCGACATGGCAGCCGCACCGCCCATCAGAGCGATCAGACAGAACACCAACTCACCAGCGTACATGTTGCCGAACAGTCGCATGCCATGCGAAACCGTCTTGGCGACATATTCAATGATCTGCATGGCCAGGTTGATAACACCCAGGATCAGTGCAAACACGGGATTCTTGCTGGTGCCGAACGGAGCGGTCACCAGTTCGTGGGCCCAGCCGCCCATGCCCTTGATCTTGATGCTGTAGAAGAAGCACAGGATCAGCACGGCCGAGGACAGGCCCAGCGTGGTCGAGAGGTCAGCCGTGGGAACGACACGCAGGTAGGCGTGCGAGTCACCCTGGACGCCCTGCCACAGTACCGGCAGCAGGTCCACGGGCAGCATGTCCATGGCGTTCATCATGAAGATCCAGACGAACACGGTCAGTGCCAGCGGAGCGATGAACTTGCGGCTTTGCGCGTTGTGGATGTTGGCCTTGGCCTGGTTGTCCACCATCTCGACCAGCAGCTCTACAGCCGCCTGGAAGCGGCCCGGAACGCCCGATGTGGCCTTGCGCGCGGCAAGCCACAGCACGAACAGGCTCAGCACGCCCAGCGTGGCGCTGACGACGATCGAGTCCAGGTTGATGACCGAAAAGTCGATGATCGACTTTTGCTTGATGTTCTGGAGGTGCTGCAGGTGGTGAACGATGTATTCACTTGCAGTAGGTGCGTGCGCGTCTGCGGCCATCGGTCAACTTCTCTTCAAATATCAATCGGTTTTTCGGACATTGGCCCGCACTATCAGCGCGACCCAATACGTTTTCATGACGATCACCAAGCCCGCCAGCAGCGCCAGCCAACTCAGCCCCGGGACCAGCTTGGGTGCAGCCGCCAGCATGGCAATGCACAGCACCAGCTTCACCAGTTCCCAGCCAAAAATTCCCACCATGGCGGCTGCAGCGCCGCCAGGCCTCTTGCGCACGACGGCGCGCGCAAACAGCGCAGCCGGCAGCACCACCGACAAGGCGCCATAGGCAGCCGACCATCCGACCTCGGCGCGCCCCGTCACCAGCCACGCGACCAGTGCCACCAGCACGCCAACCACCGCCTGGACCACCACGAAGCGCCACACAGACATCTGCGGGTTTCGCGTGCGCCACTCCTGAGCCTCCTCGGAGGTCAGGGGCTTGAAGTCGGAATCCTCGCCCTCAAGTTCCCTGTCAGCGTCTGTGTCAGCGGCGTAGTTTTTCATTGAGTTCTCGAAGGCCGCAGACCAGACAAGACTTTTTCACAAAGCCTCTGATTATAAGTAAAAACCCCTGCCGAACGATAGGGGTTGTTACGGGCATGCCCAAAACGGCGGCGGCAGCCTGGCTGTGTGGCAGCAGGCCAACAACGCCAGCCTCGCACCGCAGGCAGCTTGTTTGTTGTGTGTGGAGTTTTCGTGACCGGCGGCGCGGCAGCCCCAGGCTGCGACATGGCCGCGAACGATAGCGCACAATCGCCTCCAACGCCAAGCGATTAACCTTGATTCACCTATGACCGACGCCCCCACCCCCTCCTCCGCACCAGCAGCCGCGCCGGACGCGGACCCGCGCAAGGACTCGTTGATCGAGTATCCGTCGCAGTTTCCCATCAAAGTCATGGGCATCAAGGCCGAGCATCTGGTGCATGAAATCACCCAGATCGCCGAGCGCTTCGACCCCGCCTTTGACCCCAGCACCATCGAGTTGCGCCCCAGCAGCAGCGGCAAATACCTGGGTGTCACCGTCACGGTGACGGCCACCAGCCGCGAGCAGCTCGACGACCTGTACCGGGCGTTCACCTCGCACCCGCTTGTGAAAGTGGTGCTTTGAGCGCCCCAGCCGCCGAGCTTGCGCAGACGCTGGACTTGCGCCTGCTGGGCCGCACCGACTACGAAGCCACGGTGCAGGCCATGCAGGCATTCACGAGCGGCCGCGATGCCGGCACGCGCGACGAGCTCTGGATCTGCGAGCACGCCCCGCATTTCACGCAAGGCCTTGCCGGGAAAAGTGACCACTTGCTGAGCCCTGGCAACATTCCCGTGATCGCAACCAACCGCGGCGGGCAGGTCACCTACCACGGCCCGGGCCAGGTGGTCGCCTATCCGTTGCTGGATCTGCAGCGCCTGGGCTACTTCGTCAAGGAATACGTGTTCCGCATCGAAGATGCGGTCATCCGCACGCTGGAGCATTTCGGCATCACCGGCCACCGCGTGGAAGGCGCCCCCGGCATCTACGTGCGCCTTGACGATCCTCGCAGCCACGCCATGCTGGCCCAGCGCCCGCAACTGCGCGCACCCGGCTCGCCCGCGCCCCAGCCCGATTTTTCGGGGCTGGGCAAGATTGCAGCCCTGGGCATCAAGGTCAGCCGGCATTGCACCTATCACGGCGTTGCCCTGAATGCCGCCATGGACCTGGAACCCTACGAACGGATCAACCCTTGCGGCTATGCAGGACTGCAAACGGTGGACCTTTCTACAATCGGCGTTCAGACAACCTGGGACGAAGCCGCGCGCGTGCTGGGACGACAGTTGCAGCGCCGCCTAGCCCCCTGAATCCAGAACCATGACCACCAACACCGTCGTGCGCGAAGCGCAGTCCCAAGCCGAGTACAACCCGCTGGCCAAGCAGAAGGCGGCAGCGAAGCTTTCGCGCATCCCGATCAAGGTCGAGCATGGCGAGGCCCTCAAGAAGCCCGAGTGGATCCGCGTCAAGGCGGGCAGCCCCACCACGCGCTTCTACGAGATCAAGGACATCCTGCGCGCCAACAAGCTGCACACGGTCTGCGAGGAAGCCTCCTGCCCCAACATCGGCGAATGTTTCGGCAAGGGCACGGCCACCTTCATGATCATGGGCGACAAGTGCACGCGCCGCTGCCCGTTCTGCGACGTGGGCCACGGCCGCCCCGACCCGCTGGATACCAACGAGCCGCTCAATCTTGCCAAGACGATTGCCGAGTTGCGCCTGAAGTACGTGGTGATCACCAGCGTGGACCGCGATGACCTGCGCGATGGCGGCTCGGGCCATTTCGTGGAGTGCATCAAGAACATCCGCGAGCTCTCGCCGCTTACCCAGATCGAGATCCTGGTGCCCGACTTCCGTGGCCGCGACGACCGTGCGCTGGAAATCCTCAAGGCCGCACCTCCCGATGTGATGAACCACAACCTGGAGACCGCACCGCGCCTGTACAAGGAAGCGCGTCCCGGCTCGGACTACCAGTTCTCGCTGAACCTGCTCAAGAAGTTCAAGGCCTTGCACCCCAAGGTTCCGACCAAGAGCGGCATCATGGTGGGCCTGGGCGAGACCGACGAGGAAATCCTGCAGGTGATGCGCGACATGCGCGCCCATGACATCGACATGCTGACCATCGGCCAGTACCTGGCGCCCAGCAACAGCCACCTGCCGGTGCGCCGATACGTGCACCCCGACACCTTCAAGATGTTCGAGGAAGAAGCCTACAAGATGGGCTTCACGCACGCCGCCGTGGGCGCCATGGTGCGCTCCAGCTACCACGCGGATCAGCAGGCACACGCCGCAGGCGTTTGAGTTCGCCGCACCCAGGCGGCCCTCAATGCCCAGCCCTCGCCAGCCCTGCTGCCGAGGGCTTTTTCATGGCCGCATGAACACACCTCAAGACGTGCAGGCAATAAAAAAGCAGAGCCGCTGACGCATGCTCTGCTTGAATTTGAGGCGATGTTGCCTCTTCTGACATCGTAGAAAAAAAGCCTGGCTAACCGGCAGACCGCTGGCTGGCAAACCGACTTGCTGCAGGCTGAACAGGCCTGGCGAGTCGCCCCACGATGAAACTGAAAAAGGCTTGCAGCTCGAATTCCCCACCAGAGAGTTTCTTGCTGCATTGGGGCTGATCATAGCATCGAATGAGAATCAATCGCAACTAAAGCTGCAAATCTTTTTTTCTGCGCATCCTCGCCTGCATGAATTCATGGTCCCAGCAGCGCTGCGGGACTGTCCGAGCGGAGGACTTCCTGCGCCCAGGCAGTCAGCTTGCGTGTGTCGGCACGCAAGATTTCCTGCTTGACGACCAGTATCTGCGCCGGATGCATGGAAAAGCTGCGCAGACCCAGGCCGAGCAGCAGGCGCGTCATGCCCACATCCCCGGCGGTCTCCCCGCAGACACAGACGCTCTTGCCCTGCGCCCTTCCTTCGGCAATCACGTCTGCCACCAGCTTGAGCACGGCGGGATGCAAGGGGTCATAGAGATGGGCCACGGTCTCGTCGGCGCGGTCGATGGCCAGCGTGTACTGGATGAGGTCGTTGGTGCCGATCGACAGGAAGTCGAAGTAACGCAAAAAAGTGCGCACGATCAGCGCGGCCGCAGGCACTTCGATCATGGCGCCCAGCTTGACCGGGCCATGGGCCACGCCTCGCGCGTCGAGTTCGCTTTGCGCCAGCCGCACCTGGGCCAGGGTCTGCTCGATCTCGCTTTGGTGGGCCAGCATGGGAAACAGCAGATGGATCTGCCCATGCGCCGCCGCACGCAGGATGGCGCGCAACTGGGTGCGGAACATGGCAGGGTCAGCCAGGCTCCAGCGGATGGCGCGCAGACCCAGCGCGGGGTTCAGGTAGTAGTCCTTGGGCTGTGCCTTGTCCAGCGGCTTGTCGGCGCCTACGTCCAGCGTGCGAATGGTCACGGGCATGCCCTGCATGCCGTCCACGGCCTCGCGGTAGGCGCGGTACTGCTCTTCCTCACCGGGCAGGTTGCCGCCGCGCCCCATGAACAGGAATTCCGTGCGGAACAGCCCCACGCCCACGGCGCCTGCATGCACGGCCGCAGGCCCGTCGCCGGGTTGCTCGATATTGGCCAGCAACTCGATGCGCTCTCCGTCCAGCGTCAGCGCGGGCGTGTGGCGCAGGCGTGAGAGGCGCTCGCGCTCCAGCTCGTTCTGGCGCTGGCGAAAGCCATATTCGGCCAGGATGATGGGAGAAGGATCGACGATGACGACGCCTGCGTTGCCATCGATGATGATCCAGTCGTCCTGGCGGATCAGCTGGCTGGCCGCGCGCGCGCCGACCACGGCCGGGATGTCCATGCTGCGCGCCACGATGGCCGTGTGCGAGGTGCGCCCGCCCACGGCCGTGATGAAGCCGGCAAACAGCCGGCTCTTGAACTGCAGCATGTCCACCGGCGACAGGTCCTGCGCCACCAGGACCAGGGGCACATCGGTGACTTCGTCGAGCAGCAGCGGCTGCTGCGGCGCGCCCTCCCCCGTTGCATCGGCCCGCGGCAGCGCGGCAGGCGCGGGCACGGGGCTGGCCATGCCCTTCATGTAGCGCAGGATGCGCTCGACCACCTGCTCCAGGTCGGCCTTGCGCTCGCGCAGATACTCGTCCTCCATCTCGTCGAACTGGCGCGAGACGACCTCGAGCTGCGTGGTCAGCGCCCATTCGGCGTTGTAGAGACGATCGGAAATCCAGTGCTTGATGGCGGCGGCCAGGGCCTCGTCCTGCAACAGCAGCAGGTGGACGTCGAGCAGGGCATCGAGCTCGCCCGGCGCATCCTGGGGCATTTCATTCTGCAGACGGCGCAGCTCGTCGATGACGGCGTTGCGTGCGCTGCGGGCGCGGTCGATTTCCGCGTCCACCTGATCGGGCCGGATGAAGTAGTGCACCACCTCCATGCGGCTGGAGGCCACCACCACCGCGCGTCCTATCGCAATGCCCCGTGAAACGGCCAGTCCGTGGATTGCAAACGTCATTGCGCCTGTCCTTTGCCTGCTGCTGCGCAGGCCCCGGGCCGTCGCAATGCGGCAGCGTCCGGGCCCGGCGCGTGTTGCTCTTTTGCGCTCACCGTCTGCCAGCGCAGCGGAGGCCCATCACTGGCCTTCGCCAAATTTGTCGTTGATCAGGGCCGTCAGCGCATCCATGGCTTCCTGCTCCTGCGGTCCTTCGGTTTCCAGCAGCACCTCGGAGCCCATGCCGGCAGCCAGCATCATCACGCCCATGATGCTCTTGGCATTGATGCGCCGCTCGCCCTTGCTCATCCAGACTTCGCAGGGAAAGCTGCCTGCAAGCTTGGTGAGCTTGGCGGAGGCGCGGGCATGCAGGCCCAGTTTATTGCTGATGGTTATAGGGGTCTTGATCATTGGATGGTCGCGGACTCTGGTTCTGAGGCGTGTTCACGCCCACCTGCATCACCCCATGGCTGCCTCCCGCCAAGGCACGCTCGGCCACGGCTTCCAGCGCCTCGTGGCGATAGCCTATGGAGCGCAGCAGCATGGGCAAGTTCACTCCGGCCACCAGCCGCCCGGCAGGCAGTTGCGCCACCAGGCGCTGCGCCACGTTGCAGGGCGTCGCGCCAAAGAGGTCGGTCAGCACCAGCGTGGGCAGCGCCACCAGGCCGCCATGGTCCTCAAGCAACTGCTCGGCACGCATCAGGGTGGCCTCGGGCGGCTCCTGAGCGGGCACATCCAGGGCAAGGACGTCCTCGGCACTGTCGGCGAACACATGCAAGGCGCATTCGCGCAGTGCATGGGCCAAAGGTGCGTGGGTGAACAAAAGGATGCGCGTGGTCATGAAGTCACAGGGTTCGGAGTCGATTATGGCGTGCGCAGGCGCATGCAGGGCAACCGGCGCGCCTGCACTACGTTCCATGCCACAGCTGCCTCCCGCATCCGTGGCTCCGAAACCTGTTGCCGTTGCTATTGCAGTTGCAGGCTGGCGAAGAAGTTGTTGGCCTCGTCTGTGCGCGGCTTGTCGCTGTAGATGACGGCATGGTAGAGGCGTGCGCCTGCCGGCTCCATTCGTGCAAACCACACGCCATGGGCGGTGAGCTTCCAGCCCTGGGGCCCCACGCCTTCAAACGTGGTGCGCAGCGACTGCGGCAGATTCAGTGCACCCGCAGGCAGGAAAGGGCCATCTTCCTTGGAGCGCAGTTGCTTGGCGCCCGCCGGTGCCTGCCCCGGAGCACCCGGGTTCATCTGGCCGAGCACGGCTGCCTGCCAGTACGACAGCATCTCGGCGGCTCTGGACGGCTCGCTGACCAGGAAGTGGGACACCGCGTAGGTCGACGCATCGGCGTCGCATCCCATCATGGACATCTGCACCGTGCCCATGCCCTGGCCCAGCTCCACCGGCCGTGTTGCGGATTGCGGATCGCAGGGCAAGAGCACGCGCAGCGGCGTGCCTTCGACCGCGACCTGCCGCCAATCCAGCCTGGGACTGCAGGCGGCCAGGGGCGCCAACACCAGCATCGCGGCGCCAAGCCGCAGGGCCAGAGCGCGGCCCTTTGCTTTCGAAAAGCTTTCCATCAATGTCATGCCGGCATTATCGGCATGGCCCGACCTGTCCGAGCCCCGAACTTTTGCCCTTGCCGCGCATCGAAAGGCGGTGCACGGCATGCGTGCAGGCCTTCGGGCGCAACTTTGGGCACAATCGTCGCTATGGCAAGCAAACATTGGATCGCAGGCGTGGTGATCGCCGCAGCCGCCGGCATGGGCGCATGGGTGTATTCGGGTGCCGGCCAGACGGCCGCGCCGCAGTCCACGTTCGTGCTGCTGGACGGCAGCAAGCAGACCACGGCCGACCTCAAGGGCAAGGTGACCTTGGTGAACTTCTGGGCCACCAGCTGCACCACCTGCGTGGCCGAAATGCCCGAGATCGTTGCCACCCACCAGAAATTCCAGAGCCAGGGGTTCGAGACCCTGGCCGTGGCCATGAGCTACGACCCGCCCAGCTATGTGGTGAACTTCGCCGATTCGCGCAAGCTGCCTTTCAAGGTCGCGCTGGACAACACCGGCGCCGTGGCCCGGGCCTGGGGCGATGTGCAACTGACTCCCACCACCTACATCGTCAACAAGCGTGGCGACATCGTGAAGCGCTATGTGGGCGCACCTGACTTCGCGGAGTTGCATCGGCTGATCGAGAAGCTGCTGGCCGAGGCCTGATACAGCGCAGACCAGGGCACAAAAAAACCGGCACCAGGCCGGTTTTTTTCATTGGGGCATCCTCCGCCCGCCGCTCAACGGCTGCGGAAGCTGTCGTGGCACGCCTTGCAGCTGGCGGCAGCCGGGCCGAAGGCGGCCTTGAGCTGGTCCAGGTTGCCGGACTTGGCCGCAGCCGCGAGCTTGACCGTCTCGGCCTGCATCTTCTCCGACAGGTCTTGGAACTTGGCATGCTCCTTCCAGATTTCAGGCTTGGCCTTTCCACCTTCCGTGCCCGCGCCGAACGCGGCCCAAGGCAGCTTGGCCATGAAGGCCACCACCTCGGCGTTTTCCTGGGCCGCCTTGGCATCGAAGGGGATCTTTCCGTTCGCCATGGCGCCCAGGCGCCCGAAATGCTGGCCCAGCACGGCGAGCGCGCCCTGGCGGTACTTGATGGCGTCTTCGGACTTGGCGAACTGTGCGGACGCGGGCAGCGCCGTGGCGGCCACCAGAGCGGCCAGCGCCCATGCAGAAACTTTCTTCATCGTGGTTTTCCTTTGGGAGTGTGGGGAAATCTGCCGGACCAGTATGGCAGCGGCATCTTGCCGGCGCCGCTTTGATTGACCACGGCCAGGGTGCATTCCTGGTCCTCGCAGGAATGCGGGGCGGCACAATGCCCCATCCCCATCCCCATCCCCATCCCAGCTTTCATGCCATGGCACAAGAATCGACCGCACAAGGCGCCGCCAAGCACAAGGTCCGCATCTGGGACCTGCCCACCCGGCTGTTTCACTGGCTGCTGGCCGCAACGGTGGTCGGCCTGGTCGTGACGGCCAAGCTGGGCGGCAATGCCATGAACTGGCATCTGCTGCTGGGCCATGCCATGCTGGCCCTGCTGCTGTTTCGCCTGCTTTGGGGCCTGGTGGGCGGCCGCTGGTCGCGCTTTGCCAGCTTCATCCACGCGCCGGCCACCGTGCTGCGCCATGTGCGGGGACAAGGAACGGAAAGCGACAGCGCAGGCCACAGCCCGCTGGGCGCACTGTCCGTGTTTGCCATGCTGGCCGTGCTGATCGCCCAGGTGGGCAGCGGGTTGCTCAGCGACGACGAGATTGCGTTCTCCGGGCCGCTGGGCCGCTTTGTATCGGGCGACACCGTGGCACAGGCCACCGCCTACCACGCGCACTGGGGGCAGTATCTGCTGTACGCGCTGGTGGCCCTGCACCTGTTGGCCATCCTGTTCTATGCCTGGCGCGGACTGGGTCTGGTGCGCGCCATGGTGACGGGAGACAAGCACTTGCCCGAACCCCTGCCCTCTTCACGCGACACGGCAGCCAGCCGCCTGTTGGCCTTGGTCCTGGCGTTGGTGGCGGGGGCCGCCGCATGGTGGGTGCAGCAGCTGGGGGATGCTTTCTGACGGCGTGGCCAGATGTTGCCAGCTTGCCGCTACACTGCGTTTTCCGTCGTTTTAGCCAAGTGCCCGTGGACAAGCCTGCTGTCGCCTTGCTGGCGCCGAATCCCCTGGAAGACATGGACGAAGTCCGCCAGATCTTCCAGGAGTACGCCGCAAGCCTGGATGTCGATCTGCAATTTCAAGATTTCGAGGCCGAGATCGCCGATCTGCCTGGCGACTACGCATCGCCGCGCGGCCACATCCTGCTGGCCAAGGTCGATGGCGCCGTGGCCGGCTGCTGCGCCTTGCGTCCGCTGGACAACTGCGATTACGCCAACGCCGCCGAGATGAAGCGCCTGTTCGTGCGCAAGGCCTTTCGCGGTTTCGGCCTGGGCCGCCAGCTCGCCGAGGCCATGCTCGATGTGGCGCGCCAGGCCGGCTATGACCATGTGCTGCTGGACACGCTGGACGACATGGAGTCGGCACGCGCCCTCTACACGGACCTGGGCTTCGAGGAAATCCCGCCCTACTATCACAACCCCATCGCAGGGGCGCATTACCTCAAGGCCGATATCTTCTAGGGCCCGGCGGAGGCAGCCCCCTGAAATACAAAAAGGCATTGCACCTGGGTGCAATGCCTTTTTTCGCAAAAGCGCGGTGCCCAGGCCCGGCAGGCCTGCAGCACGATCAGGATCAGGCCTTGGCCTGGCCCAGCAGGGTGGCAGCGTCGCTGACTTCGAACTTGCCAGGGCCTTCCACGTTCAGCGTGGCGACCTTGCCGTCCTTGACCAGCATGGAGTAGCGGTTGCTGCGCAGGCCCAGGCCCTTGCCGTTCAGGTCCAGCGTCAGGCCGGTGGCCTTGGCGAAGGCGGCATCGCCGTCGGCCAGCATGCGCACCTTGCCGTCGGTCTTCTGGTCACGGGCCCACGCGCCCATCACGAAGGCGTCGTTGACCGACAGGCACCAGATCTCGTCCACGCCGGCAGCCTTGAAGGCTTCGGCCTGCTCCACGAAGCCGGGCACATGTTTGGCCGAGCAGGTGGGAGTGAATGCGCCGGGCACGGCGAAGACCGCGATGGTCTTGCCGGCAGCGGCTTCGGGCAGCTTCACGGGGTTGGGGCCGATGCTGCAGCCATTGCCTTCGACTTCCACGTATTCCATCAGGGTGGCAGCGGGCAGGGCATCTCCGACTTTGATCATCTCTATCTCCTTTGTGGTGCAAAACCGGGGGCTGCCGAAATGGCGGTCCCCAAACGAAAAAACGACCCACATTGTGGGTCGTTTCCTGTGGCCTTGCAGCCGGTGGGCCTGTGTAGGCTTACACCAGAGCAGCCTTTTGCACCAAGCGGGTAGCAACCCAGTTCTTGGTCTTGGACAGCGGGCGGCTTTCCGTGATTTCAACCACGTCGCCCAGCTTGTATTCACCTTGCTCGTCGTGAGCGTGGTACTTGCTGGACTTGATCATGATCTTGTCATAGATCGGGTGCTTGACGCGGCGTTCAACCATGACCGTCACGGTCTTGGCACGCTTGTCGCTGACCACCTTGCCAATCAAGGTGCGCTTGAGGGATTTTTTAGCTTCCGTCATGTCGGCTTCCTGATTACTTGGCAGCTTGCTTTTCAGCAAGGATGGTCTTGGCGCGGGCGATGTCACGGCGCGTGGTACGCAGCGTGTTCGTGTTACCCAGCTGTTGCGTAGCCTTTTGCATACGCAGGCCAAAGTGAGCCTTTTGCAGGGACTTCACTTCGGCTTCCAGGCCGGCAACGTCTTTTTGGCGGAGTTCAGCAGCTTTCGTCATGTTGTTCTCCTTAGGCACCAATTTGACGGGACACGAAGGTCGTACGCAGCGGCAGCTTTGCAGCGGCCAGGCGGAACGCTTCACGAGCCAGCTCTTCAGGGACGCCCACGATTTCGTAGAGCACCTTGCCGGGCTGGATTTCGGCCACGTAGTACTCGGGGTTGCCCTTACCGTTACCCATACGCACTTCTGCGGGCTTGGTAGAGATTGGCTTGTCCGGGAACACGCGGATCCAGATACGACCGCCACGCTTGACGTGACGCGAGATCGCGCGGCGAGCCGCTTCGATCTGACGCGCCGTCAGGCGACCACGGTCAGTGGACTTCAGGCCGAAGTCACCGAAAGCAACGGAGTTACCACGCGTTGCGATACCGGTGTTGCGACCCTTTTGCTCCTTGCGGTATTTGCGGCGAGCAGGTTGCAGCATCTTTATTCTCCTTTACCGTCCGCTGCTGTAGCGGGCGCGTCAGTCTTGCGAACGCGCTTAACGGAATCAGCGCCAGCGCCGGCGGGCTTATCGCTGCCGTCAGCAGGTGCTGCGTTAGCGCCTGCGGGGCGGCGGGCACCACGGCCAGCACCGTCACGACGACCATCGCCGCGACCATCACGGCGGGGGCCGCGAGGACGACGTTCTTCTTCGGGGCGGGGTGTCTCGGCTGCCGGCAGGTCGTTACGACCCAGCGTGTCACCCTTGTAGACCCAGACCTTCACACCGATCACACCGTAGGTCGTCTTGGCTTCGGAGAAGCCATAGTCGATGTCGGCGCGCAGTGTGTGAAGTGGCACACGGCCTTCGCGATACCACTCGCAACGTGCAATTTCGATACCGTTCAGACGGCCCGAAGACATGATCTTGATGCCTTGGGCACCCAGACGCATGGCGTTTTGCATTGCACGCTTCATGGCGCGGCGGAACATGATGCGCTTTTCGAGCTGCTGGCAGATCGAATCGGCGATCAGCTTGGCATCGATTTCAGGCTTGCGCACTTCTTCGATGTTCACAGCCACGGGCACGCCCAGACGGGTTGCGAGTTCCTTCTTCAGGTTCTCGATGTCCTCGCCCTTCTTGCCGATCACGACACCAGGACGTGCCGAGAAGATCGTGATGCGGGCGTTCTTTGCAGGACGCTCGATCAGGATGCGCGACACGGCGGCATTCTTCAGCTTGGCCTTCAGGAACTCGCGCACCTTGATGTCTTCGGCCAGCATGCCGGCGAAGTCACGGTTGCTTGCGTACCAACGGCTGGCCCAGTTGCGGCTAACAGCCAGGCGGAAGCCGGTAGGATGGATTTTCTGTCCCATATTCTTCCCAGGCCTTTCAGTTGCCAACCGTCACGTACACGTGGCACGTGGGCTTGCTGATGCGATTGCCGCGGCCCTTTGCACGCGCGGTGAAGCGCTTGAGCGTGGTGCCTTGTTCGACGAAGATGGTCTTGACCTTCAGTTCGTCGATGTCGGCGCCGTCGTTGTGCTCGGCGTTGGCGATGGCGGACTCGAGCACCTTCTTGATGATCACGGCAGCTTTTTTCTGCGTGAACGTCAGGATGTTCAGGGCTTGGTCCACTTTCTTGCCGCGGATCAGGTCCGCGACCAGGCGACCCTTGTCCACAGACAGGCGGACGCCACGGAGAACAGCACGTGTTTCAGACATGTTCTATTCCTTACTTCTTGGCTTTTTTGTCCGCCGGGTGACCCTTGAAGGTACGGGTCAGCGCGAATTCGCCGAGCTTGTGGCCGACCATCTGGTCAGTCACATACACGGGCACGTGCTGCTTGCCGTTGTGCACGGCGATGGTCAGACCGATGAACTCGGGCAGAACCATGGAGCGACGCGACCAGGTCTTGACGGGCTTCTTGTCCTTGGTGGCGACGGCCTTTTCGGCCTTTGCCAGCAAGTGATGGTCAACAAACGGACCCTTTTTAAGAGAACGAGTCATTTGCTACCCTTTACTTCTTGCGACGCGACACAATCATCGACTGCGTGCGCTTGTTGTTACGGGTACGGTAGCCCTTCGTCAGGTTGCCCCATGGGTCAACAGCGTGACGACCTTCACCGGTCTTGCCTTCACCACCACCGTGCGGGTGATCGACAGGGTTCATCACCACGCCGCGAACGGTCGGGCGGATACCCATCCAGCGCTTCACACCGGCCTTGCCCAGACGGCGCAGGCTGTGCTCTTCGTTGGCGACTTCACCGATGGTCGCGCGGCATTCGATGTGCACCTTGCGCACTTCGCCGGAACGCATACGCACTTGGGCGTAGATGCCTTCACGGGCCAGCAGCGTAGCCGACGTACCTGCCGAACGGGCGATCTGCGCGCCAGCGCCGATCTTCAGTTCGATGCAGTGGATGGTCGAACCCACGGGGATGTTGCGGATCGGCAGGGTGTTGCCCACGCGGATCGGGGCTTCCGAACCGCTGACGATCGTTGCGCCGACTTCCAGGTTGCGCGGAGCAATGATGTAGCGACGCTCGCCGTCGGCATAGCACACCAGAGCGATGTGGGCCGTACGGTTGGGGTCGTACTCAATGCGCTCGACCTTGGCGGGGATGCCGTCCTTGGTGCGCTTGAAGTCCACCACGCGATAGTGGTGCTTGTGGCCACCGCCCTTGTGACGGGTGGTGATGTGACCGTTGTTGTTACGGCCCGACTTCTGGTGCTGAGGCTCCAGCAGGGGGGCGAAACCTGCACCCTTGTGCAGATGGTCACGCGTGACCTTGACCGTGCCGCGTTGGCCGGGGGTCGTCGGTTTGAGCTTGATAACAGCCATGATTACGCAGCCTCCCCGGACAGGTTCAGCTCTTGACCGGGCTTGAGCATCACGTAGGCCTTGCGAACGTGGTCGCGGCGGCCAGTGGTCTTGCCAAAGCGCTTGGTCTTGCCCTTGATGTTCACCACGGAGACACCAGCAACTTCCACCTTGAACATCAGTTCCACGGCGGCCTTGATTTCATGCTTGGTGGCGCTCTGCAGCACCTTGAACGTCACGGCGTTGGACTTCTCGGCAACCATGGTGGCCTTTTCGGACACGATGGGAGCAACCAACACCTGCATCAGACGACCTTCGTCAAACTTGAGCGTGCTCATTCGAACATCTCCTTGAGTTTGTCGATCGCACCCTTGGTGACGAGCACTTTTTTGTAGTGCACCAGCGACACGGGGTCGGCGTAGCGCGGCTCGACCACGAACACGTTCTTCAGATTGCGGGAAGCCAGGTACAGGTTCTCGTCGACTTCTTCAGCGATCACCATGACCGATTCCAGGTTCATGGCCTTGAACTTGTCGGCCAGCACCTTGGTCTTGGGGCTTTCGAGCTTGAGCGAGTCCACCACGGCCAGACGGCCTTCGCGGGCCAGCTGCGACAGGATGGCAACCATACCGGCGCGGTACATCTTCTTGTTGATCTTCTGCGTGAAGTTTTCTTCAGGCAGATTCGGGAAGATGCGGCCGCCGCCACGCCACAGAGGCGAGGAAGACATACCGGCACGAGCACGGCCGGTGCCCTTTTGCTTGAACGGCTTGGCAGTCGTGTGACGAACCTGCTCGCGGTCCTTCTGAGCGCGAGTGCCCTGACGTGCGTTGGCACGGTAGGCGATCACGATCTGGTGGACGAGGTCTTCGTTGAATTCACGACCGAAAACAGTCTCGGGCGCATCGAACTTGGATGCGGCCTGGCCTTGTTCATTCAGGAGTTCGAGCTGCATTAGTTCGCTCCCTTGGAAGCTTTGGCCTTGATGGCGGGGCGCACCGTCACGAAGCCACCCTTGGAGCCCGGAACAGCGCCCTTGATCAAGAGCAGTTGGCGTGCTTCGTCAATGCGAACCACGTCGAGATTTTGGGTGGTGATGGTTTCATCGCCCATGTGACCGGTCATCTTCTTGCCCGGGAACACGCGACCTGGATCCTGGGCCATCGAGATGGAGCCGGGAACATTGTGCGAACGGCTGTTGCCGTGCGAGGCGCGCTGCGAGCGGAAGTTGTGACGCTTGATGGTGCCGGCGAAGCCCTTACCGATGGAAGTGCCTTGCACGTCCACCTTCTGGCCCACCGAGAACAGCTCGGCGACGGGCAGGACGGAGCCTGCGGCGTACTTGCCAGCGGTTTCTTCGGTCACGCGGAATTCACCCATCACTTCACCGGCTTCGACACCTGCCTTGGCAAGGTGGCCGGCTTCTGGCTTGGTCACGCGAGATGCCTTGCGCGAACCGAAAGTGACCTGCAGGGCCACGTAGCCATCGTTCTCTTGGGTTTTGACCTGAGTCACACGGTTGTTGGACACATCCACCACCGTGACGGGCACTGCGTCCCCGTCATCGGTGAACAGACGCATCATGCCCACCTTGCGACCCAGCAACCCGAGGGAGTTGCTCAGACTCATTTGTTTGCTCCAAAACTTTCGCCGCTGAAACTGCAATTGGCCCAGCGTTGCGCTCCCGCCCCAGATGTCCAAGGCCTTGCGCACGAAAGAAGGTTGATAAAACTTCGCTCAAGAAAGGCGAAGCCCCAAATTTTAACGCGAACTGCCTTTTCAAGCAAGTTCGCGTTAAATCAAAGCCCTTCAACGGCCCCGCAAGGGGCCGTGAAGTTCTTATTGCAGCTTGATCTCGACGTCCACGCCTGCGGGCAGGTCCAGCTTCATCAGAGCGTCAACCGTCTTGTCAGTCGGGTCAACGATGTCCATCAGGCGCTGGTGAGTGCGGATTTCGAACTGGTCGCGGCTGGTCTTGTTGACGTGCGGCGAGCGCAGGATGTCGAAACGCTTCATGCGTGTCGGCAGGGGCACGGGACCCTTGACGATCGCGCCAGTGCGCTTGGCAGTGTCAACGATTTCAGCAGCCGACTGGTCGATCAGCTTGTAGTCAAACGCCTTCAGGCGGATGCGGATTTTTTGCTTGGACATTGTGTATTCCTAGTTTTCCAAGAATTACGCAATGATCTTTGCAACCACGCCAGCGCCCACGGTACGGCCACCTTCGCGGATAGCGAAGCGCAGACCTTCTTCCATGGCGATGGGGGCGATCAGCTTGACGGTGATCGACACGTTGTCGCCAGGCATCACCATTTCCTTGTCGGCGGGCAGCTCGATGGAGCCGGTCACGTCGGTCGTACGGAAATAGAACTGGGGACGGTAGTTGTTGAAGAACGGAGTGTGGCGACCACCTTCGTCCTTGGACAGCACGTACACCTCAGCCGTGAAGTGGGTGTGGGGCTTGATGGAGCCGGGCTTGCACAGCACTTGGCCGCGTTCCACGTCTTCACGCTTGGTGCCGCGCAGCAGCAGACCCACGTTGTCGCCAGCTTGACCTTGGTCCAGCAGCTTGCGGAACATTTCCACGCCGGTGACGATGGTCTTCTGGGTGTCGCGGATACCGACGATTTCGATTTCTTCGCCGACCTTGATGATGCCGCGCTCGATACGGCCAGTCACCACGGTGCCACGGCCAGAGATCGAGAACACGTCTTCCACGGGCATTGCAAAGGCGCCGTCCACAGCGCGCTCGGGCGTGGGGATGTAGGAGTCCAGTGCTTCAGCCAGGCGCAGGATGGCAGGTTCGCCCTTGTCGGACTGGTCGCCTTCCAGGGCCAGCTTGGCCGAGCCGCGGATGATGGGGGTGTCGTCGCCGGGGAAGTCGTACTTGGCAAGCAGCTCGCGCACTTCCATTTCGACCAGTTCCAGCAGCTCTTCGTCGTCCACCATGTCGCACTTGTTCAGGAACACGATGATGTAGGGCACGCCCACCTGACGGGCCAGCAGGATGTGCTCGCGGGTCTGGGGCATGGGGCCGTCAGCGGCCGAGCACACCAGGATGGCGCCGTCCATTTGAGCAGCGCCGGTGATCATGTTCTTGACGTAGTCGGCGTGGCCGGGGCAGTCAACGTGAGCGTAGTGGCGACCGGCCGTTTCGTACTCGACGTGGGCGGTGTTGATCGTGATGCCGCGAGCCTTTTCTTCAGGTGCTGCGTCGATCTGGTCGTAAGCCTTGGCTTCGCCGCCGAACTTCTTGGACAGAACGGTAGCGATAGCAGCCGTCAGGGTCGTCTTGCCGTGGTCCACGTGACCGATGGTGCCAACGTTGACGTGCGGCTTGTTCCGCTGGAATTTTTCTTTTGCCATGATTTCTCCGAAAGAGCAAAACCTGTGTGATGTTTAAGGTCTGCACCCCATTGCTTGGTCGCCCCGCACAGGTGACAGGGCGGCATGGGATCGCAGACCGGCAAAAACCGCAGCACCCCGGCGCCAAAACGCCTGGGTGCTGCGATTCAAAAGCCTTCAATTATACAAAAAAGCTTACTTCGAGCGAGCAGCAACGATGGCTTCGGCCACGTTACGGGGAGCTTCAGAGTAGTGCTTGAACTCCATCGTGTACGTAGCGCGGCCTTGCGTCTGCGAGCGCAGCGACGTGGCGTAGCCGAACATTTCCGACAGAGGCACTTCAGCCTTGATGGACTTGCCGCCGCCGGCCATGTCGTCCATGCCCTGCACCATGCCGCGACGCGAGGACAGATCGCCCATCACGGTACCGGCGTAGTCTTCGGGCGTCTCGACTTCCACAGCCATCATGGGTTCCAGGATGACGGGGCTGGCCTTGCGGGCAGCTTCCTTGAAACCGAAGATGGCGGCCATCTTGAACGCCATTTCGTTCGAGTCCACATCGTGGTACGAACCGAAGGTCAGCGTGACCTTCACGTCCACGACGGGGTAGCCAGCCAGCACGCCGGAAGTCAGCGCTTCGATCACGCCCTTCTCGACTGCGGGGATGTATTCGCGAGGAACCACACCGCCCTTGATGGCGTCGACGAACTCGAAGCCCTTGCCGGGTTCCTGGGGTTCGACCGTGAACACCACGTGGCCGTACTGGCCCTTACCACCGGACTGGCGAACGAACTTGCCGTCCACGTCCACGACCTTCTGGCGAATGGTTTCGCGGTAGGCAACCTGGGGCTTGCCCACGTTGGCTTCCACGTTGAATTCGCGCTTCATGCGGTCAACGATGATTTCCAGGTGCAGCTCGCCCATGCCGGCGATGATGGTTTGGCCCGATTCTTCGTCGGTACGCACGCGGAACGACGGATCTTCGGCAGCCAGGCGGGACAGGGCGATGCCCATCTTTTCCTGGTCGGCCTTGGACTTGGGCTCCACGGCCTGTGCAATCACGGGCTCGGGGAAGACCATGCGTTCCAGCACGATGGGGGCGTCCACGGAGCACAGCGTTTCGCCGGTCGTCACGTCCTTCAGGCCCACGCAGGCAGCGATGTCGCCGGCGCGGATTTCTTCGACTTCCACGCGCTCGTTGGCCATCATCTGCACGATACGGCCGATGCGTTCCTTCTTGCCCTTGACCGAGTTGAACACGGTGTCGCCCTTGGTCAGGACGCCCGAGTACACGCGCACGAAGGTCAGCTGACCGACGAACGGGTCGGTCATCAGCTTGAAGGCCAGTGCCGCAAACTTTTCACCGTCGTCGGCCTTGCGGCTGAGCTTGGTTTCTTCGTTTTCGGGATCGGTACCGGTGACGTCAGGGATGTCCACAGGCGCCGGCAGGTAGTCGATCACGGCGTCCAGCATGCGCTGCACACCCTTGTTCTTGAAAGCGGTACCGCACAGCATGGGCTGGATTTCGGTAGCCAGCGTACGAGCGCGCAGGCCGGCCTTCACGTCTTCTTCGGACAGAGTACCTTCTTCCAGGTACTTGTTCATCAGCTCTTCGCTGGCTTCAGCGGCGGCTTCCACGAGGTTCTCACGCCACTTGTTGGCGGTCTCCACCAGCTCGGCGGGGATCTCGTGGTATTCGAACTTCATGCCTTGCGAGGCTTCGTCCCAGATGATGGCCTTCATCTTGACGAGGTCGACCACGCCCTTGAAGTTGTCTTCGGCGCCGATCGGGATCACGACGGGCACGGGGTTGGCCTTCAGGCGCAGCTTCATCTGGTCAACGACCTTGAAGAAGTTGGCGCCGGTACGGTCCATCTTGTTCACGAAGGCCAGACGGGGCACCTTGTACTTGTTGGCTTGGCGCCACACGGTTTCCGACTGGGGCTGCACGCCGCCCACGGCGCAGTACACCATGCAGGCGCCGTCCAGCACGCGCATGGAACGCTCCACCTCAATGGTGAAGTCCACGTGGCCGGGGGTGTCGATGATGTTGAAACGGTGCTCGGGGTAGGACAGGTCCATGCCCTTCCAGAAGCAGGTCACTGCAGCGGAAGTGATGGTGATGCCGCGCTCTTGCTCTTGCTCCATCCAGTCGGTCGTAGCAGCGCCGTCGTGCACTTCGCCCAGCTTGTGGGTCACACCGGTATAGAACAGGATACGTTCAGTGGTGGTGGTTTTGCCTGCGTCGATGTGGGCGGAGATACCGATGTTGCGGTAGCGCTCGATGGGGGTCTTGCGAGCCATGATGGATCCTTGATCGTATGGAGGGAGTCTCTGCCCGTTCCAGCCTCATGGTGCAGACGGACAGCAGTCTTATCTGGGGATGCTCCTAATCGAGACAAGGCCGCAGGCAAAAATGCATGCGGCCTGTCTGATCGGGAGCGAAGTGCTCTTAGAAGCGGAAGTGGCTGAATGCCTTGTTGGCTTCGGCCATGCGGTGAACTTCGTCACGGCGCTTCATGGCGCCGCCACGGCCTTCGGTGGCCTCGAGCAGTTCGTTGGCCAGGCGCTGGGCCATGGACTTCTCGCCGCGCTTGCGGGCGGCTTCCTTCAGCCAACGCATGGACAGGGCCAGGCGACGCACGGGGCGCACTTCGACGGGCACTTGGTAGTTGGCACCGCCAACACGGCGGGACTTCACTTCGACCATGGGCTTGACGTTGTTGATGGCAACAACGAAGGCTTCCAGCGGGTCTTTGTCAGGGTGCTTCTTTTGAATCAGGTCCAGGGCACCGTAGATGATGCGTTCTGCGACCGCCTTCTTGCCGCCTTCCATGATCACGTTCATGAACTTGGACAGCTCGACATTGCCGAACTTGGGATCCGGCAGGATTTCACGTTTGGGGACTTCGCGACGACGTGGCATTTTTTACCTCTATCTTGCTTCAGTTGGCATCTTTTCAGACACCGCGAGAGTCAACAGGACTCCCACTTACTCGACCCGCGCAAAACACTTGCGTTTGGGGTCACTACGCTGAATCTCGCGCCACGCGGGATACAGCACCTTCCTCGAAAAAACGCAGGGCTTACTTGGCCTTGGGCTTCTTCGCGCCGTACTTGGAACGGGATTGCTTGCGGTCCTTGACGCCTTGCAGGTCAAGGGAGCCACGCACGATGTGGTAACGCACACCGGGCAAGTCCTTCACACGGCCGCCGCGCACCAGAACAACGCTGTGCTCTTGCAGGTTGTGGCCTTCACCACCGATGTAGGAGATGACCTCGAAGCCGTTGGTCAGGCGCACCTTGGCAACCTTACGCAGAGCGGAGTTAGGCTTCTTAGGCGTCGTGGTGTACACACGGGTGCACACGCCGCGGCGCTGAGGGCAGTTTTCCATAGCAGGGCTCTTGGATTTGACAACTTCGACCGTGCGGCCCTGACGCACGAGTTGGTTAATGGTTGGCATTAATAAACGTCCCTAAACGTGAATTGCTTGCGAAAAGCGAAAACGTGAATCCCTTCGGAAATTCCGAAAAGCCCTCGACTGTACCAGCTTGCGGGAGATCGCACAACTGCACCCCCTCCAAGCCAGTACGCGAGGGCCTGCGCGACAGGCGCGGGGCTTACTTGATCCAGAGGCGGATCGCATCCCAGGCACGGCCGAAGAAGCCTGCCTGCTCCACGCCTTCCAGCGCCACCAGCGGCACTTCGGCCACGGTGTCGGCACCCATCTTGACCTTGAGCGTGCCCATGGCCTGGCCCTTGGTGAACGGGGCGATCAGCGGGTCCTGGCGCACGACTTCGGTGCTCAGCTTGCCGCCGCTGCCGGCCGGCACGGTGACCACGATGGGCGTGGTGCGGCCGATCTTGACGGTGTTCGCCTTGCCCTTCCAGACTTCGGGCGTGGCCACGGCCTGCTCGGCATCGAACAGCTTGACCGAATCGAAGGCCGCATAGCCCCAGTTCAGCAGCTTCTGGCTTTCATTGGCACGTGCGTTCTCGCTGGCCGCGCCCAGCACGATGGAGATCAGGCGGCGGCTGCCCACGTTGGGCAGGTCGCGCTTGGCGGTGGCCACCAGGCAGTAGCCTGCGGCGGCCGTGTGGCCGGTCTTGAGGCCATCGACGGTCGGGTCGCGGAACAGCAGCGAGTTGCGGTTGGTGCCGTTGGAGGCCGGCGTGCCTGGATAGAAGTACTTCTTGGTCGAGTAGTAGTGCATGTACTCGGGGAAGTCCTGCATCAGGCGCTGGGCGAGGATGGACAGGTCGCGCGCCGTGGTCAGGTGGCCGGGCTCGGTCAGGCCTTCGGGGTTCTTGTAGCTGGTGTTCTTCATGCCCAGCGCCTTGGCCTGCTCGTTCATGAGCCGCACGAAGTTCTCGGCCGAGCCGCCCACGCCTTCGGCCAGGGCCATGGTGGCGTCGTTGCCGGACTGCACGATCATGCCCTTGACCAGGTCATCGACCGGCACCTGCATCTTGGGGTCGATGAACATGCGCGAGCCGGGCATCTTCCAGGCGCGCTCGCTCACGGGCAGGCGCTGCTCCAGCGTGATCTTCTTGGCGCGCAGCGCGTCGAAGACCAGGTAGCCGGTCATCAGCTTGGTCAGCGAGGCCTGCTCGATGGGCGCATCGATGTCCTTGGCGCCCAGCACCTGGTTGGCGGTGACATCGACCAGCAGATAGTTGCGCGCCGCGATTTCGGGCGGCTGGGGCGGGGTGATCTGCGCCAGCGCCAGGGCCGGCGCCATGGCGGCCGCCAGTGCCAGGACTCGCAGCGTGGAGGAAAGTGGCTTCATGAGGAAAACTCTCGCTAAAGGGCAGGGAATGCAGGAAAGGCGAAAACATGCCCGCCCGATGGGGCAGGCCTGTTGAGCAGCGGCGCGGGCCGCTAGGGGAGTGAGCGCAAATGGCGGACCACGAGGCTTTTGAGCAGCGGCAATTGTCCGTGAAAGAAATGACCGCCCCCGGGCACGACGGTAACAGGCAGTATCTGCGGGCGCGCCCAGTCCATGACGGCAGACAGAGGCACTGTGTCATCGGCTTCGCCGTGCACCACCAGGGTCCGGTCATGGGCCTCAGGCGGGACAGGCGCCACGGTGAAACGGCTGGCCGCCGTTCCCACCAGCACCGCCTTTTCCACCCGGCCCTCGCTCCAGAGCTCCGCCAGCACATGGCTGGTGACGAAGGCTCCGAATGAGAAGCCGGCCAGCGCGATCGGTCCTTCGGGGGCGACCTGGCGGACCACGGACAGCATGTCCTGGGCCTCGCCGACGCCTGCGTCGTGCTCGCCGGCACTGGCGCCCACGCCGCGGAAGTTGAATCGCACGGCCGTGTAGCCGCACTGCACGAAGGCACGCGCCAGGGTCTGCACCACCTTGTTGTCCATGGTGCCGCCGAACAGCGGATGGGGGTGGGCGATGATGGCCACGCCGCGCGGCGGTGCATCGGCGGCCGGCGCATCGCGCAGGGCCTCCACGGCCCCGGCAAGGCCGGTCAAGGTCAAACGTTCGGTCTGCGCATTCACAATCGCTATCCTAGTAGTAGCAGCCAATCCAAGCTGACAAAGCACTGATGCCCGGAAAGGCCCAAAGTTCCAGCCGGCGCTCAGCGGCCCACGTCGGGCGGCAGCAGCAGGCGCTCCACGGGCTGGCCGTTCTTGAGGTGGGACTCGACGATCTCGTCGATGTCGGACTCGTCCACGAAGGTGTACCAGGTGCCTTCGGGGTAGACCACGGCCACGGGCGCGCCCGCGCAGCGGTCCAGGCAACCGGCCTTGTTCACGCGCACCTGGCCCTTGCCGGCCAGGCCCAGCTGCTTGACCTGCTTCTTGCAGTGGTCAAAGCCCGCCTTGGCGCCGTGCAGCGCACAGCAGTCCTCGCCGTTGGGCCTCTCGTTGAGGCAAAAAAAGATGTGGCGCGCATAGTAGTTGCCTGCGCCTTGCTGGCCGCTGTCGGCCCCGGGACGTGGGTGTTCGCTCATGGAGCGGATTCTAGGCCTGCGGCACTGCAGGCGCCGGGGGCGGCGGCGGTGCCGCATCGCGGCGCGCCAGCCTGAGCAGCACATAGACCAGGGTCGCATAGGGCCACAGCCAGCCCAGCCACTGGCCCAGCCCGTAGAAGCGGATGAAGCGGCCCTGCTCCCAGGCCTGCAGCGTTTCCGAGAAATAGGCGCTGGTGGGCGCCTGGTTCAGGATGCTCAATTGCAGCACCAGCACCAGCAGCAAGAGGGCCGCACACGCCCGGCGCGGCAGCGGCATGGCCACCATGGCCAGGCCCAGGCCACCCCACACGCCCATGCGCACCGGCAGGTCCACCCACTCCCAGGCATGGGCCGGCCCCCAGCTCAGCGCAGCCGACAGTGCCGAGACACCGATGCCGATCACCACCGCAGAGCCCGCCAGCATGGCGCGCCGGCCCATGTGGCGCATCACGCAGTAGGCCAGCAGACAGGGCACCCACAGGCCCAGCATCACGCACAGCATCTCGGTCACGGGCGACAGCGGCGTCAGCGCGGACTCGCGCAGCGGCAGCCACATGAGGAAGGGCGTGCCTTCAAGCAGATCCAGCAGCCCCTGCTCCAGCCGCTCCAGCACCTGGCCCAGGCCAAAGGGCACGGCGGCGGGAAAGAGCAGCGCCCAGGGCCACAGCGCCAGCAGCACCATGGCGCCGCCGCCGTCCTCGCCCAGCCAGTGGGTGCGAAAGGCGCTCCAGCGCGCCAGCGCGCCCAGCCGCTCCAGCAGCAGCGCCACCAGCGCCCCCAGCAGGGTGCCGCCCGCATTGAGCACCAGATCCAGGTTGGAGGGAACACGCCGCGGCAGGTAGATCTGCAGGAACTCCATGGACAGCGACAGAAGCGTGCCTGCCAGCGCCGCCAGCGGTACGGCCGCGCGCGGGCTGCCGCTGCGCACCAGGGCCAGCGCCAGGAAAAAGCCCAGCGGCGCGTAGCCGACGATATTGATGTTGATGTCGAACCAGGTCCAGTACGGCGGCGGGATCTTTGCCGTCAGGAAGACCAGCGGATCAATGCCCTGGGCACGCCAGCCATCGAAAGGAAACAGGCTGGCGAAAACGATGAGCACCGCATAGACCAGCGCCAGCGGCCAGGCCGAAGTCTTTTGCACCACGCCCTGCCTCCCTCTTCGTTGGATCGGTTTCTCAGAAAGGTTTGACGACCACCAGGATGACGATGGCCACCAGCAGCAGCACCGGCACCTCGTTGAAGAAGCGGAACCAGCGGTGGCTGTGCTGGTCCCGGTTGTCGATCAGCTTGCGCAGCAGGCGCGCGCAGGCGTGGTGGTAGCCGATGACCAGCAGCACGCCGGCCAGCTTGGCATGCATCCAGCCGTTGCCCGGCCCCTTGCCGATGCCGTAGCCCAGGTACAGCCACAGGCCCAGGCCCAGTGCGGGCACGGCCAGCAGCGTGGTGAAGCGCAGCAGCTTGCGTGCCATCAGCAGCAGGCGCTCGCGCTCGGCCACCGAGCCGGGCGTGACCATGGCCACGTTGACGAAGATGCGAGGCAGATAGAACAGGCCCGCGAACCAGCTTGCCACGAAAACGATATGAAAGGCTTTGACCCACAGCATGCGGGCAGTGTACGTGCGTACAGGGGTGCGCCAGGCTGCGCAGGCGCAAAAGCCGAGTCCCGCGTGCCGGCGTCGTCGCCAGGGTTGCGGGGCCTGCGGCGGGAATGGGGCACAATTTTCGGCATGCATCTGTCCAGCCCCACCCCCTTCCCGCACAACCGCCCTCGCCGCCTGCGCCGCGATGCCTTCACGCGCAATCTGGTGCGCGAGAACGTGCTCACGGCCCATGACTTCATCTACCCCGTGTTCGTGCACGAAGGCACGAACCAGCGCGAGGCCGTGCCCTCCATGCCCGGCGTGGACCGCCTGAGCCTGGACCTGCTGCTGCCCGTGGCCGAGCAGTGCGTGCAGCTGGAGATCCCGTTCCTGGCGCTGTTCCCCGCCATCGAGACCTCGCTGAAGACGCCTGACGGCAAGGAAGCGCTCAACCCCGACGGCCTGATCCCGCGCGTGGTGCGTGCGCTCAAGAAGGAGTTCCCGCAACTGGGCGTGATGACCGACGTGGCCCTGGACCCCTACACCAGCCACGGCCAGGACGGCATCCTGGATGAGTCCGGCTACATCATCAACGACGAGACCGTGCAGGTACTGGTGGGCCAGGCCCTGAACCATGCCGAGGCCGGCGTGGACATGGTGGCGCCCAGCGACATGATGGACGGCCGCATCGGCGCCATCCGCGAGGCGCTGGAGGCCCACGGCCACATCCACACCCGCATCATGGCCTACAGCGCCAAGTACGCCAGCGCCTTCTACGGCCCGTTCCGCGATGCCGTGGGCACGCGCGGCGCGCTGGGCAAGGCCGACAAGAACGTCTACCAGATGGACCCCGCCAACACCGACGAGGCCCTGCGCGAAGTCGCCCAGGACCTGGCCGAAGGCGCCGACATGGTCATGGTCAAGCCCGGCATGCCGTACCTGGACGTGGTGCGCCGCGTCAAGGACGAGTTCGGCGTGCCCACCTTTGCCTACCAGGTCAGCGGCGAGTACGCCATGCTCAAGGCCGCCGCCGCCAACGGCTGGCTGGACCATGACCAGGTGATGATGGAATCGCTGCTGGCCTTCAAGCGCGCGGGTGCCGACGGCATCCTGACCTACTTCGCCATCGACGCCGCGCGCAAGCTGCGCGGCTGAGCGCATGCAGCCGGTGACGCCGCCCGCGGGAGCCGCTCCCGCCGCCAGGAACATGCGCATCTTCCACCTGCAGCCGGGCGGCGCCACCGAACTGGCCGCCCTGCCCGACCAGGCGCCCGCGCAGGGATTCGTCTGGATCTCCTGCACCCGCGCCACCTTGCAGGAGCGGCTGGCCGAGGTGCAGCGCACGCTGCAGCTGCTGTCGGGCCAGCAGCTGGTGGACCTGCATGTCTCGGACCTGCTCAACGCCCAGTTGCCCTCGCGCTACGACTACACCTCGCAGTACGACCTGCTGGTGTTTCGCCGCCTGGCCAGCGGGCAGGCACGTGCCGCCCCGCAGGCCGGCACGGCCTCTTCGCCTGCGGCGCAGGCGCTGCCCCCCTCGCCTCCCGTGCGCCGCACAGGTCCGCCCGTGCTGCGCAACATCGACACCAGCCCCGTGGGCTTTGCCATGTTCGACCAGGTGCTGCTGTCCGTGCACCCCGACGACTGCACCGTGCGCGACGCCTATGCCGCGCGGCTGCTGGCCGCCGTGCCCAATGACCCCCGCGAGGGACGGCTGAACCCCACCTCCGGCACGCGGCTGCCTGCCAGCCCGCCCGACCTCATGCTGCGCGTGGTCAACCTCATCGTGGACGGCTTCCTGGACCTGCGCCGCGAACTGTCGCGCCAGCTGGACCATTGGCAGACCGAGCTGCTGCGCCCGCGCACGCGCTTTGCCAACTGGAGCGCGCTACTGGACGCACGCCTGGCCCTGCACGAGCTGGACGAGGTCTGCGAAGACCAGCGCGCCGCCGTGCAGGACTGGACGGACGCGCTGGAGACCTGGGCGCCGCCTGAAGATGCGGCGGCGCTGCGCGAGCTGGACCTGCTCAAGGTGCGCAGCCGCGACGTGCTGGAACACATAGAGCGCGTGGTCCACCACGTGCGGCGGCTGGAGCAAAGCACCGAGACCGTGGTGCAGATGCATTTTTCGGTGCAGAGCAACCGCACCAACGACATCATGCGCACGCTGACCGCGCTGACGGCCGTCTTCCTGCCGCTGAACCTGATTGCCGGCATCTTCGGCATGAATTTCGAGTTCATCCCCCTGGTGCACAAGCAGGACGGCTTCTGGTGGGCCATGGGCTCGATGACGACGATTGCCGTGGGCCTGACCGTGTTCTTCTGGCGCAAGCGCTACATGGCGCGCACGGCGCAGGACTAGGGCCCCGCCCGCTCCAGCGGCATCCACAGCGTGAAGCGATTGCCGCCGGCCAGCGGCGCCCAGTCCAGCCGCGCCTGCAGCGCCAGCGCGCGCGTGCGCATGTTCGCCAGTCCCTTGCGGCCCTCGGTGGGTGCCTGGGCGCGGTCGAAGGGGTGGCCGTCGTCCTCCACCAGCACCTGCACGCCGGCCCGGCCTTGCAGCGGGGCCTGGGCCGTGCGCACCGTGATCTCGCGCGCGCCGCTGTGCTTGATGATGTTGGTCAGCACCTCCTGCAGGATGCGCAGCACATGCAGGGCGGCCTGCGCGTCCAGCCAGGGCAGCGCGGGCAGGTCGCTGACCTCCCAGTGCAGCCGCAGCCCCGCCCCCTCCAGGCGCGGCCCCAGCCGGTAGCGCAGCCCGGCCAGCAGCGCCAGCAGGTCGCAGTCCAGCGGCTCCAGCGAATCGATGGACAGCTTCAGGTCATCGATGCACTCCTGCAGCAGCTGCACCAGGTCCACCGTGCCGGCCTGGTTGAACTCCACCACGCGCAGCGCGCTCATCAGCGAAGAGCCCACACCGTCGTGCATCTCGCGCATCAGGCGCTGGCGCTCGTGCATCAGCGTCTGCTCGCGCTCCACGGCCAGCAGGCGCTCATGGGCCTGGGCCAGCTCCGCCTCCTGGGCCTTGAGCCGTTCCGCCAGATGCAGGTTGGCGTTCTCGGCCACGGCCAGCGCACCGTTGTAGCGCCGGTAGGCCACCAGCAGGAACAGCGTGAACAGCCCCAGGTACACATAGGGCGTGAGGTAGATGCTCTCTATGCTGATCAGGTAGCTCTGCAGCGCCAGGTCATGGAAGCCGATGGGAAACGACAGCAGCATCCACACCGCCAGCATGGTGCTGCCGCCATCGCGCATGCGCCAGGCGCCCGCCACGGCCATGCACAGCACCAGGATCTCCGGCGGCACCATCAGCAGCCGCAGCAGCGGCAGGATGGTCTCGTGCGCCGGCCCCCACAGCGGCACCGCCACCAGCAGCACCGTGCCCACATAGCCCTGCAGCACCCGGGCCAGCCAGGGCCGGCGCCTGCGCTGCATCAGGCACAGGAAATGGAAAGCCGCCACCGTGGCGCCCATGAGGCCGGCCAGCGTCAGCCAGGAGAACCAGCCGTCCGACAGGGCCAGCCCCTCGCCGTCCACCATGAACTGCAGCGAGCCCAGCAACTGGCACAGCGACATCAGGAAGAACAGCAGGAACACCACATCCCCGCGCCGCCGCTGCAGCGTCCACAGCGCCAGCGCGAACAGGCCCAGCACCAGGTAGGAGCCCGCCGTGTAGACCACCAGATCGGCCTGGAGTAGGCTGCGCAGCCGCCAGGACAGGCGCAGCGACTCGGCCGGCCCCGCCCACAGGCTGGACAGCGCCCCGCCCACGCCCTGCTGGCTGGCCATGCGCACATGCACCTGCAGCGGCCTGCCCGGCTGCGCCAGCCCGCCCAGGTCCAGCCACACCGGCCGGTTGAAACTGTTCCACACCCGGCTGCCGCGCGTCTGCCAGGCCAGCGCCCCGTCCACATACACCGCCACCGTGCCCACCGTCTGCCAGCGCGGGATATACAGGCGCGCGCCCTGCGGCGTAGGCACCAGGGCTTCAGGCGGCACCACGGCGCGGAACCAGCGCACTTCGGGCGGCGCCGCGGCCAGGTCGCCGCTGCCCGACACGGCCCTGTCGCCCCCATAGGGCAGGTCCACATCGCTCCACGGCGTCGATGCATCCAGCACCGCGTCGTCGGCCGACGCAAGCGCTGCAGGCGGCGCCCAGTGCGGGCTGTCCGACCGCCACAGCTGCGCCTGGCGCAGTTGCACCGCTTCGCCTGCGGCGGGACCACGCAGCCCGAACGCCCCCGCCAGCAGCATCGCCAGCGCCACCAGTCCCGCCGAAACCAGCAGGACCCTCCCCCGCAGCAGCGGCTGCGTCATCTGCCCACCCTGGCGGCGCTCATTGCCGCCCCTCGGCCAGCCAGCCGCGCTGCAAGGCCACATGCATCATCTGCGTGCGGCTGGACACCTGCAGCTTGCCGTAGATGCGCCGCACGAAGGTGCGCACCGTGTGGCGCGACACGCCCAGCTGGCGCGCCACCTCGTCCAGCGTATGGCCGCGCGCCACCAGGCGCAGCACCTCCAGCTCGCGCGCAGACAGCGCCTGCGCGGCGGCCTGCGGCTCGGCAGGCGGCTGCAGCCCGGCCACCGCCCCGGCCCGCTGCTGGCGCAGCAGCAGCTTGCGCGCCACCATGGGATTGATGGGGCTGCCGCCCGCGTGCAGGCTGCGCACTTCCTCCAGCACCGCGTCGGCGGCCAGGTCCTTGAGCAGATAGCCCATGGCGCCGGCCTCGATGGCGGCCAGCACATGCTGCTCGTCGCCAAAGATGGTGCTGACCATCACCGCCGCCCCGGGGTGGCGGGTGCGCACGGCAGCAATCACCTCCAGGCCGCTGCCGTCGGGCAGGCCCAGGTCCACCAGCATCACGTCCATGGCACCGGCCCCATCGGCCCGGCCGAGCTGGTGCAGGGCCTCCGCGCGGCTGGCTGCCGCCCAGCACAGGACCATGTCCTTCGCGGCATTGATCACGCCCACCAGGGCATGGCGGCAGGCGGCGTCGTCCTCCACCACGGCCACGCGGATGACTGTGGCGCCACCCGTCGCGGCGGCAGAGTAAGGGTCTGTGTGCGTGTCCATGTGGGTGGAGTGCGTGGCGAGGGCCGCATGTTCACATGGAACAAGACCGCTGTCATGTCGCCCGGATAGGTGACATGGGCGACATGAGCGGCATGGCGCCCCCGCCCCCTCTCATCGGCCATGTAGCCCGAACGGGGGACATACAGAAAGCCGGACACCCCATAGATTTGCCCTCTTCAGCACATCACCGAGATGCTGTGCCTACCGAGGGGGTCCGCCATGTCCATCATCCATCTGTCTGCTGCAGCCGACGTACCACCCATACCCACGCCGAGCCCCCGGGGCCGGACATTGCCGGGCCTGGCGGGCGGGTTGGCACTGGCCCTTGCCGGCGCCGCGGCCCAGGCCGCCACACTCACCGTCACCACCGCCGGCGAGATTGCAGACACCGAGCCGCTGTCTCGTGCGCAATGCTCGCCTGCCGCAGGCGACCGCAACTGCAACACCCTGCGCGACGCCATCAACCATGCCGCCGATGGCGACACCATCGTCTTCGGCGCGGCCCTGGATGGGCAGACCATCTCGCTGACCCGCTTTACCAACTGCCTGGACACCGGGCAGGCCGCCGGCGCCACCTGCCTGCCGCTGGCCAGCTGGCCCGGCTACGTCTCGCAGTTCGGCCCCAGCGCCTTCTTCATCAGCGGCAAGCGCATCACCATCGATGCCACCGCCAATGGCCTGACGCCCCAGGGCGTGAGCGTGCAGCGCCTCGGGACCGCAGGCTTCCGGCTGTTCGACATCGATGCGCAGGGTGGACTGGTCCTGCGCGGCCTGACCCTGGCCGGGGGGCAGGCCACAGGCGGCTCCAGCCGCTTTGGCGGCGGCGCGCTGGGTGCGGGCGGTGCCATCTTCAATCGGGGCCAGCTCACCATCGAACGCAGCACGCTCACGCGCAATCACGCACAAGGAGGGCAAGGAGGCAGGCTTTCCTTGAACTCCTTTGCAGGTGCCGGCGTGGGCGAGGATGCGACTTTTTCCCCGGGGGGAGGGCCGAACGCTGGCGGCCCGGACGATGGCGGCCTGGGCGGTGGCAGTGGCAGCGCCAGCGGCAAGAACGGCGGCTTCGGTGGCGGCGGCGGCGGCTCCGGCGGTGGCGGATTTGGCGGTGGTGGTGGCCGTCGTGGCAGCGGTGGCGGCTTCGGCGCCGGCAACGGTGGGGGCGGCGCCTTCGACGCTGGCGGTGGCGCAGGCGGCATGGGAGGGGCCATTTTCAACAACGCAGGCACCTTGACGCTGAACCAGGTCACCCTCGCTGGCAACGGTGCACACGGCGGGCTGGGCAACAGCAGCGGCGGCGGCGCCGGCCTGGGTGGCGCCGTTTTCAACTACAACGGCGTGCTCACCATCCGTTTCTCCACCCTGGCCGGCAATACCGTGCAGGCCAATGGCGACGACAACCCGGCCGCGCAAGGCGGCGCCATCTACAGCCTGGGCGACTCCCAGGCCGCCTGCAGTGCGGGTGGCAACATCAGTTGCACCCGCAGCGGTGCCTCGCTGGAGATGCAGGCCAGCATTGTCCAGGGCAGCGTGTTCGAGCCGGCCACCAAACAGCCCGCTGGCAGGGACGTGGTGCTGGACCTGCGCAATGGCGGCACCAGCGATGCCAGCGGCAGCAACAATCTGCTGGGCCTGGCGCAGGCCCTGAACAATGCCGACATCAGCGCCCTGGCCTTCACCACGGGCAACCCGCAGCTCGGCCCCCTGGCCAGCCACGGCGGTCCTACCCAGACCATGTTGAACAGCACCGGCAGCCCGGCACTGGACGGGGTGGCCTGCACGGCCGCACCCGGCACGGACCAGCGCGGCGTGGTCAGGCCCCAGGGTACGCGGTGCGACATCGGCGCCGTGGAGGCGAACGTCTTCCAGGCGGCATTGACCGTGCTGACCAGCGGCGCGGGCGGCGTATCGGCGCAGCCCTCTCCGCCTGCAGCCACGGGCGCCATACAGGACTGCGGCCGCCCAGGCGGCCTGTGCCAGGCCGGCTATGGCTACTTCGAAGGCGCGCCCACCCTGGTGACCCTGGCCGCCACGCCCGACCCTGGCCATGCCTTTGCCACCTGGGGTGATGCCTGCAGCGGCAGCACGTCCACCTGCAGCGTCACCATCGATGCCGCCAGGAGCGCACAGGCCAGCTTCACGGCCTTCAGCCTCACGGCAAGCCTGCCCTCCGGCACCTACGGCACGGCCTACAGCCAGCCGCTGGCGCCCGTGCCCGGCGGCGGCGTGGGGCCGTTCAGCTACAGCGTGAGCGGTTTGCCCGCTGGCTTCAGCCAGGCCGCCGGCACGCTCTCGGCTCCAGCCACGCAGGCGGCAGGCAGCTACAGCTTCACGCTGACCGCCACCGATGCCAACGGCGCCACCACCGAACCCGCAGCCGTGACCGTGGTGATCGGCCCGGCAGCCACCAGCGCCCACCTGTCGGCCTCCCCCGCTGCGCCAGGCCATGGCCAGAGCGTGACTTTCAGCGCCCAGGTCACGCTGCCTGCCGGCGCCAGCGGCACGGTGGATTTCTTGAACGGAACGCAGGTGCTGTGCGCCAGCGTTGCGGTGACCGGCGGGCAGGCCAGCTGCAGCGTGCCCCGGCTGCCACCGGGCACGGCCACGGTGCAGGCGCGCTATGTGCCCGGTGATGGCAATACCTCCGGCTCGGACAGCAACACCGTGACCGTCACGGCGGCCCACGCACCATCTGCGGCGCCCATTCCAGCGCTGGGCGCCGGGGGGATTGCGCTGCTGAGCCTGCTGACCGCAGCGGGCGCGGCGTTGTCGCGCAGGATGGGCACTTCACGGAAAATCGGCGCTAGCACATCGCCACGCACCCCCAGGAGTTCCCCATGACCGCATCCGCAAGCCGGAGCCCGCTTTCACGCCGCAGCCTGCTGGCCGCCAGCGCAGCCACCGGCCTGGCCCTGTGTGAAAGCGCCCTGGCCGCCCCCGCCGCCCCCGGGAAAAGCACCGAAGCCGCCGTGCTCACCATCAGCGGCCCCGGCGTGCGCGGCAACCGGGGGCCGCTGGACCCGGTGGCCGACCTGCTGCTGAAAAACCATGGCCTGGCCTTCGACTCGGCCTGGACCACAGGGGCCCATGCGCTGGAGCGCCTGCCCACGGTGGAGATCACGCCCCATATCGAATACGACGGCCAGCCCCACCGGCTGCGCGGCCCGCTGCTGGCCACCGTGCTGCAGGCGGCCGGAGTGGACAGCGCCGCCGCAGCGGCCAAGGGCCAGTGGATCACCCTGCAGGCCATCGACGGCTACCGCGCCCAGCTGCCGCTGGCGCAGGCCCTGCAATGGCGCATGCTGCTGGCCACGCACATGGACGGCAGGCGCCTGGGCCTGGGCGGCCTGGGCCCGCAATGGGCCATGTACGACGCCGACCGCATTGCCGATCTGGCAGGCAAGCCGCTCAAGGAACGCTTTGCGCAGGCGCCCTGGGGGCTGTACCACATGGGGCTGCACGCGCAGCAACCCCAAGGTTGAACCTGGCTTCAGAGCGCGGCAGAACGCGCATTTGGAGTACCATTTCTCGATCCCCTCGGGGGATACGGGCTTGGCGGCCCGAAAGCAAAGGAGCAGCAGCCGTTTGTCTTTACAACGAGACAGCGGCTTTTCCATCTTCCCAGTGTGCTGCGCTGGGCACAGTTCCGTTTTGGCGGGGCTGTGCGGGACCTCCACAAGGGGGTGACAGTCCAATGCCAAAGGAGCCGCCATGCCTGACCTCGATGCACTCAGCGGAGCACACGCCTCCCCGCCTTTCTTCTCTTCCCCGCAAGTGCCGAGGGAAGAGACCAGCCTGTACTACCCCATTTCCGAATACGAGGTCTATCGCCTCAAGGACTGCATGCACCAGATGGGCCTGGTGATCGACCTGTGCTGCATGGCCGGCCCAGACCAACAACTGAACGACCTGGGCGGGCTGATGAGCTTCCTGACCGCGCAGCAGCGCGCGCTGCGAGGCACGCTGCAGACCGTGCAGGCGCGCAAGGCGACGCCGGGGCCGGCATGTGATCCGGACCCCAGGGACTGATCAGGCCAGTTGCGGACACTCGCGCAGCACCGATCAGCCCGGCCTGGCGCCGTCCGCATCCCGGCGAATGGATGGCCATTGCCTGAGCAATTCAGGCAAGGCCGTCTGCACGGTGTCCCACACCAGATCGAGGTTGATGTCGAAATAGCCATGGGCGATGCGGTTGCGCATGCCGCGCATGTTGCGCCATGGCACTTGCCCGTGTGTTTGGGCGAACTCGGCATAGCCATCCATGACCTTCGTGACAGCCTCGCCGATGATGACGAGGCTCATGATGACGGCCTGCTGGGTGCGCTTGTCCTCCAGGAAATCCTCCTTGGCCAAGCCCTCCACGAAGCTACAGGCATCCGTTGCGGCCTGCTGTATGTGATCGAGGTAATCGGGAAGGCGATGCCCGTTCATATCGGCTGCGCCTCCGCAAGCACTTGGGCCCGGAACTTCAAAGGCAGGTCTCCGGGCGTCAGCAGATCAACGCGAAGGCCGAGCAGCGATTCCAGCTCGTCCTGCAGGCCGCCCAGGTCGAACAGCGTCGCGCCCGGCAATGCATCGACCAGCAGGTCGAGGTCGCTGCCGTCCCGATCGGTGCCATGCAGCACGGAGCCGAAGACGCGCGGGTTCGCAGTGCGGAAACGGCTGGCCATTTCACGCACTGCGCTGCGATTCATGTCGAGCACCACGGACGGTCGCATGAACATCCTTTCCTGTTGAGACTTCTGGAAAGCCTATTGCATCAGGCACCGGGTTTCAAGCAGCACTCCCGGAAGTCCCGATGCCTGGATTTTCCATGCCGGGCCACGCCCGGCACGGCAGATCAGGCCAGGTGCTGGTCGAAGAAGGCCAGCGTGCGATCGCGCGCCTGCAGGGCACTGGCCTCGTCGTAGGCGCTGCGCTGGTCGCAGTTGAAGCCGTGGTCGGCGTCGTACAGGTGCACCTGCACATGCTTTTGCGCCTGGGCGAAGGCCTGCACGGCGTCCACGGGAATGTGCGTATCGCGCCGGCCGAAGTGGGCAATCACGGGGCACAGCGGCTCGCGGCCCATCTCCAGCGGCGTGGTCATGCCGCCGCCGTAGTAGCAGGCCGCAGCCGACAGGCTGGGCAGGTTGCAGGCCGCGCGCCAGGCCCACAGGCCGCCCCAGCAAAAGCCCACGATGCCCACCTTGCCGCCGGGCACCAGCGTGGCGGCATGGGCGATGGCGGCCTCGATCTCGGGCAGCACGCCGGGCTGAGGCAGCGCCTCGGCGGCGGATTTCAGCGCCATGCCCTTGGCACGGTCGGCGTCGCCGTAGCCCAGGTCCACACCGGCCTCGACACGCGTGAACAGTGACGGCGCCACGGCCACATAGCCGCGGGCAGCCAGGCGGTCGGCCACGGCGCGGATATGGGCGTTGACGCCGAAGATCTCCTGCAGCACCACGACGGCACCGCGCGCGGGCACATCGGGCCGCGCCACCCAGGCCGGCGAAGCCGTGCCATCCAACGAAGTCAACTGCACAAAACTGCCCATGTCCGCGTTCCTTTCTATCTGAGAACCTGTTGTGATTTCCCGGTGGGCGGACGCGCCCCGCAATGCTGTAATGGCGGCGGGCCGGCCCGTGCGGCAATTCTTTCACAGGAGACATTCGATGGAACGAAAAGTCGTGCGTACCGGCAAGCGCCGGGCACAGGTGGGCGGCGGCAACCTACAGGGAATGCGATGGACCTCAAACCGCTGATCACGTTGGTGGCCATCATCAACCCGCTGGCCATCGTCCCCTTCTTCATCCACTACACCGAGGGATTCAGCGCCCAGCAGCGCCAGCAGACCATTCGCACGGCGGCGCTGGCCTCGTTCTGCGTGATCGCGGCCTGCGCCATCATCGGGCTGCAGGTGCTGGACTTCTTCAACATCTCGCTGCAGAGCTTTCAGGTGGGCGGCGGCCTGCTGCTGCTGATCAGCGCCATGAATATGCTCAACGCCCGCCCGGCCGAGGAACGGCCCAACGCGCCCACGCTGGTCGCTGGCGCGGAAAAGGCTGCCATGGGCAACAGCATTGCCGTGGTGCCGCTGACGATTCCGCTGCTGACGGGGCCGGCCTCCATGTCCACCGTGGTGATCTACGCCGACCAGGCACGCACCATCTGGCAGCACCTGGCCCTGGTGGGCTATGGCGTGGTGGTGGCGCTGGTGGTGATGGTCTGCTTTTCGCTGGCCGACCCGATCGCCCGCGTGCTGGGCAAGACCGGCATCAACGTGATGACGCGGCTCATGGGCCTGATCCTCGCGGCCCTGGCCGTGGAGGTGATGGCGGGCGGGCTGGTGAAGATCTTCCCCATCCTGGCATCGCCCGCGATCGTGCCCTGAGCGAGCTGGCTGACTGGTGGCCTTACTGCCGGTTCAGATCGGTTCAGGCCAGATCAGGCCGGCACGGTCCGCGCGCGGTCGGCGCTTCCGTCGCAGGCACCGCCGCAGCCCGTGATGGGCTGCTCTGGCAAGGCCTCAGGGTGCGCCAGGGAGCCCGTGGCGGGATCGAAGCCCGCACTGCGCAGATGCAGGGCCAGCGCCGCATCCATGGTCTGCGCATGGTGCACGAACCAGGCCGCCAGCTCGCCCGCCATGCTGCGGATCACGGCCAGATCACCGGCCGCCGCCTTGCTCGCCCCCTCGCGCATCACCTGCAGCACCACCTTGTGCTGCAGGCTGTGGCAGTTGGTGCTGGTGAACCGCGTGGACTGCATCCAGCGGTCTTCCTGGTCGAAATGCACCTGTGTATGCGCGATCAGCTCATCCCAGCGCGCGCACAGCTGCGCATCATCGGCCGCCTCCACCTCGGCCAGCAGCAGGACGAACTCCTGATGCACCTCGTCCATGGCCGGCAACTCCAATGCCAGCGCTCCGCTCCATTCCAGCACGGCCATATGCTTCTCCTGCCTTCATCGTGAAAGCCTGCAGCTTAGGAACAGCACCGCCCAACCCGTTTGACCCACATCAGCCAACCCGAAAACAGCAAAGCCCCGCGAGCGGGGCCTTGGTCAAGGCGGATAAAACTGGCGCGCCCCAACATCAGGGACGCCAAGCAAGAGCCGCCTCGCGGCGAGGGCGTCGTCCCCCTCCCTCGCGTAGCGAGTCGAGAGGGGGAAGCGGCGTCAGCCGCTCAGGGGGAGCTTACTGTCCAAACTTCCGCTTGGCGTCAGCCACGCAGGTGTCCTTGGCAGCGCCACTCATGGTGTCGCAACGGGCCTTGGCAGCCTTGTAGTCGGCTTCGCGGGTTTCCTCGGCAGCGTCCTTGCGGGTTTCTGCCACGTTGGCAGCCTTGGCTGCGGAGTTGGAAGCGGGCTCGGCCTGGGCCTTGTTCACCTTGGCGGCTTCCACGGCGTGCACGTGGGCGGCCTTGGCATCCTTCACGCAGACATCCTTGGCGTCGCCCTTGAGGTCGTCACACTTTTCCTTGGCGATGTCGTAGTCCGCATCAGCTTTGGCCTTGAGTGCCTTTTCGCTGTTCTTGGGCGAAGGATTGCGGCGCGATTCCAGTTCGGCCTTGGCCACGTTTTCCTGGCCCTTGGCCTGCTTCTCGCAGACGTCCTTGGCGTTGTCCTTGAGCGGCTTGCACTGTTCCTTGGCAGCCTTGTAGTCAGCCTCGATCTGGTTCTTGGCGGCCGTGTGCTCCGCATTGGTCATGGCCATGGCGCCGGAGGCCATCAGGCCCAGGGCGACAGCGGAAAGCATGTGGCGAAAGCGTTGCGGTGTTTGCATGATGGAACTCCTTGTATTTGTACTGAACCGGCCCTTGGTGCCTGCGGCGGCGGGCCATTGGTGCGTGCCCTCAGGCACGCTGGCTGTCGAGGAGCGGATGGCGGCGCCGGCCAGGGCGTCCAGCCCATCCGCAGTCCACCCTCGTCAGTCTTCGAAGCGGAAGTCGGGGTTGCGCTTTTGCCAGTCGGTCAGCTGCTTTTCGGCAGCGTCGCGGGCCAGGCCCTGGCGCTCCTGCAGCTTGCCCAGGAATTGCTCGCGCTTGCCGGCGATCACATCCAGATCGTCATCGGTGAGCTTGCCCCATTGCTCACGGATCTTGCCGGTGAATTGCTTCCAGTTGCCCTTGATGCGGTCTTCATTCATGGCTTGGTCCTTTCAGTGATGTTGAAGTAGCGCTGTGCAATCAGGCCTTGTTTTTTCAAAGCCGCGATCTGCATCAGCGACGGTTCCACTGTAAAAAACCTGGGGGCTGCGCGTCGTAGTCTGGACCTAGTGTTGACGGTCGTCCCAGGGACAGCCGAGACGGTGGGATCGGGACTACAGCCCCTGACGGACGCGCGGGAAGCGCTGGGTCAGGCGCGGCCCGCTCCTGCCCCGAATACCCAGCCTTTTCCCCGTATGTCCGCGCCTGCGTCGTGGCGGTTGCGGGGTTGCAGTCCTGCCGAAGGACAGGACTGCTTCGTCATCTGACTCGCCGTGATTGTTTGAACGTAGCTCGCAGAGCGAAGAGAGTTTCACGGCGAACCCCGCAGCCGCCACGGCGCAGGTTGCCCCGCAGCGAAGCGAAGGGGTCGCGGACATTCGGGTCGCCTTCTTTGATCTGACCTTTCTTGGCGAATCAAGAAAGGGCAGTCGGCTGCCGGGCCGAGACCCGGCCTCGAAAAGCAACCACCCGGCAGGGGCGAAAAAGCCCCACTTGCTTGCAGAGCCAATTGCCGAGAACAAAAAACGGCCAGCGGATGCAACGCACCCACCAGCCGTTCTCAAGAGAATGGATGGGCTGGAAATCCAGCCGCCGCTCAGTGCCCCTGCTGCCCCAGCCACGCATCGATCTGCGCAATGGCGGCATCGGCCGCCGTCGCCAGCGCCTTCGCGCCGCCTGCGGCATCGCCCGAAGCTGCAGGACTGCGCACCTCGAACAGCTTCTGACCCAGCAGGCGGTCCACGGCACCGCTTTGCTCGACCAGGGTGGCGCGCAGGCGCACGACGCCGGCACTGGAGCCGGGCGCGTCAAAGACCTGGCTGAACTCTTCGATGTCCACACGCAGCAGCGTGGGCACGGCGCCCTGCAGGCGCGGCTGGGCCACGCTTTCGCTGCTGGCAAGCACGGGGCGCTGCACGCCCAGCTGGCTGCGCAGGCGCTGCTGCAGCAGCAGGGCCGGAGGCTGGCTCCAGCGCGCCAGCTGGTAGGGGCGCAGTTCCTGACCATTGGCATAGGCCAGGCGGTAGAACATGGCGGTGCTGCCGTCGGACAGGGCGGGCGCCTCCACATCGGCCAGCGCCAACGGCGTGCGTGCCTGCGGGGCGGCGGATGTGGCGGCCTGCGCGGGCGCGGACAGCGGCGCCAGGCCGAAGTCATAGCGCGCGGGCTGGGCGGGGGGCTGCGGCAGGGCCGAGCAGCCGGCCAGCAGGATCAGGGCGGCAGCCAGTCCAGCGCTGGCCACGGCGGTCTTGCGAGATGGGGACATGCGGGTTCCTCGGTCAGGGCTGGGTGGCTGCGGACGGGGCGACGAAGCCGGGCTCGCCCGGCCCCGGGCGGGCCTGGCCCGGCCCGTAGATCACGGCCTGCGGGTTGTCGCTGAAGCGGCTGGCCGCCGTGCCCATCTGGCGCGCGGCGCGCGAGACATCGTCGGCCGCGCGGTTGGCGTGCGGCACCGTGCTGCGGCCCAGCGAATCGGCCATGCGGGTCAGTGCGCGCGTGCTCTGGGCGATCTGCTCCAGCGGCCCGTCCTGCGCGTTCACGCGGCGCACGGTCTGCTGCAGTTCGGAGGCCACGGCAGAGGCGCCGTTGCTGGCCTTCTCCAGCGACTGCAGGGTGTTGTGGGCGTCGGCGGCGAGCTGCGGCACTTGGGTGGACAGCGTGCGGTCCAGGTTCTGCGTGAGCTGCTGCACGCCTGCGGCAGCGGCCGCAATGTTCTCCAGCGCCTGGCTCACGCGCTTTTGGTTGTCGGTGTCCAGCATGTCGCTGAGGCGGCGCGAGATCTCATCGGCGCGCTCCAGCAGCACCTGCCCCTGGTCGGCCAGCATGCTCAGCGGCGACGAGCGCAGCGGCAGGCGCGGCAGGCCGCTGGGGCCGGGCGGCAGCTGGGGCTGCGGCTGGTCCGCATCATCGAGCTGCACATGGGCCAGGCCCGTGACGCCCTGGTAGCCCAGCACGGCGAACGTGGTGGGCGTGATGGGCGTGTTCACACCGATGGCGATGCGGATCAGCACATTGCCATTGGTCTGCGGATCGAACCCGATCCGCGTGACCTTGCCCACCGCCACGCCCTTGTAGCGCACGGCAGCCTGGGCCTGCAGCCCGCTGATGCCGTCCTTGGTGGACAGCTCGTACTCGTTGTACTGCCGCGTATCCCGCGTCAGCCAGATCGCCAGCCCCGCCAGCAGGGCCGCCACGACCAGCACGAAAATGCCGGCCGCCATGGCATGTGATTTGTTTTCCATATCAATGGTCCATAACGTTGAGCCCAGCAAAACAAGGCATGGGGCCACAGCCCCAAGGGCCAGCACTCAGAGCGCGGCCTTCAAAACCGGCGCACCCCAAGGCAAGGGACACCGAGCAAGGGCCGCCCCGCCGCGAGGGTGTCGTCCCCCCCCGCAAAGCGAGAGGGGGGAAGGCGCGAAGCGACTCAGGGGGGCTTCTCATACCGTGCTCATCGCGCGCCTGCCGCGCTCCCCCTGGAAGAAATGCTCGATGAACGGATGCTTGAACTCGGCCACCTCGCGCGGCGGGCCGCTGACCAGCACCTTCTTCTCGGCCAGCACGGCCACGCGCGAGGACAGGGCGAACAGCGTGTCCAGGTCGTGCGTGACCATGATGACGGTCAGGCCCAGCTCGGCACGCAGCTCGCGCAGCAGTTCGCAGAATTCGTCGGAGCTGGTGGGGTCCAGGCCGGCCGTGGGCTCGTCCAGCAGCAGCAGGGGCGGGTCCATGATCAGCGCCCGCGCCAGCGCCACGCGCTTGATCATGCCGCCCGAAAGATCGGCCGGCATGCGCGAGGCATGCTCGGGCTTGAGGCCCACCATCTGCAGCTTGACCAGGGCCGCGTCGCGCACCAGGTCGTCGGGCAGCGTGCCCTGCTCGCGCAGCGCGAAGGCCACGTTGTCCAGCACGCTGAAGGCCGAGTACAGCGCCCCGTGCTGGAACAGCATGCCCACGCGGCTGGCGGCGCCCTCGCGGCCCATTTCGCTGGCCGGGCGGCCCAGCACTTCGACACGCCCCTTGGTGGGCTCCAGCAGCCCCAGCATCTGGCGCAGCAGCACGGTCTTGCCCGTGCCCGAGCCGCCGACGATGGACAGCATCTCGCCGCGCTGCACATCCAGGTCCAGGTCCTGGTGCACGGCAAAGGCGTTCTCGCCTTCGCCGAACACGCTCCACAGCCCGGCGATGCGCACGATGGGCTCGTCGGCTGCGGGCGTGGAGGAGGTTTCGGTGTCCATGGCCATCAGATTCCGACATCTTTGAAAAGGATTGCGAAGATCGCATCCACCACGATCACCATGGTGATGGCCGTCACCACCGAGGCCGTCGTGCCCTTGCCCAGGCTCTGCGTATTGGGCTCCACGCGCAGGCCCCAGTGGCAGCCGATCAGGGCGATGAGGGCGCCGAAGACCACGGATTTGCCCATGGCGATCCAGAGGTTGCCGATCTTCACGGCGGCAGGCAGCGCCTCGGCAAAGTAGGCGCCCGTGACGCCCATGGTGAGGTCGGCCGCGAGCATGCCGCCGGCCAGCGCGGCCAGCGTGGTCCACAGCGAGACCAGGGGCATGGCGATGGCCAGCGCCAGCGCACGCGGCAGCACCAGGCGAAAGCCGTGCGGTATGCCCATGACCTGCATGGCATCCAATTCCTCGGTGACGCGCATCACGCCGATCTGGGCGGTGATGGCCGAGCCCGTGCGGCCCGCCACCAAAATGGCCGCCAGCAGCGGACCCAGCTCGCGGATCAGCGAGATGCCCAGGATGTTGACGATGAAGGATTCAGCCCCGAACTGGCGCAGCTGCAGCGCCATCAGGTAGGCCAGCACCACGCCGATCAGAAAGCCCACCAGGGCCGTGATGGGCAGGGCCGTGGCGCCCATGGAGTAAAGATGGCCGGAGATGTCGCGCCAGGGGCCCCGGTGCGGCGCACGCGCAAAGCGCAGCAGGTCGATCAGCAACTGGCCGATGAGCCGCGTCATCTGCGCGAAATGGCCGCAGGCGTTGATCACCAGGCAGCCCAGGCTGTCGATGCGCTCCAGCAGGTTCGGGCGCGTGGGCGGCGGCGCAGGCTCCTTGGAGAAACGGCCCACGCGTTCGAGCATGGCGCGCTGCGCATCGCTGGCCGCCAGGCGCGCGGGCAGGCGACGGCCCCAGTGGTTCCACAGCAGCTGCGCGCCCACGTGGTCCAGCCAGTCCAGCCCTTCGAGGTTCCAGCCCAGGTCATCGCCCTTGGCATCGGCCAGCTGCGCACGCAGCCTGCGCCATTGCGCCCGTCGGCCCAGCTCGGCCGCGCCCCAGGAGCCGGTCAGCAACGCCCACTGGCCGTCGTTGTCGCGGCGCAGGCTGCATTGGGGGGGATTGTTGAGGGCAGACAAGTGCGGAAAGTCCTTGGGGGTTGCGAAGGCGGGGCGCGCAGGCAGGGCCGGGCGGCATTGCAGCCAAGACCGCAGGATAACCGAGCGGCACGGGCCGCAGATTGCCTGGCGGCGCCGTGCGCACGACAGCTTTGCCCTACGCGTGCAATTTTTATCAAAAAACCAGCGCGACAGCCATGACTGCTGCATGCGATGCTGCAAAAAAAGGAGTCCAGCGCGCTTTCCCTCTCGACAGTGCGCATGCCGTCCGCACAATGGGCCGAAGCACCAACCCCGGCTCCAAAGGACGTTCCGGCCCGCAGCGGACGCCCGCCCATCTCCATGAGCAACACCACCTTCGACTACATCGTCATCGGCGCCGGCACGGCGGGCGCCCTCCTGGCCAATCGGCTTTCGCGCGATGGCCGCAGCCGCGTGCTGCTGATCGAGGCGGGCGCCAAGGACGACTACCACTGGATCCACATCCCCGTGGGCTACCTGTACTGCATCGGCAATCCGCGCACCGACTGGCTCTACCAGACCGAGCCCGACGCAGGGCTCAACGGCCGCAGCCTGCGCTATCCGCGCGGCAAGACGCTGGGCGGCTGCTCCAGCATCAACGGCATGATCTACATGCGTGGCCAGGCCCGCGACTACGACGGCTGGGCCGAGCTGACCGGGGACGACGCCTGGCGCTGGGACCAGGTGCTGCCGGCCTTCCGCCAGCATGAAAGCCATTGGCGGCTCGATGCCGGCGGCAACGCCGATGCGGGCTTTCGTGCCCTGCACGGCGGCGCGGGCACAGGCGGCAGCGCTGAATGGCGCGTGGAGCGGCAGCGCCTGCGCTGGGACATCCTGGACGCCTTTGCCGAAGCCGCCCAGCAGGCCGGCATTCCGGCCACCGAGGACTTCAACGGCGGCAGCAACGAGGGGGTGGGCTACTTCGAGGTCAACCAAAAGGGCGGCCTGCGCTGGAACACCGCCAAGGCCTTCCTGCGGCCCACCTGCTATGGCCGCCCCAATTTCGAGCTGTGGACCCATGCCCAGGTCAGCCAGCTGCTGTTTGAACAGCTGCCCGCCGGCGGCCTGCGCTGCAGCGGCGCCCAGGTCTGGACCGGCTCGGAAATGGTCAACGTGCAGGCAAGCCAGGAGGTGCTGCTGTGCGCGGGCGCCGTCAACTCCCCGCAGATCCTGCAGCTGTCGGGCATCGGCCCGGGCGCGCTGCTGCAGAACCACGGCATTGCCGTGCGCCACGACCTGCCCGGCGTGGGAGAGAACCTGCAGGACCATCTGCAGATCCGCTCGGTCTACAAGATCAAGGGCGCGCGCACGCTGAACACCATGGCCAATTCGCTGTGGGGCAAGGCCGGCATCGGCCTGGAATACCTGCTGCGCCGCAGCGGGCCGATGAGCATGGCGCCCTCCCAGCTGGGGGCCTTCACGCGCAGCAGCCCGCAGCAGGCGCACCCCAATATCCAGTACCACGTGCAGCCGCTGTCGCTGGACGCCTTCGGCGAGCCGCTGCACGGTTTTCCAGCCTTCACGGCCAGCGTCTGCAACCTCAATCCCACGAGCCGGGGCACGGTGCGCATCCACAGCGGGGACTTCCGCCAGGCGCCGGCCATTGCGCCGCACTACCTGTCCACACCCGAGGACCGGCAGGTGGCCGCCGACAGCCTGCGCGTGACGCGCCGCATCGTCGGCCAGAGCGCACTGGCGCGCTTCGCCCCCGAGGAATGGAAGCCCGGCGTGCAGTACCAGAGCGACGAGGATCTGGCGCGCCTGGCCGGCGACATCGCCACCACCATCTTCCACCCCGTGGGCACGACGAAGATGGGCCGCGCCGACGACCCCATGGCCGTGCTGGACAGCCGCCTGCGCGTGCGCGGCGTACAGGGCCTGCGCGTGATCGATGCAGGCGCCATGCCGCGCATCACCAGCGGCAACACCAACAGCCCGACGCTGATGATGGCGGAGAAGGCCGCCGGCTGGATTCTTGCGGACCGGCAGGGGCAGGCAGGGATAACGACAGCGACAGCGACAACGACAGCGACAACGACAGCGACAGCGACAACGACAGCGGCACCAGCCGACGCAGCGGTGGCGATGGCCGCCTGAGGGGCGGCAAGCCCGGGCGGACCAGGGTTGTTGTGGGCAGAAACGGATCGATGGGGAACGAATGGTCGCCCTGGCGTCAAAGCCGCGGCGCCCGGTGTTCAGGGCCCTTTGCTGGTGCAATCCCGCACTTTTGCGGTAACTGCGGGAAATCCCCGATGCACCACCCAGGTGCGACCATTAAAGTCCACCCACTCTCGCGGCACCACAGTGCTGCACAAGAGGGGCCGAGGAGACAACTCGTACACAACCAGATCAACATTCATAAATAGCATCTCAAGATGCATTTCCCAGAGCGCCGGCAAGTCCGGCGCTTTTTTTATGCCTGCGGCCAGCCTACTGCGGCACCTGGGCGGTGCGACAATCGCCGCCCTATGGAATGGATCATCGTCTCGCTGGCCTCGATGCTGGCCGGCTTCGTGGACGCCATCGTGGGCGGCGGGGGCCTCATCTTGCTGCCCGCGCTGTTCGCCACCTTTCCCACCGCACCGCCCGCCACGCTGCTGGGCACCAACAAGAGCGCCTCGGTCTGGGGCACGGCCATGTCCACCTGGCAGTACGGCCGCAAGGTGCAGTTGCCCTGGCGCGCGATGATGCCGGCGGCCTGCGTGGGCATGGCGGGCTCCTTTGCGGGCGCCTGGGCCGTCACGCAGATCTCCCCCGATTTCCTGCGCCGGCTGCTGCCGCTGGTGCTGCTGGGCGTGCTGGTCTACACGTTGGCGCGCAAGGATATGGGCCGCCACCACACGCCGCACTATTCGGGCCGCGCCGAGACGCTGATCGCCTGCGCCATCGGCCTGGTGATTGGTTTCTACGACGGTTTCTTCGGCCCCGGCACGGGCAGCTTCTTCGTGTTCCTGTTCGTGCGGCTGATGGGCTATGACTTCCTGAACGCATCGGCCTCGGCCAAGCTGCTGAACATGGCCACCAACCTGGCGGCGCTGGCGCTGTTCGCGCTCAAGGGCCATATCTGGTGGCACCTGGCCGTGCCCATGGCGGTGGCCAATGTGCTGGGCGCCATGCTGGGCACGCACATGGCCCTGCGCCATGGAACGGGCTTTGTGCGCGGCATTTTCATCGGCGTGGTGAGCCTGCTGATCCTCAAGACCGGCTACGACGCCTTCATCGCCTGAGCACGGGCCAGCGGCGTTCGCAACACCTGCCATCGGCGTTGGCGACGGCAACCTTCTATAATTGCCGACTTTTCGCCTTGAGCTGCGGCGGCTGGTGCATGTCGCACCCCTGCCAGCGGCCGTACCCGACCAGCCGACCAGCCGCAAAAAACCGGCCCCGCCGTCCATGGCCCATGCACTGATGCGTGCCTTGGCGCTTTCTTCATGCTGCGGCGCCGGGGTCAGGTCTTGAGCGACAGCCCAGGAGTTCCATGAAACGCTTTACCGTCATCGCCGCCGCCGCGCTGGCCCTGTGGACCGCCGCCGGCGTTCAGGCCCGCCCCTTCGACGCCATCCAGAAGGAAGGCACGCTTCGCCTGGCCACCGAGGGCTACTACGCGCCCTTCGCCCATTTCGAGGGCAAGCAGCTGACCGGCTTCGAAGTCGAGCTGGCCCAGATGATGGCCGCCAAGATGGGCGTGAAGTACGAGTGGAAGACCATCAGCTTCGACGCCCTGCTCACCGGCCTGCAGCAGGACCGCTGGGATCTGGTGATTTCCTCGCACGGCATCACGCCCGAGCGCGAGAAGGCCGTGACCTTCACCCAGCCCCACTACTGCTCTGGCGCCATCGTGATGTCGCTGGACCCGGCCATCCGCTCGGCCAAGGACCTGGCGGGCAAGACGGTGTCGGTGCAGACCGGCACCACCTATATGCAGTACATGGAGAAGAACCTGCCCGGCATCAAGCGCCTGGTCAACTTCCCCACCAACGAGGCCGCCCGCAATGCGCTGCTGTCCAAGCGCGTGGATGCCTGGGTGACCGAACGCTTCATCGCCAAGGAACTGCAGCAAAAGAACCCCAATGCCCAGCTCAAGCAAGGCGAGTTGCTGCTGGTCGAGCGCATTGCCGCCGCCGTGGCCAAGGACAACAAGTCGCTGGCCGATGCCTGGAACAAGGCCTTCAAGGAAGCCCTGGCCGACGGCAGCTACGCCAAGCTGTCGCAGAAATACTTCCACGAAGACATCCGCTGCCCTGACTGAGGCCCCGGGCAGATCTGCCCGACCGGCGCCCACTTGCAGGGCGCCTTTTTGTTTCTAGCCCACCTATGCTTACCGTCCTCTGGCCCGCCCACTGGAGCCGCTCGCAGCGCAGCAACGCCACCCTGGTCACGGCCCTGCTGCTGATGGTGCTCGTGGTTTCGCTGCTGGGGCAGTTGCTGTCCCTGCTGCCCGAGCCCATAGGCTCCAATGCCGACACCTTCGCCGAAGGCGCGCGCACCACGCTGTACCTGACGCTGGTCAGCGGCGCCGCCGGCCTGGTGCTGGGCATCGCCGCCGCGCTGGCGCGCACCTCGCGCACGGCCGCCCTGCGCTGGGCCGCAGGCTTCTACGTCTGGGCGATCCGCGGCACGCCGCTGCTGGTGCAGATCCTGTTCATCTACTTCGCGCTGCCGGTGCTGATCCCGGGCCTGAACCTGCCCGACTTCGCAGCCGCCTGCATTGCACTGGCGCTGAACGTGGGCGCCTACAACGCCGAAGCCGTGCGCGCCGGCCTGCAGGCCGTGCCGCGCGGCCAGGCCGAGGCCGCACGCGCCCTGGGCCTGCCGCGCATCTGCGTCTTCATGGACGTGGTGTTCCCGCAGGCCTTCAAGATCTCGCTGCCGCCGCTGGTGAGCAACTTCGTGGCCCTGCTCAAGGATTCGTCGCTGGCGTACGCCATCGGCGTGGTGGAGCTGACCAATGTGGGCAACCGCATCCAGTCGGCCACCTTCCAGCCCGTGGAGACCCTGGTCACCGTGGGCGTGACCTACCTGGTGCTGACCACGCTGGTGACCCAGGTCACGGCTGCCGTGGAGTACCGCTTCGACGTGGAGGGCCGCCACAAATGAGCGCCGACAAGCTGGCACGGGGCATGCCCTACATCGTGGCCGAGAAGGTCACCAAGTCCTTCGGCAGCCACCAGGTGCTCAAGGGCGTTTCCACGCAGTTCTGCACGGGCGAGGTGACGGTGATCATCGGCGCCTCGGGCTCGGGCAAGTCCACGCTGCTGCGCGCCATCAACCGGTTGGAGCCGCACGACGGCGGGCGCATCACCATCGACGGCGTCGAAGTCACCGACAACGAAGCCACGCTGCAAAAGCAGCGCTGCGAAGTGGGCATGGTGTTCCAGCAGTTCAACCTCTTCGGCCACATGACGGTGCTGGACAACGTGACCCTGGCGCCGCGCCGCATCCACAAGACGCCGCGCGCCCAGGCCAATGCCAAGGCCATGGCCCTGCTGGAGCGCGTGGGCATGCAGGCCCATGCCCACAAGTACCCATGGCAGCTGTCGGGCGGCCAACAGCAGCGCGTGGCCATTGCCCGCGCCCTGGCCATGGAGCCGCAGGTGATGCTGTTCGACGAGCCCACCAGCGCGCTGGATCCGGAGATGGTGCAGGAGGTGCTGGACGTGATGCGCGAGCTGGCACGCGGCGGCATGACCATGATCGTGGTCACCCACGAAATGGGCTTCGCCCGCGAGGTCGCCGACCGCGTGATGTTCTTCGACCAGGGCTGCATCGCCCACGAGGCGCCACCGGCCGAGTTCTTCGGCAACCCGGCCAGCGAGCGGATCGCGGCGTTCATCGGGCGCATGGGGCATTGAGGCCTGGGCCTGCGCACGCAGGCTGCTCAAGAAAACAAAGAGCCGGCAATGCCGGCTCTTTTGCTTTCTCAATCCTCCAGCTCGCCAGCAGACGGCGGCGGCAGCGCGGCAGCGCGGTTGGATGCCACGGGCACCGATGCCTCGGGCGGCTCGTAGCGCGGCAGGCCGGGCAGGTTCACGGTTTCTGCGTCCAGCGTGATTTCGGAGACGCGGCGCGGGGCGCCTATGGGCACGCCGGCCTGGCCCTTGCGCATGGCGGCCATGTCCTCCAGGCTGGGGTAGCGGCCCAGCAGCCAGTAGTCGAACACGCGGCGTGCCAGCGGCGCGGCAGCGGCGGCGCCAAAGCCGGCGTTCTCCACGATGACGGCGACGGCGATGGTGGGGTTGTCGGCCGGCGCGTAGGCGATGTACAGCGAGTGGTCGCGCTGGAACTCGGACAGGCGCGAGGCGTTGTACTTCTCGTTCTGGCGCACGCCCACGGCCTGGGCCGTGCCGGTCTTGCCGGTGGAGGTGTAGGGCGCGTTGCCGAAGATGCCACGCGAGGTGCCCTCCACCGTCACGGCGGCCACGGCGGCGCGCACGGCTTCCACGTTCTCGGGCTTGTAGCCCATGCTGGTGCCGGGGTCCTTGTTGATGGCCGAGAACTGCTGCGTCACGGCATCGACACGGCCCACGGCCAGGTGGGGCCGGTGCTTGACGCCCTTGGCCGCCAGCGTGGACATGGCGTTGGCCAGCTGCAGGATGGTGAAGTTGTTGTAGCCCTGGCCGATTCCCAGCGAGATGGTCTCGCCCGCGTACCACTTCTTCTGCTCGGGCCGCTTGTAGGTGTTGCGCTTCCACTCGGTGCTGGGCAGCACGCCGCGCGCCTCGCCGCGCACGTCGATGCCGGTGATCTGGCCGAAGCCCAGCGGCTTCATGTAGTCGTGGATCATGTCCACGCCCATGTCGTTGGCCAGCATGTAGTAGTACACGTTGGACGACTTGATGATGGAGCGGCGCAGATTGGTCGGCCCGTTGGGGTGGCCCGAGCGGAAGGTGTGGCCGCCGAAGGTCCAGCTGCCGTTGTCCATGATGGTGGTGTCGGGGCGGCGCTTGCCCGACTCCAGCGCGGCAATCGCCATGAAGGGCTTGTAGGTGGAGCCCGGCGGATAGGTGCCCCGCAGCGCGCGGTTGAGCAGCGGGCGGTTGATGGATTCGTTGAGCGCGGACCAGCTTTCCTGGTCGATGCCATCGACGAAGAGATTCAGGTCGAAGGTCGGGCGGCTGACCATGGCCAGCAGCTCGCCGCTGCGCGGATCGATGGCCACCAGGGCGCCACGGCGGTCGCCGTACAGCTCCTCCACCATGCGCTGCAGCTTGATGTCCAGCGACAGCACCAGGCTGTCGCCGGGCGTGGCGGGGCGGCTGCCGAGCTTGCGCACGGCATGGCCGCCGGCCGAGGTTTCCATCTCTTCCCAGCCGGTCTGGCCGTGCAGGTCGGTTTCGTAGCTCTGCTCCACGCCCAGCTTGCCGATGACGTCGGTGCCCCGGTAGTTGGCGGCGTCGTCGGAGTCTTCCAGCGCCTCTTTCTCGCGCTGGTTGATGCGGCCTATGTAGCCGATGACGTGGCTGGCCGTGTCCTGCATGGGGTAGGTGCGGAACAGCCGCGCCTTGATGTCCACGCCCGGGAAGCGGTAGCGCTGCGCGGCGAAGCGCGCGACCTCGTCATCGGTCAGGCGCGTGCGGATGGGCAGGGAGTCGAAGCTGCGGGAGTCATCCACCAGGCGCTTGAACTTGCGGCGGTCGCGCGGCGTGATCTCGACGATCTCGGCCAGGCCGTCGATGGTCTCTTCAAGGTTGCCCGCGCGCGAGGGCATGATCTCCAGCGTATAGGCCGAGTAGTTGGTGGCCAGCACCACGCCGTTGCGGTCCAGGATCTGGCCCCGGTTGGGCACGATGGGTACCACGGCCGTGCGATTGCTTTCGGCGCGCTCTGCCAGCTCCTCATGGCGTTGCACCTGCAGCACCAGCAGCCGCGCCACCACCAGCCCGAAGGCCAGCAGCACTACCACGCTCATCACCCATGCGCGCAGCCTGAATCGCTGCAGCTCGGCTTCTGTATTGCGGATTTCCATCACGCGTCAAGCCTCACAGGGGACGGTTCTCGTCACTGTCCGGCGGGCGGCGCTGCGGCGCCAGCAGCAGGCCGCTGACCAGGGGCCACAGCAGGGCCTCGATCAAGGGAGCCACCACCACCAGCGGGCCGGGCACGATGCCGCCGGCCACCATGCGCAGCAGCACCTGCAGGCCGTGCACGACGGCGAACAGGGGCAGCAGGTGCAGCGCCTGCACGGGCGTGGAGAACCAGGACAGGCGCCGGCCCATGGCGCCGGCAGCGAACACCAGCAGCGCATAGGCCAGCGCATGCTGGCCCAGCAGGGAGGAGCGGTCCACATCCATGCACAGGCCCAGCAAAAAGGCCACGCCCATGCCCACGCGCTGGGGCTGGTTCAGCGCCCAGAAGGCCAGCAGCACCATCAGCAGGTCGGGCTGCCAGGCCTGGCGGCCCAGCGGCAGCATGTTGAGTGCCAGCGCCGCCAGCAGGCTGACGACGATGAACAGGGGGTTGACCGGCAGCAGCAGCTGCTGGCCGCGCGGCATGATCATGCGGGCTCCTTCCTGGCGGAGGCGGGTGCGGCGGGAGCAGCGGGTGCATCTGTCTTGCCGGCCTTGCCGCCGTCCTTGGAGGCTTCCTTGCCCTTGCCGTCCTTGGCCTTGTCTTTTTCCTTGCCCTTGTCTTTTTCCTTGCCCTTGCCGGCGCGCAGGGGTTCTGCGGCGCCTTCGGCCTCGGGGTGGGTGGCGCGGTCCAGCGGCTTGAGCACCACGACGTGGCGCACGCCCTGCACGCGGCCCACGGGCTCGCAGTAGATGCGCGAGAAGGCCGAGTCGGCGCGGCGCTCCACCGAGACCACCTTGGCCACGGGCAGGCCCGGCGGGTACAGGCCATCGACGCCGCTGGTGGTCAGCAGGTCGCCTTCCTGGACATCGGCATTGCTGGGCATGAAGCGCAGCTCGATGCCGCCGGTGCGCAGCGGCGACGGATCGCCATAGGCCACGCTGCGCGCGCCGGTGCGCGGGTTGAAGACGGGAATGGCCTGGTCGCGGTCAATGAGCAGGGTGACCTCGGCACGCAGCGGATACACGCGCGTGACCTGGCCGACCACGCCCTTTTCATCGAGCACGGGCGAGCCCTGGTCGATGCCATCCACCTGGCCGCGGTCGATGACCACGCGGCGCGTATAGAGGTCGGGGCTGTCGTAGACCACCTCGGCAGCGGTGCCGGGCGTGGTGAGGCGATCGCGCAGCTGCAGCAGCTCGCGCAGGTGGTCGTTTTCCTGGATCAGCTCGTCGGCCAGCGATGCACGCTGGGCCATGGCCACCAGTTCCTTGCGCGCGGCCTGTTCGCGGGCCTGGGCATCGTCCAGCGAGCCCAGGTAGCGGCTGGCGTCGTGCACGGCCTGCACCGGCTTGAGCATCACCCATTGCACGGGGTACAGCACGGTGGCCACGGCCACGCGCACGGGATCGGTGATCCTGAAACGCGCGTCGGCCACCATCAGAAACAGCGCCAGGGCGCTGTACAGGGCCAGTTGCGAGACCCGCGAGGGCCGCCGCTTGAACAGCGAGGGCGCCGAGTGGTCCAGGGTATTGGGGTTCATGCGGCCCTCCCGCGTGGCAGGGCCTGCCCTGCCGCACTTGCTGCAGCCTGGAAAGCACGGGCCGGTCCCGGTGCGAAGGAAGGCAGGGCAAGCATGCAGGTCACCACGGAAGGGGGAGAAAAATCGTTGCAGTCAGACGGCTGCGGCCCCGGGCCCGCGACAACGGGCCCCGGCCTGCGCCGCATCAGTCGCTGGTGAAGATGCTGCCCTGGCGGTCCATGGTCTCCAGCGCCATGCCGCAGCCGCGCACCACGCAGGTCAGCGGCTCTTCGGCCACCAGCACGGGCAGGCCGGTTTCTTCGGCCAGCAGGCGGTCCAGGTCACGCAGCAGCGCGCCGCCGCCGGTGAGCATCATGCCGCGCTCGGCAATGTCGGCGCCCAGCTCGGGCGGTGTCTGCTCCAGCGCGTTCTTGACGGCGCTGACGATCTGGTTGAGCGGATCGGTCAGGGCTTCCAGCACCTCGTTGGACGAGATGGTGAAGCTGCGCGGCACGCCTTCGGAGAGGTTGCGGCCCTTGACTTCCATCTCCTTGACTTCGGAGCCGGGGAAGGCCGAGCCGATGTTCTTCTTGATGGACTCGGCCGTGGGCTCGCCGATCAGCATGCCGTAGTTGCGGCGGATGTAGCTGATGATGGCTTCGTCGAACTTGTCGCCGCCCACGCGCACGGAACCCTTGTAGACCATGCCGCCCAGCGAGATCACGCCGACTTCGGTGGTGCCGCCACCGATGTCCACCACCATGGAGCCCGAAGCCTCGGACACCGGCAGGCCGGCACCGATGCCGGCGGCCATGGGTTCCTCGATCAGGTAGACGGAGGTGGCGCCTGCCGCCTCGGCCGCGTCCTTGATGGCGCGGCGCTCGACCTGGGTGGAGCCGCAGGGCACGCAGATGATGATGCGCGGGCTGGGCGTGAGCACCGAGCGCGGATGCACCATCTTGATGAACTGCTTGATCATCTGCTCCGTGATGACGAAGTCGGCAATCACGCCGTCCTTCATCGGGCGGATGGCCTCGATGTTGCCGGGCACCTTGCCCAGCATGGCCTTGGCCTCGCGGCCCACCGCCTGGATCACCTTCTTGCCGTGCGGCCCGCCTTCGTGGCGGATGGCGACAACGGAGGGTTCGTCCAGAACAATGCCCTTGTCGCGGGCGAAAATCAGGGTGTTGGCTGTGCCAAGATCAATGGCAAGGTCGGTGGAGAAATACCGACGGAAAGCTCCGAACATTACGAGAGTCCTCTCAGGCACGGCATGCTCGTCGGCCTGCCATCGCCGGGATGAAAGTTAGGGAGTCTGGATGGGGTTGGCTTTTCGCACAATGACCGGCTCGGAGAGGGTATTGCGGCAAAGCCGAGATAATACCGTATCCCCTGTGAATAACTTCTACTGCCGGGGCTTGAAATACGGGTTTACATCCCGTTGCCCCCTTCAAAAATCCTATGGCACTGAACGCACAAGACATCGCACGCATCGCGAACCTGGCACGACTTGAGCTCTCCTCCACCGAGAGTGAGCGCATGCTAGGCCAGCTCAATGATTTTTTCGGCATCGTGGAGAAGATGCAGGCTGTGGATACTTCAGGCGTCAGCCCGCTGTCACATCCGGTCGCCGCCATCCAGGACATTGCCCTGCGTCTTCGCGAGGACATTGCCAGCGAGCCCGACCAGCGCGACGCCAATCAGCGCAGCGCACCGGCCGTCGAGCGCGGCCTGTTCCTGGTCCCCAAGGTGATCGAGTAAGCGCCGCGCGCCCTCGTCACCGGCATCCGTCCCCGTTTTCCGCACCCCATACATGACCCAGCAAACCACTGATCTGCACACGCTCGGCGTGTCGGCCCTGTCGGCCCTGCTGCGCGAGCGCAAGCTCGGCGCCGTCGAAGCCGCCCAGCATTTCCTGGCCCGCGCCCAGGCGCACCAGAACCTGGGCGCCTTCGTCAGCATCGACGAAGAGGCCACCCTGGCCCAGGCCCGCGCTGCCGACGCCCTGATTGCCCAGGGCAAGGGCGGCCGCCTGGCTGGCGTGCCCATTGCGCACAAGGACATCTTCGTCACGCGCGACTTCCCGACCACGGCCTCCAGCAAGATGCTGGCCGGCTACCGCTCGCCCTTCGACGCCACCGTGGTGACGCGCCTGGCCGAGGCCGGCGCCGTGACGCTGGGCAAGCTCAACTGCGATGAATTCGCCATGGGCTCGGCCAACGAGAACTCGGCCATCGCGCCCGTGGGCTTCGACGCCCCCGCGCCCGTGCGCAACCCCTGGAACACGGACCGCGTGCCCGGCGGCTCCTCGGGCGGCTCGGCCGTGGCCGTGGCCGCCGGCCTGGCGCCCGCCGTCACCGGCACCGACACGGGCGGCTCCATCCGCCAGCCCGCATCGTTTTGCGGCATCACCGGCATCAAGCCCACCTATGGCCGCGCCAGCCGCTACGGCATGATCGCCTTCGCCTCCAGCCTGGACCAGGCCGGTCCCATGGGCAAGAGCGCCGAGGACTGCGCCCTGCTGCTGTCCGAGATGTGCGGCCCCGACCTGGACCGCGACTCCACCAGCCTGGACGTGCCGGCCGAGGACTTCACGGCCCGCCTGAACGACGGCATCGAAGGCCTGCGCATCGGCATCCCCGCCGAGTTCTTCGGCGAAGGCCTGTCGGCCGACGTGCGCGCCGCCGTGGATGGCGCGCTCAAGGAATACGAGAAGCTGGGCGCCCGCCTGGTGCCGATCTCGCTGCCGCGCACCGAGCTGTCGATTCCCGTGTACTACATCCTGGCCCCGGCCGAGGCATCGTCCAACCTCTCGCGCTTCGATGGCGTGAAGTTCGGCCACCGCGCCAAGGACTACACGGACCTGGTGGACATGTACAAGAAGACCCGTGCCGAAGGCTTCGGCGACGAGGTCAAGCGCCGCATCATGATCGGCGCCTATGTGCTGTCCGAGGGCTACTACGACGCCTACTACCTGCAGGCGCAGAAGATCCGCCGCATGATCGCCGACGACTTCCAGGCCGCCTTCCAGCAGTGCGACGTGATCGCCGGCCCCGCCGCGCCCACCGTGGCCTGGCAGCTGGGCGGAAAGAGCGACCCGCTGGCCAACTACCTGGCCGACATCTTCACGCTGCCCGCATCGCTGGCCGGCCTGCCCGGCATGAGCGTGCCCGCAGGCTTTGGCGAGGCCGGCATGCCCGTGGGCCTGCAGCTGATCGGCAACTACTTCAAGGAAGGCCAGTTGCTCAACGCCGCGCACCGCTTCCAGCAGGCCACCGACTTTCACCTTCAAGCTCCGAAGGGCATCTGAGACCCCATGACCGCGAAACTCATCCAGGGCTATGAAGTCGTCATCGGCTTCGAGACCCACGCCCAGCTGGCCACCCAGTCCAAGATCTTCAGCCGCGCCAGCACCGCCTTCGGCGCCGAGCCCAACACCCAGGCCTGCGCCGTGGACATGGCGCTGCCCGGCACGCTGCCGGTGATGAACAAAAAGGCCGTCGAGTGCGCCATCCGGCTCGGCCTGGCGCTGGGCTCGCACATTGCGCCGCGCAGCATCTTCGCGCGCAAGAACTACTTCTACCCCGACCTGCCCAAGGGCTACCAGATCTCGCAGTTCGAGATTCCCGTGGTCCAGGGCGGCGAAGTGTCCTTCTTCCTCGGCGACGAGAAGAAGACCATCCGCCTGGTGCGCGCCCACCTGGAGGAAGACGCCGGCAAGTCGCTGCACGAGGACTTCATCGGCCAGTCGGGCATCGATCTGAACCGCGCCGGCACGCCGCTGCTGGAGATCGTGACCGAGCCCGACATCCGCAGCACGGAAGAAGCCGTGGCCTACGCCAAGACGCTGCACCAGATCGTGACCTGGATCGGTATCTGCGACGGCAACATGCAGGAAGGGAGCTTCCGCTGCGACGCCAACGTCTCCGTGCGCAAGCCCGGCCAGCCGCTGGGCACGCGCCGCGAGATCAAGAACCTCAACAGCTTCAAGAACATGCAGCTGGCCATCGACTACGAGATCCGCTGGCAGATCGAGGAAATCGAGGACGGCCGCCGCATCCAGCAGGCCACCGTGCTGTTCGACCCCGACACGGGCGAGACGCGCTCCATGCGCACCAAGGAAGACGCGGCCGACTACCGCTACTTCCCCGACCCGGACCTGCCGCCGCTGGTGGTCGCGCCCGAGTGGGTGGAACAGGTCAGGGCCGACATGCCCGAGCTGCCGCGCGCCATGGCCGCGCGCTTTGTCGAGCAGTACGCCCTGCCCGAGTACGACGCCACCACGCTGACGCAAAGCCAGGCCATGGCCGCCTACTTCGAGGACACGGCCCGGGCCTGCAATGCGCCCAAGCTGGCCAGCAACTGGATCATGGGCGAGATCTCGCGCCGCCTGAACACCGAGGAAATCGGCATGGAGGCCGCCAAGGTCTCCAGCGCCCAGCTGGCCGCGCTGATCCAGCGCATCGGCGACGGCACCATCTCCAACAACGCCGCCAAGCAGGTCTTCGAGGCGCTGTGGAGCGGTGAAGGCAGCGATGTCGATGCCATCATCGAGGCCAAGGGCCTCAAGCAGATGAACGACACGGGCGCCATGGAGAAGATCATCGACGAGGTGATCGCCGCCAACCCGGCCAACGTGGAGCAGTACCGCGCAGGCAAGGACAAGGCCTTCAACGCCCTGGTCGGCCAGGTCATGAAGGCCTCCAAGGGCAAGGCCAACCCGGCGCAGGTCAACGAGCTGCTCAAGGCCAAGCTGGCCTGACCGGCCGCAGCGGGCGCCCCACGCGCTCCGGGGGGCGCCTGCCTCAATCCACCGAGGCGCCCGACTGGCGCACGGCCTGGCCCCACTGCGTGATCTCCGAGGCCACGAAGGCATCCATCTCGCGGGGCGTGGTGGGCGCGGCTTCCGAGCCACGGTCACTGATGAACTTGCGCATCTCGGGGCTGCGCAGGATGGCCACGGCCTCGCGGTTGAGCCGGTCTATCACTTCCTGCGGCGTGCCCCTGGGCGCCATCAGGCCCAGCCAGCCCACGGCCTCGAAGCCCCGGAACTCGGGCAGGCCCGATTCGGCAATGGCCGGCACCTCGGGCAGCTGGCTGGAGCGGGCGCTGGAGGTCACACCCAGCGGCACCGCTTTGCCCGCCTGGATATTGGGCAGGGCGGCCGTCACCGAATCCACCATCAGCGGCACCTGGCCGCCCACGAAGTCCGCCTGCGCGGGGCCGCTGCCCTTGTAGGGGATGTGCTCTATCTGTATCTTGGCGCGCGCCTTGACCATCTCGGCGCTCAGGTGCTGGGTGCCGCCGATGCCGGCGCTGGCGTAGTTCCAGCGACCCGGCTCGGCACGCGCCTTGTCCACCAAATCTTTCATGGATTGGATGCCAGCACCCGGGTGCGCCAGGAACACCAGCGGCACCTTGGCGATCAGCGTGATGCCCACCAGGTCGGTGCGCGGGTCGAAATTCACCTTCTTGTACAGCGTCTGGTTCACGGCCATGGCACTGCCGGCCACGAGCAGCGTGTAGCCGTCGGCCGGGCTGCGCACCACCTGCTCGCTGCCGATGTTGCTGCCGGCCCCGGCCTTGTTCTCCACCACCAGCGGCTGGCCCAGCTTCTGGGCGAGCTTTTCGGCCAGCGCGCGCGCAAAGATGTCCGTGGCCTGCCCGGGCGGGAAGGGCACGACCAGGCGGATGGGCTTGTCGGGATAGGCGGCGCTGGCCGGCATGGCCAAGGCGGCGGCCGCGCAGGCTGCGGCGGCCAGAATGATCTGCTTCATGGTGTCGTTGTCTCCTGCGGGCCAGTTTAGCGGCGGCATGCCCGCTGCACCCGCACGCCGCTGTCCCGCAGCCAACAGCGCACCAGGCCATCTGCCGGAACAATCGGCGCACACCACAGGAGACTCCATGACCGCCAGCACCGACCGCCTGCACATCCCCGGCCTGCCCTGGGCCGACTCCCCTGAAACCGTGGGCCTGGGCAGCGCACGCCTGGCGCGCCTGTCGGCCCGGCTGCAGCGCGGCGTGGACACCGGCGAGATCCCGGGCGCCGTGGCCCTGGTGGCACGGCGCGGCAAGCTGGCCTACCTGGAGAGCTTCGGCCTGCTGGACCCCGAGGCCGGCACGGCCATGCGGCCCGATGCCATCTTCCGCATCGCCTCCATGAGCAAGCCCATCACCTCGCTGGCCATCATGATGCTGGCCGAGCAGGGGCGGCTGTCCATCATCGAGCCTGTGGAGCAGTACCTGCCCGAGCTGGCCGCGCTGCGCGTGGGCCTGGAGCGCGCGCCGCTGGCGCGGCCCATCACGCTGCAGGACCTGCTGCGCCACACCTCCGGCATTCCCTACGGATTCGCCGGCACCGAGCACCCCGTCAAGAAGATGTACCTGGATGCGGGCCTGTTCAGCGGCAAGTTCACCAATGCGCAGTTCATCACCAAGCTAGCGCAGCTGCCGCTGGTGGCCCAGCCCGGCGAGACCTGGGAATACGGCATGTCCACCGACGTGCTGGGCCGCGTGGTCGAGGTGGTCAGCGGCCAGACGCTGGCCGCCTTCGTGCGCGAGCACATCACCGGGCCGCTGGGCATGGCCGACACGGGCTTTCATGCGCCCGACAGCGAGATCGCACGGGCCGCCCGGCCCCAGCCCGAAGGGCCGCAGAAACAGATGCCACCCATCCCCCCGGTCACGCGCGCCATGATGTTCGAGTCGGGCGGCGGCGGCATGGTCTCGACCATGGCCGACTATGCGCGGCTGTGCCTGTTCTGGTGCAACGGCGGCACGCTGGACGGCGTGCGCCTGGTCTCTCGCAAGACCGTGGAGCTGATGACCACCAACCACCTGCCCGCCAGCGTGCGCATGGGGCCGGACATGGCGTATTTCGGCGCCCAGCTGCCCTCGCCCGAGGTGGGCCAGGGCTTCGGCCTGGGCTTTGCGGTGCGCACGGCGCCCGGCCTCAACCCGCTGCCGGGCAGCGTGGGCGATTTTTCGTGGAGCGGCATCTACGGCACCTTCTTCTGGGTGGATCCGAAGGAGGATTTGTTCGCCATCCTCATGATGCAGTCCATGGCCCAGCGCATTCCCTACCGCTGGGTGATGCGCGAGGGCGTGTACCAGTCCGTGGTGGACTGAATCTTCCAGGTTTGCACCAAGGCAGTGCAAAGCCCATGCTGCCAGCAAGAGCGGCGCCCCTTCCTAAAATGACGCGCTTTTGCAGCCCTGCCCCGGGGCCGCGCAGGCAAAGACAAAAAGACAACAAGGCCATGGGCTGGAACAGAAAAGCATGGGGGCCGGTGGTGCCACGCCCCGCGCCTGCGGACATGTGGCGCGTGGCCATGGGCTCCATCGTGGGCATGGGGCTGGCCACGGCCCTGGTCTGGCTGGCGCATGCGGGCACCTGGGATCTTCCCCTGCGCCTGTTCGCGCCGCTGGGTGCCACGGCCGTGCTGCTGTTCGCCGTGCCCACCAGCCCGCTGGCCCAGCCCTGGTCCTGCGTGGTCGGCAATACGGTGTCGGCGCTCTGGGCCCTGTTCGTGCTGCAGTGGTGCCCGCCCCAGCTGGCCCCTGCGCTGGCCGTGGGTGGCGCCATAGGCTGCATGCTGCTGACGCGCTCGCTGCACCCGCCAGGTGGCGCCATGGCTCTGCTGACGGTGCTCAACGCCAAGGCCTCGCTGGCCGCCGGCTGGATGCTGCCCTTCCTGCCCGTGGGCGCGCTGACACTGGGGCTGGTCCTGGCGGCCACGGCGCTCCACCGCGCCACGGGCCGGCGCTACCCCCACCATGCCGACACGGCGCCCAAGGCCGCGCCCGCCGATGCGGCCCACCGCCATGCCTCGCGCCTGGGCCTGTCCCATGCCGATCTGGAGGCGCTGCTGCTGCGCTTCGGCCAGGAAAACAACCTGGAAGCCGATGACCTGGCCGAGCTGCTGGCCGCCGCCGAGGAAACCGCCATCGAGCATCGCCTGGGCGGCGTGCGCTGCGCCCAGCTGATGACGCGCGATCCCGTGAGCTGCTCCTTGGACGACGACGTGCACGCCGTGGCCGCACGCTTTCGCGCGCACCCGGCCAAGAGCCTGCCGGTGCTGGACGCCGATGGCGGCCTGGCCGGCACGGTCTCCCGTGCCGAGCTGTACGAGTGGCTGTGGATGAGCCCCGTGCGCCCGGCCGAATCTGCGGCAAAACCTTCTTTGTTGAACTGGCTGGGCCAGCGCCTGCCCGGCAAGACCCGGGCCGCGCCCCGCCTGTCGGAGCTGCCCCAGCTGGTTCATGCGCCTGAACTCAGCGTGGACGAAGACACGCCCGTGGGCCAGTTGCTGGACGCCCTGGCCCGGCACAGCGTGCCCTGCATTCCCGTGATGCGCGAAGGCCGGCTGACCGGCCTGATCACGCGCACGGATCTGATGCGGCTGCTGCTGCAGCCGGGCAGATAGGGCGACCCGGCAATTCGCCCGTTTCAGGAAGTGCGCCCAAGCGCAGCATCCTGAAACTTGGCCATCAGAACAGCACGCGGCAGCGGATGGTGCCCGGAACCTGGGTCAGCTTTTCCACTGCCAGACCCGAGGACTGGGCCGCCAGGTCGATCACCACATAGCCCACCTTCTCGTCGGTGCGCAGGTACTGGCCGGCGATGTTGATGCCGTTCTCGGCAAACACCTGGTTGATGGCCGACAGCACGCCAGGCTGGTTGTGGTGCACGTGCAGGATGCGGTTCTGGCCGGGGTGGGCGGGCAGGGCCACTTCGGGGAAGTTCACGGCCGAGGTGGTGGTGCCGTTGTCGCTGTACTTGACCAGCTTCTCGGCCACTTCCAGGCCGATGTTGGCCTGGGCTTCCATGGTGGAGCCGCCCACGTGCGGGGTCAGGATGACGTTGTCCAGGCCGCGCAGGGGCGAGACGAATTCATCCTTGTTGCTGCGCGGCTCGGTGGGGAACACGTCGATGGCGGCGCCCAGCAGCTTGCCGGCCTTCAGGGCCTCGGCCAGCGGCTCGATTTCCACCACGGTGCCGCGCGAGGCATTGATCAGGATGGCGCCGGGCTTCATGGCCGCGATTTCCTTGGCGCCGATCATCCACTGGGTGGAAGGCAGCTCGGGCACGTGCAGGGTGACGATGTCGCTGCCGGCCAGCAGATCGGCCAGCGATGCGGCCTGGCGCGCATTGCCCAGCGGCAGCTTGGTGGACACGTCATGGAAGAGCACCTGCATGCCCACCGACTCGGCCATCACCGACAGCTGGGTGCCGATGGAGCCGTAGCCCACGATGCCCAGCGTCTTGCCGCGGATTTCGTAGGAATTCTCGGCGCTCTTGAGCCAGCCGCCGCGGTGGGCGGAGGCGTTCTTGGCGGGCACGCCGCGCAGCAGCAGGATGGCTTCGGCCAGCACCAGCTCGGCCACCGAGCGCGTGTTGGAGTAAGGCGCGTTGAAGACCACCACGCCACGCTCGCGCGCCGCGTCCAGGTCCACCTGATTGGTGCCGATGCAAAAGCAGCCCACGGCCACGAGCTTTTGCGCGGCAGCGAACACGTCGGCCGTCAGCTGCGTGCGCGAACGGATGCCGACGAAGTGCACGTCGGCGATCTTGCGCTTGAGCTCCTCGCCTTCCAGCGCGCCCGTCACGGTCTCCACATTGGTGTAGCCCGCATTGCGCAGCACTTCGAGTGCGGAAGGATGGATGCCTTCGAGCAGCAGGAACTTGATCTTCGATTTATCCAGCGACGTTTTGGTCATGGGCGAGCCCTCTCTAGTCAGTCAGAAATCAGAGCGAGCATTACAGCGGATTCGGGAAGCCGCTACAGCCGGTAGGCCCAAAGCCCGCGCGCCCGCAAGCGGGAGAACCATGCGCCTTGCGGCCATGAACGCCCCGCCATTCGGCAGGCGCTCATTGCAGGACGGCGCATGCCACGGGAGCACATGCACACTTCGAGATTGGCGCGAAATGTAAAACATTGAGAACCGGTGCGCCCGTGCGCGGCAGCCTTCCTAGAATTCGCGCGTCTGTGTCCGGCGCTTTCAAATCAATAGCAACAGAACAGGCCTGCAGGCGGGCCGGACACGCCCTTGTTTTACGAACCAACCGAGGATTCCGATGATTACAAACATGCTGCGCAGGATCGAGGACCTGCTGGTGCAGGTGGTGCGCGTGGTGCTGCTGGTGTTCTCCCTGCTCGTGCTGGTGGGCATGGCACTGTGGACCTGGGAGAGCTTCAGGCCCGGCAAGGCCGAGGCGCCCCAGGCCGTGGCCCAGGAATTGAACTGGAAGGACGCCAGGCCCGACCTGCAGTTCGTCGTGGACGAAACCAGCCGCGACCTGGGCGCGGGCGGCGGCGAACCCGCCATGGAAAAGCGCCTGGCCGATCCGGCGCTGCGCCCCGCCTTCCAGAAGGCCGACGCCCTGGTGCGCGCCTTCGTGAACAAGGATCCCGCGCGGCGCGAGCGCACCGAGCGGGACCACCAGGCCCGGGGCCTGGCAACGCTGCACCCGCTGCTGCAAGGCGACGCCCTGCCGTCCGAGGCCGATGTGCAGCGCCGCATCCAGGAGCGCGGGCAGCGCGAAGGCGATGCCGGGGCCGTGGATGCGGCTGCCGACGCAGCGGCTGCCGCAGCAGCCTCCACCGACGAGGAAGACGGCTGGATGGTCGAGCCCGTGGATACCGCCGCCGCCATCCACGAGCGCGCCCAGGCCGCCGAGCTGGAACACGGCAAGGGCGCCTATGCGGCCTATGTGCAGGGCCTGCCCGCCGCGCTGGAGCAGGTCTTCGGCAATGCCGCCCTGGAGCCGCGGCTGCAGGCGCAGACGGCCCAGCAGATCCTGTCCACGGTGCTGCTGAACTACACGCTGTCCCTGGACAATGCGGCGCGCGCGCTGCGCGGCGAGGACAGCCACGGCAGCAGCTCCTGGAAGGAGCGCTTCGGCGCCGTGGAGACGGCCTTCTGGAGCATGCTGATGTCATTCCTCGTGCTGGTGGTGATGGTGCTGGTCTTCATCCGCATGGAGCGCCACCTGCGCGTGATCAGCCAGCAGCATGGCCAGGCACCGCGCCAGCCCTGAGGCCTTGCGCTATCGTTGCCGCTTTCCTTTCTGCTTGCCGCCCATCCGCATGACACGCAACACCACCACCCCCATCCATCCGCAATTCCTGGGCCGCATGTCGCCGCGCGCCTTCAGGCCCGAGGCACTGAGCCAGGCCCAGATCGAGCAACTGGCCGACGCCGCGCGCTGGGCGCCTTCGGCCAGCAACAAGCAGCCCTGGCACTTTGCCTATGCGCTGCGCGGCGATGCGAACTGGCAGGCCTTCAGCACCATTCCCAACGAGTTCAACCGCCGCTGGTGCCTGGAGGCGGGCGCGCTGATCGTGCTGATGTCCGACCGCCAGGCCTCGCCCGGCAAGCACAGCTTCGACGCGGGCTGCGCCTGGGGCTACCTGGCGCTGGAAGCCCATGCCATGGGCCTGGCCACGCACGCCATGGGCGGCTTCTCTGCCGACGCCGCACGCGAGGTGCTGCGCCTGCCCGAGCACCTGGAGCCCGAGGTGGTGATCGCCGTGGGCTGGCGTGGCGATGCGGCCACCCTGCCCGACGATCTGCGCGAGCGCGAGGTGCCCTCGCCCCGCAAGCCGCTGGCCGAAGTGCTGAGCGCCGGCCCCGTGGCCACGGGCGGCTGACGGCGGGTTCCAAGTCCTACGCCGCTTTGCGGGGATGCCCCGGATGGCCTGCCCAGGCCCCGGGGCTACACTGGCCCACAGGCCTGCGGCGCAGCAGGCGTCCATGACCCCAAGGAGTTGCCATGACCCCATCCACCAGCCCCAATCTCGACAAGCTGCGCAACATCGTCCAGAAGTTCGGCGCAAGCTCCTTCACCACGGACCAGGTGGCCAGCGAATACGACGACGCCCCGGCCACGGCGGAAAGCACCGAGCAATTCGACGCCCTGCTGCAGCGCCACGCAGCCGTGCTGGGCATCCATGCCGTGCCCGGAAGCGGCGGCCAGGGCCACGGCGCCACCGTCTGGCAGCCGGCCTGAGCGCGCAGGCGGCGCAAAGCACGGCGCCGCTACACTCGCTGCGGCCGGCACGGTGCCGGCGCGCAGTTTCCTTTTGATGCCCTCACTCTCTCCCCATACCTGGCTGCAGCTGTCCGTGGCAGCCAGTGCCTTGCTGGTGCTCGCCTCCATCGGCTGGGTCTGGCACGGCACGCGCGCCCTGCCCGCAGATTCGCGCGATGGCCGCAGCGCCCGGCGCATGGCGGCCCTGTTCGCCCTGGGCGCCCTGGCCTGGCTGGCCTACGGCCTGTACACGGGCTATGCCGCGCTGTGGAAGGCAGACGCGCTGATGCTGTTCGCCCAGCAAGGCGCGCTGCTGCGCCTGCCGCTGCTGATCGGCGGACTGGCCTGGGTGGCCGCGCTGCTGGTCACGCGCGTGCTGCGCATGCTGGGCCGGGCCGGATCGGCATGAGCCGGCGCTGACCCCACGGTGCGAGCGCTCAGGGCGCCGCCACCTCCTTGGGCAGCACATAGGCGCGCACGCTGTCCCCGGCCTTGGTTCCCGTCGAACCATGTCCACCCGCCACCACCACCAGGTACTGGCGCTGGTCCGTGCCCAGGTAGGTCATGGGCGTGGCCTGGCCGCCAGCAGGCAGGCGGTCCTGCCAGAGCTGGCGGCCGCTGTCCACGTCGTAGGCGCGCACATAGTTGTCCAATGCCCCCGAGTAGAAGGCCACGCCGCCAGCGGTCATCACCGGGCCGCCAATGCCGGGCACGCCCATGCGAAAGCCCAGCGGCAGCGGGCTCAGGTCACGCGGCGTGCCGTTGCGGCGCTGCCAGACGATCTGGCCCGTGCGCAGGTCGGCACCCGCCACAAAGCCCCAGGGCGGCGCCTGGCAGGGAATACCCAGCGTCGAGACAAAGGGCTTGAGCCGCACCGCAAACGGTGCGCCGAAGTTTTCGTTGAGCGCGGGCAGGCCGTCCTTGGGCGGGCCGCCGTCCTGCACCAGCAGCGAGGTATCGTCCGCGCGCGGCACCAGGGTGGAGACGAAGGCCAGCCGCGTGGGCGTGGCAAACACCACCTGCCGGCGCGGGTCCACGGCCACGCCGCCCCAGTTGAAAACGCCGAAGTTGCCCGGATAGATCAGCGAGCCCTGCTCCGAGGGCGGCGTGAAGCGTCCCTCGTAGCGCAGGCGGCGAAAGGCCAGCCGGCACCACAGTTGCTCGAAGGGGCTGGCGCCCCACATGTCGCGCTCGGTCAGGGCCGGGGGGTTGAAGCTCAGTTGCGAATGCGGCTGCGTGGGCGCCGTGCGGTCGCCGCGTGCCGCGCCCTGCGGCGCAGCCACCTCGGTGACGGGCAGCAGCGGTTGGCCAGTGCGCCGGTCCAGCACGAACAGCTCGCCCTGCTTGGTGGGCTGCACCAGGGCGGGCACGCTGTGGCCGCCGATCTCCAGGTCGATCAGGCTGGGTTGCGAGGGCACGTCGTAGTCCCAGAGATCGTGGTGCACGGTCTGGAACACCCAGCGCACGGCGCCCGTGGCAATGTCCAGCGCCACCACCGAGGACGAATACTGCTCGGCCTCGGCGCTGCGCCGTCCGCCCCATTGGTCGGGCGGCGCATTGCCCATGGGCACGAAGACGAGGCCCAGCGTCTCGTCCACGCTGGAGATGGACCAGCTGTTGGGCGAGCTGGGCACATAGGTCTGCCCGGGGGGCAACGGCGTGCTGTTGCCTGGCCGCCCCGGGTCCCAGGCCCACAGCAGCGCGCCCGAGCGGATGTCGAACGCACGGATCACGCCCGAAGGCTCGCGCGTGGAATGGTTGTCCAGCACCGTGCCGCCCACGATGATGCGGTCGCGCGCCACCACCACCGGCGAGGTCGAGTAGTACGAGCCCGGCTTGCGCTCGGGCATGCCCTGCCAGAGGTCGATCTGGCCCTGGCCGCCCGCCACATTGCTGCAGGTCTGGCCATCTGCGGGATTGAGTGCGACCACCTTGCCGTCGGCCGTGGCCATGAACAGCTTGGCGGTGCAGCGGCCGTCATCGCCAGGGGCTGCAGAAGCCGAAGCCGTGGATGCGGCGGTGGGTGCAGGCATGGCCTGCGCGCCGGGCTTCCTTGCAGCCGGCGCCACCGCCGAATGCGTCTGCCCTGCCGCCGCGTCGAACTGCGCGGCCGCCTGCGCCGACTGGTAGGACAGGCCCCGGCAGGTCAGATGCTGCAGCGCCAGCCCCTTGGGCATGGGCAGGTCGCGCCGCCACAGCTGCTTGCCCGTGGTGGCATCGAGCGCAATCACCGACTGGTGGGGCGTGCACAGGAACAGGCGCTCGCCGATCTTCAGCGGCGTGACCTCGAACGTGGTTTCTTCGGGATCGCCGGGTTTGCCGCGCACATCGCCCGTGCGGAACTCCCAGGCCAATTGCAGCAGCCGCACGTTGTGCGGGCCGATCTGGCGCAGCGGCGAATAGCGCTGGCCCGCTCCGGTGCGGCCATAGGCGTGCCACTCGCCATCGGGCACGGCATCGGTGGCATCGCCCTGCAACACCGGCGGGCTGCGCAGGCCACCGGCATCGGAGGCCACCATGGACATGTTCTGCACGGCCGTGACCTGGCCGTCGGCCGGCAGGTCCGACGCGGCGGCGGCCGCGCCCGCAAACTGGCCCTGGGTTTCATGGGCATCGCGCTGGCGCCCGAATGACAGGCCCGCAAGAATGGCCGTGCCCAGCACCACCAGCGCCAGCGCCGCATGGGCTGGTGCCAGGCCCCGGTTCTGGCCCATGTCGGGCTCATGGCGCAGCGCACGCACCGACCAGGGCAGCACCAGCAGCAGGCCCATCAACCAGGGCACCCCCAGGCGCCCCGCCAGCGGCCACCAGTCCAGCCCTATCTCCCACACCGCCCACAGCGCGGTGCCCAGCAGCCACAGCGCAAACAGCCACAGCGCCATGGCCGACCGGCGCGCCACGCCCAGGCCCACGGCCAACAGCAGCACACCTGCCACCACGTAGTAGCCGCTGCCCCCCGTCCACAGCAGCTGCGCGCCTCCCCAGGCCAGCCAGGCACCGGCGGCCCACAGCCACAGCACCGTCAACCATCGCCATGCCGTCATGCATGCTCCCTTCTCGCGGCGGCCCGGCACCTGTGGCTGCAGCGCACACCAGCAGCCAGGCCCTGAGGGCCCGGGAAAATCCGTGGCCGGGAATGTAGTGACAGCCTAGACCGCCGCAATGGCAGCGCTTGCAGGACGAATCCGATTCACGCGCACCGGGCGTGCGGCAGGCCGTTCGCGCCAGACGGGAAAGACAGGGGGCAAGGGCCGTTCAGCGGCCCGTGGGAGCCGCAGCGGCGGCGGCCGCGCTCCACAGCGCACGCAGGGGCACGAGCTCGGCATCGAAGCGCTGGTTGATGCGGCTTTTTTCCTGCTCCTGCTGCTGGATGAAGCGCTGCTGCTCTTCCTGGCTGCTGCGGTTTTCATCGAGCTGGCGGCGCAGGGAGGCGGGGGCCTTGGACGGGTCCTTGCGGTAGAACTCCATCTCGCCATCGATCTTGACGCGCTGGGCCTGCAGCTCCTGTATGCGCTGGCGCGCCAGGTTGGCGACCTGGTCGGTCTGCGACAGGGCCTCGGCGCGTTCGGCGTCGTGCGCGGCCTGGTTGGGATAGCGCGCAATCAGCGCGCGCTCGCGCGAGCGCTCCTCGCGCACACGGCGCTGTTCGGCCTGCTCGCGGCGGCGCTGGGCATCGAGCTCGGCGCGCTCGTTGTCGGTCAGCGTGGGGCCGACGCGGCGCAGCTCCACACCGGAGCTGCCCAGCACACGCTGGTCGCGGTCCACGCATTCGGCAATCGGGCGGTCTGCCGTCAGGCGCCGGCCCTTGGCGTCGGTGCATGCATAGATGCCGGCCGGCACGCCGGCATCCAGGGCGCAGGCAGGGCCAGCCGCGGCACCAGCCAGGGCGCACCACAGGAACCGTGCATGCAACGCCTTGTTCATCAAACCCTTATTCCTTGTCGTTGACTCCGTAACGCTGGCGGTAGGCCAGCACGCGCTCATGGTGGCCGCTGCCTTCGCTGCCACCTTGAATCTCAAGATAAAGCAATAAGTCTGCCAGTTTTGCAATAGTGCAGACCTGCATGCCCAGCTGGTTGCGCACGTACTGCACGGCGCTGTGGGGCACGTCCTGGCCATTCTCGGTGGCCATTTCCTGGCGGTCCAGCGCGATCGCCACGGCATGCGGCGTGGCGCCTGCGGCGCGGATGATGGCGATGGACTCGCGCGCTGCCGTGCCGGCGCTCATCACGTCGTCCACGATCAGCACGCGGCCCTTGAGGGGCGCGCCCACCAGGGTGCCGCCCTCGCCGTGGTCCTTGGCTTCCTTGCGGTTGTAAGCAAAGGGCTTGTTCAGGCCCATGCGGGCCAGCTCCACGGCCACGGTGGCGGCCAGCGGGATGCCCTTGTAGGCGGGACCGAAGATCATGTCGAACTCGATGCCGCTGGCTGCGATGGCTTTTGCATAGAATTCGGCGAGACGGCCCATCTTGCCGCCGTCATCGAACAGGCCGGCATTGAAGAAGTACGGGCTCATGCGCCCGGCCTTGGTCTTGAACTCGCCGAAACGCAGCACCCCTGCGTCAACGGCGAATTGCACAAATTCCTGCGCCAGACGGCCTGTGTCATCGGCCTGCAGATTACTCACCACCATGGATTCATCCTTGTTCAAATTGACCAGCCTCAACCTCAACGGCATCCGCTCGGCCTCGACCAAGGGCGTCGAAGCCTGGATCGAGGCCACTGCGCCGGATTGTATTTGCGTGCAGGAAATCAAGGCCCAGGCCGCCGACATGACCGGACGCTTCGAGCTGCTGGCCGGCCTGCGCGGCCACTTCCACTACGCCGAGAAGAAAGGCTACTCGGGCGTGGGCGTCTACAGCCGCCACGAGCCCAGCGATGTCGTGGTCGGCTTCGGCTCGCACGAGTTCGACGCCGAGGGCCGCTATGTGGAGGCGCGCTTCGACACGCCCGCGCGCAAGCTGTCCATCATCAGCGCCTACTTTCCCAGCGGCAGCTCGGGCGAACTGCGCCAGACGGCCAAGTTCCGCTTCCTGGCCGAAATGCACGATCACCTGATGCGCATGAAGGGCGAGCGCGAGTTCATCCTGTGCGGCGACATCAACATCGCCCACCAGCAGATCGACCTCAAGAACTGGCGCAGCAACCAGAAAAACAGCGGTTTCACGCCCGAAGAGCGCGAGTGGATGACAAAGTTGTTACACAAAACTGATCCCACGGGCGGTCTTGTGGACGTTTATCGCCTGCTCCAGCCGGACACCACGGACGCCTGCTACACATGGTGGAGCAACCGCGGCCAGGCCTATGCCAACAACGTGGGATGGCGCCTGGACTACCACCTGGCCACCCCGGCCACCGCCGCACTGGCTCGCACCGAGCACATCTACAAGGATGTGAAGTTCTCGGACCATGCGCCGGTCACCATCGGCTATGACATGAAGGTGTGAGACGTTCAAGCAGGGCCTTGGGTCGCGGCGGTTTGACTCGTCGCGCTCTCATACAGACACTGTGCGCATGATCTTTATCTGAGGGTTCCGAGATGAAATCCATTGCTGTCTCCAGCGCCAAGCGGCCAATCCATCTCACGATCAATGCAGATCTGGTGACGCAGGCCAAGGCCTATACCGACAATCTCTCGGCCACCATGGAATCCCTGCTGGCCGAATACGTTGCCAGGCAGGAGGGCGCACAGCGTGAGCGCAAACGGCTTGCCGACGCCTGCGCCAGCGACTGGAACGCGGTCAACATCGCGGTGGGTTCGTTCGCAGACGAGCTCTGCTGCCGCGCGGCACTCCAACCGTGGGTGCGAGGATGAATCCTGTGTTTGTCATTGAAGGCGTGCCGGTCGTCCTGCATGCCCTGGACATGGTTTCAGTCGCCCTGGATCAATTGGGTGAAGTGGTGGCCTCACTGGAGCATGAAGGCCAAGCCATCGCCGATGCGCTGGACGAATTGCTGACCCGGTCCGGGGGCTGACCCAAGATCGTTTTCAAGGAGGCCAGGGCTTAAGCCCTGCCCTCCTCGGACTTCAGCCCGGGCGCACGCCTCACTCCAGCGCCTTGCCCATGTCCTCCACCACCTTCTTGGCGTCGCCGAAGACCATCATGGTCTTGTCCATGTAGAACAGCTCGTTGTCCAGGCCCGCATAGCCGGCCGCCATGGAGCGCTTGTTGACGATCACCGTCTTGGCCTTGTAGGCCTCCAGGATGGGCATGCCGTAGATGGGGCTGCCCTTGACGTGTGCGGCGGGGTTCACCACGTCATTGGCGCCCAGGATGATGGCCACGTCGGCCTGGCCGAACTCGCTGTTGATGTCCTCCATCTCGAAGACCTGGTCGTAGGGCACCTCGGCCTCGGCCAGCAGCACGTTCATGTGGCCCGGCATGCGGCCGGCCACCGGGTGGATGGCGTACTTCACCGTCACGCCGCGCTCGGTGAGCTTGTCGGCCAGCTCCTTGACCGCGTGCTGGGCACGCGCCACGGCCAGGCCGTAGCCGGGCACGATGACCACGGTCTCGGCATTGCCCAGGACGAAGGCCGCATCGTCGGCGCTGCCGCTTTTCACGTTGCGCTGCTGCTGGGAGCCTGCCGCCGCGCTGGTGGCCTCGCCGCCGAAGCCGCCCAGGATCACGCTGAAGAACGAGCGGTTCATGGCCTTGCACATGATGTAGCTCAGGATGGCGCCCGAGCTGCCCACCAGCGAACCCGCAATGATCAGCATGCTGTTGTTCAGCGAGAAGCCGATGCCCGCCGCCGCCCAGCCCGAGTAGCTGTTGAGCATGGACACGACCACCGGCATGTCCGCGCCGCCGATCGGAATGATCAGCAGCACGCCCAGCAGCAGGCCCAGGGCGATGACCAGCACGATGTCCATCCAGCTTTGGCTGTGCCAGAAGCCGAAGACGAAGAAGGCTGCTGCCAGCCCCAGCACGGCGTTGAGCGCATGCTGGCCCTTGAACTGCACGGGCGCGCCCTGGAACAGGCGGAACTTGTACTTGCCGCTGAGCTTGCCGAAGGCGATCACCGAGCCCGTGAAGGTCACGGCGCCGATGAAGGCGCCCAGCGCCAGCTCCACGCGGTTGCCGCCCGGAATGGCGCCGCCCTTGGCCGTGATGGCAAAGGCCCAGGGCTCGGCCACGGCGGCCACGGCGATGAACACCGCCGCCAGGCCGATCATGCTGTGCATGAAGGCCACCAGCTCGGGCATCTTGGTCATCTCCACGCGCTGGGCCATGACGGCACCGGCCGTGCCGCCGACCAGCAGGCCCAGCAGCACCCAGCCCAGGCCCAGGGCGTTGCCGCCCGCCAGCTGCACGATGAGCGCCGCCGTGGTCAGCACGGCGATCACCATGCCGGCCATGCCGAACAGGTTGCCGCGTATGGAGGTGGTGGGATGCGACAGCCCCTTGAGCGCCTGGATGAAGCAGACGCTGGCCACCAGGTAGAGCAACGTGACGAGGTTCATGCTCATGACTGGCCCTCCGCCTTGGCGTCCTTGCCGTCCTTGGCCGGAGCGCTCTTGCGCTCTTTCTTGCGGAACATCTCCAGCATGCGCCGCGTGACCAGGAAGCCGCCGAACACGTTGACCGCGGCCAGCGCCACGGCCAGCACGCCCATGGTCTTGCCCAGGCCCGTTTCCGTGAGCGCCGCCGCCAGCATGGCGCCGACGATGACGATGGCCGAGATGGCATTGGTCACCGCCATCAGCGGCGTGTGCAGCGCGGGCGTGACGGTCCACACCACGTGGTAGCCCACGTAGATGGCCAGCACGAAGATGATGAGATGGATGATGGTGGGGGATACGGCTTCCATGTCATTTCCTCCGCAGCTGGCCTTCATGGGCCATCAGGCACGCGGCCACGATGTCGTCCTCCATGTCCACATGCAGGGCGCCATCCTTGTTGATGATGAGCTTGAGAAAATCGAGCACATTGCGTGCATACAGGGCCGAGGCATCGGCCGCCACCATGGCGGGCAGGTTGGTCAGTCCCACGATGGTCACGCCATGCGTGACCACGGTCATGCCGGCCTGGGTCAGCGGGCAGTTGCCGCCGCGCTCTGCCGCCAGGTCCACGATGACGGCGCCGGGCTTCATGGCCTGCACCATCTCGGCCGTGACCAGCACGGGAGCGGGCCGGCCCGGGATCAGCGCCGTGGTGATGACCACGTCGGCCTGGGCCACGCGCTTGGCCACCTCGGCCTTCTGGCGGTCCAGCCAGCTTTGCGGCATGGGGCGCGCGTAGCCGCCCACGCCTTCGGCAGCCTCCTTCTCCTCGGCGGTCTCGTAGGGCACATCGATGAACTTGCCACCCAGGGATTCGACCTGCTCACGCACGCTGGGCCGCACATCGCTGGCCTCGATCACGGCGCCCAGGCGCTTGGCCGTGGCAATGGCCTGCAGGCCCGCCACGCCCACGCCCAGCACCACGACGCGCGCGGCCTTCACCGTGCCCGCCGCCGTCATCAGCATGGGAAAGAAGCGCTGGTACTGGTTGGCCGCAATCATCACGGCCTTGTAGCCGGCGATATTGGCCTGGCTGGACAGCACGTCCATGCTCTGCGCACGCGTGGTGCGCGGAGCCGCCTCCAGCGCATAGGCCGTCACTCCCGCATCGGCCAGGCGCTGCAGGCCTGCGGGCTGGAACGGGTCCAGCATGCCGACCAGCGTTGCGCCCTTGCGGATGCCGGGCAACTCGTCCTCCGAAGGGATACGGACCTTGAGCACCAGGTCGGCGCCCAGGGCGCCTGCCACATCGACGATCTCCGCGCCCGCTGCCTCGTACAAGGCATCGGGCACGCTGGCCGCCACTCCCGCCCCCGCCTGCACGCGCAGCACATGGCCTTGCGCACGCAGCTTCTTGACGGTCTCGGGGGTCGCAGCCACCCGGGTTTCTCCTGCCATGGTCTCGGCAGGCACGCCAATCAACATACCGGTTCTCCCTCGCGTGATGCCGGTACCCGCCCTGCATTGCGCAGGTGGCGGCCCGGCCCATCCTCGAAAAAATCCTTGCGTGCCTGCATCGGGGGCAGGCTGGCTTGGCGGCACGGCTAGCTTGTAACACGGCGGCGTTGCCGCAGCCACGGGGTCTGCCCGCGAGGCTGTCTCCTGTCCGTCACAGGACCTGGATTGCCACGAGATGACAGCCACATTAAATGATCGCCATCCACGGCCCGGCGGACCGCTGCCGTGTCCCAATGCGCCTTTGAACGACTGCAGCGGCGCATCCGCGCAGTGCGAAGGAATACACCATGGGACTCTTGCAAAGACTGTTCGGAAATCATTCGCGCGGCGGCCACCACGGCGGCGGCGCATACCGTGCCGCAGCCGTGGCGGCGGTCTGCCCCGGCTGCCGTGCATCCATTGCCGCCAGCTCGCGCTTTTGCCCGCAGTGTGGCGGCGCGGTGCTGCCGCAGGCCTGCAGGAACTGCAACGCCAGCCATCCGGCCGGCGCGCGGTTCTGCGGGCAATGCGGCCAGCCGACCACCTGACGGCGCAAGCGGGGCGGCCCTGCGCTGCCATCAGGGAAAGGAGCGGGAATAATGGGCGCTTTCGCCAGAAGCACCCACGCCGCCCATGCTCCAGTACCACACCATCCCCGTCACCGCCTTCCAGCAGAACTGCTCGCTGGTCTGGTGCGACCAGACCATGGAAGCCGCCGTCATCGACCCGGGCGGCGACCTGGAGCAGATCGGCTGGGAGATAGAGCGCCTGGGCCTGGCGCTCAAGGCCATCTGGCTCACGCACGCCCACATAGACCACGCAGGCGGCACGCGCGAGCTGGCCGATGCACAGCAGCTGCCCATCATCGGCCCCCATCCCGGCGACCAGTTCTGGATCGATGCGCTGCCCCAGCAGGGCGCCATGTTCGGCTTCCCGCATTCGGACCCCTTCACGCCCACGCGCTGGCTGCACGATGGCGACACGGTGAGCATCGGCCAGGAAACGCTGCAGGTGCGCCACTGCCCCGGCCATACGCCCGGCCACGTGGTGTTCCATGCGCCGCAGATCGACCGCGCCTTCGTGGGAGACGTGCTGTTCGCGGGCAGCATCGGCCGCACCGACTTTCCCCAGGGCAACCACCAGCAGCTGATCGACAGCATCGTCCAGCGCCTGTGGCCCATGGGCGACCAGACCGTGTTCATCCCGGGCCACGGCCCCGAAAGCAGCTTCGGCCGCGAGCGCAAGAGCAACCCCTACGTGGGCGGGACCTGAGCCTGCAGCTGTCTCAGCCCAGCACCTCGATCCACCGATAGCCCAGACGCACGCTGCCGCCCGCCTGCAGCTTGCGCAGCTCCTCGTTCACGCGCTGGCGCGAGGCGCCCACCACATGCGACAGATCGCCCTGCGAAATGCGCAGCAGGGTGCGGCCGCCGGGCAGGGGCTGGCCGTTCTCTGCCGCCAGGACCTGCAAGGTGGCCCAGACCCGGGCATGCAGCGTGTCCTCCGAACTGATGAAGATGGTGTCCAGCAGCCCGTTCACGCGCAGGCTCAGCAGGCGCGCCACAGCCAGGCATGCGGGCGCATCGCGCTCCAGGAAGTCCAGCAGCGGCTGGCGCGGCAGGACCAGCACCTCGACATCGCCATCGGCCACCAGGTCCACGGGCACGGGCGCATTGCCCAGCACCGAGCTGATGCCGGTGATCTCCCCGGCCTCCAGCCAGCGCGTCATGCGCTCGGTGCCGCCCACGGTGAAGGCCACGACACGAAAGCGCCCTGACAGCAGCACCAGCGCATGGTCGGCCGCATCGCCGCGCTTTTGCACGAACTGTCCATCGCGGTAGCGGCGCCTGGAGCCTATGGCCCGCAGCCCGCGTGCCGATGCGGCCGGCAATTCGGCCAGCAGGTCCACGCGATAGCGCTCGCTGCGCGCCTGCGCCAAAGAGGTGTTGGGGGAACCGAGCTTGGTGTTCACCCGATCATTGTCCCTTTCGCGGCAATTGGCGCATAGCACCGTCCTTGTAATCGGCCCCATACCCACACGTATGGAGCCCGCCCCATGATCCGCACCACGCTCGCCCTGGTATCCGCCTTCGTGTTCGCCCTGCTCTCGACCCAGGCAGCCCTGGCACAGACGCCCACGCTGCGTATCCAGGACTACCCCGGCATCGGCAATTTCCTGGTGCGCGTGGCCAACGCGCGGGGACTGTGCGAGAAGCACGGCATACGCTGCGAACTGCGTCCCATCCCGCAGGCGCCGCTGGCGCTGCAGACCTTGCTGGCCGGTGACCTCGAAGTGGCGTTTACGCCGCCCGAGGTGCTGCTTCAGGCGGTCAACAAGGGCGCCGACCTCAAGGTGATCGGCAGCGGCGCCAGCGCGCCGACGTTCTTCCTCATGGCCTCGTCGGCCCTGCCCACCCCGCGTGCCGCCCAGGGCTATCCCGCCGTGATGCAGGACTTCAAGGGCCGGCGCATCGGCGTGACGGCGCGTGGCAGCGCGGCCGAGTTCCAGCTCGTGAGCCTGCTGCAGGGTGCGGGCATGAAGGCGGACGATGTGACCATCGTCGCCGTGGGCTCGCCCAACACCGCCTTTCCGGCGATTGCGCAAAAGCAGGTCGATGGCCTGATGCTGTTCTCGCCCATGGACGGCTTTTGCGAGGTCAGCCAGGCCTGTCGCATCGTCGTTGATCCGCGCAGGGGCCAGGGTCCCGCCGATGTGGTGGACACCAACGGCGCCGGCGTGCTGCAGGTGGTGCGCGCCGACTTCCTGCGCAAGAACGCCCCGGCCGTGGAGGGCTTGCGCCGCGCCATGAACGAGGCGGCCGACTATGCCCGCGAACCGGCCCATTTCGATGCATTGCTCAAAGTCGCGCAGGACAGTTTCCGCATCAACACGACCGGCGGCGACCGGATCCTGGAGGTGGCGCTGCGCAACGCCATTCCTTCCATGCAGTTCGCAGTGGACCCCAAGGCCCTGCAGCATGCCGCGCGCTACCTGCAGCGCACGGGACAGATCGACAAGCTGATCGACACCGCGCCCCTGCTGGTGCAGTGAAGGAGGCGCTCGCCATGACTCCCAATGGATCACGCCTTCCGCCGCCGCAGGCCATTGCCGCAGACGGCCTGCATCTGAGCTTCGACGGCCGCACGCAGGTGCTGGACAACATTGCGCTGCAGGTGGCCGAGGGCGAATTCGTTTCGCTGGTCGGGCCCAGCGGCTGCGGCAAGACCAGTCTGCTCAACCTCTGCGCAGGCCTGGTGGCCCACACCGGCGCCGGCACGCTGCGCGTACTGGGCGAAGCACCGCGCCTGGGCAGTTCCCGCGTGGGCTACATGCTGGCGCGCGACAGCCTGCTGCCCTGGTGCACGGCGCTGGAGAACGCCGCCTTCGGCGCGCGCGTGCGCGGCGTCGGCACAGCCGACAGCACGGAGCGCGCACTGCGCATGCTGCAGGAGGTGGGCCTGGCCGACCATGCGCAGGCCATGCCCAAGGCCTTGTCCCACGGCATGCGCCAGCGCACGGCGCTGGCGCGCACCTTTGCGCTGGACGCGCAACTGCTGCTGATGGACGAGCCCTTCGGCGCCTTGGACGCGCAGACCAAGCTGCAGCTGCAGGACCTGCTGCTGCGCCTGTGCCAGCAGCACCGCCACAGCGTGCTGTTCGTGACCCACGACCTGGCCGAGGCCGTGGCCGTCTCCGACCGCGTGGTGGTGATGTCCTCGCGCCCGGGCCGCATCATCGCCGACCTGCCCATCGACCTGCCGCGCCCGCGCTCCATCCGCGACCTGCAGAAGTCGCCGCGCTTCCATGAACTCTATGCGGCCCTGTGGTCGCAGCTCGAATCGGGATGGGTGCACCATGAAGGCTGACCGTCTGCAATGGCTGGCGCTGCATGCGCTGTTCATCTGTCTCGTGCTGGGACTGGCCGAATGGGCCGCCGCGCGCCGCTGGCTGGACCCCACCTTCTTCGGCCAGCCCAGCGGCGTGGCCGCCTATCTCTGGAACCATGCGGGCACGGCCCGGTTCTGGTCCGACCTGGGCTGGACGCTGGCGGCCGTGGCCTGCTCCTTCGTGCTGGGCAGCGTGGCCGCCTTCGCCACGGGGCTGGCCTTCGTGCGCTGGCCGGCCATCGAACGCTTTGCAGAGCCCTACTTCAACGCGCTGAACGTGATGCCGCGCATCGCGCTGGCGCCGCTGTTCATCCTGTGGTTCGGGCTGGGGCTGGGCAGCAAGATCGCCGTGGGCTGCTCGCTGACCTTCTTCATCGTGCTGTCGGCCACGGTGGCAGGCATGCGGGGCGTCAGCCAGGACCATGTGACGCTGTGCCGCACGCTGGGCGCCAGCGCCGCCACCACCTTCTTCGAGGTCACGCTGCCCGGCGCCGTCCCGGTGATCTTCTCGGGCCTGCGCCTGGGATTGATCTATGCCCTGCTGGGCGTGGTGGGCACCGAGATCATTGCCAGCGAAAAGGGCCTGGGCCAGACCCTGGCCTACCTGGGCTCCACCTTCGACATCAATGGCGTCATGGCGCTGCTGCTGGTGCTGGCCCTGCTGGGCGTGGGCATGGTGCGCTTCATGTCCTGGGCCGAGAGGCGGCTGCTGCACTGGCAGTGAGCCCGCCAGCCCTCTCTCCCCACCTTCCCCCTTCCTCCCCTCCCATCCGTTCCTTCAAGGAGTACCCCATGGCCAATGCCGCCCCCATGCAGCTGATCGACATCGACGCCCGCTACCACCACATCCGCCCCGTGCCGCGCATGCCCAACTTCGCGGCCTGGATCGAGGGCGTGGACCTGACCCGGCCCCTGTCCCCCGAGGTGCAGGCGGAACTGCGACAGGCCCTGTACGACTTCGAGGTCATCTTCTTCCGGCCCCAGACCATCACGGCCGAGCAGCATGTGGCGCTGGCGCAGGTGTTCGGCCCGCTGTCCAAGGGCTCGTACTTCGAGCGCAAGAGCGGCATGCCCGACGTGGAGATGATCATCTCCGACAAGGACCGCCCGCCCGCCATAGACAACTGGCACACCGACATCAGCTGGAAGCAGCAGCCGCCGCTGGGCACCGTGATCCAGATCGTGACCACGCCGCCGGCCGGCGGCAACACCTGCTGGACCAGCACCAGCAAGGCCTATGACTGGCTCTCGCCCGGCATGCAGCAGTACCTGGAAGGCCTGCAGGCGGTCCATACCTGGGAGGAATCGGGCTTCCGGGAATACCTGGGCCGCAAGGGCGAGGAGGCGCTGTTCGAGGCGCTGCGCCAGTTCAAGCCCGTGACGCATCCCGTGGTGCGCACCAACCCCGATTCAGGCCGCAAGTGCATCTTCGTCAATGCCGATTTCACGCGCCACATCACGGGCGTGGACCGGCACGAGGCGCGCGGCGTGCTCACCTTCCTGCTGGACTGGCTGAAGAAGCCGGAGTTCATGGTGCATCATCAATGGGACGCGGGCGGCATCGCCATCTGGGACAACCGCAGCACGCAGCACTATGCTGTGGCCGACTACTGGCCCCACTACCGCGTGAACCAGCGCGTCACCTTCGACACCCCTTCCACCCAATGACAACGAGACACGGAGACAGCTTCATGAGCACGCAAGAGCACCTGCAGTTCTATATCGACGGCCAATGGGTTCCCCCGGCCGTGCCGCGCACGCTGGATGTGATCAATCCGTCCACCGAGGAGGTGGCGGCCCGCATCAGCATGGGCTCGGCCGCCGATGTCGATGCAGCCGTGGCCGCCGCACGCCGCGCGTTCGACGGCTTCTCGCAGACCACGCGCGACGAGCGGCTGGCCCTGCTGGACAAGGTGCTGGCGGTCTACATGCGCCGCATCGACGAGGTGGCGCAGACCATCTCGCTGGAGATGGGCGCGCCGCTGTGGCTGTCGCGCGCGGCCCAGGCCACCGTGGGCGCAGGGCACCTGAAGCAGACCCTGCAGGTGCTCAAGGAATTCGAGTTCGAGAGCGTGCGCGGCACCACCGGCATCGTGCATGAGCCCGTGGGCGTGGTGGGCATGATCACGCCCTGGAACTGGCCCATCAACCAGATCATGTGCAAGGTGGCACCGGCCCTGGCGGCGGGCTGCACCATGGTGCTCAAGCCCTCGGAGATCGCGCCGCTGAACGCCATCCTGGTGGCCGAGATCCTGCACGAAGCGGGCGTGCCGGCCGGCGTGTTCAACCTGGTCAACGGCGACGGCCCCTCGGTGGGCGAGGCCATGTCCGTGCACCCCGGCATCGACATGATGACCTTCACCGGCTCCACCCGCGCGGGCATTGCCGTGGCCAAGGCCTCGGCCGATACCGTCAAGCGCGTGACGCAGGAGCTGGGCGGCAAGTCGGCCAACATCGTGCTGGACGACGCCGACATCGAAAAAGCCGTGGCCCAGGGCGTGAACGCCTGCTTCACCAATTCGGGCCAGAGCTGCAACGCACCCACGCGCATGTTCGTGCCGCGCGCCCTGCATGCGCGCGCCGTGGCCGCGGCCAAGGCCGCTGCCGAAGGCATGAAGGTGGGCGATGCACTGGCCGACACCGGCGCCATGCACATGGGCCCCGTGGTCAGCGAGGCGCAGTTCCGCAAGATCCAGGGCCTGATCGAGGCCGGCATCGCCGAAGGCGCCACCCTGGTGGCCGGCGGCACGGGCCGCCCCGAGGGCCTTGCGCGCGGCTACTTCGTGCGGCCCACGGTGTTTGCCGACGTGCGCAACGACATGACCATTGCGCGCGAGGAAATCTTCGGCCCCGTGCTGGTGATCCTGCCCTACGACACGGAGGAGGAGGCCATCGCCCAGGCCAACGACACGCCCTACGGCCTGTCGGGCTATGTGCAGTCCGGCAGCCTGGAGCGCGCACGCCGTGTGGCCTCGCGCCTGCGCACCGGCATGGTCCACCTCAACGGCGCAGGGCCGGACTTCGGCGCGCCGTTCGGTGGCTACAAGCAGTCGGGCACGGGCCGGGAATGGGGCGAGCACGGCTTCAAGGAGTACCTTGAAGTGAAAGCCGTGATGGGCTACCAACCCAAGCAAAAAGTCGCCGCCTGAAGACGGCTGCCTACCCGCGCCGTGCGGCCTCGTAGAGGCCTTCCACGCGCGGGATGTTGCGCTCCAGCTCGCGGATGCGCTCGGGACCTGCGGGGTGGGTGGACAGGAATTCCAGGCCACCACGGTCACCCGTGGCCTGGCCCATCTTGCGCCACAGCGAGACCGAGGCCTGGGGGTTGTAGCCGGCGCGCGCAGCCAGTTCCAGGCCCACGAGGTCGGCCTCGCTCTCGTCGCCACGGCTGAATTTCAGCGACAGCAGCTGGCCGCCCAGGCGGGCCGCCGCATTGCCCAGGTCGCCCAGGCCCAGCAATTGGGCGCCCAGCGAGATGCCGATGCTGGTGGCCTGGTTCTTGGCCAACTGCTCGCGCGAGTGCTCGCGCAGCGCATGGGCCATTTCGTGGCCCATGATCATGGCGATCTCGTCGTCGGTGAGCTGCAGTTGCTCGATGATGCCGGTGTAGAAGGCGATCTTGCCGCCCGGCATGCAAAAGGCATTGATCTCCTTGCTGCCGATCAGGTTCACCTCCCAGCGCCAGGCATTGGCGCGCGGATTCCATTGGGCGGTGTACGGGATGAGCCGCCGGGCAATGGCGCGCAGCCGCTGAAGCTGCGGGTTGCTGTCGCCGGCCAGCGCGCCCTGGGCGCGGGCCTTGGCCAGCAGTTGCTGGTACTGGTCGGTGGCGGCGCCTTCCAGCGTCTCGGCCGGCACCAGCTTGCGCAGGCCCGAGGCACCGCCCACCTGCACCTGTGCCGCCACCGGCGCCGTGGCCAGGCCCATGGCCGCCGCGCTGCCGGCCAGCAGAAAACCGCGACGCGCGCGCCAGGGCGCGCAGGCACAGCCCCAGGCGGACGGGGCACAGGGTTCGGAGGAGAGATGGGATGGCTGCTGCATGCCGCCAAGTCTAGCGGCCATGCATGCCTGAAACATGCGGAGAACAGCGCATCGTGAAGAGCGGCGCCGGCCTACAAAGAGTTACGCCATCTGCGCGGCCATCACGGCCCGCTGCGCCCGCATCTCGGCGCCAATCACCAGCATCAGCCCCGCCAGCACGGCCAGCAGCCCCAGCCACGATTGCAGCGGCTGCCGCTCGCCCACGACCCACACCGCCAGCACGAAGGCCGCCACGGGCTCGATCAGGCTCAGCGTCACGCCCGTGGGGCCCGAGATGCTGCGCAGCCCGATGGAAAACAGCATGTGCGCCAGGCCCGACACCACCACGCCCAGGTAGACCACCACCAGCACGGCCGCCAGGCTCCACTGCGGCAGGCCGCTTTGCACCAGCGCAATCGGCACCGCCATGCAGGCCGCCCCGGTGAAGACATAGAAATTCACCACGCGCGGCGACATGTGGGTGACCAGGCGCTTGTTGATCAGCGCATAGCCCGCGTACGACAGCCCCGCCAGCAGGCACAGGGCCAGGCCGCTCCAGGACAGCGTGGCACCGCCCCGGGCCATCACCATGGCCGCACCTCCCGCCACGCTCACCAGCGTGCCGGCCCACCACAGGACAGACAGGGGCGCGCGCAGCACCAGCGCCTGCATCAGCCCGGCCCAGATGGGGCCGCTGCCAATGGCCACGGCCGTGCCCACGGCCACGCCCGTGAGCGTCACGCCCTCGTAGAAAAAGATGCTGTAGCCGCCGATTCCCATGGATGCCAGCACGAACCAGGCCGGACGCAGTCCCAGGTGCACCGGGTTGGGCAGCAGCGGCTGGACGGGCGCCACGCCCTGCCCGGCCCGCCCGCGCAGCCTCCAATGGGAGACCGCCAGCAGCACGCCCAGAAACAGGCTGGAAACCGCCAGCTGCGCGGCGCCCACCCAGAACGGCGACAGCCCGCCTGCGCCCAGGCTTTGCGCCGTGCCCGTCGTGCCCCAGAGCACGGCGGCCACCGAAACGAAGGCGATGCCGACGGCGGAGGAAGAAGCGGAAGAGTTGCGAACCATGGCGCCATGTTGCGCTTGGCGCGGCAGGGCATTTGTCGAGAAACGCTCGTAGTCCGGAGGACTGTGAACGGGCTAGCCGCGCAGTTGCCGCGCCGTCACGCCCCGGTCGCGCCGCAGCGCATAGGCCAGGGCGCTGGCCGAGGCATAGCCGCAGCGCAGCGCCGTGGCCTCCAGGGGCAGGCCCCGCGCCAGCCCGCGCTCGGCCGCATCCAGGCGCAGGCCACGCAGCCAGGCCTGGGGCGGCTGGCCCGCCAGCTCCACAAAGCGCGCGTGAAAGCGCTGGGCGCTCATGTGGCACAGGGCGGCCAGCCGGGCCGTGGGCCAGTCCTCGTGCAGTGCGGCCTGCACCTGCGCGGCCAGCCCTTGCAGGTCCAGCCCCCGGCGCGCCAGCAGGCCGGGCGCCTGCAGCACCTGGGCCAGCTGCTCGGCGGCCGGGCCTTCCGACTCCCGGCCGCGCAGGGCCGGTGGCACGGAAAAGCGCCGCATCCGGTCCAGCCCCGGGCCGCTGGGCGCATCGATGACGAACACGCGCGAGCGCGGTGCCGCCAGGTAGCCGTGGTCCACGCCGGCGGGGATGAGCATGCCGCTGACGGCGTCCACAAAGGCGCTGCGCCCGCCCACCTCCAGCTCCATGCGGCCCTGCAGCGCATAGAGGATCTGCGCATGGCCGTGGGCATGGGCCTGGTGCTCGCCGCTGTAGCTGCGCACCGAGCTGTGCGGCGCGAAGGCGGTATCGGTGGCATCGGCCGCGCCGTCTTGCGCGGCGGCATCGCTGTGGAGGGAAGAGAGGGTGTAGGCCATGGCGGCATCCTGTGCCCGCGATGGTAGCGCGCGCCAGTCCGCGCCACCATGGGCCCGATAATGGCCGCAGCCTGCCGCAGCACAACATGACCGAGCCGTCCACCACCACCCCCTCCGCCCCCTCCACCGCCGCCGAAACGCCCCGCCGCAGCTGGGGCCAGACCCTGCGCGTCTATGCCGAGCCGGCCAGTCTGCGCATGCTGGCCCTGGGTTTTTCGGCAGGCCTGCCGCTGCTGCTGGTGCTGGGCACGCTGTCGTTCTGGCTGCGCGAGGCCGGCGTGGACCGCACCACCATCGGCTACCTGAGCTGGGTGGGCCTGGCCTATGCCTTCAAGTGGGTCTGGTCGCCGCTGGTGGACCGCATGCCGCTGCCGCTGCTCACGCGCTGGCTGGGGCGGCGGCGCGGCTGGCTGCTGTTCGCGCAGATGCTCATCGTCGCCGGGCTGTGCGGCATGGCGTTCAACGATCCGCGCGTCTCGCTCACGCCGCTGGTGTGGTGCGCGCTGGCCGTGGCCTTCGGCTCGGCCACGCAGGACATTGCGCTGGATGCCTACCGCATCGAATCGGCCGACACCGAGCGCCAGGCCGCGCTGGCCGCCACCTACCAGACCGGCTATCGGCTGGCCATGATCTGGGCCGGCGCCGGCGTGCTGTGGCTGGCCGCCCGCGCCGAGGTGGCGGGCACGGCGGGCTACCAGAGCGGCGCCTGGCAGGTGGCCTACCTGGCCATGGCCGCCTCCATGGCCGTGGGCATGCTGACCGTGCTGCTCTCGCCGGAACCGGTGCCACGCCCGCTGGCGCCTGCCCGCAACGCGGCCGAGTGGCTGCACAGCGCGCTGGTCGAGCCCTTTGCCGACTTCCTGGGCCGCTACCGCTGGCAGGCGCTGCTGGTGCTCGGCCTGATCGCCATCTACCGCATCAGCGACGTGGTCATGGGCATCATGGCCAACCCCTTCTACGTGGACATGGGCTTCACCAAGGACGAGGTGGCCGCCGTGACCAAGGTGTACGGCGTGATCATGACGCTGGCGGGCGCCTTCCTGGGCGGGGCGCTGGCCATGCGCTGGGGCGTGATGCGCGTGCTGATGCTGGGCGCCGCGCTGTCGGCCGCCACCAACCTGCTGTTCGCCTGGCTGGCCACGCGCGGCCATGACGTGAATGCGCTGGTCTGGGTGGTGAGCGCGGACAACCTGGCCGGCGGCATCGCCTCGGCGGCCTTCATCGCCTACCTGTCGGGGCTGACCAATGTGCAGTACTCGGCCACGCAGTACGCGCTGTTCAGCTCCATGATGCTGCTGGCGCCCAAATGGCTGGCCGGCTTCTCGGGCGCCTTTGTCGATGCGCATGGCTACGTGAGCTTCTTCCAGGCCACGGCTCTGCTGGGCCTGCCCGTGCTGGTGCTGATCGCGCTGGCCTCGCGCGTGCATGCGGTGCGGCCCGCGCAACGCGGCAGTTGAGCGGCTGGCCGCAGGCTGCGCTGTTTTACCGAACTTTACGCAAGCGACAAGCACGGCTGACGGGGCGCTGCGAGCATCGTCGCAATACGACGCCAGGCCCCAGCATGAATACACTGCCCTCCATGAGTACGCACCATCTTCTGATGATCGAAGACGACACCCGCCTCGCGCAGATGGTGGGTGACTACCTGGGCAACAACGGCCTGCAGGTCACCCACATGGGCGATGCCCGCAGCGGCCTGGAGCAGTTGCAGCCCGCCGACGGCGTGCCGGGCGCCGACCTGCCCGACCTCGTCATCCTCGACCTCATGCTGCCCGACATGGACGGCCTGGAGGTCTGCCGGCGCATCCGCGCCCTGCCCGGCCCCGCAGCCCAGGTGCCGGTGCTGATGCTCACGGCCAAGGGAGACCCCATGGACCGCATCATCGGCCTGGAGATCGGCGCCGACGACTACCTGCCCAAGCCCTTCGAGCCGCGCGAGCTGCTGGCGCGCATCCGCGCCATCCTGCGCCGGCGCGGCGGCGGCGAGGGCACGGCCGCCGGCCAGCCGACCACGGCACTGCGCTTCGGCAGCCTGGAGATCGACCGCGACGCGCGCAGCGTCACCGTGGCGGGCCAGCCCTGCGAGCTGACCTCCTACCAGTTCGACCTGCTGGTCACGCTGGCCGAGCGCGCGGGCCGCGTGCTCACGCGCGACCAGATCATGGAAGCCGTGCGAGGCCGCGAGCTGGAGGCCTTCGACCGCTCCATCGACGTGCACATGGGCCGCATCCGCGCCGCCATCGAGGCCGACCCCAAGGCGCCCAAGCGCATCCTGACGGTGCGCGGCGTGGGCTACGTCTTCGCCAAGCAACAAGACTAGCCAAGCGAATGAAGCTGCTCTCCCTCTTCTCCCAGCGCCTGTACCTGCGCATCTGGCTGGCCGTGGTGGGCGGCGTGGCTGTGCTCACGCTGACGGTGGCCTGGGCCTGGCAGATCGCGGCCGAGCAGAACGCGCAGAACGTGCAAAGCGCCAGCTCGCCGCCCTCGCGCGACGTGGCCATGCGCGATGCGGACGGCAAGGTCATCGCCCAGGGCCGTGCGCGGCGCCTGCCCGGCCCGCCCGAGGAGGGCCTGCGCTTCGAGATCGAAGGCACGGACGGCCAGACCTACATGCTGCACATGGCGCCGCGCCCGCCGCGCGGCGACCGCCCGCCGCACGACGGCGCAGCCGCCTTCTGGCTGCGCCCGCCCTTCGGCTTTCTGTGGCTGCTGGGCCTGGTGGGCGTGGCCGTGGCCGTGGGCGTGTTCCCCATCATCCGCCGCCTGCTCAAGCGGCTGGAGAACCTGCAGCGCGGCGTCAAGCGCTTTGGCGAGGGCGACCTGTCGGTGCGCGTGCCCGAGCACGGCAGCGACGAGGTGGCCGACCTGGCCCACCAGTTCAACGCCGCCGCCGCGCGCATCGAGACCCTGGTGACCTCGCACAAATCGCTGCTGGCCAATGCCTCGCACGAGCTGCGCTCGCCGCTGACGCGCATCCGCATGGGCCTGGAATTCATGGGCGACGACCCGGCCAGCGCCCGCGCGCGCGCCGAGATCCAGCGCAACATCAGCGAGCTGGACCAGCTTGTGGACGAGATCCTGCTGGCCAGCCGGCTGGAGACCTATGAGGGCGACGTGGGCACGATCGAGCCCGTGGACCTGATCGGCCTGGCCGCCGAGGAATGCGCGCGCGTGGATGCCGACCTGGACCTGCAGTCCACCGACGCGCTGGAAGTGCCCGGCATCTCCAAGCTGCTGCGCCGCGCCGTGCGCAACCTGCTGGAGAACGCGCGCCGCTACAGCCAGGGCGCCATCACGCTGGAGCTGGCGCGCCAGGACGCCATGGCCGAGATCCGCATCTGCGACCATGGCCCCGGCGTGGCGCCGGCCCACCGCGAGCGCATCTTCGAGAAGTTCTTCCGCCTGCCCGGCGCCAGCGAGCGCTCGGGCGGCGTGGGCCTGGGCCTGGCCCTGGTGCGCTCCATCGCCCAGCGCCACGGCGGCAGCGTGCACTGCGAGGGCCGCGCCGACGGCCAGCCGGGCGCCTGCTTCGTGCTGCGGCTGCCGCTGGCCTGAGCTGCCGCCTGCGGCTCAGCCGCGCCGGTGCTGCCACTCCACACGTTCCACCAGGTCCCTGAGCAGGTCGAAATGCCAGCGGGTGCGCTTGAGCAGGCGGCCGTAGCGCGAGCGGGGGAAGCGGTAGGCGCCATCGGCCAGTTCGATGGCGCAGGACGCCAGGTGCCACTGCTGCTCGAACGCCTGATGGCTGTCCGGCGGGTCGGCGCGCATGCGGCGTATGTGCGCCAGCGCCAGCTCCACCGCGCATTCCACGTCGAACTGGCGGGCCTTGCGGTCGGGCTTTTTGCCACAGACCTCGGCCAGGGTGACCAGCCGCCCCTCGATGACGACCAGACAGACATGCATGGCCTGCCACGCGCTGGGCCAGTCGGAAGGCCTTGCGGCTTGCGACCGCTTGGGCAACGGCTGCGCCTGCACTGCCGCGCCGGCAGTGTTTTTGGGGGATGTCATGGGGTCAGCCCTCCTCGTAGAAAAGAGGATAGGAAGGGGCAAGCACAGCGCTGTGGCTGGCAAGAAATATCAAAATCACAGTCTTGATTCCTGCGTGAATAGGACCCCGATTGACGGTGGGGGCTTCAACGCTACGATGGTGTTTCTACGCACCGGGCCTTTCGGCTTGCGGCCAGTTTAACGGGGCCAGGGCGGGCCAGCCAGCCGAGCCCTGGCAGCCATACCCGTTTGATCGCTGGATGTGCGGTGCGTGCAGTGCTCGGCGGCGGATCAGCCAAGCGTTTTTGTCCTCGAGTACACCCTCAGATTCCGGCTTTCGCCAAACCCATGCCGCTCCAAAAGCAGGGCAGCCTGAGGATTGAGGGCCTCGGCATAAATGGTGGTGTGGCCGATATCCTGCAGGAATTTCTGCATGAGGAGCCTGCCGATACCCCGCCGCTGCAGCCCGGGGTCCACGACGATTTCACTGAGGTGCGTGACCATGGCGCCGTCGGTGAAGCCGCGCAGGAAGCCGACAGCACCGCTGGTGGTCGTCGCCAGCAGGTAGTAGGAGGCACTGAACATCTGACGAAGCAGGCTTTCCGGATAGCTGCTGCCCCAGCCATTGGAGACGTATATCTTCTCTATATCTTTGAAGTACGCATCGATATTGTCCTGGCGCTTCAGGATGGCGTAGTCCTGGTGCATATGCATCTCCCCCATTCAAACGCAATGCCACGATGATGGCGCATCGGCACAGGCACATCGTCGCGGCCCGGTTATGGCTCGCAATGGAAGGCGATGAGAGGGATTCAGCCCCGCAGATAGCGGTCGGCGATGCTGCCGGGCACGTAGAGGCCGCGCTCCAGGTAGAAGTCCAGCTTCTTGCGGTCGGGGGCGCGCAGCTTGATCAGCGGCACGGGCGCCTGTTCGGTGCGCGAGAACATCAGGCGGATCTTGAGCGGGGTGCGGCCCCAGTTACCCTGCACGTGCAGGAAGAAGGGGCCGTCCTCGGCCTTGGCCAGCCGCAGGCGGTAGCTGCCGCCGGCGCGCAGCACGCGCTGCATGGCCAGGTGCATGCTCAGGTAGGCTGGCATGTCGATGCCCTGGCGCAGTTGCTCGTATTCGCCGGCCTGCTGGAGCTGAGCGATATAGGCCTCGCCCGTCTGCGGCAGGACCTGCTCCACGTATTCCTTGTGCAGTGCCGCGATGAAGGCGCTGCCCGGGGGCGCGGCCATGAGCCAGTTCTCGACCACGGGCACCTGCGGGTCGCGGGTGTAGCGCCCCAGGTAGTAGGCGACGAGGTCGGCGCCGCTGCGCTGCTGCTGCTCCAGCAGCCAGTCCAGCGGCTCGGTGAGGATGGTGCTGGCATCCAGCCAGATGCCGCCGTGGCGGTGCAGCAATTCCAGCCGCAGCCAGTCCGAGCGCTTGGCCACGGGCAGCTGCTGCAGGTTGCCGGGCAGCTGCGGCACGTATTGCGGCAGCTGCGCGTCGTTGAGGATGCGCAGGCTGTAGCCGGGGTTCAGGCGGGCCCAGTTGTCAAAGCAACGCTGTATGAGCAGCGGCACCGAGTCGCCGTTCCAGTAGGCCCAGATGATGCGGGGAATGGGCGTGGAGACGGGCACGGGCGCCGCAGGCCCGATGTCATGGCTGCGGAAGTCGGGCGCGGGGCCCTGCTCCAGGCGGCGTGCGAAGGTGGCGTAGAAGCGGCGCATGCCGGCCGCCAGCCATAGCTCGCCCCGGGTTTTCAGTTTCAGGCCGCTCATGCTGGGGCTCCCGGTGTTCCCAGCTGCTGCGCGCGGCGCTCCCAGCTGCGCAGCTTCCATGCGCGCAGCCACCAGCCGCGCCGCAGATAGGCCTGGCGCAGGGCCGGCAGGGACAGCGGCGAGATGCGGCCGAAGTCCGCCAGGAACTGCTGCGCCAGCGCCTGCCGCTGCGCGGGCGGCATGTCCCGCTGCCGGTCGAGAAAGCGCAGGGCGCCGATGAGGTTGCGCGCGGCCTGGTGCGCCCAGGCGAAGTGCAGGCGCCCGTCGTTGCGCAGATCATCATCCTGCAGGGCTTGCACGGCCTGCGCCAGCGGCCACAGGGCGGCGGACTGGTCTGCCGCCTTGGCAGGCGTCATGGACGCGAGGATGGAGTTGGCACGCTGCCGGTAGGCCACCCAGGGCTGGGGGTGGTAGTAGAAGCTGGCGCAGCGCAGCGCCATCTGCGGCATGGTCATCATGTCTTCGAAGTAGCGGCCTGCAGGAAAGCGCAGGGCGGCATCCCACAGGCTGCGGCGCGAGATCTTGGACCAGGCATGCAGTTGGCCCGTGCGCAGCAGGCCGGCCAGCAGGGCGCCCCGGTCCTGCGAGCGCTGCAGCGTGGGGCCCTGGAAGCTGTGCCGGTGCGCCTCGCCGCGCAGGCGGTGCTTGAGGCGCGGGGCCTCGCGCCAGACGGAGAAGTCGCAGAGCACGGCATCGGGCGCATGTTGTTTCACGATGGCCGACAGCCCGGCAATCGCGCCGGGCAGCAGCTTGTCGTCGGAGTCCAGGAACCACAGGTAGTCGCCCGTGGCCGCATCGATCATGGTGTTGCGCGCCGCGCTCAGGCCGGCGTTGCGCTCATGCTGCATGAGCTGCAGGCGGCCGGGCCAGCGCTGGTCCAGCTGCTGCATCAGGGCCCAGGAGCCATCGGTGGAGCAGTCGTCCAGCACCAGCACCTGCACGCCGGCATCGGCCTGGTCCATGACGGACTGCAGGCATTCCTCCAGGTAGGGCAGCACGTTGTAGACGGGCACCAGGATGCTGAGCCAGGTCACGGACGCTCCCCCTGCAGCAGGCGGGCGAACAGGTCTTCGTACTGGCCGGTCATGCGCTGCAGGCTGTAGTGCGACAGGGCTTCCTGCCGCGCAGTGGCGGCCATGCGCACGGCGGCTTCGTCATCCTGCAGCGCCTGCTGCAGGGCGTCGGCCAGCGATTCAGGGTCGGCGTGCGCGGCCAGCAGGCCGTTGTCGCCGGGCCGCACCACTTCCTGCACGCCCACCACGCGGCTGCCCACCACCACGCAGCCCGCCGCCATGCCTTCCAACAGGGACAGGGGCATGCCCTCGTAGTGCGTGGACAGCACGCAGACGCGGTGCGCACGCAGCAGGCCGGGCACGTCGTTGCACATGCCGATGAATTGCACCTGGTCCTGCAGGCCCAGTTCGGCACTGAGCCGCTGCGCCGCCTGCTGGGCGCGCGCCTTGCCGCCGCCGGCCAGGGTCAGCGTGGGCTTGAGGCCGCGCTGGCGCAGCACGGCCAGCGCGCGCAGCAAGGTGGCATGGTCCTTTTGCCGCGCAAAGCGCGCGGCCATGACGATGTCCGGACGGCGCTGCAGCAAGGGGGGCGGCTCCTGCAGATAGGGCTCGGGCCGGATGCCGTTGCTGATGGCCATGAGCTTGGCGGCAGGAAAGCCACGGTCCTGCAGGCTCTGGCGCACGCCTTCGGAGCAGCCGACGATGGCGGCCGTGCGCTCGGTCAGCCACAGGGCCTGCGCCAGCCGCCAGCGCGTGTAGCGCTCGCGCGAGTTGTGTTCCACATGCACCAGGCAGGGCACGCCGGCCCACAGCGCGGCAAAGCGGCCCCACAGGTGGTCGCTGAAACCATGGGCAACCACGATGTCCGGCCGAAAATCCAGGCAGATGCGGCGCAGTTGCCAGACGGTGGCGGCATGGGACCAGCCGGCGACCACGTCGACATCGATGCCGCCGTCGCGCAGCTTCTGCACGCGTTCATCGGAGGTATTGCGCTTGCGCCGAAGCACCAGCCGGGCGTCGAAGCGGCCCGACGCGCGGTGCGCCGACACCAGATCCACCGCCACCTGGGTGGCACCCGAGAAGCCGCCCGTCACGAAGTGCAGCACCCGGGGCCGGGCCGTGGTGGCGCGCTCCGTCACCGCACGGCTCCGCTGGCCCTTTCCAGGCCATGCAGCGATGACCACAGGGCCACCACGAGGAAGACGAAGAAGACGATGCCGCTGTTGTGCACGAAAAATTGCTGTGACATGCCGAACGCCAGGTACATGGCTGGCATCAGGCTGCCCAGGATACGCAGCAGCAGGGCCTCGCGCCAGGGGGTGCTGTCCGCAGGCCACAGCGCCATGCGCCGCCGCGAGGGCCAGAACAGCCACAGCAGCGAGATGAACAGCGCTGCCTGCAGCAGAACGCCCGGCACGCCGAGCTTGACCCAGATGTCCAGGAAGTCGTTGTGGATGAAGTTGTATTCGCGGATGGACTGGCCATAGCTGCCGGCGTCCACGCGCCGGTGCATCTCGTCCACATAGCCCTGCATGCCCCAGCCCAGCAGGGGCTTCTCGCCGATCATCTGCACGGCCAGCCGGTACTGCTCCAGCCGGGTGCCCAGCGAGGTGTTGGAGTTGCCGGCATGAAGGTAGGTGCTCACATCCAGGTAGACCTCATCCACGCGCTCGCTGACGCGCGGGATGAAGGCCATCACGGTGGCCAGCGCCACCAGAAGTGCAGCGCAGCCCAGCAACAGGCGCCCGAAGTACTGCGGGCGGTACATACGCACCAGCACCATCAGCATGAAGAACATCGGCAACAGCGCCAGCCACCCGCCGCGCGAGCCCGACAGCAGCGAAGCCAGCGCCCCCAGCGCGGCAGCCGCCAGCACCAGCAGGCGCCAAAGCAGGGAGCGCTGGTGCCAGAAGGACACGGCATAGATGCAGGAGAAGCAGCCCAGCAGCAAGGCCATGTTGCCCCACTGGATGGCATTGGTGTAACCCGTGGCCCGTTCCATGCCCAGCACGCAGACCTGCCACAGGGCCATGAAGCCCGCGCCTGCGCTGCCCAGCGGAATGCCCCACAGGAAGATCCGCGCCGTGGGCGGATAGCACATGGCGAACAGCAGGCTGACCGCGCCCAGGATGAATTTCACGGGCCGGTCGAACTGCCCGGTGCCCCCGTCCAGCACGGACAGGAAGTACCACATCACCGCCATGCCCAGGAACAGCGCGACCAGCAGCCAGGTGCCGTTGGACTGCCGGTATCTGACCCAGCGAGGCAGAAAACACAGGGCGCCCAGGACCATGAGGCCGGCGCCATAGGAATAGCCCGAGCGCAGCCACAAGGCCAGCCCGGGCACCAAAATAGCGGCCAGGGTCGTGAGGAGCCCTGGCAGCTTCGACTTGTCAAATCTCATCAAGACCGCAACTTTCTGCCCCAAAATGCGGGCATTCCGCTTTCCATCCGCTCATGAAAAAAATTCCTGCGGTCTTATTCAGGCTGCTCCATCGCTGGGCGGCGCCTTCCAAAATCGGCGCAGATTACACCATGCCTGCGCCCTTGCAGCTGCCCCCATCGCCCCCGGCAGCCGATGGTCTTGCAGCGGAAATCCCGAAAACGATCTGGACGTACTGGAACCAGTCCGGCCTGGATCCCTTCGTCCAGCAGTGTGTGGACAGCTGGCGGCGGCAGTGCCCGGATCACCAGGTCATCGTCGTGACGCCAGAGAACCTGGGCCAGTACGTCGCCTGCGGCGACCTTCCGGCGGCGTTTGCCGAACTCCATCCCACCAAGCAATCGGACTGGCTTCGCCTGTACCTGGTGGCACACCACGGCGGCTACTGGTTCGACGCCACCACGCTGCTGACCGCGCCACTGGACTGGATGAGCGCCTCCCCCGGCGCAGGCGCTGCCGAGCTGGCAGGCTTCTACCTTGAGGGCTTCACCAGGGACAGGCGCTACCCCGTGATCGAAAGCTGGTCATTCTGCGCTCCGGCCGGCTCGCGCTTTGTATCGGAATGGCAAAAGGAGTTTCACCAGGCGCTGATCGAGGACGGCCCTGCAGCCTATCTGCAGCGCCTGCAGTCGCGGCCCGACGCCGCCGAGGTGCTGCAGGGCATTCCCGATCCAAATTACCTTCTGATCCATGTCGCGGCCCAGCAGGTGATGCGGCGCCTGCCCGATGCCCGGCTCACGCTGTTCAAGGCCGAGGACACAGCCTTCTTCTATCACTCTGCCCTGCGCTGGAAGTGGTACCTGCTCTACCCCCAGCTGTGCCTGGCGAAGGCGCCGCAGGTGGCGGCGCCCATCGTCAAGCTGCGCGGCGGGGAGCGGCGCCATTTCACGGACATGCTGGCCTTGCACGGAGGTGCTGCGCCCCGCAGCATCTGGGGCCGCGCGCTGTCGGCGCGCTGAGACACACAAAGCGGGCCGAGGCCCGCTTTGTTCAATGCCCGCCTGCGAAGACTTCGCCGGCTTTCAGGCGGTACAGCGTGCCGCAGTAGGGGCACTTGGCTTCGCCGGTGTGGGCCACGTCCAGGTAGACCTTGGGATGGCTGTTCCACAGCTTCATGTCGGCCTTGGGGCTGGGGCAGAACACGCCGCCCTGGGCGTTGAGGTCCTTGGCCGCCAGTTCGACGGTGGCATTCGTTGTCATGCTTGCTTATCTCTTTCGTGGGTCTCTAGGGATGTTCAGACCCGAGTCAGCCAATGGGCGTACTTGGGGTTGCGGCCGTTGACGATGTCAAAGAAGGCCTGCTGGATCTTTTCGGTGAGGGGGCCGCGGCTACCCGCGCCGATCTCGATGCGGTCCACCTCGCGGATGGGCGTGACTTCGGCGGCCGTGCCGGTGAAGAAGACTTCATCGGCGATGTACAGCTCGTCGCGCGTGATGCGCTTTTGCACCACTTCCAGGCCCAGGTCCTTGCAGATGTGCATCACGGTATTGCGCGTGATGCCGTTGAGCGCGCCGGCCGACAGGTCGGGCGTGTAGACCACGCCATCCTTGATGACGAAGATGTTCTCGCCCGAGCCCTCGGAGACGAAGCCCGAGGCGTCCAGCAGGATGGCCTCGTCGTAGCCGTCGTCCAGCGCCTCGGTGTTGGCCAGGATGGAGTTGGTGTAGTTGCTCACCGCCTTGGCCTGGCTCATGGTGATGTTCACATGGTGGCGCGTGAAGCTGGAGATCTTCACGCGGATGCCGCGCTGCATGCCTTCTTCGCCCAGGTAGGCGCCCCAGGCCCAGGCCGCAACCATCAGGTGGATGGTGTTGCCCTTGGGGGAGACGCCCAGCTTGCGGTCGCCGATCCAGGTCAGCGGGCGCAGGTAGCACGATTCCAGCTGGTTGGCGCGCACGACCTCGACCTGGGCCTGGTTCACCGCTTCCTGGGTGAACGGGATCTGCATGCGCAGGATCTTGGCGCTGTTGAACAGGCGCTTGGTGTGGTCTTGCAGGCGGAAGATGGCCGTGCCTTGTTCGGACTTGTAGGCCCGCACGCCCTCGAATGCGCCGCAACCGTAGTGCAGCGTGTGGGTCAGCACATGGATCTTGGCATCGCGCCAGTCCACCAGCTGGCCATCCATCCAGATCTTGCCGTCACGGTCGGCCATCGAGGGAACAACGGGGCTCATAGGAACATCCTTGGGGGTATTGAACAGAACACCAACCCGGTATTTTAGGGCGCGGTGGCTGCCTCGGGGGCGGCTGCCCTCTCGGGCTCGGGTTCTGGCATGGGACGCACCAGGGCCCACTTCACGAGCCGGCCGTGCATGAACTCGCACGTCACATGGGACTGCGTGCCGTCGGTCCAGCGGTAGATCTCGGGATGCTGGCCGTCTTCGGACAGGCGCTCGCCCAGGGAGCGCGTCATGGCCACCACGTGCATCAGCGAGACCTTGGGCTTGAGCTTGACGTTGAGCATGACGGCGCTGCCCACATAGCCCATGGGCCGGTCCGCAGCCTTCCTCATGATGGACATCAGCCGCGTGAAATGCAGCAACAGCCACATCATGATGCCGCCGCCCACGGCGACCACACCCATCCAGCCATAGGACTGGTGCGCAGCCACCAGCAGTACGAGCAGGCCCAGAGGAATCAGGATATTGCGCAAATTCATGGCGCCGATTGTCTTATGGAGGCGCCGCAGGGCCGCTGCGGACAGTGCGTATGCCCCCGCAATGCGCTCGGCAAGCGCGTCAGCCCATCCCTCGGACGATGTTCATGGCCTCGTCCACGCGTTCGACGGCATGCACGGTCAGACCGGCAATAGCCTTCTTGGGCGCATTGGCCTTGGGTACCACGGCCATGGTGAAGCCCAGCTTGGCCGCTTCCTTCAGTCGCTCCTGGCCGCGCGGCGCGGGGCGCACTTCGCCGGCCAGGCCCACTTCGCCAAAGGCGAGGAATCCCTTGGGCAGGGCGCGGCCACGCAGGCTGGAGGTGATGGACAGCATGACGGCCAGGTCGGCCGCAGGCTCGCTGATGCGCACGCCGCCCACGGCGTTGACGAACACATCCTGGTCCGCGCAGGCCACACCCGCGTGGCGGCTGAGCACGGCCAGCAGCATGGCCAGCCGGTCGCGGTCCAGGCCCACGGACAGGCGCCGGGGCGCGGGGCCGCCCTGATCGACCAGGGCCTGTATCTCCACCAGCATGGGGCGCGTGCCCTCCAGCGTGACCAGCACGCAGGAGCCGGGCACGGGCTCGCTGTGCTGGGACAGGAAGATGGCGCTGGGGTTGGTGACGCCCTTGAGGCCCTTCTCCGTCATGGCGAAGACGCCGATCTCGTTGACGGCACCAAAGCGGTTCTTGATGGCGCGCACCAGGCGAAAGTTGCTGTGCGTGTCGCCCTCGAAGTAGAGCACCGTGTCCACCATGTGCTCGAGCACGCGCGGGCCGGCCAGTGCGCCTTCCTTGGTCACATGGCCGACCAGGATCACGGTGATGCCTGTGGTCTTGGCCGCGCGCGTGAGGTGGGCCGCGCATTCGCGCACCTGGGCCACCGAGCCCGGTGCCGAGGACAGCTGATCCGAGTACACGGTCTGTATGGAGTCGATGACGACCACGGCCGGCTGGGTGGCCTCCATGGTGGCGAGGATCTTCTCCAGCTGGATCTCGGCCAGCACGTTGACTTGGCTGGCCTCCAGCCCCAGGCGGCGCGAGCGCAGCGCGACCTGGGCACCGCTTTCCTCGCCCGTGACATACAGCGTGGGTAGGCCGACGCGGTGCAGCGCGTCCATGGCCTGCAGCAGCAGGGTGGACTTGCCGATGCCGGGATCGCCACCAATCAGCACCACGCCGCCTTCGACAATGCCGCCGCCCAGCACGCGGTCCAGCTCCTCGATGCCGCTGGGCGTGCGCGCCACGTCCTGGGCCTCGATGGCCGACAGCGGCATCACGGCCTGGACATTGGCCAGGCCCGCATAGCCCTGGGGCTGGCTGAGCCGGTTCTTGCCCGCGCTCGCAGGCTCGGCAACGGCCTCGATCAGCGAGTTCCAGGCCCCGCAGGCCGGGCACTTGCCCAGCCAGCGCGGGCTGGTGCCTCCGCAGGCATTGCAGATGAACGTGGTTTTGTCTTTGGCCATGGGGTGAGCACTATACCGAGCGGTGGCTGCCGCCCTGGCACGCATGTTTCGCGCCTATCGCAGTTGCGTGACGGAAAGATATCGGTTATAGTTCACTTCTTCGCTGCAGAAAATGCAGTGAAAACGAAATTACTGCGGATTACCGCGCGATGGAGCAGTCTGGTAGCTCGTTGGGCTCATAACCCAAAGGTCGGAGGTTCAAATCCTTCTCGCGCAACCACCACGAAAAAAAGCCCACTTCGGTGGGCTTTTTTTCGTCTGTACTTCCGTTCTTTTCTCCAGGCAGGTCAGCTGGGATCGTTCAGGTCTTCATGGTGGTCGGCCGTGCCCTGCTTCCAGTAAGAGGCCACGCGCATGCGCTTGGGCGATGCGCCCTTGGCCAGCAGCAGGCGACGCAGCTCGGCCATGGCGCTGTGCTCGCCCGCCGCCCAGATGTAGCCGTCGTCCTGGGGCAGCTCCAGCGCCTGCACGGCATCGGCCAGCGATTCGACCCAGTCGCAGTCCAGCCGGGCCGTGCTGCTCCACTGGCGGCGGTCGGCCGGGTTGCGCAGCTGCACGCGCACCACGGCGCGGCTGCCGGCGGGCAGCTCGGCCAGGCGCCGCTCGATGGCGGGCATGGCGGTCTCGTCGCCGAACAGCCAATGCCATGGCAGGTTGGCCGAGATCACCAGGCTGCCGCGCGGACCGGCCAGGCCCACCCACTGGCCCAGCGGGGCGGTCAGCGCCCATTCGGTGGCGGGGCCGGCATCGTGCAGCGCGAAATCCATGATGAGGTTCTGGCGCGCGGCGTCGTAGCGCAGCGGGGTGTAGTCGCGCAAGGTGGGGCGCTCGTCCTCCACGAAGGTCGGGCGGCCATCGAGCAGCACGGGAAGCGCGGGCAGTTCGCGCCCGGCCTGCGGCAGGATGAGCTTGACGTGGTCGTCAAAGCCGGCGCTCACGAAGTCCTCCAGATCGGGGCCGCCCAGGGTCAGGCGGACAAAGCCGGGGCTGGGCTGCTCGCGCGAGAGCAATTGCACATGGCGGGCGCGGAAGGAATGGCGGACGCGCTGGACGACGGGCGCCGGTGTCACGGCAGAGGTGGCTGGATTGGGCAAGTTCATTGGCGAAACGGCCTGCGACGGCCTAGAATGTTGATTTAGTCCACCAATTCTCTATTATCCGTTGACTTTGTCAACGTATTTCCACAAGACCCTGCCATGAATGCCTCCCTGCCCGCCGACATCTTCGAGGCCATGCACGAGCTGCTGCACCTGTTCCGCTCGCGCATGCGCGAGGACATGGAGTCCATGGAGCCCGGGCTGACGCCCAACGAGGTGCGCGTGCTGATGTACGTGGGCCGACACCCGGGCCGCACGCAAAGGGATCTGGTCGACCACAGCCACATGGACAAGGCCCAGCTCGCGCGCATGCTGGCGCAGCTGCAGGAGCAGGGATGGCTGGACCGCGAACCGGACGCCCGCGACCGCCGCGTGCGCTGCCTGAGCCTCAGCCCCCAGGGGCAGGCCCTGTTCGACCGGCTGCGCCAGTCGCGCCAGGCGCTGGCGGCCCGGCTGCTCAAGGATTGGGAGCCCGCCGCGCAACAGCAATTGATGGCGCTGCTGGAGCGGGCCAGGGACAGCGTGGAAGCCGCGCCCTGATCAATCGACGGTCTTGTTCACGCGCGGCGCGACGGCGCACATGAGTTCATAGCCCAGCGTGCCTGCGGCCTCGGCCACCTCGTCGATGGGCAGCACCGCGCCGTTGCTGGCGCGGCCCCACAGCGTGACTTCGCTGCCCATGCCGGCATCGGGCACGGGCGTCAGGTCCACCGCCAGCATGTCCATGCTCACGCGGCCCAGGGTGCGGGTGCGCACGCCGTTCACCAGCACGGGCGTGCCCGTGCCGCAGTGGCGTGGATAGCCGTCGGCATAGCCGCAGGCCACGGTGCCCAGGCGCAGGGGGCCGTCGGCCGTGAAGCGCGATCCATAGCCCACGCTCTGCCCCTCAGTCAGTTGCTGCACGCCGATGATGCGCGAGCTCAGCGTCTGCGTGGGCTGCAGGTCCCAGTGGGCCGCCGTGTGCTGCGGATAGTCGGGGGCGCTGCCGTAGAGCACGATGCCCGGCCGCACCCAGTCGCAGCGCACCAGCGCGTCGTCGCCCTGGCGCAGCGTGGCAGCGCTGTTGCCCACGCTGCGCTCGCCGGGCAGGTCGCGCGTGGCGTCATGAAAGCGCTGCAGCTGTGCCGAGATTCCGGGCTGTCCGGCCCCTGCATCGGCATCGCTGAAATGGGTCATGAACGAGATTTCCTCCACCTGGGGCAAGGCGTTCAGCCGGGCCCAGGCCGCGCGGTATCGCTCGGGCGTGAAGCCCAGGCGGTTCATGCCGGAGTTCATCTTGAGAAAGACGCGGTGGCCGTTCTGCGTCTTGTGCGCGGCCAGCCAGTCGATCTGGGCGTCGCAGTGCACGGCATGCCAGATGGACAGGCGCGAGCACAGTTCCAGGTCGCGCGGCTCGAAGACGCCTTCCAGCAGCAGGATGGGGCCGCGCCAGCCCAGCTGGCGCACGCGTTCGGCCTCGGCCAGGTCCAGCATGGCGAAGCCGTCGGCGCCGCGCAGGGCCTCGAACACGTTCTCGATACCGTGGCCATAGGCGTTGGCTTTGACCACGGCCCACAATTTGGCATCGGGGACCGCCTGCCGCACCCGCTCCAGGTTGTGGCGAAGCGCGGCGGAATGGATGGTGGCAAGAATGGGACGCGGCATGGTTTTCACTCAGTCAGAAGCTTGGGATTCTGGCACTGCCAGCCAAAGGCCGCGTGATATAACCGCCAGTCACTTGCCACGGGGTCCTTATTTAACCGGTCAGCAGCCCTGCAGCTGACCCCATCTGCCTATCCATGAAGCGCGGTTTCTACACCATCATGTCAGCGCAGTTCTTCAGCTCGCTGGCAGACAACGCCCTGTTCGTGACCGCCGTGGAACTGCTGCGCACCAATGGCGCCCCCGAGTGGCAGCGCGCCGCCCTGGTGCCCATGTTCGCGCTGTTCTACGTGATCCTGGCCCCCTTCGTCGGCGCCTTTGCCGACGCCCTGCCCAAGGGGCGGGTGATGTTCATCAGCAATGCGATCAAGATCGTGGGCTGCCTGATGATGCTGTTCGGCAATCACCCGCTGCTGGCCTACGCCGTGGTGGGCCTGGGCGCAGCGGCCTACTCGCCGGCCAAGTACGGCATCCTCACCGAATTGCTGCCCGCCTCCCAGCTGGTCAAGGCCAATGGCTGGATCGAGGGGCTGACCATCACCTCCATCATCCTGGGCGTGCTCGTGGGCGGGCAGTTGCTGAGCCCGGGCATCTCGGCCCATCTGCTGGACTTCGACCTGCCGCTGCTGGACACGGGCGTGGACACGGCCGCCGAAGCGGCGATTGCCGTGCTGGTCGGCGTCTATGCGCTGGCCGCCTGGTTCAACCTGCGCATTCCGCTGACCGACACCATCCTGCGCCCGCTGCGCCAGGACCCCAGCAAGAGCCTGCTGGCCAACACCCTGGCCCTGCTGCCCGACTTCTGGACCTGCAGCCAGCGGCTGTGGGGGGACAAGCTGGGCCAGATCTCGCTGTCCACGACCACGCTGTTCTGGGGCGTGTCGGGCAACCTGCGCTACATCGTGCTGGCCTGGGGCGCGGCGGCCCTGGGCTACGGCACCTCCCAGGCATCGGCCCTGGTGGGCGTGGTGGCCATCGGCACGGCCGCAGGCGCCATCCTCGCGTCCATGCGCATGCGGCTGGACAACGCCACGCGCGTGATTCCGCTGGGCATCACCATGGGCCTGCTGGTGATCGCCATGATCTTCATCAAGAGCGTGTGGGTGGCCATTCCCTTCCTGATCCTGCTGGGCGGCCTGGGCGGCTTCCTGGTCGTGCCCATGAATGCGCTGCTGCAGCACCGCGGCCACAACCTCATGGGCGCGGGCCGCTCGATTGCCGTGCAGAACTTCAACGAGCAGGCCTGCATCCTGGCGCTGGGCGCCTTCTATGCGCTGTCCACCAAGTTCGGACTGTCGGCTTTCGGCGCCATCACGGTGTTCGGCCTGGTGGTGGCCGGCATCATGTGGCTGATCGGCCGCTGGCACGTCAGCAATGTGCGCAACCATCCCGAGGAAGTCGAACGCCTGCTGGTGATTGCCCGCAAGGATTGCCATTGAGACTACCCCCTGAGGCGCTTCGCGCCTTCCCCCAGGGGGGACGACACCCTCGCGGCGGGGCGGCCCTGGCTCGGTGTCTCTCGCTTTGGGCCTCGCCAGTTCCATAGGGCGCTATCGATTGATAGGCCTGGTCTAAATGGTCTTCTCGTATTGTGTTCGGTGCGGGCTTTGCCTGACCGGGCACTTTTTCGTGGTTTTATGCACAGCCCCCTGCCCGTTCTCGCCCTGCTGTTCAACACCCTGGTCTGGGGTCTGGCCTGGTGGCCGTTTCGCGCCATGCACGAGGCTGGCCTGCATCCGCTGTGGGCCACGGCGCTGATGTATGCCCTGGTGCTCGCGGGGCTGGTGGCGCTGCGCCCGGCCAGCCTGCGCCAGGCGCTGCAGTACCCGGCGCTGATCCTGCTGGGTGCCTGCGCGGGCAGCAACAACATCGCCTTCAACTGGGCCGTGACCATTGGCGATGTGGTGCGCGTGGTGCTGCTGTTCTATCTGATGCCGGCGTGGTCCGTGCTGCTGGCCTGGAAAATCCTGGGCGAGCGGCCCACGCCGGCCGCGCTGACGCGGCTGCTGCTGGCCTTTGGCGGGGTGGCGCTGGTGCTGGTGCCCGAGGGCACATTCAGCGACGGCTCGCCCGGGCTGCTGCGCGGTCTGTCGCTGGCCGACGGCCTGGCACTGTTCGGCGGCTTCACCTTTGCGCTGACCAACGTGCTGCTGCGCCGCCTGCAGGCCGTGCCGGCGCAGGCGCGCATGCTGGCCATGTTCAGCGGCTGCATGGCCATGGGGCTGGCCAGCGCCTTCGCGGGCAGCAGCGTGGGGCTGGTGCTGCCCATGCCTGCGCCGCAGGCCGGCTGGATGCTGATTGCCGCCGGCCTGGCCGTGCTGCTGATGCTGGGCAACTGGGCGCTGCAGTTCGGCGCCGCACGCCTGCCGGCCGGCGTGACCGCCGTGGTCATGCTGGCCGAGGTGGTGTTCGCCAGCGTCTCCTCGGTGTTGATTGCAGGCGAGGTGCTGACGCCGCGCACGCTGCTGGGGGGCGCCTGCATCATCGCGGCGGCGCTGCTGTCTGCACTGGCGCATGCACGGCGGCGTGGGGCTTGACGCCCCGCCCGTACTCACGCTGCGCAATCAGCCCGTGAGCTGCCCGGCCAGCAGCAGGTAGCCCGGCAGCCAGCCCGTGAGCACGCCCTGCGCAATGCACAGGGCGCCCGTCACGCGGCCGATGTTGCGACCCAGGGCCAGCAGCACGAAGAACATGGCCCACAGCACGGCCCAGGCCGCCCAGTTGGCCGCCATCCACCAGTCGATGGCGGTGCGCGCGCCCAGCAGGGTGTCGATGGCCACGGGCACGGCGGTGATGGCCACGAACAGGCTGAACCAGCCCAGGCCCCGGCCATCGGCGCCCGTGAAGCGGTTGATGGCCACCCACAGGTAGGTGAAGGCGAACAGCAGGGTCAGCGCGCCGGTCTTGACCGAAGCCGCATCAGGCTCGGGCCCGAAGGCGGAGGCCAGGCCGATGATCAGCGAGACCAGGCCCGCGAACACGTTGATGACCCAGATCTCCCGGTCGGCGATGCGCCCCAGCATCCACAGGCCGTTCAGGCACAGCACGGCGCCCACGTAGAACAACGACAAACCCAGCCACATCGCAAGTCTCCTTTTGCTTTTTTGCTTTGAAGTGCCTTGCGCGCCGTGTTCAGTCCACGGGAACGAGCGCGCACGGCAAGGCGCCGCCGCCCCGTGGCCGGGTGCAGCGGCGTCCGTGAAACAGTTCATCCCCGGGCCCGCCCCTGGTGGGCATCTGCGTGCTGGCGGAAGGGTCCGCTGCAGAGATGCCGCCTGTGATCCAGGGCAGGTGCACCGGCGCGGCCCTTGCCGGGCACGCGGCGGTGGAGTGTGCCGGCAGGCGGTGCTGCCGGTCCTTGGCGCCGGTCCTTGGTGCCGGTCCTTGTGCCTCAGGCCGCCTGCGTCTGCAGGCGGCGGCGGGCGCGTTCCAGCTGCTGCGCCACCTGGCGCGGGTTCATGCCGTACATGTCGGCAAAGCCGGCTTCGGAGGTCTGGCCGCTGGCCTCGAAGGCGCGCAGCAGCGCCTCGTCGCGTGCGGTGCGCGCATCGGCCTCGGCCAGTGCCTCGGCCACCAGGGTGTTGGTGGCCTCGTCACGGCCTTGCACGCGCGCCGCATAGTCGTCGCGCGACAGGCCCGATGCCTCGTAGGCCGCGATGATGCGGTTGCGCAGCTTGGGCGCCAGGTCTTCGGGCGAGCGGTGCTGGCGGCGACGGAAGACTTCGATCAGCGCATGGTGCACATGCTCGGGCGCCATGGCCTCGACCGACTGGCCCTGCAGGTCATGCCGGGCCTGGCCGCTGGCCACCACGGTGAGGTAGCGGCTCGAGCGCGTGTGCTGGGACAGGGCCAGCTTGAGCTGGTCGCGGTCAATGGCTTCAGGATGGGCGGCCAGCAGGTCTTCGAAGATGCCGCGCTTGAGCGGCAGCGGCTGCTCGCCGAACAGGTTCGGATGCCATTGGGCCAGTTGCGCCAGCAGCGGATGCTGGGTGCGCACGGGCCTGGAAGCGTTGGCCTCGGCACTGGCGGCCGTGCCGGATGCGGCATCGGCGGCAGGCTCGGTGGCCTTGCCCTTGTTGCGGCCACGTCCGCCACGGCGCGAGCGCTTGCGGCCCTGGCCATCGGCGCTGGCTGCAGCCTGCGGCTCGGTGCCGGCAGCGGCGTCCGCCGGCAGCGCGGCGCTCTGTTCTTGCGGTTCAGACACGGATTCAGTCATGGCGGAGCACGTGGGCTTGGAGAAAACGAAACCCCGCATCATGCCAGCATTGCAAAGGCTTGCGCGGGCATAGGCCCCACGGCGTCGCGCTGGAGGCACAGATGCGCATTCGGTACGCGGCGGGTCTCAGGCCAGCAGGGCCTCGTCCAGCACCTCGATCCAGTGGCGCACGGGCAGGTCCGTGCCGTTTTGCAGATGGACGATGCAGCCCATGTTGGCCGAGAGGATGGCGGCGGGCCGCCGGGCATCGAAGCCTTCGGTCAGCGCACCGATCTTGCGGTCGCGCAACTGGTGCGAGAGTTCGGGCTGCAGCACCGAGTAGGTTCCCGCCGAGCCGCAGCACAGGTGCGATTCGGTGCGCGCCACGCGCAGCTCGAAGCCCAGCCTGGCCAGATGGGTTTCCACGCCGCCGCGCAGCTTTTGCCCATGCTGCAGCGTGCAGGGCGGGTGGTAGGCCATGGGCGCCGCCGGTGCGCGCACCCTGCCCTGCAGGCGCTCGGCCAGCTCGGGCAGGAGTTCGGGCAACAGCTCACTCAGGTCGCGCGTGAGGGCGCTAATGCGGGCTGCCTTGTCCGCGTACTGCGCATCGTCCTTGAGCAGATGGCCGTATTCCTTGACGGTGACGCCGCAGCCCGAGGCATTCATGACAATGGCCTCCACCGCGCCGCTGTCCACCTGCGGCCACCAGGCGTCGATATTGGCGCGCATCTGCGCCTTGCCGCCTTCCTGGTCGTTGAGGTGGAATTTCACGGCGCCGCAGCAACCGGCCTTGGGCGCGATCACGGTCTGTATGCCGGCCGCATCCAGCACGCGCGCCGTGGCGAAGTTGATGCGCGGCATCATGGCCGGCTGCACGCATCCGGCCAGCAGCAGCACCTTGCGCGCATGCTCGCGCACGGGCCAGGCGCCCGCATCCTGCGGCTGGGGCACTTTCTCGGCCAGGACTTCGGGCAGCAGGCCGCGCACGGCCTGGCCCAGCTTCAGGGCCGGGGCGAACAGCGGCGAGTTCAGCCCCTCCTTGAGCGCCCAGCGCCTGGCGCGCTCGCCCAAGGGGCGCGGCACCTGCTCCTCGACGATCTTGCGGCCTATGTCCACCAGGTGGCCGTACTGCACGCCGCTGGGGCAGGTACTTTCGCAGTTGCGGCAGGTCAGGCAGCGGTCCAGGTGCTGCTGGGTGGCGCGCGTGGGCGTCTCGCCCTCCAGCACCTGCTTGATCAGGTAGATGCGGCCACGCGGCCCGTCCAGCTCGTCGCCCAGCAATTGGTAGGTCGGGCAGGTGGCCGTGCAAAAGCCGCAGTGCACGCACTTGCGCAGAATGGCTTCGGCCTCCTGGCCCTCGGGCGTGGCGCGGTACTGGGGTGCGAGTTGGGTCTGCATGGTGGGGCTCTTGTTGTATGGATATCGGGGAACGGTCAGGCACGGCAGCCGGACACGGCGGTCAGGCGCGAGGCGCGGCTCGCCGGCCCAGCAGCAGCGGCAGCCGCGCGCGGTCGGCCCACAGCGGCGGCAGCGACAGCAGGCACAGCACCACGGCCAGCGGCACGACGAACACAAAGCCCAGGTGCCGGAAACCCAGCGCACCCGCAATGCCGCCCAGCAGGAACATGGACAGCAGCCCTGCGAACAGCCGCAGCCGCACATGGTTGGCGTGGACCCGGTGCTCGGGCGGGCTGCCATGGCGATTCCAGTAAAGCGCGCGGCCCAGCTCCATGCCCAGGTCGGTGATCACGCCCGTCATGTGCGTCGTGCGGATCTGCGAGGACGACATCTTGGTCACCGTGGCGTTCTGCAATCCCATGATGAAGGACAGCAGCAGCACGGCCAGCGGCACGGCGAACGGCGTGGGCCAGGCCAGCATGGCCGCGCCCAGCACGCCGAAGAGCAGCATCAGCGCGGCTTCCAGCAGCAGCGGCAGCGCATAGCTGCTGCGCAGCCGGTGGTGGCGCGCCCAGTTGACCAGCAGCGACGTTGCGGCCGCGCCGCACAGAAAGGCCAGCAGCGCGCCGCAGGCACTGAGCACCAGCGCCGTATTGCCCAGCACGAGGTTGTCGGCCAGCAGCGAGACAAAGCCCGTCATGTGCGAGGTATAGGAGTGCACCAGCAAAAAGCCGCCCGCATTCACCGCACCTGCGTTGAAGGCCAGCAGCAGGCCCAGCGTGCGGTTGCTGGCCACCGTGCGGTGCCGGTCCGTGAGCAGGTGCAGGTGGTGGCGCATGCGCATGGGCGGAGCCAGGCGTTGGCCCGGCCTACCAGGCGGCGGCCAGCCGGCCGCGGTTGAAGATGCCCGCAGGATCGAAGGCCTGCTTGAGCCGCGCATGAAGCGCGGCCGTGGCGTCGGCCGCCTGGGCGTCGAAATCGGGCTCGGCGCCGGGCTGGTCTGCGGCCTCGGAGCGGAACAAGGTGGCCGATCCGCCCGCTGCTTTTGCCAGCGCGCGCAGCGCATGGCCCAGCGCACGCGGCGCCTGTACCCAGCGCAGTGCGCCGTGCCATTCGATCAGCGGCCCCGTGCAGCCGTCCGGCAGCGCCAGGGCCTGAGCCGTCTGCGGCACGGACAGGCGCCACAGCGCATGGCCCGGCGCGCGTGCGGTGAACCAGGGCAGCTGCTGCTCGCGGCAGGCCTGCCAGTCGGCCGCAGCACTGTGCATGCGCTCGCCACCCAGGCGCTCGCAGGCCGCCTGCACGGCGGCACGCGCGCCGCGCAGGCGCAGGTACAGCACGCCCTGGGCTGCGCCGTCTTCCTGCAGCCAGCAACTGGCATTGAGCGGCAGCGGCTGCCCGCCCCAGGCATTGAGCCAGTCCAGCGCCTGCTGCTGAGTGCATTCGAAGCGCAGCGTGGCCTCGGCCGGCGCCACGGGCAGCACCTTGAGGCTGACCTCGGTGATCAGGCCCAGCGCGCCCCAGGAGCCCGCCATCAGCCGCGAGACGTCGTAGCCCGCCACGTTCTTCATGACCTGCCCGCCGTAACGCAGCAGTTCGCCCTGGCCGTTGATCATCTCCAGCCCCAGCACGAAGTCGCGCACGGCCCCCACACTGGCACGCGAAGGCCCGGACAGGCCGCTGGCCACCATGCCGCCCACGGTGGCGTTGCTGCTGTCTCCATCGAAATGCGGAGGCTCGAAGGCCAGGCACTGGCCCTGTGCGGCCAGCAGGGCCTCGACCTCGGCCAGCGGCGTGCCGGCGCGCACGGTCACGACCAGCTCGCTGGGCTCGTAGCTGACCACGCCGGCCAACGCCCGCGTTTCCAGCAGCTCGCCCTGCAGGGCCAGGCCGTGAAAATCCTTGGTGCCGCCGCCGCGTATGCGCAGCGGCGTGGCGTCGGCCGCAGCAGCGCGCACGCGCTGGGCGATCTGGAGGAGGTGGCTTTGGGCTGAATCCATGGCCTGCATCGTAGCGGCTGGGCCCTTTTTCGCCTCGGTGCGGACCCGTGAATTTTTTGAACGGCGCGCTTGAAGTTCTGCGGGCGGCGCAAAACACCCTCACCCAAAAGGCAAAGGCAGACGCCGGATCAGCCGCCTGCGCCCCTCATCGGAGAGGCTCGAAAGGATGGACCTGGATGTCGGCGTCGGGAAACGAGGCGACCAGCCTCAGCTCGCCGCCCAGCGCACGGACGTACTCGCGCAGCGTGCTCACGTACATGTCCTCGCGGCGCTCCAGCTTGGAGATGGATGCTTGCTCCACGTTCATGGCCCTGGCCACTTCGACCTGTGTCACGTTGCGGGCCTTGCGCAATTCCTGGAGCTGCATTTCCACCAGCATGGCCTCGGCCCGCGCGGCGGCCCGGGACTGTGCCTCAGGCGACATCCTGGCGCGCAGTTCACTGAATTTCCTGGCCATCGATTCGTCCTTCCTTTTGCAGGGTTTCGAGGTGGGTGTCGTACAGCCGATCGGCAATGGGTACATGCACCTCATACCAGCGGCCGTCGCCCGTTTTGTCGCCGCCGATCAGCAAGATTGCGCAGCGGCGCGGATCGAACGCGTAAAGCAGCCGGTAAGGCCGTCCCTCATGTTGCACCCGAAGCTCACGCATGTGCGGATGCCTGGAACGCCCGATGCCGGACGTATGGGGATATCCGAGATTCGGCCCTCTTGCCTCCAGCAGACGCACCGATGCGTCGATGGACTCCTGCTCGGCCTGCGTCAGATCAGCCCACCAGTCGCCAAGCTCGTCGGTGTACTCCACCTCCCAGGGTTGGGTCATTATTCCCTCCAGAATATATTCCGTCAATGGCATATAGGCCAAAGATCCGTCTTATAACGGAGCTCACCATAAGGCGGTTGGCATGCGGCAGGCCTCCTGATTTCCTCAGCCGCTGAAGGGCGTTTGCGGCGCGGCAATGAAAAAAGGCCCCGGTGCAAGCACCGAGGCCAATCCGCAATGAACTCCCTGGAAACCGATCAGCGGTAGTACGCCACCTCGCCATGCGTGGTGATGTCCAGGCCCTGGCGCTCGGATTCTTCGCTGACGCGCAGGCCGACGACCAGGTCGCAGATCTTGTAGGAGATGCCAGCCACCACGCCGGACCAGACGATGGTCAGCAGCACGCTCTTGACCTGCACCCACACTTGATGACCCATGTTGAAGTCTGCGGGCTCGATGCCGCCCAGGCTGGAGGCGCAGAACACGCCGGTCAGGATGGCACCCAGGATGCCGCCCACACCGTGCACGCCGAACACGTCGCAGACGTCATCGACCTTGAGCAGCTTCTTGAGGCCCGACACACCCCACAGGCAGACGGGACCGGCGATCAGGCCCATGACGATGGCGCCCATGGGGCCCACGAGGCCGGCCGCCGGGGTGATGACCACCAGGCCGCCCACGGCGCCCGAGGCGGCGCCCAGCATGGAGGCCTTGCCCTTGTGCAGGGCTTCGGCGGCCAGCCAGGAGATGGTGGCGGCGCCCGTGGCGACGATGGTGTTGATGAAGGCCAGGCCGGCAATGCCGTTGGCAGCGCCTGCCGAGCCGGCGTTGAAGCCGAACCAGCCCACCCACAGCAGCGAGGCACCGACCATGGTCAGCGTCAGGCTGTGCGGAGGCAGGGCTTCACGGCCGAAGCCGATGCGCTTGCCCAGCATGTACGAGCCCACCAGACCGGCGATACCGGCGTTGATGTGCACCACGGTGCCGCCGGCGAAGTCCAGCGCGCCGTCCTTGCCCAGCAGGCCGCCACCCCAGACCATGTGGGCCATGGGGATGTAGCTGAAGGTGAACCACAGCACCGAGAACAGGATCACGGCCGAGAACTTGATGCGCTCGGCGAAGGCGCCGACGATCAGGGCCACGGTGATGGCGGCGAACGTGGACTGGAAGGCCACGAACACGTACTCGGGAATGGTCGGCAGCGCGCCGGCCAGCGTGTCGGGTGCAATGCCCTTGAGGAAGATCTTGCTGAAGCCGCCGAAGAAGTTGCCTTCGCCGGCAAAGGTCAGCGAGTAGCCGTAGACGGCCCACAGCAGCGTGATCAGCGAGAAGATCACGAAGACCTGGCAGAGCACGGACAGCATGTTCTTCGTGCGCACCAGGCCGCCGTAGAACAGTGCCAGGCCTGGGATCACCATCAGGATCACCAGCATGGTCGAGGTCAGCATCCAGGCCGTGTCACCGGCGCTGAGTGCGGGGGCCGGCGCCTCGGCTGCGGCCGCAGCGGCGGGGGCTGCTGCTGCGGCCGCATCGGCAACGGCTGCAGCGGCGGCGGGCTCCTGTGCCAGGGCAGCGGCGCCTGCGGCCAGCAGGCCCAGCCCCAGGCCCATGGAAAGAAGTCGTTTGGTCATGGCAGTCTTTCGGGAAACGAGGGGTTGAAACTCACAGTGCGCTGTCGCCGGTCTCGCCGGTACGGATGCGGACGGCCTGCTCGATTGGCAGCACGAAGATCTTGCCGTCACCGATCTTGCCGGTGCGCGCAGCGGCCTCGATGGCATCGATCACCTGGTCCACCAGCGCGTCGGGCACGGCGGCCTCCAGGCGCAGCTTGGGCAGGAAATCGACCACGTATTCCGCGCCGCGATACAGCTCGGTATGGCCCTTTTGGCGGCCGAAGCCCTTGACTTCGGTCACGGTGATGCCCTGCACGCCGATGTCGGAGAGCGCCTCGCGCACCTCGTCGAGCTTGAAGGGCTTGATGATGGCGGTCACCAGTTTCATGATGCTTTGCTCCTCAGGTCCGGTTACAGGGTCTTGGTCAGCGTCACGATCAGGCGCGCCTTGTTGACGTCACCGAAGTACGACTTCTTGTTCGCACCCGTCACGGCCGCGCCCAGCGACACGCCGTCGCCGAAATCGTAGGCACCGCCCACGCTGTAGTCCATATAGTTGGGCACGCCCAGGCCCTTGATGTCGCTGGCAAAGCGGGTGAAGCCCAGCGATGCCTTGACCGTCACCTTGGGCATCACTTCCTGGGTGAAGCCCAGCCACAGGTAGCCGGTGTTGCGGCCCGACAGTCCCGAGCCGGCCTTCTCGCCAGCCCAGCCGAAGTAGTCCTTGGACACGGTGTGCGAGTACTTGGCCGTGAACGGTCCATAGGTGGCCGCGCCATACAGCTCGGTGGTGTTGCCACTGGAATTGCCCGAGTACAGGTACTGCAGCGCGCCGAAGTCCAGGTCCACCTCGCCGGCCTTGAACTTGTAGCCGCCGTAGAAATCGGTTTCCAGCGAATTGCGGGGGAGCCAGTCCACGCTGGAGTTCCAGTTGCCGATGTACCAGCCGCTGTCGCCGAAGGTGTAGTCGAAACCGCCCTGCAGGGCAGGCTTGACGGCCTTGTTGCGTCCCGTGTCCTGGTCCTGTCCGCGGAACTTGTAGTTCGTCGTCAGGGACACATTGGCTGTGAGCTGGGCGTGGGCCCAGAGCGGAGCGATGGCGACACAGGCGATGGCGAGCGACTTGAGGCTGGCACGGGACATGGGATCCTCCGGTTTGAAAAATTTCGTGACAACCGGGTTAAGCACGGACCGTGCCAGTCTTTTGATGCCGGGGCGTGCGCCTTTCCGGCTCCCCAATGCGGCGCTGCAACACACAGCGATGCACCGGCTTTGTGCAAAAAATGTGCACCGATGCGGCGATAGCGGGCACTCACATGGCGCATCATCAAAAATGCACCAAGATAGTGCGTATCACATTGCGATCCTGCTTGCTCTGCCCTCAGAGGCCTGGTATTGCTAGAACGCACTGTAAGCAGGGACTCTCAAAACGCCTGCATCGGGGTATTCCGATATCGATGATTTTCCAAATAAACACCACCTTGCATCCCAGATAAGGCAATTGCTTACATATCCAGGATATTTCCGGCCCCTCATTTGATTGCCCTATGGCCATCGGCTTGTCTATGATCCCCGCTCACCAAGAGCAGGGAGGCCGCCCCCAGGGCGGCGCGCACTATGACACGCAGAGTCACCATACACACGCCATTGGGCGAGCAGCTGCATTTCCGTGAATTGCGCGGCCAGGAAAACATCAGCCAGCTCTTCAGCCTCGATGTGGAAATGCTCAGCGAAAGCGAAAGCATCGATCCCAAGGCCCTATTGGGCAAAAACGCCACCATAGAAATAGAAACCCAGGGCGGCGGCAGGCGCTTCATCGACGGCATCGTCACCCGCTTTGGCATGCAGGGCCAGGACCACCGCCACTACGCCTACAAGGCCCGCCTGAGCCCCTGGCTGTGGCTGGCCACGCGCAAGAGCGACTTTCGCATCTTCCAGAACCAGACCGTGCCCGACATCATCGAGCAGGTATTGGGCGCCTATGGCCATCCCCTGCAAAAGAAACTCACGCGCGCCTATCGCAGTTGGGACTACTGCGTTCAATACAACGAAAGCGATTGCGACTTTGTCTCGCGATTGATGGAGCACGAAGGCATTTACTACTTCTTCGAGCATGCCTCGGGCCAGCACACCCTGGTGCTGTGCGACGACATCATTGCCTCGCACAGCGTATTGCCCGGGGGCGCCTCCATTCCCTTTTATCCCCCTGAAAAAGCCGCCGCAGGCGATCAGGAAAACATCCACGCCTGGCATCTGGAGCAGGAAATCAAATCGGGCCGCCATTACAGCGACGACTACGACTTCAAGAAACCCCGGGCCGACCTCACCCACCTGCGGCGCGACCCACCGGGCCACGCCCATGACGGCCACGAAATCTACGAATGGCCAGGCGGCTACACCCAGCTGAGCGACGGCGAGGACTACATCCGCGTGCGCCTGAAGGAAAGCCTCACCGGCCAAAGCCGGGTGCGGGGCCAGTCCTGCCACCGGGCGTTGGCCACGGGCTACACGTTCAGCCTCTACAACTACCCGCGCGGCGACCAGAACCAGCAGTACCTGATCACGGGCCTGAGCTACCACTTGAAGGAGAACCCCCGCGTCAGTGCCGTGGCCCCGGGCGCCAAGGGCAGCGCCGCGGAAGACGGCTCCTTCCAGCGCTACGAGTTGCAGGCCCAGCCCACGAGTCTTGCCTACACGCCCGCGCGTACCACGCCCAAGCCGCGCACCACGGGCCCGCAGACCGCCGTCGTCGTGGGCCCGGCCGGAGAAGAAATCTGGACCGACGAATACGGCCGCATCAAGGTGCAATTCCACTGGGACCGGCTGGGCGGCATGAACGAGAACTCCAGCTGCTGGATCCGCGTGGCCACGAACTGGGCAGGCCCGGGGTTCGGGGCCATCTCCATTCCGCGCATAGGGCATGAAGTCGTCGTCGACTTCCTCAACGGCGACCCGGACTACCCGCTGGTCACGGGCTGCGTCTACAACGCGGCCAACATGCCGCCCTGGGCGCTGCCGGCCAACGCCACGCAATCGGGCATCAAGACAAGATCGAGCAAGGGCGGCGCCGCAGGCGCGGGCCTGAAGAACGGACCGGGCGACGCCAACGCCATCCGCTTCGAGGACAAGGCCGGGCAAGAGCAGCTGTGGCTGCACGCGCAAAAGGACCAGCTCACCGAGGTCGAAAACGACGAGGACAAATGGGTCGGCAACGACCGGCGCAAGACGGTGGACCGGGACGAGACCAACGTCATCCACCGGGACCGCACCGAGACGGTGGACCGCGACGAGACCATCACCGTGCACAACAACCGCACGGAACGCGTGGACCACAACGAGAAGATCAGCATCGGCGACAACCGCAATGAAGACGTTGGCATCGACGAGAACATCTCCATCGGCAAGAACCGCAGCAAGACCATCGGCAAGACCGAGACCGACAAGATAGGCCAGAACTGGCACGTCACGGTGGGCCTGCTCAAGACCCAGACCATAGGCATGGCCTACATGCAGAACGTGGGTGTGATGAAGATGATGAACATCGGCGTCAACTACATGGAGAACATCGGCGTGGCCATGCAGACCACGGTCGGCATGAGCCAGAACCTCACCGTGGGGCAGGAGCGCCAGGTCAAGGTCGGCAGCAAGCAAAGCACGGAAGTGGGCTCGCAGTACTCGCTGACCGTGGGAGGCGGAGGCGCTGGTGGTGGCGCGGGAGGCGGAGCCGGTGGCGGCATGGCCATGAACATCACGTCGCCCGGTGGCGGTGGTGGCAGCGGTGGGGGCGGAGGCGGAGGCGGCAAGGCCTCCCAGCTCACCATGGATGGGCAAAGCATCCAGCTCAACGCCGCCAAGATCCGGCTCGAAGCCCAGCAGGAAATCCTGCTGACCTGCGGTGAAAGCACCATCCGCATCACGCCCGGCGACATCCAGATTCTCTCGCCCACGGACCGGCTCAACTGCTGAAGGCAGACAGCCCGTACCGCGTTCCCCGTATCCGCATTCCCGTTCTCCCCCATCTCTCCAGGAGCAGCCTCGCATGAGTGGCAAACCCGCAGCCCGTATCACCGACAGCGTCGTCAAGGGCAAGATCGTCACCGGCTCGCTCACCGTGCTCATCGGCAGCCAGGGGGGCCTGGCCTGCTCCGTCTGCCCGGGCGGCATCACCGTCGGATCCCCTGTGAACCCCCAGCTCGGCGCCAAGGTCCTGCGGGGCGCACAAGACCTGGACTTCGCCCTGCCGTCGGCTGCGCTGCCTGTGGCCTGGCAGCGTCAATACAGCAGCTACGTCAACCCCGAGCACGGCGCGGCCTGCGGCCTGCTGGGCCATGGCTGGCACCTGCTGCAGGAGCTCAGCATCCGCCTGCAGGACGAGACCACCTTGCTGCTGGACGCCAGCGGCCGCGTCATCACCTTCGACCAGCCTCTGGTGCCGGGCGGCCAGCTGCACAGTGCCAGCGAAGACATCTGGCTGCTGCGCGGCGGCAGCACGGAGCCGGACGGCGGCACAGCGCCCTGGGCCGCCAATCCTCGGTGGTCGCATGTGGAACAGGCACTGGTGCGCAACCCGCAAGCCATCCTTGCGGTCAGCGGCGATGGCGACACCCTCTGGGGCTTTGGCCCTGCGCCCGGTGAACCTGCCCGGGATTGTGCACAGAGTCCCTGGCGCCTCATGGCCCAGATCGACCGCTTCGGGCGCCGCCAGCTCTACCACTACAGCGACGGCACCACGCCCGAGGCCGGCCACAGTGCGAGCAAGGACCTCCTCCCCGCAGGCCGCCTGGTCTCGCTGAGCGACGGCCCAGGCCGGCGCTACCGGCTGCTGCACCAGCGCATCCATGGCGGCAAGGACGCGCAGGGACTGAACGGACTGTGGGGCGCCGACGACGGCTGGCGGGTCACAGGCGTGGACCTCACACAGGACCCGTTGCAGCCCCTGTCCGCGCCCATCGCCCTCGTGCGCTACGGCTACAGCAGCGCAGGCGACCTCATCACCGTCCACGACCGCGCAGGCCAGCTCGTGCGCGAATTCGAATGGGACCACCACCGCATCAGCGCCCACCGCCATGCCAGCGGACCCTGGCACCGCTACCGCTACGAGAGCGCCCAGCCCGGTGCCCGCGTCATCGAGCACAGCAACCAGGAAGGGCTCAGCTACCGCTTCGACTACCTGTCCCAGCCCCCGGGCCCCGACGGCCAGCCGCGCGCCGCCACCCGCGTCAGCGACAGCCTGGATCGCATCGAGACCTACTACTTCGAAGGCGCAGCGGGCCTGTCGCGCCTCATCGCCCACCACAAGGCCGATGGCAGCCGCTGGCTGCAGGCCTACGACAGCTTCGGCCGCCTGGCCTCGCGCACCGACCCGCTGGGGCGCAGCGTCCACCTCAGGCGTGATGGCCAGGGCCGGCTCATCGGCGTGCAACTGCCCGACGGGCGCAGCACCCAGCAGGAACACGACGAAGCCACGGGCCGCCTGCTGCAAAGCACTGACACCGCAGGGGCCACCACCGGCTACGAATACGACGCCTGGGGCCGCCTCACCCAGATCACCCAGGCCGACGGCAGCACCGAGCGCTACCACTACCCCGATCCCAAAGAAGCGCCGCTCACCTGCGACAGCCCCCGGCGCATCGAAGACGCCCAGGGCGGCAGCAAACAGCTGGCCTGGAGCGACGCGGGCCAACTGCTCAGCTACACCGACTGCTCGGGCCACAGCACGCACTACCACTACGACCGCTGGGGCGCGCTCATCGAAGTGGACAACGCCCTGGGCCAGCGCCAACGCCACCAGCGCGATGGCCAGGGCCGCATCGTGGCCAGCGAACTGCCCAACGGCCAGATCGAGCGCTACCACTACGACAGCGCAGGCCACCTCACGCGCATCGATCCGGCCCAGCCTGCGGGCACCTCCAGCGAAACCCAGACCGCCGACTCCAGCATCCACCTGCGCTACGACCTCTGGGGCAGGCTGGTCCAGCGAACACATGGTGGCCTCACCCTGGCCTTCGAATACGACAGCGCTGGCCGCCTCCTGCGCCTCGTCAACGAGAACGGAGCGCAAAGCCGCTTTGCCTGGGACGCGCTGGACCGGCTCGTGCAGGAAGAAGGGTTTGACCAACGGCTGCAGCGCTACCGCTGGGACGCGGCAGGCCAGCTCATGGAAGCCACGGACGGCAACGCCGCGCAGCAAAGCAGCAGCCACTACCGCTGGGACGAAGGCGGGCGCCTCGCCGAACGGCAGCTGCCCGCCACGCCCCATGCGCTCGCACAAACCCACCGCTACGAATGGGATGCGGCCGGGCGCCTCACGGCGGCCAGCGTCTGGCAACACAGCACCACAGACAACGACAACGGCCTCATCGCCCAACTGCAAAGCCGCATAGCACTGGAGCGCGACGCCCTGGGCCGCATCACCGCAGAAGTGCAACAGCTGTACCGCCCCGGCAAGGACGGCAACGGCAACGGGGGCGCAGAGCAGATCGAATACGAACACCGCATCGCCCACAGCCTGGACGCGCTGGGCGCACGCCAGCACAGCCAACTGCAAAGCCTGGGAGAGATCGCCTGGCTCACCTACGGCTCAGGCCATGTGCACGGACTGCAGCTCAACGGAGCCAGCCTCATCGACTTCGAGCGCGACAACCTGCACCGCGAAGTCCGCCGCAGCCTGCACCCACCCACCTCTGCAGCAGACGCACACAACCCCCTGCAGGTGCAACGCCAATGGGACAGCCTGGGCCGACTCACGGCCCTGGGCACCACAGGCCTGCAAGCGCTGCAGCAAACGGATCTTAATGACACCGGCGCCCAGGCCCACGCCCTCATAGGCCAGATCCTCGGCCGCCGCTACCACTACGACAGCCTGGGCCAGCTCGTTGCCATCGAACAGGCCGGTGCCCCAGGCCAGGCCGCGCAACTGCTGCGCTACGGCTACGACAGCGCCGGGCGCCTGAGAGCGGCCACCGACAGCCAGGACCCCCAGATCACCACCCGCTGGCAGATCGACCCTGCCGGCAACCGCCTGCCAGCACCCGGTGCAACGGGTCAGACAGACTCACAAGACAACTGGGCCGCCCAGGTCCACGCCCACTGGCGGCACACCGACTTCAACCTCATGGGCCTGGCCCACCTTGCAGGCCAGCGGCAAGGCCCCGTGCAGCGCTGGGAAGACAACCGCATCGGCTTCACCGAAGACCGCGTCTGGCGCTACGACCCCTGCGGCAACCGCATCGCGCAAATGCAGGCAGACCACAGCCAGCAGCAACTGCACTACGACGGAGCGCACCAGCTCATCGCCGTGCGCAGCAGCCAGATCCAGGGCAACGCAGAGCAGTTGCGCCACCACAGCCGTTACACCTACGACGCCCTGGGCCGCAGGCTCAAGCAGCAGGTCGAAAGCGCAGACACCGAACTGCCCACACGCACCCACTACTACGGCTGGGACGGCGACCGCCTCATCCACACCGAACGCCTGCAGGGCGGCGACGACACCCGCCACATAGAACACACCATCTACGAACCCGGCAGCTTCACGCCCCTGGTGCGCCTGAGCACCACGGCCAGCGGCGACCCGCAAGACCAGCCCCACCTGCTGGTGCAGGCCATCGCCGCAGGCCTGCCCGACCAGGACGACCCCAACCACACGCCGGCCCTGGCCCTGATGCAAACCATGCTCAGCGCCATGCCGCGCGACATGCAGCAAGACGCCGCCCGCCACCTGCGCCACACCCTGGAGCACGGCCTGCCGCCCGGCGCCCAAGCCATGCTGGGCGAACAGGCCGAAAGCACCGCGCGCCTGCTCACCGGCATGCAGGCCAAGCTGCAGGCACAGGAAAAAGAACAGCACGCCCGCATCGCCATCCACCACTACCACTGCGACCACCTGGGCACGCCCATGGCGCTGACGGACCAGACCGGCCAGGTGGCCTGGGCCGCCAAGCTGGACCCCTGGGGCAATGTGCTGCAGGAGTACAACCCGCAGGGCCTGCACCAGGCGATCCGGCTGCCGGGGCAGCACCATGACAGGGAAACGGGGCTGTATTACAACCGGCATCGGTACTACGATCCGGTGGTGGGCAGTTATATCAATCAGGATCCGATTGGGTTGAATGGAGGAACGAACATATCAGTGTATGCGCCAGATCCATTGCAATGGATTGATCCACTGGGATTAGTGAGGTGGGCTGATGCAGTGAATAATGGGTTAGGAATTTTAGGGAACGCGGGCGGTGCAATCGTTGGCGGCGCCTTGCTGGCGGCACCAGAACCAACCCTGGTAACAAAAGTGGCTGGATCTGCCGTGCTTTCAAAATCTGTATATGGTTTTGGTGCAAGCTGGTATGGATTTACAAGAGCCTTGAGCGATGACCCAAGCTACGATATACCGAGCGATCAATCTTCATTGCCTCGTGCACTCGTTTGTGCTGCTGGATGCAATGATGCAGGCAGAGGGGTTGCAGATGTGATGGATTTAAGTTTGGATTTAGCTGTTGGAAAGATTCCAGTTAATAATAAAATAAAACTACCAATAAAATGGGGCATGGATGTGGACCCACCATGGAAACAGCCTGTCAGCAGTATGTTCACTCCCCGGCAAAACACTGCTCTGGATGTATTGCAAGGAGCGACTGCTGCGCAAAGCATGATGAACTCCGGGTCGTCCATTTGCAAGAAATAGAAATCAATGAAAATAGACCATAAATCATCTTTAGTGCATTTTGAAAAATATTCAGATATATACGCTGGACTTGTATCTATTCTGATGAATTTAATGTTAGTTATTAATTTATTCGAGAATAGTGTAAGTTTATTATTTAGTTTCTTGTTTTACATTTTTTGTGGATTGTATATATTTGGCGCAGGCTCAAGGGAACTAAGAAGAAAAAATACTAGAGGTTATTTCATTTTCTTTTTATTCTATTTAATTCCGTATTTTTTCTCTGGTGTATTTTGTTTATATTTTGCATTATTTAATAATGCTTAAAAACCGCGAATAATTCAAAATATTAATAAGCGTGCAATGATATTTTTATTCAAGTAGTAGCAAAATATGCCTGCACTACACCCAGAATCGTAGCTGCAGACACCTTGGCCCTGCTGGGGCTAGCAGTTCCAATGTGCCACGCACATTCATGCAATATATGTAGATGCAACTGCAGAGAAAAAAGAGAACAGCAATAGCGCATCGCCATCTATCACTACCGCTGCGACCACCTGGGCACACCCATGGCCCTGACCGACCAGACCGGCCAGGTGGCCTGGGCCGCCAAGCTGGACCCCTGGGGCAATGTGCTGCAGGAGTACAACCCGCAGGGCATCCACCAGGCGATCCGGCTGCCGGGGCAGCACCATGACAGGGAAACGGGGCTGTATTACAACCGGCATCGGTACTACGATCCGGTGCTGGGGAGTTATATCAATCAGGATCCGATTGGTTTGATGGGTGGATGGAACTTATCTGGATATTCAGAAGGTTCTCCCTTGAATTATTTCGATCCAGTCGGACTCGCCACAAAGGAGCAAGTTGATACAGCGGTTAACGTGCTGAAGGGGCAATTCCCCGAAATACTAAAAACACCGAAATCAGTTACTGGCGTTGTAGGTTTATCTGGAACGCTTGGGCAAGTTCTTGCCGGCAGAACAGATCTTAGTGGGAATATTCAATATAACGCAGATATTTATGGCGAAGACGGCGTTTCCATGTGTGATAGTAAATTAGATGATTTTCTTCAAACAATGGCGCATGAAATGCAGCATTTAAACGAGAGTGTTTTTGATAGAATTGGATTAAGTACGGGTCAGCTACTGAACAGAATTTCGCCAAAATTTTCTAGCATCGAAGATATTATTGATCATAATGCAGATATTATGTATCAATCCACCATAAATAAATACAAAAGCATTATAAATGGTGAAAAATAAATTGATTATTAGAGTAATAATATATATAGCTCTAGCATTGTGTATATTATTATTGATACTTGGAGATTTTAGCCGTGGAATATAAATAAACTTCGTGATCAATGATATTGCAGATGGAACAAAATAAATTACGTTTTCCTATAAAAATAGGGCATGCCTACTGGAAAAATTTGCATTTCCCCTAGGACATAGAAATGAATATGCAAAAAAAGGGGCAAGCAATTTTACTTCAGGCTTTGTTGGATGAAATAAGAGGCAGTGGCATTATTTACATCAACAGCAAAGACAATTCAGTTAGAAGAAAAATTTCCGAGGATTTGAAAAATATCCAGATTCATCTGCTACTGAGTAAAAAGCCCTTTACTCCAGGAGCGAGCAGGGGAAAGATGTTCTTTTTTCGAACATGCCCACGCATGGCAGGATGACCATGCAAACTCCGGATGAATCGCAGTCATACAGTTGCTTTGAGAAAATTTATTATCAGAATAATGCTCAATAAATTTCCCAAATAATCTCATTGCAGCGTTATTATAAAGATTTTTTATGGATTTCAACATTTACTATTTAATGATGAACTTTTATTGAAAGGAGTTTTCTGGAAATAATCAAATATATTTGTCAATTTATTCTGGCAATTCTGAATAACACATTCCATTTCCAAGAGGGACACATGACCGCAAAAACCACCCAAACCCTGATCCGCATCCTGCTCGCCACCCTGTCTCTCTCCGCCGCCACTGCCACCTACGCCGCGCAGTGCCCGCTGATTCCCGATGGCAATGCCACTCTGGAAGAGTCCGAGAGGGCTGCACTGCTCAGCGAGTTCAAGTTCGAGGCGCTGGACAAGGAGCTGGCCCGCAAGCACAAGAAGAATCTTTCTTCCTCGGGCGGGGACTTGTTGACCATGCGGGATCTGCTGGGACTGCAGCAACTGAGCCTGCAGGAAGAGAACGTGATGCGCATGTGGGCGGATCAGCAGCCCAAGTCGTTCTTTGCCCAGCTCAATGCGGGCCTCTATTACGGCAACAAGGCATTTGGCGCCCGCGGCAAAGCGCCGGCTTCCAGTGTGACGGGCAGCCAGTGGAACACTGTCAAGCAGCTCAGCGCGAAGGCCCAGCCGTATCTGCAAAAGGCCATGGCGCTGGATGCCCGCTCGGCCTTGCCGCAGACGATGCTGATTGGATTGGCCGCAATGGAAAACCAGGTGGGTGGGCGTACTGCAGCGCAGTGGCTGCAGGCGGCCGATCAGGCCGATCCCAAGAACTTGGCGGCCCGCGTCAATGCCCTCAATTACCTGAGCCCGCGCTGGGGCGGGTCCTTGGAGGGCCTGGACCAAATGGTGTCACAGGCCGTGAAGTCGCTGCCATCGGCCAGCGCCAGCTATCTCCAATACAACCTGGTGCTTGCCAAGGCCAGCCATTACGAAGTCGTCGATAAGGACAAGAGCAAGGCCCAGGCCCTCTACAAACAGGCCAAGGACATGTGCGACAACTCGGAGGCCGCACGGGCGGGCATGGTCAGGACGTACCAGTAATCAGAAAACAAGGCAGGCCCAAAGGCCTGCCTTGTTTTATCGCCCACAGCCTGCGGGCACACACACCCTCAAAACGTCGCCGAAGGCAGATCCTGCCGGCTGAACACCAGCGACACCTTGGCTTCTTCCGGAATGGGCGGCAGTGAAGCATCCCATTGCTGCCAGGCCTGGCGCAGCTCGGCCAGGCGCTGGGGCTCGCGGTCGCGCAGGTTGGCGCGTTCGCGCGGGTCCTGGGCCACGTTGAAGAGGTATTCCACGCCTTCGATCTGCAGGTATTTCCAGTCGCCGCGCACCAGGGCGCGCTGGGCGCGGTGCTTCATGCGCCAGCACAGGTCGCGCTCGGGGTTCCAGGCGCCATCGTCCATGAGGGGCAGCAGGCTGATGCCGTCCAGCGGGTAGTCGGCGTGGCCGTGCACGCCGGCGGCGGCCAGGAAGGTGGCCGACCAGTCCATGGTCAGGTTGGGGGTGTCGCTGACGGCGCCTGCCGGCATGCGGTCAGGCCAGCGCGCCACCAGGGGCACGCGGATGCCGCCTTCGAGCAGGTCCATCTTCTGGCCGATGAAGGGCCAGTTGTTGGAAAAGCGTTCGCCGCCGTTGTCGCTGGTGAAGACGATGAGCGTGTTCTCGGCCATGCCCTTTTTCTCGAGCGCGTCCAGCACCCAGCCAATGCCTTCGTCCATGTGGTGGATCATGCGCTGGTAGGTCTCGATGGTGCCGCCGTCGGTGTGCTTGCCGAAGCCGCCGATGCGCCGCGACTCCTCCAGGTCGTCGCGCGTGAGCCAGGGCCAGTGCGGGGCGCTGTAGTGCAGGGACAGGTAGAAGGGCTTGTCGGCCGTCTGGCGCTCGACGAAGTCCACGGCGCGGCGGCTCAGCAGGTCGGTGAGGTAGCCCTCTTCCTCGTGCGGCTCCTCGTTGATCCAGAAATCGGGGCGGCCGCGCGGGTCGCAGTGGGCGAAGTAGTCCGCACCGCCTGCGTGAAAGCCGTAGAACTCCTCGTAGCCCGACATGCGCGGGCCGAAATGCGGCGGGTAGCCCAGGTGCCATTTGCCGACCAGGGCGGTGGCGTAGCCGGCGTCGCGCAGCAGCGAGGCCACGGTGGGATGGTCGGGCGGCAGGCCCAGCACTTTGTCGCCGTGGACGCTGGCGATCGGCTCCTCGGCCGCGCCGCGCAGGCGGTACTGCCAGCGGCCCGTGGCCAGCGCAAAGCGCGTGGGCGAGCACACGGCCGAGTTGGAATAGCCACGCGTGAAGCGCATGCCCTGCGCGGCCATGGCGTCCAGGCGGGGCGAGACATCGGTGGCGCGGCTGTGCGCATCGCGCGCGCCCGTGCAGCCGAGGTCGGCATAGCCGAGGTCATCGGCCAGGATGAAGATCAGATTGGGGCGCTGGGTTGCCATGGGAGCCAGGAGACAGTGGATGCGTTGGGAAAGGGAGTATCGCCAAAACGGCGGTGCCTCAGGGCCACAGGCCCTAGTGGCGGCTTCAGTCGTTGGTCAGGTGGATGCGCTTGACCAGGGCGGCCCACTGCGCGGACTGTCCCTTGGCGCGCGCCTGGGCCTCGGCCACGGTGGAGCCGACCATCTCGATGTCCAGGGCCTTGGCGCGTTCCTTTTGCTCGGGCGCGCGGATGGCCTCGTTCATGGCATCGACAAAGCGCTTTTGCACAGCGGGCGGCACGCCCTTGGGTGCGGCCAGCAGGATCCAGAAGGTGCCGTCGAACTCGGGAAAGCCCGATTCGGCGATGGTCGGCAGCTCGGGCGCCAGCGCCGAGCGCGTCTTGCCCGAGGTGGCCAGGGCGATCAGCTTGCCGCTCTGGACCTGGGGGAATACCGTGGGGCCGGCCAGGAAGCCGCAGTCCACCTGGCCGCCCAGCAGGTCCTGCATGGCCGGCGCCGGTCCCTTGTAGGGTACGTGGACCATCTTGGCGCCCGAGGTGGCCAGCAGCGATTCCATGACCAGGTGACCCGGGGAGCCCGCGCCGCCCGAGGCATAGGTCAGCTCGCGCGTCTTGCTGGCGGCCACCATGTCCTTGACGGACTTGAAGCCCGTGCCCGGGCCGCAGACCAGGGTCTGCGAGAAGCGCGCGGCCACGACCAGGGTTTCCAGCGCGTCGGCCTTGTAGCCCATGTTCTTGTAGACATGGGGGTTGACGGTAAGCACGGGGTCCATGGCCCACAGCCAGGTGTAGCCATCGGGCGCGGAGCGCGCGACCTCGGCCGCGCCGATGTTGCCATTGGCGCCGGGCTTGTTGTCCACGACCACGGCCTGGCCCAGCGCCGCCTGCATGGCGGCGGCCACGGGGCGCAGAGAGATGTCGGACGGGCCGGCCGGCGGATTGGGCACGACGATGCGTATGGGCCTGGCCTTGGGCCATTCCTGGGCCAGGGCGGGCGCCGCGCACAGCACGGCGGCGGTCAGGGCCACGGCGGCACGCGCCAGGGCTGCGAGGGGGCTGGGCATACTTGTCTCCTTGTCGTTGTCTTGCGGCCAATGTACGCAGGCCGCAGACAATGCATCTAATCCATCATCCCTAGCGTAAACCCGAAACCGGCCCGCGAGCCCATGACCGACCTCCACCGCTGGCGCCACCCCGCCGTGCTCGACGACATGTTCCTCTACCACCTGGCGCGGCTGCAGGCGGCCGCTGGCAGCCGCGTGGTGCGCCTGTGCGAGGGCCGCTACGGCATCACACGGCGCGAGTGGCGCATGCTCTGCCTGCTGGCCGAGGCCGGGCAGCTGCAGCCCTCGCAGCTGGCCGAGCAGGCGCAGCTGGACCGCACGCGCACCTCGCGCGCGGTCACGGCTCTGCTGGCCAAGGGGCTGTTGTGGAAAGAAAGCCAGGTGGGCGATGCGCGCCGCGCACTGCTGCGCCTGAGCGACACGGGCCGCGCCCTGCATGCCGAGCTGTTCCCGCAGGTGCAGGCCATCAACCGCGAGCTCATGGACGCCGTGCCCGAGCCCGAGCTGCAGGCCATGGCCAGCGCCTTTGCCCGCATCCGTACGCGGGCGCGGGAGCTGGAGGCCAGCAGCCCGCCGCCCAAGGCGCCGCGCAATCGCAAGAAACCGGCAGCGCCCTGAAGCCAAGGTCCAGGAGGTCAATCACCCCTGCAGATACACCACATGCGTGTGCGTGTACTCGTACAGGCCGTGCTTGCCGTCGGCCCCGCCCACGCCCGACTTGCGCACGCCCGCGTGGAAGCCCTGCATGGCCTCGAAGTTCTCGCGGTTGATGTAGGTCTCGCCGAAGTCGATCTCGCGCATGGCCTGCATGGCCTTGGACAGGTCGCGCGTGTAAAGCGACGAGGTCAGCCCGTATTCGCAGTCGTTGGCCAGGGCGATGGCCTCGTCCAGGTCCTCCACCACCTGGATGGGCAGCACGGGGCCGAAGATTTCCTTGCGCATGATCTCCATGCTGGCATGGCAGCCGGCCAGCACCGTGGGCTGGAAGTGAAAGCCCGCGCCCAGGTCTGCGGCCTGCCCGCCCGTGACCAGTTGCGCGCCGTCGGCGATGGCCTGGCGCACCTTGGCCTGCACGCTGTCCAGGCCCTTTTGGTTGATCAGCGGGCCCATTTCCACGTCGGGCCGCGCAATCGGGTCGCCATAGCGCGTGGCGGCCATTGCCTGGGCAATGCGGGCCGTGAACTCCTCGGCCACCTGGCGCTGCACGTAGACGCGTTCGGCGCAGTTGCAGACCTGCCCGGTGTTGATGATGCGCGAGTCGCGGATGGCGCGCACGGCCAGGTCCAGGTCGGCATCGGCCAGCACGATGGCCGGGGCCTTGCCGCCCAGCTCCAGGTTGAGCTTGGTGATGTGGGGCGCGGCGGCTGCGGCGATGCGCTCGCCCGTGGCCACGCTGCCCGTGAAGCTGACCATGTCCACGCCCGCATGCCCGGCCAGCGCAGCGCCCGTGCTGCCTTGGCCATAGACCACGTTGAACACGCCGGCCGGCAGCTCGCACTGGGCCAGCAGCTCGGTGAAGGCATGGCAGTTGATGGGCGTTTCCTCGCTGGGCTTGATGACGATGGTGTTGCCCGTGAGCAGGGCCGGCGCCATCTTGCGGGCGATCAGGAAGAAGGGGAAGTTCCAGGGCAGGATGCCCGCGACCACGCCCAGTGGCTTGCGCAGCAAAAAGATCTGCTCGTTGGCCCGGTCGCTGGTGATGACCTCGCCCTCGATGCGGCGCGCCCATTCGGCCATGTAGTCCAGATAGTCGGCGGTGAAGTTCACCTCCACCTCGGCCAGGCCCAGGACCTTGCCCTGCTCCTCGGTGATGGTGCGCGCAATGCGCGCGGCGTTGTCGCGGATGCGGGCCGCCACGCGGCGCAGGTACTGCGCGCGCTCCACGGCCGGGCGGCGCGCCCAGGCTTTGTGGGCGCCGCGCGCAGCGGCGATGGCGCGGTCCACATCGGCCTGGCTGGACAGGGGCGAGCGCGCCAGCACCGCGCCCGTGGCGGGGTTGGTCACCTCATGCAGTTCGGCGCTGTCGGTGAAGCTGCCGGCGATGAAATTGCGCAGCACGGGAAGGGATGCCATGGAGTTCTCCTTGGGTTCAGTAGGTGCGGGATTCAGGGGCCGCCTGGTCCGTGGCTTGGGTGGCGCGATAGCGCCCCAGGTTGGCCAGCGCGGCCTGGCGCAGCAGGCTGATGTCTATGCCCACGGCGATGAAGCGGCAGCCCCAATCCGCATAGCGGCGCGCATCTTCCTCGCGCGGCGCGAGGATGCCGCAGGCCTTGCCGGCAGCCAGCGTGGCCTCGACGGTGCGGAGTATGGCCTCCTGCACCTCGCCCTGGCTGGCGTCGCCCGCATGGCCCATGCCCGTGGACAGGTCGGCGGGACCGATGAAGACGGCGTCCACGCCATCGACGGCCGCAATCTCGGCCGCATGGGCCACGCCCCGGGGCGACTCGATCTGCACGATCAGGCACAGCTGTTCATGCGCCGTGCGGATGTAGTCGGGCACGGCATCCCAGCGCGTGGCCCGCGTCAGGCCGCCGCCCACGCCGCGCACGCCGTGGGGCGGGTAGCGCATGGCGCGCACCAGCTCGCGCGCCTGTTCGGCCGTCTCCACCATGGGCACCATCAGCGTCTGCACGCCCACGTCCAGCAACTGCTTGATGAGCACGGTGTCACCCTGCACGGCACGCACCACCGGGTGCGTGGCGTAGGGCGCCACGGCCTGCAGCTGGCCCAGCAGCGTGGGCACGGTGTTGGGGGCATGCTCGCCATCGACCAGCATCCAGTCGTAGCCCGCGGTGGCGATGATCTCGGCCGCGTAGGGCGTGGCAAAGCCGGCCCAGATGCCGTACAGCGGCTCGGCGCTCCGCAGCGCGGCCTTGAAGGGGTTGGCAGGCAGTTGCATGGCGGGCTCCTTCAGTGCGTGTACGGGCGGTGCAAGGCGCACTCGGGATTGAGCTCCACGCCGAAGCCAGGCCTGTCCAGCGCCGACAGGCGCATGCGGCCGTTGACGGGCACGGGCTCGCCCAGCAGTTGCGGATGGAACATGGGCACGACCTCGTCGGCCTTGGGGGCCATCATCAGGAACTCGGCAAACGGGCTGTTGTGGCGCGTGGCCACGAAGTGGTAGCTGTAGACGCTGGAGCCATGCGGAATGACCAGGGCCTGGTGGGCATCGGCCAGGGCCGAGATCTTGAGCAGCTCGGTGATGCCGCCGCACCAGCCCACGTCGGGCTGGATGATGTCGCAGCAGCCCATCTCCAGCAGCTGGCGAAAGCCCCAGCGCGTGGCCTCGTGCTCTCCCGTGGTCACCAGCATGCCGGTGGGCACGTTCCTGCGCAGGGCCGCGTAGCCCCAGTAGTCGTCGGGCGGCAGGGCCTCCTCGATCCACTTGAGGCCATGGGCCTGCGCACCCTGGGCCAGGCGCGTGGCGTAGTTCACATCCAGGCTCATCCAGCAGTCCAGCATGAGCCAGAAGTCCGGGCCCACGCGCTCGCGCATGGTGGCCAGCTCCTGCAGGTTGCGGCGCAGGCCCTCCTCCCCTTCGGCCGGGCCGTGGTGCAGCGGCATCTTGCCGCCGATGAAGCCCATCTTCTGCGCCAGGTCGGGCCGCGCGCCCGTGGCGTAGAACTGCAGCTCGTCGCGCACGGCGCCACCCAGCAGCTGGTGCACGGGCTCGCCGCGCACCTTGCCCAGCAGGTCCCACAGCGCCAGGTCCACGCCGGAGATGGTGTTGATGACGATGCCCTTGCGGCCGTAGTACAGCGTGGACAGGTACATCTGGTCCCAGATGCGCTCGATGTCGGTGACCCGGGCGCCTTCGAGAAAGCGCGCCAGGTGCTTCTCGACGATGTAGGCCGCAGGCTCGCCGCCCGTGGTCACGGCAAAGCCCACGCGTCCGGCGCTGTCCTCGATCTCCACCACCAGCGTGCCCAGCACGTTGATGCCGAAGCTGCGGCGGCTTTGCCGGTACTCGGGGTACTTGGCCATGGGCGTGGCGATGTGGTCGTCGATCCAGTGGCCGTCGGACTGGTCGTGGTAGTCGGCGCCGCCGCCCTTGAGCGTGAAGGCGCGCACCTGCTTGATGGTGGGGATCTGTGTCATGGGATGGTTCTGCTCCGTGTGCAAGTGGTTCAGGCGGCCGACGGTGCGGCCAAGGCCGGCGCCAGGCGTGCGCGCACGCCCAGCACCAGGGCCGCAGCCAGCAGCGTGGTGCCGGCCAGCAGGTACAGGCCGGCCGCCGGGGAGTGGAAGAAGCCCTCGGCCCAGTTCTTGACGATGGGGGCGATGAAGCCGCCCACGGCGCCGAGGGAGTTGATGAAGGCGATGCCGCCAGCGGCCGCAGCGCCGGCCAGCGTGTTAGCGGGAAAGGTCCAGAACACGGGCTGCACGGCGATGAAGCCGGCCGCCGCCAGGCACAGCGCGGCCACACCCAGCAGGGGGCTGGAGAAACTCACCGATGCAGCCATGCCCACGGCAGCCATCACCAGCGTCAGGCTGGCGATGCCGCGCGGCTGGCCTGTTCGCTCGGCATGGCCCGGAATCCACCAGGCGGCCAGCAGTGCGCACAGCCAGGGAATAGCCGAGACCACGCCCACCAGCAGGCCGACCTTGGTGCCCAGCAGGCCCGCCACCTGGCTGGGCAGGTAGAACACCACGCCATAGACGCTGGCCTGGATCAGCAGGTAGATCAGCGCCAGGTAGAGCACGCGCGGCTGGCACAGCGCGGCCAGCAGGCTGTGGCCGTGGCTGCCCTTGGCGCGCTCTTCGCTGTCGAGAATGTCCTGCAGCAGCGCCTTGTCCTCGCGGCTGAGCCAGGTGGCGTCGGCGGGGCGGTTGTCCAGGTGGAAATATGCCCAGATGCCCACGGCCACGGCCATCAGCCCCTCCACCGCGAACAGCCACTGCCAGCCGTGCCAGCCGCCCATGCCGTCCAGCTCCAGCAGCAGGCCCGACAGCGGGCTGCCGAAGATGAAGGCCAGCGGCGCGCCGAAGTAGAAAAAGCCCATGGCCTGCGCGCGGTGCGCTGCCGGGAACCAGTAGGTCAGGTACAGGATGACGCCGGGGAAGAACCCCGCCTCGGCCACGCCCAGCAAAAAGCGCAGCACGTAGAACGTGGTCTGGTCGTGGGCGAACATCATGGCCGCCGACACCAGGCCCCAGGTGACCATAATCCGGCACATCCACATGCGTGCGCCCACGCGGTGCATGATCAGGTTGCTGGGCACTTCCAGCAGCGCATAGCCCGCGAAGAACACGCCCGCGCCAAAGGCGAAGGCCGCATCGCTGATGCCGGTATCGGCCTGGAAGGCCACCTTGGCAAAGCCCACGTTGGCCCGGTCCAGGAAGGCCATGATGTACATGAGCAGAAGAAAGGGCAGCAGGCGCCAGGAGATCCTGGCGAGCAGGGGAGCGGGGAGTTTTTTCATGACGGTCCTGAAGGCGATGGAGAGCCATCACGCCCGCAAAAATGGGGGCGCTGAAGGCGTGCTTTTTCGGAAGGCGAGAGGCGGCTGCGGCTTGGGTGCCGGTCGCATCAGCGCGTCATGAAACAGGCGATGGGCTGTGCATGTCTTGTCTCCTGGATTGGGTCTGTTTTTTCTTGTCGCAGGGCCAATGTACGGCGCATGATCGATGCTCAACAAATCGAATTTCGGTCACATCCGATACCTTGCGCTTATGCCTGCGAACACGCCCGAATCCGCTCCGCCCGTGCTGCACCGCAGCCTGCTCAACCGTCTGCGCTACAAGCACCTGCACATGCTGGTGGCGCTGGGATCGAGCCTGAACCTGCACCGCGCATCGCTGAGCCTGGCCATGTCCCAGCCTGCGGCCACGCGCATGCTGCGCGAGATCGAGGACATGTTCGGCTGCCAGCTCTTCGAGCGCCTGCCGCGCGGCATGCGGCCCACGGCGCTGGGCGCGCAGCTGGTGCGCTTTGCCGAGGCTTCGCTCAACAGCCTGGACCGCTGCGCCGAAGACCTGGCCGCGCGCCGCCAGGGCGGCTACGGCTACCTGTCCATCGGCACCATCATGGGCGCCGCACCCGACCTGGTGATGACGGCCGTGGCGCGCATGAAGGCGCAAAGCCCGCAGCTGCGCCTGCGCATCATGGGCGACACCAGCGACCAGGTGCTGCGCCTGCTGGACCAGCGGCGCATCGACATGGCCATTGCGCGGCGCAGCCCTGCGGCCCACAGCAGCAGCTACAGCTTCGAGGAACTGGGCAACGAGCGGCTGCTGGTCGTCGTGCGCAGCGGCCATCCGCTGACACGCCGGCGCAAGCTGGGCTGGCAAGAGCTTGTCGGCGACTGGCCCTGGATACTGCAGCCGGCCACCAGCCCCGCGCGCATCGCGCTCGACCAGCTGCTGCAGCGCCTGGAGCTGCCCGCGCCCGCCGACATCATCGAATGCAGCTCGGTGTACTCCATGCAGCAACTGGTGCAACTGACCGACGCCGTGATGCTGCTGTCCGAATCCGCGCTCAAGGACTATCTGCGCATGGGCCTGGTCAGGGCGCTGCCGGTCTGCATCGACGTGCCCATGGCGCCCTTCGGCATCCTCACCCGCACCGACGACGCGCCCACGCAGGAGCAGCAGCGCTTCATCGCGCTGCTGCGTGCGCAGGCCCGGGGGCTGGCTCAGGCGGGTTGAGCCAGCACCTGCCCCATCGCGGCCTGGAACCTCGGATCCAGCATGGCGCTGACGTTGCAGCGCGACCAGCGCGAGACGGCCGAGGGATCGACGTGGAAGACACGGCCCGGCGCCATGCTGAGCTTGCGCGGCACCAGTTGCTCGGCCAGCCGCAGCGAGTCCTGCACACCGGGGAAGGCCACCCACAGGTACAGGCTTTGCGGGCTGCGCGCAAAGACTTCGCAGCCGTGGGCATCGAGCCAGCCCAGCGCCTGGGCCGTGGCCTGGCCCAGCTTGTGGCGCAGGCGCACTAGGTGGCGCTCGTAGTGGCCCTCGCGCAGCATCACGTCCACCATGCGCTCGCAGTACTCGGAGCCGCTGACGTGGATCAGCGCCTTGAGGTCGGCCAGGTCGCTGGCCAGCGCATCGTTGCAGGCGATGAAGCCCACGCGCAGCGCGGCCGAGAAGGACTTGGAGAAGCTGCCGATGTAGATGGTGCGCTCCAGCTGGTCCAGCGTGGACAGGCGCACGGCCGAGGTGGGCTTGAAGTCGGCCAGCGGATCGTCCTCGACGATGAGCAGGTTGTGGCGCTCGGCCAGCTGCAGCACCTTGTAGGCCTTGGCGGCCGAGATGTCCGAGCCCGTGGGATTGTGGGCCAGCGACTGCGTGAAGAACAGGCGCGGCCGGTGCTGGGCCAGCAGTGATTCGAGCGCGGCCACGTCGGGCCCGTCGGCCAGGCGCGGCACGCCGACCACATGGGCGCCGGCCAGCCTGAGCTTGCCGAACAGCGGGTAGTAGCCGGGCTCGTCCACGAGCACGGTGGCCCCCGGCGGCACGAAGTAGCGGATGACCAGGTCCATGGCCTCGTTGGCGCCATGGGTCAGCACCAGCTGGCCCGGCGTGGCCTGCAGGCCGAAGTCACCCAGCTTGCGCACCAGGCTGTCGCGCAGCGGCGCATAGCCGTAGCGGCTGCCGTAGCGGAACAGCGATCCCAGCCCCGTGCGCACCACCTTCTGGTGGTAGCGGTCCAGCCGCATGTCGGCCAGCCATTCCACGGGCGGAAAGCCGTCGCCCACGCCCACGCAGTCGGGCTGGGTCTTGAGCTGCTCGCGCATCAGCCAGACGATGTCCATGGCCCGACCCAGCTGGCCCGCGTCCTCATCGGTGCGCTGGGCACCGCGCCCCGTGCCCAGCACGTAAAAGCCCGAGCCCCGGCGCGGCTCGACGATGCCGCGCGAGACCAGCAGATCGAAGGCCGAGACCACGGTGTTCTTGGCATAGCGGTGCAGTTGCGCCAGCTCGCGCAGCGAGGGCAGCTTGTCGCCAGGGCGGTACACGCCGTCGGCGATCTGCTGGCCGATCAGGTCGGCCAGCTTCTCGGCAATGGGGGCCGAGCGCCCTCTGGTGTCTGCCATGCGCCCTCCGTTCATGTTGCAGTGCGATGGTACTGTTCCCCGAAACTGTACCTTTTGAAAGCGGTACAGTTTTCCTACAGTCCGGCGACCAGAGTTTTGATTCGAGGAGATGTCTTCCATGGTTGCCGATTCGCGCCTGCCCAATTTCCGTGCCCTCACACCGGCCCAGCGCCGGGATTTCCTGGCCGATGCCTGCGGCCTGTCCGATGCCGAGCGCGCCCTGCTCGCCGCCCCCGGCGCCCTGCCCCTGGCGCTGGCCGACGGCATGATCGAGAACGTGTTCGGCAGCTTCGAGCTGCCGCTGGGCGTGGCGGGCAACTTCCGCGTCAACGGCCGCGACGTGCTGGTGCCCATGGCGGTGGAGGAGCCCTCGGTGGTGGCCGCCGCCTCGTACATGGCCAAGCTGGCGCGCGAGGACGGGGGCTTTCAGACCTCCAGCACGCTGCCGCTGATGCGCGCCCAGGTCCAGGTGCTGGGCGTGACCGATCCGCACGGCGCACGCCTGGCCGTGCTGCAGGCGCGTGCGCAGATCATCGAGCGCGCCAACAGCCGCGACAAGGTGCTGATCGGCCTGGGCGGCGGCTGCAAGGACATCGAGGTCCACGTCTTCCCCGACACGCCGCGCGGCCCCATGCTGGTGGTCCACCTGATCGTGGACGTGCGCGACGCCATGGGCGCCAACACCGTCAACACCATGGCCGAATCGGTGGCGCCCCTGGTCGAGCAGATCACGGGCGGCAGCGTGCGGCTGCGCATCCTGTCCAACCTGGCCGACCTGCGGCTGGCCCGCGCCCGCGTGCGGCTCACGCCGCAGACCCTGGCCACGCAGGAGCGCAGCGGCGAGGAGATCATCGAAGGCGTGCTGGACGCCTATACCTTCGCGGCCATCGACCCCTACCGCGCGGCCACGCACAACAAGGGAATCATGAACGGCATCGACCCCGTCATCGTGGCCACGGGCAACGACTGGCGCGCAGTCGAGGCCGGCGCCCATGCCTATGCCAGCCGCAGCGGCAGCTACACCTCGCTCACGCGCTGGGAAAAGGACAGCAGCGGCGCCCTGGTCGGCAGCATCGAGTTGCCCATGCCCGTGGGCCTGGTCGGCGGCGCCACCAAGACCCATCCGCTGGCACGCCTGGCGCTGAAGATCATGGACCTGCAGTCCGCCCAGCAGCTGGGCGAGATCGCCGCCGCCGTGGGCCTGGCGCAGAACCTGGGCGCCCTGCGCGCCCTGGCCACCGAAGGCATTCAGCGCGGCCACATGGCCCTGCACGCCCGCAACATCGCCCTGGTGGCCGGCGCCACGGGCGACGAGGTCGATGCCGTGGCGCGCCAGCTGGCCGCCGAGCACGACGTGCGCACCGACCGCGCACTGGAAGTGCTGGCCGCGCTGCGCGCCAGGGCCTGACCAGCGCGCGGCCACACAAACAAAAACCCAAGGAGACACACATGACAAGCAAGGATCCCGCCGACTGGCGGCTGGCCGAGGTCTGGGGCGACACCGTGGACCTGCGCCACCTGGCCTGGGCGATTGCCATCGGCACCGGCATCAGCGTGCTGGGCTTCTACCTGGCCAGCCGCTGGCTGGCCACGGTGGTCGAGTCGCGCCAGCTGGCCCACGCCTACGCCATGCTCGCGGGCCTGGCCGGCTGCGTGATCGCCGGCGTGATCTGCGCACGCGCCTTTCCGCCCAAGCGGGAAGTGACCGAGCTGGACACCTCGAACGACCCCGAATGGCGCCGCGAAGTGCTGGAGGAACTGGCGCGCCAGCCCGGAGGCCTGGGCACGGTGCAGGACCTGCCGCCCGCCGTGGTGCAGGAACTCAAGGAGCTCAGGCTCTACGAGCTGTTCGCCGACAAGGCCGGGAGGGCATGAGATGGAAACCCTGCTGACCAATGACATCGCCGTCGCGGCCGCCATGGGACTGATAGGCGCCGTGGTGTTCGCCGCCATCGGCCTGGTCTCCGGCACGGACGAGACCACCACGCTGGCCCCGCTCACCCTGCTGGTGGTGCTGCTGGGCGTGCCGCCCGCCGGCGTGTTCACCTTCTTCCTGGCCGGCGCCGTGGCCAAGCACATGACGCATGCCGTGCCCACGGCGCTGCTGGGCATTCCCGGCGACACGCTGGCCACGCCGCTGCTGCAGGACGCCAACATGCTGCGCAAGCTGGGCGTGCCCCATATCGCGCTGCGCAAGATGGTCTCGGGCGGCATCGTCGCGGCCTTTGTCGCCGTGCCGCTGGCCGTGCTGTTCGCGGTGATGCTGGCGCCCTTCGGCAGCATGATCACCAAGACGGCGCCCTGGATCTTCCTGGCCGCCGCCCTCCTCATCGCCTACTTCTCGGCGGGGCGCTGGGCCTCGGTGATGCTGCTGATTCCGTTCGTGGTCGTCATCATTGCGCTGCAAAGCCTCACCGCCAAATACGAGGTCAAGCTCAGCATCAGCTACTTCCTGGGCATTGCCATCGGGCCGCTGATCGCCGACCTGTTCACCGTGATCTCGCCGGCCGGCCGCCAGCGCATGCTGCGCGACAAGGTGCGCCAGTTCAACCTGGCGCCCGACGTGAAGGGCTGGTCGGGCTACTTCCCCAACCCGCTCAAGGTGCTGGACCGCGTACAGACGCGCTGGACCCTGGCCACGGCCACCATCTCCAGCGCCACCTTCGTCTTCAGCCCCGTGGCCATGACCGTGGTGCTGGGCGAGCTGGTGGGCTCGCGCATCAAGCATGCCTACCACCGCCTGACCACGGTGCTGAGCGCGCGCAACGGCGTGACCGAGGCCACCTACATCGCCGAGGCGCTGATCCCGCTGATCGCCTTCGGCCTGCCGCTGAGCCCCGTGGCCGCCGGCCCCGCCGCGCCGCTGTTCAACGCGCCGCCGCGCTTCACCGTCGATGCCGCCACGGGCCAGGTGAACAACCTGCACAACCTGCTCAGCCACTGGGAGTTCCTGGGATACGGCATGCTGGCCGTGCTGCTGGCGGCCCTCGTGTCCTACCCCTTCGCCATGAACTTCGCGCGCAGCGCGGCGCTATTCGTCTCGCGCCGGGTCAGCCACGAGGCCATCATCGCCACCTTCGTGGGCCTGATCATCGTCATCAGCGTCTGGGAAGGCCAGTTGCTGGGCCTGCTCGTGATCCTGACCATGGGCCTGCTCGGCGGCCTGCTGTCACGCGGCTTCGGCTTCAACACCGGCGTGCAGTTCATGGGCTACTACACGGCCGTGCTGAGCGTTCCAGCGCTGGTGAAGCTGTTCTGATTTCAGTGGTCGCGCTGTCGGTGTTCCCTGTCATCTCTTGGGGATTGCCGATGGCGCTCTATTTCTTTGCCTGAAATTTTGAGAATATATTGGTGGGGAAATCTATGCTTCAGATGATAGAAAAAGTTATCGCGCTCCACTCAACCACCTTTTAACCCAATCGCATCTCATCAAAGCAGGCTCAACTTCCTCAACCACCATCAAGAATTCATCCTGTATTCTCAGAAGCATGTTTCTCAGGCCATCACTGAAAACATACTCAATCGCAGGCTGTGGCTGCCATTTTGCCCAACTAAGGCATGTCGCTCTATATCCCCTACCCAAAGGTTCAAACTCTATAGTTCCCTCAACCCCTTGCTCATAGAAAGAGATTTCCATTGCATTACCAATGAGGGTTGCATTGATAGCCTGCGGAAGCTGCTCAAGAAACACTGGGAGATCTGTCTTAATGTCCACTGGCCAGCGTTCTTGGCTAAAACCACCGACATTGAACTCAGCCACGCCATCGATAGCCTGACAAATATCTTGCAATATTGAACGAACATCATCCTCCACTGGATCGTAATTTCGCAACGATAAGTCAGCGAATCCGTTAGTAGCAAACACAATATGCACAGATTATTCCTATGATTTCATTTCTCAATAGGCAGTCCGAACCCCTCTTAGAAAAATAATGACCCTTCACAAACCACATACGGAAAACTGTTTTCCTTCGATGAATACATTCAGCAATTCGGATTCCGAGTTCTTCGCGGGCAACTTATGCTCTCACTCAAAGGTCACTCCAGTTCTCAAGTAGTTAATTTTGCGGCAACAAAAGGCTACCGACTATTCGAGCTCAAGACCTATCACTTCAAAAAACTGCAGAAATTGATCGCTCATAGATTCATCTACCTGCAGAGTTCCATGACTTGAATAAATTGTTTGCTCAGTATCAAAATCAATAACCTCTGCATCATAGTCCCCTGTTTCCCAGCAGGTAATTCTCGAGACTGTTTTTTCCATATCTATATCAAGGCGCGCGGACGGATTTTCAGTGGTTGCACTTTCCGTCAGTTTTATCCCCCTCATTTCTTTTGTTTTCTGATTTTTATATGGCGCGCGCCCAATCTATAAATATCATCAACGTCGACATGCAATCCCCGTCTTTAAGGAAGTTTAGTTGCGGAGTACGTGACATCTATTGCCAAATGCATTTTGGAGCCCTCCTCACGACAGTATGCCGAATCACTTGCTCACAACATGCACACGAATAATAACTTCCCCGTCTGTAGCAGCCGCCGGAGAGTTCGAAACAAGCACGTTTGCATCCCATGTTCATTATTGACAGTCTGAAGCGTCAAGAAACAAAGCTCGGTTTCTTATAGAATACTGGGCCATCAAAAAGTCATGAAAAATCCATAGCCTATCGACTGCAGAATGTCCCCCAAGGAATCCAATCTCTCTTATCCCAAACTGAGAAATTACCGTCCAAACGTCCGTTCTGCATTACACGATTGATAAATCTCAGAATTTCCATTTCAGAACCGCCCATACTAGCACTTGAATAGCAGCTGAAGTCATTGTTCACCTCAACTGATTTAGTTCACAGCAAAAATAGGCCCCAACCACTAAACATCGAAGCCTTTTTAATTAAGCAAGATATAATTCGACTAGTAATGCAACTAATAATAATTATTAAACATTTTGCAATAATCATCCCACAAATAACTAGTAACTCTCGTTCCAATAATTAAATTTTCCCAATAACTTTGCAAGACCCCCTCAACTGTTAACGGAGCAGCATCAAGTTCAGCCGATTTACTCACAACCAAATCATTGATACTTCTCCACAGATCGATCTTTTCATCAATAACCAAGTCAAAATCATTTTTCAATCCGTAAATCGCGTTGAATGGAAAAACTCTCAGAGAGCGTGATAGTCTGCTTTCCTCTAAAGCCAGAGACAAATCGGAATTCGCAGCCGCCACCATACTCCGCATATGAGCAGCAATGGCAGAATTCTTATTCTCTTTCAAAACTTCCTCAAAAGACTGAGAACCAACCGGCATGAGCACTGCGAAACGATACGCATCCCATACCGCTGCTTCCAGACGGCGACTTCCCTTTATGACTTTCGCAAAAATTCTGGCTGCTGCAGCATAATCCGCTATAGGAGGCATAAGTAGCACTATTCCACACAAGAGGCTTTCTGCTTCAGTGGTCTCTCCTGCGATTACTCTTGGTTCAAGAACTCTAACAATCTCCTGGCCATCGCGAGAGGAAATTGCTTTGCGCAGCTCATCGCAAGTCAATGACATATTGACCCGCCCGTTCCGAAGTGCCTTTAAATAAATTCATTGACTGCATCTCCCCATCCTTAAAAAATGCCCTAACAGTTGCATCATGGCCATTCATTTTTGTAAAAACCGTATTCATCCCCTCACGTAGATTACCGGAATTGTTAGCTGCCAATAATGCATCACGAGCTTGACCTAAAATTACATCTTTGGACTGACCTAACTCCATAATCCCGCTTCTCACATGATCCGCCGAGAAGATATGCTCCATTTTTGCGGCGTCAAATTTCGACGACTGCCAGACGCCACTTACACCTGCAACAGCGTCTCCCGCCCCTCTATAGGCTTTGATACCCAGCCCAGCCACACCAGGAGCCATAGGTATGGCAGCCAAGACAGCATCAGCCGCGACCCCCAGACCATCTACAGCCGCCGCACCATAGTTACCTGCACCAAAATTCTTGCGAAAGCTGTCGATGCCTATGGCCAGGCTCAGGGCCTCAAAGGCCGCCTCAGCATACCCCCCGTCAGGATCCTTGTATTTGACCGGATTGTTGTTTCCGTAGGTGAACCGGTTGAAGCTGTGCAGATTTCCTTCCTGGAAATCTATGGGGTCCACCCCCAGGAAACGCCCTACCGCAGGGTCGTAGTAGCGGGCGCCGAAGTACTGCAGGCCCGTGGCCGCATCCTGTTCCTTGCCATGGAACCACTGCGTCTGTTGGCCAGTACCGGACTGCTGCAGCCAGCGTTCGCCATAGGCCCGGTAACTTTCCTTCCAGACCACAGCGCCATTGCTGTCCGTGGCCGCCAGCGGGCTGCCGCTGACATCGGTATGGATGTAGGTGACCGTTTCGGTGGCCGCACTGGCGGCACTTGCCGCCACCAACAGAGCACAGCCGAGCATCAGCGGCAGCGCGACCTGAAGCCAAAGGCCCCGGGTTCTGGACCGAAGCGCGCCAGGCCATTGCGACAGCGCCATCAGCGTCACGCTGAGCCATGCGTGCCACAGCCCCTGTTTATCGTTTGAGTACATATTGCCTCCGAATAGCCTAGGTGGCGCGGCACAGCACTGCGGTCGATACAACCGCCGCACCTGTGCAGCAACGGTGGATAGCGCAGCATTTACCGATGCCGGCCAAAAGAAGTCGTGATTGCTACGGGAGCAGCGCCTTGGGAATCGATCGCCCAGGCCCCGGCTCCACTCCGATCAACCGCGCTTGCGCGACATGCGCATGCTGGCCGCGCCTACCAAGGTGGCCAGCAGTACCAGCCCCCCTTGCGACAGTGTCGGTATGCCGACCGGCTCGCCTGCAGCTTGCGCACGAACAAGAACTTCCCCACCGGTGGCAGCCGTTGGCAAGTTCGGAACAAGCATGTTTGCGCGTCCATACTCACCGGATGCGATGGCCATGGCCGTCGGTGGAACGCGCGCCGATGCCGCTCTCTCCAGGAGGGCCAATTGCTGCAGGCCGCCATGGTCGAATCCACCTGATCGGCCATGCGGAGTGGCAGAGGGTTGGGCCTCAAAGGTGGAAGCCGGCCCCTTTCTCACGGGGGCACAGCCTTGGCTACCATGGGCGCTTGCTTTTTCGTTGGGCGCCATACTCGGTCGCGGCCCGGGCGATTGCGCAGCTGCGTCCACTTGGCAACCACGACCAGACAGCGTACGGGACACGGACTTGGCCGCCTGCGGTTTGATGGCCTGCAGCAGGGGCGCAGCCTCGAGCTTTTGCTCCGACATCGGCCGGCTATGCGGCTCTGTGCCATCTTGCGGCGCGGCTGCCAGAGTGGCCACAGGGCTCAAGGCCAGCAGCAGCCCCAGCCGGGACAACCAGTTGACAGGCCGGCTACCGCGCGATGAATGGATATGCGTTGATGTCATGGCGTTTCTCCTCCTGTGCCTTCAGTCCACCACACGTCGCTGCGCCACTTGGCGACGACCCAGATAGATGTATTCCTTGCGCTCCACGCCAGGTACCAGCGTCTGCAGCAACAGGCCTTGCTGGCCATGCAGGTACTGCGTCGTTCCAGCGGCATCGCTTGTCTGCACGCGCATGTTGCCCCCGTCGTAGGTGTGCGCAGTGGGCACTGCGGCCGTGCAGGCGAGGCAGCGCAGGTTGTTGGCCCGGTCATGGCCAAACGTCCAGACTCCATCGTCCTTGACGTTGCCGGCAGAGTCGTACTGGTATGCACGGCTTAGACCGCCGCCTGAAACACCTGTGAGCAGCCCCGAGGTTGCGGCATAGGAGTAGGTACGCAGCAATCCCGGTTGGGCCACATGGGTGATGTTTCCAACCCCATCGTAGAAATACTCCCGGTAACCGCCTACGTCGTTGTCCAGTGTGAGTCGGTTGAGCTTGTCGTACTCGAAGTAGCGCGAATATGCGGAGTCCGCCGAATCGTTGATGCCGGTGAGGTTGCCTACCGGGTCATACGCATAGGTGCTGTCAATGAAACTGCTTCCGGCGCGCGTCATCTTGAGGCCGGCAGGCCACTGGCGATCATTGACGCCCATGGTGGACACAACGCCATTGGCATAGTGAAGCTCACTGGGCATGCCATTGGGATGGTAGCGAACCTGGTTCACATAGGGCAGCACGGCACGGGCCCTGCCAAACGCATCCGGGCTGTACTGCACTTGGTGCCCCGAGGGATAGGTAATGCTGGCCAGTGCTTCGCTGGAGTTGTAGGTGTAGGAGACCTGCTGGGTGGCGCCACCCATCGCCAGCTCTTCCGCAATCAGATTGTCTCCGTCGTCGTAGTCGAATCCGCGCACGACACCGCCACTGCTGATGCCTGTCACAAGGTCGTTGCCGTTGTAGGTGCGCGTGACACCGGAAGCATTGGGAACGCCCGGCTGCTCAGAACTCGGGTATGTGATGCCTGTCAGGCGGTTGCGGCCATCGTAGGCATAGGTTGTTGCCGGCTGGGTGCCTATGCTCTTGCTGGTCAAATTGCCCAGCGCATCGCGTCCGAACACCGTCGTGCCAGTTTCAGGATCAGCGCGCGAAACCAGGTAGTAGCGACTGTCGTAGCCGTAGGTTCGCGCCTTGTCTCCCATCGTCGCCGTCCTGATCTGTCCCAGCAGATCACGGGTCATGGTCACGTCGTAGTCCACATACATGCCCTGAGCGGATATTTCCCCGGCAAGCGAGCGCACGGCGTGCTGCTCCTGCGGATTGCCAAAAGCACGGAACCACACGAGCGTTGCCCGGTTCGTGGTGTCGTAGCGAAGCACCTGCAGGTTGTCGTAGACGGTCTCCTCTATGACATTGGCGGAGTTGGTGCCCACGGGATTGCCGTGCAGAGTCTGTACCACCCGCCCCAGTGTGTCGTAGCGAAACCCCGTGCCTTTGGCGCTGTTTGGATAGGACTGGTAGAGGCGCCGCCCCAGCATGTCATAGCTGAAGTCGACCCAGATGGGCGTCTCCCCTGCCGCACTGACCTCGCGGCGCAACTGGCGACCCAGCCCGTCAAACGTGGCTTTGTCCGTCATTCCCCCTCGCTGCACCTGACGGGTCGTCGCGCCCCAGGTGATCGAGACGGGGCTGCCGAAAGGCTTTGCGATGGCCGTCGGACGATTCAGGCCATCGTAGGTGTACGTTGTCGTTTTGCCGCGCCCGTTGGTGATCGATGTGACATTGCCCGCAGCATCGACGTTTCGTGAAATAGCCACGCCTTCTGGCTGCGACTCGCTGCGGGGAATGCCTCGCAGGTAGCTGTTGTACGTTGTCACCTGCCCCTTGGCATTGGTGATGGTGTGTACGTCCCCTGTGCCGTGATAAGTGAAGGAGGTTGGTACGCCGGCAACCGTTTGCGACTGCAGATTGCCGTTGATATCGAACTGCCGCGTGGTGGCATGGGTTTGAGCCCCTACCGTCACCAACGCATTGCTCACCTGGCGCAGCAACCACTTGCTTGTATTGACGTTGTGGGTCAGCTCGGTCTGCCGGGTGTAGGTCCGGTCATTGTTCGTTCCGGTTTCATCGATGAAGGAAGGATTTCCCCACTCGTCATAGCCAGACTTCGCAACCACAAAAGTCTCACCTGGCCGGAACCGGTACTGGTCACTGGCGATCGCTGCGGCCGGATAGAAGTAGCTATTCGAGAAATAGTTGGCCACCACGTCCTGCTGCTCGGAGATCGGCACGGATGTGTAGCCGAAAAGCGTGTTTTCCGACTCGCTGACGCTGCCCATCAACAGGCCTACGTCCGTCGGGACCACCCGCACGGAATGCACGCCCAAGTGGAAGTGCTCCGTTGCCTTGCCCAGCGGATCCGTCACGGTCGTCACATTCACCTGGGACCGCACATCGGGCGGTACCCCATAGGTATAGGTGTATTGCGATCCATTGACGGTGTAGGGCAGCTCGTCGGTTGCCACTTCATACGTCCAGCTCCATGTACCGGACTTGCCATCTGGCGTATTGGTACTGGCGGTTTTGCTGGATACAACGGTGCTGTTTCCGCTGCGTGTTGTTCCTGCCCTGAAATCTACATGGCTGTAGACATAGTCGATGGTGGCCCCGCTGGGGTACCCGATACGACTCATCGAACCTGTCCCGGGCGTTCCTGTCCGGTAGGCGTGCGTCCACGAAAGGCCATCGGGCCGCTGCACGCGATTCAGTTGCACATGCCCCGCCGATCCCGCCCCCACCGTGTACTGCCATACCCGGTTGGACAAGGTGTCCGTGATGCTGGCCAAGGTCGATCCGCTGTATGCAAACGAGACGGAGCGTCCATCGCTCGTGGTGATCTGGCTCAGTGCATAGACGCCAATCGGCAAAAAGCTGTAGCTCAGGTTGAACCAGTTGCCATTGCGATCAACGATCCGCCCCGCATAGAACGTTCGCTGCAGACTGCCCGGCTCACCGAAAGAATGCCCCATCGCCGTCATTTCGTACGTGGTGCCATCGGGAGATTGCACATGCAAGAATCCGCTGTGGCACTTGGCACGCCAGAAGTCCTTGGTAAGCCAGGTGGGCGTACTGGCCCCGGCCTCATAGTACTCATACAGAATCTGCCGACTCCCGTCAGGCAACTCCAGCACGGGATTGGCCGAGGCCGAGGCCCAGGATGCAGAGCAGATGGCTTTGTTGGCCCCCCGGATCACCCTTCCCATGTGCATGGTCCAGCCCAATCCGATCGGGCTGTACTCATAGCTTGCCCAGCTGGCGGGCGTCGCCAGAGGATCGTCAATGCTGTTGTAGCTTCTCCGAATGGCCAGATCCATTCCGCCATTTCCAGGAAGGAGCAAGTCAGTGAAGTGGTACTGGAGCTTTCCTGTGAAGGTATTGATCAATTCATTGGCGGACTGGGCTTCCACGCCCTGCGCGCGAGGCAGTCCCTTTTGCTGAAAAAAATCAGGAATGCTGGGAAGGCTGGTGTCATTGGACCCTTGTGCAAACACACCTGACATACAGAAAGAGGCACAGCCAAGGAGCATGGCGGACTTCATCAACCGCCGTGTCTCCAAGAGTTGCCGATGGAGTGCAGCTACACCCTCAAGACGCCCGAAAACTCTCATTCGATTCAACATCTTTCCTCCCTGCGAAAGCATCAGTGGTCCGCCAAGACGACACGGGTTCGCACTACGCCTTCAAGAAAGACGCAAAGCATTTGTATGGGAATTGAAAATTCAAATACAACGCCACACCCAAATCGAAATTCAAAGATCGGATTGGATGGCATGCGAATCAATGATGGGATCTCCATCAATCGATGGAGATGCTTAAGACATGGCCATTTTTTATTGGCATTCAGCCATGTGCCAAAGCATTGTTCTTCTGAAATACCAGCCCGACACAAATAACCACATTCCGTAGTCTGGAACTCACGCAAATACACCGGGATTGGGTGTGCAAATTGATAGCAAACAAATCCCTCGGGGCCTACTCAATACGGCACATTGGAATTTTGCAAGAGGTTTCCATCAAAAATCAAGTTAGCACACCACTCTTCTCTATACCCAATGGGGCCATCTCTTCCCGGCGAGAAATAACCACGGATGCCTTATCTGCTTCTGCTCTCGAAAACAGGTGATTGATCCGTCAGAAACCCATTTTTTGCTCAGCGGAGGTCAGCATCCACACCATGAGGCAGTCGGGCAAGACTCGCCCAGCAACATCAGGCTATTCTGATTTTTGCGGTGCAGGCATCGGACTACTCCGAGATTGTCGCCATCACGCCTCCAACCCCCTGGACCCTGGCCATACTGGCCCACCGAGGCCGCAGCACCGCTGGCGCCTCTTCCTTCGTGTCTGGCTTTGTGTCTGCCGTTCCTGCGAGGTGCCCATGGGTCTGGCCCTGGTTCAAAGTCGTGCGCTGCTGGGGCTGGCCGCCCCGCGTGTCACCGTGGAAGTGCATCTGGCCAACGGCCTGCCGTCGTTCACGCTGGTGGGTCTGGCCGATGTCGAGGTCAAGGAAGCGCGTGAACGCGTGCGCTCGGCACTGCTGAACTCCGGGCTGGAGTTCCCGAGCAACAAACGCATCATCGTCAACCTGGCGCCCGCCGACCTGCCCAAGGATTCTGGGCGCTTCGACCTGCCCATTGCGCTGGGCATTCTCGCTGCCAGCGGGCAGATCAATGGCGATGCGCTGGCCGACTACGAATTCGCGGGCGAGCTGTCGCTGTCGGGCGCCCTGCGGCCCGTGCGCGGCGCGCTGGCCACGGCCCTGGCCCTGCACCGCCAGCAGGACGGCGCCCGCCTGGTGCTGCCGCCGGGCAGCGCGCAGGAGGCGGCCTTCGTGCCATCGGCCCAGGTGTTCTGCGCGCACCACCTGCTGGACGTGGTGCGCCGCTTCATCACTCGCTCGGCCAATGCCCTGGTGCAGGCGGAGCAGGACACGGACAGTGCCTGCTGCAGCGACGAAAGCGAGGACACCGGCGAGACCGACGAAACCGACGCCTTGCCGGCAGCAGGCGACACCCAGACATGCTCCGGCCCGGGCTGGCATGCGGTGCAGCCGCAGCCCGCCGCCCCAGTGCGCAGCAGCCTGGACCTGGCCGAGGTGCGCGGCCAGGCCCAGGCGCGGCGCGCGCTGGAAATCGCTGCGGCCGGAGGCCACGGCCTGCTGCTGGTGGGGCCGCCGGGCTCGGGCAAGTCCATGCTGGCCCAGCGCTTTGCCGACCTGCTTCCGCCCATGAGCGATGACGAGGCGCTGGAGGCGGCAGCCATCGCCAGCCTGGCCGGCCGCTTCACGCCCGAGCGCTGGCGCCAGCGCCCCACGGCCAGTCCGCATCACACGGCCAGTGCCGTGGCCCTGGTCGGAGGAGGCTCGCCACCGCGCCCCGGCGAGATTTCGCAGTCCCACCACGGCGTGCTCTTCCTCGATGAATTTCCCGAGTTCGCGCGCAGTGCGCTGGAGGCGCTGCGCGAGCCGCTGGAGACCGGCCAGATCACCATCGCCAGAGCCGCCCAGCGCTGCGAATTTCCCGCGCGCTTTCAGCTCGTCGCGGCCATGAATCCCTGCCCCTGCGGCCACTGGGGATCGACGGTGCAGCGCTGCCGCTGCACGCCCGACAAGGTGGCGCGCTACCAGGCGCGCATCAGCGGCCCGCTGCTGGACCGCATCGACCTGCATGTGGAAGTCGGCGCCCTGCCCCCGCAGGAGCTGCTGGCCGCGCGCTCGGGCGAAACCAGCGAGGCCGTGCGCGAGCGCGTGGTCCAGGCCCGCGCGCTGGCCGTGCAGCGCCAGGGCAGCGCCAACCACCAGCTCCAGGGCCAGGCCCTGGACGACCACCTGGGCCTCTCGCCCGAGGCCCTGACCTTCGCCCACAAGGCCGCCGCACGCCTGGGCTGGTCGGCCCGCAGCACCCACCGCGCGCTCAAGGTGGCGCGCACCATTGCCGACTTGGCCGGCAGCGCGGCAGTGGAGACGGGGCATGTGGCCGAGGCCATGCAGTATCGGAGGGTGTTGCGGTTGCCGTCATGAGCCGGCAGGCACCAGGCCTTGCGCATCGACAGCCGCAACATCCTGGTCGATCCCCAGCACCTCCACGCAAGCATGCAGCGCAGGCGACCAACCCTGGCGCGCGGGCACGACGAACCAGGTTTCCACGCGGGCGACTTCCTGGGCGAGTGCGCCGGGCAGGGCCGTGATGTGCACGCCGAAGCGGTGCTGCTGGGCCTGGACCACGCTGCGCGGCAGCAGGCCGTAGCCCATGCCCGCGGCCACGCAGCCGAGGATGGCGTCCAGCGACCCCATTTCCATGATGCGTGCCGCCACGCCGCGCGCGGCCAGCAGCAGCTCGATGCGCTGGCGGTAGCTGCAGCCCTGGCGGAAGGCCAGGAAGGGCACGGCGCTGAGCTGGGCGGCATCGGGAAAGCGCGGCAGCGCGAAGGCGGTGACCAGCACCAGCTCCTCCTCGAAGACGCGCCAGCCCTGCAGGCGGGACTGGGGCGGCATGCCCGAGACGAAGGCGCAGTCCAGGCGCCCGGCAAGCAGATCGGCCAGCAGCTCGGCCGTGGTGGCCGTGCGGAGCTCCAGGTCCAGGCCGGGCTGGGCCTGGTGCAGGCGCGCCAGCAGCGGCGGCAGGCGCAGCGCGGCCGTGGTTTCCATGGAGCCTATGCGCAGCGCGCCTGCGGCCCGGGCGCTGCCCTGCAGCAGCGCCAGCGCCTCGTCATGGTCGGCCAGCATGCGCCGCGCGTATTGCTCCAGCAGGCGGCCGGCAGGCGTGGCGTGCACGGGTGCGCTGCGCTCCAGCAACTGCACGCCGGCCTCGTCCTCGAGCTTTTTCACATGGGCCGTCACGTTGGACTGCACGGTGTGCAGTTGCTGGGCGGCGGCGCCGAAGCTGCCGCTGTCGCAGACAGCCAGGAACATGCGCAGGGACTTCAGTTGCATCGCGGCTCCAGTGACATCCATCTTCAATCGAGATTGACGCCATCATTTTGAATCATTGGACATGATGGGCGGCAGCGCCTAATGTATGCCCATCCTCCCCGCATGGCGCCCACTCCCGTGATCCAACGCAACGAAACTTCCCTGCTGCTGACCGGCTTCATGGCCACGCTCAGCGGCGTCGGCCTGGCGCGCTTTGCCTACACGGCGCTGATGCCGCAGATGGTGCATGCCGGCTGGTTCAGCGGCGAGCAGGTGGCCTACCTGGGCGCGGCCAACCTGCTGGGCTATCTGATCGGCGCGCTGGCCGCCGCGCCGCTGGCCGAACGCCTGGGCGCGCTGCGCGTGCTGCTGTGGTGCTGGGTGGCCCTGGCGCTGAGCTTTGCGGCCTGCGCCTGGCCTCTGCCCATGCCCTGGTTCTTTGCCTGGCGCTGCATCTCGGGCATTGGCGGCGCCATCCTGATGGTGCTGGGCCCCTCCGTGGCCCTGGCGGCCACGCCCGTGCAGCGGCGCGCGGCCCTGGGGCCGCTGATGTTCTGCGGCATAGGTGCCGGCGCCCTGCTGTCGGCCACGCTGATACCGCTGCTGGCGCGCCAGAGCCTGGGCGCCGTCTGGTGGGCGCTGGCGGCGGTCTGCGCCTGGGCCGGCTGGCTGGGCTGGCGCCATGTGCGGCGGCTGCCGGTGCCTGCGCCCATTGCCATCACGCCCCATGCCCGGCCCGTGCCCGCCGCGCCCCTGTGGACGCTGCCCGTGGTGCTGGTGATGCTGGCCTATATGACGGACGCCTTCGGCTTTGTGCCGCACACGGTGTTCTGGGTGGACTACCTGGCGCGCGAGCTGCAGTTGGGCGATGCCTATGCCTCCACGCAGTGGGCCGTGTTCGGCCTGGGCGCCATTGCCGGGCCGCTGGTGGCCTCGCTGTGCGCCACGCGCTTTGGCTGGTGGGGCACGACCACGGGCGCCTATGCGGTCAAGACCCTGGCCATTGCCATGCCGCTGTTCTGGGTGGGATTTGCGGGGCATGCGACCTCGTCCTTTCTGGTGGGCGCCTTGTCGCCGGGCATGGCGGCCATCACCTCGGGCTACCTGATGCAGCTGATCGGCCCCGTGCAGCACAAGCGCATGTGGGGCTATGCCACGGCGGCCTTTGCGCTGATGCAGGCCGTGTCGGGGTATTTCATGGCCTGGAGCTATGCGGGCCTGGGCTCGTACCAGCGCCTGTTCGTCATCGGCAGCGTGTCGCTGCTGCTGGGCACGCTCATGATCGCCGCCAGCCGCGCCAGCGCGCGCCGCCAGGCCGCCGCATGAGTGCGTGGATTCGAGACAGGAAACAAGGAGTCGTATGAGCACCGCAAAGACCGCGTGGATGGCCCGCCTTGGCATGCGCCATCCCATCATCCAGGCCCCGATGGCCGGCACGTCCACGCCCGCGCTGGCGGCTGCCGTCACCGATGCGGGCGGCCTGGGCTCGCTGGGCATTGGCGCCAGCGGAACGGAGCAGGCGCGCCAGCAGCTCGTGCAGACGCGCGCGCTGACATCGGGCGCCTTCAACGTCAACCTGTTCTGCCACCGGCCGGCCCGGGCCGATGCGCAGCGCGAGGCCGCCTGGCTGGCCCATCTGGCGCCCGAGTTCGCGCGCTTCGGCGCCGCGCCGCCTGCCACGCTCAACGAGATCTACGCCACCGCCGTCAGCAACGCGGCGCTGCAGGCCATGCTGCTGCAGGAGCGGCCCGCCGTGGTGAGCTTTCATTTCGGGCTGCCTGAGCAGGGCTTCATCGACGCGCTGCGCGCGGCCGGCGTCGTGACCCTGGCCAGCGCCACGTCCCTGGACGAGGCGCGCCAGGTGGAGCAGGCCGGTGTCGATGCCATCGTGGCCCAGGGCGTGGAGGCCGGGGGACACCGCGGCACGTTCGATCCCGCGCAGGACCGCATGATGGGCACCTTCGCCCTGGTGCGCGTGCTGGCGCGCAACACGGCCCTGCCGGTGATCGCGGCGGGCGGCATCATGGATGGCGAAGGCATTGCGGCCGCGCTGGGCCTGGGCGCCTGTGCGGCGCAGCTGGGCACGGCCTTCATCCTCTGCCCTGAATCGTCCGCCAGCCCGGCCTACCGTGCCGAGCTGCGCAGCGAACGCGCCCACCACACGGGCATCACCGCCGCCATCTCGGGCCGGCCGGCGCGCGGCATGGTCAACCGACTGCATGCGCTGGGCGCCAGCCATGGCCAGCCCCTGCCCGACTACCCGCGCGTCTACGACGCAGGCAAGGCGCTGCACCAGGCGGCGTCCGCCCAAGGCAGCTCCGACTACGCAGCCCACTGGGCCGGCCAGGGTGCGCCGCTGGCGCGTGAGATGCCTGCCGCCGCGCTGGTGCAAACGCTGGCCGGCGAATTGGCGAGTGCTCAGGCAGGCCGCTAGAGCGTGTTATCCACTAAAGTGCCGCCAGCCCCTGCTCCAGGTCGGCGATGAGGTCGCGCGGCGACTCCAGGCCGATGTGCAGGCGCACCACGGGCCCGCGCGCACTCCAGTCGGTGACGCTGCGCGCCTGCGCCATGTGCGCGGCCGTCGCCAGGCTCTCGTAGCCGCCCCAGGAGGCGCCGATGCCGAAGATCCGCAGGCCGTCGATGAAGCGGTCCACGGCGGCCTCGGCGGTGCCGGGCTGCAGCTCCAGCGACACCAGGCCGTTCGTGCCCTGGCAGTCGCGCAGCCACAGCGCATGGCCGGGATGCGTGGGCAGCGCAGGACAGAACACGGTGGCCACGGCCGGGTGCTGCTGCAGCCAGTGCGCCACCTCCAGCGCATGCGCCTCGTGCATCTGCAGCCGTGCGGCCAGCGAGCGCATGCCGCGCAGCACCAGCCAGGCATCGTCGGGGCTGACCGCCATGCCGAAGGCATCGCAGCGCGCGGCCAGCGGCTCCCAGGCGGCCTCGGTGGTGGCCACGGTGCCCATCATCACGTCGGAGTGGCCCGACAGGTACTTGGTGGCTGCCATCACCGAGACATCGGCCCCCAGCGCCAGCGGCCGGTACTGGCAGCCCGATCCCCAGGTGTTGTCGGCCACGACCAGGGCGCCGCGCGCATGGGCCATGGCCGCCAGCGCGGGCAGGTCGCACATCTCGTAGACCAGCGATCCCGGGCATTCGGCATAGACCATGCGGGTGTTGGGGCGCATGCGCGCCTGGGCGTCGCTGCCATCGGCCGCGAAGAAGTCGTACTCGATGCCGTAGGGCCGCAGCCATTGCCCGGCCAGGTGGCGCACGGGCTGGTAGGCGCTGTCTGTCAGCAGCACATGGTCGCCGGGGCGCAGGTAGCTGAGCAGGGCCATGCCGATGGCCGCCAGGCCGGTGGGCAGCAGCCGCGTGCGGTGGGCGCCTTCCAGCTCGCTGACGGCGTCTTCCAGCGCAAAGCCGGTGGGCGTGCCGCGCGCGCCGTAGCTGAAGATGCGCTCGCCGGCGCGGCGCTCGCGCATCTCGCGCTGCTGTGCCGTGCTCTCGAACAGCACGGTGCTGGCGCGCACCAGAGGCGGGTTGACGGTCGTGCCGCCCGCATAGGCCGGGCGCTTGCCCGCATGCAGCAGCCGGGTCTGCAGGTCCAGCGCGGGGGCGCCAGGGGCGTATGCGCCAGGCACGGGGGCGTGTACGGCAGCCATCAGTCGATCTTCGCGCCCGAGAGCTTGACCACGCGCGACCAGCGCTCCATGTCCTGGCGCAGCTGAGCGGCAAAGGCCTCGGGCGTATTGGCCACGACTTCGCTGCCGCCATCGACGACGAGTTTGGTCACTTCCGGCAGTTGCAGGGTGCGCACGATGGCGTCGTGCAGATAGGCCACGCGCTCGGGCGGCGTGCCGGCGGGTGCGAAGAAGCCGTACCAGTCCTCGAAGCGCGCATTGCGCAGGCCCAGTTCCTCCAGCGTGGGCACCTTGCCGAACACGCCGATGCGGCGCGGGCTGGTGACGGCCAGCGCACGCACCTGGCCCGCCTGGATCATGCCGGCCACGGACGAGGTGGAGGTGATCAGCACATCGACCTGCTGGCCCAGCAGATCGTTGATGGCCGGTCCCGCGCCCTTGTAGGGCACATGGGTCATGGGCACGCCGTTTTCCTTGGACAGCACCACGCCCACCAGGTGCGACAGCGTGCCGTTGCCGGGCGTGGCATAGGTGACGCGGCCCGGCTCGCCCTTGCTGCGCGCCACCAGGTCGGCAAAGCTCTTGAGGGGCGAGGCCGAAGCGACCACGATGGCCAGCGGCGCCGCGTTGATCTGCGTGATGGGCACGAAGTTCTTGAGCGGATCGAAGCCCGGCGCGCTGTAGAGCGCGGGGTTCACCGCCATCAGCGAGACCTGCCCCGTGAGCACGGTGTAGCCATCGGGCTTGGCCTCCGCCACGGCCTTGGCGCCGATGTTGCCGCCCGCACCGCCCCGGTTTTCCACCACGGAGGGCTGGCCCGTGGCCTCGGTCAGGCGCGTGGTGACCCAGCGCGTGCTGGCGTCGTTGCCGCCGCCCGGCGGGAAGGGCGAGATGAAGCGGATCGGCTGGCCCGGATAGCCGTTGCGCGCAGCCAGCGGCTCGGCCGTGGCCTGCGAGAGCATGGCCAGGGCCGCGAGGCTGGCGGCCAGCATCCTGGCCAGGGTGGGGATTGCGAACATGTCTTGTCTCCTGTCGTTATGTGATCTGATTTATGTCGCTCTACGGCAAGTCAGCGATATATGGCGCTGCCTTTGCAACTGACGTGACTTTGGCCAGGGGCACCAAGCAAGGGCCGCCCCCGCAGCGAGGGTGCCGTCCCCCTCCCGCGCAGCGAGAGAGGGGGAAGCGGCGAAGCCGCTCAGGGGGAGCTTCATGCACTCGGCAGGCGGAAGGCGGCCAGTTCCTGCGCGTCCAGTTGGGGCACCAGGCCCGTCTCCCAGGCCAGGTAGCGGCGTGCCGCTTCCTTGTTGCCGTCGTGGCGGTCGTGCACGAAAAACAGGTAGTCGATGCATTCGGCGTCGGTGGGGCTGTCGGGCGTGGCCTCGACGGGCAGGCCGGCCTGCTGCCATGCGGCCAAGCCGCCTTCGAGCAGCAGCGGCGCGGCGCCCTGCAGTTCCAGAGCGGCCCATTGCGCCATGCCGGGCTCGTCGGCCACCAGCACGATCTGGCGCGTCTCGCCGGCCAGATCGCTGGCAAGGCACGGGCGGATGGACCAGCGGGCCCCGGCGATGTGGCCTGCGCGGTATTTCATGCCCGCGCGCAGATCGACCACGACCACCTCGCCCTGGCGCATGCGCTCGTGCAGGGACTGCGCCGTGATGCCTGCCAGTGCGGGGACCTGGGGCGGCTGGGCCGGTGCCAGGTCCAGGCCGCTTTGCAGGCCGCCCCGCAGCACGCAGGCGTCATGGCCGAGCTGGCGCAGCCAGCTGGCCACCACGGGGGCGCGCACGCCATCGCTGTCGAACAGCACCAGGCGCGCACCGCGCACGCCCACGTACTGGTCGCCGGCCTGCATGAGCTGGCCGCCGGGCGTGTGCTGGGCACCGGGCAGCGAACCGGCCTTGAATTCCTCGGGCGTGCGCACATCGCACAGGAACAGCGTGCGCGCAGCATCCTGGCTCCAGGCGCGCACGGTGTCGGCATCGACCTCGGGCACATCGAAGCGTTCGGCCAGGGCACGGGCCTGGGCTTGCAGCGCGCTGCTGGCCGAGTCGTCGCCATAGCGGTGCGTGCCGCCGTGCTCCAGCGGCAGGTCGGCCAGGTACCAGCCCTGGGTACCGTTCTCCAGCGCGTAGACGGGGTTGGGAATGCCCAGGTTGATCAAGGTCTGCGCGCCGATGATGGAGCGCGTGCGGCCCGCGCAATTGACCACGATGGGCGTGGCCGCATCGGGCACCAGGCGGCTCACGCGCAGCGCCAGCTCGCCATTGGGGCAGCAGATGGCGCCGGGGATGTTCATCTTGTGGAACTCGGAGACGGGCCGGCCGTCCAGCACCACCAGGGGCAGGCCCGCCGCCTGGCGCGCCGCCAGCTGCTGTGCCGTGATGCGCGGCGTGCCATAGGCGTGCTCGGCCAGTTCGCCAAAGGTCTTGGAGGGCAGGTTCACGCCGGCGAACAGCGTGTAGCCCGCAGCGCTCCAGGCCTTGGCACCGCCTTCGAGCACGGCGACCCGGGTGTAGCCCAGTGCTTCGAGGCGGCGCGCGGCGCGCTCGGCCACGCCCGCGCTGGCATCGCCCTCGCCACCGTCGTAGGTGACGACGCGCACCTGCCGGCGCGGCACCAGGCGGGGCACATCCAGCTCCAGCCGGCTGTAGGGCAGGGGCGTGGCGTAGAACAGGTGCGACTCGCCGTACTGGCCGTGCTCGCGCACGTCGAGCAGCGCGATCTCCTGGCCGTCGTGCAGCCAGGATTTGAGGGTGTGGGCTTCAATGGATGCGGTCATTGCATGCGGTCCGGGAAAAAGATCGGCAAGGAATTTCGGGCAAAGCCGTGCCACGCGCGCCCCGTGGGGCGCGCTGCGGCATGGACAGTGAAAAGGCAGGAAGCGGGAGGTAGCGGCCGGAAGGCCGGGGCTCAGCGGCGCGTCTGCACGCCGATGGCCATGGTCTGGCAGGTGCCGGTGGCCAGGTCGTAGCTGGTGCGCTCGTTGAGCGTCTCCAGCGCGCGGCCGTACATGTGCAGGTGGCGGATGACCTGCTCGCCCTGGATCTCCACGGAGTGGATGTCCTCGGGCATGAGGGCGATGCCCTGGCCTGGTGCGACCACCACGAGTTCCGTCTCGCGCAGCGTGCCCTTGCCGGGGACGGAGCCGTCGTCGGTGCGCTCGTAGACGCGGTTGTGCTCCGTGCCTTCCACGGCGGCAATGCAGGCCCAGGTCGTGTGGTTGTGCGGCACGATGCGCTTGCCCGGGCGCATGACGTTGAGGTACAGCGCATAGCTCTGGTCGGCGTCCTCGGCGATCAGGTAGCGCGCCTGGTGCTCGCCCTCTTCGGGCGCAGCGTAGTCGGTCTGTTGCCAGAAATCGCGGCGCGCGGCCAGGCCCAGCAGTTGCTGGAGCACGGCGTCCAGGCTGGCGCGCGTGGCCGCGTCCTCGCCAATGGCCTGCTTCATGTGGTCGATGGCCGCTGCCACGGCGGCGCTGCGCTGTTCGATGATGGTGTTGTTGTTGGTGGTGGTGTTCAAAGGAGGCTCCTTGTCGTCGTTGAAGCCCACTGTAGTGAGGCGCCCCGCCCGCAACAATCCACGCATGCCCAATAAATACTTCAATAAAATTGAAGTATGGAGACGCTTGACCTGGACCTGCTGCGCACCCTGGCCGCCATTGCCAGCCACGACAGCTTTGCCGCCGCCGCCGTGCAGATGGGGCGCACGCAATCGGCCATCACCCAGCAGATGCAGCGGCTGGAGGAGAAGATCGGCCACGCGCTATTCGAGAAGCAGGGCCGGCAAAAACGCCTCACCGATCATGGCCAGCGCCTGCTGGGCTATGCGCGCCACATGCTGGCCATCCACGACGAGGCGCTGCGCAACCTGCAGCACCGCCAGGTGCAGGGCCTGGTGCGCATTGGCGCACCCCACGACGCGGCCGACAACATGCTGCCGCCCGTGCTGCAGGAGATCGCGCTGAACTTTCCGGGCATGCAGATCGACATCCATGTGGGGCGCAGCCCGTTCCTGATGGAGTCGCTCAAGCAGGGCGAGCTGGACCTGGCCATCTCCAACCGGGAGGATGAGGGCTTCGAGGGCTTTGCCCTGCGCTCCACACCCACGGTGTGGCTGTGCGGCGCGGGCTATGCCCATGACCCGGGCAAGCCCGTGCCCCTGGTCATGGCCGACGGGCCCAGCATCTTCCGGCGCCTGGGCTGCGATGCGCTGGATGCGGCCGGCATTGCCTGGACGCCGCGCCACACCTGCACCAGCCTGGTCGGCATACGCGCGGCGCTGCGCGCCGGCCTGGGCGTGACGGCACGCGGCGTGGAGCAGCTCGACCCGGGCCTGCGCGTGCTGGGCGCGGGCGACGGCATGCCGCCGCTGCCGGACCTGGCCTACCGCCTGTACATCCGCAGCCATGTGATCAGCCCCGTGACACGCCAGATCTTCGAGAACCTGCAGGCCCGCATGCGCCAGCCGGCGGGCTGAGCGCCGGGGCGCTTGGCGCGCGGCAGCGCTGGATGTGGCGGCGCTGGATGTGGCGGCGCACTTGACTGCACCGCTTGTAATGGGACTTATTCTCAAATAACATCCGCGCCACCGCCGCCCCCTCCGGCCGGCGTTTTTCGAGCCTTTCCAGGCCCCGTGCCATGCCATCTCCCACTCTTGCCCGCACCCATGACTGGTTCCGTGACTGGTTCCGTGACTACGGGCCGCTGATCTCCCGCATCCTCGCCGCGCTGTTTGGCGGCTACGCCGTGGCGGCGCTGGCCAGCGTGGCCGTGCTGGCCCTGCCCGCAGACCGCACGCAGGCGGCGATCTCCGGCACCTTGCTGAGTTTTGCCGTCTATGCGGGCGCGGTGATCTGGGTGTTTGCCGTGCGCAGCGCAACGCGCGCCTGGGCCGGCCTGCTGGTCGCCGCCCTGGTGCTGGCGCCTGCCGCGTGGTGGACCTGGGGCAAGGGGCTGGGCGCATGAACACGAACACCACGGACACCACGAACACGGCCGGCAAGCCCGCGAAAGCCGCCAAGGCGCCCGGCATCCGCCAGACCATGTCCGACCTGCACACCTGGGTCGGCCTGCTGCTGGGCTGGTTCCTCTACGCCATGTTCCTCACGGGCACGGTGAGCTATTTCAGGAACGAGATCACGCAGTGGATGCAGCCCGAGCAGCCGCACCAGAGCCAGGCGAGCGAGCCCGCGCTCGTGGCCCAGCGGATCGGCGACGCCATGGCGCATGTGGCGCCGCAAAGCCCGCAATGGCTGATCAACCTGCCCGATGAACGCAGCACGGTGGCCACGGTGTTCTGGAGCCCGCCGCAGACCGAAAAGGGCGCCAGGCGCCGCTTCGAGAACGGCCGCTTCGACCCGGCCACCGGCACGCGCCTCGAAGGCCCGGTGCGCGAGACGCGCGGCGGCGAGTTCTTCTACCGCTTCCACTTCCAGTTCCACTACATGCCCGTGCTCTGGGGCCGCTATCTGGCGGGGCTGTGCGCCATGTTCATGCTGGTGGCCATCGTCAGCGGGGTGATCACGCACAAGAAGATCTTTGCCGACTTCTTCACCTTCCGCTGGGGCAAGGGGCAGCGCTCCTGGCTGGACGCGCACAACGCGCTGTCCGTGCTGGGCCTGCCCTTTCACCTGATGATCACGTACACCGGCCTGGTGACCCTAGCCCTGATGTACATGCCCTGGGCCAATCTGGCCACCACCATGACGCCCGAGCAGCGCGTGGTGGCCGGCCAGCAGCTCAGTGCCTTTGTTCCCGCAGGCAAGCCCTCGGGCCAGGCCGCGCCCCTGGCACCGCTGGCCGACATGGTCCGCCAGGCCGAGCAGCGCTGGGGCGCGGGCCAGGTGGAACGCCTGAACGTCAACCTGCCCGGCGATGCCAATGCGCGCGTGACCGCCATCCGCGGCGAGAACGGCCGCGTCTCCATCAGCCCGCAGTTCATGATGTTCGACGGCGTCAGCGGCCAGCTGCTGCAGGCACAGGACAGCGTGGGCGCCGCCGCCGAGACGCGCGGCGTGCTCTATGCGCTGCACATGGGCCGCTTCGGCGACCTGCCCACGCGCTGGCTGTACTTCATCGTCAGCCTTGCGGGCACGGCCATGGTGGGAACGGGACTGGTGCTGTGGAACGTGAAGCGGCGCAGCAAGCTGCCCGACCCGGAAAGGCCGCATTTCGGGTTCCGGCTCGTGGAGCGGCTGAACATCGCCACCATCGCCGGCCTGTCCATCGGCATGGCCGGCATGCTCTGGGCCAATCGCCTGCTGCCGGTGGACATGGCCCAGCGCGCCGAGTGGGAGGTGCACGCCATGTTCATCGCCTGGGGCGCCACCCTGTTCTGGGCGATGGGCCGGCCCGCCAAGCGGGCCTGGATCGAGTTGCTGTGGGCCGGCGCCGCCGTTCTGGCCCTGCTGCCCGTGGTCAACGCGCTGACCACGGATCGCGGCCTCTTGGCCAGCCTGCGCGCGGGCGACTGGGTGTTTGCCGGCATGGACCTCATGCTGCTGGCCCTGGCCGCACTGCATGCCCATCTGGCCCTGCGCACCCAGCGCCACCAGCCCAAGGCCAAACCGGTGCGCGCCGCCCGGCCCGCGCCTACGGCAGCCGCCACTGCAGCAGCCGCCACGGCAGTGGCCGCCACAGCAGCGGCCGCCGCAGCGGAGACCAGCGCATGAGCATGGCCCATCTGTTCTGTCAGCTGCTGGCCCTGGGCGCCTTCGCCTGCCTGGCCCTGGCCATGGACCGCCACCAGAGCGACCTGTTCGGCAAGGAACTGCCATCTGCCCACACACGGCGCCTGCGCGCGGCCGGCTGGGTGCTGCTGGCGCTGTCGCTGTGGGCGGCGCTGCAGGTGGAACCCTGGTCGCTGGGGCTGGTGGCCTGGTTCGGCCACATCGCCGCCGCAGCGGCCATCGTGCTGCTGTCCATGGTGGCGCGCGAGCGCCTGCGCTGACGGCCCTCCCGGCGCCTTCAGAGAAACATGCCGCCCGAGGCCTCGATGCGCTGGCCCTGCACCCAGCCCATGCCGGGCTGCAGCAGGGCGGCCATCACGGGGCCGATGTCGTCGGGCTGGCCCACGCGGCCCAGTGCCGTCTGGCTGGCCAGGGCCGCGCCGACCTGTGCATCGTCGCGCACACGGCCACCGCCAAAATCCGTGGCAATCGCGCCCGGCGCCACCGTGTTGACGCGAATGCCGCGCGCCCCCAGCTCGCGCGCCAGGTAGCGCGTCAGCACCTCCACCCCGCCCTTCATGGATGCATAGGCCGCATAGCCCGGCTGGGTGAAGCGCGTGAGGCCGCTGGACAGGTGGATGATGCTGCCGCCATCGCGCAGCAGGGGCAGCAGGTGCTGGCTCAGGAAGAAAGGCGCCTTCAGGTGGATGGCGACCAATTCATCGAACTGCGCCTCGGTGGTGGTGGCGAATGGCGCGTTGATGCCGATGCCGGCGTTGTGCACCAGCGCATCAAGGCGGTCGGCCTGCCAGGTATCGGCCAGCGCCTGGCGCACGCGGGCCACAAAGTCCGCAAAGCCCGCGCTGCGCGCCACGTCCAGCTGCAGGGCGGCGGCCCGCCCGCCCAGCGCCTCGATGGCGGCCACGGCGGCCTGGGCCTCGTCGGCACGCTCACGGTAGGTCAGCACCACGTCAAAGCCCTGGCGCGCCAGGTGCTCGGCCGTATTGCGGCCCAGGCCGCGGCTGCCGCCCGTGACGAGGACGATGCGGCGGGCGGCAGGGGAAGAAGCGGTCGAAGGAGAAACTGTCATGGCGGACCTCGTTAGGTGGTTGCAATGACAGCGACTGTATTGAAGGTCGATTTTTGGATAAATTGTCTGTTTCTGATTTATTTGTTCGCCCCATGCAAACAATCAAGCTTCTGGAGCAGATGCAGATCTTCAGCCGCGTGGCCGAGATGGCCAGCTTCACGCGTGCGGCCGACAGCATGGGTTTGCCCAAGGCCAGCGTCTCCCAGGCCGTGCAGCAGCTGGAGGCGCGGCTGGGCACGCGGCTGCTGCACCGGACCACGCGGCGCGTGCAATTGACCCAGGATGGCCAGGCCTGCTACGAGCGCTGCCAGGACCTGCTGGCCGACGTGGACGAGTTCCAGGGCCAGTTCCAGCAGGCCGGCGACGCGCCGCTGCAGGGCAAGGTCCGGCTGGACATGACCACGGGCCTGGCGCGCCACGTCGTCATGCCCTTGCTGCCGCAACTGCTGCAAAGCCATCCGGCGCTGGAGCTGGAACTGAGCTGCACCGAGCGCCGCGTGGACCTGGTGCGCGAAGGCTTTGATTGCGTGCTGCGCCTGGGCCCCGTGGACGAGCCCGGCCTGGTGGCACGCCCGCTGGGCCTGGTGGCGCTGGCCACTTGCGCCAGCCCCGGCTATGTCCAGGCCCACGGGCTGCCCGCCACGCTGCAGGATCTGGGCGGTCACCGGCTGGTGCACTACCAGCGCACGCTGGGCGCGCGGCCGCTGGGCTTCGAGTACGAGGAGGATGGCCAGCCCCGGTACCTGCCGATGACGGGCGCGCTCACCGTGAACAATGCCGAGGCCTATCTCGCGGCCTGCCAGGCCGGCCTGGGGCTGATCCAGGTTCCGCGCCTGGCCGTGCAGCCGCTGCTGGACGCAGGGGAACTGGTCGAGGTGCTGCCCCGCCACCCGCCGCCGCCCATGCCGCTGCACCTGATCTACGCCCAGCGCCGCCAATTGCCGCGCCGCGTGCGCGTGCTCATGGATTGGCTGGCCGAAGCGGTCCTGCCCTGGACGCTTGGCGCTGGCCCGGCCGAAAAGCCCTAGCGAGCGCTGCAGCGATTCAGCCAGCGTCATTTTGCTTATCACTAATCCGTATCAAGACAAAGGTTCGCGCCTGCCCCTTTTGACGCCATTTACCGGACAATAGCGACCTTGCCCCGGTCACCGGCCGCCACGAAGCAGCGGCAACGCGCACACCGCGCCTGCCCCCTGTGCTTCCCGCCACCGCGTGCCTGAATGGCACTGACCTCTCATTGCAACGTCCCGGCGGGCACTGCCTGCCCCGAATTCACCGTATTGCCAACATGAGTGCTTTTCTTGAAGAACGCGTGCTGTCCGTCCACCACTGGACCGACCGCCTTTTCTCCTTCACCACCACCCGTGACACCGCGCTGCGCTTTTCCAACGGCCATTTCACGATGATCGGGCTGAAGGTCGACGGCAAGAACCTGCTGCGTGCCTACTCCATCGCCAGCCCCAACTACGAGGAGCACCTCGAGTTCCTGTCGATCAAGGTGCCCGACGGTCCGCTGACCTCGCGCCTGCAGAACATCCAGGTCGGCGACACCATCCTCGTCGGCAAGAAGCCCACGGGCACGCTGCTGATCGACTACCTGCTGCCCGGCAAGAACCTGTACCTGATCGGCACCGGCACGGGCCTGGCCCCCTGGCTGGCCGTGGCCCGCGACCCCGAGACCTACGAGCGCTACGAGAAGGTCGTCGTCGTGCACGGCGTGCGCCACGCCAGCGAGCTGGCCTACCAGGAGCTGTTCGAGAAGGAACTGCCCGAGCATGAATTCCTCGGCGAGATCGTCAAGGACAAGCTGGTCTACTACCCCACCGTGACGCGCGAGCCCTTCCGCAACCAGGGCCGCATCTCCAATCAGATCACGGCAGGCACCTTCCCGCAGAACATCGGCCTGCCCGAGCTCAACCCCGAGACCGACCGCGTCATGCTGTGCGGCAGCCCCGCCATGCTGAACGAACTCAAGGAGCTGCTGGAGCACCGCGGCTTCAAGGAAGGCAACACCACCACGCCCGGCGACTTCGTGGTCGAGCGCGCCTTCGTCGAGAAGTAAAGCCCACGACACCCCGTGGCGGGGCGGCTGCCGATAATCGGCGCATGCCGCCCTCCCGCACCCCGCCGCCCCAGCCCGGCGACGATGACCGCAACTTCATCGTCGCCCTGGCGCGCGGCCTTGATGTCCTGTCCTGCTTTCGCTCCGGCGAAAAGCTGCTGGGCAACCAGGACATCGCCAGGCGCTGCGGACTGCCCAGGTCCACGGTTTCGCGCCTCACGCACACGCTGACCACGCTGGGCTACCTCATCCATGTGCCCGAAGAGGGCAAATACCGCCTGGGCACAGCCACGCTGGCCCTGGGCAGCGCCATGCTCTCGCGCCTGGACGTGCGCCAGATCGCGCGCCCGCTGATGCAAAAGCTGGCCGCCACCACCGATGCCGAGGTGGCCCTGGCCGCACGCGACCGGCACAACATGGTCTACATCGAGCACTGCCCCAGCGCGCGCTTCACGCACCGCGACCTGGACATGGGCTCGCGCATCCCCCTGGCCACCACGGCCGTGGGCCGCGCCTGGCTGGCCGCCAGCCCCGCCTCCGAGCGCCAGCGCGCGCTGGACTACCTGCAATCGCACGCCCCCGAGCAATGGGCCGCCGCCCAGGCCCAGCTGCCGCTGTGGCCCGGCGCCAGCACCCATCCGCAACCCTGGCTGTCGTGCTCGTTCGGCGACTGGCAGCCCGAGGTCAACGCCATCGCCCTGGCCTTCTCGCCGGGGCGTGGCCTGCCGCTGATGGCCGTCAGCCTGGGCGGGCCCTCGCGCTTCGTCACGGCCGATGCGCTGCGCCAGGACGGCGTGCCTGCGCTGCAGCGCATGGTGCGGCGGCTGCAGCAGGACATAGACCGCGCCTGACCGCAGACCGGGCCTGGCCGGCTGTCCCGCAGGCGCCCGCACAGTAGCCAAGACGACAGCGCGCGCCGCCCTGGCGCCCTAGCATGGAGGGCGTTGCTCAACCATCAGGAAACCAAGGCAGGAGACACCCAGCATGAGCGTGAAAGCACTGTTCAACCTCACCGGCAAGACCGCCCTCATCACCGGAGGCTCGCGCGGCCTGGGCCTGCAGATGGCCGAGGCGCTGGGCGAGATGGGCGCCCGCCTCGCCATCACGGCGCGCAAGTCCGATGAACTGGCCGAGGCCAAGGCCCACCTGCAAGGCCTGGGCTACCAGGTCGAGACCTTCACCAACGACCTGCAGAAGTTCGACACCATCCCCGCCCTGGTCGACGACGTGCTGACGCGCTGCGGCGACATCGACATCCTCGTCAACAACGCCGGCGCCACCTGGGGCGCCAAGGCCGAGGAATACCCGGACGAGGCCTGGAACAAGGTCATGAACCTCAACGTCTCCGCACCCTTCTTCCTCACCCGCGAAGTGGCCAGGCGCGTGATGATCCCCAAGGGCCAGGGCAACGTGATCATCACGGCCTCGGTCGCGGCCTTCAAGGGCACGCCGCCCGGCATGAACACCGTGGCCTACAACACCTCCAAGGCGGCCGCCGTGCACCTGGCCCGCACCCTGGCCTCGGAATGGGGCCACTACGGCATCCGCGTCAACTCCATCTGCCCGGGCTTTTTCCCCAGCAAGCTGGCCAACGGACTCATCGACAAGCTCGGCGACCAGCTCATCGCCCGCGCCCCGCTGCGCCGCATCGGCGGCGAGGAGGACCTCAAGGGCGCCGTGGTCTATCTGGCGTCCGATGCATCGCGGCACATGACGGGGCAGGCGTTGGTGCTGGATGGTGGAGCGAGCTTGTTGTAAACAACGCAGCCCTGCAATGAGAAAGGCCCCTGTACCGCGGTGCAGGGGCCTTTCTTACTTGAGCCGCCGCGCAGCGACTCAGCATGTCTTCTTCAAGCCTGCAGGGCAAAGGGCTCGATGGACTCCAGATCGTCGCCTATGGCCTCGCGCGCGATATCAGCGTCGTACTGGCTTTGCAGATTCATCCAGAACTCCACGGACGTGCCAAAGAAGCGCGCAAGGCGCAGCGCCGTATCCGCGGTGATGGAGCGGCCGTTCTTGACGATGGCCGCGATGCGTGTCTGCGGGACATGGATGGCCTGGGCCAGGCGGTATTGCGTCAGGCCCATGGGCTCCAGGAATTCAGTGGCCAGGATTTCGCCTGGCGTGGGGAGGTTCAAAGGTTTGTTCATGGTCAGCACTCCTGCGCCAGATCCAGGATCAACGCTTTCGCTTCAGTGGTAATCGACGATCTCCAGCTCACTCGGGCCTTCATGGGTCCACACAAAGCACACGCGCCACTGGTCATTGATGCGGATGCTGTGCTGCCCCTTGCGATCTCCGTGCAGCGCCTCCAGCCGGTTTCCGGGCGGGACCCTCAAGTCCTGAAGCACATGAGCGGCATGCAGCATCCGAAGCTTGCGCAGCGCGACCACTTCAATGCTGCTCCACCGACGCACCCGCCTCTGCTGGAACAGTTGCTCGGTGTCGGGGCACTTGAATGACTGGATCGTCATGGAAGCAAATAATAACGCGTCGCGTCAGTAACGTCAAACGTAAGCACCAGGCAACTGAGTCCACAAGAAAGCGCCTGGGCCAGATCAAGCTGGCACCAGGCGCTTTCGGTCGAAAAACTGAGCGGCGCTCTACTTGTTCGCCACCGTCATCACCGCCTCAATCTTGCCGTCGCGCACAGCGGCGCCGCGTTCCGTGGTCAGGGTGCCGCCACGCTCATCCACGCCCTTGACGCCGCCGGGGTTCACGTCGGGGCGCAGGGATTTGTAGGCCTCGTCCAGCTTGGCGTGGATGGCCTTGGTGTCCGAGGCCGAGCCGGCCAGCTGCATGGCCTTGACGGTGGCGTGCACGGCCGTGTAGTTCCACTGCGCCTCCGAGCCCGGGATGCGGCCCGGGTAGACCTTGCCGAAGCGTTCGACGAAGGCCTTGTTCTCGGGCTTGGTGTCCTCGGAGACGGGCATGACGCCAATGGCGCCTTCCAGCGGCGCATAGCCGCCGACCACGCGGGCCATTTCGTCGAGCTTGGCCTGGTCCATGACCACGAAGCCGCCCTTGAAGCCCAGCTCGCGCGCCTGCTTGACGACCAGGGCCGTGGGCTCGGACGCACCGCCCACGAAGAGCACGTCGGGCTTCTCGGCCAGGGCCTTGCTCACGCCGCTGTAGAAGTCGGTGGCGCGGTTGTAGCTCATGGCGTTCTCGGCCACCACGGTGCCGCCCAGCTTTTCCCAGCCGGGCTTGAAGGCGGCGACCCAGGCCTTGGCGTAGTCGTGGTCGGCGCCCACCAGGGCCACCTTCTTGCCGAAGCGGCCCATCACGTACTTGGAGAACGGGTCGATGTACGAGGTGAACTCGGGCGGGATGCGCAGGGTCAGCTTGTTGCCCCGGTTGGTGATCTGCGGCACCGAGCTGTAGGCCAGCACGATGAAGTTGCTGCGCTCGTTGGTGGTCTGCAGCGCGAAGATGCCGCCCGAATGCGGCACCAGAATGGCCGCCGTCTTGTGCTGCTGCACCAGGCGCTGGGCGTTGATCGCGGTCTCGGACGGGTTGTACTTGTCGTCCAGCGGCACGATCTCGATCTTGACCTTCTTGCCACCGATCTCGGGAGCTGCGGCATTGATCTCGGAGACGGCCATCTGCATGCCGTCGAGCACGTTCTTGCCGTACTGGGCAGCGCCGCCCGACAGCGGGCCCGAGTAGCCGATCTTGACCACCTCCTGTGCCAGCGCGGGGCCGGCAGCGGCCACGGCGGCGCAGGCCAGGGCCAGCGTGCCCACCCTGCGGCGGGTCAATGGTGCGAATGCTGTCATGTCTGTCTCCTTGGATAGTGAAGAACGAATCGCTGCTGACGCAACGCATAAATCCGGCGCAGCCCAGACCAGGGACGCCGAGCAAGGGCCGCCCCGCAGCGAGGGCGTCGTCCCCCTCCCTCGCGAAGCGAGAGAGAGGGGGAAGCCGCGCAGCGGCTCAGGGGGTGCAGTGTCATGTCATGCACCGATGTAGGCTTTTCGGATGGAGTCGTCAGCCAGCAGCTCGGCCGGCCTGCCCTCGCGCACGATGCGGCCGCTTTCCATCACATAGGCGCGGTGCGCGATCTTCAGCGCCGCATAGGCGTTCTGCTCGGCCAGCAGCACGGTGGTGCCGGCCGCGTTGATGCGCTGTATGGCCTCGAACATCTGCTTGATGACCAGGGGCGCCAGGCCCAGCGAGGGCTCGTCCAGCAGCAGGGCCTGGGGCCGGCCCATCATGGCGCGGCCGATGGCCACCATCTGCTGCTGGCCGCCCGACAGCGAGCCGGCCGGGTCGTGCTGCTTCTCGCGCAGGATGGGAAACAGCTCCATCACCTCCTGCAGCGTCTTCTGGCTGGGGCCGGGGTCACGGCGGTGCACGTAGGCGCCCAGCTGCAGGTTGCGCAGCACCGACATCTGGGGAAACAGCTTGCGCCCCTCGGGGCACTGCACCACGCCGGACTGCACGATGGCCGATGGCTTGCTGCCGGCCAGCTCCTTGCCATTCCAGACGATGGAGCCGCCTGCGGCCTTGTGGATGCCGCTGGCCGTGAGGAACAGCGAACTCTTGCCCGCGCCGTTGGCGCCCAGCAGCACCACCAGCTCGCCGCGGTCGGCATGCAGGCTGACCCCGTCCAGCGCCAGGAAGCTGCCGTAGCGCAGCGACACGTTCTCAAACTTCAGCATGCTCGCTCCCCAGGTAGGCATCGATGACGGCGGGGTTGCGGCGTATTTCCTCGGGCGTGCCCTCGGCGATCTTCTCGCCGTAGCTGAGCACCAGGATCTTGTCGGCCAGGCTCATGATCATGCCCATCTTGTGCTCGATCAGCGCCACCGTGATGCCGTGGCGCACCAGCTTGCGGATCAGCTCGGCCAGGCCCTCGGTCTCCTCGGGGTTGACGCCGCCGGCAGGCTCGTCGAGCAGCATCAGCTTCGGGTCGGTGGCCAGGGCCAGCGCGAAGGCCACGCGCTTGCGCTCCTCCTGCGTGATGTCGCCCGCAATGCGGCCAGCCACATGCGACAGGCCCACGAAGTCCAGCGCGTCGCGCGCCTTTTCGCGGCACACGCGCTCTTCCTCGCGCAGGCGGCTGGAGCCGCGCAGCACGTCCCACAGGCCTGAGCGCGTGCGCAGCCGGTGGCCCACGATGAGGTTGTCCAGCACCGTGGCGCGGTCGAACAGCGCTGTGGTCTGGAAGGTGCGCGCCACGCCCAGTTTCGCCACCTGGTCGGTGCGCAGCGAGGTCACGTCCTGGCCGTTGAAGGTGATGGTGCCCGAGGTGGGCTTGTGCACGCAGCTGATCAGGTTGAAGAACGTGGTCTTGCCCGCGCCGTTGGGGCCGATGATGGCGTTGATGCGGCCTTCCTCGATCACGGTGCTGACATCGTTGACGGCGGCCAGCCCGCCGAAGGTCTTGGTCAGGTGGTCAATCTTGAGCATGCGGCTTGCCCTCCTTGGCATTGCGGCGCGCGCGCCATGCGGTGAAGCTGCCCACCACGCCGTAGGGCATGAAGATCACCAGCATCACGAGAATCGGGCCGAAGACGATGAAGCGGTACTCCTGCAGGAACTGCAGGTACTGCGTGATCCAGGGCATGCTGATGGCGCCCAGCAGCGGCCCCAGCACCGTGCCCATGCCGCCGACCATGGCGAAGATCATCATGTCGAAGGTGTGGTGCACGCCGGCCATGTCGGGACCGATGAAGCGCACGAAGCCCGCATACAGGCCGCCCGCCACGCCCGCGTAGACCACGCTCAGCATGAAGGCCAGCACCTTGTTGCGCATGAGGTTGATGCCCAGCGCCTCGGCCAGCTCGTCGCTGTTGCGGATGGCCATGAAGGTGCGGCCCAGCAGCGACCGGACGATGCGCCGCATCACCCAGACCGAGGCCACGAGGAAGGCCAGCACCAGGTAGTACAGCGCCAGCGGCGACTCGAAGCTCAGCGCGCCCAGGGCCTCGGGCGCGGGGATGCCCATGATGCCCACCGTGCCGTGGGTCAGGCCCTCCCACTTCTCGATCACGAGGAACATGATGTATCCCACGCACAGCGTGAAGATCGAGAAGTAGTGCCCCTTCAGGCGCAGCGAGACGATGCCGATCAGGTAGCCCAGCACCGCGCACACCACGCCCGACATCACCAGCCCGCCCCAGAACGGCCAGCCATGATCCACCGTGAGGATGCCCACGGTATAGGCGCCCGCGGCCATGAAGCCCGCATGCGCGAGGTTGAGCTGGCCCGTGTAGCCCGTGATCAGGTTCAGGCCCAGCGTGGCGATGGCGAAGATGTAGGCCGTGCTCATCACCGTGAGGTGGTAGTCGTTGCCCGCCAGCCAGGGAAAGGCGATGCCGGCGGCCAGCAGCAGGCCCCAGGCAATGCGGGAGTCGATGAATCCGTTCATTCAATGACTCCTCTTGGCGAACAGGCCCTGCGGGCGCAGCGACAGGATCACCACCAGCAGCACGAAGGCGATGATGTCCTTGTAGTCGGTGGAGATGTAGTAGGCGCCGAAGCTCTCGGCAAAGCCGATGATCAGCCCGCCCAGCACGGCGCCCGGGATGCTGCCCATGCCGCCCAGGATGATGATCACGAAGGCCTTGGTGATGACCAGGTGGCCCATGGCCGGATAGACCAGGTTGATGGGCGCATACAGCGTGGCCGCCACGGCCGCGAGCACGCCCGAGATGGCAAAGGTCAGCATGGACACGCGGTTGGCGTCGATGCCCACCATCGATGCGCCTTCTCGGTTCTGCGCCATGGCGATGATGGTCGCGCCCGTGATGGTGCGCGTCAGGAACAGGTGCAGGGCCACCATCAGCGCAAAGGCCGCGCCGATGATCAGCAGGCGCTGCGCGGGCGCCGTGATGCCGCCCATCTCCACGATGGAGGTGTAGGGCGTGGGCATGCGCTGGAAGTCCGCGCCCCACAGCGCCTGGGCACCCGCTTCCAGGAACAGCAGCAGCCCGATGGAGGCGATCTTGGGATGCAGGGGCGAGGCCTTGCGCAGCGGATGGAAGATCAGCCGCTCGCTGACGATGCCCAGCACCGCCACCGCGACGGCTGCGGTCAGCATGGCCGCCCAGTAGCCCCAGCTCCAGGCCACCATGGCCTGGAAGGCCACGAAGGCGCCGATCATGTAGAAGCCGCCGTGCGCGAAATTGGGCACGTGCAGGATGCCGTAGACCAGGGTCAGGCCCAGGGCCACCAGGCCGTAGATGCCGCCCAGGGTCAGGCCGTTGAGCACTTGCTGCAGAAAAACGTCCATTCAACGCCTCCTGCGGAAAGGCGCGGCTCGGCGCCCGGCCAGGGTCTGTGCTTGCATTGTCTTGTCTCCTTTGCATGGCCGGCCGGCGCGGCGCGACAACGCATGCGGCAGACAGGCAAGGCCAGCTTAGGAGGGGGGCGGCGCCACGATCAACCCGAAGATTCCGCACAGCGGAATTCACCTGGGAAACCCCGAGACCCTCAGGCCCCCGCCAGTAACCTAGATGACAGCCGCGCTCAGATGGACAGGGCCGGCAAGTTGGCGGGCAGGCCCTGCATGGAGCGCTGCGTGTGCTCGGCCACGAAGTCCAGGAAGCTGCGCACGCGCGCCGGCATGAACTTGCGCGTGGGCAAGGTGGCGTAGAGCGTGAAATGGCCCGTGGTCCATTCGGGCAGCACATGGCGCAGCCGGCCCGAACGCAGGTGGCGCGCGATCAGGTCCAGCGGCTGGGTGCTGATGCCCGCGCCGTCCAGCGTGGCACGCAGCAGCGTGCCGGTGTGGTTGGCCACCAGCACGGGCTGCACGGCCACCTCGGCCTCGCCCGCGTTGCCATCGAGCCGGCGCAGGCGCAGCACGTCGGAGCGGCCCTGGGCGCGGCGGCGCAGCAGGCACTGGTGGCCCGCCAGATCCCCGGGCACGGCGGGCACGCCATGGGCGTCCAGGTACTCGGGCGAGGCGCAGGCCAGGCCGCAGGTGGTGACGATGGGCCGCGCCACCACGTTGCCGTCATAGCCCTCCTCGGCGTTGAGGAAGGTGATGTCGTACTCGCCCACGGCGGCCTCGCTGGCCGACTCCACGAAGACCTCGATGCAGATGCGCGGGTGCAGGCGGTGGAAGTCCGCCACCAGCGGCGCCAGCACATGCTCGGCAAACACGGGCGGCGTGAGCACGCGCACGGCGCCCGACAGCTCCAGCGTGTGCGCCTGCGCCAGGCTGAAGGCATCCTCCACATCGGCCAGGATGCCGCGCACGCGCTCCAGATAGGCCTCGCCGGCCTCGGTCAGCGACACGCTGCGCGTGGTGCGCTGCAGCAGCCGCGTGCCCAGGTGCTGCTCCAGGTCGGCCACCAGGCGCGTGACCGTGGGCACGGACATGTCCAGGCGACGCGCCGCCGCCGAAAACCCGGCCTCGTCGGCCACGGTCTGAAACACCCGCATGGTCTGCAATCGGTCCATGTTGTCCTTGGCCCCGGGCCTCGGTGCCCGGGGACTTTCGCTGCATTGTTCCACTCCCAAACGCCCTGCGCCGCGGCTTTGCGGGCCGCGGCGCAGGCGTTCATCTTCGTCGAAATGCAGCCGCTCAGCCCTTGCCGTCCGAAGTGTCCCTGGCCTGCGCTGGACCGGCGGGCGGCGCCCAGCGGATGGGGTGGGTGAAGCGCACCTCGGCGTCGCTGAAGGCCTTGGCCGTGGCGGCCGACAGCAGCAGGATGGCCGACGAGAAATAGATCCACATCAACAGCACCACCAGCGAACCCGCCGCGCCATAGGCCGAGACCACGGCCGCCGTGGACAGATACCAGGCCAGAGCCTGCTTGCCCAGCGTGAACAGCAGGGCGCCGACGATGGCGCCGAAGATCAGATAGCGCAGCCGGGGCTTGGGGCCGCTGCCGATGCGCATCAGCCCCACGAAGAGCAGCACGGCAATGCCGAAGGACACGCATTCGTTGATCAGGCTGATCAGCGGCCCCAGCGGCTGAATCTGCAGCTTGGTGCCGGCCCAGTTGGTGATCAGCTGGATGGCCGTGGACAGGGCCATGGACACCAGCAGCAAGAAGCCCAGCGCCAGCACATAGGTCAGGCCGCGCAGCCGCAGCGCGGCCATGCGCCACCACACGGCCTTGGGCGGCGGTGGCTCACCGTTCGAGGTCCAGAGCTTTTCCAGCGCGGACTGCAGCTCCACGAAGACACCCGTGGCGCCCGACATCAGCAGGATGAAGCCGAACAGCGAGGCCAGCCGTCCCTCGTCGGGCCGCTGGGCGCTTTCCAGCGCACCGCGCACCACCTGGGCACCGCGCTCGCCGATCACGTCCTGCACCTGGTCGATCAACTGGTGCTCCACATAGCTGCGGTCCACCCACCAGCCCAGCAGGCCGACCAGCAGCAGCAGCAGCGGCGCCAGGCTCAGGATGCCGTAGAAGGACATGGCAGCGCTCATGCGCAGGCCATCGGCGTCCAGCCACAGCTGAACGGCATTCCACATGGCGCGCAGCGGGTTCAGCTCCATCAGGCGCTGCAGGCGTGCGGACCAGGACGAGGCGGGGGGAGTTTCCGGGGTATCTGAGGGCATGGCCCCCATTGTGCGCAGCGGCGCACCGGCGCCCTGTCAGCCTGTGCCGACAGGGGCCTGTGTGCGTGGCTCAGGTCACGGGCGCTGGATTGAACAGCACCAGGGCGTTGTGCAGCTTCCACTGCTCGGCCCATGTCTTCTTGCGGCCGCTGGCCACGTCCAGCATCAGGCGGAACATCTCCCAGCCCACGTCCTCGATGCTGGCCTGGCCTTCGGCGATGCGGCCCGCGTTCACGTCCATCAGGTCATGCCAGCGCCGCGCCAGGTCGCTGCGCGTGGCCACCTTGATCACGGGCACCTGGGCCAGGCCGTAGGGCGTGCCCCGGCCCGTGGTGAACACATGCAGGTTCATGCCGGCGGCCAGCTGCAGCGTGCCGCAGATGAAGTCGCTGGCCGGCGTGGCTGCATAGACGAGGCCGCTCTTGATGCCCCGGTCGGCCAGCCGCTGGCCCGGCGACAGCACGCCGGTGATGGGCGCCGTGCCACTCTTGATGATGGAGCCCATGGCCTTCTCGACGATGTTGGACAGGCCGCCCTTCTTGTTGCCCGGCGTGGTGTTGGCGCTGCGGTCCACGCGGCCCTTGTCCAGGTAGGCGTCGTACCAGGCCATCTCCTCGATCATGGCCTGGGCCACCTCGGGGCTGGAGGCGCGCGAGGTGAGCTGGTCGATGCCGTCGCGCACCTCGGTCACCTCGCTGAACATCACGGTGGCGCCTGCGCGCACCAGCAAATCGGTGCAAAAGCCCACGGCCGGATTGGCCGTGACGCCACTGAACGCATCGCTGCCGCCGCACTGCACGCCCACCACCAGGGCGCTGGCCGGCACGGTCTCGCGCCGGCGCGCGTCCAGCCGCTCCAGATGCACCCTGGCGCTGCCCATGATGGAGTCCACCATGGACATGAAGCCCACATGCGCCTCGTCCTGCAGGCAGACCACGTCCAGCGCGGGTTCTCGCTCATCGACGATGGGGAAGGACCCCGGCGGCAGCAGCCGCTCGGGCTGCAGCTTCTCGCAGCCCAGGCTCACCACCATCACCTCGCCGCCAAAATTCGGGTTGTGGCTGATGTTGCGCAGCGTGCGCTGCGGAATCTCGGCGCCCACGGCATCGATGGCCACGCCGCAGCCATAGCTGTGCTCCAGGCCCACCACATCGTCCACATTCGGATAGCGCGGCAGCAGCTCGGCCTTGATGCGGCCCACCGCGAAATCCAGCACCCCGGCCACGCACTGCACCGTGGTGGTGATGGCCAGGATGTTGCGCGTGCCCACCGTGCCATCGGCATTGCGGTAGCCCTCGAAGGTGTAGCCCGTCAGCGGCGGCAGCTCGGGCGGCTGCACCGTGGCGATCGGCAACCCCTCAAGAGACAGCGCCCCCGGCATGCGCAGCAGCCGCTCATGCACCCAGCTGCCCGCGGCAATGGCCTGCAGCGCATAGCCGATCACCACGTTGTAGCGGCGCACCTCGCCGCCCTCGGCAATGTCCACCAGCGCCACCTTGTGCGCCTGCGGCACCTTGTCGACCAGCACCAGCCCCCCGGGCATCACCGTGCCCGCAGGCAAACCCCCGTCATTGGCCACGATGGCCACGTTGTCGGCCGGATGCATGCGGATGGAAAGAGGAAGTGGGGTACTCATGGCAATGTCTCAATTTTCTAAAGGGCTGGCACTACAGCAGTAAAGCAGCTGGCACAGCCCACGCAACCGGCGCGGCCCAAAGCGAGGGACACCAAGCAAGGGCCGCCCCGCAGCGAGGGTGTCGTCCCCCTCCGCGAAGCGAGAAGGGGGAAGGCGCGAAGCGCCTCAGGGGGTCACTCTGCCTTTATTCCAGCAGCCTTGATCACCTTCCCCCACTTGACCACCTCGGCCTTCTGGTACTCGCCCAGCTCGGCCGGTGACATCTGCGAGGGCAGCATGCCGAAGTTCTTCAGGCGCGCCTGCACCTCGGGCGTGGCGACGATCTTCATGATCTCCGCATGCAGCCGGTCCACGATGGGCTTGGGCGTGCCTGCGGGCGCGAACACGGCCTGCCAGGAGCCCATGTCGAAACCCTTCTCGCCCGCCTCGGCGATGGTGGGCACATCGGGCAGCGATTCCAGGCGCCGCGAGCTGGTCACGGCGATGGGGCGCAGCTTGCCGGCCTGCACGTGGGGGCCGACGACCAGGGCGGTGTCGAACATCATGTCCACCTGGCCGCCGATCACGTCCTGCACGGCCGGGCCGCTGCCCTTGTAGGGCACGTGGGTGAACTTCACGCCCGTCTGATAGCCCAGCAGCTCCAGCGCCATGTGGTTGGAGGTGCCGCTGCCCGGCGAGGCCGAGGTCAGTCCGCCCGCCGCTGCCTTGGCCTTGCTGGCGGCCAGCACGTCGGCCAGCGTCTTGTAGGGGCTGGAGGCCGGCACCACCAGCACCAGCGGGCCCGAGCCCAGCATGGCCACCGGCGTGAAGGACTTGACGGGGTCGTAGTCCAGCTTGGCGTACAGGCTCACATTGATGGCGTGCGAGCTGATGGTGCCGCCCAGGATGGTGTAGCCATCGGCCGGTGCGCGCGCCGCAATGGCCGAGCCCACGCTGCCGCCCGCGCCGCCCTTGTTCTCGATCACCACGGGCGTGCCCAGGGCCTTGCTCAGCGGCTGGGCGATCACGCGCGCCAGCGTATCGGTATTGCCGCCAGGCGGGAACGGCACCAGGTAGGTGATGGGCTTGCCCGTGGGCCAGTTGCCCTGCGCGGCGGCGGGCATGGCGGCCAGGGCCGTGCCCAGCAGCAGGGCGCTGGCGAGGGAATGTTGGATGAGTGTGCGGCGTTGCATGGTGCTTGTCTCCGGGAAGGGCTTGTCGTTGGAATGGTGTGAAAGCGGGTTCAGAAGCGCGGCTGGTGGCCGGTGAACGCGGGGTCGTACTTGCGCATCTGCCCCAGGTCGTCGCGGTTGCGGATGCCGCAGTGCAGGTAGTTGTCGTGCAGGCGGGCCAGGGCCTCGCGGTCCAGCCGCACACCCAGGCCGGGCGCCGTGGGCACGCGCAGGCTGCCCTGCTCGAACTGCAGCCGGCCGCCCTCGACGACTTCCTCGTCCTGCCAGGGGTAGTGCGTGTCGCAGGCATAGGTCAGCAGGGGCACGCTGGCGCACAGGTGCGTCATGGCCACCAGGCTGATGCCCAGGTGCGAGTTGCTGTGCATGGACAGGCCCAGGTCGAAGGTGCGGCACAGCGTGGACAGGCGCTGCGTGGCGCGCAGCCCGCCCCAGTAATGGTGGTCGCTGAGCACGATCTTCACGGGGCAGCCCATGTCGGCGTTGCGGCGGAACTCGGCAAAGTCCGTCACCACCATGTTGGTGGCCAGCGGCACATCGCACTCGCGTGCCACGGCCGCCATGCCGTCAAGGCCGGGCGCCGGGTCCTCGTAGTACTCGAGCACGCCCTGCAGCTGCTGCACGATCTTCAGGCTGGTCTCCACCGTCCAGTTGCCATTGGGATCGATGCGCAGCGGCGTGCCCGGAAAGGCATCGGCCAGCGCCAGGATGCCGGCCGCCTCCTGCTCGGGCGGCAGCGTGCCGGCCTTGAGCTTGATGCTCTGGAAGCCGTACTGCGCAATCATGCGCCGCGCCTGCTCCACCAGCTGCTGCGGCGCCAGGGCTTCGCCCCAGGCGTCGGGCGAAGAATCTGGTCCATAGGGCCTGTCGATGTGCTCGGCGTACTTGTAGAACAGGTAGGCCGAGAACGGCACGCTGTCGCGCGCCGCCCCGCCCAGCAGGTCCACGATGGGCGCCCCGGCCATCTGGCCCTGCAGGTCCAGCATGGCGACCTCGAAGGCGCTGACCACCTTGGCCACGGTCTTGGACACATGCGTGCCCGGCGCCAGCGACACCTGCTGGCCCAGGAATTCGGAGGCCGTCAGCGCAGGCGGCGCCACCAGGGCCGCGACGCGGACCTCCATCTCGTTGAGCGCCCAGGGCGACAGCCCCACCAGCGCGGGCGCAGCCTTGGCCAGCGCATCGAGCATGGGCTGGTCGCCGTAGCTTTCGTTGATGCCAACCAGGCCCGAGGCCGTCTCGATCTCGATGATGGAACGCAGCGCCCAGGGCTCGTGGATGCCGGCCGCATTGAGCAGCGGCGGATCGCGGAAGGCAATGGGCGTGATGCGTATGTGGCGGATCGCGTGGATCGCGTGGGTGGTGCTCATCTGGAATGCGGGTTCAGGAGGATCAAAAAAACTCGATGGCGTGGACGTCTTGTGATACGTTGTCGTACAACTTGGAGCGATTATGATCAGCACCATGGAAAGTTCGGCAAAGGGATTTCCCGCATCACCCCCAACGATCGAGCTTCCCCTGCGAGGAAAGTCCGGTCGCAGCGGCCGCAATCTGGCCGCCCTGCTGTTCGACGAGTTCGCGAGCAAGATCCGCAACGGCCTGCTGGCCGAAGGCGAGAAGCTGCCCACGGAGTCGTCGCTGGTGCAGACCTACGAAGTCAGCCGCACCGTGGTGCGCGAGGCGCTGTCGCGCCTGCAGGCCTCGGGCCTGGTGGAGACGCGCCACGGCATAGGCACCTTCGTGCGCGCTGCCCAGCCCGCATCCACGCTGATGCTCAATGCCGACGAGCTGACGGCCGCCGTGGACGTGATGGCCGTGCTGGAGCTGCGCATCAGCCTGGAGACCGAAAGCGCCGGCCTGGCCGCGCTGCGCCGCAGCCCCGAGCAGCTGCAGGGCATACGCATGGCGCTGCAGGCCTTCGAGATCGCCTTTGCGCGCGGCGAGGACACGGTGGCCCATGACCTGGCCTTCCACACCCAGATCGCCGAGGCCACGGGCAACCGCTACTTCGGCGACATCCTGCGCCACTTCGGCGCCCAGCTGATTCCGCGCACGCGCATCGCCTCCATCCACCAGCCCCAGCGCGACCCCGATTACCTGCGCCGCGTCAACCGCGAGCATGAGGAAATCCTCGCCGCCATCGAGCGCCAGGACGCCGACTCGGCCCGCGCGGCCATGCGCATCCACCTGACCAACAGCCGCGAACGCCTGCGCCTGGCGCAAAAGACCAGCGCCGCCTGAGTGCTCCCATGGGCCTTTCGGGGCCAATGGCGTTGTCACGGGAATTCAGACAACCAAGGGAAAACCCTTTATCACTGCTTGCAGATCTCGGTTAAAAATCGGCTTAAGTTGTACGACAACTGACAACATAAAACCCGGAGACAAGAGCATGACCCTGAGCCGAAAGCAGTTCCTGCGCGCCGCTGGCGCCACCGCCCTCGTAGCCACCGGCGCCGGTGCGCTGGCCCAAAGCAACTGGCCCACGCGCCCGCTGCGCCTGGTGGTGCCCTACCCGCCGGGCGGCAGCTCGGACATCATTGCGCGCGCCATCGGCCCGCTGCTGTCGGCAGAACTCAAGCAGCCCGTGGTCATCGAGAACAAGCCCGGCGCCAACGGCAATCTGGGCGCCGACATGGTGGCCAAGGCCCAGCCCGACGGCCACACGCTGATGCTGTGCGACCTGGGTGCGCTGGCCATCTCGCCCTCGCTCTACACCAAGCTGTCCTTCGACCTGTCCCGGGACCTGCGCGGCACGGCCATGCTGGCCTACTCGCCCCACCTGCTGGTGGTCCACCCTTCGGTGCCGGCCAACAACCTGCAGGAGCTGGTGGCCCTGTCCAAGAAGGAAGACCTGAGCTTTGCCGTCACCGCCACGGGCAGCGCCCCGCACCTGGCCGGCGTGGAACTGGCGCGCGCCACGGGCGCCCGCTGGGAATACGTGCCCTACAAGGGCGGCGTGCAGTCCATCCAGGACACGGTGGCAGGCCAGACCCAGGTGCTGATGAACGGCATGCTGGCCACCTACCCCCATGTGCAAAGCGGCAAGCTCAAGCTGCTGGGCCTGTCCAAGGGCACGCGCATGCCGCTGGCCGCCAACGTGCCCACCATCGCCGAGCAGGGCGTGCCCGGCTTCGAGACCGGCACCTGGCAAGGCGTGGTCGTTCCGGCCAAGACGCCCGAGGCCGTGGTCCAGCGCCTGCATGAGGCCCTGATCACCGCCATCCGCTCGCCCGAGGTGCGCGCCCGCCTCACGGGCCAGGGCGCCGAGGTCGTGACCATGAACCCCGCCGAGACCGCGCGCTTCCTGACCACCGAGCGCCAGCGCTGGCAAAAAGTGGTTCAAACAGCCGGTTTGAAGCTCGACTGATTCCACCCTTTTTTTCTTTCTTCCCCACCTTATTCCCGAGAGCACCATGACCCCCCAAGACCTCAAAGACGTGATGAGTTCCGGCCTGCTGTCCTTCCCCGTGACGGACTTCGACAGCAACGGCAACTTCAATGCCAAGGGCTATGCGGCCCGCCTCGAATGGCTGGCCCCCTACGGCGCCAGCGCGCTGTTCGCGGCAGGCGGCACGGGCGAGTACTTCTCGCTGTACGGCGAGGAATACGGCCAGATCATCAAGACCGCCGTGGACACCTGCCGCGGCAAGGTGCCCATCATCGCGGGCGCCGGCGGCCCCACGCGCACGGCCATTGCCCATGCCCAGGAGGCGGAGCGCCTGGGCGCCCACGGCGTCCTGCTGCTGCCCCACTACCTGACCGAAGCCGGCCAGGAAGGCCTGATCGCCCATGTGGAGCAGGTCTGCAAGAGCGTGAAGTTCGGCGTCATCGTCTACAACCGCGACCGCACCCGCTTCACGCCCGAATCGCTGGCCATCCTGGCCGAGCGCTGCCCCAACCTGGTGGGCTTCAAGGACGGCATGGGCAACATCGAGACCATGTCCGCCATCTTCATGAAGATGGGCGACCGCTTCGCCTACCTGGGCGGCCTGCCCACAGCCGAGGTCTATGCGGCCGCCTACAAGGCCCTGGGCACGCCGGTGTACTCCTCGGCCGTCTTCAACTTCATCCCCAAGACGGCGATGGCGTTCTACGAAGCCGTGCGCACCGACGACATGGCCACGCAGCACAAGCTGCTCAAGGAATTCTTCATGCCCTACCTGAAGATCCGCAACCGCGTCGAAGGCTACGGCGTGAGCATCATCAAGGCCGGCGCCAAGCTGGTCGGCCACGACGCAGGCCCCGTGCGCGCCCCGCTGACGGACCTCAAGCCCTCCGAGCTGGAAGAGCTCAAGGCCCTGATCGACAAGCTCGGCCCGCAATAAGCCACAAGACCGGACGCAGGGGCCAGTCCGGCCCTTGCGCCCCCCAGGAGACAAGAACATGAAGAAGATTCTGATCACGCTGGGTGCCGCACTGGCCCTCACGGCGCAGGCGGCCGGCAGCTTTCCGGACAAGGCCGTCAACATCATCGTGCCCTTCCCGGCCGGAGGCTCCACCGACACCGTGGCGCGCGCCATGGCCCTGAGCATGGGCGAGCAGCTGGGCAAGCCCTTCGTGGTGGAAAACCGACCGGGCGCCACGGGCACCATCGGCGCAGGCGCCGTCAAGCGCGCACCGGCCGATGGCTACACGCTGCTGGTGGCCTCGCTGGGCCCCTTCGTGGTCACGCCGCATCTGGTCAAGAACGTGCCCTATGACGCAGGCAAGGACTTCGACTACATCACCATCCCCGTGCAGGCACCCAACGTGCTCGTGGCCAGCCCCGCGCAGAAGGCCCGCACCGTGGCCGAGGTCATCGCAGCGCTCAAGGCCAACCCCGGCAAGATCAGTTTCGCGAGTTCGGGCAACGGCTCCTCGGACCATCTGTCGGCCGAGCTGTTCTGGCAGCAAAGCGGCACCGAAGGCATGCACGTGCCCTACAAGGGCGGCGCCCCGGCCATCACCGACCTGATCGGCGGCCAGGTGGACTTCTCGTTCCAGAACGTCAACGCCGTGCTGCCCCATCTGCGCAGCGGCAAGCTGCATGCGATCGCCGTGACCGGCAGCCAGCGCTCGCCCGTACTGCCCGATGTGCCCACGCTGGCCGAAGCCGGCGTCAAGGGCGCCGAGGTCTACTCCTGGCAAGGCCTGGCCGCCCCCAAGGGCCTGCCCGCCGATGTGAAGGCCAAGCTTGCCAAGGCCGCCATCGCCTCCGTGCAGCAGCCCGACATCCGCAAGCGCTTCGTGGAGCAGGGCCTGGAGATCGTGGGCAACACGCCCGAGGAATTCACGCGCTACCAGGCCCAGGAATCGGAGCGCTGGAAGCAGCTGATCCAGACCCGAAAAATCACTGCTGATTGAGCTAGAAACAACGGGCCGGCCCCAGGGCCGTTCCCGCTGGCCTGCGCACCGCAGGCCCTTTTCACCGGGGCTTCCAGCCCCCGCAAGTTCCAAGGATTCCAAGGCATGGCGACCTCCCGTCCACGCGTTCTCCAGTTCGGCAAGATGCCGCTGCCCCAGCTCGATGCCGAACTGGCCCAGGCCTATGAGGTGACGCTGCTGTCCGAGCAGCCCGACCGCGAGCGCTTCCTCGCCGAGCACGGCGCGCAGTTCGAATACCTGGTCACCTCGGCCGCCATGGGCGTGCCCGCGAGCGTGGTGCAGGCCCTGCCCAGGCTGCGCTTCGTGAGCAGCTTCGGCGTGGGCTTTGACGCGCTGGACCGCGAGTCCCTGCTGCGCCAGGGCGCCCGCGTGGGCTACACGCCCGGCGTGCTGGACGACTGCGTGGCCGACATGGCCTTTGCCCTGCTGCTGGACGCCGCGCGTGGCCTGAGCGAGTCCGACCGCTTCGTGCGCCGGGGCGACTGGAGCCGAGGCCGCTTCGGCATCCGCACGCGCGCCAGCGGCAAGCGCCTGGGCATCTTCGGCATGGGCCGCATCGGCTCCACCGTGGCGCGCCGCGCGGCCGGTTTCGACATGGAGGTGGCCTATCACAACCGCCGCCCGGTCGAGGGGTCGCCCCACCTCTACCAGCCCTCGCTGCTCGAACTCGCACGCTGGAGCGACTTCCTCGTCATCACGGCCGCAGGCGGCAACGGCACGCAGCACCTGGTCAACGCCGAGGTGCTGGACGCGCTGGGCCCACAGGGCTTTCTGATCAACGTGGCGCGCGGCAGCGTGGTCGATGAGGCCGCCCTGGTCCAGGCCCTGCAGCAGGGCCGCATCGCAGGCGCGGGCCTGGATGTGTTCGAGGACGAGCCCCGCCCCCATGCCGAGCTGCTGTCGCAGGACAACGTGGTGCTTGCGCCCCACATTGCCAGCGGCACGCATGAAACCCGCCGCGCCATGGCCGACCTCGTGCTGCGCAACCTGGCGCAGTTCATCGCCACGGGCCGGCCCGAGGCCGAGGTGCCGTGGTCGGCCGCGCAGCAGGCGGCCACCGCCGCCGCATAGCCGTTTTTTCCCAGAGACCGATCCAAACGATCCAAGAGCACGCCATGTCCTCCACCCCGACCATCACCGAGATCGAAGTCATTCCCGTCGCCGGCCGCGACGGCATGCTCATGAACCTCAGCGGCGCGCATGCGCCCTACTTCACGCGCAACATCGTGCTCGTGCACGACAGCGCGGGCCACACCGGTGTGGGCGAGGTGCCTGGCGGCGAAGGCATACGCCAGGCGCTGGAGGACAGCAAGGCGCTGCTCATCGGCCAGTCCGTGGGCAACCACCTGAAGCTGCTGCAGAACCTGCAGCAGGCCCTGGCCGGCCGCGACACGGGCGGGCGCGGCCTGCAGACCTTCGATCTGCGCATTGCAGTGCATGCCGTCACCGCCGTGGAATCGGCTCTGCTGGACCTGCTGGGCCAACACCTGGGCGTGCCCGTGGCGGCCCTGCTGGGCGAAGGCCAGCAACGCGACCGCGTGGAGATGCTGGGCTACCTGTTCTTCACCGGCCCCACCGACAGGACCGATCTGCCCTACGTCAGGCCCGGCGAAGACCAAAGCGGCAGCGACGACTGGACGCAGGTGCGCCACATGACCGCCATGGACCCGGCCGCCATCGTGCGCCAGGCCGAGGCGGCGCACGCGCGCTACGGCTTCAACGACTTCAAGCTCAAGGGCGGCGTGCTGGCCGGCGAGCAGGAAGTGGAGGCCGTCACCGCGCTGGCCAGGCGCTTTCCGCAGGCGCGCGTCACGCTGGACCCCAACGGCGGCTGGCTGCTCAAGGACGCCATCCGCCTCATGCGCGACATGCACGGCGTGCTCGCCTATGCCGAAGACCCCTGCGGCGCCGAGAACGGCTTCTCGGGCCGCGAAGTCATGGCCGAATTCCGCCGCGCCACCGGCCTGCCCACGGCCACCAACATGATCGCCACCGACTGGCGCCAGATGGTGCATGCGCTGTCGCTGCAGTCCGTGGACATCCCCCTGGCCGACCCGCATTTCTGGACCATGGCCGGCTCCGTGCGCGTGGGCCAGACCTGCCGCGACTGGGGCCTGACCTGGGGCTCGCACTCCAACAACCACTTCGACATCTCGCTGGCCATGTTCACCCACGTGGCCGCCGCCGTGCCCGGCAAGGTCACGGCCATCGACACGCACTGGATCTGGCAGGACGGCCAGTACCTCACCCAGAACCCGCTGCAGATCAAGGGCGGCTTCGTCGAGGTGCCCAAGACCCCGGGCCTGGGCGTCACCGTGGACCGCGCCGCGCTGCAGCGCGCCAACGCCCTGTACCTGGAGCACGGCCTGGGAGCGCGCAATGACGCCATGGCCATGCAGTACCTGATCCCGGGCTGGACCTTCGACAACAAGCGCCCCTGCATGGTCCGCTGACCCCTTCCTTCCGTTACCCCTTTCCCGGAGCACCTCATGTCCCGCTACGACAACCTCATCAACGGCCAATGGAAGGCCGCCGACGGCTACAGCGCCAACACCAACCCCAGCGACCTGTCCGATGTGATCGGCGAGTACGCCCAGGGCAATGCCGCCGATGTGGAAGCCGCCATCGCCGCGGCAGCCGCGGCCTTTCCCGCCTGGAGCACCTCGGGCATCCAGGCCCGCCACGACGCCCTGGACAAGATCGGCAACGAAATCCTGGCCCGCAAGGAAGAGCTGGGCGACCTGCTGGCGCGCGAGGAAGGCAAGACCCGCCCCGAAGCCATTGGCGAAGTCGGCCGCGCAGGCCAGATCTTCAAGTTCTTCGCGGGTGAATGCCTGCGCCTGGCCGGCGAGACCCTGCCCTCCGTGCGCCCCGGCATCGGCGTGGAAATCACGCGCGAGCCTGTCGGCGTGGTGGGCCTGATCACGCCCTGGAACTTCCCCATCGCCATTCCCGCCTGGAAGATCGCCCCGGCCCTGGCCTTCGGCAACTGCGTGGTCCTGAAGCCTGCCGACCTCGTGCCCGGCAGCGCCTGGGCGCTGGCCGACATCATTCACCGCTCGGGCATTCCGGCCGGCGTCTTCAACCTCGTCATGGGCCCGGGCCGCGTCATCGGTGATGCCCTGGTGCGCCACAGCGACGTGGCCGCCATCAGCTTCACCGGCTCCGTGGGCGTGGGCCGCGGCATTGCCCGCGCCTGCGTGGAAAGCGGCAAGAAGGTGCAGCTGGAGATGGGCGGCAAGAACCCGCAGATCGTGCTGGACGACGCCGACCTCACCCAGGCCGTGGAGCTGTCCGCGCAAAGCGGCTTCTACTCCACGGGCCAGCGCTGCACGGCATCGAGCCGCCTCATCGTCACCGACAGGATCTACCCCGCCTTCATCGAGGCCCTGCAGGCCCGCATGGCCAGGATCAAGGTGGGCGACGCCCGCGCCGCAGGCACCGACATGGGCCCCGTGGTCAGCCAGGCCCAGCTGGAGCAGGACCTGAGCTACGTGGAAATCGCCAAGGCCGAAGGCGCCGTGCTGGCTGCGGGCGGCGCAGCCGCCGCCTGCCACACCGGCAGCGGCAACAAGGGCTACTACATGGCGCCCACCCTGTTCGTGGACACCCAGGCCGCCATGCGCATCAACCGCGAGGAAGTCTTCGGCCCCGTGGCCAGCGTCATCCGCGTGAAGGACTACGAGGAAGCCCTGGCCGTGGCCAACGACACCCCCTTCGGCCTGGCCGCAGGCATTGCCACCACCAGCCTCAAGCACGCCACCCACTTCAAGCGCCACAGCCAGGCCGGCATGGTCATGGTCAACCTGCCCACGGCCGGCGTGGACTACCACGTGCCCTTCGGCGGCCGCAAGGGCAGCAGCTACGGCCCGCGCGAACAGGGCCGCTATGCGCAGGAGTTCTATACGACGGTGAAGACCGCCTACACGCTGGCCTGAACAGCATCCGGCTGACGAGAAAAAAGCACCTTTCGAGGTGCTTTTTCATTGGGCGGATTCCGGGTGTCAGCAGCCCGGGGCGCCCTGGCAAGCGGACCAGCGAATCAGCGCTGGAACACCACCGCAGCAGCCGCCATTCGCCGCAGATACGCCGGGTCTTCCTGCAGGCAATGCACGTAGTTGACCTCGTCCTCCACCAGCTCCTCCATCCGCTGCGCGGCCCCGCAAATGGCCTGCAGCGCATTGGCCACCACCTCCAGATTGCGGTAGCCCTCGGGCCGCTCCAGCCAGGCCAGCGCCAGCTGGCCCAGCGAGTACACCTCGCTGCTGCCCTGCAGCGTCAGCCGGCCGATTTCGGTCACGGCATGGCTCAACTGCTGGGGTGTGGGCTGGGTCAGGGTTGTGGAAGCGGTACTCATGGCGCAACCCTTCCCACGGCAGATGCGCGAGAGTGAGGCGCTCGGGTGGCAGAGGGAAATGCAAAAGAAGAAATGCCGTGCATGGTTTCGTACTCCTTCGTGAGAACAAAAACCACCGGCCCGTGTTCTTACGCACAGACAGGTGGACGGGATGTTAAGAACACGAACGAAGCCGTGCGGACGCCCTTGCGGGTAGCCCCATCCCGTCCGTAACCGCAGGAACGCAGGCTTGCGCCCACGCTCCGGAAATCAGACGTGACAAGGCCTCCTTGACGGCGAGGCCGCACCGCTTCGTTTTGGGTGTTCTTACGCACCGGCCCCGGAACAGGGGGCTGCCGCGATGATAGAGGCTTTCAAGATGGCAAGCGCCCCAGGCCGAGCGAAGCGAAGGCTCGCACCCACTCCCCGTATGTCCGCGCCTGCGCCGTGGCGGTTGCGGGGTTGCAGTCCTGCCGCAGGACAGGACTGCTTCGTCATCTGACTCGCCGTGATTGTTTGAACGTAGCTCGCAGAGCGAAGTGAGTTTCACGGCGAACCCCGCAACCGCCACGGCGCAGGTGGCCCCGCAGCGCAGCGAAGGGGTCGCGGACATCCGGGTCGCCTTCTTTGATCTGACCTTTCTTGGCGAATCAAGAAAGGGCAGTCGGCTGCCGGGCCGAGACCCGGCCTCGAAAAACAACCACCCGGCAGGGGCAAAAGATTGCACCTAAGCCAAAAGCAATCGAGGCACAAACAAGGCGGGCGGGAGTTAAGAACATGTGCAAGGCATGCGGACGCCCTTACGGGTAGCCCCATCCCGCCCCAAACCCAAAGACAGCCGGGTCCCCAAAACCCCAGCCATCAAACACCGGTCACGGATAGTAGCTCCCGCATCACTTCAGCAAATCACTTCAGAAAAACAGCACCCGCACCCAAGGCGCCACCACCACATTCAACGCCCCCGCAATCATCATCACCAACGAAGCAACCACCGCCTGCACATCCCCGAACTGCCGCGCCTTCGCCACCCCGCTGCCATGCGCGGCACCACCCAGAATGGCGCCCGCAGCCAGCTTGCTGCGCACGTGCGGCAGCAGCCGCAGGATGGTCTCGCCCATGAGCATGCCGCTGACGCCCGTGAGCAGCACGAACAGCGCGGCCAGGTCGGTGGGCCCGCCCAGCACGCGCTCGGCCTCGATGGCGAAGGGGGTGGTCACCGAGCGCACGGCCAGGCCCTTTTGCAGGTCCACGGGCAGTCCGAAGGCCTGTGCGAACCAGATGGTGGTGGCAATGGACACGCCACTGGCCACGAGCACGCCGGTGGCGATCGACATCCAGTGCTTGCGCAGCAAGTGGCGGTTTTCGTGCAGGGGCAGCGCAAAGGCCACCGTGGTGGGGCCCAGCAGCCAGACCAGCCAGTGCGTCTGGGCGATGTACTGCGGGTAGCGCACATGGGTCAGCAGCGCCAGCGCGATCAGCACCATGGGCGTGGCGACGATGGGCATGAGCAGCGGATGCGGATGGCGGCGGTACACGCGCTTGTTGGCCGCATAGCAGGCCAGCGTGGCCAGCAGCGACAGCAGGCCTATGGCCTGGTCGGACATGGCGTTCACTCCTGCTCCCTGTGCAGCCCGGCGCGCGTGGAGCGGCGCCGGGCCAGCCACAGCTCCAGCCGGTAGACGCGGTCCACGGCCAGCGCCGTGGCGGCCATCACGCAGGCCGTGCTGGCCACGATGACGCCCAGGATGCGCAGGCCCTGGTGCTGGATCAGCTCGGTGTATTCGGTGACGACCAGCATGGCGGGCACGAAGAACAGCAGCATCTCGGCCAGCAGCCAGTTGGTGCCGCCCTGCAGCCAGCGCGCCTTGACCAGCCCGCTGAACAGGCCCGTGGCCAGCAGCGCGAAGCCGATCAGCCCGGCCGGCATGCCCCAGCCGAAATGGGCGCGCACGGCCTCCATGGCCACCCACAGCGCACTGAGCAGCCCCACCTGCAGCATGCCGCGCAGCAGCGGCCAGCAGTGATGCAGCAGGCCCTGAAACACCTGCGGCCGCAGGACGGGCATGGCGGAAATCTTTGACATGGGGCAATCCTAGGGTTTGCACTCAGATTCGTAAAATGAATAATCTCCATTTTTCCCATGCACAAAAGGAATCCTCATGGACCTGCGCGCGCTGCGCTACTTTGTCGAGGTGGTGCGCTGCAACAGCTTCACGCGTGCGGCCGAGGCGCTGCATGTGACCCAGCCCACCATCAGCAAGATGGTGCGGGCGCTGGAGGAGGAGCTGGGCGGCCCGCTGCTGCTGCGCGAGGGGCGCGGTGTGCAACTGACCGACGCAGGCCAGGTAGTCCACGCGCGCGGCCTGCAGGTGCTGGAGCAGTCACGCCAGCTGCTGCAGGAGGTGGCCGAGGTGGACGGCATTGCGCGCGGCAGCCTGAGCGTGGGCATCATGCCCACGGCCGGGCACTACATGGCGCCCGTGATCGCGCGCTTTCAGCAACTGCATCCGGGCGTGGAACTGCATGTGCAGGAGCAGGGCGCACGCGCCCAGCGCCAGCTGCTGCTGGACGGCAAGCTGGACATGGCGCTGGGCCTGCACGGCGCGGGCGAGGCGGGTGGCGACCTGGCCGGAGAGGGCCTGGAGTACTGCACCATCGCCCACCAGAAGACACGCGTGGCCTTTGCCGCGCACGAGGTGCCCGACCCGAACGCACCCGTGCACTGGAGCGAGCTGGCCCGGCGGCCCTTTGTGTTCTACACCTCGGACTTCGCCCTGCACCAGGCCGTGCTGGAGCATTGCGCGGCGGCAGGCTTCAGCCCACAGGTGCGGCTGCAGACGCGCTACTGGGACTTCATCGGCGACCTGGTGGCAGAAGGCGTGGGCGTGGCCGTGATGTTCGAACATGTGATCGCGCGGTTCGACCCCCGGCGCGTGTCCAGCCGCCCGCTGGTGGGGCCTGAACTGCACTGGGACGTGGTGCAGCTGTGGCGCAGCGGCTATCTGTCACGCGCGGCGAGGGCCTGGCTGGAGTGCGTGCGTGCGGTCTATCCCGACGACAATCGCTGAGTCCATGCAACCCAGAAAACGCCCACCCTTGCGCCCTTTTGCAGGCCCGGCCCTGCGCGCCCGACCCGCCTTCGCCGACCGGCCCGACACCGGCCCCTCACGCCTGCTGTGCTTCAACAAGCCCTACGGCGTACTCAGCCAGTTCACCCCCGAGGGCCGCTGGCGTGGCCTCAAGGAATACATCGACGTGCCGGGCGTGCATGCGGCAGGCCGGCTCGACGCCGACAGCGAAGGACTGCTGCTGCTGACCAATGACGGCCCGCTGCAGGCGCGCATTGCCGATCCGCGCTTCAAGATGGAGAAGACCTACTGGGTACAGGTCGAGGGACTGCCCGACGAGGCCGCGCTGCAGGCCCTGCGCCAGGGCGTGCAGCTCAACGACGGCATGACGCTGCCCGCGCAGGCGCGCCGGCTGGAGCCGCCGCCCGTGCTGTGGCAGCGCGACCCGCCCATCCGCGTGCGCCAGAACATTCCCGACTGCTGGATCGAACTGGTCATCCGCGAAGGCCGCAACCGCCAGGTGCGCCGCATGACGGCGGCCATTGGCCACCCCACGCTGCGGCTGGTGCGCGCAGCCATCGGGCCCTACACGCTGGACGGCCTGGAGCCCGGCCAGTGGAAGGATGTGGAGCCCGCCTAGGGTTCCGGATTGTCGGTAGGTGCCACAGCCTGCCAGCGCTGCAGGCCGAGCCACGGATGAAAGCGCCGCGCCTCGCCCACCTCCACGCGCTCGATGCTGCCGGCCAGCAGCGGCCACAGGCGCTGCAATTGCGCCGAGCGCTGCTGCGTGCAGCGCCGCGCGCGGGCCAGCAGCTCGCTGCCCTGGCCCAGCAGGCGCGACAGTTCGCGCAGGCGTGGCGGCGGCAGGCATTGGGCGCTGGCCAGCATCAGCCAGGACGGTGCCTGGCCCGCCTGGGCGGGGCCGCTGGCGGCGAATTGCTCCAGCAAAGCGACATGGGCACTGAGCAGGGGCGCGGGCGGTTTCTCGGCCAACATGATCTCCAGCAGCCTGCCCTCGATGCGCCAGCGGGCGGGCACCACGGCATGCTCTACCGAGTTGCCGAAGCGCGTGGACTGGCGATGGCGGACGGCACGGCTGCCCTGCTCCAGCAAGGGCTGCAGCAGTTCGGCCAGGGCCTGCTCGCGCTGCGCCGTGGGCGCTTCGGCCAGCGTGATGCGCAGCGGCACGGCCTCGTAGCCGCGCAGCTGGTCGCGCCAGGCCATCCAGCCCGCCGTGTCGGGGCCGCCCAGCAGCAGGGCGAAGAAGGCGCCCAGGCCGGCCAGGGCCGAGCCGGTCCACCAGGACACCTGCACAGGCTGCCGCCCGGCGATCAGCCAGCCCGTCAACCAGACCAGCGCCCCCGCGCAGGTGGCTGCCAGCAGGCCCATGCCGAAGGCGAGGAAGGGCGCGCCATCGAGCCGGTCGGGCAGCACCACCAGCATGGCCACGCAGGCCGCGCCGGCGCACAGCGCAACGGCCCACCAGCCCGCCACGGGCAGGGCGCGCGCGGTGCGGCCCGTGAGACCCGTACGGCCGGCCAGTGTCAGCAGCATGAGGGCCACCACCGCGCCAGCGGTCAGCGCAAGGAACAGGGGCGCAAACACCCACAGCGCCAGCAGCCCGAGGACCGCCGATACCGCAAGCGACAGCGCCAGCATGCTCAGGCCTTCTTGAGGAACTCCGACTTGAGCAGCATGGAGCCCAGTTCGGTCTTGCAGTCCACGTTGTGGCCGTCGGCGCCATCGACCAGGCGGATGCCCTTGATCTTGCTGCCCTTCTTGAGCACGGTGGACGAGCCCTTGACCTTGAGGTCCTTCACCAGGATCACGGCATCGCCGTCGGCCAGCGCATTGCCGTTGGCGTCGCGCACGATGCCGTCGCCAGCGGCGGCTTCGCCGGACTCTTCTTCGGCCTGCATGGGCCATTCGAAGGCGCAGTCGGGGCAGATGTAGCTGGTGGCGTCGGGATAGGTGTTTTCAAGGCCGCACTGGGGGCAGGCGGGAGTGGTCTGGGGCATGGGATTGAACAGATTCGGTGAAGACAAAGGGGCGCGGCGGGCGCGCCGTACCTGGCGATTGTCGCCCCTGCCCCCGCAGGCATGCCCCGGCAAACCCGAGCGGCCTGCTACGCTGCGCGCCACTCTTTGCTTTTTCCCCATGGATACGCTGACCCCCTTGCGCGCCTTCCGGCGCATCGTAGAACTGGGCTCCATCGCCAAGGCGGCCGACGCGCTGGACCTGTCCTCGGCCGCGCTGAGCAAGCAGCTGCGCGCGCTCGAAGCCCATCTGGGCGCCGTGCTGCTGCAGCGCACAACGCGCCGCATGAGCCTGACCGACACGGGCCAGGCCTACTACGCCGAGTGCTGCAGGCTGCTCGATGAATTCGATGCGCTGGAACAGTCGGTGCGCGCGCAGTCGCAGCAGGTGGCCGGCCGGCTGCGCGTGAATGCGCCGCTGTCGTTTGCGCTGAGCACGCTGTCGCCGCTGCTGGCGCGCTTCATGCAGCGCCATCCGCAGCTGCAGATCGACCTGTCCATGGAAGACCGGCTGGTGGACGCGGTGGGCCAGGGCTTCGATGTGTCCATCCGCCTGAGCGCGGAGCTGGCGGACTCCTCGCTGATCGCGCGGCGCCTGGCCTCGCTGTCGCAGATGCTGTGCGCGGCCCCTTCCTATCTGCAGGCGCATGGCCGCCCGGCCAGTGCCGCCGCGCTGCGCGGCCATGCGCTGCTGAACTACAGCCTGGCGCATGCGCCCCGCGAAGCGGGCGAGAGTCCCCAGGCTCCGTCCGAGGCGCGCGCCAACGTCAACAACAGCCTGATGCTGCGCGACCTGCTGGTGGCGGGCCTGGGTATTGGCGCCCTGCCCTCGTTCCTGGCGCGGCCGGCGATTGCGGCAGGCCAACTGGTCGCACTGGACCTTGCGGACCAGGCCGCGCAGGCCCGCCATGTCTACGCGGTCTATCCCACGCAGCGCCACCTGCTGCCCAAGGTGCGCGCCTTCGTGGACTTCCTGGCCGAGGAGCTGCCTGCCGCCATGGGCGAGGATTGTTGACGCCGCGTTAAGAGTTCCTCAAGCGCACGCCCCTTTTTCGCGCCGGGCCTGCGGCCTACGCTTGCCGTCCATCACAGCCATGAAGGACACAAGCATGACGCAATGCAATGATTTTTCCTGCGCCCTGCCCGCGCAGGATGCGGCGGCGCCCTCGCCGCAGCAGGCCCTGCAGGCGGCGCCCGCAGCGGCGCCTGCGGTCGCCCCCGCCATCGACTTCTTCCATGACGTGGTCTGCGGCTGGTGCTACGTGATGTCGCCACGCCTGCGCCAGGTGGCGCGCGAGCTGGGCCTGCGCGTGCGCCACCGCAGCTTCGTGCTGCAGGCCTCGCGCGCCGAGATGGTGGCGGCCTTCGGCTCCATGGAGCGCGCCAAGCAGGTCATCCTGGAGCACTGGCAGGCCTGCGCGGAGCATGACGACGAGGACCGCATCGACATCGAGGGCATGCGCCGCGAGGCCTTCGAGTACCCCAGCGGCATGGCCGGCGCACTGGCCTGCCAGGCGGCCCAGATCCTGGGCGGCGATGACGCGCACTGGGATCTGTTCGACGCCATCCAGCATGCCCACATGAGCGAGCACCGCAACATCGGCGACGCCGAAGTGCTGCTGGACATCGCCACGCGCACAGGCTTCGAGCGCAATGCCTTCGCGGGCTGCATGGAAGGCGCCCAGGCGCTGGAGCAGGTGCGCCAGGACCGCGCGCTGGCGCAGCGCATGGGCCTGCGCTCCATTCCCACGCTGATCGCGCCGCGCCTGCCGCCGCTGCAGACCCAGTCGCTGGCTGCGCTGCGCGAACGCCTGCACTTCCTGGCGGCCTGAGCGCCCCCGTCTTTGCTTTTTTCACCGGCGTTTTTCCGCCTTCCTTCGCGCGCGGCATGCGCGCCCTTTTTCAGCAGACCAAGGACTCTTGCATGACTCTCCAACGCTTCGCTCGCCGCATGGCGCTGCCCTCTCTCGTGATCGCCCTGGCCACCGCCTTCGCGGGCACAGCCGCCCAGGCCCATGGCGGCCACGAGCCTCCGGCCGGCGCACGCCAGGACGTGGGCACCAGCCCCTGGGGGCCGGCCGACGAGATCGGCCGCCTGAACCTGATCACGCCGGCCTCGCGCGCGGCCATCCTGCAGCGCATCACGGGCGGGCAGGTCTATGACCTGGCCACCGAGTACTACGTGGGCATGCCCAGCTGGCAGGACGCGGGCGATCCGCACTACCAGTTCTGGATGACGCACACGCCGCGCGGCACCGTGGTGGACGATCCTATGAACGTGGGCAAGGACATGAACGCCACGCGCAGCTACACGGGCACGGCGTTTTCCATGTACAGCCACACGGGCACGCACATCGATGCGCTCAACCACTTCGGCATACGCGGCAGGATCTGGAACGGCTTCAGCGCAGACCAGCATCTGGGCGACCGGGGCTGGCAGCGCACGGGCATCGAGAAATTCCCGCCGCTGGTGGCGCGCGGCGTGCTGATCGACGTGGCGGCCGCCAAGGGCCTGGAGATGCTGCCCGACCAGTACCGCATCACGCGCCAGGACCTCAAGGACGCGCTGGCACGCCAGAAGGTGACGCTGCAGGAAGGCGACATCGTGCTGGTGCGCACGGGCCGCATGAAGCTGTACGGCCAGCCCCAGGCCTACATGGCCAAGCCGCCGGGCCTGGGCCTGGATGCCGCGCGCTTTCTGGTGGAGGAAGGCGGCGCCATGATCGTGGGCGCCGACAACCTGAGCCTGGAGACGTTCCCGTCCGAGGTGGACGACGACTACGTCCCGCTGCACAGCTACCTGCTGGCGCAAAAGGGCGTGCCCATCATGGAGCTGGTGGCGCTGGACGACCTGTCGCGCGACAAGGTCTACGAGTTCGCCTTCATCGGCGGCCCGCTCAAGATCCGCGGCGGCGACGCCGCGCCGCTGCGGCCCATCGCCATTCCTGTGCGCTGAGCGGGGCAAGACGAGATTTCTTGAGCTTGACCTCGAAACTCCCGCGCCCCCAAGGCGAGGGACACCGAGCAAGGGCCGCCCCGCAGCAAGGGTGTCGTCCCCCTCCGAAGAGAGGGGGAAGGCGCGAAGCGACTCAGGGGGTGATCACAGACTCGTGCCCATTTTGCTGAGGAAGCGCTCGCAGGCGTCGAGCTGGGCCAGTTCGACGAACTCGTCGGGCTTGTGCGCCTGCTCGATGGAGCCGGGGCCGCAGACCACGGTGGGAATGCCGGCGTTGTGGAACAGGCCGGCCTCGGTGCCGTAGGCCACCTTGCGCTTTTCCTGGTCGGCGGTCAGCGCGCGCACCAGCTGGGTGATGGCGGCTTCTTCCGAGGCTTCCAGCGCGGGCGCGCTGGCGCCGGTCTCGATCTCGATGCGCGCGTCGGCGAACTCGGCGCGCATGCGCGGCAGCAGTTCGTCGCGCACATAGGACTCGACCTGGGCCTGGATGCCATCCACCGACATGCCGGGCAGGTTGCGGAATTCATAGGCGAATTCGCACAGCTCGGGGATGGTGTTGACCGCGATGCCACCCTGGATCTGGTTGGTGGTCATGGTGGTAAAGGGCACGTCGAAGAATTCGTCGTAGGGGCCGTGCGCCTTGAAGTGGTCGGCGATGTCCCGGATGCGACAGATCAGCCGCGCCGCGTACTCGATGGCATTGCTGCCGCGCGGCGTGAGCGACGAATGCGCGGCCTTGCCGTGCACGCGGCAGCGGTAGAGGTTGATGCCCTTGTGCGCCACCACGACCTGCATGCTGGTGGGCTCGCCGACCACGCAGCCGTCGAAGCGTGCGCCCTCGGCCTTGAGCTGGTTGATCATCACGGGCGCGCCCGCGCAGCCGATTTCCTCGTCGTACGAGAAGGCCAGGTGCACGGGCCTGGCGCGCTGCGTGGCCAGGAATTCGGGCACCAGCGCCAGCGAGGCGGCGATGAAGCCCTTCATGTCGCAGCTGCCGCGACCATACAGGCGCCCGCCCTTTTCGGTGAGCGCAAAGGGGTTGGTGCTCCACTGCTGGCCATCGACCGGGACCACGTCGGTATGGCCGGACAGCACGATGCCACCCTGCGTTTCGCCGTTGTGGGCCGGCAAAGTGGCGAAGAGATTGGCCTTGGCGCCGTCCGGAGAGTGGAACAATCGGGCACTCACGCCCAGCGTGGCCAACTCATCGCGTACACACTCGATCAGCGCCAGGTTGGAGTTGCGGCTGGTGGTGTCGAATGCGACCAGTGTTTCCAGCCAGTCGCGGGTGTTTTTCCAGGTAGTCATGTGGTTCCATCTGCGCCATGGCCTGCGCCGCCCTTCGTGGACGACGCAGGCCATGGCATAGGCATTGCATATGGCGAAGCAGTGTACGCCCGGGTTGCGGCCCGGGCAGGCACGCCGACCCATGCCCCGGGCGTGACTGCCGTCTTTTCAATCCCTTTTCGGAAATGGACCCTGCTTTGACCAAGCAAACCGTCTCGACCCGCAACATCGTGGCTGCCGTCATCGGCAACGCGCTGGAGTGGTATGACTTCCTGGTGTTCGCCTTCATGACACCCATCGTCGCCAAGCTGTTCTTCCCCAGCAATCCCGACAATCCGGACGACAACATCAACCGCATCCTGATGACCACGGCCGTGTTCGGCGTGGGCTTCTTCATGCGGCCCGTGGGCGGCATCCTGCTGGGCCTGTACGGGGACCGCAAGGGCCGCAAGGCGGCCATGGTGATGGTGACGGGCCTGATGGCGGTGGCGATCGCGCTGATCACGCTGGCTCCCACCTATGCGGCCGTGGGCATCCTGGCGCCGCTGTTCATCGTGCTGGCACGGCTGCTGCAGGGCTTTGCGGCCGGCGGCGAGTTCGGCACGTCCACGGCACTGCTGATCGAGCTGGCACCGCCCGGCAAGCGCGGCTTCTATGGCTCCTGGCAGATGGCCGGCCAGATGCTGGCCCTGCTGATCGGCGCGGCCACGGGCACGCTGATCACCGAGATCTTCACCGAGGAGGAGCTGATGGCCTGGGCCTGGCGCGTGCCCTTCGCCGTGGGCCTGCTGATCGTTCCCGTGGCGCTGTACATCCGCCGCCATGTGGAGGAGCCCGAGGTCTTCAAGGAAATGCAGGCTGCTCAGGCCAGCGGCAAGGCGCGCCAGATCGGCATCATGGAGATGCTGCGCACGCATGCGCGCGAGACGCTGGTGGGCATGGGCCTGGTGGTCACGGCCACGGTGTCCATCTACATCACCTTCACCTATCTGGTGACCTATGCCACGGTGACGCTGAAGCTGCCCATGCGCGATGCCTTCATGGTGCAGATGGCCGGCGCCGCGCTGATGGTGGTGATCATGCCGTTCTTCGGCGCCCTGTCGGACCGCGTGGGCCGCCGCATGCTGACCATCGGCTCGCTGATCGGCTACCTGGTGGTGCTCTACCCGCTGTATGCCTGGCTGACGGACGGCCCCACGGTGCAGAAGCTGCTGATCACCCAGCTGGTGGTCTGCGTGTTCGTGGCCGTGTTCTTCGGCGTGTTCAGCACGGTGATGGCCGAGCTGTTCCCGCCCCAGGTGCGTTCGGCCGGCATGTCCATGGCCTACAACGTGGCGGTGATGATCTTCGGCGGCTTCGCGCAGTTCATCGTGACCTGGCTGATCCGCTCCACGGGCTCGCCCATGGCGCCGGCCTTCTATGTGATGTTCGGCGTGACGCTGGGCCTGTTCGCGGCCTTCTTCATCAAGGACCGCGCGATGGAGCGCAACCTGCGCTGATCCCGGTGCGGTGCGCAAGGCACCGCGCCCGCGCATGCCCCGCCACGGGGCCTGCGCCCCGCCCGCGCACCCGCCTGCGCACCATGCGCGGGCATGACGGCCACCCGCCCTGCACCACGGCTGGGAGGCCCGCCCGCATCGGCGGATTTCATGCAGAAAAAGTCAGGGCTGATGCTCTCTGGAGTGCCGCAAATCTGCAGGGAATACCCTCTGCTGGCACGCGTTTCGCTTGTCTACATTCTTGCATGCAAGTTGTAAATCCACTTGCATACAAGATTCCACAACTTGCGAAAGACGACTATGCGCCGCTTTGCCAGATCACTGTTCGGACAGGTGGTGATCGCACTCATCCTGGGTGTGCTCGCCGGAATATTGGCCCCTGAATGGGCCGTGAAGCTCAAGCCCCTGGGCGATGGCTTCATCAAGCTCATCAAGATGATCATTCCCGTGCTGGTGTTCTGCGTGGTGGTGCACGGCATCGCGGGCGCAGGCGACCTCAAGCGCGTGGGCCGGGTCGGCGTCAAGTCGCTGATCTACTTCGAGGTGCTGACCACCATCGCCCTGGTGCTGGGCCTGGTGCTGGCCTTCGTGTTCCAGCCCGGCGCGGGCATGAACGTGGACCCGAGCAAGCTCGACGCCTCGGCCATGAGCGCCTACGCCAGCAACGCCGACAAGCTGACCAGTGGCGGCACGGTGGACTTCCTGATGAAGCTCATCCCCACCACCGTGGTGCAGGCCTTTGCCACGGGCGACGTGCTGCAGGTGCTGCTGTTCGCCGTGCTGTTCGGCTGCGCGCTGACCATGCTGGGCGAGCGCGGCGCGCCCGTGCATGCGCTGATCGACACGCTGTCGAACGTGCTGTTCAAGATCATGGGCATCCTCATCAAGCTGGCCCCGCTGGGCGTGCTGGGTGCGATCTCGTTCACCGTGGGCCAGTACGGCATCGGCTCGCTCAAGCAGCTGGGCATGCTGGTGCTGCTGTTCTACGTGGCGGTGATCTTCTTCGTCTTCGTGGTGCTGGGGCTGGTGATGCGCTTTTCGGGCTTCAGCCTGATCAAGCTGCTGCGCTACCTGCGCGAGGAGTTGATGGTGGTCTTCGCCACCACCTCCTCGGACAGCGTGCTGCCCCAGATCATGGCCAAGCTGCGCAACATGGGCGTGCGCGACTCCACCGTGGGCCTGGTGATTCCCACGGGCTACTCGTTCAACCTGGACGCCTTCTCCATCTACATCACGCTGGCCGCCGTGTTCATCGCCCAGGCCACGAACACGCCCATCGGCATGGCCGACCTGCTGACCATCCTGGCGATTGCGCTGGTGACCTCCAAGGGCGCCCACGGCGTGCCGGGCTCGGCCATCGTGGTGCTGGCGGCCACGCTGCATGCGATTCCGGCCATCCCCGCCATCGGCCTGGTGCTGGTGCTGTCGGTGGACTGGTTCATGGGCATTGCCCGCGCGCTGGGCAACCTGATCGGCAACTGCGTGGCCACCGTGGCCATCGCCGCCTGGGAAGGTGACATCGACCGCGAGCGCGCCCATGCCGTGCTCAACGGCCTGGCCGACAATCAGGGGCCCGACGCCGAGCCCTCCGCCGCCGCCGTCCCCGCAACCGTGACTCCTGCCCACCCTGCAACGCAATGACACCTGTAAGCCCCCAGCACATCGCCGAGCGCGTCGTCGAAGCCATCCTGGCCCAGAAACTGGCGCCCGGCGAACGGCTGGGGGAGCAGGAGCTGGCCGACAACTTCGCGGTCAGCCGCACCATGGTGCGCGAGGCGCTGATGCAGCTGCAGGCGCGCGGCTTCGTGCAGGTGCAGCCCCGGCGCGGCTGGTACGTGGTCCAGCCCTCGGCCGAGGAGGCGCAGGATGCCTTCGCGGCGCGCCGCATCATCGAGACCGGCATCCTGGGCGAGGCCGGCCGCCCGATGCAAAGCGTGATCGGCCAGCTGCGCCGCCACATCGCCCAGGAGCAGGACGCCATTGCCGGCGCCGACGCGGCCACGCGCGCCTTCCTGCTGGCCGACTTCCACGTCTGCCTGGCCGAGCAGATGGGCCACCGCCTGCTGGCGCTCACGCTGCGCGACCTCACGGCCCGCACCACGCTGGCGGCCACCTTGTTCCAGTCCACGCACAGCGCCAGCCAGTCCTGCGCCGAGCACGAACGCATCGTCGAGGCGCTGGAGCGCGGCGACACCGAGGGCGCCAAGGCCCTGCTGCTGGAGCACATCGGCACGGTGGAACGCTCGCTGGAGATCCGCCCGCCCGAAGCCCCCGACGCCAGCGACCGCCTGCGTGCCACGCTGGCGCCCCTGTTCGGGGGATAACCCTGTGTCGGAGGGTCGGCAAATTTCCACCGACCGTCGCTAAAACGCCAATCTGGGCCATACGGTACGCACTGTCATGGTGCCGACACGGCTGACTGCATACGCTGCTGAGTTGGCGCATTGCGCGCCGTTCATCAACCCACCACTGCTTCGGATATGACCCAACGTCCTATGTCCTTTTCCCGCACTCCCCTGCTCGCGTCCCTGTGCGCGGCTGCAGTCCTCACGGCCTGCGGCGGTGACGGCGGCTCGTTCTACCTCACGCTCGACGGAAAGCAGCCCCAGGTGATCGCCCACCGCGGCTTCTCGGGCAAGTTCCCGGAGCAGACGCGCATGGCCTACGAGGCCGCCGCCGATGCAGGCGCGGACATGCTCGAACTCGACATGCACATGACGAAGGACTGCCAGCTGGTCGCCCGCCACAACGCCTGGCTCAGCGACAGCACCAACGTGGCTGACGTGGCCAAGACCAATGCCGAAGTGGCACGCCGCCAGCGCACCACGGCCGGCGTGCTGGTCAACGTGAAGTACCCCGCCGTGCCTGCCAACGGCCCCTCGCAATACCTGAGCGACCAGCTCGATGCCAACGATCCCAAGTCCGTGCTCAAGGCCCTGGTGGTCGATGGCGAGGACCACCGCAACGACTGGTCCATCAGCGACTTCACGCTGCAGGAGCTGCGCACCTGGCTGACCGGCACCATCCTGGACAACCGCAGCGAGCGCCCCACCGAGTGGAACGGCAAGCTGCCCCTGATCAGCGCCCAGGACGTGCTGGACATCGCCGCCGCCAAGGGCAAGGCCCTGGGCCGCACCATCCCCGTCTACGCCGAGACCAAGAACCCCTACTGGAACAACCAGCAGGCGATCGCCAACGGCTGCGGCGCGCCCGGCTCGCGCCCGTTTGAAGACGCGGTGATCAAGCTGCTGGACCAGAACAATCTCAACGCCAAGGACTCGGCCATCTACATCCAGAGCTTCGACCCGGCCAGCCTCAAGTACCTGCGCCAGGCCGGCATGAAGGCCAAGGGCGTGCAGCTGATCGACGGCAACGACTTCAGCCTGCGCGACGGCTCCATGGTCTACATCACCAACGATGAATGGACCTTCATCAGCGGCCGCCCCTACAGCTGGACCCTGGCCGGCGACGCCCGCACCTTCGCCGCCATGCTCACGCCCGCAGGCCTGGCCGACATCAAGACCTATGCCGACGGCATCGGCCCCTGGAAGCCCCAGGTCCTGGCCCACTCCGTCGTGCCCTACAAGGACGGCGCCGGCCTCAAGGACGTGAACACCGTCAAGGACACGGGCCTGATCCGCGAAGCCCACAAGGCCGGCCTGATCGTGCACAGCTTCACCTTCCGCAACGAGCCGGGCCGCCTGGCCGGCCTGTACAAGGGCGACCCCGTGCAGGAATACCTGACCTACTACCGCCTGGGCATCGACGGCGTGTTCACCGACTTCACGGATACGGCCGTGACGGCGCGCAAGGCGTACAACAAGGAAATCGGGCTCTGAAACTCCCATCCCGCTGACCCATGACAAGGCGCCTCGTGCGCCTTGTTTTTTGGGCGCGGCATCGGACATCCAACCGAACGGAGGCACACTTGTACGGCATGAACAGATACGCAATATCGGCCGCTCTTTTGGCTGGGTCCGCCTTTGCTGCCCATGCCGACCAGATAACGTTTCAGAACGATCTTTCAGCCTGCGTGTCGATCACGGCGACGAAGACTTCCACAGAGTCCAACGTGGTGTGGGCGAACACCCGTGTTCAACTGCGCAAATCGATTGGCGAGTGCGGATGCCTTTCGGCTCTGGCGACCTACACGAGCAGCGTGAACCGAGGGGGCGTCCGGCAGGTACTGCAGGAAGGCCTGATCGACCTGGGCAGCGGGGGGGAGAGAAAACTCGTCCTTGCGACCGACCCGGCCCTGGCCGCCAACAAGGAGGTGCGGGTTCGGCTGGCGTGCACCGGGCCCTTGTAGGGCATCCTGGCTCCGGCAGCATCGGCGCGCGCGTGAACGCTCCGCCGGATCACATCTTCTGATCGACTGCCTGCGCCGCTGGCGCGCCCTGTCCGCTATTCCAGTCAAAGATGAATGCCTTTGTCCAAAATAGCGAAAAATCGCACGCCTGACCGGCGTAGCCAAGCCAGCGGTCAACCCAATATCAGGCGAGATTCGGCGCCAGCAGCCTGCGCAGCTCCTCGATGTCCATGCCCCGGCGCGCGGCCATGTCGGCGAGCTGGTCCTCGCCGATCTCGCCGACGTTGAAGTAGACGGAGTCGGGGTGGCCGATGTAGAAGCCGCTGACGCTGGAGGCCGGGTTCATGGCCAGGCTTTCGGTCAGGCTCATGCCGATCTCGTCGGCCTTGAGCACGGCGAACAGGTCGGTCTTGGCGCTGTGGTCGGGGCAAGCCGGGTAGCCGGGCGCGGGGCGCACGCCCTTGTACTGTTCCTTGATCAGCGCTTCGTTGCTGAGGTCCTCGTCGGGCGCATAGCCCCACAGGTCCTTGCGCACGCGCTGGTGCAGGCATTCGGCGAAGGCCTCGGCCAGGCGGTCGGCCAGGGCCTTGAACATGATGCCGGAGTAGTCGTCCAGCGCGTCTTCGAACTCCTTGTCCTTCTTCTCGGCGCCGATGCCGGCCGTGACGGCGAACAGGCCCGCGTAGTCCTGGATGCCCGATTCCTTGGTGGCCACGAAGTCGGACAGGCAGCGGCTGGGGCGCATCACGGGCTGGCCATCCGGGCCTTCCACCATCTGCTTTTCGGTCTGCTGGCGCATGCCGTACCAGGTCATCAGCACCTGGCTGCGGGACTCGTCGGCATAGAACTCGATGTCATCGCCCACGCGGTTGGCCGGGAACAGGCCGATGGCGCCGTTGGCCTGCAGCCAGCGGCCTTCGATGATTTTCTTGAGCATGGCCTGGCCGTCGGCCAGCACCTTGCGCGCCTCGACGCCGACGATCTCGTCGTCGAGGATGGCCGGATAGGGGCCGGCCAGGTCCCAGGTCTGGAAGAACGGGCCCCAGTCGATGTACTCGGCGATCTCGGCCAGGTCGAAGTTGCGGAACACGCGCCGGCCCAGGGCACGCGGCGCCACGGGGGCCTGGGAAAAGTCCACGGGCGTGGCGTTGGCGCGGGCCTTTGCCAGAGGCCACAGCGGTGTCTTCTTCTTGTTGGCGTGCTGGGTGCGGACCTTGTCGTAGTCGGCCTGGATCTCGGCCAGGTAGTTGCCCTTGTTCTCGCCCAGCAGGCTCTGGGCCACGCTGACGCTGCGCGAGGCATCGGGCACGTAGACCACGGGGCCTTCGTACTTGGGCGCGATCTTGACGGCGGTGTGCACGCGCGAGCAGGTGGCGCCGCCGATCAGCAGCGGAATCTTCTTGATGCGGAAGTAGTCGTCCTTGTGCATCTCGCCGGCGACGTATTGCATCTCTTCGAGGCTGGGCGTGATCAGGCCCGACAGGCCGATGATGTCCGCGCCCTCGGCCTTGGCCCGGGCCAGGATCTCATGGCAGGGCACCATCACGCCCATGTTGATGACCTCGAAGTTGTTGCACTGCAGGACCACGGTGACGATGTTCTTGCCGATGTCGTGCACATCGCCCTTGACGGTGGCGATGACGATCTTGCCCTTGCTGGACACGTCCAGGCCCGCCGCTTCCTGCTGGCGCTTTTCCTCCTCGATGTAGGGCACGAGGTGGGCCACGGCCTGCTTCATCACGCGCGCCGACTTGACCACCTGGGGCAGGAACATCTTGCCGGCGCCGAACAGGTCGCCCACGATGTTCATGCCGTCCATGAGCGGGCCTTCGATCACGTGCAGCGGGCGGCCGCCGCCCTGCACCACGATCTGCTGGTAGGCCTCTTCGGTGTCGACGACGATGAAGTCCGTGATGCCGTGCACCAGGGCGTGCGACAGGCGCTCGCCCACGGTCTTCGGGTTCTCGGGCGTGCCGCGCCATTCGAGCTTCTTGCTGTCGTCCTTGGCGGCGCCCTTGGCCGCGTCGGCAATCTCCAGCAGGCGTTCGGCAGCGTCAGGGCGGCGGTTGAGCACCACGTCTTCCACGCGCTCGCGCAGCTGGGGCTCCAGGTCGTCATAGACGCCGACCATGCCGGCGTTGACGATGCCCATGTCCATGCCCGCCGAGATGGCGTGGTACAGGAAGACGGTGTGGATGGCCTCGCGCACGGGGTCGTTGCCGCGGAAGCTGAAGCTCACGTTGGAGACACCGCCCGAGACCTTGGCGCCGGGCAGGTTGCGCTTGATCCAGCGCACGGCCTCGATGAAGTCCACGGCGTAGTTGTCGTGCTCCTCGATGCCGGTGGCCACGGCGAAGATGTTGGGGTCGAAGACGATGTCCTCGGGCGGGAAGCCCACCTCGTCCACCAGGATGCGGTAGGCGCGCTCGCAGATCTCGATCTTGCGCTGGTAGGTGTCGGCCTGGCCCTTCTCGTCGAAGGCCATGACCACGGCGGCCGCGCCGTAGCGCCTGATCAGCCGGGCCTGGCGCTTGAATTCATCCAGGCCTTCCTTCATGGAGATGGAGTTGACGATGCCCTTGCCCTGCAGGCAGCGCAGGCCGGCCTCGATGACCTCCCACTTGGAACTGTCCACCATGACCGGCACCTTGGCGATGTCGGGCTCGGAGGCGATGAGGTTCAGAAAGCGCACCATGGCGGCCTTGCTGTCCAGCATGGCCTCGTCCATGTTCACGTCGATCACCTGGGCGCCGTTTTCCACCTGCTGGCGAGCCACGGACAGCGCTTCCTCGTACTGCTCGTTGAGGATCATGCGTGCAAAGGCCTTGGAGCCCGTGACGTTGGTGCGCTCGCCCACGTTGACGAACAGCGTGCCCTCGCCGATGGAGACGGGCTCCAGGCCCGACAGACGCATGGGAGGGGGAGTGAAAGAGGACGACATCAAGCTCACCTGCAAAAACGGCATGGCAACAGGTGAGCGTCGTTGGCACCGTGGGCGCGGTCCGGCCGGGAACCTGCACCTGGCCCAAGCCTGACGCGGCACGCGCTCCGGTGTACGGATGGGCGGGTGCCGCGCTGCAACGCTCCTCGGGCCAAAGCCCGGGATTCTACGGCGGCTGGCGGCGGCCTGCAGTGCGGGTTTTACGCCCGCATTCGGGGCAGGCCTGCACAAAGCCATGCGGCACTGCACCAAAGCGCGGCAGCGCGGGCCGCCGGCAGCGCCTTCGGGGCGGATTGTCGATGCCCCATCGCCCCGGATTCTTTGCAGTGCCTGAGGACAACGCTCCTTTTTTTGCATCTGGCACGCAATTCGCTATCTGCTGGGTACGTGGTCTGACCAGTCAGGCCAAAACCCTCCACCCGCGCCAGCCCATGCAAAGCATTCCGATCTCGATGGCCCAGACGCTGCAGCAGCACATCCTGAGCGGCCACTATCCCGGCGGCAGCCAGCTGCCGCCGCAGCGCGAGCTGGCCCGGCAGCTGGGCATCAGCCGCGCTTCGCTGCGCGAGGCGCTGTCCATGCTGGAGGCCCTGGGCCTGGTCGAGATCCAGCCGGGCAAGGGCGTGCGCATCAACGGCCCGCACAGCGGCCGTGCACGCATGCACCGCGCCTATGCCACCCCGGCGCTGGGCACGCTGTCGCCGCGCCAGCTGATCGAGCTGCGCCTGGTGCTGGAGCCCGGCTGGGCCGCGCTGGCGGCCGTGCGCGCCGACGACAGCGGCCTGCGCCAGCTGCAATGGACCCAGTCCCAGCTGGCCCACGCCCTGGCCCGCAGCGACCTGCTGGCCGCCGCCGACGCCGACCTGCAGTTCCACCTGCTGCTGGCCCAGCTGTCGGGCAACCCGGGCCTGGTGGCCATGGCGCGCCAGCTGGAGCTGGCCATCAGCCACAGCCTGCGCCTGCCCTTTGCCTGGAGCGGCGCCGACGACCAGCCCGTGCGCGAGCACGACGCCATCGTGCAGGCCGTCTGCGCGGGCGATGCGCCGGGTGCCGCGGGCGCCATGCGCGCCCACCTGCTGTCGGCCGCAAGGCGCAGCGGCATCGATCTCGACACACCGGACGACGCGGCGGCGCCCGACGCAACGGCGCCCGACGCAACGGCGCCCGACGCGACGGCGCCCGACGCAACGGCGCCCGATACATCTGCGCCCGACCCTGACCCGCTTTCCTTTCGCCTCACCCCACCTTCCGAAGGAGCTTTTGCATGACTTCCCCCCTGACACCCCGCCGCGCATTCATCCGCACCGCCCTGGCGGCCGCCACCCTGGCCGCTGCCGGCCTGGGCGGCGCAGCCCATGCCGACATGCTGGCCAACATCCAGAAGGCCGGCGTGCTGCGCGTGGCGATTCCGCAGGACTTCCCACCCTTCGGCTCGCTGGGCACCGACCTGAAGCTGCAGGGCTATGACATCGACATGGCCGCCCTGGTCGCCCAGGAGCTGGGCGTGAAGGTGGAGCTGGTGCCCGTGACCAGCACCAACCGCATCCCCTTCCTGACCACGGGCAAGGCCGACATCGTCATCTCCAGCCTGGGCAAGAACGCCGAGCGCGCCAAGGTGATCGACTTCACCCAGGCCTATGCGCCCTTCCCCAAGAGCGTCTACGGCCCCAAGGACGTGAGCATCAAGGCCCCTGCCGACCTGGCCGGCAAGACCGTGGGCGTGACGCGCGGCTCCACCGAGGACCTGGCCCTCACGCAGGTGGCGCCGGCCTCGGCCACCATCAAGCGCTACGAGGACAACAACGCCACCGCGCAAAGCTATCTGACGGGCCAGGTGCAGCTGGTGACGCTAGGCAACATCGTGGCCAACGCCGTCAACGAGCGCACCAGGCTGCGCCAGCTGGACGTGAAGTTCGCGGTCGAGGACACGCCCTGCTACATCGGCGTGGCCAAGGGCGAGCCGGCGCTGCTGCAGAAGGTGGACGCCATCATCACCAAGCTCAAGGCCGACGGCCGCCTGACCGGCCTGTCCCAGCGCTGGATGAAGATGCCGCTGCCCGCCACCCTGTAACCGCTGCGCCCCTGTTCCCGGAAATCCTTCCATGGCCTATCAATTCGACTTCGGTGCCGTGTTCGACTACAGCGGCCTGCTGGCACAGGGCGCAGGCTTCACGCTGGCGCTGACGGCAGCGGGCGCCGTGCTGGGCGGCGCCATCGGCGTGGCCGGCGGCGTCAGCCGCGCCTGGCGCATTGCGCCGCTGCACTGGCTGTTCAAGGTGTACGTGGAGGGCATACGCAACACGCCCTTCCTGGTGCAGCTGATGTTCGTGTTCTTCGGCCTGCCTTCGCTGGGCGTGCAGATCAACGAATGGCAGGCCTGCCTGCTGACCACGGTGATCAACCTGGGCGCCTACATCACCGAGATCGTGCGCGCCGGCATCCAGGAGACGCCGCGCGGCCAGCTGGAAGCCGCTGGCGCGCTGGGCATGGGCCGCTGGGCGGTCTTCCGCCATGTGGTGCTGCGCCCTGCGCTGCAGCGGGTCTGGCCCTCGCTGAGCAGCCAGATCGTGATCGTGATGCTGGGCACCTCGGTGGTCTCGCAGATCGCGGCCCAGGACCTGACGTTTGCGGCCAACTTCATCCAGTCGCGCAACTTCCGCGCGTTCGAGACCTACCTGGTGGTGACGGCGGCGTACTTCGTGCTGGCCCTGGCACTGCGCCAGTTGCTGGCCTGGATAGGCCAGCGCTTCGTGGTGGGCCGCCGCACGCCGAGTGCAGCCCGGCCCGCTGCACCCGCTGCACCCGCTGCACCTGCAACCACTGCCGGAGACGCCGCATGATTGCCGACATTCCCCTGCTGCCCATCCTGGCCAAGCTGGCCGAGGGCCTGCTGGCCACGCTGGCGCTGTCGCTGCTGGCCTTCGTGCTGGGCGGCGCCACCGGATTGCTGGTGCTGTTCGCCCGCGTGGGCCGCAGCCAGAACCTGCGCCGCCTGGCCAAGGCCTATATCCAGGCCTTCCAGAACACGCCGCTGCTGATGCAGATGTTCATCGTGTTCTTCGGCTCGTCCATGGCCGGCCTGGACATCTCGCCCTGGACGGCGGCCGCCATCGGCCTGACGCTGTACACCAGCGCCTACTTGGCCGAGGTCTGGCGCGGCTGCGTGGAGTCCATCCCCAGCGGCCAGTGGGAAGCCTCGTCCAGCCTGGCCATGGGCTACCTGCAGCAGATGCGCCATGTGGTGCTGCCGCAGGCGCTGCGCCTGTCGATAGCGCCCACGGTCGGCTTCTCGGTGCAGATCATCAAGGGCACGGCCGTGGCCTCGATCATCGGCTTCAGCGAGCTGACCAAGCTCGGCTCCATGCTGGCCAACGCCACCTTCCAGCCCTTCCTCATCTACGGCCTGGTCGCCGCAGGCTACTTCCTGCTGTGCTGGCCCCTGTCCCTCTACGCATCCCATCTGGAGAAGAAACTCTATGCCGCTCGTTGATGTGCGCGCCGTTCACAAGCATTACGGCAACAACCATGTGCTCAAGGGCGTGGACCTGAGCGTGGACAGCGGCCAGGTGGTCGCCATCATCGGCCGCAGCGGCTCGGGCAAGAGCACGCTGCTGCGCTCCATCAACGGGCTGGAGGCCATCCAGTCCGGCCAGATCGTGGTGGACGACGCCGTGCTCAAGGGCTCGGAGGGCAGCGCGCCCTCGCCCGCCCAGCTGCGCGCGCTGCGCCTGAACGTGGGCATGGTGTTCCAGCAGTTCAACCTGTTCCCCCACCTGACGGCGGGCGAGAACGTGGCCCTGTCGCCCACCGTGGTCAAGGGCGTGAAAAAGCCCGAGGCGGCGGCGCTGGCGCGCCAGATGCTGGCCAAGGTGGGCCTGGGCGACAAGTACGACAGCTACCCCGACCAGCTCAGCGGCGGCCAGCAGCAGCGCGTGGCCATTGCGCGCGCGCTGGCCATGCAGCCCAAGGTGCTGCTGTGCGACGAGATCACCTCGGCACTGGACCCGGAGCTGGTCAACGAGGTGCTGGCCGTGGTCAAGCAGCTCGCCGCCGAGGGCATGACGCTGATCATGGTCACGCACGAGATGCGCTTTGCCCGCGACGTGGGCGACCAGCTGGTGTTCATGCACCAGGGCCTGATCCACGAAAGCGGCCCGGCCAAGCAGCTGTTCGCCAACCCGCAGACGCCGGAGCTGGCCGGCTTCATCGGCGCCGTGCACTGAGCGGTACGGCCAGGCAGGAAAAAGGCCCGCGTCGCGGGCCTTTGTCATTGGTGCGGCGCAGGGTCCGCGGTCAGTGGCTGATCATCCAGGGCCGCTTGGTCGGGAAGGTCTTGGCGCCGTTGGGCGCCGTGACCGTGGAGCCGCGCTTGCTGGCGCCGCTGCAGCAGCCGCAGCCCGAAGGGTGGCGCATGCGCGCGTAGCTGCCCTCGGCCACATCGCGTGAGCGCCTGGGCTCGTGCCGGGCGCGCTCGTTGGTGTCGTGGGCGCGGCGCTGCTCGGGGCTGGTGCAGGCCAGGCGCGGCGCGCTGACGAAGACGCGGGGCGAGGCCGCCTCGCAGCTGGGGCAGGGAGCGGGCTCGTTGCGCTGCGAGAGACTGCGCAGCGCGTCGAAGCCGCCGCATGCGGTGCAGTGGTAGTCATAGGTGGGCATGGGCGGCCTCTGGCGGATGGTGGATGGCGGGTGTCGTATGCCGGGTTTACTTGTCCTGGGCGATGGGCAGATCCACCCCGCCCGTGATGATCTTCTGTGGTCCCTCGGCCGTGGGATTGATGTCGAAGTCGAAGATCTCCGTGGGCAGCCACAGCGTGGCGCAGGCATTGGGCACGTCCACCACGCCGCTGATGTGGCCCTGCACGGGCGCCGTGCCCAGCAGCGAGTAGGCCTGGGCGCCGCTGTAGCCGAATTTCTTCAGGTACTCGATGGCGTTCAGGCAGGCCTGGCGGTAGGCCACGGTCACGTCCAGGTAGTGCTGCTTGCCCTTTTCGTCCACCGAGATGCCTTCGAAGATCAGGTAGTCCTTGTAGTTGGGCGTCATGGGGCTGGGCTTGAAGATGGGGTTCTTGATGCCGTACTTGGCCATGCCGCCCTTGATCAGCGAGACCTTCATGTGCACCCAGCCGGCCATCTCGATGGCGCCGCAGAAGGTGATCTCGCCATCGCCCTGGCTGAAGTGCAGGTCGCCCACGCTCAGGCCGGCGCCGTCCACGTAGACGGGGAAGAACACGCGCGAGCCGCGCGAGAGGTCCTTGATGTCGCAGTTGCCGCCATGCTCGCGCGGCGGCACGGTGCGCGCGCCTTCGGCGGCGGCCTTGTCGCGGGCCTCGCCCTGCATCTGGCCCATGTGGGCGGTGGTGGCGTTGGGCGGGTTGGCCAGGCCGGGAATGCGGTCGGGGTCGGTGGCGATGAGGCCGGTCTCGCGCTCATTCCAGCTGGCCAGCATCTTGGGGTCGGGCAGGCAGCCGATCAGGCCCGGGTGGATGAGGCCTGCGAAGTTGACGCCGGGGATGTGGCGGCTCTTGGTGAACATGCCGTGGAAGTCCCAGATGGACTTCTGGGCCAGCGGGAAATGCTCGTCCAGGAAGCCGCCGCCATTTTGCTTGGAGAAAAAGCCGTTGAAGCCCCAGAGGCTGTCGTCGCGCGCGCCGATGTCCAGCAGGTCCACCACCAGCAGGTCGCCGGGCTGCGCGCCCTTCACGCCCACGGGGCCGGACAGGAAGTGGACGGTGGACAGATCCACGTCGCGCACGTCTTCGGCGCTGTCGTCGTTCTTGATGGCGCCGCCGGTCCAGTCATAGGTCTCCAGCTTGAACTCCGCGCCCGGCTCCACCCAGACCGCCATGGGAATGTCGGGATGCCAGCGGTTGTGCACCTGCGGGTTGTCGTAGGGGGACTGGTTGAGATCGACCTTGATCAGGGTTTCGGCCATGGTGTGCTCCTTGCGATGGCAGTGGGAAAAAACGGATCAGACGGAGAGGTAGGACTTGATGCGCTGCTCGTCGGTATCGGCACGCGCGGTTTCATGTACCAATCTCCCGCCCTCGATGACGAACAGCCGGTCGGCCACATCCATGGCGAAGGAAAGCACCTGTTCGCTGACCACGATGGTGATGCGGCGCAGCTTGCGGATCTCGTTGAGCGCCTTGGCGATGTCCTTGATGATGGAAGGCTGTATGCCCTCGGTGGGCTCGTCCAGCAGCAGCACCTTGGGGTCGGTGACCAGGGCGCGCGCAATGGCCAGCTGCTGCTGCTGCCCGCCCGAGAGGTTGCCGCCCTTGCGCCGGCGCATGTCCCAGAGCACGGGGAACAGGGCGTAGATGTCGTCGGGCACCTGGCGCGTCTTCGCGTTCTCCAGGCCCGTCTGTATGTTCTCTTCCACGGTCAGCGTGGGGAAGATCATGCGGCCCTGGGGCACGTAGGCAATGCCCTTGGCCACGCGCCGGAAGCTCTCGTCCTTCGTGACGTCCTGGCCGGCCACGGTGATCTGGCCGCTCTTGGCGGGCATGACGCCCATCAGGCTTTTGAACAGCGTGGTCTTGCCCATGCCGTTGCGGCCCATGATGGCCACGGTTTCGTTCTCGCGGCCCTCGAAGCTGATGCCGTGCAGCGCCTCGCTCTGGCCATAGGCCACGTACAGATCCTTGACTTGCAGCATGTGAATTCCTTGTGCGTGCCTCAGTGGCCGAGGTAGACGTCGATGACCTTGGGGTCGGCCTGCACCTTGTCCATGGGACCCTCGGCGAGGATCTTTCCCTGGTGCATGACGGTGACCTTGTGCGCGATGCGCGCCACGAACTCCATGTCGTGCTCGATGACGATGACGGAGCGGTTCTTGCAGATGCGCTGCAGCAGCTCGGCCGTCAGCTCGCGCTCGCGGGCGCTCATGCCGGCGATGGGCTCGTCCAGCATCAGCAGCTCGGGCTCCTGCATGAGCAGCATGCCGATCTCCAGCCACTGCTTCTGGCCATGGCTGAGCAGGCCGGCCTCGGTGTCCAGGCGCTCGTCCAGGCCGATGTCGGCGGCCACGGCCTGCACGCGATCGCGCACCGCCTCCGTGCACTTGAAGGCCAGCGCGCCGAAGACCGAGCGGCCTTGCGGGTAGGAGACCTCCAGGTTCTGGAAGACCGACAGGTTCTCGTAGATGGACGGCGTCTGGAACTTGCGCCCGATCCCCAGGCGCACGCGCTTGTGCTCGGCCATGCGCGTGAGTTCCTCGTTCTTGAACTTGATGCTGCCGGCCGTGGCGCGGGTCTTGCCGCAGATCAGGTCCAGCAGCGTGGTCTTGCCCGCGCCGTTGGGGCCGATGATGACGCGCAGCTCGTTCTTGTCGATGTACAGGTTCAGCGCGTCGATGGCCTTGAAGCCGTCGAAGGAGACCGTCAGGTCTTCCACGGCCAGCGTGAAGTCGGTATTGCTCATGGTGTGCTCCCGCTGTGGTTCAGGCGCCCTGGCGGCCCATGCCTTCGGACAGGGCGGACGTGGGCTTGGTGGCGGCCGGGGCCGGGGCAGGTGCTGCCTGGGCTCCCTGCGCTGCGGCAGGCGCTGCGGCAGGTGCCGTGCCCTTGCGGCGGCTGTTCCACCACGGAACGATCCGGCTTTCCCACAGGCCGGCCAGCCCCATCGGGAAGGCCATGGTCACGCCGATGAACAGGCCCGCCATGAGGAACAGCCACAGGTCAGGGAAGCTCTCCGAGAAATAGGTCTTGCCCGCGTTGACCAGCAGCGTGCCGTACACGGCGCCCACCAGGCTCATGCGCCCGCCCACGGCGGCGTAGATGACCATTTCGATGGAGGGCACGATGCCCACGAAGCTGGGCGACATGAAGCCCACCTGCAGCGTGAACAGCGCGCCGCCCACGCCCGACAGCGCAGCGGCCAGGCAGAACACGAAGACCTTGAAGTTGGCCACGTCGTAGCCGGAAAAGCGCACGCGGTCTTCCTTGTCGCGCATGGCCAGCAGCAGGGTGCCCACCTTGCCGGTCTGAATCCAGCGGCACAGCACGATGGCGCCGATCAGCAGGGCCACGCAGACGTAGTAGAGGATGTACTTGGCGCTGTCCGTGCGCGTGTCCCAGCCCCACAGGGTCTTGAGGTCGGTCATGCCGTTGACGCCGCCCGTGTAGCCCTGCTGGCCGATGATGAGCACGGTGACGATCAGCGCCACGGCCTGCGTGATGATGGCGAAGTACACCCCGCCCACGCGGCGCTTGAACATGGCGAAGCTGATGAGCCAGGCCAGCAGCGTGGGCACGGCGATGACGGCGGCCAGCGAGAACGGCAGGCTCTTGAAGGGCAGCCAGAACGAGGGCAGCTCGGTCAGCTGGTTCCAGTCCATGAAGTCGGGGATGCCGGGCGTGGACTGGATCTTGGTGCTGATGGGGTCGGACGCCTCCAGCTTCAGGAACATGGCCATGGCGTAGCCGCCCAGGCCGAAGAACACGCCCTGGCCCAGGCTGAGCACGCCGCCATAGCCCCAGACCATGACCAGGCCGATGGCGACGAAGGCATAGGTCAGGTACTTGCCGACCAGGTTGAGGCGGAAGATGTCCAGCGCCAGGGGCAGCACCACCGCCAGCAGGACGGTGAGCAGCACCAGGCTGGCGAGCTGGTAGCGCTGTATCCAGGCTTTGAGGGCTTGCATGGAATGACTCCGGTGAACTCAGGGGAAATCGGGGGAACGCGGGGGAACGCGGGGGAACTCGTGGACAGGGCCGGCGCCGGGATCAGCGCCGCACCTTGGAAGCGAACAGGCCCTGGGGACGCAGCATCAGGATGAAGACGATCAGCGACAGCGTGATCACCTTGGCCATGGAGCCCGCGAGGAAGAACTCGGTGATGGACTGCGTCTGCGCAATGCCGAAGGCCGAGACCACGGTGCCCAGCAGGCTGGCCGCGCCGCCGAAGGTGACCACCAGGAAGGCGTCCACGATGTACAGCGAGCCCGAGGTGGGGCCGGTGGAGCCGATGGTGGTGAAGGCCGCGCCCGCCACGCCTGCGATGCCGCAGCCGATGGCAAAGGTCAGGCGGTCGGTCTTCTTGGTGTCGATGCCGATGGCATTGGCCATCACGCGGTTGCTGACCGTGGCACGCACGCGCAGGCCCCAGCGGCTCTTGTGCAGCGCGATCAGCACGCCGGCCGTGACCACCGCGGTCAGCGCCAGCACGAACAGGCCGTTGATGGGAATGTCCAGCCCCTCGGCCGGCGCCCACGAGCCCATCAGCCAGTCAGGCAGGGTGGGGCTGACTTCCTTGGGGCCGATGAAGGTGCGAAAGCACTGCTGCAGCGCCAGGCTCACGCCCCAGGTGGCCAGCAGCGTGTCCAGCGGGCGCTTGTAGAGGTGGCGGATCAGCCCCCACTCCACCAGCCAGCCGGCCGCGAAGGCGAACAGGAAGGCGGCCACGATGGCCAGCGGGAAGTAGTAGGGCATGAACTCGGGCGCGTGCTGCGCCGTGAGCGTGGAGCCCAGGTAGATGGTGTAGGCGCCAATGGTCATGAACTCGCCATGCGCCATGTTGATCACGCCCATCTGGCCAAAGATGATGGCCAGGCCCAGGCCCATCAGCAGCAGCACGGCGAACAGGCTCAGCCCCGCGAAGCCCTGCATCAGGCCGATGTTCATCATGTCGGAAAAACTCATGGTGCTGCTCCTGCGCGCAAGCCAATCGGGAGAGGGGGAAACGGTTCACGCGGCGGCCCGCCCACCAGGCCGCAGGCCGCCACGCATCACCTGCCTGAACGGATCAGGACTTACTGGTAACCCTTGGGGAAGGGATCGGGTTTGATGAGTTCAGGCGACTCCGAGACCACCTTGAACGTGCCGTCCGGCTGCCCCACGGCAATGCGCGACTTGCTCCACAGGTGGTGGTTGGCGTCCACCTTCACGTAGCCTTCGGGCGCGGTCTTGAGCTCCAGCCCCGGCGATGCGGCCACCACCTTGTCCACGTCGAAGCTCTTGGCCTTTTCCACGGCGGCCTTCCACAGCCAGGGGCCCAGGTAGCCGGCCTGGGTGACGTCGCCGATGACGGCATTGGGGCCGTACTTGGCCTTGAAGGCGGCCACGAACTTCTTGTTGTTCTCGTTGTCCAGCGTCTGGAAGTACTTCATCGAAGAGTAGAAGCCCGTGAAGTTCTCGCCGCCCACGCCGGTCATCTCGTCCTCGGTCACCGACAGCGTGACCAGCAATTGCTTGTCACCCGTGATGCCTGCGGCCTTGAGCGCCTTGTAGAAGGCCACGTTGGAGCCGCCCACCACGGCCACGAAGATGCAGTCCGGCTTTTGCAGCTTGATCTTGTTGACCAGCGAGCCGAAGTTGGTGCTGCCCAGCGGGTAGTACTCCTCGCCGACGACCTTGCCCTTCTGGAAGTTCTCGATGTGCTTGCGCGCGATCTTCATCGAGGTGCGCGGCCAGATGTAGTCCGAGCCGATCAGGAAGAAGGTCTTGGCCTTCTTCTCGGCCTTGGCCCAGTCCAGGCTGTACAGGATCTGCTGCGTGGCTTCCTGGCCCGTGTAGATCACGTTCTTGGACTGCTCCAGGCCTTCGTAGAAGGTGGGGTAGTACAGCAGGCCGTTCTCCTTCTCGAACACGGGCAGCACGGCCTTGCGCGAGGCACTGGTCCAGCAGCCGAAGACGGCGGCGCAGCGGTCGTTGATGAGCAGCTTCTTGGACTTCTCGGCGAAGGTGGGCCAGTCGGAGGCGCCGTCTTCCTTGATCACGCGGATCTTGCGGCCCAGGATGCCGCCCATGGCGTTGATCTGGTCGATGGCCAGTTGCTCGGCCTGGATGGAGCCGGTCTCGGAGATCGCCATGGTGCCCGTGGCCGAGTGCAGCTGGCCCACGACGACTTCGGTATCGGTCACGGCCAGCTTGGTGGTGTTGACCTGGGCCGTGGGCTGGGCGAAGGACCAGGCCGGCAGCCCGGCCACCGAGGCGGCGCCAAGCGCCTGCAGGACGCGGCGGCGGCCCATTTCCGTGCCGGGGGAACCAGGTGTGCGGGGGTCGGAGGGGTGGCTCATGGTGACTCTCCTGTAAGGATCGGTTGGGTGATCTGCAAGTGGCTGAAAACTGGCGTTGCGGTTACGGCTTGTTTCCGCGCTGGGTCCAAGATTAGGAAGAACCCTTGAAACCGCCCATACGTCAATTGACGTAGCCATCTGCGTACGCACCCCACGCACTCCTCTTGAAAGCCGCGCCAGCATTGGCCCCGCACGTTTCTTGCTAGACCTGGGAATGCACTCCGCACCCCCGCCCGACAGCCCCGCCAGCACCTCGCCCGCGCCGCAGACCATCTTTCGGTTCCGGCGCGAATACAACGCCTGGGTGGCCGACGAGACCATGGAGGACTACGCGCTGCGCTACACGCCGCGCAGCTTTCGGCGCTGGAGCGAGTTCCGCGTGGCCAACACGGCCTTCGGCTCGCTGTCCTTCCTGGCGCTGGAGGCGATCGGCGGCGCCATTGCGCTGAACTACGGCTTTGCCAACGCCATGTGGGCCATCGTCACCGTGGGCCTGGTGATCTTCCTGACGGGGCTGCCCATCGCCGTCTGCGCGGCGCGCTACGGGCTGGACATGGACCTGCTGACGCGGGGCGCGGGATTCGGCTACCTGGGCTCGACCATCACCTCGCTGATCTACGCCGTCTTCACCTTCATCTTCTTCGCGCTGGAGGCGGCCATCATGGCGCTGGCCCTGCAGCTGGTGGTGGACTGGCCGCTGCAGTGGTGCTATGCGCTGTCGGCCCTGGTGGTGCTGCCGCTGGCCATGCGCGGCATCACGCTGATCTCGCGCCTGCAGGCCTGGACGCAGCCGCTGTGGCTGTTCCTGCTGGTGCTGCCCTTCGTGTGGATGGCGCTGTCCCAGCCCCAGCTGTACCGCGACTTCGCCAGCCTCACCGGCCTGCGCTCGGGCAGCAGCCAGTTCGATCCGCTGATGTTCGGCGCGGCGGCGGCCGTGATCTTCGCGCTGGTGGTGCAGATCGGCGAGCAGGTGGACTTCCTGCGCTTTCTGCCGCCGCGCACCCGGGCCAACCGCCTGCGCTGGTGGGGCGCGGTGCTGGTGGCCGGGCCGGGCTGGGCCGTGATGGGCATGCTCAAGATGGCGGGCGGCGCGTTTCTCGCCTTCGCGGCCATGCAGCTGGAGGGGGTGGACGCCTCGCGCGCGGCCGAGCCCACCCAGATGTTCCTGGTGGGCTTCCAGCAGGTGCTGCAGGCCCTGGGCCTGCCAGGGCTGGCCGTGGCGGTGACCGTGGTCTTCGTGGTCATCTCGCAGGTCAAGATCAACGTGACCAATGCCTACGCGGGGTCGCTTGCCTGGTCCAACTTCTTCGCGCGCATCACGCGCAGCCATCCGGGGCGCGTGGTCTGGATGGTGTTCAACGTGGTCATCGCCACCTTGCTGATGACGCTGGGCGTGTTCGGCGCGCTGGAGAAGGTGCTGACCATCTACAGCAACGTGGCCATCGCCTGGGTGGGCGCGCTGGTGGCCGACCTCGTCATCAACAAGCCGCTGGGTCTGAGCCCGCCGGGCATCGAGTTCCGCCGCGCCCATCTGTACGACTTCAATCCCGTGGGTCCGGGCGCCATGCTGCTGGCCGCCGCCGTGGCCTGCTGCGCCTATGCGGGCCTGCTGGGCGAGACGGCGGCCGCTTTCTCGCCCTTCATCGCGCTGGCGCTGTCCATGCTGCTGTCGCCGCTGCTGGCCTGGCTGACGGGCGGGCGCTACTACCTGGCGCGGCCCGCAGGCAACCTGTGGAAGCCCGGCGAGACCGTGCGCTGCGCCGTCTGCCAGAAGCATTTCGAATCCGAGGACATGGCGCACTGCCCCGCCTACGGCGCGCCCATCTGCTCGCTGTGCTGCTCGCTGGAGTCGCGCTGCCATGACCGCTGCAAGACCGGCTCGCGCGCGGGCGAGCAGTTGCATGCGCTGGCCTCGGCCCTGCTGCCGCCGCGCTGGGCGACCAAGGTGAACTTCCGCGCGGGCCAGTACCTGGTGGTGATGCTGTCGCTGTGCGCGGTGACGGCCTTCATGGTGGGCGTGGTCTACATGCAGGAAAGCCTGCAGGCAGGCAGCGTCGATGGCGGCGCGCTGCGCATCCCCTTCCTCAAGGTCTTCGCGCTGCTGGCCCTGCTGTGCGCCGTGGCCGCCTGGTGGGTGGTGCTGAGCACGGACAGCCGGCGCATGGCGCAGGACGAGTCCGAGCGCCAGAACCAGCTGCTGCTGCAGGAGATCGCCGCCCACAAGCGCACCGATGCCGAGCTGCAGGCCGCCAAGGACCATGCCGAGCAGGCCAGCCAGGCCAAGACGCGCTATGTAGCCGGCATGACGCACGAGCTGCGCTCGCCGCTCAACAGCTTGCTGGGCTATACGCAGATCCTGCTCAAGAGCCCCCAGGTCGATGGCTGGGTGCGCGAGACCCTGTCCACCATGCAGCACAGCGGCCAGCACCTGCGCGCGCTGATCGACGAATCGCTGGAGCTGGCCAGCATCGAGGCCGGCCGCCTGCGCCTGGACCTCGCCCCCCTGCCCCTGCCCGCGCTGATCGACGGCATCGAGGCCATGATGCGGCCCCAGGCACAGGCCAGGGGGCTGCAGTTCTCGGTCGAGACGCTGGGCACCATGCCGCGCTGGGTGCGGGCCGACGCCAAGCGGCTGCGCCAGATCTTGATCAACCTGCTGTCCAACGCCGTGCGCTTCACCCAACGCGGCGAGGTGCGGCTGCGCATGGACTTCAGGCCCCATGTCTCGCGCATCGAGGTCATCGATACCGGCATCGGGATCGAACCGCAGGACATGGAGCGTATCTTCGTGCCCTTCGAGCGCGGCAGCGCGGGGCGGCGCGTCAGCGAGGCGGGCACGGGCCTGGGGCTGACCATCACCCACCTGCTGACCGAGCTGATGGGCGGCCAGCTCACCCTGAGCAGCACGCCCGGCGAGGGCAGTTGCTTCACCGTGCGCCTGTACCTGCCCGAGATGGCGCCCGACGCGTCCTGGGTCCCTCCGGGCGCCGCCGCCACGCTGCACACCGTCATCGGCTATTTGCCGCCCCGGCGCACCCTGCTGGTGGTGGACGACCAGCCGCTGCAGCGCCAGCTGCTGGCCGGCCTGCTGCTGCCGCTGGGCTTCGAGATCCGCGAGGCCGCCAGCGGCCGCGAGTGCCTGGAGATCGTGGAGCAAAGCCCGCCCGACCTGGTGCTGCTGGACATCAGCATGGACGACCTGGACGGCTGGCAGACCGCCGCCCTGCTGCGCGCGCGCTGGGATGCGCAGCAGCTGCCCGTGGTCTTCGTCTCAGCCAACCTGTTCGACAACGACCCGCCGCGCCTGGCCGATGCGCGCTGCCAGGGCTTTGTCGCCAAGCCCGTGACCGAGTCCGAGCTGCTGCAGGTGCTCGAGCGCGTGCTGCGGCTGGAATGGGTGCATGACAACCGCCCGCTGCTGCTGCCGGCGCCGCGTGCAGAGCAGGCAGAGGCCAAGGCAGAGGAGGCGCCGGCAGCCGCCCCCTTCCCGCCCGATCTGCGTGAAGACCTGGCCCGGCTGGCGCGCTCGGGCCAAGCCACCGCCCTGCGCGAGCGCCTGCGCCAGGCGCGCCAGCAGGCGCCCGCGCATGCCGCGCTGCTCGATGCGCTGCAGGCCTGCGCGAACCGCTTCGACTTCGATGCGCTGGCGCGCATGCTGCCGCGGCCCGAGCAAGAGGATGAAGAAGACGAAGAAAGAGAGGAGACCGATGAATGAGAACCCGCAAAGGCCACAGATGACGACCGCCGACAGCAGCAGCCACCCCAGCCACCCCCCTCACAACGCCCACGTCATCCTTGTGGTGGACGACGCGCTGGACAGCCTGCGCATGCTGTGCGACGCGCTGGCCGCCGAAGGCTACGTGGTACTCGCCGCCCGCGACGCCGACGAGGCCCTGCAGCGCTTCGCCCTCACCGTGCCCGACGGCGTGCTGCTGGACGCCGTCATGCCCGGCATGGACGGCTTCACGCTGTGCCGCACGCTCAAGGCCACGCCGGCCTGGGCCCATGTGCCCGTGGTGTTCATGACCGGCCTGTCGGACACGGACCAGATCATTCGCGGCTTTGCCAGCGGTGGCGTGGACTACGTGGTCAAGCCGCTGCGCATCCCCGAGGTGCTGGTGCGCCTGGCCACCCATGTGCGCAACGCCCGCGCCACGCGCCAGGCGCAGGAGGCCGTGGACGTGGCGGGGCTGGGCGTGGTGGTGCTCGACGGCCAGGGCCGCGTGGCCTGGCGCTCGCCCCAAGCATCGCGCTGGCTGGAGGAGGCCTTTGCGGACCAGCCCTTCCCGCTGGAGGCGGCCGGGGACTGGCTGGCCGGCGCCCGCCAGCCGGATCAGCCCGGCCAGGCGGATCAGGAGGGCCAGCCCGCCCCCCAGGATCTGGCGCTGGCCCTGGCCGATGGCCGCCAGCTGCTGGCGCGCCACATGGGCGCCAGCGGCCTGGGGGAGTCGATGGTGCTGCTCAGCCACGAGGCGCCGCAGACGCCTGCCGCGCGCCGGCTGCAGCAGGTGGCGCTCACCCCGCGCGAGACCGAGGTACTGTCATGGCTGAGCAAGGGCAAGACCAACCGCGACATCGCCGACATCCTGGGCATGAGCCCGCGCACGGTGAACAAGCACCTGGAGCATATCTTCGAGAAACTCGGCGTGGAGACCCGCACGGCCGCCGCCGCCGTGGCCGGTCAGTTGCTGCAGGCCGGCTCGCCCTGAGCGCGGGGGGCCACCGCAGCGGACGCCGAGGCCGAGGCCGGCAGGCCGAACACATGGTCGAAGCACCAGTTGAAGACATAGGTGTAGACCAGGAAGAAGACCAGCAGGCCGGCCTCCATCACCGTGGCCTCCCACAGCGTGACGCCGAACCACCAGGCCATCAGCGGGATCAGCACCATGGCCAGCCCGCCCTCGAAGCCCAGGGCGTGCACCACGCGGCGCATCACCGAGCGGCCCTTGACGCTCTGGCGCGCCTCCCATTGCTCGAACAGGTGGTTGAAGGTCAGGTTCCAGACGATGGCCAGCGTGGAGGCGGCAATCGCCATGCCGCCCGAATGCCCGGCGCTCTGGCCGATGGCCATGAACAGCAGGCTGGAGGCCGCGATGGCGATCAGTTCATACAGGGTCACGAAGACCACTTTGCGCTTGGGCCCCTGGAGGCCCTTTTTGTGTGTCTGCAAGGTCATAGGGGGCGCAGTTTATTTGTCCGGAATTGAACGTTAAAGTCAGATTCTTTCAATAAAACTGACAGGTTCCCGCCATGTCCTTCCCCGCTGACCAGGTGCCGCTGTTCCTTGCCGTGCTGGACCACGGTTCGTTTTCCGCTGCCGCGCGCCGGCTGGGCCGCGTTCCCTCGGCCGTGAGCATGGCCATCGCCCAGCTGGAGGCGGAGCTGGACCTGCAGCTGTTCGACCGCAGCGGCCGCGAGCCCCGGCCCACGGCGGCGGCGCGCGCACTGGAGCCCCAGGCCCGGCTGCTGGCCGCCCAGCTGCAGCAGCTCAACCACCAGGCGCTGGCCCTGCACCAGGGACTGGAGGAGCGGCTGACCCTGGTGATCGCGCCCGAGCTGCTGTCCACGGCCTGGGCCGCGCCGCTGCAGCCGCTGGTCGAGGAATTCCCGGGGCTGGAGGTGGAGGTGCTGGTGGCCGCCCAGGTCGATGCGCTCAAGGAACTGCATTCGGGCCGCGCGCATCTGGCCCTGGTCTTCGAGCGCCCGGCCATCGACGGCCGCGAGGATTTCCAGGAGATGGGCCAGGAAACCATGGTCGCCGTGATGGCGGCCAGGCACCCGCTGGCCCGGCAACTGGGCGTGGACGGGCAGCAACGCCTGGACGTGGGCCAGCTGGCAGGCGCACGCCAGATCCTGCTGGCCAGCCGCGACCTGGCCCACACCGATCCGCGTTTCGTGATCTCGCACCAGCTGTGGCGCACGGACAGCCATCTGGCGGCCCTGTCGCTGGTATCGGCCGGCCTGGGCTGGGGGTGGCTGCCCTTCAGCGTCGCCGAGCCCCTGCTGCAAACGGGCGCGCTGCTGCGCATTCCGCTGTGCAACATCAGCAACGGCACCCAGCTGTTCGTGGACTGGGTGTGGTCCAAGGAGCGCCCGCTGGGGCTGGCGGCGCGGCGGTTCGTGGAGCAGCTGCAGGTGCCGGTGCGGCCGTTGCCGGACAGCGATGCGGATCGCATCGGGTAGCATCTCTCGCCATATCGGATCAAGAATCCACATCTCCAGCAGCAGGTCACACAAGAGGAAGGGAAAACATGTTCTTTGATCATCAGCACAGCAAAACCGCCATCGCACTGGCTTTGGGCGCCGTCCTGGCCGGTTGCGGCGGGGGTGGCGGCGGCGGCCCGTCCGGCCCGTCTTCCCAGTTGACGGCCGCCTGCTCGGGCACGGCCTGCGGCGCGGCCAATGCCACCACCTATTCAGGCCAGGGCGTGGGCGTCTGGAGCTACACCAACACCACGCAGGCCGAGCAGCAGATTCCTGTGGCGCTGACCAACCTGGGCAGCAAGCAGGTCACGCTGATCTACACCAACAACGGCGACGCCAGCGTGCCCATGCCCGCCCTGACGCTGACACCGCCCGCGGCGACCACCGCCACGGCCCAGAAAAGCCTCAGCGCCGCATCCACAACGGTCAACCAGATTCCCGAGCGCATCCGCAACTTCAAGCCCCGCCTGACGGCAGCGGACACGCAGGCGCGGCAATCCATCAAGCCGCAGGCAGCGGCGATCCTGCCCGTGGGCAGCCAGCGCAGCTGGTTCGTCCAACCCGGCGACTCCCGCATCGAAACCCGCCAGGCCACTCTCAGGCGCCAGGCCAGCGTGCCCACGCCCACCGGCACCCGCACCATCAACGTCTGGCTGGAAGACAGCGAGTACGACGCGGCCAAGGTCAGCGATGCCATGCTCGACACGCTGGTCCAGCGATTCACCAGCGGCTCCGACGCGGTCTACCCCCTGATCACAGGGCTGTCTGGCGAACCCTGGGGAGCACACTCCTACGGCGACCTCATCGACCCCGACCAGCCCCTGGACATCGTGTTCGTGAATTTCGTGCCGGACCGCACTCCGTACGGTCTGCTGGGCTATTTCTGGTCGCTGAACAACTTCAAGGCGGACCCTGCAGATCCCGATGTCAAGTACAGCAACCAATCGCTGTCCTTCTATATGGACACGGAGACGCTGTACCTGGACCCTGCCGCCGGCATGACCAACCAGATCAGCACGCTGTCCCATGAGTTCGTCCACATGACGAACTTCTACCGCCGCAGCGTCCAGCTGTCCAAGCCGGGAACCGACTACGCGTTCGACACCTTCCTGGAGGAAATGAGCGCCATGATGGGCGAAGACATCGTGGCCCAGCGCGTCACGCCCGGCTTCAACTCCATCGCCAGCGGACGCGTCCCCTCCTGGCTGTCCCACTCGGGCTTCAACTGCGATCCGGCCGCCTGGAGCGCCGACACCGCCGCGCCCTGCTTCGGCTACGACGTCAATGGCAGCCTGGGCGCCTATCTGGTGCGCCAGTACGGCGTGGGCTTCTACAAGCAGCTGCTGAGCAACACCACGTCCACCGATTCGCTGCAGGTCCTGGGCAATGCCATCCAGCAGGCCGGCGGTCCCACGCTGCCCGTTGCCGTCCAGCGCTGGGGCGCGAACATCGCCCTGCTGCCCGCAGACAGCCCCAGCGGCTTTGGCTGGCCTGCGCGCACGGAGCAGGGCTTCACCCTGGCGGCGATCAACGGCAGCAGCCTGGCGTCTTCCCGGGTCCTGCCCACCACGGTGCCGGTGAACCTCAATGCGCGCGGCCATTTCCCCTTCCTGCGTCAGCCTGATGCGCAAGGCACCTACCAGGAACAGCTGCGTGTTCCGGCAGGCAGCACGCTGACAGCCGTCGTACGCTGAACGCCATGAACCACGCACACCCGACTGCCTCCGCCCGCGGCCTGCGCCGCAGTCTTCCGCTGCTGCTGGCCAGCGGCCTGGCCCTGCTGAGCGCCTGCTCGGCCCCGGCTTCGCCCGCCGCCAGCGCGGCTGCGCCAGCCTCGGGCGCGGCGGCCGAACCGGGCCAGCCCCTGACCCTGCAAGGCCGTCTGGTGCTGCGTGGCAATGCGCCCCATGAGCAGCCCGTGCTGCAGACCGCCTCCGGCGAGACCTGGCAGCTCAAGGGCCTGAGCGCCGAGCAGGTCACGCAGTGGCAGCGGCAGAACGTGGAGGTCCGGGGCCAGCCCGGCCCCAGGCCCGCCGCTGGCGCCGCGCCTTCGATGGCGCCGCCGCAACTGCAGGTGCAGTCCATTCGCGCCCAGCCCTGACCTTCTCCGCTCACCCACCGCTCAAGCCATGGACGCCTTCAACCCTTTCTCCAGCCGCGATGCGGCCGTGCAAAAGCTCTGGGAGCAGTGGCAGCCGCGCTCCGCCAAGTCCGACAAGGACAAGCCCATTGCCCTGGCCGACTTCGACCCGGGCGCCAAGCCCTTTTCCAACGGCAACGGCAAGACCGAGGACAAGGCCGCCGTCGAGGCCCTGGCCGAAGAGATCGACGCTCTGCAGAACCTGCTGTACGCCGACCGCCGCTACAAGCTGCTGGTCGTGCTGCAGGGCACGGACACGGCGGGCAAGGACGGCACCATCCGTGGCGTCTTCGGCCGCACCAGCGCCCTGGGCATGAACGCCGTGGGCTGGAAGGCGCCAACCGATGCAGAGCGCGCGCACGACTACCTGTGGCGCATCCACCAGCGCGTGCCGGGCGCAGGCGAGATCACGGTCTTCAACCGCAGCCACTATGAGGATGTGCTGGTGCCCGTGGTCAATGGCTGGATCACGCCCGAGCAGCAGCGCCAGCGCTTTGCCCACATCAACGACTTCGAGCGCATGCTCAGCGAGACGGGCACCGTGGTCGTCAAGTTCCTGCTGCACATCAGCGCCGACGAGCAGCGCGCGCGCCTGCAGGAGCGCCTGGACGACCCGGCCAAGCACTGGAAGTTCGACGAGAACGACATGAAGGTACGCACGCAGTGGAAAGACTACCAGCAGGCCTACGGCCAGTTGCTGGGCGCCACGCACACGCCCTGGGCGCCCTGGACCATCGTGCCCGCGGATTCCAAGACGCACCGCAACCTCATGATCGCCACCTTGCTGCGCGAGGTGATGCGCAACCTTGACCTGCGCTTTCCCGAAGGCGATCCAGCCCTCAAGGACTACAAGATCACCTGATCACTCGATGGCCTGCCTGATGCCTCACAGCTGCAGGCGGGCCTCGGCGATGCCGTCCAGCTCGGCCACCACCAGGTCACCGGCCTGGGCAAAGGCCAGGCCATTCCACGTGCCCGTAGTCACCACCGTGCCTGCGGGCACGCTGCCATAGCGGCGCACCAGTTCCTGCAGCCAGCCGGCCAGCAGCCACAGCGGGTCACCCAGCGGATGCGTTCCGGTGAACGCCTGCAGCGGCGCCGCGCCCACGCGCAGCCGGCAGACCTGGGCAGACCAGTCCCGCGGCGACTCGCGCGGCAGCAGCCGCGAAGCGTCCTGCCAAGTTCCCAGCACCAGCGCGCCATGGCACAGGCCGTCGGCGGCCAGCAGCAGCGGCGGTGCCTTCAGATGCTGGCGCCAGCGCGTATCCACCACCTCGATGGCGGCGGTGATGCCGTCGATCAGCTCCAGGCCCTCGCCGGGCTGCAGGGCGGCGGCCATCTCGGCCGTGATATCGCGACCCAGGCGCAGGGCGATCTCGGCTTCGATGCCGCGCAGGTGCAGCGGCGCGCCGCCAGCGACCGAGGGGCTGGCCCAGACGCCTTCTTCGGGCAGCGGCGCATGGGTCAGCGGGGCATCGCGGCGCGGCGCGCCAGACTTCCAGTAGCCCGGAACGCGGCCCGGTCCCTGCTGGCTGCCGGCCACGCGCCAGCCCAGGGCGGGCGCCATGGCGGCCTGCACGGCCTGTGCATCTGCGGGCGTGCGCACCACGTCGGCCCAATCGTCGGCGTCCAGCAATTCGCCGCTGTGGCGTGCCTGGAGCAGCGCATGGGCCAAGGCTGTGGGAGTGCGGGGCGTATTCGTCATGGGGCGGCTTTCCTGGAGTGCATCGGTGGGTCTCAAGCGGCCCCGATTGTCCGCTGGACAAGGCGCTCCCAGGGTTATGCATTAAATGCATAAGGCTCTCGCTCATAAGGCGTTGGACAGCGCATAGCCCCGGGAATAAGCTCAAAACCCTCAGACAACTCTTGTGTGGAACCACCATGCAGCAACCCGCTTCGGCCGGCGTTACCAACCACGCCATCCCTTCCTACCTGCAGGCCGATCACCTCGGCCCCTGGGGCAACTACCTGCAGCAGGTCGATCGCGTCACGCCCTACCTGGGCCATCTCGCCCGCTGGGTCGAAACCCTCAAGCGCCCCAAGCGCATCCTGATCGTCGATGTGCCGATCGAGCTGGACAACGGCACCATCGCCCACTACGAAGGCTACCGCGTGCAGCACAACCTGAGCCGCGGTCCCGGCAAGGGCGGCGTGCGTTTCCACCAGGACGTGACCCTGTCCGAAGTCATGGCCCTGTCGGCCTGGATGTCGGTCAAGAACGCGGCCGTCAACGTGCCCTACGGCGGCGCCAAGGGCGGCATCCGTGTCGATCCCAAGACGCTGTCGCGCGGTGAGCTGGAGCGCCTGACGCGCCGCTACACCAGCGAGATCGGCCTGCTGATCGGCCCCTCCAAGGACATCCCCGCGCCTGACGTCAACACCAATGGCCAGATCATGGCCTGGATGATGGACACGTACTCCATGAACACCGGCGCCACCGCCACCGGCGTGGTCACGGGCAAGCCCGTTGACCTGGGCGGCTCGCTGGGCCGCGTCGAGGCCACCGGCCGCGGCGTGTTCACCGTGGGCGTGGAAGCGGCCAAGCTGACCGGCCTGTCGGTCCAGGGCGCGCGCATCGCCGTGCAGGGCTTCGGCAACGTGGGCGGCACGGCGGGCAAGCTGTTCGCCGACGTGGGCGCCAAAGTGGTAGCCGTGCAGGACCACACCGGCACCATCCACAACGCCAATGGCCTGGACGTGCCGGCCCTGCTGGCCCACGTGGCCGCCAAGGGCGGCGTGGGCGGCTTTGACGGCGCCGAGGCCATGGACGCTGCCGACTTCTGGAGCGTGGACTGCGACATCCTGATCCCCGCCGCACTGGAAGGCCAGATCACCAAGGACAACGCCGGCAAGATCAAGGCCAAGATGGTGATCGAGGGCGCCAACGGCCCCACCACCACCGAGGCCGACGACATCCTGACCGAAAAGGGCGTGCTGGTGCTGCCCGACGTGCTGGCCAATGCCGGCGGCGTGACGGTGAGCTACTTCGAATGGGTGCAGGACTTCTCCAGCTTCTTCTGGAGCGAGGACGAGATCAACGCCCGCCTGGTGCGCATCATGCAGGACGCCTTCGCGGCCATCTGGCAGGTGGCCCAGCAGCACGGCGTGACGCTGCGCACCGCCACCTTCATCGTGGCCTGCCAGCGCATCCTGCATGCGCGCGAGATGCGGGGACTGTATCCTTGATCACCCCCTGAGGCGCTGACGCGCCTTCCCCCTCTCTACCCGCTCCGCGGGGGAGGGGGACGATGCCCTCGCCGCGAGGCGGCTCTTGCTCGGCATCTCCCGCTTGGAGACGCGCCAGTTTTTGGCGCTGTGCACCACACGGTCAATGAAAGGCGCTTCGGCGCCTTTTTTCTTGTGGTCGCCTTTTCGGCAACGGGTTAGCACGCGTTCCAGTGGGCCTAAGCGCGGGTTTCCGAATGGCGAAGCGGATCTCCAGTCAAACCCTGGTGCCCTGGGGCCCAGGGTTTTCTATCGTTGCGGGCAGTGAACTGGAGACTGCCCATGACCGTCCGCCGCAGCCTGCTGGCCTTGCTGGCCGCTTTGCCTTTTTTCTCCCTGGCTCCTGCCGCCGCGCTGGCGGCGGCCTGGCCTGAACGCCCCATCACCATCGTCGTGCCGGCCGCCGCTGGCGGCACCACGGACATTGCCGCGCGCGTGCTGGCCGAGAAGATGGGCAAGGACCTGGGCACCTCGGTGGTGGTGGAGAACAAGGGCGGGGGCGGCGGCAGCATCGGCACGGCCCAGGTGGCGCGCGCCAGGCCCGATGGCTACACGCTGCTCATGGGCAACATCGGCCCGGTGGCCATCAATTTCAGCCTGTACAAGCAGCTCAGCTACAAAGAAAGCGATCTGCGCGGCATCACCAATGTGATCTCCGTGCCCAACATCCTCGTGGTCCATGCCGATTCGCCCGTGCGCAGCGTGCGCGAGCTGGTGGAGCTGGCCAGGACCCGGCGCCTGAACGTGTCCACATCGGGCGTGGGCCAGTCGCCGCACATGTCCTCGGAGATGTTCCGCCAGAAGGCCGGCATCGAGGTCACGCTCGTGCCCTTTCCCGGGGCCGCGCCTGCGGTCACGGCGCTGCTGGGCCAGCAGGTGGACTACATGATCGACAACCTGCCCAGCTCCATGCCGCACATCAGGAGCGGCAAGTTCCGCGCGCTGGCCATCACCAGCGCCACGCGCTCGGCCCAGTTGCCCGAGGTGCCCACCATGACCGAGGCCGGCGTGCCGATGAAGGTCACGGCCTGGTTCGGCCTGCTGGCCCCTGCCGGCACGCCCGATGCCGTGGTCGAGCGCATTCAGCAGTCGGCCCGGCGCGCCATGCAGACGGCCGAGGTGCGCCAGCGCTTTGCCGACCTGGGCGGCGTGCCCGGTGGCGAGACACCGGCCGAGTACGACGCCTTCATCGCCCAGGAACGCAAGAGCTGGGCCCAGATCGTCAAGGCCGCAGGCCTGTCGCTGGAATAGTGGCCCCTCCCGTCCCTCCCGCCCCTCCCATGCAAGAAGACATCGCCTCCCTACTGCGCCAGCCCTTTGGCTCGCTGCCCGAACTCGTCGCGCTGCAGGCCAGCCAGCACCCCCGCCACACCGCCCTGGCCATGGACGGCCGCAGCCTCGACTACGCCGCGCTGCGCCTGGGCATGGACCGCGTGGCCCTGCGCCTGCAACGCCAGGGCCTGGGCCCCGGCGACGTGGTGGCCATCTGCGCGGGCAGCTCGCCCGAGTACGTGCTGGCCTTCCTGGGCGCGCTGCGCGCGGGCGTGGCCGTGGCGCCGCTGGCCCCGTCGGCCACGGCCGGCCACCTGAGCGCCATGCTGGACAACTGCGGCGCCCGGCTGGTGCTGCGCGATGCGGAAACCGCCGCGCAATGGCCGCTGCAGGCCGGACAGGATCTGCAATGCGTGGCCCTGGACGGCGCTGTCGAAGCCGGCATGCCGTGGTCGCAATGGCTGGCTGCGGACGAAGCGGACCATGGCACGGCACCCATGCCCATCCACCCCCAGCCCGACTGGCCCTTCAACGTCATCTACTCCTCGGGCACCACGGGCGTGCCCAAGGGCATCGTCCAGTCCTGGGCCATGCGCTGGGCCCATGTGCAACGTGCCATCCACAACGGCTACGGGCCCGATGCCGTCTCGCTGTGCGCCACGCCGCTGTACTCCAACACCACCCTGGTCGCGGCCCTGCCCACCTTGGGGCTGGGCGGCACCCTGGTGCTGATGCGCAAGTTCGACGCGGCGCACTACCTGGAGCTGGCCGAGCGCCACCGTGCCACCCACACCATGCTCGTGCCCGTGCAGTACCAGCGGCTGATGCAATGCCCGGGGTTCGACGGCGCCGACCTGAGCCGCCTGCGGCACAAGTTCTGCACCAGCGCACCCTTCCATCCCGCGCTCAAGGCCGAGGTGCTGCGCCGCTGGCCCGGACGGCTCATCGAGTACTACGGCATGACCGAAGGCGGCGTGCGCTGCGAGCTGCACTGCCATGACTTCCCCGACAAGCTGCACACCGTGGGGAGGCCGGGACCGGGCGCCGACATCCGCTTCATCGATGAGCAGGGCCGCGAACTGCCGCCCGGCGAGCAGGGCGAGATCGTGGGCCGCTCGGCCGGGATGATGAGCGGCTACCACCGCCTGCCCGACAAGACGCAGGAGGCAGAATGGTTCGATGCCCAGGGCCTGCGCTTCATCCGCAGCGGCGACGTGGGCCGCCTGGACGAGGACGGCTTCATCGTGCTGGGTGACCGCAAGAAGGACATGATCATCACGGGCGGCTTCAACGTCTACCCGAGCGACATCGAGTCCGTGCTGCTGCAGCACCCGCAGGTGGCCGAATGCGCAGTGATCGGCGTGCCCTCCGATGCTTGGGGCGAGACCCCCGTGGCCTACGCCGTGGCGCGCCCCGATGCCACGCCCTCGGCCGCCGAGCTGCGCGAATGGCTCAACGCCCGCGTGGGCAAGACCCAGCGCGTGGCCGAGCTGCGGCTGGCCGCCAGCCTGCCGCGCAGCGAGATCGGCAAAGTGCTCAAGCGCGCGCTGCGCGAGCAGTACCAGGCCGGCGCCCTGTCCACTTCATGAAACGGAGTCCCCCCATGCCCATGTCCATGCCCATGCACCCACTCCCGCGCCGCCGCCTGCTGTCCTGCCTGGCCCTGGCGACCTTCGCCCTGCTGGCCCCGGCCACCCATCTCGCCCATGCTGCCGAGGCCTGGCCTGCCAAGCCCATCCAGCTGGTCATTCCCTATCCACCCGGCGGCAGTGCCGACCTGCTGGGCCGCCCGCTGGCCGTGCAGCTGCAGCAGCAGCTGGGCCAGCCCGTGGTGCTCGAATACAAGCCCGGCGCAGGCGGCACGCTGGCCTCGCAATATGTGGCGCGCGCCAGGCCCGATGGCTACACCGTGCTCATGGTGCTGGCCGCCCATGCCATCAACGACAGCCTCTATCCCAAGCTGCCCTACGACACCCGCCGCGACTTCGCGCCCGTGTCTTTGGTGGCCAACCTGCCCATGGTGGTTGCGGCCAGCAGCAAGCTGCCGGCAAAGAACATCCAGGAACTCATCCAGGCCGCCAAGGCCAACCCCGGCAAGCTCACCTTCGGCTCGGCGGGCAACGGCAACACGGGGCATCTTGCGGCCGAGTACTTCGGTTCCATGGCAGGCGTGCGCATGACCCATGTGCCCTACAAGGGCAGCGCGGGCGTGGTCAACGCCATGCTGGCCGGCGACATCGACCTGACCTTCGACAGCATCTCCACCTCCATGCCCCACATCCGCAGCGGGCGCATGCACGCGCTGGCCGTCACCAGCCCGCAGCGCTCGGCGCTGGCGCCCGAGGTGGCCACCATCCAGGAGCAGGGCATCGCAGGCTTCGACGTGACCGGCTGGTACGCCGTCATCGCGCCGGCCGGCACGCCCGCCGAAGCCACCCAGCGCCTGAGCCGCGAGATCGCCACCGCCCTGCGCCAGCCCGCGCTGCAGGCCCAGCTGGCCGCCGGCGGCTACGAACCCGTGGGCTCCACGCCCGAGGCGCTGCAGGCGCATATCGACAAGGAAATCACGCGCTGGGCCACTGTCGTCAAATCGACAGGTGCACGGGTGGATTGAAAGTCACCCCCTGAGCGGCTGCGCCGCTTCCCCCGTGTGCACGGCGCCCTCTCTCGCTTCGCGGGAGGGGGGCATCCGGGCAACCGGCGGCACCCTCGGTGCGGGGCGGCGCGGCCGGCGTAGGCCCTTCCTCGGTGCCCCGGAGTCGGTACACGCCAGTCTCGAGCGCCGCGCCCAATGCGATGATGATGTCCATGAATACACCCATCAAAGAACACCCGGCCAACCCCTTCGAAGGCGAGGCACCCGGCATCCTCTTCGGCCTGCCCATGCCCATGGCCCGCGCCATGAAGCTCAGCGGTGAACGCATCGGCGAGGACCGCGCCCAGATCCGCATGGGCTTTCAACCGGATCAGGCCAATAGCCGCGGCGACGTGCACGGCGGCGCCATCGCCTCGCTGCTGGACTGCGCCCTGGCCTCGGCCTGCCGCTCGCATGACCCCACGGCCTTCGGCGTGGCCACCATCGATCTCACGCTGCACTACGTCTCGGCCGGCAGCGGCGATCTCATCGCCACCGCCCACTGCGAGCGGCGCGGCCGCTCCATCAGCTTCGCGCGCGGCGAAGTGCGCTCCGAGGACGGCACCCTGGTGGCCCTGGCCACGGGGACGTTCAAGCTGATGGCGCGCAGCCCGGCACAGGCCTGAGCGCAGGGCACGCGCGGCGCCGGATGGCGCCGGACGGCACTTGCGTGCCGCCGCGTCGTCAGAGCCGCTTTTCCTTGGCCTCGATCAGCTTTTGCATCAGTTCGCAGACCTGCCTGGCCTGCTCCTGCGTGATGTCGATGTTCTCGATCACCGAGCGCTTGAACTGGATACCGTTGACTGCGCCGCTGTTCTCGATGAAGCCCAGCGTCAGGGTGCGGTTCAAGAAGTAGATGACGGCCGCGATGCCCCAGCCGATCAGCATGACCACCAGGCCTGCAAAGAAGCTCTGGGCCATCATGGACCCGCCCATGAACAGAGACAGGGCACCGATGCCCAGCGCCGTCTTCCAGGGCTTGTGATAGCCGTAGTAGGTGGAGCAGATGCCCTGCAGGGGGATCAGGCGCGACTGGGTGCCCGACAGCGAGGCGCTGCTGAACTCCAGGCGCTCGCTGCCCACGCGGATGGTGGTGGTGGGATCGATGTTGACCTTGGACAGGATCCAGGCGACCAGGCCACCTTCGCGGCCTGTGATGGCAATGTGGTTGCCCTTGTCGTCTATGGGTTGCTCGCTGGCCTTCCAGGCCTTGATGACCAATGCACTCACGGTAATACCCTCTCTTGAATGTTTGAGAAACCACGGGCTGTCCCGTCATGGCATTGCACCACCGGGGCCGCCTGAGGAGGGGCGATTACAGCACAGGGCATGAGTGCAGCCTTGGGCAACCAAGGCCGCTGTGCGCCATCAACCGGGTTGCACCCCCGCCGACTGCAGCAGCCGCCCCCAGACCGGAGCCTCCTGCGCCCAGGCCTTGCCGAAGCGCTGGGGCGTGTCGTCATCCACGGGCACGAAGCCGGCCGCGATGATGCGGGCCGTGCCTTCGCGGCTGGCCACGGCGCGGTTGGAGATCTCGCCCCATTGCCGCGTGAGGTCGGCCGGCAGGCCCTTGGGGCCGGCGATGGCCAGCCAGCCGGACAGTTCCATGGCCTCGTGGCGGTAGCCGGCCTCGGCAAAGGTGGGCACCTCGGGCAGCAGGGGCACGCGGCGCGTGCCGGTGACGGCCAGGGCGCGCAGCTTGCCTGCATCGATGTGGGGCTTGAGCGTGAGCAGGCTGCCCATGCCGATGGGGATGCGCCCGCCCAGCATGTCCTGCACCATCAGCGCCTCGCCCCGGTAGGCGGCATGCGCCATGCCGGCACCGGCCATGTCGCTGAGCACGGCGCAGGCCAGGTGGCCGTGCGAGCCTATGCCGTAGGAGCCATATGAGAGCTTGCCCGCGTTGGCCTGGGCCCAGGCCATGAATTCGCGCAGGTTGGTGGCGGGCACGTCGGCCGTGACCACCAGGGCGATGGGCGCCATGCACACGCGCGACAGGGGCGTGAGGTCGGTCAGCGGGTCGTAGGCGGTCTTCTTGTAGAGGTATTTGTTGGTGAGCATGGTGGAGGTGGTGCCCAGCAGCAGGGTGAGCCCGTCGGGCGCGGAGCGGACCACCATTTCGCCGCCGATCAGTCCGGCCGCCCCGGGCTTGTTGTCCACCACCACGGTCTGGCCCAGCTGCTGGGCCATGCGCTCGCCCAGGATGCGCGCAATCACGTCGGTGGCGCCGCCCGCCGCAAAGGGCACGACGATACGCACGGGCCGCGTGGCAAAACCGGCCTGCGCCAGCACGCTGGCGGGCACTGCCGCCGCGGCGCCGGCCGCCAGGGCCAGCGCCTGGCGCCGATTCAATCGGTTGTTCAGTCGGTCATTCAGACGATCATTCAATTGGCCGTTGAATCCGCTGTTCGATGCCGTCCCGGAGATCACTGCCATCACACGCTCCTTTGCCTGGGTGCCTCCATGGGTGGAGATACCGGATCAAGAAACCGCCGTCTCGAAATCAATCGAGTTGGCCAAGCGTATTCGAGGCAGATGGATTCACCATCAGGGAAATCATTGGACTGCTTGCACCAGAATCAGAAAACTCTGAGTGCAAAACGGCCTTTCAGTCTCATTTTTGTCAAGGTCGCGCTGCAGATCTCTGTTGCGCCCAGGCATGGCGCAGCAGCACCTGTTCGGCCTGCTTGAGCACGGGCGCATCGACCATGCGGCCGTCCAGCACGCAGACGCCGCCTCCGGCCTCGGCCAGGGCCTGGCGCAGGCGCTGCGCGTGGGCCACGGCCGCTGCATCGGGGTCGAATACGGCGTGCAGGGGCTGCACCTGGGCCGGGTGGATGCACAGCTTGCCGCCAAAGCCCATGCGCCGCGCGCGTGCCGCGTCCTGGGCCAGCCGCTCGGGGTTGCGCGTGTCCACCGTCACGCCGTCCACGGCCGCGCCGATGCCGGCGCGGCGCGAGGCCAGGACCAGGGCCATGCGCATGGGCAGCAGCTCTTCCTCGCCCTGGTCGCAGGCCATGCCCGCATCGACCTGGAAGTCCAGGTGGCCGAAGGCCAGGCGCACCACCTGGGGCGCGGCAGCCAGGGCGTCGGCCGCGTCCAGGCCGGCCACGCTTTCGATGAGGGGCAGCACGGCCGCCCGTGCGCCTGCAGCCTGGGCCACCGCATGCAGGGTCTGGACGCGCTCGGCCTTGGAGACCATGGCGCCGGCCACGCCCTGCTCCACCAGCTGCGCCAGCGCGCGCAGGTCATCCGCATGCCAGGGCGTGCCTTCGGCGTTGATGCGCACCAGCAGGCGGGCACGGGCCGGGCCTTCCAGCGCACCCACGGCCTGGGCCAGCGCCTGGCGGGCGCCGTCCTTGTCGGCCGGGGCCACGGCATCCTCCCAGTCGGCGATGACCATGTCGGCGCCGCTGTCCAGGGCCTTGCCCAGGCGCTCGGGCCGCGTGGCGGGGACGAAGAGAAAGGAAGTGGCCTGTCGCGCCAGATCGTGCATGCGGATGTCCTTGGGAGAGCGGTTTATTCGGCCGAGACGCCTGCGGCCTTGATGACCTTGTCCCAGCGCGCCACCTCGGCCTGCAGGTGGGTGCGCAGGCCTTCCGGCGTGGCCTTGTCGGGCGTGACCAGGTCAGAGCTGAGTTCGGCGATGCGTTTCTTGACGTTCTCGTCCTTGATGGCCACGTTCAGCGCCTTGTTGATGGCCATGACCACTTCCTTGGGCGTGCCCTTGGGCGCGTACATGCCGTGCCAGACCTTGACGTCGAAGCCCTTGAGGCCCTGCTCGTCCAGCGTGGGGATGTCGGGCAGCGAGGACAGGCGCTTGGGCGTGGTCACGCCGAAGACCTTGGCGCGCTGGCCGTCCTTGATCACGGGCACGGTCTGCGTGGTCTGGTCGCACAGCAGGTCCACCTGGCCGCCCATGAGGTCGTTCATGGCCGGGCCTGCGCCCTTGTAGGGCACGGTGGTGAGCTTGACGCCCGCCTGGTGCATGAACAGCATGCCGCACAGCTGGGAGACGGCGCCGATGCCGGCATTGGCCAGCGAGACCTTCTCCTGGTTCTTCTTCACGTAGTCCAGCAGCTCGGCAAAGTTGTTGGCCGGGAAGTCCTTGCGCGACAGCAGGGTCATGGGCACGTCCAGCACCTGGCCGATGTACTCGAAGTCCTTGAGCGGGTCATAGGGCAGCTTCTTGTACAGCGCAGGCGCCGTGGCCATGCCCATGTGGTGGATGAGGATGGTGTAGCCGTCGGCCTTGGCCTTGGCCACGCGGTTGGGCGCAATGGTGCCGCCCGCTCCCACGGTGTTCTCGACCAGCACGCTCTGGCCCAGCACCTGGCCCATGGGCACGGCCAGCAGGCGCGCCACCACATCGGTGGGGCCGCCAGCGCTGTAGGGCACGACGAGGACGACGGGCTTCTCGGGCCAGGCCGCGGCCAGGGCGCCGGTGGTCGTCCCGCCGGCGGCAAGGGCGCAGGCGGCGGCCGCTGCGTAAACGAGGCGGCGGCGGAAAGAAGTGGTGCGTTGCATGGTTTGTCTCCTGTGCACTTTGGTGGAAGCGGGAGGCGCTCTGTGGTGGCGCCTTTCCCATGGATTCGCCGGCCGGGGCCGGCGCGAAAACTCAGTCAAAAACTCAGTCAAGCAGGCGCTGCACGCGCGGCCAGTGCGCGATCTGCCACAGCCGCGCTACAGCGGCCTGGGCGGGGTCGTCCTGCAGGGCACCGCCATAGGCGATCAGTCGCAGCGCCTTGGCCGTGATCTCCTCGCGCGACAGCGTGTTGCCCGGATCGCCCTTGGGCTCTTCCACACGGCCGTGCAGCGTGCGGCCATCGGTGGTGAGCACGGTGACCTTGCCGATCCAGCGCTGCGGGTAGGCGGCATCGACCTCGGGGTCCAGCACCATGCCCACCTTCTCGCGCAGGGCCACGGTGGTGGCGGCCAGGTATTCGTTGTCGAACTCGTCCAGGCCCGCATGGCCGTGGCGCGCGGCCAGCGCCAGCACCGTGCCCATGGAGAACTTGCTCTGGTGCACCGTACCGGGATCGACCACGGGGCCCAGCACGTCGATGGCGCCCTGGTGCACGTGGCAGGTGACCTGCGCCAGGTCGGCGGGGGCCAGGCCGTGGTCCTGCATGACCTGCAGCAGCGCGTCGGCGGCCGGGTGCGTGTGGCGGCAGGAGGCATGCCATTTGAACGATGTCTCGGCCGTGGCCCAGCGTGTGCCGATGCCGTCCGTGAGGCGCGTGGGATCGGCGTCCGTGGACATGCCTGCCGCCAGGCCCTGCGGCCCGGTGAAGATGTCCTGCGCACCGGTGAATCCGTCCCGGGCCAGATAGGCCGACATCAGGCCCGCAGCGGCCGCATGCGCCGTGTGCAGCTGCTTGCTGTCGGCGCCCGTGCGCAGAAACTCCCACAGCCCTGCCGACTGCGTGCCGGCCGAGCCGAAGGCATGCTGCATCTGCGCGGGCGTGAGGCCCAGCAGCCGGCCCACGGCGGCCGCGGCGGCCAGGGTGCCGGCCGTGGCCGTGGTGTGGAAGATGCGGTAGTGGCTGCGGCCCAGGAACTCGCCCACGCGGATGCCGACCTCATAGCCGGCCACGCAGGCGGCCATGAGTTCGGCGCCGCTGGCACCGATGCTCTGCGCCACGGCCAGCGCGGGCGGGAAGACCACGGCGGCGGGGTGGAAGACCGAGCCGTTGTGCACATCGTCCTGCTCGGCCACATGCGAGGCCGCAGCATTGGCCAGGGCCGCCATCATGGGCGAGGTGGTGTCGGCACTGCCCAGGATCTCGCTAGGCCCCTGCGCCGGCCCCTGGGACAGCGCAAAGCGCGTGATGCTCTGCACAGGGCGCGCGCCCTGGCCTGCCAGCACGGAGCCGAACCAGTCCACCCAGAGGTCTTCGGCGCGCTGCTGAACGGCGGCGGGAACGTCGTCCCAGCGCAGCGAGGCAGCAAATTGGGCCAGAGGATGGATGCTCACTTGGGTGTCGTTTTTCATGGGTTGGGTCTCCGGCGCATTCTTGGGCATGCGCCCTGGTTTCAGGGGGCGGTTTTTCCCGGGGGCGGGCACAGGGCACTGATGCGCTCGGCGCTCCAGCCCAGCTCGGCCAGGATGGCGGCGCTGTGCTCGCCCACGGCGGGCACAGCCTCCATGCGGTAGTCGAAGGCGCTGTTGGCACCGGGGGGCAGCAGGGCCTGCACCGGACCGGCCGGCGTGTCCACGCTGCACCAGCGCTGGCGCGCGGCCAGCTGGGGATGGGCCCACAGGCCGGCCATGTCGTTGACGCGCGCATTGGCAATGCCGGCCGCATCCAGCCGCTGCACCACCTGGGCAGCATCCAGCGCGTTGAACACGCCCAGGATCAGCGCGCGCAGCTCCTCGCGGTTGGCGTTGCGGCGCGCATTGCTGTCGAAGCGCGCATCCGTGGCCAGCGCGGGCTGCAGCAGCACCTGTTCGCAAAAGAGCTTCCACTCGCGTTCGTTTTGCAGGCCCAGCATCACCGTCCCCCCGTCACCGGCCTCGAAAGGCCCGTAGGGATAGATGCTGGCGTGCGAGGCGCCGGTGCGCGGCGGCGGCGGCGCGCCGTCGAAGGCGTAGTACATGGGGTAACCCATCCACTCGCCCAGCGCCTCCAGCATGGACACGTCGATGTGGCTGCCCTCGCCCGTGCGCCCGCGCAGCAGCAGGGCCGACAGGATGTTGGTGTAGGCATACATGCCGGCCGCGATGTCGGCCACCGAGATGCCGGCCTTGGACGGCACCTCGGGCGTGCCCGTGACCGAGAGAAAGCCCGCCTCGCTCTGGATCAGCAGGTCGTAGGCCTTCTTGTCGCGGTAGGGGCCGTCTGCGCCGTAGCCGCTGATGTCGCAGACGATGAGGCGCGGAAAGCGCTCGCGCAGCGCCGCATAGGACAGGCCCATGCGCGCGGCCGCGCCGGGCGCCAGGTTCTGCACCAGCACGTCGGCACCCTCCAGCAGCTGCAGCAGCGCCTGCATGGCCTCGTCCTGCTTGAGGTCCAGCGCCAGGCTCTGCTTGCTGCGGTTGATCCAGGTGAAGTGCGAGGACTGGCCCTGCACGCGCTGGTCATAGCCGCGCGCAAAGTCGCCGCTGCCGGGCCGCTCGACCTTGATCACGCGCGCGCCCAGGTCGGCCAGCTGGCGCGTGCAAAACGGTGCGGCCACCGCATGTTCCAGCGAGACGACGGTGGTGCCGTCCAGGGGCCTCAGGCGTTGCTGTGTCATGCGCAGTGCCTTCAGAAAGAACGCGGGAGACCGAGGATGTGCTCGGCCACGTAGGAATAGATCAGGTTCGTGGAGATCGGCGCCACCTGGTACAGGCGCGTCTCGCGGAACTTGCGCTCCACGTCGTATTCGCAGGCAAAGCCGAAGCCGCCGTGGAACTGGATGCAGGCATTGGCCGCCTCCCAGCTGGCCTTGGCCGCCAGGTACTTGGCCATGTTGGCCTGGGCGCCCATGGCCTGGTTGGCGTCGAACATCTCGCAGGCCTTCCAGCGCATGAGGTTGGCGGCCTCGACCTCGATGAAGGCATCGGCAATGGGGAACTGCACGCCCTGGTTCTGGCCGATGGGGCGGCCGAACACATTGCGGTCGCGCACGTAGTTGGTCACGCGGTCCAGGAACCAGTAGCCGTCGCCAATGCATTCGGCCGCAATCAGCGTGCGCTCGGCATTGAGGCCGTCGAGGATGTACTTGAAGCCCTTGCCTTCCTCGCCGATCAGGTTCTCCTCGGGAATTTCCAGGTTCTCGAAGAACAGTTCGTTGGTCTCGTGGTTGACCATGTTGGGGATGGGGCGCACGGTCAGGCCGCTCTTCTGGGCCTCGGCCAGGTCCACCATGAAGATGGACATGCCCTCGCTCTTTTTCTTCACCTCGGCCAGCGGCGTGGTACGCGCCAGCAGGATCATCCAGTCGCTGTGCTGCACGCGGCTGATCCAGACCTTCTGGCCGTTGACCACGTAGCGGCCATCCTTCTTGACGGCGCTGGTCTTGATCTTGGTGGTGTCCGTGCCCGTGGTGGGCTCGGTCACGCCCATGGACTGCAGGCGCCATTCGCCCGAGGCGATGCGCGGCAGGTATTTCTCCTTTTGCGCCTGCGAGCCGTGGCGCAGCAGCGTGCCCATGTTGTACATCTGGCCGTGGCAGGCGCCCGAGTTGCCGCCGCAGCGGTTGATCTCTTCCATGATCACGCTGGCCTCGGTCAGGCCCAGGCCCGAGCCGCCGTACTCCTGCGGGATCAGCGCGGCCAGCCAGCCCGCCTTGGTCAGCGCGTCCACGAAGGTCTCGGGATAGGCGCGCTGCTCGTCGATCTTGCGGAAATACTCGTCAGGGAACTCGGCGCACAGCGCACGGATGGCGTCGCGGATTTCGGGGAAATTGTTGGAAAGCGTGTGTTCGATCATGGTGGTCTCAAGGCTTTATGGTCAGCGCCTTCACAGCGCGGAATGTGTTGAATACCAATTCAGTTATCGCAGCGGGAGCCAAAGCCGGCGCCGCCCAAAGCAAGGGACACCGAGGAAGGGCCGCCCCGCACCGAGGGTGTCGTCCCCCTCCCCCGCGAAGCGGGTAGAGAGGGGGAAGGCGCGAAGCGACTCAGGGGGAGACACTTGCCGTGCCGGTCATGGTCAGCCAGCCCTCGTGGTCTTGCGCCCAGAGTTCGACGGTCTTGCCGTCTGCAGAAGGCTTGCCGTGCACGCTGAAGGCATGCAGGTCGAAGGTGGGGCGCACGGCCTTGAACTCGAAGGACAGCACGCGCGCCTGGGGCAGCTCGCGGCGCAGCAGGTCCAGCAGCAGCGTGGCGATCAGCGGGCCGTGCACGATCAGGCCCGGATAGCCCTCCACGCCCGTGACGTAGCGGCGGTCGTAGTGGATGCGGTGGCCGTTGAAGGTCAGGGCCGAGTAGCGGAACAGCAGCACGTCGTCGGGAACGATGGTGCGCGACCAGGCTTGCTGGCCGTCCAGCGGCGGCTTCTGCGGCGTGGGCGCGGGATCGCCGGGCTGGGCAGCGGCGCGGTAGACGATGTCGTGCTCCTCGGTCAGCGCCAGGCCCTGGTCGTTGCTGTAGGCATGCTCGACCAGCACGAACAGCAGCTCGCCCGAGCGGCCGCTCTTGTGGCTGACCGAGCCGATGGTGGAGCGGCGCTGCACCTTCTGGCCCACCTGCAGCGCGTTGCCTGCCTCCCAGCGCAGGCGCCCGCCGGCCCACATGCGGCGCGGCAGCGGCACGGGCGGCAGAAAGCCGCCACGGCGCGGGTGGCCGTCGGGGCCGAGCTCGCTTTGGCGTGCATGGGGCAGGAAGTACATCCAGTGCCACAGCGGCGGCAGCGCCGTGCCGTCGGCGGGCTCAGGGTCTTCCCGGTCCAGCGTGGCCGACAGCGCGGCCACGGGCGCGGCCGTGATGCTGTCTGCCAGGGTTTCGCTGCGGCCCTGCCAGGACTGAAGGTGCGCCAGCGCGGCGGCGTCGAGGGTGTCGGTAGCTTGCTTGTCTGTCATGGCCGCCATGGTCGGTGCAAGCGCGGCGGCCCGCAATCCGCGTTTTCTTAAGCAAGCCTTTGGCCGCGCTGAAGGCTGGGCCGGCGCGGCCTGTCCGCCCCTGCTTTCATTCCCGCGAAGTCCGCCCTTGTGATTGGCGAATGGCGCGGCCCGGCGTTTGCCGGCATCCTTGGTCCCGACTTCTTTCCAACGAACACTGAACGGGGACGACAGGCCATGGCGCAGAAAATGATGCAGGACAAGGTAGTGGTGGTGACGGGTGCCGGCGGCGGTATCGGGCGCGACATGGCGCTGGCCATGGCGGCCGAGGGCGCCAAGGTGGTGGTCAACGACATCGGCACCTCCACCACGGGCGAGGGCACGGACGCCGGCCCGGCCCAGAAGGTGGTCGATGAGATCAAGGCCGCAGGCGGCCAGGCCGTGGCCAACACCGACAGCGTGGCCGAGGCCGCCAGCGCGGGCCGCATCGTGCAGTGCGCCGTGGACAGCTTCGGCCGCATCGACGGCGTGGTCAACAACGCCGGCATCCTGCGCGACCGGTTCTTCCACAAGATGAGCCTGGACGAGTGGGACGCCGTCATCAAGGTCCACCTGTACGGCAGCTACTACATGAGCCGCGCGGCCGCCAACCATTTCAAGGAGCAGGAAAGCGGCGCCTTCGTGCACATGACCTCGACCTCGGGCCTGATCGGCAACCTGGGCCAGGCCAACTACAGCGCGGCCAAGCTGGGGCTGACGGCCCTGTCCAAGTCCATCGCGCTGGACATGCAGAAGTTCAACGTGCGCTCCAACTGCATCGCGCCGTTCGCCTGGAGCCGCATGATCGGCTCCATCCCCACCGACACGCCCGAGCAGCAGGCGCGCGTGGCCAAGATCCAGCAGATGACGCCCAACAAGATCGCCCCGCTGGCCGTCTACCTGCTGTCCGACGCGGCCCGCGACGTGAACGCCCAGGTCTTCGCCGTGCGCAACAACGAGATCTTCGTCATGAGCCAGCCGCGCCCGCTGCGCTCGGTGCACCGCAGCGAGGGCTGGTCGCCCCAGTTCATTGCCGAGCACGGCATGCCTGCGCTCAAGGCGTCGTTCGTGCCGCTGGACCGGTCCGCCGACGTGTTCAGTTGGGATCCTATCTAGAAAAGCACCCCCTGAGCGGCTGCGCCGCTTCCCCCTCTCTCGCTTCGCGGGAGGGGGACGGCGCCCTCGCCGCGAGGCGGCTCTTGCTCGGCGCCCCTGGGTTGGGGTGCGCCGGTTTTGAAGGCTGTTGGTATTGCGCCAGCGCAATCAATTACCGAGATGACCCGTTCCATGACCATTCGCTACGACCACCTGAAACAGCGCCCCTTCGAGCCCGTGCGCCAGCACTATGGCGAACGCGACACCATGCTCTATGCGTTGAGCCTGGGCCTGGGCAGCGATCCGCTGTCGGATGCGGCCCTGCCCTTTTTCTACGAAGGGGCGCCCGGCGGGCTGCGCGCCCTGCCCTCGCAGGCCGTGGTGCTGGGCTACCCGGGCTTCTGGGCGCGCGAGGCCGATACGGGCATCGACTGGGTGAAGCTGCTGCATGGCGAGCAGCGCATGCGGCTGCACCGCCCGCTGCCGGCCAGCGCCGACGTGGTGGGCCACAACCGCATCACGCATCTGACGGACAAGGGTGAGGGCAAGGGCGCCATCATGGTCACCGAGCGGCGCCTGGAGACCGCCGGGGGCGAGCTGCTGGCCACCGTGCAGCAGGTCAGCTTTCTGCGCGGCGATGGCGGCTACAGCCTGCTGGACGGCGGCCAGCCCAGCGACGCGCCCCTGGCGCCGCTGCGCCCCACGCCGGAGGACCGCGCGCCCGACTTCACCGACACCCAGGCCATACGCCCCGAGGCCGCGCTGCTGTACCGCCTGATGGGCGACTACAACCCGCTGCATGCCGACCCGGCCGTGGCGCGCAAGGCCGGCTTCGAGCGGCCCATCCTGCATGGCCTGGCCAGCTACGGCCTGGTGGCCCATGCCGTGCTGCGCCAATGCGGCGACCGCAATCCCGCGCGCCTGAAGGCGCTGGATGTGCGCTTCACCGCGCCCGTCTATCCCGGCGAAACCCTGGTCACCGAGATCTGGCGCACGCCCGACCAGCCCTGCCAGCTGCAACTGCGCGCCCGCGTGCTCGAACGCGACAAGGTCGTGCTGAGCCACGGCTACGCCGAACTCGCTTGAATGGATCACCCCCTGAGTCGCTGTGCGCCTTCCCCCTCTCTCGCTTCGCGGGAGGGGGACGACACCCTCGCTGCTGGGCGGCGCGGCCGGCCCAGGCCCTTGCTCGGTGTCCCTGGCTTGGGACATGCCGATTTGGACGCCTCGTCAAAGGTGCGCATAGGAGCAAGCAAGACATTCCAGCTTTTGATCTCAAAGAATCCAACCTCGGCACCATGACTACATCACCTGAAACCTCCCCCGTATTGACCTCCGTCCAGGACGGCATAGGCACGATCACGCTGAACCGGCCCGAGGCCCGCAACGCGCTCAACCAGGCCATGCGCCCGGCCCTGGCCGCCGCCGTGGCGCAGATGCGCGATGACGCGCAGGTGCACACCGTCATCCTCACGGGCGCGGGCGGCGCATTCTGCTCGGGCGGCGACATCAGCCAGATGATGGATGCCAGCCAGGCCGGCCTGCCCTGGCGCCAGCGCATGCGCAGCCTGCACCAGTGGTTTCCCGAGCTGGTCAACCTCGAAAAGCCCGTGATCGCCGCCGTGGACGGCCCGGCCTTCGGCGCGGGCCTGAGCCTGGCGCTGGCCGCCGACTTCGTGCTGTGCACGCGGCGCGCGAAGTTCTGCGCCGTGTTCGGCCGCATCGGCCTGGTGCCCGACCTGGGCGCCATGCACATGCTGCCGCGCATCGTGGGCCTGCAAAAGGCCAAGGAGCTGGTCTTCACCGCGCGCACCGTGCAGGCCGAGGAAGCCAGGTCGCTGGGCATGGTCTACGAGATCGTGGAAGACGGCGAGGCCCTGCAGGCCGCCGCCGTGGCACTGGCGCGGCGCTTCGGCGAGGCATCCACGGCCGCCATCGGCATGGCCAAGACGGCCATGAACCAGGCCTTCGAGCTGGACGCACGCGCCATGGCCGAGCTGGAAGCCTATGCCCAGACGATGTGCCGCGGCTCCGACTACCACCAGGAGGCGGTGCAGCGCTTCAAGGACAAGCAGCCCACGCGCTTCGACTGGGACCGCGCGCCATGAGCGTGCTGTCGCCGGACGCCCTGCAAGAAAGGCTGCAGGCCCTGATCCGCCCCGGCGACACCCTGTGGTGGGGCCAGGCCACGGCCGAGCCGCTGACGCTCACGCGTGCCGTGGTCGCGCAGCGCCATGCACTGGCCCGGCACGGTGGCCAGGGCCGGCTGCGCGTCTTCGTGGGCATGGGCGCATCGGACACGCTGCAACCTGCGCATGCCGACGCCATCGACTTCTTCGGCTACGCGGCCGGCGGCCCCCACCGCGCGCTGGCCCAGGCGGGCGTGCTGGACATCCTGCCCAGCCACTACTCCCACCTGCCCGGCCTGATCGACGAGGGCCTGCTGCCTGCCGACGTGGTGCTGCTCCAGGTCTCGCCACCCGATGCACAAGGCCGCTACAGCCTGGGCCTGGTCCATGAATACCTGCCGGCCGCCATACGCAAGGCACGCGTGCTGATCGGCGAAGTCAACCCCGCCATTCCGTGGACGCACGGCAGCCTGCACCTGCAGGCCGGCGACTTCGCCCTGCTGGTCGATGCCGAACACCCTCCGCTGGACCAGGCGCGCAGCGCGCCCGGCCCTGCCGAGCAGGCCATTGCCGGCCATGTGGCCGCCCTCATCGAAGACGGCGCCACGCTGCAGGTGGGCGTGGGCAACCTGCCCGAGGCCGTGCTCGCCGCGCTGCACGGCCACCGCGACCTGGGCCTGCACAGCGGCGCCGTGGGCGACGGCATTGCAGCCCTGGCCGAAGCCGGCGTGCTGACCCACGCGCGCAAGAGCCAGGACCGCGGCGTGGGCATCGGCGGCATCCTCATGGGCGGCGAATCGCTCAGGCGCTGGGCCCACCGCAACCCCGCCCTGCAGCTGCGCGAGACGCGCTACACGCACGACCCCGAGGTGCTGGCCGCCAGCCACCGGCTGGCCGCCATCAATTCGGCGGTGGAAGTGGACCTCACGGGCCAGATCAACTCCGAGGTGGCGGGCGGCGTCTACGTGGGCGCCGTGGGCGGCGCCGTGGACTTTCTGCGCGGCGCGGCACGCAGCCGCGGCGGCCTGCCCATCATCGCCCTGCCCGCCACGGCCAGGGGTGCCACGCGCATCGTTGCGCGGCTGTCCGGCCCCGTCAGCACGCCGCGCAGCGATGCCGGCCTCATCGTCACCGAACACGGCGTGGCCGACCTGCGCGGCCAGACGCTGTCGCGCCGCGTGAAACGGCTGATCGACATCGCGGCACCGGAGCACCGCGCCGACCTGGAACAACAGGCACATACCCTGCTGCGCCAATGCGGCGCAGCCTTTTCCTGATCCACTGATCCACTGATTCCCAAGGAGACAACACCATGCGCAGAGCCGCCATCGTCACCCCCCTTCGCACGCCCGTGGGCACCTTCGGGGGCAGCCTGCGGCCGGTATCGGTCGAGGAGCTGGCCGCCACCACGGTGCGCGCCGTGGTCGAGAAAAGCGGCATCGACCCCGCACGCATCGACGACGTGGTCTTCGCCCAGTCCTACGCCAGCAGCGAGACGCCCTGCGTGGGCCGCTGGGCCGCGCTGCAGGCCGGCCTGCCGGTGACGGTGCCGGGCATGCAGCTGGACCGGCGCTGCGGCGGCGGCCTGCAGGCCGTGGCCACGGCGGCCATGATGGTGCAAAGCGGCGCCGCCGACGTGGTGATCGCAGGCGGCGTGGAAAGCATGAGCAACATCGAGTACTACAGCACCGACATGCGCTGGGGTGCGCGCTCGGGCAACGTGCGCTTCTACGACCGCCTTGACCGCGGCCGCGAGCGCTCCCAGCCCGTGGAGCGCTTCGGCAAGATCTCGGGAATGATCGAGACCGCCGAGAACCTGGCGCGTGACTACGGCATCAGCCGCGAGGCAGCCGACGCCTATGCCGTGCGCAGCCACCAGCGCGCCGCCGCCGCCTGGGAGGCGGGCCGCTTCGCCGACGAGATCGTCCCCGTCAAGGTGCCCCAGCGCAAGGGCGACCCCGTGCTGTTCACGCGCGACGAAGGCTTTCGCGCCGACGCCACCACCGACAGCATGGGCAAGCTGCGCGTGCTCATGCCCAATGGAACGGTCACGGCCGGCAACGCCAGCCAGCAGAATGACGCCAGCGCCGCCTGCCTGATCGTGGCCGAGGACCGGCTGGCCGAACTGGGCCTCACCCCCATGGCCACCCTGGTGGGCTGGGCCGCCGCAGGCTGCGAGCCCTCGCACATGGGCATAGGCCCCGTGCCCGCCGTCAAGAAGCTGCTGGCGCGCCTGAACCTCACGCTGGACCAGATGGACCTGGTCGAACTCAACGAAGCCTTTGCATGCCAGGTGCTGTCCGTACTCAAGGGCTGGGAGTGGAACGACCAGGGCGCCATAGACCACAAGCTCAACGTCAACGGCTCCGGCATCTCCCTGGGCCACCCCATCGGCGCCACCGGCGTGCGCATCCTGGCCACCCTGCTGCACGAACTGGAGCGCCGCAAGGGCCGCTATGGGCTGGAGACCATGTGCATAGGCGGCGGCCAGGGGATTGCGGCGGTGTTCGAGCGGGTGTGAGCTTCCCGCCTCAATCCGCCCGCGCCCCCGACGCCTTCACGATCTCTTCCCACTTGCGGGCCTCTGCCTGGATGTAGCGCGCGAACTCGGCGGGCGTGGAGCCCACGGGCTCGGCGCCCAGGCGGCGGTATTGCGCGGCGATCTGGGGTTCGGCAAGCACGCGGCGGGACTCGGTCCACAGTTTCTGCACCACGTCCTGGGGCGTGTTCTTCGGCGCCCACAGTCCGTACCAGGTGCTGGTGCGAAAGCCCGGCATGCCGGCCTCTTCCATGGTGGGCACATCGGGCAGGGAGGACGAGCGACTGGCCGAGGTAACGGCCAGCGCACGCAGCCGGCCCGAGGCGATGAAGGGCATGGCCGAGGGCATGGAGTCGAACATGAGCTGGATCTGCCCGCCCATCAGGTCGGTCAGGGCCGGCGAGCTGCCCTTGTAGGGCACATGCTGCATCTGCGCGCCGGTCTTCAGGCGGAACAGCTCGCCCGACAGGTGCTGTGACGACGCATTGCCGGCCGAGCCGAAGTTCACCTGCCCGGGATGGGCCTTGGCCCAGGCGATCAGCTCCTGCACATTGCGCACCGGAAGCTGGCTGCCCACGACCAGCACCAGCGGGACATCAACCAGCTGCGTGACCGGCTCGAAATCGCGGAAGGCGTCGTAGGGCGCGCTGGCATAGACGTAGGGGTTGATGACGTGGATGGAGGCGTTGACCAGCAGCGTGTAGCCATCAGCCGGCGCCTTGGCCACCAGGGCCGCGCCGACCATGCCGCTGGCGCCGGCCTTGTTGTCCACCACCAGGGGCTGGCCCAGCGCCTCGCCCAGCCGCGTGGTGACCACGCGCCCGACCACGTCGGTAGGCCCGCCGGGTGGATAGGGCACGACGACGCGGATGGGCGCCTTGGGATAGCCCTGGGCCCCGGCGGATGGCTGCGCGCCTGCCGTTCTCCATGCGGCCAGCGCCGCAGCGGCCCCCAGCAGGGTGCGGCGGGAAAGCGCGGGGCCTGTGCGTTGCGTTGTCATACCTTGTCTCCTTGAATGGCGAGTGCGAGCTTGCCGGTCACGTTGCGGCCGTGCAGCGCATCCAGCGCAGCCGGCAGTTCATGCATTTCATAGACCTGGCTGACCTGGGGATGGATGCATCCCCGGGCCGCCCAGTCGAGCAGCGTGGCAATGACGGGCTGCAGCTGCGCCGCGAAGGCCTGGCGCTCATCGGCCGGCGTCCAGCCGATGTAGCGGCCGTAGAAGAAGCCGTGCAGCGTGAGGTTCTTGACCAGCGCCAGGTTCATGGGCACGGCGGGAATGGCGCCGCTGGCGAAGCCCACGCTCAGCAGCTGCGCGTTCTGCGCGGCCGCGCGCAGTGCCTGCAGCAAGAGATCGCCCCCCACGGGGTCGAAAACCAGGGAGGCGCCCCGGCCCTGCGTGGCCTTCTTGACCTGGGCGGCCAGGTCCTGCGGGGTGACTGCCTGGTGCGCACCACGGCGCAGCGCATCGGCGCGCTTGGCCTCGGTACTGGCGCAGGCGATGACCTGCACGCCGGGCGTCTGCCGGGCCACCTCCACCGCCGCGGCGCCCACGCCGGACCCCGCGCCCAGCACCAGCACCACATCGCCTTCCTGCAGGCGCGCGCGCCAGTGCAGGGCCGTGTAGGCCGTGCCGTAGGACAGGGGAATGGGCAGGGCCTGCAGCCAGGGCATGCCCGCAGGCAGGCGGTAGACGGTGGATGCATGCACCACCGTTTCCTGCGCAAAGGCACCCCAGTCGGCAATGAAGGCCACGGCATCGCCGGGCTGCAGGTGCTGCACCGCGCTGCCGCATTCCAGCACGCGCCCCACGCCTTCGGTGCCGGGCACGAAGGGCAGCGGCGGGCGCCGCTGATAGCGGCCCTCGATCAGCAGGCCCGTGGCGTGGCTGACGTTGGCGTAGGCCACGGCGATCCGCGCCTGGTGCGCGCCCAGGGGCTGGCCGGGCCGGTCCATGGACTGCAGGCTGACCACCTCGTGCGGCGCGCCGAATTGATGGCAGACCAGGGCCTGCATGCGGGAGTGCGGGGATGCGGATGCCGGGGCGCTCATGCCATTTCCTCCGCCGCGCACTGGCGCACAACCTCACTGTCTATCAGTTGATCGATCTCCTGCGGCGTGCAGCCGGCCTCGGCCAGGATCTGGCGCGTGTGCTCGCCCGTGCGCGGCGCGGCGCCAAGGGATGCACCGGAGGCTGCTGCGTCTGCCGGCCAGGGTGATGCCGCATACAGCAGCGGCCCGAATCCGGGCTGCGCCAGCGTGGCGAACGATGCGCGGTGCACGGCCTGGGGGTGCGCCACCACGTCGGCCAGCGTGCGCACGCCCGCATGCAGGGCGCCCTGTGCGGCCAGGCGCTGCTCCCAGTGGGCGCGCGGCTGCTGCGCCAGCAAGGCCTGCAGCCCGGCATGCAGGACATGGCGGTGGGCCATGCGGCCCGCATTGGAGGCAAAGCGCGCGTCCTGCAGCCAGTGCGGCAGGTCCAGCGCGCGGCACAGCCGTTCGAACTGGTCGTTGTTCAGGGCCAGCACGGTGATGAAGCCATCGGCCGTGGCGAACACGCCGTTGGGGGCGCTCACGCCTTCGGCGGGCAGGCCGCCGCGCAGCGTGTCTTCGGCCAGCACCGTGGATTGCAGGGCGCAGCAGACCTCGAACAGGTTCAGCTCCACATGGCGCCCGCGCCCGCTGCGCGCCTTGCCCAGCAGGGCCGCCGTGCAGGCCTGTGCCGCGTAGACACCGGCTGCGATGTCGGCCAGCAGCAGGCCCACGCGCTGGGGCTGGCCCTGCGCGTCGCGGTTGCTGGTCATCAAGCCCGTGTCGGCCTGCATGACGGAGTCGGTGGCGGGCCGGTCCGCATACGGCCCCGTGGATCCGTAGCCGCTGATGGAGACGTACACCGGGTCCAGGCCGGCCGCGCGCAGGCTGTCGTAGTCCACGCCCATGCGCTGCACGACCTGGGGGCGGAAGTTCTGCACCACGATGTCGGCCTCGCGCGCCAGCCGCAGCAGCAGCGCGCGCCCCTGGGCCTGGCGCGCATCAATGGCAATGCTGCGCTTGCCCGCGTTGTAGGTGGCAGACAGGCTGCTGTGCCCGTTGCGCGAGATGCCCACGTGGCGCGCCCAGTCGCCTTCGGGCGGATCGACCTTGATCACCTCGGCGCCCTGGCGCGACAGCAGGTGGGTGCAGTAGGGGCCGGCCACGCCCTGGCTCAGATCGAGCACACGGTAGTGCGCCAGGGGCGCCGGCGGCGCGGTTTGCAAAGCTTCTTGGTTCACGGTCTGCGGCCTTTCGCCATGGTTTCCTCCATGCTAGGGAGGCAGGGCAGGCGCCACAATCCTCGCCAGCAGGCCAGGCCTGGTGACCCCCGATCAACAATGGCCGGCCCCGGCCCCGCAAAGAATGCCGAGATGGACCTGAACCTGTGCCGCGTCTTCATCGACATCGCCGAGGCCAAGAGCCTCACGCGGGCGGCCGAGCGCGGCGGCATGACGCGCTCCAACGTCTCGCGCCGGCTGCGTGCGCTGGAGACCGAGATGGGTGCGCAGCTGCTGCGCCGCACCACGCGCAATGTGGAGCTCACCCAGGCCGGCCAGCTGCTGTACCGGCGCTGCCTGGCCATGATGGAGGAGCTGCAGCGCGCCCGCGATGCCATCCACCAGTTGCGCTCCACCGTGAGCGGCGAGGTGGGCGTGCGCGTGCCCACCGGCTTCGGGCATTTCTATCTCAAGCCCCTGATCCTGGGCTTTTGCCGCGAGCATCCCGACATCCGCCTGCGCCTGCTGATCAACGACCAGATGGCCGACCTCGTGGCCTCCAAGGTCGATCTGGCGGTGCAGATCACCTCCGCGCCGCTGGACGATCTGGTGGCCACGCGGCTGTGCGATGTGCGCTGGAACTTCGTGGCCACGCCTGCCTGCCTGCAGGCGCTGGAGCAGTCGCTGGGCCGGCCCCTGCGCGCGCCTGCCGACCTGCTGCAGGCCCGCCTCATCCTGCCGCTGGCCATGGGCGGCAGGCTGGCCTGGCTTGCCGGCAGCGGCGACGATGGCGTCGCCGCTGCCCTCGATGTGCTGCCCTCGCTGCAATCGGGCGACTACCGCCTGCTGTACGACGCCGTGCTGGACGGCCTGGGCCTGGCCCTGCTGCCGGACTACGTGACCTCGGCCGCGCTGGCCGGCGGCACGCTGGTGGCCGTGCTGGACCAGGTGGTGTTCTCCGGCCTGGGCAATGCCATGTACCTGGTGCGCATGCCCGACCGCCAGCCCACCATGGCGGCCCGCGCCTTCCAGCAGTTCCTGCGCGAGGCCATCGTCACCGCCGCACCCAGCTGGCAGGCGGGCGCCGAAGAGGCGGGCGCGGACCTGTCTTCCTAGGACGTCCTAACAGCCGGCAAACCCCGGCTTAGGCAAAAGCAGATTCCCAAGAAGCGCCAGCGTGCGCACCATTGCTTGCATGTCCGGCGCAGACCGGGCGCGCCGCCGTGCAGGCCACGGCAGCGCTTCATTCATTTTTTGCAGGAGACATGCACATGCCCGCCCAACACCGCCGCAAGGCCCTGGCCACCCTGGCCCATGCCCCGCTTCTGGCGTCCCTGGTGACCGCCCTGGCCACCCTGACCGCCCTCCCCGCCGCCGCGCAGGACGCGCAGCCCGTGCGCCTCATCGTGGGCTACTCGGCCGGTGGCCCCGTGGACCAGGGCGCCCGCCTGCTCAGCGTGGCGCTGACCAAGGAGCTGGGCGCCTCGGTGGTGGTGGAGAACAAGCCCGGCGCCAACGCCACCATGGCCGGCAGCGAGGTCGTGCGCGCCAAGCCCGATGGGCTGACGCTGTGGTTCGCGGCCAGCCCCACCATCACCATCAGCCCCAACGTGATGAGCAAGATGTCCTTCGACCCGGCCCGTGACCTCACGCCCGTGGCGCCCGTGCTCAGCTACTACAACGTGCTGGTGGTCAACAACAACGAGCCCTACAAGACCACGGCCGAGCTCGTGGCCTATGCCAAGGCCCATCCGCAAAAGCTCAACTACGGCTCGGCCGGCGTGGGCGGCTCCAACCACCTGGGCGCGCTGCTGTTCGCGCGGCGCAGCGGCATCGAGATGAACCACATCCCCTACAAGGGCAACGCACCGGCCATGACCGACGTGATCGGCGGCCAGCTGAGCATGATGCTGGACATCATCAGCACCGCCAGCACCTACATCCAGAGCGGCAAGGTGCGCGCCGTGGCCGTGACCTCGCCGCAGCGCAATGCCTCGCTGCCCGATGTGCCCACCTTTGCCGAGTCCGGCATCGAAGGCCTCAAGGGCTTCGACGTGGGCGGCTGGTACGGCGTCTACGGCCCCAAGGGCATGTCGCCTGAACTCGTGGCCCGCCTGAACAAGTCCATCAACGCCGCCCTGGCCCAGCCGGAGCTGCGCAAGCGCCTCAAGGAACTGGGCTACGAAGAGTGGACCGGCGCCCCTCAGAAACTGGCCGAGCGCGGTGCAAAAGAACGCGCGATGTGGGCCACCGTCACGCAAGGCATTGTGGTGGACTGAGGGATACGCGGAGCATGAATCAACGAATACACCATCTGCTGGACCGCTGGCTGGCCGAAGCGCCGCAGCGTCCCTTCATCCACCTGCCCGACGGCAGCAGCCTGAGCTTTGCCGACCTGGGCGTGCTGGCAGACACGGCCGAGGCCGAGCTGCGTGCGCTGCAGGTGCGGCCCGGCGACCGCGTGCTGGTGGTGGCCGAGAACTGCCCCGAGCATGCGGCGCTGATCCTGGCCTGCAGCCGCGTGGGCGCCTGGTCCTGCGGCGTGAACGCGCGCATGGCGCCCGGCGAGATCGATGCCTTTGCGGCCAAGGCCGATGCGCGTGTGGTGTATTTCACCTCGGCCGCATCGGACAGCGCCAGCGGCCACGCGCGGCGCTTTGGCGCAGGCGACTCGGCCCTGGCCGGCATGCAGCACAGCCCCGTGCGCGCAGAGGCGATGGCCGAATCCGGTGCGCTGCAGGACGAGGTGGCGGCGCTGATCTTCACCTCGGGCACCACGGGCACGCCCAAGGGTGTGATGGTGGGGCATGACGCGCTGACGCTGTTCGCGCGCGTCTCGGCCGCATCGCGCGGCCTGGGTCCGCAGGACCGCAGCTATGCCTTCGTGCCCATGACCCATATCTTCGGCCTGGGCACGGTGCTGCTGGCCTCGCTGCATGCGGGCGCGCAGATGGTGATGCGCCCGCAGTTCGACCCCGCCGATCTTCTGGATGCGCTGGCCCGCCACGGCATCTCGCAGCTGCAGGGGCCGCCCGCGCTGTACGCGCGCCTGCTGGCCTATCTGCAGGAGCAGGGCATTGCCCACCCGCAAGCGCCTGCGCTGCGCTATGTCTATACCGGCGCAGGCCCGCTGGACCTGACGCTGAAAAAGCGCGTGGAGGCCGCCTTCGGCCAGGCGCTGCACCATGGCTACGGCCTGTCGGAATACGCAGGGTCGGTCCACCTCACACGACAGGGCGAGCAGCGGCCCGACACCAGCGCGGGCTACGTGGTGGAAGGCGCGGAAGTGCGCGCCGTGGACCCGGCCACGGGCCGCAGCCTGCCGGTGGGCGAGCGCGGCGAGCTGTGGATACGCGGGCGCGGCCTGATGCACGGCTACTTCCGCGATGACCAGGCCACGGCCGCCGTGATGCGCGAGGGCGGCTGGTACGCCAGCGGCGACCTGGGCGAGCTGCATGCCGACGGCGCGCTCTTCGTGGTGGGGCGGCTCAAGGAAATGATCATCCGCTCGGGCTTCAACGTCTATCCGGCCGAGGTGGAACTGGCGCTCAACGAGCTGCCCGGCGTGCAGCGCAGCGCCGTGGTCGGGCGGCCCGAGGGCGATGGCAACGAGGAGGTCATCGCCTTCGTCGAGCTGCAGCCCGGCGCCACGCTGGACAGCGCCGCAGCACGCTCCCACCTGCGCGAACGGCTGGCGCCCTACAAGCTGCCCGCCCGCATCGTGCCCCTGGCCGAGCTGCCCACCAGCCCCAACGGCAAGGTGCTCAAGCGCCTGCTGCAGGAACAGGCACTGCGCGTTTCCTGAGCCCGGGCCGCCCAGCAGTTGCGCCGGCCACCGCTGCCGGTGCAACCTTTGTCTTGCCCTGCCCCTTCCCTGCCCCATGTCCGGATGTGCGCACGCGCCACCGCCTTCCGGAACCGGCCTCTGCAGCATGGACGCAACACCCCTACATTGCGCATCCGCAGGCCTTGCACCCCATCCTTCATGATGTAAAACTATGGCACTCAATGTTTCAATAGTTTTAACAAATTCATTATTTTTTCGCCTGCCTTGGCCTTGGCTGCAGTTACCGGATCCATCGTGAGATGCATCCCGGCGTGTCGGCCCGGATCTGCACAGGGCATGCATCCTCACCCCCCGCAACCACATGAATCAAGCCCATGAAAAGAATCCTCAGCCTGTTTCTCGGAGGTATTTTCCTGGTCGCTGCCAGCCTGGTTCATGCGGCCTGGCCAGACCGGCAGATCACGCTGGTTGTACCTTTCCCGGCAGGCGGTGGCACTGATGTCGTGGGGCGCATCATCGCCAAGGAGCTTGCACAACGCCTGCGCGTCAACGTGGTGGTGGAAAACCGCCCTGGCGCCTCGGGCAACATCGGCGCGCGCCAGGTCTCCAAGGCCAGTCCCGATGGATATACGCTGCTGATCTGCACCACGGCCCAGACCATCTCGGGCGCGCTGTACACGCAGGCCGGGTATGACGTGGCCAACGACCTGGAAGCCATCTCCACCATCAACGACAGTCCCCTGGTGCTCATCACACGCCCGGGCCTGCAGCTGTCGTCGGCGCAGGAGCTGATCGAGCTGGCGCGGCGCAGCCCCGGCAAGCTGACCTATGCCACGCCGGGCTATGGCAGCGCGGGCCACATGGCGGCCGAGGCCCTGAGTCTGGCCGCCGACATACGCATGCTGCACATCCCCTACCAGGGCGCCGCGCCCATGATGGCCGACCTGGTCAGCGGCCAGGTCGATATCGCCTTCGACCTGCTGATCACGGCCAAGCAGTATGTGAACCAGGGCAAGGTCAATCGCGTGGGCGTGGCCACGCGCGAGCGCTCGCCCCTCATGCCCGACTGGCAGACGCTCAGCGAGCAAAGCCCGGCCCGGCTCGGCAATTTCAACGAGACCGCATGGAATGTGCTCATGGCACCCAAGGGCACGCCGGCCGCGATAGTGAACGCCATCAATGCACAGATGAAAAATATCCTGGCCGATGAAAAGGTGCAGCGCAAATTCATGGAGCTTGGCAGCATTCCCCTTTGGAAATCCGTGGGCGGCACCAAGGCATTCGTATCCGACGACGCCAGAAAATGGAGAAAGGTGGTCAGTGATGCCGGCATCGCGAAAATCTGAAATACCCCCTTCGCCGCAGAAACTGGCAGGGCCCGATGTCAATGCGCTGCACGAATTGCTCAATGCGCTGAAAAAGCACGGCATCGACATCCCCTTCGAGCGGCTGGGACCCATCCTGGCGGAGCACCAGTTGCTGATGGAGCACCGCGGCCTCGTCAACGAACTGGCGCATGAGGCGGGTCCCTCGCACATCCACACCACCATTTCCCGTCAGAGCAACCATGCGCGGCAGTCCTGAACTTTCCATACGGCAGATGGCCAGCGCGCTGCGCGCCGGCAAGACCACCTCGGAGATGCTGACCCGGGCGGCGCTGGGACGCATCCGCGCCATGGACATCGACATCCATGCTTTCACCAATCTCGATGCCAGCGGTGCCATGGAGGCTGCGCGCAGCGCAGACATGGCGCGCGCCGAAAGCGCCGACCTGCCGCTGCTCCACGGCATTCCCGTGGCCATCAAGGACGTCTACGACGTGGCCGGCCTGCCGACCACCTGCCAGTCCTGGCTGAGCCTGGACTATGTGCCCGAGGAGGATTCCACGCCGGTGCGGCGCCTGCGCGATGCGGGTGCCATCATCCTGGGCAAGCTGGCCACGCACGAGTTCGCCATCGGCGCGCCCAGCCCCGACCTGCCGTTTCCCGCGGCCCGCAATCCCTGGGACCTGGCCCATATTCCGGGCGGATCGTCGTCGGGCTCGGGCGCCGCCATTGCGGCAGGCTTCACGCGGCTGGCCCTGGGCACCTGCACGGGCGGCTCCATCCTCATACCGGCCGCCTGGTGCGGCGCCGTGGGGCTGAAACCCACCTACGGCCGCGTCTCCAAGCACGGCGTGTTTCCGCTGGCCTGGACGCTGGACCACTGCGGCCCGCTGTCGCGCAGCGTGGAGGATGCGGCCATCGCGCTGCAGGTGCTGGCCGGGCACGACCCGCTGGACCCGGCCAGCTCCACCGAACCCGTGGACGACTACTGCACGGGGCTTGAGCAGGGCGTGAAAGGCCTGACCATCGGCGTGCCGCAGGACCACTTCCAGTCCTCGCCCCAGGCGTCGCCCACGTTCCTTTCGGCCTTCGATCGCACGGCCGCCCTGCTGGCCGAGGCCGGCGCCCGTCCCATCCACGTGAGCCTGCCCCACAGTCAGCAGTTCCTGGCGGCCGGCCGCGTCATCCTCAGTGCCGAGATGTTCACCATCCATGCGCAGGACCTGCGCTCGCGCCCGCTGGACTATGGCGAGCTCACGGCGGCGCGGCTGCTGCTGGGCGCCACCGTGTCCTCGGAGGACTACCTGAACGCCCTGCGCGTGCGCCGCATGCTGGCGGCCCGCGTGGACGCGGCCCTGGACCGCTGCGACGTGCTGCTGACCGCCATCACCCTGGATACGGCGCCGCGCTTCGATCCCATGCCGCATTTCCGCCACTGGCCGGTGCAGACCCATGCCTTCAACGTGACCGGGCACCCGGCCATCAGCGTGCCGGTCGGCCTGTCGCCGCAAGGCCTGCCGCTGGCCGTGCAGGTGGTGGGACGCTACTTCGACGAGGCCCGCATCCTGCAGGTGGCCCGGGCCATCGAGCGGCTGACCGGCTGGGAAAACCAGCTGCTGCCCGACGGCACCTGACCGCCGTGCTTGGCTTGGACACAGCCGCAGCAGCAGCCCCGGTCCTCGCTGATCGGCCTGACCTCCTATCAGGCCTCCATGCGGATGATCTGGCGTATGGCCTCGCCACGCGCCAGGCGGTCGAAGCCCTCGTTGATCTGGTCCAGCGTCAGGTGGCCGGTGACCAGGCGGTCCACGGGCAGCCTGCCGGCCGCATGCAGGGCCAGGTAGCGGTCGATGTCGCGGCGCGGCACGCAGCTGCCCATGTAGCAGCCCTTGAGCGTGCGCTCCTCTGCCACCAGGTGCCAGACCGGCAGGCTGATGGCCTGGGCGCTGGAGGGCAGGCCCGCCGTCACGGTCTGGCCGCCGCGCCGCGTGATGCGGTAGGCCATCTCCAGTGCCTTGGCCGAGCCCACCATCTCGAAGGCATGGTCCACGCCGCCGCCCGTCAGCTCGCGCACCTGCTTGACGGCATCCTCGTCGCCGGCATTGACGGTGTCGGTGGCGCCGAAATCGCGCGCCATGGCCAGCTTGTCGGCATTGAGGTCCACGGCCACCACGCGGGACGCGCCCGCCGCCGCCGCGCCCATCACCGAGGACAGGCCCACGCCGCCCAGCCCCACCACGGCCACGCTCTGGCCGGGGCTCACCCTGGCGGTATTGGCCACGGCGCCCACGCCGGTCATCACGGCGCAGCCGAACAGCGCGGCCAGCTCCAGCGGCACCGACTTGTCGATGCGGTGCACGCCGCGGCGCGAGAGCACGGCATGCTCGGCAAAGGCCGAGACGCCGACGAAGTGCGAGATGGGCTGGCCATTGCGCGACAGGCGCCTGGCACCCGACAGCAGCGTGCCCGCCACGCCGGCCTGGCCTGCGGGCTCGCAGAGCACCGGCCGGCCTTCGGCGCAGGGCTGGCAGTTGCCGCAGCCGGGCACGAAGAGCATGACCACGTGGTCGCCCACCTCCAGGTCGGTCACGCCCTCGCCCAGCGCCTGGATCACGCCTGCGGCCTCATGGCCGAGCACGATGGGCGTGTCGCGCGGACGGTCGCCGTTGATGATGGACAGGTCGGAGTGGCACACGCCTGCGGCGGCCACCTTGACCAGCACCTCGCCGGGGCCGGGCGGCGCCAGGTCCACCTCCCAGATCTCCAGCGGGCGGCTGTCGGCATAGGGCGCGGCTGCGCCCGTTCTCGTGAGTACGGCGGCGCGTGTCTTCATGATGTCTTCACCAGCTTGCAGCTGCTCTTGGACAGCGGGCGGAAGGCCTCGTCACCGGGAATGGTGGAAAGCACCTTGTAGTAGTCCCAGGGGTATCTGGATTCCTCGGGCTTCTTGATCTGCACCAGGTACATGTCGTGCACCATGCGGCCGTCCTCGCGCACCTTGCCGTTCTGGGCGAAGAAGTCCTCGATGGGCATCTGCTTGAGCTGGCGCGCCACCGCGTTGCCGTCGTCTCCCTTGGTGGCCTGCACGGCCTTGAGGTAGTTGGTGACGGCCGAGTAGGCGCCCGCATGGATCATGGAGGGCATCTTCTTCATCTTCTCGAAGAAGCGCCGCGACCAGGCGCGCGTGGCCTCGGTGCGGTCCCAGTAAAAGCCCGTGGTCAGCACCATGCCCTGGCCGTAGCGCAGGCCCAGCGCATGCACGTCGTTGATGAACAGCAGGCTGGGCACCAGGGTCTGCCTGGGCGCGATGCCGAACTCGTGCGCGGCCTTGATGGCGTTGACCGTGTCGCTGGTGGCATTGGCCAGGTTGATCACCGAGGCCTTGGACGCCTGGGCCTGCAGCAGGAAGGACGAGAAATCACTGGCGTTGAGCGGATGGAAGGTGGTGCCCACCAGCTTGCCGCCGCCGTCTTTCAGGAAGTCGGTCACATTGGCCGTCATGGCCTTGCCGAAGGCATAGTCCACGCCCAGGATGAACCAGTCCTTCTTGCCCTGGGCCAGGATGCCGCGCACCGCGCCATTGGCCAGCGCATAGCTGTCGTAGGTGTAGTGGATGGCCGTGGGCGCGCAGTGCTCGTTGGTGAGGATGTCCGAGGCGCCGCCGGTGTTGATCACCATCTTGCCGCGCTCACGAGCCAGGTTGTTGACGGCGATGGCGACGGCCGTGTTGTTGATGTCCACGATCAGGTCCACGCCGTCGCGGTCGAACCAGGTGCGCGCATGGGTGGCGCCCACGTCGGCCTTGTTCTGGTGGTCGGCCCAGACCACCTCGATCTTCCTGCCCAGCACCTGGCCGCCGAAGTCGGCCACGGCCATCTTCGCGGCCTCGACGGAGCCGCGCCCCGCCGTGTCCGCATACAGGCCCGACATGTCGCTGAGCACGCCGATGCGCACCACATCGTCCGATATCTGCTGCGCCTGCGCCGCCGCCGTCCACAGCAGGCCAGCGCCCAGCGCGCAGCCGGCAGCGCGCGCCTTGGTCAAGCCGCCTCGCATCAAGCCTTTCCGCATATCCGTCTCCTTGTCTCGGGGTTGTTTTTCTGGATACCGAAGGCAAGCCTAAGCAGGCCATAGCGGCCCGCCTATGCGCGATTGCGAAAGGCGGGGTTGCAGCGCTGCGAAGCCGGGTTTGTCCCGACTGCGGCCCGCCGCCGCGCTCAGTCCGCCTGGATGCCGGCCACCTTGACCACCTGGGCCCATTTGCGCAGCTCGCTGCTCAGGCGCTCGCGCATCTGCTGCTGGGTGCCGGGGTCGGCCTCGGCGCCCGCCGTCAGCAGGCGCTGGCGCACGGCGGCATCGCGCAGCGCGGTGTTGAAGTCGGCGTTGATGCGCGCCAGCACGGCGGGCGGCGTGCGGGCCGGCGCAAACAGCGCGGCCCAGGAATAGGCCTCGTACTCGGGCAGGCCCGACTCGGCAATGGTGGGCACCTCGGGCAGCATGGCCGAACGCTGGCGGCTGGCCACGCCCAGCACCTTGATGCGGCCGGACTTGATGTGCTGCAGCGCGCTGGGCGCATCGGCAAACATCAGCTGCACCTGGCCGCCCAGCAGGTCGTTCATGGCCGGCGCGCTGCCCTTGTAGGGAATGTGCTGCAGCTTGATGCCTGCATGCATGTTGAACAGCTCACCGGCCAGGTGCGTGCCGCCGCCATTGCCCGAGGAGCCGAAGCTCAGGCCGTTGCCGGACTTGGCCAGCGCGATCAGCTCGCGCACATTGCTGGCGGGCACCGAGGGATGGGCCACCAGGAAGACCGGGAACATGGCCGCAAAGCTCACGGGCGCGAAGTCACGCTCTATGTCGTAGGTCATCTTCGGCTGCAGCGCCGGGTTCACCGCATGGTGGATGGAGCCCACGAACAGCGTGTAGCCGTCGGCGGGCTCCTTGGCCGCAAGGGCCGCGCCCACCATGCCGCCGGCGCCCGCGCGGTTGTCCACCAGGTTGGGCTGCTGCCAGATCTCGCCCAGCTTCTGGGTGAAGGCGCGCGCCGTGGTGTCCACGGGACCGCCGGGCGGAAAGGGCACGATGAAGCGCACGGGCCGCGTGGGCCAGGCATCGGCCGCATGGGCCACCCGGGCTGCGGGAAACAGGCTGCTGGCAGCCAGCGCGCCGCCGGCGGACAGCAGGCGGCGGCGCTGCGACGAAAAGGAAGACGGGCAAGAGGATGGGAAGGAAGACGGGGGCATGGCGAAACTCCGGGCAACGGGCGGCGGCTTGCCGCGCGGCCCATTCTGGGCAAGCCGACCTGCGCCGTGTTTCGCGAATGTGGAAGGCGCGCTTCCAGGGCTCCCAAGCGGTGGAAACCCTGGGAAGCGGTCCACTCCGCTGCAGCCTAGTGGCTGATCATCCAGGGCCGCCGCGAGGGCGCGGACTTTGCGCCGTTGGGTGCCGTCACCGTGGCGCTGCGCCGGCCCGATCCGCAGCAGCCGCAGCCTGCCGGGTGCTTGAAGCGCGCATAGCCATGGTCATAGTCGCGCGAGCTGGCGGGCTCGTGGCGCGCGCGCTCGTTGGTATCCATGGCGCGGCGCGTGCCGTCGGCCATCAGCGCCAGCCGGGGCGCGGCGGCCAGCACGCGCGCAGCAGCCGTGCCGCAGCCGGGGCAGGCCGCGGGCTCGTCGCGCAGGCGCAGCGGCCGCAGGGCCTCGAAGCCGCCGCATTGCACGCAGTCATAGTCGTAGGTGGGCATGGGCGGGCTCCTTGGCGTCAGCGCAGGTCGGGGGACAGGGGCATGTCGATGCTGCCGTCGAACTGGACGACCGGCCCCGCCGCGTTGGGGTTGATGTCGAAGTCGAAGATGCCCGTGGGCAGCCACAGCGTGGCGCAGGAGTTGGGCACGTCCACCACGCCGCTGATATGGCCCTGCACGGGCGCCGTGCCCAGGATGGAATACGCCTGGGCGCCGCTGTAGCCGAATTTCTTCAGGTATTCGATGGCGTTCAGGCAGGCCTGGCGGTAGGCCACGTTGACATCCAGGTAGTGCTGCCTGCCGCTCTCGTCCACCGAGATGCCCTCGAAGATCAGGTAGTCGTCATAGCGCGGCGTGATGGGGCTGGGCTTGAAGATGGGGTTCTTGATGCCGTACTTGGCCATGCCGCCCTTGATGAGGCTGACCTTCATGTGCACCCAGCCGGCCATCTCGATGGCGCCGCAGAAGGTGATCTCGCCGTCGCCCTGGCTGAAGTGCAGGTCGCCCACGCTCAGGCCGGCGCCGTCCACATAGACGGGGAAGAACACCTTGGCGCCGCGCGAGAGGTCCTTGATGTCGCAGTTGCCGCCATGCTCGCGCGGCGGCACGGTGCGCGCGCCTTCGGCGGCGGCCTTGTCGCGGGCCTCGCCGCGCATCTGGCCCATGTGGGCCGTGCCGGCCGACGGCGGGTTGGCCAGGCCGGGCACGCGTTCGGGGTCGGTGGCGATGAGGGCGCGCTCGCGCTCGTTCCACATCTCCAGCATGGGCCGGTCAGGCAGGCAGCCGATGAGGCCGGGATGGATGAGGCCGGGGAAGTTCACGCCCGGGATATGGCGCGAGCTGGTGAACATGCCCTTGAAGTCCCAGATCGATTTCTGGGCCGAGGGGAAATGGTCGGTCAGGAAGCCGCCGCCATTGTTTTTGGAGAAGAAGCCGTTGAAGCCCCAGAGGCTGTCGGGCTTGGCGCCGATGTCCAGCAGGTCCACCACCAGCAGGTCGCCGGGCTGGGCGCCCTTCACACCCACGGGTCCGGACAGGTAGTGCACCGTGGTCAGGTCGATGTCGCGCACATCGTCGGCGCTGTCGTTGTTCTTGATGAAGCCGCCGGTCCAGTCGTAGGTTTCCAGGATGAAGTCGTCGCCGGGCTGGACCCAGCAGGCCATGGGAATGTCCGGGTGCCAGCGGTTGTGGACTCTTTCGTTGTCGGTGGGCGGGCGGTTCAGGTCCACCTTGATCAGCGTATCCGTCATGTGCAAAAACCTCCTGGGTGGGTGGGGATCGACAGCGGAGAACGGGCCGGGGTGCGGCGCGCCATTGCCGGCCTTCCTGTGGCGCCACACTGTGCCAAAGCAGCGGCGCGCCCTCGGTGCACCGGCAGGCGGCGCAGGGCGGGTATGAAGAAAAGGCCGGGAATGCATAAACACCATAGCAGCCGTGCCCGCCGGCCCGCCTAGGCAGCAACCCTGGGTTGACAGCCGGGCGCCGGCACTGGTGAAGCCACCCTTCCAGATTGGCGAATTGAAGCGGCCCCGCGATGCGGGCATGCTGGCGGACAGCCGCTGCGCCCGCGTGCCGGGTGCAGCGCCAAGAACACCGAGAACGGAAACACCGCCCATGCACCTGAGCGCACAGACCCACTACCAGGCCGAACTCGATGCCGGCCGCTTCTGCATACAGCAGTGCCCGCAATGCACGCGCCATGTCTTCACCCCGCGCGAGCTGTGCCCGCACTGCGGCGCCAGCCCGCTGCGCTGGGTGCGCGCCAGCGGCCAGGGCACGGTCTACTCCACCAGCACCGTCGCGCGCAAGAGCGATGCCGGTGGTGACTACAACGTGGCCCTGATCGACCTGGACGAAGGCGTGCGCATGATGGGCCGCGTCGAAGGCATTGCGCCGGCCGACGTGCGCATAGGCCAGCGCGTGAGCGCCCATGTGGCGAGCAAGGACGGACGCGGCCTGGTGCTGTTCCAGCCCGCGCTGCAACCGGCTCCACAGGCTTCCCAAGGGGGTGCAGCATGAACACCCGCATCCCCCAATCCACCCTGGACGCCGCCGCCGTGAACCGCCCGCTGCGCGGGCGCGTGGCCATTGCCGGCGCCGCCACCTATGGCTGCGGCGAGGCGCCCGGCATGGACGACATGACCCTGCTGGTGCGCGCCGCCCATGCGGCCGTGGCCGATGCGGGCCTGACCATGCAGGACATCGACGGCCTGGCCACCTGCAGCGTCAACGCCAGCATGTGGACCATGCCGGTGATCGAGCACCTGGGCATCAACCCGACCTATGTGGACGGCACGATGATCGGCGGCAGCAGCTTCATCGCCCACCTGCTGCCCGCCATCCGCGCGCTGGAGGCCGGCCAGTGCAAGGCCGTGCTGGTGTGCTACGGCAGCGCCCAGCGCTCGGCCACCTTCGGCCGCAAGGAAGGCCAGGCGGCGCGGCGTTTCCTCGACCCGCAGCCCTACGAGTTCCCCTATGAGCCCGTGCTGCCCGTGACCGCCTATGCGCTGGCGGCCGCGCGCCACATGCACGAGTTCGGCACCACGCGCGAGCAACTGGCCGAGGTGGCCGTGGCCGCGCGTGCCTGGGCCCAGCTCAACCCCGAAGCCTTCATGCGCGACCCGCTGACCATCGAGGACGTGCTCTCGGCCCGCCCCATCGCCAGCCCCTTGAGCGTGCGCGACTGCTGCCTGGTGACCGATGGCGCAGGCGCCATCGTGCTGGTGCGCGGCGAGCGCGCCCGCGACCTGCCGCGCCCCCCCGTCTACGTGCTGGGCAATGCCACGGCCATCTGGAACCGCCAGATCTCCTGCATGCCCGACCTCACCACCACGGCCGCCGCGCAGTCGGGCGCCCAGGCCTTTGCCATGGCGGGGCTCACCGCTGCCGACATGGACATGGCCCAGGTCTACGACGCCTTCACCATCAACACCCTGCTGTTCCTGGAGGACCTGGGCTTTTGCGCCAAGGGCGAGGGCGGCGCCTTCGTGTCCAAGGGCGGTATCGCGCCCGGCGGGCGGCTGGCCGTCAACACCAACGGCGGCGGCCTGTCCTGCGTGCACCCGGGCATGTACGGCATCTTTGCGCTGATCGAGGCCGTGCGCCAGCTGCGCGGCGAGGCCGGCCAGCGCCAGCTGGGACGCCACCGCACGGCCGTGGTCCATGGCAATGGCGGCACCCTGTCCAGCCAGTCCACGGCTGTGCTGGGTACGGCCGAAGCGCTTTGATTCCGTAGAGAGAAGAAAGAACACCGCAATGATCCGCGACCAAGAAACCCTCGAAGCCCTGCTGGACAGCGTGCGCCGCTTTGTGCGCGAGCGCCTGGTGCCCGCCGAGAACGAAGTGGCCGAGACCGACGAGATTCCCGAGTCCATCGTGCAGGAGATGCGCAACCTGGGCCTGTTCGGCATGACCATCCCCGAGCAGTTCGGCGGGCTGGAGCTGACCATGGAGGAAGAGGTGCGCGTGCTCTTCGAGCTGTGCCAGACCGCGCCGGCCTTCCGCTCGGTGATCGGCACGACCGTGGGCATAGGCTCTCAGGGCATCCTCATCGACGGCACGCCCGAGCAGCAGGCGGCCTGGCTGCCCAAGCTGGCCACGGGCGAGATCATGGCCTCGTTCGCGCTGACCGAGCCCGAGGCGGGATCGGACGCGGCCTCGCTGCGCACCACCGCCATCAGGGATGGGGACCACTACGTGGTCAACGGCAACAAGCGCTTCATCACCAACGCGCCGCATGCGGGCATGTTCACGCTGATGGCGCGCACCGACCCGGCCAACAAGGGCGCGGGCGGCGTCTCGGCCTTCATCGTGGATGCGAAGTCGCCAGGCATCAGCTTCGGCAAGAACGACGTGAAGATGGGCCAGAAGGGTGCGCACACCTGCGACGTGTTCTTCGACAACGTGCGCGTGCCGGCGGCCAACCTCATCGGCCTGAAGGAAGGCCAGGGCTTCAAGACCGCCATGAAGGTGCTGGACAAGGGCCGCATCCACATCGCGGCCGTGAGCGTGGGCGTGGCGCAGCGCATCCTGCGCGACGCGCTGAACTATGCGCTGGAGCGCAAGCAGTTCGGCCAGCCCATCTGCGAGTTCCAGCTGGTGCAGGCCATGCTGGCCGACAGCCAGGCCGAGCTGTATGCGGCCGAGTGCATGGTGATCGACGCCGCGCGCCGCCGCGACGAGGGCCGCAACGTCTCCACCGAGGCCTCGTGCTGCAAGATGTTCGCCACCGAGATGGTGGGCCGCGTGGCCGACCGCGCCGTGCAGATCCTGGGCGGCTCGGGCTACCTGGCCGAGTTCGGCATCGAGCGCTTCTACCGCGACGTGCGGCTGTTCCGCCTGTACGAAGGCACGACACAGATCCAGCAGGTCATCATCGCGCGCAACATGGTGCGCGAGGCGCGCGCCGCATGAGCCGCATGAGCGCACCGGCCCCCGACCGCAATGCCTTCATGCGGCTGATCGGCGCCTCGCAGGTGCCCGCGCCGCCCGGCAAGGTCCATGTGCGCCTGCCCCACATGCGCGAGGAACTGCTCAACCAGCTGCCCGCCGCGCACGGCGGCGTGCTCATGACGCTGCTGGACTCCGTGATGTCGCGCGCCGCGGGCGAGCTGCCCGGTGCGCCATCGCAGACCGCCGTGACGGTGGAGATGAGCAGCCGCTTCCACCGCCCGGGCAAGGGCGCGCTGCTGGCCGAAGGCTGGGTGGTGCACGCCAGCCGCAGCCTGTGCAGCTGCGCGGCGCAGTTGCTCGATGAAGACGGAAAGCTCGTGGCCACGGCCACCGGCACTTTCAAGTACTGGCTGGCACCGACGGTATGAACACCCCCTGAGCGGCTACGCCGCTTCCCCCTCTCTCGCTTCGCGGGAGGGGGACGACGCCCTCGCTGCGGGGCGGCCCTTGCTCGGCGTCTCGCGCTTGGAACACGCCAGTTGCGTAGGCCGTGCGCAAGCACTGAATAGTTGAGTCCAAGCTACTCCAGCGTGAGCCGGCCCTGTGCGTCGGCCACCAGCAGCTCCACCAGCTCCTGGGCGAAGGACGGCAGGGCCTCCAGGCTGCGCACGCAGATCTGCATCTCGCGCACCGACCAGGCATCGGACAGCGGCACGATGGCGATGTCCATGGAATGCGCATGGCGGCTGGCGGCCGATTCGGGCAGCACGCCCACGCCCACGCCGGACTCGATCATGCGGCAGGCCGTCTCGAAGTTGCCCACCTGGATGCGCTGCTTGATGGGCCGGTGCAGCTGGTCGCTGGCCTGGCGCAGGAAGGCGTGGATGGCGCTGGATTCGTGCAGGCCCACATGGTCCAGGTCCAGCGTGTCGGCAAAGGCCATCTGCATCTCGCCATCGAGCGCATGGCCGCGCGGCACGACCAGCACCAGGCGGTCGCGGCGGTAGGGCAGGGTCTCCAGGTTCTCGGTGCGCACCAGGCCGGCGACGATACCGATGTCGGTCTGCCCCTCGGTCACGGCACGCACGATGTCGTGCGACAGGCGCTCGCGCAGGTCGATGTTCACGTCGGGATTGCGGCGCAGGTAATGGCGCAGCACGGGCGGCAGGAACTCGCCCAGCGAGGTGGTGTTGGCAAACACCCGCACATGGCCCTTGATGCCGCGCACGTACTCCTGCATGTCGCCGCGCAGATGCTCGATCTGGCCCAGCACCATGCGCGCATGGGTGACGAAGGCCTGGCCCGGCGGCGTCAGCGTCACGCCCTGGCTGGTGCGGTACAGCAGCTTGGTGCCGATGCTCTCCTCCAGGTTCTTGATGCGGGTGCTGGCCGCCGGCAGGGAGATGAAGGAAAGTTCCGCGCCACGCGTCATGCTGTTGGCGTCGGCGATGTGCACCATAAGGCGCAGATCCACAAGATCGAAATGCATGGCCATCCGGCATTGTAGAAAGCCGCAGGCTCCGGCACTGAGCCGCGCGCGTCAGTACAAACCGCAGTGCCGGCCCGTGCGCGAACGCGCGCTTTCACAAATGCGAAGCCGCAGCAGGCCCGCGCGCCGTAGCATGGGCCCATCTGCCCGGGATAGCCGCCTCAGCCCATGAACCACACAGAAACCCCCTCCCCCAGCCCCATCAACAACACGGCCACCCAGACCGCAGGAGCGCTGGGCCATCTGCGCGTGCTCGACCTCTCGCGCGTGCTGGCCGGCCCCTGGTGCACCCAGAACCTGGCCGACATGGGGGCCGACGTGATCAAGATCGAAAAGCCCGGCGAGGGCGACGACACGCGCCACTGGGGCCCGCCCTTCTTCCCCGATGCGCAAGGCAATCCCTCGGACAACGCCGTGTACTTCGCGGCCTGCAACCGCAACAAGCGCTCGGTCACCGTGGACATGGCCACGGCCGAGGGCCAGCAGCTGATCCGCGAACTGGCCATGCAAAGCGATGTGGTGGTGGAGAACTTCAAGACCAGAGGCCTCAAGCGCTACGGCCTGGACTACGCCTCGCTGAGCGCGCTGAACCCGCGCCTGATCTACTGCTCGGTCACGGGCTTCGGACAGACCGGGCCCTATGCGCCGCGCGCCGGCTACGACCTGCTGGTGCAGGCCATGAGCGGCCTCATGAGCATCACGGGCCGCGCCGACAGCGAGCCCGGCGGCGGCCCGCTGCGCGTGGGCGTGGCCGTGATCGACCTGTTCACCGGCATGTATGCGACCACGGCCATCCTGGGCGCCGTGGAGGCGCGCCACCACACAGGCCGGGGCCAGCACATCGACATGGCCTTGCTGGACGTGGCCATGGCCGTGCTGGCCAACCAGGGCGCGGGCTTCCTGAACACCGGCCATGTGCCGGGCCGCCAGGGCAACACCCACCCCAGCGTCGTGCCCTACCAGGACTTCCCCACGGCCGACGGCCGCATGCTGCTGGCCATAGGCAACGACGGCCAGTTCGCGCGCTTTTGCGGGGCGGCCGGCGTGGACTGGGCGCGCGACGAGCGCTTTGCCACCAATGCCGGCCGCGTCATCCACCGCGATGCGCTGATCCCGCTGATGGCCGAACTCACGCGCGGCCGGCCCACGGCCGAGTGGATCGCGCTGCTGGAGGACAAGGCCGTGCCCTGCGGCCCCATCAACCACATCGGCCAGGCCTTCGACGATGCGCAGGTGCGCGCGCGCGGCCTGCGCGTGGAGCAGGAGCGCTATCCGGGCGCCACGCCGCCTGCGGGCGAGACCATCAACCGCGTGGTGACCACGGCCAGCCCGCTGCGCCTGTCGGACACGCCCACCACGCTGCGCCATGCGCCGCCGGCCCTGGGCCAGCACACGGACGAGGTGCTGCGCGAGCGCCTGGGCCTGGATGCGCAGCAGCTGCAGGCCCTGCGCGGCAAGGGCGTGGTCTGAGCGACTGGCGACAGACGCCGGTCGCCTTGATGCGCTGAAGTTTCCGATGCCTTGAAACCGGCCATCCGCAGACGCGGATGGCTTGGCTGCGGGCCTGCAAACGGCTTTTAGGACACGTCCTATCCAAAATCAGATGGTGGGCATCCTCATCCTCAGACGGTGCGGAAATAATCCCCACCACAGATGCAGATAGCCACTTTTTCCCTGTCCGAAGTCCCTAGGACAACTACCCGCAATGCCCGCCCCCAGCGCGCGGCAGCCGCCGCCGAACGCCTGGCTGCAGCGGGTATCCGCTTGCCAAACGGTGCAGGCGGATGGTTCGCAATCCTCTGCATCTTCCCCGCTGCTGCGGCATGCCCGCGAAGCGCCCGCCGCAGCGCAGGCGCACGGACAGGGCCTGTGCCATGAGGCCCCGCATCAAGGGCCGCATCTGCCGGACCTCGGGCTGGTTCCCCCCCTGAGCGGGCACTGCGGCCCTCGTTTTCTCTTTCGCTGATACCCGTTCCACCTTGCTCTGCACGGCAGGCAAGGTGCGCCCTGCTGCACGCCTTTTTCCCCCTTGCCGTTCAAGGGACACGCCTACAGGACTTCGCCATGCAAGCCTTTCGCAATCTCAAGATCTCCTCCAAGCTGCTGCTGGCCTTCGTGGCCGTCCTGGCGCTGACCACCTTCGTGGGCCTCTATGCCGTGCTGCAGCTCAGCCGGATCAACCAGGCGTCCATCGATATCGCCACGCGCTGGATGCCTTCATCACGCATGTTGCTCGACATCCGCGCCACCACGGCCCGCTACCGCGTCAACGAGCTGCAGTACCTGATATCCACCAGCGAGCAGGACATCGGTGCCTTCGACAGGATCATGGGCGAGCTGTGGAAGAAGACCCAGACCAGCTACGACAACTACGCCAGCTTCATCAGTTCCGCGCCGGAGAAGGCCGCCTACGACGAACTGGGCCGGCTGCGCAACGAGTACGCCAAGGAGCACGCCATGGTCATGGCCCTGGCGCGCAATGGCCGCAAGGACGAAGCCCTGGTGCTGGCCCAGGGCGAATCGCTGGAGCTGAGCCGGCGCCTGTATGACCAGATCGACCGCATGGTGCAGATCGACCACGAAGGCGGACAGCAGGCCAACGACCATGCCAACGCCCTCTACCGCAGCGCACGCATCTGGGTGGTCGGCCTGCTGGGAGCCAGCATTTTGCTGGGGCTGGCCCTGGCGCTCACGCTGGCGCGCATCGTGGCGCGTCCGCTGAACGAGGCCCTGGGCGTGGCCCAGGCCGTGGCCGAAGGCGACCTGACGCGCCGCATCCAGGCCACCACCACCGACGAGACAGGCCAGCTGCTGCACGCACTGCACCGCATGGACCAGAGCCTCATCCACATCGTCCGGCAGGTGCGCAGTGGCACGGACTCGATCGCCACGGCCTCCAGCCAGATCGCCTCGGGCAACAACGATCTTTCGGTGCGCACCGAGCACCAGGCCAGCTCGCTGGAAGAAACCGCTGCCTCCATGGAGCAGCTCACCGTCACGGTGCGTCAGAACACCGACAACGCGCGCCAGGCCAACCAGCTGGCGGCCTCGGCCTCGGCCGTCGCCCAGCAAGGCGGCGAGGTGGTCTCCCAGGTGGTGGACACCATGGGCGCCATCCATGCCTCCTCGCGCAAGATCGCCGACATCATCGGCGTGATCGACGCCATCGCCTTTCAGACCAACATCCTCGCGCTCAACGCGGCCGTGGAAGCGGCCCGCGCGGGCGAGCAGGGCCGTGGGTTTGCCGTGGTGGCTGCCGAAGTGCGCGCCTTGGCGCGGCGCTGCGCCGATGCGGCCAAGGAGATCAAGCTCCTCATCGAGGACTCCAACGGCAAGGTCAGCACCGGCTCTGCCCTGGTCGCCCAGGCCGGGCAGACCATGCAGAACATCGTCAGCAGCGTGCGCAACGTGACCGACATCATGGGAGAGATCACGGCCGCCAGCGTCGAGCAGACGGCGGGCCTGGAGCAGATCAACCAGGCCATCTCGCAGATGGACCAGGTCACCCAGCAAAACGCCGCCCTGGTCGAGGAAGCCGCCGCCGCCGCCCAGTCCCTGCAGGAGCAGGCCTATGGCCTGCAGCAGGCCGTGAGCGTCTTCAAGCTGGAGCAAGGCCTGGAACTCACCGCCCTGCCCGCCACCCCTCAGCCCATGCCGGCTCCAGGCCTGGCCAGGATCACCAGCGCTGCCCAGTCAGGCCGCTGGGAAGCGCATTGATCAGAAGGAATGGGCCATGCCCACGCCGAAGGCCGTGCGCGAGCTCTGGTTCTCGTAGCGCTGGTGTCCCAGGCTGGTGTAGAGCATGGTGCGCTTGGACAGCGCGTACTCGGCGCCCAGCGACAGCATGTTGTTGGTATCGCGGTCCAGGCGCTGGCGTGCATAGCTGGCCTTGAGCGTGGTCGCACCGATGCCGTAGGTGGCGCCCAGCGAGACCATGCGCGACTTGTCGGGCCCCGTGCCGGGCGTGCCCGACTTGCTGCGGTCATAGGCCAGCATCACCGCTGCCGTGCCGATGCGGTACTTGCCGCCCATGTACAGGTCGGTGTCGCCGCTGCCGTTGCGCTCGTGCGCCAGCATGGCCGCCACCGCGCCCTGGTCGTAGTTGACCGACACCGAGCGCGCACGGCCCTGGCGGCCCGGCGCCTCGGTGCGCTCGGGCGAGGCGCTCAGGTGCAGCGAAAAGCCGCCGAACTTGGGCGAGTCGTAGAACACGCCGTTGGACATGCGGCCGTACTCGGGCGAGCCGTTGTTGCTGGCGCGGTCGGTCGGCGTCAGGTAGTGGGCCATGTGCCAGGCCGGCGAGGCGATGCGGTTGAAGTTGCCCCAGGGATCGAACTGCCACTCCTGGCTCCACATGGCGCTGAGCGCGCGGCCCAGGCGCAGATGGCCCCAGCTGCCCTGCAGGCCCACGGTGGACTCGTCATGCCAGAAGGGCTTCTTCGGATAGTCCTCGGTCAGGCCCGTGTCCAGGTCGAAACGCGTGCTCAGCCGGAAGGTGGCCTTCAGGCCACCGCCCAGGTCCTCGAAACCGGCAATCGCCAGGTTGCTGCGCTGAATCGTGCCCAGCTTGCTGGTCTTGTCGAAATCCCGGAACACGCCAGCGTCGAGATAACCGCTGATGGTGACGTTGGAGCCTGTGGCAGATGACTGGGCAGCCACCGGCAGGGCAGCCGCAACGGCGAGAGAAGCAAGGGTCAAGCGGGAGGTACAACGCATCCTGAACGGGTTCCTGGAAATGAAAGATGGCACAACACCGGCGCGGCCCGGGGGCATGCGCAAACGGCGACGGGGGTTGCCACGACAGAGGTGGCTGGAAGGTGCGCGGCGGGCTGGTGGCTTGCAGCGACTTGGAGGCAGCCAGGATGCAGATCGCAGCATGATCGCTGCACATTCATTGCACATCCCGGCCAAAGACGTCATCCGCGCAGATGGCGAACGACAGCCGGCATTATGAAAGCTGGGGCCGGCGATGACCACGCCACCGTCAGGCCCGGTCAGTTTCGTAGCGTGGCGGCCCCGGGCCGGGGCCAGGTCGTCAGCGGCTGCGCTCGGTGCGCGACACGTCCCAGAGACGGTTCATCTCGCTGCAAAAAGGCTGGGCGCAGGGCGCGCGGCCCTCGTACTGGCAGCCTTCGGTGGTGCAGAAATGCGACTGGTGCTCGAAGGCGCGGCGCTCGCGCGGCAAAGCGCCCGAGGCCTGGGCCGCCGCCATGTGCAGCCAGGGATCGTTGCGCTGCTGCAGCATCTGCTGCACCTCCTGCGCGAACGCGGGCGACAGCGAAGCCACCGAGGCCAGGCCGGCCGGCGACGCCATGGCGCCGCCCGGCTGGCGCAGCGGCTGCAGCTCCAGCAGCAGCAGGGCGCTGGTGCGCAGCGCATCGGCGCCACGCGGCTGCACCACCACGGCCACCGGCCCCGAGGCCAGCGATTGCAGCGAGGCATCCAGCGGCAGGCGCAGGCCCGGCTCCGTGGCCTGCGCGCCCGCCAAGGGCAGCGCAGCGCCCGCAGGCAGTGCCGCCGCCGTGAAAGGGGCCGCACCCGGCGCGGAAGCCGATGCGGCCGCCAGCGCCATGGCCGCGCCCTGCGCCTGGGCCCAGGCCTGGGGCACCTGCAGGCTCAGCGTGAAGCCGCGCTCGCCCTGGGGCGTCAGCAGCGTGCCCTGCTGCACCCACCAGCTTTGCAGCGCGGGCAGGGTCTGGGTGGCGCCGCCTGCAACACCTCCAGGCGCGCTGGCACCGGCCTGCGGCGCCAGTCCCGATCCGGCCAGCAGCGCATCCACCACCTTGGCCTTGGCGGTTGCCACGGCCAGCGTCACTGCGGCAGCAGCGGGCTGCAGGGAGGCTGCGGCCTGCAGTGCAGACGAGGAAGACGCCGCCTGCGGCGCAGCGCCGGCCTGGGCAGAGGCTGATGTTCCCGTCTGCGGACTCTGGGATGGCTGCGCTTGCCCTCCGGCCGGCGCTGTACCTGCCGCTGCACCCGCTGTCGTGCCGGCGGCCAGCGCCTGCAGCAAGGCCGCCGAACCCGGCTGGGCTGCCAGCAGTTGCAGGGCCTGGCCCTGCTGGGTACCTACTTGGGCCAGCAAGGCCTCCAGCAGCCGGCCCAGCGCCTCGGACACGCCGCTGGCCGGCCACTGCGGCGCGGGCGCGCCGGGGCTGGACTGGACCTGGCGCGCCAGCTGGGCCACCAATTGCTCGAAGGCCTGCAAGCGCAGGCTTTGCAGCATCTCGGGCGACCAGCGCACGGCCGTGGCCGCTGGCGGCATGACGGGAACGGAGGGTGAGGCGGATGACGCGGGGGAAGCGGGTGACGCGCGCGAAGCCGGCGCCACCGCAGCGGACGGAGCCTGTGGCGCCACCGGCGCGCCAGCGGCCGGGCCGGGCACAGGCGCCGACACTGGCAGCGGCAGCCCTGCGGCTGGGGACGGGACGGGCGGCAGCGGCGAACTCATGTCAGAGGCTCCGCCCGGGCCATCAGGCCGATTCCGGGTAGAACAGGCGGCGCGTGGGCGTGCTGCCCACGGCCTTGGCGATGGCGCCGATGTGGTCCGGCGTGGTGCCGCAGCAGCCGCCCACGATGTTGACCAGGCCTTCGGACGCGAATTCGTGCACCAGGCGGCTGGTGACTTCGGGCGTCTCGTCAAAGCCCGTGTCGCTCATGGGATTGGGCAGGCCGGCGTTGGGGTAGCAGCTGATGAAGGTCTCGGGCGCGGCCTTGTTCAGTTCCTGGACGTAGGGGCGCATCAGCGCCGCGCCCAGCGCGCAGTTCAGGCCGATGGACAGCGGGTTGGCATGGCGCACGCTGTGCCAGAAGGCCGTCACCGTCTGCCCGGACAGGATGCGGCCCGAGGCATCGGTCACCGTGCCGCTGATCATGATGGGCAGGCATTCGCCGCTTTGCTCGAAGGCCTCGTCCACCGCGAACAGCGCGGCCTTGGCGTTGAGCGTGTCGAAGATGGTCTCGACCAGGATGACGTCGGAGCCGCCCTCGATCAGCGCCAGCGTCTGCTCCAGGTAGGCCTGGCGCAGCTGCTCGAAATTCACGTTGCGCGCGCCCGGATCGTTCACGTCGGGGCTGATGCTGGCCGTCTTGGGCGTGGGGCCCAGGGCGCCGGCCACGTAGCGCGGATGGCCGGGCGTGCTGTACTTGTCGCAGGCCGCGCGGGCCAGTTGGGCGCTCTTGAGATTCATCTCGCGCGCCAGATCGGCCATGTGGTAGTCGTCCTGCGCAATCGTGGTCGCGCCGAAGGTGTTGGTCTCGATCAGGTCAGCGCCGGCGGCCAGGTACTTCTCATGGATGTCGCGGATCACGTCGGGGCGGGTGAGCGACAGCAGCTCGTTGTTGCCCTTGACGTCATGCGGGAAGTCCTTGAAGCGGTCGCCCACGCTGCCGGGGCCCGTGTAGCCCTGGCCCCGGTACTGGGCCTCTCCCAGCTTGAAGCGCTGGATCATGGTGCCCATGGCGCCGTCAAGAATGACGAGGCGCTTGGCAAGGATGGTGGGAAGCTCTTTGGCGCGGGTGTACTGGGGCAGGCTCATGGGCAGCGATTGTAGGAACTACGGGGCGGCCGTGCCGGGCACGAGGATTCCCCCAGAAAAACGGCCTGCGCCCCAAACAAGAGGCGCGACCTATGAAACTAGCGCACCTCCACGCCAGAGACACCGAGGAAGGGCCTATGCCGGCCGCGCCGCCCCGCACCGAGGGTGTCGTCCCCCTCCCGCGTAGCGAGAGAGGGGGAAGCGGCGCAGCCGCTCAGGGGGTGCTAACCATTTCAGGTGCAGACAGAGACGACTTGAGCCGGCTGGCGGCTCAGGCTCACATACACATGGCCCACGCCGCTGTCGAAATAAGCGGCCTCGTGGCGGCCCAGCTCCACCGATTCGCCGTTCTCGAACAGGATGCGCACCCGGCCCGAGAGCACCATCACGAACTCCTGGCCCGCATGGCGGATGGTCTCCGAGAATTCGCCGGCCTCGCGCGCATTGATCACGGCCACCAGGGGCTGCATCTTCTTGCCCGGGAAGGCGCCGCACAGCACGCTGTAGAGGTACTGGTCGGTCTCGTAGCGCTGCACGTCCTCGAAGCAGTCCTTGACCACGGTGGGCGTGTCGCCGGCCGCCTGCTGGGCGTCCCCGACCATGAACAGCCGTGTCATGTCGATGTCCAGCGCGTTGCCCAGCATGAGCACCTTCTCGTAACTCAGCGCGATCTGGCCGCGCTCGGCCTTGGAGATGGTGGACACGGCCAGCCCGCTGCTTTCGGCCACCTGCTGCAGCGTCAGGCCACGCTCCTTGCGCGCCTTGCGCAGCTTGGCGCCCACTTCGTGCTTGCCCGCAGGCATGGCGGCGGCCGTGCGGGCGCCCGGCAGCACGGCGGCGAGGACCTGGTCTGGCGTGGGGAGAGTGCTGGACCTGGGGCTGGACCTGGGGCTGGATCTGGTGCGGGGGCTGGGCATGAAGCGGGCGATCGGGGCTGGCGACCGCCCGATTCTAGGGTCAGGCCCGGCCGTCAGGCGCCGCGCAGGCCGGCCCCGGGCGCCTGCCTGCGGCCCATGCGCAGCCAGCCCACCAGCGCGCAGGCCATGAGGGCGAAGCCGATGTAGCCATAGACCGGGTAGACCATGCCCACCAGCGTGATGAAGCCCGCGAAGCTGCCGCCCAGGGCCAGCACGCCCGCCACGCCCGTGCCCCAGCGAAAACGCGGCGTGCCGGCCGGCAGGATGCGGGCCACGAAGGCATAGAGCATGCCCACGGCCGTGTTGAGGATCATGCCGAAGATGACCAGCGACATCAGGTGCCCCAGCCAGGGCGAGATCTGCGTGGCCAGCGACAGCATGGGCATGGACAGGCCGCCCAGCGTGTCCATGCGCCAGTACATCGCGGCCGCGATCATCAGCATCAGCAGGCCCAGCAGCAGCCCGCCCGCCACGCCGCCCCACAGCGCCACGCGGCGCGAGCTGGCCTGCCCGCCCATGATCACCAGAAAGGGCATGCCCGCCACCACGTTGTAGGAGACATAGAGCAGCGCGGCCACCAGCCAGTGGCCCGCGCCCCGGGGCTGGGTGGAGGCGGCGGCTTCCAGCGCGGCCATGTCGCCGTGGGGCGTCAGCAGCACGTAGCCGGCGACCACCACGGTCATGAACACCAGCAGCGGCGTGACGGCGCCGATGAAGGCGATCACCCGGCCCACGTCCAGGCAGACGATGAGCACCGTGGCGACGGTGGCCAGCACGCTGCCCCAGACCTCGGGCAGGCCCAGCCACTGGTGCAGCAGCGAACCCGCGCCCGCCAGCATGACCACGGTGATGGCAAACAGGAAGAAGGTGATCAGCACATCGAACACCATGCCCACATGCCGGCCCAGAAGGGCCTGCACCACTTCCTTGTGCGAGCCGGCCTGCAGGCGCTGGCCCATGGTGGAGAACGCCATGGACAGGAAGACGAAGGCCAGGGCCGCCACCAGGCAGCCTGCCAGGCCGATGGCGCCAAAGCCCGCGAAGAACTGCAATATCTCCTGCCCCGAGGCGAAGCCCGCCCCGACGATGACGCCGACGAAGGCGCCGGCAATCCTGCTCACTTCCTTGAATGCACCCATGCCTGTCTCCTTGGATTGTTGTGTGTTGCGGGGGCTGAAAAGGTGAAAAAGCGATGACGGGTCAGGCCGCGAAGCGCGCCGGACTCAGCCGCAGGGCATCGACGCCTTGGGCCAGCAGCTCGGCGGGCAGCGGCTCGCGCATCAGCAGTGCGGCCGCGGCGGCCGAGGCGCCAGCTGCCGTCTGTATGCCGTAGCCGCCCTGCCCGGCCAGCCAGAAAAATCCCTCGCGCTGCGCATCCCAGCCGATCACGAAGTCGTCGTCGGGCGCAAAGCTGCGCAGCCCGGCCCAGACATGGCGCGGCCGGCGTATGCGCAGGCGGGTCAGTGTCTCGATGCGGTCTATGCCCATGGCCACGTCCAGCTCCTCGGCCACCACGTCGTGCGGCGGCACGGGATCGGCATTGGCGGGCGAGCCCAGCAGCTGGCCTGCATCGGGCTTGAAGTAGAAGCTCTCGTCCACGCCGATCACGGCAGGCCAGCCGTGGATGTCCTCGCCCTCAGGTGCGGCAAAGGTGAAGGCCGAGCGGCGCCGGGGCTCGATGCCCAGCGGCCGCGCGCCGCACAGCCGGGCCACGGCATCGGCCCAGGCGCCTGCGGCATTGACCACGGCGCGGGCACGGACCTGCGACCCGTCCTGCAGCACCAGGGTCCACAGGCCCTGGCCATCACCATCCACCTCACGCTCGGCGCCCGACAGTTCGGCGCCGCAGCGCAGCCGTGCACCGGCACGCGCCATGCCGCGCAGAAAGCCCTGGTGCAGTTCGGCCACGTCGATGTCCATGGCGTCCAGGTCATGCACGGCGCCCACGAGCAGGCTCTCCTGCAGGCAGGGCACCAGGGCGCAGGCCTGGCGCGCGTCGATGCGCTCGGCGCGCAGGCCGTCGCGGCGGTACATGGCCAGGGCCTCGTCCAGCTGGGGTTCCTGGCCGGCCGTTCCTATGTAGAGCACGCTGCGCGGCTGCAGCAGCGCGTGCTCGCAAAAACCTTCGGGCGGCGCGCTGTAGAAGCCACGGCTGGCGCGTGTCAGCGCGCGTATCTGCGCGGTGCCGTAGCTCTCCATGAACATGGCGGCCGAGCGGCCCGTGGCGTGGTATCCGGGCTGCGGCTCGCGTTCCAGCACCACCACCGAGGCGCCACCCCCGGCCAGCCGCCAGGCCACCGAGGCACCGGCCATGCCGCCACCGATCACCGCGAAATCCAGAACCTGGCTTTCCATCATCCATCGCTCCATTTTTTTCCAATGAGAAAATTATCCGATAAGAAAAAAATGAGGCAAGCCCCTGGTCCTCGTGGTTTTCACCGGGGGCGCCGCACAAGAAAAAAGGGACGGCGCCTGGCCGTCCCTTGTGGCAATGCGCGCCGCACGCTCAGGCCGGCGGCAGCTTTCCGTCCCAGCCACCGGCCAGGGCCTGGTACAGCGCCACGGCGGCGCGCAGGCCGCGCGCACGGCTGTCGGCGGCCGCGTCCTGGGCCGCATACAGGTCGCGCTGCGCATCCAGCACTTCGTACAGGCCCACGCTGCCCAGGTGGTAGCGGCGCAGCGCCAGTTGCTCGGCACGCTGGCGCTGCTCGGCGGCCTGGGCCAGGTGGGCGTCTTCGCTGCGCGTGCGCTGCAGGCGCACCAGGGCGTTCTCCGTGTCCTCCAGCGCCAGCAGCACGGTCTGCTGGTACTGGGCCAGCGCAGCCTGGGCGCCGGCCTCGCTGGCCGCGATGCGCGCCCGCACGCGGCCCACGTCGAGAAAGGACCAGTCCACGCCCAGGAACACGCTGCTGCGGGCGCTGGCGCCCTCGAACAGCGCGCCGCCGTGCAACGCCGTGCTGCCCAGCAGCCCGCCCAGCGACAGGCGCGGGAACAGGTCGGCCGTGGCCACGCCGATGCGTGCCGTGGCCGCATGCAGCCGTGCCTCGGCCACGGCCACGTCCGGACGCCGGCGCAGCAGGCCGGCCGGCGTGCCCGGGTCGATGGCCGGCGGCAGCTGCGGCAGGGCGGCAGGCACATCCAGCGCGGCAATCAGCGCCTCGGGCACCTGGCCCGTGAGCACGGCCAGCCGGTGCTGCGCCATGGCGATCTGCGCCTGCAGCGCGGGAATGCGCGAGCGCGTGGCCTCCAGCTGGGCCTGGGCACGCGCCAGGTCGAACTCGGTGCCGCTGCCGTGCGCCAGGCGCAGCTGCACCAGGCGCAGCGTGTCCTGCTGGTTGGCCGCATTGGCCTGCGCCAAGGCCAGGCGCTGCTGCCAGCCGCGCAGGTCGGCGTAGCTGCCCGCCACCTGGGCCGCAATGGCCACCTGCAGGGCCGCCAGGTCGGCCGCATCGGCGCGCAGGTCGGCATGCCGCGCCTCGATGCTGCGCCGCACGCGGCCGAACACGTCGATCTCCCAGCTGGCGGCCAATCCGGCGGTGTAGCTGCGCTGGCTGCGCGGCCCGTAGAAGGCCTCGCTCTCGCTGAGCTTTTGCTGCGTGGCCCGGCCCGACATCGTGACCGTGGGCAGCTGGTCGAAGCGGCTTTCGCGCAGCAGCGCCTGGGCACCGTCCAGCCGCGCCAGCGCCACCTGCAGGTCCTGGTTGTCGCCCAGCGCGCGCTCCACCAGCTGCGTCAGCTGCGGGTCCTGGAACTGGCGCCAGAAGGCGGCATCGGGCTCGGCCTGGGGGGTGGCCGGTGCAGGCTCGGCCCGCGCGAACTGCGCTGCGGCCCGCGGCGCCGCAGGCGCCTTGAAGTCGGGGCCGACCGCGCAGCCGCCCACCAGGGCGGCGGATGCCAGCGCCAGCGCGTGGCGGCTCAGGGACTTGCGGATCTCAGGCATGTGGGGACTCCAGGGAGGCGGGCTGGGCAGGCCCGGTGGAATGCGCAGGCGCATGCCCCGTCAGCGCGCGGCCCGAAAGCCGGCGCAGCGTGACGTAGAACACCGGCGTGAGGAACAGGCCGAACAGGGTCACGCCCAGCATTCCCGAGAACACCGTCACGCCCGTGGCCGCGCGCACCTCGCTGCCCGCGCCGCCACCGATGAGCAGGGGCACGGCACCCGCGATGAAGGCGATCGAGGTCATGACGATGGGCCGCAGCCGCAGGCGGCAGGCCTGCAGCGCGGCATCGACGATGCCCACGCCGCGCAGCTCCAGCTCGCGTGCGAATTCCACGATCAGGATGGCGTTCTTGCAGGCCAGCCCCATCAGCACCACCAGCCCTACCTGCACGAAGACGTTGTTGTCGCCGCCGGCCAGCCAGACGCCGAACAGCGCCGCGCAGATGCACACGGGCACGATGAGGATCACGGCCAGCGGCAGCGTCCAGCTTTCGTAGAGCGCGGCCAGCACCAGGAAGACCAGCATCACGGCAATGGCGAAGACCACGGCTGCGGCGTTGCTCTGCTCCACCTGCTGGTAGCTCAGGTCGGTCCAGGCCAGCTCGATGCCGCGCGGCAGCGTGCGCTGCGCGATCTCCTGGAGCTTGGCCAGCACCTCGCCCGAGGACAGCACGCGCGGGTCGGAGTCGCCGATCAGATCGGCCGCCGGAAAGCCGTTGTAGCGCAGCACCGGGTCGGGGCCGAAGCTGGGCACCACGGTGACCATGGAGCCTATGGGCACCATCTCGCCGCGCGCATTGCGCGTGCGCAGCCGCGCGATGTCCTCCACGGTCTGGCGGTGGTCAGCGTCGGCCTGCAGCATCACGCGCCAGACGCGGCCGAAGGCGTTGAAGTCGTTGACGTAGACCGATCCCAGGTAGGCCTGCAGCGTCTGGAACAGGTCGGTCAGCGCCACGCCCTGGGCCTTGGCCTTGGTGCGGTCCACCTTGACTTCCAGCTGCGGGATGTTGGACTGGTAGCTGCTGACCGGGTAGGTCATGCCCGGCGTTTTGGCGATCTCGGCCTGGAAGGCCTGCAGCGCCTGCTGCAGCGCCGCGTAGCCCAGGCCCGCGCGGTCCTGCAGGAACAGCGAGTAGCCCGAGCCGTTGCCCAGGCCCTGGATGGGCGGGGGCATCAGCGCATAGGCGAAGCCGCCCTCGATCTGCGAGAACTTGGCGCCCAGCTCGGCATTGATGGCCTCGGCGCTGCGCGTGCGCTCGCCGAAGGGCTTGAGCATGATGTAGGCGCTGGTCAGGTTGGGCGTGGTGGTGGACTGCAGCGCGTTGAAGCCCGCGAAGGCGGCGACCATGTCCACGCCTTCCACGCTTTTGGCGGCATCGACCATCTGGCGCGTGACCGCATCCGTGCGGTTCAGCGAAGCCCCCTCGGGCAGCTTGGCGCCGCCGAACAGGTACAGCTTGTCCTGCAGCGGGATGAAGCCGCCCGGCACGGCCTGGAACAGCACGGCCGTGCCCGCCAGCAGCGCCGCATAGACCGCGAACACCAGGCCCCGGCGGCGCAGCGAATGCCCCACCGAGTTCTGATAGCCGTGGGCGCTGCGGTCGAAGAAGCGGTTGAAGGGCCGGAAGAGCCAGCCCAGGCCGCGGTCCAGCCCGCGCGCCAGCGGATCGCGCGGCGCGCCGCGCGGCTGCAGCAGCTTGGCCGCCAGCGCGGGCGACAGCGTCAGCGAGTTGATGGCCGAGATCACCGTGGAGATGGCAATCGTCACGGCGAACTGCTTGTAGAACTGACCCGTCACGCCGCTGAGAAAGGCCATGGGCACGAAGACCGCGCACAGCACCAGGGCGATGGCGATGATGGGGCCCGAGACCTCCTTCATCGCCAGGTGGGCCGCCTCCAGGGGCGTGTGCCCTTCCTCGATGTAGCGCTCCACGTTCTCCACCACGACGATGGCGTCGTCCACCACGATGCCGATGGCCAGCACCAGGCCGAACAGGGTCAGCGTGTTGATGGAGTAGCCCAGCAGGTACAGCCCCGCGAAGGTGCCGACGATGGACACGGGCACGGCCAGCAGCGGGATGATGGAGGCGCGCCAGGTCTGCAGGAAGACGATGACCACCAGCACCACAAGGATGACGGCCTCGATCAGCGTGCTCTGCACCGCCTTGATGGAGTCGCGCACGAAGACCGTGGGGTCCCAGACCGTCTCGAAGGCCACGCCCTCGGGCAGGTCCTGGGACAGCTTGTCCATGGCCGCGTAGACCTGCTCGGCCACGCCCAGCGCATTGGCGCCCGGCGACAGGAAGATGCCCACGGCCGCCATGTTCTTCTTGTCGCTCCACGAGCGCAGCGTGTAGTCGCTGGCGCCCAGCTCGATGCGCGCCACGTCGGCCAGGCGCACGACCTGGCCGTCCGCGCCGCCCTTGAGCACGATGCTGCCGAATTCCTCGGGCGTCTTCAGCCGCCCGCGCACGTTGATGGACAGCAGCTTGTCCGCGCTCTGCGGACTGGGCTGCGCGCCCAATTGCCCGGCCGAGACCTGGATGTTCTGCTCGCGGATGGCGGCAATCACCTCGGGCGCCGTGAGCTGGCGCGCGGCCACCTTGTCCGGGTCCAGCCACACGCGCATGGCGTAGTCGCCCGCGCCGTAGATGCCCACGTCGCCAATGCCCGGAATGCGCGCCAGCACGTCCTTGATCTTGAGCGTGACGTAGTTGCGCAGGTACAGCGCGTCATGCTGGCCGTCCTGGGACACCAGGCCCACGTACATCAGCGGCGTGGACGACTGCTTTTGCGTGGTCACGCCGAACTGGCGCACCTCCTCGGGCAGACGGCTCTGGGCCTGGCTGACGCGGTTTTGCACGCGCACGGCGGCCGTGTCGGGGTCGACGTCGGGGCGGAAGGTGGAGACCACCTGCAGGCTGCCGTCGGACGCCGCGACCGACTTCATGTACATCAGGCCTTCGACGCCGTTGATGGCCTCCTCCAGCGGCACGGCCACCGACTCGGCGACCTCCTTGGGATTGGCGCCCGGATAGGTGGCGCGCACCACCACGCTGGGCGGCACGACCTCGGGATACTCGCCCACGGGCAGCTGCGGAATCGCGACCAGCCCCACGGCGAACAGGATGATGGAGAGCACGACCGCGAAGATCGGCCGGTCTATGAAGAATTTGGAGAAGTCCATGGTGCTTCCCGGTTCACTGCGCGGCCACGGCCGGCGCCTTGGCCACCGCCGCCTGCCCGTCGCCGGGAGCAGGCTTGGGGCTGATGGGCATGCCGGGGTAGTAGATGCGCTGCAGGCCGCCGACCACCAGGCTGTCGCCCGCCGCCAGCCCCTTGTCCACCACGCGCCGGCCATCGACCATGCGGCCCAGCTCCAGGTCACGGCGCTCGGCCTTGTTGCCCTCGCCCACCACATAGACGTACTTGCGGTCCTGGTCGGTGAGCACGGCCTTGTCGTCGATCAGCAGCGTCTGCCGCTCGCCGCCCAGGCCCTGCGCGTCTTGCAGTTGCACACGCGCGAACAGGCCCGGCGTCAGCAGGCGGTCGGGATTGGGCAGGCGGGCGCGCATGCGCACCGTGCCCGTGCCCGCGTTGAGCTGGTTGTCGGTGAAGTCCAGGCTGCCCGCATGCGGAAAGCCTTCGTCGCCAGCCAGCCCCACGCGCACGGGCCGCTGCACGCCGGGCCGCCCCTTGGTGTCCTTGGCGGCCTGCTGCTGCCGCAGGAAGCTGTGCTCATCCGCATCGAAGTAGACATACACGGGGTCCTGCGAAACCACGGTGGTCAGCACGCTCTGATCGGCCTGGGCCAGGTTGCCCACGGTGAGCAGGGCGCGGCCCGCGCGGCCGGAGACCGGCGCGCGCACCTCGGTGAAGTCCAGGTTGAGCCGCGCGGCCGCCAGCGCGGCCTCGGCGGCACGCACCTGGGCGGCGCTCTGGGCCAGGGCGCCGGCGCGCGTATCGGCTTCCTCGCGCGAGACGGCATGCTCGGCCACCAGCTGGCGGGCACGCTGGTCCTGGGTGCGGGCCAGCGCGGCGCCTGCACGCGTGCGCTCCAGCTCGGCCTCGGCACTGGCCAGGGCGGCGCGGTAGGGCCGCTGGTCGATCACGAACAGCAGCTGGCCCTTCCTGACCTCCTGCCCCTCGCTGAAGGCAATGCGCTCGATATAGCCCGACACGCGCGGGCGCAGCTGGACCGACTCCACGGCATCGATGCGGCCGTTGAACTCGTCCCAGACACGCACGCTGGCCGGCACGACCTCGCTCACCAGCACCTCGGGCGCAGGCGGCGGGCCGTCGCTGGCGTGGGCATCGCCCACGGCCTGCGGGCGGCAGCCGGCAAGCAGGGCCAGCGCCGCCAGGGCGCCTCCGAACAGGGCACGCCGCAACGGCGGCGGTGGAAGAACGGGCATGGATCGACTCTCCTTGAGGGGGATGGGCAAGGCCCTGCTGCCGGGGCTGCGGCGGGGCCGGAAAAAGGGGCGGGACCGCAGGCTCTGGAGGCCTTCCAGGCGGTTGCTCACAATGGGTTGCATTCTTCAAGTTCAAGTGAACTTGAAGTCAAGATCCGCGCGCAAAGACACCACGAAAATTGAGGACGGTTTGCCGGGGACATTGCTGGCCGGATCGGACAAGCGCAGCGGCAATTGACCAGGAACGACCTGAAAAGACCTGGACAGGCGCGCACAGACGGACACACGCGCGTTGCCGCACCTGCAAGACGCCACCACTACACTGCAAGGCCATCTGACCCAGGGTGGCGGCCAGGTTTCACCAGGAACCGCCAGGTACCGCCAAAAGCCGCCGACTACTGCCGACGAACGCCGACACCCTCCATGGAAAAGCACTGGATGCCTGCCGCATGAATCTGCTTGCTCACGCCACACTGTCCCGGCCACAGGGACGCAACGAACGCATCAGCACCGTGAGGGTGCTGGCCCTGGAGATGCCGGGCGGCGACACCACGGCCACCGCAGCGCGCCATGTCGTGACCTTGCAGGTCACGCAATTGAAGGCCGGAGTCGTCGCGCAGGTCGATGACAGCACGCTCACCCCCTTGCCCCAGGCGCTGGAGCCTGCACGCCAGCGCGCGCTGGCCTACCTGCGCCAGCGCCTGGGCGCGGGCGATGTGCTGCAGTCCCATGAGGGCTTTGCGGAGCTGGATGCTGAAGCAGGCCCGGCGCCCTCCCCCGGCCCGGCCCGGGAACAGGCCACGGTGCCGCCAGGCCTGCCGGAGTCGGCCCTGCAGGCCGGCGCCATTTCCGCCCTGTGCAAACGCCTGGACGGCAGCGCCTGGCGGCTGATGCCCTCGGGCCAGCAGGCCCGGCTGGTGTGGCGGCTGGCCGAGTATGCGGACCCCGCGCGCGGCGGCGCCGCCCAGCGCCTGCTGCATGCCCAGGTTCCACGCCTGGTGGCGCTGCTGGGCACGGGGGACGATCTGCTCGACTACTGCCTGGCCTACCTCATCGGGCGCCTGGGCGATGGCGGCGCGGCAGTGGCCCTGCAGGCGCTCTCGCAACGCGGCACCAGCGAGGCCACGCGCGATCTGGCGCACCAGGCCTGGCTGGCGCTGCTCGCGCCGCAGGAGCGCCAGGCGGCGCTGCAGGAGTACCAGGCGCAGTGGGCCGGGATTCCCCCGCAGGAAAACGGCCCGAAAGAGGACGGACCGCAGGCCGAACAGGCCTTCTTCCAGGCACTTGGGCCACAGGCGCTGCTGGCGGCCGATGCGCTGGGCGCGCACGACGGCGCCGTCCACCAGCAGCTGCTGGCCTGGATGGAGCGCATCCCCTTCACACGCGCCTGGTGGCCGGCCCTGCGGCGCATCCACAAGCGTGCCGAGTGGCGGCGCGACCACGCCTTGCTGGCCGTGCTGCATGCGCGCTTCGATGGCCCGCGCGACGAGGGTGCCGTCTTCAGCCGCGACACCTCGCTGTACCTGCGCCTGCGCGGCTGGCGCCAGCTGCGGCGCATGGCCTCGGCCGACCACAGCGAAAGCGCCGCCCATGCCGCAGCCCTGCTCCAGGCCATGGACCGCTGCTGCGCGGGCCTGCCTACCTCGCGCTCCGGCCGCCTGCCCGAATCGCGCTGGCTGCTCGCCGCCCGGCTGCTGCTGCCGCGCTGGCCGCAACTGCATGCCTCGGCACGCGCCCACACCTGGTACACCGACGAGCCGCTGGACCTGCAGCAGCTGCCTGCGCAGCGCGTGGAAGGGCTTTCGGCCATGTGGGATGCCCACCCCGGGCAACTGCTGCAACTGGTGGGCCATTCGCAGTCCACGCTGCTGCTGTGGTCGCTCACGCGCGCCCTGCAGGACCAGAAGGCCTTTCTGGACGGCCTCGATGCAGCGGCCACCGCGCCGCTGCTGCACAAAACCTATGCACCGGCGGCTGCGCTGGGCCTTCAGATCGCGCAGCAGCGCATGGTCTCGCTGACCGACGATGCGGCACGCCGGCCCTGGCTGCTGGCGCTTGCGCAATGCGGCGACGGGCCTGCCGCCAGCTACCTGGGCGCCTGGCTGTCGCGTGACCGCGCAGGCGCCGCGCGCGATGCCGAACTGGTGGCAGCCCTGCTGCTGTCACCGGCCGCCAGCTCGCGCACCCAGGGCCTGGCCCTGCTGTTTTATGCCGATGGTGCAGCCGTGGCCCTGGCCTTGCTGGCGGCGCTGCCCACGCTGGACGCCGAAAGCCCCGCGCTGGCCGATATCCGCGATGCCGTGCAGGCACTGTTCGATGGCAACGGTCCGCTGGCTGCGCAGGCCGCCAGCGTCCCGGCCCCGCCGCTGCACCACCTGCTGGCGCACTCGGTGACGGCGCTGGTGGAGATGGCCACCGCCTGGCTGCTGGCGCATCCGCAGGGCCTGCAGACCCTGCCCCCGGCGGCGTTGCGCGGGCTGCTGGAATCCGAGGAACCTGCGCGCATGGCCTGCGGCATCCGGCTCATGGGCAGCCTCGCCGATGACCTGCTGTGCGAGCAGGCCGCCATGCTGGCCGAATTCGCCGTATCACCGCATGCCGCCTTGCGCGCAGCGGCAGCGCCCCTGGTCGAACGCCTGGCCGGCACCCCCCTGTACAACACACGCTGCAACGCCCAGATCGCCGAACGCCTGCACGAGATGCTGTTCCGCGCGGAAAAGGCCGAAGGCGTTCACGACGCGGCGCTGCGGCTGCTCACCGGCCCGCTGGCCGCCGTGGCCCCGGCCCGCGATGCCTCGGGCATCTGGCGCGCCCTGCAGGCGCAGGCCAAGGGCGCACAGCGCTACGGCGCCTGGGGCCTGAAGTCGCTGGACCTGCAGGCCTACACGCTGCGCCAATGGTCCACGCTGGCCCGGCATGCCGATGCCGACGTGCGCGCCTTGAGCCGCCAGAGCATCGATGCGCAGCTCACCCCCATGGACCGGACCCTGCCCGAGCAGGCCGAACAGCTGATGCCGCTGGCCGACGCCCTGTTTGCCGACACGCAGCAGTACGCACGCGAGATGTTCGGCCAGCGGCTGCCGGACGGCGCCCTGTCGCCGCAGCTGCTGCTCGGCTGGGTCGATCACGCCCAGCCCTGGGTGCAGGCATTGGGCCGCCAGCGGCTCGCGCAGCACATGAGCGCGCCCGAGGCCAGCCTCTTCCTCACGCGCCTGGCCCAGCACCCCGCCACCAGCGTGCAGCTGTTCGTCACGCAATGGCTGCTCGCCCTGCCCGACGAGCCCGCGCCGCAGCGCGCGGCGCGCCTGCAGGAGCTGCAGCCCTACTTCCTGGCCGTGCTCAGCCAGGTGCACCGCGCGCGTGCCAGCAAGACGCGCGTGCTGCATTTCCTGCGCAGCCAGGTGCAGGCGCCCGAGACCGCCGCCGTGGTGGCGGCCATCTTTGCGCGGCAGGTGGTCAGCGCCAGCCATGCCGACCAGCCCGACTATGTGGCCGGGCTGCGCGACATCGTGCAGCGCCATCCCCAGCTGGCGCAAAGCTTCATGCAGCCCCTGGCGGCGGAGCGGCGCGGCCAGGCCCCGTCTTCAACCTGAGCGCCGCAACAAGGCACGGAGTCGATCGGACATGGAATTTCGCTATCAGTACTACGGCAGCACGCAGGTCAACGACACGGCGGCCGAGCAGGCCTTCTCCTTCGCGCCCGACCTGCTGCGCCCACCCACGCGCTTCGACGGCCTGCTCCGGCGCGACGGCCCGGCCTTCCTGCAGGTGCGCGAAGGGCTGTCCGCGCTGCACAGCGTGGTGGTCAGCGACCTGCGCACGCGCGGCCGCGACAAGACGGCCTACCGCGAATGGCTGCAGGAGCACGAAGCGCAAATGCTGGCCACCTTCATGGCCGACACCGGCGGCGCCCAGGCGCGCGCCAAGGAAATCAGCGCCGAACTCAAGAACCTGCGCGAGACCCGCAACCAGGTGCTCTCCCCCTTCTACAAGGCCCAGCGCAAGTACTTCGACTGGCTGTTCGTGGCCAACCGCGATGCCTGGTATGTGCTGGACCCCGTGATCACCGTGCACCCGGACCGGCTGCTGTTCGAGGCCTTCAGCCAGGACGAATCGAGCTACTGCGCGGTCAGCATCCGGCACGAGGCCTTCGAGCATGCGGGCGAGCGCATCTGCGGCACCACCAACATCGATTACTCGGCCAGCCTCTACGAAGAATTCCAGAAGATCCGCAACTACCGGGACACGCGGCTGACGCTGGACCCGGCGGGCTTTGCCGTCCAGGTGGGCGGCGACCCCGCGCTGCGCGAGGAAAAGATCGACCTGCCCGACAGCTGGCTGCGCGGCTTCGTGCAGGTCTCCAGCGCCATCGCCCTGCCTGCCACCGTGCTGGAGCTGCACCCCATGGACCTGTTCAACATCTGCGCGCGGCTGCGTGCCCGGCGCGAGCGCCATGGCCCGCGCGCGCTGCGCTTCGAGCTGGTGCCGGGACAGCCGCCCACCGTGGTGTTCGAGCCCTGGGAGGAGCGCCTGGCCACCCGGCGCTCGCACGTCGTCAGCGATGCCATGGGCACGGGCGGCGGCACCATCCGCCTGTGGGGGCGCCGCCGCCTGCTCACGCTGGAGCGGCTGATCTCCCAGGCCACGCGCGTGCGCGTGCACCTGCTGGGCAGCGGCATGCCCAGCTTCTGGGTGATCGAGCTGGGCCTGGTCACGGTCACGCTGGGCCTGTCGGGCTGGAGCGCCAACGACTGGGCCGCCAGCGCACGCTTTCACCTGATGGCGCCGCAGGCCGAGGTCACGCCCGCCCAGGTCGAGGCCGTGGGCCGGCAACTGCAGTCGTGCTGGCAGGCCGGCGCGCAGGAACTGGCCCAGGCCACGGGCCTGTCCACGGCCCAGGTGCACACGGCCATGACACGCTGGATGCAGGCCGGGCGCGCGGTCTACGACCTGGACGCCGGGCGCTACGCATGGCGCGAGCTGCTGCGCGAGCCGCTGACGGCGCAGCAATTGCAGCCCGCCAACCCCGAGGAGGACAAGGCGCTGGCCCTGGTGCGCGGCAAGGCCATTGCCCCGCCGCGCATCGACCGCAAGGATGGGTTCAGCCGCATCACCGGCCAGATCCCGCGCGCCGACGGCAAGCGCCTATTCGACACCCAGCTCGAACTCGATGCCGACGAGCGCCTGACCGATGCGCGCTGCAGCTGCAACCACTACCAGCAGTACCGGCTGCGCCAGGGGCCCTGCGAGCACATGATTGCGCTGCGCCTGGTGGCGCAGCCCCAGCTCGATGCCGCCCGCCAGCCGACCGGCCCGCAGATGAAGGCCGCAGGACAAGGAGAAATCGCGTGACCCGCTTCAATTGCTCTACACTGCCACGCGGAGCGACGCGCAGGCTCTTGCAATCCGGGTGGTGTTTCGCCACCCTTGTGAACTGCCGTTTCATGCATCACGGGCGCCGTTTTCACTGTGCCACCCCAGCGACGGTATGCGTTTTCCTGAGTGGCTTGCCACAAGCGAAACACGCATACCGTCGCGGGGTGGCGTCGAGCGAACAGCTCCCGTCCCGTGAGCCCTGCGGGCTCTTCGACGAGAAGCGCGTCGCTCCATTTCTTTGCCCGCCGCACAGCGGCCGGGCCCGCCTTGCCGGGGTGGCCGCATGAGCCAGCCGCAACCCACACGCGCCGAGATCTACGAGCGCATCAAGGCCTCCAGCAAACAGGAAGTCATCCTCGACGAGATGCAGCGCCTGGGCTTCTGGCCCAAGGGCGAGGGACAGCCGCAGCTGGCCGCAGCCCACATCCAGCGCGAAGGCGAGCTGCAGCGCGAGCTGGCCGAGCTGCGCCAGCAGATCGCCGTGCGCCAGAACCCCGAGCGCGCACTGCGCCAGATGCGCAAGGAGCGCATGCAAAAGGCGCTGGCCCAGCGCGAGGAAACCAAACGCCGCCAGGCCCAGGAGCGCCACGACAAGGCGCTGGCCTGGCATGCGAAGCGGGCCACGCACGTGGGCTATCTGGGCCCCGGCGTCTCTGCTGCCCTGCAGGGGCCGCAGGCCGGTGAGGCACCGCCTGCTGCCGAAGAACGCCGGCAGGCCGACCTGCAAAGGCTGGCCCGGCATGGCCTGCCGGAACTTGCCGATGCGGCGCAGCTGGCCGATGCCATGGGCATCACCGTGGCCGAGCTGCGTTTCCTGGGCTTTCACCGCGAGGTGGCCCGCACCCACCATTACCACTCGTTCACCCTGCCCAAGAAGACCGGCGGCGAGCGGCTGATCTCCGCGCCCATGCCGCGCCTCAAGCGCGCGCAGTACTGGGTGCTGGACAACATCCTCGCCAAGGTGCCCGCGCACGATGCCGCGCACGGCTTCCTGGCCGGCCGCTCCATCGTGAGCAATGCCGCGCCGCATGCGGGCCACGACGTGGTCATCAACCTGGATGTGAAGGACTTCTTTCCCAGCATTGCCTTCGGCCGCATCAAGGGCGTGTTCCGTCATCTGGGCTATGGCGAGGCCATGGCCACCCTCCTGGCCCTGCTGTGCAGCGAAAACCGCGCCCAGGCCTGGCAGGTGGATGGCGAGAAGCTCTTCGTCGGCGGCAAGGCGCGCGAGCGCGTGCTGCCCCAGGGCGCGCCCACCAGCCCCATGCTCACCAACCTGCTGTGCCGCCGCCTGGACCGGCGCCTGCTGGGCCTGGCCAGGCAGCTGGGCTTTGTGTACACGCGCTATGCGGACGACCTGACCTTCTCGGCCTCGGGCGAGGCCGCGCGCGACAACGTGGGCCGGCTGCTGGGCCGCGTGCGCTGGATACTGCGCGACGAAGGCTTCACGCCCCACCCCGACAAGGAGCGCGTGATGCGCAAGGGCCGCCGCCAGGAGGTCACGGGACTGGTGGTGAACGCGGACAAGCCCGGCGTATCGCGCGAGACGCGCAGGCGCCTGCGCGCCGCCCTGCACCGCGCCACGCAGGCCAGCGCCGGCAAGCCGGCGCACTGGCAGGGGCAGGCAGCCCAGCCCTCGCAATTGCTGGGACTGGCGCAGTTCGTCTACCAGGTCGACCCCGTGCAGGGCGGTCCGCTGCTGGGCCAGGCCCGCCAGCTCACGCGCAGCCCCATCGACCGCGCCAACGATGCCCTTCTGCAGGCCAGCCGGCAGGACCGCGCGGCAGCGCGTGCACAGCCGCCCGCAAGCGCACAGTTCCGGCGTCTGGCCTCCAGCGGGCAGGCGCCTGCGCTGGTCAGCGGCAAGACGTGGTGGCAGCCGGCCGAGCCGGCGGCCCCCGTGATCGAGAAGACCGATCAGCAGCGGCGCGAACAGCGGCTGCAGGAGCGCGAGGCCGCACGCGCCCAGGCAGCTGCGGCCGCACGGCCGGCCGTGGACACGCCGCAGCAGCAGCCCGCACAGGCGCCGAGCCCCGACGCCCAGGCACCCGGCCCATCGCCGATGCCCGGCCTGCTGACCTACTGGACGCAGATCGTGATCTGCTTCTTGCTGGGCACGGTGTTCCAGGCACGCCTGATCACGCTGATCGGCATCGTGCTGGTCCTGCTCCTGCGCTACCGGCGCATACGGCGCTGGGATGTCTTTGCCGCTGCGATGGTGGTGGCCGTGCTGCTGGGCCTGGGGCTGCGGCTGTCGTGATGTTCACGGGGCCGCAGGCCTCAGAGGCCTGCGCCGCCGCCCGCCAAGGGTGCGCTGCGCAGCGCCAGGAAGCGGCGCGGCGAGGTGCCCACCGCCTTGCGGAACATGGTCACGAAGGCGGGTGCGCTCTCGTAGCCCAGGGCATCTGCCACGGTCTGTATGCGCAGCCCCTCGGACAGCTTTTGCAGTGCGGTCAGCACATGCAGCTGGCGGCGCCACTGGTTGACCGTAAGCCCGGTCTCGGCCAGGAACAGCCGCGTCATGCTGCGCTCGCTCATGCCGATGCGCTGGGCCCAGTCGGCCAGCCGTGCCTGCAGCTGCGGCTGCTCGCACAGGGCGTTGGTCATGCGGCGCAGGCGCCGGTCGTGCGGCAGGGGCAGGTGCAGTCCTTCGGGCTGCGCCGCCTGGATCTCGTCGAGCAGCACCTGCATGAGCCGGCCATCGCCGCTGTCGGGCTCGTAGTCCTGCGGCAGGCCCTGCACGCGGTCCAGCAGCGCACTGAGAAAGGGCGAGACGGCCAGCGCATGGCAGGGTCCGGGCACGGGGCGCACGGCCCCTGCCTCGACAAAGACCACGTAGCCGCTGGCCGCACCGCTGCAGCTGACGCGGTGCAGCGTGCCGCCCGGAATCCAGGCGGCGCTGCGCGGCGGCACCACGCAGACGCCCGCATCGGTCTCCAGCGTGATCAGCCCCGCATGGGTGACCATGAGCTGGCTCTTGCGGTGGGCATGGAAGTTCATCCCCCAGTCGCCGGGGCCCGACCGCATGGGCAGGACGATCACGGGACGGTCCACATGATCGGGGTCCCATCTCTCGGGCAGGACTTTGAGCAGGGCGGAATCCACGGCATTCATGGTGTTTCTCTCAGTTCATGTCAATCGGTCATCAATCGGACCCGAGCAGCTCCCGTGCACGCTGCTGCGCCTCCTCGGGGGAGGCCACCAGCAGCATGGGATAGCCCCAGGCCTTGCCGAACATCTGTGCGAAGGCCTCGGCCTCGGCGCGCTTTTGCGCATCGGGCTCGGCGTGGACCAGGGCGCGCACCAGGCTTTTGAGCTCGGGGCGGCGGGCCTTCATCCACAGCACGACCTGCTTGCGCTCCTCAGGTGAGCGCTCCTCCTGGGACATGTCGCCGTCGCTGAAGAAGACAAAGGCCTGGCCACGGGCCAGCAGGGCCGAGAAGTCCTCCAGCAAGCGGTCCACGGGCACGGCCTTGTCGCGCTCGTAGCCCATGCGGACCAGGGGAAAGCTGCTGCTGTCGATGTACATGGAAACCTCCGGCCGATGCCATTCAATACAAATGAGACCCATTACTGTATGAATGAACGGCAGCTGCGTCATTGCAGCAATCAGCCAAAGAATTTCGCAGTCCGGCCAGGACGCTCGCATGGGCGGTACAGACCCGGTTGCCCTGTTCCTGCGCTTTCGCTCAGAATGGCCGCATTCTTCGAGTTCAAGTGAACTTGAAGTCAAGCCACAAAGGAAAGCCACCATGAAAACCGAGGATGATCCGCTGCTCAGCATCGGCGACGTGGCGCAGCGCAGCGGGGTCAAGGCCTCGGCGCTGCGCTTTTACGAGTCGCTGAACCTGATCGAGTCCGTGCGCAGCGCCAGCGGCCACCGGCGCTACCACCGCTCGTCGCTGCGGCGCATCGCCTTCGTGGTGTTCGCCCAGCGCATAGGCTTCACGCTGGAGGAGATCGCCGAGCAGCTGGCCAAGCTGCCCAGCCGCCATGTCCCCACGGGCGGGGACTGGCAGAAGATGTCGCGGGTCTGGAAGCAGCGGCTGGACGACCGCATAGGCGAGCTGCAGCGGCTCAGCGAGAGCCTGGACCAGTGCATTGGCTGCGGTTGCCTGTCACTGCGCCACTGCGTGCTGCACAACCCCGGCGACCTGTGCGCACAGAACGGCCCCGGGCCGCGCCGCTGGCTGGGCGACCCGCCTCCCGTGGCCATGGGCGGACCCTGCCCGGGCCACTGCCACGACGAAGGCTGATCAGGACACGCGCCGTGTCGTGACGAAGTCCAGCACCGCCTGCAGCATGCGCTGCAGCGTGGGCTGGATCTGTTCGGCGCGCTCGGGCAGGTAGTCGAAGGGCAGGGCTTCCTGCATGTAGCTGCACTGCGTCATCTCCAGCTGCACGGCGTGGATGCCGGCCTCGGGCTGGCCGTAGTGGCGCGTGATGTAGCCGCCCGTGAAGCGGCCGTTGAGTATGGCGGTGTGGCCCGGCGCGGTCTGCGCAATGGCCAGCAGATGCTCGGCCAGCTCCAGCGCGCAGCTCGTGCCCTTGCCGGTGCCCAGGTTCAGGTCGGGCAGCTTGCCTTCGAAGAAACGCGGCAGCACCGAGCGGATGGAGTGCGCATCCCACAGCGCCACGGTGCCGTGCACGGCCTTGAGGCGGTCCAGCTCGGCGCGCAGCTGTGCGTGGTACGGGCCCCAGATGGCCTCGCGGCGCGCGGCGATCTCGGCGTCTGCGGGCACATCGGCCGGGTCGGCGTACAGCGGCGTGTCGTCGAAGGTGTCCACGGGGCACAGGCCGGTGACGCTCTGGCCCGGGTAGAGGCTGGCGCCATCGGGCGGACGGTTCAGGTCCACCACATAGCGCGAATGCGTGGCCACGAGGATGGAGGCGCCCATGGCCTTGGCGAACTCGTACAGGCGCGGCAGGTGCCAGTCGGTGTCGGGCACGTGGCGGGCTTCCTCGGTCAGGCGCGCGGCGATGTCGGGAGGCACATGGGTGCCCGCATGCGGCATGGAGATCAGCAGCGGCGCCGTGCCCTGGTGGAAGACGAAGGGAGGGGGAGCGGTATCGGTCATGGTGTGATTCTGGAACGTTTCTGGCGGTTTTTGCGGGCCCATGGCATGCGGGTGCCTCAGGATTGCAGGGTGGCCGCGCGTGCCGCGACAAAGCCGCGGGCCGCCGCCTCGTGCAGCGCATGCCGTCCAGCCTGCACGCGGCGCTCGCCGCCCACCCACAGGCTGTGCAGGGCGCTGCTGCGGTGGCTGCCAAAGACATGGGCCGAGACCATGGCCTGCACCGGCAGGCCGGCCAGTGCCACATGGCCTGCGTCCAGCGCCAGGAAGTCGGCCTGCTGGCCCACAGCCAGCCCGGCCACGGAGCGGCCTGCGGCCTGGGCGCCGCCCTGCACGGCGGCGGTCCACAGCGCGGTGCCCACCTGCGGGTCGGGGCCGGCCAGCACGTTGCGCTGGCGCAGCGACAGGCGCTGGCTGTATTCGAGCATCAGCAGTTCCTCGGCAGCGTTGACGCAGGCATGGCTGTCCGAGCCCACGCCCCAGGCGCCGCCGTGGCCCAGCCATTGCGGCATGTCGAAGATGCCATCGCCCAGGTTGGCCTCGGTGGTGGGGCAGATGCCGGCCACGGCGCCGCTGCGCGCGGCGCCCGCGTATTCACCGGGCGTCATGTGGGTGGCGTGGACCAGGCACCAGCGCGCGTCCACGGGGGCATGCTCCAGCAGCCATTGCACGGGGCGCTGGCCGCTCCAGGCCAGGCAGTCGTCCACCTCCTGGGTCTGCTCGGCAATGTGGATGTGGATGGGCGCGCGCGCGTCCAGCGCCGTCAGGCCCTCCACGGCCACGCGCAGACTGTCGGGCGGCACGGCGCGCAGCGAGTGCGGCGCCATGCCCAGGGCCGCGCCCTGGGCATGGGCCTCGGGCAGCAGGCGCTGCAGCAGGGCCAGCATGTTGTCGGTGCTGCGGATGAAGCGCGCCTGGTCGGCGCGCGGCGGCTTGCCGCCGAAGCCGCTGGTCTGGTAGAGCACGGGCAGCAGGGTGATGCCCATGCCGGCCTTGCGCGCGGCGCGCAGCAGGGCCAGGGACAGCGTGGCGTCGTCGGCATAGGGCCGGCCATCCCGGTCGTGGTGCACGTAATGGAATTCGCAGACCGAGGTGTAGCCGGCCTCCAGCATCTCCACGTACAGCCAGGTGGCGATGGCCTCCAGCGACTCGGGCGTGATGCGCGCGGCAAAGCGGTACATGAGGTCGCGCCAGCTCCAGAAGCTGTCCTGGGCCTCGGCGCGGTATTCGGTCAGGCCCGCAAAGGCGCGCTGGAAGGCATGCGAATGCAGGTTGGGCATGCCGGGCAGCACGGGGCCGGGGGCGCGCGGCGCGCTGCCGGGCGGGGCGTCGGCCTGTACGGCCTGCAGGCGCCCTGCGCCATCCCAGCGCAGCAGCACATTGCGCGCCCAGCCCGTGGGCAGCAGCGCATGCTCGGCGAACAGCGTGCGGCTGTCGTGTGTCGGGTCGATGCCGCTCATTGCACGGCCTCCAGGATCTCGGCCAGCGCGCGCACGAAGCGAGCGTTGTCGGCCTCCGTGCCCACGGAGACGCGGATGAAGTGCTCGAAGCCCGGCTCCTTCCAGGGCTTGGTGATGATGCCCCGGGCCAGCAGCGCCTCGTTCACGGGGCCGTTGGGACGGCCGATGTCGATGAACAGGAAGTTGGCGGCCGAAGGCGCCATCCGAAGTGCGGGCAGTGCAGGCAGGGCGGCCAGCCGCTGCGCCAGCACATCGCGCAGGCGCACGGTCTCGGCCACGCCGCGCTGCATGAAGTCCTCGTCGCCCCAGGCCGCCAGCGCCGCCGCCTGGGCGGCCTGGTTGACGTTGAAGGGCGTGCGCACGCGGTCCAGCAGTTGCACCAGGGCCGCGTCGCTGGCCAGGCCGTAGCCCACGCGCAGGCCCGCCAGTCCCCAGGCCTTGGAGAAGGTGCGCAGCACGATCCAGGGCATGGCGCGGCCGCGCAGCAGGGCCAGCACGTCGGGGTAGCCGTCGGCGTGCAGGGCGTACTCGTAGTAGGCCTCGTCCACCACCAGCAGGGTCTGCGGCGGCGTGGCGTCCAGCAGGCGCACGAAATCGCCGGCGCTGAACATGCAGCCCACGGGATTGGAGGGATTGGCCAGCATGGCGATCTTGGGGCCGCGCGCCAGCGCCTGGCACCAGGCATCGACATCGAAGCCCAGCGCGGGCGTCAGCTCCAGCAGCTCGACGCGGGCGCCCATCATGCGCGGGTAGATCTCGTGCAGGCCGAAGGCCGGGCGCTGGGTGAGCACGCGGTCGCCGGGCGAGAGAAACGCCTGGCAGAGCATCTGCAGGATGTCCTCGGAGCCGTTGCCCACGGCAATGGCCTCGGCCGGCACGCCGGTGCGCGCCGCGATGGCCGCGCGCAGCGCCGTGCATTGCGCATCGGGATAGGTGCCCACATGCAGGGCCAGGTCGGCCAGGGCGCGGGCCACGGCAGGGCTGGCGCCAAAGGGGTTCTCGTTGCTCGCCAGCCGCGCGATCTCGGTGACGCCGTAGCGCGCCCGCACGGCCTCGGAGGACAGGCCTGCGTTGTAGGGCGGCAGCGGCGGCACTTCGGGGCGTGCCAGGGTGTGGATCGCGTGGAGGGCGGGAGCGTTCATAGGTCGAATACCTTGCCGGGGTTGAACAGATGCAGGGGGTCCAGCGCCTGCTTGATGGCGCGCATCACGGCCAGTTCGGCCGGCGTGCGGCTGGCGCCGAGATAGGGCTTCTTGTGCAGGCCGATGCCGTGCTCGGCCGAGACGCTGCCGCCGAACTCGCCGACCAGGTGGTACAGCGCGGCCTCGACGCCTTCGCAGTCGCCGTTGGCGGTGGCACCGTCCACCGAGACATGCAGGTTGCCGTCGCCCACATGGCCGAAGAACAGCGAGTGGTGGCCGGGCCAGCGCGCGTCGAACGCGGCGCGGCAGGCATCGGCGAAGCGGCCGATGTCGGCCTGGGGCAGGCTGACGTCGAAGTTGACGGGCGGATGCATGTTCGTGTTGAGCTCGGCCGGCGCCTCGCGCAGCTTCCACAGCTGGCGCGCCTGGGCCACGGACTGGGCGATGACGGCATCGGCCACCTCGCCGGCCTCCATGGCCTCGCCCAGGGCCTCTTCCACGTCGGCGCGCAGCGTGGCCTCGTCCTTGCCGTCCACATCGATCAGGGCCAGCAGCGCATGCGCCTGGCCAAAGGGCGGCTGCAGCTTCTGCCAGCGGATGGAGGCCTGGATGAAGCTGTCCCACATCAGCTCGAAGGCCGCCACACCGTTGCCAAAGCGCGACTGCATGCGCGAGAGCACGGACAGCGCCGCATCGAAGTCCGGCACGGCCACCAGGGCCGTGGCGCGGGCCTGGGGCGCGGGGCGCAGGCGCAGCAGCACGCGCGTGACGATGCCCAGCGTGCCCTCCGAGCCGATGAAGAACTGCTTGAGGTCGTAGCCCGTGTTGTTCTTGAGCATGGGGCGCAGCATGGGCAGCACCGTGCCGTCGGCCAGCACCACCTCCAGGCCCAGCACCTGCTCGCGCATCATGCCGTGCTGCAGCACGCCGTTGCCGCCCGCATTGGTGGCCACGTTGCCGCCGATCTGGCAGCTGCCGCGCGCGCCCAGGTCCACGCCGAAGACCATGCCTGCGGCCACGGCCGCCTCCTGCACGGCCTGCAGCGTGGCGCCGGCCTGCACGGTCATCAGCGCGGTGCGCGCGTTCACGTCCTCGATGGCATTCATGCGCTCCATGGAGACGGCCACAGCACCCGCCACGGGCACGGCCGCACCGGCCAGGCCCGTGAGCCCGCCCTGGGGCACGACAGGCACGCGGTGGGCCGTGCACAGGCGCATGAGCGCGCTGACCTCGTCGGTGCTGCGCGGGCGCACCAGGGCCAGCGGGCGCTGGGGCGGCGTGCCGCTCCAGTCGGTGTGGTAGCGCGCGGGCACATCGTCGCCGCGCTGCGCCACTTCGGCGCCCAGGGTGGAAATCAATTCATCGAGAAACAGTGCATGGGACATGAGCAGGCTTTCAGTGGCTCCCCTGCCTGCGGGTCCGCACGATGCGGCCCTGGCGCACGATGGTGCAATCAGGCTTGCTGCCGAACCAGTAGGCCAGCTCGGCCGCATGGCGCACGGGCCAGAGCACGAAGTGGGCAGGACGGCCGGCCGCGATCAGGCCATGCTCGTCCTGCAGGCCCAGGGCGCGCGCGGCATGGCGGGTGATGCCCGCCAGGGCCTCGGGCACGGTGAGCCGGAACAGGGTGCAGGCCATGTTGGCCATGAGCAAAAGGCTCAGGCAGGGGGAGGTGCCCGGATTGTGATCGGTAGAGACGGCCATGGGAACGCCCGCGGCGCGCAGGCCCGCGATGGGCGGCATGTGGGTGTCGCGCAGCGTGTAGTAGGCGCCGGGCAGCAGCACGGCCACGGAACCCGCGCCGCGCATGGCGGCAATGCCGGATTCGGACAGGTGCTCGATGTGGTCGCACGACAGCGCGCCATAGCGGGCCGCGAGGGCCGCCCCCTCCATGTTCGACAGCTGCTCGGCATGCAGCTTGACGGGCAGGCCCAGGCGGCGTGCGGCCTGGAAGACCTGCTCGGTCTCGGCCAGCGAGAAGGCGATGCGCTCGCAGAACACATCGACCGCATCGACCAGGCCCTCGGCCGCCAGCGCGGGCAGCATGGTGCCGGCGACGAGGTCGATGTAGTCCTGGCTGCGCCCTGCGTACTCGGGCGGCAGCGCATGCGCGCCCAGGAAGGTGGTGCGCACGGTCACGCCCAGGGCCTGGCCCAGGCGCCGGGCCACGCGCAGCTGCTTGCGCTCGTGCTCCAGCGCCAGGCCGTAGCCCGACTTGATCTCGATGGCGCAGACGCCCTCGTCCAGCAGCTGCTGCAGGCGCGGCAGGGCCTGGGCGAACAGCTCGTCCTCGCTGGCCTCGCGCGTGGCACGCACGCTGGAGACGATGCCGCCGCCGGCGCGTGCCACTTCCTCGTAGCTGGCGCCGTCCAGGCGCATGGCGAATTCGTTGGCGCGCTCGCCGCCATAGACCAGGTGGGTGTGGCAATCGACCAGGCCCGGCGTGGCCAGCATGCCCTGGCCGTCATGGCGCGGCAGGGACGCATATGCGGGCGGCAGGGCCTGCTGCGGCCCCACCCAGGCCACGCGGCCCTGCTGCACCACGATGCAGGCATCCTCGCCATCACCCACAGCCTGGCCGGCCTCGAACATGTCAGGCGCCAGGCGCAGGTTCTGCCAGCAGCCGTCGGCCGAAGAGGATGGAGCGAGTGCGGAAGCAGGTGCAGAAGCGGGTGCGTGGGGCTCGGTCATGGGGGGGATTCCTTGGATGTCGTGGGTCGTCAGCAGGCTTGCAGCAGCACCTGCACCAGCCGCACGTCGTCGGTCTGCGGCACCAGCTGCTGCGGGTCGGGCTGCTGCGCGCTCCACCACAGGCCCTGGCCGGGGATGAGCGCAGCGCCATCCGCCTGCCAGTCGCCCTGCAGCACCATGCACAGGCCGGCGTCGGCGCGGCCGGCGTCGGCCGCGCTGTCCAGCACCTGGACCTGCGCCCGCCACCGGCCGCGCCGCGCCATCACGTTGAAGTCGGTGGAAGTGCCGCCCAGCAGCGAGCAGCCCAGCGCCACATCGCCGGAGAAGGCAAACGGCTGCCAGCGCGCGTCCAGCACATGGTCGATGCCTTCGCCGCGCAGGTGCACGCCGTCGCCATCGAGCAGCATGATCTGCCGGTCCACGCCCGCAAAGGCCGAGAACGGGCCGGGCTGGTCAATGGTGGCCACGCTGATGCGCCAGCCAAAGGCCTCCATGCCCGCCCCGGGCGGCCAGCAGGCGATCTCGCGCGTGCTGCCGCCCCCGTTCTTCCAGGGGCTGGCGGCGATCTGGTTCAGGTCGAAACGCTGCATGGCCGTGGTGTCCTGCAAGCGGCTCACTTGACCATGGGCAGGTTCAGCTGATGGCGCTTGGCCGCAGCCACGGCAATGTCGTAGCCCGCATCCGCATGGCGCATGACGCCGGTGGCCGGATCGTTCCAGAGCACGCGGCCCAGGCGGGCGGCGGCCTCGTCCGTGCCATCGGCCACGATGACCACGCCCGCATGCTGGGAGTAGCCCATGCCCACGCCGCCGCCGTGGTGCAGGCTGACCCAGGTGGCGCCGCCTGCGGTGTTGAGCAGGGCGTTGAGCAGCGGCCAGTCGCTGACGGCGTCCGTGCCGTCCTTCATGGATTCGGTCTCGCGGTTGGGGCTGGCCACGGAGCCGCAGTCCAGGTGGTCGCGGCCGATCACGATGGGGGCCTTGAGTTCGCCGTTCTTCACCATCTCGTTGAAGGCCAGGGCCGCCTTGTGGCGCTCGCCCAGTCCCAGCCAGCAGATGCGCGCGGGCAGGCCCTGGAAGCTGATGCGCTCGCGCGCCATGTCCAGCCAGCGGTGGGTGTGCTTGTTGTCGGGGAACAGTTCCTTGATCTTGGCGTCGGTCTTGTAGATGTCCTCGGGGTCGCCGGACAGGGCCACCCAGCGGAACGGGCCCTTGCCTTCGCAGAACAGCGGGCGGATGTAGGCGGGCACGAAGCCGGGGAAGTCGAAGGCGTTCTTCACGCCCTGGTCCAGGGCCACCTGGCGGATGTTGTTGCCGTAGTCCACCGTGGGAATGCCCATGGCCTGGAAGTCCAGCATGGCCTGCACGTGCTGGGCGCAGCCCTGGGCGGCGGCGGCCTTGAGCTGGGCATGTCGCGACGGGTCGGCGGCGGCGGCACGCCACTCGTCCACGGTCCAGCCCACGGGCAGGTAGCCGTTGATCAGGTCATGGGCCGAGGTCTGGTCGGTCACGATGTCGGGGCGGGCGCCGCCGGCCTGGGCGCGGCGCACCAGCTCGGGCAGGATTTCGGCGGCATTGCCCAGCAGGCCGATGGAGATGGCCTCGCCCGCAGCCGTGTGCTGGGCGATGAGTTCCAGCGCGTGGTCGATGTCGCGCGCCTGCTTGTCCAGGTAGCGCGTGCGCAGGCGGAAGTCGATGCTGCTTTGCTGGCATTCGATGGCCAGCACGCAGGCGCCAGCCAGCACGCCGGCCAGGGGCTGGGCACCGCCCATGCCGCCCAGGCCCGCCGTGAGGATCCACTTGCCCGTGAGGTCGTTGTTGTAGTGCTGGCGGCCGGCCTCGACGAAGGTCTCGAACGTGCCCTGCACGATGCCCTGGGCACCGATGTAGATCCAGCTACCGGCCGTCATCTGGCCGTACATGAACAGGCCCTTCTGGTCCAGCTCGTTGAAGTGCTCCCAGTTGGCCCACTGGGGCACGAGGTTGGAGTTGGCCAGCAGCACGCGCGGTGCGTTCTCGTGCGTCTTGAACACGCCCACGGGCTTGCCCGACTGGATCAGCAGCGACTCGTCGGCCTCCAGCTTCTTGAGCGACTCCAGGATCTGGTCATAGCACTCCCAGTTGCGCGCCGCGCGGCCGATGCCGCCGTAGACCACCAGGGCCTTGGGGTTCTCGGCCACGTCGGGGTCCAGGTTGTTCTGCAGCATGCGGTAGGCGGCCTCGGCCAGCCAGTTCTTGCAGTGCAGTTCGCTGCCGCGCGGGGCGCGGATGACGCGGCTGGCGTCATAGCGGGGATTGGTGGCAGCCGTGGCAGCGTTGGCGTTGAGGATGGCGTCGTTGGCGTTCATGGCGATCTCCTGGATGCGGGGGGTGAGCGGTTGCGGGGTTCAGGCAGCCTGGTGGCTGGGCAGGTGGCGGACGATGGCCTGGGGCCAGTCCGTGGCAAGCGCCCACTGGCGCATGGTTTCGATGTCGGGTGCCAGGTAGCGGTCACGGTCCAGGTGCGGAACCTGGCTGCGGATCAGCGCGTACTGCGCCTCGATCAGTTCGGAGCTGTTCAGGCTGCGGTCGAAGTCCATGCCCTGGGCGGCGGCCATGGCTTCCACGCCCACGATGACGGCGGTGTTGCGCGCCATCTCGCCCAGGCGCCGCGCGCCGTAGGTGGCCATGGAGACATGGTCTTCCTGGTTGGCCGAGGTGGGCAGGCTGGTGACGCTGCTGGGATGGGCCAGGCACTGGTTCTCGGCAGCCAGGGCGGCGGCCGTGACCTGGGCGATCATGAAGCCCGAGTTCACGCCGCTGTCGGCAATCAGGAAGGCCGGCAGGCCCGACAGGCCGGTGTCCAGCAGCAGGGCCATGCGGCGCTCGGAGATGGCGCCGATCTCGGCCAGGGCCAGGGCGATGATGTCGGCCGCGAAGGCCACGGGCTCGGCGTGGAAGTTGCCGCCCGAGATCACGTCGCCGTTGTCGAAGACCAGCGGGTTGTCCGAGGCGGCGTTGGCCTCGATCACCAGCACGCGGGCCGCATGGCTGAGGTTGTCCAGGCAGGCGCCCATGACCTGGGGCACGCAGCGGATGGAGTATGGGTCCTGCACGCGGCCGCAGTGGGGGTGGGAGGTGTCGATGGCGCTGCCGTCCAGCAGTTCGCGCACGGCGGCGGCCACGGCGATCTGGCCAAGCTGGCCGCGCGCCTCATGGATGCGGGCGTCAAACGGCTTGACCGAGCCCTTGATGGCCTCCAGCGTCAGGCAGCCCGCCACCAGGCCGGCGGCGAACACGCTCTCGCCCTGGAACAGGCCCACCAGGGCCAGCGCCGTGGATACCTGGGTGCCGTTGAGCAGGGCCAGCCCTTCCTTGGGGCCGAGCACGAAGGGCTCCAGGCCCACATGGCGCATGGCCTCGGTGCCGGACACCACCTGTCCATCGATCTTGGCCTGGCCTTCGCCGATCAGCACGCAGGCCAGGTGCGACAGCGGTGCCAGGTCGCCCGAGGCGCCCACCGAGCCCTTGGCGGGGATCACGGGCAGCACGTCGGCGTTGGCCAGGGCCAGCAGCGCATCGACCAGCTCGGGGCGCACGCCCGAGTGGCCTCGCGCCAGGCTCACGGCCTTGGTGGCCAGCACCAGGCGCACCACGGCGTCGGGCAGCGGATCGCCCGTGCCCACGCTGTGCGACAGCACCAGGTTGCGCTGCAGCTCTGCCAGGCGGTCATGGGCGATCTTGGTGGAGGCCAGCTTGCCGAAGCCGGTGTTGATGCCATAGACGACCTGGTCCTCATCCACGATGTGCTGCACATGGGCCTGGGCGGCGCGCATGCGCTCGTAGGCGGACGCCGCCATGGACAGGCGCACGCCGCCCTGCTGGATGGCCCGCAGCTGGGCCAGGCTGACCTGGCCGGGCTGCAGCGTCAGCGCGGTGCCGGGACGGGAGGTGAGGCCGGGAGTCGTGATGGTGTTCATGGTGATGCCCTGTCGGTGTCTGGGAGGGTGTGCCGGGATGGATGTCTATGCCTGTCTATACAATATCAATCGAAGCGGAACAGCGCAAGAGCGGGAACCCCGCCTTTCAGGCCTCAGCCGTCGTGCGATCCGCCGTCGGTGCGAAAGCGGCTGCCCAGCCGGTAGCGCATGCCCGGATGCACGCAGTGCACCCAGGTCACGGGCGTTCCCAGGTACCAGGTGCGGCGCGTCAGCGTCAGGCAGGGCTGGTCGGCGTCCATCTGCAGCCAGCGCGCCTGCTCGGGCGTGGGCAGCATGGCGTCCACCACATGCTCGATCTGGTCGAAGGGCACGTTGCGCACCAGATACACCGAAGGCTGGATCAGCGAGAAGTCCTGCTCCATGAAGTCCGGCGCCATGCGCGGGTTCACATGGCGGTCTTCCAGCTGCACGGGCACGTCGTTCTCGAAATGCACGCCCTGCAGGTGGAACACCGAGCTGCCCGCAGACAGCTGCAGCGAGGCCGCCGCCTCGGGCGAGGCCGACTCGCGGCGCACGCTGATCAGCTCGAAGCGGTGGTCATGGCCGCGCTGGCGGATTTCCTCGGCGATGTTGGCGATGCGCAGCAGCGTGGACTGCGGCTTTTCCTCGGCCACGAAGGAGCCCACGCCGGCCACGCGCACGATCACGCCCTGCTCGGCCAGCTCGCGCAGCGCCCGGTTGGCCGTCATGCGGGCCACGCCGAACTCCTGCACCAGCTCCTGCTCGGACGGCACGCGCTCGCCGGCCGACAGCGAGCCATCGGCGATCTTGCGCAGCACATGGTCCTTGACCTGCTGGTACAGGGCCATGGGCACCTCCGCCGTCGTTGCGGAAAGTCGGGAAGCCGTGGAACGCGAAGACATGGTGTGGGCAGTGGTCATGGAAAAGCGTCAGTGTGCAGCAGCGGCCAGCGACTCTGCGCGAATCTCTTCGGTCAGCCGGGCTTTCAGCTCCATGAACTCGGGCGAGGTCTTGACCGTGTAGTGGCGCGGATGCGGCAGGTTCACCGGGATGTCGGCCTTGATGCGGCCCGGGCGAGCGCTGAACACGGCCACGCGGTTGGCCATGAAGATGGCCTCGTCGATGTCGTGGGTGACGAACATCACGGTCTTGCGCTCGGCCTCCCAGATGCCCAGCAGCAGCTCCTGCATGAGCACGCGGGTCTGGTTGTCGAGTGCGCCGAAGGGCTCGTCCATGAGCAGGATCTTGGGATCGTTGGCCAGCGCGCGCGCAATGGCCGTGCGCTGCTGCATGCCGCCCGACAGCTGCTTGGGAAAGTGGTTCTCGAAGCCGCGCAGCCCCACCTTGGCGATGAAGTAGTCGCTGCGCTCCTTTTGCAGCGCCTCGCTCACGCCCTTCTCGCGCAGGCCGAAGCGGATGTTCTGCGCCACCGTCAGCCAGGGGAACAGCGTGTAGCTCTGGAACACCATGCCCCGGTCAGCGCCCGGCCCGTCCACGGCGCGGCCGTCCAGCAGCACCTGGCCCGTGGTCGGGAAATCCAGCCCCGCCGCAATGCGCAGCATGGTGGACTTGCCGCAGCCCGAGGGGCCGAGGATGGTGACGAAGTCGTTCTCGCGGACCTCGAAATCCACAGGCAGCAAGGCCTGCGTGCTCGTGCCCTTGTGGCTGGTGAAGGTGCGCGAAACACCTTGAATGGACAGCAGATTCATCACAGGGTGCTCCACTCGAACATGCGACGGTTGACGGTCTTGAAGATGAAATCGGACACCAGGCCGATGAGGCCGATCACGATGATGCCGAAGATGATCTGGCCCGTGTTCAGCAGCGCCTGGCTGTCGGTGATCATGTGGCCGATGCCCGAGGACGAGCCGATCAGCTCGGCCACGATCACATAGGTCCAGGCCCAGCCCAGCACCAGGCGCAGCGTCTCGGCAATGCCGGGCGCGGCGCCTGGAATCAGCACGCGGCGCACCACGCCGGTGTTGGAGGCGCCCAGCGTGTAGGCGGCCTCCACCAGGTCCTTGCGCGCGCCGCCCACGGTGACGGCCACCATCAGCGTGATCTGGAACACCGAGCCAATGAAGATGACCAGCAGCTTCTGCGTCTCGCCCACGCCGGCCCACAGGATCAGCAGCGGGATGAAGGCCGAGGCCGGCAGGTAGCGGCAGAACGAGACAAAGGGCTCGAAGAAGGCCTCGACCGGCTTCCAGGCGCCCATGGCAATGCCCAGGGGCACGGCCACGACCGAGGCCAGGATGAAGCCGCCCATCACGCGCCATACCGTCATGCCGATGTCGTGCAGGAAGCCGTACTCGGTGAACAGCAGCACGCCCTCGCGCGCCATGGTCATGGGGCTGGCCAGGAAGGTCGGGGAGACGAAGCCGCCCAGCGTCACTGCCGCCCAGACGAGAAAGAACAGCACGAAGAAGGCCACACCCAGCACCCACTTGGCCGTGGGGCTGACGGGCTCCAGCGGCGCCATGCGGCGGCGGCGGACGGGGGCTGGCGCCGCGGCGGGCGCGGGAGCGTGCGGTGTGGCGTGGGTCATGGGCTTGTTAGCCGGCTGGACTGCGGAAGTGGATGCGGCTTGCATGGTCATCCCCTGACGGGCTTACTGGATGAAGCTGGCGTCGTACATCACGCCATAGTTCTCGGGGATGGAGCGGATGATGCCGGCCTCCTTGAGGATCACGGCCGATTCCTTCATGAAGGGCACCAGCTCGTTGGCGAAGAATTTCTGGTTGGCTTCCTTGTCGGACCACTTCAGGTAGGAGGCCGACTTGCCGAACTGCTCGCCGCTTTGCTTGACGGCCGTGCCCATGATCTCGAAGGACTTGGTCTTGTCGGCCTCGATCATGGCCACCGCATCGAAATACGACTGGGCCAGGGCCTTGGCGGCGGCCGCGTTGGCCTTGAGCCACTTGGGATCGCAGCCCACGGTGTCCATGACCATGGGGTAGTCGATGGTGGTGGCCAGGATCTTGCCCGCCGCCGGATTGGCACGGATGGTGGACAGGTAGGGCTCGTAGCTCATGGCCGCATCGTTCTGGCCGGCCACGAAGGCCTGGGCCGCGGGCTGGGGCTCCAGCGAGACGGTCTTCACATCCTTCATGGTCATGCCGTTCTTGTGCAGCATCCAGGCCAGGCCGAAGTACGGCGCCGTGCCCGGCGCGCTCACGGCCACCGTCTTGCCCTTGAGGTCGGCAAAGCCCTTGACGTCATTGCGCACGGCGATGCCGTCGGCGCCATAGGACTTGTCCATCTGGAAGATCTGCACGATGGGCACGCCGTTCGTGTTCCAGGCCACATGCGTCTCGATGGTGGTGGCCGCGCACTGGATGGCGCCCGAGGCCAAGGCCAGGTGGCGGTCCTTCTGCGGAATCATCTTCAGGTCCACCGCCAGGCCGTTCTTCTTGAAGATGCCGGCCTTGTCGGCCAGGGTCAGCGGCGCGAAGCCGGTCCAGCCCGACATGCCCAGGGTGATCTTGGTCTCCTGCGCGGCAGCGGGCTGCAGTGCGGCGGCAAGGCAGAGGGCGGCGGCCAGCGGCCCCAGGGGCAGGCGGCGGAACGTGGGGATCGAACTCATGTGGCACTCCTCGGTCGGGAAAGCAAGTTGGCGATGGCAGTTTCGGGGTCCGCAGGCAGACCAGTGCGGGAGCCCGAAGTGTGTTTTTGCCGACCGGACATGTATATACAGGATTACCCGGCAAACCGGTGATGGAGCGAGCATCCTGCATCTACCTGCGATCAACACGGAGAGCAACAGCAAATGCCGTGCCAACCAAGCTTGTCCATACAACCTGGGGAAAATCCCGGGTAGCACCTCACCACCGTGGTGCATGCCACGGGGCTGCGCGCCGCTACGGTGCAATCACGGCACGCGCCACCTTCAAGAACGGTGCAATCAGCGGCGAGGCATTGCCCGCCGGCACGGCCAGCACCACGCCCTGGGGGGCCACGCGGCCCCGGATGCGGCGGCAGGCCAGGCGCTGGCCATCGTGGGCGCGGTCCACCACCGGCCGCGTGGTCAGCACGCTCAGGCCGTGGCCGTTGGCCACCATGGAGCGCAGCATTTCGATGGAGGCGAACTCATGGGCCACCAGCGGCGTCACGCCGGCCTCGCGGAACAGCGACAGGAAATACTCGCGGCTGTGCGGCAGGTTGATCAGCACCAGCGGGTAGCGGGCCACCTCGGCCAGCCCCACGCTGGTCCTGGCCGCCAGCGCATGGCGCTGCGGCAGCAGCACATAGGGCGGCAGCGCCGCCACGGGCAGCAGCTCCATGCGGGGACGCGCCAGGCCCGTGTCGTACTGCAGGGCCGCATCGAGCTCGCCGCGCTCCACCTGCTGCGTGAGCGAGGCGATATCGCCCTCCACCAGCTCCAGCGCAATGCCGGGGTGCAGGCGCTGCATCTGCGCCAGCAGGGCAGGCACCCAGCGCGCGCCCAGCGTGCTCAGAAAACCCAGGTGCAGCACGCCCGCCATCGCCGCCGTGCGCGGCCCCTGCAGGCTGCGTGCGCCGTCCAGCAGCGCCTGGGCCTCGCGGCTGCGCACCGCGCCGGCCGCCGTGAGATCCAGCCCCCTGGCATGGCGGCGCACGAACAGCGCCTCTCCCCACAGCGCCTCCAGGTCGGCAATCGCCTTGGAGATGGACGGCTGGGACACGCCGATGGCCTCGGCCGCGCGCGCCGTGCTGCCATGGCGTGCGGCGGCCACGAAATACTCCAGCTGGCGCAGGCTGATTTGGATCATCTTTTTGAATGCAGTGAATCAAGAATGAATATTTTCCATTGATTCAATCACGCGCCAGCATGCAGCCATAGACCACCCGTCCAAGGCTGCCCCCATGACCGAGTCCACCCCCCTTACCGCCCGCCCGCTGGACGGCGTGCGCATTCTCGACTTCACGCGCGTGCTGGCTGGGCCGCTGTCCACGGCCCTGCTGGCCGACCTGGGCGCCGAGGTCGTCAAGATCGAGCCGCCGCAGGGCGACGACTACCGCGCCATCGGCCCCATGAACAACGGAGAAAGCGCGCTGTTCACGGTGATGAACCGCAACAAGCAAAGCCTGGTGCTGGACCTCAAGCACCCCGAGGCCGTGGCCCTGGTCCACGAGATGGCGGCCCAGGCAGACGTGGTGGTGGAGAACTTCCGGCCCGGCGTGGCCGAGCGCCTGGGCATAGGCGCAAGCCAGTTGCGGGCGCTCAATCCGCGCCTGGTCTATGTCAGCGTCTCGGGCTTCGGGCAGACCGGGCCGCTGGCCCACCGGCCGGCCTACGACATCATCGTGCAGGCCATGAGCGGCCTCATGGAGGCCACGGGCGAGCCCGATGGCGCGCCCACCGTGGTGGGCGAGGCCGTCAGCGACGTGGTGGCCGGCCTGTTCGCCTCCTGGGCCACGCTGGCCGCGCTGCTGCAGGCGCGTGCCACGGGACAGGGCCAGCAGGTGGACGTGGCCATGTTCGACACCACGCTGAGCTTTCTGGCCACCTCGGTGGCGCGCTACCTGTTCACGGGCCGGCCCGCGCGCCGCGTGGGCAACCGCCATCCGCTGTCCGCACCGTTCGGCGTGTACCGCGCAGGCGACGGCCACTTCGCGCTGGCCGTGCTCAACAACAAGCTGTTCGCCGCCGCCCTGCAGGCCATGGAACTGGGCAGCCTGGCCGGCGACCCGCGCTTTGCCAGCGATGAATCACGCTCGGCCCACGAACCCGCGCTGCGCGCGGCCATCGAGGCCTGGGCCGGCCGGCATGAAGTGGCGCAGGTGGTGGCCGCGCTGGATGCGGCGGGCGTGCCCGCCGCCCCCATCTGGAACATTGCCCAGGCGCTGGAATCACCCCAGAGCCAGGCACGCGGCCTGCTCGGCGCGGTGCAGGACGAGCGCCTGCCGGGCTTGCGCCTGCCCACCCAGCCCGTGCATTTCAGCGGCGCCGCACCCAACCGCGCCGAGCGCGCACCGGCCCTGGGCGAGCACACCGAGGCCCTGCTCTCGCAGTGGCTGGGCCGGGGCGCCGAAGCCATTGCCGCGCTGCGCGCATCCGGTGCCCTGGGCACCGCAGGCGCCGCCCCCTCTTCCCCATCACATTGAGCGAACTTCCATGAACTTCCAACGACTGGGCACCACCGCCGACGACCACGCCATTGCCGATGCCGTGGCCCGATTTGCCGACGACGCGCTGGCGCCCTTGGCGCAGCGCATGGACGAAGAGGCACTGTCCGCCACCTGCCATGTGCCCGGGCTGGCGGCCCTGGGCGTGATGGGAATGAACCTGCCCGAGGCCCTGGGCGGCCCCGGCGTCACGCCCACAGCCATGCTGCTGTCCCTGGTAGCCATCTCGCGCGCCTGCGCGGCCACCTCGTCCATGATCGGCGCCCACTACCTGGGCACGGACGCCGTGCTCATCGGCGGCGACGACGCGCAGCGCCAGCAGTGGCTGCCGCGCTGCGCCAGCGGCGAATGGCTGGCCGCCTTTGCGCTGACCGAGCCGCGCGGCGGCTCCCACCCGGCCGACATGCGCACGCGCGCCGTGCGCGATGGGGACGACTATCTGATCACGGGCGTCAAGCACTTCATCTCCAACGCCGCCGAAGCGCGCTTCATGGTGGTCTTCGCCAAGACCGACATGGAGGCCGGCGCGCGCGGCGTCAGCGCCTTCATCGTGCCGCGCGATCTGCCCGGCATCCAGGTCTCGGCCCCAGAAAAACTCATGGGCATCCGCGGCGGCCATGCCTTCGAGGTATCGCTGGACGAAGTGCGCGTGCCTGCCAGCCACCGGCTGGGCGCCGAGGGCACGGGCTTCAAGACGGCGATGAAGGTGCTGGACAACAGCCGCCTGGACGTGGCGGCCACCGCCCTGGGCGTGGCCGAGGCCGCCCTGGCCGCCGCCGCGCAATGGGCCAATCAGCGCCTGGTCGGCGGCGAGCCGCTGGCCACGAAACAGGGCATCCAGTGGAAGCTGGCAGACATGAAGCTGCGCCTGGAGGCATCGTGGGCACTGACCATGCAGGCCCTGGCCTTGCGCCAGGCCGGCCAGCCCTTCACCCAGCACTCGGCCATGGCCAAGCTGCATGCCTCGGAAATGGTGGGCTTCGTCACCGACGAAGCCCTGCAGATCCACGGCGGCTACGGCTACACGCGCGAGATGCCGCTGGAGCGCCTGGTGCGCGATGCGCGCATCCTGCGCATTTACGAAGGCTCGTCCGAAGTGCAGCGCAGCATCATTGCGCGTGGGGTGCTGGGCGGCAGCTGAATGCAGCAGCGGGTGGCTAGGAGAAATCTGAAAATGGCACCCTCGCGCCCGCAAAAGGCCGTTGATGCAGAGCGGCTCAAACCCCAGGTCTTCCCTGGACCTTGCGAGGGGGCGCAAAATGGCGGCTGTTGCGGCCTCCGGGCCGCAGCGCATTTTTTGCGGGAAGCGCCCGCATCCCGCTCCCTCCCGCGCCAGCCGCCTCTGCCGAAAGAAGTCCCCGTTGTCCGCCGCGCATTCCGTCCTGCAAGCCGTGTTCGGCTACGAACAATTCCGCGGTCCGCAGGAAGCCATCGTCTCGCACGTGGTCGCCGGCGGCGATGCGCTGGTGCTCATGCCCACGGGCGGCGGCAAGAGCCTGTGCTACCAGGTGCCGGCCATCGTGCGCCAGCAGCAGGGCCACGGCGTGGCGGTGGTGGTGTCGCCGCTGATCGCGCTCATGCACGACCAGGTCGGCGCGCTGCACGAGGCCGGCGTGAGCGCGGCCTACCTGAACTCCACGCTGTCCTATGACGAGACGCAGGAAGTCGAATGGCGTCTGCAAAGCGGCGACATCACCCTGCTGTATGCCGCGCCCGAGCGCCTGAACACGCCGCGCTTCCTGGGCCTGCTCGACGACCTGCATGCCCAGGGCAAGCTGTCGCTGTTCGCCATCGACGAGGCGCACTGCGTGAGCCAGTGGGGCCATGACTTCCGGCCCGAGTACCGCGCGCTGAGCGTGCTGCACGAACGCTATGCGGGCGTGCCGCGCATTGCGCTCACGGCCACGGCCGACGCGCTGACGCGCGCCGACATCGTCGAGCGGCTGCAGCTCGAGAGCGCGCGGCACTTCGTCAGCAGCTTCGACCGCCCCAACATCCGCTACCGCATCGCCGAGAAGAAGGACGTCAGCAACCAGCTGCTGCGCTTCATAGAGCGCGAGCACGAGGGCGAGGCCGGCGTGGTCTATTGCCAGTCGCGCAAGCGCGTGGAGGAGCTGGCCCAGACGCTGAGCCAGGCCGGCGTGCCCGCCCTGCCCTACCACGCGGGCCTGCCCTTCGAGACGCGCCAGCTGCACCAGGACCGCTTCCTGCGCGAGGACGGCATCGTCATCGTCGCCACCATCGCCTTCGGCATGGGCATCAACAAGCCCGATGTGCGCTTCGTGGCCCACGTGGACATGCCCAAGAACATCGAGGGCTATTACCAGGAAACCGGCCGCGCAGGCCGCGACGGGCTGCCCGCCGATGCCTGGATGGCCTACGGCCTGTCCGACGTGGTCAACCAGCGCCGCATGATCGATGAAAGCCCGGCCGAGGACACCTTCAAGCAGGTCATGCGCGGCAAGCTCGATGCCCTGCTGGGCCTGGCCGAGGCCACGGACTGCCGCCGCGTGCGGCTGCTGGCCTACTTCGGCGAGCAGTACGGCCTGGGCGCACCGGGAGAAGACGCAGAGACGGACCTTGAAGGCCGGCCTCTGCAGCGCGTGGCAAAGACCGCCTGCGGCAACTGCGACAACTGCATGGAGCCCCCGGCCCTGTGGGATGGCACGGACGCCGCGCGCAAGCTGCTGTCCACCATCTACCGCGTGCACGAGGCCAGCCAGCTGACCTTTGGCGCGGGCCACATCATGGACGTGCTGCGCGGCAAGGACACCGAGAAGGTGCGCCAGTACGGCCACGACAAGATCTCCACCTTCGGCCTGGGCAAGGACTACAGCGAGCCCCAGCTGCGCGGCGTGATGCGCCAGCTGCTGGCCACGGGCGCCCTGGGCCTGCACAAGATCACCAGCGAGAACAGCGGCCACAGCTTCGACACCCTGTGCCTGGCCGATGGCTCGCGCGACGTGCTGCGCGGCAATGTCCCCGTGCAGCTGCGCGAGGCCGTGGCCGCGCCACGCACGCGCACCTCCAAGCGCGCCACCCAGCCCAACGCGGCCGCTGCCAGCCTGGGGCCCGACGCCCAGGTGCGCTTCATCAATCTCAAGGCCTGGCGCGCCGAGGTCGCGCGCGAGCACAACCTGCCGGCCTACGTGATCTTCCACGACGCCACGCTGGCCGCCATTGCCGAACGCAACCCGGCATCGCTGGACGACCTGCAGGGCATCAGCGGCATGGGCGCCAAGAAGCTCGACGCCTATGGCGCCGAAGTGCTGCGGGTGGTGGCCACGGGTTGAGGCGCATAGCCCTCATGCACATCGCCTGGGGCTGGGCTTCACCATGAGAAAAGGCCTGCACCTCCATGGCGTCAGGCCTTTTTCGTGAAGCCGGAACCCTTTACTGCGCCAGCACCCTGAAGGTCAGCGTGTAGTTGTTGCCGTACTGCGGCGCGGCGGCGCCGGCCGGAGCATCGGCGCGGTAGCGCACCAGGGCCAGGTAGATGCCGGACTTGGGCAGGGCGTAGGAGATGCGGCCCTCGCCATCGGTGGTCAGTGCATCCACGCTGTGCTGGCTGGCCAGGTCCATGGCCGAGCGGAAGATTTCCACCTTCTGCGCGGCCAGCGGCTTGCCGTCGTATTGCACGGTGAAGTCGAACTTCTCGCCCGCGAACAGGTCGGCGGGATGCGTGACGGGCACGATCTCCAGGCCCTTGCCTGAGGGCGCGAGTGCGGCCCGGCTGGGCTTGCCCACCGTGATGTAGGTCTCGGAGACCGACAGCGACTGGTAATGGCTCAGCAGTCTGGCATCGGCCGGCGTGGGCGTGGCGGGATCACGCGCCGTCTCGACCTTGCCATTGCGCTCCCACGAACGGAAGACGGCGCCCAGGCGCGGGCCGGTGCTCACGCGGTAGGAGCCTTTCTCGTCGGGCAGCTGGTGCTCGGCCACGGTGCGGGTCTTGAACTGGCGCACATCGGCCATGGGCGTGACCGAGCCGTCGGGCGCCGTCACGGTGAAGCGCGTTTCGCCAAAAGCCACTTCGGGGATGAAGAACTTGTCGGCAAAGCTGGCGTCCACGCTGATGACGGCCCGGGGCGAAGCCTCGAAGCTGGTGGGCAGCAGGTAGGGCGTGTGGGCCTGGGCGGAGATGCACGCGGCCGACAGCAGCGGCAGCCACCAGGCCAATCGCTTGGATGGGGTTTTGGCCATGTCCGCTCAGGGCTTCTTGACGTCGTTCTTGTCCACGACGCCATCGGCATTGACGTCGGCTTCCTTGAAGCTGCGTTCGGCGATGGCCATGTCTTCTTCCACGGTGTATTTGCCGTCGCGGTTCCTGTCCACGATGCCGAAGCGCACATGGGCCTGCTTCATGGACTGGGCATAGCGCTCGTCGGGCTGGCGGCCCGCGTACTGCTGCTTGAGGCGGGCCTCGAACTCGTCCACGTACTCCTTCTCGCTGAGCCAGCCGTCGCCATTGGTGTCGCCGGCCAGGAAGCGCTGCTTGCGCACGGTGTCGTACTCCTGGCGCGTGACCACGCCATCACGGTTGGCGTCGTAGCTGCCCATGAACGCAGACTGGCCATGCCCGCCCGCAGGCTGGGCCGGGCCGCTGGCGGACGGTGCCGTGGGCGATGCGCAGGCGGTGAGCAGGGCCGCCAGGCCGGCAGCGGCCAGCATGCGGTGGGACAGAGAGAACTCGATCATGAAACGACTCCTGAAGTAGGCAGATACAGCGGCGGCTGCGATGGTGGTGGAGGCTTTCCGGCCGACACCGCCGCTGTAGGGAAGGCCGGCCGGCCCCTGGAGAAACTCCTCGGATCCGCGCCACGCGGCAAGTGAAAGTGGCGTGGATGCAATGGCATGGTGCGCAGGGTGCTCAGAACGCAACGTTCATGGACACGGCGAAGGTGCGGCCCGGGTTGCTCAGCAGCTCGATGTCGCGGCGGTCGCGCGCCACGCCGGGCTGCAGGCTGCGGGTGCTGGAATAGTCCCAGTAGCGCTTGTCGCCCAGGTTGTAGATGCCGGCGTTCAGGCGCACGTTCTTTGCGACCTGCCAGTAGCCGGCCAGGTCGAAGATGGCATAGCCGGGCACGCGGAACAGCTCGGTGGTCGAGTCGGTCAGGCCGGTACCCGCGTTCTGGTAGCTGTCGCGGTTGGTGGCCACGGCCTGCTTGCCCGCGACGAAGGTGCCGGTCAGGTTCAGGCCCCATTGCCGGGCCGGTGCGTCATAGCCCACGCCGACGATGGCCTTGCGCGGCAGCACGCTGTCCAGCGGCACATCCTTGTCGCCTGCGTAGTAGGACTTGGAGGTGCCGCGGCTGATGCCCAGCGCCCAGGTGGAGTACAGGCCCCTGGCGGCGGGCATCCACTGGCCGTGGTCCAGGCGCGCGCTGGCCTCGAAGCCGTAGATCTTTGCGCTGTCGCGGTTCTCGGCCTGGTAGATGGTGCCGATGTGGGCGGGCACGTTGACGAACAGGTCGGGACGGCCCGCGCGCAGGTAGCGCGTGTAGGCGATGAAGTCGGAGTACCTGGTATAGAAGACCGAGCTGTTGAAGGTCACGCCCGGCGTGGGCGAACCCTTGAGGCCGAAGTCGAAGGCATTGCTGCTTTCCTCCTTCAGGTTGGGGTTGCCGACCAGCGCGTACTGGTTGCCGGTGTTGTAGTTGCTGGCCATGTTCCACGAGCCGAAGATCTCGCCGGCCGAGGGCGCGCGCCCGCTGCGCTTGAACTGGGCATAGGCGCTGAACGTGGGCGTGAGGTCATAGACCAGGGCCAGGCTGGGGCTGAGGATGGTGTTGCCACGCGTGCCGCCGTAGAGCTTCTGGACATCGGCGGGCGTGAGCACGCCCGAGACGAAGTTGTCCAGGTCGCGTGTCTTGATCTCCACGCGGTCCACGCGCAGCGCGGGAATCAGCGCCAGGCGGCGGCCACCGGCCTGGAAACTGATCTCGTCCTGCAGGAAGGCGCCGTAGCGGCGGGTGGTGGTGTCGGGCTGGGGCTTCATGTTGCCGGACACGGCCCAGGCGCGCTCCGTGTCCTGGGTCGAGGCATTGACGCCAAAGCTCAGGCGGTGGCGGTCGATGCGCTTGTCGCCCGTGCTCGAGAAACCCCAGGTGCGCGTCTCGTTGCCAGAGACGTTGTGCACCTTGGCGCCCGTGGCCAGCGTGGTGGTGTCGGTAACGTCGTTGGTGTCCGTGTTCTGGAAGTACAGCCGCGTGTCCAACTGGTCCACCCAGGCGCCGGTCGGTGTCCACAGGTGCTGCAGCTGCAGCGTGTTGCGACTGGTGTCGCTGTTCTGGCGCGAGCTTTCGGTGATGCTGGTGTTGGTGGTGTCCCAGCCGTGGAAGGAGGTGTCGTTCTTGCGGCGGTACAGGTCGGCCGATAGCACCAGGCGGTGGGCCGGGTTGATGCGCAGGCCGCCCTTGAGCAGCAGCGCGTTGGAGTTCCAGTCGTCGGGATAGCTGTTGACGATGGCGCTGTGGTTGCGCGTCTCGTGGCCGTCGCGGCGCGAATAGGCGATCAGGCCGTCGAGGTCGCCCGAGCGGCCAGCGGCCGTGAAGCTCTCGTTCCAGGAGCGGTCGGCCGTGTCGTGGCCGATCTTGCCGCCCAGGTAGGAGGTCTTGCCGCCCACCAGGTAGTCCTCGGCGGACTTGGTGCGAAAGCCCACCGAGCCGCCGATGCCACCGGCCGCGCGCCGCGCCGTGGTGGTCCCGGAGAGGATGTCCACGGCCGAGAACATCTCGGGGTCGATGAAGTCGCGGCCCACGCCGAAGGTGTTGGCGCCGACACGGCTCACATAGGGGCGCGTGGTGGCGTCGGGCATCTCGACGCCGTCCACATCCATGCCGATGCGGTTGCCCTCGATGCCGCGGATGTTGTAGCCCGTGGTGCCCGAGCGGTCGAAGCTGCTGCGGTTGCGGCTGGTGCCCGAGGCCGTGCCCGGCGCGGAGACCAGCGGCTGGTAGCGCACCACGTCGGCCATGCTGCCGGCCTGCTCCAGCGCCGGGCCGCTGACGGTGGTGGAGGCGCCGGGCGTGCGCTGCACGGGCTCGGCTGCATCGACCACATCGACCTGGGCCAGCGCCTTGGTGGGAGCCTGTGCCATCAGCCGGGCCTCATCGTCCGCAGTCTGCACATGCGTCTGTGTCTGCGTCCGCGTCTGTGCCCAGGCGCCGGGCACGGCCAGACCGATCACGGCGGCCTGCACGGCCACGGCCAGCAGGCTGGGCCGCAATGCCGGCGTGCGCGAGGGATTGCGGGAGAGGGAGAGGAAAGACGAACGCGAAGACACAGCCATGGCGGGAATCGGGGAAAGAGGGTTGCTGGCTAGCTGCCGACCTGTCCGCGGAGTGCTCTTGCGAGACCATTGCTCCCCCCGTGTGTGATTGTTCCTGCTGGCTTTCCGCGATTCTCCCATCAATTGATAATGATTATCATTTGTTTTGTCTCATTTACGTCACAGGGGCCGATCCAGGCTCCGCGCGGGCCTCCTCCACAAACCCCACACAAAGACTCGACAGCGCAGCAAGATTGCCCGCTCACACTGCGGCGGCTGAATATCTGGAGCCCTTTGCTGTGATCAATAACGCCCAACTTCTGGCCGACGAAGCCAAGTACTGCTCGTTCGGGGATACCGTCCACTACGTCAACCCGCCCAAGATCTTCTCGGGCTGCGAAGGCAGCTACATGTACGACGAGGCCGGCACGCCCTACCTTGATCTGCAGATGTGGTATTCGGCCGTGAACTTCGGCTACAAGAACAAGCGCCTCGAGCAGAAGATGATCGAGCAGCTGCAGACCCTGCCCCAGGTCGCCAGCCAGTACCTGCACCCCACCAAGATCGAGCTGGCCAAGTTCATCGCCCAGGATGCGGAGCGCAAGTGGGGCCATGCCGGCCGCGTGCACTTCAACGTGGGCGGCGCCCAGGCCATCGAGGACTCGCTCAAGGTCGTGCGCAATGCCAGCGGCGGCAAGAGCCTGATGTTCGCCTTCGAGGGCGGCTACCACGGCCGCACGCTGGGCGCCTCCAGCATCACCTCCAGCTACCGCTACCGCCGCCGCTACGGCCACTTCGGCGACCGCGCGCAGTTCATCCCCTTCCCCTACCCGTTCCGCCGCCCCAAGGGCATGACGTCCGAGGAATACGCGGACTCCATCGTCCGGGAATTCGCGCGCAAGTTCGAGAACGAGTACCACGCCATCTGGGACCCCAAGACCAACCAGTGCGAGTACGCGGCCTTCTACGTGGAGCCCATCCAGGGCACGGGCGGCTACGTCGTGCCGCCGCCCAACTTCTTCAAGGGCCTCAAGAAGGTGCTGGACGACCACGGCGTGCTGATGGTGGTCGATGAAATCCAGATGGGCTTCTGGCGCACCGGCACGCTGTGGTCGGTGGAGAACTTCGGCGTCAAGCCCGACGTGCTGGTCTTTGCCAAGGCGCTGACCAACGGCCTCAACGCCCTGTCGGGCCTGTGGGCGCGCGAGGAGCTGATCAACCCCACCATCTTCCCGCCGGGATCGACGCACTCCACCTTCGCCTCCAACCCGCTGGGCACGGCCCTGGGCCTGGAAGTCATGAAGATGACCCACGAGATGGACTTCGGCCGCCAGGTGCGCGAATCGGGCGCCTACTTCCTCGAGGGCCTCAAGGAGCTGCAAAAGCGCCACAAGGAAATCGGCGATGTGGACGGCCTGGGCCTGGCGCTGCGCACCGAGATCTGCACCGAAGACGGCTTCACGCCCAACAAGGCGCTGCTGGACAAGATGGTGGACATCGGCCTCGAAGGCGGCCTGGAATACCAGGGCCAGAAACGCGGCCTGGTGCTGGACGTGGGCGGCTACTACAAGAACGTGATCACCTTCGCGCCCTCGCTGATGATCTCGCGCCCCGAGATCGACGAAGCCATGGTCCTGCTGGACCAGTTGCTCACGAAAGCCAAGGCGGCCTGAAGGCGCGATGCCCGCAGAGCGCCTGCACAACCAGCTCGAACCCCCAGGCCTGCTCGCGCAGTTCGCGGCCCATCCTCCCGAGGGCTTCGCACTGCTGCAGGACTGGCCGGCGCCGGCCTTCACGGCGCCCTTCGATCTTCTGACCACGGCGGACGACGCGCTCAAGGCGCGTCTTTTGTCGTTGCCCGGTGGCGGCTGGCTGTCGCGCCGGCTGCGCCTGTCCACCGACTTCGTGGGCACCACGGTCAGCGAGTACGCCGTGCTGCCCATGGGCATCCCTGCCGCCCGGCAGGCTGCCGCGCTGCGTGCGCGCGCAGGCCGACGCATGCTGACCATCGTCAAGGATCTGCCCCAGGATTCACCGCTGCTGCCGGACGCCGACAACGCCCACGCACGGGCGCTGGCGCAGGCGCTGGCCGATGCGGGCTTCATCCTGGTCGAGGGCCAGGCCCTGGCCCATGTGCCCATCGACTTCTCCAGCCTGGACGAATACCTTGCGCGCCTGTCCAGAAGCCGCCGCCAGAACCTGCGCCGCAAGCTCAAAAGCCGCGCGCAGCTGCACGTGCAGCGCATTCCCACGGGCGCGGCCTTTGCCGATGACGCCTGCGTCGATGCCTACTACGCGCTGTTCGATGCGGTGTATGCGCAAAGCGAGATCCACTTCGACAGGCTCACGCGCGATTTCTTCGCGGCCGTGCTGCGCGATGCGGGCAACGGCGGCACCGTGTTCGAGTACCGCGCGCTGCAGGACGACGGCGCGCCCGGCGCGCTGCTGGGCTGGAACCTGTGCTTCGAGCACGGCGGCAAGCTGATCGACAAGTACATCGGCCTGTCCTACCCGGCCGCGCGCGAGGCCAACCTCTACTTCGTGAGCTGGATGGTCAACCTTGAATACGCCATCGAACGCGGCCTGAGCCACTACGTGGCCGGCTGGACCGACCCCGAGGTCAAGGCCCAGCTGGGCGCCAGCTTCACCTTCACGCAGCATGCGGTCTTCATCCGCAATCCGCTGCTGCGCGCACTGGGCCGGCGCTTTGCCGGCCACTTCGAAAGCGATCGCCAATGGAGCGAACAGAACTGAATGCCCAGCCGGTCGTGCTGGATGTGGATGGCTCGGTGGGGACCTTGCCCGGCGAGCTGCGCCTGCCGCTGCAGGACTGGCAGGAGCAGGTGCGCTTTGGCTGCGGCCTGCGCCGCTTTGCGCAGTTCCGCGCGGCGCTCGATGCGCAACTGCCCGCCGCGCATGGCACGGCCCTCATGGGCAGTGGCGACTTCCACCACCTGAGCTGGCCGCTGATCGAGCGCTGCATCACCGCCCAGGCCCTGTCCGCGGGCCGGCCGCTGCGCGTGGTCGTACTGGACAACCACCCCGACAACATGCGCTTTCCCTGGGGCGTGCACTGCGGCTCCTGGGTGCGGCGCGTGGCCCTGCATCCGGCCGTCTCGCATGTGCATGTGGCCGGCATCACCTCCGGCGACATCGGCCGCGCGCACGCCTGGGAGAACTACCTCACGCCGCTGCGCGCCGGCCGCCTGAGCTACTGGAGCGCAGGCGTGGACACGGGCTGGGCGCGCCGCCTGGGCGTGGATGCCGCCTTTCGCGGCTTTGCCAGCGTGGCCGACCTGTCGCGCACGCTGGCGCGCATGCTGCGCGAGCAGGCCCAGCCCACCTACCTGAGCATCGACAAGGACGTGTTCGCGCCCGAGGTGGTGCGCACCAACTGGGACCAGGGCCGCATGCAGGAAGGCGAGGCCCTGGACATCATCGGCGCGCTGGCCGGCCAGATCGTGGGCAGCGACATCACGGGCGATGTGTCCTCCTGGCGCTACACGACCTGGTGGAAGCGCTGGATGAGCGCCGGAGACGGCCAGGACACGCAGATCGACGCGCAGACGCTGGCCACCTGGCAACTGGGCCAGCATGCCTTCAACGAACGGCTGGTCGAATACATCCAGACCTGCACCAGCCCCTAGGATCCGTTCACACCCCGCACACCCCGCACACCCCGCATACCCCACGTCCGCGCACCGCGGCCGACCGCAAGACAGGAGGCAACCCCATGATCGACCGGCTGACCGAAAGACTGCTGCAGCGCAGTTTCACACCCCTGGTGCGCAAGGGACTGCTCGAAATCTGCCTGCCCTGGGGGCGCATGCTGGCCTTCGGCGACGGTGGCCAGCCGCAGGCACGCATCCGCTTCACGGACAGGCGCGCACTGTGGGCCCTGATGCGCGACCCGGACCTGAACCTTGGCGAAATGTTCATGCAGCAGCGCCTGGTGGTGGAGCGGGGCGGCATCTACGACGTGCTGGAGCTCGTGCTGCGCAACGCGCGCAACCTGCCCGTGCCGGCCAGCGTTCGGCTGCTCGATGCCTGGCGCATGCGGCTGCGCCCGCTGCTGCAGCACAACAGCCGCGGCAAGGCGCGCGCCAACGTGGCGCACCACTATGACCTCGACGACCGGCTGTATCGGCTCTTTCTGGATGGCGAGCGCCAGTACTCCTGCGCCTACTTCGAGCATGGCGACGAAAGCCTGGAGCAGGCCCAGCGGGCCAAGATGCGCCACATCGCCGCCAAGCTGCTCGTGGAGCCCGGCCACCGCGTGCTGGACATAGGCTGCGGCTGGGGCGGACTGTCGCGCTACCTGGCCGAGGTGGCTGGCGCGGGCCATGTGACGGGCGTGACGCTGTCCGGCGAGCAGCTGGCGGGCGCCCGCCAGCGTGCCGGCCAGTCCCCGTGCGCGGACCGCCTCAGCTACCGCCTGGAAGACTACCGCGACACGCGCGGCACCTTCGACCGCATCGTCTCGGTGGGCATGTTCGAGCATGTGGGCACGCGTTTTCACGACGCCTTCTTCCGCCAGTGCCGGGAGCTGCTGTCCGACGATGGCGTGATGCTGCTGCACTTCATCGGCAACAGCGATGTGCCCGACTTCAACAATCCCTGGATAGAACGCTACATCTTCCCGGGCGGCCACATCCCGTCCCTGTCGGAGTTCACGCCGGCCATCGAACGCAGCGGCCTGGTGGTCACCGATATCGAAGTGCTGCGCCTGCACTATGCGCGCACGCTGCGGCTGTGGCGCGAGCGCTTCATGGCGCGCCGCGACGAGGCCGCCGCGCTCTACGACGAGCGCTTTTGCCGCATGTGGGAGTTCTATCTTTCCATGTCGGAAGCCGCCTTCCGCTACCAGGACATCGCCATTTTCCAGGTGCAGCTGGCACGCCGCCAGGAAGCGGTTCCGCTCACGCGCGACTATGTCGCCGAACGCAGCCAGGCCCTGCGCGGGCGCGAGCCACCGGCCGGCGCCACGCAGGCCGCAGCCGTCAGCCAGGCGCGGCGTGCGGCCTCTCCAGCAGGCTGAGCAAGGCCTCGAAGCGCGCGTCGTCGAACCACAGGCTGTTGCCCACGGCCACCAGGCGCCGTGCCCAGTCGCGCCCCTGGTCCACCACGTCCTGGCGCGCCAGGCCCAGCACATGGTCGTAGCGGCCATAGTCGGGCAGCACATGGACGAAGGGCAGCGACAAACCCCAGCCCCGCCCCCATTGCGCGCGCAGCAGCGCATCGCGCGTGGCTGCATCGCGCAGGCGCAGCAGCAGCACGGGCCAGACGCCTTGCGCACCCGGCACGGTGTCACCCACCACCTCGACCCCATCGATGGCCGACAGCCAGGCGCCGCGCTCACGGGCCTGGCGCTGCAGTTGCTGCTGGAAATCCGCCAGCCGCGCCAGCGCGCGCCGGCCCACGCGGCGGCGCCAGGCGCCCAGTTCATGGCGGGCAATGGCGTCGTCGAAATCATCGCCGGCGGCCTGCACCCAGTCGCTGCGCGACAGCGCCTCGCGCAGGGGACGGCCATAGGCCAGGTCCAGCCCGGCGGGGCGGTACAGCGCCGCATAGCCCAGCAGCTCCAGGCTGCGGCGCAACTCCCAGCCCCGGTCCTGGCGCACGCTGGCCGCATGCGTCTCGCGCAGTGCCTCGCGCAGCGCGGGGTCGCGTGCCAGCAGCACGCCGCCCTCGAAGGTGGTCAGGCCCTTGCCCACGGCCAGGCTGTAGAAGCCCACATCGCCCTGCCAGCCCACGGGCTCGCCGCGCAGGCGCGCGCCCAGGGCCTGGGCCGCGTCCTCCACCACCCAGGCGCCCACGGCACGCGCGCAGTCCACGGCAGTGGCCACGTCGGCCACGCGGCCGCACAGATGCGTGGGCAGCACGGCCAGGGTGCGTTCGCTGCACAGGGCGCGCAGGCGCGCGGGGTCCATGTCCAGCGTGTCGGGATGCAGATCGCACAGGCGCAGTTGCAGGCCGCAGTGCGCCACGGCCAGGGCCACCAGCGGGCAGGTATAGGCGGGTGCGATGACTTCGCTGCGGCCCGGCGCCAGGCGGCGCAGGGTCTGCAGCGCCACCATCAGCGCCGAGGTGCCCGAGCATTCAAGCTGCACGGCGGGCACGCCCAGCCACTGCGCCAGCGCCGTCGCCAGGTCCGCATCGCCCCAGGGCAGCAGGTCGGCCGCGCGCAGCGGCAGGCCCGCCGTGGGCGGCAGCACGCGTTCAGTCACGGCGTGTGCCTTGCTCGGCCGAGGCCGCCAGATGCGCGGCGCCCGCGCTGGCCGAACCCGCGCCCGGGTTGCCGCCCGCATGGCCCGGCGTGTCGTCGTCTGCGCCGGGCCCCTCGGCCTCCTGCGTCTCGCTGACGGCCAGGCAGGCGATGCCGGCCACGATGAACAGGCAGCCGATGATCTGGGGCATGCCTATGCGCTCGTCGAACAGCCAGTACGACAGCGCCAGCACGGAAAGAATCTCCAGGTGCGATGCCGCAAAGGCCGGGCCGATGGGCGCGCGCTTGAGCAAGGTCATCCACGAGAAAAAGGCGCCGATGTAGCCCACGAAGGCGCCATAGATCCAGGGCTGGCCGAACACGCGCGCCAGCCAGGCCGTGGAGAACTCCAGCGGCAGCGCCGCATTGCCGGCCTGCTTGAAGCTCAGCTGGGCCAGCGTGTCGAAGGCCATGAGCACCAGAAAGCCGATGAAATAGAAACGCTTCATTTCAATGCAGGCCCACGATGGCGACGCCTATGGACACGAGGACAATTCCGGCGACCCGCATGGGTGCCAGCTTCTCGGCAAACAGCAGCCGGCCCGCGATCATGATGGCCACGATGTTGATGGAGCCCAGCAGCACGCCTTCGGACAGCGGCACCAGCGAGAGAAAGGCCAGCCACAGCACGAACTCGGCCACGTAGCAGCCCACGCCCAGCCACAGCCAGGGCCTGGAGGCCATGAAGCGCCAGCGCGCCAGGCCGTCGAGGTCACCGGGCTGGCTGGCGGCGGCCTTGAAGGCCAGCTGGCCCCCGCTGTCCACCAGCACGTTCAGCACCCACAGCGTGATGACCAGCGGCGAGAGATCACTGCCCATGCCGCGCGGCCTCCGCAGCCCGCACCTCGCGGGGGGCGGCACCGCTGGCGATGCGCGCCACGAATTCGGTGGTGCGCGCGATCACGGTGCGGCGGTCGCGGTCGATGGTGACCATGTGGTAGCTGTTGTCCAGCAGCACCAGCTCGACATGGGCCTGGCTGGCGCCATGCACGATGTCATGGGCGTTGGCCACCGACGAGATGTCGTCGTTGCGCGCATGGATGACCAGGCAGGGCGAGCGCAGCTGGGGCAGGCGCGCCAGCACATGGGCCGAGAGGCGGCGCAGCTCGATGATGGACCACCAGGGATTGCCCGGCAGGCCGGCCGCCGCGCTGTCGCCCGAATGCATTTGCTCGACCACGCGCGCGCGCAGGGCCTCGTCCTTGATGCCGTAGGGCGGCTGCTCCATGAACACGCTGTGGCGGCCAATGCCCAGCGCGCGGAACAGCGGCAGCAGGAAGGCCAGGCGCGTGTAGAAGGGAATGCTCCAGCCGTCGTAGCGGAAGGTGGTGGACAGGGCGCAGACGCCGTCCACCTTGTCGGGGTGGCGCTGGGCCACGGCCAGGGAGAGCACGGCGCCCATGGACAGGCCGCCGACCACCACATGGTCCATGTGCTGCGACAGTCGCTGCAGCCCGGCCTCCACGCTGGCCAGCCAGTCGGTCCAGCGCGTGTCCACGAGATCTTCCATGCTGCCGCAATGGCCGGCCAGCTGGACCGCATAGACGGTGAAGCCCTGCTTGTTCAGCCCCTTGGCCAGCAGGCGCATCTCGGCCGGCGTGCCCGTGAGCCCGTGCACCAGCAGCACGCCGGTGCGCGCGGCAGCGCCCGTGCCGGGCATGACGAATTCATGCTCGGTCACGCAGATGCTGTCCAGCCCCGTGGCAGCAGCCTGCTCGCTGTGCTGAACCAAGGAGAGCCCATCACTCAAATTCATGTCAATTTTCCATGACGCTGCGCGTCGCCCTCTGACCGTGAAACTGGCGTGCCCTGAAGCCAGAGACACCGAGGAAGGGCCTTGGCCGGCCGCGCCGCCCCGCACCGAAGGTATCGTCCCCCTTGGGGGGCGCCGTGCAACGGGAAGGCGCGAAGCGACTCAGGGGGTGGTATGTCATGCCAGCGCCTCCAGGCCCAGGACGACCTTGTCGAGCAGGGCCGTGGCCTGCTCGAAATGCTCGAAGGGCGCATGGGCGATGCCCCGGCTTTCGCAGTGGGCGATGAGCTTGTACTTGGCCAGCACGAAGTCGGCCCGGCCCGAGACGCAGAAGTCCGAGGTGCTGTCGCCCACGTAGAGCACGCGGCCGTGCAGGGCCTGCTGCTCGGCCAGGCGCTCGCACTTGCAATTGCCGCTGGCGCGCGCGCACTGCGCGCTGGCCCAGGGAGAGTCCAGGCGCCAGCTGCGCTCGCCGGTCTGCACCAGGCGGTTGGCGATGACCTGCAGATGGCCCAGGCCATGGCGCTCCAGCACATGGCGTATGGCGTAGTCGATGCCGTCGCTGACCACCTGCACCACCATGCCGTGGGCCTGGGCGGCAGCAACGAAGCCGGCAAAGCCGGGGTCGATCTCGATGGTGTCCAGGTGGGCGCGCAGCTCGGCCTCGTCCATGTCCAGCAGCGCGACCTGGCCCTTCATGCATTCGCGCGAGCCGATCTCGCCGCGCTCCCAGGCGTCTTCCAGTTCCTGCCAGCCGGGCTTGCCGAAGCGGTTGAGCAGGGTGTCGGTCACGTCCAGCAGGCTGATCGTGCCGTCGAAGTCGCTTTGCACCATCCAGCCGGGGGCGGCGGTGTCCAGATACAGGGGAATGCGCTTATTCATGAAACTGCACCCTTACGTTTTGACCCACGCGCACGGCGGCGGCGGGAGCTTGCTCGAAGACCAGCACGCACTCGATGACACGCACCGGCCCGCGCTGCTGGTCGTCCTGCAGCCGCGCCGTGCCATAGACGGGGCTGATGCGCAGCACGCGTGCCGAAGGCAGCTGCTGCTGTGCGGCGCCATCGGCGTCCAGCGTCACCGTGGCCCGCATGCCTTCGCGCACGGCGGCGGCGAAGCTTTCGTTGACTTCGGCGCGCACCTGCAGCGGGCGCTGCGGCAGCAGCACCACGGCCGGCGTGCCGGGCACGGCCTGGCTGCCCGCATGAGTGGCCAGGCGCACCACGGTGCCGGCCTCGGGCGCGCGCAGTTCCTGGCGCTTGTGCTGGGCGCGCAATTGTTCGAGCTTGCGCTGTGCCACCTGGGCCTCGGCCGCGGCCACGTCGATCTCGGCCTGGGCATCGCGCAGCGCCTGCGCGGCCTCGTCCACGTTCTGCGCATCGGCGGCGCCCTCGCGCGCTGCGGCCTGCCAGCGCGACAGGGTCTGCTTGAGCTGGGGCAGGCGCGCGGCGCGTGCCTTCTGGCGGGCCTTGGCCAGCTGGGCCTCGGACTCGGCCACGGCCAGGTCGGCCTGGCCCGTATCGTCGGCCAGCCTCAGCAGCAACTGGCCGCGCTGCACGGACTGGCCTTCCTTGACGGACAGCTGCTGCACCACGCCGGCCACGGCGGGCGACAGGTCCAGCAGGCCGCCTTCCACCTCGATCTTGCCGCGCGCCACGGCCACGGCCGCCGGGCCGTTTTGCTGCGCCTTGGCGCTGGCCTGGCCGGCATTGGCAGGCGCATCGTGCGAAGGACCGCAGCCCGCCAGCAGCGCGGCGGCGGCCAGCGCCGCAGCCAGACCGGCAGTGGACGCGGCAAGGCCGCTCAGGGGGTACTTCATTCTTTTTCCTTCAACGGGGAGGTCTGGCGCCAGTCGCTGCGGATGGCGCCGTCCTCCATGCCGAGCACGCGGTCGGCATGGCGCACCAGGCGCGGGTCATGGCTCACGCACAGCACGGTCGTGCCATGGTTGCGCGCCGCGCGGTGCAGGATGTCGATGACGCGCTGGCCGCTTTCGGCATCCAGCGCACTCGTGGGTTCGTCGGCAAACAGCAGCTGCGGCGCCTTGGCCATGGCGCGCGCGATGGCCACGCGCTGCTTTTCGCCGCCCGACAGTTCGGCCGGGCGCATGTGGGCGCGGTGGGACAGGCCGACCTCGTCCAGCGCCTGCTGGGCGCGGCGCAGGGCCTCGTCGCTGCGCAGGCCCATGTAGCCCAGGGGCAGCTGCACCTGCTCGATGGCCGTCAGCGCCGGGAACAGGTTGAAGCCCTGGAAGACGAAGCCCGTGTGGCGCAGGCGGAATTTCTCCAGCGCCCGCGTGCCCAGCTTGCCCAGGTCCTCGCCCAGCGCCATGGCGTGGCCGCTGTCGGGCGCCTGCAGGCCCGACATCAGCGACAGCAGCGTGCTCTTGCCGCAGCCCGAGGGCCCGGAGATCAGGCTCAGCTCGCTCGGGTACAGCGACACGGACAGGCCTTGCAGCACCTGCACGCTGACCATGCCCGACAGAAAGGACTTGCACAGGCGCACGGCCTCCAGGCTGGGTGCCGTGCGGGGCGCCGCCGTGGGCGCGGGGGAGTGGGCATTCATCACGTTCATGGGGTCTGGCCGTCTTCAGCGCAGCAGCGTGGCCGGGTCGGCACGCAGCAGGCTGCGCATGGCGCCCAGGCCCGACAGCAGGGACAGCACGGCCACCAGAACGGCGCAGGCCAGCACGGCCGATGCGTTCAGCGCCACGGGCACGCGGTAGGCCATGGCCAGGGCCAGCAATACGGCACTGGCCAGCGCGGCCATCACAAAGCCCAGGCCGCCGATCCAGCAGGCCTGCTCGACCACCACGCGGCCCAGTGCCGCGCGGCTCACGCCCAGCGCGTTGAGCACGGCGTACTCGCGCGAGGAAGCGGCCACCACGGCCTTGAGCGACTGGCTGGTGACCACCGAGCCCACCAGGCAGACGATGACGGCCATGAACAGCACGCCCGCGCCGGCGCCCGTGTCGAACATCCAGTAGCGCTGCGAGCGCCGCGCGAATTCCCTGGCCGTCCAGGCCTCGTAGGGGCCGAAGCTGGGTGTGGGCTGGTTCAGGCGCTGCTTCACGGCCTTGGCCGAGGCGCCCGGGCGCACGCGCGCCACGAAATAGGTGCTGCCCTGGCCGGGGTCGCCCGCAATCTCGCGGGCCGTGGCCAGCGAGGCCAATACGTTCACGCCGCCCAGGCCACGCAGGCCGTCCACGGCCGCCACCACCTGCACGCGGTGGTTGTTGACCCAGGCCACGCCGCCTTCGCTGGTGCCCAGGGTCTGCAGGTCGGCCCGGTCCACGATCACGGCGCCGGTCTCGCGCAGGCGCTGGCGCTGCCAGGGCTGGAGCACGTGGGAAAACAGCATGGAGGCGTCATCGGTGGCAATGCCCGACAGGTAGACCGACACGCCGCCACCGTGCTCGCTCGCCGCGCCGCCGGCGGCCGAGTCCGAGCGCCAGTCGCCGTCCACCCAGACATAGGGCTCGACCGCCGCGACATCGGGGTCCATGCGCAGGCGCATGTCCACGTCGCGGCCGATGGTGCGGCCGAAGTTCACGCTCTGCGTGCCCGGGTAGCCGATCCACAGGTCGGCCGAGGAAGCCGTCACATACAGCGCGGCCGATCCGAAGATGCCCAGCACCAGCGCGGCCTGCATGGCCAGCAGCACGCCGGAGAAGCCCACGGCGAAGACGGAGGGAATGAAGCGGCGCCACTCGTGCACCAGCGTCTTGCGTGCCAGGGCGATCATGAGGGCGCTCCTTGTGCGAGCGGAGCCAGTGGAGCCATGCCGCTGTCGGCAGCGTCCTGGTCCTCGGCCGGCAGCGGCGCGCCGCCCAGGGCCTTGTACAGCGCCACGTAGGCCAGCGCATGGGCGGCCAGGGCCGTGGTCTGCTCGCTGCGCGCCTGCAGCGCGGCGCGACGGGGCGCCAGGCCGCCGAATTCGCTGTCCAGGCCCAGCTTCAGGCGCTGGTCCTGCACGCGCTCGCGCTCGGCCAGCACCTGCTGGGTGGACTGCAGCGAGGCAATGCGCTCGCGCTGGGCGTCCAGCGCGGCCAGTGCGGACTCGACCTCGGCCACGCCGTCGAGCACGCTCTGGCGGTAGGCCTGGATGGCGGCCTGCAGCGCCAGCTCGCTGGCGTCGGCCTGCGAGCGGCGGCGGCCCCAGTCGAACAGGGGAATGTCGATCTGCGGCCCGAAGGTGGGTGCGTTGTCCTGCGTGGTACGCAGGTTCTGGGTGATGTTGAACGAGTACAGCAGCGAGCCGCCGATCACGAAGCGCGGATACAGCGCCGCATGCGCAATGCCCTGCTCGGCCGCCGCGCGTTCCACGGCGGCCTGCGCCACCTGGATGTCGGGGCGCGTGCGCAGCAGGTCGGCCGGCAGAACGGCCACGCCCAGCGCCTGGGGGCCGGGCAGCGGGGCCTTGGCATCGGCCTGCAGCCACTGCGCATCGGGCCGCGTGCGGCCCAGCAAGGCGGCCAGCATGTGGGCGCTGCGGGCCTGGGTTTCGCGCAGGCTGGCACGCAATGCCGCGCTCTGGCCGGCCTGCAGTTGCAGCTGGTGCACGGCCTCGGCCGTGCCCAGGCGCTGCTGCTGGCGCACCTGGGCCAGTTGCAGGGCACGCGCATCCAGCAGTGCCTGTTCGTCGATCAGGGCGCGCTGGCGCTGGGCCATGCGGATGTCCAGATAGCGGTGGACCACATCGGCCACCAGGGCCACGCGGGCCGCCTGCAGGCGGCCCCGTGCGTCAAGCACGGAGGCGGCGGCATTGCGCTCGCCGGCCTCGCGGGCGCCGAACAGGCCCAGGTCCCAGCTCACGTCGATGCTGGCGTGGAAATACGAGTCGATGGCCGCAATGTCCTGCAGCGTGCGCGCACCGGCCGTGAACACGGGCCGGAAGGCCGAGCCGGCCGTGCCGGCCAGCAGCCGTTGCTGGCGCAGGCGCGACTGTGCCTGGGACAGGTCGAGGTTGGCGGCCAGCGCCTCCTCGACCAGGGTGTTGAGGGATTCGTCGCCCCAGGCCTTCCACCAGCCCTGCAGGTCGGGCGCTGCGGCCGAGCCAGGTGCACCCGGCGCGGCGGCTGGCAGGGGCTGCGTCCACTGCGTGGGCACCGAGCCGTCAAGCTGCGCCGGAGGCGGCGAGGAGCAACCGGCCAGCGCCAGGGCGGCGCCCAGGCACAGGCTGGAGAGGCGATGCGTCGCGGCGGCGTGGTTCACGGGATGGACAGGCGGGAGGGGATGATCGAGGGGAGGGCCGGGAAAACGAGGCCAGGGAACCATGTCCCCCGGATAGCCATTGGACGCGGCCAAGCTTGCGCGAGGTTGCAGGCTTTATGGAGGAAACATGGAGAGCGCAGCGCCTTGCGGGAGCCTCTCTGCCCCAACCCGGGCAAGAGCCAGTTGCGGACCGCCCGATCACCGCGGACTCGGATGATTCCGAGTTTATTTTCAGAACGCTCCAATTCCAAGGCCGCATGCAGGTCAGTACATTGGCCGGATATCGCGCCCTATGCCACCTGTCCCAAGGCATTGATCCATATCTTCCAGGCTGGAGTTCACAGCATGTCTTTCACAGCCATCTTGCGCCATGCATTGGCCACGCCTCTCCTCTTGATTTTTTGTATGGCCCCTATTTCATCCTGGGCCCGTTGTTCCTCCCAGGGCTGGAATGCCCAGTTTCCGGGTTCAGCCAACACCCCCACCATCGTCAATGAAAATTATCCGATTGGCAGCGTTGTCTATTCCAGGACAATGAATTTACAAAATACCGGAGCCGGCAGCTACCACATTTCTTGCGACAATGATTTTTATTACATAGAAGGCATTGGAACGGAAAGCGGTGGAATATATTCCACCGCCATTCCCAACCTGGGCATGAGAATCACGTGGGAAAGAGCCGCGCCTTATTCAGGGTCCATGCTGAAACAGGGCATATTCCATTCACTGCCAAGCACCAACATGACCCTCGAGCTCGTGAAAACCGGAGAACTCACATCTGGCGGTTCCCTGAATGGCAGCTTCGCACGAATCTACTCAGGGACCAGCAATGCCCGTGACTTGCTGGCCACGATATTCTTTTCAAGTGGCATCACCGTCAACGTCAGCAGCCGCCCCAGGCCGCCGACCTGCCGGGTGTCCACGGGCAAGATCGACGTGACCATGGCCCCCGCCCCGTTCGCCGATTTCAAGGGAATCGGGTCCGTCACGGCAGCCAAGGACTTCAGCATCGAGTTGACCTGCGCGGGAGGCGAAGCCAATACACGCCTGACCGCCTTCATCACGCTGACGGATGCCACCCAGGCCACCAACCGATCGAGCACGCTGACGCTGGCCCAAAATTCCAAGGCCCGGGGTGTCGGCATACAGGTACTGAGAAACAACGTGCCCGTGAACTTCGGCCCCGACTCCGGCAGCCTGGGCAATGCCAACCAATGGAATGCGGGCCAGGTCGCACAGGGGCAGAACAGCCTGAAGATTCCGCTGAGCGCGCGCCTGGTGCAGACAGCCGGCAGCGTGACACCTGGCATGGCCTATGGCAGGGCGACCTTCACGATGAGCTACCAATAGCCGCTGATGGGTCCGCAGGAAATGAACAGCGCCAGCCTTGCGCGCGATTGCAGACTTCGTGGAGCCAATATGGAGGGGCGGCGGCACGCAGGGCATCGCACCATAATGTGCGCCTGGCCCTGCCAGCTTTCCCATGAACTCCACAGCACAGCCAACGGCAACCACCCCCCTCGTGCTCGTCGTCGAAGACGAGCCCGCCATCGCCAGCATCCTGACGGCCTATCTCGAGCGGGACGGGCTGCGTTCGCGCATGGCCTCGGACGGCCAGGAGGCGCTGCAGCTGTTCCGCCTGCTGCGGCCCGACCTGGTGCTGCTGGACATCCACCTTCCCGGCATGGACGGCATCGACGTGTTGCGCGCCATCCGCGATGACAGCCAGACGCCCGTGATCATGGTCACGGCCCTGGCCGACGATGTGGACAAGCTGCTGGCCCTGCGCCTGGGCGCCGACGACTACGTGGTCAAGCCCTTCAACCCGCCCGAGGTCGTGGCCCGCGTGCGCGCCGTGCTGCGCCGCACCCAGGCACGCAAGAACCCGGCGCCCGCGCCCATCCGCGTGGGCCCCATCGAGATCGACTCCGAGGCGCACAGCGCCGTGGTCTACGACAACGAGGGCCGCGCCCTGCCGCTGCCCCTGACACTGACCGAATTCCGCCTGCTGGCCTGCCTGGCGGCCCAGCCCCGGCGCTGCTTCTCGCGCTCCCACCTGATCGAGCACTGCCTGCCCGAGAGCGATGCGCTGGAGCGCGTCATCGACTCCCATCTGTCCAAGCTGCGCCGCAAGCTGCAGCTGGCCGGCCAGGAAGGCCTGATCGAGACCGTGCGCGGCATTGGCTACCGGCTATGGCCCTGGGACTGAGGCCCAACCGCATCTGGGTGCGCTTCGGCCTGTGGATCACGGCCACCGTGCTCAGCACCATTGCCCTGCTGGCCATCGGCGTGCTGGTGTTCTCCGAGATCCAGTACCGCGACTTCTACAGTAGCCTGCCGCCGGCCGTGCAGATCGAGCTGGACGAACTCAACGCGCAGTCGCTGGAAGACAGCCCGCGCGCCATGCAGATCTACGGCCAGTACTGGACGGGCGATCTGCTGTTCGGCGAGAAATGGTCCCTGGTCATCGGCCTGCTGGTGTGCCTGCCCTTCGGTCTGGCCGTGGGCTTCTGGGTCTCGCGCCTGGTGACGCGGCCCCTGGCGTCCATGGTCGAGGTGGCCAAGCGCGTGGAGCTGGGCGACTTCAGCGCGCGCGCCCTGCCCGGCAAGGCCCATGGCGAGATGGCCGAGATGGTGGTGGCCTTCAACCGCATGATCGATTCGCTGGAGACGCTGGAGGCCGAGCGCCGCGCCACGGCGGCCTCGATCTCGCACGAGCTGCGCACGCCGCTGACCGTGCTGCAGGCGCGCCTGCATGCCATCTGCGACGGCGTCATCGCCGCAGACGACACCGAGCTGAACACGCTGCTGTTCCAGGTCGAGCACCTGGGCCGGCTGGTCGGCGACCTGCACACGCTGTCCATGGCCGATGCCGGCCAGCTGTCGCTGCAAAAGCAGCGCCTGGACCTGGCCGAACTCGTGGCCGAGACGCTGGACCACCTGCACCCCCAGCTCCTGCAGCATGGCATGCAGCTGGAGATGCACCTGCCCGCGCTCAGTGACATCGGCATGGCCGACATCCGTGCCGACGCCGACCGCATGCGCCAGATCCTCTCCAACCTCGTCAGCAATGCCATCCGCCATGCGGCCAGCGGCGCATGGCTGGGCGTGGCGCTGACGGTGGAATCCGATATCGAAGGCCGTGCCTGGGCCGTGCTGCGCATCAGCGATGCCGGTCCCGGCCTGCCCAGCGAGCTGCGCTCCCACCCCTTCCAGCGCTTTGCCCAGGTGCCCGGCAAGCGCCGCCGCGAGGGCTCGGGCCTGGGCCTGTCCATCGTCAAGGCACTGACCGTCTCCCAGGGCGGCAGCGTGGAGGCCGACGACTCCGAGCAGGGCGGCGCCCGCTTCACGCTGCGCTTTCCGCGCGTCTGAGTCTCGGGCCCCTGGGCCCCGAGGGACTACGCAGCCTGCGCCTCGCGCAGCAGCGCATGGATGGCCCAGCCCAGCGGCGCGCGCAGCTGCTGCAGCGTCTGCTGCGGCCCCAGCGCCAGCAGCGACTGCGACACCCAGCCATAGGTCAGCGTGTGCAGCAGCCGTGCCAGGGGCTGGGCCGGCGCGGGCAGCGGCGGATCGCAGTCCTGCAATGCCGTGCCCCACAGCTGTACATAGGCCTGGTAGTGGCGGCGGAAGGGCTCGGGCGCGGACACCTTGCGCTCCAGCATGAACAGCGCGGCCCACATCGGCGCCTCGCGCGCAATGCCGTCGACCAGGGTGTCCAGCAGGCGGTCCACGCGCGTGGCCAGCGGCATGCCGGCACTGTCCTGCAGCGTCTGCAGCCCCTGGGCGTGCAGGGCCTGCACCTGGCGGTGGATGCACATGGCCGCCAGCGTGTCCATGTTGCCGAAGTATTCATAGAAGGTGCCCAGGCCCACGCCGGCCACGGCGGCCACCTCGCGCACCGTGGTGCGCTCGTAGCCCTGCTCGATCACAAGCCGAACAAAGGCGTCCTGCAGCGCCTGCGACGTGGCCTGCGCGCGCGATTGCAGGGGGCGGCGCCGCACTTTGGGCGGCTGCGGCTGCTGCCGTGAAACCCGAACACCTTTGCTGGGCATTTTTCCTAGACTTTTGCGTTGAGACCAACGATCACGGAGACGCGCATGAGCACCGGCCAGACATTGCAGACAGGGCACACCTGGAACACGCACGACGTCCTGAACCAGGTCGACGAACTCACCGACTTCAACCTGCTGGAGGCCGATCCTGCCCTGGCCGAGGCCCTTCAGCGCAACGGCGCCGCGCGCCACATTCCTTCGCTGTCGCGCTATGCGCAGCAGCTGGGCGAGCGCGCCACCTGGGAACTGGCCGAGCAGGCCAACCGCCACACGCCCGAGCTGCACCGCTTCGACGCGCGCGGCCGCATCATCGACGCCGTGGAGTTCCACCCGAGCTGGCACACGCTGCTGGGACTATACCGGCAGCAGGGGCTGATCTCCCTGCCCTTCGAGGACAGCAGCGCGGGCCGCTGGAGCGCCTGGGCCGCAGGTTTTTACCTGCACGGCCAGGTCGAACAGGGCACGCTGTGCCCGGCCACCATGACCACGGCCGCCATCCCGCTGCTGCAAAAGGAACCGGCGCTGTGGCAGCAGCTGCAGGGCAAGCTGTTCAGCCACGAATACGATCCGCGCGACCTGCCCGTGGCCGACAAGGCATCGATGTGGCTGGGCATGGGCATGACCGAGAAGCAGGGCGGCTCCGACGTGCGCGCCAACACGACGGTGGCCATGCCGGTGCACGCCGGCGGGCGTGGCGGCGAGTACCTGCTGCGCGGCCACAAGTGGTTCTTCTCGGCACCCATGTGCGATGCCCACCTGGTGGTGGCGCGCATGGGGGAAGGCGGTGGGCAGGCCTGCTTCTACGTACCGCGCTGGCGCCCGGACGGCAGCAGGAATGCCGTGCGCGTGCAGCGCCTGAAGGACAAGGTGGGCAACCGCAGCAACTCCAGCAGCGAGGTGGAGTTCGAGGACGCCTGGGGCATCCTGATGGGCGAGGAAGGCCGGGGCATTCCCACCATCATCGAGATGGCCACCTACACCCGCCTGAACTGCGTGCTGGGCAGCGCCGCCATCCTGCGCTCGGCCACGGTGCAGGCCCTGGCCTATGCGCGCCGGCGCAGCGTCTTCGGCAAGCAGCTGGCCGAGCAGCCGCTGATGCGCACCGTGCTGGCCGATCTGGCGCTGGAAAGCGAGGCCGCGCTGCAGATCGCCATGCGCCTGGCCCAGGCCTATGAGCGTGGAGGCGACGAGGGCGATCCGCTGGAGCAGGCCTGGAAACGCATCATGACGCCAGCGGCCAAGTTCTGGGTCTGCAAGCGCGGCGTGGAGCTGACGGGCGAGGCCATGGAGGTGCTGGGCGGCAACGGCTATGTGGACACGGGCGTGATGGCGCGCCTGTTCCGCGAGGCGCCCGTGAACTCGATCTGGGAAGGCTCGGGCAACGTCATGTGCCTGGACGTGCTGCGTGCCATCTCGCGCGAGCCCGACGGCGCGCAGCTGCTGCTGCAGGACCTGATCGACACGGCAGCGGGCGAGCCCGCGCTGCTGCAGCAGGCGCAATCGCTGGCCCGGCGCCTGTCCGGCCCGCCTGACCAGCTCGAGGCCCAGGCACGCCGCCTGGTGCAGGACCTGGTGCTGCTGGCCCAGGCCTGCCTGCTGCGCCGCCATGCGCCGCCCGCCATGGCCGACGGCTTCATCGCCACGCGCCTGGGGGCGCAGCAGGGCGCCATGGTGGCGGGCGCCTTCGACCCGGCAGGCCTGGACATCGCCGCCATCCTGCAGCGCGCGCTGCCCGCCTGAAGCGGCCGCCGGCCCACCACACAACAAAGCACAAGGAGACAAGACATGAACCTGCTCGACGCCTTCGACAGCGCCGTGCGCAAGACGCCCGCCAAGGCCTTTCTGCGCGACCGCGGCGCCTCCATCAGCTATGCCGACATGCAGCGGCGCTCGCAACGCGCGGCGGCCGTGCTCCAGGCCCAGGGCGTGGGCCGGGGCGATACCGTGGCCCTGATGTGCCTGAACACGCCGGGCTTTGTCGAAGCCCTGTTCGGCGCCTGGCGCCTGGGCGCCGCGCTGGTGCCCGTCAACCACAAGCTGCAGGCGCCCGAGCTGCAGTACATCCTCGACCACGCGCAGTGCAAGGCCCTGGTGTTTGACGCCGCACTCGCGCCCGTGGTCGCCGCCGCGCCACACCCCTGCGCCCGCCTTGTGACCGAGGCGCAAGAGGCCGTCCCGGGTGTCCAGGACTGGGACACGCTGGTGGCAGCCGCCAGGCCCATGGAAGGAACGCGGCCCTCCGATGGCGACATCGCCCAGGTGCTCTACACCTCGGGCACCACGGGCCGGCCCAAGGGCTGCCTGCTGAGCCACCGCGCCGTCACGCTGGCGGCGATCACGGCCGCACTGGGCCTGTCCATCACGCGCGAGGAACGCACGCTGATGGCCATGCCCATCTGGCACTCCTCGCCGCTCAACAACTGGTTTGGCGGCACGCTGTACATGGGCGGCACCGTGGTGCTGCTGCGCGAATACCACCCGCAGCATTTCCTGCAGGCCGTGCAGGACGAGGGCGTGACGCTGTACTTCGGCGCGCCGGTCTCCTACTTTGCGCCGCTGCAGATGCTGCCCGACTTTGCCCGCTACGACCTGAGCAGCGTGCGCGCCTGGGTCTACGGCGGCGGCCCCATAGGCGCCGACATGGCGCGCAAGCTGGCCACGGCCTACCGCAGCGACCGCTTCTACCAGGTCTACGGCATGACCGAGACCGGCCCCACGGGCACCACGCTCTACCCCGAGGAGCAGGTGGAGCGGGCCGGCTCCATCGGCCGCGTGGCCCTGCCCGGCGTGGACATGCGCGTGGTGCGCGACGACGGCGAGGATGCCGGCCCCGGCGACACCGGCGAGATCTGGCTGCGCACCGGCAGCGTGATGGACGGCTATCTGCACGACGCCCAGGCCACGGCTGCCGCCTTCGCACCGGGCGGCTGGTACCGCACGGGCGATCTTGCGCGCCTGGACGACGCGGGCTATCTCTTCATCGTGGACCGGACCAAGGACATGGTCATCACGGGTGGCGAGAACGTGTATTCCAAGGAGGTGGAGGACGCGCTGTCGGCCCATCCCCAGGTCGCCGATGTCGCCGTCGTGGGCAGGCCCCACGCCGAATGGGGCGAGACCGTCGTCGCCCACGTGGTGACGCGCGGCGAGGCCGCGCCGGAGGCCGAGGCACTGCAGCAGTTCCTGGCCGACAGGCTGGCGCGCTACAAGATCCCGCGTGAATTCGTCTTTGCGGCCAGCCTGCCGCGCACGCCCACAGGCAAGCTGCAGAAATTCCTGCTGCGTCAGGAGCCCAACGCCACCTGAGGCGCCGGCCCCCTGCGTGGCCTGCTTCGCGGCCTACTTAGCGGCCTACTTCGCGGCCTTGAAATCCGACTCGCTCATGCCGCGACGCCAATAGGCCACGACCAGCTGCTCGTGCTTTTCCAGACCGCGCTCCTCGCGCGCCCACTGGCGCACGGCCTGGGCGGTGTCGAATTCGCCAGCGGCCCAGACGAAGCGGCTGGCGGAATGACCGGCCAACGCATCCGGCCAGCGCACGGCGCGCAGCGCGTCGATCAGCAGCGTGGTGGTGCCGGCCTCGGCAGCGCCCCGGTGCAGCCAGTGCCATTGCAGGCCTTCGGGCGCCTGCACGGGCTGCTCGTCCTGCGGACCCTGGACTTCGGCAAACACATGGCCGCGCGTGTGCGCCGGCAGGGCGGCCGCAATGCGCAGCATGGCCGGCAGGCCGGTGTCGTCGCCGGCCAGCAGCATCCAGTCGGCCGGGGTGGCCGTGCGCCCGCCGGGGCCGGTCATGCCGATGCGCTGGCCCGGCTGGGCGCGCGCGGCCCAGGCGGACCCGGGGCCTGCATCCTCGTGCAGCACGAAGTCCACGTCGATCCATCCGTTGGCGCCGTCTTGGGCCATTCCCATCGCACGCATGGTGTACGTGCGCATATCCAGGCGCCCGTCACCCTCGGGCAGGCGCAGCAGGCCGCTGGCCGACAGCGTGGGCCATTGAGGCTCGGCCACGCCGGGCTGGGGGAACAGCAGCTTGACGTGGATGTTGGTGTCCTGCGCATAGCGCGCCATGTCGTCACAGGCAAAGCGCACGCGGCGCATGTGCGGCGTGAGATCGCGCACGGCCAGCACCCGCAGCTCGCGGAAGGCCGGCGGGCGCTGCAGCGCGGCGCCGTCACCCTCCCAGGCCAGGGAGCCGTCGGCGGCGCCCGTGGCCTCCAGCAGCAGGTGGGCCAGCATGAGCTTCATGTCCTGCAGCAGCTCCACGCCGGGTGCCGCCACCTCCGCATGGACTTGCCTGCCCTCCAGCCACAGCTGGCCCCGGCCGCTTTCGTAGTCGGCCACCCAGCGCGTGCCTTCGCGGCGCACGGTGATGTCGTGCTCCTGCATGTGCCCGACGATGGCGGCGATGGCCTCCTCGGCCCTGTCCATGCGCACCGAAGTGCGTGCCTGCAGCTGTGTCATTGACGAATGTCCTTTCGTTCGGTGATTGCAGCATCGCCCGGCGCCCGCGGGGTTTGCGCCAGCCCCGCCGACGTTTGCGCAGCGCGCCCATAAGCCCATAAGCCCATCAGGCCCTCAGAGCCTGGCGCGCACCAGCTTGGGAGAGATGCCGAAGCGGCGCTTGAAGGCCGTGGAGAAATTGGCGGCGCTGGAATAGCCGGCCGCATGCGCGACCTCGGAGACGCTGCAGCCCGTCTGCTCCAGCGCGGCCCAGGCGCGTTCCAGCCGCTGCTCGCGCCGGTACCCGTCGATGCTCGATCCGTAGGCCAGGCGGAACTGGCGCTGCAGGGCGCTGGCGCTCAGGCCGACCTCGCGCGCGATCTCGGCCAGCGGGCGGCAGCCGTCGCCGCCGCTGTCCAGCAAGGCCTTGAGGCGCGCCATGCGCCGGTGTTCGCGCACGCCCAGCACGCCCGGCACGGTCTGCGCCGGATCGGGCTCGGGCGCGTCGAGCGCCTGCACTGCCTCGTGCACCAGCTCCAGCGTGCGGCTGGCCAGCAGCAGGGGCGCAGAGCCTTCGCGCGCCAGCTGGATGATCTGCTCGGCCACCGCCACGGCGCGCGGCGATGGCTGCCAGGGCTGTATGGCCAGCAACTGCTGCGCCATCCAGTGCCGCAGCAGCGGTGGCGCGACCATGGGCAGGGCCTGGGCGGCAAACCATTGCGGCTGCACGGTGATGCTGAGCTTGCGCTCGAACTTTCCGCGCCGCCAGTGCCGCATGAACATGTCGCCGGGCCGCGAATGGATGACGGCGCCGCAGGCCTGCACATGGGCACCGGCCGGGCTGGCGGGCGCCACCTGCATCTGCAGGCCCTGGCTGCCGAAGGCTACGTCCACGCAGCCCTCCAGCAACACGACCAGGTGCAGCCCCGGCACGGCCGGCGAACGCGTGCTCATGGTGCGCAGGTCGCGCGCCTCCACGCCATGCAGCCACAGGCCGGGCTGGACCTGCCAGGACTGCAGGTGCCCGGCCAGCAGCGCGTCCTCGGCCGTGACCTCGGCGTCGAGGATGCGGTAGTCGGGACCGCTGAAGTCGCAGGCACGCAGCGTGCCCCGCCCCAGCCAGCGCGGAGGGCGTGCAGGTGTTTGGACAGAGGAAAGAGCCATGGCCAGCCGGAGCGGTGTGCGCCCCAAAGACAAGAATGATTCTCATTTTATGGATCGCGCCGGTGCGGCGCTTTCTGCGGGGAATCCATGGCGTGCCCTGCCGCGCGCCCGGGCCGCTGTGCGCCACAATGCGTGATGCTCAGCCTCCAAGACATCCAGAACGCCGCCGACCGCCTGCGCGGCGCCGTGCTCGAAACGCCCTGCGTGGAATCGCGCACGCTGTCCCAGATCACGGGAGCGCAGGTCTATCTCAAGTTCGAGAACCTGCAGTTCACGGCCTCGTTCAAGGAACGCGGCGCCCTCAACAAGCTGGCCCAGCTCTCGTCCGAGGAGCGCGCACGCGGCGTGGTCGCCATGAGCGCCGGCAACCATGCCCAGGGCGTGGCCTACCACGCGCAGCGCCTGGGCGTGCGTGCCGTCATCGTCATGCCGCGCTTCACGCCGGGCGTGAAGGTGGAGCGCACGCGCGGCTTCGGCGCCGAGATCGTGCTGCACGGCGACTCCCTGGCCGAGGCGCGCCAGCATGCCTACACGCTGGCCGAGCAGCAGGGCCTGTGCTTCGTCCACCCCTATGACGACGAGCAGATCGCGGCGGGCCAGGGCACGCTGGCGCTGGAGATGCTGGCCGAGCAGCCCGACCTGGACCAGCTCATCGTGGCCATCGGCGGCGGCGGCCTGATCGCGGGCGTGGCCACGGCCGCCAAGGGACTGAACCCGGGCATCGAGATCATCGGCGTGCAGACCCAGCGCTTTCCGTCCATGTTCAATGCCGTGCGCCAGGCCGGGCTGCCCATGGGCACCTCGACCATCGCCGAGGGCATTGCCGTCACCCAGCCCGGCGCGATCACGCAGGAAGTCGTATCGCGCCTGGTGGACGACATGCTGCTGGTCGATGAAGGCGACATCGAGCAGGCCGTGCTCATGCTGCTGGAGATCGAGAAGACCCTGGTCGAGGGTGCGGGCGCCGCGGGCCTGGCCGCGCTGCTGCGCCATCCGCAGCACTTCGCGGGCAAGAAGGTGGGGCTGATCCTGTCGGGCGGCAACATCGACCCGCTGCTGCTGGCGGCCATCATCGGGCGCGGCATGGTGCGCTCCGGGCGGCTGGCGCGCATCAAGGTCAGCGCACGCGACGTGCCCGGCGTGCTGGCGCGCATCACGGCCACGGTGGCAGCGGCGGGCGCCAATATCGAGGAAGTCCACCACCAGCGCGCCTTCACCATGCTGGCCGCGCAGAGCGTGGAGATCGAGCTGGTGCTGCAGACCCGCAACAAGGCCCACATCGAAGAGGTCATCGCTGCCCTGCAGGCCGAAGGCATGCAGGTCAACGCCGTCTAGAGCCCTAGCAGGCCCCTGGCCCCCTGTGTCATGGCTTTCCCCGAAGGCGCTGGCGGGCAGGCCTGCCTAGAATGGGGCATCCCCATTGGCAGCCAGGAGCTTTTGCATGTCGCATGATCCCGCAGCGAACCACGGCGAGCAGTCGCCCCCCGAAGACGCCACCGAGGCCATCGTCCCCTACATGCCCGTCATCCTGCCCCTGGCAGGTGCCGTGATGATGTTTCTGCTGGCCTTCATCGCCGTCAACATGGCCTGATACGGCCCCTTCGCCCCCTGCACCGAGCCCCGCTTTGCGGGGCTTTTTGTTTGCCTATTGCATAGGCAAACAGACGAAGCATCTTGCATATTTCAATGCACAGAATGCATAGTTTTTGCCATTCGTTTGCTGACAAATTCGTGACCGCTCCCTAGAATCGAATCCCCAGCCGGTGCGCCGCCAGCTTCCGCCAGCGCCGCCTCGCCGCCCCGAGAAGAGCTTCCTTCGCGCGCCGACTGAACAAGAGCCCGTTTCTCAAAGTTGGTGCGGCAACAGGCGCGTCCCCTTTGAAAAACTGGTTTTTTCAATTGAAGGAAGCTCCGCGATGAACGCACCCGTCATGCAAGGCCTGAACATCCAGGCCCCTGCCTACGTCAAGAACAGCCGACTGATCGCCTGGGTGGCCGAGATGGCCGCACTGTGTAAGCCCGCCAAGATCCATTGGTGCGACGGCTCCCAGGAAGAGTACGAGCAGCTGTGCCAGCAGCTCGTCGATGCCGGCACCTTCAAGAAGCTCGATCCCGTCAAGCGCCCCGGCAGCTACCTGGCCTGGTCCGACCCGTCCGACGTGGCGCGCGTCGAGGACCGCACCTACATCTGCTCGGCCAACAAGGAAGATGCGGGCCCGACCAACAACTGGATGGCCCCGAACGAGATGCGCGCCACACTGCAGCCGCTGTTCGACGGCTGCATGGCCGGCCGCACCATGTATGTGGTGCCCTTCTCCATGGGCCCGCTGGGCTCGCCCATCGCCCACGTGGGCGTGGAACTGTCCGACAGCGCCTATGTGGCCGTCAACATGAAGATCATGACCCGCATGGGCCGTGCCGTGTATGACGTGATCGGCGTCGAAGGCGAGTTCGTTCCCTGCGTGCACACCGTGGGCGCGCCCCTGGCCGAAGGCGAGAAGGACCAGACCAGCTGGCCCTGCAACAAGACCAAGTACATCGTCCACTACCCCGAGACGCGCGAAATCTGGAGCTATGGCTCGGGCTACGGCGGCAACGCCCTGCTGGGCAAGAAGTGCTTTGCGCTGCGCATCGCCTCCACCATGGGCCGCGACCAGGGCTGGCTGGCCGAGCACATGCTCATCCTGGGCGTGACCAACCCCCAGGGCAAGAAGTACCACGTGGCTGCGGCCTTCCCCAGCGCCTGCGGCAAGACCAATTTCTCGATGCTGGTGCCGCCCAAGGTCTTCGAAGGCTGGAAGGTCACCACCATCGGCGACGACATCGCCTGGATCAAGCCCCAGGCCGACGGCTCGCTGCGCGCCATCAACCCCGAAGCCGGCTACTTCGGCGTGGCCCCGGGCACGAACTACCACACCAACCCCAACTGCATGGCCAGCCTCGACAAGAACGTGATCTTCACGAACGTCGCGCTGACCGATGACAACGACGTGTGGTGGGAAGGCATGGACAAGGACACCGGCAAGCAGCCCGATCACCTGATCGACTGGCAAGGCAAGGACTGGACGCCCCAGATTGCCCGCGAAACCGGCGCCAAGGCCGCCCACCCCAACGCCCGCTTCACCGTGGCCGCGACCAACAACCCCGCGCTGGACGAAGCCTGGGACGATCCCAAGGGCGTGAAGATCGACGCCATCATCTTCGGCGGCCGCCGCTCCACCACCGTGCCGCTGGTGACCGAGGCCCGCAACTGGACCGAAGGCGTCTACATGGCCGCCACCATGGGTTCGGAAACCACGGCCGCCGCCTTCGGCGCCCAGGGCGTGGTGCGCCGCGACCCCTTCGCCATGCTGCCGTTTGCCGGCTACAACATGAGCGACTACTTCCAGCACTGGCTCACGCTGGGCGCCAAGATCGAAGGCCAGGGCGCCGCCCTGCCCAAGATCTTCACCACCAACTGGTTCCGCAAGAATGCCGACGGCAAGTTCGTCTGGCCCGGCTACGGCGAGAACATGCGCGTCCTGAAGTGGATGATCGACCGCCTCGAAGGCCAGGCCCAGGGCGAGCAGACCGCCTTCGGCATTGCGCCCCAGTACGCCGAGATCAACTGGACCGGCCTGGACTTCTCCGCCGACCAGTTCGCCAGCGTGACCAGCATCGACAAGGCTGCCTGGGCCGAGGAAATGCAGCTGCACACCGAGCACTTCGACAAGCTGGCCCACAAGCTGCCCCAGGAGCTGCTGGTGACCAAGGCCGAACTCGAAAAGCGCCTGGGGACATAAAGCTCCCCCTGAGCGGCTACGCCGCTTCCCCCTCTCGCTTCGCGGGGGGGACGGCACCCTCGGTGCGGGGCGGCCCTTCCTCGGTGCCCCTTGCTTTGGGCAGCGCCAGTTTCGTGGACTGTGGAAGATGCACAGAACAATGAATCCTTGAGTAGCTCTCGACCCATAGAAAAAGCCTCGCAGTGCGAGGCTTTTTTTGTGGCGTTTCAACGACGCCCCCAGACAACAAAAAAGCCGCGCCTTGTGGGCAGCGGCTTTTTTGGAGGAGCGCCGCAAGGCGCCCCAGGCAGAGATCAGTTGCCTTGACGATCCATGGCGCGGGCCAGGTCGGCCATCAGGCGGGCGTCCTGCAGGGCGGCATTCCAGATGCGCTCGTCAGCGGCAGCCTGCTGGCGGCTCTCGGTCCAGGCGCGGTAGCCGGCGCGGGCCGTCATGGCAGCGCGGCGGGCGGGAGCGGAGAACAGGGCCAGGCCCATGAAGGCGGCAACCCACAGCACCACCCAGGCGCCCAGCATGTGGCCGTCGGTCCAGTTGTGGGCGACCTCGTTGACCACCACCATCAGCGCGGCCACCAGGGCAGCGAGCAGCAGGGCGCTGGCGCCACGCTTGCCGGAGAAACGCTTGGCAGCGCTCTTGCGGTCATCGGCGGCTTGATAGACATGCACCACACCAGGGTGCTCGACACAGTAGGAGTTGTAAATGAAGTTGCTCATGGCAGATAAACCCAGTTAAATAGCCGCTTTTGACGGCGTGGCGGGCGACTAGGTGTAACTATAGGGTTTACCCTAGAGCTCTTCAAATTTATATCTTGAATCTGTAGCATTCACGCCAGTGATGACTCAGCGCCCGCCGCCATGTCTGCCCTGAACTTCCGCACACTGGATCTGAACCTGCTGCGCGTCTTCGACGAGGTGATGGCAGAGCGCAGCCTGACGCGGGCGGCCCACAAGCTGGCCATCACCCAGCCGGCCGTGAGCAACGCCCTGCGACGCCTGCGCGAGGCCCTGGGCGACGAGCTCCTGGTGCGCCAGGGCCAGGGCGTGGAGCCCACGCCGCGCGCGCTGGCGCTGTGGCCCGTGATCCGGGAGGCGCTGCAGCAGCTGCAGGACACGCTGACGCCGGGCGAATTCCATCCTTCCACCGCCACCGCCACCTTTGTGCTGGCCATGGCCGACGCCACGGCAGCCACGCTGATTCCTCCCATGTTCAGCCTGCTGGAGCGCGAGGCGCCCGGCGTGGGCATCCGCGTGCTGCCGCTGACCACGCGCGACCCGCGCGGCCTGCTGGAGGCCGGCGAGGCCGACATGGCCGTGGGCTACTTCCCCGCCGCGCTGGCCGACCTGACGGCGCGCGCGCAGTCGGGCGCCCTGGTGGCCTTCGACAGCCGGCGCCTGTATGAAGGCGAGTACCTGTGCGTGATGCGCCAGGGCCATCCGCTGGCCGATGTGCCGCTGACGCTGGACAACTACTGCGCGGCGCGCCACATGCTGGTGAGCTTCTCGGGCCGCTCCTTCGGTTTCATCGACGAGGCCCTGGCCTCGCTGGGCCGCACGCGCCAGGTGGTGCTCACCGTCAACCAGTTCTTCACGGCCGGGCGCGTGGTCATGAACTCCAACCTGCTGACCATATTGCCGCGCCACTTCGTGCCCGTGACCGGCATGGCCGACAAGCTGGTGCTGCGCGAGCTGCCCTTCGACGTGCAGCCCGTGCATGTGGACGCGCTGTGGCGCCGGCGCGGCCAGCACCCGCAGGCCTATGAATGGCTGCTGCGCACGCTCACGCGCTCGGCCGAGGCCACCTTCCCGCACACCTGAGAGCGTGTTGCGGGCGCGCGCGCCAGCTCAGGTTCTACACTTGGCCGCATGAAGATCCAGCTGCTGTCCGACCTGCACCTCGAGGCCCATCCGCATTTCATCGCCGAGCCCGCACCCGATGCTGACGTGCTGGTGCTGGCCGGCGACATAGGCTCCTACCAAAGCGGCAGCCTGCTGCAAGGCGAGCACTTCGGGCTGGAGCGTTTCTCTCCCCTGCCCCAGTACGCGGGCTGGCCCTGCCCCGTGATCTTCGTGCCGGGCAACCATGAGTACGACATGCAGGACTTCGACGCCGCCCATGCCCGCCTGCGCGCCGCCTGCGAGCGCATGGGCATGGTCTGGCTGGAGCGCGAGACCGCCGTGCTGGGTGGCGTGCGCTTCGTGGGCACCACGCTGTGGAGCGACTACGACGCCATGTCCATGCATGAAGGCGTCACCGATCTGGCCCGGCTGCTCAAGCTGCGCGAGAAGGCCTTTCGCGCCGCCAATTTCTACCTGCAAAAGACCGGCGGCACGCGCGGCGGCGAGCCCTTTCTGGCCGAGCCCATGCGCGAGCAGTCGCTGGTCTGCCAGCAATGGCTGCGCCAGGCGCTGGCCCGGCCTTTCGATGGCCCCACGGTGGCCGTCACGCACTTCGCGCCCAGCCTGCGCAGCGCCGATCCGCGCTATGGCCTGGTGCCCGGCACGGCCGGCTTTTGCAATGTGCTCGACGATCTGCTGCCCTTTGCCGATCTGTGGCTGCACGGCCACCTGCATTCGCCCAGCGACTATGTAGCCGAGGGCCTGCGCGACGATGGCAGCGCCTGGCGCTGCCGCGTGGTGGCCAACCCGCTGGGCTATGCACGCAAGGGCGAGCAGGAGGGCTTTTTCCCGCGCTCTACCATCGAGTTGCCGGTGCACATGACCGCAGGGGCGGCAGAGGTGGCAGATGCGCCGGTCCGCGCTTGACCTGGATCAAGCACTCCATCCCGGCTTGGGCTTAGTCTTGGGCCATACCAAAGGAGGACTTTCATGAACATCCTGCTCGCAGTCGATGGCAGCCCCTACACCCAGAAGATGCTGGCCTACCTGACCTCGCACCCCGAGATCCTGGGCTCCGCCCACAGCTACAGCGCCATCACCGTCCAGCCCCAGCTGCCGGCCCGCGCGCGCGCCGCCCTGGGCAAGGAGGTGGTGGACGAGTACTACGCCGAGGAATCGACCAAGGTGCTCGACCCCGTGTGCAGCTACCTGGCCGAACACGGCGTGCAGGCCACGCGCCTGAGCAAGGTGGGCCCGGTCGCCGACTCCATCATCAAGGCCGCCGAGGAAGGCAAGTTCGACCTGCTGGTCATGGGCACGCATGGCCATGGCGCGCTGGGCCGCCTGGTCATGGGCTCGGTCAGCACCCAGGTGCTGGCCGGCAGTCAGGTGCCTGTGCTGCTGATCCGCTGATCCGCTGCACCGTGGACATGCGGCGCCCATAACCAGAAAAAGCAAAGCGCAGGCTTCACGGCGCAATGAACCAAAGACGGCTCCCCCGCGGGAGCCGTCTTTTTTTTGCATGGCAGCTTGCCGCCGTCGTGCATGGCCTGCCGTCACCGGGCTGTCACAGCCGCCTTTTACAGTCGCGCGATTTGTCACACAGGGGATGGTGAGCATGCGCATGGATACTTTGGATTGGCGGCACAAGGCGATTGCAACGGCCTGCCTGGCCCTGTGTGGCGCTGCATGGTCCGCGCCGTTCACCCCGGGCAACCTGGTGGCCTACCGCGTGGGCACCGGCACGGGCGCCCTGCCGGTGTACCTGGACGAGTACCGCGTGGACGGCACGCTGGTGCAATCGCTGCCGCTGTCAGGCGGAGCAACGCCGCTGACGGCCAGCAGCACGGGCTCGGAAGGCCTGCTCAACCGCTCGGCCAATGGCCTGTGCCTGACGGTCCCCGGCTATGCGGTGGCACCGGGCGGCGCCGACCCCAAGACGGCGGCGGCACGCGGCGTGGCCTTTGTCGATGCCGACGGTGTGGTGGGCAATGGCACGCGGCTGGGCGGTACGGCCCTGGTCGGCGATGCCTTTCGCAGCGTGGTCAGCGACGACTGCAGCCGCGCCTGGGCCAGCGGCAGCGGCAGCCCCAACGCCAACCGCGGCATCTGGTTCGTCCAGAAAGATGCCACCAGCGCCACCCAGCTGAGCAACAAGAACACCCAGGGCATCACCATGGCCGATGGCCAGCTCTACGCGGCCTTTGCCGGCGGCGACACGCTCAACAGGATCGGAACCGGGCTGCCCACGACAGGCACGCCCGCAGTCAGCGCGCTGCCGGGCCTGGCGGGCAACAACCTGCGCGGCCTGGCCTTCCTCGATCTCGATGGCACGCCGGGCGCAGACACGCTCTACGTGGCCGCCAACAACGATGGCACCGGCACGGTGCGCAAGTACACGCTGGAAGCGGGCACCTGGGTGGCCCGGGGCTCGGCGCCGCTGGCAGGCGCCCATGGCCTGGCAGCCGTGCATCTGGGCCAGGGCGCGGTCATGCTGCTGGCCACCGGCTCCGACGGGCAGTTGTATCGCCTGTTCGATGCCTCGGGCCGCACCGGCACGCTGGCTGGCACGCCGCAGCCGCTGGCGTCGGGCATCGACGGCGTGCTGTACGGCCTGGCCTGGGCACCCGAAGTGTCCCCGCCGGCTGCCGTGCCCGCAGCCCCTGCGAGCGTGAATGCCAGCGCCTCGGGCAACAGCGTGCAGGCGCAGTGGGCCAGCGTGAGCGGCGCGTCCTACTACCTGGTCGAACTGTCCAGCGACGGCTTCGCCACCGTGTCGCACAGCCTGGCGGTGTTCGGCACCAGCCAGACCGTGGACGGCCTGGCGGCCGGCAGCCACCAGGTGCGCGTGCGCGCGGTGAACAGCCTGGGCGGCGGGGCGGCCGGCGTTTCCGCGCCCGTCACCACCAGCCCGCCCCCGACGACTTCCCTGCCCGCGCTGACCGCCTATTCGGGCGTGGTCGGCGATGCCAGCGATGTCCTCGCGGGCACGGGCCTGTCCTTCACCGTCAGCGATCCGGCCGCCACGGTCAGCGCCACGTCCAGCAATCTCGCCGTGGTCGCCGCCAACGGCCTGGTGGCGACGCAAAGCGGTGGCAACGCCGTGCTCAGGATCACGCCCACCGGCGTGGGCTATGCCGACATCACCGTCACGCTGACCAACGCGGGCGGCGCCTCCGTCAGCCGCACCATCAAGTACGCGGCCTCGGCCAACACTGCAGCCAACACCAGCCCGCGCTGGCTGGCCGGGCGCTCGGACGCATCGACGGCCATCGTCATCGATGCCGCCACCATGCTGGTGGGCGACGACGAGGCGCCCGCCCAGGATGCCTCGGGCAATGCGCTGCCGGCCAGCAACTCCTTCTCGGCCTATGGCCCGGCCGGCGGGCTGCCCATCAAGCCGCTGATGCTGGACAGGACCGCCCTGGGCCTGGCCGATGCCGCTGCCTGCACCGCCCCCGGCCTCACGGGCCTGGACAGCTGCAAGAGCGACGAGGAAATGGACATCGAGGCCAGCTTTGCCCTGGGCAGCCGCGTGTACGTGGCGGGCTCGCACTCCAACAACAAGAGCGGCAAGTCGCGCACCGACCGCTGGCGCCTGGCGGCGATGGATGTGACCGGATCCGGCGCCTCCACGGCGCTGACCGCCAGTGGCTACTACCGCTGGCTGCGCGAGGACCTGCGCAGCTGGGACGCGGCCGCGCATGACGGCCTTGCCGCCAACTACCTGGGCCTGGTGGCCAGCTCGGACGGCGGCGCCACCAAGGCGCCCGAGGCCGAGACGATAAGCGGCTTTTCCATCGAAGGCATGTCCACCAGCCCCGACAACGGCGCCGCATGGCTGGGCTTTCGCGCGCCGCTGGTGCCGGCGCCGGGCGCGCCCGCCGTCACGGCCGACGACGCCACGGGCCGCACGCATGCGCTGATCGTGCCCGTGACCAACTTCGCGGCCCTGCCTGCGGCCGATGGCGGCAGCAAGGGCAGCGCGACCATGGGCCAGCCGATTCGCCTGGACCTGGGCGGCCGCGGCATCCGCGAAATCCGCAAGAACGCGGCCGGCGAGTACTTGATCATTGCCGGTCCCTCGGCCAGCGCCACGGGCACCGCGCCGCGCAACTTCCAGCTCTACTCCTGGGATGGCCGCGTGAACAGCGCTGGCCTGGCACTGAACCTGCGCCCGCGCGCTGCCGACCTGGCCGCCATTACCGTGCCCAATACCGCCTGCTCGGCCGAAGGCATAGGCGCCATGCCGGCCAGCCTGGACGCAGGCGGCAGCGTGGACATCATCAGCGACTGCGGCGATGCCGATTTCTACGGCGATGGCACCGTGGCCAAGGACCTGCCCTATGCCGCCTGGAAAAAGGCGCGCCTGGACAGCCTGGCGGTGCCGGCGCTGTCCACCGTGGCCCTGTCCGCCCAGGCCGTGGACCAGACATCGGCCGTGGTCCAGGCCACGCCCGGCGTGGCCGGCAGCCTGCGCGCCGTGGCCCTGCCTGCCAATGCTCCCGTCCCCAGTTGGGAACAGGTCATGGCCGGCCTGGATGCCGCCGGCCTGCCGGCCCCTGCCAGCAACACGGTCAGCACCGCGGCCAATACCGCTGCCACGCTGTCCTTCACCGGCCTGGACGCTGCCGTGAGCTATCGCGTGCATGCGGTCAACCTGCCGGCTTCGGGCACGGCCAGCGCGCCGGCTGTGCTGGCCCTGAGCAAGCCCGTGCCCATCGGCACGCAGATCGGCACGGGCAGCAATACGGCGGGCGTGAGCAACGGCACCGGCAACGTGGGGGCAGACCAGTGGCAGTTCGCCTCGAACTCGGCAGGCTTTCAGCCTGCGCCCTCGCAAAGCCCGCTGCCGGGCAACCTGCGCATGCCCTACGGCAGCCTGAGCTTCGTGCTCATGGGCGGCACGCCGGGCTCCATGGCCACCATCCGCATGGACCTGCCCGAAGCCGCGCCCGCCCAGGCCACGCTCTGGAAGTACGGCCCCACGGCCGCCACGCCCACGGCGCACTGGTATGAGCTGGCCGCGTCGGCCTACCGCTTCGCACCCGACCGCCGCTCGGTGAGCTTCGACATCACCGACGGGCAGACGGGAGACAGCGACCTGACCGTCAACGGCGTCATCGTGGACCCCGTGGCGGTGGCCGCGCCTGCGGCCCTGCCGCCCGGCGCCACGGCCACCCCCGTGCCCGGCCTGTCCACGCTGGCCCAGGCGCTGCTGGCGCTGGCCCTGGGCGGCATGGCCGCACTGCGCCGCCGCCGCGGCTGACGCCAGCCCCCGCCAGCACCGGCAGCGCCCGGTGCCCCTTCAAGCCCCTGCACGGTTCGCCGCGCAGGGGCTTTTTGCTGCGGCCTGGGAAAACCCTGAATCCCCCGTGTTGACGGGGCTTGTTGCAAAAACAATAATTACCACGTTAACTAAATTCACACCATGCAGATTCAGCCCTTTCTCCTGGATGACGGCCTTGCACTGGGCACGGTCTACGGCACGCTGCTCAACCAGCAGGCCACCGTGCAGCGCCTGTCGCCGCAGTTCGACAGCGCGCCCTACAAGGCCGCTCCGCGCGCCCCCGTGCTCTATCTCAAGCCGCGCAACACCTGGGCGCGCGATGGCGCGGCGGTGGCCGTGCCGGCCGATCCCGGCGAGGTCCGCGTCGATGCCAGCATCGGCCTGGTGATCGGCCGCAGCGCCACGCGCGTCAGCGAAGCAACGGCCCTGGACCATGTGGCCGGCTGGCTGATCGCCAGCGACCTCACGCTGCCGCACGAGAACTACTACCGCCCCGCCATCCGCCAGCGCTGCCGCGACGGTTTCTGCCCGCTGGGCGCCCTCGTTCGCGGCACAGGCTTTGACGCACAGGCGGCCACGCTCACGGTGTCCATCAATGGTGAACAGGTCTGGCAGCGCGGCTTTGCCGACCTGGTGCGCCCGCCCGCAAGGCTGCTGGCCGACGTGACCGAATTCATGACGCTGTCGCCCGGCGACGTGCTGCTGCTGGGCCCGGGCGAGGGCGCGCCGCTGGCGCGGCCCGGGGACCGCGTGGTCATCGAGGTGCCCGGCCTGGGCCGGCTCACGCATTCGGTGGTGGCAGAACAGGGAGCAGCAGCATGAAGCACGGACGCGTCATCCTCGAAGGACAGACCCTGCAGGTCACCGAAGGCCCGCACGGACAGGTGCAGTTGCCCGATGGCCGCCTGGTGGCGGAGACCGCCGTGCAGTGGCTGCCGCCGCTGCAGTTCGGCATGGTCTTCGCGCTGGGCCTGAACTATGCGGACCATGCCAAGGAAATCGCCTTCAACAAGGCGCCCGAGGAGCCGCTGGTCTTCCTCAAGGGCCCGAACACGCTGAACGGCCACCACGGCCGCACGTACCGGCCCGCCGACGTGGCCTACATGCACTTCGAGTGCGAGCTGGGCGTGGTCATAGGCAAGACCTGCCGCAACGTGCGCCGCGAAGACGCCTACGGCGTGGTCGCTGGCTACTGCACGGCCAACGACTACGCCATACGCGACTACCTGGAGAACTTCTACCGGCCCAACCTGCGTGTGAAGAACCGCGACGGCGCCACGCCCGTGGGCCCGTGGTTCGTCGATGCGGCCGATGTGCCCGACCCCATGAACCTGCGCCTGCGCAGCTGGGTCAACGGCGAACTCAAGCAGGACGGCAGCACGCGCGACATGGTGCATGACATCCCCTCGCTGATCGCCCATCTGTCGGGCTTCATGACGCTGAACCCCGGCGACCTCATCCTCACGGGCACGCCCGACGGCGTGGCCGACTCCCGCGTGGGCGACGAGATCGTCACCGAGATCGAAGGCCTGGGCCGCCTGGTCAACACCATCGTCGGCGACGCGCCGGCCGCCTCCTGAACCCACCGCACACGCCAAGGAATCCCCATGCGCATTGACCACCTGATCGACGGCAAGGCCGTCGCCGGCAAGGACTATTTCGAGACCGTCAACCCCGCTACCCAGGAGGTGCTGGCCGAGGTCGCCGAAGGCGGCGAGGCCGAGGTGCAGGCCGCCGTCGCCGCCGCGAAGAACGCCTTCCCGAAATGGGCCAACACGCCCGCCACCGAACGCGCCAAGCTCGTGCGCAAGCTGGGCGACCTGATCGCCCGCCATGTGCCCGAGATCGCGCAGACCGAGACCAACGACTGCGGCCAGGTCATCGCCCAGACGGGCAAGCAGCTGGTGCCGCGCGCGGCCGACAACTTCTACTACTTTGCCGAGATGTGCACGCGCGTGGACGGCCACACCTATCCCACGCCCACGCACCTGAACTACACCCTGTTCCACCCCGTGGGCGTGTGCGCGCTGATCTCGCCCTGGAACGTGCCCTTCATGACGGCCACCTGGAAGGTGGCGCCCTGCCTGGCCTTCGGCAACACGGCCGTGCTCAAGATGAGCGAGCTGTCGCCCATGACGGCCGCGCGCCTGGGCGAGCTGGCGCTGGAGGCCGGCATTCCGCCCGGCGTGCTCAACCTGGTACACGGCTACGGCAAGGATGCGGGCGAGCCCCTGGTGCGCCACCGCGATGTGCGCGCCGTCTCGTTCACGGGCTCGACCCAGACCGGCAACCGCATCGTGCAGGCAGCCGGCCTCAAGAAGTTCAGCATGGAGCTGGGCGGCAAGAGCCCCTTCGTGATCTTTGACGACGCCGACTTCGAGCGCGCGCTGGACGCGGCCGTGTTCATGATCTTCTCCAACAACGGCGAGCGCTGCACGGCCGGCAGCCGCATCCTGGTGCAAAAGGGCATCTATGCGAAGTTCGTGGACCACTTCGTGGAGCGCGCCAGGAAGATCACCGTGGGCGACCCGCTGGACGAATCCACCATCGTCGGCCCCATGATCAGCGCCAGCCACCTGGCCAAGGTGCGCCACTACATCGAACTGGGCCAGAAGGAAGGCGCCAGCATGCTGTGCGGCGGCCTGGACGCGCCCGTGCTGCCCGAGCGCGTGCGCAAGGGCAACTATGTGCTGCCCACGGTGTTTGCCGACGTGGACAACCGCATGCAGATCGCCCAGGACGAGATCTTCGGCCCCGTGGCCTGCATCATCCCCTTCAGCGACGAGGCCGAGGCCGTGCGCCTGGCCAACGACATCCAGTACGGCCTGTCCAGCTACGTCTGGACCGAGAGCGTGGGCCGCGCCCACCGCGTGGCCGCCGCCATCGAGGCCGGCATGTGCTTCGTCAACAGCCAGAACGTGCGCGACCTGCGCCAGCCCTTCGGCGGCACCAAGGCCTCGGGCACGGGCCGCGAGGGCGGCAGCTGGAGCTACGAGGTCTTCTGCGAGCCCAAGAACGTGGCCGTCTCGCTGGGCTCGCACCATATTCCGCACTGGGGCGTCTGAACGGGCGACCAGCGACAACGACAAAGAGAACCGAGGAGACAAGACATGCAACGCCGCCATTTCCTGCAATCCACCGCAGCCACCACGGCCGCAGCGCTGATGCTCCCGGGCCTTTCCCAGGCCCAGCCAGGTAGCCCGGCCGGCACCTGGCCCGCAAAGCCGCTGCGCATCATCGTGCCCTTCACGCCGGGCGGCACCACCGACCTGGTGGCGCGCCTGGTGGGCACCGAGCTGGGCAAGTCCCTGGGCCAGCCTGTGATCGTGGAGAACAAGCCCGGCGCGGGCACGGTGATCGGCGTGGACTATGTGTCCAAGCAGCCGGCCGACGGCTACACCCTGGTGTGCGTGGCCAACAGCTTCACGGCCAACAAGACGCTGGTGAAGAACCTGCCCTACGACACCACGCGCGACCTCAAGCCCGTGGCGCTGATGGGCCTGTCCGAGCATGTGCTGGCCACCCACCCGGGCAGCGGCCTGAAGACGCTGGCGGACCTGCGCAGCCGCGCCAAGGCCAGGCCCGGCGAGCTCAGCTATGCCTCGTTCGGCAACGGCACCTCGGCCCATCTGTCGGGCGCGCTGCTGTGCCAGGAGATGGGCATCGAGATGGTCCACATCCCCTACAAGGGCCAGGGCCCGGCGCTGGCCGACCTGCTGGGCGGCCAGGTGGACGTGATGTTCGGCAACTGGCCCGAGTTCCGTGGCCATGTGCAAAGCGGCAAGCTGGTGGCACTGGGCATGGCCACGCGCCAGCGCTCGCAGTTCGCTCCCCAGGTGCCCACGCTGGCCGAGCAGGGCGTGGCGCTGGAATCCAACTCCTGGCAGGGTCTGCTGGCACCCGGCGCCACGCCCGATGCGCTGGTGCAGCGCATCAATGCCGCCGTGGTCAAGGCCCTGGCCGAGCCCGCCGTGGTGGATGCCTTCGCGCGCGGCGGCATCGTCTCGCAGGCCGGCACGGCGCAGCAGTTCGCGGCCTTTGTCACCAGCGAAATCGCCAAGTACGAAGCCATCATCCGCCGCGCCAACATCACGCTGGGCTGAGGCCGACACCGGGAGCCGCCATGAGCCTGTACACCATGCAGAAATTCCTGTTCCAGCTCAACCGCGAGCCCGAGGTGCAGCGGCGCTTTGCCGAGGACCGCGCCGCGCTGCTGGCCGAGTACGCGCTGGAGCCCGAGGAGTACGAAGCCATGTTCCACGGCGACATCGGCAAGCTCTACGTGCTGGGCTGCAACGGCCAGCTGCTGATGCACTTCGCGCCGCTGCTGGGCATGCCCTGGGCCGACTACCTGCAGGCCATGCGCGACGGCGTGCAAAAGCACGGACCGGTGCGCGCGGGCGTCTACGCGATGACGACAGCCACCAACGAAAAGATCGCAGGAGTTTGAGATGAGTCTGGTATTTGCAGGCGTTTGCAGCCACGCGCCCGGCATCACGGGCCGCGCACACCTGGCCGATCCGGCCACCAGGGATGCCTTCCATGCCGCCTTCCGCGACATGGGCGCACGGCTGGAGGCGGCGCGCCCCGATGCCGTGATCGTCATCGCGGCCGAGCACTTCGCCAACTTCTTCATGAACAACATGCCGGCCTATGCCATCGGCATGGCAGACCACTACGAAGGGCCCATCGAGGACCCGGCCTGGCTGGGCATAGAGCGCCACCGCATCCCCGGCAATGCCGAGCTGTCGCGGCGCCTGATCACCGAGGTCATGCAGACCGTGGACGTGGCCTTTGCCGAGGAGTGGAAGTTCGACCACGGCATCATGGTCCCGCTGCACTTTCTGACGCCGGCCTATGACAAGGACATCATCCCCGTCAACATCAACTGCCAGGGCCCGCCGCTGACGCCGCTGCACCGCGCCTGGGCCTTTGGCGAGGCCCTGCGCCGCGCCTGCGACAAGGCGCCCGAGCGCATCGCCATCGTGGGCACGGGCGGCATCTCGCACTGGCCGGCCACGCCCGACTCGGGCAAGGTCAACTGGGAATGGGACCAGCAGTTCATGGACCGCTGGTGCCGCAACGACCGGGACGCGCTGCTGTCGTACACCGACGCCGAGACCTACCGCGACGGCGGCCAGGGCGGCTTCGAGATCCGCAGCTTCATCGCCGTGGCCGCCGCCGCGCGCGGCGCGGGCCAGGTGCTGTACTGCCAGCCCATTCCCATCTTCGCCGTGAGCTGCACGGCCGCCACCATGGAGGTGGCCTGAATGCCGCACGTGGTCATCCTCTACACGGCCAGCCTGGACGCGCACACCGACATGACGCAGCTGTGCCGCGCCCTGGCCGACACCATGCTCACCGTGCGTGCCGAAGACGGCGCCCAGGTCTTTCCCACGGGCGGCACGCGCGTGCTGGCCTACCCCGCGCCGCACAGCGCCGTGGCCGATGGCGGGGCTGCGGGCCGCGCAGCGGGCGGCGATGGCGACTACGGCTTCATCTACATCAACCTGCGCATGGGCCGGGGCCGCTCGGCCGCCGTGCAGCAGCAGGCCGGAGACGCCCTGCTGGCCTGCGCGCGCCGCCATCTGCAGTCGCTGTTCGCGCAGCGCCACCTGGGCATGACCGTGCAGGTCGATGAAAGCCCGGGCCAGGTCTACGACGGCAAGCACAGCACCCTCCACCCTCTCTTTTCCAGGCCTTGAAATGTTTTCCCAAGAACTGTTGACCCAACTGGCCCAGGAGCTCGACCACAGCGAGAAGACGCGCGTTCAGGTCGAGCATTTCTCCAAGCGCTTTCCCGGCATGACCGTGGAGGATGGCTACCGCGTCTCGCGCGAATGGGTGCGCCTGCAGATCGCGGCGGGCCGCAAGGTGATCGGCCACAAGATCGGCCTGACCTCGCGCGCCATGCAGATATCGAGCCAGATCGACGAGCCCGACTACGGCACCCTGCTCGACAGCATGCTCTACCGCTGCACGCCGGGCCAGGTGCTGGACATCCCGGCCGCGAACTTCATCGCGCCGCGCGTGGAGGTGGAGCTGGCCTTCGTGCTCAAGGCGCCGCTGCGCGGCCCCGGCCTGCCCGGCGGCAAGGAGATCACGCTGCAGGACGTGCTGGACGCCACCGACCACGTGACGCCGGCCATCGAGATCATCGACGCGCGCATCGAGCAGTTCGACCGCCACACCAAGGCCATGCGCAAGGTCTACGACACCATCAGTGACAACGCGGCCAATGCGGGCATCGTGGTCGGCGCCGGGCAGGCTGTTCCCGGGGTGCTTGACCTGCCCTGGTGCGGCGCCATACTGCGCCAGAACGGGGTGGTCGAGGAGACCGGCCTGGCTGCCGGCGTGCAGGGCCATCCCGCCATCGGCGTGGCCTGGCTGGCCAACAAGCTCTCGCCCTGGGGCGAGGCCCTGGAGGCCGGCCAGACCGTGCTGGCCGGCTCGTTCACGCGCCCCGTGGCGGCCAAGCTTGGCGACCTGTTCGACGCCGACTACGGCCCGCTGGGCCGCCTGCAATTCCGTTTTGTCTAGGCGCCGTCGTCCCGACGCCTGCCCCGCACTTATTGGAGATTTCCCATGCCGCTTGCCCTGCGCGACCCCAGCCTGCTCAAGAACCTCTGCCTGATCGACGGCCAATGGCTGGCCGCCGACGATGGCAGCCGCATCGACGTCCACAACCCCGCCACGGGCGAGTCCGTGGGCCATGTGCCCCGCATGGGAGAGGCCGAGACGCAGCGCGCCATCGCCGCCGCCGAACGCGCCTTCACCCTCTGGAAGCAGCAGACCGCCGAGGCCCGCGCACGCCTGCTGCATCGCTGGTTCGAGCTGATGATGGAGAACCAGGAGGACCTGGCCCTGATCATGACCAGCGAGCAGGGCAAGCCCCTGGCCGAGTCGCGCGGCGAGATCGCCTATGCGGCCTCCTACGTGCAGTGGTTTGCCGAGGAAGCCCGCCGCATCTACGGCTCCACCGTGCCCGCGCCCTGGGCCGACAAGCGCATCATCGTGACCAAGGAGCCCGTGGGCGTCTGCGCCGCGATCACGCCCTGGAACTTCCCAGCCGCCATGATCACGCGCAAGGTCGCGCCCGCCCTGGCCGCGGGCTGCACCATCATCGTCAAGCCCGCGCAGCAGACACCGCTGTCGGCCCTGGCCATGGCCGAGCTGGCCCAGCGCGCCGGCATTCCCGAGGGCGTGTTCAGCGTGATCACGGGCTCCTCGCGCGCCATCGGCGGCGTGCTCACGGCCAGCATGGCCGTGCGCAAGCTGACCTTCACGGGCTCCACCGAAGTGGGCCGCGTGCTGGCCGAGCAATGCGCGCCCACGCTCAAGAAGATGTCGCTGGAGCTGGGCGGCAACGCGCCCTTCATCGTCTTCGACGACGCGGACCTGGATGCCGCCGTCGAAGGCGCCATGGCCTCCAAGTACCGCAACACCGGCCAGACCTGCGTGTGCGCCAACCGCCTGCTGGTGCAGGACGGCGTGTACGACGCCTTCATGGCCAGGCTCAAGGTCGCCGTGCAGGCCCTCAAGGTGGGCAACGGGCTTGAGGCCGGCGTGGGCCAGGGCCCGCTGATCGACCAGGCCGCCGTGGACAAGGTCGAGGAGCTGGTGGCCGACGCCGTGAAGAACGGCGCCGAGGTCGTGCTGGGCGGCAAGCGCCACGCGCTGGGCGGCACCTTCTACGAGCCCACCATCCTGGCCAACGCCACGGACCGCATGCGCATCGCCAGGGAAGAGGTCTTCGGCCCCGTGGCGCCCGTGTTCCGCTTCAAGACCGAGGAAGAGGCCATCCGCATGGCCAACGACACCGAGTACGGCCTGGCCGCCTACTTCTACGCCCGCGACGTGGGCCGCGTGTGGCGCGTGGGCGAGGCGCTGGAGTACGGCATGGTGGGCATCAACAGCGGCATCATCAGCACGGCCGTGGCGCCGTTTGGCGGCGTCAAGCAGTCGGGCATGGGCCGCGAGGGCGGCGCCGCCGGCATAGAGGAATACCTGAGCACCAAGTACCTGTGCATGGGCCACTGAGGCCCGGACAATCACACCATGCAGACACCTGTGAACCGCTTCAAGGCCGCCATTGCGGCCGACCAACCCCAGATCGGCCTGTGGCTGGGCCTGGCCGACGCCTATTCGGCGGAAATCTGCGCGGGCGCCGGCTTCGACTGGCTCCTGATCGATGGCGAGCATTCGCCCAACGACACGCGCACCCTGCTGGCGCAGCTGCAGGCCATCGCGGCCTATCCCGACAGCCATGCCATTGCCCGCGTGCCCATGGGACACGGCGAGGTCGGCGAGATGCTGATCAAGCAGTACCTGGACATCGGCGTGCAGACCCTGCTCGTGCCCATGGTGGACACGGCCGAGCAGGCCGCACGCATCGTGCGCGCCGCGCGCTATCCGCAGGCCGACGGCCAGGGCGGCATCCGCGGCATGGGCGGCGCACGCGCCTCGGCCTGGGGCCGGCGTGCCAACTACGCCCATGAAGCCAACGCCCAGGTCTGCGTGCTGGTGCAGGTGGAAACGCGCCAGGCGCTGGCCCACCTGGACGCCATTGCCGCCACCGAGGGCGTGGACGGCGTCTTCATCGGCCCGGCCGACCTGTCGGCGTCCATGGGCCACATCGGCAACCCCGGCCACCCCGAGGTGCAGGAGGCGATTGCCGACGCCATCGCCCGCATACGCCGCGCCGGCAAGGCGCCCGGCATCCTCACGCCCAACGAGGCCCTGGCACGCAAGTACCTGGAGCTGGGCTGCACCTTCACGGCCGTGGGCCTGGACACCAGCGTGCTGGTGCAGGCCACCAGCGCGCTGGCTGCGCGCTTCAAGCAGGCAGCGGCCCCAGCGCCGAAAAGCCAGACCTATTGAGGCCCCGGCCTGACAAGGCGCCCGCAACGCCGCTCCGGGGAGGGAGCGGCGGCTGCATAGAATCCAGCCGACAGATGCTGCCGAACATGCCCCAGACCACGCCCTCTTTTGCCCCCGAGCCGCTGCGCGCCTTCTCGCGCTCCCTGCCCATGGCGCTGCTGCGCGCCCGCGAATCGGTCATGGTGCGCTTTCGGCCCATGCTGCGCGCCCATGGCCTGACCGAACAGCAGTGGCGCGTGCTGCGCGCCATGGCGGCGGTCACGCACAGGCTGCGGCCCATGGAGCTGTCGCAGGCCACCTACATCAGCATGCCCAGCCTCTCGCGCCTGCTCAAGACGCTGGAAGGCCGGCAGCTGGTGGAGCGCTCGCGCCACGCCAGCGACATGCGCGGCGCCGAGTTCGAGCTCACGGCGGCCGGCCACGCCATCGTGGCCGAGATCGCGCCGCATTCCTCCGAGACCTATGCCGAGATCGAGCGCCTGGTGGGCCATGAAGAGATCGAGCAGCTCTACGCCCTGCTCGACCAGGTCGTGCAGCGCCTGGGCGCGGCCGACGGCAGCCAGGCCGAGGAATAGCCGCCCCGGCACGCCGGTCGGGCACTGCCGGGCACAATCGCCCCATGCCGCAGCCGATTGCCGTCATCGACTTTGAAACCACGGGCATGGCGCCCGCCCAGGGCGCGCGTGCCACCGAGGTCGCCATCGTGCTGATCGAGGGCGGCCAGGTGGTGGACCGCTTCCAGAGCCTGATGCGCACGGGCGCCTGGATACCGCCCTTCATCACGCGGCTGACCGGCATCACCAATGCCATGGTCGCAGCCGCGCCGCCCGCCGAGGACGTGATGCGCGATGCCGCGCGCTTCGTGGGCAGCGCCCCCATGGTGGCGCACAACGCGGCCTTCGACAGCAAGTTCTGGCAGTCCGAGCTGGCCCTGGCCGGCGAGGCCGCGCCCCAGCCCTTTGCCTGCACCGTGCTGCTGTCGCGCCGCATCTACCCGGAGGCGCCCAGCCACAGCCTGAGCCGGCTCACCGCCCACCTGGGCCTGCCCGTGGCCGAGCGTGCCCACCGGGCGCTGGCCGATGCCGAGATGGCCGCCGCCCTGCTGGCGCGCATGCAGCAGGACCTGTGCCTGCGCCACGCGCTGGCCTGGCCCGAGCATGCTCTGCTGATGCAGCTGCAGCGCTGCACGCGGGCCCGCATGAAGGCCTGGCTGAACGAGAACGCCGCGCCCGCCCAGATGAGCATGGCGCTGTGAGCCGGCGCCGCGCACACAGGGCAAAGACCTCCCTGGCAGAGGCCCCATCGGCCGCTTCTGCCGGCATCCGCACCCATAATGCAAGGTTGCTGCCCGGCTCCGGGCGCCCGTCCCAAACGCTGCAGCCCTGCTGCGGCCTTGCTGCCGCCTGGTTCTTGCACCCGTGAATTCCGCACTGCCTCCCGCCGCCATGGCCGCCCTGCCTCCACAGTCCCCGTTCTCGTCGCGCGAGTTCCGCGACGCGCTGGGCCAGTTCGCCACGGGCGTGACCATCGTCACAGCACGCAGCCCGCAGGGCCATCCGGTGGGCGTCACCGTGAGCTCGTTCAACTCCGTCTCGCTCACGCCGCCGCTGGTGCTGTGGAGCATGGCGCTGTCGGCGGCCTCGCTGCCCGTGTTCCAGCATTGCTCGCACTACGCCATCCACGTGCTGTCGGCCTCGCAAAAGCCCCTGGCCGAGCTGTTCGCGCGCAAGGGCGTGGACCGCTTCGCCAACACCGCCTGGCGCAGCTCGGCACAAGGCGTGCCCCTGCTGTCCGAAGCCACCACCGTCTTCGAGTGCCGCAACCGCCATCGCCATGAAGAAGGCGACCATGTGATCTTCATCGGCGAGGTCGAGCAGTGCAGCCACCAGGCCGGCCACACGCCGCTGCTGTACCACGCAGGCCGCATGCACACGGGCGGCCTGGGCTGATACCGGGGCCTGCGGCAGCACTCCCGTCGCCTCTTTCGGCGACTCCCCCATTCCCGTTCCTTCCCGCCTCCGGGTAATCCCCGGTCCGGGAAATTGCTGTCTGCGCATATTGTATATACAGGCTTATACATCTGATCGCAGACCCATCCGCAGGCTGATGAAGCCTGTGGATGCGGCAGCCATTTCACCAATGACGGGGGGAGACAGCACATGAGTTCACCATCTGCAGGCAGCCTGCACCGAGGGCTGTCGGCCCGCCATATCCGCTTCATGGCACTGGGCTCGGCCATAGGCACGGGGCTGTTCTACGGCTCGGCCAAGGCCATACAGCAGGCGGGGCCCTCGGTGCTGATCGCCTACCTGCTGGCGGGCGCGGCGGTCTACATGGTGATGCGCGCGCTGGGCGAGATGGCCGTGCACAACCCCGTGCCCGGCTCCTTCGGCCAGTACGCCAGCGACTACCTGGGGCCGTTCGCCGGCTTCGTCACGGGCTGGACCTATACCTTCGAGATGGTCATCGTCTGCCTGGCCGACGTGACGGCCTTCGGCATCTACATGGGGTTCTGGTTTCCCGAGGTGCCGCGCTGGATCTGGGTGCTGTCCATCGTCTTCTTCATCGGCGCGCTCAACCTGTGCTCGGTCAAGGTGTTCGGCGAGATGGAGTTCTGGCTGTCCCTGCTCAAGGTGGCGGCCATCATCGCCATGATCGGCGGCGGCCTGGGCATCATGGTGTTCGGCTTCGGCATGGCGGCCGACCAGGCGCCCACCGGCGTGCAGAACCTGTGGGTGCACGGCGGCTTCATGCCCAACGGCGTCTCGGGCCTGATCGCCTCGCTGGCGGTGGTGGTGTTCGCCTTCGGCGGCATCGAGATCATCGGCATCTCGGCCGGCGAGGCCAAGGACCCGGCGCGTGTGATCCCGCGCGCCATCAACGCCGTGCCGCTGCGCATCCTGCTGTTCTACGTGCTCACGCTGTTCGTGCTGATGAGCATCTTCCCCTGGCCGCAGATCGGCAGCCAGGGCAGCCCCTTCGTGCAGATCTTCAGCGGCCTGGGCATTTCCTCGGCCGCCACCATTCTCAACATCGTGGTGATCTCGGCGGCCGTGTCGGCCATCAACAGCGACATCTTCGGTGCCGGCCGCATGCTCTACGGCATGGCGCACCAGGGCCAGGCCCCCGCCGGCTTCGGCCGTGTCTCGCGCCATGGCGTGCCCTGGATGACCGTGGTGGTGATGGCCGTGGCGCTGCTGGCCGGCGTGGTGCTGAACTACCTGATCCCCGAGGACGTGTTCCTGCTGATCGCCTCCATCGCCACCTTCGCCACGGTCTGGGTCTGGCTGATGATCCTGCTGTCGCAGTTCGCGGCGCGCCGCCGCATGAGCCCGCAGCAGGTGGCCGCGCTGAAGTTCCCGGTCCCGCTGTGGCCCGCCGCGCCGCTGGCCGCCATCGCCTTCATGCTGCTGGTGCTGGGCGTGCTCGGCTACTTCCCCCACACCCGTGCAGCCCTGGTCGTGGGCGGCCTGTGGATCGTGCTGCTGGGCGCTGCCTACCTGCTGTGGGTGCGCCCCGCCGCCGCGCGTGCGCAAAGCGAGGCCCTGCGGCCTGCGGCGAACGCGAACCCTTAGTCGAACTCGACCTCGGTGGCCACCACCATCGCGCCATCGACCGAGAGCCGGCCCTTGACCTCGACCACGCGCCCCACGGCAATTTGGGCAGCGCTGCCATCCTCGAAGCGCGCATTGCGATAGTCCACGCGCACGCCGCGCAGCTCGAAGATGCCGGCCAGGCTGTCGACAGCGGTGATGCGGCCCTCGATCTCGAAGCCATCGTCACTGTCCAGCCGCAGCTTGCGCTCGACCTCGGAGGCGCGAAGCACCCCGTCCTGGAACATGCCCTCGACCTCGACCAGGTCGCCCACGGCAAGGCCTGCGGGCAGGCGTGTGGCGCTGCCCGCGTCCACGCTCAGGCCGTCCACGACGAAGCGGGTCGGCGAGTCCATGCGGGTGATATGGCCGGTGACGTCGGCCTCCACGCCTGCCTGTTCGGGCAGCGTGGGACGCTGCACCGACAGTGCGGTGGCCACCCACAGGCCGGCGGCATCTGGCTGGCGCGCCAGGCGCAGGCTGACCACGTCGCCGGCAGCCAGCGCGGGGGCAACCTGCACGCCACTCCAGTTGACGACGGCCTCGCCGATGCGCAGGGTGCGGCGCGACGCGTCAACGGCATCGACAGGCGCGCGCAGGCGCCAGGGCTCGTCGGCGTCATCCTCGATCTCGATGCGGCTGGCAAGAATGCGGCCCTGCGCATCGCGCAGGCCGTGGACTTCCAGCACACGGCCGACCTGCAGCGCCGCCGCGCGGCCGTCCTCGAACACCGTGGCCGCATCGACGATCACGGTCTGGCCCAGTACGGTCAGCCGGTCGCCCACGACCGCGCCCAACGGGCCTTCCAGATCGCTGCGCACAAGAATCTGGCGGGCCATGGCGCGCGCCACACCGTCGCTGCCGGTGGTCACGGGGTCGGCCGTGACATGGACCGCCATGCCCAGCTTGAGCGCATCGCTGGCCAGCAGGACGCCATCGCCATCGGTGATCCGGGCCTGGCGCTCGTCATACCGCACCCCATTGACCAGGATGGAGCCGAAGCCGTCAATGGTGCCCGACGCATAGCTGGCGCTGGGAGTGACCGGCGTGGGGGCGGGCTTGTCAGCCCCGCCGCCGCCACCGCCGCAGGCAGCCAGCAGCACGGACAGCGAGAGCGCGCCAGCGCCCAGGGCCCGGTGCAATGGCGGGGCGGAGCGGGAAAAGCGAAGAAAATGCATGGTGTTCGATGCCAGAAAGAAACAGATGAAAAGGCACCGCGGCGGGGCCATCGGTGCAACCGCCTGCAGTGTCGGCAAAGGCGCCTAAACCGCGCATGAATGGCGCGTTCATGCACTGTTTAAGAACGTGCACATAAGATGCGTGGCCGTGAAACTCCGCCTCGCACTTGCTGCCTTGCTGGCCTTGCCGCTGGCGCCCGCCTCTGCCACCACGCCAGCGGAGCATGAAAGCGTGCGCCGCGAGGTGCAGTCGAAGCGCCTGCGGCCCTTGGCGGAAATCCTCCAGGACGTGCAGCAGCGCCACAAAGGGCGCGTCATCGACATCGAACTCGAGCGCGGCGCCGACGGCCGGCGCTGGTACGAAATCAAGCTTGCCAATGGCCAGCGCACGGAGATCTATATCGATGCAGTCACGGGACAGGACATCCCCCGGCCGGGCGCGACCACCGCCGTGCTGATACCCATGTCCGCCGTGGCGGCAGCCGTCACCCGCTTGCATCCCGGCACCGTGCTGCAGATCGAGCTGGAGGAAACGCGCAGCCCCAGGCCCTACTACGAGATCCAGCTGCTCACGCGCGAAGGCCGTGAGCAGCTGCTGCGCGCCGACGCCCAGACGGGCCGCATCCTGGTGGAGCCTGTCCTGAGCCGGGAGCAGGCCGCCACGCTGCAACCGCTGCCGCGCATTCTTGAGGAACTGGAGCGCAAGTACCAGGCCCGCGCCACAGAGGCCGAGCTCAAGATCGACGTCCGGCAGCGCGCCTACTACGAGGTCGAGTTGCAGCTGAGCGCCGGCCGCAGCATCGAAGTGCATGTGGATGCGTACAGCGGCCAGCCCATCGAAGAGGACGGACTGCGCTGATGCGGGTGCTCATCGTCGAAGACGACGCCGATCTTGCTGCAGGCCTGCAGGCCATCCTGCAGGAGGCCGGCATGCTGGCCGAGTGCTGCGCGGACGGCCGCCTCGCCCAGGAACTGGGCAGCGTCGAACACTATGACGCCGCCTTGCTGGACCTGGGGCTGCCAGGACAGGACGGCGTCTCGGTGCTGCGCCATTGGCGCGAGCAGGGCCGCTCCTTTCCCGTGCTGGTGCTCACGGCCCGCAACCGCTGGAGCGACAAGCTCACGGCCTTCCAGGCCGGCGCAGACGACTACCTGACCAAGCCCTTTCTGCACGAGGAGGTCGTCACGCGGCTGCGCGTGCTGCACCGGCGCGCAGCAGGCGGCAGCCGGCCCCTGGTGCAGATAGGCCCGCTGGCCTACGACACCATGGCAGACCGCTTCACGCTCGAAGGACGGCCGCTTGCGCTGACCGCGCAGGAGCAACGCATCCTGAGCTTTCTGACCAACCGGCATGGACAGCTCGTCAGCCGCGCCGACATCAGCGAGCATGTCTACGCACGCGACCTGGACCCGGACTCCAACACCGTGGACGTGCTGGTCGGCCGCATCCGCCGCAAACTGTCCCCGCATGGCCTGATCCATACCGAGCGCGGACGGGGCTTTCGCCTGCAGCAGGCCAGCGGCGACCATGCGTCCTAGGCACTGGGGCCTGTCGGAGCGCCTGCTGGCACTGAGCCTGGTGGCCACGCTGGCCTGCGGCACGGCCGCCAGCTGGCTGCTGCGCGAGCAGTTGCACGATGCGGTGCTGCGCGGCTTCAAGGCCGGCCTGCAGGACCGTGCCGAGCGGCTGCAGGCCGAGTTGCAGTCCCCGGGGCCCCTGACCGGACAGGGCACGCGGCTCAATCGCGGCGAGTTCGGCCGCATTTTCTCGGGCTGGTACTGGACACTGGAGCAGGACGGGCGGCTGCAGCAGTCGCGCTCGGTCTGGGACGACAGCCTGGAGCTGGACGACGCCCGTCCCTGGCCCCGGCACAAGGGCAGCGAGACGCTGCTGTCGCTGCGCGGGCCGCAGGGGCGCGAACTGCTGGGCCTGCGCCGCAGCTTCGATGTCGCGGGCAGGCGCGTGCAGCTGCATGTCTTCGGCCCGCTGGACGGTACGCGCCAGGAATGGCGCCGCATCGACCGCATCCTGCTGGTCACCGAGCTGGGCCTGGTCGCCGCGCTGCTGCTGTGCACGGTGGCGCTGGTGCGCCTGGGATTGCAGCCGCTGCGCAGCCTGCAGCAGGCGCTGCAGGACATGGAAGACGGCACACGCACGCAGCTGGGGCGGCACTTCGGCCCCGACCTGGACCCGATTGCCGAGGCCGTGGACCAGGTGCTGCAGCGCAATGCCCAGGTCGTGGAGCGCGCGCGCCACCAGGCGGCCGACCTGAGCCATGCGCTCAAGAAGCCGCTGGCCGTGCTCGGCATCCAGGCACGCGGCCATCAGGTCGATGGCCCGTGGCTGCGTGACCAGGTACAGGCCATGTCCCACACCATCGACCGCCATCTGGCGCGCTTCGCCAGCGGCGCCGGCAGCGCCGGCAGTGTGGCGCTGGATGAGGTGCTGGCCCGGCTGCTGGATGCCATGCGCCAGATCCACGCCCAGCGGCGCCTGTCCTGGTCCATCCAGACCTCCACGCCGCTGCCCGGCCATGGGCTGCGCTGGCGCGGCGCGGCCTCGGACCTGGAGGAGATGGCGGGAAACCTGCTGGACAACGCCGGCAAGTGGGCGCGCAGCCGCGTCACGCTGGCCGTGTGCCAGGGCGGCACGACGACGCTGCTGCAGATCGATGACGACGGCCCAGGCCTGGCGCCGGAGCATCTCGCGCAGGCCATGGAACGCGGTGTCCGCTTCGACGAACAGGCCCAGGGCCACGGCCTGGGCCTGGCCATCGTGCGCGACATCGCCGAGACCTATGGTGGATCGCTGGAGATGGGACCGAGCCCGCTGGGCGGGTTGCGCTGCACGCTGCGCCTGGGCTGAGCACGGCGCCGGGCGGCGCTCAGCGCGAGGCGTCGGGCAGTTCGATCTTGACTTCGAGCACTTCGAGGTTTTCCTGGCGCTCCAGGTGCACCTTGATGTCGTTGACGTCGATGTCCACGTACTTGGAGATCACCGCCATCAGCTCCTTTTGCAGCGCAGGCAGGTAGTCGGGACCGCCGCCATTGCCGCCCACGCGCTCACGCGCGAGGATGATCTGCAGGCGCTCCTTGGCCACCGAGGCCGTCTTCTTCTTTTCTCCGAGCAGGAAAGAGAGCATGGACATGGCCGCTTACCTCCCCCCGAACATGCGTTTGAAGAAGCCGGGCTTTTGCGCTTCGGTGAAGCGCATGGGCTTTTCCTCGCCCAGGAAGCGTGCCACCACGTCCTGGTAGGCCTCGGCCACGTCCGAGCCCTGCATGTGCACGGCGGGAATGCCCTGGTTGGAGGCCTGCAGCACGGTTTCGGACTCGGGCACGACGCCGATCAGCTCGATGCGCAGGATGTCCTGGATGTCCTCCAGCGACAGCATCTGGCCGTCCTGCACGCGGTTGGGGTTGTAGCGCGTGATCAGCAGGTGTTCCTTGACGCTCTCGCCCGCGATGGCGCGCGCGGTCTTGGAGCTGAGCATGCCCAGGATGCGGTCGGAGTCGCGCACCGAGGAGACTTCCGGGTTGGTCACGACCAGGGCCTCGTCGGCGAAGTGCATGGCGATCAGGGCGCCGCTTTCGATGCCAGCCGGCGAGTCGCAGATGATGTACTCGAAGTCCATGCCCGCCAGGTCGTCCAGGATCTTCTTGACGCCGTCCTGCGTGAGCGCATCCTTGTCACGCGTCTGGGAGGCGGCCAGCACGAAGAGGTTGTCGCACTGCTTGTCCTTGATCAGGGCCTGGTTGAGGTTGGCCTCTCCCTGGATGACGTTGATCAGGTCGTAGACCACGCGGCGCTCGCAGCCCATGATCAGGTCCAGGTTGCGCAGGCCCACGTCGAAATCGATGACGGCGGTCTTGTGCCCGCGCAATGCGAGGCCCGATGCGAAGCTGGCGCTGGTGGTGGTCTTGCCCACGCCACCCTTGCCGGAGGTCACGACGACTATTTTGGCCATGTTTGCACGGTTCCTTAAAGACTGGAGAGCAAAGAAGAGGGGTCCGGTGTCATACCGGCTCGATGAGGATTTTCTCGCCGTCGAGACGCACCTTGGCGGGCCTGGCAGCCACGTCCGCCGGGAGATCGGTCTCGATTGTGCGATAGATGCCGGCAATCGACAGCAGCTGTGCTTCCATGCAGGTGCTGAAGATGCGCGCCTCGGTGTTGCCGCGTGCCCCGGCGATGGCCCTGCCGCGCAGCGGCGCGTAGACATGGACGTTGCCGTCGGCGATGACTTCGGCGCCATAGCTGACCATGGCCAGCACCACGATGTCGGTGCCGCGCGCATAGACGCGCTGGCCCGAGCGCAGCGGCTTGTCCACGATGAGGGCGTCGGCCTGGGGAGCAGGCACCTCGCGCACCACCTCGATCTCGCGCACGACTTCCTGGATTTCGATCTCGGGCACCGTGGGCCGCACGGGTGCGGCCTCGGGCGCGGGCGCCAGGCCTGCGGCACGCGCCGCCTCCATCTGCGCCGGGCTGCCGCCGCGCACGGCCACGGGCACGGTGCGGTGAAAGCGCAGCGCCTCCACGAGCACGGCGAAGTCGATGGCCTCCTCGGCCTCGCGCACATGGGCCAGGTCGATCAACACGGGGTCGTTGTCGAAGAAATCCGGGTCGTCGGCCAGGCGCTGGGCCAGGTCGGCCACGAGCGCACGTACGTCGGTATCCCGCAGGGCCACGGCCACCACGGGCAGCTGCGCGCTCTTGAGGTCGAAGCTGGGGCGGGCAGTACTCGTCGTTTCAACGGCCATGGGACTGGGAGTGCGGTGGATGGGAGAGTTGCCTCTCGACGCGCAAAGTGTACTGTGTGCGCAGTACATGGGCGCCCACTCCCGCCGGGAGGCCGGCACCGGGGAGTGTCCATTTGTGTTGTGTCACACACGGCCCATGCCCCCGTGGCGGGGGCCGGGCGGGCCCGGTCACTGAAACCGGGGCTTACGCTTCTCCACGAAGGCCATCACGGCCTCGCGGTGGTCGGCGGTCTTGTGGGCCAGGGCCTGGTAGCCGGCCGACAGCTCCAGCAGCGACTCCAGCGTGCTGTGTTCACCCTCGCGCAAGAGGCGCTTGGTCATGCGCATCACGGCGCCGGGGTTGGCGGCGATCTTGTCGGCCAGCGCACGCGCCGTGGGCAGCAGCTGGTCCGCCGACACGACGCGGCTGACCAGGCCGCAGGCCAGGGCCTGCTGCGCATCGATGGCCTCGCCCGTGAACGCCATCTCGGCCGCCTTGGCGCGGCCCACGGCGCGCGGCAGCAGCCAGGCGCCGCCGTCCCCGGGGACGATGCCCACGCGCACGAAGCTCTCGGCAAAGGTGGCCGTCTCGCTGGCGATGCGGATGTCGCACATGCAGGTCAGGTCCAGCCCCGCGCCGATGGCCGGGCCGTTGATGGCGCAGATCACGGGCACGTCCAGCTGGTTGAGGGCACGCGGAATGCGCTGTATGCCCTGGCGGTACTCCTCGCGGATGGCATCGGGCGTGAGCGCGTCGTCGAAGAAGCGCTGCATGTCCTTGACGTTGCCGCCCGAGCTGAAGATGGGGCCGGCGCCCGTGAGGATGACGGCCTTGACCGAGGCATCGCGCCGGATCTCGTCGCAGACCTGCACGAATTCCTCCACGGCCGTGTTGCCCGTGAGCGCATTGCGCGTCTCGGGCTGGTTCATGGTGAGGGTCCAGATGGCGCCGTCGCGGGCGATGTTCAGAAAGGACATGGAGAAGACTCCTTGAGCAAGGGTTTATGAGGTGATGTCGGTGGTCGAACGGATCAGGTCCAGCGTGCTGCCCGCGTGGCCATGGACCAGCGCGGCGCCTGCCACACCGTGCCAGTACGACTCGGAGCCGGCCGTCTGGCGCCAGGCATGCAGGCGGCGGGTGAGCAGTTGCAGGTCGTATTCCTCGGTGAAGCCCATGGCGCCGTGGATGGCGTGGGCCGCCTCGGCCACGGCCAGCGCGGCCTGGCTGCAGCGCGCCTTGGCCACGGCCACGCGCAGCCGCTCGGGGAAGATGCCCTGCCCCGCGCAGCCCAGCCGGGCCGCCATGCGCGCGGCGAAGACATGCTCGCTCATCACCGCCAGCTGGTGCTGAATGGCCTGGAACTTGCCGATGGGGCGGCCGAACTGCTGGCGGTCATTCGCATACTGCAGCGTGCGCTGGAACACCTCCATGAGCGCGCCCGCGAGCTGCGCCGCCACCAGGCCGGCCTGCAGCGTGCGCAGGTCCAGCCCATCCGGCAGGGCGATAGCGGGAGCAGATGCTGCGCGGACCTGATCGGCGCTCCAGCGCAGGTTCACGTCCAGGCAGAAGGCCGCCGGCTCGGACTGCGCCTGCGCCACGGGCAGCAGGCTCCAGCCCTGCGCATGCTGCACCAGCACGCTGTCCGCCACCGCGCCCAGGCGCACGGGTGCGCAGTGCAGGCTGCCATCCGGCTGGAGCAGGCCTTGTGCCAACGCGATGGCACCTGAAGGGTGCTCGGCGCCCTCCCCCGCCAGCAGCGCGCGCGCCAGCATGGTCTCGCCCAGCGGCACGGGCAGCGCATGGGCGCCGGCCTGCGACCACACATCGAACAGCTGCGCCAGCGCCAGCCCCGCGCCGCCCGCATCCTCAGGCACCAGGGCATCGGCAAAGCCGGCCTGCTCCAGCGATTGCCACAGCGCCCGGGGCGACCCCCCGGCCTCGATGGCGCGCACCCGCGCAGGCGTGCACTCGCCCTGCAGCAGCTGGCGTGCGGCATCGGCAAACAAATCGTCTTCCATGTCTCTCTCCATTCATGACACATGACGCCAGGCCTTGGGCGTTCCGTTTGAAACTGGCGCACCTTTAACACCAGGGACACCGAGGAAGGGCCTACGCCGGCCGCGCCGCCCCGCACCGAGGGTGTCGTCCCCCCGCGAAGCGAGAGGGGGCGCCGTGCAACGGGAAGACGCGCAGCGGCTCAGGGGGCGCTTCGTGTCAACGAAGCCCCAAACCACGCGCGATCATTCCGCGCAGGATGTCGCGCGTGCCGCCGCGCAGCGAATACGAAGGCGCAACCTCCGTCACGTAGTTGAGGGTGCGCAACAGCTCGAGCGGAACCTCGGACGCCTCGCGTGCGAACAGGTCGTCGGCGATGGCGGCGGGAATGGACTGTTCCAGCGTCGTGCCCAGCTCCTTGACCAGGGCCGCCTCGACGATGGGGCTTTCGCCGCGCACCAGCTTGTCCTGCACGGCCACCGACATGGCGCGCAGCGGGGCCAGCTCGGTGAACACGCGGCCGGCCAGGCGCAGCGCGCCTTCGCTGCGCTCGCCCGTTGCACGCAGCCAGGCCAGCCATTCGTCGAACAGCACGATGCTGGAGAACAGCCGCTCGGGCCCGCTGCGCTCGAAGGCCAGCTCGGCCGTGACCTGCTCCCAGCCCTGGCCTTCCTGGCCGATCAGGGCGTCGGGCGGCAGCTGCACGTTGTCGAAGAAGACTTCGCAGAAATGGCTGTCGCCCGAGAGGTCGGTGATGGGCCGCACGGTCACGCCCGGCAGCGACAGGTCCACGATGACCTGGGACAGCCCCTTGTGCCGGTCACCCGCCTCGCCCGAGGTGCGCACCAGGGCGATCATGTAGTGGCAGTGGTGGGCGTTGGTGGTCCAGATCTTCTGGCCGTTGAGCACGAAGCCCTTGCCGTTCGGCGCGGCGCGCGTCTTCACGCTGGCCAGGTCCGAGCCCGCGCCGGGCTCGCTCATGCCGATGCAAAAGAAGGCCTCGCCCCGGCAGATGCGCGGCAGGTAGAACCGCTTTTGCGCCTCGGTGCCGTACTTGAGGATCAGCGGACCGCTCTGGCGGTCGGCAATCCAGTGCGAGCCCACGGGCGCGCCGCAAGCCAGGTATTCCTCCACCAGCACGTAGCGCGTGAAGGCGCTGCGCCCGCCGCCGCCGTACTCGCGCGGCAGGGTGACGCCTATCCAGCCCTTTTCGCCCAGCTGCCGGCTCAGTTCGGCGCTGTAGCCGCCCCAGGAGCGCGCACGCACATGGGGCGGCAGGCCGCTTATGGCCTGGGCGAGGAAGGCGCGCACCTCGGCGCGCAGGGCTTCGTCCTCGGCGGGGATGCGGGTCAGGGCAAGGGAATCAAGCACGCTCATTGCAGGGCTCCATGGTTGGACCCCACTCTAGGCAGCCGGTCTGTCGCAGTCCAATATTAAAAACCGCGCCACTGATACCGTTTGAATATCAGGCGGCCTGTGCCTTGGCATGCTGCGCCGCAAAGCCCACGTACCAGTCCAGGCAGCCCGGGTTGGCCATGGCCTCCTTGTTGACCACCTTGTCCAGCGGCTGGCCCAGCATCAGCTTCTTGATGGGCAGCTCCTGCTTCTTGCCGCTGAGCGTGCGCGGGATTTCGGCCACCTGCACGATGTCGTCGGGCACGAAGCGCGGCGACAGGGCCTGGCGGATGGCGCCCTGCAGGCGCGCGCGCAGGGCGTCGTCCAGATCCACGCCCGGGCGCAGCACCACGAACAGCGGCATGTAGCTTTCGCGGCCCAGGTATTCGAGGTCCACAACCATGGAGTCCAGCACTTCGGGCAGGGCCTCGACGGCGCTGTAGATCTCGCTGGTGCCCATGCGCAGGCCGTGGCGGTTGATGGTGGCGTCGCTGCGGCCGTAGATGATGCAGCCGCCCTCCGGGAGGATGCGTATCCAGTCGCCGTGGCGCCAGACCGGGCCCATGGCGGCGGGGCCGTCGCCGCCGCCGGGCGCGCGGCCATTGCCGGCCGGGTACATGTCGAAGTAGCTGGACAGGTAGCGCTTGCCGTCCGCATCGCCCCACAGGTACAGAGGCATGGAGGGGATGGGCTGGGTGCAGACCAGCTCGCCCACCTCGTCGATGACGGGCTGGCCCTGCTCGTTCCAGGCCTCCACGGCCGCGCCCAGCTGGCGGCACTGCATGATGCCCGGCTGCTGGGGCAGTTCGCGGTGGCCGCCGATGAAGGCGCCCGCGAAGTCGGTGCCGCCCGAGATGTTGTTCCACCAGATGTCAGGCCGCCCCATGCCTGCGAACTGCGCCGTGCCCCAGCTTTGCACCTCCGGCGACAGCGGCGAGCCCGTGGTGCCCAGGCTGCGGATGCGCGACAGGTCGCCGCACTGGGCCAGGTCCACGCCGGCCTTCATGCAGTTGGCGTAGAAGGCCGCGCCCGAGCCGAAGCTGGTCACGCCGGTCTCGGCCGCGAAGCGCCACAGCACGCCCCAGTCGGGCCTGTCCTTGCTGCCGCCGGGGCTGCCGTCGAAGATCACGCAGGTGGTGCCGCCCAGCAGGCCCGAGACCTGGGCATTCCACATCACCCAGCCCGTGGAGCTGTACCAGTGGTAGCGCTCACCCCAGCTGTTGGGGTGGTAGCTGCAGCCCACGTCGTTGTGCAGGGCCTTGAGCTGCAGGGCCACCAGCACCATGCCGCCATGGCCGTGGACGATGGGCTTGGGCAGGCCGGTGGTGCCGCTGGAGTAGACGATCCACAGCGGGTGGTCGAAGGGCAGCCATTCGGGTTCGAAGGCCGCCGTGGCCGCGTCGTCGCGGGCCGTGACCTGCACGTAGTCGGCGGCATCGGCCAGCCTCGCCTGCAGATCCAGGTTGGGCACAAGGACCACATGCTCCACGCTGGGCAGGCCTGCGCGCAGCTCCGCCAGCACGGCCATGCGGTCGATATCGCGCCCGGCGTAGTGCACGCCATCGACGGCGATCAGCGCCTTGGGCGCGATCTGGCGAAAGCGGTCCAGCACCGCGTTGGTGCCCATGTCGGGCGCGCAGATACTCCAGACGGCGCCCAGGCTGGCCGTGGCCAGCAGGGCGACCATGGCCTCGGGGATGTTGGGCAGGTAGGCAGCCACGCGGTCGCCGCGGCCCACGCCCTGGGCCTTCAGGTGCAGGGCCAGGGCGGCGACCTGGCGGCGCAGGTCGGGCCAGGACAGCTCGCGGTGGCGGCCCGTCTCGTTGCGGCTGACCACGGCGGGCATGCCGGCCGCATGGGCGGCATCCACATGGCGCAGCGCCTGGCGCGTGTAGTTGATCTGGGCACCCGGAAACCACTGGGCGCCGGGCATGGTGTTGCGCTCCAGCACGGCCGTGTGCGGCGTGGGCGACTGCAGCGCGTTGTAGTCCCAGATGCTTTGCCAGAAGGCGTCCAGGTCGGTCACTGACCAGCGCCACAGGGCGTCGTAGCTGTCGAACTGCAGGCCGTGGCGCTCGCGCAGCCAGTCCTGGTACAGGCGGATCTGGGGGATGAAGGCAGGGGTATGGCTCATGACCGGCCACGGTACGCGCGCGCTGCCCGCGAGCCCAGACGGGAAAGCCACTAGCCTGGCACCTGGGCGACAAAGTCTGCGGGCCGGATCGCGTATCTGCGCACAAACACTGGGAAAAAATTTCCGCTCCACCCCACCTGCCAGAAAACAAATGCCTCTAATATCGCGCCAATTTTTTACAAGGAGCGATGCCACATGGGCCTTTTCCAATGGACGGAAAAATCCGCCAACCAGCTGCAACGGGGAGGCGTGATCGGCCCCGATGAGCGCCTGCCCTGGCCCCAGACCGGGCTGATGGGCATACAGCACGTGATCGCCATGTTCGGCTCCACCGTGCTGGCGCCCATCCTCATGGGGTTCGACCCCAACGTGGCCGTGCTCATGAGCGGCATCGGCACGCTGATCTTCTTCCTGATCACGGGCGGCAAGGTGCCCAGCTACCTGGGTTCGTCCTTTGCCTTCATCGGCGTGGTGATCGCAGCCACGGCCTATGGCGGCAAGGGTGCCAACGGCAACATCGGCGTGGCGCTGGGCGGCATCATTGCCTGCGGCGCGGTCTATGCGCTGATCGGCCTGGTGGTGCAGATGGTGGGCACGCGCTGGATCGAGCGCTTCATGCCGCCCGTGGTCACGGGCGCCGTGGTGGCCGTGATCGGGCTGAACCTGGCGGCCATCCCCGTCAAGAACATGGCGGCCAACAACTTCGAATCGTGGATGCAGGCCCTGACCTTCGTCTGCGTGGGCCTGGTGGCCGTGTTCACGCGCGGCATGGTGCAGCGCCTGCTGATCCTGGTGGGCCTGATCGCCGCCAGCCTGCTGTACGGCCTGTTCACCAATGTGCTGGGCATGGGCAAGCCCGTGGACCTGTCGGGCGTGATCAACGCCGCCTGGTTCGGCCTGCCCCAGTTCCACGCGCCCGTGTTCAGCGGCCCGGCCATGGTGCTCATCGTGCCTGTGGTCATCATCCTGGTGGCCGAGAACCTGGGCCACATCAAGGCCGTGACCGCCATGACCGGCAAGAACCTGGACCAGTACATGGGCCGGGCCTTCATCGGCGACGGCGTGGCCACCATGGTCAGCGGCGCGGCCGGCGGCACCGGCGTGACCACCTATGCCGAGAACATCGGCGTGATGGCCGCCACGCGCATCTACTCGACGGCCGTGTTCTTCGTGGCCGCCGTCCTGGCCGTGCTGCTGGGCTTCTCGCCCAAGTTCGGCGCGCTGATCCAGGCGATCCCGCTGCCCGTGATGGGCGGCGTGTCCATCGTGGTGTTCGGCCTGATCGCCGTGGCCGGCGCCAAGATCTGGGTGGACAACCGCGTGGACTTCTCGCAGAACAAGAACCTGATCGTGGCGGCCATCACCCTGATCCTGGGCACGGGCGACTTCACGCTCAAGTTCGGCGACTTCGCGCTGGGCGGCATCGGGACCGCGACTTTCGGTGCCATCATCCTGTACGCGCTGCTGGATCACGCACGCGACGATCAGCCACTGATTCACTGAATGTGAGCACACGCAAACATTCTTTGAGCCTTTGACTGCGCGGCAGGGCCTTTACGGGGAAACCCGAGGGCCGCTGCCAGCGCTGCTACCATCGGTTTCCGGAGATATACCGCCCTTGCGTTCTTGCATGGGGCGGTTTTTTTTAGGCTTGCAAGCCAGCGCTGCGGCACCCTGCCGGCTGGCGCGAGCCGTCAGCCGGAGCCATAGATGTCCCTCGCAGACCGCGTACGTTTCCCAGAATTCCTTTCGCGCACCATGACGGCCGAGCAGGCCGCCGCCCTGATCCCCCACGGCGTCAACGTCGGCATGAGCGGATTCACGGGCGCGGGCTACCCCAAGGCCCTGCCCCAAGCCATCGCCCAGCACGCCAAGAACGAACACGCGGCCGGCCGGCCCTACAAGATCAATGTCTGGACCGGCGCCTCCACGGCCGCCGAGATGGACGGCGCCCTGGCCGAGGCCGGCGCACTGGGCCAGCGCCTGCCCTTCAACACCGACCCCACCTGCCGCGCCAGGATCAATGCCGGCGAGATCGACTTCATCGACATGCACCTGTCCCACGTGGCCCAGCATGCGTGGTTCGGCTTCCTGGGCCCCATGAGCGTGGCCGTGGTCGAGGTGCTGGGCGTGACCGAGGACGGGCGCCTCATCCCCTCCACCGCCGTGGGCAACAACAAGACCTGGCTGGAGATCGCCGACAAGGTGATCCTGGAGGTCAACACCAAGCCGCCGGCCAAGATGGAAGGCATGCACGACATCTACTACGGCACGGCCATCCCGCCGCGCCGCGTGCCCATTGCCCTGACCCATGCCGATGACCGCATCGGCGAGCCCTACCTGCGCGTGGACCCGGCCAAGGTGGTCGCCGTGGTCGAGACCCACAAGGGCGACCGCGACAACGTCTTCGCCCAGCCCGACGCCAACTCCAACCTGATCGCCGCGTCCATCATCGACTTCCTCGCGCACGAGATGAAGATGGGCCGCCTGCCCAAGGAGATGCTGCCCATCCAGTCGGGCGTGGGCAACGTGGCCAACGCCGTGCTGGCCGGCCTGCTGACGGGGCCGTTCGAGAACCTGCTGGGCTTCACCGAGGTGCTGCAGGACGGCATGCTGGACCTGCTGCGCGCAGGCAAGATGAGCCGCGCCTCGGCCACCTCGATCTCGCTGTCCGGCAGCGCCTACAGGGACTTCGAGGAGAACATCGACTTCTACCGCGAGCGCATCATCCTGCGCCCCCAGGAGATCAGCAACCACCCCGAGCTGGTGCGCCGGCTGGGCGTGATCGCCATGAACTCCATGATCGAGGCCGACATCTACGGCAACATCAACTCCACCCACGTCATGGGCACGGGGATGATGAACGGCATCGGCGGCTCGGGCGATTTCGCGCGCAACGGCTATCTGTCCTTCTTCGTCACACCCTCGGTGGCCAAGGGCGGCAAGATCAGCTGCATCGTGCCCATGTGCTCGCACGTGGACCATACCGAGCACGACACGCAGATCATCGTCACCGAGCAGGGCCTGGCCGACCTGCGCGGCCTGTCGCCGCGCAAGCGCGCCCAGGTCATCATCGACCGCTGCGCCCATCCCGACTTCCGCCCCCAGCTGCAGGACTACTTCGACCGCGCCCAGCGCCAGGGCGCGCTGCACACGCCGCACATCCTGGGCGAAGCGCTGAGCTGGCACCAGCGCTTTGTCGAAACGGGCGACATGCGCGCCTGAACCGCGCAAGCGCGTTAGCGCGCCAGCGCGCAGTCTCCTGGGCTACAGGCGGCCATCGGCATGGCTGCCCGGACTGGCGTAGCATGCAAGGACGGCCCACGGGGCCGTCTTTTTCGTTGCACCCACAGGACTTCTCCCATGCCGATCTGGAAGCGCAGCTTCACCCTTGAAGACATCACCTCGCTGAGCGCCGACACGGCCGTCTCGCACCTGGGCATCGAGTTCACCGAGATCGGTGACGACTTCCTGCGCGGCCGCGTGCACGTGGACCAGCGCACCTGCCAGCCCTACGGCATCCTGCACGGCGGCGTGAACGTAGTGCTGGCCGAGACCCTGGGCTCGGTGGCCGCGGCCTGCTCCATCCCCGAGGGCTGGCGCAGCGTGGGCCTGAACGTCTCGGCCAACCATGTGCGCGCCGCGCGCCAGGGCTGGGTCACGGGCACGGCCCGCCCCGTCCACCTGGGCCAGACCACCCATGTCTGGGCCATCGAACTGCACGACGAAACCGGCCGCCTGACCTGCACCTGCAGCCTGACCATGGCGCTGCTGCCGCCCACGCATGCGCAGAACGTCAAGCTCGCGGCGCAGCCGCCGGTGGCGGCACAGCCCTGATCAAACCCCCAGCAACTTCGACAGGCGCTCCGGCTGCGCCAGCAGCTCCCGCGAGTCGGCCTGCAGCGCCAGTCGGCCCTTGGCCATGACCACGGCGCGGTCGGTGTGGGCCAGGACCTTTTTGTAGTCGCGGTCCACGATCAGGGTGGAGATGCCGGTGCTGCGGATGGCGGCGATCACGCGCCAGATTTCGGCGACGACCAGGGGGGCCAGGCCTTCGGTGGCTTCGTCGAGGATGAGCAGGCGCGGGTGCGTCATCAGCGCGCGGCCTATGGACAGCATCTGCTGCTCGCCGCCAGAGAGCTGGTCGCCGCCGTTGGCCAGGCGCTCCGCGAGCCGGGGGAAGGTGTCGAGCACGCGCTCCAGCGTCCAGTGGCGCTCGCCCTGCAGGCCGGGGCGGGCGCTCATGACCAGGTTCTCGCGCACGCTGAGGTTGGGGAAGATGCCGCGCCCCTCTGGCACATAGCCAATGCCCAGCCGCGCCATGCGCTCGGGCGGTGCGCCCGTGCAGTCGCGGCCATCGGCGCGCAGGCGGCCACGGCGCGCGGGCACATAGCCCATGAGCGTGCGGATCAGCGTGGTCTTGCCCATGCCGTTGCGCCCCAGCAGGCCCACGGCCTGGCCCGCGCCCAGCGCCAGGCTCACGCCCTGCAGGATGTGGCTGTCGCCGTAGTAGGTATGCAGCTCGTCGATGGCGAACATGGGCTCAGTCATGGTCTTCTCCGAGATAGGCAGTACGGACCACGGGATCGACACGGATCTGCGCGGGCGTGCCCGTGGCCACCACGCTGCCGTTGACCATCACGGTGATGCGGTCGGCGATGCGGAACACGGCGTCCATGTCGTGCTCGACCAGCAGTACCGCATGGCCGCGCTTGAGCTCCTGCAGCAGGGCCAGCATGCGCTCGGTCTCCTCGGCGCCCATGCCGGCCAGCGGTTCGTCCAGCAGCAGCACGCGCGGGCCGGTGGCCAGGCACATGGCCACTTCAAGCTGGCGCTTGGCGCCATGGCTCAGCGTGCCGGCCACGGCCAGCGCCTGCCCGGCCAGGCCCGCACGCTCCAGGGCCGCATGGGCCTGGCGCAGGCTGGCCACGCAGCGCTGTGCGGACAGGCCCAGTTGCCAGGGCCTGAGCGCCATCTGCGCCTGGGCCGCGAGCCGGCAGTTCTCCAGCGCCGAGAACTCGGGAAAGATGGTGGTGCGCTGGTAGCTGCGGCCCACGCCGGCACGCGCACGCCGGGGCTGGGGCATGCGCGTGACGTCCTGGCCGGCGAGCGCGATGCGCCCCGCGCTGGCCGCCAGCTCGCCCGAGAGCATGTTGACCAGGGTGGACTTGCCCGCGCCGTTGGTGCCGATCACGGCATGGACCTCGCCCTCGTGCAGGTCCAGGTCCACGCCGCCCACGGCCGTGAGCCCGCCGAAGCGGCGCGTGAGGCCGCGCACCGAAAGCAGTGCCGCATCAGCCATGTCCGACCTCCTTGTGGTGGGCCTCGTTGTGCACTCCAGCGCGTTGCCGTGCAAGGCCCGCCAGCCCGATCAGCCCCATCAGTCCTTTCGGCAGCAGGGCCACGAGCACGATGATGGCCAGGCCCAGGCTCAGCTGCCAGTGATCGGCCATGGGGCCGACGATGGCATGCGTGGACAGCACCTCCTTGAGCGCGATGAAGGCCACCGTGCCCAGCACGGCACCGCGCAGCGAGCCCAGGCCGCCGAGGATGACCATCAGCAGCACCTCGCCCGAGTGGTGCCAGGACAGCAGCTCGGGGTTGACCACGGCATCGCGCACCGCCAGCAAAAAGCCGGCCACGCCGGCCAGCATGCCGGCCAGCACGAAGGCCGCGAGCTTGTACCCGTAGGTGGTGAAGCCGGCCGCACGCATGCGCTGTTCGTTGACGCGTATGCCCGCCAGCGCCGCGCCGAAGCGCGACTGCCGCAGCCCGGCCAGGAAGGCATAGACCAGCACCAGGGCGGCCAGCACCACGTAGTACTGCACGCGCGGGATTTCCATGTCGATGGCGCCCAGCGCGGGCCGGGCCATCAGGTAGATGCCATCGCTGCCGCCGCCGATGCCCGTGTCGTGGACCACGAAGTAGGCCATCTGTGCGAAGGCCAGCGTCACCATGATGAAGTAGATGCCGCGCGTGCGCAGGCTCAGCAGGCCCACCAGCAGCGCATAGCCGCCCGAGGCCAGCAGCGCCCAGCCCAGCATGGCCGGCAGGCTGCCGCCTTCGTTGCCTGCGGACAGCACGGCGGCATAGGCGCCCAGGCCCATGAAGGCCGCATGCCCCAGGCTCACCAGGCCCGTGCCACCCACCAGCAGCTGCAGGCTGAGCGCGAAGATGGCCAGGATCATGGTCTTGACCACCAGGCCCGACAGATAGTCCGACCACCAGGGGCCGGCCAGCGCCAGCAGCGCCACGCAGGCCAGCGGCACGGCGCAGGCCTGCCATCGGCAGGCGCGCTGCGGCATCTCTGCGGGCTGCACAGGCTGCAGGGGCTGCACGGCGGCCGCCAGCAGGGCCGGAGAAGGATTGGATACGGCCATTGTTCAGCTCCTTTGCCCCATCAGGCCCTGGGGCCGCCACACCAGCACCACCGCCATCAGCAGGTAGACGCTCATGCCGCTGAGCTCCTGGAAGAACAGCTTGCCGAAGGTATCGACAAAGCCCACCAGCAGCGAGGCCAGCAGCGCGCCCGTGATCGAGCCGATGCCGCCGATCACCACCACCACGAAGCAGATGATGAGCACGTTGCCGCCCATGCCCGGATAGACCGAACTCATGGGCGCGGCGATCATGCCTGCCAGTGCCGCCAGCGCCACGCCGATGGCGAAGACGATGCGGTACAGGCGCTTCACGTCGATGCCCAGGCCGCGCACCATGTCGCGGTTGCTGGCGCCCGCGCGCACCATCATTCCCAGGCGCGTGCGGTTGACCACCCAGTACAGCGCCAGCGCCACCAGCAGGCACACGCCCGAGGCGAACAGCCGGTACCACGGATAGCTCATGAGCCCGCCCAGCGAGAAGCTGCCCGACAGCCAGCCGGGCAGCGGCACGCCATGCACGTCGTTGCCCGCCAGCAGCGAGCGCAGCTCCTCGAACACCAGGATCAGCCCGAAGGTCATCAGCACCTGCTGCAGGTGCTCGCGCTCGTAGAGGTAGCTGAAGAAGGCCCACTCCAGCGCATAGCCCAGCACCACGGTCAGCGCCACGCCCGCCAGCAGCATGGTGATGAAGTGCTGGCCCAGCAGCGGGGACAGCGCAAAGGCCATGTAGGCGCCGATCATGTAGAAGCTGCCATGGGCCAGGTTGATCACGCCCATGATCCCGAAGATCAGCGTCAGGCCCGAGGCCAGCAGGAACAGCAGCAGCCCGTACTGGACGGCGTTCAGGCACTGCACGAGAAAGGTGGCAAGGTCCATGGCGATGTCCGTATGCGTCCGTATATGAGTGCGCCCCGCGCCTCACATGCGGCAGCCGCGGCCGGTATCGCCCAGGGCCTTGATGGCCACGCCCATGCGCTGGTTCTCCTTGCCCACGACCTTGCGCAGGTACATGTCCTGCACGGGGTTGTGCGACTTGCTGATGGTGAAGTCGCCGCGCGGGCTGGGGATGGTGGCCTTCTCGATGGCCTGGCGGAACTCGGCCTTCTTCGCGATGTCGCCGCCCGCCGCCTTCAGGCCCACGCCCAGCATCTGGGCGGCGTCGTAGCCCTGCACGGCATACACATCGGGCATCAGCTTGTAGGCCTGGGCATAGGCGGAGCGAAAGCGCCGGTCGCGCTCCGTGCCCAGCTCGTCGGCGTAGTGCAGCGTGGTCAGCACGCCCTGGGCGGCCTCGCCCTGGGCCTCCAGCGTGCCGTCGGTCAGAAAGCCCGAGCCGTACAGCGGGATGGTCTTGTGCAGGCCGGCCGCGTGGTAGTCCTTGACGAACTTGACGGCGCCCGCGCCCGCGAAGAAGGCAAACACCGCATCGGGCCTGGCCGCCGCGATCTCCGTCAGCAGGGCCTGGAACTCCACGTTGGGAAAGGGCACGGTGAGCTGCTTGCTGACCTTGCCGCCCTCTTTCTCGAAGCCTTCCTTGAAGGCATTGGTCATCTCCTCGCCGGCCGCGTATTTCCAGGTGATGGTCATGGCGGTTTTCCTGCCTTCCTGCCTGGCGGCCACCACGCCCATGGGATAGGAGGACTGCCAGTTGGAGAAGGACGAACGGAAGATGTTGGGCGCGCACATGGCGCCCGTGACCGCATCGGCGCCCGCATTGGGCACGATGAGCACGGTGCCGCTTTCCTTGGCCGCGCGCGCCATGGCCATGGCCACGCCCGAATGCACGGTGCCCACCAGTACATCGACCTTGTCGCGCTTGATCAGGCGGTTGACGTTGTCCGTGGCCTTGGCCGGATCGGACTCGTCATCGACCTTGAAGAACTCGATCTCGCGCCCGCCCAGCCTGCCGCCCTGCTCATTCACGAACATGCGAAAGCCGTTCTCTATGGCCGAGCCCAGCGCCGCATAGGTGCCGCTGTAGGGCAGCATGAAGCCGACCTTGATCCTGTCCTGCGCATATGCGCCGCAGGACAGGGAGGCCGTCAGGGCGAGGACGGCCCAGTGTTTGCGATCGGTGTTCATGCGTGTCTCCTTGTGGTGGATGGGTCTTGCTTTTGTCAGGGGAATCGGAAGGGGCCGTTCAGCCGACGCTGGCTTCGCGTTCACGCAGGCGGAAACGCTGGATCTTTCCGGTGGCGGTCTTGGGAAGTTCGTCCACGAACTCGATGAAGCGCGGGTACTTGTAGGCGGCCAGGCGCTGCTTCACGAAGGCCTTGAGCTCGGCCTCGGTGGCGCTGCAGCCGTCCTTGAGCACGACGAAGGACTTGGTCTTGAGCAGGCCGTCGGCGTCGGTCTTGCCGATCACGGCGGCCTCCAGCACGGCCGGGTGCTGCATCAGCGTGGCCTCGACCTCGAAGGGCGAGACATAGATGCCGCTGACCTTGAGCATGTCGTCGCTGCGCCCGGCATAGGTGTAGTAGCCATCGGCGTCGCGCACGTACTTGTCGCCGCTCTTGAGCCAGCCACCCTGGAAGGTCTCGCGCGTCTTGTCGCGGTTACCCCAGTACATGAGGGCGGCGCTGGGGCCCTGGATGAACAGGTCGCCCACCTCGCCATCGGCCACGGGGCGGCCGTCCTCGCCGCGCAGCTCCACGCGGTAGCCGTCCACGGGCTTGCCCGTGGTGCCGTAGCGGATGTCGTCGGGCCGGTTGGACAGGAAGATGTGCAGCATCTCGGTGGAGCCGATGCCGTCCACGATGTCGGCGCCGAAATGCGCCTTGAAGCGCTGGGCGATCTCGGCCGGCAGCGCCTCGCCGGCCGAGGAGCACATGCGCAGGCTGACCTGCTCGCGCGCGGGCAGCAGCGGCGAGGCCAGCATGCCCGCAAAGCCCGTGGGCGCGCCGAAGAACACCGTGGGCCGGTGCTGCACCCAGCGCGCAAAGGTGGCCTCGGGCGTGGGCCGCTCGGCCATCAGCAGCACGGTGGCGCCCACGCTCAGTGGAAAGCTCAGGGCATTGCCCAGGCCGTAGGCGAAGTAGAGCTTGGCGGCGGAAAAGCAGATGTCGCCCTCGCCCAGACCCAGCACCGGGCCGCCATAGAGTTCGGCCGTCCAGTACGGATTGGCATGCGTGTGGACCGCGCCCTTGGGCTTGCCCGTGGAGCCCGAGGAATACAGCCAGAAGCCCGGGTCATCGCCCAGCGTGGGCGCCGGTGCGGGCAGCGGCGGCTGCGCCGCCAGCCAGGGCTGCAGCGGCGCAAAGCCTGCGGCGCGCGCCGCCGCTTCGTCGCCGGCCACCCAGACATGGCGCACCTCGTTGGGCGCCCGGTCCAGCGCCTGGCGCAGCAGGGGCAGCAGCGCATCGCAGGTCAGCACGGCCTGGGCGCGGCTGTGGCCCAGCATGTAGGCGTAGTCGTCGGCCGTGAGCAAGGTGTTCACCGCCACCGGCACCACGCCCGCATACAGCGCGCCCAGAAAGGCCACGGCCCATTCATGGCGGTCGTGCATGAGCAGCAGCACGCGCTCCTCGCGGTGGATGCCCGCCGCCAGCAGGCCGCTGGCCATGCGCTGCGCCTGCTGCTGCAGCTGGCCGTAGCTCAGCGTGCCGTGGTCGTCGATGTAGGCGATCTTGCCGGGCCGCCCCTCATTGAGCGCGAACAGGTGCGCGGCGAAATTGAAGGGCTGGGTGAAGTCGATCATCGGTGTCTCCTTCGACATCGGGCATCTGGCCCGACTTGTGATCTTCCGCACAACATGCAATATTGTGCGTGCATCAGAAAGATAGTTAGAACAACACCGAGCGTCAAGCACTATATTGCATGGCTGGTGTTAACCCCGACTGTTTATCATTCACGCCCTCTTCAAGGAAACTCTATGGACCAGTTCGAGACGGCAGCCCAGTCCGCCGGGGCGGCGGATTCCCTCTCAGAAGCCCCCAGGAACCAGGTGCTGCAGGCGCTGGGCGAGCGTGTGCGCAGCCTGCGCTCGCGCCGGGGCATGACGCGGCGCGCCCTGGCGGCGGCGGCCGATGTCTCGGAGCGCCACCTGGCCAACCTCGAATACGGCACGGGCAATGTGTCGGTGCTGGTCCTGCACCATATTGCACAGGCCCTGCAATGCTCCATGGCCGAGCTGCTGGGCGACGTGACCACCACCAGCGCCGAATGGCTGCTGATCCGCGAGCTGCTGGAAGGCCGCGATGAAGAGGATCTGCGCCGCGTGCGCCTGGCCGCAGGCGAGCTGCTGGGCACGGCGCCCAGCGACCGCCAGCGCCACACGCGCATCGCCCTGATCGGACTGCGCGGCGCGGGCAAGTCCACGCTGGGCCGCATGCTGGCCGAGCAGCTGGGCGTGCCCTTCCTCGAACTCAACCAGGAAATCGAGCGCATTGCGGGCTGCAGCGTGCGCGCCATCCACGACCTGTACGGTGCCAACGCCTACCGCCGCTACGAGCGCCGCGCGCTGGAGGAGGCCGTGCAGATCTACAGCGACGTGGTCATCGCCACGCCGGGCGGCATCGTCTCCGACCCGGCCACCTTCAACGAGCTGCTGTCGCACTGCACCACGGTCTGGCTCAAGGCCCAGCCCGAGGAGCACATGGCCCGCGTCGTGGCCCAGGGCGACACCCGCCCCATGGCCGCCAATCCCGAGGCCATGGACGATCTGCGCAGCATCCTCGAAGGCCGCGCCGGCTTCTACGCCAAGGCAGACCATGTGGTGGATACCAGCGGCCAGACGCTGGAGCAGAGCTTCGATCAGTTGAAGGCACTGTTTCTGCCCGCACGCTGAGACGGCGGCAGCAACCCACGGCATCCAGGCCCCAGGCCTGGATTTTTTTCGCCTGTGCTGGCTGGTGTTTACCCTGGATATGGCCAAAACACGCACTATCGTGCGTGTTGCTGCGTGCATTTTATGGATGAATCTGCATAATTGTGCCTGCACCGTATCTGCGACTGCACTATTTTTCATCCAAGAGGCCGTCCATGCACCCGTCCAGCCCCACTGTCGATTACCGCACCGAGCCCGCCCAGTACCGCCACTGGTCGTTCACCGTCGAGGGCGCCATCGCCCGCATGCAGCTGAACATCGCCGAGGACGGCGGCATACGGCCCGGCTACAAGCTCAAGCTCAACAGCTACGACCTGGGCGTGGACATCGAGCTGCACGACGCGCTCAACCGCATCCGCTTCGAGCATCCGCAGGTGCGCACCGTCATCGTCACCAGCGGGCGCGACCGCATCTTCTGCTCGGGCGCCAACATCTTCATGCTGGGCGTGTCCAGCCATGCCTGGAAGGTGAACTTCTGCAAGTTCACGAACGAGACGCGCAACGGCATCGAGGACAGCTCGCGCCATTCGGGCCTGAAGTTCCTGGCCGCCGTCAACGGGGCCTGTGCGGGCGGCGGCTACGAGCTGGCCCTGGCCTGCGACGACATCGTGCTGATCGACGACCGCTCCTCCTCCGTCTCCCTGCCCGAGGTGCCGCTGCTGGGCGTGCTGCCCGGCACGGGCGGCCTCACGCGCGTGACCGACAAGCGCCATGTGCGCCATGACCTGGCCGACATCTTCTGCACCAGCGTCGAAGGCGTGCGCGGCCAGCGCGCCGTGGACTGGCGCCTGGTGGATGCCGTGGCCAAGCCCGCGCAGTTCGAGGCCGTGGTGGCCGATCGCGCGCAGCGCCTGGCCGAGGGCAGCGCGCGCCCCGCCAGCGCGCAGGGCATCACGCTCACGCGCCTGGAACGCGAAGCCACGGACGATGCGCTGCACTACCGCCATGTCAGCGTGCAGATCGACCGCGCGCGCCGCAGCGCCACGCTGACCGTGAAGGCTCCGCAGGGTTCGCAGCCGGCCACCCTCGAAGCCATCGAGCAGGCCGGGGACGCCTGGTGGCCGCTGGCCATGGGCCGCGAGCTGGACGACGCCATCCTGCACCTGCGCACCAATGAGCTGGACGTGGGCACCTGGCTGCTCAAGACCGAAGGCGATGCCGCCGCCGTGCTGGCCGCAGACGCAGCCCTGCTGGCCCACCAGGACCACTGGCTGGCGCGCGAGACGCTGGGCCTGCTGCGCCGCAGCTTTGCGCGGCTCGATGTGTCCTCGCGCACGCTGTTCGCGCTGATCGAGCCCGGCTCCTGCTTCGTGGGCATGCTGGCCGAGCTGGCATTCGCGGCCGATCGCGCCTACATGCTGGTGCTGCCCGATGACACCGAGCGCGCCCCGCGCATCCAGCTGGACGAATTCAATTTCGGCCTGCTGCCCCTGGTCAACGACCAGTCGCGCCTGCAGCGCCGCTTCTACGAGGAGGCCACGCCGCTGGAGGCCGCGCGCGCCGCCACGGGCCGCGCGCTGGACGGCGATCAGGCCCTGGCCCTGGGCCTGGTCACGGCCGCGCCCGACGACATCGACTGGGACGACGAGATCCGCATCGCCATGGAAGAGCGCGCCGCCATGTCGCCCGATGCGCTCACGGGCCTGGAGGCCAACCTGCGCTTTGCCAGCCGCGAGAACATGGTCACGCGCATCTTCGGGCGCCTGTCGGCCTGGCAGAACTGGATCTTCAACCGCCCCAATGCCGTGGGCGACAAGGGCGCTCTCAAGCTCTACGGCACGGGCCAGAAGGCCGGCTTCGACTTCAACCGCGTCTGACCGCAGGCACGCCCCGAAACATCCACGGAGACCCCACCATGAGCGCCATCAACTACAGCGAGAAGATCCCCAACAACGTCAACCTCGGCGAAGACCGCACCCTGCAGCGCGCGCTGGAGAGCTGGCAGCCCAACTTCCTGAACTGGTGGGGCGACGTGGGCCCCGAAGGCTCCACCGACTACGACGTCTACCTGCGCACCGCCATCAGCGTGGACCCGCAGGGCTGGGCCCAGTTCGGCCACGTGAAGATGCGCGACTACCGCTGGGGCATCTTCCTGAACCCGGCCGAGGCCGACCGCAAGGTGCACTTCGGCGACCACGCGGGCGAGAAGGCCTGGCAGGACGTGCCCGGCGAGCACCGCGCCAACCTGCGCCGCATCATCGTCACCCAGGGCGATACCGAGCCCGCCTCGGTGGAGCAGCAGCGCCACCTGGGCCTGACCGCGCCGTCCATGTACGACCTGCGCAACCTGTTCCAGGTCAACGTGGAGGAAGGCCGCCACCTGTGGGCCATGGTCTACCTGCTGCACAAGCATTTCGGCCGCGACGGCCGCGAGGAGGCCGAGGCCCTGCTGGAGCGCCAGTCCGGCGACGAGAACAACCCGCGCATCCTGGGCGCCTTCAACGAGAAGACGCCCGACTGGCTGTCCTTCTTCATGTTCACCTACTTCACCGACCGCGACGGCAAGTTCCAGCTGGCCGCGCTGGCCGAAAGCGCCTTCGACCCGCTGGCGCGCACCACCAAGTTCATGCTGACCGAGGAGGCCCACCACATGTTCGTGGGCGAGTCCGGTGTCTCGCGCGTGCTGCAGCGCACCTGCCAGGTCATGAACGAGCTGCGCACCGACGACGTGGGCCGCCTGCGCGCGGCCGGCGTGATCGACCTGCCCACGCTGCAGCGCTACCTGAACTTCCACTACAGCGTGACCATCGACCTGTTCGGCGCCGACCAGTCCAGCAATGCCGCCACCTTCTACAGCAGCGGCCTCAAGGGCCGCTACGAGGAAGGCAAGCGCGCGGACGACCACCGCCTGCACGACCAGCACTACAAGGTGCTGGAAGTGGTGGACGGCAGGCTGCAGGAAAAGGAAGTACCCATGCTCAACGCGCTCAACGAGGTGCTGCGCGACGACTACATCAAGGACTCCAACGCGGGCGTGGGCCGCTGGAACAAGGTCATGGAAAAGGCCGGCATCGATTTCCGCCTCACCGTGCCGCACAAGGCCTTCAACCGCCAGATCGGCGCGCTGGCCGGCGTGCGCATGAGCCCCGACGGCCGCGTGGTCAGCGAGCAGGAATGGCGCATGCGCGAGGGCGAATGGCTGCCCACGGACGCCGACCGCGCGTTCGTCGCCTCGCTCATGGGCCGCTGCGTGGAGCCGGGCCAGTTCGCGGGCTGGATCGCGCCGCCGGTCATGGGCATCAACCGCCAGCCCGTGGATTTCGAATACGTGCGCTTCAACTGAAGCGCCGCGCCAGCAGGGAGTCGCCCATGACAGTCGCCTTGGTAGAACACGGCATCCTCACCCAGCACCTGATCGACCCGGAGATCTGCATACGCTGCAACACCTGCGAGGCGACCTGCCCCGTGGGCGCCATCACGCACGATGACCGCAACTACGTGGTCCTGGCCGAGCAGTGCAACGGCTGCATGGACTGCGTCTCGCCCTGCCCCACGGGCGCCATCGACAACTGGCGCAAGGTGCCCCTGAAAAGCGCCTATCCCGTGGCCGAGCAACTGCTCTGGGACGAGCTGCCCGAGGAGCTGCCGCCTGAGGCGCTGGCCCAGGCACTGGCCCAGGCACAGGACACAGGGGGCGCGCCTGCCGCCGAGGACCTGAGCCAGGCCCAGGCCGTGATCGCGGCGGCCGCCACGCGCGGTGCGGATGCGGCCCGGCCCGACGACCAGGCCGATACCCAGATGTTGCGTAGCGCCAGCTACGGCGCCACCGTGCCGCCCTGGTCAGCCGCCCATCCGTACACCAACCTGCATGGTCCCAGAAGTCCCGTCACGGCGACCGTGGTCGGAAACCTCAACTGCACGGAGGCGGGATTCGACAGCGAGACCCACCACATCGTGCTGGACTTCGGCAGCCAGCCGTTCCCCGTGCTCGAAGGCCAGTCCATCGCCGTCATCGCACCCGGCACCGATGCCCAGGGCCGCCCGCATGTGGCGCGCCAGTACTCGGTGGCCAGTGCGCGCAATGGCGAGCGGCCCGGCTACAACAACCTGGCGCTGACCGTGAAACGCGTCACCCAGGACCACCAGGGCCGCCCCGTGCGCGGCGTGGCCAGCAACTACCTGTGCGACGCACGCATCGGCGACAGGGTCCAGGTCATAGGCCCGTTCGGCCAGTCGTTCCTGATGCCCAACCATCCCCGCTCGCACATCGTGATGATCTGCACGGGCACGGGCAGCGCCCCCATGCGCGCCATGACCGAATGGCGCAGGCGGCTGCGCAAGAGCGGCAGGTTCGAGGGCGGCAAGCTCATGCTGTTCTTCGGCGCACGCACGCCGCAGGAGCTGCCCTACTTCGGCCCGCTGCAAAGCCTGCCGCGCGACTTCATCGACAACAACCTGGCCTTCTCGCGCGTGGCCGGCCAGCCCCGGCGCTACGTGCAGGACCTGCTGCGCGAACGTGCGGCCGACTTGGCGGCCCTGCTGCGCGACGACAACGCGCACTTCTACGTCTGCGGGCTCAAGAGCATGGAGGAAGGCGTGGTGCTGGCACTGCGCGACGTGGCGCAGCAAGCCGGGCTGGACTGGGAACAGGTCGGTGCGCGCCTCAAGCGCGAAGGCCGGCTGCACCTCGAGACTTACTGAAGCCGGTGGGTGTCCCGGACCTGTCCATAGGCATCGCCGGCCAGGGCCTGGGCCAGTATCCAGGCCGGGTCCACCAGCTCGGCACCGCGCGCCAGCGGCGACTGCGGCAGGGCCAGCGGGATCTCGGTGCAGCCCATGATCACGGGCACATCGCCATGGCGCTGCAGCAGCGGCGCCAGCACCTCGCCGAAGCAGCGCGCGGCCAGGTCCATGTCGCCCTGCTTGACGCCGTCGTAGATGCCCTGCATGAGCCGCGCGCGGCCCTGCGCATCGGGCTGCAGCGCGGTGATGCCGCACTCGGCCAGCGCCGCGTCGTACAGGCCGCTGTCATAGGTGCCCTGCGTGGCCAGCACGATGGCCTGCTGCGCGCCGCCGGCCTGCAGGTGCAGGGCGGCCTGGCGCGCGATGTGCAGCACATGCAGCTGCGGAAACAGCGCCTGCAGCTGCCCATGCCAGGCATGGGCCGTGTTGCAGGCCAGGGCCACGCTGCGCACGCCCAGCGCCGCCATGCGGCCCACGCCCTGCAGCAGGTGCTGGGCCGGCCCCGTGGGCGACTGCGGGTCCGCGCGCAGCGCCGCGCTGCGGTCGGGCATGGGCAGCTGCACCAGCCAGTGCTCGGGATAGGCCTGGTCATGCACGGGCAGGCCCTGCTGCTGCAGGTGCGCCGTGCAGGCCTGGACGAACAGGCGCACGAAATCCGCGCCTGCGGCCGGACCCATGCCCCCGAGAATGCCCACCGCGCGCGGAGGCTGAAGCTGCTGCTGCATGCTGCGATCCGAAATCAAAAAGCGGGTTTGTCGCTGAGGTCCTGCAGGTTTTTCTGCAATTGCTCGCTCATCGGCAAGCCCAGGGCCACGTTCCTCGGGGCAATGGGCTGCATGAACCACTTGTCATACAGCCTGGCGAACGCGCCCGACTTCATCATGTCGCCGATCACGCCATCGACCAGCTGCTTGAACTGGGGGTCGTCCTTGCGCAGCATGCAGGCATAGGGCTCGACCTGCAGCGAGTCGGCCACCACCTCGAAGTCGCCGGGATTCTTGGCCGTGGGGATCAGGCCGAAGAGCAGGATGTCGTCCATGCCGAAGGCCGCGGCGCGGTCGTTCTCCACCAGCAGGAAGCCGTCCGCATGGTCCTTGGCCATGACGATGTTCATGCCCCAGGCCTTGTCGGCATTGGCCTTGCGCAGCACCTGCAGGTTGGTGGTTCCCGTGGTGATGGCCACGGTCTTGTCCTTGAGGTCGGCGTAGTTTTTGATGCCCGAGCTCTTCTTCACCAGCAGCCGCGTGCCCGTGTAGAAATGGTTGATGGCAAAGGCCACCTCCTTGCCGCGCACGGTGTTGTTGGTGGTCGAACCGCATTCCAGGTCGATGGTGCCGTTGGCCAGCAGCGGCATGCGGTTCTGCGAGGTCACGGCCTGCCACTGCACCTTGAGATCGGGCCGGTTCACCGCTTTCTTCACGGCCTCGGCCACGGCCTGGGACATCTCCACCGTCATGCCGATGGGCTTGCCGTTGTCCAGGTAGCTGAAGGGCACGGAGGACTCGCGGTAGGCCAGCGTGATGCGGCCGCTGTCGCGCACCTTGGCCAGCGTGTCGGCATGGGCCGCAGCCAGGCCTCCCAGGGCCAGGGCCGCGCACAGCGCGGTGGTGTGAAGTTGCATGCTTGTCTCCTCGTCTTTGGTGGATGTGCGGCCAGTGTAGGAAGGGCGGCGGCCTTTGCGGAATGACAATATCGGGCCGGCCCATGCCCGCCGGTTATGGGCTGGCCGCCTGCCCGCAGCAGTAGCCCCCGGCCATAACCTGCGTGCATGGCCCGTGTGCCAAATGCCATGGCGCAGCCTGCCGCGCGCGGCCTACAGTGCGGCTGCATGGAGAAACGATCAATGCATGTCTGCATCGTGGGCGCCGGCATCGTCGGCCTGGCAACGGCCTGGGCGCTGCAGCAGGCCGGCCACCGCATTACTGTGCTGGACCGCGCACCGGGCCCCGCCCAGGGCGCCAGCGGCGGCAATGGCGCGCAGCTGAGCTATTCCTACGTGCAGCCGCTGGCCGATCCCGGTATCTGGAAGATGCTGCCCCGCCTGCTGCTGGAAAAGGATTCGCCGCTGGCCTTCCGCCTGCGCGCCGACCCCGCGCAATGGGCCTGGGGACTGCGCTTTCTGGGCGCCTGCAATGCCCATGCCTCGGCCGAAGGCACGCGCGCCCTGCTGGCCCTGGCCGCCGAAAGCCGCCAGGCCTTCGAGTCGCTCCAGGCCGACGAAGCACTGGCCTGCGACCTGCACACGCCGGGCAAGCTGGTGCTCTACCCCACCCATCAGGCGCTGGATGCCGCCGCGCAGCAGGTGGCACTGCAGGCCGGCCTGGGTGGCGCGCCGCAGCGCATCGTCAACGCTGCCGAAGTGGCGCGCATCGAGCCCGCGCTCGCCCGCTACGCGCAGCGCATTGCAGGCGCCGTACACACACCCAGCGAGGCCGCCGCCGACTGCCGCCTGCTGTGCGAACAACTGGCCGCCCGGCTCACCGCACGCGGCGCCGAACTGCGCTACGGCGTGGAGCTGCAGGGCTTCGAGCGCGAAGGCGACGCCATCACCGGCCTGCGCACCGCCGCAGGCCTGCTGCCGCTGCGCGCCGACCACTACGTGCTGGCCAGCGGCTGGGAAAGCGCGGTCCACGCGCGCCAGCTGGGCCTGCGCATTCCCGTCTATCCGCTCAAGGGCTACAGCATCACCGCCGATGCCGCCGCGCAGCTGCCGCACGCCGCGCCCCGGGTCAGCGTCACCGACACCGCACGCAAAGTCGTCTTCGCACGCATCGGCGAACGCCTGCGCGTGGCCGGCATGGTGGAGATCGTGGGCCGGGACACGCGCACCGACCCGCGCCGCATCGCCAGCCTGCGCCGCTCCACGCAGGAGGTCTTCGCCGACCTGCCGCTGGACGGCAACCTCCACCCCTGGACCGGCATGCGCCCCGCCACACCCACCGGCCTGCCCCTCACCGGCCGCCAGCGCGGCGGTCCGCGCAACCTGTGGCTGCAGACGGGGCATGGCGCGCTGGGGCTGACGCTGGCGTTCGGGTCGGCGCAGAGGCTGGTGGGGCAGATGGAGCAGGCCTGAAACCCGCAGGTCTCAACCAGCCAGCAACTCGCGCAAGGCCTTGCGCATTTCCTCGGTCATTGCCCGCGCCAGCACCGACCCCGGCCGCTGGGGCAGGCTGAGTGCATTGACGCCCACCGTGATGCGCGGCAGCAGGGGCACGACATGGACCTTGCGGCGGTCGGCGGCCAGGGCGGTGCAGCCGTCCATGATGGCGGCGCCCAGGCCGTACTCGGCCATGGACAGGGCTGCGTGGTAGGTCTGCACGGTGACCACGGGCGACAGGCCCACGCCGTGCTCGCGGCAGGCCTGGCCCAGGCGCATGCCCAGCGGGTCGCGTGCATCGAGAGCGACCACGGGCAGCTCGGCCAGGTCCTTGAGCTCCATCCCCTCTTCGCGCACGCGCGAGGGCGGCAGCAGGCCCTTGGGCAGCACGCAGAACATGTCCACCTCGGCCAGCAGTTCATGCTCCAGCGCGGGCTGGCCCACGGAGCTGATGACGAAGCCCACGTCGGCCTCCTGCAGCAGCAGGGCCGAGACCACCTGGGGCGTGTGCAGCGCCTGCACATGGACCTGCACCTGGGGGTGGCGGCGCCGAAATCCGGCCACGGCGCACGGCAGCACCTCGCGGCTGAGCGCGAAGACGGTGAGCACGGTGAGCCGGTCCGCCGCCTGGCCATGGCGCAGGTTGTCGGCCAGGCGCTGGACCTCGTCGAGCTGCTCGAACAGCTTCTCGATGTGGGGGAACAGCGCCAGCGCCTCATTGGTCGGCGTGAGCCGCCCGCGTGCGCGCTGGAACAGCGCAAAGCCCAGCTGCAGCTCCGCGTGCTGCAGGGTGCGGCTGACGGCCGGCTGGGTGATGTTGATCAGCCGTGCGGCAGCGCTGACGCTGCCGGTCTGCATGACGGCATTGAAGACCTCGATGTGGCGCAGGCGCATGGGCCGTCCTAAACGCGGAATTGGCGCGGGATTGGCGCGGAATTAGCGCAGGTTCAGTGCAGGTTCACTCTTCGGCGGACTGCGCGCGGGCCATCCGCTCACTCTTCCAGTAGACGTCGTCGCCGCCATCCATGCGGTTGAGCACGCGCGCCAGCACGAACAGCAGGTCCGACAGGCGGTTCAGGTACTGGCGCGGCGCGGGCCGCATGGCCTCGCCCTGCTCCAGCGCCACCACCATGCGCTCGGCGCGGCGTGCCACCGTGCGGCAGACATGGGCCTGGGCCGCGGCGCGGCTGCCGGCCGGCAGGATGAATTCCTGCAGCCGGGGCAGCTGCGCGTTGTAGTGGGCCAGCGCTTCATCGAGCTGCAGCAGGGCGTCGTCCTTGAGCAGTTCATAGCCGGGAATGGACAGCTCGCCACCGAGGTTGAACAGCTGGTGCTGCACATCGACCAGCAGTTCGCGCACGTCGTCGGGCAGGGCCTCGCACAGCAGCAGGCCGATGTGGGAATTGAGCTCGTCCACATCGCCCATGGCGTGCGGGCGGCCGCTGTTCTTGGAGACGCGCGTGTTGTCGCCCAGGCCCGTGCTGCCGTCGTCTCCGGTGCGCGTGGCGATCTGTGTCAAACGGTTGCCCATGGGCGTTCTCCTTGGCGGTGCGGGGGTGGAAAGCCGGACCCGTAACGGCCCAACACCCAATTGTGCGTTACAGGCGGCACGCAAATGTTGTAGCAGGCAACAGCCGGCAAAAGTGCTGGCCCTGCTGCGCTGCAACAGGTGGAATGCAGTCATGTTCCACGTTCGACAAGGAGTTCGACACATGACCTCTCAACTGCGCAAAGTCTCTGGTTTTGAAATCCGCAGCGTGATGTTGTTCGCGGCCATTTCGCTGGGCAGCGTTGCTGCCATGGCGCAGGAATTGGGTCCGGGCAATGGTCCCGCGACAGGCGTCAGGGCTGCACCTGGGCCTGCAGCAACCAGCCCAAGCGCCCCCGCCAACGACGTGCAAGCCGCATTCGACCGCGCCGACACCAACCGGGACGGCAAGCTGAGCAAGAAGGAGGCCGAGGCCCTGCCCGCCGTGAGCAGCAATTTCGCCCAGATCGATGCCGACAAGAACGGATCGCTGTCGCGCGATGAATTCAGCAAGGCGGTCCAGCCGCGCTGACACCCGGATGCCTGGCGGCTGACCTACACGGTTGGGCGACAGGGCCGGTGGTATTCTTTCCAGTTCCCCCTGGAGAACACCGATGAACGCCCCTGTCGCCCCCGTCCGCCTGCAGCCTGACTTCGCTCAGCGCCCCATCCCCGAAGCCTTCCTCCAAGCCCTGGCCCAGCGTTTCGGCGCCCAGTGCTCCACGGCTTTGGCGGTGCGCGAACAGCACGGCCGCGACGAGGGCGCCATTCAGGCGCCCCCGCCTGCGGCCGTGGTCTTTGCCGAAAGCACGCAGGACGTGCAGGACGCGCTGAAGCTGGCCGACCAGCATGCCGTGCCGGTCATCCCCTACGGCGCAGGCTCCTCGCTCGAAGGCCATCTGCTGGCCGTCGAGGGCGGCATCAGCCTGGACTTGAGCCGCATGAACCGCATTCTCTCGGTCAATACCGAGGACCTGACGGTCACCGTGCAGCCCGGCATCACGCGCAAGCAGCTCAACGATGCCATCAAGGACACGGGCTTCTTCTTCCCCATCGATCCCGGCGCCGATGCCTCCATCGGCGGCATGACCGCCACGCGCGCCAGCGGCACCAATGCCGTGCGCTACGGCACCATGCGCGAGAACGTGCTGGCGCTGGAACTGGTCACGGCCAGCGGCGAGCTGATGCGCACCGGCACGCGCGCCAAGAAAAGCAGCGCGGGCTACGACCTCACGCGCCTGATCGTGGGCAGCGAAGGCACGCTGGGCGTGGTCACCGAGATCACGGTGCGCCTGTACCCGCTGCCCGAGGCCGTGAGCGCGGCCATCTGCTCCTTCCCCAGCATCGAGGCCGCCGTGCGCACGGTGATCCAGACCATCCAGATGGGCGTGCCTATTGCCCGCGTGGAGCTGGTGGATGTGAACTCGGTGCGTATGGTCAATGCCTACAGCAAGCTCACGCTGCGCGAGGAGCCCATGCTGCTGATGGAGTTCCACGGCTCGCCCACGGGCGTGAAGGAGCAGGCCGAGATGGTGCAGGACATTGCGGGCGAGTTCGGCGGCAATGCCTTCGAATGGGCCGAGCGCCCCGAGGACCGCACGCGATTGTTCACGGCCCGCCACAACGCCTATTTCGCGGCCGTCTCCAGCCGCCCCGGCTGCCGCTGCATCACCACCGATGCCTGCGTGCCCATCAGCCGCCTGGCCGATGCGCTGCTGGACTCGGTGCGCGAGGCCGATGACAGCGGCATTCCCTACTTCCTCGTCGGCCACGTGGGCGACGGCAACTTCCACTTCGGCTACCTGATCGACCCGGACAACGAGGACGAGCGCTCGCGCGCCGAGCAGCTCAACCACCAGCTGGTGTCGCGCTCCATTGCGCTGGGCGGCACCTGCACGGGCGAGCATGGCGTGGGCATCCACAAGATGGATTTCCTGCGCGAGGAAGCCGGCGACGGCGCGGTGCAGATGATGCGCTCCATCAAGCAGGCGCTGGACCCGAAGAACATCCTGAACCCCGGCAAGATCTTCAGCCTCTGAGTCCCTCCGCCGCGGCTTTCTCGCGCAGGAAGTCGATCAGCGTGGTGATGGCCCGCGTCTGGTAGTGGGACGGCATGTACAGCAGGTACTGGCGCGTGGCCAGAAAGTCCAGGCTGCCGGGCGGCAGCGGCAGGCGCTCAAGCGCGCCGCTGGCCAGTTCGGCCGCCACCATGTAGCGCGGCACCACGGCCACGCCCAGGCCCTGCAGCACGGCATCGCGCAGGAAATGGAAGTTGGGCGACATCAGGCGCGGGCTTATGCGCAGCTCGGTGGGCCGGGCGCCGTTCATGCCCGCCGTGCGCAGCTTCTGGCCCGTGAGCGCCGAGGTGATCAGCGGCACGCGCTTGAGCGCCAGCAGCGAGTCGGGATGGCCATGCGCAGCCAGGAACTGCGGCGTGGCGCAGGCCTCGTAGAGCACATCGCCGAGCTTGCAGGCCACCAGGCTTTCGGGGGGCTCGGTCATCACGCGCACGGCGAAGTCCACCGCGCCCTGCATCAGGTCCTCGATGTCGTTGTCGAAGATCACCTCCAGCGTGATGCCCGGGTGCATGCGCATGAACTCCGTCAGCCAGCCCGACATCTGCAGCTGGCCGTAGCCGCTGGGCACACTCAGCCGCACGGTGCCCTGCAGGCTCTGGCCCAGGCTGTCCACCGACTCGTCCGCCGCCATGGCTTCCTGGCGTATCGCGCGTCCATGCGCGTACAGGCGCAGGCCCAGCTCGGTGGGCTCGACCTGTCGCGTGGTGCGGCGCAGCAGCTGCTGGCCGATCTGGCGCTCGAACTGGTTGAGCCGGTGGCTGACGTTGGCGCGGCTCATGCCCAGGCGCACGGCGGCGCGGCTCAGGTTGCCGGCTTCGATGATGTCCACCAGCAGGGACAGTCCGCCCAGATCCATTGTCAAACCTCAGTACACACAATGTCCATTTTTTAGCACGATTGTCAAAGTCCATAAACGAATGAAGAATGCGGGCCTGCCCGGGCATCACCGGCCCGTTGCGGTTTTCGTGGTTCGACAAGGTTTCGCATGAGTGCTCTCCCCTCTTCCCTGCCGCTGGACGGCGTGCGCGTCCTGGATCTTTCGCGCGTGCTGGCCGGCCCCATGTGCGCCATGGCGCTGGCCGACCTGGGCGCCGATGTCGTCAAGGTCGAGCACCCGGGCCGCGGCGACGACACGCGCGACTGGGGCGTGCGCGTGGGCCAGCGCAACACCTCCTACTTCAACAGCGCCAACCGCAACAAGCGCTCGGTCACGCTGGACCTGCAGGCCGAAGAGGGCCTGCGCATCGCACGCGAGCTGGCGGCCGACAGCGACGTGGTCATACAGAACTTCAAGGTCGGCGGCGCCGAGAAGCTGGGGCTGGGCTACGAGCAGCTGTCGCAGCTGAACCCGCGCCTGGTGTACTGCTCCATCTCGGGCTACTCGCGCAGCGGCCCCGAGGCCACGCGGCCCGGCTACGACCTGGTGGTGCAGGGCGAGTCCGGCATCATGGCCATGAACGGCGAGCAGGGCCAGGGTCCGCTGAAGTTCGGCGTGGCCGCCGTGGACATGTTCACGGGCATGTACTCGGCCCAGGCCATCCTGGCGGCGCTCTACGAGCGCGAGCGCAGCGGGCGCGGCCGCCATGTGCAGATGGCCCTGTACGACTGCGGCCTGATGATCACCAGCTACTACGGCATGGAGGCCTTGCTCAAGGCAGGCGACCCGCCCAAGTTCGGCAACGCCCATCCGTCCATCGTGCCCTACGGCGTGTTCGAGGCGGCCGACGGCCCGCTGGTCATCACCGTGGGCAACAACGGCCAGTTCCAGCGCTTTTGCACCGACGTCATCGCCAAGCCTGAGTGGGCCGCCGACGAACGCTTTGCCACCAATACCGCACGCTCGGCAAACCGCGATCTGCTGATGCCGCTGGTGCAGGCCGAGCTGCTGCGCTTCACGCGCGCCCAACTGCTCGAATGCCTGACGGCCGCGCAGATTCCCTGCGGCGAGGTGCTGGGCCTGTTCGAGGCCCTGAACTCGCAGCGCACGGCCGACGCCGGCCTGCTGCACCGCTTCGAGGACAGCGAGGCCGGCAGCCAGTCCGTGCTGGCCCCGCCCTATGCGCTGGACGGCCAGCGCCTGCCCGTGCGCCGCCCGCCGCCGCACCAGGGCGAACACACCGACGAGGTGCTGCAGCAGCGCCTGGGCCTGGACGAACAGGCCCGCGCCGCACTGCGCGCCAAAAACATCATCTGAGAGCGCGCAGACGTTCCCACCCAGACCGCTCCACGGCTCTCATTTCCACCCCTTCCCGCTTGAGGAGACATATGACTTCCACCCCCTTCCAGGCCTCGCGCCGCCAGATCCTTTCCGCCGCCTGCGCCACCGCCATCGCCACGCTGGCCCCCGCCGCCCGGGCCCAGAGCCAGTGGCCCGACAAGCTGATCAAGCTGACCGTGGCCTTCCCGCCCGGCGGCCCCACCGACACGGCCGCGCGCATCGTCGCGCAGCGCCTGACCGAGCGCCTGGGCCAGACCATCGTCATCGACAACCGCCCCGGCGCCTCGGGCTCGGTGGGCACGGCGGCCTTCATCAAGTCGCAGCCCGACGGCTACTCGCTGTCCATGTTCGGCATGCCCGCGCTGCTGGCGCCCATGCTGTTCAACAACAACCTGTACGACGTGCGCAAGGACTTCCTGCCCGTGGCCACGGTCTATGACCTGCCCATGGCCATCGTCATCAACCCGCGCGAGCTGCCGGACGTGACCAACCTGCAGCAGCTGATCGAGCACGCCAAGAAGGCCAAGCCCGCGCTGAACTACACCAGCTCGGGCACGGGCAGCTTCGGCCACCTGTCCATGGAGCAGCTCAAGGACCTGGGCGGCTTCGACATGCAGCACGTGCCCTACCGCGGCAGCGCGCCGGCCGTGACCGACCTGATCGGCGGCCAGATCGCCGTGATGTTCGCCGACGTGGTCGCCGCCCTGCCCCACATCCAGGCAGGCAAGCTGCGCGCCATTGCCGTCAGCTCGCAAAAGGCCAAGCAGCTGCTGCCCAATGTGAAGTCGGTGGCCGAGCAGGGCTTCCCCGGCTTCGACGCCGACACCTGGGGCGGCCTGATCGCCCCGCTGAACACGCCGCCCGCCGTGGTCCAGCGCCTGAACCAGGAGCTCAAGCTCATCCTGGCCGAGCCCGAGCTGCAAAAGAAGATGCTGGCCGCAGGCGCCATCGCCACCTACCAGGACGGCGCGGCCATGAAGGCGCGCCTGAATGCCGACTTCACGCGCTGGAGCAAGATCGCCAAGGACAAGAACATCTCTTCGCAGTAAAGAACACAGAGCGCCCCACGATGCGCCTTCAGGGCATGCCGCAAGGCATGCCCTTTTTTGCTTTTTGACCCCGCCATCCGCAGCGTGCGCCAGGTTTCGCTGCCGGGCCGCCCCAAGGCGAAACGCGGCCCCCTCGGGGGGCGCCCGGCCAGGGGCAGCGGACCATGCGAAGCATGGGGAGCGTGGGGGCTACTTCGACAGATCCATGATCATGCGCGTGGCCAGGTACAGGCGCGGCACGATGGTGTTCAGCTGCACATACTCCGCATCATTGGAGTGCGCGCCGTAGCCGCTCAGGCCAAAGCCCTCGATGACCGCACCCTTGGCCTTGAGCGCCGCAAACGCCGCGTCGGTGCCGCCGCCCGTGGCCTTTTCCATCACGCTCATCTTCAGGCCCAGCTCATCGCTGTAGATGGTCTGCGCCTGTTTGGCCAGGCTGCGCGAGGCCTCGTTGGCCTCCAGCGGCGGGCGGCGCACTTCGAACTTGAGCTGCACCTTGCTGGCGTCCAGCAGCTTGTGGCCCACCTTGGCCTGCATGGCCTGCTCCAGCGCCGTGAAGTCGGCCACGCGCAGCGCGCGGGCGTCGGCCTGGGCCGTGGCCTCGGCGGGAATGACGTTGCGGTTGGTGCCGGCCTTGGCCACGGTCCAGTTGAGCTTGAGGCCGGTCTCGGGCTTGGACAGGTCCTTCATCTGCAGCAGCTGGTGCGACAGCTCGTACAGCGCGTTCACGCCGTCCTCGGGCTTGGCGCCCGCGTGCGAGGCCTTGCCCTCGACCTTGAGGTAGGCCGCGCCGATGCCGCTGGTGGCCAGGCGCACGCCGCCGTCGGTGCCGCCGCCTTCGAACGAGAAGACCGCATCCTGCTCGGCGCCCATGCGCGTGATGGTGCTGCGCGCGCCGGGCGAGCTGATTTCCTCGTCGCTGTTCATCAGCACGGTCAGCGTGCCGTAGTTGTCGAAGCCCAGCTGGCGCAGCATGGCCACGGTGTGCAGGATCAGGGCCACGCCCTGCTTGTCGTCGGCAATGCCCAGGCCGTAGGCGCGCTCGCCGTCGATGCGAAACGGCTGGTCCTTGAGCATGCCGCGCAGGTAGACCGTGTCCATGTGGGCGATCAGCATGATGCGGCTGGTGCCCTTGCCCTTGAACTCGGCATGCACCATGGGGCCGATCTTCTCGGGCGTGTCACCCAGCCGGTAGACGTCGGTGGGCTGCAGGACCTCGACCTTGCCGCCCTGCTCGCGCAGCTTGCCGGCCACGTAGTTGGCGATCTGCTCCACGCCCTCCATGTCCTTGCTGCCCGACTCGATGTGCACCAGGTCGCGCAGCGTGTCCAGCAAGGGCTGCTGGTGCTTTTGCGCCAGCGCCTGGATATCGGCCTTGGGCGCAGCCAGGGCACTGCCGGACAGGCCGGCCATGGCAAGGGCCAGCGCCAGCGGGGCGCTGCGGAACATGAGGGAAAGCGGTGCGAAGGCGGAACGCATGGACAGGTCTCCTGTGTTGAAAAAGTTGTGCCTGCACGATAGCAGGCGCCGCGCAGGGCGCACGCAATTGCCGTGCCTGTTTTGTCCATCTCCCCGCCCAAAGCAAAGGCCCCGCAAGCCTTGGCCTGCGGGGCCTTGTGGGGAGCGAGACCCGGGGTCAGCCCGCGCTCAGCGCCATGCCGCCCTTCTTGCTCACGCCATCGCCCACGACCACGGCCGACACCACGCTCAGCACCAGGGCAATGGCCGATCCGTAGAACACGCCGTGGCTCATGCCGTGGTCCAGCATGTAGCCGAACACCGGCGCGGCCAGGCAAAAGCCCAGGTCCAGGCCCGAATACACCGTGCCGTAGACGCGACCCGTGGCGCCGGGCGGGGCGGCGCGCTTGATCAGCATGTCGCGCGAGGGGCCGGCCAGGCCCGTGCCCAGGCCCGCGATGGAGGCCACGGCCACGGCCGCCATGGCCGGCAGCCAGCCCGTGCCGACCAGGAACAGCGCAACACCCGAGCCCAGCATGCAGATGGAAATCACCTTCTCCAGCCGCTGCACGCGGCCCACGAGGAAGCCGCCGGCCAGCATGCCTGCCGCGCCGCACAGCATGTAGCCCGTGACGATGAGCGCCGTCACGCTCAGCGGCAGTCCGTACATGGACTGCATGGCGGGGCTGGCAAAGCTCTGGATGGCGCTGAGCGCGCAGGTGCTCCAGAAGAAGAACGAGAAGCACAGCCAGACCGAGGGCAGCTTCAGGAAGGCCATGGGATGCTCCTGCGGCACGGCGGCCGCAGCGGCGCGCGCCGCGGGGGCCTGGGCATCGGCCGCACGGTCGTCCAGCGCCTCGCGGTTGAGCACCATGATGGTGAGGATGACGGCGGCCAGGGCCGCGCCGCACAGGCAGGCCAGGCGCCACGAGCCCGTGGCCGTGGTGATGCCCGCCATGAACAGCGGCGCCAGCGCCCAGCCGATATTGCCCGACAGGCCGTGCACCGAGAACGCATGGCCGATGCGCTTGGCCGACACGCGCTTGTTGAGGATGGTGAAGTCCACCGGGTGGAAGGGCGCATTGCCCAGGCCCGCGAAGAAGGCTGCCAGCAGCAGCATTCCATAGCCCTGTGCCAGGCTGGCGACCACGCCCGCCACGGTGAAGCTGCCCAGCGCCGCAAACAGAATGGGGCGCGCGCCGAAGCGGTCCACGGCAAAGCCGGCCATGGCCTGTCCCACGCCGGAGACCACGAAGAACAGCGACACCATCACGCTGAGTTCGGCATAGCTGTAGCCGAACTCGGCGATCAGCCACGGGAACAGCGGCGGCAGCAGCAGGTGGAAGAAATGCGAGGAACCATGCGCCAGGCCGATCAGGCCGATGGTGCGCACATCGCTGCGCAGCGGGTCCGGAGCCACGGCGTCCGGCATGGAAGAGGAAGAGGCAGTCATGGGCCGCATCTTAGGCAGCAGCGTTTCGTCTTGTATGCGATAGTCTGCCAACTTCTGTCGCAAACATGCCAAAGCCTGTCTCCACGCCCGGCACCCCTGTCCACACCCTTGCCGACACCCTGCCCAGCGCCTGCCCCGCAGCCGCGCTGCGGTCGGTGCGCAGGGCCCGGCCGATGGAGCCGGTGGAGGCCTTGCATCCGCACCTGTTCGTGCCCACGCCCCAGCGCCCCGTGCGCGCCAAGCAGCACCGCCTGTCGGCACGCACGCGCGTCATACCGCACAGCCACAGCTGGGCACAGATCGCCATCTCGCTGGACGGCGTGCTGCACCTGTCGGCCCCCCAGGGCACGCTGATCGCACCGCCGTCCAAGGCGGTGTGGATTCCGCCCGGCCTGGTCCACGCCGTGGCCATGGTCGAGGAAGCCGATCTCGTCTCCATCTACGTGCTGCAGGACGATCCGGCCCAGGGCCCCGTACTGCCGGACCTCCCGTCCTGCGGCGTGGCCTGCAACCCGCAGGACTGGGCACGCTGCCGCGTGCTGGAGGTCTCGCCGCTGATGCGCGAGCTGATCACGGCCCTGCCCAAGCAAAGCGATGACCAGCCCGCACCGGACGCCGCCACCCTGCAGCGAGAGCACCATCTGAGCGCCCTGCTGCTGGAAGAGCTTCGCCGGGCCAGCGAAGTCCACCTTGGCGTGAACATGCCCCAGGACAAGCGGCTGCGCATGCTCTGCGAGGCCGTGGTGGCCGACCCCACCCAGCACGAGAGCCTGGCCGACTGGGCGGCAGACACCGGCGCCAGCCCGCGCACCGTGGCCCGGCTGTTCCAGCAGCAGCTGGGCTGCAGCTTCACCGCCTGGCGCCAGCAAGTCGTGCTGGCCCATGGCCTGAGCCTGGCCGCGCGCGGCCTGCCCATACAGCAGATCGCCGCCGAGCTGGGCTACAGCCCCAGCGCCTTCAGCGCCATGGTGCACCGCACGGTGGGCATGCCTCCGGCACGGTTCTTCGGGCAGCAGGCCGGCTCCGCTGCCCACAGGGTCGGAACAGGCGCTGTATCGCGGCCGACCAGGGAATGACAGGGAGCCATCGTCTCTTCGCGATAGCTGACCCGATATAGGGTTTGCCTAAGGCCAGCGCATGGAATAGGGCGGCACCCTGCGTGCTCTTATGCCGCATGATCTCCACCGCCGAGTCGCGCTACAACCAGTGGGTGCGCGAGCACTACCGATTCCTGCTGCGCAGCGCCTGGGCGCTGACCGGCTCGCGCGCGCTGGCCGAGGACGTGGTTCAGGACTGCTTCACCAGCGCCTGGCGCTTTCGCCACCAGCTGCGCGAGGCCGCAATGGCGCGGGCCTGGCTGTTCCAGATCATGCGCCGCCATGCCTTCCGGCACCTTGCGCCATCGGCCCATCTGGTCAGCGATGACGAGGCGCTGGACCAGCATCCCGCACCCACTCCCTCGCCTTCGGCGCTGGACGACCGGCTCGACGTGGTCAAGGCGCTGGCGCGCATCGCGCCCATCCACCGCGAAGTGCTGGTGCTCTATTACTTCGACGACATGCCCACGGCCCAGATGGCCGAGGCCCTGGACATTGCGCCGGGCACGGTGCTGTCGCGCCTGTCACGCGCCCGCGATGCGCTGAAGGCGGCGCTGGAGCAGGCGGCCCCGGCGCCTGCTCCAGAGACTGCCAGCGTGATTCCGCTGCGCCCCACCCCGCTGCGCGCCACCCGATACCAAGGCTTGAAATGACTGCCCCGGACACGACCGACGAATCGGCCTTCGACCTGCGCGCACGCGCCGAACTGGCCCTGGCCTTCGACCCCGGGCCGCACGGCGAGCCGCCCGCCCATCTGCTGCGCCACACGCCCTGGCATGCGCGCAGCGGCGTGCGCCGGCTGATCGCCGCGCTGCTGGTGGGCAGCTCGGCCGCCACCGCCGTGTTCGCCATGCGCCCGCCCGAGCTGGTGCGCGCCGCCATCGAGCACGAGTACTACGAGCGCACGCTGCGCGGCAGCTTCATGCCCGAGGCCGAGGTCGCGCGCCGCATGGACCTGCCGGCCGGCGAGAAGCTGCCCGGCTACACCCAGCTGATGCGGCCCTGCGATATCGACGGCACGCGCGCCTACCACCTGACCACCTTCTTCGAGAAGGGCGGCATCGTCACCGTGCTGGCCTTCGACCAGCCCCAGCGCCTGGCCGATGGCCAGGGCTGGTGGGCCAACATGCACTGGCAGGTCGTTCGCTCGCGCGAAGGCCGGCCGCTGGTGCTGGTGGCCCAGAAGAAACAGGCCCTGGCCGTGGCCAGCAAGGCCCTGGGCAGCCCTGCCCCATGAGATGCCCCATGACAACCACCACGAGGAGACACCCATGAACCACTTGCCGACATCGCCCACCTCCCCCGCGCGCCGCAGCCTGCTGGCCGGCAGCGCCAGCGCACTGGCCGCCGCAGGCCTGGCCGGCCTGCACCAGGGCGCATTGGCCCAAGCCCAAGCCCAGGCCCAGGCACCCGCAGCTGCGGCAGCCCCGGTGGCCAAGCCCCTGCCCGGCTACGCGGGCTGGAAGAAGGCCGATGCCCTCATCGTCCACAGCTCCACCACCATAGAGACGCGGCGCGGCGCCTTCGGCACCAGCGTGATCACGCCCAGCGACCAGCTCTATGTGCGCAACAACCTGCCCACGCCGCCCGAATCCATCGTGGCCGACCGCGATGCCTGGCAGCTGCAGGTGGAGGGCGTGCGCCAGCCCCGCAGCCTCAGCGTGCGCGAGCTCAAGTCCCTGGGCCTGGAGACCGTGGCCATGGTGCTGCAGTGCTCGGGCAATGGCCGGGCCTTCTTTCCCAGCAAGCCCAGCGGCACGGCCTGGACCGTGGGTGCGGCCGGCTGCGTGGTCTGGAGCGGCGTGCCCGTGCGCGAGGTGGTCAAGGCCCTGGGCGGTGTGTCAGACGGCGGTCTCTACATGACGGGCACGGGCGGCGAGGTGCTGCCCGCGGGCCTGGACCCCAAGAGCGTCATCGTCGAGCGCTCGGTGCCGCTGTCGGCCATGGAAGACGCGCTGCTGGCCTGGGAGATGAACGGCGAGCCCATCCCGCTGGCCCATGGCGGGCCGCTGCGCCTGATCGTGCCCGGCTACACCGGCGTGAACAACATCAAGTACATCAAGCAGCTGGCCTTCACGCCGCGCGAGAGCGAGGCCCACATCATGTCCCACGGCTACCGCATCTCGCCGCCCGGCAGCAAGGGCGACCCGAGCCAGCCCTCGGTGCAGGAGATGAGCGTCAAGTCCTGGATCAACTCGCCCCTGCCCGAGGACGGCGGGCAGGCCGCCGGCCTGGTGCAGATCCACGGCGTGGCCTTTGGCGGCATGGATGCCGTCAAGGGCGTGGAAGTGTCCACGGACGGCGGCAAGAGCTGGCAGGCCGCGCGCCTGGTCGGCCCCGACCTGGGCAAGTACGCCTGGCGCCAGTTCGTGCTGCAGGCGCGCCTGCCCAAGGGCACGCATGTGCTGGCCAGCCGCGCCACCGACGCGCGCGGCCGGGTCCAGCCCGAGACGCGCGGTGAAAACCAGAGTGGCTACAACAACACCAGCTGGGCCGACCACGCCGTGACCGTCACCGTGGCCTGAGCACGGCCCGCGCGCTCATCCCGCCACCTCTTCTCTTCACTCCCGTCACTTCCCGCACCCCCATTGCCATGTTCACGATGAAACACCTGATCCACACCGCCCTGCTGGGCAGCACTTTGCTCGGCAGCGCCCTGCTGTGCGCCCCCGCCTTTGCCGATGAAGCGGCCCAGATGACCCTGGGCAAGAAGCTGTTCGCCACGGCCACGCCCGCCTGCGCGCTGTGCCACACGCTCAAGGACGCGGGCGCCGAGGGCGCCATCGGCCCCGTGCTCGACGAGCTCAAGCCCGACGCCGCGCGCGTGGCGCGCGCACTGCGAGACGGCATAGGCGCCATGCCCTCGTTCAAGGCCACGCTCAGCGAGGCTGAGATCGCCGCGCTGTCGCTCTACGTGAGCAAGGCCAGCGCGAAGAAGTAGGCGCCACGCACAGCCGTCACCGGCGTTCCTGCAGCTCCCGCCGCGCCTTTTCGTAGGGCGTCTCCTCGGGCTCGGGAACATGCACCACGGCCTCGCCGGCACCGCCCAGCGGCATGCGGTAGACCCAGAGGCTATGCCGGCCCGGACCCTGGCGCTGCCAGGAGGGCTCCACGCCGGGCAGCGCAAAGTCCAGGCTGACCAGCCAGGCGCCCTCGGGCAGCTCCGTGGCGGCCTTGACGGCCGCACGGCCCATGCTTTCGGGGCGCTGGAACAGGTAGACCATCTGGTAGCCGCTCCAGTCGGCCAGCCAGATATCGGCGCGGCGCACGCGGGCCCAGGGGCAGCGCAGCGCGCACAGCCAGCGCAGCGGCCAGCTCCACTCCATGCCGTTGAGCCGCGCCTGCGGGTACTGGCCGCGCAGCGCGCGCAGGCCGTCACCCAGGCCGCAACCGGCATCGAGCACGGCGGCGTCGTCGGGCAGCGGCGCAGCATCGGCCAGGCCTTGCAGCGCATCGGTCGGCGTGGGAAACAGCGGCGCATCGCGCCAGGCGTTGAGCGGGTAGACCAGGGTCAGCAGACCCAGCGCCGCCAGCCACAGCCATGGGCTGATGGCGGCCAGGCCGCCCGGCCCCCACAGCATCAGGCAGGACAGCGGAAAGCCCGCCGCCACGGCCAGGCGCCGCCACCAGGGCGTGGCCAGCAGGCTGGCGAGCACGCCCAAAAAACAGGCCGCCAGCCAGGCGGCCAGCGGCCCTAGGGTCGATTGCAGCGCGGCGTAAACAAGCCAGGCGCCCGCCCAGGCAAGAAGGGCCGGGGCCGGCCAGGGAAGGCGCCGCATGTCAGAGCCTCATTGCGCGACGCGCCTCCCACAGCCCATGAAACGAGCGCGACCTATGCGCCCGAAACGCCCCAAACCAGGGACAGCGAGCAAGGGCCGCCCCGCAGCGAGGCTGTCGTCCCCCTCCCGCAGGAGAGGGGGAAGGCGCGAAGCGACTCAGGGGGTGCTGCATCTCATTGCTGTTGCAGTGCTTGCGAGGTGGCACGGTCGAGGCGGCCGGTCTGCGGCAGGCTCTGGTCGCGCTGGAACTCGCGCAGGGCGTTCTGGGTGTTCTTGCCCATGGAGCCGTCAGGCGTGCCTGCGGTGTAGCCCAGGGCATTGAGCTTTTGCTGTGCGGCGCGCAGCGACATGCCGGCGGCATTGGCGCCCGGAGCCGATGTCTGCGACGGTGCGGCACCGCCGTCCACGCCCAGGCGTCCACCGCCGCCCAGGCCCTGGCCCTTGACGGTCTGCGCCTTGTAGTTGCGCAGCGAGCGCACCATCTGGTTGTAGGCGTCCATGAAGGCGGCGGCGATCACCTTGCCTTCGGCCGTGCGTGTGTAGCCGCCCAGCGAGGCGCCGGCGGAGCCGCCGAACAGCGCGCCCATGCCGCCCCAGTCGGTCTTGGAGGACGAGCCTTCGGAAGCCGACACCTGCACGCCCGAACGGTTGTCCACCAGGGCCAGCATGACCGAGGCCTCGCGCGTCTTGGTGGCCGCAGCCAGCGCGCCGAAGATGCCGCCTGCGCGGCCGCCGATGGCGCCGCCCATGCCGCCGGCATCGCTCTGGTTGAAGATCACTTCGGGGGACAGGCCGTAGTCGGAGGCCACCATCTGGCCCTTGCCCAGGTTGCTGCCGCCGCGCATTTCGCCCGAGTCCATCAGCGCGCGTTCACGCGCCATGGCGCCCATGCCGGCCGCGCCGCGTTCCACGACGATGAAGCAGTTGGACTGCTGGATCATCAGGCGCAGCAGCTGCGAGGTGGGCGGCAGGCGGTACTGCTGGGTGAGGATGGTGTACCAGCCCGCGGTCTGGTTCTCGACCAGGGAGATGGTGCCCAGCGAGGAGTCGCAGCGCTCCAGCTCGGTGTTGGCGTTCTCGGCGCTGGCACCGCCTGCGGCGCCCGTGGCCACGGTCTTGGCTTCGGGCGAGCCCATGCGCATGTCGGTGGTCACGCAGCCGGTCAGCGCCACGGCAGCGATGGCAGTCAGGGCAAGATACTTCTTCACGTTGTAATCCTCTTGGTCTGGTCTAGGTGAATCAGCGCCAGGGCAATGGGCGTCCACGCACTGGCAGCGTCGCCAGTCAGCGATTACACACAATTACCCCGCATAACAGCGCGCAAATATACCGGGATTCACCCTTGCGAAAAAGCGCTGCTTTGCTGGAGAACGACAGATCACAGACGGTTACAAGCTGTTGTCATCACTCGGGTGCATCGCCGCGCAAACGTTCGATCAGCCCGTTGAGCGCATCGAGCGAGCCGAACTGGATCGCCACTTCGCCCATTTCCTGCAGCTTGCCGCCACGGCGCACGGACTTCTTGATGCGCACTTCGACATCGGCCATGAGCAGGTCGGACAGCTCTTCTTCCACGCGCTTGATGTCGCGCGACTTGCCGTCCTTCTTGGACTTCTGGCGCACCAGGCTGAAGTCGGCGCCGATCTTCTTGACCAGGGCCTCGGCCTCGCGCACCGACAGCTTCTTGGCCGCGATCTGGTTGCCGGCCGTGATCTGGGCCGCGCGGTCCAGCGACAGCAGGGCACGCGCATGACCCATGTCGATGTCGCCGGCCATGAGCATGGTCTGCACCGGGTCGGCCAGGTTGAGCAGGCGCAGGATGTTGGTGGCCGCGCTGCGCGAGCGTCCCACGGCCTGGGCCGCCTGCTCGTGCGTGAGGCCGAATTCCTTGACCAGGCGCGACAGGCCCTGGGCCTCTTCCAGCGGGTTCAGGTCCTCGCGCTGGATGTTCTCGATCAGCGCCATGGCGGCGGCGGCCTCGTCGGGCACCTCGCGCACCAGCACCGGCACCTCGGCCAGGCCGGCGATGCGGGCCGCACGGAAGCGCCGCTCGCCCGCGATGATTTCGTACTTGCCGGCGTGGTCGCCCTTGGCCAGGCGGCGCACCAGGATGGGCTGCATGATGCCCTGGGCCTTGATGCTTTCGGCCAGCTCGTAGAGCGCGCCCTCGTCCATATGGGTGCGCGGCTGGTACTGGCCGGGCACCATGACGTCGAGCTGCAGGATGCTGGGCAGGCCGGTCTCGGCCACGGGGCCGCCGCCCTCTTCCTTGTCGTGGACCTTGGGTCCGAGCAGGGCTTCCAGCCCGCGTCCCAGTCCCTTGGGTTTCTTGGTCACCATGGTGTTGTCCTTGTCAAAGCGATGCCAGCAGCGCGTGTCCGCTGTCCCAGTCGCCCAGCCCGCTGGCCGTGTTGAGATGGCCCGAAGGCCCTGCGTCGACGAAGCGTGCGCCCCAGGCATCGGCCATGGCTTGCACGCGCCGGGCGCTGCAGTAAATGTCGTTGTCGCTGCCGACCACGATGGAGGCAAACGGCAGGCGCTGCATCATCACGGGAGACCAGCCGGGCAATTGCTCGCGCAGCTGGGGCTGCTCGGTATCGCCGGGGGCGACCAGCAGCGCGCCACGCACCTTGCGGGCGGCCAGCGGCGAATGCGCAGCCCACCACGCCACAAGGATGCAGCCCAGGCTGTGCGCCACCAGCACCACGGGGCGCGGCGCGTCGAGCACCGTCTCCTGCAGCCTGGCGCTCCAGTCGCCGCGCAGCGGACGGTCCCAGTCGTTTTGCTCCAGGCGGCGGTAGCCGTGGCGCTGCTCCCAGCGGCTTTGCCAGTGGTCGGCATCCGAGTTCTGCCAGCCGGGCAGCAGCCAGACGTCCTCGGCAGTCACGTCGATTTCCATGTTCTGCTCAGCCATTTAAATAACCAATGCGCTGAGTTGCGCCTACAGCCCATGAAACCGGCGTGGCCCAAGGCCAGTGACAGCAAGCAAGGGCCGCCCCGCAGCGAGGCTGTCGTCCCCCTCCCGCAGGAGAGGGGGAAGGCGCGAAGCGACTCAGGGGGTGTTGTGTCGAACCTTGCATGGCTCTCACATCTTCTTGATGCGGCGCACCATCTCTTGCGCGAAATCGATGAAGGCCTTGCTGCCCTTGGCGCCCGGATCGAAGACCACGCCGGGCACGCCATAGCTGGGCGCCTCGGCCAGGCGCACGTTGCGCGGGATGACGGTGTCAAACACCTTGTCGCCGAAGTGCTCCTTGAGCTGGTCGCTGACCTGCTGCTGCAGCGTGGTGCGCGGATCGAACATCACGCGCAGCAGGCCGATGATCTGCAGGTCGGGGTTCATGTTGGCGTGCACCTGCTTGATGGTGTTGACCAGGTCGGTCAGGCCTTCGAGCGCGAAGTACTCGCACTGCATGGGCACGACCACGCCATGGGCCGCGCACAGGCCGTTCAAGGTGAGCATGGACAGGCTGGGCGGGCAGTCCACCAGCACGAAGTCGTAGTCGGCATCGACCGCCTTGAGGGCGCCCTTCAGGCGATCGTTGCGGCGCTCCAGGGTGACCAGCTCGATCTCGGCGCCGCTGAGTTCGCGGTTGGCGCCCAGCACGTCGTAGCCCACGGCCTCGGAACGCACGGCGGCTTCCTTGACGCTGGCGTTCTCCAGCAGCACGTCGTAGACCGACAGCTCCAGCGCACGCTTGTCCACGCCCGAGCCCATGGTGGCATTGCCCTGCGGGTCCAGGTCGATCATCAGCACGCGCTGGCCGACCTTGGCCAAGCCCGCTGCAAGGTTGACGGCGGTGGTGGTCTTGCCGACCCCGCCCTTTTGATTGGCGACACAGAAGATTTTGGCCATGGTATTTACACGCTTATTTGGCGATGGCCAGCTTGAGGCCAAAACCGATCAGGAACACGCCCGCAGTCTTTTCGAGAACCCGGGAAACCGCAGGATTGGCGCGCATGCGCTCGGCCAGATGCGCGGTCAGCAGCACCACGATCAGGCAATAGAGAAAGGTCAGAGCGGCCACCGTGGCCGCCATCACCGCGAACGTGAGCAGGCCCTGGTGGCTTGCAGGATCCACGAACAGCGGGAAGAAGGCCATGTAGAACACGATGGACTTGGGGTTCATCAGGGTGATCAGGCCGGCCTGGCGAAAGTAGTGGCGCGGCTCGATGTGCAGCACGGGCTTGTCGCCGGGCTTGGCGGTGAGCATCCTGAAACCCAGCCAGCCCAGGTAGGCGGCGCCCAGCCACTGCACGGCATGGAAGGCCGCGGGATAGGAGGCCAGCAGCGCGGCAACGCCCGCCACGGCCATCCAGATCAGCACCTGGTCGGCCGCCAGCACGCCGGCGCAGGCCGCCATTCCGGCACGTATGCCGCCCTTGCCGGTGGAGGTGATCAGCGCCAGGTTGCCCGGCCCCGGAATCAGCAAAAACAGAAGAATGGCAACAACGAATGCGCTGAAATCGGAGATGCCGAACATGCTGACCCCTGAGCGATGAAAGCTGGGAGTTTATGCGAGGGCCATGGCCAGCGCATGTGGAACATGGCCCCGCCGCAACGCGGCAGTGTGCCATTCGGTAAAAAAATCAGGCGCAAACGCGCAGCCAGAGGATGCAGCGCTCGGCATCCAGGCCCGGCACCTTCAATGGTTCCACGTGAAACACCTGCACGTCGGCGGGCAGCGCGGCGATTTCATCGTCGGGGTGCTTGCCCTTCATGGCCAGCCAGGTGCCGCCCTCCTCCAGCGCCTGACGCGACCAGCTGGTGAAGTCCACCAGCGAGGCAAAGGCACGGCAGCTGATCAGCGGATAGCGCGTGGTCAGCTGCTCCACGCGGCTGTGGATGCCGCGCAGGTTGGGCAGGCGCAGCGTGGCCGCCGCCTGCTGGATGAAGGCGGCCTTCTTGCCCACCGTGTCCACGCAGTGCACGTCGATCTGCGGGCAGCAGATGGCAAAGACCACGCCGGGCAGGCCGCCGCCCGAGCCCACGTCCAGCATGGCGGTGCGGCCTTCGCGCGCAGGCATCTGTGCCAGATGGCGCTGCAGCGCCGGTACGGCAGCCAGGCTGTCGAGCAGGTGATGGGTCAGCATCTCCTGCGGATCACGCACGGCCGTGAGGTTGTAGACCTTGTTCCACTTGCCCAGCAGGGCCTGGAACTCCATCAGCGTATCGATCTGGGCGGGGGTGAGGTCCAGCCCCAGCGCCTGCAGGCCGGCTTCGAGCGGAGCGCGCAGTTCCTGGCTCATGCGGATGCCTCCTCGCCCTTCGCGTCAGTCACATCCGGTGCAAAGCCCCGAAAGCCCCCCTTCTTCAGGTGCACCATCAGCAGCGAGATCGCCGCCGGCGTCACGCCCGACATGCGCGACGCCTGGCCCAGCGTCTCGGGCCTGTGCTTTTGCAGCGACTGGCGCACCTCGAAGGACAGGGCCGGCACCTGCATATAGTCCAGCTCGGCCGGCAGGCGCAGGTTCTCGAAGTGGGCGGCGCGCTGCACCTCGTCCTTCTGGCGGTCGATGTAGCCCGCGTACTTGGCCGCGATTTCCACCTGCTCGACCACGGAGCCGCTGAGATCGCCCAGCACCTCGGGCTGCACATCGGCCGAGGCATAGCGGCCCTCGTTCAGGCTCATCAGCTTGCCGTAGCCCACGTCGGGCCGGCGCAGCAGGTCGAACAGGTTGTACTCGCGCTCGATGGACTTGCCCAGCACACGCTCCGATTCCTCGGGCGTGACGATGCGCGGATTGACCCAGGTGGTCTTCAGGCGCTCTGTTTCACGTGAAACAGCATCGCGCTTGCGGCTGAAGGCATCCCAGCGCGCATCGTCCACCAGGCCCATGGCGCGACCAGCTTCGGTCAGGCGCATGTCGGCGTTGTCCTCGCGCAGCTGCAGCCGGAACTCGGCGCGGCTGGTGAACATGCGGTAGGGCTCGGTCACGCCCTTGGTGATCAGGTCATCGACCAGCACGCCCAGATAGGCCTCGTCGCGGCGCGGCAGCCAGGCTTCCTGGCCGCGGCACTGCAGCGCGGCGTTGAGGCCGGCGAACAGGCCCTGGGCCGCCGCTTCCTCGTAGCCGGTCGTGCCGTTGATCTGGCCGGCGAAGAACAGGCCCTGGATCTGGCGCGTCTCGAAGCTGCTCTTGAGCGAGCGCGGATCGAAGTAGTCGTACTCGATGGCGTAGCCAGGACGCAGGATGTGCGCGTTCTCCAGCCCCTTCATGCTGCGCACCAGTTCGTACTGGATGTCGAAGGGCAGGCTGGTGGAGATGCCGTTGGGATAGAACTCGTTGGTGGTCAGGCCTTCGGGCTCCAGGAAGATCTGGTGGCTTTCCTTGTCGGCAAAGCGGTTGATCTTGTCCTCGACGCTGGGGCAATAGCGCGGGCCCACGCCCTCGATCTTGCCCGTGAACATGGGGCTGCGGTCAAAGCCGCTGCGGATGATGTCGTGCGTGCGCTCGTTGGTGTGGGTGATCCAGCAAGGCATCTGGCGCGGGTGCATGGCCGCATTGCCGATGAAGCTGAACACGGGCAGCACGCCTTCGTTGACACCACCGGGCATGCCGTCGCCGGGCTGCTCCTCGCACTGCGAGAAATCGATGCTGCGGCCATCCAGGCGCGGCGGCGTGCCGGTCTTCAGGCGCCCCTGGGGCAGCTGCAGCTCCTTGAGCCGCGACGACAGGCTGACGGCTGGCGGATCGCCCGCGCGGCCTGCCGCGTAGTTGTTCAGGCCCACGTGGATCTTGCCGTCCAGGAAGGTGCCCGCCGTGAGCACCACGGTGCGGCTGCGAAAGCGCACGCCCACCTGGGTGACGGCGCCCACCACGCGGTCGCCCTCGACCATGAGGTCATCCACCGCCTGCTGGAACAGCCACAGGTTGGGCTGGTTCTCCAACATGTCGCGGATGGCGGCCTTGTAGAGAATGCGGTCGGCCTGGGCGCGCGTGGCACGCACGGCCGGGCCCTTGGAGCTGTTGAGGATGCGGAACTGTATGCCGCCGATATCGGTGGCCAGCGCCATCGCACCGCCCAGCGCATCCACTTCCTTGACCAGATGGCCCTTGCCGATCCCGCCGATGCTGGGATTGCAGCTCATCTGGCCCAGGGTCTCGATGTTGTGGCTCAGCAGCAGCGTCCTGCAGCCCATGCGCGCAGCGGCCAGCGCGGCCTCGGTGCCGGCGTGGCCGCCACCGACCACGATCACATCAAATTCCTGTGGGTACAACATGCTTATCACTCCGGGGGCCTGCCCGGCCCAAGCCCCCGACACGGAGCACTCACGCTCCGGCGCTCATGGCGGGTGGCCCTCGTTCATGTAGCGAGGGGAACCCAGCGGGGAACCCGCGATTTTCCCACCTTTGCCGCACCAATGCCTTGCAAGGGGTCGGCCGCCCTGCCACCGGGCCGGCACTGTGCCGGTGTTCCACGTGAAACAGTGCGGCGGACACAGCGTGTTCACCGCAGGATGCTGCGCGCCGCCACCCGCAGGGCGGCCCGCTTGCAAGAAACATGTGCAGGGCCTGTGATGCAATGGCGGCCATGCAGATCCTCATCTTCGCGGGCAGTACCCGCCAACAATCGCACAACCGGCGCCTGGCCGCCGCCGCCGCCGGCATGGCGCGCGAACTGGGCGCCCAGCCCACGCTGCTGGAGCTGTCGGATTTCGACATCCCCATGTACAACGCCGACCTGGAGGCCAGCGGCACGCCGCCTGACGTGCTGCGCTTCAAGGCCGCGCTGCACAGCCACCCGGCCTGGCTGATCTGCTCGCCCGAGTACAACGGCAGCTACCCTGCCCTGCTCAAGAACGCCATCGACTGGGCTTCCAGCCCCGTGGCCGGTGATCCGGTTTGGTCCGATGGCACCCTGCCCTTTCGCGGCAAGGTCGTGGGCATGGCCAGCGCCTCGCCCGGCGGCCTGGGCGGCCTGCGGGCCCAGTCGCACCTGGCGCCGCTGCTGCTGAACCTGCAGTGCTGGCTGGCCCCCGTGAGCCACGCCGTAGGACAGGCAGGCCAGGCATTCGACGACGCCGGCCGCCTGCAGCGACCCCAGGACCAGCAGGGCATGAAGGCCGTGCTGGAACAGGTGCTCTGGGCTGCACAGCGCCTGTCGGCCTGAACCCTGCCGCCAGCGCGGTCCCATCATGCGCAGCCCCTGCACATGGGGTTAGCATGGGCGCTTGTCTTTCTTACCCTGATCGGAAGCCATCCACCATGAAGCTCTACTACAGCCCTGGCGCCTGCTCTCTGTCTCCCCACATCGTCCTGCACGAGGCAGGGCTGGCCTACGAGCCGGTCCTGGCCAGCACCAAGACGCACAAGCTGCAGGACGGCACGGACTACTACGGCATCAACCCGCTGGGCTATGTTCCCTTCCTCGTGCTCGACGACGGCGACACGCTGCATGAAGGCCCGGCCATCGTCCAGTACCTGGCCGATCTGGTCCCCGAGAAGAAGCTGGCGCCTGCCAACGGCACCATGGCCCGCTACCACCTTCAGGAGTGGCTGAACTTCATCGGCACCGAGCTGCACAAGGGCTTCGGCCCCCTGTTCAACCCCGCCACGCCCGACGACTACAAGCCCGTGGTGCGCCAGCGTGTGCTGGACCGCCTCAAGTGGGTGGACGGCGAGCTCAATGGCCGCGACTACCTGATGGGCGAGCAGTTCACCGTGGCCGACGCCTACCTGTTCACCGTGACGGGCTGGGCCCAGTTCGTGGGCGTGGACATCTCCGAGCTGACCAACCTCCTGGCCTACCGCGAGCGCGTGCTGGCCCGCCCTGCCGTGCAGGCCGCGATGAAGGCCGAAGGCCTGCTCAAGTAAGCAGCGCCGAGCCCGGGCTCGGCGGCACAAGGGGCCGGCTGGTGTGAACCAGCCGGCCCCTTATCTTTTGCGCGTGCGGATGCGCTGCTCTATCTGGGCCGCCGCAGCGCGCACCTGCTGGGCGATGCGCCGCACGCGCGCCGCCGTCATGCGCTGGGTCAGCGCGGCCACGCTGACCGCCCCCATGGCCTGGCCCATGCTGTCGCAAAAATGCGCGCCCACGGCCGTCACGCCCAGGCTCACGCGGTTCTGTATCACGGCCACGCCTGCGCGGGCCGTTTCCTCGCAGGCCAGGCGCAGTCCCGCATCGGTGAGCTTGCCAAAGGCCGGCAGGGCGGGCGCCACTCGCTCGATGATGGCCTCGCGCTCCTCGGGCGCAATGGCGGCCAGCACGGCCAGCCCCCCGGCGCCCACGCCCAGCGGGCGCCGGCTGCCGACCTGCAGCACCAGCGTGCGTATGGGGAAGTCGCCTTCGAGCCGGTGCAGGCACACGGCCTCGAATCCGCTGCGCACCACCAGGTAGGCCGTGTCCTCGGTTTCACGTGACAGCGCCGCCATGGCCGGCTCGCACAGGTCGCGTATGTCGTGCAGCATCGACCCGGCCAGGCCCAGCTCGAAGGCCAGCGGCCCCAGCCGGTAGCGGTGGGTCTGGGCGTCGTGCACCACCAGGCGCTCGGCAATCAGCTGCTTGAGGATGCGGTGGGCCGAAGGGTGGGGCACGCCGGATTTTTCGGCCAGTTCGCTGAGCGGGCAACCGCGCACGCCCCCGGTCGCCAGCAGCTTGAGAAAGGCCACGCCCCGCTTGAGGGAGCCGGCATCGGACGATGAGGTCATGTTCGTTTATCGGACAACTGAGTGGCGCCGCCGGGCGATTTGAAAACAATCGGAATGGCCGATCAACCACGGCCCGGCCAGGGCACGGCAAGGCCGGGCGCCACGGATTTCCGAATGATGCAACTCTCCCATCCGCCATTGCAAGACAGAATCGCCGTCGTCACCGGCGCCAGCAGCGGCATAGGCGCCGCCACGGCGCGGGCCCTGGCCCGCGAGGGCGCCACCGTCGTGATCGGCTACCACCAGGGCCGCGACCGCGCCCAGGCGCTGCGCGAGGAACTGCCGGGCAGCCACCACACGCTGCAGCTGTCGCTGCAAGACGAGGCCAGCCACGCCACCGCCGCCCAGTGGCTGCAGCAGCACCTGGGCCGGGTGGACCTGCTGGTCAACTGTGCGGGCTTCACCGAGCGCATCGCGCACGCGCAGATCGATGCGCTGGAGCCCGCGCTGTTCAATCGCATCCTGTGCGCCAACGTGGGCGGCACCTATGCCGTGACGCGGGCCCTGCTGCCGCTGCTGCCCGCCTCGCAGGACGCCGCCGTGGTCAACGTGTCCTCGGTCTCCGCCTTCACGGGCCTGGGCAGCAACATGGCCTATTGCGCCGCCAAGGCCGCGCTGGACACGCTGACGGTGTCCATGGCGCGCGCCTTCGGCCCGGTGCGCTTTCTCTGCGTCTCGCCCGCCGCCGTGGACACGGGCTTCGTGGGGGGCCGCAGCCGCCAGGAGCTGGAGAAAAAGGCCGCGCACACGCCGCTGGGCCGCGTGGTCGAGCCCGGCGATGTGGCGCAGGCCATCCTCGCCTGCGCCACGCATCTGCGCACGGCCACGGGCACGCGCATCGTGATCGACGGCGGCCACAGCCTCGGTTGAAAGAAGGCACGTCATGCTCGTCGAACAACGCACCTACACCGCCCACCCCGGCAAATGGCGGGACTACCTGGCGCTCTACCAGGCCGAGGGCCTGGAGCTGCAGCAGCGCATTCTGGGCCGCATGGTCGGCTACTACACCAGCGACTCGGGGCCACTCAACCAGATCGTCCACCTGTGGGCCTATACGGACCTGAACGAGCGCGCCGAGCGCCGCGCCCGCCTGCTGGGCGAGCCACGCTGGCAGGCCTATGTGGCGCGCATGCTGCCGCTGCTGCAAAGCCAGGAATCGAAGTTCCTGATCCCGGCCCCCTTCTTCCAGCCCCAGTGGAGCGGCTGCCAGGAGCCGCTCCACGGCGCCACAGGCCCCGCGTCCACTTCCGGCCCCCTTTCCACCGACTGACAGGAGACATCCATGCTGTGCAAAAAGCTTCACCACGCCGCCTACCGCTGCAAGGACGCGGCCGAGACCGTGCGCTTCTATACCGAGGTGCTGGGCCTGCGCTTCACCCACGCCATGGGCGAGGACCATGTTCCTTCCACGGGCCAGTACAGCCCGCACATCCACATCTTTTTCGAGATGGAGGACGGCAGCTCCATCGCCTTCTTCGAGTGCCCCAGGGACCCGGGCCAGATGAAGGACATGGAGTCGCCGGGCTGGATACAGCACTTCGCCTTCGAGGTCGCCGACGTGGACACCGTGCTGCGCGCCCGGCAGGACCTGCTGGACCGGGGCATTGACGTGGTGGGCCCCACCAACCACGACGACTTCATCACCTCCATCTACTTCTTCGACCCTTCGGGCCACCGCCTGGAGCTGACCGCACGCACGGCCGACGCGGCGCGCCACCAGGTCTTCGAGCAGGAGGCCATGCAGGTGCTGGCCCTGTGGAACGAGACCCACGACTGGTCGCAGCGCGAAAAGCTCTACGGCGCCCAGACCGGCTACGCACGCGCGGACCGCTAGCCGCAACACCAGCCAGGCCTGCCAGGCCACTGGACACGTCCGCCGCGCGCAATACAAAAAAAGGAGACATGACATGACTGCCATCACCCGACGCACGGCCCTGCTTGCAGGCGCCGCCTCACTCGCCCTGCCCACGGCCCGGGCCCAGGGCGGTTTCCCCAACCGGCCCATTCAATTGATCCACGGCTTTGGCGCGGGCGGCAACGCCGACGTGGTGGCCCGGCTCGTGGCCCAGAAGCTGCAGGAATCGCTCAGGCAGCCCGTGGTGGTGGAGATCAAGAGCGGCGCGGGCGGCTCCATTGCCAGCAACTTCGTGGCCAAGGCGGTGCCGGACGGCTACAGCCTGGTCATGCTCACGGGCGCGCACACCGTGTCGGCCGCGCTGCGCAAATCGCTGCCCTACGACGCGGTCAAGGACTTCGCCTTTGTCTCCACCGTCTCGTCCTTTCCCTTCGTGGTGGCCGTGCGCGCCGAGCATCCCGCCAGGACCCTGGCCGATCTGCTGGCCATGGCGCGCAAGGAGCCGGGACGCATCACCTTCACCTCGGTGGGCGTGGGCTCCACCCAGCACATGGCCGGCGAGCTGCTGGGCTCCACGGCCAAGGTACAGCTGCTGCACGTGCCCTACCGGGGCGGCGGCGCACCTGTGCAGGCCGTGATAGCGGGCGATGTGGACGTGCTCAGCGACACGCTGACCGTGGCCATGCCGCACATCAAGTCGGGCCGGCTGCGCGCCCTGGCCGTCACCAGCGCCCAGGCCTGGCCCACCCTGCCCGAGGTGCCGCCGGCCTCGGCCGTGCTGCCCGGCTTCGAGGTGCGCTCCTGGCTGGGCCTGGCCGCGCCCGCAGGCACGCCCGCCGACGTGGTGCAAAGGCTGGCCGCCGAAACCCACAAGGCCCTGAAGGAGCCCGACCTGCTCCAGGCCCTGGCCAGCGCCGGCAGCGCGGCCACGCCCTGCAGCCCCGAGGAGATGCGTGCCATGGTGGGCGCCGAGATCGCGCGCTGGCGCAGCGTCATCCAGCAGGTCGGCATTCCGCTGCAGGCCTGACGCCATGGACATCATCGGCCTGTGCGGCAGCCTGCGCCGCCATTCACTGAACCGCATGCTGCTGGAGCTGGCGGGCGAATGCCTGGCGCCCCCGGCCACGATGCAGGTCTGCGACTGGCGCGCGCTGCCGCCGCTGGATGCCGACCTGCTGGCCACGGGCATGCCCGAATCCGTGCACCAGTTGCGCGAGCGCATCCGCCGTGCCGACGCCGTGGTGCTGGCCACGCCCGAGTACAACTTCTCCATTCCAGGCATGTTCAAGAATGCGCTGGACTGGATCTCGCGTGGCGACGACCAACCCTTTCGGCACAAGCCCGTGGCCCTTGTCTCGGCCTCGCCCGGCCCGCTGGGCGGGGCGCGCGTGCAGTACGAACTGCGCAAGGTATTGCAGTGCATGGAAGCCGACGTGCTGGCCCGGCCCGAGGTGTTCGTGGGCCAGGCGGCGCAGAAATTCGACAGCCAGGGCCTGTGCACCGATGCCGCCACGCGCAGCTTCGTGACGGCGCAGATGCAGGCGCTGGGCCGACTCGTGGCACAGCACCGTCGCCTGCACGACAGCGCGCAAATCCCTGGCCTGCACGATTGATTCCATGGGCGTAATCTGTGCCGTACGCCGCGCCGCCCGCACGGGTGGCGCTTTTGCTTCACGCACAGAAAGCCCCGTTGCATGACCTCTCTGTTCGAACCCATACAGGCCGGCGAGCTGCGCCTGCCCAACCGCATCGCCATGGCGCCCCTGACGCGCAACCGCGCACCCCAGGCCCTGCCCAACGACATCATGGTCACCTACTACGCCCAGCGCGCCAGCGCCGGCCTGCTGATCAGCGAAGGCACGGCCATCAGCCACCAGGGCCAGGGCTATGCCCATGTGCCGGGCCTGTACGGCAGCGAGCAGCTCGACGGCTGGAAGCGCGTGACCGACGCAGTGCACAGGGCGGGCGGGCGCATCGTCACCCAGCTGTGGCATGTGGGCCGGGTCTCGCACACCTCGCTGCAGCCCGAAGGCCAGGCGCCCGTGGGGCCGTCCCCGGTGGCGGCCAGATCCAAGACCTATGTGATCGACGAGGACTCGGGCAAGGGCCAGTTCGTGCCCACCTCCGCGCCGCGCGCGCTCGCCCAGCAGGAGCTTCCCGCCATCGTCCACAGCTTCGCCGTGGCCGCGCGCAATGCCGTGGAGACGGCCGGCTTCGACGGCGTGGAGCTGCACGGCGCCAACGGCTATCTGCTGGACCAGTTCCTCAAGACCGGCGCCAACCAGCGCGATGACGACTACGGCGGCAGCATCGAGAACCGCGCCCGCCTGCTGCTCGAATGCACGCGCGCCGCCGCCGATGCCGTGGGCGGCGGCCGCGTGGGCATCCGCCTGTCGCCCGTGACGCCGGCCAACGACATCGCCGATGCCGACCCCCAGCCGCTGTTCGAATACGTGGTGCGCCAGCTGGCGCCGCTGGGCCTGGCCTACATCCACATCATCGAAGGCTCCACCGGCGGCCCGCGTGAATTGCCCGACCGGCCCTTCGACTACGCGGCCCTCAAATCCGCCTACCGCGAGGCCGGCGGCCAGGGCGCCTGGATGGTCAACAACGGCTATGACCGCGACATGGCGGTGCGCGCCGTGGAAAGCGGCCACGCCGATATCGTGGCCTTCGGCAAGGCCTTCATCTCCAACCCCGACCTGGTCCACCGCCTGCGCGACGACCTGCCGCTGAATCCCTGGAACTCCAGACTGTTCTACGGCGGCGGCGCCGAGGGCTATACCGACTACCCGTTCGCGCGCCAGGCCTGATTTGCGGCGCTGCAAAGCAAAAAGCCCGCAGGCATGGCCTGCGGGCTTTTTTCGTTCGCGCGATTCACGGGGTCACGTGAAACAGGGCCGCTGGCCCCTGCCTTCTCAGGCGTGTTCCAGCAACTGGGTCTCGCGCGTGTCCCGGCCAGAGGCCAGCGAGGCGCGGCCTGCAGCCGGCGCCAGGCTGGGCTGGCCCTGGCCGGGACGGCCATAGGAAGCATGCGAGCCCATGGACGCCACGGCCGCACCGGCAATGCGGAACTGGCCCACCACCTGCGCCAGGCGCGCGGCCTGCTCGCGCAGCGACTCGGCGGCTGCGGCCGATTCCTCGACCAGGGCTGCGTTCTGCTGCGTCATGCGGTCGATATCGCCCACGGCCTGGTTGACCTGGCCGATGCCGCCCGACTGCTCGCTGGAAGCCGCCGTGATCTCGCCAATGATGTCGCCCACGCGCTGCACGCTGTCCACGATTTCCTTCATGGTCTTGCCAGCGTCCTCGACCTGGCGCACGCCCACGTCCACGGCCTGCACGCTGGTCTGGATCAGCGCCTTGATCTCGCTGGCCGCCTGGGCCGAGCGCTGGGCCAGGGATCGCACCTCGGCCGCCACCACGGCAAAGCCGCGGCCCTGCTCGCCGGCGCGTGCCGCTTCCACGGCGGCGTTCAGCGCCAGGATGTTGGTCTGGAAGGCAATGGAGTCGATCAGGCCGATGATGTCGCCGATCTTGCGGCTGGAGGTCGTGATCTCCTGCATGCTGACCACCGCCTGGGCCACCACGTCGCCACCGCGCGTGGCCGTGGTCGAGGCAGAGGCCGCCAGCTGGTTGGCCAGTTGCGAGGACGATGCCGTCTGCTGCACCGTGGCCGTGAGCTGGGACAGCGAGGCCACGGTCTCCTGCACATTGCTGGCCGTCTGCTCGGTGCGCGAGGACAGGTCCTGGTTGCCCGTGGCGATCTCCTGGCTGGCCGTGGCGATGTTGCCGCTGGCGTCGCGCACCTGGGTCACCATGGAGCCCAGGCTCTGCTGCATCTGGTCCAGCGCGCGCTGCAGATCGGCCACCTCGTCCTTGCCCTCCACCTTCACGCTCTGCGACAGGTCGCCCTGGGCGATGGTCAGCGCCGTCTGGCGCGCCTGCACCAGGGGGCGGCAGATGGACAGCATGTTCATCAGCGTCAGCGGCACCACCACCAGCACCGTGAGTACCACGGCCGCCACGAAGATCCACTGCGTCTGCTCGGCCACGCCCTGCTCCTCCGCGGCCATGGCATCGACCTGCTGGCGCAGCAGCTGGTCGAGCTGGGCGATGAGCTTTTCGACCTCGGCCACCTCGGCCATGGCCTTGCCGCTCATGCGGTTGGCCGTGGTCGCCGTGTCATAGCCACCGGCCTCCAGCTGCCGCGCAATGTGCTCGAACTGCTGGCGGTAGCGGTCCACGCGCTCGGAGATGCCGCTGACGATGGCATCGTCGGCCGGGTCCTCGTCCTTCAGAAAGCGCTCGGCCACGGATTTCACGCGGTCAATGGCGGCCAGCCACTGGGTGTGGGCCTTGCGCACCTCTTCGGCACGCTCGTACTGGATGATCATGTCCTTTTCATGGGCGCGCACGGCACCCAGCTCGGCGCGCAACTCCACCATGTAGCCCATCTTGGCGTACGAGGTATGCATGAACTGCTGACTCATGCCATGGATGCGGAACATGCCCAGCATCCCGGCTCCGCCCAGCAGACCCAGCAGTACCAGCACCATGGCGATGGCACCCAGCATCCGCGTGCGGATCGTGAAAGCCCGCATCATTCCCAACAAGTTCATGACCGTTTTCCTCTCTGTCAGTCAAGGCGCCCGCACGGTCTCCAAATGCATAGCGCCAACGTAAATACAAATTGTTGCAGTTTGTCAGATGATCGCCAATGGCCTATGACGGTTTTTGCCTATTCACGGCTCTTTTCGATCTATCGGCCATTGCAGCGGATCATTGAGCCGGCCGACTCACATCGAATTGGGCCAAATCAACCCTTGTCCAGCCAGACGCTTGACCTTGCCATGGTGTCAGGGTTCAACATGCCGTCCATGGCTTGCGCCACTTCGGCGCGCCCCAACCAGGAGCGAGAAATGCAACATGTTTTCACCGTGCAGGGCATGACCTGCGGCCACTGCGAACGCGCCGTCACCCAGGCCGTGCAGGGCGTGGATGACCAGGCCCAGGTAAAAATCGATCGCGCCGCCCAGCGCGTGGAAGTCGACAGCAGCGCCAGCCGCGAGGCACTGGGCGCCGCCATTGCCGAAGAAGGCTACAAGGTCGCCTGAGAGACACCTCAAAGACACCCGAAGGCATCCGAAAGGCACGCACCATGTCCGCCCACCCCGCACAGCACTGGCCCGTCTCCATCGGCGAGGCCGCGCGCCGCGCCGGTGTCTCGGCGCGCATGGTGCGCCACTACGAAGCCCAGGGCCTGCTGCCGCCCATGCACCGCACGGACGGCGGCTACCGCCAGTACGCCGAGGCCGACGTGCACGCCCTGCGCTTCATCCGCCGGGGGCGCGACCTCGGCTTTTCCATGGACGAGATCGCCACCCTGCTCGGCCTGTGGCAGGACAAGAGCCGCGCCAGCAGCCAGGTCAAGGCCATCGCCCAGCGGCACATCGACGAACTGACCGAGCGCATCGCCGCCATGCAGGCCATGCAGCGCACGCTCAAGACCCTGGTGCACTGCTGCCACGGCGACGACCGGCCGGACTGCCCGATATTGGATGATCTGGCGGCGCAGGAGAGTGCGGCGCCGTAGCGTGTCTCAAGGCAGGGAACGGCGCTTCAGCCGCCCGCCTTCGCACGCTTTGCAGGCTTGCCCACCTTGGGTGGCTTGGATAACTTGGGCGTATCGAGAACATCCGCCCGCCGCAACACGCCCCCCATCAAGGTATCAATGCACTGCTGCGCCACTTCCTCGGCCGAGTACTGGCCGCCAGGCTGGTACCAGCGGCCTATCCAGCTGAGTGCGCCGGCAATCACGAAGGCCGTCATCTTGGGGTCGCAGGGGGCCAGCGAGCCCTCCTGCACGCCAGCGGCCACCAGGCGGCGGAAGGCCTGGTCTATGGCGGCCTTCTGGCGGCGCAGTTCGCGGCGGCTGTCGGGGGGGACCTGTTCGTCGCCCACGCGGATCAGGCACATGCCGAAGTCCATGGTGACGATGCGCGCATAGACCTGCATGCAGGCGCGCAGCTGGTCCACGGCCTGGCCGCCCGCGCGGCGCGAGGCCTCGATGCCTTCCAGCGTCATGGCCAGGCCCTGGTTCACGCACTGCAGCAGGATCTCGTCCTTGTTCTTGACGTAGTAGTACAGCGTGGGCTTGCTCACGCCCAGCCGTGCGGCGATGTCGTCCAGCGAGGTGGCGGAGAAGCCGCGCTCGTTGAACAGCTGCGCGGCGGCCTGCAGCACGGCCTGGCGCTTGGCCTCGCGCTGCTGCTCGCGGTCGGGCGTGCCGCTCCAGGGCGAGTCCACGGCGGGCGCCGCACGGCCTCTGCCGGCGCGGGTTCCGGGGCTGGGGCTGGGTCGGGTCTTGGTTTCAGGGCTCGATGGCTTCATGGCGGCGGGTGCACCGGGGAAATCACCGATGCTGCATGCGGAGGGCGACAACCAGAATCTACTCCAAAGTAAACAGCCTACGCATCAGTAGGCTCCTGCCCGGCTCGACGAACCAACGCACGAGAGCGCCATGGAGACACACCCCGACGGCGGCCCGCCCGCCCCCTTGCTGCAGGTCGATGGCGTCACGCTCGCCTTTGGCGGCGTGAAGGCGCTGTCGGGCGTGGGCTTCGATGTGCAGCCCGGCTCGATCACGGCGGTGATCGGCCCCAACGGCGCGGGCAAGACGTCGCTGTTCAACACCATCTCGGGCTTTTACCGGCCCACGGGCGGCTCCATCCGCTTCCAGGGCGAGGACATCACGCGCATGCCGGCGCCGCGCCGCGCGCGGCTGGGCCTGGGGCGCAGCTTCCAGAACATTGCGCTGTTCCGGGGCATGACGGTGCTGGACAACATCAAGCTGGGCCGCCACGCCCACCTGCGCACCAACGTGCTCGACGCCCTCCTCTACCTGGGCCGCGCGCGCCGCGAGGAGGCCGAGCTGCGCCGCGACATCGAGGAGCGCATCATCGATTTCCTGGAGATAGACCACATCCGCCATGCGCCCGTGGCCGCCCTGTCCTACGGACTGCAAAAGCGCGTGGAGATGGCGCGCGCCCTGGCCATGCAGCCGCGCATCCTGATGCTGGACGAGCCCGTGGCCGGCATGAACCGCGAGGAGACCGAGGACATGGCGCGCTTCATCCTCGACGTGCGCGCCGAATGGGGCGTGACCGTGCTCATGGTGGAGCACGACATGGGCATGGTCATGGACCTGTCCGACCATGTGGTGGTGCTCAACTTCGGCCAGGTCATCGCCCAGGGCACGCCCGCCGTGGTGCAGGCCGATCCCGAGGTAAACCGCGCCTACCTGGGCGCGGGCGACGTGGGCGAGCTGCGCCAGCGGCTGCGCGGCGCGGCCGAACGGCCAGCGCCCGTCGGGCACCTGCCCGCCATGGCGCAGAGGGCCGCATGATGGACTGGGCCTACCTGTTCGAGATCGCCCTCACGGGCCTGGCCGCAGGCGGCCTGTATGCGCTGGCCGCGCTGGCCTTCGTGGTGGTCTACAAGGCCACGCGCGTGGTCAACATCGCCATCGGCGAGCTGCTGATGGTGGGCGCCTACCTGTTCTTCACCTTCGCGGCCATGTTCGCGCTGCCGCTGTGGCTGGCCATTCCCGCCGCCGTGCTGGGCACGGGGCTGCTGGGCGCGCTGATCGAGCGCACCATGATCCGGCCGCTGCTGGGCGAGCCGCCGATCTCGGTGTTCATGGTCACCGTGGGCCTGGCCTCGGTGCTGGTGGGCCTGGTGGAGCTGATCTGGACGGCCGACCAGCGCCGCCTGCCCGAGTTCATGCCCACGCAGCCCGTGATGATCGGCGAGGCCTTTCTCGCGCCCAAGGTGGCCTGGGGCGCAGCCGTGGCCGTGGTCTTCATCGCGGCCGTGCTGCTGGTGTTCCGCTACTGGCGTGGCGGCGTGGCCCTGCGCGCCACGGCCAGCGACCAGGCAGCGGCCTATTCGGTGGGCATCAACGTGCCGCGCGTGTTCTCGCTGGCCTGGGTGGTGTCGGCCATGATCGCGGCGGTCTCGGGAATCATCGTCGGCTCCATCGGCGGCATCTCGTCGAGCATGGGCGTGTTCGGCCTGTCGGTGCTGGTGGTCGTCATCGTGGGCGGGCTGGACAGCGTGCTGGGCGCCCTGGTCGGTGGCCTGTTCATCGGCCTGGTGGAGGCGCTGGCCGGCGCCTACCTGGGCGGCGAGTACAAGCTGCTGGCCACCTTCATCGTGCTGGTCGTGGTGCTGATGCTCAGGCCCTACGGCCTGTTCGGCACGCACGAGATCGAGCGGCTCTAGACAGCTTCAGAAAGACGGCAGCATGCGCATAGGCACCCTCAAGGAAAGCTACATCGCCGATGCGGCGCTGTTCGACTCCCGCACGCAACGCATCTGGCTGGCCATGGCCGGCGCGCTGCTGCTGCTGTTCCCCTTCATGGCCAGCGACTACTGGCTGTACCTGGCCTGCCTGGTCAGCATCAACGTGGCCGGCGCCACGGGGCTGAACATCCTCACCGGCTACACGGGCCTGGTAAGCCTGGGCCAGGCCGCCTTCATGGGACTGGGCGCCTACACGGTGGCCATCGTGCAGGCGCGCTGGGGCACGCCCGTGCTGTTCAACCTGTTGGCTGGCGGCTTGGTGGCCATGCTGGGCGGCATCGTGGTGGGCCTGCCCTCGCTGCGCGTCAAGGGCCTGTACCTGGCGATTGCCACCATCGCGGCCTCGTTCATCGCCCATTTCCTGTTCGCCAACCTCAGGCTCACGGGCGGCACGGCGGGCCTGACGCTGCAGCCGGCCACGGTGTTCGGCGTGGCGCTGGACACCTCGTTCCGGCTGTACTGGGTGATCGTGCCCGTCACGCTGCTGATGCTGCTGGGCGCGGCCAACCTGTTTCGCACGCGCATAGGCCGCGCCTTCATCGCCATCCGCGACCGCGACATCTCGGCCGAGGTCCTGGGCATACCGCTGCTGCGCTACAAGCTGCTGTCGTTCGGGCTGTCCTCGTTCTACGCGGGCGTGGCGGGCGGGCTGTGGGCGTACTTCTTTCGCGTGGTCACGCCCGAGAGCTTTCCGCTCTTGATGTCCATCTTCTTTCTGGCGGCCATCATCGTCGGCGGCATGGGCTCCATCCTGGGCGGCATCCTGGGCGCGGTCTTCATGACCATGGTCCCGGAGCTGCTCAAGCTCATCGTGGACCTGCTGCCCGGCGGCTCCGAGCTGGCCGTCTTCCTGTCGCCCGTGCGCACCATGGTGTTCGGGCTGCTGATCATCGTCTTTCTGGTCTTCGAGCCGCAGGGGCTCGCAGAAATGGGGCGGCGCCTGCGCCGCTTCTTCCACCTGTGGCCCTTCCGCAATTGAGGCGGCGCCGCGCACGACAAGCAAAAGGAGACAAGCAATGCAGCAACACCCGACCTCCTCGCGCCGCCGCAGCCTGCTGCTGGCGGCCGGCGCCAGCCTGGCCGCACCGCTGGCCGCCCGCGCCCAGGCTGGCGGCGAAGACATCGTGATCGGCGGCTCCATCCCCATGACGGGCGTGTTCGCCTTCGCGGGCGTGGGCATCAATGCCGGCATGGGCGACTACGTGAAGATGGTCAACGAGGCAGGCGGCATCAAGGGCCGCAAGATCCGCTACGTGCCCGAGGACACAGGCTACAAGGTCGATGTCTCGGTGGCCGCGTTCAAGAAGATCACCAGCCAGAACAAGGTCAACCTCTACTACGGAGACTCCACGGGCTTTTCCAAGACCATCAACCCGGAGCTGGACCGCAACGGCTCCATCCTCATGGCGGGCGCCTCCTTCGCCACCGAGCTCAACAACCCGGCCAAGTACCCGAACCAGTTCCTCGTGGGGCCCGACTACACGGAGATGTTCGGCATCCTGCTCAAGCACATCGCCAAGGAAAAACCGGGCGCCAAGGTGGCCTTCGTCTACTCCGACTCCGAATTCGGCCGCGACCCCATCGAGGCCAGCGAGGCGGCCGCCAAGAAGCTGGGCCTGAACGTGGTGGCCAAGCTGATGACACCGCCCGGCAGCGTGGACGTGTCCACCGAAGTCATCAAGCTGCGCCGCGCCGCGCCCGACTACACCATCTTCCACGGCTACATCCTCGCGCCCATTCCCGAGTTCATCCAGCAGGGCAAGCAGATGGGCATGACCAGCCAATGGATGGGCACCTTCTGGACCATGGACAGCTCCACCGTCATGAAGATGGGCGAGGCCGGCGACGGCTTCATGGGCGTCATGCCCTACCGCTACTACTACGACACCTCGGCCAAGGCGCCCATGCTGGACAAGATCCGCGCGCTGCGCCCCGAGTACCAGAGCACGGCCTATATCCAGGGCTTCCTGGCGGCCATGCTGTTCGTGGAATCGGCCAGGCGCTGCCTGGACGCGGGCAAGCCGCTCACCGGCCCCAACCTCAAGGCCGCGCTCAATTCCATCAAGGACTTCGACACGGGCGGACTGATCGGCGTGCCCATCACCATCAAGGGCAATTCGATTCCCGTGGGCCGCGTCTACAAGGCGGACATGAAGGCGCAGAAGATGCTCCCAGCGTCCGACTGGATCGCACTTTGACCGTCGTCCGAACAGACGCCCGCACATGACCGAGCAGCCCACGGACAAGGTCCTCGAAATCAACAACATCGAGGTCATCTACAACAAGGTCGTGCAGGCCCTGCGGGGCCTGTCGCTGGCCGTGCCGCGCGGCCAGATCGTGGCCCTGCTGGGCAGCAACGGCGCGGGCAAGAGCACCACGCTCAAGGCCGTCTCGGGGCTGCTGGCGCTGGAGGACGGCCTGCTGGCCAGCGGAAGCGTGCGCTACAACGGCCAGTCCACCGCGCAGTACGCGCCCCAGCAGCTGGTGCGCCTGGGGCTGTCGCATGTGATGGAGGGCCGGCGCGTGTTCGAGGACCTCACGGTGGAGGAAAACCTCGTGGCCGCCACCTACGCGCTCACGGGCCGCAATCAAGTCAAGCCCGACTTCGACCTGGTCTACAGCTACTTCCCGCGCCTGCATGAGCGACGCAAAGGCCTGGCCGGCTATCTGTCGGGCGGCGAGCAGCAGATGCTGGCCATTGGCCGCGCGCTGATCGCCGAGCCCCAGCTCATGCTGCTGGACGAGCCCTCGCTGGGTCTGGCTCCGAAGCTGGTGGAGGACATCTTCACCATCATCGCGCGCATCAATGCCGAGCGCGGCACCTCCATGCTGCTGGTCGAGCAGAACGCCACCGTGGCCCTGGCCGTGGCGCACAGCGGCTACATCATGGAGAACGGCAAGATCGTCATCGACGGCCCGGCCGAACGCCTGGCCCAGGATGCCGACGTGCGCGAGTTCTACCTGGGCATGGGTGGCAGCGGCGAGGCGAAGAGCTTCCGAGATCTGAAGCACTACAAGCGCCGCAAGCGCTGGTTGTCCTAGCCTGGGAGCGCACATGCAAGCCCTTCCCGAACTCACCCTGCCCCAGATGCTGGCCGAACGCGCGCGCAGCGATGCCCAGCGCGTGGCCATACGGCAAAAGGACTTCGGCATCTGGAAGCCCACCAGCTGGGCGCGCTACCACGAGCGTGCCAGCCACTTCGGGCTGGGCCTGGCACAGCTGGGCCTGCCGCCAGGCGGCCACATGGGCGTGATCTCCGAGAACCGCATCGAGTGGGTGCTGGCCCAGATGGGCGCGGGCCTGATCGGCGCCATCACCGTGGGCGTGTACCCCACCAGTCCCACGCCCGAGGTCGCCTATGTGGCGGGCCATGCCGATGTGGACATCATGGTCTGCGAGGACCAGGAGCAGACCGACAAGCTGCTGGCCGCTCTGCCCCAGCTGCCGCGCCTGAAGAAGATCATCGTCATGGAGACCAAGGGCCTGCGCAGCTTCGCGCCCGAGGTCCGCGCCCTGATCGCCACCTTCGACGAGGTCGAGCGCCTGGGCGCCCAGGCCGCCAGCCGCGCCCCCATCGAAGAGGCGCTGGCACGCCAGACGCTGGATGACGTGGGGCTGATGATCTACACCTCGGGCTCCACCGGCAAGCCCAAGGGCGCCATGATCACCTACCGCAACATCCGCGGCGTGGTGCCCGGCATTGCCGAGCGGCTGGGGCTGGACGGCGGCACGCGCCACCTGTCCTACCTGCCGCTGTGCCACGTGGCCGAGCAGATGCTGACCAGCTTCGTGCCGGTCTACCTGGGCTCGCAGGTGCACTTCGGCGAGTCCATCCGCACGGTGCAGGAAGACCTGCGCGAAGTCGCGCCCAACATGTTCCTGGGCGTGCCGCGCATCTGGGAGAAGCTGCACGCGGCCATCAGCATCAAGATGCAGGAGACCGGGCCGCTGCGCCGCGCGCTCTACCGGCGCGCCATGGCGGCCTGCGCGCCGCTGGCCGAAAAGCCCCGCAGGCAATGGAGCCTGGCCGAGCACCTCACCTGGGCCGCCAGCTACTGGAGCGTGCTGCGCGCGCTGCAGAACTTCATCGGCCTGCGCGAGGCGCGCGTGGCACTCACCGGCGCCGCGCCCATACCACCCGACGTGGTGCGCTTTTTCCGCACGCTGGGCGTGCCGCTGATCGAGGTCTACGGCCTGACCGAATCCACGGGCATGGTCACGGGCCACCGGCTGGACGACGTGTCCGTGGGCAGCGTGGGCGTGGCCACCGAAGGCGTGCAATGGCGCATTGCCAGCCTCGGCAGCAGCGCGGGCCACGAGGGTGACGACAGCGGCGAACTGCAGATCAAGGGCGACATGGTCTTCGCGGGCTACTACAAGAACCCCGAGGCCACGGCGCAAAGCCTGCAGGACGGCTGGCTGCACACGGGCGACGTGGTGCGCGTGCAGGGTGGCCAGCTGCGCATCGTGGACCGCCTCAAGGACATCATGATCACCGCCGGCGGCAAGAACCTCACGCCCTCGGAGATCGAGAACACCATGAAGGCCAGCCCCTTCATCAAGGAGTGCATCGTCGTGGCCGAGGGCCGCAAGTTCGTGGGCGCGCTGGTGCAGATCGACTACGAGACCGTGGGCCAATGGGCCCAGGCGCGGCGCATTCCCTTCACGCATTTCCGCTCCCTGGCCGAGATGGCCGAGGTGCGCGCGCTGATCGATGCCGAGATCGCGCAGGGCAATGCGCGCCTGGCCCAGGTCTCGCATGTGCGGCGCTTCCATCTGCTGACCAAGGAACTGGACCACGACGATGGCGAAGTCACGGCCACGATGAAGGTGCGCCGCTCGTCCATCTACAAGACCTACGCCGCCGAAATCGACGCCCTGTACCACTGATCCGCTCCCATGACCGACACGCAAGACACCCCGCTGCTGCTGCACCGCGAAGGCGCCATCGCCACGCTGACCTTCCACCGCCCCGCCGCCCTCAACGCCATCGACGTGCCCATGGCGTTGGCACTGCGCGATGCCGTGCGCACCCTGGCCCAGGACCGCGCGCTGCGCTGCGTGGTGCTGAACGGCGCGGGCCGCGCCTTCATGGCGGGCGGCGACCTGGACACGCTGGCCGCCGACCCCGTGCGCGGCGCGGCCGAGCTGCTGGCGCCGCTCAACGAGGCCGTGGCGCTGCTGGGCCAGCTCGATGCACCCGTCATCGCCAAGGTGCATGGCGCGGCGGCAGGCGCCGGCCTGTCGCTGATGCTGCAGGCCGACTTCGTCTACGCGGCCGAGGGCACGCGCTTCAACCTGGCCTACATCAACCTGGGCGCCAGCTGCGACGTGGGAGCCTCCTGGGCGCTGCCGCGCATCGTGGGCCTGCGCAACGCGCTGGAGATCGCCATGCTGGGCGAGACCCTGGACTGCGCCCAAGCGCAGCGCCTGAGCCTCATCAACCGCGTCCTGCCGCCCGCCGAACTCGACGCCGCCGTGCAGCAGCTGGCCCAGCGCCTGGCCGCCGGCCCCACGGTGGCGCTGGGCCATATGCGCCGCCTCATGCGCGCGGGCCTGGACCGCAGCCTACGCGACCAGCTGGCCGCCGAGGCCTGCGCCTTCGATGCCTGTGCGCGCACGGCCGACCTGCCGCGCGGCATTGCGGCGTTCCACGCCAAGCAGACGCCGCAATTCGAGGGACGTTGACCTGCGCCCGGAACTGACGCCGAGGCGGCTGCGCTGCCTGCCGCCTGCCCGGCACAATGCACTCCATCCCCCGTGTTCATCGCTTCGAGGAGCTTCACCATGACCCCACGCGACGTCTTCGTCGTCGGCACTGCGCGCACCGCCATCGGCACCTTCGGCGGCAGCCTCAAGGACGTACCCAACACCCAGCTGGCCACCACGGCAGTCAAGGCGGCCATCGAGCGCGCGGGCCTGGCGCCCGACGCCGTCGGCCACGTGGTCATGGGCAATGTGATCCCCACCGATACCAAGGACGCCTACCTCTCGCGCGTGGCCGCCATCGATGCGGGCTGCCCCATCGAGACGCCGGCCTTCAACGTCAACCGGCTGTGCGGCTCCGGCCTGCAGGCCATCGTCTCTGCCGCCCAGGCCATTGCGCTGGGCGACTGCGACGTGGCCATCGGCGGCGGCAGCGAGTCCATGAGCCGCGGCCCCTACTTCGACCAGGCCGCCCGCTGGGGCGCGCGCATGGGCGACGCCAAGAGCATCGACTACATGCTGGGCATCCTGCACGACCCCTGGCAGAAGATGCACATGGGCATCACGGCCGAAAACGTGGCCGAGCGCTACCACATCAGCCGCGAAATGCAGGACGAACTGGCGGCAGCCAGCCACCAGCGCGCGGCCGCTGCCATTGCGGCAGGCCACTTCAAGGAGCAGATCGTTCCCGTGGAAATCGCCACGCGCAAGGGCGTCGTGGTCTTCGACACCGACGAGCATGTGCGCGCCAGCACCACCATCGAATTGCTGTCCACCATGAAGCCCGCGTTCCGCAAGGAAGGCGGCAGCGTGACGGCCGGCAATGCCTCGGGCATCAACGACGGCGCCGCCGCCGTGGCCCTGGCCGCAGGCGATCGCGTGGCGGCCCTGGGACTGAAGCCGCTGGCGCGCCTGGTGGGCTACGCCCATGCCGGCGTGGACCCCGCCTACATGGGCATAGGCCCCGTGCCGGCCACGCAGAAGGTGCTGCAGCGCACGGGCCTGAAGATTGCAGACATGGACGTGATCGAGGCCAACGAGGCCTTCGCGGCCCAGGCCTGCGCCGTGATCCAGCAGCTGGGCATGGACCCGGCCAAGGTCAACCCCAACGGCTCGGGCATCTCGCTGGGCCACCCCGTGGGCGCCACGGGCGCCATCATCACCACCAAGGCCATCGCCGAGCTGCAGCGCACGGGCGGCCGCTATGCGCTGGTGACCATGTGCATTGGTGGCGGCCAAGGGATCTCGGCCATCTTTGAAAGAGTCTGAGCGCCGCCTGGGCGTGGCGATGTTTCACATGAAACATCGCCACCGCAGCCGCCTGCCGGCTTAGAAAGGCGCTTCTTCAGGCGCCGTATCCACGGGCGCCAGGACCGGCCCCGTCAGCGCACCACGGCCCGAGGCCGCTGCACGCGGTGCCGCTTGTGTCGCTGTAGGAGTCTGGGCAGCGGGTGTCTGCAGCGATGCCGGCAGATCCTGGCCCAGGCCCGTGCGCCCTTCCCCGCCCAGTGCCTCGATCAGATCGGGGATAAGCCTGGACAGCTCGCCCGTGGCAATCGCCACATCGGCATCGAAGCCGCCGTCGTCCTGCGACTGGCCTTCCATCACGGCATCGAGCAGCGCGATCTTGCGGATCTGCAGACCCTCCGTCAGCACAAAGCTCACGCGGTCATCCCAGGTCAGCGCCAGGCGCGTGGGCAGCTTGCCGTGCTCGATGTGCTGGCGCACCTCGTCGATGTCCAGCGGATGGCGCGCATAGCGCACCACGGCCTTGGATTCGTCGGCGGCCTTGAGCTCGCATTCACGGTCAATCGAGAAGCCGGCCGGGCTTTCCTGCGTGGTCAGCCAGTGCGCCATGGCGGCCTGGGCGCTGGTCTGCGTATCGACCAGGGCCAGCGCAAAGCCTGTGAGGCCCTCCACCAGCGAGCTGACCACCTCGTCGGCGCGCGCCTGGCTGCCGGTGTCCAGCACCAGGGTGCGGGCCTGCGGGTCCAGCCAGACCCACATGGCGCCCTGCTTGGTGAAGGCCATGGGCAGCAGGTCCAGCTTGGCCTCGTCCTTGAGTTCCTTCTTTTCCTTCTTGCCGGGCTTGCGGCCTTCGGTGGCCTCGATGTGGGCAGCCTTTTCGTTGACGCGGCGGTTGAGCACGCTGGCCGGCAGCATCTTGGCCTCGGTCATGAAGCGCATCACCCACTGATTGGCCACGGACTCGGCCAGCGGGCCATGGGGCTCGCCGCGCGGCGGCACCCAGCCGGCGCTGCGCTCCTGCGTGGCGCCGCACTCGGCAAACGGGCTCTTGCCCAGGGCTTCTTCAAGCTGCTGCAAATCGCCCTGCCAGCTCTCGGCAATGCGATAGACGATCATGTTTTTGAACATAGCGAACCTTTGCTCGGACGGACTGCGGCTGCGCCGCAGCAGGGGTGTGCAACACCGGGCTGCGCCGCCTCCATCCAGAGGGAGAAAACAGAAAAAACAGCAGGGGCGCCATGCCTTGGCGCCCCGCCCGGTCATTGTGCATGCCTGGCACCGGACGGCGCTGCACAAGCTTGTCAATTCTTTACAAGCCGTGCGCAAAACCTCACTGCCCCGATACATCGGACGACCACACTTCAATCATCCGCTGCACAGGGCTCGCCAAGTGCCTTGACGGCGGCCTTCAGTCACCCTCTCCAGAAAGGATTTTGGAATGACCACCACCTTCCGCCGCACCCTCGCCAGCGCCGCCGCTGCCACCGCCTTGCTGGCATCGTTCGCCCTGCCCTCGTACGCCCAGACCGCCGCGCCGGCAGCACCGGCTGCAGCCACCACGCCCAAGCCCGAACGTCCCATGCACAAGCCTGGCGAACGCCGAGAGCACATGCAGCAGCGCATCGCCAAGCTCAAGGCCGACCTCAAGCTCACGCCGGCCCAGGAGACCGCATGGAACACCTATGCGGCCACCTTCAAGCCCGGCGAGCGTCCCCAGCGCATGGAGCGCGAGGACTTCGCCAAGCTGACCACGCCCCAGCGCATCGACAAGATGCGTGAAATGCACGCCCAGCGCGCGGCCGATGCCGATCGCCGCGGCGAAGCCACCAAGGCCTTCTACGCCCAGCTGGATGCCAGCCAGCAAAAGACCTTCGATGCCGCCACGCTGCACAAGGGCCACCCCGGCCACCACGGCATGGACCACGGCCCGCGCCATGACCACAAGAGCGGCCAGGCCCGCCCTGCCCCGGCACCCGCCCAGTAAGCAGCCACCCGGCCTGCCCGCCACCAGCGGGCAGCCGGATTGCTTGCGCCAGCCCTTGCACGGACGCCTTGTCAGGCGGCCGACAGTGCAAGGGCTTTTTTGCTGACTCCCCGATCTTCCCCGGACTGCCTAGAGTGGAACAGGCACAGCATTGTGTGCTGCCCCGGAGAAGATCATGGCCCCCAAAAACACTCAAACGACGCCATCCAGCTGCCAGAACCACGCAACGGCGCGCAAACATCCACCAGAACGTTCAGGGCGACCAGAGCGACCAGGACGACCAAGACGACCCGGAAGTTTTGCCGCCGTGCTGCTGGCCGGTGCAGCGGCCGTCCTGCCCCTGGCGGCGCAGGCGCAGTCCACGCCGGAATCCTCCCCCTCCATGTACCTGCAATACGGCGCGGCCGAGCACAGTGCCGACAGCTGGACCGTGGGCGTCACCGTGCCCTGGCGCAACTGGCGCCATGCGCTGTGGGGCGGCCAGCTCAGCGGCTACTGGGATGTCTGGGGCGCCCGCTGGTCGGCGCCGCTGGAGGGTCGTGATCGCGGCACCTGGGTCATCGGCGTAAATCCCACCGTGCGCTGGCGTCCCAGCAACGGGCAGTCGCCCTGGTTTGCAGAAACCGGCGTGGGCCTGAGCTGGGCGCTGAACCGTCGCTACGTCACGGACGAGAAGGAATTCCCCACGCGCTACAACTTCGCTACCCATATCGGCGTGGGCTACCTGTTTGGCAGCCAGGGCCAGCATGAGCTGGTGCTGCGGCTGGAGCACCATTCCAACGCAGGCATCAAGAAACCCAACCCCGGCGAAAACTTCCTGCAGCTGCGCTACGCCCACCATTTCTGATCACGGTTGCGGATCCCGGCAAGACCACCTTCGAGGTGGTCTTTTTTTGTCCTCAGCCGCCCTGTGGAAAAACCTGGGCATAAAAATCTTGTAAATCCATGCTTATCCACAAGGAGGATGCGCCATGGAAAGTTGTGCCCAAAACGGGTGCAGCAGCGAAGCAGCATCCGCCACAGGGTTTGAAGTGTCTTAAGTTGTTGATTTTTATAAGACAAATTCAGTTATCAACAATTAAGCACTTCACTTACTACTACTACTAATTAAAAAATAAGAGAGATAGGAATAACAGCCAAGGGCGGTTTTTCACAGCGGCAAGACCGTTCTGGATAAAAAAGGCAGCCGATCCATCAGAAAAAAAAAGCCTGTCAACAGGTCACAGCACTGCCAGACCATGTGCTCATCCATGTCTGGCAAGCATTCTTTTCATCTTGATAAACCAAAAAATCCTTATAGATCAATAACTTGAAGTTCAATAAAGGAAAAAATGCACCTCGCACAAAACTGTGGATAGATGAAGACCAACTCAACAGTTATCCACAGAAAAAATCGAAACGGGCAAACTATCCCCGTTCAAGAGACACCGGGAACAGGGCTTTGATCACATGTTTTTCAATCGGGCAAGACATTGTTTTTTTTGAGGAATAGTGAGTTATCCACAGAGATGTCATGCCTCTACTACTACGACTATTCTTTATAAGAAGATCAAAGAACAACCGAAGGCGAAGTCACGCGGGAAGCGAAGGCCGAACGGTTTTTCAAAAAAAACAGACGTGCCAGGTTGTCTGGAGCCTGGGCATGTCCAGACGAGGGACTGCTCCAGCGAAATTGGCGCGCCTGTGTTCAAAAAATTCCGGATCGGTTCGCGCGCCATGGCCGTATGCACGAAGACGCACGAAGACAAGACTTCCTCGCGGCCACGCAGGAACGCTGTGGAACGGGCGCTTTTCCACAACGGGCTGTGCACTGGACGTGGAAGACTTCAGGAAAATGCGGCCTGCCAGGCGGACGCAAGCGGATGCGCCAGAGGCAGTGTTCGTCCATTCAAAAAAATTCAACCCCTTGTTGCCAGCCTGCAAGAGGACTGCGCATCCAGATCAGGAGCAGCAGATCCAGTCCAGGCAAGGGCAATCACGAAAAGTGATGGCTGCTGGCGCACCAGGGCAAGAGGACGTGAATCAGCCCGAGCGCTTCAGCGGCCTGCAGAGGACCGTGGAGGCTTGGCAGCTGTCAGGCCCTGGGTTGCCCGCGCCAGCGCGTCCTGGGCGTTCTGCTGGCCCGTTGGCGGGGTATGGCGGGTATGGCCGGGCCGGGGAGCAGGCACGGTCTGCGAGATCCAGCGGGATCCGGGGACCGTGCTGCACAGGCATGCAGGGAGATGCGGGAGCCGGGAAATACGGTTGCCCACAGGCTGTGTGCAAGTGGCCTGTGGGCAATCGGCAAGCTCGCTGATTGAAAAAATCAGCCGTGATCAATGACTTGCGTATGCAAAGGAATGCAGTGGCGACAGGGCGCGGCCTGTTTTTCGCATGTTTTCCACAGGGTCCGGCTCAGCGTGCCGGGCGGCGCTGCAAGGCAAAGGGCGGCAGGCCCTTGAGCAGCTGCTGGCCATAGCTGGTGTTCACCAGGCGCCGGTCATAGCAATACACATGGGCCTGGTCTTCCTCGGTGCGTATGGCGCGGCCCACCCACTGGGCCAGGCGGATCGCCGTGGCCGGCACCACCAGCTCATTGAAGGGGTTGCGGCCGCTGCTGCGCAGCCATTCGGCCCGGGCCTCGCCCACGGGGTCATCGGGCGGGGCAAAGGGCAGCTTGGTGATGAACAGGGACTCGCACAGCGCGCCGGGCAGGTCCAGGCCCTCGCCGAAGGACTGCATGCCGAAGATGATGGAGGGCTCGCCCATCTCCACGGCATCGCGGTGGCGGGCCAGCAGCAGGGCGCGGGGCATGGCCGTCTGCACCAGCACCTGCGAGCGCATGGCCGTGGACAGCGCATCCACCGCCAGGCGCATCTGCTCGCGCGATGTGAACAGCACCAGGGCGCCGGCCTGCACGTGGGACAGGTCGCCCAGCAGCGCGTCCACCATCTCCTGGGTGAAGCGGGCGGCCTCCTTGGGGTCGGCCACGGTTTCGCGCGCCACCAGGGTGCCCTGGCGCGCGTAGTCGAAGGGGCTGGGCACTTCCAGCGTGGTCACGGCCGCATCGTCGTGCAGGCCTGCCTCGCGCAAAAAGAAGTCGAATTGTCCACAGCTGGTCAGGGTGGCCGACGTGAGCACGGCACCACGCACCTGGGACCACAGATGGTGGCGCAGCGTGGCACCGGGCAGGATGGGGCTGGCATGGGCCTTGACCACGATGTACTCGCCATCTGTCTCCAACGTAAACCATTTGGCATTGGGGACGCGGCTACTGTCGTCATCCTGCGCTGGCTGCTGCATCAGCAGCTGGGCCGTGTCATAGACGGATTCCAGGCGGGGAGCCAGTGCGCCAACCTGTGCATAAGCTGTAGACAGCCTGCGTGCTTCCTCTGGATTGTCCTTGATGGCGGCGCGCAGTGCCTTGGAGATGGCGCGCAGCGCATCCAAAAAGCTGTTGGCATGGTGAGCGGCCTTGCCCAGAGGCTCCAGCAGGGGCTCGGGCAGCATGCCTCGCGGTGCGCGCACCCGCGCCGGCCCCCAGCTGTCCTTTTGTGACTTGAGCGTATCGCCGTACAGCTCCATCACCAGGCGCGCCAGTTCCTGCAGCTGCTGGCGCAGCTGGCTGGCATGGGCTGGAAGGTCTGCCAGTTCTTCGACCTCGACCATAGTGTTCACGCGCAGGGCGCGGCTGGTCAGCTTGTCTATCCAGCCCAGGCGGCTCAGGTCCATCTCGCCGGCGAATTGGCCCAGCGCCGTGGCGGGCAGATGGTGGGCTTCGTCCAGCACCAGCAGGCAGTTGTCCAGCTCGGGCAGCAGCCGCGCACCCAGGGAGGACAGCAGCAGATCGTGGTTGGCCACGATGACCTGGGCGGCCACCAGGTCCTTGCGGCGCTCGTAATAGACGCAGTTGCTGAAGGCCGGACAGTGCTTGCCGGTGCAGGACGAGGATTCGGCCGCCACGGGGCTCCAGGCCTCGGCCTCGGGCGGGGTCTCCAGAGAGTCGCGGTCGCCGTCCCAGGCCTGGGACGCCAGCGCGTTGGCCATGCTTTTGTAGAACTGCATGCGCGCCTCCAGCTCCTGGGCCGGGCGTGCCACGCGGCTTTGGGCCTGCGCCTTTTCTTCGGCGAACAGATCGTCCAGATCCTCGTCCTGGGCCTCGCCGGTGCTGGCCAGCCGCTCCAGCTTGAGCTTGCAGACAAAGCGGCCTCGCCCCTTGGCCAGCGCGAATTTGAAGGGCTGCTCCAGCTGCTGGGCCAGCGCGGGCAGATCCTTGTTCACCAGCTGTTCCTGCAGGGCGACGGTGGCCGTGGAAATCAGCACCCGGGTGCCGCGCGCCAGCGCCATCGAAATGGCGGGAATGCTGTACGCCAGCGATTTGCCCACCCCCGTTCCGGCCTGCACCACGGCAATGGACCGGATGGGCTCCGGTGCGCCCTCATCGATTTTTCCCAGCTGGGCCTGGCTGAAGGTCTGCGCGATTTGGGCCGCCATTTTTCGCTGCCCCTCACGATTTCGGAACCCTGGGATGGCCCCGACCACGTCATCAAAGGATTTCAGGGCCTGATCAGCCCATTTTTTTTCATGCATTTCGGCGTGTTTTGACCAAATGGATCATCTTGGTCCATCTGTTTATAAAGATTCGTACAGTGATATGTATTAAATAAGATGCGAAATCTTATGAAATACAGCGCACAAAGCGCGTTTTTCGTATGCCGTACAGCCTACAAGCTGCCCGTCATATGGATCACTGAACCCGCCAATCGCATGTGTGCACAGGTGGGTATCGGTCACCGGGATGGACATCTGTCCACCGGCTGTTCCTGGATTGTTCCCATGGCCGTTGATGGCCATGCGCGTGGCCGCATCCACAGTCTTGCCCACAGCGGCCAGGGCATTCGGCCTGTGATCAATCCTGTGTGCATGCTGTTGGCATGCTTGTGGATTGATTGGGTGATTGTCGCCATTCACCGTTGATTTGCAACGGGTTTTTCATGGGTTCAGGTTTCCCGCGATTTCCAGAAGACGGTGAAAGTTGTCACCACTGTGGAAAACAGGGCCTGTGCAGATCTTTGGCTTTGCAGAGTAAGTTTTTCCCCGGGATATCCACAGGTCTGCGGCCGCTGCGGCTGCTGCGGCTGGGGCCTTGGTGCACCGCCAGGCGGCAGGTCCGCGGCGGCGCAGCGGATCGCGCTGGTTCTCGAAAAAGCGCAGGCGATCCCTGCCGGGGAGCGGCCCCGGGCGCCGGCCCAGATACGCGAATGTCTTACCAAACGGTAATGAAGGCTTCACGCACGCAGGAAGATGCGTTTTCTAGCATCTGTTTCATCTCAGGAGACAAGGGTCGGCTCGCTGCAGTCCCTGCGCTCCAGGCATGGATTGAAGGGGCAAGAATGATCAAGACATTTGCGGGCCTGCCCAAGGCAGCCCGGTTTCCGGCGGCATCGGCATGCGCTGTCATCGCCGTGGCCTGCCTTGTGGCGGGCTGCGATGCATCCAAGGCATCGGCACAGAACGAACCTGCCGTGCAGGCGCCCGCGCCGGCCGGCGTGGTGCGGGTGAAGCCCGAGTCGCTGAAGATGCTGGATATCGCCGTGGTGGCCGATCCGCAGGGCACGCAAATGGCCTGGGCGCCCGCGCGTGTGGCCTTTGCCGAGGACCGCGTGGCCACCGTCTCGGTGCCGCTGGCCGCGCGCGTGGTGTCGGTTCGTGCCCACGTGGGTGACATCGTCAAGGCCGGCGACGAGCTGGCCACCCTGGTCAGCCCCGAGGCGCTGCGCGTGCGCTACGAGGTGGAAGCTGCCCGCAGCGCGCATGACGTGGCAACCGTGGAAGTGCGGCGCCAGCAGACCATGGTGGACAAGGGCGTGGGCGTGGAAGTGGATCTGCGTGCGGCCCAGGCCAAGCTGCGCGAGTCGGCCCAGGAGCTGGCGCGTGCCCAGGGCACGTCGGCGCTGCTGGGGCAAGGCGGCGGCGACCGGCTGGTGCTGCGTGCGCCGCGCGCCGGCGTGGTGGCCGAGCGCAAGGCCGTGGTCGGCGCCTCGGTCGAGCCCAGCGGCGAGCTGTTCCTGATCGGCGATCCCGCCGCCATGAACGTGGTGGCCGATGTCTTTGAAAGCGATCTGCCCGGCATCCGCCTGGGCAGTGCTGTGCAGGTCGATGTGCCGCAGCTGCCCAAGCCCCTGACCGGCACGGTGCGCCACCTGGGCGCCACGCTGGACAAGGAGTCGCGCCGTGCCTCCGTCATCGTGCAGCTCGATGCGCAGAACCCCGTGCTGCGTTCCGGCATGCAGGCGCGCGTGGGCCTGCAGGTCTCCAACGAGCACGAGATGCTGATCCCCGTGACGGCCGTGCTCATCAAGGATGAAAGCCGCAGCATCGTCTTCGTGCAGACCGGCGAGCAGCAGTTCGAGGCCCGCACCGTGGTGCTGGGCCGGCCCTCGCGCGGCATGGTGCCCGTGGTGTCGGGCCTGAAGTCGGGTGAAAAGATCGTCGTGCGCGGTGGCCTGCTGCTCGACGGCGCAGCCAGCCAGCTGCTCTGATCGCGGCCAGGAGACTCATCAATGCTGCGTTCCCTGATAGCGTTTGTGGTGCACCGGCGGCTCGTCGCCCTGTGTGCCACCCTGATCATCGCCATCTATGGCGTGTACTCATACCTGCACACGGCCATCGAGGCCTATCCCGATGTGACCAATGTGCAGGTCGGCGTGATTGCCCAGGCGCCGGGCCTGGCCCCCGAGGAGGTGGAGCGCCAGATCACCCAGCCGCTGGAGCGCGAGCTCAACGGCACGCCGGGCCTGGTGTCGCTGCGCTCGGAGAGCTACTTCGGCCTGGCCATGATCAACCTCGTCTTCAATGACGATGCCGACAGTTTCCATGCGCGCGCCGAGGTGTCGCAGCGCCTGCCCCAGGCCAATCTGCCCGACGGCGTCACGCCCGAGATGGCGCCCGACTACACGCCGCTGGGCAAGATCTTCTACTACCGCCTGAAGAGCGACCGCCACACGCTGGCACAGCTGCGCACCGAGCAGGAATGGCGCGTGGTCCGCACCCTCAAGCAGGTGCAGGGCGTGGCCGACGTGGTCAGCATCGGCGGCTTCGTCAAGGAGTACCACGTCGAGGTGGATCCCGAGAAGCTGTATGCGCTGGGACTGTCGCTGGAAGACGTGAGCGATGCCCTGTCCAAGTCCAACCGCAACGTGGGCGGCGGCCTGATGCGCCGGGGCGAGCAGTCGCTGATCATCCGCGGCATCGGCCTGCTGCGCACGCCGCAGGAGATCCAGGGCGTGGTCGTGGCCATGCGCGGCAGCGCGCCCGTGACCATTGGCGACGTGGCGCGCGTGGTGCAGTCGCACACGCCGCGCCAGGGCTCGGTGGGCATGGACGATGCCGACGACGTGGTCCAGGGCATCGTGCTGCTCAAGCGCGGCGAGAACCCCTCGGTGGTGCTGGACCAGATCCATGCCAAGGTGGCCGCGCTCAATGACGGCGGCCTGCCCGAGGGCATGCACATGGAGACCAACTACGACCGCTCCGACCTGGTCGGCCACACGCTGGGCACGGTGCAGCACAACCTGCTGTTCGGCGCCACGCTGATCGTGGGCGTGCTGTGGCTGTTCCTGCGCAGTCTGCGCGGCTCGCTGATCGTGGCCACGGTGATCCCGCTGTCGCTGCTGGTGGCCTTCATCGGCCTGCATCTGCTGGGCATGCCGGCCAACCTGATCTCCATGGGCGCCATCGACTTCGGCATCATGGTGGACGGCGCCGTGGTGCTGGCCGAGAACATCATCCGCAACGCCCGCCTGCGCAAGCCGCAGACGCAGGCGGACATGCGCCACATCATCATCGACTCGGCCGTGGCCGTGGCCAAGCCCACGCTGTTCGCCATGGCCATCGTGATCGCGGCGCTGATCCCCGTGTTCTCGCTGGAAAGCATCGAGGGCCGCATCTTCCGTCCGCTGGCCATGACCTACAGCTTCGCGCTGCTGGGCGCCCTGGTCTTCGCCATGGGCCTGGTGCCGGCGCTGTGCGCGCTGTTCCTCAAGCCCCAGCACGTGATGGTGGAAGAGCCCAAGATCTTCGACCGCGCGCACCACGGCTACCAGCACTGGATCGGCACCCTGCTGGGTGCCGGGCGCCGCCGCGTCATCGTCATCGTCGGCTCGCTCGCCATCCTGGTGGCGGCCGGCCTGTCGGCGGCCTGGCTGGGCACGGAATTCCTGCCCGAGCTCGATGAAGGCGATGCCTACGTGCTGGTGCAGATGCCGGCATCTATCTCGCTGGAAAAGGGCCAGGAAGTGCTGCGCGACGTGCGCCTGCGCCTGAAGACCTTCCCCGAGGTGATCACCGTCACCACCGAGCAGGGCCGGCCCGAGTCCGGCACCGACAACGAGACGCTGAACCTGGCCAAGGTTCTGGTGCGCCTGAAGGGCCACGGCGAATGGCGCAAGGGCCTGACCAAGCCCCAGCTCATCGAGCAGATGCGCGCCACGCTGAGCGAGATTCCGGGCGTGTCGTTCAACTTCGCCCAGCCCATCCGCGACAGCGTGGAGGAATCGACGTCCGGCGCGCGCGGCCAGGTGGTGCTCAAGGTCTTCGGCCCCGACATTCCGCAACTGCGCGCCATCCTGCAGCAGACCGTGGACCTGGTGAAGGACATCGACGGCGTGGTCGATCTGGGCCTGTACCGCGATGCGCCTGCACCCCAGGTCCACGTGGAGTTCGACCGCCAGTCGCTGGCGCGCCAGGGCATTGCCATGGAGACCGCGCAAAAGACGCTGGAGGCGGCGCTGGCCGGCAACATCTCCACCACGCTGTGGGAGGGCGAGTACCCCGTGCCCGTGCGCGTGCGCCTGCCCTATGTGGACCGCATGGATGAGGAGCGCATCCGCAACATCGCCATCCCGCTTCCCAACGGCGGCTCGGTGCCGCTGCATTCGGTGGGCCAGGTCGCCATCAAGATCGGCAACTCCTCCATCTTCCGCGAAGGCAATGCGCGCTACATGGCGCTCAAGTTCAACGTGGAAGGCCGCGACATCGGCTCCGTGGTCAAGGACACGCTGGCCACGTTCAAGAAGAACGTGAAGATCCCCGAGGGCTACCAGGCCGTCTGGGGCGGCGAGTGGGAGAACCAGCAGCGCGCGGCCGCACGCCTGAAGATCGTGGTGCCGCTGTCGCTGATCATCGTCTACGCCCTGCTGTTCGGCGCGCTGGGCCAGGCGCGCAGCGCCGGCATCATCTTGCTGTGCGCGCCCTTCACCATGGTGGGCGGCATCGCGGCCCTGCACTTTGCGGGCATCGAGCTGTCCATCAGCGCGGCCATCGGCTTCATCGCGCTGCTGGGACAGGTGGCGCTGGCCGGCCTGCTGGTGATCTCGGCCGTGGAGGAATTGCGACGGCAGGGCATGCCCATGATGCAAGCCCTGGTCGAGGGCGCTGCCGAGCGCATGCGCTCCATCGTGCTCGTGGCGCTGCTGGCGCTGCTGGGCCTGCTGCCCATGGCACTGTCCACGGGCGTGGGCAGCGAGACGCAAAAGCCCTTCGCCTCCGTGATCGTGGGCGGCATGGTGGTGCTGCCCCTGGTGGCCCTGGTGCTGCTGCCCGTGCTCTATGCGCTGCTGGGCCCCAAGAACATGTTGACGCAGGAAGAACTCGATGAAAAAGAGTAAGCACCCCCTGAGCGGCTGCGCCGCTTCCCCCTCTCTCGCTTCGCGGGAGGGGGACGACGCCATCGCCGCGAGGCGGCTCTTGCTTGGCGTCTCTGATTTGGGCCGTGCCGGTTTTGCGGGTCGTTCACCTTATCGGGCCCTGTTTGTGGCTGTGGCGCTGTGCTGGGGGGCGGGTTCTGCGCTTGCGCAGCAGGCTGCACCCGCTGCACCCGCTGTACCTGGCGGGGCGGCTGCGCCGGCCATCACTGCGGCGCCTGCCTCCGAGGTGGCTCCGGCGGCTGCGCCGCAGCAGCCGGTGGGGATGCAGGAGTATCTGCAGATGGTGGTGCGCAACCAGCCCCAGCTGGCGGCGCAGCGGCTGCAGATCGGGATTGCGCAGGCGGACAGCCGCACGGCGGCGGCGTTTCCCAATCCCACGGCGTCGTACAGCAGCAAGCCGGGCGAGAAGCAGTGGGGCATCGAGCAGCCGCTGCCCATTTTCGGCCAGCGGCGTTTGCGCATGGAGAACGCGCGCAAGGGCGAGACGGCGGCGCGTGCCAATGTCGAGGTGGCCGTGGCCACCACGCTCAACGATGCAGCCACGGCCTTCATCGACCTGCTGATGACGCAGCAGCGCCTGAAGGTGTGGGAAGAGGCGCAGGAGTCGCTGAACGGCGCAGGCAATATCGTGCGCGGCCAGATCGAGGCCGGCGCGCGCAGCCGCTATGACGGCGCCCGCCTGAGCCTGCAGCAGGCCCAGATGGTCATGCAGGTCAGCCAGGCCCAGTCGGACTGGCAGGACGCCGCCTCGCATGCCGCCGCCCTGGCCGCCCTGCCCCAATGGGCGCCGCGCGCCACGGGCAGCCTGCAGGCCGTGCCCGTGGGCCAGCTGCTGCACGAGCAGGAGCTTTGGGAAGCTGCGCGCCAGCGCCTGCCGGCCCTGGTGGCCGCCCAGGCCGAGCTGGACCAGTTGCGCCACAAGGTCGAGCTGGAACGCCGCGAAGCCCTGCCCACGCCCAGCGTGAGCGTGGCGCGCGTGCGCAACCGGCTTGACGGCAACTACAACCAGATCGGCGTGTCGGTGGAGCTGCCGCTGTTCGATCGCCGCGAAGGCCCCATCGCGCGTGCCCAGGTGGAGGCCGAACAGGCCCAGCTGCGCTACGACGCCGCGCTGATCGAGGCGCGTACCGAGCTGCAGCGCGCCATCAAGCAACTGAAGCTGCGCCGCGATGCCGTGCGCGCCTACGAAAAGCAGGGCCTGGCCCAGATCGCGCCGCTCAACCAGATGGCCCAGGATGCCTACAAGCTGGGCCAGGGCTCCATCCTGGAGCTGATCGATTCGCTGGGCTCCATCAACGAGCACCGCCTGGAGCACCTGGACCTGGTCAAGGAAATGATGCTGGCCGAGTGGCAGGTGCGCGTGGCCAGCGGCGATCTGCCGATGTGGGCAGCGCCCTGAGGCGCTTGACGCCCTTCCCCTCCTGCTGTGCGGGAGGGGCGGTCGGACCCTGGGTGGCACCCCGCGGTGTGCCTGGTCCGGATCACGCCAGTTTCATGCGGTGCGATGCCGCGCAGCGCAGCCCAAGGCTGAAAAGAGGTGGTAAACATGCCGGCACCCCCACCGATCTCGGCGGAGTCTGGCGCGCCGTATAGTGTCTGCCTCAGTTTCGAGTCAGGCCCTGCCGCCCGCATGTACCGCTATCTCATCATCGAAGACGACGCGCTGAACGCGCGCTACATCGCCGAAGGCCTGCGCCAGCAGGGCGCGCAGGTGGCGGTGTGCAGCGATGGTGTGCAGGGCATCGCCATGGCCGTGGGCGAGAGCTGGGATGTGATCATCCTCGACCGCATGCTGCCCAACGGCTTCGACGGCCTGCAGATCCTGCAGACGCTGCGCTCCATGGGCAAGCAGACGCCGGTGCTGGTGCTCAGCGCCCTGTCGGCCACGGACGAGCGCGTGCGCGGCCTCAAGGCCGGCTGCGATGACTACCTGACCAAGCCCTTTGCCTTCTCCGAACTCTCGGCGCGCCTGGAGGCCCTGGTGCGCCGCGCCCAGATCCCGGCCCCGGCGCGCGAGATGCGCCTGGCCGACCTGCGGCTGAACCTGCTCACGCGCAGCGCCGAGCGCGCAGGCCAGCCGCTGGCGCTGCAGCCGCGCGAGTTTCGCCTGCTGGCCTTTCTGATGCAGCACGCGCACCAGATCGTCACGCGAACCATGCTGCTGGAGTCGGTGTGGGACTACCGGTTCGACCCGCAGACCAATGTCATCGACGTGCACATCAGCCGCCTGCGCGGCAAGGTGGACAAGGGCTTCGAGCCCGCGCTGATCCACACCGTGCGCGGCGTGGGCTACAGCCTGTCGGACCGGCCGCAGGACCTGCCGCAGGTGGCCTGATCCCATGTCGCTGGCCAAGCCCTGGAGCTCCACGGCCTTCCGGCTGGCGCTGACCTACGGCGTGCTGCTGGTGCTGACCATGTCCATCGTGCTGTCGGTGTTCTACGTGCAGACCGTGGGCGTGCTGCGCATGCGCATGGACCGGCAGGCCGAGAACCACATGCGCCGCCTGGTCGAGCACCGCGACAAGTACGGCGAGCCCGCGCTGGAGGCCGAGATCCAGCAGACCCTGCTGGACGGCGTCAACACCGATACCGAAATCCTCATCCTCATGGATGGCGACGGCAATCCCATCATCGGCAACGCCGACGTGGTGCCCGCACGCCGCCTGACGGAGATGGGCGTGCGCGATCTCAAGGTGCGGCGCAACGGCCGCATCATCGCGGGCCGCGTGGCGGTGGCCCAACTGTCCGACGGCAAGCTGCTGGCCGTGGGCAGCGACATGCAGGTGCAAAGCGATGTGGAGGAGCTGTTCGGCCGCGCCAGCCTGCTGGCCGGCCTGGTGGCCCTGGGCATGGCCGTGCTGGGCGCCGGGGCCTTCCGGCGCGTGGTGGAAGAGCGTGCCGCCGACATCCGCAGCACCATGGCGCGCGTGGCCACGGGCGACCTGCGCCAGCGCATCCCGGTCACGCGCCGCGACGATGAGTTCACGCTGCTCAACCGCGACATCAACACCATGCTGGACCGGTTGGAACTGTTGATGGACGGCATACGCCATGTCTCCAACACCATCGCCCACAACCTGCGCACGCCGCTGACGCGCATCCTGCTGCGCCTGCGCAATGCCCAGCAGGCCACGCCCGAGGAAAAGAACGAGACGCTGGCGCTGGTGGCCCAGGAAGTGGCCGAGCTGGGCGTGGTCTTCGACAAGCTGCTGCAGATCGCCGAAGTGGAAAGCGGCGCCAGCCGCAAGAACTTCGCGCCCGTGGACCTGCGTGCCCTGCTGGTCGACGTGGTGGAGTTCTACGAACCGCTGGTCGAGGACGCGGGCGGCGTGCTGCGCCTGGAGGTCGAGGGCACGCCCATGGCGCTGGGCGACGGCGACCTGCTGGCCAGCGCCGTGGCCAACCTCGTGGACAACGCCATCAAGTACGGATCACTGCCCGACAGCGACCACGGCGCCGACATGCTGCTGCGCGCGGGCGTGGCCCACGAGCACGGCATGGACGGCGGCGCCTGGGGCGTGGAAATCATCGTGCAGGACCGAGGCCCCGGCGTGGACGCGCAGACGCGCGAGAAGATGAGCACCCGCTTTTACCGCGCCGAATCGGACCGCGAAGGCTATGGCCTGGGCCTGGCCAGCGTGCTGGCCATCGTGCAGCTGCACGGCGGCAAGCTGGGCTTCGAAAACATGCATCCGGGGCTGCAGGCAAGGATCTGGCTGCCCGGGTTGCCCACGGCCTGAAGCCGTTTCAGCGGTCCTTGTGACCGTAGGCGCAAAAGCCGGGCTTGGGCCCCTTCTTGGGGTGCAGGCGACAGGTTTCGGGCCGCTTGTCGTATACCGTGCAGCGCCGTGACTTGGCATCCAGGAAATTGCAGTCCCCGCTGGCGCGCCGCGCCATGGTGAAGATGTTGTGCTTGGGGTTGTAGTGGTCGATCAGCCGCATCTTCATCAACCGCTTGGCGATGAGCTTGGGCTCCACGTTGTCCACCTCGAACGGATCCACCAGCTCCAGCCGCACCAGATCGGGCAGCTGCACCTCCAGCGGCATGGTGCAGCAGTTGGCCGCACAGCTGTCGCACATGCCGGGCTTGTATTTGCTCCAGGAGTCGAGGCGGTCGACGTCGACGATGCTGATGGGGGATCTCATGGTGGGGGATGGGCGTGTGCAGGGACGCTATTTTTCGCCAGAAAGCCCGGCGGCGGTTGCCGCGCCGGCGTAGCCAAGCGACGGGGCGGGTCTTTGGGAGACGCTGCCCCTGCATCCATCCCCTGGCCTTCAGGCCGGCCGCTTCCTCAGCAGGTATTTCTGAAACCCGTCCGACACCCGCTCATCGCGCTGGTTCAGCACCTCGGTGGCCAGGGTCAGCACGCCCGTGGTGTTGCCGGGCTTGAGCTCGGACACCGTCAGCGTGCAGTACAGCGTGTCGCCCACATAGACGGGGGCCAGGAAGCGGCTGCCCTGCTCCAGAAAGCCCTTGAGCGATTCCTCGACCATGTGCGGGAACAGGCCGGCGCCTGCCGCCGTCTGTATGGCCACCTGGTAGCCGTGGGCCAGCATGTGGGGCATGCCGCGCGCGCGGCAGTACTCCACGTCGTAGTGCACGGGATGGTTGTCGCCGCTGGCCAGCTGGAAGGCGGCGAACAGGGCATCGGTCATGGTGCGCGAGGGCAGGGCGAAGACCTCGCCCAGCGCGAAGTCTTCAAAGTAGCGCTGGGCGCACAGGGATGGGTGGCGTGGCATGGCGACTCTCCTCAGTTCGCGCTCATGTGGGCGGCCCGGGCGACCTTGCCCCATTTGTCCAGCTCCTGCTTGAGGAAGGCGGCCAGCGCCTGGGGGCGCGGCTGCTTTTCCAGCACCAGGCCCATGTCGTAGGCCTTTTTCTGCAGCCCGGCATCGTCCACCGTGGCCTGCAGGCTGGACTGCAGGCGGGCAATCAGCGCTGGCGGCGTGCCTGCGGGGGCGAACACGGCGTTCCAGGTATAGGCCTCGTAGCCGGGCACCTGCTCGGCAATGGCAGGCGTGTCGGGCGTCTGCGGCAGGCGCTGGGCCATGGTGGTGGCCAGCAGGCGCACCGTGCCCGCCTTGACCTGGGCCAGGCCCGTGGGCGCGCTGTCCAGCATGAAGGCCAGGTGCCCGCCGATGAGGTCCTGTATGGCCGGCGCACTGCCCCGGTAGGGCACATGCTGGGCCCGGGTTCCCGCCATCAGGTTCAGCAGCTCCGCACCCAGATGCGGAGCGCTGCCCACGCCCGCCGAGGCATAGTTGACCTGGCCGGGCCGCGCCCGCAGATAGGCCAGGAAATCCGGCAGGCTCTGCACGGGCAGCCGCTTGTCCACCACCAGCACCAGCGGCGCCCTGGCGAGCAATCCCACGGGCGCGAAGTCTTCCTCCGTGCGGTAGCCCAGCTTGTCGTGGATGTAGGGATTGACGGCATGCGCCACCGTGGTCAGCAGCAGGGTGTAGCCGTCAGGGGCTGCCTTGGCAACCGCCTCCGTGCCCACCAGGGTGCCGGCACCCGTGCGGTTCTCGATCACCACGGGCGTGCCCAGCTTCTGGCTCCAGACATCGGCCATGGCGCGGCCAAAGGTGTCGGTGGGGCCGCCTGCCGCGTAGGGAATCACCAGCTTGATGGGGCGCGCCGGATAGTCCTGCGCTGCGACCGCGCCGGCGGCCAGAAGCAGGGCGGTGAGAAGGGTTTGGCGTCTTGCCGTCTTGAAGTCCATAATTTTCTCCGTTGTCTCCTGGCGCCGACTATAGAAATGCGCTGCCAATGCGGCTAGTCGAATCATTGATAGGGCGGTTAGAAACCGTCTAACACCAAGGAAATGCTCCCGGCGGGCATGCAACGGATGCGATATGAATTGACGGATCTCAGGGTTTTCCTTGCCATTGCCCAGGCCAAAAGCCTCAGCGCAGGCGCGGCTGAAATGCATTTGACGGCGCCATCGGCCAGCTACCGGCTCAAGAATCTGGAGCAGGCCATGGGTGCATCGCTGTTTGAAAGAACGTCCAAAGGCATGGTGCTGACCCCGGCGGGAATGACGGTCAAGAAATACGCCGATGCCATTTTCGGCAGCGTGGACCGCTTGCACGGAGAAATGCAAAGACACATCAACGGAATATCAGGCCATATCCGCGTCTTTGCCAACAGCAGCACGCTGACGGGAATTGCGCCTGTGCTCAGCCGCTATCTGGCCCATTATCCGAACGTCAATGTGGACCTGGAGGAGCGCCTGAGCGAAGACACGGTGCGTGCCGTGCTCGACGGCAATGCCGACGTGGGCCTGGTGGCCGGCCAGATCGATCTGCATGGCCTGCATGCCATCACCTATGGCCACGATGAACTGGTGTTTGTGGTGCCCGCTGGCCACCCCTTGGCCGCCAGCAGCAGGGTGCCGCTGGAAACCGCGCTGACCTACGACCTGGTCTCGATCGGCCGCAAGACCAGCAACTTCCTCTACCTCCAAGGCATGGCTTCCAGGCTGGGCATGAATCCCAGGGTACGTGTGCACGCACCAACATTCGAGGCCGTGCTGCAGTGCGTGCAGGAAGGCGTGGGCATTGCGCTGGTGCCACGCTCCATTGCCCGGCCGGCGCTGCAGGCGCGCAGGCTGGCTGCCGTGGGCCTGGACGAGGCCTGGGCGCAGCGCGAGCAGAAGGTGGTCACGCGCGAACCCGAAACCCTGCCCGCCTATGCCCGCGATTTCGTGGCCTATGTGGCGGCCCAGCCTTTGCCCGAGGAAGGCGCCGTGCAGGAATCCCTGCCTTAGAAGATTTGAAATTCCGCTTAGAAAATGCCGACTGGCTGGGTGATGGTCGCACTTCTAGAATGCGGCGAATCGAATATTCGCCTCGTTCAAGAAAATGCAGACACGCCCATTGGATGGTTTGACGGTATTGGCCATGGAACACGCCGTGGCAGGGCCTTTTGCCAGCCGGCAGCTGGCGGACCTGGGTGCCAGGGTCATCAAGCTGGAGCGATTGCCCGATGGGGATTTTGCACGGGGCTATGACGACAAGGTCCATGGTGAATCATCCTTTTTTGTCTGGGCCAATCGGGGAAAGCAAAGCCTGGCCGCAGATATCAAGACCGCCGAAGGGCAGCATATCGTCGGGAAAATACTGGAAAAGGCCGATATCCTGATCCAGAACCTGGCCCCGGGTGCCATGCAGAGAATGGGCATGGATTTCGACAGCCTGCATGAGAAATATCCGCGTCTCATCGTCTGCGATATATCGGGCTATGGCGAGGGCGGCCCGCTCAGCGACAAAAAGGCCTACGACCTGCTGATCCAGGCGGCAGCCGGCCTGATCTCGGTCACGGGCACGCCCGACCAGCCCGCGCGCGTAGGCATTTCCATCGCCGACATCGCGGCCGGCATGTATGCCTACTCGGGCATTTTGTCCGCCCTGCTGCAGCGCGCCCGCACGGGCCGGGGCCTGCGCGTGGAGGTGTCCATGCTGGAGGCGCTGGCCGAATGGATGTCCTACCCGCTGAACTTCGCCCACTACGGCGGCGCGGCACCCGCGCGCAGCGGGCTGACCCATCCTTCCATCGCGCCCTATGGCCAGTACACGGCCGGTGATGGCCAGAGCCTGATCTTCGGCCTGCAGAACGACCGCGAATGGCACAGCTTCTGCACCCATGTGCTGCAGCAGCCGGCGCTGGCGCAGGACACGCGCTTTGCCACCAACCTGCAGCGCGTGGCGCACCGCAAGGAACTCGATGCGGTGATCGCCTCCGTGCTGTCCCACCTGAGCCGCGAACAGGCCATGCAGCGCCTGGATGCAGGCGGCATCGCCAACGCGCCGCTCAACGGCATGCACGAGGTCTGGAACCATCCGCAATTGCAGGCGCGCCAACGCTGGCGCGAGGTGGCCACGCCCGCCGGCAGCATACAGGCCCTGCTGCCCCCGGCCACGCTGTCGGATGCCGAAGCCGCCATGGGCGCCGTGCCCGCGCTGGGCGAGCATACGCAGGCGCTGTGGGAGGAGTTTGGCGGTCAGGCTTGAGGCCGGCAAGAGTGATGCCCGATGGGTCCAGGCAGGTGATGGTGGTTGAACGACGCAACCCATTCGAGCGTGGCGAACTCGACCGCTTTCTTGGTTGTTATCGGCTCTCTTGAGAGGGACGAAGAGGGGAGCGCTCAGGCCGCGAGCGCTGCGCGCAAGCGCTCGATGCTTCGCCGCCGCTCGGCGCGCGCTTCGAGCGCCTGCGCCATATCGACTTCGACAAAGCGTGCCTTGTGGTTTGGCTGCATCTGGGCGATGAGATCCATGTCGGCGCTGATGACGGTGCCGACCATCGCGTAGCCGCCGCCCGAGACCGCATCGCGGTGCAGGATGATTGGTTCGCGTCCGCCCGGCACCTGGATGGAACCGTATGGGTAGCCCGCATCGACGATGTTCGACGGGTCGTCGCCCGCGCCGAATGGCGGCGTGCGCTCGTGGAACTTCAGCGGCGTGCCGTTCTTGTAACGGTAGCCGATGCGGTCGGCCTCGGAACCGACAGTCCAGGTGTCGGCAAAAAAGCTTTGCACCGACACCTCCTGCAGTCGGTGAAAGTAGATACCCGGCAGCACACGCAGGACCACTTCCTTGTCGAGCACCGGCAGCAACGCGGCCTCCACCGTGCGACCCGCGCGGGCGGTGGCGGACGGTACTCCCACGGGCAGTCTGTCGCCGGCCAGCAGCTTGCGTCCGTTGAAGCCGCCGAATGCGCCCAGGCCATAGGTCGAGCGGCTGCCCAGCACCACCGGCACGTCGATGCCGCCGGCCACGGCGATGCACATGCGCGCGCCGAGCTTCATGAAGTCGAAGCCGAGCCTGTCGCCGGCCTGCACCGCGAATGCGGTATTGCGTGGCACCTCATTGCCGTTGAGCCTGATCTTCGCGTCGGCGCCGGTCACGGCCACCAGCGCGGGCGCGTCGAACTGCAGCTCGGGCCCGAGCAGCGTGCTTTCGATGACGGCCGCACCTTCGTCGTTGCCGACCAGCAGGTTTGCGAGCACCAGGCTTTGCTGGTCGAGCGCACCCGACAGCGGAATGCCCAGGTGGTAGTAGCCGGGGCGGCCGGCGTCCTGCACGCTGGTCGCGAGGCCGGGCTTGAGCACTTCAATCGCCATGGAGCACTTTCAGGAGCTGTTGGTTGTAGCCGCCCGGGTCGGCCAGGAAATCGTTGAGCGAGAACGACACTGGTGCGATGCGCAGCGCGTAGGTGCCGGCCTCGACCTGCGCGATCTGGCGGTCGTACTCGGCGCGGTCAATGGGCTTGTACTTGACGATGTCGCCGGGCTGGAAGAACACCATCAGCTCCTTCAGGTAGGACAGCCGTTGCGCCGGGTCGAAGATGGGCGCGGGCGTGACACCGAACATCTGGTAGCCGCCCGCACCACGCACCGAGTAGATGCAGCTGAAGCAACCGCCGTGGCCCAGCGTGAGCCTGGGCGTGTCGGTGCGCGGGCTCAGATACTTGGGCACCTGGATCTGGCGCTGGCGCTCGACCATCTGGAACAGAAAGGGCAGGCCGGCAACGAAGCCGACCATCGACACGAACCAGGGCGCCGACGAGTGCGCCTCGATGAAGGCCTCGACCGAGACGTGGCCGTTGATGCGCGCCGCGTACTCGATGTCGGTGCCCGACGGGTCCTGGTGCCGCTCGCGGAAGCGCATCAGCGTCTCGTGCGTCCACGGGTCGTTGTAGAGCACGGGAATCTCGACGATGCGCGTCTGCATCTGCAGGTCGGCATCGCCCAGGCCCGCTTCGATGTCTTTGAGCATGGCCAGCAGTGCATCGGGCGCGATCGTATCGGGATCGAAGCGCACGAGGTAGGCGGCGTTGGCGGGACAGATCTCGGTCACGCCCGTGATCTCGCCCGCCTGTGCGCGGCGGCGCAGCTCATTGCAGATGGCCATGCCCTTGAAGAACGCGGGCAGCGACATCTCTTCGCTGATCTCGACGAACAGGTGCTCGTCGCCGCCGAAGCTGTAGCGGGCCTGGGTGGGGAGGGTGCTGGCAGCGGTCATGCGGTCACCTTCGCAAGTGGGGCGGGTGCGTCGGCCAGCGGATTCACCGACATCCAGGTTTCGAGAAAGCCCGTGTGGAATGCGGCCTGCGCCACGCCCGCGTCCTCGCACAGTGCGCGGTGCAGCGGGATCGTGGTGTGGATGCCTTCGACCTGCAGCTCGCCGAGCGCGCGCCGCATGCGGGCCAACGCACCGGCGCGATCGGTGTCGTGCACGATCAGCTTGCCCAGCAGCGAGTCGTAGTACGCCGGCACGGTGCAGCCGGGGAACAGCATGGTGTCGAAGCGCACGCCGGGGCCGCCCGGCACCACGAGCTGCGACACGAGGCCCGGGCTTGGCATGAAGTTCTTCGCGGCGTTCTCGGCGTTGATGCGCACCTCGATGGCCGCGCCGGTCAGCCGGATGTCTTCCTGCTGCAGGCGCAGCGGCTGGCCCAGCGCGATGCGCAGCATCTCCTTCACGAGGTCGATGCCGGTGATCATCTCGGTGATGGGGTGCTCGACCTGGATGCGCGTGTTCATCTCGATGAAGAAGAACTCGCGCGTGTCGTCGTCGTACAGGTATTCGAGCGTGCCCGCGCCGCGGTAGGCCACGGCATGGGCCAGCCGCAGCGCCGATTCGCACAGCGCCGCGCGCGTGGCCTCGCTGATGGCGGCCGAGGGCGCTTCTTCCCACACTTTCTGGCGGCGTCGCTGCAGCGAGCATTCGCGCTCGAAGCAGTGAACCACGCGCTGGCCGTCGCCCAGGATCTGCACCTCGATGTGGCGCGCCTGGCGGATGAAGCGTTCGAGGTACACCTCGCCGTTGCCGAAAGCGGCCTGCGCTTCCGCCGTGGCGGTGGCGAACTGCTGGCGCAGCTCGGCTTCGTCATGCGCCACGCGAATGCCGCGCCCGCCCCCGCCGGCCGAGGCCTTGATCATGATGGGGTAGCCGATGCCCTTTGCCAGCGCGACGGCGGTGTCGGCGTCTGTCACCACGCCCACGCTGCCGGGCACGGTGGGCACACCGGCCTTCATGGCTGCGGCGCGCGCAGCGGCCTTGTCGCCCATGGTGCGGATCGCGTGCGGCGTCGGGCCGACGAACACCAGGCCCGCGGCCTCGATGCGCTCGGCGAACGCGGCGTTCTCCGACAGGAAACCGTAGCCCGGATGCACGGCGCCGGCGCCGCTGTCGGCTGCCGCTTCAAGAATGGCGTCTACGCTCAGATAGCTCCTGGTGGCATGCGCCGGGCCAATGCGCACGGCTTCGTCGGCCATGCGCACCGCGAGGCTTTGTGCGTCAGCGTCGCTGTAGACGGCGACGGTCTTGAGGCCCAGTTCCTTCGCGGCGCGGATGATGCGCACCGCAATCTCGCCGCGGTTGGCGATGAGCAGTTTGTCGAATGCGGCGGTCATGGTCCGGGCCTCACGCCGTTTCGATGACGGCCAGCGCTTGGCCAGGATCGACGGGTTCGCCGTTCTCCACGGCAAAGCCCCGCAGCCGTCCGGCCACGTCGGCCGTGACTTCGCTGAACTGCTTCATCACCTCGACCAGGCCGATCACATCGCCCACGGCCACAGTGTCGCCTTCGGCCTTGAATGGCGGCGCGTCAGGCGCCGAACGGCGGTAGAAGGTGCCCGGCAGCGGGCTCAGGACTTCATGGGTAGCGGGCATCGATGCACTCCTGGAAAGCGGGAACAGGAACGAAAGCGGGAAGAACGGAAAACTCAAGGCTGCGCCGGCGCAGCCGCACCGGCAAAACCTGCAACTTCGATGCCGTGCTCGGCCAGTGCGCGGCGCGTGGCCTTCACGAGCGCCAGCGCGCCGGGCGTGTCGCTGTGGATGCACACCGAGTCGAAGCCGATCGCCACGTCCTGGCCTTCGACCGTGCGCACCACGCCTTCGGTGCAGGCGCGCAGCACCTTGGCGGCCACGGCCTCGGGGTCGAGCGCGCCGACGCGGCGGGTGAAGACGATGGAGCCGCTCAGGTCGTAGTCGCGGTCGGCATAGAACTCGCGCGCCACGGGCTGGCCCAATTCGCACGCCACCTGGAAGGTGACGGACGATTCCATGCAGAACAGGCGCAGCGTCGGTTCGATCTGCTGCAGGGCCGTGACGAGTGCGCGCGACAGCGCCTCGTCGCGCGCCGCATGCATGTAGAGCGCGCCGTGCGGCTTGATGTGCTGCAGCGTCATGCCGGCCAGCCGCGCGAATTCGCGCAGCGCGCCGAGCTGATAGACCATGTCGTTCACCAGCTCGTCGGCCGGTGCATTGATATGGCGGCGCCCGAAGCCCACGAGGTCGCGAAAGCCCGGGTGCGCGCCGATGCCCACGCCGTTTTCCCGGGCCAACAACACCGTCTTGCGCATGATGTTCGGATCACCCGCATGAAAGCCTGTGGCGATATTGGCCGAACTGATCAACGGCATCAATTCCTGGTCCACGCCATCGCCGATGGCCCATGGACCGAAGCTTTCGCCCATGTCGGAGTTCAGATCAATCAGCGTCTTCTTCACGTTTCACCTTGTGTTGTTGGCACGGCCCGATGGCAGCAATGCGGGACAAGGTGAAGATTAGTCAGCTGAAAATCGGCTGAAAAGCATTATTTACAGGCGATGCGATATCTAAAAAACAGATACTCCGACAGCCTGCAATGAACGCTACCCTGCAGATCGGTGAATCCTCGGTATCGGATTTGCGCGCGCTGGCATGTAATTTTTGAGAGATAAGTAAATACCCCAGGAAGACCGCACCATGTCTCTGACCCTTCGCCAGCTCAAATACTTCACGGCGGTGGCCGAAGTGGGGCGCATCTCACACGCGGCACTGCAACTCAACATCTCGCAATCGGCGGTGACCATGGCAGTCCGGGAGCTGGAGGAAATGCTGGGGCAGCAGCTGTTTGAGCGACATCCTCATGGCGTGGAGCTGACCCGAGCCGGACGGCGGTTTCTGAGCCATGCCTATGCCGTGCTCTCGGCTGCCGACGAGGCGATCCGCATGCCGCATGAGGGAGTGAATGTCGAGGGGACGCTTACCATTGCCGCCACCTACACGGTGCTCGGCTACTTCTTGCCCCACCACCTTCAGCGTTTCGAGCAATTGCATCCGCAGATCAAGGTCAAGGTGCACGAGGTAGTGCGTGAAGCAATTGAGGAGGGGCTGATCACGCAGCAATACGACATGGGCGTACTGCTCACGTCCAATGTGGTGCTGCGCGAGCTGTCGCTCGAGACATTCTTTGGCTCGCAACGCCGACTGTGGGTGCCGGCCAAGCATGCGCTGCTCGAAAAGGCGGAAGTCACGCTGGCCGATGTGGCGGCCGAGCCCTACATCCTGCTCACCGTGGACGAGGCTGCGGGCACTGCAATGAAATATTGGAGCAAGACGCCGTACCAGCCTCAGATCAGGCTGCGCACGAGCTCTGTAGAAGCAGTGCGCAGCACCGTGGCGAATGGCCTTGGCGTGACCGTTCTCTCGGATATGGTTTATCGACCTTGGTCGCTGGAGGGAAAGCGCATTGAAACCATCAGTCTGCGCGACGCCGTGCCGACGATGAACATCGGGCTTGGGTGGAAGCAAGGCATCGAATTTTCCCCAGCGATGACGGCGTTTCGCGATTACTTTCGGCAGTTGTTTCTCGAGCCGGTCGTGCATCAAGGCAGAAGAAGGCCCGGCGGTTGATGTCGTTGTTTGGACATGCCCGTTTCTGCATTCAGCAAAACGGCTTCCAACGAATTTCTCGCGCATGCGAATGCATCAATTGAGGCATCACTTCATGGCCCGGGTGAAGAATGCCGGCGATTCTCGGATTGATCGACATTCTCTTTCAGCCTTTGTTTTTCACGCTTGATCTGGCAATGCGCTGGTGCCCGGGTATCAGTGGCATGCTGATCCCGGGCTTTGCGTTGCTGTTGGCGCCATGCTGTGCAATCCAATGCCGCACTGCAGGGTCAACAGCTCGATGGCGACGTCGAAGGTTCTACGAGATGGATGAGAACCTGCGCGATCACACGTCGATATTGCCCGCCCGCAGCGCATTCGTCTCGATGAATTCCCGGCGTGGCTCCACTTCATCGCCCATGAGCATGGTGAACACGCGGTCGGCCTCGATGGCGTCGCCGATCTGCACCTGCAGCAGGCTGCGGACGGTGGGGTCCATGGTGGTTTCCCACAGCTGCTCGGGGTTCATTTCGCCCAGGCCCTTGTAGCGCTGGCGGGCCGTGGTGCGTTCGGCCTCGTGCAGCAGCCATTGCATGGCCTGGCGGAAGTCGCCGGCCTTGTCGCTTTTGGCCTTTTCGCCCTCGCCACGCGTGACCTTGGCGCCTTCGCCCAGCAGGCCGTTGAAGTTCTGGGCTTCGTCGGCCAGCGCGGCGTAGTCGTGGCTGCGCACGAACTCCTGGGTGAGGATGGAGCTCTTGATGTTGCCGTGGTGGTGGCGGCTGATGCGCAGCACGGGCTTTTCGGAGACCGGGTCGATTTCGGCCGTGACCTCGGCGGGCACGCCCGTGGTGGTCAACTCGCGCAGCTTGGCCTCCAGGATGGGGGCGCAGGCCTGGGCCGCCTCGATGCTGTCCAGCGTGATCTGCACGCCGTCGGCGATGGCGCGCAGGGCCTCGGCATCCATGAAGTTGGACAGGCGGTCGATGACGGTCTCGGCAGCCAGGTGCATGTTGGCCAGCTTGGCCAGTTCCTCGCCGTCCAGCGTGCGCGGGTTGGCACCGCCGGTGCTGACGCTGGCGTTCATCAGCGCGATGCGCAGCAGGTACTGGTTGAGCGCGGGGCCGTCCTTGATGTACAGCTCTTCCTTGCCGTTCTTGACCTTGTACAGCGGCGGCTGGGCGATGTAGATGTGGCCGCGCTCGACCAGGTCCGGCATCTGGCGGTAGAAGAAGGTCAGCAGCAGGGTGCGGATGTGGGCGCCGTCCACGTCCGCGTCGGTCATGATGATGATGCGGTGGTAGCGCAGCTTGTTGGGGTCGAAGTCGTCGCTGCCGCTCTTGCCCGATTCGGCCGTGGCCTTGCCGATGCCGGTGCCCAGGGCCGTGATCAGGGTGACGATTTCGTTGCTGGTCAGCAGTTTTTCGTAGCGGGCCTTTTCCACGTTCAGGATCTTGCCGCGCAGCGGCAGGATGGCCTGGAACTTGCGGTCGCGACCTTGCTTGGCGGAGCCGCCGGCGGAGTCACCCTCGACGATGTAGATCTCGCACAGCGCCGGGTCCTTTTCCTGGCAGTCGGCCAGCTTGCCGGGCAGGCCCATGCCGTCGAGCACGCCCTTGCGGCGCGTCATCTCGCGGGCCTTGCGCGCGGCCTCGCGGGCACGCGCGGCATCGACGATCTTGCTGCACAGGATCTTGGCGTCGTTGGGCTTTTCCTCCAGGTAGTCGGTCAGCGCCTTGGCGACGATGTCCTCCACGGGCGCGCGTACTTCGCTGGAGACCAGCTTGTCCTTGGTCTGGCTGCTGAACTTGGGTTCGGGCACCTTCACGGACAGCACGCAGCACAGGCCTTCGCGCATGTCGTCGCCGCTGACCTCGACCTTGGCCTTCTTGGCCAGTTCGTTCTGCTCGATGTACTTGCCGATCACGCGCGTCATGGCGGCGCGCAGGCCCGTCAGGTGGGTGCCGCCGTCGCGCTGCGGGATGTTGTTGGTGAAGCACAGCACCTGCTCGGCATAGCTGTCGTTCCACTGCATGGCGACTTCGACGCCGATCTCGGTGCCGGGGATGCCGCCGTAGCTTTCCGCCGGGCGCGTGCCGTTGGCGTGGAAGGCCGTGGGATGCAGCACCTTCTTGTTGGCGTTGATGAACTGCACGAAGCCCATGACGCCGCCGGCGCCGGAGAAGTCGTCTTCGCGGCCGTCGCGCTCGTCCTTGAGGCGGATGCGCACGCCGTTGTTCAGGAACGAGAGTTCGCGCAGGCGCTTGGCCAGGATCTCGTAGCGGAACTCATGGTTCTGCGTGAAGATTTCCGTGTCGGGCAGGAAGTGGACCTTGGTGCCGCGCTTGTCGCTCTTGCCGACCACGCGCATGGGCGAGACCTCGACGCCGTCCACGATCTCGATCGGGCGGTTCTGCACGTGGCCGCGCGAGAAGTCGATTTCGTAGACCTCGCCATCGCGGCGCACGTTGAGCTTGAGCCAGATGGACAGCGCGTTCACGCAGGACACGCCCACGCCGTGCAGGCCGCCCGAGACCTTGTAGCTGTTCTGGTTGAACTTGCCGCCGGCGTGCAGTTCGGTGAGGGCGATCTCGGCCGCCGAGCGCTTGGGCTCGTGCTTGTCGTCCATCTTCACGCGCGTGGGGATGCCGCGGCCGTTGTCGATGACGGACAGGGAGCCATCGGCATGGATGGTGACCAGGATGTCGTCGCAGTAGCCGGCCAGGGCTTCGTCGATGGAGTTGTCCACCACTTCGAAGACCAGGTGGTGCAGGCCCGTGCCATCGGAGGTATCGCCGATGTACATGCCGGGGCGCTTGCGCACGGCCTCCAGGCCTTCGAGGATCTGGATCGCACCTTCGCCATAGCCGCTGGAGTCTGAGCCTTCGGGGGCAATGGTCTGGTTTTCTGGCTTGTTCTCGTCGGTCATGGAAGGCCCTGGGGTAGTTCCGTCGGAAGCTGTCGCTTCGCTTGAAAATGTTCGATTCGGCCGCTGGCGCGGTGCGTAGGGACGCGCGCTGCGGGCTACGAGTCGGGTAGGGTGGTTGCGCTCCGTGCACCGGCTTGTGCCACCGGGCGGCGGGTGCAGGGGCTGCGCAATGTGTCAGGCATCGGTGTCGTGTGGCGCGCGGTCAGATGCGCATGGGCATCACGACGTACTTGAAGCTGTCGTTCTCGGGGATGGTCAGCAGGGCCGAGCTGTTGCCGTCCTGCAGGTCGATCCTGATCATGTCCTGGCTCATGTTGGACAGGGCGTCGATCAGATAGGTGACGTTGAAGCCGATCTCGATGGTGTCGCCACCGTAGTCGATGTCCAGCTCGTCCATGGCCTCTTCCTGCTCGGCGTTGTTGGACGCCACGCGCAAGGTGCCGGGCTCCACCGTCAGGCGCACGCCCTTGAACTTGTCGCTGGTCATGATGGCCGTGCGCTGCAGGCTGGCCAGCAGCGGGGCGCGGCCCAGGGTCACGCTGTTGGTGTGGTTGCGCGGGATGACACGGTTGTAGTCGGGGAACTTGCCCTCGACCAGCTTGGTCACGAACTCCATGCCGCCAAAGGTGAACTTGGCCTGGTTGTTGGCGAACTGCATCTCGATGTGGGGCTGGTTTTCGCCGCCGGCATCCGACAGCAGGCGCTGCAGCTCCAGCACGGTCTTGCGCGGCAGGATCACTTCCTGCTTGGGCACTTCCACGTCCAGCTGGCTGCTTGCGAACGCCAGGCGGTGGCCGTCGGTGGCCACCAGGGACAGCTGCTTGCCCTCGGCCACGAACAGGATGCCGTTGAGGTAGTAGCGGATGTCCTGCACGGCCATGGCGAAGGAGACTTGGCCCAGCAGGTCCTTGAGCACCTTCTGCGGCACGCTGAAGGAAGGGCCGAAGGCCGCAGCTTCCTGAACCAGCGGGAAGTCCTCGGCCGGCAGGGTCTGCAGCGTGAAGCGGCTCTTGCCGCCCTTGAGCACCATCTTGGCCTGCTGGGTCTCCAGGCTCACGGTCTGGTCGCCGGGCATGGTCTTGAGGATGTCGATCAGCTTGCGCGCGCCCACGGTGGTGGTGAAGTCGCCGGTGTCGCCGCCGAGCTCGGCGGTGGTGCGGATCTGGATTTCCAGGTCGCTGGTGGTCAGCTGCAATGCGTTGCCGGTCTTCTTGATCAGCACGTTGGCCAGGATGGGCAACGTGTGGCGGCGTTCGACGATGCCGGACACCGATTGCAGGACCGCGAGAACTTTGTCTTGTGTGGCTTTCAGGACGATCATGTCAACCTCTGATTTAAGGATGCGGGTCTCGGTAGGAGCGGCGGCTCACAAATGAGCCCCCTCTTGCCGCTCGAATCCCCCATTTTGCCGCGTACATACGACCAGAACGGGGGAGTTTTCATCAACCTTTGAGAGTTTGCTCCAGCACGTGCAGCTGCTGGTTCAGCTCGGTCAGTTGCTGGCGTTCGCCGGCGATCTTGCGCACCGCGTGCAGCACGGTGGTGTGGTCGCGCCCGCCGAACAGCTCGCCGATCTCGGGCAGGCTCTTCTGGGTCAATTCCTTGGCCAGGTACATGGCAATCTGGCGCGGCCGGGCGATGCTGGCCGGGCGCTTCTTGCTGTACATGTCGGCCACCTTGATCTTGTAGTAATCGGCCACCGTCTTCTGGATGTTCTCCACACTGATCTGGCGGTTCTGGATGGACAGCAGATCACGCAGGGCCTCGCGGGCCAGCTGGATGGAGACTTCCTTCTGGTTGAAGCGCGAATAGGCCAGGATCTTGCGCAGCGCGCCTTCGAGCTCGCGCACGTTGGAGCGCACGTTCTTGGCCACGAAGAAGGCGACTTCCTCGGGCATCTCGGCGTTCTCGGCGCGGGCCTTGTTGATCAGGATGGCCACGCGCATCTCCAGCTCGGGCGGCTCGATGGCCACCGTCAGCCCGGAGTCGAAGCGCGATACCAGCCGCTCGTGGATGTTCGCCAGACCCTTGGGATAGGTGTCCGAGGTCATCACGATGTGGCTCTTCTTGGCCAGCAGCGCCTCGAAGGCGTTGAAGAACTCCTCCTGCGTGCGATCCTTGTTGGCGAAGAACTGCACGTCGTCGATCAGCAGCAGATCCAGCGAGTGGTAACGCTCCTTGAATTCGTCAAAGGTGCGGCGCTGGTAGGCCTTGACCACATCCGAGACGAACTGCTCGGCATGGATGTAGAGAACTTTGGCGTCGGGCTTGTCGGCCAGCAGCTTGTTGCCCACTGCATGCACCAGGTGGGTCTTGCCAAGGCCCACGCCGCCGTAGATGAACAGCGGGTTGTACAGGTGTCCGGGCGAGCCCGCCACATGCATGGCGGCCGAGCGTGCCATGCGGTTGGCCGTACCTTCCACCAGGGTCTCGAAGGTCAGCGCGGCGTTCAGGCGCGTGCGAAAGACGGGCGCTGCCGCGTCTTCGCTGGTGACCGTGGGCACCGAGGTGACAATGGTTTCCGGCGGGGCCGAGCGCTCGCTGGAGGAGGGGCGGACGTAAGTCCGCACAACGCTTTCCCGCTGAGCAAGTGCCAACTCAAGCGTCACCGGCTGGCCATAGAGCGACTCCAGCATGGCCGAGATGCGGCCTGCATATTGGGCGCGGATCCAGTCGAGCTTGAAGCGGTTGGCCACGTAGACGGTGACTTTGGAGAAGTCTTCGGCGACGTGCGCGGTCAGGGGCTTGATCCAGGTGTTGAACTGCTGTTCGGGCATTTCCTGCCCCAGTTGCTCAACGCAGACTTGCCACAGGCCCTGGCCTGCATCGTTCGTAGGTTCCTCTGTCATTGTCGAAGTCTAGTTGTGGATAGGAGGAACTGTTGCGAGGCTGCCATTGTAGCTTTTGCGGAAGTTATCCACAAAA